>NZ_JAAGLY010000300.1 GCF_010548375.1 Streptomyces sp. SID13726
GCCCTCGAACGCCAGGTGGCCGACGGCCCAGGGGAAGTGGGCGATGCCGATGACGAGCGGCACGGCGGCGGTCGGGAGGTTGACCGGGTTGGAGAAGTCGACCTTGTTCTGCACCCAGATGCGCGCACCGAGGATGCCGATCATGCCGTAGAGCATCGTCGCCGCACCGCCCAGGACGCCGGCGGGGATGGTCGCGATGAGCGCGCCGAACTTCGGCGAGAGCGAGAGCACGAGCGCGGTCGCCGCCGCGACCCAGTAGGCCGCGGTCGAGTACACGCGGGTCGCGGCCATGACGCCGATGTTCTCGGCGTACGTCGTGGTGCCGGACCCGCCGCCGACGCCCGCGAGCGTGGTCGCGACGCCGTCCGCGAGGAGCGCGCGACCGGTGAGGTCGTCGAGGTTCTTGCCGGTCATCGCCGCGACCGACTTCACGTGCCCGACGTTCTCCGCGATGAGCACCAGCACGACGGGGACGACCAGCGCGAGCACGGCGAC
>NZ_JAAGLY010000301.1 GCF_010548375.1 Streptomyces sp. SID13726
GCCCAGGTGCGCGGGCGGGTCCCGGCCGCCCGTTCGGAGACCCCGGGCGACGGCCCTCGGGGCGCCGCCCGGCGGCCGTCCTGGGCCCGCGCCGACGCGGAGGACCAGGAGGGCGGCGGTTTCCCGGGGCCGTACACCGTGGTCGTCGTGGACGGCGACCCCGGCGGCGCGGATCTGCGCAAGGCGGTGGCCCGGCTGGCGCTGGAGGGCCCCCGGGCCGGCATCCATGTCGTGTGCCTGGCGGAGACGGCCCCGGCGTCCCCCGCGTCCCCGGTGACGGACACGTACGAGGCGGCCTGCACGGCCGCGCCGACGTTCCGCGAGTGCGGTGCGGTCGGCCTGCTCAGCGGGGACGTGGCGACGGCGCTGCGGCTGATGCGGGTGGCCCGCGCGGGCGTGAGCACGGGCGCCGAGCCGCCCGGAGGCGCCGGAGCGGAGCGCTCCCACAGCCGCCCCGAAGCAAGCCGCACCGAAGCAGGCCGCACCGGCGACCCG
>NZ_JAAGLY010000302.1 GCF_010548375.1 Streptomyces sp. SID13726
GGTCTGACCACCGCTGGGCGGGGAGGCGGCGAGGCGTGCCCGTGCCGGGCTGCGGCGGCGTGGGTAGGCGACCGTAGCCTGAGGCCGTGAACCCGACCACGGTCTCGCGGACCGACGTCCTCGCCGCGCGCTGGCACGCCCAGCAGCTCGACCAGGCGCCCGGCGCGGCCGCCTCCCCCGCCGACGTCGCGGTGCTCGACCTGGGCGTGCAGGACACCGGCCCCGACGGCGCGGCCTGGGCGCTCGCCGTGCGCGGCGCCCCGGCCGCGCGGCCGGGCACCCTGCCGCCCGACCTCGCCCTCGCGTGGACGCTGCGCGGCGCGCCGCACGTGTACCGGCGCGCGGACCTCGGCGACGTCGCGGTCGCGACCGCCCCGCTCTCGGAGGCCGACGCCGCGAAGCGCGTCTTCGACGCGAGCAAGCCCCTGCGCGCGGCGGGCGTCGCCGTGCTCGACGCGCTGCGCACCGAGGCACGGCTCGAGCGCGAGCTCGTC
>NZ_JAAGLY010000303.1 GCF_010548375.1 Streptomyces sp. SID13726
GTCGTGCAGCACTGCAAGGACCAGATGGCGCCCGTCTTCCGGGACGACGTCACGGTCGGGCAGAAGCAGAAGAAGGAGATCGACGAGGAGATCGGCGACGACCTGGACCTGCTGTGCCAGGCGGCCGAGCTGGTGGTCTCCACCCAGTTCGGGTCCACCTCGATGCTCCAGCGCAAGCTGCGGGTGGGCTTCGCGAAGGCCGGCCGGCTCATGGACCTGATGGAGTCGCGGGGAATCGTCGGCCCCAGCGAGGGTTCGAAAGCGCGCGACGTCCTGGTCAAAGCGGACGAGCTGGACGGGGTCCTGGCCGTCATCCGGGGAGAGACCCAACCGTGATTCGCGGGCGGGCAACCGTTTCCCCCGGGGCCGCGTCAAGTTGAGGGAGGTGGCACCGCCGTGTCCGGTGCGGGGCCACCGCAGCACCCGACTTCCCACACTGTTCGGTTTGCCATTCGGATGGCGTAGGAAGTCCACCCTCCGGTTGCTCCAACCTT
>NZ_JAAGLY010000304.1 GCF_010548375.1 Streptomyces sp. SID13726
AGGGCTTCGTCCGGGGCGGGCGCCAGGTAGGCGCCGAGGTTGGCCGCCTCCATGGCGCCGGGGCCGCCGCCGGTGGCCACCGTCAGTCCCGACCGGGCCAGTTCCCGTCCGAGCTCCGCCGCGCCCTGGTAGTCGAGGCCGCCGCGGGCCATCGCGTGGCCGCCCATGACGCCCACCACCCGGGCACCGGCGAGGTGTTCGTCGAGGGCGTCGGAGATCGCGTCGTCGTGGACGGACCGCAGCATCGAGGAGAAGACGTCGCCGTCCGCCTTGGTCTCCTGGAACCAGGCGTACGACTGGGCGTCCGGGGTGGCCTCGTATCCGGCGGACAGCCCCGTGAACAGCTCGTCGGCCGTGTACAGCAGACCGCGGTAGGGATCGAAGGGCAGGTCCGGGACGGGCGGGAAGACGAGCGCGCCGTCCGCGCGCACCTTCGCCGAGGCGTCGGGCTCCATCGGGCAGCCGAGGAAGAGCGCGGCGGCGGTGTCGGCGG
>NZ_JAAGLY010000305.1 GCF_010548375.1 Streptomyces sp. SID13726
CACGACGACGCGACCCTCGAGCTCGGTCGCGGTCGTGACGGTGAGCCCGCCGCCCGCCCAGATGCCGACGCCCGCGTCCTCCACGGCGGTGAGCTCGTAGACGTCGACCGGTCGCGTGGACGGGTCCGCGGTGCAGACGTCGTCGGCGGTGACCTCCGGCGTGGTGGCCAGCGGCGCGGCGGTCGCCGGCGCGGCGAGGCCGACGGTCGTCAGGGCGAGGGCGGTGAGTGCGAGGAGGGGGATTCCGCGGGGGCGCGCGGGGTGAAGGCGCATGGTGTCGGCTCCAGGTCGAGGGTTCGCTAGCGGCGCTGACTTACTGCGGACGGACTCCGTCGCCCGTGATCCGTGCTGTCGTGCTGCTCCACGGGCGTCGGGGAGCGCGGCAGGGTCGAGGCGACCCTAGAGGTTGCGAATGTCACCTTCCAAATTACGTCGGGGTGATTTCCCGGAACGACTCCTCCAGGGGGCGCCGTCCGCGCACGGAGTGGTCCGT
>NZ_JAAGLY010000306.1 GCF_010548375.1 Streptomyces sp. SID13726
GTTGGACCCGCCGCTGCACGACTGGCTGCCCGGCCACCGGGGCGTCGACCTCGCCGCCGCCGCCGGCGAGACCGTCCTCGCCCCCGCACCCGGGGTCGTCACGTTCGCCGGCCCCGTCGCAGGCCGCGACGTGGTGGTCGTCACGCACGACGGAGGGCTGCGCACGTCGCTCGAGCCGGTCACCGCCGTGGCACCGCGGGGGACGCGCGTCGCCGCGGGTGACGTCGTCGGGACCGTGCAGGGCTCCCCCGGCGACGAGACCGTCGCGAGCCACTGCGCGGCCGCCTGCGTGCACTGGGGCGTGCGACGGGGCGAGCGGTACGTCGACCCGCTCGCGCTGCTCGGCGAGCGGCCGCCGATCGTGCTCCTCCCGCTCGGGGAGCCGGGACCGGGCGACGATGCCCCCGGCGTGCTCAGGCGCGCGGGAAGGCTTGCTCGAACGAGCTGCGCAGCCGCTCGGCCGTCACGTGGGTGTAGCGCTGCGTCGTCGCG
>NZ_JAAGLY010000307.1 GCF_010548375.1 Streptomyces sp. SID13726
ACAGCACTGAACCCCGGACCGAATGGTTTTCGGTACGGGGTTCAAGAGCACGTTGCTGAGCGCTTATATGGGTACTGCGCGCTGCGGCTCGAGGCTCGAAAGTCGATGTCAGGCGGTTGCGTTGCGCGCCCGATTGCGAGCGGCGCGGCGCTTCATTGCGCGGTGCTCGTCCTCGCTGAGACCGCCCCAGACGCCGGAGTCCTGACCGGACTCGAGCGCCCACTGCAGGCACTGCTCCATGACGGGGCAACGGCGGCAGACGGCCTTGGCTTCCTCGATCTGCAGCAGCGCAGGACCGGTGTTGCCGATGGGGAAGAAGAGTTCCGGGTCTTCCTCGCGGCAAACGGCGTTGTGACGCCAGTCCATGGCTGCTCCATCTCCTTGTATTGCGGGCAGGTTGCTTGTGAATGTGAACGCTTTCACGAATCCCTTCGTGAGGGAAGGGAGACCGACCAGTTTGGGGAAAAACTCCCCCTGCGCTGCCGAAGATTC
>NZ_JAAGLY010000308.1 GCF_010548375.1 Streptomyces sp. SID13726
TCAACCCGCTGCACGCGGCCGAGCCGCGCAAACCGATGAGGCCGTGGCCCTACCTGCCGACGAGCCGGCGCTTCGTCAACCCGATCTACGTCCGGGTCGAGGACATCCGCGAGACGGGCTACCTGTCGGCCGCGGACCGCTCGCTCGTCGAGTGGGCGTTCGACCCGGTGCGCGACCTCGACACCGACCCCGGGCCGATCGACCGCGACGCCGCGTGGGACGCCAAGAAGGCCGCGCTCGAGGTCGTCTTCGCGGCTCCCCGGTCGACCGCGCGCCAGGCGTCGCTCGACGCGTTCCGTGCCGAGCAGGGGCGCGGCCTCGAGGACTTCGCGACGTGGTGCGCGCTCGCCGACCACTACGGCGACCGCGACTGGCCGCCCGGCGCGTACGACCCGAACGGCCCGACCGTCGCGGCGCTGCGCGACCAGCTCGCCGACCGGGTCGAGTTCTACTGCTGGCTCCAGTGGGTCGCCGACGAGCAGCTCCGGGCC
>NZ_JAAGLY010000309.1 GCF_010548375.1 Streptomyces sp. SID13726
GCCGCAGCCCTTGCAGGACGGCGCCCGGAATGGTCCGCTGGCGTCATGACCGACGACCTCACCCCTGCCGCCCCGCACCTCCTTCCCCAGCGCACGCTCGGTGCGGGGGACGCCGCCCTCACCGTCGCGGCCGTCGGGTTCGGCGGCATGTCCGTGACGGACGCGTACGGCCCCGCGGACGCCACCGAGGCGGAGGCCGTGCTGCGCCGCGCGCTCGAGCTCGGCGTGACGCTGATCGACACCGCCGACGTCTACGGGCACGGCCGCAACGAGGAGCTGATCGGCCGGGTCCTCGGGGCGCACCGCGACCAGATCGTCCTCGCGTCGAAGTTCGGGCTCCCGCCCGCGGGCGGGCACCCGGACGGTCGGCGGGTCGACGGCCGCCCCGCATACGTGCGCGCGGCGGTCGACGCGAGCCTGCGCCGCCTCGGCACGGACCGGCTCGACCTGTACTACCTGCACCGCGTCGACCCGCAGGTCCCGATCGAGG
>NZ_JAAGLY010000030.1 GCF_010548375.1 Streptomyces sp. SID13726
CCCTCGGTCCACGCCGCTCCGACGGTCGCCGGGGCCACTCCGCCCGCGCCCGCCGCGCCGACGAGCCCGCAGACGTTCACCCCACCCGGAGCGCCCCCGGCGGGGGGCCAGTACGCACCCCCCGGCGCACCCGCGGGCCAGTTCACGCCCCCGGGCGCACCCGCGGGCCAGTTCACGCCCCCGGGCGCCGTCCCCGGACAGTTCGCGCCCCCCGGCGCGCCCGGTGCCTTCCCCGGTCAGGCGCAGCCCTTCGGCGGCGGCACCCAGCTCGCCCCCGTGCCGCCGGAGGCGAACGTCCGGGTCGTGCTGACGAAGTACGCGGAAGCCCCCGTCGGCGACCGCTGGACGGAGCAGAACGCCAACCTGGTGCGGGCCACCCTCACCAAGGACGCGCCCATCCTCGCCAAGCAGGGCAGCATGGTCGCCTACCAGGGCGACATCGACTTCGCCCACAAGGGCTCGGGCCTGCTCGGCAAGCTCACCGGCGCCCTCACCGGCCAGGGCATGTCCCTGATGCGCTGCACCGGCAACGGCGAGGTGTTCCTCGCCGACGAGGCCAGCCGGGTCTTCGTGATCCGCCTCCAGGGCGAGCAGCTCTACACCAGCGCCCAGGGTGTGCTGGCCTTCGACGAGACCCTGGAGACCGAGGTCCGCCGCATCGAGGGGGCGGGACTGCCCGGCGGGGGCTTCTTCAGCATGCTCTTCTCCGGCACCGGAGCGGTCGTCGTCAAGACGCGCGGTGTGCCGGTCGTCCTCCCGGTCGGCGCGGCCACCTATGTCGACGGCAACGCCGTGATCGCCTGGTCCGCCGGTGCGCAGGCGGTCACCACGACCTCGCTCAGGCTGCGTCGCTCCGGGTACGCCCGGCAGACCACCGAGGCCGTGAACCTCCAGTTCCGCGGCGCGCCAGGCAACTTCGTCGTCGTACAGCCCTTCGAGGTGTGAGGCCATGGACTCCCAGACTCTGAGTGCGCACCGCGCCGCCGCGACCGGCGTCCGCATGAGTGTGCACAGCTCCAAGACGCTCAAGGTCACCATGGTCACCGGCCAGGATCTGATCGCCAAGGCCGGCTCGATGATCGCCTACGACGGCTATGTGCAGTTCGACGGGGCGCCCGCGAGCGTCCGCCGTTCCGCCGAGGAGATGGTCACCGGCGAGGGCGGCCGGCTGATGCTGGCCCGCGGTGACGGCGACCTCTACCTGGCCGACTACGGCGGCGACATCCTCGTCCTGCACCTGAACGGCGAGGCGCTGTCGGTCAACGGCGCCACGCTCCTCGCCTGCGACGCCTCGCTGGAACTGAAGATCGAGCCCGTGAAGGGCCTCGCCAAGCTGTCCGGCTCGGGACTGACCAACCTGGTCGTCAAGGGCACCGGCTGGGTCGCGCTGGTCAGCCGGGGCATCCCGATGGCCCTGGACTGCGCCGAGCGCGAGACCTACGTCGACCCGGACGCCCTCGTCGCCTGGACCACCGGCATGGAGATGAAGGCCCGCCGCACCATCAAGGCGAGCGCCCTCATCGGCCGGGGCAGCGGCGAGGCCTTCCAGATCGGCTTCAAGGGGCAGGGCTTCGTCGTCGTCCAGCCGAGCGAGGACACCGGCGACCGATTCAAGATCCGGGGCTGAGGGGAGCACCAGGCACATCATGCACAGCACACTCTTCGCACACGTCCCGGTCGAGTCGACCGGGCGCTACACCCTCCAGAACCCGCAGCTCCTGAAGACCGACGTCACCCAGGGCAGCAGCCCGGTGCTGGCCCGGCAGGGCGCCATGGTGGCCTTCGAGGGCCAGGTCGAGTTCGACAGCCAGTACCGCAACCGCAGCTGGCGCAACGTCGAGCGGATGACCGGCGAGGGCCTCGACCTCATGCGCTGTAAGGGCAACGGCATCGTCTACCTGGCCAACGTCGCCCAGCATCTGCACATCATGGAGGTCGGCAGCGGGATCACCGTCGACAGCTCCTACGTCCTGGCCTTCGACGGCTCCCTCGGCGTCGGCATCGTCGCGGTGGACAGCGCCGTCGAGGTGGCCGCCGCGGGCGCCTACAACCTGGAGCTGTCCGGCTCCGGGCAGGTCGTCCTGATGACCTCGGGCGAACCGCTGGTCCTGGAGGTGGGACCGGACAAGAACGTCTGTGTCGACTCCGACGCCGTCATCGCCTGGTCCACGTCCCTGCGCACCCAGCTCCAGGCGCCCACCTCCACCTCCGGAGTCTGGCGCCGGCGGGGCACCACCGGCGAGGGCTGGGAGATGCACTTCGGCGGCACCGGCCACGTCCTGGTCCAGCCCAGCGAACTCCTTCCGCCGCAGGGCATGCGCAACGGCGGGATGCTCGGCCAGTTCGGCATGCGCGGCAACTCCCTCGGGGGCAGCAACAGCTAGCCATGGGTAAGGGGCGCCCACTGTTGCAGGGCGCCCCTTACCCATGCGCTCACAGCCTCGCGCGCGTCGCTTCCAGCAGTCGTACGACCGACTCGTCCGCCACGGATGCCACCTCGTCGTAGGCGAACCACTGGACGTCCAGCGACTCGTCGCTGATCGACTCCACGGCGCCGGGCGGGGCGAGAGCCGCGTACTGGACGTCGAAGTGGCAGTTGCACGGCGGCGGGATCGGGTGCCGGTCAAGGCGCACCGGGCCGCCCGGCAGCAGGGTCAGCCCCGCTATACCGGACTCCTCGGTCGCCTCGCGCAGAGCCGCGGCCGCCAGGGAGGAGTCGGCCGACTCGCAGTGGCCACCCATCTGGAGCCACATGCGCAGCTTCTTGTGGAGGGTCAGCAGTACTCGGCCGCGCTCTGGGTCGATCACCAGCGCACTGGCGGTGACATGGCCCGCGTGGCACGCCTTCCACACGCCGTCCGGGTGTGCGGCGAGATGGTCCAGATAGGCCTGGCACAGCTCGTCCTGGCCCTCGTACCCCTTCAGCACAAGGACCGCGTCGTCACGCAGGCTCACTCGGTGTCGTCGTCCTTCTTCAGGTCGGGCTTCCCGGCGGAGCCGTCCGCCGCCTCCCCGAGCATCTTGTCCAGCTCCGAGAAGTCCAGCTGCTCGCGGTGCACGAAGCCGTCCGGGTCGTCCAGGTCGGAGGCGGTCGGCAGCATGTCCGGGTGGGCCCACAGGCCGTCGCGGCCGTCGACACCGCGCGCGTCGGTGAGCGAGGCCCACAGGCGGGAGGCGTCGCGCAGCCGGCGCGGACGCAGCTCCAGGCCGATCAGGGTGGCGAAGGTCTGCTCGGCGGGGCCGCCCGAGGCGCGCCGTCGGCGCAGGGTCTCGCGCAGCGCGTCGGCGGACGTCAGACGGGGCTTCGCGGCCGCGTGCACCACCGCGTCCACCCAGCCCTCCACGAGCGCCAGAGCCGTCTCCAGACGGGCCAGGGCCGCCTTCTGCTCGGGAGTGTCCTCCGGCTGGAACATGCCCTGCTGAAGGGCGTCCTGGAGCTGCTCGGGGTTCTGCGGGTCGAACTGGCCGACCACGTCCTCCAGCTTGGCGGTGTCGACCTTGATCCCGCGCGCGTAGCCGTCGACCGCGCCGAACAGGTGCGAGCGCAGCCACGGCACGTGCGCGAAGAGGCGCTGGTGGGCGGCCTCGCGCAGGGCGAGATACAGCCGCACCTCCTCCTTGGACACGCCGAGGTCCTTGCCGAACGCCTCGATGTTCGCCGGCAGCAGGGCGGCCCGCCCGGCCGGGCCCAGCGGCAGGCCGATGTCGGTGGAGCCGACGACCTCGCCCGCCAGAGTGCCGACGGCCTGCCCGATCTGGGAGCCGAACATGGCGCCGCCCATCGAGCGCATCATGCCGATCAGCGGGCCCGCCATGGCCTGCATCTCCTCGGGCAGCACATCGCCCATGGCGGTGCCGACCCGCTCGGCGACCGGGTCGACGAGCTCCTTCCACGCGGGCAGGGTCGCCTCGACCCACTCCGCGCGCGACCACGCCACCGCGGAGCCCGCGCCGGACGGCAGGGACGTCGCGTCGTCGAGCCACAGGTCCGCCAGGCGTACGGCCTCCTCGACCGCGGTGCGGTCGGCGGGACCGACGCTCGCGTCCTTGGTGCCGTCCGAGGTGCCCTGGGACACCGTCTGGCGGGCGATCTGCTTGGCCATGTCCCAGTTCACCGGGCCGCCCTCGTACGAGAGCATCTGGCCCAGCTGCTGGAAGGCGGCGCCCAGGTCGTTGGGGTTCAGTGATCCGAACATGGCGGCGAGCGGATTGTCCGCGCCGGGGCCGCCAAAGCCTCCGGCGCCGGGCAGCCCGCCGAAACCGAACGGGTTGTTCGGTCCCTGACCACCACCGCTCTGCTGGTCCTTCTTCTTGCCCTCGTCGCCGTCGTCCGGCTCCTCCGGCGGAAGGCCGAATCCGAATGGGGTGTCACTCACGGGATTCCTCGGCTGGTAAGGCCACCGGTTGCCTCCGGTGGCGCGGCTGCCCGATAACACCACCCAGCGTAGACACCGCGGGCGGTTCGGGCCTCGGTGCTCCGCCGACTCGCGGCCTGCGGCAGGATGGATGCCACCTGGTACGTACGCGTCACTCGCGTTCTACTGAAGACAACCGCTGGAGACGCCCGGTGAGTTCCCCTGATCCACAGGTTCGCGCAGCGCGAAACCAGTCAACCGGTCCCGGAGTGCGCGGGCCCGTCGTCGCGGTGACCGGTGCCGCGTCGGGCATCGGCGCACTGCTCACCGAGCGGCTCGCCGCGTCGGAGGAGATCAAGCAGGTCATCGCGCTGGACGAGCGGCGGGGCGAGTGCGCCGCGGCGCAGTGGCACATCCTGGACGTGCGGGATCCGGCCATCGCGGAGAAGCTGCGCGGCGCCGACGTCGTCGTGCATCTGGCGCTCGACCTCGATCTGGAGACCGACCCGGCCGCCCGCACGGCGTACAACGTCCGCGGGACGCAGACCGTGCTGACCGCCGCCGCGGCCGCGGCGGTGCACCGGGTCGTGCTGTGCACGTCGGCCATGGTCTACGGCGCGCTGCCGGACAACGAACTGCCGCTCTCGGAGGACGCCGAGCTGCGGGCCACCGCGGAGGCGACCGGGGTCGGCGACCTGCTGGAGATCGAGCGGCTGGCCCGCCGGGCGCCCAGGGCGCATCCGGGGCTCAACGTCACCGTGGTGCGCCCCGGTGTGCTGGTCGGCGGCGGCACCGACACCGCTCTGACCCGGTACTTCGAGTCGCCCCGGCTGCTGGTGGTGGCCGGGTCCCGGCCCGCCTGGCAGTTCTGCCACGTCGAGGACCTGTGCAGCGCTCTGGAGTACGCCGTTCTCGAGAAGGTCGACGGGGAGCTGGCCGTCGGGTGCGACGGGTGGCTGGAGCAGGAGGAGATCGAGGAGCTCAGCGGGATCCGGCGGATGGAGCTGCCGTCGGCGGTCGCGCTGGGGGCGGCGGCCCGGCTGCACCGGATCGGCCTGACGCCGTCTCCCGCGGGCGACCTCGCGTACACGATGTATCCCTGGGTGGTGAGCGGGAGCCGGCTGCACGACGCCGGGTGGCGGCCGCGGTGGAGCAACGAGGAAGTGCTCGCCGAGCTGCTGGAGGAGGTCTCCGGGCGGCACACCGTCGCCGGGCGGCGGCTGGGGCGGAAGGACGCGACGGCGGCGGGTGCGGCCGGAGCTACGGTCGCGCTGCTGGGTGCGGCGGCGGTCGTACGGCGGGCTCGGAAGGCGCGGCGGCGGATCTGAGACGGTCGTACGGCGGCTGCGGGCCCGTGGGGGCTGGTCGCGCCCGCGCGGCGGAGCCGTGAATCGGTACAGCTGGTGGGCCCACTGTGCGAGTCTCCAAACGCGCACACGCGTGTGCCGGGCGATAGCGCTATTCCGACCGACAGCGGGATTGCGGCACGATGGACGCATGGCACCCACCAACGACCATCCCGGCGAGCAGGCCGCGCAGGATCCCATCAAGCTCATCGGCATCCGTGAGACCCCGCTCTCCCTCGACGAGGTCTTCCGGGCGGTCGGGGACGACGCCGCCGGTGGGACCGCGCTGTTCGTCGGGACCGTGCGCAATCACGATGGGGGAGCCGACGTCGACAGGCTCGGGTACTCGTGCCACCCCAGTGCCGAGGCCGAGATGCGGCGGGTCGCCGAGAAGGTCGTCGCGGAGTTCCCGGTGCGGGCGCTCGCCGCCGTGCACCGGGTGGGGGATCTCGAGGTCGGGGACCTGGCCGTGGTCGTCGCCGTTTCCTGCCCTCATCGGGGAGAGGCGTTCGAGGCCTGCCGGAAGCTGATCGACGATCTCAAGCATGAGGTGCCGATCTGGAAGCACCAGACGTTCTCTGACGGTACGGAGGAATGGGTCGGCGCCTGCTGAACCCTTCCTCCACCCCTCCGGTTGCGTAACCGCACCCCTGGTACGAGCGTTGTCAGTGCGGATGGTTAATCTGCTGATCAGTCAGATTTTCGCGGTCGCCCAGCGGTCGCTCGTGCGTGGGGTCGGAGGTCGTCATGGGGGCGCTCGTCTGGTTGTTGATTCCGTTCCTGGCGGCGGTCGCCGCCGGTCTGTGGGGCAGTTGGGCCAACCGCACCCGCAAGGTCCGCAGCGACGGCCCCGAACTCGACGGATACGCCCGGTTCCGCGCCGCCATGGAGAAGTCGCACTCCTGACGATGGTCTGACAGGAGCGTCCCGTACTGTCGTGCCATGCCACGCCGCACCGCGACGATGCTCGCCTCGACCCTGATGCTGATCGCGCTCCTGTGCGCGGGAGTCCTCATCAACGTCCCCTACTCCGAGATGTCACCGGGCCCCACGGTGAACACCCTCGGGGACCACGGCGGCGAGCCGGTGCTCCAGATCTCCGGGCGCAAGACGTATCCGGCGAGCGGTCACCTGAACATGACCACCGTCCGGGTCACCAGCGCCGACTACAAGATGAACCTCGTCGAGGCCGTCTACGGCTGGCTCGCGCACGACAACAAGGTCGTCCCGCACGACACGCTCTACCCGGACGGCAAGACCGAGGAGCAGTCGACCCAGGAGAACGCCGAGGAGTTCAGCCAGTCCCAGGAGAGCGCCAAGGTCGCCGCCCTGAAGGAGCTGAAGGTCCCGGTGCAGTCCTGGGTGATCGTCTCGACCGTCGTCAAGGACTCCCCGGCCGAGGGCAAGCTGCACGCCGGTGACGTGATCAAGGACGTCGACGGTACGACGGTGAAGGCGCCGGAGGACGTCGCCAAGCTGGTGACCAAGCACAAGCCCGGCGAGGACGTCGTCTTCACGATCGTGCCCGCCAAGGAGCAGGCCGCCGCCGAGAAGGCGAACCGGGCGGCGACCAGGACCGAGAAGATCACGATCACCACCAGGACGTCCGACGACACCGGTGAGAAGCGGGCCATCGTCGGGATCGCCGCCGGGACCGACCACACCTTCCCGTTCACCATCGACATCAAGCTCGCCGACGTCGGCGGCCCGAGCGCCGGCCTGATGTTCGCGCTCGGCATCTACGACAAGCTCACCCCGGGCAGCCTGACCGGCGGCAAGTTCGTCGCCGGCACCGGCACGATCGACGACGACGGCAAGGTCGGCCCGATCGGCGGCATCGAGATGAAGACGGTCGGAGCGCGCGACAAGGGCGCGCAGTACTTCCTGACGCCCGCCGACAACTGCGCGGCCGCCGCCGAGGACACCCCGAGCGGGCTCACCCTGGTCAAGGTGAACACCATCGACGACGCCCTCGGCGCGCTCAAGGACATCCGCGAGGGGAAGACCTCCGACCTGCCGAAGTGCACGAAGAGCTAGGGCCTGTCGTTTGGATCAGGCCGGCTGTGAGAAGCGGTGTGTCCTGGCCAACCTGAGCGGGGTCTGGTGCGTGCAGCTGCAAGGCGGAGGAGGGAGTCGACGCGGAGCGTCGGCGAGTGACGACAACGCGGCTGGGGGTCCCCCCGCGCCTTTAAGGCTGTGGGGGAGTGCGTGCCAGGGCCCGCGAGGCCGGACTGATCCAAACGACAGGCCCTAGCCGCGAGGGCTACTCCTCGAAGGTCGCCGACAGTGCCTCCGCGAGACCCGGGACCAGATCGCGGCCCGTGAGGACCTCCGTCGGGGAGTCCTTCTCGCGCAGCCGCAGGGCCGAGTCGCGGGCGCCGTCGCGCAGCACCGCGACCGTCATCCGGACCTCCTGGCGGTCCGGGTGCTCGGCGACCCACTTCGCCAGCCTGGCCTCGCTCAGCCCCTGCGGGACGGTCGCCTCGGCGGACGGCGGCAGCATCAGGCGCTCCACGGTGAGCGCGCAGCCGACGACCGCGTCGGGCCAGGCGATGGTGCCGAGGAACTCGTCGAGCGCCTTGCCCGCGGGAATCTCGTCCTGCTCGATGGGGGTCAGGGCCGAGGACTCCTGCCCGTCCTCCAGACCGAGCTGGCTCGCGAGAGCGGGTTCCTGGGTGCGCAGCCGGGCGGTGTCTACGAGGGCGAAGAGGCGAGCGGGCTGGTCCCAGCCGAGGCCGGAGGCGTACTCGTCGATCTCGAGTACGGCCCGGGTGAGCGGGCTCGCCGCCATGGGAGTGTTGGACATGGTCACAATCCTGCCTCGTTAGTCACCGGAATCGGGAACCGAGTAAACGGTGAGTAAGTTGCATAGGTGTGGGCCCGCGATCACGGGGGGCCACCCAGGGGCCCGCGAACACGAGGGCCTGACGGATCGACAGCGAACTTCGAGGTGCGCACCTTGGCTTTCCAGATGCCGGACCGCGGCGGAGGCCCGACGGGGCCGCGGATGAGAGTGGGCCGCCCGTCCCGGCGCGCCCGGACCCTGCTCATGACGCTGGGCGTCCTTGCCGTCCTCGGCATGGCGTTCACCATGTTCGCGGGCTTCTGGACGGACTGGCTCTGGTACCGCTCGGTGAACTACTCGTCGGTGTTCACCACCACCCTGTGGACCAAGATCGGGCTGTTCTTCGTCTTCGGTCTGCTGATGGCGCTCGCGGTCGGCTTCAACATCTGGCTGGCCCACCGGCTGCGCCCGCCGCTGAGCGCCATGTCGATGGAGCAGCAGAACCTCGACCGCTACCGGATGGGCATCGCGCCGTACAAGAGGTGGCTGCTGCTCGGGATCGTCTCCCTGGTGGGCCTGATCGCGGGTGCCTCGGCGTCGAGCCAGTGGCGGACCTGGCTGATGTGGGTCAACGGCGTGTCCTTCGGCCAGAAGGACCCGCAGTTCCACCTCGACATCTCCTTCTACACCTTCGACCTGCCCTGGTACCGGTTCCTGCTCGGCTTCGGCTTTGCCGCCGCGATCCTGTCGGTCATCGCCGCCGCGCTCACCCATTACCTCTACGGCGGTCTGCGGATCACCTCCCCGGGCGCGCGGGCCACGGCCGCCGCGACCGGACACCTCTCGGTGCTGCTCGGCATCTTCGTCGCCCTCAAGGCGGTCGCGTACTGGCTCGACCGGTACGGCCTCGCGGTGAAGTCCAGCGACTTCAAGGCGACCGACAGCTGGACCGGCCTCAGGTACGTCGACGCCAACGCCTATCTGCCGGCCAAGACGATCCTGTTCTGCATCGCGGTCATCTGCGCCCTGCTGTTCTTCGCCACCCTGTGGCGGCGCACCTGGCAGCTGCCGGTGATCGGCTTCGGCCTGATGGTGCTCTCGGCGATCCTCATCGGCGGGCTCTACCCGGCGATCGTCCAGAAGTTCCAGGTCCAGCCGAACGAGCAGGCCAAGGAAGCGCCGTACGTCGAGAAGAACCTCAAGGCGACGCGTGACGCGTACGGCATCGACGACGCCAAGGTCACGGACTACTCCGGCAAGGCCACGACCACGGACAAGACGAAGCTGCGGGACGACGTCGCCGACGCGGCCAGCATCCGGGTCATGGACCCCAACATCGTCTCGCCGACGTTCCAGCAGCTCCAGCAGATGCGGAACTACTACGCGTTCCCGACCAACCTGGACGTCGACCGCTACAGCAAGGACGGCAAGGACCAGGACACGGTCATCGGTCTGCGTGAGCTGAACCTCGCCGGCATCCCGAAGAACAACTGGATCAACGACCACTTCCGCTACACCCACGGCTACGGCGTGGTGGCGGCGAAGGGCACCGAGGCCGACGCCGAGGGCCGCCCGGTCTTCACCGAGTCCAACCTGCCGTCCCAGGGCGACCTCGGGACGTACCAGCAGCGGATCTACTACGGCGAGAAGACCACCGAGTACTCGATCGTCGGCGGTCCCCAGAAGGAGATCGACTACTCCGACGACGACGGCGAGAAGACCTACAGCTACGAGGCCAAGAGCGGGGTCAACCTCTCCAACCCGGTCAACCGGGCCGCGTACGCGGTGGCCTTCAGCGAGCCGCAGATCCTCTACTCCGGAGCGATCGGCGAGGGCTCGCGGATCCTGTACAACCGCACGCCCAAGCAGCGTGTCGAGGCGGTGGCCCCCTGGCTGACGATCGACGGCGACGCCTATCCGGCGGTGGTGAACGGCAAGATCCAGTGGATCGTCGACGCCTACACGACGACCAACGGCTATCCGTACTCCTCGCGTACGACCCTCGGTGACACCACAGCCGACTCGCTGACCGCGACCAACAACCAGCGCGCGGTGGTGGCCCAGCAGAACCAGGTCAACTACATCCGCAACTCGGTGAAGGCGACCGTCGACGCGTACACCGGCGAGGTCAAGCTCTACCAGTGGGACACCGAGGACCCGGTCCTCAAGACCTGGATGAAGGCGTTCCCGGGCACGGTGGAGCCGAAGAAGGACATCTCCACCGACCTCATGGCCCATCTGCGGTACCCGCAGGACCTGTTCAAGGTCCAGCGCGAACTGCTCGCCCGCTACCACGTCGAGGACGCCGACACCTTCCTCAGCGGCAGCGAGGTGTGGCAGGTGCCGGACGACCCGACCAACAAGTCGGGCGACGCGGTGCCGCCGTACTACCTGAGCATGAAGATGCCGGACCAGGCGCAACAGGCGTTCTCGCTCACCACGACGTTCACGCCCAACGGCCGTGACAACCTCAGCGCGTTCATGACGGTCGACGCCGAGGCGGGCACCAGCGACTACGGCAAGATCAGAATCCTGAAACTGCCGACCAACACGACGGTCAACGGGCCCAAACAGGTGCAGAGCCAGTTCAACTCCGAACAGGACATCGCCGAGACCATCAGCCTTCTCAACAGAGGCGACTCCAATGTGGAGTACGGCAATCTCCTGACGGTGCCGCTCGACGGAGGACTGCTCTACGTGGAGCCGGTCTACGTACGCGGTGGTGGACTCAAGTACCCGCTGCTGCGGAAGGTGTTGGTGACCTACGGAGGCAACACCGCCTTCGAGGACACCCTGGACCAGGCCCTCGACAAGGTCTTCGGAGCGGAGTCGACGACCCCGCCACCGGAGGACGACGGCGGGGACACCACCACTCCGCCACCGACGTCCAGCAACCCGACGGTCCAACAGGCCCTGGACGACGCCCAGAAGGCCTTCGACGCCGGCCAGGAAGCCCTGAAGAAGGGCGACTGGGAGGCGTACGGAAAGGCCCAGACGGATCTGGAGGACGCGCTCAAGCGGGCCGAGGACGCGCAGGCGGAGGCGGGCAAGAGCAGCGGCAGCAGCCCGAAACCCAGCACCAGTGCGAAGCCGAGCGGCAGTCCGAGTCCCGGCGGCAGTCCGAGTCCGAGCGGCAGCCCCAGCGGCTGATCAAATGCCCACCCCCGCGCCGTGATATGGTTGCGACACAACGGCGCGGGGTGGAGCAGCTCGGTAGCTCGCTGGGCTCATAACCCAGAGGTCGCAGGTTCAAATCCTGTCCCCGCTACTGAAACGAAGGCCCGGATCCTCTTGAGGATCCGGGCCTTCGTGATGTGCGAACGCATGTGCCGCCGAAGGCGATGGCCGTGCCGCCGGGGGCAGTTGGAGGGAACTGTGTTTGACTTGTCGTTCTGTGGGCAAGTCGACAAAACGCTGAAGTGACCTCACTGGCTGCGGTATACCAGGTGTACCCAGGTTGCAGGTGGTGCGACGATGGACGTTATGGGGGACAAGGCAACTCTGTTCGAGACAGGGCGTTTTGTGCAACCTTCCGGGCGGGACGGGGCCGGGGAGGCGGCTGACGACGCCGCCGAGGAGCTTCGGCAGCGTCTCGCCGGGGAGGCCGGCGACGTCGAGGCGATGAGCGTCCTCGGCGCCCTCCTGCTGCGCCGCGGTGATCTCGACGGAGCCGAGCCCCATCTGCGTGCCGCCACCGCAGCCGGTGACCGTGCCGCCGCCAACAACCTGGGTGTCCTGCTGCACCAGCGCGGCTACGCCGACGACGCCGCCGGCTGGTGGCGGATCGCCGCCGTCGCCGGATCCGCGGCCGCCGCGCACGCGCTGGGCCGCCACCACCGGGAGCGGGGCGACGAGCCCGCCGCCGAGTACTGGCTGCGCCAGTCCGCCGAGCAGGGCCACGCGCTGGGCGCCTACGCGCTCGCCGACCTGCTGGAGCACCGCGGCGACGCGGGCGCCGAGCGCTGGATGCGGACCGCCGCCGAGCGGGGACACCGCGAGGCGGCCTACCGGCTGGCCCGCGCGCTCGACCGCCGACTGATGCCCGAAGGGGACATAGGGGAGGACACCGGCGCCGGGGCCGAGGCCGAGCAGTGGTACCGCCAGGCCGCCGCGCGCGGACACCGGCGGGCCGCGCTGCACCTCGGGGCGATCCTGGAGCGGCGCGGCGCGCTCAAGGAGGCCGGGCGCTGGTACCTGACCTCCGCCAAGGACGGCGAGGCCCGGGCCGCCTGCGCCCTCGGCTTCCTGCTGCGGGACGCCGGCGACACCGAGAGCGCCGCCGTGTGGTGGCTGCGCGCCGCCCAGGACGGCGACGGCAACGCGGCCAACGCGCTCGGCGCGCTGCACGCCGAGCGCGGCGAGCCGCAGACCGCCGAGCGCTGGTACCGGGCGGCGATGGACGCGGGCGACGACAACGGCGCGTACAACCTCGGGCTGCTCTGCGCCGAGCAGGGGCGGACCGCGCAGGCCGAGCAGTGGTACCGGCGGGCCGCGTACGCGGGGCACCGGGAGGCGGCCAACGCGCTGGCGATCCTGCTGCTCCAGGGCGGGGACACCGCCGGAGCGGAGCCGTGGTTCTCCAAGGCCGCGGAGGCCGGGAGCGTGGACGCCGCGTTCAACCTCGGGATCCTGTTCGCCGGGCGGGGCGAGGAGGAGGTCGCCGTGCGGTGGTACGAGCGGGCCGCCGCCGCGGGGCACACCGAGGCCGCCCTCCAGGTGGGGATCGTCCGGCTGCGGGAAGGGGACGAGCCCGCCGCCGAGCGGCATCTGCGGTGCGCGGCGGGAGGCGGGAGCGCGGAGGCCGCGTACCGGCTGGCGACCGTGCTCGACGCCCGGCGCCCGCCGGTGCCCGCGCACTCCCTCGGCGAGCCCGTGCACGCGGAGAAGAGCGAGTGCGAGGAGTGGTACGAGCGGGCCGCCTCCCAGGGGCACCGCCGCGCCCAGGTGCGGGTGGGCATGCTCGCCGCGGCCCGGGGCGATGTCGTCGAGGCGGCTCGGTGGTACCGGGAGGCCGCGGAGGCGGGGTCCCGGAACGGCGCGTTCAACCTGGGGCTGCTGCTGGCCCGGGAGGGGAGCGAGCCGGAGGCCGCCGTGTGGTGGACTCGGGCCGCCGACGCGGGGCACGGTCGGGCGGCGCTGCGGCTGGCCCTGGTCTACGCGCGTCGGGGGGAGTTGGCGGAGGGGCAGCGGTGGGCCGACCGCGCGGTGGCCTCGGGGCCCGCGGAGGTTTCCGAGCGGGCGGCCCGGTTGCGGGACGCGCTGCGGGAAGAGCTGTCCGCGTAGCGCTCCGCGGGGTGCCGGGCCGGCTCGTCGCGCCCCCTGGGCGTCCCCGGCCAAACGATTTGCCTCTGGTCTGCTCCTTCACGTAACGTTGCATTCATCGCCGCGGGGTGGAGCAGCTCGGTAGCTCGCTGGGCTCATAACCCAGAGGTCGCAGGTTCAAATCCTGTCCCCGCTACTGAAGGCCGAGGGCCGGAATCCGATTCAGGGTTCCGGCCCTCGGTGTTTTCAGGGTCTGTGGCCCACCGCTTCCTCGTAGAGGGATCTGTTCACCGTCTTCGACTCCGGCAGCGGTGTGCCCTCCGTCACGCCCTGGGCCTGGTACGCGGCCTGGAGCCGGGTCGTCGTTCCTGATCTGATCTCCCAGTCCATGCGGAGGGACGGGGTGGACCTCAGGATCTCCTCGTCCGTCTTCAGGAGCTTCGCCAGGTAGGTGACGAAGGCCGCGTCCGCCTTGTAGTCCGCCGCGAAGTAGGTGTTCACCGTGCGGATGTAGGCCCTGAGGAGGGCCACGCCCGCGTCCACGTCGTCGTTCAGCAGGCCCGGGCCGTAGAGCATGCCGCCCAGGGGCTCGCCGAGGGGCTGGCCGCCCAGGAAGGCGTACCCGGGCTCGCCGTCGACCCTGCGCCAGACCGGGTCCAGGAGCCAGGCCGAGTCGACGCCGCCGTTCTGGAGGGCCGTGAGGACGTCGGCCGAGCCGAGCTGCTGGTACTGGATGCGGTCGAGACCGCCGCCGTGATTCTCCAGCGCCTTCTCCATGGGGTACGCGATCACCGAGCCCTTGCCGATCATCGTGCCCATCCTGCGGCCGGCCATCTTCACCTGACCGGAGTTCTCGCCGTCCTTCAGCCGCACCCACAGGCCGCTCCTGGACTTCGGGTCGGGGGAGAAGTTCGCGGCGACCCAGCGGATGTCGAAGCCGCCCCGGATGCCGTTCATCACCGCCGCCTCGGGGGCCGCCCACAGCGCGTCGATGTCGCCCTTGGCGAGGAGGGGGAGCGAGTCCGGGGTGGGCAGGACCTTCAGGGTGACGTCCAGGCCCTCCTTCTTGAACTCGCCCTTGCCCAGGGCGACTTCCAGAGGGGCCACGTACTCCGCGCTGAGCGTGCCCGTCGCGATCGTCAGCTTGCGGGGCTCGGCCAGGGGGACGGGGGCCGGGGTGCCGGGCTCGCAGCGGGCCGGGGTGCGGGTCGGGGAGAGGTCCGCCGGGTCCGTCCAGGAGCCCGTGCCGCAGCCCGCGACCGGGCGGACGGTCCTGGTGCCGCCCCCGCCCGCCTTCGACTCCGAGCTCGTCGAGTCGTGTGGCGCCGTGCAGGAGGCTGTCGTCAGCAGGGCTGTCGCGGTGAGCACTGCGCCGTAGAGCCGTGTTCTCATGACTGGCCTCTTCCTCGGTCTCTGGGGGCCCAAGGGGTGAGCAGGCGGCCCAGGGTGCGGACCAGTTCGGAGAAGAGGACGCCCAGGGCGGCCACGCAGACGATTCCCACGAACATGACGTCGTTCTGGAAGAGGGCGCGGGAGTCGAAGATGAGGTGGCCCAGGCCGTCGGTCGCCGCTATCTGCTCCGAGGCGACGATCACCAGGACCGCCACGCCCGCCGCGATCCGGGCGCCCACCAGGACGGAGGGGAGGGAGGCGGGGAGGAGGATGTGGCGGAAGGTCTGCCAGGGGGAGGCGCCGAAGACCTGGCCGGCGTCGCGGTGGCCGGAGGGGATCGCCACGACCGCCGACATCGTCTGGATCCAGACGAAGAAGAAGACCGTCGTCGCCACCAGGGCCACTTGGGGGCCCTCGCCCAGGCCGAACATGTTCAGGAAGACCGGGAGCAGGGCCAGTTTCGGGACCACGTACAGGGCGTCCAGGAGGGGTTCCAGAGCTGCTCGAACCAGGCGCAGTGAGCCCATGAGGAGGCCCAGGGCGTAGCCCGTCGCCGTGCCGATCGCGTATCCCGCGAGGACGCGCCTCAGGGTGGCCGAGACGTCCGGCCACAGCTCGCCGGCGGCCGCGCGGTCCCAGCCGTCGGACAGGATCGTGGAGGGGGCCGGGTAGACGCGGTGGTCGATCCAGCCCTGGGCGGCGGCCAGTTGCCACAGCAGGACCAGAAGCAGGGGGACGGCTGTCGCCAGGGTCAGCTCCAGGGCCCGTCTGCGGCGGTGGGTGCGTACGGGGTGCAGCTCCTCCGGGCCCGGGCGGCGGACCAGGACGGACTCCGGCTTCTCGGGGGCCACCGTCGTCATGTCGGCACCGCCTCCTTGCGCAGCAGGTCCCACAACTCGCTCTTCAGGGACGTGAATTCGGGCGTGGAGCGGATGTCGCCGGTGCGGGGGCGGGGGAACGGCGGGCGGTGTTCGGCGATCAGCCGGCCCGGGCGGGCGGACATCACCAGGACGCGGTCGCCGAGGACGATCGCCTCCTCCAGGCTGTGGGTGATGAACAGGGTGGTGGTGCGCAGGGACTGGGTGATCTCCAGCAGCTCGTCCTGGAGGATCACTCGGAGTTGGGCGTCCAGGGCGGCGAACGGCTCGTCCATCAGGAGGAGTTCGGGTTCCACGGCGAGGGCGCGGGCGATGGCCACGCGCTGGCGCATACCGCCCGAGAGGGTCGCCGGGTACGCGTCCGCGAAGTCGGTCAGGCCCATGCGGGCCAGCCACTCGTCGGCGCGGGCGTTCGCCTCGCGGCGCGGGACGCGCTGGATGTCCAGGCCGAAGCGGACGTTGGCGCGGACCGACTTCCAGTCGTAGATGCCGTAGTCCTGGAAGATCATGGCGGCCGGGCGGGGTGCCGCGGTGCGGATCTCCAGGGTGCCCGTGCTGGGGCGGAGCAGGCCCGCCGCGATGCGCAGGAGCGTCGACTTGCCGCAGCCCGAGGGGCCGACCAGGCAGACGAACTCGCCGTGCGCGACGGTGAGGTCGAGCGGGCCGAGGGCGTCGACGGCGCGGGGCGGACGGCCGAAGGTGCGGGTCAGGGCGGTGGCGTGGAGCTTGGGGCGCGGGTGTGGTGCCGAGGAGTGCGGGTCGGGGTGCGGCTGTCGGGGGGTGGGGCGCGGGTGTCGCGGGGTGCGGGCGTCGGGGTGGACTTCTCCCGGGGTGGGTTCGGGGTGCGGATCTCCCACGGTTGCTCCTTGCGGAGTTCGGTACGGAGAGGGGTGGCCGCACGACGATATGACGGTCCGTCAGATTCAGGAAGCCCGTGGACCGCACGAATGCCTGTACGCAGCACGAAGCCCCGGCTTCCCTGAGGAGGCCGGGGCTTCGGTGAAGGTCGTTACGCCGCCGCGCAGTTCGGGCACATGCCGCGGTACGTCACCTCGACGCCCGAGACGGTGAAGCCGAAGCGCTCCGAGTCGGGGAGGTCGGTCAGCGGGTCGCCGGTCGGGTGGACGTCCCGGATCGCGCCGCACTGCGCGCACACCAGGTGGTGGTGCGGACGGTGGGCGTTGGGGTCGTACCGCTTCGCGCGTTTGTCGGTGGCGACCTCGAGCACCTCGCCCAGGGAGACCAGCTCGCCCAGCGTGTTGTAGACGGTCGCCCGGGAGATCTCGGGCAGCTTGGCCACCGCGCGCGCGTGGACCTCGTCGGCCGTCAGATGGACGTGTTCGCCGTCGAGGACCTCGGCCACGACGCGCCGCTGCGCGGTCATCCGCCAGCCGCGGCCGCGCAGTCGTTCCAAAAGGTCGCTCATGCGTCCAGCTTAACAGCAGGCGACCAGATTCCGAATGGGTGTGAGTTTGGAGCACTGCCGGAGTTGGATTAAGTCTAATGTAGAGTGGGCGCAGGCTACGGCAGGCGGCTGGAGGTCCGCGGTTCCAGGCCCTTCGCGGATCGCCTCCGGCACTGGACCGCTTGTCGTAGCCTGCTCTTTCCTCCGGGTCTAGGCGGGTACGCGCTGCCGATCGGGCGCCCAGCAGCGGATGATGTCGCGGACCGAGACGATCCCCGCGGGCTCTCCGCGGTCGAGGACGATCAGATGCCGGAAGCCGCCGTGTGTCATCGCGTGCGCGGCCTCCTCCAGGGTCCAGGTCGGGGCGGCGAAGACGACGTCGGTGGTGGTGTGGGCGTGGGCGTGTTCCGTGTCCGGGCTCTGGCCCAGGCCCACGGAGTTGAGGATGTCGCGCTCGGTCAGAATGCCGATGCCGGTGCCGTCGGGGTCGAGGACCACGGCCGCGCCCACTCTGCGGGCGGACATCAGGGCGGAGGCCTGGCGGAGGGTGTGGGCGGGGCCGATGGTGAGGACCACCGTGCTCATGGCGTCGCGGACGAGCATGGGTTCGGAGTCACCTCCTGGGAGCCGGTGTTAGTTCACCGGTTCACAAGTTCACAAACGAGGGTCCTCTCAGAGTCGCAGGTAAAGCGGGGGTCAACAAGGGGGCGCGCGCCGCCGATTGAGGGCGTGCGCGCTCATCTGTGCTTCCTAGTGGAGTTCGTTGAGATACCCGAGCAGTTCGTCGTGCAGGATGCCGTTCGAGGCGGCCGCGTTGCCGCTGTGTGGGCCGGGGCGGCCGTCGAGGCCGGTGAAGGTGCCGCCGGCCTCCGTGACGACGATCGCGTTCGCGGCCATGTCCCAGAGGGAGAGCTCCGGTTCGGCGCAGATGTCGATCGAGCCCTCGGCGACCATCATGTACGGCCAGAAGTCGCCGTACGCGCGCGTGCGCCAGACCTCGCGGGTGAGGTCCAGGAAGCCGTTGAGCCGACCCAGGTCCTCCCAGCCGGTCAGCGAGGAGTACGCGAACGAGGCGTCCGAGAGCTTGCCGACCCGGGAGACGTGCAGCCGGGAGGCGGAGGAGAGACTGCGGCCGGTGAACGCGCCGTGGCCCTTCGCGGCCCACCAGCGGCGGCCGAGGGCGGGGGCGGAGACCACGCCGACGACGGGCTGGTAACCGCCTTCCGACGCCTCCGTCAGGGAGATCAGGGTGGCCCAGACGGGGACACCGCGTACGTAGTTCTTGGTGCCGTCGATCGGGTCGATGACCCAGCGGCGGGGGCCGGTGCCCTGTACCCCGTACTCCTCGCCGAGCACGGCGTCCCTCGGGCGGGCGCGCTGGAGATGGCCGCGGATCAGTTCCTCCGCGGCCTTGTCCGCCTCGCTGACGGGGGTCATGTCCGGTTTGGTCTCGACCTTGAGGTCCAGTGCCTTGAAGCGGTCCATGGTGGTCGCGTCGGCGGCGTCCGCGAGGACGTGGGCGAGGCGGAGGTCGTCGAGGTAGTCCGGCATGTGGCGAACGGTATCTGCCGGTGTCCGTGCGGTGCTATACGGGTCGCAGTGCGGACGCCTCACGGGGTGCCGGGTCAGGTCGTACGGCGGCGGCCGAGGAGCCGGCCGAGCCCGCGCGCTCCCTCGTGCCCCCGCGAACCCTTGACAGTGCCCGCGTGCGCGTCAAATCTGGGCGCAGAGCTGCCTGCTCCCTGGGAGGCGATGATGCCTGCTGCGCGGGAATCGCTGCTGGACGCCGCTTACACGGCGTTGGCGCGCCGGCCGTGGTCCGCCGTGAGGATGGTGGATGTCGCGGCGGCGGCCGGGGTGTCCCGGCAGACCCTGTACAACGAGTTCGGGAGCAAGGAAGGGCTGGCCCGGGCGCTGGTGCGCAGAGAGGCCGACGGCTATCTCGTCGGCGTCGACCGGGCGCTCACCGTGCACGGCGACGCGCGGGACCGGCTGACCGCCACCGCCGAGTGGACCACCGTCTCCGCCCGGGAGAACGCGCTCGTACGGGCCATGCTCACCGGCTGCTGGAGCGAGCGGCTGCCCTCGCCGACGCTCTCCGCCGTGCCGTCCTCCTCCGCCGTACCGGCACAGCGCCGGGCGGACGGACCGCTGCCGTCGCCCGGTGACTTCGTGGCGCTGGTGCGCGACCGTGCCGTCTCCGTGCTCTCCGGACCCGGCGCGCACAAGGCGGACGCCGCCGACCTCGCCCGCTCCTGCGAGCTGGCCGTCCGGCTCGCCCTGTCCTGTGTGGCCGCCCCGCCGGGTGAGGGCGGGGTCGGCGAGCTGGTGCGGAGCGCGCTGTACCGGCAGCCGGCGGTGTGAGCGGCACGCCCGGAGCCTGACCGGGGCCGGTGCGATGAGCCCGGCTGGCGCGACTGTTGTGACGGGCCCGACCAGCGCGGCTGTTGCGACGAGCCCGGCTAGTGCGACGAGCCCGACAGCTGGAGGCCGATCACGCCGATGATCACCAGGCTGATCGAGACGATCTTCAGCGTCGAGACCAGGTCGTCCAGGAAGATCATTCCGTAGATGGCGGTGCCCGCCGCGCCGATGCCGGTCCACACCGCGTACGCCGGGCCGACGTCCAGCTTCTTCAGGGACAGGGTCAGCAGGCCGAAGCTGCCGAGCGCGAAGATGCAGAACGCGATCGTCGGCCACAGCCGGGTGAACCCGTGGGAGAGCTTCAGACACACGGCGAAACCGGTCTCGAGCAACCCGGCCACCACCACCAGCAGCCACGCCATGTGCTGTCCTCCCGTATGTCCGGCTCGGTGCGATTATGCACTTACCGAACTCGCGTACAGCCAAACAACGCGGAGGTCAGTCGCCCGTGATCCTCCGCACGTCGCCCGTGATCCTCCGTCAGTCCCCCTCCGTCCGCTCCCGCGTGGCGAGCAGCCGCCGCAGGGAGTACAGCCGGGCCGGATCGGCGTGGCCCTCGGCCACCCACTCGTCCAGCGCGCAGTCCGGTTCGTCATGACTGCACGCGCGGGGGCAGTTCTCGGTTCCCGGTTCCAGGTCGGGGAACGCGTGGATCACCCGGGACGGGTCCACGTGGTGCAGTCCGAACGACCGTACACCCGGCGTGTCGATGACCCAGCCGTCGTCGCCCTCCAGGGGCAGCGCGAGGGCCGAGGTCGTGGTGTGCCGGCCGCGGCCCGTCACCGCGTTCACATGACCCGTCACCCGGCGCCGGTCCTCGGGGACCAGGGCGTTGACCAGAGTCGTCTTGCCGACGCCCGAGTGGCCGACGAACGCCGTGACCCTGCCGTCCAGTTGCTCGCGCACCCGGCCCGCCGCGTCGCCGTTCTCCAGCTCCTCGCGGCTGGTGACGACGTAGGGGATGTCCAGGTCGCCGTAGAGCTCCAGGAGCTTGTCCGGCGGGGCGAGGTCCGACTTGGTCATGACCAGGAGCGGGGTCAGACCGCCGTCGTAGGCCGCGACCAGGCAGCGGTCGATGAGACGCGGGCGGGGTTCCGGGTCGGCGAGGGCGGTGACGATGGCGAGCTGGTCGGCGTTGGCGACGACCACCCGCTCGAACGGATCGTCGTCGTCGGCCGTACGGCGCAGGACCGACGTGCGCTCCTCGATGCGGACGATCCGCGCGAGGGTGTCCTTCTGGCCGGAGAGGTCGCCGACGATCGCCACCCGGTCGCCCACCACCGCGGCCTTGCGGCCCAGTTCGCGGGCCTTCATCGCCATCACGACCCGGTCCTCGACCAGGCAGGTCAGCCGGCCCCGGTCGACGGTCAGGACCATGCCCCAGGACGCGTCCTCGTGCTTGGGGCGGATGTGGGTGCGCGGCCGGTTGCCCTTGCGGTTGGGGCGGCTGCGGATGTCGTCCTCGTCGGTGTGCTTGCCGTAGCGGCGCATCGTCTACGTCCCTACGGCCTGTCGCTCCCGAGCATCCCGGCCCACAGGTCGGGGAAGTCCGGCAGGGTCTTGGCCGTCGTCGCGACGTTCTCGATGCGTACGCCCTCCACCGCGAGGCCGATGATCGCGCCCGCCGTGGCCATCCGGTGGTCCTCGTAGGTGTGGAAGGTCCCGCCGTGCAGGGTGCGCGGGCGGATGTGCAGGCCGTCGGCGGTCTCGGTGACGTCACCGCCGAGTTCGTCGATCTCCTTGGTGAGCGCGGCCAGCCGGTCCGTCTCGTGCAGCCGGAGATGCGCCACCCCGCGCAGGGTGGACGGGGAGTCCGCGAGGGCCGCCACGGCCGCGATGCCGGGGGTCAGCTCGCCGACCTCGCTCAGGTCGACGTCGATGCCGTGGATGCCACCCGAACCGGTGAACACCAGGCCGTACTCGGTGAGTTCGCAGGAGCCGCCCATCTCGGTGAAGATCTCCCGCAGCCGGTCGCCGGGCTGAGTGGTGCGGGCCGGCCAGTCCGGGATCACCACCTTGCCGCCGGTCACCAGGGCCGCCGCCAGGAACGGCTGGGCGTTGGAGAGGTCCGGCTCGACCGTGAGGTCCCGGCCCAGCAGGGCGCCCGGCGTGACCCGCCAGACGTTCGGCTCGCCGCCCGACTCCGGGGTGTCCACCTGGGCGCCGACCGCGCGCAGCATGTCGACGGTCATCCGGATGTGCGGCAGGGAGGGCAGCGAGCCGCCGATGTGGCGGACCTCGACGCCCTGGTTGAAGCGCGGGCCGCTGAGCAGGAGGGCGCTCACGAACTGGGACGAGCTCGATGCGTCGATCTCCACCGGGCCGCCGTCCAGCGCGCCGCCGCCGTGGACCGTCAGGGGGAGGGCGCCCCTGCCGTCGTCGTCGATACGGGCGCCGAGGACGCGGAGGGCGTCGATGACGCCGTTCAGGGGCCTCTCGTACGACCTCGGGTCGCCGTCGAAGCGGATGGGGCCGTCGGCGAGGGCGGCGACCGGGGGGAGGAAGCGCATGACGGTGCCGGCGTTGCCGACGTCCACGGTGGCGGGGCCGCGGAGGCCTGCCGGCAGGACGCGCCAGGTCTCGCCGGTGCCGGTGGGGCCCACTCCCTCCTCGATGCCCACGCCCATCTCGCGGAGGGCTGCCGCCATGAGGAGGGTGTCTCGGGAGCGGAGGGGGCGGCGTAGCCAGCCCGGTTCTGACGCCAGGGCCGCGAGCACGAGTGCGCGGTTGGTGACCGACTTCGACCCCGGGACGTGGACTGTCGCGTCGACGGCTCCGCTTGCGTGGGGGGCGGGCCAGAGGGCGGTTTCTGCGGGGTTCAAAGCCATAGGGTCACTTTAGTAGGGGGTTGTGGGTTGAGTGCTGCGCCGTCGTGGCTGGTCGCGCCCCGCGGCGGAGCCGCTGATGGATACAGCCCCGCGCCCCTGACGCCTGCCCCTTCGGGGCGCGTCATACCTCCAGGAGCCACCGGCCTCCACCTATGAGCGAACAGAGCGACACCGCGTGGAACAGGAACAGCCACAGACCCGCCGGGACGTGGGTCAGGCGGGAGAGCTGGTCCGCGTCCGAGTCGCCCGCGCCGCCCCTCGACCGCTTCGCCTGTAGCTCGAAGGCGGGGCGGACTCCGCCCAGCAGCAGGAACCAGACCACGGCGTAGGCGAAGGCCGCCTGGACCTGGGGGCCGGCGAGCCAGGAGACCACCACGAAGGTGCCGCCGGCGAGGATGACCGTCAGGGCGCCGTAGGCGTTGCGGATCATGACCAGCATCGCCACGAGGAGGATGGTGGCCAGCCAGAGGAGCAGGGTGATGCGGCCGGCCGCCAGGAGGGCCGCGCCGCCCAGGCCCAGCAGCGGGGGAGCGGTGTAGCCGGCGGCCGCGGTGAGGATCATGCCGATGCCGTGCGGCTTGCCCCGGCTGACGGTGAGGCCGCTGGTGTCGGAGTGCAGCCGGATGCCGGTCAGCTGGCGGCCGGTGCACAGGGCGATCAGTCCGTGGCCGCCCTCGTGGGCGATGGTGATCGCGTTGCGCGAGAGCCGCCACAGCGGATGCGGGATCACTATCGCGAGCGACGCCACCATGGTGGCCAGCACCACCCACAGATCCGGGTCGGGCTGGGTGCCGATGAGCTCGTCCCACAGAGAGGTCGCTGTGCTGGTGTCCATGTTTCCGGGTGGCTCCCTCTCCTCGTACGGAGTCTGGCAGTGTGGCACGTATGTGCGGACGGTATGCGGCCAGTCGTAGGCCCGAGGATCTCGCAGGAATCTTTGAGATCGAGAAGTGGGAACCCGAGGAGTCCTTGGAGCCCGACTACAACGTGGCCCCGACCAAGGAGGTCTATGCCGTCCTGGACCGCCCTCTTAAGGACGCCGACGACCCGCGGCCGGTTCGGCAGCTGCGGAAGCTGAAGTGGGGACTGGTCCCGAGCTGGTCGAAGACCCCCGAGGGCGCCGCCCGGATGATCAACGCCCGCGCGGAGACCGTGCACGAGAAGCCGTCGTTCAAGAGGGCCTTCGCCACCCGCCGGTGCGTCATCCCGGCCGACGGCTACTACGAGTGGGTCACCGGCACCCAGGAGCGCGATCTGGAGGTCGAGGGGAAGAAGAAGCGGCCGCGCAAGCAGCCCTACTTCGTGCTGCCCGCCGACGGCTCGGTCTTCGCGATGGCCGGGCTGTACGAGTTCTGGCGGGACAGGACCCTGCCCGACGACCACCCGCTGGCCTGGTGGGTGACCTGCTCCGTGATCACCACCGAGGCCGAGACGAGCCCGCTGGCCGTCTCCCCGGCCGACGGACCGCGCGCCCTCGCCGACATCCACCCCCGGATGCCGCTCATGCTCACCCCGGACCGCTGGGACACCTGGCTCGACCCGTCCCGCACCGACGTGGAGGACCTGCGCTCGCTGCTCGCGCCGCCGCCCGAGGGGCTGATGCGCGCCTACCCGGTCTCCACCGCCGTCAGCAATGTCCGCAACAACGGCCCGGAGCTGCTGAAGGAACTCGAAGGACCCGAAGAGGGCACACTCTTCTGACATGACCTTCGAGATCATCGGCACGGACGCGGGGGACGCCCGCGTCACCTGGCACAAGGCGAAGCGGGCACGGTTCGTCCTGGCTGTGAGCCACGGGGCGGGCGGGGGCGTCGAGGCGCGGGACCTCCAGGCGCTCGCGCGGGTGCTGCCGGACCACGGGGTGACCGTGGCCCTGGTGGAGCAGCCCTGGCGGGTGGCCGGCAAGAAGCTCGCGCCCGCGCCGAAGACGCTCGACGTGGGGTGGCGCGGGATCTGGCCCGCGTTGGTGAAGCCCGGTCTGCCGGTGATCTCCGGCGGCCGCAGCGCGGGGGCCCGGGTCGCCTGCCGTACGGCCGTGGAGCTGGGCGCCGCCGCCGTGCTCGCCCTCAGTTTCCCGCTGCACCCGCCCGGCAAGCCGGAGAAGTCGCGCGCCGACGAACTGCTCGGATCCGGGGTGCCCACCCTGGTCGTCCAGGGAGGCAACGATCCGTTCGGGAAGCCCGAGGAGTTCCCGGACGGAGCCTTCGAACTCGTCGAAGTGCCCTACGGCGATCACGGCTTCGCGGTGCCGAAGCGGGCGGAGATCACCCAGGAGGAGGCCGTGACGGTCATCACGGACGCGGTCGTGAAGTGGAGCGGGTCACTGGCGTGAAGTGGAGCGGGTCACTGGGGTGACGGCCCGGGAATGTTGAGCGGTGGACCTCTGTTGAGGCGGACAGAAGTGCTGAGAAACCAGCACCGACCGTCGTAGAGAGGAAGTCCGCCGCATGGGTTCGACCTTCTGCCCGAGCCGCAGCAGCCGCGCTGACCTGGACTGGACGGTGCTGCGCGCGACCAAGGCCACCCCGATTCGAGGGGCGGCCGGGGTGGGTAGTCGTCTATCCTCCAATTCCGGTGGCACCGGTTTCGATGCTGCCCGGAATCTTGAGGAGGTGGGTCCGGTCACTGGGATCGACGCAGGGACCGACAACGGCCAGGCGGAGCAGCCCGAGGGCCAGGGCACGAGCACGGAGACCGACGCGGAGCGCACGGCGCGCTTCGAGCGGGACGCGCTCGAATTCCTCGACCAGATGTACTCGGCCGCCCTGCGCATGACGCGCAACCCGGCCGACGCCGAAGACCTGGTGCAGGAGACGTACGCCAAGGCGTACGCGTCCTTCCACCAGTTCCGTGAGGGCACCAACCTCAAGGCGTGGCTGTACCGGATCCTCACCAACACGTTCATCAACTCGTACCGCAAGAAGCAGCGTGAGCCCCAGCGCTCCGCGGCCGAGGAGATCGAGGACTGGCAGCTCGCCCGCGCCGAGTCGCACATGTCGACCGGTCTGCGCTCCGCCGAGTCGCAGGCGCTCGACCACCTGCCCGACTCGGACGTGAAGGAAGCGCTCCAGGCGATCCCCGAGGAGTTCCGCATTGCCGTCTACCTCGCTGACGTAGAGGGCTTTGCGTACAAGGAGATCGCCGACATCATGGGGACACCCATCGGTACGGTGATGTCCCGCCTGCACCGCGGCCGCCGTCAACTGCGCGGCATGCTGGAGGACTACGCGCGTGAGCGCGGGCTCGTCCCGGCCGGTGCCGGAGAGTCGGACGAAGCGAAAGGCTCGGTCTCATGAGCTGCGGAGAGCACCACGAGACGGACTGCACTGAGGTGCTCGATCATCTCTACGAGTTCCTCGACAGTGAGATGCCGGACGTCGACCGCGCCAAGTTCAAGCAGCACTTCACGGAGTGCTCGCCGTGCCTGGAGAAGTACGGCCTGGAAGAGGCCGTGAAGAAGCTGGTCAAGCGGTGCTGCGGTCAGGACGACGTGCCGACCGACCTGCGCGCCAAGGTCCTGGGGCGGCTCGACCTGATCCGCTCGGGACAGGCCGTGCCGGATCACGACGTGACGGCCGCGCCGGTGACACCGCAGGAGTCCTGACCGGTCCTGAGCGTCACCGGCCGCCGTGCCGCCGGTCCCGCGGGGTACCGCGGGATCAGATCTCCAGACCGTTCTCGATCCGCTTGAGTCCGTGCCGGGCCAGCGCCAGGTTGCTGCGGGCCCGGTCGAGGGCGACGTAGAAGAAGAGCGCGCCGCTGCTGCTGGTGAGCGGGCGGATCAGGTGGTACTGCTTCCCGAGCGTGATCAGGATGTCCTCGATCACGTCGTCCATGTCCAGCGAGGCCAGGGTGCGCATCTTCGCGCGCACCACCTCGGTGTTTCCCGCCGCCGCGAGTTCCAGGTCGAGGCCCTGACCGCCGCCGAGGGCGCCGAGCGACATGCCGCTGTCATAGTCCACGATCGCGGCGCCGATCGCGCCGTCCAGACCCATGGCTTCCTTGAGCGCGGTCTCGATGTTCACGGGTTTCCTCAATTCTTCCGTGCTGCTGACCGGTCGATGCTCGGCCAACTACGATCGACGCGAAGCGACTCGTGAGTCACTTAACGCCAACTTTGGTGTTTGTGACGGAACTTGTCGTTCAAAGTAGTGCGTGGTGTCTGACCGTGGAGGGCCAATGGGGGAAAAGGCGACGGCGCTCCAGACCTCCCTGGACCGGCTGCTCGACGCCCCCGGAGTCACCGGTGTCGCCCTCGTCGACGCGGTGACCGGGCTTGTCTACGGCGCCGCCGGTGACGTCACCGAGGCCGGGGACGGCCCGGAGGCCTGCGAACTCGCCGCTCTCATCGTCGACCGGCTCGGTGCGGCCGGCGCGGAGGGCGAGCTGGAGAGCGTGGTGCTGACCAGCCGGCGCCGGCACCAGATGCTGTTCTCCGTCGTACGGCCCACCGGTGACCCTCTGCTCCTCGCGGCCGGACTGGACCGCGACCGGGCCAACGTGGCGCTCGCTCTGCGCAGTCTCGGCGACCAGGTGGCCGAGGTGCTGGCGTGAGAGCGCCCGCGGCCCGTAACGTCCCCGCGCTCCTCCAGGCGCTGCGCGAGGAGGAGTTCACCGGGACGGTCCGGGTCTCCGGGGCACCCGGCGGAACGATCCACCTCCGGGACGGCCTGGTCGGCGCGATCGAGACACCCGGCGCGCCGACGGCCACCTCGGCCCTCCTCACCACCGGCCGCATCGACGACGAGGCGTGGCTGACGGCCTGCGCCACCGAACCCGACGCCGACCGGCTGGGCGGACATCTGGTGTCGGCCGGGCTGATCGGCGCGGCGGAGCTCCAGATCGTCTGCACGGCGGCCGTCTTCGACGGCGCCTTCGCCATGGCGCTCAGCGCGCCGGGCGGTTGGGAGACGGGCGAGCGGGAGCCCGCGCTGGTGGCGGCCGGCGTGGAACCGCGGTCGCTGACCGAGGAGATCGCCCGGCGGACCGGGGTGCTCGGCCGTGGCCGGGCGGGCAGCTCGGTGGGCGAACTGGCCCGTGCCAGGCCGGAGTCGGTGGCGGAACTCGGGCCCGGCGCGTGGCTGTCGTCGCGGCTCCAGGAGCTGCTCGGGAGCGTCAACGGCCGTCGTACGCCACGGGATCTCGCCTTCGCGCTCGGACGGGGGCTCTACGCCGTGATGCTGGACCTCAAGCGTCTGGAGACGCTGGGACTGATCCGGTGGGAGGGCAGGACCGCCCCCGGTGAACGGCCCAGCACCGCGCCCCGGGTGACACCTGGCCCCTCCGCCGACCCCGGGCCCGCCCCGCCCGGCGGCGGCCCGCTGCCCAAGCGCCGGCCCGGCAGATCCGCTGCACGGGATCGCGGAGAGAGGGGCGACCGGTGAGCCGAAGACCCGAAAAGCCCACGGGGCAGAAGCCCTTAGGCACCACAGGAAACGCGAGAACCAAAGACACCTCAGGCACCAAAGACACCTCAGCCACCTCCGGACCCAGCCGCCCCGCCCCCTCCTCCGCACCCCCCGCCCTCCCCATCCGCGGAGCCGTCCCCTCCGATTCGTCCCCGCCCTTCGCGTATCCCACCCCCACACCCGAGGAACTGGCCGCGGACCAGCCCTCCGTCGAGACGTTGCGTCGCGTCCGGCAGGGGTTGCGGGCGCTTCCCGACAGCAGAAGTCCGACCGAACCGCCGACGTCCGGACCAAGGAGCACGTGTCCATGACCGAAATGCCGTCCCCCGAGCCGCACGACTCCGCCTCCTCCCTCACCGACATCCTGGCCTCGCTGCGGGACCGGGTGATGGGCGTCAGCGAGAGCGTCCTGTCCACCGCGGACGGACTGCTCGTCGTCGCGGACGTCGACTCCGTGCACCCGGAGTCGGTCGCCGCGCTCGCCGCCGCGACCCTCGGCGTCGGCCGCCGGATGGCCGACCAGGCCGGTGCCGGAGCGCTGCGGGAAGTGGTCGTGCGGGGCGGTTCGGGACACGTCGTGGTGACGGCCGTCGGCGATCGGGCACTGCTCACCGTCATGGGCGACGAGGGTCTCGACCTCGCCGCGTTCCAGCGCGAGTCACCGGCCGCCGTCGAGGAACTGAGCAAGGTGCTCGCCGCGGACGTCGCACGCTGACCGCTGACCGCTGACCGCTGACCGCACGGACACGCGCAGGAACGTTCGGTCGATGGTCACTCGATCGGGCTAATCCGGAGCCCGTGGGCTCGTCGATTCCCCGATATGCGGTCCACGCGCCCCACCCCTGGTCCTAGGCTCCGGAGCCGGAACAGGCGCGGCCGGGGAGGACGTTGGCGTGGAGGCGGTACCGGCACGGGCGCGCGCGTACGTCGCCGGCGTGGCCCTCGTCGCCCTGGTCTGTCTGCTGCCGCTGCCGGGCATCCGCGCCCCCTGGTGGGCCGTCGCCCTGCTCGCCGCCCTGTACGCCGGATGCGAGCGGATCGCCGCCCGCTGGCGCCTCGCCGGCACCTTCCACCCCGTCCTGCTGGCCGGCGCCTTCCTCCTCCCGCCGCCCGCCGCCGCCCTCGTGGCGCTGCCGGGGGCGCTGCTGTCCCGCGTCGACCACGGACCCCGGCTGCTGCGCCGGGTCTGGCGCGCCGCACAGCTCGCCGTCGGCGTCTGGGTCGCTGCCCGCGTCCACTGGGCGATGGGAGGCCGGAACGCGGTCGTGGCCTCCGACTTCCCCTACGCCCTGGTCCCGGCCGGCGTCGCGGTGCTCGCGTTCTGCCTGCTGCTGAGCCTGCTGGACGGCGGCATCCTGGCGCTGGCCGAGCGGATTCCCGTACGGCGGGCCTGGCGCGGTCTCTTTCTCCGCTCCCTCGCCCCCGTCGCCGTACACGGACTGGCCGGGCTGATGATGGCCGTGCTGTGGCGCAGTCCCTACGGCCCCGGCGCCGCGTTGCTCGTGCTGTTGCCGATGTGCGTGTCGTGGTGGGTGTTCGCGCAGTACCACCGGGAGCGGGCCGCGCATCAGGCCACCATCCGCGCTCTCGTGCAGGCCGTCGACATCAAGGACGAGTACACGCGCGGGCACAGCGAGCGGGTCGGGCAGGCGTCGATGATGATCGCGCGGGAGCTCGGCATGGACGACACCAGGACCGAGGTGCTGCGGTTCGCCGGGATCCTGCACGACGTGGGCAAGCTCGGGGTGCCGACGCGGCTGCTCAGGAAGGACGGGCCATTGACGCCCGAGGAGCGCCGGATCATCGAGCTGCACCCGGAGTACGGGCACGAGATGGTGCGGGGCATCTCCTTCCTCGGGGAGGCCAGGGCCGCCGTGCTCCACCACCATGAGCGGCTGGACGGGAGCGGGTATCCGTACGGGCTGCTGGGGGCGCAGATCCCGGAGTCCGCGCGAGTGGTGGCCGTCGCCGACGCCTTCGACGCGATGACGTCCACCCGCTCCTACCGGCGGGCCCGACCGGTGGGTGCCGCGCTGGAGGAGCTGGAGCGGTGTGCGGGCAGCCAGTTCGACCCACGGATGGTGACGGCCCTGGTCCGGGCGCTGTCCCGGCATGGCTGGCATCCGGCGGTCACGGCGGACGAGACGGAGGAGACGGGCGAGGCGGACGGGACCGGTGAGGCCGATCTCCCCCGGCCCCGGCCGGGAGTCGTGGGGCGGCCGGGAGCGCGGCGGTGAGCGCGGGGCCTCGACCTGTCCCCGGTGCGCCGGAGCCTGGGCCTCGGCCGGAACACGGGAGGCCCAAGCGGTCCCCGCGGCCGGAACCCCGTACGCCCAGGCGGGTTCCCCGGTCGCCCCTCCCGCTCACCCTCGTCCACGCCTCCGCCGCCCTCCTCGCCCTCGGCTGTCTCGCCGCCGTGCTCCGGACCGGGCTGGAGGAGCGCGGTACCGCTCTCGCGTTCGGGGTGCTGATCACCGTCGGTGAGCTCAACCGGCGCAGTGGCCCGCATGCCAGGGAGGCCGCGCCGCTCGGTGCCGCCGGGGCGCTGTCGTACGCGCTGCTCGGCGAGAACGCGGGTCAACCCACGCATCACGGCGTCGCCCAGGTCGTCGCCGTCGTGCTCGCCGCCTTTCTCGTCGGCTGCGTGCCGCACATCGCGCGCGGCCAGGGCCCCACCGCCGACCAGCTCGCCCGCCGTGTCCTGACCGTCGGGTTCGCGGCCGTGTGCTTCCAACCTCTCTACAACCAGGGGGCGTTCGCGCAGTGGCGCGGCCCCGCCTACGCCCTGCTGCTGCTCGCCCTGCTCTCGCTCACCGCGCTGTGCGACGCCGTGCTCGCCGCCGCGCTCGCGCACTCCCGGACCCGCTGGCCCTTCGGCCCGCTGCTCAGGGACGAGCTGCGGGCCCTGCTCGGCATCGGGTCCGCCGTGGTCGCCACCGGCGCGGTGATGGCGCTCGCGGTGGCCGTCGTAGGGCTGTGGGCGCTGCCGGTGTTCTCCGTGCCGCTGCTGCTCACCCAGCTCTCCGTGCGCCGGTACGCGGCCGTGCGCTCCACCTACCGGCAGACCATCGCCTCCCTCGCCCGGGCCACCGAGATCGCCGGGTACACCCCCGCCGGGCACGCCCGCAGGGTCGCCGCGCTCAGCCGCGAGGTCGGGCGCGACCTGGGCCTTTCCCGGCCCGAACTCACCGTCCTGGAGTACGCCGCCCTCATGCACGACATCGGCCAGCTCAGCCTCGTCGACCCGGTGCCCGCGGGTGCCACCGCGGGTCTGCCCGTCGCCGAACAGCGCCGGATCGCCCTGCTCGGTGGGGCCGTCGTACGGCAGACGGGGGTGGACGCGGCCGTCGCCGTGGTCGTGGAGCGGCAGGCGGACCCCTTCCGGGAGCAGCCGCTCGCCGCGCGGATCGTGCGGGCGGTGAACGCGTACGAGGAGAAGGCGCGCGACGCCGGGCCCGGCGGGCCGCTGACCGCGCTCGAGGAGCTGCGCCTGGCCACCGCGGGGGACTACGCTCCGGAGGTCGTGGAGGCGCTGGCCAGAGTGCTGTCAAGAGACTGTCTGACCTCGCCCATGGGTGGGTAACCCATGGGTAATGAGCGCCCTTCCGACCACACGTGGTTGGATGCGAGAGAGAGGGTGTCCGGGGGCACAGCCAGCCCACTCGACGGAACTGGCAGGCGGGAATCGTGAGGATCTTCGGCAAGGGACGGCACCGGCCCTCCGCCTCCTGGCGGCAGGCCACGGACCGCGCGTTCACCCTGATCGGCGACGGTCGCTACGAGGACGCGGGCGCGTTGCTGACACGTGCCGCGGACCTGGAGCCGTGGCTGTCCGAGTCCTGGTTCAACCTCGCCCTCCTGCACAAGTTCCGGCACGACTGGGAGCAGGCGCGGGCCGCGGGCCTGCGTGCCGTCGCGCTGCTCGACCGGGAGACCGGGGCGCCCGACTGGTGGAACGTCGGCATCGCCGCGACCGCGCTCCAGGACTGGCCGCTCGCCCGGCGGGCCTGGCAGGCGTACGGGCTGCGGGTGCCGGGCGGCGCCACCGCCTCGGGCGAGCCGCTGGGGATGGACCTGGGCAGCGCGGCCGTACGGCTGTCTCCCGAGGGCGAGGCCGAGGTGGTCTGGGGGCGGCGGCTGGACCCCGCCCGCATCGAGGTGCTGTCGATCCCGCTGCCGTCCTCGGGGCGGCGCTGGGGCGAGGTCGTACTGCACGACGGGGTGCCGCACGGCGAGCGGACCACGGCGTCCGGGCACGCGTACCCCGTCTTCGACGAGATCGAGCTGTGGGCGCCCTCGCCGGTGCCGACGTGGGTGGTGCTGCTGGAAGCCGCCACCGAGGCGGACCGGGACGCGCTGGAGCAGTTGGCGGCGGACGCCGGGTTCGCGGCGGAGGACTGGTCGTCGTCGGTACGGCTGCTGTGCCGGATGTGTTCCGAGTCGCGGATGCCGTCCGACGAGGGCGACGGGGAGCATCTCGATCCGCACGACCACAGTGAGCCGGGACACCCGGGCCCGCTGGGGCACCGGACCGACGGTCAGCTGTGGGTGCCGGAGCGGGAGTGCGGGGTGGCTGCGCCTGCCTCGCTGGTCCGGGGACTGCTGGACGGGTGGGTGGCGGACAGCCCGGACTCCAGGGACTGGCGGGATCTCGAAGAGGTCTGCTGAACATTCGCCGTAGGCTGTAGCAGCGTCACACCCCCCTTTGGTTCTTTTGTTTGTGCAGGAAGGCATCCGTAGGTCATGGCCCAGCAGGACACCGATCAGCAGCACGCGGGCGTGCTCCCCGTCGACGACGAGGGGTTCGTCGTCGACATCGAGGAGACCGAGGAGCGGGAGAACGCCTGGCGTGAGCGCGGCACCTCGCGGCCCATCACCGTCGTCGGGAACCCCGTACTGCACAAGGAGTGCAAGGACGTCACCGAGTTCGGTGCGGAGCTGGACCAGCTGGTCGCGGACATGTTCGCCTCGCAGCGCACCGCCGAGGGCGTGGGTCTCGCCGCCAACCAGATCGGTGTCGACCTGAAGGTCTTCGTCTACGACTGCCAGGACGACGAGGGCCGTCGGCACGTGGGTGTCGTCTGCAACCCGAAGCTCGTGGACCTGCCCGCCGACCGGCGCCAGCTGGACGAGAGCAACGAGGGCTGTCTGTCGGTGCCCACCGCGTACGCCCCGCTCGCCCGCCCGGACTACGCCGAGGTGACCGGCCAGGACGAGAAGGGCAACCCGGTCAAGGTCCGCGGCACCGGCTACTTCGCCCGGTGTTTGCAGCACGAGACCGACCATCTCTACGGCTACCTGTACATCGACCGGCTCTCCAAGCGCGAACGCAAGGACGCGCTGCGGCAGATGGCCGAGAACGAGCCTCGCTACCCCGTGGTCGCCAACGACTGACGTCGCACCGCCCACCTCCGCACGGCGCCTGTCCGGGAATCACTCCCCGAACAGGCGCCGTTCGCATGTGCGTCGCACGTTCGATCGGATGTGCTCATGTAGTGATCCGATTCCGGTCACGCAAGGGGAGAATCTAGGCACCATGGGGTAGTGAATGGAGCAAATCCGTTCCCAGAACGGTCAGTTGTGGTGCTGAATGGGAAGTGCGGGGATACGCAACGGCGCACGCCCGGTTCAGCGGGAGGGCGTGCGTCAACTGGCGGCTGGAAGGGGTTTGTTCGTGCCTGCTTTTTCACACAGCATCACGTCGTCGTCGCCGTTGCCGTCGGCGATCGCGGTTCCACCGTCGCTCTCTCTCCCGGTGATCGAGGCAGCGTTTCCCAGGCAACTGCACCCGTATTGGCCCAGGCTCCAGGAGAAGACCCGGACCTGGCTCCTGGAAAAGCGGCTCATGCCGGCGGACAAGGTGGCGGAATATGCCGACGGACTGTGCTATACGGACTTGATGGCGGGGTACTACCTCGGCGCACCCGACGAGGTCCTCCAGGCGATAGCGGACTACAGCGCGTGGTTCTTCGTCTGGGACGACCGGCACGACCGCGACATCGTCCACCGCCGTCCCGCCGCCTGGCGGCGGCTCAGGTTCCGCTTGCACGCGGCGCTCGACTCCCCCCGGGAGCATCTGCACCACGAGGACGCGCTGGTCGCCGCGTTCGCGGACAGCGTGCTGCGGCTGTACTCGTTCCTGCCGCGGACCTGGAACCTCCGGTTCGCCCGGCACTTCCACCAGGTGATCGAGGCGTACGACCAGGAATTCCGCAATCGCACCGCGGGAGTCATTCCCACGGTCGAGGAATATCTGGCACTGCGCCGGCTCACCTTCGCGCACTGGATCTGGACGGATCTGCTGGAACTGACCGCCGGCTGTGAACTCCCGGACCGGATAAGGAAGGAACCCGCATATCGCAGGGCGGCTCTGCTGAGTCAGGAATTCGCCGCCTGGTACAACGACCTGTGCTCGCTGCCCAAGGAAATCGCGGGCGACGAGGTCCACAATCTCGGACTCAGCCTCATCAAACACAAGGGGCTGACCCTGGAGGAGTCGATCCGGGAATTACGGCGCGTGGTCGTGAAGTGTGTGGACGCCTTTCTGATCGCCGAGGCGGAAGCCCTCCGATTCGCCGAGGGGCTCGACGACGGCACCGCGCGCGGAAAGGAACTGAAGTCCGCCGTCAGGTCCTGCGTCGGCAATATGCGCAACTGGTTCAGCACCGTCTACTGGTTTCACCACGAGTCCGGCCGCTACATGGTCGACAGCTGGGACGACCGGTCCACGCCCCCGTACGTCAACAACGAAGCGGCAGGTGAGAAATGACCGTCGAATCCGTGAAACCCGAAGCCGCGGCGGCTCCCGAGTCGGGTGAGCCGCCGTTCGCGGGCGGACGGGTCCCCGTCCTCGGCCACGGCTGGCGGATGGTCCGCGATCCGCTGACCTTCATGTCCGGACTCAGGCGCCACGGCGACGTCGTACGCCTCAGGATCGGCCCCAAGACCGTGTACGCGCCGACCACCCCGGAACTCACCGGCGCGGTGGCGCTCAACCCGGACTTCATCATCGCCGGGCCGCTGTGGGAGTCCCTGGAGGGGCTGGTCGGCAAGGAGGGCGTGGCCACCGCGAACGGCCCTCAGCACCGGCGCCAGCGGCGGGTCATCCAGCCCGCGTTCCGGCTCGACGCCATCCCGGCGTACGGGCCGATCATGGAGGAGGAGGCCCGCGCGCTCGCCGAGCGCTGGCAGCCGGGGGAGACCGTCGACTGCACCTCCGAGGCGTTCCGGGTCGCCGTGCGGGTGGCCGCCCGCTGTCTGCTGCGCGGGGACTTCATGGACGAGCGCGCCGAGCGGCTGTGCGTCGCGCTCGCCACCGTCTTCCGGGGCATGTACCGGCGGATGGTGATACCCGCGGGGCCGCTGTACCGGCTGCCCCTGCCGCCCAACCGTAAATTCAATCGGGCCCTGGCCGATTTGCATCTCCTCGTCGACGAGATCGTCGCCGAGCGCAGGGCATCCGGTCAAAAACCGGACGATTTGCTGACGGCATTGCTGGCCGCCCGGGACGAGAATGGCGAACCCATCGGGGAGCAGGAGATCCACGACCAGGTGGTCGCGATACTCACCCCGGGCAGCGAAACGGTCGCGGCCACCGTCATGTGGTTGCTTCAGGCTCTCGCCGAACACCCGGAACACGCGGACAAGGTGTGCGCGGAAGTCGAATCGGTCACCGGGGGTGGTCCCGTGGCATTCGAGGACGTCCGGTCGCTCACGCATACGAACCGCGTGGTGATCGAGGTCATGCGTTTGCGGCCGGCCGTGTGGATATTGACGCGGCGGGCGATCCGCGACACGGAACTCGGTGGCTATCGCATTCCGGCCGGGGCCGACATCGTCTACAGCCCGTATGCGATCCAGCGCGATCCGAAGTCGTACGACGACAGCCTGGAGTTCGATCCCGGGCGCTGGAGTCCGGAGCGGGCCGGGTCGGTGCCGAAACACGCCATGAGTCCGTTCAGCACCGGCAACCGCAAGTGCCCGAGCGACCACTTCTCTATGGCCCAGCTGACGCTGATCACGGCGGAGCTGGCCCGGAAGTACCGCTTCGAGCAGGTGCCCGGGTCCAGGGACGAACCCAGGGTGGGGATCACGCTGAAGCCCCACCGGCTGCTGCTGAGGCCGGTGCCGAGGCGGTAGCTCAGGCGGCCTCTGGGCCCTGGAAGGTGCGCCGGTAGGCGTGCGGGGTGGTGCCCACCGCGCGCAGGAACTGGTGGCGCAGCGCGGCCGCCGTGCCGAACCCGGTTCGGCCGGCGATCGCGTCCACCGTCTCGTCGGTCGCCTCCAGCAGCCGCTGCGCCAGCAGCACCCGCTGGCGCAGGATCCAGCGGTACGGAGTCGTGCCGGTCTCCTGCTGGAAGCGGCGGGCGAAGGTGCGCGGGGACATGTGGGCGCGCTCGGCGAGCTGCTCGACGGTGACCTCCTCGTCGAGATGCCGCTCCATCCACACGAGCACCTCGCCGAGGCTGTCGCCCGAGTGCCTCGGCAGCGGCCGCTCGATGTACTGCGCCTGTCCGCCGTCCCGGTGCGGCGGTACGACCATCCGGCGGGCGATCTTGTTGGCCACCTCCGGGCCCTGCTCCTTGCGCACGATGTGCAGACAGGCGTCGATCCCGGCGGCGGTGCCCGCGGAGGTGATGACCGGGTCCTCGTCGACGTAGAGCACGTCCGGCTCGACCGTGAGCCGCGGGTACGCCAGCGACAGCTCGTCGGCGTGGTGCCAGTGCACGGCGCAGCGCCGTCCGTCGAGCAGCCCGGCGGCGGCCAGCACGAAGACGCCGGAGCACACGCTCAGCACCCGGGCCCCGCGCTCGACCCCGCGCCGCAGGGCGTCCAGCAGCTCGGGCGGGAAGTCCCGGGTCTCGTAGCAGGCGCCGGCCGGTACGGCGATCAGGTCGGCCGACTCCAGGCGCTCCAGACCGTGCTCGACCTGGATGGCGAAGCCCGCGCGGGAGGCCAGGCTCGGGCCCTCGGCCGAGGCGACCGCGAAGTCGTACACCGGCAGTCCGTCGTCACTGCGGTCGGTGCCGAAGACCTCGCAGACGACGCCGAGTTCGAAGGGGTTCACGCCGTCCAGGACGACGGCGGCCACGTTTGTCAGCATGCTGCCAGTGTGCCGCAGAGTTGGCAGTAAATCGAGGGTGTGCGGCAGTCCTGCCACTGTTTGTAAGGAGTACTCGGCGCGACAGTAGTGACATGACGACCGCACAGACAGAAGGACTGATCGGAATGCTGACCGTGCTCGGAATCCTCGTCCTGCTGGTGCTCCCCTCGGTGATCGGGCTCGTGCACGACAAGCGCGTCGACCGCCAGATCCGGGAAGCGCAGAGGCGTTACTTCACCTCCACGGTGACCCACCACTCCTGAATCCCCTTGCACGACACCCGACCGGTCTCGGTGGCGCACAGCGGGCGCGACGAACTCAGCCGCACCCGGCCCGCCGAGACCGCCGTGTACGCGGCGCTCGCGTCACCGGGGAGCAGGACGACACCGCTGTTGGCGGCCTCCAGCCCGGAGCCGTCCACGGCGACCGGCTTCCACGGACGGCCCTTGGTCCCGTCGAGGCTGATCCGGACCGTACCGCCCACCGCCAGGCACACGGTGTCCCCGCTGTCGGTGGCGCCGAGCTCCGCCGGGGACCGGCAACCGGTCGGGGCGGGCGCGGGGGAGGACGGCGTCACACTGGCGCCGCCTCCCCTTTCCTCTCCGGCCTTTCCGGCCCCGGATTCGCCGCCGCAGCCCGCGAGGAGCAGCGTCAGCGTCACGAGAGCGGGGATCGTCGTACGGATCGGGCGCATGGGTGGCCTCCTTCCCCCTTGGACGTACCACCCACGTGCCCGGATCCCCGTCTAGAAGTCCTCGTCCAGGTCGACCGTGCCCTCCACGGCCACCTGGTACGCGGACGGACGCCGCTCGAAGAAGTTGGTCAGTTCCTGGACGCCCTGGAGCTCCATGAAGGAGAAGGGGTTCTCCGAGCCGTACACCGGGGCGAAGCCGAGGCGGGTGAGGCGCTGGTCGGCCACGCACTCCAGGTACTGGCGCATCGACTCGGTGTTCATGCCCGGCAGCCCGTCCCCGCACAGGTCGCGCCCGAACTGGAGCTCGGCCTCGACGGCCTCCCTCAGCATGTCGGTGACCTGCTGCTCCAGCTGGTCGTCGAAGAGCTCCGGCTCCTCCTTGCGGACGGTGTCGACCACGTCGAAGGCGAAGGACATGTGCATGGTCTCGTCGCGGAACACCCAGTTGGTGCCGGTGGCCAGACCGTGCAGCAGACCCCGGCTGCGGAACCAGTAGACGTACGCGAAGGCGCCGTAGAAGAAGAGGCCCTCGATGCACGCGGCGAAGCAGATGAGGTTCAGCAGGAAGCGGCGGCGGTCGGCCTTGGTCTCCAGGCGGTCCAGCTTCTCGACCGAGTCCATCCACTTGAAGCAGAACTGCGCCTTCTCGCGGATGGAGGGGATGTTCTCGACGGCGTCGAAGGCGGCGGCCCGGTCCTCCGGGTCGGGGAGGTAGGTGTCGAGCAGCGTCAGATAGAACTGCACGTGCACCGCCTCCTCGAAGAGCTGCCTGCTCAGGTACAGGCGCGCTTCGGGGGAGTTGATGTGCTTGTAGAGGGTCAGCACCAGGTTGTTCGCCACGATCGAGTCGCCCGTCGCGAAGAACGCGACCAGCCGGCCGATCATGTGCTGCTCACCCTCGGACAGCTTCGCGAGGTCGGCGACGTCCGAGTGGAGGTCGACCTCCTCGACGGTCCAGGTGTTCTTGATGGCGTCCCGGTAGCGCTCGTAGAAGTCCGGGTAGCGCATGGGGCGCAGAGTCAGCTCGAAGCCGGGGTCGAGCAGGTTCTGGGTGGTGGACATTACTGGCAGGCCTCGCAGGACTCGGGGTTTTCCAGGGAGCAGGCGACGGCGTCTTGGGGGTCCGCCTGTTGGACGGGGATCGTCGCCTGGGCGGCGCGGGCGATACGGGTCGCCGGGCGCGAGCGCAGGTAGTACGTCGTCTTCAGCCCGGACTTCCAGGCGTACGCGTACATCGAGGAGAGCTTGCCGATGGTCGGCGTCTCCAGGAAGAGGTTCAGGGACTGGGACTGGTCGAGGTACGGGGTGCGCGCCGCCGCCATGTCGATCAGGCCGCGCTGCGGGATCTCCCACGCCGTGCGGTACAGCGCCCGTACGTCCTCGGGGATCCACGCGAAGTCCTGCACCGAGCCGTTGGAGTCGCGCAGCGCCTCACGGGTGCGGGCGTCCCAGACGCCGAGTGCCTTGAGGTCGTTCACCAGATAGGAGTTGACCTGGAGGAACTCGCCGGACAGCGTCTCGCGCTTGAACAGGTTGGAGACCTGCGGCTCGATGCACTCGTACACGCCCGCGATCGAGGCGATGGTGGCGGTGGGCGCGATGGCGAGGAGCAGGCTGTTGCGCAGGCCCGTGGTGGCCATCCGCTCGCGCAGCGCGGCCCAGCGCTCGGGCCAGTTCGATGTGACGTCGTAGTGGTCGGGGTGCAGGACACCCTGCGCGGTACGGGTCTTCTCCCAGGCGGGCAGCGGGCCGTAGCGCTCGGCGAGGTCGGTGGAGGCCTCGTACGCGGCGAGCATGATGCGCTCGGCGATCCGGGTGGACAGGGCCTTGGCCTCGGGGGAGTCGAAGGGCAGCCGCAGCTTGAAGAAGACGTCCTGGAGGCCCATCGCGCCCAGGCCCACCGGGCGCCACTTGGCGTTGGACCGCCCGGCCTGCTCGGTCGGGTAGAAGTTGATGTCGACGACCCGGTCGAGGAAGGTGACGGCGGTGCGGACGGTGGCGTCCAGCCGCTCCCAGTCGATGTCGTTCGTCCGCGGGTCCACGAACGCGCCGAGGTTCACGGACCCCAGGTTGCAGACCGCCGTCTCGCCGTCGTCCGTGACCTCCAGGATCTCCGTGCAGAGATTGGAGGAGTGGACGGTGTGGCCGGGCAGGGCCGTCTGGTTGGCGGTGCGGTTGGCCGCGTCCTTGAAGGTCATCCAGCCGTTGCCGGTCTGCGCGAGGGTGCGCATCATGCGGCCGTAGAGGTCACGGGCGGGGATGGTCTTGCGCGCGAGCCCCCGCTCCTCGGCCTTGCGGTACGCCGCGTCGAACTCCTCGCCCCACAGGTCGACCAGCTCGGGCACGTCGGCGGGGGAGAACAGCGACCACTCGGCGTCCGCGTTCACCCGGCGCATGAACTCGTCCGGGATCCAGTGCGCGAGGTTCAGGTTGTGCGTACGACGGGCGTCCTCACCGGTGTTGTCCCGCAGCTCCAGGAACTCCTCGATGTCGGAGTGCCAGGTCTCCAGGTACACCGCGGCGGCACCCTTGCGCCGGCCGCCCTGGTTCACGGCGGCGACGGACGCGTCCAGCGTCTTCAGGAACGGGACGATGCCGTTGGAGTGCCCGTTGGTGCCCCGGATCAGCGAACCGCGGCTGCGGATGCGGGAGTACGAGAGGCCGATGCCACCGGCGTGCTTGGAGAGCCGGGCGACCTGGTGGTAGCGGTCGTAGATGGAGTCCAGCTCGTCGACCGGGGAGTCGAGGAGGTAGCAGGACGACATCTGGGGGTGCCGGGTGCCGGAGTTGAAGAGGGTGGGGGAGGAGGGGAGGTAGTCGAGGCGGCTCATGAGGGCGTAGAGCGCGGCGACTTCGTCGAGTGCCCTCGATGTGTCGTCCTCCGCGAGCCCCGAGGCCACCCGGAGCATGAAGTGCTGGGGCGTCTCGATCACCTTGCGGGTGATGGGGTGCCGGAGGAGATAGCGGGAGTGCAGGGTGCGCAGGCCGAAGTAGCCGAAGCGGTCGTCGCCCTGAGGGTCGATGAGCGTGTCGAGACGGTCGGCGTGGATCCGTACGAACTCCGCCGTGCGGTCGGCGATGAGGCCCTCGCGGTGGCCGACGGCGACCGAGCCGGTGAACGAGGTCACACCCTGCGAGGCGGCCTCGGCGGCGATGGAGATCGTCAGCAGCCGCGCGGCCAGCCGGCTGTACGCCGGGTCCTCGGAGATGAGCCCGGCCGCCGACTCGGTGGCCAGCTCGCGCAACTCCGACTCGTCGGCCCGCGCGGACCGGCCGCGGAGCGCGGCGGCGGCGACCCGGCCGGGGTCGGCGTCGGGGAGGTCGGCGGTCAGCGCGGTCAGGGTCCGCAGCAACGCGGTTCCGGGACCGTCCTCTTCCACACCGATGGTCGCTGAAGCCGGGTCGGCTGGCGCGATGGTCACGTGGGGCTCTCCCTCGCTGGGCACGGGGCCTTGAGGGCAGGGGGCAGCACACGAGCGCGCACGGCGTCGCGTCCACCGGCCCATTCCACGAGGCCCGGACGTCATCACACCCGGGCCACGGTGGCCGGGCGTACTGTCGACAGGTCCTCGGACTGACTCCCATGTGCGCTTATGCACGCATGAGTACACCGTTGCGGGACAGTTCCGGATTCACACCGGATTCCCCTGCGGCGACAGCGAGCATGAGCATACATCTTGTGCCGGGTTCGGGTGGCACCCCCAGATGTTGTGTCGCGGCGGTTTCAGAGTGTCAACTGATAGGTGAGGAGAGTGAACTCCGGGGCCTCCGGTACGGGGCGCAGGTCGCGTTCCGGGGCGCGGGTGAAGCCGAGGCGTTCGTAGATGCGGTGGGCCGAGCGCATGGTGGGCTGGGTGCACAGGACGACGCCGGTGCGGTTGCCTGCGGCGCTTGCGCGGTCGATGCAGGTCTGGACGAGAGCTTGTCCGACGCCTCTGCCGCGAGCCTCGTGGGACACGGCGAGCATGCGGATCTCCGCCTCTCCGGGGCGGGCTATCTCCGACAGGGGGCCGCCGTCGGGGACGTAGGTGACTCCGCCGAGCAGATCTGATCCGGAGACGGCGACCAGGACTTCGGCGTGTGCCGCTCGCTTGGCCACGTTCTTGAGTTCTTCGAGGTACCAGTCGTCTTCGTCGCCGAAGGCGAGGAGGCCGTCGTTCAGGTAGGCCCTTGCCGTGATGTCGCCGAGGGGTTCGTAGTCGGTGGGGTCTGCGGGGCGGATCACGATGGTCATGGGGGGAGTGTGCACGAAAGCGGGCCGCCGAGGGTGGTTGCTCTCGGCGGCCCGCTGCCGGTTGTGTGTGGTTGCTCGCGCAGTTCCCCGCGCCCCTGGGTGGGTTAGTGAGATGTTCCTGCGGTAGCTGGGGGAAGCTCCACTTCCACACCCGGGTCGCCCGCGTCCGCCGTGTAGTCCTCCGGGCTGGTCTCGTCGATGCCGTCGGGGGCCTTGGCCGCCTTGAGGATGAAGGTCAGGACGACGGTGACCGCTACGTTGAGGATGAACGCGGTCAGGCCGATGTAGCCGATCTCGCCGATGCCCGGGATCTCCTTCGCCGAGCCGCCGAAGTGCTTCTGGGTCGGCGAGGCGACGCCGTACGCGGCGACTGTGCCGTAGATCATGCCGACCGCCCAGCCGGCGAGCAGGGCCCAGCGGTGGAACCAGCGGGTGAAGAGGCCGCCGACCAGGGCCGGGAAGGTCTGGAGGATCCAGATGCCGCCCAGGAGCTGGAAGTTGATGGCCACCGTCTTGTCCATGGTCAGGACGAAGACCAGGGCACCCACCTTCACCAGCAGGGACACCAGCTTGGAGACCTTCGTCTCCTGGGCCGGGGTCGCGTCCGGCTTGATGAAGTCCTTGTAGATGTTGCGGGTGAAGAGGTTCGCGGCCGCGATCGACATGATGGCCGCGGGGACGAGGGCGCCGATGCCGATCGCCGCGAAGGCGACGCCCGCGAACCAGTCCGGGAACATGTCCTCGAACAGCTGCGGGATCGCCAACTGCGGGTTGGTGACCTTGACTCCGGCCGCGATCGCCATGAAGCCGAGCAGGGCCAGCAGGCCGAGCATCAGCGAATACAGCGGCAGGATCGTGGTGTTGCGGCGGATCACCTCTCGGCTGCGGGAGGAGAGCGTCGCGGTGATCGAGTGCGGGTACATGAAGAGCGCGAGCGCGGAGCCCAACGCCAGTGTGGCGTACGTCCATTGGCCCGCCTCGGGTGGCACCAGCCCGCCCGCCTTGGCCGCCGTGTACTTCTCGCCGGCCGCCGCGAAGACGTCGTCGAAGCCGCCCAGCTTGATCGGGATGTAGATGATCGCCACCGCGATGACGATGTAGATCAGCGTGTCCTTCACGAACGCGATCAGCGCGGGGGCGCGCAGACCCGAGGAGTACGTGTAGGCCGCGAGGACACCGAACGCGATCAGCAGCGGGAGGTCCTTCACGAACCAGTTGGTGTTCTCGCCGCCGCCGACGCCCATGACGTCCAGGACCGCCTGGATGCCGACCAGTTGGAGCGCGATGTACGGCATGGTCGCGAGGATGCCGGTGACGGCCACCGCGAGGGACAGGCTCTTCGAGCCGAAGCGGCCGCGCACGAAGTCCGAGGTCGTCACGTATCCGTGCTTGTGCGAGACCGACCACAGGCGGGGCAGGAACGTGAAGATCAGCGGGTACACCAGGATCGTGTACGGCACCGCGAAGAAGCCGGCCGCGCCCGCCGCGTAGATCGCCGCGGGCACCGCGACGAAGGTGTACGCCGTGTACAGGTCGCCGCCGAGCAGGAACCAGGTGACCCAGGTGCCGAACGACCGTCCGCCCAGGCCCCATTCGTCGAGGCTGTGCTCGTTCTCGGCCTTGCGCCAGCGCGCGGCCAGGAAGCCCATGACCGTGACGGCCAGGAAGAAGAGGATGAAGACGGTGAGTGCCACGCCGTTGACGCCGTCGTTCACTTGGCACCTCCGTGGCGGGCGCGCTGGTCACGCTGCCAGAGCTTGTACGCGGTCATCGTCAGCGCGGTGGAGATCAGCACCCACAGCATCTGGTACCAGTAGAAGAACGGGATGCCGATGAACGTGGGGTCGACCTTGGCGTACGAGCCGACCCACAGCATCGCCACGAACGGCGCGATCAGGCAGAGGGCGATGACCACCCGCACCGGTGTCACCACCGGTGGTCTCACTTCAGGCGCATCCGACATGTCGCGACTCCTACCCCTAACCGATCGGCGTTGATCACCTGTAACGCGCAGGCAATCTAGGCGCTGGTGTCGCGACAGCGGAAGACCTCGTCCGCATATCGGTATGTCGATTCTGTGAAGCCCCGTGGAAGCACCCGTTCAGCAGCACCGGAACCCCTGGCGCGGGTCCCCTTCCTGACGTTCCGTCCGCATTCGCTCGAACGCCCGTCGCGTCGGCACCGGGGCCTGCGGGTGCTCCCGGCGCACATGCGCGACATAGCGGTCGTACGCCGACTCGTCGGTCAGCTCACGGACGTACCAGCGCACCCCCCTAAGAGCGCGCCGCAGTGATCGCATCCCGCGCCTCCTCCTTCTCGGCCCGGGTCGGGATCAGCCCGGCCGGGGCCAGGATCCTCGACTCGACGTACGGCGCCTCGCTGAGCGTGGACAGCGCCGGGCGCCGGACGTGCCGGACGCAGACCCGCAGCGCGTCGGCGATCACCACCACGATCAGCAGGGCGAGGACCGCCGTGAGGACGCCGTCGACCGTGGAGTTGGTGACCACGGTGTGCATGTCGTCCATGCTCTTGGCGGGCGGCAGGACCTTGCCGTCGTCGATGGCGTCCTGGAACACCGAACGCTGTTTGAAGAAGCCCACCTTGGGGTCGCCGGAGAACACCTTCTGGAAGCTGGCCGTGAGGGTCACGGTCGCGTCCCAGGCGAGCGGGATCCCGGTGATCCAGGCCCACTTGAGGCGTCCCGACTTCACCAGCAGCGTGGTGCAGACGGCGAGCGCGACGGCGGCGAGCAGCTGGTTGGAGATGCCGAAGATCGGGAAGAGCTGGTTGATCCCGCCGAGGGGTTCATGGACGCCGACCCAGAGGAAGTAGCCCCACAGCGCGCACACGATCGCGCTGGTGAGGACGAGCCCCGGCTTCCAGCTGATGTTCTTGAAGGGCCGGTAGACGTTGCCCAGCATGTCCTGGAGCATGAACCGGCCCACGCGCGTGCCGGCGTCCAGCGCGGTCAGGATGAACAGCGCCTCGAACATGATCGCGAAGTGATACCAGAAGGCCCTGAGGCTCCCGCCGGTGACCTTGGAGAAGATCTCCGAGACACCGACCGCGAGGGTCGGGGCGCCGCCGGTGCGGGAGAGCAGGCTCGCCTCCTCGACGTTCTTCGCGGCCTGCGCGAGGTCGGCGGGGGAGATGGAGTAGCCCCAACTGGTCACCACCTGCGAGGCGTTGTCCACCGTGGTCCCGATGACCCCGGCCGGCGCGTTCATCGCGAAGTACAGCCCCGGGTCGATGATGCTCGCCGCGACCAGCGCCATGATCGCGACCGACGACTCCATCAGCATGGAGCCGTAGCCGATCATCCGGACCTGCGTCTCCTTCTGGATCATCTTCGGCGTCGTACCGCTCGAAATCAGCGCGTGGAAGCCGGACAGCGCGCCGCACGCGATGGTGATGAAGACGAAGGGGAAGAGCGAGCCCGCGAACACCGGGCCGTTCCCGCGCGAGGCGAAGTCGGTCACCGCGTCCATCTTCAGCGTCGGCAGGGCGACGACGACCCCGAGGGCGAGCAGCGCGATCGTGCCGATCTTCATGAAGGTGGACAGGTAGTCGCGGGGCGCAAGGAGCATCCACACCGGCAGGATCGAGGCGATGAATCCGTACGCCACCAGCCAGACGACCAGCGTCGAGGGCGCGAGGGTGAAGGTGTCGGCCCACGACGACTCGGCGACCCAGCGGCCCGCGACCAGCGCGAGCAGCAGCAGCCCTACGCCGATCAACGACACTTCGCTGACCCGTCCCGGGCGCAGGACGCGCAGGTAGAAGCCCATCAGCAGGGCGATCGGGATGGTCATCGCGATGGAGAAGGTGCCCCAGGGGGAGGCGGCGAGGGCGTTGACGATCACCAGGGCCAGCACCCCGAGCAGGATGATCATGATGGCGAAGGCGGCGATCAGCGCGGCCGCGCCGCCGAAGGGGCCGATCTCCTCGCGGGCCATCTGACCGAGTGAACGGCCGTCCCTGCGCGTGGAGAAGAACAGCACCACCATGTCCTGGACCGCGCCCGCGAAGATGACACCGGCGATGATCCAGATGGTCCCGGGGAGGTAGCCCATCTGCGCGGCGAGCACCGGGCCGACCAGCGGTCCGGCACCGGCTATCGCCGCGAAGTGATGGCCCAGCAGCACCCGACGGTCGGTGGGGTGGAAGTCGATGCCGTTGTTGAGGCGTTCGGCGGGGGTGGCCCTGGTCGCGTCGACCTTCAGCACCTTGTGCGCGATGAACTTCGCGTAGAAGCGGTACCCGATCGCGTACGACCCGAGGGCGGCGGCGACCATCCAGGCGGCCGAGACGTCCTCGCCCCTGGCGAGCGCGAGCACGGCCCACCCGGCGGCGCCGATCAGCGCGACGAGGGTCCAGATGACGATGGTTCGGACGTTCGCGGTACGCACGAGGCGGTCCTCCCGTCCAGACGGAGTCGGGAGGACCGTAGAGCAGGACGGGTGGTTGCGCTACACCGCGTGCGGTACCGAAAAGGGCCCTAGTCGATCGGCCGCTTGAGGCGGGCCACGAACTTGTACCGGTCCCCCCGGTACACCGACCGCACCCACTCCACCGGCTCGCCCGTCTTGTCGAACGAGTGCCGGGACAGCATCAGCATCGGCAGGCCGACGTCGGTGCCGAGCAGGCCCGCCTCGCGCGGGGTGGCCAGCGAGGTCTCGATGGTCTCCTCGGCCTCGGCGAGATGGACGTCGTAGACCTCGGCGAGCGCGGTGTAGAGGGACGTGTACTTGACGAGCGACCTGCGCAGGGCCGGGAAGCGCTTGGCGCTGAGGTGGGTCGTCTCGATGGCCATCGGCTCGGCGTTCGCCATGCGCAGGCGCTCGATGCGCAGCACCCGGCCGCCGGCCGTGATGTCGAGGAGCTCGGCGAGGCGGTCGTCGGCGGTGATGTAGCCGATGTCCAGGAGCTGCGAGGTGGGTTCGAGGCCCTGGGCGCGCATGTCCTCGGTGTACGAGGTGAGTTGGAGGGCCTGGGAGACCTTCGGCTTGGCGACGAAGGTGCCCTTGCCCTGGATGCGTTCCAGGCGGCCCTCGACCACCAGCTCCTGGAGGGCCTGGCGCACGGTGGTGCGCGAGGTGTCGAACTCGGCGGCGAGCGTGCGCTCGGGCGGTACGGGTGTACCGGGCGACTGCGTCTCCGTCATGTCGAGCAGGTGCTTCTTCAGGCGGTAGTACTTGGGCACGCGCGCGGTGCGGACGCCTGCCCCGCCCTCGTTCTCCGCACTGCTGACGTCGGTGGTCATGGTCTGCCTTCCCGGCTCCGGATGCGGGTCACATCGTGATCCCTTCTGTATACCGTCGCCGCCTCTTTTGGTCTAGTCCACAGAGGTGAGTGGTCTAGCGGACGAGAGTACTCCGGCACCGGTGTTTTCGCTGGCTTCTTTACTAATGGTTCTTGTATATGTAGCTCGCATAACGGCTGGTCAGAGCCGTTTCGCACACTCTTGACAGGCTTCCTGGTCTGGTCCAAGCTCCCCCTACTGGTCTACACCATTGGTCCAGGTCCCGGCCCATGGGCGGGAGGTGTGGGCATCCCTGAGGAGGGTGGCGTGAAGCGCAAGCTGATAGCCGCGATCGGTATCGCGGGCATGATGGTCTCCATCGCGGCGTGTGGGGACAGCGACAGCGGTAGTTCGGACAACAGCGGCGCCGACGCCAAGGAGCTGACCGTCTGGCTCACGGTCGACGCCCAGAACAACTGGCCCGACCTGGTGAAGGCCGCGGACGCCGCAGTCCAGAAGAAGCACCCCGGCATCAAGATCAACCACGAGTACTACGGCTGGCCGGACAAGAACACCAAGCTCGACGCGGTCCTCGCCACCGACAAGGCCCCCGACGTGGTCGAGATGGGCAACACCGAGATGCTCGGCTACATGGTCAAGGGCGCCTTCGCCCCCCTCGACGCCTCGAAGTTCACCAACTCGTCCGCCTGGCTCGACGGCCTCAAGGCCTCGGTGACCTACGACGGCAAGACCTACGGCGTCCCCTACTACGCGGGCGGCCGCGTCGGGAACTGGCGCAAGGACGTCTTCGCCTCGGTCGGCGTCAAGTCCACCCCCAAGACCTACGCCGAGCTGACCTCCGCCCTCGACAAGGTCCAGAAGAAGGAGGGCGACAAGTTCTCCGCCTGGTACCAGCCCACCCGTGACTGGTACGCGGCCATGTCCTTCGTCTACGACGCCGGCGGCTCCATCGCCGTCGACTCGGGCGGCACCTGGAAGGCCAACCTCTCCTCGCCGGAGTCCGTCAAGGGCCTCACCGAGTTCAAGAACGTCGTCGACAAGTACATGCACGGCGACAAGACCAAGGACGAGTCCGACCGCTACATCGTCTACGGCCAGGGCAAGTCCGGCATGATCTTCGGCGCGGCCTGGGAGGGCGCTACCTCCGCCGACCCGAAGAACGACAAGACCGGCAAGCTCAAGGACAACCTCGAGAACTTCGTGATGCCGGGTCCGTCCGGCAAGAACATGCCCGTCTTCCTGGGCGGTTCGGACCTCGCGGTCCCGGTGAAGTCCAAGGCGCAGGCCGTCGCCGCCGAGTGGATCAACGCCTTCACCGGTCCCTCCGGCCAGAAGGGCCTGATGGCCAAGGGCAACCTGCCCAACAACAAGACCGACCTCGCCACCCTGAAGAACGACCCGGCGACCGCGGTCCCCGCCACCGCGGCCGAGTCCAACTGGTTCGTGCCCATGGCGCCCGGCTGGGGCCAGGTCGAGAAGGCGCAGGTCCTGCAGAACATGCTGCAGAGCATCGGCACCGGCAAGCAGTCGGTCGAGGCCGCCGCGAAGGACGCGGACGCCGCGATCGACAAGGTCATCAACACGAAGTGAGCAAGGGCAGGGCCCCGTCGCGAGGGACGGGGCCCTGCTGCTCGTACGGCTTTCGTACGACTCGTACGACTTGAGTGACCGCTTGAGGAGCGCGCCATGAGTGCCGCAGACACCACCACCCCCACCGAGGTGCCGCCGCCGATGTCGGTACCGCCGCCGCCCACGCCGACGGCGCCCCGCAGAAGGCGGAGCTCCGGCGCCACCCCCTGGCTGCTGCTCGCGCCCTGCCTGCTCATCCTCGGCCTGGTCATGGGCTATCCGCTGGTCCGCCTGGTCACCCTGTCGTTCCAGAAGTTCGGGCAGTCCCAGCTGTGGGGCTTCCTGCCCGCCCAGTGGGTCGGCTTCGACAACTTCACCGCCGTGCTGGGCGACGGCGAGTTCTGGACGGTCGTCCTGCGGACCGTCGTCTTCGCGGCCGGCTGCGTGATCTTCACGATGGTCTCCGGCATGCTCATCGCCCTGCTGCTCCAGCGGGTCTCCGGCTGGGTGAAGACCCTCGTCAACATCGCGCTGGTGGCCAGCTGGGGCATGCCGATCATCGTCGCCACCACGGTCTTCAAGTGGCTGTTCGACGCCGACTACGGCATCCTCAACGCGCTGCTCAGCAAGCTGCCCGGGGTCGAGATGATCGGCCACAACTGGTTCGCCAGCGGACCCCAGGGCCTCGCCGTCATCACCCTGCTCGTGGTGTGGGGCGCGGTGCCCTTCGTCGTCATCACCCTCAGCGCCGGACTCACCCAGGTCCCGGCCGAGCTGGAGGAGGCGGCCCGGCTGGACGGAGCGGGCGCCTGGGGCGTCTTCCGGTATGTCACCCTGCCCATCCTCAAGCCGATCATCGTGATGCTCACGACCCTGTCGGTCATCTGGGACATGGGCGTCTTCCCCCAGGTGTTCGTCATGCGCAACGGCCACCCGGAGCCGGAGTTCCAGATCCTGCCCACGTACTCCTACGACCGCGCCTTCGTGGTCAACGACTACGCGCAGGGCTCCGCCATCGCCCTGCTGACCGTGCTGCTGCTGCTCGGCGTGGTCGCCGTCTACATGCGTCAGATGCTGAAGATCGGAGAGGTCGAATGAGCACGCTTGCTCCCGGAGCGCGCCGCAAGTCGAAGGCCGGCTGGAACCTCCTCGGCCTGCTCGTCTTCCTCACCGCCGGCTTCCCCGTCTACTGGATGCTCAACACGGCGTTCAAGCCGGCCAAGGACGCCATCGACCCGGACCCGAGCCTGCTGCCGACCGGCATCACCCTGTCCAACTTCAGCCGCGCGCTGGACATCGCCGACTTCTGGGGCCCGGTCGGCCGCAGCCTGATCGTCTCCCTCTCGGTCGTGGCGATCGGCATCGTGGTCGGCACCCTGGCCGCCCTCGCCATCTCCCGCTTCGCCTTCCGCGGCCGCAAGGTCGTGATCGTGGGCATCCTCGCGGTCCAGATGGTCCCGCTGGTCGCGATGATCATCCCGGTCTTCCTGCTCCTGAACGACCTCGACCAGTACGACAAGCTCTCCGGCCTGATCATCACGTATCTGACCTTCATCCTCCCCTTCACGGTCTGGACGCTGCGCGGCTTCATCGTCAACATCCCGAAGGAACTGGAGGAGGCGGCCATGGTCGACGGCTGCTCGCCCACCGGCGCCTTCCTGCGCGTGGTCTTCCCGCTGCTGGCCCCCGGCATGGTCGCCACCTCGGTCTACGCCTTCATCCAGGCCTGGAACGAGTACCTCTACGCCCTCATGCTGCTCAGCCAGAAGAACCAGACCGCGACCGTGTGGCTCGGCAACTTCACCACCAAACACGGCACCGAATACGCCCCGATGATGGCCGGTTCCACCATGATGGCCGTGCCGATCGTGGTCCTCTTCCTCCTCGTCCAGCGCAAGATGGCCGCGGGCCTCACCGCGGGCGCCGTGAAGGGATAACGCCCCCCGATGACGACATTCGCCAGCGGCACAGACACCCTGACACGGGACGCCCTCACCGTCCTCCAACCCGGCTTCACCGGCACCACCGCCCCCGACTGGCTGCTGCGCCGCCTCGGCGAGGGCCTCGCCTCGGTCGGCCTGTTCGGCCGCAACATCGCCTCACCGGAGCAACTCGCCGCCCTCACCGCCCAGTTGCGCGCCGAACGCGACGACGTCCTGGTCGCCATCGACGAGGAGGGCGGTGACGTCACCCGCCTGGAGGTCCGCACCGGCTCGTCCTTCCCTGGCAACCACGCGCTCGGCGCGGTGGACGACGTGGAACTCACCAGGCAGGTGGCGGCCGAACTGGGTCGCCGACTCGCCGCCTGCGGGGTCAACCTCAACTGGGCCCCGTCCGCGGACGTGAACTCCAACCCGTCCAACCCGGTGATCGGCGTCCGCTCCTTCGGCGCCTCCGCGGAACTGGCCGCCAAGCACACGGCCGCCTATGTCACGGGGTTGCAGTCGGCGGGCGTCGCCGCCTGCACCAAGCACTTTCCCGGCCACGGCGACACCGCGATCGACTCCCACCACGCCCTGCCCCGCATCGACGCGGACCTGCCGGTGCTCCTTGAGCGGGAACTGCGGCCCTTCCGCGCGGCCATCGCCGCCGGCACCCGCGCGGTGATGACCGCCCACATCCTGGTCCCGGCCCTGGACCCGGACCGCCCGGCGACCCTGTCCCCGCGGATCCTGACCGACCTGCTGCGCGGCGAACTCCGCTACGACGGCCTCATCGTCACCGACGGCATGGAGATGCAGGCCATCGCCGGCACCTACGGCATCGAACGCGGCAGTGTCCTGGCCATCGCCGCCGGCGCCGACGCGATCTGCGTGGGCGGCGGCCTCGCCGACGACGAGACGGTACGGCGCCTGCGCGACGCCCTGGTCTCGGCGGTCCGCTCGGGCGAACTCCCCGAGGAACGCCTGGCCCAGGCGGCGGAACGCGTCCGCACCCTGGCCCACTGGACGGCGGCGAGCGCGGCCGGCACAGAACTGCCGGCCGACGAGGAGGTGGGACTGCGAGCGGCCCGACGCGCGCTGCGCATCACCGGCGCCGACGCCTTCACCCCCCTCACCGAAGCGCCCTACGTCGCCGCCCTCACCCCCGTCGCCAACATCGCCGTCGGCGACGAGACCCCCTGGGGCGTCGCCGCCGAACTCCTCCGCCGGTTCCCGGGCACGGAGACGGGCACCTTCGCGGGCGAGGACGCGGGCCTCGCGACCCTGGCCGCGGCCGGCCCCCGCCGCATCGTCGCGGTGGTCCGCGACGAACACCGCCACCCCTGGATGACGGCGGCCCTGGACACCATCCTCCGCACCCGCCCCGACACCGTCGTGGTCGAGATGGGCCTCCCCCAGGCCCCCGCCCGAGGCGCCCTCCACATCGCCACCCAGGGCGCGGCCAGGGTGTGCGGCAGGGCGGCGGCGGAGGTCATCGCGGGGGAGTAGGGGTTACGACAGGACAGGTGCCGGTTCCCGTGGACGGGAGCCGGCACCTGTTCTTCCCAGGGGCGCGGGCACCTGCGCGACCAGCCACAACGCACCCGCACCCGGCCGCGCACCGCACCCGGCGGACGAGACCCTAGATCCCCTGCCAGTCAGGCTTGTTGACAAACGTGTGCCGGAAATAGTCCGCCAGCTTCAACTTGGACGCGGCCCCCTCGTCCACCACCACCGTCGCATGCGGATGCAACTGAAGCGCCGACGCCGGACACACCGCGGCAACTGCCCCCTCCACCGTCGCCGCCACCGCGTCCGCCTTGCCCTCGCCCGTCGCGAGCAGCACCAGATGCCGAGCCTCGAGAATCGTCCCGATCCCCTGCGTGATCACATGGTGCGGCACCTGCGAGATGTCCCCGTCGAAGAACCGCGCGTTGTCCACCCGCGTCTGCTCGGTCAACGTCTTGATCCGCGTCCGGGACGCCAGCGATGAACACGGCTCGTTGAACCCGATGTGCCCGTCCGTCCCGATCCCGAGCAGTTGCAGATCCACGCCCCCGGCCTCGGCCAGCGCCGAGTCGTACTCCGCACACGCACCGGGAATGTCCTCCGCGGTCCCGTCCGGCCCCATGAACGAGGACATCGGCACCCCCAGCGGCTCCAGCACCTCCCGCCGCAGCACCGAGCGGTACGACTCCGGATGCTCGGCCGGCAGCCCCACGTACTCGTCGAGCTGGGCTATCCGCGCCCGCGATCCATCCACCGCACCGGACCGCACCTTCGCCGTCAGCGCCTCGTAGATGGGCAGCGGGGTCGAGCCGGTCGCCACCCCGAGCAGGGCGTCGGGCTTGCGTCGCAGCAGCTGCGCCATGGCCTCGGCGATGAGCTCGCCACCCGCCTTGGCGTCCGGGACGATGACAACTTCCACGCTGGGCCTGCCGATCTGAGGAAACGGTCTGACTGTAGAAACGGTCTGATCTCTACAAACGGTCTGAACCAGGAGGGCTCGACCGGACCCGGTACAGCCCATGTGGTTTAGACCAATCTAACAGAATCGGGTCTCCCGGCCCAGGTCCACGAAAGCCATCACAGCGCCACATCCTGGACAGCCGCCATTTCGCGCGGGGGAGCCGAACGAGGAGTGGAATAGAGCCCATGACCACCGTCACGACACCCGACCCCCAGAACGAACTCCCCGGCCGGATCATGGCCCGCGAGATGGCCGAACAGCCCGCTGTCCTGCGCCGCATCCTGGACGAGGGCGCCCCGGCCATCCGCAAGGTCGCCCAGGAGATCGCCGCCCGCTCGCCCCGCTTCGTGCTGCTGACCGCCCGCGGCACCTCCGACAACGCGGCCCTCTACGCCAAGTACCTCCTCGAAGTCCGCCTCGGCCTGCCCTGCGGCCTCACCTCCATGTCGACGACCACTGCCTACGGTGCCCGCCCCGACCTCACCGACGTCCTGGTCGTCACGGTCAGCCAGTCCGGCGGCTCCCCGGACCTGGTGGCCTCGACCCGCGCCGCCCGCGAGGCCGGCGCCATCACCCTCGCGGTGACCAACAACCCCGACTCCCCGCTGGCCGGTGTCTCCGAGTACCACGTCGACATCATGGCCGGACCGGAGAAGGCCCTCCCCGCGACCAAGACCTACACGGCCTCCCTCCTCGCGCTGTATCTCTTCGTCGAGGGCCTGCGCGGCGGTGACGGAGCCCCCGCCCAGGTGCTGCCGGAGCTGGCCGCCTCCCTCCTCGCCCGCCAGGACGAGGTCCGCACCCTCGCCGCCCGCTACCGGTTCGCCGAGCGGATGGTCATCACCTCCCGCGGCTACGGCTACCCCACCGCCAAGGAAGCCGCCCTCAAGCTGATGGAGACCAGCTACATCCCCGCGCTCGCCTACTCGGGCGCCGACCTGCTGCACGGCCCCCTCGCCATGGTCGACAACGTCTCCCCGGTCATCGCGGTCGTCACCGACGGCAAGGGCGGCGAGGCCCTCCAGCCCGTCCTCGACCGACTGCGCGGCCGGGGCGCCGACCTCGTCGTGGTCGGCCCCGCGAGCCAGGTCGAGCGGGCGTCGGCCGGCTTCGTGCTGCCCACCGAGAACGTCGCCGAGGAGGTCCAGCCCCTCCTGGAGATCATCCCCCTCCAGCTCCTGGCCTACGAGGTCACCATCGCCCGCGGCCAGGACCCGGACGCCCCACGCGCACTGGCGAAGGTGACGGAGACGCACTGAGCGCCGGTGTCGGTGTCGGTGCCGATGACCGTGCCGGTACCGGTGCCGGTGCCCGTGCCGGTGTTCGGGAGCCCTTGCGCCCCACAGGCCTCCGTCTCCGCCCCCAGGGTCTCCAGCCCCCGACGCGCTAGTGCAGGCTCAGCAGCGATCCCCCCGTCGCGTCGATGTGCTGCCCCGTGACCCAGCGGGAGTCCGGTGATGCCAGGAACGCGACCACGTCCGCGACCTCGGACGGGGTGCCGACGCGTCGGAAGACCGACACGGACTCGGCGTGCGCGCGTATCGCCGGGTCGGAGAGCGCCGCGCTGGTCAGATCGGTGTCTATGAAGCCGGGGCCGACCGAGTTGGCGGTGATGCCGCGCGGCGCCAGCTCGGCCGCCAGGGAGCGGGTCAGGGTCGTGACCGCGCCCTTGGCCATGTGAGTGGCGGCGATGGGGGCGATGGCCGCGTCCGTGGCCGCCGTGACGTTGATGATCCGGCCCCCGTCGCGCAGCCGGCGCAGGCCGTGCTTGACGATGAAGAACGGTGCCCTGGCGTTGACCGCCTGCGTCCGGTCGTACATCTCCTCGTCCGTCTCGCCGATGGACGCGAAGATCGCCATGCCCGCGTTGCTCACCAGGATGTCCAGCCCCTGCGCATGCCGGTCGAAGGCTTCCCACAACGCCTCCGCGTCCCCGGGCACACCCAGCTCCGCGCGGATCGTGAACGCGCTGCCGCCCGCCGCCTCGATCGCGGTGACCGTCTCCTTCGCCGCCGCCTCATTGCTGCCGTAGTGCACGGCGACCCGCGCCCCGTCGCGCGCCAGCCGCTCGGCGACGGCCCGCCCGATTCCCCTGCTCGCCCCCGTGACCAGTGCGGTCCTGCCCGCAAGCACACCCATGTCGACGCCCCCCTCGAATTTCCTAGCGGTCGCTACACAAAGAACGTACAACACCCCTCCGGCGTTTCTCTAGTACCCGCTATATAATTCACTCCATGGTGAGCAGCGAGGAGACGAAAGCGCAGGTCGACTCCGGGTCCCGGGGCTCCAGGCCGCGCGGCCGTCCCCGTTCCTTCGATCGTGAGACCGCGCTGGAGAAGGCGATCCTGGCCTTCTGGGAGCGTGGGTACGAAGCCACCTCCGTCTCGGACCTCACCCGTGTGATGGACATCGGCGCCCCGAGCCTCTACGCGGCCTTCGGCGACAAGCGCTCCCTCTTCGAGGAGGCCGTCAGCGTCTACGGCACCCGGTACGCCGCCTTCGCCGACCGCGCGCTCACCGAGGAGCCCACCGCCCGCGCCCCCGTCGCCCGCACCCTGCGCGAGGCCGCCCGGGCGTACACCGACCCCGACCGCCCGCACGGCTGCCTCTTCGCCCACGCGGCCATCAACTGCACGACCCCTGAGGTCGCGGACCTGCTGCGGGACCGGCGCAACGCCACGATCGCCGCCTTCGAGAGCCGTATCCGGGCCGACATCGCCGCCGGTGCCCTGCCCGTCGGCACCGACGCCGGTGCCCTCGCCCGGCACAGCGGTGCGATCGTGCACGGCATGTCCCAGCAGGCGCGCGACGGCGCGAGCCGGTCCGAGCTGGAGGCGGTCGCCGAAATTGCCATGGCCATCTGGCCCCGCACATGAACCCACACGCGTTAGGCTGCGTGATGGTTGCTAGGGCGTCCGAGTAGTTGGCTCCCGCGAGGGAAAGCTCCAACAACAAACAGGCTCCAACGCATGGACACACCTAGTGGTCTAGTCCACAATTGAAGCGCGACTTCCGCCCTCCCCGCACAGGAGGACGGACCGAGGAACCGGAGCTCTCTGCCCTGACTGCCCCGGGTCCTCATCCTTCGGCCGACCGGGACCGCACACCCCACGGCCGATGCTGCTCCGGGCTGCGGTGCCGGGAAGGTTGAGGGTCCTTCCCAGGCGCCGCGGCCCGCGGGTGTTTTCTGGACCGGTGTTTTTAGGTCACTCACATACCGCCAGGTACGCTCGCATCCGTGCCCTCCATGAACGAACTGGTCCGCCAGCACACCGCCCTCGACGACTCCGACCTCGAGTGGCTCCATCTGCTGGTCTCGGAGTGGCAGCTGCTCTCCGACCTCTCCTTCGCCGACCTCGTCCTGTGGGTCCCCACCCGCGACGGCACTCGCTATGTCTCGGTGGCGCAGATGCGCCCCAACACCGGCCCCACCTCCTACCAGGACGACATGGTCGGCCACCTCGTCCCGCGCGGCCGCCGCCCCCTGCTGGACGCGGCGCTCGACGAGGGTCGGATCGTGCGCGAGGGCGACCCGGAGTGGCGCGAGGAGGTCCCAGTCCGCGTCGAGTCGATTCCGGTACGACGGGAGGGGCGCGTCCTCGGTGTCATCGCGCGCAACACCAACCTGCTGACCGTCCGCACCCCGAGTCGGCTCGAACTGACCTATCTCCAGAGCGCGTCGGACCTGGCGCAGATGATCGCGGCCGGCTCCTTCCCGTTCCCCAACCAGCAGATGGACATGGACGCGGCCCCGCGCGGCGGCGACGGCCTGATCCGCCTCGACGGCGACGGCATCGTCCAGTACGCCTCCCCGAACGCCCTGTCCGCCTACCACCGCATGGGTCTCGCCTCCGACCTCGTCGGCCAGCACCTCGGCCGGACCACCGCCGAACTCGCCCCCACCCGTGGCCCGGTGGACGAGGCGCTCGCCAAGGTGGCCAGTGGCTGGGCGCCCCGGGAGTTCGAGATCGAGGCCCACGACGGGGTCATCCAGTTCCGCGCGATCCCGCTCAAGCCCAAGGGCACCCGCATCGGTTCGCTGGTCCTGCTCCGGGACGTCACCGAACTGCGCCGCCGTGAGCGCGAGTTGATCACCAAGGACGCGACCATCCGGGAGATCCATCACCGGGTGAAGAACAACCTCCAGACGGTCGCCGCCCTGCTCCGCCTCCAGGCCCGGCGCATCGAGTCCGACCGTGGCCGCGAGGCGCTGGAGGAGGCGGTCCGTCGCGTCGGCTCGATCGCGATCGTGCACGAGACGCTGTCCCAGAACCTGGACGAGCGCGTGGAGTTCGACGAGATCGCCGACCGGGTCCTCGCCATGGTCGCCGAGATCTCGCCGGGCAAGGTGACCGGCCGGCGCAGCGGACGCTTCGGCATCCTCGACGCCGAGGTCGCCACCCCGCTGTCGATGGTCCTGACCGAGGTCCTCCAGAACGCCCTGGAGCACGGCTTCCGCGAGGGCGAGACCGGCACCGTCGAGGTCTCGGCTGTCCGCGGCGGTACGACGAAGGAGGCCCGCCTCCTCGTCACCGTCCAGGACGACGGAGTCGGCCTGCCCGAGGGCTTCGACCCGCACACCGCGGGCAACCTGGGCCTTCAGATCGTACGGACGCTGGTGGAGGGGGAGTTGGGCGGCACGTTCGACATGGTCCCGGCGCCGGAGGGTGGGACCCGGGTGATCCTGGACGTGCCGGTGCAGGCTCACAAGTAAGCCGGTGCAAGCTCACGAGTGAGCCTGTGCGGGCGAGCAAGTAAGCCGGTGCAGGCCCACATGTAAGGCCGTAGGGCGACAAGTGGCGCCGTACCCAAGGCCGGTGGGCAGCAAAAAGCCCCGGACCGTTCAGGGGTCCGGGGCTCAAATGCTCGTTGCCAGCGTGTGCTGCGCATCGGGGGTACTGCGCGCTGCGGCTCGGGGGCGGGAGAAGCGTACGCGGTGTACGCGCCGCCAAGCTCAGGCTGTTTTGCGGGGCGGGTGTGTCAGGCAGAAGCCTGACGGGCCCGGTTGCGGGCGGCACGGCGCTTCATGGCGCGACGCTCGTCCTCGCTGAGACCACCCCAGACGCCGGAGTCCTGGCCGGACTCGAGCGCCCACTGCAGACACTGATCCATAACGGGGCAGCGACGGCAGACGGCCTTGGCTTCCTCGATCTGCAGCAGCGCAGGACCGGTGTTGCCGATGGGGAAGAAGAGCTCGGGGTCTTCCTCGCGGCAAACGGCGTTGTGACGCCAGTCCATGGCTGCTACCTCTCCTTGGTATTACGTGCAAGTTGCTTGTGAATGTGAACGCTTTCACGAATCCCTCAACAAGTGAAGGGCCGATCGCCGAGTCTTCCCCGGCGTGGTCCTGTGGATTGAAGAGGGGTTCCGGTGGTCGGTGGACGCTGGTGTTGCGGGCTGTCCCGACCGCCACGTAGAGACTCGCAAACCTCAGCGGCGGATACAACCCCTTCCGGAAAGTTTTTTTTGATTCCTCGGTGTCGACTAGGTCACAGCCGTACTTCCATGGGGTGGACCCTGGCCTAAACGTTCGAGTGAAAGGACTTACGCCCTTTCTGCTCACACAATCACACGCAGTGCACGGCGTACGCCTGTGAACGTCACGCTCGTACGCAGTCCGAGGTGGTCGCCGTCCATCTGGAGGGGTAGGGGCACCTTCGAATGCAAGGTGAACTGGTCCAGGTCATGCAGGGACACCGCGTGCTTGCCCTGGGGGCCGCGTTCGGGGGACGAAGTGAGCAACTGCGTGCCATATCGGGCGATCGCGGTCGTCGTCATACGGCTGAGACCGAGTACGTCGAGGCCTTTATCGAACGAGGCCTTAGGCGACGCGTACATCGGGTGATTGCCCAGGAAGGTCCACGGAGAGGTGTTCGAGACTATGGAAAGGACCAGATCGGTCACCGGCTCCGCGTCCGGACGTTCCAGGGTGATCGTGCCGTGCCGGCGGTGCGCTTCTCCGAAGAACTGGCGCAAAGCCTGGCGGACGTAGAGAGCGTGTGTGGATTTCCTGCCGCGTTCGCGCTGCTGCTCGACCCGGCCGACCACACCGGCGTCGAATCCGAGCCCCGCGTTGAAGGTGAACCACCGTCCCGGCACGGCTTCGTCCTCGGTGCCGGGTGTCCCGGAGGCCATGCCCAGGCCGACCGTGCGCACGCTGCCCTCGCGCAGGGCGTCGAGGAGGGCGCCGGTCGCCTCGACGGCGTCGTTGGGCAGACCGAGGGCGCGGGCGAAGACGTTGGTGGAGCCGCCGGGGACCACGGCCAGACCGGGGAGGTTGTCCGGGTCGGGACCGGCGTGCAGCAGGCCGTTGACCACCTCGTTGACCGTGCCGTCGCCGCCGAGGGCCACGACCAGGTCGATGTCCTTGCTCTCCGCGGCCTGCCGGCCCAGGTCGCGCGCGTGGCCGCGGTACTCGGTGGTGACCGCCTCGAGCTTCATCTCGCTCGCGAGCGCGTGGATCAGGACATCGCGCGTACGTGCGCTTGTGGTGGTTGCCGCCGGATTGACCACGAGAAGTGCACGCATGGGTTGCAGCGTACCTACTGGGTGGTACCGGGCACAGGCCGAGGTAGGGATCACGTAAGACTTCGGCACGTGAACCTTGCCACGGGGGCGTGGGTCAACCCGTGAGCAGTGCCGTGCGTTGCCCGCTCCTCGCCGCGGGGGCGCCGGGGGCGAGGGCTACCCTTCAGGGGTGAGCAGCGAGCAGACTCCCACCACCTCCGAGACCGCCGGCCCGCGCCCGCGGCGCCTGACGTACGCCGCCGCCCTTGCCGGACTGGAAGGGCTCGCGCTCGTCGCCGGGGGCGTCTGGATGCTCGTGGAGGGTTTCGCGGGCGACCCCGACGACCGGCAGTCCGCCGTCACCGGCGGCATCACCCTGATCGTCCTCGCGCTGCTGCCGCTGCTCGCCGCGCGCGGGCTGCTCGGCCGGCGCAGCTGGAGCCGGGGCCCGGCCGTCATCACGCAGATCATGGCGCTGCCCGTGGCCTACAACCTGCTCCAGGCCGACAGTGTGGCGATCCCGGCGGGCATCGCCCTCGCGGTCGTCGCGGTGGCCGCGCTGATCCTGCTGGTCAACCCGGCGACGACCCAGGCCCTCGGCATCAGGGGACCGGGCCGGGCCCAGGACGGCAAACAGTAGCCGTGGCCGACCGCAGTCCCGGGGGCGCGGCGGTGGCCGTAGGGCGGCTGCAGTCGTCGTAGGGCGGCCGCAGCCGTCGTAGGACCGAAGCGGCGGTCGGGATTCCGGGCCCGCCGCTGTCCGGGGCCTACTCCTCGACGAGGAGCTTCTCCCGCAGCTGGGCGAGGGTGCGGGCCAGCAGGCGGGAGACGTGCATCTGGGAGATGCCGACCTCCTGCGCGATCTGCGACTGGGTCATGTTGCCGAAGAAGCGCAGCAGCAGGATCCGCTTCTCGCGCGGGGGCAGGTCCTCGAGCAGGGGCTTGAGGGACTCGCGGTACTCGACGCCCTCCAGCGCCTCGTCCTCCGCGCCCAGGGTGTCCGCCACCGCCGGGGACTCGTCGTCGGTGTCGGGGACGTCCAGGGACAGCGTGGAGTACGCGTTGGCGGACTCCAGGCCCTCCAGGACCTCCTCCTCCGAGATGCCCAGCTTCTCGGCGAGTTCATGGACCGTGGGGGAGCGGCCGTGCAGCTGGGAGAGCTCCGCCGTCGCCGTGGTGAGCGCGAGGCGCAGCTCCTGGAGCCTGCGCGGGACACGGACCGCCCAGCCCTTGTCGCGGAAGTGGCGCTTGATCTCGCCGACGACCGTCGGGGTCGCGTACGTCGAGAACTCGACGCCGCGGTCCGGGTCGAAGCGGTCGACCGACTTGATCAGGCCGATGGTGGCGACCTGGGTGAGGTCGTCGAGCGGCTCGCCGCGGTTGCGGAAGCGGCGCGCGAGGTGCTCGACGAGCGGCAGGTGCATCCGCACCAGCCGGTTGCGCAGCTCCGCGTACTCCGGGCTGCCGTCCTTCAGCGCGCGCAGTTCGACGAACAGCGCGCGTGCCCCGCTGCGGTCCTGTGGATCGTGCTGCGGGGCAGGCGTGTTGTTCGCGCCCGCCGCGCCGTCCTCTGCGTTTCGCTCGTGCTCGCTCATCGTCCCGCCCGTCGCCCTTCCACGAGCCCTCGCCTCCGTCCGGGCCGGGAAGACCCCGGTCCGCCCTGCCGGAGGCGCGCCCTGCACGGCACCTTTCCGATCATGCCGTCCGTCGTCCAGGAAGCCGGCCGCCGTCGTGTCGCCGGCGTCCTCCTCCGGGTGCGGCCGGGCCTGCTCGGGGATGCCGTCGATGCCGTCCGCCATGCGTCGGGAACCGTCGAGGCCGTCGCCGTCCAGGCGGTCGGCGTCGCTCGGGCAGGGAGGGCGGTGACCACCCTCGGCCGGCAGCTCCCGTGTGCCGCGCTCTTCGTCCCGCACCGGCCCGTCCCCGTTCCTCACGCCGGCCCGGGTCCCGCGCCGCGCTGTTTGTAGAGGCTGATCGAAACGGTCTTGTCCTCGTCCACGGCCGACGAGACCTTGCCCGCGAGGGCCGAGAGCACGGTCCAGGCGAAGGTGTCCCGCGAGGGTGCGTGACCGTCCGTGGTCGGGGCCGAGACGGTGACCTCCAGCGAGTCGTCGACGAGGCGGAAGACACAGCTGAGCACCGAGCCGGGCACGGCCTGCTGGAGCAGGATCGCGCAGGCCTCGTCCACCGCGATGCGCAGGTCCTCGATCTCGTCGAGGGTGAAGTCCAAACGGGCCGCGAGGCCGGCCGTGGCCGTCCGCAGCACCGACAGGTAGGCACCCGCGGCCGGCAGCCGGACTTCCACGAAGTCCTGGGTCGCGGGCTCGCCTGCGATCTGGGACACCCTCACCTCCAAGGTGGTACAAGCTTTTCGGGGCCGAGGGTCGCCCCCCGGGGTAACGCGACGTGTGGTTCAGCGGTGACGCTACCGCGCTCTCGACTTTCCTGTCCCCGGGACCCCAACCCCTTGCCGTTACTCACAGTAAAACTGTGAACACGCTCCGTGTCTAGGGGTTTGCGGCTCCAATTGGGAAGAACGCGCGCCGGGTTGACGTACCCAGACGTCAGACGGTCGAACCGTCCTGGGAACCCGGGGCTCCAGGGTCACACAAGGACATGGTCCACGAAGCACCAACGCCAGTTCTCACCCGGTTCGTGGGTCCGCATGACCGGGTGGTCGGAGTCCTTGTGGTGCTTCGTCGCGTGCTGTCCCGGCGAGGAGTCGCAGCAGCCGACGTGACCGCAGGACAGGCACAGCCGCAGTTGCACCGGGTGGGTGCCGTCCCTCAGGCACTCCGGACACGTGTCGCTGAGCGGCTCGGGTTCCGGGTGCGGCAGCGCGTCGGAGTGCGTGCACTGTTTCATGATTGCCAGGTTACGACGGCCGCGCGGACGGCCGCGCGGAAAAATCGAGGGCGGGCACCTGACGATGGACGAGGGCGGGCGAGGGTCATGGACGTGATGCCACTGCTGTTGCTGGTGGCGGGGAGCGCGGCGATCGCCGCGGCGGCCCGGCGCACCCCGGTGCCGGCACCGCTGCTGCTGGTCGCGGCCGGGCTGGTGATCTCGTACGTCCCGGGGGTCCCGGAGTACACGCTCGACCCGGACGTGGTGCTGCCGATCATCCTGCCGCCGCTGCTGCACTCCGCCGCGACCGACAGCTCCTACCTCGACCTCAGGGCGCAACTGCGGCCCGTGGCGCTGCTGTCGGTGGGATACGTCCTCTTCGCAACCTTCGTCGTCGGCTGGGCGGCGTACCGGATCGTGCCGGGCCTCTCGCTGACCGGGGCGCTCGTGCTGGGCGCGGTGGTGGCGCCGCCGGACGCGGTCGCGGCGACGGCCGTGGCCCGCAGGGTGGGCCTGCCCTCGCGGATCACCACCATCCTCCAGGGCGAGTCCCTGGTGAACGACGCCACCGCGATCACCGCCTACCGGGTCGCGCTCGCCGCGGCGGTCGGCGAGGGCGCCACCTGGGCGGGCGGCATCGGGGAGTTCCTGCTCGCGGCGGTCGGCGGGGTCGCGGTCGGCCTGGTGCTGATGGTGCCGATCCACTGGCTGCGCACCCACCTCAAGGAACCGCTGCTCCAGAACACGCTCTCGCTGCTGATCCCGTTCGTCGCGTACGCGGCGGCCGAGCAGTTCCACGCCTCCGGGGTGCTCGCGGTGGTCGTGGTCGCCCTCTTCCTCGGACACCGCGCGTGGGAGGTCGACTTCGCGACGCGCCTCCAGGAGGACGCCGTGTGGAAAATGGTTGCCTTCGTTCTGGAGTCGGCCGTGTTCGCGCTCATCGGACTCCAGCTGCCCGTCGTACTGAAGGGCCTCGGGGAGTACGAGGGCGGCCGCGCCGCCTGGTACGCGGTGGCCGTCTTCCTCGTGGTCGTCGCCTCCCGGTTCGTGTGGGTCTATCCGGCGACCTTCCTGCCGCGCATGCTGTCCGCGCGGATCCGCAAACGCGAGGACAACCCCACCTGGAAGGCGCCGTTCGTCATCGCCTGGGCCGGGATGCGCGGTGTGGTCTCGCTGGCGATCGCCTTCTCGATCCCCGAGCACCTGCACGGCGGCGAGCCCTTCCCGGGCCGCAACCTGATCCTGTTCCTCACCTTCACGACGGTCATCGGCACCCTGGTCGTCCAGGGCGTCACCCTGCCCCCGCTGATCCGCATGCTGAAGCTGCCGGGCCGCGACGAGCAGGCCGAGACCCTCGCCGAGGCCAACGCCCAGGCCCAGGCCTCCCGGGCCGCCGAACGGCGCCTGGACGAACTCCTCTCCGACGAGCGCAACGCCCTCCCGCCACCCCTCGCCGACCGCCTGCGCACGGTCCTGGAGCGCCGCCGCAACGCCGTCTGGGAACGCCTCGGCCAGGCCAACCCCCTGACGGGTGAGACGGTCGACGACACCTACCGCCGTCTGTCCCGCGAGATGATCGGCGCCGAACGCACGGTCTTCGTGAAGCTGCGGGACCTGCGCTACATCGACGACGAGATGCTGCGGACACTGCTGCGACGGCTGGATCTGGAGGAGGCGGCGGCCTATCGGGAGGCGGCCGGCTGAGGACCCGATCGGGGCGCGGGGCCTATGGGAAGGGGCGGCCGGTGACGACCGCCGCCAAGGTCGTCCCGCGCGTGAAGGCGCCCTCTTCCGCCAGCGCGACGAGTCCGTACAGCAACTTGGCGACATAGAGACGCTCCACGGGCACGCCGTGGCGGTGCTCGAAGTCCTCGGCGAAGGCGTCGAGTTCCGGGGTGGTGCGGGCGTAGCCGCCGAAGTGGAACCGGTCGTCGAGGTGCCAGTCGCCGCGTCGGCCGCCGAAGGCCTCGTGTTGCAGGGTCTCTATGCCGGCTGTCAGGAAGCCGCCTTTGAGGACCGGTACGCCGAGGGCCCGTCGGCCCGGTGAGAGGCCCGCGGCCAGGCCTGCCAAGGTGCCGCCGGTGCCGCAGGCAACGGCGACGACGTCGGCGTGACCGGACAGTTCCTCGCCGAGCGCCCGGCACCCTCGTACGGCGAGCGCGTTGCTGCCGCCCTCCGGGACGACGTATGCGGAATCCGCGTCCGCGGCGTGCAGCACGCGCGCGAGGGTGGCCGGTTCGGTCTTGCGGCGGTACGTCGACCTGTCGACGAAGTGCAGGCGCATGCCGTCGGCCGCGCACCGGGCCAGGGACGGGTTCAGGGGGCGGTCGGCCAGTTCGTCGCCCCGGACGACGCCCACCGTGGGCAGGCCGAGCAGACGGCCCGCGGCGGCCGTGGCGCGGAGGTGGTTGGAGTAGGCACCGCCGAAGGTGACGACGGTACGGCCGGCGGCCGCGGTGAGGTTCGGCGCGAGTTTGCGCCACTTGTTGCCGATGAGCTCGGGGTGGATGAGGTCGTCGCGCTTGAGCAGGAGACGCAGGCCGTGACGGGTGAAGCGGGGGTCCGACAGCTCCTGCACGGGCGAGGGGAGACGGGGGCGCAGGGTGTCGGGGCCGGTCACGTCCCCATTGTGACCCGCGGGGTCACTTCAGGCGCTCCTTGATCCGGCCGCGCAGCCACGCCATCGTGAACCCCCGCGGATCCACCTTCCCCGGCTGCCACTCCAGATGGCCGATGACCGACCGTTCCGTCCAGCCGTGATGGCGGCACACCGCCGCGGAGACCTGCTCGATCGCCGTCAGCTGGGCTGCCGGCCAGGGGTCCTCGCCGTCGCCGAGGTTCTCGCACTCGAAGCCGTAGAAGTGCCGGTTGCCGTCGGTGTTGGCCTCGTTGTCCAGGGGCAGCGCCTTCTCGGCGATCACCGCGCGCAGGACGTCGTCGTCGCCGAGACCGGCGTGGTTGGCGCGGCCGTAGCCGACGAGGTGGACGGTGCCGTTCTTGGTGATGACACCGTGGCACAGCGGGCCCGGCAGACCGGTGTAGCCCTTGCGGCACAGCTCGACCGTCGCCGCGCTGCCCTTGGTCACCGTGTGGTGGATCATCACGCCGTGCACGGGTCCCCAGGCGCCGACGTGATTGCGGTTGTGGTGCTCCCAGTCGCCGACCTCGACGACGGTGGCGCCCTCCGCCCGCAGAAGGGCCAGGAACCTGCCCGCGGACATGGGTGTGGCCATGGCCGCCTCCTTCGTGCTCGCGCGCCGGCCGCGGGGCGCGTCCGGCTGGTACCGGTGCTAGTACCGAAGGAGGAGGGTCCCGACTCCTCGTTCGCACAGCGTGCGAGTCGATTCGGACAGTCAAATTCCGCTCGCTGAAACGGACTTGAGCGGGCACGAGTGGACAGGAATCGCTCATATGCCCAGTCCCGCAGTGATCCATTCCCCCTCTTTCGGGTAATAGCACCGGCACGTTCCGTGAGGAAGGCTGGCCGCGTGCACATCGATGCCCGGGCGCAGATCGTGGCCGGGCATGTATCGGGAGGGCAATTCCTTATGTCGGTAGGCGAAGAGGTCCGCACCGAGCAGGACCGGCCGCAGCAGAGCCTTGGCACGGCGGCCGCGCGGAACCTGGCCACCACCACCAAGTCCGCACCCCAGATGCAGGAGATCAGCTCCCGCTGGCTGCTGCGCACGCTGCCCTGGGTGAACGTCCAGGGTGGTACGTACCGGGTGAACCGACGTCTGAGCTACGCCGTCGGCGACGGCCGGGTGACGTTCGTGAAGACCGGCGACCGGGTCGAGGTGATCCCCGCCGAGCTCCGCGAGCTGCCGGCGCTGCGGTCCTACGACGATGACGACGTGCTCTCCGAGCTCGCCCGGCGCTGCCAGCAGCGGGAGTTCGCGCCCGGCGCGGTGATCGCCTCCTTCGGCGCCCAGGCCGACGAGGTCTATCTGCTGGCGCACGGCAGGGTGGAGAAGGTCGGCACCGGCCCCTACGGCGACGACGCGGTGCTCGGAGTCCTCGCCGACGGCGCCTACTTCGGCGACCAGGCGCTCCTCGACCCGGACGCCATCTGGGAGTACACCGCCCGCGCGGCCACCGCCTGTACGGTCCTCGTGCTGCCCCGCCAGGAGCTCGACCAGATCGCGGAGCGCACCGACGCCCTGCGCGAGCACCTCCAGGAGCAGCGCGCGATTCCCTCGCAGCGCACCAACAAATACGGCGAGAAGGCGATCGACCTCGCCGCGGGCCATGACGGCGAGCCCGACATCCCGCACACCTTCGTGGACTACGACGCCAGCCCGCGCGAGTACGAACTGAGCATCGCCCAGACCGTCCTGCGCATCCACACGCGCGTGGCCGATCTCTACAACCAGCCCATGAACCAGACGGAACAGCAGATCCGGCTGACCGTCGAGGCGCTCAAGGAGCGCCAGGAGCACGAGCTCATCAACAACCGCGAGTTCGGCCTGCTCAACAACTGCGAGTACGACCAGCGGCTCCAGCCGCACGACGGCGTGCCCAGCCCGGACGACCTCGACGAGCTGCTCAGCCGCCGCCGGGGCACCAAGCTGCTGCTCGCCCACCCGCGCGCGATCTCCGCGATCGGCCGTGAGCTCAACAAGCGCGGTCTGGTCCCCGAGACCCTCGACATCGGCGGCAACCGCATCCCCACCTGGCGCGGGGTGCCGATCTACCCGTGCAACAAGATCCCGGTCAGCGAGGCCCGTACGACCTCGATCATCGCCATGCGTACCGGCGAGGACGACCAGGGTGTCATCGGCCTGCGCCAGGCCGGCATCCCGGACGAGATCGAGCCGAGCCTGTCCGTGCGGTTCATGGGCATCAACGAACAGTCGATCATCAAGTACCTCGTGACGGCGTACTACTCGGCGGCCGTGCTGGTGCCGGACGCGCTCGGAGTCCTGGAGAACGTCGAGATCGGCCGGTGGAGGTGACGTTTCTGCACCTGGGAGCCGTGTCCCCGCCCTCCGTGGCGGGTACACCCCGGTCGGACGCCGGGGCGGAGAGACCCCGGTCGGACACCGGGGCGGAGACTCCCCGTTCGGACGCCGGGGTGCGGGCACTCCGGTCGACCGCGCCCACCCACAGCAGCGGAACCGCCACCGTCCGCGGACTGACCGAGGGGGATCCCATGGCCGAGTTCACGACGGAGACGGACACCGCGACGGAGACGGCGACGGCGACGGAGTCGAGGGTGGCCGACGGGCGAGGGGAGGTGCGGGCCCCGGCGGCCGGGGGGACGGAGGGGCCCGCACGGCCCCCGCACGGGGCCGAGGCCCGGCCGCTCGACGGGCACGAGGCGGGGGTGATCCTGGAGCGGGCCCGGGCGTCGGTCGACCCCGAGCTGCGCTCCGCCCTGGAGTCGCTGCCCGGCTCCCTGCGCAGGATCGCGCTCTACCACTTCGGCTGGGAGCACGCCGACGGCACCCCGGCCGCGGGCAACGCGGGCAAGGCGATAAGGCCCGCGCTCGTCCTCACCGCGGCCGCCGCCCTGGGCGGACCTGCGGCCCGCGCGGCGGCCGTACGAGCGGCCGCGGCGGTGGAGCTGGTCCACAACTTCACGTTGCTGCACGACGACGTGATGGACCGGGACACCACCCGCCGTCACCGGCCCACCGCGTGGACCGTGTTCGGCGACGCCGACGCGATCCTCGCCGGGGACGCCCTCCAGGCGCTGGCCCTCAAACTGCTCGCCGAGGACCCGCACCCGGCGGCGGCAGCGGCCGCCGCCCGGCTCACGGCCTGTGTCGTCGAACTGTGCGAGGGCCAGCACGAGGACACCGCCATGGAAGGGCTCGGCCCCGCCGAGGTCACCCTCGACCGGGTGCTCGTCATGGCCGAGGCCAAGACGGGAGCCCTGCTGGGGTGCGCCTGCGCACTCGGCGCGCTGTACGCGGGAGCGTCCGGCGAGGACGTCGAGGCGATGGACGCGTTCGGCCGGGAGGCCGGGCTCGCCTTCCAGCTCATCGACGACGTGATCGGCATATGGGGCGACCCGAGCCGCACCGGCAAACCGGCCGGCGCGGACCTCGCCGCCCGCAAGAAGTCGCTCCCGGTGGTCGCCGCGCTCGCCTCCGGCACACCGGCGGCGGCGGAGCTGGCCGAGTTGTACGCGATGCCGTACGAAGGGGAGGACCTGGCGCGTACGGCCCTCGCCGTCGAGCAGGCCGGCGGGCGCGACTGGGCACAGGGGCAGGCGGCCGACCGGATGGCCCGGGCGGTGGGACAGCTGGCCAGGGCCGTGCCGGAGCCGGAGGCGGCGGGCGGGCTGCTCTCCCTCGCCGAGTTCGTGACGCGGCGCAGTGCGTGATGCCGGCGGCGCTTGGTGCGGTGCGGTGTGTGACGCCGTGCGGTGTGTGACATGGCGTGGCGTGTGACATGGCGCGTCGCGTGACACGGCGTGGCGAGTGACATGGCGCGTCGCGTGACGCCGAGCGCCGTGTGAGGACGCCGGAGCAGCCTGGATCGTGCGGTTCCTGACCCCGCGCGGCCCTCGATGGTTCCGGTATCGGTGGGTCCCGCACATCCCCACGGTGTGCGGGGCCCTTTTCCATGTGTTCACCGGATAGGCTCAACGCCCTTGCGATCAGAGGCTGTTGAGACGAGGGGTGGGGCATGGGCGTGGCGATACGGACGGCCGACAGAGGCGACCGTGAGCTGGTCGCGCGGCTGTTGGACGCGGCGTTCCAGGACGATCCGGTCAGCGGGTGGATCTTTCCGGGGGCGGAGGAGCGGCGTACGACTCACCCGCTGCTGATGGCGGCCTTCTTCGACATCGTGCTCGACGAGGGCCGGGTGGACGTCACCGAGGACGGAACCGCCTGTGCGCTGTGGCTGCCGGTGCCTGCCGACGACGAGGGCGGCGAGGACGACGAGGGCGGTGAGGGCGGTGACGAGGATGGGTTCGCTCAGCTTCGGGAGGCGCTCGACCCGGGCAATGAGCGGATCGAGTTGATCGGGCGGCTCACCGCGGAGGTGCACCCCTCGGGGCGGGCGCACGAGTACCTGTGGCTGATCGGCGTCCATCCCGGGAGGCAGGGGGAGGGGTTGGGGACGGCCCTCATGGGGGCGGTCCTTGAGCGGTGTGACCGGGAGGGAGTGGCCGCGTATCTGGAGGCGAGCAGTGACCGGAGCCGGGAGTTGTACGAGCGGCTCGGGTTCGAGGTCGTGGCGGAGGGGCCGCTCGCGTTGCCGGACGGGCCTTTGATGTGGCCCATGTGGCGCGAACCGCGCGCTTCGCGATAGTGCCGGGACGGGGTGCGTCTCGCGGCTGAGCCTGAGCGGGGGTTGGACGTGCCTGCACGACAGAGCCGCGCATCGACACAGCCCCCCAAGGGCGTTGCCACGGCCGTCAGTCCAGAGGCACCACCGTCTCCACCACCCGCTCCACCAAACCGTCCGGCACCCCCACCCCCGGCAGCACCCCCTCCAGCACACCCGGCAACGTCAAGTGCTCCAACAGCAGCCCCAGCATGGCCAGATAGAGCACCGTGACCGTCCCGTCGTCGCCCGGTAGGCCCGCCTCCCGGTGGAAGCGCATGCCCTCCTCCAGGTCTGCCCGGACCGACTTGGTGTAGGAGGCGCGGAGTTCGGGGCGGCGGGTCGCCTCCAGGCGCATCTCCAGGAGGGCCAGGTAGCCCGTGCGGTCACGGGTCGCGCGGGATGTCAGGTCGTGCATGAGGGCCTTGACCAGGGAGCGGTCCTTCGGCCGTGTCAGCAGGTCGGCCACCACCTCGGGGTCCGGCGCGAGCCGTACGTGGAGGCGGGTGTCGATCTGGCGGAGCAGGTCGTCGCGGCCGGTGAAGTAGTTCGAGGCCGTGCCCACCGGGACCCCCGCCTCCGCGTCCACCGCGCGGAACGTCAGCCCCCGGGCCCCCTCGCGGGCGAGCACCTCGACCCCCGCGTCCACGAGCGCGGCCCGGCGCTCCGGATTGCTGGCCATGCGGAATCTCCCCTCCCAGTTGGGTCCGGTGCCGAAAACACCCTTGCGACCACTACAAACGAAGCACTACAACTGAAGCACTACAAACGAAGCACTACAACTGACGTGGTTCACCGGACAGAGCGCAGCCTACGAGAAGAGACCCGCTTGCGTAAGCTCACCTACCTCATCGCCTGCTCGATCGACGGCTTCATCGGGGACGAGAGCGGCGACGCGTCGTTCATGTACCCCTTCGTGGTCGGGGACTTCGCCGAGTACCTCAAGACGGAGCACCCCGACGTCAACCCGACCCATGTGCGCCGGCTCATCGGCACCGAGGACGTCCCGCTCAAGGAGTTCGACACCGTCGTCCAGGGGCGCGGCAGCTACGAGGTGGCGCTGAAGGAGGGCGTGACCAGCCCGTTCGCCCACCTCCGGGAGTACGTCGCCTCCCGCACGCTCACCGGGTCGCCCGACCCGCACGTCGAGATCATCGGCGCCGGACTGGTCGACAAGGTGCGCGAACTGAAGGCGGAGGACGGCGAGTTCGGCATCTACCTGTGCGGCGGCGCCGGGATCGCGGGCGAACTCCGCGACGAGATCGACGAACTGGTGGTCAAGACGTACCCGATCGTCCTCGGCACCGGCATGCCGATGTTCGGCTCCGGCTTCGCGGTCACCGAGTTCACGCTCGGCGCGACCCGCGCGTTCGACAACGGCGTGGTGGTGCGGACGTACACCAGGAAGCGCTGAGGGGAGCGCTGAGGCAAGCGCCGGGGGAAGCGCCGGCGGCTCCTTCGTCCTACCCTGAGGACATGGGCAGCGACGAACACGTCTGTCCCTCCTGCGGACAGCCGGTCGAGACGGTCGTACGGCGTCACAAGACGCTCGGTGCGTGGGTGCCGGTGTGGGTGGCCGGTCCGTGCCGCAATCAGGAGTGTGCGGCCTGTGCGGACGGGCAGGCCGAGTCCGGCGAGGGCCACGGTGGTGAACCGGCCACGAGGGAATCCTGGGAACCGTCACGAGAAGAATCCTGAGAACCATGTCGAGAACCCGGTCCCGGCTCCGACGTCCCCTGTGAGAAGCACGAGACGACGAAGGAGCGGAATCATGAAGTACCTGGTCATGGTGCAGGGAGCGCAGGTCGACTACGAGGCCATGCGCGGCAAGGCTTCCGAGCACTCGCCCGCCTGGAGCGAGCAGGAGATCCAGGCGATGTACGCCTTCATGGGCGCCGTCAACGACGACCTGTCCGAGACCGGCGAGTACGTCGACGGCCAGGGCCTCGCCGAGCCCGCGAAGGTCCGGCACGTCAGCCGGGGCGCGGACGGCAAGGCCGTGATCACCGACGGGCCGTACAGCGAGACCAAGGAACTGCTGTGCGGCTACTGGGTGCTGGAGTGCGAGAGCCTGGAGCGCGTCACGGAGATCGCCGAACGCATCGCCCAGTGCCCCCAGCCCGCCGGCGCCCCCGAGTACCCGGTGGTGATCCGGCCCATCCTGGACGGCGCCGGGGACATCTGAGGACCGTGCGGCCCACGAGCGAGACCGAGGACCTGCTGCGCCTGCACGCGCCGCAGGTCCTCGGCGCGCTGGTCCGGCGGTACGGCCGTTTCGACCTCGCCGAGGACGCCGTACAGGAGGCGCTGCTCGCCGCGGCCGGGCGGTGGCCGTCGGAGGGGCTGCCCGACAACCCGCGCGGCTGGCTGATCAGGGTGGCCTCGCGGCGGCTGACCGACGCGCTGCGGGCGGACGAGGCGCGGCGGGCGCGGGAGGAGCGGGCGGCGGCGCTGAGTGTGCGGGACACGGCCGTCGCGGACCGTGCGCCGCGCGCGGACGACACCCTGTCCCTGCTGTTCCTGTGCTGCCATCCGGAACTCCCGGCGCCCGCGCAGATCGCGCTCACCCTGCGCGCGGTCGGCGGTCTGACCACGGCGGAGATCGCGCGGGCGTATCTCGTCCCCGAGGCGACCATGGCGCAGCGCATCAGCCGGGCCAAGCAGAAGGTGCGGGGCGTGAGCTTCGGCCGACCGGAGAACTGGGCGGAACGGCTCCCGGCCGTCCTGCACACCCTCTACCTGATCTTCAACGAGGGCCATACGGCGACCTCGGGCCCGTCCCTCCAGCGGCGCGACCTCGCCGGCGAGGCGATCCGGCTGACCCGCACGGTCCACCGGCTGCTGCCCGACGACTGCGAGGTCACGGGCCTGCTCGCCCTGATGCTGCTCACCGACGCCCGCCGGGACGCCCGCACCCGCCCGGACGGGGACCTCGTGCCCCTCGACGAGCAGGACCGCGCCCGCTGGGACAAGGCCGCGATCGACGAGGGCGTCGCCCTGGTCACCCGGGCGCTGGCCCGCCGCCGTGCCGGGCCGTACCAGATCCGCGCGGCCATCGCCGCCGTGCACGACGAGGCGCCGTCCGCGGCGGAGACCGACTGGCGGGAGATCCTCGGGCTCTACGACGTTCTCGTACGGCTCGTTCCCGGGCCCGTGGAGCGGCTGAACCGGGCCGTCGCGGTCGCGATGGTGGCGGGCCCGGCGGCGGGGCTCGCGGAACTGGACACGCTCCCCGAGGAGTTGGGGCACCGCCTGGACGCCGTGCGCGGGCATCTGCTGGAGCGGTCCGGGTCCTACGACGACGCCCGCGCCGCCTACGAGTCGGCGGCCGGGAAGACCCTGAGCCGTCCCGAGCAGCGGTATCTCCAGGCGCGGGCGGCCCGGCTGAGGCGTTAGCGTGTCGGCATGTCCACACCGAACCGGATCGTGCACCTCACCGAGCGCTCCCTCTGGGAGGAGGCCCGGGCCCGGGGCACGTACGAGATCTCGACGCGCGGCCGCACGCTCCAGGAGGAGGGGTTCATCCACTGCTCGACGCGTGCGCAACTCCCGGGCACGGCACGGCGTTTCTTCGCCGGGGTGGCCGACCTGGTGGTCCTCGTCATCGACCCCGACCGGCTCGGCGTACCGCTGAAGTACGAGGCCGCGCGACCCGGCGGCGAGGAGTTCCCGCACGTCTACGGGCCGATCCCGGTGGACGCGGTGGTGGACGTGGAGGCGTGGGGGTGAGCGGACGTCGCCGGGTCTGGCTGTGGGCCGCGGCGGTCTGGGTGGCTCTCGTGGCCGTCGCGGGCGGTCTCACGCTCTGGCTCCAGGACTCCTCGGAGCCACCGGGGCCGGCGCTCTGGCAGCGCAGCGGTCCACAGCCGACGCTTCCCGAGGGCTGGGCCACGGCGTGCCCGGGACCGTCCCTCGACCCGGACACCACACGGGTGATCATCGTCTGCGGGGTCACGCGGGGGTAAGGGGCGCACCGGGTTCCGGGGCGCGCCGGGGTGGGCTGGGCACTGGTTTTCGGGTCGCGCCCGGCTGGGCAGATCATGGGTCTCGGGGGCGTGCCGGGGTGGGCTGGGCACCGGTTTCCGGGGCGCGCCCGGCTGGGCAGCCCGCCCGTCTCCGGGGTGTACCGGGCTGGGGAGCCGGCCGTTTTCGGATCGCGCCGGGCTAGGGAACCCACCGGGTTCTGGGGCACGCCAGGCTAAGCAGCCCGCCCGTCTCCGGGGTGTACCGGGCTGGGGAGCCCGTCGTTTTCGGGTCGCGCCAGGCTGGGCTGGGCACCGGCTTCCGGGGCACGCCCGGCCAGGCAGACCACTGGTCTCCGGGTCGCACAGGGCCAGACCCCCCACCGGTTCTCCGGCTCACCCCCCCGGCCAGGTAGCCCACGGTTCTCCGAGGCACGCCCGACCAGGCACCCCACCGCTCTCCGGCTCACCCCCGACCAGGCCCCCCACCCCTCACCGTCTCACCCCCGACCAGGCCCCCCACCGCTCACCGTCTCCCCCCCCGCCCAGGCACCCCACCCGTCTCCGGGTCGCGTCCCGTCAGGCAGTACAGGCCGCCCGTCGGGTCGTGCATGACCGTCCAGTGTGGGTGCTGGGCGACGAACTCGGCGCCCAGGTGCTCGTGTTCGGCTCGGGTCGCCTCGATGTCCGTGCAGGCGAGGTCCAGATGGGCGGCGGTGGGGCGTTCCTCGTCGAGTCGTTGGAGGAGGATGCGGACCGGGAGCCCGGGCGGGGGCTTGAGGACGTGGAACTCGGGGAGTGAGCCGGACAGTGACTCCCAGTCGGGCAACAGGGCGGCCCAGAAGGCGACTTCGGCGTCGTAGAGGGAAGGCGGCACGTCGAGGCAGACCTGGTCGAGACGGCTGCCGCGGAACACCGGCGGGCGCTCGGACTGTCCGCGCCAGGGATCGGTGCAGAACAGCTGGCCCGCGGGGGAGCGGAGCACGACCAACGTGCCCTGATCGGCGACCACATGAGCGCCGAGCGCCTGTGCCGCCTTCGCGAACTTCCGTACGTCGTCCACGCAGAAGTCGAGATGAGCGCCCCCGGGCCCGGACGCGACGGCCTGCACCTTCACGCAGGCGTCGGCCCCGCCGGAGGGCAGCAGTGTCACGAACTCCCGCCGCTCGCCCCGGAATTCGGAGAGCCGGGAGCCGGTGACAGCGGTCCAGAAGTCGCAGGCCGGGGCGAACCGGGGAACGGGCCGGTCGACGAAGGCGTACGTCCAGCGGGTAGTCATGCGGTGATCGTAGGCGCCGCTACTCCGATACCTCCATGAACCGCAGCATGTTGCCCGCCGGATCCCGGAAAGCGCAGTCCCGCACCCCGTACGGCATGTCCATCGGCTCCTGGATCACGTCGGCCCCGGACTCCCGCACGCGCGCGAACAACGCGTCGCAGTCGGTCGTCGTGAAGTTGACCCCCCGCAGCAGCCCCTTCGCCAGGAGCCGGGCCATGGCCTCCTTGTCCGCGGGCGAAGCGTCCGGATCCGCGGCCGGCGGCTCCAGGACGATGTCCACGTCCGGCTGGAGCGGCGAGCCGACCGTCACCCAGCGCATCCCCTCGTACCCGACGTCGCCCCGCACCTCCATGCCCAGGACGTCCCGGTAGAACGCGATCGCCTTGTCGTGGTCGTCGACGGCGATGAAACAGTTCTTGAGCTTGATGTCCATGGACTCACGTTAGGCCCGCCGGGGCCGGGTGTGCCTGCGGACCACGCACGGCGGGATCCCCGCGATCTCCTCGTGCGGCCGGGCCCGGTACGCGCTGGGCGTCTCCCCGACCAGCTCGGTGAAGCGGGAGCTGAAGGAGCCGAGGGAGGTGCACCCCACGGCCATGCAGACCTCGGTGACGGACAGGTCGCCCCGCCGCAGCAGGGCCTTCGCGCGCTCGATGCGCCGGGTCATGAGATAGCCGTACGGCGTCTCGCCGAAGGCCGTGCGGAAGCTGCGCTGGAAGTGGCCGGGTGACATCAGCGCGGTGCGGGCGAGCGCGGTGACGTCGAGGGGCTCGGTGTACTCGCGGTCCATCCGGTCGCGGGCCTGCCGCAGCCGTACGAGGTCCTCGATGCTCACCATCACGCCAGGATCGCACGATGCTCACGAGCTGGGCGCGCGGACCTGGAACGGGCTTTGCCTCACGTTCGCCTGCCGTATGGAAGCGCTTGTTCCCATGAGAGGCATGGACCACATCACGTTCCTCGTGGCGGTCGTCATCGTCACAGCCCTGGCCTTCGACTTCACCAACGGATTCCACGACACGGCCAACGCGATGGCCACGTCCATCGCGACCGGCGCCCTGAAACCCCGTACCGCGGTTCTGGTGAGCGGTGTCCTGAACATCGTGGGCGCCTTCCTGTCGACCGAGGTCGCCAAGACGATCTCCGGCGGCATCGTGGACGACACCCTGGTCACACCGGGGATGATCTTCGCGGGGCTGGTCGGAGCGATTCTGTGGAACCTGCTGACCTGGCTGATCGGTCTGCCCTCCAGCTCCTCGCACGCCCTCTTCGGCGGGCTCATCGGCGCGGTCTGGGTCGGTGCGGGTGAGCACGGCGTGCACTTCGACAAGGTCGTCGAGAAGATCCTGATCCCCGCCGTGGCCTCCCCCCTGGTGGCCGGTGTCGCCGCCCTGATCGCCACCTACCTCGCCTACAAGCTCACCGCCCGCGGCCGCAAGGACTCGGTGACGAAGGGCTTCCGGCTCGGCCAGATCGCCTCCGCGTCCCTCGTCTCCCTCGCGCACGGCACCAACGACGCCCAGAAGACCATGGGCGTCATCACACTGACCCTCATCTCCGCCGGCGCGCTCGGCCACGAAGCCGGTCCGCCGGTCTGGGTGATCGCCTGCGCGGGTCTCGCGATCGGTCTCGGCACCTACCTCGGCGGCTGGCGGATCATCCGCACCATGGGCAAGGGGCTCACGGAGATCCAGTCCCCGCAGGGCTTCGCCGCGGAGACCGCGTCCACGACGGTCATCCTGACCTCAGCGCACCTCGGCTTCGCGCTGTCCACCACGCAGGTCGCCTCCGGCTCCATCCTCGGCGCGGGCCTCGGCCGGCGGCTCGCGGAGGTCCGCTGGGGCATCGCGGGCAAGATGGTGCTCGCCTGGCTGATCACCCTGCCCGCCGCCGCGCTGGTCGGCGGCGTCTCCGCGAGCGCGGTCAAGCACGGCGGCAACTTCGGCACCGTCGTCGTCGCCCTGATCGGGGCGGCCGTGGCCGCGGGCATCGTGCTGATCTCCCGCCGCAACCCGGTGAGCCACCACAACGTGAACGACGCCCACGAGGTCACCATCCGCACCGAGCCGCCGACGCCCGTCGGTACGGCCGCCTGAGTCCTCCCCAGGAGTTCCTGTCATGAGCATCGACTGGACCGCACTCGGCCAGGTCACCGCGGTGAGCATCGGCGTCACCATCGCCGTGGTCGTCGTCTTCGCCCTCGGCGTACTCGGTCTCGCCCGATTCGAGGGCGCGAGGGAGGATGGCGGAGGTGGCACGTCCACGTTCGGCATCGCCCAGGCCGGCCTGTGCTTCCTCGCCTGCGCGGCGGTGGTGGCGTACGGCATCTATCTGATCGTGCCGCAGTTCCACTGAGAGGGGAGCAGGGATGACGCCCCTGATGACCGACCTGAAGGTCGACTACACCGACCCGGACGATCCCGTGCTCATCCGTCCGGACGGCAGCCCGATCGACACCTGGCGGGAGAACTACCCCTACGCGCACCGCATGGAGCGCAAGGAGTACGACTGGCACAAGCGGCTCCAGCAGATCGAGCTGCTGAAGCTGCAGAGCTGGATCAAGGAGACCGGCCGTCGGCTCGTCATCGTCTTCGAAGGGCGGGACGCGGCCGGCAAGGGCGGCACCATCAAGCGCTTCACGGAGCACCTGAACCCCCGTGGCGCGCGGGTGGTGGCGCTGGAGAAGCCGACCGAGCGCGAGCAGGGGCAGTGGTACTTCCAGCGGTACGTCGAGCATCTGCCGACGGCCGGTGAGATCGTGCTGTTCGACCGGTCCTGGTACAACCGGGCGGGCGTCGAGCGGGTCATGGGCTTCTGCTCCGACGACCAGTACCGGCGCTTCATGCGCCAGACGCCGGCGTTCGAGCGGATGCTCGTGGACGACGGCGTGGACCTGCTGAAGTTCTGGTTCTCGGTCTCGCAGGGCGAGCAGCGCACCCGCTTCACGATCCGTCAGGTCGACCCGGTACGGCAGTGGAAGCTCAGCCCCATGGACCTCGCGTCCCTGGACCGCTGGGACGACTACACCGCCGCCAAGGTCGCCATGTTCCGCGACACCGACACCGACCACGCCCCGTGGACGGTGGTCAAGAGCAACGACAAGAAGCGCGCCCGCGTCGAGGCCATGCGCAGCGTCCTGGCCCGCTTCGACTACCACGACAAGGACGACGAGGTCGTCGGTACACCGGACCCGCGCATCGTGGGCGCGGCGGCGGGCCTGCTGGAGGCGGGCGAGGACGACCACGAGGGCCGCCGCTAGCCCACCGCCACGGCGAAGGGGCCCGGTCGGTGCGACCGGGCCCCTTCGGGGTTCCCGTTGACCTGCGATGGTGCACCGATCGCGGGTCGGCGGAGGCTGACGGGGGAGTCAGGCCTTCTTGGTCTCCCAGAAGATCTTGTCGATCTGGGCGATGTAGTCCAGGGCCTTCTGGCCCGTGGCCGGGTCGGTCGAGGCCTTGGCGGCCGAGAGGGCCTTGAGGGCGTCGTTGACCAGCTGGTGCAGCTCCGGGTACTTCTCGAAGTGCGGGGGCTTGAAGTAGTCGCTCCAGAGCACGGAAACGTGGTGCTTCGCGAGCTCGGCGCGCTGCTCCTTGATGACCGTGGCACGGGCCTGGAAGTGCGGGTCGTCGTTGGCGGCCATCTTGTCCTGCACGGCCTTCACCGACTCCGCCTCGATGCGGGCCTGGGCCGGGTCGTACACACCGCAGGGCAGGTCGCAGTGTGCGCTGACCTTGACCTTGGGGGCAAACAGGCGGGAAAGCATGGAGCATTCCTTCCTCGTGATCGTCTTCTCAGGTGCGACATTACTCCCTGGGAGAGGCGAATTCGCGAGTGCCCCCATGGGCTTAGGACAAAAGTCCGGGGTCAGACTGAGACTGGTGGATGAACGTACCGGGGAGGTGCCGGGGATGCCGGAGCTGTCGCAGGAGACCGAGCGGGGGAGGTCCTTGCTGGCCTTCGTGGGAGTGGCCGAGGTGACCGGTCCGTCGATGGTGCCCACCCTCCGGCACGGCGACCGGCTCGTCGTGCACTGGGGGGCCAGGGTCGGCCCCGGCGATATCGTGATCCTGCGCCATCCCTTCCAGCAGGACCTGCTCGTCGTGAAGCGGGCCGTGGAGCGGCGCGAGGGCGGCTGGTGGGTCCTCGGCGACAACGCCTTCGCCGGCGGCGACAGCACGGACTACGGCGTCGTACCGGAGGATCTCGTGCTGGGGAAGGCCCGGCTGCGGTACCGGCCGTTCACCTCGGATCAGCGCTCGCCGCTGGCCGCCGCGCGCTGGGCGCTGTCCGCGCTGCGGCCCGTCTTCCCCGACCGGTCGGCCTCCAGGCGCTTGCGGGCCCGGTAGGCGGCCACGTTGGCGCGGGTGGCGCAGCGGTCGGAGCAGTAGCGCCGGGAGCGGTTGGTGGAGGTGTCGAGGTAGGCGTTGCGGCACGGGGCCGCCTCGCACAGGCCGAGGCGGTCCACGCCGTACTCGGTGAGGTGGAAGGCCAGGCCCATCGCCGCGATGGCCGCGTACCCGGCGGTGGCGTTGGACGGGTGGTCCGCGAGGTGCATGTGCCACAGCGGGCGGCCGTCGTCGTCGCGGAAGTCGTGCCCGGAGATCTGCGGGCTCACCGGGAACTCCAGGAGCAGTGAGTTCAGCAGGTTCACCGCCGACTCCTCGTCGCCCTCGTCCGCCGCCTCGAAGACCGCCCGCAGCCGCGCCCGCACCGAGCGGAAGCGGGTGACGTCGGCGTCGGTGGCCCGCCGGCCCGCCTCCTGACTGACCCCGAACAGATCGCGGACGGCCTCGACCGAGGTCAGGGAGTCCTTGCCCCGGGCCGGGTCCTCGCTGTTGACCAGACGTACGGCGTAGTCCGAGTAATAGGCCAGTTCCACTTGTAGTCCTTACGGAGGCGTTCTATCGTCGTGGTGCGGTCGGGTAACAGCTGATCGTGCTTCCAGGGTATTACGACAGTGGGTGGACAGGGGGCTTTGATGGCGACGGGTGTCGGCACCGACTGGCAGGCCTGGCAGGAGAGCTGGGACCGGCAGCAGGAGTGGTACATGCCGGACCGCGAGGAGCGGTTCCGGGTCATGCTCGACATGGTGGAGGCCCTCGTCGGACCCGCACCGCGCGTCCTCGACCTCGCGTGCGGCACCGGCACCATCACCGCCCGGCTGCTCGCCCGCTTCCCGGGGGCCACCAGCACCGGCGTCGACCTGGACCCCGCGCTGCTCACCATCGCGCGCGGCACCTTCGCGGGCGACGACCGGGTGACCTTCGTCGAGGCCGACCTGACGGACCCGCACTGGCCCACGCGGCTGCCGCACGAGTCGTACGACGCGATTCTCACCGCGACCGCCCTTCACTGGCTGCGCCGTGACCCCCTCGCCGCACTCTACGGCCGGATCTCCGAACTGGCCCGGCCCGGCGGTGTGTTCATGAACGCCGACCACATGACCGACGACAGCACGCCCCGCATCAACGCGGCCGAGCGGGCCCAGCGGCACGCGCTCATGGAGCGGGCCCGCGGCGACGGCGCCCTCGACTGGGCCGACTGGTGGCAGCTCGCCGCCGAGGACCCGGTCCTCGCCGAGCCGACCGCCCGCCGCTTCGAGATCTACGGCGAGCACGCCGAGGGCGAGACCCCCTCGGTCCAGTGGCACGCGCGCGTGCTGCGCGAGCACGGCTTCGACGAGGCCAGGCCGGTGTGGTGCTCACCGTCGGACACACTGCTGCTCGGCCTGAAGCGGCGCTGACCCTGGGAGCGAGTCAGGGGCACATGGCCGTGCATGAACGAGGGGCGGTACGGATCCAGGATCCGTACCGCCCCTCGTCCTCGCTGGGGTCAGAGCACCTTCGACAGGAACGACCTCGTGCGTTCGTGCTGAGGGTTCGTCAGGACCTCGCGAGGGTCGCCGGACTCGACGACCACACCGCCGTCCATGAAGACGAGGCTGTCGCCGACCTCGCGGGCGAAGCCCATCTCGTGGGTGACGACGACCATCGTCATGCCGGACTCGGCGAGGTCGCGCATGACGTCGAGGACGTCACCGACCAGCTCCGGGTCGAGCGCCGAGGTCGGCTCGTCGAAGAGCATCAGCTTCGGGTCCATCGCCAGGGCCCGCGCGATGGCCACCCGCTGCTGCTGGCCACCGGAGAGCTGGGAGGGGTAGTTCCCGGCCTTGTCGGCCAGCCCGACCCGCTCCAGGAGCTCCCGCGCACGGTCCCTGGCCTGGCTCTTGGCCACGCCCTTGACCTGCACCGGAGCCTCCATGACGTTCTCCAGCGCCGTCATGTGCGGGAACAGGTTGAAGCGCTGGAAGACCATGCCGATGTCCCGGCGCTTCAGCGCGACCTCGCTGTCCTTGAGCTCGTAGAGCTTGTCGCCCTTCTGGCGGTAGCCGACCAGCTCGCCGTCGACGTAGAGCCGGCCGGCGTTGATCTTCTCCAGGTGGTTGATGCACCTGAGGAAGGTGGACTTGCCCGAGCCGGAGGGGCCGATGAGGCAGAACACCTCGCCGGACTTCACCTCCAGGTCGATGCCCTTGAGGACCTCGACGAGTCCGAAGGACTTGTGGACGCCTTCGGCCTTCACCATGGCTGTCATGCGGTGCCTCCCGCCGACGAACGGTTCGACAGGGACAGCAGGTTCGCCTTGATCTTCTGGAACGGCGTGTCCGGGAGCATACGGCTGGAGCCGCGGGCGTAGTACCGCTCAAGGTAGTACTGGCCGACGCTGAAGACCGAGGTCAGCACCAGGTACCAGGCGGCGGCGAGGAACAGCATCTCGGCCGGTGCGCCGGAGGTCTGCCCGATGTCCTGGGCGACCCGGAGCAGCTCCGAGTACTGGACCACGGACACCAGCGAGGTCGTCTTCAGCATGTTGATGACCTCGTTGCCCGTGGGCGGCACGATCACGCGCATCGCCTGCGGGATGACGATCCGGCGCAGCGTCCTGCCGTGGCTCATGCCCAGCGCGTGCGACGCCTCGGTCTGGCCCTCGTCGACCGAGAGCAGGCCGGCCCGGCAGATCTCCGCCATGTACGCCGCCTCGTTGAGCCCGAGGCCCAGCAGCGCCGTCAGGAACGGGGTCATGAACTGCGACCACTCGTCCTTGTAGATCGGCCCGAGGTTGATGTACTCGAAGACCAGGCCCAGGTTGAACCAGACGATGAGCTGGACCAGGACCGGGGTGCCGCGGAAGAACCAGATGTAGAACCACGCGATGGACGAGGTCACCGGGTTCTTCGACAGCCGCATCACGGCCAGCAGGATGCCGCCGACGATGCCGATGAGCATGCACAGCACCGTGAGCAGCAGGGTCTTGCCCACACCGCTGAGGACGCGGTCATTGAAGAAGTAGTCCGGGATCGCGCCCCAGTTGATCTTGCCCTGGGAGAACGCGTAGACGATCGCGCCCAGCAGGGCGAGCGCGATCACGGCGGAGACGTACCGCCCGTAGTGACGGACCGGGATGGCCTTGATGGCCTCCGGGCCGGCCGGCGGGGTGTCCGCCGGCCCGTCCGTCTTGTCGATGTCAGCAGTCACGGGTATTGCCTTTCAGTGCCGCGGTCCGCGGTCACTTGCCGCCGTTGACGGCGGCCTTGGTCACGGCGCCGTCCTCGACGCCCCACTTCTTCAGGACCTTGCCGTAGTCGCCGTTCGCGATGATCGCGTCCAGGGCGGCCTGGAGGGCGTCGCGCAGCTGGGTGTCGTTCTTGGCGACCGCGATGCCGTACGGGGCCGCCTCGACCTGCTCGCCGACGATCTGGAAGTCCTTGCCGCCGCCGGAGTGCGCGACCGCGTACGCGGCGACCGGGAAGTCGGACGAACCGGCGTCCGCGCCGCCCGCGCGCAGGCGGGTCTGGGCCTGCTGGTCGGTGTCGAAGGGCTCGATGGCCAGCTTCTTGCCGCCCGTGCACTTCTTGGCCTCGGCCTTGGCGAGGTCCTCGGAGACCGAGCCGCGCTGCACCACGATCTTCCGGCCGCACAGGTCCGACCACGACTTGATGTCGGTGTTCTTGCCCTTCTGGGTGTAGATCGAGACACCGGCGGTGAAGTAGTCCACGAAGTCGACGCCCTCGCCGACCTTCTTGCCGGTCTCGGAGTCGACGCCCTCCTGGCGGTCCTTCGTGTCCGTCATGGCCGACATGGCGATGTCGTACCGGTCGGAGCGCAGACCCGTGATCAGGGTGTCGAAGGTGCCGTTCTCGAACTCGAACTTCACGCCGAGCTGCTTGCCCATGGCGTCGGCGAGGTCCGGGTCGATACCGGCCGTCTTGCCGGCGTCGTCCTTGAACTCGACCGGCGCGTACGCGATGTCCGAGCCGACCTTGATGACGCCCTTGTCGCGGATCTCCTTGGGCAGCTTGTCGGCCAGCGGGGCGGAGGACGTGCCGGCGGAGCTGGAGCTGTCCGAGCCGCTGTCGTTGGTCTGGTCACCGCAACCGGTGAGAAGCAGGGCGCCTGCGACCGCGATCGCACCTACCGCGGCTGTCCTGGTGCGCGCGACGGTCGTACGACGGGTGGAGCGTGCGGTCATGGTGGGTTCCTCCGGCGGATGGGTGGAGTTGCCGATGGGCGGGAGGCGTCGCCGACGGCTTCGGCGGGGGCCTTGGATCCTGGTGGGTCCTCGGGTCGACGAGAGCACACGTCTTCGAGCGCCGCGACCTCGTGTGATTACGGCATCTTGCCATTCGGACTGGACCATTCAGGGAGACGGTCATGTCAAAATCGGATAACGGGTGACCCCCGAACCGCCCGATGTCCGTACATCCTGACCGGATCATCTGCGGGAATCTGACATTCCGGCCGGAAGATCTTCGGTGTCGACTCCTTGCCGAGGGGCCGCGAGGACGTGGCCGTATACCGACCCCATGATTCATGTCACCTGCATCCGGTGATCGATGATCGATTTGGGCTCCGGCATGTGACCTTGCACGTATTGGACTCGTCCTCGAAGCCGGTCGTCCGGTAAGAAGGTTCTTTACACCCCTCATCCGGGGCTCAGGGCGCGTGTGCGGCGCGCCCGTCGCGCATCGGCCCGTACGTATCCGTATAGGTCCACGGCGTATGTGTCCACGACGTACGCGTCTACGACGTATGTGTCCACGACCGGGGCTGTGCGCGGTGCCCGCCCGCTCCTCAACCAGGAGCGGCCACCCTCAAACCATGAAGACCTAAGGGGTAAGACAAAGTGGCAGCGGAGATCGTCAATCCTCGCAGCGACAGCGATACGGGCCAGGACGGCGGGGCGGAGCCCCTCGACTCCTTCGACCCCGCGTTCGCGCTGCACCGCGGCGGCAAGATGGCTGTGCAGGCCACCGTGCCGGTCCGCGACAAGGACGACCTGTCCCTCGCGTACACGCCCGGCGTGGCGAAGGTGTGCAGCGCCATCGCCGAGCAGCCGGAACTCGTCCACGACTACACGTGGAAGTCGTCCGTGGTCGCCGTCGTGACCGACGGTACGGCCGTGCTGGGGCTCGGTGACATCGGGCCAGAGGCCTCCCTCCCGGTCATGGAGGGCAAGGCGATCCTGTTCAAGCAGTTCGGCGGGGTGGACGCGGTTCCGCTCGCGCTGGCCTGCACCGACGTCGACGAGATCATCGAGACCGTGGTCCGGCTCGCCCCGTCCTTCGGCGGTGTGAACCTCGAGGACATCTCGGCTCCCCGGTGCTTCGAGATTGAGAAGCGGCTCCAGGAGCGGCTCGACATTCCCGTCTTCCACGACGACCAGCACGGTACGGCCGTCGTGACGCTGGCGGCCCTGCGGAACGCGGCGCGGCTGAGCGGGCGGACCATCGGAGATCTTCGTGCGGTGATCTCCGGGGCGGGGGCGGCCGGGGTCGCCATCGCCAAGATGCTCGTCGAGGCGGGGATCGGGGACGTCGCCGTCGCCGACCGGCGGGGTGTCGTGTCCGGGGACCGGGACGACCTCACGTCCGTGAAGCGGGAGCTCGCCGGGTTCACCAACAAGGCTGGGCTGACCGGGTCCCTGGAGGACGCGCTGGCCGGGGCGGACGTCTTCATCGGCGTCTCCGGCGGGACGGTGCCGGAGGCTGCCGTCGCGTCCATGGCGGACGGGGCGTTCGTCTTCGCCATGGCCAACCCGAACCCCGAGGTCCACCCCGATGTCGCGCACAAGTACGCGGCCGTGGTGGCTACCGGGCGGTCCGACTTCCCGAACCAGATCAACAACGTGCTGGCGTTTCCGGGGATCTTCGCGGGGGCGCTTCAGGTGCGGGCCTCTCGGATCACGGAGGGGATGAAGATCGCGGCGGCGGAGGCGTTGGCTGCTGTGGTCGGGGACGATCTCGCGGCCGACTATGTGATTCCTTCGCCGTTCGATGAGCGGGTGGCGCCTGCGGTTACTGCGGCGGTGGCTGCGGCGGCTCGGGCGGAGGGGGTTGCTCGGCGCTGAGGTTTTTGGGCCGTTGGGTGGTTGTCTGCGGGTGCGTGGGGGCTGGCGTTTTTGCGCAGTTCCCCGCGCCCCTGGGGTGCCTGCGGCGGCCTGCTCGGCTTCGGTGGGGGCGTGTGTAGCGCGTGCGGGTGTGTTGTGGGTCGGGGCCGGGGTGGGGGGTATCCGTCCTCGGTCCGGCGGCTCGGCCACTTGAGCAGGTCTCGGTAACGGACGCCGGCCGCTGCGGGCGGACACCCCCCACCCCGTCCCCTGCGCACCGTCGGCGGCCAACGGCCCGTGGTGGCGCGCGTGGGGCGCCGCGGTCGAGGGGGGGGGCGGGTATCGGCGCAGGCCGGCTGCAACTCCTCAGGGGCGCGGGGAACTGCGCGACAAGCCCCCACTCGCCCGCAGCCGCCCCACAACCGAACCCGGCACCCCAACAGGCGTACTCCGCAACAGGGCGTGTGTCACAACGCGTTCCCGTTCCCCGTGTCGCCGACGGACCCTATCGTCAAGGTCATGTTCGCTGTCTACGCCGCCCGAATCGACCGCGACAACCCCCTCTCGGGACTGGAATTGGGGGAGCGCCCGGCCCCTGAGGTCCGGCCGGGTTGGAGTGTCGTCGATGTCAAGGCCGCTTCTCTCAATCACCACGACCTCTGGTCCTTGCGGGGCGTCGGCCTCGCGGAGGACACCCTGCCGATGATCCTCGGCTGTGACGCCGCCGGTGTCGATGCGGACGGCAATGAGGTCGTCCTGCACTCCGTCATCGGGCAGAGCGGGCACGGGGTGGGTCCCAAGGAGCCCCGGTCCATCCTGACCGAGCGTTATCAGGGGACGTTCGCCGAGCAGGTGACCGTGCCGACCTGGAACGTCCTGCCCAAGCCGAAGGAGCTGTCCTTCGCCGAGGCCGCCTGTCTGCCGACGGCCTGGCTGACGGCGTACCGGATGCTGTTCACGAACGCGGGCGTACGGCCCGGGGACTCCGTGCTGGTGCAGGGCGCCGGCGGTGGGGTCGCCACCGCGGCCATCGTGCTCGGGAAGGCCGCCGGGCTGAGGGTCTTCGCCACCAGCCGGGACGAGGCCAAGCGGAAGCGTGCCGTGGAGCTGGGTGCCGTGGAGGCGGTGGAGTCGGGGGCGCGGCTCTCGCAGCGGGTGGACGCCGTCATCGAGACCGTCGGCGCGGCCACCTGGTCGCACTCGGTGAAGTCGCTGAAGCCCGGTGGAACGTTGGTCATCTCGGGTGCCACGAGCGGTGACCGCCCCTCGCACGCCGAACTGACCCGGATCTTCTTCCTGGAGCTCAAGGTCGTGGGGTCGACCATGGGGACCAAGGACGAGCTGGAGGATCTGCTCGCGTTCTGCGCGGCCACGGGTGTGCGTCCCGTCATCGACGAGATCCTGCCGATGGACCGGGCCCGTGAGGGCTTCCAGCGGGTCGAGTCCGGTGAGCTGTTCGGGAAGATCGTGCTTTCCAACGATTGATCTTCCGCCCTTCTTGTCTTGATTGTTCTTGTCGACGGCCGATCCGGGTACGGGTCGGCCGTCCGCGTTTGTCAACTATGGTTGACGGGAGGTGGGGTGTCAACGTAGGTTGACGCCATGACCGAAGCAACGGATCTCGCCGAGCGCGCGGGCGATCGCGATCCCCGGATCGGACTGCGCGCCGTCGCCGCGCTGCGCCGGCTGCTGGAGCAGTTGGAGGCGGTGCAGGTGCGCAGTGCGCGCCATCAGGGCTGGTCGTGGCAGGAGATCGCCGCCGAACTCGGGGTGAGCAGGCAGGCCGTGCACAAGAAGTACGGGAGGCATTGATGTTCGAGCGGTTCACGAAAGACGCCCGTGCGGTGGTCATGAGCGCGGTCGAGCACGCGGAGGCTACGGGGGCCGGGTCCGTCGACGCCGAGCATCTGCTCCTCGCCCTCCTCGAACGCGAGGGCAGCCGCGCCTCCTTCGCACTCGCCGCCCTCGGGCTCACCGAGCGAGGGGACGCTGTACGGGAGGCCCTGGGGGAGGCGCGACGGCGGGCCGGGCTGTCCCAGGCCGACGCCGAGGCACTCGCCGGGCTCGGTATCGATGTCTCGGAGATCGTCGCCCGCGTGGAGGAGGTCCACGGAGTCGGTGCGATGTCCGGTGGCACCGAGGGCAAGGCGTGGTGGTCCGGGAGGCGCACCTTCGGGCGGGGCGCCAAGGAGATCCTGGAGAAGGCCCTGCGGATCACCGTGGCCCGGCGCGACCGCCATGTCGGCGACGAGCACATCCTGCTCGCCCTGACGGTCAGGCCCGGGGTGGCGGGAGAGGTGCTCGCGGATCACGGCGTGACTTACGAGTCGGTCATGCGTGTTCTCTACGGGGGTGGCGGGGAGGTGAAGGCGGGCTGAGGGGACGGGAGACGGGAGGGGGACACTCCCCCCCGGGGGGGGCAGTACGGCATCGCCGGCTCTCGGGCCGGCCGTACTGCCCACGCCCCGTCGTCTCACGCCTTCGGTGTCCTCAGCAGTGCTCCTATGTGGGCCGCCGCCGTCGACAGGTGGCGGCGGGCGTCGCGGAGCTGGTCGGCCGTGATGCCGTGGTCGCGGGCCGCGTCGCGGATGTCGTCCCGGAAACGGTCGAGCAGGCGGTCCAGGTCGCGGGACGGGTTTCCGGTCGGGTACTCGTGGGCCCAGGACGGTTCGTACTCGCCGGGGAAGTCCTCGGGGGTGTCCGCGTACTCGGGGGCCGGTGGCGTCTTGCCTGTCTTGCCCTCGGTCCGCACGCCGCCCCGGCCGAAGCCGAAGTCCTTCCCGAACTCCTTGCCGTAGTCCTTCCCGAACTCGCCGAACTCCTTGGCCAGTTCGGTCAGCCCCTCGCGCACCCCCGTAGGCCAGTCGCCGCGTGCGAAGTGGTCCTGCACCTGCTCCTGGACCCGCCGGGCGATGCGCTGCACCTCCTCCTGGGCCTGCTCCCTCGCCCGGTCCTGGGCCTCCTTGGCCTGGCGGCGGGCCCGCTGGGCCTCCTCGCGGGCGCGGCGGCTCTCGTCCTTGGCGCGCCGGGCCTGTTCCTTCCACTCCTGCTTGACGCGGCGCATCTCCTCCTTGGCGGCGCGCCAGGACTCGTTGTCGGCGTACTCCGTGAAGTCCCCGAAGGGGCCCTCGTGTCCGCCGCCGGTGCCCTTGGTGCCGCCGCCGGTGCCGCGGCGGGCCTCGGTCGCGGCGGCCCGCATCTCGCGCCGCAGGTCGCCCGCCGCGCCGCGTACGTCGGCCCGGATCTCGGCGGCCAGCTCGGCGACCGACTCGCGGATCTCCAGCTCCAGGTCGGCCAGTTCGCCGCTGCGGTCGGCCAGCTCGGCACGGCCCGCGTCGGTGATGGCGTACACCTTCCGGCCACCCTCAGTGGTATGGGTGACCAGGCCTTCCGCCTCCAGCTTGGCCAGGCGGGGGTAGACGGTGCCCGCCGAGGGGGCGTACAGGCCCTGGAAGCGCTCCTCCAGGAGCCGGATCACCTCGTAGCCGTGGCGCGGGGCCTCGTCCAGCAGCTTCAGCAGGTAGAGGCGGAGGCGGCCGTGGGCGAAGACGGGGGGCATGTCAGAGCACCTTCTTGTCGGTCGTGCCGTCGGCCGGGGTGGGGGTCGGGCCGGAAACGGGATTGTCTCGCGAGGTGCGGTGCTCGCCGTCTGCCGGGTCGGAGGGGGCGGGGGAGTCGACCGGGTCAGCGGGATCAACAGGGTCTGCGGGATCAACAGGGTCTGCGGGGTCTGCCGGATCAACAGGGTCGACCGGGTCGGAAGCCCCCGTTCCAGCGGGCCTGCCCGCGCCCGCGTCCCTAGCCGCGCTCGTGCCAGCCGCACCCGCGTCCGCCCCGCCGTCCTTCACGAACGGATCCGTCTCCCACGGCTCCTCCTCGTCGTCCTCCCGAGGTGGCCGCCGGAGAAGGGCGATCGAGCCCGAGACCGTGGTCGCGCGGAGCTTTCCGGTGCCTGCGCCGAGGCGGCCGGTGACCTTGTGGGCGCCCCACTGGCCGTGTACCCGTAGGCCGTCGAAGGCGTTGGAGATCGTCCCGCTGGCGGTGTTGGCCTCCACCTCCGCGTCCGCGGGCTGGGGGAGGCGGATGGCGATCTCGCCGGAGACGCTGGTGAGGCGTACGTCGGTGGGGCCGTCCGGGTCGAGGTCGACGATCATCGAGCCGCTGACAGAGTCGGCCCGCACGGAGGGGCCGGAGCCCTCCACGACGGTGAGATCCCCGGAGACGGAGTTGAAACGGAGGTCGCCGGTGACGGCCTGGGCCTCCAGGTTCCCCGAGACGGTGTCCGCGCGGACGGTGCCGGAGACGCCGACCAGGGTCGTGTCGCCGTTGACCCCCTTCACCACCGACGGGCCGCGCAGCCCCGACACGACGGCCCCGGCGCTGACCACGCCCACCTCGACGCGGGTCTCGGCCGGCACGGCCAGGGAGACGACCGCGCTGCGCCGCCAGCCCTTGCGGTCGAGCCACTTGAGGAAGCCCTTCCAGGGCAGGTCCTCGTAGGCGACGGTGAGGGTGCCGCCCTCCTGGGTGACGACCAGGGGCGGTCCCTCGATCTCGGAGACCTCCAGGCGCGCGGAACCTTCGTCCGTGCCCACCACGTTCACCGTTCCGTTGACGATGCGTACGTGGAGTTCGCGTACGGGCTCGTCGAAGGTGAGCTTCCTGGGCTCAGTGACGGACCACTCGGACATGGTGCAGACCTCCCCGTAGCAACGCGCCATATCGCGTCTCCTGCAATTCACGATATATCGTGGACGTCGAAAGTCAAGACACTCTTTCCAGGGATACTCGGGGCTGGAAATATGACGAAGCATGGCAAATGCCCCTAGCGTGTGACCATGTCCACGGCACGCTCCTCCCGTACCGGCCCCTCGGGCCGCGCAGGTCCCGCCCCTGGTGCCCTGCTGCTCTGCCGGGCCGCACCGGACGCCGTCGCCCCCGCCGCCCGGCTGCTGCGCGAGCGCATGCTGCTCACGGGCGCGGGTGACGAGTGGAGCGTTCTCGTACCGGAGGGGAAGCCCTGGCTGGGCGGTGAGGAGCCGGTCGACCGCGTCCTCACCGGCTGGGCCACCGCCCTGGCCGTGGGCGCTCCCTGGCCCGTTCTCGCGCTGTGGTGGGACGCCGACCGCGGCGGCTACACCCTCGCGTCCGGCTTCCGCCGCCCGGTCGGCTATGTCTGGCTCACCAACGGCACCCCGGCCGGCGAGGACGAGGCCATGCGCACCTTCGCCGCCCGTCTGTCCCTCGACCCCGTGCTGGACGTCCAGTCCCTCGACCACCTGACGAAACCGGACCCGGCATCCGACGCCCGGGCCCGCCTCCGCGGCCTGCTGGCGGTCCTCACGCGCGCGGGCCTGACCCTCCCCGCCGGCCTCACCCCCGGCGAACCCGCCGACCGCCTCCGCGAAGTCGCCCGCGTCCAGCCGAACGCCCGGTCCGTCGAGGCGGACGGCTGGCGGGACGTCGTACAGGGCGAGTTCGAGGCCGTGGCAGGCCGCCGCCTGACCCCCTGGCTCCCCTGGTCCGGCGACCCCAGGGCCCGCACCCTGTCCCTGGCCCAGGTGGCGACCGGCCTCCCCCTGACCGCCTGGGCCCTACGACACCGCAGCGGTGGCTGGCTCACGGCGGGGGCGCTGCTGCTCGCGCACGGCGCGCTGGGACTGGCGTACGACCTCACGCGCCCGCGCGACTGACAGACCAGCCTGCGCGACTGACTGCCCGACTGACCGACGCGCCCGCACGACTGACCGACCCGCCCGCGCGACTGAAACCCAAAAAGGCGCCCCCGAAGAGGCGCCCCGCGTCACGCCGTCCTACTCGTCGTCGTCCTCGTCGTCCAGCCGGGCCAGCCACGTGGCCAGCCGCTCCACCGGCACCTCGAAGTCCGGATTCAGATCGACGAACGTACGCAGCTGCTCGGCCAGCCACTCGAAGCTGACCTCCTCCTCGCCGCGTCGCTTCTCCAGCTCTTCGATGCCTCGGTCGGTGAAGTACATGCCTCAAGGATATGTGGGGGAAAACGGCCGGGCCGCACCCCTGAGAGGGGTGCGGCCCGGCCGCCGAGCGTGATCCGCGTGAGCGGTTACGCCTCGAACACCTCCCGGACCAACTGCTCCTGCTCAGCCTGGTGCCGCTTCGCCGACCCCACCGCAGGCGAGGAGCCGTGCGGGCGGGAGATCCGACGCAGGCGCTCGCCGTGCGGGACGTCCGCGCCGACCGCCAGGTCGAGGTGGTCGATCAGGTTGAGGGCGATGAACGGCCAGGCGCCCTGGTTCGCCGGCTCCTCCTGGGCCCAGAGGTACTTCTCGGCGTTCGGGTACTTGGCGATCTCGGCCTGGACCTCGGCACCCGGCAGGGGGTACAGGCGCTCCAGGCGGATGATCGCCGTGTCCGTGACACCGCGCTTCTGACGCTCGGCCTCAAGGTCGTAGTAGACCTTGCCGGCGCAGAAGACGACCTTCTTGACCGCGTTCGCCTCCACCGTCGAGTCGCCGATGACCGGGCGGAACTGACCCGACGTGAACTCCTCCGTCTTCGACGCGGCGGCCTTGAGGCGCAGCATCGACTTCGGGGTGAAGACCACCAGCGGCTTGTGGTGCGGGTTGTGCACCTGCCAGCGGAGAAGGTGGAAGTAGTTCGACGGGAGCGTCGGCATCGCGACCGTCATGTTGTTCTGGGCGCAGAGCTGGAGGAAGCGCTCCACGCGCGCGGACGAGTGGTCCGGGCCCTGGCCCTCGTAGCCGTGGGGGAGCAGCAGGGTGACGCCGGACGTCTGGCCCCACTTCTGCTCCGCCGCCGAGATGTACTCGTCGACCACCGTCTGCGCGCCGTTGACGAAGTCGCCGAACTGCGCCTCCCACATCACGAGCGCGTCGGGGCGGGCCAGCGAGTAGCCGTACTCGAAGCCCATGACCGCGTACTCGGAGAGCAGGGAGTTGTAGACGTTGTAGCGGGCCTGGTCCTCGGCGAGGTACTGGAGCGGGGTGTGCTCCTCGCCCGTCTCGCGGTTGATGAGGACCGCGTGGCGCTGGCCGAAGGTGCCGCGCTGGGAGTCCTGGCCGGAGAGGCGCACCGGGGTGCCTTCGAGCAGCAGGGAGCCGACGGCCAGCGTCTCGCCCATGCCCCAGTCGATCGTCCCGTCCTCGACCATCGCCGCCCGGCGCTGCAGCTGGGGCAGCAGACGCGGGTGGACGTGGAAGGTGTCGGGGATGTTGACCTGGGACTCGGCGATCCGCTTCACGGTCTCCGAGGAGATCGCGGTGGAGACGGCGACCGGGAACTCGGCCTGCGGGTCGGAGACGGGACCGGCGGCCGGCTGGGCCGTGACGGCCTCGCGGACCTCGGTGAAGACCTTCTCCAGCTGGCCCTGGTAGTCCTGGAGGGCCTGCTCGGCCTCTTCCAGGGTGATGTCGCCGCGACCGATGAGGGACTCGGTGTACAGCTTGCGCACCGAGCGCTTCTTGTCGATCAGGTCGTACATCAGGGGCTGGGTGAAGGCCGGGTTGTCCGACTCGTTGTGACCGCGGCGGCGGTAGCAGATGAGGTCGATCACCACGTCCTTGTTGAACGCCTGACGGAACTCGAAGGCCAGGCGGGCCACGCGGACCACGGCCTCCGGGTCGTCGCCGTTCACGTGGAAGATCGGGGCCTCGATCATGCGGGCCACGTCGGTGGCGTACATGGAGGAGCGCGAGGACTCGGGCGCCGCCGTGAAGCCGACCTGGTTGTTGATGACGATGTGGACGGTGCCGCCGGTGCGGTAGCCGCGCAGCTGCGACATGTTCAGCGTCTCGGCCACCACGCCCTGGCCCGCGAAGGCCGCGTCACCGTGCAGGGCGACCGGCAGGACGGTGAAGTCCGTGCCGCCCTTGTTGATGATGTCCTGCTTGGCGCGGGCGATGCCCTCGATGACCGGGTCGACCGTCTCCAGGTGGGACGGGTTCGCGGCCAGCGAGACGGTGATCTGCTCGCCGTCCAGGCCCGTGAAGGTGCCCTGGGCGCCCAGGTGGTACTTCACGTCGCCGGAGCCGTGCATCGACTTCGGGTCGAGGTTGCCCTCGAACTCGCGGAAGATCTGGGCGTACGACTTGCCGACGATGTTGGCCAGGACGTTCAGGCGGCCGCGGTGGGCCATGCCGATGACGACCTCGTCGAGACGGGACTCCGCCGCCGAGTCGAGCACCGCGTCGAGCAGCGGGATGACGGACTCGCCGCCCTCCAGGGAGAAGCGCTTCTGGCCGACGTACTTCGTCTGGAGGAAGGTCTCGAAGGCCTCCGCGGCGTTCAGCCGGCGCAGGATGCGCAGCTGCTCCTCGCGCTCCGGCTTGGAGTGCGGGCGCTCGATGCGGTCCTGGATCCACTTGCGCTGCTTCGGGTCCTGGATGTGCATGAACTCGATGCCGGTGGTGCGGCAGTACGAGTCGCGCAGCACGCCGAGGATGTCGCGCAGCTTCATCATCGACTTGCCGGCGAAGCCGCCGACCGCGAACTCCCGCTCCAGGTCCCACAGGGTGAGGCCGTGCTCGGTGATGTCCAGGTCGGGGTGCTTGCGCTGCTGGTACTCCAGCGGGTCGGTGTCGGCCATGACGTGGCCGCGGACCCGGTAGGAGTGGATCAGCTCGAAGACGCGGGCGGCCTTAGTGACGTCGTCGTCGTGGGAGGCGTCGATGTCCTTGAGCCAGCGGACCGGCTCGTAGGGGATGCGCAGCGCCTCGAAGATCTCGTCGAAGAAGTCGTTCTCGCCGAGCAGGAGGTTCGCGACGATCCGCAGGAACTCGCCGGAGGCGGCGCCCTGGATGACCCGGTGGTCGTAGGTCGACGTGAGCGTCATGACCTTCGAGATGCCGAGCTTGTTCAGGGTGTCCTGGGAGGTGCCCTGGAACTCCGCGGGGTAGTCCATGGAGCCGACGCCCATGATGACCGACTGGCCGGGCATGAGGCGCGGCACGGAGTGGACCGTACCGAGGCCGCCCGGGTTCGTCAGGGAGACCGTGACGCCCGAGAAGTCGTCCATCGTCAGCTTGCCGTCGCGGGCGCGGCGGACGATGTCCTCGTAGGCCTGCCAGAACTCGAAGAAGTTCAGCGTCTCGGCCTTCTTGATGCCCGCGACGACCAGCTGGCGGTCGCCGTTGGGCTTCACCAGGTCGATGGCGAGGCCGAAGTTGATGTGCGGCGGCTTGACGAGGGTGGGCTTCCCGTCCTTCTCCGCGTAGTGCCAGTTCATCGACGGCATGGCCTTGATGGCCTGCACCATCGCGTAGCCGATGAGGTGGGTGAAGGAGATCTTCCCGCCCCGGGCACGCTTCAGATGGTTGTTGATGACGATGCGGTTGTCGAAGAGCAGCTTCACCGGGACCGCGCGCACGGACGTGGCCGTGGGCAGCTCCAGCGAGGCGTTCATGTTCTTCGCGACCGCGGCGGCGGGGCCGCGCAGCGTGATCATCTCGGGGCCCTCGGGAGCCGCCGTGACCTCACCGGCCTTCGGACGGCCCGGCAGCTTCGCGGCGGCCGGAGCCGGGGCGGCCTGCGCCGGAGCGGCCTTGGGTGCCGGAGCAGCGGCGGCGGGCGCGGCCTTGGCGGGCGCCGCA
>NZ_JAAGLY010000310.1 GCF_010548375.1 Streptomyces sp. SID13726
CTGCGCGCCTTCCCGGTGGTCCGCGACCTGGTGACGGACGTGTCCTTCAACTACGAGAAGGCGCGCGAGGTCCCGGCCTTCGTGCCGCCGCAGGGGGTGGCCGCGGGCGAGTACCGGATGCAGCAGGTGGACGTGGAGCGCTCGCAGGAGTTCAGGAAGTGCATCGAGTGCTTCCTGTGCCAGGACACCTGCCACGTGGTGCGCGACCACGAGGAGAACAAGCCCGCCTTCGCCGGTCCCCGCTTCCTGATGCGGGTGGCGGAGCTGGACATGCACCCCCTGGACGCGGCGGACGAGGCGGGCCTCGACCGCAAGCGCACCGCCCAGGAGGAGCACGGGCTCGGCTACTGCAACATCACCAAGTGCTGTACGGAGGTCTGCCCCGAGGGCATCAAGATCACCGACAACGCGCTGATCCCGCTGAAGGAGCGGGCGGTGGACCGCAAGTACGACCCGCTGGTGTGGCTGAGCAGCAAGATCCGCAAGCGTG
>NZ_JAAGLY010000311.1 GCF_010548375.1 Streptomyces sp. SID13726
ACCGCGCGCGCCGCCCGACGGCGAGGGCAGGGCCGGGCGGCGCCACGCCGAGCCCCGTGTCGGGGCCGTGCGGCAGGATGGCCGCATGACGCAGAGCACGGACGACGGCGCCCTCTCGAGCGACCCCGCGGGCGACCCGGCAGGCAGCGGCGCGACAGGCGGCGAGCTCATGCTGCTCGACACCGCGAGCCTGTACTTCCGCGCGTTCTTCGGGGTGCCCGACTCGATCAAGGCCCCGGACGGCACGCCGGTCAACGCGGTGCGCGGCCTGCTCGACATGATCGCGACGCTCGTCGCCGACCGTCGCCCGACGCGCCTCGTCGCGTGCTGGGACGTGGACTGGCGCCCGGCGTTCCGCGTCGAGGCGATCCCGTCGTACAAGGCGCACCGCGTCGCGGAGAAGGTCCCCGGGACCACGGGCGTCGAGGAGGTCCCGGAGAAGCTGGTCGCGCAGGTCCCGGTGATCGTCGACGTGCTCGCGGCGCTGGG
>NZ_JAAGLY010000312.1 GCF_010548375.1 Streptomyces sp. SID13726
AGCCGGCACGCAGGATCAGGGGCGCGGCCCGGTCGGCGACTCTCAACAGCTCGGTCATCGGTGGTTCCGGTTCTGGGGGGCGCCGACGGTCGGGGCTCCGACCCGATCGATGCGCAGATCTCGTTCGATGCGCTTGATGCGCCGGCGATCGAGCTCCACACGCTCGGGGTCACGGTCGGCGAGTACGACGCGGCCGAGGACGGAGAACACGTCCGAGGTCATCCGAACCCGGCCGCCCGGCGGCACGGCAACGGTCGAGCGCACCGCCGTGGGCAGGTCCGCGAGACCGCTCAGCGAATCCGGGTTGCGGATCACACCCGACCGATGGGCGGTCACGAAGACCGACGTCACGTGCTGCAGCAGGCGGTAGCCCGACGCGTCCCGGTACCGGCCCCGGACGAAGTCGACGAGGCGGTCCAGTTGGCTGCGGCCGGTGGCCAGGCCGGACAGGAAGGCCATCTGACCGCCGGCGAGCCGGGGGTTCAGCT
>NZ_JAAGLY010000313.1 GCF_010548375.1 Streptomyces sp. SID13726
GCGGGGTCGGGCGGGCCGGGGAGGGCGTCAGGCCCGCCCCCGGGGACCGGGTCAGCAGGGACTTCACCAGCGCCCCCGCCGCCGTACCCGCCACACGTAAGAGAACCGTCTCGAAGCCCGTCATGCCCCTGCCCTTCCCCCGGCCCGGAGATTATCGCGCGAACCGCCGGTAACCCCGATGGATACCGATCGGTAACAACCCCTAGCGGTGCCCCCGAAGCCGCTCTATGGTGCGGGCATGCCGAACCTGCCCGATGTCGTGCTGTGGTCCATACCTGCCTTCGTGCTGCTCACCGTCATCGAGGTGGTGAGCTACCGGCTCCATCCCGACGAGGACGCCGCCGGCTACGACACCAAGGACGCTGCGACGAGCGTCGCCATGGGCCTCGGCAGCATCGGCTTCGACCTGCTCTGGAAGCTCCCGGTCGTCGCGGTCTTCACGGCGGTCTACGAACTGACCCCGCTGCGCGTGCCGTTCCTGTGGTGG
>NZ_JAAGLY010000314.1 GCF_010548375.1 Streptomyces sp. SID13726
GAACTCCACCCGCGAGCGCAGTCCGGCGGGCAGGGAGGCCACGGCCTCCTCCTCGTCCCCGCGGCCCGCCACGAGGAGCCGTACGTCGGGGCAGGCCTCCACGATCTTGGGGAAGGCCGCCATCAGGACCGGCAGGCCCTTGCGGGGCTCGTCGATCCGGCCGATGAAGCCGAGGGTCTGCCCGGACCAGTCGGGATTCGCCCCGGCCTTGGCGAAGAAGTCCACGTCGACCCCGTTGGGGATCACGACCGCGTCCCCGCCCAGGTGCTCCACGAGCGTGCGGCGCGCGTACTCGCTCACCGCGATCCGGGCGCTGATCTTCTCCAGGGCCGGCTGGAGGATCGGGTACGCGGCGATCATGGCGCGCGAGCGCGGGTTCGAGGTGTGGAAGGTGGCCACGATCGGCCCCTGCGCCGCCCAGCAGGACAGCAGTCCCAGCGAGGGCGAGGCCGGCTCGTGGATGTGGATCACGTCGAAGAGGGCGTCG
>NZ_JAAGLY010000315.1 GCF_010548375.1 Streptomyces sp. SID13726
ACGGCGGCGGTCAGCCGGAGGGAAGCGGACAACTGGCGCACGGGGCACCTCCTGGGGGTCCCCCGGCGGCGGCCGGAGGTGGGCGGTCAGGGTCCGCGGAGAGCGGGTCAATGTGCCCAACTCCCTTTACCCCGTAAGGGACACGCCCTCGGGGACACCGCCCGGCCCCACGACCCGGGCCGACAGCGGCCCCACCACTGGGGCCTCAGGCGAACAACTGCCGCGCCACCTGCGACCCCAGCGTCACCGCACCGAGCCCGGCCAGCACCGAGGCCGCCACGTTCGCCGCCGCCAGGAACCGCCAGCCGCGCTCGTACAGCCGCAGCGTCTCGTACGAGAACGTCGAGTACGTGCTCAGCGCCCCGCACAGCCCCGGGCCCAGCAGCAGGCTCAGCCGCCCGGAGGCCGCACCGGCCAGCACCGCCCCGGTCAGCACCCCGAGCACCAGGCACGCACCCGCGTTCACCACGAACGTCCCCCACGGGAA
>NZ_JAAGLY010000316.1 GCF_010548375.1 Streptomyces sp. SID13726
CACACGACGGACACCACGGCGAAGCCGACCAGGCCCCACACGATGACGGTGCGCCGCCCGTGGACGTCGGCCGCCCTGCCGCCCGTGATCATCAGTGCGCCGAGCGTCAGCATGTAGCCGCTGACCAGCCACTGCAGGTTCGTGGTGGGTGTGGAGAAGTCCCGGGCGATGACGGGAAGCATCAGGTTGAGGGCGAACCAGTCCATCTGGACGAGGAGCATCGACAGCGAGGCGGCGGCGATGACCGCCCTGTCCCGGCCCGAGAACAGCCGTCGGCCAGAGGCCCCGGCTCCCGCCTTGCCCACGCCCATGAACACGTCCCGTCCACAGCCCCCCGGCGCCCCCTCCCACCAGCATGCGCCCGCCCACCGCGCCGGGCATCCGGGGCCTCACAGGCCTACGCGGGCTCCCACAGCTCGATCCGGTTGCCCTCCGGGTCGGTGACCCAGCCGAACCGCCCGACACCGTCCATGTCCTCCGCCTCCCC
>NZ_JAAGLY010000317.1 GCF_010548375.1 Streptomyces sp. SID13726
GGGGCCTCCGCCCCGGACCCGGAGCGCACCGCCTCCGTCCGCGCGCTCCTGCGCGGTGCCGACGCCGGCCGCCGCCGCAAGGACCGCACGATGACGGTCCTCATGTGGAGCGCGTTCGCCCTCGCGATGGTGCCGCTCGTGTCCGTCGCGTGGACCGTCGTCGTGCACGGCATGGAGCGGTTCGACGTCTACTTCCTGACGCACTCGATGCGCGGCGTGTTCGGCGGCATGGACGCGGGCGGCATCTACCACGCGATCCTCGGCACGCTGCTCATCACGCTCGGCGCCGCGGTGATCTCGGTCCCGATCGGCCTGCTCGCCGCGATCTACCTCGTCGAGTACGGCCGCGGGCCGCTCGCCCGCGCGGTGACGTTCTTCGTCGACGTCATGACGGGCATCCCGTCGATCGTCGCCGGCCTCTTCGCGTACGCGCTCTTCGCCGTGGTCTTCGGCCCCGGGGTGCGCATGGGCATCGTCGGCTCCGTC
>NZ_JAAGLY010000318.1 GCF_010548375.1 Streptomyces sp. SID13726
CGACGGCCTCGCGTTCTACACGTTCGTCGAGATCCCCAAGTCCAAGCCGTTCAAGGACGTCTACCGCGAGCGCCTCGACGCCCTCGTCCTCACCCCCGAGCAGCTCGACGAGACCGTCGCCGAGGCCAAGCACGCCTTCCGCCTCAACAGCGACCTCTTCGCCGACCTGGGCGCCGCCCACCCCTGAGCCCGGCGCGCCCCGGCAGCCGGACCCGGGCTCTACCGCGCGGCCTGCAACCGGACGACGACGGACTTCGAGACCGGCGTGTTGCTCCCGTAGGCCGCGCTCTCGAGCGGGACGAGGACGTTCGCCTCGGGATAGTAGGCGGCGGCCGACCCCCGCGCGGTCGGGTAGGCGACCACGCGCTGGGCGGCGAGGACGCGGTCGGGCTCGCCGGGCCACTCGGCATGGACGTCGACCCGGTCGCCGTCGGCGAACCCCAGCTCGGCGAGGTCGTCCGGGTGCACGAGCACGACGTCGCGGCC
>NZ_JAAGLY010000319.1 GCF_010548375.1 Streptomyces sp. SID13726
CGGCGCGCGCCGTACGCCGGCCGTGCGCCGGGACACCGCGCAGTGCGCGCACGCCCTTCCCCGCACCCCTGCCGAGGAACGCGGCGAGCATCGCGAGGAACGGCATCGGGTCGTCGGCGGCGAACCAGGCCGCCTCCACCCGCCCCCGCTCCGCCCGCGGTGCCACCCGTACCGGTCCGGGCCGCTCGCCCCCGGTACGGCCGTGCCCGGCCTCGGCCCCGGCCTCCCCGGCCCGCGCGGGAGCTGGAACGGGAACGGACGCCGTCCCCTCGGCCGGGGAGCGCCAGGGGAGTTGGCGGCCGCGGACCGCCGCCAGCAGGGCGTAGTTCTCGGCGACGAACACCCGGCCGGGTCCGCCCGCGGGCTCCGGGACCCGTTGACCCGTCAGGTCCAGGTACATCGCCTGGACCACGTCCAGGCCGCCCGCGTCCGTGAAGA
>NZ_JAAGLY010000031.1 GCF_010548375.1 Streptomyces sp. SID13726
GCTCCTGGCAGCGGGCCGACGGCTCAGGCCCCGGGTCACGCGCCCGGGACCACACCGCCCGCCGCCCAGGCCCCCGAGGGCGCCCCGGTCGGCGCTGCCCCGGCGCAGCCGTCCGCCGCCCCGCAGGGATCCGCCCCGACCCAGTCCGAGGACGTCCGATGAGCACCCCGCAGCCCCCGATGCCCCAGGCCGCCGCGGCCGTCGCGAACTGGCAGGCGCCGGGTGGGCAGCCGCACCCCGGCTACACCTCGCCGATCCCCGTCGTGCGCACGCACCTCGGGCACGCCGTCACGTCGGAGTGGACGAAGATCCGGTCCGTCAGGTCGACGATCTGGACGCTGGGCGTGTTCGTGCTGCTCGTCGTCGGGATCGGGCTCGGGGCCGCCGCGCTGGTCGCGGCCAACGCCTCCGAGGAGAGCATGCGGGGCGAGAACCCGCTGTCGTTCGGCTTCTTCGGACTGCTGCTCGGCAGCATGTGCGTCATCACGCTCGGCGTGCTGACCACCGCTTCCGAGTACGGCACCGGCATGATCCGGACCACCATGGTCGCCTGCCCCTCGCGCAGCCGCGTGCTGGCGGCGAAGGCCATCGTGTTCTTCTCCGTCGCCTTCGTGACCACCCTGGTCTCGGTCCTCGTCGTCGCCTTCGCCGACGTGGCCCTGCTGGACGGCGCCCGGACCCCGACCGGCCAGGAGTGGCTGAAGGGCACCCTCGGGATCTCGCTCTACATCGCCCTGCTCGGTCTGCTCTCGCTGATCATCGGCTCGATCATCCGGCACTCGGCGGGCGCGATCACCGTCATGATCGGCGTGGTGCTGGCCCCGCTGGTCATCGCGCTGTTCATGTTCTCGCAGTCCCTGGAGAACCTGCGCCAGGCGCTGTTCGAGTACTCCATCCCGAACCAGCTGAGCGTCTTCTACTCCAACTCCCTCACCGAGACCGGCCCTTCGGGCTGGGACCCGCTGTGGATCATCATCGGCGTGACCGCCGCCGCGTTCGCCGGCGCCTACGCCCTGCTGGAGAAGCGGGACGTGTAACTCCCTCAGAACTTCGGCGCGTTACGGGACCGCTGCACCCGCGTGGTGCGGCGGTCCCGTGCGTTCCAGCACGCCTTGTGCCAGTGCCGGCGCTCGTCGACGCCCGAGTGGTCCGGCCACGCCACCACGTGCGGGACGCCGTCCGGGATCATCTGGTCGCAGCCCGGGCAGCGGTACGCCTTGCCCTGCGCGCTGGCCCCCGCCACATGCCGGACGTTCCACTCCTCGCCCTGCCAGTTCGTGGAGGACTGGAAGCCGCCGTAGCGGCCGGACCGGTCGTCCTCGGCACTCCGGCCGACCGAGTCCGACGAACCGGAACCCTTGGGTCGGTTGCGACGCGGGGACACAGGACACCTCACGGGGCTATACAGGAAGCAGGAACCGTGTCCAGCCTACGCGGCGCGAAGCTGGGTACGCGTAGGGAACCAACCCCCACAAGTCCCCCTCCGGGACGACGCATTCTGAAGACAATCGGCAAATCCCTCCGCCAGGCCGTGTCCTCGGCACGTGTCAGACGGTTATGCCGTGTGGGGGAGCTCCGCGTCGGAGCCAAGGAAGCAGGAAAAGCAATGCACGTTGGAACATTCGTGTTGGCGGCCCAGTTCCCGGGACAGGGCCAGGGGGAGGCGCTGCACCGCGCGGTCCGCTCGGCCGAGGTCGCGGAGGAGGCCGGACTCGACGCGGTCTGGCTGGCGGAGCACCACTTCGTGCCGTACGGCACCTGCCCGTCCGCGATCACCCTCGCGGCCCTGCTGCTGGGCCGCACCCGCCGTATCCGCGTCGGCACCGCCGTGAGCGTGCTGCCCACCGTCCACCCCGTCGCCCTCGGCGAGCAGGCCGCGCTGCTGCACATGACGAGCGGCGGGCGCTTCTCGCTCGGCGTGGGGCGCGGCGGGCCGTGGGTCGACCTGGAGGTGTTCGGCTCGGGGCTCCAGGCGTACGAGAAGGGGTTCCCGGAATCACTCGATCTGCTGGTGCGCTGGCTGCGTGAGCCCTCCGTCGGGGCGGACGGCGAGCGCTTCCGGTTCCGTGAGGTACCCGTCGTGCCGCGGCCCTCGGAGTCGCTCTCGGAGGCGGCGGGGCCCGAGGTCGTGGTCGCCTGCACCTCCCCGGCGAGTGTCCGGCTCGCCGCCGAGCGCGGGCTGGCGATGCTGCTCGGGATGCATGTCGGGGACGAGGAGAAGGCGGAGATGGTGGCGCTGTGGCGCAGGCACGCGCGCGCCGCCGGACACACGCCCCAGAAGGTCCTGGAGGCGCCCCACGTCTCGGCCGGGGTCTGCCAGCTCGCCGACCGGCGCACGGACGCGGTGGAGGCCCTGGTGAAGGCGATGCCGGGCTGGCTGCGGCAGGGGCTCGGCGCCCATGTCACGGTCGACGGCCGGGTCCGCCAGATGCGCGACCCGGTGGCGTACACCGAACTGCTCTGCGGACTGCACCCGGTGGGCACCCCGAGGCTCGCCGCCGACCGGCTCGCGGCGACCAGTGAGCGGACGGGCATCTCCCGTTTCGCCCTGCTCGTCGAGGGTTCGGGAGACCTGGCGGCCACCGAGGAGAACGTACGGCGGCTGGGCGCGGAAGTGCTGCCGCACCTGACCTGAAGGGAACAACCCTGTCCAGCGGGAGCTTGCCGCCCCGGTACTGATGCACCTCCCGCGTACGGAGCGGCAAGCAAGCGGCGCCGCCTCAGCAGTCCCGGAACTCCGGAGACTGGTTCAGCAGCTGACTGCGCACCGAGGTGAAGCGGACGAGCGTCTCGTCGACCGAGGAGTCCAACGGGAACACCGCCACCCGGTGGCAGTTCTGGAAGGCCAGCCGCACACCGAAGTGCCGCTGGAGCGCGCCGCGTATCGCGTCACTCGCAAGCGCACGCAGCAGCTGGCCGCGTGCCTGCTCGTCCGGCGGGGGCGTCTGGTTGTCGGCGAAGTTGCCGCCGTCCACCTTCAGCTGGGCCACCAGGGAGCTGATCATCTCCCATGCATAGGGCAGGGAGGTCCGGACGCAGTCGACGAATTCGGCTTCGTCGACCTCGCCTCGCTCGGCCTTCTCGAGTAGGGCCGGTGAGACGTCGAGCGACATGGGTTCTCCTCTCGCACCCCTGATTTCATTCAGGGGTTGCCGGACAGGTAAAGGGAGTTCGCGCTGCCGGACACTCTCAGTACACGCCTCGCGACCTCCCGTTTACTACGGTAGGCAACGGACCGTGACGGCACCAGGAGAATGCGAACAAAGGGCACTCCCAACAGGCCCACAATCGGCCACAAGTGAACAGGCTTCCTCCACAGCCTTACGGGCCGAATCGCGTGGACATGCGCCCGTCGAGTAGCGTTGCCGACCATGCGTCTCGTCATTGCCCGGTGTTCCGTCGACTACGCGGGCCGGCTCACCGCCCACCTGCCCTCGGCCCCCCGTCTGATCCTGGTGAAGGCCGACGGCAGCGTCTCCATCCACGCGGACGACCGCGCCTACAAGCCTCTGAACTGGATGTCGCCGCCCTGCACGTTGAAGGAGGGGACCGGCGACGAGGAGGGCGTCTGGACCGTCATCAACAAGGCGGGCGAGAAGCTCATCATCACGATGGAGGAGGTTCTGCACGACTCCTCGCACGAACTGGGCGTCGATCCGGGCCTGATCAAGGACGGCGTGGAAGCACACCTTCAGGAGCTGCTCGCCGACCGCATCGAAACCCTCGGCGACGGCTACACGTTGATCCGCCGCGAGTACATGACGGCCATCGGCCCGGTCGACATCCTGTGCCGGGACGCCGAGGGCCAGACCGTCGCGGTGGAGATCAAGCGGCGCGGCGAGATCGACGGCGTGGAGCAACTCACCCGCTATCTCGACCTGTTGAACCGCGACCCCCATCTCGCCCCGGTCCGCGGCATCTTCGCCGCGCAGGAGATCAAGCCCCAGGCCCGCGTCCTCGCCACCGACCGCGGCATCGGCTGCCACCTCATGGACTACGACGCGCTGCGGGGCATCGAGGACGACAAGCTGCGGCTCTTCTGACCGCGGTTCCTCTTCTACGGCTTCTACAGCTTCTACGACGACGAGGGCCGGGTCCGTGTGAACGGACCCGGCCCTCGTGCTGTCGTGCGGTGTGTCAGATGACCTGTTGCGAACTGCTCGGCGAACTCACGGTGGTGGTCTCCACCGGGGTGGTGGAGGCGGGGCCGCTGGCCGAGTCGGACGTGGTGGGCTCGGTCGTGGTCGGCTCACTGGTCGTCGGTTCCGACGTGGTCGGCTCACTGGTGGTCGGTTCCGACGTGGTCGGCTCGTCCGTCGGCGTGGACGGTGTCGAGGGCCTGGGCGACGAGGGCTTGGGCGACGTCGGCTTCGGCGAACTCGGTGTGCTCCCCGTCCCCTTCGTCCCACTCGGATCGTCGGACGGCCTGGACCCACCCGTAGGCGTCGGATCGTCCGAAGTCCCGTACGTCCCGTCCGGCCCCGGATCGGTCGGCCGGGAGGTTGCCGTACCCGTGTCGCCCTTGCCGTCGCCGTCCTGCGGAGCGTCCGCGCCGAGGTTGCCGTCGTCGAGGCCGACGCTGGCCGAGGGGTTCACGCCGACCTGGGTGGACGGGTCTCCCGGGTCGTGGTCGGAGGTGGCGCCCAGGGTCACGACCGTGCCGAGCACCGCGACCAGCAGCGCGCCCGCGCCCGCCGCGACGAGGTTGCGCTTGGCGAGGCCCTTGAGCCCGCCCCGGGCCTTGCGCGAGGGCGCGGGGCCGGACGGGGTGCGGTGGACGACGATGGTCTGCGAGTCGCCCGGCGGCTGGAGCGGCGGGAAGGCCGCGGGGACGCCCCCGGGCGGTGAGGCCGACTCGTCGTACCGGGCGTCGGGCACCTCCTCGCCCGCTGTCGCGCCGAGCCCTGCCAGTCCGGAGAGTCCGCCCGCGGTGCCGTCCCGGTCGGAGACCAGGGCGAGGGCACGGCGGCCGGCGACGGTGCCCCGCTTGTCGGCGAGCGCGCCGCGCAGGCCGATGGAGGCCTCCAGTTCGGCGCGGGCCCGGTCGAGCTGTTCGCCGCAGAGCGCGAGGATGCCGAGTTCGTGGTGGAAGTAGGCCTGTTCGGACACCTCGCCGGCGAGCCGGGAGGCTTCCGCACCGGCCCGCAGCGAGCGCTCCCAGGCGCCCCAGTGACCGCCAGCGGCGAACGCGGGTGCCGCCGTGCGGGCCAGCTGCACGGTGGCGCTCTCCTCGCCCTCGGCGGGCGCGGTGGTGACCGGGGCGAGGACGCCGAGCGCGGCGAGCAGGGCGTCCGCCTCGGCGCACACCCGCTCCGGGGTGACCGAGGGGTGTCCGGCCCACCAGCCGTAGTGCTGGGCGGCGGCGAGGGCGCGGGGCTCGATGTCGTCGCCGTAGCCCGCGGCCTCCAGCTGGGTCAGGACCCCGGCGGCGAGCCGGTAACGGGCGCCGACCGGGGAGACCAGTCCGCAGTCCGCGAGTTCGCCGAGCGCGGCGTCCGCGTGGGTGTCGCCGACCAGGGCGGGCAGGTGCGCCTGGTGGGGCACCTCGCCGCCGAGGGCTACGGCGAACCGCAGGGTGGCGCGCGCGGACTCGCTGAGCCGGGAGGCGAGCAGCGGGGCGGGCGCGGCGGCCTCGCCGAGCGCGGGCAGCGGTATCTCCTCGCCCTCGTCGGGGACCAGCGGCGCGTCGGCCGTGACCGCGTCCGCGAAGACCCCGAACTCGTCGACGGCACCGGCCCCGGCCCGCTGCCGGTCGCGCTGCCTGAGCAGGGCGCCGGCCTGGACGAACCGCAGCGGCAGGCCCTCGGACTCGAACCAGAGGTCGCCCGCCCAGTTCGACTCCTCCTCCGTCAGCACCCGGCCGACGGCACGCTCCAGGAGTTCGAGCCCGTCGGCGCGCTCCAGGCCGCTGAGGAAGACCTCCTCGACGGCGGAGTCGGCGGAGGGCGCGGGCACCTCGGGGGTGGCACCGATCACGAACGCGCACTCGGGGGTGGCGTCCAGCAGCTCGTCCAGGGCCGCGCCGCCGAACTCGATGTCGTCGAGGACGACGACCGCGCCGACGTCCCGGACGCAGGAGAGCAGCGCGTCCCGGTCGGGGCGGTGCAGGGGTGAGTTGTGGACCGCGTAGTAGAGGTCGTACAGCAGGTCGCTCGCGGTGCGGTGGAAGCCGGTGAGGCGGACCACGCCGTCGGGGGCGAGGTCCGAGCAGTCCTCGGCGACGACGTCGAGGAGGCTGGTGCGGCCCGATCCGGCGGCGCCGGTCAGGCGGACCGAGCGGCCCCGGGCGAGCAGCCGTACGAGACGCTCGCGCTCGTCCTGGCGGGCCAGCAGGGGCAGGGCGGTGCGGGTGGGTCCCGGTGGAACGGGCGGGCGGGCCGCGCGGTCCACCTCGGCGCGTTCGGCGGCGCTGAACTTCTCGGGTCTCCCCGGCCGCTCACCGGGCGGGCAGGCCTCTATCTCGCTGCCGTCGACCGGGTTGACGGTGAGCAGGAAGTCACCCGCGACGAGCTGCACGGTGCGGGCGAGCGCGGGCGAGTGCTGGCCGAAGTCGGACGTGAGGGAGTCCCTGGGCGGGCGCTGACGGGGCGAACCGGTGTCGCCGTCATGGCCGTACTCCTCGGGTCCCCGGTTGTTCGGGTCCATAGGTCAAGCCCCCCAAAAGCGTCTCGTGTGCGGTGGGTCCCACAGGACCCAGGCCCCTCCCGACCTGCTGCACACAGCGCTGTCGCTTCTGGTCCGGGCCCGCTGGAAGGGATGTTGGCAGCGGGCGACCGAACCCTAAACCTTCGCACAGTATCTACGACAGCCCGGGGTACCGCGCCGTCCGAGACGTCACAGTCTCGTGAGGATTGCGCACGACACGCGCTCGGCCTCGGCGGCCCGGATCAGACGCGGGGCAGCGACTCCACGCCGATACCGCCCTCGATGGCCAGGATCCGGTGCAGCCGGGTGGCGACCAGGAGGCGCTGCATCTGCGGCGGTACGTCGCGCAGCACCAGGCGGCGGCCGCAGCGGCCTGCCCTGCGGTGCGCCCCCATGATGACCCCGAGGCCGGTGGCGTCCCAGGAATCCAGCTCGGACAGGTCGAGCACCAGGTCGCCGGCTCCGTCGTCGACGGCCGAGTGCAGGACCGTACGGGCGTCCGCCGCGCTGCGGACGTCGAGGCGGCCCCCGACGACCAGCTCGACGTGGTCGCCCCTGATGTACATATGCGCTCCCCGTGAGTGCGGTTGTGCATCGTCTGACTGGTTGAGCGACGGTGAGGTTGCCGTCTGTAAGCAAACCGATACCGAATTCACCCCTCGGGGTGACACCCGAGGAACATGAGCGGTTTCAGTAGGTGTAGAAGCCTTGCCCGCTCTTGCGTCCGATGTCACCGGCGTCCACCATCCGGCGCATCAGCTCCGGCGGGGCGAACTTCTCGTCCTGGGACTCGGTGTAGATGTTGCCGGTGGCGTGCAGCAGGATGTCGACGCCGGTGAGGTCCGCCGTGGCCAGCGGGCCCATCGCGTGGCCGAAGCCCAGCTTGCAGGCGAGGTCGATGTCCTCGGCGCTCGCGACCCCCGACTCGTACAGCTTGGTCGCCTCGACGACGAGCGCCGAGATGAGACGGGTCGTCACGAACCCGGCGACGTCGCGGTTGACGACGATGCAGGTCTTGCCGACCGACTCGGCGAACTCCCGCGCGGTGGCGAGGGTTTCGTCGCTCGTCTTGTAGCCGCGGACCAGCTCGACGAGCTGCATCATCGGCACCGGCGAGAAGAAGTGCACGCCGACGACCCGCTCGGGGTGCTCGGTGGCCGCCGCGATCTTGGTGATCGGGATCGCGGAGGTGTTGGAGGCGAGCACGGCGTCCGGGCGCACGATCTTGTCGAGCGCGCGGAAGATCTCGTGCTTGACCTCAAGCTTCTCGAAGACCGCCTCGACGACGACGTCGGCGTCCGCGGCGGCGTCCAGATCGGTGGTCGCGGTGATCCGGGCGAGGGCGGCGTCGGCGTCGTGCGCCTCCAGCTTCCCCTTGCTCACGAACTTGTCGTACGAAGCCTTGATACCGTCGGTGCCGCGCTTCAGCGCCTCGTCGGTGACGTCCCTCAGGACCACGTCCCAGCCCGCCTGGGCGGAGACCTGGGCGATGCCGGAACCCATCAAGCCGGCGCCGATGACGGCTAGCTTCCGTGCCACTGTTGCGACTCCCCTTTGAAACGCCTTACGCCCTGTTTACGTTGCCTCTTCGGCGGACCCTAGCGCTCGTGAAGAGCTGTGTGACCGGTTAGTAACGCGCGTCACGTCTCATCTGACGGACATCACACCGGCGGTCGTCACGAGTGGTCTCGTACGGCGTAGTTGAGCACCTTATCGCTCAACGTCCTCATGCCGTCATTACGCTGACCCCATGGTCAATCTGACGCGCATCTACACGAAAACCGGCGACAAGGGCACCACCAACCTCGGTGACATGAGCCGGGTCGCCAAGACCGATCTGCGGATCTCCGCATACGCGGACGCCAACGAGGCGAACGCGGTGATCGGTACGGCGATCGCGCTGGGCGGTCTGGAGGAGGACGTCGTCAAGGTCCTCACCCGGGTGCAGAACGACCTGTTCGACGTCGGCGCCGACCTGTCCACGCCGGTGGCCGAGAAGCCGGAGTTCCCGCCGCTGCGGGTCGAGCAGTTCTACGTCGACAAGCTGGAGGCGGACTGCGACCGCTTCAACGAGCGGCTGGAGAAACTCCGCTCCTTCATCCTCCCCGGCGGCACCCCGGGCGCGGCCCTCCTCCACCAGGCCTGCACGGTCGTACGCCGCGCCGAACGCTCGACCTGGGCCGCCCTGGAAGCCCACGCCGACACCATGAACCCGCTGACCGCGACCTACCTCAACCGGCTATCGGACCTGCTGTTCATTCTTGCCCGGACGGCCAACAAGGGTGTCGGGGACGTGCTCTGGGTTCCCGGCGGGGAGCGCTGAGGCCTTTTCCGTTGTCGGCGGCTTCTTCGGCCAGATCGTGTACGACAGGGCGATCAGGCCGTAGATGCCGACCGCGCGCAGGGCCGTCCACTGGAAGGACCGCAGCGAGCTGACGTCCCCGTCGCCGACGTACCAGACGGCGAGCTGGAGGAGGCCCGCGGCCACCGCTCCCCCGTACACCGCCCGCAGCCACAGCCTGCCCTCGTGCGCGGCGCGGGCGCGGCCGTAGCGGGGCGGCTTCGGCGGGGGCGGGCCGCCGGCCAGCCGGTGGGCGGCGTGACCGTCCAGCCAGCGGATCGTGTAGTGGCCGAAGGCCACGGTGTAGCCGATGTACAGCGCCGCCAGGCCGTGCTCCCAGCTCGGCTCGGCGCCGTTGCGCAGGTCGACCGCCGTCACCGCGAACAGCACGAGCTCCAGCACCGGCTCGCACAGCAGGATCGCCACGCTGGTGCGGCGCCACTTCAGCAGGTAACGGACGGCCAGACCCAGGGCCAGCAGCACCCAGAAGGCCACCTCACAGGCGATGATCAGTCCGACGACCACGACACGCTCCCTTCGCTCACCCTTCCAGGCTCGCGGTGGGATCCGCCCCTTTCGTCGTCGGCGGTGACGAAAGCGCGGTACATCGAAAGATGCAGTCCACGACCGTCCCCCGGCATCAGGCGCGGCGCGCGGTCACCGTGTTGGATGGAGTCATGGCCCTCCCCCGCCCGCACCGTTTCGACCTGTACCTCGCGGCCGGCGGGCTGCTCGGCGGCCTGCTGCTGGTGGCCATCGGCCTGGGGACCCGCCCGTCCAGCGACCCGATCACGCTCTTCGACGGCCCCTGGCCGGTCCTCGTGCCGCTCACCGTGCTGGCCGGCTGCGAGCTGCTGCGCCGTACGGCGCCCCGCGCGGCCCTGCTCACCGGCACCGCCGCGATCTGCGCCGACCTCGTGACCCAGGGCAGTCTGGCCACGGTCCTGATGTTCACCGACGTCGTCTACGCGGCCGTGCTGTACGGCCCGCTCGCCTCGGCCCGCCGCATCCAGTGGATCACCGGGCTGCTGACGGTGGCCGGCACGCTGGTGCCGTTCGCGGTGTGGCGGAAGCCGGAGGCGCTGCTGATCGGCGTGGTCGTCGGGGTCGTGGCGTACGGGCCCGCCGCCACCGGCTGGATCGTGCGCAACCACCGGGACGCCGCCGAGGCCGCCCGGCTGCGTGCCGAACAGACCGCGCTGCTCGCGGAGATGGACCGCACCCAGGCCGTGGTCGCCGAACGCGCCAGGATGGCAAGGGAGTTGCACGACATGGTCGCCAATCACCTCTCGGCGATCGCCATCCACTCCACGGCCGCGCTGTCCATCGACGATCCCTCGACCTCCCGCGAGGCCCTGGGCGTCATCCGGGAGAACAGCGTCGAGGGGCTCGCCGAGATGCGCCGGCTGATCGGCATCCTCCGCGACGGCGAGGGTGAGCGGGAGCCCTCCGCCGTGCCCACCCTCGACGGCCTGGCCGCCCTGGTCGAAGGCGCCCGCGCCAACGGGCTGGACATCGCGCTGGACGCCGAGCGCGTGGAGGTGCCCGCGCCGGTGGAGCTCGCCGCCTACCGGATCGTCCAGGAGTCGCTGACCAACGCCCTCAAGCACGCCTGTCCCGGCCGGGTCACGGTGTCCCTGGCCCGCCGCGACTCGGTCCTCGACGTGCGGGTGAGCAGTCCGTACGGCCACCGGGACGGGCCCCGCGCCCCCGGTTCGGGCTCCGGGCTGGTCGGGATGCGGGAGCGGGCCGCGCTGCTCGGCGGCACCTTCGACGCCGGTCCCGACGGGGCGCACTGGACCGTGCGCGCCGCCCTGCCCCTGGGTGAAGGAGTCCCCGAATGATCCGTGTCCTGGTCGCCGAGGACCAGTCCGCCGTGCGCGCCGGGCTCGTGCTGATCCTGCGCAGCGCGGCCGGCATCGAGGTGGTCGGTGAGGCGGCGGACGGTGAGCAAGCGGTGGAGCGGGCCCGGGAGTTGAGGCCCGACCTGGTGCTGATGGACATTCAGATGCCGCGCCTGGACGGGGTGTCGGCGACCCGGAGGGTCGTCGAGGAGGGGCTCGCGGACGTCCTGGTGCTGACCACCTTCGACCTCGACGAGTACGTGTTCGGGGCGCTCAGGGCGGGGGCCGCCGGGTTCCTGCTGAAGAACACCGAGGCCAGGGACCTGATCGACGCCGTGCGCACGGTGGCGCGGGGCGAGGGGCTCATCGCACCGGCCGTCACCCGGCGGCTGATCGCCGAGTTCGCCGCCAAGCCGGTGCGCGAGCCGAGCGCCGACCCGGCCGTCCTCGACACGCTCACCCGCCGGGAGCGCGAGGTGCTCTCCTGTCTCGGCGAGGGGCTGTCCAACGCGGACATCGCACTCCGCCTCGACATGGCGGAGGCGACGGTGAAGACGCACGTCAGCCGGTTGCTGGGGAAGCTGGAGCTGCGCAGCCGGGTCCAAGCGGCGGTGCTCGCGCAGGAGTTGGGGGTTTGAGAAGCATCCGGCACCAGAGTGGTCCAGACCTATTGACCCGTGGTCCAGACCTTTCTATTCTCGCGGCACCGTGGGCGTGAAGGCTCAGTCACGCCCCCAACTCCCCGAGGAGGCGCACGATGCGCTTCAGACACAGAGCCGCGGCAGGACTCGCGACGCTGTTGCTCCCCTTCGCCGGACTGGTCGGCCTCGCGAGCCCCACCCAGGCCGCGGCGGATTCCGCTGGCGCCACCGCCACCTACGCCAAGACCCAGGACTGGGGCACCGGCTTCGAAGGCAAGTGGACGGTGAAGAACACCGGTACCACCAGCCTCAGTTCCTGGACCGTCGAGTGGGACTTCCCCTCCGGCACCTCTGTCACCTCCGCCTGGGACGCCGACGTCACCTCCTCCGGCACCCACTGGACCGCCAGGAACAAGTCCTGGAACGGCACCCTCGCCCCCGGCGCCTCCGTCTCCTTCGGCTTCAACGGCGCAGGCAGCGGCTCCCCCGCCAACTGCAAGCTGAACGGCGGCAGTTGCGACGGCGGCTCCACCCCGGGCGACGCGGCCCCGTCCGCCCCCGGCACCCCCACCGCCTCCGCCGTCACCGACACCTCGGTGAAGCTGACCTGGAGCGCCGCCACCGACGACAAGGGCGTCAAGAACTACGACGTGCTGCGCGACGGTGCCAAGGTGGCCACCGTGACGACCACTTCGTACACGGACACCGGGCTGACCGCGGGCACCGACTACTCGTACACCGTGCAGGCCCGTGACACCGCCGACCAGACCGGACCGGCCGGCGGCGCGGTCGCCGTGCGCACCACCGGCGGCACCACGGAACCCCCCACCGGGGACAAGGTCAAGCTCGGCTACTTCACCGAGTGGGGCGTCTACGGCCGCAACTACCACGTCAAGAACCTGGTGACCTCGGGCTCCGCCTCGAAGATCACGCACATCAACTACGCGTTCGGCAACGTCAAGAACGGTCAGTGCACCGTCGACGACACCTACGCCGCCTACGACAAGGCGTACACCGCCGACCAGTCCGTCTCCGGCACCGCCGACACCTGGGACCAGCCGCTGCGCGGCAACTTCAACCAGCTGCGCCAGCTGAAGGCCAAGTACCCGAACATCAAGGTGCTCTACTCCTTCGGCGGCTGGACCTACTCGGGCGGCTTCGCACAGGCCGCGGCCAACCCGGCCGCCTTCGCCAAGTCCTGCAAGGCGGTCGTGGAGGACCCGCGCTGGGCCGATGTCTTCGACGGCATCGACATCGACTGGGAGTACCCGAACGCCTGCGGTCTGACCTGTGACACCAGCGGGGCCGCCGCCTTCAAGAACCTGATGGGGGCCCTGCGTTCGGAGTTCGGCTCCAACTACCTGGTCACCGCGGCCATCACCGCCGACGGCTCCTCCGGCGGCAAGATCGACGCGGCCGACTACGGCGGCGCCTCCCAGTACGTCGACTGGTACAACGTGATGACGTACGACTACTTCGGCGCCTTCAACGCGCAGGGCCCGACCGCCCCGCACTCGCCGCTGACGTCGTACGCCGGCATCCCGCAGGCGGGCTTCAACTCCGCCGACGCCATCGCCAAGCTGAAGTCGAAGGGCGTGGCCTCGAAGAAGCTGCTGCTCGGCATCGGCTTCTACGGCCGCGGCTGGACCGGAGTCACCCAGGCCGCCCCCGGCGGCACGGCGACGGGCGCGGCACCCGGCACCTACGAGGCGGGCATCGAGGACTACAAGGTCCTCAAGAACTCCTGCCCCACCACCGGCACGATCGCGGGCACGGCGTACGCCTACTGCGGCAACAACTGGTGGTCCTACGACACCCCCGCGACCATCGCCGGGAAGATGAGCTGGGCCAAGAACCAGGGCCTGGGCGGGGCGTTCTTCTGGGAGTTCAGCGGTGACACGAGCAATGGCGAGCTGGTGAGCGCCATCAACGGCGGGCTGTCGTAAGGGAATCAGCCGAAACAGCTAGGCGACATTGACGCGCTGACCGGGCGGGGCTGCCTCAAGCCACGCGAGGAAACCGGTCAGCGCGTCTTCGCTCATGGCGAGTTCGAGACGCGTGCCCCGGTGGAGGCAGGTGAGGATGATCGCGTCCGACAGCAGCGCCAGTTCCTCCTCGCCCTCGGGGAGACGGCGGCCGGCCACCTCGATCGCGGCGCGCTCCAGGACCCGGCGCGGGCGATAGGCGTAGGAGAAGACGCGGTACCACTCGACACGGTCGCCGTTGTAGCGGGCGACGCCGTAGCTCCAGCCTTTTCCGCTGGTGTCGGCCTTCTCCGGGACGTCCCAGCGCAGTGAACAGTCGAAGGTGCCGCCGGAGCGTTGGATGAGTCTGCGGCGCAGGCCGAAGACGAACAGCCCCAGCACCACCAGGGCCACGACGATTCCGCACACAGTCAGAGCGAGGACCATCGACACCGACCTCCTCGTCTCCTAGGTACCTTCGATAGGTAACGGAACGGAAAAAACATCCAGATCTGCCTCAGCCGCGACCGGCACCGGATCGCTCCGGTCCCAGCCGCGGCTGAGGGACGTCATCGCGTGGCGTGCTGTTTCAGCGCGCCGCCGCCGCACGCAGTCGTACGTCGGCGCGGCGCTCGGCGGAGGCGTCGCCCTCCGCCTTGGCACGCTCCAGCTCACGCTCCGCGCGCTGGACGTCGATCTCGTCCGACAGCTCGGCGATCTCGGCCAGCAGCGACAGCTTGTTGTCCGCGAACGAGATGAAACCGCCGTGCACCGCGGCGACGACTGTTCCACCCTCACTCGTACGGATGGTCACCGGGCCCGACTCCAGCACACCGAGCAGCGGCTGGTGACCGGGCATGACGCCGATGTCGCCGGACGTGGTGCGCGCGACGACCAGGGTGGCCTGGCCCGACCAGACCTCTCGGTCGGCCGCGACCAGCGCGACGTGCAGCTCAGCAGCCAAGGTGGCTCCTCGGGTCACCACCCGGCGGTTCGGCCGGGTGTTGGTTACAAGTCTAGTAGGCAGAAAAGAGGGGGCGGGACGTGCCCCGCCCCCTCAGACGAGCGCGATGCTCAGGAGACGCCCAGCTCCTTGGCGTTGGCCTTGAGGTCCTCGATGCCACCGCACAGGAAGAACGCCTGCTCCGGGAAGTGGTCGAACTCGCCGTCGCAGATCGAGTTGAACGCGGAGATCGACTCGTCCAGCGGCACGTCCGAACCGTCCACGCCGGTGAACTGCTTGGCGACGTGGGTGTTCTGGGACAGGAAGCGCTCGACGCGGCGGGCACGCTGGACGACCAGCTTGTCCTCCTCGCTGAGCTCGTCGATGCCGAGGATCGCGATGATGTCCTGGAGGTCCTTGTACTTCTGGAGGATCCCCTTGACGCGCATCGCCGTCTCGTAGTGGTCCGCCGCGATGTAGCGGGGGTCCAGGATCCGGGACGTGGAGTCCAGCGGGTCCACGGCCGGGTAGATGCCCTTCTCGGAGATCGGACGGGACAGAACCGTCGTCGCGTCGAGGTGGGCGAAGGTGGTGGCCGGGGCCGGGTCGGTCAGGTCGTCCGCGGGGACGTAGATCGCCTGCATCGAGGTGATCGAGTGACCACGGGTCGAGGTGATGCGCTCCTGGAGGAGACCCATCTCGTCGGCCAGGTTCGGCTGGTAGCCCACCGCGGAGGGCATACGGCCGAGCAGGGTCGAGACCTCGGAACCGGCCTGCGTGAAGCGGAAGATGTTGTCGATGAAGAACAGCACGTCCTGCTTCTGCACATCGCGGAAGTACTCCGCCATGGTCAGACCTGCGAGGGCCACGCGCAGACGGGTGCCCGGGGGCTCGTCCATCTGGCCGAAGACCAGGGCGGTCTTGTCGATGACGCCCGAGTCCGACATCTCCTCGATGAGGTCGTTGCCCTCACGGGTGCGCTCACCGACACCGGCGAACACGGAGACACCGTCGTGGTTGTTGGCGACGCGGTAGATCATCTCCTGGATGAGCACCGTCTTGCCGACGCCGGCACCGCCGAACAGGCCGATCTTTCCACCCTTGACGTACGGGGTGAGAAGGTCGATGACCTTGACGCCGGTCTCGAACATCTCGGTCTTCGACTCGAGCTCGTCGAAGTTCGGGGCCTTGCGGTGGATGCCCCAGCGCTCGCCGTCGTACTGCTCGTCGACGTTCAGGACCTCGCCGAGGGTGTTGAACACCTTGCCCTTGGTGAAGTCGCCGACCGGGACGGTGATGGAGGCACCGGTGTCGGTCACCGGGGCCTGGCGGACCAGACCGTCGGTGGGCTGCATGGAGATGGTGCGGACCAGGCCGTCACCCAGGTGCTGGGCGACCTCCAGGGTCAGCGTCTTCTTCTCGCCGTCCTTGGCCGGGTCGGCCACCTCGACGTGAAGGGCGTTGTAGATGTCCGGCATCGCGTCGACGGGGAACTCCACGTCGACGACCGGGCCGATGACCCGGGCGACGCGGCCCGTGGCCGTCGCGGTCTCAACAGTGGTGGTCATTAGCGGTCACTCCCCGCGGTCGCGTCGGCGAGAGCACTCGCGCCACCGACGATCTCGCTGATTTCCTGGGTGATTTCGGCCTGGCGGGCCGCGTTGGCAAGCCGGGAGAGCGTGTTGATCAGCTCACCCGCGTTGTCGGTCGCCGACTTCATCGCGCGCCGCGTGGCGGCGTGCTTCGAAGCGGCCGACTGGAGCAGCGCGTTGTAGATACGGCTCTCCACATAGCGCGGCAGAAGGGCGTCGAGGACGTCCTCCGCCGAGGGCTCGAAGTCGTAGAGCGGAAGGATCTCGCCCTTGGGGGCTGCTTCCTTCGCCACCTCTTCGAGGCTGAGCGGGAGCAGACGGTCGTCGAGCGCCGTCTGCGTCATCATCGAGACGAACTCGGTGAAGACGATGTGGAGTTCGTCCACACCACCCTCGGCCGTGTCCTTCTCGATGGCCTCGATCAGCGGGCCCGCGACCTTCTTGGCGTCCGCGTACGTGGGCTCGTCGGTGAAGCCGCTCCACGACTCCGCGATCTTGCGCTCACGGAAGTTGTAGTGCGCGACACCACGGCGGCCGACGATGTAGACGTCGACCTCCTGGCCCTCGCGCTCCAGCCGCGCCGTCAACTGCTCCGCGGCCTTGATGGCGTTGGAGTTGAAGGCGCCGGCCAGACCGCGGTCGCTCGTCAGGAGCAGCACCGCGGACCGCACGACCGTGTCGGCCTGCGTGGTCAGCGGGTGCTTGGTGTTCGAGCCGGTGCCGACCGCCGTGACCGCGCGGGTGAGCTCGGTCGCGTAGGGCGCGGAGGCCGCCACCTTGCGCTGCGCCTTGACGACACGCGAGGCGGCGATCATCTCCATCGCCTTGGTGATCTTCTTGGTCGCGGTGACGGATCGGATGCGACGCTTGTAGACCCGGAGCTGGGCTCCCATGAGTCAGGTCCCTTCCTTACGTCACTTGGCGGCGGCCGGGGCGTCCTCGCCGAGAAGCTTGCCGTCCGAGGTCTCGAACTGCTTCTTGAAGTCGGCGATCGCGTCGGCAACAGCGGTGAGGGTGTCGTCCGACATCTTGCCGCCCTCCTTGATGGAGGTCATGAGGCCCTGCTCCTTGCGGTGCAGGTACTCGAGCAGCTCCTTCTCGAAGCGGCGGATGTCGTTGACCGGGACGTCGTCCATCTTGCCGGTGGTACCGGCCCACACGGAGACGACCTGGTCCTCGGTCGGCATCGGCTGGTACTGGGCCTGCTTGAGCAGCTCGACCATGCGCTGGCCGCGCTCCAGCTGCGACTTCGACGCCGCGTCCAGGTCGGAACCGAAGGCGGCGAACGCCTCCAGCTCACGGAACTGGGCGAGGTCCAGACGCAGTCGGCCGGACACCTGCTTCATCGCCTTGTGCTGCGCGGAACCACCGACTCGGGAGACGGAGATACCGACGTTCAGCGCGGGGCGCTGACCGGCGTTGAAGAGGTCCGACTCCAGGAAGCACTGGCCGTCGGTGATGGAGATGACGTTGGTCGGGATGAACGCCGAGACGTCGTTGGCCTTGGTCTCGACGATCGGCAGACCGGTCATCGAGCCCTTGCCCATCTCGTCGGAGAGCTTCGCGCAGCGCTCCAGCAGACGGGAGTGCAGGTAGAAGACGTCACCCGGGTAGGCCTCACGGCCCGGCGGACGGCGCAGCAGCAGGGACACGGCGCGGTAGGCGTCGGCCTGCTTCGAGAGGTCGTCGAAGATGATGAGGACGTGCTTGCCCTCGTACATCCACTCCTGGCCGATGGCCGAACCGGTGTACGGCGCCAGGTACTTGAAGCCGGCCGGGTCGGACGCCGGGGCGGCGACGATGGTCGTGTACTCCAGCGCGCCGGCCTCTTCGAGGGCACCGCGCACCGAGGCGATGGTGGAGCCCTTCTGACCGATGGCGACGTAGATGCAGCGGACCTGCTTGTTCACGTCGCCCGAGCGCCAGTTGTCGCGCTGGTTGATGATCGTGTCGACGGCCAGGGCGGTCTTGCCCGTCTGGCGGTCACCGATGATCAGCTGACGCTGGCCACGGCCGATCGGGGTCATCGCGTCGACGGCCTTGTAGCCGGTCTCCATCGGCTCGTGCACCGACTTACGGGCCATGACGCCCGGAGCCTGCAGCTCAAGGGCACGGCGACCGGTGGTCTCGATCTCGCCGAGGCCGTCGATCGGGTTGCCGAGCGGGTCGACGACGCGGCCGAGGTAGCCCTCGCCGACGGCCACGGAGAGGACCTCACCGGTGCGGGTGACCGGCTGGCCCTCCTCGACGCCGCTGAACTCGCCGAGGACGACGGCACCGATCTCACGCTCTTCGAGGTTGAGCGCGAGGCCGAGGGTGCCGTCCTCGAACTTCAGCAGTTCGTTGGCCATGGCCGAGGGCAGACCCTCGACCTTCGCGATGCCGTCGCCGGCAAGGGTGACCGTACCGACCTCCTCGCGCGAGGCCGCGTCCGGCTTGTACGACTGGACGAAGTTCTCCAGCGCGTCCCGGATCTCCTCCGGCCGGATCGTGAGCTCCGCCATCTGGGTTCCCTGCTCTCCTTGTTGGGCCCGAAGTTTCACTTTGGGGGTCTGGGGGCGACCCCCAGGATTCTTCATGTACGGCCCAACCAGGGCCGTCGTCAGATACGTACTGCTATGAAGTTGCTGCTAGCCCGCCACGCGGCGGCCGGCGTCCTCGATACGGTCCGCGATGGAGCCGTTGATGACCTCGTCACCGACCTGCACCCGGATCCCGCCGAGGACCTCGGGGTCCACGTCGAGGTTGAGGTGCATCCGGCGGCCGTAGAGCTTCGCCAGGGCATCGCCCAGGCGCTGCTTCTGCCGGTCGCTCAGCGGAACCGCCGAGGTGACGACGGCCACCGTGCGGTCCCGGCGCTCGGCGGCGAGCTTGGACAGGGACTCGAGGCCCGACTCCAGGCTACGTCCCCGCGGCGCGGCCACAAGGCGCGTCACCAGACGCTCGGTGGTGGCGTCGGCACGGCCGCCGAGCAGGCTGCCGAGCAGCTCGCGCTTGGCGGAGCCGGTCGCGGTGCGGTTGGTCAGCGCGGCGCGCAGCTCGGTGTTCGAGGAGACGATCCGGCCGAACCGGAAGAGCTCGTCCTCGACGTTGTCGAGCTTGCCCCGCTGCTGTGCGGAGGTGAGGTCGGCGACGTTGGCCAGCTCCTCCAGCGCGTCCACCAGGTCGCGCGACTGCGACCAGCGGGAGCGCACCGTGCCGGCGACGAGGTCCGCGGCGGAACCGCTGACCTGCGTGCCGATCAGGCGCTGGGCCAGTTCGGCCTTGGCCTCGCCGGCCTGCGCCGGGTCGGTCAGGACCCGACGCAGCGACACCTCGCGGTCGAGCAGCGCGGTGACGGCGGCCAGCTCGTCGGCGAGCGAGCCGGCGTCCACGGACGTGTTGTCCGTCAGCGCGTCGAGACGCTCGCGTGCGGCTGCCAGGGCCTCGCGGCTCGCTCCGTTCATCGCGCGGCCTCGGCCTTCTCCTCAAGGTCCTCAAGGAAGCGGTCGATCACGCGGCTCTGCCGGGCGTGGTCCTCGAGGGACTCGCCGACGAGCTTGCCGGCCAGGTCGGTGGCGAGCTTGCCGACGTCCTGGCGCAGCGCGGAGGAAGCGGCCTTGCGGTCCGCCTCGATCTGCGCGTGCCCGGCGGCGACGATCTCCTCGCGCTGCCGCTGGCCTTCCGCGCGCATCTCGGCGATGAGCGTGGCGCCCTGCTCCTGCGCCTCCTGGCGCAGCCGCGCGGCCTCGTGCCGGGCCTCGGCGAGCTGGGCCTTGTACTGCTCAAGGACGCTCTGGGCCTCGGTCTGGGCGGCCTCGGCCTTCTCGATACCGCCCTCGATGGCCTCGCGACGCTCTTCCAGAACCTTGTTGATGGTCGGGAGGAGCTTCTTGGCAAGGAAGCCGAAGACGATGACGAAGGCGATCAGGCCGATGACGAGCTCCGGCCACGGCGGAATGAGGGGATTCTCCTTCTCACCCTCAGCCGCCAGGAAAACCAGGGCGGTGTTCACATCAATGCCTTTCGTCGGGGTCGGTCGTCAGGGTTCGTCTTAGTAGACGAACGGCATGACCAGACCGATGAGGGCGAGCGCCTCACAGAAGGCGAAGCCGAGGATCTGGTTGGCGCGGATGAGGCCGGCAGCCTCGGGCTGGCGGGCGAGAGCCTGCGTACCGTTACCGAAGATGATGCCGACGCCGACGCCCGGGCCGATCGCGGCGAGGCCGTAACCGATGGAGCCGAGGTTGCCTTCGACCGCAGCGAGGGTCTGGAGAGCGGACATGCCGGTTCTTCCTTCTCTTTACAGTGACCGGTGGGGGTTGGCCACCGGATGTCTCTAGGGGGTGGCTGGGCGGTGCTCAGTGGTGCTCGGCGAGCGCGCCCTGGATGAAGGTGCAGGTCAGGAGGACGAAGACGTACGCCTGCACTGCCTGGATGAAGAGCTCGAAGGCCGTCATGATGATGACCATCACGAACGAGACGGCGGAGTACGCGATGCCGATGCCGTTCAGCATGTACCAGCTGGCGATCGTGAAGAGCAGCAGCAGGGTGTGACCGGCGAACATGTTCGCGAAGAGTCGCACCGCGTGCGTGAACGGACGGACGATCAGGTTCGAGAAGAACTCGATGGTCATCGCCAGCGGGAGCACCGGGCCGAGCGACTTGTCGTAGCCGGTGAAGTTCTTGAAGGCGCCGACGAATCCGTGCCGCTTGAAGGTCAGCGAGACCCACGTGATGTACACGAGCGCGGCCAGGACGGCCGGGTAGGCGATGATCGACGTCACCGGGAACTGGGCGACGGGGATGATCGACCAGAGGTTCATCACCCAGATGAAGAAGAACAGCGTGACGGCGAGCGGTACGTACTTCTCGCCTTCCTTCTTGCCGATGGTCTCGTAGACGATGCCTCGGCGGATGAAGTCGTAGCCGGCCTCGGCGACCATCTGGAGCTTGCCGGGCACGACCTTCGGGCGGGCGAACGCGGCCCAGAAGAAGCCCACGATGATGACCGAGCCGAGCAGGGCCAGCAGCATCGGCTTGTTGAAGTAGAGGCCGTTGCCGTCGGCGTCGCCCCACAGGGGCTCGAACATGAACGAGTGCAGGCCCGGAGCCGGGAAGCCACACCCGTCGAACAGGTGACAGCTCGTGTCGAAAGCGAGCGTCTGCGTCGGGTCAGCACTCACCGCGGGCTCCTTCGTCGTGGCGCATAGGTACGGCAACCTCGTTGTGTCGGCGCGGCATCAGGCCGCGGTTCGGCACGGGACTGGTGTAACGGATGTGGGGGCGGCTGGGGGGCATCACGCCTCGCGTTCGAGCAGGCGTCAGCTCGGATGCCCGCGCCCGCGATGCCGCAGTTGGCACCGGACGATAGCAGGGTCTCTCAGTCGCATTTATCCCGGCCCTACCTCTCACGACGAGTGCCCCGTTTTTTCGGACTTGGTGCCCGAATCGGGTTCGACGTAGAGGATCTTGGACTTCATGTGGGCGCGGGTCTGTGCGGCGATCCACGTGAGGGTGCCGACGACCAGCGTGAGAGCGAAAGCCTTGGGGTGGAACAACGTCGTGTTCTTGAAGGCCGCGACGAAGACGAACAGCAGCAGGATCTGAGCCGCGTAGAGCATCAGGCCCATCGCCTGGAAGAGGTGCGGAAGCGATTTGGCAGTGCGCTGCAGGACGTAGAGGCCGATTCCCATGAAGAGGACGACGATCAGCGTCGCCACACCCGCCCCGATCGCGCCCTTGCCACCGACCACCACACCACTGACGACGGCGGCGATCGCGCCGACGGCAGCCGTGGGCACGGCGGCCTGAGCCAGGATCCGGACGTCGTTGGACGGCATGGCGGCAACTCCGCTTTCAAAGGGGGGGTGTGTCGTCATGGACGAGCGTAGTCCCGGGATGAGAGTGACCCTCACGCCAATGGACCGTCGCACTACGGTCCTTCGGCTCTGTCCCGGGTTCTCGTGAACCGTATCACAAACTATTTGATGCGGTCTTTACCTAGAAGGTGTGCCTGCTGTCACACATGAGAGTGAAGGTGCGCGTCTGTGCAGAATCACGGTCGACTTGTCTGGTATTAGGGCGCTTTGACGCCTCGGCAGAGTCCCACGCGTTGGCAATGCTTTAGTCAGATTCTTACCTTGGACGTCAGCGCGACGTTTCGGCTTTGCGCCTCTCCGGGACGCGCGAACGAGCGCCCAGAGCGGTCGCGCCGTTGACCCCGGCCACCCCGACCGCGACCGGGGTGCGCTGCTCGGCCTCCGCCGGCTCCATGGGTCCCGCGAGCACGGGCCGTCGCCGCCGATACCGCGGCGGCACAAACCGCTGAGCCCACATCGGCGCCCGCGGAGTGAAGCGCGGCAGCAGGAGCAGGACGAGCCCGATCGCGCTGAGGATCACCACGCCGAGCACGATCCACATGGACGCGGAGTTCACGGAGTACGCGAGCGAGCCGAAGGCGATCAGCGCGGCCCAGAAGTACATGATCCACACGGCCCGGCTGTGCGAGTGCCCGACCTCCAGGAGCCGGTGGTGCAGATGGCCCCGGTCGGCGGCGAACGGCGACTGGCCGCGCCAGGTGCGGCGCACGATCGCCAGGATCAGGTCGGCGGCCGGCACCGCGATGATCGTCAGCGGCAGCAGCAGCGGGATGTAGACCGGGACCGTCTGGTGCACGGCCGCCTTCTCGGACCCGGCGAACAGCTTCAGCGCGTCCGGGTCGATCTGCCCGGTGATGGAGATCGCGCCCGCGGCCAGCACCAGGCCGATGAGCATCGAGCCGGAGTCGCCCATGAAGATCCGCGCCGGGTGCATGTTGTGCGGCAGGAAGCCCAGGCACATGCCCATCAGGATCGCCGAGAACAGCGTGGCCGGAGCCGCCGCCTCGATGCCGTACGAGTACCAGATCCGGTAGGCGTACAGGAAGAACGCCGCCGCCGCGATGCCCACCATGCCGGCCGCGAGACCGTCGAGGCCGTCGACGAAGTTCACCGCGTTGATGGTGATGACGACGAGCGCCACCGTCAGCAGGGTGCCCTGCCACTGGGTCAGCGCGACCGAGCCGACGCTCGGGATGGGCAGCCACAGGATCGTCAGACCCTGCATGACCATCACGCCGGCGGCGATCATCTGCCCGCCCAGCTTGATCAGGGCGTCGATCTCGAACTTGTCGTCCAGGACACCGATCAGCCAGATCAGGGCGGCGCCGGACAGCAGCGCGCGAGGTTCGTTCGACTTCTCGAAGACCTCGCTGAGGTTCGTCAGGTGGTCGGCGACCAGAAGGCCCGCGCACAGTCCGAAGAACATGGCGATCCCGCCGAGTCGCGGAGTCGGTTCCCGGTGCACGTCACGGGCCCGGATCTCCGGCATCGCTCCGGCCACGATCGCGAACTTCCGTACCGGCCCTGTCAGCAGATACGTCACCGCGGCCGTGATGCAGAGCGTCAGCAGGTATTCACGCACGGGCTTCCCCACAGGTCTCGCTGGCCATCTCAGCACCACACCCTAGCGACGCTCGCATATGGTTGTGGACTTCCGGGTAGAGCCGATGGTTGCACGTGTGGCTGTGCACCCTGGTGCGACTACCCCCGCTCAGGCCGGATACGGCGGAAATCCGCCGACGAGATCCCGTACTTCTTCACGAGCCTTCGTGGTCTCCGCCTCACCGCGGATCACCCCTGCGAGCAGGGCGGCGATCCTCGCCATCTGCTCCTCGGTCATGCCCTGGGTGGTGACGGCGGCCGTGCCCAGGCGCAGGCCGCGGGTCTCCGTGTGCGGCAGCGCACAGCAGTCGAGGACCATTCCGGCGGCCGCGAGCCGTCCGCGCGCGGTGCGTCCGTCGACGCCGAGGGGCGCGGGGTCGACCGTGACGAGGTGGGTGTCGGTGCCGCCGGTGGTGACGACGAACCCCTCCCCGGCCAGCCCGGCGGCCAGCACCTTCGCGTTGGCGACCACCTGATGGGCGTACGCGGTGAAGGCCGGTGCCGCCGCCTCGCCGAACGCGACCGCCTTCGCCGCGACGGTGTGCATCTGGGCGCCGCCCTGGGTGAACGGGAAGACCGCGCGGTCGATCCGCTCGGCCAGCTCCGCGCCGCACAGGATCATGCCGCCGCGGGGGCCGCGCAGCACCTTGTGCGTGGTGGCGCAGACGACGTCGGCGTACGGCACCGGGCTGGGCGCCGCTCCCCCGGCGACGAGCCCGATGGGGTGGGCGGCATCCGCGATGAGATACGCGCCCACCTCGTCCGCCACCTCCCTGAAGAAGGCGTGGTCGATGTGGCGGGGGTAGGCGATGGAGCCGCACACGATCGCCTTGGGCCGGTGGCTGCGGGCCAGCGTGCGCACCTGGTCGTGGTCGATGAGCCCGGTCTCGGCGTCGACGCCGTAGGGGACGAAGTCGAACCAGCGGCCGGAGAAGTTGGCGGGCGAGCCGTGGGTGAGGTGGCCGCCGTAGGGCAGGCCGAGGGCGAGGACGGTGTCGCCGGGGCGCAGCAGGGCCGCGTAGGCGGCGAGGACGGCGGAGGAGCCGGAGTGCGCCTGTACGTTGGCGTGCTCGGCGCCGAACAGGGCCTTGGCGCGGTCCACCGCGAGCCGCTCGGCGACGTCGACGATCTCGCAGCCGCCGTGGTGCCGGGCGCCCGGATAGCCCTCGGCGTACTTGTTGGCGAGCGGGGAGCCGAGGGCGGCCAGCACGGCGGGTGAGCAGAAGTTCTCGGCCGCGATCAGCTGGAGCGTCGACGACTGCCGCAGGAGCTCCCCCAGCAGGATCTCCGCCAGCTCGGGGTCCTGCCGCCGCAGGACGTCGGCGCTCTGGGGCGCGTGGGTGACCGACATGGTGGACTCCGGGGCGTCGACGATGACGTACACCCAATGTAGGCCCGGGGCCGGTGGGGTGCTCGGTCGTTACGCCCTTGCAGCTACACCTGTGAGAGCGGTGACCACCGGGTCCAGCGCCTCGTTTATCTCGTCGCCGATCGAGCGGAAGAAGGTCAGGGGGGCGCCGTAGGGGTCGAAGACCTCGTCGGCCTCGGCGGTGGGGGCCAGGAGCCACCCGCGTAGAGCCGCCGCGGCGCGGACCAGGGCCCTGGCCCGGATGATCAGGCCGTCCTCCAGCGGGGGCAGGGTCGCCGGGTCTATCGCCTTCACCAGGCGGGTGAACTCCTTCAGGGTGAAGGTGCGCAGGCCCGCCGAGTGGCCCATGGAGATGACCTGCTGGCGATGGTCGCGGGTGGCCGTCAGGACCAGGTCCGCCATGATCACGTGTTCGTCCAGCAGCTCCCGGCCCATGAACCCGGTGGCGTCCGCGCCGAAGTCGGCCAGCACGGTCTCCGCGTTGGCCTCCATGGGCGCGCCCTCGTGGCCCCAGGTCCCCGCGCTCTCCACGACGAGGCCGCCCCACAGCGGGTCGCCCAGCCGGTCCGCCAGGGCATGCCGGGTCAGCCGCTCGGTGATCGGCGAGCGGCACACGTTGCCGGTGCTGACGTGGAGGATGCGGAAGCTGTCACGCGGGAGACCCGTGAAGGTCCGTGTCACTTCCCCGTCCCATATGCCACGCCCCGCGTCAGGGGCCGTCAATTCGCCACCTCGAGGTCGGGTACGACCTTCCTGAGCTCGTCGGCGGTGATCGCGCCCTCGCGCAGCAGCAGCGGCACCTCACGGGTGACGTCGACGATCGAGGACGGCACGATGCCCGGGGTCGGACCGCCGTCGAGGTACACGGAGACCGAGTCGCCGAGCATCTCCTGGGCGGCGTCGCAGTCCTCCGGCGACGGGTGCCCGGTCAGGTTCGCCGACGACACGGCCATCGGGCCGACCTCGGTGAGCAGTTCGAGCGCGACGGGGTGCAGCGGCATGCGCACGGCGACCGTGCCCCGGGTGTCGCCCAGGTCCCACTGGAGGGACGGCTGGTGCTTGGCGACGAGCGTGAGCGCGCCCGGCCAGAACGCGTCGACCAGTTCCCAGGCCAGCTCGGAGAAGTCCGTGACGAGACCGTGGAGGGTGTTCGGGGAGCCGATCAGCACGGGGGTGGGCATGTTGCGGCCCCGGCCCTTGGCCTCCAGGAGGTCCTGGACGGCCTCCGAGGAGAACGCGTCGGCGCCGATGCCGTAGACCGTGTCGGTCGGGAGGACCACGAGCTCGCCACGGCGGACGGCGGACGCGGCTTCGCGCAGACCGGTCGTGCGGTCGGTCGCGTCGTTGGTGTCGTATCGCCGAGCCATGTCTAGCGGGCCTCCTCGTACACGTACTGCTTCGAAGTCTTCGGGAAGTGGCTCACGGCATCGCCTTGCGGGCCGTCGCGAACCGGGGGCGGTTGTTGAGGTCCGGGTGGTCGGCCGCGTCGGCCCAGCCCCGCTCCTCGGTGAAGATCCACGGCACCTGGCCGCCCTGGGTGTCGGCGTGCTCGATGACGACGACGCCGCCGGGGCGCAGGAGCCGGTGTGCGGTGCGTTCCAGACCGCGGATGAGGTCGAGGCCGTCCTCGCCGGAGAACAGGGCGAGTTCGGGGTCGTAGTCCCGGGCCTCGATGGCGACGTACTCCCACTCGGTGAGCGGGATGTAGGGCGGGTTGGAGATCACCAGGTCGACATGGCCGTCGAGGTCGGGGAAGGCGTCCAGGGCGTTGCCCTGACGCAGGTCCACCCGGGAGCCCTCGACGTTCTTACGGGTCCACCTGAGCGCTTCCTCGGACAGTTCCACGGCGTGCACGCGGGAGCGCGGGACCTCCTGGGCGAGGGCGAGCGCGATGGCGCCGGAGCCGGTGCACAGGTCGACGATGCGGGGCTCGACGACGTCCATCGCGCGCACCGCGTCTATGGCCCAGCCGACCACGGACTCGGTCTCGGGCCGCGGCACGAACACCCCGGGGCCCACCTGGAGTTCGAGGTAGCGGAAGTAGGCGAGCCCGGTGATGTGCTGGAGCGGCTCGCGCTGCTCACGGCGCGCGATGACCTCCCAGTACCGGGCGTCGAAGTCCGCGTCCTTCACGGAGTGCAGCTCGCCCCGCTTCACGCCGTGCACGAACGCGGCGAGCTCCTCCGCGTCGTTGCGCGGCGAGGGCACGCCGGCGTCGGCCAGCCGCTGGGTGGCCTGGGCCACCTCTGCGAGCAGCACGCCGCGGGGGTTTGGGGGTCGCCCCCCAAATGGTTGCAGCACGCAAGTCCTCCGTGTCGTACTCGGTCGTGCGTAGGTACCTCTTTACGCGGCCGCCAGCTTCGCCGCCGAGTCCGCGTCGACGCAGGCCTGGATCACCGCGTCGAGGTCGCCGTCCAGGACCTGGTCCAGGTTGTACGACTTGAAGCCGACGCGGTGGTCCGAGATGCGGTTCTCCGGGAAGTTGTACGTGCGGATCTTCTCGGAGCGGTCGACGGTGCGGACCTGGCTGCGGCGGGCGTCGGCGGCCTCCCGCTCCGCCTCCTCCTGCGCCGCCGCGAGCAGCCTGGAGCGCAGGATACGCAAGGCCTGCTCCTTGTTCTGCAGCTGGCTCTTCTCGTTCTGGCAGGAGGCGACGACTCCGGTGGGAATGTGCGTGATGCGCACGGCGGAGTCGGTGGTGTTGACGGACTGTCCGCCGGGCCCGGAGGAGCGGTAGACGTCGATGCGGAGGTCGTTGGGGTTGATCTCGACGTCGACCTCCTCGGCCTCGGGGGTCACGAGGACACCGGCCGCGGAGGTGTGGATGCGGCCCTGGGACTCGGTGGCCGGCACCCGCTGCACGCGGTGCACCCCGCCCTCGTACTTCAGGCGGGCCCACACGCCCTGGCCGGGCTCGGTGGCGCCCTGGCCGCCCTTGGTCTTCACCGCGACCTGGACGTCCTTGTAGCCGCCCAGCTCGGACTCGGTGGCGTCGATGATCTCGGTCTTCCAGCCGACCCGCTCCGCGTACCGCAGGTACATCCGCAGGAGGTCACCGGCGAACAGCGCGGATTCGTCGCCGCCCGCGCCCGCCTTGATCTCCAGGATGACGTCCTTGTCGTCGCTGGGGTCGCGCGGGACGAGGAGCAGCCGCAGCTTCTCCGTCAGCTCCTCGCGCGTCCGCTCCAGCTCCTTGACCTCGGCCGCGAAGTCCGGGTCGTCGGCGGCGAGTTCCTTCGCCGTGTCGATGTCGTCGCCGGTCTGCTTCCAGGAGCGGTACGTGGCGACGATCGGGGTGAGCTCGGCGTAGCGCTTGTTCAGCTTGCGCGCGTTGGCCTGGTCGGCGAAGACCGACGGGTCGGCGAGCTTCGTCTCCAGGTCGGCGTGCTCACCGAGGAGTTCCTCGACGGCCTCGAACATCTCTGGCTCCTGTACTGCGGATAGCGGGGGAAGGCGGGCGACCAAAAACGCCGGTCCCGGCGCACTCCGAGGAGTGCGGCGTGGACCGGCGCTGGTGGCTCGCTACTTCTTGGCAGCAGCCTTGCCGAAGCGGGCCTCGAAGCGGGCCACACGGCCACCGGTGTCGAGGATCTTCTGCTTGCCCGTGTAGAACGGGTGGCACTCGGAGCAGACCTCGGCGCGGATGGTGCCGCTCTCGATCGTGCTACGGGTGGTGAACGACGCGCCACAGGTGCAGCTGACCTGCGTCTCGACGTACTCGGGGTGGATGTCGCGCTTCAAGGTGTCTCCTAGTTTCGGGAGGGCACCGGGTCGCCGTCCGCGGGCTGCGGGGGCGTGAACCGGGGCCGACGTACCAGTCTGCCAGGACTGGCCGCATCCCCCAAAACGGGGGGTCGCCCCGATCTATTCCCGGACCGCGGCGGACGGTCCGCTACGACGTGACGACACCCTTGGCCTGGCCCGTCGCCGTGCCCTCGGTGGCCGACCTCGGGATCGCCCGGTCGTTCTCCAGGGCCGTCCAGACCTGCTTGGCCTTGGCCTCCTCGACGATCACGCGGTTGGGGTCGGCGGGGTCGTACTGGACCGGCATGGTGACCATGGTCATGTTCTTGGAGCCGATCCCCTTCAGGCCGTTCGCGAAGGACATCAGCTTGTTGACGGAGCCGAGGTCGGAGTCGGTGGTGACCGTCTTCGTCGCGGTGTCGGCGAGGTCGTACAGCTTCTTCGGGCTGGTGAAGACGCCGACGTCCTTGATCTGCTCGACCAGGGCCTTGATGAACGCCTGCTGGAGCTGGATCCGGCCGAGGTCGGAGCCGTCGCCCACGCCGTGCCGGGTGCGGACCAGGCCGAGCGCCTGCTTGCCGGTGAGGGTGTGGGTGCCGGCCTTCAGGTCGAGGTGGCTCTCGGCGTCCTCGATGTTCTTCGTGGTGGTGACCGGGACCCCGCCGAGCTCGTCGATGAGCTTCTGGAAGCCGGAGAAGTCGACCTCCAGGTAGTGGTCCATGCGGATGCCGGTCATGGACTCGACCGTCTTCACCGCGCAGGCCGCGCCGCCGGTCGTGTACGCCGAGTTGAACATCACGTTCGTCGCCGCGTCGTGCGTCTCGCCGTCGGTGCCGGTGCACTCGGGGCGGTCGATGAGGGTGTCCCGGGGTATGGAGACCACGCTGGCCTTCTTGTGGCCCTCGTAGACGTGCACGACCATCGCGGTGTCGGAGCGGGCGCTGCCGTCGTCGGTGCCGCCGCCGAGCTTCTTGTTGGAGCCGGAGCGGCTGTCCGAGCCCAGCACGAGGATGTTCTCGGAGCCGTTGTCGACCTTGGTGGGCCGGGCGCTGCCGAGGGCCTGGTCGATGTCGACGCTCTTGATGTTGCCGTTGAGCTTGAAGTACAGGTAGCCGGCCCCGGTGCCGCCCAGCACCACGATCCCCGCGGCGACCCAGGCCGTGACGAGCAGGCCCTTGCGTCCCTTGCTGCGGGGTTTACGACGACGTCCCTTGCCGCCCGGTGTTCCGGGTTCCGGCGTGCTCTCGGCTGACATGTGCTCCTCGCATCTCGTCCGGTCGGTTACCCCCTGTTTTCAGGGTCAGACGTGGTCACAAAAAGACCCGTACCGCTCCATGTTCGCTCCGCCTGGTCAGACGGCGAAACTCGAGAAAGGGTTGCACAACGCGCTGTGACCACCACGTGAAGCGGTGGTCACAGCACGTCACCAGAACCTCAGGGCGAGCCTTGCTCACCAGCGGTTTCAGCCAAAGATGTCGTACTGCTGGAAACCGGTACCAACACTGACCCTTGTGGCAAAGATCTCGCTGGTCGCCTTGCCGGTGCCCTTGTACAGGTAGAGCGTGCCGCCCGGGGTGCGGGCCAGCAGGTCGGCGCGGCCGTCGCCGGTGATGTCGCCGACGGTGTCGAAGACGTTGTAGCCGGTCCAGGCCTTGCGCACCTTGATCCGCGCGGTGAAGGCACCCGTGCCGGACTTGCCGACGCCCTTGTACAGGTAGAGGTCGCCGTTGCTCTTGGCGCGGGCCAGCAGGTCCGCCCGGCCGTCGCCGTTGAAGTCGCCGTGCCCGAGGAGCTGGTTGTACTGGTTCCAGCCGGAGCCGACCTTCACCCGGGTCGCGAAGCTGCCGTCGCCCTTGCCCGGGTAGATCCACAGGACGCCCGCGGAGTCGACGGAGAGCAGGTCCGGCTTGTAGTCGCCGGTGACGTCCCCGGGGGTGACGATCCGGGTGCGGGTCTTCCAGTTGGTGAAGACCTTCTTCGGCGCGGCCCAGGTCCCGCTGGAGGGGACGTACCGCAGCCAGTAGATGTCACCGGTCGCGGAGACCCGGTACACGAAGTCCTGGAAGCCGTCCCGGTTCAGGTCGGTCTGCCGGACCAGGTTGACGCCGTTCCAGTCGCCCCAGGACTGCCGGGCGCCGAGGGTGCTGCCCTTGGAGTCCAGCTCGTAGCCGACCTTGGTGGAGGACTTGCGCACCCACAGGTCGGCCTTGTCGTCGAGGCTGAGGTTGGTGTCGTCGATGCGCGGATAGGCGGCGCCGACGTACTTGCTGACCTTGGTGAAGACGCTGTAGGCGCCCTTGGCCACGCAGTCCGTGACGTTCCAGGAGACGACACCGGCGATCCGGCCGTTCACGACGAGCGGTCCGCCGGAGTCGCCGCTGCAGATCGCGGTCGTACCGGAGTCGCTGCCGCTGGCGGGCTTGCCGGCGCAGACCATGTGCCCCTTGATGAACCAGTCGCCGTAGGCCGAGGCGCAGGTCGCGTCCGACTTGACCGGCAGCGTGGCCGTCTTCAGGGCCTCGGAGATGTCGTCGCTGGTGGAGCTGGTGCGGCCCCAGCCGTAGACCTTGGCGCTGGTGTTGGTCGCGTACGACGCGGTGTCCGTGGACGTCACCATGCGGATCGGGGTGGCCTTGACGGGGGCCGCCAGGGTCAGCACCGCGATGTCGTTGTCGATGGTGTCCGCGTTGTACGACGGGTGGTACCACTGCCGCAGTACGGCCGTCGCGGTGCCGCCGTGCAGGTTGCCGTCGGCGGCGGGCAGCTGCGCGGTACCGGTGACCACGGCGCCGCCCTTGGCCCAGTCGGCGCCCTTGACGCAGTGCGCGGCGGTGAGGATCTTCGTGGGCGCGATGACGGCGCCGCCGCAGAAGAAGCCGGTGTCGTCGCTCTCGTCGGTGGTGCCGTGGTCGTCGGTGTACCAGAGCTGGGCCATCCAGGGCGCCGAGGAGATGGTGGTCGTCGAGCCGCCGATGACCATCGGCGAGATGCCGCTGTCGACGGTGGCGCTGCTCGCCGCCGACGTCGACGGCCTGGTCACCGTCCCGGAGCCGTCGTCGGTCGCCATGGCGGCCACGACCCGCTTCTCCAGTTCGGCCCGCGAGGGCGCCTTCGCGGCGGTCCTCTTCGGCGCCTTCGGCTCGGGCGCGACGGTGGCGGCGTTCGCCGACGTGGCCAGCAGCGCGGCGGCCACGGCGACGGGCAGCGCGATCCGGACCCGGCGTCTGTAGCGCCCGGCACCTCCGGACATGGGTATGCCCATGCAAGTCCCCCCTAGGGATATGAAGTTCAGAGGATCGAAAATTCAACCGAAGAGCGTGATCGTAAACCAAAAAGAGCCGCCCCCTGACAAACAGGGGGCGGCTCTTCCAAAAGGGTCCGGCTCAGTCGCCGTTGCCCGGCGTCGGCGTCGTCTTCTGGATCTGCATCAGGAATTCGGCGTTCGACTTCGTCTGCTTCATCTTGTCGAGGAGCAGTTCCACCGCCTGCTGCTGGTCGAGGGCGTGCAGCACCCGGCGCAGCTTCCATACGATGGCCAGCTCGTCGGGGGCGAGCAGGATCTCTTCCTTACGGGTGCCGGACGCGTCGACGTCCACCGCCGGGAAGATCCGCTTGTCCGCGAGCTTCCGGTCGAGCTTGAGCTCGGCGTTGCCCGTGCCCTTGAACTCCTCGAAGATGACCTCGTCCATGCGGGACCCGGTGTCGACGAGCGCGGTGGCGAGGATGGTCAGCGAGCCGCCGTCCTCGATGTTGCGCGCGGCACCGAAGAAGCGCTTGGGCGGGTACAGGGCCGTCGAGTCGACACCACCGGAGAGGATGCGGCCGGAGGCGGGGGCGGCGAGGTTGTAGGCACGGCCCAGACGCGTGATCGAGTCGAGCAGGACGACCACGTCGTGGCCCAGCTCCACCAGCCGCTTGGCGCGCTCGATGGCGAGCTCGGCGACCGTGGTGTGGTCCTCGGCCGGGCGGTCGAAGGTCGAGGAGATGACCTCGCCCTTGACCGACCGCTGCATGTCGGTGACCTCTTCCGGACGCTCGTCGACCAGGACGACCATCAGGTGGCACTCGGGGTTGTTGTGCGTGATCGCGTTGGCGATGGCCTGCATGATCATGGTCTTGCCGGTCTTCGGCGGGGCCACGATCAGACCGCGCTGGCCCTTGCCGATCGGCGACACGAGGTCGATGATCCGGGTGGTCAGCACGCCCGGGTCGGTCTCCAGACGGAGCCGGTCCTGCGGGTACAGCGGGGTCAGCTTGTTGAACTCCGGGCGGCCACGGCCGTGTTCGGGCGCCATGCCGTTGACGGAGTCGAGCCGGACCAGCGCGTTGAACTTCTCGCGCCGCTCGCCTTCCTTGGGCTGGCGGACCGCGCCGGTGACGTGGTCGCCCTTGCGCAGGCCGTTCTTGCGGACCTGGGCGAGGGAGACGTACACGTCGTTCGGCCCGGGCAGGTAGCCCGAGGTACGGATGAAGGCGTAGTTGTCGAGGATGTCGAGGATGCCCGCGACCGGGATCAGGACGTCGTCCTCGTTGATCTGCGGCTCGCTGCTGCCACCGATCTCGTCGCGGCCGCGACGGCCCCGGCGGTCCCGGTAACGGCCCCGGCGGCCGCGGCGGCCACCCTCGAAGTCGTCGTCGTCCTGCGGGCCGTTGTCGCGCTGCTGACGGTCCTGGCGGTCCGGACGGCCGCCGCCCTGCTGCTGGTTCTGCTGCTGGCGCTGACCGCCCTGGCCCTGCTGGTCGTCGCTCTTGCGGCGGTCCCCGCGCTCGCCCCGCTCGCCGCGCTCCCCGCGGTCACGGCCGCGGTCACGGCGGTCGCGGCGGCCACGGCCCTCGCCGTCACCGGCGTCGCCCTGCGGCTGCTGCGCCTGTGCGGGCGTCTCGGCCCTGGCCTCGCTCTTGGCCTCGGCCACGACGGTCTCGGGGCTGCCCGCGGGGGTGCCGGCCTCGGCGGTCGCGCGCCGACGGCGGCGCTCGGCCGGGGCGTCCTCTCCCCCACGCTCGGCCTCGCTCGCGCGGGAGGGGCCCCCGGCCGGCTGACCGGGGATCTCGATCTGCTGCTGCGCGACGGCCTTCTCGGCCTGCTCGGCGGGGGCCTCGGCCTTCGCGTCCGCCTTCTTCTCCACGGCGTCGCCGGTGCGGGCCTTGGAGGTGGCGCGGCGCTTCGGCTTGGTCTCGGTGGCGCTCTCGGCCTTCGCCGGGGCCCCACCACCCGCCTGCGCCTCCTTGATGACCTCGATCAGCTGGCTCTTGCGCATACGCGCGGTGCCCCTGATACCGAGGCCGGATGCGACCTGCTGCAGCTCGGCCAGCACCATGCCGTCGAGGCCGGTACCGCGGCGCCGCCGGGAGCCGGCACCGGTGGCAGGCGCGGAGGCGTCCGTGGAGGGCGCGGCAGCGGTCTCCTCGACACGTGCGCCCATCAGATCGGTGGTGTCGCTCACGAAGGGTCCTTCCCTGGAGCGGACGTCGGCCTGTCTGGCTCGGCGACCGTTTGTGCTGTCCGACGTCGGTCCCATCCTTGTGGACCGTGCCGGGGCGGTGGTCCGCCTAAGCGGCGGAGGAATGTGGTGACGGCGCTTCCGAGAGCCGTGGCACTGAGTGTCCGTGTCACGTGGCTTGGTCGCACCGGTTCCGGAGCGTGCCCGGCAAGTCGCTCAGTGCTCGCGTACGAGGTACTGCCCATGTACGTCGTACGAAACACAGTGCGGCTTGGGAGGCTCCCGGAAGAATGTCTGTCCCGGACGGGGACACGAAGCACCTCGCCATGGTGGGGTCGGGTGCAGACTTGAGGTTAACACTACCGGATCCAACAAACATTCCCCCTCTCGAAATCCGGCACACGCCGGATTTCAGATGTCACTGGCCGCCGCGAGCGGCAGCACACTCGCCCCGTGGGCGTCGAGTTCCAGACGGTTGGCGGCCCAGCCCCCGCCCGCCAGATGGGCCACCTTGTCGGCGCTGTCCCCGTCGACGAGCGCGAGCACGGTGGGTCCCGCTCCTGAGATGACTGCCGGGACTCCGTCGGCCCGCAGCCGCTCCACCAGTGCGGCGCTCTCCGGCATGGCGGGAGCGCGGTACTCCTGGTGGAGACGGTCCTCGGTGGCCGGCAGCAGCAGCTCGGGGCGCCTGGTGAGGGCCTCGACGAGCAGCGCGGCACGGCCCGCGTTGGCGGCGGCGTCGACGTGCGGCACGGTGCGCGGGAGCAGTCCGCGCGCGGTCTCGGTCAGGACGGGTTTCCCGGGTACGAAAACCACCGGAACGATGGAATCGGCGGGCTCCAGCCTGATCGCCCGGGCGGCACCGGCCTCCATCCAGGCGACGGTGAACCCGCCGAGCAGACAAGGCGCCACGTTGTCGGGGTGGCCCTCGATCTCGGTGGCCAGCTCCAGCAGCGCGGTGTCGTCGAGCCGGGCCTCGCCGCCTATGGTCACGGCGCGCGCGGCGACGATGCCGGCGCAGATGGCGGCGGAGGAGGAGCCGAGGCCCCGGCCGTGCGGGATGCGGTTGGCGCAGACGATCTCCAGTCCGCGCGGCTGGCCGCCCAGCAGATCGAAGGCGGTGCGCAGGGATCGTACGAGAAGGTGGTTCTCGTCACGCGGGAGCGTCTCGTTCCCCTCCCCCGCGATGTCGATGTTCAGCCCGGAGTCGGCCACCCGGACGACCACGTCGTCGTAGAGCCCCAGCGAGAGGCCCAGGGCGTCGAAGCCCGGGCCGAGGTTGGCGCTGGTGGCGGGGACGCGCACCCGGACGGCGGCGGCGCGGAAGGCGGGACCGGCCATCTCTCGATGACTCTCCTTGAGCTGCGTGATTGTCGAATGACATTCGATGACGTACGAGGACCCCTGGCCCTTCAGGCCACGGAGACGACGCGGCACCGTCCATACGACTCCGGTCGGAGGCATATGCAGCGGGCGGGTTCGGTACAGCCTATCGAAGGAAGGTTCTGTGGCGACATAGGGCGCACAGGAGGCGCACGATGCGTGTCGTAAGCCCCCTGTGCACCCCTTACCGGGATCCCCCGGCCGGAGTCGCTGATTCCGTGTCAGGCGAGGCCGAGGCGCTCGGCCGCCGTCGCCGCGTCGACCGGGACGGTGACCGGCTGCGGGGCGCCCGCGACCGCCCAGTCCGGGTCCTTGAGGCCGTTGCCGGTGACCGTGCACACGATCTTCTGGCCCGGGTCGACCTTGCCCTGCTCGGCCGCCTTCAGCAGACCGGCCACCGACGCGGCCGAGGCGGGCTCCACGAAGACACCCTCCTGGGAGGCCAACAGCCGGTAGGCGCGCAGGATCTCACGGTCCGTCACCTCGTCGATGAACCCGCCGGACTCCTCCTTCGCCGCGAGGGCGTACTGCCAGGAGGCAGGGTTGCCGATGCGGATCGCGGTCGCGATGGTCGAGGGGTCCTTGACGACCTCGCCGCGCACGATCGGGGCGCTGCCGGAGGCCTGGAAGCCCCACATCCGGGGCGTCCTGGAGGCGGTGCCGTCGGCGGCGTACTCCTTGTAGCCCTTCCAGTACGCCGTGATGTTGCCGGCGTTGCCGACCGGCAGGACGTGGATGTCGGGCGCGTCGCCGAGCATGTCCACGATCTCGAACGAGGCGGTCTTCTGGCCCTCGATGCGCACCGGGTTGACCGAATTGACCAGCGCCACCGGGTAGTTGTCGCTCAGCGCGCGGGCCAGGGTGAGGCAGTCGTCGAAGTTGCCGTCGACCTGGAGGATCTTCGCGCCGTGCACGAGGGCCTGGCCCATCTTGCCGATCGCGATCTTGCCCTGCGGGACGAGGACGGCGCAGACCATGCCCGCGCGCACCGCGTAGGCGGCGGCGGAGGCCGAGGTGTTGCCGGTGGAGGCGCAGATGACCGCCTTCGCGCCCTCCTCCTTGGCCCGCGTGATCGCCATGGTCATACCGCGGTCCTTGAAGGACCCGGTGGGGTTGGCGCCCTCCACCTTGAGGTGGACCTCGCACCCGGTGCGCTCGGAGAGCACCTGCGCGGGCACGAGGGGCGTGCCGCCCTCGCGGAGCGTCACGACCGGCGTGGTGTCGGAGACGGGCAGCCGGTCCCGGTACTCCTCGATGATTCCGCGCCACTGGTGGGTCATTGCTCGTTACTCTCCTTCAACCCGCATGATGCTGGCGACACCCCGCACGGTGTCGAGCTTGCGCAACGCCTCGACCGTGCCGTTCAGAGCGGCGTCGGACGCGCGGTGCGTGACGACGACGAGGGACGCCTCGCCGTCCTTCCCCTGCTGCCGAACGGTATCGATCGACACCCCGTGCTCGGCGAACACGGTGGCCACCTGGGCGAGAACACCCGGTTTGTCGGCCACGTCCAGGCTGATGTGGTAGCGCGTGACGACCTCGCCCATGCCCTCCACGGGCAGCGCGGCGTACGCGGACTCGCCGGGGCCTGTCATGCCGCTGAGCCGGTGGCGGCAGACGGCGACGAGGTCGCCGAGGACGGCGGAGGCGGTCGGGGCGCCGCCCGCGCCCGGGCCGTAGAACATCAGCTGTCCGGAGGCGTCGGACTCGACGAACACGGCGTTGTACGCGCCGCGCACGGAGGCCAGCGGGTGGCTGAGCGGGATCATCGCGGGGTGGACGCGCGCGGTGACGGACTGCCCGTCCTCGGCCCGCTCGCAGATGGCGAGCAGCTTGATGGTGCAGCCCATGTTCTTCGCGGAGGCGAAGTCGGCGGCGGTGACCTCGGTCATGCCCTCGCGGTAGACGTCGTCGAGGCGCACCCGCGAGTGGAAGGCGATCCCGGCGAGGATGGCGGCCTTGGCGGCGGCGTCGAACCCCTCGACGTCGGCGGTCGGGTCGGCCTCGGCGTACCCCAGGGCGGTGGCCTCGTCGAGGGCCTCCTGGTAGCCGGCCCCCGTGCTGTCCATCTTGTCGAGGATGAAGTTGGTGGTGCCGTTGACGATCCCGAGCACCCGGTTGACCTTGTCGCCGGCGAGGGACTCGCGCAGCGGGCGGATCAGCGGGATCGCTCCGGCGACGGCGGCCTCGTAGTAGAGGTCCTTGCCGTGCTGCTGGGCGGCGGCATGGAGCGCGGCACCGTCCTGGGCGAGCAGCGCCTTGTTGGCGGAGACGACGGAGGCGCCGTGCTCGAAGGCGGTGGTGATGAGGGAGCGGGCGGGCTCGATGCCGCCGATCACCTCGACGACCACGTCGATGTCCCCGCGCTTGACGAGGGCGGTGGCGTCGGTGGTGACGAGGGACGGGTCGATGCCCTCACGGACCCGGTCGGGCCGTCGTACGGCCACGCCCGCGAGCTCCACCGGAGCGCCGATCCGGGCGGCGAGGTCGTCGGCGTGCGTCGTCATGATGCGCGCCACCTCTGAGCCGACCACTCCACAGCCCAGCAGCGCCACCTTCAGCGGACGCGTACGCATCATCCGACCTCGTTTCCTCATACCGTCTACGGTGGGACCAGTCTCACTCACCGGACGGGAGTTTCTGCCTCTCGTCCGGATTATGAGACATCTATTTCATTTGTACGGGGGTGGAAGACCGCAGATCTTCCTTCGTCCGTTTCCGCGCTCAGCCGACGTCGAGCCGCAGCAGGTCCTCCTCCGTCTCGCGGCGGACGATGACCCGGGACGCACCGTCATTCACGGCGACGACCGGCGGACGCAGGACGTGGTTGTAGTTGCTGGCCATGGACCGGCAGTAGGCACCCGTGGCCGGTACGGCGATCAGGTCACCCGGTGCCAGGTCGGCCGGCAGGAACGCGTCCTTCACGACGATGTCCCCGCTCTCGCAGTGCTTGCCGACGACCCGGGTGAGCATGGGCTCGGCGTCGCTGGTCCGGGAGACGAGGGCGACGCTGTACTCGGCGTCGTACAGCGCGGTGCGGATGTTGTCCGACATGCCGCCGTCGACGGACACGTAGGTGCGCAGCCCGTCGAGGGGCTTGATGGTGCCGACCTCGTACAGCGTGAACGCGGTCGGCCCGACGATCGCGCGACCGGGCTCGACGGAGATGCGGGGAGTCCGCAGCCTGGCGGCCTCGCACTCACGGGTGACGATCTCCGTCAGCGCCTTGGCGATCTCGTGCGGCTCACGGGGGTCGTCGTCGGAGGTGTACGCGATCCCCAGCCCGCCCCCGAGGTCGATCTCGGGAAGCTCGACGCCGTGCTCGTCGCGGACGTCCTTGAGCAGTCCGACGACCCGGTGCGCGGCGACCTCGAAGCCGGACATGTCGAAGATCTGCGACCCGATGTGCGAGTGGATCCCGATGAGTTCGAGCGAGTCGAGCTGAAGAGCCCGCCGTACGGCCTCGGCGGCCTGCCCCCCGGCCAGCGGGATGCCGAACTTCTGGTCCTCGTGGGCGGTGGCGATGAACTCGTGGGTATGTGCTTCCACCCCGACGGTGATCCGGATCTGCACGCGCTGCCGCTTGCCCTCGGACCGGGCGATGTGCGCGACCCGGACGATCTCCTGGAAGGAGTCGAGGACGATCCGCCCGACCCCTTCGGTGATCGCGCGGCGGATCTCCTCCGTCGACTTGTTGTTGCCGTGGAAGGCGATGCGGTCGGCGGGCATACCGGCGGAGAGGGCGGTGGCGAGCTCGCCCCCGGAGCACACATCCAGATTGAGCCCCTCCTCGTGCAGCCAGCGCACGATGGCCCGGGACAGGAACGCCTTGCCGGCGTAGAAGACGTCGGCGTCGGCCCCGAAGGCGTCGCGCCAGGCCCGCGCCCGGGACCGGAAGTCGGCCTCGTCGACGATGTAGGCGGGGGTGCCGTGCTCCTCGGCGAGGGTCTTGACGTCGAGACCGCCGACGGTGACGACACCGTCCTGGCCACGGCCGACGGTCCGGGCCCAGACCTTGGGGTCGAGGGTGTTGAGGTCGGCGGGCGGCGCGGAATAGTGGCCCTCGGGGAGGACGTCGGCGTGGCGGGGCCCGGCGGGGTGGGCGGAACGGCTCATTTTCGGCTCTCTAAAGGTGTTCGGGTGCGTCGATGCCGAGCAGGGACAGGCCACCGGCCAGCACCGCCCCGGCGGCTTCGGCGAGCGCGAGCCGGGCACGGTGGGCGGCCGAGGGTTTCTCCGCGCCGCGCGGAAGGACGGTGGCGAGGAAGGGCAGCACGGCATCGGCGACGGTGACGAGGTGCCGGGCCAGCCGGTCGGGGGCATGGTGTACCGCCGCGGCCCGGAGGACGCGGGGATGATCGGCGAGGGCGTTGTACAGGGCCGAGGTGTCGTCCGGTACGACGGCACCGACGCCCTTCATCTCCCCAGGCTCGGCGTGAAAGCCCAGGTCGGCGGCGTTGCGGTGGAGGGCCCGGGTACGGGCATGGGCGTAACGCACACGAAAGAGGGGGTTGCTCTCACACTGAACCAGAAGGTCGGCGGCGCCTCGGACCCGGTCATGGGCAGCGGGGTGAAGCAGCGCCCAGCGGGCGGCGTCTCGGCCGAGGGGGGTGGGGTCGGTGTCCGCGGGGGTGGGGCGGATGTTGACGGCGAGGGGGGTGGGGGGTTCGGGGGTGCCGTGTGGGTCGACGCCGGCGCGGAGGGTGCCGGTTGAGTCGGGGGTGGGGTTTGGTGGGGCTGGGGTCTCGGGGGTGCCGTACGTGTCGATACTCGCGCGGAGGATGTTGGTCGACTCGGGGGCGGGGTCTGGCGGGGTGGGGGTGTGGGGGGTGCCGTACGCGTCGACGCTCGCGCGGAGGACGTCGGTCCACTCGGGGGCGGGGCCTGGCGGGGCGGGGGTCTCGGGAGTGCCGTACACGTCGACGCTCGCGCCGAGGACGCGGGCCCACTCGAGGGCGGGACCTGACGGGGCGGGGACGTCGGGGGTGCCATACACGTCGACGCTCGCGCCGAGGACGCGGGCCCACTCGAGGGCGGGACCTGACGGGGCGGGGACGTCGGGGGTGCCATACACGTCGATACTCGCGCCGAGGACGTCGGTCCACTCGGGCGCGGGCCGGCCGGCGCAGCTGGTGCGGACGTGGGCGCCCTGCGAGCGCAGGATGCGGGCGACGGCGTCCATGACGACGACGGCACGTACCTCACGGTCGGCGTGCAACTGCACGAGCTGACCGGTGGGCCGCTCTGCGTGGCCGTAGCGCCGGCCGCTCCGCAGGATCTCGCGCACGAGCGCGGTCTCGGTCCCCCGCACGCTGATGTTGAGGAAACCGGGCCCGGTGACGACGACCTCACTGATGCCGTCGGCCTCGACGAGGTGCCCCCGCAGGATCTCGGCGACCCGCAACGGCGGCTGCCCGGCGGGCCGCGCGAGCTGAAGCGCCACGTTGGTGGCGTAGTCACCGCAACCGCCGGGCCCTGGCGGCGTGACCTGCGTGTGCCCCGGCACGGGGACGTCCAGCTCCCCACCGTCGACAGCACGACGGACCGCGCGCAGCACGGTGCGGGAGAGCTCGACGGGGGTCACGGGACCAGCGTATGGGAGGAGGGGGGTGGGAGGGCGAGTGGGTTTGGGCGGGGGTCCGGGATGTGGACGGGGTGGGGGGCGGGGGTGCCGTGGGAGTGTGTGAGGGGGGAGGCCGGTGTGCGGGGAGGGGCCAGTGTTGCAAGGAGGCCGCTGTGCCTGGGGGCCGACGCGCAGGGGGGCGATGTACCGGGGGACCTGTGTGCCGGGGGGGGCGACGTGCCCAGGGGAGGCCCATGCACATGGGGGCCGGAGGCCGGGATCAACCGCCGGTGTGACCAGCGCGCTCGGTCTCTCCGCCGACGAGGGGGCCGTCCGCCTCCTCCGGACCCTGCGCCTGCCGCCCGCGCTCCTCCATCAACTGCCTTACGAGCTTGACGAGTTCGGCGGGTTCGAAGGGCTTGGCGAGGAACGCGTCGACGCCGACGTCGAGGCCGCTGTCGACCTCGTACTGAGTGCAGGCGCTGACGATGGCGAGGGGCAGATGACGCGTCCGAGGGTCGGAACGCAGCCGCGCGGCGGTCCGCAGGCCATCCAGCCGGGGCATGACCACATCGAGGGTGACCAGATCGGGGCGCACCTGATGAACGACATCCAGACACTCGACACCATCGGCCGCGGTCACGACCTCGAGACCCTCCAGCTCGAGATTGACCCTGATCAACTGCCGGATGACCTTGTTGTCGTCCACAACAAGCACTCGGCCCGACGCGCCTGGCACAACTCGAGAGTAGGTGCGGACCGGCCACCGCGTCCGGCTTTTCCCCACTTCCACCCCGCGCGAGGCCCCCACCCCGCCCGTCCGACCCCGCCAAACCCGTTCCTGATCACCCTTACGGAGCTGGTAGTGTTCTACCCGTCGCCACGAGCCACCAGCTCGACACCGACACGCCCCCGTAGCTCAGGGGATAGAGCAACGGCCTCCGGAGCCGTGTGCGCAGGTTCGAATCCTGCCGGGGGCACCTTGTATTAGGTGCCCAAAGACCCCGTCACCAGCGGAAACGCTGAGGCCGGGGTCTTCGCGTATGTGCAGGCGGATGCCGCCGGAAGCAGCTACATGACGGTGATCACGTAATGACCACGTAATGATCTTGACGCTCCTTTTCACAGGTCAGGCCGCATTTCCCGACCGGCTCAAGGCCATGGTACGCAGCGGCGCTCACGCCGCGTCCAGGGTGAGTCCTGCAAGCTGACGGACAGCACGGAGGAACGCGGTCATGTCGGACAGGTCGTCGAGGCTGTTCTCGTAGGCCTCGATCCGCGCTGCGTAGTCGACCGCCAATGCGTCGATCCGCAACTACAGATCAGCAGGAGAAGCGACCGTGACTGCATCGTAGTAGCCCACGTCCGAGCCAATCGTCAGGTCAACGAAGACTTCCTCATCCCTAAGGACCGAGGGCAGGCTCGGCCGCGCCGAGGTGCACAAAGAGGCCACAAGGTCTGTCCGACGGTCGGCGCCGGGGGCAACAGCGAAGAGGGAGACCTCTGCGGTTGAACCGCTCCGGGCCTGATGGAGGCTCCGGACTGTCCCGAGTTGGGTGGAGTCGAGTTGCTTGGTTTCAGGCTACTGGCGGGGTGCGAAGTTCGTACTCCACCGGGCTGAGCATGCCCAGTGCGGAGTGTCTGCGCTGTCGGTTATGCAAGATTTCCAAGTACTCGAAGAGCGCGGTGGACAGCTCCAGACGCGTCCGCCACCGTCTGCGGTTGAGCAGTTCGACCTGGACCCGGGCCCAGAAGGACTCCATCATCGCGTTGTCCACGCAGTCCCCGATGGAGCCCATCGAGGGCAGCAGGCCGGAGGCACTCGCGCGCTGGGTGAACGCCCAGGACCCGAACTGCACTCCGTGGTCGGAGTGGATGATGGTGCCGCCTGGCCGGGGGGAGCGGTTGCCGATGGCCATGGCCAGGGCGCTGGTGGTCAGCGCTGAGGTGGGTGAGGCGTCGATGGACCAGCCCACCACGCGTCGCGAGAAGGTGTCCAGGACGACCGCGCAGTAGACCTTGCCCTCAAAAGTGGGGTGCTCGGTGATGTCGGTGACCCATAACTGGTCCCGGGCGTGACGGGTGAAGTTCCGCTCCACCAGGTCGGTGACGGACGGAGTGACGTGCTTGGCGCGGGGGCGCCGGTTGCCGGGTAGGCCGTGCAGGCCGGCGCGTTGCATCAGCAGCTCCACGGTGCCGTGGCTGACATGGACGCGCAGGCCCAGGCCGAACTCGGCGTGGACCCGGCGGGAGCCGTAGGTGCCGCGGGACGCGGTGTGGATGCCTACGATGGCCTCGGTCAGCCAGGCATGCTTGACCAGGCGGTTCGACGGCGGCCGGTTCCGCCAGGCGTAGTACCCGGACTCGGCGACGTGCAGCACACGGCAGGCCAGTTGCACCGGCTGGTGCTCGCGGGCCATCACGCGGATGGCTTCGAACCGCCTTTTGGGGACGTCACCTCACCCAGCAGCTCGGCAGCACGGCGGTGGATGGCCAACTCTGCCTCCAGCTCGGCGATGCGTTTGCGGGCTGCAGCGAGTTCGGACTGGTCGCTGCTGTTCGTACCGGGCAACTGCCCCGTATCGATGAGGTGTTGGCGACGCCAGACATAGATCGTCTGGTCGCTGACGCCGAGGAGTTGGGCGACCTCGGCGACCTTCCTCCCAGATGCGATGAGATCGAGGACCTTGCGGCGGAACTCGGGCGGATAGCTGCGGGGCATCACGACCTCCGAAGGCTGCTGGACGGTCAATTGTCCAGCACCCCGACTCCATCAGAACCGGGGCATACCAGACATCCATGTCTGACATCGACGACAGCAGACACAGGCATCCTGGAGCGGCCTACTGCGGTCATTCCATCACCTAGGCGCCAAGAGTTGCCAACCTGTCGATCGATCTCCTAAAGCGGGTGTCGCAGGTTCGAATCCTGCCGAGGGAATAGTGCCTGAACAGGCACGAAGATTCGAACAGCCTCCTCGGAGTGATCTCCGAGGAGGCTGTTTTCATGTGTGCGGGATGTAACGCTAAACGACGTTCCGCTTACTGGATTTCCTACCGATCCCACGGGGGGGGCGGCGGCCTCCTGTACGAACTGGGGCATCAGCGAGGTGTAGGGATCCGTGTGGCTCGCGATCACCCCAACCGGAGGGGTGACCGCTCACCTCGCGGCGGGACCTCCAAGGTCACCTGGATCAGTCTGGATGGCGCCGCCTGCCGTTTGGACGCACCCGACGAGGTTGACTGAGTCGAGCCCGTCACCGCCCGGCAGCGGTCTGGCTGGCCCTCCATTCAGGAGCCTCGGGCGTGTCCTGAAACTCCAGGAGGTGCTGTCCGGCGAGTCGCTGCAGGACGGCGCGTACGTCTGCCGGTGTGACGTAGAAGAACTCCCGGCGCAGGTTTACCCGGTTGACGCGGCGGGACTCGAACTCCTGGTGCAGGCGGCGTTCCAGGCCGACGGCGTCCTCGCTGAAGATCAGGGCGTGTACGTCGAAGCGGAAGGGGACGGACGCGTCCCCGAGTTCGATGACGCGGTCCATGGGATCGAGGCGCCGGGTCATACCGATCTTGACCATGCGTTCGCCGAACGCTCCGACATTGGAGATGACGTAGACGTATCCGGCCCGGATGTTCGCCTCGCGGGCCTCGACCGCCTCCAGTTCGGAGCCCAACTCGGCGAGTTTTTCTTCGAGTTCGGCGATGGCGGCCTCATCGCCTGTGCCGGAGCGCAGGCGGCGCAGGGCGCCCTCGTAGTGGCTGCGTTCCTTCTCCAGCCGCTGCCGCTCGCGCTCGATCTCGCGCTGTAGGCGCTCCTCCTCGCGCTGCTGGGCTCGTAGCTCTCGCTGTTCCTCCCGCTCGGTCTCCTTCCTCACCAGGTAGTCCGCCGTCAGCTCCAACTCCTGGACCCGCAGTTGGTGGTAGTCATCGCCGATGCGGATCTGCATGGTGGCGCCGAGCCGGGCGATCGACTCCCGCGTCTTGCCGAGCCGGTCGATCAGCGAGTCGAGGCGGTGCGGCTTCATGCCGCGCACCGCGTTGTCCGCCTCGGCGTTGTACGCGCGCAGCATCAGCTTGGAGAAGTCACGGACCATCTTGCGGCCCTTGGCCGCTGAGCCGTCCACCATCCAGTACTGGTTGCCGAGAACTGCCCGGTCGTCCTTCGCCAACTGCTTGTAGCGGGTCTTGAGACTGTCTAGCCGGTCCTTGTAGGCGAGCGCGTCGGCGAGCGGATGGCGGTACTCGTAGATGCCAGCTTCCTGCAGCATCCGCATCTCGTCGGTGAGCACCAGACCCCGGCGCGCGGCCGTGAGACGCTGTTCGGCCTCCGCCGTCTGGCGAGCCATGTCGTCGGCTTGGCGGCGCACGTCGACCAGGGACTGCGCGGCGCTCTCGGCGGCGTGCTCTATCTTCTCGTCTAGGAGAGCGTCGATCCGTCCGATCTCTTGGAGCTTCTCCTCGTGCGCGCGGCGCAGTCGCTGCTGCTCGGCGACTATCTGAGCGCTGTCGGCTCCGATGAGACGACTCAATTGCTCCGTCAAGTGACGGTTGTCTTCCTGTAGTCCGCGTACCTGTGTTTCCATCAGCGCCAGCTCGTCCGCCAGACGCGCCGCCTCGGACTCCGCTTGCTTGCGGCGCCGGCTGAACAGACCCCCACCTGTGGCCGGGACCGTCGCCTGGGGACCGTAGGGGGACTGCTGAGGAACGGGTGCGCTCGGCTGCGGCGCGTCCCCTTCCGGGATCCAGATCTGCCAGCCTGGGGGTGTGGGCCATGCGGGGTCCGGTTCCCAGCCCGGTGGCGGGCTCCACCCCTCCGGCGGGGCGGGCCAGGTGGGCGGCGGGTTGAACCGGTAGGTCATGCGGCAACGACTCCTGTCGCGAGGGCGAGAGACGGCCGGTGTAACCCCGATGCCGTCCGGCAGCCAGCGGGCCGAGTCGAACGTACTCGGCCTTGTGGACCTTCGTCCTGGCATCTCCTGTTTTTGGACCTCGTGGCAGCAGATCCGACGAGGTGGGTAAGCCGCAGGGAGCCGTTAGACTCCGGCCGCTGTCAGGACGGCCCTCCGCCGGCAGCGAAGTGCCCTTCGTCCTCGAGGGACCGGTCCGGCGCCCTCGGGCACGGCCGACCGCCCCTGACGCACCGGGTGAAGGTGAAGCAAAGGTGGCCACCCCTCTGTCTCGGATGCGTTAGCGGCGTGCCAGGTTCGCGGCGCGACTGACTAACCTGAACGCACCCCGTGCCAGACCCGTGCCAGATACTGCGGGGAACCAAGGGAACTGCGGTCACCCACCCAGAGGCGCCGTCAGGTCACGACGCGGCTCGACAGCAGGTCAGCGAAACTATCGAGCCCGCAAGCCCCAAGCTTCCCAACCTGAGAGCGCTCGTCGCCATGGCAACGTCCGACGGCCAAGCCGGGTTTGGGGCTCAGGTAGAGAGCCAAGATGAGAGGCATGGGTAGCTGGGGGGATCTAGCGGGCCAGACACTCACTGCACTCATCGGGACCTTGGCCGGCGGAGGCATCGCGGTGTACGTGGCACGCTGGCAAACCGCAAGGACAATCGAGTCCCAAGTTGAGCTCGCCGCTTCTCAGGAAGCTGCCACTAGCGCGCTGGCCCGTCGGCAATGGACGCAGCAGCGCGCCACCGAGGCTGCGCAACGGCTCTTGGAGCGCCTCGCGGAACTCTATGCATGGCTACCATCGCTGCCAGACCTTGCACGGGACGAGCCGCAGCTGAACCCGCAAGCTCGTGAGCGTTGCGCAGTGGCCCTCGGCTCAGTCCGGCAGGGCATGCAAACCGATCTTCTCTCCATTGGAGATGACCGTGTCCGCGCCCGATACAGGTCGCTTGTGCGGTTGTGCTTCGACGTCGGGTACCGAGGCATCGGCCAGAGCCATCGCGAGCGCCACATTCGCGACGCACGCGGGTACCTGCGCTATGTCCAGTCCACACTTGAATCCGTGATCGACGGGAGCCCTTTGCCGGATGACTGCGAGGCACCAGTACTTGAGCGCAGTGACAGAGCTCCCTGGCTACCGCCAGCGCTGCCCTGGCACTGGCAAGACCCAGCCGACGGCAGTTGAAGCCTCGCCCCCTTGGGTACTTCGGCGACGGTCACCAAGTCCGTGACCAAGGCGTCGGCAACACCTGTCCGTCTCAGTTTCCGTCTCATTCAGCCCCGTTCACGGCCGTTCAGGCTAGACCCGCAGCCGCTGCCCCGACGGCCAACCGTCCATGAACCCAGGTGAACGCCCCCGAACGACGCCCACCACCCCACCACCACAGTTGGAAAGCGTGCGCGTGATGCGGAGTCCTCTCACCGCGCCGCATGTGTGATCACGAATTCGTTGTCGGCCCCGAGCTGTACGGTCCCGCTCATGACTGAGCGACGGACTACGATCTGGCGTCACGGCTTAGCTAAGACAGTGTCTTGATTGGCGAACTGGGACACATGTGCTGCTCTACGGGTCCTGTTCGGGAGCCGTAATGCCGAGATCGACACGCATGACGTGGCGCATTTCCCACAGGGGATCCCACAGCTTGTTCAAACTCTCCCAGGCGGCTTCTACGCTCTCTCCCGGCTGGGCAGTGCCTCCATCGAGGCGCATCAAGAGGCCGTACAGATCGCCAAGATGACGGTTCGCGGTGCTGGCTACTTCCGACACCGTGTCGGGCAGCACCATCTGGGCCTCGGCATGACGCAAGCGGTGGTCGCGGCGCGCCCGGTCCAGATCCGACCGCAGTTCCCCGGTCATCTCGCCCTTCTCCAGGGCGTGGAGGACCTGCGTCATCACGTTGGCCAAGTCGCGAGTGCCGGCGCTGAGAGTGGCGTAGCACGTGCGCCGCGCCTGAAGCTGAGCCTGGCGAGTGGCGTACTCGCGTTCATCCTGCTGGAGTTGCCTCGTGTGCTCCAGTTCGCGAGCCCTGGCGCGGTCCGCACCGCGCTGTGTGATGACGGCGGCTGAGAGCGTGCCGCCAATCCCCAAAACCGCGATCACGATCTGGCTGATCGAGCTGTTCAAGCTGCCTCCCCGGCTGCGATCGGCTCGCCGGGACTGTACCTGCTGCGGGACGTTCCCCTCAGCGGACGGTGCGCCGGTAGCAGATGAGGGCACTGGCGAGGGCGACGATGCCAGGAAGTGCTCGCCCTTGCGCTCATAGCGGCGGTGCAGGCGGCGGCAGCCGCCCAGCCAGGACAGCGTGCGCTCGATCACCCAGCGGTGCCGTCCGAGCCGGTTAGAGGTCTCCACACCGCGTCGGGCAATGCGCGGCACGATCTGCCTGCGCCGCAGCCAGTTGCGCAGGTGGTCGAAGTCGTAAGCCTTGTCAACATGGAGCCGGTCCGGGCGGCGGCGCCGGGGGCCGCGACGCGAGCGGATCGGAGGGATGCCGCGCATCAACGGTATGAGGGCCTGGCTGTCGTGCACGTTGGCGGCAGAGATACCTACCGAGATCGGCAGGCCATTACGGTCACAGATGACGTGAACCTTCGACCCCTTCTTGCCACGATCGGTCGGATTCGGTCCCGTCGACGGCCCCCTTTTACCACGCGGACACTGATCGAGTCGATCGCGCCGCGCGACCAGTCCACATCGCCGTTGGCGCCGAGCCGGTCGAGCAGCACCCGGTGCAGCTTGGCCCACACGCGAGCTGCAGACCAGTCAGTAAAACGCCGGTGCACCGTCTGCCAGGAGGCGCTGAAGACCGGCGGCAACTGCCGCCAGGTACAGCCCGTGGTCGCCACGAAGACGATCGCGGCCAGCACCGCACGGTCGTCGCACCGCCGCCGTCCCCCGCCCTGAGGGCGCTGCGGAGCCTGCGGCACCACATCCTGGAACAGCTCCCATAACCCGTCCAGCACCAGCCGCTCGACTATCTCCATGCCCAGAACAACGAGTTACCGCCAACTGAGACATCCTCTAAGGGAGCCGAAGGGCTCACCGCGGGGCCGCCACGGACATCCGCAGTGAAGCCCCCATCGGCAAGCAAGTCGCCAACCCGCGACAGTGTCTGGGTTCCCAAGTAGCCTTGGACTATGGCCTACTCAGCGAATGTTCTGCGGGTGATGATTGCCTCGCCCTCAGACACGATCGAAGCGCGTGACGCCGTGGAAACCGCTATCCACGGCTGGAACGGAGCCAATGCACAGACCAAACAGACCATCCTCCAGTCGTGGCGCTGGGAAACTTCCTCGGTTCCCATTCTCGGCGGCCATCCGCAGTCACTGATCAACTCACAGGGCGTTGACGAATCGGACATCGTGTTCGCGCTCTTTGGTAGCCGCCTCGGATCACCTACACCAGACGCCGTCTCTGGAACGGTCGAGGAGATCGAGCGTGCCATAGAGCAGGGCAAGCCTGTTCATCTATATTTCTCAACGGCGCAACTTCCCAACGACGTAGACACTGCGCAGCTTGACGGGCTGCGTGCATTTAAGAGCGAGATCAGCAAGCGTGGCCTTCTCGGGGAGTTCTCCAATGCCAGTCAGCTCGAATACGAGGTCTGGAAGGCAATTGAGTATGACATCGCAAACCTCTCACTCGGGGTTCCTGTTCTGAAGGCGGCAGATCGTGGAGTGAGATTCTCTGTCCAGCCGCGACAGGAACGGGAGATCCGATCTTACGACAGGAAGGGAAAGCCGAGATATTCAACGCGCCACTGGCTTGAGATCACCAACGACGGCGGCCAGGATGCAGAGGAAGTCGTGTTCGAGCCCGTAGGCGAACGCATCAGCCTCCACCTGGCTACAGACGGCACTCCAACAACTGTCCATGCCGGACAAACCCGGCTCCTGAATGTTGTGCACTCGATGGGCGGCGGCGATCCAAATATTCTTCGGATACGCTGGAAAGAAAACGGCGAAAACAAGGATCGCGATTTTCATGTCGGCTGACGCCTGGATTCTCTAGTACACGCTCCTGGAATTCTCCAGGGTTGCCGAGTCTGTTGTGCCTGTATGCGGTCCGCCCCGGTTCGGTGACCACTCGCCGGGCCGGGTCTTCCCCATCCCACGACTCTCAGAGGCGCCCTCAGAAACTGCACAGACTGGCGCGGAATTCATGGCACCGCCCGGGACACATTGAGGCTTTACAGAACTCCCATAATCCCATGGAAGCCCCGTATTCAATTACGGATCAAAAGGCCCCTGAAAACCAAGTTGACATCAACCAGCCGGAGCGGCCTTGCATCGACTCCTAAAGGGGGGTGCCGGACATCGGTCATGTCGACGTCGTCACGATCACCTTGGCCGAAAGATCCGCCGCCGGACCCTCGAAGTCAGGCAGGTGCTTACACACCGGCACCTCCTACGCGACGACAACAGCGGCACACCGGCTACTACCTGGATTGGCTGTAGTCATCAGCTTGCTGGCCTCTGTGGTCCCAACTGCTGGCAATGCAGCCGTTTCACAGGGGATGATTCGCTTCACAGCAGCACCATCCCAGGGGGGATCATGAGTACCAACGTAACACCGCCGCCGATGCCGGCTCAGCCGCCGCAGCCGGGCAAGAACGGCCACACCAACGCCTTCATCATCGGAGGCGCGGCCATCATCGCCGCAGCCATCGTCGGCACAGGGATCGCCATCTCGGGCAGCGGCGACGACATGGCAAAGCCAGAGCCCACCGTAACCGTGACGGAAACCGTTGAGCCCGAGCCCGCAGCCGAAGAGGACGCCGCAGCCGCAACCGACCAGAACACAGACACCAAGGTCGGCGAGGAGGCCAGGAACGGCGGAGCCGTCGTCAAGGTCACGAAGATGGTGGAGGCCGACAGCATCATGTTCGCCGGAGCCCACAAATCCGCAGGCCCCGACGCGAAATACGTCATCCTCAAGACCGTCGTCAGTAATGAGGGCAAGGCCAGCATGGACTTGACCTGCTCGCTGCCCATCGTCAACGCACTCATTGACGACCAGGGCCGTCGCTTCGATACGATCGAAGATCTTTACGACGTCGCTGACAACCCGGAATGCAACGCGCAACTGCAGCCCGGCTTCGACGATCAGATGCAGTCGTTTACCGCATTCCCAAAGACGCAGTGGTTACGACATGGGAGTTTTCTGAGTACGACCTTGAGAACGAGGTGACACCCACCCTCGTCGACCTCGCCTGACCAGGAAAGAACTCGGCGCCCTGTTCAATCCGGAGTCGAGCACCGGAGCCCATGGTGAAGCACAAGGGTGAGTGTCTAACTACGTGACAACGCCCACGAACAACGGCGAACAAGCGCGAACGCCTACGGACCATCAGCCCAGGTGAGAGGCGCCCAAGCCCAAGGCAGTGCCCTCCCTCAAGTTACTTCGGGACGAAGAGGTCCTCACCCAAGGTCTCACCGCCACGCTTCTGCCGGCGCGGCTTGCTCTGGTCGACGGCATGGCAGCGTGGCCAAGGACGGCGGGAGTACGGCGTGGCATACGCGTGCGTGACCGGTCGGCGTTCCCGCCGTCGTGGCTGACTTTCGTCGGCTGAGGCTCGGACACTCCAGGACCCGCCAAGGGACCTTTGAGGCGAAGGGACCGTGCCAATTACGTGCCGGAACCTGCGGGAAGCAACGGGGATTGGGCCCATGGACGAACAGCGGTCCAGCACCAATCTGCCGCAGGTCACCGCAACAACCGCCGCCAAGAAACCCGAGCTTCCCACGCTACGGTTCCCTCAACGGGAGCTCCCCCGAAACTGTGCCAGACAGTCTCAGCGGGACCCCGCGCACGGTATGCGATAGAGATCAGCCTCGCCTGCACACGGCCCCGGGATGGTGGCGTTGCAGTCAGTTGGGGCGCGGCGTGGGGGGCGGGGGGCGCAGACCGTCCCAGTCCCATTGCGAGGCCCAGTCAGCACATTCGGCAAGGCGTGCACACACCCACGGATCTTCCTGGAGAGAAGCTGGCAGCTTTGTGGAGGGTCCGATTCCTGCGGCGGATAATTGTTCCGCCGTCAGATGGAGGGCGCCGGAGAGGTCGGCCTCCAACAGGTTCGTTCCGGATAGGTCGGCATCTAGGAAGAGAGTGCCATCGCAAGTACTTCCGTGCAGTAGCGCCCGCTCCAAGTTCACTTCCACCAGCTGCGCTTCGCTGAGGTCACAGGCGAGGATACCCGCCCGGACTAGGTTGCAACGGTAGAAGTTGGTGTTCTTGAGCGACAATTTTACCCAATTCACTCTATAAAGGCGCGACAAGGCAATATTGGCCCGACTGAGCCCCTCACCCTCAATGATCTCAATTCCAGAAAGGTCCGTGCGCCGTAAATCCAGCCTATAGCCGTCGCGATCAGCTGCGCTACGCGCAAGCACAGTTATCGAAGCCCCGATGTCCACCGTGCACCCCTCATACGGATCAGGAGTTCGGGGCATATCTTCGCCTAGGTCCAACGTCGACGAGTGGTGCCGGAGGTAGGCGGACAGCACCTCACGCACCATCACGCGATCTGCGGGTGAATCGACGATGATCCTGCCCAGCGCGTAAATACCACCCAATCGCACATCGGCGGCTTCTGATGCCAACTGTTCGACCGCCTTGATGTAGCGATCCGTTATCTGCTCTTGTTCCTTGAGAGAGTGTGAGAGACGGTCGAGCGCATGCCTCCGAGCCGTATAGATAAGCGCCACGAAAGCGCCAGCTCCTGCTGCAACCTTTAGGATCTGCGACCGATCTCGGTCCAGCGCGGCATGCTGCTCCCCCAACCGCAATTTACCGAGCGCACGCAGACGCTCACCGTCGAGCCACCAGGGCCCTTGGCAGTACAGGACGATGAAGACAACGACAAGGAGCACGCCGATTCCCCATACGAGAACTGTGGTGTGGCCGACTATCCAGTGCAGCAGTCTTCTCCACATACATTCAATGATCCCCTGCACCCAAGGAACAAACACACATGACGGGCCGAAGATGAGGCACGACCATGTCCGAAAAGCCCCCTTCCGGGAAGATGGCCTGCACTGGTGCCAACCGCGAAGGTGTCAGCGAGCCCGGCCCTGTCGCCCGTCTCAGTTCTCATTCAGCGCCGTTCACGACAGTTCAGGCGAGACCAGAGCCGGTAGTCGTCCCCTCAGCCAGCCCATGAACGCAGGTGAACACCCCCGAACGACCCCCACCACCTCACCACCACAGTTGGAAGGCGTGTTGGTGGGTGTGCTCTGACGCCGCGCACCACGACCTGCTGCACACCGCATGAGCCTCTGAAGCGTTGCTGCCAATGCTGGCGAAGTAGCTCACCACAGCCTCTTGCTGCGCTAGAAATCTTCCGTGCGTAGTCTCCTGCAAAGGCTCGTCGAGAGCCGCGCGTGGCGGGTAGCTCGGGTGGTGGCCTACTCCTTGGCAGGCCTTATCGGCGTAGGGATCTTCATCGTCCTCCCGATCACAGCTCAACTCAGTGGGTGGAACGATGATGACGAGGATCTGCCCGTCAGTTCTGGAACACCGTCCGCTACGTACACTCCAGTTTACTGGACGTATGAGGGCTACGAGTGCGCGGACGGGTGGTCGTCAGACTCCATCGGCCGCCAGGGAGCCTGTAGCCATCACGGAGGCGTTGTCTCCGTATTTGAAGGAGACGACGGAACACTCCTCAGGTGCGGAGACGACGAGCACGCACCTCGTGCCGACGAACAGCAGCAACAGATCGAAGATTATGGGCGCGTCGCCTGCGTGTTCAGGTGACATCGGGTTCCAACGCGGATGATCACGGCCGCACCACAAGCGCACCAGATCGAGCGGATAACAGCAGGGAATTACGGTGAAAGCCGACGAGGCCGACGGCGCAACGCCCAGACTGTTCGCCCAGCTCAGCGGCCGAACCAGCTGCGAATGATCGCAGCTTCCCAAGCTGATATCGCCTGTGGCCCTGCCGTTCGTCCGGGCTGCGGCGCTGGGGCGCCGGTCCCGGCCGAGCGGCAGGGCCACTGACCGCCGAAAAGCAGGTCAAGCCGCAGACGTTTCCCAGGGAGGGAGCAGCGGCGTGTCACGCGATTCCGCGGCCAGTCCGGCCGCGGCCAGTCCGGCCGCGATCAGCCTCGCCAGCAGCTCAGCCGCTTCAGGGCGAACGGTCCCGAGCTGCACCAACCCGTCACCGGAGACGTTCACGTCGGCCATCAGGCCGGGAAAGTCGGAGTCCAGCCCGAGTAACACGAGCTGATCAGCCAGAGCGCCGGCGCTTCGTCGCGCGCGGTTCCAGCCGCGTACATAGGGCACGCCGGGCGACAGGTTCTCCGCTCGCTTGGCTACCACTCCGCGCCGGTCGGTCATGGCCTCAGGCCCTTCCTTTGTGTTCTTCGGTGATGGTCGGCTCGTGATCGTCATCGTTACGGTCTCGGCTGAAGCCGCTTGTCAAAGCCAGACGCAGGAGCTCTGCGAGACGCTCGGCCGTGTCAGGGGAGACTCGGCCCAGCTCGACGAGGCCGTGCCCGAAGGCGTTCAAGTCCGCGCGCAGGTAGGGGAAGTCCTTCTCCAGGCCAGCGCGCACGAGGACGTCCCGGAGTGCGGTAGTCGCGTTTCGGGCCGCGTACCAGCCGTCGCTGTCGAGAGGCGACCACGCGGCAGAGTCTCGACCGCCGATCGGCTCATCTGCCATCCGTGTTCGTCTCCTCGGGAAGGGCAGCGACCGCCGCGTAGGGCATCGGGTACTGCTCGTCGAAGCGGTCGATGCGCGCCAGGAGTTCCACGGAGGCGACCAGCGCGGTGGCGAGGGCGACGGGGCGCAGTGGATTAGCCTCCGGCCGGCGTGTGGGGGCGCGGAGCCACTGATAGCGGTCATCGGACAGTGGGATGGGGCCGGGGACGACAACGGCGCAGCCGCGGCCGAGGTACCGGTACGGCGGTGTCGATGACGTCTCCCGTTCGAGGTAGTGCGTGAAGGTCTCGCGGCTCCCCGAGCCGAGGAAGAACCCGACGCGCTGCGCCTTGCGGTCGACGACTGTCGGTCCGAACGGCATCCCGCTTCGTAGGAGGCGGTCGAACATCTCCGTCCCGAGGCGCTGTTCGACGCTCAGCACGTCGAAGAGGCGGCCGGTCGACAGCAGGCACGGCATCCGAGGGTCGTCCGCCCAGACTTGCCGGCACTCCGCAGGGTTGTCCGCCGCTGCGGAGAGCCAGTCCACGCCCCTCCTGGTCATCCTCTGCACTTCATCTCACCTCGGTCGGGTTCAGTTGCGGCCGCAATGCCGCCCTGCGTCCAGACTCAGGGGCCATGCCCCGGTCGGGGCAGATGACGAGGGATGACGGGGGATGACGCGTCGCGCGTGGACGCGTCATCCCCCGTCACGAGTCAACGACCATGGATCTTCGGTTACTTGCAGCGCGCGGTGAGGAACAGCGCGTACATTCGGTCGAGAGGCCGAAGAGTCGTGCGCCGCAGAAGTCGCATCTATGAACAGGCGGGGAGGGAATGGTCACGCCTTCGCTGGAGCCGATCAGCGTTCGCTTACGGCAAGCCCGTGTGGGCCGGGGCTGGAGTCAGCCACGGTTGGTGCGCGAGCTGCGTCACATTGCGCTCCGCCGTGGCCACCAGCTTCCCTCTGACGCCAGCGTGAAGCGCCGCATCGCCAGTTGGGAGAACGGGCACAGCACACCGGACGACTTCTACGGTCCGATGCTGTGTGAGGCGTACGACCTCAGTGCCGGTGAGTTAGGGCTGAACCACGAAGGCGAGCGGGACACCGGACTTCTGGACGCCAGCTATCCGGCGAGTCCCGAAGGAGCGATCGATACCGTCGGCCAACTGTGGCGCGCGGATCTCAACAGGTACGAGCCCCTGTTACAGGCCGAGCCGTCCGAACCAGCGTGGAACGAAGCCTCGCTCCGGTGGTTGGTCGCGCCCGAGCCGGCCGTTCCTCCGCAACGTCGAGACGGGATGCGCGTCGGCTTTGGAGACGTGGCAGCAATCAAGACTACCGCGGACATGTTCGCAGAGTTGGACGACCGTTTCGGTGGCGACCATGCCCGGCACGCAGCAGTCCAGTACCTCAGTACTGAGGTGACACCGCTCCTGCGAGGGCAGTACACAGAGCAAGTCGGACGGGCACTGTTCTCCACCGTGGCGGAGGCAACCCTCCTGGCCGGTTGGATGTCGTACGACGCCTGCCGTCACGGCTTGGCACAGCGATACTTCCTTCAGGCTCTCCGATTGGCCCAGGACGCGAACGATCGTCGGCTCGCGGGAAGCAGCCTGTCCGCGATGAGCCATCAGGCGACGTTCCTCGGTCGCTACACCCAGGCCGCCACGCTCGCCCGCGCGGCACTCATGGGCATCTCCCCCGTGGCGACACCGACGCTTCGCGCCCAGTTCCATGCCATGGAGGCCCGCGCGCTTGCCCGGACAGGCGATGTACGGGCCTGTGAAGCCGCCTTGGGCGCAGCCACGAACGCACTGGCGAGCAGGAACAACGACGATGAGCCCGAATGGATCAGCTACTTCGACGAAGTTGAGCTTGCCGCTGAAGCCGCTCACTGCTTCCGAGACGTCAACAGCGCCCGGAAGGCGGTACTCCACGCCGAGAACGCCATGAGCGGCAGCCACGTGCGGAGCGACTTCTTCGCGACCATGGTTCTAGCCGACGCCCACCTTCGTGCCGGAGACGTCGAGGAAGCCTGCCGCGTGGCGCTCGATGCCCTCGACTTGGGCGAGCAGCTCAAGTCGGCCCGCTGCGTCAGCTACTTGGCCGAGTTCCGGCAGAACCTAGCTGGGGTCGGCACCAGCAAGGACGTACAGCTCTTCACCGATCAGGTCCGAGAGCACAGGCTGTGGATCGCGTCGGATGACCGTGTTGGCGCTTGTCCGAGAGCACAGGCTGTGGATCGCGTCGGATGACCGTGTTGGCGCTTGAGAGAACTCTCCTCAGCGGGTGCTCAGAACGGACCCCATTCGCCTCGGCCCTCCCCCGTGCGAAGTGACCGGACCCGCCGGGCAAACTCGACGGCAGCCCGGTCATTCCTCGTGACCTGGTGACCTAGCCAGGCGACCATCATCAGCTCACGCAGGTCCGCAAGGGTCTCGTACCCGGGCCAGTTCATCAGGTCGAAGCCGTACCGGTGCACGAACTCCGCGTACTCGGCCTGCGTGTGCCAGCCGTACCGTTCGTAGAACATCGACGTCTGAACCAGGTCCCACTCACGTGGCGCGAGAGCGAAACTGTCCAAGTCAATGAGCACCGCGTGCCCGTCCCGGTGGCGGAGGATGTTCCCGATGCTGGCATCCCCGTGGATCATGCCGAAGGGGAGGACGAAGTCAAGCCGGTCGTAGTCCTTGCCGAGGCTCGCCGCTCGCTCCTCCAGGAACGTCTGGTCCTCCCCCGAGATGCCCTCCAGCCCTTCCAAGGACGCCGCCACCTTGGCCAGCGGGTCGAAATACGGCAGACGCAGGGATTCCGGCTCTTCGAGCCAGTGCAAGCGGCGCAGAAGGTCGGCGAGTTCGCCGACGGTCCCATATTCCTCGTGCTCCTGAACGCTCTCCCAGAAGGTGACCACCCGGCCGCCGACGACGAGCGGTTGGGCGACCTCCGCCGGCACACGCATGGCCGGGAAGTCCCGCGTCTCAAGCCACCGGGTCACGTTCACGGCCCGTTCCATCTCCGCCAGCACCGACCGATCGCGCGCGATGCGGACGATCACCGGTGCCGACGCCAGGCGGTAGACCGCGTTCGAGCCGAGGCGCAGCAACTCGGCTCCGTGGGCGTCGAGTTCGGCCGTCTCGCACGCCTGTCGAAGGAGCGGCTCCAGGCCCTCCGCCGTGAACTCCGCGCCGCCGTCCGGTTTCCCGCTGCTGCCCGAGATCATGCTTCGACCATACGGGCCGGACCAACCGCCCGACAGGCTACCCACGTAATAGGGGCGTAATGATCTTGATAGTCGAAGGGCACGACCTCCCCTCCCCCGCAGGTCAGCACCCCAGGAGCGCAACGGTCTCTGCTGGCCTCCGGAACCGTGTGCGCAGGTTCGAATCCTGCCGGGGGCACCTTGGAGTCGGTGTTCGAAGACCCCGTCGTCAGCGGAGACGTTGAGTGCGGGGGCTTTGTTTTTGGGTGGGTTTGGGTGGCTGTTGTTGGTGGGGGTGGGAATCTAGGATCGGGTGATGAGCTTGGAATGGGAACAGGTCATCGTTCACTCGGTGGATCCGGTGGCGTTGGGGCAGTGGTGGGCCGATGCTCTTGGGTGGGTGGTTGTGCACTCCTCTGAGGACGAGTTCGAGATCAGGCCGGCCGCGGATCGGGTGCCGGGGTTGGACTTTGTTCGGATCGGGGAGGTCAAGCAGGCCAAGAGCCGGTTGCATCTCGACTTCAGGCCCGACGACCAGGACGCCGAGGTGGCCCGTATGGAGGCTCATGGCGCGAAGCGGGTCGACATCGGGCAGGGGAATCAGTCTTGGGTCGTCATGGCCGACCCCGAGGGGAACGAGTTCTGCATCCTTGGCCAGCGGCGGCAGTGACCTCAGTTGAATTGAGTTGAGCTGAGCTGAGCTGAGTTGTGTGGGGGGCGACCCCGTGGTCAGCGTTCTCGCTGGGTGCGGGGTCTTGTTGTGTGTCCACCCGCCTACGGCCGTCCGGCTGCGCCAATGGCGCAAGGGGCATCTTTCGTACGTCAGTCCGGAGTTTGGGGGCGCCGCGGAGTGGTGAGGCGGCTGGGATGTACGAGCGACTCCGCGCAGCGGGCCCTCAGGGAAGTTCCGTGGTCGGGTGGGGGGAGGGACGGGACGCGTTCTTCGACAATGCGAAGTATCTGGCGATCGTGCTGGTCGCGGTGGGGCATGCGTGGGAGCCGTTGCGGGACGGGAGTCGGGGCGTCTCGGCGCTGTATCTGCTGGTGTATGCCTTCCATATGCCGGCGTTCATCGTCGTCTCCGGGTATTTCTCCAGGAGCTTCGACGCCGGGCCGGGGCGGATCAGGCGGCTGGTGACCGGGCTTGTCGTGCCGTATGTCGTGTTCGAGACGGCGTACACCTTCTTCACTCGCTGGACCGATCAGGTGCCCGACCGGCCGGTGAGTCTGCTGGATCCGCTGTATCTGACGTGGTTCCTGGTGGCGTTGTTCGTGTGGCGGCTGACCACGCCGTTGTGGCAGCGGGTGCGGTGTCCGCTGGCGCTCGCGCTCGCCGTGGCGATGCTCGCGACCCTCACGCCGTCCATCGGCGACGACCTGGACCTCCAGCGGGTCCTGCAGTTCCTGCCGTACTTCGTGCTGGGGCTCGCCCTGCGGCCGGAGCACTTCCGGCTGCTCCGGCGGCGGGCGGTACGGCTGGTGGCGGGGCCGGTGTTCGCGATCGCACTCGCGGCGGCCTACTGGGCGGTGCCGCGGATGAGCGGGGCCTGGCTCTACCACCGGGACAGCGCCCGGGAGTTGGGCGGGCCCGCCTGGTCGGGGCCGGTGATGACGCTGGTCACCTTCGGGTGCTCGCTGGTCCTGGTCGGGTGCTTCCTCGCCCTGGTACCGGGGCGGCGGACCTGGTTCACCGCGCTCGGCGCGGGCACGCTGTACGGCTATCTGCTGCACGGATTCCTGGTCCAGGGCGCCCGCTTCTGGGGCTGGTACGGGCCCGCGTGGGTGCACGGCCCGCTCGGCGTGGGCGCGGTCGCGCTGATCGCCGCGGCCGTCGTGACCGCGCTGTGCACCCCGCCCGTTCGGCGCGCGCTGAGGGGGGTGGTGGAGCCGGAGATGCGGTGGGCGTTCCGCCGGGAGGCCCACCCCCAACCGGGGCGCGCCTGAGGGGAGTCGAGGTGCGTGGAGGCGGCGGGCACGCCGGTGGCCGCCGTACTCCTGGCCGGTGGCGGGTGTCCGTGCCCCCGGTACCGGCGCAACCGTGTGACAAGATGCTTCGGTCATGCCCCACCAGAAAGGGACGATTCCCATGTCCAGGGTCGAGCTGACCACCAACTTCGGCCGCGTCGTCCTTGAGCTCGCCGACGCCGAAGCGCCCAAGACGGTCGAGAACTTCCTGAAGTACGTCGGCAACGCGCACTACGACGGCACGATCTTCCACCGGGTGATCAACGGCTTCATGGTCCAGGGCGGTGGCTTCACCGCGGACATGGTGCAGAAGCCCACCCTCGCGCCGGTCCCGAACGAGGCCGACAACGGCCTGAAGAACACCGCGTACACCGTGGCGATGGCGCGCACCAGCGACCCGCACTCGGCGACCGCGCAGTTCTTCATCAACGTCTCGGACAACGAGTTCCTGAACTTCACGGCCAAGAGCCCGAACGGCTGGGGCTACACCGTGTTCGGCAAGGTCGTCGAGGGCCAGGACGTCGTGGACCAGATCAAGGGCGTCCGCACCGGCAGCAGCCGCGGCCACGGCGACGTACCGACCCAGCCGGTGATCATTGAGACCGCCAAGGTCGTCGGCTGACCTCACCGAGAGGCTGACGGGACCTGCCGCCGCCGAGCCGAGTCCGAGGCGGTGCGCAGGTCACGCGGTCTTCTTGCGGGCGGCCGTCTTCTTCGCGGTCGTCTTCTTGGCGACGGTCTTCTTCGCCCCGGCCTTGGCCGCCGTCTTCTTCGTCGCGGCGGCTTTCTTGGTCCCCTGGGCCGGCTTCGCGGCCGTCTTCTTCCCGGTGCTCTGCTTCGGTGCCGTCCGCGCCGACTTCCGCTGCGGCAGCTCTCTGACCTCGCCCGCCTCCTCGCCGCGCGACTCCTTGGCGTCGCGCACGCTCTTCTCCAGCGCGGCCATGAGGTCGAGCACCTTGCCGCCCCGCGCCTGCTCGGGCGCCTCCGGCGGGGCCTCCCCCGCGGCCTTGGCGGCGACGACCTCCTCCAGGGCCTCGCGGTACTCGTCGTGCAGTTCGTCGAGGTCGATCTCGCCGAGGGTGTCCATCAGGGCGTCGGCGAGGTCGAGCTCCTTGTCGCTGACGGTGACGTCGACATCGGGCGCGACCCCCTCGGGCGCGCGGACCTCGTCCGGCCACAGCAGCCCGTGCAGCGCGATGGCGTCCTCGACGACCCGCAGCATGCCCAGGCGCTCCCGGCCCCGGAGGGCGTACTTGGCGATGGCCACCTTGTTGCTGCGCTTGAGCGCCTCCCTGAGCAGGGTGTACGGCTTCGCCGCGGGCGCTCCTCCGGCCTGGAGGTAGTACGAGGCGTCCATCTGCAACGGGTCGATCCGGTCGGCCGGCACGAAGGCGACGATCTCGATGGTCTTGGCCGTCGGCAGCGGCAGGTGGGCCAGGTCCTCGTCCGTGATCGGGATGATGGTGCCGTCCGCGTCCTCGTACCCCTTGCCGATCTCCGACGCGGTGACCTCGCGGTCCTCCAGCTCGCAGACCTTGCGGTAGCGGATGCGGCCGCCGTCCTCCGTGTGGATCTGGCGGAAGGAGATCGAGTGGCTCTCGGTGGCGTTCACCAGCTTGATCGGGATGCTGACCAGGCCGAACGAGATGGCGCCGTTCCATATGGATCTCACCAGCAGCACCCTTCCTAGGGGTTTTCCACCGTTTTGCTCACATAGGCATGAGATTCTCATCGTATGACGCCGATCACAGAGGTGGAGGGGAGACGGCTCGCGCTCAGCAACCTGGAGAAGGTGCTGTATCCGGCGACCGGCTTCACCAAGGGCGAGGTCCTCCACTACTACGCCACCACCGCGGACGTCCTCCTCCCCCATCTGCGTGACCGGGCCGTCTCCTTCCTGCGCTACCCGGACGGCCCCGACGGCCAGGTGTTCTTCACCAAGAACATTCCGCCGGGTACGCCCGACTGGGTCACCACGGCCGAGGTCCCCCGCTCCGACGGCCCCTCCCGCATGGTCCTGATCCAGGACCTTCCGAGCCTCATGTGGGCGGCCAACCTCGTCACCGAGTTCCACACCCACCAATGGCTGACCGGCTCTCCCGACGAGGCCGACCGCCTGGTCTTCGACCTCGACCCCGGGTCACCCGCGACGGTCGTCGAGTGCTGCGAGGTCGCGCTCTGGCTCCGGGGACGTCTTGCGGCGGACGGCATCGACTCCTACCCCAAGACCGCCGGCTCCAAGGGGCTCCATCTCCTGGCGGCGGTACGGGGGGCGTCCCCGGACCAGGTCTCCGACTACGCCAAGCGGCTCGCCGTCGAGGCGGAGCGGGCGATGCCGGGGCTGGCGTTGCATCGGATGACTCGTAGCTTGCGGCCGGGGAAGGTGTTCGTCGACTGGAGCCAGAACGCTGCGCGGAAGACCACGGCTGCTCCTTACACCCTGCGGGCGCGTCAGTTGCCTTTTGTGTCGGCGCCGGTGACGTGGGGGGAGGTGGAGGGGTGTGGGGTGCCGGGGCAACTTGCCTTCCAGGCGGGGGATATGGGGGATCGGTTGTTGGATTATGGGGATTTGCTGGCTCCGTTGGTGGGTGGGCGGGGGGCGTTGTTGCCGTGAGCGCGGCTCGGGGGGTGCCAGGTTCTGTTGTCTAGCCGGGTGCGGGTTCGTCGTGGCTGGTCGCGCAGTTCCCCGCGCCCCTGGGGAGTTGCAGCCGGCCTGCGTTTTGACCGCATGTTGGGCGCCTATGGGGGTGCCTCGATGTGTGGTTTGGCGGGTGCGGGTTCGTCGTGGCTGGTCGCGCAGTTCCCCGCGCCCCTGGGGAGTTGCAGCTGGCCTGCGTTTTGACGGCATGTTGGGCGCCTATCGGGGTGCCTTGTCATGTGGTCTGGCGGGTGCGGGTTCGTCGTGGCTTGTCGCGCAGTTCCCCGCGCCCCTGGGTGGGGATGATGGACGCTCGTTCAGACGCGTACGGCGCGCAGGGGGCGGGGTGGGGGGTGTCCGCCCGCAGCGGCCGGCGTCCGTCGCCCCGTGCAAATCAAACGACAGCTACCGCCGGACCGAGGACGGATACCCCCCGCCCCGGCCCCGACCCCACCACCGGACCAGTCGCGCTACACCCGGCCCCACCGGGGCGAAAGAGGCCGCCGCAGGCATCCAGGGACGCGGGGAACTGCGCAAGACGCCCGCCCCCACCGGACCCGCAGACAGGCGACAGCCACCTACACCCGCCCCCACGTCCGCCGATCCCGCGCCATCGCATGCAACGCCTCCACATCCGCCGGCTTCAGCACCCCGCCCGACCGAGCCAGCCCCTCCAGTTCCGTGTCCCGCAGCACCCGCACCGAACGAGGCGGGACCGTGACGGTGACCGTGGTGGGGGCGACGAGGGCCAGGAGGGGGTGGACCTCGGCCGTGAGGGCGTAGGAGGCGCAGTCGGCGGTCGAGCGGAGGTGGCGGAGGAGCGGCAGGGGGTCGCGGCGGCCGAAGGCGATCAGGGGGTCCGCCACGGTGACCCGCTGCTTGCGGGCGTACAGCGCGTGGATCGCGAACAGGCCACCGGGACCGATCAGCAGATGGTGGATCCGGTCACCGCCCGGCAGCGGCACGGAGTGCAGGGCGTGCCAGCCCACCCCGTCCAGCAGGTCCAGCGCGTCCCCCACCACCTGCTCCGCCTCCAGCGCCCGCCGCCGAGGATCCCGCCGCATCCGGTGCGACGCCCCGGTATCCCGGTCGAGCGCGATCTGCAGCGCCTCGCCGGGCCGGTTCGGCGCGAGGTCGTCGTCGGGGTGGAGGGAGAGCCTCGCCAGTTCGGCCGGGGTCGGGACGGGTGGCGGCCCCACGGCCACCGGGCCGGTGAGGAACGGTCCGAGCACGGTCAGGACATCGTCTCTGCGGTCCTCGCTCAGCAGATTGATCCGGGCCGCCTCACGGTCGTACCAGGCGATGTTCCTGCCGTCCGTGAGGCAGACGTACAGCCGCTCCTGACCGTGGCGCCAGGTCGGTACGACACGCAGTCCGCTCATACCCCATCACCCCATGGACCATGGGAACAGGCGGGGTGCTGCGCAGGCAAGAAGCCGGTTACCTTTGGGGTGAGTTGCAGGGCTTGATGCCGGGGCTTGGGGAGGCGCCGTTGCGGACCCGCAGGAAGCAACCCGACGTACCGGCTCCGGACAGTCCGTGGAACGAGGTCGTGCCCGGCCTGTGGATGGGCGGGCACGAGTTCAACGGCCCTTCCGGCCGCCCGGAGTTCGCGGTCGTGCACGATGAATTCGACGTCGTGCAGACGCTGTTGCGGCTACCGGGCCACGGCCCCGACCCGGGCGTGGAGCACCATGTGTGGCCGATCCCGGACGGTCCGCTGGACGGCACCCAGCTCGCGGGGGTGATGCGGCTGGCTCAGGCCGCGGGTGACGCGCTGGACGGGGGCCGCAAGGTCCTCGTCCGCTGCTACCACGGCTACAACCGCTCGGGCCTGGTCGTGGCGCACACCCTGGTCCGCCGGGGCCACCCGCCCGACGAGGCGATCCGGCTGATCAGGGCCCGCCGCTCACCGTGGGCGCTGCACAACGACCTGTTCGTGGAGTACCTCAGGACCGGCCTGTCGACGGCCCGGCTGCTGGAGGAGCTCACCGAGTAAAGAAACGCAAAAAGGACTTCCGTACGAATAAGGTGTACGAGGCCGGCGTCGGCCCACCCACCCGGACCGGATCGGCCCACCGGACTGAATCAGCCCACCGGACCGGATCGGTCCGCCCACCCCGGACTGGACTCGGACCTCGGCCCCAGGAGCACAGTGCCACCTGCCCACCCCACCGCCCGCCCCCTCACCCTCACCCGCGCCCGCGCCCCGCGTACGACCCGCGCCTGCGCCGCCGCAGCCCTGCTGCTCGCGGTCACGGCGGGCTGCGGTGACGCGGGCGGGCTGGTCGGTGCGGGGCCGACCTCGACCGCGACCAGTCCCGACCGGCTGTGGCCGCAGCTGACGCCGGCCTCCAGTCCCGCCTTCGAGATCGGCGAGGTGGACACGGAGGTGGTGGCGGGCATCGCGGTACCCGGGGACGACATCCGCGAGGTGGACCCGGTCGCGGTGGTCCGCGTCGAGATCAAGGAGGACTCCAGCGACTACGTCAACGCGGGCTATGTCGAGACGGCCCGCCGGATGGCGGACTGCGGCAAGAAGGGGGCGGCCGGGAGGAAGTGCCCGGTCCTGAAGCCGTACTACCGGGACCTCACCGGCGACGGACGGCCCGATCTGACGCTGGGCTTCCGGCAGCTGCCGGGCAATGTCACCGCCGTGCGCGTCTACACCGTGGAGAAGCACCGGCTCGTGCAGGTCATGCACTGGGAGGACGCGGTCAGCGGGGTCGAGCTGGCCGGGCGGTCGGTGATCATCCGTTCGCCGTCGGAGGTGGCCGGGTACGAGTACCGGCTCCAGTGGACCTGGGACCCGCAGCAGAAGTCGATGCTCCTCACCCACGACGAGATGCTGCGCACCGGCGCCGACACCCGCACCCCCGGCGCCACCCCAGGCACCACCGCCAAACCCACCCCCGGCACCACCACCAGACCCACCCCCGGCGCCACCGCCGACCCCACCCCGTCGGCGAGCGCCCGATGAGGCTCGCGCTGCCGCGCTGGTCCGGCACCCTGGCCGTGAAGGCGGCCGTCTTCATCACGGTGATGTGCTGCGCCCTGGCCGCGCTGCTCGGTGTCCTCGTGCACGTCTCGGTGACCAACCAGACCGTCGGCGAGGCCCGCGGCCTGGCGCTGAGCCGGCTGAAGGACGCGACCCAGGCGTACGAGGCCGGGGACGCGCTGCGGTGGGACGCGGGGGTCGATCCGCCGGACCTGCCCGCCTCGCTGCGGACGCTGGCGGCGGCCGGGGAGCGCGGCACCATGGTCGGCGAGCACCGGGGGCGGCCGACGATGTGGGCGGCGGGGCCGGTGGACGGGGACTGGGGGCTGGCCGTGGAGGTCGACTACTCGCAGGGCGCGCGGACGATCGCGGGCCTCGACCGGGCGATCCTGTGGTCGTCGGCGCTGGCGATCACGGCGACGCTGCTGGTGGGGGCGTTCGCGGTGACCCGGGTGACGAAGCGGCTGCACACGACGGCGCGGGTGGCCCGGCGGATCAGCGGCGGCGACCTGGACGCGCGGGTCGGCGATCCCCGTACGAAGGACCCGTCGCGGCCGCAGGACGAGGTGGCCGCGGTGGCCGCCGCGCTGGACTCCATGGCGGGGTCGTTGCAGGGCAAGCTGCTGACCGAGCAGCGGTTCACGGCGGACGTGGCGCACGAGTTGCGGACACCGCTGACGGGGCTGCACGCGGCGGCCGAGCTGCTGCCGCCGGGGCGGCCGACGGAGCTGGTGCAGGACCGGGTGGGCGCGCTGCGGACGCTGACGGAGGATCTGCTGGAGATCTCCCGCCTGGACACGGGGCGGGAGACGGTCGAGCTGGACACGGAGCGCCTGGCCGCGGTGGCCGAACGGGTGGTGCGGGCGTCCGGGACGGACACCGAGGTCGTCGTGGTGCGGGACGTGGCCGTGGAGACGGACCGGCGGCGGCTGGAGCGGGTGCTGGGGAATCTGGTGGCCAACGCGCACCGGCACGGCCGGGGGCCGGTGTCGCTGACGGTCGAGGGGCACGTGGTGACCGTTCGGGATCACGGGGACGGGTTTCCTGAGTACCTCGTGGAGCACGGGCCGCAGCGGTTCCGTACGGAGGGCGGGGCCACGGGGCACGGGTTGGGGCTGACCATCGCGGTGGGGCAGGCGGAGGTGCTGGGAGCCCGGCTCTCGTTCTCGAACGCGGTGGACGGCGGGGCGGTCGCGACGCTGGTGCTGCGGTAGTCACCCACATCGGTGCGGCCCCGAGTCGCCGAAGGGGCGCTTCACCTATGGCCCAGTTCGAAAGGCATCCTTCCCGCCTCCCTCCTAACGTGGCGAATAGTCAGGTTTGCACCCACCGTTCACGGAGGTCTCCCCCATGTCCCTGCGCTCCCGTTTCTCCATAGCCGTCACCGCCGGCGCGTTCGCCGTCACGGCGCTCGCCACGCCCGCCGTCGCCGGCGACGAATGGGACGACGACCCCCGTAGCGACTGGGGGCACCACCAGAACCAGAACCACAACCCGCGGCTGTACAAGGGCGTCGTGACGGCCAGCGCGCTCGCGCTGCGCAGCGCGCCGAACCGGGGCGGGCAGATCATCCGGTGGGCCGACAAGGGCGAGGTCGTCACGATCTTCTGCAAGACCAACGGCCAGAACATCGACGGCAACCGCCACTGGTACCTCCTCACCGACGGCACCTGGGCCTGGGGGTCGGCCAGGTACATCAAGGACATCGGGCCCTCGCCACGCTGGTGCTGACGCCACTCCCAAACAGGGCAGACAACCCGTCATATTTGGGTAAGTTCCGGACATGACCAAGGCCGGAACCACCGTGGCCCCCGCGGACGCCCCCGCTTCCGCGGTACGCCTGCCCCGGCGCCGTGGCATCGAACTGGCCCTCATCGTCCTCGCCGTCCTGCTCTGCGTGTACGGCTACTGCGCTGTCGGCCTCGCCAAGAACGGCACCGTCCCGCCCGGCGCCGCCGGTTACGGCGCCGGGCTCGGCGTGCTCGCGCTCCTCGCGCATCTCGCCGTACGCCTCAGGGCGCCGTACGCCGATCCGCTCCTCCTGCCGATCGCCGTGCTGCTCAACGGACTCGGCCTCGTGCTGATCTACCGGCTCGACCTGGAGACGCCCGGCGACCGCGCGGCCCCGGCCCAGCTGGTGTGGTCCACGGTCGGGGTGGCCCTGTTCATCGTGGTGGTGCTGGCGCTGCGGGACCATCGGGTGCTCCAGCGGTACGCGTACGTGTGCGTCGCCGCCGCGCTGGTGCTGCTGATCCTCCCGATCCTCTTCCCCTCGGTGAACGGCGCCCGGATCTGGATCCGGATCGCCGGGTTCTCCATCCAGCCGGGCGAGTTCGCGAAGGTGCTGCTGGCGGTGTTCTTCGCCGCGTACCTGGCCGCCAACCGGAACGCGCTGGCGTTCGCGGGCCGGCGCTTCTGGGGGCTTCAGCTGCCCACGGGCCGGGTGCTCGGCCCGCTCCTCGCCATCTGGCTGATCAGCGTGGGCGTCCTGGTCCTGGAGCGGGACCTCGGAACCTCGCTGCTGTTCTTCGGGCTGTTCGTCGTTCTCCTCTACGTCGCCACCGGGCTCTCCGGCTGGATCGTCCTGGGCCTGCTGCTGGCGGGCGTCGGCGCGTTCGCGGTGGGCTGGCTGGAGCCGCACGTCCACAGCCGGGTGGAGGACTGGCTGCATCCGTTCGCGTCGATCGAGGCCGGGCAGGGCCCGAACCAGCTCGCGCAGTCCCTGTTCGCCTTCGCGGCGGGCGGGATCCTCGGCACCGGGCTCGGGCTCGGGCACTCGATCCTGATCGGCTTCGCGGCGAAGTCGGACTTCATCCTGGCGACCGCGGGCGAGGAGCTGGGCCTGGCGGGCCTGTGCGCGATCTTCCTGCTGTACGCCCTTCTCGTGGAGCGCGGCTACCGGGCGGGCCTCGCCCTGCGCGACCCCTTCGGGCGGCTGCTGGCGACCGGGCTCGCCTCGATCGTGGCGCTCCAGGTGTTCGTGATCGCGGGCGGGGTCGGCGGGCTGATCCCGCTCACGGGCATGGCGATGCCGTTCCTCGCCCAGGGCGGCTCGTCGGTCGTCACCAACTGGGCGATCGTGGCGCTGCTGATCCGGGTGAGCGACTCGGCACGCGGCCAGTACGAAGGGGAGGCGACCGGATGACGGCCCGGGGACCCGGCATGACCCGCTACATCCGGCACGCGGCCTGCTTCTGCGCCCTGTTGCTGCTGGCCCTCCTCGTCAACGCCACCCGCGTGCAGGTCTTCCAGGCCCGCTCCCACGACGAGAACCCGGCCAACCGCCGCGAGAACATCGCCCGTTACGGCCTTCAGCGCGGCGACATCCTGGTCGGCGGGCGGCCGGTCACCGGCTCCCGGGACACCGGGGAGCAGCTGCGCTTCGAACGGACGTACAAGGACGGGCCGTTGTACGCGCCGGTGACCGGCTTCGCCTCGCAGGAGTACGGCACGACCTTCCTGGAGCACGCCGAGGACGGGGTGCTGTCCGGCTCGGACCCGCTCCTGACGCCGTTCCCGCTCTGGAACGACTTCACCAGGCGGCGCAACCCCGGCGGGGACGTCGTCACCACGCTGGACAGGGCCGCGCAGAAGGCCGCGTTCCACGGGCTCGGCGGGCGCAAGGGCGCGGTGGCGGCCGTGGAGCCGGCGACCGGGCGGATCCTGGCGCTGGTGTCCTCGCCCTCGTACGACCCTGCGGTGCTGTCGGGCAACGACCGCGGGGTGGGCCGGTCCTGGGCGCGGCTCAACGACGACGTGGACCGGCCGATGCTCAACCGGGCGGTACGGCAGACCTATCCGCCGGGTTCGACGTTCAAGGTGGTCACCGCGGCCGCCGCGCTCGACGCCGGGGTGATCACGGACGTGGACGCGGCGACGGACTCGCCGGCGCCGTACACCCTGCCCGGCACCACGACCTCGCTGACCAACGAGTCCGACGGCTGTGCGGACCTCTCGCTGCGGGAGGCCTTCAAGTGGTCGTGCAACACGGTGTTCGCGAAGCTCGGGGTGAAGGTGGGGGTGGGTGACATGACGGCGACCGCGCACGCCTTCGGCTTCAACGACAAGTCGCTGCGGATCCCGTTCTCGGTGGCGCCGAGCACCTTCGACCCGGCGGTGGACAAGGCGCAGCTGGCCCTGTCGTCGATCGGCCAGTTCAACACGCGGGCCACTCCGCTCCAGATGGCGATGGTGGCGGCGGCGGTCGCCAACGGCGGTCAGATCAGGGCGCCTTACCTGGTGGAGCGGACCACGACGGACGACGGCGACACCGTGGCGACGGCGGGCTCACGTCCGGTGCGGCAGGCGATGCTGCCGTCGACCGCCGTACGCCTGAAGGAACTCATGACCCAGGTGGTCACCGAGGGCACCGGCACCAACGCCGCCATCCCGGGCGCGACCGTCGGCGGCAAGACCGGCACCGCCCAGCACGGGGTGGGCAACTCCGGGACGCCGTACGCCTGGTTCGTCTCCTGGGCGCAGGGCGAGCGGGACATGGAGCCGAAGGTCGCGGTGGCCGTGGTGGTGGAGGACGCGGCGGCGGACCGGGGGGAGATCACCGGGGGCGGGGTGGCGGCGCCGATCGCCCGGGCGGTGATGAAGGCGGTGCTCAACTCCAAGGACTGAGACGGGGGTTGAGGCGGCCGGACGCCCGACCTACCGTTCGGTCCATGACCGGATTCCCCGCGTACGAACTCGCCCAGGTGAACATCGGCCGGCTCAGGGCCCCGCTGGACTCGGCGCAGTTGAAGGACTTCGTCGACAGCCTCGACCCCGTGAACGCCGACGCGGACGCCGCCGACGGCTTCGTCTGGCGCCTGGAGGGCGAGTCGGGCGACGCCACGGACGTGCCGGTCCTCGGCGACGAGTGGCTCATCATCAACATGTCGGTGTGGCGGGACGCCGACGCCCTGACGGCGTACATGTACCAGGGCCGCCACCGTGAGATGCTCGCCCGCCGCCGGGAGTTCTTCGAGCGGGTCGAGGAGGCGATGGTGACCCTGTGGTGGATCCCGGCCGGCCACCGCCCCACGGTCGCGGAGGCGGAGTCCCGCCTCCTGCACCTGCGCGCCAACGGCCCCACCCCGTACGCCTTCACCCTGCGACAGCCGTTCCCGGCCCAGGGGGCGGAGCCGGTGGCCTGGCCGGCGATCCCGGACGGTCTGGGGTGCCCGGCCTGACGGATCCGGTCCGTTGTCCTTGACGCAGGGGACAATGCGGGAGAAGAGCAGTCGACCCCGCGCAGGCGGTCGCCCATCAGGTGGCAGCCCTCGATGACGAAGTCCTCGCGCTCGCGGAGTTCGGCGTCGGAGAGCTGCTGGTAGTAGTCGCGCAGGGCCATGCGGCCGAAGGCCACGTGCCGCGCCTCGTCCATCACCTGGGTCGCGCTCCGTGAACTTCGGCCAGTACCTGGTGCCGTAGAGGGAGATCGACTCGCCGGGGACGCCGAGGGGGTCGTACGGATCGACCTCCAGGTCCCAGTCGATGCGCTTCCAAAGCGGGCATGTTCCGCGGGCTCCCCCTTTGTAGACGCCGGGTCAACAAGTCGTGCGCGGGGGATTGACGGCCTTGCTGACAAGCAGTCTCATAAGAGCCATGACGAGTCTGACAGAAGTCGACGCGCTCGCAGGGCTGCGTGACGCGCTCGGTCTGCTCAAGGACCGGGAGCAGGTGGCCGAGCGGCTGCTCGACTCTTCCGCGAAGCACTCCTTCGACCCGGACGAGGAACTGGACTGGGACGCGCCCTTCGAGGACGGCCTGTGGTTCTGGCCGCCGGAGCTGGTCTCGCTCTACGGCACCCCGATGTGGAAGCGGATGAGCGAGGAGCAGCGCATCCTGCTCTCGCAGCACGAGGCCGCCGCGCTGGCCTCGCTCGGGATCTGGTTCGAGATCATCCTCATGCAACTGCTGTGCCGTCACATCTACGACAAGGCGGCCACGAGCGCGCATGTGCGGTACGCGCTCACCGAGATCGAGGACGAGTGCCGGCACTCCAAGATGTTCGCCCGGCTGATCGCGCGGGGCGGGACGCCCTGGTACCCGGTGAGCCGGGCCCATCAGCAGCTGGGGCGGCTCTTCAAGACCATCTCCACGACCCCGGGGTCCTTCACGGCGACGCTGCTCGGCGAGGAGGTGCTCGACTGGATGCAGCGGCTGACGTTCCCGGACGAGCGGGTCCAGCCGCTGATCCGGGGGGTCACGCGGATCCATGTGGTGGAGGAGGCACGGCATGTCCGGTACGCGCGGGAGGAGCTGCGGCGGCAGATGCTGACCGCTCCGCGGTGGTCGCAGGAGTTCACGCGGGTCACGTCCGGTGAGTTCGCGCGGGTGTTCTCCGTGGCGTTCGTGAATCCGGAGGTGTACGCGAATGTGGGCCTTGACCAGCGGGAGGCTCTCGCGCAGGTTCATGCCAGCGGGCACCGGCGGGAGGTGATGCAGACCGGGGCGAAGAGGCTGACCGACTTCTTGGACGACATCGGGGTGCTCCGGGGTGTCGGGCGTCGGCTGTGGAAGTCATCCGGGCTGCTGGCCTGATCGTCGACACAGCCCCGCGCCCCTGAAAGAACTCGGCCGGACCTGCTCAAGGGGCGCGGGGAACCGCGCGACCAGCCACTACGCACTCGCGGACGGCCGACTACCCTGCAACCCATGACCCCATCCGCCCCCGCCTACCGTCGGCTGAGTGTCGAGGAGCGTCGGAGCCAGCTCCTCGACGCCGCCCTCGGACTCTTCGCGCACCGCGCCCCCGAGGACGTCTCCCTCGACGACGTGGCGGAAGCGGCCGGAGTCTCCCGTCCGCTCGTGTACCGGTACTTTCCCGGCGGCAAGCAGCAGCTGTACGAGGCCGCGCTCCGCTCCGCCGCCGAGGAGCTCCAGAACTGCTTCGACGAGCCGAGGGAAGGGCCCCTGCTCATCCGGCTGGGCCGTGCCCTCGACCGCTACCTCGCCTTCGTCGACCAGCACGACGCCGGTTTCAGCGCTCTGCTCCAGGGCGGCAGCGTGGTCGAGACGTCCCGGACGACCGCGATCGTGGACGGCGTACGACGGGCCGCCGCCGAGCACATCCTCAGCCATCTCCACGTCACCGAACCGGGCCTGCGGCTGCGCATGACCGTACGGATGTGGATCACCGCGGTGGAGGCGGCCTCCCTGATCTGGCTGGACGAGGGCAAGCAGCCGCCCGTGGCGGAACTCCGCGACTGGCTGGTCGAGCAGTTCGTCGCCGTGCTCTCGGTGACCGCGAACCGTGACCCGCAGACCGCCGCGCTGGTCTCGGCCCTCGCGGCGGATGGCTGACACTGGTGCCGTGAAGAGCGAAGACACCCCCTTCGAGGGCGGCCCGATGGACGGCCGCGTGCTGCCCGTGCTGCTGGGTCCGACCGGTCAGCCGCCGAAGACGTACCGCATCCCCGTACCCGACGCGGACGGCGGCCCGCCCACCGTGCTGGTGTACCGCCGGGCGCCCAGGGGGCACGGCAGGCTGGGGATCCAGCGGGGGTGGAAGTACGAGTACGACCCCGAGGGAAAGGCCGGCGGCGGGCTGAAGTGGCCCTGGTCCAAGCCCGGCAAGCCGGCCGACACCGACGGGTGACGAGGTTGCGCCGAACCGCCCACACCCGGCGCGCGAAAAGCTGAGCGGCGTCCGATGCTCGCCGTGCGGAACAGAGGGGCTGCTCCGCACGGGAGGTGATGACGTGTCAGGAAGGCTTCTGCGTCTGGTGTGTACGGCGACGGTGGCGGCCTGCACCGTCCTCGCCCCGCTGCCCGCGGCGGCCGTGCCCGAGCCGGAGCCGCGTGAGCGTTCCGTGGCAGATCTGCTGACGGACCTTCAGCGGCTGTACCGGGAGGCCGAGGAGGCCACCGAGACCTACAACGCCACGGAGGAGAAGCTGAAGGAGAAGCGCGCCGAGGTGACCCGCCTCGACACCGCGCTCTCCCGGGCCCGGCTCTCCCTGCACGACAGCCGGGGTGCCGCGGGGCGGCTGGCCCGGCAGCAGTACCAGAGCAGCACCGAGATCTCGCCGTACGTCCGTCTCCTGCTGGCCCGCGATCCCCAGCACGCGCTCGAACAGGGCCATGTGATCGGCCAGTTGGCGAGGGAGCGGGCGAAGACGCTGGGCCGTCTGACGGGCAGCGAGCACCGCGCCGACGCGCTCGCCCGCAAGGCCCGCAAGGCGCTCGACGACCAGCTCACCCTCGCCGACCGGCAGAAGAAGGACCGGGACGGCGTACGGAAGAAGCTGGACGACGTCCAGGAACTCCTCGCCTCCCTCACCGCCGAACAGCTCGCCAGGCTCGCCGAGTTCGAGGAGAAGGGGGTCGAGAAGGCCCAGGAGGAGCTGACCACGTCAGGTGCTCTCGGGGAGGTCGAGCGGGAGCCGTCACAGGAGGGCGGGAAGGCCCTGGCGTACGCCCGGCGGCAGCTCGGGAAGCCGTACGAATGGGGTGCGGAGGGGCCGAAGACGTACGACTGCTCGGGTCTGACCTCGGAGGCGTGGGCGCATGCCGGCACGCCGATCCCCCGGACCAGCCAGGAGCAGTGGGCCCGCCTGCCGAGGATCGAGCTGAGGGACCTGCGCCCGGGAGATCTGGTGATCTACTTCCCGGAGGCGACGCACGTGGCGATCTACCTGGGGAGGGGCGAGGTGATCGAGGCCCCGAGGACGGGCGAGAAGGTGAAGGTCTCCCCCATCGCGTCCCACCCGATCCTCGGAGCCGTACGTCCGGACGAAGGCGGTCAGGCCCCGGCGACCGAGGCCAGGTACGCCCCCGTCCTCTCCGGCTCGTAGAAGAAGTCCTCGAAGTCCGCCGGGTCGTCGAAGCCGTTGGCGAAACGGTCCGCCACTGGCTGCAACTGCCCGGCCGCGCCGATGAGGTTCAGGATGTGCTCCGGCGGCGGGGAGAGCATCGCGTTGGTCCACTTCGTGACGTGCTGGGCGGTGGCCCAGTAGCGCTCGAACGTCCCCCGCATCCACGCCTCGTCGAACTGCTTCTCGCCCTGCTCCAGGATGGACGCGAGGTACGAAGCGGCGCACTTGGACGCGGAGTTGGAGCCCTGCCCGGTGATCGGGTCGTTGGCGACGACGACGTCGGCCACGCCCAGGACCAGTCCGCCACCGGGCAGGCGGCCTATCGGGTTGCGCACCGTGGGCGCGTAGCGGCCGGACAACGTGGCGCCGGCGTCGGTGAGTTCGACGTTCGTCGCGCGCGCGTACTCCCAGGGCAGGAACCTCTCCATGAGTTCCAGGGTCAGGGAGAGGTGTTCCGCCGGGTCCTTGACGCCGTTGAACGCGTCGACCGGGCCGCCGGGTACGCCCTCCCAGAACAGGATGTCGGCGCGTCCGGAGGTGGTGAGCGTCGGCATGACGAACAACTCGCCCACGCCGGGGACCAGGTTGCAGCGGACCGCCTCGGTGTCCGGGTGCTCGGGGCGCGGACCCAGGCCGTGGACGTAGGAGACGGCGAGGGCGCGCTGCGGCTCGCTGTACGGGGAGCGCTCGGGGTCGCGGGCGAACATGGAGACCAGCTCGCCCTTGCCGGCCGAGACCAGCACGAGGTCGTACGTACGGGAGAAGTAGTCGAGGTCGCCGACGGCCGCGCCGTGGATGACCAGTTGGCCGCCGCGCTGGGCGAACGTCTCCATCCAGCCGGCCATCTTGACCCGCTGGTCGACCGACTGCGCGTACCCGTCGAGGTGTCCCAGCCAGTCGATCGCGCGCTGCGAGGGGCCCGGGTCGAAGGAGCCCGGGGCCGCGACCGAGACGCCGAGCCCCTGGATCCTCGGGGCCTGGGACTCCCAGAAGTTCAGCTGGAGATCGCGCTCGTGCTGGAGTGCCGTGTGGAACATGCACTGCGTCGACATGACCCGGCCGGAGCGGATCTCGTCCGCCGTCCGGTTGGACATCAGGGTGACCTCGTACCCGTGCGACTGGAGGCCGAGGGCGAGCTGGAGTCCGGACTGGCCGGCTCCGACGACGAGTATCTTCCGCATACGGGTGCTGTTCTCCTGGCTCGGGGACTACTCGGGGGTGACGTCCAGTGCGTGGCCGACGAGGGACAGCAGGGTCTCGATCACCGAGATCCGCCGCCGCGCGTCCATGATCATGACAGGTATGTGCGCGGGGACGGTCAACGCCTCCCGCACGTCCTCCGGTTCGAACCGGTCGCTGCCCTCGAAGTGGTTGACCGCGACGACGTACGGCATCCCGCAGCCCTCGAAGTAGTCCAGCGCCGGGAACGAGTCCTTCAGCCGCCGGGTGTCCGCGAGGACCACCGCGCCGATCGCGCCGCGCACCAGGTCGTCCCACATGAACCAGAACCGCTCCTGGCCCGGTGTGCCGAAGAGGTACAGCACCAGGTCGTCGTCGAGCGTGATGCGGCCGTAGTCCATGGCCACGGTGGTGGTGAGCTTCTCCGGGGTGCCGGTGAGGTCGTCGAACTGCTCACTGGCCTCGGTCATCAGCGCCTCCGTCTGGAGGGGCTCGATCTCGGAGACGGTGCTCACGAGGGTGGTCTTGCCGACGCCGAAGCCGCCGGCCACAACTATCTTCGTGGCGATGGGCGCCCGGGTGCGATCCGTCTGCCAGGACTTCAGATTGTCGTCGGTGTCGTCGAACGCGATGTCTCTAAAGACGACGGAGTCCACTCAGCACCCTTTCCAGCAGAGCGCGGTCGGGACGGCCCGTACCGTGACCGGTACCGGTGCCGTACACACGGATCTTTCCCTGGTCGGCGAGGTCGCTGAGGAGCACGCGGACCACGCCGAGCGGCATCTTCAGCAGCGCGGCGATCTCGGCCACCGTGCGCATCCGGCGGCACAGTTCGACGATGGCCCGCAGCTCCGGCATGACCGTCGACTTCAGCGAGCCGTTGGTCAACTCCTTGCGCTCCTCGGCGGCTTCGATGGCCGCCGTGCTCGACACGAACGTCTCCACGAGGAGGACGTGGCCGAAGCGGGTACGGCCGCCGGTGAGGGAGTACGGCCGGACGCGGGCGGGTTTGCGGTCGCCGCCGCGGACCGGGAGCTCGGGTTTGTCCTTCACTTGGCGCTCCCCGTCCCGTCGTTCTCCAGCGACTGCCGCAGCTCGCTGCGGAGTTCGGGGGTCAGGACGTGTCCGGCGCGGCCGACGAAGAGCGCCATGTGGTACGCCACCACGCTCATGTCGCAGTCCGCGGAGCCGTGGACGCCGAGCAGCGAGCCGTCGCTGATCGACATCACGAAGAGGCTGCCGTCGTCCATCGCGATCATGGTGTGCTTCGTGGCGCCGAAGTCCATGAGCTTGGCGGCGCCGAGGGTGAGGCTGCCGATGCCGGAGACGATGGTCGCGAGGTCGGCGGCGGAGCCGCGGGGGCCGGAGGGCTTGTCCTCCTTGGCCTCGCGCGCCTGGGCGTTGGTCTCGGCGTCGGAGGAGAGCAGGAGGAGGCCGTCCGAGGAGACCACGGCGACGGACTGGACGCCGGGCACCTCCTCCACCAGGTTGGTCAACAGGAAGTGGAGATTGCGGGCCTCACGACTCAGTCCGAAGGTACTGGGCGCGGTCAACTGCTTGCCTCCTCGACTGTGCCCCCCGTGGTTTCTGCGGATGCGGTGCGTTCTTCTGTGGCCGGCAGCCTGGTCTCGCCGGTCTGTTCCTTGATCTCCTCCGCCACGTCGCGGTGCCCGGCCTCGGCGCCCTTGCGGAAGCCGCCGAGCCGCCTGCGGAGGGCTTCGGCGTCCACGGAGGCGTTGCGTTGGCGGGGGGCCGCGGGGGCGGGGGCGGTGATCCTCGGGGTGCGCTTGGGGAGGCCCTTGTCGGTGAGGGGCTCTCCGTCGTCGGCGCGGGAGTGCTGCGCGTCGGCCTCTGCCGCGGTCTCGGTCTCGGCCGTGACTTCGGCTTCGGTTTCGGCAGCGGATTCGGTGGCGGCGGGTTCGCGTGCCTCCGGTTCCTCCTCCACCGGTACCGGGGCCAGCAGCTCCATGGTGGTCTCGGCCGGGGTCTCCGGCTCCGGGTGCTCGGCCGGGGCCGTCCCCGCCTCGCGTACGGCCTTCTCGGCCAGCGTGACCAAGGGGTCGGCGGTCTTCGAACGGCCGCTCAGGACATTGGAGTTGGCCTCAGCGTCCGCTCCCGGCAGGGAGAAGGAGTGGCCGGCGCCGGTGGCCGGGGCGGTGTCGGCGGCCGGTACGGCGGAGCTGGGGGCGGCCGTGAGCAGGGGCCCGGGGAGGACCACGACCGCGGCCACACCGCCCTGCTTCTGCTCGCGCAGCTGGACCCGGACACCGTGCCGGTGGGCGAGGCGGGCCACGACGTACAGGCCGAGGCCGAGCCCCTCGTCGCCCTCGTCGTACGTCTCGTACGCCGCCTCCGGATCGAACTCGGCGAGGCGGGAGTTGAGGGTGGTCATCCGCTCGGCGGTCATGCCGATGCCCTCGTCCTGGACGGAGAGCATGACCTCGCCGCTCTCCAGCAGCCAGCCGGAGACCTCGACGGGCAGGTCGGGCGGGCAGAACGCGGTGGCGTTCTCCATGAGTTCGGCCAGCAGGTGCGAGAGGTCGTCCGCGGCGAAGCCGACCACGTGGGCGTGGGGCGGGAGGGCGGCGATGCGGACGCGTTCGTAGCGCTCGATCTCGCTGACCGCGGCCCGGACGACGTCGACGAGCGGGACCGGGCCCGCGCTCTGCTGGACGTGTTCGGTACCGGCCAGGACGAGGAGGTTCTCGCTGTGGCGGCGCATGACCGTGGCGAAGTGGTCGAGCTTGAAGAGGGTGGCGAGCCGCTCGGGGTCCTGCTCGCGCTCCTCCATGCCCTCGATGACGGCGAGTTGGCGCTCGACGAGGCCGAGGGTGCGCAGTGCGAGGTTGACGAAGGTGGCACCGATGGTGCCGCGCAGCCGCGCCAACTGGGCGGCGGACTCGGCGAGTTCGCCCTTGAGCTGCTCGCGGGCGTCCGCCATCTTCTGCCGCTGGCCGACCAGGTGCTTGCGGTCGGACTCCAGGGTGTTGATCCGCTCGGCGAGGGTGACGGTGTGCGCGTGCAGGGCGTTGACGGAGCGGACGACCTGGGCGAACTCGTCGTTGCGGCCGGTGAAGGTGACCGCTTCCTCGACGGTGGGGTCCTCGGCCCCGGCGAGCCGGGCGGAGCCGCGGCGCAGGACGGAGAGCGGGCGGGTCAGGGTGCGGGCCATCGCGGTGGCGATGCCGACGGCCAGCAGCATCAGCGCGCCGAGGATCGCGACGCGCAGTTCCAGCGCGGTGACGTCGTCGTCGCGGAGCTGGGCGAGTTCCTTGACCCGGCGGTCGAAGAGCGCGGACTCGACGCCCCGCATGAGGTCGACACGGGAGGAGAGAGCGGCGTCCAGCTTGGTGGTGCTGGTGCTCAACTCGCCGCTGGACAGGGAGGGTTGGTCGGTGAGTGCGGCGAGGTAGTCGTCGGCGGAGTTGACCTCGGGGCCGGTGACCGTGGAGTCGTAGCTCGCCTTGGCGGCGGCGGGCGCGGAGTCGTGGAAGTCGGCGAGGGCCGCGTCGGAGCGCAGGCGGGCCTGCTGGGCGGCGGCGGTGAGCGCGTCCCGCTGCTTGGTGTCGGCGGCCGAGGAGACCTTCTTGGTGCTCGTCAGGCCGGTGATCGGGTCGTAGACGCTCTGGGCCGTGGTCGGCACGCTCAGCGCGGCGAGCAGCAGTCCCCGGGTGGCGGCGGCCTGTTGTACGGCGGAGTCGAGCTCGGCGAGGGCGTAGGCACCGGCGCCCGCACGGGGCGGCATCCGCTCGGCCAGCCGCTCGGCGAGCCGGTGCAGCTCGGTGATGGCCGCGGAGTAGGCGTCGTGGGCGGCGAGGGCGCTGCTCGTGCCGGTGAGCGCGGACCGTCGTACGGCGGCGATGTCGTCCAGGTCGGCGCGCACCGTCGCGGAGAGGTCGGAGTCGGCGCGCAGGTCCTGGACGCGGCGGTCGACGCGGGCGCCGGCCTGCTCGCTCGGCGCCTCGGACTTGGGGCGGCCGGCCGCGATGTAGGCGGTGACCTCGTCGCGTTCGTCGGCGAGCGAGTGGGCGAGCGCGAGCGCGTCCTCGGTCTGCTCGGCGAGGGTCACCAGGTCCTGGGAGTCGTGCAGTTCACCGGAGGCGGTGACGAGGGAGGGGACGCCGGCCCCGGCGATCGCGGCGGCCACGACGGCGACGGCGAGGATCAGCCGGGTGCGTACGTGGGTGGGGCGGCCCTTGCCGACGGGGGTCTCGGGCGCGACGGGCCCCTGCGGGGCGGCTGAGCGCTCCGCGCCTTTGCCGGAGGCCGTCTGCTTGCCTGTGCGACGAGGCCGCGTCTTCTGCACCGCTGCTCGCATTCTGAACTCGTGATACCCATGGGCCCGGGGTGACGCTCCGTCAACTGGTGTGCACACCGGGGTACGTTTCCCGACCCTCCCAGCGCCGGTGGGCGGTGGCCGCGCATCGCCTGAGCCGCCACCCGAAGGAGTGAACCCCGGACGGGAGTTGGCGGGCAAGTTCCTCAGGCACACTCACAGGCCGTGCGCGGCAAGCCGGTTGGACGCCGAACACTACCGGTGGCAGTATTCGCCGACACGCTCGCCCGGAGCAAACCATTCCACCCCAAACCTGGCGCCTGACCTGCGCGACTACGGCAATTCCGCGACCGTTGCCGGTCTTTGGTGAAGCTTGTGAAGGGGTCATGCAGACTGGCCGAATGCGTACGGAACTTGTCTCGGAACCCGGCGATCCCGGCCGTCCCAACGAGGACTTCGCCGGTGTCGCTCTACCCGCGTCCGGGCGGGGCGGTGCACTGGTCGCCCTCGACGGCGTGACCCCTCCCGACGGCCCGACCGGCTGTCCGCATCCGGTCCCCTGGTTCACGGCGCGGCTCGGCGGGGCGCTGACCGAACTGGCCGTTTCGCTCCCGGATGTGCCGCTGGCCGAGGCGCTGTCCAGGGCGATCACGCGCACAGCTCTCGCACATGGTGAAGGCTGTGACCTTTCTCACCCGCGTACACCGCAGGCCACGGTGGTGATGGCGCGGTGGTCCCCGTCGACCGTGGAGTACCTGGTCCTGTCGGACTCGGCGCTGCTGGTGGAGTCCCCCGACGGCACGGTCACGCCGTACCTGGACGACCGCCTCTCCCGCATCCCCCGCTCCGCCCTGGCCACCGCCGCCCACGTCGACGCCGACCTCCGCAACAAGGAGGGCGGCTTCTTCACGGCCGCCGCGGATCCCTCGGTGGCGGCCCGCGCGGTGACGGGTTCCCTGGACCGGGCGGACGTCCGGACCCTCGCCGCGCTCACCGACGGCGCGACCCGCTGGGTCGACAAGTTCCACGAGGGCGACTGGACCGACTGCCTCCACTTCATCCGCAAGGAGGGCGCGCAGGCACTGGTGGACCGGGTCCGGGACCTGGAGCGGTCCGACGCGGAGACGCGGGCGCGGTTGCGGCGCAGCAAGACTCACGATGACGCGACTGTGGTGTACGTGGAGCTGTGAGGCGGGGGGGTCTGGGCCGGGGTCCCGGCTTATGGCGTCCGGCCTGTGGCGCCCGGCCTGTGGCGTACAGCCCGTGGTGTCCGGCTCATGGCATCGGTCCCATGACGGCCGCGCTGCGATGCCCGGCCCGTGACGGCCGCCTTGAGACCGCCGGCCCATGACGTCGAAGGCCTGGTGTCCGGCTCATGGCGGCCACCTCGTGGTCTCCGCCCCTTGACGTCCGACCCCGTGGCGTCCGGCTCACGACGTCCGCCCCGTGACGGCCGCCCTGCGACACCCACCCACGACTGCCACCCCATGACACCGACCCCGCGGTGTCCGCCTCACGGCATCCGCCACACGACAGCCCCCCTGCGACACCCAGCCCGTGACGCCCACCCTGCGACCACCGGCCCACGACGTCGAAGCCCTGGTGTCCGGCTCATGGCGGCCACTTTGCGATGCCCGGCCCATGTCCGCCGCCTTGCGACCACCAGCCCATGACGTCGGACCCGTGGTGTCCGCCTCATGGCGTCCGCCTCGTGGTCTCCGGCCCTTGGCGTCCGACCCATGACGGCCGCCCTGCGATGCCTGGGCCCGTAGCAGCCGGCTTGTAATACCCAGCCCGTGACGGCCCCCTTGCGACCGCGTGCCCATGACACCGGACCCACAGTGTCCGGCTCACGGCATCGGCCCCGTGACGGCCGCCCTGCGATACCCGACCCGTGACCGCCGCCTTGCAATACCCGCCCCGTGACACCGGACCGTGGTGTCCGGCTCACGGCGTCCGGCCCGTGGCGGCCACCCTGCGAAACCCGACCCGTGACGCCCGCCCTGCAGCCCCCGGCCCACGAAGTCGGACCTACGGCACCCGGGCCCATAACGCCCGCCCCGCGACCCCGGCCCAATGACACCCGCCTTGCGACCCCCGACTCACGACGCCCGCCCCGCCCCGCAACACCCCCCGCTACTTCTCCATCCCCCGGTTCAACTGATTCAGCAGGCGTGCCAGCTCCGTGACCTCTCCCGTGTCCCAGTGTGCGAGCCGTCCCGCGTATCGGGCGCGGCGGGCGTCGCGGACGCGTTGGACTCGGGAGCGGCCCTCCTCGGTGAGGTCGACTAGCCAGGCGCGGCCGTCCGCGGGGTCGGGTTCGCGGGCGACCAGGCCGAGTTCTTCCAGGGCGCGCAGCTGGCGGGACATGGTGGCCTTGCCGACTCCGATGTAGCCGGCCAGCTCGGTGGCGCGCTGGCGGCCGCATTCATCCAGACGGACGAGCAGGCCGTACGCCGCCGACTCCAGGTCGGGATGGACCTCGCGGGCCATCTCCCCCTGGTTGGCCCGGGCGCGCCGCAGCAGCACGGTCAACTCGCGTTCCAGCGCCAGGAATCCGGGCCGGTCCACACCGCTCGGCGACACCTCGGCCCCGCCCCGGCCCGCGTCAGCGTTTCCCTCTTCGCGCACGTCAGCCCCTGCCTCGGTTTTCCCGGTCCTGAAAGTTTCCGCCAAATTGCGCCATAGCCGCAGCTCCGTAAGTATTTCGCAGGGCTGGACCAACGGCAGCCTCCGGTCCCCCTTCCCACCCCGTCGCCCCCGTGCGTAGCGTCTCCACCCGGCACTTACTGGCATGCGCATGCCAGCCACGGCCACAGTCGCGCGCGGTCGCCCCAAGCCCCCCGCCCCCACGTCCCCCCACCGAGCATCACCGAGCCCTCGGAGGCACGCCATGCCCGTGCGCAGACCCGGTCCGATATCCGCCCGGCTCCCCTTCCTCACCGGTCTCCTGCTCGCCGCCCTCGTCGCCCTCGCCCTGCCGTACACCGCTCCCGCCTCGGCCGCCGACGCCCCCTCCGCCCCGCCCCGCGGCTCCGCCCACATGGGCATGGGCGTGGTCGCGCACGACGGACAGGGCGGCCTCCCCGCCGGCACCCGCGCCGCCTCCACGGAGGGCGTCGACGTCGCCAGCTACCAGGGCGACGTCGCCTGGCCGACCCTGTGGAACAGCGGGGTCCGCTGGGCGTACACCAAGGCCAGCGAGGGGACGTACTACACGAACCCCTACTTCGGCCGGCAGTACAGCGGCGCCTACGGCGTCGGGATGATCCGCGGCGCCTACCACTTCGCCACCCCGGACACCACGACCGGCGCAACGCAGGCCGACTACTTCGTCGACCACGGCGGCGACTGGTCCGCGGACGGGAAGACCCTGCCCGGGGCGCTCGACATCGAGTGGAACCCGTACGGCGACGCCTGCTTCGGCAAGAGCCGGAGCGCGATGGTCACCTGGATCCGCGACTTCCTGAACCGCTACAAGGCGCGCACCGGCCGCAACGCCGTCATCTACACCGCCACCAACTGGTGGACCCAGTGCACCGGCGACTACGGCGGCTTCTCCGCCAACCCGCTGTGGATCGCCCGGTACGCCTCGTCGGTGGGCACGCTCCCGGCGGGCTGGAGCACGTACACGATGTGGCAGTACACCTCGTCCGGGCCGACGGTCGGCGACCACGACCGCTTCAACGGCGCCCTGGACCGCGTACAGGCGCTCGCCAACGGCTGACCCCCACCGTCGTACGGCGAAGACCCGGGCCTCCCTCACGAGAACCCGGGCCTTCACCTCATCCGGAGGCGTCCGTCACGCCGCCACCGGAACCTCCGGCGCCGCCCCGTTCGTCGCCGGGGACAGCGCCAGCTCCAGGACCTGGCGGACGTCGGTGACGGCGTGGACGTCGAGCTTGTCCAGCACCTCCGCCGGGACGTCGTCCAGGTCGGCCTCGTTGCGCTTGGGAATGATGACGGTGCTCACCCCTGCGCGGTGCGCGGCGAGCAGCTTCTGCTTCACGCCGCCGATGGGCAGGACACGGCCGGTCAGCGAGACCTCGCCGGTCATGGCCACGTCCGTGCGGACCAGGCGGCCGGAGAGCAGCGACGCCAGCGCCGTCGTCATGGTGACGCCCGCGCTCGGGCCGTCCTTCGGCACCGCGCCCGCCGGGAAGTGGATGTGCACGCCCCGGTCCTTCAGGTCGCCCACCGGCAGTTCGAGCTCGGCGCCGTGCGAGCGGAGGAAGCTGAGCGCGATCTGCGCGCTCTCCTTCATCACGTCACCCAGCTGGCCGGTCAGGGTCAACCCCGCCGCGCCCGTCTCCGGGTCGGCCAGCGACGCCTCCACAAAGAGGACGTCGCCGCCCGCTCCGGTGACCGCGAGTCCGGTCGCGACGCCGGGGACCGCCGTACGGCGTTCCGCGGGGTCCTGCGCCGACTCGGGCACGTGGTGCGGCCGGCCGATCAGAGCGCGCAGTTCCCCGTCGGTGACGGTGAACGGCAGCTTCCGCTCGCCCAGTTCGTGCTGGGCCGCGACCTTGCGGAGCAGCCGGGCGATCGACCGCTCCAGGGTGCGCACGCCCGCCTCGCGGGTGTACTCGCCGGCGAGCTTGCGCAGCGCGCTCTCGTCGATGACGACCTCGTCCTTCGCGAGCCCCGCCCGCTCCAGCTGGCGCGGGAGCAGGTGGTCCCGGGCGATGACGACCTTCTCGTCCTCGGTGTAGCCATCGAGGCGGACCAGCTCCATACGGTCGAGCAGGGCCTCCGGGATGGCCTCCAGGACATTGGCCGTCGCGAGGAACACCACGTCCGAGAGGTCGAGTTCGACCTCCAGGTAGTGGTCGCGGAAGGTGTGGTTCTGCGCGGGGTCGAGGACCTCAAGGAGGGCCGCCGCGGGGTCGCCGCGGAAGTCGGAGCCCACCTTGTCGATCTCGTCGAGCAGGACGACCGGGTTCATCGAACCGGCCTCCTTGATGGCCCGCACGATCCGGCCGGGCAGCGCGCCGACGTACGTCCGCCGGTGGCCGCGGACCTCGGCCTCGTCCCGTACGCCGCCGAGGGCGACGCGGACGAACTTGCGGCCCATGGCGTGCGCGACGGACTCACCGAGGGAGGTCTTGCCGACTCCGGGCGGGCCGACGAGCGCCAGCACGGCACCGCCGCGCCGTCCGCCGACGACCCCGAGACCCCGCTCGCTGCGGCGCTTGCGCACCGCCAGGTACTCGGTGATCCGCTCCTTCACGTCCTCCAGGCCCGCGTGCTCGGCGTCGAGGATCTCCTTGGCGCCCTGGATGTCGTAGGCGTCCTCGGTCCGCTCGTTCCACGGCAGTTCGAGGACGGTGTCCAGCCAGGTGCGGATCCAGGAGCCCTCCGGGGACTGGTCGCTGGACCGCTCCAGCTTGTCGACCTCCTTGAGGGCGGCCTCCCGCACCTTCTCGGGCAGGTCGGCGGCCTCCACGCGCGCGCGGTAGTCGTCGGACTCCTCGCCCTCCTGCTCGCCGTTGAGCTCGCGCAGCTCCTTGCGTACGGCTTCCAGCTGGCGGCGGAGCAGGAACTCCCGCTGCTGCTTGTCGACGCCCTCCTGGACGTCCTTCGCGATGGTCTCGGCGACGTCCTGCTCGGCGAGGTGGTCGCGCAGCTGCTGGGTGGCGAGCTTGAGGCGGGCCACCGGGTCGGCGGTCTCCAGCAGCTCGACCTTCTGCTCGGTGGTCAGGAAGGGCGAGTAGCCGGAGTTGTCGGCGAGGGTGGAGACGTCGTCGATGGCCTGCACCCGGTCCACGACCTGCCAGGCGCCACGCTTGCGCAGCCAGGCGGTGGCGAGGGCCTTGTACTCCTTGGCCAGTTCGGCGACATGGCCGGGCAGCGGCTCGGGGAGGGTCTGGTCGACCCTCGTCCCCTCCACCCACAGGGCGGCGCCCGGTCCGGTGGTGCCCGCACCGATCCTCACCCGGCCCCGGCCGCGGATCAGGGCGCCCGGGTCGCCGTCGGCCAGCCGGCCGACCTGCTCGACGGTGCCGAGCACACCGGTGCCCGCGTAGGTCCCGTCGATCCGCGGCACCAGGAGGACCTTCGGCTTGCCGGGTTCCGAGCGGGCGGCGGCCTGGGCGGCCTCCACCGCGGCACGTACATCGGGGTCGTTCAGGTCCAGCGGAACGACCATTCCGGGCAGCACGACCTCGTCGTCGAGCGGCAGCACAGGCAGAGTGAGCGGTGTGATCGCCTTGGACTCAGCGGTCATGATCTCCCCTTAGGCAGTCAAGTTGAGCTATGCCGACTCAATGCATGTGAGCCCTCGAATGTTCCCCGCCCGATGGCCTGTTCGCTGTGGGCGATCACGGCTGCCGGATTCGGGGCCGCCGGGCCTAGGGTCCTTCCGTAATAGGCACACATCAGCATCGGTCATTACGGGGAGCTGTCGTGGACGGAGTCGTACGGGCGTGGGTGGACGGCTGGGTCGTGTCCCGCGGGGCCGCGCCGCCGGAGCGTGAGCCATGGGGGTTCACCGTCGACGTGGGACAGGCCGCGCAGGTCTCGCGGCACGTCTTCGACGCGCTGGGCGACGACGTGGACGAGGCGGTCGTACGCAAGGTGGCGGGCGCGGTGACCGGGGCCGGGGTGTGGCTCAAGGTGTTCCAGGACCCGGCGGTGGCCGGGGGCTGGCTGAGCGAGGACTGGTGGGTGGACCCCGAGCCGGGCTACCTGATGACGGTCCCGCTGACCGGCGCGGAGACCCGCGTCCCGGACGGCCACCGCACGCGCGTGTGGTCCGTCGGAGGCGTCACGCGCGTGCTCGTCGCCGCGCCCGACGGCTCCCTCGCGGCCCGCGGCCAGGTCGCCCCGACCGGCACGACCGCCGTCTTCGACCGGATCGAGACCGTGCCCGCGCACCGGCGCAAAGGGCTCGGCGGCCTCGTGATGCGCACGCTCCAGACCGCGGCGGCCGCCACGGGTGCGGAGACCGGCGTCCTGGCGGGGACCCCGGCAGGACGTGCGCTGTACGAGTCTCTCGGGTGGCATGTGGAAGCTCCGCTCACCAGTGCGAAGTTCGTCGGTCCGGTCGTCGGCTGACCGTCCGCGGGAAACCCGGAGGCGGCCCGCGACGGCCTCTGTCATGCTGCGCCGGTGATCGACCCGATACCTCCGGTGGTCCCCGCCGGCCGCATGGCGGACAACACCCAGCCGACGCTGGGTCTTCCCGGAGGCCTGGAACTCCGCCCCTGGCGCCCCTGCGACGCGACCGCCCTGGTGACCGCGAGCCACGACCCGGCCATCAGCCGGTGGAACCTGCTGCCCGCGCTGACCGAGGAGGAGGCCCGGACGCGGATCGCCCGGATGCGGGAGCGGTGGGAGACGGAGACCGGGGCAGTGTGGGCGATCACGCGCCCTGCGAACGGCGAGGGCGGCATCCTGGGCCTGGCCGCCTGGATCGGCGTAGACCTCCGGCGCGGCCACGCCGAGATCGCCTACTGGGTCCTCCCGGCCGGCCGCGGCACCGGTCTCGCCGTCGCCGCCGCCCGCCGCCTCACCGACTGGGCCCTGGACGACCTCGGCCTGCACCGCCTCACCCTCTGCCACGCGGTCGCCAACCCCGCCTCCTGCCGGGTCGCCGAGAAGGCCGGCTTCCGCCTGGAGGGCACCATGCGCCACGCCCTTCTGCACGCGGACGGCTGGCACGACCAGCACCTCCACGCGCGCGTGCGGGGCGATGAAGAGGGTGGCCAGGGCGAACAGGACGACCGCGAGGGCCGGGAAGACCTGGCAGACCCGACAGACCTGGAGGACCCCCGACCATGAGCACGGCAGACATCCGCACCCTCCTCGCCGCCTACGACGACCAGATGCGCGGCGCTCCCCCGAACCCGCCCGCCGGGGTGACGTACGAACAGGACGGGCCGCTGCTGCGGATCGTCGGCCAGTTCCGCGGGTTCGTGAGCGGGCCGCGCGACCTCGGCGTGGAGGGCGACGCGCTCGACGAACTCATCGCCCGCCAGCGGGACTTCTTCGCCGCGCGCGGAGAGGCGGTCGAGTGGAAGACGCGGGCCCACGACACCCCGGCCGACCTCGTCGAACGGCTCGGCGCGGCCGGTTTCGTGCCCGAGGAGCGGGAGACGGTACTGGTCGGCAGGGCCGCCGAGATGGCCGTACAGGAGCCGGTCCTGCCGGAGGGCGTCACCGTGCGCCGGGTCACGGCGGACGCGGACATGCGCCGGATCGCCGCGATGGAGTCGGCGGTGTGGGGCGAGGACTGGGGCTGGCTCGCCGACGACCTGATCGGGCGGGTGGCCTCGGCGCCGGACGAGATCGCGGTCCACGTCGCCGAGGCGGACGGCGAAGTGGTGTGCGCCGCCTGGCTGGTGTTCCGCAGCGGGACCGAGTTCGCGAGCCTGTGGGGCGGCTCCACGCTCGCCGCGTGGCGGGGCAGGGGGATCTACCGCGCCCTGGTCGCCGTACGCGCGGCGCTCGCCGTCTCCCGCGGGGTCACGTATCTCCAGGTGGACGCGTCCGACGACAGCGCGCCGATCCTGCGCCGGCTCGGCCTGCACCCGGTGACCACGACGACGCCGTACGTCTGGACGCCGCCCGGGAGCTGACTCCGTGGCCGCGGGGGTGGCCGTGTCCGTCGAGGCGGAGGAACGGCGTCCGGGGATGACGGGGTTGGCGAAGGGGACAGTGGCGGCCGAGGGACGTCCGACGCGGCCGGAGGCTACGCCGTCGCCGTCCGAAGGTGCTCCCGGTGCCAGCGGCGGGTCAGCGGCCAGAGGGTGACGCCGATCGTCAGGGCGATCAGGTGGCCCCAGTTGGTCATCGGGTCGGTGAAGGCGAGGAGGTCCTCGACGAGGGTCCAGGCGAAGAGGAGGAGCAGGGGCCAGCGGAGCCAGGGGCGGAGCAGGCCGGTGAGGGCGCCGATGCTCGCGGCGACTCCGAAGCTGACACCGTAGTCGAGGCGGTGCAGGGAGGAGTCGGGCAGATGGCCGGCCAGGACCGCGAGACCGATGGGCACCTCGGTGGCGAGGGTCGCCCCGACATGTCCGAGCAGGAACACCACGACCGTGCGCGGGCCGCCGATCCTGCGCTCCAGCGCGGTGAGGGTGAACAGCAGGGCGAGCGCGAACGGCGAGAGGATCCCGCCCGCGACCCACAGGGCGCTGGCGAGCAGCACGAAGACGGGGGTCCGCAGCAGGTGGGCGACGTCGGTGCTGGAGGCCTGGTGCAGGTCGTGCACGAGAGCGGGGTCGGCGTACGACGTGATCAGCGAGGTGACGACCAGGAGGACGCCGTAGCCGAAGGTGAACGGCGTGCCGACGGGGGTGGGCAGCAGCCGCCACACCCGGGGGACTCGGAGCCGACGGGCCGGGGCGGGCGTCGGTGCCGTGTCCCGCGGCTTCTCGGTGACCGTCGCCCCGGCGCGCTGCCGGGGCATCCCGTCGAGCAGTCCCGTGACGTCCGGGAAGCACGCGTCCGACGGCGGGGTGTCGGAGGGAGCTGCCGGCGCGATGCGTTCCAAGGTGAGGTGCTCCTTCCGTTTCACCCCAGCCTTCGCGCCCGACCCACCCGCTGTCTGTGACCGGCGCCACCTCGCACCCGATTCACAGGCACTTCTCAAGAAGTCGCGCCCTGGCCGTCGTACCGGATCCGGCGTAATCCGGTCGGTTCCGCGCGGCTCTGCTGCCAGGATGGGCCGATGCCCACCTCGTACGAGATCCCCGAAGTCCTGGACCGTCGCGAGGGCCCCTACGGGGAGGTCGTCCTGCGGCGCCACGGCGAGCTGCTCCAGATCATCGCCAACGGCTGCTTCCTGATGGACACCTCCGACGGGCGCTCGGAGCGGATGCTCGTCGACGCGGCGCTCGGCGCGCTCGACGACCGCCCCGACCCGCACGTCCTGATCGGCGGTCTCGGCGTCGGCTTCTCGCTCGCACACGCCGCCGCGGATCCGCGCTGGGGCCGGATCACGGTCGTGGAGCGGGAGCCGGCGATCATCGACTGGCACCGCGCGGGGCCGCTGTCGGCGCTCTCGGCCCCGGCGCTGGCCGATCCGCGGACGAACATTCTGGAAACGGATCTAGTCGGATTCGTCAATGAGACATGCGCCACTTTTGACGCGCTGTGCCTCGACATCGACAACGGCCCCGACTGGACGGTCACGGACGGCAACGGCGGCCTGTACGCGCACACCGGACTCACAAGCTGCGCAAGGGCGTTGAAGCCGGGCGGGGTACTGGCCGTATGGTCCGCCCGACCCTCTCCGGAATTTGAAGGATCCCTAGGAAATGCCGGGTTCCAACAGGTACGTACCGAGGAGATCCCCGTTGCCCGGGGCGTACCCGACGTCGTACACCTCGCCGTCAGACCTGGATAGCAAAGGGGTGATGACTCCCCGTACTCTGCTTCCCTACGCCGATCATTCAAGCGTCAATCGCAGTCATGCGCAGACAAGGAATCACCCCACATGGTTCCGGAAAGCACTCCCCAGGGGCGGGCGATGGAGCAGACACACACCTCCCACAACGGTTCGACGGCCACTCCGGGCGCTCAGCGCCGGGTCCTGGTCGTCGAGGACGATCCGACGATCGTCGACGCCATCGCGACCCGCCTGCGCGCCGAGGGATTCCTCGTGCAAACAGCGGTCGACGGTCCGTCGGCGGTGGACACGGCCGAGGCCTGGCAGCCCGATCTGCTGATCCTCGACATCATGCTGCCCGGCTTCGACGGTCTGGAGGTCTGCCGTCGTGTGCAGGCCGCCCGGCCGGTGCCGGTGCTCATGCTGACGGCCCGGGACGACGAGACCGACATGCTGGTCGGGCTCGGCGTCGGTGCCGACGACTACATGACCAAGCCGTTCTCCATGCGTGAGCTGGCAGCACGCGTGCACGTACTGCTGCGCCGGGTCGAGCGGGCCGCGCTGGCCGCCGCGACCCCGCGGTCCGGCATCCTCCGGCTCGGCGAGCTGGAGATCGACCACGCGCAGCGCCGGGTGCGGGTGCGGAGCGAGGACGTTCACCTCACTCCCACCGAGTTCGACCTCCTGGTGTGCCTGGCGAACACCCCGCGCGCGGTGCTCTCCCGTGAGCAGCTGCTCGCCGAGGTGTGGGACTGGGCGGACGCCTCCGGCACCCGCACGGTCGACAGCCACATCAAGGCGCTGCGCCGGAAGATCGGCGCCGAGCGGATCCGCACGGTGCACGGCGTGGGCTACGCCCTGGAGACCCCGACGCCATGAGCGACGGTCCGGCCGGCCGGAGAAGCCCCAGGGAGCCCTGGGGCGGCGTGAGCCCGTTCTCGATCAAGACGAAGCTGGGCGCGCTGGTCGTCATCGCGGTCCTCATCACCACCGGGCTGATGATGATCGCGATGCGAACAGCGACCGAGCTGCGCTTCATCACGGTCTTCTCGATGATCGCCACACTGCTCATCACGCAGTTCGTGGCACATTCGCTCACCGCGCCCCTGGACGACATGAACGCGGTCGCCCGGTCCATCTCGCACGGCGACTACACCCGCCGGGTCCGCGAGAACCGCCGGGACGAACTGGGCGACCTGGCCCAGACCATCAACCGCATGGCGGACGACCTGGAGGCCCAGGAACGCCAGCGCAAGGAACTTGTGGCAAATGTCTCCCACGAGCTGCGCACCCCCATCGCGGGCCTGCGCGCGGTGCTCGAGAACATCGTCGACGGGGTCACCCAGGCCGACCCCGAGACCATGCGCACGGCGCTGAAGCAGACCGAGCGGCTGGGGCGGCTCGTGGAGACGCTGCTGGACCTGTCCCGCCTCGACAACGGCGTCGTACCGCTGAAGAAGCGCCGTTTCGAGGTGTGGCCGTATCTCTCGGGCGTGCTCAAGGAGGCCAACATGGTCGCCACCGCGCGCGCGGGGATCGCGTCCGGGTCCGGCAGCCACACGCGCAACGACGTGCATCTGCACCTCGACGTGTCGCCCCCGGAGCTGACCGCGCACGCCGACCCGGAGCGCATCCACCAGGTCGTCGCCAACCTCATCGACAACGCGGTCAAGCACAGCCCGCCGCACGGCCGGGTGACGGTCAAGGCGCGGCGCGGGGCGCTGCCCGAGTCGCTGGAGCTGGAGGTCCTCGACGAAGGCCCCGGCATTCCGCGCAAGGAGTGGCACCGCGTCTTCGAGCGGTTCAACCGGGGTCAGATCATGCGGCCGCACGGTCCGGGCAGCGACGGCGGCACCGGCCTCGGGCTCGCGATCGCCCGCTGGGCGGTGGATCTGCACGGGGGCCGGATCGGCGTGGCCGAATCCGAGCGGGGGTGCCGGATTCTCGTCACCCTTCCGGGACTTCCATCTCTGCCAAGTTGACGTAAAGTTCGAAGCGGAGCCACAAGATCCATCTCTGTTCCGCACTGACGGACACGTGTGATCAGGCAGAGGGCCGCGCCGTCGTCGCGCAAGGCCCCGCTCGGCGCTTCCCTCAGGCGGTTTCACCAAGCGGAACCACGCTTGTTTCCCGCCATTTCCACCCCCGAAACCCGCTCTTTGATGTGACTTACACGACGATGGACCGGCCCGGCCTGACCTTCCCGGTCTCGGGGGCGTAGCCTTTATTCCCGCTGTCCATCACCTTGTGAAGCGGAAGAGGGCGGTTGCCGCCGTGTCGCCACAGTCCCCCAGTAACTCGAGCATCTCGACCGACGCAGACCAAGCGGGCAAGAACCCCGCTGCCGCGTTCGGCCCGAACGAGTGGCTCGTCGACGAGATCTATCAGCAGTACCTCCAGGACCCGAATTCGGTAGACCGAGCCTGGTGGGACTTCTTCGCCGACTACAAGCCAGGGGCGGCCGCCGCTCCGGCTGCGGCGGGTACTGCGGCCGCGGGGGCCGCAGAGACCACCACACCGGCTCCCGCCGCGCAGGCTCCCGCGCCGGCCGCGCCCGCTCCGGCCCAG
>NZ_JAAGLY010000320.1 GCF_010548375.1 Streptomyces sp. SID13726
GACACCGAGGAACGGCTGGCCGCGCTCACCGCCCGGGACCCGCTGGAACTCCCGTACGTACGGCGGTCCCTGGAGCGGCTCGGGTCCGTCCTGCGGGGGCTCGCCTGACGCCGGCCGCCCGCCCTCACCGCCGCAGCCTCCGCGCCCCGGGGCGGAAACGGCCCGGACCAACTCGGCCCCATCGAAGCCGGCATCGGCCAGCAGGAGCATCGTGCGGTCCAGCACACCCAGCAGGGCGCGGGTGCCGCACTCGATCAGGATCACGAGTCGCAGCGGCGGGTAGCCGAACTCCACGCTCTCGCCCGCTCGCTTGGCATAGCGCCAGGTGAGCGCCTCCTCATCGGGCACGTGCAGCAAGGTGCCGTCCACGGCCACGGTCCGAAGCCCCCGGTAGAACGAACCCGCCTGCCCGAGGTGGGCGACGGGTCCGGCGAGGATCTCGAACAGCCGCCGCAGCGGTGCCGCTCCTATCCGCCGTCGGGCCCT
>NZ_JAAGLY010000321.1 GCF_010548375.1 Streptomyces sp. SID13726
GCGTCCCGGTGACCTCATGACACTGCTCGTCGACGTCGCGGCCCGGATGCGGGGTGATGACCGCAACGGCAGGGTGAGCAGCCGGATCCGTGGAGAACTGCTCTCCCGGCATCTCCATCCCAACATGGCGATGTCCGCCCTGGTCGACGAGGACAAAGAAGGACGGACGTACTACCACCACCAAGGGGCCAGCGCCGGTTTCACCACGGAATTCGCCAGCTACCCCCAGGAGGACGTCCACATCGTCGCCATGGCAACGGCCGCTGTCACTCCGCCCGAGCTGCGTGTGGTGGTCAAGCAAGCGCTCGCCACGACGCCGGTGGGCAGCCCGGCACCCTCCACGGTCGGTGTGCTTCCGGCGGACGGCGCGACATCGGCGGACAGCCGCGCCGAGGACACCGGGAGCTACGCCGGCGACTCCCTCGGAGCCGAGGTGGCGGCGGACACCGCCACGGTGAGCACGCGGAGCGGGTTCGCGGTCGAAC
>NZ_JAAGLY010000322.1 GCF_010548375.1 Streptomyces sp. SID13726
GGCGGCTGCGCGCCGGCGGGGCGGGCCACTCCTTCACCCCCGCGGCCGTCACGGACGGGCTCCTGCTCGACCTGGACCGCGTCGGGCTCGTGGAGCGCATCGCACGCGGCACGGGCGCACCCGGCGAGGCCGACGCCGACGCGATCCTCGTGACCGTCGGGGCGGGGATCCGCCTGCACCGGCTCAACGAGGCCCTCGCGGCCGCGGGCCTGGCCATGCGCAACCTCGGCGACATCGACCGGCAGTCGATCGCCGGCGCGATCTCGACGGGCACGCACGGGACCGGCGCCGGGCTCGGCGGGCTCGCCACCCAGGTGCGCGGCGTCCGCGTCGTCGGGGCGGACGGCGAGGTCCGGGAGGCGACGGCGACGCGGGACCCCGACCTCTTCGAGGTGAGCCGCCTGGGGCTCGGCGTGACGGGCGTCCTGTCCGCGGTGACGCTCGAGGTCGTGCCGGCGTTCCTGCTCCGCGCGCAGGAGGAGCCG
>NZ_JAAGLY010000323.1 GCF_010548375.1 Streptomyces sp. SID13726
CGAGGTGGAGCTCGGCCGCGCGGGGGTCGAAGCGGGATATCTCCATGAGGTCCTCGACGAGGACGGCGAGCTTTCCGGTCTCGGCGCTGACCAGCCGCAGGGCGGCGGCCGTGTCGGGGTCGAGGCGCTCGGCCTCCTCGTCCAGGACCTCGGTGACGGCGAGCATGCCGGCCAGCGGGGTGCGCAGTTCGTGGGAGACGTCGGAGGCGAAGCGGCGGGCCCGGACCTCGGCCTCGCGCAGTTCGTCCACCGACTGTTCGAGGGCGCCCGCCGTCTCGTTGAAGGTGCGGGCGAGTCCGGCGAGCTCGTCGGAGCCGCGGACCTCGATCCGGGTGTCGAAGCGGCCGCTGCCGAGGCGCTGGGCGGCGCGGCGCATGTCCCGTACGGGGCGCAGCACGCTGCGCGCGGCGAGCAGGGCGGGGATGACGGCGATGGCGAGGCCCGGGTCGGCGCCGCGCTTGGCGGCTTCGACCATGGCCTCGACC
>NZ_JAAGLY010000324.1 GCF_010548375.1 Streptomyces sp. SID13726
TCACCGGCGAGCTGACGATCAAGGACGTCACCCGCCCGCTCTCCATCGACCTGGAGTTCAACGGCTCGGCGACCGACGTCTACGGCAACGAGCGCGTCGGCTTCGAGGGCTCCGCCGAGATCCTGCGCTCCGACTGGGGCCTGACGTGGAACGCCGCGCTGGAGGCCGGCGGCGTCATGGTCAGCGACAAGGTGAAGCTGACCTTCGACATCTCGGCCATCAAGCAGGCCTGAACCGCCTGACCTGACGCCGCCGGGTCCCGGGGGCGGTGCCGGGGGGTGACACCCCCTAGAAGCCGCCCCCGCCGTCGAACCCGCCGCCACCGTCGAACCCACCGCCGCCGCCGAAGTCCCCTCCCCCGAAGTCGGAGGAGTTGAAGTCGGCGCCGGAGTAGTCCCCGCCGTCGTAGCCGCCCATGACGGAGGCGTAGGCGGGGCTCGACATCATCGAGCCGAGCATCGTGCCCACGAGCTGGCCGGGCAGG
>NZ_JAAGLY010000325.1 GCF_010548375.1 Streptomyces sp. SID13726
GGCGCTGCCCCGGGCACCCCGGTGGCCGGGCAGGTCCCCGCGCCTGCGCCCGCGCCGGACCGTGACCCGTACGTCCAGGACGCCTACGACCACGACCCGTACCGGTCCCAGGACCTGTCGGCCCAGGATCCCGTGGCCGAGGTCCTCTACGACCGTGCCTCGCACCCTCCGCCGCCGCCCGGCACCTACCAGGAGCCCGGACCGCTCTACGCGGCCCCGCAGGCCCCCGTGCACGCCCCCGACCCGCAGGTCTGGGCCCAGACCCCGCCGCCCGAGCCGGACGGGCCCTCCCGGCACCTGCCCTACGGCGACCACGCGACGACCACCCAGTTCGTCGGCGTGGACTCCCTGGTCACCCAGGCGGCGGACGAGAAGCCCGAGCCGGACGCCTTCGCGCACCTCTACCGGGACCAGCAGGGCACGCCCGGCACGCCCGCCGAGGACCTCCCCGTCGCCGCCCCGGCCCCGGGCAAGCCCGCCCGC
>NZ_JAAGLY010000326.1 GCF_010548375.1 Streptomyces sp. SID13726
GGTGCCGGGTGGAGTCCAGTCCGACGTGCTGGTGGCAGAGCCAGCGCAGGGACTCGGCGGCCGCCTCGGCGGCGCTGATCCACGGCTCCCCCTCCGAGGCGGGTACGGCGCTCACGGTCCGCCAGACCATCGGCACGGCAGCGTATGCCGGCCGGGAGGACAGCAGTTCACGGTGGCGCAGCCACAGTTCCCACAGCGCCAGGTCGGGCTGGTGCGGTGGGCGTGTCGTCGTTTCCCACCACCGCTCGTGCATGATCGCGTAGAGGCCGAGGGGGAAACGGTCGCGGGCGATCCGGGTCGTGAGGAGTGCGACCGCCGCGTCCGCGCGCAGCGCCCAGTCGCCGGTCCGCAACCCGAGGAGGGCGAAGCCGATCTCCAGGACGGTCATGGCCGTGGCCGCGGGCAGGAGCGCGCCGGCATCCGGCTGGACCGCGGCGACCAGCGCCGCGGTCCAGCCGTAGCAGGACCACGTCCGGAGGCGGC
>NZ_JAAGLY010000327.1 GCF_010548375.1 Streptomyces sp. SID13726
CGATGACGTCGGGGTCGTTCGGGTCGAGGAACACGGCGCGCTGGGAGGCCAGGAGCTCGTGCTCGTCCTGGACGCTCGCGGCTTCGGTGACCTTGTCCGCGTCGTAGAGGACGAGGCCGAGGTAGCGCAGGCGTCCGACGCACGTCTCGGAGCACACGGTGGGCAGGCCGACCTCGATGCGGGGGTAGCACAGGGTGCATTTCTCGGCCTTGCCGGTCTTGTGGTTGAAGTAGACCTTCTTGTAGGGGCAGCCGGTGACGCACATGCGCCACCCCCGGCACTGGTCCTGGTCCACGAGGACGATGCCGTCCTCGGCCCGCTTGTACATGGCCCCTGAGGGGCAGGACGCGACGCAGGCGGGGTTGAGGCAGTGCTCGCAGATGCGGGGCAGGTAGAACATGAACGTCTTGTCGAGCTCGGTCGCGACGTGCTCGGACATGTGCGCCAGGACCGGGTCGTCGGCCATGGTGGTGGTGGAGCCGG
>NZ_JAAGLY010000328.1 GCF_010548375.1 Streptomyces sp. SID13726
GACCGGGGCCAGCTCGTGCGCTGGGCGGCTGGGGAGAACCTGCGGGTGCTGCTCGACCTGGACCTCGAAGACTGAACCCCGGCACACACGAAGGGCCCGGCGATGCCGGGCCCTTCGTCGTTGTCGCGGTGCCGATCAGCTTCCGTACGGGGGGAGGCGCCGCTCGGCCAGCTGCTCGACGGCGGTGATGCGGTCGGCGGTCCAGCCTGGCTGGGGCATCAGGTTCTGCAGCAGGCGCGGCAACTTCTTCGCGGAGACGATCGTGACGCCCTGGACCTCGATGCGGCCCCGGGGTCCGGGGACCTTGGCGCCGTGGACGGCGACGAACGGCCTGACCTCGACTCCCAGTGCCCGCGCGGCCTGTTCGGCCTCCCAGACGACCTTGCGCAGGGCCTCGCCCTGGTTGTACCGGCCGTACCAGAGGGTGCCGCCCTCGACCCTGAGCTTCGACTTCTGTGACCGCCACGCTTTCGAATCGACGT
>NZ_JAAGLY010000329.1 GCF_010548375.1 Streptomyces sp. SID13726
GGACGCCGTCGATGTGGCCCCGGGGCGCTCCCCGGGCGACCCGGCCCGGATCCGTCTCCGTGCGGCTGGACGGGACCCGCTCCGTGACCGTCGTAGTGCTGCTCACTCCTACCTCCCGGAAGGCGTCGAGGGAATGGAAACCGTAGCAGCAATAAACCCCTTTCCGCGCCAATTCAAACATTCCCGCCGAATGAATGGCGAGATGCAATAGGCGCCGAATATAGACGCGCGCGCGTCTCTCTATTTCGTAAACGACGTCGTTATAAATCCTGCGGGCCCTCAGGCCGCAGGGATCGCCTGCAGAGGAGTCGGCCAGTGGTCCTCGACCGCCTCCCGGGCGATCCGGCTGGACGGGTAGCGCTGCGCCGCGAGCCGCTCACGCTCCGCGCGGGCTTCCTCGCTCATGTCCCGCTGCAGGCCGATGAGGTTCTTCTCCTCCAGCTCCCTGAGGATGGGTTCGGAGATGCGCCAGGCCGCCGTCC
>NZ_JAAGLY010000032.1 GCF_010548375.1 Streptomyces sp. SID13726
GTGGTCCCGGCGGCCCCCTCGGTCCCGGCGGCCAGGGCGGTCCCGGAACCCCCGGCATCTCCGGCGGCCGGCCCACCGCCCCCGGCAACCAGCTCGGCACCGGCGCCCCCGGCACCCTCGGTCACCCGGGCGCCCCCGGCGCGGGCCTCGGCCCCGGTGGCGGTCTGAGCGACGACACCGCGATCCTCACCCCGCAGAAGCCGGCCCCCGAACCGGGCGCCCCCGGCTTCGGTAACCCGGACAACGTCTCCGGGCACACCGTCACCAGCGGCATCCCGGTCGTCCCGGGCGGCGCCCAGGCACCGGGTGCCGACGGCGCGCAGAGCGCGAAGCGGTCCGACTCCGCGTCCCAGGACGCCCCGGCCGCCTCGTCCAAGAAGAAGAAAAAGAAGGGCCGCAGTAAGCTCGCGATGGTCGGCGGCACCGTTGTCCTCATCGGCGTCGGCGCCTACGGCACGGGCCTGCTGATGAACCGGTCCGACGTGCCCAAGGGCACCACCGTGCTCGGCGTCGACATCGGCGGCGGCACCCGCGACGACGCCGTCAAGAAGCTCGACGACGCCTTCGGCGACCGCGTGAACCAGCCGCTGAAGCTGTCGGTCGGCGGCAAGACCGTCTCGCTCAAGCCGGACCAGGCCGGACTCCAGCTCGACGAGCAGGCCACCGTCGCCGCGGCCGCGCACAGCGACTACAACCCGGTCTCCGTCATCAGCTCCCTCTTCGGCAAGCACCGGATCGTCGACCCGGTCATGCCGGTCGACGAGGAGAAGCTGACCGCGGCCCTCCAGAACGCCTCGGGCGGCTCCGGCTCGTCGACCGACGGCACGATCAAGTTCGAGAACGGCAAGGCCGTCGCCGTCTACGGCAAGGCGGGCAAGGGCATCGCCGTCGACAAGTCGGTCGCGTCCGTCGAGGAGGCGTACCGCACCCAGGTGGAGACCGGCACGGCCGGCTCGGTAACCCTCCCGACGACCACCAGGCAGCCGACGATCGCCAATGCCGAGGTCGACCGGGAAATGAAGGCCTTTGCGACACCCGCGATGTCGGCCAACATCACGGTGCGGACGGACGCCACCCACTTCATCGAGTTCAGCCCGGAGAATTCCCTGTGGAGGTTCCTCCGGGTGAAGGCGGTGAACGGCAAACTCGTCGACAGCCCTGATCTGGAAGCGCTCAAGGAGCTCTACGGCAAGACCTTCGACGGCGTACTGATCACCCGGGGCAGCGGCGACAAGACGGCAGTCACTCCCCAAGACGTCTATGGCGCTGTGCGCCAGGCACTGCTGAGCACGACTGACAGAGACGTCACCATCGAGACGAATCCGACCTAGTCGAGCAGGGCAGAGAGGGGGCAGCCGGTGCACACCGGCTGCCCCCTTGTCGTAGGCTCCCGACCCTTCAGAACTGCCAACACGCCTTTAAAAAGGGCGCGTTGAGAGTGCACGAGGATGGTAGGTTGACGCGGCTGTTTGCAGGACAAACCTCGTCGGACTTCACTCAGACAGGAAACTGCATGCATTTTCTCCGTCGCGCCATGGTGTTCCTGGCCAGCCTGGCCACGCTCACCGGTGCCACCGTGTTCCTCGCGTCCCCCGCGCAGGCGGCTACTTCCTGCTCCGGCACCATCACCTACTCCGACACCGTCTCGCGCAGCGGGAGCGTCATAGGCGAGCTGGTCATCTACTACAACTCCAGCAATGGCGGCACCAACAGCGCCTGCTTCTACCACCGCGGCGTGTCCTACGGTGTTACGGCCTACACATCGATCCAGATCTACCGGTGTTCGCAGACGTCGGGCACCGGCGACGTGTGCAACCCGACCCAGAACTCGCTTCCGGACGACGGCAACTATGCCTACTACGCCGGTCCGGTAGGTGTGACGGGCACGGCGAACTACTGCGTCTCGGCGATCGGCTCCGTCACCTGGGCCGGTAGGGGATACTCCATCGAGACCGGTACGCGGGGTTGCTGAACCACACGTACTGACCAGGACAGTCCCAGGGGCATCCGGCACACGCCGGGTGCCCCTGGTCCTCGTATGACATCTGTCATGCGGCACTCCGGACGCCCGACACTGCCCGCCGCCGCCCCCGCGAAGCCACCATGGCCGTATGACAACGACAGCCCCGGTGGTCGCCTTCGACCAGGTGAGCAAGGCATACGGTGAGGTACGCGCCGTGGACGGACTGAGTCTGACCCTGCGGCCGGGGGAGACCGTGGCGCTGCTGGGGCCCAACGGGGCCGGCAAGTCGACCACCCTCGATCTGCTGCTCGGCCTCAAGCAGGCCGACAGCGGCAGCGTCCGGCTCTTCGGCACCACCCCGCGTGAGGCGATCGTCGCCGGGCAGGTGGGCGCGATGCTCCAGAGCGGCGGCCTGATGGACGAGGTCACGGTCGCCGAACTGGTCCGCCTCGGCTGCGCCCTGCACCCGAAGCCGTACCCGGTGAGCGACGTCCTCGCCCGGGCCGGGGTCTCCCAGATCGCCGACCGCAAGGTCAACAAGCTCTCCGGCGGCCAGGCCCAGCGCGTCCGCTTCGCCCTCGCGACCGTCGGCGACAGCGAGCTGATCGTCCTGGACGAACCGACGACCGGCATGGACGTCACCACCCGCCAGGCCTTCTGGGCCACCATGCGCGAACAGGCCGACCAGGGCCGTACGGTCCTCTTCGCCACCCACTACCTCGAAGAGGCCGACGCCATCGCCGACCGGGTGCTCGTGCTGCACCGGGGCCGCCTCCTGGCCGACGGCACCGCCGCCGAGATCAAGGCCAAGGCGGGCGCCCGCAGGATCGCCTTCGACCTGGAGGGCACGATCGACGAGGCCCCGCTCAGGAACCTGCCGTTCCTCAGCGCCGTCGACATCTCCGGCCAGACCGTCCGCATCCAGTCCACCGACGCCGACGCGACCGTCCACGCCCTCTACGGCCTCGGCGTCTACCCCCGCAACCTCGAAGTCGCCGGGCTCGGCCTGGAGCAGGCCTTCGTCGCCATCACCGAGGCCGAGGAGGCCAAGCAGTCATGCTGAGTACGTTCGCTTCGCGGGGCCTGATCAAGCTGGAACTCACCCGCGCCCTGCGCAACCGCAAGTTCCTCTTCTTCTCGGTGCTGTACCCGTCGCTGCTGTTCCTGATCATCGCGGGCAACGCCGACAGCACCACCAAGGTCGACGGCACCGGCCTGACCGTGCCGACGTACATGATGGTCTCCATGGCCTCCTTCGGCGCCCTGACCGCCGTCCTGATGGGCAACAGCGAGCGCATCGCCAAGGAGCGGGAGAGCGGCTGGGTACGGCAGCTGCGGCTGACCACGCTCCCGGGCCACGGCTATGTCCTCGCCAAGACCGCGAGCGCCGCCGTGGTGAGCCTGCCCTCCATCGTGGTGGTGTTCGTCGTCGCCGCGGTCGTGAAGGACGTACGACTGGACGCCTGGCAGTGGCTCGCCCTCACCGGCGCGATCTGGGCCGGCAGCCTGGTCTTCGCCGCGCTCGGCGTGGCCATCGGCTATCTGGCCAGCGGGGACGCCGTCCGCCCGATCACGATGATCACCTACTTCGGCCTGTCCATGCTGGGCGGCCTGTGGATGCCGACGACGACCTTCCCGCAGTGGCTCCAGGACATCGCCAAGTGGCTGCCCACACACGCGTACGCTGCGCTCGGCAGGGCCATCGAGCAGAGTCAGGCCCCGCAGGCCCAGGACATCGCCATCCTCGTCGTCTTCTTCGCCCTGTTCGCGGGCGGCGCGGCCTGGCTGTACCGGAAGGACACGCTGAAGGCGTGAGCACCGTCGGCATCGGACAGCGTCCGCAGAATCGCAGGCAGCAGGTCGTCAAGCTGCTCTGGATCGGCATCTGGCTCGCCTATCTGAGCGCGCCCGTCGGCGACTTGCTGCACGGCGGTCACAGCGACGGTGTCGCCGTCCTCGGCTGGATCGGCCTGGTCGCCTTCGTCGTCTGGTACTTCGCCCTGGTCTTCCGTACCGGACGCGGTGAGACCAACGCCGTGGTGCTGGGGTCGGTGGCGGTGCTCGGTGCCCAGTCGACGGTCCTCTCCCTCACGCTGGGCCGGGAGTGGCTCGTCCTGTACGTGTACGTGGCGATCTCCTCGGGCGCCGCCCTGCCGTTCCGGCTGGCCCGATGGAGCATCCCGGTCGTGTCCGCCCTGCTGACCGCCGTCGCCCTGGTCGTCCCGGGCGGCACCGCCTTCCTGGCCGGACTGCTCTTCCCGGCCCTCCTCGGCGGCTTCTCCATGACGGGCGTACGCGAACTCATCCGTACGACCATCGAGTTGCGGGAGGCCCGGGCCAAGGTCGCCCACCTGGCCGCCAACGAGGAGCGGCTGCGGCTCGCCCGCGACCTGCACGACCTGCTCGGCCACTCGCTCTCCCTCATCACCCTGAAGAGCGAGCTGGCGGGGCGTATGCTCCCCGGCCACCCGGAGAAGGCCGCCCAGCAGGTCGCCGACATCGAACAGGTCAGCCGCCAGGCCCTGGTGGACGTCCGCGAGGCCGTCACCGGCTACCGGCGCCCCCGTCTGGCCGCCGAACTGGCCGGAGTCGAGGTCGCGTTGTCCACCGCCGGTGTCACCGCCCGGGTTCCCGCGGAACCGGACCTCGCCGGCGTCCCCGAGGACAGCGAGGCCGCCCTCGCCTGGGCGCTGCGCGAGGCCGTCACCAACGTCGTACGGCACAGCGGCGCCCGGCGCTGCACGGTCGAACTGCTCCGCCGCCAGACCCTCGACGGACCGATGCTCGAACTCACCGTCGAGGACGACGGAACCGGGGGTTCGGGGGAAGGCCCGGGCAACGGCCTCACCGGTCTCACCGAGCGTCTGGAGAAGGCGGGCGGCACCCTGGAGGCCACCGGCTCCCGGCGCGGTTTCCGGCTGGTCGCCCGCGTGCCCGCCGGTTCCGCGACCGACGTAGGATCCGCCTCATGACGAGCCGCACGATCAAGGTCCTGCTCGCCGAGGACCAGTCGATGGTCCGCGAGGCCCTGGCCGCCCTGCTCGGCCTGGAGGACGACATCGAGGTCGTCGCCCAAGTGGCCCGCGGCGACGAGGTCCTGGCGACGGCCCGCGCCCACGACATCGACGTGGCCCTCATGGACATCGAGATGCCGGGCGCCACGGGCATCGAGGCGGCGGCCCAGCTCCACAAGGAACTCCCCTCGGTCAAGCTGGTCATCCTCACCACCTTCGGCCGCCCCGGCTACCTCCGCAGCGCGATGGAGGCGGGCGCCGACGCCTTCCTGGTCAAGGACGCCCCGGCGGCCCAACTCGCGGCAGCGGTACGGAAGGTCCTCGCGGGCGAGCGCGTCATCGACCCCACCCTGGCGGCGGCGGCCCTGGCAGAGGGCGCGAACCCCCTGACGGACAGGGAGAGGGAAGTACTGAGAGCGGCGGCCGACGGCTCCACGAACGCCGAACTGGCCAAGGAACTCCACCTCTCCCAGGGCACGGTCCGCAACTACCTCTCGACAGCGATCCAGAAACTAGCGGTACGGAACAGGGCGGAGGCGGTGAGGATCGCGCGTGAGAAGGGGTGGCTTTGATCGCCGTCCAGGGCAGCGGACCTAGGGGCGCGGGGAACTGCGCGACCAGCCACGACGCACCCGCAGACGCCCACGACCGTCAGTTCAACATCGCTCGCGCGGAATGAGCCTGCTGCCGAATCCGAGCCGCCGCAGCCTCGTCCACCGCGGCCACCACCCCCGCGTACGCCTCCAACTCCCCGGCCCCCTCGACGAAGTCACCCCGCTGCACCAGCAACTGCGCCCGCTCATACCGCAGTCGCGCCGGATGCGAGGGAAGCAGTAGGGCCAACTCCACGGCCCACAGCCCCACATCCGACCGCTCCGGCCGGGCCGTCGCCCACGCCCGCACGTTGTTGAGGATCCGCTGCACCACGTCGAGCGGAGCAGCCGGTGTCAACATCGCCGGATCCAGGGGCGCCCCCGTGGCCCCCGCCACCAGCAACTCGGCGTCGGCCCCCGCCAGGACCCGCCCCCCGTCGAACGGATCCGCCAGCACCTGCTCCTCCGGCGGCCCAAACCCGACCACGAAGTGCCCCGGCAGCGCTACCCCGTACACCGGCGCCCCCGCCCGCCGGGCCACCTCCATCCACACCACGGACAGCAGGATCGGCAGCCCCCTGCGCCGCCGCAGCACCTCGTGCAGCAGCGAGGACTCCAGCCGCTGATAGTCCACCGGCGCCCCACGGAACCCGCACCGGTCCCCGAGCAGTTCCCGCAGGGACACCGCCCACGACCGCGGCCCGCCCGGCCGGAACGGCAACTGCCCGGCCAGCCGGTCCAGTTCGATCTGCGCCCGGTCGATCCCGGCCTCGTCGAGCCCTCCGTCCGCCGCGGCCCCCAGCAGCAGACACAGCGCCGACAGATCGGGCCGTTCGGAGCGCGCCTCTTCGGCGAACCGCCTCCGTAGCTCGGCGGAACGTTCGGGCGGCGGGGGATACGGGGGACGCATAGCTGGCTCGTGCCCTCTCACAGCGATCGCTACTACCGCGCGCCGCCGGGGACGCCCGGCTCCCGGTAGTGGTGGTAGGCGTGGTGCGCGGTGAACCCCATGCCGTCATAGAGCGCCCGCGCACCGGAGTTGTCCGACTCGACCTGGAGCCACGCGGCCGACGCCCCCTCGTCGAGCGCCCGCCGCGCCAGCGCTGCCATCACGGTCGAGGCCAGCCCCCGTCGTCGCAGCGAAGGATCCACCTCGACCGCGGCGAACCCGGCCCACCGTCCGTCGACGACACACCGCCCGATCGCCGCGGGCGCTCCGCCGGTCTCCGAGGGGACCGTCGCGAACCACACCGAAGGGCCGCTCCCCAGCACCCGCAGCGCCACCTCGCTCACCCCCTTGCGCTGATACCGGGCCAGCCAGTCCGCGTCGGCCTCCCGGGACAGCACGACGACGTCACCGGGGGACCGGTCCGCCACCGGCGCCAGCGCCCCGGTCCACAGCTCCGACGTCACCTCCCGCGTCCAGCCCCGCGCCTCCAGCTCCGCGCAGAGCACCTCCTGGGTGCCCGCGGCGCCGGTCGCGGTCTGGATGTACGCCGGCAGGCCGCGGTCGCCGTACCAGCGTCGTACGGCGGTCAGGGCCGCGTCGAGGGGCAGCCCAGGGTCGCCGAGCGGGAGGACGGAGTTGGCGCGGCGGGTGAATCCGGAGGCGGCCCGCAGCTCCCAGTCGCCGAGCCGCTCGCTCTCCACCGGCTGCCAGCCGCGCGCGGCGATCCGGGCCAGCTCCTCGTACGAGGCGGCGGGGCCCCTGCGACGGGCGGGCGCCGCGGGGACGACCTTGCCCGCCACCAGCGCCGACTCCGGAATCCGGACACTCTCGCCGTCCCGGCGGGTGATCAGCAGCACACCGTCGTCCCATGATGTGAGAACACCCACCGTGTCGGTGAACTTCTGCTGCGTGACGCCGGTTTCGGCCAGGCGGCGCACGGATACCCGTTTGCCCACGTCAGCTGCGGAGATACGCACGACAAGGCGCCCGGCGGCGGAGATTTCCACAGGTCAGTTCACCCCTCCTGTTCGGATCATGCCCAAGAACGGAGATACTAGGGGCGGGCATCGACGACGCCGCGCTCCCGCGCGCGAGGCGGCGGAGCCTGAGGAGGCCCGCCAGCGCCCTATGGAGGAGGAACGACAGCGTGACCTACGTCATCGCGCAGCCTTGTGTCGACGTGAAGGACAAGGCCTGCATCGAGGAGTGCCCGGTCGACTGCATCTACGAGGGCTCCCGGTCCTTGTACATCCACCCGGACGAATGCGTCGACTGTGGTGCCTGTGAGCCGGTCTGCCCGGTCGAGGCGATCTTCTACGAGGACGACACCCCGGATGAGTGGAAGGACTACTACAAGGCGAACGTCGAGTTCTTCGACGAGCTCGGTTCGCCCGGCGGCGCCAGCAAGCTGGGTCTGATCGAGCGGGACCACCCGTTCATCGCCGCGCTGCCGCCGCAGGCCTGATCATCCGGCACCCCCAGGCGTGCCGCCTCGGTCCCGTACGGCCTGATCGTCCCTGATCACGGCCGTGCGGGACCGAGGCGTTTGCCGTACGACCCGTACGACCCGAAAGCGAGCCCGAACGCCGTGTCCGCAGTCTCCGACCGCCTTCCCACCTTCCCCTGGGACAAGCTGGAGCCGTACAAGAAGACGGCTGCCGCGCACCCCGGAGGCATCGTCGACCTCTCCGTCGGCACCCCCGTCGACCCTGTCCCGGACCTGATCCAGAAGGCCCTGATCGACGCGGCGGACTCCCCGGGCTACCCGACGGTCTGGGGCACCCCGGCCCTGCGCGACGCGATCACCGGCTGGGTCGAGCGCCGCCTGGGCGCCCGCGAGGTCACCCACCGGCACGTCCTGCCGATCGTCGGCTCCAAGGAACTCGTCGCCTGGCTCCCCACCCAGCTGGGCCTGGGCCCCGGCGACCGGGTCGCCCACCCGCGCCTGGCCTACCCGACGTACGAGGTGGGCGCGCGCCTGGCCCGCGCGGAGTACGAGGTCTACGACGACCCGACCGAGCTGGACCCGGCCGGCCTGAAGCTCCTGTGGCTCAACTCCCCGTCGAACCCGACCGGCAAGGTCCTGTCCAAGGACGAGCTGACGAGGATCGTGGCCTGGGCCCGCTCGCACGGCATCCTGATCTTCTCCGACGAGTGCTACCTGGAGCTGGGCTGGGAGGCCGACCCGGTCTCCGTCCTGCACCCGGACGTCAATGGCGGCTCCTACGACGGCATCGTGGCCGTCCACTCGCTGTCGAAGCGGTCCAACCTCGCGGGCTACCGCGCGGCCTTCCTCGCGGGCGACCCGGCCGTCCTGGCGCCCCTCCTGGAGATCCGCAAGCACGGCGGCATGATGACCCCGGCGCCGACCCAGGCGGCGGTGGTCGCGGCCCTCGGCGACGACACGCACGTGCGTGAGCAGCGCGAGCGCTACCTGGCCCGGCGCACGCTCCTGCGCGAGGCGCTGCTCGGCCACGGCTTCCGCATCGAGCACAGCGAGGCCAGCCTCTACCTGTGGGCCACCCGCGACGAGTCCTGCTGGTCGACGGTCGCGCACCTGGCCGAGCTGGGCATCCTGGTGGCGCCGGGCGACTTCTACGGCGAGGCGGGCGAGAAGTTCGTACGCGTGGCGCTGACGGCCACGGACGAGCGGGTGCGGGCGGCGGTCGAGCGGCTGGCGTAGTTGCATACGCGTACGGCGAAGGGGTCCAGGAACACCGTCCTGGACCCCTTCGCCGTATGCGCGCGTACTAGCCGAGCGGCAGGCTCTTCACCGGCAGGGAGTCGGCCGCCGGCAGACCGCCCTTGGTGAGGGAGTCGGTCGGGAGGCCGCCCTTGGTGGCGGTGGACGTGGTGTCCCCGACGAGGTCCCCGGCGGAACCGGCCGCGTCGCCCGCCGTCTTCTGCGCGGCCGGCGCCGCCTTCTTCACGGCCTTGCCGCCGGTCTTGCCCGCGGACGGCACCGCCTTCTCGACCGTCTTGCCACCGGTCTTGCCCGCGGACCCGGTGAGGTTCTGCGTCGCGCCGTCCACCGTGTTGCCGACGTGCGCCGCGTCCAGAGCGGTCAGCCCGCCGAGGTTCGGGGCGGCCGGCAGCTGCGCGGGGGCCGCACTGGCGGCGCCGGCCGCACCGACCCCGGCTGCCGCTCCCGCAGCGACGAGCAGCGCGGCACGGGCGATCCTGCGGGTCAGGGGGAGGGACATGTTGCTCCTTCGACGGAGGAAACGTTGCTAGGACGCCGTGACTACCGCTCGAAGCCGACGAAGGTTGCGGAGGGCCAACGTAAAGAGTTGGCAATGCGTCGCATTATCACCTGCGGATAAAAACGGGCAAAAAGCTGCCGGTCTGAAAGTCCGTCGAATCCTTGCAGCCCTTTGTTCGCAAGGGATCTGGCGGATACGGGGGTGACGTGACGAAAACCTGCGCACACCCCCTCCCGCGGCGGGCGGACGTGACCCTTCCAGGCGATCTTCCGAACTACCGTGCCGTGAGTATCCGCACCGACCCCGTGGCGCCCGCGCTGCCCGCCGGGCGCCACTGGCTGTCCGTGTTCCCGGCCGTCCACTGCCGCCCCGCGTACGAGACCCGCTCGATGCGCAGCGCCGAGGAGTTGGCGACCGCCCAGTGGGCGAGCTGCCAGCCGCGTTCCGTGAGGCTGCGGTCGGCTCCCGGGCTGGTGTCCTCGCGCACCGGAAGCGTCACCGTGCGCGCGTCGGCAGGGGCGGGCGAGGGACTCGCGCTCGGCGAGGACCCGGCGCTCACCTCGGCGGCGGTCGTCTGGAGCGCGTCCCGCCCGAAGTCCCGTACGAGAGCGGACCGTACGGCGTCCGGACCGGTGGCCGGGGGCGTGGCCGCCGCCGCGGTGGCCGTGGCCGTGGCGGCGGCAGTGGCGGTCCGGCTGGTGTCCTGGCGGCCGTCGCAGGTCAGGGTGGCCGCCGCGGAACCGGTGAGGGCGGCGGCGAGCACGGTGGCGTCCGGCTCGTGCTTGGCGTACGCCTCCGGATAGCCGCTGCGCTGCACGCGCTGCGCGGCGACGGTCAGCGGCAGCTCCTGGTAGTCGTCCACCTTCACCAGGTGCTTGTAGAACTCGCCCGCCGCGTACGCCGGGTCCAGGATCTCCTTCGGGGTGCCCCAGCCCTGCGAGGGCCGCTGCTGGAACAGGCCGAGGGAGTCCCGGTCGCCGTGCGAGATGTTGCGCAGCCCGGACTCCTGGAGGGCGGTGGCGAGGGCGATGGTCACGGCCCGCTCGGGCAGCCCGCGCCCGGTGCCGACGGCGGTGATCGTCGCCGCGTTCACCGCCTGCTCGGGCGTGAACTCGTACGACGGTCCGCCCGCCCGGCCCGAGACGACTCTGCAGGTCGGCCCTTCCGAGCCTCCGGTGACGTACTGCACCACGAGGTAACCGGCGACCGCGCACAGGACCACGAGGGCCGCCGCGAAGCGGAGGAAGCGGCCACGGCGCTTGCGAGTAGGGGGCAACGGCTCTGGCATCCGGACAAGATACTGGAGAGTACTGAGACCTCTGTGCCGGACGGGGAGGGCGGGGGCGGCCGACGGGGGAGTTAGGGTCGGGAGCATGGCCGACACCCCTCTTGACCTTTCGCTGGACGCCGCCCGGCTCACCGCGCAGCTCGTCGACTTCCCCTCCGAGAGCGGCACCGAGAAGCCCCTCGCGGACGCGATCGAGACCGCCCTGCGCGCTCTTCCGCACCTCACGGTCGACCGGCACGGCAACAACGTCGTCGCCCGCACGAACCTCGGCCGCCCGGAACGCGTCATCCTCGCCGGCCACATCGACACGGTGCCCATCGCGGGCAACGTCCCCTCCCGCCTCGACGACGAGGGCTACCTCTGGGGCTGCGGCACCTGCGACATGAAGTCCGGGGTCGCGGTCCAGCTGCGCATCGCGGCCACCGTCCCCGAACCCAACCGCGACCTCACCTTCATCTTCTACGACAACGAAGAGGTCGCCGCCCACCTCAACGGCCTGGGACATGTGGCCGAGGCCCACCCCGAGTGGCTGGAGGGCGACTTCGCGGTCCTGCTGGAGCCGACGGACAACCAGGTCGAGGGTGGCTGTCAGGGAACTCTGCGGGTGCTGCTGACGTTCAAGGGAGAGCGTGCGCACTCCGCGCGCGCGTGGATGGGTTCCAACGCGATCCACAAGGTTGCCCCGGCCCTCGAGAAGCTCGCCGCGTACGAACCGCGCAAGCCGGTGGTCGACGGCCTCGAATACCACGAGGGCCTCAACGCGGTAGGCGTGCAGGGCGGTGTGGCGACGAACGTCATCCCCGACTCCTGCGTCCTGGCCGTCAACTTCCGCTACGCGCCCGACCGCAGCGAGGCCGAGGCGGAGGCCTTCGTGCGGGACTTCTTCGCGGACTGCGGGGTCGACGAGTTCGTCGTCGACGACCACACCGGCGGCGCGCGTCCCGGCCTCAACCACCCTGTCGCACAGGCCTTCATGGCCGCGGTCGGCGGTGTCGCCCGCCCCAAGTTCGGCTGGACGGACGTCTCCCGCTTCAGCGCGCTGGGCGTGCCCGCGGTGAACTACAGCCCCGGTGAGCCGCTGCTCGCGCACAAGGTGGACGAGCGCGTGAAGGTCTCGCTGATCCCGGAGGCGGAGGCGAAGCTGCGGGCCTGGCTGACCTCGTAAGGAGGCGGCATGGCGGGGGCGCTGCACGGCGGACACGCGGACGTCCCCCCTCCGTAACCCGCGTAGATCTACGCTGATATGGAAAGACCAGGCAAGCGGAGGGAGCGCACATGGCTACCGGGAACCCCGAGGGCAAGCAGCAGCCACCGGAGGAGCAGCGCCTGGGACCGGTTCTCCGCAGGCGAGGACAGGTCACGGCGAGCACGACCGACCAGCGCCTGCTGGACGCGGGCGGTCCCTCGGACTGGGTCCACACCGACCCCTGGCGCGTCCTGCGCATCCAGTCGGAGTTCATCGAAGGCTTCGGCACCCTCGCCGAACTCCCGCCCGCGATCAGCGTGTTCGGCTCGGCACGGACACCGGCGGACTCGCCGGAGTACGAGGCGGGCGTGCGGCTCGGCCGTGGCCTGGTGGAGGCCGGCTTCGCGGTCATCACCGGCGGCGGCCCCGGCGCCATGGAGGCGGCCAACAAGGGCGCCTGCGAGGCCAGTGGCACCTCGGTCGGCCTCGGCATCGAGCTGCCCTTCGAGCAGGGGCTCAACCCCTACGTCGACATCGGCCTCAACTTCCGCTACTTCTTCGTGCGCAAGATGATGTTCGTGAAGTACGCGCAGGGCTTCGTGGTCCTCCCGGGCGGCCTCGGCACCCTGGACGAGCTGTTCGAGGCCCTGACCCTGGTCCAGACCCAGAAGGTCACCCGCTTCCCGATCGTCCTCTTCGGCAGCGAGTACTGGGGCGGCCTCGTCGACTGGCTCAAGAACACGCTGGTCGCGCAGGGGAAGGCGTCGGAGAAGGACCTGCTGCTGTTCCACGTGACGGACGACGTGGACGAGGCGGTGGCGCTGGTGTCCAAGGAGGCGGGGCGCTAGGCCCCGGACCGACCGCTCTACGCGAGCCCCCGGCGGGCGACCGCCGGGGGCCTGTGCCCCGCGATCGACGCCACCATGTCCAGCACCTGCCGGGTCTCGGCCACCTCGTGCACCCGGTACACCTGAGCCCCCAGCCACGCGGACACGGCCGTCGTCGCCAGCGTCCCGATGACCCGCTCCTTCACCGGCTTGTCCAGCGTCTCGCCCACGAAGTCCTTGTTGGACAGGGAGACCAGCACCGGCCACCCGGTCTCGACCATCTCGCCCAACCGCCGCGTCGCCTCAAGGCTGTGCCGCGTGTTCTTGCCGAAGTCGTGCCCCGGATCGATCATCACGGACTCCCGGGCCACCCCCAGCGCGACCGCCCGCTCCGCCAGCCCCACGGTCACCCGCAGGATGTCGGCCATGACGTCGTCGTACGTCACCCGATGCGGCCGCGTACGAGGCTCCGCGCCCCCGGCGTGCGTGCACACCAGCCCCGCCCCGTACCGCGCCGCGACCTCCGCGAGCCCCGGATCGACGCCGCCCCACGCGTCGTTGAGCAGATCCGCCCCCGCCTCGCACACGGCCTCGCCCACGGACGCCCGCCAGGTGTCGACGCTGATGACCACGTCGGGGAACCGCCGCCGGACCTCCGCCACGAACCCCACGGTCCGCCGCGCCTCCTCCTCGGCGGAGACGTCCTCCCCGGGCCCGGCCTTGACCCCGCCGATGTCGATGATGGCGGCCCCCTCGGCCACCGCCTGCTCCACGCGCGCGAGGGCGGGCTCGTCGTGGAACGTGGCTCCCTGGTCGTAGAAGGAGTCGGGGGTCCGGTTCACGATCGCCATGATCACCGGCTCGTGCGTGTCGAATTCACGCCTGCCCAGCCTGAGCATCCCCTGTGACCTCACTTCGTACGTCTGTGTCTTCGGCCTCTGCGGCCGCCTGCGACCCTAACTGTCAGACTCGCATGGCACGATCGGACCCTGACATATTCGACGCCGACGGCCGGCCGCCGGCAGGGACCCTGGGGACCTCAGCGATGGTTATGTTCTTGTTCCTGGTCATCGCACTCGCGGTCGTGGTCGCCGCGGTGACGCTCGCCGTGGTGGGCGGCGGCGAGAGCGACGGCCCGCTGCCGGACGTCGCCCCCGAGCGGCTCCAGGACCCGCTGCCGCTGGACCGCCCGGTGGACCGCGAGGACGTGGAGAGCGTGCGCTTCCCGCTCACCGCCCGCGGTTACCACATGGGCGAGGTCGACGACGTGCTCAGCCGCCTCGGCGCCGAGCTCGCCGAGCGGGACGCCCGGATCGCCGACCTGGAGTCCGCCCTGGCCGGCGCCCAGGCCGCCACCCACGCCGCCCCGCAGCACCCGGACCACGGCCACGGGGAGCAGCGGTGACCGACGGCACCGCCCTGGTCGGCCCGGACGGCGCGCCGCGCTGCCCCTGGGCGCTGTCCACGCCGGACTACGTGACGTACCACGACGAGGAGTGGGGCCGCCCGGTCCACGGCGACGACGCCCTCTTCGAGCGCCTCAGCCTGGAGGCCTTCCAGTCCGGCCTCTCCTGGATCACGATCCTGCGCCGCCGCGAGACCTTCCGCGCGGCCTTCGCGGGCTTCGGGATCGCCGAGGTGGCCGCGTTCGACGAGACCGACCGCGACCGCCTCCTCGCCGACCCCGGCATCATCCGCAACAAGGCCAAGGTCGACGCGACGATGGCCAACGCGAAGGTGCTGGCCGACTGGTCCCCGGGCGAGCTGGACGAGTTGATCTGGTCCCACGTGCCGGAGACCCACGCGGTCCCTAAGACCCTGGCGGACGTCCCGGCGGTGACCCCGGAGTCGACGGCGCTGTCCAAGGTCCTGAAGAAGCGGGGCCTGCGCTTCGTGGGCCCGACGACGGCGTACGCCCTGATGCAGGCCTGTGGGCTGGTGGACGACCACTTGGAAACCTGCGTGGCAAGGAGGTCGTAGGGCGTCCTGTGTGGCCAGGGCCTCCTAGGGGCGCGGGGCTGTTTCCGCGGAGGTCACCGCCCCAAGTACTCCGGAGTCTCCTTGTTCACGAACGCCCGCACCGCGATCGCGTGGTCCTCGGACGCCCCCGCCCGCGCCTGTAGCTCGTCCTCCTTCTCCAGCGTCTCCGCCAGTGTGTGCGACAGCGCGTAGGCCAGCGACTCCTTGATCGCCCCGTACGCCACCGTCGGCCCGGAGGCCAGCGCCCGCGCCACCTTCTCCGCCTCCGCGGGCAGGTCGGTGGACGGCACGAGACGGTTCGCGATCCCCAGCTCGTGCGCGTCCCGTGCCGAGACGGTGCGGGGGAAGAGCAGCAGGTCGGCGGCCCGGCCGGGCCCGACCACCCGCGGCAGCGTCCACGAGATGCCGGAGTCCGCGGTCAGGGCGACTCCCGCGAAGGACGTGTTGAAGGCGGCGGTCTCGGACACGACCCGGTAGTCCGCGGCCAGCGAGATCCCGAAGCCGGCCCCGGCCGCGACCCCGTTCACCCCGGCGACCACCGGCTTCGGCATCTCGGTCAGCGCCCGCACCACCGGGTTGTAGTGCTCCTTGACCGTGCTCATCACGACGTCGGACCCCTGCATCAGCAGCCCGATGTGCTCCTTGAGGTCCTGGCCGACACAGAACGCCCGCTCCCCGGCCGCGGTGAGCAGCACGGCCCGTACGGCGTCGTCCTCCGCCGCCGACTCGACCGCCTCCCGCAGGGCGACCTTGGTGGCGATGTTCAGCGCGTTCATCGCCTCGGGGCGGTTGAGCGTGATCGTCGCGAGCCCGTCGCTCACCTCGTAGAGCACGGTGTCGGTCATGGCGTATCCCCTCCGGAGCGTTCGATGGACCGGATGTCCGAAGGACAGCATGGCGGAGATCGCTGTCCGAGTACCGGACCGGACGTGTGACCTGCGTCAAAGAATTCGGGAGCGCGTTCGGGCGCCCTGGATCGGCGCGGCGGCGGAGTATCGCAGCCACATCGCCGAATTGGGTGGTTTTGCTCGCGCGCGTTGCCCAAGCGATGCCGACTGATGTTGGTCATCGGGTCCTGAGATGCGGGATAATGGCTTGGAAGCAATGTGTTCGATGCCGGTGTCGCGTGTCCCACTTTGACGCGCGTGCCCTCCCAGGGCCGTCGGCTTTGACGATGAGCTGGTTTCAGGAAGGGGAACGAGCATGGCGGCCATGAAGCCGCGGACGGGCGATGGCCCGCTCGAGGTGACAAAGGAGGGGCGGGGCATCGTCATGCGCGTTCCGCTCGAAGGCGGCGGTCGGCTCGTCGTCGAGCTGACCCCTGACGAGGCCGACGCGCTCGGCGACGCCCTCAAGAAGGTCGTCGGCTGACGCGGGAGCGACCATACCCTTTCGGCTGCCCCGGCATCTCACGTGGTGTCGGGGCAGAGGTCTGCCCGGCCGGACCCTCGGATGGCCGTACGGTCCCTGCCTGTCTTCACGGCCTCGCAGGGCTCAGCGCTTGACCGCGCACAGCAGTCCGTCGCCGACCGGGAGCAGCGACGGCAACAGGTCCTGGCTCTCCCGCACGGCCCGCAGCAGCTCCCTCAGGCGCAGTACCTCCGTGGGCTGCGGACCCGAGTCGACCGTGCGGCCGTTGGCGAAGACGCCCTCGAAGACGACCAGTCCACCCGGGCGCAGCAGGCGCAACGATTCAGCGAGATAGTCCATGACCTCCTGCCGGTCGCCGTCGCAGAAGACGAGGTCGTAGCCGGCGTCGGCGAGGCGGGGCAGGACGTCCAGGGCGCGGCCCGGGATGAAGCGGGCCCGGTTGCTGGCGAAGCCGCAGGCGCGGAAGGCCTGGCGGGCGAACTGCTGGTGCTCCGGCTCGGGGTCGACGGTCGTCAGTACCCCGTCGGGGCGCATGCCGTGCAGCAGATGGATCCCGGAGACGCCGGTGCCGGTACCGATCTCGGCGACGGCCTTGGCGTCCACGGAGGCGGCCAGCAACCGCAGCGCCGCGCCCGTGCCGGGCGTCACCGAGCGCAGCCCCGCGTCACGGGCCCGGTCCCGGGCCCAGCTCAGGACTTCGTCCTCGGCGACGTAGGCGTCGGCGAACGCCCAGCTCGTCTGCCGGTTGCCGGTAATGAGCCTCTCCTTGCCCCGTGGTTGCCTGGGCGTGACTGTATCCGTTGCCGCCGGGAACCCGCAGATGGGACCGGGCGTTTAGAGGGGTGGAGACGTACCCGGGGGGACACAGTTGGATCACGACGACGAGCAGGCCCTCGAGCAACTGCTGACGCAGGGGCCCGAGTGGTATCAGCCCAGATCAAATTCTCGTAAAACCGCTTATCCGGAGCTAACGGGCGAGGTGGCTATGGTAGGGGCTCCACTGGAGACAACCAGAGCCGACAGGGGAGGTGCGGCCGCGCCTGGAGACCGTGGGGGAGTGCTGAGGCGCTTCCTGGGGTCGGCGGGCAGGCCGAAATCCGTGAACGACAACGCAGCTGACCACACCCACGCCGGCGACTACGCCCAGACCGCGACCTTCACCACCGACGCGGACGGGCAGGCGTGGACTCCGCCCACCTGGGAGGAGATCGTCAGCATGCACAGCGGACGGGTCTACCGCCTCGCCTACCGTCTCACCGGCAACCAGCACGACGCCGAGGACCTCACGCAGGAGGTCTTCGTCCGGGTCTTCCGCTCCCTGTCCACGTACACACCGGGGACCTTCGAGGGCTGGCTGCACCGCATCACCACCAACCTCTTCCTGGACATGGTCCGCCGCAAGCAGCGCATCCGCTTCGACGCCCTCGGCGAGGACGCGGCCGAGCGCCTGCCCAGCCGCGAGCCCTCGCCCCAGCAGGTCTTCAACGACGCCCACTTCGACGCGGACGTCCAGCAGGCCCTCGACACCCTGGCGCCGGAGTTCCGCGCCGCGGTCGTCCTGTGCGACATCGAAGGACTGTCGTACGAGGAGATCGCCGCGACCCTGGGCGTCAAGCTCGGCACCGTCCGCTCGCGGATCCACCGCGGCCGTTCCCAGCTGCGCAAGGCCCTCGCGCACCGCTCGCCGGAGGCCCGCGCCGAGCGTCGCTCCTTCATGGCCCGTGTCCCCGCGCTGGGAGGAGGGGGCGCGACCGCGTGAGTGGATCCCGGCCCAAACCCGGCGAGGGGCGCCTCGCGGAACAGCATCTGGGAGACCGACTCGCCGCCCTGGTGGACGGCGAGCTCGGTCATGACACGCGGGAGCGCGTCCTCGCGCATCTCGCCACCTGTCCGAAGTGCAAGGCGGAGGCGGACGCCCAGCGCCGTCTGAAGAACGTCTTCGCGGAGGCCGCCCCGCCGCCGCCCTCCGAGAGCTTCCTGGCCCGCCTCCAGGGGCTGCCGGGAGGTGACCCGGAGGACGGCGACAGCTCGCCGTTCGGCGGGGGAGGACTCACCGGTGGACTCTCGGGACGACCCGGCGCCGCCGGGGTCTTCGGCGTGAGACGCGGAGAGCGCTTCGAGTTCGACTACGTCCCCGCCCGTCCGCACGCCGCGGTGCTCCCGCCCTCCCCTTCCGGCCGGGGCTTCCGCATCCATGACGTCAGCCGTCACGAGGCCGAGCGCTCGGCCTCGCGCGGCATGCGGTTCGCGTTCGTCGCGGCCGGGGCGGTGTCGCTGGCCGCGATCGCGCTCGGCGGCGTCACCACCGGGGCGCCGGGCGACACCGACGCCCGCGGGGCCGGCAGCAACGTGACCCCGGCGCGTACGCCGGGTACCGGTGCGGCGGTGCCGGAGAACCAGCGGCGCCGCGGTGTCGGTCCGCTGCTCGCCCAGCAAGAGGGACAGCGGACGCTCGGTGACACCCCGGCCGCCCCGACCGAGGTGTCGGCTCCGCTGCTGCCGGGGGTACCCGCGCAGGTTCGGGAGGCCGCCGTGCACACCCTCACGGCGCCCGTGGTCGCCGGTGCGGCCGCGATGTCTCCTCTGATACGTCCGCTCAGTGCCAGTCCGCCGCTCACCCTCACGTCCTTGTCCACGACCCCGGACCTCACCACACCCGGCCTCCTCGCCGCACCCGTCCCCGACGCCACCTCCGCGCCCACGTCGTTCGGCTCCCCCCGCTGACCGACGCCCTGCTCCGCGGCGCGTGAACCTGGTTGAATCCACAGACAGGCCATTAGTGGCCTGTCTGTGCCGTTGTGGGGTGGGGAGAGCATGGACGAGGGGAAGCCTGCGAAGGCGAAATGGTGGGGCCGGGGTCGGGGTCGGGGTTCGGGGTGGGGCGAGGACGCCGGGGGCTTTGAGGTTTCGGGGCGTGGGGGTGCCGAGGACGGTGTTGTGGGCGCGCGGGGTGTCGAGGGTGACTTCGAGCTTCAGGCGCCGAGCGGTGAGGTTGGTGGTGGGCCGGGGGTTGAGGGGGACTTCGGGTTGTCGTCCCGGCCGGTGAGTGGGGTTGGTCGGCCGACGGGGGAGTCTGCGGTGGCTGGGGGTGGTGGGGAGGGTTTGGTGGCGGCTGCGTCTGGTTCTGCGGGGGATGGCTCGGCGAGGCCTGCTGGGGGTTCTGCTGGGGATGGCCTGGCTGCACCTGCGACCGGGTTTGCTGGGGAGGGCGCTGTGGCTTCTGGTGCGGGTCCTGTCGAGGACGGGGCTGTGGCGTCTGGTGCGGGTTCTGCCCGGGAGGGGTTTGCGGGGGCCGCTGCTGGTGGTGCTGGGGATGCGTCTGCGGTGCTCGCTTCCGGTTCTGTCGGAGACGGGCCTGAGGTGTCTGCGTCCGGTGCTGTTGAGGAGGGCCTGGCGACGCCTCCGTCCGGTCCTGCCGGAGACGGGCAGGTGACGTCTGCGGTCGGTGCTGTTGGGGAGGGCTCGGTGACGTCTGCGGTCGGTTCTGCTGAGGATGGCTCCGTGACGCCTGCTGCGGGCTCTGCTGAGGCGGGCCCGGTGACGCCTGGTGCGGGTTCTGGCGGGGAGGGCTCTGCGGTGCCTGGGTTCGTAGCTGCCGGAGAGGGGCCTGCGGTGCCCGCGTACGTACCCGCCGTTCCGCCGTACGACCCTGACTCCTCCAGCACCCCGCCGTACGGCGTACCGGGTCCCTGGGCCTCCGCTCCACCGGTCCAGCACCCGGGCACGGCCCCGGCTCAGGGCATGGCGATACCGATACCGCCTCCGCCGCAAGGCCCACCGGCGCTGATGCCAACCACGCTTCCCGGCCTGCCGGTTCCCCGGAGGGCGCCTGTTTCCACGCCCCAGGAACCACCAGCCTCCTTGCCTGTTTCCCAGGAACAGCCCATCTCCTCGCCCTCGCCTCATGACCCCCCGCTGCCAGAGCCTCCCGCCCCGCACGGCACGCACACTCCATCGCCGCCCCGTCCCGCCGGAGGCGATGCCCCCACCCCGTTCCAGTTCCCGCACGCGGACGCGGACACCACGTCGCCCGACCCTCACCCGACCGGGCACCTCGCTGCCGCGACTCCGCTGTCCGCCGACCCGCTTCGGCCCGAGCCGCCCTCCGCGCCTGCACTCCCGTTCTCAGGCCCGCTCCCACCGGGGCCGTCCGCGACACAGCCCCCGCAGCCCACAAGCTCGCCCCGCCCCGAGTGGCCCTCGGCCCAGCCCCCGCAGCCCACAAGCCCACCCCACCCCGAGCCGCCCTCAGCCCAGCCCCCGCAGCCCACAAGTCCGCTCCCGGTCGGCGAGTACCCCGCTCCGTCACCGCCCCCGGAACCCCACCCCGACGTGCCCTTCCCGGCCCCGCAGCCCAGCCGGCTCACCGCGCCCACCCCACCCCCGCACCCCCATGCCCATGCCCCCGCCAAGGGCCTGGCGACCGACACACCGCTCCCCTCCGATTCCCCCGCGTCCCCACCCTCCCCCTGGCAGAACTACGACCCCTGGGCCCCCCTCCCCGCCCCCCTCCAACAAACCGGCGCCCCCGCCGACAGCAAAGACACGCGGCGCCGGAGAACCCGGCGGGTGCTGCTCCTCGGGGCTCTGGCGCTCGCGCTCGTGGCGGGCGGGGTCGGGGGAGTCGTAGGGGCGTGTCTGGAGCGGAACCGTGGGGGTGGGGAGGTGGAGTTGCCGCAGGCCGCCGTGGAGTCCGGGGCGCGGGCGCCGGAGAGTGTCGCGGGGATCGCGGCGCGGGCCCTGCCCAGTGTCGTGACCCTGCATGTGCGGGGGACCGCGGAGTCCGGGACCGGTACCGGGTTCGTGCTCGACGGGCTCGGGCACATCCTCACCAACAACCACGTGGTGGAGCCCGCCGGTGCCGGTGGTGAGATCTCCGTGACCTTCCACAGCGGGGACACCGCCAAGGCCACCGTCGTGGGCCGGGACACCGGGTACGACCTCGCCGTCGTCAAGGTGAGCGGGGTCCACGGACTGACGCCCATGCCCCTCGGCAACTCCGACAACGTCCAGGTCGGCGACCCGGTCGTGGCGATCGGTGCCCCCTTCGACCTGGAGGGCACGGTCACCTCGGGCATCATCAGCGCGAAGGAACGGCCCATCACCGCCGGCGGCGACAGCCCGGACGGCAGCGACGTGTCGTACGTCGACGCCCTCCAGACCGACGCGCCCATCAACCCCGGCAACTCCGGCGGCCCCCTCCTCGACTCCCGGGCCCGGGTCATCGGCATCAACTCCGCCATCCGCTCGGCGGACGACGCCACCGGTGACGAGAGCGGCCAGGCCGGTTCCATAGGGCTCGGGTTCGCGATCCCGGTGAACCAGGCCAAGCGGGTCGCGGAGGAGCTGATCAACACCGGGAAGGCGACCCACCCCGTCATCGGCGTCACCCTCGACATGGACTACACGGGTGACGGCGCGCGGGTCGGCGCCAAGGGCAACGACGGGGGACCCGCGGTCACCGAGGGCGGTCCGGGGGACCGGGCCGGGATCGAGGCCGGAGACGTCATCACCGAGGTCGACGGCCGCCGTGTCCACTCCGGCGACGAACTGATCGTCAAGACCCGCGCCCACCGCCCCGGCGACCGCCTGGAGCTCACGGTCGAGCGCAACGGCGAGGAGCGGACCGTAGTGCTGGTGCTCGGTTCCTCGGACGGTGGTTGAGGGCGACGGCGGCTATGAGAATGGATAGAGAACTGCCAGAGGCCCGATTAACAGAAACCTCACAGTGACCGCCCCAAACCCCGCTCCACAAGGCAAACAACCCGGAAAACCGCCCACCCGCCCGCACTCGGAGCCCTCGGGACAGTACCGGTCGTACGGGAACCCCAGGTACCGTGGACCCGGCCCGGACCACGGAAGACCCGCGCAGACCACCGAGGGCCGAGGACCGAGGACATCGCAAGGAGCTTCAGGTGTTCAATGACATAGGACCGCTCGAGCTGATCACGCTCGTTGTCCTCGCCGTGCTCGTCTTCGGTCCGGACAAGCTCCCCAAGGTCATCCAGGACGTCATGCGGACCGTGCGCAAGATCCGCGAGTTCTCGGAGAGCGCCAAGCAGGACATCCGCTCGGAGCTGGGCCCGGAGTTCAAGGACTTCGAGTTCGAGGACCTCAACCCCAAGACGTTCATCCGCAAGCAGCTGGACAACGACGAGCTGGGGCTCAAGGAGATCCGCAACGGCTTCGACCTGAAGAAGGAGATGGCCGAGGTCACCGACGCGGTCCACAGCACGGACACCTCGTCGCCGTCCTCCTCCTCGTCGTCCTCTTCGTCCGGCGGCCGGATCGACATGACCAAGAAGCCCGAGGAGCCCGGCAAGGACGACCGCCCGCCCTTCGACGCGGACGCCACCTGAGCCGTACGTCCCACCAGAAGGCGCCCGCCGAGCAGTTCGCGGGCGCCTTCGTCGTCGTACGTGACGCGTTTCATACTCCGCCCCCACCCCGTACGGCCTGAACCCGCCCTCCGGGCGCCCCGCGCGCCGGGCGGTTTACCAGCAGCTCGGAGCGGTGTGGCTATGCTGCCGAGTTGTTGTGCGGGCCGTACGCGAACCAGCGACGCCGCCCGAAGGGGGGCGGGCCGTTCCGGTCCGACGAGAGCTAGGAGGCGTCCGGCACATGGAGACGACGAGTGGGGCAGTCGCGCAGGCGCCGGCCGCGGAGGGCGGACAGCAGGTCCCCTCCGCCCGGCGCACGGTGGACGGCTACCTTCAGGCGCCCTTCCCCTGGTACGGCCTCGACGAGGCCTTCACGGGGCCGCGCTGGCTGATGCAGGTCGGCATGTCGGCCGACGGTGCCGTGGAGCACGGCTCGATCGGTCACGGTGACGAGCCCTCCGTGAAGAACGAGGTCGGCGCGTCGGGCGGTGAGCCGAAGGAGAAGTTCGCGGTCGTCGTGACCGTCGCGGCGAACCCGTCCCGCAGGAGCGCCGACGGCACGGGCCTGTTGGAGGCCACGTCGGTTTCCTCGGCCGCCTGGCTCGCGGGCGTGGGGCTGCTGTCCTTCACCTGGCCCGGTCAGATGGACCACTCCCTGCGCGACGACTGGCTCGACCAGCAGACCGAGACGGCCTGGGTCCTGGCCGACGACCTGGACGGCTCCGACTGGTCGACCCTCTCCCTTCCGGTCGACGGGGTGCCCACCCCCTTCCACTACCGGGAGTCCGAGTTCGGCTGGGTGCTCGCCGGGTCCACGCAGGAGGGCGTGCACGTGGGCGCGTACGGGAGAGGAATGAGCGCGTACGGCCTCGGCTTCGCCGTCGTCAAGGACATCTCGGCGTACGCCTAGCGGCCGAGGGGGCACCTCGGACGGTGTGTGCCCCCCTCCGGCACCGGGCTATCGGCTCAGCCGTCGTCGTACCCGCTGCACCCGCCGCACCTGGCGGTTGTCGGCGACCGCGTCGAGAAGCCTGCGTCCGGTGCCGGTCTCGTGGGCCGGGCCCTCCACGCGGAGCAGCGCTCCGTCGCGGACGACCGCGTACGCCACGGGGGCGGCCGTCCGCGGGAGGGTGACCGGGTGTCGGCCGGACGGCAGCTTCAGACGGGCCGGGAGGCGCAGTTCGGCTGTCGCCCCGTCGGCAGCGGGGACCACCTCCGCCTTCACCGACAGACTGGACACCGTGACCTTGACGGGAACCGGGGTGTCGGCCGGGCCCGCCGCCACGTACGGAAGCGGGAGCGACCGCCTGCCGCGCGCGGTGTTCACGGCGGCGGCCTCGGCCGTGTCCGGGCCGAGGTGACGCAGACGCTGGTCCAGGTCGACGGTGAGCTGCCCCTTTCCGACGGTCCAGTAGGGGAGGGCGAGCCGCCCGCCGGTCAGCGCCGGGCCCGCGGCCGGGCTGCCCAGTGCGCCGTCGCCGGTCACGCGGATCAGACGGTCGATGCCCAGAACCTGGACGAAGGCCCACACCTCGTGCGGTCCGCGGGGCAGTGGCTGCCCGCCAGCCAGCCGCTGCGGGTCGACGCGCAGCTGCCCGGACGCGACGAGCCGTGACCGGCCTTGCCCGAACGGCTCCGGCCGGATCTCCAGGTCACCCTCCGGATACCACCAGTCCTCCCGGTCCCGGTCCTTGACGATCAGTTCGGCGTAGGCCAGCCGGAAGGGATCGCGGACCTCCCACCCGCCCTCGGTGCCGGGCACACCGGCCAGCAACTCCGGGTCGAGCCACTGCTTCCCGTCCCGCTCGACGAGGACCAACGGCTCGCCGTCCCCGTGCAGCAGGCTCAACTCGATGTCGGCGACCAGACAGCCGTCCTCCCAGCGGAGCCGGCCCACCTCGCTGTGTGCCCGTACCTCGCGGACGCGCTCCGCGAGAGCCACGGCTCCGTCGAAGTCTCCGCTTTCGAGGAACTCGGCGCGCAGTCGTGACACCGCGGGCAGCCCTTCCCGGACGGCAGCGGGGAATTCCTCCCGTGCCACCTCACCGGCCGCCGCGAAACGCTGCCGTTGTTCGGCCGGGTCGGCGCGCAGGATTTCGGGTTCCCGGGCCCGGGAGAGGACCTCGACGTGGTAATTGCGGTGCAGCAGCCGATTCTGGAGGGCGTCCAGGTCGTTCGAGGCTTCCGTGCCGTCCTTGATCTGACGGACGACGGTGCGGACATTGCGCCAGAACCCGAACCGGGGGTCGAACCGGTGCTGGGTGTTGTTGCCGCCGTCGTCTCTTTTCAGCCAGTAGTAGCAGGGGTAGTCGGCGAGCACCGAGATCCGTTCGGCCTTGAGGTAGGCGGCGCCGACGAAGAGCATGTCCTCAAGGAACCAGGGGCCTTCCGGAAACCGCAGACCGTGCTCCTCGATGAACGCCCTGCGGAACATCTTGTGCGGCGTCATGCTCTGCATGAGTTCGACGTTCTCGATCGTGCAGGCGTCCACCGTGTGCCGGAACACCCGCCGGGGTCGCACCATGGTGCTGGACATCTTGCCGAGCACCACGTCGGCGTCGTTCCGCTTCGCGTGCTCGTACAGCCGCTCCAGAGCCTCCGGCCCGAGCATGTCGTCGTGGTCGACGAACTGGATGTACTCACCCCTGGCGTGCCGCATGGCGAGATTGCGCGGTGCGCCCGGCCAGCCCGAGTTGGGCCGGGTGTGCACCTGGACGTTGGAATGCGCGGCGGCGATCTTCTCCAGCCGGCCCAGTGTGTCGTCCGTGGAACCGTCATCGACGTAAATCACTTCGTACTCGTCGCTGGGCAGGCTCTGCTTCAGCAGCGAGGGCGCGCATTCGTCTATGTATTTTCCGGTGTTGTATACGGGGACGACCACACTGACTTTTAGTCTCGGCATTTCACGGACTTTATCCGGCAGGAATTTCGATATTCAAGCCGACATTCAAGCCGACATTCAAGCAGGCGTGAAATTCGCCTGTTCGAAGGTCCGTGCCGCCTGAACGTACCATGGCCTTCCTGTGTGCGCCATGTGAAGCACTGGTTCCGCATAATGCGCAGGAGCCCCGCCGGAATATCCATCCGGCGGGGCTCCTGAAGCCTCTGGTGTGCGAAACGGAGGGCCGCAGCGAACGGCCCGGCGCGTTTAGAACTTGTTCTTCGGAGTGATCCCCAGCGACAGTCCCGAAAGCCCCCGCTGCCTGCCCCCGAGCTTCCCCGCGATCCCCCGCAGCGCGGCCCCCGCCGGGCTGTCCGGGTCGCTCAGGACCACCGGCTTGCCCTCGTCCCCGCCCTCGCGCAGGCGGACGTCGATCGGGATCGAGCCGAGGACCGGGACGGTCGCGCCGGTCGTGCGGGTGAGGCCGTCGGCGACGGTCTGGCCGCCGCCGGTGCCGAAGACGTCGACCATCTCGCCGCAGTGGGGGCAGGGGAGGCCGGACATGTTCTCGACCACGCCGACGATCTTCTGGTGGGTCTGGACGGCGATCGAACCCGCGCGCTCGGCGACCTCCGCGGCGGCCTGCTGAGGGGTCGTCACGACCAGGATCTCCGCGTTCGGGACCAGCTGGGCCACCGAGATCGCGATGTCGCCCGTGCCCGGCGGGAGGTCCAGCAGGAGCACGTCCAGGTCGCCCCAGTACACGTCCACCAGGAACTGCTGGAGCGCGCGGTGGAGCATGGGGCCGCGCCACACCACCGGGGTGTTGCCCGGGGTGAACATGCCGATCGAGATCACCTTCACACCGTTCGCCGACGGCGGCATGATCATGTTCTCGACCTGAGTGGGAAGGCCGTCCGCGCCGAGCATGCGCGGCACCGAGTGGCCGTAGATGTCGGCGTCGACGACCCCGACCTTCAGGCCGTCGGCCGCCATCGCCGCCGCCAGGTTGACCGTCACCGAGGACTTGCCGACGCCTCCCTTGCCGGAGGCGACCGCGTACACGCGGGTCAGGGAGCCCGGCTTCGCGAAGGGCACCTCGCGCTCGGTCTGGCCGCCCCGCAGGGCCGTCGCCAGCTCCTTGCGCTGCTCGTCGCTCATCACGTCGAGCGTGACGTCGACGCGGGTGACGCCCTCGACCGCCGAGACCGCGTCGGTCACGCGCTGCGTGATCGTCTCGCGCATCGGGCAGCCGGAGACCGTCAGGTACACGGTGACCGCGACCGCCCCGTCCGCGCCGATGTCGACCGACTTGACCATCCCGAGTTCGGTGATGGGCCGGTTGATCTCGGGGTCGTTCACCGTCGCCAGTGCCTCGCGCACCGCGTCTTCGCTAGCCATACAGACGATGGTACGGCCCCGGCCACACCCTCCAGTAAGGCCTTCAGCGGTCTTCTACGTCACGTCCCGAAGACCGATCCGACCGTTCTGCCGGGAATACGACATGCCCGTCGTGCTGCCGTGACTCCAGCTCCTTCACCAGGTCCTGGAGCTCCGAACGGATCCAGTCCCGGGTCGCCACCTCCCCGAGCCCGATCCGCAGCGAGGCGATCTCACGGGTCAGGTACTCGGTGTCCGCGATGGACCGCTCGTTCTGCTTGCGGTCCTGCTCCAGGTTGACCCGGTCCCGGTCGTCCTGCCGGTTCTGCGCGAGCAGGATCAGCGGGGCGGCGTAGGAGGCCTGGAGGGACAGCATCAGGGTGAGGAAGATGAACGGGTAGTGGTCGAAGCGCAGATCGCCGGGCGCGAAGATGTTCCACAGCACCCACACGATGATGACGACCGTCATCCAGACGATGAACCGTCCGGTGCCGAGGAAGCGGGCGATCCGCTCCGAGAGGCGTCCGAAGGCCTCCGGGTCCCACTCGGGAAGCAGCCTGCGCCGCGGCGGGCGCGGCTGGTCGAGCCGGGTGCGGGAGCGGGTCGTCGCGGTGGCCCCGGCGGGCCCCCCGCGCTCACGGGCCGACCCGCCACGCTCACGGGCCTGCCCCCCACGCTCACGGATCGGGGTCTCACGCTCAGGCGTCATGGTGGGCCACCCCTTCGGCGTCGAACTCCGCCTCGCGCCAGTCCTCGGGCAGCATGTGGTCGAGTACGTCGTCCACGGTCACCGCGCCGAGCAGCGAGCCCGAGTCGTCGACCACGGGCGCCGCGACCATGTCGTACGTCGCGAAGAACCCGGCGACCACCGGCAGCGGCGCCTCCGGGTCGAGGGCCTGGAGGTCGTCGTCGACGAGCGAGCTGACCAGGGTGTACGGAGGATCGCGCAGCAGCCGCTGGAAGTGGACCGTGCCGAGGTACTTGCCGGTCGGGGTCTCGTCGGGCGGGCGGCACACGTAGACCTGGGCGGCCAGGGCCGGGGAGAGGTCGGCGTTGCGGACGCGGGCGAGCGCGTCGGCGACGGTCGCGTCCGGCCGTAGGACGATGGGTTCCGTGGTCATCAGACCGCCGGCCGTGTGCTCCTCGTACTGCATCAGGCGCCGCATGTCGGCCGCGTCGCCGGGCTGCATGAGGCTCAGCAGGCGCTCCTGCTCCTCGGTGGGCAGCTCGGAGAGCAGGTCGGCCGCGTCGTCCGGGTCCATGGCCTCCAGGACGTCGGCGGCCCGCTCCTCCTTGAGCTTGCCGAGGATCTCGATCTGGTCGTCCTCGGGGAGCTCTTCCAGTACGTCGGCCAGGCGGTCGTCGTCGAGGGCGGCCGCGACCTCCGCGCGCCGCTTGGGGGAGAGATGGTGCAGGACGTTGGCGAGGTCCGCTGCGCGCAGCTGCTCGAAGGTGGCCAGGAGGCTCTCCGCGCCCTGTCCCTGCTCCTCCAGCGTGAAGCCGGTGACCGCGGACCACTCGACGGTCAGCGCCTCGCCCTTGCGGCGGAACGCCCCGCCCTTGCCGCCCCTGCGGACGAAGACCCGGTCGATCTCCCAGTCCCGGCGGGCCGGCAGCTGCTGCACCGACACGTCGAGGACGGTGACCTGCTCGTCGTCCTCCACGAGCGTGACCCGCCGGTCCAGCAGCTCCCCGAAGACCAGGCGCTCGGTGGGCCGTTGCTCGAAGCGCCGGACGTTGAGCACACCGGTGGTGATGACCTGGCCGGACTCGATGCTCGTCACCCGGGTCATGGGCAGGAAGATGCGGCGCCGGGTGGAGAGTTCGACGACGAGGCCGAGCACCCGGGGCGGGCGGCGTCCGACGCGCAGGACGACGACCAGGTCGCGTACGCGGCCCACCTGGTCGCCGTTGGGGTCGAAGACCGCGACACCGGCGAGGTGCGACACGAAGATCCGGGGGGCTCCCGCTGCCATGGCTGTGCTTCCTTTGCGTACGAGGCCGTGTACGGGGGTGCGTACGACGGGATTCGTTCCTGCTCCGTTGTCCGGATTGCCCGCTCGGGAGGGCTTCAGGCTAGCCCGTCCCGATCGGATACGCCCTGGTGAGCGCTTCGGACGGTCTGGCTCCGCCCGGGGGCGCGGGCCCCGGTACGCTGCCGTACGCCGCTGAAGGACCCTCGTCAGAAAGGCAGCTCCACCTGTGACTGCGATTCCCCGGGGCCGGACCCGCAGGGCCGTGCTGGTGGGCGCGATGTGCGCGCTGGTCGTGACGGGAACCGGGCTGACAGGGTGCAGCGAGGACCCCGACGCGGGCACCAACGGCGTCGGCAAGCTGTCCGCCGAGCAGATCCAGGACAGGACGCGGAAGGCCGCCACGTCCGCCGCCGCGCTGCGCCTGTCGGGCAACGTCGTCACCAGTGGCCGTACGTACAAGCTCGACATGCGCCTGAACGCCGACGGCGGCTCAGGCTCGGTCACCGCGGAGGGGACCACCTTCCAGCTGCTGCGGATCGGCGAGGAGCTGTATCTGAAGGCGGGCGCGGGCTTCTGGACCCAGGCCGACGGCAAGGGCGGCGACTCGGACGCGGCCGCCGACAAGCTCGACGGCAAGTACGTGAAGGTGCCGTCGGGCGACCCGGCGTACAAGAAGTTCAGTGGGTTCACGGACAAGGGTGTTCTCCTCGACGGGCTTCTGACCCTGCACGGCACCCTGGGCACCGACGGACATCACGAACAGGCGGGTACCCGCACCATCCGGATCACGGGTGACGAGGGCGACGGCGGCACGCTGGACGTCTCGCTGGAGGGCGAGCCCTATCCGCTGCGCCTGGCGCGGGCCGGCGGCGCGGGCACGCTGACGTTCTCGGCCTGGGGCAAGAACTTCACCCTGACCGAGCCGAAGAAGGACGAGACGGTGGACTACGGCAAGCAGCTGCCGACGTCCTAGCCGCGAGCGGCCGCCGCCCTAGCCGCGTTTACGGCGTTTCAGGAGCAGCCGGGGCAGCCCGGCCGGGATCGGTTCCCGGGTGGTCGCCGGTGTCGGCAGCGGTGGTTCGGCCAGATCGCCGTCGGGCAGCGCGGCCGTGACCCCGGTGGGTTCGAGACGCAGCACCCGGCACTCGCGGGACCAGCGGTCCGTCATGGCCTCGCCGTCGGGGGCGTTGAGCCGCTTCCCCTTCAGCTCGGCGACGGCCGCGCGCCACTCCTCGGACCCGGGCGCCAGTTCTACGACCTTCGCGGCCCAGGAGACCAGCCGGCCCCCCTTGTCCTTGCTGCGGACGGTCACCTCGGCGGTGCCCCCGCCGGCGAGCCCCGGCAGCGGCTGCTCGCCGGGCCCGTCGCCGACCAGGCACGCGGCACCCTCGTGCCAGACGTGCCACAGGGCGCGGGCCGGGCCGTCGGACCCCTTGACCCAGACGAGGCCGGACTTCTTGGTGGCCTCCTCGACGAGGGCCCGGTCGAGCAGCTCGCTTGTCATGGCGCCCACTCTAGAGCCAGCCGTTGCGCTTGAGGGTGCGGTGGATGCCGAGGCAGATGACCCCGGTGATCGCCATGATCACGGGGTAGCCGAGCTTCCAGTGGGTCTCGGGCATGTAGTCGAAGTTCATGCCGTAGACCCCGCACACCATCGTCGGTACGGCGATGATCGCGGCCCAGGACGTGATCTTCCGCATGTCCTCGTTCTGCGCGACGGACGCCTGCGCGAGGTTGGCCTGGAGGATCGAGTTGAGCAGCTCGTCGAAGCCGAGGACCTGCTCCTGCACCCGGGCGAGGTGGTCGGCGACATCGCGGAAGTACTTCTGGATGTCGGGGTCCACGAGCCGCATCGGGCGCTCGCTGAGCAGCTGCATCGGCCGCAGCAGCGGGGCGACCGCCCGCTTGAACTCCAGTACCTCGCGCTTGAGTTGGTAGATCCGCGCCGAGTCGACACCGCGCGAGACCTTGCCGCCGCGTCCCGGGGTGAAGACCTCGGTCTCCACCTCGTCGATGTCGTCCTGCACCGCGTCGGCGACCGCGACATAGCCGTCGACGACGTGGTCCGCGATGGAGTGCAGGACCGCCGAGGGGCCCTTGGCGAGGAGTTCGGGGTCGTCCTGGAGCCGGTGCCGCAGCGCCCTGAGCGAACCCTGGCCGCCGTGCCGGACGGTGATGAAGAAGTCCCGGCCGGTGAAGCACATGACCTCGCCGGTCTCGACGATCTCGCTGTTGGCGGTGAGTTCGTCGTGCTCGACGTAGTGGATGGTCTTGAAGACGGTGAACAGGGAGTCGTCGTAGCGCTCCAGCTTGGGCCGCTGGTGGGCCTGGACGGCGTCCTCGACGGCGAGCGGGTGGAGCCCGAACTCGCCTGCGATACCGGAGAATTCGGCCTCGCTCGGCTCGTGCAGACCGATCCACACGAACCCGCCGTCGCGGCGCACCTGGCGCATCGCCTCGTGCGGGCTCGGCTGCCGGTCGGTCTCCACGCGCCGGCCGTCGCGGTAGACCGCGCAGTCGACGACGGCCGAGGGCGTCGAGGGGTCGCGCGTCGCGTCGTACGCGCCGGTGTCCTTGCGCAGCGAGGGACGCGACGGGCGTACGGCGGCACGCAGGTCACGGATCATCGACATGGCAGGCTCCTTCGTGACGGGCAACCAAGGGCCCCGGCGACGGATGGAACTACCCGGAATGAGGACGTCCTGCTGTGGGTGTTTGGCACGTCCACAAAGCGGGGAGCACCGCACCATCGCGGTGGCGGACTTCGTTGCTGAAGTACTGATTCAGCTACTGCTACAGATCAGACAGATCAGGCAAAACGAACGAAGTGCTCTTCCGCACGAAGACGCGAACGTGAAAGGCGGCGGTTGCCGAAAGTCACAGAGCTGCATCAGCGGCCGGAAGAACGAGTGGTACTACCAGGTCGACTTCGATCCATGACAGCCCCACCTCCTCCGGCCGGTCCCTCGTAAGGGACGATCCATTCCCGTAAGGGAGTCTCACCAGGCGTCGGGACTCGATCGCGACGCTTCTGCGTGCTGCCCCGACGGCCGGGCCAGACTATCAGCAGGCCGAAGTGTCAAGGCGCTGCTTTGCCCGGTACTGACGAGTTCTATGCTCGCCGCATGGCTGATGTTCTTCCTCTGGTCGAGGCCCGGTTGCGCACCGCGCTGGGCGAGCCGGACGCGCGCGCTGCGGTCACTTTCCTGGGCACGGACCGCATCGAGGTGCTCCGCTTCAGCGACGGGGACGTCGTCCGTTACGCCTCCCTCGGCATGTCGGCCCAGCCGATGAGCGACCCCACCGCGACCCTCGCCGATCCGGTCAAGGGCCCGCGCGCCGAGCTGGTCATCTCGGTACGAGGAGGGCTCGCCGACACCGACAAGGTGCTCCGCCCGCTCGCCGTGCTCGCCGCGTCCCCGCAGGTCGAGGGCGTGATCGTGGCCCCGGGCGCCTCGCTCGACGTGGGCGGACCGCTGTGGCCCGGCGCCCCGTTCACCTCGGTCCTGGTCGCCGAGCCGGGCGGCCTGGTCGAGGACCTGGACCTCGACGAGCCCCTCGACCCGGTCCGCTTCCTGCCGCTGCTCCCCATGACCCCGAACGAAGCGGCCTGGAAGCGCGTCCACGGCGCCCAGGCCCTCCAGGAGCGCTGGCTGACACACGGGACGGACCTCCGGGATCCGTCCCGGAAGTCCGCCCCTCTCGACTGACCCCGGCGTGAGGAAGCTCACCAACCGGTGGCCGGAATCGGTCAGTTGGCGAACACGGCGACACTGTCCTCGCTCGCGTGCCGCGGCTCCAGCTCCTCGGCCTCGTGCGTGAGCGCCTTCCGCCGTACGACGACCACGGCCGCGCCCAGCACCGCGGTCACCGCGGCCACCACGAACGGCATGTGGATGTCGCTCCACTCCTCGATCTTCGGCGCGAAGAAGGGCGCCGCCGCTGCCGCGAACCACCGCACGAAGTTGTAGCCCGCGCTCGCCACGGGCCGCGGGGCGTCCGAGACGCCGAGCGCCAGCTCCGTGTAGACCGTGTTGTTCACGCCGATGAAGGCGCCGGACAGGATCGTGCAGACGACGGCCGCGGTGTGGTTGCCGTAGCCGAGGACGAGCACGTCGGCCGCGAGCAGCACCAGGGAGCCGCCGAGCACCTTCAGGGAGCCGAACCGCTTCTGGAGGCGTGGTGCCGCGAACACCGAGAACACGGCGAGCAGCACACCCCAGGCGAAGAACACGGCACCCGATTTGTACGGGGTCATGTCCAGCACGAACGGGGTGAAGGCCAGCACGGTGAAGAACGTGTAGTTGTAGAAGAAGGACGAGATCGCCGCCGAGGCGAGACCGCCGTGGCCGAGCGCCCTCAGCGGGTCCAGCAGGGAGGTCTTGCGGGCCGGTGTCGGCTGTTCCCTCAGGAACACCGTGATGCACAGGAAGCCGACGGCCATCAGGAAGGCCGTACCGAAGAACGGGTAGCGCCAGCTGGCGTCACCGAGCAGGGCGCCGAGCAGCGGGCCGCACGCCATGCCGAGGCCCAGGGCGGACTCGTACAGCAGGATCGCCGCCGCGCTGCCGCCCGCCGCCGCGCCGACGATGACGGCGAGGGCCGTCGAGACGAACAGGGCGTTGCCGAGACCCCAGCCGGCCCGGAAGCCGACCAGTTCCGCGACCGAGCCCGAGGTGCCCGCGAGTCCCGCGAAGACCACGACGAGGGCGAGGCCGAGCAGCAGGGTCTTCTTGCCGCCGATGCGGCTGGAGACGAAGCCGGTGACCAGCATCGCGATCGCGGTGATCAGGAAGTACGAGGTGAACAGGAGCGAGACCTGGCTCGCCGTGGCGTCCAGGCCCTTGGCGATCGACGGCAGGATCGGGTCCACGAGTCCGATGCCCATGAAGGCGACGACGGACGCGCCCGCCGTCGCCCACACGGCCTTCGGCTGGCGCAGGATGCCGCCGGCTCCCGCATCGAAGGGGTCCATGGTCGTTCCTCCACTCCTCACGGAGATAGTTGGTATATGCACATAGTAAGTTAGGTCAGCTAATTAATGCAAGCTACATCTAGTTGTGCCTGATGGGGCCGGCCTGTGCCCGTCCTGAACCGCTTCCGTCCGGACGGGTGATCGTCCTTGACGTGGGGGAGCGAGGGTAGGACCGTGGGGCCCTATGAGGGGCGAACCCAGTTGCCCGAAGTGTGGTGGCCGGGTCAGGGCTCCCGGACTCTTCGCCGATACCTGGCAGTGCGATGTGCACGGGACGGTGCATCCGCTCCAGCCCGTGATCCCGCCCAGCGTCGAGGCCCTCGGTGTCGTGGTGCATCGCACGCAGGTACCGGTGTGGATGCCGTGGCCGCTGCCGGTCGGCTGGCTGTTCACGGGCGTGGCCTGCGCGGGTGACGACCGCAGCGGCGGTCGCGCCACGGCCGTGGCGTGCACGGGACCCGGGCCGCTCGGCGGTGTCGGCGAGCTGATTCTCGTGGCCGAGGAGCTCGGGGTCGGGCTCGGGGCGCGCTACGCGGGGATCGACGGGCCGGACCCGGGGCCGTTCATGAGCGTGGAGAAGCCGCCGCAGGCGAAGGTGCTGGCCGCGGGTCGGCCCACGCCGTTGTGGCATGTCGCGGGGGCGCCGGACGACCGGGCGGTCTTCGCCGGGGAGGCGCTCGGGCTGTGGCTGTGGGCCGTGGTGTGGCCCGAGCAGTCCGGGCTGCTGATGTACGACGAGCTGGTGCTGACGGACCTGCGGGACGCGGGGGCGGAAGTGGAGCTGGTGCCCTGCGGGGCGCTGTCGCCGCGCCTGCTGAAACCCTGACTGTAGGGGTTGTATCCCCGCTGCGGGTGTGACAGGGGAGCCGGAAAATCCGGTTATCCTTGAGCGTCCTCATCCGTTCCGTCCGTGTCTGGAGTCCGCGTGCGTATCGACCTGCACACCCACTCCACCGCCTCCGACGGAACCGACACCCCCGCCGAGCTGGTCCGCAACGCCGCCGCGGCCGGGCTCGACGTCGTCGCGCTGACCGACCACGACACGACCCGTGGGCACGCCGAGGCCGTCGCCCGGCTGCCCGCCGGGCTGACCCTCGTCACCGGGGCCGAGCTGTCCTGCCGTATCGACGGGGTGTCCATGCACATGCTGGCCTACCTCTTCGATCCCGAGGAGCCCGAGTTGCTCGCCGAGCGGGAACTCGTGCGGGACGACCGGGTGCCGCGGGCGCGGGCCATGGTCGCCAGGCTCCAGGAGCTGGGCGCGCCGGTGACCTGGGAGCAGGTGGCGCGGATCGCCGGGGACGGGTCGGTCGGGCGGCCGCATGTCGCCACCGCGCTCGTCGAGCTCGGGGTCGTGCCGAGCGTGAACGACGCCTTCACCACCGACTGGCTCGCCGACGGCGGACGCGCCCACGTGGCCAAGCACGAGACCGACCCCTTCGAGGCGATCCGGCTGGTCAAGGGCGCCGGCGGGGTCACCGTCTTCGCCCACCCGGGCGCCAGCAAGCGCGGTCGCACCGTCCCGGAGTCCGCGATCGCCGAGATGGCCGCCGCCGGGCTCGACGGCATCGAGGTCGACCACATGGACCACGACGAGGAGACGCGCGTACGGCTGCGCGGGCTCGCCGCGGACCTGGGACTGCTCGTCACCGGGTCCAGCGACTACCACGGCAGCCGCAAGACGGTCACGCTCGGCGAGTACACGACCGACCCCGAGGTGTACGGCGAGATCACGCGCCGGGCGACGGGCGCGTTCCCGGTGCCGGGGACCGGCGGAGCCTGAGGCCGACCCCAGCCTCCTCGTTCACCCCTCTTCTCCCGCAAGGCCATCATGTTCGACGTCGCCGTCTTCGGCTCGCTCTTCCTCACCCTGTTCGTGATCATGGACCCGCCCGGGATCACGCCGATCTTCCTCGCCCTGACCGCCGGCCGGCCCGGCAAGGTGCAGAAGCGGATGGCCTTCCAGGCCGTCTGCGTGGCGGGCGGTGTCATCACCGTCTTCGGGCTCCTGGGCCACCAGATCCTCGACTACCTGCACGTCTCCGTGCCCGCGCTGATGATCGCGGGCGGGCTGCTGCTCCTGCTGATCGCGCTCGACCTGCTCACCGGCAAGACCGACGAGCCGAAGCAGACCAAGGATGTCAACGTGGCGCTCGTACCGCTGGGTATGCCGCTGCTGGCCGGTCCCGGTGCGATCGTCTCCGTCATCCTCGCCGTGCAGAAGGCCCACAGCGTGGCCACGCAGGTCTCGGTGTGGTGCGCGATCCTCGCCATCCATGTCGTGCTGTGGCTGGTGATGCGGTACTCGCTGCTGATCATCCGGGTCATCAAGGACGGCGGGGTCGTGCTGGTGACGCGGCTCGCGGGCATGATGCTCTCCGCGATCGCCGTGCAGCAGATCATCAACGGTGTCACCCAGGTGATCCGGGCAAGCTGAAAGGGCCCCGGTCCGAGACCGGGGCCCTGAAGCCTTCGCGGTGATCCGCGTGCGAGTCGTCAGTGGTGGGTGTTATGAGGCCGTGGTGTCGGCCGGACGGATCCACAGCCGCTGCCCGATGGCGGCGGCCTGCTGAACGATCCGGTTGACGGAGGCGGCGTCCACGACGGTGCTGTCCACGGGCGTGCCGTCGACGTCGTCGAGTCGCATGATTTCGAAGCGCACAGGCTTCTCCCTTCGTCTGGTCATCCTCCTGCGGAGAATTGCTGCGTACGTAGGTAGTCAACGGGGTGCGTGTTACAAACATTCCCTACGCTAAAGAAATTTTTCGAACGACTAACTACTGACCGGTAAGTGAGTCTTCGGAGACTCCTTGGGACCGGTTGTGTTCGCAGCGTGACCGCCGGGACAATGGAGGCGATGAACGACGACCTGGCGCCGCTGAGCGCCCGCATCGACCGCACGAACGAGCTGCTCCAGCGCATGCTCGCCGAGGTGGCGAAGACGCCCTCGACGCATGCGATCTTCGTCGACGCGGGGTACCTCTACGCGGCCGCGGGGCGACTCGTCGCCGGCACCGAGGACCGACGCGCCTTCGACCTCGACGCCGAGGGGCTGATCGAGGCCCTCATCGACCGGGCCCGCACCATCTTCGCGGACAGCAGACTGCTGCGCGTCTACTGGTACGACGGCGCGAGACGCCGTATCCACACCGCCGAGCAGCAGTCCATCGCCGAACTCCCGGACGTCAAGGTCCGGTTGGGCAATCTCAACGCCAACAACCAGCAGAAGGGCGTCGATTCGCTCATCCGCACCGACCTGGAGTCCCTGGCCCGCCACCGCGCCATCAGCGACGCGGCCCTCCTCGGCGGGGACGAGGACCTGGTCTCGGCGGTCGAGGCGGCCCAGGGGTACGGCGCCCGCGTGCACCTCTGGGGCATCGAGGCGCCGGAGGGCCGCAACCAGGCCGAGCCGCTCCTGTGGGAGGTCGACAGCCAGCGCACCCTCGACCTCGACTTCTTCAAGCCGTACGTCGCCCGGCGGACCGCTGTCGCCTACGAGGCCGGCGCCACCCGGCCCACCCGCGACGCCGTCCGTTTCGTGGGCGCGCAGATCGCCGCGAAGTGGCTCGCCGAGCGGGGCCGGGCGGCCCTCCAGGAACTGCTCCCGGGCCACCCGTACCTGCCCGGCTCGGTGGACCAGGACCTGCTGGTGGAGGCGGAGGGGCTGCTCCAGTACTCCCTGCGCGGCCAGTCGGACCTGCGGCGGGCGCTGCGGGACGGGTTCTGGGAGCACTTGCAGGGGCAGTACTAGACGCTCTACGGGACGACGGTGTCCCAGAAGTCGGCCAGGGCCCGGGCCGTGGGCTCGGGGCGGTCGGTGTTGGGGGAGTGGTCGGCGCCGGGGACGACCGTACGGCGCGCGTGCAGTCGTAGGGCCATGTCGTCGAGGAGATTCACCGGCCAGGTGTCGTCCTGGGAGCCGGACAGGACGTGGAACGGCAGCGGGACGGCGGCGAGTTCGGCGACCCGGTCCGGTTCCGCGCACAACTGGCGGCCCGTGGCGAGGAGTTGGGCGGGCTTGTTGCCGAGCCAGCGGCGGCGGAGCTGCTCGATGTCCCCGATGCCCTTCGCGGGGCCGCCGACCTCCTCCGGAGGACCCATGGCCAGGATCGCGTCCCACACCTCGGCCATCGTCATCACTTCCAGCGCGTCCCGCAGCAGTTTCACGCGCTGCTGCTGGGAGTCGGAGATCTGCGCCGGGCCCGAGGAGACGAGGGTGAACGACAGGAAGGGGGAGTGGTCCAGGAGTACGGCCGCGCGCGCGATCTGGCCGCCGAGGGAGTGCCCGACGAGATGCACGGGGCCGTCCAGAGCGGCGGCCTGCGCGAGCACGTCCTGGGCCAACTCGGGCCGCGCGTAGGCGGATTCGTCGCTCTCCGGCCCGTCCGACTCGAACTGCCCACGCCCGTCCACGGCCACGACCCGGTACCCACGGGCCGTCAACGGCTCGTGCAGCAGCGTGAAGTCCTCCTTGCTCCCCGTGAAGCCGGGCAGCAACAGGGCGGTGCCCTTCTCGGCGACACCGGTCGGCACGGCCGAGTCCACCACCGCGAAGTCACCGCGGGCGGTGCGGAGGGGGTAGGCGCGGGCGCCGGGGGGCGGGGGGAAGACGGCTCGGGTGCTCACGGGGTGAGGGTATCCGCGGTGGTACGGGGTGGCGCGGCAGGGGGTGGGACGGGGTGGTGTCCGGCGGTCGCGGGTGCGTTGTGGCTGGTCGCGCTCGCGTCGGCGGTGTGCCGCGCCCCTTGGCGGATGCGGGCGGCGTGAGGCTGGCGGATGCGGTCGGCGTGAGACGAGCCGGTGGTTCCGGTGTCCGGTGTCCGGTGCCGGGAACGCCGACGGCCCGGTCCCTGTGCGGGGACCGGGCCGTTCGGGTGTGGGATCAGCTCTCCGCGGGCTCCGCGGCGGCCGTCTTGCGGGTCCGGCGGCGCGGGGCGGCCGCCTTCGGCTCCTAGTCGGACTGGGCCGGGATCTCGGCGGTCGCCGCGGCGGCTGCCGTCTTCCGGGTGCGCCGGGGCTTGGCCTCGGCGACCTCCGCCGTCTCCGCCGCCGTGGTGGTGGCCTTGCGGGTGCGGCGCGGCTTGGTGGCCGTGCCCTCCGCGGTGTCCACGGCGGTCTCGGCGGCCTTCGTCGCCGCGGTCTTGCGGGTACGGCGCGGCTTGACCTCGGCGGCCTCCGGCTCCTGGGCCGACGGAACCGCCTGGACCGGGATCTCGGCGGTCACCACGGGCTCGGCGGCCTTGCGGGTGCTGCGGCGGCGGGGCTTGGCCTCAGCAGCCTCGGCGGTGTCCACGGCGACCTCGGCCGCCTTGGTCGCCGCCGTCTTGCGCGTACGGCGCGGCTTGACCTCGGTGGCCTCAACGGTCTCCACGACGGCCTCGGCGGCGGTCGTGGACGTAGCGGCGGCGGCCTTGCGGGTGCGCCGGGGCTTGGTCTCGACGACCTCGGCCGTGTCGGTGGCCGTCTCCGCCGGGGCGGTGGTGGCCTTGCGGGTGCGGCGCGGCTTGGTGGCCGTTCCCTCCGCGGTGTCCACGGCGGTCTCGGCGGCGGTCGCCGCGGCGGCTGCCGTCTTCCGGGTGCGGCGCGGCTTGGCCTCGGCGACCTCCGCGACCTCCGTCGTCTCCACCGCGGTCACGGCGGACTCGGCAGGCTCGGCGGCCTTGCGGGTACGGCGACGGGGCTTGGCCTCCGCAGCCTCAGCGGTGTCGACGGCGGTCTCGGCCGCCTTGGTCGCCGCCGTCTTGCGGGTACGGCGCGGCTTGGTGACCGGAGCCTCTGCCTCGGCCGGAGCCTCGGTGACCGGAGCGGCCTCCACGACCGTCTCGACCGCGGCCGGCGTCTCCGCGGCCTTGCGGGTACGGCGGCGGCGCGGCTTGGCCGGGGCCTCGGTGTCGAGGGCCGGGCCCTCCGCCGTCGTGATGGCGGACTGCGCGGCCTCCGACGCGGTGGCCGGCTCGACCGGTGCCGCTGCCGCGGTCGCCGTGACCGGCGCCGAGTCGGCCGCTCCGCCACGGGTGCGGCGACGACGGCGCGGGGTGCGGGACGCGGTGTCCTCGGCGGCGGTCTCCGAAGGGGTGACCGCCTCGGCCGGGGCCGTCGCGTCCAGCGGGGTTCCGCCACGGGTACGGCGGCGGCGACGCGGCGTACGGTCCGAACGCTCGCGCTCGGCGGAGCGGGACTCGTCCCGGCCGCCACGCCCGCGACCCCGGTCCCGGTCGCCGCGGCCACGCGCACCGCGTCCGCCCGGCTCGCCCAGGTCCTCCAGCTCCTCCGCGTCGAGGCCCGCACGGGTGCGCTCGGCCCGCGGCAGGACACCCTTGGTGCCCGCGGGGATGTTCAGCTCCTCGTAGAAGTGCGGGGAGGTGGAGTACGTCTCCGGCGGGTCGTTGAAGTTGAGCTCCAGCGCCTTGTTGATCAGCTGCCAGCGCGGGATGTCGTCCCAGTCGACGAGGGTGATCGCGATGCCCTTGGCACCCGCGCGGCCGGTGCGGCCGATGCGGTGCAGGTACGTCTTCTCTTCCTCGGGGGACTGGTAGTTGACGACGTGGGTCACGCCCTCGACGTCGATACCGCGCGCGGCGACGTCGGTGCAGACGAGGACGTCGACCTTGCCGTTGCGGAAGGCGCGCAGGGCCTGCTCGCGGGCGCCCTGGCCGAGGTCGCCGTGGACCGCGCCGGCCGCGAAGCCGCGCTGCTTGAGCTGGTCGGCGAGGTCGGCCGCGGTGCGCTTGGTGCGGCAGAAGACCATGGCCAGTCCCCGGCCCTCGGACTGCAGTATCCGCGCGACCATCTCGGGCTTGTCCATGTTGTGCGCGCGGTAGACGAACTGCGCGGTGTTCGCGACCGTCTTGCCCTCGTCGTCCGGCGCGGTGGCGCGGATGTGCGTGGGCTGCGACATGTAGCGGCGCGCGAGACCGATGACCGCGCCCGGCATGGTCGCCGAGAACAGCATGGTCTGGCGGCGGGCCGGCAGCAGGTTGATGATCTTCTCGACGTCGGGCAGGAAGCCCAGGTCGAGCATCTCGTCGGCCTCGTCGAGGACGAGCGCCTTGATGTGGCCGAGGTTGAGCTTCTTCTGGCCCGCGAGGTCCAGCAGTCGGCCCGGGGTGCCGACGACGACGTCGATGCCCTTCTTGAGGGCCTCGACCTGGGGCTCGTAGGCGCGGCCGCCGTAGATGGCCAGAACGCGTACGTTGCGCACCTTGCCCGCGGTCAGCAGGTCGTTGGTGACCTGGGTGCACAGCTCGCGCGTGGGGACGACGACGAGCGCCTGCGGGGCGTCGGTGAGGGCCTCGGGCTTGGCGCGGCCGGCCTCGACGTCGGCCGGGACGGTGACGCGCTCCAGGAGCGGGAGACCGAAGCCCAGCGTCTTGCCGGTGCCGGTCTTGGCCTGGCCGATGACGTCGGTGCCCGAGAGAGCGACCGGGAGCGTCATCTCCTGGATGGGGAAGGGGTTGATGATGCCGACGGCTTCAAGGGCTTCGGCGGTCTCGGGAAGAATCCCGAGCTCTCGAAAAGTCGTAGTCAGGGTGCTGCCTCTTCTGTGTGCGCGGTGCGAGGCGAGCGCGGGGGTCGTCTTCAACCGTGCTGGGGACATCGGCTGCCTTACGGGCAAGCCGTAATGGCACGGGACCACTGCCGACGCTCTAGCGCTCGTACCGCTGAGGGTCCCCCTCCGAACTTCGTACGCACTGTGCCGTACGGGCGAGGAGGGCTGTCGGGTCGGAGCCGATCGGGCCACCGACCGGGCATCCTCATACGTGCGGCCTGTCGAGATACGGCGCACTCATGAAATGGCGCACTCATGAAGGACTGTCGTACCAGCAGGCGCATTACCACCATACCCCGGATTCGCGCACATGCGATGGCCGATTTGGTCACGTAGTCGTCGTCACACTGATTGACCAGGGACTTCCGTGGCTCGGCGAGCGGACTATTGTGCGCTTCATGACGACGCCTGACAACACCTCTGACGCACCCGCCGAGCCCACCGGAGTGGCCGCCCAGAACTGGGACCAGGCTTCCGCGGAGCCCCAGTACCGGGCCGCGGTCGTCGACCTCCTCGGTGCCCTCGCCTACGGCGAGCTCGCGGCCTTCGAACGGCTCGCGGAGGACGCGAAGCTGGCGCCGACGCTGGCGGACAAGGCGGAGCTGGCGAAGATGGCGTCGGCCGAGTTCCACCACTACGAGAAGCTGCGCGACCGGCTGGCCGGGATCGGCGAGGAGCCGACGCTCGCCATGGAGCCGTTCGTCGCGGCGCTGGACGGCTTCCACCGGCAGACGGCTCCGTCGGACTGGCTGGAGGGGCTCGTCAAGGCGTACGTCGGCGACTCGATCGCCAGTGACTTCTACCGGGAGGTCGCGGCCCGGCTCGACACGGACACGCGTGAGCTGGTGCTGGCCGTTCTCGACGACACCGGGCACGCGGAGTTCGCGGTGGAGAAGGTGCGGGCGGCGATCGACGCGGAGCCGCGGGTCGGGGGCCGACTCGCGCTGTGGGCACGGCGGTTGATGGGGGAGGCGCTGTCGCAGTCCCAGCGGGTCGTGGCCGACCGGGACGCGCTGTCGACCATGCTGGTGGGCGGGGTGGCCGACGGGTTCGATCTCGCCGAGGTGGGGCGGATGTTCTCGCGGATCACGGAGGCGCACACCAAGCGGATGGCCGCGTTGGGGTTGGCTGCGTAGCGCCTGACAGCTCGGGGGCTGTGCTTCGCCGGCGACTGCGCGTCCATTGTGGCTGGTCGCGCAGTTCCCCGCGCCTCTGGGCGGGTGCCGGTGCCGGTGCCGTCTACGCCGGTGCTGAGCGGCTGAGTCTGCCGTTCGGGCGCAGCAGCAGGGACAGGGACGCCACCGAGACCACTGCCGCGCCCAGGAGGATCAGCAGGACGTTGCCCGGGTCCAGGGCGGTGTGGGTGACGAAGGCGCCGAAAAGGGCTCCCGCCGTGCCCGTCGCGAGGACCAGGGAGCGGGTCGGGAGACGGTGGGCCAGGCGGTGTGCCGCCAGGCCGGCCAGTACGAGGCCGAGCAATGCGGAGCCGAGTGCTTCGATCAACAACATGGGGTCCCTCCCACACGGCCACACTGCGCATCACGGTCGTAGCCCGTCATACCCGTGACCTGCGGAATGCAATCCTCCTCCGTGGACGACCCGTGCTCCATATGCGGACTCCACATGTGGAGGGAGAATTCCCGCCGGGATCCCGTCGGCCTTCCGCCGCAGGAACGAGGAGGGGCCCGGCGACTCGCGGTCGCCGGGCCCCTCCTCGTCTGTCCGACTACAGCGCGCCGAAGCCCACCTTGCGCGGGGCCGGCTCACCGAGCTCGACGTACGCGAGACGGTCGGCAGGGACGAGGACCTTGCGGCCGTGCTCGTCCACGAGGCTCAGCAGCTGAGACTTGCCGGCCAGCGCCTCCGCCACCGCGCGCTCGACCTCCTCGGCGCTCTGACCGCTCTCCAGAACGATCTCGCGGGGCGCGTGCTGCACGCCGATCTTGACCTCCACGGCTATGTCCCTCCGACGGTCAGTGAAGTGCGCGACCTTCCGCGCCGTACCCAGCACACATTAGCCCGGTGAGGGGACGTACACGCTCCGCGCAAGAACGCCAACAGCGAACAGCGGGCGGGAACAAACGACCCGCACGCGTGCGTGCGGGTCGAGTGGTGGGCCGAGTGGTGCGCCCGCGGTGTTCGCGGGGGTGCGCCCGGCGGTGTGCGGGATGGTGCTCAGTGGTGGTCGGTGCCGTGCATCGGGAAGCCCGCGATGCCGCGCCACGCAAGGGACGTCAGCAGCTGGACCGCCTGGTCGCGCGGGACGCTGCGGTCGCTGTGCAGCCAGGAGCGGGCCACCACCTGGGCGAGACCGCCGAGGCCCGAGGCCAGCAGCATCGACTCCGCGCGCGAGAGGCCGGTGTCCTCCGCGATGACCTCGCAGATCGCCTCGGCGCACTCGTTGGTGACCTTGTCGACGCGCTCGCGCACCGCGGGTTCGTTCGTCAGGTCCGACTCGAAGACCAGCCGGAAGGCGCCGCCGTCGTCCTCGACGTACGCGAAGTAGGCGTCCATGGTCGCCCGGACGCGCTGCTTGTTGTCGGTCGTCGACGCGAGCGCGGTGCGCACCGCCTGGATGAGGGACTCGCAGTGCTGGTCGAGCAGTGCGAGATAGAGGTCGAGCTTGCCCGGGAAGTGCTGGTAGAGCACCGGCTTGCTGACGCCGGCGCGCTCGGCGATGTCGTCCATCGCGGCCGCGTGGTAGCCCTGTGCCACGAAGACTTCCTGTGCGGCACCCAGCAGCTGGTTCCGTCGGGCACGGCGCGGCAGGCGCGTTCCCCTCGGGCGTGCCGCCTCTGTCTGCTCGATGGCTGTCACGCCGCCTCCCAATGTCGTCCACATGCGGTGTGCGCCGCGCCGCCATCGTACTTTTCGGTAACCCTGCTGTGCGCGGTGCGAACGCAGAATTTCACGGACCGGACGGTGACGAAAACCATTCATAGGTTTCAAACGGGATGCGCCACCCGGCCCGGGACGTCACCGATAGTCGTCCTCGTCGATCGAGACGACCCTGGCCTGCTCGATGAGGTCGGCCTCGCTGGCCCGGTCGGCGTCGACACCGGTCAGGGGGTCGTCGCGGTCCGGCGTGAGGTCGGTGTGCTGTTCGGCCGCGTCGACCTCGGGAGCCTCGACGTCGAGCTCGGCCGCGTCGTCCTCCTCCTGGAAGGACTCGGGTTCGGTGGGGTCGTAGGCCATGGCGGGCTCCCTTCCTAGAACGTCCCTGATGTACACAGGGGGCCACATGCGGGTGCCCTGCGTACGAGCCTAGGAGACACGCGATCCGGGCGCCATGTGATGTGCCTGCTCGCGGTGCGGGCCTTGCGGTGCAAGGCTCGTACGTGTGCCCTGTGACGGCGAACACATGAACCAGTGCGTGATCGTCTCGTAACATTGCCGCATGTCTTCGACCGAGCTGCCCTTCGTGCCGCCCGCCAACGTGCTGCCGAAGGTGGCACCCGTCAGGGTCGGCGAGGGTGAGCGGCTGAGGTCGGTGGGGCTGCCGGGGATCACTCTGACGGTGCGTTCGAGACCCCCCGCGCGTGAGGGCCTGCCGCCCGCGCTCTTCGTCCACGGCCTCGGCGGCTCATCGCAGAACTGGTCGGCGCTCATGGAGGAGCTGGAGGGCGACGTCGACGGCGAGGCCGTCGATCTGCCGGGCTTCGGCGACTCCCCGCCGCCGGACGACGGCGACTACTCGATCACCGGGCACGCGCGCGCGGTGATCCGTTTTCTCGACGCGTTCGGCCGCGGCCCCGTGCACCTCTTCGGCAACTCCCTCGGCGGCGCGGTGTCCACGCGCGTCGCGGCGGTCCGGCCCGACCTGGTGCGCACGCTCACGCTCGTCTCGCCGGCCCTCCCGGAGATCCGCGTCCAGCGCACCGCCGTGCCCACGGGACTGCTCGCGCTGCCGGGCGTGGCCGGCCTGTTCACCCGCTACAGCAAGGACTGGACCGCCGAGCAGCGGGTCCGCGGGGTCACGGCCCTCTGCTACGGCGACCCCGGGCGGGTGACTCCGGAGAGCTTCCAGCACGCCGTCGAGGAGATGGAGCGGCGGCTGCAACTGCCGTACTTCTGGGACGCGATGACACGTTCCGCGCGCGGGCTGGTGAACGCGTACACGCTGGGCGGTCAGCACGCGCTGTGGCGCCAGGCCGAGCGGGTCCTCGCACCCACGCTCCTCGTCTACGGCGGCCGCGACCAGCTCGTCGGCTTCCGCATGTCCCAAAAGGCGGCCCGCTCCTTCCGCGACTCCCGCCTGCTGACCCTGCCGGAGGCGGGGCACGTGGCGATGATGGAGTACCCGGAGACGGTGGCGGGGGCGTTTCGGGGGCTGGTGAGGGAGGGCGTGGGGGCCGGGGGTGCTGCGGCCTCCGGCGGTTCTGGTTCTTCCGGCGGTTCTGGCTCTTCTGGGGGTGCTGGTTCTTCTGGGGGTGCTGCGGTCTCCGGTGGTTCGGGCGGGGCCGTGGTGGGCTCCGGCGGGCGTGAGGGGAGTGCGGGGGCGTCCTCCGGACCTGGGAGCGGCTCGGTGGTGTCCGACGGCGAGGGCGACGCCACGCAGGCTTCTGACCGGCTTGATGGGGCTCATGGGGCCCCTGGTGTGCATGATGGGTCGCCGAAGGCGTCCGGCGGTGGAGCCGCCAGCACGGCGTCCGGCGGCCGGGGTGATGCCACGACGGCCTCCGGCGGCGAGGCCGACGCCACGACCGTGGGGAGTTGAGGCGGGGCGTGGGACGCCACAGTCGACGCGGGCCCGCTCCCAAGAAGGGGCCCGACAAAGGCGGTTCCAGTAACGGCGGTTCGGGCCAGCCGGGTGCCGACGGAGTACGCGGGGGCAAGGGTCCCGGCGCGGAAACGGCGGCGGGCCGGGCTCGGATGCAGGCTGCTCCCGCTACGGCGCAGGGGACGCGGGGGCCGGAGTACGGGGCCCCGGGGGTCGGCGCCGGCGGGTACCGGACGCCCACGCAAGGAGGCCCGAGGCTGTCTGACGGGACGCCGGCGCACGGGTTTCCCCGGCTGCCCGACGGGACCCCGGCCCAAGGTTTTCCCCGCTTGCCCGACGGGACCCCGGCTCACGGGATCGCCCGGCTTCCGGATGGCACGCCCGCGCGTGGTGTTCCCCGGTTCCCCGACGGCACCCCGGCTCACGGGTTTCCCCGGCTTCCGGATGGCACGCCCGCGCGTGGTGTTCCCCGGCTTCCCGATGGCACCCCGGCCCACGGCGTCCCCCGGGTGCGCGGTGGGCACCCCGAGCAGCGTGAAAACGGGGGTGGCTGGGGGGAGTTGAGCGGCCAGGGGCCGGGCGGGTACGCCGCCGCCGGGTCGGCCGGTGCTCCTCCGCGGCAGCGGCAGGCGCCGTCGGCCGGTGGGCGGGGGCCTCGCCAGGACTACCTCGACGCGTTCTCCGACGAGGAAGCGGACGTCTTCGCTCCCGGCGGTCCTCAAGGGCTCCGCGGTCCCCGCAGCCCCCAAGGTCCTCGCGGACCCCGGGGTTCCATGCCGGGCCCCGGTTCCGGCGCGGGTGTGTCCGTCGCCGCGCACCCCTCCGACCCGTACGGCTCCGACCCGTACGGCTCCGACCGGTACGGCTCCGTCACCGACTGGCCGGACCGCACGGACCCGGACACCGGCACCGGCTCCGACGGCACACCCCCCGCCGACCCCGCGCCGCCGGCCAAGGGCGGCAAGGGCCGCGCCTTCACCGGCATCGCGGCCGCCGCCGTGGTCACCGTGCTCGCCGTCGTCGTGGCCGGACAGGTCGCCGACGGCCGTGGCGACGGCGTGGGCGCTCAGCAGTCCGCGACCGACCGGGCGCGGGACCTCCGGGACTCCGGCACGGGCGTGGACGGGCAGTCGTCGCCGTCCCCCTCGCCCAGCGTGGCGACGCTGACGTACGAGCAGGCGATGGGCACGAAGTACCCGCTCAGCGCCAAGCTCGACGGCTCGGGGAAGTTCGACGCGATCCCGGGGGTCGCCAAGGCGCCCGGTAAGGGGCAGAAGTACACGTACCGCGTCGACGTGGAGCAGGGGCTCGGCCTCGACGGCGAACTGTTCGCCGAGGCCGTACAGAAGACGCTCAACGACGACCGCAGCTGGGCGCACAACGGCGCCCGGACCTTCGAGCGCGTCTACTCCGGCAAGCCCGACTTCGTGATCACGCTCGCCAGCCCCGGCACCACGGCCGACTGGTGCGCCAAGTCCGGCCTGGACACCACGGAGGACAACGTCTCCTGCGACTCGGCCGCCACCGAGCGAGTGATGATCAATGCGTATCGATGGGCGCAGGGGTCAACCACATACGGTGATCAGATCCATGCGTACCGTCAAATGTTGATCAACCATGAAGTCGGCCACCGCCTCGGCTACTCCCATGTGACGTGCGACAAGAACGGCGAGCTGGCCCCGGTGATGCAGCAGCAGACCAAGTTCCTCGACCACGACGGGATCCACTGCCGCGCCAACGCCTGGCCGTATCCCGGGAGTTGACCGATGGCGTATATGTCACATTGACATGGGTTGATTCGGTCGTACATATTGCTGCTCATGTGGTCTAGTCATGTCGTCGAGAACAGCGCCGCCATCGAGCTGGCGCTCATCGGCGTGACCCCGCTCTGCGTGGCCGACATCCTCTGTCGCTGACGCCCGCCCTCAGGCGCGTGCGTCGCGAATCCCGCTTTTCTCCGTGACCGGGGTCACGGCTGTTCGACGACCCGACGCCAGGGCAGACGTCCGTTCACTTTCGTCTCACCCTTCGTCAATCCGTCTCGCCATTCGAGACTAGTCATTCGAGAGGTCGTCTCCGATGCGTCAACCGTCCCTCACGAAGCGCCGCGTGGCCGCGGTGTCCGTAAGCCTGGTTCTGGCAGCGGGCGCCGCCGCCTGCGGCCCTGAGGACAACGATGCCAAGAGCTCCGGTGGCGACTCCACGCCCCACAAGGGCGGCACCCTCACAGTCCTGAACTCCGACCCGCAGTCGGACTTCGACCCGGCCCGCCTGTACACCTCGGGCGGCGGCAACGTGCCCTCCCTCGTCTTCCGCACCCTCACCACCCGCAACCGCGAGAGCGGCGCCGCCGGAGCCAAGGTCGTCCCCGACCTCGCCACCGACACCGGGCGCCCCAACAAGGACGCGACCGTGTGGACGTACACCCTGAAGACGGGCCTGAAGTACGAGGACGGCACCGCGATCACCTCGGCCGACATCAAGTACGGCATCGAGCGCTCCTTCGCGCCCGAGCTGTCCGGCGGGGCGCCCTACCTGCGGGACTGGCTGGTCGGCGCGGCCGACTACCAGGGGCCGTACAAGGACAAGAAGGGCCTGTCGGCCATCGAGACGCCGGACGAGCGCACCATCGTCTTCCACCTGAACAAGCCCGAGGGCGAGTTCCCGTTCCTCGCCACGCAGACGCAGTTCACGCCCGTGCCGAAGGCCAAGGACACCGGAACCAAGTACGAGGAGCACCCGGTCTCGTCGGGCCCCTACAAGGTCGTCAAGAACGAGAACGACGGTGAGACCGTCACCCTTGAGCGCAACACCTACTGGTCCGCCACGACCGACGCCGAGCGCAAGGCGTACCCGGACCGGATCGAGGTCAAGTCGGGCCTCGACTCCTCGGTGATCAACCAGCGGCTGTCCGCGTCCCAGGGCACCGACGCGGCCGCGGTCACCACGGACACCAACCTCGGCCCGGCCGAACTTGCCAAGGTGACCGGCGACAAGGACCTCGCCGCCCGCGTCGGCACCGGGCACTTCGGCTACACGAACTACATAGCGTTCAACCCGACGGTCAAGCCGTTCAACAACGTCAAGGTACGGCAGGCGATCTCGTACGCCATCGACCGTTCCTCGGTGGTGAACGCGGCGGGCGGTTCCGCGCTGGCCGAGGCCGCCACCACCTTCCTGCCCAACCAGAAGTCCTTCGGCTACGAGCCCTACGACCACTTCCCGGCGGGCGCGACCGGCAACGCGGCCAAGGCCAAGGAACTGCTCAAGGAGGCCGGTTACCCGAGCGGTCTCACCGTCACGCTGACCCACGACAACGCCCAGAACTTCAGGACCAGCCCCGAGATCGCGACCGCGATCCAGGACGCGCTCAAGAAGGCCGGCATCACGGTCAAGCTCCAGGGCCTGGAGGACAACAACTACTCCGACACGATCCACAACGTGAAGACGGAGCCGGGCTTCTTCCTCTCCGCGTGGGGTGCCGACTGGCCCTCCGGCGGTCCCTTCCTCGCCCCGATCTTCGACGGCCGGCAGATCGTCAAGGACGGCGCGAACTTCAACTCGGGCCTGCTCAATGACAAGTCGGTCAATGCCGAGATTGACGCGATCAACAAGTTGACGGATCTTGACGCTGCCGCCAAGAGGTGGGGCGCGCTGGACAAGAAGATCGGTGAGCAGGCGCTGACCGTGCCGCTGTTCCACCCCGTCTACAAGCGACTGGTCGGCAAGGACATCAGGAACGTCGTGATCAGCGACTGGACCGGCGTCCTGGACATCTCGCAGGTCGCGGTCAAGTAACCCGATGAGCGAGGCACTTGTCGCCACCGAGGTCCCCGAGGCAGCCGCCCCGGGGGCCTCGGGGGCTCGTCAGTTCTGGCGGCGGCTGCGGGCGCAGCGCGCCGCCATGGTCGCGGCGGCCGTCGTGGCGCTGCTCGTCCTGGTCGCGCTCGCCGCGCCCCTGCTCACCGCGCTGGAGGGCCAGGACCCCACCACCTACCACCCCTCCCTCGTGGACTCCGCGCGCGGCGGTGTGCCCGTCGGATCCTTCGGCGGCGTCAGCGGCGACCACTGGCTCGGCGTCGAACCGCAGACCGGGCGCGACCTGTTCGCCCGCCTGGTGTACGGCGCCCGGGTCTCCCTGGGCGTCGCGCTGGGCGCCACCGCCGTACAGGTGTTCCTCGGTGTCGTCGTCGGCGTCGCCGCCGCGCTCGGCAACCGATGGGTTGATCAACTGTTGAGCCGGATCACCGACATCATCGTGGCGATGCCGTTGATGATCATGGCGTTGGCACTGCTGGCCATCGTGCCCGCCGACTTCCCGAGGCCGATCCTGGTCGCGCTCATCATCGGCTTCGTCGCCTGGGGCACCATCGGCAAGATCGCGCGCGCCCAGACCCTCACCCTCAAGGAACTCGACTACGTGGCCGCCGCCCGGCTCAGCGGCTGGAGCACCTGGCGGATCGCCCGCCGCGACCTGCTGCCCGGCCTCGCCGCACCCGTCATCACCTACGCCGCCCTGATGGTCCCCGCGAACATCAGCATCGAGGCGGCCCTGTCCTTCCTCGGCGTCGGCGTGAAGCCACCCACGCCGTCCTGGGGACAGATGCTCTCCTCGGCCGACGTCTGGTACCAGGCGGCCCCGCAGTACCTGCTGCTGCCCGCCGCCGCGCTCTTCGTGACCGTGCTCGCCCTCACCGTCCTCGGCGACGGCGTCCGCACCGCCCTGGACCCGCGCGCGGCCTCCCGACTGCGCGTCGGGACCGGCCGCAAGCAGGAGGCGAAGGCGAGCGCGTCCACAGCGGGCGAGCCCGAGGCGGGCGCTGCCACGGCCGACGAGTCCGACACCCGCGAGGAGGCCACCTCATGAGCGGCTTCGCGGGATTCGCCGTACGCCGGACCGTGAGCGCCGTCCTCACCCTGCTCGCCCTCTCGGTCATCATCTACGTCGTCTTCTACGCCACCCCCGGCAACGTCGCCCAGATCACCTGCGGCCCGCGCTGCTCGCCGGAACAGGTCCACCAGGTCGCCCAGCAACTCCGGCTCGACGACCCGCTGTACCTGCGCTACTGGCACTTCCTCCAGGGGATCGTCGTAGGCCATGACTACTCCACCGGCACCTCCGTGGAGCACTGCTCGGCGCCCTGCCTCGGGCTGTCGTACCAGAGCGACCAGCAGGTCACCCAGATCATCCTGAACAAGCTGCCCGTCAGCCTGTCCCTGGTGATCGGCGGCATGGTGCTCTGGCTGCTCCTCGGCGTCGGCACCGGTGTGCTGTCCGCCTGGCGGCGCGGCCGGTTCACCGAGCGGGCGCTGACCGGCATCACCCTCGCGGGTGTCGCCACACCCGTGTTCGTCATCGGGCTCGTCCTGATGATCGTGGTCTGCGGACAGCTGGAGCTGCTGCCCTTCCCGGAGTACGTCTCGTTCTCCGACGACCCCGAGCAGTGGGCCTGGGGCCTGCTGCTGCCCTGGGTGACGCTCGCCCTCGGCGAGGCGGCCTACTTCGCCCGGCTGACCCGGGCGTCGATGCTGGAGACGCTCGCCGAGGACCACATCCGCACCTTCCGCGCCTACGGCGTCGGGGAGCGCTCGATCGTCGGCCGGCACGCCCTGCGCGGGGCCCTGGCGCCGATCATCGCCCTGAACGCCAACGACTTCGGCAGCGCGGTCGGCGGTGCCGTCCTCATCGAGTCGCTGTTCGGCCTGCCCGGCATCGGCCAGGAACTCGTCCATGCCGTCACGGTCGTCGATCTCCCGGTCGTCGTCGGGATGGTCCTGGTCATCGGCTTCTTCGTAGTGCTCGCCAACGCCGTCGCGGACGTCCTGTACGCGGTGGCCGACCGACGGGTGGTGCTCGCATGAGCCTCGTCCAAGTCACCGACCTGACGGTCGAGTTCGGCGACCTGCGGGCCGTCGACGGCCTCTCCTTCAGCCTGGCCGACGGCGCCGCCCTCGCCCTGGTCGGCGAGTCCGGATCCGGCAAGTCCACGGTCGCCTCGGCCCTGCTCGGGCTGCACCGGGGCACGGGAGCGCGCGTCAGCGGTTCGGTCGAAGTGGCCGGAGTGGACGTACAGCAGGCGTCGGACGACGAACTGCGGCGGCTGCGGGGCGCGAAGGCGGCGATGGTCTTCCAGGACCCGCTGTCGTCCCTGGACCCGTACTACGCGATCGGCGACCAGATCGCCGAGGTGCACCGCGTGCACACGCGTGTGTCGCGTCGAGCGGCACGCGCGCGTGCGGTCGAGGTGCTGGACCGGGTTGGAATTCCGGACGCACCCCGCAGATCGCGGTCCCGGCCGCACGAGTTCAGCGGCGGCATGCGCCAGCGCGCCCTCATCGCGATGGCGCTGGCCTGCGAGCCCGACCTGCTGATCGCCGACGAGCCGACCACCGCGCTCGACGTGACGGTCCAGGCCCAGATCCTCGACCTGCTGCACACACTGCGCCAGGAGACCGGCATGGGGCTGCTGCTCGTCACGCACGACGTGGGCGTGGCCGCCGAGAGCGTCGACGACGTGCTCGTCATGCGGCACGGGCGGGCCGTCGAGCACGGGCCGGTCGGCACGGTCCTGGGGGCGCCCGCGGAGGCGTACACCCGCGAACTGCTCGCCGCGGTCCCGCGCGTGGACGCGCCCCGGGCCCCCTCCGGGGCGTCCGGTGACGTGGTCCTCGAAGCCAAGGGCCTCCGGCGGGAGTTCGGGCGCGGCAAGAAGGCCTTCGCGGCCGTCGACGACGTCTCGCTGACGATCCACCGGGGCGAGACCCTCGGTGTCGTCGGCGAGAGCGGCAGCGGCAAGACGACCCTCGGCCGGATGCTGGTCGGGCTCCTCGAACCGACGGCGGGGGAGGTCCGCGACGAGGCACGCACACGCGTGGGCGTGAATCCGGCCGTGCAGATGGTGTTCCAGGACCCGGTCTCCTCCCTCAACCCCCGCCGCAGCGTGGGCGAGTCGATCGCCGATCCGCTCCGTGCGAGGGGCATGGGGGTCGCCCCGTTCGAGCGCAGCCGAGAGCGGGGGAGGGACGAGAAGCGGATCAGGGGGCGTGTGACGGAACTCCTGGAGCGCGTGGGGCTCGAAGGGGCGCACTACGACCGCTACCCGCACGAGTTCAGCGGCGGCCAGCGCCAGCGCGTGGGCATCGCCCGGGCGCTCGCGGCCGACCCGCGCGTGATCGTCTGCGACGAGCCCGTCTCCGCGCTCGACGTCACCACCCAGGCCCAGGTCGTCGCCCTGCTCGGCGAGTTGCAGCGGGAACTCGGGCTCGCCCTGGTCTTCGTCGCGCACGACCTCGCCGTCGTACGCCAGGTCAGCGACCGGGTCGCCGTGATGCGGCGCGGCCGGATCGTCGAACAGGGCCCGGCCGACGAGGTGTACGACAACCCCCAGGACCCGTACACCAAGCAGCTCCTGGCCGCCGTACCGGCGCTCGATCCGCAGGTGGCGGCCCGGCGCCGGGCGGAACGCCGTGCGGTGGCCGTGACCTGACGTTCCGTGTGCGCATGATCTCTTAGCGCGACCGAACGCGACCCGCACGGGAAAGTTACGACCGTTCACCCCTTTTGGTGGCGCGATGGACAACCGTCCGTCGCGCCACCGCCTTGTCCGCATACGTTCGTCCCGCTGCGAGCCGCCGGGCCAACGGCGGCTCCTCATACGGGAGATCGGGGGTGCACTCGTGCGCATAGGACTGCTTACGGAGGGTGGCTATCCGTATGTGAGCGGTGACGCCAGGCTCTGGTGCGACCGGCTCGTGCGCGGGCTCGAGCAGCACGAGTTCGACATCTACGCGCTCAGCCGCAGCGAGCACCAGGAGGACGAGGGCTGGGTCCAGCTGCCGCCGCAGGTCAACAGGGTGATCACGGCCCCACTGTGGAGCGCCGAGGACGACGGCGTGGTGTACGGGCGCCGCGCGCGCCGCCGGTTCGCCGAGTCCTACGGCGAGTTGGCGGCGGCTCTGTGCGAGGGGACGGCCGGGGACGCCGCGGGGGAGTCGTCCGGCACCGAGGCGGACCGTTTCGCCAGCGCCCTGTACGGGCTCGCCGAACTCGCCCGCGACGAGGGCGGGCTGGTCGGAGCGCTCCGCTCCGAGACCGCCGTACGCGCCCTGGAGCGCGCCTGTCGCGCGCCCGGCGCCCGGCAGACGGCGCGCGCGGCGCGCGTACCTGATCTGCTCGCCGTGGCCACCCACCTGGAGCGCGCCCTGCGCCCCCTCTCGCTCGACTGGTACGAGGACGACGGCCTCGGCGCGGTCGACCTGTGCCACGCGGCCTCCGGCGGCCCGGCCGCGCTTCCCGGGCTCCTCGCGCGCCACTTCTGCGGGGTGCCCTTGCTGGTGACCGAGTACGGCGTACGGCTGCGCACGCATTACCTGGCCGACACCGAGGCCACCCCCGCCGTGCGCGCCCTGCTCGCCGCCTTCCACGGCCGGCTCGCCGCCGAGACCTACGCCCGCGCCGCGGTCGTCACGCCCGGCAACACCCACGCCCGCCGCTGGCAGGAACGCTGCGGCGCCGACCGCGAGAAGCTGCGCACGGTCTACCCGGGCATGGACGCCGCCCACTTCACCGAGGTGGGGGAGTCGGCGGAGTGCGTGGACCCGGACACGCTGGTCTGGGTCGGCCGGGTCGAACCCGCCAAGGACCTGATCTCGCTGCTCCACGCCTTCGCGGAGATCCGCAAGGAGGAGCCCAAGACCCGCCTGAGAATCGTCGGCGCGCCCGCCGGCCCCGAGGGCGCGGCCTACCTAGGGCACTGCAAGGCGCTGGCCGCACAGCTCTTCCCCGACGAGGCGGAGGGGCTGCACTCCGTCGGCGACAACCCCGTCTCCTTCGAGGAGATCGGCGGCCCCGAGGTGCCCACGCTTGCCGACGCGTACGCCTCCGGTGCCGTCACCGTCCTGTCCAGCGTCGTCGAGGGCTTTCCGATCAGCCTCGTCGAGGCCATGTTCTGCGCGCGGGCCACGGTCTCGACCGATGTCGGCGCGGTCGTCGAGGTCATCGGCGGCACCGGGCTCGTGGTGCCGCCGCGCAACCCGAAGGCGCTCGCGGAGGCGTGCGTGACGCTGCTGCGCGACCCCGAGCGCCGTGAGCGCCTGGGTGCCGCCGCGCGCGCCCGGGCGCTCGAACTGTTCACCGTGGAACAGAACATCACGGCATTTCACGGCATTTACCTGGAGATCGTCTCGCACACCCCGGTCCACCGGGTCGTGCTCGACGGCACCGGCGAACCCCTGCCGTTCGCCGCCCCCGCCGAGGCCCACGTCCCCGGCCGCTGGACCGAGCTCAGCACCCGCGTCGTGGCCCGCGGCGGCCCCGGCTGGGCGGCGGGCCCCCCGGTCCGCGCGACAACTCCCCTCGCCGCCACGGAAGGAGCGGCCGGATGAGCGGCGACCTGGGCGAACTGGACCGGCCCGGCACTCCGGGGAGCCCGGGGGCGCTGAAGGCCGGGGTCGTCGGGGACTCCGGGGTGCTGGAGGTTGGTGCGGCCGAGGACCCTGGAGTGCTGGAGGCGGGAGCCGCGGGGTACGCCGAGGGACTGGCCCTCGATGGCGATGGCGATGGCGACGGCGGTGCCGATGGCGATGCCCGTGCCCATGCCGCCGACCCCGATCACGACGCCGACGCGCTCGCTGAGTCGGGGCCGGAGCCGTACGCCCCCCTGACCTCCCCCATCCCGGACGCCCTCCCCCCGTCACCCCCCACCCCCCGCGCCCCCGAAGTCTCCACCGGCCGCAAACCCACCACCGGCCCCGGCCGCCGTTCCGCCGCCGACCCGGTGAAGGCCCTGATGCACCGGCACCGCGAGCTGTGCGAACGGGCCGTCGACCCCCTGGAGATCGCGGCGGGTCTGGAGGCCCACGGCGTCACCGACCGCACCGCCGTTCGCTTCCGGCACCGGGACGTCTTCGCGCTCGCCGAGGAGATGTACGCCCGAGTCCCGAGGGACGGCGACCCGGCACCGACTCCCACAGCGGAGCCCGCGCCCCGGGCCCGGACCGACTGGGCGCTGCTCTCCCTCCTTCCCGGCGCCCTGTGCGCCGCCACGATCGTCGGCATCCGTCTCACCGACGGCCAGTCCCGCCTGGTCGCGGCGCTGGTGGGCGTCCTCGCCGTCGCCCTGGCGGTGCGCGCGGCTCTGTCCCGCGGCCCGCTCGGCGTCCCGGACCACGCCCCCACCACCGGCACCTCCAGCTGGACGTACTGGCTCCTCGCCTACGCCGCCCTGGGCGACGGACTGCTCGGGGAGGCCGTGACCGGCGGCCCCGACGCCCTGCCCACCGGCGCCGCGCAGTCCCACTGGCCCGTGGCCACGGCCTCCCTCCTCGCGCTGACCCTGTCCTGCGCCCCGGCCGCCTGGGCCGCCCACCTCTTCACGGCACGCGCCCGCCGCAAACTGACCGTCAGCCGCGGCCTGGAGGACTTCGCGGACGCCGTACGCCCTCTGCTGCTCGGCGCGTTCGCCCTGTACCTGTGCGCCCTGACGGCCCTCCTCGCCCTGTCCGGCACCGCCCTGGGCGAACCGGCCCCCTACGCCCAGGTCATCGCCCTCGGCTCCCTCCTCTTCCTGGCCCGCCTCCTCACCACCCACGGCTTCACCCACGCCCCCGCGGTGGTGCTCGTCGCCGCCACCACGGCCGAGGCGACCGCACTGTCCACGGCCTTCGCGTCCCGGCTGCCGGGGTGCGGCTTCCTGGCCACCCCGGTGGACGCCCTCGTGGACCTCTGGGGCCCAGGCGGCATCCAGACCCTGGCCTGCGCGATCGGCGCTCTCGCCCTGCTGGTGCACGGCTTCCGCAAGCTCACCCGGGCCTCGGCCCACGCACAGCCGGAGGCGCCGTGCTGACCCGGCCCCGACCCACGCACCCGCCGTAGCCGCGACCACTCGTCCGCCGCCCCCCCCACAAGCCGTCGCAGGCACCCCGGCCCCACCGCCGGAGGCACACGCACCGCCCCTCCCGAAGGAGAACCCGCATGACCACCTCCCGACCCGCCCCCCAGGCCCCGGGAGCCGTCCGATGAGAGTCCTGCTGATCGGAGCCAACGGCTACCTCGGCCGCTTCGTGGCCGACCGCCTGCTGGCCGACCCCGCCGTCCAGCTCACCGCCCTCGGCCGCGGTGACGACGCCGACGTCCGCTTCGACCTCGCGTCCGGCAGCCCCGGTGCCCTCACCCGCTTCCTCGACGCGGTCCACCCGGGCGTCGTCATCAACTGCGCCGGCGCCACCCGCGGCGGCGCCCGCGAACTCACCCGCCACAACACCGTCGCCGTCGCCACCGTCTGCGAGGCCCTGCGCCGCAGCGGCTGCGGGGCCCGGCTGGTGCAGATCGGCTGCGGCGCGGAGTACGGCCCCAGCCAGCCCGGCTCCTCCACCGCGGAGGACGCGGTGCCCCGCCCCGGCGGCCCGTACGGCGTCAGCAAACTCGCCGCCACCGAGCTGGTCCTCGGCTCCGGCCTGGACGCGGTCGTCCTGCGCGTCTTCTCACCGGCGGGCCCCGGCACCCCCGCGGGCTCCCCGCTCGGCCGGCTCGCCGAGGCCATGCGCCGCGCCATGCAGTCCGGCGACGGTGAGCTCAAGCTCGCCGGCCTGGGCGCCCAGCGCGACTTCGTGGACGTCCGGGACGTGGCCCGCGCCGTCCACGCCGCCTCGCTCTCCGCCGCGCAGGGCGTCATCAACATCGGCTCGGGGCGCGCCGTCCGCCTCCGCGACGCCGCCGCCGTCCTGGCCCGGGTCGCCGGATACGGCGGCGCGCTCCACGAACTCGACGGCCCGCCCGGCCCGCTGCGGGCGTCCATCGGCCACCCCCGCACCGAATCGGACCACGCGGCACCGCTCGCGTACCCATACCCCGACGGCTGCGGCAGCTGGCAGCAGGCCGACGTGCGCACCGCGCGCGACCGGCTCGGCTGGCGCCCCCGGATCAACCTCGAGGAGTCCCTCGCCGACATCTGGATGGAGGCGGCATGCCGCATCTGACCAGCACGAAGAACACCACGTCCAGCCTCGAACTGCGCACCGGCCTCGGGGTCCCCGGCTTTGCCCACCCCCTGGTCGCGCCCGCCGAATGGGCCGAACTCACCCGCCCCGGCGCGCCCTTGCACTGGGCCGTCCTCAACGTCGCCGACGGCCCCGGCGCCCGCCCCGACCCGCACTGCCTCGAAGCGGCCGGGCGGCTGCGCAACGCGGGCATCCGCGTGCTCGGCCATCTCGACACCGTGCACGGCGCGCGCACCTACGGCGAACTGCTCTCCGAGGCGCACCGCCACCTCGACTGGTACCAGGTCGACGGCTTCTTCCTGGACCGCTGCCCGACCGAACGCGCCGCGCTTCCCGAGATCCGCCGCACCGTCACCACCTTGCGCGCGATCCGTGACGACGCCCATATCGTCCTCGGCCATGGCACCCACCCCTACCCGGGCTACGCCGAGAACGCCGACCAGCTGGTCACCTTCTCCGGCCCCTGGAGCGACTACCGCTGGTCGCAGGTGGCCGAGTGGACCGCCGACTACCCGCCCGAGCGCTTCTGCCACTTCGTCCACGGGGTGCCCGCCCCGCACCTCGACGAGGCGCTGCGCATCGCCCGCTGGCAGGGCGCCTCCACGATCTGGTTCACCGACCGCACGGACGGCGGCGGTCGCGTCGATCCCTGGGAGACGATGCCCGGCTACTGGGACGAACTCGTCTCGCGGATCGGAACGGGTGTCTCGGAATGAAGAAGCCCATGGCAGTGTTACAGGGAGAACAACTGTAGTGATTGACCGACCAACGGAGTCCCCGTGTCGCTGCCACCCCTGGTCGAGCCCGCTTCTGAGCTCACCGTAGACGAGGTCCGCAGGTACTCCCGCCACCTGATCATCCCCGACGTCGGGATGGACGGGCAGAAGCGGCTGAAGAACGCCAAGGTGCTCTGTGTGGGCGCCGGCGGCCTGGGCTCGCCGGCGCTGATGTACCTGGCCGCGGCGGGCGTCGGCACGCTCGGCATCGTGGAGTTCGACGAGGTCGACGAGTCGAACCTCCAGCGTCAGATCATCCACAGCCAGGCCGACATCGGCCGCTCCAAGGCCGAGTCCGCGCGCGACTCCGTCCTCGGCATCAACCCGTACGTGAACGTGATCCTTCACGAGGAGCGGCTCGAGGCCGACAACGTGATGGACATCTTCAGCCAGTACGACCTGATCGTCGACGGCACCGACAACTTCGCGACCCGCTACCTCGTCAACGACGCGGCCGTGCTGCTGAACAAGCCGTACGTGTGGGGCTCGATCTACCGCTTCGACGGCCAGGCGTCCGTCTTCTGGTCCGAGCACGGTCCCTGCTACCGCTGCCTCTACCCGGAGCCCCCGCCGCCGGGCATGGTCCCCTCCTGCGCCGAGGGCGGCGTCCTGGGCGTGCTGTGCGCGTCCATCGGCTCCATCCAGGTCACCGAGGCCATCAAGGTCCTCACCGGCACCGGCGAGCCCCTCGTCGGCCGCCTGATGATCTACGACGCCCTGGAGATGCAGTACCGCCAGGTCAAGGTCCGCAAGGACCCCAACTGCGCGGTCTGCGGCGACAACCCGACCGTCACCGAGCTCATCGACTACGAGGCCTTCTGCGGCGTCGTCTCCGAGGAGGCCCAGGAGGCGGCCGCCGGCTCGACGATCACTCCCAAGCAGCTCAAGGAGTGGATCGACGACGGCGAGAACATCGAGATCATCGACGTCCGCGAGATCAACGAGTACGAGATCGTCTCCATCCCGGGCGCCAAGCTGATCCCGAAGAACGAGTTCCTCATGGGCACCGCCCTGGAGGGCCTCCCGCAGGACAAGAAGATCGTCCTGCACTGCAAGACGGGTGTCCGCAGTGCGGAAGTCCTCGCGGTCCTGAAGTCCGCGGGCTTCTCCGACGCCGTGCACGTCGGCGGCGGTGTGATCGGCTGGGTCAACCAGATCGAACCGCACAAGCCGGTCTACTAGGCCCACGCCTTCCCGGAAGGGGCTCGGCACCTTGTGTGCCGGGCCCCTTTCCGCTGCCCCGGGTGCGAACCTCCCGGGTGCGAACGCCCCGGCTAGGAGCAGACCTTGCCGTCCTTCGGCACGGTCCCCTTCAGCAGATAGGCGTTCACGGTCGAGTCCACGCAGTCGCTCCCGCTCCCGTACGCCCCGTGTCCCTCGCCCTTCCAGGTCAGCTCCACGCCGACGCCCTTGCCCAGCTCGTCCGCCATCCGCCGGGCCCCCTCGTACGGCGTCGCCGGGTCGCCCGTGTTGCCGACCACCAGTACCGGTGCCGCACCGGGCGCGCTCACCTCCGGGGTGTCGTACTGCCCGGCCACCGGCCAGTCGTGGCACCAGCCGGCCGTGTCCCAGCCGAGGAAGGAGCCGAACACGGGGGAGATCTTCTCGAACGCGGGCAGCTGCTTCTTCGTCTCCGCGAGCGTGGGCCGCTGCTTGTCGTCCAAGCACGATATGACCCGTTGGGCATGGGTGGTCGTGCCGTAGTGCCCCGAGTCGTCACGGTCGTTGTAGCCGTCCGCGAGGGCCAGCAGCTCCGAGCCGTCGCCCTGCTCGGCCGCCTCCAGCGCGCTGGTCAGGGTGGGCCAGCTGGACTTGCTGTAGAGCGGCAGGATGATGCCGGTGACGGCGAGCGACTGGGTCAGCTTCCGGCCGGCCGCCGCGGGCAGCGGGTCGGCGTCGATCCGGTCCAACAGCTTCACGATCTTCCGCGTGCCCTGCGCGGGATCCTGGCCGGTGGACTTCAGGTAGTTGTCCAGTGCCCGCTGGAAGCCGAGGGCCTGGTTCTTCGCGTGTCCGACGGCGTCGGCGGTCGGGTCGACCACCGCGTCCAGGACCAGCCGCCCCACGTTCTTCGGGAACAGGTGGGCGTAGACACCGCCGAGCTGGGTGCCGTACGAGATCCCGAAGTAGTGCATCTCGGAGTCGCCGAGGACCTGGCGCATCAGGTCCATGTCGCGGGCCGAGTCGGTGGTGGAGACATGCGCCATCAGCGGGCCGGCGTCCTTCGCGCAGCCCTTGCCGAAGTCGGTGGCGTCCTGGAAGTAGGCCCGCTCCTCCGCCGGGGTGTCCGGGGTGATGTCCACCGACTCGGATGCCTGGATCGCCTTGTCGTCGCGGCAGCGGACGCCCTCGCTGGCACCGGTCCCGCGCGGGTCCCAGCTCACCAGGTCGTACCGCTCGCGCAGGAGGGAGACGAGAGGGGCGTACGCCGGCATCGTCGACACACCCGAGGCCCCCGGGCCGCCGAAGTTGAACAGCAGCGAGCCGATGCGCTTGCCGCCGCGGGCCTCGGCGCGGATCAGGGCGAGGTCGATCGTCTCGCCGTCCGGCTTCGACCAGTCCAGGGGCGCCTTCAGCGTGGCGCACCGCCAGTCGTTGCCGGGCGCGGGGCCCTCCCCGGTGGCCTTGCAGCGCTTCCAGCCGAGCTTCTGCGCGGTCAGCGACGAGGGCAGTGCCTTCGCGTCGGTCGTGGTGGAGGAACCGGCCGACGGCCGGGCCGTACCCGTGTCCCCGCCGCTCCCGCCGTCACCGGACGAGCCGCCGCTGCACCCCGCCGTCAGCAGTGTGGCGGCCGCGGCCAGTGCCGCCCACCGTGCGCATCGCGCCATTGCGTTCCCCCCTCACAAGCCGTCCGCACGGAACAGCGGATGGCGATGTGACCATCGTAGGCCGGGCCCGCGAAACTCCGTCCGGGCCTGTGGATAACTCTCTGACCAGCTGGTTCACGTCAGGACCTGGTCGTTCGTCAGGAGCAGACGGTGCCCGCCGCCGGTACCTTCCCGGTCAGGAGATAGCCGTTCACCGCGTCCAGGACGCACTTGTTCTTGCTGTCGTACGCCCCGTGCCCCTGCCCCTTGTACGTCAGCTCGACCCCGACGCCCTCACCGAGCGCCTCCACCATCTTGCGGGCGCCCTCGTACGGGGTGGCCGGGTCGCCGGTGTTGCCGACGACGAGGATCGGCGCCGAGCCGGCCGCGCTCACGTCGGGATGGTCGGCGGCGCCCGCCACCGCCCAGTCGGTGCAGCTCACCATCGACCAGGCCAGGAAGTCGCCGAACAGCGGGGAGGCGGCACGGAACTCGGGCAGCCGCCGCTCCACGTCGGCCGCGGTGTACCGGGGCTTGTCGTCGGCGCAGTTGATGGAGATGTTGGCCGCGGTGATGTTGCTGTACTCGCCGTTGTCGCTCCGCCCGTTCATCGAGTCGGACAACAGCATCAGGACCCGGCCGTCGCCGTCGTAGGCCTGCTCCAGGCCCTCGACGAGGTACTCCCAGAAGTCCTTCGAGTACAGCGACTGCGCGATGCCGTTGGTCGCGGCGGTCTGGGTCAGCAGGCGCCGGCCGATGCCGGGGATCGGCTTCTTGTCGAGGTCCGCGAGCAGCTTGGCGATGCGGCTCTTGACGTCCTGCGCGGTGTCGCCGACAGGGCAGTCCTCGGTCTTGGAGGTGCAGTCCTCGGCGAAGTTGTCGAGCGCGAGCTGGAAGCCCTCGGCCTGTCCGAGCGAGCCCTGCTCGCTGGTCTGCGTCGGGTCGACCACCCCGTCGAAGACCGCGCGGCCCACGTTCTTCGGGAACAGGTGGGCGTAGACACCGCCGAGTTCGGTGCCGTACGAGATGCCGAAGTAGTGCAGTTTCCGGTCGCCGAGGACCTGGCGCATCAGGTCCATGTCGCGGGCCGCGTCGGTGGTGCGCACATGCGGCAGCGTCTTCTTGGAGTTGTCCTCGCAGGCCGCGTTGAACTCCTTGGTGTTGTCCATCAGAGCGGTGCGCTCGGCCGAGTCGTCCGGGGTCCAGTCCTGCTCGAAGTACACGTCGAGCTGAGGGTCGTTCAGGCACTCCACGGGCGCGCTGCGGCCGACCCCGCGCGGGTCGAAGCTCACCAGGTCGTAGCGGGTGCGCAGTGTCGCGTAGTCGGTGCCGAAGGCGGGCAGTGTGGTGACGCCCGAGCCGCCGGGGCCGCCGAAGTTGAAGACGAGCGAGCCGATGCGCCGGTCGGCGGAGCCGCTGGCCTTCGCCCGGACCAGCGCGATGCCGATCGTGTCGCCCTTGGGCTTCGCCCAGTCCAGGGGCGCCTTCATGGTGGCGCACTGCCAGGTGTCGCCGCCGGGGAGCGGCGACGGCGCGTCACCGCCGCCCTCCGCCTGCGACGGGGCCGGGCAGTCCTTCCAGCTGAGTTTCTGCGCCGACAGGTCCTCGTCCTTGGAGTCGTCGCCGCAGCCGGCCAGCGTGCAGGACAGCAGCAGGGCGGTCGCGGTCAGGGCGGCGGCACGCAGTCGAGGGGGTTTCGGCATGACCCCATCCTGCGGTCACGCGCGCGGAGATGCTCGGGGCGCGAGCCGTACGAGGTACGTGGTGCGGAACAGGCGGTACGTGGTGCGGAACAGGCGGTACGAGGCGCGGAACAGGTGCCGTGCGCTACAGCGCGCCCTTGCGCGAGAGATGGTTGAAGGCCAGCCAGCCCGGCAGCACCGGCAGCCACAGCGTCAGCAGACGGAACAGCAGGACGGCCGGGGCGGCGACCTCCTTGGGCAGGCCCACGGCGATCAGACCGACCGTCAGAGTCGCCTCCACGGCGCCCACGCCGCCCGGCGTCGGGGCGGCCGAGCCGAGCGCGTTGCCCGCAAGGAAGACGACGGCGACGCTGGCGATGCTGAGCGAGGTCGACTCGTCGCCGAACGCGCGGATCGACGCGTCCAGGCACATCACGAAGCAGGCCGTCAGCAGCAGCATGCCGCCGATGCCGGTGACCAGCTTCTGCGGCCGCTGGAGCACGTCCAGCATGCGCGGCACGACACCCGCGAACAGCGACCTCACGCGCGTGACGACGAACTTCCTGAGGAACGGCACCGAGGTGACCACCAGCACCAGCACCGCCACCGTCAGCAGACCGGCGATGACCGTCCGGGACGGCGACAGCGACGGTGTCTTCTCGGTGCCGGTCAGATAGCCGAAGGACAGCAGCATCACGATGTGGCAGCCCAGCCCGAACAGCTGCGAGGCGCCGACGCTCGCCACCGCGAGGCCCGGCCGCACGCCCTGGCGTTGCAGGAAGCGCGTGTTGAGGGCCACGCCGCCCACCGCGGCCGGTGCGACGATCTTCACGAACGAACCGGCGACCTGGGCCGCGACCGTCCGCAGGAACCCGACCCGCTCGGGCACGAAGCCGAGCAGCGCCATGGCCGCGGCGAAGTAGCTGGCCGCAGAGAACAGCACGGCCGCGGCGACCCAGCCCCACTCGGCGTTGGCGACGAGCGGCCCGAACTCGATGTGGGTGAGCTGCGTCAGCAGGAAGTACGCGCCGAAGGCGCCGGCGATGAAGCTGATCAGCGTGCGCGGCTTCACCCGCTCCAGTCGGGCCGGTTCGACCGGGGCCTGCGGCCGGATCAGCAGCACCTCGTGGCGGATCTGGGTCAGCAGATCCTCCTCGCGGGCTTCCTCCAGGGCCTCGTCGATGGCCCGCTTCTCGGCCCGCGCCTCCGCCTTGACGGTCTTCTTGTCGGGCTTCTCCAGTACCGGCCTGGTGTCCTCGGTCGCCTCCTCCAGGCGGTCCTGCTTGGCCTGCCGGGACGCCTCCAGGACCGCCTCGCGCTCGCGCTGCGCCCGTTCCCTGGCGAGTCTGCGCAGCGTCGCGCGCGTGGAGCGCGTCAACGCGATCGGCTGGAGCATCGGAAGGCAGTCGGCCACCGCGTCGGGGCCGAGGACGTCGACCGCCGAGGCCACCGCCCGCTCCGCGCCCGCCAGCAGCCCCAGGGTCGTCACGAGCTGGGCGACGTCCATGCGCAGCAGCAGGGTGCTGGCCGCGATCTCGCCGCCGCGCAGGTCGGTGAGGATCACCGCGCCGGAACGATCCACCAAGATCGCGTCACCCGCGAGCCTGCGGTGTGCGATGCGCCGTGACTGGAGGGCCTGCACCTGGCGCCAGGTGTTGCGCAGCAGTTCGTCGGTGATCTCGTCCTCGGCCAGCGACTCCAGCGTGCGCCCGCCGGTGTGCTCGTAGACGAGCATCACCGCGTCCGGGCCGAGTTCGGAGGTGGCGATCAGCTTGGGCGCGTTGGCACCGGCCGCGATGGCCGCGTAGGCGAGCAGGGCCTCCTGCTCCAGCGCCTGGCGCAGCGACTGGAGGCTGCTGCGGGTGGCGAAGCCGCGCAGGGTGAGGTTGCGCCACACGCGGTAGAAGAAGCCCTGCGCCTGCTGCTCCCGGTCGACGACCGTCACGTCCAGCGGGCGGCCGTCCTCCAGGGTGACGAAATAGCGCCGGCCCCGGTCGCCGTTCTCCGCGGACTCCAGCGCCTCCTCGCGGGCCGCGCCGACCGGGTGGAAACCGACGGTCCTGAGGCCCGCCATGAGCGTCTGCCCGGTGGGCCGGACGTTGGGGGAGCCGACGGCGTACAGCGTGCCGTAGGCGACCGTCCAGCCGATCAGCACCGTCAGGATGATCGAGAACGGGGTGGTGTAGCCGGTGACGAGCATCGAGAACGCGTCGAGGCACAGCACGATCCACAGCACCGCACGCCAGCGCGGCCTGCGGGACATGCCGACGGCCGTCATATAGGCGATGACGGGCGCCAGATAGCCGTGCACGGGGTCGGTGAGGGCGTGGATGTCACCGGGGGAGGGCTGGGTGAGCGCCTCCTGGATCGAGTCGGGGGCGCCCTTGGCGACCCACAGGTCGGTGGCGAGCGTCACACCGTGGGCCAGGACCGCGGCGAGCACGCCGTCGGCGATCCGCAGCCCGTCGCGCTTGATCAGCCGCTCGATCGCGAACGCGACCGGGACCAGGAGGATCGCGATGCTGGAGGCCAGGCCTGCGATCTTGATCAGCAGATCGGGTGCCTGGCCGGTGCCCTTGTTGATGTCCTGTTCGAGGCCCGAGGTGGTGCCGTGCGCGAACGCGGCGATCGCCAGCAGGACGACGACGGCGAGTACGCCGACCAGCAGCCGCATCAGGTCGGAGGGCCGGTGCACGCGCGCGGGGAGCAGCGGCTCGTCGCCCTCCACCTCGTCGGCGTGCGCCTCTTCGTCGACGCACGTCTCCTCGGCCTCGGCGGCGTCCGGGCGCGACGAAGCGTCAGAGGTGCTCTCGGCGTCCTCCGGGTGCACACCCTGTGGCTTCATCGTCTCTTCTTGATCTCGTATCACCAGTCACCGCCCGCACGATGGTGGCATGCCCCACCGACACACGGAGGTGTCAGGGTGCACCTGCGGGGGCGCACAGTCTGCCGGAAGCGCCGTCCATGGGCGAGGGATACGCACGGTCGCGAGCCCGTCACATTGTCGGTGGGGTGGGGCAGGATGGGGCGGATGAGCGAGCAGAGCCTTCCTCACGACGCCCGCCCGGAGTACGCGGACACGCTGCCGGAGTACGCCGAGCGGGTCCTCGACGTGGCCGAACGCATTCCGCCCGGGCGCGTCATGACGTACGGCGACGTCGCCGAGTGGCTGGAGGAGGGCGGACCGCGTCAGGTGGGCCGGGTGATGGCCCTGTACGGCGGGGCCGTCCCCTGGTGGCGTGTCGTCCGCGCGGACGGCGCCCTGCTTCCCGGGCACGAACTGCGGGCCCTCGACCAGTACCGGGCCGAGGGCACGCCCCTGAAGGAGGCGAGCCGGGCCGCCGAGGGCCATCTGCCGCGCCTCGACATGAGACGGGCGCGCTGGGACGGCGGCGATCGTGCGGAGGGTCACACCTGACAGCTTCCGGCATCCCCCGGGCGCAGGGGCACCCTGACGCCCGTACGGGGGAAACGGGGCACGTCCGTGGCATGACGTACGTTCGTGGGGTGAGGGGCGTGCGGGTCGCGAGCGTCGCGTGGGACGTACGGGCCACGCGGGAAGAATCGGAAGCCCTGCTTCCGCACCGGGCGTCGGCGTAGCGTCGGCGGCACACGTCCCCCTCATCCCCCGTCCACCGCCCTCCACGCGCGGCGGGCCGCCCAACAGCACACCCACCAGGACCGGCGAACCACGTGAGCTCCTCTTCCTCCACCAGGCGCCTGTCGCACCCCCAGGTGCGACAGGGGACCCGTGGCGCTTACCGGCTGGTCCGTACCCCGCCGGCCCGTGTGGCTCCCCCTCGTCTGGACGCCGCCCAGCGCGCGGTGGTTGAGCACGGCACCGGCCCGCTGCTCGTCCTCGCAGGTCCGGGTACCGGGAAGACCACCACGCTCGTCGAGTCGGTGGCGTCACGCATCGCCCGTGGCGGGGACCCCGCGCGCGTGCTCGTGCTGACGTTCAGCCGCAAGGCGGCCGTCGAGCTCCGCGACCGCATGGCCCTGCGCACCGGAGCGGCCCGCGCCCCGCAGGCGACGACCTTCCACTCCTTCTGCTACGCCCTCGTCCGCGCCCACCAGGACAGCGACCTGTTCGTCGAGCCGCTGCGGCTGCTGTCCGGACCCGAGCAGGACGTCGCCGTACGTGAACTGCTCGCGGGCCAGCCCGACCTGGAGCGGCTCGGCCTCGCCCATGTGCGCTGGCCGGACGAGCTGCGCGCCTGCCTGACCACCCGCGGCTTCGCCGACGAGGTCCGCGCGGTCCTCGCCCGCAGCCGCGAACTGGGCCTCGGACCGGACGCCCTGGACGCCTTCGCCCACCGCATCGGCCGCCCCGACTGGCGGGCCGCGGCCGCCTTCCTCGCCGAGTACCTCGACGTCCTCGATCTCCAGGGCGTCCTCGACTACGCCGAACTGGTCCACCGCGCGGTCCTCCTCGCCCGCCGCCCCGAGGTCGCCGCGCGACTCGCCGCGCAGTACGACGCCGTGTTCGTCGACGAGTACCAGGACACCGACCCGGCCCAGGTACGGCTGCTGCAGGCCCTGGCCGGCGGCGGCCGCACCCTCGTCGCGTACGGCGACCCCGACCAGTCGATCTACGCGTTCCGCGGCGCGGACGTGAACGGCATCCTCGACTTCCCGCACGCCTTCCCGCGCGCGGACGGCCGCCTGGCCCCGGTCGAGGTGCTGCGCGTCTCCCGCCGCTCCGGCACCGAGCTCCTCGCCGCGACCCGGCTGGTCACCCAGCGCATGCCGCTGACCCGGCTGCCTGCGGACAAGGTCCGCGCCCACCGCGAACTCGCCCCGGTCCGGGACGGGGGGCGCGTGGAGGTCTACACGTACCCGACGTCCGGCACCGAACTGGACAACATCGCGGACATCCTGCGCCGGGCCCACCTGGAGGACGGCGTCCCGTGGGGCGAGATGGCCGTCCTGCTGCGCGCCGGGTCCCGCACGATCCCGACGGTGCGGCGCGCGCTCACCGCGGCCGGGGTCCCGCTGGACATCGACGGCGACGATCTGGCCCTGCGGCACGAGCCTGCGGTGGCGCCGTTGCTGACGGCGCTTCGGGCGGTGGCGGTGGCGGCAGCGGAGGCGGCGGGGAGTGCCGTACGGCCTGAAAAGGTACGGCCTGAAGAGGTACGGCACGACGAGCCGGGGTCCGACGAGTCGCGCCCCGACGAGGCCGCCGTCGCCGAGGAGCCGCACTCGGACGAGGAAGCCGCCCCCGAAGACCCCCCGCCCGACACCTCCTGGCTCGACACCGAGACCGCCCTCACCCTTCTCACCTCCCCCCTCGCCGGCCTGGACGCCGCCGACCTGCGCCGTCTCGGGCGTGCTCTGCGGGACGAGGAGCGGGCCGGCGGCAACGCCCTGCCGCCGCCCTCGGACGAACTGCTCGCGCGGGCCCTCGCCGAGCCTGAGCGGCTGGCCGTGCACGACCCGGTGTACGCGCGCGGTGCCCAGCGGCTCGGCGCGCTGCTCGGGAAGGCCCGTGAGCGCCTGGCGGGCGGCGGCAGTGCCGAGGAGGCGCTGTGGGACCTGTGGGAGGGCACACCGTGGCCCGGGCGTCTGGAGCGGGCCGCCCGGCGCGGTGGCGCGGCGGGACGCAACGCGGACCGTGACCTCGACGCGGTCTGCGCGCTGTTCGCGACGGCCGCGCGCGCGGAGGAGCGCACCGGGGGCCGGGGTGCACTGAACTTCCTGGAGGAGATCGACTCCGAGGACATCGCCGCCGACACCCTCACCCGGCGTGCCGTCCGCCCCGACGCCGTCCGCCTGATGACCGCGCACCGCTCCAAGGGCCTGGAGTGGCGCCTGGTCGTCGTCGCCGGCGTCCAGGAGGGCCTGTGGCCGGACCTGCGCCGCCGGGGCTCCCTCCTGGAGGCCGACCGCATCGGCCGCGACGGACTCGCCGAACCGCTCACCCCGGGCGCCCTGCTCGCCGAGGAGCGCCGCCTGTTCTACGTGGCCGCCACGCGTGCGCGTGAGCGACTGGTCGTCACCGCGGTGAAGGCCCCCGCCGACGACGGCGACCAGCCCTCCCGCTTCCTGACCGAACTCGGCGTCGAACCCAAGGACGTGACGGGCCGCCCGCGCCGCCCGCTGTCCGTCGCCGCCCTGGTCGCCGAGCTCCGCGCCACCACCGTCGACCCGCGCGTCTCCGACACCCTCAGGGAGGCCGCCGCGCGGCGACTGGCCAGGCTCGCCGCCCTCGCCGACGAGGACGGCCGCCCGCTCGTGCCCTCGGCCCACCCCTACCGCTGGTGGGGCATGTTCGAGCCGACCGAGTCCAAGGTGCCGCTGCGCAACCGCGACCAGCCCGTCGTGCTCTCCGGCAGCGCCCTCGACCAGTTGGCCAACACCTGCGCCCTCCAGTGGTTCCTGGGCCGCGAGGTGAAGGCCGACGCGCCCGCGACGGTCGCCCAGGGCTTCGGCAACGTCGTGCACGTCCTGGCCGACGAGGTCGCCTCCGGGCACACCCCGGCCGACCTCGCCGTCCTTATGGAGCGCCTCGACTCCGTGTGGAACGCGCTCGCCTTCGACGCGCCCTGGAAGTCGGCGCAGGAGAAGGAGAACGCGCGCGTGGCGCTCGAACGCTTCCTGAAGTGGCACGTCATGGACCGCACCGGCCGCACGCCGGTGGCCAGCGAGCACGACTTCGACGTCACCCTGGAGGCCGGCGAGGTCGAGGTGCGCATCCGCGGCCAGATGGACCGCGTCGAGGCCGACGGCGAGGGACGCGCGTACGTGGTCGACTTCAAGACCGGCAAGCAGCCCGTGAGTTCCGCCGAGGTGGAGCACCACCCCCAGCTCGCCGTCTACCAGCTCGCCGTCCGCGAGGGCGCCGTCGACGAGGCCTTCGATGGCGTACGGCCCGAACCGGGCGGTGCCGAACTCGTCCAGCTGCGCCAGGGCGCCCCCAAGCGCGACGGCGGCGAGACCCTGCCCAAGGTGCAGGCCCAGGAGCCGCTGGCGGGGGAGTGGGTCGGCGACCTGCTCGCCACGGCGGCCGGCAAGGTCCTCGACGAGCGGTTCACACCGAACGCCGGGCAGCACTGCACGCACTGCGCGTTCCGGGCGTCGTGCAGCGCGCAGCCGGAGGGACGGCACGTGGTGGAGTGAGGTGGGCATGCCGGTGTGAGCGGTCGCACCTCGGGTGCTGACCTGCGCTTCTTCCGGATCGGGAGGTCACCCGAGGGGCGATTCGTCCTCCGTTGTCAGTGCGCGCCGCTAGCCTCTCCGACATGGCCGCCCGTATCACCGATCCCGATCAGCTCAAGGAGCTCCTCGGCATCCCGTTCACCCCGGAGCAGACGGCCTGCATCATCGCGCCGCCCGCCCCGCAGGTGATCGTGGCCGGTGCCGGATCGGGCAAGACCACGGTGATGGCGGCCCGCGTGGTCTGGCTGGTCGGCACAGGCCAGGTCGCCCCCGAGCAGGTCCTCGGCCTGACCTTCACCAACAAGGCCGCCGGTGAACTCGCGGAGCGGGTCCGCAAGGCGCTCGTCAAGGCGGGCGTCACCGACCCCGACGTCATCGACCCGGACAACCCGCCGGGCGAGCCCGTGATCTCCACCTACCACGCCTTCGCGGGCCGTCTGCTGACCGACCACGGCCTGCGCATCGGCCTGGAGCCGACCTCCCGGCTGCTCGCCGACGCCACCCGCTTCCAGCTCGCCGCGCGTGTGCTGCGCGAAGCCCCGGGCCCCTACCCGGCCCTCACCCGCTCCTTCGCCGACCTGGTCAGCGACCTCCTCACCCTCGACGCCGAACTCGCCGAACACCTGGTCCGCCCCGAGCGGTTGCGGGCCTACGACGCCGAGCTGCTGCTCACCCTCCAGCGCGCCAAGCTCACCAACGACACCCTGCGCAAGGTTCCCGAGACTGCCGCCGCCCGCCGTGAACTCGCCGAGCTGGTCGTCCGCTACCGCGCCGCCAAACGCGAACGCGACCTGCTCGACTTCGGCGACCAGATCGCCCTGTCCGCGCGCCTCGCCGGAATCCCCGAGGTGGGCGGCGCCCTGCGCGGGGAGTTCAAGGTGGTGCTCCTCGACGAGTACCAGGACACCTCCGTCGCCCAACGCGTCCTCCTGGCGGGCCTGTTCGGCGGCGGCACCGGACACCCCGTCACCGCCGTCGGCGACCCCTGCCAGGCCATCTACGGCTGGCGCGGCGCCTCCGTCGCCAACCTCGACGACTTCCCCGAGCACTTCGCCCACCCCGACGGCCGCCCCGCCACCCGCCAGGCGCTCAGCGAGAACCGCCGCAGCGGCGGCCGCCTCCTCGACCTCGCCAACGGCCTCGCCGAGCCCCTGCGCGCCATGCACGCGGGCGTGGAGGCCCTCCGCCCGGCTCCGGGCGCCGAACGCGACGGCCTGGTGCGCTGCGCCCTGCTGCCCACCCACGCGGAGGAGATGGACTGGCTGGCGGACTCCATCGCCCATCTCGTACGGACCGGAAAGGCACCCGGCGAGATCGCCGTCCTGTGCCGCACGGCGACCGACTTCGCCGAGATCCAGGGCGCGTTGGTCGCGCGGGACGTCCCCGTGGAGGTGGTGGGACTCTCCGGCTTGCTGCACCTGCCCGAGGTCGCCGACCTGGTCGCCGTCTGCGAGGTCCTCCAGGACCCCGGCGCCAACGCCGCCCTGGTCCGCCTGCTGACCGGTCCCCGCTGGCGCATCGGCCCCCGCGACCTCGCCCTCCTCGGCCGCCGCGCCCGGCGCCTGGTGTCCCACGCGCGCGTGGACGGCGACGACGACCCGGACCGCCGGCTCGCCGAGGCGGTCGAGGGGGTCGACCCGGCCGAGGTGATATCGCTCGCGGACGCCCTGGAGACCTTCCTGGAGACGCCCCTCTACGGCGACGACGAGGACGACGACGGGCTGCCCTTCTCACCGGACGCGCGCGTGCGGTTCGCCCGCCTGGCCGCCGAACTGCGCGACCTGCGCCGCTCGCTCGCCGACCCCCTGATGGACGTCCTGCACCGCGTCCTCGCCGTCACCGGCCTGGAGGTCGAACTGTCGGCGTCCCCGCACGCACTGGCCGCCCGCCGCCGCGAGACCCTGTCCAACTTCCTCGACATCGCCGCCTCGTTCGCGGCCGGGGACAACGAAGCGACCCTGCTCGCCTTCCTCGCCTTCCTGCGCACCGCCGCCCAGTACGAGAAGGGCCTCGACAACGCCCTCCCGGGCGGCGAGAACACCGTCAAGGTGCTCACCGCGCACAAGTCCAAGGGCTTGGAGTGGGACGTCGTCGCCGTCCCCGGTCTGGTCACCGACACCTTCCCGAGCGCCAAGGGCCGCGAGAAGTGGACCGCACAGGGCAAGGTGCTGCCACACGCCCTGCGCGGCGACACCGCGACCCTGCCCGACATCGCCTCCTGGGACTCACGCGGCATGAAGGCCTTCCACGAGGCCATGAAGGACCACCAGCACACCGAGGAACTCCGCCTCGGCTACGTCACCTTCACCCGCCCCCGCTCCCTCCTCCTCGGCTCCGGCCACTGGTGGGGGCCGTCCCAGAAGAAGCCCAGGGGACCGTCCGACTTCCTCCAGGCCCTCCACGACCACTGCGCGGCCGGCCACGGCGAGATCGAGGCCTGGGCCGACGAGCCCGCCGAGGACGAGGAGAACCCGGCGCTGCACAGCCGGACCGAGGACCAGGTCTGGCCCCTGCCGCTCGACGACACCGCTCTGGCCCGCCGCCGGGCGGCCGCCGAGACTGTCCTGGCCCACCTGGAGCGGCTCGCCTCCCACACGGACACCCACCCCGCGGCCGTACACGACCCGGACGTCCACGACGACCCCGAGTGGCCGCCACCGCCGGACGACGAGGAACCGCCGTACGCCGAGGAGCCCCCCTTCGACGACGAGCCCGTCGGCGAGGATCCCTCTGAGGACTGGGACACCTGGACGACGGACCGCCCGGCCGTCCCGCACCAGGCGGCGGCCCCGGAGACCGCCGCCGCCCCGGCCCGCCCCCACCCCGCGGACCGGGAACCCCTCACCCCCGAGGAGGCCCGCACCGTGGCCTCCTGGGACCGCGACCTCGACGCCCTCGCCGGCGAGCTGCTGCGCGCGCGGGAAGCCGTCACCGACGTACCGCTGCCCGTGTCGCTCACCGCGTCCCAGGTGCTCCGCCTGGCCGCCGACCCGGACGGGCTCGCGCAGGAGCTCGCGCGCCCCATGCCACGCCCTCCACAACCCGCCGCACGCCAGGGCACCCGATTCCATGCCTGGGTCGAGGCCCGCTTCGAACCCCTGACCCTGCCCATGCTGGAGCCGGACGACCTGCCGGGCAGCGACGCCGAGATCGCCGACGAACGCGACCTGGAAGCCCTCAAGGACGCCTTCGAACGCACCGAGTACGCCCACCGGCCGCCCCACCGCGTCGAGACGTCCTTCCAGCTCGCCATCGCGGGCCGGGTGGTCCGGGGCCGGATCGACGCCGTCTACCGGGAGACCGACGGGGAGACGACGACGTACGAGATCGTCGACTGGAAGACCGGCCGCAACCGCACCGCCGACCCCCTCCAGCTCGCCGTGTACCGGGTGGCCTGGGCCGAGCAGCAGGGTGTGCCTGTGGAATCGGTCACGGCCGCGTTCCTGTACGTCCGCACCGGAGAGGTCGTACGGCCGCGCAACCTGCCCGACCGGGCCGCGCTGGAGCGGCTGTTGGCCCAGGAACCGGGCGGGTCGGCGCGGGGTTCCGTACCAGCAAACTGTGAGGAACCGCCCAACGAGGATGTCGGTGCGGGCCGATAGGCTCATGACCATGAGCCACCCCGTTGACAGTGCCGTCAGCGCCGTCCGTACGTATATCGAGCAGCACCGCGCCGTCTTCCTCGACGACCTCACCGAATGGCTGCGCATCCCGTCCGTCTCGGCCCAGCCCGACCACGAACCCGATGTGCGCCGCAGCGCCGACTGGCTCGCCGCCAAGCTCAAGGAGACCGGCTTCCCCACGGCCGAGGTCTGGGAGACCCCGGGCGCGCCCGCCGTCTTCGCCGAGTGGCCCGCCGAGGACCCCGCGGCGCCCACGGTCCTCGTCTACGGCCACCACGACGTACAGCCCGCCGCCCCCGAGGACGGCTGGGACAGCGACCCCTTCGAGCCGGTCGTCCGCGACAACCGCCTCTACGCGCGCGGGGCGGCCGACGACAAGGGCCAGGTCTTCTTCCACACCCTCGGCGTCCGCGCCCACCTCGCCGCCACCGGCCGCACCGCCCCCGCGGTGCACCTGAAGCTGCTGATCGAGGGTGAGGAGGAGTCCGGCTCACCCCACTTCCGTGCCCTCGTCGAGGAGAACGCCGAAAGGCTCGCCGCCGACGCCGTGATCGTCTCCGACACCGGCATGTGGGACGAGAACACCCCCACGGTGTGCACCGGCATGCGCGGTCTCGCCGAGTGCGAGATCCGGCTGTACGGGCCCGACCAGGACATCCACTCCGGTTCCTTCGGCGGCGCCGGCCCCAACCCGGCCACGGCCGCCGCCCGCCTCGTCGCCGCCCTGCACGACGACCACGCGCGCGTGACGGTCCCGGGCTTCTACGACGGCATCGTCGAGCTCACCGACCGCGAGCGCGAACTCCTCGCCGAGCTGCCCTTCGACGAGGGGCAGTGGCTGAGCACCGCCAGGTCGTACGCCACCCACGGCGAGGCCGGACACAGCACCCTGGAGCGGATCTGGGCCCGCCCCACCGCCGAGGTCAACGGCATCGGCGGCGGCTACCAGGGCCCCGGCAGCAAGACGATCATCCCGTCCTCCGCGATGGTGAAGCTCTCCTTCCGGCTGGTCGCCGGTCAGGACCCCGACCACGTCGAGCGGGCCGTGCGGGCCTGGGCCGCCGAGCAGGTGCCCGCCGGGATCCGCACCGAGATCACCTTCGGTGCCGCCACGCGCCCGTGCCTGACCCCGCTGGACCACCCGGCCCTGCGGTCCGTCGTACGGGCCATGGGCCTGGCCTTCGACAAGCCGGTCCGCTTCACCCGCGAGGGCGGCTCAGGACCCGCCGCAGACCTCCAGGAAGTCCTCGGCGCACCCGTCCTCTTCCTCGGCATCTCCGTCCCCTCCGACGGCTGGCACGCGCCGAACGAGAAGGTCGAGCTGGATCTGCTCCTCAAGGGCGTCGAGACCGCCGCCCATCTGTGGGGCGACCTCGCCGAGCACTGGCGCCATGCGCCCTGACCGTCCCGCGCCGTCCGGAGCGGCGGTGAGCGCGCGGCACACTGGAAGAGCCGCCCCGCACCGCCGCACCCCGCCGGACCCGGTCGCCTCCCGCCGTACGTCCCGCCGAACCGCCCGCCGAAACAATCCGCTGCACCGGGGGAGTTGGAAGCACTCGTGACCACCTGGACCGACCACACCGCCGACCGTCCTGTCTCGCTCACCGCCCCGAGCGGCATCGACCGCGCCGCGCACCACCGGCTCGACGAGGCCTGGCTCGCGGCGGCGTGGAGCCACCCCACGACCCGCTGTTTCGTGGTCTCCGGCGGTCAGGTCCTCGTCGACGAGACGGCGGACGGCCGTACCGAACTCGTCATGACCCCGTCCTTCGAGGCCCCGCTCACCGAGGCGCACCGCTACTTCCTCGGCATCGACGAGGAGGGCGTGCGCTACTTCGCGCTCCAGAAGGACGCCCTGCCCGGGCGCATCGACCAGTCGGCGCGCCCGGCCGGTCTGCGCGAGGCCGGACTGCTGCTGTCCGCGCGGGACGCCGGACTGATGGTGCACGCGGTCGGCCTGGAGAACTGGCAGCGCACCCACCGCTTCTGCTCCCGCTGCGGCGAGCGCACGGTCATCGCGGCGGCCGGGCACATCCGCCGCTGCCAGGCCTGCGGCGCCGAGCACTACCCGCGCACCGACCCGGCCGTGATCATGGCGGTCACCGACGAGGAGGACCGCATCCTGCTCGGCCGCCAGGTGCACTGGCCCGAGGGCCGCTTCTCCACGCTCGCCGGTTTCGTGGAGCCCGGCGAGTCCATCGAGCAGTCGGTGCGCCGTGAGGTCTTCGAGGAGGCCGGGGTCACCGTCGGGCAGGTCGAGTACGTCGCCAGCCAGCCCTGGCCGTTCCCCTCCAGCCTGATGCTCGGCTTCATGGCCCGCGCCACCTCGACGGAGATCAACGTCGACGGCGACGAGATCCACGAGGCCCGCTGGTTCTCCCGCGACGACCTGGCCGCAGCCTTCGAGTCCGGCGAGGTCCTCCCGCCGTACGGCATCTCGATCGCGGCCCGTCTGATCGAGCTCTGGTACGGCAAGCCGCTGCCGACGAGGAGCTTCGTCTGAGGGACGGGCGAGCCCCGCCAGACGGAAGAAGGCGGTCCCTGAAGCGCCTCAGGGACCGCCTTCCGGACTGTGTGTCCGTGGTGCGTACTACGCGCCGACCTTCTGCTTCACCTGCGCGAGCGACGGGTTCGTCAGCGTCGAACCGTCGGCGAACAGCACGGTGGGGACCGTCTGGTTGCCGCCGTTCGCCTTCTCGACGAACGCCGCCGACTCCGGGTCCTGCTCGATGTTGATCTCGGTGTACGCGATGCCCTCGCGGTCCAGCTGCTTCTTCAGCCGCTGGCAGTAACCGCACCACGTGGTGCTGTACATCGTCACAGTGCCCTGCATGTCTCGCGCGCTCCTCTGGTGGCTCGGGGAAGAGGTCGTCCAGAGAGGGAACGTATGCGACCGGGCCGCCATTCCCGACCCGGGGACCCCGACCAGGTGACGCCTGCCGCATTAGTACGACTGCGAGCACCTGCCTGTGGACAACCGGCTCACCCGTCTCCGCCGACCTGGCAGCATGGCGGTGTGACAGCAGCAACGCACTCCACCCTCTTCCCGCGCACACCGGACACCCCCGACGCGGTGCTCGAAGGGCTCGACCCCGAGCAGCGCGAGGTGGCCACCGCCCTGCACGGCCCGGTGTGTGTGCTGGCGGGCGCCGGCACCGGCAAGACCCGGGCGATCACCCACCGCATCGCCTACGGGGTGCGGGCCGGCATCCTCCAGCCCTCCAGCGTGCTCGCCGTCACCTTCACCAACCGCGCCGCGGGAGAGATGCGCGGGCGACTGCGCCAGCTCGGCGCCGGGGGCGTCCAGGCCCGGACGTTCCACTCGGCCGCCCTGCGCCAGCTCCAGTACTTCTGGCCCAAGGCGGTCGGCGGCTCGCTGCCCCGGCTCGTCGACCGCAAGATCCAGCTCGTCGCCGACGCGGCCGCCGCCTGCCGCATCCGCCTGGACCGGGGCGAGCTGCGGGACGTCACCGGAGAGATCGAGTGGTCCAAGGTCACCCAGACCGTGCCCGCCGACTACGCCCTCGCAGCCGCGAAGGCCGGCCGTGAGACCCCCCGAGCGCCCGCCGAGATCGCCCAGCTCTACGCCGCCTACGAGGATCTCAAGCGTGACCGTGCCGTCATCGACTTCGAGGACGTGCTGCTGCTGACCGTCGCCATCCTCCAGGACCGGCACGACATCGCCGACCAGGTGCGTTCCCAGTACCAGCACTTCGTCGTCGACGAGTACCAGGACGTCAGCCCGCTCCAGCAGCGCCTGCTGGAACTCTGGCTGGGGCGCCGGGACAACCTGTGCGTCGTCGGCGACGCCAGCCAGACGATCTACTCGTTCACAGGAGCAACTCCCGACCATCTTCTCGACTTCCGCACCCGCCACCCCGGGGCCACCGTCGTCAAGCTGGTCCGCGACTACCGCTCCACCCCCCAGGTCGTCCACCTGGCCAACGGCCTCCTCTCCCAGGCCCGCGGCCGCGCCGCCGACCACCGGCTGGAACTGATCTCGCAGCGCAAGGGAGGCCCCGAGCCCGTCTACACCGAGTACACCGACGAGCCCGCCCAGGCCGGGGGCGCCGCCCGCCGCATCCGGGACCTCATCGGCGCGGGCGTCCGGGCCAGCGAGATCGCCGTGCTGTTCCGCACCAACTCCCAGTCCGAGACCTACGAACAGGCCCTCGCCGACGCCGGGGTCCCCTATCAGCTGCGGGGCGCCGAGCGGTTCTTCGACCGGCCCGAGGTGCGCAGGGCCATCGTCAACCTCCGGGCGGCGGCCCGCTTCGGGGGCAACGACTCCCGGCTGGACGACGCCGACGACCTGCCCTCCCAGGTGCGTGCCGTGCTGTCGGGCGAGGGCTGGACCACCGAGCCGCCCGCCGGCTCCGGGGCCGTCAGAGAGCGCTGGGAGTCGCTGGCCGCGCTGGTGAACCTCGCGCAGGACTTCGCCGCGGCCAAAGCCGCCGCAGGAACCACAGGGACCCCCGGGATCACAGGGACCGCTGCCGACACCGCTGCCGACACCGCAGCCGTATCCGGTGCCACCCTGGCCGACCTCGTCGCCGAACTCGACGAGCGGGCAGGCGCCCAGCACGCCCCGACCGTCGAGGGCGTCACCCTCGTCTCCCTGCACTCCGCCAAGGGCCTGGAGTGGGACGCCGTCTTCCTGGTCGGGGTCGCCGAGGGCATGATGCCGATCACCTACGCCAGGACCGACGAACAGATCGAGGAGGAGCGCCGGCTCCTCTATGTCGGCGTCACCCGCGCCCGCGAGCGCCTCCATGTCTCCTGGTCGCTCTCCCGCTCGCCCGGCGGCCGTCCCAACCGCCGCCCCAGCCGGTTCCTCGACGGACTGCGCCCCGGCTCCACCGGGACCGTGGGGCGCAGCGCCGCGGTCGGCTCCGGAGGCGTCGAGCGGGGCTTCACGAGTCCCGTGGGCGCCGTCCCGAGACGCACCCAGCGCACCCCGGCCCGCTGCCGGGTCTGCGGGCGCACGCTCACCGACGCCGGCGAGATGAAGCTGATGCGCTGCGAGGACTGTCCCTCCGACATGGACGAGGGGCTCTACGAGCGGTTGCGCGACTGGCGCGCGGTGCAGGCGCAGCGCACCGGGCAGCCCGCCTTCTGCGTCTTCACCGACAAGACACTGATGGCGATCGCCGAGGGCGTCCCCGACGACGAGCACGAGCTGGCGCGGATCCCCGGCGTCGGCATGCGCAAGCTCAACCGGTACGGAGCCGATGTGCTGGCCATCTGCGCAGGCCGAGAGGTGGCGGAGGACGCGGACGGGGACTGATTTCAACTCGTCGAAAAAATAGTTTGCGCATGCCCCAGCAATCCCCATAGGTTCTTAGCCACGGGGACGGAGGCCTTCTCGGAGGCCCTGATTCCGTGTTCTACTTGCATATCCGTCGGACTGCGGCTCACACCGCGGTCCCCCGAGACGCCGAGAGGAGGCGATTCCAGTGATCAGCATCAACACCAGCTCCACCAGCACGGCCAAAATGACCGATCGCTCGGTCGTCTCCACGTGCATGCTCGGCGTTTCGAACCTGGGCACCGGTCTGTCCGGCATTTCTGCCGCTCGCCCGGCGTCCTCCCTGTCTCTCGCGGTCCTTCCCGTCCGTGAGCGCAATGAGCGACCGACGAAGGCACTGGAAGCAGTAGTGGCACAGGCACACGCCTATGCCTTTGCGGCGGCCGGTGCCGGATTCCGGAAGCAGACGACGCAGCACCACCAGATGTGGGCCTTCCGTGGGCCAGAACCCTGGAGTGATCCAGCCTGATCGACTCAGGCCGGCGCCTTCAGGGCCGCGGAACCCCATCCGGGATCCGCGGCCCTTCTGTTTTCCCCGAACGGGGAGAGCGGAGTGAAGGGGCCTCGGGACAAGAAAAGAACCCGGTACCAAGCCGACTACCGGTCCAACAGGGCCGGACCGACCAGACGAGGAAGACGAACCGTGCAACTCGAAGCGCACGCCCCGTCCGTACCGCCTTCCGAAACGATCCCCCCGCCCGGCCTCACGGAGGACTCCACCTTGACCCCGCTCACGGCGCTCACCGCGCTCGACGACGCCATCGAGAACCTCGGCGTACCCGTCCCCTGCCGTTCCTACGACCCGGAGGTCTTCTTCGCCGAGTCGCCGGCCGACGTCGAGTACGCCAAGTCCCTCTGCCGTACCTGCCCGCTGATGGAGGCCTGCCTCGCCGGCGCCAAGGAGCGGCGTGAGCCCTGGGGCGTCTGGGGTGGCGAGCTGTTCGTCCAGGGTGTCGTCGTCGCCCGGAAGCGGCCGCGTGGCCGCCCGCGCAAGAACCCGGTCACGGCATGAACACCGCAGGAACGATCGACCGCCCCCTCACGAACGACCCCAAGAAGCAGGCCCCGATGAAGCCGTCCACAGGCGAGCCCACCGGCTCCGCGACCCCAGACTTCACCACCACCGGCGCGACCGGCTCGCGTCAGAACAGGACCCGAGAGATGCAACTCATCCCAGAAGCCCTGGCTCGTGCGCATATGCACGACCGGCTGCATGAGGCCGAGCGGGAACGCCGGGCCGCGCGCCTGGTGACCGCTCGCCGGATGCAGCGCCGCGCCGAGCGCGCCTCGCGGCGCGCCCGCCGCGCGCTCGCCATGGCGGTCATGCAGTAATCGACCCAGCAGTATCCCCGCGGGGGCCGGTCCGACCGAACGGACCGGCCCCCGCGGTGCGTTGTGCCCGCGCGGGCGCCGGACGCGGAGTTATCGTCGGCGCGTGACGAGTCCTTCCGGAGGCAGTGACAGCGACGGCTCCGCCGCGGAGCCGGACACCCTCGTGTGCGCCCGCTGCGGCACACGGGCCGAGGGCCCGCAGCCCACCTGGACCTGCTCCCTGGAGAACGGCGACCGCCAGTACTTCTGCGACGCCTGCTCCCGGGAGAACCTCAGGGCCATCGAGGGACGGCTGGACTCGGCCTGGTGGTAGGGGAGCGGCTCACGCCGGCGCGGCCGACTCCTCCTCGCCCGCTTCGTCCTCCGCCACGAAGCCCGGCAGCCACTCCTCCAGTTCCTCGCGCAGCCGGACCGTCGCGCCCAGCTGGCACAGCACCCCGATGGTGCTCAGGGTGACCCGGTGTATCAGCAGGTACGCCGGGGGGAGGTTGAGCTGCTTGCCCAGCTGGTGGGCGGGGGAGCGGGGGTCGGCGATGCGGGCCGCCTGGCTGCGCATCCAGCCGCGGGTGAAGGTGAACGCCTCGACCTGGGCCGGTTCGATGATCGGCAGCAGGTAGTCGAGGACGGCGTCGGGGTCCAGCTCTATGGACTTCTTGACGAAACCCTCCGAACACAGGAGGTCGTAGACGGCCTCGGCGTCGCCGTCCAGCGTCAGCCGCAGGGATGTGCCGATGGTGTCGGGCAGGCCGCCCGGGAGGCGGTCGACCGTGCCGAAGTCCAGGACACCCAGCCGCCAGTCCTCCTGGCCGTCCGGGCCGCCGGGCAGGAGGCGGAAGTTGCCCGGGTGCGGGTCGGCGTGCAGGAGGCCGGTGCGGGCGGGGCCGGAGAAGAGGAAGCGGGCCAGCAGCTGGCCGGCGCGGTCGCGCTGCTCCTCGGTGCCGTCGGAGATCACCTCCGACAGGGGCACGCCGTCGATCCACTCCGTGACGAGGACCTGGTCGCTCTGGTGGACCACGGCCGGCACCACGACGTCCGGGTCGTCCGCGAACTCCTCGGCATGGGCCTGCTGGGCCTGTGCCTCCAGGGCGTAGTCGAGCTCCTCCGAGACCCGGTCGCGCAACTCGGCGATCAGCGGCTTGATGTCGATGCCGGGGACGAGCGGCCCCAGCAGACGGGCGAAGCGCCCCAGTTGGTTGAGGTCGGAGAGCAGGGCGTCGCCGGCACCCGGGTACTGGACCTTGACGGCCACCTCGCGTCCGTCGTGCCACACGGCCCGGTGCACCTGGCCGATCGACGCCGCCGCGGAGGGCTTGTCGTCGAACTCGATGAACAGCTCCTGCCAGTCCTCGCCCAGGCGCTCCTCCAGCACCGAGTGCACGGTGCGGGTCGGCATCGGGGGCGCCGCCTCCTGGAGCTTGGTCAGGGCCGCGCGGTAGGGGCCCGCGACCTCCTCGGGGAGCGCCGACTCGAAGACGGACAGGGCCTGCCCGAACTTCATGGCACCGCCCTTGAGCTCGCCGAGCACCTTGAACAGCTGGTCGGCGGTGCGCTGTTGCAGCTCGCGGCCGACGATCTCCGCGGACTCGCCCACGATCCGCTTGCCCAGTCCCCAGGTGGCCCGTCCGGCGAAGCCGAGCGGGAGCGCGGCGAGCTTGGCGGTACGGGTGACCGCCTTCCGGGGAAGATCAGACATGCGCCCTCCAGGTCCCAGCGGGCCGCGGTGAGTCAGCCTTTCGGCACGACTCGCCCGACGGCCGTTGCTCCGCCATTGTCTCGTGCGCGTCCTCTTCGTTGGGTGTGTGTTCTCCCTTACCTTTCTCCGCGGCTGCGCACGGGCATGCGGGATGCGGCCAGACCGGCCGCGCGTGCCAGCTCAGACCGGGCAGCGAGACCTCCCAGCGGGCGCCCGCGCTCGACGGGACGCGGCCGTCCAGGAAGGCGAGCGCGTGCGCGGCCGCCAGCCCCGCGACCGTGGTGGCCAGCGCCAGGTCGCAGGGGAGCGTCGGACGGTGTCTGGCCGAGCGCCACTGGGCGACCAGCCGGGGCCAGGCCTGGTCACGGTCGGTGCGCGCCTCGTGCAGACAGCCCGCGCAGCCCGTCTCGCCCGGCAGGACGAAGGGGCCGACCATGCCCGTCGCCTCCACCACGCCCGCGTACAGATGGGGTGTCCCGGACCGGACGAGGGGTTCGGCGCCGGCCGGGGCGGGCGCGTGCACGTCGACGTCGTCGCGCGGGGTGAGGATCACCAGGGAGAAACCGGGGTCGTCCGCCCCGGCCGAGGTCCGGGAGGTGCGGCGCGGGGCGCGGTCCGGGGCCGCCGTACCCACCACTCGGCGCGCGGCCACGTCCCTGCGGTCGCCGAGGGAGGCCGCGGGCAGCCCGCCCGGGGCCACGTCACCCGGTTCGACACGGCCGTGGTCCCGCACGTCGACCTCGCCGACACCGGCGCCCGAGAGCAGCGCCGCCAGTGTCACGCCGACCCGGCCGGCGCCCCTGATCTGTACGCGCAGTGAGCGGCGGGCGGCCAGGAGGCGGATCGCCTCGCCCGGTTCCGACGTGGTCAGGGAGAGCGAGGCCAGGTCGGGTGCCAGCCGGGCGAGGACCTCCTTCTTCCCGCGCAGGGTGTCCGCGGCGGGCCCGCCGCCCTTCGCGTCGTCGACCAGCCCGGCCCGCGCCAGCCGGCGCACCAGCGTGTCGACGTGGCCGTCCGGCAGGTCCATCCGGCGGCCCTCCTCCCGCAGCAGCGGCATGCTCCGTGTGCCGTTGAGCAGGTCGAGGAAGCTGCCCGTCGCGGTGTCCATCGGGCCCAGCGTCAGCGCGTGCGCCGGGGTCATCCCGAACTGCACGGTGTTGAGGTCGCGCCAGCCGCGCCGGAGCGCCGGCTTCACCAGCGGAACCATTGCTTGTGTGACAGGTGCGCGCATCACAGGCCCCCGAAATCCTCGTAGAACGTCCCCGTGGACCGGTGGGGCCGGGGCGATGGTCGGTCGCCCTTCCACCGGCGCTGCCAGCATGCCCGGACCCGGCCGTCACGTGCCGAAAGTTGTCCACAGGTGGGGGGTATTCGTCGTACAAATCAAACGCATGGTGGGCGATCGGAACCGAACCGTCCCGGAGTCGGGACTTCCCCCGTGTGCAGCGGGTAACGTCAGGGCGTGCCCGCCGACCCACTGCACCGCGCCGGAACGCCACAGCGCAGCACGACGAGTCAGCCGCCGAGCGGCTCGGGGGCGAGCGCGATCGAGGTACGCAGGAGCGCCCGGCGCCGCCGGACCGTCTCCGCCTACCGCGAGGGCGATCGCACCGTCGTGCTCATCCCTGCCCGGATGTCCGAGGCCGAGGAGCAACGCTGGGTGAGTGTCATGCTCGACAAACTGGCCGCCCAGGAGAGCAAACGGGTGCTCGGCGACGCAGAACTGTCCGAGCGCGCCCAGCGCTTGTCGGCCCAGTACTTCGAGGGCCGGGCGCGGCCCGCCTCGGTCCGCTGGGTCACCAACCAGAACACGCGCTGGGGCTCGTGCACCCCCTCCGAGGGCAGCATCCGGCTGTCGCACCGCCTTCAGGGGATGCCGGAGTACGTCGTCGACTACGTACTGCTCCACGAGCTGGCGCATCTGCTGGTGCCCGGACACGGGCCCCGTTTCTGGCGTTTGCTGGAGGCCTATCCGCGCACCGAGCGGGCCAAGGGCTACCTGGAGGGAGTGGTCGCCGCGGAGCGGTTGCCGCACCTGCCGACCGTCCGCGACGAGTGACTCCGGACTCGAACGGGTTTTTGTACCGGATCTGTACCGACCTCCACCGGTGTCCGAGTTTGCCGTTAGCCTGTCGCGACGCACTCGCATTCCGGATGGGGGACGGTCGTTACGCATGGCCAGGGAATTCCAACGCGGCCACAAGGCCAAGATCAGTGATCTGACCGCGGGCACGGATCTGTACGTGGGGGTACAGATCTCCGGACCCGGACTGACCTTCGACATCAGCTGCTTCGGCCTCGACACCGACGAACGGCTCTCCGACGACCGTTACTTCATCTTCTTCAACCAGCCCAAGTCCCCCGAGGACGCCATCCAGCTCCTGGGCGCCCAGGCCGGCGACACGGAGTCGTTCCGGGTCACCCTTGATCAGATCCCGTCGCAGATCCAGAAGCTGTCGTTCACGGCGACGATCGACGGCGACGGCCAGATGTCGCAGATCGCCCCCGGGTACGTGCGGATCGTCGCCGGCGGCGAGGAAGTGGCCCGGTACGCCTTCGACGGCAGCGAGTTCTCCACCGAGCGCGCCGTCATGCTGGGCGACCTGTATCTGAAGGACGTGTGGCGGTTCGCCGCGGTCGGCCAGGGCTTCGACGGCGGACTCGACGCGCTGCTGAAGAACTTCGGTGGCGAGGTCGCCGAGGAGGAGCCGGCGGCCCAGGCCGACGTCCCGGCCCAGCAGTCGGCCGCGCCCCAGGCACCGGCCTTCGCGCCGCCCTCGCAGGCCGCCGCACCGTCGGCCCCCGCCCCCGCTCCCGCCCCCGCGTTCGGCGCGCCGCCCGCCGCCGCTCCGGCCCCCTCGGTCC
>NZ_JAAGLY010000330.1 GCF_010548375.1 Streptomyces sp. SID13726
CTCCTCGAAACTACGCCCGTGTGATTCCGCTCACCACCCCCGACACGCCTCCGGGGCGAGGTTTAACCCTCCGTTCACGCGGTGGTCCGGACGCGTGCGCCACGAGATCGGCCCGAGCGTTCGAGATCGACCCTCGGGAGGCCGATCTCGCGACGTACGGGCCGATCTCGCGGGTCAGTGCTCGACGTGCTTCGGTGCCATCGCGATCGCGCACACGAAGCCGAGCACCAGGACCGCGGCCGTGACCGCGAGCGTCTGCCCGACGGCGGTCGCGAACCCCTGGTGGAACGCGGCGGTGGCGGCGTCGGTCACCTGGCGCGCGACGTCGTCGGGCACCCCGGGCGGGAGCGGGAAGGAGCCGCCCTGGCCGCCCTGGAGCGACCCCGCGTTCGCGAAGCCGCCGACGAACTGCTGGCGGAACTGCTCGGGGAGGGAGGCCGCCGCGTCCGCGAGGTCGGCGGGGAGGGTGACGGCGAGGCGCG
>NZ_JAAGLY010000331.1 GCF_010548375.1 Streptomyces sp. SID13726
CTCGACGACGAGGAGACACGATGAGCACGGCAACGACGACGGGAACGCAGACCGCGGCGCCGCGGGGCGCGGACGGGCACGACGTCATCCGGGTCCAGGGGGCACGGTCGAACAACCTGCAGGACGTGAGCGTCGAGATCCCCAAGCGGCGCCTCACGGTGTTCACGGGGGTCTCGGGGTCCGGCAAGAGCTCGCTCGTGTTCGACACGGTCGCGGCCGAGTCGCAGCGCCTCATCAACGAGACGTACTCGGCGTTCCTGCAGGGCTTCATGCCGACTCTGGACCGTCCCGACGTCGACGTGCTCGAGGGCCTCACGACGGCGATCGTCGTCGACCAGGAGCGCCTCGGCGCGAACCCGCGCTCCACGGTCGGGACGGTGACCGACGCGAACGCGATCCTGCGGGTCCTGTTCAGCCGGTTCGGGGAGCCGCAGATCGGCCCGCCCCCCGCATTCTCCTTCAACGTCCCCGCGCGCAAGGC
>NZ_JAAGLY010000332.1 GCF_010548375.1 Streptomyces sp. SID13726
GGACGATCCGCGCGCGGTCGACCATGCGACGCCCGATCGCGTACGTCAGCGGGATCATGGACAGCGCGAAGGCGAGGAACCCGAGGGCGAGCGCCAGGTTCCCGCTCGCGATCGCCGCCGGGAGCTGCGCGAGACCCACGAGCGGCGCGAGGATCGAGATCAGCGCCATGTTGGAGCGCAGCACCTGACGCTTCGCGGCGTCGCCCATGGCCAGCTCGACCAGGGGCGGGACCGTCCCGTGGCCGGCGGTCGGCTCAGCCACGGCGGAAGAGCCTTCGTCCCGTGGCCGGGTGCAGGGGCGACCCGGCGGGGATCTCGACGGCGTTCGCCCAGACCGGGACGTCGTCCGGGCGCAGCGCCCCGGCGCGGAGGGCACGGTCGCACAGGCCGCGGGCGACGGCGCCGAGGCTCTCGCGGCACGAGAAGGCGCCGTCGACCAGGGACAGGGCGACGGTGGTGGCGGGAGCGTGGCCCGTCCCCG
>NZ_JAAGLY010000333.1 GCF_010548375.1 Streptomyces sp. SID13726
CGATCTGCCATCCCTGCTGCGAGAGCGGCTCCGGGACGGTGGCGGCCTGGAACTGCTCGCTGTTGATGCGCCGGAAGGCCGACGGGTCCCCGTCCCCGGCGCCGATGTTGAAGGGAGGCCCGGCGCCGGGCTTCCCGGCCGCCCGGAAGGCGGGCGCGGCGTCGTCGAAGTACAGGTCGTTGATGGCGACGGAGTACGTCCACTGCTTGCGGAAGCGGGACAGCAGCGAGGCGACCTCCTGGGGGGTGCGCCGGCTCGCGTCCGGGATCGGGATGTTCTTGTGCGCGAGGAGCCGGACCCCCGGGCAGGCGGCGAGCCGCTGCTCGATCAGCTTGGACTTCGTACCGGCGAAGGGGATCGAGTCGTCGGTGAAGACGACGACCCCGGCGGCCCCCTCGGACCGGGCGATGACCCAGTCCGCGCTGGCCTTCGCCACCTCCTCCACCTTCGCGGTGACGGCGGTGACGAGGACGTGGACGA
>NZ_JAAGLY010000334.1 GCF_010548375.1 Streptomyces sp. SID13726
AGGATTCCTGGCGTGGATGTGCGCGACTCGGCTGTTGAGGATGCGGTCGCCGGTCTCGTTGTTCTGGGTGTACAACGGCTTGGTGCACTCCGGCTTTGCACAGCGAAACGCGTGCGCGTAGAGGCTCTTGACGGTTGCCCCTGTCGGGCCACGGTATGCGGTCGATGTCACACGGACATTGTGGGCGAGGGCGGTGACAGCGGGCTCCACGCGACTTGAAAACTGGCAGCGGTGTGCTCGCGAGGCGCGAGTTCCTGGGCGCGCGGGGACGCGTGTCGATGTTGAAGGTCGGACCTCACGCTTGTCAGGCGAACGGGCGGACCGTGAGGACCGGCGCGAGGACGCGCCAAACGGTCGTGCGCGGTGACGGTGTTTCCTCGCCTCAGCCGTGGACCAGTTCGGTGAGCAGCCTGGCGCGCACGTCGGAGGGCAGGATCCGGTGCGTCGACATCAGCCGTCGGGCAAGAGCGAGCGTCTCCG
>NZ_JAAGLY010000335.1 GCF_010548375.1 Streptomyces sp. SID13726
GATCCGCTACGCCAACGGCCAGAACAGCGACCCCGCGCCGCTGCCGAGGAACCTGAGCCTCTACGTCAACGGCGAGAAGATCAAGCAGGTCTGGTTCGACAGCACCGTGGCGTGGTCCACCTGGGCCACCCAGGTCGAGACCGTGCCGCTGCGCGAGGGCGCCAACACCATCACGATCCAGCACGACGACGACGACATCGGTCACGTCAACCTCGACAGCCTCACCGTCACCCCGACCGAGCGCATCGCGCTGTTCGACGGCGACGACCTCGACCGGTGGGCGGCCGTCAACGGCGGCGGTCCCGCGACGTGGCCGATCGCCGACGGCTCCGTCGAGTCGTTCGGCGGCGACATCCGCACCAAGGAGAAGTTCGACGACTTCCGGATGCACGTCGAGTGGTACCAGCCCGAGCACGCGCCCGACGTCACGGGCCAGGCCCGCGGCAACAGCGGCGTCTACATCCAGGAGCGGTACGAGGT
>NZ_JAAGLY010000336.1 GCF_010548375.1 Streptomyces sp. SID13726
GCCCTGACCCTGGCCCCTGGGACGGGCCCTGCAACCACACGAACGACACGGAGCTGGTCTCGGCGGTCCTGCGCTCGTGGGCCGAGCGCTTCGGTGCCCGGGTCGTCGGCGTCGGGACGGACACGTTGCTCGTGTCCGTCGCGCGACCGCCCCGAGACCTGGAGCACGCCCGCGCTCTCGCCGTCGAGCACTTCGCCGTCTGCCCCGACAACGTGTGGCAGGGCTCGGGCAGCGTCCGCGCGTACGCCGAAGAAGCCGTGGCCGGCTCGGAGCACTGGGCGTTCTGGTGGGACTGACTGGGCGTTCTGGTGGGACCGGGGGAGCGGGCGTTACGCGCGGGGGACGCGTACGACGCCCTCCTGGATGACGGTCACGGCGAGGCGCCCGTCCTGGGTCCAGATCCGGGCCTGCCCGAGCCCGCGCCCGGCCGCGGCCGAGGGGGACTCCTGGTCGTACAGCAGCCATTCGTCGGCGCGGAAG
>NZ_JAAGLY010000337.1 GCF_010548375.1 Streptomyces sp. SID13726
AGAAGCTCGCGCCGGAGGCGGACGTCGTCATCGTCGTCGGCTCGGCGAACTCGTCGAACTCGGTCCGCCTCGTCGAGGTCGCGCTCCAGGCGGGCGCCGGGGCGTCGTACCGGATCGACCGGGCGAAGGAGATCGACCCCACCTGGCTCGACGGCGCGACGACCGTCGGGGTGACGTCGGGCGCGTCGGTGCCCGAGATCCTCGTGGACGACGTCCTCGCGTACCTCGCGGCCGTCGCCGACGTCATGCTCCCCCACTGCGCCCACCGGCCCGCGACGCGCAAGCGCTGGCCGGACGGGGTCGACGGGCAGGTGTTCTTCCAGAAGAACGCGGGGCAGGGCGTGCCGTCGTGGGTACGCACGCGCCGCATCCAGCACAAGAGCAGCGCGAACGACTACGTGCTCGTCGACGACCTGGCCACGCTGACGTGGCTCGGCCAGACGGCGTCGCTCGAGCTGCACGTGCCGCAGTGGCAGTTC
>NZ_JAAGLY010000338.1 GCF_010548375.1 Streptomyces sp. SID13726
GGCGGCTCCCATGACGGCCGTGCCGGTGGTCAGACAGCGTGCCGGTGTCCGGGTGCGTGTGCACCAGGCGGTGATGCGGAGCTGGCCGACGAGGGCGACGAGTCCGGACACGACGAACAGCGCGCTGGTGGCCGCGGTGGCGAGGGGGCCGTCGCCGGTGACGCGTCGGGTCTCCAGCGGCAGGGCCAGGTACACCTGGAAGGACAGGACGTAGGAGCCGGTCATGGCGAGGGAGAAGAGCCAGAACGGCCGGTTGCGGAGTACGGCTCCGGCCTGTTCGCGCAGGGCGGGCCGGTCCTCGCGGGGTGTCGCGGCGTTCTCCGGGAGCCGGCGCAGTTGCAGCAGGGTGAGGCCCGCGAAGAGGGCCGAGGCGACCGCGCAGGTGGTGGGGAAGGAGACCGAGGTCAGGGCCAGACCGACGAGGGGGCCGAGCAGGATTCCGGCCTGGTAGAAGGCGTTGAAGAGGGCGAAGGCGTCG
>NZ_JAAGLY010000339.1 GCF_010548375.1 Streptomyces sp. SID13726
GCCGCGAAGAAGAGCACAGGCCGCTCGACGTCGAAGGAGAAGTCGACGGCGACCAAGACGACCCGCAAGAAGGCGTCCGCGTAGGGGTGGCGATCCCGCCCCGGCCCGACGCGGGGCGAGGGGCGCACGATGAGTTCGGCTCCCGGCCCCCGTCGGAACCGGTGGGCGGTCGTCCGGCCGCCCGCGAGACCTGTGACGCTTGTGACGAACGGAGACGACGATGCGCGCGATCGTGCCGAGCCTGTGGTTCGACGGCAACCTCGAGGAGGCCATCACCTTCTACGCGAGCGTCTTCCCCGACGCGACGGTCGGCGACGTGTTCCGCCAGCCCGACGGTACGGCGGTGTCGGCCGACTTCGAGCTCGCCGGGCACCGGTTCGCCGCCATCAACGGCGGCCCGCAGTTCCCGTTCACCGAGGCGGTGTCGTTCGTCGTCGAGTGCGAGTCGCAGGACGAGGTCGACGAGTACTGGGCCGC
>NZ_JAAGLY010000033.1 GCF_010548375.1 Streptomyces sp. SID13726
GCCGGGACCGCCGCAGCCGCCGCCCTGGCAGCCACCGGGGCCGCCCTGGCCGCCGCCCGGACCGCCGCTCGGCATGCCCGAGGGGTTGCCGCTGGGGGCGCCGGACGGCTTGGCGGTGGAGTTGCCCGTGGGGGCACCGGAGGGGGCGCCGGAGGGGGCGCCGCTCGGCATGCCGGACGCGTTGCCCGTGGGGGCCTGACAGTTCTGCTGGCCCGAGTTGCCGGTGTTCGAGGTCGACGACGAGTCGCTCGACCCGCAGGCCGCGAGGGCGAGGGGCGAGAGCGCCAACAGGGCCACGGCGGGGAGGAGACGCACACGCTTCATGAGAGACAGCTCCAGGGAGGATGAGGAAGTCCTGAGGCCCGGAACTCAACCAACGGCCCTTAAGGCTTCCTTGAGTCCGCACTGTGCCCGGCCTGTGCGCAGGGCAAAGCGCGTCTAAAGCAACCCTTCTGACCTGGTGCTACTCTCCGAGCCCGCACCTACTCGCTGGTACAAGTCCGTGACAGAAGTGGCCGCTCCGGCGACCTCGGCGCGCACCTCGGGCGGTGCGAGCACCTCGATCCGGTCGGAGAACTGGAGGAGTTGGCGGGCCTCGCCGACCACCCCGAACGCCAGCCGGACCGTCACCCACGCGCTCTCGCCGTCGTCCTCGGGGAGTCGGGACAGATGCGCGGCCATCAGCCGCAGGAACAGGTCGAGTCGGTCGCGGCGGACCCGTACGGTGGCGTCGATGCCGCCGGGCCGCTCCTCCACCCGCCGCTTCAACACCTCCCAGGCGTCGGCGAGTTCGACTCCCGGGCGGCGCCTGACGGGGGCGTCGAGCAGTGCGGCGGAGCGCACCCGGTCGGCGCGGAACAGCCGCGGACGGGCGCGGCGGTCGGCGACCAGGTACCAGACACCGGCCTTGGCGACGAGGCCGTACGGGTCGACGGTGTACGTCCGGGTCTCCCGCTCGCCGCTGTGCCGGTAGCGCAGCCGCAGCCGGCGGTCGGCGAAGACGGCGTCCTGGAGGACCGCCAGGTCGACGGAGCGCTGCGGGCCGCCCTTCCAGCGGGTGGCGTCGACCAGGATGCGCCGGGAGGCGGTCTCGGCGGCGGGGCGGTGCGGGGCGGGCAGCGCGGCCATCACCTTGCGCAGGGCCGAACCGAGCGCGGAGTCGAGGCCGAGGGCCGCGTGGGCGCCCTGGGCGGCCAGCACGAACAGGGCCCGGGACTCGTCGGCGGTCAGGCCCGTGACGTCGGTGCGGAAACCGGCGAGGAGTTCGATGCCGCCGTGCCGCCCGCGCTCGGCGTAGACCGGGACGCCCGAGGCGGAGAGGGCCTCGACGTCCCGGTAGATGGTGCGGACCGAGACCTCCAGCCGCTCGGCGAGCTCGGGGGCGGTCACCCGGCCGCGGGTCTGGAGGAGCAGCAGGATCGACAGGAGACGGTCGGACTTCACCCCACCAGCATCCCGCCCCGGGACCGGTTCGCGAACGGTCCCCGACCGGCCCGGGATCCGCTAGCCGAGCCTGACCCGGGCCAGCTGCCGGGACTGGGCGACCAGCCGGTCCGCGCTGTCCCAGACCTCGGCGTCCTCCTCCAGGAAGCCGCCGGCGAGGTTGCGGGTGGTGATGGAGACACGGAGCGGGCCGGGGGCGGGCCTGCACCGCACGTGGACGGTCAGTTCGACCGTCGGCACCCAGCCCCTGAGGCCGATCTCGAAGGCGGTGGGCGGCAGCGCGTCCACCGCGAGGAGCAGCGAGAGGGGGTCGGGGTCCCGGCCGTCGGCGAGCCCGAACCAGGCCCGCATCTCGCCCCGGCCGGACGGGGCGCCGAGGGCCCAGCCCAGGGTCGAGGGGTCCAGCTTGAGCATCAGCCGGTCGGCGATGGCGGAGCTGCCGTCCACGGGGGCCGGGCCGTCCTCGGGGCCGAAGCACTGGTCCACCGGCGGGAAGGCGGGCGGCTTCGCCGTCGTACGGACGTCGTCGGGGAGGGCGTCGAGGTCGCCGTAGGAGGCGAGGACGCGGATGCGTTCGACTTCGGCGCCCTGGTCGTCGTACTGGAAGAGCGAGGCCTGGCCGGTGGAGAGGGTGCGGCCGGTGCGGACCGTCTCCGTGCGGACCACCGCGGGGCCCGGCTGGGACGCGGTCAGGTAGTGCGCGGAGATGGTGAACGGGTCGGCGTGCGGCAGGGCGTCCGCGAGGGCGCGGCCCAGGACGGCCAGCAGATAGCCGCCGTTGACGGCGCTGATGATCGTCCAGCCGGCGGAGAGGTCGATGTCGTAGACGCCGGGTGCGCGGCGGGTGACCGCGGTGTCCCGGTCGAACTCGCTGTCGCCGACGGTCGCGCGCGTGACGGAGGCTGCTTCAGGCATGCTTGAACGGTACAACAAGAGACTACTAAGCGGTAGCTTTTCTCGGTCACGGGGGCCCTCAGGTGAGACCAGGGCAATTTCCCGGTAAGTGTCCGCTCTCGTCCGTAAACCGATGACACGACTTCGCCCTCTGTACGGACATGAGCCTCACCGGGACCACGTTCCTCTACACGCTGATGGTGCTGTCCGCAGTCGCCCTCGTGCTGCCGCTCGTCCTGTGGTCGCGCCTGCGGGGACCGCGGATCGTGCGGGGCGCCGCCCGTGTACTGATGGTGCTGTTCGCCCAGGGCACGGCCGTCGCCCTCGTCTTCGTCCTGGTCAACAACCAGAACAACCTCTACGACAACTGGGCCGACCTGATCGGCACGGGCAACCATGTCCAGCAGGCCGCGGACCTCGGCGCCGACGGCACCGGCGGGATCTCGCTGAAACGATTGCCCAAGGTCGAGCAGCACTTCAGGAACGCGAACGGACCCGGCATGGACGGCGTGCGGGTGACCCAGCTCAAGGGCCGGGTCTCGGGCGTGAACGCCGAGGTCTACGTCTGGCTGCCGCCGCAGTACGACGAGCCGGCCTACCGGAACCACAAGTTCCCCGTGGTGGAGCTGCTGTCGGGCTATCCGGGCTCGGCGAAGGCCTGGTTCGGCTCGTTGCACGCGGTGAACCAGCTGGAGCCGCTGATGCGTGAGGGCCGGGTGGCGCCGTTCATCCTGGTCGCCCCGCGCATGAACCTGCTGGCCGGGGTGGACACCGGCTGCGCCAACATCACGGGCACGGTCAACGCCGACACCTGGCTCAGCGTGGACGTGCCGAAGATGGTCACCGACAACTTCCGCGCCCTGTCCGGTCCCGCGGGCTGGGCGGCGGCCGGGTACTCGGCGGGCGGGCACTGCGCGACCAAGCTCGCCGTCGCGCACCCCGACCGCTACCGGGCCGCGATCAGCATGTCCGGCTACAACGACCCGATCGGCGAGCGCAACTCGCTGGCCTCCGCGACCCTGGCCCTGCGCCGCGCCAACAACCCCTACGTGCTGCTGCGCGAGGACCGCACCCCGCCCGCGATCGCGCTCTACCAGTCCGGTCAGCCGGGCGACGGCTACGAGGCGGGCGTGGGCCTCGAACAGATCGCGAAGGCGCCGACGACCGTGCACGTGGTGTACATCCCGAAGAGCGCGGGCGGGCACAACATGGCGCTGTGGCGGCCCCAGTTGGTGCCGGCGTTCCAGTGGCTGACCCAGGAGATGGGGCTGCTGCACGGCCGGGCGGGCGCTACTCCTCACGCACGGTCGAGCGCCGGTTCCAGGCCCGCGGAGCTCGCCAGTGGAACCGCATCGCGAGAAGGCGCAGCACGAAAGCGGTGACGGCCGCGAGTCCACTGGTCAGCGGGGTGAGGATGTCGTAGCGGATGCAGAGCACGACCATGGTGGCGCCGACGATCGCCGGCACCGCGTACAGGTCGCGGTCCCAGCGCAGCAGTGAGGGCACCTCGTTGGCGAGCACGTCCCTGAGCACACCGCCGCCGACCGCGGTGGCGAGTCCCAGGGTGGCGGACTGGGTGAGGCCGAGCCCGTACTCGTACGCCTTCGTCGTCCCGGCGACGCAGAACAGGCCGAGGCCGGCCGCGTCGAAGACGTTCACGCCGACCTGGATGCGCTCCACGTGCGGGTGCAGGAAGAAGACCAGGAGGGCGGCGAGCAGGGGCGTGAGGAAGTAGCCGAGGTCCGTGAAGGCGGCGGGCGGCACCGCGCCGATGATCAGGTCCCGGAACAGCCCTCCGCCCAGCGCGGTGACCTCGGCGAGCACGGCGATGCCGAAGACGTCGAAGTTCTTGCGGACGGCCAGCAGCGCGCCGGAGATGGCGAACACGAAGATGCCGACGAGGTCGAGCGTGTGCTGGACGGAGGGGCTGAACAGTTGCTGGAGCACACCGCATTGTCGCGCAGGGACCGCTAGAGGGCGGGCTTGCCCGTCGTGAACAGCCAGGTGGCGAAGAGGTCGTCCAGCTGCCGGCCGCTGACCTTCTCGGCGAGCCGGATGAAGTCGGCCGTGTTCGCGTTGCCGTAGCGGTGCAGCTTCGTCCAGGTGGGCAGGAGCTTGAAGAAGGCCTTGTCACCGATGCGTTCGCGCAGCACCTGGAGGGTCATCGCGCCACGCTGGTAGACCGCGGAGGCGAACATGGTGTCGCGCTGCGGGTCCCCCACGACGGTCTGCCAGAAGGCGTTGTCGGCGGGGCGGGCGTCGTAGGCGGCCAGGAAGGAGTCGTGGGCGCTGCGGGTGCCCTGGTGCTCGGCCCACAGCCACTGGGCGTAGGTGGCGAAGCCCTCGTTGAGCCAGATGTCCTTCCAGTGCGCGACCGAGACGCTGTCGCCGAACCACTGGTGGGCCAGCTCGTGCACGATCGTCGTCTCGTTGCGGACGGCCGAGTAGACCGGTTTCGTCTGCACCTCCAGCGAGAAGCCCGCCTGCGGCATGTCGTCGACGATCGCGCCGGTCTCCTCGAACGGGTACGGGCCGAAGACCTGCGACCAGTAGTCGGTGGCGGCCGCGGTGACGGCGTACACGTCGACGTTGTTGCTGTTCTGGAGGACCGGGTCGATGGCGACGTAGATGGGGGTGCCGCCGGGGGTCGTCCCGGTCCTCACGTCGAACTTCCCGATGGTGGCGGTCGCGAGGTAGGTCGCCATGGGCTTCTTCTCGCGCCAGTGGGTGTACGTCGAGGCGCCCTTGTCGTACGTCGACACGAGGCGGCCGTTGGAGACGGCGGTCAGGCCCTTGGGGGTCTTGATGCGGATGTCGTAGGTGGCCTTGTCGGAGGGGTGGTCGCTGGAGGGGAACCAGGTGGAGGCGGCGTTGGGTTCACAGGCGACGAAGACTCCGTCGGGGGTCTTCATCCAGCCGTAGTCGGAGCCGAAGACGATGGGGCCGCTGAGGGGTTCCGGGACACCGCCGTAGGTGACGGCGACGGTGAAGTCCTTGTTCTTGCGCAGCGATTGACGCGGGGTGATGCGGATCTCGTCGCCGTCGCGGGTGAACTTGGCGCGTCTGCCGTCGACTTCGACCTTGGTGACCTCCAGCTTCTGGAGGTCCAGGTCGAAGGAGGAGAGGTTCTGGGTGGCGCGGGCGGTGAGTGTCGTACGGCCGTCCAGGCGGTCGGTGTCCGGGTTGTACGCCACGTCGAGGGTGTAGTGGCGGGCGTCGTAGCCGCCGTTGCCGAGGAGGGGGAAGTAGGGATCGCCTATGCCCGGGGCGCCGGGTTTCGGGGCCGGGGCGGCGGCGACGGCGATGGCGCAGAAAGAGGCCACCGCGGTGACGGTGGCCCCTAAGCGTGCTGAACGGGAGAGTCTCATGGTGTCGTCCCTTTCGAGCGTGTGCCGATAAGTCGGACACGGACGACTCTGCGCTCTCCCGTTCGGGCATGTGCATGACTTTGCCAACTTGTCATGCGTTACTTGTCGGTTGACTCCTGACTGGGGGATTCCGCTTCCGTGGAGGGGTTGTCGGTCGGCTGCGGGTCGGTGGGGGCTGGTCGCGCAGTTCCCCGCGCCCCTGAGTTGGCCGACTCGGCGGTGTCGTCACTTCGAGCCTCTCCCACCTCCGCCGCCACCGCCGCCGACGTCTCCGCCGACTCCGCCAGGACCTCGTCGGCGACCAGCTCTGCCGCCTCCTTCGCCACCGAGAGGAGGACCGTGTCCTGCGGGGCCTGGTCCTCGAAGTTCTCCGGATGGTGGCAGGCGACCCGCTGGCCGGGGCGGAGCTCCACGAGCTGCGGCTCCGTCGTCTTGCAGATCTCCGTCGCCTTCCAGCAGCGCGTGTGGAAGCGGCAGCCGGAGGGCGGGGAGATCGGGGACGGGACGTCGCCGCGCAGGAGGATGCGCTCGGACTTGGCGCCCCTGCGCTTGGGGTCCGGGACCGGGACCGCCGACATCAGGGCCTTGGTGTACGGGTGCATCGGCGCCTCGTACAGCGAGCTACGGTCGGCGAGTTCGACGATCTTGCCGAGGTACATCACCGCGATGCGGTCCGAGACATGGCGTACCACGGAGAGGTCGTGCGCGATGATCACGTACGTGAGGCCGAGCTCCTCCTGGAGGTCGTCCATCAGGTTCACGACCTGCGCCTGGATCGACACGTCCAGCGCCGAGACCGGCTCGTCGGCCACGACCAGCTTGGGCTTGAGGGCGAGCGCGCGGGCGATGCCGATGCGCTGGCGCTGGCCGCCGGAGAACTCGTGCGGGTAGCGGTTGTAGTGCTCGGGGCTCAGGCCCACCAGCTCAAGGAGGCGCTGGACCTCCTTCTTCACCCCGCCCTCCGGCTCCACGCCCTGGAGCCGGAACGGCGCCGAGACGATCGAGCCGATGGTGTGCCGGGGGTTCAGGGAGCCGTAAGGGTCCTGGAAGATCATCTGGATGTCCCGCCGCAGCGGACGCATCCCGGCCGTGTTCAGCCGCGTGATGTCCTGGCCCTCGAAGTGGATCGAGCCGCCGGTCGGGTCCTGGAGCCGGGTGATGACCCGCCCCATCGTCGACTTGCCGCAGCCCGACTCGCCGACCACGCCGAGCGTCTCGCCCTTGCGCACCTCGAAGTCGATGCCGTCGACCGCCTTGACCGCGCCGACCTGGCGCTGGAGGACACCCTTGCGGATCGGGAAGTGCTTCTGGAGCCCCTCGACCCGCAGCAGGACCTCACGCTCGTCGGCGGCCGGGTCCGGTTTCTTCGTCACAGCTTCGGAGTCACTCACAGCTTCGGCGCAATCTCTTCGGTCCAGATCCGCGTACGGTCCTCCGGCGAGAGGTGGCACGCGGAGAAGTGCCCGCCGCCGACCTGCTGGAGCTCCGGGCGCACGGTACGGGTGACATCGCCCTTGGGGACGTCCGCGTACGGGCAGCGGGGGTGGAAGGCGCAGCCCGAGGGGACGTTGATGAGGCTCGGCGGCTGGCCCTTGACGGGGATGAGCCGCTCGGAGGTCTCCCGGTCGATCCGCGGCATCGAGCCCAGCAGACCCCAGGTGTACGGGTGCTGCGGGCGCTCGAAGACGTCGTCGACCGAGCCGCGCTCCACGCACCGGCCGCCGTACATCACGAGGACGTCGTCGGCGATCTCGGCGACCACACCCAGGTCGTGGGTGATGAGGACGACCGCGGAGCCGAACTCCTTCTGCAGGTCCCGGATCAGGTCGAGGATCTGCGCCTGGACGGTGACGTCGAGGGCGGTCGTCGGCTCGTCCGCGATGAGCAGCTCGGGGTTGTTGACCAGCGCCATGGCGATCATCGCGCGCTGGCGCATACCGCCGGAGAACTCGTGCGGGTAGCTGTCGACGCGCTTGCCGGGCTCGGGGATGCCGACCCGGTCGAGCATCTCGACGGCCCGCTTGCGCGCGGTCTTCTTGTTGACGTCGTGGTGGACCCGGTACGCCTCCACGATCTGGTTGCCGATCGTGTAGTACGGGTGCATCGCGGACAGCGGGTCCTGGAAGATCATCGCCATCTCGCGACCGCGCAGCCGGCGCACCTCGTCGGGGTCGGCGGTGACCAGTTCCTTGCCGCCGAGCCAGATCTCGCCGGACATCTGCACGTTCTTGCCGCGCGCGCCGAGCCGGTGCAGGCCCATGATCGCCAGCGAGGTGACGGACTTGCCGGAGCCGGACTCGCCCACGATGCAGAGGGTCTTGCCCTTCTCCACCTGGAAGCTGAGCCCGTCGACGGACTTGACCAGGCCGTCGTCGGTCGGGAAGTGCACCTTGAGGTCGCGGACCGCGAGGAAGGCGTCGGGGGCGTTCCCCGGTGCCGGCTCGCCCAGGGCGGCGCCGGTCTTGGAGAGTTCGGTCACGAGAGCCTCACCCGCGGGTCGGCGGCGGCGTAGAGAAGGTCCACCAGGAGATTTGCGATCACGACGAAGAAGGCGGCGAGCAGGGTGACGCCGAGGATCGGGGGCAGGTCATTGTCGGTGATGCCCTGCACCGCGTACTGGCCGATGCCGGGCAGCGAGAACACCGTCTCGGTGATCACCGCGCCGCCGAGCAGCAGGCCCAGGTCCATGCCGAACACGGTGATGATCGGGGTCAGCGCGGCGCGCAGCCCGTGCCGGGCCACGACCTTGCGCTCCCGCAGGCCCTTGGCGCGGGCGGTGCGGATGAAGTCCTCGTTCATCGTCTCCAGCATGCCCGAGCGGGTCAGCCGCGCGTAGATGGCGGAGTAGAGCAGCGCCAGCGAACACCAGGCCGGGAAGAGCGTGTTGGCCCACTGGGCCGGGTTCTCGGTGAACGGCACATAGGTGCGGCCGAAGATCGGCCACTGGTAGGTGAAGAGCAGCAGCGCCAGGTTGCCCGTGAAGAACATGGGCAGCGAGACACCGGCGAGCGCGACGCCCATGAAGGCGCGGTCGAAGAAGCTGCGGGGCTTGAGCGCGGAGATCACGCCGATCACCACACCGGACACCAGCCACAGCACGGCCGCGCCGGCGGCCAGCGAGATGGTCACCGGGAGGCGCGAGGTGAGCTGCGGCCAGACCGCGACGTGGTTCTTGAAGGAGTAACCGAAGCAGGGCGCGTCACAGTGCGCCGTCGTGGGGCCCAGGTTGTAGGTGGCGCCGGACACGATCCCCTTGATGAAGTGCCAGTACTGGGCATACAGGGGCTGGTCCAGACCGAGGTTCTGCTTGACCGCGGCGATGTCGGCCTTCGTCGGACTCTTGCCGATGTACTGCTGCGCGAGCTGGTCGGCGGTCTGGCCGGCCATTCGCGGCAGCAGGAAGAAGATCGCGAAGGTGACCGCGGTGACGACCAGCAGCAGGATCACTGCCGCGAACGTCCGACGGAGGATGTACGAGATCACGGGGACCGGCGCCGGTGCCCGTGGGCCGCTGAGCCCACGGGCACCAAAGCCTTCACCTGCCTTCCGGGGCTACTTCTTGGTCGTGCCGATGTTGAGGTAGTCGTACTGACCGCTGAAGGCCGCCGTGGACACCAGGTTGGTGTAGTTGGCCGGGCGGTACAGCAGGACCTTGAAGTAGGTCAGCGGAACGAGCGCCGCGAGGTCCATCGCACGCTTGTCGATCTGCGCGTACAGGGCGTTGCGCGCCGTGTCGTCCTCGGTGGCGATGGCCTGCTCCAGCATCTCGTTGATCTGCTTGTCGTTCAGATACGAGAGGTTGGTGTTGCCGGAGGCGCCGATCGCGTCACCGTGCAGGATCTGCTGGAGGAAGCCGTAACCGGAGTTCCAGTCGGCACCCCACTGCATCATGTGCAGGCCGATGTTCTGCTTCTTGTCGAACGTCGGCACACCCGCGTAGTCGGTGAAGTACTTGCCCGACGGGTACTGCTTCAGGCTGGCGTTGATGCCGACCTTCTTCAGCGAGGCGATGATCGCGGTGGCCGCGTCGATCTCCTGCGGGCGGTCGCTGCGCGCCGAGATGTTGGTGTTGATCGTCGTCTTGCCGCAGGCCTTCAGCTGCTCCTTGGCCTTGGCGACGTCACCCTTGTTGTCGGTGGTCGCGTAGACGTCCGCCTTCGCGTAGCCGGTGATGTCCGGCGGCAGGACGGTCGTGGCGATGTCACCGCGGATCGGGCCGCCCTCGGCGGTCTGCACGGAGACCTTGTCGACGGCGTACTCGACGGCCTTGCGGCACTCGACCTTGTCGAACGGCGCGACCTGGTTGTTGATCGCCATGTAGACCAGACGGCCACCGTAGGTGTTGTCCGTGTTGGCCTTCAGCTTGGCGTCGTTGACGACCTTCGCCTGCGTCGCGGCCTGGACACCGGTACCACCGAGGTCGATCGCGTCACCGGCCTGGACGTCCTGGTCGATCGTCTCGGCGTTGACCTTCAGCTTGACGACGATCTTGTCCGGGTACTGCTTGCGCAGCGGGTCGGTCTTCGGGTCCCAGTTCTCGTTGCGGACGAGGACGGCCTGCTTGCCCTCGTCGTAGCTCTGGAACTTGTACGAGCCCGAGGACACGATGCTCTTGACGTAGTCGATGCCGGTGTCCTTGGCCTGCGGGACCGGCGCCGTCTGCGGCGTCGCGACCAGGTAGTCGAACTCCTGGAAGGGACGGTTGAGCTTGAAGACGATGGTGGTGTCGTCCGGCGTCTCGATGGACTTCAGGCCCTCGGCGCTCTTGTCCTTGTAGGGGCCCTTGTACGCCTTGCCGCCCTCCATGAACTGCTGGAAGTAGTTCGGGCCGAGCGAGAGCACGTCACGCGCGAAGTTGGAGCGCTCGACGGCGTACTTGACGTCCTTCGAGGTGATCGCGGTGCCGTCCTGGTACTTCAGACCGGAACGGATCTTGTACGTCCAGGTCTTGCCGCCGTCGCTCGGCACGCCCGCCTTCTCGGCGAGGTCCGGGACCAGCTTGTTGCCCTCCTCACCCGCACCGGGCTGGAAGGTCATCAGCGGGCGGGCGTAGAGCCGGCTGAGGTTGTACATGTAGGCGTAGTACGTGTTGCCGGGATCGAAGGAGTCCGGGACGTCGGAGTACTCGTACGTGACCGTCCCACCCTTCTGGGTGGAGGCGTTGACGACACCCTTGGTCGCTGCGTTGGCCCCAGCCGACTTGCTTTCGTCTCCACCGTTGTCATCGGCCTTGCTGCAAGCCGAGAGCAACAGGCTCGCACTGCCGATGGCCGCCACTGCGGCCAGCGCTGACCTTCGCATGATGGTCTGCTTCCCCTTCATTGTCGGAAATCTTGTGGACTCTCACCGCGGTCGCGGGTCAGCGGCTGCGCGGGTCGAGAGCGTCGCGGAGACCGTCGCCGAGCAGATTGAACGCGAGGACGGTCACGAAGATGGCCAGACCAGGCACGATCATGAACTGCGGGTCGACCTGGTAGAAGTCGACGGCCTGGTTGAGCATGCCGCCCCAGGAGGCCTGCGGCGGTTGGATGCCGACGCCGAGGAAGCTCAGCGACGCCTCGAAGAGGATGTTGGTCGGAATGAGCAGCGTCGAGTAGACGATGATCGGGCCGACGAGGTTCGGCAGCAGCTCGCGGAAGAGGATGTACGGCCCCTTGGCCCCCATCCCCCGCGAGGCATCGACGAACTCCCGCTCGCGCAGGGCCAGCGTCTGACCGCGCACGATACGGCCCAGGTAGGGCCAGTTGAAGAAACCGATGACGAAGATCAGCACGCTGATGTGGAGCGGCAGGCCCTCCAGGCCGAAGGCACCGCCCTGGAGCGTCGCCGAGATGGCGATCGCGAACAGCAGGAGCGGGAACGCCAGGAAGGTGTCCATCAGGCGGCTGATGATCGTGTCGACCCGGCCGCCGTAGTAGCCGGCGACCACGCCGAGGACGGCACCGATCGTGTTGGACAGGATCGTGGCGCCGAAGGCGACGACCAGGGAGACCCAGGAACCCTCGAGGATGCGGGTGGCGATGTCGCGGCCGAACTTCGGCTCCACGCCGAGCGGGTGGTCCCAGCTCATGCCGCCCCAGTCGCCCTTGGGCAGCGAGGTGTTGGGGTCGATCAGGTCCTGGTGCAGGGCGTTCGGGTCCAGGCCGAAGAGGGCCTGGATGGGGCGGGACAGCACCGCGAGCAGGACCAGCAGGATGACGATCACGCCACCGGCGACCGCCACCTTGTCCCTCTTGAAGCGGGACCAGGCGATCTGGCCCAGGGAACGGCCCTCGATCTGCCCCTTGTCGACGCCGACGAGGACAGCCTCCGGCTGCGCCTCGGCCTGCGCCCCGGTGGTCTCGATCGGTGCGGTCACAGTGACCCGACCCCTCTCGCCGGTGGTGACCGGCCTACGCCTGCCGTGGATTACGGCTTTGTCGACTTGCTCTCGATCACGGGACCGTCCGATCCCGTGTCTGACTGGGGAGTCTTCAGCGTGGCCGCGATCACCCGCCAGGCCTGGCGAAGAAAGTATGCGTAACCGTGATGCAGTGCGGAGGATTCCGTTATCCGAACAGCGGGTAACGCCCCTCGGACGCGGGGCAGTTGGGACAGAAGCGGAGATTAGCCGACCTTCGGGGCGATCCGCCGCCATCTACGCGCGGAGAAATGTGGTTGTAACGTGATGGCGCAATGACGCGGGCGGTGACGTTCAGTAGCTGCCCCGGGCCGGTGGGTAGCCGTATCCGGCCGCCGGGGCCTGCGCGGGAGCGGCGTGCGCCTCGCGGTCGTAGAAAGGCCGGGCGCCGGCCCGCATCCACAGCGCCACCGGGTCGTAGTCGTCGGACATCGCCACCGTCGAGACCGGCAGCCCGTCGGGGACCGCGCCGATGGACTGCTGCATCATCGCGCGCACCGAGTCGACGGCCGACGGGCTGGCGTCGTAGACGTCGAGACCGATGGCGAGGTACGGCGCCCCGAGCGCGGGCTGGACCCAGGCGCGGCGCAGGGAGCGGACCGCCGGGGTGCGGTGGGCGTTCTGCACGAGCAGGGCGTAGAACTGGGGGATCTCGATGCCCGGTTCCGCGAGCCGCAGCGGGCCCGCCGGCTGGCGCTCCAGGCCGGTCGCGATGCGCCGCAGGTCGAGCCAGGGGATGCCGACCCCGCCGCCCGGGGCGTGCGGGTTGAGCCAGAGGCCGAAGTGGTCGGGGTAGAGGGTGCGGGCCACGTCGACTCCGTCGACGACCTCGTAGGAGCGGTTCCAGCCGCTGGCGCTCAGCTCCTGGGCGGAGGTGACGCAGGGGGCGTAGCCGTAGCCCTCGACCTCCATGTTTCCGTACTGGGCGTCCGGGGAGCCGGACTGGCCGTGCCACAGGAGCATCCAGATCTGGCCGTTGTTCGGGGTCGCGAGGGCGCGCAGCAGTGCCTCGTAGGCGTCGTAGCGCCCGGGGGTCACCTGGCGCAGCATGTGCTCGACCGTGCCGGTCGTGGTGCCGCTGGCGCTCACGTCGTATCGCCCTTCTTGGAGGTTGCCCCGAGTATGGAACCAGCTTAAGCGCCCACGAGCCCGGGACCTGTGCGTCGTTGGCGGGTGCGGGTCGCCTGTGGCTTGTCGCGCCCGCGCGGCGGAGCCGCAAATCGACACGGCCCCGCGCCCCTTGCATCAAGTCGCGTAGGTATAGAAGGGCCGTACCTGTTCGCGCATCCAGTACCCGACCGGGTCGTCCGCCACGTCCAACAGGACCAGGTTGACCGGCCACTTCACCGGGGTCGTGCCCAGGGCCCGGCCCAGCGCGTCCATCGGCAGCGTGCGCAAGTCGCCTTCCCACTGGGAGAGTTCCACGCCGATGAACATGACCGGCTCGGCCGTCTCGATGGCGGCGAGGCAGCGGCGGGCCGTCAGGACCACGCCGGTGGCCGCGAACTCGGCGCCGGCGGCGGCGAGGAAGTCGACCGGGTCGTCCTGCCAGTCGGGTTCGTAGAGCTTGACGCGGCCGCCGGTGTTGGGGCCGTCCAGCGGGGTCCGGCCGACCCGGCAGAGGTCCGCGACCGCGGCCGGGGGCAGCGGGACGCCGACCACGCCGTCGGGGTTCACCGCGATGCCGACGTGCGGGGGCAGACCGCGGGCGAACTCGACCGCCGGGGCGATGGTGTACGCCAGATGACTGCCGGTGACCTGGCGGAACTGCTCCTCCGAGCTGAAGACCGGGACGAACGCCTGGCCGCCGATCTCCAGCGTGGGCAGGTCGAGGGGGCCGCTGTGCGGGCCGCCGCCGTTCGGCAGGGGGATCCAGACGAAGCTGCGGCCGAGCACCTCGATGATCCGGCCGCCCGCCGAGGGCATGCCGAGGGAGGCCGAGAGCACCTCCTCCAGCTCGTTGCCGGGCCATCCGCCGTGCGGATGGGGATGTGCTGACTGTGCCGGGAAGTCCGCGGGAAGATCCGCCGGGAAGTCCATCTGTCTGACCGCCTGCTGTGAACCGCTGATGTGGCTGAAAGGCTAGCGGGTGCGGGCGGTGCGTGGCTCAGCCCGTGAACCCGATCCGCCGCAGGACGTCCGCCGCGTCCCGGTCGATGAGCACCGCCGAGTCGCAGCCCGGGGGCAGGTCGCCCCGCTCCACGGACCGGATCAGCCGCGCGGCCGCGCCCCGGTGGCGCAGGAACGCGTACCGCGAGACACCCCGGCCGCGCTCGCGCTGGCCCGCCAGCGCGGTGCGCGGGGTGACGTCGAGCAGCAGCAGGTGCAGGGTGCCGCCCCGGCGCCGGGCGTCCCGGGCCAGCCAGCCGCGCACCCAGGCCTGGGTGCCGCAGTCGTGCACGACCACACCCTCGCCGGAGCGCAGGGCCCGGCGCAGTCCGGCGTAGTGCGCGAGCCGGACCAGGGGGCGGTAGACGGCGTACGGCAGGAAGCGGGCCAGCCGGCCGTCCCAGCGGTCGCGGGTGTCCTGGGAGTCGACGCGTGTCCCGGTGACCGTGCGCTGCATCAGCGTGGTCTTGCCGCTGCCGGGCAGACCGGTGATGACGACGAGGTCCCTGGGGCCGAAGAGCAGGGCGTGCGGGCTGTGGCCCGCGCGGTCGCGCAGGTCGCGGACGACCGGACGCGCGCCGCAGGCCTCGACGGCCGGGGCCGCGGGCTGCTTGGGCAGCGCGAGGCCCGTGGTCGTCGCGTACGCCGTGGTCCTGTTCACCGTCATCGTCCTCCTCCGGGGTCAGGGGTTCCCCTCCCCACCGAGCGTAAAGAGAAGGTAATGGACGATCTCTCGCGTTTCTGTACTCGTACCGCCACAGGCCGGTTACAAAGGGGAGCGGCGGATGCGGCCCTGCCGTCGGCGTCCGATGCGTGCAATGATGTCCGCGCCAACTGCATACCGGCCGCTTGAATCCGCGCGGGAGAGTCCTGGGTACGTGTACCCGGGCGCCGAAGGAGCAAGTCCCTCCCTTGAATCTCTCAGGCCCCGTTACCGCGCGGGCGAGGCACATCTGAAAAGCGGGCCGCCCTGCCGCGGTGGCCCCACCCAAGGTGCAAGCCATGTCCTTCATGGCGAACCTCTCAGGTTCCGATGACAGATGGGGAGGACTACCTCGCCCGTCACACCCATGTCCTGGGATCCTTGGAGACGACCGTCCGATGAGCAGTTCTGAACTCCGTCTCACCGCGCTCGATGCCCTGCATCGCTCCCTCGGTGCCACGATGACCGACTTCGCCGGCTGGGACATGCCCCTGCGCTACGGCTCCGAACGCGACGAGCACACCGCGGTGCGCACCGCGGCCGGGCTCTTCGACCTCTCCCACATGGGCGAGATCACCGTGACCGGACCGCAGGCGGCCCAGTTGCTGAACTTCGCGCTCGTCGGCAACATCGCGTCCGTCGGGGTCGGCCGGGCCCGCTACACCATGATCTGCCAGGCCGACGGCGGCATCCTGGACGACCTGATCGTCTACCGCCTCGGCGAGACCGAGTACATGGTCGTCGCCAACGCCTCCAACGCCCAGGTCGTCCTCGACGCGCTGACCGAGCGCGCGGCCGGCTTCGACGCCGAGGTGCGGGACGACCGGGACGCCTACGCGCTGATCGCCGTACAGGGACCAGAGTCCCCCGGCATCCTCGCCTCGCTGACCGACGCCGACCTCGACGGGCTGAAGTACTACGCCGGGCTGCCGGGCACGGTCGCCGGGGTGCCGGCGCTGATCGCCCGCACCGGGTACACCGGGGAGGACGGCTTCGAGCTGTTCGTGAAGCCGGAGCACGCGGTCGAGCTGTGGCAGGCGCTGACCAAGGCGGGTGAGGGCGTCGGGCTCGTCCCCTGCGGGCTGTCCTGCCGGGACACGCTGCGTCTGGAGGCGGGCATGCCGCTCTACGGGCACGAGCTCTCGCGGGAGCTGACGCCCTTCGACGCCGGGCTCGGGCGGGTGGTGAAGTTCGAGAAGGAGGGCGACTTCGTGGGCCGCGCGGCCCTGCGGGAGGCCGCGGAGAACGCCGGCCACGAGCCGCCGCGCGTCCTCGTCGGACTGATCGCCGAGGGCCGCCGGGTCCCGCGCGCCGGGTACGCCGTCGTCGCGGACGGCGAGGTGATCGGCGAGGTCACCTCCGGCGCCCCCTCCCCGACCCTGGGCAAGCCGATCGCGATGGCGTACGTCGACGCCGGGCACGCCACGCCGGGCACCGCCGGGATCGGTGTGGACATCCGGGGCAGCCACGAGCCGTACGAGGTCGTGGCGCTGCCGTTCTACAAGCGCCAGAAGTAACCGGCGCAGGTGATGCTGAGCACATCACCGCTGCTCACGCATGCTTTCCTTCATCAGCACTCCCCCGCGTACAGGAGAATTCAGGCCATGAGCAACCCCCAGCAGCTGCGCTACAGCAAGGAGCACGAGTGGCTGTCGGGCGCCGAGGACGGCGTCTCGACGGTCGGCATCACGGAGCACGCGGCCAACGCGCTCGGCGATGTCGTCTTCGTGCAGCTTCCGGAGGTCGGTGCCACGGTGACCGCGGGCGAGACCTGCGGCGAGCTGGAGTCGACCAAGTCGGTCAGCGATCTGTACTCCCCCGTGGCCGGTGAGGTCACCGAGGTCAACGAGGACGTCGTCAACGACCCGTCGCTGGTGAACTCCGCCCCGTTCGAGGGCGGCTGGCTGTTCAAGGTACGCGTCACGGAGGAGCCGGCCGACCTGCTCTCCGCCGACGAGTACACCGCCTTTTCCGCCGGCTGAGGAGTCCGCACCTGATGTCCGCACTGAACACGTCCCTGCACGAGCTCGACCCGGAGATCGCCGCCGCGGTCGACGCCGAGCTGGACCGCCAGCAGTCCACCCTCGAGATGATCGCGTCGGAGAACTTCGCTCCGGTCGCGGTCATGGAGGCGCAGGGCTCGGTCCTCACCAACAAGTACGCCGAGGGCTACCCCGGCCGTCGCTACTACGGCGGCTGCGAGCACGTCGATGTCGCCGAGCAGATCGCGATCGACCGGGTCAAGGAGCTGTTCGGCGCCGAGTACGCCAACGTGCAGCCGCACTCCGGTGCCTCCGCGAACCAGGCCGCCCTGTTCGCGCTGGCCCAGCCCGGCGACACCATCCTGGGCCTGGACCTGGCGCACGGCGGTCACCTGACCCACGGGATGCGGCTGAACTTCTCCGGCAAGCAGTTCAACGTGGTCGCGTACCACGTGGACCCGGCGACCGGTCTGGTCGACATGGCCGAGCTGGAGAAGCTCGCGCGCGAGCACCGGCCGAAGGTGATCATCGCGGGCTGGTCCGCCTACCCGCGGCAGCTGGACTTCGCGGAGTTCCGCCGGATCGCCGACGAGGTCGAGGCGTACCTCTGGGTCGACATGGCGCACTTCGCCGGTCTGGTGGCCGCCGGGCTGCACCCGAACCCCGTCGAGCACGCGGACGTGGTCACCTCCACGACCCACAAGACGCTGGGCGGCCCGCGCGGCGGGATCATCCTCGCCAAGCAGGCCTTCGCGAAGAAGCTGAACTCCTCCGTCTTCCCGGGCTTCCAGGGCGGTCCCCTGGAGCACGTGATCGCGGCGAAGGCGGTCTCCTTCAAGGTCGCCGCCTCGGAGGAGTTCGCGGAACGCCAGCGGCGTACCGTGGACGGTGCGCGCATCCTCGCCGAGCGTCTGACGGCCGACGACGCCCGGGAGGCCGGGGTCAACGTGCTCTCCGGCGGCACCGACGTGCACCTCATCCTCGTCGACCTGCGCGAGTCCGAGCTGGACGGCAAGCAGGCCGAGGACCGTCTCCACGAGGTCGGCATCACGGTCAACCGCAACGCCGTCCCGAACGACCCGCGCCCGCCGATGGTCACGTCGGGCCTCAGGATCGGCACGCCCGCCCTGGCGACCCGTGGCTTCACGGCCGAGGACTTCGCCGAGGTCGCGGACGTGATCGCTTCGGCGCTGAAGCAGTCGTACGACGTCGAGGCCCTGAAGGCCCGGGTCAAGGCCCTGGCGGACAAGCACCCGCTGTACCCGGGTCTGAACAAGTAGTTCCACGGCGGGGGCACCCGACGACGTGTGCCCCCGCCCTGTTTGAAGGAGTTCCCGTGGCCATCTCGGTCTTCGACCTCTTCTCGATCGGCATCGGCCCGTCCAGCTCCCACACGGTCGGCCCGATGCGCGCGGCCCGCATGTTCGCCCGGCGGCTGCGCAACGAGGAGTTGCTGCCGTCGGTGGCGTCCGTCCGCTGCGAGCTGTACGGCTCCCTGGGCGCGACCGGGCACGGCCACGGCACCCCTAAGGCGGTGCTGCTCGGGCTGGAGGGCGCGTCCCCCCGCACGGTCGACGTGGAGAACGCGGACGACCGGGTGGCGGAGATCAAGGCCGCGGGCCGGCTGAACCTCCTCGGCGAGCGCGAGATCCCGTTCTCCTTCGACGACGACCTGGTGCTGCACCGCCGCAAGACGCTGCCGTACCACGCCAACGGCATGACGGTGTGGGCCTACGACGCCTCCGGTGCCGAACTCCTGTCCAAGACCTACTACTCGGTGGGCGGCGGGTTCGTCGTCGACGAGGAGGCGGTGGGCGCGGACCGGATCAAGCTGGACGACACGGTGCTCAAGTACCCGTTCCGCACGGGTGACGAGCTGCTGCGGCTGGCGAAGGAGACCGGGCTGTCGATCTCCTCGCTGATGCTGGAGAACGAGCGGGCCTGGCGCACCGAGGACGAGATCCGGGCCGGGCTGCTGGAGATCTGGCGGGTCATGGGGGCGTGCGTGTCGCGGGGCATGTCCCGCGAGGGCATCCTCCCGGGCGGCCTGCGGGTGCGCCGGCGCGCGGCGGTGACGGCCCGTCAACTCCGGGCCGAGGGCGATCCGTTGGCGCACGCGATGGAGTGGATCACGCTCTACGCGATGGCCGTGAACGAGGAGAACGCGGCGGGCGGCCGGGTGGTCACCGCGCCCACGAACGGCGCCGCGGGGATCATCCCCGCGGTCCTGCACTATTACATCAACTTCGTGCCCGGCGCCGACGAGGACGGCGTGGTGCGCTTCCTGCTCGCCGCCGGCGCGATCGGCATGCTCTTCAAGGAGAACGCCTCCATCTCCGGCGCCGAGGTCGGCTGCCAGGGCGAGGTCGGCTCCGCCTGCTCGATGGCCGCGGGCGCCCTCGCCGAGGTCCTCGGCGGCTCCCCCGAACAGGTCGAGAACGCCGCCGAGATCGGCATGGAACACAACCTCGGCCTCACCTGCGACCCCGTCGGCGGCCTCGTCCAGATCCCCTGCATCGAACGCAACGGCATGGCCGCGGTGAAGGCGGTCACGGCGGCACGGATGGCGATGCGGGGGGACGGCTCGCACAAGGTGTCCCTGGACAAGGTCATCAAGACGATGAAGGACACGGGGGCGGACATGAGCGTGAAGTACAAGGAGACGGCTCGGGGTGGGTTGGCTGTGAACATCATCGAGTGCTGAGGCAACAGAACCTGGCCAGCGGGTTCGTGCTTTCAGCGCTGCCAGGACCTTCCTTTCCCGTGGTGCCCGAGTGAGGTCTGTAGCGTGCCTGTCGGCTGCTCGCAGTCCGCTTGCGGTCTTCTGAGGTGTCCCGCAGCGCTGGGCTCCTCCGTAGCAGGTGAGGCGCTCAGTCCAGAACAGCGATCACTGCCTCTGACACCAGCAGCCCGGCCTCCTCGAACCGCCGCCCCTCCACGCCGTCCCGCACCGATCGATCTCCTCATGCAACTGACGGAGCGCCTGTTCATCGAACCCCTGGCGACCTTTGAGGTAGTCCACTCCTCGCCCGATGAATCCACCATCGTCGTCGACCACACAGGGCCAGATCGCGCACACCGCAGCCACGACAGCTTCGGCAACCCCTACCGTCCGAAAATCGACGCCGAAGCCATCCCACTCCCCGATGAGTCCACGAATGATGGAGAGTTCATCTGATTCAAACTCTCTCTCCAACTCACCTTCCGTGTCTGGTTCGATCCAGGCAATGGAACCTTCGTGTGACACGGCGATTCGCCCATCCCGCAGATCTGCACTCAACCCACGAGCGGTCAACTGGCCTTGAAGGACCTCCACGGTCACTCCTCGAGGCAAACACACAACAAGTGATTTCACCGCTCACCCATCTCCAGCAAGGAATCTCACCTCACCCCATCGAAAACCCGTTGGCCACTAGGCATCCGATTCCTCCTGACCCATACCTCCACCCAATATCCGCACAAAGCGATTTTCAGCAAGCGAGGGATATCCATCCGTCACTCGCGCCAATCCCTCGCGAATGAATCTGTCTCCAGCCACGAGGAAATCATCGACTGCGCAACTCACTTCACGGTCCACATAGCTTGGAACCGCGCGAAGGGAGAGCCGGTCGGGATGGAGCTTGAAATCGATGAATTCATCATTCTCCGTGAATTCAATCCTACCAAACCCTGGGGCGCCTTGAACGAATGCCATCACTTGATGGACGCAGTACATGGCATCGAACAGCGGTACCCATCCCCACGGAGGACCAATTTCGACACCATCATGCGAGATGTGCAACGTTCCCAAGAAGTAGTACCACCTCAGGTCACCTCTCGACACCTCTGCCAAATCGTCACCTTGAATATGCTCTCGACCATGACTGGAGTAGTCCATGCTCGAACCAAAACGGATCTCCATATGCACTCACTTCACAGGGAAAGCATTCCGGACATACTTGAGGTCGGGGTCATAGTACACACGGAGCGTGTAGAGCGGAGTCCGTTTCGAGTTCCTCATATGCCCAACCGGCTCTTCGTATGTGAATTCTTTGACCACGCCATCCTTATTATCCGTCCCTTCGTTCACCTTTCCTCTCCTCAGTACATCTTTGATGAGTGCCGCCCGAGATTCTGGCGTAGTCTCGGGTAGCCATTCCGTCTTGGACGCATCGCTGGCGAATATACCCTCGGGTGTATGGCCATTCGTAATATGCGCATCATTGATGGTTACGTCATCGTAGTTATCGCTCCCTGAGCTGGAGTTTGTCTTCGCTTCCCTGAATGCCTTGCCCAGCCCGTCGTTGATGCGGCCGATGCCATCTGCTGTACCGACCGCGCCGACCCCGATCAGGCCCACGCCCCCCGCGACAGCGGGTGCGCCGGCCAGGCAGCCGACGCCGGTGAGGCAAACGGCTGCGCCGCCGATGACTGCGTCACCGCCGAAGCCCATCAGGAACATGCTGCCGACGGTTTCCGCGCCGCCGATCCAGACATCGGGCTGGGAGAAGATCGCGGTGCCGTAGTCGACGACGGTGTTCTTGACATCCGACAGCCAACCCCAGCCACTGCTCTTCTTCTTGGTCTGGCCGGTGTTGCTGGTGGTTGCCGTACCGCTACTGCATTTGTGCGTGTCGCAGTAGTGGCTGGAGCCCTGGTACTTCTTCGATCCCGGGTCGTTCTCGGCGTGATAGGTGCCGTACGTGCCGTTGCTGCCGGAGCAGAAGTGCACCGGCCCGCAGCTTTCCAGGCCTGTCGGATCGCTCTGGGTGACCGGGCTGTTGTCGGCGTAGGTGTAGCCGTTGAGGGATTGGCTGTCGCTTGTGTCGAGGAGTGGATCGACGCTGAGGAAACGGCCGATGGTCGGGTCGTATTGGCGGGCGCCGACATAGGTGAGACCGGTGGAGGAGTCGGCGGACTTGCCGAGAAAGGCCTTGTCGTCCGGCCAGGTGCCGGTGCCGCCGGCGCGGGAGGCGCCGAAGGGGGTGGTGTACCGCTTCGTGACCGCCTGGCTGGTGGCGTCGAGGACCAGGCTGCTCGTCCCGTGCTGGTCGGCCGCGAGCCAGGAGAGGGTTCCGGTGCCGGACTTGTTGGTGCGCAGGGCGATGGTCTGGCCGGCTGCGGTGTAGTACCGCTGGGCCCAGTACTTGGCGGTCGAGGTGGACGTGTCGAGGTGGACCTCGGTGCCGTCTTCGAGGTACAGCACGGTTTCGCCTGCCGTCCGGATCGGCGTATGTGGTCGTGTACTCCGTACGGTCGGCCGGCACCTCGACCGCGGAACCGGTCGCCAGCGCTTTCTGCGCGGCCGCGGCGTCCGGCGAAAGGGACGCCGAATCGACGGAACCCGCATCCTGACCGTCAGCAACTGCCGTATACGCGGCGGCCGTTGCGGCAGGCTGAATCAACAAGACGATCGCGGCCAGCCACGCCGTACGTGACGACCGCACACGTCTACCCCCCGAAGTCTCCACAGCCCACCCCTGAGCACTTGACGAACCGATCACCATCACTTGGCGATTGAGGATCATGGCAAGGAAGGCTCAGTCGAAGTCCAAGGGACGTTCAAAGATTGAGCAAGCAAACGACTCAGCAGATGCAAAGAATGTGATCGTTCACCTTGATGACAGCCGCCGTACGGAGACGCGACAACTGTCGAGAGATCCAAGGCCCGCCGAGGTCACCCAACCCGGCTTGTCCAGGTCGGCCACATGGTCATCGAGTGCCTGGGGGTGTGACGGCTACGGCCGGGTCGGCTCGGCGGGTCCGGTCAGTTCCGTGTAGAGCGGTTCGAAGTCGAAGGGGTACTCGATCGCGGCGCTTCCGGCGAGGGACTGGACGGCGTGTCGGCGCATGCGGGGGCCGTAGGTGGGGTGGCTGATCAGGTCCGAGTAGGTCTTGCGTTTGGCGAGGTCCAGAAGCTCCGCCGTGTCGGCCAGGTAGACGTCGAAGCCCGGGTACATGAGGCCGAGGTAGGGCAGGTCGTCGAAGTCGAGGGCGAGGACCGGGTATTCGCCCTCCTCGTCCGGCTCGGTCACGGCGAGGACGCGTCGGGAGTCCGAGCCGCCGGGCAGCAGGAAGCACTCGGCGAAGTGCCCGGACAGCCACGCGAACTCCGGGCCCCAGAAGTCGCCCATCTCGTCCGCGACCAGCTGGTCCAGCGGCCGGGGTGCGAATCCGCCGTCCGGGGTGAACCAGTGGTGGCGCTCCAGCAGGCTCGTGTCGTACGCCAGCCAGGCGCGCAGGCTCGGCGACAGGGGGCGGCCGGAGGGGAACGCGGCCTCGGCGAGGACGTTCTCAGGCATCGGGCGGGGGGTGCCGCCCTCCACCCAGGGCACGTTCACGTACGGCAGCAGATACGGCAGCGCGCTCGCCGCGGGATCGCGTCGGACCGCCTCGATGACCCGCTCGGTCAACCGGACTCCGTGCATGGGCTTTCTCGCCTCTTCGTGGGTCGTGTGTCGTGTGTCAGGTGTAGTCGTGTGTCAGGTGTAGGTGTGTGTCAGGTGTAGGTGTGGTCAGGGCAGGAAGGGGCTGATCCAGTCCGCGAACCGCCCGCCGAACTCCGCCTGCGCCGCCGCGAGGACCGCGTCGGGGTCCTTCGCCACCGGCAGGCCGAAGTGCAGGTCCAACCAGGCCACGTACTCGTCGTGGCAGTCGGTGTGCGGATCGTCCTCGTCGCGGTAGAAGTACGCCCTCTCGTGCTCGACGCTGATCTCCTCGTCGAAACCGAGGAGTTGGAACAGCTCGCGCAGATGGCGGGCCACCACGTGCTCCCCGCCCTCGTCGCCGAAGACGACCACGGGGAGGCTCGCCAGGTCCTCCCGGTCGTCGACGCGCCACAGCGCGTAGAACGAACCGCCGCCGGTGGCCTGGGCGAAGGGGATCAGGCGGGCGAGGAACTCCGGGTCCTCCGACCAGGCCGGCAGACCGGACTCCTCGCCGTATTCGGTGAGCCCGAATCCCCGCGCGTAATTCTCGTAACCGACCCTGTCCTGGAAGGCCTTGAGCAGGTTCAGTTCGTCGATGGGGGAATGGTCCAGCCTCACCAGGTGGACCTCACCAACGCCCGTTCCGCGCCCGCCAGATGGACGGCCGCGCTGAGCCAGACCTGGGCGTAGCGGTCCGCGTCCGGGTCGCTCAGGCGGCCGAAGACGTCCCGGGTACGGCGGTCCGCCTCGGCGGTGAGGGCGGTGGCCAGGTCGGCCATGGTGCCGAAGCCGCTGCGGCGCAGGGCGGCCGCGCTGCCCTGCCGGTCGCCGTCCCGCGCGGGTTCGGCGACCGCTCGACGCCCTCCGGCGACCGCGAGTTCGACCAGCCGCCGCATCCGCCACAGCGGGGAGTCGGCGAGGGGGTCGGCCGGGGTGCCGTCGAACCCGGCCACGGAGGGCAGGGCGTCCGGGGGCGGGAAGTGCGCGCCCCGGAGGCGGTCGTACCCCAGGTCGGCACGGTCCAGCCACTCCGGGGGCAGCCGCAGCGTGGCTTCGGTGCCGGGCACCGGGCCCACGGCGAGGGGACGGAGGGTGGCGGCGCGGTCGGGGTCGAGGCGGGCGATCACCCGGATACGGATGCCGGGGCGGGCGGCTAGCTGGGCGAAGTTGGGGGTGTGTGCGAGGTCGGGGTGGGGGTGCGCGGGGAGGAGGCGGATCGGCGGGCCCGGGGGTGGGGTGAGGGTGGGGGTGGGTGGGGTGGCGTTCGGTGATTCCGCCGGTCGAGCTGTGAGTGGGTCGGTCTGCGGCCCGTCCTCCTCGGCGCCGGGGCGCAGTTCGCGTGCCAGCAGGGTGTCCCCCGTACCGCCCACGATCACCAGGTCGCAGCCGACGAGGGCCTGGTTGGTGTCCTCCGGCTCGGTGAGGTGGGACATGATCTGCTCGGACAGGGGGCGGTCGAACAGGGCCGTCAGGGGGGCGGACGTCCAGGGCCGGCCCGGCACGGGGGTGGCCTTGACCCCCTTGCCCGCGCCCAGGCGGCCCTCCGGGGAGATCGTGGCGCCGGAGATCAGCAGGCCGCCGCGGGCCAGTCGGGCGTGGTCCAGGGCGCCGGAGCCCAGCGCCACGGTGGCCGTCGCGGCGTCCCTGGCGCGGGCCGGGCCGCCGGGCTTGACGTCGGCGACGGAGAACCAGCGGCCGTCCTCGCCGAGCAGGTGGGTGACGACACCGCCGTAGCCGGTGGCGCTGAGCACCGGCTCCCGGCAGACGCCGAGGACCTTCAGCGCGCCGCCCGCACGGTAGCCTCGGCGGGCCGTGCCGACCAGGGCCGGATCGGGGTCGGCGGACGCCAACCGGTGTGTGGTGAGCAGGAGTTCGCGCACGGACTCCACCAGGTCGGCGAGCCGGTGCCCGTCCTCGCGGGCCCGGGCGGACCGCAGTCCCCGTACGACCCGCAGCGCCGCGGCCTCCGCCCGGTGCAGCCCGGCCAGCCGCGCGGCGTGCGCGGCGCGGAGCAGTTCGGCCTGCGGGACGGCTCCGGCGGCGGGGACCCCTGCGGTGAGTACGGCCGCGGCGGCGGCCCGGAGTGCGGTGGCCGCGGTGACCTGGGCGCGGGTGGGGCCCGAAGGCGGGGCGGGGGGCGCCTCCACGGCCGTTGAACGCGCCGGTGCCGTCGGCTCATCGGCCTCTACCTCTGCCTCTACCTCTACGGCGGTGTCGGCGGCGCCCGGTTCCGCCACCGGGCAGGCGCTCAGGATCGCGGCCCGATGCAGGCACCGGGGTGCCAACAGGCAGCCGCAGACCGCCTGTTCGGCTTCGGTGATCGTCCCCGAAGGACCTGGCGTGAGGACCACCTCCGCGTCCTCGCCGCACCGGATGCTGAGGGTCCCGTCGGAGTCGGCGACCGGGAGCGTCGCGTACGACTCGACCGCGGCGTCCAGCTTCTTGCGGAGCCGGGAGGTCAGGCCCTCGACGGCGGCGGCGACCACTTCGGGTGCCGCCGGGGGCAGTTGGGGCTTCATCGGGATCATCGGGGTTCTCCGCGCAGGCGGTCGCCCACCCAGCGGGCGAGGGCGAGGGGGCTGAGGGCGGCGACGGGCATGCCCGCGGCGACGAGCTGGCGGGCGATCGGCACGGAGTAGCGCGGGGTTCCGGTGTCGTCCAGGGCCGCGCAGCCCATGAGGTGCACCCCGGAGGCGGCGAGGGACCGTACCTCGCCGAGGAGTCCGGCGAGCGGGTAGCCCTCCTCGAAGTCGCTGACCACCGCCACCAGGGTGCGGCTGGGGACCGTCACCAGGGAGCGGGCCCGGGCGAGACCGGCCGCGATGTGGGTGCCGCCGCCGACCTGGACCTCCAGGAGCAGCGACAGCGGGTCGCTCACCCGGTCCGTCAGGTCGATCACCTCGGTGGAGAAGGCCAGGAAGTGGGTGGAGAGGGTGGGCACCCCGCCGAGCACGGCCGCGGTGAGCGCGGACCAGATGACGGACGCCTCCATCGAGCCGGACACGTCGACCACGAGGATCAGCCGCCAGTCCGCCTCCCGGCGCGACCTGGTGCTGAACACCGGCCGCTCGGGCACGACGACCATCCGGCCTTCGTCGAGTCGCCGGGTGTGCGCGAGGTTGGCCCGCAGGGTGCGGGGCAGGTCGAGGCGGCCGCCGGGGCGGTGGGTCGGGCGCGGGGTGGCCAGGCCGGTGAGGGCCGGGCGCAGCCGGGTGGCCAGCTCCCGGGCCAGCTCGTCGACCAGGCGCCGTACGAGCGGTCGTAGCCGGGCCAGTTGCCGCTCCGGCAGACCTCCGGCGAGGGAGAGCACGGAGGTGAGCAACTCGACGGAGGGGCGTACGGCGGTGGGGTCCAGCTCGGCGAGCACATCGGTACGGCCGTGCTCGGCGGCCTGCGCGAGCACCTCCTCGCGGACCTCCGCGCCGAACAGGGCGGTGAGTTCCTCGCCCCATTCCCGGGCGGTCGGGAAGGACGCCTCCTGGCCACCGCCTCCGCCCTGTCCGAGGTCCACGGAACCCTCGCCCCGGCCGGAGCCGTACAGCTCGTCGAGGGCCTGGGCGTAGCGGCGGGCGGGGGCGGGCAGGCGGTCGGACTCGCGGCCGAGCAGGAGGCGCCAGCGGTCGGTGGGGGTGAGGTGGGACGCGGGCGCGGACCTCGGCGGTGCCGGAGCCGTGGGAAGCGCCTCGGCCCGCGGTGCGGTGGTGGGCACCGGAAGCCCGAGTGCCGTCAGTTCCGCCAGGCCCGCCGCGTCTGCCGCGGTCCACAGGGCCAGGAGTTCCGGCGGGGCGGCGAGGGTCAGGTCCAGGCGGTCGCCGAGGCGGTCGGTGACGGTGTCGAGGAGGCGGCCGCGGGCGGTCGGGGTGAGGGTGTCGAAGCCGCCGCGCAGGGCGGGGAGGCGGTCCAGGAAGTCCTGGTCGGTGAGGGTCTCAACGCGGTCGAGGAGCGGGTCGAGGGCGGCGGGGGCGGACTCCAGGAGGGGCCCGGTGGCGCCGAGCAGGCCGGTGAGCAGCTTGGTCAGCCGGCGGCGGCCGTCCGGGTCGGTGGCGGTGTCGATCCAGCCGGCGACCCGGGTGCCCAGGGTGTCGGAGCCGTCGAGGTCGAGCAGGACCCGGGCGGCGAGGGCCGCGCCCTGGATGACCGGTGAGGCGGTGCGCGCGAGGGTGCCGAGGGCGTCGTCCACGCGCAGACCGAGGCGGTGTTCGCCGGCCCGGGCGGACAGCGCGATGAGGGCGGCGGCGTCCTCGGGCCGGTCGCTTCCGGCCAGGCCCGGCAGGGCGCGTACGGCGGATTCGAGCAGGGTGCCGGCGAGTTCGGCCGCTTGCCGGTCGCGGTCGGGTGTGCCGCCGGGCAGGTGTCCCCGGCGCAGTGCGTCCAACAGGTCCAGGGCCGCGAGGAGTTCGGGGAGGGTGCCGGACCGCGGCAGCAACTCGGCGGCGTCCGCGAGGCGTTCGGCGACCAGGGCGGGCAGGTCGCAGCGGGCGGCGGCGTAGAGGGCGGCGATGACATGGACGCAGGTGGCGGCGGTCTCGTGGCGGTGGGCCTCGCGCAGGGTTCCCTCGGCGGCCAGCGCGAGGGTGACCCCGCGGACGCCTGCCAGGTCGAGCCGTACGGGCACCGACGGGGTCCACGCCAGCTTCCACCTCGTGGTGAGCGCGGTGCCGTCACCCGTGCCGGCGACCTCGACGGATTCGCCGTAGAGCGCGTGGCACACCGCGAGACGCTGCAACAGCACTTCGCGGCGGCGGTCGAGGTCGGAGCGGAGCGGGTCGAGCCGGATCTCGCGCGGCCCGGGGTCGTCGGGTCCTGGCAGCCGCAGTACGGCGAGTTCGGCCTCGACGGCGGGTCCGAGCCCGGAGCGCGGGGTGCCGGGGGCGACTCTGCCCCACCCGGTGCCGACCAGCACGCCCTCCATGGCCCGGGCGAGCGCACGCCCACGCCCCAGCGGCTCGCCCTGCCCCAGCACGGTCGTCAGCGCCTCCACCAACTCGCCACGCCCCGGCGCCGGAAGCCCTCTGAGCCGGGCCAAGTCGCAGGCCAGCCGCAGGGTTTCGGCGGCCTCGCCGGTGCCCGCGGTGTGCCCCGCCGCACGCAGCGCGCGGCACACCTCGGTGATCCCCCGGGAGGCCGCCTCCCGCACCCGCTCCGGTTCGCCGCCCGCGGTGAACACCGCCTGCTGCCAGCGGGGGTCGCGGATACCGGCGGGGTAGCCCGAGCGGGCGTCGAGGAGGTCGAAGGCGTAGGGGACGAAGGAGGTGACGATGGGCGAGGCCCCCTCGCCGACGCCGACCGTCGCCGTCCCTTCGACGTCCACCGCCGGGGCCGGGTCGGTCAACGCCGGTGCGTGGAACGCCCCGACCACCGCCGCGACCCGTCGGCCGCCCGCACCGGCCGCCGCGAGCACGGAGCGCATGTACGCCTCGCGCGTCAGGTCCACGGCCGGTACTCCCCCGGACGCCTCCGCGTCCCGGCGCAGCGCCCAGCCGACACCGAGGGCCGCGCGGCGGATCGCGTCCGGGGTGCTGCCCGGGGCGAGCACCTCCACGGTACGGTCCCACAGGTCGTCGCCGTCGCGGCCGGTGCCGGCGGCGGTGAGGGCGTCGGCGAAGACCGCCCGCGGCTCGCCGCCCCCGGTCGTCTGCTCGACCTCGCCACCGGGCCGTACCGCGTCCCACCCCGGATCGCTCAACGGCAGGTCGCAGCAGAGGACTTCGGCCCCCCGCGCCCGCGCCCAGCGGACCGCGGCCAGTTCCGGGGAGAAGTCCGCGAAGGGGTAGAAGCCGAGCCGTCCGTCCTCCCGTGCCCCGGCCAGGGCGACCGGCGCGAGCGTGCCCGGGTCGGCGAGGTGGAGCAGCCACGGCTGGAAGTCGGCCGGCAGCTCCACGCACACCACCTCCGCGCCGGACGCGTCCAGCAGGGCCGGCACGGCGGCGGCGAGGGCGGGACTGTGATGCCGTACGCCGAGGAGGTAGGGCCGTACGGAATCCGCCAGCCCGGCGACGGCCGCGCGGGGCTCCTCCGCGTCGGGGACGGCCACCCGCGGCTCCTCCAGTACGGTCGCGGTCTCCCGGGGTTCCTCCACGGCGCTCAACGCAGGTTCTCCCGCAGGTCCCACAGGCGGCGCCACATCGCTGAGCCGTCCTCGGCGCGGCGGCGGACCGGGCCGTCCCAGTAGCCGAGGAGGCGGGCGTGGTCGGTGGGGTCGTCCTTGCGGACCACGCCGAGGAGGTGGGCGGGGACGAGGTCGAGGGTGTCCCCGGCGGGGAGGTACGCCGTGGCCACGCCGAGGGAGGTGGCGACCTGGACGGCCTCGGCGGTGGACATCACCGTGCCGGGGCGCTCCACGTCCCAGCCCTCGGCGGAGCGGCCGGTGCGCAGGTCGCGGAAGACGGTGACGAGGACGTCGAGGACGGCGTCGTCCACCCCGAAGGCCGCGCCCGCGCGCTGCACGGCGGCCACCGCCTGGCCCCGGACCAGCGCGGCCTCGGCGTCGGCGTCGGCGATCGGCTGCACGGTCTCGAAGTTGAAGCGGCGCTTGAGCGCGGCGGACATCTCGGAGACGCCCCGGTCACGGAGGTTGGCGGTGGCGATGACGGTGAAGCCGGGGGCCGCCGCGACCTGGGCGTCCTCGGTGCCGGACAGTTCGGGGACGCTGACGCGCCGGTCGGACAGGATCGACACCAGGGCGTCCTGCACCTCGGGCAGACAGCGGGTGATCTCCTCGACGCGGGCGACCCGGCCGCTGCGCATGGCGCTGAGCACGGGCGAGTCGACGAGGGCCTGGCGGGTCGGGCCCTGGGCGAGGAGGAGGGCGTAGTTCCAGCCGTAGCGGAAGGCGTCCTCGGTGGTGCCCGCGGTGCCCTGCACGGTGAGCGCGCTGGTGCCGCAGACGGCGGCGGACAGCAGCTCGGACAGCATGGACTTGGCGGTGCCGGGCTCGCCGACGAGCAGCAGTCCGCGCTCCCCCGCGAGGGTGACCACACAGCGCTCCACGAGGGCGCGTTCGCCGACGAACTTCGGTGCCACGACGAGCCGTTGGCCCGCCGCCTCCAGTGTCCTGCCGTCGCTGCCGCAGATGAAGGTGACCACGGCACGCGGGGTCAGTGCCCAGCCGGGCGGGCGCGGGCCCTCGTCGTGTGCGGCGAGGAAGGCGAGTTCGGTGGCGTGGCGCTCCTCGGCGGGCAGGACCTGCCGGGCCGGGGCGGTCGTCGCCGTCGTGGTGCTCATGGACGTCCTTGGTGGTTCGGTGCGGATGGGGCGGGGCCCTGACGGGTGTCGAGCAGACCGCGGCCGCTGCGCTGGGCCGCGTGCCAGTCGGCCCACCGGTCCCCCGCCACGGCGGCCAGCAGGTGGAAGACCTCGCCGACCCGGTCGACCGCGACGGCCAGGGCGCACAGGCCGTCGACGAGACCGGTGGCCGGGGTGTCGGCCGCCGTCGCGTGCAGGGCCCGGACCAGCGCGACGGTCCCGGCGTCACGGTCCACGGCGGTGAGGTCACCGGCGAGCGGTGTGTCGGCCGACTGTGCGGTGTCGAGGAGCGGGCGCAGGTCGGGCAGTTGGTCGAGGAGCGGCCGGAGTCGGGCGGGGTCGGTGCGGGTGAGGGTGTGCAGCAGGGCCCATCGGTCGATGGAGGTGCGGCCCCGGCTCGGCAGGGTCGCGGTGGTGACCGGCGGCTCCGCGCCCAGCATCACCGCGGCGAGGATCTGGTTGACCGGGCTGCGGCGCGCTTCCGGGAGGCTCTGCTCGAAGTCGCGGAGTTCCCGCCAACGGCCGGACAGGATCAGGGCGGTGGGCAGGACCGGCGTCTCGGCCGCCGCCTCGGCGACCTCGACGATCCGTGCGCGGGCGGCCGGGTCCGGCTCGGGCCGCAGGAGTTCGTCGCGGATCAGTCCCACGATGTACGGCCCGAAGCCTCCGTACCGGTGTCCGCGAAGGCCCCCGTGCTCCTCGGGGGACCGCAGCCGCCGGCCGGCCTCCGCCAGGTCCGGGGCGTCGAGCCGGTCGCAGGCCCGCTCGGCCTCCGCCTGCCGTACCCGGAGGCGGAGCCAGGACGTGGTCAGGTCGAGGAAGTCGGCCGGGGCCGGGTCGTCGAACCCGGCCGTCGGGGCGGGGAACCAGGGCAGGCCGGCGAGCGGCAGCCAGGTCGCGGTCTCGGCGAACTCCCGCAGTGCGTAGGCGTCGTACAGCCCGTCGTAGCGGTCGTCGGCGGGCTCCTTGAGCTGTCCGTCGTAGCCGAAGCTGTCCAGCCAGACCGTGCCCGCCCAGGGGCCGTTGAGGACGAGCCGGGCCAGCATGTGGCTGCGGGTGGCGCCCAGGATCAGCGTGCCGTCGTCGGGGTCGGCGCCGGCCGGGAGGTCGTAGAAGGCCTCCCTCGGGTCGTCGAACTGGGCGTAGAACTCGCCCGGTCCGGCGTCGAAGAAGTCGGTGCCCTCCGCTTCCTCCCACTCGGTGATCTCGTCGGGCCGTCCGGCCCAGGACTCGTGCAGCGGGAACGGCTCGCGGTAGCCGGGCTCGTCCTTCTCCCCGAAGGGCTGCGCGCCGTACCGCATCAGCAAGGCCCCGGGGTCGCCGAACTCCAGCAGATAGCGGCGGTAGTTCTCCGGCAGCCGCAGCCCGTTGCGGGCCTCGAACGCGGCCACCTCGGTCTCGGGGATCGGCACGAACGCCCGGCGCCAGACCTGGCCGTCGCCCGGCCGCAACGCGTCCCACCGGGTGAGCAGTTCGCGGATACGGGCCAGCCGCCGGTCGATCTGTCCGGCGTCCAGCGGCCGTCGGGACACGGTCGGCTCAGCCATCGTGGAACTCCTCGCTGTCGGTGCTGTGCTTCATCGGCGACGGCCTCTCTTGACCTTGAGCTCCTCGAAGCGCGGCACATCGCCCTCGCGCACCCGCTGCCAGGCCCTGCGGTACAGGTCGGGGGCGGGTTCGGTGGGCACGACCACGCTCAGCGGGATGTGCTCGCCGCTGATCAGGTCGCCGTACAGCGGCAGCTTCCACTGCTCCAGGGGAAGGCGCGGGAACGTGAGGGTCTCCCAGCCGCCCGGCAGGAACAGGGAGCGGGCGGCGCGGGTGCGGCTGGCCTCCACCACCAGGTCGGTGGCGGCGAGTTCGGCGCGGGCGGCCTTGAGGCGGGCGGGCTTCCAGCCGGTCCAGCGGGCCGTGTTGCGGTCGGTGGGGTCGGGCATCGCGAGGAGCATCAGGTAGAGGGCGGCGGCGTCCTCGCCGATGCCGTACTCCTTGGCCACCTCGGTCACCAGCTCCGGTGCCGAGCGGGAGGGGTCCTGCCGGTACCAGGTGCCGTCCTTGTCGCGTGCGCCGCGGAGCGGGTCGCCCGGGTCGGCGAGGAGGGCCTCGAAGCGGGCGGCGCGGGCGAGACGCAGGGCGGGCTCGACCGGGAAGGGGGCGCCGCTCTCGTCGAGGCGCAGGGCGGGCAGATAGGGGTCGTGGCCGTCGGCGTCGAGGAGGGCGACCTTCAGTCCCGGGGCCGGCCTGTCGTCGTAGGTGGCCATGACGACCGCGCCGTACCGCTCGAAGCCGTCACCGACCTCGGTGGGCCGGCCTGCCGCCTTGCGGAAGTCGGGCAGGTAGACGTACCGGTTGAGGTCGAGCATCAGGCCGGGGTGGGCCAGCCGGTCCCGTACGGCGCCGAGGGCGGCGGGCAGTGCGGTGCGGATCGGGTCGCCGACGGGCAGCCGGTGGGCGAGCCAGGCGATCAGGGTGATCGAGTCGATCAGCGTGGCCGTGGTGAATCCGACGGCGTCCTCGTCGACCTGGCCGACCCGGTCGTCGGTGACCGTCCACTCCAGGTCCTGGCTGAGGGAGGGCTCGGAGGCGGGGTCGAGCAGCGCGGACAGGGTCGAGTGCTCGGCCCGCAGGGCTCGCCGTGCCTCGCCGAGCAGTGCCTCGGGCAGCATCCTGCGCTTGCCGACCTCGCTGTTCCAGACCTCCGCGGCGGCGGCCGTGTCGGGGCCGTCCGTCCACAGCCGGGCCGGGTCGCGGGGCAGCAGTGCGGCGACGACGGCTCTGAGGACGGTGGTGTCGGTCCTGCGCAACTCGTCCTTGGCCAGGGCCGCGTCCGTCACCTTCACCCCGAGCACGGCCCGTGCCTCCGGGGTGAGGAACGACTGGTCGGCGCTGTCGACCTGCGGCACGCCCGCCACGATCAGCCGGGCCATGGTCGAGGTGACGCCGGTGAGCAGGGCGAACTCCTCGGCCGCCGCCGGGAGCCACGGGGCCGGTCCGCGCCGGTCCGCCTCGCTGAGGAACGCCGTGAGCCAGTCGGCCTCGCGGTCCTCGCCGACCGGGTCGACGGATTCGACCGTGTAGGGGGCGGGGGCCTCGAAGCGGCCGGACGGGTCGTGGAACAGCGCCTCGAAGTCGGCGCCCTCCTTCTCGTCGCGCGAGGTGCAGGCGGTGACCGCGAGGAAGGCGCCGCCGTCCAGCGGCAGCACGCCCTTCAGGTGCCCCTCCCGCCACTCGCCGGCCGGGGTACGCAGATGGCTCGCGTCGACATGGAGGGAGACCCGGCGCCAGCGCGCGGGCCCGGCCGCCGAACCGAGCCCGAGCGTGTCGAACTCCCGCAACAGCGCCACCAGGGTCTCCCGGTGCTCCGGCGAGGTGGTCGGCGACGCGACCCGGAACGCCATGGAGGTGAGGAGGTCGGGCAGGGGTGCCGAGTCCAGGTAGCCGCCGGGGAGTTCGGGGCCGTCCAGGTGGAGACGGGGGGTGGGTGTGGGGTGTACGGCTGCGCTCGGGGCGGATGTGGGGTGTACGGCTGTGCCCGGGGCGGGTGTGGAGCCGTCGTCCCCACCGAGCCCCTCCCCCGAGCCGCCCTCCTCGTCCACAACCCCCGCAGCCGCCTCCCCCGCCCGGACCGCCCGCCGCAGCACCCGCAGGCGCCGGAAGACGTTGTCCCGGTCGGCCCCGTAGTGGTACCAGCCGCCGCGGGACCCGTCGAGGCCGCTGAGCGCCTCGCGCAGCAGGCGGTCGGAAGGGCCGGCCGGGCCCTCGTCCTCCTGGGTGCCGCCGAGTTCCGCGGTCAGGCGGGTGGCCGCCGCGTCGAGGACCTTCTGCTGTTCGACGGCGTACTTCACCACGCCCGCGATGCCCGCCAGCAGCGCCTCGTCGGTGACCTGGTGCAGCAACTCCACGACGCCACCGGTGAGTTCGGCGTGGATCAGGGCGCGGGCGGTGTCGTCGTCGACGGCCCGCAGCGCGGCGGAGCCCTGCGGGTCCCGGGGCCGCAGGCAGTGCCAGTAGCGCAGCGGCGGCAGCAGCGGGGTGCCCGCGGCGAAGTCGCCCGGGGCGCGGTCGACCTTCGCGGTGGCCGTGACGACCCCGTCCGCGTCGACGAGTTCGATGCTCCAGCCGGACCGGACGACGGCCACGGGCCGGTCGGCGCCCGGGAAGAGCACCGCGGCGTACGGCATCCCCGTCCGCTCGTGGACGGTGACCCGGCGCCCGGCCAGGTCCTCCCCGTGCCAGTGGCCGTCCGGCGTGCGCACCGCGCGCCAGCCGAGCAGCCCGTCCACCGGCACCCCGGCGGGCGTGACCTCCTCGGAGGGGTACGGCGCGAGCGAGCCCGGCGCGTAGGTGCCCTCGCCGTAGGCGTCGGCGAGGAAGGCGGGCGCGGTGTTGCGGCCGAGTCGCCCGGTGGCCGGGTCGTACTCGAACCAGCCGTCCCCTCCTCCCCAGATCCAGTAGGAGGTACCGTCGCCGAGCAGGTTCGCCTCCGCGGGCACGGTGGTGTCGCCGCGGTGCAGGACACCGGCGCCGCTGACCCGCCCGCCGCCCGGCAGGGGCAGGCTCGGGACGCCGTTGTCCTCCCGGTACCAGTTCATCTGGGTGCCCCGGGGGACGCGGGCGCCCGCCAGGGACAGCACCCGGTCGGGGCTGTGGTGCCAGTAGCCGCGCAGCTCGTGGTCGTAGGTGCGCCAGTGGACGAGCAGTTCACCGTCGACGAAGTGGAAGCCGGGCTCACCGAGGACGCCCTGTCCCGGCACCCGCAGATCGTGGGTGAGCACGGTGCCCTCGGCGCCGATCACCCGGGCCTGCGCCGCCCCTGCGGTGACGAGGTGCGGCCAGGCGTCGGCGACGTACAGGTCCTCGACGCTCCGCGCGTCCACGAGTTCCCTGGCCGCCTCCTCCCAGGCGGGCCAGCCGAGTTCGTCGATGAGCCCGGCCCTGAGCGCGCGGGCCAGCAGCGGGGCGAGGTCGGTGGCGGCCACCTCCCGGATCTCGTCCTCGGCGAGTCTGAGCGCCTCGCCGGGGAGCCACTTCAGCCGCCGCAGGGCCTCGGGGAGGCCGGGCAGTCCGGCGGCCTTCGAGCGCCGGGCTACCGTGCGCACCCAGTCGGCGAGCAGCGGCCGGCCGCCGGGCGACTGGGCGAGGACCCGGATCGTGTCCAGGTCGTCCTCGTCGTCGCCGAACATGTCGGCCGCTTCGTGGAAGACGGTCCGGAACCGCTCGTCGGCGGCGAAGGCGAGCAGGTCGCGCCGGTCGTCGCCCTTGGCCCACCGCTGGAGTTCCACCCGGTGGTGGACACCGGCCGGCACGCCCAGGGCCAGCAGCAGATCCAGCAGGTCCAGATCGTGCCCGGCCAGCAACTTCCCTCCCGACGCGGCGAGTTCGGTGCGCAGCCGGTCGGCGGACAGCTCCGTGACCCGGTACAGGGCGGGCAGTCGCGCGGGTTCCTGGTAGCCCAGTGCGCGGTCCTGGAACTCCAGGAAGCGGGCGAACCAGCCCGCGGTGCCGTCCTGCGGCCGCTCCTCGTCGGGCAGCGAGTCGTCCCAGAGCCCCACGAGGGCCCCGGACTCCTCCAGGATGTCCAGCCACAGCAGGAGTACGGCCTGGTCGCCGGAGTCGGGCATGAGGTTCAACAGCGCGCCGCGCACCGCGGGTTCGCGCCGGCCCAGGGCGACGACGGCCGCGCGGTGGCTCTTCCACCAGCCCGGCGCCGCCTTCGCCGTGGCGGACAGTGTGAGCAGGTCGGCCAGGTAGGCCTCCTCGACCGCGGCCCCGTCCCGGCCGGCCGCGCGGGCCAGCCTGCGTACGTCGGTGGCGAGTTGGGCGGACGGCACGAGTCCGCCCGCGGTGCGCCGTACGCACATCCGGGTGAAGCGGTCCAGGGCCTCCGGGGCCGGCACCCGGGCGGCCAGCTCCTTGCCGTACCCGGACAGCGCGGTCGCCGTCAGCGCGCCGGCCAGCGCGAACTCCAGGAACACGGCGTCCAGCCGCTCCTCGTCCACGGTGAGCCCGTACTCGGCCTCGGCGTCCCGGGCCCGGCCGAACATCTGCGCCGCGTAGGTGGGGTTCTCCACCGACAGGAAGACCCTCCCGGCCTGTTCGTAGAAGGTGGGCAGGAAGTGCGGTACGGAGACGGCCAGTTGGCGCGCCGTCTCCCGGTAGGCGTCCAGGGCGGCCTTCGCCCGGGACTTCGCCTGCCGGGCGATCCGCTCCAGCTCCGGCAGGACGTCCAGCGCGTGCTGCCCGTCCTCGGGGTGGTGCACCAGCACCCACTCCGGGAACCCGAGCGCCTGCCGCGCCCCCAGCCCGACCTCGACCGGTTCCGCGTCCGGTACGAGGCCCAGGAAACCGGCGGCCAGGTCCTCGGCCGCGCCCAGCTCCCCGGCGACCAGCCGCACGACCACACGGTCGTCCAGCCCCGGATGCGTGTACGACCGTGCCGTCAGCGGCACCGCGCGCTCACCGGCGCCCTCCGTGCCGAGCGGCAACACCGCCCCGGCCGCCAGCAGTTCCTCGTACGCCACCCGCGCTCCCCCGCTCACCGGCCCGGCTTCCGCACTCGACGCCGTCGCCTCCCCGCTCATTGACCCCGCTCCCCCGCTCAACGCCCCTGCTTCCCCGCTCACTGACCCCGCTCCCCCACTCACCGAACCCGCTCCCCCGCTCACTCGCCCGTCACCTCGTCGATCTCGCGCCCGGCGTACAGCGCCGCCGCCATCCGCATCCCCTCCGACCAGGCGACCGGACCCACGTCCACCGGTCGCAGTCGGCGGCCCTCCGGGTCCAGCCAGGACAGCCCGCCGGTCCGCACCTCGTAGTCCCAGGGCTCCCCGATCCACACGGCTGCCTCGACGGTGCGCTCCCCGTCGCGCACCCGGCAGGTGGCCCGGGACCCGGAGACCCGGTAGCCCAGCGAGGTGGCCCGGGCGGCGAGCGCGGAGCGCCAGAAGCGGCCCCCGGCGAACTCGGTGACCTCCCGCGCCTTCTCGTCCAGGTAGGCGGGCTTGTGCCAGGTCCCCCGGTGGATCTGCTCGACGCGCTGCACGATCCCCAGCTCGGCCGCGAACTCCCGCAGCTCCTCCAGGTCGGGCAGCAGCACCGGGTGCGGCAGCGTCACGGTGCGCGGGGACAGTCGTACGGTCTCGCCGTCGAGGTCGACCACGCGCAGCTCGCCCGACTCGGTCACCCCGCGCAGGAAGCCCACCTCGTCCGGGTCGTCGCCGACCACCACGAGGTCCCGCAGCGCCGACTGCCAGGCCTCGTCGGGCCAGACCCTGGCCACCACCGCGGTCGGCACCGGCAGTGACGACACCATCCAGGTGTCCACCTGTGCCACGCAGGCCGCCGCGTGCCGCTCCAGCCACTCGGCGAGCCGCCGCAGCCGCTCCACCTCGGCATGTCCCTTGAGCGCCTTCGGCAGCGACTTCAACTGCCGTCCCGCCGCCCGGCCCGCCGTGGCCCTGGCCGCCACCCGGCCCTCCACCAGGGCGACTTCGTATCCGTCGCCCGCCACCAGCCAACCCACCGGCCCCCGCCTTCCGCATCAAGGAATGGACACACCGCGGCCGGGGATCCGGCACTCGGTGTGACGATGAGCGGAACGTTAGGAGGTGCCACTGACAATCGTCCGGGCGAATCTCTCCGGCGCACGCCGAGTCAAGCCGCGTGACCTGGGACGACACATCCGCAGAACCACGTAATCACGCTACGTACTACCGGCCGGTCATCTACCGGGCCCCCGGGTGGACGGCCGGGGCGCGGTGATCGAGATCAGCGGCGACCCGCACCGGAGCGAGCCCGACTCGACGGGTTGTCTCGTACGACTGCCGCGCACGGCCGTGCCCGAACCGCCGCTGCTCGTCCTGGTCCACCGGCCCGCGCAGAGCCCGGACCCCTCGACCTCACCTCCCGCCTCACAGCACGGCGATGAACCCTCCGAAGGCCGCCGTGTCGATCGTGAACCTGGAGCCCCGCCGGGTGGTGGTGCGCAGGGTCCGGTCGGTGGCGGAGGTGTCGGTGAACAGCCGAAGCGTGGCAGGGGACTTGACGCCCAGGTCGCGCAGGTCGAAGGCGAGCTTCTGGGCCTGGCCGGTGGGCGCGGTGTAGTCGGCGGCACCGGAGTCGAGGCCGGGCGCGATGGTGAGGGTCCGGCCGTTGACTCCGGCGATGTACCAGGTACGGCCCTTGCGGCGGGCGACGACGACATGGCTCGCGGGGTCGGCGGCGAGGAAGCGGGTCTCGTCCCAGGCGACCGGCACGGTGCCGAGGAGTTCGCGCACCTCGGCGGGCTGGGCGAGATAGGCCTCGGGGCCGTCGGCGTAGCCGTTGAAGCCGGACTGGTAGATCACGGTGAGGGCGAGTTCGTGGGCGTCGGTGGTGCGGCGCGGGCTCTGCGGCAGCGCGTAGGGGGCGAGCAGGGTGGTGCCGTAGTCGAAGGCGCCGACGACGTTGCGGCTGATCGCGGCGATGGTGGTCTGCTCGGGCATCTGGTCGGCGAGCGGCTTGGTGTTGGAGTAGTTCTCGCTGGCGAGGCCCGCCTCGACGCCGAGCAGGTGCGGGTAGGTGCGGTCCCAGCCGCGCGGGACCGTGGTGTTGTGCAGCACGATGTGCAGCCGGTAGCGGGCCGCGTCCTCGATCACCTCCCGCTGCCGGGCGAGGAGTTGCTGCTTGTCGGCCTCCCACATGTCGACCTTGACGCCCGCGACCCCGGCGTCGCGCAGCAGCTTGAAGCGGGCGCGGCGGGTGGTGGCGTCGGCCATCAGGTCGCGCGGGGTGCTGGCGCTGTTGTTGTTGGTGCCGCCGGAGTTGTGCCAGAGGAAGACCTTCAGACCGCGCGCGGCGGCCTCGGAGACGATCCGCTCCAGCGGTACGGCGTTCCCGGCCGCGTCGTTCATCTGGTCCCACTTGGCGTCCACGAGCGCGTACGGCCAGCCCATCGCCTTGCCCAGGTCGAACCACTTGACCGTGGCCTCCAGGCTCTGCGGGCTGCTGTGGTCCATCATCCAGCTGAAGGTCGCGGGCCCGGGGCGCACCCACGAGGTGTCCTCGATCGCGCAGGGCACGCCGAGGTCGGTGGCGAGCGTGGTGTTCGCGACCTCGGCGGCGGTGCGGCCCACGGCGACGAACCGCCAGGGCGTCTGCCAGGCACCGGTGATCTGCGGGGTGCCGGGGCCGAGGGTGCCGAGCGCCTCGTCGTCGTAGGGGAAGGCGACGGTGTACGTCACCTTGCGCGCGGCCGTGTCGAGGGCGGGCTGGGCGAGGTGGCAGGCGGCGTAGGTGCCGTCCATGCCGGACTCGCTCGCCAGCACCCACCACTGCTTGCCGTCGCGCGCGGCGGTGCGGGCCAGCAGCGGGAAGGAGGCGCCGCGCACCGAGGTGGTGGCGTCGCCGAGGGCGGGGACGGTGTGGTGGTCCCTGGGGATGTACCACTCCTGGTACTTGGGCTTCTGCACGGTGTACGGCTGGGTGAACTGGGCGCCGCCGTCGGCGGGGACGTGCAGTGTCAGTCCGGTCGCCTCGGCCACGACGGTGCGGGTGACGCCGTCGCCGCGGTCGGGGAAGCGGTAGCGGAAGGCGGCGCCCTCGCTGTCGGCGCGCAGGACGACGTCCATGGGCAGGCCCTTGGCGTTGCGCAGCGAGACCACGCGCTCGGTCGCGGTCTTGCGGACCCGGGAGACCTTGCCCTGGAGGAGTTCGTAGTCGACGGCGACCGTCCTCGGGCGGCCGCGGCCGGTGAGGGTCAGCCGGGCGGCGAAGTCGGCGTCCTCCAGGGTGAGTCCGAGCGGGCTCGCGGGGACGACCTCGGTGCCGTCCACGGCCACGGAGTAGGACGCCGTGCCGGAGTCCAGGCGCAGGGTGACCCGCACGCGCCCGCAGGGGGACACCGCGGTCACCGGGCCGTGGGCGGCCTCGGAACCGGTGGCGGCCTGCGCGGATCCTGCCGCGATCGGGACCGTCAGGGCCGCGGCTGCGGTGGCGGTCCCGGCGATGACGGTCCTCCGGGAGACACTGCCGGAATTCTCATGGTTCATGGCGGACTCGGATCCTTTGCGTGGGGCGGGAGTGCCGGGCCAAGGGTGTCCGCGGCCGGTGAAGTCGCGGTGATCCGCTCATGAAGAACGATTGAGCGATACGTGTCCCCGCACCGGGCAAGTGGGGCATCATCAACTCTCGTCCCCCCACTCGCACTTCTAGGGAGCCCCCACATGCTCCGTGGCATCGATGTCAGCGCGTACCAATCGTCCAGCTTCGACACGGACGGATACTCCTTCGCCTTCGTCAAGGCGACGGAGGGCCGCTCCTACGTCAACCCGAAGCTCACGGCCCAGACCAAGCACGCCCGCGACGCCGGACTGGTCGTCGGCTTCTACCACTTCCTCTGGCCCGGCAACCTCACCGCCCAGGCCGAGTACTTCGTCAAGCACGCCCCCGAGAAGGCGGGCGACATCCTCGCCGTCGACTGGGAGACCACCAGCGACGGCACCCACGCCTCCAACGCGGAGAAGGACCAGTTCATCCGCAAGGTCAAGGAACTCCGCCCGAACAACCGGGTCGTCCTCTACGCCAACCGCCACTACTGGCTGAACGTCGACACCACGTCCTACGCCGGCGACGGCCTCTGGATCGCCGACTACGTCACCGCCGGCAAGCCCCGCATCAAGGCCAAGTGGCGCTTCCACCAGTACACCGACGACCCGCTGGACAAGAACGTGGCGGACTTCGCGAGCAAGGCGGCGCTGAAGGAGTGGGCGGCGAAGGCCTGACGCGACAGCCATGTCAACATGCTGAGCCTGCCCCGGGATGCCCGAAAGCACCTCGGGGTCACACTCGAAGGCGAGGTCGGGTGCGAGGTACCGCTGCTGGCAGAACGTCACATATTCCTTGAGATCGTCTGCCGACCGGCACCGTTCCTCACTAGCATGGGCCAACCGACATGCACAGGACGGACATGGCGAACGTCTTCATCAGCCACCGGACCAGCGACGGGGCCGCGGCCGAGCGACTGGCGCGAGAGATCGCCACGCCCGGACACACTGTGTGGCTCGACGAATGGCACATCCGATTGGGCGACTCCATCGTGGAGAAGATCAACAGCGGCCTGGACGGCGCCTCTTATCTCGTCCTGTGCTATTCGGACGCGCCGGACGGCGTCCAGAGTCCCTGGACCTCGCGCGAGTGGATGTCCGCGCTGCACCGCCAACTCGACGGCCAGGGGGTGCGCGTCCTGCCCGTACGGTTCGGCGGATCCGCGCCCGCCATCCTCGCCGACCTCAAGTTCGCGGACCTGGCGAAGGACTGGGACCTCGGCGTCCGACAACTGCTACAGGCGATCCGCTGATCGCGGAACAGCGGAACCGCTCATCGGGGGGCAACACATGGTGCAAGTCCTTGTCGCACACGCACAGGGTGAAGAAGACCTCGCCGAAAAGGTCGGCGCCCCTCTGGCCCTCGCCGGATACGAGGTCCTGCACTACGGCACGCTCCTCGTCGGCGAGTCCCTGAGCGACAAGGCCTCGCAGGCGATCGCCCAGGGAAGTCCACTCGTCCTCTGCGGAACGGTCAGGGCGGCCGGCACTCCCTGGGCACGGCGGCTGGTCAACGCCGCCCGGCACCACCCCGGCGTACGGATCTTCGCCCTCCAGATGGAGCAGGACGCGGACCTGGAGACACTGACCCTCGACGGCAAGGTCGCTCTCTACTGGCAGGACCCGGCCAGAGCGATCGCCGCACTGGTCGACGCCCTCTCGGCGTACTACCCGGTCGACGGATCCGACGAGCCGACCGGCGGTCGAGCATCCGACGACCTGGAAAGCCGGTACCGCGACCTCGCCCTCAGCACCTGCGACATCGTGCACCTCGCCTATCTCCCCATCGAGGACCGCGAACTCGCCACCAAGGAACTGCTGTTGCGCAGTCTGTACGTCTCCCTGCGCGTCGGCGTGCAGATCGCGTTGGGAAGCGCCGCGCACGAACTCGACAAGACGCTTCAGGACATGGAGGGTCAGCGCGGAGGGATCGGCAATACGACCGACTCCGAGTCCCGGTTCTCCATCGGACGGCGTCTCGAGCAGTCGAAACGGCTGGTGGTGCTGGGCGATCCGGGGGCCGGCAAGAGCACCATGCTGCGCTGGATCGCGACAGCCTATCTGCTGCGTCTGAAAGCAGACCCGGACTGGCGGGAGCTGCCCGACGTCGACACCCTCCCCGATGCCGATTGGCTACCCCTCCTCATCCGGTGCCGGGAGATCGACGAGGGACAGGGGCTGGGATCGCTCGAAGACATCGTCCGACGCCAGCTACGTCACGACGCCCAATCCAGATTCTCCGAGGCGGAGACCACGAGCCTGGCCGAGGTACTGCTCGACGCTCTTCAGGACGGGCGGGTCCTGCTGCTGATCGACGGTCTCGACGAGATCGCCGACCCGGGCCTGCGGGCCCGGTTCTGCAGCCAGATCGAGCAGATCCACGTCGCCCACCCGCAGGCTTCCATCGTCGTCACGTCCCGGATCGTCGGATACAAGGAGATGGGGCTGGCCATCGGTCGCGGTTTCGAGCATGTGACGGTGCTCGATCTCACCCCGGAGGACAAGGACGACTTCGCGCAGCGCTGGTGCGAAGTGGCCGAACCGTTGGCAGGCCGGGAGGAGGCGAGGCGACAGCTGGTGAGTGACATCCACAGCTCGGACCGCATCGAGCGCCTCACCGGCAATCCGATGCTCCTGACCACGATGGCACTGGTCAAGAAGAAGGTCGGCAAGCTTCCGAGTCACCGTGCGGATCTCTACCGGGAGGCCGTGGACGTGCTCCTGAGCTGGCGCAGCAGCGCGAGCGAGCGGATCGACCGGTACGAGGCGCTTCCGCAGTTGCAGTATCTGGCGTACTCCATGTGTGACGCCGGGGTGCAGCAGATGCGCGAGGACCAGGTGCTCGACACGCTCGAACGGATGCGGGAGGAGTTCCCGGTCGTCCGGGCGGCCCACAATCATTCACCCCTTGAGTTCCTACGACTGCTGGAGAGCCGGACGGGCATCCTCGTCGAATCCGGCCATGCCCGCCACCACGGTGAGCTGGTGCCGGTGTACGAGTTCCGGCACCTGACATTCCAGGAGTACCTGGCGGGGCTCGCGCTGGTGACAGGGCGTTTCCCGGGCAAGGAGAGGGGGAGGCCGCTGGCGGATCAGGTGGCTGTGCTCGCGGCACGGACTTCTCCCGATCCGCACTCGTTCAGCAATCCAGCCGCAGCAGAGAGCTGGCACGAAGCCCTCCGCCTGTGTGTTATGTCGTGCAATGACGACGATGTGGACAGTGTGCTTCTCGCCATCGCACTCCCGCTGGGAGACGAGCCTGAAGAAACCGGTGCCGTCAGGGCAACGCTGGCCGTCGCGTGCCTCTCCGACGAGCCCAATGTGAGCGAGGGTGCGGCACTGCAGATCATCGACAGGTTCGTCGAGGCATCAGATGACGACAGGTACAGCAACAGAGACTCGCCCAGTGCTGAGATGTTGGCTTCCATATGGGGGCCCGTACTGATCCGTCGCCTGATCGCGGCCTGGCTGGAGAAACCATCGGATTTCTGGCGACTCGGCGGTGTAATCTCCTCAGCGCTCGGCCACGGCATACCCAAGTCAAGCCACGAGGTGGAAGTCTGGGTTGGACAGCAGACCCGCCGGCTTGCCGAACCAGACGCCTGCACCTCTATCGAAGCAGCGCTCGCGCTTATGGAGGCGGGATTCCAGGGCACCATCGTACTTGTGCCCGATTTGATACCGCGACTGACGGCGATGCTGTCACTCGGACTATGCGAAAGCACATCAGCCGCTTGGGCTCTCTGCTGGCTGTCCAAAGGCACATCGGTCTACGCGCAACAACGCACATGGGAACCCACAACTCAGCAACTGCACGAATTGACACGGATCATCAAGACCGGAGAACTGTCCGCGGAGGCCGTCGCGTATCTCTTGCTCTGTTTCGACGACAGCAGCAAGGCCGCCCACCACGCTATGGGCCCCTCCGTGATCAAGCACTTCGAAGCAAGCACGTCAAAGGGGCGCGAACTCCTCTCGCAGGAGTACGCGCGGCTCTTTCCTCAAGAGAGCGCCCCAGTAATCCCATTTATCCGACATCGCGACCCGGAGGTTCGCCGGGCGGCGGTCCTCCTCCTGTCAGCCCTGGAGACCTCCCAGGCAGCAGACACCCTGCTGGATATCCTGCCCGACACCAAGGAACCCGAGTTGTACGAGTCCATCGCTCGGTCCCTGGGTCGATTCGGCGACTCACGCGCGGTGAAACCACTGCTCAACCTCAAGAAAGAGCTGACATTGGAACCGCCGTCGGTGGTGATCGCCGCCCTGTCGGCATTGGGCGACCAGCGATCCGCTCGGGCCGCCACACAAGCTCTGAGAAGCGTGGACAGTGAGGAAAGAGCCCGCGCCCTGTGGTCGCTGGCGTCCGTGGAGCGGGACAAGGTCACCCGTGTACTACTGTCCCGCGACCGCTATGACAATCGGCCAGGACGTGATCCTCAGCAGAAAATCACCGAAAAGGATCTCGCAGCGTACAGCAAAGCAGTCCAGCTCCCCTTGGAAGAAGTCCGCACCCGCTACGAAGACCTAGCCACCCGCTACTCCCTCAAACTCGCCTGGATCCCCACCCAACGCTGACCCCGCTACCCGGCGAACGGATCCTCCAGCTCCCCCCGCAGAATCCCCGCCGCCCCCTCCGCGTCCCCCTCCGCCACCGCCCGCACCAGCGCCGCGTGGGCCGCGTCGGCGGTGTTGGGGTCGGTGGTGCGGGCGGCGGTCAGGGTGAGGAGGTCGGTCAGGCCCTCGCGCAGGGCGGGGGTGAACTCGTGGAAGAGGTCGGTCAGTACGGGGTTGTGGGCGGCGGCGACCACCGTGGCGTGGAAGGTGATGTCGGCGTCGACGAAGGCCGCGTCGGAGGCCGTGGAGGCGGATCGGCGGCCCTCCAGGGCGCGTTCCATCGCCGTCACGTCCTCGGGGGTGCGGCGGCGGGCGGCGAGGGTCGCGGCGTGGACCTCCAGGGCCATGCGGACCTCGTAGACGTCGGTGACGGCGGCCCGGCGCAGCCGGGTGGGCCAGTCCTCGGTGACCTCGGTGGCGGTGACGAAGACGCCGGCGCCCTGGCGGGCCCGCACCAGCCCGGCCCCGGCCAGCGCCCGCAGCGCCTCGCGGACCGTCGAGCGGCCGACGCCGAGTTCCTTCGCGAGGGTGGTCTCGCCCGGCAGCTTGGCGCCGACGGGCCAGTGGCCGGCGGCGATGTGCTCGCGCAGGCGTTCGGCGGCCTGCTCGACCAGGGGGCTGGGGCGGACGGGGCCTAGCGGCACGGCTTGCACCTGCTTGTCTGAGGAGTCAGCAGAATTCTACTTGTCTGAGGAGCTGAGGAGTCGCTACGGTACGGCCATGACGTTCCGCGGTCTCCTTCTTCTCGGCTGCCGCGGCGGGGCCTGACGCGACCGGCACCCCGCCGCGGGACGCCGTGCTGCCGGTCACCGTCCCGACCGCGACGAAGGCAGCCACCGCAGTGCAGACCCTCTGGAACCCCCAGCGCCCCGGCCCCATGCCGTTCCACCGCTACCGCCCCTACGACCAGCGCGTCGACGTCCCCGTCTCCGACCGGGGCTGGCCCGCCGCCCGCATCGACCGCGCCCCGCTCTGGGTCCCCGTCGACCTGCGCGACGGCAACCAGGCCCTGGCCGAGCCGATGGACACCCCGCGCAAGAGCCGCTTCTTCGACCTGCTGGTGCGCACCGGCTTCAAGGAGATCGAGGTCGGCTACCCCTCCGCGAGCCGCACCGACTTCGACTTCGTACGGCACCTGGTGACCAGCGGGGCCGTCCCCGACGACGTCACCCCCGTCGTGTTCACCCCGGCCAGGGCCGACCTCATCGACCGGACCTTCGACTCGATCGCAGAGCTGCCGCGGGCCGTCGTCCACCTCTACATCGCCACCTCGCCGGTGTGGCGGGACGTGGTCCTCGGCCGGGACCGGAAGGAGGTGTGGCGGACCGTGCGGACGGCGGCCGAGCGGATGGCCCGCCGGGCCGCTCCGGGGACCCGCTTCCAGTTCTCCCCCGAGACCTTCAACCTCACCGAGCCGGACTTCGTCCTGGAGCTGTGCGACGGGCTGACCGAGCTGTGGGACGCGAGCCCGGACCGCCCGGTCACGCACAACCTCCCGGCCACCGTCGAGATCGCCACCCCGAACGTCTACGCCGACCAGATCGAGTACCTGCACCGGAACCTGGCCCGCCGCGACTCCGTGATCCTCTCCGTCCACCCGCACAACGACCGCGGCACCGGCGTCGCCTGCGCCGAACTCGCCGTGCTGGCAGGCGCCCAGCGCGTGGAGGGCTGTCTCTTTGGCAACGGCGAGCGCACCGGCAACGTCGACCTGGTGACCCTCGCGATGAACCTGTACGCCCAAGGGGTGGACCCCATGGTCGACTTCGGCGACATCGACGCGGTGCGGGAGACCGTCGAGCACTGCAACCGGCTCCCGGTGCACCCCCGCCATCCGTACGCGGGCGACCTCGTGTACACCGCGTTCTCCGGCACCCACCAGGACGCCATCAGCAAGGGCCTCGCCCACCGGGAGCGGCACCCGGACGAGCCCTGGCAGGTCCCCTACCTGCCGATCGACCCGGCCGACGTGGGGCGGACGTACGAGGCGGTGATCCGCGTCAACTCCCAGTCCGGCAAGGGCGGAACGGCGTATCTGCTGCGCACCCGGCACGGCATCGACCTGCCCGTGCGGATGCGCCCCGACTTCGCCCGGGTGGTCCAGGAGGCCACCGACACCGGCGGCCGGGAGATCACACCCGGGGAGCTGTACGAGCTGTTCGAGACCACCTACCTGGCCGAGGGCGACGTACGGCTGCACGCCTGGTCATCGTACGAGGAGGCGCCCGGCGTGCACCGCTTCGTGTGCACGCTGGAGGCCGGGGACCGGGTCGGCGACCACGAGGGCACGGGCGGCAGCCCGGTCTCCGCGTTCGTGGACGCGCTGGCCGGGGCGGGGCACACCGTCGAGATCGTCGACTTCACGGAGCAGGAGCGGAAGCGGGAGCGGGAGCAGGAGCAGGAGCGGAAGAGGGAACAGGAGCAGGAACACGGCCGGGAGGGCGGCACCGTCGCCTACGCCGAGTGCCGCGTGGACGGCCGTACGGCCTGGGGCGCGGGCGTGGGCGTGGGCGTGGGGCCGTCGGCCGGGGTGCGGGCCGTGCTCTCCGCCATGAACCGGGTGACGCGATGAGGGAGGTGTTGCGCGCCGCGGACGTGCACGTCGTCAGGGACGGGAAGGCGATCCTCCAGGAGGTCTCGCTGACCGTCCGGGCGGGCGAGCACTGGGCGCTGCTCGGCGCCAACGGCGCGGGCAAGTCCACGCTGCTCAGCCTGCTCGGCGCCCTGGTCCACCCCACCCGGGGCACGGTCGAGGTGCTGGGCCGCCGGCTGGGCCGGGTCGATCTGCGGGAGCTGCGCGCGTACGTCGGTCACGTCAACCCCCGCCATCCGCTCACCGCGCCGCTGCGGGTCCGGGACATCGTCCTGACCGGGCTGACCAACTCCGTGGTCCCGCTGCCCCGTTGGGAGCCGACGCGGCAGCAGCGGGAGCGGGCCGACCGGCTCGTCGCCACGCTGGGTCTCGCCGACCTCGGCGAGGCGCGCTGGCCCACCCTCTCCCAGGGCCAGCGGGGCCGCACCCTCATCGCCCGCGCGCTGATGCCCGAGCCGCGGCTGCTGCTGCTCGACGAACCGGCGACCGGTCTCGACCTGCCCGGCCGGGAGCGGCTGATCGACGCGCTGGACTCGTTGCGCCGGGAGCATCCGACGCTGGCGACGGTCCTGGTCACCCATCACCTGGAGGAGCTTCCGGCGGGCACCACCCACGCGATGCTGCTGCGCGACGGCCGGGTCCTCGCGCAGGGCCCGGCACCGCACGTCCTCACCGGTGACCAGGTCGGCAAGTGCTTCGACCTGCCGCTGGTCCTGGAGCGGCACGACGGCCGCTGGACGGTCCGCATCCGGGGCCGGGCATGACGAAGGGGGCGCCCCGCACCGCCGGGCGCCCCCTGCTCCGTACGCCTTACTTGCTCAGGTAGGCCCAGAACTCGTCGAACGACAGGAGCTTGTCGCCGTTCAGGTCGCGGCTCTTGATGATCGCCTCGGCGACCGACTCGGTCACGTTCCAGTCGCCGCCCTGGGCCAGGGCGGACTTGAACTCGGCGGCGGTGATGGAGCCGTCACCGTCCGCATCGATGCGCTCGAACTGCTTGCGTGCTTCCTCGATGTCGATGTGCGCCACCGGTCCGCCCCTTTTCTGGCCTCTGTCGTGTCCTGCTGGCTTGCTGCCGCAGGTCAGATTAGCGGCCCGCTCCGGCCTCCAGTGCGGCGACCACCCAGGCGAAGTCCTGCTCATGGGCCGGGAGGGGCGCGCCCTTCAGAATCCCCATGAGTTCGCGGTACCGGGCCAGGCCGGTGTTGTGGGTGGCCTTCATGCGGTCGAGGACGCCGGCCCGGTCGGCGTCGCCGAGCAGTTCCCGCAGCACCGCCTCGGCCTCCGGCGCCTCGGGGGCGATGCCGTCCGCGCGGGCCCGGCCCACGAGCCGGACCAGCCGCTCGAAGAACCCCATGGCGGCGCCGGGCGAGGTGCCGGACTCCCGGTCGGCGGAGTTGAACTCGGCCGCCCTGCGCATCAGCGCCCGGAACTCCGGGTCCCGCACCAGCTCCGCGAGCTCCACCCAGGCGTCGACCTGCTCTGGGGTCGGGTCGTCCGGCAGGTTCAGGGCGCTGTCGCGCATCCGGTCCCGCACGTCCGGGTCGGCGAGGTCGAGTCCGTGGAACGTCTCCGCCACGAACTCCTCCATGATCCGCCTGCGTTCGGCGGCGGACAGTCGTGCCAGCTTGTGCATCAGGGTCATCTCCTCCGCGGTCGAACCGCGTCTCGCGACGGTCGACAGCACCGCGCGGGTCACCTTCAGCGAGGCGATCCGCGCGTCCAGCGCGGCCACGTGCGCGGCGGCGACCGACGCGAGGTTCTTCTCGCCCTCGACCACCTCGCGTACGACGTCCAGGCCGAGACCCAGTTCGCGCAGCGTGCGGATCAGTTCCAGGCGGGCGGCGGCCTCGGTGTCGTAGAGCCGGTAGCCGCCCGTGGAGCGCGCCACCGGGTGCAGTACGCCCTCGTCGGACCAGTAGCGGATGGTCCGCACGGTCAGTCCGGTGGCGCGGGCCAGCTCGCCGATGGTGAAAAGCGCGGTGCCGTCCTCGATCATGTCTGCGAGTGTGGGCCTTCCAGTGGGTGGAGACTCAAGGGAGGCCGCGATGGAGACCCTGCGGGACATTCTCGACGCGGCGGCCCGCGGTGTCCTCCCCCCGGCCGACGGCGGCACGACGGTCGTACGGCAGGCGAGCCCCAGGGACGCGGGGGTCCTCGCCTTCACCGGCCACTCGGTCGTCTTCACGGACGAGGACCCGCGGTGGGTGTACGACACCCTGCGCGGCCTGGACTGCGACGCGCTGGCCGCGACCATGAACCCGCGTTTCCTGACCGCGTTCCTGGACCGGACCGGCCGTCGGACGGACACCGTCGACGCGATGCTGGTAGCGGACCCGCTGCCGGGCGAACCGCCGCTCCGCCTCACGGAGATCGAGGACGCGCGGCACCCGCGCGTCCGCTACGCCCGCCGCCGGCGCGACGGCGTGCGGGCCTGGACGGCGGAGGGCGGTGTGATCGTCATCGGCCGCGGCATCGGCGGCCGTGCGGAGGTCTCGGTCGAGGTGGACGAGGAGGCGCGCCACCGGGGGCTCGGCCGTGCCCTGGTGACCGCGGCCCGGCAGCTCACCGCGGAGCCGCTGTGGGCGCAGATCTCACCGGGGAACGCCCGCAGCACGCGGGCGTTCCAGGCGGCGGGCTACCGCCCGGTGGGCGCGGAGGCGCTGCTGCTTCAGTGCCAGGGCTCGTAGTACGGGTTGCTCTCGCACTCGCTCATGATCTCGACCTTGGTCCTCTTGTCGACCGGGCAGACCCCGATGACGTACTGCCGCGCGATCCCGCCGGGGAAGGCGACCTCGACCTGGTCGGCCCACTTGTGGGTGTCCCCGATGGTCTTGTTCACGTCCACGCCGCCGGGGGCGTCGATGTAGTAGTTGTAGCCGGACTTCCACCACGTCTTGTACAGGTCGTGGTCGTAGGTCGTGGAGACGTACGGCGAGGGCTGGTTGACGAGGACGTACTGCGTGATGTCGTACTGCCCGGTGACGACGTCCTTGGGGTGGAAGCCCTGCTCGAAGACGATGTCGGGACCGCGGCCGTCACTGCGGTAGAGGGTGCCGCAGGTCGTGCGCCAGACCGGCTCGGGGGTGATGCGCCCGACGTCGACCCGGCGGTCGACGGCGGCCTTGACCGGGTCGTCGAAGCGGGGACAGGCCGGGGCCTTCTCCGATGCCGTCCCCGGGACCCGCTCCGGGGCTTGCTCCGGGGCCTTCTGGGGTACGGCGGCCGCGGTCGTCGCGAAGACGGCGGCCAGGGACAGCACGGCGGCAGCGGCGCGCCGCCGCAGGCGAGTTGTGATCATGGTGACCACAATTCCGGCCCTGCGACGGCGCGTTGGGGACCTTCACCCGTACGACGGCGTGTCAGCGTGTCAGCGGAAGATGCCGGTGTGGCCCAGGGAGTACCGCCCCGGCTGCGGGTAGACGGCCAGCCCGTGCGGTCCGCTGCCCACCTTGACGCGGGCGAGCTGCTCACCGGTGCGGGTGTCGATGGCGTACACCTCGGAGTTGTAGCGGCCGGACAGCCACAGGACCTTGCCGTCGGCCGAGACGCCGCCCATGTCGGGGCTGCCGCCGTGCGGCAGACGCCACTTCTTGGTGACCTCGCCGCGCGCGAAGTCGAAGACGGAGACGGTCCCTTCGCCCCGGTTGGAGACGTACATCTCGCGGGAGTCGCGGCTGACGTAGAGGCCGTGGGTGCCCTTGCCGGTGGGCAGCAGGGTCGGCTTGCCGAACTTGTCGCCGTCCAGGACCCACATCCCGTCGGCCATCATGTCCGCGACGTAGAACCGCTTCCCGTCCGGGGAGATCTTGACGTCCTGGGGCATCGCCCCGTCGAAGGGGAGTTTCTGCTGCCCGATCACCTTCATCTTCTCGGTGTCGACCTTCAGCAGCTCACCGCTGAACTCGCAGGACACGATGAAGTACCTCCCGTCCAGGGAGAAGTCGGCGTGGTTGACGCCGTAGCAGCTGACCGGCACGGTCTTGACCCGCTTCATGGTGTGCGGGTCGCGGAAGACGAGTTCGCGGTCGAGGGAGGCCATGACGACGGCGTACTTGCCGTTCGGCGTGAAGTAGAGGTTGTACGGGTCGTGCACCTCGACCGGCTTGCCCGCCTTCCCGGTCCTCGGGTCGATGGGCGTGAGCGTGTGGCCGCGGTTGTTGTTGACCCACAGGGTCTTCATGTCCCAGGAGGGCACGACGTGTTGGGGCTGGCGTCCGACGTGGATCGTGTCGATGATCTCGTACGTCTTCGGGTCGATCACGGAGACGGTGTCGGACTCGGTGTTGGGCACGTAGACCCGGGACGGGAAGTCCTTGACCACCGGCGACAGCCTGCCCGGGCGGTCGGCGGCGTACACGTCCTTCGGGTCGAGGACGGGCGGCATCCCGGGCAGCCCTCGCACCGGCTTCCGCACCGGCTTCACCGGGACGGGGGCGGCCGCCTTCGTGCCGCGGGCCTCGTCCGACCCGTCCCCGGTCTCGGTGCCGCAGGCGGCGAGGACGGCGAACGCGGCCCCCGCGATCAGGGCGTTCCGCATGAACGTGCGCTTCATCGGCGTGGGAGGCATCAGCTGAACAACTCCGTGGTGGTCACCGCGGCCAGGCCGCGACGGTCGAGTTCTTCCAGTACGACGGGGAGGGCGGCGATGGTGTCGTCGTAGCCGAAGTGCAGGCTCACCACGGACCCTTCGCGGATCTCGGCGAGGACCTTGCGGGCGACGGCGGGGGCGCCTGGCGAGGTGAAGTCGAGGGAGTCGACGTCGTAGGAGAGGACGTGGGGGTAGCCGGCCTCGCGGGCCAGCCGGGTGACCAACGGCGAGGCGGTGGGTGTGCGGGAGGGGCGGAACCAGGTCCCGATCGACCGGGTGAGCCGCCGCAGCCGGTCGGCGCAGCCGGTGATCTCCGCCCTCGCGTCGGCCTCGGACATGCCGTTGATGTCGACGTGGTGGAGGGTGTGGTTGCCGAGGTCGTGGCCGCCGTCGAGGATGCGGCGGGCGAGGTCGGGGTGCGCGTCGAGCCAGGTGCCGACGGCGAGCACGGTGACGCGGGCGCCGTGTCTCTCGGCCTCGGCGAGCAGGGTGCGGGCGGTGGCGGGATCGCCCTGGCCGTGGAAGGTGAGGGCGACCCGGGGACGGGTCCGGGGGCCGTGGGTCAGCTGGTCGGGCAGACCGGAGAGGCGACGGGGCCCGGGAGCGGCGGGGGCACGGGTGGGGGCGTGCGGCGAGCGGGCGGGGTGAGCTGCGGCACCGCTGGTAGCACACCCCGCGGCGAACGCCAGCCCTGCGGCGGCGAGCAGCACTGCCCGACGATCGGTAGCGGTCACCCGCCCCATTTAAGGGGTTACATCACGGATTGCGGCTGATCGACCCACCGGCTGGCGGGCGGCGGGGGCGGCGGTCGAAGCGGCCGGCGGTCGGTCCGGCTGGCGGCCGGCCCGGCTCGCGTCGAACCGGGCCGCGGTCGAACGGCCAGCAGTCGAAGCGGCTGACAATCGGCCCCGGCCAGCAGACGAACCGGCAGGCGGTCTCGGCCCGGCCAGCAGTCGAAGCGGCTGACGGTCGCCCCGGCCCACGTCGAACCAGGCCGCGGTCGAACAGCCAACAGACAAACCCGCTGACGATCGACCCCGGCCAGCAGACGAACCGGCTGACAATCGGCCCCGGCCACCGGCCGAACCGGCAGGCGGTCAGTCTGGGCAGCAGCTGAACCAGGGCGGTCAGTCCGGGCAACAGCCGAACCGGCTGATGGTCGCCCCCGCCAGCACTCGGACCGCCTGACGGCCGGTCCCGCTGATGGTCAGCCTGGCCAGCGGGCCGGCCCGGCCAGCAGTCGAACCGGCCAGCACTCAACCCGGCCAGCACGCGGCCCGGCCGGCGGTCGGCCCGACTAGCGGGCCCGGCCGCCCCTCCGCCCCCCTACCGATCCGCCACCCGCATCTCGAACCACGTCGTCTTGCCGCGCGGCAGCAGATCCACGCCCCATCGGTCGGAGAGCTTGTCGACGAGGAACAGTCCCCGGCCGCTGACGTCCATGTCCTGTACCGGCATCAGACAGGGCAGCCCCCGGGACGGGTCGCGCACCTCTATCCGGATCCACCCGCGCCGCCGCTTCATCCGCAGCCCGAACACCCGCGCCCCGGTGTGCCGTACGGCGTTGCCGACGAGTTCGGACACGAGTAACACCGCGTCCTCGGTCATCTTCGGGGTGAGCCCCCAGTGGCGCAGGACGATCACCTGGGTCAACCGGCGGGCGGCGGCCGCGGATTCGGGCCGGGACGGGAGCGGAACCTCGGCCTCCGTGGGATTTCCGAACAGTTCGAGCGCCTTCTGTGCGTGCTCGTCCTCGACCGCCGGAGACCAGCGTGCCGCCGTCACACGGCCGTCTCCCCGCGGCTGTTCGAAACCCTCCAGCCCCGCCATGCCCCCATCATGGCCGCCGACGGCGTCCCCCGGGGCCGTTCCTGACGAATACGCCCCCCGGAATGCGTCGTTCCGAGGGAGTCGATCGGCATATGCCAACGGCACTTCAGTGCCTTCAGTAGCCCGTCTGACCTGCGGCGGAGGCTCGGTTGGAGGCAATCGACGGACTCCCTCGACAAGGCAGAGTTAAGGTTGCCTTAAGGCTCCCATAAACCGCCCCATCGAGGGACCCGGATCAGACATCGCGTCAATTGCAAGTGGTTCAGAGGAATTTCGCCTTGCCGGGGCCCTCCTCGACGAAACTCTTCATGCCGCGCTCACGGTCCTCCGTGGCGAACAGGCCCGCGAACCAGTTCCGCTCCACCGCGAGGCCCGTCTCGATGTCGGTCTCCAGGCCCGTGTCGATCGACTCCTTCGCCGCGCGCAGCGCGAGCGCCGGACCCTGCGCGAGCTTCGCCGCCCAGGCGTGCGCCTGCGCGTACACCTCGTCGGCGGGCACGACCCGGTCGACCAGACCCAGCGTCAGCGCCTCGTCCGCCTTGACCATCCGGCCCGTGAAGATCAGGTCCTTCGCCTTGGACGGGCCGACCAGCCGGGCCAGGCGCTGGGTGCCGCCCGCGCCGGGGATCAGGCCGAGCAGGATCTCCGGCTGCCCCAGCTTGGCGTTGTCCGCGGCGATCCGGAAGTCCGCGCACAGCGCGAGTTCGCAGCCGCCGCCCAGCGCGTAGCCGGTGATGGCCGCGACGACCGGCTTGGGGATGCGGGCCACCGCCGTGAAGGAGTCCTGGAGACCGCGGGCGCGCAGGACCATCGCGGTGTGGTCCATGTTCTGCATCTCCTTGATGTCCGCGCCCGCCGCGAACACCTTCTCCCCGCCGTACACGACCACCGCGCGCACGTCCGCACGCCGGGTCGCCTCCTCGGCGAGCTCCTTCAGCCGGTCCTGGGTGGCCACGTCCAGCGCGTTCATGGGCGGCCGGTCGAGACGGATGGTGCCGACGCCTTCGGCGACTTCGAGATTCACGGTCATGCAGGCCAGGTTAACGGCGACTAACGACAGCGGCCCCGGTGCCGTATCTCACAACACCGGGGCCGCTGATCGTCGTAAGGACTACGCCTTCCACTTCTCCCACGACATGTTCCAGCCGTTGAGGCCATTCTCCGGTGCCACCGTCGCGTCGTCGGAGTTCTTCACGACCACCACGTCACCGATCAGCGAGTGGTTGAAGAACCAGGCCGCCGGTACACCGCTGTCGTAGCCGCCCTTGACGTCCCGAAGGCCCACGCAGCCGTGGCTGGCGTTGTAGTTGCCGAAGGCGTCGCCGCCCCAGTAGTTGCCGTGGATGAAGGTGCCGGAGTCGGTGAGGCGGGCGGCGTGCGGGACGTCCTTGATGTCGTACTCGCCGCCGTAGCCGACCGTTTCGCCGTTCATCCGGGTCACCGCGAGCTTCTCGCTGATCACCATCTGGCCGTTCCAGGTGTCGTAGCCGGGCTTGCCGGTGGTGACGGCGATGGTCTTGACCGTCTTGCCGTCCTGGGTGACCTTCATCGTGTGCTTCTTGGCGTCCACGACGGAGACCTGGTTGCGCCCGATGGTGAAGGACACCGTCTTGTCCTGCTTGCCGTAGACGCCCTTGCGGCCCTCGACGCCGTCGAGGTTGAGGCTGACGGTGACCTTGGTGCCCTCCTTCCAGTACTTCTCGGGACGGAAGTCCAGGCGGTCGTTGCCGAACCAGTGGCCCTCGACGTCGACGGCCGGCTCGGTCTTGACCGTGATGGCCTTCTCGACGTCCGCCGGGCTGGTGATGCCCCGGGTGAAGCGGACGGAGAACGGCATCCCGACGCCGACCGTCGAGCCGTCCTCGGGCGTGAAGTTGCCGATGAAGGTGTTCTTCGGGGTCAGCGTGGTGAAGCTGGAGTCCTCGGCGGCGGTACGGCCCGCGGAGTCCTTGGCGACCGCGTGCACGCTGTACTTGGTGCCCGAGGCGAGGTGGAGGGACGGCGTCCAGGAGGCGCCGTCGGCGGCTATCTTCCCGGCTATCGCGGTGCCCTTGGCATCCTTGACCTGCACCTCGGTCAGCTTGCCCTTGGTGGCGCTGACCTTCAGCGCGCCACTGGTGTCGACGGACTGCGCGCCGTCCTTCGGGGCGATGGCGACGACCGCCTCGGACTGCTTGGTCTCCGCCTGGGAGGAGTTCCCCGCCGCCTTGCCCTTGGAGTCCCCGGAGTCCGAGCCTCCCCCGCCGCACGCGGTGACGGCCAGCAGGACGCCGACGATCAGCGCCGCTCCCCTGGCCGCTCGTCCCCGCGCGTCAACCGACGCCCCCGATATCGGTCGCACGTTCAACTCGTCTCCCCTCGCCGGGCCTGGTCAGACCCGCATTGCGCTCGCGCTCCCCGCGCGGTCGGCGCATATTAACCAGATAATTTTGAGTTTCCCGTCAGTACAAGGTCACCATTCAGTCACTGCCCGCCTTCCATGCCTTCCAACTCATATTCCACCCCCCGAGCCCATTATCGGGAGCGACCTTTTTGTCATCGCTGTGGACGACTTCGACGACGTCGCCGATGAGACTGCGGTCGAAGAACCAGCCCGCCGGGGTGTCCGAGCTGCCGCCCTTGACGTCCCTGAGGCCCACGCAGCCGTGGCTGACGTTGACCTTGCCGGGGGCGTCCGGCGCCCAGTAGTTGCCGTGCAGGAAGGTGCCGGAGTCGGTCAGGCGCAGGGCGTGCGGGACGTCGGGGATGTCGTACTCGCCGCCGAAGCCGACCGTGCGGCTGTTCATCCGGGTCACTTCGAGCATCTCGCTGACGACCATCCTGCCGTTGTACGTGGTCGTCCTCGGCGCCCCCGCGGTGATCGGCACGGTGGCGAGCAGCTCGCCGTCCCGCCGTACCTGCATGGTGTGCGCGGCGGCGTCCACGAGGGAGACCTGGCTGCGGCCGACGGTGAAGGAGAAGGTCTTGTACTGGAGCCCGTAGACGCCGGGCGCGCCCTCGACGTCCCGCAGCCGCAGCGCGACGGTCACGCGGGTGCCGGGTTTCCAGTAGTGCTCGGGGCGGAAGTCGAGGCGGCCGTCGCCGAACCAGTGCGGGCGGATCTCGACGGGGGGCTTCGAGGTGACGTGCACGGCGCGTTCGACGGCGGCGCGGTCCTTGATCTCCCGGTTGAACTCCAGGGAGACGATCATCCCGGTGCCGACGGTGGAGCGGTTCTCGGGGGTGACGTACCCGATGAAGCGCTCCTCGGGGACGTACGTGGTGAAGGTGGTGTGGCGGGCCGAGCGGCGGCCGTGACCGTCCAGGGCGACCGCGTCGACCGTGTACTTGGCGGCGAGGGCGAGCTGTCCCTCGTCGGGTTCCCAGCGCAGGCCGTCGTCGGAGATGTGCCCGGGCACCGGGTACTCCTGGGCGTCCTGGGACTTGACGACGGTGACCGACTCCAGCCGCCCGTTCGGAACCCTGACCCGCAGCTTCTCCTCGGGTGCCACGCCCTTGGTCCCGTCGTCGGGCGCGACCCTGATCACGTCCTCGGGCGCGGGCGGCTTCCCGAACCCCCCGACCCCACCGATCCCCCCACCTCCGCCCTCGGTGCAGCCGTCGGCCCCGGCCAGCAGTCCTGCCCATGTCAGTACGGCGGCCAGAGCGGCCCCCGCGCGCCGAGCGCGCCCAAGTCGATGCCTCACGCCCACCCAACGACAACGGCCACCCGGGAGAAACGTGAGCGGAGGAACCCCGGCCGAGGGCCCATGACGACCGGCCCCGACCGCACCCGCTCAGGGGCGCGGGGAACCGCGCGACCAGCCCCCGCTCACCCGCACCCGCCGCACGACAGAACCCGGCGCATCCCCGGGCGCCCGGCCCAACCCGGCGGAGCGAACCCGTGAATGCACGGCGAGCGCTGGGCAGAACAGTGGGGAGAACGACGTGAAAGGGTGCCGTGGCCGGGACGCCACGCGCCCTTTGCCACCTCGTTCCACGAGCCGTGGGAGGCCGGGTGTCCAGCGCAGCCGAGCAGGAGGCGGTGACGGAAGCCGCCGAGGAGCGCCCCGCCGCGCTGGTGAACGGCACCCGGCGAGGCGTACCGAGCGTGCCCGTGTGGCCCGGCGCCCCCACCCCGCTGGGCGCGAGGTTCCGCGTCGGCCCCGACGGAGTCGCCGGCACCAACTTCGCCCTGTGGGCCGGCGGCGCCGAGGCCGTCGAGCTGTGCCTGTTCGACGCCGACGGCAAGGAGACCCGCGCCCGCCTGACCGAACTCACCCACGAGATCTGGCACGGCTTCGTCCCCGGCGTGCTGCCAGGTCAACGTTACGGCTACCGCGTGCACGGCCGCTGGGACCCCTGGACCGGCGGCCGCTGGAACCCGGCGAAGCTCCTCCTCGACCCGTACGCCCGCGCGGTGGACGGCGACTTCGGCCTGCCGCCCGAGGTGTACGGCCATGTCCGCGACTGGCCTCAGCAGCAGGTCGCGGACACCGTGCGCGACGACCGCGACTCGGCGCCGTACGTCCCGAAGGGCGTGGTCGTCCACGATGACGACGACTGGGCCGAGGACCGCAGGCCGAAGACGCCGTGGGCCGACTCCGTGATCTACGAGCTGCACGTCCGCGGCTTCACCCGGCTGCACCCCGGCATCCCGGAGGAGCTGCGCGGGACGTACGCCGGTCTCGCCCACCCCGCCGCGATCGACCACCTGGTCCGTCTGGGCGTCACGGCCGTGGAGCTGCTCCCCGTCCACCAGTTCGCCCACGAGGACCACTTGCTGCGCCGGGGCCTCAAGAACTACTGGGGCTACAACTCCATCGGCTACTTCGCCCCGCACGCGGCCTACGCGGCCTCCGGTACGACGGGCCAGCAGGTCGGCGAGTTCAAGCGCATGGTCCGCGCGCTGCACGCCGCCGGCATCGAGGTGATCCTCGACGTGGTCTACAACCACACCGCGGAAGCAGGGGAGTTGGGCCCCACGCTGTCCCTCAAGGGCATCGACAACCGGGGCTACTACCGACTCCAGTCGGACGCCCGGCGGTACGCGGACTACACGGGCTGCGGCAACACGCTGCACGTGGTCCAGCCGCACGTCCTGCGGCTCATCACCGACTCGCTGCGCTACTGGGTGACGGAGATGGGCGTGGACGGCTTCCGCTTCGACCTGGCCGCCGCGCTGGCCCGCTCGATGCACGACGTCGACATGCTCTCGCCGTTCCTCGCGGTCATCGCCCAGGACCCGGTGCTCCGGCGCGTGAAGCTGATAGCCGAGCCGTGGGACGTCGGCTCCGGCGGCTACCAGGTGGGCGCCTTCCCGCCCCTGTGGACGGAGTGGAACGACCGCTATCGCAACGCCGTCCGGGACTTCTGGCGGGGCGCGCTGCCGGACGTGCGGGACCTCGGCTACCGGCTCTCCGGCTCCAGCGACCTGTACGCGTGGGGTGGGCGGCGGCCGTACGCCTCGGTCAACTTCATCACCGCGCACGACGGTTTCACGCTGCGCGACCTGGTGTCGTACGAGAGGAAGCACAACGAGGCGAACGGCGAGGGCAACCGGGACGGCACCGACGACAACCGGGCGTGGAACGGCGGTGCGGAGGGCGAGACCGACGACGAGCGCGTACGGGCGCTCAGGCGGCGGCAGTTGAGGAACCTGCTGACCACTCTGCTGCTGTCCACGGGCGTGCCGATGCTGGTCGCGGGCGACGAGCTGGGCCGCACACAGCGCGGCAACAACAACGCCTACTGCCAGGACAACGAGATCAGCTGGGTCGACTGGGAGCTCCTCGAAGACCCCGGCTGGAAGGCCCTGTTCGACCTCACCGCCCGGCTGATCGAGCTGCGCCACCGGCATCCGGTGCTCAGGCGCCGGGCGTTCTTCTCGGGGCGCGCGCACTCCGCGGACGGGATCCGCGACCTCGCCTGGTTCACGGCCCGCGGCACCGAGATGACGGAACGCGACTGGTACGCGCCCGCCGCCACCCTCGGCATGTATCTGTCGGGCCGGGACATCCCCGGCCGGGACGAACGCGGCGACCCGATCCTCGACGACAGCTTCCTGGCCGTCCTGCACGCCGGCGACCGCCCGGCGGCCTACCTGCTGCCGGGTCCGCCGTGGGCGGAGCGGTACGAGGTGGTCGTCGACACGTCGAGCGAGGAGCAGGGGGAGGCACCGGGGGCGACGCACCGGGCGGGAGCGTCGATCACCGTGCCGGCGCGGTCGGTACTGCTGCTGCGGGTGGCGGGCTGAGGCGTTGTTGCAGGTCCGTGAACAGTACATGTGATCGCTGGCCAGCACCCGGCCCCGCTGATCAGACTCGCTCCCATGCCCGAGATATCCCGCCGTGCCTTCGGTGGTCTCGTCGGCGGCGGCGCCGTGACCGCCGTCGCCGGTACGACGACCACCGCGGAAGCCGCTCCTTTCGAAGAACGGCCCTTCGCGGCCCGTACCGCGAAGACCGCGTCCGGCAAGCGCCCCAACCTCCTCGTCATCCTCGGCGACGACCTCGGCTGGGCCGACCTGTCGTCGTACGGCGCCCCGCACATCAGGACGCCGAACCTGGACCGGCTGGCCCGGCAGGGCGTGCGGTTCACCGACGCGTACTCGGGGTCGTCGACCTGCTCGCCGACCCGGTTCAGCCTGTACACCGGGCGGTATCCGGGACGCACCCCGGGCGGGCTCGCCGAGCCGATCGCCGACAGGACGCAGGGCCTGGACCCGCACCACCCCACCCTCGCCTCCCTGCTGAAGAAGGCGGGTTACTCGACCGCCCTCATCGGCAAGTGGCACTGCGGCTGGCTGCCCGACTACAGCCCCACCAAGTCCGGTTGGGACGAGTTCTTCGGCAACCGGGGCGGTGTGCTGGAGTACTTCTCCAAGCTCGGCCAGCTCGGCGACTACGACCTCTACGAGGGCGACGCCACCCACAAGGACCTGCGCTACTACACGGAGGTCCTCACCGAGCGGGCCGTGGAGTACGTGAGCCGCGACCACCGCACGCCCTGGCTGCTGAACCTCAACTTCACGACCCCGCACTGGCCCTGGCTCGCGGAGGGCGACGCGGAGACCGGCGCCGAGGTCGCGGCGAAGATCCGGGCCGCGAGGAGCCAGGCGGAGATCTCGGCCGCGCTCAACCACTACGACGGCGGCTCGGTCGCCAAGTACACCGAGATGGTGGAGAGCCTCGACGCGGCCGTCGGCGAGGTGCTCACCGCGCTGCGCCGCTCCGGGCAGGAGGAGCACACGCTGGTGTACTTCGCCAGCGACAACGGCGGTGAGCGCTGGTCGTACCTGTGGCCGCTCAGCGGCGAGAAGTTCGTCCTCCAGGAGGGCGGCATCCGGGTGCCGACGATCGTGCGCTGGCCGCACCGCGTCGACGGCGGCCTGGTCAGCCACGAGCCCAACTTCTCCCCCGACTGGACGGCGACCTTCCTGGAACTCGCGGGCGCCCGCCCCGACCCCGCGTACCCGCTGGACGGCACCAGCCTCGCGGGCTACCTGCTGCGCGGCGAAGACCTCCCGGAACGCGACCTGTTCTGGCGCGTGCGGGCCAACCGGGCGCTTCGGCGCGGACGTTGGAAGTACTACCAGGACTCCACCGGCAAGGACCACCTCTACGACCTCGGCACCGACCTGCGCGAACAGGCCGATCTCGCGCCGGACAGACCGGAGTTGCTGGCCGAGCTGAAGGCGGCGTGGGAGAGGACCGCCTCCGGTCTGCTCCCGTACCCCGGCTAGCCCAGGATGCCCCGCTGGTACGCCGTCGCGACCGCCGCCGCGCGGTCGTTGACGCCGAGCTTGGCGTACAGGTGGGTGAGGTGGGTCTTCACGGTGGCCTCGCTGATGAACAGTTCGCGGGCGATCTCGCGGTTGGACGTGCCCTTGGCGACCAGGGCCAGTACCTCGCGCTCGCGGGCGGAGAGGGGTTCGCTCGCGGGGGCCCTCGGGGTGCGGACGGCGGAGACCAGGCGGGAGGCGACCGCCGGGGAGAGGACCGTGCGGCCCTCCGCCGCCGCCCGTACCGCCGTGAACAGCTCGTCGCGCGGGGCGTCCTTGAGGAGATAGCCGGTCGCGCCCGCCTCGATCGCGGGGAGCGTGTCGGAGTCGGTGTCGTACGTCGTGAGGACGAGCACCTTCGCGCGGGCGGATCTGCGGGTCAGCTCGCGGATGGCGTCGACCCCGCCGCCGCCCGGCATCCGCAGGTCCATCAGGATCACGTCGGGGTCGAGCGCGGCGGCCCGCTCGACCGCCTCGACGCCGTCGGACGCCTCACCGAGCACGGTGAAGCCGGGCGCGGACTCGAACATGCCGCGCAGACCGTCCCGTACGACGGGATGGTCGTCGACGATCAACACCGAGATGTCACTGGTCATGGCGGACCAACGGTACGCGAGCCGACAGCGCGGTGCCGTGGCCGGGTTCGGACTCGACGGTGAGATGGCCCGCGATGCGTTCGGCGCGGGCCCGCATGCCGTCGAGGCCGAAGCCGCCGGTGCGGGTGCGGGCGGGCAGGGCGAGCGGGTCGAAGCCGACGCCGTCGTCGCGGATGTCGAGGATGACCTCGTCGACCAGGAAGGACAGGGTCACCCCGAGGCGGCTCGCGCGGGCGTGCCGGGCCGCGTTCGACAGGGCCTCCTGGGCGATGCGCAGGAGGGTGGCGGCGACCTCCTCGTGCAGCAGCTGCGCGGTGCCGGTGACCGTGAACTCGGCGCGGACACCGGTGCGTTCGCCCCATTCGGCGACCGTCTTCTTCAGCGCCTCCGGCAGTCCGTCGTCCTCCAGGGCGACCGGGGCGAGGTTGTGCACGGAGCGGCGGGCCTCGCCGAGGCTGTGCCGGGCGAGGTCGGAGGCGCGCTCCAGATGGGTGTGGGCGATGTCCAGGTCGGGGGCGTTCGCGACGACCTGGAGCTGGGCGATGATGCCGGTCAGGCCCTGGGCGAGGGTGTCGTGGATCTCGGCGGCGAGCCGCCGGCGCTCGTCGGCGACCCCCGCCTCCCGTGCCTGGACGAGGAGTTGGGCGTGAAGGGCGGCGTTCTCGTCGAGCGCCTGCTGGAGCGCCTCGATGGTCTCGGCCCGCTCCTTGGAGCGCCGCTCCTCCTGCTCGGTGATGTGGGCGACGAAGGCCTGGAGGCCGAAGTTCACGAAGAGGAGCCCGACGAATCCGAGCCACTCGGCCGTGCTGCCCACCGGCAGCCCCCCGACCTGCGCGCCCGCCACGATGACGGAGGTCGCCAGCAGCCCGAGCCTGCGCCACATGCCGGGGATCAGCTCGTCCGCGTCCATGTAGCCGGTGGCGGCGTAGAACGCGAAGAACGGGTTGATCACGGTGAGGGAGAAGGCGATGCCCCAGCGGACCACGTAGTACGCCGTCCCGGCCCGCGACGGGCTGCGGCCGCGGTCGGCCCGGCGGTACCGCGTGCCGTGCCACCAGAGTTGCAGCACGGTCGCGGCGGCGATCAGCCCTCCGGCCGAGTACCAGTCGGCGGGGTCCGCCGTCACGCCGTCCGCGATGAGGACGGAGGCGACCGCGACAAGGGAGCTGATGCCGAGCAGCGCGTACGGCCCCCATACGTGGAGCTGTTCCAGCCGCCGCTCGATCTGCGGGTCCGACGCGTTCATCTCCCCAGTCTGCACGGCCCGGCCCCTACTCCCAGCGGAACCAGCGCGACGCGGCGGCCGTGAGCAGCACCGACCAGGCGACGAGCACGCCCAGGTGGGTCCAGCCCGGCCAGTGCCCGGCCGCGGCCCGGTTCAGCGCCTCGGCGGCGGCACCGAACGGCGTGTACCCGACGATCCGCGCGAGGACGTGCGGCATGGTCTGCACCGGCGCCCACACCCCCGCGCAGAACATCGCCGGGAAGAACACCGCGGACCCGATGGCACCGGCGATCTTCGTGGTCCGGGACAGCGCGGAGACCACCGCGCCGAGCGCGAGGGCGACCAGCACGGCCAGCACCAGCGCCAGCAGGTATCCGAAGGGCTGCTTGGGCAGTCGTACGGCGAAACCGAACCGCCCGACGAGCAGCGCCAGCAGACCCGACGCCAGGGCGGCGCCGCCGTAGACCGTCATCTGCGCGGTGAGCAGGGCGGTCGGGCGGACCGGGGTGGTGGACATACGGCGCAGGATGCCGCGCTCGCGGTAGCCGGTGAGGGTCTGCGGCATGGACTGGAGGCCGCCGACGATCAGGCCGAGGAGCACGGCCACGGGGACGTAGACGTCGATGGTCCTGAGGCCGCCGAGGTCGGCCTCGTGGTGCCGGAAGCCCGGGATGGAGCCGAGGATCACCAGGAGCAGGGTCGGGAACAGCAGGATCCAGAAGAGGGCGCCGGGCTCGCGGCGGAAGAGGCGGATCTCGGTCTTCAGGACGGCGGTGTTCATGCCGTGGCCTCCTGGGTGTCGGTCTTGGTGAGGTCGAGGAACGCGTCGTCGAGGGTGGCGTCGACGACCCGGAGATGGTGGGCGGTGACATGGCGGCGGGCGAGCAGGGTGATGACGGCGTTCACGGTCTCGTCGGTGCCGGAGAGGACGAGACGGCCGTCGTGGTCCTCGACCGAGGCGAGCGCGGGCAGCGCGTTCAGCTCGCGGTCGTCCAGCGGGGCGGACGGCGTGAAGCTGATGACGGTGGCGCCCGCCGAGCGCTGGATGAGACCGGCCGGGGTGTCGAGGGCGGCGACCCGGCCCTTGTCGATCACGGCGATCCGGTCGCAGAGCCGCTGCGCCTCCTCCATGAAGTGGGTGACCAGCAGGACGGTGACGCCGTTGGCGCGGATGTCCTCGATCAGCTCCCAGGTGTCCCGGCGGGCGCGTGGGTCGAGGCCGGTGGTCAGCTCGTCCAGGACGACGATCCGGGGGTTGCCGACGAGCGCGAGCGCGATGAACAGGCGCTGCTTCTGGCCGCCGGAGAGCTTGCCGAACCGGGTGGTGAGCTTCTCGGTGAGCCCCAGGCGCTCGGCGAGCGGCCGCCAGTCGGCCGGCTTCTCGTGGAACGCGGAGTACAGCTCCAGTGCCTCGCGGACGGTGAGCTTGGCCTGGAGCTCGCTCTCCTGGAGCTGGGCGCCGAGCACGCGGGCCACGCGCGCGTGGTCAGCGACGGGGTCGAGTCCGGTGACCCGGACGCGCCCCGCGTCGGGAACCCTCAGGCCCTCGACGCATTCGACGGTGGTGGTCTTCCCGGCGCCGTTCGGGCCAAGAATTCCAAAAATCTCGCCCTCCTCGACGGCGAAGGAGACCCCGTCGACGACGGCCCGGCCTCCGTAGGACTTGCGCAGTTCGCTGACTTCGATGACGGACATGGCTCCAGCGTCCCGGCGCGGGCCCCCGCGCCACATCGCCCGTCGCGCTCGACCCGGCATCAACCGATCGGTGGATGCGGCCGTACGACCCCTCGAACACGCAGGTCGTAGGTCCGGCGACCGACTCCGGTCCGGCCAAAACTCGCTGGGCGCTGTCAGTGCCGATCCGTAGGCTCGCAGTTGATGTCCACCACACATGCACCCACCGGGAACCCCTCGGCCGTGAAGACCCTGCTGCGCCTGTGGCCGTACGTCAGGCCCGCCCGCGCGCGGCTGCTGACCGCCGCGTTCGTGGCGATCCTCGCCTCCTGTACGGGGCTGGTGATCCCGCTCGTCCTGAAGTGGATGGTGGACGGCCCGGTCGCCGACGGGGACACGGCGGGCGTGTGGCTCGGAGCGCTGTACCTGCTGCTGCTCGGCATCGCGGAGGCGCTGCTGTTCGGGCTGCGGCGCTGGCTGGTGGCCCGCCCGCTGTCGCATGTCGAGGCCGAGATGCGGGCGGGCCTGTACAGCCGCCTCCAGCGCCTGCCGGTGGCCTTCCACGACCGCTGGGCGTCCGGCCAGCTGCTCTCCCGGGGCACCACGGACCTCATGCTGCTGCGCATGTTCCTCGCCTTCCCGCTGACGTTCCTCCTGGTCAACGGCGTGACGATCCTGGTCGGCGTGGGCATCATGCTGCTCCAGGACTGGACCCTCGGCCTGGTCATCCTCGGCCCCGCGATCCCCGTCGTCGTCACCTGCGTGGTCTTCGAGCGGCGCTACCACCTGGTGGCACGGAAGGCCCAGGACCAGATCGGCGACCTCACGACGGTCGTCGAGGAGAGCGTCCTCGGCATCCGCATCATCAAGGGCTTCGGCCGCCACAGGTCGCAGGCGCGGGCCTTTAGGGAACTGTCGGGCCGGCTGAGGGAGACCGAGCTGAGCAAGGCCCGGTTGCTGGCGACGATCTGGGCGGTCATCACCACACTCCCCGAGGCGGCCATCGCCGCCGCCCTGGTCCTGGGCTGCGTCCAGGTCGCGGACGGCGACCTGTCGGCGGGCACGCTGGTGGCGTTTCTGTCGACGGCCCTGGCACTGAGATGGCCGGTCGAGTCGATCGGCTTCCTGCTGGCGATGAGCCAGGAGGCGGCGACGGCGACGGAGCGCTATTTCGAGGCGATGGATGAAGTACCCGAGGCGGACAGCGCCTTCAGGGGCGCGGGGACCAGCCCCCACCGGCCGTCGTCCGACAACGACGGCATCCGCTTCACCGCGGTCTCCTTCCGCTATCCGGACGCGGCCCCCGACTCCCCGCCCACCCTGGACCGCATAGACCTCCACATCCGCCCCGGCGAATCAATGGCCCTGGTCGGCGCGACAGGCAGCGGGAAGACCACCCTCACCGCCCTGCTCCCCCGCCTCCACGAACCGACCTCCGGCCGCATCACCCTGGACGGCGAGGACATCACCGCCCTGTCCAGGCAGACGCTGCGCTCGATCGTCGCCGTGGCCTTCGAGGAACCCACCCTCTTCTCCGCCACCGTCGCCGAGAACGTCCTGATGGGCACGGACGAACGAGAACTGCGAAGAGCGCTCTCCGTGGCCCAGGCCGACTTCGCCCACGCCCTCCCCCAGGGCACCGGGACCCAGGTCGGCGAACAGGGCCTCAGCCTCTCCGGCGGCCAGCGCCAGCGCCTCGCCCTCGCGAGAGCCGTCGTCGGCAGGCCGAGGTTCCTCGTCCTGGACGACCCGCTGTCCGCCCTGGACGTCCACACCGAGGCCGCGGTCGAGGCCGCGCTGCGGGACGTGCTCGCGGACACCACCGCGCTGATCGTCGCCCACCGCCCCTCCACCGTGCAGCTCGCCGACCGCGTCGCCCTGCTGTCGGACGGCCGCATCACCGCCGTCGGCACCCACCACGAACTCCTGCACACCAACGCCGAGTACGCGCACCTGATGTCCGGGTCCGGGGAAACGGAGGACGCCCGATGACGGCCCCCACCACGTCCGCGCCCACCACGGCGGAGGACCCCGAGCTGCCGGGACCCGAGCACTCCGACGACGCCTTCGACCAGGACCGGCTGCCCGCTCCCCCGCACGCCACCGCCCTCCTGCTGCGCTCGCTGCTCGCCCCGATGAAGGCGCGGGTCACCGTCACGACCCTGCTCCTGCTGCTCCAGCAGGCGGCCGTGCAGGCGGGCCCGCTGCTGGTGGCGTACGCGATCGACCGGGCCGTGCCCGCGTTCCGGGACCACGACAACGGCCCGCTGATCGCGGTGGGCGCCGGCTATCTGCTGTGCGCGCTGGCCTCCGGGGCGCTCCAGTACGCGTTCATCCGGGCCTCCGCGCGCGTCAACCAGGACGTGCTGCTCGACCTGCGCGGCCGGATCTTCCGGCACGCGCAGGCGCTGAGCATCGACTTCCACGAGCGCTACACCTCGGGCCGGCTCATCTCCCGTTCCACCGCGGACGTGGAGTCCCTGCGCGAACTGCTCGACGAGGGCCTCCAGGAACTCGTCACCGTGATCCTGTCGTTCCTGTACATCTCCGCGCTGCTGCTCTGGCTGGACCTGGGGCTCGGCGCGGTCGCGGTGGCGTCCTTCGTGCCGCTGTACGGGCTGGTGCGGCTCTACCAGCGCCGGGCCGGGCGGGTGTACCGGAAGCGGTCGACCGCGATCGCCGCGGTGATCGTGAAGTTCGTGGAGACGATGAACGGCATCCGCCCGGTGCGCGCGTTCCGCCGCGAGGCCGCCAACGACGCCGACTTCGGCGCACTGAACAAGCGCCACGAGCGGGTCAACGGCGACGCGCTCCTGGAGATGGCCCGCTATGTCGTCGGTTCCCGGCTGGTCGCCAACACGGCCGTCGCGGGGATCGTGCTGTGGGGCGCCTACCGGGTGGCGCAGGGCTCGCTGGAGCTGGGTGTGCTGGCGGCCGCGGTGCTGTATCTGCGGCGGCTGTACGACCCCATCGACCGGCTGGGCATGTTCCTGAACTCCTACCAGTCGGCGGCGGCCTCCCTGGAGAAGATCGCGGGTCTGCTGGCCCAGACCCCGACCGTGCCGGAGCCGTCGGCTCCCCGGCAGCTCCCGGCACCGGAGTCCGCGGACCGTCCGGGCCGCCAGGTGGTCTTCGAGGGTGTCTCCTTCGGCTACCGCACCGGCGGCGAGGTGCTGCCCCGCTTCGACCTGACGCTCCCCGCCGGGCAGACCGTCGCGGTGGTCGGCTCGACCGGCGCCGGGAAGTCGACCCTCGCCAAGCTCCTCGCGCGTTTCTACGACCCCTCGCGGGGCCGGGTCCTCCTCGACGGCGTCGATCTGCGCGAGCTGGCGGTGCCCGAACTGCGGTGCGGGGTGGTCATGGTGACGCAGGAGGCGTTCCTGTTCTCCGGCACGGTCGCCGAGAACATCACGATCGGCCGCCCGGACGCCACGCGCGAGGAGATCGAGCGGGCCGCGAAGGCGATCGGCGCGCACGACTTCATCAGCGCCCTGCCCGACGGCTACGACACGGACGTACGCAAGCGGGGCGGCCGTATCTCGGCGGGCCAGCGGCAACTCGTGGCGTTCGCGCGGGCGTTGCTCGCCGATCCGGCGGTGCTGATCCTGGACGAGGCGACCAGTTCGCTGGACATCCCGGGCGAGCGGGCGGTGCAGCGCGCGATGTCGACGGTCCTGAAGGGCCGTACCGCGGTGGTGATCGCCCACCGGCTGTCGACCGTCGAGATCGCCGACCGGGTCCTGGTCATGGAGCACGGCCGGATCGTGGAGGACGGGGCGCCGGCCGAACTCATCGCGGGCACAGGGCGGTTCGCGGACCTGCACCGGGCGTGGCGGGACAGCCTGGCGTGACCTGCCCGGGGTCCGGCGCGACCCACCAGGGCTCCGGCGTGACCTACCAGGGCTCCGGCGTGACCTACCAGGGGGACGAGTGATCGACGCGTACGAGGATCCGGGCACGCCCGACGTCCGGGGCGGCTGGCGGTATCTGTGGTGGCTGGTGCGCCGGCAGCCGGGGCGGTGTGCCGCGGGGGCGCTGCTGGGCAGTACCTGGATGGTGCTGCTGGCGGCGACGCCGTATCTGATGGCGAAGGCGATCGACGAGGGCCTGGAGCCGGGCGACTGGGGCGCGCTCACCGGCTGGAGCGTCGCGCTGTTCGTGGTGGGCTCCTTCAACGCCTGGCTGAGCATCATGCGGCACCGCACGATGACCCGGGTGCGGATGGACGCCAACTTCCGCACGGTCAAGGTGGTCGTGGGCCAGGCGGTGCGGCTCGGGGCCGCGCTCTCGCGCCGGGCCGGGGCCGGGGAGGTCGTCACGATCGGCGTGGGCGACGTGCAGACGATCGCCACCGCGCTCACGGTGGTTGGCCCGGGTGTCGGCGCGTGTGTCGCCTACCTCGCGGTGGCCGCCGTACTGGTGTCGGTCTCCCCGCTCCTCGCGACCGTGGTGCTGCTCGGCATCCCGGCGATCGTCCTCCTGGTCGGCCCGCTGCTGTCCCGCCTCCAGGGCGCCGAGACGGAGTACCGCGAACGCCAGGGTGTCCTCACCGCCCGTATCGCCGACCTCGCGGGCGGCCTGCGCGTCCTCAACGGCCTGGGCGGCAAGGGCCTGGTCGCCGACGCCTTCCACCGCGACAGCGGGCACCTGCGGGCCCAGGGCTACCGGGTCGGCGCGGTCACCAGCTGGGTCCAGGCCCTCGGTGTCGGTCTGCCCACCCTGTTCCTCGCCGTGGTCACCTGGATGGCGGCCCGCCTGGCCGCCCAAGGGGACATCACCATCGGCGAGTTGGTGGCGGTGTACGGCTATGTCGCGGTGCTGGTGGGCCCGGTGGCGTTCTGGGTGGAGTGCGGATACCAACTGAGCCGGGGTGTCGTGGCCGCCCGCAGGGTCGTCGGCTTCCTGCGCCTGGAGCCACTGGAGGACAGGGGCACGAAGGACGCCCCGACGGAACCCTCGGTCCTGCACGACCCGGACTCGGGCGTGAACATCCTCCCGGGCCGCCTGACAGCCCTCGCCTCGGCCCGCCCGGCGGACACGGCGGCGGTACTGGACCGGGTGGCCCGCTACACCCCGTCCCGGGCGACCTGGGCGGGAGTGCCGATGGACGAGATCAGGCTGCCCCGGATCAGACAGCACATCCTGCTGGCGGACCACGAGGCGGACCTGTTCGCAGGAACACTGGCCGAGGTCATTGAGCCCCCTAGGAGCGCGGGGAACCGCGCGACCAGCCACGACGAACGCGCAGCCGCCCTGCACGCAGCCGTGGCGGACGACATCGCGCAGGCCCTCCCGGACGGCCTCGACTCACCGATGGACGCCCAGGCCCGCAACCTCTCCGGCGGCCAGCGCCAACGCATCCGGCTCACCAGAGCCCTCCTCGCCGACCCGGAGGTCCTCCTCGCCGTGGATCCCACCTCCGCCCTGGACGCCCACACGGAAGCCCTGGTGGCCAAGCGCCTGCGAGAGGCCAGGGCGGGCCGCACCACAGTCGTCACCACCACCTCCCCGCTCGTCCTCGACCACGCCGACACGGTCCACTACCTGGTCGACGGCAGACTCGCGGCGACCGGCACCCACCAGCAACTCCTCATCGCGGAACCGGGATACCGCGCCCTGGTCGCGAGGGACGTGGAGGTCATGAAGTGAGCAGCGGTCAGCTCCCCGTCGCCGACCAGCCGGCCATCCGGCGCGCCTCCCTCCGGCTGATCCGCCAGGACTCCCGCGCCTTCACCGCCGTACTCGCCCTGAACGCCCTCGCCGCCGTGACCGGTCTCGCCGGCCCCTGGCTGCTGGGCCGGATCATCGACGAGGTCCGGGCCGGCACGACGGTGGCCGCCGTGGACCGGCTCTCCCTCGTCCTCGTGGGGTGCGCGGGCATCCAGCTCCTGCTGGCCCGCTGGGCCCGCTACGTCGGCCACCGGTTCGGCGAACGCACCCTCGCCCGGATCCGCGAGGAGTTCGTGGACCGCGCGCTCGCGCTGCCCGCCTCGGTGGTGGAGCGGGCCGGCACCGGCGACCTCACCGCGCGTGGCACCGCGGACGTCGCCACCGTGGGGACCACGCTGCGTGACGCGGGCCCCGAACTGTTCATCAACTCCGTGCAGTTCGTCTTCCTGTTCGCGGCGGTCTTCTTCCTGGACCCGCTGCTCGGCGCGGTCGGCGTGTTCGGTCTGCTGCCGATCTGGTGCGCCCTGCGCTGGTATCTGCGGCGGGCCAGGGACGGCTATCTGGCCGAGGGCGCGGCGACCTCCGAGGTGGCGGAGATCCTCGCGGCGACCGCGTCGGGCGCCCGCACGGTCGAGGCGCTCCGGCTCCAGGAGCGCAGGATCGGGGCGAGCCGGGACGCCCTCGACACGGCCCGCCGCACCCGACTGCACACCCTCTATCTGCGCAGTGTGTTCTTCCCGGTGGTGGAGGTGGCGTACGTCCTTCCGGTGGCGGGCGTGCTGCTGGTCGGCGGGCTGCTGCACGCGCGGGGTGTGCTGAGTCTGGGCTCGGTCGTGGCGGCGGCGCTGTATCTGCAGCAGCTGGTCAACCCGCTCGACCAGATCCTGGTGCGGGTGGAGCAACTCCAGTCCAGCGGTGCCTCGTTCGCCCGCGTGGAGGGCCTGGCCGGGGCGCCGCGCGGCGACTCGAAGGACTCCGCGGCGCCCGCCGACGACCGCATCGACGTCGTCGACGTGCGCTACTCCTACGGGCGCGGTGGCGAGGTGCTGCACGGTGTCGACCTGACCGTGCGCCCGGGTGAACGGCTCGCGGTGGTGGGTCCTTCGGGTGCCGGGAAGACCACGCTGAGCAGGCTGCTGGCCGGGGTGGACGCGCCGACGTCCGGCTCGGTGACCGTCGGCGGGGTCCCGGTCGTCGGTCTCGGTCCCGAGCGGCTGCGCCGTCAGGTGGTCCTGGTCACCCAGGAGCACCATGTCTTCCTGGGCACGGTCCGCGACAACCTCCTCATCGCCGAACCCGGCGCCGGGGACGAGGAGTTGTGGGCCGCCCTGGCCGCCGTGGGGGCCGACGGGTGGGTGCGGGAGCTGCCGGAGGGGCTCGGCACCGCGCTGGGCGCGGACGGCCGGCGGACGGACGGCTCGCAGGCGCAGCAACTCGCCCTGGCGCGGGTGGTGCTGGCGGACCCGCACACGCTGATCCTGGACGAGGCGACCGCGTTGCTCGATCCCACGACCGCGCGGCACACCGAGCGCGCCCTGGCCGCCGTACTGGAGGGGCGTACGGTCATCGCCATCGCGCACCGGCTGCACACCGCGCACGACGCGGACCGGGTGGCGGTGATGGAGGACGGCCTGCTGACCGAACTCGGCACCCATGACGAGCTGGTGGCGGCCGACGGTGCGTACGCGGCGCTGTGGGGTTCGTGGCACGGAGGGCCGGGCGGCAGCTGATCTCCGGACCGTATATCGAACATGAACTACCGGACAACGAACCGTTTCCGGCCAACTTTCTGACGCGCTCCTGACAGACAGCGCAATCCACTGCCACTCTTCCCACGGCAACTTCACAGCAACCCCACAGCAACACCGTTCTGCGTACCTCCATGTTGTGCCCGGACGGTCGACCCACCGTCCGGTCTCCCCAGGCCGTGCGATCCGCGGCCGCGCAGAAGGAGTCAGTGTTGAGAGACAGTTCCTCCCACAGACGCACCCCCCACACCCTGCACCGCAAGGCCGCTGCCGTGGCCCTCGTCGGTGTCTCCGCCCTGATCGCCGCGGCCGTCCAGTCGGGCGCCGCCACCGCAGCCCCGGAGAAGGCACCGTCGGCCGCGGGCAAGGTGATACCGGGCGCCGAGTCCATCAAGCTCACCCCGGCCCAGCGCGCCGAGCTGATACGCCAGGCGAACGCCACGAAGGCGGACACCGCCAAGGACCTCGGCCTCGGCGCCAAGGAGAAGCTGGTCGTGCGTGACGTCCTCAAGGACGGCGACGGCACGCTGCACACCCGCTACGAGCGCACCTACGACGGCTTGCCCGTCCTCGGCGGCGACCTCGTCGTTCAGACCACGAAGTCCGGCGCGACCGAGGGTGTCGTCAAGGCGACCGCCAAGGTGATCAAGCCGGCCACCACGACCGCGGCCCTGCCCGCCGCCAAGGCCGAGAAGCAGGCGCTCACGCTCGCGAAGGCGGCAGGCGCCGACAAGGCCGACACCAACCGCGCCCCGCGCAAGGTGATCTGGGCCGGCAACGGCACGCCGACGCTGGCGTACGAGACGGTCGTCGGCGGCCTCCAGGAGGACGGCACTCCGAACGAGCTGCACGTCGTCACGGACGCGGCGACCGGCGCGAAGCTCTACGAGTACCAGGGCATCGAGACCGGCACCGGCAACACCATGTACAGCGGCACGGTCACCCTCGGCACCACCCAGTCCGGGTCGACGTACAACCTGACCGACGGGGCGCGCGGCAACCACAAGACGTACAACCTCAACCGCGGCACCTCCGGCACCGGCACCCTCTTCTCGGGCCCGGACGACATCTGGGGCAACGGCAGCGCCTCCAACGCGGAGACGGCCGGCGCGGACGCGCACTACGGTGCCGCGCTCACCTGGGACTACTACAAGAACGTGCAGGGGCGTTCGGGTATCCGCGGTGACGGGGTGGGCGCGTACTCGCGGGTCCACTACGGCAACAACTACGTCAACGCGTTCTGGTCGGACAGCTGCTTCTGCATGACGTACGGCGACGGGTCGGGCAACACCCACCCGCTCACCGCGATCGACGTGGCCGGTCACGAGATGACCCACGGCGTCACGTCGAACACCGCGGGGCTCAACTACTCGGGCGAGTCCGGCGGGTTGAACGAGGCGACCTCCGATATCTTCGGCACGGCCGTCGAGTTCTACGCCAACAACTCCTCCGACGTCGGTGACTACCTCATCGGCGAGGAGATCGACATCAACGGCGACGGCACGCCGCTGCGTTACATGGACAAGCCGAGCAAGGACGGCGCGTCGAAGGACAGCTGGTACTCCGGGATCGGGTCGGTGGACGTCCACTACTCGTCCGGCCCGGCGAACCACTTCTTCTACCTCCTGTCGGAGGGCAGCGGCACCAAGACCATCAACGGTGTCACCTACAACTCGTCGACCTCGGACGGGCTTCCGGTCACCGGCATCGGCCGGGACAAGGCGGAGAAGATCTGGTTCCGCGCGCTGACCACGAAGTTCACCTCGACGACCAACTACGCGGGCGCCCGCACCGGCACCCTCGCGGCGGCCGGTGAGCTGTACGGCACCACCAGCGCGGAGTACACGGCCGTGGCGAACGCCTGGGCGGGCGTGGCGGTCGGCTCGCGTCCCGGTGGCGGCGGCGGTGGCACCTCGTTCGAGTCCACCACCGACGTATCGATTCCGGACAACGGGGCGGCGGTCACCTCGCCGATCACCGTGTCGGGGCGTACCGGCAACGCGCCCTCGAACCTCGCGGTCGCGGTGAACATCGTGCACACCTACATCGGCGACCTCCAGGTGCAGCTGATCGCCCCCGACGGCTCGGCGTACACGCTGAAGGCGTACGGCACCGGCGGGAGCACGGACAACCTCAACACCACGTACACGGTGAACGCCTCCTCCGAGGTCGCCAACGGGACCTGGCAGTTGCGGGTCCAGGACAACGCGGCCCAGGACACGGGCTACATCAACAGCTGGAAGCTGACCTTCCCGTAGGTCGGCGGGCACACGGTCAGGGCGCCGCCCCGGTGGTTCGACTCCCCGGGGCGGCGCCCTCTTTTTGCCAGCCCATGACCGACGTCTTGTTGGGGCTTTGCCCAGGTCAACTCGCTTTACATCACTGCAATGTTCACCTCGTCGTCGACTTTCAGCCAACATCACTTGTGGGTCATGACATGTACGCGCCTTGATGCCACGCTTCCTCACAACCGCCGCACAACTTCACAACCACCCCGGCAGGCAACCCCACGCACGCCGGGCTCCCCCACGAAGGAGCTTGTGTGACCCCCCTCTACGCGCGTCACAAGCGCACCACGCTGGCCATCGCCACCGCAGTCGCCGCCGGCGCCCTGCTCACCACCGGCCTGACCGCCGGTGCCGCCTCCGCCGAGACCCCGGCGGAGAACGGCAGAAGCACCCTCTCCGCCGCGCCGCTCCAGCTGTCCCCGGCCGCGCGCACCTCGCTCATCAAGGAACAGCAGGCCGGTGCCGCCGACACCGCCCGGGAGATAGGCCTCGGCGCCAAGGAGAAGCTGGTCGTCAAGGACGTCGTCAAGGACGCCGACGGCACGGTCCACACCCGCTACGAGCGCACCTACGACGGTCTGCCCGTCCTCGGCGGCGACCTCGTCGTCCACGAGGCGAAGTCCGGCGCCACCGAGGGTGTCGTCAAGGCGACGAACAAGACCATCAAGGTCGCCTCGCTGACCCCGAAGCTCACCGTCGCCAAGGCCGAGACCCAGGCGCTGACCGCCGCCAAGGCCGCGGGCTCGGAGAAGACCGCCGCCGACGGCGCGCGCAAGGTCATCTGGGCCGGCTCGGGCACCCCCGTCCTCGCCTACGAGACGATCGTCGGCGGCTTCCAGGACGACGGCACCCCGAACCAGCTGCACGTCATCACCGACGCGGCCACCGGCAAGAAGCTCTACGAGTACCAGGGCATCGAGAACGCCACCGGTACCGGCAAGAGCCTGTACTCGGGCACGGTCAGCCTCAGCACCACGCAGTCCGGCTCGACGTACAACCTCACCGACGCCACCCGCGGCAACCACAAGACGTACAACAAGTCCCACGGCACCAGCTCGTCGGCGGGCACCCTGTTCACGGACGCCGACAACGTCTGGGGCACCGGCGCGGCCTCCAGCTCCACCACCGACCAGACCGCGGCCGTGGACGCCACCTACGGCGCGCAGGAGACCTGGGACTTCTACAAGTCCACGTTCGGCCGCAGCGGCATCAAGAACAACGGTGTCGGCGCCTACTCGCGCGTGCACTACGGCAACCAGTACGTGAACGCGTTCTGGGACGACAGCTGCTTCTGCATGACGTACGGCGACGGCGAGGGCAACGTCAACCCGCTGACCTCGCTGGACGTGGCCGGCCACGAGATGAGCCACGGCGTCACCTCGAACACGGCGGGCCTGAACTACTCGGGCGAGTCCGGCGGCCTCAACGAGGCGACCTCGGACATCTTCGGCACGGGTGTGGAGTTCTACGCCAACAACTCCAACGACGTCGGTGACTACCTCATCGGCGAGGAGATCGACATCAACGGCGACGGCACCCCGCTGCGCTACATGGACAAGCCCAGCAAGGACGGCGGCTCGGCGGACTCCTGGTCCTCCTCGGTCGGCAACCTGGACGTCCACTACTCGTCCGGCGTCGCGAACCACTTCTTCTACCTCCTCTCGGAGGGCAGCGGCGCGAAGACGATCAACGGCGTCTCCTACAACTCGCCGACGTCCAACGGCTCCACGGTCACCGGCATCGGCCGGGACAAGGCGCTCCAGATCTGGTACAAGGCGCTGACGACGTACTTCACGTCGACGACCAACTACAAGTCGGCGCGCACGGGCACCCTGTCCGCCGCGTCCGCCCTGTACGGCTCGACGAGCACCGAGTACAAGGCGGTGGCCGCGGCCTGGTCGGCGGTCAACGTCAGCTAGTGATCACGAGGGACTGACGGGCGGTACCCGGAACGAAGGCATTTCCGGGTACCGCCCTACTCTTGGTTCCCATGCACTTCACGTACGACGAGGTCGGCGCGACCCGTCAGCAGGGCTACTGCCCGCCAGGCTTCCGCCCCCTGCACGTCCGCACCCGCATAGGCGAGGGCCACGATGTCTTCCGGAAGGCCTCCGAGGCGGTCCTGACCTGGGAGATGCACCGCGCCCTCGGCGTCGGCATAGACGCCGGCGCGGACCGCGCGGCCCCCGACGTGGACGTCACGGTCACTCTGGCCGGGGTCATCAAGGCCCCCTGCCGAGTGGTCTGGACGCTTGAGGAGCACCGCCGCGCGGGCTGGGCCTACGGAACGCTTTCCGGCCATCCCGAATGCGGCGAGGAGTCCTTCGTGGTGGACCGGACCGGGGACGGAACGGTCTGGCTGACGGTGTCGGCGTTCAGCAGAGGCGCCAAGTGGTACACCCGGGCGGGCGGCCCGGCGACCCGAGGACTCCAGCAGGCGTACGCGCGCAAGTGCGGGACAGTGCTGCGGCGGCTGTGCGGCGGGGAGGACGCGGGCTGAGCGAACGGCCCGCGCCCCCCTTCGTTCACCGCATGAGCACGCCCGCTCCCTCCACCACGTCCTCGGAGGGCACCGCGAGCAGCCCCAACTCCGCGCCGGACGCCAGCAGTCGGTGTGCCGGCAGGATGCGGACCGTGTAGCCGAAGGGCCCGGTGCGGTCGAGGGACAGCGGGCCCTCGTACACCCAGCGGCCCTCCGGGTCCGGGCCGCCGACCGACTTCAGCGGGACCGTCGCCGCGTCCGCGATGCGGTCCTCCTCGTCCACCCGGCCGGAGACCGCCTGGATCTCCACGTCGTCCGGGCCGAGCGCGCCGAGGCCGACGCGCACCCTGAGGCCGAGCGTGGTGCCGAGTTCGGCCGTGGCGGTCGCGGCCGTGGTCTCCACATGGTCGACCGTGACGCCGTGCCACTCCGCCCGTACCCGCGCCTTCCACTCCGCGAGCTCGCGCGCCGCGTCCGGGGCCATCGTGCGATGGGCGTGCGCGGCGGGGGCGTAGAGGCGTTCCACGTACTCGCGGACCATGCGGCCGGCCAGGACCTTCGGGCCGAGCAGGGTCAGCGTCTGGCGGACCATCTCGATCCAGCGGTCGGGCAGCCCGCCCTGTCCGCGCTCGTAGAAGCGCGGGGTCACCCGCTGTTCGAGCAGGTCGTAGAGGGCCTCGGCCTCTATGTCGTCCCGGCGGTCCGGCTCGGTGCCGTTGCCGTCCGCCGTGGGGATCGCCCAGCCGAAGTCGGGCTGGAACCACTCGTCCCACCAGCCGTCCAGGACGGAGAGGTTGAGGCAGCCGTTCAGGGCCGCCTTCATCCCGCTCGTCCCGCACGCCTCCAGCGGGCGCAGCGGGTTGTTGAGCCAGATGTCGCAGCCCGGGTAGAGCTTCTGGGCCATCGCCATGCCGTAGTCCGGCAGGAAGACGATCCGGTGGCGGACCCGCGGGTCGTCCGCGAACCGCACCAGCTCCTGCACCAGGCGCTTCCCGCCGTCGTCCGCCGGGTGCGCCTTGCCCGCCACCACGATCTGGACCGGCCGCTCGGGGTGCAGGAGCAGATCCATCAGCCGGTCGCGGTCGCGCAGCATCAGGGTCAGTCGCTTGTACGACGGGACGCGGCGCGCGAATCCGATGGTGAGGACGTCGGGGTCGAGCACCCCGTCGATCCAGCCCAACTCGGCCGTACCGGCGCCCCGTTGCCGCCAGGACGCCCGCAGCCGCTCCCGCACCTCGGTCACCAGCTGCTCGCGCAGGTCCCGCCGCAGCTCCCAGATGTCCTGGTCCGGGATGTCCCCCACCGCGTCCCAGCGGTCCGAGCCGCCGACGGTGAGCGCGTCCTCGGTGCGCTGTGCGCCGATCTGCCGGGCGCCGAGCCGGAACACCTCGGGGGCGACCCAGGTCGGCGCGTGCACCCCGTTGGTCACGGAGGTGATCGGCACCTCCTCGGGGTCGAATCCCGGCCAGAGTCCGGAGAACATCTCCCGGCTGACCTGACCGTGCAACAGCGAGACCCCGTTGGCGCGTTGGGCGAGCCTGAGGCCCATCACCGCCATGTTGAAGAGGTTGGGCTCGCCGCCCGGGTAGGTCTCCATGCCCAGCGCCAGAATGCGGCCCACGTCCATGCGGGGCAGTTCGGCGTCGGCGCCGAAGTGCCGGGCGACCAGCTCACGGTCGAAGCGGTCGATGCCGGCCGGGACGGGGGTGTGCGTGGTGAACACCGTGCCCGCGCGCACCGCCTCCAGACCGGCGTCGAAGTCCAGCCCCTGGTCGCAGAGTTCGGCGATCCGCTCCAGGCCGAGGAAGCCGGCGTGCCCCTCGTTGGTGTGGAACACCTCGGGGTCGGCATGCCCGGTCAGCCGGCAGTACGTCCGTACGGCCCGCACACCCCCTATGCCGAGCAGCATCTCCTGGAGCAGCCGGTGCTCGCTGCCGCCGCCGTAGAGCCGGTCGGTCACCCCGCGTTCGCCGAGGTCGTTCTCCTCGACGTCGGAGTCCAGCATCAGCAGCGGTACCCGGCCGACCTGGGCGAGCCAGATCCGGGCGTGCAACTGCTTGCCGCCGGGCAGGGCGAGGGAGACCCGGGCCGGGCTGCCGTCGGCCTCCTTCAGGAGCGCGACCGGCAGCTCGTTGGGGTCGAGGACCGGGTAGTGCTCCTGCTGCCAGCCGTCCCGGGACAGGGACTGGCGGAAGTAGCCGTGCCGGTACAGCAGACCGACCCCGATCAGCGGCACGCCCAGGTCGCTGGCCGCCTTCAGATGGTCGCCCGCCAGGATGCCGAGGCCGCCGGAGTACTGCGGCAGCGCGGCCGTGATGCCGAACTCGGGCGAGAAGTAGGCGACGGCGGCGGGGAGTTCGCCGGTGTGGGTCTGGTACCAGCGCTCCCCGGTGACGTAGTCGTGGAGGTCGTCGGCGACCGCGGTGAGCCGGCGCAGGAAACGGCGGTCCTGGGCGAGTTCGGCGAGCCGCGCCGGGCGCACGCCGCCGAGCAGCCGTACCGGATCACCGCCGGACGCGGCCCAGCGCTCCGGATCGACGGACTGGAAGAGATCACGGGTCTCCGCGTGCCAGGACCAGCGCAGGTTGCGCGCCAGGTCGCTCAGCGGCCGCAGGGCATCGGGGAGTACGGGTCGGACGGTGAATCGACGGATAGCCTTCATTGCCACCTCAGCGCATTCGCTGGAGAACGCACGGCGGTGTGCGTCCACGTCGGTTACGACGGTATCGGCGTTCCTCGAACACCGGACGGGCTGATTTTGCCCAGAGCGGTCCGGAAAACGCCGCAACCTCCTCACGTCTCCCATAGCCGATATGGCCGGTTCCACCCCCGTAGGCGTCCTTGTGGTACTTCACACCACACGAGAGGCTTCCCCATGGCGTACCGGCCGGCGCCGGGTGCACCCGGCGGACCGCGGCCTCCGTACGCCGAGTTGAGGAGGGGAACTCAAGTCATGGCACGGACGCGAGATCGGCGTCTGCGCTGGGTGGGGGGCCTGACCGCGGCGACCTGTGCCGCCGCGCTTTCGGCCATCAGCCCGCCCGCGCACGCCGCACCGGAGGGGCGGATACTCGGCGCCGGAGAGGCCGGTTCCGTCAGCGGGAGTTACCTGGTGACACTCAAGGGGGGAACGAAGGCCCCGTCGGCGGCCGGAAAGGGCCTCGCCGAGAAGTACGGGGCGAGAATCAGCCATACCTACGGCACGGTACTCAACGGCTACGCGATCGTCGCCGACGAGAGACAGGCCAGACGGCTCGCCGCCGACCCCCGGGTCGCCGCGGTCGTCCAGGACACCAGGGTGACCCTGGAGCGCACCCAGAAGAACCCGCCGTCCTGGGGCCTGGACCGCCTCGACCAGCCCGGCCTGCCGCTGGACAGGTCCTACACCGCGCCGGATTCCGGGGGCGCCGGGACCACGGTGTACGTGATCGACACCGGCATCCGGATCAGCCACAAGGACTTCGGCGGCCGGGCGAGCTACGGCTGGGACTTCGTCGGCGGCGACCGGTCCGCAGGGGACGGCAACGGCCACGGCACCCATGTGGCGGCCACCGTCGCGGGCACCGGATACGGCGTGGCGAAACAGGCCAAGGTGGTCTCCGTACGCGTCCTCGACAACACCGGCTCGGGGACGACGGCCCAGGTCATCGCCGGTATCGACTGGGTGACCAGGAACGCGCGCAAACCGGCCGTCGCCAACCTCAGCATGGGCGGCTACCACAACGCCCAGCTCGACGCCGCCGTACGCAACTCCATCAAGTCCGGGGTGACCTACACGGTCGCCGCGGGCAACGACGGGCAGTCGGCGTCGCTCTACTCGCCCGCCGACGTGAAGCAGGCGATCACGGTCGGAGCGACCGACGCGAAGGACACCCGGGCGGGCTTCTCCAACTACGGCTCCGCCCTGGACCTGTTCGCGCCGGGCGTCTCGATCACCTCGGCGGGGATCGCCGGCGACACCGCCAGGGCGACCTTCTCGGGTACGTCGATGGCGGCCCCGCACGCGGCGGGCGCGGCGGCGCTGTACCTCGCCGGCCACCCGAGGGCGACCCCGGCGCAGGTGGCCAAGGCACTGGTCACGCAGGCGTCCTCCGGGAAGGTGTCCGGCCGCGGGCCCGGTTCACCGGACAAACTCCTCCGGATACCGGGCGCGTAGTGACAATGTCCGCCCACCGGCCCCGTTCGACCGGAACGGGGCCGGTCTTGTGCGTAGACATACGCGTGAGTAGTTAACAAAGTGCCGGATTGCCCACCCGAATAGGGTGGGAAGGCTCCTCCGGTACGCGGCTCAGGTAGGTTCACTGAGACGCCACGCAGGACCCCCTCCCCACATCCATCCGCCCACCCGAAGTTGACGCGGACAGGAGCGGTCATGCCCGCCACGCACCACTCGTCGGCACCCCCGACCTCCAGTACCGAACCGTCCCCCGCACACCCCGTCGACACCGGACCACCGCCCCAGGAGCGATCCTCCGCGGAGGCGGGCGAGGCCCCGGCCGTCGGGCGCATACCCGTCCTGGACGTCCGCCCGGTCGTCCAGCGCGGCCGCAGGCCCGCCAAGGCGGTCGCCGGCGAGACCTTCGAGATCTCGGCCACCGTGTTCCGCGAGGGCCATGACGCGGTCGCCGCCAACGTCGTACTGATGGACCCGGAGGGCCGCCCAGGGCCGTGGGCCCCGATGCGGGAACTGGCCCCGGGCACCGACCGCTGGGGCGCCACCGTCACCGCAGGCGCCCCCGGCCGCTGGACCTACGCCGTCGAGGCCTGGGGCGACCCCGTCACCACCTGGCGGCACCACTCCCAGATCAAGATCCCGGCCGGAATGGACACCGAACTGGTCCTGGAGGAGGGCGCCCGACTGTACGAGCGGGCCGCCGCCGGGGTCCCGGGCGACGGGCGGGACGGCGTGATCCTCGCGGCCGTCCGCGCCCTCCGCGACCAGACCCGCCCCGCCGCCGCCCGCCTCGCCGCCGCGCTGACGCCCGAGGTGGACGCCGTGCTCCGGCGGTACCCGCTGCGGGAGTTGATCACGGCGTCGGAGACGCTGCCACTGCTGGTCGAGCGGGAACGGGCGCTGTTCGGGTCCTGGTACGAGTTCTTCCCCCGCTCCGAGGGCACCCCCGAGCAGCCGCACGGCACCTTCCGCACCGCCGCCCGCCGCCTCCCGGCGATCGCCGCGATGGGCTTCGACGTCGTCTACCTCCCCCCGATCCACCCGATCGGCACGACCTTCCGCAAGGGCCGCAACAACACCCTCTCCGCCGGCCCCGACGACGTCGGCGTGCCCTGGGCCATCGGCTCCCCCGAGGGCGGCCACGACGCCGTCCACC
>NZ_JAAGLY010000340.1 GCF_010548375.1 Streptomyces sp. SID13726
CGCCCGATTCGTCCCGTGCGTCGACCCTGCTCGACCGTCCCGCCGGCCCCCTCGACACCTCGTCCGACGAGGTGCCCGACGCGTCGTCGCGCCCGCTGCCGGAGCCGCTCGCGGACGCGTCGTCCCGGGCCGCGGGCCAGGTCCTCGTCGCGGTGTCGTGGCTGGTCGGGGCGGCGCTCGTGGTGCTGGTCGCGCGACTCCTGCGTGGGCCGAGCGAGGCGCTGTACCTCGCGATCACGGCGCGGACCGCCGATCTCCCGGGGTCGGGGCTCGTCGCGGAGGGCGGGGTCCTCGTGCTCCTCGGGCTGTGCGCGCTCGTCGCGTGGCGGTCGCGTCGTGCGGGTGCGTCCGCCGTCGCGACGACGCTCGTCGCCGGGGTGGGCGCCGTCGTCGCCTACGCGGCGAGCGAGGCCGTGAAGTCGCTCGTCCGCCAGCCGCGAGGGTGCTGGGAGCTCGTGGAGGTCGCGCACTGTCCGG
>NZ_JAAGLY010000341.1 GCF_010548375.1 Streptomyces sp. SID13726
CTACACCGGCGCGATCATGATGCTGTTGCTGTTCGTGGTGATGCGCGTCGGCGTGGTCGCGGCGGACTCCCTGAAGGAGACCATCAGCGGCCAGCGCTGGCTGGCCCGCTACACGCTGATGACCCCGTTCATGCAGGCCGCCTCCGGGGTGATCATCCCGCTCAACTTCGCCGTCGCCGTCCTGCTCGACGTGCCCGTCGGCATCGCGATCATCACCTTCCTCCCCATGATCACGGCGATGGTGACCTTCGTGTTCGAGATCGTCGGACTGCACGACTTCGGCCGCCAGTACGGGCTGCGCGTCCGCTTCGTGCACTACCTCAAGCTCGTCGCCGGCGGCCCGTTCTACCAGGTGATGCTGGCCGGCGCCGCGATCCGCGCGGTCTGGCGCGAGCAGCGGGGACGCAACGAGTGGGAGCTCACGAGCCACACCGGAGCCCATCTAGCGTCCCCGTCCGGCGAAGTGCCTGGTGGCCC
>NZ_JAAGLY010000342.1 GCF_010548375.1 Streptomyces sp. SID13726
CCCGGTCCCTCGCCACCCTCGCCGACGAAGCAGTAAGCGTCCCCTGCGCCCGCCCGCGCGAACTGCTCGAGCCGGGCTCCGGAAGCGAGCCGAACCCCGTCCTCCAACAGGTGGTCGGCCGGGTCCGTCGCGTCGAGGTCCGCGATCCCGGCAAAGAAGGCGACGACCTCCTCGTCGCTGCCCATGAGAGGCAGCAATGCGCCGGGGTGGGCCGGTACGCCGGCTGATGCATTCGATCCGTTCACCCGGCAACCGTAACCAGACCCGGCGCGGGTCGGAGCGCCGCTTCAGTATCGATCCGCGAGGTACGGGTACGGGGTGATCCAGAGAGAGTCGTACTTGGCGAGGACCGTCCGGAGCTCGCGGGCGCTCCGGGGTGTCATGGCCAGGAGCACGCGGTCGAGGAGCGCACGGCCTTCCACAGGGTTGCCGCAGCAGTACCAGTGCACGTCGCCCCACTCGCATTCGTCCCACA
>NZ_JAAGLY010000343.1 GCF_010548375.1 Streptomyces sp. SID13726
CCGATCTTGCTCGCCGAGGCGAACCAGTGGCCGCGCGAGGTCGTGGACTACTTCGGCACCGAGGACGAGCCCGAGTGCCACATGTGCTTCCACTTCCCCGTGATGCCCCGCATCTACTACGCGATCCGCGACCAGCGCGCCAACCAGGTCCTGGAGATCCTCGCCGACACGCCCGACATCCCGCCCGGCGCGCAGTGGAGCACGTTCCTGCGCAACCACGACGAGCTCACCCTGGAGATGGTCTCCACCGAGGAGCGTGCGTCGATGTACGGCTGGTACGCGCCCGACCCGCGCATGCGCGCGAACGTCGGCATCCGGCGCCGGCTCGCGCCCCTGCTCGACAACTCGCGCAAGGAGGTCGAGCTCGCCCACGCGCTCCTGCTCTCCCTCCCCGGCAGCCCGTGCCTGTACTACGGCGACGAGATCGGCATGGGCGACAACATCTGGCTGCCCGACCGCGACGCCGTGCGCACGC
>NZ_JAAGLY010000344.1 GCF_010548375.1 Streptomyces sp. SID13726
CCACTCAGCCTGGTTTGTTGCCGTTTAGATGCATTGGGGCGAGGTGGCGCCGGGGAAGAATCCCCCGACCCCGGTCCCGTCTGGGAGGGCCGGGAAAGCAGCCGGAAGGGCGGAACCCACCAGCCATGCTCATCAGCCGCACGTTCGCCACACTCATCGCCGCCGCCACCACGGCGGTCATCGCCGCCGCCGGCACCGCACAGGCAGCAGCGGCGGGCGGTGCAGCCCCGTCGGCCTGCCGCCCGGCCAACCACCTCGCGAAGATCCGCCCGGACCAGGCCAGTTCGGGGCACCTCCACTTCCGTGTCACCCTGACCGCGCCGAAGGGGTACGCGTCGTGCCGTCTGGCGGGTTCCCCGATCGACGTGGTTTTCAGCAACCTCGGCGTGCCGCTCGGCGTCAAAGCCGGCCGGTACGGTGACCAGACCACATCGGTGACGTTCGGACCGGGTCACCCCGTCCACTTCGACATCCA
>NZ_JAAGLY010000345.1 GCF_010548375.1 Streptomyces sp. SID13726
TCCGCGCATCGATTCGTTGCGTGTTTCGGGGAGCGGGCGGCGATTCGTTGCGCGGGCCCGTGGGTTCCTCTCCTGCCAGGGGCTACGTCTCGGCGCGGAAGGCCGGGTGGGCGCGCAGGCGCCACAGGTCCTCGAGGATATCGTCCGTGTCGTTGCCGATCACGCGGCCGCTCCAGGTGTCGCACAGGGCGGGGACGGCCCGCGCTCCCTCGTAGTGGTGTCCGACGGCCTCGTAGGCCCGGCGCAGCGCCCCGTACGCGGCGGGCGTGGAGAGCACGGTGGTGGCGACGGAGCCCTCCAGGCCGAGCCGGGCGAGGGCGGCCGCGACGCGCAGGGAGTCCGGACAGTCGGCGCAGAGGTAGAGGCGGTAGCGGTGCGGCACCGGCGAGAAGCCGGCGCCGATGCGGCCGCGCAGGGCGAGGGCCGGACCGGTTCGGGGCAGGACCATGGGCAGCATGACTCTCCTGGGGACGGC
>NZ_JAAGLY010000346.1 GCF_010548375.1 Streptomyces sp. SID13726
CCCTGTCCGTCGTCGAGCGGACGCGCGAGATCGGGCTCCTGCGCGCCGTCGGGCTGGGCCGGGCCCAGCTCGCCACGACGATCGTCGTCGAGTCCGTGCTCGTCGCCGTGTTCGGGACGGCGGTCGGGCTGGTCGTGGGGACGGGCCTCGCCGCCGCGCTGCCCTCGGTGCTCGCGGACGAGGGCTTCACGACCCTCGCCGTGCCGTGGGCGCAGCTCGGCGCGATGCTCGCGCTCGCCGCCGTCGTCGGGGTCGTCGCGGCGGTCTGGCCCGCGACCCGCGCGGCCCGGCTGCCCGTGCTCGACGCGGTGAGCCAGGAGTAGCCAGGAGTGACGACGCGAGTGCGGTGACGAGACGCGAGAAGTGGTCCTCCCGGGTGGCGTCCGGGGGGCCACTTCTCGCGTCTCGCGACGTCGGGCCGCGGGTGCGTGCGCGCGCCGGGCGGCGCGGGGACCGACGGTTCGCACTACGGTG
>NZ_JAAGLY010000347.1 GCF_010548375.1 Streptomyces sp. SID13726
GGCGCCGCCCTCGCCCCGGCCCGCATCGAACTCCCGACCCGGCTGATCCCCCGCGGCTCGGGCGAACTCCCCCCGGCTCCGTAAGGGTTCGGCCTCAGCGGATCAGCCCCCGCAGTACGGGAACGGCCCCGCCGGCGGCGGTGAGACCGGCGAGTACGGAGAGGGCGACGGGGACCGCGCCCATGAAGCTCAGCCCGCCGACGGCGCAGCCGATCAGCAAGGCGATGACGAGGACGACGGCGGTGTGCAGGGACAGGAACGGCTGGTCCGTTTCACGTGGAGTGGTCATGGCTCGATCAGACCCCCGCCGAGGCGGCCGGCCGCCGCGTACGGAACGAATCCGAGCCCGGCGGATCGCCCCGGAAGTCCCCTGAACGACGCGGTTGTCCGGCGGAACACCACGACTGTTCCCGGCTGTTCGGGAAAGTTCGGGACTGTTCCGCCCACGGCGTTCTAACCTGGGCGGCCACGCA
>NZ_JAAGLY010000348.1 GCF_010548375.1 Streptomyces sp. SID13726
GAGCGCCGCCCGGTAGTCGGCGACGGCCCCTCGGTCGCGCCAGGGGAGGTCGGTCGCCGTGGCGTCGAGCAGCGCGTCTCCGTGAGCGCCGGTGGGCGAGCCCCACCCGACGAGCTCGGTGTACTCGTCGCTGAAGACGGCGAGGTTCGCCTCGACGTCCACGGCGCCGCCGTTCGAGCTCTCGAGCGCGACCAGCGCGTCGATCGCCGCCTCGACCCCGCCCACGCGCTGGTCCTCGGGGTCGGTCTGCCGGAGGCTGCCCGACTCGTCGACCACGATCGTCGCGAGCAGCGACCCGTTCGTGGCGAGGCAGGAGGAGAGGTCGGCGAAGGCCTCCTCACCCTGCACGCTGAGGCCGCTCGCGTCCTCGGCGACGACGGGTACCGTCCCGGGAGCCGCCGACGCCGTCGGCAGCACCAGCGACGGCGCCAGTGCGAGGGCCGCGGTGAGCGCGAGGGCGCTCAGCCGGGTGC
>NZ_JAAGLY010000349.1 GCF_010548375.1 Streptomyces sp. SID13726
CTCGGCGAGCACGCCGACGACCTCTACGGCCGCCGCCGGATGTTCGTCCTGTGGCTGCTCGTCTTCCTCGTCTTCTCGGGGCTCGGCGGGTTCGCGACCGACGCCTGGATGCTCCTCCTCTCGCGCTTCGTCACGGGGGTGGCGGCCGGGTTCCTCACGCCGGCCGGGATGTCCCTCATCACGACGTCGTTCGCCGAGGGGCCGCGCCGCAACCGCGCGCTGGTCGTGTACGGCGCCGCGGGGGCCGCGGGATTCTCGCTCGGGCTCGTCGTGGGCGGGCTCCTGGCCGCGATCCACTGGCGGTGGGTCTTCTTCGCCCCGGTGCTGCTCGCCGTCGTGCTCCTCGCGCTGGCCCTCGTCACGGTCCCGCGCGACACGACGGGCCGCGTCCGCGGCGCGCTCGACATCCTCGGCGCCGTCCTGGCGACGAGCGCCATGGTCCTGCTCGCCGTCGGCATCGTGCGCCTCGAGCA
>NZ_JAAGLY010000034.1 GCF_010548375.1 Streptomyces sp. SID13726
CGCACTCGAAGCCTGGATCAAGACCTGGAACACCGACGCCCGGCCCTTCCACTGGACCAAGACCGCCGACCAGATCATCGACCGCATCTGCCACTACTGCACACGAATCTCCGGACCAGCTCACTAGTCGAACCGCTCCAGATCCCGCAACCACGCCCGCGCGGAGCCGTCGCTCGGTGCCCGCCAGTCGCCGCGCGGCGACAGCGAGCCGCCCGCCGAGACCTTCGGTCCGTTCGGCATCGCCGAGCGCTTGAACTGGGCGAACCCGAAGAAGCGGCGGCAGAACACCTCCAGCCAGCGCCGGATCTCGGGCAGGTCGTACGCCACGCGCTTGGCCTCCGGGAAGCCCGGCGGCCAGGCGCCCGCCGCCGCGGAGTTCCAGGTGTGCCACGCCAGGAACGCGATCTTCGACGGCCGGAAGCCGTACCGCAGCACATGGAAGAGCGTGAAGTCGTGCAGCGCGTACGGCCCGATCTTCGACTCGGTGGACTGCATCTCCTCGCCCGGCACCAGCTCCGGACTGATCTCGGTGTCGAGGATCGCGGTGAGGATCTCCCCGGTCTCCGCGTCGAACTGCCCGCTGCTGACCACCCACCGGATCAGATGCTGGATCAGCGTCTTCGGCACCCCGGAGTTGACGTTGTAGTGGCTCATCTGGTCGCCGACGCCGTACGTCGACCAGCCGAGCGCCAGCTCCGAGAGGTCGCCCGTGCCGAGCACGATGCCGTCGCGCTGGTTGGCGAGCCGGAACAGGTAGTCGGTGCGCAGCCCGGCCTGGACGTTCTCGAAGGTGACGTCGTAGACCGGCTCGCCGGAGGCGAAGGGGTGGCCCATCTCCTTCAGCATCAGCCGCGCGGTCGGCGTGATGTCCAGCTCGGCCGCGGTCACCCCGAGGGCCCGCATCAGCCGGTGGGCGTTGTCCTTGGTGTGGTCGCTGGTGGCGAAGCCGGGCAGGGTCCAGGCCAGGATGTCGCTGCGCGGCCGTCCCGCCCGGTCCATCGCGCGGGCGGCGACGATCAGCGCGTGCGTGGAGTCGAGGCCCCCGGACACCCCGATGACCACCTTCGGCCCACCGATCGCCGCGAGCCGCTGCTGGAGCCCGGCGACCTGGATGTTGTACGCCTCGTAGCAGTCCAGGGCGAGCCGGTCGGGGTCGGCCGGCACGAACGGGAACCGCTCGACCCGGCGCCGGAGCCCGAGGTCGGTCACCGGGGGGTCGAGCTCGAACGACACCGTCCGGAAGTCCGACGTACGGGCCGTGTGGGTACGGCGGTTGTCGTCGAAGGTGCCCATCCGGTGCCGCTCCTGCCGCAGCAGGTCGAGGTCGACGTCGGCCACCGCGAACTGGTCGTCGAGCGGGAAGCGGTCCGACTCGGCCAGCAGCACGCCGTTCTCGTAGATCAGGGTCTGGCCGTCCCAGGACAGGTCCGTGGTCGACTCGCCGAGACCGGCCGCCGAGTAGACGTACGCGGCGAGACAGCGCGAGGACGCCGAGCGGCACAGCAGCTTGCGGTCCTCGGCGCGGCCGACCGTGATCGGGCTGCCGGAGAGATTGGCGAGGACCGTCGCGCCGGCCAGGGCCGCCTCCGCGCTGGGCGGCACCGGCACCCACATGTCCTCGCAGATCTCCGCGTGGAGGACCAGCCCGGGCACGTCCCGCGCGGCGAACAGCAGGTCCACGCCGAACGGCACGCTGACGCCGTCGACCCGGATGCTCCCGCCGCGCTCGCCGGCGCCCGGGGTGATCTGCCGGCGCTCGTAGAACTCCCGGTAGTTCGGGGGGTACGACTTCGGCACGACCCCGAGGACACGGCCGCGGTGCACGATCACCGCGCAGTTGTGGATCCGGTCGCCGTGGCGCAGCGGGGCGCCGACGACCAGCACCGGCAGCAGGTCGGCCGATCCGGCGACCACGGTCCGCAGCGCCTCCTCGACCCCGTCGAGCAGCGCGTCCTGGAGCAGCAGGTCCTCGATGGAGTAGCCGCACAGCCCCATCTCAGGGAAGACCGCGACGGCGACCCCTTCCTCGGCGCACCGGCGCGCGTGGCGCAGGACCGCTTCGGCGTTGGCGGGCGGGTCCGCGATGACGGTGTGACCCGTGCAGGCGGCTACGCGTGCGAACCCGTGCTGATAGATGGACCAGAAGTTCGACTGAGGCACGGGATCAGTGTAATCGTCAGAGCGACACTATGGGCTCCGGGGTGTGAGCGACTCAACCCGCGCGGTCCGTTGCCGGATTGTCATGACCTTGCCTTCAATGGGAGGTATGACGGGCATGGGTGACGACCGTACGGACCGTACGGCGGGATGGGGCCGGTTCCTGGCCTGGCTCCTGGTGGGGGCGTGCGCCGGCATCGGTCTGGCGGCGATCCTGACGGTGGGGGCGCTGTTCCTCGTACTCGCCGCGGCGGCCTCGGTGTTCCTGCTCCGCAAGGGACCCCGAGGCGCCCTCGCGGGAGCCGTGGCGGGTGTGGCGCTGCCGCTGTTCTACCTCGCGTACCTGAACCGGGGCGGCCCGGGAGAGGTGTGCCACGCGGTGTCGGGCGGCCAGACCTGCACCGACGAGTACACGCCGGTTCCGTTCCTCGTGATCGGGGCGCTGCTGCTGGTCGCGGGTCTCGTGACCCACGTGATCGCGGGGCGCCGTACGCGATAGCCCGGCGGGACATGCGCGAGGGCCCGGTGGTGCATGCGCGAGGGCCCGGCCCCGAAGGTTCTCGGGACCGGACCCTGTGGACGCGTGTCCGTGTCAGTGCTTGCCGTACGACTGCACGTAGCCGTTCGCGGGCGTGCCCACGCCCGTCACGTCGTCGTATCCCTTGACCGCGGACAGCGAGCTGTCCTTGCCGAGGGAGCGGACCGAGGTGAGCAGACCGCCCGAGGCGTCATAGCCGTTGGTGAAGTCGATGCGGGCCACGGCGAGTCCGGACCCCGTGGGGTTGTCCGTGACGTCGTGGAACACCTTCGACCCGTACTTGGCGTAGATCGACGGGTTGGCGAAGCCGATCGCCTTGCCGCCGCGCGCCTCCTGCGCCAGCGCCTGTACGGCCGCGATCACCGGCGAGGCCAGAGAGGTGCCGCCGATGCGGTACTCGCTGTACTGCTGCGAGCCGTCGGGGAAGGTCTGCGTCTGACCCACCAGGAAACCGGTGTTGGGGTCGGCGATCGCGGAGATGTCCGGGACCACGCGGTTGCCGGCGGCGTTGTTGGCCGTGGCGAGCGCGTTCGGGACGACACCCTTCTGGTAGAAGGGCTCGGCGACCGTCTTGCTGGTGCCGCCGCCCGCACCGGAGGTGAACGCGCCGGGGAAGTCCGTCCAGCTCTTGCCGTCGGCCGACAGGCTCGCCTTGTCGGTGCCCCAGCCGGTCTCCCACAGGTACTTGTCGCCCTTGCCGACCGCCAGCGAGGTACCGCCGACCGCCGTCACCCACGCCGAGTTGGCCGGGGTGTCGACCTGCTTCGTACCGGTGTTGGCGACCTCGTCGCCGTTGTCGCCGGAGGAGAAGTAGAAGCCGATGCCCTCGACCGCGCCGAACTGGAAGACCTGGTCGTAGGCGGCCGCGAGGTCCGGCGTCTGGTTGGCCTCGATGTCGCCCCACGAGTTGGAGACGATGTCGGCCAGGTGGTTGTCGACGACCTTGTTGAGCGAGTCGAGCAGATCGTCGTCGTAGCAGGACGCGGCGCCCACGTACGTGATGTTCGCGTCCGGCGCGACCGCGTGCACGGCCTCGACGTCCAGCGTCTCCTCGCCGTACCAGCCGGCGGCGCTGCACTCGTCGGCGCCGGTGTGCGTGTAGCCGTCGGGCAGGACCTGCTTCAGCTGGCTGGTCCGGTAGGCCGCGTCGCCGTTCTTCTTCGCGTAGTTGGCCGCGTCGAAGGCGATGGTCGGGGAGGCGTACGCGTCGGTGATCGCGACCCGCACCCCCTTGCCGGTGTACTTGCCGGCGCCGTAGGCGGAGCGCAGCTGCTTGCCCGTGTAGCCCTTGATCGCGTACGGGATCTTCTTGCCGTAGGCCTTGGGCAGGGTGCTCGCGGTGTTCGAGCCGTAGTACGAGGAGAACGGCCCGGCGTTCTTGAACACGGCGTCCGGCGGCGGCAGTTGGTCCTTGCTGCTGGCCTTGTGCGGCGCGTTGTCCAGACCGGTCACGGTCAGCACGGCGCCGTCGAGGGCGGCCGGCGCGGACGCGGTCTTCGACGGGGCGCGGTAAGTCCGCGAGCCCTTGGCGTAGTTGTGCAGCTGGGTCCCGAACGCCTTCTCGGCGGCGGCCACATCACCGGTGACGGAGACGTAGTGCGCGGTGGTGCCCGTGACCTTCAGACCGGCCGCGGTCAGCCAGGACTTCACCGCGGCGACCTGAGCCTTCGTCGCACCGAAGCGGGACTGCGCCTGCTCGGCGCTCAGGTACTTGCCGTACGACGCGGACGTCGGGTCGGCGACGGCCTTGGCGTACGCGGCGAGGCCGGCGGCGTCCTTGCCGGCCAGGTAGACCCGGGCCGAGACCTGCGAACTGTCGGACGTCGCACCCTTGTCGGCCTTGGCCGTGGCCCACGCGGGCTTGGTCCCGGCCAGCGTGTCACGGCTCGGGCTGTCCGCGGCGTGGGCCGCGGGTATACCGAGCGCCAGCGCGCCCGCGAGCATCGGCAGTGTCGCCGCCATGCTCGCCGCGGCACGGAGTTTGGCGCGGTTGGATCTCATGGAACCCCCTGAATGCGGTTCATCGCGAGTGATCACTCGACGGTGTGGCCACTCTTGCGACGAACTCTTCATGCAAGGGGAATGCGCATGCCAAGAAGAGCCCAATTAACCTAATGAAAAAGGCTGGTTCGAGGGTTAACCCTCTATGATCGCGGCTTCGCGCCCCGCTCCTTCAGCATGCCCGCCATCAGGTCGATCTCCGACTGCTGCGCCTCGACCATGCCCTGCGCGAGCCGCTTCTCCACCTTCACCGTGCAGCGCTGCGCACAGCCCTTGGCCATGTGGACGCCGCCCTGGTGATGCTCCGTCATCAGCTGGAGATAGAAGATCTCCGCCTGTTTGCCGTTGAGGGTGGCGAGCTTCTTCATCTCGCTGTCGGTGGCCATGCCCGGCATCAGCGAACCGTCCCCCGCGGAGGGCATGTCGCCCATGTCCATCCACGTCATCGGCGGATCGGCGGACACCTTCGGCAGCCCCCACAGATCCAGCCAGCCCAGCAGCATGCCGCGCTGGTTGGCCTGGGTCTGCGCGATGTCGTAGGCCAGCCGCCGCACCTCGACGTCCTTGGTGCGGTCGCGCACGATGTACGACATCTCGACGGCCTGCTGGTGGTGCACGGCCATGTCCCGCGCGAAGCCCGCGTCCGCCGAATCGGCCGCGGGCGTGTCCGCCGAACCGCCGTCCTCGGCCACCGCGTAGGTGACGGCACCGGCCGCGACGAGCACCCCCGCCACGGCCACCGCCACCCCGGCGAACCTCACTGCGACAGACCGTTCGTGCACGCCGCGCCGGGCTCGGGCGTCTGCTCGCCCTGCACGAACTTCTCGAAGAACTTGTCGACGTTCGGGTCGTCCGCCCCGGTCACCGTCCGCTGGTGGCCCCACGCCGTCAGCATGATCGGGTCCGCCTGCTTGTCGTCCGGGCTCATCAGCGTGTACGGCGTCTTCTTCACCTTGGCCGCGAGCGCGTCGACGTCCGCCTTCTTCGCCTTGCTCGTGTACGTCACCCAGACCGCGCCGTGCTCCAGCGAGTGCACGGCGTTCATGTTGTTGAGCGCCTTGGTGTAGACGTCGCCGTTGCAGTTCATCCAGACCTGGTTGTGGTCGCCGCCGACCGGGGGCTCCATCGGGTAGTTCACGGTCTTGACCACATGGGTGCGGCCCAGGGTGCCCTTCCAGGTCTTCACGCCGTCCGAGCCGGTCACGAAGTGCCCCGACCCCTTGGAGTCGGCTGCCGTGGCGGAGTCGTCGGACTGCGACTGCACCAGGACGACGGCGCCGGCGACGAGGCCGGCCACGGCCACCACGCTCGCGGCGATGATCGCGATCCGGTTGCGGCGCTCACGGGCCTGTTCGGCGCGGCGCATCTCCTCTATGCGCGCCTTGCGGGCCGTGCTGCTGCTCTTGTTGGCGGAACCCATGAGGTGTGTCCTTCTGGGGGAAAGGGGCCGGATGACAGGGACGGGCGGTGCACTGATCGTAGTGGCAGCGGGCCGGGCATTACGTATGTCAGTCCGAGCAGGCAAGATGGGCGGCGGAGCAGTACATCCGCCGGACGTGAGGCGTTCACCCCCGGGTCGCCCGGACGATCATGGTCGGCAACGCGCATGAAATGGTGTTGTGGTGTGATGCTCAGGTGCCCGACCGCCTCCTGCGGGATCCGGAGACAGGCGGCCTGACCAGCAAGGATGGGGAAGCGGAAGATGGACAAGCAGCAGGAGTTCGTGCTCCGGACCTTGGAGGAGCGCGACATCCGGTTCGTACGCCTGTGGTTCACGGACGTGCTGGGCTTCCTCAAGTCCGTCGCCGTGGCCCCGGCGGAGCTGGAACAGGCCTTCGACGAGGGCATCGGCTTCGACGGCTCCGCGATCGAGGGATTCGCTCGTGTGTACGAGTCCGACATGATCGCCAAGCCGGACCCGTCGACGTTCCAGATCCTGCCCTGGCGCGCCGAGGCCCCCGGCACCGCCCGGATGTTCTGCGACATCCTCATGCCGGACGGCTCCCCGTCCTTCGCGGACCCCCGCTACGTCCTGAAGCGGGCCCTGGCCCGCACCTCGGACCTGGGCTTCACCTTCTACACCCACCCGGAGATCGAGTTCTTCCTCCTGAAGGACCGCCCGCTGGACGGCTCGCGCCCGACCCCGGCCGACAACTCCGGCTACTTCGACCACACCCCGCAGAACATCGGCATGGACTTCCGCCGCCAGGCGATCACCATGCTGGAGTCGATGGGCATCTCGGTCGAGTTCTCCCACCACGAGGGCGCCCCGGGCCAGCAGGAGATCGACCTCCGCTACGCCGACGCCCTCTCGACGGCCGACAACATCATGACGTTCCGCCTGGTCATGAAGCAGGTGGCGCTGGAGCAGGGCGTCCAGGCGACCTTCATGCCGAAGCCGTTCTCGGAACACCCCGGCTCGGGCATGCACACGCACCTCTCCCTCTTCGAGGGCGACCGGAACGCGTTCTACGAGTCGGGCGCCGAGTACCAGCTCTCGAAGGTCGGCCGCTCCTTCATCGCGGGCCTGCTCAAGCACGCGGCGGAGATCGCCGCGGTCACCAACCAGTGGGTCAACTCCTACAAGCGCATCTGGGGCGGCTCCGAGCGCACCGCAGGCGCCGGCGGCGAGGCCCCCTCCTACATCTGCTGGGGCCACAACAACCGCTCCGCCCTGGTCCGCGTCCCCATGTACAAGCCCGGCAAGACCGGCTCGGCCCGCATCGAGGTCCGCTCCCTGGACTCCGGCGCCAACCCGTACCTCGCCTACGCCCTCCTCCTGGCCGCGGGCCTCAAGGGCATCGAAGAGGGCTACGAACTCCCCCCGGGCGCCGAGGACGACGTCTGGGCCCTCTCCAACTCCGAGCGCCGCGCGATGGGCATCGAACCCCTGCCCCAGAACCTCGGCGAGGCCCTCACCCTCATGGAACGCAGCGACCTGGTCGCCGAGACCCTGGGCGAACACGTCTTCGACTTCTTCCTCCGCAACAAGCGGCAGGAGTGGGAGGAGTACCGGTCCGAGGTCACGGCGTTCGAGCTGCGGAAGAATCTGCCGGTGTTGTAAGAGCAGGTCAGAGCCGGTTTCCTGCTGTTTTGGCGTGTGGGGCCGACGGTCACGGACCGTCGGCCCCACGGCGTCTCATCCCTCCTGGGCCGTCTCTGGGCCGTCCGGCGCAGGATCGGTGCCGTCGTACAGGCTGTCCACGGCGTTCCGGGCCCGCGCGTCGCTGCTCGGCATGAGGTGCGTGTACACCCGGAGCGTGAAGCCAGGGTGGGTCTGCCGCACGATCGGGTGTCATTCGGGTTGTTCTGCGTCGGGAACTTCTTCGCACCGCTATCAGCACGCGCGTCAGCGTGGTGTCCGGCTCGACGTGGTCAGCGTGCTCGCGGTGTGCCCAGACGTCCCGCCCCGGTCTGCTCATGCTCTCTTCGTGCCAGAGGTGAACTGCGTCGTCAGGAACGGTGATCAGCTCGTCGCAGTAGCGGCAGAAGCCTTGGGTTCATGCCACACCCGCGATGCGCGCGTGACAAGGACAGTCGCAGCGTCGTACCAGGATCAGGCCCGCTCCGTGGGGCAGCGGGATGTCCTTGGTCTGGCGGCATTCGTCGTGCAGTCCCTCGTAGCCGTCCCGCGAAGCCAACGCGCACTCAGCGGAGCGCATCGAAATGTCGTCCATGGCCGTGGTCACGGGCGCTCGCCGAGGTTCTCGTAGTGGTCGCACAACGCGTTCAAAGTGCGTGCCAGACGTCGGGCATGGCCGACTTCTGCGCCGAATCTGCGGCTCGGCTCGGCTCGAAGCTTTCCCCGAGCCTCGCCCACGCAGGCGAGTGCGCAGTACCGGTGGATGCTGTCCTTCTTCAGCAGTCTGACGGACTGCTCGACCTCGGGGATGAGTAGCTCCAGGTGACCCCGAATCGTCTGTGTCAGCGTCTCCAGTTCGTCAGCCGCCGGGGGCAGCACCACGGCATCCGGGTCCAGCAGAATCTGCACGGTCTCGCGCATGACGGTGATGTCCGGGCGAGGGGCTTGCCGTCGCTCAGTACCTTCGGATGCCGCTGTGATGCGGTTCGCCATGTCGCCCCCTGCCCAGTCGGCCACGCCCCGGGGCCGTTCGCATGGTCGCCGGGTCTCCTTGTGCCCCTCGAAGCTAGGGATGCGATAGACACCTACGCCAGTGATGTGCAGATCTTTGCATCCATGCCAACCTGCCGTGGTTCTGTCGAGTTCGGCCTCTTGACCAACTACGCCGTCTGCCGGAGCGTGTCGCAAAGAACTGCACATCTCATGGATGGAGTAGGTCATGTCGCTACGGTTCATTGGGATCGACCCCGACACCAAGACCGGGGACTCACCGACCGTGTGGGTCGACCAGGAGAAGGGCGAACTCGTCTTCCAGGGATGGAAGCCCGATCCTCAACTCGAAGCAGAGTGCGCCGCGTTCGAAGTGCCGGGCCATGCCGTCGGCATCCCGGCGGACGAGGCCGTCATCCGCATCCCTGCCAGGATGGTGCACATGATCAGGGAGGCGTGCGATGTCCTCGATCGTTCCGACGATCGCTGAACTCATGGGCAGGTGCACACACTCCGCTGTGCACCTTGAGATGCGAGATCACTACGGGGTGGCCGCAGAGGCCGACGACTTCCGGACGTGGCTGGAGACCGGCCGTCTCGACAACGACCCCGGATCGCCCGACTGGGCACCCTGGGTGGACCTGGTCTCCCGTGCCGTGGCGCGTGGTGTCGCGGTGCGGCGCGCCCGGATCGTGTCTGAACCCGTTTCGGACTACATCCGCTACGAACACGCCTCCACCGGCGTCAACGTGCGCGCCGGCGAACAGGTGCGCTGGTTGCCCCGCCGTCGCGCTTCGGACATCGCCTTGCCCGGCAATGACTTCTGGCTCTTCGACGACCAGGTGATCCGGTGGGGCTACTTCTCAGGCGACGGGGCCATGATCGGCCACGAAGTCTCTGAGGACCCTGCCGCCGCGAAGCTGTGCGCCGAGTCCTTCGAGGCCGTATGGGCGCGTGCGGTTCCCCACGACCAGTACCAGATCCACTGACCAGAAAGCACCGGCAGCCAACCCATGCCCGCCTCGCCCTCCTCGTCTGCCCAGGCCGCACGTGAAGCCGTCGCCCACCGGCTGCGCGACCTCCGCAAGGAAGCCGGCCTGACGGTCGTCCAGTTGGCGGCCGCGTGCGGCTGGCACTACTCCAAGACCTCGCGCATCGAGAACGCCCTCACCGGGCCGTCAGCGAACGACATCCGACGCTGGTGCACCGCAACTGGTTCGGACGGGCATGCTCAGGATCTCGTCGTACAGTCCATCAGCGCCGAGTCGATGTACCGGCAGTGGCGTGACCAGGTCCGTGCCGGCCTGCGGCACATCCAGGACAGCCGGGTGCAGGCGTCCCGCGAGACCGAGACCTTCCGGATCTACTCGTCCAGCATTGTCCCCGGACTGTTGCAGACAGAGGGCTACGCGCTCGCCGTCCTCGGTATGGCCGCGGGCATCCACGACTTGGACATCGACGACAGCGCGGAGGCCGCGCGTGCTCGGCTCGAACGCTCCCGAATCATCCACGAACAGGGACACCGGTTCGTCGTGGTCGTCGAGGAGTCGGTCCTCCACTCCCAGGTAGCTGACACCGACGCGATGGCAGCACAACTCGGCTACCTCCTCACCGCTGGCGCCCTACAGGCCGTCTCCCTGGGCGTCATCCCGATGAACATCCGCCGGACACACTGGCCCGAGGAGACCTTTCACATCTACGACGACAAGCACGTCTCGGTCGAGCTGGTGTCGGCGGAAGTAAATGTCACCCAGCCCTCCGAGATCGCCCTGTACATGAAGACGTTCGAGCAGCTGCGCAGCATGGCCGTCTACGGCGCGGACGCCCGAACCCTGATCGTGAAGGCGATCGAAGCCCTGCGCCAAGCCCGATAGAACTTTCCTTACGCCATCAAGGCGGCTCGCTCCGCTCCCCGCGCGCGGCACGGGCGCCGGCCGGGCCTGCGCTCCTGTCTCCGCCCCGCTCCAGCCCGGCCGGCGCCCGTGCCGCGCACACAGCATGCAGCCGCTTGCCGTCAGAGAAGGGTGCATCGTGGCTGGGGCGGTCGGCTCCACGGCTTTACGGAGCCGCTTTGGGGGGAGCCTCGAAGATCATGGCCCCAACGTCGTGCTTTACCGGGCAGGTCCACAGACTGCCCGACGCGCCGGAAGCTTACGGGGCCATGATCACTCGCGCCAAAGTAGCGCCACCCCAAAGCCGCTCCGCCGACCTTGTGAATCTCCCTCACAAAGCGCGGTCACCGGTAGTCATGCAGCCCAATATGATCCACAATAAACCTGAAATTCACTCCATCGATAGCAAAGTAGATTCGCCCACAATGGGAAGGATCCTTCGCGTCGTCGACCTTTACATGGGGGATAGCCTTCAGCCCTTCTAGGGTACGGCCGTCAACCACGACGTCACTCGGAGAAAGCTTTGCATCAAAAAGAGCTATCTCAATTTCGCATTGAGTCATGGAAAAATCTGCCAAGGCTGCACCCAACCGTCCCTTAAGGGTGAAATAGGAGTCAGCCACACGTTCGAGCTTGGTAACAAATTTAAGCATTCGGGCGGGGTTCGGGTAGGGGTTACCGGGCAACATCTTGAGCGCTCGATCCGTCAGCACGAAATGAGGGCCAACTAGATTACTGATTCGATCGGCAGCATCAGCCCAATTCACAACATCGGAAACCCGGGAGTCGTCCTCCTCTATGGGAGAAATCTCGACCAAATGCATCGACAACTCCGCGAGATGTTCATCGAACGACATCTCGGCACTTCTTGTACCAAGAAGGTCCGCCTTAGCACCCGGCTTCGCCGCCAAATAGGGCGCAGTGAATACCTCAGGATTTGCGACCCAGTCAACCCAAACGAGCAGGGCGCTAGGGGGCCGACTCTTCAACTCTTTCACAACCTGCGAGATGGAAGATTCGGGATTCGGCCTAATATCCAAATCAATCTCACGCAGACCGGCCACGAGTCTCATTTCTCGTTTCCAATGGGCCCGTGGGGAATTTTCGTCCTTAGATCCCCCGAGGAGGGCAACCACCTTCTTCCAAGGCTTCCCGCCAGGCTCCGCTTGCGCTTGAAAACCAATAGCGGCTACTTTGAACAGTTGAACAATTTCAGATTCCGCCTCCTCTAGACTCTCGAACCACTTATCCGAGAGTGACAGAAGTTGCGTACTTCCAAACCTCAAGCCATGTTCAACTGCAACAAGTCTCGCGACTCCAAAGATCGTCGAACCGGTGGGATGCTTAACTCCAACAGCAAGGCCGAGGGCTCGCGGGTTCTCGCGACGAAACTTTTCCGGCTGACTACCAAGTTCTACGAGTTCTCCATCGTCAGGCCGCTGCATAGGAAACACCATCGCCGGACTTCCAAGGAGGAGCGCGCGGCGCCCACGTGATTCCACGCCGCAGCCCGGTAGGCTATCGATATCGTCGTAGGCCCGCCTTAGTCCCTCCATATCGCCGGGGAGAACCAGCGGACTCTCACCCGGCACATGCAGCTTCTTTTTGGGAACTACGACTCTCGGCCACTCGTTCGGATCGGCTGGAGCAGGCGCATAAATCTGCTTACGCTCAATGAGATCCCTTAGCGTATGCACAACACACCACTACTCTTCGAAGAGGTAGCCGACCGGAATGCAAATTTTGCGGAGTTCGGACTCCGGCATACGTTCAATAGCTTCATGTAGCCGTTGGCGTAGCGTCGCCGCTGAATACACTGCGCTCTTCGATGCCTGCCCGGTGAAGAACTGCACAACGTCGCGATCATGCGTGTGCTTTAGTGGACTCTCTGCTACGCGCCTATTAGCCCCCTTGACAGGAGCCACTGCCTCTTCGGGCTGTTGTGACATTGCAGGTTGAGCAGAGGAAGGAACTTGGTTGATCTGTACTGACGTAAGACGGCTATCGGAGTCCCGCCACTTGAGCGCCTCCGTATAAACCCTTTCACGCAGGGTGTTGTGCCACCGGTTCAACAGATTAGGGAAGCTGCGAAGAACAACCACGAAGTACCTAGCAGGGTGTTCACTTTTTAGCGCCTCGGTGAGAACACGACTCACTTCTGGGTCTGTCACGAGGAGGGCAAAATCCCTCATCCAATCCAGTTGTTGCTGGCGCGAGATTGGCTTGATCTCAACAAAACCCGATGGATTATCGGAAATCTTTGTTCGCGCTTCCGCGTACCGAGTCGGTTCAAGTGGCGCAGGTTCTGTTGGCAGCGTTACGACTCGATCCTCATTCAGGACATAGAACCGCGAAGTCCGCGGGTTCCAATCCGAAAATGCTTTCCAGAGGTCGGGGCGCATCCTTGCAGTAGAGCCAGCTTCAGCAGTCGCTCCAGGAATCGCCACCGATACGTCGCCGGGACGGTCACGATCAATCTCAACGTAGCCGCGCGCCTCGGCGTCATCCAAAAAATCTCGAAATCGCTTGTATCCCACGCGTTTTGGATCGAACCCCCCGTAGGTGCGTCGGCCCATCTCCAGCCGCACCGCACTACCGGTCGCCGATGACGCGCCGGCTTGAGACAGGGATGCAATCGCGTCAGCGAGAACATTGAAGGCTGCGGCTTTTTCCTCGGCCTGAACGTCACTCGGCGCGTTAGAAGCAGACGTAGACGTCTGCGGGACAGAGTGAGAACTCGTCGTCATCAGCTACTCCAGCAGTGAGCTAGGCCGTGGTCCCACAAAGTGGGACCACGGCCTAAGCCAACATTTATGGATGTAGCACCGGCGACAGCTAGTAACCGACCACGCTTCCCCGCAGGGGCCTCACTTCGCCTATGGGACACCTACTGTGCGTCAGTGACCCGGCGTCATGAAGCTGATCGTCTACTCACGCCCGGTCTCCTTGGGCCTTATGCCAAGTTAACCAAGCTCCAGCACTCTCCAATGGCAGTGTCAGGGGCCTGGCTCTCCAAGTCAAGTGGGACAAGCTGTCCAGGCCCTGACCGGCCACGGGCGGCCGTCACCGAGCACAGCACTGACGTGCGCTCATGACGGGTAGTAGCGAGCTGCGGGCCTGGTTAGGCTGTCGTGCGCTACCCTCCGTCGCTACGCTGATCTACGATCACGGAGGGTAGCGCACGACAGCCGAGATGAACTCATTTCTTTGCTTAAAATTTACCAAACTAGCCACTGAGAAAAGGGGTGTCAGCACAGATCTCGGCACCCTACGCCGGGCGTCGCGTGCCTTGGTGTCGGTGCGAATCACGTTGGCAGCCGTCGCGACGGCATCGATCCCATCCGTGTGCCTGGCCCGTGCAGCGTCCGAGCAAGACGACCTGCGGATCTTGATAGACGCTCCTGGCCGAGTTGCGCAGCAGGGAAGTCATGGCGCAGCGGTGAGTGTCTAACTGCGGGACAACGCAAGCGGACAACGGCGAACAACCGCGGACGCCTGCGGACCCTCCGCGCAGGTGAGAACCCCATGCCCTGAAGGCGCCACCCCCACCCAAGTTGCTTCGGGACGAAGAGGTCCTCGGTGCTGCTGCGGGCATCAACGACGCTGACTGACCCGTCCCTTTTGCGGGAACTGCTACATCTAGGGGCGTGACGTCGGGGGGCTGATGATCGATCAAGTGCTGATCTGGTTACTGCTGGCAGTAGCGGGCGCCGCCGTCCAACGTGTCAGTGACCTCATCTTTGGCGAGCCCATCGAAAAGCTCGTGTACTCCCTTCTCGTCCGACGCCACACTGCGGAGGTCTCACTCGCAGGTCAGTGGCACAGCTCCTTTGAGTGGATCTCCGATGACGACGGAAGCGCACTCATCGATCGCAGGACCCTGCGCGCAACGAAGCGCGGTCGACGAATAACCATGAGTGACCCAGGGGGCCCCGACCGCTCCCGCCTCAAGCTCCAGGGAACAGTCACGGCTGGAGGCGTCTTCTCCGGAGAATGGGAGGAGTGGGCCATGTCGGGGCGTCACTACCGCGGCGTATTCCAGTTCCTCCTGGCACGGCCCGGGAGCGAGCTACGCGGGCAGTGGGTTGGATTCAACCGATACGACACTGTCCAGAACGGTAGTTGGGTCCTCAGCAGAAGCTGATGACACGGCGCCGGGGACTCAAGCAAGGGCCGCACCACGGGCGCACCAGATGGGGCGGGGAACAGCGGGGAATCACGGGGAACGGGGGCGGTGCCGTCTAAACCGCAAGGCCACCGTTCGCCCAGCTCAGCACCCCGACCGGCCCCAAAATGCCTCAGCTTCCCAAGCTGATGTCCAGAGCCGAACTGGGGATTGATGGGCGGCCTCGCCGGGCCGTCTCTGGGCCGTCGAAGGGGGACCCACAGCGACCAACAACGGCCAATGACAACCCCTCGGCCGCAGGTCAGCGAGGCGCCAACGTCTATCGCCCAAGGTCGCTCCGGGCCAACGTCACTTCCTGCGCAACAAGCGCCAGGAGTGGGAGGAGTACCGCTCCGAGGTCACGGCGTTCGAGCTGCGGAAGAACCTGCCGGTGCTGTAGTGCCGTAGTGCCGTAGGGAAGCGCCGAAGGGCGCGGGGTATGCCCCCGCGCCCCTGGCCTCGACCACTACTGCTGCTGCTGCCCCGCCTGCTTCGCCAGGACCTCGTGCAGCGGTTCCGTCTCCCTGCGCTTGTACTCCTGGATCGCCCAGCCGTTGCCGTCCGGGTCCTTGAAGTACATGAAGGTGGCGCCGTCCTGCGGGGCGAACTGCACCGGCTCGGAGACGTCCAGGCCCCGGGAGATCAGGTCGTCGTAGGCGGCCTTCGCGTCGGTGACGCAGAGCTGCATGCCGTGGTAGGTGCCGGGCTGGGGGGCTCCCGTGGGGATCTGGAGGCCGTCCACCAGGGCGATCGAGCAGCCTGAGCCGGGAGGCGTGAGCTGGACGATGCGGACTCCCTCCATCACCTCGCCGTCGAGGTCCACGTGGAAGCCGACCTTGTCGCGGTAGAACTCCTTGGCCCGGTCCACGTCCGTGACCGGCAGCGTGATCACTTCGAGGCTCATGTCCATGGCGTGACTCCCTTGTCGACGTCAGTACGGCCGTCCTCAGAAGCGCCACCGCGTCTGGCTGAACGGCTGTCCCTTACCGAAGCCGAAAACCGTGCGCGGCGCCACCGCAAAAACCACCGCGTGTCCCGCGCCGTGGTGGAAGCGGCCCTCGCGCACCTCGAAACGCCAGAAGTCGCCGTACTTCGCCTCCCACGCGGCGGCCAGCTCCCGGAGCCGGGCGTCGTCGGACACCCGCACCGCCTCGCCCTCCACCACCAGGTCGTAGCCCTTGTCCCAGATGTTGGTGCCGGTGGTGAGGCTGACATGCGGGTTGTGCGCGAGGTTCCGCGCCTTGCGCTCCTCCGGGCCCGTGCAGAAGTGCAGCGCGCCGTGCGCCCACACCCCGGGCAACGGCGTGACGTGCGGGCGTCCGTCGGGTCGTACCGTCGAGATCCAGAACAGCTCGGCCGAGGCCAGCAGCGACTCGGCGTCGGCCCAGGCGGTCGCCCTGGCCTCGGCGTCGCTGTAACGGGGGTCGAGGTGGGTCTCGGGTTCCTTCTCGGTCATCACGGACTCTCCGGCTCGGGGAACACCCGGGCCACCGCGGCGGTCCGGCTCGACACTCCCAGTCTGCCGAAGGCGTTCTCCAGATGCTTGCGAACGGTACTGGTGGAGACCACCAGCTGCTCGGCGATCTGCGCGGTGCTCATGCCGAGGGCGACACAGCGCAGGACGTCCAGTTCACGGTGGGTCAGCCGGACGGGACTCCGGCGGCGGCGGGCGGCCTCCTTGTAGAGGTCGTACAGATGCGGGGCCAGCATGCGCAGCGTGGTCATCTCGTGCTCGGTGAACGACCGCGCGCCGGTCCGGAAGAACAGGAAGACCCGGGTGCGGTTCGGTGCAGTGGGCAGGGCGACGGACGCGATGGTCGGGTGCGGGGCCAGGAACTCCGTGTAGATCGGGAGGTTCCGCAGCTCACGGACCGGCATGAAGTCCGTCATCTGTGTCGTCTCGGGGGAGTCGTGCGGCCGGCAGACCTGCCGGCACTGGTGGTACTGGTGCCGCCAGCGCCAGTACCCCTCCATGCCGCAGTCCTCTTCCTCCTCGTACATCTCCTGCGCGTTCAGGATCCGCCGGGTCGGGATGTCCAGCTCGGAGAAGCTGGCGGAGTCGCACGGGACCAGCCGCTGGAGCCCGGGCAGCAGGGACGTGGGAGGCACGCCGCTCGTGAGGTCCTGCCGGGCCTCCGCCAGCACGTCCGCCATCCGCCGCAGATGCGTCTGGGCGGTGGTGCGGGGTGGGGTCATGTCGGCCTCCCCGGGCCGGTTCCGGTGCCTGTACCGACGCTACGCCGGGCCTGTGCCCGTCGCCGCGGGATTCGCCAAATGACGAATGGGCCCGGGCCGTCGGAGCGCGCACGCTCGTCCGTGAGTGACCGGCCCGGTCACCGACGGACACGGAGACCTCCCATGCGTTCACATCCACGCCGCCGTCCCATCCGTACGCGCCACCCCGCGGCCCTCGTCGCGGGCGCCGCCGCCCTCCTGGCCACCGGCTGCCACACCACGTCCACGGCGGAGGCCACCGACACACCCTTCTCCGTACGGTTCACACTGGGCGCCCGCGGTGACGTCCAGGTCGGCGGCCCCGGTCGTACGGCGGTCCGCGCGGCCGGCGACCGTGCGGTGACCGGGGGCCGCGCGTACCCCTTCGACCGTCCCGCAGGCCAGGTCCTCGTGGTGCTGCGGCACTGGCGGCAGGAGGAGCGTGCCGCACGGGGCGCGGTACGCCGGATGCCGCCGCCGGAGGAGGCCGCGATCGAGAGCGCGTACCTCGTCGACACCGGGGGCTGGGCACTGGCCGAGCTGGACGGACACCCGGTGCGGTGGCTGCGCCGCGACACGATCCGCGTCGACGCGACGCGGGCGGGCGCCGGGCAGCGCGTGAGCCTCACCCTGTCCGGGCCGCACGGGGGTCGGCCCGGACAGGTGACGCCGCCGCTGGAGGCCCGCGGGTGCGCCGCCGTCGAGCCCGGCGTGAACCGGCCCCTGGTCCTCCCCGAGGTGGAGCCGGGTGCCGCCGTGACCGACGTGCTCACCCGCCTGCGCGAGCGGTGCCTCGACGTGCAGTACGTGTCCATGCCGGGCGGGGTGTACCGGGGCACGGTGTGGTGGGTCGAGATCCCGGTCGCGGGCCACGCGGCCCCGGTGGCCACGCTCCCGCCCACCGACGGCGACCGCACCGAGGGCCCGCGTCCGGGCGACACGATCCTCACGGATCCGTCCCGGCCCACGACGGTGGTGCTGGTCCGCTGAGACACAGAGGTGAGACACAGAGGTGAGACACGGAGGTGAGGAGCAGAGGTGACACGCAGAGGTGAGGCGCAGCTCTGACACCCGCCTCCGACGCGCACTCCCAGGACACCGCCCCCCACCCCACCGAAACCACCCACCCGCACCCCAGCGCTTCTCTCCCGCTCTCCGGTTACGCTCAATCGACACGACCTTGATCGGACGGGAGGCCGGGGATGACGTCGGCGCCGGGGCGCAGGAGCAGTACCTTCACGCGGCTGCTGCGGCACGGTTTCACCGATCCGTCGGCCGCCGAGCGGCTGTTGGAGAGCGCGGAGCTGAGCGCCGTACGCGACGATCCGGTGCTGCTGGAGGCGCTCGGGGCCACCGCCGACCCCGATCTGGCGCTGCTCGGACTCGTCCGGCTCCTGGAGGCGCAGTCCGACCGGGAGCTGCTGGACACGGTGATAGCGGCGAAGCCGTTGCGCGACCGGCTGCTCGGGGTGCTCGGCGCGTCCGAGGCGCTCGCCGAGCATCTGGCCCGGCACCCCAGGGACTGGCACGCGCTGGTCACCTACGAACCGCGCGATCTCCACCCCGGCGTCGAGGAGTTCGAGCGCGGCCTGGCCGAGGCCACCGACCCCGTCTCGCTGCGCGTCGCCTACCGCCGCTGTCTGCTGTCCATCGCCGCCCGTGACGTGTGCGGCACCACCGACCTCGCCGAGACCGCCGCCGAACTCGCCGACCTCGCCACCGCGACCCTGCGCGCCGCCCTCGCCATCGCGCGCACGGCCGCACCCGAGGACGCCGCGCTGTGCCGGCTCGCGGTGATCGCGATGGGCAAGTGCGGTGGCCACGAGCTGAATTACGTCTCCGACGTGGACGTGATCTTCGTGGGGGAGGCCGTCGACGGGGCCGACGAGGGCAAGGCCCTGCGCGCCGCCACCAAGCTCGCCTCGCACATGATGCGGGTGTGCTCCGAGACCACCGTCGAGGGGTCCATCTGGCCCGTGGACGCCAACCTGCGGCCCGAGGGCCGCAACGGCCCGCTCGTCCGCTCCCTCGCCAGCCACCTCGCCTACTACCAGCGCTGGGCCAAGACCTGGGAGTTCCAGGCCCTCCTCAAGGCCCGCCCGGTCGCCGGTGACATCGAACTCGGCGAACAGTACGTCGAGGCCCTCGAACCCCTCGTCTGGAAGGCCGCCGAGCGCGAGAACTTCGTCGCCGACGTGCAGAAGATGCGGCGCAGGGTCGTCGAGAACATCCCCGTCGCCGAGCTGGACCGGCAGCTCAAGCTCGGGCCCGGCGGACTTCGGGACGTCGAATTCGCCGTACAGCTCCTCCAGTTGGTGCACGGCCGGGAGGACGGCTCGCTGCGCAGCGGCACCACCCTGAACGCCCTCCAGGCCCTCGCCGCCGGCGGCTACGTCGGCCGCGCCGACGCCGCCCAACTGGACGAGGCCTACCGCTTCCTGCGCTCCATGGAGCACCGCATCCAGCTCTACCGGCTGCGCCGCACCCACCTCGTCCCCGAGGACGACGCCGACCTGCGCCGCCTCGGCCGCTCGCTCGGCCTGCGCGCCGATCCGGTGACCGACCTGATCCGCGAGTGGAAGCGGCACGCCTCCGTCGTACGACGGCTGCACGAGAAGATCTTCTACCGGCCGCTGCTGGACGCCGTGGCCCAACTCGGCCCCGGCGAGGCCCGGTTGAGTGCCGGGGCGGCCCGCGAACGGCTCGTCGCGCTCGGGTACGCCGATCCGGCCTCCGCGCTCAGGCATCTGGAGGCCCTCGCCTCCGGAGTCACCCGCAAGGCCGCCATCCAGCGAACCCTCCTTCCGGTACTGCTGGGTTGGTTCGCCGAGTCCGCCGACCCGGACGCGGGACTGCTCAACTTCCGCAAGGTGTCGGACGCGTTGGGCAAGACCCCCTGGTATCTACGGCTGTTGAGGGACGAGGGCGCCGCCGCCGAGAACCTCGCCCGGGTCCTGTCCGCCGGACGCCTCGCCCCCGACCTCCTGATGCGCGCCCCCGAGGCCGTGGCGCTCCTCGGGGACGGCGACGGCGGCGGGCTCGAACCGCGCGGACGGGCCGGTCTCGAACAGGAGATCCTCGCCGCGGTCGGCCGCGCCGACGGAGCCGTGCAGGGCGTCACCGCCGCCCGCGGGGTCCGCCGCCGCGAACTCTTCCGTACGGCCGCCGCGGACATCGTCGGCTCCTACGGCACCGAGACCCAGCCCGCCGAACCGGACCAGGGCGCCCTGATGGACCGGGTCGGCGGCGCCGTCTCCGACCTCACCGCGGCGACCCTCGCCGGCACCCTGCGCGCGGTCGTGCGGGACGGCTGGGGCGACACCCTGCCCACCCGGTTCGCTGTCATCGGCGTGGGCCGCTTCGGCGGTCACGAACTCGGCTACGGCTCCGACGCGGACGTCCTGTTCGTCCACGAGCCCCGCGAGGGCGTCGACGAGCGGGTGGCTTCCGACGCGGCCAACAAGGTCGTCTCCGAGATGCGCCGACTGCTCCAGATCCCGAGCGCCGACCCGCCGCTGCTCATCGACGCCGACCTGCGCCCGGAGGGCAAGTCGGGGCCGCTGGTACGGACGTTGACGTCGTACGCCGCCTACTACCGCCGCTGGTCCCTGGTCTGGGAGTCGCAGGCGCTGCTGCGGGCCGAACCGGTCGCCGGGGACGAGGAGTTGGGGCGCCGGTTCGTCGAGCTGATCGACCCGCTGCGGTACCCGGAGGCGGGGCTCGGCGACGACGCCGTACGGGAGATCCGGCGGCTCAAGGCACGCATGGAGTCCGAGCGGCTGCCTCGCGGCACCGACCCCAAGCTGCACACCAAGCTGGGGCCGGGCGGGCTGTCGGACGTCGAGTGGACGGTCCAGCTTCTCCAGATGCGGCACGGGGCGGGTGAGCCGGGGCTGCGGACCACGCGTACCCGCGCGGCGCTCGCTGCCGCGCAGGGCGCCGGGTTCCTTTCCGCGGAGGACGCCGCGACCCTCGACGAGGCGTGGGTGCTGGCCACGCGGGTGCGCAATGCCGTGATGCTGGTGCGGGGGCGGGCCGGGGACACGTTCCCTTCCGAGGCACGTGAACTGGCTGCGGTGGGGCGGTACTTGGGGTACGAGGCGGGGCATGTGGGGGACATGCTGGACGACTACCGGCGGACTGCCCGGCGGGCCCGGGGAGTTGTGGAGGAACTGTTCTACGGGGCGTAGTGGGGTTCGGTCTTCGGCTGCGGGACGGTGGGGGCTGGTCGCGCAGTCACCCGCGCCCCCAAGTGGGTCAGCGCAATCCCCGTCAACACGATCCCCATGCCCGTCAGCACTCGTAGCCCGACGCGTTCGTCCAGCGCCGCCGCCCCCAGGGCCACCGACACGACCGGCAGCAGGTAGCCGACCGTCGCCGCCGCGACCGGGCCCTCGTCCGCGATCAGGCGGTAGTTGAGGTAGAAGGTCACGCCCGTACCGAGGACGCCCAGGGCCGTCACCGCCCCGAGCGCCGTGAGGTCGGCGTCCACCGGTCCCGCGACAGGCAGTGACAGGGTCGTCCACGCCGTAGCCATGAGGAGCTGGGCCGCGGAGTACGCCAACGGGGCGTCGCCCGACGTGAGTTTGCGGGCCATGTACGCGAAGGCCACCGCGTAGCTCGCCGCCGCGGCCAGGAGGGCCAGGGCGCCCCAGGTCAGCAGGCCCGAGCGGTGCCAGGGGGCGAAGATCAGGACCGTACCGGCGAAGCCGAGGAGCAGGCCGGTCAGGCGCGGTGGGCGCAGGGCGCGGTCGGTGCCGAGGAGGACGCCGATCAGGAGGGACCACAGGGGAGTGGTCGCGTTGAGGACGCCCGCGATGCCGGAGTCGACGGTCTGCTCGCCGATCGCGAACAGGGCGAAGGGCACGGCGTTGCAGAACAGGGCCGCCACGGTCAGGTGACCCCAGGTGGCACGGGAGCGCGGCAGGCGCTGGCCGGCCGCGCGGGCGAGGAGGAACAGCACCGCCGTGCCCAGCACGCAGCGCGCGATCGTGATCTGGGCGGGGGAGAGGCCGTGGTCGAGGGCCAGCTTGATCCAGAGGAAGCCGGAGCCCCACAGAAGCGCGAGGACGGCCATGCGGAGAGTGGAGGAGGGGGACATGCACTCCACCCTCCCGGCCCGGATGTGTGAGGACAAGTGAAAGATCTTGGACTCATCGTTAAGCTGGACTGCATGCTTGATGTGCGACGCATGCAGATGCTGGCCGCCGTGGTGAGCAGTGGCTCCGTGACGGCGGCCGCGGCCCGGCTCGGCTACACGCCCTCCGCGATCAGCCAGCAGGTGGCGGCGCTGGAGAAGGAGGCCGGGACCGAGCTGCTCGAACGGGTCGGACGAGGGGTGCGGCCCACCGCCGCCGGGCTGTTGCTCACCGAGCACGCGGACGCGATCGGCCGCCGGGTCGCCGAGGCGGAGACGGCCCTGGGGGATCTCCTCGCGGGCCGCACGGGACGGCTCTCGGTGCGCTACTTCGCCACCGCCGGGGCCCGTCTGGTCGCCCCCGCGGTGGCCCGGCTGCGTGCCGAACAGCCGGGCGTGCGCATCGAGTTGAGGCTGGCCGGCCCCGACCCGCTGCCGGAGGTACGGGAGGGGCGGGCGGATCTGGCGCTGGTCGTCGGACCGGGCGAGCACGACGGCGTACGACTGCTGCACCTGCTGGACGATCCCTACCTGGCCGTGCTCCCGAAGGGTCACCCCCTCGCGGACCGCCGCAGCCTGCGCCTCACCGACCTGGCCGGTGAGCCCTGGGTCGGCAGCGAGTGGCCCGGCCCCTGTCTCGACGCCCAGCTCACCGCCTGCGCTGCGGCCGGATTCCAGCCGCGCTTCGTCGTCGACAGCGAGGACTACGCCACGGCACAGGGCTTCGTGGCGGCGGGACTCGGGGTGACCCTGATCCCGCGGCTCGGCCTGGCCGGACGCCACCCCGACATCGTCGTACGACCGCTGAAGAGCCCGGAACCCACCCGGGCGATCCTCGCGGCCGTACGCGAGACGGCGCTGCCGCAACCGGCGCTGGAGGCGTTCGTCGCGGCGCTGCGGGAGGCGGCCGCGGGCTAGGGACTGCCGTGAAGGTGGCGTCTGCCGCGCGGCGCCCGGCACGCTCCCCCGCGGCCTCAGGGGCGGGGGGAGGTGCCAGTTTCGCCACAGGCCCTCGTCAGAGCAGGGAGCGCCGCTCCGGTACCACCCTCGGCAGCCGGTACGGCAGAGCGCCGTACCAGAGGCGGGCCACCGTGAAGCCGAACAGGAGGCACAGGACGCCGCCCACCGCGTCGAGCCAGAAGTGGTTGGCGGTGGCGACGATGACCACGAGCGTCGCCGCCGGGTAGAGCAGGCCCAGGATCCGCACCCAGGGGACCGACGCCAGGGTGAAGATCGTCAGGCCGCACCACAGGGACCAACCGATGTGCATGGACGGCATCGCGGCGTACTGGTTGGACATGTGCTTGAGGTCGCCGGAGGCCATCGAGCCCCAGGTCTGGTGGACCATGACGGTGTCGACGAAGTGCCCGCCGTTCATCAGCCGCGGGGGCGCGAGGGGATACAGGTAGTAGCCGACCAGCGCCACGGCCGTCGTCGCGAACAGCACCAGACGGGCCGCCGCGTAGCGGCCGGGGTGGTGACGGAAGAGCCAGACGAGGACGGTCAGCGTCACGATGAAGTGCAGCGTCGCGTAGTAGTAGTTCATCCCGACGATGAGCCAAGTCGCCGAGTTGACCGCGTGGTTGACGGACTCCTCGACGGCGATGCCGAGATGGTGCTCCATCCGCCAGATCCAGTCGGCGTTGCGCAGCGCCTCCGCCTTCTGCTCCGGTACGGCGTTGCGGATCAGTGAGTACGTCCAGTAACTCACCGCGATCAGCAGGATCTCGAACCACAGGCGCGGTCGGCGCGGAGTGCGCAGCCGACGCAGCGGGCCGGGCTTGGCGGAGGCCGTGCCGGAGTCCGGGAGGGCCACGTTCTCGCGGTCTTCCAGACTGGTCACGGTCGGGTCACCCATAGACACAAAGTCTGCCAGAGAAGCCTTGACCCCTCGATCATCCCAAGGTCTGGTTCGACCCGCATGTCCTACGGCGGGCGGACCGTCCCTTTCTCCTCCCCACGGACGAGATGCCCCGACCCGTGCTCCCCGGGTGCTCCCTAGGGACGACCGGGTGCCGAGGCCGTCGAACCCCGTACCACCAGCTCCGGCATGAACACGAACTCGCTGTGCGGCGCGGGCGTTCCGCCGATCTCCTCCAGCAACGTCCGTACCGCCGCCTGTCCCATCGCCGGCACCGGCTTGCGGACCGTGGTCAGCGGCGGGTCGGTGAAGGCGATCAGGGGGGAGTCGTCGAAGCCCACGACCGAGACGTCCCGCGGCACTTCCAGACCCCGCTGCCGGGCCGCGCGTATCGCGCCCAGCGCCATCATGTCGCTCGCGCACACCACCGCCGTGCAGTCACGGTCGATGAGCGCGGTCGCCGCCGCCTGACCACCCTCAAGGGTGTACAGCGAGTGCTGCACCAGCTCGGCCTCGATGTCCGCGGCCGGCAGGTTCAGCTGGTCCTGCATGGCGCGCACGAAGCCCTCGATCTTGCGCTGCACCGGCACGAACCGCTTGGGGCCCAGCGCCAGGCCGATCCGGGTGTGCCCGAGCGACACCAGATGCGTCACCGCCAGGGCCATCGCCGCGCGGTCGTCGGGGGAGATGAACGGCGCCTGCACCTTGGGGGAGAAGCCGTCCACCAGCACGAACGGCACGCCCTGCGCCCGCAGCTGTTCATAGCGCTGCATGTCCGCCGAGGTGTCCGCGTGCAGCCCGGAGACGAAGATGATGCCCGCCACGCCCCGGTCGACGAGCATCTCGGTGAGCTCGTCCTCCGTGGAGCCGCCCGGGGTCTGGGTGGCCAGGACCGGGGTGTAGCCCTGCCGGGTCAGCGCCTGCCCGATCACCTGGGCCAGCGCCGGGAATATCGGGTTCTCCAGCTCCGGGGTGATCAGCCCCACCAGGCCCTCGCTGCGCTGCCGCAGCCTGACCGGACGTTCGTAGCCCAGCACGTCCAGAGCGGCCAGCACGGACTGGCGGGTGGTGGCGGCGACGCCGGGCTTCCCGTTGAGGACGCGGCTGACGGTCGCTTCGCTCACCCCCGCCTGGGCGGCGATGTCGGCTAGCCGTGTGGTCACGGCACCGGACTGTACCGGCCGTATCGTCATCGCGGTCCCTCAGTTCTGGTCGGCTCCCCTTGTCCCGCAAGGGATGATTCCCGTACGGGTGGGGGATGGCAAGAGCTTGCAGAGTCTTGCACAGCCGCTCCCGAACGGCTTCATCCCTGTAAACAAGCGTCTCACGAGGGTCGCCGACAGGTCACGCCCGGATAACTTCGACGTCTTCTTGCAGTTTTTTTCTGCAAGGTCTTTCGTGTGGCTTACAACGCTGTTACGTTCGGCCACGCCCGGCGGAGAAGGCGGACGGGACCCCCTTCGCAGCACAGCAGCACAGCAGCACACGGGCCATCACCCTCAAGGAGATCTCATGCGGCGTGGCATAGCGGCCACCGCGCTGGTGGCGTCCTTCGCCCTCGCGGCGACGGCCTGCGGCGGAAGCGACAGCGGCGACAAGGCCGACGGTCCGACCACCATCACCTGGTGGGACACCTCCAACGCCACCAATGAGGCGCCGACGTACAAGGCCCTGATCAAGGAGTTCGAGGCCGCCAACAAGGACGTCAAGGTCAAGTACGTCAACGTCCCCTTCGACCAGGCGCAGAACAAGTTCGACACCGCCGCCGGCGCGTCCGGCGCCCCCGACGTGCTGCGCTCCGACGTCGGCTGGACCCCCGCCTTCGCCAAGAAGGGCTACTTCCTGCCGCTCGACGGCACCGAGGCCCTCGCCGACCAGGCCAAGTTCAAGCCGAACCTGATCGAGCAGGCCAAGTACGAGGGCAAGACCTACGGCGTGCCGTTCGTCACCGACACCCTCGCCCTGGTCTACAACAAGCAGCTCTTCCAGAAGGCCGGCGTCGAGGCCCCCAAGACCTGGGACGACCTGAAGAAGGCCGCCGCCACCATCAAGGCGAAGACCGGCGTCGACGGCTACTGGGGCTCCACCCAGGCCTACTACGCCCAGACCTTCCTCTACGGCGAGGGCACCGACACCGTCGACACCGCCGCCAAGAAGATCACCGTGAACTCGGCCGCCGCCAAGAAGGGCTACGGCACCTGGCTGAGCCTCTTCTCCGGCAAGGGCCTGCACAAGGCCGACACCACCGCCGACGCCTACGCCCACATCCAGGACGCGTTCGTCAACGGCAAGGTCGCCGCGATCATCCAGGGCCCCTGGGAGATCACGAACTTCTACAAGGGCACGGCCTTCACGGACAAGGCCAACCTCGGCATCGCGACCGTCCCGGCCGGCTCCACCGGCAAGTCCGGCGCCCCGACCGGCGGCCACAACCTCTCGGTCTACGCCGGCTCGGACGCCGCCCACCAGAAGGCCGCCGAGAAGTTCATCAACTTCATGACGTCCGCCAAGTCGCAGACCGAGATCGCCCTGAAGAACTCCACGCTGCCCACGCGTGACGACGCCTACACCGCCGAGGTCAAGGCCGACCCGGGCATCGCCGGCTACCAGACGGTCCTCTCGGCCGCCCAGCCCCGCCCGGCCCTGCCCGAGTACAGCTCCCTGCTGACCCCGCTGGACACCGAGCTGCTGAAGATCGCCGGCGGCAAGGAGTCCCTGGACAAGGGTCTGAGCAACGCCGAGGTCGCCATCGCCAAGCTGGTGCCCGACTTCAGCAAGTGAGCCCGCGTGGCCGCCGGATCCCCCGATCGTGGGGGGAGGGATCCGGCGGCCGCCGGCCTGTGCCCAGGCCCGTCCCCTGAACCTCCAGAAGGTGTCGAGAACCATGACAGTCGCCATCGACCGCGCGACCGGCAAACGCCGCGGTGACCACGGGCCCCGCCCCGGGCTCGGCCAGCGTCTGAAGCACGGATACCAACGGCACTGGTACGCCTACGCGATGATCGCCCCGGTGGCCGTCGTGCTCGGCGTCCTCGTGCTCTACCCCCTGGTCTACGGCGTCTACCTCACGCTCACCGACGCCAACAGCCTCAACACGGCCCGCACCATCGGCGTCAACCACATCGACGCCACCTACAAGTTCATCGGCCTGGACAACTACGTCGACATCCTGTGGGGCCCCACCGCCTACGACCGCTTCTGGTCCCACTTCATCTGGACGATCGCCTGGACCGCCCTGTGTGTCGCCCTGCACTACTGCATCGGGCTCGGCCTCGCGCTGCTGCTCAACCAGAAGCTGCGCGGCCGCACCCTGTACCGGCTGATCCTCGTCCTGCCGTGGGCCGTGCCGACCTTCGTCACCGTCTTCGGCTGGCGGTTCATGCTCGCCGACGGCGGCATCATCAACACCGCCCTGGACGCACTCCATCTGCCGTCACCGGCCTGGCTGGAGGACACCTTCTGGCAGCGGTTCGCCGCGATCATGGTCAACACCTGGTGCGGTGTGCCGTTCATGATGGTCTCGCTGCTCGGCGGACTCCAGTCCATCGACGCCTCCCTGTACGAGGCCGCCGAGATGGACGGCGCGAGCGCCTGGCAGCGGTTCCGCTACGTCACCCTCCCGGGCCTGCGCTCGGTCAGCTCCACCGTCGTACTGCTCGGCATCATCTGGACGTTCAACCAGTTCGCCGTGATCTTCCTGCTGTTCGGCAACACCGCCCCGGACGCGCAGATCCTCGTCACCTGGGCCTACTACCTGGGCTTCGGACAGCAGCCGCGCGACTTCGCGCAGTCGGCGGCGTACGGCATCCTGCTGCTGGCCATCCTGATCGTCTTCACCTCCTTCTACCGCCGCTGGCTGAACCGCAATGACCAGCAGCTCGCGATCTGAGGCGGGAGCCCCCATGAGTACGACCACAGCCGAGACCCCCGCCACGGTGAACGACCGGCCCGCCGAGGCACCCCGCCGGACCCGCGGCCGCGGTGACGCAAGCCTCGCCGGCTCGCTCGTCTCGCACGGCATCCTGATCGTCGCGAGCCTCGTCGCGCTGTTCCCGATCCTCTGGCTGATCTTCCTGTCCCTCGGCCCGGACAAGGACGACTACCTCCACCCGGGCGGCATCTGGAAGAAGATGACGTTCGACAACTACTCGTTCGTCCTCCAGCACACCGAGTTCTTCAGCTGGCTCAAGAGCTCGCTGATCGTCTCGCTCGGCACCACGGTCATCGGCGTACTGATCGCCGCGACCACCGGGTACGCCGTCTCCCGGATGCGCTTCCCGGGCTACCGGAAGTTCATGTGGGTGCTCCTGGTCACGCAGATGTTCCCGGTAGCCGTACTCATGGTGCCGATGTACCAGATGCTCTCGGACCTGAAGCTCATCGACAGCTACCTTGGACTCGTCCTCGTGTACTGCTCGACGGCCGTGCCGTACTGCGCCTGGCTGCTCAAGGGGTACTTCGACACCATCCCGTTCGAGATCGACGAGGCCGGACGCGTCGACGGGCTGACCCCCTTCGGCACGTTCGCGCGGCTGATCCTGCCGCTCGCGCGACCCGGACTCGCGGTCGCGGGCTTCTACAGCTTCCTGACCGCCTTCGGCGAGGTCGCGTTCGCCTCCACGTTCATGCTGTCCGACACCAAGTACACCTTCGCGGTGGGCCTCCAGAGCTTCGTCAGCGAGCACGACGCCCAGCGGAACCTGATGGCGGCGACGGCCGTGCTGATCGCGATACCGGTGTCGGTGTTCTTCTATCTCGTGCAGAAGAACCTCGTGACCGGACTCACGGCGGGCGGCACGAAGGGGTAGGCGGCCGTTGTTCTCCGGCTGCGGCCCTCGCCGTGGCCGGTCGCGCCCACGCGGCGGAGCCGCACTTCGATACAGCCCCGCGCCCCCAAGGACCCGAGGTGGCCGTGGTCTCCATCCGACCCCGCTGTGGCTACGGCCACCTCGTCACTCTTCTCACCTCTGACCCCATGACCCCGTTACGTACCAAGGACGCCATGAGCCAGCAGCACTCCGCCACTGACCCGGCACCGACCTCCCCCCTCGCCACCGCCCCGCGCAGGGACTGGTGGCGGGACGCGGTGATCTACCAGGTCTATCCGCGCAGCTTCGCCGACAGCAACGGCGACGGCATGGGCGACCTGGAAGGCATCCGCACCCGGCTCCCGTACCTGCGCGACCTCGGCGTGGACGCCGTGTGGCTCAGCCCCTTCTACGCCTCCCCGCAGGCCGACGCCGGCTACGACGTCGCCGACTACCGGGCCGTCGACCCCATGTTCGGCAACCTCCTCGACGCCGACGCGCTGATCCGCGACGCCCGCGGGCTCGGCCTGCGCATCATCGTCGACCTGGTGCCCAACCACTCCTCCGACCAGCACGAGTGGTTCAAGCGCGCCGTCGCCGAGGGCCCCGGATCATCGCTCAGGGACCGCTACCACTTCCGCCCCGGCAAGGGCGAGAACGGCGAACTCCCGCCCAACGACTGGGAGTCCATCTTCGGCGGCCCCGCCTGGACCCGCGTCACCGAACCGGACGGCTCGCCCGGCGAGTGGTACCTCCACCTCTTCGCCCCCGAGCAGCCCGACTTCAACTGGGACCACCCGGCCGTCGGCGACGAGTTCCGCTCCATCCTGCGGTTCTGGCTCGACATGGGCGTGGACGGCTTCCGCATCGACGTGGCCCACGGCCTGGTCAAGGCGGACGGCCTGCCCGACCTCGGCTCCCACGACCAGCTCAAGCTGCTGGGCAACGATGTCATGCCGTTCTTCGACCAGGACGGCGTCCACGAGATCTACCGTCAGTGGCGCCTGATCCTCGACGAGTACTCCGGCGAGCGCATCTTCGTCGCCGAGGCATGGACCCCGACCGTCGAACGCACCGCGAACTACGTCCGCCCCGACGAACTCCACCAGGCCTTCAACTTCCAGTACCTGTCGACGGAATGGGACGCGAAGGAACTCCGCGCGGTCGTCGACCGCACCCTGGAGGCCATGCGCCCGGTCGGCGCCCCGGCCACCTGGGTCCTCTCCAACCACGACGTCACCCGCCACGCCACCCGCTTCGCCAACCCGCCCGGCCTCGGCACCCAGATCCGGCTCGCGGGCGACCGGGAACTGGGCCTGCGCCGAGCCCGCGCGGCCACCCTCCTCATGCTGGCCCTGCCGGGCTCGGCCTACGTCTACCAGGGCGAGGAGCTGGGCCTCCCCGACGTCGTCGACCTGCCCGACTCCGTGCGCCAGGACCCGGCGTACTTCCGCGGCGCCGGCCAGGACGGCTTCCGCGACGGCTGCCGGGTGCCGATCCCGTGGACGCGCGAGGGATCGTCGTACGGCTTCGGCGCGGGCGGCAGCTGGCTGCCCCAGCCGTCGGACTGGGCCGAGCTGAGCGTGGAGGCACAGACCGGCGACCCGGACTCCACCCTGGAGCTGTACCGCACGGCCCTGTCCGTCCGCCGCACCCACCCGGACCTCGGCGCGGGCTCCTCCGTCGAGTGGCTCCGCGCCCCCGAGGGCGTACTCGCCTTCCGCCGCGGCGAGTTCGTCTGCGTCACCAACACCGGCACCGAGTCGGTGACGACTCCGGCGTACGGCCGCCTCCTCCTCGCGAGCGGCGAGGTGGCCGAGGTCGACGGCGACGCGAAGGTGCCGGGCGACACGACCGTGTGGTGGACGACGGCCTGAGCGGAACGGAGGATCACCGGGCTCCCACGGGGGCCCGGTGATTTTTCTGCCGGGCGTGTCGATCGGCGGGACCCGCGATCGACGCTTGGGTGAGAGGGCGAACAGCGCCCCCCACCCGAGGAGAGACCATGCGTATCCGAGCCCGCCTGAGCATGAGCGCCGACGGCTATGTGACCACCCCGTCCGGCTGGCCCGCCCTGACCGCCGACCCGGCGTTCGTCTCCGGCCAGAGCCACGGGATCCGCGAGTTCCTGGCGGACTGCGAGGCGGCCCTCATGGGCCGTACGACCTTCGAGCCCGCCCTCACCAACAGCCGCTGGCCCTGGCCCGACCTGAACGTCTTCGTCCTCGGCTCGCACCGCCCGGAGGGCACCCCCGACCACGTCACCACCGACAGCGACCCGGTCCGCCTGCTGGAGAAACTCCGTGCGGCCAACCACGGCGGAGACGTCCACCTCATCGGCGGCCCCCGCACGATCGGCACCTTCCACGCCCTCGGCGCCCTCGACAGCCTCGAACTGGTCGTCCTCCCCCTGCTGTTCGGCGGCGGCACACAACTGACCCCCGCGCTCAGCGCGGAGGCCGGCCTGACCTTCCAGAGCCAACGGGCCCTGCCCGGAGGGTCGGTGGAGATCGTCTACTCCTGCGGGGGCAGCCGAAGCGGCCTTCCGGGCAAGCCTGCCAGTCAGAGGTGAGCTACTTCCAGGTGTCGCCGGTGGAGTAGCCCGACGAACTGCCCGTCGTGTACCAGCGGTTGGCGCCGGACTCCCACGTCACGTTCCCGGAGCCGTCCTTCTTTATGAATTTGTACTCGAAGGACGTGCTCTTCGGGACGATCGCCGACTTGCTCCAGGTCGGGTAAGCCGCCGAGGACAGCGGGATCGCGTCCGCCGTGTTCCAGGAGCCCAGGGAAGCGAGGGAGCCGACGACGTAGACGTTGGTGCCCAGGGTCGTCGTGGCGTTGACGTTGAAGGTGACGTCGGTGGCGTCGGCGCTCGCCACGTTCCAGGAGGTGTTCAGGGTCAGGCCCGAACTCGTCGTGGCCGCCGCTCTGTTGGCGTTGGACTCCCAGGTGACGTTGCCGGCCGCGTCTTTCTTTATGTATTTGAACTCGAACGACGCGTTCGTCGGCACGCTCGCCGTCCCCGACCAGATCGGGTAGCCCGACGACGACAGCTTGATCGCCTTCGACGTGTCCCAGCCGCCGAGGGCCGCGACGGAACCGACCACGTAGACGTCCTGGCCGGTGGTGGTGGAGGCGTACTCGTTGAAGGTAGCCGTCACGGTCGTACCGGAGTCGCCGTCGCCCTCGCAGGTCGTGCACGGGGTGAACTGGCCGTTGTGGAAGGCGATCGCGCTCTTCGCGGGGATCGTGAGAGACGCGCTGCCGCCCGACACCGTCACCGTCGTCGCCCCGTTGTCGATGACATTGGCGTACGTCCCGTCGGCCATCCCCGTCGCGAAGGCGTAAGTCGCCGCCGAGGAGCCGTTGTTGATCGCGATGTAGCCGGCCGACCCGCGCCCGAAGCCGATCACGCTCGACGACTTGGTCGACCAGTTGGACACCGCTTCCGAGCCGACCGCGTTGTGCCACTTGACCATGCCGGTGATCGCGGTGTCCCGCTGGAGGCAGTACCAGCCGTTCGAGCAGTTCGTGTCGGTGACGAAGCCGCCCGAGTTCGGCGGTCCCTGGTCGGTCGAGGACCACTCGAAGCCCGAGTAGATCGTCGGGGTCGCCCACTTGTAGGCCAGCTCGAAGACGTTGGCGAGCCGGTAGGTGTCGCCGTCCTTGTAGCTCATGTGCAGGCCGTTGCGCTCGGTGTCGTGGTTGGTCACGAAGGACACCGAGTTGGCGGCGGGCAGCACGCCGGAGGAGGACAGCGACTCCAGGTCGCTCACATTGCCCTGGAACGCCGACTTCAGCTTGCTCGCGTAGGTGAAGTCCAGGACGTCACCCGAGGAGTAGTAGTCGGAGGCGGCCGGGGTCGAACCCGGGTACACCTCCTGGAAGATGTACGGCGCCGCACCGGACGTCGTCGAACTCAGCTTGGCCCAGATCGCGTTGAGGTCGGTCACCGGGATGTGCTTGGCCGCGTCGATGCGGAAGCCGTCCACGCCCAGCGCGATCTGTTTGTTGAGGTAGGCCGCGATGCCCGAACGGACGTCGTCCGCCTCGGTCTTGAGGTCCGGCAGGCCGAGCAGCTCGCAGTTCTGGATCTCACTGAGGTTCGACCAGTCGTCGATGATCAGGTCGGAGTCGTTGCACTGCGCCGAGGTGTGGAAGTCGTCCGGGTCCCAGTCCGGGGTGTCGTACTTGTTGGTGAGGACCGTGCCGTTGTAGCCGGTGCCGGTCTGGGCGGCGGTGTGGTTGATCACCGCGTCCGTGTAGACCTTCACCCCGGCGGCGTGGCAGGCCGACACCATCGACGCGAACTCGGCCGCCGTACCGAAGCGGCTGTTCAGGTCGTAGGAGTACGGCTGGTAGACGTCCCACCAGTAGTGGTTCGGCTGCTTCAGGGACTCCGCGGGCGGGGCCACCCACACCGCGCCGTAGCCGTTCGGCCCGAGCACGTCTCCGCACTCGGAGGCGACCGAGTCCCAGTTGTAGGACCAGAGGTTGGCGATCACGTCGCCGGAGGCCGTGGCGTCGGCCCGGGCGGACGCGGCGGGCAGGGCGGTGACACCGGCGAGGGTCAGGGCGCCGACCGCCACGGCTCTCGCGGTGCGGCGCAAAGCACCCGTTCTGAAGGTCATGTGCGGCTCCCAAGGACTCCGAACCAGTGGGACAGACTTCAACAACTGGTGAGCGTGCGGCAGTTGAGAAGCGCACGTCAAGAGACCGTGTGAAAGTTCTTGCTGTGAGTTTCAAGGCTATTGCTGTAAACATTTCGTTGGCGGTACGTTCTCGCCGGCGCCCGGCAAAGACGCCTGGCCGTCACGCAAGGAGAACCCCCACGTGATATCGAGAAGCTCCGTCACCGCGACCGCCGTCGCCCTCGCCGCCACGGTCGCCGTCCTCACCCCCACCACCGCCCAGGCCTCCCCGCCGGGCACGAAGGACGTCACCGCAGTCCTCTTCGAGTGGAACTTCGCCTCGGTCGCCAAGGAGTGCACCAACACCCTCGGCCCCGCCGGCTACGGCTACGTCCAGGTCTCCCCGCCCGCCGAGCACATCCAGGGCTCGCAGTGGTGGACCTCGTACCAGCCGGTCAGCTACAAGATCGCGGGGCGTCTCGGTGACGCCACCGCCTTCCGGAACATGGTCAGCACCTGCCACGCGGCCGGGGTGAAGGTCGTCGTCGACACCGTCGTCAACCACATGTCCGCGGGCAGCGGCACCGGTACCGGCGGCTCGTCGTACACGAAGTACAACTACCCGGGCCTGTACTCCTCGGCCGACATGGACGACTGCACGTCCACCATCACCGACTACACCAACCGCGCCAACGTCCAGAACTGCGAACTCGTCGGCCTCGCCGACCTGGACACCGGCGAGGAGTACGTCCGCGCCACCATCGCCGGCTACATGAACTCCCTGCTCGGCTACGGCGTCGACGGCTTCCGCATCGACGCGGCCAAGCACATCCCGGCCACCGACCTCGCCAACATCAAGTCCCGCCTCTCCAACCCCTCCGTGTACTGGAAGCAGGAGGTCATCTACGGCAGCGGGGAGGCCGTCCAGCCCACCGAGTACACGGGCAACGGCGATGTGCAGGAGTTCCGTTACGCCTACGACCTCAAGCGGGTCTTCAACAACGAGAACCTCGCCTACCTGAAGAACTACGGCGAGGGCTGGGGCTACCTGAGCAGCTCGGTCGCGGGCGTCTTCGTCGACAACCACGACACCGAGCGCAACGGGTCGACCCTCAACTACAAGGACGGGGCGAACTACACCCTCGCCAACGTCTTCATGCTGGCCTATCCGTACGGTGCCCCCGACATCAACTCCGGCTACGAGTGGTCCGACACGGACGCCGGGCCGCCCAACAACGGCTCCGTGACCGCCTGTTGGCAGGACGGCTGGAAGTGCCAGCACGCCTGGCCGGAGATCCTCCGCATGGTCGCCTTCCGCAACGCGGTCCGCGGTGAGTCCCTCTCCAACTGGTGGGACAACGGCGGTGACGCGATCGGCTTCGGGCGGGGCGCCAAGGGCTACGTCGCCATCAACCACGAGTCGAGCAGCCTGAGTCGGACGTACCAGACCTCGCTGCCCGCCGGGACGTACTGCAACGTGCAGAACAACACGAGCGTGACGGTGAACTCCAGCGGCCAGTTCACGGCCACCCTCGGCTCCAACACGGCCCTCGCGATCTACGCGGGCAAGTCCAGCTGCTGAACACCCCATGGGGAACGTGGGATTGACGCTCACCGAGTGTCGTCCTACGTTCCCCGTGACATATGGGAGCGCTCCCATGGAGGGAAGCAGCTATGCAGCGCAGACACGGCACCTGGACGATCGCCTCGCTCACGGCCCTGCTCGCCGTCGCCGCCACCACCGCGGCCGCACCACCCCAGGTCACGGCCACCACGGCGACCGTCAACGGCGCCACCACCTACCAGCCCATCGACGGCTTCGGCTTCTCCGAGCACTTCGGACGCGCCGACATCATGCACGGCTCGCAGGGGTTGCCGGCCCAGAAGCAGCGCGAACTCCTCGACCTGCTGCTCGACCGCACCACCGGCGCCGGCCTCAGCATCCTGCGCCTCGGCATCGACTCCGGGATCCAGCCCACCGACCCGGGCGGCCCGAACGCCACCCCCAAGTACACCTGGGACGGCTACGACAAGGGCCAGGTGTGGCTCGCCAAGGAGGCCAAGGCGTACGGCGTGAACCGCTTCTACGCCGACGCCTGGACCGCGCCCGGCTATATGAAGACCAACGGCACGGATGCCAACGGCGGCACGCTCTGCGGGCTCTCCGGCGCCACCTGCGCGAGCGGGGACTGGCGCAGGGCGTACGCCGATTTCCTGGTGCGGTGGGCGAGGTTCTACGGCCAGGAGGGCATCGGCATCACCGACATCGGCTTCATCAACGAACCCGACTGGACGGCGACGTACGACTCGATGCGGCTGACGCCCGCCCAGGCGACGGAGTACGTGAAGTTCTTCGGGCCGATCGCCAACTCGGCCGGATACAAGGTGGCTTGCTGCGACTCCTTCGGCTGGAACCAGCAAAAGGCCTACACGAACGCGATCGAGGCCGACGCCACCGCCCGCGGCTACGTGACCACCCACACCGGCCACAACTACGCCAGCCAGGTGGACAGTCCGCTGCCGACGCAGAAGCGGACCTGGATGTCGGAGTGGTCGCCCAACGGCACCGCCTGGAACGAGAACTGGGACGACGGCAGCGGCTACGACGGCTTCACCGTGGCCGCCGCGGTCCATGACGCCCTCACCAAGGGCAACACCAGCGGATACGTGTACTGGTACGGCGCCTCGACCGGCGCCACCCGGGGCCTGATCCAGATGGACGGCGCCAACTACCATGTCTCCAAGCGGCTTTGGGCGCTCGCGAACTACAGTCGCTTCATCCGCCCCGGCGCCACCCGGATCGGCAGCACCACCCCCGACGCGAACCTCAGGCTGTCGGCGTTCCGCAACACCGACGGCTCGGTCACGGTCGTCGCGCTCAACGCGGGCACCGGCGCCCAGCAGGTGACGTACAGCCTCCAGAACACCGGCATCACCACCGGTACGGCGACCCCGTACCTGACCGACGGCTCCCACAGCATGGCCCGACAGGGCGCGGTCGCCGTCAGCGGGGGCTCGATGACGGCCACGGTCCCGGCTCGCTCGCTCGTCACCTACACCATCAGGCGCTGAAAGTTCTTACCGGCTGTTTCAGGACTCTTGCTGTAAGCCTTACGGCGGCGATACGGTCGCGCGGGGTCGGACCCACAGAGCCGCATCGCAAGGAGTCCACGTCAGTGATACCGAGATGGCCGGTGCCGTCGAGGCGCCTCAGCACGCACGCCGGACGGGTCGCCGCGGTCACCGTGACCGCGCTGGCCGCAGCGCTCGTCCAGCCGCTGTCCGCCCGGGCGGACACCCCGCCGCCACCGCCCTCCGACGCGAAGCTCGCCGCGGAACCGGCCCGGCACGACGACACCCGTGAGCAGTTCTACTTCGTCCTGCCGGACCGTTTCGCCAACGGCGACACCTCCAATGACCGGGGAGGGCTCACCGGTTCACGGTTGAGCACCGGCTACGACCCCACCGACAAGGGCTTCTACCAGGGCGGCGACCTCAAGGGCCTCACCAAGCGGCTCGACTACATCAAGGGCCTCGGCACCACCGCCATCTGGATGGCCCCCATCTTCAAGAACAAGCCCGTCCAGGGCACGGGGGCCAACGCCTCGGCCGGCTACCACGGTTACTGGATCACCGACTTCACCCAGGTCGACCCGCACTTCGGCACCAACAAGGACCTGGAGACCCTGATCTCCAAGGCCCACGCCAAGGGCATGAAGGTCTTCTTCGATGTCATCACCAACCACACGGCCGACGTCGTCGACTACGAGGAGAAGTCCTACGACTACCTCTCCAAGGGCGCCTTCCCGTACCTGACCAAGGACGGCGAGCCCTTCGACGACGCGGACTACGCGGCCGGCGACCGGAGGTTCCCGGCGGTCGACGCCGACTCCTTCCCGCGCACACCGACGGTCACCAGCGCGAACGCCAAGGTCCCCGCCTGGCTCAACGACCCGACGATGTACCACAACCGCGGTGACTCGACCTACGCCGGCGAGTCCACGACCTACGGTGACTTCTCCGGCCTCGACGACCTGTGGACCGAGCGTCCCGAGGTCGTGAAGGGCATGGAGAAGATCTACGAGAAGTGGGTCCGCGACTTCGACATCGACGGCTTCCGGATCGACACCGTGAAGCACGTGAACATGGAGTTCTGGACCCAGTGGGCCACCGCGCTCGACGCGTACGCGGCCAGGCAGGGCCGCAAGAACTTCTTCATGTTCGGCGAGGTCTACTCGGCCGACACCTCGATCACCTCGCCGTACGTCACCCAGGGCCGCCTCGACGCGACGCTGGACTTCCCCTTCCAGGAGGCGGCCCGGCAGTACGCCTCCCAGGGCGGCAGCGCGCAGAAGCTCGCCGGCGTCTTCGGCGACGACTACAAGTACACGACCGACAAGGCCAACGCGTACGAGCAGGTCACCTTCCTCGGCAACCACGACATGGGCCGCATCGGGTACTTCCTGAACCAGGACAACCCGAAGGCCACCGACGCCGAACTGCTCGCCAAGGACAAGCTCGCCAACGAGCTGATGTTCCTCAGCCGCGGCAACCCCGTCGTCTACTACGGCGACGAGCAGGGCTTCACCGGCGCGGGCGGCGACAAGGACGCCCGCCAGACGATGTTCGCGTCCAGGACCGCCGACTACCTCGACGACGACGAGATCGGCACCGACCGCACCCACGCGAGCGACTCGTACGACACCAGCGCCCCGCTCTACCGGCAGATCGCCCAGCTGGCCAGGCTCCGCACGGCCAACCCGGCGCTGACGGACGGCGTCCAGGAGGAGCGGTACGCGGCGGACGGGGCCGGGGTCTACGCCGTCTCCCGCACCGACGCGAAGAGCGGCCAGGAGTACGTCGTCGCCTTCAACAACGCGGGCGAGGCCAAGTCGGCCTCCTTCGCGGCCGGTTCGGCGGGCATGACCTACCGCGGGATCTACGGCACGGACGCCACGGTGAAGTCCGGCGCCGACCAGAAGATCACCGTCACCGTCCCGGCCGGCTCCGCGATCGTCCTCAAGGCGACCGGCAAGCCCGCCAAGCCCGCCGCCAAGCCCACGATCACCCTCAAGGCCCCGGCGACCGGCGCCACCGGCACCGTCGACCTCACCGCCGACGTGGACGGCGGACAGCTCAACCGGGTCGTCTTCGCCGCGCAGGTGGGCAACGGCAAGTGGCGGACGCCGGGTTCGGCGGACCACGCCCCCTACAAGGTCACCCAGACCATCGGCGAGGACGTCCCCGCCGGAACAGCCCTGCGCTACAAGGCGGTTGTCGTCGACTCCGCCGGACGCACATCGAGTGCGACCGCCGCGAGCAGTACCGGCACCCCGCCCGCCGAGGAGACCCCCACCGCCTCCTCCCGCGACTACGCGGTCGTCCACTACAAGCGCGCCGACGGCGACTACGACGACTGGGGCCTGTACGCCTGGGGCGACCTCGCCGACGGTGAGGCCACGACCTGGCCCGCCGGCCACCCGTTCGTCGGCCGGGACGCCTATGGCGCCTTCGCCTACGTCAAGCTGAAGCCCGGCGCCTCCAACGTCGGCTTCCTCGTCATCGACAAGGACGGCGACAAGGACGTCTCCACCGACCGCACGATCGACGTCACCAAGACCGGTGAGATCTGGATCGAGCAGGGCAAGGAGACTGTCCTCACCGAGAAGCCCGACTACCCGGCGCAGGACAGGACCAAGGCGGTCATCCACTACCACCGGGCCGACGGGAACTACGACGGCTGGGGCCTGCACGTCTGGACGGGCGCCGCGAACCCCACCGACTGGTCCAAGCCCCTGGAGCCGGTGAGGACCGACGCCTATGGCGCGGTCTACGAGGTACCGCTCAACGACGGGGCCACGAGCCTCAGTTACATCCTCCACAAGGGCGACGAGAAGGACCTGCCCACCGACCAGTCCCTGGACCTCACGGCGAACGGCCACGAGGTGTGGCTGTTGAACGGCCAGGAGAAGTACCTGCTCCCGCAGCCCGCCGGGTCCGCCGCCGCGCTCGACCTGACCACCTCCAAGGCGGTCTGGATCGACCGGAACACGGTCGCCTGGAACGGCGACGAGGCTGCCGCCTCCACCCAGTTGGTGTACTCGCACGACGGCTCGATCGCCGCCGACAGGGGTGCGCTGACCAGCGACGACGAGCGCTGGCTGCGGCTCACCAGGACCGCGCTCACCGACGCCCAGAAGGCGAGGTTCCCGTATCTGAAGGACTACACGGCCTGGTCCGTGGACCCGCGTGACCGGGACTGGTTCAGGGAAGCCCTCAGCGGCCAGATCGTGGCGTCCCAACGCGCCGCGAACGGCGCGGTGTCGGCGGCCACCGGCGTCCAGATCGCGGGCGTGCTCGACGACCTGTACCCGAAGGCGACGAAGGCCGACCTCGGGCCGACGTTCAGCAAGGGACGCCCGACGCTCTCGGTCTGGGCGCCGACCGCGCAGTCGGTGAAACTCGAACTCGGCGGCTCCACGGTCGCCATGAAGCGCGACTCCACCACCGGCGTCTGGTCCGTCACCGGCCCCAAGTCCTGGAAGGGCAAGGCCTACCGGTACGTCGTGAAGGTCTGGGCACCCAGTGTCCGGAAGGTGGTCACCAACAAGGTCACCGACCCCTACTCGGTCGCCCTCACCACGGACTCCGAGCGCAGTCTCGCCGTCGACCTGGACGACAACTCCCTGGCCCCGAAGGGCTGGACGAGCTACACCAAGCCCAAGGCCGTCCCCCTGAACGACGCCGAGATCCAGGAACTGCACATCCGGGACTTCTCGGTGGCGGACAAGACCGCGCCCGCGAAGGACCGGGGCACCTACCTCGCCTTCACCGACAAGGCGAGCGACGGCTCCCGGCACCTACGGGAACTGGCCAAGTCCGGCACCTCCTACGTCCACCTGCTGCCCGCCTTCGACATCGCCACCATTCCCGAACGCCGGGCGGACCAGGCGGCCCCCGACTGCGACCTCGCCTCCTACGCGGCCGACTCCGACAAGCAGCAGGAGTGCGTGGCCAAGTCCGCCGCCGAGGACGCCTACAACTGGGGCTACGACCCGTACCACTACACGGTTCCCGAGGGTTCGTACGCCACCGACCCGAACGGCACCGGCCGTACCGTCGAGTTCCGCGAGATGGTCAAGTCGCTGAACGAGGACGGCCTCAGGGTCGTCATGGACGTCGTCTACAACCACACGGCGGCCAGTGGACAGGCCGACACCAGCGTGCTCGACCGGATCGTGCCGGGCTACTACCAGCGGCTCCTCGCCGACGGCTCGGTCGCCAACAGCACCTGCTGCGCCAACACCGCGACCGAGAACGCCATGATGGGCAAGCTGGTCGTCGACTCGATCGTCACCTGGGCCAAGGAGTACAAGGTCGACGGCTTCCGCTTCGACCTCATGGGCCACCACCCCAAGGCCAACATCCTGGCCGTACGCAAGGCCCTCGACGCGCTCACCTTCAAGAAGGACGGCGTCGACGGCAAGAAGATCATCCTCTACGGCGAGGGCTGGAACTTCGGCGAGGTCGCCGACGACGCCCGCTTCGTGCAGGCCACGCAGCAGAACATGGCCGGCACCGGCATCGCCACCTTCTCCGACCGCGCCCGTGACGCCGTACGCGGCGGTGGCCCCTTCGACGAGGACCCCGGCGTCCAGGGCTTCGCGTCCGGTCTGTACACCGACCCCAACTCCTCGAAGAACAACGGCACTCCGGAGGAGCAGAAGGCCCGCCTCCTGCACTACCAGGACCTCATCAAGGTGGGTCTGTCCGGCAACCTCGCGAAGTACCGCTTCACCGACACCGACGGCAAGGAGGTCACCGGTGCCCAGGTCGACTACAACGGCCAACCCGCCGGATACGCCGACGCGCCCGGCGACGCCCTCGCCTACGCCGACGCGCACGACAACGAGTCGCTGTTCGACGCGCTGACGTACAAGCTGCCCGCGTCCACCAGCGCGGACGACCGCGCCCGTATGCAGGTCCTCGCCATGGCCACGGCCACCCTCTCGCAGGGCCCGGCGCTCTCCCAGGCGGGCACCGACCTGCTGCGCTCCAAGTCCCTGGACCGCAACTCCTTCGACAGCGGCGACTGGTTCAACGCCGTCCACTGGAACTGCCAGGACGGCAACGGCTTCGGCCGCGGACTGCCCATGGCGGCCGACAACGCGTCCAAGTGGCCGTACGCCCAACCGCTGTTGGGCTCGGTGAAGGTCGGCTGCGCGCAGATCCAGGGGGCCTCGGCCGCCTATCAGGACCTGCTGAGGATCCGTACGACAGAGAAGGCGTTCTCGCTCGACACGGCGGACCAGGTGCAGTCGAAGCTGTCCTTCCCGCTGTCCGGGAAGGACGAGACGCCCGGTGTGATCACGATGGAACTCGGTGATCTGGTCGTGGTGTTCAACGCGACGCCCCAGGCGCAGAGCCAGCGGGTCGCCGATCTTGCCGGAAGCTCCTACCGGCTGCACCCCGTGCAGACGGCGGGCGCGGACTCCACCGTCAGGAAGGCGTCCTACGAGCGGGATTCCGGCACCTTCGGCGTCCCGGCCCGGACCGTGGCCGTATTCGTCCGCAATCCCTGAATGAGCGCATAACCTTGGTGGAGCAGAGCCCGAACCCCGCTCTGCTCCACCGGTGTTGCCCGAGGGGTGACAGATGGACGTCAAAGGCAAGCTGACCGGCACGACCGTCATGGTCGTGGACGACTTGGAGGCCAGCCGGTACGCCATGGGCACCGTGCTGACCCGGGCCGGGCACCGGGTCGTCCCGGTCGCCTCCGGCGGCGAGGCCCTCGCCGAACTGGACGAGCGGCTGCGCAAGGGCACCCTGCCCGACGTGGCCCTGGTGGACGTGGGCCTGCCCGACATGAGCGGCTTCGATCTGTGCCGCATGTTCAAGGAGCGCCCGCACTCCGCCGGGATGCCCGTGGTGCACTTCTCGGCCTCCGCCGTGCCCCCGGCCGTGCACTGCGCGGGCATGGACATGGGCGTCGAGGCCTATCTGCGGGTGCCCGCCGAGCCCCTGGAGATCGAGGCGGTCGTCCGGGCCGCCGTACGCAACGCCCAACTGCGCGCCGGAGACCGGGCGTTGGTGCGACGGCTCACCCTCCTGTCGGAGACGATCGTCACCATCCAGGCGGCCCGCACCCTCCAGGAACTCTCCGACGCGGCCGCCGAGGGCGTCTCACGGCTCACCGGCACCCCCGCCGCCGTCTTCGTCCTCGACCAGGACGACCAGCTCTACCGCGGCCTGTCCCGCGACCGCATCCCGGTGTCCCTGCCCGACGAGGCCGCCGACCGGTCCGTGGCCGCCCTGCTGCGCCGGCTCACCCGGGGGCAGGCCGGGGTGCAGCTGACGACCGTGCCCGCGCCGCTGTGGCCCGCCGGGTTCTTCCGGCCCGGAGTCGAGCACGACGCCCGGCTCGCGCTGGTCGTCACCCAGGACGGCCGGGCCCCGGTCTGCCTGGCCGCGCCCGCGCGCGGGATGCGCAGGGTCGGCCTGGAGGGCGAGACCCTGCTGGCCCAGCTCGCGCAGGCCACCGCGCTCGCCGCGCAGCCGCTGCTCATGTACAAGGTCGAGCGGCATGTCGCCCTCACCCTCCAGCACAGCTTCCTGCCCCAGCCGCACCGGCTGCCCGACCTGCCGGGCATGGAGGTCGTGGTCCGGTACGTCCCCGCCTCCCGGCAGACCGAGATCGGCGGCGACTTCTACGCCGCGCTGCGGGTGGAGGAGGGCGCGCTCACCGCGGTCGGCGACGTCGTGGGGCACTCGCTGGACGCGGCCACCGTCATGGTCGAACTGCGGCACGCGCTGCGGGCCTACGCCGTCGACGAGAGCGACCCGGCCGTGCTCGCCGAGCGCCTCGACCGGACGCTCCAGCGCTACCACCCCGACACCACGGCCACCGTCTGCCTGGCCCTGATCGACCCGGAGACCGGGCGCACCCGGATCGCCAACGCCGGGCACATCCCGCCGCTGATCGTCCGGGACACCGGCAGCGCCGACTACGTCAAGGCGTCCGGCCCGCTGCTCGGCATCGGCCTGCCCCATCCGCCGGCCACCGAGCTGTTCCTCGAACCCGGCGACCGGCTCCTCATGGTCACCGACGGCCTCATCGAGACCCGCGGCACCGATCTCTCGGCCTCCCTGGAGCACCTGCGGGCGGCCGCCTCCGGTGCGCTGCCCGGCCTGGACGCCCTGTGCGACACCCTTCTGGACACCTTCGGTCACGACCGGGAGGACGACATCGCCATGCTGGCGCTGCGGCTAGGGTGACCTGTGACGTCGTAGAACAGGAGTGCCCATGCCGCAGATCACCGTCGACCACTCGCGTTTCGTCTCCTTCGACCGGGAGGAGTTCGCTCGGGGCCTGCACACCGCCCTCGTCGAGATCGCGGCCGCCAAGCCGGAGGCGTGCAAGACGCAGTTCCGGGCGAGCGAGGTCACCGCGTTCGGCTACGACGACCCGGGGGACGACGGCCACGCCGTCGTGCACGTCACCATCGGCCTGCTCGCCGGCCGCACCGACGAGACGAAGGCGAAGCTCACCGAGGCGGTCCTGGAGCTGCTGCGCGAGCACATCGAGGACGACGGGGGAGTCGTCCTGCACGCCTCGGCGGAGGTCCGCGACCTCGACGCGTCGTACCGGAAGTTCGAGCGCTAGAGCGCTTTTCTCCGGACTGTTCAGGACGCCAGGGAGATGAGCCGTGCGGCGAGGTCGGTGAACGGTCCGTCGTGCGGCTCGTCCTTGAGCATGTGCCGCAGCAGTGCGGTCATCTCCTCGTCGTAGGCCGCGCTCACGGCGGCCAGCGCGGCGAAGTCGTGGACGAGCTGTGTCTCCAGTTCGGCGCGCGGGATGCGCCGGCCGTCCAGCCAGATCAGGGCCGTCGACTCGACGAGCGAGATCCAGGAGCGGATGAGGAGTTCGAGGCGCGCGGGCGGGTCGTCCACCCGCAGATGCGACAGGATCTGCTCGTAGGCGACCTGCCGTACGGAGTCGACGAGCGCGTTCGTCGCCGAGGAGCCGACCGCGGGGCCGCCGCGCATCAACGCCGAGAAGCCGGGCCCGTGTTCGTCCACGAAGTCGAAGAAGCGGCGCATCACCCGCAGCAGCCGCCCGCCCAGCGAGCCTTCGTGCGGCTCCTCGAAGCGGCTCGCCAGATCCTCGGCCGCACGCTTCAACGCGGCCTCGTACAGGCTGAGTTTGCCGGGGAAGTAGTGGTAGACCAGCGGCCGGGAGATACCGGCCGCCGACGCTATCTCGTCGATGGAGACCTCGTCGGGCGAGCGACGGGCGAACAGTTCGAGGGCGACGCCGATCAACTGCTGACGCCGTTCCTCGACTCCCATTCTTCGGCGGACCCCGGTAGTCATGCGAACACCTTACCGATCGGATCCGGCCCCGAACGGACCGGTCCGGCCAGGCGTGTTCACATGTCCAGCACCAGTCGGCCACTTCGCGCCCGCGACACACAGATCAGCATCGAGTCGCCGCGCTCGGCATCGGTCAGCAGCTCGTCCCGGTGCTCCACCTCGCCCTCCAGCACCCGCTGTTGGCAGGTCCCGCAGAACCCCTGTTCGCAGGAGTACGCGGTGCCCGGCAGCTCCTCGCGTACGGCGGCCAGCACGGACGAGTCCGCCGGGACCGTCAACGTCCGCCCGCTGCGCCGGAGTTCGACCTCGAAGGCGCCGCCCGACAGGGCCCGGGGCGCGAACCGCTCCAGATGGACCCCCGGCCACCTCGCCTCCACCGCGGCCATCAGCCCTTCCGGGCCGCAGCAGTAGACGGCGGCACCCTCCGGGACCTCCAGCGCGTCGAGATCGGGCACCCCTTCCACGACGGTGCCGCCCAGCCGCTCGACCTCCGCCAGGAACGGCATCGACTCCCGCTCCCGCCCGCAGTACAGCAACCGCCACTCCACACCGTCCGGCAGCGCCCGCAGCATCGGCAGGATCGGCGTGATCCCGATGCCGCCCGCGACGAAGACGTACGACGATGCCGTGACCAGCGGAAACCGGTTCCGAGGCCCCCGCACCTCCAGCTCCGCGCCCACCCGCACCCGCTCGTGCACCTCGCGCGAACCGCCCCGCCCGTCCTCGACCAGCCGGGTCGCCACGGTGTACGACGAGGTGTCCGCGGGGTCCCCGCACAGCGAGTACTGCCGCACGCGCCCCGACGGCAGCACCAGGTCGAGATGCGCGCCGGGCTCCCAGCGCGGCAAGTCCCGTCCCTCCAGCCGGAGTTGTACGACCCCGTCGGCGACCGTCTCACGCGCGGTCACCGTCAGCCGGAGCGCCCGCGACCGGGGCCGCCCGGACACCGGCTCCTCCAGCGCGGGCATCGGCCACAGCGGCGAGACCCGGATACGGCGGCGCAGCGCCCTGCGGGTGAGCAGCGCGGCACCGGCGACGACCGCGACGGTCAGCGGCTTCGGCATCAGGAGGCGCCCTTCTCTACGGCGGAGGCGGCAGCGGTGGCGGCCGGCGACGAGGCCAGATACGCGACCGCCTGCGCGGTGGAACCCTCCTGCGAGGGGTGGTAACTCCGGCTCAGATAACGGGGGATGGAGGCGGCCATGGCCCCGGCCGACGGCAACAGCCCACGCCGGCCCCGCACATAGAAGTCCTTGAAGCTCGCCTTCCCGTCGGTGAGCGTCGGGTCGTTCGCCATGAAGAACCGCGCCCCGCGCTGCCACAGGAACACCAGCGTGGTGAAGGCGGTGGCCCAAGTCCGGGCCCGGCGCGCGTAGTTGCCGTCGAGATGCATGAACAGCTCGAAGGCGACCGACCGGTGCTCGACCTCCTCCGCGCCGTGCCAGCGCAGCAGGTCCAGCATGGTCGGATCGGCGCCCCGGCGGTCCAGCTCCTCGGCGTTCAGCACCCAGTCGCCGAGGAACGCCGTGTAGTGCTCGATCGCGGCGATGAGCGCGACCCGCTCCAGGAGCCACCACTTGCGGGCCCTGCCCGGCGGCAGCGTGCGGTCGCCGAGCAGCTTCTCGAAGAACCAGTCCACCTGCGCGGTGTACGGCGTCGGGTCGAGCCCCTGCTCACGCAGATGCGGCAGCACCTCGTCGTGGGCCTGGGAGTGCATCGCCTCCTGCCCGATGAACCCGATGACGTCCTCGCGCAGCCGCTCGTCCCTGATGTACGGCAGCACCTGCTTGTAGACGTGCACGAACCAGCGCTCACCGGCGGGCAGGAGCATGTGCAGCACATTGATGGTGTGCGTGGTGAACGGGTCCCCAGGCACCCAGTGCAGCGGGGTGTCCTCCCAGGAGAAGGACACCTTCCGGGCCTTGAGGGGCACCCGATCCGCTTCGTGCGTGTTAGACATGGCGTCAATGTACTGACGGGTAGGCCGGGGGTGAAGCCCCGTGCAAGGTCTTATTTACGAATCTGTCAGCAAGGCCCGAAGGCCTGATCCGCGGGTCCGGCCTTCACCGCAGCCCCGTGACCGCCCGCCCGTCCGTCAGTGTCCCCGCGAGCTCGGCCTGAGCCCCCTGCTTCGCCCTCACGGCCAGCAGACCGCCCTGGGCCGACCCCTGCACCCCGCCCGTCGCGCTGATCGACGCCGTCCCCTTGCTCCCCGCCGACAGCAGGTACCAGGAACCCGTCCCCGACTTCCACAGCACCCCGGCCAGCACCTGCGGGTCCTTCGCCCCGCACGCCGGGACGTTCTCCGCCTTCGCCACGACCGCGCCGTACGCCCCGCCCGGCGTGTGGAACTGGGCCAGCACCCGCTCCCCGCCGCCCTGCCAGGTCTCGCCCCGGGTGCACACCCAGTCGGCCGTCCCGCTCGCGTCGGGCAGCGGCTGCGCCGCGTACGTCCAGGCGTTCACGCTCCGCACCCCGGAGGACCGCATCGCGCCCAGCGAGCAGGCATACGGTGCCCAGTCGCGCAGCGCCGACGCGCCGGACGCGTCCTTCACGGAGCCGGGGCGGCCGGTGGTGAGGTGGGCCGGGACCAGCTCGCCGAGGTCGGTCAGCAGCCGGGTGCCGGTGGAGTCGGTCAGCTGGAGCACGTTCCAGGAGGTGCAGGCGCCGCCCTGGCCGCCGGGGCCCGCCATCGGCGAGGTCGCCCCGTCGGTCAGCGTGAGGGCCATCGCGCCCGCGGCCGGCTTCATCAGGTCCCGCTCGGCCGCCTTGGTCACCCAGGGCGCCATCAGATAGCGGACGTTGCCGTCGGCCCGGCCCAGGACGACCGCGCTCGACCCGGCCCGGTCCGCGCCGTCGACCCGGGCGAAGTCGAGGGCCGCGCCCGCGGTGCCGTCCTTGGGCTCGGCGTAGCGGACGATCCGCAGACCGTCGTAGAGGATCACCACGCGCGCGCTGTCGACGACCCCGGCGTACAGCAGCTGCGGCGGTCCGGACGGGCCGCCCGAGGGGGTGCCGGGGGTCGCGGAGACCTGGACGGTGCCGCCGGGGCGGGCCCAGACGGCGAGGGCGCGGCGCAGGAGGGCCGAGTCGGCGGTGAGGCCGCCGCGCGCGGGCCAGACGGAGAAGTCGGTGCGGGCGGAGGACTCCCACGCGGCGGCCGGGATCCGCACCAGGCGGGCCGGGTCGAGGGCGGCCTGGGCGGCCGGGTTCTGCGCGTAGGCGGGCGCGGCGGCACCGTCGGGGCCCCAGCCGTCACCCGGCATGCCGAGCAGCGCCCCGCACACCACGACGGCCGCGGTCGCGGCGAGCGCGGCCTTCATGTGCTGCCGGCGCCGCATGAGGTCGGTCGGCCGGGCCTGGAGCGAGCAGGGGTCGAACTCGGGGGAGTCGAGCAGGGCGTACTGGGCCTTCTCGGAGTCGGCCTCGTCCAGCGCCGCGTCCACGTCGGCCACGCCCGCCGCCGCCAGCACCTTGCGTACGTCGCCGTCGGGCAGCTTCTCCAGGCCGCGCAGGACGTAGGCGGCGCGGGCGGGTCCGGTCAGGGCCGAAAGGCGCTGGTCCAGGGCGAGTTCGTCGGCGCCGCCGGAACGCGGGAAGAGACGCAGGCCCCAGACCTGGGGGAGCAGCGGCGGCAGCTGGGAGCGCTTGGGCCACGCCTTGCGCTTGAGCGGCAGGCCCGCCTCCAGCGCCGTACGCACCACCTGGAGGCGGACGAAGGCGTAGCCGGGGTCGCCCTCGCGGCCGGCCGACTGGGCCGGGATCACGGGCGTGCTCTTCCGGCCGCGGGGCAGGGCGCGCTGGGTGAGGGCGTGCGCGGTCAGGACCCGGCGGTTGCGGCCCAGGCCCGGTGGCAGCACCAGATAGGCGAGCCGGACCAGCCGGGGGTAGTGCTCGACGAGCGCGGCCTCGGCCTGTTCCACGTCGACGACGGGGTCGGAGGCCGAGCCTGAGGCGGGTGCGGGGCGCGGGGCGACATCCTGTGACTGCACGTTCAGCAGAACGAGCGAATCGTGAGGAGGTCACCGCCGACAGGCGAACCCGCGTAACCGAGTTCAGCCTTCCGGGTCGACCAGCGCACGCGCGTAGTTCGCCATCGACCGCTGGTAGCGCGGCAGATGAGGGGCGAGCGCGCCAAGGACCAGGGAGAGGCCCTCGCGGTCGCGGCCGAGGCTGGACAGGCACAGGGCGAGCGTGGCGCGTACGGCGTCGTCCAACTCGTCGGAGGGGGCGTCCAGTTCGGGAGTCAGCAGCTCGACGCCCTCGTCTGCCCGGCCGATGTTCCGCAGCGAGCTGGAGAGTTGGATCTTGGCCCGGCGGCCCTTGTACCCGGACAGCCCGTTCGCCAGGGCCTCCCGGTACAGCGGGGCCGCTTTGTCGGAGTGGCCCGTGGAGTCCCAGGCACAGGCCCGCTCGAACGGCCCGAGCGGGCTGTCCTCCGGCAGCTCGGCCACGAGCGCGTCGACCAGCGCCCGGAACTCGGCCGCCCGCTCCTCCGGATACTCGTCGAAGGCCGCCCAGACGGCGTCGACCCGCTTCTCCCAGTCCTCGTTCACCGGCACACTTTCGCACAGCCGTACCCCGAGTGACACCCGCATTTGAGCGCCCCGCGCCTCCCAGCCGTATGAGAGGAGACGGGTCCCCGCCGGGACCTGTCCGACGCGACCGTGACCGGAGGAACAACAGATGAGGTTGACCCGACCGATGCTCGCGCTGACCGGCGCGGCCGCGGTGCTGGCGCTGGCGGGCTGCGGGTCCGGTGGTGACGCGAAGGCCGTCGCCGCGGTGCCGTCGGCGGCCACCGGCAGCCTGGAGCACCTGGCCGCCGAGGTGAAGTGCACGCCCAACATCCAGATCGACGCCGACGAGCTGCGCCAGGCCGTGTGCAAGAAGTCCAAGGACGCGGACGGCAAGTTCATCCTTGCCACCTTCGCCACCGACCGCGGCCAGCGCGAGTGGATCAACGGCGCCAAGGACTACGGCGGCCACTTCCTGGTCGGCCGCAAGTGGGTCGCCGTCGGTGACACCACCCAGACGGTGACCGTGCTGCGCAAGACCCTCGGCGGGGACATCGAGGAGGGCGTGGACCACTCGAAGATGGGCGGCGGCGCCTCGCACTCCGCGCACTGAGAAGTCTCCCGGACACACGAAAGCCGGCGGTGAGGAATCCTCACCGCCGGCTTTCTCAGTGTGTCACTGGCAGTTCTTGCCGGTGTTGATGCAGTTGACCATCTTGTTCATCGTGTTCGTGGAGAAGAAGTTGATGAAGTCGTTGTGGTCGGTCACCGGCTTGTGCAGGTTCTCCGGGAAGGTGTCCACCGCGTACGGGTTGACGACCGTGCCGTTCTGCAGCTTCGGGGCCGGGACGTTGTAGACGAGCCGGACCTGGAGTTGCGGGATCGCCTTGAAGCCGTTGGCGCAGGCGCCGTTCGCCTGGACGAACGACACGTGGGTGCGGTGGTTGGCGCTGTCGATGTTCTGACCGTCCCAGCAGCTCTGGAAGTTGGTCGTGCGCACCACCTGGCTGCCCTGCGGGCAGATCGGGTACTTGTCGTGCAGCTGCACCTTGTTCTCGAAGCCGGTGCAGGACCAGTTCACGTTGGCGTTGGCGTTGCCGTTGACGAAGGCCTTGGCGTCACCGGTGATGATCCGCAGAGCGGTCGGCATCGCGACGACGTTGCCGGTCTTGTTGCCGACGAACTTCAGCTGGGCCTGGGCCGGCTGGAGGATCTTGCCGACGTTGCCCTCCTTGCCGCCGCCGTCGTTGTTCTGGTCGAAGTCCTGCGTACCGTCCTGGAGACGCAGCACCGGCCAGAAGTACGAGGACTTGTCGCCCTGGTTCTGGCAGCTGGTCTGGGCCGCCTCCAGCTCCTGGTCGCTCGCGAAGGCGTCGTTGCTCTGGTTGCCGACGTAGTCGTGCAGGTGGTGGGCGCCGTTGGCGACACCCGGGGCGACGATCACGTTGTCCGTGTTGTGGTTGTCGTTCCCGTTGGTACCGCACTTGGTGGTGAAGGTGCCGCGCGAACCGGAGTTGCCGTTCGCGGGGAGACCGTTCTGGCCGACACCGAGCTGGGCGTTGCCCTGGACCTTCGTGATGTCCACGAAGTCGGCCGCGACCGGGCCGTTGCCGCCCTGTCCGCCGCCGCCCTGCTGCTGGCCGCCGCCCTGCTGACCACCGTTGTTCTGGCCGCCGTTGTTGTTCTGGCCACCGTTGTTGTTCTGACCGCCGTTGTTCTGGCCGCCATTGTTGTTGTTCTGACCGCCGTTGTTCTGCTGGCCGCCGTTGTTGTTCTGGCCGCCGTTCCCGCCGGCATTGGTCTGCGCGGCCTGCGTGGTGCACGCGGCCAGCTGGCTGAGCGAGTTGTTGAACTGACCCCCGACCCGCTGGATGTCGATGCGGATCCGGTCGATCGTGGCCGCCCGCTTCTCCTTGAGGGGGCCGACGATGGCGTTCTGGACGAAGCCCGAGTCACCCGCCTGTGCCTGGCGCGTCGAGGCGAGCCGGGCGTAGGCCTCGGTGATCTGCTTGTCCAGGTTGGCCAGTTCCGTTGCCACACCCTGACGCGCCGACTGGGGCACGTTCGTCAGCTTCTGGCCGACGTCCGGGCAGGAGATGGTCGCCACCTGGGCGGCCGCGGCCTTGGTCTGGTTCTGCTGCCAGCCGTTGTTGTTGGACTCGTGCGCCGAAGCGTAGAAGTTCGCCCAGATCAGCCCGCCCCCGCCGAGCGCTAGGGCCGCCGACGCGGCTATGGCCTTGGTGGCCATCGACGAGCGGCGTTTACGTGTGTTGCGTCCCATGGAACTCCTCTGACTTCCTTTTTCGGGGCATCGAGGCGCCCGACAGGAGTGAAGCGGCTCCCTCCCTTACGGATGTGGCCCCAAGGGTGTTCAGCCGCCCCACAAACAAATCAGAGGTTTGCTCGGCCGCCGCATATCAACAGGCCCTTGAGCAGCAGGAGTTACAGAGAATGAAAGGCCGGTCACCGGCCCCGGTCCAGAAACGCGAGTACCGCCAGAACGCGGCGATTGTCGTCGTCCGACACCTCAAGACCCAGTTTGGCGAAGATGTTGGCGGTGTGCTTGGCGATCGCCCGTTCCGTGACGACGAGTTTCCCCGCGATCGCCGCGTTCGTCCGCCCCTGCGCCATGAGTTCCAGTACCTCCCGCTCCCGGGGCGTGAGCCGGCCGAGCGGCTGGTCGTCGGCGGCCCGCCGGGTCAGCAGCTGCTGGATCACCTGCGGGTCCATCGCGGTACCGCCCGCCGCGACCCGTCGTACGGCGTCCACGAACTGCTCCGCGTCGAACACCCGGTCCTTGAGCAGATACCCCACCCCGCCGCTGCCGTCGGCCAGCAGCTCGCGCGCGTACAACTGCTCCACGTGCTGGGAGAGCACCAGCACCGGCAGCCCGGGTCTGTCCCGGCGGGCGTTCAGCGCGCACTGCAAGCCCTCGTCGGTGTGCGTCGGCGGCAGCCGTACGTCGACCACGGCGACGTCCGGCTCCAGCTCGGCCAGCGCGCGGGCGAGCTCGGGGCCGGTCTCGACGGCCGCGGCGATCTCGAAGTCATGGGCCTCCAGGAGCCGTACGAGCCCGTCCCGCAGCAGGAAGAGGTCTTCGGCCAGGACTACACGCAAGGGATCTCCATGGTGACCATGGTGGGACCGCCCGCGGGTGAGCTGACGGCCAGGACGCCGTCGAATGTACCCAGCCGCCGCTCGATTCCGGCGAGCCCCGAACCGGCCCCGGTCACCGCGCCGCCCCGGCCGTTGTCGGTGACGGCGATCCGCAGCATCCCCTCCCGGTGGTGCAGGTCGACCCAGATCCGGTCGGCGCCGGAGTGCTTGACCGCGTTGGTGAGGACCTCGCTCACCGCGAAGTACGCGGCCGACTCCACCGGCGCGTCCGCCCGTCCCGGCAGCTCCACCGTCACCTCGGTCGGCACGGGCAGCCGTAGCGCCAACGCCCTTACCGCGTCCCCGAGTCCGCGCTCGGCCAGCACCGGCGGGTGGATGCCGCGGACCAGGTCGCGCAGTTCGGCGAGCGCGTCCACGGACGACTGGCGGGCCTGCGCGAGCAGCCGCCTGGCCTGCGCGGGGTCCTTGTCGAGGAGCACCTCGATAGTGCCGAGGTCCATGCCCATGGCGACCAGCCGGGCCTGCGCCCCGTCGTGCAGGTCCCGCTCGATGCGCCGCAGTTCGGCCGCCGAGGTGTCCACCGCGTCCCGCCGGGTCTCGGTCAGCACCCGGACCCGCTCGGCCAACTCGCCCTGTCCGGCGCCGAGTACGGCCCGGGTCAGGCGGAAGTGCGCGGTCAGCAGCCGCGGCCCGAGGGGAGCGAGGGCCAGCAGGGCGAGGCCCAGGGCGCCCGCGGCGAGCCCGGTGACCTGGTCGGTGACATGGACGAAGCCGTACCAGTAGCCGCCGCCCAGCTCCGACAGCGGCCGCCACAGCCCGGCCGCGACCGCGAGCCCCTCCAGCGGATAGAACACGAGCACCGCAGGCAGCAGGGCCGTCACGAACCCCGCCGTCATGTCCACCTGGAGCCAGCGCAGATCCCGCCAGGTCGCCGGGTCGCGCAGCAGCGCGTAGGTGCGCGCCCAGGTGTTGGCGTCCTCCGGTACCGGCCGGTACGCCGACGGGATCCGCACCCCGCTCCACTCGGCCGCGACCACCCGCCGCCAGTCCGCGAAGCCCCGCACGGCCTTCAGCGCCCAGGGGGTGGTGTACGCCCCGATCCCGACCGGCACGAGCGAGATGGACACCAGGCTGAGCGTGAACAGGAGCAGCGCCCCCGGCAGCGTCACCAGCGCCAGCGCGAGCCCCCGTACGGCCGCGAGGCCCATGGCCCGCACCCTCTTGCCCCGGCTGCCGTTCCCCGTCTGCATGGTCATACGGCCAGTCTGGTCGAGGGGGAGACCGGGGTCACTGGGTCTGGCCGCCCGGTCGGGGGGTGGTGCCAGGTACACCCTGTGCCGCGCGGGACCCCTTCGCCGCGCTCACACAGTGAATCGCGCCACAGCACCACCAGGTAACACGGGGTTCACATTCGAGCAATGACCGGGAAATCGCCTGTTGACAGGCTCGCGGGCATCGAGAGGCGGCGTTTCAGTGCCGCAGCGCCGCTGCACCCGCAAGTGCGCCCAGACACACCCCCGAAGGATGTGGCCCGTGAGCTTCAAGGCTGAGTACATCTGGATCGACGGCACCGAGCCGACGGCCAAGCTTCGTTCCAAGACGAAGATCCTCGGCGACGACGCCAAGGGCGCCGAGCTGCCGATCTGGGGCTTCGACGGGTCCTCCACGAACCAGGCCGAGGGGCACTCCTCGGACCGTGTCCTCAAGCCGGTCTTCTCCTGCCCGGACCCGATCCGCGGCGGCGACGACATCCTCGTCCTGTGCGAGGTCCTCAACATCGACATGACGCCGCACGAGTCCAACACCCGTGCCGCGCTGGCCGAGGTCGCGGAGAAGTTCGCCGCGCAGGAGCCGATCTTCGGCATCGAGCAGGAGTACACGTTCTTCAAGGACGGCTACCCGCTCGGCTTCCCCAAGGGCGGCTTCCCGGCCCCGCAGGGCGGCTACTACTGCGGTGTCGGCGCCGACGAGATCTTCGGCCGTGACGTCGTCGAGGCGCACCTCGACAACTGCCTCAAGGCGGGCCTCGCGATCTCCGGCATCAACGCCGAGGTCATGCCCGGCCAGTGGGAGTTCCAGGTCGGCCCGGTCGCCCCGCTGGAGGTCTCCGACCACCTGTGGGTGGCCCGCTGGCTGCTCTACCGCACCGCCGAGGACTTCGGCATCTCCGCCACCCTGGACCCGAAGCCGGTCAAGGGCGACTGGAACGGCGCGGGCGCGCACACCAACTTCTCCACCAAGGCGATGCGCGAGAACTACGACGCGATCATCACCGCCGCCGAGTCCCTGGGCGAGGGCTCCAAGCCCCTCGACCACGTCAAGAACTACGGCGCCGGCATCGACGACCGCCTCACCGGCCTGCACGAGACCGCCCCGTGGAACGAGTACTCCTACGGCGTTTCCAACCGCGGTGCCTCGGTCCGTATCCCGTGGCAGGTCGAGAAGGACGGCAAGGGCTACATCGAGGACCGCCGCCCGAACGCCAACGTCGACCCGTACGTCGTGACGCGCCTGCTCGTCGACACGTGCTGCTCCGCGCTGGAGAAGGCCGGACTGGTCTGATCCCGCTCACCGCTTCCCGAGGGGCGCCCACCGACCGGTGGGCGCCCCTCGGCGCGTTGTCAGTGGCGGCTGGCATGGTGGGGGCATGGAGATCGAGGGGGGCCTGGCCGTCAGGGCCTGGACCGAGAGCGGGCGGACGTACCTCCGGATACCGGCCGAGGAACTGCGCGCCGCCGTGACCGGACTCGGGGGCGCGGGCAACCGCTTCCTCGTCGCACAGCGCGTCCCGGACCTGCCGGACGTGTTCGCCCAGGTGTGGCACGAGACGGGCGGCGACTACCAGCTGGAACACCGCGTCGGCAAGGACGCCTTCTTCGGCACCCGCCTGACCGACCCGGACCGCGTGGCGGACCTGCTGACCGGCTGGGCCCGGCAGGAGGACGGCTGGGACGCGGGCGTGGCGTGGGAGCCGGTGGACCTCGGGCCGGGGGAGGAGGTCCCGGACCTGCCGGACGAGATCCGCCAGCGGGTGGAGGATCGCGTACGACTCCTGCTGCGCTGCGGCTACGACGACCGGGCCCGGCTCACCGAGGACGCCGAGGAGTGGCTGGTCGACGGCGACGTACAGCCCGTGTCCCCGGCCCAGGCACGGCAGTTGGTCGACCGGCTGTGGCTGGAGCGGGTCACCGAGCAGCGGACCTGGCCACCGAGCCCGACGGACCCCGACCGGCTGACCGGCGCCTTCGACGCGCTGAACGCCCAGGGCATCACCGCCCGGGAGAACTTCACCTGCTGCCGCCCCTGCGGCACCGCCGAGATAGGCGGCGAGCGCGCCGAGGGCGACCGCGGCTTCGTCTACTTCCACACCCAGTGCACCGAGAGCGCCGCCGAGGGCCACGGACTGACCCTGCTCTACGGCGGTTTCGACGGCTCGGCCGGGACCACCGCGGCGGTCGGGCGCGAGGTCGTGACGGCCCTTGAGATGGCCGGGCTGTCCGCAGTGTGGGACGGCAATCCGGACAAGGCGATCGAGGTCAGACCCCTGACCTGGCACAAACACCTGGTGGGGTGAGCGGGGCCACGTCAATTTCACGCCAAGGAAGCGTCCAAGCAGTGAGAGGAGACTCCTGTTGCGGGCCTGTGTCTGCTTCAATGGGCGCATGGCCAGCTTCCAGAACCCCACCGCGACAGGTCGCCATGACCTCGAGCCGTTCTGGCCTTCCCGTCAGCACCACGACTTCGACCGGGTGTGTTGCCGCGCGGTGAACGCGCCGGCCCTCTAAAGCCGTACACCCCGGCCTTCGGCCAGCGCGCAGTCGACGTACGTCTCCCGCAGACCTCCTCGCGCGAAAGAGCTGACCTCTCATGGCGACCACTCGTACCCTCTCCACCGCCACCCTCACCAACCCGGCCGAGAACGGCGCACGGCACCGGCTCAGGGCCGTCGGCCCGGACGAGGTGCCGGACGTGGCGGAGTTCCTGCCGCCCGGAGCCACCTGGCTGCCGGCCCCCCAGCACACCCTCCCCGTCCTGCCGGGCCAGCCGCCGATGATCGGCTACCTGGTGCTCGTCCCGGCCGACCAGCGCCCCCCGTTCCTGCCGGAACCGCCGGTGGCGCGGGGCGACGACTTTGGCGAGCCGCTCGTCCGGATCGACACCGTGCAGCGCACCGCCGAGGTGAACGGCGCGGAACTCGACCTCACCTACCTGGAGTTCGAGCTGCTCGCCCACCTCGTCCAGCACCCGCACCGGGTGCACACCCGCGACCAGCTGGTCACCACGGTCTGGGGCTACGGCCACGTGGGCGACGGCCGTACCGTCGACGTCCACATCGCCCGGCTGCGCCGCAAGCTGGGCGCGGACCTGCGGGGCGCGATCCAGACCGTGCGGCGGGTCGGCTACAAGTACACGCCGCCGACCGGCGACTGACCCTCCGCGCACGCCACACCCGCCACACACGCCGGTCCTGCCGCTCGTGGCCGCGAGCGGCAGGACCGTGACACGTACCGGCGGCGGTGGCCCGCCGCCTCAGCGGGTCAGGACGCGAACGGCATCACCCCACCTTCTCGATCAGCGCCCGGCGGATCAGGAACTTGCCGGGCTCCCGCACCTGTTCGAAGGCCGCGTTGTTGAGCAGCGCGCAGCTGCCGGAGACCGAAGTGACCTCCACCGTCGTGGACTTGTTGTTGTCCAGGTTGGTGACCTTCAGCTTCGTGCCGGCCGGGAACTGGTTGCTGGACGCGGCGGGCGCGCCGGCCTCACCGGAGAGCGTCACGGTCGAGCCGTTGCAGACCTGCTGCCCGGACCCGGCGTCGTCCGCCGGGGGAGCCTGGGAAGCGGGTGGTGCCTGGGACGCGGGCGGCGCCTCCTGGGAGCCGGCGGGCGCGGACGCTGCCTGCGAGGGCTGTCCAGCGGCGGCCTGGGAGTCCTGAGCCGACTCCCCGACCACACAACCGGACGCTTCCTGCTGCACCTTGATCTGTGCGATCACCGCGTCCCGGTTGGCGATCCGGGCCGCCGACTGCGCGTCGGGGTTGGCCCGTTGCCCCTCGATGAACCGCTGGTTGTTGCCGAGCGCGGTGGCGAGCCCCTGGCAGACCGTCGACTCCGCGGCCGTCTGCGGGCTCTGCGCGGCGTTGGAGGTGCTGGCCATCACAAAGGCCCCACCCCCCGCCACCGCCGCCGCGCTCACCAGCAGCGCGACCTTCTTCTTCGTACCGAGCGTTCTCCTGCGCGACATCCGCGCCTCCTGGGAGGTAGGGGAGCGTACGCCGCTATGTACGAGATACCGAACGAGGTTACTCAGTGGTTACAGGAGTCATGTGACGTAACCTGCGTCACACTTCACTGCTTCCGGGACAGCGCGTCCCGTACGGCCTCGTCGGTCCGGCCGACCAGCGCCGAGCCGTCGTCCGCCGTGATGATCGGGCGCTGGATCAGCTTGGGGCGGGCGGCGAGCGCCTCGATCCAGCGGTCGCGCGAACCGCCGTCCCTGGCCCACTCCTTGAGGCCGAGCTCCTTCGCGTCGGCCTCCTGGGTGCGGGTGATGTCCCAGGGTTCGAGGCCGAGCCGGTCGAGCACCTCGCGGATCTCGTCCGCGCTCGGCACGTCCTCCAGATAGCGGCGGACGGTGTAGTCGGCGCCCTCGGCGTCGAGCAGGCTGATGGCGCTGCGGCACTTCGAGCAGGCCGGATTGATCCAGATCTCCATGCCGCCACCGTACGCGAAAACCCGTTGTCCACCTGCGTCACAGCACCCCCGAAAGCCCTTGTGGCCAGGGGCTTTTGTCAGTGGCGGGCGGTAGAATAAAACCAGTGTTCGAGGGCGTCGCCGGAACCCCGGCCGCCGCCCTTACCGCGACAGGAGGATGCCTGTGCCCGCTGCCGCACTGAAGCCGAAGCCGTTGCCCACCCAGTCCACCGCGACCCACCCCGTCCTGCTCGACCTGCCGTACGCCCCCCTGGAGAAGCGCCCGTTGCCGCCGGGCCGTCCGCGGGAGTGGTACGTCGTCCACAACCGCCGCCTCAAGGCGATGCGCCTCGCGATCGCCCTGCTCGACTCGGGCGTCTACGTCCCGAACCAGGCCCGCAACGAGACGATCAGGGACACGGCGGAGACGATCGGCGTACACCCGCCGTCGGACACCACGTGCCACATGGTGCGGGCGCTGATGCGCTACTCGCGGTGAGCCGTCGCGCCGGTGTGCCCCTGGGACCAGGGGCACACCGGCGCGACCGTCACTCGGCGAGTTCCTTCTCCAGCGGAGTCCGGAACCGCGGCCGCACCCGAGTCTCCCCCACCCACTCCCGCAACCGGGCGGCCTCCACCGCGAGGGCCGCCTCCGCCTCGGGCCCCACGCCCTCGGTGTCCAGCAGCCGCCAGACGATCTCTCCGTCGGCCCGCTGCGCCCAACCGCCCACCACCCGCCCGTTCCACCACACCGTCGGCCCCACGTTGCCGCTCCGGTCGAACAGGGCGGCCCGCATGGACGGGTCCAGATACCAGTCCCGCTGCTGCCAGCCCATCGCCGTCGGATCGAGCCCGGGCAGCAACGCGGCCCAGGGCTCCGCCGGCCCCGCGACCGGACCGGCGTCGCCCTCGACGACGTAGGCGGGACCCTCGTCGACCGTCACCGCCACCGCGCGGACCGCCGACAGCGCCCGGCGTACGTCGCTCACCTTCCACCCCGTCCACCACTTCAGGTCGGCCTCGGTGGCGGGACCGCACACGGCGAGCCACCGCCGCAGCAACTCCGCCTGGGCCTCGGCGACATCGAGCTCCGGATGCGGCGGGGCGACCGCCCACCGGAACTGCGAGGACATCCACGAGCCGAGCGGCCGTCCCCGTACGACCTTCCCCTCCACCCCGAGCACCCTCAACAGCCGTGTCGACACGGTGTGAACGCCCTCGTAGCTCTTCCCGGCCGAGTACACGAACTGCTCCCGCAGCCGGGGTTCGTCCTGCGACAGCTCCGCCGCCGTGGCCTGCCCCCGCCGCGCGAGCGCGGCCAGCGCCGACTCCTCGACCTCCTTCAGCCAGGCCGCGTCCGGGGCGCCCGCCTTCGCCATGTCCTTGATGAGCGACGCCCGTTCCCGCGCGGCGACCACGAGCCCGGTCGAGGCGTGCACGACGGCCGTCAACTCCGCGGGAAACGCGAACACGGTGTGCCGCATCCCGTGCATCCGCACCAGCGACCGCTCCCCGTACAGCGCCCGCTCGGTCTCGGCGACGGTGCCGGAGGAGTCCGTGAGCCGAGCGCCGACGGCGAGGTACACGGTCGCCGGATCGCTTCCGTGCAACGCCACCAAGGCACGGCCCACCTCCTCAGGACTGCCCACCCGAGCCTCACGGGCGAGCTGCTGCCGCAGCCCCAGCCGCCCCCGCCGCTCGGCCACCCCGATATGCCGCACCCCATCACGCAAGCTCATGGCCCCATCTTGACGGGCCCCACTGACAACGCGCCCCGACCAGGGCCCGTCACCCGAATCGCCGCACTCCGCATGCGCACCTCCCCGCCCCGGCCCTTCACTGCGATCAGGAGGTGAAGGACACCGGCGACCAGGAGGCGGGCGTGACACGGAGGCGAGACGCGTGACACGGAGGCGAGACGCATGAGCACCCCCGCCACCCGCACGGAGCGCGGCCGAGCCGCCCGCAAACGCGTCCCCCGCTCCGGCCACGCCGCCTGGATCCCGGCCATCGACCGCCAGGACCCCGTGGCCGTACTGGAGAGACAGGGCCGCGACCGCCTCCCTGAACTGCTCCCGATCCGCTACGGCAGGATGTCCGCGTCCCCCTTCGCCTTCCTGCGCGGCTCCGCCGCCGTGATGGCCGCCGACCTGGCCTCCCAGCCGCACACCGGCCTCACGGTCCAGCTGTGCGGCGACGCCCACCTGCTCAACTTCGGCCTCTACGCCTCCCCGGAACGCACGCTCCTCTTCGACCTGAACGACTTCGACGAGACCTTCCCCGGCCCCTTCGAATGGGACGTCAAGCGGCTCGCGGCGAGCGTCACGGTCGCCGCCCGCGAGAACGGGCACAGCGACGCCAAGGCCCACCGGGCGGCTCTGGAGGCGACGACGGCGTACCGTACGGCGATGCGCAGGCTGGCCCGCATGGGCGAGCTGGAGGTCTGGTACGAGAGCGTCGACGCGGAGAGCCTGCTGCCCCTGGTCCGCTCGGCCCGCCACCGCCGGCGCGTCGAGTCCAGCCTGACCCGGGCCCGCCGCCGCACCAGCCTCCAGGCGGTCGGCAAGCTGACGGAGCTGGTCGACGGCCGCCGCCGCATCATCCACGACCCACCGCTCCTGGAACCGGCCGGCGCCCCCGACATGGCGAGCCTCCGCAAGATCTTCAGCGACTACCGCTCCACCCTCTCCGAGGAACGCCGGCTGCTCCTGGACCGCTACCGCTTCGTGGACGCGGCCCGCAAGGTCGTCGGCGTGGGCAGCGTCGGCACCCGCTGCTTCATCGTGCTGCTGGCCGGACGGGACGACGACGACCCGCTGTTCCTCCAGATCAAGGAGGCGCGGAAGTCCGTACTCGAAGAACACCTGCCCCACGGCCCCTACGTCCACCCCGGCCGCCGTGTGGTCGCCGGCCAGCGCCTCCTCCAGGCCGCCAGCGACATCTTCCTCGGCTGGATGAGCGGCCCCCAGGGACGGGCCTTCTACTGGCGCCAGCTCCGCGACATGAAGGGCTCCGCCGACGTCGCCGGCATGCCCCCGGCCGACCTCACGGCCTACGCCCGCCTCTGCGGCACCACCCTGGCCCGCGCCCACGCCCGCTCCGGCGACCGCCTCGCCATCGCCGCGTACCTCGGCACCACGGACACCTTCGCCCACGCCGTGGCCGACTTCGCCCTCACCTACGCCCATCAGACGGCCAAGGACCACGCGACCCTCTCGGCGGCGATCGCGGCGGGCGTCGTCAGGGCGGCACCGGGGGAGTAGGCGCGCCGGCCGGTGGGGGCCGGCCGCGCATCCGGTTGGGGCGATGGACGCACCTTCGGACGCGTACGGTGCGCAGGGGACCGATGTCCCCCACCGGACGGCAACGGGCCGCCGCAGGCATCTCAGGGGCGCGGGGAACTGCGCAAAACGCCCGCCCTCACCGAACCCGCACCCGCCCACCAACGCCAAAGGCAATCACATGACCACCCTCGACTCCTTCGACGTCGTGGCCATCGCCTCCTCCGCAGGCGGCATCCACGCCCTGTCCACCCTCCTCACCTCCCTCGACGCCGACCTCCCCGTCCCCCTCCTCGTCGTACAGCACCTCGACCGCCGCCACCGCACCGTCATCGCCGAAGTCCTCACCCGCCGCACCGACATGAACGTGAAACTCGCCGAGGACCACGAGCGCGTCACCCCCGGCACGGTCTACATCGCCCCGCCCGACCGCCACCTCCTCGTCCGCCAGGACGGCGTGCTCGCCCTCACCGACACCGAGCTCGTCCACTTCGTACGGCCCTCCGCGGACCTCCTCTTCGAGTCGGTCGCCGGCGCCTACGGCCCCCGTGCCATCGCCTGCGTCCTCACCGGTACCGGCCGCGACGGCGCCATGGGCGTGGACGCCGTCAAGTCGCGCGGCGGCACCGTCATCGTCCAGGAACCGGCCACCGCCGAGTTCCGAGGCATGCCGGACGCGGCGATGGGTACGGGCACAGTGGACTTCGTGCTACCTCTGGAGGAGATCGCCGCGGTGATCCGCGGACTGGTCGACACCAAAGGGCAGTAGCAGAAGTGGCGGAAGAGATGAGTGACGGACAGCCGGAGCCGGAGACCGACGAGGAGCTGGAGGAGCTCCTCCGCTTCCTGCGGGACGCCCGCGGTTTCGACTTCACCGGCTACAAGCGGTCCTCCCTGGGCCGCCGTATCCGCAAGCGGATGGCCGACGCGGACGCGGCGTCGTACGCGGACTACCGCGACCGCCTGGAGACCAACGCGGATGAATTCAACGCCCTGTTCAACACCATCCTGATCAACGTCACCTCGTTCTTCCGCGACCCGGAGGCCTGGACGTTCCTCCAGCGCGAGGTCCTGCCCGAGCTGCTCGCGCAGAGCGGACCGGACGACGAGATCAGGGTGTGGAGCGCGGGCTGCTCCAGCGGCGAGGAGGCGTACTCGCTCGCGATCATGTTCGCCGAGGCGCTCGGTCTGGACGAGACCCTCGAACGCGTCAAGATCTACGGCACCGACGTCGACGAGGAGGCCCTGCGCGACGCCCGCTCCGGCCTCTACCCGGCGAAGGCCCTCGAACCCCTGGCGCCCGAGCTGCGCGAGAGCTACTTCGAGCAGAACGGCGCCCGCTTCGGATTCCGCCCCGACCTGCGCCGCAGGGTCATCTTCGGCCGCCACGACATCACCCGGGACGCCCCGATCTCCCGGCTCGATCTGCTCGTGTGCCGCAACGCGCTGATGTACTTCAACGTCGAGACCCAGACCCAGATCGTGGACCGCTTCCACTTCGCCCTGCGCGAGGGCGGCTTCCTCTTCCTCGGCAAGGCCGAGATGCTGCTCAACGACGTCGACCGGTTCGACGTGCTGAGCATGCGTCAGCGGGTGTTCCGGCGGCGCCCCGGCGAGGCGGCCGCGCCGCACGTCCCCGCCCCGGTGAAGATCCGCGCGGGGATGAACTCCGACGTGCACACCGTGGCCCGGCACCGGCAGCTGCGCGACCTCATCCTCGACGCGACCCCGAGCCCCGCGGTGGCCGTCGACACCGAGGGCACCGTCATCCACGTCAACAACCACGCCCGCCTCCAGTTCGGCCTGACCGGCAACGACGTGGGCCGCCCCTTCCAGGACCTGGAGATCTCCTACCGGCCCGTCGAACTGCGCTCCCTGATCGAGCAGGCCGGGCACGAGCGCCGCACCCTGCGGGTCAACGGCGCCGAACGCCGGACCAGCGAGGACTCCCAGTTCTTCGACATCCTCGTCCAGCCGCTGACCGGCCCGGACGGGCTCACCGTGGCCACCAACATCACCTTCACCGACGTCACGGTCGCCACCCAGCTCAGATCCGAGATCAAACGGGTCCGCGAGGACCTGGAGACGGCGTACGAAGAACTCCAGTCGACGAACGAGGAGTTGGAGACCACCAACGAGGAACTCCAGTCCAGCATCGAGGAGCTGGAGACGACCAACGAGGAACTCCAGTCCACGAACGAGGAGTTGGAGACCACCAACGAGGAACTCCAGTCCGGCAACGAGGAACTGGAGACCATGAACGAGGAACTGCGGGTCCGTACCGAGGAACTGGACCAGGCCCGCTCGTTCCTGGAGGCCGTGCTGACCTCGATCGCCGCGGGAGTCGTCGTCCTCGACCGGGAGTTCAAGGTCAGGAGCTGGAGCCGGGGCGCCGTCGAACTGTGGGGGCTGCGGTCCGACGAGGTCCTGGACCGGCCCTTCTTCGGCCTGGACTTCGGGCTGCCCACGGAGAAGCTCCGCGAGGCCGTCCAGCGGTGCGTCGAGGAGCGCGAGCACGGGGTGCCGATCTCGGTACCGGCGGTCAACCGCCTGGGCCGGTCGATCATGTGCACGGTGCAGTTCAGCCCCTTCGACGGCCGGGTCCGTCCGCCGGAGCCGGGACGGGTGGGCGAACCGGCTCGTGGCGGGGTCGTCCTGCTGATGGAAGAGACCCCGGCGACCGGGTCCGGTTGATGGGCGGGCGTACGCTGTGAGTATGGCCACCGGAGACGGGGACCCGGACCCCCTGGCTTCCGCACAGCGGAACGCCGCGGCGGCGCGTGCCCGCTCGGTGCGCGAGAGCAACCGCGCCGAGCGCCACGAACTCCTCGCCCAGCAGGCCGGTGACGAACTCCTCAGGGACGTCCATCTGCGGATGGCCGAGGTCCACCGCTCCACGGCGTCCTGCCATCTGACCGCGGCCCATCTCCAGGAGGACTACGTCGCCCGCCTCGCCGGGTGGGCCGGACGCCGGGACGCGCCGCGGCCGCCCTTCATGGCGGGGGTCGCGGCGGCCTGCGGCACCAGCAGCGCGGCGCTCACCCTGGTCGGGGCGACGCTGGACCAGCTCGCGGTGGCCGCCTCCGACGAACCGGCCCGCGCCGCCCAGGAGTTGGAGTTCCTGCTCGGCGAGGGCCCGGCCCGGGACGCGACGAGCCAGATCCGCCCCGTCTCGGCGTCCGGCGCGGCCCTCATCGACCGCTGGCCCGGCTACGGCCCCGCGGTCGCCGAACTCGGCATCTCCGAGGTGGCCGCCGTACCCCTCAGCCTCGCCGGCACCTGCGTCGGCGCCCTCGCCGTCTTCGACCCCGCCCCCGGCATCATCGGCTCCCAGGGCTTCACCGAGGTCGCCGAAGCCCTCACCACCTCCATGATCCTCTCCCCGCACGACGCCCCCGTCCTCTACGGCGAGACCGACCCCCGCGACCTGGTCCACCAGGCCGCCGGCATGCTCTCGGTCCAACTCGGCTGCCCGGTCCCCGACGCCCTGGAACTGATCAAGGCTCACGCCTTCACCGAAGGCACCTCCGCGGAATCGGTGGCGACCCGCATCACCCAGGGCACGCTACGGCTGGGCTGAAGCGCGGTCGCGCCGCAGCAGCGCCGTCACCAACTCCAGCCGGTCACCGCCGTGATCCCGCAGCCACATCCCCAACTGGTGGTCCGCGTCCGGCAGTTCGAGACGGGTGAACCGTGCCCGGTGTGCCAGTGCCCGCTGTACCGCCTCCGTCACCTGCGGGGGGATCACCGAGTCCGTGCCCGGGACCACGAGGACCGCTCGGCCCGCGTACGAGCGCAGGGCGTCGAGGGCGGGAGAGCGGTGCCAGCTGTCCGGGCGGCGGATGACCGTGGTGAAGTCGCCGTCGCCGTCGCCGAACGGGAGGTCCCAGGCCTCGGCCGCGTACACGGCGGGCGCGCACAGGGCCAGGGCCGTGACCCGGTCGCCGTAGTGCCGGGCGAGGTCCGCCACCGTGTGGCCGCTCATGCTGAATCCGACCAGGATCAGCGGATCGCCGGCCGGAACGCGTGCGTCGATCACGGCGGCCGCCTGCTCGAAACGGCGGCGCAGGCTCAACTCGCGCAGTGCGCCGGTGCTTTCGCCGTGGCCGGAGAAGTCGAGGGCCAGGGCGGAGCAGCCGTGGGCCGTGAACTCGTCGAGCAGGGGCAGGAGCCGCTCCTTGCTGCCCCGGCCGGCCCCGTGCAGCAGAACGGCGGTCGCGGGCGAGGCCGGTCCGGCGTCGCCGTACACGCCGCTGAGGCGCTCACCGTCGTGTTCCTGTGTGAAGGACCCGGGCATGCCACCAACTCCAGAGTGCGGGGAAACAGCTCGCGCAGGGCAGGCATCAGCCCGCCCCTCCGGGGCTACTCTTCTACACCACACCCACGCACACGGAGGCCCGTCATGGGCACCATCGTCATTGCCGGAACCGTCGTCCTGGTCGTCCTGGGCTTCGGGAACCACACCTGGTGGCTCGTCGCGGTCGCCCTGCTCTTCCTCTACACGCAGTACGGCAGGGGCACTTCGGCGTCCTCGTCGGGCGGGGCGTCCGGGGGCGGCGGTACGGGCGCGGCGCCGGGCAGCTACCGGGCGTACCGCGAGCGCCGGGACAAGCAGGCCAGGTGGGAGCGCCGTTACCGCCGCGAGCACCCCTTCGAGTCCCGTCGGCAGGCACGCGAGCGCAAGCAGTAGGGCCGGGAGCGGGGGAGGCTCACAGCCCCGGGGCGCCCCAGAGCGGGAACCAGCGGCCCAGGTCCTCCTCGATCCGCAGGTCGCCCGAGAGCGCGGCCTTCACCCGCAGCTCCAGCGGGTTGTCGCGCCGCTGGCCCTCGCCGGGCAGCGGGGCGAAGGGGTAGAAGGTGCCGCGCTTGTAGAGGTAGACCAGCGAGAGCGACCGGCCCTCGGGGTTCTCGAACCCGGCCAGCGAGCACAGCAGTTGGGGCCCGAAGCCGTTGACCTCCATCGAACTGTTCACCGCGTGCAGGTCGTTGACCAGCTGCGGCAGCTGGTCCGGGGTGCGCTCGGAGACCAGCCAGGAGTAGCCGAAGGCGTCCCGTCTCAACTCCACCGGCGGGCCGTCGCGGTCGGCGTCCGCGTCGAGCAGGGCCTGGACCTCCCGGTGCGTCTGCTCGAAGGCCGCGCCCTCGACCGTGGCGAAGCACACCGCCCCGCGCCCGGTCGGGGTGAAGGAGGCGGCCGCTTCCAGGGTCACGGCCGCCGAGGGCAGGGCGAAGAGCCGGTCGAGGTCGGGCGCGACGGGCTTGGTGCGCCCGAGCAGGATGTCCAGCAGCCCCATCCTCAGCCCGCCTTCCCGTGGTCGGGCGTCGCCGCCTCACCCAACTCGGTGGAGATCCGGCCCAGTTGCTCCAGCCGCTGCTCCAGGGACGGGTGGGTCGAGAAGTACCGCTCGATGCCGGGCTCCTTGCCGGTGGCCGGGGTGAAGTAGAAGGCGTTGAAGGCCTGGGCGGTGCGCAGGTCCTTGGTGGGGATGCGGGCGATCTCGCCGGAGACCTTGGTGAGCGCGGAGGCGAGCGCCGAGGGCCGGCCGGTCAGGTGGGCCGCCGCCCGGTCGGCCGCCAGCTCCCGGTACCGGGACAGCGCCCTGATCAGCAGGAAGCTGATCGCGTACACGGCCGCGGACACCCCCATCACGGCGGCGAAGATCACGGCGGTGTTCTGGTCCCGCCGCCCGCCCCCGAACACCTGGGAGTAGAAGGCGAACCGTACGACGAGCCCCGCGATCACTCCCAGGAACGAGGCGATGGTGATCACGGCGACGTCCTTGTGCGCGACGTGCGACAGCTCGTGCGCCAGCACGCCCTCCAGCTCGTCGGGCTCCAGCCGCCTGAGCAGCCCGGTGGTCACGCACACCACGGCGTTGTCCGCGTTGCGCCCGGTGGCGAACGCGTTCGGCATGTCCATGGTGGAGACGGCGATCACCGGCTTCGGCATGTCCGCGATGGCGCACAGCCGGTCCACCACGGCGTGCAGCTCGGGGTACTCCTCCCGCTGCACGACCTTCCCGCGCATCGCGAACATCGCGATCCGGTCGGAGAACCAGAACTGTGCCACGAACATCACGGCGATCAGCCCGACCACCAGCAGCCACGACTTCAGCAACACGATCAACGCGACCACGAAGGCCACGTACAGCAGCCCGAGCAGGAACAACGTGACCGTCATCCGCACGGCCAGCCGCCGGTCGCTCCGAAAACGACTCCGCATCTGCACCACCCCGCAGTCAGGCACTCGCCCCAAGCTCCAGTGTGCACCCGCCCCCACCCATGAAGCGGTCCCGATCAGCCCTGGGCCCGGCAAAGGCTCAGCCCTTCGGCACGGAGTTAGCGCGGCGCCCGGAAATCCACGTATCCCAGCACCAGGATGACCACCGCCACACACCCCAGCACGATCGCCACCGACCCCCAGGCCGAGCGCCGAGCGGCCCGTACCCGGGGCTCCGCCCGGAACGGCTGCGGCTTCGGCGGGTTCGCCTTCCAGCGGGCCGCCAGCATTCGGGCGCGGGCGGAGGGTTCCTTGTGCTCGGCTCCGTCGGCCCACTTGATGTCGAAGTCGCGTTCGTGTTCGTCGTCCTGTGCGGACATCCCCGTATCCCCGTCGTCTTCCGTCGAACAGTTGTGCAAGGAACGATACGACGGCGCCCCCACCCCTGGACAACAGGAATGGGGGCGCCGCCGTACGGCCTACGCGTCGATCACACGTCGAAGTACAGCTCGAACTCGTGCGGGTGCGGACGCAGCTGGAGCGGGGCGATCTCGTTCGTCCGCTTGAAGTCGATCCACGTCTCGATCAGGTCCGGCGTGAAGACGTCGCCCTGGAGGAGGAACTCGTGGTCGGCCTCGAGGGAGTCGAGGACGGCCGGGAGGGAGGTCGGGACCTGGGCGACGTTCGCGTGCTCCTCGGGAGCCAGCTCGTACAGGTCCTTGTCGATCGGCTCGGCCGGCTCGATCTTGTTCTTGATGCCGTCGAGGCCCGCGAGGAGCAGGGCGGAGAAGGCGAGGTACGGGTTGCCGGAGGAGTCGGGCGCGCGGAACTCGACGCGCTTGGCCTTCGGGTTGGAGCCCGTGATCGGGATACGCATGGCCGCGGAGCGGTTGCGCTGCGAGTACACCAGGTTGATCGGGGCCTCGAAGCCCGGGACCAGGCGGTGGTACGAGTTCACCGTCGGGTTGGTGAAGGCCAGCAGCGACGGGGCGTGCTTGAGGATGCCGCCGATGTAGTAGCGGGCGGTGTCCGACAGGCCCGCGTAACCGGCCTCGTCGTAGAAGAGCGGCTGGCCACCGGTCCACAGGGACTGGTGGACGTGCATGCCCGAGCCGTTGTCACCGAAGATCGGCTTCGGCATGAAGGTCGCGGTCTTGCCGTTGCGCCACGCCACGTTCTTCACGATGTACTTGAAGAGCTGGAGGTCGTCGGCCGCGGCGAGCAGCGTGTTGAACTTGTAGTTGATCTCGGCCTGGCCGGCGGTGCCCACCTCGTGGTGCTGGCGCTCGACCTGGAGGCCGGAGGCGGCGAGCTGGAGGGAGATCTCGGCGCGCAGGTCGGCGAAGTGGTCGACCGGCGGGGTCGGGAAGTAACCGCCCTTGTAGCGGACCTTGTAACCACGGTTGTTCTCGACCGCACCGGTGTTCCAGGCGCCGGCCTCGGAGTCGATGTGGTAGAAGCTCTCGTTCGCCGAGGTGGCGAAGCGGACGCTGTCGAAGACGTAGAACTCCGCCTCGGGACCGAAGTACGCGGTGTCCGCGATACCGGTCGACGCGAGGTACGCCTCGGCCTTCTTCGCCACGTTCCGCGGGTCACGGCTGTACTGCTCGCCCGTGATCGGGTCGTGGATGAAGAAGTTGATGTTCAGCGTCTTGTCACGGCGGAAGGGGTCGACCCGGGCGGTCGACAGGTCCGCGCGCAGCGCCATGTCGGACTCGTGGATGGCCTGGAAGCCGCGGATCGACGAACCGTCGAACGCGAGCTCCTCGTCCGGGTCGAACGCCTCGACGGGCAGCGTGAAGTGCTGCATCACGCCCGGCAGGTCGCAGAACCTGACGTCGACGAACTTGACGTCCTCGTCCGCGATGAACTTCTTGGCCTCGTCGGCGTTCTGGAACATCCAGCTCCTCCTACTCCCGACCGTTCCTTGACCGGGGTGGTAGTTCGTTCGTGCGGCCAGTGCGGTGGCACACGCTGTCCACGACCCTAGGGACGGGTGGTTTCTCGGGCGTGACCCATTTGTTTCGCACAAGTTAACCGGACATCGTCGGCCCGGCCCACCTGTCCGTATCCCGAAACGCGCGCAGTACCGTGGACGCGTGGACAAGAGGGATGCAATCGGATCGTGGCTCTCGGGCCCCCGCGCGGCCGCCGAGGACGCCGGTGTCGACTTCGGATACCGCGGGCAACAGCTCGGCCTGCCCGAGGAGGGGCCGGGCTCCATCGCCCGCCCGGGGCGGCGGCTCGGCGCGCTCGCCGTGGACTGGGCGATGAGCGTCCTGATTGCATCCCAGTTGATCACTCAGAGCTACGGCGACCCGTCGACCTCGAACTGGTCGCTGCTGGTCTTCTTCGTCATGGGCGTCCTCACGGTCGGCACCATCGGCTTCACCCCGGGCAAGCGGCTCTTCGGCCTGCGCGTGGTCGCCCTCGACAGCGGCCGGGTGAACCCGGCGCGCGCCCTGCTGCGTACGGTCCTGCTCTGTCTCGCGCTCCCGGCCCTGATCTGGGACCGCGACGGCAGGGGGCTGCACGACCGGCTGGCGAAGACCGTGGAAGTGCGGATCTGACGAGGCGCCTCGTCTTTGTCGTCTCCTGACAGTCGCGCCGATGAACACGCGCGGCGGCTGACTACAAGTCAGTAGGCCCGGGCTCCTAGCGTCTGGCACCCAAGCAACCTCCCCCCGTTGCGAAGGGACGCCCCGGACCGATGAAGAGATCCGCCCTCGTCAGCATCCTCGCCGCTGCTCTGCTGAGCGTCGGCCTCGCCGCCGAAGCCCCCGAGGCCTCCGCCGCGGTCGCCTGTACGGCGGCGGACGCGGACGTCTACACACCCCCCACCACCGTGCCCGCCACCCCGGGCACCGTCCTGGTCTGCCGACCGGTCACCCTCAGCCAGGTGCCCGGCAACATCTCCATGTCGGCCTGGAAGGTGCTCTACAGCTCCACCGACAACCAGGGCCGACCGGTCGCCGTCTCCGGCACCCTCGCCGTCCCGACCGCACCCTGGACCGGCACCGGCCCCCGCCCCGTCGTCGCCTTCCACCCCGGCACGCTGGGCCTCGGCCCCCAGTGCGCGTTCTCCAAGCAGCTCGCCGGGGCCTACCAGGACGAGTACGAGGGCGACAACATCGCGGCCCTGCTCAAGGCCGGGTACGCCGTAGCCGCGACCGACGGCCCCGGCTACCTGGACGGCCAGACGCACCGCTATGTCGCCGGCACCGATGCCGGGCACGCCCTGCTCGACATCGCCCGGGCCGCCCCCGCCGTGCCGGGCAGCGGTCTGTCCCGGCAGGCGAGGATCGGCCTGTGGGGCTACTCCGAGGGCGGCGCGGCCAGCCTGTGGGCGGCCCAGCTCGCGGCGGGCTACGCCCCCGAGCTCACCGTGGTCGGCGACGCGTCCGGCGGCATCCCGGGTGACCTGAAGCAGGTGGCGGCCGGGCTCGACGGCGGCGCCTTCTCCGGCTTCCTCGCCGACGCGGCCATCGGCATCCAGGCCGCCCACCCCGCCCTGCCGTTCGACTCGCTCCTCAACGACCAGGGCAAGGAGGCCGTGAGGACCGCCAAGTCCGTCTGCCTGGCCGGCACCGTCACCGCCCTCGCGGGCAAGAGCATCAAGGACTTCACCACGGCCGGCCTCACCCTCGACCAGCTCTACCAGCAGCGCGGCACCGACGGCCGTACCTGGGGCCAGGTCCTCGACGCCCAGAAACTCGGCGTGAACCTCGGGACGTACCGGATCGCCTTCCCCGTCCTCCAGTACCGCGGCGCCCTCGACGAGGTCATCCCCACCGCCACCGAGGACGCCGTACGCACCGCCTACTGCGCGGCCGATGTGCGGACCGGCTGGAAGGTCTACCCCGGCGACCATCTCCTCACCGACAACCAGGCCGTCGGCGACGTCGTTTCCTGGCTCGGCGACCGGTTCGCGGGCAGGGCGGCGCAGAGCGACTGCTGACGCCCCAGGTCCGTTACGACGGGTCCGTTACGACGGGTCCGTTACGACGGGTCCGTTACGACGATGAGGGCGCCCGGAGTGATCCGGGCGCCCTCATCGTCGTACGGGAGAAATCAGCGGGCCTTGCCGCCGCCCTTCGGCAGCTTCATGCCCTTGGGCATCGGGCCCTTGGGCAGCGGCATGTTGCTCATCAGGTCGCCCATCGCGCGCAGCCGGTCGTTGGTGGCGGTCACCTGGGGGCCGCTCAGGACGCGCGGGAGCTTGAGCATCGTGGTGCGGACCTTCTTGAGCTCGACCTGGCCCTCGCCGGTGCCGACGAGGATGTCGTGCACCGGGACGTCCGCGACGATGCGGTTCATCTTCTTCTTCTCGGCGGCCAGCAGGCTCTTCACGCGGTTCGGGTTGCCCTCGGCGACCAGCACGATGCCGGCCTTGCCGACGGCCCGGTGCACCACGTCCTGGCTGCGGTTCATCGCCACCGCGGGGGTCGTCGTCCAGCCCCGGCCGATGTTGTCCAGCACGGCCGCGGCCGCTCCCGGCTGGCCCTCCATCTGCCCGAACGCCGCTCGCTCGGCCCGGCGCCCGAAGATGATCGCCGTCCCGAGGAAGGCGAGCAGGAAGCCCAGGATGCCGAGATAGACCGGGTGACCGATCAGGAAACCGATCGCGAGAAAGACACCGAGGATCAGAATGAAGACGCCCGCGAGCACGAGGCCGATCTTCTTGTCGGCCCTGCGGGTCATCTTGTACGTCAGGGCGATCTGCTTCAGTCGCCCGGGGTTAGCGGCATCGGCCGCACTGTCACTTCTCGCCATGCCCGAAGTCTACGTGGCCCCCGGAGCGCCGACGACGGCAGTGCCCGCGGGGAAACGGCCGGGAAACCTCAGGAGTGGACGGCGAACGTCTGGTCCAGGACGCGCTGCGCCTCGACCCGGTCCTTGGCGCGGCGGCGGTCCTCCAGGACGGAGGTCCAGGCGTTGCGGCGGGCGGTCCGCTGACCGCTGCCCATGAGCACGGATTCGACGGCACGGAGTGCATCGGTGAACGACGGGATCGCGGTGGCGCGAACGGGCGCGGCCTGCATGATGGAGGTCCCCCCTCGGGAGCGGCGGCTCTGGTGAGTGGTGCACGGGCTGTACAACCAGGGTCACTGAATGGTGTTACCAGGGCGTGACCGACCGGTCAAACACCAATGAAGCCTTGATGCGATGCCCGAAAACACTGACGCGGCCCTGATGACCCCCCTATCTGCGGGGATGCCCAGGACCGCGTCGATCGGCCGCTACCGAGCGGTAGTTGCTTGTGCTCGGATTCACACGTTCCGAGTGGCACTGCGTGCCATCTGATGGGCCGTCAGACCGCCTGCGAGGCGACATACGCGCCCCGCTTCTCGACGGCCATCTGGTAGAGCCGGCCCGCCCGATAGGAGGACCGGACGAGCGGTCCGGACATCACGCCGGAGAAGCCGATCTGCTCGGCCTCCTCCTTCAGCTCCACGAACTCGTGCGGCTTGACCCAGCGCTCCACGGGGTGGTGGCGCACGGACGGGCGCAGGTACTGCGTGATGGTGACCAGCTCGCAGCCCGCGTCGTGCAGCTGGCGCAGCGCCTCGCTGACCTCCTCGCGGGTCTCGCCCATGCCGAGGATCAGGTTGGACTTGGTCACCAGGCCGAAGTCACGGGCCTCGGTGATGACCTTCAGGGAGCGCTCGTAGCGGAAGCCCGGGCGGATCCGCTTGAAGATCCGCGGGACCGTCTCGACGTTGTGCGCGAAGACCTCGGGGCGGGACTCGAAGACCTGCCGGAGCAGCTCCGGCACCGCGTTGAAGTCCGGGGCCAGCAGCTCGACCTTGGTGCGGCCGGCCTCGCGGGCGGACGTCTGCTCGTGGATCTGGCGGACCGTCTCCGCGTACAGCCAGGCGCCGCCGTCCTCCAGGTCGTCGCGGGCGACGCCGGTGATGGTGGCGTAGTTGAGGTCCATGGTGACCACGGACTCGCCCACGCGGCGCGGCTCGTCACGGTCGAGCGCCTCGGGCTTGCCGGTGTCGATCTGGCAGAAGTCGCAGCGCCGGGTGCACTGGTCGCCGCCGATGAGGAAGGTCGCCTCGCGGTCCTCCCAGCACTCGTAGATGTTGGGACAGCCGGCTTCCTGGCAGACCGTGTGCAGACCCTCGCTCTTCACGAGCTTCTGCATCGCGGTGTACTCGGGACCCATTTTCGCCCGGGTCTTGATCCACTCGGGCTTGCGCTCGATGGGGGTCTGGGCGTTGCGGACCTCCAGGCGCAGCATCTTGCGTCCGTCGGGTGCGACTGCGGACACGACCGGCTCCCTAGCGATTGATTCTTCGGCGTGCTCAAGGGTACGCCCGTGGATTTGAAAGCCCACCGCCTGTCTCAGGCCGCAGGTGTCTTCTCGATCACCCTCGGCTTGAGGTCCGCGTTCTCCAGTACGTCCGTCAGGTGCCGTTCGACGACGGGCAGCACCTCGGCGATGGTCACGTCCCGGCCGAGTTCGGCCGCGAGGGAGGCGACACCGGCGTCCCGGATGCCGCAGGGGATGATCCGGTCGAACCACTTGTTGTCCGGGTTCACGTTGAGCGCGAAGCCGTGCATCGTCACGCCCTTGGCGACCCGGATGCCGATCGCCGCGATCTTGCGGTCCTCGCGCCGCTGGCCCGCGTTGGACGGGGCGTACTCCGGGCCGTTCAGGCGCGGGTCGAACTCCTCGTCCGTGAGCCGGGGGTCGAAGTCCAGGGAGAGTCCGCCGAGGGAGGGGCGCTTCTCGACGGGGTCACCGAGCACCCATACGCCGCTGCGGCCCTCGACCCGGGTGGTCTCCAGGCCGAACTCCGCGCAGGTGCGGATCAGGGCCTCCTCCAGGCGCCGTACGTGCGCCACCACGTCCACCGGACGCGGCAGCTTCTGGATCGGGTAGCCCACCAGCTGGCCCGGGCCGTGCCAGGTGATCTTGCCGCCGCGGTCCACGTCGATGACGGGGGTGCCGTCCAGGGGGCGCTCGCTGTCCGCCGTGCGCCGGCCCGCCGTGTAGACAGGGGGGTGTTCGAGCAGCAGGACGGTGTCGGGGACCTCGTCCTCGAAGCGCGCGGCGTGCACCCGGCGCTGCTCGTCCCACGCCTCCTGGTACTCGACCGCGTCCGTACCGAACCCCATGCGGACGAACCGCAACCCACTCACGGCAAGCGCCTCCCTAGAAGGTTGTAAGGCACGAAAGGTGCCTACGCCACTGTACGTCCGGCCCGTGACCGTCAGCGTCGGGGCCAATCCTCACACGATCGGATGAACGAGCGTCGAAGTGTGCGATCGTCTGCTCACTCTCCGCTACATTCGCGCCGTTCACAGAGGCCATAAGGGCTGCTCACAGGCAATCCGGGCCATTCACCGGCCCGGAAGGCAGGAGACCGCACCGCAGATGACGGAACGACCCGCGCAGCGCACCCCCAACCGACAGCTCGCCGCGCTCATCGCAGAAGCGGGGTTCTCCAACGCGGGTCTCGCCCGACGCGTGGACCAGCTCGGACTCGAACACGGGCTGGATCTCAGATACGACAAGACATCCGTCACCCGGTGGCTGCGCGGGCAGCAGCCCCGGGGCACCACACCCGCCCTCATCGCCGAGGTCTTCACCCGGCGCCTGGGCCGCCGGCTCTCCGCGCAGGACCTCGGCCTCGACGCCTGCGCCCCGGTCTACGCCGGGCTGGAGTTCGCCGCCGGACCCGAGGAGGCCGTCGACATCGTCAGCGGGCTGTGGCGCAAGGACTCCGGCAGCCACGCCGAGCTGCGCAAGATCGCCTTCACCCCCGCCGGGCTGGTCGTCCCGAGCCGCGACTGGCTGATCGGCCGCCCCGACGACCGGGTCGCCCGCGGCGAACCACCGGCCCGCATCCCGCTCCAGGGCCGCCCCGGGGTCCCCCGCCAGCGCGGCCAGGCCGAGCGCGGGCCCGGCCAGAGGGTCACGGCCGGCGACATCGCCGCGCTCGGCTCGGTCGGCGACCTCTTCCGCACCCTCGACGACCAGTACGGCGGCGGGCACGCCCGGCAGGCCCTGGTGCGCTATCTGGAGCACGAGTGCGAGCCGATGCTGCGCGGCACGTACGGGGAGACCACCGGCCGCAGACTGTTCGCCGCCGCGGCGGACCTGACCCGGCTCGCGGGATGGACGTCGTACGACATCGCCGCGCACGGCCTCGCCCAGCGGTACTTCGTCCAGGCGCTGCGGCTCGCCCAGGCCGCGGGGGACCGGTCCTACGGGGCGTACGTACTGGTCACGATGAGCCGCCAGGCCGTGTACCTCGGACACGGGCGGGAGGCGATCCAGCTGGCGCGGGTGGCCCAGCAGGGGGTCGGCACGAACGCCCCGCCGGTCGTGCAGGCGCTGCTGCACTCGGCCGAGGCGCGGGGGCACGGCGTGCTGGGGGAGGTGCGGGCGTGCACGGCGTCCCTGGTCCGTGCCGAGCGGGCGCTGGAGGCGGCGCGGGTCGGTGACGAAGTCCCGCACTGGGCGCGGTTCTTCGACGAGGCGCAGCTGGCCGACGAGTTCGGGCACTGCCACCGGGACCTCCAGCAGTTCCGGGCGGCTGTCCAGCATGCCGAGCGTTCGCTTCAGCTGCGGGCGCCGGCGTATGCGCGGAGCCGGTTGTTCTGCCGGGTGGTGCTGGCCTCCGCGAGGCTGGGGCTCGGGGAGCTGGACCAGGCGTGCTCGTTGGCCGCCGAGGCGGCCGGGCAGGCCGCGGAGATGCGGTCGGTGCGGGCCGTGGAGTATGTGCGGGACTTCGAACGGCGGTTGGAGCCCTACAAGGATGCGGCGCCGGTCCGGAGCTATCGGGACAAGGTCGCCGCGCTGGGGTGAGGCCGCCTCGCCGTGACTCCGCACCGTCGTACGGCGAGTGCCGGTCCGCTGCGGCCTGTCGCGCCCGCGCGGCGGTGGCTGTGGCTGGTCGCGCCCGCGCGGCGGTAGGCGCACATCGGATACAGCCCCGCGCCCCTTCAGAGGCGCGGGGCGAGCCTCACGCCGCCTGGGCCGTCGGCGCCGGGTCCGCGCGGTGCATCGAGCCCGTCGCTCCCAGGTCTTTCAGTATCGCTGCCGTCGCCCGGTGGGCCGAGTGCAGTGCGCCCTGGACCGTGCTGGTGTCCCGGTGGTCGCCGCAGACGTAGAGGCCGGCCAGGAGGCGCACCGGGCGGCGCAGGTCGTGCGGGGGACGCATGGCCGGGACCGCCTCGCGGGTGTGGTGGACGGCCAGGGTCTCCCAGCGGTGCGTCGGGGTGCCGTAGAGGCGGGCGAGGTGGGTGCGGACCGCGGTGTCCAGGTCCGGTGGGGGGTTGCCCAGGACCGTCGAGGAGATCAGGGACCGGCCGGACGGGGCCCGGGACGGGTCCACCTCGCTGATCAGCGCCGTGTGGGCCACCGGGCCGCCGCGGTCGGCGTCCAGGAGCAGCGCGGCCCCCGTGCCCGGCGCTTCGTCCGTGGTGTGGTGGACCACCGTCACCGGGTGGAAGTCCGGGACCCGCAGACCCGGCAGCAGGTCCGCCGCGGCGCGGGCGTCCGTGGCCAGGAGCACCGCACGGCAGCGGATCTCGCCGTGCTCCGCCGTGGTCACCGAGGTCGTCGCGACGGACGTGACCCGGACGCCCGTGTGCACGGTCCCCGGCGGCAGGGTCTGGGCGAGCAGCTCCGGGAGCATCTCGGCGCCGCCCTCCGGCACACACAGCCGGCCGCCCGCGAAGGCCCGCAGCGCGAGGTCGGCGCAGCGGCTGGATGTCGTCAGGGCCGGGTCGCACAGCAGCGCGGCGAGCAGCGGACGCAGGAAGCCGTCGATCGTGCGGGCGGGCAGCCCCCGGGCCGCGAGCGCCTGGCCCGCGGGCAGTTCGGGGCGGGCCAGGAGGCGCTCCACGGGGACGTGCGCGAGCCGGGTGAGCGCGGCGCCGAGCCGGGCCTGGTCGACGAGATCGGAA
>NZ_JAAGLY010000350.1 GCF_010548375.1 Streptomyces sp. SID13726
GTCGAGCACGAATCGGGACCCGGCCAGCTGGAGTTCACCTTCAGCCCGATGAGCGGCCTCGACGCCGCCGACGCCATGCTGCTCTTCCGTACGGTCGCCAAGCAGATCTGCGCCCGCCTCGGCCACCACGCCTCCTTCATGTCACTGCCCCGGCTGGAACGCTTCGACCCGAGCGGCTGGCACCTGCACCAGTCGCTGTTCGACACGGCGGCCGACCGCAACGCCTTCGTGCCGGCGTCGCCCGGGGACGGCGCGCTGCTGTCGCAGGAGGGCCTCGGCTACGTCGCCGGCCTGCTCGAACACGCCGCGGCCACCGCCCTGTTCTGCATTCCGACCGTCAACGGGTACCGGCGGCTCGACACGCGGTTCTCGCTCTCCCCGGACCGGATCGTGTGGAGCGCCGAGAACCGGGGCGCGCTGGTCCGCGTCCTCGGCGGCCCGGGCGAGGAGTCCACGCACGTGGAGAACCGGA
>NZ_JAAGLY010000351.1 GCF_010548375.1 Streptomyces sp. SID13726
CGCACGCCCGGGGTGTCGGGGACCTCGAACCCGTTGTCGGAGACGATCGACGCGTCGGACGTGAACACGCAGTAGGAGCCCAGGCCCCATGCCTCGTGGGCCTGCACGTGGTCCGCGACCTTGTACGCGGCCCACCCGCGGATGCCGTCGTGGTTCCACGCGGCCTGGTTCGGCGGGTCGTACGGGAGCTCGTTCTGGTAGAAGATCGTGCGCCCCCGCTCGCCGTTCCACAGGGTGTTGTACTTCTGGTAGTGCTCGACGAAGAGGCCGTAGCCGTCGACGTCGTCGCCGTTGACCACGAGGCCGTAGTCGGCGGTGTTGACGTCCCAGCCGATGCCCTCGCCGTGGTCGCCGCGCCAGGACCAGATGTGGTCGACGATCGTGTCGTCCGCGTTGATGACGATCGCGCTGTCGACCTTGCCCGCGTGCGCGCCGCCGACGCGCACGAACACGTCGTGGATCGAGATCGGGT
>NZ_JAAGLY010000352.1 GCF_010548375.1 Streptomyces sp. SID13726
CGGTTCTGGGGCAGCCCCGTGCCCGTGTGGCGCTCGGACGACCCGCAGTACCCGCGCATCGACGTCTACGGCTCGTTCGCCGAGCTCGAGCGCGACTTCGGCACGCTCCCGCGCAACGAGAAGGGCGAGCCGGACCTGCACCGCCCGTTCGTCGACCGCCTCACGCGGCCGAACCCCGACGACCCGACGGGCCGCTCGACCATGCGCCGCGTCGAGGACGTCATGGACGTCTGGTTCGACTCGGGGTCCATGCCCTACGCGCAGGTGCACTACCCGTTCGAGAACACGGACTGGTTCGAGCACCACAACCCGGGCGACTTCATCGTCGAGTACATCGGCCAGACGCGCGGCTGGTTCTACACGCTGCACGTGCTCGCCACCGCGCTGTTCGACCGCCCCGCGTTCCGCTCGGCCGTCTCGCACGGCATCGTGCTGGGCTCCGACGGCCGCAAGATGAGCAAGTCGCTGCGCA
>NZ_JAAGLY010000353.1 GCF_010548375.1 Streptomyces sp. SID13726
ACGTCGACGAACCCGAGGGTCTCGTCGCCGTCCTCGGTCGACTTCAGCCCGTCCTTCGCGGCGGTGACGTCGAGCGTCCCGCCCGTGACGACGAGGTAGTCCTTGCCGCGGATCCCGTCGTCGCCCGCGTCGACGGTGAGGTCACCGCCCGCGATGACGAGCCCGTCCTTGGAGACGATGCCGTCGTTCGCGTGCGACGTCACGCTGAGCGCGCCGTCGCCGCCGATCACGAGGTCGGCCGTCGAGAACAGCGCGCCGTCGGGCCCGCCGTCGGCGTCCTGGGCGGAGTACGTCTCGGCGTCGGTGAGGCTGCTGGTGGAGCCGTCGGCGAGGATCACGGCGACCTTCTCCGCGTCCTGCACGGTCACGGCGGCGTTCGTCGTCGCGGTGATGTCCGCGCCGTCGAGGACGAGCTGGACGAGCCCGTCTTCCGCGGTGTCGACGACGACCTGGCCCTCGAGCGTCCCGCTC
>NZ_JAAGLY010000354.1 GCF_010548375.1 Streptomyces sp. SID13726
GGGGATCGCGACCGTCACCGTCACCACGGGCGACGGCGCCGTCACGACGCTCGCCGGAGCGGTGGCCCGCGGCGAGGCGCCGACCGAGGAACTGGTGGTCTCCGTGGTCCGGCGACACAGGGCGCACGCGCTCCAGGACGTCTCCCGTGACGTGACCGAGCTCCTGCTCGACCTGTCGGTCGCCGACGAGTTCGACGTCCGGGACCTCGCGCTCCTGACGTCCGTGCCGCACCCCCGGGTCCACCTCGACCGGCTCCACGACGCGGGGGCGGTCATCCGCACCCCGGGGCGCTCCGGCCCGCTCTACGCGATCCGTCCCCGGCTGCGGCGGGCCCTGGTGGACGTCGCGCGCCACCGCCACCCGGCCCGGTTCCGAGCGCGCGCCCTCGGCGTCGCCGCCGAGCGGCTCGAGCGCGGCGAGACCCGGCGGGCCCTGCTGCTCGAGCTCGAGTCGGGCGACACGACGCAGGC
>NZ_JAAGLY010000355.1 GCF_010548375.1 Streptomyces sp. SID13726
CCACCGTACGCACGACCCGGTTGCCGTGCATGAAGAGCGAGGTCCGCAGGAGCCGGGTGTGTCCGTCCACCTTCGCCTCCGGGGAGGCGTAGCTGGAGAGGAGCGCGGCGACGTCCTTCTCGCTGCCGGGCTTGACCGTGAAGGTCAGGGCGTGGCGCACGATGCCGGCGCCGAGCCGGGGCGCTTCCTGCAGCCGGGCACCCGTGGGCCGCTGCGCGTCCTGGTAGCCGCGGCCGGTCTCGCGCAGGACGGAGTACTTGAGCGGGCGCATGGCGCGGGCGCAGGCGCCGAGCGGGCGCACCTGCTCGGCGTGGTGCTCGCTGTTGACCCAGGCGAGGTACTGCGGGGCGCTCTCCCACTCGCTGGTGATGAGCCACTGCGAGGGGTTCTCGAAGGACTTGCAGAGCTGGTCGCTGATGCTGCCCGGTTCGGACGCGATCTCGTGGCGCAGTTGCTCATACGCCTCGAAGA
>NZ_JAAGLY010000356.1 GCF_010548375.1 Streptomyces sp. SID13726
CGCGCCGGCCGAGCTCGCCGAGACGGTGGCCCACGAGGTGCGCGCGGCCGCGGCGGAGGCGGGGCGCCTCCTCTTCGGGGATTTCCCGGTCGACTTCCCGCTCACCGTCGCGGTCGTCGACCACTACGCCGAGGCGAAGTGAGGGGCGGGCGACGGGCCGCGGCGGACCCGTCACCCGGTGGTGCCGTCGCCCGACGGCGTCAGCGCCGCGGCTCGCCGCGGTAGGTGCCGAACGACCACAGGTTGCCCTCGGGGTCCTGGAGGACGAGCTCTCGGCTCCCGTAGTCCGTGTCTCGGAGCGGGACGACGACGCGACCTCCGGCCCCCGGCGCGCGCTCGCGGAGCCGCGCGTCGAGCGCCTCGATCTCGCCGTCGGGGACGACGACGTACGTGCCGCAGGTCCCGGGCTCGCGCGACCACTCGCGGTCGGGGGAGTGGCTGCCGAGCATGACCCCGCCGCCGTGCGGCCA
>NZ_JAAGLY010000357.1 GCF_010548375.1 Streptomyces sp. SID13726
GGAAGAACTTTTCGACACTGTGGACAGGGTGGTGGAGAACTCCGCCGCACCCGGCCCGTTGCGGAAGGAACTCCCGCCCGGAAGAGTTGTCCCAGCGCAGGGCCGGCCCAGGGTTGGCCCGAAGGCCCAAAGATCCCCGCTCGCACGTCCGACGCCCGGGGGCGTCGCCCGTCCCCCACCACCCGGAGGCCCCGTGACCGAGCCCGCTCCGCCGTCGTCGTTCCCGATCGTCCGCGTCCCCGCCCGGCCGGGCCCGCCGCTGCGCTTCCAGCTGCGTCCCGTCGCGCCCTCCCTGCGGTCGTTCCTCGCGACCGAGGCGGGCGGCGCGGTGCTCCTGCTCGTCGCGACCGTCGTCGCGCTCGTGTGGGCCAACTCCGCCTGGTCGGGCGCCTACGACGACCTGTGGTCGGCGACCGCGGGCTGGCACGTCGGGCCCTGGTCGTTCGAGATGGACCTGCAACACTGGGTAA
>NZ_JAAGLY010000358.1 GCF_010548375.1 Streptomyces sp. SID13726
AACGCCTCGCCCGACTTCCCGAAGGACACCGTGCTCGGGGGCGCGCACCTCGCCCCGTTCGGCTCGGGGTCGCACATGCGCGGGATCCCGGGGGACTACTACTCGCCGTCCCGGTTCGTGCGCGCGGCGTACGTGAACGCCCACTACCCGGCCAAGGACGGCGAGGAGGAGAACGTCAGCCGCGCGTTCCACACGCTCCAGCAGGTCGCGATGGTCGAGGGCAGCGCGGCGATGGGGACGGGGGAGTTCGAGATCACCGTCTACACCGGGCTTTTCTCCTCCCGGACGTCGACCTACTACTGGAACACGTACGAGGATCCCGCGGTCCGGAGCGTCGCGATGACCGACCACGCGACGGACGGCTCCGAGCTCGTCCTGCTGTAGGGCGCGGGCTACCTGTCCGTCAGGAGCCCGCGCGCCCGACCAGGGCCGTGGAGCCCGCCGGGTCGACGCCGGCCTCGTACGGGTC
>NZ_JAAGLY010000359.1 GCF_010548375.1 Streptomyces sp. SID13726
TCGTCGATGACGACGAGTCCCGCGTCGGCCGCGAGCCGGGGGAGCACCTCGTCGCGGAAGCCGGGGTTGTTGAGCCGCTCCGGCGAGCACAGCAGCACGTCGACCTCGCCGTCCGCGATGGCCCGGTGCACGTCGTCCCATTCGGTGACGTTGGCGGAGTTGATGGTGACGGCCTTGATGCCCGCCCGCGCGGCGGCCGAGATCTGGTCGCGCATGAGCGCCAGGAGCGGGGAGACGATGACGGTCGGCCCGGCTCCGCGGTCGCGCAGCAGGCGCGTGGCCACGAAGTACACGGCCGACTTGCCCCACCCGGTGCGCTGCACGACGAGCGCACGGCGCCGGAACGCCATGAGGGCCTCGATCGCGCGCCACTGGTCCTCACGCAGCGTCGCGTCCTCGCGCCCCACGAGCGCGCGCAGCGCGGTCTCGGCGTCCTCGCGCAGCGACTGCCCGTCGAGCAGGCCGCGCA
>NZ_JAAGLY010000035.1 GCF_010548375.1 Streptomyces sp. SID13726
CCGACTTCTCGGCGGCGGCGAGCGCCAGGGAGGCGTGCCGGTAGGCGAGTTCGGCGGCGACCAGCGCACTGCGCTCACGGCCGCCCTCGGCGTGCGTGACGGCGTACGCGGCGGCGGTGACCCGCTGGGCGAGGTCGGCGGCCCGCACCCGCTCCCGGGCGCCCCGCGCGGACAGCCGCCGGGCCAGGGTGCGCGTACGGCGTTCCGCGCCCGCGTGGATGTCACGCGCGCGTGAGCGTGCCTCGGCGGCCTCGACGATCCGGCCCAGCAGGTCCACCGACCCGGCGGTGAAGTCCCGTTCGGCGATCAGCTCGGCGCGGCGGCCCAGCTTGTTGCCGAAGCCTCCGACGAGGTCGGCGAGTCCGTCGGTGTCGCGGGTGTCGGTCACGGCCCGCAGGAGCAGGTCGGTGAAGTCGGAGTCCTTCTTGACCGCGAAGAGGCCGGCGGCCTCGCCCTCGTCGGCGTTCATCTCCCGCTGGTAGCGGAAGAGTTCGGGGTCCAGGCCGAGGTCGCCGAGGTGCTCGATCCAGCGGTCGTGGATCTCCTCCCAGTGCACCTCCAGATGCGGGTACGCCTTGCCCGCCTCGGTGAGGGCGTCCCGGAAGCCCTTCATGGTGCGGCGGCGGCCCTGTGCGCCCGACTGGCCCTCGACGACGGGCCGTACGGCGGTGGACTCGGCGACGGGGAGGTTGTCCAGGCTGAGTCCGGGGCCGGGTCGGAAGGAGTACCAGGCCTCGGCGAACTTCCGGGGGTCGTTGGAGACCTGGCGTCCCCGCCACTCGCTCACCTTGCCGACGACGACGCACTCGCCGGTGAGGGTGTGCTGCCACTCCAGGGCCACGTGTCCGCAGTCGTCCGCCAGAAGGAACTTCCGCAGCACACCGGAGCTGGCGCCGCCGAGCGTGTTGCGGTGGCCCGGCAGCATCACCGAGAAGATCAGCTTGAGCAGGACGGACTTGCCGCCGCCGTTCTCCAGGAAGAGCACTCCGGCGGGCGCGGGGCGGCGCGGCGGGCCGACGGGCTCCTCCTCGAAGAACTCCGCCTGGGTGGGCGCGGGGTCGGGCACTTCCGCGCCGACACCGCGCAGGTCAAGCACGGTGTCGGCGTAGCGCGCACCGGCGGGGCCGATGGAGTAGAGGCGGACCCGGGACAGCTCGTACATGGCGGACTCTCGTAAGTCTTCGGCAGATCGGGGAGGTTCAGGAATGGAACGGCAGTCCGGCGTCGGCCACCAGCTCCAGGTCGTCGGCGTCCTCGGCGGGCAGCAGGGTCGGTGTGCCGTCGGTGACCGGTACGACGCCCAGCTCCAGCAGCTCGGCCATGGCGGCGCTGCCGGCCATGTCCCGCACCTGGAGCTGGTAACGAGCCGTGGTCCGATAGGTGCCGCCGTTGTCGTCCCCGGTGCGCTGGAGGAATCCGGAGTCGGTGAGGAAGGCGGCGGCCTTGCCGACGATGCCGGTGGTGGACCCGGCGAGCCGGCGCGCGTCCTTGGTCGCCCCGGCGGCGCTGCGTCTCGCCCAGATCCGCCAGGCCGCCTCCAGTCCCGGCGCGTCCGTGGCCGGGTCGGTGTTCTCGCCGACCTCCTCGGCTCGCTCCTCCAGACGCCGGCAGGCCTGCCGTACGAAGGCGTCGACGCCGTTGACCGAGACGCGCCCGATGTACCCGTCGTCGGCCAGATCCTCGGGGCGCGGGAACGCCATGGCGGCGACCGCGAGATGGGCCAGTCCGTGCAGGAACCGGTCACCGCCGTCGGCGGACGTACGACGCGCGTAGTCCCCCATCCGCACGGCGAACACGGAGTCCTCGGCGGCCGTCACGGCCATCCCCGCGCGCGGGGACACCTCCAGCACGATCAGCCCCAGTCCGGCGGCCACGGCGTCGGCGAGCCGGGCGAACGGGGAGTCCTCCCGGTAGCGCCGCAGCAGCTCGGCGTACTCCTGGTCCCGCGCGGGCTGGAGTTTGGGCTGCAGTCCGAAGGCGACGAGCCGGGCCGCGTCGGCGGCGTCGGCGGGGGTGACGGCGGCGGGCGCCGACGGGGCCGGGGCCTCCGGGTCGCTCCACTCGGCCTGCTCACTCACGGCTGGGGCTCCTTGTCACGCTGTTGCTCACTCATGCTGCCTCCGTACGGTCTGCCGCCATCCCCACGGCGTCCAGCAGGGCGGTGCCGACGATGAGGTCGGCGCCGCCGAACTCCGGGTCGTCCAGCTCGGTCCCGTCGTCCACCGCGAAGAGCAGCTTCTCCTCGCCCTGGCGGTAGGCGGTGCCGACCGCGGGACTGGCCGCGTGGATCGAGATCAGGGCCACCAGGTAGGCGAGGTCGAAGCCGCCCGTCCGGCGGGCCTCCGCGAGCAGCCCCGAGAGCCGCCGCGGCGCGTCCGCCGGGAGGTCAAGCAGCTGCTTCGCGGACGCCAACTGCTCCTCGCTGAACCGGCTGTCGTCCGGTGTGGCGATGAGATCGGGCTCCGGCATCTCCGCGCCCAGATGCTCGCGCTCCATCGGCGGGGTCAGCAGTATGTCGACGAGGTCGCCCACGCGGGTCGACACCGGGGTTCGCAGCCCGGTCCCGCGCGCGAAGAACGCGTCGGTGACCCGGGTGGCCTGCTCCAACGGCAGCGGCAGCACGGGCGCGACGAGGTGGCCGTAGAGATCTATGCCCGAGGTCGTCATCGGGGTGGCGAAGGCCTGCCGGTCCTGCTCGGCGCGGAACAGCGGCCCGGCCTCCAGGAGCCGGGACTGGAGCTGGGTGTGGCGCCGGATGCAGTCCTTGACGATGTCGACGAGCTCGGCGGCCCGGCGCTTCTGCTCGGCGTCCTCGGACTCGTCGCGTGCCTTGCGGATGTTGGTCAGGATCGCGTTCTCGTGGCGGTACCGGTCGGCGACGTGGTCGAGGGCCTCGGCGATCATATCGGGCACCGAGTTGAGCCAGTCGACGGCCCGGACATTGCGGCGGGTGGCGTCCAGCGCCCTGCGCAGGGTCTCGGAGTACTGCACGGTCCGGTAGCGGGCCTGCTCGGCGGCGAGCTGGGCGTCGGCGAGGCGGCCGCGGCTGATCAGCACCTCCAGCTTGACCTCGGCGGCGATCTGGGCGCTGGTGACGTCGGTGTCGAGGGCGCCGACGAGGACGTTGACCGCCTCGTCCGTCGTGCGCAGGTACACCGAGCCGCCGGGCCCGGGCACCTCCTCGATCAGCTTGAAGTCGTAGTCCCGCCGGACATAGGTGCCGTCCGGGGCGAAAGTGCCGTAGACCGCCCGGAATCCGCGGTCGACACTGCCGACGTTGACCAGGTTCTCCAGGACCCAGCGGGCCACCCGCTCGTGCTCGACGACGGGGCGCTGCGGGGCCTGGGCGGCGATGCGCGGGATGAGGCGGGCGACGATCTGGTCGTGGTCGGCGCCGGTGTCGAAGTCCATGTTCAGTGTGACCAGGTCGATGGCGGAGAGGGCCACCTCGGCCATGCCGTAGACCGAGTACTCACCGGCGAGGTTGGCCTTGCGGGCGTCGAGGTCGTGCAGCGGGGCGGTGCAGGCGAGCGCGCGCAGTCGCCGCGCCAGTCCCTCGTCGGCGGCCGGGCCCGGTGCGGGGCGCGGCCCCGCGCTGAACTGGGGCGGAACGCTGTCCGTCGTCGCAGGCGAAGTCACGGTGCACAGACTAGGTCCTCGGTCTGACAACTCCCCAAACGACGCGGATCGCCTCCGGCGGTCGGACGGGGCACCACCGGTTGCGTCTCGTCCGCGGGCCGTCTTCGGCTGGTCGCGCCCACGCGGCGGAGCCGCATATTGATACAGCCCCGCGCCCCTACGGGGCGCTCACCCTGCGCCGGTACACATCGACCACTCGCTCCAGTGAGTCGCGCAGATAGACCCCCAGCAGCTTTTCGGCCTCGCCCTTGTCGCCCGCCTCCAACGCCTTGAGGATCTGGAGGTTTCGGGCCAGATACGGCTCGTGCAGGCGACGAGGGTCGTCCACCACGTGGAAGGCCAGGCGGAGTTCGGCGAAGACGCTGCGCATGAGCTCGTCGGTGCGGTCGCTGCCCGCGAGGGCGACCAGCTCCCGGTGGAAGTGGATGTTGGCCGTGCCCAGCGTTTTCCAGTCACCTTCACGGACCGCCCGCTGCCCCTCGGCGACCGCGTCGGCGAGCCCGTCGACGGTGTACGGCGGCTCGCCGAGGCCCCGTACGACGGCGCACTCGACGAGGGCACGCGTGCGGTAGATGTCCTCCACGTCCTCGACCGTCAGGACCCGGACGAAGACGCCCCGGTTCAACTCGTGGACCAGCAGACGCTCATGTGTGAGCAGCCGGAACGACTCGCGGAGGGTGTTGCGGGAGACCCCGAGCGCGCCGCCGATGCTGTCCTCCGACAGCCGCGTTCCCGGCGGGAAGTAGCCCTCGGCGATACGGCTTCTGAGGATGTCCGAGACCCGCTCGGCCGTGCTGGTGCGGCCCAGGAGGGCGCGGTCGTCGGCCAGTCCGCTCAGCTGCTCTGCCATGCCCGGAATTCAACCGCAGACCCGAGAACGAAACAACAGGGGTATTGAAGGATCGTTGAACGATCCTCTACGGTGCTCGACACCGCACGGTTCAAGCTCCGCACCCTCCGTCCTCCCACTGCGAGGTGCTCATGAGCACGACCCCGCCTTCCCCAGCCCTGACCGCTCACCCGACAGAGACCGAACACCCCGCCGACAACGGGGCGCTGGGCTGGTTCCGGGCCCTCGGTCCGCGCGGCCGACGCGCCTTCGCCGGCGCGTTCGGCGGCTACGCCCTCGACTCCTACGACTACTTCACGCTCCCGCTGAGCATGGTCGCGCTGGCCGCGTACTTCGGCCTGGACAGCGGCCAGACCGGCCTGTTCACCACGGTCACCCTGCTGGCCTCCGGCGTCGGCGGAGCCCTCGCGGGCGTGCTCGCCGACCGGGCCGGCCGGGTCCGGGCGCTGATGATCACCGTGATCACCTACGCCGTCTTCACCGTGGCCTGCGGCTTCGCGCCCAACTTCGAGTCCCTGCTGGTCTTCCGCGCCCTCCAGGGCCTGGGCTTCGGCGGCGAGTGGGCGGTCGGCGCGATCCTGGTCGCCGAGTACGCGAGCAGCAAGCACCGAGGGCGCACCCTGGGCGCGATCCAGAGTTCGTGGGCCGTGGGCTGGGCCCTGGCCGCGGTCGTGTACACGCTGGTCTTCTCGGTCTTCGACGACGGCACGGCCTGGCGCGTCATGTTCTGGACCGGCGCGCTGCCCGCGCTGCTCGTCGTCTGGATGCGGCGCCGGGTCCAGGACGCCCCCGAGGCGATAGCGGTGCGCGAGAAGAGCGCGGGGAAGGGCTCGTTCACGGCGATCTTCAAGCCGGGTCTGCTGCGTACGACGATCTTCGCGGGGCTGCTGTCCACCGGCGTCCAGGGCGGCTACTACACGCTGGCCACCTGGGTGCCGACGTACCTCAAGAGCGACCGCGGCCTGTCGGTCGTCGGCACCGGCGGCTATCTGACGTTCCTGATCTCCGGGGCCTTCCTCGGCTATCTGACCGGCGGCTACCTCACCGACCGGCTCGGCCGCCGACGCAACATCTGGCTCTTCGCCCTGCTCTCGGCCGTGTGCATCGTGGCGTACGGCAACATCCCGGACGGCGCCAACACCCTGCTCCTGGTGCTCGGGTTCCCCCTCGGGTTCTGCATGTCCGCGATCTTCAGCGGCTTCGGGTCCTACCTGAGCGAGCTGTACCCGACGGCGGTGCGCGGCTCAGGACAGGGCTTCACGTACAACGCGGGCCGCGCGGTCGGCGCGGTCTTCCCGACGACCGTCGGCTTCCTGGCCGACAGCTGGGGCGTGGGCGGGGCGCTGGTCTTCGGCGCCATCGGATACGGCCTCGCCGCCCTGGCGCTGCTCGGACTGCCGGAGACCCGCGGGAAGGAACTCGCGTGAACCGTACGGAAGACCGCCCCCTGACCCTCGTGGACGAGCACGCGTACGCGTGGAGCCCCGCCCAGGCCCGTACCCGCTTCCGTGCGGGCCTGACCGGCCCCACCGCCGGGGTCGCGGCCGGGCACACCCAGGTCAACCTGATCTCGGTGCCGGCCGACTGGGCCTACGACATGATGCTGTTCTGCCAGCGCAACCCCAAGCCCTGCCCGGTCCTCGACGTCACGGACGCCGGCGACTGGACCACGGTCCTCGCGGACGGCGCCGACCTGCGCACCGATCTGCCGCGCTACCGGGTGTGGGAGAACGGCGACCTGGTGGACGAACCGACCGATGTGCGCGCCCATTGGCGCGACGATCTCGTCTCGTTCCTGATCGGGTGCAGTTTCACCTTCGAGTGGGCACTTTCGGAGGCGGGGGTCCCGATCCGGCACATTCAGCAGGGCCGGAACGTTCCGATGTACGTGACCAGTCGACAGTGCCGTCCCGCGGGGCGGCTGCACGGACCGATGGTGGTGTCCATGCGCCCGGTGCCACCGCAGCACCTGGCGGCCGCCCTCAGGGAGAGCAGCCTGCTCCCGGCGGTGCACGGCAGCCCGGTCCACTGCGGCGACCCCGCGGCGCTCGGCATCGACGACCTCGGCCGCCCCGACTTCGGGGACCCGGTGACGGCCGAGCCGGACGACATCCCGGTGTTCTGGGCCTGCGGAGTGACCCCGCAGGCCGCGGTGATGGCCTCGCGCCCGCCGTTCGCCCTCACGCACGCACCGGGCCAGATGTTCCTGACGGACGCCCGTGACGAGCAGTACCGAGTGGCCTGAGAATAGACGAAAAGCCCCGAAGCATCTCAAAGCACTGGAAGGAGCCACAGGACCTCCATGACCTCGATCGATCTCAACGCCGACCTCGGCGAGGGATTCGGCCGCTGGCGGCTGACCGACGACGAACAGCTCCTGCACGTCGTCACCAGCGCCAATGTGGCCTGCGGGTTCCACGCCGGGGACGCGGCCACCATGCGTCGGGTGTGCGAGCTGGCGGCCGCGCGCGGGGTGCGGATCGGCGCCCAGGTCTCCTACCGGGACCTGGCGGGGTTCGGACGGCGCGCGATGGACGTGCCGTCCGCCGAACTGGCGGCCGAGGTGGCCTACCAGATCGGCGCCCTGGAGGTCTTCGCCCGCGCGGCGGGCACCTGCGTGTCGTACGTCAAGCCGCACGGCGCGCTCTACAACCGGGTGGTGCGCGACGAGGAGCAGGCCGCCGCGGTCGTCGACGGCGTGCTCCTCGCGAACGCCGCCCTGCCCGTGCTCGGCCTGCCCGGCTCCCGTCTCCTGGAGGCGGCCGGCAAGGCGGGGCTGCCCCGTGTGACGGAGGCCTTCGCGGACCGCGCGTACACCGACGAGGGCACGCTGGTGCCGCGCGACCAGGAGGGCGCGGTGATCACCGATCCCAAGGCGGTCGTGGAACGCTCACTGGGCCTGGCCCGCGACCGCGCGGTCACCGCCCGCTCCGGCGCCCTCGTCGAGGTCGACGCCCGCTCCCTGTGCCTGCACGGGGACACTCCGGGCGCGGTGGAGCTGGCCCACCGGGTCAGGCGGCGGCTGGAGTCCTCGGGCATCCGGGTGGAGGCCTTCGTATGAGGGCACTGCCGGTCGGTGACACCGCCCTGCTCGTCGAGGTGTCGTCGGGCGAGGAGGCCCAGGCCCTGCACGCCGAACTGGTCCGCCGCCGCGCGGAGGGCTCGCTGTCGGTACGCGAGATCGTCCCCGCGGCCCGCACCGTCCTCCTCGACGGCCTCACCGACCCGGCCCGCCTGGCCGCCGAACTCACCGCCGCCGAGGTACCGCCCGCTCCCCCACGCGCGCGTGACGTGATCGAACTCCGGGTGCGCTACGACGGCCCCGACCTGGCCGACGTGGCCGCGCACTGGGGCGTCTCACCCCGGGAGGTGGCCCGTGTCCACGCCGGCACCGAGTTCACGGTCGCCTTCTGCGGCTTCGCCCCCGGCTTCGGCTACCTCACCGGCCTGCCCACCCGCTACGACGTCCCGCGCCGGGCCACCCCGCGCACGGCCGTCCCGGCGGGTTCGGTGGGGCTCGCGGGCCCGTACACGGGCGTGTACCCGCGCTCGTCGCCCGGCGGCTGGCAGCTCATCGGCACCACGGACGCCGTCCTGTGGGATCACGCGCGGGTCCCGGCGGCACTCCTGTCGCCGGGGACCAGGGTCCGCTTCGTGGAGGCGCCATGACGGACCGCGCGCTCTCCGTGGTCCGCGCCGGAGCCCTGACCACCGTCCAGGACCGGGGCCGGCCGGGCCACGCCCACCTCGGCGTCCCCCGCTCCGGCGCCCTCGACGGCCCCGCGGCGGCCCTCGCCAACCGCCTGGTCGGCAACGGCCCCGACGCGGCCGTCCTGGAGACCACCCTCAACGGCTGCGCGGTACGCCCGCGTTGCACGGTCACCGTGGCCGTCACGGGCGCCCCCTGCCGGGTCACGGTGGACGACCGCCCGGCGGCCTGGGCAGCACCCGTGCGCGTACCGGCCGGAGCGGTCCTGGCGATCGGCACGGCCCTCTCGGGAGTGCGCAGCTACGTGGCCGTCTCCGGCGGACTCACCGTGGAACCGATCCTCGGCAGCCGCTCGACGGACCTCCTGTCAGGCCTTGGCCCGACCCCGCTCACCGACGGCGCGGTCCTCCCCCTCGGCACCCCGAGCCCCCTTCACACCCGCGTGGACACGGCACCCCAGCCCGCACCCCCGGCGGAGCTGATCCTGCACGTCACACTCGGCCCACGAGACGACTGGTTCACCCCGGAAGCGGTGCGTCTCTTCACGTCCCGCACCTTCCAGGTCTCCTCGGCGAGCAACCGCATCGGCCTGCGCACGCAGGGACCCGCCCTCGAAAGAACGCACCGGGGCGAACTCCCCAGCGAGGGAATGGTCCTGGGCGCGGTCCAGGTCCCGCCGGACGGCGGACCGGTGGTCTTCCTGGCGGACCACCCGACCACGGGCGGCTACCCGGTGATCGGCGTGGTCCGCGAGGCGGACCTCCCGGCGGCGGCCCAGGCGGCACCGGGAACTCCCCTGCGCTTCATAGGAGTACGCAGGCGGTGACGCGCTCATGCCGCCTCGGCCTGCTGCTCCCCGACCGAGGCGACCGACAGCGCCGCCAGCGCCGTGGACACCGCGTGCGCGGCCCGCAGATCCAGCCGCCCGCTCGTCCCCCGGGCCCGGTGCCGCATCTCGTCCACGGCCAGCGTCACCAGCTGGGGCAGCAGGTCGGTACAGCGCCGTACCACCCATCCCGTCCCCGCGGTCGCCAGCCACCACAGACTCGCCGACCTGGTGGGCACGGGAAACTCCGGCTCGGCCGAGGGAGCGGCCCCGGTCGCGATCCCACGCTCCGCCAGCACCTCGTGGAACCGCACCGCCAGCTGCCGGTGCCCCCGCTCGCTGGGATGCAGCCGGTCCGAGCTCCACATCGCGCGCTCGGTGGTCCAACTCCCTTCGGCGGCATGCAGATGCACCGCCCCGTACCGCTCGGACAGCGCGTGCACGACCGTGTTCACCGCCCGCTGCCGCCGGGCCAGCGGACGCGCCAGCGCGCCGGGCAGCCCGAGCATCGTGCCGGGGTCCGGCAGACACGCCGTGAGCAGTACCGCGCCCTGTGCGCGGAAGGCCGCGTAGACCCTGTCGAGCCGGGCGGCCACGGCGTGGATGTCGAAGGTGCAGCGCAGGGTGTCGTTGACGCCGACGACCACGGAGACGACGTCCGGCCGCAGGGCGAGCCCCGCGGGCAGCTGCCGCTCCAGCACGTCCCGGGTCTGCGCCCCGCTCACCGCGAGGTTGGTGAAGTCCACGTCCTCGTGCGAGAGCCCGTCGGCGAGCAGCGCGGCCCAGCCGCGCCACCCCTCCCCGACGGGGTCCCCCACGCCCTCGGTGAGCGAGTCACCGAGGGCGACGAAGCGCGGGCCTCTCATGACGTGCTCCCGCTCATGCCACGCCTCCGGGCACGGAACGCCGCACGAAGACCTCCGCGTCGTGCGCGGCGAGGAAGGCCCGGACGGCCGTGTCCCAGCCGAAGCACTCCGCACGCGCGCGTGCGGTCTCGCGGCGCTCGGCCTCGGAGTGCTCCAGGAGCATGTCCACGGCGTCCGCGAAGGCGTCCCCGCGGTCGGCGGCGACGGCCCCGGCGGAGCCGATCACCTCCGGCAGCGCGGAGGAGGCGCTGACCACGACCGGCGTACCGCACGCCATGGCCTCCAGCGCGGCGAGCCCGAAGGTCTCGGCGGGCCCGGGGGCCAGGCACACGTCGGCGGAGGCCTGGAGCGCCCCGAGCAGTCCGCGGTCGGTGACGTGCCCGAGGAAGGTCACCGGCAGCCCGCGCTCCCGCGCCCGCTGCTCCAGACGCGGCCGCAGCGGCCCGTCCCCGGCGACCACGAGCACCGCGCGCCTGCCTCGGCGCACCAGGGACTCCAGGGCGTCCAGGGCCGTGCTGGGCCGCTTCTCCACGGACAGCCGGGTGCAGGTCACGAGCAGCGTCTCGTCCTCGCGCGCGTACCGGTCCCTGAGGCCCGGGTCGCGCAGCGCGGGACGCCGCTCGACCAGGTCGACGCCGAGCGGGGCCCGTACGACGTTCCGCGCCCCGATCCGCACGAACTCCCGCTCGGCGAACTCCGTGGTGCACACCACGCGCGCGTACGTGTGCGCCGTACGGACGTTGAGGGCGTCGGCGGCTCGCCGGGCCGTGTTCTCCGACAGGCCCCAGGTGCGCAGGACGCCGTCGGCGGTCTCGTGGGAGACCATCACGGCGGGGACGCGGGCACGCCGGGCCCATTTGCCGGTCCACCTGAGGGTCGTCCGGTCGGAGACCTCCAGACGGTCGGGGGTCAGCTCCTCCAGGAGCCGGGCCACCCGCCGCTTGTCGGCGAGGACCCGGTAGCCGCCGGTGCCGGGCAGCAGCGGACCCGGCAGGGTGATGATCCGCCCCTGCTCGGTCTGCCGGTCGCTCGCGCGGTCGCCCGGCACGATCAGCACGGACTCGTGCCCGGCGGCCTGGTAGCCCTTGCCCAGCTCGCGCAGGGCGGTGCGCAGGCCGCCCGAGGCGGGGGCGACGAAGTTGGCGAGGCGGACGATCCGCAGCGACTGTCCGCTCATGCCGCCACCGCCGTCTTCCGGCCGGCGAGCACGGCCGCGTAGTGACCGATGAGCTGATCGCCGACGGCCGACCAGGTGCGCCCCTCGACCATGGCCCGCGCGGCGGAGCCGAACGAGGCACGCATCTCGGGGTCGGCGGCCAGGGACCACACGGCGTCCCGTACGGCGGCCGGGTCGCGCGGCGGGACGAGGAACCCGGTGCGCCCGTGGGCGACCAGGTCCAGCGGTCCGCCGGCGGCGGGGGCGACCACGGGCACACCGCTGGCCATGGCCTCCTGCACGGTCTGGCAGAAGGTCTCGAAGGGGCCGGTGTGCGCGAAGACGTCGAAGGAGGCGAAGATCCGGGCCAGTTCGTCGCCCATGCGACGGCCCAGGAAGACCGCGCCGGGCAGGGCCTGCTCAAGGGCGGGCTGGCTGGGCCCGTCGCCGACCACCACGACCTTGACGCCTTCCAGGCGAGCCGCGTCGGCGAGCAGTTCGATGTGCTTCTCGGGGGCGAGCCGGCCGACGTAGCCGACGATCATCTCGCCGTTCGGGGCGAGTTCGCGCCGCAGTGCCTCGTCGCGGAGCTCGGGGCGGAAGCGGACGGTGTCGACGCCCCGCGGCCACAGCTTGACCCGGGGCACGCCGTGCGCCTCCAGGTCGGTCAGGGACGCGCTGGACGGGGCGAGGGTGAGGTCGGCGGCGGCGTGGACGGAGCGGATGCGGCGCCAGGCGGCGGCTTCGCCCGCGTGCACGTAGGTGCGGGCGTATCCGGCGAGGTCGGTCTGGTAGACGGCGACGGCGGGGACACCGAGCCGGGCGGCGGCGGCCATGCCGCGGACGCCGAGGACGAAGGGGCTGGCCAGGTGGACGACGTCGGCACGGTGCTCGACGATCGCCGCGGCCACGCGCCTGCTGGGGAGGGCGACGCGGACCTGGGGGTAGCCCGGGAGCGGGAGGGAGGGGACACGGACGACGGGGCAGGGCGCGAGGGCGTCCACGCCGGGCCCGGGGCCGGACGCGGTGGCCGGCGCGACGACGAGCGGGAGGTGACCGCGATCTACGAGGTGCCGGGCGGTCTGGAGCGCGCAGTGGGCCACGCCGTTCACATCGGGGGGAAAGGATTCGGTCACTATGACGACACGCATACCGGTGTTGTCGCCGCACTGGACGTGGCCGCGTCAACGTGGATCTATGCGAACGGTGAACGTCCCATGAGCGTTCCGCTGCACACCCGAGCAGGTCAGGCCACGTCCATGCGCACCTGACCCGCGGGTCACCCCGAGTTCATCCGGCGGGTGCGAGAGGGCCGAATCGTTCACACCCGGGGGTGGTTTCACATGGCGGCGGTGTCCGGTCCGATGCGGCTGCGGACGGCCGTCTGGACCTCGGCCTCCTCGGCCGGATCGGCGGCGAGCCGGCGCAGGCGCTCGACGACCCGGGCGTCACCGGTCTCGGCGTGCCGGGCGGCGATCTCGCGGGTGGTCTCCTCGCAGTCCCACAGGCACTCGACGGCGAATCCGGTGGCGAAGGAGGGGTCGGTGGCGGCGAGCGCGCGGGCGGCCCGGCCGCGCAGATGAGAGGACGCTGTCTCCCGGTAGACGTGGCGCAGCACGGGTGCGGCGCACACGATGCCGAGCCGTCCGGTGCCGTCGACGAGGGTCCACAGGGTGGGCGCGTCGGGGCCCTCGCCCCGTACGGCCTCCCGGAGGGCCGCGAGCACGAGGTCGCGGTCCTGGGCCCCGCCCAGACAGGCCAGCATGCGTCCGGCGGCGGCGCCCAGCTGATCAGGCCGGCGGGCCCAGCCGCGCGCCCGGTCGACGGCGGCGATACTGCGCATGCGTTCGAAGGCGTCGAGAGCGGCCTCCACGACGGCGGCCGAGCCGGTGACCACGGCTGTCTCGATCAGTTCGAAGGCGTCGGGATCATTGCTGTCGGCGAGGTAGCGCAGCGCGGTGCAGCGGCCTCCGTCGGTGCCGTCCTTGGCGGCCGCGACGATCTCGGGCCGGTCCTCGGGCCCCGCGACGGCGGCCAGGCAGCGGGCGGCGGGCACATGCAGCGCGGCCCCCCGCTCGACGCCCTGCTGGGCCCACTCGAAGACGGCCTGCACGCTCCACCCCGGACGGGGCCCGGTAGGTCGCATCTGGCGTTGCCAGCGGTCGAAACAGCCGGTCTCCTGAGCGGCACGCACACGCGTGGAGACGGATTCGCGGGGGTCGTCGGCCCACAACCGCCAGGGCCGCGGCTCGAAGGCGTCGCGCACGGCGGCGGCCAGCTCGGCCTCGCCCTCGGGGTCGGTCCCGAAGCGGGCGAGTACGGGCGCGGCCAGGGAACGCAGCCCGGCGTCGTCGTCGCGCAGCGCGAGTTCGTCCAGCGCCCAGGCCCAGTTGGCGCCCGTGGCGGCGTACCTGCGCAGCAGTTCGAGCGCGTCCCGCCTGCCGTAGGAGGCGAGGTGGCCGAGGACCGCGAGGGCGAGCCCCGTGCGTGACTCCTCGGTGTCGAAGACGTCCTCGACGTCGAAGAGGTGCGCCTCGATCTCGTCCAGTTCGCCGTTGAGGTCGAGGAAGAGCCGGGCGTAGTAGAGGGAGCGGTTCTCCACCTGCCAGTCGTGGCGGGGATCACGCAGCACACAGTGGTTCAGGGCCGCGAGCGCCTCGGCTCGCGGGGCGGTGAGCGCGTGCAGTGTGCCGTCGCCGCGGCCCCGCTGGAGCAGGCCGAGCAGCGTACCGCTGGGCGCTATGACCGGATCGAACATGGGAAACAGCCTCACATCAAGCGTCGACGCAACCGGGGACGTGCATTACCTGGCCGCGTGACAACACGTCGGGGCGCCCGCCGTTTCCTGCTTGCTGTAAGCCATGTTCCTCTGCCTCTCGTCGGTGGCCCATGCGGACCGCGTCACGGTCCGCGCGGTGCGACATCACCTGCCCAGCCATCACGTCCGTGAACCACGACGTCATGATGACCCGGCACTTCGACCTGCCGCGACCGAAATTTCGGCGGCCCTGTACCGCCTCCCCCGTTTTCTCTGTTTTCGCTGGTCAGAACAGACGGATCAGTGTGCGCCGAACAACTCGAGCAGTTCCGTCCTGCCGAACATCCGGGCCGTGTCGACGGCCGAGGGGGTGCCCTCGGCCGGATCGGCGCCGCCTTCCAGCAGCGCCTCGATGACATCGGCGGAGCCCTTGAAGACGGCCCCCGCGAGCGGGGTCTGCCCCCGGTCGTTGGCCCCGCCCGCGGCCGCCCCCCGGGAGACCAGCGCGCGTACCGCGTCCGCGTGGCCGTGGTAGGCGGCGAGCATCACGAGGGAGTCCCCGCGGTCGTTGGTGAGGCCGGCCGGAACACCCGCGTCGACATACGCCACGAGCGCCTCGGTCTGCCCCTGCCGGGCCAGATCGAAGATCTTGGTCGCCAGCTCCACGACCTCCGGGTCGGGGGCTTCAGTCATCGGCCGGACCGCCTCTCATACAACCGTTCAGGTGAATCGACAGGGTACTGGCTCGCGCGGCACATGACCCGAAGCGCCGGAGGTAAAGATCACTACGGCTCGGCCAACCAAGTGAAATCAAAAGATATTCACCCATTTGCAGCTTTTGTCGTATGGATACATGCTGTGATCCTGGAAGTACTCATGGTGACTGTCCCCGCGAACCAGGAGCACTCAAATGATCTTCTCCATCTCCGGCGTCGTGCTGCTCGGCATCGTCGTCTTCATCTTCTTCCGCAAGGACGGGCTCAAGGCCTCGCACGCCCTCGTGGCCGCCCTGTTCGGCTTCTACCTGGCCAGCACGGCCATCGCCCCGAGCATCAAGGCCGGCGGCGAGAGCCTGGCGAGCCTCCTCGGCGGCATCAAGTTCTGACGCCGCCCGTCCCGTCCGTACGCACCTTCAGGAGACAGCAGTGGCCCGCCGCCCTCTCCCCCGCATCCTGAGCACAGGCAGCGCGCAGATCGCCCGTAGCCGGGAGCTGGCCCGCACGGCGGCCGACAGCGCCACCGACGTCCTCCACCCGCTGATCACGGTCACCCGAGGTCTGCGCCGACTGGCAGCGGCCGGGCGGCGCAAGTGGGCCGACACCCCCAAGGACAAGCGGGGGCCGCTGCTCTTCCTGGTGGCCTCGGTCGTCCTGGTCGTGGCCCTGGTGCCGTACGGCCCGCTGCTCGCGGTCATCACCGTGATGGCGGCGGCGGCCTGGCAGGGCCGGGAGCGCAGGGCCCCTGAGCCGGAGGGCCCGGACGAGTCGCAGACCCAGCGCCTCCAGTCGCTGTACGAAGCGCTCGTCCCGTACTTCTCGGCCCCCGAGGACCCGGCCCCGCTCTACGCGCACGGCGGCGAGTGGGAGAAGGCCTTCCCGGCGTACGAGTTCGACGGCACCGGCCGTGTCACCCATCTGTCGATCCGCTACCCGGCGTACTTCACCGACGGCGAGGCCGAGTCCCGGGCCCGCGTCGAGCAGTTGCTGCACGCCAAGTCGGGGCGCGGCCGTGAGTACCACTTCGTCTGGGACGAGGAGGGCAACCACCTCGCGGTCGACGTCCTCGCCCCGCTGCCCACCGACATCGCCGCCCAGCGATTCGTCACGGCTCCGGGCGAGACGGTCCTCGGCTTCACCGACCCCACCCAGGTCCAGCGCACCCTGCCGCTCGGCCACGGCGACGAGCGGCGCGACGTCCCGCCGGTGGTCTGGCGCACCGGCGTCCGCTCCACCGAGCCGCACCTGCTGGTCATGGGCCAGCCGGGCAGCGGCACCTCGACCCTGCTGCGCTCCATCGCGCTCCAGGCCCTTCAGTACGGCGATGTCGTCATCGTCGAGGGCAGCGGCACCGGCGAGTACGCGTGCCTGACCGGGCGCGACGGCGTGCTCGCGGTCGAGTGCGGGCTCGCGGGGGCGCTGGCGAGCCTGGAGTGGGCGGCGACCGAGACCGAGCGGCGCCTGATCGCGATCAACCGCGCGCGTCAGGCGGGTCACCCGCCGCCGGAGGACACCAAGCGTCCGCTGTGGATCCTCCTCGACCGCCCGAGCGCCTTCGTCCACCTGGCCGCCGCGGACGGCCGCCAGGACCCGCAGTCCCTGCTCCAGGTCCCCCTGCGGCACGGTCGCGCGGCGAACGTCACGGTGGTGGTGGCGGACCAGTTCGACAGCGCCGAGGCCCTGAGCGATCCGGTACGACAGCACACGCGTGCGCGTGTCGTGCTGGGACCCGCGACGGCCGACCAGTTGGAGGCCGTCCTCGGCGCGCCTCCGCACACGACCCCGGTCGCGCAGGTGCCGCCCGGGCGGGGGTACGCCCGGCTCGGCGCGGGGCCGGTCCACCGGCTCCAGGTCCCGGCGACTCCCGATCCCTACGACGACGCCACGAGCGAGGCGGACCGGCAGGCGGTGCTCGCGCTGCTGCCGGAGCGGACGACTCCGGCGGAGGCGGTCCCCGTGGAGACGGCCGTCGCCGAAGCGCCGTAACTCATCGGCTCCGGGCGGCGGTCACGCGACTGCGGCGGCGTGGGGGGCTTGTCGCATCGGCGGTCACGCGGCTGCGGGGTGTGGGGACTTGCCGCACGGTTCCCCACGCCCCTGAACGCGTTCCGCCGCCGTCAGGCCACGAAGGTGCGCGGCGACTCCCCCGCCCCGGACCCCCCGCTCTCCACGATCCGCGCCGCCGCGGCCAACCTGGCCGCGGCCTCCTCGGCCACGGCTCCCCCGACGGTGAACGGCAGCCGCAGATAGCCCTCGAAGGCCCCGTCGACCCCGAACCGCGGCCCCGACGGCACCCGTACGCCCAGCCGCTCGCCCACCTCGGCGATCCGCGACCCGGACAGCCCCCCGGTGCGCACCCACAGCGTCAGCCCGCCCTGCGGCACGTCAAATTCCCATGACGGCAGCTCCTTGCGCAGCGCGGTCACCAGGGCGTCCCGGTTCTCCCGGGCCTGCCCCCGGCGCAGTTCGTTGGCCTGCTCCCAGCCCCCGGTGCTGAACAGCCAGTTCACGGCCAGCTGCTCCAGCACCGGCGTCCCGAGATCGGCGTAGGCCCGGGCCGCGACCAGGCTGCGGATCACGTCCGGCGCGGCCCGCACCCAGCCGATCCGCATCCCCGCCCAGAACGCCTTGCTCGCGGAACCGACGGTGACGACGGTCGAGCCGGCCGGGTCGAAGGCGCAGACGGGGCGCGGCATCGAGACGTCGTCGTCGAGCCACAGCTCGGTCATCGTCTCGTCGGCGACCAGCACGGTCCCGGCGGAGCGCGCCGCCTCGACCAGCTGCCGCCGCTGGTCCTCGCCGGCGAGCGCGCCGGTCGGGTTGTGGAAGTCGGCGACCACATAGGCGATCCGCGGCGCCGCGTCCCGCAGCACCTGCCGCCAGCGGTCCAGGTCCCAGCCGGTCAGCCCCTCCGCCATGGCGACGGGCACCAGCCGGGCGCCCGCCTCCCGCATCAGCTGGAGGATGTTGGCGTAGGACGGCGACTCGACCGCGATGCGTTCGCCCCGGCCACCGAAGAGATGGCAGATCGCGTCGATCGCGCCCATCGCGCCGGTCGTCACCATGATCTGCTCGGGCATCGTCGGGATCCCGCGCGCGGTGTACCGGTCGGCGATCATCGCCCGCAGCGCCGGCAGTCCCGCCGGATAGTCGCCGTGCGTATGGGCGTACGGCGGCAGCTCCTCCAGGGCTCCCTGCACCGCCCGGGTCAGCCACGGCTCCGGGGCGGGCAGCGCCGCGCAGCCCAGGTCGATCATCGAGCCGAGGGTCTCGGGCGGCAAGGGCTCCAGGCCGCGCGCGGGGAGCGGGTTCCCGGCGGGTACGGCCGTCCAGCTGCCCGCGCCGCGCCGGGACTCCAGGAATCCCTCGGCGCGCAACGCCTCGTAGGCCGCCGCGACGGTCGTACGGCTGACGGAGAGGGAGAGGGCCAGCTCGCGTTCGGCGGGCAGGCGGGCGGCCACCGGGACGCGTCCTTCCAGGACCAGCAGGCGGATGCCGTCGGCCAGGGCGCGGTAGGCGGGCGGGCGGCGGGTGCCGGGGCCGGCCGGACGGTCCTGCTGGGAGTTGAGCAGCCGGGCCAGCTGTGCGGCGCCCACCGCCGAGGTCCACTGCGCCACTGAAATCAGTCCACCTTCCCCGAATTGGCCATGGATGGCGTGCCATCCCGAGCCACAGGGTGTCATGTGTCAGGCCACTACCACCACAGGGGGACCCGTCTTGTCCACGCAGAGCCGTCTCGGGCGACGGTTGATCCAGCTGTACGTCGGACTCGCGCTGTACGGGGCCAGCTCCGCGCTGCTCGTCGAGGCGAGCCTGGGCCTGGAGCCCTGGAACGTGCTGCACCAGGGCCTCGCCGAGCTGACCGGGCTGTCGATCGGGGTCGTGTCGATCATCGTCGGCGCGGCGGTGCTGCTCCTGTGGATCCCGTTGCGCCAGCGGCCCGGCCTCGGCACGGTCTCCAACGTCTTCGTGGTCGGCATCGCCATGGACGCCACTCTCGCCGCCGTCCCGGAGGTGCACGGGTTCGCCGTACGGATCCCCCTCATGCTGACCGGCATCCTGCTCAACGGTGTGGCGACCGGTCTCTATATCGCCGCCAGCTTCGGACCCGGCCCGCGGGACGGTCTGATGACCGGGCTGCACCGGCGGACCGGGCGCTCGATCCGGCTGATGCGGACCGCGGTCGAGGTGGCCGTGGTGGTCACGGGGTTCGCCCTCGGCGGCACGATCGGCGTCGGGACCGTCCTCTACGCGGTGTCCATCGGCCCGCTCGCCCAGCTCTTCCTGCGGGTGTTCGCCGTGTCCCCGGCATCCGACGGCAGCACGGTCGTTGCCGCCGGGCAACCGCGGGGAGCGATACTGCGTCCGTGACCTCGCGGATACGCCACCCCTACCTCGACCATCCCGGCCCGATCCCCTTCGCCCACCGGGGCGGGGCGGCGGACGGGCTGGAGAACACCACGTTCCAGTTCCGGCGGGCGGTCGAGGCGGGTTACCGGTACCTGGAGACCGACGTCCACGCCACCGCGGACGGCAGGCTGGTCGCCTTCCACGACACCACGCTGGACCGGGTGACCGACGGCGTGGGCCGGATAGGCGACCTGCCCTGGGCCGAGGTGAGCCACGCGCGCGTGGCGGGCAAGGAGCCGGTACCGCTCTTCGAGGAGCTGCTGGAGACCTTCCCCGAGGCCCGCTGGAACGTCGACGTCAAGGCCGAGCCGGCCCTTCAGCCGCTCCTCGACCTGATCGAGCGCACCGACACCTGGGACCGGATCTGCGTCGGCTCCTTCTCCGAGGCCCGCGTGATGCGCGCCCAGCGGCTGGCCGGACCGCGCCTGGCGACGTCGTACGGCACCCGGGGCGTGCTCAATCTCAGGCTGCGCTCCTGGGGAGTGCCCGCGACCCTGCGCCGTTCGGCCGTCGCCGCCCAGGTGCCGGAGGCCCAGTCGGGCATCCAGGTGGTCGACCACCGCTTCGTGCGCACCGCCCACGCGCGCGGGCTCCAGGTGCACGTGTGGACCATCAACGATCCCGATCGCATGCACCGGCTCCTGGACCTGGGAGTCGATGGCATCATGACCGATCACATCGACACACTGCGCAAGGTCATGGAGGACCGGGGCGTCTGGGTCTGACACCCGCGTCCCCCGCTCCCGGTCCGCGCACGGCACCTTGACGGGGAGGCACGGGTGGGCACCGACACCGTGCGGGCGGGCTCGGCGGACGAGTCCGCCGAACGGCGGCGCGAGCAGCGCGGCTGGTACTTCTACGACTGGGCGTGCTCCGTCTACTCGACGAGCGTGCTCACCGTGTTCCTCGGCCCCTATCTGACGTCGGTCGCCAAGAACGCGGCGGACGCGGACGGCTATGTCCACCCCCTGGGCATCCCGGTGCGCGCCGGTTCCTTCTTCGCGTACTCGGTGTCCCTGTCGGTGATCGTGGCCGTGCTGGTGATGCCCCTGGTGGGCGCCGCCGCCGACCGCACGGGCCGCAAGAAGCCCCTGTTGGCGGCCGCCGCCTACACCGGGGCCGCGGCGACGACCGCCATGTTCTTCCTCGGCGGCGACCGCTATCTCCTCGGCGGGGTCCTCCTGGTCGTCGCGAACGCCGCGCAGTCCGTGGCGGCCATGCTCTACAACTCCTATCTCCCGCAGATCGCCCCGCCCGACGAACGCGACGCGGTCTCCTCCAAGGGCTGGGCGTTCGGCTACGCGGCGGGCTCCCTGGTGCTGGTGGTCAATCTCGTCCTGTACACGGGCCACGAGTCCTTCGGCCTCTCGGAGGGCACGGCGGTCCGTATCTGCCTGGCCTCGGCCGGGCTGTGGTGGGGCGCGTTCGCCGTGATCCCGCTACGCCGGCTGCGCGACCGCCGCTCCGTCGCCCGGGCGGCGAAGGAGCCCACGGCTCCCGGCCTCCGGCAGCTCGCGGCGACCGTCCGGGACATGCGCCGCCACCCGCTCACCCTCGCCTTCCTGCTGGCCTACCTCGTCTACAACGACGGCATCCAGACCGTGATCTCCCAGGCGTCGATCTACGGCTCCGAGGAGCTGGGGCTCGGACAGTCCACCCTCATCGCCGCCGTGCTCCTGGTCCAGGTGCTCGCGGTGGCGGGGGCGCTGGCGCTCGGCCGGCTCGCCCGGACGTACGGGGCCAAGCGGACGATCCTCGGCTCCCTGGTCGCCTGGGCGGCGGTCCTGGGCGCCGGGTACTTCCTGCCCGCCGGCGCGCCCGTCTGGTTCTTCGTGCTGGCCGCCGGCATCGGTCTGGTGCTGGGCGGCAGCCAGGCCCTGTCCCGCTCCCTGTTCTCGCATCTCGTCCCGCCGGGCAAGGAGGCCGAATATTTCTCGGCGTACGAGATGAGCGACCGGGGCATGAGCTGGCTGGGCCCGCTTCTGTTCGGGCTCACCTACCAGCTAACAGGAAGTTATCGGGATGCGATCATCTCGCTCGTGGCCTTCTTCGTCATCGGGTTCGTGCTGCTCGCACGGGTTCCGGTGGGGCGGGCGATCAGCGACGCGGGCAATCCCGTTCCGGAAAGGATTTAGCGTTCAACACGAAAGCGCTGTAGTGTACGCGTTTGGCCTGCCAGGCGTACCGTTACTGCGCGTCAAAGATGCCGAAACGCTGGGTGACATCTGCTAGCAGATGTGACAAACCGGGCGCTGGTGGGTACAACAAGGGGCGGCTACGACGGCGACGCATGACCCGGAACGGGACTCGGAACGGGAATCTTTACCGCCGACCGGACGTTGACCGGATGACGACGACAGCGACACCTGTCCTGTGGGCGACAAGCCCGGGAGGCACGATTCATGAGTGAGCGAGCTCTTCGCGGCACGCGCCTCGTGGTGACCAGCTACGAGACGGACCGCGGCATCGACCTGGCCCCGCGCCAGGCCGTGGAGTACGCATGCGAGAAGGGGCATCGCTTCGAGATGCCCTTCTCGGTCGAGGCGGAGATCCCGCCGGAGTGGGAGTGCAAGGTCTGCGGGGCCCAGGCACTCCTCGTGGACGGCGACGGCCCTGAAGAGAAGAAGGCCAAGCCCGCGCGTACACATTGGGACATGCTGATGGAGCGACGCACCCGTGAGGAACTCGAAGAGGTCCTCGAGGAGCGTCTGGCGGTTCTGCGATCCGGGGCGATGAACATCGCGGTTCATCCCCGGGACAGCCGCAAGTCGGCCTAGTCCCGCCAGCGGGGCCGAACCGAGAAAACAGCGCACGAAGTAACCGCGGGCGCCGTACGTGAAGTCGACGTACGGCGCCCGCGGTTTCGTGCTGTCCGCACCCCGGGGAACCGGAGAGCCAGGACGGAGGTCAGCCCGTCAGCGGAGGCCGCGTGGCGTCCCCCTGCTCGGGGCGGTCGTCGCGGATGACCTCGCCCTGGACCACCTTGCCGTCGGGGCGGTGCATCCGGGCCTGCTGGAAGGCGTCGCCCAGGGTGCCCGGGGCGGCGGCGCGGAGCTTGCGGTCGAAGGTGCGCTCGGCATAGCGGGCGACGGCCTTCTGGACCGGCGGGATCAGCAGGAGCAGGCCCACCGCGTCGGAGATCAGACCGGGGAGCATGAGGAGCAGGCCGCCCAGCATCATCAGGCCGTTGCCACCGCTGCCCGAGTCCGACGGGGCCCCGCCGCGCTGGAGCGCCTCGTTCAGGTTCTGGAAGGCGCGGCGGCCCGCCCGCTTGATCACCACCGAGCCCAGCACGAACCCGGCGACCAGCAGCAGGAACACCGCGAACCCGCTCGCCGCGCCCGCGACCACGGTCAGCAGCCAGATCTCCAGCACCAGCCAGGCCGCGATGGCCAGCGGCAGGAAGGTGCGCATACGGGAGCGGCGGGGCCGGGCGGGGTACGTGGGAGTGGGAGCGCCAGTCGTCATACGTCCAGTGTGCCTGGGCGCGGCTCAGCACGGCATAAGGGGACGATCAACCGCGCCTGTGAGGTCGTACGCCTACGGCTGTGGGCGCTTTCCCCGGGCTGTGATCCTGCCGACCCGCTCCCCCACGCCCCAGGTGGTGACCCGCCACAGGGCCTCCACCAGGATGTCGCGGCTCATCTTGGAGTCGCCCAGCTCGCGCTCGACGAAGGTGATCGGCACCTCGACGACGTGGTAGCCGGCCTTGACCGAGCGGCGGGCGAGGTCGACCTGGAAGCAGTAGCCCTGGGAGGCGACGTCGTCGAGGCCGAGGCCTTCGAGGGTCTCGCGGCGGAAGGCGCGGTAGCCGCCGGTGATGTCCCGCAGGGGGAGGTCGAGGGCGACGCGGGAGTAGAGGCTGCCGCCGCGGGAGATGAACTCGCGGGACTTCGGCCAGTTCACGACCCGGCCGCCGGGCACCCAGCGGGAGCCGAGGACGAGGTCGGCGCCCTTGAGGGCGGTCAGCAGGCGGGGCAGCTCCTCGGGCTGGTGGGAGCCGTCGGCGTCCATCTCGACCAGGACGCCGTAGCCGTTCTCCAGCCCCCAGCGGAAGCCCGCGAGGTAGGCGGCGCCGAGGCCCTCCTTGCCCTTGCGGTGCAGTACCTGGACGTGGTCGTCCTCGGCGGCCAGTTCGTCCGCCAGCTTGCCGGTGCCGTCGGGGCTGTTGTCGTCGGCCACGAGAATGTGCGCCTCGGGGACGGACTTGCGCACCCGGCCGACGATGGCCTTGATGTTCTCCGCCTCGTTGTAGGTCGGAATGATCACCAATGCCGTGCCGAGCGGGCCGAACCGCCTCCCGGGTGCCGTGAGAGTCCCGTCGCCGTCGTTCACTGCTGCCCCTTCGAGTCATTACGCAGGCGTCCACCATAGTGCGCACGGCCTGCGATGACGTGACAAGGCGTTCGTATGCTGGTGTCGTTTCCACAAGAGCGGGGTAAGAGTCCGATTTTCAGCCGTTGTGGCGAAATCCGCGCTGTCGCTGCGGATGGGGGCCCGGCGCCCTTCGGGCCGACCTGGGGCCCGCTGGCTGCGGGTCGACCGAAAGCCGTTGTCTACTGAGCGCCCGGGCCCCACCCGGGTCACACCTCCCCGACCGGACGGAACGTTCCGTCGCCGTGGCGCGGGCGCTGGGCCTGGCTCCCAGTTTCGGTGCGGCGCACCGTCCCTGACCCAGCGGCGCTGCGACGAGTGGGCGGAAGTTCCCGATCGGGCGTCCGGTGGTGGACTCGGCCGAACCTACCCGCCCCTTGCCGTCAGCTGTCAACACTCGTTTGACCTGGGCGTCTTTCGTCAACGCCCTGGTCAGCGGGGAGGATGCGCAGGTCGCGCGACAGGGGGCCGACGGCCGATCGGTGCCGCGCCACCCCCGGAGATCACTCGCCCGGCCGTACGAAGACCGTTCGGCCGCCGACCACCGTGCGCAGACAGACGGGCAGGTCACGGCCCGGCGTGAGGTCGGGCAGGCCCGGGGTGCCGGAGCGGGGGTCGGTGGACCAGCGGGCGACCCGGTCGTCGGGGGCCTGCACGACCAGTTCGTCGGTGCGCCACACGGCGTAGTCCGCGGGGGCGCCGGGCACCAGGACGCCCGCGTCGTCCCGGCCGACCGCCCGCCAGCCGCCGCGGGTGTGCGCGGTGAAGGCGGCGCGCACGGAGACGCGGTGCTCCGGGGTGTGGTGGAAGGCAGCCGCGCGGACCGTGCCCCACGGGTCGAGGGGGGTGACCGGGCTGTCGGAGCCGAAGGCGAGCGGCACCCCGGCCCTCAGGAGGGCCGCGAAGGGGTTCAGACGGCTCGCTCGCTCCCGGCCGAGGCGCCGGGCGTACATGCCGTCCTCGCCGCCCCACAGGGCGTCGAAGGCGGGCTGGACGGACGCGGTGAGGCCGAGTTCGGCGAAGGCGGCGATCGCCTCGGGGGTGAGCAGTTCGGCGTGCTCGACGCGGTGCCGGGCGGCGCGGACTCGGGCGAGGCCGACCTTCTCGGCGGCGGCGCGGACGCCCTCGACGACGGCGGTGACGGCCGCGTCGCCGATCGCGTGGAAGCCCGCCTGGAGGCCCGCCTCGGTGCAGGCGGCGACATGGGCGGCCACGGCGGTGGCGTCCAGGTAGGCGGTGCCGGTGTGCCCGGCGTCGGCGTACGGCTCGTGCAGGCACGCGGTGTGCGAGCCGAGGGCGCCGTCCACGAAGAGGTCTCCGGCGGCGCCGACCGCGCCGAGTTCCCTCGCCCTGTCGATGTCCTGGTCGGCCCAGTAGCCGACGACCCGTGGGCCGGGCTCCTCGCGGGCGAGCCGGAGCAGGCCGGTGAAGTCGTCCTCCGAGGAGATCTCGGGGCCTGCGCATTCGTGAACGGTGCCGATGCCGAGGGACGCGGCGTGGGCGAGGGCCCGGCGCTGGGCCGCCACGCGCTGCGCGGGCGCGATCGAGCCGAGGGCGGTGGCGCGCACGGCGTGGTGGGCGTCGGCGGTGAGGGGGCCGTCCGGCCGTCCCAGGGACGTCATGTCGAGCAGTGCCGTCGTCACGACCGCCGAGTGGACGTCGCTGCGGCTCAGATAGAGAGGGCGTCCACCGGCCGCCTCGTCGAGCTCCGCGCGCGTGGGCGGGCGTCCGCCGGGCCAGCGGGCCGCGTCCCAGCCGTGGCCGAGGAGGACCCGGTCGTCCGGGCGGGCGGTCGCGAAGTCCCGTACGAGAGCCAGCGCCGCGTCCAGGGAGGGGGCGTCGGAGAGGTCGAGGCCGGTGAGGGCGAGACCCGTGGTGGTGGTGTGCACGTGTGCGTCGGTGAACGCGGGGGTGACCAGGGCACCGTCCAGGTCGACGACTTCGTCGACGCCGTCCGCGAAGGCGTCGGCGGCGCCCTCCGAGCCGACCCAGGCCACCTGTCCGCGTTCGACGACCATCGCGGTGGCGAAGGGGTCGGCGGGGCTGTGGACTTCGCCGCGGCGGAGGAGGACGGTCTGCTGTGCGCTCATGGGGGACAGTCTTTCAGGGGCCGTACCGCCGCAGGGGTACGGGTTGCCCGGTGACCACCGGTCCGTGAGGCACGGCAGTCCCCTGCGCTCAGATGCGGGGCGGCCTCGCCTCGTACGGAGTCGACAGGACCACCGTCGTGCGGGTCGAGACGCCCGCCAGGCTCCGCAGCCTCGCCAGCAGCTCCTCCAGTTCGTGCGGGGTCGAGACCCGCACCTTGAGGATGTAGTTCTCGTCGCCCGCCACGCTGTGGCACGCCTCGATCTCGGGGACGCCGGCCAGGCGGTCCGCGATGTCGTCGGGGGCGCTGGGGTCGAACGGTTTCACCGAGATGAAGGCGGTCATGGGCAGGCCCACCGCCTCGGGGTCCACCACCGCGGCGTAACCGCGGATGACACCCCGCTGCTCCAGCCGTCGCACCCGCTGGTGCACGGCCGACGTGGACAGGCCCGTGGCCTTGCCCAGGTCCGTGTAACTCATCCGCCCGTCCTTGACGAGCAGCTGCACGATTTGTCGGTCCAGCTCCTCCATGGCGCAAGAACCTACAGTGCGTCTGATCTCCACGGATACCTGAGCGGCCCAGGTCATGCCCGGTTCGTGATGTGACGGGGAGTCGTCTGTGGGCCTCCTGAGGGACAAAGCGACCGCCACGGGCATCTGCGAGCGGCATGTGACGAAGGCCACACCCCCGCGTGAGCCTCCGTGATGTTCTCGTGATTACCGCCGTGACGGGACGGGAAGTGCTTGCTGTGGTCGAGGCCGCAGCGCCTTCACGGCCCAGCCCGAGGGGGAGAATCCCATGCAGAGTCTTAAGCGCCCTGGTCGTACCGCACCCAAGCGTCTCCAGGCGGTTGTCGATCCCGAGCCGGAGGGCGTCGAACCCGACGCTCTCGACGACGAGGAGTTCGACGCGTACGACACCTTCGAGATGTACCGGGTGATCTGCCCGGACTGCGCCCAGAGCATCGCGCTGCTGGCCGACGAGGACATCCTGCCGGAGCACGCGCTGTGCGCCTCTCCGTGGAACCCGTTCGGTCTCACGGTCTGCGCCGGCACCGGCCGCAACGCCTCCGAGGCCCGCTCCGCCGACGAGACGACGGAGCCCCAGGAGCAGGACACCGCCCTCCTGTTGACGCTCCCTCAGGGGCTGGACTGGCGGACCCAGCCCTTCTCGCACGTCGGTGGCCCGGGCTCGCGCCCGATGCGCGTACCGGTGATGCGCCGCCAGGCCGCGTGAGCCTCTTCGCTCAGTCCCAGTAACTGCCCTGCACCATGGCTCGCAGGCTGCCGTGGTGCAGGATCAGTGTGTCCGGATCCTCCGGTACGGCCACCTCGCCGAAGTGGGCCTGGCGGTAGGCGATCCTCAGCATGACGATCGCGTGCCGCAGCGCCGCGTACAGGGTGAAGAAGTCCATGTCGCGCGGTGTGTGGCCGGTGAGTTCGGCGTAGCGGGACTCGATCCGGTCGCGGCGCAGGAAGTCCGGCAGTCCGCGCTGACCAAAGGCGACCGTCAGGTCCTGGAAGAAGCGGTGCAGATAGACGGTCCAGCCGAGGTCGACCTCGCGCGGGGCCAGGGCCGCCATCTCCCAGTCCAGTACGGCGACGGGGTCGAAGCCGTCGTAAACAACGTTCCCGATGCGCGCGTCGCCCCAGTTGAGGACGGGCGGGCCGGGATCGCGCGGCCAGAGTTCCTCCAGCCGGTCGAAGGACCGCTCGATGAGGGGTGAGCGGGCGAGTCCGTCCACCACCCAGTCGTAGTAGGCGCGTTGGGCGGTGACGTGTCGGCGCAGTGCGTCGCCCTCGCCGGGCAGGGCCAGGAACTCGGCCTCCTCCACGGGGACTTGGTCGTGCAGGCGTGCCAACAGGCTTATCGAGGCCGCCTCCAGGTGGGCGCGCTCGGCGTCGCTCGCGGCGTGCAGCCAGTTGCCCTCGTAGGTGTACGGCATGACGTCCGGCGGTACGCGGCCCGCCACGCGCTCCATGACGAAGAAGGGCGCCCCGAGCGGGCCCGGGTCCTCCTCCAGCCATTGCACCCTCGGCACCGGCAGGTCCGTGCGGCGGGCCACCGTCCGCATCGTCCGGTACTGGCGGACCATGTCGTACACCGGGAAGACGGTGTACGCCGACGGGTCCGCGGCGAGCCTCAACGCGCAGGAGCGCAAGGGGGGTTCGGGGTGCTCGATGTCGAAGAGCAGGGTCTCGCTGGACAGGCCGTTCGAGGCGGGGACGGTGACGTCGACGGCCTTCGCGCCGGGCAGGCGGGTGGCGAGCCAGGCGGTGAGGCGGTGGGTGAGCTCCTCGGGGTCGCGGGTGGTGGTGCGGGGGCGGGGTGCCGTGGCCATGTCCTCAACTCCCTTGTGGTTCACCGGGGTTCCTGTAGCGCCGGCTCCCGCGCGGAGCCTCCCGAACTCCCTTATGGCGCAACCGAGTCGAAGCCCGTGAAGCCGCTCGGGTCGTGGCGTCCGAACGAGCCGTGCTCGAAGATGCCGTGGCCGGTCCTGCCGTCCAGGCGGAAGCGGGCCGCGTGGTCGGTGACTCCGTAGCCGGCCAGGGGGTGCGGCTCGGTGAGGTCGTAGCTGCGGCGGTCGGTCCAGTCGCGGCCCTGCCAGGTGCCGTGCTGCCAGTCGTCGGCGGGCGGGTACCCGGCGCCGAGCGCGAGCGGCGAGGAGGTGAGGATCTCCACGTCCAGCTCCATCGGCTTGCGGTGGTCGCCGAGGTGGACGAGGGCGCGTTCCGGGTGGCGGGTCCCTGAGCGGTAGGTGATCTCGGCCTGGGGCCAGCCGAGTTGGCGGTCGCGGTGTCCTGGGCGGACAAGGGTCGCGTCGTTGAGCGAGCGGTGGCCGTCGGCGTCCTCCTGGACGATCACCATGAGGAAGCGGTCGTCGAAGCGGACCGGGCACCAGAGCCAGTGGAAGCCCTCCGTGGGGTGCTCCTCGGCGTACCGGCCGCCCTCCTCCCCCGGCACCGGCCGCACGCCCCAACTGCGGTCCCGGGTCCCGGTCCAGCCCCGCACCCGGATCTCCCGGCCGCCCACCCGGACCCAGCCGTCGCAGTGCCCGGCCTGCACGAACCGCCTGCCCTCCAGGGTGAGCCGGCCGCCCCGCCGCTGGAGGTGGTGCGGCTCCCACAGGGCCGGGAAGTCGGCGGTCCAGTTGATCTCGTACGACAGAGCGTCCGGGTCGTCCGGGGCGGCCTCGCAGCTCAGCACGAAGTCGCGCAGGGGGCGTTCGACGAGGATGCGCAGCGGGCCGACGGCCAGGTTCGTCCGGGAGTCGTCGCGCAGGGCGTCCGAGGCGCGGACCGCGTGCAGGGTGTCGCCGAGGCGCAGGGTGGCGTAGGCGTCGATCACCCCGAGGTTGGGGTAGACCCCGAGCCCGAGGATGAGCAGGGCGCGTCCCTCGTGGTCGACGACGTGGAAGATGCAGCGGTCGTAGGCGTTGCGGTCGCCCGTCGCCACGTACTTCATGGACAGGGGCACCTGGTGCACCGGGTACTCGTCGAGCGGTACGGGGCGGTCGTCGGTCACGGCCAACCTCCCTGGCTGCCTGCGGAGGGCCGACGGCCGGTCTGCCCGAGGGGCCGACGGTGGAGCGCTGACGGTACGTCAGACGGCCGCAGGTGACCAGATGTTCGGCCGGACGCCCGCGAACTCACGCGCGATTGCGGGGGCCGGTGACCCGGTCGCGCGTCGCCCCGTTGCCCAGGTATGACCTCTACATATGCGGCTCCGTACACGGGGCTCGCAGAATCGGTTCCGCCGGCGCCCCCACCCTTGAGCCCGGCGCCCCCGCCCCTGAGCCCGGCACCCCCGCCCTTCAGCCACGCGCCGTCGCCCTTCCGGCCCGCCCCCCCCCCCCCCCACGACCCGCCGATCTACCGGGATCTGATGCGCACCTGGGCCAACCGGGGCCGCACCCTGCCGGGGCGCCACGATCCGGAGTGGGTCCGGCTCGCGGCGCCGCAGGTCAGGCCGGGGCAGTTCAGCGGGTCTCCGGACCCGCTAGGTGACGGGCGATGACCATCCGCTGGATCTGGTTGGTGCCCTCGACGATCTGGAGGACCTTGGCCTCGCGCATGTACCGCTCGGCCGGGAAGTCGGCGGTGTAGCCATAGCCGCCCAGGATCTGGACGGCGTCGGTGGTGACCTTCATCGCGGTGTCGGTGCAGTGCAGTTTGGCCATGGCCGCCTGCTTCGCGAAGGGCCGGCCGGCGTCGCGCAGCCGCGCCGCCGCGAGGTACAGCGCCCGGCCCGCCTCGATCTGCGTCGCCATGTCGGCGAGCATGAAGCGCAGCCCCTGGAAGTCGGCGATGGGCCGCCCGAACTGCCGTCTCCCCGTCGCGTAGTCGACCGCCTCGTCGAGAGCCGCCTGGGCCACTCCGATCGCGCAGGCCGCGATGCCGAGCCGCCCGGAGTCCAGCGCGGACAGGGCGATCGCGAAGCCCTGCCCCTCGTCGCCGATGCGCCGCTCGTCCGGCACGCGCACCCCGTCGAAGTGGACCTGCGCGGTGGGCGAGCCCTTCATGCCCATCTTCTTCTCCGGCGCCGCCGCGCTCAGCCCCTCCGCGTCGGCCGGGACCAGGAACGCCGTGATCCCCCGGGGCCCCTCCTCGCCGGTGCGCGCCATGACGGTGTAGAAGTCGGCGACTCCGCCGTGGGTGATCCATGCCTTGGTGCCGCTGATCACCCAGTGGTCGCCGTCCCGGACGGCCCTGGTGCGCAGCGAGGCCGCGTCCGAGCCGGAGGACGGCTCGGAGAGGCAGTAGGCGCCGAGGAGTCCGCCGCCGAGCATCGCGGGCAGGTGCTCGACCTGCTGCTGCTTGGTGCCGTAGGTGGCGAGCGCGTAGGAGGCGAGGGTGTGGACGCTGACGCCGAGGCCGACGGTGAGGCGGGCGGCGGCCAGTTCTTCGAGGACCTGGAGGTAGACCTCGTACGGCTGGTCGGCGCCGCCGTGCTCGGAGTCGTAGGGCAGGCCGAGCAGTCCGGTCCGGGAGAGCAGGGTGAAGACCTCGCGCGGGAAGTGCCCGGAGTCCTCCTCCTCGGCCGCCTTCCGGACGATCTCGTTCTGCGCGATGTCACGGACGAGCGAGATCAGATCCCGGGCCTCGTCCGTGGGCAGTTGCCGGTCCACCGGCTGCGGGGCGCGGTCGGGCATGGCGACGCTCTCCTCCCTGTAGGGCGCTGGCGGACGCACGCCATGGGGTGGGGCGGCTCCGCCTGGTCTCACTGGGCGCCGGTCGCTGCTCGCGTCTCCCGGGTCACGGAAGCTGCTGACCAGCGGCTGCGCCCTGTGAGTATGCCCGATCGGAGACACCCGGTCACTGGTTAACGACCGCTTACTTCAAGATATACCGGCACACCGACAACCGGCCGCGAATCGGCGGGGAATTGGTCCGAACCATTGACGCGGTGGTCTAGTCCTCCTAATGTTCCGGCAACGCTTCACCGCGTTCATGCCAAGAGACTGGCGTTCCCCTCTCCCCCACGAGGAGACACCTATGCACTTTCCCCAGCGCGCCCGTTTCCGGGCGTTGATCTCCGCCGCGTGCTGCGCGGTCCTCGGCGCGGGCCTGCTGGCCGGCGCGAGCACCGCGACCGCCGCCGCTCCCGAGGCGAGCCCCCGGGCCGCCGGCTCCAAGGTCGTCGGCTACTTCACCGAATGGGGCACCTACGACCGCAAGTACTTCGTCAAGAACGTCGAGACCTCCGGCTCGGCGGCGAAGCTGACCCACATCAACTACGCCTTCGGCAACGTCACCGGCGGCAAGTGCGCGATGGGCGACGCCTACGCGGCCACCGACCGGGCCTACACCGCGGCCGAGTCCGTGGACGGCGTCGCCGACACCTGGGACCAGCCGCTCAAGGGCAACTTCAACCAGCTGCTGAAGCTGAAGAAGAAGCACCCCGGGCTCAAGGTCCTCTGGTCCTTCGGTGGTTGGACCTGGTCGAGCGGTTTCGGGGAGGCCTCGCGCAACCCGGCCGCGTTCGCCCAGTCCTGCTACGACCTGGTGAAGAACTCCAAGTGGGCGGGTGTCTTCGACGGCATCGACATCGACTGGGAGTACCCGAACGCGTGCGGCAACACCTGTGACACCAGCGGCCGTGAGGCGTTCAAGAACCTGATGGCGGCGCTGCGTTCGAAGTTCGGCGGCGGTTCGCTGGTCACCGCCGCGATCACCGCGGACGCCACGGCGGGCGGCAAGATCGACGCGGCGAACTACGCGGGCGCCGCCCAGTACGTCGACTGGTACAACCCGATGACGTACGACTACTTCGGCGCCTGGGACGCGGCGGGACCGACGGCCCCGCACTCGGCGCTGAACAGCTACTCGGGCATCCCGAAGGCCGACTTCCACTCCTCGGCCACCATCGCCAAGCTCAAGGGCCTCGGCATCCCGGCCTCGAAGCTGCTGCTCGGCATCGGCTTCTACGGCCGCGGCTGGACCGGTGTCACACAGTCGGCGCCGGGCGGTACGGCGACCGGGCCCGCGGCGGGGACCTACGAGCAGGGCATCGACGACTACAAGGTGCTCAAGTCCAAGTGCCCGGCGACGGGGACGGTCGGCGGCACGGCGTACGCCAAGTGCGGGAACAACTGGTGGAGTTACGACACCCCCGCGACCATCGCGACGAAGATGACGTACAAGAACCAGCAGGGCCTCGGCGGCACCTTCTTCTGGGAGCTGAGCGGCGACACCTCGGGCGGTGAGCTGATCAGGGCGATCAACTGACCTGTCCGGTACCGGACTTGGGGCGGGGGACCACGAGCCTCCGCCCCTTGCCGTCAGTTGTCCCTGCGGGCCGGTGCCGGGGTCGGGTAGTTGGGGTCCATCTCCTCGATGGCGCGCATCGAGCCGCCGAGCGACTTGACCAGCAGGTCGCGCAGCGAGTCGCGGGAGAGCTGGGGCGGGCCGTCGATCCAGTCGAGGACGGCACCCTCGACGCTGCACACCCAGGCGAGCAGGCCCATCCGGGCCAGCGGGGCGATATCGGTCCGGCCGTACGCCCCCTCGGCGATGGTCGCGACGATCGCCTCGCGCACCCCGTCCCGGATGGCGTGCACCTCGGTGTCGAAGCCGACGCCCCCGCTGACGACCGTACGGTAGGCGGCCTGGTTGTGCTCGGCGTAGCGCAGATAGCTGTCCAGGGTGCGGTGGATGTGCTCCACCTGCCCCACTTCCTGCTCCAGCTTGAGGCCGCTCGCCGCGAAGGTGACCAGGTCCGCGACGGAGTCCTGGATGATCGCCAGGTAGTAGCCGCGCTTGGACTGGAAGTAGTAGTAGATCAGCCCCTTGGCGACATGCGCCTGGCGGGCGATGTCGTCCATGGAGAGCGCGTCGTAGGACGTGTCCGCAAACAACTTCCGCCCGATGGCGATGAGTTCGGCGCGGCGCGCAACCGAGCGCTCGGTACCGCGGGCCCGCGGCCGGGCGGCTTCACGCTGATCACTGATATTCAAATTTCGACCCTGGTCTCGGGCTGGGGGCGGGACAAGCGCAGTATGTCAGGTCAACTATGGATCAGGTCACAGGAGACCGAGCTGCGTGACGAGCATCGCGATCACCGCGACGAGGACCCAGCCCGCGATCTGTTCGACGATCTTCGGGCCGTCGTCCTTGGGGCCGCCGGTACGGGCTCGGGCGGCGCTGGCAGTGTGTGCGGTCATGGTGTCTCGCTGATCTCGGGTGCGATGGCTGGAATCCCCCCGCCGATCCGTCCACCTTGCCACCCTCGGCGGCTTTTGCGGCCGAGAGCTTGGTCACAGCGAACGGCCCCCGACGTCTGTCGGGGGCCGCACACGAGGCTGTTCAGCCCACGCCCACCGCGGCGAGCGCCTTGCGCTGGCGCGCGGTCGGACAGGCCGGGAAGTACAGGTAGCAGACACCGCCGGTGCCGGAGACGACCTTGCCACTGGCGTTGTACCGCTTGGTCCTCAGCCAGATGTTCTCCCACTCGCGCCGCTTGTAGACGCGCCGCACCTCCGCGTCGCTGGGCGAGGCGGGGTCGTTGGTGATCACATCGCCCTCGGCGGTGAAGCCGATCACCGTCATGAGGTGGCCCGAGGTGCCGTAACCGGCCCCCGTGAGCTCCTCCTTGAGGAACGACTGGGACGTGATGGCCGGGATGCCGGCCGCGATCAGCGTCTCCAGGTCGGTGAGCGAACCGAGCCGGGTGACCACGCCCTGGAGGTCCTTGAAGGTGGCGGCATAGGCGGCGTTGAAGGGCCAGTTCCCGCAGCCCGCGTACTGGTAGTCGTAGGTGTAGCGGGCCGCGTGGCAGACCTGCGGATCGGCGTACGACGGGTTCACCCAGGCCAGTTGCTCCGCGGTGAGCCGGCCGCCCCAGTACTCGATGATCATCTGCGAGGAGGTGGGGCTGCACCAGGCCTCGCCGCCGTTGTCGTACTCCGGATACTGGCCCGCGTGGATCTCCTGCGAGTAGCGCGGGACGATCAACTCCTGGGCGAGGCCGGGTGTGGAGGCCGGGACGGTGAAGCGGTCGGGGACGTCCGAGCCCATCGCGCCCAGCCGCCACACGGTCGGCGTGACCTTGGTGCCGGGCTTGCGGTACAAGGTCAGCCGCAGCCGGTACGACGCCAGGCGCAGCCCGGTCGAGGGGTCGTCGACCGCGAAGGTGTCCGTCCAGACCGTGCTCCTGCCGTCGGTCTGGTCGTCGACCGAGGTCCGCTTGATGTCCCCGTCCCCCGCGGCCCAGCGGCCCATGACGTACCAGGGGGTGGCCGTGCCGTCGGAGTACGTCCCCTGGAGCTCGATCTGGATCCAGGTGCCGGCCGGGGTGTGGGCGTTCCAGGAGGCGATCACCTCGGTGGCGGGCACGGAGAGGTGGTGGACCGGGGCGGTCCAGGTCGCGTACTCCCAGCTCGCGGTCGTCCCGGTGTGCGGGTCGGTGTACTGGGTGGTGCCGACGGGGGCGCCGATCACGACGCCGGGGCGGTTGCCGGCGACGGCACGGGTGCCCTTCGCGGTGCCGGCGCGCCAGTCGCTGTAGGTGGTCCAGGCACGGTTGTCGACCTGGCCGGCGACGGCCGCGTCGGGTTCCGCGTCGGCAGTGGTGCCGGCGGCGGCCGCGGGGCCCGCACTGCCGGCCACCGCGGCGGCGACGGCTACGGCCAGAACGGTTCTGCGGGACGGCTGTTCGGCTCTGCTCATGGGTGGAGAGACCCCCGGGTGTCCGAGTCGGGCGGGACCGGTGCACGGTTGTGCGCCAACTATGGACGAGGGGACATGCTCCTGCCAGCACTTCGGGGCATGCCACGCCCACGAATATTGGTCTCCGCCACTGACATGACCTGGGAATCTGTCATTCCGGGCCGGGCGGCGGCTCCTCACTAAGCTGGCCACGCCCCGCCCGCCCGTCCCCAGGAACCGTCATCCACGACCTCGCCCCCCGGCTCCGCCGGCTGCCCCCGTCCTGCGGCCCGGTCCGCCTCGTCGGCGTCGACGGCCACGCCGGCTCCGGAAAGTCCACGTTCGCCGCGCGGCTGGCCGACGCCCTCGGCGGCGCCCCCGTACTGCACCTCGACGACATCGCGAGCCACGACGAGTTCTTCGGCTGGACCGGACGGCTCCTGACCGAGGTGATCGGACCGCTCGGCAGCGGTGTGAGCGCGCGCTACGCCCCCTACGACTGGCACGCCCGCCGCTTCGGCCCGCCCCGCACCCTGCCGCCGGCGCCGGTCGTCCTCCTGGAGGGGGTGGGCGCGGGCCGGCGCGCGCTGCGGCCGCACCTGGCGCACCTGCTGTGGATGGAGTTGCCCCGCGAGGAGTCCTGGGCGCGCGGCCGCTCCCGGGACGGGGCGGAGCAGCGGGAGTTCTGGGAGGGCTGGGTCGTGGCGGAACAGCGGCATTTCGCCGAAGACCCCTCCCGGCCCTTCGCCGACCTTCTGGTACGGCAGTGTCGCGAGGGGTACGACATGGTCACCGGGCCGTCCGGGACCGTTGGTCCGGACCGCGATGTCACACACGGTGACGGGCCAGCGGCGATGTGTTGAACCTGTGAAGACCCACCGGTAGGAACTTGCCTCAGTCCCCCAACTCCGCTTGACCGAGGGGCCGTACAGGTCTTACGTTCTCAATGTGCGGCCGTTCGAGGCCGCCCGCAGTCGCGAAGCCCCCGGTTGTTCCCCCGTGATCGGGGGCTTCGTTCTGCCCTCACACGGTTTTCCCGACGCTGTGAGGCGTGATTCACTCACCCTCGGTCACCATGCGGGAACCGCGTCATCTGCTCCCACCTCGTGAAACGTCCTGTGCGGCACCCTACGGCGGGCGACACCGGCGCGGGTACGATGCCCTCTGTGCGACCTACGGACAACAGCTCTGCGCACCGTTGCAACTCCGGTCCGCGGCACTGCGGTTGGACGAAGGCGGCCACCGGGCGACGGCCCGGTGGTGAACCACGGGGGCACGGTTTGTGGGGGACGTGATGGATTTCGGCACGCAGGGCCCCGAGGCCCCGGCCGACCTCGCCTGGCTGCGAGGTGTGGACGCCTACACGATGGGCGCCTATCCCCAGGCGGAGGAGGAGTTCCGGGTCGCGGTACGGATCGATCCCGGGATGGCCGACGGCTGGCTCGGACTGCACGCGCTGCGCGTCGACACGACGACCGCGCTGCTGCGGATGTTCCGGCACCGCGAGCGGTTCGGCGAACAGCGCGCCCGGCACCGACGCACCCTCAACTCCTGGTACTGGCTGGGCTGGTGGGTGCAGCCGGTGCTGGAGAGCCCGCGTGACCTGCTCCTCGCGCACGCCTCGCACTGGCTGGACGGCCGCCACGTCCCCGAGCTGGACCGGGCCCTCGCCGGCCTGCCCCCGGTGGACACCGACCACCAGGTCCGCTTCCTGCACGCCTGCCGCTCCTATCTCGTCAAGGACTGGGACCAACTGGTGCGGCACACCGACCCGTTGATCGACGACCCGATGCTCGGCATCGAGGCCGGTCTGTTCGGCGGCATGGCCCGGGTGCGCCTGGAGATGTTCGGCCAGGCCGAACCGCTCCTCTCCGCGTCCCTGATGCGCTGCCGCAGCGAACAGCCCCAGCGCAAGGAACTGCGCTACTGGCTGGCCCGGGCCCACGAGGGCACCGGCCGGTCCGCGGCCGCACTCCCCCTCTACCGGGCCGTGCACCGCGTCGACCCCGCCTTCATGGACACCTCGGCCCGGCTCGCCGCGATCGCCGAGGGCGACGGGTACGACGACCCGGCCGACCTCGCGGCGATCACGCTCACCGGGTTCGGGCAGGACGTGCTGGAGGGGCCCGACGGGGTCGACCCGCTGTTCGGCATCGAGGGGCGGGAGTTGAAGCTCTCCGACCCGGAGCCGCCGACAGGGCGACTGCCCTCGATGACGGACCCGGCCGGGCGTGAGCGGGCCGGCGTACCGGTGGGGCCGCTGCCCGCCGGGCCGACCGATCCCGTCTTACTGGAGGAGGCGCTCACCGAACTAGAGCGCATGGTGGGCCTGGAGCCGGTGAAGCGCCAGGTCAAGGCCCTCTCCGCCCAGTTGAACATGGCCCGCCTGCGCGCCGGTCAGGGCCTTCCGGTCCAGCCGCCCAAACGTCACTTCGTCTTCTCCGGGCCCTCCGGCACCGGCAAGACCACGGTGGCCCGCATCCTCGGCCGCGTCTTCTACGCCCTCGGACTGCTCGGCGGCGACCATCTGGTCGAGGCGCAGCGGGCGGATCTCGTCGGGGAGTACCTCGGCCAGACAGCGGTCAAGGCGAACGAACTGATCGACTCGGCGCTCGGCGGTGTCCTCTTCGTCGACGAGGCCTACTCCCTCTCCAACTCCGGTTACGGCAAAGGCGACGCGTACGGCGACGAGGCCCTCCAGGTCCTGCTGAAGCGGGCCGAGGACAACCGGGACCACCTGGTCGTGATCCTCGCGGGCTACCCGGAGGGCATGGACCGGCTCCTCGCCGCGAACCCGGGGCTGTCGTCCCGCTTCACGACCCGCGTCGACTTCCCCTCCTACCGTCCCCTCGAACTCACCTCCATCGGCGAGGTGTTGGCCGGCGAGAACGGCGACATCTGGGACGAGGAGGCCCTGGACGAGCTGCGCTCCATCGCCGGGCACGTGGTGGACCAGGGGTGGATCGACGAGCTGGGCAACGGGCGGTTCCTGCGGACGCTGTACGAGAAGAGCTGCGCGTACCGGGATCTTCGGTTGTCGACGTATCCGGGGATGCTGAGCCGGGACGACTTGTCGACGTTGCGGTTGCCGGATCTGATGCAGGCGTACGGGGAGGTCTTGTCGGGGCGGGGGCCTCAGGATCCGTCGCCGATGTAGTCGGTCGGGTGCGGGCCGGTGGGGGCTGGTCGCGCGGTTCCCCGCGCCCTTGAAAGCAAGTGGGTACCGTCACCTGCTGAGGGGCGCGGGGAACCGCGCGAGAAGCCCCACCGGCCGCGGCCGTACGACGCCCCCTACGACGCCAGCGCTTCCTCGCTGCTCCGGGGCTCCGTGACCCGCACCTCCGGCAGCTCCCGGTGTGCCGGATCCCGTACCTCGCCCACGAGCAGCTCCAGTACGTCCTCCAGCGCGACCAGCCCGAGCACCTTGCCCGACCCGTCCGCCACCTGAGCCAGGTGCGTGGCCGCGCGCCGCATCACCGTGAGCGCGTCGTCCAGCGGCAGATCGGACCGCAGCTTCGTCATCGGGCGCCAGATCTGCTGGGGCACCGCCCGCTGCGAGTCCTCCAGGTCGAGCACGTCCTTCACGTGCAGGTACCCCATGAACGCGCCGTTGTCCGCGGCGATCGGGAACCGTGAGTACCCGGTGCGGCCGGTGAGTTCGATGATCTGGCCCGGGGTCACCGAGGGGCGGACCGTCACCAGGGACTCGCTCTTGAGCAGGACGTCGGTGACCGGGCGGGAGCCCAGCTCCAGCGCGTCCTCCAGGCGTTCCTGTTCCTCGGGGTCCAGGAGCCCCGCCTGGCCGGAGTCCTCCACCAGGCGGTTGAGCTGCTCGCTGGTGAACACCGCCTCGACCTCGTCCTTGGGCTCGACGTGGAAGAGCCGCAGGATGGCCCGGGCGCAGGCGCCGAGGGCGATGGTGATCGGCTTGCACAGCCGCGCGAAGGCCACCAGCCCCGGGCTGAGCCAGAGCGCGACCTTCTCCGGGGCGGCCATCGCGAGGTTCTTCGGGACCATCTCGCCGATGACGAGGTGGAAGAAGACGACCGCGGCGAGGGCGATGACGTAGCCCAGCGGGTGGATCATGCCGTGCGGCAGGTGCATCCACTCGAACACCGGCTCCAGCAGCTTGGCGACCGTCGGCTCGGCGACCGCGCCCAGCGTCAGGGAGCACACCGTGATGCCGAACTGGGCCGCCGCCATCATCTGGGGGAGCCGCTCAAGGCCGTACAGCACCTGCCGGGCCCGTGCGGTGCCGAGCGGTTCGATCTGGCTGCGCCGCACGGAGACCAGCGCGAACTCGGCGCCGACGAAGAAGCCGTTGGTGAGCACCAGCAGCCCGGCGAAGAGGAGTTGGAGCACGCTCATCGGGCGGCCTCCATGACGTTCACCGCGGGGACCGTGCGGACCAGGCGGACCCGCTCGGCGCGGTAGTGCCCGACCTGGCGCACGGTGAGCCGCCAGCCGGGCAGCTCGGCCCGGTCGCCGACGGCGGGGATACGGCCGAGCAGGTCGGCGACCAGCCCGGCGACGGTCTCGTACGGCCCCTCGGGCACGTCGAGTCCTATGCGCTGGAGGATGTCGACCCGGCAGCTGCCGTCGGCGTCCCAGGCGAGGCGGCCGTCCTCGGGCGGGACGGCGGCGAGTTCGGGGACGTCCTGACCGTCGTGCTCGTCGCGGACCTCGCCGACGATCTCCTCGACGATGTCCTCCAGGGTGACCACACCGGCGGTGCCGCCGTACTCGTCGACGACGACGGCGATGGGCTGCTCGCTGCGCAGCTGGGCGAGGAGCGGCTGGACGGGGAGGGTCTCGGGCACCAGCAGTGCCGGGCGGGCGATCCGGCCGGCGGGGGTGCGCAGGCGGGCCTGGACCGGGACGGCCAGGGCGTCCTTGAGGTGGACCATGCCGACGATCTCGTCGATCTTCTCGCGGTAGACCGGGAAGCGGGACAGACCGGTCGCGCGGGTGAGGTTGACGACGTCCTCGGCGGTGGCGGAGGCCTGGAGGGCGCTGACCTTCACGCGCGGGGTCATGACGTGCTGCGCGGTGAGCTCGCCGAGCGACAGGGTGCGCACGAAGAGGTCCGCGGTGTCCTGCTCCAGGGCGCCGGCCTGGGCGGAGTGCCGGGCCAGGGAGACCAGTTCGCCGGGGGTGCGGGCGGAGGCCAGCTCCTCGGCGGGCTCGATGCCGAGCGCGCGGACGAGCCGGTTGGCGACCGCGTTCAGCGCGGCGATCACCGGCCGGAAGAGGCGGGCGAAGGCGTGCTGGGGGCCCGCGACGAAGCGGGCGACCTGCATCGGCTTGGACACCGCCCAGTTCTTGGGCACGAGCTCGCCGATCACCATCTGCACGGCCGAGGCCAGCAGCATGCCGACGACGACGGCCACGCCGGAGACCGCGCCCTCGGGGATGCCGAGGGCCGTGAACGGGCCGTGCAGCAGCTCCGCGAGGGCCGGTTCGGCGAGCATGCCGACGACCAGGGAGGTGATGGTGATGCCGAGCTGGGTGCCGGAGAGCTGGAACGACAGCTCCTTGAGCGACTCGGCGACCCGGCGGGCCCGTCGGTCGCCTTCCGCGGCGGCCTTCTCGGCGTCGGTGGCCTCGACGGTGACGAGGCCGAACTCGGCCGCCACGAAGAAGCCGTTGGCGAGAATCAGCAGGAACGCGGCTCCGAGGAGCAGCAGGGGGATGGTCATGCCGCCGCCTCGGTATGTCGGGAGGGGGCGGCGCAGGTACTACAGGACGATCCGTCCATCGCTGGAGGGAGTCACTCCTCGGGTAGCAGGAACAACGAGAGGCGGAGGCGCGATGAGAACGCCTCCGCCAACAGATTAATCAAGACAAGGGCGACTGCGGCAGGGTGGAAGCCCCTGAGTCAGCCCTGATCTTCGTCGGGACGGGCCGTGGAGCGGGCCTCGGCGAGCGCCCTGAGGGCCTTCGCGTCGGTGATGGCCTGCTGCTTCGCGATGCCCGGCTGGATGCCGAGCGCGGGCAGGCTGGTGCCGTCGCTGAGGTTGAGGAACACCCACGGGTCGCCGGGCCGGAGGTTCACCTGGACGATCTCGGCCCACTCCAGATGCCGCCGCCCCGCGATGTTCTGGACGGTGACACCGGACTCGTCGGCGACGACCTTCACCCTGGCGAGCAGGAACAGCACTCCGGCGAGCAGGGCCGCCGTGAAGATGAAGCTCAGCCGCTCGCCGGGGCCCAGCTCTTCGAGGAGCAGGGCGATCACCGTGATGGTCACGAAGATCGCGATCCCGGCGGTGAGCAGCACGGCACGGGTGCGGCCCGGCCGGAAGGTGACGGGGAGGGTGGGCAGTTCGGAGGACATGTGCGGTGGGCCCCTCAGAGACGGCAGGCGTGGATGGCCGTCGTGAGGATGGCCCGCGCGCCGATGTCGTACAGGTCGTCCATGATCCGCTGCGCCTCCTTGGCGGGGACCATCGCGCGGACGGCGACCCAGCCCTCGTTGTGCAGCGGGGAGACGGTCGGGGACTCCAGGCCAGGCGTGAGCGCGACGGCCTTCTCGAGCTGCTCGACGCGGCAGTCGTAGTCCATCATCACGTAGGTCCTGGCCACCAGGACGCCCTGGAGGCGGCGCAGGAACTGCTGGACCTTGGGCTCGGCGCTGTCGTCGGGCTCCGCGCCGGTGCGGCGGATGACGATCGCCTCGGACTTCATGATGGGCTCGCCGAAGACCTCGAGGCCCGCGTTGCGCAGGCTGGTGCCGGTCTCGACGACGTCCGCGATGACCTCGGCGACACCCAACTCGATGGCGGTCTCGACGGCGCCGTCGAGGTGCACGACGGAGGCGTCGACACCGCTGTCGGCGAGGTGCCCGGCGACGATCCCCTCGTAGGAGGTGGCGACGGTCTTGCCCTTGAGGTCCTCGACGCCGTTGGCCGTGCCCGGCTTGGACGCGAAGCGGAAGGTGGAGCGGGCGAAGCCGAGCGGGAGGATCTCCTCGGCGCTCGCGCCGGAGTCGATCAGCAGGTCACGGCCGGTGATGCCGATGTCGAGCTGGCCGGAGGAGACGTAGATCGCGATGTCCCGGGGGCGGAGGTAGAAGAACTCCACGTCGTTGACCGGGTCGACGATCCGCAGCTCCTTGGACTCCCGGCGCTGCTGGTAGCCGGCCTCATGCAGCATGTCCGCCGCAGGTCCTGACAGGGAACCCTTGTTGGGGACGGCGATGCGCAGCATGAGGCGAGCTTCCTTCTTCTCGTACGGAAAGGGGGTGCGGGTACGGCTTACAGGTGGGCGTAGACGTCGTCCAGCGAGATTCCGCGGGCGACCATCATCACCTGGACGTGGTACAGCAGCTGCGAGATCTCCTCGGCGGCTGCCTCCTTGCCCTCGTACTCGGCGGCCATCCAGACCTCGGCGGCCTCTTCGACGACCTTCTTGCCGATGGCATGGACGCCCTTGCCGACCAGTTCTGCGGTGCGGGAAGTGGCGGGATCGCCGTTGGCGGCCTTGTGCTGGAGCTCGGTGAAGAGCTCCTCGAACGTCTTATTGGACATGGTGGCGCCCACTTTACGCGTAAGCCCGCACCACCTAACGCCACGGTTCAGATACTGAGCGGAGGGTGGCCGCCGTGGCCACCGCGGCGGTCACCGCCTCGTGCCCCTTGTCCTCGTTGGAGCCCTCGATACCGGCCCGGTCCAGGGCCTGTTCCTCGGTGTCGCAGGTGAGGACTCCCATGCCGACGGGAACGCCGGTCTCGACGGAGACCTGGGTCAGACCCTGGGTGACGCCCTGGCACACGTACTCGAAGTGCGGGGTGCCGCCGCGGATGACGACACCGAGGGCGACGATCGCGTCGTAGCCCCGCCCGGCCAGCACCTTGGCGACGACCGGGAGTTCCCAGCTGCCGGGGACCCTGAGCAGGGTCGGCTCGTCGATGCCCAGGTCGTGCAGGGCGCGCAGGGCGCCGTCGACCAGTCCGTCCATCACCTTCTCGTGCCACTGCGCCGCGATGACGGCGACCCGCAGGTCCCCCACGTTGCGTACGGACAGCTCCGGTGCACCCTTGCCGCTCACGTTCTCGAACTCTCCCTCGAAGTGCTTACTGGTTGCTGCAGGTGGACACCGGGGCGGTGTCCAGCCAGGGCAGGTCGTGGCCCATCCGGTCCCGCTTGGTGCGCAGGTAACGGAGGTTGTGCTCACCCGCCTGTACGGGCATCGGCTCCCGGTCTGTGACCTTGAGGCCGTGGCGCAGGAGGGCGTCGGACTTGTCGGGGTTGTTGGTCATCAGGCGCAGGCTGCGGACGCCGAGGTCCTGAAGGATCTGCGCGCCGGCGCCGTAGTCCCGGGCGTCGGCGGGCAGGCCGAGCTCCAGGTTGGCGTCGAGGGTGTCGTGGCCCTGTTCCTGGAGTTCGTACGCCCGCAGCTTGGAGAGCAGGCCGATGCCGCGCCCTTCGTGGCCGCGCAGGTAGACCACCACTCCCCTGCCCTCCTCCTGGATGCGCTCCAGGGAGGCGTCGAGCTGGGGGCCGCAGTCGCAGCGCAGGGAGCCGAAGATGTCGCCGGTGAGGCACTCGGAGTGGACGCGGACCAGGACGTCCTCGCCGTCGCCGATCTCGCCGTGCACGAGGGCGACGTGCTCGACGCCGTCGACGGTGGAGCGGTAGCCGTACGCCGTGAAGGTGCCGTGGGCGGTGGGCAGCCGGGTCTCGGCCTCGCGGCGGACCGTGGGCTCGGCGGCCTGGCGGTAGGCGATCAGGTCCTCGATGGAGATGATCGTCAGGCCGTGCTTGCGGGCGAAGGGGATCAGCTCCGGGAGGCGGAGCATCCGGCCGTCCTCGCCGGCGATCTCGACGATGGCGCCGGCCGGGCGCAGTCCCGCGAGGCGGGCGAGGTCGACGGCGGCCTCGGTGTGGCCGTTGCGGGTGAGGACGCCTCCGTCCTTGGCGCGCAGCGGGAAGATGTGGCCGGGCCGGACGAAGTCGGTGTGGTCGGTGTCGCCGCTCGCGAGCAGCCGGAGCGTGGTCGCGCGGTCGGCGGCCGAGATCCCTGTTGTCACGCCGTGAGCGCCCGACGCGTCCACGGAGACTGTGAACGCGGTTTTCATCGACTCGGTGTTGTCGTCGACCATCTGCGGCAGCTTGAGCCGGTCCAGTTCGTCGCCCTCCATGGGGGCGCAGATCAGGCCGCGGCACTCGCTCATCATGAAGGCGACGATCTCGGGGGTGACCTTCTCGGCGGCGACGACCAGGTCGCCCTCGTTCTCGCGGTCCTCGTCGTCGACGACCACGATGGGGCGGCCGGCCGCGATGTCCGCGACGGCCTGCTCGATCGGGTCCAGCGCGAAGTCCTCGAACCCGTCGGTGCTGTACAGAATCGGTGGGATCGAAGGGGTGGCGCGAAGCGCCTCGGTTGGGGTGGTGGTGGGAGACGGGCGGGCGCTCATGCCGGGGCTCCTTCCAGAGCGGGCTGCGCGTTCCCGCGGGAGCGCAGCCACCAGTCGCGCATGCCCCACAGGACGAGTGCGCCGTAGATGACGTAGACGAAGCCGGAGAAGGCATAGCCGTTGGCGAAGTTCAGCGGGACGCCGACGAGGTCGACGAGGAGCCAGGCGAACCAGAACTCGACCATGCCGCGCGCCTGGGCGTACATGGCGACGACGGTGCCTACGAAGATGTAGGCGTCCGGCCAGGGGTCCCAGGACAGGCTCGGGTACGCCTTGAAGAGGAGGGCGACCGCGACGGTGCCGACGGCGGCGGCGCCGGCCATCGCGCCGCGCTCACGCCAGGTGGCGAACCGTGGGGCGATGTGTCCGTCGCCGGACTGGCCCTTGTTGCGGTTCCACTGCCACCAGCCGTACAGCGCGACGACCATGACGACGGCCTGCTTGCCGGCGCTGCCGGTGAGGTGGCCGAAGAAGGCGCCGAAGAGGATGAGGCCGGAGGCGAACTGGACCGGCCAGCTCCACAGGTGGCGCCGCCAGCCGAGGGCGAGCCCGATGAGGCCGAGGATGTTGCCGATCATGTCCGACCAGAGGATGTGCTGGCCGAACAGGGTGAAGGCCTCGGTGTTCAGGGAGTTCACTTCCCCGCCCCCTGACCGCTCGCGAGCAGGCGCTCGACGTACTTGGCGACGACGTCGACCTCGAGGTTGACCGGGGCGCCGGGCTGCTTGAGGCCGAGCGTGGTCAGGGCGAGGGTGGTGGGGATGAGGCTGACGGTGAAGTAGTCGGGACCCGCGTCCACGACGGTGAGGCTGATGCCGTCGACCGTGATGGAGCCCTTCTCGACGACGTACCGCGAGAGGTCCGCGGGCAGCGAGATCTTGATGATCTCCCAGTTGTCGGAGGGCTTGCGCTCCAGGACCTCGCCGGTGCCGTCCACATGCCCCTGGACGATGTGCCCGCCGAGGCGGGCGCCGACGGCGGTGGGGCGCTCCAGGTTGACGCGGGAGCCGACGTCCAGGGCGCCAAGGCTGGAGCGGTCCAGGGTCTCGGCCATGACGTCGGCGGTGAACTCGTCGCCCTCGTGGTCGACGACGGTGAGGCAGACGCCGTTGACGGCGATGGAGTCTCCGTGTTTCGCGCCCTCGGTGACGACGGGGCCGCGCAGTCGGAAGCGACAGGCGTCGCCGAGGTTCTCGACGGCGGTGATCTCGCCCAGCTCTTCGACGATTCCGGTGAACACGTCCCGGGTCCTCCCTGCCTCATTCGGGCACGGACTCCGGGGCTGTCGATGACGACAGAATGTACGGGCAGGGACACCGGGGGCGACGCCGGACGCATTCGTCCCTCAGGACGAGCGGATACGGCGGCGCGCACGAATGCACGCCCGCCGCGCACTGCCTCCCATCCGGACTTTAACCGTCGGTCCAGGAATTTCACCTGGTCAACCGGCCGCTGGAAGCGGTCGGGTCGCGGACTGTAACCGCCGGTTCGGACTTTCACCGACCCCGGAGTGCGCTGCTTCTGGTACAGAGCCAGTGTGCCACGCCTGATCGAGGTCCATACGGGCGAACGGTGTGCCGTGGCTCACAGCCCCCCGCACACCTGCCTCTTGACCTAATGGTCTAGTCCTTTTTAGGGTCGCCGTGCGTGGACACCCGTAGAGACGGGCCCGGCGGCGGTGACGACGGCCCTTGCCCGCCGCCGGGTCTTCCTTCTGGCAGGGTGACCGCATGACGACCGCGATCGCCGACGAGTTCCAGAGCCATCGCCCCCGGCTGTTCGGCCTGGCGTACCGGATGCTCGGCTCGGCCGACGAGGCCGAGGACACCGTCCAGGACGCGTATCTGCGCTTCAGCGGCGCCGACCGGGCGGACATCGAGCACCTCGGCGCCTGGCTCGCCAAGGTCGTCACCAACCTCTGCCTCAACCGGCTGACCTCGGCCAGGGCCCGCCGCGAGCAGTACGTCGGCACCTGGCTGCCGGAGCCGGTCGTCACCTCGGACGGCACGCTCGGGCCGCTGGAGTCCGCCGAGCAGCGGGACGCCGTGTCCATGGCTCTGCTGGTGCTCCTGGAGCGGCTGACCCCGACCGAGCGGGCGGTGTACGTGCTGCGGGAGGCCTTCGCCTACGGCTACCGGGAGATCGCCGGGGTGCTCGACCTGAGCGAGGCCAACTGCCGTCAGCTGCACCGGCGGGCGGCCCAGCGGGTGGGCGCGGCCGAGTCCCGGTTCGCGGCGCCGCCCGAGCGGCAGCGGGAGCTGGTGGCGTCCTTCGTCACGGCAGCCCGGGACGGCGATCTCTCGGGGCTGGAGAAGCTGCTCGCTGCCGACGCCACCTGGTGGAGCGACGGCGGCGGCAGGGTCAGCGCGGCCCGGCGGCCGGTCGAGGGGCGCGAGAAGGTGCTGCGGTTCCTGTTCGGCGCCCTGGAGAAGTGGGGCGCGGGCATGCGGTTCGCGCCGGCGGAGGTCAACGGCGGGCCCGGCCTCACGGTGTGGGACGGCGACACGCTGACCGTCGTGATCACGTTCGACGTGAGCGACGTGAGCGACGCGGGGATCGGCGGGGTGATCGGCGGGGTACGGGCGGTGCTCAACCCCGAGAAGCTGGAGTTCGCCGGGCGCCAGCTGGCCGACCGGTAGGCGGATGTCACATTCCCCCGGGCCTGCTCGGTCTGGGCTGTCGGAGGGCGTTCCGGCCGGGAGCGTCCGACCTCCTGAGGGGATGGACAGCATGACCACGATCCTGGTGACCGGTGGCACCGGCACACTCGGCCGGATCGTCACCGAGCGGCTGCGGGCGGACGGGCACGAGGTGCGGGTGCTGAGCCGGCGCGGCCCGGAGTACCCGGTCGACCTGCGGCAGGGCGGATCGGCGCTGGACGCGGCCGTCGCCGGGGTGGACACGATCGTGCACTGCGCGTCGACCCAGCGGGGCGGCGACGAGGAGGCGGCGCGGAACCTGCTGGACGCGGCGCGGCGGGCCGGGGTGCGGCACTGCGTGTACATCTCGATCGTCGGGGTCGACCGGGTGCCGTTCGGCTACTACCGGAGCAAGTTCGCCGTGGAACGGATGGTCGAGGAGTCGGGGATCGGCTGGACGACCCTGCGGGCGACCCAGTTCCACGACCTGCTCGTGACGCTCTTCCGGGGGCTCGCCAGGCTGCCGGTGGTGTTCGTTCCGGCGGGGGTGCGGGACCAGCCCGTCGAGGTGGCCGAAGTCGCGGAACGGCTGGCGGAGTTGGCGGTGGGGGCGCCTGCGGGGCGCGTGGCCGACATGGGCGGGCCGGAGGTTCGTACGCTCACGGATCTCGCTCGGGCTTATCTGCGAACCGCCGGCAAGAAGCGGCCTGTGGTGAGTGTGCGGTTGTTCGGGAAGGCGTATCGGGAGTTTCGGGCCGGGGGGCATCTTGCGGTGGGACAGGCGGTGGGGAAGGGGACGTTCGAGGACTATCTGCGGGCCGGTGGGGGCTCGTCGCGCCCACGCGGCGGAGCCGCATGATCAAGCACAGCCCCGCGCCCCTGAAGGGGCGCGAACAAGTCGTCCTGTGCCGTGTCTCTTGCCGTCAGCAGGGCTCCTCCCAGGACCGCTCCGCCTCCCAGGACACTGGCTCTCACTTCGGTGGCCAGAGGTGACATACGGCGCACCCCGCGCTCCACTCGTGCGGCCAGGTCAGGTCCGCCCGCCTGGCCCACCTCGCCGCCCAGCACCACGCAACCCGGGTCCAGGACGGCGACGACCGACGCGACCCCTACGGCCAGTCGGTCGGCCAGGGCGTCCAGGAAGTCCGACGAACCCCGGGCCACCGCCTCCCGCACCACCCTCGCGGCCGGCGGCTCGTAGCCGTCCGCCTCGGCCGCCACCCCGTGCCGAGCCGCCAGTTCCACGATCGCCGCCGATCCCGCGAGCGAGTGGAAACCCCCCGCGCAGTCCACCGCCGACGGCAGTCCCACCGTCCCCGGCACCGGCAGGAAGCCGATCTCGCCGGTGCCGCCCGAGGCGCCCCGGCGCAGGGTGCCGTCCAGGACGACGGCCGCTCCGGTGCCGAGGCCGAGCCAGAGCAGGACGAAGGTGTCCCGGTCCCGGGCGACCCCGTCGCGCTGTTCGGCCAGTGCCGCGAGGTTGGTCTCGTTCTCGACGTGGATCCGGGTGCCGGGCAGCCGTTCGTGCAGGGCCAGCACCAGTCGGCGGTGCCATTCGGGCAGCCCGTTGGTGTCCCGGAGTTCACCGGTGGCGGGGTCGATCAGGCCGGGGGCGCCGATGCCGACGGTGTGCAGTTCCGAGACCCCGGCCTCCTTCGCCGCCCTCTCGACCAGCGCGACCGCCTGCTCGACCGCGGGCCCGGTCCCGGTGTCCCCGCCGATCGGCACCGACGCCTCGGTCAGCACCCGGCCCAGCAGGTCGGAGACGACGACGGAGACGCCCTCGGTGCGCACGTCGAGGGCGGCGAGGTGGGCCTGGCCGGCGACGATGCCGTACAGCTTGGCGTTCGGGCCGCGGCGCTGCTCCCCCGACTCCCCCACCACGTCGATCAGTCCGGCGGCGGCGAGGCGCTCGACGAGGTCGGCGACCGTCGGCCGGGACAGTCCGGTGAGCTGCTTCAACTGGCCTGCCGTCAGCGGGCCTTCCTGCTGGAGCAGTCGCAGGGCGAGCCGGTCGTTGATGGCCCGGGCGGTGCTCGGGGATGCGGGCATGCGGGGAATCCTCTCAGATCCACTGTGCCGAACACGCGCTATCTATCAGGCAGGGTTCCTGATAGTTTACGGCGGCGACGGCAACGGGACGACAAAGGATCCGGGGAGGGACCCGAGAATGAGCACCGTGGTGCACACACCGGCAGAGGTACGGCGGGCCCGGTATGCCGTGGCCGCCGTGTTCGCCGTGCACGGGGCCGTGACCGGCTCGTTCGCGACGCGGGTGCCGTGGATCCAGGACCATGCCTCGCTGAGCGCGGGGCAGCTCGGGTTCGCCCTGGCCTTCACGGCGTTCGGCGCGTCCTGCTCGATGCCGCTGGCCGCCCGGGTCAGCCACCGCTTCGGCAGCCGGGCGGCGCTGCGCGCGCTGATCACGCTGTGGACGCTGTCCCTGGTCCTGCCGGGGATCGCGCCGAACATCTACACCCTGTGCCTGGCGATGTTCGTGTACGGCGCGAGCGCCGGCATGGCCGACGTGGTGATGAACGCGCTGGGGGTCGAGGTCGAGAACCGCCTCGGCAGGTCGATCATGTCCAGCCTGCACGGCATGTGGAGCGCCGGAGCGCTGATCGGCTCGGCGGGCGGCACCCTGGCCGCCCATCTGGGCGCGGACGCGCGCGTGCATTTCGCGCTGGCGTCGGCCTGTCTCAGCGTGCTCGGTGTGCTGGCCTGCCGGTGGGTGCTCGACGTGCAGGCCACCGAGGACGAGGAGCCGCCGCCGCGGTTCGCGCTGCCGCCGAAGTCGGCCCTGCTGATCGGCGCGGTCGGTTTCTGCGCGGTGTTCGCTGAGGGGGCGAGCCTGGACTGGTCGGCGGTCTATCTCAAGGACCGGCTCGACTCCTCGGCGGGGCTCGCCGCGGCCTGCACGACCGGCTTCATGCTCACCATGGCGGTGGCCCGGCTCGTCGGCGACACCGTGGTCAACCGCTTCGGCTCGGTCCGCACGGTCCGGCTCGGCGGCTTCCTCGCCGCCGCCGGCGGACTGCTCATCGTGCTCGCGGACCATCCCGCGGTGGCCATGACCGGGTTCGCGCTGATGGGGCTCGGCATCGCCGTCGTCGTACCGCTGTGCTTCGCGGCGGCGGGGCGCAGCGGGCCCAATCCGAGCCAGGCCATCGCGGGTGTCGCGACCATCACCTACACCTCGGGGCTGATCGCGCCGAGCCTGCTGGGCGGGGTGGCCCAGGCGACGAACCTGATGGTGTCCTTCACCCTGGTCACCGTCCTGGCCTGCGGGCTCGTCGTCTTCGCGGGCGTGCTGCGGGCCGGTGACCGGGACCGCCCGAAGGTCAGCGCTCCGGCCGCAGCAGTTCCCGACCCGCGGCCCTGAAACCGTCGCTCCAGGGCGTGGGGCGCAGGGTCGCCGCGTCGAGCCGGACCAGTACGCGGGTGCCGCGGGCGTAGGTCGTCGCGCCGTCCGCGGAGCAGAACCGGAAGCCGTAGGTCAGGCCGGTGCCGCCGAGCCGCTCCAGCCAGAGGTGGACGGCGTAGCCGCCGGAGCGGGTGACGGGGGCGTCGTAGCTGATCAGGAGTTCCTTGACGACGTTGCAGGCGTCCCCCGCGCTCGCCCAGTCGCCCTCGAAGCGGATGCCGTGCCCCTCCCAGAACTCCGTCCAGGCGCGCTCGACCAGCAGCGGGTAGCGGGCGTTGTGGAGCATGCCCAGGGCGTCGAGGTCGTCGAAGTGGACGGTGACGGGGATCAGCCTGCCGTAGGCGAGGGCGGGGGCGAGGGTGGCTTCGGCGGTCACGGCGGGGCTCCTGGGTGTATGGGGCAATCACCCCCACCTTAAGCGGCCGCTCACCCTGCCCCCGGCGGGTGACCAGGGATCTTGCACGTGACAATGGTCGCTCCGGACTCGTACGACGAAAGCGATACCGCTCATGGATCTCGGCGTCCGCTGGAAACTGCACGGCGACGGACGCACCCCGGCGCCCGGGGCGGTGGTCCGCCCCGACGAACGGCTCTCCTGGCCGCGCACGGCCGGGCTCGGCGCCCAGCACGTGGTCGCGATGTTCGGGGCGTCCTTCGTGGCCCCGGTCCTGATGGGCCTCGACCCCAACCTGGCGATCATGATGTCCGGCGTCGCCACGGTGATCTTCCTGCTGGCGACCCGCGGCCGGGTGCCGAGCTACCTCGGCTGCTCGCTCTCCTTCGTGGGCGTCGCCGCCGTGATCCGCGCCCAGGGCGGCACGAGCGCCACGGTGACCGGCGCGGTGCTCGTCGTCGGTGTCGCGCTCTTCCTGGTCGGCGTCGCGGTCCAGAAGTTCGGGGCGCGGATCATCCACGCCGCGATGCCGCCGATCGTCACCGGCGCGGTCGTGATGCTGATCGGCTTCAACCTCGCCCCGGTGACCGCCTCGACGTACTGGCCGCAGGACCAGTGGACGGCCCTGCTAGTCATGCTGTTCACCGGTCTGGCGGTGGTGTGCCTGCGGGGCTTCTGGTCCCGGATCGCGATCTTCCTGGGCCTGGTCTTCGGATACGGCATCTCGTGGGCCTTCGACCGGATCTTCGGGCGGATCCACTCGGTCGACGCGAGCGGGAAGCTCACCGACCACTGGCGGCTCGACCTCTCGGGCGTCGGCAAGGCCGACTGGATCGGGCTGCCTGCCTTCCACGGCCCGTCCTTCGAGTGGTCCGCGATCCTGGTCGCCCTCCCCGTCGTCATCGCCCTGGTCGCGGAGAACGCCGGGCACGTCAAGGCGGTCGGCGAGATGACCGGCGACCCGCTCGACGACAGACTGGGCACGGCGATCTCGGCCGACGGCATCGGCTCGATCTTCTCCACCGCGGTCGGCGGCCCGCCCAACACCACGTACTCCGAGAACATCGGCGTGATGGCGGCCACGCGCGTGTACTCGACCGCCGCCTACTGGGCCGCCGCCGGCTTCGCCCTCCTCTTCGGTCTCTGCCCGAAGTTCGGCGCGGTCGTCGCCGCGATCCCGGGCGGGGTCCTCGGCGGCATCACGGTCATCCTCTACGGCATGATCGGCCTGCTCGGCGCGCAGATCTGGACCAACGCCCGGGTGGACCTGCGCAATCCGCTCAACCTGGTCCCCGCCGCCGCGGGCATCATCATCGGCGTGGGCAACGTCAGCATGACGTTCACCGACACCTTCTCCCTCAGCGGCATCGCCCTGGGCACGCTGGTCGTCATCACCGGGTACCACGCGCTGCGGGCGTTCGCCCCGGCCCACCTCAAGACGCAGGAGCCACTGCTCGACGAGGGGACGTCCTCCTACGGCGACGAGGGGGCGGCTCCCTACGACGACGCCAAGTCGTAGGCGTACGACGGCGAGAAGGTGCCCGGCGTGCCATTGCAGCCGTCCGACTCCCCCGGCAGCTTCACCCACAGGTAGCCGTCGATCCCCGGCTGCCCGGTGTCCAGGGTGGGCGTCCTGCCGATCTTCCGGCCGGCGGGGTCGCACCACTCGCCGTCGGCCGGGGCGCCGTTGCCGTTGCGGCTGGTGTCGATGACGGCACCGAGGCCGGAGGGTCCGCCCAGGGCGGCGAGGACCTGACGGTCGTAGGCGATCTCGGCGTCCGTGGTGTGGAAGTTGGAGACGTTGCTGAAGACGCCGTCGGAGGAGGCGGCCGAGGCGGCGCCCGCCTGCCGCAGCAGCTCCGCCTGTTTCGCGGCCGGGTTCCAGCCGGAGTGCCCGGCGTCGTAGTAGACGCGCGCCTTCGGGTTCGCGGCCTTCAGGACCCGGCCCGCGCGGGCCAGCGAGGCGAAGCGGTCGGCGCGGTCGGCGGCGGAGAGGCAGTCGGACTGGGCGATCGAGTCGGGCTCCAGGACGACGACCACCTCGCCGGAGCCGAGGCCCGCGGCGAACCGGTCGATCCAGGCGTCGTACGCGTCGAGGTCCGGTGCGCCGCCCTGGGAGGCGCCGCCGCAGTCGCGGTCCGGGACGGTGTACACCACGACCACCGGGACCCGGCCCTGCGCGGCGCCGCCCGAGGTGACCGCGCGGACCTTGGCGGTGATGGTCGCCGGGGCGTACTCGGCGAACCAGACGGCGGCCGGGCGGTCGGCGATCCGGGACTGTATGACGTCGGTGCGGGGGTCGCCGGGGTGGTCACGCACCCAGTCCAGCACCTGGGAGGCGGGGTGGCGGTAGAGGCGGGTGGCGACGGCGCGCTTCGGTTCGTCCGCCGTCGCCGTGGGGCTCGCCTTCCGGGTGCGGGAGGCCGACGGCGACGCGCTCTTCCTCCCGGTGGGCGAGGCCGACGCGGACACCGGCGGCGGGACGGGCAACGACCGCGTGCTCGGTGAGGCGGCGGGTTCTGGCCGGGCCTCGTCGGAGGCGGGCCGGCCGTCGAGCGCGGAGAGCATCCCGGTCGCGGTGCCGACGGCGACCACCACGGAGGCCACCGCGACCATCGCACCGCGGCCCACGGCGCGCCTGCGGGCGGACCGGCGCGCGGCCAGCCGCTGGGCACGCAAGCCTGACACCCTGTCCGCCCCCCTCGCGCGGCGGGCGCGTCCCCCGTTCTGGGGAAGCCTCGGGCCCGCCGGTACCCCGGCCAGCCTAGGACTGGGACCCTGCCGCTATGGCGCAATTGGAACAGTTCACCACTCCCCTCGACACGGTCGTCTCCCGCATGCGCGCCCTGGAGGAGGCCCTGCCGGAGCGGGACGGCGTCGCGGTCTTCAACCGCGTCTACCTGGCCGTCACCGAGGCGGTCGACCGGTGCGTCGACAGCGGCCGGCTGGGGGACGCGCGGGCCGCGATCACGCTGGACGTGCGGTTCGCGGAGCGCTATCTGACGGCGGTCGACGAAGCGCGCCACGAAGGCCGTCCGCCGGCCTGCTGGCGCCCGCTGTTCCAGTTCCGCCGGCATCCCGGGGTACGACCGCTGCAGTTCGCGCTGGCGGGCATCAACGCGCACATCGGGCACGACCTGGCGCTCGCCGTGGTGGACACCTGTCGTAGTCTCGGCTGCGAACCCGCCGACGTGGAGGACGAGTTCGACCGCGTGGGTGACCTCCTCGTCTCGCTGGAGGAGCGCATCCGCGAAGATCTGATGCCGGGCCCCGACCTCCTCCAGATCGCCGACCCGCTCACCCATCTCCTCGGCTCCTGGAGCCTGGACCGCGCCCGCGACGCCACCTGGACCGCGGCACGGGCCCTGTGGGCGCTGCGCGGACTGCCCGACGTGGCAGGGGAGTTCACCGAACGCCTGGACACGGCGGTGGGCTTCGCGGGGCGGATGCTGCTCACACCGCTGCCGGACTGACCCGGGCGCCCGGCGCTTCTCGAGCCGTCCTCAAGTCACCTCTCCGACCATGACCTCCCCGGGAGTTGAGGGGGAGCGGCCATGTTCGGGAGGAGCGGCCATGTACCGCCTGTGGTGGTGGCTCAAGGGCCGGGTCGTGGCACCGGCGGTACGCGCTCTGGCCGCACTGGGGAGCATCCATGTCGGCATCCCCCACCGCGACCCGTGCCCCGACCTGTGGCCCGACCAGCGCCCCGGACTCCGGTCGGCTCCGCCTCCGGGGCATCCCGAGCGGCTGCGCCCGGACCTCACGCCGACCGCGCTGGAGCGGCACCTCGAAGCGGACCTGGCCCGCGGCCGGTGGCTGACGCGCCGTCGTCACAGCCGGGGCCTCAGCCACAACCACAGCCACAGCCGGGCCCGCAGCCGAGGCCGGGGCCCAGGGGGTCAGGCCCCAGGGGGTCAGGCCCCGCCCGCCCGGCCGCTCGGGTGACGCCCGTCAGTCCTCCGGAAGTTCGACCGGCGCGATCTCGTCGTACACGTCCCCGGGCCCCGGGTTGGTCGCGTCCGTGCCGCCGCCGAAGTGGTGCATGACGCCCCAGACCGCGTTCAGCGCCGTCTGGATCGCGCCCTCCGCCCAGCCCGCCGTCCAGGAGATGTCGTCGCCGGCGAGGAAGATGCCGCGCTTGTCCTCGGGGAGGCGGTCCTGCATGAAGTGGGTGAAGAGGCGGCGCTGGTAGCGGTAGTGGCCGGGGAGGTTCGCCTTGAACGCGCCCATGAAATAAGGCTCGTTCTCCCAGGAGACGGTCACCGGGCTGCCGATGACGTGCTTCCTGATGTCGACGTTCGGGTAGATCTCGCCGAGCGACTTGAGCATGACCTCCATGCGCTCGTTCGCGGACAGCGGGAGCCACTTCAGGCTGTCGTCGCACCAGGTGTAGGAAAGGCAGATGACGGCCGGCTTGTCGGGGCCGTCGTCGAGGAGGTAAGTCCCGCGCGTCATACGGTCGGTGAGGGTCATCGACATGACGTCCCGACCCGTTTCCTCGTCCTTGTCCAGCCAGAACGGCCGGTCGACGGGCACGAAGAGCTTGCTGGACTCCATGTAGTGGGTGCGCTCGATCGCCGTCCAGTGATCGATCGGGAAGAGCGAGTCGTCGCAGGCGATCTTGGAGAGCAGCATCCAGGACTGGGCGGTGAAGATCGCCGCCTGGTAGGTGCGGATGTCCCCGTCGGCGTCCGTCACGGTGATCCGGTTGCCCGCGGTGCGGTGCAGCCGGGTCACGGCCGGGCGGGGCTGGCCGCCCTCGTGCAGGCTCGCCAGCGAGGTGCCGTAGGCCCAGTGCACGATCTTCTCCGGCTCGCGCTCCCAGAGCCTGAGCGGCAGTTGCTGCGAGCCGCCCACGATCCCGCGGTGGTGGTCGTCGGCCTCGGTGTAGACGACCCGCAGGATCTCCAGGATGGAGTTGGGGAAGTCGGTGTCCCAGCCGCCGGTGCCGAAGCCGACCTGGCCGAAGATCTCGCGGTGCCGGAAGGACCGGAACGCCTCCGAGTCGCACAGGAAGCCGTAGAAGGTCTGGTTGTCGAGCTTCTCGACGAGCCGGGCCCAGATCTCCCGGATGCGCGGCACGTCCCGCTCGCGCAGGGCGCGGTTCATGTCGGTGAAGTCGGCGCCCTCTTCGAGGCACTTGCTCCAGGCGGCGGCGACATCGCGGTAGACCTGCGGGAGGTCGGCGACCGTCTCGGCGTAGTGGGACTCGCCCTTGAGGTCGACGACGGTCGAAGGGGTCGTCTCCGCGAGGGGGTTGGGGAAGGGACGGGTCTTGAGGCCGACGAGGTCGATGTAGTGCTGGAGCGCGGTGGAGGAGGGCGGGAAGCGCATCGCGCCCATCTCCGCGGTCAGCGAGGGGTCGCAGCCGTCGAAGCCCACCGTGCGCAGCCGTCCGCCGATCCGGTCGGCCTCGTACACGACCGGCTTGAGGCCCATCTTCATCAGCTCGTAGGCGGCCACGATGCCGGAGAGACCGCCGCCGATCACCGCGACCTCGGTGCCGTGCCCGGTCGCCGGGATCTGGCCGAGGCCCGCCGGGTGGGCGAGGAAGTCGTCGTAGGCGTACGGGAAGTCCGGCCCGAACATGGTGATCGGCGGCTGCTGCTCGTCCGCATGCTCGACGGCGTTGGGCACGGTGGACGTCATGGGGTGCGAACTCCTTGAAGCAACGGGGTGGTTCAGACGAGGGACCCGTAGAGGGCGGGCCTGCGGTCGGTCAGATACGGGTTCGCCTCGCGGGACGCGGCCAGGAGTCCGGGGTCCGCCTCAGCGAACACCAGCTCCTCGCCGCGTCCGGCACGGGCCCGGGCCACCCCGTCGGGACCGGCCAGCACGGAGAGCCCGACGAACTCGAACTCCCCTTCCCGGCCGACCCGGTTGACGTAGACGACGTACATCTGGTTCTCCCAGGCCCGCACCGGCACCAGGGACTCGGCGACGAACTGGAACGGGTGCATCTGGGCCGTGGGGACGATCAGCAGGTCGGTGCCGGCGAGGGCGTGGGCGCGGACGTTCTCCGGGAACTCGACGTCGTAGCAGATCATGAGGCCGACGCGGAGGCCGCCCAACTCGGCCTGGACGACGGGCTGTTCCCCCGGTGTGAACCGGTCGCGCTCGAAGCAGCCGAAGAGGTGGGTCTTGCGGTAGTTGGCGAGGCGGGTGCCGTCGGCGGAGATCAGCTGGGCGGAGTTGTACACGGCGTCGCCGGACCGCTCGGGGTAGCCGTACGCGATCGCCAGGCCGTGCCGGACGGCGATCTCCGCGACCGCGTCGGCCTCCTCCCCGTCGGCCGCCGAGGCGAGTCGGGCCACGTCGTCGCCGATCGCGTACCCGGTGAGGAACATCTCCGGTGCGGCCAGCAGTGCGGCACCCGCGGCGGCGGCCCGGCCCGCGCCCTCGTCGAGGACCTTGAGGTTCCCCTCGACGGAGCCGGGGCGGCCGGAGCTCTGGAGCAGGGCGGTGCGCATGCGTGATCCTCACCGGGCGGAAGGTGGATGTGGGGGCCACGTAGACGGGCCATATAGAAGGTACGGGCGGCTCACCTGGGCGGACAAGGAGGAGCCGTTGCGCGCCGGTGAGCGGTTCATTGCGTGCGCCGGCCCTCCCGCGGCGATTCGTTGCGCGGGCGCCCGCCCAGCACCAGCGCCGTCACCAGATACGGCACGGACAGGATCACGAAGACCGTGCTGTGCGCCAGGGACGAGCCGAGCAGCGTGTACGCCCCGAACACGGCGACCGTGACCAGCTCCGTGCCCAGGCTCGCCACCGAGGTGAGCGTGGCCCGGCGGGCGTCGTCGATGCGGTGCTGGAGGCGGACGTCGGCGAGCACCTCGGCCAGCTGGAAGCCGGCGAAGGCGAGACCCACGAGGGCTATGCCGGCCGGGGTGCGCATCCCGGCGCCGACGGCCAGGGCGAGGGCGGCACCGGCGATCAGCGCGGCGAGTCCCCGGGTGCCGAGGCGTTCGGCGGGCCCGGCGAACAGGCTGCCGACGGTGACGATCGCCCAGACCAGCAGGACCAGGTAGGGCACGGTCTCCTCGGCCACCCCGAGGTCGCGGATCAGCAGGGAGACGTACTCGTCGAGCGCGCCCCACACCGCGGCGACGGCCGGGATCAGCAGCAGGGCGCCTCGGACGCTCCGGTCCGCGCGGGCCTCGGCGACTCCGGCGCGCAGGGTCGCCGACCAGCGCGTATTCCCCTTCTCGGCGGGGACCCGGTGTTCCGGCAGCCGGGTCGCGGTGACCGCTGCCAGCAGACAGGCCAGGACGCTCGCGGCACCGACGGCCGGGTAGCCGCCCAGCGCGAGGACCGGCCCGGCGAGCCCCATCGCCGCGACCGTGGCCAGCAGCCGTGCCGCCCGGGTCCGCCCCATCACGCGCGCGTACCGGTCGGTGGCGCCGAGCCGCTCCATCTCGTCGTACACGAGGGCTTCCAGCGATCCGGAGCCGAGCGCGCCCCCGGCGCCCCACAGCACGAAGCCCAGCGCGAAGGCGCCGTACGACGGGACGGTCACCCACAGCGTGAAGCCGGTGGCCGTCAGCAGCGGGCCGATCCACAGCAGCCTGCGCCGCGAGACGGTGTCGGCCCAGGCGCCGGAGGGCACCTCCAGCACCACGGCCGTGAGGGACCACAGGGCGAACAGCGAGGAGATCTGCCAGAGCGGCAGGCCGGTGTCGGCGAACAGCAGCGCGTACACGGGGTAGAGCAGGACGAGGTCGTCGAGGAACGCGTAGCCGTACAGCGTGGTCGTCAGCCGGCGGACGCCGGTCGCGGGCACACGTGCGGGTGAGAGTGTCATGGGGCCTTCCCGGAAGGGCGGTTCGGACGTCGTCGGAACGGCGTCCGAGGCGGCCCTCGGGAGGCACGGCGGGTGGATCAATGTCGCCAGGTCATGACACCGATGCTAGACAGTCGCGGGCCCGCTGCCCAGCGAGAATGTGGTGATCACGGCGGCGTGGTCGGACGGCCAGTCGTTCTCCTCGACGTCCGGCCAGGTCCGGGGCGTGCCGCTGACGTACGTCCGCGAGTCGAGGACCGTGAGCCCCCGGTGCAGCACGAAGTCGATGCGGTCCTGCGGCTCGGGCCCCTCGCCGCCGTCCTCGCGCTCGTCGTGCACCGGCGACCAGGTGTGCCCCGGCTCCCGTACGGCATCGGGACGGGCCTCGCGGAAGGAGTCCCGGAACCCCGCCTCCTCCGCCGCCTTGGTCACCGGCCACTCGACGTCCGGCCAGTCCAGGTGGGAGGGGCAGTTGAAGTCACCGACGAGGACGACGGGCCGCGCGTCCCCGATCCGGCCGAGGGTGTCCCGCATCTGCCCGAGCCGCACCTCCTCGTGGGCGAGCGGATCGGACTCGTACGGACCGTAGCGCTCGTAGTCGAGGTGGGCCGTCCACACCTCGACCTCCCGCTCCCCTACGGCGATCCGCGCGCCGGCCGCCCCGTAGAACCCGACGTCCGGGTCGCCGAGCACGGCGGTGACCGGGAAGCGGCTGATCACGCCGAGGTTCGGGCCGGCGCTGTGGTGGTGCCAGCCCAGCGCCTCGGCGAGTTCCCCGGCGGCGGTGCCGTACGTCTCCTGGAGCCCGACCACGTCCACGTCGGTCTCGGCGATGGCCTTGAGCTGCTTGGCCCGGTGGTCGTGGACCTTGGTGCCGCCGTACCAGAGGTTCCAGGTCATCACGCGGAGGCGGTACGGCAGCAGGGCGCGCAGCCGGGTCACGGTGACGCCCTCCAGACCGGCCAGGACCGTACGGCCCGGGGCCGCCGCTATCGGGGCCAGCGAGGGGACGGCGAGGACCGCGCATCCGGCCGCCTCGGCGGAGCGGACACCGGTCTCCGTGTCCTCGACGGCCACGCAGCTCGCGGGCTCCACGCCGAGGGCACGGCAGGCGGCGAGGTACGGGTCGGGGGCGGGCTTGGTGTGCTCGGTGTCGTCGGCGGTGACGGAGACGGCGAACCGGCTCGCGCCGAGGACTTCGAGGACGGTGTCGGCGACGGACCGGGGCGACGCGGTGACCAGGGCGGTGGGGACCTTCTCCCGGGCCAGCGCGTCGAGCAGGTCGAGCGCGCCTGGGCGGGGCACCACACCGGTGCGGACGCGGTCCGCGAACTCCCGGTGCAGGGTGTCGGCGAGGTCCGCGGCCGGGACGCCGCCGGCCGCGGCCAGCCAGGCGGCGGTGTGCTCGACCGGGCGGCCGAGCACGTCGGGCCGGTCCGCCTCGGTCAGCTTCCGCCCCGCGACCTGTTCCACCGCCTCCCACCAGAGCCGCTCGGTGTCGACGAGCGTGCCGTCCATGTCGAACAGGACGGCCTGGAGCGGGAGTCGGCTCACGGTTCTCTCTTTCGTGGGGGAGGAGTTCGTGGGGGGGGGATTCGTGCGAGGGGGGATCAGTGGGTACGTTCCGCCACCAGCACCGGCCGTTCGGGCAGCGACACGCTCACCGCGGAACCGGCGGTGAGTTCGGCGGACTCGTGGGCGGGCAGGTCGGCCTTGACCTCGGTGCCGTCGGCGAGCCGGACGGTGACGCGGACGGCGGCGCCCAGGAAGGACGTGGCGACCACACGGGACTTCCCGTCGGCCTCGGCCCGCACCCGCACGGCCTCAGGGCGCACCAGCACGTCGACCTCGGTCGCGGACGGCACCGGGCCGTCGACCGGCAGCCGCTGCCCGAGCACGTCGACCGTGTCCTGGACCAGCCGCCCGGGGATCCGGCTCATCGTGCCCACGAACTCGGCGACGAAGGCGGTGGCGGGACGGCCGTACAACTCGGCCGGGGCCGCGCACTGTTCGAGCTTCCCGGCGTGCATCACGGCGACCCGGTCCGCCATGGACAGGGCCTCCTCCTGGTCGTGGGTGACGAACAGGGTGGTGATGCCGAGTTCCTGCTGGAGCCGCCGGATCTCCTCGCGGAGGCTGAGCCGCACCTTGGCGTCCAGCGCCGAGAGGGGCTCGTCGAGAAGCAGTACCCGGGGACGCAGGGCGAGCGCGCGGGCCAGCGCCACACGCTGCTGCTGGCCGCCGGAGAGCTGGTGCGGGTACCGCCCGCTCTTGTCGCCGAGGCCGACCAGCTCCAGCAACTCGGCGGCACGCGCCCGCCGTTCGGCCGTACGGGTCTTGCGCATCCGCAGTCCGAAGGCCACGTTGTCGAGCGCGTCGAGATGCGGGAAGAGGCTGTACGACTGGAAGACCATCCCGGCGTCCCGGCGGTGCGCCGGGACCCGGGTGACGTCCTCGCCGTCCACCAGCACCTGGCCGGAGTCGGGGTGTTCGAAGCCGGCGAGCATCCTGAGCGCGGTGGTCTTGCCGCAGCCCGAGGGGCCGAGCAGCGCGACCAGCTCACCGGGCTCCACGGTCAGGTCGAGGCCGTCGAGGGCCACGGTCGGGCCGAACTCCCTGCGCAGGCCCCGGAATTCGATGGTTGCCGCTGTTTCAAGCATGGGTCATCCCCGGGAGGTAGTACGGGTACGGCCGCCGAAGCCGGCCAGGACGAGCAGCAGCACCCACGTCACGAGCAGGCTCATCACGGACACGGCGACCGACAACTGGGCCTGCGAGCCACTGACGTTGACGATCCACACCGCGAAGGGCTGGAAGCCGAGGAGCTGGGCCACGGTGAACTCGCCGAGCACCAGGGCCAGGGTGAGGAAGGAGGCGTTGAGCAGGGCGCCGCGCAGGTTGGGCAGGACGGCCCGGACCAGGGCCTGCGGCCAGCTCGCGCCGCAGCTGCGGGCGGCCTCGACGAGGGTGCGGACGTCGACGGCACGCAGGCCCGCGTCCAGCGCCCGGTACACGAAGGGCAGCGCCATCACGACGTACGCGAGGACGAGCACGACCGGGAACGTCGGGTTCTGGATCGCCACGAAGGTCTCGAACAGCGGGGTGCGCGAGAGGTGTTCGGGCCCCCACTTGAGGACGGTGACGATACCGGCGACGAACGCGATCGGCGGCACCACCAGCGGCAGCGAGCACACGATCTCGACGACCGGCCGCAGCCGGGGCGCGCCGAGCCGCAGCGCGACCATGGCGGGCACCATCAGCAGCAGGACGAGGGCGATGGTGACGAGGGCCAGTTCCAGCGAGAGCAACAGGCTGGAGCCGAAGCCGCCGGTGGCGAAGATCTGGGTGTAGGCGTCGAAGGTGATGCCCTGGTTCGGCACGTCGACCGTGAAGACGACGGACGCGGCGAGCGGGACCAGGAAGTACAGGCCGGCGAGGCCGTAGACGCCCCACCGCCACGGGTTCAGGCGAGCCATCGGGCACTCCTCCGCTGGAGGGGCAGGTACACGGCCATGACCACGCCCGCGACGAGGATCATGTCGAGGCTGAGGGCGAGCGCCACGTTCTCCTGGCCGACGAGCACGTTGCCGGAGAGGGCGTCGGCGATCTGCATGGTGATCAGCGGGATCGAACTGCCCATGATCGCGGCTGCGGTGGCGTAGGCCGCGAAGGCGCTGCCGAAGAGCAGCACGAACCCGCCGAGGAGGGTGGGCAGCAGCACGGGCAGGGCGACATGCAGCCAGTACTGGAGGGTGGTCGCGCCGTTGTTCTGCGCGGCCTCCCGCCACTGGAGGCGCAGTCCCTCCAGGGCCGGGGTGATGGTGAGGACCATCAGCGGGATCAGGAAGTACAGGTAGACGACGACCAGTCCCCAGAAGCTGTAGAGGTCCCAGCCGGTGTCCTTGAGGCTCAGGTGGCGGGTGAGCACGCCCGCGTTGCCGAGTGTGGCGACGAAGGCGAAGGCCAGCGGGACACCGCCGAAGTTGGCGAGGACCCCGGAAGCGGTGAGCACTCCTTCGCGCAGCGCGCGGTGCCGGGAGGTCACGACGGCCTGGGCGAGCGGCAGTCCGAGCAGGGTCGCGAGGCCCGCGGACACCGCGGACAGCTTGACACTGCCGACCAGGGCCGTCAGATAGGCGCCCTGGAGGGAGGTCGTCAGGTTGTCGACGGTGTACGAAGTGGCGCCGGTGGCCTGGTCCTTGGCGGTGAAGGCGCCGTCCAGGACGGCCCAGGCGGGGAGCCCGAAGGCGACGGCGGTGAAGGCGAGCAGCGGGACGACGGCGAGCCAGCCGAGCGACCGGCGCCGCCGCTTCACCGAAGCGGCGGGCGCCGAGCCGACCCGCGGGAGGGTGGCCGTCATCCGGAGATGGCCTTCGCCCAGCCCTCGGCGATGGCCGTCTTGGCCTTGTCCTGCTGGGCCTCGGTCGGGAAGGACGGGGTGCCGGAGACCGCGGGCAGCTTGGCCGCGGCGGTCTTGTCGAGGGTGCCGGCCTTCTCCATGGCGGTCATCAGCGCCGGACGGGCGTACCCCTTGAGCCACAGGTTCTGGCCCTCGGCGCTGTAGAGGTACTCCTGCCACAGGCGGGCGGCCGCCGGGTGCGGGGCATCCTTGTTGATGGCCTGGGAGTAGTACTGCGAGAACTGGCCGTCGGTCGGGACCGCGACCTTCCAGTCGACACCCTTGGACTTGAACTCGTCGGCGTACCCGGCGTTCAGGTAGTCCCAGTCGATGCTGATCGGCGTCTCGCCCTTCTCGACGGTCGCCGGGGTGGACTCGACGGGCGTGTAGTTGCCGTTCTTCTTCAGCTTGGCGAAGAAGTCGAGGCCGGGCTGGATGTCGTCGAAGGAGCCGCCGCTCGCGAGGGCCGCCGCGTAGACACCGCCGAAGGCCGAACCGGACTTGGTGGGGTTGCCGTTGAGGGCGACCTGGCCCTTGTACTGCGGCTTGAGCAGGTCGGCGAAGGTGGTGGGGCAGGTCTTGACCCGCTTCGCGTCGCAGCCGATGGAGATGTAGCCGCCGTAGTCGTTGTACCAGCGGGCCTGCGCGTCCTTCTGCCCGGTCGGGATGTCGTCGTACGACGCCACCTTGTACGGCGCGAGCAGGCCCTGCTGGGCGGCGCTGATCGCGAAGGAGCTGCCGAGGTCGAGGACGTCGGGGGCGCGGTCCTGGCCCTTCCGCGAGGTGACGGCGTTGATCTCGTCCTGGCTGGAGCCGTCCGGGTTCTCGACGGAGATCTTGATGCCGTACTTCTTCTGGAAGCCGTCGATCAGGGCACCGTAGTTGGCCCAGTCGCGGGGCAGCGCGATGGCGTTGAGCGTGCCCTCCTTCTTGGCCGCGGCGACCAGCTTGTCCATGCCGCCGAAGTCGGCGGCGGAGGCCGCGGTGGCGGCGTTCTTGCCGTCGGCGGTGGTCGACGCGGTGTCGGGGGCGGCGCCACAGGCGCTCAGGGCGAGGGCGGCGAGGGCGGCGAGAACACCGAGGGCGGCGGTTCTCGGCAGTGACACGGTCACGGCTTCTCCAGGGGGACGCGCGAGGGTGCAGGAGATGAGGCGAACTTGTCTGAACAAGTTGGCCTCAGTAAGTCCGGCGCCGGTGTCCGGTTCGTAAACAACGTCGAAACGTTGACCCCCGAATTCCCGCACATTTCGAGCCACCCAGGAACCCGCGAATCGTCGACTAGGCTGGTCACGCTGTGCACAGTGATCGACTCAGAGGGGAAGCATGACGGCGCGACACGAGGAGATCGCCGACGAACTGCGCCGGGCGATCGACCGCGAGGAGTACACCGTCGGCAGTCTGCTGCCCGCCGAGACGGAGCTCGCGGCGCACTACGGCGTCTCGCGCGGGACGGTCCGGCAGGCGGTCGCGGCGCTCACCGCCGAGGGCCTGATCGGCTCCCGCCAGGGCGCCCGCCGCGTGGTCCTCGCCAGCCGCCGCAGCCAGAGCTTCGCCGAACTGCGCAGCTTCGCCGAGTGGGCCCGGGCGATGGGCCGCGAGGCGACCGGCCAGGTCGTCGCGCAGGAGTACCGCCCGGCCTCGCAGGAGGACTCGGTGCGCCTCCAACTGCCCGTCGGCACCCCGGTGTTGCACGTCCTGCGGGTCCGCGGCCTGGACGGCGAACCGGTGTTGCTGGAGCGCACGGTGTACGCCGACTGGATCTCCCCCACCGTCGAGACCATCGAGCCGGAGTGCCCCTCGGTCACCCAACGCCTGTACGACGACTCGGGGTTGGTCTTCGCCTACGGCGAGCACGTCATCGACGCGGTGGCCGCGGGCGCGCAGGACGCGGAACTGCTGGAGGTCCGCCGCACCAGCCCCCTCCTACGGGTCCGCCGGGTGACGACCACCCGGGAGGGCCGCCCGGTGGAGTGGTCCGACGACCGGTACCGCTCGGACGCGGTGAGCTTCAGCGTGCACAACTCGATAGGGAACAACGCGCTGGCCCGCAAGACCGCGGAGTAGAGGGCCCGTTCAGGCCTGCGCGTACCGGGCGGCGGTGTCGCGGCACAGCAGCCCTTCGTCGACCTGCGGTCGTTCCGGGCGAGCACACCGACCAGGTCACGACAGGACGGCGGGCGATCGCCGGACCGGCGGGTCGGGGGCGGGTGCCCCGCACCCTCAGGGCTACCGTGCGCATCGGGCGACCGCAAAGACGTTTTCCTCGCACGCACAGGGTCGCACCACCACCCGCGACGGAGGTCCCCGTGAACATCGCCGCGCTCCCCCGGATCGACGAGCACACGACACTGGTCGCGGCCGAGGCCGAAGCCGTCTGGCGCGCGCTCACGGAGACCCTGGAGGAGTCCTTCGACCGCCCCCGCTCCGCCCGCTACGGGCGTCTCGTGGGCGTCGCCGACCGCACGGCGTCCGGGCCACGCCCGCTCACCGCGGGGTCCGCGTTCCCCGGGTTCCGGGTGGCCGACGCGGTCCCGGGGCGGAAGCTGGTCCTCGTCGGTCGGCACCACTTCTCGACGTACGCCCTGGTCTTCCGTCTGGAGGAGACCGATGGCGGCCGCACCCGGCTGGGGGCCGAGACCCGGGCCCGGTTCCCCGGACCGTTCGGCGCGCTGTACCGGCTGCTGGTGATCTCCTCCGGCGCGCACGCCCTGCTCACCGGGCGGCTGGTGGACGCGGCCCGGCGCCGGGCCGAGCGGGTCAGGTAGGCGAGCCCGAGGAGAAGCGTCTCAGCAGCGGGGAGAGGACCAGCACCGACTTGGTGCGCTCCACGAAGGGCTCGCCCGCGATCCGTTCCAGGACCCGTTCGAAGTGCCGCATGTCCGAGGCGAAGACCTGCACGACCGCGTCCGCCTCGCCGGTGACCGTGGAGGCGGCCACGACCTCCTGGTAGCGCTCCAGGCCCCGCTGGATGGTCTCCGGGGAGGTGTTGCGCCGGCAGTAGATCTCGACGAACCCCTCGGTCTCCCAGCCGAGGGCCGCCGGGTCCACCCGTACGGTGAAGCCGGTGATGGCTCCGGTGGCACGCAGCCGGTCCACGCGCCGCTTCACCGCGGGCGCGGAGAGACCGACGATCTGCCCGATGTCCGCGTAGGAGCGGCGGGCGTCCTCGGCGAGGGCGTGCACGATGGCTTCGTCGAGATCGTTCAGCACGGTGGGTGGATCAGCCTTCGGGTGTTGCGAGTCGGGAACGGCGATGGCCGTACCCGAAGTAGAACACGAGCCCGACGGCCATCCAGACCCCGAAGACCACCCAGGTGACGGTCGACAGGCTGCCCATCATCCAGACGCAGAAGCCGAAGCCCAGCGCGGGGAAGACCGGCGAGAGCGGGACGCGGAAGGTACGGGGCATGTCGGGACGGGTCCGGCGCAGCACCACGACGGCGATGTTGACCAGCGCGAAGGCGAAGAGCGTGCCGATGCTGGTGGCGTCGGCGAGCTGCCCGAGCGGGATCGCCGCGGCCAGCACCCCGCAGAACAGGGACACGATCACCGTGTTGGCCCGGGGCGCGCCGGTCCTCGGGTGGACCCGGGCGAACACCTTCGGTACGAGTCCGTCCCGGGACATCGCGAAGAGGATGCGGGTCTGGCCGTAGAGCACGGTCAGGACGACGCTCGCGATGGCGATGACCGCGCAGAACGCCAGCAGCGTGCCCCAGAAGCTCTGCCCGGTCACCTCGCGCATGATCTGGGCGAGCGCGGCCTCGGAGTCGTTGAAGTGCTGCCAGGGCTTCGCGCCGACGGCGACGGCCGCGACGAGGACGTAGAGCGCGGTGACGATGACCAGCGAGAGCATGATCGCGCGCGGCAGGTCGCGCTGGGCGTTCTTCGCCTCCTCACCAGCCGTGGAGGCCGCGTCGAAGCCGATGTACGAGAAGAACAGCGTGGCACCGGCCGCGCTCACGCCCGCCATGCCCAGCGGCATGAAGTGCTCGTAGTTGCCGGAGCGGAAGCCCTGGACGCCGATCGCGCAGAACAGCACCAGCGCGGCGATCTTCACGACGACCATCACGGTGTTGGCACGGGCGGACTCACGGGCGCCGCCCAGCAGGAACGCCATGGCGAGGAGTACGACGATCAGGGCGGGGAGGTTGAAGACGCCGCCGTCGCCGGGCGGGGCGGACAGCGCGTCCGGGAGGGTGACGCCCATGGTCCCGTCGAGCAGCTCGTTCAGGTACTCGCCCCAGCCGACGGCCACGGCGGCGACCGAGACGCCGTACTCCAGGACCAGGCACCAGCCGCAGATCCAGGCGATCAGTTCGCCCATGGTTGCGTACGCGTACGAGTACGAGGACCCGGCGACCGGGATCGTGCCCGCGAGCTCGGCGTAGGAGAGGGCCGAGAAGAGGGCGGTGAGACCGGCGATCACGAAGGAGAGGGTGACGGCCGGGCCGGCCTTGGGGACCGCCTCGCCGAGGACGACGAAGATGCCGGTACCGAGGGTGGCGCCGATGCTGATCATGGTCAGCTGCCACAGTCCGAGGGAGCGCCGGAGGGCCCCTCCCTCACCCTGACCACCCTCGGCGACCAGGCGTTCCACGGGTTTGCGCCGCATGAGGCGCGCGCCGAGCCCCGGGGACGCGGGGCCTTCTTGGGTGCGGTGATGCGAGGGTGCACCTTGGTCGAGCACGCGCTGACTCCTTTGTCGCTGCCTCTCAGGGCGGCGGGAACCGGCGGCACCCCTGCGAGCGGGAACCCACCGAGCGGGGTTCCCGCCACACCACGTACAGCGCATGACCTTACGAGCCGGAGCGTTGCGCGGGTAATGCGGCAACCTTGCGCGTCTCCGCAAGATCGTTGCGTTCATCGGGGGCGGGCGGGTGTTCGTTGCGCGGGGGCTTTCGAGTGTTGCGCGACGGTGCCGGTCAGGGGCTTGGGGAGGGCTTGCCGAGGGCTTGGTGAGTGACACGGCAGTGACGACCCGGCGGCGCCTCCCGGCAGTCCGGCCACGGCTCTGGCGACCGGCTTTCCAGGGCGCCGGCCGGAATGTCGCCGCCGGCGGGCGCTCGGAGCCCCGGTATGGCTGCCGACCGGCACGCGCCGCCCCTCCCCCAACCTCGACCCCGGCGCCCCGCCTGCACTGCCGCCGCCCAGGCAGCAGCCGACCCGGGTTCAGCAAGCCGAGCAGCCGACCTCCGCCTTCATCACCCAGCCCCCCGTGTACCCCCGGCGGCAGCCGCCGTCACCGCTCCTCCGGCTCCCCCGCCAACGCCCGCGCCTCCGCCACGTCCGCCGCGTCGAACCCCATCTGTCCGGGCCGGCCGTACGCCGCCGCCTGGCCGTCGATCCAGCGGGTGTGCGCCTCCCACGCGGCCTGCTTGCTGGTGCCGAGGGCGGCGCCGATCTGCGACCAGGAGGCCCCGGCCTCGCGGGCCGAGCGCACGGTCAGCTGGCGGCCGTAGGACGCCTTGCGGGCCACGACCTCGCTCAGTGCGAGGAGTTCGAGCAGTTCGGCCCGGTCGGGGGTGTCCGTGTCGCCGCTCATCGCCTCGCGCATGCGCAGCTCGTCGAGCCGGGAGACGGCGGTGAGCAGGGTGTACTGCGGCTCGATGCTCTCGGGTGTCGTCATGCACCCAGGCTCTCGTCAAGCAGGCTTGACGTCAAGGTGACCTGACGGCAATTCCCTGACGAGGAAGGTGCACGCGTCGACGCACTCGCGGGTCGTGCCGTCGCGGTCCTCGTACGAGTAGCGGTCCAGGTAGTCGGTCACCGGCCGGTACCCGAGCCGCGCGTACAGGGCCGCCGCGCGCGGATTGTCCCGCCCGACCCCGATCCCCACGACGGTGATGCCCCGTTCCCGGGCCAGTTCCTCGGCGGCCCGGATCAGCTCGGTGCCGATCCCCCGCGAGCGCAGGTCCTCGGGCCAGACGCCGAGCCCGCCGATCTCGGGGCAGTCCAGGGTGACCTCGGGCGCCGCGCAGCCGATCCAGCGCATCTCCGTGTGTCCCACGGGCCGCCCGTCCAGCCAGGCGACGAGGTACGTGCACTGGCCCGACTCCTGCCGGGCGAACCGCCGGGCGTGGAAGGACGGCATTCCGGGCGCGGGGATGTAGCGGTCGAGTAACGCCACGTCGGCGGCCCGGCAGACGGTGATCTCCATGCGTCGACCGTACGGCCCGGAAACGCGAACGGCCCCCGATTTTCACCGGGGGCCGCAGTCAGACGCAGGGAGACACAGAGAGACGCGGGGAGACGCAGCGAGGCACAGGGAGACGCACTCAGCTCCAACTCGCGTGCAACGGCTTGCCCTCCGCGTATCCGGCCGCGCTCTGGATGCCCACGACCGCCTTCTCGGCGAACTCCGCGAGGGAGTTCGCACCGGCGTAGGTGCACGAGGAACGCACGCCCGCGATGATCGAGTCGATCAGGTCCTCCACACCGGGCCGGGCCGGGTCGAGGAACATCCGGGAGGTCGAGATGCCCTCCTCGAAGAGCGCCTTGCGGGCGCGGTCGTACGACGACTCCTCGGACGTGCGGTTGCGCACCGCGCGCGCGGAGGCCATGCCGAAGGACTCCTTGTAGAGCCGCCCGCCGGCATCCTGCTGGAGGTCGCCCGGCGACTCGTAGGTGCCCGCGAACCACGAGCCGATCATCACGTTGGACGCACCGGCGGCCAGCGCCATGGCGACATCACGGGGGTGCCGTACACCGCCGTCGGCCCACACGTGCTTGCCGTACTTCTTCGCCTCGGCCGCGCACTCCAGCACCGCCGAGAACTGCGGCCGGCCCACGCCGGTCATCATGCGCGTGGTGCACATGGCGCCCGGGCCGACCCCGACCTTGATGATGTCCGCGCCGGCCTCGATCAGATCCCGCACACCCTCGGCGGCCACGATGTTCCCGGCCACGATCGGGACCTGCGGATCGAGGGCCCGTACGACCTTGATCGCGCTGATCATCGACTCCTGGTGGCCGTGGGCCGTGTCGATGACGAGCGTGTCCACGCCCGCGTCGAGCAGCAGCTTGGCCTTGCCCGCGACATCGCCGTTGATCCCGACGGCGGCGGCGATGCGCAGCCTGCCCTGGGCGTCCACGGCCGGGGTGTACAGCGTGGCGCGCAGGGCGCCCTTGCGGGTGAGGATGCCGGCCAGCCGGCCCTCCCGGTCCACGGCGGGGGCGTAGCGCCGGTTGGCCGCGTCGAGGCGGTCGAAGGCCTCGCCCGGGTCGATGTCCGCGTCGAGCAGCAGCAGGTCCTTGGACATGACGAGTTCGAGCTGCGTGAACCGGTCGACACCGGTCAGGTCCTGGTCGGTGACGACACCGACGGGCCGCTGGTCCTCGTCCACGACCACACCGGCGTTGTGCGCGCGCTTGGGCAGCAGGGCCAGCGCGTCGGCGACGGTCTGGTGCGGGGCCAGCCTGATCGGGGTGTCCAGGACGTGGTGGCGGCTCTTCACCCAGGAGACGACCTCGGTGACGACCTCGATCGGGATGTCCTGCGGGATGACCACCAGGCCACCGCGCCGGGCCATCGTCTCGGCCATCCGGCGCCCGGCGATGGCGGTCATGTTGGCGACGACCAGCGGGATCGTGGTGCCCGTGCCGTCCGGGGCGGTGAGGTCCACGCCCTGCCGCGAACCGACGGCGCTGCGGCTCGGGACCATGAAGACGTCGTCGTACGTCAGGTCGTACGGGGGCTGGATGTCGTTGAGGAAACGCACGTGCTGCACATCCCAGTCGATCAGAGGTGGCCCCCGGACAGGTCAGCCAGGGGGAAGAGCACGTACTTCATTGTCCCATGTCGGCCGGAATGCGATGCCCGGGCGGATCGTCCAGGCAGTTCGCGGGGGTCTTGGGCGGAAGCTCCAAACGTCAGCCGCCACCCGTCGCGAGCGCCGCGCGGGCCGACTCCACGAACTCACTTCTCCCGGCATCGAGATCGTCGAGGGACGACCGCTGCCGCAGCCTCGCGAGCAGCGCGCCCGCCGCCTCGGCCGGACGGGCGGGTCCTTCCAGGAGTACGACGCTGTAGGCGCGTCGGAGATCCGTGCCGTCGCCGGCCTGCCCCTCGCCCGTGCGCCGGGTCTCGATCACGGCGTCGGCGGCCTCCAGGAAACGGACGTAGGCCTGCCGACGCTGGTCGTGGACCCGTGCGACGCGCTGCTCCCCGATGGTCAGCCGGAGCGTCTCCAGAGCGGCCTCGGCCTGCCGCTCCCCGGCGGCACGTGTGGAACGGGCCGAGATCACGCTCCCGGCGAGGGCGGAACCGGCGCCTATGAGGGCCGCGGACAGGGCGACGATCCACTCGTTCATGCAGCGCATTCTGCCGAGTACGATCACGCACTACCAGGCCGGTCTGCGGAAACACCCCCATTCGCCAGGTCCATGCCAGGTAGACTGGAGAAGGTTGTGGCGACGGGCGACGGGCGACGGGCGACGGGCGACGGGCGACGGGCGACGGGCGACGGGCGACGGGCGCGAGGGCCGGAGGGCGGTCCTGTTCGCGGCCAGGTCGCGGAACGCGCTGCACCGGCTGCTCGACACGCTCCCGGTGTTCGCGGGTGACGATCGCGTCGAGCACTGGTTCACCCTCGTCCCCGGCTCCGACTTCTCCCTGTCCGCCCTCAGCGCCGTCGAGTGCGCCGGTGCCCGCACCCTCCCCTGGTCCCGGGCGACGTCCCGCTCCTTCGACCTGATCCTCGCCGCCGGCCCCAAGGGCGACCTGCACGCCCTGCACGGCCCCCGGGTCCTGCTCCCGCACGGCGCGGGCTTCAACAAGTCCATAGCCGGCGACGGCACCGAGGACTCCGCGTCCGGCCTCGATCCGGCGCACCTCCTCCTCCCCGACGGCGCGCCCCTCGCCGACCGCTACCTCTACGCCCACCCGGCACAGACAGCCCGCCTGGCCGACACCAGCCCCGCTGCCGCCGCCCGCGCGGCCGTCGTCGGCGACCCGCTCCTCGAACGCCTGCTGGACTCCCGTGACCGCCGCGCCCGTTACCGCGCCGCCCTGCGCACCGGCACCCGCACCCTCGTCACCCTCCTGTCGACCTGGGGCGAGGAGTCCCTCCTGGCCCGCCGCCCCGCTCTCCCCACCGACCTCGCGGCGGCGCTGCCGTACGACGAGTACCAGCTCGCCCTCGTCCTGCACCCCAACGAGCGTGCCCGCCGAAGCGAGTTCGACCTCCGGCAGCAACTGGCCCCCGCCATCCAGGCCGGCCTGCTCCTGCCCGACACCTACGAGGAGTGGGCCTCGGTCGTCATCGCCTCGGACGTCCTCGTCACCGACCACGGCTCCGCGGCCCTGTACGCCGCCGCCCTCGACCGCCCCCTCCTCGGCGCCTACGACGGCGGCACGGAACTGCTCCCGGACAGCCCCATGGCCCAACTCCTCGACACCGTCCCGCGATTCACCGGCCCCGCAGACTTTTCCGTGGCCACAAGCCAGCCGGGCGGCACCCGCACCCTCAGCGAGACCGTCTTCGCCGAACAGGGCCGCGCTCTCGACCTCCTGCGCACCCAGGTCTACGACCTCCTCGGCCTCGAAGTGCCGGACGTGGCCGTCGTTCCCCGTCTGCTCCCCGACCCGGCACCGCTCCCGCTGTCAGCCCTGCCGGCGGCCTTCTCGGTGTGCGTCCGCCACGGCAAGGACGGGACCGTCCACGTGACCCGGCACCCGGCCCACCTCGAACCGCCTTCCCCCGCCCACCACTTGGCCGCCCAGGTGGGCGAGGCGAGCGCACGTCACCGGCAGGCCGCCGCGCTGCTGTACCGCAGGCCGGGCGGCGGGGCGACGGTCCCGGTGGCCGACTGGACCCGTGATGTCCTGGCGGAGAACCCGGGCGGCCGCCGCACCGCGGCCGTCGTCCTCTCGCCCACCCACGCACTCGTGCGCCCCCGCAACGGCCCGCTGCTCTCAGCCCGCGTCTCCCCGGCCAACGGCACGGCGGACCAGCTACCCGCCATCCTCTCCGCGGTGCACGCCACCCTCGCAGCCGAGACACCGACTCGGCTCGCCTGCGCCGTCGGCAGCCAGCGCTTCGACGTACACCTGTCCCCCGCGAGCCCGCAGGAAGCGGCGGCCCCCGCCTAGTGTCCTGGTCTTGAGTTCTGCGGTCTGATGGTGGTGTGCCTGCACCGCGGTTAGACCCGCTCGTGCTGTCCGAGGATGAGCGGAGGGTGCTTGAGAGATGGGCGAACCGCCGGAAGACCGCTCAGGGCTTGGCCAAGCGGGCGCGGATCGTCCTGGAGTGTGCCACGGGGCAGTCCAACAGTGCCGTGGCGCGGGAGTTGGGGGTGGCTCGCTCCACGGTGAA
>NZ_JAAGLY010000360.1 GCF_010548375.1 Streptomyces sp. SID13726
GACGGCGAACAGCACCGCGAGCAGCAGCACGGAGACCAGTCCCTGGGCGAACCCCTTGGTCTGGTCCGCGAAGTCGAATTTGGCCAGCAGCGCGCCGATCCACATGATCAGCAGCGGGGTGGCGGTGAGGATGAAGAGCGCCGAGGCCATCGCCGCGAACTTGGCGAGGACGTAGTCGACGCGCTCGATCGGCCGTGAGAAGTAGAGCGGCACGGTCTTGAAGCGCAGGTCCCGGGAGACCGACTGCGGTGCCTGCGAGGCGAGGTACAGGCCGATGATCACCTGGGTGGTCAGCGCGTACGTCGTGTACTTGATCGGCAGGCTGGTGGAGCCGGGCACCGCGATGGCGACCGCGACGATGATCAGCGCCGGGACGCACATCACCGCGAAGAGGAGCATCGGGAGGACCTTGGACTTGGCGGACCGGCCGAGTCCGTACGCCCCGCGCAGGGACTGCGAGAACAGCGA
>NZ_JAAGLY010000361.1 GCF_010548375.1 Streptomyces sp. SID13726
AGGCATCGTCACCGTGACCGTGTGGGGGTGTGTGAAGTCGATGGTCATGCTGCTCCTTCGTCGGTTGCGGTCAGGACCCGATGGGCCGGCCCCTACGGAACTCGCCTCGGTTCGCAGGGAACGGTTCGCCGGCGTTGAGCTCGTCCTCGAGGCGGGCTAGTTCGCGCTCGAGCGCGGTGTTGAGCAGGGCGGTCATGGAGACATGCCCGCCGTCGAGGCCGGCGGTGCGCAGGACGGCCGTCTCGGCGCGGCGAATCAGGGCCTCTTGGAATCGGAAGGTCCGAGAGATCATGGCTGTGCCCACGGCGGCCTGCACCGGAGGTTCTGGCTCGGTCACGCGCGGGCGCTGCGCCCGGGCAGGTCGCCGCGTCGTGGCCGCGGGCGAATCCTCGGTCCGGAGGTCCGGCCGTTCCGACGTCGCCGCCGGAGCTGCGGGTTCGGCTGGCGGCTGGACTACTGGCGCGGCCA
>NZ_JAAGLY010000362.1 GCF_010548375.1 Streptomyces sp. SID13726
ATCCCCGCCGGCGACGACCACCGCTACCTGGAGCCGGAGATCCGGGCGGGGGTGGCCACGGTGTTCGTGGACCGCCCGGCGGGCCGGATCGACGCGGACGTGGTGCTGTCCGACAGCTTCGGCGGTGCCCGCGCGGGCGTGGCGCACCTGATCGGGGGCGGCCACCGCCGGATCGCCTTCATCGGGGACCACCCGCACATCCACACGGCGACGGAGCGCCTGCGCGGCTACCGCGCTGCCATGGCGGAGGCGGGCCTGCCGGTGCCGGAGCCCTGGGTCTCCCTCGGCTCGACCGCCCCGGACCGCGTCGGGGAGGCGGCCCGGGCGATGCTGGCGGGCCCCGACCCCGTGACGGCGGTCTTCGCGGGGAACAACCGGGTGACGGTGACGCGGGTACGGGTCCTGGCCGCACACCCCCGGCCGGTGGCCCTTGTCGGCTTCGACGACTTCGAGCTGGCGGACCTGTT
>NZ_JAAGLY010000363.1 GCF_010548375.1 Streptomyces sp. SID13726
ACGAACGCCTGGGCCAAGCTCGTCGAGATCCGTGAGGCCGGCCTGGCGCGCCCGATCGGCGTCTCGAACCACCTGCCCGAGCACCTCGACCGGATCGTCGCGGACACGGGCGTCGTCCCGGCCGTCGACCAGATCGAGCTGCACCCGGCCTACCAGCAGCGCGACGTGCTCGCGTGGGCCGACGCGCACGGCACGAAGATCGAGGCGTGGGGCCCGCTCGGCCAGGGCAAGTACCCGCTGTTCGAGCGGCAGGCCGTCGTCGACGCCGCGACCGCCCACGGCGTGACCCCCGCGCAGGCGGTCCTGCGCTGGCACCTGCAGCGCGGCTTCATCGTGTTCCCCAAGTCGTCGCGCAAGGAGCGCATGGCGGAGAACTTCGACCTCTTCGGCTTCGAGCTCACGGCCGCCGAGGTCGCGGCGATCGACGCCCTCGACACCGGCGACGGCTCGGGCCGCGTGAGCGCGCA
>NZ_JAAGLY010000364.1 GCF_010548375.1 Streptomyces sp. SID13726
ACGTGGCGGTGCGCGCGACGAACACGGACGAGCAGACAGCGGCGATCGTGCTGTCGACACCGTTCGGCAGCCGGACGTACGCCGCGGTCGCGCCGGGAGGGAACGCCTACCAGTCGTTCAGCTCCCTGGCGGACGTGGTGGACGCCGGAGCGGTGAACGTCACGGCCACCGCACCCGGCCGCGAGCCGGTGACGGTCCAGGCACCGTACGAGGCCAAGCGCTGCGGCTGAGCCGCAGCGGCCACAGCCGGGCCGTCGTGGCGGTGTCGGAGGACACCGCCACGACGGCCCCGTCCGCTTCGTCAGAGATCCCTGACCGCGTCGTCGCGGTCACCCGTCCCGAGAGGAACCACCAATGCTTCCCCACCAGACACGACTCCGTCGCCGAGCCACGGCGGCGGTCGCCGGCGCTGCCCTCGTGGCGCTCGCCGTCGCCCCGGCGGCGGCGGCGACCGAGCCCTCGCTCCG
>NZ_JAAGLY010000365.1 GCF_010548375.1 Streptomyces sp. SID13726
GGGGCCGAGGTGGAGACGGGGGCGCGGCTGCCGACCGTGCCGAGCTCGTCGCTGCGGTCGGAGATCAGCGGGCCGTTGTTGGTGGTGCGGACGGTGATCTTCTTGCTCTTGCCGCCCGCGATCTTGATGACCTCTTCACGGGTCGTGAAGGGGACCACCTTGTTGTCGTAGACGTAGCCCTCGTGCTGGACCTGCTCCAGGTAGAGGTCGGTCACGTCGGCGCCGAGGTTGGTCATGCCCCAGGCGATGTCGGCGTTGTGGCCGATGACCACGCCGGGCATGCCGGAGAAGGTGTAGCCGGCGACGTCGTACTTGCACTGGTTGGAGACCGTGCGGCAGTGCAGGCCCATCTGGTACCAGACCGAGGGCAGCTGCGGGGACAGGTGCGGGTCGTTCGCGAGCAGCGGCTTGCCGGTGGTCGTGTACTGGCCGGAGACGACCCAGGAGTTGGAGCCGATGCCGCTGCC
>NZ_JAAGLY010000366.1 GCF_010548375.1 Streptomyces sp. SID13726
GGAGTTCATCACGTCGTAACACTCTGGACGCCTTCGTCATCGGCGTGAAACACCCAGCGGCGCCGCCGGAAACCGGCCTGCGTGAATCTCAGGGCAATAACCGGCCAGCCCCCACCAGGCCGGAGCCCTTAACGCCGCTCAGGTTTTCACGATCGCCCGCACGCGAACGTACCGACGACGAGGAGACGCCGATGGCATCAGCCATCACGACCCTCGCGGCAGACGCCCCGACGCTGTCTGCCGCGAACACCGGGTTCATGCTCATCTGCTCCGCCCTGGTCATGCTGATGACCCCCGGGCTCGCCTTCTTCTACGGAGGCATGGTCCGCGTCAAGAGCAGCCTCAACATGCTCATGATGAGCTTCATCAGCCTCGGGATCGTCACGATCCTCTGGGTCCTCTACGGCTTCAGCCTCGCCTTCGGCACCGACTCCGGCAGCCTCATCGGCTGGTCCTCCGACTACGTC
>NZ_JAAGLY010000367.1 GCF_010548375.1 Streptomyces sp. SID13726
CTGATCCTCTTCCTCCTGCTCTGCCTCGCGATCGCGGCGCAGACGTGCCTCGTCGCGCTGCAGCAGCTCGCGGCGGGCAACACGGGACCGGTGTACATCGACTCCCCGCTCGCGATGCACAAGAACTTCATCGGGTGCGTGCTCGCGTTCGCCGCCCTCACCGCCTACGCACGCCCGTGGTGGGTCGGCTGGCCGCGCTGGTTCTCGCTCGGGGCCTCCTGGCTGTGCTCCCTCGGCGTGCTCGCCGCGCAGGCGCGCCAGGCCCTCATCGGCCTCGCGATCGGGATCATGCTCATCACGCTGCGCGGCGACCCCGACCGCAAGCGGTCCAAGCTCATCCTGCTCGCCGCGATCCCGGCGATCTACTTCGTCGTGCTCGCGGTGCAGGAGCAGCTCGCGTCCGGCAACCAGTTCAACTCCGCGAACCAGCGGCTCACCTGGTACGCCGACTCGATCGAGGTGTGGCA
>NZ_JAAGLY010000368.1 GCF_010548375.1 Streptomyces sp. SID13726
CTGCACGTCCGGGCCCGCGGCCCGGGTGACCGGCCGGAAGACCCCGACCCGCTGGACCTTGCGGACCAGCAGGTCGAGGACCCCCAGCGCGATCGTGGACTTGCCCGTCTCGCCCTCGGGCGAGGTGATGTAGATGCTGCGAGCGGTGTCGCTCACTCGTTGTCTCCTCCGGTGTCCTGCACGGCGGCGCTCGCGCCGTTGTACTGCGGGCCACCCTCCTCGGTCGCCTTCTCGCCGACGTCCGGCCACACCCAGTCGCGCACCTCGGGGATGTCCTCCCCGTGCTCGCGGGTGTACTGCCGGGCGGTCAGCCGCGCGTCGACCATCTCCTGGCGCAGACCCGCGTAGGTCGAGCGCAGGGACGGCACGCGGTCGATGACGTCGATCACCAGGTGGTAGCGGTCGATGTCGTTGAGCATGGCCATGTCGAACGGGGTGGTGGTGGTGCCCTCCTCCTTGTAGCCGC
>NZ_JAAGLY010000369.1 GCF_010548375.1 Streptomyces sp. SID13726
CCGCTCCTGGCTCTGCGACCTCGCCCGCGCCGGCCGGCAGGGCATCGACCACGACCTGGTCTCCGCGTCGGCGCCGGTCGTCTCCGCGATGCTTCCCGACCCCGCGCTGCGCCGCCTGGCGACGCTCCTCGACGGGTTCGCGGCCGAGCTGGCCGCCTCCTGCCCGGGGGCCACCCTGGACCGTGTCCCCGTACGCCGCTGGGCCGACCTCTGGTCGCGTGCGCTGCTGCTGACGCTGCCCGGCGCCGCCGACGCGGCCGTCGCCGCGACCGGGACGGCCACCGGCCGCCTCCTGCCGCTCGGCGTCGACCTCCACGAGCACGCGACCGCCGTACAGGCCGAGGTCGACGCGCGCGGCGGGCGCCTGGCCGCCGTCGAAATCCGGGTGCTCCTCTTCGAGATGCAGGCCCCCGGGGCGCACCATGATCGTTGCGAGCCCGGAGCTGTCACCGAGCCGGTACTCCTC
>NZ_JAAGLY010000036.1 GCF_010548375.1 Streptomyces sp. SID13726
GTGGAGACCGCTGAGGACGCCGTGGAGGCCGAGGCGCCTGCCGGGCGTGCGCGTCGGCGGGCCAGCCGGCGTGCTTCCGCGCCCGCCGGTGCTCCGGAGGCCGCCGAGGCCCCCGAGGTCCCCGACACCCCTGAGACCGTCGAGGCCGTCGAGGCCGTCGAGCCCGCCGACGCCGAGGACGGCGCCCCGCGCCGGAGCCGTCGGCGTGCCACGCGCCGTGTCTCCACGCCCGCCGGGGCCCCCGAGGGCGAGGCCGTCGCGTCGGAGCCGGTCGCCGTGCCCGAGCCGGTCGCCGAGACGCCCGCCGCCGAGACGCCCGCTGTCGAGACCCCGGTCGCCGAGGCCCCCGTCGAGGAGCCCGCTCCCCGCCGTGCCCGTCGCCGGTCCGTGCGGCAGGCCGCCACCGGGTTCTCCGAGCCCGCGCGTGTGAACGGTGCCGAGGACGACGACGAGTCGCCGCGTCGCCCGGCCCGCCCCTCCGTCGCCGTGTTCCAGGCGCCCGTGTTCACCGAGCCGCAGTTCCAGACCCCGCAGCGGGCCGCCGCCGAGGCCGCCGCCGTGGCGGAGTCCGGGCAGAGCGAGCCGGCCGAGCAGGTCGATGCCGTCGAGCCGGTCGAGGAGATCGCCGAGGAGCAGACCGGGGGACGGCGCCGCCGTCGCCGCCGGGGTGCCGCCGACGAGCCCGAGGTGCGGGAGACCGCCGCCGAGACCGTCGTAGAGGAAGAAGACGAGACGGACGAGGGCGTCGAGGACTCCGCCGACGTCGACGGGGACGAGGCCGAGGAGACCGGGTCGCGGCGTCGCCGTCGGCGCGGCGGGCGTCGCCGTCGTCGGGGCGAGTCCGCCGACGCGTCCGGTGACGAGGAGTCCGAGGACTCCGACGAGCTTTCCGCCGAGCAGTCCGAGGACGACGCCGAGCAGGACGACGAGGACGACGAGGACGCGCGTTCCGAGGAGTCCGGCGGCTCCAGCTCCAGCAGCCGTCGCCGGCGTCGTCGGCGCCGCAGGGCCGGGGACTCCTCCGGCGACTCCGAGCCCGGTGACGGCGACCCCGAGCGGACCGTCGTCAAGGTGCGCGAGCCGCGGCCCCCGCGGGAACGGGGCGGTGAGCCGTCCGACGAGGTGCAGTCCATCAAGGGCTCCACGCGTCTGGAGGCCAAGAAGCAGCGCCGCCGCGAAGGCCGTGAGCAGGGCCGCCGCCGTGTCCCGATCATCACCGAGGCCGAGTTCCTGGCCCGCCGTGAGGCCGTCGAGCGCGTGATGGTCGTCCGGCAGAGCGGTGAGCGCACGCAGATCGGCGTCCTGGAGGACGGCGTGCTCGTCGAGCACTACGTCAACAAGGAGCAGTCGACCTCGTACGTCGGCAACGTCTACCTGGGCAAGGTCCAGAACGTCCTGCCGTCGATGGAGGCCGCGTTCATCGACATCGGCAAGGGGCGCAACGCCGTCCTGTACGCCGGTGAGGTCAACTTCGAGGCGCTCGGCATGGCCAACGGGCCGCGTCGCATCGAGGCCGCGCTGAAGTCGGGGCAGCCCGTCCTGGTCCAGGTCACCAAGGACCCGATCGGACACAAGGGCGCCCGTCTGACCAGCCAGATCTCGCTCCCGGGCCGCTACCTCGTGTACGTCCCCGAGGGCTCGATGACCGGCATCAGCCGCAAGCTGCCCGACACCGAGCGGGCGCGTCTGAAGACCATCCTCAAGAAGATCGTCCCCGAGGACGCGGGCGTCATCGTCCGTACGGCCGCGGAGGGCGCTTCGGAGGACGAGCTGCGCAGGGACGTCGAGCGGCTCCAGGCGCAGTGGGAGGACATCCAGAAGAAGGCGAAGAGCGGCAACGCCCCGACGCTGCTGTACGGCGAGCCGGACATGACCGTCCGGGTCGTCCGCGACATCTTCAACGAGGACTTCTCCAAGGTCGTCGTCAGCGGTGACGAGGGCTGGGAGACCATCCACGGCTACGTCTCGCACGTCGCCCCCGACCTCGCCGACCGGCTGTCGAAGTGGACCTCCGAGGTCGACGTCTTCGCCACGTACCGGATCGACGAGCAGCTCGCCAAGGCGCTGGACCGCAAGGTCTGGCTGCCCAGCGGCGGTTCGCTGGTGATCGACCGGACCGAGGCGATGGTCGTCGTCGACGTCAACACCGGCAAGTTCACCGGCCAGGGCGGCAACCTGGAGGAGACGGTCACCAGGAACAACCTGGAGGCGGCCGAGGAGATCGTGCGTCAGCTGCGGCTGCGCGACCTCGGCGGCATCATCGTGATCGACTTCATCGACATGGTCCTGGAGTCCAACCGGGACCTGGTGCTGCGGCGCCTCCTGGAGTGCCTGGGCCGGGACCGGACCAAGCACCAGGTCGCCGAGGTCACCTCGCTGGGGCTGGTCCAGATGACCCGTAAGCGGGTCGGCCAGGGTCTGCTTGAGTCCTTCTCCGAGACCTGCGTCCACTGCAACGGCCGCGGTGTCATCGTGCACATGGAGCAGCCCAGCTCCTCCGGTGGCGGCGGCAAGCGCAAGAAGCGCGGGCGCGGCGGCGACGGGCACGAGCACACCCACGAGGCCGCGGTCGCCGTGGAGGCGCCCGAGGCTCCGGAAGAGGTCGAGACCGAGGCCGAGGTCGCCGCCGAGGTGGCCGAGCCGATCGCGCTGACGCCTCCCGAGTTCCACGCGGACGAGGAGCTGTACAGCAGCGTCGCCGAGGCGGAGGCCGCCGCCACGCGCGGTCGTGGCCGTCGCCGGGCGAGCCGTCGTGCGTCGGCTCCGGCCGGTGCGCCGAGGGGCGCCGGGTCGAGGCGGAACGCCGGCTCCGAGGCGCAGGTGGCCGAGGAGGGCGCCGAGAGCGCCGAGGTCCCGACCGCGCAGGGTGTTCCCGCCGAGGCGGAGGCCGCGCGTCCGGTGCAGCCGGAGACGGCCGCCGAGGCGCAGGCCGAGCCCGTCGCGGCGGAGGACCCGGTGGTCGAGGCCGCCGCGTCCGCCCCGGCCGAGGCCCCGGTCGCCGAGGAGGCCGCTCCCAAGGGCCGTACCCGTCGTCGCGCCACCCGCAAGGTGTCCGCGCCGGCCGGTTCGCCCGCCGGGGCCGAGGCCTCCGTGGTGACGGTCGCCGAGAGCACGCCGGTCGCCGAGACCGCGCCGGTGGCGGAGCCGCAGGCCGAGGAGGCTCCCGCGGAGGTCGCCGAGACCGCCGAGAGCGCGGCCCCGGCCCGTCCGCGGCGCCGAGCCGTCCGCAAGGCCACCGCGCCCACCGCGTCCGAGGAGGCGGCCGTCGTGGTCGTCCCGTCGGCGGAGGCGGGGGAAGCGGCGGACGCGGCGGAAGCGGCTGAGTCCCCTGCCGGTGCCGAAGAGGCCACCGAGGGACCGGTTCCGGCCAAGAAGGCGGCCCGCAAGACGGCCAAGAAGGCCACGGCGAAGAAGGCCGCGACCAAGAAGACGGCCGCCAAGAAGACCGCCGCGAAGAAGACCGTCGCCAAGAAGACGACCGCGAAGAAGGCGGCGTCGAAGAAGACGGTGGCTGCCGAGCAGCAGTCGGCGCGGTCCGTCTCCACCCCGGCCGACGAGGCCTGACACCCGGTCACCGGGAAACCGGCCCGTGAGAGATGGGCCATAAGAAGATCGAAATCCGCCCCCGGTCCACCGGGGGCGGATTTCGCGTTTCACCTGGATTGCATCCGGCCGGGAGCTGTCGTACGGGGATCGATCATGTGAATGACGGGTGAATCGAGGCTCCGGCGACAGGGTTATGATGTGAGCCGAGATTGACACTTAATTTAGACAAATAGGGAATTTCGTGAAGGCTCTCGTGCTCTCCGGGGGAGCGGGCACCCGCCTCCGCCCGATCACCCACACCTCGGCCAAGCAGCTGGTGCCGGTCGCCAACAAGCCCGTCCTGTTCTACGGCCTGGAGGCGATCGCCGAGGCCGGGATCAGCGAGGTCGGCATCGTCGTCGGCGACACCGCCGACGAGATCCGCGAGGCGGTCGGTGACGGCTCCCAGTTCGGGATCAAGGTCACCTACATTCCGCAGGAAGCGCCGCTGGGCCTCGCTCACGCCGTCCTCATCGCGCAGGAGTTCCTCGGTGACGAGGACTTCGTCATGTACCTCGGCGACAACTTCATCGTCGGCGGTATCACCGGTCTGGTCGAGGAGTTCCGCGGCGAGCGCCCCGACGCGCAGATCCTGCTGACCAAGGTCCCCAACCCCACCTCCTTCGGTGTCGCCGAACTCGGCGCCGACGGCCGGGTCGTGGGCCTGGAGGAGAAGCCGAAGGAGCCCAAGAGCGACCTGGCGCTCGTCGGCGTCTACCTCTTCACCCCGGCCATACACGAGGCCGTCCGCTCCATCGAGCCCTCCTGGCGCGGCGAGCTGGAGATCACGCACGCCATCCAGTGGCTGATCGACGAGCGGCGCGACGTGCGCTCCACCACGATCTCCGGCTACTGGAAGGACACCGGCAACGTCACCGACATGCTGGAGGTCAACCGGTCGGTCCTGGAGACCGTGGACCCGGTGAACGAGGGCACGGTCGACGCGGACAGCGAGATCATCGGCCGGGTGCGCGTCGAGGCGGGCGCCCGCGTCAGCGGCAGCCGGATCGTCGGCCCCGCGATCATCGGCGCCGGTACGGTGGTGGAGAACGCGTACATCGGTCCCTTCACCTCCGTCTCGGAGGGCTGCCGGATCGAGGACAGCGAGATCGAGTACTCCATCGTGCTGCGCGGCTCGTCCGTGACCGGCGTGCGCCGCGTGGAGGCCTCGCTCATCGGGCGGGACGTCGAGGTGACCCCCGCCCCCCGTAACCCTTCCGCCCACCGGCTCGTGCTCGGTGATCACAGCAAGGTGCAGATCTCTTCATGACCACGCGCATCCTGGTGACCGGCGGCGCCGGTTTCATCGGCTCGCACTACGTCCGTACCGTGCTCGGCCCCGAGGGCCCCGGTGACGTGTCGATCACCGTCCTGGACAAGCTGACCTACGCGGGCAACCCGGCCAACCTCGACGAGGTGCGCGAGCACCCCGGGTTCGCCTTCGTGCAGGGCGACATCTGCGACCCCGAGCTGGTCGGCAAGCTGATGGCCGAGCACGACCAGGTGGTGCACTTCGCCGCCGAGTCGCACGTGGACCGCTCCATCGACGGCGGCGCGGAGTTCGTGCGCACCAACGTGGTCGGCACCCACACCCTCATCGACGCGGCCCACCGCGCGGGGATCAAGACCTTCGTGCACATCTCCACCGACGAGGTCTACGGCTCCATCGACGAGGGCTCCTGGCCCGAGACGCACCCGCTGCAGCCCAACTCGCCCTACTCCTCGGCGAAGGCGTCCAGCGACCTGATCGCGCTGTCGTACCACCGCACCCACGGCCTGGACGTCCGCGTGACCCGCTGCTCCAACAACTACGGGCACCACCACTTCCCCGAGAAGGTCATCCCGCTCTTCGTGACCAACCTGCTCGACGGCAAGAAGGTCCCGCTGTACGGCGACGGCGCCAACGTCCGCGACTGGCTGCACATCGACGACCACGTCCAGGGCATCGAGCTGGTGCGCACCAAGGGCCGGGCCGGCGAGGTCTACAACATCGGCGGCGGCACCGAACTCTCCAACAAGGAGCTCACCGGGCTGCTGCTGGAGGCGTGCGGCGCCGACTGGGAGACCAGCGTCGAGTACGTCGAGGACCGCAAGGGCCACGACCGCCGCTACTCCGTCGACTGCACCAAGATCCGCGAGGAGCTGGGCTACGAGCCCCGCAAGAGCTTCCAGCAGGGCCTCGCGGAGACCGTGCAGTGGTACCGCGACAACCGCGCCTGGTGGGAGCCGCTGAAGGAGCGGGCCGCGCTGTGACGCTCAACTGGCTGGTCACCGGCGCGGGCGGGATGCTCGCCCAGGACGTCCTGGCGCGTCTCGCCGACGCCGGGATCCCGGCGGTCGCGGCGACCCGCGCCGAACTCGACGTCACGGACCCGGAGTCGGTGCGCTCGGCCTTCGCCGCCCACCGCCCGGCCGTCGTCGTCAACTGCGCCGCCTGGACGGCCGTCGACGACGCCGAGTCCCGCGAGGACGAGGCGCTGCGGATCAACGGCGACGGCGCCCGGCACCTCGCCGAGGCGTGCGCGGCCGAGGGCGCGGTACTCCTCCAGGTCTCCACGGACTACGTGTTCGCCGGGGACGCCGAGAAGCCGTACGCCGAGGACGCGCCCACCGGGCCGCGCAGCGCGTACGGACGCACCAAGCTCGTCGGCGAGCAGGCGGTCCTGACCGCGCTGCCGTCGCGCGGCTACGTGGTGCGCACGGCCTGGCTGTACGGCGCGGGCGGCGGCAACTTCGTCCGTACGATGATCAAGCTGGAGTCCGTCAAGGACACCCTCGACGTCGTCGACGACCAGCGGGGCCAGCCCACCTGGACCGCCGACCTCGCCGACCGGCTGGTCCGCCTCGGCCGTGGCGCCCTCGCGGGCACCGCACCGGCCGGCGTCTACCACGGCACCAGCTCCGGCGAGACGACCTGGTTCGGCTTCACCCGGGCCATCTTCGAGCAGCTGGGTACCGACCCCGAGCGGGTCCGTCCCACCACGAGCGAGGCGTTCGTACGACCCGCTCCCCGGCCCGCGTACAGCGTGCTGGGCCACGACAGGTGGGCGGCGGCGGGCATCGAGCCGATCCGCGACTGGCGTGCGGCGCTGACGGAGGCGTTCCCGGCGCTGGTCGAGGCCGAGCGCGGCTGACGGACGTACGACAGGAGAGGGGCCCTTCGTGACGAAGGGCCCCTCTTCGTACAACCCAAGTTCCGCTCGGGCAGTCCGAGTTCACATGAACAGAAGGCTTGCCGCGGGTGTCGTCCTGGTTCTTGTGCTGTCCGGCTGCGGGTCGGGCGGTTCGGAGGACGGCCCCGCGCGTCATCCCGGGGTGCGGTCCGACTTCGACGGGGACGGGTACGGCGATCTCGTCGTCGGTGACACCGGCGCGACCGTCGACGGGAAGTACGCCGCCGGATACGCGGCCGTCCTGCCCGGATCGGCGAAGGGCCCCGAGAACACCGGCAAGCCGCGGGTCGTCACCCAGAACTCGCTCGGACTCGGCAAGGCGGGCGAGGGCGGCGGCTTCGGCAGCGCCGGTGCGAGCGTGACCGCGGACCTCGACGGCGACGGACGGGCCGACTTCGTCACCCAGGCGGGCCGCAGCACGATCTTCGTGGTCTGGGGGAGCGACAAGGGGCTCTCCGGCGACGCGGCGGCCCGGCTCCCCGGTGCCGCGCCGCTCACCGGTGACGTGGACGGGGACGGGCACGCCGACCTCGTCGTCTCGGGGAGCGAGGAGAACACCGTACGGGTGCTGCTGGGGCCGTTCAGCCGCAAGGGGGCGCCGCGTGGGTCGGTCTCCCTCGATCTGACGCCGAGCGATCCGGCGTACCCGCGCGCGGTGCCCGCCGCCCTCGGGGACGTCACCGGGGACGGCAAGGACGACCTGCTGGTCAGCTGGGCGTTTCTGGCGGACGAGGCGCCCGTGGCCCGTGCCACCGTGCTCTACCGGGGCGCCGCCGGCGGGAAGCTGGCCGAGGGGCAGCGGTGGAAGGACTTCTACGGGACCGCGCTCAGCGTGGGCGACGTCAACAAGGACGGATACGCCGACGTCGTGGCGGAACTCGCCTGCGAGATGCGCGGCGACCCCTTCCCGCCGGAGGGCGGCAGCCGGGTGGAGGTGCTGTACGGCGGGACGTTCCAGACCACGCGCATCACCGAGGAGACGGCGGGGCTGCCCGTCCAGGGGCCCTTCTCCTACTGCTCGTTCGGCAGCGGGCCGGAGGTCGGTGACGTCGACGGCGACGGATACGCCGACGTGGCGTTCTCGGCCGAGACCGAGAAGCGGAAGAGCGTCGGCATCCTGCTGCACGGAAGCGCGCGCGGGCTGACGGTCACCGGGGCGCAGTCCGTGCCCGCCGGCGCGGCCCTGATGCTCGACACCGACGGCGACCGCGCGGACGAGCTGATCATCCAGGACCTGGGAGCGGTCCAGGTGCTGCGCGGCGGACCGGACGGGGTCGGCACCTCACCGATGCTCACGGTCCACGGGGCGAACCTGGACCTCGGTCCGGACATCACGGGTACGGGACGGGGCTTCCGGCCGGTCGGCTGACGCCGGTACCGGCCGGAGGCCGCCCGTGTCTCAGCCGCGCAGCTCCGCGTAGTACGCCTGGCACGCCTCCCACGTCGGCAGCAGGCCCTGTGCCTCCGCCTCGGCCAGCGTCGGGGCCGCCGCGTCCTTCTCGGACAGGACCGGCTCCAGGCCCGCGGGCCACTCGATGCCGACCTCGGTGTCGAGCGGGTGGATGCCGTGCTCGCGCTGCGGGGCGTACCCCTCGGAGCACAGGTAGACCACGGTCGCGTCGTCGGTCAGCGCCATGAAGGCGTGCCCGAGCCCCTCGGAGAGGTAGACCGCGTGGTGGTCCACGTCGTCCAGGCGTACGGCCTCCCACTGCTTGTAGGTGGGGGAGCCGACCCGGATGTCGACGATGACGTCCAGCACCGCGCCGCGTACGCACTTGACGTACTTGGCCTGGCTGGGCGGCACGTCGGCGAAGTGGACACCGCGCAGGGTGCCGCGGCTGGAGATGGACATGTTGGCCTGGGACAGGCCCAGCCGGTGGCCGACCGCCTCCTCGAAGTCGGCCCCCTTGAACCACTCGTGGAAGCTCCCGCGAGCGTCTGGAAAGACCTTCGGTTCATGGATCCAGGCGCCGGCGATGCCGAGCTCCCGCATGTAGATCACATCCTTGCTGTGTGTCCGGGTCCGTGGTGCGGACGGTGGTCAGCCGACCAGCTTCTTCGCGAGCCCGCTGAGCTTCTCGCGGGCCGGGGAGGGCAGCCTACGGACCACGGGACCGCCGACGGCACGCAGCCTGCGCCGAATGGCCGCCTTGCGCCGCTTGGCCAGGGCGGTGCGCACGACCTCCGGGTCGACGACCGGGACGGCGGCGCTGATCTGCACCTTGCCGTTGCCCTGGATCGTCACCTCGCACAGGTCGAGGGCCGCGCTCTTCTCGCCGTCCAGCTTCGCCGCGAGCTTCCAGTCGCCCGCGGGGACACCCGCCGCCCGCTCGGGCAGCACGACGTGACCGCGGCTCGCGACATGGCGGACCTCGCCCGGCAGCACGAACGTCCGGCCGTCCGCGCCGGTCAGGATGAGGTCCGTCTTGTACGGGGCGGTCGCCGGGCGGCTGAACAGGTCGAGCCGCAGCTCCGGCCGGCCGGAGGGCATCCGCAGCACGGGACGCCCCTCCAGGTAGGTCTGGAGCTTCTTGCTGCGCCGGGCCACGTCGAGGGTGAGGTTGCCGTGCGGGTCGGTGAAGTAGAGGATCACCGCGCGCGAGGGCGAGCCGAGCAGCGCCGGGCGGCAGTCCGCGTCGACATGGGGCGCGCGGTCGGCGCCGAGGCGGGCCTTGCGGACCACACCGAGCCCGCGGACCGGCACCCAGATGTCCCAGAAGCCGCGGGAGACCGGGCCGCGGCCCTTGACGCCCTGCGGGGCGACCTGGCCGGTGCCGCGCAGTACGACCTCGCAGGCGTCGTCGCCGAGGTCGACCACCTCGGAGGTGTACTTGGCGGCGCAGGACCACTCGACGGCCGTCTCCCGGTTGCGCAGCGACATCTCGGCCTTGAAGTCGCCGAGTTCGTCGGTGACGTCGACCAGCTCGCCGTCCTTCAGCACGTCCTCGACGAAGTCGGGGTGCAGGTAGACGCGGCCGTCGCGGCGCAGCAGCTTCAGCGGCTCGGAGTTCTCGCCGTGGGTGAGCCGGGCGCTGACGGTGACGGCCAGCTTGCCGTCGGGCTGCCAGGCGACGTCCTCCAGGCGGGCCGCGCCCTTGATGGAGCTCATGAACCGGGCGAAGCGCACCAGGGCCTGGCGGTCGTCGCGGCGCAGCAGGGTGGAGCGGACCCGGGTGAGCGCGCCGAGCCCGTCGTGCACGCCCTCGGTCATGAAGTCCCGCTCCAGCGGGCGGATGGCCTCGACCATCTCGTCGAGGTAGGCCTCGTCGTACTTGAGGACGCTGGGCTCGCTGAGCCGGCCGAGCATCTCCACCCGGTAGAAGCGGCGCAGCAGCAGGTCGCGGAAGGCGCCGGGCTCGGTGTTGGCGACGACGACGTCCAGGACCTCGCGGAGGTTTCCGTAGTAGCCGGACGGGATGATCCGGGCGGAACCGGCGTTGTTGCCGTCGTCGCGCTTCGAGTAGTAGTAGCAGGTGTAGCTGCCGAGAATGGAGACGACCTTGGCGGGGAAATACGCCTCCATCATGTAGAGCTGGTCCTCGAGCCGCCGCTTGCCCTCGGGGTAGGCGATGTTGTTCTCGCGGAGGAATTCCGTGCGGAACATCTTGTGCGGGGTGAGGCTGTCGTACAGAGGGGCGTCGTGGATGGTGCACTTCTCGCGGTCCAGGCGGAAGACGCCGTGCGGGACCCCGCGGAAGTTGCTGGCCACCTTGCCGATGACGATGTCGGAGCCGTTGCGGTGGCCCATGTCGTACAGGCGGCGCAGGGCGTCGGAGGCGAGGTAGTCGTCCTGGTCGACGAACTGGACGTATTCGCCCTTGGCCTCACCGACGCCTATGTTCCTGGGCTTTCCGGGCCAACCGGAGTTGGGTATGTGAATCGCCCGGAAATGCGGGTGTTCCTTGGCGAGGGAGTCCAGCTTCTCGGCGGTGTCGTCCGTCGAGCCGTCGTTCACGAAGAGGACTTCGAATTCCTCGGCCGGCAGGGTCTGCCGCAGCAGCGAGTCGATGCAGGGTTCGATGTACTTTCCCGGGTTGTAGACCGGGATGATGACGCTCACTTTGATCGACATCTGCTGGTACCTGTCTCCTGTTCGCAAGCCCTGCGGCGTATGGCCGCCCCATGGACGGCTGGTGATCATCAGGTGTATGCCTGGGGTCACAGGGTAGCTGCACATGTTCGAGGCGGCTCGGTTTGACCCCTTCGCTGACGGCCCCGTACTCTTGACCGTCGACGTGTCCGCAGAACAGGCCACGTCACATCCCCGTAAACCTCATTCCTCCAGGGCACCGGGTGCCACGGAGAGGCCGCTCGTATGCCGGGCGGCTGGACTGCGGGGGTGCCGTTCCCGAGCGAGAGAGTGAGATCCGCGTGTACGCCATCGTGCGCAGCGGTGGTCGCCAGCACAAGGTTGCTGTCGGCGAAATCGTTGAGGTTGACAAGATTTCCACTGCCAAGGTTGGCGACACGGTCGAGCTCTCGACCCTGCTCGTTGTCGACGGCGAAGCTGTCACCAGCGACCCGTGGGTGCTGGCCGGCATCAAGGTCCAGGCCGAGGTCGTGGACCACCACAAGGGCGTCAAGATCGACATCCTTCGCTACAAGAACAAGACCGGCTACCGCCGTCGTCAGGGCCACCGCCAGCAGTACACGGCGATCAAGGTCACTGAGATCCCCGCGGCTGCGAAGTAAGGGACTGAGGAGAGATGGCACACAAGAAGGGCGCATCGTCCACCCGTAACGGTCGTGACTCCAACGCTCAGCGCCTCGGCGTGAAGCGTTACGGCGGTCAGGTCGTCAGCGCGGGCGAGATCCTGGTCCGCCAGCGCGGCACCCACTTCCACCCGGGTGCGGGCGTCGGCCGTGGCGGCGACGACACGCTGTTCGCGCTGAACGCCGGTGCGGTGCAGTTCGGCACCCACCGTGGCCGCAAGGTCGTGAACATCGTTCCGGTCGCCTGAGCTCAGGCTCAGACCGAACTTTTCGCGAGGCGGACCTCACTTCCCTGGTGGGAAGGCGGGTCCGCCTTTCGCGTGTTAGAGCAATAGGTATTCCGTACGTTTTCTGGAGGCACTGACCATGACCACCTTCGTGGACCGCGTCGAACTGCATGTCGCCGCGGGTAACGGAGGTCACGGCTGTGCCTCCGTCCACCGGGAGAAGTTCAAGCCGCTCGGCGGACCCGACGGCGGCAACGGCGGCCGGGGCGGGGACGTGATCCTCACCGTCGACCAGTCCGTGACCACGCTGCTCGACTACCACCACTCCCCGCACCGCAAGGCCACCAACGGCAAGCCCGGCGAGGGCGGCAACCGCTCCGGCAAGGACGGCCAGGACCTGGTCCTGCCCGTGCCGGACGGCACCGTGGTCCTCGACGCGGTGGGCAACGTCCTCGCCGACCTGGTCGGACAGGGCACCACCTACATCGCGGCCCAGGGCGGCCGCGGCGGACTCGGCAACGCGGCGCTGGCCTCCGCCCGCCGCAAGGCCCCCGGCTTCGCGCTGCTCGGCGTGCCCGGCGACCTCCAGGACATCGTCCTGGAGCTCAAGACCGTCGCCGACGTGGCGCTGGTCGGCTACCCGAGCGCCGGGAAGTCCTCGCTGATCTCCGTCCTTTCAGCGGCCAAGCCGAAGATCGCCGACTACCCCTTCACCACGCTGGTCCCGAACCTCGGTGTGGTCACCGCCGGCGAGACCGTCTACACCATCGCCGACGTGCCGGGTCTGATCCCGGGCGCCAGCCAGGGCAAGGGCCTGGGCCTCGAGTTCCTGCGCCACGTCGAGCGGTGCAGCGTCCTCGTGCACGTCCTGGACACCGCCACGCTGGAGTCCGACCGGGACCCGGTCTCCGACCTCGACATCATCGAGGCGGAGCTCAGGGAGTACGGCGGCCTCGACAACCGGCCGCGGATCGTCGTCCTGAACAAGACCGACGTACCGGACGGCAAGGACCTCGCCGAGATGGTGCGGCCGGATCTGGAGGCCAGGGGATACCGGGTCTTCGAGGTGTCCGCGGTCGCGCACGTCGGCCTGCGGGAGCTGTCCTTCGCGCTCGCCGACCTGGTCGGCAGGGCGCGGGCCGCGCGGCCCAAGGAGGAGGCGACCCGGATCGTCATCCGGCCCAAGGCCGTGGACGACGCGGGCTTCACCGTGACCCGCGAGGACGACGGGCTGTTCCGGGTGCGCGGCGAGAAGCCGGAGCGCTGGGTGCGCCAGACCGACTTCAACAACGACGAGGCCGTCGGCTACCTCGCCGACCGGCTCAACCGCCTCGGTGTCGAGGAGGAGCTGATGAAGGCGGGCGCCCGCTCCGGCGACGGCGTCGCCATCGGCCCCGAGGAGAACGCGGTCGTCTTCGACTGGGAGCCGACGGTCATGGCCGGCGCCGAGATGCTCGGCCGGCGTGGCGAGGACCACCGCTTCGAGGAGCCCCGTCCCGCCGCCCAGCGCAGGCGCGACAAGCAGGCCGAGCGCGACGAGGCAGCACAGGAGTTCGACGACTTCGAGCCCTTCTGAGCCCCGGCCCCGCCGGGGGTGTCCGGAAGGTGAATTTCCTCCCGAAGACAAACTCAATCTAAAAGATCGTCACACGGCGGTGTCCTGAGGCCCGTTGCGACAAGATCACGTTCATCATGTGATTCCCGAGTCGCAACGGGTCTCCTGTTTGCTATCTGTTTGTCATGCACGCGAACGCTCGGGTTCAGCAGGCGGACCGCCCCGGAGCATGAGCTTCCAGGGTGTCCAAGAGGCCAGCGACGCAAGGGAGTTCGTCATGACCCGAGTCACCTCGCCCGACCGGCGCCGCTTTCTGACCGCTGGTGCCGCCGTCCTCGGCGCCGCGGCCTCCGCGCAACTGTGGCTGCCGGCCACCGCGAGAGCGGCCGCCGCCGCACTTCCGGACGGTGTCTTCGGCCTCGGCGTGGCCTCCGGCGACCCGCTGCCGGACGGCATCGTGCTGTGGACCCGCCTCGCCCCCGACCCGCTGCACGGCGGTGGCATGCCCGACAGCGCGGTCGAGGTGGAGTGGGAGATCGCCGAGGACGAGCGCTTCGCGAAGGTCACGCGCCGGGGCACCGCCCAGGCGCTGCCCGCATACGGACACAGTGTTCACGTGGATGTACGGGGTCTGGGAGCCGGACGCACCTACTGGTACCGCTTCCGCGCGGGCGGCCAGCTCTCCCGCACCGGCCGCACCCGCACCGCGCCCTCCTGGACCTTCTCCCGCGGCAGCCTCCGGGTGGCGCTCGCCTCCTGCCAGAACTGGCAGCACGGCTACTTCACGCCGTACGCCGACATGCTCGCCCAGGACCCCGACTTCGTGCTCTTCGTCGGCGACTACATCTACGAGTCCGCGCCGGCCTCGACCGGCCCGCGCCGCCACGAGGGCACCGGGGAGCCGTACACCCTCGTGCAGTACCGCAACCGGTACGCGCAGTACCGCGCCGACCCGGACCTCGCCGAGATGCACGCCAACGCGCCCTTCGTGGTCACCTTCGACGACCACGAGGTCGACAACGACTTCGCCGGCGAGATCCCGCAGGACCCCGACAAGCAGCCGCACGACGCCTTCGTGGCCCGGCTCACCGCCGCCTACCAGGCGTACTACGAGCACATGCCGGTCCGCGCGAGCGCCGTGCCGAACGGCCCGCACATCCAGATGTACCGCGCGCTGGACTTCGGCCGCCTCGCCCGGCTCAACATCCTCGACACCCGGCAGTTCCGCAGCGACCAGGCCACCAGCCAGTCCGGCGCCCAGGACCCCGGGCTGACCATGCTCGGCGCCGCGCAGAAGCAGTGGCTGCTCGGCTCGCTGCACGGCTCGACGGCCCGCTGGAACCTGGTGGCCTCCCAGATCATGCTCGCCGAGACCGACCTCCTGCTCGGCGAGGGCAAGCTCTGGTACTACGACGCCTGGGACGGCTACCAGGCCGAGCGCAACGCCCTGCTCGGCCAGCTCGGGAACGTGAGCAACCCCCTCGTGCTCAGCGGCGACCGCCACCTCACGATGGTCAGCGACCTCAAGGAGGACTACGCCGACCCGTCCTCCGCCGTGGTCGGCGCCGAGTTCGTCGGCACGTCGATCTCCAGCAACGGCGACCAGGACCAGGCCGCCTTCCACGCCCAGTGGGACCCGCTGCGGGCCGACAACCCGCACTGGAAGCTGATCGACGCCCACCGCGGCTACCACCTCTTCGACATCGACCGCGACGGCGTCGACGCGCAGGTCAGGGTCGTGGACACGGTCCTCAGGCCGCAGGCGGCGCCGAGCACGCTGGCCCGGCTGCGGGTGGACTCGGGGACCCCGGGCGTCCGGCTGGTGTGAAACCTGTGTGAGGGGAGCCTGGGACTCATCCCTGTCCCAGGTCTCTCTCAGGCAGGTCTCAGGAGCGGCTCTTACCGTCCTCTGACCATGGAGACGGACTGTACGAGTGATGACTTCCCGGTGAACGGCGTGCCCGCCCCGCTGTCCGCCGGTACCCGGCTGCTGCACATCGGCCCCCACAAGACCGGCACGACCGCCGTCCAGGGCGCGCTGTTCGCGGCCAAGGAGCGGCTGCCCGAGCACGGCGTGGTGTTCCCGGCGCACACCAGGCACCCGATGGAGGCCGCCCTCGCCGCCTGCGCGAGGCCCGCGATGATGGGCGACACCGCGCCCACCGAGAAGCACTGGACCCGGCTGGTCGAGGACGTGGCCGCCGCCGGCCCGCGCACCTCGGTGGTGAGCAGCGAGTTCTTCGCCGACGCCGAGGACGACGCCACCGTCGCGCGGATCGTCGAGCGGCTCGGCGGGGAGCGCGCGCACATCCTGGTCACGCTGCGGCCGCTGGTGCGGATCATGCCCTCGCAGTGGCAGCAGTACGTGCAGAACGGGCTGCGCATGGGCTACGAGGACTGGCTCACCCACATGCTGCGCAAGGCGCCGTACGAGAAGCCCAACCCCAGCTTCTGGCGGCGGCACCGGCACGACCGGCTGGTCGAGCGCTGGGTCCGGGCGGTCGGGCCCGGGCGGGTCACGGTCGTCGTGGTCGACGACGGCGACCGGGACGGCCTGATGCGCACTTTCGAACGGCTCCTCGGGCTGCCCGAGAATCTTCTCCAGCCGGTTCCGGACACCGCGAATCGTTCTCTTACCCTCGCCGAGACCGAAATGCTGCGGAATCTTAACAAGGAATTCCGCGGCAATGGACTGCCCGACGAGTTGTATTCCAAGCTCGTCCGCAACGGCGCGGTCATGCATATGAAGAACGCGTGCAGTCCCTCGCCCGAGGACGTGAAGATCCTCACTCCGGACTGGGCCGTGGAGGCCGCGGCCGGGATCGGCGCCGGGATGGCTCGAAGCATCCGTGACCTGGGCGTGCGGATCATCGGCGACCCCGCGCTGCTGTCCGCCGTACCGGAGGCGCCCGCCCTGGACGGGATCCCCGCCCCGCGGATCTCGCCCGAGGCGGCGGCCCAGGCGCTGTACGGGGTGCTGGCCGCGGCGGCCGAGGCGCCGGTGCGGCACACTTCGCCGGCCAAGGCGCGCACGGTGCACCAGACGTCGTCGAAGGAACTGATGCGGGTACTCGGCCACCGCTGTCTCAAGAGGCTGCGCCGCCGCTGAACTTCCGCGCGGTCGCGCCGTTACTGCCAGTGCAAGATGAATGACAGGTAGCGCGTACATATGCAGTGAACGGCGGTCACCTTGCACAGCGGTAACCGCAAGTGGGACCATTTCCCCGTTCCCTGTCGCCCCGAGGTAGGTCATCTGTGTCCCAGCACATCGCCAAGCCCCGTACCACCGCAGTGATCCTGGCCGGTGGTACCGGTCAGCGCGTGGGTCTCTCGATCCCCAAGCAGCTGCTGAAGATCGCCGGCAAGGCTGTCATCGAGCACACTCTGACCACCTTTGAGAAGGCCGACTCGATCGACGACATCATCGTGCTGATGGCGCCCGGTTATGTTCCGGACATAGAGAAGATCGTGGCCAAGGCCGGTTTCCGGAAGGTCAAGAAGGTCATCGAGGGTGGCTCCACCCGGAACGAGACCACCGAGCGCGCCATCACGGCCCTCGGCGAGGACCTTGCCGAGGGCGAGGACCTCAACGTCCTGTTCCACGACGCCGTCCGCCCGCTACTGTCGCGGCGCGTGATCGACGACTGCGTGGTCGCCCTGGAGCGCTTCCAGGCGGTCGACGTGGCCATCCCGTCCGCGGACACCATCATCGTCACGCGGACGCACGGCGACGACGGCGAGTTCATCACCGAGATCCCGGACCGCTCCCGGCTGCGCCGCGGCCAGACCCCGCAGGCCTTCAAGCTGTCCACCATCAAGAGGGCCTACGAGGTCGCCGCCGGTGACCCCAACTTCCAGGCCACCGACGACTGTTCGGTCGTGCTCAAGTACCTGCCGGACGTGCCGATCCACGTCGTCGCGGGTGACGAGTACAACATGAAGGTCACCCAGCCCGTCGACGTCTTCATCGCCGACAAGCTCTTCCAGCTCGCCTCGACCGCGGCGCCCGAGCAGGTGGACGACGTGGCCTACCGCGAGCTGCTCACCGGCAAGACCGTCGTGGTCTTCGGCGGTTCCTACGGCATCGGCAAGGACATCGGCGAACTCGCCGAGTCCTACGGCGCCAAGGTGTACGCGCTGGGCCGCTCCACCACCGGCACCCACGTGGAGAACCCGGAGGAGGTCGACGACGCGCTGTCCAAGGCGTACGGCGAGACCGGGCGCATCGACTACGTCGTCAACACCGCCGGCGTGCTGCGCATCGGCAAGCTCGCGGAGACCGACAACGCCACCATCGAGGAGGCGCTGAAGGTCAACTACCTGGCCCCGGTGCAGATCGCGCGGTCCTCGTACAAGTACCTGGCGGAGACCAAGGGCCAGCTGCTGCTGTACACCTCCAGCAGCTACACGCGCGGCCGCGCCGAGTACAGCCTGTACTCCTCGACCAAGGCCGCCATGGTCAACCTGACCCAGGCGCTGTCCGACGAATGGGCGGGTGACGGCATCCGGGTGAACTGCATCAACCCGGAGCGCACCGCCACGCCCATGCGCACCAAGGCCTTCGGCCAGGAGCCCGCGGGCAGCCTGCTGTCCTCCGAGGCGGTCGCCCGCACCTCGCTCGACGTGCTGCTCTCCGAGCTGACCGGGCACGTCATCGACGTCCGCCAGCAGGACCCGACGGCCCCCGCGGGCCAGGCGTCCGGCTTCGAGCAGGCGCTGGCCAGTGTCCTGGACCGACAGGACGGCGTGGCATAATCAGGGACAAATAGTCTTCTGCAAATTCAGGCCTCTGTGGCTGCCCGTTCCTGGTGCATTCGCAGGGGCCTGAAGCCTTAAGCAAGGTTCCGCAGCCCCAAGCACCGTTAATTCGTAAACAACCGGCATCCCTCCCAGAGCAGGTTTTCAGTGATAAGCACCGCTATTCGCGTCGCCCGGGTGGGCAGTGCGGCCGAACTGGCCGCGGCGGTCCTCATGATGGCGGGCTTCCCCGCCATAATGGTGGCCGCGCTCGTCCCGAGCGTTCCCGCCTTCGCGGCCGCGACCGCCGTGACATACCTTGCGGACCACTATCTGCACCGCCAGGGCAGCTATCTGGTCAACCGCCTCAGCAAGGTGCGCGCCGGCCTGTCGATCCGCTTTCTGATCAGACAGCTCCTGCTGATCCTGCTGCTGGCCCGGATGAACCTCTCCGACGGCCTGATCTTCTACGGCGCCACCGCCTGCTTCATCGCGTTCTACGGCCTCCAGGCCCCGCACGGCGCGCTGGTCACCCTGATCCGCAACCGCCGCCGGATGCCGGTCGCCACCCGCAACGTCGACCTGGCCGCCCGGATCCGCATCCCGGACGCCCCGCCGCAGGGTCTGCTCAACCGCTCCGCCGAGAAGATGCTGCACCTCGACCTCGCGGCCGTGGTCGGCATACTCGTCTCCGCCCAGCTGGACTCGGCGGTGCCCGGATTCATCGGCATCGGCGTGACGATCGCGCTCGGCTCCCTGTACGTCCTGGCGCTGATGCCGTACGTGCGCGGCAAGAAGATCCCGCCGAACGCCGACAAGGTGCTCGCCAAGGTCGACGACTGGCTGCGCGACTACCGCCCCGAGACGGTGCTGTACTTCTCCGGCTCCAAGGACTCCGCCTACCAGGTCAACATGTGGCTGGAGACCATGGAGCAGCTGGACACCCGGCCGCTGATCATCCTGCGTGAGCGGGTCATCCTCCAGAACCTCGCGGCCACCACGGTCCCCGTCATCTGCGTGCCCGGAGGGGTGCACCTGATGAACATGGACCTGTCCACGGTGCGGGTCGCGCTGTACGCGGCGAACGTCGGCAAGAACATCCACCTGCTGCGCGTGCCCACCATGAAGCACGTCTTCATCGGCCACGGCGACAGCGACAAGCTGGCCAGCGTCAACCCGTTCAGCAAGGTGTACGACGAGGTGTGGACCGCGGGCCGCGCGGGCCGCGACCGGTACGCCATCGCCGACGTCGGCGTCCGCGACGACGACATCGCCGAGGTCGGCCGCCCGCAGCTCGCGCCGATCGAGAAGTGGCAGGGCGTGCCGGACGGGCGTGTCCCGACGGTGCTCTACGCGCCCACCTGGGAGGGCTGGGACGGCGACCCGGGTAACACCTCGCTCATGCTGGCCGGCGAGAACATCGTGAAGAAGCTGCTCAAGGCCGACCCGCCGGTCCGGGTCCTCTACAAGCCGCACCCCTTCACCGGCACCGTCCTCGCCAAGGCGGGCGCCGCGCACCAGAAGGTCACCGCCCTCATCGCGAAGGCGGCCGCCGAGCGCGCCACCGACCCCCGCTTCCAGGCCGACGCGGCCGCGGTGACCGCGGCCAAGGCCGAGCTGGCCCGGATCGAGGCCCGGCTCACGGTCCTCGCCGGCAGCGGCGGCGAGAAGGGCGACGAGGCCGAGGCCACCCGGGACGGCGTGGTCGACGTCGCCAAGTACGAGGAGATGGCCCGCCTGCGCGGTGAGTGGAACGCCGCCTACTGGCGCTCCTTCCCGGTGTGGGAGCACCGCGTGGTCACGGGCGCCGAGCCGCGCCTGTACGACTGCTTCAACGTCTCCGACGCGATGGTCTCCGACATCTCCAGCGTGGTCTCCGACTTCATCGCGAGCGGCAAGCCGTACGCGGTCACGGACTCCGCGGAGCTGGGCGAGGAGGAGTTCAAGCGGCAGAACACCGCGGTGCGGGCCGCCACGATCCTGTCCAACAGCGCCGCCGAGCTGGGCGGTCTGCTGGACGCGGTCCGCGACCCGGCGGGCGACCCGCTGGCCGAGGACCGGGTGGAGCTCAAGCAGTACCTGCTCGGACCGGACGAGCCCACCTCGATCGACCAGTTCAACACCGCGGTGGCGAACCTGACGATCAAGGCCGAGGCGCGCAACGTCGGCCAGGAGTCACGGGCGGCGGCCGGAGCCGCGGAGACCGTGGCCTGACCCGGCCCGGCTTGGTCCCGGTCGGACTTGGTAAAGAAACGGCCCGGTTTTCGGGGGTGATCCCCGAAAACCGGGCCGTTCCCGCGTATCCCTGGGCATCGGAACAACCCACCGCGTCCAGGGGGAACAGTGTCCTTTGCGCAGCCTGACGTCACCGTCGTCATCGGGGCGTACGAAGCGATGCCCTATCTGGTCGACTGCCTGGCCTCCGTCGAGGCCCAGACCCTCGACCACGCCCGCATCGAGGTCATCGCGGTCGACGACGGCTCGACGGACGGCACCGGCGAGTACCTGGAGGGGTTCGCGGCCCGCACCTCCCTCGACGTCACGGTGCTCCGGCAGGACAACTCCGGCGGCCCCAGCGGCCCGCGCAACGTCGGTCTGGGCAAGGCCACCGGGCGCTACGTCTTCTTCCTCGACGCCGACGACCGGCTCGGCCCCGAGGCCCTGGAGCGGATGGTCGCGACGGCCGACCGCAACGCCACCGACGTCGTCCTCGGCCGGGTCGAGGGCGTCAACCGCAAGCCGCCCACCGCGGCCTGGCGCGCCACCCTGGACCGCACCGACGTCTTCTCCTCCAACATCAAGTTCACGCTGAGCGCCCAGAAGCTGTTCCGCCGCGCCTTCCTCGAACAGCACAGCATGCGCTTCGACGAGTCCCTGTGGACCGGCGAGGACGCGCTGTTCACCATGGAGGCCTATCTGCGGGCCGACGGCGTCTCCGTCATCGCCGACCACACCTGCTACTACCTGGTGGGCCGCGAGGACGGCAAGCACGTCACGAAGACCGGCAGCCACACCCTGCGCTTCGACTCCGCGCGCGCCCTGATGAACCTGATCGCCGACATGGTCCCGGCGGGCGCGCGCCGCGACGCCCTGATGGTGCGCCCCTTCCTCGTCACCCTGCTCCCGCAGTTCGGCCCGCGGTTCCTCACGGACGGCGAGCCGGTGCGCCGGGAGAAGCTGGCCCTGGCGAAGCCGCTGACGGACACCCACTGGACCGGCGAGGTCGCCCACCGGCTGCGGGTCCACGAACGCCTGCGGCTGCACCTGGTGGCGGCCGGCCGCCCCGATCTCCTGGTGGAGGTCCTGGAGTTCATGAAGGCGAAGCGGACACCGGAGGCGGTGCTGGAGAAGGGCGGCCGCCGGGTCTACCTCGCCTACCCCTTCTTCCGCGACCCGTCGGCGGGCCTGCCCGACTCGCTCTACCTGGCCGAGCCGCGGGAGGCCCGCGAGGTGCCGGGCTACCGGGAGGTCGGCGTCGACCAGCTGCTGCGCCGGGCGGTCCGCAAGGCGCGCCGGGTGCTCATCCCAGCAGCGTGAGCGTCCCGGAGGCCGACCCGGTCTCCTCGTCCCGCCGCTGCCCGGGCACGCGTCGCCGCCTGGCCACCAGACACAGCGCCTGTACGGCCATGTCGAACCGTTCCTGCGAAGAGGGCGAGTCCGGCCCCAGCAGCCGCCGCTTCAACTCCCGCCGGGCCTCCACGAGTCCGTCCAGCTCCGGGTGGCGTACGGCATCCAGCAGCTGTCGTACGCCCGAGCCGTCCGGGGTCAGCACCGTCGCCGCTCCCGCCGTCGGGAACGCCTCGCGGAACGCCCGCTCGCTCAGCCCGCTGGTGTTCGCGACCGCGTACGGCTTCCCGCTCGCCAGGAAGTCGCTGACCACACTGGACACATCGCTGATCAGCAGGTCCGCCCGGTTGAAGCAGGCGTACAGCGTGGGCCGGGCGTCGGTCACGAGCTGGTGCTCCCACTCGGGGAGCGAGGCCCAGTACGCCCGCTCCCAGGCCGCGGTCGCCCGGGTCACCGCGTCCGCCCGGCCCCGCTCCGGCGTGGACTGGAGCAGCATCCGCTCGACCGAGTCGGCGGCGGTCCGGAAGGACGCGGTGGTGAGCCGGTCCAACTCGCGGGTCCGGGAAGCGAGTTCACCGCTGTCGACGGGACGTTCCCCGGCCCGCTCCCGGTTCGCCGCCCGGACCAGCTCGCGGATGCGCAGATCCGCCGCCCCCGCCCGCGGGTCCACCGAGCCGGTCAGCGGATGTGGCTTGTACAGCAGCCGGACGCCCGGGTCGGCCAGCAGCGCCCGCACCAGGTTCTCCCCGGCGGCCACCACCGACGTGTTGCCGGGGTTGCCGTCCCAGCCCTCCCAGGTCGGCGCGTACAGCACGGTCACGGGCCCGGCGGGTGGGCCCTCGAAGGGCCGTACGGCTTCCAGCTGCGGGCGGCCGATCTCCACCACGTCCTTGTCCTCGACGCCGACCTCGGCCGCCGCGTACCGCTCGCGCGCCGCGGGTCCCGCCACCCACACCTCGTCGTAGGCCTTGGCGTACGGGTTGCAGGAGGACAGCTTGTCGCTCTCGCCGTGGTTGACGAAGGTGTGCCTGATCGTCGGGATGCGCAGCACCTGGGAGGTCTTGCCGGAGTTCGAGGGGTGGACGAGGACCTGGAGCGTGGACTGCTCCAGCCGCAGCAGCGTGGACACCTTCGGCAGGCAGACCACCGGGACGTCGGTCGCGGCGATCTTCTGCGTCATGAACCGCTCGCGCAGGATGATGACCGGCTTCCCGCCGAGCTTCGCGAGCGGCTCCAGCCACATGTTGGCCTGGTAGGCGGAGGAGGACCCGCCGGAGAAGTACAGGCCGACGGTGGGGCGGTACTCGGCCAGCCACGCGTCGAACCAGTCCAGCACCTCCTGCTCGCCCGCCGGCCGACGGCCCGGCAGCAGGCGTACGAGAAGGTCGCAGAGGCCGATGAGCGCGAGGCCGAGGGACATCGCGATGCCGAAGGCCGCGCACCGGGGTTCACCGGTGGCCGCCGTGACCAGCAGGCCGGTGGTGGCGGGCAGGCCGTGCACCAGGAGACGGGGGCCGGGGCGGCGCAGCAGGGCGGGCGGGGCCGGGGTGAGGCGGAGCGCGGAGGCGTCGATGTTGCGGGTGACCACCGGGAGGGTGCGGGTGCGGCGGACCAGGACCGAGGCCGCCTGGATCGCGCAGTGCAGGGCGTAGAAGCCGAGCAGCCCCGCGACCAGCACGGTGTACGCCGTCTCCTGGTCCTCCGGGGTCAGCCGCAGCAGGCCGACGACCAGGAGCAGGTCGCGCAGGACGTGCCGCACGGTGATGTCCGCGTGCGACTTGGCGAACAGGGACACCATCCCGCGCTGCCACCGGTGCAGGACGCCCTCGACGACGAGGGAGGCGGTGGTGGCGGCGAGCAGCAGCGGGACGTGCGGACGCAGGGCGGCGGCGGCCTGGGCGACGACGGCGGCGGCGAGGACGGCGGCGACGAGGGCTCGCGTCGCGGTCTGCCGGCTCGGCAGCCGCAGCGCGGACCGAAGGCGGGGGAGGGGTTTTCGCACGGGGGTCACTCCAAGGTCGTCGCGAGACGGACGCCTTGGTTAACGGGTACCGACGTCAGGACGACACGCGCGTGTCCTGTGCCTGTGCGTCACGCGACGGGGGCCACCAGGTCCTCGGCGCGTTCCGCCAGCGCCTTGTCGGCGAGGTCGTTCACGGCCGTGTTGAACCGCTCCATGGAGGTCGGGTGGTCCGGGCCCAGCACGTACTCCTTGAGCTCGCGGCGCTGCGAGGCCATCGGGTCGTGGAGGGGCTCGCGGACCGAGCGCAGGATCTCCGGCAGCCGGGTGCAGTCGCGGTCGAGCAGATAGGCGCCGCCCGCGGTGGTGTAGGCGGCCCGGAACTCCTCGTCGGGCAGGTCCTGGGCGTTGGTCAGGACGTACGGCTTCAGGCTGGCCACGAAGTCGGCGACCACCGAGGAGACGTCGCTGACGAGGAGGTCGGCCTGGTTGAAGCACTCGTACAGGGTGGGGAGCTGACCGAGGATCACCTGGTGCCCGGCCGCGCTCCGGCTCTCCCAGAAGAGGCGGTGCCACTCGTCCCGCAGCTCCTGCCACTCGGCCGCGCCCGCGCCGTCGGGGACCCGCGCGTCCCTCAACTGCTGGGCGTCGTCGCCCTCGTGGCGCCCCGACAGCTCGTCGAGCCGGGCCTGGATCTCCTGGAGCCGGGGTCTCGCGCGCTCCGCCGCCCTGTCGGCCTTCTCGTCGTCGGCGCGCAGCAGCTCCCTGATGGTGCGGTCCGCGGTGGCCGCCTCGGGGGAGCGCTTGCCGGTGAGGGGGTGCGGCTTGTAGATGATCCGGACGCGCTCGGCGAGGAGCTTCTCGATCAGGGGTACGCCCATCGGGATCAGCGAGGTGTGGCAGTCGTCGTCGCTCCAGCCCTCCCAGGTGGGGGCGTACAGGACGACGGGGGCCGGGCCGGGGACGTGGTCGGCGTGCAGCCGGACCGGGGCCAGCTGCGGGCGGCCCACCTCGACGATCGCCTCGTCGCTGATGGCGTGCCGGACCCGCTGGTAGCGGTCCCGGCCCGCCTTTCCGGCCACCCAGATCTCGTCGTACACCTTGCTGACCCGGTTGCTGCTGGCCAGCTTGTCGCTGTCGCCGTGGCCGATGAAGACGTGCTTGGCCTCGGCGACGCGCAGCATGTGGACGTTCTTGCCGGCGTTGCCGGGGTAGAGCACGACCCGGACGCCGGACAGCTCCAGCTCGGCCAGGTCGTCGGCCTTGGGCACGCAGATCACCGGGACGCGGGTGCGGCCGAGGTAGCGGAACGAGGCCCGCTCGCGCAGGACGATCACCGGGCGCCGGTCGAGCCGCTCCAGCGTCTCGATCCACATGTTGACCTGGTACATGAAGTCCCGGGAGACCGCCGCGAAGCTGAAGTACAGGGCCACCTCGGGCCGGTAGCCGACCAGTTGGCGGTTGACCTCGGCGATCACCGCGTCCTTGCGGGGCATCCGGCGGACCGAGCGGAACTGTCCGAGGAGCGCCGCGAGGGCGACCAGGGTGGCGCCGATCGTCAGCGCGCAGCCGGCGTAGGCCCAGTACCAGGTTCCGGTCGCCAGCGCGGTGAGGAGTCCCGCGTGGGCCGGCAGGTCGAGGTGGAGGAGCTTGCGCAGGAAACGCCGGTAGAGATAGGCGGGCGGGCGCTCGGGGATGCCGATCCCGCTCATGTCGAGATTCCGTACGACCACCGGAAGTATTCGCCGTCTGCGAATGGCGTGATGCACCGCCGAATACAGCATGACCAGCAGGAAATGGGCGCTGAACACGGCGAGGCCGACGATCAGCAAAGCATCCGGCGCGTCCATCCGGTCGGCCAGGGCGAGCAGCATCACCGAACGCACGGCGAACCGCATCGTGCGGCTGAGCTGCAACGTCGCCAGCCGGCGGACGAAGCCCGGGGCCTTCGCGTGCAGTACCTCGTCGGCGAGGTAGGTCACGGCCCACGCCACGGTGAATCCCCACAGCGAGGGCAGCAGCGCGAGAACCGGAAGCGCCGCGAAGCCGGTACCGAACAGGACCACCAGAAGGAGTTCGGTTTTCCCGGGAACGCGCAGGACGGCACGGAGCCGACGGATCATCATGGCCAGTTCGACGCGGCATGACGAGAAAGGGTTGTACACCTTCCGGAAGTGAGTAATTCACCTTCCGTTCATGGAGGAAGAGGGTGTGGATCTCCTGGTCCGGGGGTGGTCCGGGGGCTGGACGGATGCGCGCCGCCGCGTCCCCTTCGCGTACATTGCGGACGAGGTACCCGGTGTGACGCGAGGGGACAGGAACACGTGGCAGGGGCAAGGCAGGCCGTGAGCGAGGCCCGCAGGATCGTCGTCAAGGTGGGCTCCTCTTCGCTGACCACCGCCTCCGGCGGTCTCGACGCCGACCGGGTCGACGCGCTCGTCGACGTCCTCGCCAAGAGCCGCAGCGGGGGAGAGCGCGAGGTCGTGCTCGTCTCCTCCGGTGCCATCGCCGCCGGACTCGCCCCGCTCGGACTGCGCCGCCGCCCCCGGGACCTGGCCCGCCAGCAGGCCGCCGCCAGCGTCGGCCAGGGCCTGCTCGTCGCCCGCTACACCGCCTCCTTCGCCCGCTACGGCGTCCGCGTCGGCCAGGTGCTGCTGACCAGCGACGACATGAGCCGGCGCGCCCACCACCGCAATGCCTCCCGCACCCTCGACAAGCTCCTCGCGATGGGCGCCTTCCCGATCGTGAACGAGAACGACACCGTCGCCACCGACGAGATCCGCTTCGGCGACAACGACCGGCTCGCCGCGCTGGTGGCCCACCTGGTCCACGCCGACCTGCTGGTGCTCCTCTCCGACGTCGACGGCGTCTACGACGGCGACCCCAGCAGGCCCGGCACCTCGCGGATAGCGGAGGTGCGCGGCCCCGCCGATCTGGCGGGTGTCCAGATCGGCAGCGCCGGGAAGGCCGGAGTCGGCACCGGAGGCATGGTCACCAAGATCGAGGCGGCCGGGATCGCCGCCGCGGCCGGCATCCCCGTGGTCCTGACGAGCGCGGTGCACGCCGCCGAGGCGCTGTCCGGCGGGGACACCGGGACCTACTTCCACGTCACCGGCAAGCGCTCCGCCGACCGGCTGCTGTGGCTCCAGCACGCGTCCACCCCGCAGGGCTCGCTGACCCTGGACGACGGGGCGGTGAAGGCCGTCGTCGAGGGGCGCAAGTCGCTGCTGCCGGCCGGGATCGCCTCCGTCGAGGGCGAGTTCGCCGCCGGTGACCCCGTCGAGCTGCGGGACGGCGAGGGGCGCGCGGTGGCCCGCGGGCTCGTCAACTTCGACGCCAAGGAGATCCCGCTGCTGCTCGGCCGCTCGACCCGGGAACTGGCGCGGGAGCTGGGAGCGGCGTACGAACGGGAGGTCGTCCACCGGGACGATCTGGTTCTCCTGCGTCCGTGAGGCATGTCTGATGCGTCCCTGGTGAGGTCTGATGCGTCTCTGGTGCGTCCGTCGTGCACTCCTGATGCACCCCTGAGGTGCGATGCCACCGGACCGGACGCCCGAAAACGGGGTGAACGCCCTGCCAAGGGCGTCGCCCTGAGGTGGACGTTCCGCAAAACCGCCCCACAAGCCCTTGCGGCCTGCTCAACTTTGTCTCAGGGACACATTCCGCCCGGCCCGTGGGGGTCGATCTGTGCGTAGAGGAGGCCGTCGTGAGACGAGTGCGCCCTGGGACGGCGGTGTCCGGTGGGGCGGCGGTGTCCGGCGGTGGTGTCGTGCGAGCGGGTGGCGGGGCCGGTGGGTCGGCCGCTCGGCAAGGTGGCGGGGCCGGGGGATCGGCCGCGCGGGCGGCCGGTGAGGAGCGGGCTCTGACGAGTGTGGCCGCCGGTGACCGGTTCGAGGGGGAGAAGCCCGAGGACCTGCCCCGGCTCTGGCATGTCACCCTCAGCGTCTCCGGCGAGGAGGCCCCGCTGAAGGAGGTCCGGCGCGCCCTCGAACAGCTGGCCCACGACCACCCCTTCCTGCTGACCAGCCGCTACGCCAACGACCACGCCGAGATCCGCTACTGGGAGGAGGCCCGCGACCTGCACGACGCGGCCGCCGTCGCCCTGCGCCTGTGGGGCGAGCACCGCCAGACCGCGGGGCTGCCGCCGTGGGAGATCGTCGGTCTGGAGGTCATCGACCGGCAGACCTACCACCAGCGGATCGCGGAGGGCTACGGACCGCCCCCGGCCTCGCCCGTCGGGGTCCACCCGTTCTGACCGCGGGCCCGCCGGAGCGTCCCTTTGGTCCCGTCTCGCGCTGTGGAACAACGGGTGGACGGGCCGTTCCGGCGCACTACCCTTCCGGTATGACCTCGCTCTCGCCGTACGACTCCATGACCCCGGTCGTCCAGGCCGCCTACCGGGCCAAGGCCGCCGCCGCCGACCTCGCCCCGCTGCCGAGGGCCGAGAAGGACGACGCGCTGCTCGCCATCGCGGACGCCCTGGAGGTCCGTACCAGCGAGATCGTCGAGGCCAACGCCAAGGACATCGCCAAGGCCCGCGAGGCAGGCACCAGCGAGACGGTCATCGACCGGCTCACCCTCACCCCGGAGCGGGTGCGCGCGATCGCCTCCGACGTCCGGGACGTCGTGGCGCTGCCCGACCCGGTCGGCGAGGTCGTCCGCGGCTCGACCCTCCCCAACGGCATCGACCTGCGCCAGGTCCGCGTCCCGCTCGGCGTGGTCGGCATCATCTACGAGGCCCGCCCGAACGTGACCGTGGACGCGGCGGCCCTGTGCCTGAAGTCCGGCAACGCCGTCCTGCTGCGCGGCTCGGCCTCCGCGTACGAGTCGAACACCGCCCTCGTACGGGTCCTGCGCGACGCCGTGGGCGGGGCCGGGCTGCCCGCCGACGCCGTCCAGCTCGTGCCCGGCGAGTCCCGCGAGAGCGTCCGCGAGCTGATGCGCGCCCGCGGCCTGGTCGACGTGCTCATCCCGCGCGGCGGCGCCTCGCTCATCCAGACCGTCGTGACCGAGTCGATCGTCCCCGTCATCGAGACCGGCACCGGCAACTGCCACGTCTACGTCGACGCCCACGCCGACCTCGACATGGCGATCGACATCCTGATCAACTCCAAGGCCCAGCGCCCCAGCGTCTGCAACGCCGCCGAGACCCTCCTGGTCCACCAGGACATCGCCCCCGAGTTCCTGCCGCGCGCCCTGGACGCCCTCGCGGAGGCCGGGGTCACCGTGCACGCCGACGCGCGTGTGCTGGCGTACGCGAAGGACACCGAGGCGACCGTCGTCGAGGCGACCCTGGAGGACTGGGACACCGAGTACCTCTCCTACGACATCGCCGCCGCCGTCGTCGACTCGCTGGACAAGGCCGTCGAGCACATCCGGCTGTGGACCTCCGGCCACACCGAGGCCATCGTCACCACCTCGCAGCAGGCCGCCCGCCGCTTCACCCAGCTGGTCGACTCCACGACCGTCGCGGTCAACGCCTCCACCCGCTTCACCGACGGCGGCCAGTTCGGCTTCGGCGCGGAGATCGGCATCTCCACCCAGAAGCTGCACGCCCGCGGTCCGATGGGCCTGCCGGAGCTCACCAGCACGAAGTACATCGTCACCGGGGACGGTCACATCCGGCGCTGAGCCGGGCGGCCCGAGACGCACGAGAGGTGTCTCACAAGGCGGATGAATTTCCATACCGTCTGCCCAAATTGACCCCCCAGGTCTACTCTGGATCCGTGCCGGAGGACGTGGGGGGCACGCCGTTCCCTGACGGCTGGGAGCCCGACGACGACCACGACCGCGGGGTGTCGGACGAAGAGTTCGCCTCCGTGGTCTTCGACGAGGCCTTCGTACGGGCGGCCGTGGTGCACGAGCCGACCGCCGTCGAACGCCTCCTGGCCGCCGCCCAGGCGAGAGCCGAGGCGTCCGAGGCCGAGGCCCGCCGCGCCCACCCCAGAGGCGAGCGCTACGAGGACGGCTACGGCCCCGGCGGTTTCGGCCATGATCCCGACCTCGACGACCTGGACGACACCGAGATCCTCGAAGGCCGCTACGGCGCCCCCGGCACGTACGGCAAACAGGTCCGCTGGCACCGCCCGGTCGCCTGGATGCTCGCCCTGGTCATGGGCATCGGCATGGTCGCGCTGGCCTTCACCGCGGTCTACCGGGGCGCGTCCTCGGGCAGCCGGGACCGGGTTCCGGCGCCCGCCTCGACCGGCCTGGAGCAGGGGAGCACGGTGACGCCCTCGGCGTCCGCGGACTATTCCCAGCCAGCCGTCTCCGCGGTGCCGCGAACGCCCTGACACTCCTGGTGAGAACCTGTCAGAAGTTGTCGCGCAGCAGGGCGTTTACCTGAGCTCCCCCGGACCTACTCTGAAGATATGGGAGGGCCAGCAGACCCACCTGAGGGGACACCCGAGGGCGGCCCCGCAGGTGGTGAGGACGAGTACCGATCCGTCGTCTTCGACGAGTCGTTCGTCCGCGCTGCCCGGCTCCAGGAGTTCTCCGCGCAGGAGCGCATGGCCGACCACGCTCCCGCCGTCCGCCGCCGCCCGCCCCTGCGCCGGGGCCTGTCCCGGCAGGCGCTGATCCTGGTCGTGCTGATCGCCGTCGCCTTCGGCACCGCGATCTACATGGGCGTACGGCACCCCTACCAGACCACCGCGGCCCGGCAGCCCGTCGAGCCCCTGCGGATGACGGTCATCCCGCTGGCCCCCGAGGGCAGGGTCCCCGGCCACCCCGACGCCGAGTACCTGTACGCGCACAGCCCCGCCGCGCAGTTCCGCATCGGCGCCGAGGGCATCCCGCTGCCGGCCTCCCGCCGTACCGCGCACTTCTCGGACGGCCAGGTGGTGAGCGCGCTGACCACGGCCAAGGACTACATCGTGCGGTCCGCGCTCGACCCGGACGTGCTCGTCGGCGACCAGGTCCGCTCCGTGCGGGTCCTGCTCGACACCGACCAACTCGACCAGTTCGACCAGAGCTTCGCCCACCCGGCCGCGGACGGACGGCACGCGCCGACCGGGTGGCTGGTTCGCTTCGACCCCGCCGAGGCGCGGCTGGCCGACGGCAGGATCCGGGTGCAGGGCAGTCTCCAGGCCGCCGAGACCGACTCGTCGACGCTGGAGGTGACGGCGGACCACACGTTCGTGTACGCGCTCCGCCCCGTGGGCGGGGCCGCCGGTGCCGAGGTCTCGCTGTTCACCGTCCGCCGCGAGCTGCACTTCCGGTTCGACCGGGACGATCTGCGGATGCACACGGCCCAGCTGGTCGTGTCGTACGTCCAGGCTGGGCCGCTGTCCTGCGCGGCGGACTCCGTCGGCCGGCTGCACCCGCTGCTCGCCGGGGAGACGGCGAAGGCGGGTGGGCCGGCGGGGACGGATCCGTATGCGACCGGCAGCGCCACGGCTCTGTGCGGGACGTTGGCCAGCAGCGCGCAGCCGAAGGTGTGACCGGGGTTTCACGAGGTCGTTCGTCGGCTGCGGGCCGGTGGGGCTGGTCGCGCGGTTCCTCGCGGGTGGGTTTCAGCCCCCTTCACCGTTACGCGGTGTGTCCGTCGGGGGCTCCTCGTCCCTCGGGGACGAGTTCGAGAAGCCGCCGAAGCCCCTGCGTACCCGGCCGCCCAGGTCGCCCGCGCCGCCCGCGATGTCGTTGACCAGCTTCATCAGCGGGTCCTTGGAGTTCTTCACGTTGCTCGCGTAGCTCGCCGCGGACTCGCGGAAGCTGTCGGTGACCGAGGTGTCCTTGTCCTCGGTGCGGCGCGGGTAGTGGCCGTCCATGATCCGCTGGTAGTCGCGGGACTCGGACCACTTCTTCAGCTCGGCCGCCCGGATGGTGGTGAAGGGGTGCGTGCGCGGCAGGATGTTGAGGATCTTCAGGACGGAGTCGCGCAGGTCGCCGCCGGCCTCGTACTCGTCGGCCTGCTTCAGGAACGCGTCCACGTTCATCTCGTGCAGATGGTGGCCGCCCGCCAGCTTCATCAGGCCGCGCATCGAGGCCTTCAGGTCCTGGCCGACCAGCAGGCCCGCCCGGTCCGCGGACAGCTCCGACTTGCGGAACCACTCGCGCAGCGCGGTCACGATCGCCATGATCGCGATGTTGCCGAGCGGGATCCACGCCACCCGCAGGGCCAGGCTGGTCAGGAACAGCAGGATGGTCCGGTAGACCGAGTGGCCGGACAGGGCGTGTCCCACCTCGTGCCCGACGACCGCCCGCATCTCCTCCTCGTCGAGGAGGTCGACCAGGCCCGTGGTGACGACGATGATCGGCTCGTCCAGGCCGATGCACATCGCGTTCGGCTGCGGGTCCTGGTTGACGTACATCGGCGGGACCTTCTCCAGGTCCAGGATGTAACACGCGTCCCGCAGCATGTCGTTGAGGTACGCGAACTGCTGGTCGGACACCCGCACCGAGTCCGACAGGAACAGCAGCCTCAGGCTCCGCTCGGGGAGCAGGCCGCTGAGTGCCTTGAACACCGTGTCGAATCCGCTCAGCTTGCGCAGCGCCACCAGGGCGGAGCGGTCGGCGGGGTGCTCGTACGCACGCGAGGAGATTCCCGGGAAACGCTTGCGCTGCCTGCTCGGCACGTTCTCGTGACCGTCGTTCTGATGGCCGTCGTCGGACATGTCTTCCCCCATGTGCGTCTTTGGCTGTGCCTCTTCGGCCTCTGTGATCCTTTGCGGACCCTTGTGCGGCCCTTTGCGCCCCCGAAGCAGAGCCCAGCCTAGGCGGAGATAGCGTGGACGGGCAGTACAGCGAAGGAGTCCATGTCATGGAGCACACCCGGGCCGCCTGGCTCACCGAGGCCGCGAGCGCCGCCGAGCAGCAAGGGTCCGGAGATCTGCTCCGGGTCGTCCTGGTCGTGATGTTCCTGGGCTGTGCGTTCACCGCGTGGTTCGTGCTGCGGGGGTACAAGCGGAAGGACGACTGAGGAAGGGCGAAGGTTCCCCGGCTTCCCCCAACGGTGGAGTCGGCGTGATCGCCCTCACGGCGCCCGCTTACGATGGGCCGACATCTTTATCCCGCCCTCACCGAATAGGTACTGCCGAAGATGAGCTTCCACAGCACCGCTGCCCAGTTGGTCACCCTCGCCGCCGAGGGCGAGGAGCACGGCGGAAACCACGAGAGCCTCAACCCCCTGGTGACCGGTGGCGCCGCGTTCGTCATCCTGCTGCTCCTGCTGTGGATCACCACTCGTTTCAACCGCGACCGCTGAGGCACGGAGTGCCCATAGCGGGGCACTCCGGGCCCGTGCCGTCCGCCGCCCTCAGGCCGGGCCGGTAGGGTCTGCACGCATGGGAGAGCAGGACATGCCTACCGGCCCGGGCAACGGCCCGTCGAACCCCGGCAAGCGTCGCCTCGGCGTCATGGGCGGAACGTTCGACCCGATCCACCACGGACACCTCGTGGCGGCCAGCGAGGTCGCCGCGCAGTTCCACCTGGACGAGGTCGTCTTCGTACCGACCGGCCAGCCGTGGCAGAAGACCCACCGCAGGGTCTCCCCGGCCGAGGACCGCTATCTGATGACGGTCATCGCGACCGCCGAGAACCCGCAGTTCTCGGTCAGCCGCATCGACATCGACCGCGGCGGCGCGACCTACACCACGGACACGCTGCGCGACCTCAAGGCCCTCAACCCCGACACCGACCTCTTCTTCATCACCGGCGCCGACGCCCTCGGCCAGATCCTCACCTGGCGGGACGCGGAGGAACTGTTCTCCCTCGCGCACTTCATCGGGGTCACCCGGCCCGGCCACGTGCTGGCCGACCCCGGGCTCCCCGAGGGCGGTGTCTCGCTCGTCGAGGTGCCCGCCCTGGCCATCTCCTCCACCGACTGCCGGGCGAGAGTCGCCAAGGGCGACCCCGTCTGGTACCTGGTGCCCGACGGAGTCGTGCGCTACATCGACAAGCGCGAGCTGTACCGCGGCGAGTGAGCCGAGAGGGGCACCGGTGAACGACCGATACGACGCGGGTTACGGCGGCGATCAAGAGAACCAGTACGAACTCGTCGGCTACGACGAGTACGGCCGACCGGTGTACCAGCAGGTCCCGCCGCAACAGGCTCCCCAGCAGCAGTACGACCCCTACGCACAACAGGGCTACGGCTACGACCCGTACGCCACCGGCCGGCAGCAGACGCCGTACGACACGGGCCACCAGAACCCCGTCCCGCCGTACGACCCCTACGGCACCGGCGACACCGGTCAGCAGGCGCCCGTACCGCCCTACGACCCGTACGCCAACGGGGCCCAGCAGGGCGCCGGTTCGGCGACGGCGTACGACCCCTACGGCCGGGCCGCCGCGAGCGGGCAGCAGCCCCGCGTCGCCGAGCAGACCGCCTACATCCCGCAGCAGGGCGGGCGGACCGAGGGCACGGACACCGCCGGGGCGGGCCATGCCGAGGGCCTGCGGGCGCCGTCGGGTCACGCCGGCACCCAGGCCGGCGCCGGCTTCGGCCCGGCGGCCGACGCGGACCGCGGCGACGGCGGCCGTGCGGGTGGTGGCCGTGCCGGTGGCGAGCATGCCGGTGGCGGCCATGCCGGTCATGACCCTGCCGACGGTGACGAACGGCAGTACCAGACCGCGCAGTTCGCCTTCGTCGAGGAGCCCGACGGTGACTCCGAGGACGTCATCGACTGGCTCAACTTCACCGAGAACCGCACCGAGCGCCGTGAGGAGGCCAAGCGCCGCGCCCGCAGCCGGCTCGTCGCCCTGGTCGTCGTCCTCGCCCTGGTCGCGGTCGGCGGCGTCGGCTACCTCTGGTACGCCGGGAAGCTGCCCGGTCTCTCGGACCCGGAGAGCAAGAAGGGCACCACGATCGCGGCGAGCGCCCAGAACCGCGACGTGATCGTCGTCCACCTGCACAACACCACGAAGGGCGGCACCTCCACGGCGCTGCTCGTCGACAACACCACCACCAAGCAGGGCACCACCGTCCTGATCCCCAACTCCCTCAACCTGACGTCCGACGACGGCTCCACGACCACCCTCGCCAAGTCGGTCGGCGACGACGGCTCCTCCGGGACCCTGGACTCCCTCGACACCGTCCTCGGCACCGACATCGAGGGCACCTGGCGTCTGGACACGCCCTATCTCCAGAACCTGGTCGACCTCGTCGGCAACATCGACGTCGACACCAACGCCGCCGTGCCCGACCCCGCCGCCAAGAAGAAGGGCGAGGCACCCCTGGTGAGCAAGGGCAAGGGCCAGACCCTCAGCGGCAAGATGGCCGTCGCCTACGCCACCTACCAGGCCTCGGGCGAGGCCCAGAACGCCCAGCTGGAGCGCTTCGGCCAGGTCATGCAGGGCGTGCTGCGCAAGCTGTCCTCCGATCCGACGGCCGCGACCACCACCGTCCAGACGCTGGCCCAGATCCTCGACCCGTCCCTCACCGACAAGGACCTCGGCACCTTCCTCGCCAAGCTCGCCGACCTCGCCAAGGGCGGCGACTACAAGACCGCGCTGCTCCCCGTCCAGCAGGACGGCACCCTGAGCGCGGCGGCCGGCGCGAGCGTGGTCAAGGACGTCCTCGGCGGCAAGGCGAAGAGCCCCGACAAGGACGCGGCGGTCAGCGTCTCCGTCCAGAACGCCACCGGCACCAAGGACAACACCGAGAAGGCCCGCGTGGTCCTCCTCAACGGCGGCTTCACCTTCGTCGACGGCGGCACCCCCGCCTCGACCCAGGCCACCTCCGAGGTCGTCTACGCCGACGCCGCCGACAAGGCGAACGCCACCGAGGTCGCCAAGACCCTGGGCCTGCCCACCAGCGCCGTCCGCAAGGGCAGTGCCGCGTCGGGCGCGAACGTCTCCGTGATCCTGGGACAGGACTACAAGCCGGGCTCGTCCTCCTAGGCCCGGCCCCGGCCGGAAGCGGTGTCTCCCGAGGTGCCCCACGTGATCAGAACAATCACGTGGGGTGCCGTCGGCGGTCCGTGAGACCCTTGGTGTCAAGTGACCGCCGACCGAAAGCCTTGTAGTGACCGCCACTGACCGTTCCCTCGAGCTCATCAACGCCGCCGCCCAGGCGGCCGCCGACAAGCTCGCCCATGACGTGATCGCCTACGACGTCAGCGACGTCCTGTCGATCACCGACGCCTTCCTGCTCGCCTCCGCGCCCAACGACCGCCAGGTCAAGTCGATCGTCGACGAGATCGAGGAGCGGCTCTCCAAGGAGCTCGGCGCCAAGCCGGTGCGCCGCGAGGGCGACCGCGAGGCCCGCTGGGTCCTCCTCGACTACGTCGACATCGTCGTCCACGTCCAGCACAGCGAGGAGCGGGTCTTCTACGCCCTGGAGCGGCTGTGGAAGGACTGCCCCGAGCTGGAGCTGCCGGCCGACGCCAAGGCGACCCGCGGCAAGGGCGAGGAGCACGCCAAGCTCCGCGCCGAGGAGGACGACACCGAGTTCGGGGACCCGCGGTGACCGCTCCCGCCGACCGCGAGGGCCGGGGCCGCCGCGTCATCCTGTGGCGGCACGGCCAGACCTCCTGGAACGTGGAGCGCCGCTTCCAGGGCAGCACCGACGTCGAGCTCACCGAGACCGGCGTCGGCCAGGCCCGTCGCGCGGCCCGGCTACTGGCCTCCCTCCAGCCCGACGCGATCGTCGCCTCCGACCTCAAGCGGGCCGCGAACACGGCCGCCGAGCTCGCCGCGGTCACCGGCCTCGACGTGGCCCACGACGAGGGCCTGCGCGAGACCTACGCGGGCGTCTGGCAGGGGCTGACGCACGAGGAGATCATCGCCCGGCACGGCGACGAGTACGCCGCGTGGAAGCGCGGTGAGCCGGTGCGCCGCGGCGGTGGCGAACTGGAGACGGAGGTCGCCGACCGCGCCGCCCCCGTCGTGCTCCGGCACACCGAGAAGCTCCCCGAGGACGGCACCCTCGTCGTGGTCAGCCACGGCGGCACGATCCGCACCACCATCGGACGGCTGCTCGGTCTGGAACCCACGCACTGGGAGAGTCTCGGCGGCCTCTCCAACTGCTGCTGGTCCGTCCTCGGCCAGGGCGCCCGCGGCTGGCGACTGCTGGAGCACAACGCCGGCACCCTCCCGGAGCCGGTGCTCGGCGACGACGACTGAGGGCTCCTCCGGGGGCCCCGGACCGGATTTCACTTTCCGGCAGGGCGCAGGCTAAAGTTCTTCTTGTTCGGCCCGCGGAGCGGGAAGAACGCTCGGGGCTATAGCTCAGTTGGTAGAGCGCCTGCATGGCATGCAGGAGGTCAGGAGTTCAATTCTCCTTAGCTCCACAGATCGACACTCTGTTGAGTTGTCAAAGATCGATTGATGACGATCCCGTCTCCGTCAGGAGGCGGGAGTTTTCACGTGTCTCCTCGTCCTCCGGTGTGTAGACCACGATCCGGCACTCGGGCATCCCGTCGATCGACAGCGACTGGGACGTCATCCGCAGCTCGCCCACCGCCCGGTGCCGGAACGTCTTCACCCTGGGCCCGGGCTGGACCACCTCTCCGCTCGCCCACAGCTCGGCGAAGTGCGCGCTGGCCGACGCCAGCGCGGATATGAAGCCCTCCCAGGCCGGTTCGCCTACATGTCTGCCGTACGAGGACCGCAGCGTCGCCACCATCACCGGCAGCTCACGCTCCCGGTGCAGCAGCGGACAGGCCTCGTCGGACACCGTGAACAGGGCCCACAGCGCGTTGGCCACCCCGATCTCGATGATCTCCGGGATCAGGAACAGGTCCCGGTAGCCGGAGTTCGTCGCCAGGATGTCGTAGCGCGAGTTGTAGACGACGGCCGGGAGCGGGGCGAGGGCGTCGATGATGCCCTGCACCTCGGGGCCCGTCGACCGGGTCAGGCCCTCCGGGTCCGGGAGGAACGGCACCTGCGCGAGCCGGTACAGATGCTCCCGCTCGGGCGCGTCCAGCCGCAGGGTGCGGGCCACGGCGTCCAGGACCTGCGCGGACGCGTTGATCGGCCGGCCCTGCTCCAGCCAGGTGTACCAGGTCACGCCGACGCCGGAGAGCTGGGCGACCTCCTCGCGGCGCAGGCCCGGGGTGCGGCGCCTGAGGCCCGGCGGCATGCCGACGTCCGCCGGGGTCACCCGGGCCCGCCTGCTGCGCAGGAACGAGGCCAGCTCGGGCCGTCGCCGCTGTGTCGTCGTCATCGTTGCGTCCCCCATCGCCACGTCCCCCGTCACGACCATCCTCGGTGCCGCACCCGGCGCTTGCCAGGTGCTGGCAGTACCAGCATCAGCGGGCTCTCGGCACCCGTACCGGGATGTCCTCAAGCTCGACGGCATGACGACCACACCCCGGACGGGACTAGGTCCCGCCTCCGTTCTCCCACCTGACCAAAGTGAAGCACCCGGCACTGACAACCGGGCCCGGCCGCTGCTGGCGCTGGTGCTCGCCGCCCAGTTCATGGCCCTGCTCGACGTGTTCATCGTGAACGTGGCGGCCCCGACGATCGGCACCGACCTGCACGCCTCGGACGCCGAGCTGCAACTCGTCATCGCCGGGTACGCCATCACCTACTCGGTGCTGCTGATCACCGGCGCCCGGCTCGGCGAGCGGTTCGGGCACGGCCGGGTCCATCTCGCCGGGCTCGCCCTGTTCACGGCAGCCTCGCTCGCCTGCGGTCTCGCGCAGGGCGCCACCGAGCTGATCGCCTGCCGGCTGGTGCAGGGCGCCGGTTCGGCGGTGATGATCCCGCAGGTGCTCAGCCTGATCCAGCGCACCTTCACCGGCGAGGCCCGGATGAAGGCGCTCGGTGTGTACTCGGCGGTCATCGCCGTCGGTGCCGCCGCCGGACAGGTCGTCGGCGGAGTCCTGGTCAGCGCCGACCTGTTCGGGACCGGCTGGCGGCCGGTGTTCCTCGTGAACGTCCCGGTCGGCCTGGTCCTGCTGGCCGTGGGAACGCGCGTCCTGCTGCCCCGGGACCGTACGGTGCCCCGGGACCGGACGCGCGGTCTCGACCTGCCCGGCCTGGTGCTGCTCGGCGCCGCCGTGTCGCTGTGCACGGTGCCGCTGGTGCTCGGGCAGGAGGAGGACTGGCCGCTGTGGTCCTGGCTGTCCCTGGTGGCCGCCGCCGTCCTGTTCGCCGTCTTCTGCGGCTACGAGTCCCGGCTGGCCAGGCGCGGCGGCGCCCCGCTGATCACGCCGAGCGTGCTGCGCCATCCCGGAACGGGCCTCGCCGTCTTCCGGATCATGGCGGTCATGGCCGTCAACGGCGGCTTCCTGTTCGTGCTCACCCTGTACGTGCAGGGCGGCCTCGGATACAGCGCGCTGCGGGCCGGACTGTCGTTCGCGCCGACCGCGGTGATCTTCGGGGTCGTCGGACTGACCTGGCGCCGCTGGCCCGCGTCCTGGCAGCGGCTGCTGACGCCCGCCGGGTTCGTGGTCACCGCGCTGGCCGCGCTGGGCGTGGGGCTCGCGCTGAAGGACGGCGGCGGGGGAGGCGCCGCGCTGTACGTGGCGTACGCCGGTCTGGGCGCCGGGCTCGCGCTCGGCTTCAGCCCCACGCTCACCAAGGCCCTGGCGACGGTGCCGCCCCAGTACGCTGCGGACGCCAGCGGGCTGCTCGCCACGGTCGCCCAGCTCGGTCAGCTGATCGGTGTCGCGGGCTTCGGCACACTCTTCTTGAACCGACTTGAGTCACTCGGCCCCTCTGAGGCGTATACCTCTGCGGAGGCGCTTTTGGCGTGCATGTTCGCGCTGACCGGGACCGCCGCGGTGGGCGCCGTGTCCGGACTGGTACTCAGGCGTCGCTGACCGTATTGGTCCGGCCGTGGCAGAATCAAACGGCCGGAAGGGGGCGCGGCCCGACGGGAGGGAGTAGTGATGCCTGCGAGCATCCTCGTGGAGGTCGGCCACCTCCGCGAAGCGGCATCGACAAGGGATACGACGGTCCGCCTCATCTGCCCTTCCTGCGGTTCCGGCCACGTCGCCCAAGTACTCGGCGACAACGGCGGAATCTCCTACGTGTGCACGGCCTGCGGCCACAGCTGGAGCTGATCGATGGGTGCACACAGGCGAAAGTGCGACTGGTGCGGCAGCGGGACGCCGATCGTGCGGGACATGGAGCCGGTCAATCCCGACTACCAGTACTGGTGCGAGGAGTGCGCGCGGGCGCTGATCATAAAAGGCGACCCCATCGAGACGTACCGTGAACTCGAAGGCGAGCCGATCTACGGCCGGCTCCTTGAGGAACACTGCACGCTGAAGCGGTTCTACTCGTTCGTGACGGCTTGACGTCGTCCCTGCCGCCCGCAGGGAAACGATTTGGTGTTCCCCCCGGTGGACCGTGTAATGTTGGCGTCGCCGCCAGGGAAACCGGACGGAACACCGCACGGGGCTATAGCTCAGTTGGTAGAGCACCTGCATGGCATGCAGGGGGTCAGGAGTTCAAATCTCCTTAGCTCCACAGAAAGATCCCGCCGGATCATCTTGATCCGGCGGGATTCTTGCGTTTTCAGGGGCAGTTGTTTCGCATACGACTGTCTCGCGTACGACTGAGGGGGCCGCCCGGATCGGGCGGCCCCCTCAGTGCTGCCTCAGCAGCCAGTGCTGCCTCAGCGGCCCAGTGCTCGCCGCCCGCGGCCCTGGGAGAGGACCGGCAGGTTCCTGGCGGGGGCCTTGTCGCGCGGTGCCTCCTCTTCGAGGCGCAGGGCCAGCGCGGGGCAACGGCGCACCGCACGCAGGGCCTTGGCCTCGGCGTAGCGCGGCACCTGGGCCTGCGCGACCGTCGGGAAGCCGTCGGCGCCGAGTTCGAAGACCTCGGGGAGGATGTCGGCGCACAGGCCGTGACCCCGGCACAGCGTCCAGTCGACGTAGATCTTCTGACGGCTGGGGCCGGTCTCCTCGGCCTCGCCGCCGCCCGGGATGCCCGTCGGCATCTGGCCGCCCTCGAAGAGCGGCAGAACGCCCTCCACGGGCCGTCCGCAGCCGTTGCCGAGGACATGGGCCGCCAGGTCGTCCGTGAACGCCTTGATGGTCGACTCCAGGAACATCGCGGAGCCGTCCGGGTGCGAGCACGCCCCGCGCCGCTTCACGTTCTTGGCGACCTGCTTGAGCGCCTCCAGAGCGGCCGGACCGCCGCCGTTGAGGATGTCCTCCATGCCGCGCGCGGCGGCCGGCAGGCCGAGGTAGCAGGGACCGCACTGGCCGGCGCTCTCCTCGGCCAACCACTGGGCCACACGCAGCGATTCGCCCAGCGGGCAGGTCTCCTGGGTGATCGGCAGGATCGCGCCGGCGCCGAGCGCTCCGCCCACGGCATCCAGGGAGTTGCGGGAGACGACCGCCTCGTTGACCGTCGCCGCGTCGATCCACTTGCCGTGGTAGCCGCCGGTCAGGACGCCCTGCGGGACCGGCGGGGCGCCGGCCAACTGAAGGACGTAGCGCAGCGGTACGCCGGTCGGGACCTCGATCACCATGGGGCGCGCGACGGCGCCGGAGACCGTGAGCATGACGGTGCCGGGCTCGTCGTACAGGCCGGTGTTGCCGTAGCGCTCCGGGCCGATGCGCGCGGCGATGGCCAGCTGCGCGTAGGTCTCGGCGTTGGACAGCAGGGTCGGCGCTCCGCCGACGCCGCTCTGGGAGGCGCTGATCTTGCGGCCGGGCGGGATGGCCGGGCCGCCGTCGATGGAGCGGATCAGCGAGGCCGCCGCTCCGGTGACCATGCGCACGGGGTTGCGCTGCACGCGTGCGCGTAGAGCCGACCTGCGGCCGTTGCTGAGGCCGCGCTCGGCGAGGGCGGCCTCCATGGAGCGCTGTGTGGACTCCCGGGTGACCCCCACCACGAGCGTGCGGGCACCCAGGGCTTCGGCGGCCAGGAGGGCGCCGTCCAGGATGAGGTGCGGGGCACGGTTGATGAGCACCGTGTCCTTGCGGCAGGCCGGTTCGTCCTCGCTGCCGTTGACGACCACGACGGGCCGTACACCGCGCTTGATGGCCGCTTCGGCGACCGAGCGCAGTTTCTTGTGGAAGGGGAAGCCGGCGCCGCCGCGCCCCTTCAGGTTGATGGCTTCGGACAGCTTCGCGAGCTGTTCGCCGCCCATGGGTTCGAGCGGCCCGTGCACCTTCAGGTGCATGGGCAGGTCAAGTCGTTCGACAAGGTCGAAGCCCGACGTGAGCTGAGGAAGACCGACCACGCGGACTTCTGGGACGTCGGGCAGGGCCTCGTTCACCTATAGCCTCCGGAAGGCGTGTTCCAAGGTTCGCCCGAGCCCGGTGAGTCGAAGTCGTACGACTGACCGGACGTCTGATCAGTGGCGGGACCGCTGTTGTACGTGTCGTTCGGGTTGTACGCGCCATAAGGGGTGTTCGACTCACCTGTGTCGCGCACATCACTCGTGAGATAGCTGGCCGTGCCCGAATTACCGCCATAGGTGGGGATGTTGTATCCCGTGTCCTGGAGCGGGTCGTAGGCGGAGGGCGGTGCCTCGCCGACCGGCGGCGGCAACGGGATGGGCCAGCTGCCGGAGGTGCTGCCGCCGTTGTCCACGCGCGGGATGGCCTCCGTGGCCTGCGTGTCCATCGGCATGTCCATGCGGGCGGTCTGGCCGGTGTCGAAGGGCTGTTGCGCGTTCGGTGTCACGGCGCGGTACGCGGCGGCGAACCCGCTGCCCGCGGTCTCGGGTCCCGCTTGGTAGGCGGGTATGGAGCCGGTCTGTCCCAGGCCCTCGTAGCCGGGCAGGGCGGACTCGGAGCGCCGGCCCGAGGACTCGGCGGGGCGGCGGCTCTCGCGGCCCGGAGCGGCGGACTCGGCGGCCCTCCTGGCGCGGCTGGCCTCCAGTTCCTCGCGGCCCGGCCGCTCCTCGGCGCCGAGGAGCATGGCGATCCGGTCGGTGACCCTGCGCTTGAACGGCCGCGGTGCCGCGCGCAGGGCGAGGGCCACGATGACGCCGAGCACGCAGAGCGCGTACATGTACGTGAAGATCGGGGCCTTCACCGCGCGACCCGCGTAGAGCCCGTGGACCAGTCCGGCGCACCAGGCCGGGTAGGCCAGCATGTGCATCGCCCGCCAGCGGGCCGCCACCGGGGCCGGGGAGGCGAAGCGGTTGCGCAGCGCGCCGGTGATGCCGACGAAGATCATGAGCTGGCCGGCCAGGGTGCCGAGGCCGATGAGGCCGCCGCTGCTGCTGAAGCCGAGCCCGAACGGGATGAACGCGGCGATCCACGTCGTGTGCTCAAGGGTGAGTTTGATCCCGATGTGCAGCAGAAGGAACGCGATCGAGCCCACGGCGGTGATCCGGTGCACGCCCTGGGCGACGATGCGCTGGCGGGTGTTGAGGATCAACCGGTCCTGTGCGACGAGCCCCCAGATCACGGAGCAGGTGAGCAGGACAAGCGTCACCACGCCCGCCCCGAAGTTGAGGAAGTCCTGGAGCCAGACGCCTCCGTACACCACGACCAGAGGGATGGCCAGCAGAAAGACGGCAGTCGCCACCCCATAGGCCGACCGGCCCGTCCTGGGGAGCGTGCTGTTACTACTACGAGGGTTCATGGGGGCAACTCCGAGCGGTTCGGGAAGGCGGTCCCGCTGCCGCACTCTAAGTGGCGCCATACCGATGGGTACGGCGTTTGAGTTATTGCGTTGTTATCAAACGACTATGGGGCTGTTGTGATGCCCCTTAGTGGCTGTTACGCGAAGTAATCCTTGACCTTGGTTCAGTTCCTGTCGGATCGGACGATTGCGCTCGACTGCGGCGGCGAGTGCGGCACCCGGTGCCAAAGAGGCATACGTAAGCTCGTCGCGGCTTGCTCAACGGCTGCGGTACTCTGACGCCATGCGTGCCGTACGCCTTCTGCTTAGCGAGCCGCGCTGATCAGTCCCGACCACCGGTGAAGACGTGGTCGGAATCGGCGCGGCGTCCCCTCCTGTGCGAGGGGATTTTTCGTTTCCGGACGACACAGCCGCTGGCAGAGACGATCGATGGAGCTTTGAGGACCATGAGCGAGACGAACCCCGCTGCCGCCGAAGTGGCCGCGCCGCACCGCTACACGGCCGCCGTCGCGGCCGAGATCGAGGCACGCTGGCAGGACTTCTGGGACGCCGACGGCACCTACGCGGCGCCGAACCCCAAGGGCGACCTGGCGGGCGACCCCGCGGTCGTGGCCCGGCCCAAGAAGTTCATCATGGACATGTTCCCGTACCCCTCCGGCACGGGTCTGCACGTCGGCCACCCGCTGGGCTACATCGCCACCGACGTCTTCGCCCGCTTCCAGCGGATGACCGGCCACAACGTCCTGCACACCCTGGGCTTCGACGCGTTCGGCCTGCCCGCCGAGCAGCACGCCGTGCAGACCGGCGAGCACCCGCGGATCACCACTGAGGCCGCGATCAACAACATGAAGTCCCAGCTGCGCCGGCTGGGCCTGGGCCACGACAAGCGCCGGTCGTTCGCCACGATCGACCCGGACTACTACAAGTGGACCCAGTGGATCTTCCTGCAGATCTTCAACTCCTGGTACGACGACGAGGCGAAGCAGGCCCGCCCGATCTCCGAGCTGATCGCGCGGTTCGAGTCCGGTGAGCGTGCCGTACCCGGGCACACGCGCGCGTGGAGCGAGCTGACCGCTGCCGAGCGGGCCGACGTCCTGGGCGGGTTCCGCCTGGCCTACGCCTCCGACTCGCCGGTCAACTGGTGCCCGGGCCTGGGCACCGTGCTGGCCAACGAGGAGGTCACCGCCGACGGCCGCTCCGAGCGCGGCAACTTCCCGGTCTTCAAGTCCAAGCTGCGTCAGTGGAACATGCGGATCACCGCGTACGCCGACCGCCTGCTGGACGACCTGGACGAGCTGGACTGGCCCGAGGCCATCAAGCTGCAGCAGCGCAACTGGATCGGCCGCTCCGAGGGCGCCCGCGTCGACTTCCCCATCGACGGCGAGGCGATCACGGTCTTCACCACGCGCCAGGACACCCTGTTCGGCGCGACCTACATGGTGCTGGCCCCCGAGCACCCGCTGGTCGAGAAGTTCACGCCGGCCGTGTGGCCCGAGGGCACGCACGACGTGTGGACCGGCGGTCACGCGACCCCCTCCGAGGCCGTCGCCGCCTACCGCGCGCAGGCCGCCTCCAAGTCGGACGTCGAGCGCCAGGCCGAGGCCAAGGACAAGACCGGCGTCTTCACCGGAGCGTTCGCCACCAACCCGGTCAACGGCGAGCAGATCCCCGTCTTCATCGCCGACTACGTCCTGATGGGCTACGGCACCGGCGCGATCATGGCCGTACCGGCGGGCGACCAGCGCGACTTCGACTTCGCGCGCGCCTTCGAGCTGCCGATCCGCTGTGTCGTGGAGCCCACCGACGGCCGCGGCACCGACACCTCGACGTGGGAGAACGCCTTCGGGTCCTACGACGCGAAGCTGGTCAACTCCGCCAACGACGAGATCTCGCTGGACGGCCTGGGCGTCGCCGACGCCAAGGCGCGCATCACCGAGTGGCTGGCCCGCAAGGGCATCGGCGAGGGCACCGTCAACTTCCGGCTGCGCGACTGGCTGTTCAGCCGCCAGCGCTACTGGGGCGAGCCCTTCCCGATCGTCTACGACGAGGACGGCATCGCCCACTCGCTGCCCGAGTCGATGCTGCCGCTGGAGCTGCCCGAGGTCGAGGACTACTCGCCCCGCACCTTCGACCCGGACGACGCGGACACCTCCCCGGAGACCCCGCTGTCCCGCAACGAGGACTGGGTCAACGTCACCCTGGACCTGGGCGACGGCCGCGGCCCGCGCGCGTACCGCCGCGAGACCAACACCATGCCCAACTGGGCCGGTTCCTGCTGGTACGAACTGCGCTACCTGGACCCGCACAACGACTCCGTACTGGTCGACCCGGAGATCGAGCGGTACTGGATGGGCCCGCGCGAGGGTCAGCCGCACGGCGGTGTCGACCTGTACGTCGGCGGCGCCGAGCACGCCGTGCTGCACCTGCTGTACGCGCGCTTCTGGTCCAAGGTCCTGTTCGACCTGGGCCACGTCTCCTCCGCCGAGCCGTTCCACAAGCTGTTCAACCAGGGCATGATCCAGGCCTTCGTCTACCGCGACAGCCGGGGCTTCCCGGTGCCGGCCGCCGAGATCGAGGAGCGCGACGGCCAGTTCTTCCACGCCGGCGAGCCCGTCAAGCGCGAGCTGGGCAAGATGGGCAAGTCCCTGAAGAACGCCGTCACCCCCGAGGCGATCTGCGAGGAGTACGGCGCCGACACCCTGCGCCTGTACGAGATGGCGATGGGCCCGCTGGACGTCTCCCGGCCGTGGGACACCCGCGCGGTGGTCGGCCAGTACCGGCTGCTGCAGCGGCTGTGGCGCAACATCGTCGACGAGGCCACCGGCGAGGTGACCGTCGTCGACGCCGAGCCCGACGAATCGACGCTGCGTGCCCTGCACAAGGCGATCGACGGGGTGCGCCACGACCTGGAGGGCCTGCGCTTCAACACCGCCATCGCCAAGGTCACCGAGCTGAACAACCACCTGACCAAGGTCGGCGGCGCGGTCGCCCGCCCGGTCGCCGAGTCGCTGGTGCTGCTGATCGCGCCGCTGGCCCCGCACGTCGCCGAGGAGCTGTGGCACAAGCTGGGCCACACCGACTCGGTCGTCCACCGGGACTTCCCGGTCGCCGACCCGGCGTACGTCGTGGACGAGACGGTGACCTGTGTCGTCCAGATCAAGGGCAAGGTCAAGGCCCGCCTGGAGGTCTCGCCCGCCATCTCCGACGACGAGCTGGAGAAGGTCGCGCTGGCCGACGAGAAGGTCGTGGCCGCGCTGGACGGCGCGGGCATCCGCAAGGTGATCGTGCGGGCGCCGAAGCTGGTGAACATCGTTCCGGCGTAGCGCCTGAACGCCGTTGCGGTGTCACGCCCCCTAAGGGTCTCGTGCGGGCAGGTTCGGGGTTCCTCCGGAACTCCGGGCCTGCCCGTCGCGTTTATCTTGGAGGAGCGGCACGGCAACCGCCGGCCGGGTGGAGGAGGAGTTTCGTGGAAGCAGTGATCGCGATCGTGGCCCTGCTTTTCGTGCTCTTCGTGGCGCTCGGCGTGTACGCGACGGTGAAGGTGGTCGGTGCCGCCAAGCGCGGTGTGGACCGCACCATCACCCAGGCCAGGCGCACGGTCGAGGACCACACCCTGCGGGCCAAGTCCTTCACCCAGCTCGGTCCCGCCGGCGAGCTGGCCCAGCTGCGGCTGAAGCTGCGCACCTCCATGCGGGCCACCCAGGACGCGCTGCACGCGGGCGCGGCCGAGGACGAGTCCCTCAAGGAGTCCCTCGGCCTCTTCCAGCGGCTCAGCTCCCACGGCCACGAACTGGACGGCGAACTCAAGCGCCTGGAGTCCGAGCCCGACCGCGCCAGGCTCGCCGAGCGGCTGCCCGGCCTGCGGGAGCGCACCGAGCGCGTCACACAGTCCGCGGACTCCCTGCGCTGGGCGGCCCGTGACCGCGCCCGCAGGTTCGCCGACGACGACCTCGACACCCTCAGCGCGCAGATCGACGTCGAGTCCGGCGCCCTCCGGCACTGGACGAAGACCGAGCCCGCCGAGGCGCCGCCCCCGTGGCCCGAGGCCCCCGCCGCCGGGAACAGCACCGATCGGCAGACCTGGCCCGAGACACCCCGCTCCCGCACCGCCGAGGAGCCGACGCGGCCCGCCATCGACCCGACCGGGCCGCGCCCCGCCTATCCCTGGCAGAAGAAGCCCCGTCCCGAGAGCACGACTTGATCCGGACTCGGCAGCCCCGGGTGACAGGGGCCGGGCTGCCGCCTCGACGCTACGGCAGGTAACCTCCAGCTCATGTCCCGCCATGTCGCGATCGTCACGGATTCAACGGCCTACCTGCCGCAGGGGACGATGGAGCGGCACGGCATCACAGCGGTACCCCTGACCGTGGTCCTCGGAGACCGCGCGCTGGAAGAGGGCACCGAGATCTCGACCCGGTCGCTGGCCCAGGCGCTCCAGAAGCGGCGCCCCGTGACGACCTCGCGACCCAGCCCCCAGCTCTTCGCCGAGCACTACCGCAAGGTCGCCGAGTCCGGCGCCACCGGCATCGTCTCGCTGCACCTGTCCGCGGAACTCTCCGGCACCTACGACGCGGCGGTCATGGCGGCGCGCGAGGCGCCGGTCCCGGTGCGCGTCGTCGACACCGGGATGATCGCGATGGCCCTCGGCTTCTGCGCGCTCGCCGCCGCCGAGGCCGCAGAGACGGGCGGCACGGTGGACGAGGCGGTCACGGCCGCCGAGAAACGGGCCGCGGGCACCTCCGCCTACTTCTACGTCGACACCCTCGACTACCTCCGCCGCGGCGGCCGGATCGGGGCCGCCCAGGCGCTCCTCGGCTCCGCGCTCGCCGTCAAACCGCTGCTGAAGCTCGACGGCGGGCGGATCGAGCCCCTGGAGAAGGTACGGACGGCGTCCAAGGCCATCGCTCGCCTGGAGGAGATCGCCGCCGACCGGGCCGGCAGCGCACCCGTCGACATCGCGGTGCACCATCTGTCCGCCCCCGACCGGGCGTCGGCCCTCGCGGACCGGCTGCGGGCGCGGGTGACGGGGCTTGCCGATCTGCATGTGAGCGAGGTCGGGGCGGTTATCGGGGCGCATACCGGGCCTGGGTTGTTGGGGGTTGTGGTCTCGCCTCGGTGACGAGCGCGGTGGGTCTGTCGGGGCTTTCGGGTCTTTCGGTTCTTTCGGAGGTGGGCTCGTCACCCGTGTGGGTGGCGGAGTTATCCACAACCGGTGGGTAATCCCCGGGAATTGACCAAGATCATCGCGAGAGTGCGGATGTGGCCGATGCTCGGCGCATGGCACTTCGAACACGTTCAGGTACAGCGACCAGTGGGCCGGGGCGCGGTCCGTATTCCGACGGGCGCGCACGGCATCGCTCTCCCCGTGCGCGTACACGCGGCCGGGTTCGGCATCCGCAGCGGAACGGGCGTGCGGCTTCGGCGGACGAGCTCCGTCGGCGGGCGGAGGTGCTCTTCGCCGAACGGGTGGGGGAGCGAAGGGATTCGGGGAAGGGGCCACCGTTCGGTGAGGGCGGACGGCGAGTGGACGACGGGGTGGTGGGTGCGGGGCTTGGGGCTGCCGGTGAAGAAGACGATCGGCCGGACTTCGGTTCCGTGGATGGGACTCGGTCGGACTTCGGATCCCTGGACGGCCCTCGACCGGGGCGGTTCGGGGCTGCTCTGCGGGAGCGGATGCCGGTGTGGTTGCAGACGCGGTGCGGGCTGGAACGGCGGAACGTGCTCGCGCTGTCGGTGCTGCTGGTCGTGGCCGGGGTCTTCGCGGCTCAGCACTTCTGGACCGGGCGGACACAGTCCGTGCAGGCGCCCGAAGTGGTGCGTGCGGCCGCTCCGTTCGGGGAGAGCGGGCGGGGTGGAGAGGCGGAGTCGGCCGTGCCGGGCGGGACTTCGGCTGGGGCCGCTGGGGCGGCTGGGGCCTCGGCCGGGCCGCCGGTCGGGGCCGAGATCGTCGTGGACGTCAGCGGCAAGGTCCGTGAGCCGGGGATTCATCGGCTGCCGGCCGGTTCGCGGGTGGCCGACGCGTTGCGGGCGGCCGGCGGGGTGCGGCCGGGGACGAACACCGATGCGTTGAATCGGGCGCGGTTTCTCGTGGATGGGGAGCAGGTGATCGTGGGTGGGGCGGTTGCGCCTGCGGTGGGGGGTCCTGTTGCCGGGGGTTCGGCGGGCTCGGGTGCGGGTGGGATGGCGGGGGCCGGACCGGCCGCTCCCGTCTCGCTCAACACGGCCACCGTGGATCAGCTCGACACCTTGCCCGGCGTCGGGCCCGTCCTGGCCCAGCACATCGTCGACTACCGCACGCAGCACGGTGGTTTTCGCTCGGTGGATGAACTGCGGGAGGTCAACGGAATCGGTGATCGTCGCTTTGCCGACCTGCGGAATCTCGTACGGCCATGAGGTACGGGGCGGGGGCGCCGGGCGGGCGTGAGGGCGAGGCGCGGAGTGCGGCTGAGGCGGGCGGGAGCAGGGGGCGGCGAGGGGGTGTCCGAGAGCGTGGGGAGCGTGGGCGGCGGTCTGATGTGCACGCCGCCTCGGGGAAGCGGCTCGGGGATGCGCACCCTCGGCAGGAGGGGCCGACGGATCTGCGGCTCGTGCCGCCGGCGCTCGCGGCCTGGGGGACGGCCGCGTTGGCCCTCGATGCTTCGTCGGCGTGGGTCACGGGGCTCGTCGTCGGGTGTGCCGTCGTGGCCTGCGTGTTGTTGTCGGGGAGGGGGCGCGGAGCGCGGGGTGGTCGGTCAGGTCGGGTGCCGGTGGCGGCGGTACTGCTCTGTGTGGCGGCGGCCGCCGCGTCCGCCGGGCTGCATGGAGCCGATCTGCGGCGCGGGCCGGTGCCCGAACTGGCCCGGCAGTACGCCACCGTGACCGCCGAGATCGAGGTGACCGCCGACCCGCGGCTCACCCGGCCCCGGATCACCGGTGATCACGCCGCTCCTACCAGCGTCCTGATCGGCGCCGATGTCCGGCGGGTGGAGACGGCGGACGGGAAGGTGGTGGCGACACGGGCGCCGGTGCTCGTGATGGTCGACGCCGGGGCCGGGGCCGGGGCGGGAGGCGGTGCGGGTGCGGATGGGAGTGCGGCGGGCCTCGGTTCGTCGGGTGCCGAAGGTGGACCGGCTCGGTCGCCGTGGCTCGGGCTGTTGCCGTCCACGCGGGTGCGGGTCACCGCGCGGGTCTCGCCGACGCTGATGGGCGGTGATCGTGTCGCGGCGGTGCTGCGAGTGCGTGATCGGGCGGGGCCCGAGGTGGTGGGAGAGGCGTCGGGGGTACAGAGGTTCGCGGGGCGGTTGCGGGCGGGGCTGCGGGAGGCCACCGACGGGTTGCCCGCGGATGCGCGGGCGTTGCTGCCGGGGCTGGTCGTCGGGGACACCGCGCGGATCACGCCGGAGCTGGACGAGGCGTTCAAGGAGACCGACCTCGCGCACACGCTCGCGGTCTCGGGCAGCAACCTCACGATCCTGCTCGCCCTGCTCATCGGACCGCCCGGACTGGCCCAACTCGTCGAGCGGCGTGGGCTGGCGCCCCGGCTCGGGGTGTCCCTGCGGACGACCGCGCTGCTCGGCGGAGGGCTCACGCTGGGATTCGTCGTGGTGTGCAGGCCGGACCCGAGTGTGCTGCGGGCGGCGGCCTGTGGAGCGGTCGCGCTGCTCGCCCTCGCGACCGGACGCCGCAGGTCGCTGATCCCGGCGCTGGCGACGGCCGTACTGCTGCTGGTGCTCTACGACCCCTGGCTGGCCCGCAGTTACGGCTTCCTGCTCTCCGTCCTGGCCACCGGTGCCCTGCTCACCCTGGCCCCGCGTTGGAGCGTCGCGCTGCGCCGGCGTCGGGTGCCGCCGAGGCTGGCGGAGGCGTTGGCCGCCGCGGCCGCCGCGCAGGCTCTGTGCGCGCCGGTGGTCGCCGTGCTGTCGGCGCGGGTGAGTCTGGTGGCGGTGCCGTGCAATCTGCTCGTGGAGTTCGCGGTCGCGCCGGCCACGGTGCTGGGCTTCGGGGCGCTGGCGGCGGCGCCGTTGGCGATGCCGGTGGCCAAGATGCTGGCCTGGTGCGCGAGTTGGCCGGCCGGGTGGATCGCGGACGTCGCCCGTACCGGAGCGGCGCTGCCCGGTGGGGGAGTGGACTGGCCGGGCAGCTGGACCGGGGCGCTGCTGCTCGCCCTGGTCACGGGGGCCGTGCTGCTCGTCGGGCGGCGGTTGCTGAGGCATCCCTGGTGGTGTGCCGTCTGCGCGGCGGTGTTCGTGCTGGCGGTGGTGCAGCCGCCGCCGTTGACCCGGGTGGTCACGGGCTGGCCGCCGCCGGGCTGGCGACTGGCGATGTGCGATGTGGGGCAGGGCGATGCGACGGTGCTCGCGGCCGGTGCGGGTACGGGCGTGGTCGTGGACGCCGGGCCCGATCCGAACCTGGTCGACGACTGCCTGCGCACGCTCGGCATCACCAAGGTGCCGCTCGTGGTGCTCACCCACTTCCACGCCGACCATGTGGCGGGCCTGCCCGGGGTGTTGCGGGGGCGTTCGGTGGGGGCGATCGAGACGACGGGGTTCGAGGAGCCGGTGGACCAGGCCGAGTTCGTGCGCCGGGAGGCGGCGGCCCGGCGGATTCCGGTGACGCGGGCCGTGGCCGGGGAGGAGCGGCGTACGGGGGCGCTGTCCTGGGAGGTGCTGTGGCCCCCGGCCGGCCCTGCGGCCGTGGCGGCGGACGGGCCCAACGACGCCAGCGTCACGATGCTCGTCCGGTCGGCCGGGCTGCGCTTCCTCCTGCTCGGGGACCTCGAACCCCCGGCCCAGCAGGAGCTGTTGAGATCGCCGGCGGGGGCGCGGCTGGCCGGGGTGGATGTGCTGAAGGTGGCTCACCATGGTTCGGCGTACCAGGACCCGGAACTGATACGCCAGGTCGCGCCTCGGGTCGCGCTCATCTCGGTCGGGGCCGACAACTCGTACGGGCATCCCGCTCCCACTACGGTCGCCGCGCTGCGGGCCGGCGGCGCGGTGGTGCTGCGGACGGATCGGGACGGGGCGCTGGCGGTGGTCGGCTCCGGCGAGGGCGTCGGTGGCGTTGAGGGAGGACGCGTGGGCGGGGACGCCGGTGACGGCGTGGGAGGTCGGGTGAGCGGGGGTACCGGCGAGCGAGGTCGCGTGGGCGGCGGGGAGCTGTGGGTGGCGCGAGACTGAAGGTATGAATCCCACACAGGTTGACGCGTATCTGAGCCGGCTGGGGGTCCAGCATCCGGCGTGGCCGACCGTGGAGGTCCTGCGCGAGCTGCATCTGCGCCATCTGCGGACCGTGCCCTTCGAGAACCTGTCGGTGCACCTCGGCGAGGAGATCGTGCTGGAGGAGAAGCGGCTGGTGGACAAGGTGGTGGGGGCCGGGAGGGGAGGGTTCTGCTACGAACTGAACGGGGCGTTCGGGGCGTTGCTCGGGGCGCTCGGCTTCGACGTCACGTTGCTCGCGGGGCGGGTGTACGGGGACGAGGGGCGGCTCGGGATTCCGTACGACCATCTCGCGCTGCGGGTGCGGACGGTGGACGGGGGCGAGTGGCTGGCCGATGTCGGGTTCGGGGCGCACAGCCACTATCCGCTGGAGTTCGGGGCGCGGGGTGAGCAGGAGGACCCGGGCGGCAGTTTCCGGATCGTGGCGGCGGGGCCCGACGCGGCGGGGGTGCGGAGCGGGGGCGTTGCGGAGCGGAAGGGCGGGGGTGGTGGCGAGGATCTGGATGTCCTCATGGGTGGCAAGAGCCAGTACCGGCTGGAGGTGCGGCCCCGGGTGCTCGGTGACTTCGTGGCCGGGGCGTGGTGGCACAGCACCTCGCCGGCCTCGCACTTCACGCAGTCACTGGTGTGCTCCAAGGTGACGGAGGACGGAGGGAGGATCACGCTCAGTGGTCGGACGTTCAAGGTGACGACAGCCGACGGGGAGCGGGAGGAACGGGAGTTGGGGACGGACGAGGAGGTGCTGTCGGTGTACCGGGAGAGGTTCGGGATCGAGTTGGGGCGGGTGCCGGTCGTGCGGGATGCCGGGCAGGACGGCTGACGCGGGCCGTATCCGGGGGAGTGGTGTGGGGTGTGAGCGGTGGTGGTCGGGTTCTTCGGGGGCGACCTGGAAAATGGGTCCGTGAGCGATGTGCGACATGTGCTGGTGCTGCCTGATCGGGATGGCGCGGAGGAGGTCGTCGAGGCGCTGCGGGAGCGGTTCGGGGTGAAGGAGGAGCCGCAAGTCGTCCGGGACGCGTTGGCGGGGGAGGACGACGCGGAGGACGCGCAGTGGCTGGTCGTGCTGCGGGACGAGGCGGGGCGGCTGGACCCTGGGGAGCTGGACGCGTTCGTGGGGGAGTGGGAGGGGTGGCGGGAGGAGCCGTAGCCTCCGGCGGTTCGGCCGGGGTAGGCGGGCGGTGTGTGGGTGGGGCGGCGGGCTTCGAGGGGTGCCGGGGCGTGTGGCGGTTGCGACGGCTGCGGTGTTGTCAGTGCCGCGTGGGATGCTGTCGGGGATGGCAAAGAAGAGTGCTGGTGACGATCCCCTCGCTCCTGTGACCCTCGCTGTGGGGCAGGAGGAGCTGTTGCTCGACCGGGTTGTGCAGGAGGTGGTCGCCGCCGCGCGGGCCGCCGACGCGGATACGGATGTGCGGGATCTGGCTTCGGAGCAGTTGCAGCCGGGGACGCTGGCCGAGTTGACCAGTCCGTCGTTGTTCGCGGAGCGCAAGGTCGTGGTCGTGCGCAACGCGCAGGATCTCTCCGCCGACACCGTCAAGGATGTGAAGGGGTATCTCGGGGCGCCCGCCGAGGAGATCACCCTGGTGCTGCTGCACGCGGGGGGCGTGAAGGGCAAGGGGCTGCTCGACGCCGCGCGGAAGGCGGGGGCCCGGGAGGTCGCCTGTCCGAAGATGACCAAGCCGGCGGACCGGCTGGCGTTCGTGCGGCAGGAGTTCCGGGCGACCGGGCGGTCCGCGACGCCGGAGGCGTGCCAGGCGCTCGTCGACTCCATCGGCAGTGATCTGCGGGAGCTGGCGTCCGCGGTGTCCCAGTTGGTCGCGGATGTCGAGGGGACGATCGACGAGGCCGTGGTCGGGCGGTACTACACCGGGCGGGCCGAGGCGTCGAGCTTCACGGTCGCGGATCGGGCGGTGGAGGGGCGGGCCGCGGAGGCGTTGGAAGCGTTGCGGTGGTCGCTGGCGACGGGGGTGGCGCCGGTGATGATCACCAGTGCGTTGGCTCAGGGGGTGCGGGCGATCGGGAAGCTGTCGTCGGCTCGGGGTGGGCGGCCTGCGGATCTCGCGCGTGAGTTGGGGATGCCGCCGTGGAAGATCGATCGGGTGCGGCAGCAGATGCGGGGGTGGACGCCGGATGGGGTGGCGGTTGCGTTGCGGGCGGTTGCTGAGGCGGATGCGGGGGTGAAGGGCGGGGGGGATGATCCGGAGTACGCGCTGGAGAAGGCGGTTGTGGTGATTGCTCGGGCGGCTCGGTCTCGGGGGCGGTAGGTATTTGAGCGGTGTTCGGGGTTACGTCCCGGGTGCGGGTGCGGGTGCGGGTGCGGGTGCGTTGAGGCCGGCTGTGGGGGTGGGGTTCTGGCCAGCCTTGCTGGAGGGGTGCTGTTGCGCGCTTGGGGGTGCCGCGTGTTGTCGTAGGGCGTTTGCGGCGTGCGTTGTGGCTGGTCGCGCAGTTCCCCGCGCCCCTTCGGGGCGCCGGGCCCCGGGCTGAGAGCACACGAAAGCCCCGGCGGTCCCGCCCTGGGGAAGGGCGGTGCACCGGGGCTTCGCGCAAGCTGTCGAGCCCGTACCCGCGTGGCGAACGCAGGCCGCGTACAGGCTCTGGGGGCCGGTCGGGAGCGGATGAGAGAGGGCCCGCTCGGGTCCTTCCGGCGATTCGGTCCCGTAGAACGGGGCCGGTCAGATCAGGAGTGGTCGGCCTTAGAGGGACGTGACCTTCGAAGCAAGCGCCGACTTCTTGTTGGCGGCCTGGTTCTTGTGGATGACGCCCTTGGAGACGGCCTTGTCGAGCGCACGCGCGGCAGCGCGCTGCAGCTCGGTGGCCTTCTCGGTGTCACCCGCGGCAGCGGCCTCACGAGCCTTGCGGATCGCGGTCTTCAGGGAGGACTTGACGGCCTTGTTGCGCAGCCGAGCCTTCTCGTTGGTCTTGATCCGCTTGATCTGGGACTTGATGTTCGCCACGAATGCCTTCTCTTTCTGAATTTTCCGAAGTGTGCCTCGCGCTGAGAGGGCATGAGACACAGCTGCCCAGACTACCAGCGGGCCCACGAGTGGCCCAAACCGGTCGCCGGTCCCCGCCCGTGGGACCATGGAGGCTACGTATCGATCCGACCCGAGACCGCAGACACTGCGGACGCCTCAAGAATCAGGACCCTGCGTGCCCGCGATCCCCAGCCATGTGCCCGAGCCGAGCCGTACCGACCCGGCGCTGATCCGCAACTTCTGCATCATCGCGCACATCGACCACGGCAAGTCCACGCTCGCCGACCGGATGCTCCAGCTCACCGGCGTCGTCGACCAGCGCCAGATGCGCGCCCAGTACCTCGACCGCATGGACATCGAGCGCGAACGCGGCATCACGATCAAGTCGCAGGCGGTGCGGCTGCCCTGGGCCCCGACCGAGGGTCCCGACCAGGGCACGGCCCACATCCTCAACATGATCGACACTCCGGGGCACGTCGACTTCACCTACGAGGTCTCGCGGTCGCTCGCCGCCTGTGAGGGCACCGTCCTCCTCGTCGACGCCGCCCAGGGCATCGAGGCCCAGACCCTCGCCAACCTCTACCTGGCGATGGAGAACGACCTCAAGATCATCCCCGTACTGAACAAGATCGACCTGCCGGCCGCGCAGCCGGAGAAGTTCTCCGAGGAGCTGGCCAACCTCATCGGCTGCGACCCGGCGGACGTCCTCAAGGTCTCCGCCAAGACCGGGGTCGGCGTCGACGCGCTGCTCGACAAGGTCGTACGGGAGATCCCGGCGCCCGTCGGCGTCAAGGACGCGCCCGCGCGCGCGATGATCTTCGACTCGGTCTACGACTCCTACCGCGGTGTCGTGACGTACGTCCGTGTCATCGACGGCCAGCTCAACAAGCGCGAGCGCATCAAGATGATGTCGACCGGCGCGACCCACGAGCTGCTGGAGATCGGCACCAACTCGCCCGAGATGCTGGGCGCCGACGGGCTCGGGGTCGGTGAGGTCGGTTACCTCATCACCGGTGTGAAGGACGTCCGCCAGTCCAAGGTCGGTGACACCGTCACCAGCCAGTCGAAGGGGGCCACGGAGGCGCTCGGGGGCTACAAGGACCCGAAGCCCATGGTCTTCTCCGGGCTGTATCCGCTGGACGGCTCCGACTACCCGGAGCTGCGCGAGGCCCTCGACAAGCTCCAGCTCAACGACGCCGCGCTCGTCTACGAGCCGGAGACCTCCGCCGCGCTCGGCTTCGGCTTCCGCGTCGGCTTCCTGGGGCTGCTGCACCTCGACGTGATCCGTGAGCGTCTGGAGCGCGAGTTCGGGCTCGACCTCATCGCGACCGCGCCGAACGTGGTCTACCGGGTCGTGATGGAGGACGGTACGGAGCACACCGTCACCAACCCGAGCGAGTTCCCCGAGGGCAAGATCAACGAGGTGTACGAGCCCGTCGTACGAGCCACGATCCTCGCGCCCACCGAGTTCATCGGCTCGATCATGGAGCTGTGCCAGACCCGGCGCGGCACCCTGCTCGGCATGGACTACCTGTCCGAGGACCGGGTCGAGATCCGCTACACGCTGCCGCTCGCGGAGATCGTCTTCGACTTCTTCGACCAGCTGAAGTCGAAGACCCGCGGGTACGCCTCGCTGGACTACGAGCCCACCGGTGAGCAGACGTCCTCCCTGGTCAAGGTGGACATCCTGCTGCACGGCGACAAGGTGGACGCCTTCTCGGCGATCACGCACAAGGACGCGGCCTACGCCTACGGCGTGCGCCTGGTCGCCAAGCTGCGCGAGCTCATCCCGCGGCAGGCCTTCGAGGTGCCGATCCAGGCCGCCATCGGCTCCCGGGTCATCGCCCGCGAGACCATCCGCGCCATCCGCAAGGACGTCCTCGCCAAGTGCTACGGCGGTGACATCTCCCGTAAGCGGAAGCTGCTGGAGAAGCAGAAGGAAGGCAAGAAGCGGATGAAGATGGTGGGTTCCGTGGAGGTTCCGCAGGAGGCCTTCATCGCGGTGCTCTCCAGCGATGACAGCGCGGGGTCGGGCAAGGGCAAGAAGTAACCGCGGGTTACAGCCGGTTAGCTGTCGAATCGGATGGAAAGGGGTCCGTCGTGCGAAAGCGCGGCGGGCCCCTACGCGTCCGTAGGGTCGCGCTCTGTGGGAAGTGACAGGCCGCCGCCCCTTACGAACCGGTCGGCCGCGCTTTACTCTGATCTCTGCTCGATAGTTACTCGCGAGTTAAACAACAGCCGCAACCTGAGAGCCAGCCGCACTGTCGCGGGCCCCGGAGGATGTCGTGAGCGACACACAGACCCTGATCGAGAACCGTCCGCCGAGTGTGGCGACCGTCTTCCTGGAGCGCGTTGCGGCCACGCCGGACGCCGAGGCCTACCGGTACCCGGTGCCGGCGGCCTCCGGCCAGGGTCCTGACGACTGGAAGTCGCTGAGCTGGGCGCAGGCCGCGGAGCGGGTGTACGCCATTGCGGCCGGGCTGGTCGAGCTGGGGGTGCGGTCCGAGCAGCGGGTCGCCCTCGCCTCCTCGACCCGGATCGACTGGATCCTCGCGGACCTCGGCATCATGTGCGCCGGCGCCGCCACGACCACGATCTACCCGCAGACCAACGCCGACGAGTCGGCGTTCATCCTCTCCGACTCCGAGAGCCGGGTGCTGATCGCGGAGGACGCGGCCCAGCTCGCCAAGGCGGTCGAGAAGCGCGGCGACCTGCCCGAGCTGACCCATGTCGTGGTGATCGACCCGGCGGGCGTGGAGACCAGCGACTTCGTGCTCACGCTCACCGAGCTGGAGGCCCGGGGCGCCGCCCGGCTGGAGAAGGACCCCGACCTCGTCAAGGAGCGGGTCGGCGCGATCACCAAGGACCAGCTCGCGACGCTGATCTACACCTCCGGCACCACCGGCCGTCCCAAGGGCGTACGGCTGCCGCACGACAACTGGTCCTACATGGCGAAGGCCACCGTCGCGACCGGCTTGATCAGCGCCGAGGACGTGCAGTACCTGTGGCTGCCGCTCGCCCATGTCTTCGGCAAGGTGCTCACCTCCGGGCAGATCGAGGTCGGTCACGTCACCGCCGTCGACGGCCGCGTCGACAAGATCATCGAGAATCTGCCGGTCGTGCAGCCGACGTACATGGCGGCCGTCCCGCGCATCTTCGAGAAGGTCTACAACGGGGTCGCCGCGAAGGCCCGTGCGGGCGGCGGCGCCAAGTACAAGATCTTCCAGTGGGCCGCCGAGGTCGGCCGCGCCTACGCCAAGGAGAGCCAGGACAACTTCCGGCGCACCGGCACCGCGGGGGCGTCCTTCGGGCTGAGCGCCAAGCACAAGGTGGCCGACGCGCTGGTCTTCTCGAAGATCCGGGAGGCGTTCGGCGGGAACCTGCGGGCCTGTGTCTCCGGGTCCGCCGCGCTCGCGCCCGAGATCGGCTACTTCTTCGCCGGCGCCGGCATCCACATCCTTGAGGGCTACGGCCTCACGGAGTCCTCGGCGGCCTCCTTCGTGAACCCGGGGGAGGCCTACCGCACCGGCACGGTCGGCAAGCCGCTGCCCGGTACGGAGGTACGCATCGCGGACGACGGGGAGATCCTGCTACGGGGCCCCGGGATCATGGAGGGCTACCACGGGCTGCCCGAGAAGACGGCCGAGGTCCTTGAGGCCGACGGGTGGTTCCACACCGGGGACATCGGTGAACTGTCGCCCGACGGGTATCTGAAGATCACCGACCGCAAGAAGGACCTCATCAAGACGTCCGGCGGCAAGTACATCGCGCCCGCCGAGGTGGAGGGGCAGTTCAAGGCGGTGTGCCCGTACGTCTCCAACATCCTGGTGCACGGGGCCGACCGGAACTTCTGCACGGCGCTCATCGCGCTGGACGAGGTGTCGATCCTCGACTGGGCCAAGGAGAACGGGCTCGAAGGAAAGCCATACGCGGAGGTCGTCGCTGCGCCGGTCACCGTCTCCATGGTTGAGGGGTATGTGAAGCAGCTCAACGAGGGGCTTCAGCGGTGGCAGACGATCAAGAAGTTCCGGTTGCTGCCGCGGGATCTTGATGTGGAGCACGGGGAGATCACGCCTAGTCTCAAGCTGAAGCGGCCTGTTGTGGAGCGGGAGTACAAGGCGCTGATCGAGGAGATGTACGCGGGGTCGCGGGAGGCGTAGCGCGTCCGAGGAGGGGTGGCGGGGACTGCTTGGCGGCTTACGGTTCGTCGTGGCTTGTCGCGCAGTTCCCCGCGCCCCCAAAGAAGCAAATCTCACCGTTTCTCCAGAAGGTGCCGGAGTTCCTTGATCCTGGTGCGTTGAGGGTCCGTCAGTTCCTCCTCCAGGTCCGCCAGTTGTTTGCCGACCTCCTCGTAGTCCGTCCGTTGGCGGGCCAGCAGGCGTTCCAGCTGCTGGTTCTTCCTGTGGAGGTCCAGGAAGACGCTGACCTTCGCGCGGAGCACCCACGGGTCGAACGGCTTGGTCAAGTAGTCGGCGGCGCCGGTGGCGTAGCCGCGGAAGGCGTAGCCCGAGTCGTCCTCGGCTCCGGTGAGGAAGATGATCGGGACGTCCTTCGTCTGGTCCAGGCGTTTGATGTTGGCCGCGGTCTCGAAGCCGTCCATGCCCGGCATGCGGACGTCCAGGAGGACGAGGGCGAACGGGCGGCGGAGCAGGGCCTTCATCGCCTCCTCGCCCGAACGGGCGCGGACGAGTGGTTCGTTGAGGGACCCCAGGACGGCCTCCAGTGCGATCAGGTTGTCCTCCATGTCGTCGACCAGGAGGATGCCCGCACTCTCGTCGGTCGTTGCCTCAGTGCTCATCTGACTGCCCCATTCAGTCGTCCGTGGGCGGAACCACCGCCTCCGCCGCATCGGCCCGTTCCTCCGCGTCCACGCCCTCGGGGTCCAGGAGTGCGCATACGACGGTCAGGAGCTGGTCGACGTCCACCGGCTTGGGTACGTAGTCGTTGGCGCCCCGCGCGATCGACTTCTCGCGGTCTCCCGGCATCGCCTTCGCGGTGAGCGCGACGATGGGCAGGCCGGTCCAGCGCGGGGTGCGGCGGATGGCGGCGATGGTCTCGTAGCCGTCCATCTCCGGCATCATGATGTCCATCAGGACGAGTTCGACGTCCGGGTTGCGCTCCAGGGTCTCGATGCCCTCGCGGCCGTTCTCCGCGTACAGCACCGGCATGCCGACCCGGCCCAGCACATGGGTGAGCGCGAAGACGTTGCGGATGTCGTCGTCGACGATCAACACCCGCCGCCCGGACAGGACTTGACCCGCCCGGCCGGACTTCCACGCCTCCAGCTTGGTGGGCGCGGGCCAGGAGTCCTCGGCGTCGTGGGCGGTCGGATAGGGCTCGGTGGACAGGTCCTCCGGGGCCGGCAGGGCGCGGTCCTCGGCGGTGGGGCCGGCCGCCGTGTGACCGGGGCTGACGACGGGGACGTAGAGCGTGAAGGTGGAGCCGGTGCCCGGCTCGCTCTCGGCGACGATACGGCCGCCCAGCAGGCCCGCGATCTCCCGGCTGATGGACAGGCCGAGCCCGGTGCCGCCGTACTTGCGGTTGGTCGTGCCGTCGGCCTGCTGGAACGCCTCGAAGATCACCGGGAGTTTCTCCTGCGCGATGCCGATGCCGGTGTCGGACACCGCGAAGGCGATCACGTCGTCGCTGTCGCGGACGAACCGGTGCTCGGGGTCCTTGATCCGGTTGACGCGCAGCTCGACCCGTCCGGTGGCGGTGAACTTGATGGCGTTGGAGAGGAGGTTGCGCAGGATCTGCTGGAGGCGCTGCTCGTCGGAGTACATCTCGCGCGGCACGTCCTCGCCGACCGCCACCTCGAAGGCGAGCCCCCGGTCCAGGGTGAGCGGGCGGAAGGTGGCGTGGACGTAGTCGAGCAGCTTGATCAACGGCAGCTTCTTGGGGCGTACGTCCATCCGGCCGGCCTCGATCTTCGACAGGTCCAGGATGTCGTTGATCAGTTGCAGCAGGTCGGAGCCGGAGCGGTGGATCGTCGTCGCGAACTGCACTTCCTGGTCGGAGAGATGGCCGTCCGGATTGTCGGAGAGCAGTCTGGCCAGGATCAGCAGGGAGTTGAGCGGGGTGCGCAGTTCGTGGGACATGTTCGCCAGGAACTCCGACTTGTACTGGGAGCTGGTGGCCAACAAGGCCGCCTTCTCTTCCAGTTCGGCGTTCGAGCGCTGCAACTCGGCCTGCTGCATCTGGAGTTCGTCCGAGCGCTCCTGGAGCTGCATCGCCAGGCGTTGGGACTCGCCGAGCAGGGACTCGGTGCGGGAGTTGGCGATGATGGTGTTGATGGCGACGCCGATGGTGTTCACGAACTGGTCGAAGAAGGCCAGGTGGACATCGGAGAAGCGGGAGAAGGAGGCCAGCTCGATGACGCCGAGGAGCTTGTCCTCGAAGAGGATCGGGATGATGACGACGCTCGCCGGGGCCGCCTCGCCCAGACCGCTGTTGATCTTGATGTAGTCCGGCGGGGCCTCCTCCACCAGGATCCGCTTCTTCTCCCGGGCCGCCTGCCGGACCAGCCCGTGCACGGGCATGCCACCGGTGTCCACGGTCGCGCCCTGCGCGGAGCCGTAGCCCGCGATGAAGGCCAGTCCCTTTGCGGGAACGGTTGTGCGGAGCGAGGCTCCGTCCTCGTCCGGGTCGGCCAGGAAGAACGCCCCGTACTGGGCGTTCACCAGCGGGGTCAGCTCCCGCAGGATCAGGTCGGCGACCTCCATCAGGTCCCGGTGGCCCTGCATCAGGGCGGCGAGCCGGGCGAGGTTGGACTCCAGCCAGTCCTTGGCGCGGGTGGTCTCGCGGAGGTTGGCCACCATCAGGTTGATGTTGTCCTTGAGCTCGGCGACCTCGCCCTGGGTCTCCACGGTGATCGAGCGGGACATGTCGCCCTGCGCCACCGCGGAGGCCACCTCGGCGATCGCGCGGACCTGGGTGGTCAGGTTGGAGGCGAGTTCGTTCACGTTGGTTGTCAGGCGTTTCCAGGTGCCGTAGACGCCCTCGACCCTTGCCTGGCCGCCGAGTTGGCCCTCGGAGCCGACCTCTCGGGCCACGCGGGTGACTTCGGAGGAGAAGGAGGAGAGCGTGTCGACCATGGTGTTGATGGCGGTCTTCAGCTCCAGGATCTCGCCGCGTGCGTCCACGTCGATCTTCTTGGAGAGGTCGCCGTTGGCCACCGCGGTGGTGACCTGGGCGATGTTGCGGACCTGCGAAGTCAGGTTGTCCGCCATGTAGTTGACGTTGTCGGTCAGGTCCCGCCAGACGCCGGAGACGCCCAGCACCTGGGCCCGCCCGCCCAGCCGGCCGTCGGTGCCGACCTCGCGGGCCACGCGGGTCACCTCGTCGGCGAAGGCCCGCAGCTGCTCCACCATCGTGTTGACGGTGTCCTTCAGTTCGAGGATCTCGCCGCGGGCGTCGACCGTGATCTTCTTCGACAGATCGCCGTTGGCCACGGCGGTCGTCACCTGGGCGATGTTGCGGACCTGTGAAGTCAGGTTCAGGGCCATGAAGTTGACGTTGTCCGTCAAGTCCTTCCAGACGCCGGAGACGCCTCGCACCTGCGCCTGGCCGCCGAGGTTTCCTTCGGTGCCGACTTCGCGGGCGACCCTCGTCACTTCGTCGGCGAAGGCGGAGAGTTGGTCGACCATGGTGTTGATGGTGGACTTCAGCTCCAGGATCTCGCCCTTGGCCTCCACCGTGATCTTCTTGCCGAGGTCTCCCTGGGCCACGGCGGTCGAGACGAGGGCGATGTTGCGGACCTGTGAAGTCAGGTTGTCCGCCATGAAGTTGACGTTGTCGGTGAGGTCTTTCCAGACGCCGGAGACGCCTCGCACCTGGGCCCGGCCGCCGAGGTTTCCTTCGGTGCCGACTTCGCGGGCCACGCGGGTCACTTCGTCGGCGAAGGCGGAGAGCTGGTCGACCATGGTGTTGATGGTGGACTTCAGCTCCAGGATCTCGCCCTGCGCGTCGACCGTGATCTTCTGTGAAAGGTCCCCGTTGGCCACGGCGGTCGTCACTTGGGCGATGTTCCGCACCTGTGAAGTCAGGTTCGACGCCATGAAGTTGACGTTGTCCGTGAGGTCCTTCCAGACCCCGGACACGCCCCGCACCTGGGCCCGCCCGCCCAACTGCCCCTCGGTGCCGACCTCGCGGGCCACCCGCGTGACCTCGTCGGCGAAGGCGGAGAGCTGGTCGACCATGGTGTTCACGGTGAGCTTCAGTTCGAGCAGCTCGCCGGTCGCCTCGACCGTGACCGTACGGGTCAGGTCGCCGCGGGCCACCGCCGTCGTCACCAGAGCGATGTCACGGACCTGGGCGGTGAGCCGGGACGCCATGGTGTTGACCGCATCGGTCACGTCCCGCCAACTGCCGGACAGCCCGGTCACCTTGGCCCGCCCGCCGAGCCGGCCCTCGGTGCCGACCTCGCGGGCCACCCGGGTCACCTCGCCGGTGAACAGGGAGAGCTGGTCGACCATCTTGTTCACGGCCCGGCCCAGTCGCCGCAGGTCACCGCGCAACTGCCGGTTACCGTCGTGCAGATCGACCCGCTGGGTCAGATCGCCGCCGGCCACCGCGTCCAGGACCCGGGTCGCGTTGGCGGCCGGGGCCACCAGGGCGTCGAGGAGCTGGTTCACGTCGTCGACCCGGGAGGTCCAGGTGCCCTGCCCCGGGCTGGGGGAGAGCCGCTCGTCGAGCCGGCCGTGCCGCACCAGCTCCCGCTTCACCCGGTTGACCTCGCCGGTGAAGTGGAGGTTGCGGTCCACCAGCTGGTTGAAGACGGCCGTCAGGTCGGCCACGATCCCGTCCCCGGACTCGGGCAGCCGACGGAAGTCGCCGTCCCGGGCAGCGGTCATCGCGGCGAGCAGCGGACGCAGATCCGATGCTCGAATCCGGTCGGCATTCTGTCCCTCTTCGAGCACAGGCGTACCACTGTTCTCACTCATGGCGGCCCACTTCGGTAACTCGGCGCTTATGGGCGTGGCCAGTCTGTCACTCTGTCCGCATCGACTGAGAGGTATTCGTCCGAACTGCTCGGGGAGCTGGACATGGGGGCCATTCCTGCGCAACGGGAGTCCGTCGCGCACGCGTCCGACGGGCCGACCGCGCCCGGCGCCGACGCGCCTCCGCACGCCCCGGCGCAGTTGCGCGCCACCCTCCCCGGCAGCCCGCTCGCACCGGGCTCGGCGCGGGCCCTGTTGCGCGCGGCGCTCTCCGAATGGGCCGAACTCGCCCTGCCCGGCGCCGAGTTCCTCACCGACCGGCTGGCCGACGACGGTTTGGTGGTCGTCAGCGAACTCGTCACCAACGCCGTCGTGCACGCGGGCACCGACGTCGAGCTGAACTGCCGGCTGGAGGCGCACACCGGCGCACTCGTAGTCGAGGTCCTCGACCACCACCCCTCACGCGCCCCGCGCTGGGGCGCACCCCGCACGGGCGAGGGCGATGCCGGGGGCGAGAGCGGGGGCGGCGAGCCCGAACCGCCGTACGGCACACCGGAGTACGGGCGCGGACTGCGCCTGGTCGCCGCCCTCGCCGAGTGCTGGGGCATCACCTACCGCACGGGTGCCAAGTCGGTGTGGGCGCGGCTGCCGGCCGGCGGGAAGGAGTCCTTCGAGGGCATTCAGGCGTACGCGGGGGAGCGCGGCCAGGAGCGGGGTCCGCTCGGCACGGGGACACACACGCCGGAGCCGACCCGGACTCCGGTCCCTGGTCCCACCCAGATCCCGGCCTCGACTCCGGTCCCTGTCCCCGTTCAGACCCCGACCTCGACCCCGGCCCTTGTCTTCACCCAGACCCAGACCCAGACCCAGACCCCGGCCTCGACCCCACCCCCACCCACGATCCCGATCCAGACCACCCCTCACCACGACCAGGGCAGGGACTGGCTGAACCGCGGAGCACTCTCCTTCCTCGCCGAAGCCTCCGACCTGCTCGCCGGACAGCTCGACGAGAACCTGGTCGCCGCGCTCGCCGGCCAGCTGATCGTGCCGAGGCTGGCCGACTGGTGCGCGGTGTGGCTGGAGGACGAGGTCGCCGGGCGCTGGGGGTCTCCCCGTCCCGGTGAGGACGGCTGGGGCGAGCCCGGTGCCTCCGGACCCCGGCTGGCCCGCGTGTGGCACGGCAGCGAGGCCCGGATCGAGGAGCTGCGCCGGGCGCTGGAGAAGGAGCCCCCGGGCCCCTTCGACCCGGCCCGCCCCGGCCCGGTCCCCTTCCCCTGGCCCGGAGAGGCGCTGGGCACGCCGGGCGGCAACGGAAGCCGAGCCGTTCAGACCGGTCACGAGAGCCACACCCCTCACAGCAACCACGACACCCACAGCAACCACGGAACCCACCCACCCCACCCACCCCACCCACCCCACCCACCCCACCCACCCCACCCACCCCACCCACCCCACGGCTCCGCCCTCGCCTACCGCCTCACCGCCGGCGGCCGCCCCCTCGGCACCCTCGTCATCGGCCGGGCCGGACTCCTCGCCTTCCCCGACGAGGTCACCGGTCTCGTCGAGGACCTCAGTCGCCGCGTGGCCCTCGCCATCGGCGCGGCCCGCCAGTACGCCCGCCAGGCCACCATCAGCGCGGTGCTCCAGCGCGGACTGCTGCCCGGCGCGGTCGCCGAGATTCCCGGGGTGCGCAGCGCCCTGGTGTACGAGCCGTACGACAAGGGCGGGCCCAGCGGCGACTTCTACGACCTCTTCCCGGCCGGCGACGGCCGCTGGTGCTTCGCCGTCGGGGACGTCCAGGGCAAGGGCCCCGAGGCGGCCGTAGTGATCGGACTGGCCCGCCCCTGGCTGCGGCTGCTGGCCCGCGAGGGCTACCGCGTGGCCGACGTCCTGGACCGCCTCAACCAGCTGCTCCTCGACGACGCGACGGAGGCAGCGGACGCGGCGGCGCGGGCGCTCGCCTCGGCCGGCGGCCGCCCCATGCACCCCGGCGACGGCCCGCAGACCCGCTTCCTGTCCCTCCTGTACGGCGAACTCGCGCCCTTCGACGGCGGAGTGCGCTGCACCCTCGCCTCCGCCGGGCATCCGCTGCCGCTGCTGCTCGGGGCGGGCGGCGAGGTCCGTACGGCGGCCCGGCCGCAGACCCTGCTCGGGGTCGTCGAGGACGAGACCTACACCAGCGAGACCTTCGAGCTGTGCCCCGGCGACAGCCTGCTGTGCGTCACCGACGGGGTGACCGAGCGGCGCAGCGGCTCCCGGCAGTTCGACGACGAGGACGGGCTCGCGGAGGCCCTCGCCGGGTGCGCCGGGCTGGACGCCGAGCTGATCGCGGAGCGGATCAAGCGGCTGGTGCACGAGTTCGGGGCGCGGCCCCCGGAGGACGATCTGGCGCTGCTGGTGCTGCAAGCGGAGTAGCGATGCCGGGTATTTCCTGGCCTGGTCGGATTAGCACATCTTTACCGTTTCCATACATGAATTCATGGGGGTCGATGACCAGGAAACGAGGAGAGTGTGCTGCTAGGAAACTGGAAAGCGGCCGGGCTGGGCGGAATCAGCCTGGCCCTGCTTGCCGCCGGGTCGCTCGCCGGCACGGTCGGCGCCCCGCTCGCCCGGGCCGCCGGCTCCGGCGACGGCGCGGTCACCGTCCGGGTGGTCACCGAGGCCGACGCGGACGGGGTCTACGACAGCGTCCTGGAGCCGGGCCGCTCCGGTGTCGAGGTGACCCTGACCGACGACGCGGGCCGGGTCCTCACCGCGACGACCGGAGCCGACGGCACCGCCGTCCTCACCCCGGCGTCCTCCGCCCTGACCGGCGGTAGGTACCGCGTCCGGGTCACCAACCCGGCACCGGACACCCTGCGCGAGGCCGTCGCCGGGCTCGGCACCGGCGCCGACGTGATCCGCGCGGGCGTCGGCTTCGTCGACGTGCGCGGCGGCACGAACGTCACCTACACGACCGGCTTCTGGGAGCCGGACCTGTACTGCCAGGAGAACCCGGACCTCGTCACCTGCGGCCTGGCCAAGGGCGACGCGACCGGACAGCAGGGCCTGGTGTCCTTCGCCTCGGGCTTCTCCAACACCTCCCCGGGCGGCGCGGTCACCCAGCTGACCGACAACACCAAGCAGCAGGCGGTGTTCGGCATCGGCGCCGACCGCACCGGCAACGTCTACGCGGGCACCTCCGTCAAGCGCCAGACGGCGTACGGCCCGGCCGGCGCGGTCAACGCGATCTACCGCTACAACGCCACCAGCAAGGCGGTCTCGACCTTCGTCACCCTGCCCGGCACGCTCACCGCCCACGACGGCACCGGCAACTACCTCCACGACGACGGGGTCTACGGCAGGGTCGGCCGCGAGGGCCTCGGTGACGTCGACGTCTCCGGCGACGGCCGCACGCTCTACGCCGTCGACCTCAACGACTCCAAGCTGTACACGGTCGCCCTCCAGGGCACCGGCGACGCCGTCACCGCCGGCGCGCAGACGGGCCACGCCGTCCCCAGGCCCGCCGACTGCGTGGGCGACTGGCACCCCTACGGCATCGGCGTGCGCGGCAGCCGGGTCCTGGTCGGCGGGGTGTGCGGCGCCGAGTCGACGGTGACCGACGCCCTGCCCTGGGGTGACCCGTCCCGGCTCAGCGCGCACGTCTACGAGTTCAAGGGCGGCACGTTCACCGAGATCTTCGCCCACGCCCTCGACTACGCGCGCGGCTGCGCCTACCGCTTCACCGGCGCCTCCGGCTACAAGTGCGGCGACGCCACCGCCACCGGCGAGCGGATGAGCGCGAACTGGGAGGCCTGGAACCAGCGGGTGCCCGTCCGCGAGGAGCACCTGTTCGTCGCCGCCCCGCAGCCGATGCTCGCCAACATCGAGATCGCGGACAACGGCGACCTGGTCCTCGGCTACCGCGACCGCTTCGCCGACATGCAGGGCAACCGCACCTACGCGTACGGCTCCACGACCCAGCTGGTCGCGGCCGTGGCCGCCGGTGACGTCCTGCGCGCCTGCGCGTCCGGGACGGCGTACACCCTGGAGAGCGACGGCACCTGCGGCGCGCTCAAGGGGAGCCTGCCCGGCAACAAGCTGGGCCCGGGCGGCGGCGAGTTCTACAACGACCTCACCGTCCTGTCCGACGCCCGGCACGACCAGATCACCGAGGGCGGCCTGGTCCTCCAGCCGTACCGGAACAAGGTGTGGAGCACGGTCTTCGACCCCTACACCAACCAGGCCTACGAGCAGGGCGTCCGCCGCTGGACCGCGGGGTCCGGGGCCGTCGAGGGCAACCAGCTGCTGAAGTCCACCTGGTCCGACGGGGCGAACCTGTTCGGCAAGGGCAACGGCCTCGCCGACCTGGAGATCATCTGCGACCAGGCGCCCGTCCAGATCGGCGACCGGGTCTGGTACGACGCCGACGGCGACGGCATCCAGGACCCGTCCGAGCCGCCGGTCGCCGGGGTCGTGGTCACCCTGACCGACCGGGCCGGCAACAAGCTCACCGCGACGACCGACGCCAATGGCGAGTACCACCTCGGCACCAAGGACGGTCTGAAGCCCGACACCTCGTACCAGGCGGCCTTCGACCACAGCGGCATCGACCCCTCGAAGCTGCCCGGCTCCCCGACCCTCGACCAGCTCAAGTGGACACAGCGCAGGGCCGGTTCGGACCCCGCGATCGACTCGACCGTCGACTCCTCGGGCCGGACCACCGTGCGGGTCGGCGACCCCGGCTTCGTCGACCACGACCTCGACGCCGGTCTCGTCGGTCCGGTCAACCGGCTCGGCGACCACGTCTGGTACGACACCGACGGCGACGGCATCCAGGACCCGGGCGAGCCCGGTGCGCGGAACGTCACCGTCAAGCTGATCGACCCGGCCACCGGGACGGTCGTCAAGTCGATGCTCACCGACGCGCACGGCGACTACCTGTTCCGGTACCTGCCGGACGGCCGGTACCGGGTGTGCTTCGTGCTGCCGGACGGCTACCAGTGGACCCGGCAGAACGCGGGCGCGGCGGGCGACGACTCCGTGGTCGCCCCGGACAGCGGCTGCTCCCCGCCGGTCACGCTCGGCCCGGGCCACCGCGAGGACCTCACCCTCGACGCCGGACTGATCAAGGACCTCGGGCTGACGATCGTCAAGACCGACGCCAAGACCAGGAAGCCGCTGGGCGGCGCGGTCTTCCAGCTGTGGCGCGACAGCAACGGCACCCCCGGGCTCCAGCGCACGGGCGGCCGCAAGGACACCCTGGTCGACGACTGCGTCACCAACGGCCAGGGCCGCTGCTGGTTCGACCAGCTGCCGATCGGCACGTACTACCTGGTCGAACGGGACGTCCCCGAGGGGTACGTCCTGCCGAAGAACCCGGTCACCGGCCCGTACGCGGTCACGCTGAAGAGCGCCTCCTCGGAGTACGGCCTCGTCGTGCGGATCGCCAACAAGCGGGGGGAGCCGTGCAAGGGCAAGTGCTGACACCTCCCGGGAGACCTCCGGGGACATCCCCGGGGACACCTCCGCGAGGGTGAACCACGGGCGGGCCGCCCACCGGTGCTGACCGGTGGGCGGCCCGCCCGCGTGTAGGGACGTGCCATGCGCATCAAGCCGAAGGCCCTCGCGGTGTCCGGCGGGGCCGTCCTCGCGGCGACCGCCCTCACCGCCGTACTCCTGTCCACGACCGGCTCCGAACCCGCCCCGCGTCCCGTCTCGGGCCCCGAGGCCCAACGCATGGCCCTGACCCGGTTCCGGGTGTACCGGGCGAGCCCGTCGGCGGTCACGGTCCGGGCGGTGACGCCGTCGGGGACGACCGTGGTGCGCGCGGTGGTGGACCACCGGCGGCACCGGGCGGTGGGGACGTACGGCGACGAGGGCGGGCAGGCGCGCGGGCGGCTGGCGTGGGACCTGTCGGGGGTGGCGGTCGCGCGGGGCGCGGAGGGGCGGAAGTGGGTGCGCCGGGAGTTCGGCGCGGCCCCGCTCGACATCGGGCTGCGGCTGGTGCTGTCCCTCGCCGCCGACCGCCCGGACAACGCCCAACTCCTCGCCCAGTCCGGCCCGTTGTGGCTACGCGACGAACAGATCGGCGACCGCTCCTACGGCGTCTTCAGCGGACCCCGCCCCCGCCCGCGGGGCACGGGCGGCGCACCGGCCGGCCGCTCCCCGCTGGCCTACTGGATCGACACCGACGGCGATCTCCGCCGGGTCACGGCGACGCTGGGTCAGGGGCGGGCCGTACACATCGATGTGACGGCGGGACATGTGAGGGGCGGGGTGCCGGAGGGGCCGTGGGGGCGGCCCTAGAAGCCCCGCCCCGGCAGCGGGAACGCCCCCGGGTCCACCCGCCCCGGCAGGCCCACCGCCGCGCGCGGGGGCGCCGTGGACGCGTTCGGCAGGTTCGGCCGGGGCGACGGGGCCGGGACGTCCTGGAAGGAGATGCCCGGGGGCGGCTGGACGGGGTGGGGGCCGCCGAGCGGGGGCCGGCCGGTGCCGGGTTCCGCCGGGACCGGGGTCTCCGCGCGGGTGTCGCGGCCACAGGGGGCCAGGGCGGACAGGGCCGTCGGACTGGTCACCGACTCGGCGTTCCCGGTGAAGCAGTTGCCCGCCGGGGCGCCCGTCGCCAGGACCAGGTCCGTGCCGTTGCCGGTGACCCGGTTGGCGCGGACGGTGTTGCCCCGCGCCGGATAGCCCTGGACGTCGCTCAGGAGCACCCCCGCCGAACGGTTCCCGGTGATCAGGTTCCGCTCGACGACGTTGTCGCGCCCGCCGCCCGACCCGATCCCGATGCCGAAGCCCCCGTCGGCCTGTTCCGGACCGCGGTCGTCGTTGTTGTCGGTGAGCGCGTTGCCCGCGACCACCGCCCCGTGCTGGGGCCCGAGCGCCTCCAGGTCATTGGAGTTGAGGGTCAGCCCCACCCGGTTGTGCGCGGCCCGGTTGCCCAGCAGGTACAGCCGCTCGGAGGCGTTGGTGACCTCCAGGCCCACCGCGTTGTGCTCCACGGTGTTGTGCCGGACCACGGTGTCGCAGGGCCGGCACTGGCCGACGTAGATCCCGGAGTCCGCGTGCCCGGAGGCGTAGGAGCGCTCGATGACCCCGGAACGGGCGTCGAAGGCGTAGATGCCGTACAGGGCGTTGTCGTACGCCGTCACATAGGAGGCCCGGAACCCCTTCAGCGGCGGGAACTTGACGGTGTCCAGCGGGTCGTACGCCGATCCGCCCGCCCCGCCCGCCTGGAGCCGTTCGTCGGTCACGCCGGTGAACAGGACGCCGTTGGCGAGGTGGTTGCGCACGGTCAGGTTCTCCACCACCGAGCCCGCGCCGGTGACCGTGATGCCGTTGGACCGCTCGAACTCCCCGTCCACCACGACCTTCGAGCGCTCGGTGCCGCGCAGCACCACCCGCGGCTTGGCCACCGTGACGCTCTCCCGGTACACCCCGGGCGACACCAGCACGAGACCGCCGGGCCGCACCCGGTCCACCGCCGTCTGCACGGACCCGGTGTCCTGCGGGACCCGCACGACGGCGGCACCGCCCGTCCCGCCTCGGGCCCCGTCGGGGGAGCCCGGCGCGCAGGCGGCGAGCGCGGCCAGCAGCCACGAGATCAGCAGAAGGCGGGGGAAACGGTTCGATCGCACGCCGCAGATGTATCGTCCCGTTCGTGCTCAAGGCAACGAATGCCGGTTTCGACACGCTTGACGGTGTTTCCGGGTCCGGCTCCACCCGCCGGACCGTCCTGGCGGCCGGCGCCGGACTCGCGGCGACCGCCTGCACCCGCGCCGCCGAGGGACCCGAGGGGCGCACCGGCCCCGGCTCCGTACGGCAGCCCGGCGTGGCCGCCGAGCAGCGGCCGGCCGTGCTCGTCCTCGCCTACGATCTCGACCCCGCGGTGAGCGGCCCGGCCGGAGCCCGCGCCCTGCGCCCCGTCCTGCGCGAGTGGTCCCGGGCCCACGCCACGATCGGCGTCGGGCCCCGCCT
>NZ_JAAGLY010000370.1 GCF_010548375.1 Streptomyces sp. SID13726
GTGCAGCGTGCGGACGCCCGCGCGGATGCGCGAGAGCCCGCCGCCGATGTGCAGGAGGCACGACGCGTCGCCCGCGGTGAGGACCTCGGCGCCGGTGGACTTCACGTGCGCCATCTTGTCGGCGAGCATCGCGGTCGAGGTCTCGGCGTTCTTCAGCGCGAACGTGCCGCCGAACCCGCAGCACGACTCGGCCGCGGGCAGCTCGACGAGGTCGATGCCCTCGACGGCGCGCAGCAGGCGCAGCGGCTTGTCGCCCACGTGCAGCATGCGCAGCGAGTGGCACGTCGGGTGGTAGGTGACGCGGTGCGGGAAGTAGGCGCCGACGTCGGTGATACCCAGCACGTCGACGAGCAGCTCGGACAGCTCGTACGTCTTCGCGGCGACCGCGTCGGCGGTGTGCGCGAGGTCGTCGAGACCGGCGCGCCGGCAGACCATGCCCTGCTGGTGCCGGACCGACCCCGTGCA
>NZ_JAAGLY010000371.1 GCF_010548375.1 Streptomyces sp. SID13726
TGGGGTCGGTGGTCATCGATGACTCGGAGGCCGGGACCGGCCTCGACGCCGGTCCCGCGGCATACCCTCGCACACGTTGACAGCGCTATCAACCCCTTGTGCCCCGATCTCCCGATCTTCCGAACCCGGGGTTGTCCCCCAGTCCGGCGGGGAACCGGGGAACAACCCCGGGTTCGGCAGCGCCAGATCCGCACCGACCGCGCGGCCGGTGCGACGGGCTGCCGACGACCCCGGTGCTCCACACCTGACAGACTCGTCCCGTGACCACCACGACCGGCCGCACCCCGGCTCTCCTCGCGCACGTGCCCGCCCCGACGGGCAAGGCCCCCGACCCGGACGCGCTCTACGAGGGGTTCACCACCTGGGCGACCGAGCAGGGTCTGGAGCTGTACCCGCACCAGAGCGAGGCGCTCATCGAGCTGGTCACCGGCTCGCACGTCATCCTGTCGACGCCCACGGGCTCGG
>NZ_JAAGLY010000372.1 GCF_010548375.1 Streptomyces sp. SID13726
ATGCCGATCCGGTCCCACGGGAGGACCAGGGCGTAGTTCGGGACCCCCTTGGAGATGGTGGTGCCCACCGCCCAGGCGAGGAAGACGCCGATCCCGACACCGAGCACCGCGCCGAAGAGGGAGATGACCACGGCTTCCAGGCGGATCATGTTCTTGACGCGGCTGCGGTCGAGGCCGATCGCCCGCAGCATGCCGATCTCCTGCGTCCGCTCGAAGACGGACATCGCCAGGGTGTTGACCACGCCGAGCACCGAGATGATCAGGGCCATGCCGAGCAGCCCGTACATGATGTTCAGCATCGTGTTGATGATGCCGCCCATCTCGTTGCGCATGTCCTCCTGGGTGGAGACCTTGATCGCCGGGTTCTTGCCCAGGGCGTCGATCACCGTCTGCTGCGCGGCCTTCGAGGCGCCGTCGGCGGTGTTGACGTACACCTCGCGGATGTACTGCTCCTCGCTGTGCGAG
>NZ_JAAGLY010000373.1 GCF_010548375.1 Streptomyces sp. SID13726
GAGAGCGGAGATTGAGGAACGGCTACGCGCCCAGGCGGGGGGAGAGGGGGACCCGAGAACGCTCGCGACTCTCGAAGTGGCGGCCGCGATCGCACGTTTGGTCGAGATCGCGCAGGACGACGATGCCGCGCTTCGTACTGCGGCATGGGCCCTCTTGCAGCGCTCCCACGTGCTGCCCCCGTCGGAGGGTGCCTCCGCCCGGTGGACGGCTGCGGGATTGTTCGCCCGATGCTTTCTGGGCGGGGCTGAGGCCGAGCGGTTACCGGGAGATCTGCTGGACGAGATCGTCAACGAGGCCGGACGCCAGGCGGTTCCCGCGTTGCGTGAGGCCATCCGGACGAAGGATCTTCCCGGCATCGAGACGCAGCTTCAGTTGTGGCGGCGAATAGTGGGGGCCTGCCGGGAATCGCATCGCCATCGCGCCCTTCTGCTGACGAACTTGGCCGCCGTCCTGCAGGCGCACG
>NZ_JAAGLY010000374.1 GCF_010548375.1 Streptomyces sp. SID13726
GGCGTGGTCGGTGCCGTCGAGGATGAAGTAGCGCAGGGCCGTGAACTGGGCCTCGATGCGGTTGAGCCAGGAGCTGTTGGTCGGTGTGTAGGCCATCTCTACGTTGTTCGCCGCAGCCCAGGTGCCGACGCGCTGGCACCTCTTCGTGGTCAGATGCGGGGAGAAGTTGTCGCTGACGATCGCGATCCGGACCTCTCGCGGATAGAGCGTGCGCAGGTAGCGGCAGAACTCCAGGAACTGGGTCCGTCGCTTGACCGGCTTGATGTGGCCGTAGAGCTTGTCCCTGGCCAGGTCCAGGGCGGCGAACAGGTGTCGCACTCCGCCGTAGCGGTTGTAGGTAGCCCGGCGCCGCCTGCGTGGTTCACGGTCGGGATCCTTGTGCTTGCCTCCGCGTTCGGCCCACTGCCGGCCCGGATGCGGCATCAGATTCAGGGGACCGAACTCGTCCAAGCAGAAGATGACTT
>NZ_JAAGLY010000375.1 GCF_010548375.1 Streptomyces sp. SID13726
AAGCACCGGAAGCACCGCAAGCCGGAACCGGGACCAAGGCCGGTTCCGCCGCGCCCGTGCCGGCCGCCGGCAGCCGCTCCGCGTACGCCGCGATGCTCCGCGACCGGAAGTACCTGCTCTACCTGGGCGCCATCCTGCTCGGCTCGCTCACCTACGCCCAGGGTCACATCGCCCTGCCGCTGCAGCTCGCCGCGGACGACTACCCGACCAGCTTCTACAGCACCGTCCTCACGGTGTCCTCCGTCGTGCTGATCACCTGCGAGCTCAAGATCACCGCGTACCTCAGCAGGCTGCCCAAGCACGTGCGGGTGATCACCGGCCACCTGGTGGAGGCCGTCGGCCTCGCCGTCTACGGACTGTCCTCGCGGTCCGGCGCGTTCACCATCGCCGGAGCGGTCCTGGTCGTCTTCGGGATCATGATCGCCGCACCGAGCATGTTCGCCCATCCGGCGACCTTCCCCGC
>NZ_JAAGLY010000376.1 GCF_010548375.1 Streptomyces sp. SID13726
TCGGTCTGGAAGAAGTAGTCGGACCACCCGTGGACGTACAGGACGTCCAGGTAGGGGGCGGGTCCGTCGTCGCCCCCGGCCGGGGTGCGGGCGCCCCCGGCCCGACGGCGGCGCACGAGCGTGGCGACGACGTCGCCCTCGTCGTCCGGGGCGAGCGGCAGCGTGAGCTGCTCGTAGTCGTCGCCGAGGACGTCGGGCTGCCAGTCGGCCATGTCGCCGACCCTAGGCGCGCGGGCCGAAGGTCGCTCGGTACGGGCGGGGTGGCCTCCGGCCCCGGGCCCTGTTCCGTGCGCCGGGAGGTCCGGGACCACCCGTACCCCGCGCGGCTCCGCGGCCCCGGCGAGCGGTGCGGATCGTGTGGTTCTCCCTCGTGCGCGACGCCGTCGGGCGCCTTCCCGAGGGGGCGCTCCACGTGACGCTCGCCGGAGACGGCCCCGAGCTGGCCGACGCGCGGCGCTTCGTC
>NZ_JAAGLY010000377.1 GCF_010548375.1 Streptomyces sp. SID13726
CTAGTGATGATCTTGAAAATCGCCTACTCTCAGTACCGATGTTGTCGATCAGTGCAGGCTCAGATCCCGGCTACCTGACCAAGACGGTCGGTGCCGGTACCGAGCATTACTACCTGCGCTCGATCGGGCTGCAGGGCGAACCACCCGGCTACTGGACCGGCGACGGGATCGCGGACCTGGGCCTGTCCGGCGAGGTCTCCAACGAGGTCTTCGAGGACCTCTACACCGACTTCATCGACCCGCGGAAGCGCGACGAGATGTACGCCCGGCTGGCAGCGATTCCGCACGCGGAGGGCAGCGAGGAGTACGCCGCCGCGGAGAAGGCGATCCGCAAGGACTGCCGTCTGGGCGAGGCGCCGCGCAACTACGAGAAGGCGTACGAGAAGCGGCTGGCCACGAACCTGGAGAAGGCCGAGGCGCGGGCGCCCATGGGCGTGTTGAGCCCCGAGCAGGTCAAGGCGA
>NZ_JAAGLY010000378.1 GCF_010548375.1 Streptomyces sp. SID13726
GCCGCGCTCCTTGACGGCGGCGACGACGGCGCTCATCGGCGCGGCGGCGGGGCCGCTCGCGTTGAACGGGACGAGGGGCTCGCGTGTCTCCCGGTCGCGCACGAGCTCGACCGCCCAGAAGAACCCGAGCCCGCGCACGTCGCCGACGCTCGGGTGCCGCGCGGCGATCTCGCGCAGCCGCGGCCCGATCACGTCGGCGCCGAGCGTGCGCACCCGCTCCAGGATCCGCTCGTCCTCGAACGTGCGGACCGACTCGACCCCGACGGCGCACGCGAGGGGGTGGCCGGAGTAGGTGAGCCCGCCGGGGAACACGCGGTCGTCGAACGTCCGCGCGACGTGCTCGCCGATCACGACGCCGCCGAGCGGCACGTAGCCCGAGTTCACGCCCTTGGCGAACGTCACGAGGTCCGGCACGACGCCCCACCGGTCCACCGCGAACCACTCGCCGACCCGCCCGAACC
>NZ_JAAGLY010000379.1 GCF_010548375.1 Streptomyces sp. SID13726
GTGGATGGTCTTCTGGATGAAGCGCACCGCGCGGCACATGAAGGCCGAGCTGCAGGACAAGCTCGACGCGGCCCTCGCGATGGGCACGGGCGCCCTGGTGACCACGGCGTTCCTGGCCGTCGGCCGGGAGGGCCTGGAGACCTCGCTGTTCGTGTGGCGGTCGGTGCACGCGGCCGGTGACGGCGCGGGTCCGCTGGTGGGCGTGCTGCTCGGCATCGGATCGTCGATCCTGCTGGGCTGGCTGTTCTACCGCGGCGCGCTGAAGATCAACCTGTCCAGGTTCTTCACGTGGACCGGCGGCATGCTGGTCGTGGTCGCCGCGGGCGTGCTCGCGTACGGGGTGCACGACCTCCAGGAGGCCGAGTTCCTGCCGGGCCTGATGAACAAGGCCTTCGACATCACCGCGGCCGTCCCGCCGGACAGCTGGTACGGGACCCTGCTGAAGGGCACGTTCACCGTC
>NZ_JAAGLY010000037.1 GCF_010548375.1 Streptomyces sp. SID13726
GGCGGCGCCGAGGTGGTCGTAGCGCCGGGGAATCCGCCGGGGCCAGCGCTACCGGGACCGGCGTTGCTCGGTGCGCCCCCGCCCGAGGCCCGGACCGCCGCGCACGCCGCAGCCGGGCCGCCGCCGGGCGGGACCGGGGGCGAGGCGAGGCCGGGTGGGGCGGACATGGGCGCGCCCGGCCCGGACGGCAGGGCGGCTCCGCCGTGCGCCGCGGTCTCCGGCCCGGGCACGTACCCCATCGCGGGGGCGCCGCCGTCGGCCGAGAAGTTCACGCCCCGCTCGATGCGGTCGAGGCGGGCCATCACTGAGCGCTCGTCGCCATAGGCGGCGGGGAGCATCACGCGCGCGCAGATGAGCTCCAGCTGGAGACGGGGCGAGGTGGCGCCGCGCATCTCGGTGAGGCCTTCGTTGACGAGGTCGGCGGCGCGGCTGAGCTCGGCGGCGCCGAAGGTGCCGGCCTGGGCCTGCATGCGCTCGATGACGTCGGCGGGGGCGTCGATGAGCCCCTTCTCGGCGGCGTCGGGAACGGCAGCCAGGATGACGAGATCCCGCAGCCGCTCCAGCAGGTCGGCGACGAAGCGGCGCGGGTCGTTGCCGCCCTCGATGACACGGTCGACGACCTCGAACGCGGCGGCGCCGTCACCGGTGGCGAAGGCCTCGACGACGGAGTCGAGCAGCGACCCGTCGGTGTAGCCGAGGAGGGAGGTGGCCATGGCATAGGTCACACCCTCCTCACGCGCGCCGGCGAGGAGCTGGTCCATGACGGACATGGAGTCACGCACGGAGCCCTGACCGGACCGCACGACGAGCGGCAGCACGCCGTCCTCGACGGGGATGTTCTCCTTGCCGCACACCTCGCCGAGGTACTCGCGCAGGGTGCCGGGCGGCACGAGCCGGAAGGGGTAGTGGTGGGTCCGCGACCGGATGGTCCCGATGACCTTCTCGGGCTCGGTGGTGGCGAAGATGAACTTGAGGTGCTCCGGGGGCTCCTCGACGACCTTCAGCAGCGCGTTGAACCCGGCCGACGTGACCATGTGGGCCTCGTCGATGATGTAGATCTTGTAGCGACTGCTCGCGGGCCCGAAGAAGGCCTTCTCACGCAGCTCACGGGCGTCGTCCACACCACCGTGGGAAGCGGCGTCGATCTCGATGACGTCGATGGAACCCGGCCCGTTGCGCGCGAGGTCCCGACAGGACAGGCACTCCCCGCACGGCGTGGGCGTGGGCCCCTGCTCGCAGTTCAGGCACCGGGCCAGGATCCGCGCGCTGGTCGTCTTGCCACACCCGCGCGGACCGCTGAACAGGTACGCGTGATTGACCCGGTTGTTGCGCAGCGCCTGCTGCAACGGGTCGGTGACATGCTCCTGCCCGATGACCTCGGCGAACGACTCCGGGCGATAACGGCGGTACAGCGCGAGAGACGACACGCATACGAGGTTATAGGCGCCCACTGACAACCAGGCCCCGCGAGCCCTCCGCCAGGGCCGGGAACGCAAACGCCCCCCACGCACCCGCCAGAGCCAACCTACCCTTGCTGCCTTCCGGCCCTGGGGGAGTTCAGTCAGATAGCGCCGCGTGAGGGGCTGCCCAAACAGTACCCGATGCCAGGGGGCGGGAACGAGTTCGCGAGCACTCCTCAACGTCTTGTATTGTTTGCGGCGGAGGATTCGCCTAGAGGCCTAGGGCGCACGCTTGGAAAGCGTGTTGGGGGCAACCCCTCACGAGTTCGAATCTCGTATCCTCCGCCAGTGCCTCACCGGGCACGATGTCGAAGGGCCCCACCGCAAGGTGGGGCCGTTCGACGTTGTCCTCAGATCTCGTTGTCCTGGTTCTTGTCCACAACGGGTGGTTCCAGGATTCCCGGAGGACTACGGCGATGTTCCGGGCCGTGCTCGATGCGCGCCGCCGCGCTCCGGAGCCTGCTGTGCACGTGCCGTCCGTCGGGACAGATGGTATCGGTGGCAATAGTATCGGTAGCGATACCATTGCCACCGGGAGGCTTACATGCGCCGCTTCATCGGCCGGGACCGCGAGCTGGCCGTGCTCGGCAACGCCTTGCAGGCTGTCGGTGATGCCGTCGGGGCGGTGAAGCCGGGGCAGTGCGTTCTGATGCGGGGGCGGCGGCGGGTTGGTAAGTCCAGTCTTGTCGAGGAGTTCCTGGGGCGGTCCGAGGTGCCGTACGTCTTCTTCACAGCGGCGGGTGGCACGGCGGAGGAGGAGCTGGAGGAGTTGCTCGATGCCGTCGCCACGTCGTCTCTGCCGGGACGGGAGTTGTTCTCCGAGGAGGCCCCCGGGCAGTGGAACGCGGCGTTCAGGCTGCTCGCCGAAGTTCTTCCCGACGACAGGCCGAGCGTGGTCGTCATCGATGAGGTTCCGTATCTCATGGACCGTATCGACGCCTTCGAGGGCATGCTCCAGAGGGCCTGGGACCGGCTGCTCAGTCGTAAGCCGGTGCTGTTCCTGCTGGTCGGGTCCGACCTGTCGATGATGGAGGCGTTGGACAGCTACGACCGGCCCTTCCATCAGCGCGGGCGGGAAATGGTCGTGGGGCCCCTGAATCCGGCCGACATCGGCGAGATGCTCGGGCTGTCGCCGACGGCTGCGTTCGATGCCGCTCTGATCACGGGAGGACTCCCTCTCATCTGTGCCGAGTGGCGGGCCGGTGCGGATGTCTGGGAGTTCCTCCGTGATTCGCTGGACAACCCGATCTCGGCGCTGCTGGTCTCCGCCGAGCGTTCGCTGGCCGCGGAGTTCCCGCCGCAGGCGATGAGCAGGGAGGTCCTGCGGGCCATCGGGGCCGGGGAGCGGACCTTCACCAACATCGCCCGGGCGGCCGGCGGCATCGCCCACACCACTCTCACCCGGGCCACCGACGTCCTGACGGAGAAGAGGGTGGTGGCGGCCGAACTGCCGCTCTCGCTACGGCCGTCCAAGGAACGGCGTTACCGGGTCGCCGACCCCTACCTGCGGTTCTGGCTCGCTTTCCTGGGCCCGCACATGGCGGAGATCGAGCGGATGCGGGGAGATCTCACGCTGGGCCGGATCAAGGAGCGCTGGACGAGCTGGCGTGGCCGCGCGATCGAGCCTCTGGTCCGGGAATCCCTCGCCCGTCTCCTCCCGGACGGTCTCCTGCCCGCCGCCCCGGCGATCGGCGGGTACTGGACTCGCAGCAACGACGTCGAGATCGACCTGGTGGGCGCCGACCGGCAGCCGGTGGCCAAGGAGTTGCTCTTCGTCGGCTCGATCAAGTGGCTGGAGAATTCCGCCTTCGACAACCACGACCTGGCCGCACTGCAGAAACACCGGGCGGCGATCACCGACGCACCCGTACCCCTCGTGGCCGTGTCCCGCAGCGGGGTCGACTGCTCCGGCCTTCAGGCGGCGTATGGGCCCGAGGAACTGATCAGCGCTTGGCGCAGGGCATGAGGGAGGTGTCGGACAGCTCGGGGTCCGGGCCCACTTGGTTCGGGATCGCTCGGACGTTGTAGGCGACAAAAGGAGCACTCGTGGGTGCCGAGTGACCCGCAGCGTCCGCTCCTCAGACCGGCGCTCCCTAGGTCCGGTTGTTAGTTGACCTTGACAACGGTCAGTCTCCGGGACGGACGAAAGTCTCCACTGCGGAGCGGAACATGTCCTGTCCGGGGACAACGGGGTTGACGACGACCACGAAGTCGGAGAGAGCTCTCTCGGATGGAGCCCCGTCTTCGTTGGCGCTGCCGGGCTCGTCTTGCCACGCGATCAGGTGAATGAACACCGAGTGGCGGCCTACCGGCAGGTCGAACCGGACGGTCTCAGGCCAAGCTTCGCCCTGCACAGCCTCGATGCCACTGAGGCACACCTGCCCCGAGGAACGAAGAAGATAGGCATCCGAAGCGACGAGGCAGTGTCTGCTCTCCCGTTCGGTCAGTAGGGCAGGCTGATCGACCCGCCCCATGCGGACCACCACTCCAAAACACCCGTCACTCCGGATATTGATGGGGACCAAAGCACCAGCCTGGATATGTCGCTCGACGTCCTCGTCCTCCCCGAGCTGCGTGTCCCAGGTGTCGTAGTCAACGATGCCGGTGAAACGTTGCGGGTCCCAAAGGGCAAGCATTCCGGCGCTGGTGGCCACCGTCGATACGACCTCGCCAGAGCTGGGTGAATGATTCATCCAAGGATCCTGCCATGCACACCGGCCACCTCAACAGCGCGCAGGCTCAGTAGCGGCTCGGCAGCCGGACTCGACGAGTCCGGCACGGGCGGAGGAGGCGACGGGTGCGGCGTTGCCATTCCGGCTCCTTCTCCAATGCCGACAAGCCGAGTTCATTTCAGTCCGTACAGTCCCTCACTCAGCACCGCTGAGCGGCGTTCGCCGTCCACTCCCTGTCTACCTAGGTGGACAGGGCGAGGTAGGCCCTCGTCCTTGTCTTCGGCTGGGCCGGAGGCCGGTGGGCTTCGGACCGGATCATGCCTCGGCGATGACACGGGCCCTGTGCCGACCCGACAGATCAGAAGCAGCTGCGCACATGCCTTATATCGCGCGTCACCAAACATATTTCACTCGATGAGGGATGGATTCCTGCGGAAATCCCCGAAGCGCGACCACATGGCTCATGATTTTTCCCGTGTCGAATCCGGTGGCGCGAGAGGAAAACCATGCTTGACGTCTTCGCTCTCATCACTGAACGATTTCTCCGCGACTGCGGCGAGGAGCCTGTCTGTACGCATGTCGGCGATGTTCAAGTGTGCGCCATCAAGAGCCATCCAACATATCAGGTTCTGCGGAAAAAAGTCCGACTCGGACGATCGAAATCTGTCGCCAGCCTGCGACTGTGGGAGTCGGTCGGAACATTGGCAAGAGAGGGAAATCAACGGGAGCGGGAAAAATGGTTGATGGTTCTGCTGGATCTTCTCACCCCTTACTTTCGGGGGTGGCCGAAGGATCTGGCGCGAAAATGGCGTTACGATGTCTCCGACATCAGGTCCACGATGATGGAATCCGCTCTTGAGACGTGGTTCTCTCTGGCGGGCGGCATGCCAGCCAAGAAGCTCCTGGACGTCATGCTGGATCGCGCGTTTACCGCTGCACGCGCCCTGGTGGAGGCACCGAGTGCGGAGACATGTGGGACGAACGCGGCGGATTTGGTTGCCAATGCCACGCACGAGGAGGGCTCTGCTCTATGCGCCTCGTCGATCATTGACGCCAGTTCGGTGCGGGATCCGGACGCCAATGAGAGGATTCGAGGGGAATGCCTAGGAGCCCTGCTGCAACGAATGGGGGTCATGAGTCACGTCGAAGCCCATCACGAAAAAATTCGCAGTGGCCGCCGGAATGAGAAGCCTTCTCCCGTCATCACTCCTTCACAGATGGGGCGAGTATGGGTGGACGGGAAGAATCTCTACTATCGAATCTCAGAAATTCTTCCGCAGTACATCGGCTTCAGCGATGCTGCCAGAATCTTTGATCTTTCGGAGTCACAAGTTTCAAAGATGACTCAAAAGGGAACATTGCCATTCGGGGTGCTCTGGAGCGGCAACAGCAGGGTGGTGTCAGTCAAATCTCTCATGCACGCCTTGGGAATCCACGACTCCATCGTGCACCCCGATGACGTAGAAAATGGCGCATCTCACGTCGGCGGAAAACGGGACGGCCAGTAGGGCGCTGCTGCCAACAACAGGCGAAGTCACTGTTGTGCCACGGAAGACCGACAGTCGTCCCACAGGACCGCCAGGCGGGCTGGGATCTGAGGGATCGCGGCGCAGCCCTGGGGGTCGGCCGGGAAGCCGTCGCTGGCCAGGTAGCTCCAAGCAGACCCGGGGCGTTCGACGAAGTACTTCATCGCCGCCCCGTCGTCCTGGAGGGCGACCTGTTCCGCCGGCGTGCTGCCCGGGGTGAGTTGGAAGCGGGTTCCGGCATAGAAGGTGCCATCGCAACTGCCGTAGTAGAACGTGCCCTTGACCGGGGTGATGTGGGTGAGGGGTGGTTGGGCCTCGGTGCGGTAGGCGGCTGTGACGTTCGACTTGGTGGTGGGGGATACCGGCAGAGACCGGCAGGCGGCGGGCCTGACGGGGGCTCCGGCCGTAGTGTGTCCCGGCGATGCCGACGCAGACGAAGAGGGTGTTTGAGCCGCGTTCAGTGCAGTGCAGCTCGTCAGGAGGGCAAGCGCCGCCGCGATCATCAGCGGGGCCGCGCCTCGGGAACGGGAGCCGTTTCGGTGTGCCACTTCGGGTCGTCCTCTCTGGTTACGTCCAGACAGGGCCGAGATGGCGCAACTCGAGTACGTTCTCCCGGTCTTGTACCTCAAGACGCTGCTCCGGGCGCCTTGGTTTCAGAGGCGGGCCGACGACGACGCGTCATACGTGCGGAACCGTCACTCGCTCCACTCACCGCTTCACAAACCCCCGTCAGAGCAGGTCCGCCCACCCCGTCCAGCCGCTGGTCGCCTTCGCTGAGCGGGCCTTGAAGGTGCCGGTGCCGGTGCCCGCGTAGAAGTACAGGGCGCCGGAGGAGTTCGTGGTCATCAGGTCGGCCTTGCCGTCGCCGTTGGCGTCGCCGGGGGAGAACAGCTTGTTGTACTGCTGCCAGCCGGTGCCGATCTTCACGCGGGCGCCGAAGGGCTTGGAGGCGGTGCCGGTGCCCGCGTAGCGCCACAGGGTGCCGGACTTGTCGCGGGCCAGCAGGTCGGGGCGGCCGTCGCCGGTGTAGTCACCCGCGCCGACCAGGGCGTTGTACTGCTGCCAGCCGGTGCCGAGCTTGACGCGCCCCGCGACGGACATGCCGGAGCCGGTGCCCGCGTAGAGATAGAGCGTGCCGGAACTGGTCACGGCGAGCAGGTCGCCCTTGCCGTCGCCGGTCACGTCACCGGGGCCGACGATCCGGTTGTAGGTGGTGGAGCCGGCGGCGAGCAGCGGGTCGGAGAGGGCGTAGAACGCCGGGTTGGTCAGCTTGCCGCCGCTGACCGAGTGGACGACGAGGTCGGCCAGGCCGTTCTCGCGCAGCGCGGAGGCGTAGGCGAGCCGGGTACTGGAGGACGGCCAGGCGCCGCCGACCAGGAGCTTGTTGGTGAGGGTGCCGGTGCCGGTGACCTCGTAGCTGTAGACGTTCCCGGCGGAGGTGCGGGCCATGATCCCGAACTTGCCGAACTGCGGGTTGTTGCCCGCGCCCGCGAACTGGGTGGCCTTCCCCCAGCCCTTGCTGCGGGCGGAGCGGGACGCGAAGTCGCCGCTGCCGTTGCCCGCGTAGAACCACAGGTTGCCGGAGAAGTCCCGGGCCAGCAGGTCGGCCTTGCCGTTGCCGTCCCAGTCGCCGCCGCCGATGATCTGGTTGTACGAGGCCCACTCCGTCCTGGAGTTCTTGGCCTTGGCGCCGAAGGTGCCGCCCTTCTTGCCGAAGTAGCGGTAGAGCGCGCCGGCCGGGGTGCGGGCCAGCAGGTCGCCGATGCCGTCGCCGTTGAGGTCGCCGGCGCCGATGAGTTCGTCGTACTGCTGCCAGCCGGTGCCGATCTTCACGCGGCCGCCGAAGGAGCCGTCGCCCTTGCCCGGGTAGTAGTAGAGGGTGCCGGTCGGGGTGCGGGCCAGCAGGTCGGCCTTGCCGTCGGCGTTCATGTCGCCCGGCGCGGCCACCTTGTTGTAGGACTGCCAGCCGGTGGCGACCGTACGGCGGGAACCCAGGCCGCTGGGCACGCGCGCGTAGATGCCGGGGTGGAAGGAGAGCACCCCGCTCGGGCTGAGGGTGAGGATGTCCTGGACGCCGTCGCCGTCGAGGTCGCCCGGGGTGAGGACGTCCTTGACCTTGGCCACGTCCGAGTCGAGGGCCATCGTCTCGGCCGAGCCGGTGTTGACGTACAACTGCCCCGCGACATTGCGGTAGACGAGGTCGGAGGTGCCGTCGCCGTCGAAGTCGCCGCGGGCCGGGGCGATCGCGTCCGCGTCGCCGGGCAGGGCCACGAAGACGCCCGCCGCGACCACCGCGGCCGCGCCGGCCAGCGCGGACACCTTCACGGCGAGGGGGCGCCGGTGTCTGTGGCTCCCCTCGCGCCGGGATCGGGTGGTGAACACGTTCTCTCCCGGGGTCAGGGGGTGGCGGTGACGTCGGTCACCGGCTCGGTGGCGGAGGGGGCCTCCGTGGTGGTGGCCGCGTCCGTCGGGGTCGGGGTCGCGGACGGCTCGGTGCTCTCATCGGAAGCCGGGCTCGTGCTCGTGCTCGGACTCGTGGGGCTCTCGCTCCCGGTCGGCTCCGTGGCCGTCGCCGTCGTCTCCACGCCCACCTGGTGCACGCCGGGCACTCCGTCCTCGACCCGGAAGGTCGCGGCGACGCCGGTCGTGCCGGTCCTCGTCGACACCGTGGAGATGGTCCGCAACTGCGCGTCTATACCGCCCGAGCTGATGTCGAGGAGCAGATAGCCGCGGCGGGCGTCGATCATCTTCCAGTGCGGGTTGTCCGCCAGCTTGGGCGCCCATTCGGCGGCGAAGGCCTCCAGGTCCTCGTCGCCGTTGCTGGAGATGGAGGTGCCGACGAACTCCGCGCCGACGACGGCCGAGTCGGGGTCGTCGAAGTCCAGCTTGAGGTCGCTGACGATGGTGCGGTGCCGGTCGCCGGAGAGCACCACCGGGTTGCGGACGTCCTGGAACTCCGCGAGCAGGGAGTTGCGTTCGACCTGGTAGCCGTCCCAGGCGTCGTAGAACCACTCCTTGCCCTCGCCTGCCAGGACGTCGGTCTCGGCCATCATCACCTGGGAGGCGACGAGGTTCCACCGTCTGCCCGACGTGCGCGCGCTGTTGACCAGCCAGTTCCTCTGGGTGTCGCCCATGATGACCCGGCCGGTCTCCAGGGCGCCCGCCTGCGTGGTCGCCTGGTCGTCGCGGTACTGCCGGGTGTCCAGGACGTGCAGCCGGGCCAGGGTGCCGAAGTCGAGCGAGCGGTACATGCGCACGTCCGGGCCGCTGGGCTTCTGCGCGGTGCGGATCGGCATGTGCTCGTAGTACGCCTGGAAGGCGGCCGCGCGGCGGGCCAGGAACTTGTCCCTGGGCCAGGCCACCGGGTCGTTGGCGGTGTCGCCCGCCCAGTCCTGCTCGACCTCGTGGTCGTCGTAGACCACGACGAAGGGGGCCGCGGCGCGCATCGCCTGGAGGTCGGGGTCGGAGCCGTACTGCTCGTGGCGGGCCCGGTACTGGGCGAGCGTGACCGGCGAGCCGGAGCCCTCGTGGCGGCGGACGCGGTAGGAGTACGCGGGGCTCTCGTAGATGTAGTCGCCGACGAACAGCACCAGGTCCGGCTTCTGCTTGACCATGTCCTGGTAGACGGTGAAGTAGCCGTGCGCGTAGTTCTGGCAGGACGCGAGGGCGATCCGCACCTTCTCCGGGCTGCTTCCGGCGGCCGGGGCGGTGCGGGTGCGGCCGGTGCGGGAGGTGCGGCCCAGCGCCTTGAACCGGTACCAGTAGTCGGTGGCCGCGGTCAGGCCCGTGACGTCCACGTGGACGCTGTAGCCGAGAGTGGCGCTCGCGTTGACGGTGCCGCTCTTGAGGACCTTGGTGAAGCCGCTGTCCGAGGCAAGCTCCCAGCTCACCGGGACGGTGGGCGGCAGGATGCCGGAGCTGCCGGGGTTCGAGGGGGTGACCCGGGTCCACAGCACGATCGCGGTGGGCAGCGGGTCGCCGGAGGCCACGCCCAGCTTGAAGACCGTGCCGCTGACCGCGGTGCCCGGTCCGGCCGTGGCGGTGGAGGGGCCCACCGAGGCGGAGGCGTTGCCGCTCAGCAGCTGTCCGGCCGTGACCGCGCCGGCCGCTCCGAGGGTGGCCGCGCCCGCGCCGAGGAACCGTCTACGGCGGATGCCGGTGGTGCCTCCGGTGTCGGTAGTACCGGTGGTACCGGCCGTGCCGGTCTGGTCGTCGCTCGGGTGCACAGGCCTGCCCTTCCCCCCAAAAGCGGTGCGCTGCGCAGCGCCGGTGAACGTGATCGGCGAGGAGTCTATGCAATACCCTCACAGTTACGGGACTCGGTCCGTCAATTCGTTCGAACAACCGGCAGGAGCCATGCGCCGACCACTGATGTCCGTAGTCGCGGTCCTGCTGCTCACCGGAGCGGCCGCGTGCTCCTCGTCGTCGTCCTCCGACGCCGAGGGCGGTTCGGGGCGCACGACCGGTTCCGCTTCCGCTTCCTCGTCCGGCGATACGTCCGCCTCCTCTTCGGGCGCGACGGCCGCGGGCGGCTTCGAGACCGACGGCTCCCAGGACGGAGAGGTGTCCGGCGGTGCCTCGGACAACGGTGGTTCCTCGACCACCGGCGGGACCGACGGCGGGAGCGGCAGCGGTACGTCCTCCTCGTCGCCCGGCGTGCTGTTCGGGGCCGGTGACCTCCCCACCCCCGCCGCCGACCGCTGCCGTACGAAGAACCTGACGGCCAAGGCGGTCGGCACCGGGACGGGCAGGGCCACGGTCGTGCTGACCAACAAGGGGAGCGGTTCCTGCACGGTCCGCGGCTTCCCCTCGCTGCTCTTCCTCGGCGAGAGCGGCCGGGTCGAACTCCCGGTCACCTGGGACGGTTCGGCCGACGACGCGGCGAAGGTGACCCTCGCCCCCGGAGCCTCCGCTTCCGCCGTCCTCACCTTCACGAGCCTCGACGAGTGCGACCCGATCTCCGGCCTCGACGTCGTCCCGCCCGGCGAGTCCCGGCCGCTGACGCCCGCCTTCACGAGCGGCGGCGAGAAGCGGGCGGTCCACATCTGCGACACCGGGGTCAAGGTGACGGAGTTCGCCCGCGCGTAGGCAAGTGCGCGGGAGGTGCGCAGGCGACGGTGCGCAGGCGGTGCGCGGAGACATCAGTGCACCGACAACCCCCCGTCCACGAAGACCGACTGCCCCGTGACATAGCCCGACGCCCCGCTCGCCAGGAAGACCGCGGCCCCCGCGAAGTCCTCGGCGAGACCGTTGCGCCCGGTCAGGGTGCGGGCGGCGAGGGCGGCCACCTTCTCCGGGTCGGAGGCGAGCCGGGCGTTCAGCGGGGTCATCACGAAACCCGGCACCAGCGTGTTGCAGGTGACGCCGTACGGCGACCAGGCCTCGGCCTGTGACCGCGCGAGGGACTCCAGGCCGCCCTTGGAGACGCCGTAGGCCCCGCTCTGCACGAAGGCGCGGTGGGCCTGCTGGGAGCTGATGTGGATGATCCGCCCGAAGCCGCGCTCGGCCATGCCGGGTCCGAAGCGCCGGCCGAGCAGGAAGGGGGCCTCCAGGTTGACCGCCATGGTGGTGTCCCACACCTCGTCGGTCAGCTCGCCCATCGGCGGACGCAGGTTGATCCCCGCGGAGTTGACCAGGATGTCGGGCTCGCCGAACACCGCGGCCGCCGCCTCCGCCGCCGCCCGCACCCCGTCCCGGCTGCCCAAGTCCCCGCTCACCCAGGCCGCCCGGCACCCGGCGGCCGTCAACTCGTCGACGGTGTCGGTGAGTTCCGCCTCCCTGCGGGCCACGACCACCACGCTCGCCCCGGCCCGGGCCAGCGCCCCCGCGACGGCCCTGCCGATGCCGGAACTGCCCCCGGTCACCAGGGCCACGCGCCCGTCCAGCGAGAACAGTTCGGAGAGATACGCCCGCGAGGTCATGTCCGCACCCTAAGTCGGTACCCGGACGCCATGACCTCGATCCTCGTCGGCACCTGCTCCTGGACCGATCCCGCGCTCGTCCGCAGCGGCTGGTACCCGCACGGGCGGCGGGACGCGGAGGGGCGGCTCAGGTACTACGCGGAGCGGTTCGCCGCCGGGATCGAGTCCCTGCGGGCGGCCGGGCGGCTCGGCGGGGTGCTGTTCCAGTTCCCGCCGTGGTTCCGGCCGGGGGCGCGGGCGGAACGGTTCCTGGCGGAGACCGCGGAGACCGCGGAGCGCACGGCGGCCGGCCGGTCCAGGTGGAGTTCCGGCACCCGTCCTGGGTCCTGGTGGGAGGGGCCCCGGCGGGACCACACCGGGGCGCTGCTGGGCAGGCACGGTCTCGCCGCCGTGGCCGTCGACATGGTCCAGCGCTTCCGGTACGGCTACCGGCGGGCCGAACTCGCCGAGTGGGTACCGCGGTTGCGGACCCTGGCCGAGCGGGTCGACGAGGTGCACGTCCTGTTCGACAACTGCTGCGGGACGGCCGCCGAGACCATGTCCTGCCTGCTCAGCCCACGATCGTGACCGTCTTCGTCACGCTGACCTGGTCGACGTCCGACACCCTGATGGTCGTCTTCATCTGCCAGTCGCCCGCGAGGGGCAGGGTCAGCGAACTGGTGCCCCAGTAGCCGCCCTGGTTCTTCACCTCGGCGTCGATCGGGCCGATGTCCTTGGCCGGGAGGGTGAAGGACATCTTCAGTTCGGGGACCGTGGCGAGACCGCCGTCGGCGGCGAAGACGATGGCCTGGATCGAGTTCTCGCCGGTGCGCGCCGGGTCGATGGTGATCTGTACCCGGCCCTGCGCCGACCCCACCGCGAAGGGCACGTTGGTCACGGAGGCGGTCTGGACACCGCCCGTCGACCCCGCCTCGACCGCCTGCGCGGCCGCCCGCCCGGGCAGCGTGCCGCTGAGCACGGTGCTGATCACCAGCACCACGACCCCGATCCCCACCTCGGCGAGAACGGACCGCCGCAGACCACGCCGGTACGCGCCGGGGTCCTCGGGTCCGCTCGCCGACACGACGGGTTCCGGGTCCGGGTCCGGGTTCGGCTCCGGGTCCGGTGCCGATGCCGAGGCGGCCGGAGGCCCCCCGACCGACTCCCGCACCTTCTCCCGTACGGCCGTCCCCTGCACGACCTTCTCCGCACCGGAAATTCCCGCACCGGAAATTCCCGCACCGGAGATTCCCGCTCCGGCCGTTCCCGCAGCGGCCGTCCCCCTCCCCGCCAGCCGAGCCGTCCACTGTCGCGACAGCCCCGCCGCCACGAGCAGCAGGGTCACCGCGAACAGCTTGAGGATCAGCAGGCGGCCGTACGTCGTGCCGGTCAGGCCGCTCCAGGAGCCGAGGCCGCGCCAGGACTGGTAGACGCCGGTGACGACGAGGACGGTCACGGAGGCGAAGGCCAGCCGGGAGAAGCGGGTGACGACGGTGGCCGGGATCTCCGCCGAGGCCCGGAACAACGTGGTGAGCAGGGCCGCGAGGCCGCCCAGCCAGACCGCCATGGACAGCACGTGCAGCACCGCGGACGTCATCGCCACCGGCACCTGGATACCGGCGGAGGCGTGCTCGGCGGCGGCCCAGGTCAGCGCGAGACCCACGGCGAGCACCCCGCCCGCCGCCTGCCACGCGCGGGACAGCCGGGACTCGCCGAGCCGCAGCAGTCGTACGACGAAGAAGTACCCGGCCAGCAGCAGCGCGGCCCGGACCAGGAGCGCCTCGCCCGGGCGGGTCGTCAGGGTGCGCTGGAAGCCGCTCGCCGAGAAGGCGTCACCGGGGCCCGTCCCCGCCTCGTAGGGCGCGCGCAGCACCAGCAGGAACAGGGTCGAGCCGAGCAGGACGCCCCAGCCGGTCCACAGGAGCCTGCGCAGCCGGCCGGGTTCCGGGGGGCGGCAGACGGTGAGGAAGACGGCGGCGCCGATGAGCAGGGCCGCGGAGAGATAGGCCAGGTAGCGGCCCATGTTGTAGAGGCTCTCGGTGGCCGGGTCCTCGGTGGGGCCGGTGTTCACGGCGACCGGGGCCGGGGAAGGTTTGCCGACCGAGAAGGTGAAGGCGCCGGAGACCGGGTGGCTGTCGGCCGAGACGACCCGCCAGGCCACGGTGTAGGTGCCCTGCGCGAGCTTGGCCGGCAGGGCGACGCTGGCCGTGTCGGAACCGCCCGCGCCGTGTCCGGCGTCGCCGATCTTCAGGCGTTTGCCGTCCGGGTCCAGGATCCGGAAGGAGTCGTCGAGCAGGCCGACGGACTCGGTGAAGGTCAGGGTGACGGCGCGGGGGGCGGACTTGAGGACGCTGCCGTCCTCGGGGTCGGTGGCGCGGAGGGCCGCGTGGGCCGACGCCGTTCCCGAGCCGAGGACGAGCAGGACCAGCATGGTGCCCAGCAGCACCAGCCCTTGAAGTCCTCGCCTTCGCCGGCCTGTGCTGCTGCCTGCACGCTGACACCTCACGTCGCTACTCCGTACCTGGGGTTCGCGGTCTTCCCGAGCGGTCTGCCTCCGACCGGTCTTTCCGAGCAGTCTTCCCGATAGGTACGGACGCGGGCCCCGCGGCGCTCACCACGTGGGCCGGGCGGACACCCCGCCGTCCACCACCAGGTCGTGCCCGGTGATCCAGGACGCGAGCGGCGAGGCCAGGAACACACAGGCGTCGGCCACGTCCTGCGGGCTGCCGAGCCGCCCCAGGGGCGCCGCGCCGGTCCACCGCGCCACGCCCTCCGGCCAGTCCCGCGCCAGGCCCTCCCGGTCGATCAGCCCTGGTGAGACCGTGTTCACGCGGATGCCCCGGTCGCCGTACTCCAGGGCCGCCGCCCGCGCGTGCGCCACCACGGCGGCCTTGGACGCCGAGTAGTGGGCGTGCCCGGGCGCGGGATGCCCCGCCTCGATCGACGCGATGTGCGTCACGGAACCGCCCGGCGCCATGAGCTCGGCCGCCGCCTGGGTGCACGCGAAGACAGCGGTCAGGTTGGTGTCCACGACCGCCCGCCACTCGGCCGCCGGCATCCCGGGCAGCGGCCGCACGGGCTGCACCCCCGCGTTGTTGACCAGCGCGGTCAGCCCGCCGCCCCACTCGGCGGCCGCACGGACCAGCCGCCGGCACTGCTCCTCGTCCCGCAGATCCGCTTCCAGTACGACGGCCCGGGCGCCCGTCTCCTCGATCCGGGCCGCCGTCTCGCGCGCCGCCGCCACCGCCGTACGGCAGTGCAGCGCGACCGCGGCGCCCTCCTCGGCGAACCGCAGCGCGATCCCCCGCCCGATGCCGCCGCCCGCGCCCGTGACCAGGGCGACCCGGCCCTCCAGGAGTCTCATGGGCGGCACAGTCCCGCGATCCGGTCGGCCTCGGCCGGATAACGCGCCGTCAGCGTGCGCGCGTCCCCGTGCTCGTAGTCCGCGTAGGTGAAGCCGGGCGCCATGGTGCAGCCGAAGAAGGTCCACGCGCCCCGGGTCCTGGCCCCCATCCAGGTGCCCGCCGGCACGGTGAACTGGGGGTGCTGGCCACCGCGTATGTCCGGGCCCAGGACGGCGGCCGTCGCGGTGCCGTCCGGGGCGAGGAGCAGCAGGTCCAGGGGGTCGCCGAGGTAGTGGTGCCAGATCTCGTCGCTGGGGAGGCGGTGCAGGGCGGAGTAGTCGTCCGCGGTCAGGAGCGCGACGATCGCCGTGCCGTGCGGTCTGCCGTCGGCCCGCTCCGGACCCGCCCAGGTCTGCCGGAACAGCCCGCCCTCACGCGGGATCGGTTCCAGTCCGTAGTGGGCGACGAGGTCGTCAGGCGTCACCCGGGAAGGCTACCTCCCGGGTGAGAAAGGCCAGTTGGGCGTGTTTCTCGGGCAGCCGGACGTCCGGCAGGTCGATCTCCGGCAGGACCACCCGGGGCCCGGCCGTGAAGCCCTGCTTGAGGAAACGGGCCACCGCCCTGTCGTTGCGCACGTCGGGATCGACCACGACCCGTCGGCGGTCCAGGCCGAGCAGGACGTACGAGGCCACCGCGCCCAGCAGCGCCGACGACCAGCCGGGACGCGCGGCGCCGGGAGCGGTGGGGGCGAGCAGCAGGTGGACGCCGATGTCGCCGGGGCGGACCTCGTAGCACTCGCTGACCCGGTCGGCCTCCGGGTCGTAGGTCTGGAGCAGCCCGACCGGTTCGCCGTCCTTCTCCAGCAGGTAGGCGTGGTGGGTGTCGAGGGTGTCCAAGTGGGCGTAGACCTCGGTGACTTGGTCCTCGGTGAGGCCGTTCATGCCCCAGAAGGCGGCCCGTTCCTCACTCACCCAGGCGTGCACGGTGGCGGCGTCGGCGTGCGGGTCGAGGCGCAGGACGCGGACGGTGCCGAAGCCGTGGACGGTCTGGGTGTGGACGGCTTCGCGGGTGGTGGTGCTGCCGGGCATCAGATTCCTTCCTTGGTCAGTTGCCGCCAGTCGGTGACGACCGGGGCGAGCTCTCCCCTGAGCCACAGGGGGAGTTGGTCGTGGTGGTGGGCGGAGCCGGGCAGGCCCGAGGCGCCCATCGGGACCACCCAGAGGCTGTCCTCGCGGCGGGCCAGGTCCCAGACGTAACGGGCGGCCGGGCCGCGCGCGGCGAGATCGGTGAGTCCGGGCACGGCGGAGGTGCACAGGACGCAGTCGTGATCGCCGGAGAGGGCGGGGAGTTCACGGTCCGCGTCGGGCAACGCCCGCCAGGCGGCGAGGCGATGGGTGTCCCCCCAGACACCTCGCGGCGGCTCGGCGGCGACCTCCTCCAGCGCCTCCCGCACGGTCCCGTCCCGGTCGATGCCGTACAACTCCTCGGCGCGCAGCAGGTGTTCGAGCGCGAAGGCGATACGGGGGACCAGGCCGAGCCAGGGGAGCAGGACATCGGGGTAGGCGGGCGGGTCGGCCAGCGCGGCGAACGCGGGGTGCGCTGCGAGCCGCCGTACGACCGCACCGCGTACCGCGGCGTAGAGCGCGGCCTCGTGACTGCTCGCGTCCATGCGGCGGTCCCAGTGCCGAAGGGTGTCCCTGACGGCGGCGGCCCCGGGGCTCAGGTCGTCCAGGGCCGTGGCCCGGTCCAACAGGGGCTGGGCGGAGGCGAGATGGGTGTCCGTGTGGATCGACGGCATGTCGGCGGGCGACCAGCGCTCCTTCTCCGCCAGCAGTCCGGCGATACGGTCCGCCCGGTGCGGCGGGGCGAACTCGACGCCGAGCGGGGTGGCGGGGCCGCGCTGGTTCGCCATCACGGCGACACCGTCGACGAGCCCGGCCCGCGGGGTCGTGTGCCGCCCCCGCCACTCGTGCCCGGGCTCCCAGGCGGGCACGAGCCGCGTCCGGTTGGCCTCGTCCCGCACCGGCACGTACCCCGCGACCCGGTGCAGCAGCCCGCCCTCCGTGTCGGCGGCCTGCACGACGTTCACGGGCTCGGCCCACAGCTCGAACGCCCGGTCCACGTCGGCGACTTCGCGGGCGCGCAGCAGGGGGAGGAGGGCACTGAAGCCGAGGTCTTCGGTGACTCGGGGCGGGTGGCGGAGGGAGAGGGCAAGGCGGAAGGGGAGGGGGGTGTCGGGGGCGGGGTGTGCGGTGGTGCGGGTGTCCGGCGAGGTGTCGTCGGGAGTCCTGGTTCTGGCCGTCTGCGTCCGGGCGGTTCCCGTCCTGGCCGCCCCCGCCCCGGCAGTCCCCTCCTCCAGCAGCACTCCCCCGTCCAGTCCCTCGGGTCCGCCCACGATCACCGGGCCGCGCTCGGTCTCGATGATCTCGACCTCGACCGGGGGCTCGCCCGCGATCTCGATCGTCTCCGTGTGGCGGGTGGCCCGGTGCCAGAGGCCGTCCGGGCCCAGGGCCTCCACCCCGGCGCCCGTGCGGCGCAGGCGTTCGCGGTAGAGGTCCTGGTAGTCGGCCATGGCGTTGGTGATGGACCAGGCGACCGCGCCGGTGTGGCCGAAGTGGGCGATGCCGGGGATGCCGGGGACGGCGAGGCCGACGACGTCGAACTCGGGGCAGGACAGGCGGATCTGCTGGTAGACGCCGGGGTCCTCGATGTAGCGGTGCGGGTCGCCGGCGAGCAGGGCGTGGCCGCTGGTGGTGCGGGCGCCGGCGAGCAGCCAGCCGTTGCTGCCGGAGGTGCCGGGGCCGTCGGTGGCGAACAGGCCGACCGACTCCGGGCCCAGGTGCCGTATCGCCTCCTCCCGCCAGAGCTTGGCCGGGAAGCCCGCGAAGAGGAGGTGGACGGCGAGCCAGACGCCGAGCGGGGTCCAGGGCTCCCAGCGCCCGGGGGCGAGACCGGCCCGCGCGAACTCGGGGGCCTCGGTGCCCGGCAGCTCGTCGTTGACCCCGTCGACGTACGCCCGGACCCAGTCGGCCGTCTCCGGGTCCCGTCTCTCCAGCGCTCGGAAGCACCGTCTCGCGGTGTCGTCGAGGCGGACCCGTCTCGCGAGGGTGTCCCAGGACAGCGCCCCGGCGCCGAGGAACGCGGCCGAGGTGCCCTGCGCGCGGTGCCGTTCGACCTCCAGCTGCCAGGCCCGGTCGCGGGCGGTGACCCGGCCCTGGGCACGGGCGAGTTCACGAGCGCCGTCCGCGCGGAGGTGGGGTATCCCCCAGGCGTCGCGGTAGATCTCGATGCTCACCCTCGGACCCGCTTCCATTTAAGTTAGGCTTACCTAAGTTCGCTTGGTGTGGGAATCGTACGTGAAGGGTGAAGAGACCATGGGGCAGGGGCACGGCTGGGAGGGCGCGGTCCTCCGACTGCTGCGGGCGAAGGACTTCGAGTTCACGGTGACGGGCGGCGAGGACGTCACCGACGAGTACCGCCGGGTGCGCTTCACCGACGGCGGGATGCTGGCCGTCACCGGCGTCCACCCGACCATGTGGGTCCGCCTCTGGTTCGCCGCCGCGGGCAAGCCCCACCAGCGCGCCTACACCCTGGTCGACCCGGACCCCGAGGCGGGCACCTTCACCCTGGAGTTCGCGCTGCACGACGGCGTGGCCAGCGACTGGGCCCGCACGGCGAAGCCCGGCGACACCATCGAGGCCACGGTCCACGGCACCGGCTTCGACCGCCCCGACCCCGAGCCCTCCCACGTCCTCGCCTTCGGCGACCCGGCCTCCCTGCCCGCCCTCAACTCCCTCCTCGGCGCCCTGGACTCGTCCCCGGCGACCGTCTGGTTCGAGGGCGGCGGCGAGGACCTCCCCTTCCGCACCGACCCGTCCCGCCACGAGGTCCGCCGGGTCCTGCGGCTCGACTCCGGCGCGCATCTGGTCGCCCAGGCGAAGGCGGACCTGCCGGAGTTGCTCAGGGCCCACCCGGACGCGTACGTCTGGATCGCCTGCGACACGAGGACGACCCGCACCCTCTCGTCGTACGTCCGCAAGGACCTCGGTGTCCCCAAGGAGCGGGTGAACGCGCTCGGCTACTGGAGGGACCAGCCCACGGGCTCCCGGTAGAGGGGTGCCGCCGACGGGGGCATGATCGGGGTCATGGACGTCACCCTGCACCTCGCCCAGGACCCCGAGGCCGACGAGCTCCTCGGCCGCTCCCCGCTCGCCGCGCTGGTCGGGATGCTGCTGGACCAGCAGGTTCCGATGGAGTGGGCGTTCAAGGGACCCCGCACCATCGCGGACCGGCTCGGCGCCGACGACCTCGACGCGCACGAGATCGCCGCGCAGGACCCGGAGGCCTTCGCCGCGCTGCTCTCCGAGAAGCCGGCCGTGCACCGCTACCCCGGCTCGATGGCCAAGCGGATCCAGCAGCTGTGCCAGTACCTCGTCGAGCACTACGACGGCCGGGCCGAACTGGTCTGGAAGGGCGTCGAGGACGGCCGCGAACTGCTGCGCCGCCTCCAGGAACTGCCGGGCTTCGGCAAGCAGAAGGCCCAGATCTTCCTGGCCCTGCTCGGCAAGCAGCTCGGCGTGCAGCCGAAGGGCTGGCGAGAGGCCGCGGGCGCCTACGGCGAACCGAAGTCCTTCCGCTCCGTCGCCGACATCACCGGCCCCGAGTCACTGACCAAGGTCCGCGCACACAAGCAGGAGATGAAGGCGGCGGCGAAGGCGGCGGGGAAGTCGTAGCGGGCTGAGGAGTCCTGGTCGGCCGGGTGGCCATGTGACCGTGTGACCGTGGTCAGCCGGGTGGCCCGCCCCGGGTGGCAGGGGCGCGGACGCCGGTCGCAGCATGGATCATGACCGAGTTCGACGACCGCTTCGACGACCGTACCGACGACCGCAGGGCCCACGCGGGCCACCCGCCGGGCACGTCCCCGCCCGCCGCTCCCGAACCGCCCTTCGAGGGTCCCCTGCACACCCTCGCCCGGGCCGCCTGGCAGGTCGTCCTGCTCACCGGTGTCGCCTCCCTGATCCTGGGCGTCCTGGTCCTGGTCTGGCCCGGCGCGTCCCTCCTCGCGGCGGGTGTCCTCTTCGGCGTCTACCTCCTGATCAGCGGCGTCTTCCAGCTGATCGCGGCCTTCGGCACCCACAAGTCCACGGCATTGCGCGTCCTCGCCTTCATCAGTGGCGCGCTGTCGATCCTGCTGGGCCTGTTCTGCCTGCGCGGCCCCATGCGCTCGATCCTCCTGCTCGCCCTGTGGATCGGCATCGGCTGGCTGATCCGCGGCATCACCCAGACCCTCGCCGCCGCGTCCGACCACTCCATGCCGGCCCGAGGCTGGCAGATCTTCCTCGGCGCCCTCACCTTCATCGCCGGCATCGTCCTGATCGACTCCCCCTTCGAGTCGGTGGCCGTCCTGACGCTGGTCGGGGGCATCTGGCTGGTCGTGGTGGGGGTGGTCGAGATCGTCACGGCGCTGAGTATCAGGGGGCGGGCCGACGGGGTGCCGCGGGAGGTGTGAGGGCCATGGGGGGGCGCGGGTTGGCGGGCGTTGTGGGACGGCCGTGCTCAGCAGACGCCGTAGAGGGAGTCGGGCTCGTGCCGTGGGGGCGAGCGGGCCGGTGATCGCCGCGCATTAGGGCTGCCCGGGTTCACGAGGCAGCGTGAGGGCGCCGGTGTTCGGCGAGCAATGCGTGTGGGTCAGCGGGCAGTGTGAGAGCGAGCGGCTTCCTGCTACGGCACGAGCGTCCCCGGGTCCTCCACGCGGGGTGAACGCGATCGTGTTCGCCGCGCCGTACGACCTCCGTGCGGGCGCGGTCGTAGCAGTATTCGCACGGCAGCCGCGCCCGGCCGACGGCGCTGCGGCTGTCCGTGGACCCGCTGAGCCGTCTCTCGCGCTCCGAAGAGCACCCGCCGCCGGCTCCACCCGCTCTCGGCAATCGCTGCTACGACCGGGTGAATCCCACGGCCGAAGTGATGAACCAGGCGCGTCGGACGGGGAGACGACCTGGGTGAGCACCGTACGACGCCTTTCTCGCAGCCACGCGTGGCTGCGTGCGGTCGTGCTGCTCCTGGCCCTCCTGGTACCGGGCGCGCCCGTCCATACGCACGCGGCGCCGCCCGTCGCGGCCGGCGAGATCGTCGAGTACGACGTCCTGGACACGGCGCTGCGGCCACCGGCCCGTGCCGCACACCGGACGGCCGTACCGTCGCGCCCCGCCCCACGACGGGACACGGCACCGCCCGCCGCCCCTGAGGCCCGCCCTCATCCCGCGCCGCCGCGGCAGCCGTACGCGCTGCCCGCCCTGCGTTCCGTGGTCCTGCGCTGCTGACGGAGCCCGCTTCCGAGGCCAGTCACCCAGCACGAGGCAAGGAACACCGTCATGCCCATCGACCCGTACGCGGTCCTGCGCGCCCTGCTGCGCGCGGAGGCGGCACGCAGCACACCGAAACCGCAGCACCAGGACCGGAAGTCGCCGGTGAAGGAACCGAAGCGCGGCTGATCCACCGGAGGGGGCGGGCCTACCGCCTCCTCCGGGCCGTACCGAAGACCGAGCGGGTGATCTCCCGCCCGATCTGCGTGCCGAGTGAGCGCGCGAGGGACTTGAACATGCCGCTGCCCACGACCTGTTCGACCACGGAGGGATCCCCCTTGGGAGCTTTCTGCGCCCTGGGAGCCTGCTGTTCCTTTGCCGGCGGGGGCGCCTCCCGCGAGGGCCTGGCGTTGAGCTTCTCGTAGGCCGACTCTCTGTCCACAGCCTGTGCGTAACGCCCGTACAGCGAAGAGGACTCGACCGCGGAGTCGAGGGCGGCGGCGTCGATCGGCCCCATGAGGGACTCGGGCGCCCGCAAGCGGGTCGCGGCGACCGGTGTCGGGGCGCCCTTCTCGCTCAGCACGGTGACGACCGCCTCGCCCGTCCCGAGCCCGGTGAGCAGCTCCTCCAGGTCGTAGGCGGAGTTGGGGAAGGTCTTGACCGTGGCCTTCAACGCCTTCTGGTCGTCGGGCGTGAAGGCCCGCAGCGCGTGCTGGACCCGGTTGCCGAGCTGGGCGAGCACGTCGCCGGGTACGTCCTTCGGGGTCTGCGTGACGAAGAAGACGCCGACCCCTTTCGAGCGAATCAGCCGGACGGTCTGCGTGATGGCGTCGAGGAACGCCTTCGAGGCGTCGTTGAAGAGCAGATGCGCCTCGTCGAAGAAGAAGACGAGCTTCGGCTTGTCGGCGTCCCCGACCTCCGGCAGATCGTGGAACAGGTCGGCGAGCAGCCACATCAGGAAGGTCGAGAAGAGCTGCGGCCGGTCCTGTACGGCGGCCAGTTCGAGGACGGAGACGAGCCCGCGCCCGTCCTCCGCCGTCCGCAGCAGCTCACCGGTGTCGAACTCCGGCTCCCCGAAGAAGCCGGCCATGCCCTGCGCCTCGAAGGCGGTGAGGGACCGCAGGATCACCCCGGCCGTGGCGGTGGAGAGGCCGCCGATGTTCTTCAGCTCGGCCTTGCCCTCGTCGGAGGTCAGGAAGGCGACGACCGCCCGGAGGTCCTTGAGATCGACGAGTTCCAGCCCTTTCTGATCGGCGTAGTGGAAGATCAGCCCGAGGGACTGCTCCTGGGTCTGGTTGAGCTGGAGCACCTTCGACAGCAGCACGGGCCCGAAGCTGGTGACGGTGGCCCGCACGGGAATGCCGTGCCCGATCCCACCGAGGGCGTAGAACTCGGCGGGGAACCCGGTGGCCACCCACTGCTGCTGTACGTCGGCAGCCCTGGCCTGCACTTTCTCGTTCTCCGTACCGGGCGCGGCGACCCCCGACACATCCCCCTTGATGTCCGCGAGGAAGACCGGAACGCCCTGGGCGGAGAGCTGCTCGGCGATGAGCTGGAGGGTCTTGGTCTTGCCGGTACCGGTGGCGCCGGCGACGAGCCCGTGCCGGTTGAGCATCGGCAGGGGGATCCTGACCTGAACGTCCGGCAGACAGGCGCCGTCCCACAGGAGCGCGCCCAGATCGAGCGCGGGTCCGGTGAAGGCGTAGCCCGAGGCGATCTCCAGGGCCTCGCGCGGCAGGGCCGCCGAGCCGGGTTTTGCCTCCGGCATGGAACGGTCGGCAGTTCCCGCGGGACCCCTCGACACGCCCCCAGCCCCGCCTTCTCGCTCACTCATGGCAGACCCCTGCTCCCGTTATGCACGTTTTATTGCTCTTTTTCCAGCGTCGCACTCGGTCGCCATGGCTGCGCCCGGAAGGTCTTGACCGGTAGGCTTTCCGTGTGATCTTCAAGCGCATCGGAAACGGCCGGCCGTACCCCGACCACGGCCGGGAAAGCACCCGGCAGTGGGCGGACGTCGCGCCGCGCCCGGTCCGCCTCGATCAGCTCGTGACGACCAAGGGGCAGCTCGACCTGGAGACCCTGCTCGCCGAGGACTCGACGTTCTACGGCGACCTGTTCGCGCATGTCGTGAAGTGGCAGGGCGACCTCTATCTGGAGGACGGTCTGCACCGCGCGGTGCGGGCGGCACTCCAGCAGCGCCAGGTGCTGCACGCGCGTGTGCTCGAGCTGGACTGAGTGACCGCCCTGTAAAGGTTTGGCCCTTTCGGGTTCTCCTGCGCGGTGGTCAATGATCATCTAGTAGGCATCGCCGCCCGAGCGCACTACGCTGCGCCCATGAGCATGCTGACTCCCCCCGGCATGGGCGGTAAGTACCGGATCACGGGAGACAAGTACCCCCGGATGCGTCGGCCTCGACGACGTGGCCGGCTGGTGTTCGGGGTGGTGGCCTCCGTGGCCGCGCTGAGCCTGGTCGGCTGGGGCACGCTACAGCTCATCGACGTCTTCACGGGCGGCGACAAGGCCTCGGCGGCCGGCCCCAAGTCCGACTGCGCGACCAAGGCGACGCCGTCCCCCACGCCGTCCCTCGCCGCCCTCCCCAAGCCGGCCCAGATCACCGTCAACGTCCTGAACGCCACACCCAGAGGCGGCCTCGCCAAGAAGACGGCGGACGAACTCAAGAAGCGCGGCTTCAAGATCGGCGACGTGGGCAACGCGACGGCCACGTACGACAAGAAGGTCAAGGGCGCCGGAATACTGCTCGGCTCCGCCTCCGCCCTCAAGACCTCCCTCCCCGTCCTGAGCACCCAGCTCGCCTCTGCGGAGACCCGCACGGACACCCGCAAGGGCGCCGAGATCGACCTGATCATCGGCACAGCCTTCAAAAACCTCACGGCCAGGCCTGCGGCGGACAAGGCCCTCTCCGCCCTGGGCGCGCCTCGACCTACGGCTTCTGCGACTTCTGGGGGCTGCTGAGTTCGTCGTAGAGGCGCGGGCAGCTACGCTGGGCTTGAGCCGGGCGCCTATTGGGGGTGCCTCGTGGTGTGGTCGGGCGGGTGCGGGTGCGTCGTGGCTGGTCGCGCAGTTCCCCGCGCCCCTGACGAGCTACACCTACCCTGCGCCGATACCCGACCCCCCTCGACCACGGCGCCCCACGCGCGCCACGATGGGCCGTCAGCCGCCGACGGCGCGCAGGGGACGGGGTGGGGGGTGTCCGCCCGCAGCGGCCGGCGTCCGTTACAGAGCCCCCTTTTGATGGACCGAGCCGCCGGACCGAGGACGGATACCCCCCACCCCGGCCCCGACCCCACCACCACGAGGACGCGCTACACACGCCCCCACCGGGGCCGAGCGGGCCGCCGCAGGCATCCAGGGGCGCGGGGAACTGCGCAAAACGCCCGCCCCCACACACCCGCAGACGAACGAATCCGCAGCTACTCCGCCGCCCCGTACAGCCGATCCCCCGCATCCCCCAGCCCCGGCACGATGTACCCGTGCTCGTTGAGGTGATCGTCAACCGCCGCCGTCACCACGGTCACCGGCGTCCCCGCCAGCTCCCGCTCCATGATCTCGACACCTTCAGGCGCCGCCAGAAGAACCACGGCCGTCACATCGTCCGCACCGCGCCGGATCAGCTCACGGATCGCCGCGACCAGCGTCCCGCCCGTCGCCAGCATCGGGTCGAGGACGTACACCTGCCGCTCCGACAGATCCTCGGGCATCCGGGTCGCATACGTGGACGCCTCCAGCGTCTCCTCGTTGCGGATCATCCCGAGGAACCCCACCTCGGCGGTCGGCAGCAGCCGCATCATGCCGTCCAGCATGCCGAGCCCGGCCCGCAGGATCGGCACCACCAGCGGCCGAGGGTAAGAAAGCTTCACACCGGTCGTCGAGGCGACCGGCGTACGGATGTCGACCGCCTCCGTGCGCACGTCGCGCGTGGCCTCGTAGGCGAGCAGGGTGACCAGCTCGTCGGCGAGACGACGGAAGGTCGCGGAGTCGGTGCGCTGGTCGCGCAGCGTGGTGAGCTTGTGGGCGACCAGTGGGTGGTCGACGACGTGGAGACGCATGTCCACAACAGTAGCCGGGTCCACCGAACCGCTCGCGCTGGCGTCAAACCGCCCGACCGGGGGAAAGTGGGAAAGACGGACTGAGGTGGTGAACCGATGCCGCAACTTCCCGACCCGCCCGACCAGCACATGCCCGACCAGCACATGCCCGACCCTCCCGAGCACAAGCCGCCCGCGCGAGAGACCGACGCCGAGCGCCGCCGCCGTCGCGCCCAGTTCCTGCGCGACCTCGCGGAGGCCCGTGAACTGCGCGACCGGGTCCAGCCGCGCCGCGCCAAGGTGGCCCGGCTGCGGCACGCGATGCGTATGCGCACCTTCCGTTGGTAAGGAAGATCACGCACCGCGGGCCCCGCGGACACCGCACCCCCGGCACCCTGAACAGGTGGCCGTGCGTGGGCCCTTGGAAAAGCCGCGTACGATCCCGCTCGTGGCGGCAACGAGTGCGCTGGTGAGTCCTCCGTCGACGTGCTGATGCGCGTGCGATCAAAACCACCGGACACAGGGTGCCGAAGACGTCCCCTGAACGCCTTGTTTCTGCCACGATTCCGAGTGGGTGGGGCTCGGAGCCGAGCTCTCCCCGCCCGCAACCTCCGCCGGGGGGACCCCCAACCGGCACGCCTATGACCAGTGGGAGAGTCACGGTGTACTTCGCCGCACTGCTCGCGCGCACCGAAGACGGGTGGGAAGCGAGCGACACAGAGCTCGACGATGTGGAGAGCCTGTCGGATCTGGCCGACCTCGCCCGGGAAGCCTCGACCGAGGACGACACGGTGCTCGTACTGATCGAGCAGGAGGACGCCTGGTTCGGCGTCGTCCGCATCGACGGCGAGGAAGACCCTCGCATCTATGTCTCCGACGCCGCCGCCGCTGCCCGCAGCTCGTACGGCGAGATCCTGCTCACCGACGAACTGCTCGGAAGGGAGCCCGGCGACGACGACAGCGACCTGGACGCCCTCGACCTCGACGGCACCGAGGACGGTGAGGACGAGGACGGGGACGACGACGCCGAGGACGGCGGCTCCGCCGAGGCCGTGCCGCACGGTCCGGTCGGTGACGCGCAGGTCCTCGACGACCTGGGTGTCAGCGAGAAGGAGCTGAAGTCCCTGTCGGAGGACGCGCTCAGCGAGATCGCCGAGGCCCTCGGCGCCTCGGAGGTCCTGGAGACCGTCCGCTGACCGCACCGACCGCCCAGGACGGCGCCCCGGACCCGGTCCGGGACCGCTGGCGGGCCGCGATGCGGCTCGCCCTCGACGAGGCAGCCGGGGCGGGCGCGGACGTGCCGGTGGGCGCCGTCGTCCTGGCCCCGGACGGTACGACCGTGCTCGCGGCCGGCCACAACGAACGTGAGGCCGGCGGCGATCCGACCGCGCACGCGGAGGTCCTCGCGATCAGGAGGGCGGCGGAGCGGCTCGGCGAGTGGCGGCTGACCGGCTGCACGCTCGTCGTCACGCTGGAGCCCTGCACGATGTGCGCGGGCGCGATCGTGCAGTCCCGGGTGGACCGGGTCGTCTACGGCGCCCGCGACGAGAAGGCGGGCGCGGCCGGCTCCCTCTGGGACGTCGTCCGCGACCGGCGCCTCAACCACCGCCCCGAAGTCGTCGAGGGCGTCCTCGCCGACGAATGCGCCCACCTGCTCACGGAGTTCTTCCGGGACCGCTGAATACCGATTTCAAAGCACGCCCCACCTTGCTGTAAGGTCTCCCTCGGTAGCGTGTCCGAGCGGCCGAAGGAGCTCGCCTCGAAAGCGAGTGTGGCGCAAGTCACCGAGGGTTCAAATCCCTCCGCTACCGCTTGAGAAGGGCCCCGTCGAGAGACGGGGCCCTTCGTGCGTACTGATCACTGCCGTTACACTCGCGCCCCAGAAGGAACAGCAGCACCAGAAGCGGGGGAGGCCGCGGTGGCGGTGAACGGAAAGAAGATCGCCGTCTATGTACTCGTGGTCTTCGTGCTCTACGTGATCATCACGGACCCGGCCAAGGCCGCCGACTACGTCCAGATAGGGTTCGAGGGCATATCGGACGCCGCCAAGGCCGTGGGCGACTTCTTCACCTGGCTGGCCGACGGGGCGCACTGACCGACCGAGGAGCGCCATGATCCGCCATCTCGTCCTCTTCAAGCTCGACGAGGGTGTCGAGCGCGACGACCCACGTGTCGTGGAGGGCGTCGCGGCCTTCCGCGCACTGGAGGGCAAGATCCCCGAGATCCGCTTCTGGGAGCTCGGCTGGAACCTCAGCGACCGCCCCATCGCCTACGACTTCGCCATCAACTCCGGCTTCGAGGACACGGCAGCGCTGCGGACGTACGTCGAGCACCCGGAGCACCAGGCGGGCGTGGCGCTGTGGAAGGAGTTCGCCCGCTGGGTGATCGCGGACTACGAGTACTGAGCCGTACGGACCGGCCCCGCACCGCAACCGGTGCGGGGCTTCTTCGCGTCTTATGGCCTGAGTTGCCCCTCAACACGGTGTAACACAACGTTATGCGGTGCTTGCACACAGTGCACATGTCTTGTGATGCTATGACCGCTTTTGACGGATGAGTTGACCGATGAAGAGGTGGCGTTGACCGTGACGGCCAGTACTGCGCCTCCCCAGGAAGCCGCCAGGGAAGCCTCCGAGGAAGCCACCGAACCCGCGACCACCGCCCCGCGCAGCCGCGGCGCCGACACCCGGGCGCTCACCCAGGTGCTCTTCGGCCAGTTGAAGGTGCTCCAGCCCGGCACGCCGGAGCACAACCGGGTGCGGGCGGCGCTCATCGAGGCCAACCTCCCGCTCGTGCGCTACGCGGCCGCCCGCTTCCGCTCCCGCAACGAGCCGATGGAGGACGTGATCCAGGTCGGCACGATCGGGCTCATCAACGCCATCGACCGGTTCGACCCGGACCGGGGCGTGCAGTTCCCGACGTTCGCGATGCCGACCGTCGTCGGCGAGATCAAGCGGTACTTCCGGGACAACGTGCGGACCGTGCACGTACCGCGCCGGCTGCACGAGCTGTGGGTGCAGGTCAACGGCGCGACCGAGGACCTGACGACCGCCTTCGGACGCACCCCCACGACCGCCGAGATCGCCGAGCGGCTGCGCATCGGCGAGGACGAGGTGCTGTCCTGCATCGAGGCCGGGCGGTCGTACCACGCCACCTCGCTGGAGGCGGCCCAGGAGGGCGACGGGCTGCCGGGGCTGCTCGACCGGCTCGGCTACGAGGACCCGGCGCTGGACGGCGTGGAGCACCGCGATCTGGTCCGGCATCTGCTGGTCCAACTCCCCGAACGCGAACAGCGAATCCTGCTGCTGCGCTACTACAGCAATCTCACCCAGTCGCAAATCAGCGCGGAACTCGGTGTCTCGCAGATGCACGTTTCGAGGCTACTCGCGCGTAGCTTCCAGCGGCTGCGGTCGGCCAATCGGATCGACGCATAGTCGGGGCATAGTCGGGGGCATGGCTGAGGGCATAGCCGGGCGCATAGTCGGTCGCGCAGTCGGGGGCATGGCTGATGCATAAGGGGCGCACGGTCGCACGTTCCGGAACACCGCAGTTCGCAAGCACTGTCGAGAAGTAACCGGCACGAGCGAATCGCTCACCAGCGCCGTTCCCGACACTTCTCTGCCGAAAAACCGTCAGACCCCCTTTATCCAGGGCGGATTCGGGTCTCACATGTCGACATGTCACTACAGCGTGTTGCCGACATGTGACATTCTGCGGGAAGCGCGTTTGCCGGGCCTTCGGCTCCGGTATTCAGGTGAAGGCTGACGTTCCGCCACGGAGCGTTCGCCACGACCGTCCCGCGACCCAAAGGGGGTGGCATGTCCGCAGACCAGGGCAGCTCGAAGGTGCTCACGCTCACGAAGAGCGAGGCTGCGCCCGCGCTCGTCGACGTCCCTGCTGTCGAGGCCCCGCCGGCCCCGGCCCTTCCCAGCACGGGGGCCATCGACACCCGCACCCTGTCCCGCTCCCTCTTCCTGCGGCTCGCCGCACTCGACGAGAACAGCCCCGAGCGTGCGTACGTCCGGGACACGCTGATCGAGCTCAACCTCCCGCTCGTGCGGTACGCGGCGGCGCGGTTCCGGTCGCGCAACGAGCCGATGGAGGACATCGTCCAGGTCGGCACGATCGGGCTGATCAAGGCGATCGACCGCTTCGACTGTGAACGGGGGGTGGAGTTCCCGACGTTCGCGATGCCGACGGTGGTCGGTGAGATCAAGCGGTTCTTCCGGGACACCTCGTGGTCGGTGCGGGTGCCTCGGCGGCTTCAGGAGCTGCGGCTGGCGCTGACCAAGGCCAGCGACGAGCTCTCGCAGAAGCTGGACCGGTCGCCGACGGTGGCTGAACTCGCGTCCGTGCTCGGGGTGTCCGAGGAGGACGTCGTCGACGGGCTGGCGGTGGGGAACGCGTACACCGCGTCTTCGCTGGACTCGCCTGCGCCGGAGGACGACGGGGGTGAGGGGTCGCTGGCGGACCGCCTCGGGTACGAGGACAGTGCGCTGGAGGGTGTGGAGTACCGGGAGTCCCTGAAGCCGCTGTTGGCGAAACTGCCTCCTCGGGAGCGGCAGATCATCATGTTGCGGTTCTTCGCGAACATGACGCAGTCGCAGATCGGGGAGGAGGTGGGCATCTCCCAGATGCACGTCTCGCGGTTGCTCACCCGGACGTTGGCGCAGTTGCGGGAAGGGCTCATCTCGGACTGAGCGTTGACTGGTTGCCGGTCGGGGGTCGTCTGCGGGTGCCGGTTGGGTGGGGGTGGGCGTTGTTGCGCAGTTCCCCGCGCCCCTGGATGCCTGCGGCGGCCCGCTCGGCTCCGGTGGGGGCGTGTGTAGCGCGAACTCGTAGTGGGTGAGTCGGGGCCGGGGTGGGGGGTATCCGTCCTCGGTCCGGCGGCTCGGTCTCTTGAAGAGGTGCTCGGTTATGGACGCCGGCCGCTGCGGGCGGACACCCCCCACCCCGTCCCCTGCGCGCCGTACGCGGCTGACGGCCCGTCGCGGCGCGCGTGGGGCGTCGCGGTCGAGGGGAGCGTGTATCGGCGCAGGCCAGCTGCAACTCCCCAGGGGCGCGGGGAACTGCGCGACCAGCCACAACGCACCCGCACCCGCCCCACAACCGAACCCGGCACCCCCATAGGCGCCCGGTTCGATTACTTCAGTGCCAGCCAACCCACCGCCGCCACGATCGCCACCGCGACCACGATGCCGATGATGAGGCCGATGCGGGGGCCGCTCGACGCGGCCGGGGTGGACTGCTGCTGTCGGGCCTGGGGGCCCTCGTCGACGAACGCGCGGAACATCTGAGTGCTGCCGGCGGGGTCGTAGTTGCCCTGGGGGCCCTGGTTGTCAGCCATGCCCAGAGACCCTAGCGAATCGGGGAGCGGGGCCCAAGTGTGGGGCTGACGGTGGGGGCAGCGGACCCCACGTGGGGGTTTACGTTCGCAATACTTGTCTTTGCCAAGTTTTTGGGCGCGGGTCCCGGCTTTTTATTTGCCTGTAGCAACCAAACTCTGTCATGGTTGCCCCAAGCAACGAATACCGGGAGGTGTGATGGCCGACCAGGCGCAGTACGAGGAGCTGATCCGCCAGTTCAGCGCCTTCGGCGCCGTGAAGCGGGAGATCGGGCGGTTGATGCCGTCGGAGTGCCCCAGCGGATCCGCCGCCGTACTGACGCTGCTCGACCGCCACGGGGACATGCGCATGAGCAACCTCGCCGAGCTGCTGGCCGTGGACATGTCGGTCACCAGCCGCCATGTCGCCCACGTCGTCGAGCGCGGCTGGATCGAGCGCTCCCCCGACCCCGCGGACAAGCGCTCGCGCATCCTGCGCCTGACGCCCGCGGGCCGGGCCCAGATCGACGAGCTGTCCCGACGGACCACTCAGCTGCTCGCCGAGTGCCTCGCCGACTGGAGCGACGAAGAGGTCGCCCAGCTCACGCGGCTGATGGCCCGTCTCAGGGCGAGCTTCGACGACTCCCGGGCCGCGCCGCACCGGCCGCCGCCCCCGGTACTCGAACAGACCACCCGTACACCCGCGATCACCAAGTAAGAGAAGGAAGCCCATGGCAACCACCACACCAGCCGGTGTGCGGGCCCACGCCAAGCACGGGGGAGGCCCCGCCGCCGAGTACGCCCCGATGACGCACCGGCAGATCATGGAGGCCATCTCCGGCCTGCTGCTCGGCATGTTCGTGGCGATCCTGTCGTCCACGATCGTCACCAACGCGCTCCCGCACATCATCAGCGACCTCGGCGGCGGCCAGTCCGCCTACACCTGGGTCGTCACCGCCGCCCTGCTGTCCATGACCGCGGCCACGCCCCTGTGGGGCAAGCTCGCCGACCTGTACAGCAAGAAGGCGCTCGTCCAGATAGCCCTCGTCATCTATGTGCTGGGTTCGATGGCCGCCGGGCTGTCGCAGAACCCGGGCATGCTGATCGCCTGCCGTGTCGTCCAGGGCATCGGCGTCGGCGGTCTGTCCGCCCTCGCGCAGATCGTGATGGCGGCGATGATCTCCCCGCGTGAGCGCGGGCGTTACTCCGGCTACCTGGGTGCGACCTTCGCCGTCGCCACCGTCGGCGGCCCGCTGCTCGGCGGTGTCATCACCGACACCAGCTGGCTGGGCTGGCGCTGGTGCTTCTACGTCGGTGTGCCGTTCGCCGTCATCGCGCTGATCGTGCTCCAGAAGACCCTGCACCTGCCCGTCGTGAAGCGGGACGTCAAGGTCGACTGGGCCGGCGCGACCTTCATCGCCGCGGCCGTCTCGCTGCTGCTGGTCTGGGTCACCTTCGCCGGTGACAAGTACGACTGGCTGTCGTGGCAGACGTACACGATGGTCGGTGGTTCGATCGCCCTCGGGCTGATCTTCGTGCTCGTGGAGTCCAAGGCGCGCGAACCGATCATCCCACTGCGGCTGTTCAGGAACCGCACCATCACGCTGGCGTCGCTGGCCTCGATGTTCGTCGGTGTCGCGATGTTCACCGGCACGGTCTTCTTCAGCCAGTACTTCCAGCTGGCCCGCGACAAGTCCCCCACCATGTCGGGCGTCATGACGATCCCGATGATCGGCGGGCTGTTCGTCTCCTCCACCGTCTCCGGGCAGTTCATCACCCGCACCGGGCGCTGGAAGGCGTGGCTGGTGAGTGGAGGCGTGCTCGTCACGGCCGGGCTGGGGCTGCTGGGCACCATCCGGTACGACACGGACTACTGGAAGATGGCCGTCTTCATGGCCCTGCTGGGTCTCGGCATCGGCATGATGATGCAGAACCTGGTGCTGTGCACGCAGAACCAGGTCGACCCGAGCGACCTCGGCTCCGCCAGCTCCACGGTCACCTTCTTCCGGTCCCTGGGCGGTGCGGTCGGTGTCTCCGCGCTCGGCGCGGTCATGGCCCACCGGATCACGCACTACGTCACGGACGGCGCCGCCGCGCTCGACCCCAAGTACCAGGCCGCGCTGGCCGGTTCCGGCTCCTCCACCGACAGCATCCCGGACCTGAGCAAGCTCCCGGCGCCGCTGCGCACCCTCATGGAGAGCTCCTACGGCCACGGCATCGCGGACGTGTTCCTCATCGCCGGTGCCCTCGCGGCCGTCGCGTTCCTGATCACCCTGTTCATCAAGGAGGTCCCGTTGAGGACCAAGGGCGCGCTGGCGCAGGCGGCCACGACCGAGGCTCCGGCCGAGGTCCCCGCGGAGGCCCCTGCGGAGGCAGCGGTCACCGAGACGGTTCCGAGCCGGGCGGCGGCTTCGGCCTCCTCCGACACCGAGGTCGCTCCCGACGGCACGGGTACGCAGCGGCTGTCCGCCGTGGCCACCCTGGCCCGTCCGGAGGAGTCCGGTGAGGGCTCCGGCGGCATCCCGGTCCGCGGCTTCGTGCGCGGCAACGAGAGCGCGCCGGTGCCGCAGGCCGCGGTCACGCTGATCTCGCTCGCGGGACGGCAGCTGGGCCGGTCGGTCACGCGGGCCGACGGCTCCTACGCCGTCGAGGCGCCCAGCGTCGGGTCGTACGTCCTGATCGCCTCCGCGGACGGCTTCCAGCCGCAGGCGTCGACGGTGCTCGTCAACGGCGAGCCGGTGGCGTACGACGTCCTCCTGAGCGGTACCAGCGGGCTGAACGGGCTCGTGCGGGCCGCGCAGAGCGGGGAGCCGGTCAAGGACGCAATGGTGATCGTCACCGATGTGCGGGGCGATCTGCTGGCCACCGGGACCACCGGTGAGCAGGGCGAGTTCGCCTTCGGCGAGCTGGTGCCGGGGGCGGTGACCGTCGCGGTGAACGCCGCCGGGTTCCGGCCGCGCGCCCTGCCCGTCGAGGTCGGCGGCACCGGCGTCACCCGGATCGAGGTCGACCTCGACTCGGGCGCCCGCCTCCAGGGTGTCGTACGGGCGCCGCACGGTCCGCTGGCCGACGCGCGGGTCACCCTCGTGGACGCGGCGGGCAATGTGGTCGGCACCGCCACCACCGGGACGGACGGGGCGTACGCCTTCACCGACCTGGACGGCGGCGAGTACACGGTCATCGCCACGGGCTACCCGCCGCAGGCCACGGCCCTGACGGTGAACGGCCCCGCGGTCGACGGCCACGACATCGAACTCGCCCACCCCGGCGAGTAGTTGAGAACCCCGGCCCGTGGTGGGAGCACGCGCTCTGAGCGGAGGCGTGTGCCCGCCACGGGCCGGTCGCAGTTTCGCAGCCGAGGAGTTATGTGAAATGGGACTGACCGCGAGGATCCGAACCCGGGACGGATGGGCCGTGTCGCACGCGGTCGTCACGGTGACCGACATGACCGGCACGCAGGTGCTGCGCGCCGAGGCGGACGCGGAGGGCGCCGTACGGGACGGCACGTTCCTGGAGCCGGGGCCGTACACCGTGATCGTCACGGCCGTCGGGTACGCGCCCGCCGCGTCCAGCGCGATCGTCACCGCGAGCGGGCGCGCCGAGGTCGGCATGGTGACGCTGGCCCGCATCGGCGGCGCGGAACTCCCGCCGCCCGGCCCGTGGACCGTCGACCCGGCCCACTCCAGCGTCGGCGCGGTCGCCCAGCACCTGGGCATCTCCAGCGTCCACGGCCGCTTCACGGACTTCACCGCGGCCGTCGAGGTCGCCCCGGACGACGTCACCAAGTCCCGCGTGGAGGCGGTGATCCGGGCGGCCTCCATCGACACGGGGAACGCCATGCGCGACGAGCACCTGCGCTCCGCCGACTTCCTGGACGTCGAGCGGTACCCGGAGATCACCTACCGGTCCACGGGCCTGACGGTCGCCGGCACGGATCGCTGGACCGTGCGCGGCGAACTGTCCATGCGCGGTGTCGTACGACCGGTCGACCTGGACCTCGCCTACCTCGGCACCGGCGCCGACCCCTGGGGCGGAACCCGCGCCGCCTTCCGGGCGACCACGCAGTTGCGGCGCGAGGACTTCGCCATGAACTACAACCAGGTCGTACAGGCAGGCATCGCGGCGATCGGGACCACGCTCAAGGTGGAGCTGGATGTGCAGGCGGTGCAGGGGGAATCGCTGCCGCAGGGCTGAGCGCGTGAGGGCGTTGTCAGTCTCGTTCGAGACCGTGCACGAGGCGCTGCTGGACCTGTTGCCGGATCCGCCCGCTCGGGTGCTGGACGTGGGCGCGGGGACCGGGCGGGACGCGGCGGCGCTGGCCGGGCGGGGGTTCGCAGTCGATGCGGTGGAGCCGGTGGCGGAGCGGCCGCATCTCCGCAGTGGGGTGGCTTGGCGGACGGCCTCGCTGCCGGAGATACCCGGTGTGAGGGGGACCGTACAACGTCCTTCTGCTCTCCGCGGTGTGGATGGACCTGCGGCCAGCGGAGCGGTATCTCGCGATGCGGTGCCTGGTCGGGCGGGCTCCTGCTGATCACGCTGCGGCGCGGTGAACCGATGGCGGACCTTCGGTGTTCGATGTGCCTCTCGAGGAGGTCGTCGGGCAGGCGGCGGAGGTGGGGCTGAGGCTGCTGGGGACCGTGCACGCAGTGCGGTGGAACTCCGTGGCGCTCCAACTAGGCTGATTCCATGGCACCGAACATCGCGAGCAATACGGCTGTTTCCCTCGACGAGTTGTTGGACTTCGTGCGGCCCCGGCATCGGGCGATTCTGCTCACGCGGCGGGGGGACGGGTCGCCGCAGGCCTCGCCGTTGACGTGTGGGGTGGATGACTCGGGGCGGATTGTTGTGTCCACGTATCCGGAGCGGGCCAAGACGCGGAACGCGAAGCGGGACGCTCAGGTGAGTCTTGTCGTGCTGAGCGATGACTGGGACGGGCCGTGGGTGCAGGTGGACGGGACCGCGGAGGTCATTGACTCGCCGGAGTCGGTGGAGCCGCTCGTGGAGTACTTCCGGAACATCTCGGGCGAGCATCCGGACTGGGACGAGTACCGGGCGGCGATGGTGAAGCAGGGGAAGTCGATCATTCGGGTCACGCCGGAGCGGTGGGGGCCGGTTGCCACCGGTGGGTTCCCGGCTCGGCTGGCTTCGCCGGGCGCGTGACGCCCAAGGGGTGGGGGCTGTTCGTTCGTCGGCGAGTGCGGGTGCTTTGTGGCTGGTCGCGCCCGCGCGGCGGAGCCGCATATCGGCACAGCCTCGCGCCCCTGGGGGCGCACCTAAGGGCGTTCGACCATCGCCTCGATTCCCTTGATCAAGAGCTCCAGCGCGAACGTGAAGTCCCTGTCCCGCATCTCCTCCACCGTGTCGCCTCCCCTCGCCGTCATGATCTCCTCGTTCTCCTTGAGGATCTCGGCGGCGTCGGGGGCCTGGGCCGCGGTCGTCATGGCGTGGCGGAAGTAGGACTCCTGGGTCAGGCCGGCCTGGGTGGCGCGGGCGATGAAGTGGCCCTCGATGGTGCCGAAGCCGTAGACGAACTGGAAGACGGCGGAGATGGCGCCGGTGATGCCGTGGGCGGGCAGGCCGGTCTTGCGGATGACCCGATGCACGATCCGGGACAGGGCCAGGGAGTTGGGGCCGATGTTGAGGAACGTGCCGGCCAGTGGGGAGACCCAGGGGTGCCGCACCAGCAGGCGTCGGTACTCCCCGGCCACCGTGCGCAACTGGTCCCGCCAGTCCTCGTCGGTCTCCGGGTCCGGCAGATCCAGCCCGCCGAAGGCCGCGTCCAGGGCGAGTTCGAGGAGGTCGTCCTTGGTGTCGACGTACCAGTAGACGGACATCGCGGTCACGTTCAGCTCGGCTGCCAGCCGCCGCATCGAGAACTTGGCCAGCCCCTCGGCGTCCAGGAGACGGACGGTGACCTGAGTGATGCGGTCCCGGTCGAGGCCGGAGGGCTGTCCCCCGCTCCGCCCGCCCCGGCGCACCTTGCCTTCCAGCCAGACACTGGTCCGGCCAGCCCCCCGCTGTCCCGCCTCAGCCATGGCGCACCTTTCCGAAACGTCCGTTCACTAGCACAGATGCTAGGACCTTCAGGGGCGGAAGCCCCCACCCTCTAGGCGCCCTCGACCCGCTCGGCCCGCCGCAGCAGCACCGCCGCGGCCACCCCGCCCAGCAACACCGCACCCGCCCCCACCAACTGGCTCGTCTCCAGGCCGGAGGCGAACGCCTCGGTGATCCGTGCCCGTTCCTGCGCCGACCCCGCCTCCGCCAGCGCCGCCGGCAAGGACGCCGCCGCCACCGAGACCAGTGCCGCGAAGCGGGAGTTGAGGACCGCGCCCAGGACCGCAACGCCCAGCCCCTGCCCGAACTCCGCGAGCGTGCCGTTGATGCCGGCTCCCACGCCCGCCTTCTCCGGAGGGATCGCGCTCATGACGGCGTTCGCCATGGCCGGCATCGCGAAGGCCACGCCCGCGCCCATGACGACCAGGCCGGCCAGCATCCCGCCGTACCCGTGCCGGCCGAGCACGGCGATCGCGGCGAGGCCCACCGCGAGGCAGGACATGCCGAGGGCGATGGTGAGCGGGGTGCCGGCCCGGGGCAGGAGCTTCGCGCTGATCCCGGTGAGGTTGAGGGCGACGATGGTCAGGGCGAAGGGTGCCGTGCGCAGTCCGGCCTCCAACGGGTCGTAGCCCAGGACGAATTGGAGGTGCTGCGTGAGCAGGAAGAGCGAGCCCGCCATGCCGAAGGCGACGAGGATCGCGCCCGCGACGGCGCCGGTGAAGCGCTGGTTGCGGAAGAAGTGCAGGTCGAGCATCGGGTACGGGACGCGCAGTTCCCAGACCGCGAACCCGGCCATCACCACGACTCCGATCGCGGCGGAGGTGAGAGTGGTGGAGGAGGTCCAGCCGTGGTCCGGGCCGGAGATGATGGCGTAGACGATGCTCGTCATGCCGATCGTGGAGAGCAGGGCGCCGAGCAGGTCGGGGCGGTCGCCCTGGGGGTTCTTGGACTCGGGGACCAGGGTCAGGACGGCGATCAGGCCGATCAGCGCGACCGGGATGTTGATGAGGAAGATCGCGCCCCACCAGAAGTGGTCGAGCATGAAGCCGCCGAGCAGTGGTCCTACGGCGAAACCGAGCGAGTTGACCGTCGACCACAGGCCGATCGCCTTCACGCGCTCGCTGTCGTCGAAGATCTGGACGACGACCGCGAGCGTGGTGGTGATCAGGAGCGCGCCGCCGACGCCCATCCCCGCGCGGGCCGCGATGAGTTGGGCGCTGGTGGTGGCGAGGCCGGCCACCAGGGAGCCGATGCCGAACAGGGCCAGGCCCGCCATCAGCAGCTTCTTGCGGCCGTAGCGGTCGGCCGCGCTGCCCGCGGTGAGCAGGAGGCCGGACTGCACCAGTGAGTAGGCGTTGATCATCCACTGGATGTCGGAGGTGGAGGCGCCCACTTCGCGGGTGAGCGAGGGGATGGCGACGTTCAGGACGGTGTTGTCGAGCAGCACGGTGAGCTGGGCGAGGCAGATGACACCGAGGATCAGCCAGCGCTGGGGGTGGCCCTGGGAGACGGGTGCGGCTGTGGGTGCGGGAGCGGGCATGACGTACACCGTAGAGCAGTTCCTATACGGTGTACAACGACATTGCGGCCGTAGGAACGCCGGAGGGGCGGCGACCCTGACGGTCGCCGCCCCTCCCTGTCGGTCCCGACTCAGCCGCTCGTCTTCTGGGTGAGGTCGTAGAAGGTGGCCGAACCGACCGTCACCTTCTTGAAGTTGGCCTCGACCCACGAGCTGATCTGCGACGACGTACCGCTGCTGCTGCCGCCCATGCCGCCGCCCGAGCCGCTGGAGATGAAGTAGTGGATCTTGCCGTCCGCCACGTACTCCTTGAACTGGGCCAGCGTCGGGGACGGGTCGGTGCCGTTGAAGCCGCCGATCGCCATCACGGACTCGTCGGAGGCCAGCTGGTAGCTCGCCGCGTTCTGGGCGCCGATCGCGGCCGCCGCCCAGGTGTACTTGTCCGCGTCGGCCTGGAGCAGCTTCTTGGCCTCGGAGGTGACGGTCGCGCCGTTGAGCAGGCCGCCGACTCCGCCGCCACCGCCCATGCCGCCGCCCTCACCCGTGCCGCCGGGCATGCCGCCCTGCTGGTTCTGGGTGGTGCCGTTGCCGTTGCCCTGGGTGTTGCCGTTCTGGCCCGGCATTCCGAAGCCGCCGGTTCCGCCAGTTCCGCCGGTGCCACCGGTTCCGCCCGTGCCACCGCCGCCCGGGAAGCCCTGGCCCTGCTGACCCTGACCCTGACCCTGCTGGCCCTGGCCCTGCGTGTTCCCGTTGCCGTTCTGCTGCGTCTGACCGCCCGGGCCGGCGCCGTTGCCACCCCCGTTGCCACCGCCGAAGCCGCCGCGACCGCCGCCGCCACCGGGACCGCCGCCCATCATGCTCGCGCCCGCCGGACCGGCCGTCGGGATCGAGCCGGTGTGCGCGGAGTCCACCGTGCTCAGGGTGTACGCCGTCGGGCCGGCCAGCGCCGCCACGATGCCCAGGGCCGCCGCGCCGAGCGCGAGCTGCCGGCCGAGCCGGGCCACGAAGACCAGGCCGAGCGCGGAGACCAGGCCGCCGATGAGGACCAGCCACTTCAGCCAGGGCAGGTAGTCGGAGGTGCGGTTGAGGAGGACGTACCCCCAGGCGCTGCCCGCCACGACCGCCGCCGCGAGGGTGAGCGAGGCCCAGGTCTCGGCGCGCTTCTCCCACAGGATTCCGGCGCCCATGCCGACCACGGCGGCGATGTAGGGGGCCAGGGCGATCGTGTAGTACTGGTGGAAGATGCCGGCCATGAAGCTGAACACCACCAGGGTGATCAGCAGCGAGCCGCCCCAGACCAGGAACGAACCGCGGGTGACGGACGTCCTCTTGAGCCTGCGCGTGGCCACCAGGCCCGCGACCAGGAGGATCAGCGCGGCGGGCAGCAGCCACGAGATCTGGCTGCCGATCTCGGAGTTGAACATCCGGTTCCAGCCGGTCTCGCCCCACTGGCCGGTGCCGCCCCCGCCGCCACCGCCGCCGACGCTGCCGGTCTCCTCGCCGTTGAGACGGCCGAGTCCGTTGTAGCCGAAGGTCAGTTCAAGGAAGGAGTTGTTCTGGGAGCCGCCGATGTAGGGGCGGGAGGAGGCGGGCCACAGCTCGACGATCGCGACCCACCAGCCGCCGGAGACGATCAACGCGACCGTCGCGAGCGCCAGTTGCCCGATCCGCTTCTTCAGCCTGTGCGGGCCGACCGCCGCGTACACGAAGGCCAGCGCCGGCAGGATCAGGAAGGCCTGGAGGGTCTTGGCGAGGAAGGCGAAGCCGATCGCGACGCCCGCCCACACCAGCCACTTCGTCTTGCCGTCCTCGACGGCCCGTACGACGAAGTAGCAGGCCAGCGCCATCAGCAGGGCCAGCATCGCGTCCGGGTTGTTGAACCGGAACATCAGCGCCGCGACGGGGGTGAGCGCGAGCACCGCACCCGCGATCAGTCCGGCCCCGGGGCTGAACCGACGCCGTACGGAGGCGTACACGACCGCGACGGTGCCGACGCCCATGAGGACCTCGGGGCCGAGGATCGTCCAGGAGTTCAGGCCGAAGATCCGGGCCGCGATCTCCATCGGCCACAGGAACGCCGAGGGCTTGTCGACGGTGATGGCGTTGCCCGCGTCCAGCGAGCCGAAGAACATCGCCTTCCAGCTCTTGGTGCCGGCCTGGACGGCCGCCGAGTAGAAGGAGTTGGCGTACCCGGAGGCGCTCAGGTTGTAGAAGTAGAGCGCCGCGGTGGCCACCAGCAGGCCCCAGAACGCCGGGCGCACCCAGCGCGGGTCCTCGGGACGGCCGCGCCACAGTCTGCGCACGAAGGGCTGCTGGGGTTCACCGGACTCGGGGGCCGGGGGCGCGACGGGTTCCTGCACGTCCGTCACGGTCACCGCCGGACCCCACCCGGGACCCTGCTGGGTCGGATGCTCGGTCTGCGTGGTCATCGGGAGTTCCTCGGGTCGGTGTCGGTCGGACGCACCGGCTGCAACTGCATGGTGGCGTCCTTCCAGGAGCGCTGCTCCGCGGCTTCACCGGCGCGGAACTCGGTCGTCTCGTACGGCGACTGCGGCGCCGTGGCGTACTGGTGCGCCGTCGGACGCTGGGGCAGCGGCCCGTACGACTGGTGCGGTGCGGCCGGGGTGTGGGTGGCGACGACGGTCGACCGGGGCCGGTCGTCCTCGCGGTCGGGGAACACCCAGGCCCGGAAGAGCAGGAAGCGCAGCACGGTCGCCGCGAGGTTGGCGGCGACCAGGACCGCCAGTTCGGTGGAGTGCGCCGGGTCGCTGCTGGCCGCGTTGAGCGCGGCGAGCGAGCCGGACGTCAGCGCGAGGCCGATGCCGAAGACGACCAGGCCCTGCGCCTGGTGGCGGACCGCGCCGCCCTTGCCGCGCACCCCGAAGGTCAGCCGCCGGTTGGCGGCGGTGTTGGCGACCGCGGAGACCAGCAGGGCCAGCGCGTTGGCGACCTGCGAGCCGCCGAACTGCCGGAAGACGCTGTAGAGCAGCAGGTAGAAGAGGGTCGACAGACCGCCGACGACACAGAACCCGACGAGCTGGCGGGCCAGCCCCTTCGGCACGTCCTGGATCTCGCGGTCGCGCGGGTCGTCGCCGAACGGCCGGGTGATCCGGTCCAGCGGCAGCGATCCGCTCGCCAGGGCCTTGCCCACGCGCCACACCCCCTTCAGGTCCTCGGTCGCGGTCTTCACGATGTGGACGGTGGAGTCCGGGTCGTCGACCCAGTCGACGGGCACCTCGTGGATACGGAGGCCCGCGCGCTCGGCGATGACCAGCATCTCGGTGTCGAAGAACCAGCCGGTGTCCTCGACCAGCGGCAGCAGGACCTGCGCCACGTCACGCCGGATGGCCTTGAAGCCGCACTGCGCGTCGGAGAAGCGGGCCTGGAGCGAGCCGCGCAGGATGAGGTTGTAGGCGCGGCTGATGAACTCCCGCTTCGGTCCGCGTACGACCCGCGAGCTGCGGGCGAGCCGGGAGCCGATCGCCAGGTCGGAGTGGCCCGAGATGAGCGGGGCCACCAGCGGCAGCAGGGCGTTGAGGTCGGTGGACAGGTCCACGTCCATGTAGGCGAGGACCGGGGCGTCCGAGGCGGACCAGACGGTCCGAAGGGCCCGGCCACGGCCCTTCTGCTCCAGCCGGAAGGCCTTGACCTCCGGGATCTCCGCCTCCAGCCGCTGCGACACCAGGGGAGTGGTGTCCGTCGACGCGTTGTCCGCGATGGTGATGCGGAACGCGTACGGGAACGTGCGCTTGAGGTGCTCGTGCAGTCTCAGCACACACGGCTGGAGGTCCTTCTCCTCGTTGTAGACGGGGATCACTACGTCCAGGACAGGCGTACCGGCGTCGCCGGCCGGGAGGTGCTCCCGCGCCGGCAGGGTGCCGGGAGAAGAGTCGGTTCGCATGGGAACGACTCTGGTCAAGCGCCCTGTTGCACCCATATGGCGGCGCTGTGCTGTGCCTGTGAGTGCGATTGCCAGTTCGTTTCGGGCGCCGGACGCGGCGTCACGGGACCGAGAGCGGGCAGGTGCATGGTGAACACGGTGCGCCCGGGAACGCTGTCCACGGTCACGGCGCCGCCGTGCGCGGTCGCGACGGCCTGCACGATGGCGAGGCCGAGGCCGGTCGACCCTGAGGCACGGGAGCGCGAGGAGTCACCGCGCGCGAACCGCTCGAAGACGTGCGGAAGCAGCTCGGACGGGATGCCCTGGCCGTTGTCCTCGACGTCCACGCACATCCAGGGGCCGCGCCGCTGGATCCTGGCGGTGACGGTCGTACCCTCCGGGGTGTGTTTGCGGGCGTTGCCGAGCAGGTTGATGAGCACCTGCTGGAGACGGGCCGCGTCACCGGAGACGAGGGCGGGTTCGTCGGGCAGGTCCAGGCGCCAGTTGTGGTCCATGCCGGCCGCGCGGGCGTCGCTGATGGTGTCCACGACGAGCGGGATCAGGTCGGTCTGCTCGAACTGGAGCGGCCGTCCGGCGTCCAGACGCGCGAGCAGCAGCAGGTCCTCCACGAGCAGCGTCATCCGGCCCGCCTCGGACTCGATACGGCCGAGGGCGTGCCGGGTGTCGGGGCCGACCTCTTCCCTGCCGCGTCTGGTCAGCTCGGCGTACCCGCGGATGGAGGCGAGCGGGGTCCTGAGCTCGTGACTGGCGTCGGCGACGAACTGCCGTACCCGCATCTCGCTCTGCTGCCGTGCGTGCAGGGCGCCGTGGACGTGGTCGAGCATGCGATTGAGCGCCGACCCGACCTGTCCCACCTCGGTGTGCGGATCGCACTCCGACTCGGGCACCCGCTCGCTCAGGTTCACCTCGCCGGTGTGCAACGGCAGTTCGGAGACCCGGGTCGCGGTGTTGGCGACCCTGCGCAGGGGGCGGGTGGCGAGTCCGACGAGCACGTATCCGGCGATGACGGCGGCGCCGAGGCCGGCGGCGGTGACGCTGATCTCCACGAGGATCAGGGTGTTGATGGTGCTGTTGACGGTGTCGGCGGGCAGGGCGACGTAGTAGTTGATGCCGTTGTTGCCCTGGACGTACTTCACGAGGTACTCGCCGAGACCGGGGATGGTCACGGTGGCCCGGTCCGACTTGGACAGGTTCGTGAACACGGCCCGCTGGGCATCGCTCAGCTCGGTGGCCTTCATCTGCTTGAAGTTGTTGGAGTCGTCGGACTCCTGCTCGGCGACGACCGCCCCCGCGACCGTGCCGTCCGCCGCGAGCTCCACGGCCACGGTCTTCAGCTGGGTCGGGCCGTTCTTGACGAAACTGACGATCCGGTCGTCCGTCTGCGCCGAGGAGTTGACGTCGTTCCCCGGCTTCCCGATCGGTGGGCCCGAGAGCCGCTTCCCGGCCTCGATGGCCTGTCCGTTGAGCTGGTCGTACAGATGCGAGCGCAGCGCCAGCGTGGTCACCGTCCCGATCACCGAGCAGACCACCGCGATCAGCACCACGGATGCGACGACGAGCCGCGTCCTGAGCGTGCGCTGCTTGCCTGCCCGCTTCTGCGCCCGCGGCCGTCGTCGCCCGCTCATGAGGCGGCGGGCTTGATCAGGTAGCCGGCACCGCGCCGGGTGTGGATCATCGGCTCACGCCCCGCGTCTATCTTGCGGCGCAGGTAGGAGATGTAGAGCTCGACGACGTTGGCCTGGCCGCCGAAGTCGTACGACCACACCCGGTCCAGGATCTGCGCCTTGCTGAGCACCCGCCGGGGATTGCGCATGAGGAACCGCAGCAGTTCGAACTCGGTCGCGGTGAGGTGGATGTTCTCCCCGGCCCGCGAGACCTCGTGGCTGTCCTCGTCGAGCGTGAGGTCACCGACGACCAGCACGGAGTCGCTGCGGCGGTCGGCCGCACCGGAGCGGCGGATGAGCCCCCGCAGCCGGGCCACGACCTCTTCGAGGCTGAACGGCTTGGTGACGTAGTCGTCCCCACCGGCGGTGAGCCCGGCGATCCGGTCCTCGACGGCGTCCTTCGCCGTCAGGAACAGCACCGGCACGTCCGGCAGCTCACGCCGCAGCCGCCCGAGGACGGTCAGCCCGTCCATGTCCGGCAGCATCATGTCGAGGACGACGGCGTCGGGCCGGAACTCCCGCGCGGTCTGGACGGCACCCGTGCCGTCTCCCGCACTCCGGATCTGCCATCCCTCATAGCGCAGGGCCATGGACAGCAGTTCGGTGATCGACAGCTCGTCGTCCACCACAAGCACTCGGACGGGGCTCCCGTCCGGCCTCAGCAGTTCGGTGCGCCCCTGGGGCGAGGTCGTGGTCATGGTGAACACCATGTCGGGGCCCCCTGAGAACACCCTTGCGGAAGTCTGTGATTTTCCTGAGAAACCCACAGGCACCTCTCAGGGAACGCCTGGGCGATTCCTTGTCCGGTCCTTGTCCGACGGGACGGACAACCCGCCCGCCTGGTACGACGCTCCCTAGAACAACCCGTCCTGAACCCCCGTCGCCTCCTTGAACCCCCGCACAGGAACGGTGGTGCGCCCACCGTCGGCCGGGACCAGCTCCCACCCCGTCATCAACCGCGTGTCCAGTACGACGATCCCCGCCCCCTCCGTCTCCAGGTGCAGGTCGGGCCCGGCGGCCGCGACCAGCCTGCCGCCGACGGTGCCGCCCGCGGCGAGCTCGCTCACCTCACCGGCGGCGGCGGTCAGGCCGGCGAGGCCGAACACCCCGACGTGGTCCACCGGTTCGTACGGCGCGCGCTCCAGGGACTCCGGCCAGCCGGCCAGCGCCACGGCCCGCCGGTGCAGCGCGGCGATCTCGGCGGCCCGCTCGGCGGCGGACTCCGGCAGTGCGGACCGTACGGCCCGCTTGGCGCCGTAGGGGATGCGGTCCGGGACCGAGAGCGCGGCCCGCAGCAGCTCCTCGGTGCGCCGGGCCGCCATCAGCGGGCCGGTGCCGAGCCAGCTGAAGCAGACGGCACCCTGCTCCAGCAGCCGCGCCGAGCCCCGCTCATACGCCGTGATGCCGACCTTGACCATGCCGGGGCCGAACCACGCCAGATATACCCGGTACGGCCTGGGGTCGTCGGCGAGGGTGTCGGCGGCCACCGAGTGCGCCCGGTCCAGCCGCGCGCACTCCTCGCACCGCGCCCCCGTGCTCCGCCCCGACACCGCGGCCCGCACCGGGCACGGGTGCCCTCGCGCTCCCACACATGTCCGCACACCCCCCTCCACGACCCCGAAGGCCACGCGCTTCCCCCGGGCCAGCCCACTGCGCCGCCCGCCTTCCCACCGCAGCACGGGACCGTCCGCCGACCACCGCAGCCCCGAGCACTTCCATGCCTGTGCCATCCCTCATGAGGTTAGGGGGCGGCACTGACAATGGGGGTGGGGTGTGGGTGGGGTGGGGTGGGGTGGGCCAACGGGGCGGGACGGGGTGAGGCGGGGCGGGGCGGGCTAGCGGGGCGGGGTGGGCTCAGCCCTGGGACTCCGCGGGCACCGGCTCCCCCTGCACCGCCGTGCCGGGCACCGCCGTGCCGGGCACGGCCGTCTCGGGCGCCGCCGTGCCGGGCGCCGCCGGGTCCGGCGCCGTCCTGCCGGGCAGCGCCGTGGCGGACATCGCCTCCACCGCCGTAGAACCAGAACCCCCCGCTCCCCGCCCCGCGAGGCGGCACCCGACACACCCGGGGTGGCCCTGGCGGGCGCCCGAGTCCCGTACGCGCATGCCCCATTCCGCGCGGGGGCGGCGGCCCGGCGGCTTGCCCCAGCCGGTCAGGTGCAGGGCCCAGGTCACCAGGACGCTCACCGCGGTGACGGCGAGACCGCCGGCGATCAGCGGGGCGGACACCAGGCACACGCCCAGTCCCGCCACGGCGCTCCCGACGGCCGCGATGCCGAAACCGGTCCAGCCCGCGACCGTATGCCCCTCGTCATACTGGTGTGCGCTCACAGTTCCTCCTCCGCCAGGTCTCTCACGTCCTAAGAAATTTAGCGCAGAAACCTCTCACAAGCTAAGGGAAATCAGGATTCCGATGCACGCCGAGCCCCGCCCCGCCGCCACTCCGGCCCAGGCACTGGAGGCGATGGACTTCTTCATCGCCACCGCCCACCTCGGCCAGCAGGAGATGGCCCAGCGGCTGGGCCTGAACGTCACCGACCTGCTGAGCTTCGCCTGTGTCCTGAAGGCCGGCGAGGACCTCCTCACCGCGGGCGACCTCGCCGAGCACGCCCACGTCACGACCGGCGCGGTCACCGGCATCCTCAACCGCCTCGAACGCGCCGGGTACGTCACCCGCGTCCCCGACCCCGCCGACCGCCGCCGGGTCCGGGCCGCCGCGGTGCCCGACGCGGTCGCCCGGGTCGTCGCCCTGTACCAGCCGTACTACGACCGCCTCGACGCCGTCTTCGCGGGCTACACCGAGGACGAGATCGCCGTACTGCACGACTGGTTCACACGGACGACCGGGCTCGCGCTGTCGTACATCGAGGAGCTGCGGACGCAGGACAAGGGGGCCGAGCGGAGGGAACGCCGTAGCCCGGGGGTGTAGCCAGCCCTACCTTCGGTTCGGGAGGACACTCCATCGTTCTTCCAGGCGCGCGACGGCATCGTTGATCACGGCCGCCCCACCGGGGTCCGGCCGGATCGCAGAAGCCCGCGCCAGCCGGAGGACACGCCATGGAGCCGCAGACGACCGACAGGACCCGGTCTCAGTCCCCGTCCGCTCCGGCCGCCCCCGGTCCGTTCGCTTCCTTCGTCCGCTTCGTCGTCTGCGGCGGCGGGATCGGCGTGCTGTCCAGCCTCGCGGTGCCACTAGTGGCCATGACGATGCCCTGGGCGGTGGCGAACGCGCTGATCACGGTGGTCTCGACACTCCTGTGCACCGAGTTGCACGCCCTGTTCACCTTCGGCACCGGCCGCCGCCCCGGCTGGCGCCAGCACTTCCAGTCCTCCGGTTCGGCGGTCGCCGCGTACGTCGTGACCTGCGCCGCGATGTTCCTGCTCCACACGGTCCAGTCCGCCCCGAGCATGCTCACGGAACAGGCGGTGTACCTGACCGCGTCCGGCCTGGCGGGAATCGGCCGCTTCCTGGTCCTGCGGCTGTTCGTCTTCGCGGGGGCGAGGAAGGGTGCGGGCACGAGGAAGGTCGCGGTGCTGAACCTGCCGCGGCCGGTGCTCAACCAGGTTGCCGTGGGCGCCACTTGCTGACACGGCGGGCGCACGTCCTCCGCGGCACGCCTCAGCCGGCCGGATACCGCCGAAGAGCCTCGCCCCCGTCGCCCACAAAGCCCCCATGCCCGACAGCCGCCACCAACTCCCTCTCCTCGCCCCAGCCGCACCAGTCGATCTCGGCAGGATCGGGAACGAACACCCCACGGCCTAGTACGACTTCATGCGCCCCGAGCCAGTAAGTACCGCTCTCTCCCCGGCACAGGAACTTGAACAGGAACCGCACCGGCACCCCGAACACCCTCCCCCGCTCCTCACCGAGTTCCCGCACCGCGGCCTCCTCGTACGACTCCCCGACCGCCACAGCCCCGCCGACGAGCCAGTCGCACCGCCCGGGAAACCGCGAGAGGCCCTGCGCCCGCCGATGCACGAGCATCCGCCTGCCGGAATCCCGGCAGACCGTGACGGCGACCCGATGCAACCAGCCCCACGCGACGGCCTCACCCCCTCCACGCCCCCGACGCCCCCGACGACCGGGCCGTCCTCGCCCACCCGCTCGACCAGTTCGCCCATGCCACCCATGGCACCCACGGCCCCAGAGGGGTACGGCAAGAGGGCTGACGTCCCCCCGGAGGTACAGCTGGCCCCACCCCCTATTGGCCGGACGGCTCCATGTCGCGGTGCCGGGATCAGCGGGATCGTAGAAGCCACAAGCCCACCGGCTCGCCCTCCGAAAGGACCTCCCATGAGCCCCCTGCTCTCCACCCCGGCCGACACCACCACCGACACCGAACTCACCCCCCTCCTCACCGCCTGGGACCTGGCCCACCCCACCACCACCGACCCCGACTGGCGCCACCTCCTCGACGAGATCGCCCACCCCCGCACGACCCAGGCATTCCAGGGCCTGGCCGCGAGCGCGGTATGAGGCGTCCCGATCCCACAACTTCCGCGAGAGGCCCCGGAGTCACTATTCCGGGGCCTCTCGTCTATGCGCACTCGGCAGGATCCGAAGCTGCAACCTTCTGATCCGTGGCTCTGGAGAGAACGGTCATCGGAAGTCATACGGGCTATGGGGAGGGGCTTGGAGTCCGGCGACGGCCCCTACCGGTTGTGGCTCAGCAGGATCCCGACCGAGGGTGTGCTCATGGAACGGGAACAGCTCGAACGGCTGTTGAGCGGTGGGGACGACACGGCATCAGCGGCTCTGGCAGCACTCTGCGCCGGCGCTTCGTACGTCGTCTGGGACGGAACGATGTCATCCAAGTCGCTCGCGACGGTCTACGGGCGCCGACTGCGTCTCACCCTTCGTAAGGGCATCGAGACCTCCGGCTTGGCCCAGGCCGTACAACACCTCGACCTATATGGCCGACCGATCCGCCTGGGCCGGATCCGCACTGCCGACGGATCTTGGATCTTCATGCTGTTCCTCGACGAGAACAGCAGCGCGCTGGTGGCATGCACTGGCGTCCGACGGACCCAACCGGGCCCGTCATAACGAGACAGCTGCTGGAGCCGTGCGGCGCGAACGCGCTTTCCAACTGTGGTGGTGGGGTGTTGGGGCGCGTGCAGGTGCGTTCACCTGCGTTCATGGGCGGCCCGCTCGTGGGTTGCAGCCGACTCGTGGTCGAGCCTGAACGGCCGTGAACGGGGCTGAATGAGACGGAAACTGAGACGGAGCCCGCGCATAACTCTGGTGACGGTTGGCTGCGGTCGGCGTTAGCGTGCGGCGGTGATCAGCAATGAGGGAGTACGGCTGGGTGCGGAGGCCGCACATCGCCTGGCGCAGACAGGCCTCTATGAGTTCGAGGCGGGGCTGACGGAGGCCGAGTTCACGCGCATCGAGCGCGAGTACGGCTTCGAGTTCGCGGACGATCACCGAGCATTCCTTGCGGCCGGGCTACCGATCAACGTCCCTCCCGAGGACGGGCAGACCTGGTCCAGGCCCTGGCCGGAGTGGCGCGGCGGCGATTTGGACAGCTTGCGTCGACAGCTCGACTGGCCGGTCGAGGGTGTTCTGCTCGACGTTGAGCACAACGCGTTCTGGTACGAGGGTCGGGGTGAGCGTCCAGCCGACGCAACGGCGGCACTGGATACGGCGCGGCGTCATCTGGCGGAGGCGCCGGTGATGGTGCCCGTGTATGCCCACCGATACCTGCCTGCCGACTGGGGAGGCTTCGGGCATCCGGTGCTCTCGATGTGGCAGACCGACATCATCTATTACGGCCTGGACCTGGCCGACTACATGCACCAGGAGTTCGACGAGGCGCGGGGCGAGGTCGACGACAGCTGGAACCCGCGAGCGACGGCCCCCTTCTGGCGGGACCTTCTCTGACTCTTCGAGGAGCCTGGGCTGGCGGCGGGGGCCCTCAGCTTGGGAAGCTTGGGTTTCTTGGGGGCGATTGCTGCGCTTGACCCGTGGTGGGGCGGTGTTAGGGCCCGGAGCGCACCTGGGGCAAGTCCCCGCTGCTCCCCGTGGTTTCCCGCAGAATCTGGCACGCCAATGGCACGGGCCCCTCAGGAGGGGAGCCGAAGGCGGGCTGTCGGGCGTCAATGCCCATCATCCCGCCTCGGCCGCTCAAAGCCTCGCCGCCATCGGGCGTTACTCAGTCAAGAACTTCCTGAGGGCGAATCCCAGAGTGGCGACACCGATGAAGGTGGCACCCCCTGCCCCAAGCGAGGCGTACGCGGGTGCTCCCACCGTCCAAAGAGCGGCCGTGCTCAGCATTGCGACGACGAGCGCACCGAGCATGATGACCGCTGCCCAGAGGCCCCGAAGCGATGAGTCGTGATCGGACAATCTGTATCAATCCCCTCATCAGTGGAATCGCGGCGGCATCTAGGCGGGCCGCTCTGCGATGTCCTGCGTGACTGACGACGATGCTGGCAGGCGGAAAACAGCAGGTCAAAAGGGGTGAATGTCGTTCGTAAAGGAGACATCTGCGGTAGTGAAGGGGTTGTTTCCCTTTGCGCTGTAGTGTCATGCGCTCTTGCTGTAGTCTCCCGACCGCTGTGGCGGAATCTATAGAAAAGCCTTGAACCCCCTGGTACCCCTGGTACCCCTGGTATCCCGGTTTCTCCTGCAGGAAGGCAAAAGACGTGTCGCCTGGTGTACGTCGGTCTGAGGCGCTCGGCTACCTGCGGGGGGCGGCGGACAGGGCGAAGAGACGGGGCTACATCCCGTTCCCGCCGGCGTTTGTCATAGCGCCTGAGGGTGAAGGCGGGCCTCCGCCTCTTGCTCGGCTCATCCAAGGCGGGCGTGGGGGCAAGGTGCGCCTCCGGCTTTACCTGTGCATCACTATGATGGCCACGAAAGAGCCTTTTGACCTGCGGAGGCCGCCGGGCCCGAACGGCTGGACGCAGATGCTCGGACTCGACCCAAGAACGGGACCACGGCGAGTTGCCAGCAACTTGACGTGGCTGGCGGACAACAAGTTCATCGACCTCCAGCCGCAGTGGGGGCGGCCCTCAGCGATCACGCTGATGAGTGCCACCGGCGACGGAGGGGTGTACACACAGCCCAGAGAGGAAGGCCGGTACGTTGGCATGCCGGTCGAGTTCTGGACGCGCGGTTGGCTCTTGCAGCTGTCGCCGACGGCAACAGCCCTACTGTTTGCCCTCAGAGATGCCCTCGGAGGACACTCGGAGCCGCAATACATCCATACGGCGAAGCGTCAGCGATACGGCCTGTCGTCGGACACATGGACTAAGGGCCGCAAGGAGCTCGAAGCGCAGGGTCTGCTGACCGTCAAGCGCGAGCCGCAGGGCGACTTCTACGACTTCACGCGGCTGAGGAATGCCTATCAGCTCAACTTGGAGCGGCTGGACGACTCGCCCTCCTGGTCTTGACGGGGCGGCGATGGCCTCGATCGCAGGTCTATCGCGACCAGCGTGAAACAACGAGAAGGAGCGGGATCCAGTGAAACTGAATCCCGCTCTCTACTGTCCGGCTATGCCACGACGGAGTTTCGCTGCGGCATCATCTGACTTAGTAATTCCAAGCCTGCGGGTCCGCCTTCCGGCCCACTCGGCGAATATCCGCAGATAGCTTTTCGCTGGTGTCCGACCAACGCCAAGGCAATCCGGAGTCCTTTACTTTCGACCACTGCCTGTCTAGGTAGAGGCGAAAATACTCACTTCGAGTGACCCGCTCCGGCAAGGTGTGGTCATCCTTGATTAGATTCCTGTACTGCTCGTCAACAATCGGCGTGTCAACCAGCATCGCGTCAACATACGCGAAATAAGCAAGCAGAACCCGAGTCGTGTACGCGCCTACGGTAGTGATCCTGTAGTGGAGTCGTGGAGTCTCTCCTGAGTGGCGTGGAGCGGTATCAAGAAGCCTTTTATCCACCGCATAGTCGAGCGCGTTTGTCACCTGCTCGACGTCGAAGCCCAGGTTCTGTGCAAACTCGAAGAGCGCTTCCGCCGAAACATACCCTTCATCCCCGACTCGCTCACCCAAAATCTGGGTCTGGCTAAGAAGCAGCGGCAATAGGAAGTGTTCTCGACCATCGGGCCGGGTAATTCGGAAAAGATTCGCAATGGGAGAAGATTGTGGGTCGTAGTAGACTCCGTCACCAAAGAGCAGGGCCCGAAGAAACTCATGCAGCGGTACAGTATAACGCCCGCTCTCTTGAAAAATTCGGATCATCTTAGCGGTGTCAATGTGCCCGCTTCCGATAAACCCTGTGACGAAGCTCAGCGCCATGCGCATATTGCCTCCAGCGAGATTATCGATGAGTGCAAGCAGGTTATCGTTCGATCGAAAATTCTCTGCCAGAATTTCGAGGAATACTTTAAGGCTTTCGCTGTCGACAGTCACGTTAGCTGGAAACGAACCCAGCCGTCCCGTCGCCCGTAGCTGCCCCAAGGCGAAATCGACTCGACGCTGCAACATTACGTCTGCTCGCGGTGGAGCAATGGTGAAAACGCGCGCTTGGTATCCAGAAAGAGTGCCGCTTCGGCTGGATCGATAGAAAGTCTCTGGCCGCAAGGTGACAAAGACTGTAGCTGGCCATGTTTGCGCGAGCTCATTTGCGATGAGGAATACCTGCTCCTGATCCTCACTGCTCCGCTGGTCGATATTGTCCAGAAAGATTACTAGCTGCCTGCGCCAATTGGATCGCAGGTGCTCCAGGCTGGCCTTCAAGTGGCCAGCGCGATCGTCTACCGCCCGCCGCAGAAGATTAATCTTTTCCTTCTCGTACGCGATAGGATCGATTTCTTTGAGGCGTCCAACCACGCCCCGTTCGAACCGGTTCAGCGCACCATGATGCACTGCTTCCACGAAAGATGCATCTTCGATATCGGCATCATAGTTTTCACGCAATTGCCGAATGGACTCTTCGACTACGTGTGAGTCAATCCGGGTGAGTGTTGTAGAAGAGCCAAAATCAATGTAGAGACTGATCGCTTTATCGAACAGCTCCTCAGCGTCAACGTGCACTAGCCTTTGAATGAATGTTGTCTTACCCACCCCAACGTCTCCCAGAAGCACGATCGGCCTCCGCGCCGCTGCGGCTGCCAGCATGTCTTGCGTCAGGTTCTGATTGAGGCCTTTCTTGCCCTCGATAGGAGATACGTCCGGCCCGTCTTCTTCGCTCAGCAAGGCGTAACGTGTTCGGAGGATTTGCTTACTTACCTCAGCATACTGAGATAGCGCACCACTCGACGCATAGCACTCGCGCAAGAAATCCTTGCGTAGCTCTTCTAGTCGAGTGACATCTTCCAGGAAAAGTTCACCCAAAATATCAAGCCCAGATTGCAGGCTATTTCTCCGCTTCGATCCCGGGTAATTGACCAAGTGCATTGAAAGAGGCTCGGGGGGAGGCGCTTCCAGCAAGCTCACCGTACTGTGGAGTACCTTTGCATCGACACCGCTGGCGGAAGCGTTATCCCACAAGAGCCGAAAATCTGCTCGCATATCGGCAAGACTAGGGAATACCAAAGCTCTACCCTTTAGAGGCGGTACGCCGTCCATCCGGACCGCAATGAAGAGAACAAGCTGATGTCCGTTAGTCACACCTGCTGGTGCCACACCGTTGCGCGCTGCATACTCTGCAACTTGCGTCAGGGCATCCTTGAGGGACTTCCCCTTGTCCCCGATGATGAGATTTTCGATCTTATGAATGCCAGTGCCGACTCCTGCTGGCAGGTCAAAATGAATCCCCTCGCGCTTGGCCTCGATAATGAGCTGTGTGGCAGGAGAACCTAGGGCGTAGTCGATCCAACCTGTGCCAGCCTTCTCCTCTGCCCTGATACTGGCCCTTGACCAGCGAAGCACGTCGATAAGGAGCTTATCGATCAGGTGGAGCCGAGTGGTTGCCTCGTTGCGCTTATCGCCGACTGCATTAGCTTCAGCCCACTCAATTAGGTCATCAAGAGCAGATTTACCCGAATCATAAATGCTCGACAACTTTTACCGGCCCTGACTATGGAGGGATGGATGCTAGCTGTACAAGCGTATCGGTTGTCAAGGATGCCAACCACGACGGATCAGCTGATGAGAATGATCTTGAACCTGGCGCGGGGCGACGCTGCTTGAGTCGCCTCACGAGGTTGGCGGAGCGGGTTTGGCCGGTGGCCTGCCCGGTCTGGGGTCGAGCATGATCAGGGGGCCGTACGCTGGCCAGCAACTCGGGCAGGCTTTGGGCCTGACCGCAATTACTGAGCGTTTGGTCCGGTGATTCGTGTTTGGTCCCGGGTCAGGTTCCGCGCCAGTTGGGGGTGGCTTCGCCGGTGAGTCTGCGGGCCATGAGGTCGATCATCGCGAGGTGGATCATGGCTTCGGAGCGGTGCGGGTGGCGTTCGTAGTCGCGGGCGAGGCGTCGGTGGTGCATGAGCCAGCCGATGCTGCGCTCGATGGTCCACCGTCTCGGGATGATGGTGAACCCGCGGGTGCCGGGCGGGCGGTGGACGGGGTGGACGTCGATGCCGAGGCTGGCGCCGTGGTCGATGGCGGTGGTGCGGTAGCCGGCGTCCACCCAGGCCTTGGTGATGTGCGGGTGGGCGGTGGCGATGCGGGAGAGCAGGGTTACGCCGGCTGCGGTGTCGGAGACGTTGGCGGCGGTGACCAGCACGGTCAGAAGCAGGCCGAGGGTGTCGCAGCCGAGGTGGCGCTTGCGTCCGATGATCCGTTTCCCGGCGTCTGTGCCCTGGTCCGTGAGGTGCACGTTGGCAGAGGTCTTGATGGTCTGGGAGTCCAGGACGCAGGCAGACGGCTCCGTGTCGCGGCCCTCGGCTTCGCGGACCAGTCGCCGCAGCAGGCCGGTGAGCTGCTCGAAGACGTTGTCCTGCTGCCACTTGGCGAAGTACCCGTAGACCGTGGCCCACGGCGCGAAGTCGTGTGGGAGGTAACGCCAGGGGATGCCGGTGCGGTCCACGTACAGGATCGCGTTCATGATCTGGCGCAGGTCGTGTTCGGGGGGCCGGCCGATGTCGAGCGCCCGGGCGCGGCGCTGGTTGCGCCAGGACGTAAGGACAGGCTCGATCAGTGCCCAGCGTGCGTCCGACAGGTCGCTGGGATAGGGGCTGTGCGCAGTCATGTTTGCGAACTAGCCGACGCACGCTGACCCCGTCAGCGGTCAAAGGCTGGCGCTCGGGGGCGTGTTGGGAGCAGACAGGAGCAGTCGGAGCGAAACGATCCCCATGCGCCGCGGACGGGTCGACTACCCCGTCAACCCCAACCGTCCCGGTGTCGCAGGACTCCGGAAACGACATCAACTTGACCGAGACAGGACCAAACGCTCAGTGAGAGGGCGTCTGAAAAGCCGGTCAGCGGGTTGATCTTGCGAGGCGGCGCACGAGGAGCATGGCCATGGTGAGGTAGATGGCGTTCTCCGAGCAGACGCGCAGGTACTCGTAGTCCTTCGACAGGCGGCGGCACCGTCCCAGCCAGGCGAACGTCCGCTCTACGACCCACCGGCGCGGGACGACCGCGAAGAGGGGCACTTCCGGAGGCGGTGTGCCTACCTTCGCCCAGGTCGAGCGGAACCCTCCGTCGCGGCGCTGTACGACCTGCACGGTGATGCCGGTGGCTTCCCGTGCCCAGGCATGAAAGTCGGCGCCACGGTAGCCCTGGTCCGCCCACACGTGCCGAAGGCGCGGGAAGGCATCGGCAGCCTGGGCGAACAGGACTGCTGCTCCGTCGCGGTCACCGACACTCGCCGGGCTCGCGCAGGTGACCAGGACAGTGCCGCGGGTGTCGACGAGCAGGTGGCGCTTGATGCCGCTGACCTTCTTGCCGCCGTCGTACCCGTGCAGGCCGCCGCGCTCACTGGCCCTCACGCTCTGACTGTCCACGATGGCCGCGCTGGGAGTGGGATCCCGGCCGAGTTGCACCCGCTCGCGTTCGCGCAGCATGGTCAACATCCGCTCCCACACGCCTTCTTGCTGCCATCGCCGCCAGTAGTGGTAGACGGTCTGCCACGGCGGCAGGTCGTGCGGCAGCAGCCTCCAGGCGCAGCCGGCCCGCAGCCAGTACGCCAACGCGTTGATGATCTCCCGTCGCGTGTGTTTCGCCGGTCGCCCACCGGGCTTGACCGCCGGAACCAGCGGACGAAGGATCTCCCACTCCAGATCGAAAAGATCCGTCGGGTAACGGGTACGCAGCCCGCACACCCCAGCCCCCGAAAGTACGTCACCGCCCCGCTACCAGGTGACTTGCCCGCTGACCGGCTTTTCAGACGCCCTCTAGCACGAGTGGCCCCCTGGTCTTGCTCGACGCGGGACCCTGACCGGGGAGGTGGCTAAAGCCGTGCAGCCGACCGCCCCAGCCACGACGTGCCCCTTCTCTGGCATCAGGCGGCTGCGTGCTTGGAGCGCGGCACGGGCGCCAGCCGGGTTGGAGCGGGGCGGAGACAGGAGCGCAGGCCCGGCCGGGGGCCGGGCCGCGCGCGGGGAGCGGAGCGAGTCTCAATGACGGAGTCAAGGCGCTTGCGTGGTCGGCGCGGCGCTGGTGAAGGCCCGGTTGTCGCGTAGTAGTGCCCACAGGACGCTGGTGCGCCGCCGGGCCAGGGCGATGACGGCCTGGACGTGGTTGCAGCCCTCGCCTCGTTTCTTGAGGTAGAAGTCCCGGTTCGGGCCTTCGCGGATGATGCTGGTCTGCGCGGACATGTAGAACACCCGTCGCAGGCGGCGGCTGTAGCGCTTGGGCCGGTGCAGGTTGCCGGTTCTGCGGCCCGAGTCGCGGGGCACGGGTACCAGCCCGGCCGCGGAAGCGAGATGGCCGGCGTCGGCGTAGGCCGCCAGGTCGCCGGCCGCCACAACGAATTCGGCGCCAAGTACAGGGCCCAGACCGGGCATTGACTCGATGATCTCCGCTTGCGGGTGGCGGCGGAAGGTGTCTCGGATCTGCCGGTCGATCCGTTTGAGGTGTTCGTCCAGGGCAAGGATCTGGGTCGCCAGGTCGGCAGCGATCTGCGCGGCGACCCCCTCACCGGGAAGGGCGGTCTGCTGGGCCAGAAGCGGCCACCAGCGCGGTCGCCGCCACTGCGTCGGCGCCCCACACGCTGCGGGCTGCCGGCCAGGCTGTCAGCCGGGCACGGCCTCGGCGGCGGATCGAGGCCGGTGTCGGGTAGCCGGTCAGCAGTACCAGCGCGCCCTTGTGGTTCGAGTAGTCGAAGGAGCGCTCCAGGGCAGGGAAGACGCCGCTCAGCACGTCGCGAAGCCGATTGGTCATCCGCACCCGGTCGGCGACCAGATCTGACCGGTGAGCCGTCAACAGCGCGAGATCAGCGGTCAGCTGTGCGGGCACGTCGATGCTGGCGAAGTCGCTGCGGTGACGTGCCGTCTCGGCGATGACATAGGCGTCGCGGGCGTCGGTCTTCGCTTCGCCACGGTAGGCGCCGGACATACGATTGACCGTGCGGCCGGGCACGTAGACGGCCCTCTGACCGTGGGCCGCAAGCAGGGCCAACAACAGTGCGGAGGATGTCCCGGAGATGTCCACGGCCCAGTGGACTTCGCCCGCCAGGCCAAGAATCCCGCCGAGCGCGGTCAGGATGGCCGACTCGTCGTTGTCGATCTTCTTTGACCACAGAGTCGCGCCGGTCTCGTCGACGACTGCCGCCCAGTGATGCCCCTTGCCTGCATCGATGCCAGCCCATACTCGGGTCCGTGGCTCACTCACTCGCCCCTCCTCACACCGCACGGCATCTTGTCGGCCCGAGGAACACCCCGCTGTCCGCTCCGTAAACAGCGACCGCGCAAGGCGCGCACATCTCAATCAACAGCCAGGGTGCCCCGAAGGGCGCGGCGGCCACTCGCTCCGAGCCACACTCGACAAGCCGCCTTGAGCCACACCCCGCCCTTCCGGGCCATCCAACAACTTACGGAGCCGCCTTGAACCAGTAGAGAAAGTTGTAACTCAGTCGGCCTGCTGGGGCGTGTGAGGCTCTGTGTGCGGTTTGAAGTCCTGAGCGCAGGACGGAAGTTCGGCCTCCTGGCGGTGTGCCAGCGGCAGGAAGATCACAGGCCGGATCGTCCAGTTGATGCGAGTGCGGGCCTGGGTGAGCGTCACTGTGCAAGGCTCGGCGCGTAGGAGTGCCTTCCTCGTGGTGATGCGGCCGTCGTACAGCCACTCCCACGCCTCCTGGGACGCGTCGGGATCCAGTGCCGGTGAGATCGTGCGAAGTGCGACCGCTACCCATCTGTCGGCCTGCGGTGCCGAGTACGCGTCGAAGGATGCTCGCAGGACCGGCTGCCTCTCCTCGGTGAGGTCTTCGGTCCAGCACTCGCACCAGTAGCCCCGCTGGGGCTTGTCCATCAGCACGGGTGACCCCCGCCCCTGAGGTCCGTGAACAACTCCGCAGTGACCGTGTGCCCGTCGTCGCTCTCGTGGACGACGACCCGGTGAGCGATCACGCTGACCATGCCCAGGCCCCGGCCGTGCTCGGCGTCCTGGTCCTGGCGCTCGATCTTCGGAGCGGTGCCAGCGCCTCCGTCGTCCGTGACCGACATCGCGATGACCTGTGCCGACACCGCCAAGGCCAGATGGAAGCTGCCCGAGTCCTGGCCGCTGGCGGTGTGGAGGATCGCGTTCGCGCTCAGTTCGCTCACGATCAGTTCGGCGTCCTCGGCCAACGGTGATCCACGCAGGATGTCGCGGGTCCAGCGGCGGGCCCGGCTGACCTCTTCCGGGAAACCTGGGCAAGTGAGTCCCCAGACCTGGGCTGTACTCATATACTCGTGCATACAAGTTTCTTCGTGCTGGTAGGCCGCCAAGTGCAGCGGGTTCGGGCTAGACGAGTTTCACGCCGTCGTGGGCGCGGATGGCAGGTGGAGACGCCGCGTCCATCGCGTCCAGGACGCGGATGGCGTATGCCTCGTCGGCAAGCTCGGAGACTTCTTCGCGGGTGGCCCAGCGCAGTGCGCGGGTCTCGTCGCCGGTGGTGGGAGTGCCGTCGGCGGCCTGGCAGCGGAAGACCAGGGAGACGATCAGACCCGTCATGTTCTTGTAGACGCCGGTCAGGGTCGCCGGAAGGGCGATCTTGATGCCGGTCTCTTCGAGGACTTCTCGTTGCAGGGCCTCGGGAATGGTCTCCTCGCGTTCGAGGACGCCGCCCGGGGGCTCCCACTGGCCGTTGTCGCGGCGCTGGATCAGGAGAGCCCGGCCATGGTCGTCGATGACGACTCCGGCCACGCTTACGGAGTGCGGGCGTTCTGTGCTCACGTTCCTCGGCCCTCTCGGATGGCTAGGCTCTCCACCGTAGCAACAACACTCGCCCACACGTCTAGATACCTAAAGGAGTGCACTCGTGACCCCTGCTCTTCCCTCCGGCCAGCTCGGTGATCTCGACCCCACGAGCGACCGTGCGGTCTTTAGGCAGATCGCCGACCAGCTGCGCGAAGCCATCGACCGCGGCCGGTTCAGGGAGGGCGAGAAGCTGCCCTCCGAGGCGGAGCTTGTGGACCACTACGGCGTATCCCGGATGACCGTCCGCAACTCCTTCTCCATCCTCCAGGGGGAAGGACTCGTCCACGCCGAACACGGCAAGGGCGTCTTCGTCCGACCCCGCCCGCCCGTACGGCGCCTCGCCTCCGACCGCTTCGCCCGCCGGCATCGCGAGCAGGGCAAGTCCGCGTTCATCGTCGAGGCGGACACAGTCGGCAGCCATCCCCAGGTCGACAGCCTTCAGGTCAAGGAAGAGAAGGCCAGTCAGGACATCTCCACCCGGCTCGGCTCCGTCCGGCGCGTGCTCGCCCGGCGCCGGCGCTACCTCCTCGACGGCCGGCCGGTCGAGTTCGCCACCTCCTACCTCCCCCTCGACATCGCCCGCGGCACGCAGATCACCGAACCCAACCCCGGCCCAGGCGGCATCTACGCCCGCCTCGAAGAACTCGGCCACCACCTCGACCACTTCGAAGAGGAGATCCGCGCCCGCATGCCCTCACCAACCGAGGTCAAGACGCTCCGGCTGGCATCCGGCGTGCCCGTCATACACCTCATCCGCACCGCCTTCGACACCGAGGGACGGGCCGTCGAGGTCTGCGACACGGTCATGGCGGCAGACGCATACGTCCTGGCCTACCAGCTCCCCGCGACCTGACCGCATGGTCGGCAGGAGTGCGGTGTTAGGGGGCGGGCTGCTCCGGGGCCTCGGTGGCTGGCGCGGGGAACATGGCGCCGATGTTCTCCCACGTGAAGCCGTTCTGCCAGTCCGGCCTGTCGGCGGCCCAGTCGACGAGCGTCTGACCGACCTTCTCCTGCGAGGTGGTCAGCGTTTGGTAATGCTCTGCGGGGACGCCGTTTCGGAACTCCAGTTGGTACGTGGTCTCGTCGCGAAACCAGACCTGGATGTACCAGTCGCCCTCACGCCTCTCGTCCTTCCGCTCAAGAAGCACGTGGTCTCCAGGTCGCAGGTCGGCGACCATCGCGCCTATCGCAGGCTCCGACGGGTGCTCCAGCACATGGCCTTGACTGTCAGTCGCAATCAGCATGGGCAGAGCATGCCGCAGGGGACTGACAATGACCCCCGCCGAGCAGGGCGGTGCCGAAGTCCGCGACGCTTCCCGAACTCATACACCTCATCATGCACACTCATGTAGCCGAGTAGATAGCCAACTCCTCTTGTGTGCCATCGGCGTTGAGACCTCCGCCGCCACGCCCCCTCATCTAGGCCCCTGAACCCAAGGTCCGGACGGCGAGTCCTCCCTGATCAAGGTCACCGTGCCCGAGGGCGGCGTCTCCGAGAGGCTGAACCCGGTGCCGGCGGCCGTCCCTACGGTGACGCGTAGCACCCGACAACAGCGGTGCGGCCACCCCGGGTTGGTGATCAACCGCGTCGCCGGACGGAACAGCGGCTGGTCCTGAGCCGTAGGGGCTCCACGGTCTGGGAGGTGGACGGCCCCCGTGGTCGCCACGCCGTGAAACTCGGCCATCCGATCGAGGCCACCGGTGAGTGGCCGGCCCAACCCTGGACCGCGCTTGCGCCCGCACGCGAAGGGGCCGTGCTGCACCGTCTCGGCTCGGGTGAGGTCGCGTACGGCGAGTGGGAGCGCGGGACCTGGAACGTCCAGCCGTGGCACGAGGGGCCAGACCTGCACCGCATCTGAGAGCCCTGCCGCAGGCGCGGCTCATCCATCGCACCGCACAACAGCGTGGCACTCGGCTGCGTCGAAGCGCTGGCAGAACTCCACGTACGGGGCTGGGCACACGGCGACGTGCAGCCTGCCCACTTCATCATCGGGCCGGTACGAACCCACCTCATCGACCTCGCACTCGCCCGCGGCGGGCAGGTACCTGAGAGTTACGACTTCCCGTTCCGCGGCTGCCTCGTCCACTACGAGGCACCAGAGATCGCTCGCAGCGTGCTCGACATCGGAGAAGCCGAGCCGACGCAGGAGGCCGACATCTACGCCCTCGGGGCGTCCCTCCTGATCTCAGCCACCGGGTGGCGATCGGTCGAGTACCCGGACGACGCTCCGCGCGCCGTCCAGAGAGAAGCAGTGGCGAACGGAAGGCGCCGCCCTGTGAAGGCGCCCGGTGAGCTGGGCGACCTGGTCGACGCGATGCTCAGCCACGCTCCCGAGGATCGGCCAACGATCGACGAGGTGGGCAAAGCCCTGAGCTGATCCCACGGCCCGTTCCGCCGAGCCCCTGCCGGTGCGGGCGAAACCGACAACAGGGGATGCAGTCAAACACTGCCGTCGAGGCATAAAGCAGAGGCCCTGTGGATCTCTCCACAGGGCCTCTGTCTGCTGTGCACTCGGCAGGATTCGAACCTGCAACCTTCTGATCCGTAGTCAGATGCTCTATCCGTTAAGCTACGAGTGCTTGTTGTCTTTCTTGCCGGTCCCGGTCCTTTCGGCCCGCTCGCGGCGACAGGAAGAACATTACATGACTGCCGCCGCCATGTGAAATCCGTTTGCCGTAGCCCTTGTGACCTGCGGAAACACCCATCTGGGGGTGGGGGACGACGACGAAGCCCCGGTCCAGTGGACCGGGGCTTCGGTGATCTTGCGCGGAGGCGGAGGGATTTGAACCCTCGATGGGATTTGCGTCCCAAACCGCATTAGCAGTGCGGCGCCATAGACCGGACTAGGCGACGCCTCCAGCACAGCCGCCCGCGCGAGCGCGAGTGGTGCGTGCAGATGATGACACAGTCGAAGGTCGTGCCACCAATCGGCACCCACGGTACTAGGCGGGCGGGGCGCAGGGCAAAGTGCTTCCGGACCACATCCGGACCGCACCCAAACCACACCCGAACCCCACCGGGCCGCATCCCAACCACAACACCCCGGCAACAGCCCGGCAGCAACGTCCAGCCGCCCCCCGCGTTAGTCAGGGCATGTCATACGTCACCCCGCTGCGCCGGCTCGCCCGGTTAAGCCCGCTGCCCCTCGTCCTCGCCGCCCTGGCGCCGACCCATGCCTCGGCGTACGCCCCCGCCGGCGACCATCTCACCGTCACCGTCCGGGACGCCGGCGGCGGTGCCGACGGGACCTTCGTGGTCGACTGCCACCCCGCCCGCGGCACGCATCCCGACCCCGCCGGCGCCTGCGCGGCCCTTGAGCGGAACACCCGGTGGGGCAAGGACACCTTCGCCCCCGTGCCCGAGGGCAGCGTCTGCACGATGCTCTACGGCGGTCCCGCCACCGCGCATGTCACGGGAACCTGGGCCGGGCGTCCCGTCGACGCCCGCTTCGACCGGAGCAACGGCTGCGAGACCGCCCGCTGGGACCGCTTCGTACCGCTCCTCCCCAGCACAGGCACGTAGGGCCTGTCGTTTGGATCAGTCCGCCGTCGTGGGGTCTGGCACGCTCGGCTCGGCCAGGACACACCGCTTCTCACAGCCGGCCTCATCCAAACGACAGGCCCTCGCCCCCGGGAGGCGGTCACACGTTCTACCTCACTTCGTCGTGCGACCTCCCTCTCATCCGGCACCCCCGCACAACCGCTGCGCTTAGACTCCCTCGCGTGACACGTCGCGGGCCCCTTGGCAAGATGGCCCGAGCGGTCGGCAAGGTGCGGTAACAGGGAGGAAGCGTCTCGTGAGCAGCAGGCCATCCCGAGGCGCTGCTCGCCTCGCAGCCATACTCGACGCGCTTCCCGACGCGTTGGTGCTGGTCAACGCCAATGGGACCGTCGTCAACGCCAACACCATCGCGCTGGAGGCGTTCGAGGCGCCGGGCACCGCGCTCGTGGGGCGGGGGCTGCTCGATCTGCTGCCGCAGTTCGACTCGCGGCTCATCCCGGGGTCCATGCGGCGGCCCGACCACATGGACCCGCGCGGGCGGACCAAGCCGACCAGGATGGTGGCCAGGAGGACCGACGGCACCGAGTTCCCCGTCGAGGTCACCAGCGCCAACCTGGAGAACGGCCAGCAGGCGTACGACGGTTACGGCTACAGCGGCGACGAGCTGCTCATGCTCGTCGTACGCGACCTGACCGGGACCGTCGACACCGAGGCCGAGCTGGCGCGTTCGCAGCGGCAGACCGAGATGATCCTGCGGGCCGCCGCCGAGGGCGTCGTAGGGACTGATACCGACGGGCGGATCGTGCTCGTCAACCCGGCCGCCGCCCAGATACTGGGTTACCGGGCCAGCGACCTCGGCGGGCGCGAGCTGCACGATCTGATCCTGCACTCGCGCGCCGACGGCACCCCCTTCCCGTACGAGGAGTCCCCGCTCGCCGACACCCTGCGCTCCGGGCGCAAGCACCGGGTGCGCGGGCAGGTGCTGTGGTCCAAGAAGGGTGAGAAGGTCCCGGTCGACCTGACGACCGCCCCCGTGCGCGACGGCGACCAGCTCGTCGGCGCCGTGCTCACCTTCACCGACCGGCGGCCCTACGACGCCCTCGCCGACGAGAAGTCCGCCGCGGACAAGGCGCACGCCGAGGAAGTGGAGCGGCTGGAGGAGGAGCACGCCTCCGAGCTCACCGCGCTGCGCCAGAAGCACATCGCCGAGCTGGAGGAGCTCCAGGAGCAGCACGACGAGGAACTCGCCGCGGGTGAGGACCGGTACGCGGCGCTCGGGGAGCGCGAGAAGGACCGTTACGAGGCCCTCGCCGGACGGCACGACCAGCTGCTGACGCTGCTGGGACGCTCGTTGCGCGGGCCCCTCGACGAACTGCGCCGCGAGCTGTCCGCGCTCGCCGCCGACGACGCCGGACAGCTGTGGCCCGAGGCCAACCAGGTCCTGCACCACCTCTCGGCCGGCTACTCCCGCATCACCAACCTCATCGACAACGTCCTCGGCTACCAGCTCCTCGACGCGGGCACCGACAGCGTCGCCCGTACGAAGGTGATGCTGGACGCGGTCGTCGCCGCGGGTGTGGACGGCGCGGTCGAGCTGATCGGGCCGGGGCGCGTCCAGTTCGCCGTACACGCGCCGCCCATCGAGGCCGAGGTCGACGCCCAGCGCCTCGCGACCGCGCTCGCGCATCTCATCGCGGACGTCGCCGGGGTCGACGCGACCGGCAACGCGCCCGTGTCCGCGGGCGGTTACATGGACAACACGGTCGTGGTCGCGGCCGCGCTGCGCGGCGAGAGCGTCCGCATCGAGGTGCGCGGGCCGTACGCCGGCGGGGACCCGGTGCACGAGCCGATCGTGCGCGGGATCGTGCGCGCCCACGGCGGTGTCCTCCAGACGCACGAGGTGCCGGGCATGAGCGGCAGCGCGTACGTCCTCGAAGTGCCCATCGGCGGCGGGGCGGGAGCCGTCGCGGCGCCCGGTCCCGCCGCGCTGGAAGCGGCCCCCGCGGCCCCCGCCACCCCTGCCGAGGTCGCTCACGCTGAGACCGGCGGGCGGCGGCGGGCCCGGCGTTCCTCCACCGACTCCTTCCTGGACGGCGACCTCCCCGCCCCCGCCGAGAACGACGAGTCCGCCGCACCCACCGGGCGGCGCAGGCGGCGCGCGGCGGCCGAGCAGGAACAGCC
>NZ_JAAGLY010000380.1 GCF_010548375.1 Streptomyces sp. SID13726
AGTCGGGCGTACCGATCGTCATGCTCGCCGCCAAAAGCGACACGGTCGACGTCGTGTTGGGCCTGGAATCCGGGGCCGACGACTACATCGTGAAGCCGTTCAAGCCGAAGGAGCTGGTGGCGCGCATCCGGGCCCGTCTGCGCCGGTCGGAGGAGCCCGCTCCCGAGCAGCTGACCATCGGTGACCTGGTCATCGACGTGGCCGGGCACTCGGTCAAGCGCGAGGGCGCCTCGATCGCCCTGACCCCGCTCGAGTTCGACCTGCTGGTCGCCCTCGCGCGCAAGCCCTAGCAGGTGTTCACCCGCGAGGTGCTGCTGGAGCAGGTCTGGGGCTACCGGCACGCGGCGGACACCCGCCTGGTCAACGTGCACGTACAGCGGCTGCGCTCCAAGGTCGAGAAGGACCCCGAGCGCCCCGAGATCGTCGTGACGGTGCGCGGTGTCGGCTACAAGGCCGGACC
>NZ_JAAGLY010000381.1 GCF_010548375.1 Streptomyces sp. SID13726
CACCAACTTCGGCGTCATGGGCATCTTCACCGCGGCCTCCCTCATCTTCTTCGCCTTCATCGGCTTCGACGTCGTGGCCACGGCGGCCGAGGAGACCAAGAACCCGCAGCGGGACATGCCGCGCGGCATCCTCGGCTCGCTGCTGATCTGCACCTTCCTCTACGTCGCCGTGACGCTGGTGGTCACCGGCATGCAGAAGTACTCGGAGATGTCGCCGACCGCGCCACTGGCCGAAGCCTTCAAGTCGGTGAACCAGCCCTTCTTCTCCGGCGCGATCAGTCTCGGGGCGGCCGTCGGCCTGATCACCGTGAGCATGATCCTGCTGCTCGGCCAGACCCGCGTGTTCTTCGCGATGAGCCGTGACGGACTCCTGCCGCGCGTCTTCTCCGTCACGCACCCCAAGTACCGCACCCCCTACCGGGCGACCCTCCTGCTCGGCGGGATCATCGCCATCGTCGCG
>NZ_JAAGLY010000382.1 GCF_010548375.1 Streptomyces sp. SID13726
AGGAGCGTCGCGGTGTCGGGGTCGAGGCACACGTCGGCGACGCGGATCTCGACCGTCGGGTAGCGCGACGACAGCCGGGCGTCGAAGTAGACCATGTTCTCGTCGAGGATCGTGCCGGTCGCGACGAGGGTGTCGACCGCGTCGCGGTACGCCTCGGGCGAGCCGAACGCCCGGGTGGGCCCCGACGTCGGCCAGCGGGACCAGACCTGGGACCGGAAGCTCGCGTACCCGCTGTCCTGGCCCTGCCAGAACGGGGAGTTGGGGCTCAGCGCGAGGAGCGTGGGGAGCCACGGCCCGATGCGGTCGAGGACGGCGACCCCCTCGGTGTCGTCCGCGACGGCGACGTGCACGTGGCACCCGCTCGTGAGCTGCTCGCGCGCCGTGAGGCCGAACGCGGCGCGGGCCTCGAGGTAGCGCAGGCGGGAGACGGTGGTGCCCTCGAAGGGCAGGGGCGAGGTGG
>NZ_JAAGLY010000383.1 GCF_010548375.1 Streptomyces sp. SID13726
ATCCTGGAGGCGCAGGGCACCCAGCAGGCCATGATCCTGCGGGCGGACGGTGAGGCGAAGGCGGTGGAGCTCGTCTTCCAGGCCGTCCACCGCAACAATGCCGACGCGAAGATCCTGGCTTACAAGTATCTGGAGACGCTCCCGCACCTGGCGAACAGCGACAACAACACGTTCTGGGTGATCCCGGGGGAGCTGACCGAGGCGATCCGAACCGTCACCACAGCATTCGGCGGCCAGTCGGCGGCGCAACCTCAGGAAGCAGCTGCCGCCGGCGCTGACCACACGTCGGCCGAAGGCGGGACCCCAGAACTCGACGCAGGCTGGTCGGTTTCGCTCGACGCTGCCGCGGCGGCCGACGAGGCCGGGAAGCAGGCCGCCGCCGCTGTGAGCGACGCCAAGGCCGAGGCGGAGGCCGCGAAGTCACCCCAGACACCGCGCCGGGGGCAGACGTCCGGCGACC
>NZ_JAAGLY010000384.1 GCF_010548375.1 Streptomyces sp. SID13726
CCGGGCGTGACGATCACGCTCATCGGCAGTCCGCGCCCGTCCGTGGCGAGGTGGATCTTGGTCGTCAGTCCGCCGCGCGAGCGGCCGAGTGCCTCACCCGCGAGGGCGAGATCGTTGACCCACCCTGTCTGACAGCCCCCTTTTTGCGGGCTCCCGCCGCATGGTGATGAGCCCGCACGTGCGTGGAGTCGACCGAGAACACCCACTCGACCTTCCCGACCGCGTCGTCCTTGACCTGCACGTGGTCCAAGATCTTGTCCCAGGTACCGTCCGCGGTCCACAACCGCAACCGCTCGTGCGCCGTCTTCCATGGGCCGTACTTGGCCGGCACGTCGCGCCACGGCGCCCCGGTGCGCAGCCGCCACAAGATCGCGTTGATCACCTGCCGGTGATCACGCCAGCGCCCACCACGCCCGGTCGCGACCGGCAGCAGCGGCTCGATCCGCGCCCACGCCGTGTC
>NZ_JAAGLY010000385.1 GCF_010548375.1 Streptomyces sp. SID13726
GTGGGGCGTCCGGTGATCGTGGGCGGCGCGGAGCGGGGGGTCGTCCTCGCGGCGACGTACGAGGCGCGAGCGTTCGGCGTCCACTCGGCGATGCCGATGGTGACGGCGCGCCGCCTGTGCCCCCAGGCGATCGTCGTGCCCCCGGACCACACGCGGTACCACGAGGTCTCCCGGTCCGTCATGGCGGCGATCGGCGAGATCACGGCGCTCGTGGAGCAGGTGAGCGTCGACGAGGCGTTCCTGGACGTGAGCGGGGCCAGGCGACGGCTCGGGCCCCCGACGCGGATCGCGGCCGAGCTGCGGCGGCGCGTGCGGGCCGAGCACGGCATCACCTGCTCGGTCGGCATCGCGACGAACAAGTTCGTCGCCAAGCTGGCCTCGACGCACGCCAAGCCGGACGGCGTGCTCCTCGTGGCGGCCGCGGCCACGGTCCCGTTCCTGCGCACGCTGCCCGTCGGC
>NZ_JAAGLY010000386.1 GCF_010548375.1 Streptomyces sp. SID13726
GGAGCGTTCGTGAGCTTCGCGGTGATCGGCTCGCCCGCGAGCTCGGTGGCGGTGACCTGCTCGGGCGAGAGCTTGCCGAGCGTGGCCTTCTCCTCGAGCGTGGCGGGCGCGTCCACGCGCGCGTACCAGGACTCGCCGTAGCGCTCGACGAGGTCGCGGTGGTGCTCCGACGGCGTGCGGCCCGTCGTCGCGATGATCTCCGACGCGAGGAGCGCGAGCAGCAGGCCGTCCTTGTCGGTCGACCAGACGCGGCCGTCCTTGCGCAGGAACGACGCCCCGGCGGACTCCTCGCCGCCGAACCCGACGGTCCCGTCGAGCAGGCCGGGCACGAACCACTTGAACCCGACCGGCACCTCGACGAGGCGCCGTCCCAGGCCGCCCGCGACCCGGTCGATGAGCGCGGACGAGACGAGGGTCTTGCCGATCGCCGCGTCCTGGCGCGAGCCCTCGCGCGCGCCG
>NZ_JAAGLY010000387.1 GCF_010548375.1 Streptomyces sp. SID13726
CCCGTCTACAGCGAGGCCGACGGGCGCTACCTCATCGTGGCGTCCAAGGGCGGCGACCCCGAGCACCCGCTCTGGTACAAGAACCTGACGGCCCACCCCGAGGTCCGCATCCAGGTCGGCCCGAAGGTGCTCCAGGGAACGGCCCGCACGGCGACCCCCGCGGAGCGCGCCGCGTACTGGCCCGTGATGGTGAAGCACTGGGCGGACTACGACGAGTACCAGACCAAGACGGACCGCGAGATCCCGATCGTCGTCATCGAGCCCGCCGGGCCCGCCGCGTAGCCGAGGTCAGTGCCCCAGGACGGCCATCGCCGCATTGTGGCCGGGGACCCCGCTGACGCCCCCTCCGCGCACGGCGCCCGCGCCGCACAGCAGGACGTTGGCGTTCGGGGTGCCCACGCCCCAGCGGCCCGCCGCGCCCTGGTCCTCCGCGTACGGCCACGACAGGTCCCGGTGGAA
>NZ_JAAGLY010000388.1 GCF_010548375.1 Streptomyces sp. SID13726
GCTCACCTCGATCTGTCGGCAGAGAATCTCGTGTGGGTGACGGGGGCGAACAAGAGTGGCCGAGGGCTGGAAAGCGAGACTGCGTAGAGCGATGGATGACGCCTGAGCTAGCCCGACGCCGTGGCCGCGAAGGCGGCCTTTCCCGCGTGCGCATCCACAATCAGGTTGCCTGTACATCGCCGACAGTTGGAAGCTGCAGAGGCCGCTTCGATGCAGCGCCGTGCCGGATGGTCACTTGGGAATGGAGGAGGCGACGCCGTCCAACGTGGCATCAGTGACGAGACCGGTCTCCTCCAGCACATCCATGTGGTCTTGGACGGTCGTATTGGCTTGCGTTGCATGCCGCCTCACCAAGGAGTTCTTGGTCGATGCGCGGACCTCGCCGATGGTGATGAAGACCCTGCCGTGGGACGCCCGGAGCAGGTCCACGAAGAGCTGATCGAAGGCGCTGCCTCTGG
>NZ_JAAGLY010000389.1 GCF_010548375.1 Streptomyces sp. SID13726
GACTGGGCGGTGCAGATCCTGGAGAGCATCCGGGTGTCCCTGGGCGACGATGCCTTCGCTTCGTTCATCGAGTGCGTCAACACCACGCTGGCGCGCCTGCGGGAGGACCGGGCGCTGTCGCCTGCCTGAGCTGTCCGGCGCCGGAGATCGAGGTAGGGCCCACCGCTCGAGCAGTGGGCCCTACATGGTTCGGCTCCGGGACTCGTAGACCCGGCCCCCTCTCCGCACACTCCCCATCAGGGAGCTGCGTGGATCGGCTCTCTATGAGGCCGCCCGGCGCCCGTCGGCATCCGGTTCCAGCTAGCCAGCGATCGTCTGGCCGCGTGGGAGCGGAAGGATTCGAACCTTCCTCGTAGCCGCGTGAGCGACCGGTACCGAACTCCCTTGTGGGGTCCGCGTGGTGCGTTCCCTACGTCCATGACTATACAATGGAACGTTGTAGGGAGCGAGTGTTTTCA
>NZ_JAAGLY010000038.1 GCF_010548375.1 Streptomyces sp. SID13726
TAGGGCGCCGGTCCGCCCGGTGCGCCCGCGAAGGGCTGGCCGCCCTGCTGCGGGGGCGGCGGGGCGTACCAGTCGGGCTGGCCCTGGCCGGGGACCGGCATGGGGGCCGGGGCGCCCGGCGGCAGGGGCTGCATGAGGCCCTGCTTCTGGTCGATCGTGGAGCGGTAGTCCACGGCGCCCTGCGTCATCCGCATGTACGCCTCCTCCAGGGAGGCCTGGTGCGGCGACAGCTCCCACAGGCGTACGTCCGTGTCGTGGGCGATGTCGCTGATGCGGGGGAGCGGCAGCCCCGTGACCCGCAGCGCGCCGTCCTGCTCCGGCAGGACGTGCCCGCCCGCCTCGGTGATCGCGGCCGACAGCTTCTCGCGGAGCTGCGGCTCGGTGTCCGGCGTACGCACCCGTGCGAAGCCGGCGGAGTTCGCGGCGATGAAGTCCCGCACCCCCATGTCGGCCAGCAGCTGCCCGCGCCCGATCACGATGAGGTGGTCCGCGGTCAGCGCCATCTCGCTCATCAGATGGGAGGAGACGAAGACCGTACGGCCCTCGGCCGCCAGCGCCTTCATCAGGTTGCGCACCCACAGGATGCCCTCGGGGTCCAGTCCGTTGACCGGCTCGTCGAAGAGCAGCACCTGCGGGTCGCCGAGCAGCGCGGCCGCGATGCCGAGCCGCTGGCCCATGCCCAGCGAGAAGCCCTTGGAGCGCTTTGTGGCCACGTCCTGGAGGCCGACGACCCCGAGCACCTCGTCCACCCGGCGGGCCGGGATGCCGGACAGCTGGGCCAGGCACAGCAGGTGGTTACGGGCCGCCCGGCCGCCGTGCACGGCCTTCGCGTCGAGCAGCGCACCGACCTGCCGGGCCGCGTTGGGCAGCCTGCGATAGGGGTAGCCGCCGATCGTGACCTGCCCGGACGTGGGATTGTCCAGCCCCAGGATCATCCGCATGGTCGTCGACTTGCCCGAGCCGTTGGGGCCCAGGAAGCCGGTGACGGCACCGGGACGCACCTGGAAGGAAAGGTTGTACACAGCGGTCTTGTCGCCGTAGCGCTTGGTCAGGCCGACTGCCTCGATCATGCTCCGCACCCATCGCAAGGTTCAGGACAGCGGGGCACACGCCCCCCGTAAGGGTTAGGAGCTTATCGGGGCGCTGACGGTTCCGCTCAAATGAAAGCAAAGGCTCTTCGCGTCACGCGTCCCGCTTCTTCAACAGGACGTAGCCGCCGATGAGCGCGGCCGCCACCCACAGCGCCATGATCCCGAGCCCGCCCCAGGGGCCGTAGGGGGTGTCGTCGTCGATCGGGGTGACCACCTGCATGATCTTGCTTCCGGCCTGGTCGGGCAGGAACCGGCCGATCTTCTTGGTGGCCGAGACATTGCCGAGGATGTTGGAGATCAGGAAGAAGAACGGCATCAGGATGCCCAGCGACAGCATCGGAGAGCGCAGCATCGCGGCGACGCCCATCGAGAACATCGCGATGAGGGTCATGTAGAGGCCGCCGCCGATCACCGCGCGCAGCACGCCCGGGTCGCCGATCTCCGCCTTGTGCGAGCCGAGCATCGCCTGCCCGAGGAAGAAGGTGACGAAGCTGGTGACCAGGCCCACGACGAGGCAGAGTCCGGTCGCCACCGTGATCTTCCCGGCCAGGAAGGCACCGCGCCGCGGCACGGCGGCCAGCGAGGTGCGGATCATGCCGGTGCTGTATTCGTTCGACACCACCAGCACCCCGAACACGATCATCGCGAGCTGGCCGAGGCTCATCCCGGCGAAGCTGATGAAGGTGGGGTCGAAGGAGAGCTGGTCCTTGCGGCTCATGTTGTCGAACTCGTTCTTCGACAGGGCCGAGATCAGGATGCCGAGCCCGATGGTGACGACCACGGCGAGGGAGAGCGTCCACACCGTGGAGGCCACCGAGCGGATCTTGGTCCACTCGGAGCGGATGACCTGGGTCGCCGCCATGGTCAGTTCCCCTTCCAGCCGTCGCCCCACTGCTGCTGGGGCGGCAGCGGTGCGTCGACGGGTGTGTCGCTGTGGGCGTGGTACTCGACCGACTCCGCGGTGAGCTGCATGAACGCCTCCTCCAGGGAGGCCTGTTGGGGGCTCAGCTCGTGCAGCACGATCTGGTGCTGCGCGGCCAGCTCACCGATGTGCTCCGACTTGCTGCCGTCGACCTCCAGCGAGCCGTTGCCCGTCTCCACGACGGTGACCCCGGCCGAGTGCAGGACGTCGAGCAGCCGCTCGCGCTGCGGGGTGCGGATGCGCACGTACGACCGCGAGTTCTGCGCGATGAAGTCCGCCATGGAGGTGTCGGCGAGCAGCCGCCCCTGGCCGATGACGACGAGGTGGTCGGCGGTCAGCGCCATCTCGCTCATCAGGTGGGAGGAGACGAAGACCGTACGGCCCTGCGAGGCCAGCGACTTCATCAGATTGCGGATCCAGTGGATGCCCTCGGGGTCCAGTCCGTTGACCGGCTCGTCGAACATCAGGATGCGCGGATCGCCGAGCAGCGCGCCCGCGATGCCGAGCCGCTGGCCCATGCCGAGCGAGAACCCCTTGGCCTTCTTCTTCGCCACGGCGGTCAGACCGACGGTGTCCAGCACTTCGTCGACCCGCTTGCGCGGGATGCCGTTGCTCTGCGCGAGACACAGCAGGTGGTTGAAGGCGCTGCGCCCGCCGTGCATGGCCTTGGCGTCCAGCAGGGCCCCGATGTACGTCAGCGGGTCCTTGAGCTGGTCGTAGTGCTTGCCGTCGATGCGCACGTCCCCGGCGGTGGGCCGGTCCAGGCCCAGCATCATGCGCATGGTCGTCGACTTGCCGGCGCCGTTGGGCCCGAGGAAGCCCGTGACGATGCCCGGTCTGACGGCGAAGGTCAGGTTGTTGACCGCCACTTTCTCGCCGTACCGCTTGGTCAGCCCCTCCAGCTCGATCATGCCGACCACGCTAGGGGTGTGCCTCGGCGGATGCCACTCGTATGGGCAAACGGAGACCGACGAGAGCGGCAAGAAACGTGAAAGCCGTGGACCATGCGAACGCGTACGGGAACCCGCCGTGGGTGAGTACGGCGGCCAGCACCGCGGTGCCGAAGGAACCACCGAGCTGCTGCACGATCCGGACGGCGGCGCTGGCGTGCGGCACACGCGCGTGGTCGAGGTCCTGGTAGGCGCCCACGTTGACGGCGAGGTTGGCGGCGCTCATGCCGAGCCCCCGCACGACGAGGGCGACGGGCAGCAGCGCGGCCGAGGGGTGCGAGAGGGCGAAGGGGAGGGTGCCGAGCGCCGCCAGCAGCAGGCCACCGAGGGCGACCGGGCGGGGGCCGACCCGGTCGGTGAGCGAACCCGTCACCCGGGCCAGCAGACTGCCGAGGCCCTGCGGCGCGAGCAGCAGTCCGGCGGCGACCACGCTCTCGCCGCGCGCCTGCTGGTAGTAGAGGGGCAGCAGGAACATCCCGCCGTACAGCGCGAGTCCGTTCAGGAACATCAGCGCCGAGGAGACGGCGAAGGCGCGGTCGCGGAACAGCCGCAGTTCGACGAGGGGCCGCGGGGAGCGCAGGGCGTGCGCGGCGAACGCGGCGACGAGTACGGCGCCCACGGCGAGCGCCCCGGCCCTGGCGGCGCCGGTCTCCGTGAGGCCGTAGATCAGCGCGGCCAGGCCGGGGGAGAGGAGCAGCAGCCCGGTCACGTCGAGGCGGTGGCCGGGGCGGGGCGTGTCCTTCGGGACGCCCCGGTGGGCCAGGGCGGGGGCGAGCAGGCCGAGCGGCAGGTTGACGTAGAAGATCCAGCGCCAGCTGAGGTGACCGACGATCAGACCGCCGAGGACGGGGCCGAGGATCGGTCCGAGGAGTGCGGGCAGGGTGATCACCGCCATCAGCCGGCCGAGGTCGCGGCCGCCCGCGGCCCGCATCACGAGGGTCTGGAGGACGGGCAGCAGCAGACCGCCGCCGACTCCCTGGACGACCCGGAAGGCCACCAGCGAGCCGATGTTCCAGGCGAGCCCGCACAGCATCGACCCGACGAGGAAGAGAGCGAGCGAGCCGAGCCACACACGGCGGGCGCCGTGGCGTTCGACGGCCCACGCGGAGACCGGGACGACGGTCGCGAGGGCGAGCAGATACGCCGTGCTCACCCACTGCACAGCAGTCGTGGACGTGTCGAGGTCGGTGCCGAGGGTGTGGAGGGCTATGGAGACGATCGTGCTGTCCAGGAGGGGCGTCACCGCTCCGAGGACGAGGATGCCGGCGAGTTTGAGTACGGCGGGGTCGAGACGGGTGGTCATGACACTCCCTTTGGAGACGCAACGTCTCTTAAGTAAACGATAGGCTCACCCTCGTAAGAGACGCAAGGTCTCTTAAAGGGAGGTGTACGGATGACCGCACGGCGGCGCGGTGCCGCTCTGGAGGCCGACCTGCTCGACGCGGCCTGGGCCGAGCTGGAGGCGGTCGGCTACGCCCGGCTGACCATGGAGGGGGTCGCCGCACGGGCCCGGACCGGGAAACAGGTCCTGTACCGGCGCTGGGGCAACCGGGCGGAACTGGTCATCGCCGCCATGCGGCACCGCACGGGGTCCATCGCCGACCGGGTGCCGGACACGGGGTCACTGCGGGAGGACGTGCTGGAGGTGCTCCGGGCGGGCGCGGAACGCCAGCGCCAGATCGGCCCGGACACCCTGCACGGGCTGCTGGCCGAGGCGCGGGACGTCGATCCGGCGTTCTTCGGGATCATGCGCGGAGTGCTGCGGACCGTGGTCGAACGGGCCGCCGAGCGGGGGGAGATCCCGACCGCGGACCTGCCCCGGCGGGTGCTGACGGTGCCGACGGATCTGCTGCGGCAGGAGGTCCTGCTGAGCCGGGAGCCGCTCTCCGAGGGGGTGCTGGAAGAGATCGTGGACGAGGTGTTCCTGCCCCTTGTCAGCAGGGGCTGACCGCGCCCGGCGAACGGCGAAGGCCCGTACCTCCGGGGGAGACGGTACGGGCCCTCGTGCTGCCTTCAGGCGGTGTTACCGGGACTGCTGGGCCGGAACCCCGCGAGAGACCGGCTCGTCCTCGATGGGGGAGCCGGCCGCGGCTACGGCCGCACCGGTGAGCGTCGCCAGCATCTCGCGGACGTTCGTCAGCTGAGCGTTGATGCTGTCGCGACGGTTCGTCAGGGCCGCCAGCTCGCGCTCGGATTCCGAACGGATCCGGTCCGCCTTGGCGTTGGCGTCCGCCACGATGTCCTCGGCCTGACGCTGAGCCGTCTCGACGGTCTGACGCGCACGGCGCTCCGCGTCGGTGCGCAGCTTCTCGGCCTCCAGGCGAAGCTGCTCCGCGCGGTGCTCGATCTCCGCGAGGCGCTTCTCCGCCTTCTGCTGACGGGACGCCAGGTCGCGCTCGGACTGCTCCCGGCGCTTGGCGAGGTTCGTCTCGAAGTCGGCGGCGGCCTGCGCGGCCTTGGCGCGGGTCTCCTCGAAGAGGGCGTCCGCCTCCTCGCGCTTGGACTGCGCGTCCTTCTGGGCCTCGGAACGCAGCTGAGAGGCGTCGCTCTTCGCCTTCTCGACGATCCGGACGCCTTCGTCCTCGGCCTTGGCCTTGCGCTCCGCAGCGAACGATTCTGCGTCGTTGCGGACCTGCTGGGCCGCCGACTCGGCCAGCTCGCGGTGCTGTTCGGCCGCGCGACGGGCCTCCTCGCGCAGATCCTTGGCCTCCTCCTCGGCGAGGCGGAGGATCTTCTCGACACGCGCGCCGAGACCGGCGTACGACGGCTCGGCGTCGCTTACCTGGGCCTGGGCGTTCTGCGTCTCGAGGTGGAGCTCCTCGATGCGCTTTTCCAGGGCGGTGATGCGGGAGAGAGCGCTGTCACGGTCGGAGACGAGCTTGGAGATCCGTTCGTCCACCTGAGCGCGGTCGTACCCACGCCGCACAAGCTCGAAGCCGTAGGGGGAAGTGTCGCTCATGGGGTTCCTGTCAAATGAGACCGGTGAGGTGATAGAGGGAATCCTAGGGGCCGAAGCGGTGTGTCATCGAGCGGATACGTGTTTGATCTGGAGAATGACACCCCTTTTGAGTGGCTAACCCTTGGACGGCTTGCCAAAAACTTGGTCAAAGGCCCCAGACGGCACCGGATCGAACCTGTCAGTCAGCTGTCCGACGGCTTACCCGAACGAGGGGCGCCGACCGCCGCGCCCGCCTTGACGCCACCGTCCTTGCCCGCCGTTGGAGCCTCAAAAGACTCCAACGCCTCCAGGACGTCCTGGACACGGGAGATCTCGGTGTTGATGTCCTCGCGGCGGCGGACGAGCACTTCGAGCTCGCGCTTGCCCTCCTCGACCGTGCGCCTCGCCTCGCGGATCGCCTCGGCCTTCAGCTCCTCGGCCTCCCGGACCAGCGTGGCCTTCTTCTGCTCGGCCTCCTTGAGGAGCCCCTCGGCCTTCTTGACCGCGGCGATGCGCACCTTGCCGGCCTCCGAATTGGCCTCCGAGACCAGCTCCTTGGCCTTCGCCTGCGCCTTCGCGAGCTGCTCCTCGGACGCCTTGATGAGCGCGTCGCAGCGGTCGCCGGTCGACTTCATGGTCTCCGCGGCCTCCCGCCGGGCCCGCTCGTGCAGCGCCTCGATCTCGCCGGTGATCCGGTCGCGCAGCTCCTCCGCGCGCTCCCTTATGGCGGTCGCGTCCCGGCGGGCGCCGACGAGCAGTTCGTCCGCGTCCGTACGGGCCTTCTCCACCGTGGAGTTGCCCTCGACCGTGGCCTCGGCCACCAGCCGGTCGGCCTCCTTGCGGGCCGCGCCCACCATGGTGTCGGCCTGGCCCTCCGCGTCCGCGGTGGTCTTGAGCGCCTGCTGCTGAGCCTCGGTGAGGAGCTTGTCCGCCTCGGCGGCGGTCTCCGTGATGAGCGTGTCGACCTGCTCGGCCGCCTCGGAACGCCGCTTGTTGGCGTCCTTGCGGGCCTCGTCCAGGGTCCGATCGGCCTCCGCGCGCGCGGAGTTGACCAGCTGCTCGGCCTCGGCCGCCGCGTCCGCCTTGACCCGCTGGGACTCGCTCCGGATCCGCTCGGCGTGCTGCTGGGCCTGCCCGACGGTGTCCGCGGCCTCGGCACGCAGCCGCTCCGCGTCCCCGGTGGCCTCCCCGATGAGCCGCTCCGCCTTGGCGACCGACTCGGCGCGCACCCGCTCGGCCTCCGCGACCGTCTCGGTGCGCAGCCGGTCGGTGTCGGTGAGGGTCTCCGTGGTGAGCCGCTCGGCTTCGTTGCGCGCCTCGGTGATGAGGGTGTCGGCCTGGGTCGCCGCGTCCGAGCGGATGCGGTTGGCGTCCTCACGGGCGTCCGCCCGGGTGCGGGAGGCGTCCTGGTCGGCCTGCGCGATGGTGTCCGAGGCCTCCGTACGCACCCGCTGGGCGTGCTCGGAGGAGTCCGAGCGCAGCCGCTCCGCCTCCGCGATCGCCTCCGAGACGGTGCGCTCGGCGAGGGACTTGGCGGCGTCCGTCTCCTCGGCCGCCTCGCGCCGGATCCGGGCCGCGTCCTCGCTGGCCCGCTCCCGCTCGGAGTAGGCGTCCCCGCGGACCCGGTCGGCCTCCTCCTGCGCCTCGCGCCGGGTACGGTCCGACGCGTGCTCGGCGGCGGAGCGCAGCCCGGTGATCTCCTCCTGCGCCTGCTCGTGCAGCCCGGCGACCGAGTCGCGCACCTGCTGGGCGTGCTGCTCGGCGGCCGACACCATCTCGCCGGCCCGCCGGTCCGCCTCCTCGACCAGCCGTACGGCCTCGGCCTGGGCCTCCTCGACCCGGTTGCGCGCGGAGGCCAGCAGCTCCTCGCTCTGCTCGCGGGCCCGCTCACGCTCCTGGTCGGCCTCCTGGCGGGCCGCGCCGAGGTACTCCTCGGCCTCGCGGCGGCGCCGGTCGGCCTCCTCCTGGGCTGCGGCCAGCGTCTCGGACGCCTCGGTGGCGAGCCGCTCGGCGGCGGCCCGCGCCTCCGTCCGGAGCCGGTCCGCGGTGTCCTGCGCCTCGGACTTGAGCCGCTCCGCCTCGGTGGCGGCCTCGGACCGCAGCCGTACGGCGACGGCCTCGCCCTCGGCCCGGGACGCGGACGCGTCGGACGCGGCCTCGTCGCGCAGCCGGTCGGCCTCGGCCTCGGCCTGCTGCTGGAGGGTGCGGATCCGCTCGGCGGCCTCGCCGCGCAGCCGCTCGGTCTCCTCGCCGGCCTCACGGCGGATGCGCGAGGCCTCCTCACGGGCCTCGGTGAGCGACTGCTCGGCGGCGGTCAGGCGCTCCTCGGCCTCGGTGTGCAGCCGGGTCAGCTCGTCGGCGGCCTCGGCGCGCCGGACCTCTATGGCCCGCTCGGTCTCCTCGCGCAGCTCCCGGACGGCCTGCTCGGCGTCCGCCTTGATGCCCTCGGACTGCTCGACGACCTCCTCGCGGTGCCGCTCGGCCTCCTGACGGGTGCGCTGGAGGGTCTCCTCGGCCTGCCGGCGCAGCGTGGTCGCGCGCTCGATGGCCTCGGTGCGGACCTTCTCGCTGTCCGTGGTCGCGCTCTGGCGCAGCTCGTCGGCGTCCGCCTTGGCCTTGGAGAGCAGCTCCTCGGCGGTCTTGGCGGCCTCCTCGATCTGCTGGACGGCCTCCTTGCGGGCCTCCGCGCGGATCTTCTCGCCCTCGGCGACCGCGTCGGCGCGCAGCTGCTCGGCCTCGCCGCGCAGCCTGCGGGCCTCCTCCTGGAGCTCGACCGTCTTGGCCCGGTACTCCTTGGTGTCGTCCTTCGCGGAGCCCTTGAGCTGCTCGGCGATGTCGTGCGCCTCGGCCCGCAGCCGGTCCGCCTCGGTCTCGGCCTCGCGGCGGATCCGCTCGGCCTCCTCGGCGGCGGCCTTGGTGGTGTTCTGCGCGTCCTCCTGCGCCTTGTTGAGGACGTCCTCGGCGGTCTTGGCCGCCTTCGACAGCTGGGTCGCGCTCTCCTCGGCGGTGAGCGTGCGGGCCTTCTCGGAGGCCTCGGCGAGGATCTTCTCGGCCTCGGCGCGGGCGTCCGCGACGATCTGCTCGGCGGACTCCTTGGTCGCCTCGGCCTCCTGGCTGGCCTCACTGACCAGCCGGGCGACCTGCTCCTTGGCCGTACGGGTGCGCTGTTCGTTGGCCGACTCGGCGCTCGCGAGCGTCTTCTCGGCGGACGACTTCGCCTCGGTGAGCAGCTTCTCGGCCTCGGCCTGCGCCTTGCGCAGCGCCTCGTCGGCCTCCGCGATGCGCTGCTCGGCGGCCCGGCTCAGCTCGGTGGCCTGACGGCGGGCGGAGTCCGACTCGGTCGCCGTGGAGGTGCGCAGCTGCTCGGCGTGGTCGGTGGCCTCCTGCGCCTGCGTGGAGGCGCTCTCGATCAGCCGCTCGGCGTCCGTGCGGGCCCGGCGCAGCAGTTGCTCGGCCTCCGCGCGGGCCGTCTCGGCGTCGCTCGTCAGACGCTGGCGGGCCTCGGTGGTGACCCGCTCGGCCTCGGCACGGGCGGCCGCCATGGCCTGCTCGGCCTCCGCGCGGGACTCCTCCAGGAGCCGGCGGGCCTGCGACTCGCTGCGGGCGCGCAGCTGCTCGGCCCACGCCACGTTCTCGTTGACGTGCGACTCGACGGTCTGCCGGCGCTCGGCCAGCTCCTGGTCGAGCTGCTGCCGGCGGGTGACCGCCTCCTGGTGCAGCTCCGCCTGGAGGCGCGCGGCCTGCTCGGCGTGCTCCTGGAGGATGCGCTGGGTCTGAGCGCGGACCTGGCTCAGCTCGCGCTCGGCGTCCTGCCGCAACTGGTCGGCCTGGACCTGGGCGTTGCGCAGCAACTGCTCGGCCTGGTAGCCGATGTCACCGCCGTCGTAGGACGGCCGGGACATGAGGGTGCGCCGCGCCTCGTGCAACTTGGCGCGCAGCACCTCGACCTGGTAGCCGAGGTCCTCGGCGTGCTGGATCGCCTTTTCCCGCTCGGTCTTCAGCCGGTCCATCTCGGCCTCGAACCGAGAGAGGTGGTCGACGTCAGCCGCCGGCTCTCGCTCCTGGCGTTCGTAGCCCCGCACTGCGCGGTCCCATCCGTCCCCTGGTCGCAAGTCTTTCCGAACGAGCCCTGTCCATCCGCCGAACGGGGCCCCCGGGGAATGGTGTCAGATCAACGGCGGAGCATGGGCTGCCGCCCACTGCTCGTCCCCCGAAACCCGGACCCCGGAAAGCGATCACCCCCGTTCCGGGAGCGACCGCCCCCAACCCTACCGGCCCATATGTACGAGGGTCAGTGCTCAGGTGACTCAACAGGCGCCGAAGTGACCAGTTCTGTCAGTACGCCATGGCAATCCTTTGGGTGCAGGAAGGTGATCCGTGACCCCATGGAGCCGCGTCGCGGCTCCTCGTACAGAACGCGTACGCCCTTTTCCTTGATGTCGGCCGCCTCCCCGTCCACATCCGCCGTACCGAAAGCGATGTGGTGGACACCCTCGCCGTTCTTGTCGAGCCACTTGGCGACGGTCGAGTCGGGGCGGGTGGGCTCCAGGAGCTGCAGGTAGGAGGCCCCGCCGTCGGAGGTCTCGTTGATCTTGAGCATGGCCTCGCGCACGCCCTGCTCCTCGTTGACCTCGGAGTGGAACACCTCGAAGCCGTAGGTGGCACGGTAGAACTCGACAGTCTTGTCGAGGTCGAAACAGGCGATCCCGATGTGGTCGATTCGCGTCAGCATGCTGTTAGTGCATCGCTCGCGCGGTGGTTACGCAACGTGCGCGCGATCACACCGACGGCCCGATGACGGCACGGAGTGCCACTCACTACATTTGAAGTAAACCCTCGTTCACTCCTCGGCAGTGCAGCCGGTAAGGGGATCGCAGCTCATGTCTGGATCGAACAGCACGACCTCGGTGATCGTCGCGGGCGCCCGTACGCCCATGGGACGGCTGCTGGGCTCGCTGAAGTCCTTCTCCGGAGCCGACCTCGGCGGCTTCGCGATCAAGGCCGCCCTCGACCGTGCGGGGATCGGCGGCGACCAGGTGCAGTACGTCATCATGGGCCAGGTCCTCCAGGCCGGCGCGGGCCAGATCCCGGCCCGCCAGGCCGCCGTCAAGGCCGGCATCCCGATGAACGTCCCGGCGCTCACCATCAACAAGGTCTGTCTCTCCGGCCTCGACGCCATCGCGCTCGCCGACCAGCTGATCCGCGCCGGTGAGTTCGACGTGGTCGTCGCGGGCGGCCAGGAGTCCATGACCAACGCCCCACACCTGCTCCCGAAGTCCCGCGAGGGCTTCAAGTACGGCGCGATCGAGATGCTCGACGCCATGGCGTACGACGGCCTCACCGACGCCTACGAGAACATCCCCATGGGCGAGTCCACGGAGAAGCACAACGGCCGCCTCGGCATCCTCCGTCCCGAGCAGGACGAGATCGCCGCCCTGTCCCACCAGCGGGCCGCCGCCGCCCAGAAGAACGGCGTCTTCGAGGCCGAGATCACCCCGGTCGAGATCCCGCAGCGCAAGGGCGACCCGGTCCTCTTCAGCAAGGACGAGGGCATCCGCGGCGACACCACCGCCGAGTCCCTCGGCAAGCTCCGCCCGGCCTTCACCAGGGACGGCACCATCACCGCCGGCTCCGCCTCGCAGATCTCCGACGGCGCCGCCGCCGTGGTCGTGATGAGCAAGGCCAAGGCGCAGGAGCTGGGCCTCGCGTGGATCGCCGAGATCGGCGCCCACGGCAATGTGGCCGGACCGGACAACAGCCTCCAGTCCCAGCCGTCCAACGCGATCCTGCACGCCCTCAAGAAGGAGGGCCTGGAGGTCTCCGACCTCGACCTCATCGAGATCAACGAGGCGTTCGCGGCCGTAGCCGTCCAGTCGATGAAGGACCTCGGCGTGTCCACCGAAAAGGTGAACGTGAACGGTGGCGCCATCGCCCTCGGCCACCCCATCGGCATGTCCGGCGCCCGGCTCGTCCTGCACCTCGCCCTGGAGCTGAAGCGGCGCGGCGGCGGGATCGGCGCGGCCGCCCTGTGCGGTGGCGGCGGTCAGGGTGACGCACTGGTCGTGCGGGTACCCAAGGCCTGAGTCCCTCTTGGTGAACGGAGCTGTGATGCAGGACGTCTCCACCCTGGTCGCCCAGGCCAGGGAAGGCCGGCCGCGAGCCGTGGCCCGGCTGATCTCCCTGGTGGAGGGGGCGTCCCCGCAGCTCAGGGAGGTCATGGCGGCGCTGGCCCCGCTGACGGGCCACGCCTATGTGGTGGGCCTGACCGGCTCACCCGGCGTCGGCAAGTCCACGTCCACCTCCGCCCTGGTCACCGCGTACCGCAAGCAGGGCAGACGCGTCGGCGTCCTCGCCGTCGACCCGTCGTCCCCCTTCTCGGGCGGAGCCCTGCTCGGCGACCGGGTGCGCATGTCGGACCACGCCTCCGACCCCGGCGTCTACATCCGCTCCATGGCGACCCGCGGCCACCTCGGCGGCCTCGCCCGGTCCGCCCCGCAGGCCGTCCGGGTCCTGGACGCGGCCGGCTGCGAGGTGATCCTCGTCGAGACGGTCGGGGTGGGCCAGTCCGAGGTGGAGATCGCCGCCCAGGCGGACACCTCCATGGTGCTGCTCGCCCCCGGCATGGGCGACGGCATCCAGGCCGCCAAGGCCGGGATCCTGGAGATCGGCGACGTCTACGTCGTCAACAAGGCCGACCGCGACGGCGCCGACTCCACCGCCCGCGAGCTCAACCACATGCTGGGCCTCGGCGAGTCCCGCAAACCCGGCGACTGGCGGCCGCCGATCGTCAAGACCGTCGCCTCGCGCGCGGAGGGCGTCGACGAGGTCGTGGAGGCCCTGGAGAAGCACCGCGCGTGGATGGAGGAGCACGGCGTCCTCGCCGAGCGCCGCCGCGCCCGCGCCGCCACCGAGGTCGAGGCGATCGCCGTCACCGCCCTGCGCGAACGCATCGGCGACCTCCGGGGCGACCGCCGCCTGGACGCCCTCGCCGAGCGGATCGTCGCCGGCGCACTCGACCCCTACCGGGCCGCGGACGAACTGGTGGAGGGCCTGACCCAGGGCTGATCCGCTGGTACGTTGATCCGCATGTTCCTCCTCTTGGCCTAGCAGGCGCCCCCGAGCCACGGTCCGAGCACACCGCTCCCGTGGCTCCTCGGTGTCCCCTCCCACGCCTGCTTCGAGGAACCCGCCATGTCCGCGTCCTACGCGCTCGTGCTGCGCATTCCGCACGCCCGCCGCACCTTCGCCACCGCCCTGCTCGGGCGGCTCTCCTACGGCGTCGTCCCGCTGTCCGTGATGCTCGCCGTGAACCGGGCCTCGGGCTCGTACGCCGTGGCGGGCGCGGCGATGGCGCTCTTCGGCGCCACCGTTGTCCTCCTGGCCCCCGCGAGGGCCGCCCTCATCGACCGGTACGGGCCGCGCCGGGCGCTCGTCCCCCTGCTCACCGCGTACGTCGTGCTGCTCGCCCTGCTCACCGCCGCCGTGTGGCGCCCCGGCGCCTCGCCCGTCCTCCTCGGCATCCTCACCGCCCTCGCGGGGGCCTGCGTGCCGCCGCTCGGGCCGACCATGCGGACCGTGTGGTCCCGCCTCGCCCAGGACGACAAGGCGCTGCTCCAACGGGCGTACAGCCTCGACGGAGTGGCCGAGGAACTGCTCTTCGTCTCGGGCCCGCTGCTGGTGGGCGTCCTCGTCGGGGTCGTAGCGCCGACCGCCGGGATCGTCGTCGGAGCGGCCCTGATGGTGGCGGGGACGACCGGATTCGTACGGTCGCCTGCGGTGCGGGCGGTGCCTCCCGCCGCTCCTTCCTCCGTACGGCGGGACAGCGGCGGTCGGCGGGTACTGCGCCGGATCGCCCGTCCCGTGGGCGCCGCCGCGGCCGTGGGCCTCGCGCTGGGCGTGCTCGACCTGCTCGTCGTGGTGTTCGCCGAGCGGCACCACCACGGCGCCGCGAGCGTGGCCTGGGTGCTGGCCGCGCTGTCCGCCGGGAGCGCGGTCGGCGGGCTGCTCAACGGGTCGGTGAACTGGAGCCTCCCCGCGCGGACCCGGCTGACCCTGCTGACGGCCTGCTTGGGCGCGGCCCTGGTCGGCGCCGGACTCGCGCCCGGCCTCGGCACCCTCGCCCTGGTCATGGCGGGCGCCGGGTTCTTCGTGTCGCCCGCCGTCACCACGGCCTATCTCATCGCCGACGCGACGGTCGCTCCCGAGGCCCGTACCCGGGCCGGAGCGTGGGTCAACACGGCTGTCAACGCGGGCAGTACGGGCGGGACGGCGGCGGCCGGGGTCCTGGCGGGGCGGCTGCCGGTGGCTGGGTGCTTCGCGGTGACGGGCGCGGTGGTCGTGGTGACGGCGGTCCTGGGCATGACGAAGGGCGCCCGGGGGAGGGGCGCCCTTCGTGAGGAGGTGGCTGTGGTGTGACGGTCGGGTCAGTCGTCCTCGCGGTCCTGGGTGACCTTGCCCGAGTCGAGGGCGACCTTCCACTCGCCCTGCTTGCCGTCCTTCACGGTGTCCACGGACCAGGCCACCGTGCCGCGGTCGTCGTCGAGGCCGACCTCGGTCACCGTGCCCTTCGCGGCGGCGGCCAGCGCGGCCTCGCGGGCGTCGGTCTTCGCACCCTTCACCGCGGCCAGCTCGGCGCGGTCGTCGCCGTCGTTGTCGTCGTCGGCGTCACGCTGGGCGCCGAGCACCTTGCCGGAGTCCGGGGCGACCCGCACGTCGTACTCGGTGCCGTCGCCCTTGACGACGGTCACCTCCCAGACGTCGGCGCCGTCGTCGTCCAGGTCGGCGGAGACGGCGGTGCCCGGGGTGTGCTTCAGGGCGGCGGCGATGGCGTCGGCGGCGGTGACGCCGGTGCCGGAGACCGCCGTACGGTCGTCCGAGTCGTCGTCCCGGTCGTCCGCGGAGTCGTCGCGGTCGGCGGTCACCTGGGTGGTGGTGTGCGCCTGGCGCTGCGTCGCCGTCGCGTCGTCGTTCCCCGCCGCGAAGGCGGCGACCGTGCCCCCGGCGGCCAGCGCGGCGGCGGTGAGGGTGGCGATGACGATGTTGCGCTTCATGGGGATTCCTCCAGAGCCTGTCTGCTTCGTTCGCTTTCGACGGGAACCAAGTTGCCGGAGGACAGCTGAAGCGGACCTGAAGGCCCCTGAAGGCGTCTTCAGGTTCGCTTTGCGACGCTGTACACATGCGCCTGCTGATCGTCGAGGACGAGAAACGACTCGCCGTGTCCCTTGCCAAGGGACTCACCGCCGAGGGCTATGCCGTCGACGTCGTCCACGACGGCCGGGAGGGACTGCACCGGGCCGGCGAGGGGTCGTACGACCTGGTGATCCTCGACATCATGCTGCCCGGCCTCAACGGCTACCGGATCTGCGCCGCCCTGCGCGCCGCGGGCCACGAGGTGCCGATCCTGATGCTCACCGCCAAGGACGGCGAGTACGACGAGGCCGAGGGCCTGGACACCGGCGCCGACGACTACCTGACCAAGCCCTTCTCGTACGTCGTCCTCGTCGCCCGCGTCAAGGCCCTGCTGCGCCGCCGCGGCCAGGGCGCCGGGGCCTCGCCGGTCCTGGAGACCGGGCCGCTGCGCATCGACACCGCGGCCCGACGGGTCTTCCTCGACGGCGCCGAGGTCACCCTCACCGCCAAGGAGTTCTCCGTCCTGGAGCAGCTCGCGGTGCGGGCCGGCGAGGTCGTCTCCAAGGCGCAGATCCTGGAGCACGTCTGGGACTTCGCGTACGACGGCGACCCCAACATCGTCGAGGTGTACGTCAGCACGCTGCGCCGGAAGCTGGACGCGGGCCTGATCCGCACGGTCCGGGGCGCCGGGTACCGGCTGGAGGCCCGCAGATGAGCCGCCTGTTCGGGTCGGTCAGGGCGCGGGCGACGCTCGGCGCCACGCTGGTCGTCGCCGTCGCGCCGCTCGCCGCCGGGGCCGCCGTACTGCTCTCGCTGCGCTCCAACCTCATCGACCAGGCCGGCACCCAGGCCGAGCGGACCGCGCGCAAGGTGGCCGCCAACCTCGCCGCCGGGACGCCGTACGGCGAACTCAAGCTGGACGACGACGAGGAGCCGGTCCAGGTCGTCGACGCGAGGGGCAGGCTGGTCGCGGCCAGCGAGGACCTCCAGCGGATCAGCGGCACCGGCGTCGGCGCGGTGAAGCCGGAGGCGCCTGCGGGCGGGACCGGCTCCGAGGACGACGACGATGACGACTCGTCCCTCGAACCCGGCGAGATCGACGACGACGTCACCCTCACCGACGGCTCCGCCACGATCGACGGCGAGTCCGCGGACTACCGTTTCGCCGCGCTGAAGGTCGAGGTCTCCGACAAGGGCACGCTGACCGTGTACGCGGGCGCCTCCCTGGACGCCGAGCAGGGGGCCGTGGGCACCGCGCAGACGGTGATGCTGATCGGGTTCCCGCTGCTGATCGGTGTCGTCGCGGCGGTGACCTGGCTGGTCACCCGACGGGCTCTCAGGCCGGTCGAGGGCATCCGCGCCGAGATGGCCGCGATCACCGCGTCCGAGGACCTCGCCCGCCGGGTGCCGGTGCCGGACACCCACGACGAGGTCGCCCGGCTCGCCCGCACCACCAACGAGACGCTGGCCGCGCTGGAGACCTCCGTCGAGCGCCAGCGGAGGTTCGTCGCCGACGCCTCCCACGAGCTGCGCAGCCCCATCGCCTCGCTGCGGACGCAGCTGGAGGTCGCCGCCGCGCATCCGGAGTTGCTGGACCTGGAGGGGGCGGTGGAGGACACGGTGCGGTTGCAGCGGCTCGCGGCGGATCTGCTGCTGCTGGCCCGGCTGGACGCGGGGGAGGGGCCCGGTGACCGGCGGATCGACCTGGGGGCGCTGGCCGTTCGGGAGAGCCGGGGGCGGGACGGGGTCACGGTCGGGACGGCGATGGTGGAAGTGGCCGGGTCCCCGGGGCAGTTGGAGCGGGTGCTGGGCAACCTGCTCGACAACGCGCAGCGGCACGCCCGGTCCGCGGTCGCCGTGACCGTGCGGCGGGACGGGGCGTGGGGCGTGGTGGAGGTCGCCGACGACGGGGACGGGGTGCCCGCGGGGGACCGGGAGCGGATCTTCGAGCGGTTCGTGCGGCTGGACGAGGCGCGGGCCCGGGACGACGGGGGAGCGGGGCTCGGTCTGGCCATCGCCCGGGATGTCGCGGTGCGGCACGGGGGGACGCTGACGGTGCGTGACGCGCCGGCAGGCGGGGCCCTTTTCGAGCTCCGCCTGCCGGTCGTGTGACACCTGTCGGGGTGCCTCGGTCTGTCCGAAGGCCCTTACGGGCGCCCCCTGTGACCTCGCAAGTGCTCCGCGATCGGCTTCAGGGCCTTGTCCAGCTCGGGCAGGGAATCGGTCGGCACCAGGTCGATGAAGTGCCTCCGCACGGACGCCACGTGGTGGGGCGCGACCTTCTTCATCGTCTCCATGCCGTGCTCGGTCAGGACCGCGTACAGGCCGCGGCGGTCGGACTCGCAGTTCTCGCGCCGGACCAGGTCCGCGTTCTCCATGCGGGTGATCTGGTGCGAGAGGCGGCTCTTGGACTGGAGGGTGGCGGAGGCGAGATCGCTCATTCGCATACGCACACCCTCCGACTCGGAGAGGTTCACCAGGATCTCGTAGTCGTTCATCGTCAGGCCGAACGGCTGGAGGTCCTTCTCGAGCTGATACGTCAACAGCCTGTTGACCTCCAGGTGGGTGCGCCAGGCGCACTGCTCCGCATCGGTCAGCCAGCGCGTGGCCGTCTCGGTCTCCATGAATGAAGTCTACCTAAAATGTTGAAAGGCGAACTAATGAGGGTGGTGTGACGGTGCGCACGCGTTCGATGTCACACTCCGCAGACTACCGCTCACAGCCCGAAGCGACGCTGGAGGTCGCCCAGCTGTCCGGGAAGGCGCGGTACCCCCGGCTGCTGTGGATGCCCTGTGGGCGCCCCATGACCGCCGGGTACTCCGGGCTCGGTCGGAACCACCCCCGTGGCCTGCTCGGCCATCAGGACCTCGGTCGACTGGAGCAGTACGGTGCCGGCCCCCACGAACTCGAACTGGTGCTCCTCCCCGGAGGCCCCGCCGAGGCCCGTCATCGCACGTAGACCGCCCATCAGGCCGGTCATGTACCCGTGGTCGTAGTGGTGGCACGGGGAGGGGCAGTCGGCCCAGCCCACAAGCGCTTGCGGGTCCACCCGGATCGGGGGCTCCATGAACACCACCGGGCCGTTGGAGGCGGCCACGAACTTTCCGGTTCCGATGAGGGTCAGAAAACCCGGCACGATCGACTGCTTCAGCGCGAGACTTGGCTGAAAAGCGAGCAGGTTGCCCGAGCGAATGGTCAGGTTGCCGTCTTCGAGGTCGTACGAGTTCACGTCGAAGGCCCGGTCGGCGAGGAGCATCTTGCCGGAGCCCTGCGCCACCACCCAGTCGCTCGCGTGCAGAGGCGAATGGAACGACGTACGGACGAGACCGTCGAGACGGCCGTGTCCGATGCCGTTGAAATCCATCTGGCCGTAGTAGGCGATCATCTTCCCCTTCTGCAGGAACCACTGGCTCCCCTTGAGCTCCACGCAGAAGGTGTAGTTGTTGACGTTGTCGTCCGACGGCAAAGTCATCGGGTCGTACACGGTGGGGCCCGCGCCCGGGTAGTGGCTCACAGCTTCTCCTCCGAGGCCTGGACGTACACCGCGCCGTTCCCGCTGAGCTCCAGCTGGAAGGCCTCGCCGGAGCCCCGGCCCACCATGTCGCGCCAGCCGAGCGCAGTCGACAGCTTGTTGCGGACGTCGCCGTGGTGGGCGACGTAGGCCTGCGGGTCCACGTGGACGGGCCGCTGGGGCGTGATGGGGACCTCGAAGACACCGCCGTGGGCCATGACCGCCACCGAGCCGTGGCCCTTGAGCGTGGTCGTGAAGAGCCCCTGGCCGCTGATCTGGCCGCGCACCATGCCCATCACCCCGCCCTGCGAGCCCATGAACATGGTGCCCTGCTGGAGGGTGCCCTCGAAGGCGAGCAGCCGGTCCGCCTCGACGTACAGGGTGTCGCCGGTGAGGTTGATGACCGTGACGTGGTGGCCGCCGTGCCCGAAGAGCACGGTGCCGCTGCCCTCGACGGTCATCAGGGGCGTGTCCTCGTTGGCCACCCGGCGGCCGATCATCGACATGACGCCGCCCTGGCCGCCCTGGATGTTGGGGGTGAAGGACACCTCGCCCTTGTACGCCAGCATCGCGCCGCGCTGGCTGAACAGGCGCTGGCCGGGCAGCACGGTCGCCTCGACCATCTTCGAGTTGATCTCGCGGAACGCCATGTCACACATCCCCCGCGATCGTGTTCCGCTCGCTGGGCTGGACGTACACCAGGCCGTCGCCCTCGAAGCGGATCTGGAAGGCCTCGCCGCCGCCCTCGCCCATGAAGGTGCGGAAGGTCACGCCGGACTGGAAGGACTGGTTGAGGTTGCCCTGGTGGGCGATGTACGCGCCGGGGTCGACGGTGAGGGGGTACTGGCGGCTCACGCGCAGCACCACGGCGGGGCCGTCGGACATGATCGCGGCCTGGCCGTGCCCTTCGACGGTCGTCGTGAAGAGACCGTTGCCCTGGGTCGCGCCGCGCAGGCCGGTGAACTGGGTGCCGGTCCTGAGGCCGGCGTCGGTCGCGAGCAGGTTGCTCGACTCCACGTACAGCTTGTCCCCCTGGAGACTCACGAGGTTGATCTCCGAGGCACGGTCCGCGAACCAGCACGTGCCGTGCCCCTGTACCTCCATCACGGTCATCTGCTCACCGGTGATGCGGCGGGTCACCATGCCTCGGATGCCCTCGCCGCCGCCGCTGAGCTTCTTGAACTGCATCTGTCCGTCGTACGCGACCATCGAGCCGTTCTTCGCCTTCACGGCGTCTCCGGTCATGTCGACGGCGAGCACCTTGCTGCCTTGGAGTCGAAACATCGCCACGGGGTGAATTTAGCTGGCTGAAAGCCCTTGCCGACAGTGCCTCCGGCGGTGGGGCCGCTGTTCGCCTGCGGGAGACCGCCGGCCGCGACGATCGTCACGCATGGCCGGAGGCGACCCCCACCGCCGGGGAGGGGGCGGTGTCGGCGGGGGATGTCCAGCGGTCAGACCTTCATTCCGAACAGTTTTTCCGCATTTCGGAACGCGATTTTCTCCTTGGTTTCGCGTGGCAGATCGACTGCCCGGAACCAGTCGGTTCCGTCCTTCATGTCTGCAAACGGGTAGTCGGTTGCGAACATCACTCGATCCACGCTGATGTACTTCAGCAGGAGATCGAGCAGGTCATCCTGGAAGAATGCACTGGTGGTGAACCAGAAATTGTCATGGAAATACTGCTCGAACGGCTTGTCCAGGCTCTTCCTGGTCACTTCGCTCATCTTCTCCACCACGCGTTCGTAGAAGAACGGAAGACCCTCTCCCATGTGGCCGATGATGATCTGCAGCTTGGGATGCCTGTCGAACACCCCTGAGGTGATCATTCGGAGGCACTGGGTGACGACTTCCTGGTGCCATCCATATGCGGAGATGCTGAGGACCTGGTCCTGGAACTCTTTCTGATACTCCGGCCGCATATTGCTGTAGTAGATTTCGAAAACCTCGTCGGGCGGCAGACCCGGATGGATGTATATCGGCACGTCAAGGGATTCGGCGCGCGCCAGTACGGGCTCGAAGTCGGGATGGTCGAGGAACTTCTTGCCGATGATCCCATTGGTCAGACATCCCAGGAATCCGTCTTCCCGAACCGCGCGCTCCAGCTCGTCCGCCGAGGCTTCCGGACTCTGCAGCGGCAAGGTGGCAAATGCCTCGAACCGTCGCGGATAGATCCCCATCGGTCCCTCGACAAGCATCCTGTTGAGACGGTAAGCAAAATCGATTCCCTTCTGACCTGGGACGTTCTGCACGCCTGGCGTGTGTGCGGAGAGGATTTGAACGTTGAGCCCCGCCTCGTCCATCGCACCGATGCGGCGCGGGCCGATCTCGGCAAGACCGGTGTCCTCAAGGAACAGCCTGTCGTTCAGCACCATCAACTCGCGAGTGGAAAAGGTCTCCTCCGTGCCGATGAAGGGCAGGTCTTTGTCTCGTTGCGCTATGTCCGAGGTCTTTTTCTCGTTCGCTGCCGTGCAGGAGACAATGGCAGGCGCGGACAAGCCGGCACCAATGCCGACTGCCGTGGCGGACAGAAAACTGCGGCGTCCCATGGAATTCACGTCAGTCTCTCCTCAGGCGTTTGTGTGGTGCGGCACCCGTCCGTTTCCGGCATGGCCTCAACGCTAGGCCAAATTCCGTTCTGTTTCGTCGTACTGCGGTCGTCATCCCCCGGGAGACAAACAGCACGACGTTACTCCGGCGGTAGTAACATCCGGAGCGCCGTTCGCCACCCGCACCACAATCAAAGCCCGTCGCAACCGGGCCCGAAGTCCAGGAGGCGGCTGCCGATGCGCCTACGAGAGCGGGATGTCCGAGCGAGTGCGGCTGGGCTTGGTCACGCGGTGGGTGACCATCGGCCGAGAGCGTTGCCGACGGGGCACGCCACAACCGCTACACCCTCGGCGCTCCCGTCACGGACATCATCAGGGAGTACAGGGAACTGGTCGCCGCGATGAACAGGCGGTTCCCCTTCGCGCCTCCGAAGGTCACGTTGGCCACCGGTTCCGGTACCCGTACGCGGCCGATCAGGGTGCCGTCGGGGGCGTAGCAGTGGAGGCCGTCGGAGAGGGCGGCGGCCCAGAGGCGGCCCTCGTCGTCCAGGCGGATGTTGTCGAAGTGGACGCCGGAGGGGGCCTGCGCGAAGACGCGGCCGGAGGACAGCGTGCCGTCGGGGTGGACGTCGTACGTGTGGATGCGGGCGGCCCGGGAGTCGGAGACGTAGAGCTGTCGCTCGTCCGGGGAGAGGATGACGCCGTTGGGGCCGTCGAAGCCCTCCGCGGCGAGGTGGACTTCGCCGGTCCCGGGGTCGATGCGGTACACGTGGCACGCGCCGATCTCGGAGTCCGCCCGGTGCCCTTCGTAGTCGCTGAGGATGCCGAAGTCGGGGTCGGTGAACCAGATCGTGCCGTCGGAGCGTACGACGGAGTCGTTCGGGCTGTTCAGGCGCTTGCCGGCGTGGTGCGTGGCCAGGACGGTCACCGTGCCGTCGGGCTCGGTGCGGGTGACGCGGCGGTTGCCCTGCTCGCAGGTGACCAGGCGGCCCTGCCGGTCGAGGGTGTTGCCGTTGCTGTTGCCGGCCGGGGAGCGGAAGACGCCGACCGCGCCCGTGGCCTCGTCCCAGCGCAGGATGCGGTCGTTGGGGATGTCGCTCCAGATCAGCTGGCGCCAGGCGGGCAGGTACAGGGGGCCCTCGGCCCAGCGGCAGCCGTCGTGGAGGACCTCCAGTCTGCTGTCGCCCTTGGTGCAGGGAAGGAAGCGGTCGTCCAGGATCTCGTAGAGGCTGTCGGGCACGGGGTCCTCCGGGGTGCGGGTCAGCGGCGGCCGGTCTTGCGGAGACGGTGGCGCACCGCGCGCTGGGCGACCGGGCCCAGGTCCTCCAACGCGGCGACGAGCACACCCAGTTGCTCCAGGGCGTCCAACGCGGCCGTGGCCCCGGCGGCGTCGACCCCCTCGTACAACTCGATGCCCACGAATGACGCGGCCACCGCCCGTGCCAGGCCGGCCGGGTCGGTGAACTCCCCGAACGGCGTGCCCGCGAGGACCCTCCTGAGGACCTTCTCGATCTCGACGATCCACAGTTCGAGTCCCGCCGCCGTCGCCGCGCCGAGGCTCTCGCGGGTCTGGGCTCCGGCCAGCAGCTGGCCGAGGCGTGCCACATGGCCCAGGCCCCGCTCCTGTTCGTGGATCTCCCGGCCCACTTCGAGGAGTTCGGACAGCGACCGCACCTCGTCGAAGCGGGTCCGGTAGCGCGCCACGGACTGCTCCGCGCCGTACCGGCAGGTCGCGGCGAGGAGTTCGTCCACCGAGCCGAAGTGATAGAAGACCAGCGCCTGGTTGACCCCCGCCGCCGCGGCCACCGTGCGGGCCGACACCTTCGCGATGCCCTGGTCGGTGAGGGTGCGCAGGGCGCCCTCCAGGAGCTTGGTCTTCGTCTCCAGCGACTTGGCCGTCTCGGGGCTCACGCGCGGGCCTCCTCGCGCACGGGGCGCAGACCGGGGCGGACCCCGCATGCCGCGACGTCGCTGTACGTCGCCCGGAACGAGCCTTCGTAGCCGAAGAGCGGGCCGAAGTACCTGTTCACGACCCGTACCTGGATACAGAACCGGTCGGCCCCTTCGTCGTACGACTCCCTCACCTCCGCCGTCGCCCCGGCCAGCTCCGGCACCCGCACGTCCACCGCCCCCTCCCGGAACCGGTGCTCCCCGGAACGGATCAGTAGCGAGCCGTCGGGCTCGGCGTGGAAGTGGAGGTCGCTCGCCAGGTGCTGGTGGGTGCCCAGGTAGTCGAGGACACGGTCGCCCTTGGGGCCCAGGACCATCTGGGCGTCGAAGCGGCGAGGGCGGCCGGGGAGCTGGAAGGTACGCACGAAGGTCACCGTCTCACGGCCGAAGCTGTCCAGGTACGGCACGTTCTCGATCACGAACGGCACACCCCGCCCCGCCCTCGGCACCAGGATGTTCCGGGTCGCCCCGAGCGCCAGAAACGGCTTCACGAACGCCCGCCCGTGCCAGACGCGGTCCATCACACCGTGCCCGGTGCACGCCTCACCGCTGACGAGACCGACCGAGAAGCGGCGCTGGAGCTGGGGGTGCAGACGGTCGAAGGCAGGGCCCATCGCCGTACGGAAGATCGAGGTCATGGCCGGTCTCCGGGGGCTGTCGGTCGGGGATCGTGAGGGAGGTGGGAGGAGCGGGGCCCCGCCGTCACCTCAGCTCCTTCAGGGCTCCCAGCACCCGCGGTGCCCGTGCCCGGACCGGGGGCTGTCGTACGCAGCGGCGGGCCGCCGGGGTGCAGGGGAGGGGGGACTTGAAGAGGGCCAGGGAGATGGTGAGGGCGAGGAGGAGGGGCGAGGCGTAGGCCATCGACGCGGCCAGGGGACCGAAGAGGCGCAGGAGGCCTTCCAGGCCGAGGCCCGTGCAGGCGACGGTGATGACGAGGGCGCGGACGACGAGTTCGGCGAGCCAGTTGTACAGCGCCCGCTCCGGGGTGATCCCGCGCTCCAGCCACAGCCGCAGCCGGTCGAAGGACCAGGCCGTCGCCCAGCCCATGAGCGGGCGGAAGAGCAGCCGGTCGGCGAGCGCGCCGGCGCGGCCCCAGCGGGGGCGGTAGTCGTAGCCGGTGAGGAAGGTGACGCCGTCGCCGTCGGGGACGTAACGCCAGTAGCCGCTGCCCTCGGCGAGGAGGGAGAGGGGGTGCGGGGAGGAGAAGCGCAGGGCGGAGGTGCGGGTGCCGTCGGGGCGTTCGCGTTCGCCGGCGGAGACACCGGTGCCGGCGACGGTGAGACCGGGCAGCACGCGGGTGGCGTACCGGAAGCGCTGCGGCTCGCCCTCCGCGCGCGGGAGGTAGGTGATGCGGGTGAAGCGGAGGTCCCAGCGCTGGTGCTGGGAGGGGTCCTGCGTCCGGTTCCAGAGGTCTTCGAGATCGGCGCGGATGCGTGTCTCGATGTAGAGCCCCATTGATTCCCCCAGGTGAGACAGCTATTTGAGCAACTGCTCAAACAATCTGGGCAGGAACGTACAGCATTTTGAGCGACCGCTCAATATCGGGGCACGAGAAAACCCCGGCCCGCGCGGGCCGGGGTTTCGCCGGTCGGGACGCCGTCCGTCAGCCGGCGAGGTGCCGCTCCACCGTCTCCACCTTGGACGTCAGTCCGTCCGTGACTCCGGGACGGATGTCCGCCTTGAGCACGAGGGACACCCGCGGCGCCCGCGCCTCCACGGCGGCCACGGCACGCCTGACGACGTCCATGACCTCGTCCCACTCCCCCTCGATCGAGGTGAACATCGCGTCGGTCCGGTTGGGCAGCCCCGACTCACGCACGACACGCACCGCGTCGGCGACGTACTCACCCACGTCCTCGCCGACCCCCAGCGGGGTCACGGAAAAGGCGACGATCATGCGCTGACGGCCCCTTCCTTGCGGGCGCGGGAGGCGATCACGGCGTCTTCGGCCTCCCGCTTGAGCCTGCGCTCGGCGAAGAAGCCGCCGGTGGGCAGTACGGAGAGGACGAAGTACCAGATACCGGTCTTCGTGGACCACTTGGTGCGGTTCCAGGCGTCGAGCCAGAAGATCACGTAGAGGATGAAGAGAACGCCGTGGACCATGCCCATCACCGGCACGGCATTGAAGTCCGTGGTCCGCTTCAGCACCGAGCAGACGAGCAGGAGGAGGAACGAGATCGCCTCGGGGCCGGAGACCAGGCGGAGGCGTCGGATGGCGGAGGCTGTCTTGAGGTCCACGGGTCACCTTCGGTTCAGTTTGTGAACGAACGCACAAGCGTTCGCCCATTGTGACAAACAGTCCGGGCAGGCGAGTCTGGGGGGTCACCCTCCTAAGCCCTCCGGGAGCCCCTGTGCAGTTCGTTTTTCTTCATGACCCTGCCGGGCCTCGTGGTCCTTCTCACACTCCTCGCCTTCATCGACCAACTCCTCCTCCGCACGGGCCGCTCCACCGCCCTCCCCTGGCGTAACCCCGCCCCACTCGACGGTGGACCTCGCCTCGGGTAAGGCGGTTATCCGGCTCCGGGGGACGGGCGACTGGCGGGGTGGTGAGTTGGGTGCCTAAGGGGGTGCCGGGTTCGGTTGTGGGGCGGGTGCGGGTGCGTCGTGGCTGGTCGCGCAGTTCCCCGCGCCCCTGAGGAGTTGCAGCCGGCCTGCGCCGATACCCGACCCCCCTCGACCGCGGCGCCCAACGTGCGCCACGACGGGCCGTTGGCCGCGTACGGTGCGCAGGGGACGGGGTGGGGGGTGTCCGCCCGCAGCGGCCGGCGTCCGTTACCGAGCCCTGTTTCGATGGACCGAGCCGCCGGACCGAGGACGGATACCCCCCACCCCGGCCCCGACCCACAACACACCCGCACGCGCTACACAAGCCCCCACCGATGCCGAGCGGGCCGCCGCAGGCATCCAGGGGCGCGGGGAACTGCGCAAAAACGCCCGCCCCCACCGAACCCGCAGCCAAACAACGGCCCCACCGCCGGAGGCACCGGCACTCGGCTGGACCCCCCTAACTAGCAATGTCCAAGAATCTCCACTTTTGTGTGGATATCGAACCCCTCGCAAGGTTCGAGAACTCCTCACTCAACTGGAGGGCGCTGTGCGGCCGGAGGGCTACGACTACGACACCTACAGCCGACTCGCCGGCCCGCTCACGGAGCCGGACACCGACGCGGCGTACCAGGTGCAGTACACCTCGCTGCTCTCGAGGGAACCCCGCCGAATACGCGCCGTCCTCCTCATGAGCCTCGCGCCGCTGCTCACGGCCGCCCTCCTCGTCTACCTCGTCTGGCCCACCCACTGGGTGGAGCGCGAGGGCGGCTCGGAGTGGATGGTCCACCTCGACGTCGTGATGCTCATAGCCATCGGCCTCATCGAGCTGTTCATGGTGGTCAACGTGGCATCCGTCGCCCACGCCACCCTCGTCGCCCGCGACCCCGTACCCGTCACCCCCCAGACCGGCACCCGCGTCGCCTTCCTCACGACGTACGTCCCCGGCAAGGAACCCCTCTCGATGGTCCGCGCCACCCTGGAAGGCGCCACGAGGATCGTCCACACCGGCCCCCTGGACGTCTGGCTCCTCGACGAGGGCGACGACGAACAGGCCAAGGCCCTGTGCGCGGAACTCGGCGTCCGGCACTTCACCCGGCACGGCGTCCCGGAGTGGAACAGGGACAAGGGCGTCCACAAGGCCCGCACCAAGCACGGCAACTACAACGCGTGGATCGCGATGCACGGCGACGAGTACGACTTCTTCGCCTCGGTCGACACCGACCACGTCCCGCTCCCCAACTTCCTGGAGCGGATGATGGGTTACTTCAGGGACCCGGACATCGCCTTCGTCGTGGGACCGCAGGTGTACGGCAACTACCACAACCCCGTCACCAAGGCCGCCGAGTCCCAGCAGTTCCTCTTCCACGCCCTGATCCAGCGGGCCGGCAACCGCTACCGCGCCCCCATGTTCGTCGGCACCAACAACGTCGTACGCATCGCCGCCGTCAAGCAGATCGGCGGCCTGTACGACTCCATCACCGAGGACATGGCCACCGGCTTCGAGCTGCACCGCCGCCGCAACCCGCTCACGAAGCACCACTGGCGCTCGGTCTACACCCCGGACGTGCTGGCCGTGGGGGAGGGCCCGGCCTCCTGGACGGACTTCTTCACCCAGCAGATGCGCTGGTCGAGGGGGACGTACGAGACGCTCTTCAAGCAGTACTGGAAGGCGCCCTTCACCATGCCTCCCGGGCGGCTGTTCTCGTACACCCTGATGCTCGTCTACTACCCGATGACGGCCGTCAACTGGCTGCTGGGCATCCTCAGTTGTGTCCTGTTCCTCTGGTTCGGAGCCTCCGGCACCCAGGTCGCCGCCTCCGTCTGGCTGATGCTCTACAGCGACGCGGCCGCCCTCCAGATCGGGCTCTACCTGTGGAACCGGCGCCACAACGTCTCCCCGCACGAGCCCGAGGGCTCCGGCGGACTCGCGGGCATGGCGATGTCGGCGCTGTCCGCGCCGATCTACCTCAAGTCCTTCGGCGAGGCGATCGTCAGAAGGCCCAGCCGGTTCGTCGTCACCCCCAAGGGCGGGGACACCAGCCCCGACCGGCTGCTGACCTTCCGGATCCACCTCTTCTGGGCGGTCCTCCTCGCGACCTCGCTCGCCGCCTCGGTGGTCCTCGACCACACGCACGTGGCCATGCGCACCTGGGCGGTCCTCGCCATGGCGATATCGCTGGCGCCGGCCGGGGTCTGGGCCGCCTCGCTGCTCAAGGAGCGCCGGGAACGCCAGACCCTGCACGCGACGGCCCCGCGGGTCGTCGACGAACCGGCCCTCGCCACCTCCTCTTCCGTCTCCGGCACCTCGACAGGGGGCAACTAGGCCATGGCCTACCAGCCGTCCCAGAAGACCAAGAAGACCGTTCTCGGCATCGGCGGTATCGCGATCCTCGCCGGACTGAACGCCCCGGCCGCACTCGACTTCGCGGGCGAGAAGTACCACGCCTACAAGATCGCCCAGCCCGAGTACCAGGCGAAGTACGGCAGTTGGAGCAAGATCGACATCCCCGAGCAGTACCGCACCAACGCCATCCACGCGGCCCTGCTGCACACCGGCAAGGTGCTGATCGTCGCCGGATCGGGCAACGAGCAGAAGAAGTTCGACCAGGGCTCCTTCGACACCGTCCTGTGGGACCCGGTGAAGAACACCTTCAAGAAGATCCCCACCCCCGACGACTTCTTCTGCTCCGGACACGCCCAACTCCCCGACGGCAGGCTCCTGGTGGCCGGCGGCACCGCCCGCTACGAACTCCTCGACGGCGAGGTCGACCGGGCCGGCGGCGGGATGCGGGTCAAGAACGAGAGCCCCGACAAGGCGATGTTCCTGAAGAAGGGCACCCGCTTCCGCTCACCGGCGGGGGTCGAGTACGTCAGCAAGTTCGACGTCACCGTGCCCCGGGCCAAGCGCACCCAGAAGATCACCTACAACCGGCGCGGGGTGATGCAGCCCTGGCAGACCAAGGTGACCGCGAGCGAGGTGCGGGTCTTCGTCGAGGCCGCCGAGAAGGGGCCGATGTCGGTCACCGAGAAGCAGGCCCAGTACGAGGTCGTCGGCCTGACGGGCAAGGACGCGAACAACACGTACGGGCTCAGCGAGAAGATCACCATGGACAAGCAGGACTTCCAGGGGATCCGCGCCGCCTACGAGTTCGACCCGACCGCCGAGCGGTACATCCCGGTCGCCCCGATGGACAAGGCCCGTTGGTACCCGACCCTGGTCGGCCTCGACGACGGCCGCGTCCTCGCCGTCTCCGGCCTCGACGACGTCGGCGTGATCGACCCCGGCGACAACGAGATCTACGACCCCAGGACCAAGAAGTGGACCCGGGGCCCCAAGCGCTACTTCCCGACCTACCCCGCGCTCTTCCTCACCAAGGGCGGCAAGCTCTTCTACCCGGCCTCCAACGCCGGTTACGGCCCCGCCGACCAGGGCCGCGAGCCGGGTCTGTGGGACCTGAAGACCAACACCTTCCAGAAGGTGCCGGGCCTGCGCGACCCCGAGGAGACCGAGACCTCCGCGTCCCTGCTGCTGCCTCCCGCGCAGGACCAGAAGGTGATGATCATGGGCGGCGGAGGCGTCGGCGAGTCCAAGAAGTCGACCCCGCGCACGGCCGTCGTGGACCTGAAGAAGGACAACCCGGTCTTCGAGGACGGCCCCAACCTCCCGCAGGGCACCCGGTACTTGAACAGCGTGATCATGCCGGACGACACCGTCTTCACCTCGAACGGCTCCGAGGACTACCGCGGCCGCAGCGCCAGCAACATCCTCAAGGCCCAGTTCTACGACCCCAAGGGCAATGTCTTCCGCGAGGCCGCGTCCCCGTCGGTCGGCCGCAACTACCACTCCGAGGCACTGCTGTTGCCCGACGGACGGGTGGCCACCTTCGGCTCGGACCCGCTCTTCGACGACCAGCAGAACACCAAGCTCGGCCACTTCGAGCAGCGCATGGAGATCTTCACCCCGCCCGCGCTGCACCGCAACGCCACCAACAGGCCGGTCCTGGAGGACGGTTCGGCGCTGCTGGACTCGCGGCACCGGGCGACCTACCGGACCGACCACCCCGAACGGGTCGTCAAGGCCCGGCTGATGCGGCCCAGCGCGGTCACCCACACCACCGACGTCGAGCAGCGCTCCATCGAACTCGCGCTGACCAAGGACACGCACTCGGTGACCGTGGAGGTGCCGAGGGACCGGGCCCTCGTACCGCCCGGCTGGTACATGCTGTTCGTGACGGACGCGGACGGCACGCCGTCCGAGGCGAAGTGGATCCAGGTCAAGTGAGCCGTCAGCCCCGGGAGTTGCCCGCGAGACCCAGCGCGTACTCCGGCCACCACTGACCGGCGTCCGGGCCGCCCTCGCAGGTGCCGTCCGACTCCCCGGGGCGCTTGATCCACAGATAGGCGTCCAGGGCGGGCTCGCCGGTGTCGGTGGTCGGGCGGGTGCCGAGGGCCCTGCCGGGCGGGTTGCACCAGGCGCCCGGCAGCGGCCCGTTGCCGTTGCGGCTGCTGTCGACGACGAAGTGCTTGCCGCCGAGGTCGCCGGAGAGCTGGAGGCCGTACTTCCTGGTGGCGGCGTCCGTCTGGAAGTTGGAGACGTTCAGGGAGAAGCCGTCGGCGTCCGCGATGCCGGAGCGCTTGAGCGGCTCGACCAGCTTCCACGGCTCCCGGATCCAGGACGGGTTGCCCGCGTCCAGGTACACCTTGGTGCCCGGCTGCTGCTTCAGCCGGGTGATCGCCTCGCCGAGCAGCTGCTCGCGCTCGGTGGCGTTCTCGGCGGGCGTGCAGCCGTCCACGATGTGCGCGACCGCGTCCGGCTCCAGGACCACCAGCGCCTTCGCGTCGCCGAGCGCCTCGGCGAATTTCCCGATCCAGGCCCGGTAGGCGTCCGCGTCGCCCGCCCCGCCCGCCGAGTGCTGGCCGCAGTCCCGGTGCGGGATGTTGTACGCCACGAACAGCGCCGTACGCCCCTCGTGGGACGCCGACGCGGTGGCGGCCTTGATCACCGGGGCCGGGTCGATCTCCCCGGCCGGCCACAGCGCGACCGGCTCGTCGGCGATGCGCTTCAGCAGGTCGGCGTCCTGGGTACGGCCCTCCCGCCGCCACATCTGGATCTGCTGGGCGGCGGAGCTCGCGGGGTCGACCCAGAAGGGCTGGGCGGCGCTCGCCTTCCTGGACGCGGCACCGGCGACGGAGGCCTCGTCGACCCGGGACGCGGACGAACAGCCCGCCGCGAGCCCGAGCACCGTGAGCGCGGCGACGGTGTGGATCAGCCGGGACATGCTGCTCCCTGGGGCGTAGGTGACAGTCAGTGAGCAATCGTGACATAAGGGAGCCATTCGTAAGGGAAGGGACATGGCTCGCGCGCGGTCGGAAGCGGTGGTCCGAGCCGCCGTCCGAAGCTCCCGTCTGATGGGCGAGACGGTGCTGACCACGATGTGACCGGCCGGTAAGGTCGATGCCGTGCCGAAGCCGCTCAGTCTTCCCTTCGACCCCATCGCCCGCGCCGACGAACTCTGGAAGCAGCGCTGGGGAAACGTGCCGTCCATGGCCGCGATCACCTCGATCATGCGCGCACACCAGATCCTGCTCGGCGAGGTCGACGCGGTGGTCAAGCCGTACGGGCTGACGTTCGCGCGCTACGAGGCACTGGTGCTGCTCAACTTCTCCAAGGCCGGCGAGCTCACCATGTCGAAGATCGGCGAGCGGCTCATGGTGCACCCCACGTCGGTCACCAACACCGTGGACCGCCTGGTCAGGTCCGGCCTGGTCGACAAGCGCCCCAACCCCAACGACGGCCGCGGCACCCTCGCCTCCATCACCGACAAGGGCCGCGAGGTCGTCGAGGCCGCCACCCGCGACCTCATGGCGATGGACTTCGGCCTCGGCGTCTACGACGCCGAGGAGTGCGGCGAGATCTTCGCGATGCTGCGCCCGCTGCGGGTCGCCGCGCGGGACTTCGACGAGGACTGACCGGACGCCTCGGCGGAGGGCCGACCCGGCCCAAGATCTCCCGGAACAGGTCGTTACGCTCGTACGCATGAAAAAGAGCGTGCTCACCCGCTACCGGGTCATGGCCTACGTCACCGGTGTGCTGCTGGTCCTGCTGACCCTCGGCGTGATCGCCAAGTACCTGCTCAAGATGGACGGCGCGGACAGCTTCACGACGGCCATCGGCATCGCGCACGGCTGGCTGTACGTGGTCTACCTCGTCGTCGCCTTCGACCTGGGCGCCAAGGCGAAGTGGCCGGTGAAGAAGCAGCTCTGGGTCCTGCTCGCCGGCACGGTCCCGACGGCCGCGTTCTTCGTGGAGCGGAGGATCAGCCACGAGCTCGAGAACAAGATCGTGGACTCGGCTCCGGCGCCCGTCAAGGCGTAGCCCCCTCGTAGTCCCCCGTCGCCCCCACCGTCGTACGGCACGCGTACGGCGGTTGTTCGTCGACCATTACTAGGGCGTCCTAGTAATTTCGGAGGCATGGACGCCGACGCCGGCAGGCCTTCGGTATGCCGCCCCTCATGGGCCGCGACTCCGGAGACCCTCGCGCCCGGCCAATGCGGGGATTGACGCCCCCCTACTCGGTGGCGGCTGCGGCGCTCGCCCCCGCCAGCCCTGTCAGCAGGATCTGGGTGAAGCCGCGTACCCAGTCCTCGTCCGCCGGTTCCGCGCTGACCAGGGTGCGGTGGACCACCGCACCCGCCACCATGTCGAAGATCAGGTCGACCGTGCGGGCAGCCTGCTGGGAGTCCGGCTCCGGGGGAAGCTCGCCGCGTGCCTGGGCGCGTGCCCGGCCCTCCAGGACCAGGCGTTTCTGGCGGGTCACGATCGAGGCCCGGATACGTTCGCGCAGGGCGTCGTCGCGGATCGACTCGGCCACCACCGCCATCAGGCCGCTCTTCGCCTCCGGACGCGCCAGGATCGCCGCGAACTGCAGGACCACCCCCTCGATGTCGGCGGCGAGGGTGCCGCTGTCGGGGAGTTCGAGTTCGTCGAAGAGTTCGGCCACCGCGTCGACGACCAGTTCGTTCTTGCCGGCCCAGCGGCGGTAGAGGGTGGTCTTCGCGACTCCGGCGCGGGTGGCGACGTCGCCGAGGGTGAGTTTGGACCAGCCCAGTTCCACCAGCGCCGCTCTCGTCGCCGCGAGGATCGCGGTGTCCGCCGCGGCGCTGCGGGGGCGTCCTGTGGCGCGTGGGGCGGGGGTGCGGCTCTGCATCCCTTGACCATAACCGGCGGTAGTTGTGTGGCAGTGAGGGAGATCACCGGGGTGGGGTACCGGGTGGGCACCCAGTGCCATTACGCTACGACTCGTAGCGAAAGCTCGCGACAGACGTACGCGGGTGACGGCACGCACGGCGTGGGGTGGGGACCCGGCGCCGAACGCCGCGCAGCACGACCGGCTTTCACAACGCTTTTCACACACGCGCGGGTACGGGGGAGGATAGACGCATGCAGCCACGGAACATGTCCATGAGCGGAGTCGTCGACCTCGCCGCGGTGAAGGCGGCCCAGGAGGCCAAGACGAAGGCGGAGCAGGCACGCGCCGAAGCCGCCCGGCAGGGCGGTGGCACCGGTGCCGTCTCGCCCGCCGATCTCGTCATCGACGTCGACGAGGCGGGGTTCGAGCGCGACGTCCTGCAGCGGTCCACCGAGGTCCCGGTCGTCATCGACTTCTGGGCCGAGTGGTGCGAGCCCTGCAAGCAGCTGAGCCCGGTCCTCGAACAGCTCGCCGTCGAGTACAACGGGCGCTTCCTGCTCGCCAAGATCGACGTCGACGCCAACCAGATGCTGATGCAGCAGTTCGGGGTGCAGGGCATCCCGGCGGTCTTCGCCGTCGTCGCCGGGCAGGCCCTGCCGCTCTTCCAGGGGGCCGCCGGCAAGGAGCAGATCCGGCAGACCCTGGACCAGCTGGTGCAGGTCGCCGAGGAGCGCTTCGGGCTGACCGGTCTCACGGTCGACCCCGACGCCGACCCGGGTGCCGCCCCGCAGCAGCCCGCCGCGGTGCCGGCGGGACCGTACGACGCACTCCTGGAGGCCGCCGTACGCGCCCTGGACGCGGGGGACTTCGGTGGCGCGGTGCAGGCGTACAAGAACGTACTGAACGACGACCCGGGCAACTCCGAGGCCAAACTGGGGCTCGCCCAGGCCGAGTTGCTGCACCGGGTGCAGGACCTGGACCCCGCGCGCACCCGTCAGGACGCCGCCGATAAGCCGGGTGACGCGCAGGCCCAGATCGCCGCCGCCGACCTGGATCTGGTGGGCGGTCATGTCGAGGACGCGTTCGGGCGGCTCATCGACACCGTGCGGCGCACGGCCGGCGACGACCGGGACGCCGTACGGCTGCGGCTGCTGGAGCTCTTCGAGGTGGTCGGCGCCGAGGATCCGCGGGTGGCCGCGGCGCGCAGGGCGCTGGCGCGGGCACTGTTCTGAGCCACGGCGGCGAGCGGGGCGGGGAGCCGGTTCTGACCAGTCGTTAAACACGCCGGCATGTGTTGCCCGAGTGAAAAAATTGCCGAAGTAGGGTCACTGCGGCCGCGCTTTACCAAAACTTGGTAATCGTGGCCGCTGTTACTTGCAGTAAGTCAGAGGCGTTGTTCTGTCGGATTCTGTCCATCGATCAACAGCTTTGTCCTCCCCTCTACTGCCACCCAGCGTCGCCGACCGAGACCAGCGGGTCGTTGTTCGGTTATCCGGCCGTTACTACCGAGTAACGAAGCCCCTTGTGCGGGCGGCGAGAATGCACCACGATCGGCGACGCTCGGTCCATTCCCGTACCCCGACAGCCGGTCGGGCCGCGGGAGTCTCTGGGTCCCCACCGAGCAGGGACGGCGGCAGGTGCGCCGGCCCTTGGACAGGGGGGTCTTCGCCCATCCGGCGAAGCCTGTCCAGCAAGGTTGTGCGTGATGCGTGTCAGGCGCGACCAGTGGTTGTCGCTCGGGGGTGATCGCCGGTGATCGGTGCGCGGTTCGCGCCTCCGAGTGCAGGCGCTCCCCTTCCCGAGGACGTAGCACTTCTCCCATCCCTGCCCGGCTGAGCCGTCCTTTCGACAGGGCAGTCAGGGTCAGGAGATGTACGTCCGAGAAGGAGGAAATATGGAGTCCCAGGTGCGTGGCGGGACCAGATGGAAGCGGTTCGCTGTGGTCATGGTGCCCAGCGTCGCCGCGGCCGCATGTGTGGGCGTGGGGCTGGCGCAGGGTGCGCTCGCCGCGTCGTTCAGCGTGTCCGGCCAGCAGTTCAAGGTGCATGTCGACAAGCTGCACGGTGACGGGTTCGCCCAGTACGGCGGCATAGACACCGTCTACACCTCGACTGCGGGTGACAAGCAGACGCAGGTTCCGGTCGCCATCTCGTCGTTCGACGACGCGACCCTGACCAAGATGTGTCAGTCGGTCAAGACGACGATCCCTGTCATCAACAAGACGTTCTACCTTCGTCTTGACGCGGGCGGGGACCCGAACAAGCCGGTCACGGCGCACAACCTCTACATCGACATGTCCCAGCTGGACGCCGATGCGAAGTTCACGAACATCGACATCGGCGTTGCCCTCAAGGACAAGACCCGTGGTCCTGCCGTGAAGGACACGGCGTCGACGCTGCCGGGCGGCTTCGCCCAGCAGGCGGAGTCGGCCGACCTGACGAATGTCGATCAGACGGCGTGGGCGACCTCGGCCGGCACGTTCGCGCTCAGCGGTCTGTCGATGAAGCTCGGCACGAGTGCCGACATGGAGTGCTTCTGACGGCTTCGGCCGTGAGTTGACCAAAGGGGGGCGGGGAAGCCGTGCTTCTCCGCCCCGCCTGCCGGGTCCGACGCCCCGACGGCGGACAACAAACTCAGACTTTCCGGCTTTTCCACACGTACGGCCGAGCCGGTATGTACCTCAACCGGACCCAGGGAGCTTTTTCCATGAGTGCCGAGACTCCGGTCCAGACCACCGGGACCTTCACCCGGCTGCGTCTGCGATTCCGTGCCTGGCGGGGCAACCGGCCGTTCTGGGCAGGCGTGTTCACCCTGCTCGGCGGGGTGCCGATCGCCTACTTCCCGTACGCCACCTTCAAGTTGGGCACCATGTCGGTCGCGATGGCGACCACGGCGGGTGCCGGCTCCCTCATCATCGGTGTACTGCTGTTCACGCTGGGCCTGACCATGTGGTTCCAGCAGGCCACGCGGATCTTCGCCGGTGTCGCGGCCATCGTGCTCTCCCTGGTGTCCCTGGTGGTCTCCAACATCGGCGGCTTCATCCTCGGCTTCCTGTTCGCGCTGATCGGCGGAGCGCTCGCGGTCTCCTGGGCGCCGGGTGCGCCGCCGAACCCGCAGCCCGCGCGGGAGGACGGCACGGACGTGGGCGACGCCCCCCGGGCCGCCGACCCGGACACCGCGATCCTCCGCCCGGTGCTGGACGAGAAGGACGCGCCGTACCGGACGTCGGAGCACGGAAGCGGCGGAGCGGCGGACGGGACGCCCGAGAGCGCCTGGGCCACCGGGGACGCGAACGGGGGGTCCCGTGTCGGCTGACGAGCTTCAGGGAGAGAGCCCCGCGGCCGCCGCGGGGGTCAGAACGGGACCTCGGCACGCGGCGCCCAAGAAGCCGCTCTTCACGAGGTTCCACGTGCCGGCCGGCAAGGCGATAGCCCTGGCGGCCATGCCGACGGCGGTGCTCATGGGCATCGGGTTCACCCCGACGCTCGCCCTGGCCGACGACCAGCCCACCTCGAAGAGCCTGACGGCCGACGAGTACAAGGACTGTGTCGCCGCGCTGACGGGCACCGAGTCCCCGTCCGCCTCGCCGAGCACCTCCCCGGACGCCGACGACGACACGACGGCGACGCCGTCCCCCTCGGCCTCCGGCGACTCGGCCTCGGGCAGCGACTTGGGCTCGGGATCGAGCGGCTCCTCCTCGTCGGATTCAGGTTCCGACGACAAGGCCACGCCCACCCCGACCCCGTCCGCCTCGGCGAGCAAGGAGACCAGCTCCGGCTCCACGGCCACGCCGACCCCCTCGGCGTCCGCGAGCGACGACGGCAACCTCCTCACCGACATCGGTGACGCGCTCAGCGACATCTTCACGGGCGGCTCCGGTTCGAGCGGTTCGTCCAGTGCCAGCCCGACTCCGACCCCCTCGGCCTCGGCGTCCGAGAGCGCGGCCGGCGGCTCGGGGGACTCCGCGGGCGACACCGTCAAGGAGACGACCAAGAAGGTCACCGACACGGTCGACGACACCGTGAAGGACACGACCGACAAGGCGTCCAAGGCGGCGGAGGACACCAAGAAGGCCGTGGAGGACGCCACGAAGGCGGCCGCGGACGCCACGTCCTCCCCGAGCCCCTCGGCGAGTGCGAGCTCCACCACCGACCCGGACGACTGCCCCGTCGCCACGGACGACGTCGGCGACGTCGACAACAAGGTGCCGCTGCCGAACGACCCCTGGTACCTCCAGGCCAGTTCGCTGACCCTGACCGGCGCCGACTACCAGGGCGTGGTCCAGGTCAGGACCGCCAACGGCAAGACGAAGAAGGTGCTGAAGTACGTCGTCGACAAGACGGACATCGTCGACCTGCACCAGCTGGTCAAGGAGCAGGGCAACACGTACCACGTGCAGGCGGCCAAGGGCTCGACGTCGACGTTCACCGGCGGCAAGGTCACCATGTACACGGAGAGCATCTCCGGCAACCTCTTCGGCCTGATCCCGATCACCTTCAGCCCGGACAGCCCGCCGCCGCTGAACATCCCCCTGATCTACTTCACCAACGTGAAGGTCACCCAGGCCGCGCAGTTCGGCGGGGACCTGACCATCCCGGGGATGCAGGTGTACACGACCGCGGGGACCGGCTGAGCCGAGTCACCCGGGCGGCGGCTTGCCACGAACAGGCCGCCGCCGACGCGCTCCACACCGCGGCGTCCCGGGTGACCGCCGCGGGATCCGGACCTGAGGGCCTGGACCCTGGAGCGTACGGGCCCGCCCGGGAGTCACTCCGCTCGTGCCGGAGGACCGCCCGACGAACTGCCCCGTAGCCCCCGCCAACAACCAAGGGCGCCCCCTGCCGCAGGGAGCGCCCTCAGTGTCGTACAAGTGCCCGCTACTGCCCCGCGCCACCGATGTGGTGCACCCGGAGCATGTTGGTGGTGCCCGCCACGCCGGGGGGCGAGCCCGCGGTGATGATGACGATCTCGCTCGGGTTGAAGCGGTTGATCTTGGCGATCTCCTGGTCGACCATGTCGACCATCTCGTCCGTGGTGTTCACGAAGGGGACCACGTGGGACTCGACGCCCCAGCTGAGGGTGAGCTGGTTGCGGGTGTTCTCGTCCGTGGTGAAGGCGATGATCGGCTGCGACGCGCGGTAGCGCGAGAGGCGGCGGGCCGTGTCACCGGACTGCGTGAAGGCCACCAGGCCGCGGCCGCCGAGGAAGTCGGCGATCTCGCAGGCCGCGCGGGCCACCGAACCGCCCTGGGTGCGGGGCTTCTTGCCGGGGACCAGCGGCTGAAGGCCCTTCGACATCAGCTCCTGCTCGGCGGCGACGACGATCTTCGACATCGTCTTGACGGTCTCGATCGGGTAGGCGCCGACCGAGGACTCCGCCGACAGCATGACCGCGTCCGCACCGTCCAGGATCGCGTTGGCCACGTCGGACGCCTCGGCGCGGGTGGGGCGGGAGTTGGTGATCATCGACTCCATCATCTGGGTCGCCACGATCACCGGCTTGGCGTTGCGGCGGCACAGCTCGATGAGGCGCTTCTGCACCATCGGGACCTTCTCGAGCGGATACTCGACGGCCAGGTCGCCGCGGGCCACCATGACGGCGTCGAACGCCATCACGACACCCTCCATGTTCTCCACCGCCTGCGGCTTCTCCACCTTGGCGATGACGGGGACCCGGCGGCCCTCCTCGTCCATCACCTTGTGGACGTCGTCGACGTCCTTGGCGTCCCGCACGAAGGACAGCGCGACCATGTCGCAGCCCATGCGCAGCGCGAAACGGAGGTCCTCGACGTCCTTCTCGGAGAGCGCGGGGACGTTGACCGCCGCGCCGGGCAGGTTGATGCCCTTGTGGTCGGAGACGACACCGCCCTCGATGACGATCGTCTTGACCCGGGGCCCGTCGACGTCCAGGACCTTCAGCTCGACGTTGCCGTCGTTGATGAGGATCTGGTCGCCGCGGGAGACGTCACCGGTCAGGCCCTTGTAGGTGGTCCCGCAGATGGTCTTGTCGCCCGGGACGTCCTCGACTGTGATGACGAACTCGTCACCGCGCTCCAGCTCGACCGGCCCCTCGGCGAAGGTCTCGAGACGGATCTTCGGGCCCTGGAGGTCGGCGAGGACCCCGATGGGCCGGCCGGTCTCCTTGGACGCGGCACGGACGCGGTCGTACCGCCCCTGGTGCTCGGCGTGCGTGCCGTGGCTGAAGTTGAAACGGGCCACGTTCATGCCGGCTTCGATCAGCGAGACCAGCATCTCGTGGGAGTCGACCGCGGGGCCGAGAGTACAGACGATTTTCGAACGGCGCATGGGGCGATCCTATCGGTTTGTTTCGCTGCGGAATATTCCGTCTGGTGGAAGAAACAAATGAGGGGAGGGGTGCTCAGTTGTCCCCTTGGTTCTCTTCGACCAGCGCGTAAGTCTGGGTCGCGATTTCCAATTCTTCGTCGGTCGGCACCACCGCGATTGTTACTCGCGAGTTCGGCCGCGAGATCAGTCGCGGCCCGTCCGCGCGTACGGCGTTCCGCTCCGGGTCGAGGAGCAGTCCCAGCTCCTCCAGGCCCGCCACGGCGGCTTCCCGCACCGGCGCCGCGTTCTCCCCGACCCCGGCCGTGAACGCGATCGCGTCCACCCGGCCGAGCACCGCGTAATAGGCGCCGATGTACTTCTTCAACCGGTGAATGTAGATGTCGAAAGCGAGCTTCGCGTCTTCGTCACCCTCGTCGATCCGGCGGCGGATCTCCCGCATGTCGTTGTCTCCGCACAGGCCGATCAGCCCGCTCTTCTTGTTGAGAAGAGTGTCGATCTCGTCCGTGGACATTTTGCCAACACGCATCAAATGGAAGATGACGGCCGGGTCCATGTCACCGGAGCGCGTACCCATCACGAGCCCCTCCAAAGGCGTCAGCCCCATGGAGGTGTCCACACACCGCCCGCCGCGCACCGCCGAGGCGGACGCGCCGTTGCCCAGGTGCAGCACGATCACGTTGACGTCCTCCGGCGCCTTCCCCAGCAGTTCCGCCGTCGCCCGGGACACATACGCGTGCGAGGTGCCGTGGAAGCCGTAGCGCCGGATGCGGTGCGCGTCGGCGGTCTCCACGTCGATCGCGTAGCGCGCGGCCGACTCCGGCATCGTGGTGTGGAACGCGGTGTCGAACACGGCGACCTGCGGCAGGTCCGGGCGCAGCGCCCGCGCGGTGCGGATGCCGGTGAGGTTGGCCGGGTTGTGCAGCGGGGCGACCGGGATCAGCCGCTCGATCTCGGCGAGCACGGCATCGTCGATCACGGTCGGCTCGGTGAAGGTCTGCCCGCCGTGCACGACCCGGTGCCCGATGGCGGCCAGCTCGGGGGAGTCCAGACCGAGCCCGTCCCTCGCCAGTTCTTCCGCTACGGCCTTCAGCGCCGCGTCGTGATCGGCGATCGGGCCGGTCCACTCACGCGACTCGCCGCCCCGGGGGGTGTGCTTGAGCCGCGAGGACTGCTCACCGATCCGCTCGACCAGCCCCTGCGCGAGCCTGCCGCTGTCGCGCATGTCGAGCAGCTGGTACTTCACCGAGGAGGAGCCGGAGTTGAGGACGAGGACGCGGGAGGCGCTCACAGCTGGGAAGCCTTCTCACTGGGGTTCTGGGCCTGGATCGCCGTGATGGCGACGGTGTTGACGATGTCCGAGACCAGCGCGCCCCGGGACAGGTCGTTGACGGGCTTGCGCAGACCCTGGAGCACCGGGCCGACGGCGATGGCGCCGGCCGAACGCTGCACGGCCTTGTAGGTGTTGTTGCCGGTGTTGAGGTCGGGGAAGATCAACACGCTGGCCTGGCCCGCGACTTCGGACCCCGGCAGCTTGGTCTCCGCGACGGTCGGCTCGACCGCGGCGTCGTACTGGATCGGCCCCTCGATCTTGAGGTCGGGCCTGCGGGAACGCACCAGCTCGGTCGCCTCGCGCACCTTGTCGACGTCGGCGCCCGAGCCGGACGTACCCGTGGAGTACGACAGCATCGCGATCCGCGGCTCCACGCCGAACTGCTCGGCGGTCGCGGCCGACTGGATGGCGATGTCGGCCAACTGCTCGGCGTTCGGGTCGGGGTTGACGGCGCAGTCGCCGTAGACAAGCACCTTGTCGGCGAGGCACATGAAGAAGACGGACGACACGATCGAAGCGTCCGGCTTGGTCTTGATGATCTCGAAGGCGGGCCGGATGGTGGCCGCCGTGGAGTGCACGGACCCCGACACCATGCCGTCGGCGAGGCCCTCCTGGACCATCAGGGTGCCGAAGTAGTTCACGTCGGAGACGACGTCGTAGGCGAGTTCGACGGTGACGCCCTTGTGGGCCCTCATGGCCGCGTACTTCTCGGCGAAGGCGTCGCGCAGCTCGGAGGTCGCCGGGTCGATCAACTGGCAGTCGCCGAGGTCGATGCCGAGGTCGGCGGCCTTCTTGCGGATCTGGTCGACCGGGCCGAGCAGGGTGAGGTCGCAGACGCCCCGGCGCAGCAGCACCTCGGCGGCGTGCAGGACGCGCGGCTCGGTGCCCTCGGGCAGGACGACGCGGCGCTTGTCGGAGCGGGCCGTCTCCAGGAGCTTGTGCTCGAACATCATCGGGGTGAGGCGGTCGTTGCTCGGCGCGGAGACCCGGCGGGCGAGGTCGGCGGTGTCGGCGTACCGCTCGAAGAGACCGAGCGCGGTCTCCGCCTTGCGCGGGGTGGCCGCGTTCAACTTCCCCTCCAGGGAGAAGAGTTCGGTGGCCGTGGTGAAGCTGTTGCCGGCCACCGAGAGCACCGGGGTGCCGGGGGCGAGGCGGGCGGCGAGGGTCAGCACCTCGGCGCTCGGCACCTCGTTCAGGGTGAGGAGCACACCGGCTATCGGCGGGGTGCCGGCGCTGTGCGCGGCGAGCGAGCCGACGACCAGGTCCGCGCGGTCGCCCGGCGTCACCACCAGGCAGCCGGGGGTGAGGGCATTGAGGAAGTTCGGCAGCATCGCGCCGCCGAAGACGAAGTCCAGCGCGTCCCGGGCGAGCCCGGAGTCGTCGCCGAGGATCACCCGGGCACCGAGTGCCTGTCCGATCTGCGCGACGGTGGGCGCGGCGAGCGCGGGCTCGTCCGGTACGACGTAACAGGGCACCGGCATCCGGCCGGAGAGCCGCTCGGCGATCTCGTCGCGGTCCTCGCGGGCCACCCGGTTGGTGACCATGGCGAGGACGTCGCAGCCCAGGCTGTCGTAGGCCCGGTGGGCGTTGCGGGTCTCGGCGAGCACCGACTCCGCGGACTGTGCGCGGCCGCCCACCACCGGGATCACGGAGGCGCCGAACTCGTTGGCCAGCCGGGCGTTCAGGGAGAGCTCGTCCGGGAGCTGGGTGTCGGCGAAGTCGGTGCCGAGGACCAGGACGACGTCGTAGTCGCGGGCCACCACGTGGAAGCGGTCCACCAGCTCGGAGACCAGCTCGTCGGTGCCCCTCTCGGCCTGGAGCGCGGACGCCTCGTGGTAGTCGAGGCCGTAGACGGTGGCCGGGTCCTGGGAGAGCCGGTAGCGGGCGCGCAGCAGCTCGAAGAGCCGGTCGGGACTGTGGTGCACCAGCGGCCGGAACACCCCCACCCGGTCGACCTGGCGGGTCAGCAGCTCCATGACCCCCAGCTCGACGACCTGGCGGCCGTCGCCGCGGTCGATCCCGGTCACGTACACGCTGCGGGTCACGCTGCTCACTCCGTTTCCTCGGTGACGTCCTTGGCGACACAGATGCGCCCACCGGGGTGAGCGGAATCCCCTTGACAGTACCTCCGGCGCTGGTCAAGGCGCCCGTCAGCACGGGTGCGCCGGGGCGTACGGGACGTGAAAGAATCGGAAGCGGCTCACCGGTATCAACAGCGAGCAGGAGACACAGCACGATGCGCATCGGAGTTCTCACCGCAGGCGGCGACTGCCCTGGTCTGAACGCAGTGATCCGGTCGGTCGTGCACCGAGCGGTCGACCATTACGGCGACGAGGTCATCGGCTTCGAGGACGGCTACTCCGGCCTCCTGGACGGCCGCTACCGCGCCCTCGACCTGGACAGCGTCAGCGGCATCCTGGCCCGCGGCGGCACCATCCTCGGCTCCTCCCGGCTGGAGCGGGACCGGCTGCGCGAGGCCTGCGAGAGCGCCTCCGACATGATCCACCAGTTCGGCATCGACGCGCTGATCCCGATCGGCGGCGAGGGCACCCTCACGGCCGCCCGCATGCTGTTCGACGCCGGTCTCCCGGTCGTCGGCGTCCCGAAGACGATCGACAACGACATCTCCTCCACCGACCGCACCTTCGGCTTCGACACCGCGGTCGGCGTCGCCACCGAGGCGATGGACCGCCTCAAGACCACCGCCGAGTCCCATCAGCGCGTGATGGTCGTCGAGGTCATGGGCCGGCACGCGGGCTGGATCGCCCTGGAGTCCGGCATGGCCGCCGGCGCCCACGGCATCTGCCTGCCCGAGCGGCCCTTCGACCCGGCCGACCTGGTCAAGATGGTCGAGGAGCGCTTCGCCCGCGGCAAGAAGTTCGCCGTGGTCTGCGTCGCGGAGGGCGCACACCCCGCCGACGGCAGCATGGACTACGGCAAGGGCGAGATCGACAAGTTCGGCCACGAGCGCTTCCAGGGCATCGGCACCGCGCTGGCGTACGAGCTGGAGCGCCGCCTCGGCAAGGAGGCCAAGCCGGTCATCCTCGGCCACGTCCAGCGTGGTGGCGTACCCACCGCGTACGACCGTGTTCTCGCCACCCGCTTCGGCTGGCACGCGGTGGAGGCCGCGCACCGGGGCGAGTTCGGCAGGATGACCTCGCTCAAGGGCACCGACATCGTGATGGTGCCGCTCGCGGAGGCGGTCACCGAGCTGAAGACGGTCCCGAAGGACCGGATGGACGAGGCGGAGTCGGTCTTCTAGGCCGGTCGGCGAAGGCTTACCAGGGTCTGAGGGCGGCTCTACGGCCGTCTCTCCACCGCTTCCCAGAACCGTTCCACGATCTCGTCCAGGAAGTCCCGCCCGGCCGAGCCGGCGTGTTCGCCGCCGCCGCCCCAGCTCAGGGTGGACACCATCTGCCCCTGGTACTGCCGGTGCAGCTCCTGGAGGGTGTCCTCCAGGAGGTGCCGGTCCAGCGGCACGATCTTCGCGACCTGACGGACGTAGGCCTGCCAACGGGTGCTGACCGCGCCGCGCAGCGCTTCGGCGAGCCGTGTCTCCCGCCCGGTGACGGCGACGAAGTCCGGCAGGGTCAGCTCCAGCAGGTCGGCGAGGAGGGCGGACTGGCGGTCGGTGCCGCGCCACTCGTCGTGCTCCTCCATGCCGAGATAGACGAGCAGTTCGAGCCCTACGACGCGGGCGACGTCCTCGGGGGCGACGCCCCGGGCGACGCGGTGCTCGCGCAAGGTGCGGGGGCGGCCGATGAGTTCGCCGGGGGAGCACCACAACACGCCCGCGAGAGCGGTGAGTTCAGGACTCGTCGGACAGACGATCCCGCGCTCCCAGGCGACGACGAGATCCGGCGTGACGTAGGGGAGCCCGTAGGAGACGCGCAGCCCGTAGGCCACGTGCTCGGGACCCATGCCGAGAGCGACACGGAGTCTGCGGGCGGTGAGGTTGTCGAAGGGCGGTCCGGGCTGGTTCGGCAGAGCTGGGGGTCGGCGCACGGCCCACAAGTTAGGGAAGCGAACAGCCGGTGACTACGGTCTGTTCGGCCAGGAACACGGATTGTAGGAAACTACGGTTTCGACCGCGTATTCGGGCTGGCTGAAGATCGTCTGTCGGTGGCGCGGGCGGGGTGGCGAGGATGGCGCCGGGTGCCCGGACGGGTGGCCGGAAAGAGGTGTGATCTTCGTGTACGAAGTGAATGGCAAGGTAGAGGGGCATATTCGCGAGCGGCTGGAGGCGCCGAACTTCTGGCACCTCGCGACCGTCGGCCCGGACGGAGCGCCGCAGGTCTCGCCCATGTGGGCGGATCTCGAAGGTGAGTACGTCATGGTCAACACGGCGATCGGCCGCGTGAAGGAGGAAAACCTGCGGCGCAATCCGAACGTTTCCCTCTCCCACCACGACCCCGAGAACCCCTACGACCGCGTCGAGATCCGGGGCCGGGTCGTCCGCTTCGTCGAGGGCGAGGAGGCGGAACGCTCCATGGACCGCCTCACCCAGAAGTACATCGGCGAGGACCGGTATCCGTGGCTGCTGGCGGGGGAGCGGCGAGTGATGCTGCTCATCGAGCCGGTGAAGGTACGCAGGGTGGTGGGAGTGGAGCCGTTCCGGCCGGGGCTGTTGCCGGGGGAGTGAGCGGGGGTGTCGGGTAGGGCGTGGCCTGCTGGGCGGGTGAGTTGGGGGGCATGGCGGGGATCATGGAGCCCTGCGCGTGCCCGCCTCAGTGGTCGGCGGACGGTCAAGCGCCTCGGGTTCGGCCGCGCGCTGGGTGGTGGGGGTGTTGCCGGACGCGTGAGTGGGAGGGACACAGGGTCTCGCGCGGGTGATGGGAGCGGGCCTGCTGGCCGGGGCGGCGGGGGCGGCGGGGGCCTGCGGTGGAGGCCGGCGGCGGGGGCCTCGTAACCCTGTCCGCCCTCGCGGGCTGCGCCGGGCTCGGTGGACTACCGGCGCGGCAGGCGCCCCTTGGTCCGGCCCGATGCCCAAGGCGCCCGCGCGTGCCCGTGATCGGCGGACTCGCCCGCAGAGGGGTGAGTTGGTATGCGCGGGCCGAAGGGGCACCGTCACCCCGTGACTGCCCCGCCCTTTCTCAGGCGGGGGCGTAGCTCCGCCGGCGCCCACCCTGCCCGCGCTCGACGGACGACCGATGCGGCAGGCACACCTGGCTTCGGCCGGACGGTCATGGTGTTCGTGCCAGTGCCGTTGCCCGAGCGTGGCCGTCGTCGGCGGGCCAGGAGGGACGATCAGGCGCCGAGGGGGGGGCAGGGCATCAGGGGCGAAGGGGCACCCGTCGTTCCTCGACCGCCCCGCCGAGGGCGCGCCCCCCTTCTTGGCGGGGCCCCGTAGCTTCGCCCGCGCTCATCTTGTCGGCGCTCGGTGAACGACCGGTGCGACAGGCGCACCCGGCTCCGGTCGGGCGGTCACGGCGTCCGTGCCGGTGCCGGTGTTGCCCGAGGGTGGCCGATCGGGCGTCGAAGGGTGCGCCGGGATGTCCGGGGCGATGGGGTATCCGGTGCCCCTCGGCTGCCCCGCCCAGCACGCGCCCTTCCAGGCGAGGCCCCGTAGCTCCGCACATGCCCGTCCAGCCGGCGCACCCGGCTCCAGTCACCCCTTGACCGCCCCGCCCAGTGCGAACCCTCCTCCCAGTCGCCGTGCGATCAGTACGTACAGCAGGATCACCGGGGTCGAGTAGATGATCGAGAAGGCGGCGAGTTGGCCGTAGGCCACCATTCCGCGGTTGCCGAAGAACTCGTTGATGCTGACGGAGGCGGGCATCTGGTCGGGGGTGAGGAGCAGCATGAAGGGGACGAAGAAGTTGCCCCACATCATGACGAAGGAGAAGACGGTCACTACCGCGACTCCGGGGCCCATGAGGGGGAGCACGATGCGGAGCAGGGACTGGAGGGTGCCCGCGCCGTCCGTCCAGGCCGCCTCCTCCAGTTCCTTCGGGACGCCGTCCATGAAGTTCTTCATCAGCCAGATGGCGAAGGGGAGTTGGGAGGCGGCGAAGAACAGGATCGTGCCCTGGAGGGTGTCGATCAGGTCGACCTGCACGAACAGGGCGTAGACCGGCACCATGATCGCCGTGATGGGCAGACTGGTCGCGAAGAGGATCGACAGCAGGAACGGACGGTTCAGGCGGGAGCGGAAGCGGGACAGCGGGTAGGCCGCGAGGGCCGCGCACACCACCGTCAGCAGCGTCGCCCCACCGCACAGGATCAGGCTGTTGAGCAGCGGGGTGAAGGTGATCTCGTCGGTCAGGATCGCGTCGAAGTTGGCGGTGGTGAGCCCGTCGGGGACCTTCACCCTGAGGTCGGCGTGCGGGTCAAGGGCCGACAGGACCACCCACGCGAGCGGCAGCAGGAAGGTGGCGGCGAGCGCCAACAGCCCCACGTCGGCGGCCAGTCGGCGGTTGCGGCGGCGGTCGGACACGGCCTCAGACCTCCGTCCGCAGCAGCCGCATGTAGACCAACGAGAACAGCGAACCGACCAGGAGCAGCAGCAGGGCCACCGCGGTGCCGTAGCCGATCATGCTGTTCTGGAAGGCCTGTTCGTACATGAACAGGGGCAGCGTCTGGCTCCTGTCACCCGGCCCGCCCCTCGTCATCACCCAGATCAGCCCGAACACCGACAGCGTCTGAAGGGTGTTCAGCATCAGGTTCGTGCCGATCGAACGGCGGATCATCGGCAGCGTGATGTGCCACATCCGCCGCCAGCCGCCCGCGCCGTCGACCTCCGCGGCCTCGGTGATCTCCTTCGGTATCTCGTTCAGCGCCGCCGTGTAGACCAGCATCGAGAAGGCGGTGCCGCGCCACACGTTCGCGAAGGACACCGCGAGGATGGGGAGGGTGAACAGCCAGTTCTGGGACGGGAGACAGAGCCAGTCCAGGATGGCGTTCAAGGTGCCCTCCTTGCGGAAGAAGGCGTAGAGCAGGAAGCCCGCCACCACCTCCGGCAGCACCCACGCCGTGATCACGATCCCGCCGGTGAGCGTACGGACCGGCTTCGAGGCGCGCTGCATCAGGGACGCGAGCGCCAGCCCCAGGGTGTTCTGCCCCAGCAGCGACGACACGACCGTGAACACCAGCGTCAGCCATACGGCGTTGAGGAACTCCTCGTCCCGGAAGGCCGTACGGAAGTTCTCGAAGCCGACGAACGACGACTCCGCCTGACCGGTCAACTGGAGGTCGGTGAAGGCGATCCAGGCGCAGTAGGCGATGGGCCCGGCGAGGAACAGGAGCAGCAGGACGAGGGCGGGGGCGACGGGGAGGGCGCGGGTGAGGGCACGGACGTTCACCGGGCGGTCACTTGGCCGTCGGTGACCTCCTTGAGCGTGTCGTCGTAGCCGCTCACCGCGTCCTCGACCGACGTGTCACCGGTGGTCACGCCCTCCATCGCCTCCTGGATCGCGGTGGACACCTTCGGATACGCCGGGTACGCGGGCCGGTAGTGGGTGCTGGCGACCAGGTCGGTGAAGAACCGGATGCCGGGCTGCGCGTCGGCGTACGCGGGGTCCTCGGCGACGTCCTTCCGTACCGAGATACCGGAGTTGGCGACGTACCACTTCTGCGCGTTGGCCTTGGTCTGCATCGTCCTGACGAACTCGAACGCGAGGTCCGGGTTGGCCGCCTTCGCGGGCACCGCCCAGGTCCAGCCGCCGGACATGCTCACCTTGCCGGGGGCCTGGCCGTGCTGGGTCGGCATGTACGCGAGCCCCAACTCACTTGACCACTCGGGCCATTCGTGTCCGCTGCCCGCCAGCCAGTCCTGCGGGAGCCAGGAGCCGTCGAGGTTGATGCCGAGCTTGCCCTGGGGGAGCAGGTCGCCGCGGACGATGGTCTGGATGTTGGGGTCGAGGGCGGTGGAGACGTCCGGGCCGAGCTTCTCCCGGTAGACCGTCTCGACGAAGGAGAGGGCGTCCTCGAAGCCCTGGCCGCCGGTGATCCACTTCTTGGCCGAGTCGTCGTACAGGGGGTCGCTCCGGCCGTCCCCGGTGCCGTACAGCAGCATCTCGAAGCCCTGCATGGTGGCGGCCTCGCCCGCCGGTTTGCCGGTGTAGACGTTCAGGGGCGTGACGTCCGGGACCCTCCGCTTGATGGTGCGGGCCGCGTCGAGGACCTCGTCCCAGGTCTTCGGCTGCCAGTCGGCGGGCAGCCCGGCCTTCGCGAAGATCCCCTTGTCGAACCAGAGTCCACGGGTGTCGGTGCCGTCCGGGACGCCGTACGTCTTCCCGTCCTCGGCCTTCGCGGCGGCCTTCGCGGTGTCGATGAACTGGTCCCAGTCGGGCCACTTGGCGAGATAGGCGTCGAGCGGCTTCAAGTACCCGCTGGTGATGTCGGAGTTGATGAGGAAGGTGTCCTCGTAGACCAGGTCGGGGGCCGTCTTCGCGGACCGGAGCATCTGCTGGAGCTTCGTGTAGTACTCCGAGTCCGGCGCCTTGATCGGGACGAGTTCGACCTTCTTGCCGGGGTTCGCCTTCTCGAACTGCTTCTTGATGTCCGCGAGATAGGCGTCCATCACATGGATCGAGTTGTCCGTGGACTGCTTGAACGACACCTTCACGGTGTCCGGATCGCTTCCGGAACCGCCGCCGCAGGCGGTGAGGGTCGCTGCGGCGGTGACAACTGTGGTGAGCAGGGCGGTTGTTGCGGCGGTGGGGCGCACGGGCATGACCTCCTGCGGGCGCACGTCGTTGTGGCCTGGGTGGTTGCCCGGTGAAGGTAGGAGGGGTGGTCTGCTCAGGTCAATGCGTGTGCGCGGGTTGGCCGGCGGGGGCCCTTCGGTGTCGGCGACCTGGACGAAGCCCAACCGGCCCCCGCAAGGCGTCCCGGCCCCCGCGAGACGTCAGCGCGGTGGCCCGGTCCGCTTGCCGATCACGGTCCCGTAGAAGGTGCCGTTCCGCAGGTCGACGTGGTCGCCGCCGTACCACCCGACCCGGTGGGGACCCTCGGTCGCATCCCTCCGCACCCGGTACCTGCGCAGCACCTCCGCCGCGACCGCCGCGGCCTGCTCGGCGGCCCAGTGCTGGGAGCCCGAGGCGTCGGCGGCGGGCTTGCCGGTGTCGGCGTGGTCGCTGATGCCGCGGATCACCAGGGCCTCGGCCCGGCCGTCGAGGTGGGCCGCGTGGGCCGCACCGGAGCCCTCCGTCTCGATGGCCGCCGCGTCGTTGTAGTGCTCGCGCAGATGCCGGGCGAGGCCGGACCCGGAGTCCGCCAGGACCACGTCTCCCGAGGCGATCGGCTTGAAGTGCGCCCGTACGCCCGGCAGCTCACGGACTGCCGAACGCGCCGCCTGCACAAGGGCGTTGGAACCGGGCCAGGCCTCGGGCCGGACCAGGAAACCCTCGGGCGTCTGCTTCCCGCCGTGCACGGAGTACACCTTCGTCCCCACCACCACGTCACCGATCCCGATGTCCTCCTTCAGGCTGCCGGCGACCCCGACGAACAGCACGGCCCGCGGGCGCAGCCAGGAGACGAGCTGGGTGGTGAGCGCGGCGGTGTTCAGGGCTCCCTCGCCCAACTCGGCCAGCGCGACAGCCCAGTCGGCCCCCGCCAGGCGACCGCGCTCCACACGGGTGCCGGTCTCCGCGTGGACCAACTCCTCTCGGCCGGTGAGGTGGGTGCGCACGGCCGCGTATTCGAGCGCGAGGGCGGTAAGGATCACCACCACGGGGTCGGACACGGGATCAGATACAGGGTCGGACACGGGATCAATCTCCGGCACACTCACAAGGTACGCCGGGAAAAGGGGACCGAGTGCCGGAACAGAACGTCACCGTAGGGCAGTTGCTGCTCACCGAGTACCAGAGCCTCAAGGACGAGCAGAAGGCAAGGATCGGATTCCGGGACAACCTCCTGTACGTGACCCTCGCCGTCGTGGCCGCCGTCATCGCTGCGGCGGCACAGGCCGAGCGGACGTCGATGCTGCTCGCGCTCCCGCCGGTCTGCGTCGTCCTCGGATGGACCTATCTCGTCAACGACGACAAGATCTCCGCGATCGGCACCTATGTCCGCGACGAACTCGGCCCCCGGCTCGCCGCCCTGGCCCGTCCGGACGGCTCCTTCGAGGCGTTCGCCTGGGAGACCGGACACCGCGGGGACCCGAGGCGGAGGTCCCGCAAGGCGATCCAGCTGCTGGTGGACCTGACCGCGTTCTGCGTGGTGCCACTGGCCGCGCTCACGGTGTTCTGGGCGGACACCGACGGAGGCGTGGCGCTGGTGGCGGTGTCGGTGCTGGAGGCGCTGGCCGTGACCGGGCTCGCCTCGCAGGTGGTGCGGTACGCGAGACCGGCGCCGACTGGCTTGTGAACGCGGGGAGTTCGAGGAGCCGCGCCGGCACGCTCACGGCCCCGGAGTCGCGTTGGGACACTCACCGGCCCGGAGTCGCGTTGGGACACTCACCGGCCCGGAACCCACCGGCACGCTCACCGGCCCGGAACCCACCGGCCCGCTCACCGCCCCGGAACCCACCGGTAGACCAACTCCGGCCGCCCCACCTGCCCGTACAGCGGACTGCGTCCCGCCCGCCCCGCGTCCACCAGATGCTCCAGATACCGCCGGGCGGTGATCCGGGAGATCCCGACCGCCTCGGCCACCCCGGCCGCGGTGAGCCCTTCCCCGGCCTCCCGCAGCGCTCCGGTGACCCGTTCCAGCGTCGGGCCGCTCAGCCCTTTCGGAAGCGCCGCCGGTGAGGGTGCGCGCAGGGCCGCCAGTGCCCGGTCCACCTCGTCCTGGCCGCTCGCCTCGCCCGCCGCGCCCCGGAACTCCGCGTACCGCACCAGCCGGTCCCGCAGCGTCGCGAAGGTGAACGGCTTCAGGACGTACTGCACGACCCCGAGCGACACCCCCTCCCGCACCACGGTCAGATCCCGGGCCGAGGTCACCGCGATGACGTCGGCGTGATGCCCCGCGGCCCGCAGCGACCGCGCGAACTGCAAACCGTGCACATCCGGCAGATGCAGATCGAGCAACAGCAGATCCACCGCCGTACGGTCGAGAATCCGCCGCGCCTCCGCGCCGGTGTGCGCCTTGCCGACCGCCGTGAAGCCCGGCACCCGCCCCACGTACATGACGTGCGCGTCCGCGGCGACGGGGTCGTCCTCCACGACCAGGACCCGAATGGGCTGTACGCCGTTCATGCCCCGCCTCCCGGCACCGCCGCGGACCGTACGGCCGTACCGCTCAGGGGCAACCGCACCTCGAACCGCGCCCCGCCCCCGTCCGCCTCCGCCACGGAGAGGGTGCCGTCCTGTCGGTGCACCGCCTGGCGGGCCAGGGCGAGACCGAGGCCCCGGCCACCCGGACCCGCCGGCTTCGTCGAGAAGCCCCGCTCGAAAACCGCCTCCGCGTGCGCCGGGTCCACCCCGGACCCGGTGTCGGACACCCGCAGCACCAGCTCCGAGCGGTCCGGGTCGGCGTACGCCGTCACGGTCACGCGCGCCCGGACACTGCCCTGGGCCGCGTCGACCGCGTTGTCGATGAGGTTGCCGAGGATCGTCACCAGATCCCGCGCGGGCAGGGACGACGGCAGCAGTCCGTCGTCGAGGCGGCTGTCCTCCGACACCACCAGCTCCACACCCCGCTCGTTGGCCTGGGCGGTCTTGCCCAGGAGCAGTGCCGCCAGCACCGGCTCGCCCACCGCGGCGACCACCTGGTCCGTCAGCGCCTGCGCCAGCTCCAGTTCGGCGGTCGCGAAGTCCACCGCCTGTTCCGCGCGGCCCAGTTCGATCAGCGACACGACGGTGTGCAGCCGGTTCGCCGCCTCGTGGGCCTGCGAGCGCAGCGCCTGGGTGAAGCCGCGCTCGGAGTCCAACTCTCCCATGAGGGACTGGAGTTCGGTCACATCGCGCAGGGTCACCACGGTGCCGCGCCGCTCCCCGCCGGAGACCGGTGAGGTGTTGACAGCCAGCACCCGGTCCGCGGTCAGATGCACCTCGTCGACCCGCGGCTCCGAGGAGAGCAGCGCACCCGTCAGCGGCGCCGGCAGCCCGAGGTCCGCCACCGACCGCCCGATCACCTCGTCCTGCGACGACACACCCAGCAACTCCCGTCCGCCGTCGTTGATCAGCGCGACACGGTACTGCCCGTCCAGCATCAGCAGCCCCTCGCGTACGGCGTGCAGGGCGGCCTGGTGGTAGTCGTGCATACGGCTCAGCTCGGCCGCGTTCATGCCGTGGGTGTGGCGGCGCAGACGGGCGTTGACGACGTACGTCCCGACCGCGCCCAGCGCCAGCGCACCGCCCGCGACGGCGATCAGGGCCGTCAGCTGCCCCTGCACCCGCTTGCTGATCTCCTCCACCTTGATCCCGGCGCTGACCAGACCGATGACCTTCCCGTCCTCCTCGACCGGGGTCACCGCCCGGACCGAGGAGCCCAGGGTGCCGGTGTACGTCTCGGTGAAGGTGTCGCCCTTCAGCGCGCGCTCGGTGTTGCCGAGGAAGTGCCGGCCGATCTGCTCCTTGTCCGGATGGGTCCAGCGGATGCCCTGCGGGCTCATGATCGTCACGAAGTCGACGTCCGTGTCGGCCATGACCCGCAGCGCGTACGGCTGCAGCTCCGCCGTCGGCCGCGCGGTGTGTATGGCCGACCGCACCGACGGCGAGTCCGCGACCGCCCGCGCCACCGCCCTGGCCTGACTGCGCGCCGCGTCCTCCGCCTGCCCCCGGTCACTGACATACGTGAACAGTGCGTATCCAGCCACGACCACGGCTATCAGCACGGCCTGCATCGCGAAGAGCTGCGCGGCCAGGCTGCGGGGTCTCGGTACGGGGATGCGCATGTCGTCAGTCTGCCCCCATGGCCGATTGTGAACTAAATGAACGGAAGGGTGACCGCCCTCACAGGGCAGGAGATAGTCACGGCATTCCTCATAGCCCGGACGTGAGCCGCACGCCGGTCATACCGACGAAGACGTCAAGGAGGGCAGCCGTGGCCGCCAGCACCCCCGATACGGCACCCACAGTCAAAAAAGACCGCACTCACTACCTGTACATCGCGGTGATCGTCGCGGTCGCCATCGGTATCACCGTCGGTCTGGTCGCGCCGGACTTCGCGGTGGAGCTGAAGCCCATCGGTACCGGGTTCGTGAACCTGATCAAGATGATGATCTCGCCGATCATCTTCTGCACGATCGTGCTCGGCATCGGTTCGGTCCGCAAGGCCGCCAAGGTCGGAGCGGTCGGCGGTATCGCGCTGATCTACTTCACGATCATGTCGCTGGTCGCGCTGGGCATCGGCCTGGTCGTCGGCAACATCCTGGACCCGGGCACCGGCCTCGCCGTGACCGACGCGGTCAAGGACGTGGGCCACGCGCAGGTCGACGCGGAGGCCAAGGACACCACCGAGTTCCTGCTCGGCATCATCCCGACGACCTTCGTCTCCGCCTTCACCGAGGGCGAGGTCCTCCAGACCCTGCTGATCGCCCTGCTCGTCGGCTTCGCGCTCCAGGCCATGGGCCCGATCGGGCAGCCGGTCCTGCGCGGTGTGGAGCACATCCAGCGGCTCGTCTTCCGGGTCCTCGGCATGGTGATGTGGGCTGCCCCGGTCGGCGCCTTCGGTGCGATGGCCGCCGTGGTGGGTTCGGCGGGTGTGGACGCCCTGAAGGACCTCGCGCTCCTGATGGTCGGCTTCTACACCACCTGTGTGCTGTTCGTCTTCATCGTGCTCGGCACCCTGCTGCGGCTCGTCGCGGGCCTCAACATCCTGTCGCTCTTCAAGTACCTGGGCCGTGAGTTCCTGCTGATCCTGTCGACCTCGTCCTCCGAGTCCGCGCTGCCGCGGGTCATCGCGAAGATGGAGCACCTGGGCGTCAGCAAGCCGGTGGTCGGCATCACCATCCCGACCGGCTACTCGTTCAACCTCGACGGCACCATGATCTACATGACCATGGCCTCGCTGTTCATCGCCGACGCCATGGGTACGCCGATGTCGATCGGCGAGCAGATCCCGCTGCTGCTGTTCCTGTTCGTCGCCTCGAAGGGCGCCGCCGGTGTCACCGGTGCCGGTCTCGCGACCCTGGCCGGCGGTCTCCAGTCGCACAAGCCCGCCTTGGTGGACGGCATCGGCCTGATCGTCGGCATCGACCGCTTCATGAGCGAGGCCCGCGCCCTCACCAACTTCGCGGGCAACGCCGTCGCCACGGTCCTGATCGGCACCTGGACCAAGGAGATCGACCGCGAGCGCGTCGACCAGGTCCTCGCCGGTCACCTGCCCTTCGACGAGAAGACCCTCCTCGACGAGGGCGAGGACGGCGCCCCGGTCGCCGACCTCCCCGAGCAGGGCGGCGAGAAGGAACTCACCAAGGCCTGAGCGCCCCCCGGAGCAGGGCCGGGCCCGACCTGAACCCGGGCCCGGCTCACCCACCCCGGGCGGCCGAGTACTCCCCCGTTGCTCGGCCGCCCGGCCCCACGCCTCGCGTGACCGCGGAAGGCGCCAGGGGAGTCCCGGGAGGCACCGGGGGGTCCCGGGAAGCCCTGGGAACCCCCGGGAAGCCCCGGTAGGCACCTGGGACAGTCCTCGGAAGCTGCCCGGGAAGTCCCGGGGCCCGGGGGAAGGTGTCTCGGGAGAGTCTTCGGAAGTTGCTTGGGGGGTCCCGGGGAAGGCGTCCGGGAGGTGCCCGGAAAGTCCCGCGGAGGGCATCCGGGGCGGTCCTCGGAAGTTGCTTGGGGGGTCCCGCGGGAGGCACCCGAGAGGCGCCCGGAAAGTCCTCGGAAGCTACCTGGGAACTCCTGCGGAAGCCCCCCGGAAAGCCTCCGGAGCCCCCCGGAAAGCCCCCGGAGCCCCCCGGAAAGCCCCCGGAAGCCCCGCGCGGAAGCCCCCCGCCCCCCCAAGAAGTCCCCAAGATCAATCGCTCAGCTTCGCCACCAGCGCCGTGGCCAGCGAGGCGGGTACGCCCGCCGCGGTCAGAGTCGTGACCGCGGCGGAGCGGCCCGCCTCTTCCGCTGTCAGGAGCCCGTCGTTCACCGCCTCCATGACCGCGAACAGCATCTGCTCGTGGACGTAGGCCAGTGCGGGCGCGGGCAGTGGGGAGACGAAGACGCCCTCGTCCAGGCCGCGCTGCAACAGCTCCGTGCAGGCCGCGCGCACCGGGGCGAGCCGTTCCCTGATGCCCTGCACGGTGACGCTGCGCTGGGCGAGCGCGACCAGGATGCGATAGCGGTCGGCGACCTCCCAGACCGCGAGCACCGAGCCCGCCACGGCCTGCGCCAGGTCCTCGGCGCCCTCGCGCCCCGCCGCGTGCGCGGCCGCCACCGCCTCCACGGCCCCGTCGACGAGCGTCCCGATCAGCGCCTCACGGTTCGGGAAGTGGCCGTACACGGTCCGCCGTACGACACCCGCGGCGCGCGCGATCTGGTCCATGGACGCGTCGGGGTCGCGCAGCAGCTCGGCGAGTGCGACTTCGAGGATGCGGCGGCGGTTGGCGTCGGCGCGACTGGAGTGGCCCGTGGTCATGGCCGCCATTGTGCCCCCTCCCGCACTGACTTGCACAGCATTGTGCAGCAGGCGTACATTGCTCATCGTTGAGCAAATGCACGTCACTGTGCAAGTCCGCTGAGGAAGGCCACCCCTGCCATGCGACTCGTCATGACCGAACCGGTCGAGAAGATGGAGCGCCCCTACGCCCGCCGCTGGTGGGCACTCCTCGTCCTCTGCCTCAGCCTGCTGATCATCGTGATGGCGAACACCGCCCTCACGGTCGCGGCGCCCGCCATGACCGAGGACCTCGGCCTGAGCAGCGCCGACCTCCAGTGGGTCATCGACGGCTACACCGTCCCGTACGCCGCCCTGATGCTGCTGTTCGGCGCCATCGGCGACAAGTACAGCCGCCGCGGCGCGCTCCTGCTCGGCCTCGGGGTCTTCGGCGGCGGCGCGGTCTTCGGCTCCTTCGCCGACAGCGCTACGACGGTCATCGCGGCCCGCGCGGTGATGGGCATCGGCGCCGCCATGATCATGCCGGCCACGCTCTCCCTGCTCGCCGCGACCTTCCCGCGCGGCGAACGCGCCAAGGCGATCACCGTCTGGACCGCCACCTCCGGCGTCGCCATCGCGGCAGGTCCGCTGGTCGCGGGCGCGCTGCTGGAGAACCACGCCTGGACGTCGACGTTCCTGATCAACGTCCCGATCGCGGCCGTCGCCCTCGTCGCCGCCCTCGCCCTCGTCCCGCCGTCCAAGGCCGCGCGACACGGCCGTATCGACTACGTCGGCGGCCTGCTGTCGGTCGTCTGGATCGGCTCGCTCGTCTACATGATCATCGAGGGCCCGCACTTCGGCTGGCACGCGAAGGCGCTGGCCGCCGCCGTGGTCGCGGCCGTCGGCCTGGTCCTCTTCGTCCTCTGGGAGCTGCGCCACCCGCGCCCCCTCGTCGACGTCCGCCGCTTCACCGACCGCGCCTTCGCGGGCTCCAACCTCGCCGTGGCCCTCTTCTTCCTCTCGGTCTTCGGCGCCTTCTACTACCTCACCCAGCACCTCCAGTTCGTCCTCGGCTACAGCGCCCTGGAGACCGGCCTGCGCATGCTCCCGCTCGCCGGCGCGGTCTTCGCCGGCTCGGCCCTGACCGGCTTCCTCACCCCGCGGGTCGGCATGAAGTGGACGGTCACCGCGGGCATGGTCGGCGGTACGGCTGCCCTCGCGCTGCTGACCCGGATCGACGCGAGCTCGTCGTACGGCGATCTCGTCGCGCCCCTCCTCGTCCTGGGCCTGGCGATCGGCCTCGCGCTCTCGCCCGCCACGGACTCGATCATGGGCGCCTTCCCCGAGTCCGAACTGGGCGTCGGCGGCGCGGTGAACGACACCTCCATCGAACTCGGCGGCTCGCTCGGCATCGCGATCCTCGGCTCGCTGCTGGCGACCTCCTACTCCGACCACCTGTCCGACGCCACCGCCGGAAGCAAGCTGCCCGCGTCGACGCTGGAGACGGCACAGGACTCCGTCGGCGCCGGATACACCGTGGCGCAGGGCATCGGCGAGAAGGCCCAGCAGGTCGCCGCGCAGGCCGCGAAGGCCACCGACCCCCAGCAGGTGGCCCAGTTGAAGGCACAGGCCGATCAACTCGCCTCCGGGGCCCGGCAGATGGCGGACGCTGTCGGCTCGTCCTTCTCCGACGCGGTCGCGCACACCAGCCTGATCGGGGCGATCGTGCTCGGCGTCGGCACGGTCCTGGTCGCGGTGCTGCTGCCGGGCCGCAAGCCCGCGGAGCCCGCCGCTCGGGCCGCGGAGGAGAAGGAACTCGTCGACGCCCGCTGACTCACCGAACTCTTACCCCGCGCCACTAGCGTGCCGTCCCCGGACGGCACGCTCTTGGTTTCGGAGGCACACGGGGGATGAAGATCGACTGGGACCGGCGGACGTGTGCGCGCCGCGGCCATGTGACCTACGCACCCGACGAACCCCGCCTGCGGGAACGGCTGTTCGCCGAGACCGCGCTGGGGGAGGCGTGGCGGTGCCTGCGCTGCGGAGACTTCGCGCTCGGCGACCCGCACGGCTCGGGGCCCGCGGACCACGCGCCGCTCGTGCCGCGCGGCAAGGTGCTCAGGGACCTGTTCGTGCTGCGCTTCCTCGCGGCCGAGCGGGCGGTGCGCGGGGTGTTCATCGTGCTGGCCGCGGTGGCGGTGTGGAAGTTCAGTAACAGCCAGGACTCGGTGCGCAGGCTCTTCGACGAGTATCTCGACGTCTTCCGGCCGGTGTTCAAGCACTTCCACTACGACCTCGACCACTCACCGATCGTCGACACGCTCCAGAAGACCTTCGGCTACAAGCACGACACCCTCGTCCTGGTGGCCGTACTGCTGCTGGCGTACGCCCTGATCGAACTCGTCGAGGCGGTCGGCCTCTGGTACGCCAAGCGCTGGGCGGAGTATCTGACGGTGGTAGCGACCGCCGCCTTCCTCCCGCTGGAGATCTACGAACTCACCGAGCGCGTCAGCTGGTTGAAGATCGCCACGCTGGTCCTCAACATCCTCGCCGTGCTCTACATCCTGCTGGCCAAGCGCCTGTTCGGGCTGCGTGGCGGGCACCGGGCGTTCGAGGCGGAACGGGAGAGCGCGTCGCTGCTGGAGGTGGCGGAGGCGGGCGGGCTGCGGGAGTTCAGCGCATCCAGTCAGGGGTCGGGACGCCCGTGAAGTCGTTCCACGCGAGGCAGTAGGCGCGCGACTCGGGGCCCACGGCCGGCCAGACGGAACGGAGGTCGAAGCCCTTGTCCCAGGCGTTGAGCAGGACCTCGAAGAAGCCGGTGGCCACGGCGTCGCGGTCCTGGTCGCTTCCGTCGACCTGGATGTCCTCCAGGAGCCGGAAGAGCTGACGGGTCTGTGCCTCGCTGAAGGCGGCCGGGGTCGGGGCCTGGGCGGAGGTCCCGGTGTAGGCACGCCCGAGGGCGCCGAGCCGGACCGTCAGGGGCGGTACGTCGTCCGGGGCGCCCTGCGCCTCAGGCCCTCGCCAGCTCTCGACCTCGGCACGGTCGGCCTCGGCCAGGACCTCGCTGACGCCCACCAGTTCCTCCCACCACGGCGGAGTCGCCACGGATGCCCTCCCTATGTCCGAGTACCTTGTCCGGTCCGGTCCAGTCCTGTCCGATGCGGTCCGATCCGGTCCGGACACCTTAGGCCCACGGGGCCGTGACCTCCCGCACCAGGGTCAGCGCCTCGCGCAGCTGCCTCATGCGGCGCTTGCCGAGGTGCTCCTCCCACTCCTTCTCCACCGCGGCGACGACCCCGTCCGCGACCTCCTTCACCGCCCACGCCTCCGCCGCGCCACGCACCAGCCGCGCCCGCCTGTCGGTCGGGTCGGCGGCACGGGTGACATACCCCGCCTTCTCCAGCTGATCGACCAGGAACCCGGCGGTCTGTCGGTGCCCGACGCCCGACGCCCGACGCGCGGTGCCCGACGCCCGACGCGCGGTGCCCGACGCCCGACGCGCGGTGCCCGACGCCCGACGCGCGGTGCCCGACGCCCGACGCGCGGTGCCCGAC
>NZ_JAAGLY010000390.1 GCF_010548375.1 Streptomyces sp. SID13726
GCCATGACCCGCTCGGACTGCTCCGCCGTGGGGTCGACGTCCGGGTCACGGGGCTCGATGACGATTCCGTCGTACAACCCGTCGATCCGCAGTTCTCCCGCACGGAACCTCGCAGTGCACTCGGGGCCGGACGAGACGAGCACGTCGCTGATCAGCACGGTCCGCAGGAGATCGGAGTGGGCGTCCGCCGCGTCACGATCGGCGTCGTGCCGTGACCACGAGGTCCGGCCGTCCCACGTGACGACCACGGTCTGGTCGTCACGTCGCACGAACTCACGGGGCAGAGGACCGTTGGTCACGACGACCGAGGCCGCGTCGAGAGCCGCCCTGTACCGGTGTGAACCGTAGCGGACGACCGTGCGCCTACCCGTTCGAGACTTCCTCTGGCTCGGGAGCGAATCGTCCGGATCGACGAGCACGACGTGCCAGTCCCGGTCGGGCGAAGACGCGACCGTCGA
>NZ_JAAGLY010000391.1 GCF_010548375.1 Streptomyces sp. SID13726
CTGCGGGCGTCGAAGATCATGCCCGCCCGCGCCCTGAACGACCCGAAGATCGACTTCGCCTGGAACAGCGAGGTCGCCGGGATCGGCGGCGAGAACAAGGTCGAGGCGCTCACGCTGCGCGACACCGTGACCGGTGAGGAGCGCGAGCTGCCCGCGACCGGCCTGTTCGTCGCGATCGGCCACGAGCCCCGCACCGAGCTCGTCAAGGGCCAGATCGACCTGGACGACGAGGGCTACATCCAGGTCGTCGGGCGCACCACCGCGACCAACCTCGAGGGCGTGTTCGCGTGCGGCGACGCCGTCGACCACACCTACCGCCAGGCCATCACCGCCGCCGGCTCCGGGTGCGCCGCCGCGCTCGACGCGCAGCGCTACCTCACCGAGCTCGCCGACGCCGCCGGCCTGGAGGACCTCGCCGGCACGCCGAGCACGCCGAACCCGAACGAGCTGCGCGAGGC
>NZ_JAAGLY010000392.1 GCF_010548375.1 Streptomyces sp. SID13726
TTCCGGCCCTTGCCCAGGTAGGAGGCCGTGGACATCAGCGACCAGAAGTTCACGCCGTTGTCCCCGTCGGAGCTGTACAGGTCGGGCAGCCCGAGGTCGTGCCCGAACTCGTGGGCGAACAGCCCGACTCCGCTGTTCTCGCCGCCGGTCAGGTAGTCCCCGGCCCAGATGCCGGAGTCACCGACCGGGACACCGCCCGCCTTGTTGCCCGCGGGTCCCGCGCTGCCGGCCTGGTCCCAGTACGCGAACCAGCGGTGCGCCCACACGGCGTCCTTGCCCTGATCGCCGCCGCCCCAGGTCTGGTCCTTGCCCGCGTGGACGACGACGAGATGGTCGAGGTAGCCGTCCGGCTCGTCGAAGTTGCCGTCGTGGTCGGCGTCGTAGCGGTCCCACACGTCGTACTCGGCCAGCTGGGCCTTGATCTCCTCCGGCGTACGGCCCTTGGCGCGCTCCGTGT
>NZ_JAAGLY010000393.1 GCF_010548375.1 Streptomyces sp. SID13726
CTCGGCGACGTGGAGGGCGGAGAGGACGGAGCCCACGCCGCCGCTGAACTGGATGACGTGCTGGAGCCCGGGTGGCTGGGCTACGGGCGGGGAGGGGGTGTTGGGCGGCATGAAGGTCTGGTCCTCGTTCCAGTCAGTGGTCGGGGGTGAGGGCTTCGCCGGGGCGGAGAGGGCGGCCGGTCTCCATGAGGTGCTGCACGGACTCGGCAGAGGTCCAGTCGTAGGACGCCCGGTCGGTGAGGGTGGTGTCGCATCCGCAGCCGCAGGTGTACGGGGCGATCAAGACGTACGTGCTCGGTTCGAGGACGTCGCAGTTGTCGAAGGGCAGGCCGTTCGCCAGGCGGATGAGTCGGCGCCCGTCGTCAACGCCCAGGCCGCCTTGCTGGCAGGCGGTGCAGTGGCAGGGGGTGAGCGCGGGCTCGGGGTCCGCCCAGTACGGGTTGGGGGTGTGGAGGCC
>NZ_JAAGLY010000394.1 GCF_010548375.1 Streptomyces sp. SID13726
ACACCTTGAGGCCGCGCGCCCCGCGCGCCGCGGCGTCGCGGAGCTGCCGCTGCACCTCGCGCTCGCCGCCCGCGTGGGCGAGCGCTCCCCAGTCGACCTGGCAGAAGGTGAGGAACCGGCCCGGGTGCGCGCGGTCGTACCGGTCGAGGTTGGCCTCGAGCTCGTCGCCCCACAGGCCGTCGAGGTTGACGACCGTGCGCACGTTCGTGCCGTAGAGCAGGTCGAGCAGGGCGGGAACGTCCGGCGCGCACCAGTCGGCGGTGAGCCAGCGGCCCAGGTGGTTGTGGACGTCGACGGCGGGCACCGCGGCCCGGGTGACGTCGGTCCGGGGGAGCCGCACGCGGGCACGCGGCTCCCAGTCGGCGAGCCGCAGGTCGGGTGCGGGCGGCACCGGGGGCGGGGTGGCGTGGTGGAGAGGATCGGTCACGTCCCCGAGCATCTGCCCCCCGCGCGCAG
>NZ_JAAGLY010000395.1 GCF_010548375.1 Streptomyces sp. SID13726
TACGACCTGCGGACCGTCCGGGAGATCCTCGACGACCTGGCCGCCGTCGAGGGCGGGTTCGAGTGGCGGATCAGCGCCCACCGCGACCCCGTCACCGGCCACCGAATCAAACGGTTGCAGCTGGGCCATCCGGTCATCCGGACGGGGACGAGCGACATCGTCCTGACCCGGCCCGGACCGGTCCTGTCCTACTCCTGGCCCGTGGACGCCACCACGCAGGCCACCGTGTGGCAGTCCCGGGGCGCGTCCACCAACACCAACGCCTCCGCGGAGTCCGTCCCGCTGATGTCCGAGGTACTCCTCGACGAGGCCGCGCACGCCGCCGGCTGGCCACGGCTGGACGGCACCAGCGACTACACCACCGTCGAGCAACAGACCACGCTCGACGCCCACGCCCGCAGTGACTGGGCCGCCGCCCGCACCCCGCGCACGATCCCCGAGATCACCGTCTCCCTC
>NZ_JAAGLY010000396.1 GCF_010548375.1 Streptomyces sp. SID13726
GCGGAGGGATTCCGGGGGGCATTGCCGTCGGCAGCGGCGCGTTGGAGCATCGCTCCGACAACCGTTGATCCGGGGGGAGTTGCCGTGGACATCCTGTTCGTCCTGATGCTGGCCGCCGTGGTGGCCGTCCTACTGATGTACTGCGTGCAGCGGCGCTCCCAGCACCGCGAGTCGCTGCGCGCGGCGGTGCTGGGAGCGCAGGTGGAACTGCTGAAGGCGGCGGCGGGTGATGCGGACCTGGCGGTTGCTGCGGCCGGCCCGCAGCTGGCCGGCGATCCGGCCGAGGCGCGCCGACACCTTTTCCTCGATGCCCAGGTGACGGTCTGGGAGCTGCACTGGCGGCTCGGTGCCCTGTCGGAGAGGCAGGTGCGCGCGCACGCGGAGGCGTTGATGGCCCGGGAGGAGGGGCGCCGGTTCTGGCAGCGGGCCGGCTCGGCGCGTACGGCGGTGGTGGGC
>NZ_JAAGLY010000397.1 GCF_010548375.1 Streptomyces sp. SID13726
CCCCGGCTCCAAGAACGTCTACGGCGGGGTCGTCTACGGACGCATCCTCGCCGAACTCGTGGAGAACTGGTGGGAGAAGATGCCCGTCGAGCGCTGGGTGACGCGCCGCTCGACCATGGTGATGACCCAGGACCAGGCCCTGACCGTGGACTTCCGCAGCCAGGACTGGGCCGCTCCCCCGTACAACGGCGCAACGGTCCACCGCGCCGAACTCGACTCCTGGCTCGCCTCCCTCGCCGTGGAGGCGGGTGCCGTCCTCGTCACGTCGACGGTCGCGACGGGGCTGCTGCGCGATGCGCGGGGCAGGGTGACGGGCGTCCGTACGGACCGCCCCGACGGGGACCTCACCGCATCCGTGGTCATCGCCTGCGACGGAGTGAACTCGTTCCTGGCCAAGGAAGCGGGCCTGTACCCGTCCGGGCCGACGGCCGAGCACACCACGCTCGGTGTGAAGGA
>NZ_JAAGLY010000398.1 GCF_010548375.1 Streptomyces sp. SID13726
TTCGCCGCGCTCATCGTGCCGCCGTCGACCAGCGTCACCAGGGGCCTCGCGGTGTCCCCGCCCGGGCTCGCGTACAGGGCGCGCTGGGCTCCCCGTACGTCGTACGTGGCCACCAGCCCGCCGTCCAGGAAGGCCGAGGCGGCCGTCACGGCCTCGGTCACCAGGCCGCCCGGGTTGCCGCGCAGGTCGAGCATGAAGCCCGCGCCCGGTTTGGCCGCGCGGACGGCGGCCCGGACCTGTTCGCCCGAGCCGCGGCTGAAGGAGGCGACCTTGATGACGGTGATCCCGCCCGGGAGCTCCCGTACGGTCACGGGCTCGGTGTGCAGCTGCTCGCGGCGCAGGGTCTCGGTGAGGTCGGCGCCGTCCCGGGTGAGGTGCAGGACGACCGGGGTGCCGGCGCCGCCGCGCAGCAGGGCGACCACGTCGCAGACGCGCAGTCCGGTGACGGCGTGGCC
>NZ_JAAGLY010000399.1 GCF_010548375.1 Streptomyces sp. SID13726
CGCGTGCTGCCCGGTCGGCTGGCCACCGTGGCGCGACGGCTCGGCCTCGAGCTCGACCCACACCGTGACGGCGGACCCGTCGGCGACCGGGTCGAGCGCGGCCTGGACGGCGGGCACCGCGAGCGCCGCCTCGGCGTCGTCCTCGGGCGTGCCCGCCCGCTGCCGGTACGCCTCGTTGGACGCGTCGAGCCCGGTCTCCTGCCCGACGGCGGTCGTGTCCTCGGCCGTCACGGTGACCTCGGGGTCGGACGGGTTGTACGAGTCGGCCCACCGCTCCATGGCGACCCCCACGAACAGGAAGTACCCCACGACGCCCACGCACGCGAAGATCACGAGCCCCACGACCACGCCGACGACCGCGCTCCCGAGGCGCGAGGTGCCATCTCTTGTGTCGCCGGATCCACTGGGGCGTGGTGTCGTCATGTCGCGAGTCTCATCGCTCTGGCCTTCGACGG
>NZ_JAAGLY010000039.1 GCF_010548375.1 Streptomyces sp. SID13726
CCTGATGACCCGCTGGGCGGACGCGGCCGACGACCCCGAGTCGCTCGGCGGGCGGGCCTGGGCGGTGCTCGGGGCGGGCCCGCGCGGCCCGGTCTGCGCCGACCTCGTGGCCGACGGCCCGCACCTGCTGATCGAGGGACCGGCGGGCAGCGGCCGTACGGAACTGCTGCGGGCCCTGGTCGCCGCGCTGGCCGCGGCCGAGCGCCCCGACCGGCTCAGCGTCGTCCTGATGGACGGCCGGGACACCGTGGGCGCGGGCGGCGGCCACGGCGAGGGCCTGCGCGTGTGCACCGACGTCCCGCACGTGACCACCTATCTGACCGCCGACGACCCGGCGCAGATGCGGGAGTTCGCCCAGTCGCTGAGCGCCGAGCTGAAGCGGCGCGCGGAGCTGCTCGGCCGCTCCGACTTCACGGAGTGGCACACCGGCCGCGAGCTGTCCGGCCGTATGGTCGCCCAGCGCACGGCGCCCCCCAGGGGCACCGCGAGCGCCCCCGGCGACCCGGCCGCCGGCGACCTGGACTCCCCGCCCAGTTCCACGATCCGGCTGCGCCCCGCGGCGGCCCGCCGCCGGACCGAGACGGCGCCTCCGCTGCCCCGCCTGGTCGTGGTCGTGGACGACCTGGACGCCCTGGTCTCCCCGCCCCTCGGCTCCCCCGGCAGGCCCGCCGCAGGCTCGGTCATACGCGCGCTGGAGGCGGTGGCCCGCGAGGGCGAGCGCCTGGGCGTGCACCTGGTGGCCGCGACGGGCCCGGGCGGCCGTACGGCCGAGTCGGAGCCGGCCCGCCGGGCCACCCTCCGCGTCACCCTGGACGCCCCGGCCACCGGCCCGGAGGAACCGGCGCCGGGCCGCGGCAGGCTGAGCCGGCCCGACAGCCGGGTCACGGCCTTCCAGGCGGGCCGCGTCACCGGCCGCATCCCCCGTACGGCGACCCTGCGCCCCACCGTCGTCCCGCTGGAGTGGGAGCGCATGGGCGATCCCCCGGCCCGCCGCCCGGTGCGGGAGCTGGGCAACGGCCCGACGGACCTCGCCCTGCTGGCGAGCGCATTGGAACGGGCAGCGCGGGAAGTAGCGGCAACAGAGGTGCCGTCGCTGCTGTAGCCGAAATCAGCGGCACCTCCTCCCTCGTGTGCCCCGACGCACCGGCACTGGTCACGAGGCAGCAACGATCGCCCGCTTGACAGCCGACGCGCCCTTGCCGACCCAGTTCTCCCGGCGTAGACCAGTTCGCACGGGACAGCCCTCAACGTTCGACGAGGAACGAAGAACGGGGACGTGATGCGCAGCACGAGCAGCACAAACCGAAAGCCCAGGGCCGCGAAGACCGCAGCCGCCGTCCTCGCGGCAGCCCTCGCCCTCGCCGTCACCGGATGCGGCGGAAGCGACGACAAGAAGGACGACACCGGTGCGACCGGCGGCAAGGACAGCGGCAGCACCCTCACCCTCCCCAAGCTGAACGGCCAGAGCCTTGAGGTCGCCGCCGTCTGGAGCGGTGCGGAACAGGACAACTTCAAGAAGGTCCTCGCGGAGTTCGAGAAGCGCACCGGCGCCAAGGTCTCGTTCGTGCCCGCGCAGGACCCGATCATCAACTTCCTGGGCTCGAAGGTCGCGGGCGGCCAGCCCCCGGACATCGCGATGCTCCCGCAGCCCGGCGCGATCAAGCAGGCCGTGGACAAGAAGTGGGCCAAGCCGCTCGGCGCGGAGGCCAAGGCAGAGCTCGCGAAGAACTACTCGCAGGGCTGGCAGGACATCGGCAAGGTCGACGGCGAGCAGTACGGCGTCTACTACAAGGCCGCCAACAAGTCCCTGATCTGGTACAACGCCAAGGTCTTCGAGAACGCGGGCGCCACCGAGCCCAAGACCTGGGACGAACTGCTCACCACCGCGCAGACGGTCTACGACTCGGGCGTGACCCCGTTCTCCGTCGGCGGCGCCGAGGGCTGGACCCTGACGGACTGGTTCGAGAACGTCTACCTCTCCCAGGCGGGCCCGGAGAAGTACGACCAGCTGGCCAAGCACGAGATCAAGTGGACGGACCCGTCCGTGAAGGACGCGCTGACCACGCTGGCCCAGGTGTGGGGCAAGAAGGACTATGTGGCGGGCGGCGCGAAGGGCGCTCTCCAGGTCGACTTCCCGGCCTCCGTCACCCAGACCTTCACCGGCGGCGACCAGCCGAAGGCCGCGATGGTCTACGAGGGCGACTTCGCGCAGGTCAACATCCAGACGGCGAAGGCGAAGGTCGGCACCGACGCGAAGGTGTTCCCGTTCCCGAAGGTCGGCGACACCGCCCCCGTGGTCTCCGGCGGCGACGCGGCCGTCATCCTGAAGGACTCCAAGGCGGCGCAGGCGCTCGCGACCTTCCTGGCCTCCCCGGACGCGGCGACGATCCAGGCCAAGCTGGGCGGCTATCTCTCGCCGAACAAGAGCGTGGACGTCTCGTCGTACCCGAACCCGGTGCAGCAGAAGATCGCCAAGGCGCTGATCGACTCCGGCGACGACTTCCGCTTCGACATGTCCGACCAGGCTCCGCAGGCCTTCGGCGGCACCCCGGGCAAGGGTGAGTGGAAGGCGCTCCAGGACTTCCTGACCGACCCGAAGAACATCGCGGGCACCCAGGCGAAGCTGGAGGCGGACGCGGCGGCCGCCTACGGGAACTGACGCGATGACGTCGGCCACGGAGGCAGGGGTCCCACCGGCCCCTGTCTCCCCCAAGTCGCGCAAGAGCGTGACCGGCACCCGAAGGACCGTGGCGGCGCTGTTCCTGCTGCCCGCCCTCGTGCTGCTGGGCGCGCTCGTGGTCTACCCGATCGGGTACTCGCTGGTCCGCAGCTTCTACGACCAGTCCGGCGACGGTTTCGCCGGATTCGACAACTACAAGGCGCTGTTCACCGACGACGGCATCCGCACCGCCCTGAAGAACAACATCATCTGGGTGGTGTTCGCGCCGACGATCGCCACCGCGCTCGGTCTGGTCTTCGCGGTGCTGACCGAACGGGTGCGCTGGGGAACGGCGTTCAAGCTGGTCGTCTTCATGCCGATGGCGATCTCGATGCTGGCGGCGGGCATCATCTTCCGCCTCGTCTACGACCAGGACCCGGACAAGGGGTTCGCGAACGCGGTGTGGGTGGGCGTGCACGACACGTTCGCGCAGTCCTCGGCGTTCCCGAAGGCCCACCCGGGCCGGGAGTCGCCGCTGGTGGCGCAGGGCGGCGGCTTCATCACCAAGGCCACGGTCCGTACCGGCGGCACCGTCACGCTGCCCCTGGTGGGCGTCGCACCGGACCAGATGCCCGGCGACGCGAAGAAGGCCGTGGCACCGCAGGCGGACCCGGGCCGGATCACCGGCACCACCTGGCAGGACTTCACCCGCGGCAAGGGCGTCGGCACGCTCGGCGGGGTCGACCCGACCGAGGTCGGCTACCCCGGCATGAAGATCGAGGCCGTCAAGGACGGCAAGGTCGTCGAGACCACCAAGGCCGGCGACGACGGCACGTTCTCCTTCTCCGAGAAGGCCGACGGAGCCCAACTGCGGCTCCCGGCAAGCAACTTCAAGGAGGCCTACAACGGCCTGGACTGGCTCGGCCCGTCGCTGGTCACACCGGCGATCATCGGGTCGTACATCTGGATGTGGGCCGGTTTCGCGATGGTGCTGATCGCGGCCGGGCTCGCGGGCATCCCCCGGGAGCTGCTGGAGGCGGCCCGGGTGGACGGCGCGAGCGAGTGGCAGGTGTTCCGCAGTGTCACGGTCCCGCTGCTGGCGCCGGTCCTCGCGGTGGTCACCGTGACGTTGATGATCAACGTCCTGAAGATCTTCGACCTGGTCTTCATCATCGCCCCGGGCTCCTCGCAGGACGACGCGAACGTCCTCGCGCTGGAGCTGTACCGCAAGGGGTTCTCCGAGGACCAGCCGGGCATCGCGAGCGCCATCTCGGTGTTCCTGCTGCTGCTGGTGATCCCGGTGATGTGGTTCAACATTCGTCGGCTCAGGCGGGAGGTACGGCGATGACGACCCAGGCCGAAAGGCTCCCCGAGACGGCGGCGGCCGACGGGGCGAAGGCGAGGCAGTCCCTCGGCTCGCGCCTCGTCGAGCGGGTCAGCGGTGGTGCGATCAGCGTGTTCCTCGTCATCGTCGGCCTGTTCTGGCTGGTGCCGACGATCGGCCTGCTGATCTCCTCGCTGCGCTCCCCGCAGGACCTGAGCGCCAGCGGCTGGTGGCAGGTCTTCAGCAAGCCCTCCCAACTGACCTTCTCCAGCTACGACAAGCTCCTCCAGAACAGCGACATCACCAGCTCCATCCTCAACACCGTCCTGATCACCGTCCCGGCGACGCTCCTCGTGATCGTCATCGGCGCGCTCGCCGGGTACGCGTTCGCGTGGATGGAGTTCCCGGGCCGCGACTGGTGGTTCATGGGCGTGGTCGGGCTGCTGGTGGTGCCGGTGCAGGTGGCGCTGATCCCGATCGCCGAACTCTTCGGGAAGATCGGCCTGTTCGGCAACATCTTCGGCGTGGTCCTCTTCCACACCGGCTTCGGCCTGCCGTTCGCGGTGTTCCTGCTGCGGAACTTCTTCGCGGAGATCCCCCGTGAGCTCCTGGAGGCGGCGCGGCTGGACGGCGCGGGCGAACTGCGCCTGTTCGCACGGGTGGTGATGCCGCTCGGCGGGCCCGCCATCGCGAGCCTCGGCATCTTCCAGTTCCTGTGGGTGTGGAACGACATGCTGATCGCGCTGGTGTTCACCAACGCCGACAGCCAGCCCATCACGGTCGCCCTCCAGACCCAGATGCGCGCCTTCGCCGACAACGTCGACGTGCTGGCCCCGGGCGCGTTCATCTCGATGGTGATCCCGCTGATCGTGTTCTTCGCGTTCCAGCGGCAGTTCGTGTCCGGTGTGATGGCGGGCGCGGTCAAGTAGCGCGCACGGCAGCCGACTTGAGGGGTGGGCCTGCACCGGCCCGCCCCTTCGCGTTCGCCCGAATGCCGTACGGACCGTAACCAAGCGCCGTCAGGGGCCGTTCCCGGGCAGAACTCCCGCGCCGACCCATGGATGTGCCGTGCCCAGGTTCAGTGTCATCGTCCCCTCGTACAAGGTGCAGGCGTACCTGCCCGCATGCCTGGAATCGGTGCTGTCGCAGTCGTACGAGGATCTGGAGGTGATCGCGGTCGACGACCGCTCGCCGGACGTCTGCGGCGAGATCGTCGACGAGTTCGCGGCCCGCGACCCGCGTGTACGGCCGGTGCACCTGGCCCGCAACAAGGGCGTCGGCCAGGCCCGCAACGCCGGGATCGCCGAGGCGACCGGCGACTACCTGGTGTTCCTCGACGGCGACGACGTCCTCGCCCCGCACGCGCTGCGGGCGATCGCCGACCGGCTGAAGGAGACGGGCGAGCCGGACGTCCTGGTCCACGGCCACGCGCTCGCCCACTGGTCGGGCGAGACCGTCCCCGACGCCGCCGCGGGCCTGCTGACCGAGCAGGGCCCGGCGCCGTTCCGCCTGGAGGACCGCCGGGGGCTGCTGCGGGTGCCGGCGGCGGCCTGGAACAAGGTGTGCCGCAGGGAGTTCGTGGAGCGCGAGGGCTTCGCCTTCCCGGCCGGCTCCCACGAGGCCGTGGCCTGGACCTACCCGGTGCTGATGGCCGCCGAGTCGATCGCCACCCTCGACCGGGTCTGCGTCCACCACCGGCAGCGCAGGCGCTGCGTACCCGCCCAGGCAGGGCCGGGCTGCCCGGACCACTTCGACGTCTTCGACCAGTACGACCGGGTCTTCGCGTACGTCGACTCGCGCCCCGAACTCGCCCAGTGGCGGCCGGTGTTGTTCCGCGCCATGGTCGACGAGCTGGCGGCGCTGTTCACCGGGCGGGGCCGTCTGCCGCGGGGCAGCCACGCGGAGTTCCTGAAGCGGGCGCGGGTCCAGTACCGCGTGCACCGCGTCCCCGGCCACCCGGTCCCGCCGCGCTCCCGGCTGCGGCACGCACTGATCCGCCGGGGCCTGTACCGCAGTTACCGGCTCGTGGAACTGGCCAAGAGGATCAGCCACCGCACCACCAGGCCGGTCGTTCGCCTCGCCGATTCCCTGCGCTCGGCGGCCCTCCGGCTCCACTACCGCGTCCAGCTCCGGCTGCCGCTGCGCGCGGACCGTGCCGTCTTCGCCGCGTACGGGGGCCGCGGCCACGGCTGCAACCCGGGCGCGCTGGAGGAGGCGTTCCGCGCCTTCGCCCCGCACATCCGCACCGCGTGGATCGCCCGCCCCGAGCACCACCACACGATCCCGACCGCGACCCGCCGCCTCACCCCCGGCACGGCCGCCCACTGGACGGCTCTCGCCCGCTCCAAGTACCTCGTCACCAACGACGACTTCGGCCGCCCCCTCGTCAAGCGCCCCGGCCAGGTCCTCGTCCAGACCCAACACGGCACGCCCCTCAAGCACATGGGCCTCGACCTCCTCGAACGCCCCGCCGCGGCAAGGGACCTGGACTTCGAGGAGCTGCTCGCCGGGGTCGCGCAGTGGGACCACGTCCTGTCCCCCAACCGGCACACCACCCTGACCTGGGAGCGGGTCTACCCCGGCGGCTACACCACGCTCCCCTACGGCTATCCCCGCAACGACGTGTTCCAGAAGGCGACTTCGGAGGACGTACGGCGGCTGCGCGAGTCCCTCGGCATCCCGGAGGGCACGGTCGCGATCCTGTACGCGCCCACCCACCGCGACTACCGCCGCACCCAGCGCGCCGCCCTGGATCTGGACCGCTTCCTGCGCCGACTCGGCCCGCGCTTCGTCGTGCTGGCCCGCGCCCACCACCGGCACGGCGGCCCGCTGGCCTCCCCCGCCCCGGCCCGGGTCGTCGACGTCACCGACCATCCGAGCGTGGAGGCCCTGTGCCTGGCCTCGGACGCGCTGGTCACCGACTACTCGTCCCTGATGTTCGACTACGCCAACCTGGACCGCCCGATCGTCATCCACGCGGGCGACGACGACCACGCGGCGTACGAGGCGGCCCGCGGCACCTACTTCGACCTGCGTTCCTTCGCGCCGGGCGCGGTGGCCCGCAGCGAGGACGAACTGACCGACATCTTCGCCACCGGCCACTGGCGCGGCTCCCGCTCCACCCAGCTGCGCTCGGCGTTCCGCGAGCGGTTCTGCCCGTACGACGACGGCCGCGCCGCGGAACGGGTCGTACGCCACGTGGTCCTCGGCGAGACGGACCTGCCCCCGGTGACCCCGCTGTCCGACCGCCATCCGGTGCCGTCGGCGGCGGCGACGCTCGACCATCCCCCACTGCCGACGGTGTCCCGCTAGGAGCCCCGCATGCCCTCCAGCCCGTCCCACCCCACGCCGACCCGCCCGACGACCTGGCGCCCTACGGGACGCCCGGGCGCCTGGGACATGCCGACCGCGCACGCGGGGGCGGGGCGGGTGGGGTGAGTTGGTTTTCCGGACCTGACTCGGTCCGGGCGAGTTCGCTTTCCGGACTTACTCGATGACGAGGTCGACCTCGATGTTGCCGCGGGTGGCGTTGGAGTAGGGGCAGACCTGGTGGGAGGTCTCGACGAGCTTGCGGCCGGTCTCCTGGTCCACGGTGTCGGGCAGCTCGACGCGGAGGGTGACCTTGAGGCCGAACCCCTCGCCCTGCTTGCCTATGCCGACCTCGGCGGTGACGGCGGCGTCACTGACGTCCACCTTGGCCTGGCGACCGACGAGACCGAGGGCGCTGCCGAAACAGGCGGCGTAACCGGCGGCGAACAGCTGCTCCGGGTTGGTGCCCTGACCGTTGCCGCCCAGCTCCGCCGGCGGTGCCAGAGCGACGTCGATCTTGCCGTCGTTCGTGTAGGCGCGGCCGTCACGGCCGTGGGTGGCGGTGGCGACGGCGGTGTAGAGCGCGTCCATGGAAAACCATCCCTCTGGAGTGAGTCCTGTCGTTGCCACAAGTAGAGCACACAATTCAATTGTGTACAACTGAATGGCGGGTAAGAGCTACCCTGGAGGACATGACCACGCCCGCGACCGACTGGCTCCGACTCGACCAGCAGATCTGCTTCTCCCTCCACGCCGCGTCCCGCGCCTTCAACGGCGTCTACCGCGTGATCCTCAAGGACCTGGGGCTCACCTACCCCCAGTACCTGGTGATGCTGGTCCTGTGGGAGCACGGCGACCTGCCGGTGAAGACGCTCGGCGAACACCTGCGCCTCGACTCCGGCACGCTGTCCCCCCTGCTCAAACGGCTGGAGGCGGCCGGTCTGGTACGCCGGGAACGCAGCGCCCGCGACGAGCGCTCGGTCGAGGTCAAGCTCACCGACGAGGGGACGGCACTGCGGGAGCACGCCCTTCAGGTGCCCCGCCGCATCGCCGCCGCGACCGGCTTCGACGTCGACGAGATCCGCTCCCTGCGCGCCCGGCTGGACGAACTCACCTCGATGCTGGACGGCGCGGCCCGGGCCGAGGCGGCGGGCGACAGGGCCGCGCTTACCGAAAACTAGCGTCACTTTAGGACTGCTTCAGGGCTTGCACGGCATATGCCCGCCTACGATCCGCCGTGATGAGACATCCCCGTGCCGCCCTCGCCGCCGCCTGGCTCGCCACCCGCGCCCTGATGCTGTGGCTGCTCGCCCACGACAGCCTGCCCCTGCTGGGCGGCGGCAACGTCGCGCGCGAGGTGTGGCGGCTCTACCACCACTGGTACGGCGTCCTCGCGCACGGCGCCTTCCCGGTGCACGACACCCTCTGGCAGTACCCGCCGGGCGCGGGCCCCCTGCTGCTCTCTCCCGGGCTGCTGCCGGGCCTGACGTACTTCCAGGCGTTCGTCGCGCTCACCCTCGCCACCGACGCGGTCGTCGCCGTCGCCCTCACGCGCGCGGGCACCCGCCCCGGCCGCACCCTGCTCGGCGCCGCCGTCTGGGTCGGCGGCCTCCCCCTCCTCCTGCACGTCCCGCTCGCCCGCTACGACGTCCAGGTCACCGCCCTCGCGGTCCTCTCCCTGCTCACGTCGACGCGCTCCACGCGCGTGTGCGGGGCGCTCGCGGCGCTGGGCGCCCTGGTGAAGGTATGGCCGGTCCTGGTCCTCACCGGCCTGCCGAAGGGCCGGGCCACGCGATCGGCGTGGACCTCGGCGGCGGTGACCGGCACGACCGCCCTCGCGCTCCTCGCGACCCTCTTCGACCACCCCTTCGCCTTCCTGCGCCAACAGGGCGGCCGGGGCGTGCAGATCGAGTCCTTCGGCGGCACCGCGCTCGCCCTGGCCCGGCACGCCGGCTGGCCGGGACAGGTGCGCTACCAGTACGGGGCGCTGGAGTACACGGGACCGTACGTCTCCACGGTCGCCCACGTCTCGCTCGCGCTGACCGTCGTAGCCCTGGCTCTCGTGCTGCTGTGGCGGGCCAGGGCCCGGCGGTGGAACGAGGCCACGCCGTACGACGCGGCCCTTGCCGCCGTGCTGCTGTTCACCGTCACCAGCCGGGTGATCAGCCCGCAGTACATGATCTGGCTCGTGGGCCTGGCCGCCGTGTGCCTGACCTCCCGGCACACCACCCAGCGCCCGGTCGCCGCGCTGGTCCTGGCGGCGACCGCGGTGAGCGCCGTGGTGTACCCGGTCCTGTACGGCGAGGTCGCGAACGCCACCTGGACGGGCTGCGCGCTGATGGTCGTACGCAACGGACTGCTCGGCACCGCCGCCGTACTGTCCTTCACACGCGTGTGGCGCTCGACGACGGCACCGCGCGTGTCCCCCGCTCCACACCGGGTCACCCCTCCCGCGCCCGCGGTGCCGGACCGCCTGCTTCACTGATACGCGGACACGGGGCGACACAGGACACGGGTCAACCGACGAGGGGACGGCCGTACATGACCTGGCTGATCACCGGCGGCGCCGGCTACATCGGGGCGCACGTCGTGAGGGCGATGACCGAGGCGGGCGAACAGGCGGTCGTGTACGACGACCTGTCCACCGGCATCGCCGAGCGCGTGCCGGCCGGCGTGCCGCTGGTGACGGGCTCCACGCTGGACGCCGAGCGGATCGCGCACACCCTCGCCGACCACGAGGTCACCGGTGTGGTCCACCTGGCGGCCAAGAAGCAGGTCGGCGAGTCGGTGGACCGGCCGCTGCACTACTACCGGGAGAACGTCGAGGGCCTGCGCGTCCTCCTGGAGGCGGTGACGACGGCCCGGGTCGCCTCCTTCGTCTTCTCCTCCTCCGCGGCCGTCTACGGCATGCCGGACGTCCAACTCGTCACGGAGGAGACCCCGTGCGCGCCGATGTCCCCCTACGGCGAGACCAAGCTGGCCGGCGAGTGGCTGGTCCGCGCCACGGGCCGCGCGACGGGCCTGTCCACCGCCTCCCTGCGCTACTTCAACGTGGCGGGCGCCGCGGCCCCCGAGCTCGCCGACACGGGCGTCTTCAACCTGATCCCGATGGTCTTCGAGAAGCTCACCGAGAACGCCGCCCCGCGCGTCTTCGGCGACGACTACGCCACCCCCGACGGCACCTGCGTCCGCGACTACATCCACGTCGCCGACCTCGCCGAGGCCCACGTGGCCGCCGCCCGCGCCCTCCAGTGCGCCCCCGGCCGCGACCTCACCCTCAACATCGGCCGCGGCGAGGGCGTCTCCGTCCGCGAGATGATCGACCACATCAACACCCTCACCGGCCACCACCGCCCCCCGACCGTCCACCCCCCCCGCCCCGGCGACCCGGCCCGCGTGGTCGCCTCCGCCGACCGAGCCACGGCAGAACTGGGCTGGAAGGCCAAACACGACGTCCAGGACATGATCGCCTCGGCGTGGGAGGGATGGGTACGGCTGCATCCGGAGGCGGGACGGGGATAGGGCCGGGACGCGGCCCACGCGTCCCGCGCACGGCCGACCGGCCGCCCTCACCCACCGGCTGACCTCGGAGAACGAAGAAATCCGGAAAACTTCGCGCGACGATGTCGAGAATCCGTCGCCCGCTCCGTCCCAGGGGTGAGCGCGGCCACAATGGGTCGCACCGGTATCGAGGAGACCACCATGGCCAAGTACCTGCTGCTGAAGCACTACCGGGGCGCCCCGGCCGCCGTCAACGACGTTCGGATGGACCAGTGGACGCCGGAGGAGATCACCGCGCACCTGACGTACATGCGTGACTTCGCGGACCGGCTGGAGAAGACCGGCGAGTTCGTGGACGGGCAGGCGCTCGCGCCCGAGGGGGCGTGGGTCCGCTACGACGGGGAGGGGCGGCCGCCGGTGACGGACGGGCCGTTCGCCGAGACGAAGGACCTGATCGCCGGCTGGATGGTGATCGACGTCGACACCTACGAGCGGGCCGTGGAGCTGGCCGGGGAACTGTCCGCGGCGCCCGGCGCGGGCGGCAAGCCGATCCACGAGTGGCTCGAACTGCGCCCCTTCCTGGCCGCCGAGCCCGACACCACGGAGTGCCCCCACTGATGGACGAGTCACTCGTCCGCGGTCTCACCCCGGGCGTGCTCGCCGTCCTCGTCCGCCGCGGAGCCGACTTCGCGGCGGCCGAGGACGCCGTGCAGGACGCGCTCGTCGAGGCCGTCCGCGGCTGGCCGGACGACCCGCCGCGGGACCCCAAGGGCTGGCTCGTCACCGTGGCCTGGCGGAAGTTCCTCGACCAGACCCGCGCGGACACCGCCCGCCGCCGGCGCGAGGACCGGATCGACGAGGAACCGGCGGCCGGCGCCGCGCCCGGCGCGGACGACACGCTCCAGCTCTACTTCCTGTGCGCCCACCCCTCGCTGACCCCCTCCTCCGCCGTCGCGCTCACCCTGCGCGCCGTCGGCGGCCTCACCACCCGCCAGATCGCCCAGGCCTACCTCGTGCCCGAGGCGACCATGGCGCAGCGCATCAGCCGGGCCAAACGCACCGTCTCCGGCATCCGGTTCGACCAGCCGGGCGACGTCGCCACCGTGCTGCGCGTCCTCTACCTGGTCTTCAACGAGGGCTACTCCGGCGACCTCGACCTCGCCGCCGAGGCCATCCGCCTCACCCGGCAGCTCGCCGCCGCCATCGACCACCCCGAGGTCGCCGGACTGCTCGCCCTCATGCTGCTCCACCACGCCCGCCGCACCACCCGGACCGCACCCGACGGCAGCCTCGTCCCGCTCGCCGAACAGGACCGCGCCCGCTGGGACACCACCGCCATCGCCGAGGGCGTCAGGATCCTCCAGCACGCCCTCTCCCGCGACCGGCTGGGCGAGTTCCAGGCCCAGGCCGCCATCGCCGCCCTGCACGCCGACGCCCCCACCGCCGAGGAGACGGACTGGGTGCAGATCGTCGAGTGGTACGACGAACTCGCCCGCCTGACCGACAGCCCCGTGGTCCTGCTCAACCGCGCGGTCGCCGTGGGCGAGGCCGACGGTCCCCGCGCCGGCCTAGCCGCACTCGCCGCCCTGGACACCGCGCTGCCCCGCCACTCCGCGGTCGCCGCCCACCTCCACGAACGCGACGGCGACCTGGAGACCGCCGCCCGCCTCTACGCCGAGGCCGCCCGCCAGGCCCCCAACCTCGCCGAACGCGACCACCTGACCCGCCAGGCCGCCCGCCTCAACACCCGGCGCCGCTGACCCGCCGACGGGGCCCAAACCCCACGACCGGCGACCACTCCCGCACCGAACGCACCTCCACACCAGGCGTGCGCCGGTAGTACGGGTCCTCCTCCAGGATCTCCTCCAACCGCTCGCGCCCCACCACGAACACCAGCAGCGCCCCCTGGTCGTCGGCCCACGGACCGGCCGCGAAGAGCTGCCCCTCGGCATGCAGACCAGCGAGAGCCGCACGGTGGGCGGGACGGGCTGCGAGACGTTCCGGAGCGGGAGCGAAGACGAGTTCCACGACGAGCACGAGAGCCCCTTCCCTTGGTTGCGGACCGACCCGGCGAGACTATGCTCGGCGCGCCGCACAGGGCTGTATCGGCCGATACAGCGGGAAGGAGCCACCGTGCCCGCGTCCGAGCGGGAGGAAGCCGCCGCGCCCGTGCACGACTGGCCGCGGCTGCGGGACGTACCGCTGTTCGCCGCACTCCCCGACCCCGACCTGCGCCGCCTGTGGGACACCTCGATCCCACGTCGCTACGACACCGGATCGACCCTGCGCCACCACGGCAGCCCCGCCGACCACCTGCTCGTCCTGCTCGACGGCACCGTCTCGGCGTCCGTCACCACCGCCGCCGGACGCGTCATACGGTTCGGGACCTGGGCCGGCCCGTGCGCGCTCGACAAGGTGGCCCTGCTGGACGGAGCCGGCCACACCGCGACCTGCACCGCGCTCACGCCGTGCACTGTACGAGCCCTGCCGCAAGCCCGCTTCACCACGCTGCTCGACGACTCCACAGCGGTACGCGCCCACGTACTGCGCCTGCTGGCCGCCCAGGCCCGCGCCCAGCAGGAACGCCTCACCGACACGGTCGCCCTGCCCTGCGAGGCCCGCCTGGCGGCCTGGCTGCTGGAGGGACTGGCCGGCGGCAGCGGCAGCGACGGCGGCACCGACGGCCTGGTCGCCCTCCCGGGGAGCCAGCGTGAACTCGCCGACCTGCTCGGCGTCACCCGCGTCACCGTCAACCGGGCACTGTCCCGGCTCCGGCGCGACGGGCTCATCGGCCCCGCGGAGAACGGCGGCCTGATCCGGGTCCTCGCCCCGGAACTCCTCGCCCTGCGCGCGGCACCGGACCCCGGCACCGGCCCGGACTCCCGCCGCTGAGCCTCAGAGCGCCTTCAGCGCCTCCGTCGTCGCGCGCGCCAGCGCCGCGAGATACCCCTTGGGCAGCTTCGGGGCACGGATCACGACCGAACGCCAGTACAGCGGGCCGGAGATCAGATCGAGCGCCAACTCGTCGTTGAAGCCCACCCGCAGCTCACCGCGCTGCTCCGCCGCCACGATGATCTTGCTGGCCACGCCCTCCTGGCCCTTCTGCAGCGCGTTCTGCAGCGCCTCGGCGATCTCGGGGTTCCGGGCCGCCTCGGCCTGGAGGTCCGGGATGATCTGCGAGGCCACCGGGTGCCGCAACGCCCGCGACGTCACCTCGTACAGCATCCGCAGGTCGTCCTCCAGACTGCCCGTGTCCGGCACCGGCAGGCCCAGCACCGCGATCTCCGAGACGACGTCGAGGACCAGGTGCAGCTTGGAACGCCAGCGGCGGTACACCGCCGTCTTGCCGACACCCGCCCGGCGCGCGATGCCCTCGATCGACATCCGCGCGTACCCGACGGCCGCGAGCTCCTCGAAGACCGCGCCCCGAATGGCTTCCGTCACATCCTCGCGGAGTACGGCGGCTCCCGCCGGGGCACGGCGGCGCGGACGGGTCTGCGGCGTGTCGGCGTTGGTCGTCATGCGGACCAGCATAGGGCGTAGCGACGAAACGGTCCCGTTCCGACGCGACCCGTTAGGACGAAACCGTGCCGTCCTGCACAACGCCGTTACGACGATACGGTTACGTTCCAGCGTCATTCGTGACGACGAAACGGTTGCGTTCCGACGCTCACTCGTCCTACGCTCACGTTGCGACGATACGGTCCCGTCCCGACGTAAGAGAACGTGAAGAGTCACGTAAGGAAACATCGGGTGACGGACCCGCCGGCCGCACGCGCCTCACCCCCACCCCCCGAGCGAAAGCAGCGGATGTGAGCCAGGTTCTCGACACACCGCCCCCGACGGCGGTCCCGGCCGACGACGATCTCACGGCCCTGGCCGCCCGTCACGGCCTCGCCGTCAGCGGTGCCCGTCCCTCCCTGCCCGAGTATGTCCGCCAGCTGTGGGCGCGGCGGCACTTCATCACCGCGTTCGCGACCGCCAAGCTCACCGCGCAGTACAGCCAGGCGAAGCTGGGCCAGGTCTGGCAGGTCATGACGCCGTTGCTGAACGCGGCGGTGTACTACTTCATTTTCGGCGTGCTGCTGGGCACCAAGAGGAATGTGCCGGACTACGTGCCGTTCCTGGTCACGGGCGTGTTCATCTGGACGTTCACGCAGAGCTCGATCATGGCCGGCACTCGCGCGATCTCCGGCAACCTGGGCCTGGTGCGGGCCCTGCACTTCCCGCGGGCCGCGCTGCCGATCTCGTTCGCCCTGCAGCAGCTCCAGCAGCTGCTCTTCTCGATGGCCGCGCTGGTCGTCATCCTGCTCTGCTTCGGTGTGCCGATCGCCGCGTCCTGGCTGCTGGCGGTCCCCGCGCTGGTGCTGCAGTCGATCTTCAACACCGGCGTCTCGATGATCATGGCCCGGATGGGTGCCAAGACACCGGACATCGCGCAGCTGATGCCGTTCGTCCTGCGCACCTGGATGTATGTCTCCGGCGTGATGTGGAGCATCGACAAGCTGGCCAAGGGCCACCACAACTGGCCGTCCTGGGTGGTGCCGGTGCTGCAGGCCAACCCTGCCGCCGTCTACATCGACCTGATGCGCTACTCCCTGATCGACAGCTTCCACGCCAGCCAGCTGCCGCACCATGTGTGGGCGATCGCGGCGGGCTGGGCGCTGGTCGCCGGCGTCGGCGGCTTCATCTACTTCTGGAAGGCTGAGGAGACGTACGGCCGTGGCTGACATCGAGCAGAGCAAGATCCCCACTGTCGTCTGCGACGGCGTCGACATCGTCTACCGCGTCAACGGCACCGGCGCCGGCCGGGGCTCGGCCACCGCCGCCCTCAACCGCATGCTGCGCCGGGGCCAGGCCGAGAAGGCGGCGGGTGTGCGCAAGGTGCACGCCGTGAAGAACGTGTCGTTCGTGGCGTACAAGGGCGAGGCGATCGGCCTGATCGGCACCAACGGCTCGGGCAAGTCGACGCTGCTGAAGGCGGTCGCGGGCCTGCTCCCGGTGGAGAACGGCCGTATCTTCACCGACGGCCAGCCCTCCCTCCTGGGCGTCAACGCGGCGCTGATGAACGACCTGACCGGCGAGCGCAACGTCTATCTCGGCGGTCTCGCGATGGGCATGTCCCGCGAGCAGGTCAAGGAGCGGTACCAGGGGATCGTGGACTTCTCCGGCATCAACGAGAAGGGCGACTTCATCACCCTGCCGATGCGGACGTACTCCTCCGGCATGGCGGCCCGGCTGCGCTTCTCGATCGCGGCGGCCAAGGACCACGACGTGCTGCTCATCGACGAGGCCCTGGCGACGGGTGACCGGTCCTTCCAGAAGCGTTCCGAGGAGCGCATCCGGGAGCTGCGCAAGCACGCGGGCACGGTGTTCCTGGTGAGCCACAGCAACAAGTCGATCCGTGACACCTGCGAGCGGGTGCTGTGGCTGGAGCGCGGCGAGCTGCGCATGGACGGCCCGACGGACGAGGTTCTGGCGGCCTACGAGGACTTCACGGGCGGCCCGGACAAGGACAAGGCGAAGCCGAAGGTCGCGGCCTGACACCACGGCTTCGGCGCTACGACGACGAGGGCGCCCGGGACTTCACGGTCCCGGGCGCCCTCATGGTCGTACCCCTTATGAGTGCTGGCGCAGCAGTGTCCTCATGGTGCGCATCGCCACCGACAGGTTGGCGAGGTCGAAGGCGTCCGAGCCCTGGATCTCCTCCAGGGTGGTGCGGGCCCGGCTGAGGATGGGGGCGTTCTTCTCCTCCCAGGCCTTGAAGCGCTGTTCGGGGGTGGAGGTGCCGTTGCCGACCGCCAGGACGTCGGCGGTGAGGGCGGAGTGGGCCGCGTAGAGGTCCTCGCGGATGGAGGCGCGGGCCATGGACTGCCAGCGGTCGGCGCGGGGGAGCTCGATGATGCGGTCCATGAGCTGGGTGATGTGGAGGCGGTCGGCGAGGTCGTAGTAGACCTCGGCGACGTCCATCGGGTCGCGGCCCATGCGGTCGGCGACCGAGACGATGTCCAGCGTCGGGAAGGCGGAGGAGAACCCGGCCACGCGGGTGGCGAGTTCGTCGGGGACGCCGGCGGCGGTCAGTTCGTCGTAGATCTTCTGGTACCACTCCAGGTCGGCGCCCCGCAGCAGCTTCGGCAGCTGCGACCAGACCAGTTCGACGCGGTCGCCGAAGAACTCGATGGTCTCGGCGAGTTGGAGCGGCTGCGGCCGGTTGTTGAGCAGCCAGCGGGTGCCGCGCTCGACCAGTCGGCGCGAGTGGAGCCGGATGCGGGTCTGTACGGCGGCCTCGACCTGGTTGTCGAGGGACTCGACGCCGTCCCACACGGTGGCCGCGCGGAAGATGGTGCGGGCCACGGTCTGCGCGCGGACGATCTCCTCCAGGGAGGCGCCGGTCTCCTCGCGCAGGCGGTGGAGGTAGGTCGTACCGCCGGTGTTGACGGTGTCGTTGACCAGGACGGTCGTGGTGATCTCGCGGTGCAGCGGGTGGCTGTCGATGCGGTCGGCGAACTGTTCGCGCAGTGCGGCGGGGAAGTACGCGTGCAGCAGGTTGCGCAGGTAGGGGTCGTCGGGCAGGGAGGTCTGGAGGAGTTCGTCGGCGACCGTGATCTTCGTGTACGCCAGCAGGACGGCGGTCTCCGGGCCGGTCAACCCCTGTGCGGCGCCGAGGCGTTCGCGGATCTGGCGGTCGGTGGGCAGGAACTCCAGGGCCCGGTCGAGGTGGCCCGCGCGCACCAGGTGGCGCATGAAGCGCTGCTGGGCGTGGAGCATGTCCTTGGACTGGGCGAGCGCGTTGGCGATGGCGGTGTTCTGCGCGTAGTTGTTGCGCAGGACGAGGCGGCCGACCTCGTCGGTCATCTGGGCGAGCAGCTTGTTGCGCTGCTTGACGGTCATGTCGCCTTCGGTGACCAGGCCGTTGAGCAGGATCTTGATGTTCACCTCGTGGTCGGAGGTGTCCACGCCCGCGCTGTTGTCGATGGCGTCGGTGTTGATCTTGCCGCCGTGCAGCGCGAACTCGATCCGGCCGAGCTGGGTCAGGCCGAGGTTGCCGCCCTCGCCGACAACCTTGACGCGCAGGTCGGCGCCGTCGACGCGGATCGGGTCGTTGGCCTTGTCGCCGACGTCGGCGTGGGTCTCCGTCGACGCCTTCACGTACGTGCCGATGCCGCCGTTCCACAGCAGGTCGACCGGTGCCTGGAGGATCGCCTTCATCAGGTCGGCCGGGGTCATCTTGGCGACCTTGTCCTCGATGCCGAGGGCCTCGCGGATGTGGGCGTTGACGGGGATGGACTTGGCACTGCGGGGGAAGATCCCGCCGCCCGCCGAGATCAGCTCGGTGTTGTAGTCGGCCCAGCTGGAGCGCGGGAGGTCGAAGATGCGGCGGCGCTCGGCGTAGGAGGTGGCCGCGTCGGGCTTCGGGTCGATGAAGATGTGCCGGTGGTCGAAGGCGGCGACGAGGCGGATGTGCTCGCTGAGCAGCATGCCGTTGCCGAACACGTCGCCTGACATGTCGCCGATGCCGACGACGGTGAAGTCCTCGGACTGGGTGTCGAGGTCCAGTTCGCGGAAGTGCCGCTTGACGGACTCCCAGGCACCGCGCGCGGTGATGCCCATGCCCTTGTGGTCGTAGCCGGCCGAGCCGCCGGAGGCGAAGGCGTCGCCGAGCCAGAAGTTGTACGACTCCGCGACCCCGTTGGCGATGTCGGAGAAGGTGGCGGTGCCCTTGTCGGCGGCGACGACCAGGTAGGTGTCGTCCTCGTCGTGCCGTACGACGTCGGCGGGCGGGACCACTTCGCCGGCGACCATGTTGTCGGTGATGTCGAGGAGCGCCGAGATGAACGTCTTGTAGCTGCCGATGCCTTCGGCGAGCCACGCGTCCCGGTCCACGCTGGGGTCGGGCAGCTGCTTGGCGACGAAGCCGCCCTTGGCGCCGACGGGCACGATGACGGTGTTCTTGACCATCTGCGCCTTGACCAGGCCGAGGATCTCGGTGCGGAAGTCCTCGCGCCGGTCGGACCAGCGCAGGCCGCCTCGGGCGACCTTGCCGAAGCGCAGGTGGACGCCTTCGACGCGCGGGGAGTAGACCCAGATCTCGAACGCCGGGCGCGGGGCCGGGAGGTCGGGGATGGCCTGCGGGTCGAACTTCATGGAGACGTAGTCGTGCGGCTTGCCGCCCTCGGCCTCCTGGAAGAAGTTGGTGCGCAGGGTCGCCTTGATGACGGTGAGGAAGGACCGGAGGATACGGTCCTCGTCGAGGCTGGCCACCTGGTCGAGGGCCGCGTCGAGTTCTTCCAGGAGGGCGTCGACGAGTTCGTGTCCGGCGCGCTGCCGGTCGGGCGACATCCGCGCCTCGAACAGGGAGACGAGCAGCCGGGTGGTGTGGACGTTGTTGCGGAGGGTGTCCTCCATGTAGTCCTGGCTGAAGGTGGAGCCCGCCTGACGCAGGTACTTGGCGTATGCGCGCAGCACGGTGGCCTGCCGCCAGCTCAGGCCGGCGCTCAAAACGAGGGCGTTGAAGCCGTCGTTCTCGGCCTTGCCGGTCCAGGTGGCGGCGAAGGCCTCCTGGAAGCGCTCTCGGCCGTCGTCGCCGAGGTAGTCGCCGCTGCCGTTCTGCGACTTGGGCATGCGCAGGCCGAAGTCGTAGATCCAGGCGATGCTGCGGTCGGAGCAGCGCAGTTCGTAGGGCCGCTCGTCCGTGACCTCGACACCGAGCCGGCTGAGCACCGGGAGCACCGCGGACAGGGAGATGGCGTCGCCCTTGCGGTAGATCTTGAAGCGGCGCTCCTCGGGGGCGGCGCCGACGGGTTCGTACAGGCTCAGTGCGAAGTCGTTGCCCTCGGCCTCGGTGAGCTTTTCGAGGTGGACGAGGTCGGCGACCGCGGAGCGCGGGGTGTGGTCGGCCTTGTAGCCCTCGGGGAAGGCGGTGCCGTAGCGGCGGGACAGTTCGGCGGCGCGTTCCTCGCCGAGTTCGGCGTTGAGCGCCTCGGTCCAGCCGTCGGCCCAGGAGCGGGCGGCCTCGACGAGGCGGGCCTCGATGCGCTCCTTGTCGCTGTCGCTGAGCTGCGGCAGCTCGGTGCCCTGCGGGACGCGGACCACGAAGTGCAGCCGGGACAGGATGGATTCGGTGTTCCAGGCGGTGAAGTCGACGCTGGTGCCGTCGAGTTCTTCCTTCAGGATGTCGATGATCCTGAGGCGGACGCCGGTGGTGTAGCGGTCGCGGGGCAGGTAGACGAGGGCCGAGTAGTAGCGGCCGTACTCGTCCTGGCGCAGGTAGAGGCGCAGCCGGCGCCGCTCCTGGAGGTACAGGACGGAGGTGGCGATGGACTCGAGCTCGTCGGGCGGGGTCTGGAAGAGCTCGTCGCGCGGGTAGGTCTCCAGGATCTGGAGGAGGTCGCGTCCGTCGTGGCTGTTGGGCGAGAACCCGGCGCGCTCCAGCACTTCGTCGACCTTGCGGCGGATGACCGGAACCCGGCGCACCGATTCGGTGTAGGCGGCGGAGGAGAATAGGCCGAGGAAGCGGCGCTCGCCGACGACGTTGCCGTCCGCGTCGAACTTCTTCACGCCGATGTAGTCGAGGTACGACGGCCGGTGCACGGTCGCCCGGCTGTTGGCCTTGGTCAGCACGAGGAGCTTGTGCTCGCGGGCCTTGGCGCGCGCGTCGGCGGGCAGCCGCTCGAAGGACGGGCTGACCGGGTGGCCCTCCTCGCCCTCGTGGTGCGGGTCGGAGCGCAGGATGCCGAGGCCGGTGCCGGGGACGGCGGCGAGGGAGTCGTCCTCGCGGAGCTGGTACTCGCGGTAGCCGAGGAAGGTGAAGTGATCGGCGGCGAGCCAGCGCAGCAGCTCGCGGGCCTCCTCGATCTCCATGTCGCGCAGATCGGTGGCGACGGGTTCGGCGGGCAGTTCGTCGGCCATGCGCAGGGCCGCGTCCCGCATCTTCTCCCAGTCCTCGACGGCCTCGCGGACGTCGGACAGGACGCGCAGCAGGTCGGCGGTGATCTGCTTCAGGTCGGAGCGGTCGGTCTCGCGGTCGATCTCGACGTGGATCCAGGACTCGGTGTGCGCGTCGTGCGGGAGGTCACCGGCGGCGGGCGGGGTGGTGAGGACCTCGATCAGCTTGCCGGTGAGGTCTCGGCGCACGATGACCTGGGGGTGGATGACGACATGGATGCCGCGTCCCTGCCGGGTCAGTTCGTTGGTGACGGAGTCGACGAGGAAGGGCATGTCGTCGGTGACCACCTCGACGACCGAGTGGGTGCACGTCCACCCGTTCTCCTCGACGGTGGGCGTGTGGACCCGCACGTTGGCCGTGCCCTGGGGGCGGGTCTCGCCGAGCCGGAAGTGGGAGAGCGCGGCGCCGTAGACGTCGACCGGGTCGCGGCCGGCGAGGTCTTCCGGGGCGGTGTGCAGGTAGTAGCGCTGGAGGAACGCGAGTACGGTCTCGCCGTCCGGGGTGTCCGGGGTGCGGGGGGTGTCCTCGTCGGTGGTCCCGGTCGGTAGGTGTCCCCCGACCGGACTGTTCTCAGCTACCCGGGCGGCCCTCTCGAGCAGCTCGGCCTTGGCTTCGTCCAGCTTGGTCTGCATTGTCCTCTGACTCCTGTCGCGCGCCGTTGCGTGACGTAGAAGGAAGTACGGCCTCTCCCCCTGCGGCTCGACGCCACGGCCCGGGGTCTCCGGTCTGCTCCGACGCTATGCCGCAAGGTGAGATGGGCGGGTGGATATGAGCCACATTTGAGCTGTACGGCAGGTGTGACACTGCTCTCTGCCGTGCTGGTGACGAGGGTGTGTGTGGCGTCATGGGAGCCTCTGTGGCACCGTCCCGCCCGCGAGGACCAGCGGCTGCCGCCCGGCCACGGATGTCGTCCGTGCTCACCGGGCGCAGGGCAGGGGCAACAGCACCCCCGCGAACTATCGCGCTGATCACGCCACAAGGCTATCGCTCCGGACGGGGGGCCCGTCATGAGCCGTATGTGTACAAATCCAGGGGTCGAAGTTTGACAGTCTGCACAGCGGCGCAACGGACGAAACCGTCGTAACGCGACAGGCCGTCCGGTCAGCCGCACCCGGGTCGTCCCACCGACCGCCGCCTGGGCTCGTTCGGCCCGCCCGGCCCGCCCGGCCCTCCTCGCGGCCGGCTTCCGCACCGGTCGTCCCGGCATGTTCTCGATGATGCACACCCCCTTGGCAAGGCCGTTCCCTGGATGCACGTTGCCGACATGACAGCCAAAATCCTGATCGTCACCGGTGACGCGGCGGAGTCGCTGGAGGTGCTGTACCCCTACCAGCGCCTCCGCGAGGAGGGCTACGAGGTCCATGTCGCGGCCCCTTCCCGCAAGCAGCTCCGGTTCGTCGTCCACGACTTCGAACCCGGCTTCGACACCTACACGGAGAAGCCCGGCTACACCTGGCCCGCCGACCTGGCCTTCGCCGAGGTCGATCCCGGTCAGTACGCCGCCCTCGTCGTCCCCGGCGGCCGGGCGCCCGAGTATCTGCGCAACGACCCCGAGCTCCGCAAGATCCTCAAGTCCTTCTTCGACGCCGACAAGCCGGTCGCCCAGATCTGCCACGGGCCCCTGCTCACCGCCGCGATCGACGGACTGCGCGGTCGCCGCGTCACCGCCTATCCGGCCCTGGAGCCCGACATGCAGTCCGCGGGCGCCGCCTTCCAGGACGCCGAGGTGGTGGTCGACGGCACGCTGGTCTCCTCCCGGGCCTGGCCGGACCACCCGGGCTGGATGCGGGAGTTCCTGACGGTGCTCAGGGCGAAGGCGCCGGTGACGTAGCGCGGCGGTGGTGTCCGGGCGGGCGCGCGGTGCCTGGAAAGGCGCGCGGTGCCTGGAAGCGCCGCGCGGTGTCGTTCGGCTGCGGGCCGGTGGGGGCCGATCGCGCAGTTCCCCGCGCCCCCGCAGTGCCCCGTGGCACCCGCACCCGCACCCGCACCCGCACCCGCACCAGGCGACCCACTACGCCGCTATTCGCTCGGCCTCCGCGACCGCCTCCGCGAGGGTGTCCACCACCGGCACCCCCACCCCCTCAAGGCTGGCGCGCCCATGCGACCCGCCGGTGTAGAGCACGGCCCGCGCCCCCACCCGCATCGCCGCCACCGCGTCGTCCGCGGCGTCCCCGATCACCACGGTCCGAGCGGCGTCCACTCCCGCGAGTGCCGCGAGGTGCCGCTCCATGTGTTCCGCCTTGCTCCCGCCGGACGGCCCGGTCCGCCCGTCCACCCGCAGGAAGTGCGCCTCGATCCCGAACCCCCGGACCAACGGCACCAGTTCGTCGTGCACGTACATGCTGAGGATCGACTGGCTGCGCCCCGCCGACCGCCACCCGGCGAGCAGTTCCTCCGCCCCGGCGGTCAGCCCGCACCCCACCCGGTGCTCGGTGTAGTACCGGTGGAAGGTCTCGTCCATGACCTCCCACTCGGCATCGGTGGGCAGCCGCCCGAGCAGCCGCTCGTAGAACTTCGGCACCGGCACGCAGTACAGCGCCCGGTACCGCTCCATCGTGATCGGCGCGAGCCCCAGCTCGGCGAACGCCGCGTTCGTCGCCCCGATGATCGCGTCGTTGTCGTGGAACAGCGTGCCGTTCCAGTCCCAGACGATGTGCGCCCCTGTCAGCTTCCCCATGCCAAAAAAGTACCCGCCCCCACTGACAATCAAGAGAACACCAGGTCACAGCGGGTGAAGCCGGTGGGGCAGGGCACTCAGCCCCCGAGTCCCACGAGGTTCGGGATCTCCTGTGTCGCGTACCACAGCAGTTCGTGGTCCTCGGCGCCGTCCACGACGAACTGCGCGTCGTCGTCCCCGCCGTCCGCCGCCTCCAGCGCGCCGACGGCGGCGGTGACGTCCTCCTCGGCGTCGTCCGAGTCGACGTGCACGGCGGCGGCCTTGGCCAGCTTCACCGTCCCGTCGACCCGCACCTCGCCGAGCGCCGCGGGGTCGAGTGCCCGGTCGGGATCGGCGACCGCCGACCCGTCGGCCACGTCGACGGCGACCACGACCCGGCGCCGCACGGCCCCGCCGTCCGCCGCGAGCAGCCGCAGCGAGCCCTGCGCGGCCCGGTTCAGCGCCGCGTACTCCAGCTCCTCGATGTCGTCGGAGACGTACCACTCGCGCAGGCCGGGGGTGACGGCGTAGGCGAGGAGCGGTCCGGCCTCCAGCTCACCCGTCTTGTACGCCTCGGCGAGACCGGAGAGGGTCAGGGGGACGTAGACGCGCATGGCTGGCCGCTTTCGTGGTCGGAGAACGTGATCGGAGAGTCTCCGGGAAGGGCTTCAGGATACGTGCGGGCGTCCCCTTTCGGGTTCCTGCCCCCACCCCGGGAGGCGTCCACCCGGCGCCGGGAATTCACCCGCCCCGCCCCCTGGAACACGGGCTCCCGTACCCCCGTGGTCACTCTGATAGGTGAACATTCCGGGCCCTCCGACCCGGCCCAGCGCTTCCTTGCGGCGGCGGTCCAGGGCCCCGTACAAGATCCCCAACCAAGAAGTTACTGCCCGGTACTTTCCGGGCGGACAGAACGGGGATCCCATGAACAAGGTCATGACCAGGGCCCAGCACCCCTCCGGCGCCCGTCCGCCGGCCCGCCGTGACTCCCGCCGCCCGGGCGGCACCCCGCCGCGCACGCCGGGCGGCAGCACGTCCCGCACGGCACCGGGCGACGGCCGCCCGCCGGGCTCCCCCGGCAGCGGCCCCCGCACCCGCACGGGCCCCGCCGACAGCCGCCCCCAGGGCACCCCTGGCCGCCCCACGCCAGCCCCGGGCAACCGCGACGCCACCGCCCGCAGGACGAGCCTCGACAGCGGCGGTACGGCGCCGGGCTCGACCGGCACCCTCACCACCACGCCCGCCTTCAGGGCCGCCCCCGCCGGTACGGCCGTCCTCGACTCGGCTCCGGCACCGCACGCGCCCCCGGTCGTCCCCACCCAGACCCCGCGCCGCCCCCTGGTCCCGCAGCAGCGCCCCACCGACCTCTTCGCCGACCTCCTCCTGGCCGTCCTGAGCGGCCAGCGCCCGGTCCACTCGATGCTCCGGCACACCGCGGGCCGTGCCTACGACGAACTCGCCCGGCTCGCCGAACGCGGTCCCCTGCGCGCCCGCGGCACCCGCCCCGTCGTGCGGGACATCGGCTATTACGTGCCCCGCGCGGGCGCCGTGGAGGCCTTCGCCCGCATCGGCGCAGGCGACCAGCTGCGCGCCATGGCCTTCCGCCTGGAACAGGGCCAGGACCTCCGCTGGCGCTGCACAGCCGTCGAACTGGGCGGCCCCCGCGCTCCCCGCCCCGACGACGACTGACAGGCCCCCAGGAAGCCCCGCACGCCCTCACACGCCGAAGGGCCGGGCCACCCTGGGGTGACCCGGCCCTTCCACTGCTACAAAGCGCCACAGGCGCCGTCACGCCGATCCGGTACGACGCCTCGGTCGGCGCCGACCGCACCGTACGGTGCCTCGGACAGCGCCGCCGACGATCCGCTACGGCACCACCGGCGCCGTCACCTCGACCGTCACGGCGCCGACCGCACCGTACGGACTACTTCTTGCGCCGCCCCCGACCACGGGACTGCTTGCGCCGCTCCGCGCGCGTGAGGCCGTCCGCCTCGGAGCGCACGGGCTCGTCGTCGTCGGCGAACTCGCCCTCGATGACACCGCCCTCGCCGTCCACGGTGGGCGCCGAGAAGTGCAGGTCCCGGCGCTGCGGGGCGTCGAGTCCCTTGGCGCGGATCTCGGGGCGCGAGCCGGCCTGCGCCGGGACCGCGTCCTGCTTCTCGAGCGACGGCGCGGAGTCCTCGACCGGGACCTCCTCGACCTGCTGCTCGACCTGGACCTCCAGGTTGAACAGGTAGCCGACGGACTCCTCCTTGATGCCCTCCATCATGGCGGTGAACATGTCGAAGCCCTCACGCTGGTACTCGACCAGCGGGTCCTTCTGGGCCATCGCGCGCAGGCCGATGCCCTCCTGGAGGTAGTCCATCTCGTAGAGGTGCTCACGCCACTTGCGGTCCAGGACCGACAGCACGACCCGGCGCTCCAGCTCACGCATGATCTCGGAGCCGAGCTGCGTCTCGCGGGACTCGTACTGCTCGTGGATGTCGTCCTTGATGGACTCGGAGATGAAGTCGGCGGTCAGGCCCGCGCGGTCGCCGGCCGCCTCCTCCAGCTCGTCCACGGTGATCTTCACCGGGTAGAGCTGCTTGAAGGCGCCCCACAGCCGGTCGAGATCCCAGTCCTCGGCGAAGCCCTCGGCGGTCTCCGCGTCGATGTACGCGTCGATGGTGTCGTTCATGAAGTGCTGCACCTGCTCGTGCAGGTCCTCGCCCTCCAGGACGCGGCGCCGCTCGCCGTAGATGACCTCGCGCTGCCGGTTGAGGACCTCGTCGTACTTCAGGACGTTCTTGCGGGTCTCGAAGTTCTGCTGCTCGACCTGCGACTGGGCGGACGCGATCGCGCGCGTGACCATCTTGTTCTCGATCGGCACGTCGTCGGGGACGTTCGCCATCGACATGACGCGCTCGACCATCTGGGCCTTGAACAGGCGCATCAGGTCGTCGCCGAGGGAGAGGTAGAAGCGGGACTCGCCGGGGTCGCCCTGACGGCCGGAACGACCGCGCAGCTGGTTGTCGATACGGCGCGACTCGTGCCGCTCGGTGCCGAGGACGTAGAGCCCGCCGAGGTCCTTGACCTCCTCGAACTCCGCCTTGACCGCCTGCTCGGCCTTCTCCAGGGCGGCGGGCAGGGCCTGCGCCCACTCCTCGATGTGCTCCTCGGGGTCGAGGCCGCGCTGGCGCAGCTCCGCCTCGGCGAGGTCCTCGGGGTTGCCGCCGAGCTTGATGTCGGTACCACGGCCGGCCATGTTGGTGGCGACGGTGACGGCGCCCTTGCGGCCGGCCTGGGCGACGATCGTCGCCTCCCGGTCGTGCTGCTTGGCGTTCAGCACTTCGTGCTGGACGCCGCGCTTGGACAGCTGCTGCGAGAGGTACTCGGACTTCTCGACCGACGTGGTGCCGACGAGGATCGGCTGGCCCTTCTCGTGCTTCTCGACGATGTCGTCGACGACCGCCTCGAACTTCGCGATCTCGGTGCGGTAGATCAGGTCGGACTGGTCCTTGCGGACCATCGGCCGGTTGGTCGGGATCGGGACCACGCCGAGCTTGTAGATCTGGTGGAACTCGGCGGCCTCGGTCATCGCCGTACCGGTCATGCCGGACAGACCGGGCTGCTCCTTGTCGTTCTGGTCGCGGCGCTTGTAGAGGCGGAAGAAGTTCTGGAGGGTGATCGTGGCGAGCGTCTGGTTCTCGTCCTTGATGTCCACCCCTTCCTTCGCCTCGATCGCCTGGTGCATGCCCTCGTTGTAACGGCGGCCGGCGAGGATACGGCCGGTGTGCTCGTCGACGATCATGACTTCGCCGTCCATGACGACGTAGTCCTTGTCCTTCTTGAAGAGCTCCTTCGCCTTGATGGCGTTGTTCAGGTAGCCCACCAGAGGGGTGTTCACCGACTCGTAGAGGTTGTCGATGCCCAGCCAGTCCTCGACCTTGGAGACACCGGCCTCGTGGATGGCGACCGTGCGCTTCTTCTCGTCGACCTCGTAGTCGCCGGTCTCCTCGACACCCTTGAGCGGGTTGCCGGCCTCGCCCTTCTTCAGGCGGGTGACAAGCTTGGCGAAGTCGCCGTACCACTTGGTGGCCTGGTCGGCCGGGCCGGAGATGATCAGCGGCGTACGGGCCTCGTCGACGAGGATGGAGTCGACCTCGTCGACGATGGCGAAGTTGTGGCCGCGCTGGACCAGCTCGTCCTTGGACCACGCCATGTTGTCGCGCAGGTAGTCGAAGCCGAACTCGTTGTTCGTGCCGTAGGTGATGTCGCACGCGTACTGCTCGCGACGCTGGGCCGGCGTCATGTTGGCGAGGATGCAACCGACCTCGAGGCCCAGGAACTTGTGGACGCGGCCCATCATCTCGGAGTCGCGCTCGGCCAGGTAGTCGTTGACCGTGATGAGGTGGACGCCCTTGCCGGACAGCGCGTTCAGGTACGCGGGCAGGGTGCCGACGAGGGTCTTGCCCTCACCGGTCTTCATCTCGGCGACGTAGCCGAGGTGGAGGGCGGCGCCGCCCATGATCTGCACGTCGTAGTGGCGCTGGCCGAGCGCGCGCTTGGCGCCCTCGCGCACGGTGGCGAAGGCCTCGGGAAGCAGGTCGTCCAGGCTCTCACCGTCGGCGTACCGCTGCTTGTACTCATCGGTGAGGGCCCGCAGCTCGGCGTCGGAGAGGTCGACGAAGTCCTCTTCGATGGAGTTGACCTGGTCCGCGATGCGGTGCAGCTTGCGCAGGATCTTGCCTTCGCCTGCACGCATGATCTTCGAGAGGACGGACACGGGGGTTGGTCTCCTTGCCGGTCGGGCCTGGGACGGTCGGTTTCCATTTGACTTGCTGAGCAACGGCCATCGTATGCGAGGACCCCGCCGCGTCGGGAGGCCTGCCGGGTACGCCGACTGTCAGCTCCTTCAAATCTGTTTCAAAGGGGACAACGGACGGGGAACACCGATGGTGCCGCGCCCCGCTCACGAATTGCGCGAATTGTGATCACCCGCTCACTCACAGCGAAAATCATGGCGCCCTCCCCGAACACCTGAGCAGAATCGGCCGATGGACCCCGTCACGCTCACCACCGACCGTCTTCTGCTGCGCATGCCGACCCCGGGGGACACCGGCGCCGTCCTCGCCGCCGTCCAGGACCCCGACATCCTGCGCTGGACCACGATCCCCTCGCCGTACCTGCCCGAGCACGCGCAGAGCTTCACGGAACAGCTGGTCCCGGACGGCTGGGCACAGGACACGACGTTCACCTGGGGCCTGTTCCGCCCCGAAGCCCCCTCCGAAGTCCACTCCGACGTCCGCTCCGAAGTCCTCCCCGAAGGGGAGGACCTGGTGGGCATGCTCGGCCTGTCCATGCGCTCGCTGGGCACCGCGGAGATCGGCTACTGGGCCGTCAAGGAGCACCGCGGCAACGGCTATGTCACCGAGGCCGTCCGCGCCGCCTCCCGCTGGGCCTTCACCGAGCTGTCCGTCGACCGCGTGGAGTGGCGCGCGGAGGTGGGCAACCGGGCCTCGCGCGCGGTGGCGGAGCGCGCCGGTTTCGTCGTCGAGGGCGTCCTGCGCGCGGGGATCGTCCACCAGGGCGTACGCCGGGACTGCTGGACGGGCGCCCTGCTCCCGTCGGACCTGGGCCTGCCGTCGACGGCGCCGTATCTCCCCGCACCGCACTAGATCCGCAGGTCACCCCGCGTTGTCAGTGCCGGCCTCTATCGTTCGGACCCATGACGACCCCGCGTCCCGCCACCGACCTCTCGGCCGACGAGGCCCGCCGCATCGCGCTGCGCGCCCAGGGCTTCCTCGGCACTCCCGACCGCCGGGCCGGAGTCCGCGGCGTCCTGCGGCACCTCGGCGCGGTCCAGCTCGACACCATCTCGGTCCTCGCCCGCTCCCACGAGCTGATCCCGTACGCCCGTCTCGGCTCGGTGGGCCGCAGGAAGGTCGAGAGCGCCTACTGGACCGCCTCACCCGCCGGCGCCTCTCCGGCCCGCCCCCACGCCTTCGAGTACTGGTCGCACGCGGCATGCATCCTGCCCATCGAGGAGTGGCCCCACTTCGCGTTCCGCCGCCGCGCCTACCGCGGCCGCCCGCACTGGAACCACCAGCTCCCGGACGGCACCTACGACCAGGTCATCAAGCAGCTGCGCGCCGAAGGCCCGCTGACCGCCACCGAGTTGGGCGGCGCGAAGAAGACCAGCGAGTGGTGGGACTGGTCCGGCACCAAGGTCGCCGTCGAGCGCGCCCTGATGTACGGCGAGGTGGTCTGCGTGGAGCGCCGCGGTTGGAAGCGGGTGTACGACCTCGCCGAGCGCGCGATCCCCGCCGATCTGCTCCATGACGAGCTGGACGACACCGAGTGCCTGCGCCGCCTGGTCCGTCTGGCCGGGCAGTCCCTGGGGGTGGGCACGCGCGGGGACATCGCCGACTACCACCGCCTCAAGGGCGAGCAGGTCGAGGCGGTGATCGCCGACTCGGGTCTGGTGCCGGTGACCGTCGAGGGCTGGTCCAAGCCGGCCTGGGCCGATCCCGCGGCCCTGGAGACACCTCCGCGCGGGCGTCACCGTACGACTCTGCTGTCCCCGTTCGACTCCCTGATCTGGGAGCGGGCGCGTACGGAGCGGATCTTCGGCTTCACACACCGGCTGGAGGCCTACGTCCCCAAGCCCAAGCGGATCCACGGCTACTTCGCGATGCCGGTGCTCGCGGGAGGCCGGCTGGTGGGCCGGGTGGACCCCGCGCGCGAGGGGCACACCCTGGTGGCCAGGCAGGTCACCCTGGACGGCCCGAAGGCGGTCCCTGCGGTGGCTCAGGCGCTGGTCGAGGCGGCGAGCTGGGTGGACTGCACCGACGTACGGGTGGAGCGGGTGGACGCGCCGGACCTGCGCGAGCCGCTCACCAGGGAACTAGCGAATCTCTAGGATCTTCTCCCGCATCGCGTAGACCACCGCCTCCATCCTGGAGTGCAGCTGCAGCTTCTCCAGGATGTTGCGCACATGGTTCTTCACGGTGTTCTCGGAGATGAACAACTCCTTCGCGATATCGCGGTTGTTCATCCCGGTGGCGACCAGCTTGAGGACTTCCAGCTCACGGTCGGTCAGTCGCGGGGCCGGGACAAGTCGGCGCTCGTCCGTGCGCTGGATCATCGACTTGAACTCGGTGAGCAGCTTCGACGCCATGGAGGGGCTGATCTGCGACTGCCCGTCGGCGACCGCGCGAATGGCGGTGGCCACCTCGTCGGTGGAGATCTCCTTGAGGAGATATCCGGTCGCGCCGGCCTTGATCGCGTCGTAGAGGTCGGCTTCCTCGTCGCTGATCGTCAGCATGATGATCTTGGCGCTGGGAGCCACTTCCTTGATGGAGGTGCAGGCCTCGATCCCGCCTCGCTTGGGCATCCGGACATCCATCAGCACGATGTCCGGCAGCAGGTCGGCGGCCTTGTCCACGGCCTCCGCGCCGTCGCCCGCCTCGCCGACGACCTGGATGTCCTCCTCGGCCGCGAGCACGATCTCCAGCCCACGACGGAAGAGGGCATGGTCGTCCACCACCAGGACCCGGATCGGTTCCTTGCGTGGTGAGCCCTCGTCCGGGCCCATGCCGACGGCGCCGTCACCGGCACCCTCGTCGTGCAGCGGTCCGAAGCTGTCCGCCATCGTTCCTCCCCCTGAAGGCTGTGGCTGGTCGTGTGCCATCGCCAACCCAAGGCACCGGCCCACCGGTTGGGCCGGTGCGGCCATGATTCCATGCCCGGACGACAGTGAGGTGACAGAGCGGGGCGCGAACCGGTCGCACACGGGTGCCCCTGGGGGCGCACACGCGCTCCAGGGGCACCGGCCCAGCTGTCATCCGGGAGGGTCAGCTCCCTGTCGTGCCACCGGCCGCGGGGGAATGCGCCCGGGCGACCATCGGGTCCGTGCTCAGGTGGATGACGCCGTAGTCGTAGGCGTGCCGCCGGTAGACGACACTCGGTTCCTTGGTCTCGGAGTCGACGAACAGATAGAAGTCGTGCCCGACCAGTTCCATCTCGTAGAGCGCCTGGTCGAGGGTCATCGGGGAGGCGACGTGGGTCTTCTCGCGGACGACGAGGGGGCCTTCACCCTTGATCTCCAGCGAGCCGATCTTCTTGGTGGGCACGCCGTCCGACTCTTCCTCGTGGACGGTGTGGCCATTGCCGTTGAGCGTCGCCGCGCCAGGGACGTGGTCGGGGACCTCGGCCGCCGTGAGCCTCCGTGCGCCGCGCCGCGTGTGACGCTTGTCGTGCTGCTTGCGCAGGATGGCGTCCAGCTTGTCCGCCGCCAGGTCGAGTGCCGCGTACGGGTCGCTGGCTGCCGCTTCCGCCCGGATCACCGGTCCGCGGGAGCGGAGCGTGATCTCCACTCGGTCACAGCGGTCGGCCTGTCGGGGGTTCGGCTCCTTGGACACCTCGACGTCGAGGCTGATCACCTTGCCATCGAGCTTCTGGATCTTCTCCAGCTTCAGCTTCTCGGCCACGTGCTTGCGGAACCGCTCGGGCACCTCGGTCTTGCGGCCCTTGACGACGATGTCCACGCAGAACTCCGTTCCCGGATCGCTCCGCCGCGATGCGGAGCGTCTCCCTTTTGCACCAGGCTCCGGTGAGCCCCGGAACCTCGGACTCGGTGACTTCCACCTCCTCCCCCGCGGGCAAGATCTCCATTCCACCGGCGCGGGTGATGGGGCGAATCCCGCGGCACGGCATTCGGATTTGCGAGGTGTGGCCTGCGCCTTTCCCTCACAACCGAACATATCTCGCCTGGACGGATGTCGTCACCCTCTACCGCGGCGTACCTCCGTTCAGGTGAATTGGTCCTGTCATTACCTGCAACGATGCAAGTTCGCAGTCAGTTCCGGTTTATTTCGAAAGAATCCGGTGCGGCTGCGACCACAGCCGCGCAGATCACGTCACGGACGCCGACGGCGCCCGTCGCCGCCTCCGGACGGCGCTCCCGGCCCGTGTCCTCCTCCGTCACCGCGGTCCTCCGTTTCCCCATGCTTTCCCGAGTTGCGGCGGCATACACGGCACCCACCGCTTCCCCACCACATCCGGCCACCGTGGCTCCACCACGACGCCCGCCCGCGTCTCCACGGGGTTCACCAGGCCACCTGCCCACGTCCGGCCGACCTTGAACAGGCGACGCCCCGATCTCCTGCTGCCGTTGCCATTGCCACCGCCCGCCCGGCGCGTCCGTCCCCGGTTGCCCTTGCCCTCGCCGTACGCCTGTCCCCGCCCGGTCCGGTCCACGCCGTACGCCGCTGTCCTGCTGCTCTTGATCACGGTGTCGAGCCGCCGTCCGTTCACCGCGACACCCGACCTGTCCACCTCGGCCCCCGACCCAACCCTCACGGCCTCCGACCCAACCCTCACGGCCTCCGACCCACTCCTCCCGGCTCCCGGCCCACCCCCCACGGCCCTCGGCCCGCCCCTCACCGCCCTCGGCCCACCCGTCACGCTCTCCAACCCACTCCTCACACCTCCCGGCGCTCTCCCCCACCCCCGCCCTCGCCTCCCGCACGGCCCGAGCCGCCTCGGCCAGCGACGCACCCGTGGTCATCAGGTCGTCGACCAGCACGACCAGCCCCTCAGCCAGCAACCGCCCACCCCCGGGAGCCACGCTCAGCGCACCCGCGAGATTGTCCAGCCGCTCCCGCGAGTTGAGCCCCGACTGATCGGCCACACCCCGCCGCTGGCGCAGCACGGCCACCACCCGCGCCGGCACCCCGGCCCGCCGCAACTCCCCAGCCGCCGCCAACGCGATCCGCCGCGCCGGGTCATGCCCACGAGCCCGCACAGCCCTCCGCGCGGACGGCACGGGAACCAGCAGCACCGGCACACCGAGCACATCCCCGAGCCCACCACCGGGCCATCCACCGCCCGTCCGCCCACCACCGGGCCATCCACCCCCCGTCCGCCCACCAGCGGGCCACCCACCGCCCGCACCCGCACTCACACCCCCACTCCTCAGAACACCCCCACAGCCCTCCCGCACCCCCACCCACACAGCCCCCGCCAGAGCCGCACCCAACGGCCCCGCAAGCCCCAACGCCCCCCGTTCCTTGTGAGCCAACAACACCGCCCGCACCGAGTCCGCATACCGAGCCGCCGCATGCACCACCGGCAGTCCGGGCGGCTCCGGCACCGGTCGCACCCGGCTCGGTACGGCCCCGTCCAGGGCGGCACGGCACTCCGGACAGAGCACCGTGCGAGGCTTCCCGCAGCCTCCGCACTCGGCCGGCAGCACCAGATCGGTGAGGTCCTGCCACCACCCCCGCATGCCCACCACTGTGCCAATGCCGACGCCGACCGACCACCCCTGTGGATAACCCCCTGTGGAAAACCCGGCGCCCGCCACGAACAACCGTTCCCACCACAATTCCCGGCCCCGTACAACTAATCGACCGGGCCACCGCACAACGGCTGCACAACGGCTGCACAACGCCCTCCGCACAACCCCGCGCACACCGAATCCGACCCACCGCGCCCACCCCGGCAGTGATTCACCCGCCCCCGAAGCCATTCCGCCCCACGACAAAAGCGGCCGCCCCCACCAGGACCTCCCCGGCAAAAGCAGCCGCTCCCGACGGCGCGAGCCGTCACATCACCCCGGTCACCCCGGTCACCCCGTCACCCCGGATAAACCGGCGCCGTCCCGTCCGCGTCCACCTTCTGCCACTGCGCCCCGGACGGCAGCCGTACGATCCCGTCCTCCGAGTACGCCACCAACGGCATCTCGGCGTCCTCGGACGCGGCGATCTCCTTCACGCCCGTCAGCGCGGCCGGCGGCGGCCCCTCCGGCGTGGACCCGTCGACCTGGACGTACCGCGTCTGCTGCACGCCGCCCTGCTCGCGCCCGACCACCACGAGCCTGCTGTCGCCGGCCCAGGACATGGTCGTGACCTCCTCCAGGTCCGGTGTCGTGGCACGCAGTTCCCGCACCGAGACGCTCTGCGGGTCCCCGGTCGTGCCCTCCCGCTCGATCCGCCCGACGAGCAGCGACTGCTTGCCGCCCTTCTCCACGACGAGCGCGATCCGCACCCCGTCGGCGGCCACCCGGAGGTCCTTGATGCGCCCGTCGAGCCCGGGGATCGCCACCTCCAGCGGCTTGCCCGCGCCCTCCTTGAACAGCAGCAGCCGCGAGTCGGCGGGGTCGCGGTCGGCCACCCACAGATCGCCCTCCACGTCCCAGCTGGGCGTCGTCAGCCGGTCGCCGGTCGTCTTGCCGTCACTGACCAGCACCGCCTCCCCGAGCGACCCGCCCGACACCAGCGACCCGACGTACAGCGACCTGCCGTCGAGGCCGACACCCGCGGCCATGTGCTCGTCCCGCGAGACGGCCACCGAGCGCAGGTCCTTGTCGCCGTCACCGAGCGCGCCGGGAACCGGCACCGGCACGGGCTTCGTCGCGCTGCCGTCCCGAGTGCTGGCCGTGACCCGCACCAGCCGGTGCTCGCCGTTCACGTAGTACAGGAACTCGGGCGCCTCGACCGACCCGCGCGTGGCGACCCGGTCGGCCTGGCTCTCATTGGCGGAGCACAACTGCCTGCCGCCCGCGCGCAGTTCGACCTCGTCCACGGCAGGGGTGAGGTTCTGGAGGGTGAACAGCAGCTGGGCCGACATTTCCTCGCACCGGCTCTGACTGATGCCCTTGACCTTGTCGTTGAGCGGCACCGTCAGGGTGTTGCGGTCGTCGGGGGTCAGCGAGGAACTGTTGTCCTTGAGGGCCGTACCCGTGGGAAAGCTCGTCCTGACGACCGGGTCGAGCCAGCTCGTCGGCCCGCTGAGCAGCGAACGCACCAGCTGCGTCATGGGGTCCACACGCTCGCGTACGTACACGGGATCGGCCACGGCGACCATCTGCGGGGCCGTCGCCGCCTTCGTGTCGGAGGCGTAGTAGTACTTGTTGACGGACACGAAGTTGCGCTGGAAGTCCGACTTCCCCATCACGACACCCTGCGGCAGGCTGTCGATCCGCCACTGCTTGGTCTTCGGCTCCTGCACCAGGTGCACGGTCTGCTGGTAGTCGCCGGAGGCGGGCGTGTACGACTGCTGCGCGTCCACCACGGCCACCTTGGTGCCCGTCAGATTGAACGCCGTGTCGTCCCGCTGCTCCCGGTCGACCGACTGCACGAAGGTGGCACCGGGTCCGTCGTCGAGGACCGTAGTGGACAGTTCCGGCTGCCACTTCTTCGCGGCGCTCGCGGTCAGATACTTGCGCGCCGTCTCGTAGTTCGGGTCGTCGCTGGTCAGCGCCTCCAGGAAGCCCTGCACGATGTCCGTGGGCTCGGCGTCCTCCTGCGGCGGCATCGCGAAGACCCGCACCTGGGTGTCCTGCCGGGCCGTGGAGTCGACCCCGCGCAGATCCCCGCTGTCCGGCATGGAGGCACACCCCGCCAGCAGTACGACGCCACAGGCGGCGTACGCCACCGCGCGCCCCGGCGTGCGCCGGCCGCCACCCTCGCGGTCAGCGTCCACGGAATGCCTCCCCCTGCTGTTCGTACGCGTCCTTCGCCCCGGAGCCCGGGCGGCCGGCGGCCCCGCTCTCCGGAGCCGTGGTGTCGTCCTGCCGGCGCGTGTTCGAGCCGGGCCGGGGCACCACACGCGCGCCGTTGCCCGGCAACGCCGTCGGATCGGCGGTGGGCACCACGGCCGCCGAACGCGGCACTATCGGGTCCCGCGCGGTCGTCTGGTCACCGTTCGGCTGGGCCGGCACGGTGGCGGCCTTGTCCCCGCCCCCGCGCGGCAGACCGGCGTCATCAAGTCCACGGTTACGGCGCGAGTCCTTGGGTTCCAGCGGTATCGGCGAGCCCCGCAGCGGCTCGTCGGCCGTCCTGGGCAGCGTCAGGCGGAACTGCGAGCCGCCGCCCGGCTCGCCCCACGCCTGAAGCCAGCCGCCGTGCAGCCGCGCGTCCTCCAGGGCGATGGACAGCCCGAGGCCCGTACCGCCGGTGGTACGCGCGCGTGCCGGGTCGGCCCGCCAGAAGCGGCTGAACACGCGCGTGGCCTCGCCCGGCTTCAGTCCTACGCCGTAGTCGCGCACCGCGATGGCGACCGCGCCGCCCGCCGAGGCCAGCTTGACGACGACGTCCTTGCCCTCGCCGTGCTCCACGGCGTTGACGACGAGATTGCGCAGCACCCGCTCCACCCGCCGGGCATCGGCCTCGGCGACGACGGGCTGCTGATCGCCGACGATCCGGACCGTCGTACCCTTGCGCTCGGCCAGCGGCGCGGCCCCGCCGACCACCCGCCGTACGACCTCCCTGAGGTCTATCGGCTCCGCCTCCAGCGCCGCCGCACCCGCGTCGAACCGGCTGATCTCCAGCAGATCCGCCAGCAGCGTCTCGAACCGGTCCAGCTGGTCGGCGAGCAGTTCGGCCGACCGCGCGGTCATCGGATCGAAGTCCTCGCGCGCGTCATGGATGACGTCAGCCGCCATCCGTACGGTCGTCAGCGGCGTCCTGAGCTCGTGCGACACGTCCGACACGAACCGCCGCTGCATCCGCGACAGGTCCTCCAGCTGCTGGATCTTCAGCTGGAGGTTCTGCGCCATCTTGTTGAAGGCCTCACCGAGCCGCGCGATGTCGTCCTCACCGGTGACCTTCATCCGCTCCTGGAGCCGCCCCGCGGACAGCCGCTCGGCGATCCCGGCCGCCATCCGCACCGGCGTGACGACCTGACGCACCACGAGCCAGGCGATGGCCCCGAGGAGTACGACGACGAAGAGCCCGGCGGTCGCCAGGGTGCCCTTGACCAGGCTGAGCGACTTCTCCTCCTGGGTGAGCGGGAAGAGGTAGTACAGCTGGTACGGGTCGCCGTTGGGGTCGTTGACCTGCTTGCCGATGACCAGGGCCGGCTGGGACTCCTGGTCGGCGTCGTAGACGATGCGGGTGTAGCTCTGGGCGGCCGTCGTACTGTCGTCGATCTTCTCGCGCAGCGCCTCGGGGACGCTGGCCGTCGGATCGACGTCACCGGAGGCACGCGGCCCGCGCCCGCTCCCGCTGTCCCCGCCGACGGGCAGGGTGACCACGTCGAAGGCGCCCTGGCCGCCGCTGGAGAGCGAGTAGACGAGGTTGCTCATCCACTCGATGACGTTCTGGTCGGACTGGCCGTCCGCCGGGGACGTGTCGTCGGTCCCGGCCGCGGCCTCGTCCGACTTCTGCTTGGCCACCGCGAAACCGCCGGTGGCCTGGCTCTGCGAGGCCTTCACCTTGGCGTCGAGGAGGCCGTTGCGCACCTGGCCGATGACGACGAAGCCCAGCAGGAGCACCACACCGAGCGACATGAGCAGGGTCGTGACGACGACCTTGAGCTGGATGTTGCGCCGCCACAGCCGCATCACGGGCAGCATCGGACGGCGCACCCAGCGCATGAACAGCCTCAGGACCGGGCTGCCCTGGACTCCGCCCTGGAGCAGCCCGCCCTCGAGGAGACGTCCCCAGCGGGAGCCCGCCGACGCCCGTCCGACAGGCCGCCCCGCACCCGCCCCGGTCCGCCCGGGCGACGAAGCGGCACTGTCTCCGGACATGTCAGCTGGGTCCTGCCTTGTATCCCACACCACGGACGGTCACCACGATTTCCGGCCGCTCCGGGTCCTTCTCGACCTTGGAGCGCAGCCGCTGCACATGCACATTGACGAGCCGGGTGTCGGCGGCGTGCCGGTAGCCCCACACCTGCTCCAGCAGCACCTCGCGCGTGAACACCTGCCACGGCTTGCGCGCGAGCGCGACCAGCAGGTCGAACTCCAGCGGCGTCAACGCGATCGACTGCCCGTCCCGCTTCACCGAGTGACCCGCGACGTCGATGACCAGGTCACCGATGGCGAGCTGCTCGGGAGCCGGCTCCTCCGACCTCCTGAGCCGCGCCCTGATCCGGGCCACGAGCTCCTTCGGCTTGAACGGCTTCACGATGTAGTCGTCGGCGCCTGACTCCAGCCCTACGACGACGTCGACCGTGTCGCTCTTGGCCGTCAGCATCACGATCGGCACCCCGGACTCGGCCCTGATCAGCCGGCACACCTCGATGCCGTCCCTTCCGGGCAGCATCAGGTCCAGCAGCACCAGATCCGGCTTGGCCTCACGGAACGCGGCCAGCGCCTTGTCACCGTCCGCTACGAAAGACGGCTCAAAACCTTCACCACGCAGCACGATGCCCAGCATCTCGGCAAGTGCGGTGTCGTCGTCGACGACAAGGACTCGTCCCTTCATAAACGACATCATCCCATTCTCATAACAGTGGCGAAGGTACAGGTGAGACAGGTCACCGACCTGTGACGATAGTCGTATGGGAGTGTCACTGTCTGCCCCCGTCCGCTGGCGTTGATGTCACTAACGGATGTCAGCACGACGACCGATGGAAGGGTCTGCCGGACGTACGGGTGAGGGACACAGATGCCCCTCACCCATCACGTCACAGCTTATTGATCACTGCCGCTATGACTGGCGAGATGGCAGCAATCAGGGCCGTGATGTCCCAGAGGGCCCGCCGCCGCCTAGACGACGCACTTGCGCCTCGCGCAAGGTCGGCGTTACCTTCTAGTCCGTCCTGAGCATTGCGATGCAATGCCGGGGTGGGTACGGTCCAATCTTCCTTCTTGATCAACAGGGCCTCACTTCTTGGCATAGAGGGTTGATTGCCTAGCCATTGGGCGCTTGCAGCTGTGGTAGGTGGCGAGCGCTCCTTTGGCATGTCACTTTTCAGTTGTTGCGCGGCGACACTCTAGCACCGCCTTCACATCAACTAGCCTTCAGCGACCTTCACTTGGCGACAGGCCAGAAGTGTCACGCTGAACCCACCCGCCGTTGCGGTCGCGTGAGTGCGTTGATTGTGCCTCACTCCCCTCCCGAAGGACAACTTCGCAGGCAAAGAGGCCCTTCAGCCTATGATTTGAAACTCAAGGCGGCTCCGTCGGGGCCCGTACTTAAGCTTCGAAGGTGAGACCTGATCGCTGCCCACGCGGTCGGTGTAGCGACTTTGGGCTGGAGCTGCTTTGGGGGGAGTGATCATGGCCCCGTAAGCTTCCGGCGCGTCGGGCAGTCTGTGGACCTGCCCGTTAAAGCACGACGTTGGGGCCATGATCTTCGAGGCTCCCCCCAAAGTGGCTGCCTAAAGTCGCTACACCGACCTCCCCAGCCACCTACGATCCCTCCACCCGTGGCCTGCATGATCCGGCACAGCTCCAGCCGTCGCGCACCTGCTTTTGGATCCCAGTGCGTCGGTTGGTCCGTGGCGGACCAAGCGACATCGCCGCGTGGGGCTGTGCCGTCTTCCTCTGCTCGGGTTGGGCCTGGTGGCTGTGGGTCATGGGTGGGGATCAGGCTCGGTCCGGTGCGTCGGCCCGTGGCGGGGCCAGAGCGGAAAGCGTGATCACCCCGTGGCAACTTTGAGGTGCCGCGGGGCCGGGGGCCGGGGCGCGCGGGCCGAAGGCAGGAGCGGAGCCCCGAGCCCCCGAGCCGCGCGGCGGCCCGCGGTGCGGGCCGGTGGTGTGTGATCAACGCAGTGGCGGCCGGAAAGCCGGACGGGACACAGCGACCGGATGGCCGAACGGCCAAGAGCCCCCACCCTGGACCAACATCACCAAAGGACCGGTGCCCGAAGAGGGACGGAGGCTCAAGCCCTGAGGGGCTGTGAAGCGTGGTGAAGCCGAGGAACCTTACGGTTGCTGTCGGCTCCTGTTATCCCAAGTGCGCGACGGCTGGAGCTGTGCCGGATCATCCAGGCTGCGCCGAGGGATCACCCCCTCCCCCGCCGGAACGGCGGGGCTTGATGAGGTAGAGAAACCTGTAACAGCTCGGCTTCAGCGTCCGGCGTGGGTTCGCGCGCCTAGTGGGTACCCACTAGCCTGGAACCACCCTAGGGAACTGGAGGTTGATCAATGCCTGCCGACGCGCGGCAGATCGCCGACGACCTGCGGGCACGGATCAACGACGGTGAGTTTGGGCCTGGCGCTCGGCTACCCGGTGAACCCGCGCTCGTCAGGGAGTACGGCGTAGCCAAGATGACAGCGAGTGGCGCACTGAAGCTGCTGATTGCAGAGGGGGCGGCGGTCTCGCGCCCCGGCTCTGGGACTTACGTCCGGGAGTTCAGGCCGATCCTGCGGGATGCAACCAAGCGCCTTTCTCGTGATCAGTGGGCGGCCGGGAAATCAATCTGGTCGGCTGACGTCGGCGAGCGACCCATGACCGTGGCGGATGTCGAAGTGAGTGAAGAGGACGCGCCTCGCTGGGTCGCTCGCGTTCTGGGGCTCGACGAAGGTGCACGCGTCATCGTGCGTAGCCGCCTGTTCCTCGTGGATGGCGAGCCGGTGCAGATGGCGGTGTCCTACCTTCCCGCCGACCTGACGCGCGACTCGCGTATCGCAGAGCCCGACACGGGGCCGGGGGGAACCTACAAGCGCTTGGCCGAGTTGGGTGCTGAGCCTGTGCACTTCAGCGAGGATCTACGTGCGCGCATGCCCAACTCCAACGAAGTGGCGCGGCTGGCGATTCTTCCCGGTACGCCCCTGATCGAGATCTGTCGGACGGCGTACACCTCGGACGGCAGGGCGGTTGAGGTGAACCAGATGTTCCTTGACGCTGGCGCCTATGCGCTGCGCTACTCATTTGGGAGCTGACGCCTAGTCAGAAACTGAACGGCGGAACAGTAGGGCCCACTTCGGTGGGCCTTTTTGCTGCCCCGGGAGCTCCTGGAGGGATGACGATCCCGCACAGCCTCTTGACCTCCCTAGGGAGGTTGGAGTTCAATCTCCCTAGGGAGGTTGAATCCGCTTCCCGTACCCGGCTCTTTGGGAGCATTCGCATGGCTGTCTTCAAGATCGACCTTTCGACCGCTGTGGTGTTCGTCGCGACCGCCCCGGAACCGAAGGTGATCAACAAGCGGACCGGTGAGCGGGCGATGGACCGTGACAGGCCGGACGTGGGTCTGTCGACGGTGGGTCTGCTCGTCTCGGACGAGGGGGAGGGCAACCTCTACCAGGTCACGATCCCCGAGACCGGTTACCCCGAGGGCATGATGCCGGGGACGCCGGTGGCGGTGACGGGGCTGAAGGCGCGGGACTGGGAGAGCGAGTTCAACGGCCAGAAGCGGCACGGCATCAGCTTCCGTGCGGTCGCGATCACCCCGCTGGGGGCCTGATCATGGCCGACCTGGTCACCTGTATCGAGCTGGCCGGGGCTGCGGCCGGGGCCGGTGGTCTCGGCTACGCCAAAGCCCGTGCGCCGCGCGTGTACTGGTCGCTCGTGGGGATGCCTCTCACGTGGGGCCGGTTCGCCTGGAACTACAACTCGACGATGGACGTGTGCGGGCTGACCGTGCAGCCGTCCGGGTTCCGCGCGTTCGTCAAGCGCAACGTGGCCCGCAGCGAGGTGCGGCCGGTCCCGCCGAAGATCCGGCGCGTCCGCCCGACCTCGACCGGTCTGCACATCACCCTGCGTCTGCCGGCCGGTCTGGAGCCTGCCGACATCGCCGCGTCGTCGGAGCGGTTGCGGCACGCGTTCGGGGTGCGGTCGGTGACCGTGACGGAGACCAAGCCCGGCCATGTCGAGCTGCGGATGACCGGTTGGGACGTCCTGAGCCGGGTCCGGCTGCCGCGCAAGGCCACCCCGCGTGACCTGGTGGTCCCGGTCGCGTTGCGGGAGGACGGCACGGTCTTCGAGCGGGACTACCGCAAGGTGCCGCACGCGCTGACGCTGGGGGCGAATCAGTCCGGCAAGTCGGTGTATCAGCGCAACCTGATCAAGGGGCTGGCGCAGTTGCCGGTGGGCCTGATCGGTATCGACTGCAAGCGCGGTGTCGAGCAGGGCCGCTATGCCTCGCGGCTGTCGGCGCTGGTGACGAGCCCGGAGGATGCCGGACGGCTGATCGACGCGCTGATCGGTGAGATGGAAGAGCGTTTCGATCTCCTGGCCCTGCATCAGGTCTCGGATCTGTGGGAGCTGCCTGCGGATCTGCGGCCGGTGCCGTTGGTGGTCCTGGTCGACGAGATCGCGGAACTGTTCTTCGTGACCTCGAAGAAGGACGAACCGGCCCGCGACAAGACGGTCATGCAACTGGTGCGGCTCGGGCAGATGGCCCGCGCGGTCGGCATCTACCTGGAGGTCTGCGGGCAGCGCTTCGGCTCCGACCTCGGCAAGGGCGCCACCGCCCTGCGAGCCCAGCTCACCGGCCGGGTGGTGCACCGGGTCAACGACAAGCAGACCGCTGAAATGGGCCTGGGTGACATCGCCCCCGACGCGGTCATCGCGGTGACCACGATCGCTCCGGACCGCCCCGGGGTCGCGGTGGCCGGAGACACCTCCGGCGGCTGGTCCCGCATCCGCACCCCGGAAACCACCCCCGACGAAGCCGCCGCGGTCTGTCGCGCGTTCGCCGACCTCGTCCCGGAGCTGCCGTTCCTGGCCCCGTTCCGGCCGGTCGACCAGCTCGCCGTACCGCCCCGGCCCGCTTCTCCGCCGCGGGTACGACCCCAGCCGGTCACGGAGTAACTCCCCCCGTTTGAAACGTGGTTGGCGCGACCACCTCGCGCCGGGTCCCTACCCGAGCCATGCCGAAAATCGAGCGGAGTTCGCCCATGGCACCGCGCAAGACCATCAAGCCCAACCCCAAGGCCAAGTCCCGGCCGTGCGAGCCCTGCAAGGGCACGGGTGAGGTTTCCCGCCCGGTCCGTGTCGGCCGCAAGCAGCGGGTCGCCGGACAGCAGACCGGTATCTGCCTGGGCTGCCTGGGCTCCGGCGAGATCCCCGCCGCCGACTGAACTCGCCGGGGCCGGGCGGCCGGAGAACCGATTCCCCGCCCCGCCCCCGGCCCGACCTCTGAGAGGGAGGTGAAGACCCGTGTCCCGCAAGATCCACGTGGACGCTGTGCTTGTTCAGGCCGTGATCGCCGGTGCGTTGTCCTTCGCCCACCTGCACGACCTCGCCGCCGCTGCCGGACAGACCGGATGGAAGGCCTGGGCCTACCCCATCTCCGTCGACCTGCTGCTGGTCGCGGTGTGGCGACGGCTGCGGACCGAGCGCTCGACGCTGGCCTGGTTCTGGTTCCTTATCGCCCTGGTCGCCTCGCTCGGCGCGAACATCGCCACCGCCGGGCTCCTCGACCTCGACCACGTTCCGGCCTGGCTGCGCATCCTCGTCGCCGGATGGCCCGCGCTGGCCTTCCTCGGCGGCACTCTCCTCGCCCACCAACCCGCCGCCCTCACAGCGGAGTTGGCACCTGAGCCGGTCTCCCGGCCCGCGCCGGTCGTCGACCTCGACCGCCCCGAGCCGTCCGCCCCGGCCCCCGAGATCACCATTCCCGAGCCGACCCCGGCCCTGCCCGAAGCAGCTCCGGCCCCGGTGGTGCCTCCGGCGCTGGTGGATCACGCCCGGAAGATCGCTGCCGATCACCGCTCGCGGACCGGCAGTGAGATCGACACCGCCACCCTGCGCGCCCGGCTCGGCGTCCCCGAATCCCTCGCCGGAGCAATCGTCGCCCAACTCGCCTGACACATAAGGAGGTTCACCCGTGCGACCGAACCGCTTCTACGACGTGATCCGTATCGGCCCGGTCCGGGTCGGCACCTACAACAACGGACGCGGCCAGACCCGGCACACCGCCGCATGCACCGCCCCGAACTGCGGGTTCTCCACCGAACACCGCGACCGTTCGGCGGCCGAACTCGCCGCCCGCACCCACCGCTGCACCGGCTGACCGGGAGGACTGGACTCATGGAGTTCCCCGAGGACCAGCTTCAGGCCGGTCATATCCCCGCCGACGTCTACCGGCGCATCCCGCCCGGCTCCGACTTGCGCAAGGTCGTGATCGTGCAGGAAGCCCCGCGCTCCTACAAGGGCCCGATCGTCCTGACCCTGGTCGTCGCCACCTCGGCCGTGGTCGTGCTGCTGGTGATCGCGTTCGTCGCTCAGATCGTTGCCGCGTCCGCGGTCGCGGTCCTCTCGGCCACGGGCGGACTCAGCTACACGATCAACCGGGGCGCCAAGAAGAAGCGGGAGTTATCCCGCGCGGGCACCCGCAGGCGCTCCCGCGCGCCGCGCAAGCACCCGGCCCGTTCAACGCGCCGACGTTTCAAGTGAAGCCCTCCGGGGCGGCCTCAACCGCCAAGTTTCCGCCGCCCCGGACGGCCCTGAACCGCTTCCAGATCTCCCGATCCGAAAGGGCTCCGTCCATCATGCCTGTTCGCCTTGCGAACCGCCCGATCTGCCGCAACTGCGACGACTTCCCGGTCGTCTCGATCACCACCGGCGCTCGCCGCGTCGACGGCTCCCGCGTCCTGCTGCGCGTCGTCTGCCCCGTCTGCCAGGGCACCGGCCACGCGCACCACGCCCCCGCCTCCCTCACTCGCGCGGGGAAGTGATCGCGTTGACCGACACCGCCACCATGGCGGGCCTGGACCCGGCCACCCTCACCGACGTGCTGAGGCTGGCCGGGCACCCTGGCTTCGACCGCATCCAAGACCAGATCCGCCGCACCGGCGGCTGCGCCGACCCCATCCACCTTCAGGGCTCGACGGTCACCCGCGACCGGGCCACCGGGCAGGCCCTGCACACCTACTCCACGGACACCGAGCCCGGTGGACGCCTCCGGATCGCGTGCGGCAACCGGCGGGCCTCACGCTGCCCCTCGTGCGCCTGGACCTACGCCGGAGACACCTACCACCTCATCCGCGCCGGACTCGTCGGCGACCCCGCCAAGGGCACCCCGCCCACCGTGCGGGACCACCCGAGGGTGTTCGCCACCCTCACCGCACCCTCCTTCGGACCCGTCCACAACCGGCCCGGCAACAGGCCGTGCCGCTGCGGGGCCCGGCACCGTGAGGACGCTCCCGAACTCGGCACCCCGCTCAACCCCGCCTCGTACGACTACGCGGGCGCGGTGCTGTGGAACAACCACGCCTCCGAACTGTGGCGCTACTTCACGATCTACCTCCGCCGCGAGATCGCCAAGCGGGCCGGACTCACCCAGAAAGCCGCCCGTGAACAGTCTCGTGTCTCCTTCGGCAAGGTCGCCGAATACCAGAAACGCGGCGCCGTGCACTTCCACGCCGTGATCCGCTTCGACGGACCGGACGGGCCCGACGACTCGCCCCCAGCCTGGGCCACCCTCACCCTGCTCACCGACGCAATCGAGGCTGCCGCCGCCCGTGTCACGGTCGACATCCCCCGGGCCGGTGACCAACCGGCCCGCACCCTGCGGTGGGGCACCCAGCTCGACGTACAGCCCATCGGCGCCTTCGGCCACGGCGAGGAGATCACCGAAGCCGCCGTTGCCTCCTACGTCGCCAAGTACGCCACCAAAGCCGCCGAGACCACCGGCACCGTCGACCGCCGCGTCGGCAACAAAGAAGCCCTCGTGCTCCTCGGCGTCCCGGACCACCCCCGCCGCCTGATCGAAGCCTGCCTCGACCTCCACCGGCTCTACCCCGAACGCAAGCTCCTCGACTGGGCCCACATGCTCGGCTTCCGCGGGCACTTCTCCACCAAGTCCCGCCGCTACTCGACCACGTTGGGCGCCCTCCGGCAGGTCCGCGCCGACTACCGCGCCGCACAACAACGCCAAGCCCTCGGACTGCCCGACCCCGACGACAGCCCCGAGGCAACCACGCGCATCCTCGCGCACTGGGCCTACGCCGGTCACGGACACACCCCCGGCGAATCCTGGCTCGCCGCCAACATCCGCCGCGACATCCAACACAACCGCGAGACCGCCCGCGACGAACTACCCGCCCTGCTCGAACTCGAAGGGGCGGCCGCATGACAACTGCCCCTGTAGAGCTGCTGACCGTGCCGGAGGTCATGACGCGGCTGAAGTACGGCCGGAGCAAGGTCTACGACCTGATCCGCTCGAAGCGGCTCGCCTCGTTCACCGAGGGACGGTGCCGCCGGATCCCCGAGAGCGCGCTTCAGGACTACATCCGCACCCGACTTGAGGAGGCAGCCTGATGCCCCCTCGCAAGCGGAACCCGAATGGCGCGGGCACGGTCACGAAGCGGGCTGATGGCCGCTACCAGGCAGCGGTGTACGTCCCTCAGCCGGACGGCACCACGAAGCGGAAGTTCGCGTACGGCAAGACCTTCGAGGAGTGCGACCGAAAGCGCCGAGAGCTGATCGATCGTGCCAACGGCGGCATCCCGACGCCCACGCGGGACATGACGCTTGGTCAGTGGTTCGACTACTGGCTTGAGATCATCGTGAAGCCCAACCTCGCCCCGAACAGCTACCGGGCGTACGAGACGGCCGTACGTAACCACCTGCGTCCACGTCTCGGCTCGAAGGTGATGCTCAAGCTCGGTGTCAGGGAGCTGCGAGGGGCCATGCAGGCGCTCGTAGACGAGCAAGGTGCCAAGACCGCCAAGCGGGCTCTTCGGGTCCTCTCGGCAGCGCTCACGGCCGCGATGGTCGAAGACATCGGGGTGACCCGGAACGTCGCCAAGCTCGTGCACGTCCGCGCGTCCACGGACAGCGGCAAGAGCTGGGATGCGGTGACGGTGCTCCGCTTCCTGGCGGCGGCTCGTCGGCTCAGCCCGTACTTCCCGGCCTTCCTGTTGATCTGTCTTCTGGGCCTGCGCCGTGCTGAGGTGTGCGGCCTGCGCTGGGAGAACCTTGACCTGGACAACCGGATCGTGTGGGTGGAACAGCAACGCCAGCGCAGCAGCGCGGGCACGATTGATGATGCGGAACTCAAGACCGAGACGTCGAAGGCACCTCTACCACTGCCCGCTCAGTGCATCGCTCCCCTGCGTTGGACCCGGATGCGCACCGCCTGGCTCCGCGAGCGAGCGATCAGCCGAGGGCGCTTCTGGTTCGAGGACCCTGACGCGCACGTGTTCATCACCCGCACCGGCCGTCCGCTCACCGCGCCGCACCTCTTTCTCGTGCTGCAACGGATCATCACGAAGGAAGGGCTCGGCAAGATGAACCCGAAGGGACTGCGCAAGTCCGTCGGCACGCTCCTGGTCCACCTCCGTGTGCATCCGAGGATCATCAAAGCGATCCTCCGGCACAGCCGGATCGCGACCACCTTGGACATCTACGCTGAGGCTCTGGACCCGGACGTCATCGAGGCTGTCGGCCAGCTTGACCGGCTGCTCCGGCAACCGGCGCGGCTCCGCGAACTGGAGGCTGCATCGAGCCTGAAAACCGCCGCTTGATGTCACCAACTGATGTCACGGCCCCTCGCCTCGCGCATCGTCGCAGGCAGAGGGGCCGTTGGCGTTGATCAGGGCGAGAGCATCCCATTCTCATAACAGTGGCGAAGGCAGTGGTGAGATAGGTCACCGGCCAGTGACCTTAGTCGTACCGGGCAGTCACTGTCTGCCCTCGGCAGCCGCCGTGGGTGTCAGCCGTCGATGTCAGGCGAGTCGCGTGGCCTCCGCACCCGGATCAGCTGATTGTCACCTGCCGGGCCCTGGCGCACAGCTCGGCGAGAGCCTCGGTCGTCACCGGCGACACCACTCCCTCCTCCGTGACGATCGCGGTCACCAGTTCGGGTGGTGTCACGTCGAACGCCGGGTTGTACGCCTGCGTCCCCAGCGGCGCCACCGGAATCCCGCCACCCGCCTCCGCTCCCGCCACCGGAACCTGGGGCGCCGCGATCTCGGTCACCTCGTGCCCGGCCCGCTGCTCCACCTCGATCGCCGCACCGTCCGGCGTCTCCTGGTCCACCGTGGTCAAGGGCGCCACCACGATGAACGGCACATGGTGGTACCGGGCGAGCACCGCGAGCGGATAGCTCCCCACCTTGTTCGCCACCGACCCGTCGGCCGCGATCCGGTCCGCCCCGATCAGCACCGCATCCACCTCCCCGGCCGCGAACAGCGAGCCCGCCGCGTTGTCGGTCAGCAGGGTGTACGCCATCCCGCTGCGCGCCGCCTCGTACGCCGTCAGCCGGGCGCCCTGCAACAACGGACGCGTCTCGTCGACCCACAGCCGCCGCAGCCGCCCCGCGCGATGAGCCGCCAGCGCCACCGCGAACGCCGTCCCCTCACCGCCCGACACCAGCGAACCGGTGTTGCAGTGCGTCAGGACCCGGTGCCCGCCGCCCGGCAGCAGCTCGTCCAGCAGCGCCAGCCCACGCTCGGCCATCGCGGCACTGGCCGCGGCGTCCTCCTGGTGCAGCCCGCGCGCCGCCGCCAGCGCCGCCCCGGCCGCCCGCTCCTGATCGCCGGCCCTGCCGAGCTCGGCCCGGTACGCGGCCTGGGCTCTGCGCACCCCCACGGCGAGGTTCACCGCGGTGGGACGCGCGCCCGCCAGTACGGCCGCCGCCTCGTCCACGTCGAACCCACGCGCGGCGGCGAGCGCGACCCCGTATGCCCCCGCGATCCCGAGCAGCGGCGCCCCGCGCACGGCGAGCGAACGGATCGCCTCCACCAGCGCGGACGCGTCCGTACAGACCAGTTCGACCTCCTCGGCCGGCAGCCTCGTCTGGTCGAGAAGCACCAGTACGGGACCTTCGGGTGGCTCCTCCCAGCGGATCGCCGGTATCTCGGTGGGCTTGCTGTCCTCGCCGGATTGCGCGTACTGATCAGCCATGCGGTCAGTCTGCCCCTTGTCCGGCGGACTATTGAAGGTGTGCAGCCCATACCGCGGCTGGTCCTTCGGTGACCACCCCATGGCACGATGGCTGCCAACCTGCCGCCGCGACCGCGGACGGGCACCGTGAAGGAGCGACGATGAAAGACACTCCGGGCTGGGCCTCGCCCGGATCCGCCCCGTCCGAAGGACACGAGCCCGGCACGTCCGGTCCCACCGAGCCCGCCGACGCGAACACCGCTCAGCAGCCGGAGGACGCCCCGCAGGACACCGGCCCGAAGTGGTCCCAGGAACAGCCGCCACCCGGCCAGTGGTCCGCGCCCGCAGGCCCCGCGGCTCCCCCACAGGCCCCGCCGCCCCCGCCTCCCGGCCCGGGCTGGGGCTCCCAGCCCCCCGCCCGCCCGCCCGGCGGCCACAACCCTCCCCCCGGCTGGGGCGGCGGCTACGGCCACCCCGGCTACGGCGGCTGGGGCGGCCCCCCGCCCGCGGCCAAGCCCGGTGTGATCCCGCTGCGCCCGCTCGGCGTGGGCGAGATCCTCGACGGCGCCGTCTCCACCATGCGCACCTACTGGCGCACGGTCCTCGGCATCTCGCTGACCGTCGCGGTCGTGACCCAGGTCCTCGTCATCCTGCTCCAGGGCTTCGTCCTGAACGACAGCGCCGGCACCGAGGCCCTCAACGACCCCAGCGCCAGCGCCGAGGAACTGAGCCGCGCCCTGGGCGAGACCCTGGTCGGCACCAGCGTCGTCTTCCTGATCTCCCTGATCGGCACCGTCGCCGCGACCGCGCTGCTCACGACCGTCACCAGCCGGGCCGTACTCGGCAAGCCCGTCACCACCTCCGAGGCCTGGCGTGACGCCCGCCCGCAGGTGCCCAAGCTGTTCGGCCTGATCTTCCTGCTGCTGCTCATCACCTTCGGCGTGATCCTCGTGGGCGCCCTGCCCGGCATCCTCGTCGCCGCCTCGGGCTCGAACGGCGGCGGCATCGCCCTCGCCGTCCTCGGCATCGTCGGCGCCGCCGTCGTCGCGGTGTGGCTGATGATCCGCTTCTCGCTGGCCTCGCCCGCGCTGATGCTGGAGAAGCAGAGCATCGTGAAGTCGATGAGCCGCTCCGTCAAGCTGGTCCGCGGCTCCTGGTGGCGGGTCCTGGGCATCCAGCTGCTGGCCACGATCATCGCGAACATCGTCGCCGCGATCGTCGTCCTCCCCTTCACCTTCCTCGCCGCGGCACTGAGCGGCGAAGGCGTCGGCGGCTTCGTCGAAGGCACCGGCGACCTCGGCTGGACGTTCCTCATCGTCAGCGGCATCGGCTCGGTGATCGGCTCCATGATCACCTTCCCGATCACGGCCGGCGTCACCGTGCTCCTCTACATCGACCAGCGCATCCGCCGCGAGGCCCTCGACCTCGAACTGGCCCGCGCGGCAGGCGTCCAGGGCTACGGCACCGACCCCGCCCCCGGGAGCTGATGCGGTGAACGTGCCGGGGGGAGTGCTCACCATGCTGCGCGCCGACGGCATCTCGGTGCTGTCACTGGCACGGTCGTCCGACGAGCCGCCGGTGACGATCCCGCGCGACCCCGCGCGGGAGGCGGCCCGCCGCGAGCTGTCCAAGCGGATGTACCACGAGAACGACCCCAGCTGGTTCCAGCGCGCCCTCAACGCCTTCTGGGACTGGGTCGACAAGCTGTTCAACACCGCCGCGTCCGCGACCCCTGGAGGACCGCTCGGCCTGGTCGTCGTGATCCTGGCCGTCCTCCTGGTCGCCGGCGCGCTGTGGTGGCGCCTGGGCACCCCCCACCGCGGCGCCACCTCCTCCGCCGCCCTGTTCGACGACCGCCCCCGCAGCGCCGCCGACCACCGCGCCGCAGCCGAGGCCCACGCCGCCCAGGGCCACTGGAACCAGGCCGTCCAGGAGCGCATGCGCGCCATAGTCCGCTCCCTGGAGGAACGCACCCTCCTCGACATACGCCCGGGCCGCACCGCGGACGAGGCCGCGGCGGAAGCGGGCCGCGCCCTGCCCTCCCACGCGGACCGACTGCGCTCCGCCGCCCGGGACTTCGACGACGTCACATACGGCGGCCGGGCCGCGTCCGAGCCGTCGTACCACCGCATCGCCGAACTCGACCACGACCTGGAACGCACCAAGCCCCTGCTCGCGAACAGCACCAGCGCCACGAGCGGCAGCCACAGCGCGGACCAGGACGCCCGCCCGGGAGCCGCCGAATGACCAACGAGGCCACGCTCCCCACCACCTCGGCCTCGCCCACCGCCCGCCAGGTGTGGACCCGCGCGCGAGGCGTCGTACTCGCTCTCGTGCTCCTTCTCGCCGCGGCCGTGGCGATCGCGGCGATCCGATCCACCGAACGCCACGGCAACCTCGACCCGCGCTCCGCCGACCCCTACGGCAGCCGCGCCGTCGCCGAACTCCTCGCCGAGCGGGGCGTCGACACACGCGTGGTCACCACCCTGAACGAGGCACGCGCCGCAGCCGGCCCGGACACCACGCTCCTGGTCGCCGTGCCCGACCTCCTGACGGACCGCCAGCAGACCCAGCTGCACTCCTCGACGATCGGCTCCGACGGCCGCACCGTCCTGGTCGCCCCCGGCAGCTGGTCCGTCGAGCGCCTGGCCCCCGGAGTGGTCGCAGACCCCGCCACCAGCCTCGACTCGACGCTCTCCCCCGACTGCGCCTTCCCGGCCGCCCGGCGCGCGGGCAGCGCCGACACCGGAGGCATCCGCTACACCGTCACCCACCCCGGCAACGACGAGTGCTACCCCAGCGACCGCCTGCCCACCCTGGTGCGTGTCCCGGCGGCCTCCGGGGACGGCGACACCGTCGTGCTCGGCGCGCCCGACATCCTCCGCAACGACACCCTCGACGAGCAGGGCAACGCCGCGCTCGCCCTCCAACTCCTCGGCTCCCGCCCCCATCTGGTCTGGTACCTCCCCTCGCTCTCCGACACCTCCGCGACCAACCCGGACGAGGAGAAGGACTTCCTCGACCTGCTCCCCTCGGGCTGGCTCTGGGGCACACTCCAGCTCTTCATCGCGGCAGCACTCGCCGCCCTGTGGCGGGCACGCCGGCTGGGCCCCCTCGTGCCCGAGAAACTCCCCGTCGCGATCCGCGCCTCAGAAACCGTCGAAGGCCGCGCCCGCCTCTACCGCAAGGCCAACGCCCGCGACCGCGCGGCCACCGCTCTTCGCTCCACCACCCGCACCCGCCTCGCCCCCCTCGTAGGCGTCCCCGTCACCCAGGCGCACGCGCCCGAAGCCCTGCTCCCCGCCCTGTCCGCCCATCTCCACAACGACGGCGACGGACAGTCCCTGCACTCCCTCCTCTTCGGCCCGCCGCCCGGCGACGACACAGCCCTCGTCGCCCTGGCCGACCAACTAGACGCCCTCGAAAGAGAGGTACGCCGTTCATGATGGACCCGACCACTGACAACGCCGGGACCACCGGGGCCCCGGACACCGCCCGGGCCTCCCTGGAAGCCCTGCGCGCCGAGATCGCCAAAGCCGTGGTCGGCCAGGACCCCGCCGTGACCGGTCTTGTCGTCGCCCTCCTCTGCCGCGGACACGTCCTACTAGAAGGAGTCCCTGGGGTCGCCAAAACGTTGCTCGTCCGCGCCCTCGCATCCGCACTGGAACTCGACACCAAGCGCGTCCAGTTCACCCCGGACCTCATGCCGAGTGACGTGACCGGCTCCCTGGTCTACGACACCCGCAGCGCGGAGTTCTCCTTCCAGCCCGGCCCGGTCTTCACCAACCTCCTCCTGGCCGACGAAATCAACCGCACCCCGCCCAAGACCCAGTCGTCCCTCCTGGAGGCCATGGAGGAGCGCCAGGTCACGGTCGACGGCACCCCGCGCCTCCTCCCCGACCCGTTCCTGGTCGCCGCGACCCAGAACCCGGTGGAGTACGAGGGCACCTACCCCCTCCCCGAGGCACAGCTGGACCGTTTCCTCCTCAAGCTGACGATCCCGCTCCCCTCCCGCCAGGACGAGATCGACGTCCTCACCCGCCACGCCGAGGGCTTCAACCCCCGCGACCTCAAGGCCGCCGGCGTACGCCCCGTGGCAGGCCCGGCCGACCTCGAAGCCGCGCGCGCGGCAGTCGCCAAGACCACGATCTCCCCCGAGATCACCGCCTACGTCGTCGACATCTGCCGCGCCACCCGCGAGTCCCCGTCCCTCACCCTGGGCGTCTCCCCGCGCGGCGCCACAGCCCTCCTGGCCACCTCGCGCGCGTGGGCATGGCTCACCGGCCGCGACTACGTCATCCCCGACGACGTGAAGGCCCTGGCCCTCCCCACCCTCCGCCACCGCGTACAGCTCCGCCCGGAAGCCGAGATGGAGGGCGTGACGGCCGACTCCGTCATCAACGCGATCCTCTCCCACGTCCCGGTCCCCCGCTGATGGCCCTCACCGGACGCGCCGCACTCCTCGCGGCCCTGGGTTCCGTGCCGATCGGCATCTGGGAACCCGGCTGGGCAGGCATCCTCGCGGTCAACGCCCCCTTGGCGGTGGCCTGCGCCTGCGACTTCGCCCTTGCGGCTCCCGTACGACGACTCGGCCTGACCCGCTCCGGCGACACCTCCGCCCGCCTGGGCGAGACGGCCGACGTGACCCTCACGGTCACCAACCCGTCCGGCCGCCCGCTCCGCGCCCACATCCGCGACGCCTGGCCCCCCAGCAGCTGGCAGCCCGGCACGGAGATCGAGGCCTCCCGCCACCGTCTCACGGTCCCCGCCGGCGAACGCCGCCGCCTCACCACCCGCCTACGCCCCACTCGCCGAGGCGACCGCCAGGCCGACCGAGTGACGATTCGCTCCTACGGCCCCCTCCGGCTGTTCGCCCGCCAAGGCACCCACAAAGTCCCTTGGACGGTCCGCGTCCTGCCCCCGTTCACCAGCCGCAAGCACCTCCCCTCCAAGCTCGCCCGCCTGCGCGAACTCGACGGCCGCACCAGCGTCCTCACCCGCGGCGAGGGCACGGAATTCGACAGCCTGCGCGAGTACGTCCCCGGTGACGACACCCGCTCCATCGACTGGCGAGCCACCGCCCGCCAGACCTCGGTCGCCGTACGCACCTGGCGCCCCGAACGCGACCGCCACATCCTCGTCGTCCTCGACACCGGCCGCACCTCAGCAGGCCGCGTCGGCGACGCCCCCCGCCTCGACGCCTCCATGGACGCGGCCCTCCTCCTGGCCGCCCTCGCATCCCGCGCCGGCGACCGCGTGGACCTCCTCGCCTACGACCGCAGAGTACGCACCCTGGTCCAGGGCCGAACAGCGAACGACCTCCTCCCCTCCCTGGTCAACGCGATGGCCCCCCTCGAACCCGAGCTCGTCGAAACCAACGCCCGAGGCCTCACGGCCACAGCCCTCCGCACGGCCCCTCGCCGCTCCCTGATCGTGCTGCTCACCAGCCTCGACGCCGCACCGATCGAGGAAGGCCTGCTGCCCGTCCTCCCCCAGCTCACCCAGCGCCATACGGTCCTCCTGGCCTCCGTCGCCGACCCGCACATCGCCCACATGGCCACAGCCCGCGGAGACACCGACGCGATCTACGAAGCCGCAGCCGCCGCACAGGCCCAGACGGAACGCCAGCGCACGGCAGAACAGCTCCGCCGGCACGGAGTCACTGTCGTCGACGCAACACCTGACGACCTGGCTCCTGCATTGGCCGACGCATATCTGGCACTGAAAGCAGCCGGACGCCTGTAAACAAAAAAAGGAGGCGCGAGGCGCCCCCTTGAAAAACGAACCCGAAACACAGAAAGGCCCACACCTTGAGGTGTGGGCCTTTCTTCAAAAGGAGTTCGGCGGTGTCCTACTCTCCCACAGGGTCCCCCCTGCAGTACCATCGGCGCTGTAAGGCTTAGCTTCCGGGTTCGGAATGTAACCGGGCGTTTCCCTCACGCTATGACCACCGAAACACTATGAA
>NZ_JAAGLY010000003.1 GCF_010548375.1 Streptomyces sp. SID13726
GTGGGCCGCAATCACCGTACCCACGCCCAGGACGGCTGTCGCGGCGGCGGCACCCTGCCCGGTGAGGGACAGGGGCCGGCCGTCGAACTTGGCCGGGACCCGGGCCGCGCCCGCGTGCAGGACGGCCACGTCGATACGGGACACCCTGCGGGAGAATGAACCGGTAGCTGCTCGGTGCTTCGCGACACAGCCGCCGACTCGGCCTCCCCTTACCAGCCGGGGGTGTGACGGCCCAAGCTGTGTGATCCCCGGCCGACCCCATGCGGCGCAGGCCGAACCAGTCGACCGACGTGATCAGTACGAGGCCGACGGTTCCGAGGGGGAAGCACACGGTGAACCGCGACTCGGCGGGCAGGCCCGGCGGGTCGGACAGGTCCTGGAGACCAGAACCTTGGTAACCACCGCACTCCCGATGGCTCCGCCAGCCGACCGGGCGATGGAGTGGACACCGTTACCGAACGGCGGGTGAAGAACGTGATCGCCGCCGATGCCTGCCGAGATCTTCTGCGTCCCGTCCGCTCCTGGATGCAGGCACGTGGCGCCGTGGACACTCTCGACGCCGGGCAACGCGCGACGCTCCACGGCCTGCTGGAGAAACTCCGCCCGGCGATCGAGCGCGGCGGGTCGCACGCGTGGGCCGAACCCTGACCACCTCAAGGCGGATCCGATCGCCACTTAGGCTCCCCCGGTCCCGGTAACATCATCGACATGGTGGGCAAGAACGTCCGGACCGAGCGGGTCCGAGCGACCCGGGAACTCATCCGGACCACAGCGGAGCGACTGTACGCCGAGCACGGCGTGTACGCGGTCGGCAACCGGCTGATCAGCGAGGCTTCCGGGCAGGGCAACAACGCCGCGGTCGTCTACCACTTCGGCACCAAGGCCGACCTGGTACAGGCGATCACCCGCCATCACGCCGAGCGCCTTGAGTCCATCGCCGAAAAGCGACTGGCCTCGATCGGCGACTCCCCCGAACTACGGGACTGGGTGGGCTGTCTGGTGCGGCCGATGCCCGAGCACCTGGCGCAGCTGGGCAGCCCCACCTGGTTCGCGCGCTTCTGCGCCCAAGTGATGGCCGACCCCGCTCTCCACGAGATCCTCGTCGGGGAGATTCTCGACACCTCCGCATGGCGGCGGATCCTGGAGGGCCTGCACCGGCGCCTGCCCGAACTGCCGGCCGAGGTGCGGGCGGAGCGCACGGCGATGACCCGACACGTGATCCTCCAGATGTGCGCCGAGCGCGAGCGGGCCCTCGCCCTGAACACGCCCACCCCTCGGGCCGGATGGCACGACACCGCCACCGGGATCGTCGACGCGGTCGTCGGACTGTGGATGGCACCCGTCACCCGCGAGTCCTGAGCACTCGAAGCCTGCGGATCCATTCAGAAGATCCAGCAGTCCCTCTCATTTGAATCAATCGATTGACTTAGATTTACGGGCAGAGCGAGTGCGGTGCCCCGCACCCTCATTTCGCGATGTCAGGAAACAACTTGAGCAACTCGACTCCCGCCCTGGCGACCAAGGACCGGGACGCCGCCACCGTTCCCCCTCGATTCGGCCTGGTGTTCGCCGCCCTCATGGCCGCGATGCTGCTGGCCTCCCTGGACCAGACCATCGTCAGCACCGCTCTGCCGACGATCGTCGGTGAGCTGCACGGTGTGCAGCACATGGCATGGGTGACCACCGCCTACATCCTGGTGGCCACGATCGCCATGCCCGTCCACGGCCGACTCGGCGACCTGATCGGCCGCAAAGCCCTCTTCCTCGGAGCCATCGGAGTATTCCTCGCCGGTTCCGTGGTCGCGGGCACGGCGCAGAACATGACGATGCTGATCATCGGCCGCGGCATTCAAGGACTCGGCGGTGGTGGGCTGATGATCACCTCGCAGGCCATAGTCGCTGACCTCGTGCCACCGCGACAACGCGCACGGTACATGGCTCCGATGGGCGCGGTCTTCGGCCTGTCCTGCGTGGCCGGACCGCTGCTGGGCGGCTGGTTCACCGACACAGTCGGCTGGCGTTGGGCCTTCTGGATCAACCTGCCGGTGGGCGCGCTGGCCCTCGCCGTCAGCGCGTCCGCTCTGCGACTGCCGCGCCGCGCTCTGCGGGTGGCCCTCGACTACCGCGGCTTCGCGCTCATGGCCACTGCCGTGACCTGCACAGTCCTGGTGGCCGACTGGGGCGGCACGGACTACAGGTGGTCCGACCCTCTCATCCTCGGCATGACCACTGGCGGCCTGCTGGCCTGGGCACTCTTCTTCCTCTCACAGCACCGCGCGGAGAAGAGCTCCCGACGCCGCGCGGCTGAGCCGGTGATTCCGCTGTGGCTCTTCCGCAGCCGGATCTTCGACATCGCCACACTGATCAGCCTTCTCGTCGTCGGTGCCGGGATGTTCGCAATCGTGGGCTACCTGCCGACATACGTGCAGATGGTCTACGGCGTCGGCGCCACCGAGTCCGGCCTGCTGCTGCTCCCGATGGTCGTCGGCATGTTCCTCACCGCAGGACCGTCCGCACGGATGATGAGCACCGACGGGCGCTACAAGATCTTCCCGATCGTCGGCACCGCTCTGGTCGGAGTCGCCGCCACACTGATGTCCAGCATGGACACGGCTACCTCGCTCGTCCTCGTGTGCGTCTACGCCTTCGTCCTGGGCGCCGGTCTCGGGCTGGTGATGCAGCCATTGGTCCTGGCCGTGCAGAACGACTTTCCCCGCTCCGCGGTGGGCACCGCGACCTCCGCCAACAGCTTCTTCCGCGAGATCGGTGCCACGCTCGGCACCGCGGCCGTCGGCACCGCTTTCACCCACCGCCTGACCGACCGGCTGGGCAGCGTCGCCCCCGGCACGTCCGCCAACACGTCGTCCCTCACCCCGGCTCTGGTTCGCTCCCTGCCGGAGAAGGCTCAGCACACGGTGATCCTGGCTTACCAGCAATCCCTGACACCGGTGTTCCGCTACCTGGTTCCCGTCTTCGTACTCGGCTTCCTGCTCACCCTCGTACTCCCGGAGAAGCCACTCACCGCCGGCACGGCGGACGACACTCCCGAAGCCACACGCGATGGTGTCCCGACAGTGGTGTAGGCCGAAGGCCGCCGCAGACACACACCTGAGCCCGTCGGCACGAGGGGGCTAGCTGTTCACCTTATTCTGGTGATAATCCACCTTGGCGTGGATGGTCGGTAATGCCCAGCGTGTGGGTCAGCTGTAAGCGCTTGGGCGTGATTCCGGGACGACGGGAGGCGACGAACGTGGCCGTGGCGGCTTCACGATTGGGAAACCTGCCCGAGGCCTTCACCACGTTCGTGGGCAGGCGGCACGACCTGGCCGAGGTCCGCCGCGTTCTCGGCTCGGCACGGCTGCTCACGCTCACCGGCGCAGCCGGCGTGGGCAAGACACGGCTGGCGCTCGAGGTGGCGGCCGCGTCCCGCAAAGCCTTCCCGGACGGCACATGGCTGGTGGACCTGGCGCCCGTGAGGGACGCTTCGGCGGTGGCGGGCGCGGCCGCTACCGCCCTGGGAGTCCCGCACCTGGATGTCCAGCAGCTTGCCCGGTATCTGGCTGGGCGCCGGTCACTGATCGTGCTGGACAACTGCGAACACCAGGTCGACGCCTGCGCCGACCTGGTGACCATGCTGCTGTCGGGCGGGCCGGAGGTGCGGGTGCTGGCCACCAGCCGGCAGACGCTGGGCATCGTCGGCGAACACGTGTACACCGTTCCGGTCCTGTCGGTGTCGGACGAGGCGGTCGAACTCCTGCGGGACCGGGTCACCGCCGTGCGGCCGGAGTTCCGGATCACCGACGCGAACTGGGACACGGTCAGCAGGCTCTGCGCAGCGCTGGACGGATTGCCGCTGGCCATCGAGCTGACCGCGTCCCGGCTGCGGACGCTCACCGTCGAACAGGCCGCAGACCGGATGGAGGACCGCTTCGCGTTGCTCACCGGCGGCAGCCGGACCGTGCGACCGCAGCAGCGCACCCTGCGCGCGGCGATCGACTGGAGCTACGAGCTGTGCTCGCCGACCGAGCGGCTGCTGTGGAACCGGCTGTCGGTCTTCGCCGGCGGCTTCGGCCTGGACGCTGCCGAGGATGTCTGCGCCGGAGAGGGCGTCGCCCCGCACGACGTACTGGACCTCCTCGACCGGCTGGTCGTCCAGTCCATCGTCCTGCCCACCGAGGAAGAGGGCATGCCGCGCTACAGGCTGCTGGAGACCATCCGCGAGTACGGCAAGGAACAGCTCGCCGGGTCCGGTGAGGAGGAACGCCTCCTGAGGCGGCACCGCGACTTCTGTCTCGCCCTCGCCACACGGATCGCCGACGGTTGGTACGGCCCGGGCCAGGAGAAGGCACTGGCCCGACTGCGAGTCGAGCACGCGAATCTGCTGGCCGCACTGGATCAGGACGACGATCCGCAAGCCTCGCTCGCCCTGGCCGGAGCGCTGCGCTATCACTGGTGCGTCGGCGGCTTCCTCGCCGAGGGTCAACGGCGGTTGGAGCGCGCGCTCGCCGCCGCGCCCGAACCCACCCCGGCGCGCGCCCGCGCGCTGTGTGCCGCGGCGTGGGCGGCTCTTCTCCAGGGCGCGTACGCGGCAGCCGACCGATGGCTGGCCGAGGCCGGGGAACTGGGCGAGCGCCAGGACGATCAGGTGGTGCGCGCGCACGTCGTGGGCCTCCGGGGCTCATTGCTGTCGTTCCAGGGACGCCTACCAGAAGCCATACAAATGTTCGAGAGGGCGATCGTGGCCCACACCGCGGCCGAGGGAGAGGCCTCGGCGCTCTTCGACCTGTTCCAGCTGGCCGCGGCGCAAACGCACCTGGGGCACTCGGGCGCGGTGAAGATCGCCCGGCGGGCGGTCGCGCTGGCGGAAGCGCACGGTGAGCGGTGGGCGCGCGCGCACGCGCTCTGGATGGTGAGCCAGGACGCCTGGACACGCGGCAACCCGGAGGAGGCCCTCGCGGTCATCCGGGCCGCACTGGAGATCGAGCGGGGGTTCGACGACCCGCTCAGTACCGCGCTGATGCTGGAGTCGCTCGCCTGGATCACCGCCTCCCTCGGGGAACATGAAAGGGCCGCACGCATTCTGGGCTCCGTCCTCAAACTGTGGCGTGATCTGGGCGCGGACGACGCCGCGTTCGGTTCGCCGCCGTCCGAGGACCGGACGCGGTGCGTGGAGTCGATCGTACGAGCGCTCGGTCGGGAGGCGTACGACAGGGCGCTCTCGGTCGGCAGCGGCCACGACAGTCCCCGCACGGCGATCGACCAGGCCCTGGACCCCGGCGCCCAACCGGTCGCCCAGGACGCGGGTCCCGATCCTCTGACGCCCCGGGAACTGGAGGTAGCACTGCTGGTGGCTCAGGGGATGAGCAACCGGCAGATCGCCACCCGGTTGGTTCTCTCCCTCCGCACGGTCGACTTCCATGTGGCCAACATCCGCGCCAAGCTCGGCTTCAGGACCCGCACTCAGATCGCCGGCTGGTGGGTGGCCACGCAGGGTCCGGTGGAGTGAGCGCGAAGCGGGAGTCTGGGGCCATCTCGTTCGGGCCGTAGCCTGACCGCTGTCCGCTGCCGGTGGGCGCCAGCAGCACGCAACGGGAGGTGCTGCAGTTCGATGGAGTCGGCATAGAAGATCTACCTGTTGCGACCGGCCACTCCGTCGGCGATCAGGTAGCGATAGGGGCCATTCACCGAAGCCCATGTGACGCCATGCCCAGGTTTCGAGATGATTGACCACGAGCCCAGTGGCATCGGCGGTTGCGTCAAAGAAGATCACCTCTCCGCGGTCGGCGCTCGCGATCGACTACAGACCGTTACGGGTCCCGAATCTCAACTGCGGTTCCAGTGCTCGGTCGCGGGCTGGACCGAGCATCGCCATGGTGGTACCAGGCAGTCGGTCACAGGACCGCCTCGTCGGTATGGATCGACACTGAGCAACGGGCCAGCGATGGGGTTGTCGTCCTGATGTCCGCAGGGAGCAGGTCTATCTGGCCACCAGAATCTTCTTGCGCGTGGCCCTGGCGCTCGCGGTGGTCTTGGCGGGCACGGTTCGCCTGAGACTCTTGAGGGCGAGGACGAGCGCGGTCGTCACGACGATCCCGGCCGCGATCGCGGCGCCGAAGAGCAGTGGCTTGCCGAGATAGCCCGCAGCAAAGACACCGCCGTAGGGGAACTTCAGGGTGCAGCCGAAGGTCATGGTGAGGGCGCCGGTAACAGCGCCGCCCGCCATGGAGGCCGGCAACACCCGCAGCGGGTCGGCCACCGCGAAGGGAATCGCACCCTCAGGCAGAGACGCCACGCCGAACAGCCAGGCAGCCTTGCCGTAGGTCCGTTCGGCCGGGGTGAACATGGAACGGCGCACCGCGGTGGCCAGCGACATGGCCAAGGGCGGGACCATGGAGGCCGTGACCACGGTGGCCATGATGGTGAAGTTCAGGCTGTTCGGTGCCGTCTCGACGCCCGTCGCGGCAAAGCCCATTGCGGTCTTGCCGATCGTCCCGCTGAGGTCGGAGCTGGCCATCAGGCCGAGGACCAGTCCGCACACAAGGGTGCTCCCCCAGGTCAGCGGGGGAAGCTCCTGATTCAGCCACAGCGACAGTGCACTGAACCTCGGTCCGACACCCACGAAGACCACAGCCGTCGTGACCACGGTGGACAGCAGTGGGACGACCGTGATCGAGGCGATGTCTCCAAGCCCGGCCCGAGCCACGAACCGTCGAAGCGCCGACGGGACGGGAATCCGTTGGAGAAGCCTGGTGACCGCACCGGCCGTCACACCGGTGATCAGCCCGATGAGGAATCCCCCCTGGAAACTCATGGCGACGATGCCGCCGATGACTCCGGGTACCAGGGCCGACCGGCCGGCCAAGCCGTAGGCGACGTATCCGGCGACGACCGGTGCGAAGAGGGCCAATGCGCTGATACCGGTGCGCAGCAGCAGTGCGGCCCAGGTGTCGGGCTGGGTCCAGGAGCCGTCGTTCAGCAGGCTTGCCATATCCGCAGTCGTGCCGGGACCGCCTATGGCGAAGCCGAGGACCGTCAGCAGACCGCCGATCACAGTGAGGGAGGCGATGTAGGGGGTACTGGAGGCGAGCCATCTGCCGAGTCTGATACCGATGTGCCCCCCTTTCTCAAGGTTGTCCATGGGGGCTACCGGAATCGTGTGATCGCTGGGGTGATACATGCCAAGCTCCAGATGCCTGAGTCGGGGCTGAGGAAATGGGGTGGGGCGGTACCCGATGAGATGTGGTGGGCCTGGGGTGCCGACATCTGCGTTGTCGGCACCCCGGGCTGGAGCGTCGCGCTACTGCGCTGCTGTACAGAGGCACTGCCACGGTGATCGGGGGAATGCGAGCCGAGTCACGGCCTGTGGATGCAGATCCTCAGTGAGCGCCGATGATGATGTCGGCGTTGAATGCCCTGAGGATTGACCAGGCTCTGATGTTGACCATTCGATTCGCGCCGTTGTAGCCCCAGACGGCACCATGGTGAATCCCCGCTATGGTCGCGGAATCATAATTGGGGTTCGTCTCGAATACGGGCGCACCCGAGTCGCCGGGCTGTGTGAAGTTTCCGTTGCAACTGCACTCGTCGGTTCCACCGCGGTCCATCAGGAAGGCGTCCGTTTGGTCGACGCAGAAGTCCGTACCGAACCATGAGTAGCAGAAACCGTAGGCGCTGTACGATACGGGGTGGCCGCAGTGGTTGTAGGTGGTCCGCCCGCTCACGCAGAGCTTCCGGCCCCAGTACATCCAGTCGGTGTAGCCGGATACCCATTCCTTGGAAGAACTGTCGTGGGTACCGCCGGTCCAGATGGAGCCCGTGTAGTCCTGGCCTCCGATGGTCTCGGCATCGATACTCTGGATCACTCGACTGACGTTGCCGTACGGCTTTCCGGTCGGGGTATGGACACTCTTGTTCCAGTAGTTGCAGTGTGCCGCGGTCACCATGTACTTGTGGCCGCTCGCCTTGTCCTTGACGGCGAAGCCGGCGGTGCACAGGGAGTCACCGTCGATCGCACCGCCCCCGTAGAAGGGGTTGTAGTCAGTGAAGCGGGTGTTGTCCGGGGTGAAACGTCCCGGCTGTACCTCGACCCCGTCCGCGTCGACACGCTGCAGCGAACCCGCGGCCGACTTGGGCGCCTCCAGGTTGACGACCACCTTGTCCTTCGCGCCGTCATAGGCGGCACCGATACCGAAGGTGTGCGCGTCCTTGTTCCACTTGCGCGCCAGGACGGTCTTCTGGACCTGATCCAGTTTCTTGTGAGTGAACTTGCTGACCTTGACGGTGACCTGCATACCGGCCGGAATCTCCGCCCGGACCTTGGCCCTTTCCGCGGCCGGAGTCCCGGCGGGAAGCATCAGTACCGGCTTGGAGTGGGCGTCACCGAAAACGCCGAGCGCGGAGTGCGATCTCGCGACTCTGTCGAGTTCCTTCAGCTGTTCCTGACTTGGATCTACCGATGTTTTTCCGGACATGACCTCCGCCGGCTTCCCGGAAGCAGCGACTGCGGACGCAGTACCCGACGCCAGTGGCACCATGATCGCGGTGGCACTCGCTAGCAGCACCCCGATAAGGCGTCGCGATCTCATGATCGATTTCATTTCATCCCTTTCGACGCAAGGGGCAGCGGTAGCCCTTGTCGAATCAGTGGAGGAAGGAGAGAGCTGTCGGCATCACGCAGGGCGCCGTCGGACATGACGCTCAGGCGTCATGTCCGTCCGATGTGCGTTTGCTGTGCGTCGACGCGACAAGCATCGCGACTTGAGCCGTCTCCGCGGTACCGGTACTTCTACTAGGTCAGTACCTGTTGTCCGGCTCCCCGGGACGGACCGCACCAGCGTTCCCCTTCGCGCCGGCGAGACCCAGCGAGAGAGCGACCCCGGAGTAGAGGCTGGAGGGACTCGACACCACGACTCGTGTCGGGATCACCGAACAGACCGTTCTCTGTACCGGAAGTTCTACGGAGGGCCTGCCCAACCTGCCCCTGCTCGGACAGGACGACCATCGGTCCCCGGCGACCAGACCGGTACTCGGCTGCTCGACGGTGGCCGCCCGGCTCGCCGACAGCCGGTGTCCGTCGTGGGACGCGGTGCCGGGCTCGGCGCTCAACGCGGTGAGCATGAGTCCTGGGTCGTCAGGGATGGGCAAGCCCTCAAGAGCGATGGTGAGATCACCGACGGCAGGATGGTGGAAGCGCTGATGAAGGTGCGATGCAGGCAAACGTCGTCCGCGTCCCAGAACCTGCGGAAATCCGCGTTCCGGGTGGAGAGTTCGCCGTTCAGGTCGCTGAGATCGCGCTTGCAGGGGCCCTGTCCGGCTTCGGTGCGCAACAGCGCTGCGGAAGCCGCCGGCTGGTACTCCGCTTCAGGCATGTGCTCGGCCGCACTCGGGGCGAGGAACTGGAACCGCGCGAGATTGACCGGTCGGGCCGGGTCCTGGAACACAGGCCAGTACAGGGCCTGTTGCTGCAGGGCGGGCCGGATCGGCTGCGTGGAGCGGTGTCGTGCCGGTCGGCGAATCGCGCTCGCCGTAGGGCCCAGGTCCAGGAGGTGGAAGCGCTCGGACTCGTCGAACTGCAGCGCACGGGCCAGGGAGTCCGGGACGGCTTCGGAGACGCCGGAGAGGTTGCCGCGCTCCAGCCGCGCGTAGTACTCCGCGATGACCCCGGCGAGCATCGCGACCGCCTCGCGGCACAGTCCCTTGACCCGTCGCCGGCCGGCGACGGGCAGCCCGGCCTGCTGAGGGGGTGATCTTGCCGCGGCGGCTCATGAGGAACTCGCGGACCTCTCTTCGGCTGTCTCCACGTCGAGGCAGCCAGGACGGTTCGGGAAGCGAGGTGTGCACTGCCATTGCACGTATCAGCGGGTTCTTCCGACCATCCACGACCTGCCGTTTCACCGACACCAGGCGGTCGGCGGACTCAGGCCGGAACACGGTTGAAGCCCTCCGACCGCCGTCTGCGGGAACACGCCCACGCGATGCGGCGGAGAGGAGCCTTGGTGGCGGACGACGACGGGAAGCCCCAGGCGCCACGACGGCAGTTCGGGGACATCGCCCCGCCGCTGGGCTGCTGCACCGAGGACGTCCTGTTCGGACAGGAGTGGGACGACCCTGCCCTGTCAGCCCGGGACCGCGGCATGGTCACCGGTGACCAGCCTGATCACCGGTGACAGCACCGAACAGCTCGCGTTCCTTATGGGCAGGGCCCGGGACAACGGGGTCAGCGACAGCGAACTGATCGCGCTGGTGACGCACCTGGCGTTCTACGCCGGATGGCCCAAGGCGATGTGCGCTCACGGTCGCCTGCGGCGGACATGTCCACCGGCTGCGTCTGGGCCGAGATGATCCACCGCGAGTACGAAGGTCACCGGCGCCCTGCCCGCACCCTCTGACCTCTACGGCGCGCGACGCCTCCACACCTGGATCGGACCCCATGAACCCCCTCGCCGACGCCTCCGCCCGGGCCAGCGCCACCGTCGTCCTGACCGTCCTCGACAAGAGCACTCACCCAGGCCGACCGCCAGGCTCTCGGCATGGTGTGCGACGTCATGGACGAGGACCGGACCGCCCCGATGGTGCGGAGCGCGGTGAACACCTTCGGCAGCCTGGACATGGCGTTCAACAACCCGGACGTCCAGAGCCCGCTGTCGGACGCCGCCGACTGGCGGGCCAGGACTTCGACCGCGTCAACGCCGGACCGTCCTGGCTCTAGCCCCAATTGCAGCGGGCGCTCCGAGGATCCGAGCCGTTGCGGCGGTACGGCTTTCGTGTTCGTGCGGCTCAGTGACGTCGACAACCGGGGAACGGGCGTTCGCCCCGCTCGGTGTCTTCGGCGAGGCCAGACGGACGCCGAGACCCGTCCCTCTCCCTGACCGTCAGAAGAGCCGGCCCACGTCCCCACGCACGATGGCCGCAATGCTGTGCTCGGCGAGCGCCGCGATGGTCAGGGACGGGTTGCAGGCACCCGTGGAACCAGGGATGCGGGCGCCGTCCAGGACGTAGAGGCCACGGTGTCCGAGGACACGGCCGTGGAGGTCGACCGCGCCACCCATGGGTACGCCGCCCAGCGAGTGCCAGGTGGAGGGCGCCTTCGCGTTGGTGTCCACCATCAGGCCTCCCCCCGCCGCCGCGATGGCCTCCATACGGGCCGCGATGAGGGCCTGCAGCGCGGCGTCGGCGGTTGCCGGCCAGGTGAGGACGGCGTCATCCTTGTCCGCGTCGTAGGTCCAGGTGCCGGCAGGGTCCACCACACCGAAACCGACGATGGTCATCAGGGTCTTGCCGCCGGCCCGGGTGACGGGTGCCCCCGCATGGATGAGGGTGAGCGGTATACGGCTGTGGGGGTCATGCGCCCCTACGCAGGCCGGCCCTCCCTGCTGGGTACCGGCATCGCCGTTCGGGTTGATCCAGGCCCAGATCCGGTCTCCGTTGTTGCCCCACTTGGTGCCGACCGCGTCGGGCAGGTCCGGCACCAGTCCCTTGGCCCGCGCTTTCACCAGGAGTCGTGTCGTGCCGGGCGAGCCGGCGTTGAGGAACAGCGCGTCCGTCACGATCCGCTTCTTCTCCTGGACGTCCCCTGTCGTGTCGATGCGGTCGACGTGCACCACCCATCGCTGTTTCCGGTCCAGTTCGATGTCGCGGACGACGTGCAGCGGTGCGACGGTGACCTTGCCGGTGGCCTCGGCCTTCGCGAGGTAGGTCACGTCGATGGAGTGCTTGCCTCCGTTGTTCACACCGAAGGCGATGTCACTGGTGGTGTACGTCGCCTCGTAGCGGCCGTCCAACTCGCCCTGGACATAGGACCAGTCGACGGGCAGCGGCACACGGAACGGGGTCAGTCCCGTCCGGCCCGCCACCTCGGAGAAGAGCCGGGAGGACTTGTACGGGTCCGTGGCCAGGACACTGTCCGGGATGGTCGAGATGCCCAGCATCTGCCTCACCGTGGGATAGGCCCAGCGTTCGAGCTGGTCGTAGAGCCCGCTCGCGACGGGTATCGAGCGGGTGAAGTTCTCCTTCGTCGGCTGAAGGCTCATGCCGTGGTACATGAGCGACCCGCCGCCGACCGCCGCCCCGCAGTTGGCGGTCATGCCCTTGCCCTCGACCGCCTCGATCACTCCGGTGTAGGGCGTCCAGTGCTCGTCGACACCCGGCACGATGCTGTGGTCGCTGAGCCAGGCGGAGCGGTGGTCCATGTCGGCGAAACGGCAGAAGGTCGTGGCGTCGGGGCCGGTGGGCCATCGCATCCCCCGCTCCAGAACGAGGGTGGGTACATCCGCCTGGGCGAGCCGCAGCGCGGTCACGCCCCCGCCGAAGCCGGATCCGATCACCACGGCGCGTTCACGCTGCTCAGTGACGGAGGCAGGGGTCACCGCACCTTGCGCGATTCTCGCGCCGGCCAGTGATCCCGCCACTGCGGTGGCGCCGAGCGCCGTCGCTCCCAACAGTTTTCGACGACTGATACCGGAGGCATGGCGAGCAGGGGCGTCGGGGGACATGGGGGCTCCCGTCAGGGTGGTGGGGGGTGTCTGCATCGAGAGAACAGACTCAAAGGCGCGTATTGCCTGAAACGGCTTTGACGGCCGGGCAAGAGGGACCGTAGCGCAAGGCCCTATACATTCGCCAACGCCTCATGGCGCAATCAAACAAAAGGCAAAGAATGCACGGCCGGGCGAATGGGACTCACGTCGCATTTACAGTTCGAGCAGCCACAAAATATTCACAGTTCAGCCACAGGTTGGACAGAAAAATCCGAACCCGCACACCTCGGGAGGTCCCCCACCACCCGCTGTTCACTTGGCCTCGACTCGACACCACGAAAGCAGATCCCTTAAGGTCCGTCACGTAAATCAATCGATTTAACGGTGGGTTGGCCAGTTCACGTGATTCGGCTCACAGCTGCGGAATCCAGCCGCGCATCCCTCGGCGCCAGAATGTTGGGTACAGATGATGAATGAATTCCGGGATTCCTCCGAGGAAGACAGGGATACGCGTGGTGCGGACTTGCGGAGGAGGTTGGCCGCCCTCTCGCCGACGGCACAGCACGTGGCGTTGCTGGACCTGCTGAAGGCTCAGGTTTCGGCGCTCGTCGACGGTGCGCACGCCACGCCATTCGACGCGCGGGCACCATGGCGACGCCTGGGTGTCTACCGGCACATCAGTGAACAGCTACGGAACCGCCTGGTACAGGAGACCGGCCTGTCCCTGCCCGCTACGATGCTGTTCGACCATCCGGCACCGGACTCGCTCGCCAAACACCTGCGGTCGGCCCTCACCGGAGCCGTCGGTGAGGACGACATCGTCCTGGCTCCGGGATCGGCGGGCACCCACTCGTCCGAGGATCCGGTCGTCATCGTCGGCCTCGGCTGCCGGCTCCCCGGCGGCGTCGACTCCCCCGATGCTCTGTGGCGGCTCGTGGAAACCGGCCAGGACGTCATCGGTGGTCTGCCCACCGACCGCGGATGGGATCTGGACGCCCTGTACGACCCGGATCCGGAGCAGTCGGGTACCGCGTACACCAGGCACGGCGGGTTCCTGGAGGGCGTGGACCGGTTCGACGCCGGATTCTTCGGGATCGGCCCGCGCGAGGCAGCCGCGATCGACCCGCAGCAGCGGCTGATGCTCGAGGTGTCCTGGGAGGCGATGGAACGCGCCGGAATCGACGCTCACACGCTGCGCGGCAGCCGTACCGGCGTGTTCACCGGGGTCTCCCTCCAGGACTACGGTCCCGCCTGGCACGAGGCGCCTCAGGAGGCACAAGGGCAGATGCTCACCGGGAATGCCCTCGGGGTCGTCTCCGGCCGTGTCGCCTACACGTTCGGTTTCGAGGGCCCGGCGCTGACCGTCGACACACAGTGTTCGTCCTCGCTGGTGACCCTGCACCTCGCGGCACAGGCACTGCGGGCCGGCGAGTGCGATCTGGCCCTGGCCGGGGGTGTCACGGTGATGTCGACGCCGAGCATGCTGCTGGAGTTCAGCCGAAAGCGCGGTCTGGCTCCGGACGGCCGTTGCAAGGCGTTCTCCGCAGACGCCGACGGCACCGGCTGGGCCGAGGGCGCCGCCGTCATACTGCTGGAACGGTTGTCGGCCGCTCGACGTCACGGTCACCGCATCCTGGCTGTACTGCGGGCCAGCGGCACCAATCAGGACGGTGCGAGCAACGGCTTGACGGCGCCGAACGGACTGGCACAGCAGCGGTTGATACGGCAGACCCTCGCCGACGCGGGTCTGACGCCGGCGGACGTGGACGTGGTGGAGGCGCACGGCACCGGCACCGCGCTCGGTGACCCGATCGAGGCGAACGCGCTGATCGCCACGTACGGCCGGAACCGCCCCGTCGGTCAGCCCTTCCACCTGGGCTCACTCAAGTCGAACATCGGTCACGCCCAAGCGGCGGCGGGAGCCGCCGGAGTGATCAAGATGGTGATGGCTCTGCACCATGACCTGCTGCCTCGGACCTTGCATGCGGACCGGCCGTCCCAGCACATCGACTGGTCCGCGGGAGCTGTACGGCTCCTGCACGAATCCGCGCCCTGGCCACGCAACCGCCGGCCGCGCAGGGCAGCGGTCTCGGCATTCGGTGTGAGCGGCACGAACGCCCACGTGGTCATTGAGGAGCCGCCGGGGACGGAACCCGATCCGCTGCTGACAGCACTGCCAGTCGTCGTGTCCGCCCGGAGTGACGCAGCACTGCGTGAGCAAGCCGGACGCCTCGCCGCACATCTGGTCGAGCGGCCCGAAGCCGGGCTGCTCGACACGGCATTCAGCCTGGCCGTCCGCACTCGCCTCGAACACCGTGCCGTCGCCGTCGTAGAAGGGCGCGACCAACTGGTGAGCTCCCTGCAGGCACTGAGCGAAGGCCTCCCAGGACCAGGCCTGACGCAGGGCACCGTGGGACCAGAGCTCGCCGACGGGCAGCTCGCCGTGCTGTTCACCGGCCAGGGTGGCCAACGCCCGGGAATGGGAAGGGAGTTGTACGCCGCCCATCCAGCTTTCGCGCGGGCTCTCGACGAAGTGTGCACCCTGATGGACGTACACCTGGAACGGCCGCTGCGTGATGTCATGTTCGCCCCCGAGGGGTCCTCGGATGCGGCGCTGCTCAACGAGACCGCCTATACGCAGCCGGCCCTCTTCGCCTACGAGACGGCGTTGTTCCGGCTCATAGAGTCCTGGGGGGTGGTGCCGGACGTGCTGATCGGGCACTCGGTCGGCGAGTTGACGGCCGCCCATCTGGCCGGGGTGTGGTCTCTGGACGACGCCTGCACGCTGGTCGCGGCGCGCGGACGGCTGATGCAGTCCTGCCGGGCGGGCGGTGCCATGGCCGCCGTGCAGGCGTCGGAGAGCGAGGTGCTCGACAGCCTGGAGGGGTTCGGCGATCGGGTGGTCGTCGCAACGGTCAACGGTCCTGAGGCCACGGTCGTCGCCGGGGACGCGGACGCCGTGGCCGAGGTGGTCGCTCTGTGGCGTGAACGAGGGCGTCGCACAAAGCAGCTGACGGTTAGTCACGCCTTTCACTCGCCGCACATGGACGAGATGCTGGAGTCCTTCCACGAGATCGCCGCTCGGGTGTCACCCCGGCCCGCGCAGCTGCCCGTCGTCTCCAATCTCACCGGCCGCGTCGCGCTGCCGGAGCAACTGGGCTCGCCCGACTACTGGGTGCGGCATGTGCGTGAGGCCGTCCGATTCGCGGACGGCATGAACTGCCTGCACGAGCAGGGGGTGACCGCCTACCTCGAACTCGGCCCTGATGCCGTCCTGTCCGCGCTGGGACCCGGCTGTCTGCCCGCGACTGCAGAAGGTGTCTTCGCAGCGGCCGCTCGGTCCGGACACCCCGAGGAGAAAACCCTCCTGACGGCTCTCGCGCGACTTCACGTCCGAGGTGTCCCCGTGGGCTGGGACCGTCTCTGCTCTGGCGCCACCCAGATCGATCTGCCGACGTACGCCTTCCAGCGCCGACGCCACTGGCTGGAGCCCGCTGCACGGCGAAAGGCTGTTCGAGTCGCTTCGGATCCCGCGAGCCGACGCTACCGGGTCGAATGGCGCCCCGTCGCGCCCTCACCCGCCGCCGAACTGCCGTCGCTCTCCGGTACCTGGCTGGTGCTCACCCCGCCCGCGGGCGCCGACGAGGAACTCGTGACCCGTGCGGCATGGGTCATCGAACGGCTCGGCGGCCACCCCGTGCCGGTACGCGTCGAAGCGGCGGACGTGGACCGCGTTCGTATGACGGAGCTGCTGGACAAGCAGGCGGCCGATGCGGGCGGCGTCCTCGGCGGCGTTCTGTCCTTGTTCGCCCTGGACTCGACCATGAGCCCGACCGCGCAGGCAGTCCCCACCGGTCTGGCGCTCACCTGTGTGCTCGCTCAGGGACTGGCCGACCTTCAACTGGGCGTTCCCCTGTGGTGCGTCACTCGGGGAGCGGTCGCCGCGCAGGACGACGACGTGGTAGGCGCACCCGGTCAGAGCCTGGTCTGGGGCCTTGGCCGCACGCTGGCGTTGGAGCGGCCGAACGGCTGGGGTGGACTGATCGACCTTCCCGCCGTGCTGGACGACGACGCGACATTGTGGCTCGGCGCCGCCCTCGCCACTCCCGACGGCGAAGACCAACTGGCGGTACGCGGCGGCGGGCTGCTCGTGAGGCGCCTGGTGCGCGCGACGGACAGCGCACCCCTGCCAGGCACCGAGTGGCGGCCCCGCGGCACGGTGCTGATCACCGGTGGCACGGGGGCACTCGGCGCGCAGGTGGCCCGCGGGCTGGCGGCCAGCGGCGCCCGGCACCTGATCCTGACCAGCCGCCGAGGCCTCGAAGCCCCTGGTGCGCACGAGCTGGTCGCCGAGCTGTCCGCCCAGGACGTGACCGTCTCCGTCGAGGCCTGTGACGTGGCCGACCGTGAACAGGTCACGCGCTTGGTGGAGTCGATTCCTCACGGCGAACTCTCGGCTGTGGTGCACGCGGCCGGTGTGAGCGGCCGCTTCGCACCGCTGACGGACATGTCCCTCTCTGAGGTCTCAGACGTCCTCGCGGCGAAGATCCTCGGCGCCTCGTACCTCGACGAGGCGTTGGCCGACACCGAGTTGGACGCGTTCGTGCTCTTCTCGTCGATCTCGGCGACCTGGGGCAGCATCGGCCAGACCGCGTACGGCGCGGGCAACGCGTTCCTGGACGCCCTTGCACAGCATCGGCGAGCCCGAGGGCGTACTGCCACCTCAGTGGCCTGGGGGCCCTGGGCGGAGGCCGGTATGGGCGCCGAGGCCGGGATGCGGGACTTCCTCATGCGGCGCGGGCTGGCACCGATGACGCCCGCCGAGGCCACCGCGGAACTGTGGCGGAGCGTGGGCGTCGGAGAGAACACCCTCACAGTGGCCGATGTGGACTGGGATCGATTCCTCCCGCCGTTCACGGCCACGCGGACCAGCCGTTTCTTCGACGAGATCCAACCGCCGACCCCCTCGACCGAGATCACCGCGGCTTCGGCTCCCCGCCTCACCGACCCCCTGCGCACGGTCCGCGCAGAAGCGGCAGCGGTCCTCGGGCACGCTTCTCCCGACGACATCGACCCGGCCCGCCGCTTCCTGGAACTGGGCTTCGACTCACTCGCCTCGGTCGAACTGCGCCGGCGCCTCGTCGCCGCTACCGGGCTGCAACTGGCCACCCCGGTGGTGTTCGAGCACCCGACTCCTCACGACCTCGCGCTGCACATCAGCCAGTTGGCATCAGCACAGCAGCCGGAGGCGAAGACAGCTACTGCGGCAGGTGGAGGGGTGCGTGACCTCTATCGGCGGGCCTGCGAACTCGGCAAGTTCACCGAGGGAATCGGTGTCCTGCAGGCGGCCGCGAAGCTGCGCCCGGCCTTCGCCGACATCTCGGAGTTCGGGCGACCGCAGGACCTGGTCCGGCTCGCCACCGGCGGGCAGCACCCCGTTCTGGTCTGTCTGCCGTCCATGGTCGCGCCTTCTGGTCCGCACAACTTCGCCCGTCTCGCTCTGCATCTGCACGGCAAACACGACGTGTACGCCTTGCCGCTGCCGGGTTTCGGTGACGACGAACCCCTGCCCGCGAGCAGCGACCTCGTCGTGGGGATGCACGCCGAGGCGATCGCCCGGGAACTCGGCGACACTCCTGTCGCGCTCGCCGGATACTCCTCAGGCGGCTGGCTGGCCCACGCGGTCGCGTCTCGTCTCGAAACGCACGGTCTCTCACCGCGCGGCGTCGTACTGCTCGACACGTGGTTCCCGAAGGACGACATCCCGGAGCAGCAGATCCGTGAGCAGCTCCAGGGCATCCCCGTCAACGATCACGCCTTCGCGCTCATGACCGAGGCTCAGGTGACCGCGCAGGGTGCGTACCTGGAACTCTTCGACGGCTGGAAACCGCAGGCCGTCGCAGCACCCGTCGTTCTCATACGGGCCGGCGAACGGATGCCTCAGCGCGCGGAGACCGACCGTGACGCCCCCGAGGGGTGGAGCGTGGAATGGGACTTCGAGCACGAAACGCTCGAGACCCTCGGCAACCACCAGACGATGATGAACGAACACGCGTCGACCACGGCGCAAGCCCTCGGCGAGTGGCTGCGTCGTCTCTGAGACCGGCCGGGGGGCGGACCGTAAGGAGCTCACGGTCCGCCCCCCGGTCTTCTTCGCCTTCTCGACAGGTCACCGGGCCTCTCCGTGAGGCAGGCGACTACCTGTCCACCGCGTCGGTCACCGGCTGCCAGGCGTCGAGTTCCGCGGTGCGCTCCCGCAGCGCGGTGCGCATGCCCTCCGCGCTGGAGGTGCCGAGGGCCAGACGCAGCGGCGGGTTGGGGCTGTCCACCGCGGTGCGGATGCCCTCGGCGATCCGTTCCGCGGTGGAGAACGCGGACGGCGGCAGCTCCCCGATGCCCTTCTGGACCTCACGGACGGTCTGGTCGTAGTCGTCCAGGCCGGCCGCGACATCGAGGTTGGCCAGGAAGCGGGTCGCGGTCATCCCCGGCTGGACGAGCGTGACCTTGATGCCCAGCGGCGCGACCTCCGCGGCCAGCGCGTCCGACAGTCCTTCGACCGCGTACTTGGTCGCGGCCAGCAGTCCCACGCCGGGATGGGCGGACTGACCGTAGACCGACGAGCCTTGCAGGATGTGCCCGGACCGCTGGGCGCGGAGCACCGGCAGGGTCGCGCGGAGCACGTTGAGCACACCGAAGACGTTGGTGTCGAACACGGCACGGACCTGAGCGTCGGAGGCCTCCTCGACGGCTCCGAACAGCCCGTAGCCGGCGTTGTTGGCCACGACGTCGATCCGTCCGAACCGCCCGAGTGTCTCCTCCACGGCGTCCCGGACAACCCGCTCGTCACGCACGTCCGCCTGGATGAGGAGCAGTCGCTCGCCGTACCTCTCGCCCAGATCGGCCAGGGAGGCGGTGTCCCGGGCTACGGCGGCGACGGCTTCGCCGCCTTCGAGCGCCCGGAGTGTCAGTTCGCGGCCGATGCCGGACGTCGCGCCGGTGATCAGCCATGTGCGGGGGTGGTTCTGCTGGATGCTGTTCTCATTCATGTTGCGACCATAATCAGTTAGCTCGCAACATGTCAATCAAGAGTGCTCCTGATGTTGCCTGTTACAAGAGTTAGAGCATTCAGCCATGTAAGGTGGGCCCATGAGCAGCGCCACAGCCGGATCCCCCGGAGCCAGTCCGCGTACCGTCACACCGGCGGTGGACACCGTCCTCGCCTTCGTGAACACGCGCGCGGACGGTGCGGGACGGCGGGAGCTGTTCGGGGACGGGGGCTCTTTCGCGACGTGGCTCGCAGAGCACTACGAGTTCGGCGGCGAGACCGTCGTGACCGACGCGGACGCCGCGGTCGCGCGCGAACTCCGCGATGCCCTGGTGACCCTGCTGCTCGCGCACTCGGGCGACGAGGAGAGCCTGGGTGAGCCATTGCGCGACGCCGAGCGGCACCTGCGGCGCGTGGGTTCGCTCTACCCTCTGGCCACGATGGTCACGGCGGCCGGCGTCGAGCTGGCGTCACCGCAGGCAGGGGTGCCGCGCGTGTTCGGGACCGTGCTGGCCGCGGTGACGACCTTCGCCCAGAGCAGTGACTGGGGCCGCGTCAAGGCGTGCCGCAATCCCCCGTGCCACTTCGGATTCTTCGACCGCACGCGCAACGGAGGCGGCCTGTACTGCAGCACCGGATGCGGCTCCCAGGTCTCCATGCGCAAACACCGCCGGCGGAAACGCCAGGAGGGCGAGACACCGTCCGGGGGCTGACCCGGGAGGAGCCCCTGGGCCGGAGTTGTGTAACAGCCGTTCATCGTTTCCCAGGGCGACCTGTGATGCGGCCGCAGATCCGTTGAGACACACGGTTGCTGTGATGCGGAGGCTGACAGGGCCAGCGCGACGCTTCAGTCGCGCGCCACCCCGATCAGCGCCCCCTCCCGACACACACCGACCAGGACATCATGAACATCACCGCACCATGGGTTCGGCCGCTGCCCGACCTAGACGCCGTTCCCGCGTCGGCGCACGAGATCCGCGGGACGTACTGCCGCACGACCATCGATCTGTTCGCCGAGTGGAGCACGGTACTCGGCTTCCCCGAGCTGTTCGCGCACAGCTGGGACTCGCTCGGGAAGTGCCTGCGCCACGTCACCGAGGACGATGACACGGGCCCCGTGACGCTCGTGCTCCACAACGCCGCGCTGCTCCTGGAGGACGAGGACCCGGACCAGCTGCGCGCTCTGCTGGAGGTCCTCGACTCGGTGGACTTCGGCCTGCTCCTCGTGGACGACTCCACGGACGATCTACGGCGACTCGCGCACCGGATGGCCGAGGCAGGCTTCGACACAGAGCTGCTGACCGAGGAGTGAGCACCGGGCGTACGTCCACGACCCACCCTTCTGGAGAAGCACCCCGTATGACCACCGTCCTCGTCGTCGGTGACCGGCACCCCCGGCACCCCGGCCTGCGCGGGCTCCTGGACGCCCAGCACGACATGACCGTCGTGGGGAAGGCCGCCGACGGCGGCGAGGCCGTCCGGATGAGCGCCGAACTCCGCCCCGATGTCGTCGTGTTGGACGTCCGCACCCCGGGCATGGGCAGCGTCGAGGCCACCCGCCGGATCACCGAGTCCGACAGCCGCTCCCGCGTCCTGGTCCTGACCACCCCCGACCACGGGGAGTACGCGTACGAGGCCCTGCGCGCCGGAGCCGGCGGGGTCTGCCTCAAGGACGCCCGTCCCGACGAACTCGTCGGCGCCATCCGCGCGATGGTCCTCGGCGACTCCGTCGTCTCCCCTGGTGTCACCCGCGGACTCATCGACGCCCACACCCGACCCGCCCCCGGCGGACGCGCCGTCGCGCAGGAGCACCGGCTCGCCCAACTGTCCCCGCGCGAACGCGAGCTCCTCACCGCGCTGGCCATTGGCGCCACCGACGAGGAGATCGCCGGTCTCCTCCGTCTCACGGGGGAGACCGTCAAGTCGTACGTCGGCCGCGTCCTCACCGCGACCGGCGCCCGCGACCGCGTGCAGGCGGTGATCTTCGCGTATGACGTCGGCCTCGTCAGGCCCGTCTGACCCCACCCCCCAGAAGACCCCCGGAAGCCCTCAGATGACCTCGGACACCGGCACGCCCACATGATCACCGTTCTCGTCGTGGACGACCAGGCGCTCAGACGCCTCGGGCACCGACTGCACCTGGAGTCCCAGCCGGACGTGACCGTCGTGGGCGAGGCCGCCACCAGCCAGGAAGCGATCAGCCTCGCGGCCCAACTGCGGCCCACCGTCGCCGTGCTGAGTGCCCATCAGGACTTCACCGACAGCCTCGGCGCGATCCGTGGCCTCACGACGTCAGAGGAAGCCGCATCATCCCGCCCCCGCCCCCGCATCCTGCTCCTGGCCACCACCGCCGATCACGCCCAAGCCTGCGCCGCGCTGGCCGCGGGCGCCGACGGCTTCCTCCTCCACGACGCCCTCCCGGAAGAACTGACCGCGGCGGTACGGGCCCTCGCCGCCGGGCATGCCATGATCTCGCCCGTTCTCACCCGCGCGCTCATCGACACCGTCCTCCAGTACGCGCCAACGTCCGTACAGAACTGCGAGTTGGGCACTCTCACGGCACGCGAACGTGAGGTGCTGACCGCCGTCGCCACCGGGGCGAGCAACTTCGAGATCGCCGACCATCTGTCCATCGCGCGCACCACGGTCAAGTGCCATGTCAGCAGCATTCTCACGAAGATCGGTGCCCGCGACCGCGTCCAGGCCGTGATCTTCGCCTACGAGACCGGCCTCGTCCGTCCCACTCCCCGCCACCTCGTCGGCGCCGACCACCCCTGAGGACAACTCCCTTGCGCATCCTGCTCGTCGAGGACGACCGCGGCACCGCCGACGCCATGCGACGCGGTCTGACCCGCTACGGATACGACGTCACCTGGGCGGCGACCGGCCGGGCCGCGCTCGCCGCGCCCGAGCCCGACCTGGTCCTGCTGGACCTCGGGCTGCCCGACCTCGACGGGCTGGACGTCTGCCGGGAGTTGCGGGCGCGCGGCGATGTGCCGCTCATCATGATCAGCGGACGCGACAGCGAGACCGACAAGGTCGTCGGACTGGAACTCGGCGCGGACGACTACCTGGTCAAGCCGTTCCTGATGCGCGAACTCGTGGCCCGGGTACGGGCGGTGCAACGCAGACGGCGGGGCGAGCTCGCAGCCGGCACGGCCTCGGAACCCGGTGTGTACGGGCGGCTGACCGTGGACCGGCGCGCACAGCGTGTCCTCCTGGACGGTGCCGAAGTCGCCCTGCGCCCCAAGGAGTTCGCCCTGCTGGCCTTCCTCACCGACCGCATGGGGGAACTGCTCCCCCGGGAGGCGATCATGGCCGCCGTCTGGGACAGCAACTGGTTCGGCTCCACCAAGACACTCGACGTGCATGTGTCCACGCTGCGCGGCAAGTTCGGCGAGGTGCTGCGGATCGAGAGCGTACGCGGCGTCGGCTACCGGACGGACGTGGGCCCGCTGCCGGACCACCCCGAAGCCCTTGTGTAACAGCGGCCCATCGATTCCGATCGGCGGCGGAGACGCCAGGGCCGGGGCACCGTTACACCTCCTTGGTTTCTTGGTGGCCGTTCCACTTCCCACCGAAACGAGAAGCTGTGCGTACGAGAGAGAGCCTGACCAGGCTGGCGCTGACGGCGACGGCCACCGGGCTGCTGGCGTTCGGCGCGCCCGCCGTCGCCCTGGCCACGGCCACCACCGGCCCCGCCACTGTCTCCCCAGCCACCGGCGATCCCGCCACCCCCACCACCAGGACCGCCGTCGTCGGCATCCCCGACAAGAGTCCGATCAGCCCCTCCCAGTGGTCCGAGGTCGGCAAGCTCGCCCAGCGGCAGCACGCCCTGGACACGCTGTACGACCAGAACACCAAGAGGCCGGTCATCGTGGTCCCCGCGGACGCGCCGAAGACCGTCTCCACCCTGTCCACAACGGACGACTCCGGCGTACGGCCCGAGATCAAGGTGAGCCGCTTCACGACCAAGGACATCGACCGGATCTCCGGCCGGCTCACCTCCCGCACCTGGGACAAGAACGCCGTCCGGTACGGATTCGCGGTCCTGTACGACGGCGCCAGCGACAAGGTCGCCCTTCTCTCCGACGCGCCCAAGGACGTCACCGACTCGGCGAGCAGGACCGCGCCCGGCGCCATCGAGGTGCGGCAGGGCAGCGTTCAGGCCGCCTACACCCGGTTCACGGACTCGCCCGCCTTCTACTCCGGGCTCTCCATCGTCAACACCAGCGGCAGCCAGTGCACCGGGGGCCCCGCCGTGTGGTCCTACCCGGACCGCAACGAGCATCAGACCGGCGAGATGCTCACCGCCGCGCACTGCTCCAAGACCGGCTCGATCATGCACAACTACGAGTGGAGCCGGAACTACGTCGGCACGGTGACCCACCGCGACACGGAAGCCGACGTGGAGACGCTGTCGTACAACCGCTCCCTGGGCAGTTCCGCCTGTCCGTTCCACAACCGCTGCTACAGCTACAACATGTACACGGGGGCGAGCTCCACCAGCCAGACCCAGTCCTCGGTCGTGGGCTGGGAGATGCCGGTGGCCGGGGACAACGGCGTCCACGTGAGCGGTCAGACCAGCTTCCAGTGGGGAGGCAACGTCGTGGTGCAGACCACCGGCGTGCACATCTGCTACGCCGGGACCGACGTCTGCCTCCAGCACGGCGGCTTCCTGATGCGGCACTACAACATGGGCTGGGACAACAAGACGGTCCAGCAGGGCGACTCGGGCGGGCCCATCTACGTGGACACCGTCTACCGGGACCGCAGCCAGCCCGTCACCAGCCCGGTGAACGCCATGGGCATCATCTCGGGCTTCATGACGACCTGTGACCACTGCAACGGGCAGATCACCAGCTACAGCATCGGCGTCGACATCGACACGGCGCGCCGCTACGGCGACACGGACACGGTCATGACCATCCGGAACCGCAACACCCCCTAGCTCGCCCCGGGGCCGGCCGCCTCCCGGCCGGCCCCGTCTCTCCCCCATGTCTCTCCGCCCCGCCCTCTGGAGCCTCCCCATGTCCCACGACACCGTCCCCATGAACGAAGGCGCCGCATCCGGTGAGCACATCGGCGTCCGGTTCGGCCGCCTGCTGACCGACGGCATCCGGCACCTCGGTCCCTTCGTCGCGGTCGGCGGGCTGCTGCTCGCCCTCGCCTACCTGATCAGCGGCTGGAAGATCAGCATGAACGCCGCCCAGCTGATGGAGCAGTCCTTCGCCTGGACGAGCGCCGACAGCTGGGCCACGCTCATGATCCGGTCCGGCTCCACGGCACTGGCGTTCGTGGTCCCGGCCCTCACCGTGTACGTCGCGTACGGCGTCGCGGGCCGGGCGGCGCTGGTCCCGGGCGCGGTCGGCGGACTGCTCGCCATGAACCTGGACAGCGGCTTCCTCGGCGGTCTGGCCACGGGACTGCTCGTCGGCGCGAGTGTGCTCGGCCTACGGCGCCTCGCCCTGCCCCAACGAACGGTGACCGAACCGCTGATCGCCTCGCTGGTGGCCTCGGTGGTGCTGTACGGGCTCGTGCGCGACTGGCTGGCCGACCTCCAGATCGGCGTGAACGGCCTGCTGACCCGGCTCACGGAGGGCCACGGCGCACTGCTCGGACTGGTGCTCGGCGTCTTCGTCTGCTGCGACCTCGGCGGCCCGGTCAGCAAGGCCACCTTCTCCTTCGCGGCCGGGGGCCTGAGCGTCGCCACCCCGTACAACCTGAGCGTGGTCGCCGCCGTCGTGGCGGCCGGAGCGGTCCCGGCCCTCGGCATGTCGCTGGCCACGATCGTGCGCGGCCGGGTGTTCGCCCCCGCCGAGCGGTCGTACGGCAAGGTCGCCTGGCTGCTCGGTCTTGCCGGTGTCTCCGAGGGCGCGATCCCCTTCGCGGCGGCCGATCCGCTGCGGGTGCTCCCGGCCGCCATGGCGGGCGGCGCGGTCACCGGCAGCCTCGCGATGACCTTCACCACCACGCAGAAGGCCCTGTACGGCGGGGTGTTCGCGGCCGGGGAGATCGGCGAGCCGTTGCTCTACGGGCTCGCGCTCGCCGCCGGGATCGTGGTCACGGCCGGCACGGCGATCCTTCTGAAGAGCCTCGGAAAGGAGTCGGTCACCCGTCCCGCGGCCGTCGGGAAATTGGCGGTGGTGCGCTGAGCCGGGGAGGCCCGCGGGCTCACTCCGGGGGCCCGGCCCGCAGTCTCAGCTCGGCCTCCGCCCCGCCCTCCGGACGGTTGCGGAAGGTCAGGTCCGCGTCCAGCAGCCGGGCCTGGCCGACGGCGATGGTCAGGCCCAGACCGGTTCCGGTGCCCGGGGCGGTCGTACGGAAACGCTGGGGTCCCGAGGTGTGCAGGACCGCGAACATGTCGGGCGGGAAGCCCTCGCCGTGGTCGCGGACGCGGACGACCGGGCCGTCCACCTCGACCTGGACCGGTGGGGCGCCGTGCCGCAGGGCGTTGGAGGCGAGGTTGGCGAGGACGCGTTCGACGCGGCGCGGGTCGGTCGTCACGACAGCGTCGGCCACGACCCGGACCTCCACCCCCTCCAGACCGGACACCGCCCGCCGGACCATGGCGCTCACCTGTCGCTCCTCGGTGTCCGGGACGGCCACCAGGGCGTCCATGCGGGCCACTTCGAGGACGTCCTCGACCAGGGCGCGCAGGTTGCGCACGGAGCGGTCGAACAGCTCGGTGGCGGGGCCGGGCGGCAGCAGGCCGAGGGCCGTGGACATGCCCGCGACCGGGGTGCGCAGCTCGTGCGCGATGTCGGCGGTCACCCGGCGCTCCGCCTCCAGGCGGGCGCCGAGCGCGTCGGCCATGGTGTCGACGGCGGCGGAGAGACGGGCGATCTCGTCCCGGCCGCCGGGCCGGACCCGGGCGTCGAGGTCGCCGTTGGCGATGCGTTCCGCGGTGCGGGCGGCCGTCCTGGCCCGGCGGCCCATCCGCATCCCGAGGAACAGCCCCGCCAGGGACACCAGCAGGGTCGCTGCCATTCCCACCGCGGCCAACGTCCGGTCCAGGGTGGCCAGGGCCCGTTCCTCCGGGGCGTACGACCGTGACAGCGCGAGCACCTCGCCGCCGGAGACCTGGGTGGCCGCCCACAGCGTGTCGTCCCGCAGATACGTCACGCGGATCCCGTCGCGCACCGCGCGGGCCACCGGGCCGGGCAGGTCGGGCGGGTTGAGGCGGGCCGGGGACTTGCGGGCGGCCGCGTAGTCGTAGGCGGCGCTCATCAGCCGGACGTCCAACTCCGAGCGCGCGGTGCCCAGTTGGTTCCCGGCGGTGAGGTGGTGCACCAGGAGGCCGGTCACGGCCGACACCGACACCGCCGCGGCGGCCACGGCCAGGGCGACCTTCGTACCGAGGTTCACTTGGCGTGGGCCACCAGCTTGTAGCCGAAGCCGCGGACCGTCTCGATCCGCTCCCGGCCGATCTTGGCGCGCAGCCGCTGCACATGGACGTCCACCACCCGGGTGTCACCGGACCAGGCGTAGTCCCACACCCGCTCCAGGAGCAGGTCACGGGTGAGGACGGCACTCGGCGCGGCGGCGAACTCGCGCAGCAGCTTCAGCTCGGTCGTGGTCAGGGCGAGTGGGCGCCCGTTGCGCCGTACGTCCAGGGTCGTGGGGCAGAATTCCAGGTCTCCGAAGCACAAGGGTGCGGCCTGAAGCGTCTTCTCCTGGCCCTGGGGCGCCGACTCGACGGGCGCCACGCGCCGCAGCAGGCAGCGGATCCGGGCGACCAGCACCGAGCCGTCGAACGGCTTGGTCACGTAGTCGTCGGCGCCCGCCTCCAGGCCCATCACCACGTCCACCGGGTCGTTGCGGGCCGAGATGAGGAGTACCGGCACCCCGGACTCCTCGCGGATCCGGCCCGCCAGGCTCACCCCGTTGAGCCCCGGCATCATGATGTCCAGCACCGCCACGTCCGGCCGCCGCTCCCGGAACTCCGCGAGCCCGGCCACACCGTCGGCCGCGGTACGGACCCGGTAGCCGTTCTGCTCCAGCGTGAGCCGGGTGGCCTCACGGATCAGTTCGTCGTCCTCGACGAGCAGGATCTCGTGCATGGTCGCTCTCCCCAGGGTCGGCAACGTTGTCAGGGCTTCGGTACGGGTGTGAGGGCTTCGCAGGTGTGAGGGCTTCGGTACAGGTTTCAGGGCTTCGGGACATGAAGGGCCACTCCGCGTACGTCCTCCGCCCAGCCGGGCGCCGGCGGGTGGACGGGGGTCACGGCCGCGTGGCTGTAGTAGGCCGCGTACTGGCGCTTGACCAGCCCGCTGAAGACGATCGTGACCGCGTAGTGCGGGTAGTCGCCGTGCGGGCACCCCGATCGGCAGGCCAGATCCAGCACCGAACCGGTACCGGTGGCCCGCGGGGAACCCCAGTCGTGCCACTTCACACCCCACAGGACGGTGTCGGCCGTCAGGTCCATGGTGTCGGGGCGCGGCCAGGCGAGGGACTGCCAGTCCAGTGCGTACACCGGTCCCGTCCAGGGGATGCGGGAGGGCGCCGGGCCCTCGGACCGGATCTCGCCGCCCGCCGCACCGCAGGCCGAGAGGTCGGCCAGCAGGCAGGCGGCGAGTGACACCCGCAGTGCCGTATCTCGAAGGATCATGCCGAAACAGCGCCCGCCATCAAATGAACGGGACATTGATTCCTCCCGCGACATGGGTAAATGACTGGTCTTCCGCTCCGCGCGGGGCTTCCCCTCACATCTCACCCCTTTGCTCCAATATTGCGTGTCGCACAATAGCCGCCCCCATTGCTCCGTCGAAACTGGCGCCATGACACGCGTACCCGACGAAGGTCTCGTCCTGGTCCCCGGGAACTCCCTCCTCACCGCCACCCCCGAGGAGGGCCGAGCCCTGGCTCTGACCCTGGCCCGCCACACCGTCCACAACATCCAGCCCGACCTGGACATCCTCAAGGGCGGCCGCCCCAACTACTCCACGACCCCGGAAAGCCTCATGCACGCGACCCAGGTGGTGGCGCTGGAGTTCCAGACCATCGCGGCGGCGAACAACTACTGGCGCTCCTGACCGGACAGCGGATTCCGAATTACCCTTCGAAACCCCGGGGTTGCGTCTCCCCCGGGGTTTCGCACGTACTCAGTGCTTTCGTCAAGTACTCCGGGGCAGGGAAATACCCCTGCCGCTCAGCCTCCGCCGGGCGCTCGTCCCGCGTCTTGAGCAGTTCTGCTCAACGGATACCTGTTTCGCGGCCCACCGGGGCCCTCACCGCAGACCTTCCGATACGGGATGTCCGGAAGATACGCCTTCCACGCGGCCCTGGAGAGACCGGTGGAGCCGAGGCGGGCGCAGATGCCGATGACCGCCCGTTCCGGGTCGATCGGGTAGCTCTGGAGCGGAACGTGCCGGCTGCTCGCGTACACCGTGTCGCCGTCCCGGCCGAAGGCGAGGGACTGGATCTCCTCGCCGGGGGTGGGCAGGGCGGCGAGGAACTGGCGGGAGGCGACGTCCCAGAGCTGGAGGGTCCCCAGTCGGCCGCCCACGGCGAGGGTGCGGCCGTCGGGTGAGAAGGCGAGCGCGGTCACGGCCTCCGGGGAGCCGGGAAGCACGGTGGTGGAGGTACCGGCGACGACACCCACGGGGTGGCCGAGGTCACCGTCCCAGAGCGTCACCCGGCCCGAGGAGTCACCGGCAGCGAGACGGGTGCCGTCCGAGCCGAACGCCAGCACGTTCACCTCCCTGCCCTCACCCAGCGCCCGACCGGTGACGGGGCCCGAGGGCAACCGGGCGTACTGGTCCCCCGATCCGGCGAGCAGCCGTCCGTCGGGGCGTAGGGCGAGGGCCGCGCCGCGAAATCCCGGCACCGTGTCCGTCATGCGCAGACGCCCGGAACCGAGCTTCCAGACCTCGACCAGGCTGCCGTGGCGCGCGGCGACCGTGACGACCAGGGTGCGGCCGCCCGAGCCGAGCGCGAGGGACACGGGCACGCCTCCCTCCGTCGCCGGGATGTGGGCCGAGGCCCGAGCCTTTCCCTCCTCCGCGTCCCATACGGTGATCCGCTGCCGCCCTGATCCGGACGCGGACGGGGGCTCGCTGATCGCGACCGCACGGCCGTCCGGGCTGAACGCCGGTGGCGGCAGGGCATCCCGCGCGGCCGGTGCGGTCCTCGTCCAGCGGACGGCACCGGTCCGTGTGGAGCGCAGCGTCCAGCGGGTGGCGCCCGCCGAACGGTCGACGGTCGCGAGGGTGGTGCCGTCCGGGGAGAGCACGGCCGAGTCCGCCGGCGAGGTGAGCCAGCGGGGCGTGAGTGCGGCGCTCAGGTCGTACGAGCGGACCGTCGCCCCGACGAGGACCCGCAGCGTCCAGCCAGGGCCTGGGTCCCACTCGAGACCGCGCACCACCTCACCGGCCAGCGGTCGCCGGAAGACCCGGACCGGAGGTGAGGTCAGGCGCCAGACCGCGAGGTCCTGGTCGTCGGCCGTCGCCAGGAACGCCCCGTCGGGAGTGAAGCCGACGTCCGCGAAGCCGGTGTCGCCTGCGCTCTCCAGGTCGGTGCGGAGGCGCGCGCGGGGCAGGTCCCAGACCCAGACACCGGTGTGCGACACCACGGCGAGCAGCTTGCCGTCGGGGCTGAAGCGGAGCGGGTGCAGGCCGACTCCGCAGGCGCGTTCCTGTGCGGCGCGCTCCCACGGCCCCCGAATCCTTGCTCGGCGCTCGGTGTCCCACACCCTGAGGGAGCCGTCCGAGAAGCAGACGGCCATCAGCCGGCCGGCGTCCCCGACCGCGGCCAGCGACCCGTCACCGGGCGCGGACACTTCGAAGCGGGCCTTTTCCTCGCCCAGCCTGCGGAGTTGGACGGTGCCCGGCCGCGTGGCGGTACGGGGTGTGCCGAGGAGATAGCTGTGCCCGTCGGCGTCGAAGTCCAGCATCACCGCCTTGCGCAGGATGCGCGGGTCCGCTGCGGCTCGCCCCGAGTCGAGGTCCCACAGCTGTTCGCCCCGCGGGCCCGCGAGATAGAGGGTCCGGGCATCCGGGCTGACCTCGGACACCGCCGTGTCCTTGGGCAACTGGACCTGGACAGGCGGGCGTTGGCCGGTCACGTCCCGCAGTACCGTCCGGCCGTTGGCGGTGCTGAGCAGGGTGCGGCCGTGGTCGGTGAGGTACCGCATGGTGTCCTCGCCCATGTCCGGGTCGGTGAAGGTGCTCCGCTCCGGCTGGAAGAGCGCGCCGAGCAGCGCCGAGCGGGTCTCGGTGAGCGGGGCGATCCGCCAGGCGGCGAGGTCGAGCAGGGTCGCGGTGCGCGGGTCGGAGGAGCGCAGTCCGTCGGCGACCGTCACCAGGCTGCGCGCGGTGGCCTTGGCGCGTTCCTGCTCGCTCGACCGGCTCTGCTGCCAGGCGAGCAGTCCCGCCGCGAGCGCGAGCACGAGGAGTGCGGAGAGGGCGGTGGTGAGGGCGCGGAATCTTCTGGTGGTGCGGGTGGCCACGGTCCGTTCGGCGGCGCGGGCGGTGAGCGCTGCGGTGAGGAACGCCCTTTCCGAGCGGGTCAGTTCATCATCCCCCTCACCCTCGTCCTCCTCATCTGCCGCGCCCGCCGCGCCCGCCGCGAAAAGCTCCTCGGCCCGGCTGAGCCGGGTCCCCCGGTACAGGGCCCCGGGATCGCGGCCCAGTTCCTCCCAGGCCCTGGCGTCCTCCGTGAGCCGGTGCTGCTCGCGCAGCCGCTCGCGGTCCTCCTCGATCCAGTCGCGCAGCCGGGGCCAGCCGTCGATCAGGGCTTCGTGGGCCAACTCCACGGTGTCGTCGTTCACGGTGATCAGGCGGGCGGCGGCGAGGAGTTCGACGACGGCCGTGACCTCCTGTCCGGGTCCCGACGCCCCGGCCTCGGTGTCCAGTTCGGTGTGTGCGGCCGGGCGGCGGGTGTCGGCGGTGCCCTGGCCCGGGGTGATGAGGCGCAGCAGGACGCGGCGGGCGATTCGGGCCTGGGCCGGGGACAGTTCGGCGTACGCCTGTTCGGCGGTGGCGGTGAGCGCCCCGTGCACGCCGCCCGCCTCCTCGTAGGCGGTCATGGTCAGGGTCCGGCCGCGGCGGTGCCGCCAGGTCTCCAGCAGGGCGTGCGAGAGCAGGGGCAGTGCGCCGGGCCGTCCGGTGACCTCGTCAACGATCCTCGCGGTCAGCGCGTGCTCGACACTGAGCCCCACCGCGGCCGCCGGTCCGGTGATCACCTCCCGCAGTTCGGCCGGGTCCATCGGCCCGACCAGCAGACCGGCCCGGCTCACGGCGTCCGCGAGTTCACGGTGGGCGGCGCAATGACCGTAGAAGTCCCCGCGGAGCACCACGACCACCCGCAGTCGGCTCGCGGGCCGCCGGGCCGTCAGCAGCAGGTCGAGGAAGCGGTCGCGTTCCCCGCTGTCGTGGCACAGGGTGAAGAGTTCCTCGAACTGGTCGACGATCACCCAGGTGTCCCGCTCCGCGTCCTGGGGTGTGAGCGCCGCCGTGTGCGACCGGGCCGGCCGGGCGCCCGGGGTCAGGATGCGGATCACCGCGGGTCCGGCGTCGGCCCCGGCCTGCTGGAGCCGGGGGATCAGCCCGGCCCGCAGCAGTGAGGACTTCCCGCTCCCCGACGGTCCGACGACCGCCGCGAACCGGTGCTCCCGCACCAGGTCGAGTAACGCGCCGACCAGGTTGTCCCGGCCGAAGAAGAGGTCCCGGTCGCCCGGTTGGTACCGGGCCAGCCCCCGGTACGGCGGTACGGCCTCCCCGTCCTGGCGGGACCGCTCGACGGCCCGGTGCGCCTGCCGCCAGCGTTCCTCCCATTCCTCCGCGTCCGCCTCCAGGGCCTCGGCGTACGCCAGGACCAGTGCCAGCGAGGGGAGTTGATCCCCGGCCGCCGCTTGGGACAGCGCGCTCGTCGAGTACCGGGTCCGGCCCGCCATCGCACGGTAGGTGGGTCCGCCCGCCCTCTCGCGGAGCACCCGCAGGTCGTGGGCGAGCCGCTGGACCGGACCGGCGTCGGGGTCCACCGGCTTCTCACGTCGTCCCACCGGACTGCTCCTTTCACCGGTCGCCGGGGAGGGGCGGCGACCGGGTCGGCCGGTGCGGTGCACACCCCAACTGACGTGCGGGGCAACGGCATTGTTCAGAGGTCCGGAAGGGTACTGACCAACGCCCGGCGCACCAAGACTCTCCCTCGCCCCAGGGGACGCACCGTCACCCCCCACCCACCTGGAACAGGAGAGTCACCCCCTTGCGAGATCGTTCGATGCACCGGCCCCCTTCCGGGAAACGGATCAGACAGCGACTGCCCGGACGCGTCCCGGTGGTCACCTACGGCACCGCCGCACTGCTGGCGGTCGCCGGCCTGGCCGGTACGGCCGTCCCTTCCACGGCTGCCCCGTCCACGGCTCCCACTTCTACGGCCACCTCAAGTCCGCCGACCGGCTCCGCGGTCGGCGTATCGCACGTCACGCTGATCACCGGCGACACCGTCGGCGTGGATCGCGCGGGGCGGATCGTCGACGTGCGGCGGGGCGAGGGCCGCGGCCGGATCGGCTACCGCACACAGGTGGCGGGCGGCCACACCCTCGTCGTCCCCGCCGACGCGATAACACTGCTGAACAGCGGCAGACTGGACCGCCGGCTGTTCGACATCACACGGCTCATGGCGGACGGCTACGACGACGAGCATCGCGCCGGTCTGCCGCTGATCGTCTCCTACCGGGGCGACCGGAGCCGGCGCGCCGGAGCCGAGCGGACACTGAAGGCGGCGGACGCCCAGGTGCGACGCGAACTGCCCGCTGTGCACGGCCAGTTGCTGGTCGCCGACAAGAAGGACACGGCGGAACTCTGGCGGGCGCTCACCGCCCCGGGCACCCGGTCCGCCAACTCGCTGACCACCGCGCCCGGCGTGGACCGGGTCTGGCTCGACGGCAAGGTCGAGGCCGACCCGCGGGCCGCCGAGGGCCCGCCCGGTGACGACACCGGCACCGTCCAGATCGGCGCGCCCGACGCCTGGAAGGCCGGCTGGGACGGAAAGGGCGTCAAGGTGGCCGTCCTGGACACCGGAGTCGACCCGACCCACCCGGACCTGAAGGACAGGATCGCCGGCTCCCAGAACTTCACCGACTTCCCCGACACCGACGACCACTTCGGACACGGCACCCATGTGGCGTCGACCATCGTCGGCTCCGGTGCCGCGTCCGACGGCCGGTACACAGGCGTGGCTCCCGGTGCGCGGCTGCTCAACGGCAAGGTGCTGGGCGACGACGGCTCCGGTTCGGAGTCCGGCATCATCGCCGGGATGCAGTGGGCGGTCGACCAGGGCGCCAAGGTCGTCAACATGAGCCTGGGCGGCACGGACGCCTACGGCTCCGACCCGATGGAACAGGCCGTGAACAGCCTGTCGGCGTCCAAGGGAGTGCTGTTCGCCGTGGCGGCGGGCAACGAGGGCCCCGCCGAGCAGACCGTCGGCACCCCGGGCAGCGCCGCCGCCGCGCTCACCGTGGCCGCCGTCGACCGCAAGGACGTCCTGGCCCCTTTCTCCAGCCGGGGCCCGACGGCCGACGACCGGCTCAAGCCCGACATCTCCGCGCCCGGTGTGGACATCGTCGCCGCCAAGGCCGAGCACGGCACGATCGGCGAGGACGCGGGTACCGCCGGCTACGTGAGGATGTCCGGCACCTCCATGGCCACCCCGCACGTCGCCGGGGCCGCGGCTGTCCTCGCCCAGGAGCACCCGGACTGGTCAGGCGAGCGCATCAAGGCCGCGCTGATGGGCTCCGCCAGGTCCGGTGCCGGGCTGACGGCGTACGAACAGGGTTCCGGCCGGGTCGACCTGACCCACGCGATCACCGAGGCCGTCGTCGCTGATCCGCCGTCCCTCGACTTCGGCACCCAGCTCTGGCCGCACGACGACGACACCCCGGTCACCAGGACCCTGACCTACCGCAACACGGGTGCCGCACCGGTGACCCTGAGCCTCACGGCGGCCGGTACGGCGGGCATGTTCACCGTCTCGCCGGCCACGCTCACCGTCCCGGCGGGCGGTACCGCCACGGCCACCGCCACCGCGGACACCCGCACGGCCGGGCCGGACGGTGTGCACTCCGGCGCGGTGACCGCCGCCTCGGCCGACGGCCACACCGTCCTGCGCACCCCGGCACTCGTCGTGCGCGAGGTCGAGTCGTACGACCTCACCGTCAAGACCGTCGGCCTGGACGGCCGGCCGCCCGCCGTGGCCCTCGTCGCCGTGGTCCCCAAGTCGGCCGCCAAGCTGCGGTTCCCGTACGACCGTGACACCGACGGCGACTACCAGGTGACCGTACGGCTGCCCAAGGGCCGTTATCTGATGGACGACTTCATCTGGGACGGCCAGGAGAAGTACTCCATGCAGGTCGCCCCCGAGGTGAACCTCACCAAGGACACCTCGCTCGTCTTCGACCAGCGCAAGGGCAAGAAGGTCACCATCACGGCCCCCGCCCCCGAGGTCTCCGGCGACTATCCCCTCGTCCGGTTCGCCACCAACGGAAGCAAGCGGGCGTACGACTACGGCATCGCCGCGTCCCTCACCGGCACCACGCTCGCCCAGGTGGGTCCGAGCGCTCCGCAGGACAGCTTCATGGCCCAGGTCACCGGGGTGCGGGCCGCGCCGGGTGCGGGCAAGCCGCAGTACCACATCGTGGTCGGCCGGAAGGGATCCTTCTTCAACGGGCTGGTCCACACGGTCCGTCCGTCCTCGCTGGCCAAGCTCGACCTGGCGATCGGCTCCACCGTCAAGAGCACCGAGGCGGTGCCCGGCGGCCAGTGGGAGACCCCGGGCTTCCCGCAGCTGACCGGCATCGACACCGGCACGCTCGGCACGCGCATCCCGGCGCCGACCGGTCACGCGGCGGTCTATGTGTCGGCGGACCAGGGCCTGCGCTGGAACATGAGCCTGAGCCTCTACCGCCCCGGCGGGCCCTACGCGTACTCCGTGACCAACAGTGTGAACGCCACGGGCTACAAGTCGGGCCGCACCTACCGCGAGACGTACAACAAGGCCGTCTTCGGACCGCAGGTCTCCGGTGGCACGAACTGGATCGGCGGCTACCGCTCGGGCGACAACTACGCCCTGTGCAACTCGCTGCTCTCCGACGGGCGTTACGTGTACCCGCTGGAGGGCGAGCAGACGGCCAAGCTCACCGCGGGCGGCAGGACCTACCTCGACGTCCCCCGCGATCCGTGCGACTACGGCGTACTGACCGGACTTCCCGAGGAGAAGACCGAGTTCACGCTGACCAACGAGACTCGGCGCAGCCTGCGGGACTACAAGGTGAGCGACAGGGTCACGGCGACCTGGACCTTCACCTCGCAGCACGTGGACACCGCCGGGCCCGCGCAGCCGTTGCCGCTCTCCGTGGTCCGCTTCGCACCCGAGCTGAGCCTGACCGCCACGGCCAAAGCGGGGCGGAAGACGGTGGTCCCGGTCACGGTGCACGGCCCGGCCGCGGCCAAGGGACACCTCAAGTCCCTCTCGGTCCGCGTCTCCTACGACGGCGGACGCACCTGGCACCCCGTCACCGTCCACACCGGCGCGTCCGGCAAGCGCTCCATCACCCTCACTCCCCCGGCGACGCCCGGCACGGTGTCCTTCCAGGCCGCCCTGTCCGACACCGAGGGCAACACGTACAGCGGAACGATCGACAACGCCTATCTCACCGTCAGGTGATCGGTACTCCCTGAAAGCGCCGTGACCGGCCGCTGACCTGTGCCCGGCGTCCTGGAGGGCGCCGGGCACAGGTGCGGGTGCGGGTCGATGCCGGACCCGGGTGCCGGCCCCATCGCGGTCCCCCTGGCCCGGCCGACTGGTCGGGGCGATTGATCGGGGCGACGGATATCCTCCCGGGATGACTCCGCAATCCCCACCCGGCGAACGGCGGTCCGCGAACGACGGGCCCAAGGCAGCCGCCCGCAACCGGGCCGCTCTCGTGGCCGCCGCCCGGGAGATCTACGCGGAGTCCGGTCTTCAGGCCCCGCTGTCCGCCATCGCGCGGCGCGCCGGGGTCGGCCAGGGCGTGCTGTACCGGCACTTCCCCGATCGCTCGGCCATGGCGTTCGCCGTCCTGGAGGAGAACGTCGGGCAGATCGAGCGGGCAGCCGACGCGGACGGCGCGGACATCGCGCACCTTCTCGGTGTGCTGACCTGGCATCAAGCGGAGTCCGCCGCGTTCGTCGGCATCCTGCACGCCGAGGGCATGAGCAGCCACGCCGAAGTACCCGCCTACGCCCAGGAGTTGTCTCTCCGGGTCGAGCGCGCCCTGCGCCGGCATCTGCCGGACGGCCATCGGCTGACCGCTCGGCCCGACGACCTCATGATCGCGGTCGCGATGGTCTCGGGCGCGGTGACCGGCCCCACCCGTGAAGAGCGGGAGCGCCGTGCGGTGGCGGCCTGGCGGCTGCTCGGCATGGAGGTGGGACCGGTTCGCCCCTTCGAGGGGTGAACGGCGTCAGCCGCCGTTGGACTGTCGGGTGCCCTTCGCCAGCGCGTCGAAGGCGTACACATAGCCGCCCGCGGGCCCGCTGACCGTCATGTAAGCCCTGGTCCCCCCAGGGGTGATGGCCACGTTGGTCGCCGACTGGAGGCCCTTGGCGGCACTGGCGGGGACCTCGACGGTCGCGAGGCGCTCACCGTACTTGCTGTACACGATCATGGCGGGCCTGCCGTGCAGCCCCTGATAGAGGTTGCCGTCGGCGTCCACGGCGATCGAGTCGGTCTGGGCGAGCCCGCCGTCGACCCGGACGGCGGTGTGCCGTGAGGCCGCCAGGCCCTTGTCGTCCAGCAGGAGATAGCCGATGCGGTTCTCGGTGAGTTCGCTGATCCACAGCCCGCGGCGATCCGCGTCGAAGGAGATGCCGTTGGGCGAGGCCAGGCCGCCCGCGAGGACGGTGGCCTTCTGCCCGTCCCGGTCGATGCGCACCACGCGGCCGATCGCCTTGCCCTCGGACATGCCGCGCGAGTCGCTGACGTACAGGTTGCCCTCCTGGTCGAAGGCGAGGTCGTCCGGGTTCATCGCCGCTCCGTCGATCTCGCCGGAGAAGAAGGTCCGCGGATCGCTGCCGTCCGGCGCCAGGCTCACGATGTCGCCGTGCGCGAAGTCGGTCAGGTACAGGCGTCCGTCGTACGGGCTGAACTGGGCGGAGGTGTAGGCGCCTCGACCGTCGGTGTACAGCGGGCGCGAGGTCTTCTTGCGGACGTCGACGCTGAGCACCTTCGGCTGGCCACCGGGCGCGGTGACGTCGACGACGAGCAGCTTGCCGTTCGCGTCGAAGGTGGGCCCCTCCAGCAGGGTCATGCCCGTCTCCGCGTGCACCTTTGTCAGTCGCAGCACCTTCTGGGCGCGGATCGTCATCTGCCCGCGCGCGTCGGCCGCCGGGTCCTCGGTGGAGCGGGCGGTCTGTGCGCCGCACCCGGTGAGGGCGAGTACGCCGATTGCGGCGAGCAGGGAAAGGGGCCGGATCGGGAGCCGTCGCATGAGATCACTCATTCCTTCCAGGGGTGTGCGGGCGCAACCGCCCCACCAACCGGACACTACTGTCCGGTCCCTGTTACCGTAGTACACGGCTGCCCAAGTCCGCTGCTCGCCTGTGCAGTTAGCGGCTCGGACGGCTTCTTGGCAACGAACCGCAAGGAACGAGGTCCCCCCACATGGCGAATTCGCACCCGTTGTCAGACCAGGCGCTCACCGATCTGCGGGAGCGCTACCGGACCGAGCGGGACCGGCGGGTACGGCCCGACGGCGCCCGTCAGTACCTCGGCGCCGCCGCCGAGTTCGGCTACTACGCCGATGACCCGTACGCGGGCGACACAACCGAGCGAGAACCGCTGCGGGACCGGGTGGACGTCGCGGTCGTCGGAGGCGGCTTCGGCGGCATCCTCGCCGGGGCACGGCTGCGACAGCAGGGTGTCCGGCGGGTCCGCGTCGTCGAGACGGGAGGTGACTTCGGAGGGACCTGGTACTGGAACCGGTACCCGGGCATCCACTGCGACGTCGAGTCCCACGTGTACCTCCCGCTGCTGGAGGAGACCGGCTACATCCCGGAGTGGAAGTACGCGCCCGGCGACGAGATCCGTCGCCACGCGGTGCGGATCGCGGAGAAGTTCGACCTCTACGCCGACGCCCTGTTCTCCACCTCGGTCACCTCCTTGACCTGGGACGACGCATCGGAGACCTGGGGCGTCACCACTGACCGGGGCGACGAGTTCCAGGCCACGTACGTCGTCACGGCCACCGGCACCCTGTCCGAGCTGAAGCTCCCCGGCATCCCCGGCATCGAGACCTTCGAGGGCCACACCTTCCACACATCACGCTGGGACTACGCCTACACGGGCGGCACCCCGGACGGCGGCCTCTCCGGTCTCGCGGACAAGCGCGTGGGTGTCGTGGGCACCGGCGCCACCGGTATCCAGGTCGTACCGAAGCTGGCCGAGGACGCCCAGCACCTCTACGTCTTCCAGCGCACACCTTCCACGGTCGATGTGCGCGCCAACCGACGCACCACGGCCCAGGACGTCGGCGCCGGCCGGGACGGCTGGGCACGTGAGCGCCGGGACAACTTCCTGCGCATCGTCTCCGGCGAGACCGCCGGGGAAGACCTCGTCGCGGACCAGTGGACGGCCACGGCGGGCCTGTTGGAGAAACTGCTGCCGAGCTTCCGGCGCCAAGGTGACCGGGCGGGCTTCGAAGCGGACTACGAGGTCGCGGATGCCGTCAAGATGAACGAGATCCGCGCTCGCGTCGGGCAGATCGTCACCGACCCGGAGACGGCGGAGAAGCTGAAGCCCTGGTACCGGTACGCCTGTAAGCGCCCCACGTTCTCCGACCACTATCTCCAGGCGTTCAACCGGGACAACGTCACCCTGGTCGACACCGCCGACACCCACGGCATCGAGCGGATGACCGAGCGCGGCGTCGTGGTCGAGGGCACCGAGTACGAACTGGACTGCCTGGTCTTCGCCACCGGCTTCTCCGTGGGCCTGTCCGGCATCACCTCGGGCAGGCTGCCGGTCCGCGGCCGGGGCGGGCGCCAACTCCAGGAGGCCCGGCGGGAGCAGGGCCCGCGCACCCTGCACGGCTTCACCGGCAACGGCTTCCCCAACCTCGTGCAGCTGGGTGGCGTACAGAGCGCCGCCAGCGTCAACTACACGCATGTGCTGGACGAACACGCCGTCCACGCGGCGGCCCTCATCGCCGCCGCCGAGGCCGAGGGCGCCGTCGTCGAACCGTCCCGCGAGGCCGAGGACGCCTGGATCGCGGCTCTGTCCGAGGGCGCGGCCGACCACGAGTGGTTCCACGCCGAGTGCACCCCCGGCTACTACAACGCCGAAGGACGCGGCCGCCCGAACGGCCCGACCGCCTACCCTCACGGGGCGTTCGCCTTCCATGAACTGCTCGCGCGCTGGCGGGCGGAGTCCCTGGGCGAGGTGCTGCGTCCCAGGACCGCGGGCCCGAGCTAGGCCACGGCCGCGATACGCAAGTCGCCCTGCGGGACGCGGTGTTGAGGGTGCGGTTTCCGGTATGCGAGGCAACCGTGGACAAGGTATCGAACGCCCGTATACGACCTTTGTGCGCTGCTAGAGTCGCAACGCCGGAAGTCGTCCCACCGCACCGTCGGCACGAGGTCGTCGGCGGAGCGGTGGCGATGTCCCGCATCGGGGGGTTCGATGCCGCTCATCGCGAAAGCTCTCGCACCGCGCGTCGAGGGGACCTCTGTGCCGCCGACGTTCACGGAGGCGGCGAGCGGCGGGCTCACCGTCCTGCACGCGCCTCCGGGTTACGTCGACGGCGAGGGGCTGGCGACCGCGCTGACCGGGGCGGGGAGGCATCCGCTGTGGTTGCGGCTGGACGTCGAGGACGGCGATCCGGCGACGTTCCTCATCTCGCTGGCGGCCGCCGCGTGCCGTCAGCGGGAGGGCGCCTGCCGTGCCACGCGGGAGATGCTGCGGGCCCGGCCGGGTCCCGTGTCCGGCTGGCCGCCGCTGTTCGGCCGGCTCGCCTCCGACCTCGTGCCCCTGCTGCGGAGCCGGGGTGCGCTGGTGCTGGAGAACGTCCATCACGCGTCGGCACCGTCGCAGACGCTGCCCCTGGCCGTCGCCCACCTGCTGCCGGCCCTCGTCGCCGCGGGCGTCCCGTGTGTCCTCGTGAGCCATCAGCAGGTGCCCCGCAGGTTGCTGGGCGGGAGTGAAGTCCGCCGTTTCGGGCCCGAGTTGCGGGTCCCGCCGAGTGTGCTGGAACGGCTCCTGGACGTCGACGCCCCGGTAGCCGGGCGACTGCGGCGACGGCTGCGCGGTCTCTGCGGCGGCCGGGCCGCAGTCATCGACGCGGTGCGCACCGCGTACGCCCTGTCCGGCGCCCGGGAGGTGGAGCGCGCCCTCGACGGCGCCGACGACGTGGAGGACCTGCTCACCCGGCTGGCCGGGACGCTCCTCCACAGCGCCGACGGGGCCCAACAGCGCTCCCTGGGGCGGGCGGTGCGACTGGAGTACGCCCATCCGACGCTGATGGGCAGCGGCCTGCTCCCCTCCGGGCCCTGGTTGCAGGAACTGGAGGACGGCTGGACCCGGGTGCGCACGGTGTGGCGCGGTCCGCTGCGCACGGTCCTCGACCAGTGCGGTCTCCCTCTCCGTGAGGAACTACGGTGTGCGGCAGCTCAGTTGGCGGCGCTGGACGCGGTGGAGCACGCCGTACGCCTGTATCTCGACCTCGGCGACGGGGAGTCCGCGGCCCGTCTGATCACCGACAGCTCCGACGATCTGATGGACGACGGCCAGTGGGAGCTGCTCGACGGCTGGATCGGCCGACTGCCCGCCGCCGTGCTCGACGGACACCCTCAACTCATCTACATCCGGGGTGAGATGGCCGCCGCCTGCGGGGCCGCGGGACGGGCCCGGAACTGGTTCGACCTCGCGGCGTCCCGGTTCGGCGACCGCGCCGACTCCGACGGCGCCTGTCGCAGCATGCTGGCCGCGAGCGTGGTGGCGGCCGGCGCCGGTGACATGGCTGCGGCCACCGACCGGGCCCTCGCGGCCTACGGGCTGGCCGACACCGACGGCCTTCCGGCGCACCGGAGTTGGGCGGGCTGGCAGCGAGGGCGGCTGGCGCTCCTCGCCGACGACACGGAAAGCGCGCTGGCGCACTTCGCCGGGATCGCCGTAGCCCCGTCCGACGGTACCGCGGCAACCGGTGCGGGGCCCGGCACGGCCGCCGAGGCCGCGGCCACCGCCCATCACCTGGCGCGGCAGGTGCAGGGACTGCGTCATGAACAGGCCCTGCACCGGGAGTCCCTGACCGTGCTGAAGGACATGGAGCACGGCATCCTCGACCAGATCACGCACAGCGCGAACCCGTCGCCGGACTGGCTCGGCCAGGTCGTGGGCCGGTGCGGCTGGTCGCACACGCCGGTCCCGTTGAAACTGCTCGACGTCACCCCGCCGCCCGTCAAGGGCGACAGGCTGTGGGGAGACCTGTGGCGCACGTTCAAGGGCGGGCGGCCCGAACCGGCCCCCTCCGTTGTCCTCGACTCACCAGCCACGGCGTCCACGCCGAGCACACCTCTCGCGCCGGACCGTGCGCCGACGCGTCTGCTCGCCGTCCATCTGCTCGGCCCTCAGGTGGTCACCGTCGAGGACACCCCGGCGGACAGCTTCACCGGCGGCCGGGCCCGTTCGCTCTTCGCCTATCTGCTCACGCACCGCGATCCCTGGCCACGCCGTGAGGCGCTGATGGAGGTGTTCTGGCCGGGCTCGTCCCCGGTGGCCGCCCGCAACAGCCTGAACGTCGCGATCCACGGCCTGCGCCGCACCCTGCGCACGGTCACCACCGAACCGGTGATCGTGCACTGCGACGGCGCCTACCGGCTCGCCGACGACGTTCTGTTGTGGCTGGACGTCGAGGAGTTCGAGCAACGCGCCGAACGGGGGAGGCAGTTGGAGGAGTCGGGGAGGCTAGGCGGCGCGATGTCCGAGTACGAGTGCGCGGCGGGCCTGTACCGGGGTGATCTGCTCGCCGACGAGCCGTACGAGGACTGGCCGGTGCTCGACCGGGAACGGCTGCGGCTCGCAAACCTCGACGTACTGGACCGGCTCGGCGGTCTCTCCTTCACCTTCGGCCGGTACGCGCCCTGCGCGGCGCTGTGCCGGCGGATCATCGAACTCGACCCGTGCCGCGAGGACGCCCACCGGCGCCTGATGCGCTGCTACTGCCGACAGGGCCAACCGCACCTCGCCCTGCTGCAGTTCCGCACCTGCACGCGGCTCCTCCAGGAGGAGTTGGGGGTCCGACCCGGTCCGGCCACGGTCGAGTTGCGCGACCATATCGCACGGCATGACCGCATTTGATCCCGCTTAAATGCGGAATCCGCTACGGCTAAGCGCCGACATGTGCGGCGGTTAAGCGGCCCGCGATACGCCGTGGGGCAGACACCGCCGAACGAGGGGAGCACGGCACCATGCCATCCGAACCGAGCGCAGACCTCAAGATCGTCGAACGTCTCCAGGTCCTCGACCCGAAGGGCGTCCCGTCCAACCTGATCATCCGGCACGGGGATCCGTTCCAGCTGGCGATCGAGTTCGACATCACCTCCCCGACGGTCCGGGCTGTGCTCTGCGCGCTGGAATTCGAGATCAAGTACACGGCGGAGAGCCTCGGCCCCAACCCCGAGGTCGACCTCGGCACCGTCAGGGGCAACACCGTCGCCGGTCAGTACAAGTACGACGCCACCACGCCCGCGGGCGCGACGACCGCCCTCGATGTCCCGAGCGGAGCGCTCAGCCCGGACACCATCTACAAGCTGGGGGCGGTGCTCACCTTCAACGTGCGCTGCCCGGGCGCGGGGACCCCGGTGAACCGGTTCCCGCTGTTCGCCTTCACCGACAGCACGAACATCCTGGTGACCTCGACGTAGTACGCCGGGACACGCCGGTCCTCCGGTGGGGCACCACGGGAGGACCGGCCGTTCGGCGGAGCGATGACCCACGGGCAGAGGCGACGGAGGAGCGAGCGTGGAGCGCCGTAGCGACACCATCGACGGGGAGGACGGCACTCCCCGCACCCACGACCTGACGCGGATCGAGGGCATCGGCCCCAAGATCGCGTCCAGGCTCACCGCGTCGGGCGTCCTGACCTGCGCGGACCTTGCGGAACGCCCGGTCGACGAACTCATCAAGCTACTGCCGGACATCACCGGCCTCTCACCGGCCAAGGTGGAGCGCTGGCGTGTCCGCGCACGGGAGTTGGCGACGGCCACCGAGCCGCCGACGGACAACCGGCCCTACGAGAGCTTCCTCGTCCGGGTGCTGCTGGACGAGAGCGGTGTGATCCGCAGTACGACCGTCCAGCACGTGCGGAGCGGGGAGCAGGCACGCTGGGCGGCCTGGGAACGCGAGTCCCTGCTGGACTTCATCGAGGGGCGGGTCGCGCCGTCGCCGATTCGCCCAGTTTCGGTCAACTCCCCTGCCTCACAAGGCACTTCTCGACCGGACGTGCGCGCGGACACCCCTGCCGACCTCACGACCGGGCTCACCCTGGACCTCGTGGACCGCCAACACGTGCGTGCCGACGGCAGGTTGGCCATGACGATCACGCTCGACCTCGACGCGGCCGAGCTGCGGGCGGATCGTCTCGCCTACAACGCCGTTGTGGTGGCACGGAAGTTGGGGACGAAGACCCGCTATCAGCTCGCGTCCGGGGAGGGGCTGGTCCCGGTGCGCGAACCCACCATCCGGTTGGAGGGGCAGGGGCTGCCCGCCGGCTTCTATCGCCTGGAGGCGGCTGTCAGTCTGCGTGAACCGGGGGCGGTACAGCCTGGAGGGCTGGCCGCGACGGCGGAGGGTCTGGCCCTTGAAGTGCCGGCGAGCTGAGGGCGAGTCGCATCGACCCGTGTGATCGGCCGGCACGCCAGCACCTGCCTGCGTCTACGGCTGTCGTGTCTGGCACCGGCTCCTCGTGAACCTGCCCCTGACACGATTCTCGAACGTGGCCGCCAGGACGGCTGTGGTCGTCCCGGTGATGCCGAGGACGAGGGGCAGCCGCACGTCCAGGCCGGTGAGGGAGCCGGCGAGGGCGGTTCCCGCGGATCCCGAGGTGATCTTCAGGGCGGCCACCCAGATGAAGACCTGCCCCTGAACACCGGCCGGCGCGTATTCCGTGCGGGCGGCGAGCGTGGCGGCGAAGAAGAGCGCGTTGAGAACGCCCGTGAGCCCGAACGCCGCTACGGACAGGGCGAAGGTGTGGCTCAGGGCGACGAGGCCCAGGCCGGCGACCACACAGAGGGCGAGGCGGCGCATGAGCCGGTCGGGATCGCCGGTGAGCGGGGAGATCATGACCGTCACGGAGCCGACGAGGTTGCCGAGACCATAGGCGGCGGTCAGCACGGCCGCGGTGCCGGTCTCGACGCCGAGGATCTTCGTCAAGTGCACTGCGGTGACCGGCAGGGCGGCGACGCTGAGCGCGACGGCCATCGTCAGGTAGGTGGTGCGGCGCAGTGAGCCGTTGCGGGCCATCAGCATCAGGGTCGGCCCCGGCTTGAGGGTCGCGCCTCGGTCTCCTCGGTGATGCGGCGCCGTAGGGGGCAGGAGCAGCACGCAGGCGGCGGCCGCCGCCGCCGCGGCCGCGAGCGCGAGTGCCGCCGCGGTGGGCGAGGCCCAGCCGGCCAGAGCGGCCACCAGGGACGGGCCGACGGTGCCGCCGATTCCGTAGGTGGCCACGTCCCAGCCCTGTGCGCGCCGCTGGGTGCGCAGCCGCGGTCCGACGATGGCGGGCAGCCGGCTGCTGATGCCGCCTGTCAGCAGGGGGCCGCATGTGCCGGCGATGGCCAGGAGGAGTGCCGTCGGCAGGGCCGGCAGGTGGCCGTATGTCAGCACTCCGGTGGCCAGCGCGGTGCTGTACACCAGACAGGCCGCGGCGATGACCTTGCGGCCGTCCCGCGCGAGATCCAGCGAACGGGCGACGAAGGGGCCGAGCAGATGCGGCGCGGTGATGCAGGCGCCGAGTGCACCCGCGAGCGTTCCCGACCCGCCCGACGAGCTGACGAGCAGGACGACCGCGACGATCGCTCCCCCGTCAGCCGTACGGGCCAGGGCGGCGGCGATGACGTAGCGCGCCAGGCGGCCCTTGGCGCCGGAAGGCCCTGGGAGCCTGCTCACGGTATTCGTCCCGCTCGCTGTGGGCTGCTGATTCACGGCGACCGCGCTCAGCCGGCGAGACCGAGGGCGTCCAGCGCTTCGGCGACCTCCTGACGTGCGGCCTCGTCCAGCCCGCGCAGCGGGCGTGGCAGGTTCGGTTCGCCCGTCAGCCCGAGGTGGGAGGCGGCGGCGGACATGACCCGCAGGCTGCCGTGGCGTCGGAACAGGGCCCACAGCGGCTCAAGGGTGTCGGACAGCTCCGTGGCGGGATCGGCGTCACCGGCCTGAGCGGCGCGGGTCAGGGCCAGCGCGGTCAGGGGGAAGGTCCCGCCGATCACCGAGTACCAGACATCGCACCCGGCGTTGAGGCCACGGGCGGCCATCCAGTCGCCGCTGACACCGATGGTGACCGTGTCGGGGATCAGCGCCCGCAGCGCGTCGATCCGGGCCTTGGCCTGTGCCGGATCGTCGGGCACACCCGGGATCTTGATCGAGGCGACACTCGGCAACTGAGCGATCCGGCCGTGCAGTTCGTCGCTGAACCGCACATGTGTCGTACCCGGGTTGTCGTACACGCACAGCGGCACCGACAGCTCCCGGGTGACGTCCTCGTACAGACCGAACACCTCGTCCTCGGTGAGCGGCTGGTACGTCATCGGGGCGAGCAGCACGGCGGAGGCCCCGGCTTTCTGCGCGTCCTCGGCCAGGGCGAGGACGTGCGAGGTGCGCAGCGCGCCGATGCCCGCCATGACGGGGGTCCCGTCGGCGGCTTCGACCGCGATCCGCAGAGCGCGGGCCCGCTCCTCGCGGGTGAGGTAGGCGTAGCCGCCGGTGGAGCCGAGAGCGCCGATGGAGTCGGCACCGGCGGTGGCGAGGCGGGTGACGAGTGTGGCGTATGCCGTGGTGTCGATGCCGTCCTCGTCGGTGGGGGTGAGCGGGAAGGCGCTGAGGCCGTGGAACACGGTGACTCCTTGAGAGGGGAGGGGGCACGTCGGGCTGTCAGGGCGCCGTACGCAAGTCGGCGACTACCGCGGCGAGTTCGGTGGCGAATGCCTCGGCCTGCGGCTCGGTGACGGTGGAGCTGGTGATCCGGATCGCGCCTTGGTGGGCGGACGGGTCACGGACGAAGAGGTGGCCGGGGCGTACGGCCCAGCCCCGATCGGCCAGGGCTCGGACGACGGATCGGCTGTCGACGTCGAGTTCGACCCATACGTTCAGTCCGTCGGGCCGGTGGGGCACCTCGATGCCGTGGGCATGCAGCCGCTGGATGAGCAGGCTGCTGCGGTGCGCGTAGGCCGCGCGGGCCCTTTCGTGGAGTTCCTGCACGCGGGGATCGACGAGCAGTTCGTGGGCGGTGTGTTGCAGGAGGCGGCTCACCCAGGTGGTGCCGGCACTCAGCCGTGCCTCCAGGCGCGCGGCGGTCTCCGCGTCGGTCGCGACCAGGGCGAGACGCAGGTCCGGGCCGAGGAACTTGGAGAGGGACCGCACGAGCGCCCAGCGCGTCGCGGTCGCAGGGGTGATCCGGTGGTACGGCCGGGCGGAGACGGCCGAGAAGTGGTCGTCCTCGATCACCAGGACCTGGGGATGGTCGGCCAGGACCGCGCGCAGGTCGGCCGCCCGCTCCCCGGTGAGACTGGCACCGGTCGGGTTGTGGGCGCGCGGCGTGCAGACGACCGCGCGAGCGCCGTCCTCGAGCGCGGCCCGCAGCGAGTCCGGACGCATGCCGTCGCCGTCGACCCGCACCGGTGCCGACCGGTACCCGTTCAGCCGCAGTGTTCCGATGCTCGCCAGGAAGCACGGATCCTCGACCGCCACCACGTCGGCACGGGCGAGATGGGCGTTCAGGAGACGTTCGGTGGCGTCGACCGCTCCGTGCGCGACCAGCGTCCGAAACGGCTGCTCGATGTCCTCGGCGAAGTCGCCGGCAGCCCATTCGGCCAGTGCCTCGTCGACGGCGGACGTGCCGTACAGGGGCTGGGAGTAGTGTCCGCCGCGGGCCGCGGCCAGGATGTCCGGCAGTAGCCGCGGATCGGGGTTGCCGCTGGCCAGGTCGATGGAGTCGCCGCCGACGCCGACGCCCTCACGGGCGAGCTGCGGCACCGCCGCAACCACGGTGCCACCGCGGCCCCGGGTCTCGGCCACCCCGGCCTCGACGAGCCGCCGGTATGCCAAGGCGACCGTGTTCCGGTTCACTCCGAGCTCGGCGGCGAGCACCCGCACCGGCGGCAGCACCGCCTGTGGCGCGAGCGCGCCCGACGCGACCTGGTCTCGGACACTGCCGGCGATCTCCGCAGCGGTCGTACCCGTGATCGGCACGTGATCACCTCCGCAAGCGACTCTAGCACTTTGTCCTATGCCAAAAACCGGTGGCCTCGACGCACGCGGGAACCCTGGCTGTCGCCGGGCGGAAGTCGTGGATGAGCGGGCTCCGCACCTCGGGAACGCCGTGGTGCTCAGTGTGATGCGGGGCGGCCGTACGAGGCCGGAGGGCTGTCGTGGAGGTGATCGATGTCGGCCGTCGACGTCGGCAGGTCGCCGTCGACCGGTGATTCACACACGGCCCGCGACATCGTCAGCAGGCACTCAACTGCCGTTCCAGTCGATGCCGTTGTCCTGGAGCCAGCGGATGTCGTGCTCGGCCACGGGCGGCACGGACGCCGGCGTCACTTCGACGGTGCCCATCCGTACCCCGCCCTTGCCGCCGACGTGCGTGGCGTTCTCGTCGCCCGCTTCGAGGATGCGCCTCTCGTAGTGGGGCGGCCAGCGCAACAGCATGCGCCGGTCGCAGCTGAGGCAACTCCACTCCTCGGCACCGGAGTCGACCGTCCGGGTCAGGACCATCTGATGAGTGTCGGACATCGCGCCGTCCTCCTCGTCCCCGGACGTCGGGTCTCCTCGCCATGCCTGTCCAAACCGTGCGCGGGCATGGGAATCACCCTGCTGTCGGTGATCCGTCCTGTCGGGCGCGGTGGCAGTAGAGCATCCCCTCGTGGTCCGGCTCCGGGTCGAGGAGGCCGAAGCCGACGGATTCGACGCAGTTGCGGCTGGCGTGGTTGTCGGCGTCGATGCCGCAGAAGAAGGTCTGGACATCGCAGGTGTCGGGGTGGGTGAGGACGGCCCGGAGGGCGGAGCGGCCGTGTCCGTGCCGCCACCGGTCGGGGTCGACCAGGTAGGCCAGGCCCATGGCGATCCGGGGTTCGGGGCCTTCACCGTGGTAGCGGACCCAGCGGTCGTAGACATCGCCGCCGATGAACGCGACCGGCGTCCCGGCCTGGTCCAGGCCGATCCACCCGTGGCAGCGCAGCACCACCGCGCCGCGGAAGACGGTGCCGGGCTCCTCGCCGATCAGCCCCAGCTGACGGTGGATCCATTCGCGGCCGCCCAGGCGCCTTCGGACCTCGGGGTGGTCGAACCAGTGCTCGATCCGCTGCGCCCCGGCCTCGCTCAAGGGCTCCAGCCGCATGCCCGGGCCGTCCGGCCGGGTCTGCGCGGGCCGGCTCATGCCGCCGCGCAACGGGACGTCGTAAGCCTTCCTGAACGCCTGGTTCGTCTTCTCGGTATGTGTGCGGACCTCGTCATGGCAGACCTCCCGCGTCACCGCATTCCCGATTGTCGGGGGCGGATTGTACGAGACCGCCTGCCCGTTCGCACCCGGTGCGACGAGGACGTCCAGGACGGATACTCTCCAGCGAGTGACCCCGCCGTCCCGCCGAGGGCGACGCCCGGACTGAGGACGTACGCCACCTCGATGTTCTCTATCGTGGAAAATCACGTCATGACGGCCGAAGTCGAGGCAGGCAGCACATGAGGCAACCGCAGATCGACCACGCCGCGGTCTTCCGGGCCCTGCCCGGCATGGTGGCACTGCTGACGCCCGAGCTGGTGTACGTCGACGTCAACGACGACTTCGTACGGCTCACCGGCCGCGCCCGCGACCAGTTGGTCGGCCGCTACATCTTCGACGTGTTCCCGGAGAACCCCAACGACTCCGCCGCGGCTGGGATGCGGGAGACCCGGGAGTCGATGCTGCGCGCGGTGTCCACCGGCGAGCGCGACACCATGGCGGTGCTCCGCTACGACATCGAGGACCCCCAGCGCCCCGGCCGCTGGAAGCAGCATTTCTGGAGCCCGGTCAACGCGCCCGTACTCGGCGCCGACGGCAAGGTGACGCTGCTCGTGCACCGGGTGGAGGAGGTCACCGAACTGATCCGGGCCCGCGGCGGACCGGGGGGCGACAGCCGGGCGCGCGTGCTGGAGGCCGAGCTGTACACCCGGGCCCGGGAGCTCCAGGAGGTGAACGAACGCCTGCGCGCGGCGCACGCCCGCGAGCGCGAGGTCGCCCTGGCGCTCCAGGAGGCGCTGCTCCCCGCCCCCGGACCCCTGGGGCACCATCGGACGGCCGTGCGCTACCGGCCCGCCGTCGGCGCCCTGAACGTGTGCGGTGACTGGTACGACCTGGTCGACCTGCCCGACGACTGCCTCGCGGTGGCCGTCGGTGACGTGGTCGGCCACGGCCTCGCCGCCGCCTGTGTCATGGGCCAGCTGCGCAGCGCGCTGAGTGCCGCCACGCGTGTCGCCGACGGCCCGGCCCGGGCTCTGGAGGCCCTGGGGCTGTACGCCCGTTCCGTCGACGGCGCCGAGTCGACCACGGCGGCGACGGCCTTCATCGACTGGTCCGACCACACCATCACCTACAGCAGCGCGGGCCACCTCCCGCCCGCCCTGCTCGGCCCCGACGGCACGGTGACCTTCCTGGACCGGGCCACCGACCCACCGCTCGGCGCCAGCCTCGAACACACCATGCGCCCGGAGGCCACCGTGTCCTTCGCCGAGGGCGCCACGCTCGTCCTCTACACCGACGGTCTGATCGAACGCCGCACCGAGGACATCGACACCGGCCTGGCCCGCCTCGCCGCGACCCTCGCCGCCCACCGCGAGGCCGACCCCGAGACGCTGGCCGACGCCCTCCTGAGCCGGCTGCTGCCGGCCACCGGCAACACCGACGACACCGCCCTGGTCGTCATCCGCCTCTGACGCCGAGGCGCACCGAGGCGCACCTCGGCGACGCCGCCTCCCCCATCCGACGTGCGCAGCCGCACGCCGGAAAGTACGGTGGCGTCCAGATGTTCGACCTCGGACATGGGACGGCGTGCCGGGCAGGCCGTCGGAGGGTGGAGGCGGCATGGCCGAGAAGAGCGTGGCGAAGCTGCCGCGCAAGGCGTACGAGGCTGAACTGCTGTGCCTGCAGACGGAGTTGGTGAAGCTCCAGGAGTGGGTGCGGGCCGAGGGCGCCCGGGTCGTCGTGGTCTTCGAGGGCCGGGACGCGGCCGGCAAGGGCGGCACCATCAAGCGGGTCGCCGAGCATCTCAACCCCCGGGTCGCCCGGATCGCGGCGCTGCCGAAGCCGACCGAGCGCGAGCGCAGCCAGTGGTACTTCCAGCGGTACGTCGAGCATCTGCCGGCGGCCGGCGAGATCGTGCTGTTCGACCGGTCCTGGTACAACCGGGCCGGTGTCGAGCATGTGATGGGCTTCTGCACCAAGGAGGAGTACCAGCTCTTCCTGCGCCAGTGCCCGATCTTCGAGCGGATGCTGGTCGAGGCCGGGATCGTGCTGCGCAAGTACTGGTTCTCGGTGAGCGACACCGAGCAGCAGGAGCGCTTCCGCAGGCGTCTGGAGGATCCGCTGCGGCGCTGGAAGCTCTCCCCGATGGACCTGGAGTCGATCACCCACTGGGAGGCCTACTCCCGTGCCAAGGACGAGATGATGGTGCACACCGACGTCTCCGAGGCGCCGTGGTACGTCGTGGAGAGCGACGACAAGCGCCGGGCACGGCTGAACATGATCGCCCACCTGCTGTCCTCGGTGCCGTACCGCGAGGTCCCGCCACCGGTCCTCGACCTTCCCGAGCGGCCGACGTCGACCGGCTACGAACGCACACCGCGCGAGCTCCAGACCTACGTCCCCGACCACGCGGCGACCCTCTGAGTCACCGGGTGAAGAGGTGCCCCCGGTGGGACACTCCGGTGACTCATGGGCGCCGGACGGAAGAAGGTGGTTCGTGAGGCAGGACACGGGAACGCACCCGCCGTGGTGGCCTCGCGTGGCACCCGGAGCCGTGACCCTGTTCGGTTACCGGCGCACCTGGCTGCGGGGCGACCTGCTGGCCGGGGTCACGGTGGCCGCGTATCTGGTGCCGCAGGTCATGGCGTACGCGGGCGTGGCCGGGCTGCCACCGGTCGCGGGGCTGTGGGCGATCCTGCCCGCCCTCGCCCTGTACGCGCTGCTGGGTTCCTCACGCCTGCTCTCGGTCGGCCCCGAGTCCACGACCGCGCTGATGACGGCCACCGTGGTCGCCCCGCTCGCCTCGGGCGACCCCGGCCGGTACGCGACCCTGGCGGCCACCCTCGCGGTCACGGTCGGGCTCCTGTGCCTGGTGGCCCGGGTGGTGCGCCTGGGCTTCCTCGCGGACCTGCTCTCCCGCCCGGTCCTGATCGGCTATCTCGCGGGCGTGGCGCTGATCATGATGGTGGACCAGCTCCCCAAACTGACCCGCGTACAGACCACCGGCTCGGAGTTCTTCCCCCAACTGTGGTCCTTCATCAGGCACTTGCCCGACGCCCACGGCGCGACCGTGATCCTCTCCGCCGCCGTGCTCGCGTTCCTCTTCACGGTGCCCAAGCACATCCCGGGCCCCCTGATCGCCTTCGTCCTCGCGACCGCCACGGTGGTCGTGTTCGACCTCGACGACCGGTACGGCATCAAGGTGATCGGCGAGATCCCCTCCGGCCTGCCCGGCCTCGCGTGGCCGGACCTGGGCGAGCTGCCACGCCTCGTCCTGCCGGCGCTCGGTGTGCTCATCGTCGCCTACACGGACTTCATCCTCACCGCGCGGGCCTTCCACGGCGAGGGCCCCGGGCTCGACGCCAACCAGGAGTTCCTGGCCCTCGGCACCGCCAACCTCGGCGCGGGCCTCCTGCACGGCTTCCCGGTCAGCAGCAGCGCCAGCCGCACCGCGCTGGCCTCCTCCGCGGGCGCCCGCAGCCAGGCGTACTCCCTGGTCGCCGGGGCCGTCGTACTCGCCGTCCTGCTCTTCCTCAGCCCCCTGCTCACCCGTACGCCCTCGGCCGTCCTGGGCGCGCTCGTCGTGTACGCCGCCGTCCGCATGATCGACCTCGCGGGTTTCCGCCGCCTCGCGTCCTTCCGCCGCCGCGAGTTGTTCCTGGCGCTCGGCTGCCTGGCCGGGGTGCTCGCCCTCGACATCCTGTACGGCGTCCTCGTGGCCGTCGGCCTGTCGGTCGCCGAGCTGCTGAGCCGGGTGGCCCGCCCGCACGACGCGATCGAGGGCGTGGTGCCCGGGGTGGCCGGCATGCACGACATCGACGACTACCCCACGGCCCGCACGATCCCCGGCCTCCTCGTCTACCGCTACGACTCCCCGCTCTTCTTCGCCAACGCCGAGAACTTCCACCGCCGCGCCCTGGCCGCCGTGGACGAACAGACCACCCCCGTACGCTGGTTCGTCCTCAACGCCGAGGCCAACGTCGAGGTCGACATCACCGCCCTCGACGCGGTCGACGAACTCCGTCGCCAACTCACCGACCGAGGCGTCGTGTTCGCCCTCGCCCGCGTGAAACAGGACCTCCTGAACGACCTCAAGGCATACGGCCTCGCGGACGCGGTGGGTCCGGAGCTGATCTTCCCGACGCTGCCGACCGCGGTGGCGGCGTACCGCCACTGGGCCGATGGACGACCGGACCGAACCGGAGCCCGCATCCAGGAAGAACCCACGTGACACGGTGCGCCGTTCAGCGGTGAGGTCACCTGGGTCCACCTGCTCAGCTCGGTCCCGGAACCGGTGCGATCACCAGCGACGGCAGGTCGGAGCGGCGGGTGACCTTGAGCTTGCGGTACGTCTTGGTCAGGTGTTGCTCCACCGTGCTGACCGATATGTAGAGACGACTGGATATCTCCCGGTTCGTGTAGCCGAGCGCCGCGAGTTCGGCGACTCGGCGTTCGGCCTCACTGAGCAGGGTCTCCGCTTCCGAGACCTCGTCGGGGGACTGGAGGGATTCGAAGGACGCGGCCGGTTCCGCCGAGGCCGGGGCGAGGGCCAGCGCCTCCACCAGGGACTCGGCATGGCACTCCCGCGCGATGTTCCATGCCCGCCGCCCGACCGTACGAGCCCGGCGCAGCTCCCCGAGCGCGTGGTACGTGTTCGTCAACTGCACCAGGGTGCAGACGAGTTCGTACTGGTCCCCGCAGCCCTGAAGGAGATCGGCGGCCTGCCGCAGCAGCATCGAGCGACGGCTGACGTTGAGGGTCGCGGCGATGACGCGCATCGACAGACCGGCGCCGCGCGGCGACCGCCCGTCCGCGCGGGCCAGTTGATCCTCCGCGAGCTTGCAGGCACGCTCCGGTTCGTCCATCTCCAGCAGCACGGCCGCCGCCTCGCCTCGCCACGGGACCAGCCCCGGGACGTCCATGCGCCACTCGGTCATCAGTTCACCGCAGGTCTCGAAGTCCTCCAGGGCGGCGTGAAGGTGTCCGGTGGCCAGATTCAGCCTCCCGCGCGCCTGGAGGTACGACAGCCCGAACCGGGTCTCGAGAGCCTCCTGCGGAAGCGGCAGCTTGAGCTGCGCCAGGGCTTCGTCGTGCCGGCCCATCGCGGTGAGGGCGCGTACGAGCGTGCCCCGGACCTGGGCGAGCGTCACGCCCCAACTCGCGGACGGCAGCAGCCGCAGGGCCTCACGCACCTGTTCGGCGGCGTCCAGCAGTGCGCCTTGCCGCAGACTGATCTCCGCTCGCACGGCCAGCACCGAGGCGTGTCGCAGTCGTGACTCACCGATGGCCGACTGGGCGAGCACGGCGTCGCACAACTGAGCTGCCTGGGGGATCCGTTCGCTGTAGACCAGGGTGAGCAGCCCGGCGAGGATGACACCGGTGCCGGTCTCCTGGAGCGGGGCACTGCCCAGGACGCGCTCGACGAGGTCGACCGCTCCCTGGCTGGACGACCGGGAGAGGACCGCGTCGAGCGCCTGGGTCACGTTCAGATTCTGCCGGGTGTGCGGCAACCGTGCGGCTCGATCGGGCTGGTGGCCGTCCCCCTGGAGACCGGCGTCGGCCAGTGCCGGGTAGGCGTGGCGGATGACCAGGCTCAACTCGGTCAGCTCGCCGTGGGAGGGACCGTCGGCCGCTCCCGCGGCGTCCGCCAGCAGCGGCAACAGGCCGCGGGCACCGTCGAACCGGCCGTGCCACATCAGCGCTTTGACGAGCACGATCAGGTCGCTGCCGCTCAGGTGGCCGGCGTGGCCGGCGGTGACCAGGTCGTCCAGGTAGGGGGTGCACATGCTGGGGTTGAGGCCCCAATCCGCGCACAGCTGCGCCGCCAGCAGACGGGCAGCGGCCCTCTCGTCGCCCGCGCAGCCCTGCCGAGCCAGTGTCAGACATGCCGCCGCGTGTGACAACTCCCCTTCGGAGAGAGCTAGTCGGGCGGCCTGGGTCAGGACGCCCACGGCCCAGGGCGCACTGCTGTCCCCCGCCGCGAGGAGCCAGCGCGCCACCCGGCAGGCGGACAGGCCCTGGTGATAACCCCAGTCGGCGGCGCCCGAGTTCAGCCGGTAGAGGTTCTCGGGAGTGACACCGCCCAGCACGGCCGAGGCGCCCGCGGAGTGGCTGAAGTCGTCACCGGTGAGTATCCCGGCCGCGCGGAGGGAGTCGAGGATCTTGCCGACGACGACCGGGCACATGTCCAGCAGCGCGGCCACCCCCTCGCAGCCGCCCAGCACCGCGACCGCCTGTGCCACCCTCGCCGGACCGGGGTCGACCCGCCGCAGATACTCCAGCACCGCCCGCCCGTACCCCTCGCCGGCCCCGAAGAGTTCGTCACCGCAGGGCACGGCGCCCGCGCGGCGCATGACGAGATGGTCGCGGAAGAGGGCGTGGGCCAGGAACGGGTTGCCGTTGGTGTGCCGGTGGCATCGCTCCACCATGGCGGCAGGCGCCTGACGACCCAGCACCCGGGCGCCGAGATGGGCCACACCTTCCAGGGACAGCGGTTGCAGGGTGAGCTGGTGGCAGTTCGGCTGACGCAGCAACTCGTCCGCGCACTCACGCTCGTGGTGCTCCGAGGACTCGGAGTACGTGAAGACCGTGGCCACCCGGGCGCCACGGATGCGGCGGGCGAAGTACGACAGGACGGACTTGGACTCCGCGTCCGCGAGGTGGATGTTGTCGACGGTCACGGCGAGGGGACGGCGGCCGGAGAGGTCCAGCAGGATCATGGCGAGGGCGTGGGTGGTCCGGATGTCCGGCTCCGCGCCCGCGTCGACGGCGAGCAGCCGGTCCGCTTCCGCGCGCGCCCCGGCGGACAGCGGTGCGTGGAAGAGCAGTTGGCTCATCACGCCCATCGGAACCTGTCTCTCCTCCTCGCAGGCGATCGCCGTGAGCACCAGCACACCCTGCTCCGCGGCAGCCCGTGCGTAGGTCTCCAGCAGGACGCTCTTGCCCATGGCCGCGGCAGCCCCGACCAACGCCGATGTGCCGTGCCGGTAGACGGCCTCGTCGAGCAGGTCCAGCAGGAATTCGAGCTCCTCTTTACGCTCAAGCAGAACCATGCCCGTAAAACCTTTCCCCTCGCGACGCAAAAGAGCAACCAGCATTGAATAAAGAAACGGCTAAACCACTCAAGGCGTTGCGCCTGCCACTGATCGCCTCCCTTAATTGCACGGACGCCGCCGGGCGGTCAATTCCGGCCGACGTCAGGCTTTGCAAATTAACACCCCGATCGATGCCTCGCAAGGCGCGTCAGTACAGGGCGATTTGACAACGCCGAGCCGAACGACCCACACACCGCTAAACGACGTATGAACCCAGACCTAACGAAGATCTCGGCTTTTCAGGGCCGCGCGAAGCAACTGTGCAGCGCGATAAAGAGCGCATAAGAAATTCATCAATGCACCAGCCCGGCCACATCCAGCATCACGACGTTTTTCAGCCATGCCGAGTTTCATGTGCAACATACCGGACCCTCGACACTGCCAGGGGTCGCAATAGGGGGTCGTGGGCCCGATTAGGGGTTTCCTCACCAACCCGCGTCGCTAACGTACGAGACGTCACCCTCCCGCGCTCCGAGCAACCCACGAGGAGCTCCATGCCCTTTTCGCCCGACAAAGAACTGGCGGACCCCCTCCAGACCGCACGGTTCATCTGGAGCATGGGGGCGCTGGGCGATCCGTACGCGTTGCTGCTGCGTGGCCAAGAGGACCCGTACCCGCTGTACGAGCGGATCAGGAAGCGGGGCCCGCTGCACCTGAGCCGCGTCGACACCTGGGTGACGGCCGACCACGCGCTGGGCAACCGGATCCTGCGAGACGGCCGTTTCGGTACCCGCACGGCCGAGGGCGAGCGGGTGCTCCCGCTGTTCTCCTCGCTCGACGACTCGTTCCTCAAGCTGGACCCGCCCGACCACACCCGGTTGCGCCGGCTGGCCATCCCCCTGTTCAGCCCTCGTCACATGGGCGCCTACCGGCCCCATGTGGAGGAGGTCTGCGCCGAGTTGCTGGACCGGCTGGACCCGTCGGCCGGTTTCGACCTCGTCCAGGACTTCTCCAAGCACCTCCCCATCGCGCTGATCCGCGGTCTGCTCGGGGTGCCCGACAGTGCCCGGGAGAAGTTCGACCGCTGCTGTCACGGAGCGGCGCAGGTGCTGGAGGGCCGGATCTCGCCCCAGCACATGGCGGAGCTCGAGGGTGCGATCACCGGGCTGTACGAGGTGTTCACCGAGCTGATGGAGCTGCGCGCCCGGGAGCCCGGCGACGACGTGATCAGCCGGCTGGTCGCCGCCGAGCGGGAGGAGGTGCTCACCCGCGAGGAGTCCCTCGGCATCTGCGGCATCCTCGCCGTGGCCGGCACCGAGACCACCACCAACCTGGTGGCCAACGGGATCCTGGCGCTGCTGGACCACCCCGAGCAGTGGACCCTGCTGCGCGAGGATCCGGCGCTGGCGGAGGGCGTGGTGGAGGAGACCCTGCGGTGGGACTCCCCCGCCCAACTGGCCACCCGGGTCGCCCACGAGGACGTGGAGCTGGCCGGCCATGCCGTACCCGCCGGGTCCGCGGTGGCGGTACTGCTCGGCGCCGCGAACCGGGACCCCGCGGTCTTCCCCGACCCGGACCGCTACGACATCACCCGTGCCTCCAGGACCGAGCATCTGTCGTTCTCCGGCGGTCCGCACTACTGCCTGGGCGCCCCCCTGGCCCGTATGGAGGCCGCCGTCGCGTTCCGCGCGATCGCCGCCCGGCTGCCCGATCTGCGGCAGACGGCACCGGTGGAGCGCTGGATGTCGGTGTCGGCCCGCGGCCTGAGGCGGTTCCCGGTGGCGACAGGGTGACCGGAACATCCATCAGGCGGGGTGGCCGTTCCTCGGTGACCGCCCCGCTCCCACGACCGAGCAGACGAGAGAGCGCAGTACATGGGATCGCCTGAGAGCACCGAGACCTCCCGCCACGGGTGGCCGCGAGGGGAGACACGCCCCGTCAGCCGCAAGGAGGAGGCGTTGTGGCTGCTCGAACGTCTGGTACCGGACGGCAGTGCCAACAACGTGCCCGGCGCGGCCATCCGGGTCGCCGGCCGACTGGCCCGGCAGCCGCTCGAGGACGCCGTGGTCGCCCTGCTGCGCCGTCATGAGGCACTGCGCACCGTGTTCCGCGTCGCGGACGGCGCCCTCGTGAAGGAACTGGTCCCGCAGCACGCCGTCACCTCGGTCGTGGAACGCCGCGAGGTCGGGGACCAGGACGAACTCCGTTCCGTACTGGCCGAGTTCGTGCTGCGGCCGTTCCCTCTGGACGGCGGTCCGCTGCTGCGTGTGGGGCACTTCACGGTCGGCGACGGGGACGTGCTCTGCCTCGCGGTGCACCATCTCGTCTTCGACGCGATGTCCACCTCGATCTTCCTGGAGGAGCTGGCCGTCGCCTACGGCGCCGCCGTGGGCGGTCACGATCTCACCACGGCGCCCGTGGACGTCGTACCCGCCTGGCCGGAACCGGAGACGGGCGAGGCGAGCCTGGCGTTCTGGCGCAAGCACCTGGACGGTTTCGACCCCTACGCGGCACGGCTGTGGGTCGGCGACCGGACCGCGGGCGGTGACTCGCTGGCCGGTTCGACCACCAGCCATCTGCTGTCGCCGGAGGCGGTGGCGGTGCTGCGCGACTGCCGGCGCCAACTGCGGGCACCGGACGCGGTGGTGCTGCTGGCCGCCTACTACCTGCTGCTGGCCCGGCACGGTGCCGGGCCGGACTTCGCGGTGGGCCTGCCGGTCAACATCCGCGGGCCGCTGACCCAGCGCACCATCGGCTACCACGTCAACATCCTGCCCCTGCGCAACCGGGTGGGCGGCGAGCGGACGGTCCGGGAGTTCGTGCGGGACACCCGGGACGTCTTCCTGGAGGCGATCGGCCACGCGGACGCGCCGGTGGACGTACTGATGCCCGAGGCGCCCCGGCTCGACTCCTCGTGGCGGTCCGCGCTGTTCCGGCATGTCTTCAACTACCTTCCGGGGCGCGGCACCTCGCCCATCCGCTTCGGTGACCTGCCGGGCCGGCTGGAGGTCGTGGAGACCGGAAGCAGCAAGTTCGACCTGGAGTTCGTCATCGCGACCGTCCCCGACGGCTACGAGGTGAAGGCCGTGTACTCCACGGCCGTGCACACCGAACGGAACGTGGAACTGCTGCTGCGCCGGTACGACGCGCTCCTCACCGAGTTGGGCCGGGACCCGGAGCAGCGGCTGGCCGAGGTCGGTGCCTGGTGCCCCGAGGACCTCGCCGCCGTGGACGCCGCGCACGCCCCGCATCCCTACGGCCCCCCGCGCACCCTGCCCGCCGTGGTCGCCGCCCGGGCCACGGCCACGCCGGACGCGGTCGCCGTGGAGGAGAACGGCCGCACCCTGACCTACGCGGCGTTGTGGCAGGCGTCACGGGCCACCGCCGCGCTGCTGCGCGAGCACGGGGTGACGCCGGGCGACCAGGTGAGCGTACGGACGACACCGGGCGCGGCCGGGCTGACGGCCCTGCTGGGTGTGTGGCTGGCGGGCGCGGTGTCGGAGCCGGTGGCGCCGGTCGGCTGCTGCCCGCCCGCGGCACCCGGAGCCGATGCCGGGACGAGCCGCATCGCGGCCGACGGCGGCCCGGTCGAACAGGCCGCGGCCGACGGTGAGACGTCCTGGGACGCTCCGGACGACGGCACGGCTCTGCTCGTCCCGGACGGCCGCGTGCTCCGTCCGGTGCCGGTGTCGAGCCGCCCGGGCGAGGACGACGAGGCCGGTGACAGCGTCGGTGCGTACGACCCGGACACCGTGGCCGCGCACGGGGCCGGCGGCGCGATCGGCCATGCCGACCTGGCCGCGCTGATGGGTGCCCTCGCCGAGGAACTCGCCGCCGAGCCGGGCGGCCCGGTGGACGCGGTGTGGCACGGCGCACCGGGCTGCGCCTCCCAACTGCCCGAGATGTGGCTCCCGTTGGCCACTGGGGGCCGGGTCGTCGCGGTGGGCGCCGGGGAGTCCCTGCCCACCGTGCTGGAACGGCATCCCGCGGCCCTGCTGCGCGCCGCGCCCGGCACCTGGTGGGACCTGCTGGCCGACGGCGTCCCGCTGTCCCGCCCCGCTCTGCTGACCGAGGCTCCGCCGCTGGGCCTGGCCCACCGGCTGGTCGGCGCGGGCGCCCGGCCGTATCAGCTGCGGGTCGACGGCGCGGGCGTGTGGGGTGTGCAGTCCTCGGCGGATCCGGGCGACCGGTGGCTGAACCGGGTGCGTCCGGTGCCGGGCGTCCGGATCGCCGTGACCGGGCCCGAGGGGCAGGAGCTGCCGCTCGGGGTGACCGGCGAGATCCGGGTCTCCCGGGGCAGCTGGGAGCCGGTGGGCGCGGGGCTGCTGGGCCGGTGGACCGACGACGGGCGGGTGGAGGTGCTCGGTTCGTCCGCGCGGCGCCTGTTCCGGCTCGGCGACTGGGTGGAGCCGGAGCGGATCGAGGCGGTGCTCGCGGAGCATCCGGCCGTCGCCCATGCCGCGGTGGTCGAGGTGTGCGCCGGGGACGCCACGCTGGTCGCCCTGGTACGGACCGTGCCGGGCCAGGAGCCGCCGGACCCGGTGTCGCTGCGCGCGCACACGGCCCGGCTGCTGCCCGGCGCGGCGGTGCCTTCGCACGTGGTGGTGGTCGACACCCTGCCCGCGACCGCCGACGGCGTCGTGGACCTGCTCGCGGTCGCCGAGCGGGCCGCCGCGGTCGCCAACACGGCTCCCGCGGCGGGCGGCGACTGGACGCCGCTGCTGGTGGGGTTCTGGAACACGCTCACCAACCGGCAGGACCTGGGCCCGCACGACAACTTCTTCTCCAGCGGCGGCCATTCGCTGATGGCCGCACAACTCGTGCAGCGGGTCGAGGAGGACACGGGGGTGCGCCTGCGGCTGGCAGATGTGTTCGAGAACCCCACCCCGGCGGGCCTGGCCGGACGGATGACCACGCTCCAGGAGGAGTCATGACCGGCACCGCGGCCGACCCGGGTGGTTCCCTGCCCGACCCGTCCTGGAATCCCCCTCCCGCGCCCGAGGCCCGGGCGCGGACCCTGCACGGACTCTTCGACTGGTGCGTGGCACGGTGGCCCGACGCCGTCGCCGTGGTGGACGGCACCCGTCGGATCACCTACGGCCAACTGGCCGCCGCGTCCGAGGACTTCGCCGCCGAACTGGCCGAGCGCGAGGTCAGGCCCGGCATGCTGGTGCCCGTGCTGATGCCCCGGTCGGCGGAGTTGCTGGCGATGCTCCTGGCCGTGGTGCGGCGGGGCGCGGCGTACGCGGCGCTGGACCCGCGCTGGCCGCGGGCGCGTATCGAGGCGCTGACGGAGCGGCTGGACGGCCCCCTGCTGGTGACGTCCGGCGACGAGCCGTGGCCCGGCTCCGTCTGGCGGGTCGGTCCGGCCGACTTCGCCGCCCTCGCGGCCACCGGGCGGCGGGCCCCCGAGGTGACCGTGCGCGGCGACGACGCGAACGCGGTGTTCTTCACCTCGGGCACCACCGGCACGCCCAAGGGGGTGCTGACCGCGCACCGGGGCCATGTCCGGCTCTTCGACGACTGGGCGTTCGCACCGGTGGGCGGCGGCGCGGTGATGCCGCAGTCGCTGGCGGCGACCTGGGACGCGTTCGGCCTGGACTCCTGGGCGGTGCTGCTGGGCGGCGGGACCCTGCGGATCATGACGGACACCGTCGAACTGGCGGGCCGTCTGAGGGAGTTGGTGGCCGAGGAGGGCGTGGACACGGTGTTCCTGCCCACGGCCGTGCTGCACATGGTGATCGACACCGACCTGGACGCCTTCACCGGGCTGCGGGTCGTCGGCACCGGTGGCGAGGCCCTCTCCCCCGCGCACGCCCGCCGTTTCCTGGACCGGCATCCGCAGATCCCGCTGCACAACATGTACGGCCCGGTCGAGTCCACCATCGCCGCCACCGGGCACGTGGTGCGGCGGCAGGACTGCGCAGACGACACGGGGATCCCACTGGGCCGCCCCTATCCGGGCACGGCCGCGTACGTCCTGGACGGCGACCGCGTGTGCGCGGTCGGGGAAAGCGGTGAGATCTGCCTCAGCGGCAGCGGCCTGGCGCTGGGCTACCTCGGCGATCCGGAGCTGACTGCCCGGAAGTTCGTCAAGGTGCCGGTGGGTCCGGACGGCGGCATGGTCACCGTGTACCGCACCGGGGACCTCGGCCACTGGTCGGCGGAGGGCCTCCTGCACTTCGACGGCCGCGCCGACCGGCAGGTCAAGATGCGCGGCTACCGGGTGGAACTGGACGACGTAGAGCTGGCCGCGCGGCGGCTGCCCGGGGTCGGCAGCTGTGCCGTGGTCCCGCTCCACGGGCCGGACGGCGCGTGCGAGGACCTGTGCCTGTTCTACGTGGGCACGGGCGCCGACGGCCCGACGGCGGACGAGGTGCGGGCCCTGCTCGGCGAACGCCTGCCGGCGTATCTGGTGCCGGCGCGGGTGCATCGGCTGGACGCCCTGCCGGTGCTGGAGGACCGCAAGGTGGACGGCCGGGCCCTGACCGCGCTGGCTGAGGAGTTGCGGGACGCGAGGGCCGCGGCCGGTTCGGCGCCCCGGGAGGGAGCGGAGCTGCGGATCGCGGCGGCGTTCACCGAGGTGCTGCACCTGGAGCGGGTGCCGCGGGACGCGTCCTTCTTCGCTCTGGGCGGCAACTCGCTGTACGCGGTGCAGCTGTGCCAGCTCGTGGAGCGGGACTTCGGGGTGAACCTGTCGCTCGCCCAGGTCTTTGACGCGCCCTCGGTGGCGGCGCTGGCGAAGGTGCTGGAGGCCGACGGCTGAACCTGCCCCCCCTGCACGAAGAGGGCCCGCCGCTCCTGGAGCGGCGGGCCCTCTTCGTGCGTTCCGGGCCGTTCAGGGGGCCACGGGCAGGCCGTGCGCGGCGAGCGTGTCGCGGATCGTGTCCAGTACGGCCGTCTGGTTGTGCTCCAGGTAGAAGTGGCCGCCCGGGTAGGTGTGGAACGCGGTGCCCGCGCTGGTGTGCAGATCCCAGGCGCGGGCCTGTTCCAGGGTGGTGCGCGGGTCGCTGTCGCCGACCAGGACGGACACCGGTGCGGAGATCCGGGTGCCGGTGTCGCACCGGTAGCGTTCGACGGCCCGGTAGTCGCTGCGCAGTGCGGGCAGCACCATCTCCAGCAGCTCGGGGTCGGACAGCACCCGGGAGTCGGTGCCGCCGAGGGCCCGCATCTCGCGCACCACACCGGCCTCGTCACGGCTGCTGATGTCGTCGTCCTGCGGGATGCCGGGCGCCCGCCGGCCGGAGGCGAACAGCACGAGGGGCCCGGCGCCCGTGTCGCGCTCCATCAGCCGGGCCACCTCGAAGGAGACGACGGCGCCCATGCTGTGCCCGAAGAGCGCGGTGGGCAGGGCGGGTTCCGCGGCGAGGGCCGGCCGCAGTTGTTCCCAGACGCGGGCGGCCAGGTCACCGAGGTCGTCGACGCACGGTTCGGTACGGCGGTCCTGGCGTCCCGGGTACTGGACGGCCGTGACCTCCACGGCGGGGGACAACGCGGCGGAGACCGGGTGGTAGTAGCTGGCCGATCCGCCGGCGTGCGGGAAGCAGACCAGGCGGACCCGGCTGCGGGGTGCCGCGTGGTACCGGCGCAGCCACAGGCTGGTGTCGGACGGGGTGTGGGTGGTCACGTCGTGGTTCCTCTGCGGTGTCGGGTGCATCGATGGCGGCCGGTCACGGCGTCGCGGTGGCCGGCGGGGGCGGGGCCGGAACGTCTCCGGGCCCGGAGGTGTGGTCGGACGGGTCTGCGGCCGGTTCCTGGTGGAACAGCCGCTCCACGAGATGGGCGGCGACGTCGGCCGGGCTGGGGAAGTCGTAGATCAGGGCGGCCGGCAGGTCCAGGCCGGTGGCGGCGGCCAGCCGGGTCCGCAGTTCCACGGCGGTGAGGGAGGCGAAGCCCTGGTCGAGGAAGTCACGGCCGGTGTCGAGGCCGTCGGGCGACGGGTGCCCGAGGACGCCGGCGGCCAGGGCGCGTACGGTCTCCAGGAGGTGGCCGTGGCGCAGCTCGTCGGGGAGGTCCGCGAGCCGTCGGCGCAGCAGTTCGGGTCCGGTGTCGTCGTGCGGGGTGCCCGCGGCGGGTGCCGCGCCGGTGTCGGGTGCGGGGCCCGCGGTCGCGCCGCGGGCGCGGCGTATCCAGGGACCCAGCAGCGGCAGCGCGGGGCGCAGGGCCTCGGCGACGGCGCCGTCGCCGAGGGCACGGGCCAGCGCCTCCGCGTCCTGGTTCTCGATCGCCTCCCAGATCCGGGCCTCGGGCGGCGGCGCGTCGTGCAGCCAGTAGGCGGTGCGCTGGAAGGCGTACGTCGGCAGGTCGACCCGCCGGGTTCCGGTGCCGTCGAGACAGGCGGCCCAGTCGACCCGTACCCCGTGGGTGAACAGGGCGGCCGACGCGGCGGCCAGGGACTGGCGTTCGGGGCGGTCCGCGCGCAGCAGCGGCAGTGCGGCGGGGCCGTCCGGGATGTCGGCCGCGAGGGCGCTGAGCACCGCGTCAGGACCCATCTCGACCAGGACGCGGGTCCCCGTCTCCCGCAGAGTGGTGAGGACGTCACCGAACCGCACGGCCGACCGGACGTGCCGAACCCAGTAGTCGGGGTCGGTGAGTTGGCCGGGCTGGGCGACCTCGCCGGTGATCCCGGAGACCACGGGCAGCCGGGGTTCGTGGTAGGTGAGGCTCTCGGCGACGAGCCGGAAGTCGTCCAGGATCGGGTCCATCAGCGGTGAGTGGAACGCGTGACTGACCGTCAGGCGCTTTACCTTCACGCCCTGTCGGCGCCACCGCGCCTCCAGTTCGGCGAGCGGGTCCGCCGCGCCGGACACGACGACGGCTCGGGGCCCGTTGACGGCGGCGATGTCGACGCGGCCCGCGCAGCCCTCGTGTCCGGCGAGGATCTCGCGGACGTCGGCCTCGCTCTCCTGCACGGCGAGCATCGTGCCGCCGGGCGGCAGCGCGCGCATCAGGCGGGCGCGGGCCGCGACCAGGGTGACGGCGTCGGGCAGCGACCAGACGCCCGCCACATGGGCGGCGGCCAGTTCTCCGATCGAGTGACCGGCGACGGCGTGAGCGGTGACGCCCCAGGACTCGACGAGCCGGTGGAGGGCGACTTCGAGTGCGAACAGGGCGGGCTGGGTGTTGCCGGTGTCGTCGACGAGGGCGGCCTCGGGGGTGCCGGGTGCGGCGAGCAGTACGTCTCTCAGGGGGCGGTCGAGATGGGTGTCGAAGGCGGCGCAGACTGAGTCGAGCGCCTCCCGGAACACCGCGTGGGAGTCGTACAACTCCCTTCCCGTTCCGGCTCGTTGGCTGCCCTGTCCGGAGAAGAGAAACGCGGTGGTGCTCGGGCCGGGGGTGCCGGTGAGGATCCCGGCGGCCGGGTCTCCGGCGGCGAAGGCGCGCAGGGTGCGGGCCAGGACCGCGGGGTCGTCGGCGGTGAGGGCGGCGCGGTGTTCCAGGGCGGCCCGGGAGGTGGCCAGGGAGCGGGCGATGTCGCCGAGGGTGTCGGTGCCGGTGTCGAGGTGGTCGGCGAGGCGGGCGGCCTGGGCGCGAAGGGCGGCGGCGCCACGGGCCGACAGCAGGACGGGAAACGGTCCGCGCGCCTCGTCGCCGGGGGGTGACTCCGGCCGTTCGGCGGGCGGTTGTTCCAGCACGACATGGGCGTTGGTGCCGCTGACGCCGAAGGAGGAGACGGCGGCGCGGCGGGGGCGCGCGGTCTCGGGCCAGGGCCGGGTGTCGGTGAGCAGTTCGACGTTGCCGGAGGACCAGTCGACGTGCGGCGTCGGCTCGTCCACGTGCAGGGTGCGCGGGGCGATGCCGTGGCGCAGCGCCATGACGGTCTTGATGACGCCGGCGACACCGGCGGCGGCCTGGGTGTGGCCGAGGTTGGACTTGACCGAGCCGAGCAGCCGAGGCCGGTCGGCCGGGCGGTCCTGGCCGTAGGTGGCGAGCAGCGCCTGAGCCTCGATGGGGTCGCCGAGGGTGGTGCCGGTGCCGTGCGCCTCGACGAGGTCGACCTGGTCGGGGGTGAGCCGGGCGGCGGCCAGCGCCTGGCGGATGACGCGTTGCTGGGCGGGGCCGTTGGGGGCGGTGAGGCCGTTGGAGGCACCGTCCTGGTTGACCGCCGAGCCGCGTACGACGGCCAGGACGGGGTGGCCGAGGCGGCGGGCGTCGCTGAGCCGTTCCAGCAGCAGCGTTCCGGCGCCCTCGCCCCAGCCGGTGCCGTCGGCCGCCGCGGCGAAGGGCTTGCACCGGCCGTCGGCGGCCATCCCGCGCTGGCGGCTGAAGTCGATGAAGACGCCGGGGGTGGCCAGCACGGTGACTCCGCCGGCCAGCGCCAGGTCGCACTCCCCCGCCCGCAGGGCCTGTGCCGCGAGGTGCAGCGCGACCAGGGAGGAGGAGCAGGCGGTGTCGACGGTGACCGCCGGACCGTGCAGGCCGAGGGTGTAGGCGACGCGGCCGGAGGCGACGCTCGCGGAGGCGCCGGTGCCGAGGAAGCCGTCGGCGTCCTCGGGCACCGAGCGCAGCCGGGTGGCGTAGTCGTGGTACATCACCCCGGCGAAGACTCCGGTGCTGCTGCCGCGTACCGACAGGGGGTCGATGCCGGCCCGTTCGAGGGCCTCCCAGGAGGTCTCCAGGAGCAGTCGCTGCTGGGGGTCCATGGCGACGGCCTCGCGCGGGGAGATCCCGAAGAAGCCGGCGTCGAACTCGGCCGCGTCGTGCAAGAACGCGCCGTGGCGGGCGTAACTGCGGCCGGGGCGGCCGGGTTCGGGGTCGTAGAGGGCGTCGAGATCCCAGCCTCGGTCGCCGGGGAGGTCACCGACGGCGTCCCGTTCGCCGAACACCAGGTCCCACAGCTGTTCGGGGCTGGTGACGCCGCCGGGGTAGCGGCAGGCCATGGCGACCACGGCGATGGGATCGGTGCCGGTGCCGCGTGGGGCGGGCGCGGCCGGGCGGGCGGGGGCGGTCCGGCCGAGGAGTTCCTCGGCCAAGCGGGCGGCCAGGGCCTCGGGGGTGGGGTGGTCGAAGACGAGGGTGACGGGCAGGCGCACACCGGTGGCGGCGGTGAGCCGGTTACGCAGGTCCACGGCGGTCAGCGAGTCGAAGCCGAGGTCCTTGAAGGCACGGGTCGCGTCGACGGCGTCGGGCGAGCCGTGGCCGAGGACGGCGGCGGCCTGGGGGCGGACGAGGGCGGTGAGTTCGCGGGCGCGGTCGGCTTCGGGAAGGGCGGCGAGCCGGTCGGCCCACGCGGTGTCCGGGACCGCGCCGGCACCGGCGGCGGTGCGCCGGGCCCGTACCGGGACGAGGGTGCGCCACAGCGGGGCCAGGCCGGTGGCGGCGGCCCGGGTGCGCAGCGCGGGCAGATCGAGGTGCGCGGGGACGAGGAGCGGGCCGTGGCCGTCGGCGCAGGCGGCGTCGAGGAGGCGCATGCCGTGCGCGTCGTCCAGGGGCAGGACGCCGCCGGAGGCCATGCGGCGCCGGTCGGTGTCGCCGAGGTGACCGGTCATGGCGCCCGCGCTGGCCCAGAGCCCCCAGGCCAGGGAGGTGCCGGGCAGCCCCGCGGCCCGGCGGTGTGCGGCGAGGGCGTCGAGGTAGGTGTTACCGGCCGCGTACCCGGCCTGGCCGGGGCTGCCGACGACCCCGGCGAGCGAGGAGAACAGCACGAACGCGGTGAGGTCGAGGCCGCGCGTGAGGTCGTGCAGGTTCCAGGCGGCGTCGGCCTTGGGCCGCAGCACGGTGTCGAGGCGCTCGGCGTCGAGCGCGGCGAGGGTGCCGTCGTCGAGGGCGCCCGCGAGATGCAGTACGGCGCGCAGCGGACGGTCGGCGGGGATGCCGGCCAGCAGCGCCTCCAGGGCGTCGCGGTCGGCGGCGTCGCAGGCGGCGAAGGTGACGTCGGCGCCCGACTCGGCCAGTTCCGCGGCGAGTTCGGCCGCGCCGGGCGCTTCGGCACCCTGCCGGGAGGTCAGCAGCAGGTGGCGTACGCCGTGGGCGGTGACGAGGTGCCGTGCGGTGAGCCGGCCCAGCGCTCCGGTACCGCCGGTGACGAGGACGGTGCCCTCGGGGTCCCAGGGTGCGGCGGGACCGATGGTCTCGGGGTGCGGCAGCCGGATCAGCCGGGGGGCGGTCACCGTGCCTGCGCGCAGGGCGAGTTGGGGTTCGTCACCGGCGAGCGCCGCGGGCAGCGCGGCCCAGGAACGCGGGTCGTCGTCGGTGTCGGCCAGCACGAGGCGCCCCGGGTACTCGGACTGGGCGGAGCGCGCCAGCCCCCATACGGCCGCGGCGGCCAGGTCGGTGACGTCCTCGCCGGGGTCGGCGGCGACGGCACGGGAGGTCAGTACGACCAGCCGGGCGTCCTCGCAGCGGGGGTCCGCGAGCCAGCCCTGCAAGGTGCCGAGCGCGTCGGCCGTGAGCTCACGGGCCTGGTGCGCCGCGGCGCCGTGCGCGGTCAGGTCCAGCAGGACGACGGGCGGCACCGGCCCGTCGGCGACGGGGGCGAGGGCGACCCCGGCGGCGGCGAGTGCGCCCGGTATCCCCGGGGAGGGCTCGATCAGCACGCCCCAGGACCGTTCTTCCCCGTCAGGATCGCCCAGGGGCACGGTGGTCCATTCGATGCCGTACAGCACCTCGGCGTCGGTCGGGCCGGCGATGAACGACTCGGCGGCCATGGGCCGCAGGACGAGTCCGCCGACGGTGGCGACGGGGGCGCCGACCGCGTCCGCCGCGTCGAGGGTCACAGTGTCGGGGCCGGTCCTGCGCAGGCGTACGCGCAGGCTGGTCGCGCCGTGGGCGTGCAGGGCGGTGTCGGTGAAGGAGAACGGCAGCCGGCCGGGGCCCCGCGGATCGTCGGCGAACAGGCCGGCGGCCATGATGGCGTGCAGTCCGGCGTCCAGGAGCGCGGGGTGCAGGGCGTACCGTGCGGCGTCCCGGTGCTGGCCGGCGGGGAGTTCGACGTCGGCGTACACGTCGTCGCCGTGCCGCCAGACGCGGCGCAGGCCCTGGAAGGCGGGGCCGTAGCCGTAGCCGACACCGGCGAGGGCGGGGTAGAGGTCTTCGGCGTCCAGGGGTTCGGCGTCGGCGGGCGGCCAGTCGGCGAGCGGTTCGCCGGGCGGCGGGGTGCCGGGGGTGAGGAAGCCGGTGGCGTGCCGGGTCCAGGACAGGTCGTCGCCGTCGGGGGCGGCGTGGATGGTGAGCGGCCTGCGGCCGGCCGGGTCGGGGGCGCCGACGCGGACCTGGACGCGTACGCCGCCGGTGGCGGGGAGCGCCAACGGGGTCTCGACGGTGAGTTCCTCGACGCTCTCGCAGCCGGCCTGGTCGGCGGCGCGCAGGGCGCACTCCAGGAACGCGGTGCCGGGCAGCAGTACGGTGCCGTGCACGGTGTGGTCCGCGAGCCAGGGGCGGCCGCGCAGGGCGAGGCGGCCGGTGAGCAGCAGTCCGTCGCCCTCGGCGAGGGTCAGGGCGGCGCCGAGCAGACCGTGGTCGACGCCCGCGAGGCCGAGCCCCGCCGGGTCGCCCGCGCCGGTCACCGGGACGGCCGGCCAGAAGCGGCGGTGCTGGAAGGCGTAGGTCGGCAGGTCGACGGGGCCGGTGGCCGGGCCGGGCAGCAGCGGGGTCCAGTCGACGTCGGCGCCCGCGCAGAACGCCTCCGCGACGGACTCCGCGAACCGGGCCGGGCCGCCCTGGTCGCGGCGGAGGGTGCCCAGTGCGGTGCCGCCGCCGTCCGTCTCGTCGAGGGTGCCCTGGACGGCCATCGCGAGCACGGGGTGCGGGCTGACCTCGACGTACACGCGGTGCCCGGCGTCGGCGAGAGCGGTGACGGCGTCCTGGAGGCGGACGGGGTTGCGCAGGTTGTCGTACCAGTAGCGGGCGTCGAGCGTGCCGCCCTCGACCCAGGTGCCGGTGCAGGTCGACAGCATGGGGACGGCGGGCGCCTTGGGGGTGACACCGGCGAGGGCGTCGGTGATCTCGGTGGCCAGCCGTTCGACCATCGGCGAGTGGGAGGCGTAGTCGACGGCGATCCGTCGGGCCTCCACCCCCGCTTCCGCGCAGGCGGCGAGGAAGGTGTCCAGGGCGTCGGTCTCGCCGGAGACCACGACCGCGCGGGGCCCGTTGACGGCTGCGATGCCGATGCCGTCGGTGAGGAGCGGCGCCACCCGGTCGGCGGGGGCGAACACCGAGACCATGCCGCCGGTCCCGGCCAGCCGCCGGATCGCCTTCGACCGCAGGGCCACGACTCGCGCGCCGTCTTCGAGGGAGAGGGCTCCCGCCACGCAGGCCGCCGCGATCTCACCCTGTGAATGACCCACCACCACGGCCGGTTCGACGCCCACCGACCGCCACAGCGCGGCCAGCGACACCATCACCGCCCACAACACCGGCTGTACGACGTCCACTTGGTCGATCTCGCCACTGGTGAGGACGTCGGTGAGCGACCAGTCGACGCAGGGGGCGAGCGCGGCCTCGCACTCGGCGACGGCCTCGGCGAACACCGGGCTCGCGGTGAGCAGTTCGCGTGCCATGCCGGTCCACTGGGCGCCTTGGCCCGGGAAGACGAACACGGCACCGCCCCGCCCCCGTGCCCGGCCGCGGACCAGGCTGCCCGGCTGCTCCTGCCCGTCCGCCAACGCGTGGGCCGCGGTGCGGAGTTCGTCGCCGGCCGCGCCGAGGAGTACGGCGCGTTCGGCGAGGACGGTACGCCCGCCGGCCAGGGCTCGGGCCACCGCGAGGGGTTCGGCGTCCAGTACGGCGAGCCGCTCCGCCTGCGCGGCCAGCGCCTGCGCGGTGTGGGCGGTGACGACCCAGGGCAGGACGGGGAGGCTGCCGTCGGTGAACGGCACGGGGACCGGCTCGGCCTCGATGTCGGCGTCAGGATCGGCCTCGATGTCGGCGGCCGGGGTTCCGGTCGGCCGCGGCGGGCCTTCGAGGATGGTGTGGGCGTTGGTGCCGCTGACGCCGAAGGAGGAGACCGCGGCGCGGCGGGGGCGGCCGGTGTCGGGCCAGTCGGTCGGCGAGGTGAGCAGCCGGACCGCGCCGGCGGTCCAGTCGACGTGCGGCGAGGGGTCGTCGACGTGCAGGGTGGGCGGCAGCATGCCGTGCCGCAGGGCCATGACCATCTTGATGACGCCGGCCACTCCGGCCGCCGCCTGGGTGTGCCCGATGTTCGACTTCACCGAGCCGACCCACAGCGGCAGTTCGGGGTCACGGCCCTGACCGTAGGTGGCCAGCAGGGCGCGCGCCTCGATGGGGTCGCCGAGGGTGGTGCCGGTGCCGTGCGCCTCGACGGCGTCCACGTCGCGGGCGCCGAGTCCGGCGCCCGCGAGGGCCTGCCGGATGACGCGGCGCTGGGAGGGGCCGTTGGGGGCGGTGAGGCCGTTGGAGGCGCCGTCCTGGTTGACGGCCGTACCCCGCACCACAGCCAGCACCCGGTGTCCCAGCCTCAGGGCGTCGGAGAGCCGCTCCACGAGGAGCACGCCGACGCCCTCGCCCCAGCCGGTGCCGTCGGCCGCCGCGGCGAAGGCCTTGCACCGGCCGTCCGCCGCGAGGCCGCGCTGCCGGCTGAAGTCGACGAAGACACCCGGTGTGGTCATCACGGTGACGCCACCGGCCAGGGCCATGGCGCACTCGCCCCGCCACAGCGCCTGCGCCGCGAGATGCAGGGCGACCAGCGAGGAGGAACAGGCCGTGTCGACCGTGACCGCCGGACCCTCCAGACCCAGCACGTACGAGAGGCGGCCGGACATCACGCTCGCCGCGTTGCCGGTGCCGATGTACCCCTCGACGCCCTCTTCCCGTGCACCCATCAACGGGGCGGTGTACTGCTGGCCGTTGGTGCCGACGAACACGCCGGTGCGTGAGCCGCGCAGCCCGGCGGGGTCCAGGCCGGCGCGCTCGATCGCCTCCCAGCCGGTCTCCAGCAGGAGCCGCTGCTGCGGGTCCATGGCGAGCGCCTCGCGCGGTGAGATCCCGAAGAACTCCGGGTCGAACTCGGCGGCCCCGTCCAGGAATCCGCCTTCCCGGACGTACGACGTCCCGGGGTGGTCCGGGTCGGGGTGGAACAGTGTCTCCAGGTCCCAGCCGCGGTCCTCGGGGAAACCGGACACGGCGTCCTTGCCGGAGGCCACCAGCTCCCACAACGCCTCCGGCGAGTCCACGCCACCCGGAAACCGACAGGCCATGCCGACGATCGCCACCGGCTCCTGACCGCCCGACTCCAGCTCCTTCACCCGCTGACGGGCCTGGTGCAGATCGGCCGTCACCCGCTTCAGGAAGTAGCGGAGCTTCTCCTCGTTCGCCATGTCGTGTCACACCTCGGGGTGGGGCCGGTGGTTCGTGGTCTGCGTCGGGGCGGCGGGGTCGAGCCCGGCCGGGCGGGGGTTCACGAGATCCCGAACTCCCGGCCGATGAAGTCGAAGACCTCGTCGTCGCTCGCCTCGTCCAGTTCGCCGGAGACGGTGTCGGTGCCCGGCGCGGCGCCGGTGGCGGACCAGACGGCGAGCAGCGCGCCGAGCCGGTCTCCGATCGCGGCCCGGGTGCCGGGATCGGTCTCCAGGGGGGACAGTCCGGCGAGCGCCGACTCCAGCGAGGCCAGTTGCCGCAGTCCGGCGTCCGCGCCCGCGGGCCCTCTGTCGGGCGTCAGCTGGGCGAGCAGTTCCTCGGCGAGCGCGGTGGGCGTGGGATGGTCGTAGACGAGCGTGGTCGGCAGCCGCAGGCCGGTGGCCTGGTCGAGCCGGTTGCGCAGTTCTACGGCGGTCAGCGAGTCGAAGCCCAGGTCGCGCAGGGCGCGTTGGGGATCGATGTCCTGGCCGGACCCGTGGCCGAGGACGAGCGCCACCTCCGCGCAGACCAACTCCAGCGCGAGACGGTCCCGTTCGGCGGGGGTCACCCCGGCCAGCCGGTCGCCCAGTGCGGGGGTCTCCCGCGCGGCGTCGCGGACAGTGTCCAGGACGGCTGCGGCCTGAGGGATGCCCGTCAGCAGCGGGCTGTGCCGTACGGCCGTGTAGGCGGCCGCGAACCGGGGCCAGTCGGCGTCCAGGAGGGTCAGGGCGGTGTCGCCCGCGGCCAGGGCTCGGCCCATCGCGGCCACGGCCTGGCCGGGCGCCAGCGCGCGCAGTCCCGCGCCGTCGCCGCGGCCTCGCGCGGTGGTGCTGTCGGCGGCCATGCCCGCGTCGGCCCACGGCCCCCAGGCGAGGGAGGTGGCGGGCAGCCCGAGTGCGTGCCGGTGCCGGGCGAGGGCGTCCAAGTGGGCGTTGGCGGCCGCGTAGTTGGCCTGCCCCGCGCCGGCGAGGGTTCCGGCGGCCGAGGAGAACAGCACGAAGGCGCTCAGGTCGAGGTCGCGGGTCAGCTCGTGCAGGGTGTGCGCGGCATGGGACTTCGCGGCGAACACGGCGGCGAACCGTTCGGGGGTGAGCCCGTCGAGGACACCGTCGTCGAGAACACCGGCCGCATGGAACACGGCGGTCAACGGCCGGTCGCCGGGTATCCCGCCGAGCAGTGCGGCGACTTGGGCGCGATCGGCGACGTCACAGGCCGCCAGGGTCACCGACTCGGCGCCCAGTTCGGTGAGTTCGGCGCGCAGCAGCTCGGCGCCGGGCGCGTCCGGGCCGCTGCGGCCGGCCAGCAGCAGGTGCCGGGCGCCCTGCCGGACCAGCCAGCGCGCGGTGTGCGCGCCGAGGGCACCGGTGCCTCCGGTGATCAGGACGCTGCCCGGACCCGGCTTCCAGCCGGTGTCGTCGACCGATGGTGCGGGGGCCGGTTCCAGGCGGGCGACCAGGGTGTGGTCGGGGCGCAGCGCGAGCTGGTCCTCGTTCGTCCCGTCCGTGGCGCTCTGGGCCAGGGCGGCTGCCAGGCGGGTGCCGACGGCCGGGGTGAGGTCGGCGGGCAGGTCGACCAGACCGCCCCAGCGCCCCGGGTGTTCCAGGGCGGCGGCCCGGCCGAGGCCCCACAGGGCGGCCCGGACGGGGTCCGCGAGGTCGTCCGACGGGGTCGTGGTGACCGCGTGCTGGGTGGCGCACCACAGGGGTGCCTCCACCCCCAGGTCGCCGAGGGCCTGGAGCAGTGCGGCCGTGGCGGGCAGGCCGGTGGGGACGGGGCCGTCGTCGGAGGTGTCGTGCCAGCCGAGCAGGGAGAGCACCCCGGCGACGGACTGTCCGTCCAGGACGGCCCGCAGCTCGTCGGCGACGACGGCACGGTCGTTCGCCCGCGGGGCGTCCAGAACGGCATGCACGACGGTGGCTCCGGCACCGGAAAGAGCGTCGGCGGCCTGGCGGGCGGTGGCTTCCGCGTCCGGGCCGGAGACCAGCAGCCAACTGCCGTGCAGAGCCGCTGCGGGCAAACTGACGGGATGCCAGACGAGTCGGTGCCGCCAGGCGTCGACGGCGGAGCGCTCACGGGTCCGGCGCCGCCAGGACGACAGCGCGGGCAGGGCGTCGGCTAGGGCGTCCAGACCCTGGTCGGCGAGGGCTGTGAAGTCCTCGTGCTCGACAGCTTCCCAGAAACGCCGGTCGGTCTCGTCGCCCACCGGCCCCTGTGCGTGCGGCGGGCGCACGCGGCCGTCGGGCCAGTACCGGGCGCGCTGGAAGGGGTAGGTGGGCAGGTCGATCCGGTGGGCCGTGGGGCGGGAGTAGTACGCCGCCCAGTCGACGGTCACGCCTCGCACGTGCAGCGCGGCCGACGCCCTGGCCACGGCGAGCTGCTCGGCGCGGTCCTTGCGCAGGACGGGGACACCGCTTCCGGCGGGTACCAGTGCCGACAGGACGGCGTCCGGACCGAGTTCGACGAACGTCGCCACACCCCGCCCGACCAGCGTCTCGACTCCGTCGGCAAAGCGCACGGTCTCCCGGACGTGCCGCACCCAGTACTCCGGCGAACACAACTCCTCGACGGCCGCCATCTCACCGGTCAGGTTCGAGACGACCGGGATACGCGGGACGCCGTACTCCAGCTTCTCCACCACAGCACGGAAGTCGTCCAGCATCGGCTCCATCAACGGCGAGTGGAACGCGTGACTGACCGTCAACCGCTTGACCCGCACGCCCTGTTCACGCCACCTGGCCTCCAGCTCGGTGACCGCGTCCGCGTTCCCGGAGACCACCACCGAGCCGGGGGCATTGACCGCGGCGACCGCCACTCGCCCGTCCAGCAACGGCAGGACATCCGCTTCCGCCGCCTCCACGGCGAGCATCGCGCCACCCTCCGGCAGCGCACCCATGAGCCGCCCCCTCGCGGCGACCAGCGCACACGCGTCGTCGAGGGACCAGACACCGGCGACGTACGCGGCCGTGACCTCCCCGATCGAATGACCGGCCACGAAGTCCGGGGTGACACCCCATGACTCCAGCAGCCGGAACAACGCCACCTCGATGGCGAACAGGGCGGGCTGGGTGTACTCGGTCCGGTCGAGCAGGACGTCTTGGTCCCCGAAGAGCACTTGACGCAGCGGGTGGTCGAGCAGCTGGTCGAACCTCAGGCACACCTCGTCCAGCGCGTCGGCGAACGCGGCGAAGGTGTCGTACACCTCCCGTCCCGCACCGCCGCGTTGGCTGCCCTGTCCGGAGAACAGGAAGGCCATCGGGCCCTCCACGGGCTCGCCCTTCACCAGGCCGGGGGCCGCGCGGCCCTGTGCGAGGGCGGCGAGGGCGGCGAGGCGCTCGTCGCGGTCGGCGCCGAGGACGACGGCTCGGTGGTCGAGGGAGGATCGGGTGGTGGCGAGGGCGTGGCCCAGGTCCCGGTCGTTCAGGTCGGGGGTGTCGCGCAGCACGGCCCGCAGGGCGGTGGCCCGCGCGTGGAGGGCGGTGCGGTCGCGGGCGCCGAGGAGCCACAGGGGCGGGACGTCGGGGCTGGCGGGGCCGGCGGGGGGCTGTGCCGACCGCGGGGTCGACAGGGATTCCGCGGACTCCAGGATGACGTGGGCGTTGGTGCCGCTGATGCCGAACGACGAGACGCCCGCCCGGCGCGGGGCCTCTCCTCGGGGCCACTCCTGCGGCTCGGTCAGCAGGCGGACCGTTCCGGCCGTCCAGTCGACGTGCGGAGTCGGAGTGTCCGCGTGCAAGGTCGGGGGCAGGACGCCGTGGCGCATGGCCATGACCATCTTGATGACACCGGCGACACCGGCGGCGGCCTGCGTGTGACCGATGTTGGACTTCACCGAGCCGAGCAGCAACGGTCGTTCGAGGGCACGGCCTTCACCGTAGGTGGCCAGGAGCGCCTCGGCCTCGATCGGGTCACCGAGGACCGTACCGGTGCCGTGGGCCTCCACGGCGTCGATCTCGGCGGGAGTCAGACGGGCGTTGGCGAGGGCCTGCCGGATGACCCGTTGTTGGGCAGGGCCGTTGGGGGCGGTGAGGCCGTTGGAGGCGCCGTCCTGGTTGACGGCCGAACCACGGACCACGGCGAGGATCTGGTGGCCGTTGCGGCGGGCGTCGGACAGCTTCTCGACGAGCAGCAGGCCGACGCCCTCGCCCCAGCCGGTGCCGTCCGCGTCGGCGGAGAACGCCTTGCAGCGGCCGTCGCCGGCCAGCCCGCGCTGCCGGGAGAACTCCACGAACGCGCCGGGCGTCGACATCACCGTCACCCCGCCCGCGAGCGCGATCTCGCACTCGCCCGACCGCAGCGCCTGCGCGGCCAGGTGCAGGGACACCAGGGACGCGGAGCACGCGGTGTCGACGGTGACGGCCGGGCCCTCGAACCCGAACGCGTACGCCAGCCGACCGGAGACCACGCTGGCCGCGTTGCCGGTCAGCAGGTGTCCGTCGAGTTCGGTACCGGACACCGCCAACAGGGCTGGATAGTCCTGCCCGTTGGAGCCGACGAACACGCCAACGGGGCGTCCACGCAGCCCCACCGGGTCGATCCCGGCGCGCTCGACGGCCTCCCAGGCGGTCTCCAGCAGGAGCCGCTGCTGCGGGTCCATGCCCAGTGCCTCACGCGGGGAGATTCCGAAGAAACCCGCGTCGAACTCGGCCGCGTCCCGCAGGAACGCGCCCCGTGCGGTGCTGGTGGCACCGGAGGCGAGCAGTTCGTCGGTGTCCCAGCCGCGGTCGGCCGGGAAGTCCCCGACGGCGTCGCGGCCGACGGCGAGCAGTTCCCAGAACTCCTCCGGCGAGGCGACCCCACCGGGGAACCGGCAGGCCATGCCCACGATGACGATCGGCTCGTCCGGATCACCCGGGGTCGCGCCGACGGTGGACAGAGCACCCGACGAGACCGTCTCGTCCGGCGCCGTCCGGATGCACAGATGGTCGGCGAGGGCGGCGGGCGTGGGGTGGTCGAAGACAAGTCCGGCGGGCAGTTTCAGCCCGGTGAGCCGGGTCAGCCGGTTCCGGAGCTCGACGGCGGTCAGCGAGTCGAAGCCCAGCTCGCGGAAGGTGCGGTGGGTGGGGAGCGCGTCCGTCGTTCCGTGGCCGAGCACAGCGGCGGCTTCGGCCCGTACGAGGACGACGGCCTGCTCCCGGCGCTCGGCCGGGGACAGCCCGGCCAGGCGCCGTCGAAACGCGCCGGAGTCACCGCCCTGCTGTCCGCCCGCCGGGGCGACCGGCGCCTCCGGAGCGAGGGAGGCGAGGAGAGGCGACGGTCGTACGGCGGTGAAGGACCCGGCGAAACGTGCCCAGTCCACGTCGGCGACGGTGACCGCCACCGCGGTGCCGTCGGTCGCGATGCGGCCGAGGAGCGCGACCGCGCTGTCCGGGTCCAGAGGGGTGAGACCGGAGCGGCGCAGGCGGGCCTCGGTGGTGTCGCCGTCGGCGGCCATGCCGGCGCCTGCCCAGGGTCCCCAGGCCAGCGAGCTGGCGGGGAGTCCGAGGTCGTGGCGGTGGTGGGCGAGGGCGTCCAAGTAGGCGTTGGCGGCTGCGTAGTTGGCCTGCCCGGCCGCGCCGATCGTGCCCGACACGGAGGAGAACAGGACGAACGCGCTCAGGTCGAGGTCGCGGGTCAACTCGTGCAGATGCCAGGCACCGACGGCCTTGGCCTGCCAGGCCTGTTCGAGCCGGGCCGGGGTGAGGGCGTCGAGAACGCCGTCGTCGAGGACACCGGCGGTGTGGACGACCGCCGTGAGGGGCCGTTCCGCCGGGATCCCGGCGATGACGTCGGCGAGGGCCGCCCGGTCGGTCACGTCACAGGCCGCGACGGTGACGTGAACTCCGTCCAGCTCCGCCACCAGTTCGGCGGCACCGGGCGTGTCCATTCCCCGGCGACCGATCAACACCAGGCCCTCAACACCGAGTTCGGCGAACCGGCGAGCGGCCTGGGCGCCGAGCCCTCCGAGACCACCGGTGACGAGGACCGTGCCGGTCGGGGTCCACTCGGCGCCGCTCGGCCGGGTGCGGGTGAGGCGGCGCGCCAGGATGCCGGAGGGGCGGATCGCGACCTGGTCCTCGGTGCGCTGGGAGAGCACGCGGAGCAGTCGGTCGGCGGCACGGTCGTCCAGGGTTTCCGGCAGGTCGACCAACCCGCCCCAACGGCCCGGGAGTTCGAGCGCCGCCGCCCGCCCCAGCCCCCACACCGCGGCCTGCGCCGGGGCGCTGAGCCGGTCCGAACGGCCCGCGGACACCGCGCCCCTGGTCAGGCACCACAAGGGCGCCTCGACCTCTGCGTCCTCCAGTGCTTGGACGAGGGTGAGCGTCGTATGCGGTGCGGTGGCTTCGGTGGTGGCGCCGAGGGCCAGGAGGGATATCACGCCCGCGGGCTCCGGGGTGTCCGCGAGGGCCGCGCGGAGCAGGTCGGCTACCTGGTGGCGGGGGGCGTCGGTGGGGACGGGGATGCGGAGGAGGACGACGCCGGTCGCCGTCAGAACTTCGCCCACGGCTTCCGTGAGCTCGGACTCAGGGCGCCTGTGCCGCACGTCGTCGGGTGCGGGCTCCAGGAGGATCCAGGGGCGGGACGGGTCTGCGGCGGCCGGAGTGTCGAGGGACACCGGTCGCCAGGATTCGCCGTAGCACCACCCGCTGGTCTCCTCGTGCTCGCGCTGCCGGGTACGCCAGGCGGAGAGGGCGGGGAGCAGGGCATCGACCGCTTCGGAGGACTCCAGCTTCAGCTGGTGGGTCAGGTAGTCGGCGTCGGCGCGCTCCACGGCCTGCCAGAAGCCGGTTTCGTCGGGAGTGGTGCCGGCTCGGTGGTGGTCGGCGAGCAGGTCGTTCAGTGAACCGGGTTGCAGCCAGTAGTGCTGGTGCTGGAAGGGGTAGGTGGGCAGGTCGAGGGGGCGGGGTGGAGTGGCGGTCTGTTCGGTGCGGGCGGTCAGGCATGCCGGCCAGTCGATGGCGATGCCATGGACGTGGAGGGTAGCGAGGGCGGAGAGGAGGGTTGTCTCCTCGGCTCGGTCGCGGCGGAGGGCCGGGACCAGAACGGCCTCCGTCTCAGCCGTGATGGTGTCCTGGGCCATGGCGGTCAGGACGGCGTCGGGGCCGAGTTCCAGGAAAAGGCGTACGCCTTCCTGGTGCAGGGTGCGGATGCCGTCGGCGAAACGCACGGCCTCGCGGACGTGGCGGACCCAGTAGTGCGGGGACCGGAGATCTGCGGTGGCGGCCAGGGTGCCGGTGAGGTGGGAGACGACCGGGATACGCGGGATCTGGTAGGTCAGGGACTCGGTGACCGTGCGGAACTCGTCCAGCATCGGGTTCATCAGCGGTGAGTGGAAGGCGTGACTGACCGTCAACCTCTTGACGCGGGTGCCCTGGTCACGCCAGCGGGTCTCCAGTTCTGCGACGGCTGCTGCGTCGCCTGAGACGACCACCGAGGAGGGGCCGTTGACCGCGGCGATCGACACCCGGCCGTCCAGCAGCTGCAGCACCTCAACTTCGGGGGCCTGGACGGCGAGCATCGCGCCGCCTTCCGGGAGTGCGCCCATCAGGCGGGACCGGGCCGCCACCAGCGTGCAGGCATCCTCCAGCGACCACACCCCGGCCACATAGGCGGCCGTGATCTCCCCGATGGAGTGACCGGCCACGAAGTCGGGGGCAAGACCCCACGACTCCAGCAACCGGAACAACGCCACCTCCAACGCGAACAACGCCGGCTGCGTGAACTCCGTACGGTCGATCAGGCCTGATGCGTCGTCGAACAGCACCTGCTTCAGCCCGTCGAAGCGGGCGCACACCTCGTCCAGCGCCTGCGCGAACACCGGGTAGGTAGCGACCAGTTCACGGCCCATGCCTGCGTACTGGGCGCCCTGACCGGTGAACAGCCACGCCGAACGGCCCGCGCCGGTGACAGTCGGGGTTCCGATCCGGAGTTGCGGTGCCTCCCTGCCTACTTGGAGTGCTTCCAGGCCTGCCAGGGCTTCGTCCCGGTCGGTGGCGACCACTACCGCTCGCTGCTCCAGGACCGCGCGCGTGCTCGCCAACGCGGCTGCCACATCAGTGAGTTGAAGGTCCGGTTCGTCCAGGAGCCGCTGCCGCAGACGGCCCGCGAGCGTCTGGAGCGCCTCCGAACTGCGCGCCGAGAGCGGCAGTGCCGTCGCACCCGATGAAGCTGACTCAGACGGCTCAAGGATCGAATCGCCCTGTTCGACGATCACGTGTGCGTTCGTCCCGCTCACACCGAACGACGAGATACCCGCCCGACGCGGACGGCCCGTCTGCGGCCACTCCCGCGCCTGCGACAACAACTCCACCCCGCCCGCCGACCAGTCGACGTGGGGGGACGGCTCGTCGATGTGCAGACTCTGCGGAAGCACTCCGTGGCGCATCGCCATGACCATCTTGATCACACCCGCCACACCCGCGGCGGACTGCGTGTGACCGATGTTCGACTTCACCGACCCCAACCACAACGGCCGCTCAGCCTCCCGGTCCTGGCCGTAGGCTGCCAGCACCGCCTGCGCCTCGATCGGGTCGCCGAGCGCCGTGCCCGTACCGTGCGCCTCCACCGCATCCACCTCGGACGGAGACAGGCTGGCGGCCGCCAACGCCTGACGGATCACCCGCTGCTGCGAAGGACCGTTCGGCGCCGTCAGACCATTCGACGCACCGTCCTGGTTCACCGCCGAACCACGGATCACCGCCAACACCCGGCGGCCATGACGGCGGGCCTCCGACAGACCGGCCACCACCAGGACGCCGGCACCTTCGGACCAGCCCGTCCCGTCCGCCGCCGCCGCAAACGCCTTGCACCGGCCGTCCACCGCAAGACCCCGCTGCCGCGAGAACTCGGTGAAAATACCCGGCATCGCCATCACCGTCACACCACCCACCAGTGCCATCTCGCACTCGCCCGCCCGCAGCGCCTGACCCGCCAGATGCAGAGCCACCAGCGACGACGAGCACGCGGTGTCGACCGTGACGGCGGGGCCTTCGAAGCCGAACGTGTAGGCCAGCCGCCCGGAGACCACGCTGGGGGTGTTGCCGGTCAGCAGATGCCCCTCAACACCCTCCGGGACCTGCAACAGGCCGGTCCCGTAACCGGAGGCAGCCGCGCCGATGAACACACCCGCCCGCGAACCACGCACCGCAGCCGGATCAATACCCGCCCTCTCCAACGCCTCCCACGACGCCTCCAGCATCAACCGCTGCTGCGGATCCATCGCAAGTGCTTCACGCGGCGAGATCCCGAAGAACCCCGCATCAAAACCGGCCGCATCCCCGACGAACCCGCCCCGGCTCACATACGACGACCCCGCACGCACCCCCTCCGCATCGAACAACCCCTCCAGATCCCAGCCTCGATCCGTGGGGAAATCACCGATCGCGTCCCCGCCCGCCACCAGCAGATCCCACAACGCCTCCGGCGAATCCACCCCACCCGGAAAACGGCACGCCATCCCCACAACCGCCAACGGCTCATCCACCGACATGGCAACAGGGCCCGGCAGAGCCGGAACCTCAACAGCCTCACCCGCGATTTCACCGGCAATGAACTCCGCCAGCACCAACGGCGTCGGGAAATCGAACACCAACGTCGCCGGCAACCTCAACCCCGTCACCGCATTCAAACGGTTCCGCAACTCCACCGCCGTCAACGAATCAAAACCCAGATCCTTGAACGCCCGCCCAGGATCCACCCCACCCACATCACCATGACCCAACACCACCGCCGCATGCTCCCGCACCACATCCACCACCACAGACCGCACCTCACCCAACCCCAAACCCACCAACCGCCCCGCCAACGACCCCACACCCACAGTCGAGGCAGCCGTGCGGCGCCCGGTCTCCCGGACCAGTGCGCGGTACGGCATCGGCAGCGCCCCCGTCGCCGCCTGTGCACGCAGAGCAGACATGTCCAGTCGCAGGGGTACGAGTTCGGCGTGAACGGACCGTGTGCCGAAGTCGAAGAGGCGGACACCCTGCTCAGCGGTGATGGGCTGTACACCGCTCCGTGCCATGCGCTGGATGTCGTTGTCGCTCAGCGTTCCGGTCATGCCACTCGTCTGCGCCCAAGGCCCCCAGGCCAGGGACGTGGCGGGCAGACCGCTGCTCCGCCGGTGGGCGGCGAGCGCGTCCAAGTAGGCGTTCGCTGCTGCGTAGTTGGCCTGGCCCGGCGCACCAAGCGTTCCTGATGCGGACGAGAACAGGGCGAAGATCGACAGATCCTGATGAGCAGTCAGTTCATGGAGATGCCGGGCCGCTTCGGCCTTCGGCGCCCATACGGTGTCCAGGCGCTCGGCAGTGAGCGACTCCACCAGGCCGTCGTCCAGGACACCGGCCGTGTGGACGACGGCGGTCAGCCGCTCACCCTCCACCAGAGCCGCCAGCGCGTCCCGGTCGGACACATCACACACCTCGACGCGGACCTCAGCGCCCGCTTCCACCAGCTCCTGGCTCAGTTCCTCAGCACCTGGCGCCGCCAGCCCTCTGCGGGAGAGCAGCAGGAACTTCCGCGCACCCTGTTCAGCGACCAGGTGACGGGCGACCACCGCACCCAAGCCACCCGTACCACCGGTGATCAGCACCGTCCCAGCAGGGTCGAGCGGCGTCGGAACCGTCAGCACGACCTTGCCCACATGCCGGGCCTGGCTCATGAACCGGAACGCATCCCGAGCCTGCCTGATATCCCACGCCCGCACCGGCAACAGAGACAGATCACCGGCAGCGAACAACTCCAACAGTTCCGAAAGGAGTTCAGCAATTCGATCCGGACCCGCCTCGCCGAGGTCGAAGGCCCGATAGTTCACATCGTTCAACTCGCGGATGTCGGTCTTGCCCATCTCCAGGAACCGGCCACCATCAGCCAGCACCCGCAGAGACGCATCCACGAACTCACCCGCAAGCGAATTCAGCACCACATCCATACCGGAGAACTTCTCCGCAAACGACGTATCCCGCGAAGAGGCGATGTGTTCGTCGTCCAGACCCAACCCACGCAGCACATCCCACTTTCCGGGGCTAGCCGTCGCATACACCTCAGCACCGAAATGGCGAGCAAGCTGGATGGCAGCCATACCGACACCGCCGGCACCCGCATGCACCAGCACCGACTGCCCCGCCCGCAGACCGGCCAAATCCCGCCACGCATACAACGCGGTGAGGAACACAATCGGCACCGACGCAGCCTCCGCGAACGACCACCCCTCCGGCACCCGAGCCACCAACCGCCGATCCGTCACCGTCACCGACCCCAGACCACCCGGCGCCATACCAAACACCCGGTCACCCACCACCAGATCAGTCACCCCAGGACCAACCTCCACCACCACACCAGCCGCCTCAGCACCCAGCGCGTTCGCAGGCCCCGGATACATCCCCAACGCACCCAACACATCACGGAAGTTCACCCCCGCAGCCCGCACCCCCACCCGCACCTGCCCCACACCCAGAACAGCAGCCCCCTCGGGGAACGCCAGCAACTCCAGGTCATCCAGACTCCCCCGCGCCACACTCTCCAGATGCCAGGCAGCACCAACCCCCTCCCCCGGCACCACCAACGCATCGTCAGCCCCGGCCCGCACCAGTCGCGGCACGGACACCTTTCCCTCGCGAAGGGACAGTTGAGGCTCGCCCGTGCTCAGCGCCGCCGGCAGCGCGGCCCACGACTGCGTCGTACCGTCCACGTCGACGAGTACGAAGCGGCCGGGGTTCTCTGCCTGCGCGGACCGCACCAACCCCCACACCGCACCAGCATCCAAATCCGACACCACATCACTGGCACCCGCAGCAACACCACCCCGCGTCACCACCACCAAACGCCCATCCACCAACCGCTCATCGGCCAACCACTCCCGCACCACACCCAGAACAACACCCACCGCACCCACACCACCGACCGGAAGCACACACGCCGCCCCGCCAGGCACCCCCGTCAGCGCAGAGCTGCCCTCGGCCGCCATGCCCGCCGTACGCAGCGCCTCGACCACCGCCGTGTCACCGCCGAGCACCGCCCAGCCACCGGGGGCACCACCCTCCACCGCCGGGTCAGGCAACGGCACCGGCGTCCATCCCACCCGCAGCAGCGCCTCGTCCGTGACAGGGTCCTGCTGTCGAAGCTGGTCGGCATGGGCGCGTCGTACGAGCAGTGAGCCAGCCTGGGCGACGACAGCGCCGGTCTGGTCGGCGACCAGGACCGCGACCGAGTCGGTGGCGGCAGGGGTCAGCCGGACCCTGAGGGCGGTGGCGCCGGTGGCGTGCAGTGAGACCGAAGTCCAGCAGAAGGGCAGCAGGCCGTCGTGACCGGCCGACGTGTCGTCGGCGACGAAGCTGCCGAGCATGATGGCGTGCAGGCCGGCGTCGAGCAGCGCGGGGTGGAGGCCGTAGCGCGCGGCGTCCTCGTGGGCGGTCTCCGGCAGGGCGACTTCGGCGAAGACCTGATCGCCGAGGCGCCAGGCCGTGTGCAGGCCCTGGAAGACGGGGCCGTAGGCGAAGCCCCCGGAGGTGGCCCAGGTGTCGTAGAAGGCGTCGAGCGGGACGGGTTCGGCGCCGGGCGGTGGCCAGGCGGTCAGGTCATCGGCGGTGGGGGCGACGGTCGGTGTGAGGAAGCCCTGGGCGTGCCGGGTCCACGGCACGTCGTCCGACCAGCCGTCGCCGTGCGGGCGGGCATGCACGCTGAAGGAGCGTCGACCGCTGTCGTCGGGGGCTCCGATGGACAGTTGGAGGTGGACGGGTTCGTCCTCGGGCAGGATCAGCGGGGTTTCGAGGGTGAGTTCCTCGACGGTGCCGCAGCCGACCTGGTCGCCTGCGCGGACCGCGAGTTCGAGGAACGCGGTGCCGGGCAGGAGGACAGCGCCCAGGATCCGGTGGTCGGCCAGCCATGGATGGCTGCGCAGGGAGAGACTGCCGGTGAGGAGCACACCTTCGGTGTCGGCGATCCGCACGGCGGCGTCCAGGAGCGGGTGGTCCACCGCCTGTCGGCCGGGGCCGCCGGGGTCGCCCAGGAAGGCGGGCGGCTCCAGCCAGTAGCGCTCCTGCTGGAAGGCGTACGTCGGCAGCTCCACCTGTCGGGCGCCGCTGCCCGTAAGGAACTTGGGCCAGTCCACGGCGCCACCGCGCGCATAGAGGCCAGCCAGTGCCGTCACGACCGTCCGCTTCTCGGCACGGTCACGGCGCAGGGTCGTCAGAAAGGCGGAGCCTTCGTCGGTGAGGGTCTGCTGAGCCAAGGCCGACAGCACGCCGTCGGGGCCGAGTTCGACGTACGTACGGACACCCTGACCGTGCAACGCCCGTACGCCATCGCCGAATCGGACCGCCTCACGGACATGACGAACCCAGTACTCCGGCGAGCACAACTCCTCGGCGGTCGCCATCTCGCCGGTGAGGTTGGAGACCACAGAGATGCGCGGGGCGTCGTACGACAACCCCTCAGCCACGGCGCGGAAGTCGTCCAGCATCGGGTCCATCAACGGCGAATGGAACGCGTGACTGACCGTCAACCGCTTGACGCGCAGGCCCTCTTCACGCCAGCGCGCCTCCAACCCGGCCACCGCAACCGCGTCCCCGGAGACGACCACCGACGACGGACCGTTCACCGCCGCCACAGAAACCCGCTCGTCCAGCAACGGCAGGACATCCGACTCCGCCGCCTCGACCGCCAGCATCGCCCCGCCCTCCGGCAACGCACCCATCAAACGACCCCGAGCTGCCACCAGAGCGCAGGCGCCCTCCAGCGACCACACCCCCGCCACATACGCCGCCGCGATCTCACCGATCGAATGACCCGCCACAAAGTCAGGGACCACACCCCACGACTCCAACAACCGGAACAGAGCCACTTCCAGAGCGAACAACACCGGCTGCGTGAACTCCGTCCGATCAATACGACCGGACTCATCGTCGAACAACACCTCCCGCAACCCGTCGAAGTGCGCACACACCCCATCCAACGCAGCCGCGAACACCGGGTACGTGTCGTACAACTCCCGCCCCGCACCCACCCGTTGACTCCCCTGCCCCGAGAACAGGAATGCCGTACGGCGCCCGTCGACCGCCCTGCCGCGTATCACGTCCGCCGTGTCGCGGCCGGAGGCGAGGGCGGCGAGGCCGGTGAGGAGTTCGGCGCGGTTGTCGCCGAGGATCACGGCACGCCGTTCGAAGGACGTGCGGGTCCGGGACAGGGAGAGGGCCACGTCCGCCGGGCGGGCCTCGGTGTCGGGGGTGGCTTCGAGGTGGGCGTGGAGGCGGGCGGCCTGGGCGGTGAGGGCCTGGTCGGTGTGGGCGGTGACCGGCCACACGGTCAGGGGCGGGTCGACCGCGGCCGGGGTGTCGGTGCCCGGGGCGGGGGCGGGGGCCTGTTCGAGGATGGTGTGGGCGTTGGTGCCGCTGACGCCGAAAGAGGAGATGCCCACGCGCCAGGGCCGGTCCACGGGCGGCAGCGGGGTGGGTTCGGTGGCCAGGCGCAGGCGGCCGGTGCTCCAGTCGATGTGCGGTGAGGGGGCGTCGACGTGCAGGGTGGGCGGAAGGGTGCCGTGCCGCAGGGCCATGACGGTCTTGATGATGCCGGCGACGCCCGCCGCTGCCTGGGTGTGCCCGATGTTCGACTTCACCGAGCCGAGCAGCAGGGGCCGGTCCTCGGGCCGGTTCTGCCCGTAGGTGGCGAGCAGCGCCTGGGCCTCGATGGGGTCGCCGAGGGTGGTGCCGGTGCCGTGCGCCTCGACGGCGTCGACCTGGTCGGGCGTCAGGCCGGCAGTGGCCAGTGCCTGGAGGATGACGCGGCGCTGGGAGGGGCCGTTGGGGGCGGTGAGGCCGTTGGAGGCGCCGTCCTGGTTGACGGCCGAGCCTCGGAGCACGGCCAGGACGGGGTGACCGTGGCGGCGGGCGTCGAAGAGTTTCTCCACGAGGAGCACGCCGACGCCCTCGCCCCAGCCGGTGCCGTCGGCCGCCGCGGCGAACGACTTGCAGCGCCCGTCCGCCGCGAGACCCCGCTGTCGGGAGAACTCCACGAAGGGGCCGGGAGTGGCCATGACGGTGACCCCGCCGGCCAGGGCCATGGTGCACTCGCCCCGCCACAGCGCCTGGGCGGCGAGATGCAGGGCGACCAGCGAGGAGGAACAGGCCGTGTCGACCGTGACCGCCGGACCCTCCAGACCCAGCACGTACGAGACCCGGCCGGACATCACGCTGGCGGCGGTGCCCGTGCCGCCGTATCCCTCGACGTCGCTCGGCGCGCCCATCAGCAGGGCGCCGTAGCTCTGGCCGTTGGAACCGACGAACACGCCGGTGCGGGAGCCGCGCAGCCCGGCCGGGTCCAGGCCGGCGCGCTCGATCGCCTCCCAGCCGGTCTCCAGCAGGAGCCGCTGCTGCGGGTCCATGGCGAGCGCCTCACGCGGTGAGATCCCGAAGAACTCGGGGTCGAAGTGGCCCGCCCGCTCCAGGAAGCCGCCTTCCCGGACGTAGCAGGTGCCCGGGCGGCCCGGGTCGGGGTCGTACAGGGCGTCGAGGTCCCAGCCGCGGTCCTCGGGGAAACCGGAGACGGCGTCCTTGCCGGAGGCCACCAGCTCCCACAACGCCTCCGGCGAGTCCACACCACCCGGAAAACGACAGGCCATGCCGACGATCGCCACCGGCTCCTGACCGCCCGACTCCAGCTCCTTCACCCGCTGACGGCTCTGGTGCAGATCGGCCGTCACCCGCTTGAGGTAGTCAAGCAGCTTCTGCTCGTCGGTCATGGCTACTGGCCCTTCTGGGTCTTACGTCGTCGGTTCGTGGCTCGGCGGGCGGCGGCGCGGCCGGTTCAGGAGTCGTCGGCCGTGAGCTGGCTGTCGATGAAGGCGAACACCTCGGCCGCGTCGGCGTCCTGGAGGCGTTCGGCGACGCCGCCGGAGCCTTCGTCGGGGTTCTGGGAGGCCGGGCCGCCGCCCGGGGCCAGGCGGCCCAGGACGTCGCCGAGCCGGACGGCGACCAGGGACCGGGTCTCGTCGTGTTCGGGCAGGGCGTCGAGGAGGTCCTGGAACCGGTCGAGCTGGCCGAGCAGCGCTTCCAGACCGCCGGGTGCGTCGCTGGACAGTTCGCTGCCGAGGTGGGTGGCCAGGGCCGTGGGGTTGGGGTGGTCGAAGACGAGGGTGGTGGGCAGGGTGAGGCCGGTGGCCGCGCCGAGCCGGTTGCGCAGTTCGACGGCGGTCAGCGAGTCGAAGCCGAGGTCCTTGAAGGCGCGGCCGGGCGGCACGCCGTCGGCCGAGCCGTGTCCGAGGACCAGGGCGGTCTGGCCGCGTACGAGGTCGAGCAGCGCGTCCTCGCGGGCCTTCGGGGGGAGTTCCGCGAACGCGGCGGCCGGTGCCGTCGCCAGGGCGCCCGGTGCGGCCGTCCGCTGGTCCGACAGGTGCCGGGCCTCGGGGAGCAGGTCGAACAGACGGCTGCGGCGGGTGGCGGTGAAACCGGGGGCGAAGCGCTGCCAGTCGATGTCGGCGACCACCAGCAGCGGCTCCTCGTCCCGCAGCGCGCTGTCCAGGGCCAGGACGGCGGGGCCGGGGTCCATCGGCGGCAGGCCGATCCGCCGGTTCCGTTCCGGGTCGGCGCCGCCCGTGGTCGCCATGCCGCCGTCGGCCCAGGGCCCCCAGGCGATCGCCGTGGCCGGGAGACCGAGGGAACGCCGGTGGCGGGCAAGGGCGTTGAGGAAGGCGTTGGCGGCGGCGTAGTTGCCCTGGCCCGCTCCCGCGAAGGTCCCGGCGATCGACGAGTAGAGGACGAACGCGGCGAGCGGCCGGTCCCGGGTCAGCTCGTGCAGGTGGAGCGCGGAGGTCGCCTTGGCCCGCAGCACGGTCTCCAGTCGGGCCGGTGTGAGGTGGTCGGCCACGCCGTCGTCGAGGATCCCGGCGGTGTGGACGACGGAGGTCAGCGGATACCCGTCGGGGATGTCGGCGAGCAGTCGGGAGAGCGCCTCGCGGTCGGTGACGTCGCAGCTCGCGACGGTCACCCGGCAGCCCTGGTCGGCGAGTTCAGCTCGCAGTTCCCCGGCGCCCGGTGCGTCCGGGCCCTGCCGGCTGACCAGCAGCAGGTGTTCGGCGCCGAGCCGGGCGAGTCTGCGGGCGGCGTGTGCGCCCAGCGCGCCGGTGCCGCCGGTGATGAGGCACGTGCCCGGGGGTACGGCGGCCGGTTCCCGGTCGGTTCGGCGGATCCGCTCCAGGCGCCGCACGTGGACACCGCTGTCGCGGACGGCGATCTGGTCCTCTCCGTCGGGACGCGCGAGCAGTCGGCACAGCCGGTCCATGGCCGCGTCACCCGGAGCCGCGGGCAGGTCGACGAGGCCGCCCCACAGGTCCGGTGACTCCAGCGCGACCGCCGTGCCGAGTCCCCACAAGGTGGCCTGGCCGGTTCCGGTGGCCCGGTCTTCCTCGGTCACGGCCATCGCGTCGCGGGTGGCGGACCACAGGGGCACGGCGTGCGTGCTGTCCCGCAGAGCGTGCAGGAGGGTGAGGCTCGCGGCCAGTCCGGACGGCACGGACGGGTGCTCGGGGTGCGGCTGTTCCGCCAGGGCCAACAGCGACAGAGCGCCCGCGAACCCGGCTGCGACTCCTGTGCGCGCGGTGTCGATCCGGCCGCCGTCGGAGCCGTTTCCGGCAGCTGCCAGGCGGGCGGCGAGCAGGTCGCGGTCGTGGCGCTCCGTCTCGTTCAGGGGCAGTTCGGTCACGGCGGCACCGGCCCGCCGCAGCGCGGCCCGGCAGGCCTCGACCAGCGGCTCGTCGGTGTGTTCGGCGGGCAGGACGAGCAACCAGTGACCGGTCAACGGGCGTTCGGCGGGCGGGTGTACGGGCTGCCAGGTCAGGCGGTAGTGCCAGGCGTCGGCGGCGGAGCGTTCGCGGTTCCGGCGCCGCCAGGACGACAGCGCGGGCAGGGCGTCGGCGAGAGCGTCCAGTCCCTCGTCGGCGAGCGAGGCCAGGTCCGCGCCCTCGACGGCCTCCCAGAACCGCCGGTCGACGTCGTCGCCCCGCCCGGCACCGGTCTCCACGGCCGGAGCCGTCTCGGGCCAGTAGCGAGTGTGCTCGAAGGGGTAGGTCGGCAGCTCGACCGGTGGCCCGCTCGTTCCCGCGAAGACCTCCGCCCAGTCCAAGGCCACGCCCCGCACGTACAGTTCGGCCTGCGCGCGGGCCGCGCTCGCCCCCTCGGCACGGTCCCGGCGCAGGACCGGTACCCCGGTACCGGCGGGCACGAGCGCCGACAGGACCGCGTCCGGGCCGAGTTCGACGAACGTCCCCACTCCCCGACCGGTCAACGTCTCGACACCATCGGCGAATCGGACGGTCTCCCGGACGTGGCGGACCCAGTAGGCAGGCGAGCGCAGGTCTTCGGCGGTGGCCATCCCACCGGTGAGGTTGGAGACGACCGGAATACGCGGAGCCGAGTACGTCAGGCCCTCGGCGATGGAACGGAACTCGTCCAGCATCGGGTCCATCAACGGCGAATGGAACGCATGACTGACCGTCAGCTGCTTGACCCGCACGCCCTGTTCACGCCAGTGCGCCTCAAGTTCGGCAACAGCAGCAGCCTCACCGGAGACCACCACCGACGACGGTCCGTTGACCGCCGCGACCGCCACCCGCTCGTTAAGCAACGGCAGGACATCCGCTTCGGGCGCCTCCACCGCCAGCATCGCGCCACCCTCCGGCAGCGCACCCATCAACCGACCACGAGCCGCCACCAACGCGCAGGCATCCTCCAGCGACCACACCCCCGCCACATACGCGGCCGTGACCTCACCGATCGAATGACCGGCAACGAAGTCAGGGACGACACCCCACGACTCCAGCAACCGGAACAACGCGACTTCCACAGCGAACAGAACCGGCTGCGTGAACTCCGTCCGGTCGATCAGACCGGCGCCATCCGCTTCCGCGAACAACACCTCCCGCACACCCTCGAAGTGCGCACACACCTCGTCCAACGCAGCCGCGAACACCGGATAGGCGCCGTACAACTCCCGCCCCGCACCCACCCGTTGACTCCCCTGCCCCGAGAACAGGAACGCGACGCCGCCGTCCTCGCGGGGCGGTGCGGTCACCAGGCCCGGCGCTTGACGTCCTTCGGTCAGGGCGGTGAGGGACTCGGTGAGTTCGGTGTGGTCGTGGGCGACGACGGCGGCCCGGGTCTCCAGTGCCGCGCGGGTGGTGGCCAGTGAGCGGGCGATGGCGGGCAGGTCGTGTTCGGGGTGCCGGTGCAGCAGGGCGAGGAGGGCGTGGGCCTGGTCGGCCAAGGCTTCGGGGGTGCGGGCGGAGAGCGGCCACGGGAGGTCGGTGCGGTGTCCGCCGGGTCGTTCCGCGGGTTCCTCCGTCGGCTGCGGGGACTCCAGGACGACGTGGGCGTTGGTGCCGCTCACACCGAACGACGACACTCCGGCCCGCCGGGGTCCGTCCCCGTCCGGCCATGGGCGGGGCTCGGTGAGCAGCCGTAGCGCGCCCGACGCCCAGTCGACGTGCGGGGAGGGCTCCGCCACGTGCAGGGTGCGGGGCAGGGTGCCGTGCCGCAGGGCGAGCACCATCTTGATCACACCGGCGACTCCGGCGGCGGCCTGTGTGTGGCCGATGTTGGACTTCACCGAGCCGAGCCACAGCGGCCGTTCGGTGTCGCGGTCCTGGCCGTAGGTCGCGAGCAGGGCTTCGGCCTCGATCGGGTCGCCGAGCACGGTTCCGGTGCCGTGCGCCTCGACCGCGTCCACGTCGGAGGCCGACAGGCCGGCGCTCGCCAACGCCTGCCGGATCACGCGCTGTTGGGAGGGGCCGTTGGGCGCGGTGAGCCCGTTGGAGGCGCCGTCCTGGTTCACCGCGGAACCCCGTACGACCGCCAGCACCCGGTGTCCGTTGCGGCGGGCGTCGCTCAACCGCTCCACCGCGAGCAGACCGGCACCTTCGCCCCAGCCCGTGCCGTCGGCCGCCGCCGAGAACGCCTTGCAGCGACCGTCGGTGGCGAGCCCCTGCTGTCGGGAGAAGTCGACGAAGGCACCCGGTGTGGACATCACGGTGACCCCGCCGGCCAGTGCCAGGTCGCACTCCCCCGCCCGCAGGGCCTGGGCGGCGAGGTGCAGGGTGACCAGGGAGGACGAGCAGGCCGTGTCGACGGTCACCGCCGGGCCCTCCAGTCCCAGGACGTAGGCCAGCCGGCCGGAGACGATGCTGGCCGCGTTGCCCGTGACCAGGTGTCCTTCGACGTCGGTGCCGGTGGCGGCGAGCAGGGCCGGGTAGTCCTGGCCGTTGGAGCCGACGAACACTCCGGTGCGCGAGCCGCGCAGCGAGTGCGGGTCGATGCCGGAGCGTTCGCACACCTCCCAGCCCGTCTCCAGGAGCAGCCGCTGCTGCGGGTCCATGGCGAGGGCCTCACGGGGCGAGATCCCGAAGAAGCCGGCGTCGAATCCGGCGGCGTCCCACAGGAACGCGCCGCGTCCGGTGGCCGAGGCTCCGGAGGTGAGCAGTGTCCCGGTGTCCCAGCCGCGGTCGGCCGGGAAGTCGGCCACGGCGTCCCGCTCCTCGGTGAGCAGCTCCCAGAACTGTTCCGGCGAGGTCACCCCGCCGGGGAACCGGCAGGCCATGCCCACGATCACGACGGGGTCGTCGGCGCGGACGACGAGCGGCCCTTCGGGGGTGACGGTCCGGCCGGTGAGGCGGTCGGCCAGGTGGCTGCCGAGTTGTCCGGGGGTGGGGTGGTCGAAGACGAGTCCGGCGGGCAGTTTGAGGCCGGTGAGCCGGGTCAGCCGGTTGCGGAGTTCTACGGCGGTCAGGGAGTCGAAGCCGAGTTCGCGGAACGTGCGGGTGGCGGGGAGCGCCTCGGACGAGGCGTGGCCGAGGACCAACGCTGCCTCGGTGCCGAGGAGTTGGGTGACGGTGGCGGCGAGGTCGCGTCCCGTCAGACCGGCGAGCCGTTGCCTCCAGGGCGTGTCGCCGGGTCCTGCCGCCGCGGGCTCGGTGGCGGACGGCGTGGGCAGCAGGTCGGTGAGCAGCGGGGAGGGGCGTACGGCGGCGAAGGAGGGGCCGAAGCGGGCCCAGTCGATGTCGGCGACGGTGACGGCCGCGCGGTCGCCGGTCGCCAGGCGGGCGAGGGCGAGCAGGCCGGCTTCGGTGGGCAGCGGGGTGAGGCCGCCGCGCCGTAGCCGCGCCGCCACCTTCTCGCCGTCGGCCGCGAGGCCGGCCTCGGCCCAGGGGCCCCAGGCGAGGGACACGGCGGGCAGTCCGAGGCCGTGCCGGTACTCGGCGAGTCCGTCCAGGTAGGAGTTGGCGGCGGCGTAGTTGGCCTGGCCGGAGGCGCCCACCGACCCGGCGATCGAGCCGAACAGCACGAAGGCCGACAGGTCCAGGCCGAGGGTCAGTTCGTGCAGGTGCCAGGCTCCGAGGGCCTTGGCCCGCCACGCCTCGTCGAACCGGGCCGGGGTGAGGGCTTCCAGGACGCCGTCGTCGAGCGCTCCCGCCGCGTGGACGACGGCGGTGAGCGGGCAGCTCTCGGGGATCGCGGCGATGACGTCCGCGAGGGCCGCGCGGTCGGCCACGTCACAGGCCGCGACGACGGTGGGGATGCCGAGGCCGGCGACGAGTTCGGCCGCGCCGGGCGTGTCGAGGCCCCGGCGGCCGAGCAGCACCAGCCGCTCCGCGCCGTTCTCGGCGAGCCGGCGGGCCACGGATGCCCCGAGTCCGCCGAGTCCGCCGGTCACCAGCACGGTGCCGGAGGGAGTCCACTCGGCTCCGTCGGCCCGCATACGTGCCAGGCGGCGGGCGAAGAGGCCCGACGGCCGTACGGCGATCTGGTCCTCGGCGCGCTGGTGCAGGGCCCCGTGGAGATGGGCGGCGCCACGGTCGTCGAGTTCCGTAGGAAGGTCGATGAGCCCGCCCCAGCGTTCCGGGCACTCCAGGGCCGCCACCCGGCCCAGCCCCCACAGCGCGCTCTGCGCCGGCTCCGTCAGCCGGTCCTCGCGCCCGGTCGACACCGCGCCGCGTGTCGCGCACCACAGCGGCGTCTCGATCCCGGCGTCGCCCAGCGCCTGGATCAGGGCGAGGCTGGCGAGCGGGCTCTCCGGCCCGGTCCGCGCTGCGTCCGGGGCCTCCGGGGCGATGGCGAGCAGCGAAAGGACGCCCTCCGGCGCCTGTTGCCCTTCGGTCTGCTGGGTGAGCGTGCGCGCGTACCGGTCGCGATCGGGGTCTCGCGGGTCGAGGCGTACGACGGCGACGCGGGCCGCGGTGCGCAGTGCGGTGAGGACGGGCGTCTCGTCCGGGGTTCCGGCCGGGACGACGACCAGCCAGTCGCCGAGCGTGCCGGGTGCGGCGGCGGGGTGCCGTACGGGCTGCCAACGGGCCCGCAGGCACTGGCTGTCCAGCGCTTCGACGGCCCGGCGCCGACGGCGCAGGGAGGCCAGCGCGGGCAGGACGCGGTCGGCGGGCTGGGTGCCGTCGAGGCCGAGCGGTCGCAGGAGGTCGTCGAGTCCGGTGTTCTCCACGGCCTCCCACAGCCTGTCACCGACGGGGTCGCCGCCGGGCAGGGGGGCGCCGGGGGTGGCGGTCATCCAGTAGCGCTGCCGTTGGAAGGGGTACGACGGCAGGGGGACGCGGGTCGGTGTGTGACCGTCGAAGCACGCGGCCCGGTCGACGGTGACTCCGTGCACGAACAGTTCGCCCAGTGCGGCGGCCAGGGCGCGGTGGTCGGGGCGGTCGGCGCGCAGCAGCGGAACGGTGACGAAGGGCGCCGTATGCGGGTCGTCGGGGGTGTCGGCCGCGAGGGCGGACAGCACGGCGTCCGGTCCGGCCTCGATGAGTACGCGGACGCCGCGTCCGCGCAGGGTGGCGAGCGCGTCGGCGAAGCGTACGGTCTCGCGGACGTGGCGTACCCAGTGGTCGGGGTCGGTGAGTTCGCCCGGCTGGGCGAGGCGGCCGGTGAGGGCGGAGACGACCGGGACGGTGGGCTCCGCGTAGGTCAGCCGGGCGGCGACCTGCCGGAAGTCCTCCAGCATCGGGTCCGTCAAGGGCGAGTGGAAGGCGTGCGAGACGCTCAGCCGCTTGACCTTGACGTCCTGGGCCCGCCAGTGCGCCGCGAGGGCGTCGACCGCTTCCGCCGCGCCCGAGATCACCACCGCGCGGGGGCCGTTGACGGCGGCGACTCCGACCTGTCCGCCGTCGGCCGCGTACTCCTGGAGCGTCTTGCGGACGGTGTCCTCGGTCTCCTGGACCGCCAGCATGGCCCCGCCGGGGGGCAGGGCGCGCATCAGGCGGGCGCGGGCGGCGACCAGGGTGGCCGCGTCCGGCAGGGACCACACTCCGGCCAGGTGTGCGGCGGTCAGTTCGCCGATGGAGTGGCCCGCCAGCGCGGTGGGGGTCACGCCCCATGACTCCAGCAGCCGGTACAGGCCGACTTCCAGGGCGAACAGGACGGGCTGGGTGTAGCCGGTGTCGTCGACGAGGGCGGCCTCGGGGGTGCCGGGTGCGGCGAGCAGTACCTCGCGCAGCGGGCGGTCGAGGAGTCCGTCGAAGGCCGCGCACACCTCGTCGACCGCCGCCCGGAACACCGGGCGGGTCCGGTACGTCTCGCGGGTGGCGCCGGCTCGCTGGCTGCCCTGGCCGGGGAAGACCACGGCGGTGCCGCCCTCGACGGGGGTGCCGGTGACGGCTCCGGGAGCCGGGTCCCCGGCCGCGAAGGCGCGCAGTGCGGTGGTCAGCGCCGTACGGTCCTCGGCGACGAAGGCGGCCCGGTCCTCCCAGGCGGCACGGGAGGTGGCCAGCGAGAACGCCACGTCGGTGAGACGATCGTCCCCCGCCGTGAGCCGGTCCGCGAGCCGACCGGCCTGGGCGCGCAGGGCGTCCGTCCCGCGGGCCGACAGCAGGAAAGGCACGGACAGGGGCGCGGCGTCCAGGGAACGGGGCGGCGAGGGGTCGGCGGGCAGCGGCTCGGCGAGGGCGTCCGGGGCGTCGGCCGCGGCCGTGCTGTCGGGGGCCTGTTCCAGAACGACGTGGGCGTTGGTGCCGCTGATGCCGAAGGAGGAGACGGCCGCGCGGCGGGGGCGGTCCGTGTCGGGCCAGGGGGTGGCGCGGGTCAGTACCTCGACGGCGCCCGTGGTCCAGTCGACGGCCTCGGTGGGCCGGTCGACGTGCAGGGTCCGGGGTGCGATGCCGTGCCGAAGCGCCATGACCGTCTTGATGACACCGACCACTCCGGCGGCGGCCTGGGTGTGGCCGATGTTGGACTTCACCGAGCCGAGCAGCACGGGGTGTTCGGGGTCGCGGCCCTGGCCGTAGGTGGCGAGCAGGGCCTGGGCCTCGATGGGGTCGCCGAGGGCCGTGCCCGTGCCGTGGGCCTCGACGACGTCGATCTGGTCGGGGGCGAGCCGCGCGTTGGCGAGCGCCTGGCGGATCACGCGTTCCTGGGAGGGGCCGTTGGGGGCGGTGAGGCCGTTGCTGGCGCCGTCCTGGTTGACGGCCGAGCCCCGGATCACGGCGAGGACGCGGTGGCCGAGCCGCTGGGCGTCGGACAGCCGCTCCAGGACGAGCATGCCGACGCCCTCCGAGCTGCCGAAGCCGTCGGCGGTGGTGGCGAAGGCCTTGCAGCGGCCGTCCGAGGCCAGGCCGCCCTGCTTGTTCAGCTCGGTGACGGTGCTGAGGCTGGTCATGACGGTCACACCGCCGGCCAGCGCCGTCCCGCACTCCTGGTCGCGCAGCGCCTGCACGGCCAGGTGCAGGGCGACGAGCGACGACGAGCAGGCCGTGTCCACGCTCACGGCGGGGCCTTCGAGACCGAAGGTGTAGGCGATGCGGCCGGAGGCCGCGGAGGTGACGTTGCCGGTGAGCAGATAGCCCTCGACGCCCTCGGGCAGGGGGTGGACGCCCGAGGGGTATCCGCTGTACGCCGCTCCGAGGAAGACGCCGGTGCGGCTGCCGCGCAGGGTGTGCGCGTCGATGCCGGCGTGTTCGAACGCCTCCCAGGACGTCTCCAGGACGAGCCGCTGCTGCGGGTCCATCGCGAGGGCCTCGCGCGGGGAGATGTTGAAGAAGCCGGCGTCGAACTCGCCCGCGTCGTGCACGAATCCGCCCGTGCCGTCCATCGCCTCGGCGGGCCAGCCGCGGTCGGTGGGGAACGGGCCCATGGCGTCCCGCTCGTCGACGACCAGCTGCCACAGCTCCTCGGGGCCGCCCACCCCGCCCGGGAGCCGGCAGGCCATGCCGACGACGGCGACGGGCTCGCTCGCGGCCTCCTCGACCTGGCGCAGCCGCTGCCGGCTGCGCCGCAGGTCGGCGGTGACCCGCTTGAGGTAGTCCCGGAGCTTGTCTTCGTTCTCCACGTGCTTCACCTATCGGGAGGTCGGGCCCGCGCGCCCGAGGAGTCGGGTGAGGGCGGTGGCGGGCGGATCTACGAGAGGCCGAACTCTTCGTCGATCAGGTGGAACAGGTCGTCGTCGCTGGCGGTCTCGATGGCCCGGTCGTCGGTGTCGGCCGCCGCGCTCTCCTGGCCGCGCAGGTCGCGCCAGCGGGACACCAGCGCCTCCAGGCGGGCGGTGACGGTGTCGTCGGCGGCGGATTCCCGGCCGAGGCCGGCGAGCGCGGCTTCCAGGGCGACGATCTCCTTCAGTACGGGGGCGGTGGGGTCGTCGTAGCCGTCGTCCTCGCCGGTCAGGCCGAGCGCGGTGCGCAGGTACGCGGCGAGCGCGACCGGTGTCGGATGGTCGAAGACGAGCGTGGCGGGCAGCCTGGTCCCGGCCGCGGCGGCCAGCCGGTTGCGCAGTTCGACGGCGGTCAGCGAGTCGAGGCCCAGGTCCTTGAAGGGCCGTTCGGGCTTGATCTCGTCGCCGGAGTCGTGTCCGAGGACCCGGGCGATGTGCTCGCGCACCAGGTCCAGCAGGTCCCGGTCGCGGTCGGCGGGGGCCAGTTCGGCGAGCCGCTCGGCGAGCGGGCGTTCGCCGTTGCCCGGCTCGTCGTGCCGGGCGGCCCGGCGCACCGGGGTGCGGACCAGGCCCCGCAGCAGCGGGGACAGCGTGCCGGCGGCCGCCTGGGCGTGCAGTGCGGCCGGGTCGAACGGCACCGGGACCAGCAGCGGTTCCGGCCTGCTGCGGGCGGTGTCGAACAGGGCCAGGCCCTCGTCGATGGCGAGGGTGAGGGTGCCGCCGCGGGCGACCCGGTCGCGGTCGGCGCGGCTGAGGCCGCCGGTCATGTCGCTGTCCTGTGCCCACAGGCCCCAGGCGAGCGAGGTGCCGGGCAGGCCGAGGGCTCGGCGGTACGCGGCCAGGCCGTCCAGGAAGGCGTTGGCGGCGGCGTAGTTGGCCTGTCCTGCGGCACCGAAGGTCGAGGCGGCCGAGGAGTACAGGACGAAGGAGGCGAGGTCCAGGTGCGCGGTGAGCTCGTGGAGGTGCCAGGCGGCGTCCGCCTTGGGCCGCAGCACGGCCGCGAGCCGGTCGCCGGTCAGGGAGCCGAGGACACCGTCGTCGAGGACACCGGCGGCGTGCACGACGGCGGTCAGCGGATGCCCGGCGGGTACGGCCGCGAGTGCCGCCGCGAGCTGGTCGCGGTCGGCGGTGTCGCAGGCGGTGACCGTCACCTCGGCGCCGAGTGCGGTGAGTTCGGTGCGCAGGTCGCTCATGCCGGGTGCGTCCGGGCCCCGGCGGCTGAGCAGCAGCAGCCTGCGGACGCCGTGTTCGGTGACGAGGTGCCGGGCGAGCAGCCCGCCGAGGGTGCCGCCGGCGCCGGTGATGAGCACCGTGCCGTCCGGGTCGGGAGCGGTGGGCAGGGTGAGGACGACCTTGCCGATGTGCCGGGCCTGGCTGATGTGCCGGAAGGCGTCGTGGGCCTGGCGGATGTCCCAGGTGCGCAGCGGCAGCGGACTGAGGCTGCCCTTGCGGAACAGGGTGAGCAGCTTGGTCAGTTGTTCGCGGTGGCGCTTGGGGCCGGCGTCCCGGAGGTCGAACGCCCGGTAGACGACGCCGGGGTGGTCCTGGGCGACGGTCTCGGGCTGCCGGATGTCGCTCTTGCCCATCTCCAGGAACCGTCCGCCGCGCGGCAGCAGGGTCAGGGAGGCGTCGACGAACTCGCGGGCCAGCGAGTTGAGGACGACGTCCATGCCGCGTCCGCCGCTGGTGGCGAGGAACTTGGCGGCGAAGCCGGTGTCGCGGGAGGAGGCGATGTGGTCGTCGTCCAGGCCGAGTTCCCGCAGCCGGTCCCACTTGGCCGGGCTCGCGGTGGCGTACACCTCGGCGCCCAGGTGGCGGGCGAGCTGGATGGCCGCCATGCCGACGCCGCCGGTTCCGGCGTGGACGAGGATCGCCTCGCCGGGCCGGAGCGCGGCCAGGTCGGTCAGTCCGTACAGGGCGGTGAGGAACACGATCGGCACCGAGGCCGCCTGGGCGTGGGTCCAGGCGTCGGGGACGGGGGCCAGCTGGCGGTGGTCGGCGACGGTGAGCGGTCCGAAGCCGCCCGCGACGACGCCGAACACCCGGTCGCCGGGGGCGAACCGGCGCACGCCTGGCCCGGTGGCCACGACCACGCCGGAGGCCTCGCCGCCCAGCGGGGTGGGCGGGCCGCTGGGCAGCCCCAGCGCCATGAGCACATCGCGGAAGTTGACACCCGCGGCGCGTACGGCGACGAGCACCTCACCGCGTCCCAGTGGGGCGTCGCCGTCCTCGACGGGCCGCAGGGCGAGGGACTCCAGGGTGTGGTCCGCGGCTGCGGTGAGCCGCCAGGCGGTGGTGTCCTCGGGTACGGCGAGGAGGTCACCGGACGTGGCGCGGGCGAGGCGGGGGGCGAGCAGTTCGCCTCCGCGCAGGGCGAGTTGGGGTTCGTCACCGTGCAGGGCGGCGAGCAGCGGCCCGATGTCGGCGGGCCTGGCCGGGTCGAGGTCGATCAGCCGCAGGCGCAGCGGGTTCTCCGACTGGGCGGAGCGGACCAGGCCCCACAGGGCGGCGGCAGTCGGGTCGGGAGCGGTGTCCCGCGGGCCGGTGGCGAGTGCCCCTGAGGTGAGCAGGACGAGCGTGGTGTCGGCGGTCCTGTCGTCGGACAGCCACTGCTGGAGGGTGTCCAGCAGTTCGCGCCCCGCCGTGTGGGCCCGGGTCGCGGGATCGGCCCCGGCCGGGCCGGTGGCCGGCTGGAGGACGACGATCCCGGCCGGGAGTGTGCCGTCGGCGCACAGGGCGTCCCGGTCGGTGTGGCAGGTGATGGCCGTGTCCGTGTCGGCCAGCAGGTCGGCGAGTCCGAGCGGGTCGGCGCCGAGCAGGCCGACGGCCGTGCCCGCCGGTGCCGTCTCGGCCGTCACGGGCGTCTCGATCGTCACGGGCGTCACGGCCGTCACGGGCGTCCACTCCGTGCGGTACAGCGAGCGGGCGGTGTCGTCCGGGCCGGACGCGGCGGTCAGGAGTTCGGGCGCGATCGGGCGCAGGATCAGTGACTCGGCGGTGGCGACGGGGGCGCCTGTGGTGTCGTACGCGTCGAGCGTGATGGTGTCCGGTCCGGCGGGGGTGAGCCGGACGCGCAGGGCGGTGGCGCCGGTCGCGAGCAGGGTCATGCCGGTCCAGGCGAAGGGAAGCAGGGCGCGGGGCCCGCCGGAGGGGTCGACGAGGCCGGTGCGCTCGTCGAGGCAGATGGTGTGCAGGGCCGCGTCGAGGAGCGCCGGGTGCAGTCCGTACGCGGTGGCCGCCTCGCGGTGCTCGTCGTCCAGGGCGACCTCGGCGAACACCTCCTGGCCGCGCCGCCAGACCGCTCGCAGTCCCTGGAACGACGGCCCGTAGCCGTAGCCCCGGCCGGCGAGTTCCTCGTAGAGGCCGGTGACGTCGACCGGTTCGGCCCCGGTGGGGGGCCAGGCGGTCTCGTCGAGGGCGGGCGGGGTGGCGGGCCTGGCGGGGGCCAGCGAGCCCGCGGCGTGCCGGGTCCACACGGTCCGGCCGTCCGGGTCGGTGGCGTCGGCGCGGGCGGAGTGCACCTCCAGGGTCCTGCGGCCGTCGGGGTCCGGGGCGCCGACGGAGATCTGGAGGCGTGCCGTGCCGCGGTCGGGCAGGACCAGCGGGGTCTGCAAGGTCAGTTCCTCGACGGTGCCGCAGTCCGCCCGGTGCCCGGCGTGGCCGGCCAGTTCGAGGAAGGCGGTGCCGGGCAGCAGCACCGAGCCCATGATCCGGTGGTCGGCGATCCAGGGGTGGCCGTCGGCGGTGAGGCGGGCGGTGAACAGGAGCCCTCCGTCGGGGAGTTCGACGGCGGCGCCGAGCATCGGGTGGTCCCCGGAGCCCAGTCCGGCCGCCGACATGTCGCCGCCGAGGACGACGGCGGACGGCCGCGGCCAGTAGCGCCTGCGCTGGAAGGCGTAGGTCGGCAGGTCGACGTGTCCGGCGGCTGCCGGGATCAGGGCCGTCCAGTCCGCCTCGGCGCCGTGCACGAAGGCCTGCGCGAGGGAGGCGAGGAACCGGTCGGGGCCGCCGTGGTCGCGGCGCAGGGTGCCGACGGCGACGGCTCCGGTGGTGACGGTGTCGAGGGTGTCCTGGACGGCGCCGATGAGCACCGGGTGCGGGCTGATCTCGACGAACACCTTGTGTCCGGCGTCGGCGAGACCTCGTACGGCGTCGTGCAGCAGCACCGGGTCACGCAGGTTGTCGTACCAGTAGGCGGCGTCGAGTTCCGTGCCGTCGATCCAGTCGCCGGTGTGCGTGGAGAGCATCGGTGTGTCGGCCGTGCTCGGCCGTACGGGGGCCAGCGCCGACAGGATGTCCTGGCGCAGCACCTCCACGCCGGCCGAGTGGGAGGCGTAGTCCACGGCGACCTTGCGGGCCTGGACGCCCTGCTCGGCGCAGTGGGCGAGGAAGTCCTCCAGGGCGCCGGTCTCGCCGGAGACGACGACGGACTCCGGTCCGTTGACGGCCGCGACACCCACGGCGGCGCCGAGGGCGTCCAGCAGTTCGCGTACGCGGGTCTCGGGAGCGGAGACGGAGGCCATGCCGCCGGTTCCGGCGAGCCGCAGGATCGCCCGGGCGCGCAGTGCGACGACACGGGCGCCGTCGTCGAGGGAGAGCGCGCCCGCCACGCAGGCGGCGGCGATCTCGCCCTGGGAGTGGCCCACCACGGCGGCCGGGCGGACGCCTGTCGCCCGCCACAGCGTGGCCAGCGCGACCATCACGGCCCACAGCACCGGCTGGACCACGTCCACCCGGGCCAGTTCGGCGCCGTCGCCGGTGAGGACGGCGGTCAGCGACCAGTCGACGTAAGGGGCCAGCGCCGCCTCGCACTCCGCGATCGACGCCGCGAACACCGGGCTGGAGACGAGCAGTTCGCGGGCCATCCCGGCCCACTGAGCGCCCTGACCGGGGAAGACGAACACCACTCCGGACCCGGTGGCACTGCCCGTCACACCCTGTGCGGGCTCGGCGCCCTCGGCCAACGCCCTTGTCACAGCGGTCAGTTCGGTGAGGTCACCGCCTAGGAGCACGGCACGCTCGGCGAACCGGGTCCGCCCTTCGGCGAGGGCGCGGGCCACGGCCCCCGGGCCGGTGTCGACGGCGGCGGTGAACTCGGTGAGCCTGGCGGCCTGTTCGAGGAGCGCCTCGCGGGTGCGGCCGGTGACGATCCACGGCAGCGGGGCGTGCCCGTCGGCGAACGGCGGCACGGAGTTCACCGCCGCGGGCCTGGCCGGGAGGTCGGGGGCCTGTTCGAGGATGGTGTGGGCGTTGGTGCCGCTGACGCCGAAGGACGACACCGCAGCGCGGCGCGGACGCTCCGTGCGCGGCCAGTCCCGTGCCTCGGTGAGCAGCTCCACGGCACCCGCCGTCCAGTCCACGTGCGGGGACGGCTCGTCGATGTGCAGGGTCCGCGGCAGCACCCCGTGCCGCATGGCCATCACCATCTTGATGACACCGGCGACACCGGCGGCGGCCTGCGTGTGACCGATGTTGGACTTCACCGAGCCGAGCAGCAGCGGCTGTTCGGCAGCACGGTCCCTGCCGTACGTGGCGAGCAGGGCCTGCGCCTCGATGGGGTCGCCCAGCGAGGTGCCGGTGCCGTGCGCCTCCACGGCGTCCACCTCGGCAGGGGACAGGTCGGCGTTGGCCAGCGCCTGCCGGATGACTCGCTGCTGCGAAGGGCCGTTGGGGGCGGTGAGGCCGTTGGACGCACCGTCCTGGTTGACCGCCGAACCGCGGACCACCGCCAGTACCTGGTGACCGTCGCGCAGGGCGTCGCTGAGCCGCTCCACGAGCAGCAGGCCGACGCCCTCGCCCCAGCCGGTGCCGTCGGCCGCGGCGGCGAAGGCCTTGCAGCGGCCGTCCGTCGCGAGCCCGCGCTGCCGGGAGAACTCCACGAAGGCACCGGGTGTCGACATGACGGTCACACCACCGGCCAGCGCCCGGTCGCACTCCCCCGCCCGCAGGGCCTGGGCGGCCAGGTGCAGGGCGACCAGCGAGGACGAGCAGGCGGTGTCGACCGTGACGGCCGGGCCCTCAAGTCCCAGCACGTACGACAGTCGGCCGGAGACGACACTGGCGGAGCTGCCGGTGCTGCCGTAGCCCTCGGCCAGTTCGGGCGAGCCCAGGAAAAGGCCCATGTAGTCCTGGCCGTTGGAGCCGACGAAGACGCCGGTGCGGGAGCCGCGCAGTCCGGTGGGGTCGAGCCCGGCGCGTTCCACGGCCTCCCACGCGGTCTCCAGCAGCAGTCGCTGCTGCGGGTCCATGGCGAGGGCCTCGCGCGGGGAGATCCCGAAGAAGTCGGCGTCGAAGAGGCCGGGTTCACTCAGGAAGCTGCCGGTACGGGCGTACGACGTGCCGCGCCGGTCGGGGTCCGGGTCGTACAGCGTCTCCAGGTCCCAGCCGCGGTCGGTCGGGAACTCGGTGACGGTGTCGCGACCGCCGAGCACCAGCTCCCACAGCTGTTCCGGCGTGCTGACACCGCCGGGGAAGCGGCAGGCCATGCCGACGATCGCGATGGGTTCGTCGTCCGCCGCGCGCACGGCGACCGGACGGCCGGCCGAGGCTCCGGTGGCGGCGCCGGATGCCACGCCGAGGAGTTCGGTGCCCAGGTGGGCGGCGAGGACGGTCGCGGTCGGGTAGTCGAAGACGAGGGTGGCGGGCAGGGCGAGGCCGGTGGCGGCGCCGAGCCGGTTGCGCAGTTCGACGGCGGTGAGCGAGTCGAAGCCCAGGTCCTTGAAGCTGCGCCCTGGTTCGACGGACTCGGGCGAGGCGTGGCCCAGCGCGACGGCCACCTGCGTCCGCACCAGGGTGAGCAGGGTGCGCTCGCGCTCGTCCGCGGTGAGGCCGGTCAGCTCGGCGCGCAGCGCGGTGGCCCGGTCGGCCTCGGCCGCGGCGGTGACGGCCAGCTGCTCCACGGCGGCACGGGCCTCCGGGATACGGCTGATCAGCCGGCTCGGCCGGGCGGAGACCTGGGCGGAGACCAGGCGTGCCCAGTCGATGTCGGCGACGGTGAGCACGGTGTCGCCGTGATCGAGCGCCCGGTGCAGGGCGGCGACGGCCGCCTCGGGCGCCATGCCGGACACCCCGCCACGCTCCCTGCGGGCGTCGGTCGCCGCGGGGCCGCTCGCCGCCATGCCGGCCCCGGCCCACGGGCCGAACGCGACGGCCGTGGCGGGCAGTCCGGCGGCCCTGCGGTGCTGGGCGAGGGCGTCGAGGCCGGCGTTGGCGGCGGCGTAGTTGCCCTGGCCCGCCGCGCCGAGGGTGCCCGCGATCGAGGAGAACAGCACGAACGCGGACAGGCCGAGGTCGCGGGTCAGCTCGTGCAGATGCCAGGCGGCCTCGGTCTTGGCCGCGCGGACCGTCTCCAGTCGCCGCGGTGTGAGGGCGTCGAGGACACCGTCGTCCAGCACACCGGCGGCGTGTACGACGGCGGTGAGCGGCCGGTCCGCCGGTATGCCGTCGAGCAGCGCGGCCAGCGCCGTGCGGTCCGCGGTGTCGCAGGCCACGACGACAGGCTCGGTGCCGTACGCGGTGAGTTCGGCGCACAGTTCCGCCGCGCCCGGGGCGGCCGGGCCGCTGCGGCTGGCCAGCATCACTCGGTCGGCGCCGTTCGCGGCCAGCCAGCGGGCGACGTGTCCGCCGAGAGCTCCGGTGCCGCCGGTGACGAGGACCGTGCCGGAGGGCTTCCAGGGTGCCGGGGCCTCGGCCGCGTCGATCGGCGCGCGCTCCAGGCGGGCGCCGTAGGCCGCCGAGGTGCGCAGAGCGACCTGGTCCTCCACTGCGTCACCGCCTGCGCCCTGGGCGAGCACGGCGCAGAGCCGGTCGAGGACCGTCTCGTCGGGCTCGGCGGGCAGGTCGACGAGGCCGCCCCAGCGTTCCGGGTGTTCGAGGGCCGCGACGCGGCCCAGGCCCCACAGTTCGGCCTGGCGCGGCCGGGCGGGCGCGGTCTCCGCACCGGCCGCCACCGCTCCTTCGGTGGCGCACCACAGCGGAGCGGTGACGCCGGCGTCGCCCAGCGCCTGGAGCAGGACGAGGGCAGCGGTGACCGTACCGCCACCCTCGCCCTCGGCCGCGTCGGCGCGTTGTGCCAGCACGCCGACGGGCAGTCCTTCCTCCGCAGTCCGGCGCAGCAGCTCGGCGAGGTCGCCCCGCTCGACACCGGGTGCGGTCTCGATGAGGCGTACGTCGGCCCCGTGGGCGGCCAGCGCGGCCGGCACGGCGTCCGGGGCGGAGGCTCCGGCCGGGGCGACGACCCACCAGGTGCCGCTGAGGGATGCGGAGGTGTTCAGGACGAGCGGCTGCCAGCGGACGCGGTAGCGCCAGTTGTCGGTGAGCTGCCGCTGCTTGCCGTCGCGCCGCCACGCGGTGAGCGCGGGAAGCACGTCCCCGAGCGCGGCGGTGCCGTCCAGGCGCAGGGTGGCCGCGACGGACTCCAGGTCCGCGCGTTCGACGGCCTCCCAGAACCGGGCGTCCACGGTGTCGGACTCAAGGATGGGGGCACCGAGCGGGCGTGCCTGCTCGGGCCAGTACCGCTCGCGCTGGAAGGCGTACGTCGGCAGCTCCACCCGGCGTGCGCCGGTCCCGGCGAACAGCGCCGCCCAGTCCACGGCCGTACCCCGTACGAAAGCCCCGGCGACAGCGGCCGCCAGCGACTCGGCCTCCGGCCGCCCCACCCGCAGCGAGGCCAGCCCGGACCCGACCGGCACCAGGGCGGACAGCACCGCGCCCGGCCCCACCTCGACGAAGGTCACCACCCGGTGGGCGGCCAGTGTCTCGATCCCGTCGGCGAAACGTACGGCCTCGCGGACATGGCGGACCCAGTACTCCGGCGAGCACAACTCCTCGGCGGTCGCCGTCTCACCGGTGAGGTTGGAGACGACGGGGATACGCGGGACGTCGTACGAAAGGCCCTCGACCACGGTGCGGAAGTCGTCCAGGATCGGGTCCATCAGCGGCGAGTGGAAGGCATGGCTGACGGTCAACCGCTTGACGCGCAGCCCCTGTTCACGCCACCGCGCCTCCAGCTCTCCTACGGCCTCGGCGTCCCCGGAGACGACCACCGACGACGGTCCGTTGACGGCGGCAACCGCGACGCGCTCGTCCAGCAGCGGCAGTACGTCGGACTCGGTCGACTCGACGGCGAGCATCGCGCCGCCCTCCGGCAGCGCGCCCATGAGTCGGCCGCGAGCCGCCACCAGCGTGCAGGCGTCCTCCAGTGACCACACCCCGGCCACATGCGCGGCAACGACCTCACCGATGGAATGACCGGCCACGAAGTCCGGGGTGACGCCCCACGACTCCAGCAGCCGGAACAACGCCACCTCAAGGGCGAACAGGGCGGGCTGGGTGTACTCGGTCCGGTCGATCAGACCTGGCTCGTCGGCGAACAGCACCTGCTTCAACGACCGCTCCAGCAGTCCGTCGAAGTGTGCGCAGACCTCGTCGAGGGCATCGGCGAAGACCGGGTGGGCGTCGTACAACTGGCGTCCCGCGCCGGGCCGTTGGCTGCCCTGTCCGGAGAAGAGGAACGCCGTGCGTCCCTCGACCTCTGTGCCGCGCACCACATCCGGTGCCTCACCGCCTTGCGCTACCGCTGCCAGACCGCGCTCCAGCGCGGCGCGGTCGGTGCCGATCACCACCGCCCGGTGATCGAACGTAGAGCGGCCGCGGGCGAGCGAGTACCCCACATCGACCGCAGTGGCCCCCGTATCCACCCCTATCCGTTCCGCGAGACGGGCGGCCTGGTCCCGGAGGGCCTGCGCTCCGCGCCCGGACACGATCCACGGCACCACACCGCTCGGCGTGATGGAGCCGGTGTCGTGGGTGTCCTCGGCGGAGGCGGCGGCCTGCTCGATGATCACGTGGGCGTTGGTGCCGCTGATACCGAACGCCGATACACCGGCCCGGCGCGGAGCCCCGCCCTCCGGCCACTGTTCGGTCTCGGTGAGCAGCCGGACCGCGCCCGTGGACCAGTCGACGTGGGAGGTGGGTTCGGACACGTGCAGGGTCTGCGGGAGCTGTCCGTGGCGCATGGCCATGACCATCTTGATCACACCGGCGACACCCGCGGCGGCCTGCGTGTGACCGATGTTGGACTTCACCGAGCCCAGCAGCAACGGGTGTTCACCGTCCCGCTCCTGACCGTAGGTCGCCAGCAGCGCCTGCGCCTCGATCGGGTCACCCAGCGCCGTACCCGTACCGTGCGCCTCCACCGCGTCCACCTCGGACGCCGACAGACCCGCACTCGCCAACGCCTGCCGAATCACCCGCTGTTGGGACGGACCATTGGGCGCGGTCAACCCGTTCGACGCACCGTCCTGGTTGACGGCCGAACCCCGTACCACGGCGAGGATCTCGTGGCCGTTGCGGCGGGCGTCGCTGAGCCGTTCGACGAGGAGCATGCCGACGCCCTCGCCCCAGCCGGTGCCGTCCGCGTCGGCGGAGAACGCCTTGCAGCGGCCGTCGACGGCCAGTCCGCGCTGCCGGGAGAACTCCACGAACGCACCCGGCGTCGACATCACCGTCACACCACCGGCCAGCGCCATGTCGCACTCGCCGGAGCGCAGGGCCTGCGCGGCCAGGTGGAGGGCCACGAGCGAGGAGGAGCAGGCGGTGTCGACGGTCAGGGTCGGGCCTTCGAGACCGAAGGTGTAGGCGAGCCGCCCGGAGACCACGCTGGCGGCGTTGCCGGTGCCGACGTGGCCCTCGCCGCTGGCTGCGCCGAGCAACAGGGCCGGATAGTCCTGGCCGTTGGTGCCGACGAACACACCGGTACGGCTGCCGCGCGCGGCGCGCGGGTCGACGCCGGCGCGCTCGAACGCCTCCCAGGTCGTCTCCAGCAGCAGTCGCTGCTGCGGGTCCATGGCCAGTGCCTCGCGCGGGGAGATCCCGAAGAAGCCCGCGTCGAAGCGGTCGGCGCCGGTGAGGAAGCCGCCGACCCGGACGTAGGAGGTGCCGGAGTGCTCGGGGTCGGGGTGGTAGAGGGCGTCGAGGTCCCAGCCACGGTCGTCGGGGAACGCGCCGAGCGCCTCACGGCCGTCGGCCAGCAGCAGCCACAGGTCCTCGGGGGAGGTGACACCCCCGGGGAAACGGCAGCCGATGCCGACGATCGCGACCGGCTCGTCCACCACCACGGCGGCCGGTGCGGAAGACCCCGTACGGACCGTCTCGGCCCCGGCTCCCCCCAGACGCTCGTACAGCCAGTCGGCCAGGACGAGCGGTGTCGGGTAGTCGTAGACGAGGGTGCTCGGCAGACCGAGCCCGGTGCGGGAACCGAGGCGGTTGCGCAGTTCCACGGCGGTCAACGAGTCCATACCGAGCTCGTTGAAGGGCCGTGCCTCGGGTACGTCCGACGCCGAGCTGTGCCCCAGGGCGAGTGCTGCCTGCTCACGGACCAGGTCCAGCAGCAGGGCGGTGCCTTCGGCGGCCGACAGCCCGGCGAGCCGCTCAGCGAGTGCGCCGCCTTCGGCCTCCGGACGCCGGTCCTGAGCATGGTGTACGGCGTCCAGGGCGCGGACGGCCGCCGGGATGCCGGTCAGCAGGGGCACCGGACGGGCGAGGGCCAGGCCGGGTGCGAAGCGGGCCCAGTCCACGTCGGCGACGACGGTCGCGGGGGCACCGCCGGACACGGCGAGCCGCAGTGCCTCGACGCCCGTCTCGGGAGTGAGCGGCGTGAGGCCGGAGCGGCGCAGGCGGACCCCGGTGGTGTCGTCCTCGGCCGCCATGCCGGCGCCTGCCCAGGGTCCCCAGGCCAGCGAGGTGGCGGGGAGTCCGAGGTCGTGGCGGTGGCGGGCGAGGGCGTCCAAGTAGGCGTTGGCGGCAGCGTAGTTGGCCTGCCCGGCACCGCCGACACTGCCGGAGAGGGAGGAGAACAGGACGAACGCCGACAGGTCGAGGTCGCGGGTCAGCTCGTGCAGATGCCAGGCACCGGCGGCCTTGGCCGCCATCACCTCCGCCAGGCGCTCGGGGGTGAGGGCGTCCAGGACGCCGTCGTCGAGGACACCGGCGGTGTGGATGACCGCGGTGAGGGGCCGTTCCGCCGGGATCCCGGCGATGACGTCGGCAAGGGCCGTCCGGTCTGTCACGTCACAGGCCGCGACGGTGACGTGAACTCCGTCCAGGTCCGCTGCCAGTTCGGCGGCACCGGGGGTGTCCATGCCTCGTCGGCCGAGCAGTACGAGCCCCTCCGCGCCGTTCTCGGCCAGCCAGCGGGCCACTCCGGCGCCGAGCCCTCCGAGACCGCCGGTGACCAGCACCGTGCCGGACGGCGTCCAGGGTGCCGATCCGGACCTGCTCAGCGGGGCGGGCCGCAGCCGCCGCACGAAGACGCCGGACGGCCGGACGGCGACCTGGTCCTCGGAACGCTGACCGAGCACCTGGGTGAGGCGGGCGGCGGCGCGGTCGTCCGGTGTCTCGGGCAGGTCGATCAGACCGCCCCAGCGCTCCGGGTGTTCGAGGGCCGCGACCCGGCCCAGCCCCCACACCGCGCTCTGGGCGGGGGCTGGCAGACGGTCGGCGCGGCCGACGGAGACGGCGCCACGCGTGGCGCACCACAGAGGTGCGGGGACATCCGCGTCGCCGAGCGCCTGGATGAGCGTCAACTCCCGGATGGTGGTGGGGTGTTCAGTGGACGCGTCGGCGCTGAGGAGGGACAGGACGCCAGTCACCTCATGGTCGGCGGCCTGCTGGTGGAGGCGGGCGGCGAGTGCGGCGCGGTCCTCCGCCGGGGTTATCTCGAAACGGATCGGTGTGATGCCGGTGGCGGCCAGAACGGTCAGCCAGGCGTCGGTCCAGTCGGCATTCCCGGCTTCCTCGGCTTCCTCGGCGTTGGAGGTCGAAGGCGCCGGGACGGCTACCAGCCAGGTGCCGGAGGTGGGTTCGGTGGCGGATTCGGTGGCGGATTCGGATGCCTCGGTCGTCTTCCAGGGCTTCCAGTGGTCCTCATAGCCACAGCTGTCCAGCAGCGCCGTCCGCCGGCGACGACGGCGCCAGGAGGTCAGGAGGGGCAGGGCGGACACCAAGGCCGTCGTCATGTCGTCGTCGGCGTCTTCGGGTGCGTCGAGCTGCAACTCGCCGGTGAGAGCGGGGAGATCACCGTTCTCCACGGCGGTCCAGAAGCGTGCGTCCTCCTGAGCCTCGGGGGTGGTCGCCGCATCGGCCGTGACTGCCGAGAGGGAGAGGGGTTCGAGCCAGTAGTGCTGGTGTTGGAAGGGGTAGGTGGGCAGGTCGAGGGGGTGGGGCTGAGTGGTGATCCGGTCGGTGCGGGCGGCGAGGCAGGGCGTCCAGTCCAGGGCGGGGCCGTGGACGTGGAGGCCGGCGAGGGCGGAGAGAAGGGTGGGCTCTTCGGCTCGGTCGCGGCGGAGGGCCGAGGTGAGGGTGGTCGGGGTCGGGCGTGCGGTGTCGGTGTCTTCGGCCGTGATGGTGTCCTGGGCCATGGCGGTCAGGACGGCATCGGGGCCGAGTTCCAGGAAGCGGCGTACGCCCTCGCGGTGCAGGGTGCGGATACCGTCCGCGAAACGCACCGCCTCACGGACATGGCGCACCCAGTACTCCGGGGACCGCAGATCAGCCGCAGCGGCCAGGGTGCCGGTGAGGTGGGAGACGACCGGAATACGCGGGACCTGATAGGTCAACGACTGGGCGACCGTGCGGAACTCCTCCAGCATCGGGTCCATCAACGGCGAATGGAACGCATGACTGACCGTCAGTTTCCTGACCCTGGTGCCCTGTTCACGCCAGCGGGCCTCCAGTGCGGCGATCGCGGTGGCATCCCCGGAGACGACCACCGAGGACGGGCCGTTGACCGCGGCGACCGAGACCCGGCCCTCCAGCAGCGGAAGCACCTCCGCCTCAGGCGCCTGCACGGCGAGCATCGCCCCGCCCTCCGGGAGCGCGCCCATCAGCCGGGACCGGGCCGCCACCAGCGTGCAGGCATCCTCCAGCGACCACACCCCCGCCACATACGCGGCCGCGACCTCACCGATCGAATGACCCGCCACGAAGTCCGGGGCAAGACCCCACGACTCCAGCAGCCGGAACAACGCCACCTCCAACGCGAACAACGCCGGCTGCGTGAACTCCGTACGGTCGATCAGGCCTGATGCGTCGTCGAACAGCACCTGCTTCAGTCCGTCGAAGCGGATGCACACCTCGTCCAGTGCCTGCGCGAACACCGGGTAGGCCGAGGCGAGTTCGCGGCCCATCCCTGCGTACTGGGCGCCCTGACCAGTGAACAGCCACGCCGAACGGCCCGCGCCTGTGACAGTCGGGGTTCCGACCCGCACTGTCGGGGTCTCCCTACCGGCTTGGAGCGCTTCCAGACCCGCCAGGGCTTCGCCCCGGTCCACGGCGACCACCACGGCCCGCTGCTCCAGGACCGCACGCGTGCCCACCAACGCAGCAGCCACACCGGCGAGTTGAAGGTCCGGGTCGTCGAGTATCCGCCTGCGGAGACGGCCTGCCATCGAGGCCAGCGCCTCCGGGCTCCGCGCCGACAGGGGCAGCACCATCGCACCCGACGTATCCGGGAGGGGAACGTCTGCGACAGGATCGCCTTGCTCGACGATCACGTGTGCGTTCGTTCCGCTCACACCGAACGACGAGACACCCGCCCGACGCGGACGACCCGTCCGCGGCCACTCCCGCGCCTGCGACAACAACTCCACCCCGCCCGCCGACCAGTCGACGTGGGGGGACGGCTCGTCGATGTGCAGGCTCTGCGGGAGCACTCCGTGGCGCATTGCCATGACCATCTTGATCACACCCGCCACACCCGCAGCGGACTGCGTGTGACCGATGTTCGACTTCACCGACCCCAACCACAGGGGCCGGTCCGCCTCCCGGCCCTGGCCATACGCGGCCAACAGAGCCTGCGCCTCGATCGGATCACCCAACGCCGTCCCGGTCCCGTGCGCCTCCACCGCATCCACCTCGGACGGAGACAGGTCCGCGGCCGACAGAGCCTGGCGGATCACCCGCTGCTGCGAAGGACCGTTCGGCGCCGTCAGACCATTCGACGCACCGTCCTGGTTCACGGCCGAGCCACGGATCACCGCCAGCACCCGGCGGCCATGACGGCGGGCCTCCGACAGACGCACCACCACCAGGACGCCGGCACCTTCGGACCAGCCCGTCCCGTCCGCCGCCGCCGCAAACGCCTTGCACCGGCCATCCGCAGAAAGACCCCGCTGCCGGGAGAACTCGGTGAAAATACCCGGCATCGCCATCACCGTCACACCACCCACCAACGCCATCGAGCACTCACCGGCCCGCAGCGCCTGACCCGCCAGATGCAGAGCCACCAGCGACGACGAGCACGCGGTGTCGACCGTGACGGCCGGGCCTTCGAAGCCGAACGTGTAGGCCAGCCGCCCGGAGACCACGCTGGGGGTGTTGCCGGTCAGCAGATGCCCCTCGACCCCCTCCGGGACCTGCAACAGGCCGGTCCCGTAACCGGAGGCAGCCGCGCCGATGAACACACCCGCCCGGGAGCCGCGCACCGCAGCCGGATCAATACCCGCCCTCTCCAACGCCTCCCACGACGCCTCCAGCATCAACCGCTGCTGCGGATCCATCGCAAGTGCTTCACGCGGCGAGATCCCGAAGAACCCCGCATCAAAACCGGCCGCATCCCCGACGAACCCGCCCCGGCTCACATACGACGACCCCGCACGCACCCCCTCCGCATCGAACAACCCCTCCAGATCCCAGCCTCGATCCGTGGGGAAATCACCGATCGCGTCCCCGCCCGCCACCAGCAGATCCCACAACGCCTCCGGCGAATCCACCCCACCCGGAAAACGGCACGCCATCCCCACAACCGCCAACGGCTCATCCACCGACATGGCAACAGGGCCCGGCAGAGCCGGAACCTCAACAGCCTCACCCGCGATTTCACCGGCAATGAACTCCGCCAGCACCAACGGCGTCGGGAAATCGAACACCAACGTCGCCGGCAACCTCAACCCCGTCACCGCATTCAAACGGTTCCGCAACTCCACCGCCGTCAACGAATCAAAACCCAGATCCTTGAACGCCCGCCCAGAATCCACCCCACCCACATCACCATGACCCAACACCACCGCCGCATGCTCCCGCACCAGATCCACCACAACCGACCGCACCTCACCCAACCCAAGACCCACCAACCGCCCCGCCAACGACCCGACACCCACAACAGAGGCGTCACGAGCCCTGCGCATCGGTGCCCGGACCAAGCCGCGCATGACGGGCGGCAACGCGCCCGCAGCGGCGTTGGTCCGCAGCGTGGTCAGCTCCATGCGTACGGCGATCAGCCGGGGTTCGGTCCCGTTCCAGGCAGCGTCGAACAGCTCCATGCCTTCCGTGGCCTCCAGCGGCACCAGGCCGCCACTGGCCATGCGGTGTACATCCGCCTCGGTGAGATCCCGCGTCATTCCGCTGACCTGCGACCAAGGTCCCCATCCGATGGAGGTCGCGGGCAGACCACTGGTCCGGCGGGAGGTAGCGAGCGCGTCCAAGTATGCGTTCGCTGCTGCGTAGTTGGCCTGGCCGGCGGCACCGAGGGTGCCTGCGACCGATGAGAAGAGCACGAAGGCGGACAGGTCTTGATCGGCCGTCAGTTCGTGGAGGTGGTGGGCGGCTTCGGCCTTCGGCGCCCATACGGTGTCCAGACGCTCGGCAGTCAACGACTCCACCAGACCGTCGTCCAAGACACCCGCCGTGTGGACTACGGCGGTCAGCCGCTCGCCCTCCAGCAGCGCGGCGAGGGCGTTCCGGTCGGACACATCGCACGCCTCGATACGGACCTCGGCACCAGCCTCCGTCAGGTCCCGGCACAACTCCTCGGCACCCGGCGCTTCCGGGCCCCGGCGGGAGAGCAACAGCAGACGTCGCGCCCCGTGTTCGGCCACCACATGCCGGGCCACCAGCGCACCCAAGCCACCCGTACCACCGGTGATCAGCACCGTCCCAGCGGGGTCGAGCGGCGTCGGAACCGTCAGCACCACCTTGCCGGTGTGACGGGCCTGGCTCATGAACCGGAACGCATTCCGCGCCTGCCGAATGTCCCACGCCCGCAAAGGCAGTAGGGCCAGATCACCGGCGGCGAACAACTCCATCAGCTCTTCGAGGAGTTCAGCGATCCGGTCCGGGCCCGCCTCGAACAGATCGAAGGCCGTGTAGTCCACACCCTCCAATTCGCGGATGTCGGTCTTGCCCATCTCCAGGAACCGGCCACCCTCCGCCAGCACCCGCAATGACGCGTCTATGAACTCACCCGCCAGAGAATTCAGCACCACATCAATACCGGAGAACTTCTCCGCAAACGACGTATCCCGCGAAGAAGCAATGTGATCGTCGTCCAGACCCAACCCACGCAGCACATCCCACTTTCCGGGGCTGGCCGTCGCATACACCTCAGCCCCGATATGCCGAGCGAGCTGGATGGCGGCCATACCGACACCGCCGGCACCCGCATGCACCAACACCGACTGACCCGCCCGCAACCCCGCCAAATCCCGCCACGCATACAACGCGGTAAGGAACACGATCGGAACGGACGCAGCCTCGGCGAACGACCACCCCTCCGGCACCCGAGCCACCAACCGCCGGTCCGTCACCGTCACCGACCCCAAACCACCCGGCGCCATACCAAACACCCGGTCACCCACCACCAGATCAGTCACCCCAGGACCCACCTCCACCACCACACCAGCCGCCTCAGCACCCAGCGCGTTCGCAGGCCCCGGATACATCCCCAACGCACCCAACACATCACGGAAGTTCACCCCCGCAGCCCGCACCCCCACCCGCACCTGCCCCACACCCAGAACAGCAGCCCCCTCGGGGAACGCCAGCAACTCCAGGTCATCCAGACTCCCCCGCGCCACACTCTCCAGATGCCAGGCAGCACCAACCCCCTCCCCCGGCACCACCAACGCATCACCCGAAGCAGACCTGTTGAGCCGAGGAACGCTCACCTCGCCCTGCCGTACGACCGCCTGGTCCTCGTTCCACGAGGCGAGCCGGGTCAGTGAGCGCCACGACTCGTCGGTGTCGTCCACGTCCACGATGCCGAGGCGGCCAGGGTTCTCCGCCTGCGCGGACCGCACCAACCCCCACACCGCACCAGCATCCAAATCCGACACCACATCACTGGCACCCGCAGCAACACCACCCCGCGTCACCACCACCAGACGCGCATCCACCAACCGCTCATCCGCCAACCACTCACGCACCACACCCAGAACAACACCCACCGCACCCACACCACCCACCGGAAGCACACACACCGCCCCACCAGGCACCTGATCCAGCCCCTCGCAGGCGAGGGCTTCCGCACCCGCTGCCAGCAGTGCCTCGACCACGGCCGTGTCACCGCCGAGCAGCGCCCAACGACCGGGCCGGCCGGTGTCCGAGTCGGTCGCCGGCATCGGCACCCAGTCCAAGCGGAGGAGTCCGTCGCTCGCTGACGTGCCCGGGGTCGGGCGGAGCTGGGACGCGGAGACCGGGCGCAGGACGAGGGACCCGATGGAGGCCACCGGTTCACCCGTGCCGTCAGCCACGTCGATGCGCACCGCGTCCGGGCCCGCCGGGGAGAGTCGGACCCTCAGGGCTCCGGCGCCGGTGGCGTGCAGGGTGACGTCCGACCAGGCGAAGGGGAGACGGCCCTGGCCTGCGGCGGCCTCCTCGGCGCTGACGTCGATGAAGGAGCCGAAGCCGATGGCGTGCAGGGTGGCGTCGAGGAGGGCGGGGTGCAGCCCGTATGCCCCGGCCGTTTCACGGACGGCCTCCGGGAGAGCGACCTCGGCGTACACCTCGTCACCACGGTGCCAGGCGGCGCGCAGGCCTTGGAAAACGGGGCCGTAGCCGTAGCCCTGGGCGGTGAGTGAGGCGTAGTGGTCCGTGACCTCGATGGCCGTTGCGTCCTTCGGCGGCCATTCCGTCAACGGCCGCGAGGCCTGTGGAGTGGTCGCGTCCGGCGCGGCGAGTTCGCCGGTGGCGTGGCAGGCCCAGTCGGCCTGCGCCGTGTCGTCGCTGGAGGCGCCGGGGAGGGCGGGCCGCGAGGACACGGTCGCTCGACGCCGTCCGGTCTCGTCCGGCGCGGACACCCTGACCTGCACCTGGACGGTGCCTTCCATCGGCATGACCAGCGGTTCCTGGACGGTCAGTTCCTCCAGGCGGCCGTAGCCCAGTTCGGCGGCGGCGTGCAGAACCATCTCCACGTAGGCGGTGCCCGGGAGCAGCACGGAGCCCAGGATGGCGTGGTCGGCCAGCCAGGGATGGGTGCGCAGGGACAGCCGGCCGGTGAGTACCAGGCCTTCGTCATGGGCGAGTCGGACAGCGGCGCCCAGCAGCGGATGTCCGGCCGTCTCCAGACCCAGTCCGGTCGCGTCTCCGAAGGTGGCGCCAGTGAGGTCGGGCCAGTAGCGGCTCTCCTGGAACGGATACGTAGGCAGTTCGACCCGTCGGGCCCCGCTGCCGGCGAAGTACGCCGTCCAGTCGACCACCGCTCCGGCCGCGTGCAGACCACCAAGGACACCGAGCACCGTACGGGCCTCGGCGCGCCCGCCGCGCAGGGCGGGCAAGAACGTGCAGTCCATGTCATCGGGCAGGCTCCGCTGAGCCAGGGCGGTCAGTACGGAGTCCGGGCCGAGTTCGACGAACGTACGGACACCCTGACCGTGCAACGCCCGTACGCCATCGCCGAATCGGACCGCCTCACGGACATGACGAACCCAGTACTCCGGCGAGCACAACTCCTCGGCGGTCGCCAGCTCACCGGTCAGATTCGACACCACCGGGATACGCGGAGCCGCATACGAAAGCCCCTCAGCAACCGCACGGAAGGCCTCCAGCATCGGCTCCATCAACGGCGAGTGGAAGGCGTGACTGACCGTCAACCGCTTGACCCGCACACCCTGTTCACGCCACCGCGCCTCAAGAGCAGCAAGAGCGTCGGCATCACCGGAGACCACGACCGACGACGGCCCGTTGACCGCCGCCACAGAAACCCGCCCGTCCAGCAACGGCAGGACATCCGACTCCGCCGCCTCCACCGCCAGCATCGCACCGCCCTCCGGCAGGGCACCCATCAACCGACCACGAGCCGCCACCAGAGCACACGCATCCTCCAGCGACCACACCCCCGCCACATACGCGGCCGTGACCTCACCGATCGAATGACCCGCCACGAAGTCCGGCGTGACACCCCACGACCCCAACAACCGGAACAGAGCGACTTCCAGAGCGAACAACACCGGCTGCGTGAACTCCGTCCGATCGATCAGACCGGCCCCATCGACGAACAACACCTCCCGCAACCCGTCAAAGTGCGCGCACACCTCATCCAGCGCTGCCGCGAACACCGGGTACGTGTCGTACAACTCCCGCCCCGCACCCACCCGTTGGCTCCCCTGCCCGGACATCAGCACGGCGACCAGGCGCCCCTGTCGGGCAGTCACCGCCTCCTCGGCGAGCGCATCAGGGTTGGCCAGGGCGGCGGTGAGTTCGACACGCGTCTGCGCGATCAGAACCTTGCGCTGCTCCAGGGCTGTACGGGTGACGGCGAGAGAGTAGGCGACGTCCTGCAACGGCAACTCGACGTCAGAGGAAAGGAGTTCACCTAGGCGGTGCGCCTGGTCGGCCAGGGCGTCCGGGCTCTGGCCCGACAGGAGGAAGGGCAACGGCCGTTCCGGCGCCGCAAGCTCAAGCGCCGTGGTCGAAGAGGTCTCCAGCGCCTGTTCGAGGACGACGTGGGCATTGGTGCCGCTGATGCCGAACGACGACACACCTGCCCGCCGGATCGTGTCATCCTGCGGCCATTCCTGGGCGTCGGTCAGCAGGCGTACCCCGCCCGCCGACCAGTCGACGTGCGGGGAGGGCTCATCCACATGCAAGGTCGGCGGCAGCACCCCGTGGCGCATCGCCATCACCATCTTGATCACACCGGCCACACCGGCAGCCGCCTGCGTATGACCGATGTTCGACTTCACCGAACCCAGCCACAACGGCCGCTCAGCGTCACGCCCCTGGCCGTACGTCGCCAGCAACGCCTCCGCCTCAATCGGATCACCGAGCGATGTGCCGGTGCCGTGCGCCTCGACCGCGTCCACCTCGGATGCCGTGAGTCCAGCGGCGGCCAACGCCTGCCGGATCACCCGCTGCTGAGACGGACCGTTGGGCGCGGTCAGACCATTGGACGCACCATCCTGGTTGACCGCCGAACCCCGCACCACGGCGAGCACCTGATGCCCGTTACGGCGAGCATCCGACAACCGCTCCACCAGCAGCAACCCGACACCCTCACCCCAGCCCGTACCGTCCGCCCCCGCAGCGAACGCCTTGCACCGGCCATCCGCAGCCAAACCCCGCTGCCGGGAGAACTCCACAAACGTCGCCGGTGTCGACATCACCGTCACACCACCAGCAAGCGCCAAATCACACTCACCCGCACGCAACGCCTGAGCCGCCAAATGCAACGCCACCAACGACGACGAACACGCCGTGTCCACCGTCACCGCCGGACCCTCAAGACCAAAGCTGTACGCCAACCGACCCGACACCACACTCGCCGCATTACCCGTACCCAGATGACCGCCCAACTCGGCATACGCCTCCGCCAGAAGCGCCGGATAGTCCTGGCCGTTGGTGCCGACGAACACACCGGTGCTGGAGCCACGCAGGCCGGAGGGGTCCAGGCCCGCGCGCTCCAGGGTCTCCCAGGCGGTCTCAAGGAGCAGCCGCTGCTGGGGGTCCATCGCGAGGGCCTCACGCGGCGAGATCCCGAACAGCCCCGCATCGAAACGGCCGGCCCCGTCCAGGAACCCACCGACACGAACGTACGTGGAATCGGGCCGTTCCCCGGACGCGTCGAACAGGGCCTCCAGGTCCCAGCCACGGTCTTCAGGGAACCCGGCGATCGCGTCCTGCCCCTCCGCCAGCAGCCGCCACAACGCCTCCGGCGAATCCACCCCACCCGGGAAACGGCACGCCATACCCACGATCACGATCGACTCATCCACCGACGCGGACACCGACACGGGCACAGGCGCCACCGGCACAACGGCGGCCTCCGCACCCACCAGCCGCTCCCGCAACCACCCCGCCAACACCACCGGCGTCGGATGATCGAACACCACACCACTCGGCAACCGCAGACCCGTGACAGCACCCAGACGGTTACGCAGTTCGACCGCCATCAGGGAGTCGAAGCCGAGATCGCGGAAGGCACGGTCCGGGGTGATGGCGTCGGCGGAGTCGTGGCCCAGTACGGAGGCCACGTGGTCGGCGACGAGTCGGCGCAGCTTGCGTTCCTGCTCGGCCGGGTTCAGTCCGGCCAGTTCTTCGGCGAGCCGGGGGGCCTGGGTGCTCGGGGTTGGATCAGGGGCCGGTGCCAGCGCCCGTACGTCGGGCAGGTCGGCGATGAGCGGGCTGCGGCGGGTGGAGGTGTACGCCAGGGCGAACCGTGTCCAGTCGATGTCGGCGACGACGCGCACGGCGTCGGCGGTCCGCGCGAGTTCGGTGGTCGCCTGTGCGGGGTCGAGGGGGATCATGCCGCCGCGCCTCATGCGGTCCTCGACGTCGCCGACGGCCATACCGCTGCCGCCCCAGGGGCCCCAGGCGAGGGAGGTGGCGGGCAGTCCGAGGGCGTGCCGGTGTTCGGCGAGGGCGTCGAGGTAGGCGTTGGCCGCCGCGTAGTTGCCCTGGCCGGCCGCGCCGAGCGTGCCTGACACGGAGGAGAAGAGGACGAACGCGTCGAGGTCGTACCGCCGGGTGAGATCGTGGAGCAGCCAGGCGCTCTCGGCCTTGGCCCGCACGACGGAGGTGACCTGTGCGGCGGAGAGGCCGTCGAGGACACCGTCGTCGAGGACGCCCGCCGTGTGGACCACGGCGGTCAGCGGGGTCTCGGCCGGTACGGCGGCGAGGACCGCGGCCAGCGCGTCCCGGTCGGCCGCGTCGCAGGCCGCGACGGTCACCGGCACGTCGAGGCCGGCCACCAGGTCGGCAACGCCAGGGGCGTCAGGGCCGCTGCGGCTGAGCAGTACGAGATGCTGGGCGCCCTGTTCCGCGAGCCGGCGGGCGACATGGGCGCCGAGGGCGCCGGTACCGCCGGTGATCAGGACGGTGCCGGTGGGTGTCCACTGTGCCGGGCTGCCGGTCGTGGCGCGGGCTCGCTCCAGACGTCGTACGAAGACGCCGGAGGGGCGGATCGCGAGTTCGTCCTCGGTGCGCTGGGCGAGGACGCGGGTCAGGCGGCTGGTGGAGGGCGCGTCGAGGGTGTCGGGCAGGTCGATCAACCCGCCCCAGCGGTCCGGCAGTTCCAGTGCCGCCACACGGCCGAGGCCCCACACGGCCGCCGCCGCGGGTGCGGTGAGGTGGTCGGTTCGGCCGACGGAGACCGCGCCGCGGGTGAGCATCCACAGGGGTGCGTCGAGTTCGGCGTCGCCGAGCGCCTGGACGAGGGTGAGGGTGGCCGTGATCGCGGTGGGGTCGGGCCGGTCGCCGGTGGCATCGAGAGCGAGGAGCGAGATCACGCCTGCGGCGGGTCCGGAAAGGGTGGCCGCCAGTTCTTCACGGGTGGCGCCGTCCACGTCGATCCGTACCGGCTCGGCTCCCGTCTGCGACAGCGCGGCGATCACCAGGTCCGCCGTCTCGTGCTGCCCAGCGGGAGTGACGACCAGCCAACGCCCTTGTGGTGTCGTGGAGTTGAGGTCGCTCAGCGGCTTCCAGCGGGAACGGTATCGACGTGCGTCGGCGGCCGAACGGGTACGGCGTCGGCTGCGCCAGGCGGCGAGTACGGGCAGGGCGGCGCTGACGGCAGCGAGTTCCGGCTCCGCGCCGGGGTCGTCCGCGTCCAGGTCCAGTGCGGCGGCGAGCGACTCGCTGTCCGCCCGCTCCACGGCCTCCCACAGCCGCTCCTCGTCCGGATCGGCCGTGCCGAACGCGGCGGAGGCCCTCAGAGTGGGCCAGTATCGGGTCTCCTCGAAGGCGTACGTCGGCAGATCCACCGGACGCGCGCCCGTTCCGGCGAAGTACGCCGCCCAGTCGACGCGGGCGCCTCGCACATGCAAGGTGGCGAGGGCGGTGTTGAGCGTGTCGCCCTCGGCGCGGTCGCGTCGCAGCACGGGTAGGGCGAGCACATCATCGCCGTCGTCGCCGGCCTGGCTGTCCTGAGCCGGCGCGGAGAGCACCGCGTCGGGGCCGAGCTCGACGAACGTACGGACACCTTGGCCGCGCAACGCCCGTACACCGTCCGCGAATCGGACCGTCCCGCGGACGTGCCTCACCCAGTAGTCCGGCGAGCACAGGTCTTCAGCCGTCGCGATGTCGCCGGTGAGGTTGGAGACGACGGGGATGCGCGGGGCGTCGTACGACAGGCCCTCCGCGACGATGCGGAAGGCGTCCAGCATCGGGTCCATCAGCGGCGAGTGGAAGGCGTGACTGACCGTCAGCTGCTTGACGCGCAGGCCCTGTTCACGCCAGCGTGCCTCCAACTCGCCGACAGTATCGGCGTCGCCGGAGACCACCACGGAGGTCGGACCGTTGACGGCCGCGACCGCCACCCGCTCGTCCAGCAGCGGGAGCACCTCGGACTCGGTCGCCTCGACGGCGAGCATCGCGCCGCCCTCCGGCAGTGCGCCCATCAGACGGCCACGGGCGGCCACCAGCGTGCAGGCGTCCTCCAGCGACCACACCCCCGCCACATACGCCGCCGTGATCTCACCGATGGAGTGCCCGGCGACGAAGTCCGGCTTGACGCCCCACGACTCCAGCAGCCGGAACAACGCCACCTCGACGGCGAACAACGCCGGCTGGGTCCACTCCGTCCGGTCGATCAGTCCGGACTCGTCAGCGAACAACACCGCCCGCAACCCATCGAAGCGCGCGCATACCTCATCCAGCACGGCAGCGAACACCGGATAGGCGTCGTACAACTCCCGGCCCGCACCCACCCGTTGGCTTCCTTGGCCGGAGAACAGGAATCCCACGCGGCCGAGCAGCCGGTCGCCTGCGGTGTCGGTGGCGCGGACCACCCGACCGGTGAGCCGGTTCTGGGCCAAGTCCCGGAGTCCGGAGAGCAGTTCGTCCGGTTCGCGGCCGATGACGGCCGCGCGGTGCTCGAAGGCGCTGCGGCTCGTGGCCAGTGAGTACGCGAGATCGGCCGGTTCGGGCGCAGGGGTGCTCGTGAGGTGGTCGGCGAGGCGGAGTGCCTGGGCTCGTAGTGCCGCCTCGGTGCGTGCGGACAGCAGGACCGGCACCGGCCTGTCGACCGGTTCCGGCCTTTCGGCGAGGGGAAGTTCGGGGGCCTGTTCCAGGATGGTGTGGGCGTTGGTGCCACTGACGCCGAAGGAGGAGACCGCGGCGCGGCGCAGGCGGCCGGTCTCCGGCCAGTCACGTGCCTCGGCGAGGACTTCGACCGCGCCCGTGGACCAGTCGACGTGTGGGGACACCTCGTCGACGTGCAGGGTCTGCGGGAGCTGTCCGTGGCGCATGGCCATGACCATCTTGATGACACCGGCGACACCCGCGGCGGCCTGCGTGTGACCGATGTTCGACTTCACCGAGCCCAGCAACAGCGGGTGGTCACCGTCCCGCTCCTGACCGTAGGTCGCCAGCAGCGCCTGCGCCTCGATCGGGTCACCCAGCGCCGTACCGGTGCCGTGCGCCTCCACCGCGTCCACCTCGGACGCCGACAGACCCGCACTCGCCAACGCCTGCCGAATCACCCGCTGTTGGGAGGGGCCGTTGGGCGCGGTCAGACCGTTGGAGGCGCCGTCCTGGTTCACCGCGGAACCCCGTACGACCGCCAGCACCCGGTGTCCGTTACGGCGGGCGTCGCTCAACCGCTCCACCAGGAGCAGGCCTGCGCCTTCGCCCCAGCCGGTACCGTCGGCCGCCGCCGAGAACGCCTTGCAGCGGCCGTCGGTGGCGAGGCCGCGCTGGCGGCTGAACTCGATGAAGGTGGCGGGTGTGCTCATGACCGTGGCGCCACCGGCCAGTGCCATGTCGCACTCGCCGGAGCGCAGGGCCTGGGCGGCCAGGTGGAGGGCGACCAAGGAGGAGGAGCAGGCGGTGTCGACCGTGAGGGTGGGACCTTCGAGGCCGAGGGTGTAGGCGATGCGGCCGGAGACGACGGCGGCGGCGTTGCCGGTACCGAGGTGGCCTTCCGCGGACTCCTCCGCGCCGAGCAGCAGGGCGGGGTAGTCCTGGCCGTTGGTGCCGACGAACACACCGGTGCGGCTGCCGCGGGCGGTGCGCGGGTCCATCCCGGCGCGTTCGAAGGCCTCCCACGCGGTCTGGAGGAGCAGGCGTTGCTGCGGGTCCATGGAGAGGGCCTCGCGGGGCGCGATGCCGAAGAAGCCCGCGTCGAAGCGGTCGGCGCCGGTGAGGAAGCCGCCCTCGCGGACGTACGCGGTGCCCTGGTGTTCGGGGTCGGGGTGGTAGAGGGCGTCCAGGTCCCAGCCGCGGTCGTCGGGGAACGCGCCGACGGCGTCCCCGCCCCCGGCCAGCAGCTCCCAGAGCGTCTCGGGCGAGTCGACGCCGCCGGGGAAACGGCAGCCGATGCCGACGATCGCGATCGGTTCGTCCGGGGAGACGGTGACGGCCGTACGGGCGGGCACCTGCGAGACCTGCGAGTGTCCCGGCCGGGCGTCCGTGAGCTGTGTGAGGAGCCAGTCGGCCAGTACGGCGGGCGACGGGTGGTCGAAGGCGAGTGACGTGGGCAGCGGCAGGGCGGTCTCGCGGACGAGACGGTTGCGCAGTTCGACGGCGGTCAGCGAGTCGAGGCCGAGTTCGCGGAAGGCGCGGTCGGGTTCGACGGCGTCGGCGGAGGCATGGCCGAGTACCGCGGCGACATGGCCGCGGACCGTGTCGAGGAGTAGACGGTTCCGTTCGGTCGGGTCGGTGAGGGTGCCGAGGCGTTCCGCCAGAGCGCTCACGGGGGTGTCGGCGGGGTCGGCTGCGACTGCCGGTTCCAGTTCCAGGACGCGCCGGGCCGCCGGCACGCCGAGCAGGAGAGGGCTGGGGCGAGTGCTGGTGAAGGCCGGTGCGAACCGTGCCCAGTCGACCGTGGCGACGGTCAGGGCGGGCACCTGCCCGGCGACGGCGGCGGACAGGGCGGTCAGCGCCAGGTCCGGGTCGAGTGCGGGCAGGCCGATCCGGGCGGCGCGGTCGGTCACCGCACCGGTGGCGGCCATGCCGGCACCCGCCCACAGGCCCCAGGCGACGGATGTGGCGGGCAGGCCGGCGGCTGTCCGGTGCTGGGCGAGGGCGTCCAAGTAGGCGTTGGCGGCGGCGTAGTTGCCCTGGCCGGCCGCGCCGAGCGTGCCGGACACGGAGGAGAACAGGACGAACGCCGACAGGTCGAGGTCGCGGGTCAGCTCGTGCAGATGCCAGGCACCGACGGCCTTGGCCGCCATCACCTCCGCCAGGCGCTCGGGGGCGAGGGTGTCCAGGACACCGTCGTCGAGGACTCCGGCGGCGTGCACGACCGCGGTCAGCGGGCAGTCGGCCGGAATGTCGTCGAGGACGGCACGCAGCGCTTCCCGGTCGGTCACGTCACAGGCCGCGACCGTGACGGGGACGCCGTCCAGGCGCGCCGACAGCTCCTGCGCACCGGGCGTGTCCGCGCCCCGGCGACCGAGCAGCACCAGGCGTTGGGCACCGCGCTCCACCAACCAGGCGGCCACCCGGGCACCGACTCCGCCGAGGCCACCGGTGACGAGGACGGTCCCGGACGGGGTCCAGTCATCCGCGTCGACCGGGACAGGTGCGGGGGCGAGACGTCGTACGAAGACTCCGGCGGGCCGGAGGGCCAGCTGGTCCTCGTCCTTCTGCCCCAGCGCACGCACGAGTTGGCGGGCCGTCCGCTCGTCGAGCATTTCGGGCAGATCGATCAGGCCGCCCCAGCGCTCCGGGTGTTCGAGAGCGGCGACCCGGCCCAGACCCCACAGCACGGCCTGTCCGGGCGCGACGAGCGAGTCGGCGCGTCCGACGGTGACGGCACCGCGCGTCACGCACCACAGCGGAGCGGCAACACCCGCGTCGCCGAGCGCCTGGAGCAGGGTCAGCAGCCCGGCCGCGGCATCGCCGTCCGGCGCGGCGGGAGCCGATGCGCCCAGTTCGGGTACGGCTGGTCCGGGTACGGCCGGTCCGGGTACGGCCGGTCCGGGTACGGCCAGTACGCCAGCCAGGTCGCCTAGGTCCGCCAGGTCCGCGAGCGCGTCCGCGACCATCTGGCGGGAACCACTCGCGGTGGTGTCGGGGAGGACGAAGGGCACGACGTCGGCCCCCGCCCCCGAAAGAGCAGCGCCGATGCGCTCGGCATCGGGGTGCGGGTCGTCAGTGGCGCTGGGCTGCACCAACAGCCAACGGCCGCTCAGCGCCATACCGGAGAACCCGCTGTCGCTCAGCGGCTGCCAGACGTTCTGGTAACGCCGGCCGTCCACGGAGTTCTCAGCACTGCCGGAGCCCCGCGACCACAGCGACTCCGGGATGTGCGGCCAGTAGCGCTCACGCTGGAAGGCGTACGTCGGCAGCTCCACCCGGCGCGCACCGGTGCCCGCGAGGAACGCCGTCCAGTCCACGGCGTGCCCCCGCACAGCCAGCCCGGCGACGGCAGAGGCGACCGCCGACAGCTCGGCGCGATCCCGGCGCAGCACGGGGAGAAGTCCGCTGTCCGTGTCGGCCGACAGGTTCTGCTGAGCCATGGCGGTGAGGACGGAGTCGGGGCCGAGTTCGACGAGCGTGCGGACACCCTGACCGTGCAACGCCCGTACACCGTCGGCGAATCGGACGGTCCCCCGGACATGGCGGACCCAGTACTCCGGCGAGCACAACTCCTCGGGGGTCGCGATCTCGCCGGTGAGGTTGGAGATGACGGGGATACGCGGGGCTTCGTACGACAGGCCCTCAGCCACGGCACGGAAGTCGTCCAGCATCGGGTCCATCAGCGGCGAATGGAATGCGTGACTAACCGTCAGTCGCTTGACGCGCAGGCCCTCTTCACGCCAGCGCGCCTCCAATTCGGCCACGGCATCCGCGTCACCGGAGACGACCACCGACGACGGACCGTTGACCGCAGCGACCGCCACCCGCTCGTCCAGCGACGGGAGTACCTCGGCCTCCGACGCCTCGACGGCGAGCATCGCGCCGCCCTCCGGCAGCGCACCCATCAGACGACCACGAGCCGCCACCAACGCGCAGGCGTCCTCCAGTGACCACACCCCCGCCACGTACGCGGCCGTGATCTCACCGATCGAATGCCCCGCCACGAAATCGGGCGTGACGCCCCACGACTCCAACAACCGGAACAACGCCACCTCGACCGCGAACAACGCCGCCTGGGTGAACTCCGTCCGGTTGATGCGGCCATTCGGGCTCTCCGTAAACAGCACCTCCCGCAGCGGCTTGTCCAGTACGGCGTCGAAGTGCGCGCACACCTCGTCCAGCGCGTCCGCGAACACCGGGAAGGCGTCGTACAACTCCGAGCCCGCGCCCACACGTTGGCTGCCCTGGCCCGAGAACAGGAACGCCGCGGGCACGTCCTCCCGCGCCGCACCGCGAACCACTCCGGCGTGCCCGGCGTCTCCCGCGGCGACGGCCGACACTCCGGCGAGCAACGAGTCCCGGTCCCCCGCGACCACGGCGGCGCGGTGGCCGAGTCCGGCCCGGCCCGTCGCCAACGACAACGCGACGTCAGCCGCGGTCACGTCACTCGGAGCCCGGAGGAACTCAGCGAGTCGCGTCGCCTGCGCCCGCAGTGCGGCCTCGTCCCGGCCGGACAACAGCCACGGAACCGGCCTGTCGGTCGGCTCCGGCCGCTCGGCGACCGGCAGTTCGGGTGCCTGTTCGAGGATGGTGTGGGCGTTGGTGCCGCTCACGCCGAAGGACGAGACGGCGGCTCGACGAGCGCTGCCGGTCTCCGGCCAGTCGCGCGCTTCGGTCAGCAATTCCACGGCGCCCGCCGACCAGTCGACGTGCGGGGAAGGGGCGTCGACGTGCAGGGTCCGCGGCAGCACCCCGTGCCGCATCGCCATCACCATCTTGATCACACCGGCGACACCCGAAGCAGCTTGTGTGTGACCGATGTTGGACTTCACCGAGCCGAGGAACAGGGGCCGCTCGGCGTCGTGGTCCTGGCCGTAGGTGGCCAGCAGGGCCTGTGCCTCGATCGGATCGCCCAGCGCGGTGCCGGTGCCGTGCGCCTCGACCGCGTCCACCTCGGACGCGGAGAGGCCCGCGCTCGCCAACGCCTGCCGGATCACCCGCTGTTGAGACGGACCATTGGGAGCAGTCAGACCGTTCGACGCGCCGTCCTGGTTCACCGCCGACCCGCGCACCACCGCCAGGACCGGATGGCCGAGGCGGCGGGCGTCCGACAGCCGCTCCACCAGCAGCAGACCGACACCCTCACCCCAACCCGTGCCGTCCGCACCGGCGGCGAACGCCTTGCACCGGCCGTCCGCCGCCAAACCCCGCTGCCGGGAGAACTCCACGAACGCACCCGGCGTCGACATCACCGTCACACCACCGGCAAGCGCCATCTCGCACTCACCCGCACGCAACGCCTGCACCGCCAAATGCAACGCCACCAACGACGACGAACACGCCGTGTCCACCGTCACCGCCGGACCCTCAAGACCAAAGCTGTACGCCAACCGACCCGACACCACGCTCGCGGCGCTGCTGGTGGCGAGGTAGCCCTCGCCGGTGGGGCCGTCGGTGGCGGCGAGGAGGGCGCCGTAGTCCTGGCCGTTGGAGCCGATGAAGACGCCGGTGCGGGTGCCGTGCAGGGCGGTGGGGGCGATGCCGGCGCGCTCCAGGGTCTCCCAGGCGGTCTCCAGGAGGAGTCGCTGCTGGGGGTCCATCATGAGTGCTTCGCGAGGCGAGATGCCGAAGAGCGCGGGGTCGAACCGCTCGGCGTCCCTCAGGAAGCCGCCCTCGGTGGCGTAGGTGGTGCCGGGGTGGTCGGGGTCGGGGTGGTAGAGGGCGGTGGCGTTCCAGCCGCGTTCGGCGGGGAAGCCGGTGACGGCGTCGACGTCGTCGGCGACCAGGCGCCACAGCTCCTCGGGGGACGACACGCCTCCCGGGTAGCGGCAGCCCATGGCGACGATGACGACCGGGTCGTTCTCGGTGGCGGGCAGGCTGGCGTGCGGGAGTGTGCCGGTCGGAGACAGGCCGGCGGTGGCCGTGTCGGCGAGCCGGGTGCGCAGGAAGGCGGCGAGGGCGGCCGGGGTCGGGTGGTCGAAGGCGACCGCGGTGGGGAGCTGAAGCCCCGTCAGCGTGCTGAGGCGGTTGCGGAGTTCGACGGCGATGAGCGAGTCGAAGCCCATCTCACGGAAGGCGCGGGCGCTGTCCACTCCGTCGGCGGAGCCGTGGCCGAGGACCGCCGCGACTTCTGCGCGCACCACGTCGAGGACCGCGCGGGTGCGCTCGGCGTCGGTGCGGCAGGCGGCGATGCGCCGGGCCAACTCCGTGCCCTCAGCGGGTCGTTCGGAGCGCTGCTCGGCAGTGAGGGCCGCGCGTGCCTCGGGGAGTGCGGAGAGCAGCGGGCTGGGGCGTACGGCGGTGAAGCCGGCCAGGAATCGGTCCCAGTGGACGTCGGCGAGGGTGAGGGCCGCGTCCGGTCCCTGGGCGGCGCCGGCGAGGGCGGCGGCGGCCCGTTCGGGGTCGAGGGCGGTGAGTCCGCGCCGCTGGAGGTGGTCGCGGGCGTCCTGGTCGGCGGCCATGCCCTCGCCGGCCCACGGACCCCAGGCCAGGGAGGTCGCGGTGAGGCCCAGGGCGCGCCGGTGTTGGGCGAGGGCGTCGAGGTGGGCGTTGGCGGCGGCGTACACTGCCTGGCCCGCGCTGCCCCAGACACCGGCGATGGAGGAGAACAGCACGAACGCGTCCAGCGGCCGGTCGGCGAGGAGTTCGTGCAGGTTGCGGGCGCCGGCGGTCTTGGCGTGGGCGACTTCGGCGGCCTCGGCGAGGGTGGTGTCGGCCAGGGCGCGGACCTCGCCGGTGCCGGCCGTGTGGACGACGGCGGTCAGTGGGGTGTCGTCCGGTATCGCCGCGAGGACGGCGGCGAGTTCGGCACGGTCGGTGACGTCGCAGGCGGTGACAGTGACGCGGCAGCCGCGGGCGGTGAGGTCGGCGGCCAGTTCGTGGGCGCCGGGTGCGTCGGGGCCGCGGCGGCTGGTGAGGACGAGGTGCTCGGCACCGTTGTCGGCCAGCCAGCGGGCCACATGACCGCCCAGCGCACCGGTCCCACCGGTGACCAGGATCGTGCCGTGGGGGCGCCAGCGAGGGTGGGACGGACGGGGGGCGTGTTCGAGGCGGCGGGCGAAGAGGCCGGAGGGGCGCAGGGCGACCTGGTCCTCGACACCGCCGGGCGAACCGGTGATCGGCTGCTCGCCACCGTGGGGCGAACCGGCGATCGGTCCCTCACCATGCGTTCCAGCGCTCGGCCCCTCACCATGCGTGCCGGACGCGGCGAGAAGGGCGCGCAGTCGGGTCGCGGCGCGGTCGTCCAGGATCTCGGGCAGGTCCACCAGGCCGCCCCAGCGGGCGGGCTGTTCCAGGGCGACGACCCGGCCCAGTCCCCACAGCATGGCCTGGTCGGGGTCGGCGGGGCCGTCGGCCGGTCCGACGGAGACCGCGCCACGCGTGAGGCACCACAGAGGGGCGTCGAGTTCGGCGTCGGCGAGGGGCTGGGCGAGCAGGAGGGTGGCGGCGAAGCCCGTGGTGAGCTCCGTGGCCGTGGGGTGCGGGGCGGTTTCGTCGGCGAGCAGTGACACGACACCGGACACAGCGGTGCCGTGCTCGGTGAGACGGGCGGCCAAGGTGGTCCGGTCGTCCTCGGGGTGCACGGCGAACGGGACGACGTCGGCGCCGGAGGCCGCGAGTGCGCGCAGGACGCTCTCGGTGCGGGCCGTCGTCTCCGAACCGGCGTGGACCAGCAGCCACTCGCCGGTGAGCGGGGCATCCGCGGCCGGTGCGGGGACCGGACGCCAGGTCACCCGGTAGCGCAGCCCGTCGAGGACGGCATCGGTCCGGCGGCGGCGCCTCCACGCGCTGAGCGCGGGCAGTACCGACTCGAACGCGGCGGCGGTGTCCTGGTCGTCGGTGCCGAGATCGAGGGCCTCGACGAGCGCGGTGGTGTCGGCCCGCTCCACGGCGTTCCAGAACGCCGTCTCCGCCTCGGACACCGCGCCGCTCCCGACGGACGCGACGGGTTCTCCGGTGAGCCAGTAGTGCTCGCGGCGGAAGGCGTACGTCGGCAGTTCGACCGTCTCAGCCCCGGTGCCGGTGCCGGTGAGGTAGTCGCGCCAATCGGCGGGCAGCGCGCCACGGACGTACGCGGCGGCGAGGGCGGCACCGAGGGCACGGGGTTCGGAGTGGTCGCGGCGCAGCAGGGGGATCGCGGAGCGGTCGTCGGCGTCGGCGGACGCGGCGAAGGTCTCCTGGGCCAGCGCGCTGAGGACCGCGTCCGGGCCGAGTTCCAGGAAGGTACGGACACCGCGTGCGTCGAGCGTGCGGATGCCGTCGGAGAAGCGGACCGCGTCGCGGACGTGGCGGACCCAGTACTCCGGCGAGCACAGCTCCTCGGCGGTCGCGACCTCGCCGGTCAGGTGGGAGACCACGGGGATGCGCGGGGCGTCGTACGACAAGCCCTCGGCGACGATGCGGAAGTCGTCCAGCATCGGGTCCATCAGGGGCGAGTGGAAGGCGTGACTGACCGTCAATTGCTTGACGCGAACGCCCTGTTCACGCCAGCTCGTTTCCAGCTCGGCGACCGCGTCGGCGGACCCGGAGACGACCACCGAGGACGGTCCGTTGACGGCCGCGATCGACACGCGCTCGTCCAGCAGCGGCAGGACGTCCGCCTCGGTCGCCTCGACCGCCAGCATCGCGCCGCCCTCAGGGAGCGCGCCCATCAGACGGCCACGGGCGGCCACCAGTGCGCAGGCATCCTCCAGCGACCACACCCCGGCGACGTACGCAGCAACGACCTCGCCGATGGAGTGACCGGCCACGAAATCGGGCCTGACACCCCACGACTCCAGCAGCCGGAACAGCGCCACCTCGATGGCGAACAACGCCGGCTGGGTGAACTCCGTCCGGTCAATACGACCGTCCCCGTCCCCGTCCGCCTCCGCGAACAGCACCTCCCGCAAGCCGTCGAACCTGGCGCACACCTCGTCCAGCGCGGCGGCGAACACCGGTTCGGCGCCGTACAGTTCGCGGCCCATGCCCGCCCGCTGGCTGCCCTGTCCGGTGAAGAGGAAGGCGAGTTTGCCCCGGGTGGCGCTGCCGCGTACGACGTCCTCGCTCGGGGTGCCGTCGGCAAGGGCGGTGAGTCCGTCGAGGAGGTGGGTGCGGTCGGTGCCGAGGACGACGGCGCGGTGGGGCCAGGCGGTGCGGGTGGTGGCCAGGGAACGGGCCACGTCCCACGGGTCCGTGGTCTCCGAGCGCAGCTGCTCCAGCAGGCGCGCGGCCTGGCCGGGCAGGGCGTCGGGGGTGGCGGCGGACAGGACCCAGGGCACGGTGTGCGGGTTCCGGGCCGGCGCGGGTGCGGGGTCGGAGTCGGAGTCGGGGGTCTCCGCCGCGGGTGCCTGTTCGACGATGACGTGGGCGTTGGTGCCGCTGATCCCGAAGGAGGAGACGCCCGCGCGGTGGGGGCGGCCGGTCTCGGGCCACGGGACCCGGTCGGTGAGGAGGCTGACGTCGCCGGCGGTCCAGTCGACGTGCGGTGTCGGCTCGGTGAGGTGGAGGGTGTGGGGCAGCAGTCCGTGGCGCAGGGCCATGACCATCTTGATGATGCCGGCCACACCGGAGGCCGACTGGGTGTGTCCGATGTTCGACTTCAGGGAGCCGAGCCACAGCGGGTGTCCCGCCTCGCGGTCCTGGCCGTACGTGGCCAGCAGCGCCTGGGCCTCGATCGGGTCGCCGAGGGCGGTGCCGGTGCCGTGCGCCTCGACGGCGTCGATCTGCTGCGGCGTGAGCCGGGCGTCGTCGAGGGCCTGGCGGATGACGCGCTGCTGGGAGGGGCCGTTGGGGGCGGTCAGGCCGCTGGAGGCGCCGTCCTGGTTGACGGCCGTGCCGCGGACCACGGCGAGCACGCGATGGCCGAGGCGGCGGGCGTCGCTGAGCCGTTCGACGAGGAGCATGCCGACGCCTTCGCCCCAGCCGGTGCCGTCCGCGTCGGCGGAGAACGCCTTGCAGCGCCCGTCGGCGGCCAGGCCGCCCTGCCGCTGGAACTCGACGAAGATGCTGGGCGTGCCCATGATCGTCACGCCGCCGGCGAGGGCCATCTCGCACTCGCCGGACCGCAGGGCGCGCACGGCGAGATGGAGGGCGACGAGGGAGGAGGAGCAAGCGGTGTCGACGGTGACGGCGGGGCCTTCGAGACCGAAGGTGTAGGCGAGGCGGCCGGAGACGACGCTGGTGGCGTTGCCGGTGAGCAGGTGTCCCTCGGCGCCGTCGGGGACGCCGTGCAGCGCACCGTACCCCTGTCCGGCGGCGCCGACGAAGACGCCGACCTGCCGGCCGCGTACGGCGGCGGGCACGATCCCGGCGCGTTCGAAGGCCTCCCAGCAGGTCTCCAGGAGGAGCCGCTGCTGGGGGTCCATGGCGACGGCCTCGCGCGGGGAGATCCCGAACGCGCCGGGGTCGAACTCGCCCGCGTCATAGACGAATCCGCCCTGCGGGGTGGGCACCGTGGCCAGTGCGTCGGCCTCGGCGGTGCCGTCGCCGGGGGCGGGCCAGCCGCGGTCGGCGGGGAACTCGGCGACCGCGTCCACACCGTCGGCGACCACGCGCCACAGGTCCTCGGGAGAGCGCACCCCGCCGGGCAGGCGGCAGCCGATGCCGACGATCGCCACGGGCTCGTGGCTCGCGTCCTCGACCTCGCGCAACCTTCGCCGGGCGTCCCGCAGATCGGCGGTGGCCCGCTTCAGGTAGTCGAGGTACTTCTCCTCATTCGCCATGGTGCGTGCGTCCCTCTGTACGGCTGCGTTTACGGCTGTACGGCTTGTGCGGCTGGCGCGGTGGGTGGGTCAGGACGTGCCGAGTTCGTTGTCGAGCAGGGTGAACAGGTCGTCGGCGGTGGCCGATTCGAGGTCGTCGGCGCCTTGGTCGTCCGTGCTCCGCAGGTCGTTCCAGGTGGAGAGCAGGCGGCGCAGCCGGGCGGTGATGTCCTCGTGTTCCGTGCCGCCGCTGTCGGCGGCCAGGGTCGCCAGCAGGGTTTCCAGGCGGTCTATCTCGGTGTGCACGGAGCTGCCCGACGCGCTTGCGGCGCCCGGCAGTTCGGCGTCCAGATGGCCGGCCAGGGCGGCGGGCGAGGGGTAGTCGAAGATCAGCGTGGCCGGCAGCCGGCGCCCGGCCAGGGCGCCGAGCCGGTTGCGGAGTTCGACGGCGGCCAGCGAGTCGACGCCCATCTCCAGGAAGCCGCGGTGCGGTTCGACGTTCTCCGGTGACCTGTGTCCGAGCACCGCCGCGGTCTGCGTCCGCACCAGTTCCAGCAGTTCGGTCTCGCGGTCCGCCGGGGGCAGGTTCGCCAGCCGTTCCAGGAACGCCGCCGACTCGGCCTGCCCGCTCGCCGCTCCCCCGGCCGCCGTGGTGACGGTCGTCGCACGGCGCGGTGTCGTGTGCGCCAACCCGGCGAGCAGTGCCGGGAGTTCTCCGGTCGCCGCCTGCCGGCGCAGTCCGCCGAGGTCCAGGTGGAGCGGCAGCAGCGCCCCGTCGGGGCGGTCGATTGCCTCGTCGAGCAGCGCCAGTCCGCGCTCCGTGTCCAGCGCGGCCACTCCGGCGCGGGCCATCCGGCTCAGGTCCGCCGCGTCGAGCCCGCCGGTCATGCCGCCGTCGTGCGCCCACAGCCCCCAGCCGAGCGAGACGGCCGGCAGGCCCTGGCTCCGGCGTTGCTGGGCGAGGGCGTCCAAGTAGGCGTTGGCGGCGGCGTAGTTGGCCTGTCCCGCACCGCCGAAGGTGGCGGAGGCGGAGGAGAACAGGACGAAGGCGGACAGGTCCTGGGTGGTGGTCAGCTCGTGGAGGTGACGGGCGGCGTCGGCCTTGGGGGACCAGACGGTGGCCAGGCGTTCGGGGGTGAGCGCGGTGACCAGTCCGTCGTCCAGGAGCCCGGCCGCGTGGACGACGGCGGTCAGGCGTTCGCCTGCCAGCAGGGCCGCCAGCGCGTCCCGGTCGGACACGTCGCAGGCTTCGACACGGACCTCGGCGCCTGCCGCGGTCAGCTCCTGCCGCAGCTCTTCGGCGCCGGGTGTCCGCGGCCCCCGTCGGGAAACCAACAGCAGTCGCCGCGCGCCCTGTTCGGTGACCAGGTGCCGGGCGACCAGGGCGCCCAGGCCGGTCGTGCCGCCGGTGATCAGTACCGTCGCGGAAGGGTCGAACGGCGTGGGTACCGTCAGCACCACCTTGCCCACGTGCCGGGCCTGGCTCATGAACCGGAAGGCGTCCCGCGCCCGCCGGACGTCCCAGGCCCGCAGCGGCAGCAGGGTCAGTTCGCCCGAGCCGAACAACTCCAGGAGTTCCGCGAGCAGTTCCGCGATCCGGTCCGGGCCGGCCTCGATGAGGTCGAAGGCGCGGTAGTCCACGTCCGCGATGTCGCGCACGTCGGTCTTGCCCATCTCCAGGAACCGGCCGCCTTCGGCCAGTACTCCCAGGGACGCGTCCACGAACTCACCGGCGAGCGAATTGAGTACGACGTCGATGCCGGAGAACTTCTTCCCGAAGCCGGTGTCCCGTGACGAGGCGATGTGGTCGTCGTCCAGCCCGAGCGCCCGCAGGGTGTCCCACTTGCCGGGCCCGGCCGTCGCGTACACCTCGGCGCCGAGACGGCGTGCCAGCTGGATGGCGGCCATGCCCACCCCGCCCGCGCCCGCGTGCACCAGCACCGACTGACCGGCCCGCAGTTCCGCCAGATCCCGCCAGGCGTACCACGCCGTCAGGAAGACCACCGGCACCGAAGCGGCCTGCGCGAACGTCCACTCCTCCGGCACCCGGGCCAGCAGTCTGCGGTCGGCCACCGCGACCGGCCCGAAGGAACCGGTCACCATGCCGAACACCCGGTCGCCGACGGCGAGTCCGGTCACGTCGGCGCCGAGTTCCAGCACCACACCGGCGGCCTCGCTGCCGAGCGGTCCGGCCGGTCCCGGGTACATGCCGAGCGCGTTGAGGACGTCGCGGAAGTTGAGGCCGGCGGCGCGCACCGCGATCCGTACCTCGCCCGCTCCCAGCGGTGCCCGGGCCTCCGGGAAGGCGGTCGGCACCAGCGCGTCCAGCGTGCCCCGTTCCGCGCTGTCCAGGTGCCAGGCGTCTGCGGGCACCGCGGGCCCGTCGGCGGGGCCGGCCGGGGCCAGGCGGGGCGTCAGGGCCGTGCCCTCCCGCAGGGCGAGCTGGGGTTCGCCGAGCCGGGTGGCCGCGGCGAGGGCGGCCCACGACCGCGCGGTGCCGTCCACGTCGATCAGCAGCAGCCGGCCGGGGTGCTCGGACTGGGCCGAGCGTACGAGGCCCCAGACCGCGGCGGCGTCCGGGTCGGGTACGGCGTCGGCGGTGCCGGTGGGCACGGCGTTGCGGGTGACGACGGTGAGCGGAAGGTCGGCGGGGGCCGGGATCTCGTCGGCCAGCCAGGCCCGAAGGGTGCCGAGGAGGGCGTCGGGCCCGCCGTCGGTGTGCATGCCGTCGGCGCAGAGCAGCGGGAGGCCGGTGGCGAGGTCGTCCTCCGTGAGCGCGGTGAGTTCGCCGGTCCTGACGTGCGCACCGGTGTCCCGCAGGGCCGTGGCAGCCCGGTCGGCCCCGGCGCCGAGGAGCAGGTGGACGAGGTCCGCGGAGGTGTCCTCGGGCAGGGCGGGGGCGGTCGGCCAGTCCAGCCGGTACAGCGAGCCGCCGTTCGTCGCGGGCCGGGCCGCGCGCAGTTGTCCGGCGTCGACGGGGCGCAGCACCAGGGCGTCCACGGTGGCCACCAACTCCCCCGCTCCGTCGGTCAGTTCGACGGACACGGCGTCGGTGCCCGCGCGGCTCAGCCGGACCCGCAGCGCGGCTGCCCCGGCGGCGTACAGGCGCACTCCGGACCAGGCGAACGGCAGGTGTCCCGTGGCGGCACCGTCCAGGAAGTCGCCGAGGCCGATGGCGTGCAGGGCCGCGTCGAGGAGGGCGGGGTGCAGGGCGTATCCGAGGGCGTCGTCCCGGAGGGTGTCGGGCAGGGCGACCTCGGCGAGGATCTCGTCCTCGTGGCGGCGGACCGAGCGCAGGCCCTGGAAGGCGGGGCCGTAGTCGTAGCCGCGCCCGGCGAGCGCCGGGTAGAAGTCGCGGACGTCCAGCGGCTGCGCGTCGGTGGGCCAGTCGGCCTTCGCGGCGGGGGCGAAGGGCGCGGCGGCGGGCGCCAGTTGGCCGCCGGCGTGACGGGTCCAGCCGGTCGGTGTGCCGGGGTCGCCGGTGTGCGTGGTCGAGTGGACGGTCAGCGGGCGGCGCCCGTCGGCGTCCGGGGCACCGACCCGCACCTGGAGCCGGACCGTGTCGCTCTCGGGGAGGACCAGCGGCGCTTCGAGCGTCAGGTCGTCCACGCCGGCGCAGCCCGTGCGTTCGGCTGCCTGGAGGGCGAGCTCCAGCAGGGCCGTGCCGGGTACGAGGACCGTGCCGAAGACCGTGTGGTCGGCGAGCCAGGGGGTGGTCCGGGCCGAGAGGGCGGCGGTGTAGAGCACACCGTCCTCGTCGGCCAGCGGGACGGCGGCACCCAGCAGCGGATGCCCGGCGGGCTGGACGCCCAGCGTGCCGGGGTCGGCGGTGGGCGAGGGCAGGTCGAGCCAGTAGCGCTCGCGCTGGAAGGCGTACGTCGGCAGGTCCACCCGGTGTGCGCCGATCCCGGCGAACAGCGCCGCCCAGTCCACGGCCGTACCCCGGACGAAGGCGCCGGCCACCCCGGCGACGACCGAGTCGGCCTCCGGACGGCCCGCCCGCAGCAGAGCCTTCCCGGTCCCTTCCGGAACCAGGGCCGAGAGCAGTGCTCCCGGGCCGACCTCTACGAACGTCACCACACCGCGCCCGCTCAGCGTCTTCACGCCGTCGGCGAACCGGACGGTGTCGCGGACGTGTCGGACCCAGTACTCCGGCGAGCACAGCTCCTCGGGGGTCGCGATCTCGCCGGTGAGGTTGGAGACGACGGGGATGCGCGGGGCGTCGTACGACAGGCCCTCGGCAACCGTGCGGAAGTCGTCCAGCATCGGGTCCATCAACGGCGAATGGAACGCATGACTGACCGTCAGCTGCTTGACTCGCAGGCCCTGTTCACGCCAGCGCGCCTCCAACTCGGCCACCGCAACCGCGTCACCGGAGACGACCACCGACGACGGACCATTCACCGCCGCGACCGCCACCCGCTCCTCCAGCAGCGGCAACACCTGGGCCTCGGACGCCTCCACGGCCAACATCGCGCCGCCCTCCGGCAGCGCACCCATCAACCGACCACGAGCCGCCACCAAAGCGCAGGCATCCTCCAGCGACCACACACCCGCCACATACGCGGCCGTGACCTCACCGATCGAATGACCGGCCACGACGTCGGGGCGCACACCCCACGACTCCAGCAGCCGGAACAACGCCACCTCGACCGCGAACAACGCTGGCTGGGTGAACTCCGTCCGGTTGATGCGGCCGTTCGGGCTCTCCGTGAACAGCACCTCTCGCAGCGGCTTGTCCAGTACGGCGTCGAAGTGCGCGCACACCTCGTCCAGCGCGTCCGCGAACACCGGGAAGGCGTCGTACAACTCCCTTCCGGCACCGGCCCGTTGGCTGCCCTGTCCCGAGAAGAGGAAGGCCGTGCCGCCGGGCAGCACCGCGCCCGTGACCACGCCGGGGGCCGTGTCGCCCCTGGCCAGCGTCTCCAGGCCGTGGCGGAGGGCTGCCGGATCGGTGCCGTAGACCACCGCACGGTGGTCGAAGACGTTCCGGCCCGCCGCGAGGGAGTGGCCGATGTCGGCGGGGTCGGTGGTGGGGTCCTTCTCGGTCCAGGCGGCCAGACGGGCCGCCTGGTCACGCAGGGCTGCCGCACCGCGTCCGGTCACGACCCAGGGGAGCACCGGAAGAGAGGCGCCGGTGGGCCCGTGGTCGGGGGCCTCGGCCGCGGGTGCCTCCTCCAGTACCAGGTGGGCGTTGGTGCCGCTGATGCCGAAGGACGAGACACCGGCGCGGCGCGGGTGGTCGGCGTGCCGGGGCCATTCGACCGGTTCGGTGAGCAGTCGTACGGCGCCGGAGGACCAGTCGACGTGGGGCGAGGGCCGGTCCGCGTGCAGGGTGCGGGGCAGGGTGCCGCTCCGGAGCGCCAGGACCATCTTCATGACGCCCGCGACACCCGCGGCGGCCTGGGTGTGGCCGATGTTGGACTTCACGGAGCCGAGCCACAGCGGCCGGTCGTCGGTGCGCTCCTGGCCGTAGGTGGCCAGCAGGGCCTGGGCCTCGATCGGGTCGCCGAGCGATGTGCCGGTGCCGTGCGCCTCGACCGCGTCCACCTCGGAGGCCGTGAGTCCGGCGGCGGCCAACGCCTGCCGGATCACCCGCTGCTGGGAAGGACCGTTGGGTGCGGTCAGGCCGTTGGACGCGCCGTCCTGGTTGACGGCCGAGCCGCGGACCACGGCGAGCACCTGGTGTCCGTTGCGGAGGGCGTCGCTCAGCCGCTCGACCAGGAGCATGCCGGCGCCCTCGGCCATGCCCATGCCGTCGGCATCGGCGGAGAAGGCCTTGCAGCGGCCGTCGGCGGCGACTCCGCGCTGGCGGCTGAAGGTCAGCAGGGCACTCGGGGTGGACATGATGGTGACGCCGCCGGCGAGGGCCAGTTCGCACTCCCCCGCCCGCAGGGCCTGGGCGGCCAGGTGCAGGGCGACCAGCGAGGACGAGCAGGCGGTGTCGACGGTGACCGCCGGGCCTTCCAGCCCGAGGGAGTAGGCGACCCGGCCCGAGACGACGCTGGCGGAGTTGCCGGTGGCGAGGTAGCCCTCGCCGCCCTTGGGGGCGCCGGCGAGGAACGCGGAGTAGTCGGAGCCGTTGGCGCCCGCGAAGACGCCGACCTGACGGCCGCGCAGGGCGGCGGGGTCGATGCCGGCGCGTTCGAGCGCTTCCCAGGAGGTCTCCAGCATGAGCCGCTGCTGGGGGTCCATGGCGAGGGCCTCGCGGGGCGAGATGCCGAAGAAGCCGGGGTCGAAGTGGCCCGCCTCGCTCAGGAAGCCGCCTTCGCGGGCGTAGCTGGTGCCGTCGTGGTCCGGGTCGGGGTGGTAGAGGGCGTCGAGGTCCCAGCCGCGGTCGGCGGGCAGGCCGGTCACGGCGTCCGTGCCGGTGTGCAGGAGCCGCCACAGGTCGTCCGGGGACTCGACGCCGCCGGGGTAGCGGCAGGCCATGCCGATGATGGCGATCGGCTCGTCGGCCGGGACGGGTGCGGTGGCGCGGTCCGCGGTGCCGTCGGGCCGGTCGCCGAGGAGTTCGCGGCGGATCAGGGCGGCCACCGCCAGGGCGTTCGGGTGGTCGAAGACGAGGGTGGTGGGCAGGCGCAGGCCGGTGGCCGCGCCGAGCCGGTTGCGCAGTTCGACGGCGGTGAGGGAGTCGAAGCCGCAGTCCTTGAAGGCGCGGCCCGGTTCGAGGGCGTCGGGGGATTCGTGTCCGAGGACGGCGCCGGCGTGGCCGCGGACCAGGTCGAGGAGGAGGGCGTTGCGTTCCGGGCCGGTGAGAGGAACGAGCCGGTCGCGGAGCGCGGTGGCCGGTCCGCCCGGTGTGTCGGCCGGGCCCGCGGCGCGGGCGGCTACCAGGGCCTGCCGGGCCTCGGGGATGGTGTCGAGGAGCGGGCGGGGGCGGGCCGAGGCGAAGGCCGGCGTGAAGCGGGCCCAGTCGACGTCGGCAACGGCGACGAACGTCTCGTCGTGGTCGAGGACGGTCCCCAGCGCGGTGAACGCGGCCTCGGGGTCGAGGAAGGGCAGGCCCTGGCGGCGCAGCCGTTCCGGGTCGACGCCCTCGGGTACGAGCCGGTCCGCCTCCCGGGTGTTGACGGCGGCCCAGACGCCCCAGGCGACCGAGGTGGCGGTCAGCCCCTGGGCGCGGCGGGACTCGGCGAGGGCGTCGAGGTAGGCGTTGCCGGCGGCGTAGGCGGCGTGGTCGCCGCTGCCCCAGACACCGGCGATGGAGGAGAACAGCAGGAAGGTGTCGAGGGGTTCGTCGCGGAAGACCTCGTGGAGGTTGGCGGCGCCCGCCACCTTTCCGGCCAGGTCCGCGGCCAGCTGCTCCGGGGTGAGCGTGTCGACGGGCAGCAGCTTGATGGACGCGGCGGCATGGACGACGGCGGTCACCGGGGTGCCCTCCGCCGCCAACCGGTCCTTGAGGGCGGCGAGTTGGGTACGGTCGCTGATGTCGCACGCCTCGACGGAGACCCGTACCCCCAAGGCCTCGGCGTCCGCGCGCAGTTGGTCGGCCCCGGGTGCCTCGGGGCCGCGGCGGCTGACCAGGACCAGGTGGTCGGCGCCGGTGCCGGCCAGCCAGCCGGCGATGTGCGGGGCGAGGGTGCCGGTGGCACCGGTGACCAGGACGGTGCCGCGGGCGGACCAGCGCGGTCCCGGGGGCGCGCTGTCGCCGAGCGAGGCACGTTCCAGACGGCGGACGAAGGTACCGGACGCGCGTACGGCGATCTGGTCCTCGTCACCGGGCAGTCCGGCGAGTGCGGCGCAGAGCCGGGCGGCGGCACGGTCGTCGAACTGCGGCGGCAGGTCGAGGAGTCCGCCCCACAGCTGCGGGTGTTCGAGCGCGACGACCCTGCCGAGACCCCACACCTGCGCGGTGACCGGATCCGGGGCACCGTCGGCGCGGCCGACCGAGACGGCACCGCGCGTGGCGAGCCACAGCAGAGCGTGCAGCCCGGTGTCGGCGAGGGCCTGGACAAGGGTGAGCGTGGCCGCCGTACCGTGCTCCGTGGACGGCAGCCCGAGCAGCGAGAGCACGCCGGCGACCGGCCGGTCACCGGGCAGCAGTCGCGCGTACGTCTCCCGGGAGGGGGCGCCAGCGGGGACGGCGACCGGGACAACCGTGGCGCCGTACCGGTCGAGGGCGGCGGCGCACGCGTCGACGACCGGACCGGCCGAGCCGTCGTCCGGGAGCACGAGCAGCCACTCGCCGGTGAGCGCGGGGGTGCCGGTGGGCTCGGTGACGGGCTTCCACACGACCCGGTAGCGCCACGCGTCCAGCTCGGCCGCCTGCCGGTGCGTGGTCCGCCAGTTGGTCAGGGCGGGCAGGACGGCACTCAGGGGTTCGTCGCCGCCGACACCCAGCGCGGTCGCGAGTTCCTGGAGGTCGCCGCGTTCCACGACATCCCAGAACCGGGAGTCGGCCGCGTCCGCCTGCCCCGTTCCGGAACCGTCCTGAGTCGCGTCGAGCCAGTAGCGGCGGCGCTGGAAGGCGTACGTGGGCAGGTCCACGTGGGCTGTCGCCCCGCCGGGGACAAGGGTCCGCCAGTCGACGGGCGCGCCATGGACGAAGGCTTCCGCCAGCGAGGTCAGCAACCGCTCGGGGCCGCCTTGGTCCCGGCGCAGGGTGCCGAGTGCGACACCACCGCCGCGTTCGTCGAAGCAGTCCTGGACGGCAGTGGTGAGTACGGGGTGCGGACTGACCTCGATGAACAACTCATGCTCAGCGGAGGCGAGTTCGGCGACGGCTTCGGCGAGGCGGACGCGGTGGCGGAGGTTGCCGTACCAGTACGCGCCGTCCAGATCGGCCGCCTTGACCCACTCACCGGTATAGGTGGACAGCATCGGCACGCCCGGGGCACGGGAGGTCACCCCGGCCAACGACTCGGTGATCTCCTCCTCCAACGCCTCGACCATCACCGAGTGCGAGGCGTAGTCGACGGCCACGCGACGGGCCTCGACTCCTGCTTGCGCGCAGGCCGCCATGAAGACGTCCAGGGCATCGGCTTCACCGGACACCACCACGGACTGGGGTCCGTTGACCGCTGCGATGCCCACGCCATCGACGAGCAGGGACTCGACGCGCTCGGCACCGGCGAACACCGACACCATCCCGCCGGTACCGGCCAACCGCCGGATCGCCCTCGACCGCAAGGCGACCACCCGCGCGCCCTCATCCAGCGACAGGGCACCCGCCACGCAGGCCGCAGCGATCTCACCCTGCGAATGACCCACCACAGCAGCAGGCTCGACACCCACCGACCGCCACAACGCGGCCAACGACACCATCACCGCCCACAACACCGGCTGCACCACGTCGACTTCGTCGAGGTCACCATCGGTGAGCACGGCCGTCAGCGACCAGTCGACATACCCAGCGAGAGCCGTCTCGCACTCCGCGATCGACGCCGCGAACACCGGGCTGGACGTGAGGAGTTCGCGCCCCATCCCCACCCACTGCGCACCCTGGCCCGGAAACACGAACACGACCCCGTCGCCCTCGACCGCACGGCCGTGCACCACGCCGGGCGTATCGGTACCGGTAGCCAGGGCTCGCAGGCCCGCGCGGTGCTGGTCCACCTCTCGGCCCAGTACGACGGCCCGGTGCTCGAAGACGGCCCTGCGGAACGCGAGTGCGGCGCCCACCTGTGCGGCGTCCGCCGTGGACTCCGTGTGTGCGGCGAGCCGTTCCGCCTGCCCCGCGAGTGCAGCGTCACCGCGCCCGGACACCACCCACGGCACGACGTCCTGTGCCACCAGCGGCGCGAGCTGCCCGGAGGGCCGTTGCTCGGCCGGGGGTTGGGCAGGAGGAGCCTGTTCGAGGACGGTGTGGGCGTTGGTGCCGCTGACGCCGAAGGACGACACCGCGACCCGGCGCGGACGGCCCGTCTCCGGCCAGTCCCGTGCCTCGGTCAGCAGTTCCACCGCACCCGCCGACCAGTCCACATGAGGGGACGGCTCGTCGACATGCAGCGTGCGGGGCAGCACGCCGTGGCGCATCGCCATGACCATCTTGATCACACCGGCAACACCTGAAGCGGCCTGCGTGTGACCGATGTTGGACTTCACCGAGCCCAGCCACAGCGGGGGCTGGTCGTCCCGGTCCTGGCCGTACGTGGCCAGGAGCGCCTGCGCCTCGATCGGGTCACCCAAGGTCGTGCCCGTGCCATGGGCCTCCACCGCGTCCACGTCGGCGGGCGTCAGGCCGGCACTCGCCAGGGCGTCGCGGATGACGCGCTGCTGGGAGGGGCCGTTGGGCGCGGTCAGGCCGTTGGAGGCGCCGTCCTGGTTGACGGCCGAGCCGCGGACCACCGCCAGCACGGGGTGCCCGTTGCGGCGGGCGTCGGACAGCCGCTCCACGAGGAGCATGCCCACGCCCTCCGCCCACCCGGTGCCGTCGGCCGCGCCCGCGAAGGGCTTGCAGCGGCCGTCGGCGGCCATGGCGCGCTGGCGGCTGAAGTCGACGAAGATGCCGGGGGTGGACAGGACGGTGACGCCACCCGCGAGAGCCAGGTCGCACTCGCCCGAGCGCAGGGCCTGGGCGGCCAGGTGCAGGGCGACCAGCGAGGACGAGCACGCCGTGTCCACGGTGACGGCCGGGCCCTGGAGGCCGAAGGTGTAGGAGACCCGGCCGGAGGCGACGCTGCCCGCGCTGCCGTTGCCGAGGTATCCCTCCAGTTCCTCCAGGTCCTCCGGGCGTCCGCCGAAGAGCCGGGAGGCGTAGTCGTGGTACATGAGCCCGGCGAACACTCCGGTGCGGGAGCCCTTCAGCGTCTGGGGGTCGATACCGGCGTGCTCGAAGGTCTCCCAGGAAGTTTCGAGGAGCAGTCGCTGCTGCGGGTCCATGGCGAGGGCCTCGCGCGGGGAGATGCCGAAGAATCCGGCGTCGAACTCGCCCGCGTCGTAAAGGAATCCGCCTTCGCGGGCATAACTGGTGCCGGGTCGTTCGCCGTGCGGGTCGTAGAGCTTGTCGTGGTCCCAGCCGCGGTCGCCGGGCCAGGGTCCGACGGCGTCGGCGCCGGCCGAGACCAGCCGCCACAGGTCCTCAGGTGACGCGACACCGCCGGGGTAGCGGCAGGCCATGCCGACGATGGCGATCGGCTCGTCCAGGGCGACGGCGGTGGGGGTGGCGGCCGGCCGGGGCGCGGTGAGGCCGCCGGCGAGACGGGTGAGCAGTTCGGTGGCCAGGGCGCGGGGCGTGGGGTGGTCGAAGACGAGGGTGGCGGGCAGGCGCACGCCGGTGACGGTGGCGAGCCGATTGCGCAGGCCCACCGCGGTGAGCGAGTCGAAGCCGAGTTCCTTGAAGGCACGGTCGGCGGCGACCTGGCGGGCCGAGTCGTGGCCGAGGACGCCGGCGGCCTCGGTGCGGACGAGGTCGAGCAGAAGTGACTCGCGTTCGGCGGTGCCGAGCCGGGCCAGCTGGGTGGTGAGGGTGGTGTCGTGGGGGTGCCGGGCGGCTATGGCTCGGCGGGCGGTGGGGCGGACCAACGCGCGGTAGAGCGGTGGGAGTTCACCGGGTGCGGTGGTGCGCAGGGCGGGCAGGTCGAGGCGAACGGGCACGAGAATCGCGTCGGTGGCGGTGCCGGTCAGGGCGGCGTCGAGGAGGGCGGTGCCCTGGTCGGCGGTGATCGGCAGGATGCCCTGACGGGCCATGCGGGCGCGGTCGTCGGGGGTGAGGTGGCCGGTCATGCCGGTGGCCTGGTCCCAGAAGCCCCAGGCCAGCGAGACGGCGGGCAGGCCCTGGGCGCGGCGGTGGGCGGCCAGCGCGTCGAGGAAGGCGTTGCCGGCCGCGTAGCCGCCCTGTCCTGGGCTGCCGGCGAGTCCGGCGAAGGCGGAGAAGAGGACGAACGCCGTGAGGTCCAGGTCGCGGGTCAGCTCGTGCAGCAGCCAGGCGCCGTCAGCCTTGGCGCGTAGCGGTACGGCGAGGCGTTCCGCGTCGAGGGACTCCAGGAGTCCGTCGTCGAGGGCACCGGCCAGGTCGACGACCCCGCGCAGCGGTGCCTCGGTGCCGATGCCGTCCAGGACCGAGGTCAGACTGTCCCGGTCAGCCACCTCGCAGACGACCGCCTGGGCGGAGGCGCCGAGTTCGGTCAGTTCGGCGAGCAGGGCGTCGACACCGGGGGTGGCCGCGCCCCGCCGTCCGGCCAGGACCAGGTGCCGTACGCCGTGCCGGGTCACCAGGTGCCGGGCGACGATTCCGCCGAGGACACCGGTGCCACCGGCCAGCAGCACGGTGCCGTCGGGGTCCCACACCGCGCCCTCGCCGTCGGCCGCAAGCCGCTCGGCGCGGGCCAGCCTGGGCACGTGGACCTCACCGGAGCGCAGGGCGACCTGGGGCTCGTCGGCACCGGCCACGGCGGGCAGCACGGCCCAGGAAGCACTGTCGTCGTCGATGTCCACCAGGGCGAAACGGCCGGGGTGTTCGGACATCGCCGTGCGTACGAGGCCCCACACCACGGCTGCGGCCGGATCGGGCACGTCATCGGCGGCTTCCGCCGCCACGGCGCCCCGGGTCAGGAACAGCAGCCGCGAGTCGGCGAACCGCTCCTCCGCGAGCCACTGTTGGACGGCGGACAGGGCGCGGGCGGCCAGCAGGTGGGCGGCGGCGGGAACGTCGGGCTCCCTGGGAGCCGACGCATCGGGTACGTCCGTTCCGGGCACGTCCGTTTCCGCGGTGGTCGGCGCTTCGAACCCGCCAGCCGCCGCGGCCCCGGTCATCGGGAGGACGACCACGTCGGGGGCGCGCTCGCCCCGATCGGCCAGGACGGCGAGGTCACGGTGGCGTTCGCCGGTGAGCGAGGCGGTCCAGGCCGTGGTCATCGTGCCGTCGTCGAGGAGCGCCCAGTTCGGCTGAGCCGAGGGCGCAAAGGTGGGCTGCGCGGGCCAGGTCAGTCGGAACAGGGAGTCGTCGGCGACATGCCGGGTCCCGGTGGGGAGGGGGCGCAGGGTGAGGGCGTCCAGGGTGGCGACGGTCGCCCCGGTGGGGTCGGCGAGGGTGACCGACACCGCGTCCCGTCCGGCGACCGGGACGATCCGCACCCGCAGCAGGGCGGCGCCCATGGCGTGCAGGGTCAGCCCTTCCCAGGCGAACGGCATCCGCGTGGCCCCGACCGTGTCGTGCGTGTGCGCCGTCAGGGCGGCGGCCTGGAGGGCGCCGTCGAGGAGCGCCGGGTGCAGCCCGTACGCCCCCGCCTCGGCCCCTTCCTCGTCCGTGAGGGCGACCTCCGCGTAGACGGTGTCACCGGTGCGCCAGGCGGCTCGCAGCCCCTGGAACGCGGGGCCGTAGCGGTAACCGGCGGTGTCGAGCGCGTCGTAGAAGGCGCCGGTGTCCAGTGGTTCGGCGCCGGGCGGCGGCCAGCTGCCCAGGTCTCCGTCCGGCTGCGCCGCTGTGCCGGGGGCGAGTTGTCCGGTGGCGTGCCGGACCCACGGTGTGTCGGGAGAGGCGGGGTCCGGGTCCGGCTCCAACTGCCGGGCGTGCACGGTCAACGACCGCCGTCCGGCCTCGTCGGGAGCGCCGACGCCCACCTGGACGGCGACGGCGGCCGTGCCCTCGAACGTCAACGGAGTGTGTAGCGTCAGCTCGTCGAGCCGGTCGCAACCCACCTGCCCGCCGGCGTGCAGAGCCAGTTCGACGAAGGCGGTGCCGGGCAGCACCACGGTGTCGCCCACGGCGTGGTCGGCGAGCCAGGGGTGGGAGCGGGTCGACAGACGGCCGGTGAACAGCATCCCGTCGCCGTCCCCCAGGGCGACGGCCGCCCCGAGGAGGGGGTGCCCGGCCGTGCCGAGACCGTAGGCTCCGGCGTCGCCCGCCCGGCGCGAGTGGTCCAACCGGGGCCAGTAGCGCTGCCGTTGGAAGGCGTACGTCGGCAGGTCGACCTGGGCGGACTCGCCGGTCGGCAGCAGCGTCGGCCACTCCACCCGGGCGCCGTGGCAGAACGCTTCCGCCACCGCCATGACGAACTGATCGGCGCTGCCCTGGTCCCTGCGCAGGGTGCCGAGTGCGTGTGCCGGGGCGGCGAGGGTGTCCTGAAGAGCGGGAGTCAGCACGGGGTGCGGGCTCACCTCGACGTACAACCGGTGTCCTGCGGAAGAGAGTTCGGCGACGGCGTCGGTGAGACGGACGCGGTGGCGGAGGTTGGAGTACCAGTAACCGGCGTCCAGATCGCCCGCCTTGACCCACTCACCGGTGTAGGTGGACAGCATCGGCACGTCCGGGGCACGGGAGGTCACACCGGCGAGCGCCTGGGTGATCTCCTCCTCCAGCGCCTCGACCATCACCGAGTGCGAGGCGTAGTCGACAGCCACGCGACGGGCCTCCACACCCGCTTCCGCACAGGCCGCCATGAAGACGTCCAGCGCATCGGCCACACCGGACACCACCACCGAGGCGGGCCCGTTCACGGCCGCGATGCCCACTCCCTCGACGAGCAGCGGCTCCGCCTGCTCGACCGACGCGAACACGGAGACCATCCCGCCGGTACCGGCCAACCGCCGGATCGCCTTCGACCGCAGGGCCACGACTCGGGCGCCGTCTTCCAGCGACAGGGCACCCGCGACACACGCAGCGGCAATCTCACCCTGCGAATGGCCCACCACAGCAGCCGGTTCGACACCGACCGACCGCCACAACGCAGCCAACGACACCATCACCGCCCACAACACCGGCTGCACCACGTCGACTTCGTCGAGGTCGCCATCGGTGAGCACGGCCGTCAGCGACCAGTCGACATATGGCGCGAGGGCCGTCTCGCACTCCGCGATCGACGCCGCGAACACCGGGCTGGACGTGAGGAGTTCACGCCCCATCCCCACCCACTGCGCACCCTGACCCGGAAACACGAACACCACGTCCGAGCCCGTCTCCGCACCGGAGACAACCCGGGGGTGCCCCGCGCCATCAGCCAACGCCCTTGCGCCAGAGCCGAGTTCGGCCGCGTCCCGGCCCAGGACTACCGCGCGGTCCGCGAACAGCGCCCGTGTCGACAGCGCGTGTGCCACCGCGACGGGGTCGACGGTGTCGGAGGCCGCGAGTTCCGCCAGCCGTGCCACCTGGCCGACCAGCGCGTCGGTGCCACGACCGGACACGATCCAGGGCAGGGGCACGGCGCTGTCGGAGGCGAACGGCCGTATTCCCCCGTCCACTTGACCGTCGGTCTCGGTGCCCGGCTCTCGCGTCGGCGTCTCGTCACTCTCGGTCTCCTGCGCGGGCTCCTCTTCGAGTACGAGGTGGGCGTTGGTGCCGCTCATGCCGAAGGAGGACACACCGGCGCGGCGCGGTCGACCGGTCTCCGGCCACTCCCGTGCCTCGGTCAGCAGTTCCACCGCGCCCGCCGACCAGTCCACGTGCGGGGAGGGGGCGTCGACGTGCAGGGTGCGCGGCAGCAGACCGTGCCGCATCGCCATGACCATCTTGATCACACCGGCGACACCCGAAGCGGCCTGCGTGTGACCGATGTTGGACTTCACCGAACCCAGGAGCAGAGGCCGGTCGTCGGCGCGCTCCTTGCCGTACGTCGCCAGCAGCGCCTGCGCCTCGATCGGGTCGCCCAGTGTGGTACCCGTACCGTGCGCCTCCACCGCGTCCACGTCGGCGGGGGTCAGACCGGCACCGGCCAGGGCCTCCAGGATGACGCGCTGCTGGGAGGGGCCGTTGGGCGCGGTCAGGCCGTTGGACGCACCGTCCTGGTTGACCGCCGAACTCCGTACGACCGCCAGCACGTGGTGTCCGTTGCGGCGGGCGTCGCTCAGCCGCTCCACGAGGAGCATGCCGGCGCCCTCGCCCCAGGCCGTTCCGTCGGCCGCCGCCGCGAATGCCTTGCACCGGCCGTCCGCTGCGAGTCCACGCTGTCGGGAGAACTCCACGAAGGCGCCCGGGGTGGACATGATCGTCACTCCGCCGGCCAGTGCGAGGTCGCACTCGCGTCGGCGCAGCGACTGGACGGCCAGGTGCAGGGCGACCAGGGAGGACGAACAGGCGGTGTCGACCGTGACGGCCGGGCCCTCCAGGCCGAAGGTGTAGGCGACACGGCCGGAGACGACGCTGGCGGCGGTGCCGGTGACGAGATGGCCCTGGAGGTTCTCGCTGCTGGATTCGGTGAACAGGGAGGTGTAGTCCTGGCCGTTGGAACCGACGAACACACCGGTCCGGGAACCCTTGAGGGTGTGGGGGTCCAGGCCCGCGCGTTCGAAGGCTTCCCAGGAGGTCTCCAGGAGCACTCGCTGCTGGGGGTCCATGGCCAGGGCCTCGCGCGGGCTGATCTCGAAGAAGGCGGGATCGAAGAGGTCGGCGTCGGCGAGGAAGCCACCGTCACGGGTGTAACTGGCGCCGGGGTGGTCGGGGTCGGGGTGGAAAAGGACATCGAGGTCCCAGCCACGATTGCCGGGGAAAGGCGTCACCGCGTCGGTGCCGTCGGCGACGAGCCGCCACAGCGCCTCGGGGGTGTCGACGCCTCCCGGGTAGCGGCAGCTCATCGCGACGACGGCGATCGGCTCCTGCTCGCCCGCCTCCAGTTCCCGCAGCCGCTGCCGGGTCTGGTGCAGGTCTGCCGTAACCCATTTGAGGTAGTCACGGAGCGTGTTGTCACTCACCATCGCAGGCAACCTCTTCGGGAGAATTCCAAACGGCAGCACGGCTACCGCCGGGCCGAATGCCAGGCGGTGGCATTAATCAGGTCAGAAAGAAGCTCGACGAAAACAGGAAAGGTAAATGGGGGGATTACTCAGAATGGAGAGACAGGGGGGTTGAATTCCGATTGCGACATTAGGCGGCCGCGCAACCGGGCAACAACCCCTACCTGGTCCCCTACTGCTGCACCCCGGTACCCCGGTCAGGGACGTCCGAGGTTGCGGTTGATGAAGTCGAGCAGTTCCTCGTCGGAGGCGTCCTGAAGGGTGTCGGCCACCGATGGACCGGATTCCTGCTCGGGCCCGGTCCACTTGGCGAGGAGGCTCTGCAGCCGCACCGTCACCTTGGTGCGCAGCAGGTTGTCCGCCTCGCCGACCGCCACCGTGGCCTCCAGCCGGTCCAGTTCGGCCAGCAGCGCGTCGGTGGGTGAGCCGCCGTCCGGGAGCAGTTCGCCGCGCAGGTGCCGGACCAGGGCCGTGGGGGTGGGATGGTCGAAGACCACTGTGGCGGCGAGGGTCAGGCTGGTCGCGGTCGACAGGCGGGTACGGAAGTCGACGGCGGTCAGCGAGTCGAAGCCCATCGCGTTGAAGGACCGGTCGGGTTCGACCGCCCGGTCCGAGGTGAACCCGAGGGCGGCCGCCGCGTGTTCGCGGACGAGCGCGAGGAGTGCCTCGTCGCGCTCGTCGTCCGGCAGTGCCGCGATCCGGTCGCGCAGCGCGTCACCGCCGCCGTCCGTGCCCGGTGTCCGGCCGACGGGTGCCGACGTGGGGCGGGCGGCTTCGGCGGCCTCGGGGACCCCGTCGAGCAGGGCCGAGGGACGGGCGGACGTGAACAGCGGTACGAAGGTGGCCCAGTCGACGTCGGCGACGGTCACGTTCGTCTCGGCGGAGTCCAGCGCCTGGCCGAGGGCGGTGAGCGCCGCCGCCGGGTCCATCGCGGTCAGTCCGCGGCGCCGCAGGTGCTCGGCCCGGTCCCGGTCGGCGGCCATCCCACCACCGGCCCACGGCCCCCAGGCCACGGAGGTGGCGGGCACGCCCCTGGCACGCCGGGCGGCGGCCAGGGCGTCGAGGTGGGCGTTGCCGCAGGAGTAGGCGGCCTGACCGCCGCTGCCCCAGACGCCGGCGATGGAGGAGAACAGCACGAAGGCATCCAGCTCCCGCCCGTCCAGCAGGGCGTCCAGATACCTGGCGCCCTCCGTCTTGGCGGCGACGACCGAGGCGAACTCGGCGACGCCCGTGGCGGCGAGCGGCACCGAGGCGCTGGCCCCGGCCGCGTGCACCACAGTGCGTACGGGTGTCTCGGCGTCTTCCAACCGGGCCAGCACGTCGGCCAGTTGAGCGCTGTCGGTGATGTCGCAGGCCACCGCCTCCGCGGACACCCCGCTCTCGGCGAGCTCGGCGACGAGGTCGGCGGCGCCGGGCGCGTCCGGTCCGCTGCGGCTGACGAGCACCAGCCGCTCGGCACCACGTCCAGCCAGCCAGCGGGCGACATGCCCGCCGAGCGCTCCGGTGCCGCCGGTGACGAGCGCGGTCCCGGAGGTGCGCCAGCCCTGCTCCGGCGCCTCCGCGAGCGGCGCCCGGGCGAGCCGCCGTACGAACACGCCCGCGGGCCGTACGGCGAGCTGGTCGTCGCCGGTGGGCCGGGTCGCCGGGTCGGCGGTGAGCACGGCGTGCAGCCGGGCCCGGGCGGGCCGGTCCAGGGTGGCCGGCAGATCGATGACCCCGCCCCAGCGGTCGGGGTACTCCAGACCGATCACCCGGCCGAGCGCGGCGATTGCGGTCTGTTGGGGGTCCGGGGCGGTTGCGGTGGGGGCGTTGTCGGGGGTCTGTGGGTCCGGTGCCGCACCCGCCCGGCCACGAAGGGCGGCGTGGCGGTCGAGGTTGGCGGTCTGCCGGTCGAGGTTGGCGGTCTGCCGGTCGAGATTGGCGGCCTGCCGGTCGAGGTCGACGGTCTGCCGGGTCACGCACCACAGAGGCGCGGTGACACCGGCCTCGGCGAGGGCGCGCGGCAGCGGCACGGTCAGGGCCAGGCCTGTGCCCAGGGCCGGATGCCCGGGGTGGGGGCGGGTGTCGAGGGCGAGCAGCGAGAGCACACCGGTGGGCGGCGCGTCCGCGACCGCGGTCCGGATCCGTGCCGCCAGCGCCGAGTCGTCGGGACCGTCGGAGTCGGCGGAGCCATCAGATCCGGCGGAGCCATCGGGGCCGACTTCCAGTCGTACGACGTCCACACCGTGCTCGGTGAGCGCGGTCAACGCGTCGGCGGCGAGGGGTAGTTCGGCGAGTGTGCCGGCCGGTACGAGCACCAGCCAGCGGCCGGTCGGCGCGGGGGCCGGCGTCCACCGGGCGGGTTCCCAGCGCACCTGGTAGCGCCAGCTCTCCAGGCGGGCCCGTTCACGACGGCTCCGGTGCCAGGAGGACAGCGCGGGCAGTACCTCGCTGAGCGGCTGGGAGGCGTCCAGTTCCAGCCCCGCGCCGAGCGCGCCCAGGTCCTGGCGCTCCACGGCCTCCCAGAACCGGCTGTCCGACTCCGGCATCGGGGCGGCGGCCGGGGTCACCGCAGTCGGAGCGCTGCGCAGCCAGTAGCTGTCCCGCTGGAAGGGGTAGGTGGGCAGGTCGACACAGGGAGTGCCGGTGTCGGAGTAGTAGGCGGCCCAGTCGAGGCCGCCGGCGTGCACCGCGAGCCCGGCGACGGCCAGGGCGAGGGTGTGGACCTCGTCGCGCTCCCGGCGCAACACCGGCAGGCCGGTGGCGCCTTGTGGTACCAGCGCCGACAGCACGGCGTCCGGGCCCACTTCGAGAAACGTCGCCACGCCGCGCTCGCGCAGCGTCCGCATCCCGTCGGCGAAGCGCACCGCCTCGCGGACATGGCGGACCCAGTAGTCGGGGGTGCACAGGTCCGCCGCGGCGGCGACTTCGCCGGTCAGGTTCGACACGACGGGGATGCGCGGATCGTCGTACGTCAACTTCTCGGCGACCGTACGGAAGTCGTCCAGCATCGGCTCCATCAGCGGTGAGTGGAACGCGTGACTGACCGTCAACCGCTTGACACGCAGGCCCTGTTCACGCCAGGCGGCCTCCAGTTCGGCGACGGCCTCCGCCGCCCCTGACACCACGACCGACGACGGGCCGTTGACGGCCGCGATCGCCACCCGCTCGTCCAACCGGGGCACCACGTCGGCCTCCGACGCCTCCACCGCGAGCATCGCACCGCCCTCCGGCAGCGCACCCATGAGACGGCCACGCGCCGCGACCAGTGCGCAGGCGTCCGGCAGCGACCACACACCCGCCACGAAGGCCGCCGTGAGTTCGCCGATCGAGTGTCCGGTGACGTAGTCCGGGTGCACGCCCCACGACTCCAGCAACCTGAACAGGGCCACCTCCAGGGCGAACAGCGCGGGCTGGGTGTACTCGGTCCGGTCGATCAGGGCCGAGCCGTCGTCGAACAGCACCTCCCTCAACGGGACTTCCAGCAGTCCGTCGAAGTGTCCGCACACTTCGTCCAGCGCCTCCGCGAACACGGGGCAGGTGTCGTACAACTCCCGTCCCGCGCCAACCCGTTGGCTGCCCTGCCCGGAGAAGAGGACAGCGCTCGCACCGCCGTTGGTGCCTTCCGCGGCCCGCCCGCGCACGGTGGTCGGAACGGCCCGTCCTTCGGCCAGGGCAGTCAGCGAGGCGAGCAGGTCGTCGCGGTCGGTGCCGGTCAGGACGGCCCGGTGCTCGAAGGCCGTACGGGAGACGGCCAGGGCGCGGGCGACTTCGAGCGGCTGGGCTTCGGGGTGGGCGAGGAGGTGGGTGCGCAGTTCGCGGGCCCGGGCACGCAGGGCGTCGTCGGAGCGGGCCGACAGCGGCCACAGCAGGGGCCTGTCACCTTCCACGCCGGGGCCTGTCGCGGGCCGGGGACCGGGTTCCCCGTCGGGTTCCTCGATGATGGTGCCGGGTTCCTCGATGATGGTGTGGACGTTCGTCCCGCTGATCCCGAACGCCGAGATACCGGCGCGTCGGGGGTGCCCGGCGCGCTCCCACGGCCGGGCGTCGGTCAGCAGGCGCACGGCACCCGTCTCCCAGTCGACCTGCCCGGTCGGCCGGTCGACGTGCAGGGTGCGGGGCAGCATTCCGTGCCGCATGGCCAGCACCATCTTCATCAGTCCGCCGATTCCGGCGGCGGCCTGCGCGTGGCCGATGTTGGACTTCAGCGAACCGAGCCACAGCGGCCGGTCCTCCGGCCGCTCCCGCCCGTAGGTGGCGAGGAGCGCCTGGGCCTCGATGGGGTCGCCCAACGGGGTTCCGGTGCCGTGGGCCTCGACGGCGTCCACGTCACCCGGCGCGAGGCCGGCATCAGCCAACGCGGCCCGGATGACACGCTGTTGGGAAGGGCCGTTGGGAGCGGTCAGCCCGTTGGAGGCACCGTCCTGGTTGACGGCCGAGCCGCGGACCACCGCCAGGACCGGGTGGCCCAGCCGCCGGGCCTCGGAGAGCGGCTCGACGATGACCATGCCGACGCCCTCCGCCCAGCCGGTGCCGTCGGCCGCTTCCGCGAACGACTTGCACCGGCCGTCGGCGGCCAGCCCGCGCTGCCTGCTGAACTCGGTGAACATACCGGGCGTGGCCATCACCGCCGCGCCGCCGACCAGCGCCATCGTGCACTCGCCCCGCCGCAGCGACTGACCGGCCAGATGCAGCGCGACCAGCGAGGAGGAGCACGCCGTGTCCACCGTCACCGCGGGCCCCTCGGTGCCGAACGTGTAGGCCAGCCGCCCGGACACGACGCTTCCGGTGTTGCCGGTCAGCAGGTGTCCCTCCACACCGTCCTGTCCCGCCGCGCCGTCGGCACCGGTGTGCATGCCGTACCCGGAGGGCGCGGCACCCACGAACACACCGGCCCGGCTGCCGCGCACCGAACGGGGATCGATCCCGGCGCGTTCGAAGGCCTCCCACGCCGTCTCCAGCAGCAGTCGCTGCTGCGGGTCCATGGCGAGCGCCTCGCGCGGCGAGATCCCGAAGAAGGCCGGGTCGAAAGAGGCCACGTCGTACAGGAATCCGCCCTCATTGACGTACGACGTCCCGGTGCGCGCCGGATCCGGGTCGAACAGCCCGGTCAGATCCCAGCCCCGGTCGGCGGGGAAGCCTCCGACCGCGTCCGTCCCGTCGGCCACCAGCTGCCAGAGGTCCTCCGGCGAGCGCACCCCGCCCGGGAAGCGGCAGGCCATACCGATGACGGCGATGGGCTCGTCCCCGCCGCCCGGAGCGACGGACGGCGCCTCGACGGGTTCGGCCTGTGCGGGGGCACCTGGCAGTTCACCGCCGCAGAAGGCGGCCAGCGCCCGTACGGTCGGATGGTCGAAGACCAGGGTCGCGGGCAGCTTGAGCCCGGTCGCGGTGGCGAGCCGGTTCCGCAGCTCCACGGAGGTCAGCGAGTCGAACCCCAGGTCCTTGAAGGGCTGTTCGACGTCGATGGCCGCCGGGTTGCCGTGTCCGAGGACCGCCGCGACCTGGCCGCGTACGACGTCGAGCAGCAACTGCTCGCGCTCCCGCCCGCTCCGGCCGACCAGCCTCTCGGCCAGCCCACCGGGCACGGTGCCGGCCAGTGCGCCCTGATGCGCCAGAGCCCGGCGCGTTCCCTTGCCTCGGCGCACCAGCCCGCCGAGCAGCTCCGGCACGGCCTGTCCACGGCGCAAGGCCGCCAGATCCAGCCGCACCGCGACAGGGCGCGGATCGGCGCTCGCCCAGGCCGCGTCCAACAGCGCCAGCCCATCAGCGGGTTCGAGCGGCAGGACGCCACCTTCCGCCATCCGCCGGAGATCCGCATCGGTGAGATCCCTTGTCATCCCACTTTCCCGGGACCACGGTCCCCAGGCGATCGAAGTCGCGGGCAACCCGCTGATCCGGCGGTGGGCGGCGAGGGCGTCCAAGTAGGCGTTCGCGGCAGCGTAGTTGGCCTGGCCAGCGCCGCCGAAGAGGGCCGATGCGGAGGAGAACAGGGCGAATATCGACAGGTCTTGATGAGCTGTCAGTTCGTGGAGGTGGTGGGCGGCTTCGGCCTTGGGCGTCCATACGGTGTCCAGGCGCTCGGGAGTCAGGGCCGTGACCAGGCTGTCGTCCAGGACACCGGCCGTGTGGATGACGGCGGTCAGCCGCTCACCCTCCAGCAACGCGGCGAGTGCGTCCCGGTCGGACACATCACACGCCTCGATACGGACCTCGGCACCAGCCTCCGTCAGCTCCCGGCACAACGCCTCGGCACCCGGCGCATCCAGGCCCCGACGAGAGAGCAACAGCAGGCGCCGTGCCCCGTGTTCGGTCACCACATGCCGGGCCACCAGCGCACCCAGACCACCCGTACCACCGGTGATCAGCACCGTCCCAGCAGGGTCGAGCGGGGCGGGGACCGTCAGCACCACCTTGCCGGTGTGACGGGCCTGGCTCATGAACCGGAACGCATCCCGCGCCTGCCGAATGTCCCACGCCCGCAACGGCAGTAGGGCCAGATCACCGGCGGCGAACAACCCCAGCAGCTCTGCAAGGAGTTCAGCGATCCGGTCCGGACCCGCCTCGAACAGATCGAAGGCCGTGTAGTCCACGCCCGCCATCTCGCGGATGTCGGTCTTGCCCATCTCCAGGAACCGGCCACCATCAGCCAACACCCGCACCGACGCGTCCACGAACTCACCCGCAAGCGAATTCAGCACCACATCCATACCGGAGAACTTCTCCGCAAAGCCAATGTCCCGCGAGGAAGCAATGTGGTCGTCGTCCAACCCCAAGGCTCGCAGGGTGTCCCACTTACCAGGGCTGGCCGTCGCATACACCTCCGCACCCATGTGCTGAGCCAGCTGGATGGCGGCCATACCGACACCGCCGGCACCCGCATGCACCAACACCGACTGCCCCGCCCGCAACCCCGCCAAGTCCCGCCACGCGTACAGAGCGGTGAGGAACACGATCGGAACGGACGCAGCCTGGGCGAACGACCACCCCGCCGGCACCCGAGCCACCAACCGCCGATCCGACACCACGACGTTCCCCATGGCACCCGGCACCATCCCGAACACCCGGTCACCGACCGCCAGGTCCGTGACCCCCGGACCGACTTCGGTCACCACACCAGCCGCCTCGATCCCCAACGGCACCACCTCCGGATACATCCCCAACGCATTGAGAACATCCCGGAAGTTCACCCCCGCAGCCCGCACCGCAACCCGCACCTGACCCTCGACCAAGGCAGCCGTCGCCGTGAGCGCGGGTGCGATCTCCAAGCCGTCGAGCGACCCGCGTGCCACACTGTCCAGACGCCAGGGCTCGGATCCGACCGGGAGGGTCAGTTCATCGGAACGTTCCTCTCGCACCACCCTCGGCACCGAGACAACGCCGTTCCGCACCACCGCCTGGTCAGGGGTTGAGGCGAGTGCGGCCCAGGACTCCGCCGTACCGTCCACGTCGACCAGCACGAAACGGCCCGGATTCTCCGTCTGCGCCGACCTCACCAGACCCCACACCGCGGCGGCGTCCAAGCCGTCCCCGTCATCCCCGTCGATCGCGCCCCGCGTCAGCACGGTCAGCCGTCGACCGGCGAACCGCTCGTCGGTCAGCCACTCCTGGACCACCCCGAGCGCCCTCGCGGTCGCCCCCGTACCGGAGCAGGGCAGCACGACCATGCCGTCACCGTCCGGTACGTCGGCCAGACTCGCGCGGCTGACGCCGTTCAGGGCCTCTGCCGCGCCGAGAGCGTCTCCGAGGACGGTGACCGGGCTGTCGTCAGCGTCCTCGCTGGTCGCCGCTTCGTCCGTCCACTCCGCCCAGTCGAGCCGGTGCAGAGGTGTACGGCGGCTCAGGGGCTCGTCGGACACCTCGCGCAACGCGAGCGATCCCACCGTGATGACAGGGGTGCCAGCGGGGTCGACAGCGAGAAGCGAGACGGCCTCCGGTCCGCTGCGGGTCAGGCGGACGCGCAGTACGGAGGCGTCGGCGGCCAGGACCGCAACGTCCGACCAGGCGAACGGCAGCCGCCCGCGCCCACCCTCGGGGGCGGGCAGCAGTCCGCCCAGGGCGATGGCGTGGAGTGCGGTGTCGAGGAGGGCGGGGTGCACGCCGAAGCCCGTGCGGTCGGTGGCCTTGTCGGGCAGCACCACCTCGGCGAAGACCTCGTCGTCGCGGGTCCAGGCCGCTGTCAGCCCGCGGAAGACCGGCCCGTATCGCAGGCCCGTTCCGGCGAGACCGTCGTAGAGGCCGTCCAGGGCGACGGGTTCCGCGCCTTCAGGCGGCCAGACACCCAGGTCCTGGACGACGGGAGCGTCCGACCGGGTGGCGAGGGCTCCGCTCGCGTGCCTGGTCCAGTCGGCGTCCGATCCGTCGTCACCGCTCGGACGGGAGTACACGGCGATGTCGAACCTGCCGTGCGCGTCGGCCGGTTCGACGGTCACCTGCACGTCGATTCCGCCGGTCTCCGGGAGGGTCATCGGTGCGCCGAGCATGAGTTCCTCGACCCGGTCGCAGCCGAACCGGTCACCGGCGGCGACCGCGAGTTCGAGCAGCGCCGTGCCGGGCACGACCACCGTGTCCAGCACTCGATGGTCGGCCAGCCAGGGGTGGCTGCGCAGCGACAACGCGCCCGTGATGACGGCACCTTCGCCGTCGGCGCGATGCACCACCGCGCCCAGCAGCGGGTGTTCGGCGACGCGGATGCCAAGTCCTGCCGCGTTGCCGCCGCCACGTCCGGTCATCGGCTTCGGCCAGTACCGTTCGCGCTGGAACGCGTACGTCGGCAACGTCACCGGACGTCCACGCCGCCCCGAACCCGGCGCCACCGCCGTCCAGTTCACCTGGACACCACGTACGTGGAGCCGGGCGGCGGCTCGCGTGAGCGACTCCGGTTCGGTCCGTCCGCCGCCGCCACGCAGAACGGCGACGACCTCCGCGCCCGACGACCCGTCCTCGGCATCCAGCACATCCTGCGCCATCGCGGTGAGCACCCCGCCGGGACCCACTTCCACGTAGTTGCGTACGCCTTGGGCACTCAGGGTGCGGATGCCGTCGGCGAAGCGGACCGCCTCTCGGACGTGGCGGACCCAGTACTCCGGCGAGCGCAACTCCTCGGCGGTGGCGGCTTCGCCGGTGAGGTTGGAGACGACGGGAATGCGCGGAGCCTCGTACGTCAGCCCCTCGGCCACTGCGCGGAAGTCGGCCGACATCGGGTCCATCAACGGCGAGTGGAACGCATGACTGACCGTCAGAATCCTCACTCGGCGTCCCTTCGCGCGCCACTTCGCCTCCAACGAGGCGATCACCTGCGCGTCCCCGGAAACCACCACTGACAAGGGGCCGTTGACGGCGGCTATCGCGACACGGTCGTCCAACTCCGCCCGTACGTCGGACTCGGACGCCTCGACCGCCAGCATCGCCCCGCCCTCCGGCAGCGCGCCCATCAGACGACCGCGGGCTGCGACCAGCGTGCAGGCGTCCTCCAGCGACCACACGCCCGCCACGTACGCGGCAGTGATCTCACCGATGGAGTGCCCGGCCACATGGTCGGGGCTCACACCCCAGGACTCCAGCAGCCGGAACAATGCGACCTCAAGGGCGAACAGGGCGGGCTGGGTGTACTCGGTCCGGTCGATCAGGCCCGACTCGTCGGCGAACAGGACCTCTCGGAGTCCCTCGAAGTGGCCGCAGATCTCGTCCAGGGCATCCGCGAACACGGGGTAAGCGTCATACAACTCCCCTCCCGCACCGGCCCGTTGGCTGCCCTGCCCCGAGAAGAGGAACGCGGTACGGCCCCGGACCGCACTGCCCTGCACGACGTTGAGCGGAAGGTCGCCGCCGTCCGCCGAAGCCAACCCGGCGAGTCCCGAGAACAGGTCGGTGGAGTCGGCGCCCAGCACTACAGCCCGGTGGGGCAGAAGCGCGCGGGTTTCGGTGAGCGCGCGGGTCACTTCGGCCGGCGGCAGCTGTCGTAGGGACGAGTCCTCGGCAAGTCGGGCCGCCTGTGCCGCGAGCGCGGCCGGGCTGTGCGCGGAGAGTGGCCAGGCGACGGGAAGAGGGCTGTCGTCCTCTGTATCCGGCTCATGAGGGATGAGGGAGTCCTCCGACGGGGCCTGTTCGAGTACGGCGTGCGCGTTGGTGCCGCTGATGCCGAACGCCGAGACGGCTGCCCGGCGTGGGTGACCGTTCTCCGGCCATTCCTGGGCGTCGGTCAGGAGGCGTACCCCGCCTGAAGACCAGTCGACGTGCGGGGAGGGGGCGTCGACGTGCAGGGTCGGCGGCAGCACCCCGTGCCGCATCGCCATCACCATCTTGATCACACCCGCGACACCGGCAGCCGCCTGCGTATGACCGATGTTCGACTTCACCGAACCCAGCCACAACGGCCGCTCAGCGTCACGCCCCTGGCCGTACGTCGCCAGCAACGCCTCCGCCTCGATCGGGTCGCCGAGCGATGTGCCGGTGCCGTGCGCCTCGACCGCGTCCACCTCGGATGCCGTGAGTCCAGCGGCGGCCAACGCCTGCCGGATCACCCGCTGCTGAGACGGACCGTTGGGCGCAGTCAGACCATTGGACGCACCGTCCTGGTTGACGGCCGAACCACGCACCACGGCGAGCACCTGATGCCCGTTACGGCGGGCATCCGACAACCGCTCCACCAGCAACAACCCGACACCCTCACCCCAACCCGTACCGTCCGCCCCCGCAGCGAACGCCTTGCACCGGCCATCCGCCGCCAAACCCCGCTGCCGCGAGAACTCCACAAACGTCGCCGGCGTCGACATCACCGTCACACCACCAGCCAACGCCAAATCACACTCACCCGCACGCAACGCCTGAGCAGCCAAATGCAACGCCACCAACGACGACGAACACGCCGTGTCCACCGTCACCGCCGGACCCTCAAGACCAAAGCTGTACGCCAACCGACCCGACACCACACTCGCCGCATTACCCGTACCCAGATGACCGCCCAACTCGGCATACGCCTCCGCCAGAAGCGCCGGATAGTCCTGGCCGTTGGTGCCGACGAACACACCGGTGCTGGAGCCACGCAGGCCGGAGGGGTCCAGGCCCGCGCGCTCCAGGGTCTCCCAGGCGGTCTCAAGGAGCAGCCGCTGCTGGGGGTCCATCGCGAGGGCCTCACGCGGCGAGATCCCGAACAGCCCCGCATCGAAACGGCCGGCCCCGTCCAGGAACCCACCGACACGAACGTACGTGGAATCGGGCCGTTCCCCGGACGCGTCGAACAGGGACTCCAGGTCCCAGCCACGGTCTTCAGGGAACCCTGCGATCGCGTCACCTCCCTCGGACAGCAGCCGCCACAACGCCTCCGGAGAATCCACCCCACCCGGGAAACGGCACGCCATACCCACGATCACGATCGGCTCATCCACCGACGCCGACACAGACACGGGCACAGCTGGCGCCTCCGCACCCACCAGCCGCTCCCGCAACCACCCCGCCAACACCACCGGCGTCGGATGATCGAACACCACACCACTCGGCAACCGCAGACCGGTTGCCGCAGCGAGATGATTGCGCAACTCCACGGCCATCAGAGAGTCGAAGCCGAGGTCTCGGAAGGCGGCGTCGGCCTCCACGTCCGCGCCGGAACCGTAGCCGAGCACACTCGCGGCTTCCGCGCAGACCGTGTCCACCAGGTGCGAGAGCTGCTCGGCGACGGACAGGTCGGCGAGTCGCAGGACCAGTTGCGGTACGGCGATCTCGGAGCTGTCGCCGACGGTGGTGTCGAGGGCGTGGCGGGCCGCGGGTATCTCGTCGAAGAACGTCGAAGCCCGCACAGACGTGAACGCCGGAGCAAACCGCTCCCACTCCACATCCGCCACCACAACCGACGCCTCACCCACACCCGCCAGCAGCCCCACCGCAACATCCGGATCCAGCGGCCTCAGCCCACGCCGAGCCAACTCCCGACCCGCCACACCACCGGCCGCCATACCCGAACCAGCCCACGGCCCCCACCCCACCGCACACCCCACCAACCCCCGCGCCCGCCGAGCCACCACCAAACCGTCGAGATAAGCATTCCCCGCCGAATAGGCAGCCTGGCCGCCACTCCCCCACACCCCGGCAATCGACGAGAACACCACGAACGCATCCAACGACCGCTCACCCAGCACCGCATCCAGATGGGCCGCACCGAGCACCTTCGCCCGCATCACCCGGGCCAACTCCTCGCCCGAGGTCTCCAACAGGGCTCCGGAGTCGTCCACTCCGGCGGCATGGACGACGGCGGTCAACGGAATGTCGTCACTCAGGGAGTCGATCACCTGCGCGAGAGCATGGCGGTCGGTGACGTCGCAGGCCTCGACCAGCACCTGTGCCCCGAGCCCCTCCAACTCCGCCACCACACCCGCGGCACCCGGCGACCGCAGCCCACGACGACCGAGCAGAACCACGCGCTCAGCACCCCGCTCCACCACCCACCGGGCCGCCCGCACACCCAGACCACCAAGCCCACCCGTCACCAACACCGTCCCCGACGGGGACCAACCAGTGACCCCTGCACCAGCAGACTCGCCCGGAACCAGCCGCCGTACGAAGACTCCCGACGACCGCACCGCGACCTGATCCTCACTCCGCCGCCCGAGGACCCCACACAGCCGACCCCCCACACGCCCGTCCAAAACCTCCGGCAGATCCACCAACCCACCCCACAGAGCAGGCAGTTCAAGACCCACCACCCGCCCCAGACCCCACACCGCAGCCAACTCCGGCCGCACCACACCACCAGCACCAGACGTAGACACCGCACCACGCGTCACACACCACACAGGGGCGTGTGCACCGATCTTCTGCAAAGCCTGGAGGGTCGTGAGGAGCCGTTCGGTGGCGTCCGTCTCGGACGCCTCGCCGGTAACGGGTCCCGAGATGACGATCACCCCGGTCACGTCGGTCCAGTCAGCCAGACCTCCAAGCGCCTCGGCACGACCGGCCGCGCTGCGGGGCAACGACAGAGTCTCGGCCTCGGCACCGGCGTCACGCAGCGCGGCGGCGAGCCACCCGTGCAGCGCGGTGTCGGCGGTGTCCGCCTCAGCAAGGACGACCCATCGGCCGCTGAGGAACGCATCGGACACCCGGTCGGCCAGCTCACGCCATTCGACCCGGTACCGCAGAAGGTCCGTGGTCGACGGCGCGGTCGAGGCCGCGTTCCGCCTGTTCCCGGCCGACAGCCAGTAGCGGTCCCGTTGGAAGGCGTACGTCGGCAACTCGACCTGCCGGACGCCCGCACCGGCGAAGTACCGCGTCCAGTCGGGCCGCACCGCCCCACGAACCCAGGCTCCCGCCAGCGCGGCCATCACGGACCGCTGCTCCGGACGTCCCCGGCGCAGGGTGGGCAGACAGGTCGCCTCATCGTCCAACGACTGCTGGGCCATGGCGGACAGCACGCCGTCGGGGCCCAACTCCATGAACGTACGGACACCTTGGCCCTGGAGAGCACCGATGCCGTCGGCGAATCGGACGGTCCCCCGGACGTGGCGGACCCAGTACTCCGGCGAGCACAACTCCTCGGGGGTCGCGATCTCGCCGGTGAGGTTGGAGACGACGGGGATGCGCGGGGCGTCGTACGACAGGCCCTCGGCAACCGTGCGGAAGTCGTCCAGCATCGGGTCCATCAACGGCGAATGGAACGCATGACTGACCGTCAGCCGCTTGACCCGCAGACCCTGTTCACGCCAGCGCGCCTCCAACTCGGCCACCGAATCCGCGTCCCCGGAGACGACCACCGACGACGGACCGTTCACCGCCGCCACAGAAACCCGCTCGTCCAGCAGCGGGAGCACCTCGGACTCGGACGCCTCGACCGCAAGCATCGCGCCGCCCTCCGGCAACGCACCCATCAACCGGCCACGAGCCGCAACCAGAGCGCAGGCATCCTCCAGCGACCACACCCCCGCCACATACGCGGCCGTGATCTCACCGATGGAGTGTCCGGCGACGAAGTCCGGCTTGACGCCCCACGACTCCAGCAGCCGGAACAACGCCACCTCGATGGCGAACAACGCAGGCTGGGTCCACTCCGTCCGGTCAATCAACCCGGACTCGTCAGCGAACAACACCTCCGGCAACCCATCGAAGTGCGCACACACCTCTTCCAGAACGGCGGCGAACACCGGATAGGCGCCGTACAACTCACGCCCCGCACCCACCCGTTGGCTCCCTTGCCCCGAGAACAAGAACGCCAGCGCTCCCCCCGTCCCGCTGGCTCCCGTCATGGCGGCAGATGGCGTACGGCCGTCTGCCACGGCGGCCAGGGCGGTCGTGAGTTCGGCGTGGTCGGCGCCGACCACGGCGGCCCTGTGGTCCCACACCGCTCGGCCGGTGGTGAGGGTGAGGGCGATGTCCTGGGGGCGGGCGTCGGGGTGGGCGCGCAGGTGGGTGGCGAGGCGCGCGGCCTGGGCCGCCAGGGCGTGGGGATCGCGTGCGGAGAGCAGCAGCGGGACGTCGGCGGGCGAGGGCAGGTCGGTCTCGGCGTGGTCGGGGGCCGGTTCCGGTGTCGGGGGTTCCTCGATGATGACGTGGGCGTTGGTGCCGCTGATGCCGAAGGACGAGACGCCCGCGCGGCGTGGTCGTTCGCCGGGCTGCCAGGCGACGGGCTCGGTGAGGAGGCGTACCGATCCGGCCGTCCAGTCGACCTCTCCGGTGGGCCGGTCGATGTGCAGGGTGCGGGGCAGTTCACCGGCGCGCATCGCCATGACCATCTTGATGACGCCGCCGACGCCTGCCGCGGCCTGGGTGTGGCCGATGTTCGACTTGATGGAGCCCAGCCACAACGGCCGGTCCTCGGGGCGCCGTTGTCCGTAGGTGGCGAGCACGGCCTGTGCCTCGATGGGGTCACCGAGCCGGGTGCCGGTGCCGTGGGCCTCCACGGCATCCACATCGGCCGGTGCCAGGCCGGCCGCGGTCAGGGCGTCGCGGATCACGCGCTGCTGGGACGGGCCGTTGGGAGCGGTCAGACCGTTGGACGCACCGTCCTGGTTGACCGCCGAGCCACGCACCACGGCGAGCACACGGTGGCCGAGACGACGGGCGTCGCTCAGACGCACCATGAGCAGCATGCCGACGCCCTCGGACCAGCCGGTGCCGTCGGCGGTGTCCGCGAAGGACTTGCAGCGGCCGTCGGCGGCCAGCCCGCGCTGTCGGCTGAACTGTACGAACATCGTGGGCGACGACATGACCGCCGCTCCACCGGCGAGGGCCATGTCGCATTCGCCGGACCGCAGCGACTGCGCGGCCATGTGCAGGGCGACGAGGGAGGACGAGCAGGCGGTGTCGATGGTGACCGCCGGGCCTTCCAGGCCGAAGGTGTAGGCGAGCCGTCCGGAGACCACACTGCCCGCGTTGCCGGTCAGCAGATGTGCCTCCACCTCCTGCGGTGCCTCGCCGGGCGGCGGACCGTAGCCCTGGAAGGCGGCGCCGACGAACACGCCGGTCCGACTGCCGCGTGCCGTACGGGGATCGACGCCGGCGTGCTCGAAGACCTCCCACGAGGTCTCCAGCAGGAGCCGCTGTTGCGGGTCCATGGCGAGTGCCTCGCGCGGCGAGATACCGAAGAACCTCGGATCGAACTGGTCCGCGTCGTGCAGGAAGCCTCCCGCGCGGGTGTAGCTGGTGCCGGGGTGGTCCGGGTCCGGGTGGAAGAGCCCTTCGAGGTCCCAGCCCCGGTTCGTGGGCATCGCGGTGATGGCATCGGCGCCGTCGGCGACCAAGTGCCACAGCGTGTCCGGTGAGTCGACGCCTCCGGGGTAGCGGCAGGCCATGCCGACGATGACCACCGGGTCGTCGTCACCGTCCCGAGCCGTACGTGTGGGGCGGGCGACGGCCGGGGCGGGTTCCTCACCGACCAGCGACAGCAGCAGGTGGTCGATGAGGGCGTACGGCGTCGGATGGTCGAAGATCAGTGTGGCGGGCAGGCGCAGCCCGGTCGCGGCGTTCAGGCGGTTGCGCAGTTCCACGGCGGTCAACGAGTCGAAGCCCAGATCCTTGAACGACTGCTGCCGGTCCACGGCCGCCGAGCTCCCATGCCCGAGTACGGCGCCGATGTGCGAGAGCGTCAACTCGGCGAGCCGCGCATGACGTTCGGCCGGTTCCAGCACCCGCAGACGCTCGGCGAGCGAATCACCGGCCGCCTCCGCACCGCCCGTGCGCCGCGCCGCCAGGGCACGCCGGGGCGCGGATCCGGCCGCCACCAGAGCGCGCAGCAACGGCGGAACGGTCTCCGGTGCCGCGTCTGCGCCCCGCAGCCTCGTCAGCTCCAGCCGCGCGGGCACCACGGCCGCATCAGCCCCGGCCCACGCCTGATCCAGCAGCGCCAGCCCCAGCTCGGCGTCGAGCGCCCCGAGCCCGGCACGGCTCATGCGCTGGATATCGGCCTCGTCCAGAGCACCGGTCATGCCCGTCGCCGTGGCCCACGGCCCCCACGCGAGGGACGTCGCGGGAAGTCCCTGGCGTGCACGGCGCTGGGCCAATGCGTCCAAGTAGGCGTTCGCGGCGGAGTAGTTGGCTTGTCCAGCTGAGCCGAGAACGGCCGCGAGCGAGGAGAAGAGAACGAAGGCGGACAGGTCTTGATCGGCCGTGAGTTCGTGGAGGTGGCGGGCGGCTTCGGCCTTCGGCGCCCATACGGTGTCCAGGCGCTCGGCAGTCAGCGACTCCAGCAGGCCGTCGTCCAGGACACCCGCCGTGTGCACTACGGCGGTCAGCCGCTCACCCTCCAGCAGCGCGGCGAGTGCGTCCCGGTCGGACACATCACACGCCTCGATACGGACCTCGGCACCAGCCTCCGTCAGCTCCCGCCACAACTCCTCGGCACCCGGCGCATCCAGGCCCCGGCGGGAGAGCAACAGCAGGCGTCGCGCCCCGTGTTCGGCCACCACATGCCGGGCCACCAGCGCACCCAGACCACCCGTACCACCGGTGATCAGCACCGTCCCAGCAGGGTCGAGCGGGGCCGGGACCGTCAGCACCACCTTGCCGGTGTGGCGGGCCTGGCTCATGAACCGGAACGCATCCCGCGCCTGCCGAATGTCCCACGCCCGCAGAGGCAGCACAGACAGATCACCGGCGGCGAACAACTCCAGCAACTCTTCGAGGAGTTCAGCGATCCGGTCCGGACCCGCCTCGAACAGATCGAAGGCCGTGTAGTCCACGCCCGACATCTCGCGGATGTCGGTCTTGCCCATTTCCAGGAACCGGCCATCCTCCGCCAGCACCCGCAGAGATGCGTCTATGAACTCACCGGTCAGCGAGTTCAGCACCACATCAATGCCGGAGAATTTCTCCGCAAATGATGTATCCCGCGAAGAGGCGATGTGGTCGTCGTCCAATCCCAGGGCCCGCAGGGTGTCCAACTTACCGGGACTGGCCGTCGCATACACCTCAGCACCCATGTACCGAGCCAGCTGAATCGCGGCCATACCCACACCGCCCGCACCCGCATGCACCAGCACCGACTGACCCGCCCGCAACCCCGCCAAATCCCGCCACGCGTACAGAGCGGTGAGGAACACGATCGGAACGGACGCAGCCTCCGCGAACGACCACCCCTCCGGCACCCGAGCCACCAACCGCCGATCCGACACGGTCACCGACCCCAGACCGCCCGGCACCATCCCGAACACCCGGTCACCGACCGCCAGATCCGTGACCCCCGGACCGACTTCGGTCACCACACCAGCCGCCTCGATCCCCAGCGGCACCACCTCCGGATACATCCCCAACGCACCCAACACATCACGGAAGTTGAGCCCAGCCGCTCGCACCCCGATCCGCACCTGGCCCTCAGCCAATCCGGCTGCGGCCTCCGGATACGCCACCAACTCCAGCGCGTCCAGACTCCCCCGCTCCGCACTCTGCAGACGCCAGGCCTCCGTACCGGCCGGCACCGGCAGCGTTTCGTCACCGCCGACCCGCGCCAAACGGGGCAGCGAAACGGCGCCGTGACGCAGCGCCACCTGCTCTTCGGGGCCGCCGAGGACGTTCGCGAGGGCGGCCCAGGACTCCGCCGTACCGTCCACGTCGACCAGCACGAAACGGCCCGGATTCTCCGACTGCGCCGACCGCACCAGACCCCACACCGCGGCGGCACCCAAGCCGTCCCCGTCGTCCCCGTCATCTCCGTCGATCGCGCCCCGCGTCACGACAGCGAGTCGCGCCTCTGCGAACCGGTCGTCGTCGAGCCATCCCTGTAGGACGCCCAGGAGGCCGTCGAGGGCGGGTTCACCGGTCCAGGTGAGTACCCCGACGCCGGGCAGGCGGTCGGCGAACGAGAGGGACGCGAGGTCCGCGACCCGGCGGGCGGAGAGCGCGCTGGCGCAGTCCAACGGGTCAGGGCCGAGGACAGCGAGGTCGACGGGCCGCTCCGGCGTGATGGCCGCCTGCGTCCACTGGACCCGGTACAGCGGCTCGGTGCGCCGAACCAGTGCACCGGTCGCCTCCCGCAGGGTGAGTGACTCGACGACGGCGACAGTGCGGCCGTCGGTGTCAGCCAGGGTGACGTCCACGGTGTCCGGGCCAATCGCCCGGAGCCGCCCGCGCAGCACGGACGCGCCACCGGCCGGAACCGACACGCCCGACCAGGCGAACGGCAGCCGGCCACGCCCACCGTCGGTCTCGGGCAGCAGCGTGCCGAGGCCGATTCCGTGCAGGACGGCGTCCAGCAGCGCCGGGTGCACGGCGAAGGCGCTTCCGTCGGCCTCGTTCTGCTCGGGCAGGGCCACCTCGACATACGTCTCGTCGTCGCGCCGCCAGGCTGCCGTCAGTGCCCGGAATGTGCTCCCGTACCGGTAACCGGCCTCCTCAAGCCCGGCGTACAGCGCCTCGGGGGACATCTCGACGGGCTCGGCTCCGGCGGGCGGCCAGGAGGTGAAGTCGGCGTCGGACGCGACCTGTTCGGACAGGGCGAGGGTGCCGAAGGCATGCCTGGTCCAGGCCTCGCCGTCCGTGTCGAGAGCGTCGCCGGTCCGCGAGTAGATGCCCACGGGACGCCGACCGTGTTCGTCGGCGGGGTCGACCCGGACCTGGAGTTGCACCGTGCCCGTGTTCGGCAGGATCAGGGGGTCGGTCAGGGTCAGTTCCTCGACACGGTCGCAGCCCGTCTCCTCTCCGGCGCACAGCGCGAGTTCCATGAAGGCCGTGGCCGGGAGCAGTACGGCGCCCATCACCTGGTGGTCGGCCAGCCAGGGGTGGGTGCGCAGCGACAGCGCACCGGTCAGCAGAAGCGACCCTTGATCAGCCAGCAGCAGACGGCCGCCGACCAGGGGATGCCGTACGCCCGCGATGCCGTAGGCCCCCGCGTCGCCGCTGGCACCCACCCCGGGACGCGGCCAGAAGCGCTCACCCTGGAAGGCGTACGTCGGCAGCTCGACCCGGCGCGCCCCGCTGCCGTCGAAGTACCTGGCCCAGTCCACGGTGCCGCCACGCACATGCCACCCCGCGAGCATGGCGTTCACGGAACCGCTCTCGGCGCGCTCCTTGCGCAGCACGGGCAGGCAGACGGATTCGTCGTCCGCGTCGGGCAGGCAGTGCTGGGCCATCGAGGTGAGGACGGCGTCAGGGCCGAGCTCGATGAACGTACGGACGCCCTCACCGTGCAACACCCGTATACCGTCGGCGAATCGGACGGCCTCCCGGACGTGGCGGACCCAGTACTCCGGCGAGCACAGCTCCTCGGGGGTCGCGATCTCGCCGGTGAGGTTGGAGACGACGGGGATGCGTGGAGCCTCGTACGTCAGCCCCTCGGCAACCGTACGGAAGTCGTCCAGCATCGGGTCCATCAGTGGCGAGTGAAAGGCATGACTGACCGTCAGCTGCTTGACGCGCAGGCCCTCTTCACGCCAGCGAGCCTCCAACTCGGCCACCGCGTCCGCGTAACCGGAGACGACCACCGACGACGGACCGTTGACGGCGGCGACCGTCACCCGCTCGTCCAGCGACAGGAGTACCTCGGCCTCCGAAGCCCCGACGGCGAGCATCGCGCCGCCCTCTGGCAGCGCGCCCATCAGACGGCCACGGGCAGCCACCAGCGCGCAGGCGTCTTCAAGGGACCACACGCCCGCCACGTAGGCGGCCGTGATCTCACCGATCGAATGTCCCGCCACGAAGTCCGGACGCACCCCCCAGGACTCCAGCAGGCGGAACAACGCGACTTCCAGAGCGAACAGGGCCGGCTGCGTGTACTCGGTCCTGTCGATCAGACCGGCACCGTCCGCCTCCGCGAACAGCACCTCCCGCAGCCCGTCGAAGCGTGCGCACACCTCGTCCAGCGCGTCCGCGAACGCCGGATGCGCGTCATACAACTCCCGCCCGGCACCTGGCCGTTGGCTGCCCTGTCCCGAGAACAGGAACGCGGCGAGCGCATCCTCGCGCGCCGTTCCGGACACGACACCCGTACTCCCGGCGTCCCCCGCCGCCAGGGCCGCCAGTCCCTCCAGGAGGCCCTGCCGGTCACCGGCAACGACCGCCGCCCGGTGCGACAGAGCGGCCCGTCCCGTCGCCAAGGACAGCGCGATGTCATGCGCGTCCCAGTCGTCGCGGTCGCGGACGGACTCAGTGAGCCGCGCCGCCTGCGCCCACAGCGCGGCCTCGGTCTGGCCGGACAACAGCCACGGCACGGGCCTGCCGACCGGCTCCGCCCGCTCGGTGACCGGCGGCTCCGGGGCCTGTTCGATGACCATGTGGGCGTTGGTGCCGCTCATCCCGAAGGAGGAGACGGCGGCTCGACGGACACGGCCGGTCTCCGGCCACGCCCGCTCCTCGGTCAGCAGTTCCACCGCGCCCGCCGACCAGTCGACGTGCGGTGAAGGGGCGTCGACGTGCAAGGTACGCGGCAGCAGACCGTGCCGCATCGCCATCACCATCTTGATCACACCGGCCACACCCGAAGCAGCCTGCGTATGACCGATGTTCGACTTCACCGAGCTCAACCACAGGGGCGTTTCCCGGTCCTGGCCGTAGGTGGCCAGCAGGGCCTGTGCCTCGATCGGGTCGCCGAGCGATGTGCCGGTGCCGTGCGCCTCGACCGCGTCCACCTCAGATGCCGTGAGTCCGGCGGCGGCCAACGCCTGCCGGATAACGCGCTGTTGGGAGGGACCGTTGGGTGCGGTCAGGCCGTTGGAGGCGCCGTCCTGGTTGACGGCCGAGCCGCGGACCACGGCGAGCACCTGGTGTCCGTTGCGGCGGGCGTCGCTGAGCCGTTCGACCAGCAGCAGACCGACACCCTCACCCCACCCCGTGCCGTCCGCACCGGCGGCAAACGCCTTGCACCGGCCATCCACAGCCAAACCCCGCTGCCTGCTGAACTCCACGAACGCACCCGGCGTCGACATCACCGTCACACCACCAGCAAGCGCCAGATCACACTCACCCGCACGCAACGCCTGCACCGCCAAATGCAACGCCACCAACGACGACGAACACGCCGTGTCCACCGTCACCGCCGGACCCTCAAGCCCAAAGCTGTACGCCAACCGACCCGACACCACACTCGCGGCGTTCCCCGTGCCCAGGTGACCGCCCAGTTCCTCCTGGGCGTGGGTGAGGAGGGCGGCGTAGTCCTGGCCGTTGGTGCCGACGAACACGCCGGTACGGGAGCCACGTAGGCCGGTCGGGTCCAGGCCCGCACGCTCCAGGGTCTCCCAGGCGGTCTCAAGGAGCAGGCGTTGCTGGGGGTCCATCGCGAGGGCCTCACGCGGCGAGATCCCGAACAGCCCGGCGTCGAAGGTGGCGGGGTGGTCGAGGAAGGCGCCGAAGCGGGTGTAGCTCTGGCCGGAGCGGCCGGGCTCAGGGTCGTAGAGCGTCTCGATGTCCCAGCCGCGGTCGTCCGGGAACGGACCCACCGCGTCCCGGGCGTCCTTGACGAAGTTCCACAGCTCTTCCGGGGAGCCGATACCGCCGGGGTAGCGGCAGGCCATGGCGACGACGGCGATCGGTTCGTCGTCGGTACGGACAGTGACCAACGACCTTTCACCGGTGGGCTGTTCGGGGAGATCGGTCAGCAGGGTGCGCAAGTGGCGGGCGAGTGCAGTGGGGGTGGGGAAGTCGAAGACCGCAGTGGCGGGCAGCCGTACGCCCGTGTCGTCGGCGAGGCGGTTGCGGAGTTCGACGGCGGTGAGGGAGTCGAACCCCATGTCCTTGAAGGCACGGCTCGATTCGACGTCGTCCGCGGCGGCATGGCCGAGAACGGCGGCTACGGCGCCGCGCACGGTCTCCAGGAGGTGCCGGCCGCGCTCGGTCTCGGGCAGTGCCGCCAACCGCGCGGTGAACGACGCGTCGTCGCCGACGGTGGTGTCGAGGGCGTGACGGGCCGCGGGTATCTCGTCGAAGAACGTCGAAGCCCGCACAGACGTGAACGCCGGAGCAAACCGCTCCCACTCCACATCCGCCACCACAACCGACGCCTCACCCACACCCGCCAGCAGCCCCACCGCAACATCCGGATCCAGCGGCCTCAGCCCACGCCGAGCCAACTCCCGACCCGCCACACCACCGGCCGCCATACCGGATTCAGCCCACGGCCCCCACGCCAGCGCGCCCCCCACCAACCCCCGCGCCCGCCGCGCCACCACCAAGCCGTCCGCATAGGCATTGGCCGCCGAGTAGGCCGCTTGCTCGCCGCTCCCCCACACCCCGGAGATCGACGAGAACACCACGAACGCGTCCAACGCCCGCTCACCGAGCACCGCATCCAGATTGTCCGCACCCAGCACCTTGGCCCGCATCACCCGGGCCAACTCCTCACCCGAAGTCTCCAACAGAGGCGCCGAGTCGGCGGTGCCGGCCGTGTGCACCACGGCGGTCAGGGGCGGGCCGTCGGCGTCGATGCGCTCGACGACAGCGGCGAGGGCGTCGGAATCGGTGACGTCGCAGGCCTCGACCCGCACCTGCGCGCCGAGCCCCTCCAGCTCCGCCACCACATCCCCTGCGCCCGGCGACGCCAACCCACGGCGGCCGAGCAGAACCACCCGCTCAGCACCCCGCTCCACCACCCACCGCGCCACCCGCACACCCAGACCACCAAGCCCACCCGTCACCAACACCGTCCCCGACGGCGACCAGTCACCACCCGCAACCGCGTCCCGGGCGCCCGGAACCAGCCGCCGCACAAAGACTCCCGACGACCGCACCGCGACCTGGTCCTCACTCCGCCGACCGAGGACCCCGCACAGCCGACCCCCCACACGCCCGTCCAGAACCTCCGGCAGATCCACCAACCCACCCCACAGAGCAGGCAGTTCAAGACCCACCACCCGCCCCAGACCCCACACCGCAGCCAACTCCGGCCGCACCACACCACCAACACCAGACGTAGACACCGCACCACGCGTCACACACCACACCCCACCGTCGACGGTGATGCCCGTGTCCGCCAGAGCCTGGATCGCGGTCAGCACGCTGCCGGTGACCTCCGCTGTCCCGGCAGCCGCGAGCAGCAGTACTCCACCCAGCGGGGTGTCTCCCACGGCGGTTGCGATCCGGTCGGCGAGGGCGGCTCGGCTCTCGTCCGAGAGGTCCAGCGACACGGTCTCGGCACCGGCCGAACCCAGCGTCCCGGCAAGCCAGGTCGACACATCGCGGTCGCTGTCGGTTCCCGTGGTGATCAGGAGCCAGCGGCCGGTGAGCAGGGTGTCCATGGCGGCGCCGAAGCCGGGCGCCGGGCGCCACATGACGCGGTACCGCCATCCGTCGGCCTGGGCTGCGGCGCGCCTGCGCTGCCACCAGTCCGCCAGGGCCGGCAGCACCGCACCGGCCCCCTCCAGCACCTCACCGGCGTCCACGCCGAGCACACGGCTGAACTCATCCACGTCACCGCGCTCGACGACCCGCCAGAAGGCAGCGTCGGCACCGGTGCCGCCGGTCTGCTGCGCCCCGGCTCCTTCCAGCCAGTACCGCTCGTGCTGGAAGGCATACGTCGGCAGCTCGACCCGGCGTCCGCCGGACGTCAGCACCGGCCACTCGACCGGCACTCCCCGTACGTACAGGGCAGCGACGGCCGCAAGCAGCGTGGCCACCTCGGTGTGGCCGCGCCGCAGCGACGGCACGGCGACCGTACGCTCCGCCTCGTCACCCGCCACCTCGACTGCCTCGTCCAGCGGTGCGGATGCGGTCAGGGCCATGCCGCTCAGCACACCGCCGGGACCGAGTTCGAGGAACGTACGGATGCCCGCGCGATGCAGCGCGGAGATGCCGTCGGCGAATCGGACGGTCCCTCGGACGTGGCGGACCCAGTACTCCGGCGAGCACAACTCCTCGGCGGTCGCCAGCTCGCCGGTCAGGTTGGAGACCACAGGGATACGCGGGGCGTCGTATGACAACCCCTCAGCCACGGCGCGGAAGTCGTCCAGCATCGGGTCCATCAACGGCGAATGGAACGCATGACTGACCGTCAGCTGCTTGACCCGCACGCCCTCTTCACGCCACCGCGCCTCCAACTCAGCCACCGCAACCGCGTCCCCGGAAACGACCACCGACGACGGACCGTTGACAGCTGCAACCGCCACCCGCTCGTCCAGCAGCGGCAACACCTCGGCCTCGGACGCCTCCACCGCCAGCATCGCGCCACCCACCGGCAACGCCCCCATCAACCGACCACGAGCCGCCACCAAAGCGCAGGCATCCTCCAGCGACCACACACCCGCCACATACGCCGCCGCGATCTCACCGATCGAATGACCAGCCATGAAATCAGGGACGACACCCCACGACTCCAACAACCGGAACAACGCCACCTCAAGGGCGAAGAGCGCCGGCTGCGTGAACTCCGTCCGATCAATACGACCGGACTCGTCGTCGAACAACACCTCCCGCAACCCATCAAAGTGCGCGCACACCTCATACAACGCAGCCGCGAACACCGGATACGCGCCGTACAACTCCCGCCCCGCACCAACCCTCTGACTCCCCTGTCCCGAGAACAGGAACGCGGTGCGCGGGTCGGTGATCGTCGCGCCGCGAACCACGCTCGTGGACGTGTCGCCCGCTGCGAACGCGCGCAGGGTCTCGGTGAAATCGGCGTGGTTCTGGCCGAGGAGGACCGCTCGGTGGTTGAGGGCTGAGCGGGTGGTCGTGAGGGCGTGGGCCGTGTCGAGGGCGGGCTGGGTGGGGCGGGCGTCCAGGTGGGTCGCCAGGCGGGCGGCCTGGGCGCGGAGGGCCGGTTCGGTGCGGGCGGTGAGCGGCCATGGGAGGAGCGTGGGGGTGGTGGCGGGTCCGGGAGCGGCCGACTCGGGCTCCTGGGGCGCCTGTTCGAGGATGGTGTGGGCGTTGGTGCCGCTGACGCCGAAGGACGACACCGCGACCCGGCGCGGACGGCCCGTCTCCGGCCAGTCCCGTGCCTCGGTCAGCAGTTCCACCGCGCCCGCCGACCAGTCCACGTGCGGGGAGGGGGCGTCGACGTGCAGGGTCTGCGGCAACAGCCCGTGCCGCATCGCCATCACCATCTTGATCACACCGGCCACACCCGAAGCGGCCTGCGTGTGACCGATGTTGGACTTCACCGAGCCGAGGAGCAGCGGCCGGTCGTCGGCGCGCTCCTTGCCGTACGTCGCCAGCAGCGCCTGCGCCTCGATCGGGTCACCGAGTGCCGTACCGGTGCCGTGGGCCTCCACGACGTCGATGTGGTCGGGGGTGAGGCGGGCGTTGCTGAGGGCGTCGCGGATGACGCGGATCTGGGAGGGACCGTTCGGGGCCGTCAGACCGTTGGAGGCGCCGTCCTGGTTGACCGCCGAGCCGCGCACCACGGCGAGCACGCGGTGGCCCAGGCGGCGGGCGGCGGAGAGGCGTTCGACCAGGAGGAGGCCGACGCCCTCGCCCCAGCCGGTGCCGTCGGCCGCGGCGGCGAACGGCTTGCAGCGGCCGTCGGCGGCGAGGCCGCGCTGGCGGGAGAACTCGACGAACGCGCCGGGCGTCGACATGACGGTCACGCCGCCGGCGACGGCCATCGTGCACTCACCGGAGCGCAGGGCGCGCACGGCCAGGTGCAGGGCGACCAGGGAGGAGGAGCACGCCGTGTCCACGGAGACGGCCGGCCCTTCCAGTCCGAAGGTGTAGGAGATACGGCCGGAGACGACACTGGCGGCGGTGGCGGTGGCCAGATAGCCCTCGCCGCCTTCCGGGGCGCCGGGGAGGAGGGCGGCGTAGTCCTGGCCGTTGGTGCCGACGAACACGCCGGTGCGGGAGCCGCGTGCGGTGGCCGGGTCGATGCCGGCGTGCTCGAAGACCTCCCAGGCGGTCTCCAGGAGCAGCCGCTGCTGCGGGTCCATGACGAGGGCCTCGCGCGGCGAGATGCCGAAGAAGCCGGGGTCGAACTCCCCGGCGTCGCGCAGGAATCCGCCCTCGCGGGCATAACTGGTGCCCTTGGCCGGGGAGTCGGGGTCGGGGTCGTAGAGGGAGTCGAGGTCCCAGCCGCGGTCCTCCGGGAAGCCGCCGATGGCGTCGGTGCCGTCGGCGACCAGCCGCCACAGATCCTCGGGGGAACGCACTCCACCGGGGAAACGGCAGGCCATGCCGACGATGGCGATGGGTTCGCCGTCGGCCTCCTCCACCTCGCGCAGGCGCTGGTGCGCGTCGTCCAGGTCGGCCACGACGCGCTTGAGGTATTCGCGGAGCTTTTCTTCGTTAGCCATTGCCTTTTTCACCTGGGGTCGGTCGTGAGCGCGAGGAGGAGGTGGTGCCGTGAGGAGCGGGACGAGGTCCCGGTCAGCCCTGGCCGAACTTTCTGTCGATGAGGTCGAAGAGGTCGTCGTCGCTGGCGTCGTCGAGCTCGTCGGCCAGAGTGGTGGCGCCGGCGCCGGTGGCCTCGTTCCAACGGGTGAGCAGGTCCTTGAGGCGGTGCCCGATCCGGGTGCGGGCCGCGTCGTCGGGAGCGATGGCGTCCAGGACGGAGGGGGTCACGGCCGTCAAAGTGGCCTCCAGCCGGTCGAGTTCGGCCATCAGCGGTACGGCGGGACCGTGGTCGTCACCGGTCAGGTCGGCGTCGACGCGTGCGGCGAGGTCGGTGGCGTTGGGGTGGTCGTACATCAGGCTGGTGGGGAGTTTCAGACCGGTCGCGGCGCTCACCCGGTCCCGGAGTTCGACGGCGGTGAGCGAGTCGAAGCCGAGGTCCTTGAAGGCCCGTCCGGGTTCGACGGCATCGGCGGAGGCGAATCCGAGGACGGCGGCGACCTGCGCGCGGACCAGGTCCAGCAGGGTCCGGCGCCGGTCGGCGGGCGACTGTCCGGCCAGGGTGCGGGCCAGTGCCCCGGCGGTGTGCCGTTCGTCGTCCCGGTCGGTCACCGGGGTGGTGACGGTGGTCTCGGGGAGAGCGGCGAGCAGGGGGCTGGGGCGTACGGCGGTGAAGGAGCGGGCGAAGGCCGCCCAGTCGACGTCGGCTACGACGGTGTCGGCGCCGGACGTGCCCAGGGCGGCGATCGCGGTGCGCGGCGGCAGAGCGCGCAGGCCCCGGCGGCGAAGCTGCTCCCGCGCCTCCTCGTCGCCGGCCATGCCGCCGTCGGCCCAGGGGCCCCAGGCGAGGGCGACGGCGTTCAGGCCACGGGCCCTGCGGTGCCGGGCGAGGGCGTCGAGATAGGCGTTGGCGGCCGCGTATCCGCCCTGTCCTGCGCTGCCCCAGACGCCGGCGATGGAGGAGAACAGCACGAACGCGTCCAGCGGCCGGTCGGCGAGGAGTTCGTCGAGGTGACGGGCGCCGAGGGTCTTCGCCGCGACCAGGTCGGCCAGTTCGGCGGCGCCGGTGGTGGCGATCGGGCTGCTCTGCGGCAGGCCGGCGGCGTGGACGACGGCGGTGAGCGTGTCGCCGTCCTTCTCCAACTGGTCGAGCAGTACTGCCAGTTGGCTACGATCAGCCGTGTCGCAGGCGGTGACGGTGACGCGGCAGCCGCGGGCAATGAGGTCGGCGGCCAGTTCTCGGGCACCGGGTGCGTCCGGGCCGCGGCGGCTGGTGAGGACTAGGCGCTCGGCACCGTTGTCGGCCAGCCAGCGGGCCACGTGACCGCCCAGCGCACCGGTCCCACCGGTGACCAGCACTGTGGCCCGGGGTGACCATGCCGGGGCGGACGCCGCGAGGCCGGACGCCGTAGAGCCGGACGTCGAAGGACCGGATGTCGTAGGGGCGTGCTCCAGGCGGCGGACGAACAGGCCGGCCGGCCGGACCGCGATCTGGTCCTCGGCGCCGTCCCCGATGCCGCCGAGTGCGGCGCGCAGGAGTTCCGCGGCACGTTCGTCGAGGTGGGCGGGGAGGTCCACGAGGCCACCCCAGCGTTCCGGGTGCTCCAGTGCGGCGACCCGGCCCAGGCCCCACACCTGCGCCTGCTCGGGCGCGGTGAGCGGATCGGATGCCCCGGTGGAGACCGCCCCGCTGGTGACGCACCACAGCGGGGCGGCGGTGCCAATGTCGCCGAGCGCCTGGATCAGTGCGCTGGTCAGGGCCAGTCCGGCGGTGAGCCCGGGGTGGGCGCGGCGGGCGTCACCGTCGAGGCCGAGGAGCGACAGCACTCCGGCCGGTTCACGATCGGCGACCGCTTCCCGGAGCCGTACGACGAGGGTGTCCCGTTCGTCGTCCGGGGCGACCCGGACGACGGTGACGTCGACTCCGTGCCCCGTCAGGGCCTGCTCGACGGCGTCGGCGAGACCGGGGTTCGCCGCAGGGCCGCCCTCCGGACGTACGAGCAACCACGCGCCGACCGGGCGCGGACGAGCCCCCGGGGCCGCAACGGGATGCCACGCCTCCCGGTAGCGGAGAGCGTCCAGGTGCGCTTGTACGGAGCTGCGGCGACGCCAGTCCGCCAGTGCGGGCAGCACCGTGCCGAGGGTTTCGCCTTCGGTGTCGGGGAGGTCCAGGGTCGCGGCGAGGCCTTCGAGATCCTCACGTTCCACGGCGTCCCAGAACCGAGCCTCCATGCTGTCGGGTGCCGTCGGTGCGGGGGCGGCGGCTCCGGCGGCTGCGAGCCAGTAGTGCTCCCGCTGGAACGGATACGTCGGGAGGTCCACCGCCCGCCCACGCCAACCGCCGTACACGGACTGCCAGTTCAGTCGGGTACCGCGCGTGTACAGGGCAGCGGCGGCGGTCATCGCGCTCCGAGTCTCGTCCCGACCTCGGCGCAGTACGGGGACACCGCTTCCGGCGGGTACCAGTGCCGACAGCACTGCATCCGGACCGAGTTCGACGAACGTCGCCACACCCCGCCCGACCAGCGCCTCGACACCATCCGCGAAACGGACGGTCTCCCGGACGTGCCGCACCCAGTACTCCGGCGAGCACAGTTCCCCGGCGGTGGCGACCTCACCGGTCAGGTTCGAGACGACCGGGATACGCGGGACGCCGTACTCCAGCTTCTCCACCACAGCACGGAAGTCGTCCAGCATCGGCTCCATCAACGGCGAGTGGAAGGCGTGACTGACCGTCAACCGCTTGACCCGCACTCCCTGTTCACGCCACCTCGCCTCCAGCTCCCGTACGGCCTCGGAGTCACCGGACACCACGACCGACGACGGCCCGTTGACCGCCGCCACGGAAACCCGCTCGTCCAGCAACGGCAGGACATCCGACTCCGCCGCCTCCACCGCCAGCATCGCGCCACCCTCCGGCAACGCACCCATCAACCGACCACGAGCCGCCACCAGAGCACACGCATCCTCCAGCGACCACACCCCCGCCACATAAGCGGCCGTGACTTCCCCGATCGAATGACCGGCTACGAAGTCAGGGGCGACACCCCACGACTCCAACAACCGGAACAACGCCACCTCAAGGGCGAACAGGGCGGGCTGGGTGTACTCGGTCCGGTCGATCAGACCGTCCCCGTCCACCTCCGCGAACAGCACCTCACGCAGGCCCTCGAAGTGCGCACACACCTCGTCCAAAGCCTCCGCGAACACCGGGAAGACGTCGTACAACTCCCGTCCCGTACCCGCACGTTGACTCCCCTGTCCCGAGAACAGGAACGCCTTGCCGCCCGGCGTGATCTGTCCGCGCACCACAGCCGGTGTCTCGCGAGCGTCGGCCAGGGCCTCAAGTGCCGACACGAGGGCCGTACGGTCCTCCGCCCCACCGAGGACGACCGCTCGGTGTTCCAACGGGGCGCGGGTGGTGGCGAGCGCATAGGCCGCGTCGGCCGTCGGCATGGCGGGGTCGCGCAGCAGGTCGGCGACGTGGCGAGCCTGGTCGCGCAGGGCCTTGGCGTCACGCGCGGACAGCGGCAGCAGGAGCTCGGCGGGGCTCGCCGTGTCGCCCGCCCTCGGTTCGACGGTGTCCGGTGCCTGTTCCAGGACGGTGTGGGCGTTGGTGCCGCTGATGCCGAAGGAGGACACCGCGGCACGGCGCGGACGGCCGGTGTCAGGCCAGGGCCGGGCCTCGGTCAACAGACGTACGGCGCCACGCGACCAGTCGACCTCGCCGGTGGGCCGGCCAGCGTGCAGCGTGCGCGGCAGCGAGCCGTGCCGCATGGCCAGGACCGTCTTGATGACACCGGCCATGCCCGCCGCCGACTGGGTGTGGCCGATGTTCGACTTCACCGAGCCCAGCAGCAGCGGCCGTTCGGGATCACGGTCCTGCCCGTAGGTCGCGAGCAGCGCCTGGGCCTCGATGGGGTCGCCGAGGGCCGTACCGGTGCCGTGCGCCTCGACGACGTCCACCTCCGACGGCTCCAGGCCCGCGTTCGCGAGCGCCTGTCGGATCACTCGCTGCTGGGACGGTCCGTTGGGCGCGGTCAGACCGTTGGACGCGCCGTCCTGGTTCACCGCGGAGCCGCGGATCACCGCGAGGACGGTGTGGCCACGGCGGCGGGCGTCACTGAGCCGCTCGACCAGGAGGACGCCGACGCCCTCACCCCAGCCGGTGCCGTCCGCCTCGTCCGCGAAGGACTTGCAGCGGCCGTCTGAGGCCAGGCCGCCCTGTCGGCTGAACTCGGTGAAGATGTCCGCCGTCGCCATCACGGTGGCACCTCCGACCAGCGCCATCTCGCACTCGCCGGTCCGCAGTGCCTGCCCGGCCAGGTGCAGGGCGACGAGCGAGGACGAGCACGCGGTGTCCACCGTCACGGCCGGGCCCTGAAGTCCGAGTGTGTACGCGATCCGGCCGGAGGCAACACTCCCTGTCGTACCGGTCAGCAGATGGCCCTCCAGTCCTTCCGGCTTGTCGGCCGACGACGTGCCGTAGCCGGAGTACGCGGCTCCCACGAAGACTCCGGTCACGCTGCCCCGTACGGACTGCGGATCGATCCCGGACCGCTCGAGTGCTTCCCAGGAGGTCTCCAGCAGGAGCCGCTGCTGGGGGTCCATGGCGAGCGCCTCGCGGGGTGAGATCCCGAAGAAGGGCGCGTCGAACTCCCCCGCGTCGTAAAGGAATCCGCCCTCGGCGGCGTGGGAGGCGCCGGCCCGGGTCCGGTCGCTGCCCAGCAGTCGCTCTACGTCCCAGCCTCGGTCCGAGGGGAACGGTCCGATGGCGTCCACCCCTTCGGACACCACTCGCCACAGGTCCTCGGGCGAGCGCACCCCGCCCGGGAAGCGGCAGGCCATACCGATCACGGCGATCGGTTCGTCCACCGACACGACCGGGGCGGACGGCTGTGTCTCGCCGACGGGATCGTCTATGCCGAAGAGTTCCGTGCCCAGATGACCGCTCAACGCGGCGGTGGTGGGGTGGTCGAAGACCAGGGTGGCCGACAGGCGCAGCCCGGTCGCCGTGTCCAGCCGGTTGCGCAGTTCGACGGCGGTCAGCGAGTCGAAGCCCAGGTCCTTGAACGCCCGCTCCGCATCGATGTCCTCCGGCGCCGCGTGCCCGAGTACCGCCGCGACCTGGGTACGCACCAGTTCCAGCAGCGCCTTGTCCCGCTCCCCCCGGCCCAGCGCGGCCAGGCGCTCGCGGAGATCCTCCCTGCCACCACCCAGCTCTGCCCTGACCCGTGTTCGCGGCGTGGTGACCAACCCCGCGAGCAGCGCGGGCAGCCCCCCGGCGGCGGCCTGGGTCCTGAGTGCGGCACGGTCCAGACGAACGGCGACCGGCACCGGCACGACGCCGTCCCGCGCCACGTCGAACAGCCTCAGCCCCTGAGCCGCGTCGAGCGGCAGCAGCCCACTACGGCTGACGCGCCGAATGTCGGCCTCGTCCAGGGCGCCGGTCATTCCGGTCGTCTGCGACCACGGTCCCCAGGCGACCGATGTGGCGGGCAGTCCGCTGATCCGGCGGTGGGCGGCGAGGGCGTCCAAGTAGGCGTTCGCGGCAGCGTAGTTGGCTTGTCCGGGCGCCCCGATGACTCCCGAGAGGGAGGAGAAGAGCACGAAGGCGGACAGGTCTTGATCGGCCGTCAGTTCGTGGAGGTGGTGGGCGGCTTCGGCCTTCGGCGCCCATACGATGTCCAGGCGCTCGGCAGTCAGCGACTCCACCAGGCCGTCGTCCAGGACACCGGCCGTGTGCACTACGGCGGTCAGCCGCTCACCCTCCAGCAACGCGGCGAGAGCGTTCCGGTCGGACACATCGCAGGCAGCGATACGGACCTCGGCACCGGCCTCGGTCAGGTCCCGGCGCAACTCCTGGGCACCCGGCGCTTCCGGGCCCCGGCGGGAGAGCAGCAGCAGCCGCCGTGCCCCGTGTTCGGCCACCACATGCCGGGCCACCAGCGCACCCAAGCCACCCGTACCACCGGTGATCAGCACCGTCCCAGCGGGGTCCAGCGGGGCCGGGACCGTCAGCACCACCTTGCCGGTGTGACGGGCCTGGCTCATGAACCGGAACGCATCCCGCGCCTGCCGCATGTCCCACGCCCGCAAAGGCAGCACAGACAGATCACCGGCGGCGAACAACTCCAGCAACTCTTCAAGGAGTTCAGCGATCCGGTCCGGACCCGCCTCGAACAGATCGAAAGCCGTGTAATCCACACCCGCCATCTCGCGGATGTCCGTCTTGCCCATCTCCAGGAACCGGCCACCCTCCGCCAGCACCCGCACCGACGCATCCACGAACTCACCCGCAAGCGAATTCAGCACCACATCCATACCGGAGAACTTCTCCGCAAACGACGTATCCCGCGAGGAAGCGATGTGATCGTCGTCCAACCCCAGAGCCCGCAGGGTGTCCCACTTACCGGGGCTGGCCGTTGCATACACCTCCGCACCCATGTGCCGAGCCAGCTGAATCGCGGCCATACCGACACCGCCCGCACCCGCATGCACCAACACCGACTCACCCGCCCGCAGACCAGCCAAGTCCCGCCACGCATACAGAGCGGTGAGGAACACAATCGGAACCGACGCAGCCTGCGCAAACGACCACCCCGCCGGCACCCGCGCCACCAACCGCCGATCCGACACCGCAACCGGCCCAAAGCAATCAGCGACCACCCCGAACACCCGGTCACCCACCGCCAGATCCGTGACCCCCGGACCGACTTCGGTCACCACACCAGCCGCCTCGATCCCCAACGGCACCACCTCCGGATACATCCCCAACGCATTGAGAACATCCCGGAAGTTCACCCCCGCAGCCCGCACCGCAACCCGCACCTGACCCTCGGCCAACTCACCCCCGGCCTCCGCACGCGCCACCAACTCCAGCGCGTCCAGACTCCCCCGCTCCACACTCTCCAGACGCCAGTCCGCGCCTTCACCGGGCACCATCAGCACATCCTGGCTACCGGCTCGCGCCAGTCGTGGGACGGACAACTCGCCGCCGCGAAGGCGCAGTTGTGGTTCACCCGTCGCCAGCGCCGCCGGAAGCGCGGACCACGACTGCGTCGAACCGTCCAACTCCGCGAGCACGAACCGCCCCGGATGCTCACTCTGCGCCGATCGCACCAACCCCCACACAGGTGCCGCGTCCAGCCCCTCCGCGTCACCGGTGGCGATGACCAGCCGCCCGCTGCCGGACCGGCTGAGCCACTCCTGCAGCAACGGCAGCACAGCGGCCGCCGAACCGGGGCCGTCGTCCAGGCGCAGTACGGCGTCGGCCTCCTTCGGCGCCCCGGCAAGGTCGGGTTGGGCTATCAGAACCGGGTCCGCGGCGGACACCGGGTCGGGCAGCGACCGACGGACCCACTGGACGTCGTAGAGCGCCTCCTCACGGCTGACGGGTGCCGCGGGGGCCTCACGCATCACGAGGGAGCCGACCGTCAGTACGGCCTGGCCGGAGCCGTCCACGGCGGTCAGCGAGATCGTGTCGACGCCATCGGCCACGATTCGCGCTCGCAGCAGGCCGGCGCCGACGGCGCTGACGCTGACGCGGCTCCAGCTGAAGGGCAGCCGCCCGCCTCCCTCGGCGAGCGCGTCACCGAGCCCGACGCCGTGCAGGACTCCGTCGAGCAACGCGGGGTGCACTCGGAAGTGCTCGGCGTCGGCACGTCCGTCCTCGGGGAGCTCGACCTCGACGAACGTCTCGCCGTCGCGCCGCCACGCGGCACGCAGCCCCTGGAACAGCGGGCCGTAGACGTACCCGGCGGTGGACAGACGCGAGTAGAGGTCGCCGACGGGCACGGGCTCCGCTCCGGTGGGCGGCCACGTGGTCAGCGTTTCCGGTACCGGGGCGGGTGCTTCCGGAACGGAGACCGCGCCGACCGCGTGGCACGTCCATTCCGTGTCGGGGTCGTCGGCGGTGCGAGCGTGGATGGACAGCCTGCGGCGACCCGTGTCGTCGCCTGAGTCGACCCGGACCTGTACCTGAACCGGCGTGTCAGCCGCGAGAGCGAGCGGCGCGGTCACGGTCAGGTCGTCGAGCATCGAGCAGCCAGCCTCCTCCGCGGCCACGACGGCCATCTCCACGAAGGCGGTACCGGGCAGCAGTACGGCGTCCATGACCTGGTGCTCGGCCAGCCAGGGCTGGGTGCGCGGCGAGAGCACCCCGGTCAGCAGCGTCGTCCCTTCGTCGGCCACCGTCACGCTGCCGCCGAGCAGTGGATGGGCGACCGGCGCCATACCGAACACCGAGGCGTCACCGCCCTTCCCGGCCCGCGGTCCCGACGGCGCCTCCGGCCAGAAGCGCCGTCGCTGGAACGCGTACGTCGGCAGTTCCACGCGACGGGGGTCGGAACCCTCGAAGTACGCCGACCAGTCGGGCTGCGTACCGCGCGCGTACAGCGTGGCCAAGGCCAGGTTGACCGACCGGGGTTCGTCCCGCCCCTGTCGCAGCGCCGGGGAACAGATGGCATCGGGCAGACACAGGGCTGCCATGGTGGTGAGCACGGCGTCCGGGCCGAGTTCGACGAACGTGCCGACGCCGTGGTCATGCAACGCACGCAGACCGTCCGCGAATCGGACGGTCTCCCGGACGTGGCGGACCCAGTACTCCGGCGAGCACAACTCCTCGGCGGTCGCCAGCTCACCGGTCAGGTTGGAGACCACAGGGATACGCGGGGCGTCGTACGACAACCCCTCCGCGACCGTGCGGAAGTCGTCCAGCATCGGGTCCATCAACGGCGAATGGAAGGCATGACTGACCGTCAGCTGCTTGACCCGCACGCCCTGTTCGCGCCATCGGGCCTCCAGCTCCCGTACGGCCTCGGTGTCCCCGGAGACGACCACCGACGACGGACCGTTCACCGCGGCCACGGAAACCCGCTCGTGCAGCAGCGGTAGTACCTCGGCTTCCGACGCCTCGACCGCGAGCATCGCGCCGCCCTCAGGCAGCGCGCCCATCAGACGGCCACGGGCAGCCACCAGCGCACAGGCGTCCTCAAGGGACCACACGCCCGCCACATACGCCGCCGCGATCTCACCGATCGAATGCCCGGCCACGAAATCAGGGGCGACACCCCACGACTCCACCAGCCGGAACAACGCCACCTCAAGGGCGAAGAGCGCCGGCTGCGTGAACTCCGTCCGATCAATACGACCGGACTCATCGTCGAACAACACCTCCCGCAACCCATCAAAGTGCGCGCACACCCCATCCAACGCAGCAGCGAACACCGGATACGCCTCGTACAACTCCCGCCCCGCACCCACCCGCTGACTCCCCTGCCCAGAGAACAGGAACGCGGTGCGCGCATCGACCGCAGCCTGGGCGTGATCCCCCGGCGCTGTCGCCAACTGCTCAAGCAGTGCGGCGAGTTCATGCTGGTCCGCGGCGACCAGTACCGCCCTGTGCTCCAGCGAGTCCCGGCCGGTCGCCAGGGTGTGGGCGATGTCGGTGGGCCGGAGCGGTTGGAACGCCAGGTGGTGTCGCAGTCGGTCCGCCTGGGCTGCCAGTGCGGCCGGGCCCCGGGCGGAGAGCGGGATCACGACCGGGAGCAGGGAAGTGGCCGAGGCATCCTCGTCCGGCGTCGGGGCAGGGGTGGTGGATACCTCCAGCACTACGTGTGCGTTGGTGCCGCTGACCCCGAACGACGACACCGCCGCACGGCGTGGGCGCTGGGTCTCCGGCCAGGTGACCGACTCCGTGAGCAGTTCGAGCGCGCCCGCCGACCAGTCCACGTGCGGGGAAGGGGCGTCGACGTGCAGGGTCCGCGGCAGCAGACCGTGCCGCATCGCCATCACCATCTTGATCACACCGGCGACACCCGAAGCAGCCTGCGTATGACCGATGTTCGACTTCAACGACCCCAACAGCGCGGGCTGGAGCCGCTTCTGACCGTACGTCGACAGCAGCGCCTGCGCCTCGATCGGATCGCCCAACGCCGTACCCGTGCCATGCGCCTCCACCGCGTCCACGTCGGCGGGCTCCAGCCCGGCGTCGGCCAACGCGGCGCGGATCACCCGCTGTTGGGAGGGACCGTTGGGGGCGGTCAGGCCGTTGGACGCGCCGTCCTGGTTCACTGCCGAGCCCCGTACGACCGCCAGCACCGGGTGGCCGAGGCGTTCGGCGTCGGAGAGCCGCTCGACGAGGAGCACACCGGCGCCCTCGCCCCAGCCGGTGCCGTCGGCCGCCGCTGCGAACGCCTTGCAGCGGCCGTCGGCGGCGAGGCCGCGCTGGTAGGAGAACTCGACGAAGGAATCCGGTGTTGCCATGGTGGTGACGCCGCCGGCGAGGGCCAGGTCGCACTCGCCCGCCCGTAGCGCGCGTACCGCCATGTGCAGGGCCACCAGCGACGACGAGCACGCCGTGTCCACCGTGACGGCGGGCCCCTCCAGGCCGAACACGTACGCCAGCCTGCCCGAGACGACACTGGCCGCGTTGCCGGTGACGAGGTGGCCCTCGGTAGGGGTGTCGGTGTCGCGGAGGAGGACGCCGTAGTCGAGGCTGTTGGTACCGATGAACACCCCGGTGCGGGAGCCGCGTACGGCGTCGGGCGCGATGCCCGCACGCTCGAAGGTCTCCCAGGAGGTCTCCAGGAGCAGCCGCTGCTGCGGGTCCATGGCGAGGGCTTCGCGCGGTGAGATGCCGAAGAAGTCGGCGTCGAAGTCGGCGACGCCGTCGAGGAAGCCGCCCTCGCGGGCGTAGCTGGTGCCGGGTCGGTCGGGGTCGGAGTCGTGGAGGGCGTCCAGGTCCCAGCCCCGGTCGGTGGGGAAGGGGCCCACGGCGTCCCGGCCGTCCGCCACCAGGTCCCACAGGTCTTCGGGTGATCGCACGCCGCCGGGGTAGCGGCAGCCGATGCCGACGACGGCGATCGGTTCGCCGTCGGCCGCCTCGGTGACCGCCGTCTCCGGTCGGCCGGTGGTGGGTTCGCCGTCGGGCAGCAGCTGTGCGAGCAGGTGATCGGTGAGAGCCTGGGACGTCGGGTGGTCGAAGACGAGGGTGGCGGGGAGCGCGAGACCGGTGCGAGCGGTGACGCGATCACGGAGTTCCACGGCCGTGAGGGAGTCGAAGCCGAGGTCTTTGAAGGCGCGCCGGGGTGCCACGGCGGCCGGAGAGGCGTGGCCGAGCAGCGCGGCCGTCTCGGCGCGGAGCAGGTCGAGCAGAACGGTGGCCCGGTCGGCGGCCCGGGTCCGGGTGAGGAGAGTCGTCCACGGCGCCCCGCTCTCCGGTACGGCCGTGCCCGCACCGCCGTCGAGGGCGGCCGACGCTGCCGGAACGGTGCTGATCAGCGGGCGTGGGCGGGCGAACGAATAGCCGGGGGCGAAGCGTTGCCAGTCCATGTCGGCCACTACTGTGTCGGCGGCCGTGGCGTGCTGGAGGGCGAGCAGGGCGCGCTGCGGGTCCATCGGGTTGAGGCCGCGGCGGCGTAGATGGGACCTCGCCTCCTCGGTGGCGGCCATGCCGTCGCCCGCCCAGGGACCCCAGGCGACCGCGGTCGCGGGCAGGCCCTGGCCGGTGCGGTGCCGGGCGAGGGAGTCGAGGTAGGCGTTGGCCGCCGCGTAGGCGGTCTGCTGGGCGCTGCCCCACACCCCGGCGACGGAGGAGAACAGGACGAACGCGTCGAGCGGCAGTTCCCTGGTCAGTTCGTGCAGGTGGGCCGCACCGAGCACCTTCGCGGCGGTGATGTCCGCCAGGTCCTGCAGGCTGGTCTCGGCCAGGGAGGCGTACTGGGGTTGTCCGGCTGCGTGGACGACGGCGGTGAGGGCGTGGCCGTCGGCGGCGAGGCCGTCCAGCAGGGCGGCGAGCTGCTGCCGGTCGGCGGTGTCGCAGGCGGCGAGGGTGACCTTGGCACCGAGTTCGGTGAGTTCCGCCGTGAGCCGTTCGGCGCCGGGGGCCTCGGGGCCGCGTCGGCTGACCAGGACGAGGTGCTCGGCTCCGGCCCGGGCGGCCCAGCGGGCGGTGTGCGCGCCGAGCCCGCCGGTGCCGCCGGTGATGAGGACGGTGCCGCGTGGCGTCCAGGCCGGGGCGCTCGAAGCGGGGGCGGGGACCAGGCGTCGGACGTGAACACCCGAGTCGCGTACGGCGAGTTGGTCCTCGGTGCCGAGAACGCCGTTCAGTACGGCGCACAGGTGGTCGGCGGCCGGTTCGTCGAGCCGGTCGGGCAGGTCAAGGAGTCCGCCCCAGTGGCCCGGTTCCTCCAGCGCGAGGGCCTGCCCGAAGCCCCACAGCTGCCCCTGTCCGGGTGCGGTGAGCTGTTCGTCGGGCGCGGTGCCGACGGCTCCGCGGGTCGCGAGCCACAGCGGTGCCGTGACTCCGGCCTCCCGCAGTCCCTTCACGAGAAGGACGGTGGCGGCCAAAGCGCCTGACAGGAGCGGCAGTTCGGGATGCGGGCGGTTCGCCAGGAGTGGGCCGAGGAGGGAGAGCACGCCGTCGGGGGCGCCGTCGGCGAGGGCCGCTCCCAGGCGGGCGGCGTCGGCGGTGGCCGTGGTGTCGGCGGGGTCGGCCGTGACGACGGCGCAGGTGTGGCCGCGTTCGGTCAGGGCGCGGGTGATGTCCTGGGCGAGCGTGTCCGTCGCCTGCCCGTGCGCCCCTTCGGGCTGATCGGGGACGACGAGCAGCCAATGGCGCCGCGCGACCTCCATCACCGGCTGACGGGCTTCCGCCGGTCGCCACTCCACCCGGTAGTACCAGCCGGTGACGGCGGCCCGGTCCCGGCGACGGCCGCGGTAGCCGGCCAGCACAGGCAGCAGACCATCGCCTACGGCGTCGTCGGCGGGGTCCAGCAGCAGCGCCCGCGCCACGGCCTCCGAGTCGCCCCTCTCTACGGCGTCCCACAGTTCCGCGTCGTCGGCGGGCTCCTGCACGGCGGGCGGCAACGCCCAGTAACGCCGGTGCTGGAACGCGTACGTCGGCAGGTCGACACGGCGGGCCCCGGTACCGTCGAAAACGGCCGACCAGTCGACGCCGACGCCACCCGCGTGCAGCGTGGCCAGGGCTGTGGCCAGCGCATGCGACTCCGCGTGGGCGCCGGTCGAGCGGGGGTGCAGCAACGGCACCGCGATGACGGGCGGTTCCGTCGCCGCCAGTCCCTCGCGGACGAGCGCGAACAGCACAGCGCCGGGGCCGACCTCCACGTAGGCCCGTACACCTCGCTCGTGGAGCGTCTGAACGCCGTCGGCGAATCGGACGGTCTCCCGGACGTGGCGGACCCAGTAGGCGGGCGAGCACAGGTCTTCGGCGGTGGCTACTTCGCCGGTGAGGTGGGAGACGACGGGGATGCGCGGGGCAGCGTACGACAGTCCCGCCGCGACTGCGCCGAACTCCTCCAGCATCGGGTCCATCAGCGGCGAGTGGAACGCGTGACTGACTATCAACTGCTTGACGCGCACACCCTGTTCACGCCAATGGGCCTCCAACTCCGAGACCGCGTCCGCCTCGCCGGAGATCACCACCGACGACGGACCGTTGACCGCCGCGACCGCCACCCGCCCATCCAGCAACGGCAGTACGTCCGCCTCGGCGGCCTCCACCGCCAACATCGCCCCGCCCTCAGGCAACGCACCCATCAACCGACCCCGAGCCGCCACCAACGCGCAGGCGTCCTCCAGCGACCACACCCCCGCCACATACGCCGCCGCGATCTCACCGATCGAATGACCCGCCACAAAGTCAGGGACCACACCCCACGACTCCAACAACCGGAACAGAGCCACTTCCAGAGCGAACAGGACCGGCTGCGTGAACTCCGTCCGGTCGATCAGACCGGCGCCATCCGCTTCCGCGAACAACACCTCCCGCACTCCCTCGAAGTGCGCACACACCTCGTCCAACGCCCCCGCGAACACCGGCCACGCCTCGTACAACTCCCGCCCCGCACCCACCCGTTGACTCCCCTGCCCCGAGAACAGGAACGCGGTGGAGCCCTCGGTGACCGTCCCGGTCAGCGTGCCGGGAGCGGTGGTGCCGGTGGCGAGGGCGCGCAGGCCGGACAGGAGGGCGGCGCGGTCAGTGCCGACTACGGCGGCTCGGAAGGGCAGGCCGGCGCGGCCGGTGGCCAGCGAGTACGCGATGTCGGTGGTGGACAGGGGGCCGGTTCGGGCCGTGTCGACGGCGTCCGCGAGCTTGGCGGCCTGGGCGGGGAGCGCTTCCGCGGAGGCGGCCGACAGCAGCCACGGCAGGGTTACCGAATCCTCCGCGAGGCACTCACCCTCCTCCCGCGCGGGCTGCCCGGAGTCTGCCTGCGCGGGCTGCCCGTTTTCGTCCCGCACCGGCTGCTCGGGAGCCTCCTCCAGAACGATGTGCGCGTTCGTGCCGCTCACGCCGAACGACGACACCGCCGCTCGGCGCGGCTGGCCGGTCTCGGGCCACGGGACGGTTTCGTCGAGCAGGGTGACGGCGCCCGCCGACCAGTCGACCTGTGGGGTCGGCGCGTCGAGGTGGAGCAGTCGGGGCAGGGTGCCGTGTCGCATGGCCATGACGGTCTTGATGACACCGGCGACGCCCGAAGCGGCCTGGGTGTGGCCGATGTTGGCCTTGAGTCCGCCGACCCGGAGCGGCCGGTCGTCGGGGCGGCTGCGTCCGTACGTGGCGATCAGGGCCTGTGCCTCGATCGGGTCGCCGAGCCGGGTGCCGGTGCCGTGGGACTCGACGGTGTCGATCTGGGCGGCGGACAGGCGGGCGTTGTCGAGGGCCTGGCGTATGACGCGTTGCTGGGAGGGGCCGTTGGGGGCGGTGAGGCCGTTGGAGGCGCCGTCCTGGTTGACGGCGGAGCCGCGGACCACGGCCAGGACGGGGTGGCCCAGGCGCTGGGCGTCGGACAGCCGCTCGACGAGGAGTACGCCGACGCCTTCTCCCCAGCCGGTGCCGTCGGCGCCGGCGGCGAAGGGCTTGCAGCGGCCGTCGGGGGCGAGTCCCCGCTGCCTGGTGAACTCGACGAACGCCTCCGGGGTGGCCATGACGGCCACTCCGCCGACGAGGGCGAGACCGCACTCTCCGCCGCGCAGGGCCTGGGCGGCCAGGTGGAGAGCCACGAGGGAGGAGGAGCAGGCGGTGTCCACCGTGACGGCGGGGCCCTCGAGGCCCAGGGAGTAGGCGATCCGTCCGGACAGGACGCTGGTGGCGTCACCGGTCAGTGCGTAGCCGTCGCCGCCGCCCTCTCCGGCGCGCACCGCGGTGCCGTAGCCGGCCGGGGACGCGCCGACGAAGACGCCGATCCGGTGGCCGCGTACGGCTGTGGGGTCGAGGCCGGCTCGTTCGAGCGCCTCCCAGGAGGTCTCCAGGAGCAGCCGCTGCTGGGGGTCCATGGCGTGGGCCTCGCGGGGTGAGATCCCGAAGAACTCGGCGTCGAAGTCCCCTGCGGAGTCCAGGAACCCGCCGCGCAGGGTGTCACTGGCACCGGCACGGTCCGGGCCCCGGCCGGAGAGCCGGTCCAGGTCCCAGCCGCGGTCCTGCGGGAAGTCGCCGATGGCATCGCGCCCGCCCAGGGCGAGGTCCCAGAGGTCCTCGGGCGAGCGGACTCCGCCGGGGTAGCGGCAGGCCATGGCGACGACGGCGACCGGCTCATGCGCGCGTGACTCCAGCTCGTCGACCTGGCGCCGGGCCTGGCGCAGCTCGCCGGTCATCCACTTCAGGCGGCTGAGGAGCTTGTCTTCGTTGGACATGTCACGCCATTTCCATGAGTCCACGGGTGCGGGTGCTGGAGCTGTGCCGGGGCACGGGCGCCGCCGGTCCGGGAGCCGGTACGGCGGCGCGGCCGCCGTCAGCCCGTGCCGAACTCGTCCTCGATCAGTGCGAGCAGTTCGTCGGCGGTCGTCGCCTCGCTGACGTCGGCGCCGTCGTCGGTGCGGGGGCCGCCTCCGCCCAGTTGGGCGACGAGGGTGCGCAGCCGGTTGCCGAGCGCGTCCCTGGCCTCGGCCGTGGGGGCGGTGGCGGAGACCACGGACGCCTCCAGGCGGTCGAGGTCGGCGAGGACGTCTCGCCAGGGGTCGGTCTCACCGTCCACGAGGTCGGGCAGCAGGAGGTCGGCGAGTGCTCCGGCGTTGGGATGGTCGAAGACCAGGGTGGAGGGCAGTGCCAGGCCGGTGGCGCGGACCAGCCGGTTCCGCAGGTCCACCGCGGTCAGCGAGTCGAACCCGAGCTCCTTGAAGGCGGTGCCCGGCGCCACGGAGTCGGCGTCCGCGTGGCCGAGGGCGGCGGCCGCGTGATCGCGTACGAGGCTCAGGACCGTGGCCCGGCGTTCGGTGGCGGTCTGTGCGGCGAGTCGCTCCCGCAGCCGGTCGCCGGCCGTGTCGGTGTGCCGATCCGGCTCGGAGATGCCGACCCCGTCCCGGGTGCCGAGCTGTTCGGCGAGGCCGTTCAGCAGCGGGCTGGGGCGTCGTGCCGTGAACAGCGGCAGGAAGGCGGGCCAGTCGAAGTCGGCGGCGGTCAGCGTGGTCTCTCCCGCCGCGACCGCCTCCAGCATCAGCGTCACCGCCCGCTCCGGCTCCATCGGCCGCACCCCGCGCCGGATCAGCTCCGCCGTGGGCTCGCCCCGCCCCATGCCGACCTCACCCCACAGTCCCCAGGCGATCGACGTCACCGGCAAGCCCGTCGTACGGCGCCGGTGTTCCGCGAACGCGTCCAGAAACGCGTTGGCCGCGCCATAGGCGGCCGACCCGGCGCTGCCCCAGACGGTGGAGCCGGAGGAGAACAGCACGAGCGCCTCCAGCCGGTCGCCGAGCACCTCCTCCAGGTTCAGCAGACCAAGCCCCTTGGCCCGGTGCGCGGCGGCCAGGTGGGAGGGTTCCGTGAGGTCGAAGGGGACGGTGTCGATGAGACCGGCGGCATGGAAGACAGCCGTGATCGGATCGCCCTCCTTCTCCACCCGGTCCACCAGGGCCTCCAGTGCTTCACGATCAGCCGCGTCACACGCCTCTACGACCACCTCGACGCCCAACTCCACCAGCTCACCGGCAAGTTCACGCGCACCCGGCGCATCCAGACCCCGACGGCTCGTCAGCACCAGACGCCCCGCACCCTCACGCGCCAGACGCCGGGCCACCTGACCACCGATGCCACCCGTACCACCGGTGATCAACACCGTGCCGTGCGGACGCCAGCCGACCGTCGCCACAGCCGTACCCGTAGCCGTCGCCGTATCCGTCGCGGGACGAGATGCGCGGGCGAGTCGTCGTACGTGAACACCGTTGCCGCGCAAGGCCAGTTGGTCCTCGTCGCCCAGGCCACCGGCCAGTACGGCCGCCAGGTGACGGCCGGTTGTCGCGTCCGGGGTCTGCGGCAGGTCGACCAGGCCACCCCAGCTCTCGGGGTGCTCCAGGCCGAAGACGCGGCCGAGCGCCCACACCTGTGCCTGCGCGGGATCGCCGGGGCACTCGTCCCCGGGGCCGGTGCACACCGCGCCCGAGGTGGCCAGCCACAGGCGGGTTCCGGGCCGCTCGGCGGCCAGCGCCCGGGCGAGGGCGAGCGTCGCGGCGAGGCCCCGGGGTACGCCGTCCGTCTCACCGGGCACGGTGTCCAGGGCCAGCAGCGACAGCACGCCCGCTACCGGACCCGCCTCACGGAGCAACTCCGCGTACGAGGACGGGACGTCGTCCGTGGCCGTCTCGCGCCACACCACCTCGGCGCCCGAGTCCGTCAGCAGTGCCGCCAACTCCCCTGCCTGACCGGTGACTTCGGCGGGCGGTGCGATCACGAGCAACCGGCCCTGGAACAGTCCCCGCGGCTCGGCCGCGCGCTGCCAGGTCACGCGGTAGCGCCAGTCGGCGGCTTCGGGTCGGGGGCGGGTGGACTCCAGCCAGTAGCGGCTGCGCTGGAAGGCGTAGGTCGGCAGGTCGACAGGGGTGGCCGGGCCGGCGGGCAGGAGGGTTGGCCAGTCGACCGGGGCGCCGTGCACGAACGCCTCCGCCAACGACCTCAACAGACGCTCCGAGCCCCCCTGGTCCCGGCGCAGCGTGCCCAGGACGACACCGCCGCCCCGCTCGTCCAGGCAGTCCTGCACGGCCGGTGTCAGCACCGGGTGCGGGCTCACCTCGATGAACATCTCATGCCCGGTGTCCGCCAGTTCACCGATCGTCTCGGCGAGGCGGACGCGGTGGCGGAGGTTGCCGTACCAGTACGCGGCGTCCAGATCGCCGGCCCGCACCCACTCGCCGGTGTAGGTGGAGAGCATCGGTACCTCGGGCGCCTGTGAGGTCAGTCCGGACAGCGCTTCCATGATCTCCGCCTCGACCTCCTCGACCATCGGTGAGTGCGAGGCGTAGTCGATGGCGACCCGGCGGGCCCGGAGACCGGCTGCCGTGCAGACGGTGAGGAACTCGCCCAGTGCCGCTTCGCTGCCGGAGACGACCACCGAGCGCGGTCCGTTGACCGCCGCGATGCCGATACCCTCGGTGAACAGCGGCTCCACGCGGTCGAGGGGCGCGAACACCAGGAGCAGCCCGCCGGTTCCGGCCAGCCGCATGATGGGCTTGGCACGCAGCGCGACGACCCGGGCGCCGTCCTCCAGGGACAGCGCCCCGGACACGCACGCGGCCGCCATCTCGCCCTGGGAGTGCCCGAGCACGGCGGCGGGTTCGACACCCGCCGCACGCCAAACCGCGGCCAAGGAGACCATCACCGCCCACAGCACCGGCTGGACGACGTCGGCCCGTTCCAGCTCGCCGCCGTCACCGGCCAGTACGTCCGTCAGCGACCAGTCGACGTAAGGAGCGAGGGCGGTCTCGCACTGGGCGATGGAGTCGGCGAAGACGGGGCTGGAGACGAGGAGTTCGCGTCCCATCCCCGCCCACTGGGGGCCCTGGCCGGGGAACACGAACACCACCCGGCCTCCGGCGACGGCCTCACCGGTCACGGCACCCTGCGACTCCGCGCCGTCCGCCAACGCCTGTGCCGCTGTGGTGAGTTCGGTGGCGTCCCGGCCCATCAGCACGGCCCGGTGCCCGAACACCTCGCGTGCGGTGACCAGTCCGGCCGCCACCACGTCGATGTCAACGTCGGCGGTGGCGAACCCGGCGAGCCGCCCGGCCTGTCCGGCGAGCGCGGACGTGCCGCGCCCCGACACCACCCAGGGCACAAGACCGCCGAGGTCCACGACAGGGGCTGCCGCGGGCGCTGCCGGAGCGGGCTCGTCGTCCGGAGCCTGTTCGCCGTCCGGAGCCTGCTCCAGGATCACGTGCGCGTTGGTCCCGCTGATCCCGAACGACGACACGGCCGCGCGCCGCACCCGGTCCCCCTCGGGCCAGGCACGGGCCTCCGTCAGCAGCTCCACGGACCCGGCGGACCAGTCCACGTGCGCCGACGGCTCGTCCACGTGCAGGGTGCGCGGCAACCGGCCCGCTCGTAGCGCCAGCACCATCTTCATCACACCGGCCACGCCCGCCGCGGCCTGCGTGTGCCCGATGTTGGACTTCACCGAACCGATCAGTGCCGGAACCTGGTCGGCGCCGCGGTCGCCGTAGGTGGCGAGGAGTGCCTGGGCCTCGATGGGGTCGCCCAACGGGGTTCCGGTGCCGTGGGCCTCGACGGCGTCCACGTCGCCCGGGGTGAGGCCGGCATCGGCCAACGCGGCCCGGATGACACGCTGTTGGGAGGGCCCGTTGGGAGCGGTCAGCCCGTTGGAGGCACCGTCCTGATTGACGGCCGAGCCCCGGACCACCGCCAGGACCGGATGGCCCCGCCTGCGGGCGTCGGACAGCCGCTCCACGAGGAGCATGCCCACGCCCTCGGCCATGCCCATGCCGTCCGCCGCGGCGGAGAAGGCCTTGCTGCGCCCGTCGGCCGCGAGCCCGCGCTGGCGGCTGAACGCCATCAGGCCGCCGGGGGTGGACATCACCGCCGCGCCGCCGGCCAACGCCATCGACACCTCGCCGGACCGCAGCGCGCCCACGGCCATGTGAAGGGCTACCAGAGAGGCAGAGCAGGCGGTGTCGATCGTGACGGCCGGGCCTTCGAGACCGAAGGTGAAGGCGAGACGCCCGGAGGCGACGCTCGTGGCGTTGCCGGTCATGAGGTGGCCTTCGAGGCCGTCGGGGGCGTTGTCCAGGGGGCCGCCGTAGGTGGACGGTCCGGTGCCGACGTAGACACCGACTTGTTCGCCGCGGACGCTGCTCGGGGTGATGCCCGCGCGTTCGAACGCCTCCCAGGTCACCTCCAGGAGGAGCCGCTGCTGGGGGTCCATGGCCAGGGCCTCGCGCGGCGAGATGCCGAACAGGGAGGAGTCGAACTCGGCGACGTCGCGGAGGAATCCGCCGTGCCGGGTGTAGCAGGTGCCGGGGTGGTCGGGGTCGGGGTGGTAGAGGCCGGTCAGGTCCCAGCCCCGGTCGTCGGGGAAGCCGCCGATGGCGTCACCGCCGTCGGCGAGCAACTGCCACAGATCCTCGGGAGAGGCGACACCGCCGGGGAAACGGCAGCTCATGGCGACGATCGCGAGAGGTTCGCCGCTCTCCCGGCCCGGGCCGGTCGCCGCGACGGCCTTGTCCGGCACGGCCGTCACATCGCCGAGCAGCGTCTCGCGGAGGTGGGAGGCGAGCCGCTGCGGGGTGGGGTGGTCGAAGACCAGGGTCGCGGGCAGGCGCAGTCCGGTGGCGGTGGAGAGGCGGTTGCGCAGCTCCACCGCGGTGAGGGAGTCGAAGCCGAGGTCGCGGAAGGCCCGGTCGAGGTCGACGGCGGTGGCGGACTCGTGGCCGAGCACGGTCGCGGCGTGGCCGCGGACCAGGTCGGCGAGGACACGGTCCGCTTCGCCGGGGGTGGTTCCGGCGAGCCGTTGGGCCAGGGTGTGCCCGGCGTCGGCGGGAGCGGCGGTGTCGGCGGCCGTCCTGCGGGCCGGTGCGGTGCGGACCAGGCCGCGCAGCAGGGCGGGCAGGCTGCCGGAGCGGGCCTGGCGGCGCAGTGCGGCCCGGTCGAGGGCGATGGGCACGAGCAGGGGCTGTACGGCGGTGAGGGCGGCGTCGAACAGGGCGAGGCCGCGGGCGGAGTCGAGGGCGGTGACGCCGGTGCGGCGCATCCGGCCGACGTCGCCCGCTTCCAGGTGCCCGGTGAGTCCGGTGCGCTCCTCCCACAGGCCCCAGGCGAGTGAGGTGGCCGGCAGTCCGAGGGCGCGGCGGTGCTGGGCGAGGGCGTCGGTGAAGGTGTTCGCGGCGGCGTAGTTGCCCTGACCCGCGTTGCCGAAGACCCCGGCCGCGGAGGAGAACAGCACAAAGGCGGCCAGATCTTGACGGGCCGTCAGTTCGTGCAGATGCCAGGCCGCGTCCGCCTTGGGCCGCAGGACGGTGTCGAGGCGGTCGGGGTCGAGGGCGGACAGCACACCGTCGTCGAGGACGCCCGCGGTGTGGACGACGGCCGTCAGGGGCCGGTCGGCGGGCACGGAACCGAGCAGGGCGCGCAGGGCCTCACGGTCGGCGGTGTCGCAGGCGGTGAGGGTGGCCTCGGCACCGGCCGGGGCGAGGTCGGCGAGGAGGTCGGCGGCGCCCGGGGCGTCCGTTCCGGAGCGGCTGGTGAGCAGCAGGTGCCGTACGCCGTGCTCGGCGACGAGGTGCCGGGCAACCAGGGCGCCGAGAGTTCCGGTGGCGCCGGTGACAAGGACGGTGCCCTCGATGTCGAGGGCGCGCGGCACGGTGAGGACGACCTTGCCGACGTGCCGGGCCTGCTGGATGTGCCGCAGTGCGTCGGGGGCCCGGCGCACGTCCCAGGTGCGGTGGGGCAGCGGGCGCAGGGTGCCGTCGTCGATGAGGGTGACGACCTGGTCCAGGATCTCGTGGACGCGTTCGTCGCCGCTCTCGCCGGTCTCGAACGCCCGGTAGCGCACGCCGAGTCGGCTGCCGTCGCGGAGGTCCGTCTTGCCCATCTCGACGAACCGCCCGTCCTCGCCGAGCAGCGAGAGCGACGCGTCCACGAACTCCCCGGCCAGGGAGTTCAGTACGACGTCCATGCGCGGGAACACCGACGCGAACCCGGTGTCGCGGGAGGACGCGATGTGGTCGTCGTCCAGGCCCAGCGCCCGCAGCGTGTCCCACTTCGCCGGACCGGCCGTGGCGTACACCTCCGCGCCGAGGTGCCGGGCGATCTGCACGGCGGCCATGCCGACGCCGCCGGCGGCCGCGTGGACGAGGACCTTCTCGCCGGGCGCGAGCGCGGCCAGGTCCACGAGGGCGTACCAGGCGGTGGTGAAGGCCACCGGCACGGTCGCGGCCTTCTCCCAGGTCCAGCTGTCCGGGACGCGGGTCACCTTCAGCGCGTCGGTCACCGCGAGGGGTCCGAAGCCGCCGAAGAGCATGCCGGTGACGCGGTCCCCCACGGTGAGGTCGGTGACACCGGGTCCGACCTCGACGATCCGGCCCGCTCCCTCGCTGCCGAGGAGTGCCTGGCCGGGATACATGCCGAGGGTGATGAGGAGGTCGCGGAAATTGACGCCGCAGGCGCGTACGGCGATACGCACCTGGCCCTCGGCAAGGGGAGCCGTGGCGGTGGGCCAGGGCACGAGGGCCAGGTGGTCGAGGGTGCCGGGGGTGTCCACGGCCAGTCGCCAGGCGGGGGTCCCATCGGGCACGGACAGCGGGGCCCGGGCGGGCACGAACAGCGGGGCGTCGGCAGGCACGGGCAGCGGGGCAGCGGTGGCGGCAGGGGCCAGCCGGGGTACGCGGGCCTCGCCCCGGCGCAGCGCGCCCCGGGGCTCCTCGGTCGCGACGAACCCGGGCAGCGCCTGCCAGGAGCCGGGATGCCCGTCGGTGTCGACGAGGACCAGCCGGTCCGGGTGTTCGGACTGCGCGGTGCTCAGCAGACCGGTCAGCGCGGACGTGACCGGGTCGGTGTCCTGCCAGTCGTCCGCCGGGCAGGCGTCCCGGGTGACGACGACGAGTCGGGTGCCGGTGAGGCGGTCGTCGGCCAGCCAGTCCTGTATGTCGCCCAGGGCACGGGCGAGCAGAGCGCGGGCCGCCTGCGGGGGCGGCCCGTCGGGGACGGGCCAGGAGGTGAGGACGACGGGCGGGGCCGGGTCGAGGGCGGCCAGGGCGTCCCGGTCCGCGAGACGGGGCAGATCCAGGGCGGGGGCGATGCCGAGAGGGTCGTCGCCGAGGACGGCCCAGTGCGCGGTGGGCGCGTCGGCGGGCAGCTCGACCGGTGTCCAGGCCACCCGGTGCAGCCCGTCCGCCGCGGTGGACCGCGCGGTGCCGGAGACCGGCCGCAGGACCAGGGCGTCCACGGCGGCCACGGGGCCGCCCGCCGGGTCGGTGAGGGTGACGGCGACGGTGTCGTCGCCGGTCCTGGCCAGCCGTATCCGCAGCGCCTTCGCGCCCACGGCGGACAGTGTCACCCCGGACCAGGAGAACGGCAGACGCGGCCCGCTGTCCCCGCTGTCCGTCTCCAGGAATCCTGCGAACCCGGCCGCGTGCAGCGCCGCGTCCAGCAGGGCCGGATGCAGCCCGTAGCGGGCGGCCTGGTCGCTGTGTCCGTCGGGCAGGGCGGCCTCGGCGTAGATCTCGTCACCGGCGCGCCAGGCGGCGCGCAGTCCTCGGAAGGCGGGGCCGTAGCCGTATCCCGCGCGGTCGAGGCGCGGATAGAGGTCGTCGACGTCCAGCGGTACGGCGCCGGCGGGCGGCCATTGGTCCGCGTCGGCGGACAACCATTGATCCGCGTCGGCGACCCTGGAGACTGCGACGGGTTCGCCGGTGGTCAGGACGCCGGTCGCGTGCAGGGTCCACTCGCCCTGCGCCTCCTGCTCCGCGTCGCCGTCGATGACGTCAGGGCAGGCATGGATGGTCAACGCCCGTGCGCCGGTGGCCGGTTCGGGGGCGGCGACGCGTACCTGGACGCGGACGGCACCCTGGTCGGGGATGGTCAGGGGGGTGTGCAGCGTCAGCTCGTCGAGCAGGTCACAACCCGTCAGGTCTCCTGCCTGGAAGGCGAGTTCGACGAAGGCGGTACCGGGGAGCAGGACGGTTCCTGCCACCGCGTGGTCGGCGAGCCAAGGCTGGGCACGGGTCGAGAGGCGGCCGGTGAGCACCAGTCCGTCATCGTCGGCCAGGCTCGTCGCCGCCGCCAGCAGCGGGTGCCCGACGGGCGCGAGCCCCAGCCCGGCGGCGTCGGCGGGCCCCCGCCCCGAGCCCTCCAGCCAGTACCTGCGGCGCTGGAAGGCGTACGTGGGCAGGTCCACCCGCTCCACGTCGGTACCGGTGTACAGCGCTGCCCAGTCGACCTGGGCTCCGTGGACGTAAGCCTGTCCGAGGGAGTCCAGGAAGCGCTCGGGGCCACCCTGGTCCCGGCGCAGGGTGCCGAGTGCGACACCACCGCCACGTTCGTCCAGGCAGTCCTGGACAGCGGTGGTGAGTACAGGGTGCGGACTGACCTCGACGAACAACTCGTGCTCGGCGGAGGCGAGTTCGACGACGGCCTCGGCGAGACGGACCCGGTGACGGAGGTTGGAGTACCAGTAACCGGCGTCCAAGTCACCGGCCTTGACCCACTCACCCGAGTAGGTGGACAGCATCGGCACGCCCGGGGCCAGGGACGTCACCCCGGCCAACGACTCGGTGATCTCCCCCTCCAACGCCTCGACCATCACCGAGTGCGAGGCATAGTCGACAGCCACGCGACGGGCCTCGACTCCTGCTTCGGCACAGGCCGCCATGAACACGTCCAAGGCACCGGCCTCACCGGACACCACCACCGACGCAGGCCCATTGACCGCAGCGATCCCCACACCCTCGACAAGCAGGGACTCGACGCGCTCGGCACCGGCGAACACCGAGACCATCCCGCCGGTCCCGGCCAGCCGCCGAATCGCCTTCGACCGCAGGGCCACCACCCGCGCGCCATCCTCAAGCGACAAAGCACCCGCGACACACGCAGCAGCAATCTCCCCCTGCGAATGACCCACCACAGCAGCAGGCTCGACACCGACCGACCGCCACAACGCGGCCAACGACACCATCACCGCCCACAACACCGGCTGGACGACGTCCACTTGATCAAGGCCAATGCCCTGATCCAACACTTCACTCAGCGACCAGTCGACATACGGAGCCAGCGCCGCCTCACACTCCGCGATCGACGCCGCGAACACCGCACTGGACGCGAGCAGTTCACGCCCCATCCCCACCCACTGCGCACCCTGACCCGGAAACACGAACACGACATCCCGCAGGGACGCCGATCCGATCGCGCAGTTCGCGGGGTCGGTGCTCGCGGAGGCGAGTTCACGCAGCGCGGTCACGCGTTCCCGTGTGCTCGCGCCGAACACGACGGCGCGGTCCGGGAAGGTGGACCGGCCGGTGAGCGCGCGGCCGATGGCGGCGATGTCGGTGGTGCCGGTCTCAGCGAGGTCCGCCAGTCGGCCGGCCTGGGCGGCGAGAGCGGACGCGCCGTGTCCGGACAGTACCCACGGGGCCGGGGTGGCGGTGGTGAACGGCCTTGGCACGTCGGGCGTTTCGGGCTCGGAGGCGGCCGGTTCGGGGGCCTGTTCAAGCAGGAGGTGGACGTTGGTCCCGCTGACGCCGAAGGAGGAGACACCGATACGGCGGGGTCGGCCGGTCTCCGGCCAGGTGCGGGCCTCGACGAGCGGGCGTACGGCGCCTGCGGACCAGTCGACGTGCGGTGAGACCTCGTCGACGTGCAGGGTCTTGGGCAGGACGCCGTGTTCCAGAGCGAGGACGGACTTGATGACGCCCACGACGCCGGAGGCGGTCTGGCTGTGGCCGATGTTGGATTTCAGCGAACCGAGCCACAGCGGTTCCTCGCCGGAGCGGTGCCGGCCGTAGGTGGCGAGCAGGGCGTGGGCCTCGATCGGGTCGCCGAGCGTGGTGCCGGTGCCGTGGGCCTCGACGGCGTCGACGTCGGCCGGGGTGAGGCCGGCGTCGGTCAACGCCTCCTGGATGACGCGCTGTTGGGCGGGGCCGCTGGGGGCGGCGAGTCCGTTGGAGGCGCCGTCCTGGCTCGCGGCCGAGCCCCGGATCACCGCCAGTACGCGGTGGCCGAGGCGCTGGGCGTCGCTCAGCCGTTCCAGGACGAGGACGCCGACGCCGTCGGCCCAGCCGATGCCGTCGGCAGCCGCGGAGAAGGCCTTGCAGCGGCCGTCGCGGGCCAGGCCGCCCTGCCGGCTGAACTCGATGAACGACCACGGGGTGCTGAGCACCGAGACTCCGCCGGCCAGCGCGAGCCCGCACTCGCCCTGGCGGAGGCTGCGGCAGGCGAGGTGCAGGGCGACGGCCGAGGAGGAGCAGGCCGTCTCCACGGTGAGCGCCGGGCCTTCGAGGCCGAGGGTGTAGGCGACGCGTCCGGAGGCGACGCTGGTGATGGTGCCGGTGAGGAGGTAGCCCTCCAGGCCGTCGGGCAGAGGCTGGTGACCGCCGCCGCCGTAGCCCTGGAAGGCCGCGCCGACGAACACGCCGGACTTGGTGCCGGCGAGGGTGTGCGGGTCGACGCCGGCGCGTTCGAGGGCCTCCCAGGAGGTCTCCAGGAGCAGCCGCTGCTGCGGGTCCATGGCGAGGGCCTCGCGCGGCGAGATGCCGAAGAAGTCGGCGTCGAAGCCGGCGACGTCGTCGATGAAGCCGCCCCGGTCGACGTAGAAGGTGCCCGGCTTGTCGGGGTCGGGGTCGTACAGCGCGTCGATGTCCCAGCCACGGTCGGCGGGCAGCGGGCCGATCGCGTCGGTGCCGTCGGCGACCAGCCGCCACAGGTCCTCGGGGCCGCGCACCCCGCCGGGCAGCCGGCAGGCCATGCCCACGATCGCGATCGGCTCGTGCGCGGCCTCGGTGAGCGCCTTGTTGGTGCGGCGCAGCCGTTCGGTCTCCTTGAGCGAGGCCCGCAGCGCGTCGAGGATCTGCTCGGTGGACGTGGTCATCGTGGACTCCGTGGCTGGACGCTCGCGATGCGGATGTGGCGGTACGGCGACGGCCTGCGGTGCGGCGCCTCGGGGATGCGGTCGCACGGACGACGGAGCCGCCCCCTGGCTCCGGTGCGGACCCGGATCACACTAGGCAGGGGGTCGGCGCGGACAGCACCCCTATCGGCCCCCCTGACGCCCCATCGATCACCCGGCCGACCTGCGGGTCAGGCACCGGCCGTGCGACCCCGGGCACATCGAAGGCACCGACCATGCACCCCCGGACACACCGAAGACACCGAAGACACCGACCATGCACCCCCAGACACCCCGAAGGTGCCGCCCGTGAAGCCGGACGGCACCTTCGGCGCCGGGGGGGGGGACCGGATCGGCGCGAGACCTGTCGCTAGGCCGGCTTGGCCACCTTGGAGAGCAGCTCGGGGCCGCGCTTGCCCAGGCGGCGGTAGGAGTCGCGGCCCAGGCCCCAGGAGAGCAGGACACCGCTGAGGATGCCGACCGGTACGGCCGCCCAGGTCAGCGCGGTGTTGTCGCCGACCGTGCCGAGGATCAGCAGGACCAGTGGCGGAGCGGTGGTCAGCGCCATGACCGGGACCAGCAGGTTGACCTTGACCTGCCGTCCCGGGGTGGGGGCGCCTCCCGCGTCGAGCGGGAACATGGTCAGCACGGACGTCCATACGATCAGACCCGCGGCCCCGCCGATAAGGGCCGGTTCGCCGCCGAGCACCCAGGGCCAGGCCCAGGTCTGCCCGCTGACCGCGGTGAGCACCAGCGTGAGCAGCAGCCCGATCGGGGCGACGATCAGCAGCCAGGCGTACTGCCGCCCGCGGATGTCGGCTCGCTCGACCCCCGGGGTGACCAGGAGCAGCCACAGGGCGGAGCCTTCGTCGCCGTGCAGGTTGGTGCAGGTGGCGCCCGCGATGAGGGTGAACAGGAGGCCCGCGAACGGCAGCATCGTCGTGCCACCGCTCAACGCCGGGATGAGACAAGCCAGCAGACCCACTACCAAGGCGATCAGCAGGGACAGGAAGCGCAGCATGGACCGCGAGTACAGGCGCAGTTCCTTGCCGATGACGCCGCCGAGAGGAGTGGCAGGGATCAGCGAGGAGCCGGTGACGGCGCGGGCGGTGTGCGGCTTGTTCCTGGCCTTGGACTTGCTGCTGCCGCCCGCGGACATGACGAGACGGCGGCTCAGCAGGGCGGGCCAGATCGCGATCTGGACGACGATCAGCAGCAGGAGTCCGCCCAGGGCCAGCGCGACCATGCCCCAGTCGGAGGTGCGGACGGCGTCGACGGCGACCGCGCCCCACCCGGTGGGCAGGATCCGGACCACGGCCGCCAGCACCGGTGCGTCGCCCTTGGTGAGCTTGGACGCCACGAGCGGCACCAGCGAGGAGGCCAGCGACAGCATGGTGATCACCAGTGCGGCGAGCAGCGCGCCGAAGTCCCGGCCGCGCCGGGAGGAGACGACCGGGCCGAAGATGCCGATGGCGACCTGGGAGGAGACCACGGCGAGCACCAGCATGAGGACCACGGCCGCGGCGCCGATCAGTGCGCCGGCGACTCCGAACTGGGCGCCGTAGGCCACGAGCGAGAGGAAGGCGATGCCGCTGAACAGCAGCGAGCTGTTGACGAACGCGGCCCCGAGCATGGCGTAGGCGAGCTTGCGGGGCGGGATCGGCAGGAGCTTGAAGTAGTCCATGCGCAGGGTGCTGTCGTCACCGGCGAGCACCGGGCCGCTGACCCAGCCGATCAGCCAGCCCAGGCTGAGGATGGCCAGTACGTCGCCGCCGGCGCCGGGGTGGGAGTAGTGCGCGAACCCGGTGAGCAGGGTGCCGACCGCGAGGGTGAGGGCGAACACGGCGAGGGCGAGCAGGCCCCACTTGACCTTGCCGCGGGCCTTGGCGCGGGCGATGGCCCGCTTCATCTCGATCAGGACGCCAACCACGACAGTCCCTCCGCACCGCCGGTGTGGGCGCCGACGATGTGTACGAACGCCTCGTCGAGGGTCTGGTTGCCGCGCACGTCGTCGATGGAACCGGCCGCCTCGACCCGGCCCTTGGCGATGACGGCGATGTGGTCGCACAGTCGCTCGACCACGGCCATGACATGGCTGGAGAAGATCACCGAGCCGCCGCCGGAGACGAAGCGCTGGAGGATGGTGCGGATGGTGGCCGCGGACACCGGGTCGACGGCTTCGAACGGCTCGTCGAGGATGAGCAGTCGGGGGCCGTGCAGCAGCGCGGTGGCGAGGGTGATCTTCTTGCGCATGCCGGTGGAGTAGTCGACGACCATGGTGGACTCCGCCGAGTCCAGCTCCAGCACCTCCAGCAGTTCCTGCACGCGGGCGTCCACCGTCTCGCGGGACATGCCGCGCAGCAGGCCGAGGTAGGTGAGCACCTCGCGGCCGGTGAGACGGTCGGGCAGGGCCATGCCGTCCGGGAGCACTCCGATCAGGGACTTGGCGGCGACGGGGTCGCTCCACACGTCGTGGCCGAAGATGCTGGCCGAGCCGCCGTCGGGACGGAGCAGCCCGACGGCCATGGACAGCGAGGTGGTCTTGCCCGCGCCGTTGGGTCCGACCAGGCCGAAGAAGGAGCCGCGGGGTACGGTCAGGTCGATGTGATCGACGGCCACATGGTCACCGAACTGCTTGTACAGACCGGTGAGTTGCAGTGCGGGCTGGTCGTCGTCCACGGTGGCCGGAGCGAGGCGGGTGGACTCCCGGCCTCCTCGGGATGCGTGCGACATGGCGTTCGTGTCTCCAGACGCTCTTGTGGGGGGAATTCGCGGGCTGTCGCCGTCGGGACGGCGTGCGACGGCCGACGGCGGCATGGGACAACAGCGGGCAGTGGGAACGAAGCGACCTCCGCCGAGCACGAGCGCCTGAACACGATATATCGCGAATGCCCCTCGCAGGACGAGCACCTTCGCACACCGGACCACCGTCGGCATCTCACCTGTACCACCATCGTCGACCTCGGCAGAAGCCCGTCCCGATGTCCTTGCCGACTGCACACGAACAAATTGCTCTCCCCTGACAGAAGGCGCCTTCAGACCCCCTGAACAGGGGTTCTCCGAAGCCCGACCGGGGTCGCACAGGGGTCCGCCCCAGAGGTGACGGCGGGGGCCGGTGTGCGGGCGTAGGGGGAACGGTAAGGGTGTGCCGGCTCCTGCGGCGTGCCTACGGTACGAGCGGGACCCGGCACCCAGGTGCCCCCGGACCACCCCTGTCCGATCAGAAGGAAACCGAGAAATGGCCGAACTCCGATCCTGGCGGGTGACCGAAGGCGACCCGCACGCCGGAGCGCCGGTCGTGCTCGCGGTGGACTTCACCGCGACCGGTCGCCCGGAGGCGGCGTTCGCCGCACTGGCCCGCGGTCTGAAGACCGGGCATGCCGTCTGGGAGAGCCTGGCGCCGCCCCCCGGCGAGGAGCAGGGGATGACCGCGGAGGACTATCTGCTGGGCTGGACCGGCGAGTTGCGGGCCCAGAGCGTCACCGTGTCGCATGTGTTCGGCTACTGCGCCTCCTCCGTCTTCGCCCTCTCGCTGGCCGAGCGGGTGGGCGGCTGGCAGCACACCCCGTCCGTCGTCCTGTTCGACCCGACCGCCATCAACGGCGAGACGGTGCTCCGCTACGGCTTCCGGCCGGTGGTCGACTCCCTGGCCGGGGTACTGGGTCCGGACGACGTGGCGGACGCGTACCGCGAGGGCGAGCAGGCAGTCGCGGACATTCCCGAACTGGCCGCGCTCGCGCAGGAGTTCGTCCACATCTACCGCAGGTTCGGCTGGGCCGCCTTCGAGCGGCTGGGGCTGCGGGCGGACCGGGCCGAGGAGTTGGTCGGCTGGTTCCGCAGCTATCTCCACTACGTCGTGGCCGCCGGCCGGATGCCGGTCGTCACCGGCCTCCCGGACGTCTCGGTGGTCCGCTCCAGCGACCTGCCCGGCAACCTGGACGTCCGCGCCGACCGCGAGCTGTGCTTCGACGTCGACCACGCCGAACTGCTCGGCCGTCCCGAGGTCGCCGAGGCGGTCCGGGACCTGCTCGGCTGACCGGTTCTCCCGCCGCCGCCCGTGCCCTCGTGGTCGCCGACCCGGTCCCCGGCCTCCAGCGTGCACACGTCCCCTTCAACTCACCCCGGTCACCGGCCGATCGGCTCGCGCCCAGGAGTACTGCATGTCGGCATCACCCATGGAATCCGGCCCGTCGCCCGAGATCGAGATCCGGGGCCGTACGGTCCGGACCGACGAGGCCCGGCGGCTGATCGAGGCGCACCCGAGGGTGGCACGGGCCCGGCTGGAGGTGCGCCGCTCCCCCTCCGGGAACGGCGCCGCCGACCGGCTGGTCGCTCATGTCGTCCCCGAGGGCCCGTCGGCCGCCCCCGCCGCTCCGGAGGCCGAGGAGAAGCGGGTCGGTGACTGGAACAGGATCTACGAGTGGGTCTACGGCGACATGGCGCAGGCCGGCGGTCTGGGGGACGACTTCGTCGGCTGGCACAGCAGTTACGACGGCACGCCCATCGAGCGGTCCCAGATGTGCGAGTGGCGGGACGCGACCGTGGACCGTGTCCTGTCGCTGCGGCCGCGCCGGGTGCTGGAGATCGGCGTCGGCACCGGGCTGTTGATGGCCGGTATCGCCCCGCACGTCGAGCGGTACACCGCCACCGACTTCTCCCCCACCGCGATCGCCAGGCTCCGGGCCCAGGTGGCGGACGTGGAGTGGGGTGACCGGGTCGAGCTGCTGGTGGGCCGGGCCGACGACCTCTCCGCTCTGCCCGCGTCGCACTACGACGTGGTGGTGTGCAACTCGGTCGTGCAGTACTTCCCCAACGCCCGCTATCTCGCCGGCATGGTGACCGCCGCGCTCAATCTGGTCCGCCCCGGTGGTGCCGTCCTCATCGGGGACGTACGCAATCTGCGGACGCTGCCGGCCTTCCGCACCGCTGTGATGGCGCCCCAGCTGCCGGTGGATCCTGTCCGGGCTCGGGCCGCGGTCGAGCTGAGTGCGTACACCGAGCGTGAACTGGCCGTCGATCCGGACCTGTTCGCGGCCGTCCTGGCCGCCTCCCAGGACGGCGCCGCCCTCGACCTGCGCGTGAAGCGTGCCGTGCACCACAACGAACTGAGCCGGCACCGCTACGACGCCCTGCTGTACCGCGCGCCTCTCGCGGCCCCGGCCGCAGGGACCGACCCGGTCGAACTCGGCTGGGGCGAGGAGGTGGCGGACATCGAGGTGCTGGAGAAGGCGCTGTCGGCCCTGCCGGGCCCGGTACGGGTGTCGGGGGTTCCGAACGCCCGGCTGCGCCAAGAGGTCGAGGCCGCACGGCTGTTGGAGGCCCTGGCCGACCGGGACCGGATCGTCGCCGCCCTGGACGGCGCCCCGGACGCTCCCGATCCGGAGGAGTTCCACGCGCTCGCCGAACGCCTGGGCCGGGTCGCCGTGCTCACCTGGGCGTCGACCGGCGCCCCCGACCTGCTCGACGTCCTCGTCCTGCCCGGCGGCACGGACGGACCGGTGGCGGCCTACCGTCCGGCGGACCCGTCGCCCGAGGACGTGTCGCGGTACACGAACGACCCGACCCGGTCCGCCGCGGCCGCCGCGTTCACGGCCGCGCTCGCCTCGGAACTGGCCGCCACGATGCCGGCCACGCTGCTCCCCGACGACTTCGTCGCCGAATCCGACGGCCGGCACTGAGCCCACCGGCCGCACCCGCGGCGAGCGCGGACACGAGCCGCCCCGACACGACGTCGCCCCCGCCGGACCTCCGTGGTCCGGCGGGGGCGACGGGCTTGTTCAGCCCAGCAGTTCGGCCACTGCCACGGCGACCTCGTCGGTGCGCAGCAGTTCGGTGTGGTCGACGTCGAAGCGCAGCTCCTGCTTGAACTCCATGTGGGTCTCCTCCAGTACGGAGGAGCAGACGGCGACGGCTTCACCGGTGCTGTAGCGGCCGGTGAAGGCTCCGGAGGCGATCAGGTACGACATGTAGGCCGTGAACCAGGCGACCAGCTCCTCGCCGATGTCGCCCCTCATGCCGCTCCGCTCGAAGGCGGTCTCGCCGAGCCGCCGGTAGAGCGCGACGATCCCGGTCCGGAAGTCCTCCAGGTTCTCGTTGGCCTGCGCGATCTCCCAGCCCTCGCGCTGGGCCGACATGATCTCCTCCTCGGAGAGCATCGACCGCAGGGACTCCAGGACCTTGAAGAAACCGAAGTGCAGGATGGTCCAGGAAGTGACCTGGGTGGGGTCCAGGAGTATCAGCTTCGGCGGCTCCTCCTGCCAGCGGGCCACGCCCTCGGCTATCACGCCGGCGAAGTTGCTGCTGGCGCAGTAGCCGACGACGGCACTCACGTCGCGGCCACTGGCCCGCACCGCGTCGAGCCAGCGGTCGAGGTACTGTTCCGGGCTCAGCCCGGCCTCGTCGCCGACCGGCGGGGCCAGCGTCTCCCAGACCGTGTGGTCGGTGTCCAGCCGGGCCACGAGGTCTCTGAACCCGGCTTCCTGACGGCCGTTGACGGCGTAGTCGACGGTCAGCACGAGATCCTCGCGCCCGCCCTCCTTGAGCACGTCCCAGATCCCGGTCTTCTCCATCTTTCCCTCCATGCGTCGAAGCGTGTGCGGGCCGATCGGCCCTGACCGCCCGGCTGGCTCTCCGGCGGGACGGTGCTTGCGGTCAGCGGACCGTCACCGGCAGGCTCTCCAGCCCCCGCACCGACGGCGAACGCCGGCGCCGGACCGGGCCCGACGGGCGCAACTCCGGCAGCCGGTCGACCAGGACCCGCAGCGCGGTCTCGGCGGCGGTGCGGGCGAGCGCGGCCCCCAGGCAGAAGTGGATGCCCGCGGAGAACGTGAGCGGTTCGGCCGGGTCCTCGCGCAGGATGTCGAAACGCCCGGGTTCCGGGTACACCTGGGGGTCCCGGTTGGCTCCGCCGGTCATGATGACGACCGTGTCGCCGACGGCGATCCGCTGCCCGGCCAGTTCGACCTCCGCGTGCGCCACACGGCTGATGAGATGGTTGGGCGGGTCGTAGCGCAGCGTCTCCTCGACGGCCCGGGGCGTCAGCTCGATGTCGTCGCACAGCAGCTGCCACTGCTCGCGGTTCTCCAGCAGCGCGTGGACGGCGTTGCCGATGAGGTGGGACGTGGACTCGGTGCCCGCGATGGAGAGCAGACTGCACACCCCGATCACCTCGTCCACGGTCAGCCGTTCCTCGCCGTGCGCCCGCAGCAGCCCGCTGACGACGTCCTGTCCCGGCTCCTGGGCCCGGATCTCGACCAGCTCCCGCAGCAGGCCCTTGAGTTCGGCGACCGCGTCCTCCAGCTCCTGGAACTGCTCGGGTGAGGAGTAGCCCTCGAAGACCCGCCCGACGCGTGCGCTGCAGGACGCGAACCGGTCCCGGAAGTCTCCGCGCACGCCGAACACGTCGCAGACCAGCTCACTCATCAGGGGGCGCGCGTAGTCCGTCACCACGTCGAACCGGCCTTCCGCGCCCGCCCGCTCCAGCGCCCGGTCCAGCAGTTCCTGGCACAGGGCCTCGGTCTGCGGGCGTCCGGCCTGGAAGCGTCGGGCTCCGAAGTACGGCGTGACCAGCCGGCGCAGCCGCGTGTGGTCCGGCGGGTCGAGCTTGAGGAAGGAGTCGTCCACGGAGGTGAACTGCGCGATGGTCCGCTCACCGTTCACGTCACGGGTGCCGAACCGGGTGTCGCGCAGGATGCTCCGGGAAATCCGGTAGTCCGGCGTCACCCAGGGGCCGACCCGGCTGCGGTGGATCGGGCCGTGTTCCCGCGCCTTCTCGAAGAAGCGGTACGGGTTCATCTGGCGCAGCAGGACCTGGGCGTAGGGGTCGCCCAGGGTGCTCATCTGCCAGATGAAGACGGCGAGTTCCACCTGCTCCTGTTCCTGCTCCACCGAGATGGCCATCGAGTCTCCTTCACCCGGGAGGGGGCGGACGGGCCGACGCGCCACACGATCCGTGGCGGTGTCACGACGTCCCGGGCTCGCCAGGAAACCCGCGGGAACAGGTCGTCACATCACGGCGTGACGCCGGACGGGGCAGGCCGCCCCGTGGGGAAACGTAACGGCCCGTACGACTGCGGAAGTACCCCTAGACGGCCCCCTACGCCCCCGCCGGGGAGCGGCCGCTCCGCACACCTGTCCGGCGCCCGGCCGCAGGTGGCACGCCCGGTGCGAGGATCCGGGGCGACCCGTTCGCGAACCACGGCACGCCGCCGCGTCCAACGGCCCCAGGAGACCAGAGATGAGAGTCGTGCTCGACCAGAACAGGTGCGTCGGTGCCGGCCAGTGCGCGCTGTTCGCCCCCGACGTCTTCGAGCAGCGGCTGGAGGACGGCATCGCCGAGGTCCTCCAGGACGCTCCCCCGCCCGAGCTGTACGACGAGGTGGAGACGGCCGCCGAGCGCTGCCCGTCCCAGGCCATCACACGGCTGACCGCCTGACACGCACCCGACCGGGCCCGCCCTCACGGTGAGGGCGGGCCCGGTCCTGTGTCGACCGCGGTGTCAGTCGGCGGTGTCAGTCGGCGGTGTTCATCGCCATCCGGACCAGGCTCGCCGCGTCCATGTCGTCGATGTCCTCGGCGTCGTCGGCTGTTTGAGGCGTGTCCTCGCCGGCCAGCAGGGCGCGCAGGGCCGCCTCCATCCGGTCGGCTGCCTCGTCCAGCCGCTCCTCGGGTACGGCCGCCAGCAGCCGCCGTATCCGTTCGTCCACCGGACTCCCGGCGGGCATCCGGTCGGCGGCGGACTCCGGAAGGAGGCGGGCGAGCAGATAGGCGGCGAGCGCGGCGGGCGTCGGATGGTCGAAGACCAGGGTCGCGGGCAGCTTCAGCCCGGTGGCACGGGCCAGCCGGCCCCGGATGTCGACGGCCATCATCGAGTCGAAGCCCAGCTCGCGGAAGGCACGTGCCGGCGGTACGGCCTCCGGCGACTCCAGACCCAGCACGGTGGCGGCCTGCTCGCGCACCAGCCGTGCCAGCGCTCGTTCCCGCTCGCCGGAGGGCATCGCGGCCAGCCGTGCCGGCAGGTCCGGCCGGGCCCCCACGGTTCCGCTGTCCCCCGTCGGCGCCCCGGTGTCCCACTGCACCGACAGCAGTCGCCGTACCTCGTCGATGTCCTCGACCAGCGGCCGGCGCCGGGAGGAGGCGAAGGCCGCGTGGAAGACCTCCCAGTCGATGTCGGCGACGGTCAGCGTGGTCTCGCCCGCCGCGACCGCCTCCAGCATCAGCGTCACCGCCCGCTCCGGCTCCATCGGCCGCACCCCGCGCCGGGCCAACTCCTCCGCCGACTCGCCCTGCCCCATGCCGACCTCGCCCCAGAGTCCCCAGGCGATCGACGTCACCGGCAAGCCCGTCGTACGACGTCGCTGCTCCGCGAACGCGTCGAGGAACGCGTTGGCCGCACCGTACGCCGCCAGTCCCGCGCTCCCCCACACGGCGGCCCCGGAGGAGAACAGCACGAGCGCCTCCAGCCGGTCCCCGAGCACCTCCTCCAGGTTCAGCAGACCGAGCCCCTTGGCCCGGTGCGCGGCGGCGAGATGGGCGGACTCGGTGGCGGTGAGCGGGACGGTGTCGGCGATTCCGGCGGCATGGAAGACGGCCGTGATCGGATCACCCTCCTTCTCCACCCGGTCCACCAACGCCTCCAGCGCCTCACGATCAGCCGCGTCACACGCCTCTACGACCACCTCGGCACCCAACTCCGCCAGCTCACCGGCGAGTTCACGCGCACCCGGCGCATCCAGACCCCGACGGCTCGTCAGCACCAGACGCCCCACACCCTCACGCACCAGACGCCGGGCCACCTGACCACCGATGCCACCCGTACCACCGGTGATCAACACCGTGCCGTGCGGACGCCAGGACTCGGCAGCAGCCGTACGCGGGGCCATACGCGAGGCCGTACGCGGGGCGCGGACCATACGTCGTACCAGAACGCCACCGGACCGGAGCGCCAACTGGTCCTCCGCTCCCAGAGTGCCCGCCAGCACACCCGCGAGCCGCCGACCGGACACCTCATCCAAGGTCACCGGGAGATCGATGAGACCGCCCCAACTCTCGGGGGACTCCAAGCCGAAGGCCCTCCCCATCGCCCACAGTCGCGCCTGCTCCGGGTCACCCTGAGCCGTGTCGCCCGCACCCGTGTACACGGCACCGGCGGTGGCCAGCCACAGACGGGTTCCGGACCGCTCGGCGGCCAGCGCCTGGACGAGGGCGAGCGTCGCGGCGAGGCCCCGGGGTACGCCGTCCGTCTCACCGGGCGCGGTGTCCAGGGCCAGCAGCGAAAGCACGCCCGCCACCGGACCCACTTCACGGAACAACTCCGCGTACGACTCCGGTGAGGCGTCGGCCGTGGGCATCGCACGCAGGGTCACATCGGCCCCCGCCTCCGCCAGGGCCGCCGCGCACTCCCCGGCGAGACCCTCACCCTGCTCCGGGCAGACCAGCAGCCAACTGCCGCTCAGCTCTTCCCCGTCCAGGGCCTCCGCCTCGTCCCAGGTCACGCGGTAACGCCAGCCGTCCCCATCGGAGTGGTTCTGGGCCGGTTCCAGCCAGTAGCGGCTGCGCTGGAAGGCGTAGGTGGGCAGGTCGACATGAGCGGTCGAGCCCACGGGCAGAAGCGCCCGCCAGTCGACCGACGCCCCCTGCACGAACGCCTCCGCCAACGACCTCAACAGCCGCTCCGCACCACCCTGATCCCGACGCAACGTACCCAGAGCCATCCCCCCGCCCTGCTCATCCAGACCGTCCTGCACCGCCGACACCAACACCGGATGCGGACTCACCTCAACGAACAACGCCCGGCCATCAGACGCGAGTTCGGCGACAGCATCGGCCAGACGGACCCGGTGACGGAGATTGCCGTACCAGTAACCGCCGTCCAAGTCACCGGCCTTGACCCACTCACCGGTGAAGGTGGACAGCATCGGCACGTCCGGGGCCAGGGAGGTCACCCCGGCCAACGCCGTCGTGATCTCCTCCTCCAGCGCCTCGACCATCACCGAGTGCGAGGCGTAGTCGACAGCCACACGACGGGCCTCGACACCTGCTTCCGCGCAGGCCGCCAGGAAGACGTCCAGGGCACCGGCCTCACCGGACACCACCACCGAGGCGGACCCATTGACCGCAGCGATGCCCACGCCATCGACGAGCAGGGACTCGACACGCTCGGCACCGGCGAACACCGACACCATCCCGCCGGTCCCGGCCAGCCGCCGAATCGCCTTCGACCGCAAGGCGACCACCCGCGCGCCCTCATCCAGCGTGAGGGCACCCGCCACGCAGGCCGCAGCGATCTCCCCCTGCGAATGACCCACCACAGCAGCAGGCTCGACACCGACCGACCGCCACAACGCGGCCAACGACACCATCACCGCCCACAACACCGGCTGCACCACATCCACTTGATCAAGACCCGAGCCCTGATCCAACACTTCACTCAGCGACCAGTCGACATACGGAGCCAGCGCCGCCTCACACTCCGCGATCGAAGCCGCGAACACCGCACTGCACGCAAGCAGTTCACGCCCCATCCCCACCCACTGCGCACCCTGACCCGGAAACACGAACACCACACCCGAGCCCGACTCACCACCCGAGACAACCCGGGCATGGTCCACGCCATCAGCCAACGCCCGCGCCGCAACGCCGAGTTCGACCGCATTCCGGCCGAACACCACGGCTCGGTCCCCGAGAAGGGCGCGCCCGGACACAAGGGCCGTCGCCACGGACTCCGCGTCGGCCTCCGTCTCGGCGAGTTCGGCGAGGCGCTTCGCCTGGTCCGCCAGTGCGTCGGTGCCGCGGGCCGACACCACCCACGCCACCAGGCCGCCGAGGTCCGCAACCGGGCTGATCGCAGCCGCTGTCGGAGTCGGCTCGTCCTGCGCCTGCTCCACGATGACATGGGCGTTGGTCCCGCTGATCCCGAACGACGACACACCTGCCCGCCGCACACGATCCGCCTCGGGCCACGACCGGGCCTCCGTCAGCAGCTCCACCGCTCCCGCCGACCAGTCGACGTGCGAGGACGGACCGTCCACGTGCAGCGTGCGGGGCAGCAGTCCGTGCCGTAGCGCCATCACCATCTTGATCACACCGGCCACACCGGCCGCGGCCTGCGCGTGTCCGATGTTCGACTTCACCGAGCCCAGCCACAACGGCCGTAGCGGGTCCCGGTCCTGGCCGTAGGTGGCCAGCAGTGCGTCCGCCTCGATCGGGTCGCCCAGTGGGGTGCCCGTCCCGTGTGCCTCCACGACGTCGACGTCACGGGTACTGAGCCCGGCGCTCGCCAGTGCGGCCCTGATCACCCGTTCCTGGGCTGGTCCGCTGGGCGCGGACAGGCCGTTGGATGCGCCGTCCTGGTTGATGGCGGAGGCGCGGAGGACGGCCAGTACGGGATGGCCGTTGCGGCGGGCGTCCGACAGCCGTTCCACGAGCAGCATGCCGACGCCCTCGGCCATGCCCATGCCGTCCGCGCTGTCCGAGAACGCCTTGCACCGGCCGTCCGTCGCGAGACCTCGCTGACGGCTGAAGCCGATGAGAGTGCGCGGTGTGTACATCACGGCGGCGCCGCCGGCCAGCGCCGTGTCGCACTCGCCGCGCCGCAGGGCCTGCGCGGCCAGGTGCAGGGCGACCAGAGAGGACGAGCAGGCGGTGTCCAGGGTGATCGCGGGGCCCTCCAGGCCCAGGGCGTAGGCGATACGCCCGGAGGCGACGCTGGGCACCGTGCCGGTGAGCAGGTGACCCTCTCCGCCGTGGGGCAGATCCCGGGCGCCGGTGCCGTAGTCCTGGTAGTTGATGCCGACGAACACACCGGTCGAGGTGCCGCGCATCCGTGTGGGGTCGATGTGGGCTCGTTCGAGGGCTTCCCAGGAGGTCTCCAGGAGCAGGCGTTGCTGCGGGTCCATGGTCAGGGCCTCACGGGGCGAGATGCCGAAGAAGGCGGGATCGAACTCGCCCGCGTCGTGCAGGAAGCCGCCTTCGCGTGTGTAGCAGGTGCCCTCGCGGTCGGGGTCGGGGTGGTACATGCCCGCCAGGTCCCAGCCCCGGTTGGCGGGGAGTCCCGAGACGGCGTCGCCGCCCGCGGCCACGAGGTCCCAGAGATCCTCCGGCGAACCGACGCCGCCGGGGTAGCGGCAGGCCATGCCGATGATGGCGATCGGTTCGTCGTCGGTGGACCCGGTTCCGTGTCGCCGCGCTCCGTCCGTGGCGGCGGCCGGGGTGTCCGACGGGCTGCGTTCGCCCACGATCAGGGTGGCCAGATGGCGGGCCAGGGCGGGCGCGTTGGGATGGCTGAAGACCAGGGCGGTGGGCAGGCGCAGGCCGGTCGCGGCCGCGAGGCGGTTGCGCAGCTCGACGGAGGTGAGTGAGTCGACGCCGAGGTCGCGGAAGGCCCGGTCGCTGCGGATGCTCTCGGTGTCGCCGCGGTGTCCCAGCACGGCGGCGGTGTGTTGGCGGACCAGGTCGAGCAGGATGGTGTGCTGTTCCGTCGCGGTCCGGTCGGCGAGCCGGCCGCGCAGTGCGGACAGGGCGTCCGCTACTGCGGTGGTCCTCGGTGCGCCGGTCGTCGCCTCGGCCGCCGCCGGGTCCAGCAGTCGGTGGACGTCGGTGACGCCTGCGAGCAACGGGCGTGGGCGTGCCGAGGTGAAGGCCGCCGTGAAACGCTCCCAGTCCACCTCGGCGACCGCGATGTGCGTCTCGTCGTGATCCAGTGCCTGGCGCAGTGCGGTGCAGGCGAGCCCGGGTGTGATGGCCGGCAGGCCGTGCAGGTCCGGCCGTACTTCCAGGCCTTCGGGCAGACAGCCGTCCCAGACCCCCCAGGCCACCGACAACGCCGTACGACCGCGGGCCCGGCGGCGCTGGGCGAGCGCGTCGAGGTGTGCGTTGCCGGCGGCGTAGGCGCCGTGATCGCCACTGCCCCAGACGCCTGCGATGGAGGAGAAGAGGACGAAGGCGTCGAGGGAGTCGTCGTCGAAGAGTTCGTCGAGATGGTCGGCCGCGGTCGCCTTCGCGGCCAGGGAGCGGGCGAGGTCGTCGGGCGTGGCCTGGTCCAGGGCGGCGAGTTCGATCAGGGCCGCGGCGTGGACGACGGCCGTGATCTGATGCCCGTCGGCCCGGGTGCGCTCGACCAGTTCGGCCAGCGCGTGGCGGTCGGCGACGTCGCACTGAGCGAAGGTCACCCGCGTTCCGGCGGCGGCGATGTCCCGTTGGAGTGCGGCGAGTTCGGGAGCGCCGGGGGCACGGCGGCTGGTCAGCAGCAGGTGGTCCGCGCCCTCCGCCGCCAGCCACCGGGCCAGGTGACGTCCGACCGCGCCGGTGGCTCCGGTGACGAGGATCGTTCCGGTGGGACGCCAGGCGCGCACCGGGGGCCGGTCGGTGAGGGGGGCGCGTTCCAGGCGCCGTACGAACAGGCCGGAAGCGCGGACGGCGAGTTGGTCCTCCGTCCCCTCCGCGCCCGGGACTCCGCCGGGGACACCGGCCAGCGCCGTACGGAAGTGGCGCGCGACACGCTCGTCCATGACCTCTGGCAGATCCACCAAACCGCCCCAGCGGTCGGGGTGTTCGAGTGCGGCAACGCGTCCCAGACCCCACACCTCGGCCTGTGCGACGCTCTCCAGTCTCTCGGCCGGGCTGATCGCGACCGCGCCCCGGGTTGCACACCACAGGGGTGCCCGCACCTGGGCGTCACCGAGTGCCTGGAGCAGTACGAGCGTCCCAGCGAGCCCCGTGGACAGGTGCGGTACGCGGTCGTCGAGCCCCGTGGACAGCTGCGGAACGCGGTCGTCAAACTCTTGCTCCGGACCTTCGTCGAGGGCCAGCAGGGACAGCACACCCGCGATCGGGCCGGCGTCGGTCACAGCATCGCGCAGAAGACCGGCGAGCGTGTCCCGGTCCAGCGTCTGCTCCGTCCCCGGTGTGAGCCGCACCAGCGGCGCCACCTGGGCGAGCGCATCGGCGGCGGCCACCGCCGCGCCCGCGTCTCGGGACGGCAACACCACCAGCCATGTCCCCTCCGGCTCGGCGCCGCGACTCCGGTCGCCCTCCGTCGGCTGCCAGGTGACGCGGTAGCGCCATGGGGCTACGGCCGCTTCGTCGCGTCGGCGTCGCTGCCACGCCTCGATGGCGGGCAGTGCTTCGCGCAACGGCAGATCCTCGTCCACACCCAGGCTCTCGGCCAGCGCACCCAGGTCGGTCTCCTCCGACCAGCGCCCCGTACCGGTGTCCTCCGGGTCCGTTTCCGCAAGCCAGTAGCGGTGGCGTTGGAAGGCGTAGGTGGGCAGGTCGACGAGGGTGGCCGACCCAGTCGGCAGTACGGCCCTCCAGTCGACCGACGCCCCCTGCACGAACGCCTCCGCCAACGACCTCAACAGCCGCTCCGCACCACCCTGATCCCGACGCAACGTGCCCAGAGCCATCCCGCCGCCCTGCTCGTCCAGACCGTCCTGCACCGCCGACACCAACACCGGATGCGGACTCACCTCCACGAACAACGCCCGACCATCAGAGGCGAGTTCGGCGACAGCATCAGCAAGACGGACACGGTGGCGAAGGTTGCCGTACCAGTAACCACCGTCCAGGTCACCCGCCTTGACCCACTCACCGGTGAAGGTCGACAGCATCGGCACGTCCGGGGCCCGGGACGTCACCCCGGCCAACGCCTCGGTGATCTCCCCCTCCAACGCCTCCACCATCACCGAGTGCGAGGCATAGTCCACGGCCACGCGACGGGCCTCCACACCCGCTTCCGCACAGGCCGCCATGAAGACGTCCAGGGCACCGGCCTCACCGGACACCACCACGGACTGGGGCCCGTTGACCGCCGCGATGCCCACACCCTCGACAAGCAGAGGCTCGACGCGCTCGGCGCCGGCGAACACGGAGACCATCCCGCCGGTACCCGCCAGCCGCCGGATCGCCCTCGACCGCAAGGCGACCACCCGCGCGCCCTCATCCAGCGACAGGGCACCCGCGACACACGCAGCGGCAATCTCCCCCTGCGAATGACCCACCACAGCAGCAGGCTCGACACCCACCGACCGCCACAACGCAGCCAACGACACCATCACCGCCCACAACACCGGCTGCACCACGTCCACTTGATCAAGACCCGAGCCCTGATCCAACACCTCACTCAGCGACCAGTCGACATACGACCCAAGCGCCGCCTCACACTCCGCGATCGACGCCGCGAACACCGCACTGGACGCAAGGAGTTCACGCCCCATCCCCACCCACTGCGCACCCTGACCCGGAAACACGAACACCACACCCGAGCCCGATCGGGCGATTCCGCTGACCGCGTCCGACGACGTCAGGTCGCCTGCCGCCACGGTGCCCAGGGCTTCCGTCAGCTGCGCCGCGTCACGGCCCCAGACGACTGCCCGGTTCTCCAGTGCGGCCCGGCCGACCACCAGCGAGCGCGCGACGCCCGGCGCGTCGCCGGGGGCGGCCTCGATCAGTCGTCGCGCCTGGTCCGCCAGTGCGTCGGTGCCGCGGGCCGACACCACCCACGGCACCAGGCCGCCGAGGTCCAGTGCGGGAAGGACGTCGTCCGCGGACTCGGTCGGCTCCTGCTGCGCCTGTTCCAGGATGACGTGGGCGTTGGTCCCGCTGATCCCGAACGACGACACACCCGCCCGCCGCACACGATCCACCTCAGGCCACGCCCGCGCCTCCGTCAGCAGCTCCACCGCACCCGCCGACCAGTCCACATGGCCAGACGGCTCATCCACATGCAACGTCCGCGGCACCACCCCATACCGCATCGCCATCACCATCTTGATCACACCCGCCACACCCGCAGCCGCCTGCGTATGACCAATATTCGACTTCACCGACCCCAACAGAACCGGAACCCCACCCACACCCCGCTGCCCATACGTCGCCAGCAACGCACCCGCCTCAATCGGATCCCCCAACCGCGTCCCCGTCCCATGCGCCTCCACCACATCCACCTCACCCCCACCCAACCCCGCATCCGCCAAAGCAGCCCGCACCAACCGCTCCTGCGAAGACCCACTCGGCGCCGTCAAACCATTCGACGCACCGTCCTGATTCACCGCCGAACCCCGCACCACCCCCCACACCCGATGCCCCAACCGCCGCGCATCAGACAAACGCTCCACCAACAACACACCCACACCCTCGGCGGGGCCGAACCCGTCGGCGGTGGCGGCGAACGCCTTGCAGCGGCCGTCGGGGGCGAGGCCCTGCTGGCGGCCGAGGTCGACGAAGGCGCCCGGCTGGGACATGACGGTGACACCGCCGGTCAGGGCCATGGTGCACTCGCCGCGCCGCAGGGCCTGCACGGCGAGGTGCAGGGCCACCAGAGAGGACGAGCACGCCGTGTCCACCGTGACCGCCGGGCCCTCCAGACCCAGGGTGAAGGCGAGCCGGCCGGACGCGACGCTCGACGAATTGCCGGTGATCAGATAGCCCTCGTAGTCGTCGGGGGCGCGATGGGCGGGTGGTCCGTAGTCGGAGGCGAGCGCGCCGACGTAGACGCCCACTCGTTCGCCGCGCACGCGGTCCGGGGCGATACCGGCGCGTTCGAAGGCCTCCCAGGAGGTCTCCAGGAGCAACCGCTGCTGCGGGTCCATCGCCATGGCTTCGCGCGGTGAGATGCCGAAGAACTCCGCGTCGAAGTCGCCGGCGTCGTAGAGGAAGCCGCCTTCGCGCGGGCCGCCCGTGCCGGGCCGGGCGGGGGTTCCGGAGAAGAGGGCTTCCAGGTCCCAGCCCCGGTCGGTGGGGAACGCGGAGACGGCGTCCCGGCCCGCCACCAGGAACTCCCAGAGGTCCTCGGGGCTGTTGATGCCACCGGGGAACCGGCAGGCCATGCCGACGATGGCTATGGGTTCGTGACCGGTCTCCTCCAGTTCCCTCACCCGCAGCCGGGCCAGACGGAGGTCCGCGGTGGCCCGCTTGAGGTAGTCGCGGAGTTTCTGCTCGGTGCTCACTGGGGCTCAGCTCCTTGTCGGGGACCGTTCACGACAGGCCGAAGTCGCTGTCGAGCAGTTCGAACAGCTCCTCGTCGGTGGCGAGGTCGAGGTCGTCGCGGTCGCTGTCGTTCCCCTGACCGTGTGCGGCGTTCCAGGTCGCGAGGAAGGCGTGGATTCGGGTGGTGATGACGCCACGCAGGTCGGTGTCGGCCGGAAGCGCGCGGAGCAGGGACTCAAGCCGTTCGACCTCCGCAAGCGGATGGGCGACGGCCGCGTTCTCGGCGGGCGGGGCGTCCGCGGCGACGGCCGTGCGACCGGTCATGGCGAGAAGGTGATCTGTGAGGGCGTCCAGGGTGGGGTGGTCGTAGATCATCGTCGCGGCGAGGCGGGTCCCGGTGGCCGTGGCGAGGCGGTTGCGGAGTTCCACCGCGGTGAGCGAGTCGAAGCCGAGTTCCTTGAACGTCCGCTCCCCCGCGAGGAGTTCACGGCTGTCGTGGCCGAGCACGGTGGCGGCGTGGGTGCGCACGAGCCGGGTCAGTATCCGGCGGCGCTCCGGGGCGGGCAGCGAGCTGAGGTCGGCCGTGGAGTCGCGCTCGGCGTCGGCGCCGGACCGGCGTGGGACGGCGGGGACCGCGGCCTGGGCGGGTGCCAGGTCGTGCAGGAGGCCGAGATCGTCTCCGGCCGCGGCCCGGGCCCCCAGGGCGGAGCGGCTGAGCCGCACCGGAACGAGGGCCGCCTCGGGCCGTCTCAGGGCGGCGTCGAGGAGGGCGGTGCCCTCGGTGTCGGAGAGCGGCAGCAGGCCGGTGAGGCGCGTCAGCCGGGCGATGTCGGTGTCGTCGAGGTGGCCGGTCATGTCGCCGCGCCTCTCCCAGAACCCCCAGGCCAGGGCGAGGGCGGGCAGGCCGAGGGAGCGGCGGTGGGCGGCGAGGGCGTCCAGGGCGGCGTTGGCCGCGGCGTAGTTGGCCTGGCCGGGGGCGCCGAGTACGCCCATCGCGGACGAGTAGAGCACGAAGGCGGACAGGTCCAGGCCGGCGGTGAGTTCGTGCAGATGCCAGGCGGCGTCGGTCTTGGGGCTGAGGACGCTTGCCAGCCGGGCCGGGTCCTGTGCGGCGATCACCCCGTCGTCCAGGACACCCGCCGTGTGCAGGACCGCGGTGAGCGGATGAGCGGGGTCGACCGTGGCGAGCGCGGCGGCGAGCGTGTCACGGTCGGCCACGTCGCAGGCCATGATCCGTACCTCGGCGCCCTGTCCGGCCAGGTCGGCGGCGAGTTCGCGGGCGGCGGGCGCGTCGAGGCCGCGCCGGGAGAGCAGCAGCAGATGCCGTACGCCGTGTGCGGCCACCAGATGCCGGGCGGCAAGGGCGCCCAGACCGCCGGTGCCGCCGGTGAGCAGGACCGTGCCGTCGGGGGCGAGAGGACGGGGCAGGGTCAGGACGACCTTGCCGATGTGCCGGGCCTGCTGGATGTACCGGAAGGCCTCCGGTGCCCGGCGGATGTCGAACGCACGTACCGGGAGCGGTCGGAGCGAACCGGCGCGGAACAGTTCCAGCAGCTCGCTCAGCAGCTGGCCCAGTCGCTCGGTCGATGCCTCGAACAGATCGAACGCCCGGTAGTTCACGCCGAGTCGGCCGGAATCACGGATGTCGGCCTTGCCCATCTCCACGAACCGGCCGCCCGGACCCAGCAGGGCAGCGGACGCGTCCACGAACTCCCCGGTCAGAGAGTTCAGTACGACGTCCATGGGCGGGAACTTCGCCGCGAACCCGGTGTCCCGCGAGGAGGCGATGTGGTCGTCGTCGAGGCCCAGGGCCCGCAGGGCTCCCCACTTGGCCGGTGCGGCGGTGGCGTACACCTCGGCGCCGAGATGCCTGGCCAGCTGGATGGCGGCCATGCCCACGCCCCCCGTCCCGGCATGCACCAACACCCTTTCCCCCGACCGGAGTCGGGCCAGGTCCCGCCAGGCGTACCAGGCCGTGAGGAACGCGATCGGGACGGTGGCCGCCGAGGCGAACGACCAGTCGTCCGGAATCCGTGCCAGGAGCCGTACGTCCGTGACCGCCACCGGCCCGAAGGCACCGGGAGCGATGCCGAACACCCGGTCACCCACGGCGAATCCGTCGCAGTCTCCGGGGCCGACGGCGGTCACGACGCCGGCGCAGTCGCTTTCGAGCGCGGCGCCCAGGCCGGGGCGCATGCCCAGCGAGATGAGCACGTCACGGAAGTTGATCCCCGCGGCCCGGACGGCGAGCCGCACCTGCCCGGGGCCGAGCGGCTCCCATACGTCCTCGGCCGCGGCGGGCTCCAGCCGCTCCAGCGTGTCGCCGCTGCCGGGTACCAGACGCCACGCCTCGGTATCGGGCAGCAGGAGGGTCGGGGGCACGGGACGCAGCCGCGGTACCAGTACCGCGCCGTCCCGCAGACAGGCCTGTGGATCGAGAGGCAGTGCCGTGGGTGGTACGTGTCTCGGATCCAGGTCCAGCAGCCGCAGCCGGTGGGGCTGCTCCGACTGCGCCGACCGCACCAGGCCCCACACTGCGGCGGCTTCCGGGTCAGGCGGGGCGTCGCCCTCGTCCCGGGCGACCGCACCCCGTGTCACCACGGTCAGCGCCAGGTCGGCGAACCGCTCGTCGGCCAGCCACTGTTGGACCATGTCGAGTGCGCGCGTGACACCGTCGCGCAGCCGCCCGGGCAGGTCGCCCGAGGGGTCGAGGTCCACGGACCGCGGGGCGGACGGCTGCACGCAAAGGGCGATGGAGTGCCCCGGCCCGACCGCCCCGGCCGTGACGGCCAGGCCCAGCTCCGTCAGGTCCCCGAACGTGATGGCCTCGCCGCCTGCCGCCCGCAGGGCCTCGGCCAGTCCCAGCGGATCGGCGCCCACCACCGCGCACGGTCCCGGCGCGGCCGTGGACCCGGAAGGCACCCAGTCGGTGCGGTACAGATCCCGTCCGGTGGCGGGCACGGGCGCGGACTCCGCCGGGCGCAGGGCCAGGGCCTCGGCGGCGACGACCGGTTCACCGTCCGTGTCCCAGACCTCCAACGACACCGACCTCGTGGCGGTTCGGCGCAGCCGTACCCGCAGTTCACCGGTCTCGCCCGCGCCGAGCACGACACCCGACCAGCTGAACGGAAGCAGCAGTCCGTCGTCCGTGTCCCAGCCGGTGCGGTCGCCGAGGAGTGCCGCGTGCAGCGCGGTGTCCAGCAACGCGGGATGTACGGCGTAGCGGCCGGCCTGGGCCAGTGCGGTCCCGGACGGAGTGATCTGCCCGTACACGTCGTCGCCGAGCCGCCACGCCGCTCGCAGTCCTCGGAACGCGGGCCCGTAGCCGTAGCCCCGGTCGGCCAGGTCCTCGTACGCGCCGGAGAGGTCGACGGGATCGGCGCCCTCGGGGGGCCAGGGGAAGTCCGCGCGCTCCGGTCCCGGGCCGTCGCCGATGACCGAGGAGGCGTGCAGCGTCCACCGCTCCGGCTCCTCGCCGACGCCGGTGGCGTGGATCTCCAGTTCGTGGTGTCCGCTCTCGTCGCGGGGGCCGACACGGGTCTGGAGGAGTACGGCATCGGTGTCCGACAGGGTCAGCGGTACGTACAGCGTCAGTTCCGCCACCCGGGTGCGGCCCAGTACCCGGCCCGCGTGGAGTGCCGCCTCCAGGAACACCGTGCCGGGGACGACGACGGTCCCGGCCACCGCGTGGTCGGCCAGCCACGGCTGGGACCGCAGCGTGAGCCGGCGGGTGAACAGCGCGCCACCGTCCGCGAGCCGGGTCGGCTCGCCGAGGAACGGGTGGCCGCCGGTCTCCTCCAGCCAGTACCGCCGGCGCTGGAAGGCGTACGTGGGCAGCTCGGCGGGCGCCGTCTCGGAGGCGGGCAGGACGGCACGCCAGTCGACGGTCGCGCCGTTTGCCCAGGCCTCGGCCATCGAGGCGACGAACCGGTCCGCTCCGCCATGGTTGCGGCGCAGGGTGCCGAGGGCGTGTGCGGGACCGTCCGGCGTGTCCTGGAGGGCGCCGAGCAGTACGGGATGCGGACTGACCTCGACGAACAACCGGCGTCCGTCAGCGGCGAGTTCGGTGACTGCCTCGGCGAGGCGGACGCGGTGCCGGAGGTTGCCGTACCAGTAGGCGGCGTCCAGTTCGCCGGGCTCGACCCACTCCCCGGTGTACGTCGACAGCATCGGAACCCGGGCGGCCCGCGAGGCCACACCGACCAGCGCTTCGGTGATCTCCTCCTCCAGCAGTTCCACCATGGCGGAGTGCGAGGCGTAGTCCACCGCGACCCGGCGTGCCCGGATCCCTTCGATCTCGCAGTGCGCGACGAACGCGTCCAAACCGGCCGCGTCCCCGGAGACCACCACCGACTGCGGCCCGTTGACAGCCGCGATGCCCACGCCCTCGACGAGCAGCGGCTCCGCCTGTTCGACCGAGGCGAACACGGAGACCATCCCGCCGGTACCGGCCAACCGCCGGATCGCCTTCGACCTCAACGCGACCACCCGGGCACCGTCTTCCAGGGACAGCGCTCCCGCCACGCAGGCAGCAGCGATCTCTCCCTGCGAATGACCCACCACAGCAGCGGGTTCGACACCGACCGACCGCCACAAGGCGGCCAGCGACACCATCACGGCCCACAACACCGGCTGCACCACATCGACTTCGTCGAGGTCACCATCGGTGAGCACAGCCGTCAGCGACCAGTCGACATACGCAGCGAGAGCCGCCTCACACTCCGCGATCGACGCCGCGAACACCGGGCTCGACGCGAGGAGTTCACGGCCCATCCCCACCCACTGCGCACCCTGACCCGGAAACACGAACACCACGTCCGAGTCCACGACAGTGCCCGCCAGCACGCCGGAATCCGCCGTTCGGTCCGCCATGGCCTTGAGCCGGGCCGACAGTTCGTCCCGGCTCCGCGCGAGCACGACGGCACGGTCGGCGAACGGCATGCGCGCACCGGCCAACGCCACGGCGGCGGGGGCGAGTTGTGTGCTGTCCAAGGTCCGCGCGTACTCGGAGAGACGCTCGGCCTGCGCTGCCAACGCCGTCGGGCCTCGCCCGGACACCGCCCAGGGCACGAGGTCGCCGAGATCGAGCACCGGCCTCGACGGCTCCACCGGTGGCGTCTGTGGTGCCTGTTCCAGGATGACGTGGGCGTTGGTCCCGCTGATCCCGAACGACGACACACCCGCCCGCCGCACACGATCCACCTCAGGCCACGCCCGCGCCTCCGTCAACAACTCCACCGCACCCGCCGACCAATCCACATGCCCAGACGGCTCATCCACATGCAACGTCCGCGGCACCACCCCATACCGCATCGCCATCACCATCTTGATCACACCAGCCACACCCGCAGCCGCCTGCGTATGACCAATATTCGACTTCACCGAGCCGAGCACGACCGGAGGCGTGCCCTCGTCCCGCTGCCCGTACGTCGCCAGCAACGCGCTCGCCTCGATCGGGTCCCCCAGCCTCGTACCCGTCCCGTGCGCCTCGACAGCGTCGACATCACCCCAGCCCAGTCCCGCGTCCACCAAAGCAGCCCGCACCAACCGCTCCTGCGAAGGACCACTCGGCGCCGTCAAACCATTCGACGCACCGTCCTGATTCACCGCCGAACCCCGCACCACCCCCCACACCCGATGCCCCAACCGCCGCGCATCGGACAAACGCTCCACAAGCAGCATGCCGGCACCCTCGCCCCAGCCGGTGCCGTCCGCCGCCGCGGCGAAGGCCTTGCAGCGGCCGTCCGTCGACAGGCCGCCCTGGCGGCTGAACTCGACGAAGAGCCCTGGGCTCGCGAGTACCGTCGCGCCACCGGCCAGTGCCAGGTCGCACTCCCCGGCCCGCAGTGCCCGCACCGCGAGGTGCAGGGCCACCAGAGAGGACGAACACGCCGTGTCCACCGTGACCGCCGGGCCCTCCAGGCCCAGGGTGTAGGAGATCCGGCCGGACGCGAGGCTGATCGACGTGCCGGTGAGCGCGTATCCGTCGGCGTCGGTGCCGGACTCCTCCATGCGGGGGCCGTACTCCTGGGCCATCGCGCCGACGAACACCCCGGTACGGGTGCCACGGACGCTGTCCGGCGTGATGCCGGCACGTTCGAAGGCCTCCCAGGAGGTCTCCAGGAGCAACCGCTGCTGCGGGTCCATCGCCTTCGCCTCACGGGGTGAGATCCCGAAGAACTCCGCGTCGAAGTCGGCCGCCGCGTCGAGGAATCCGCCCTTGCCGGTGGCGGAGACGGCGGTGCCGTCGGGGCCGGGCGCGAGCAGCCCGGCGAGGTCCCAGCCGCGGTCGGCCGGGAAGTCGCCGACCGCGTCCCGCTCGTCGAGCAGCAGGTCCCAGAGCGCTTCGGGCGAGTCGACCCCGCCGGCGTAGCGGCAGCTCATGGCGACGATCGCGATGGGTTCCCGAGGGTCCGCCACCGAGACGTCGGCGGGTCGGTCCGGCTCACCGACGCCTTCTGTCCCGCCTTCCAGCAGGTCTCGCAGTCGGCGTGCCAGGGCGCGCGGGGTGGGGTGGTCGAAGACGGCTCCCGTGGGCAGGGTGGCGCCGGTGGCTGTGTTGAGTTCGGTCCGCAGGCGGACGCCGAGCTGGGAGTCGAATCCGAGGTCGCGGAAGGAGAGTTCGGGGTCGACGTCGTCGGGTGAGCGATGTCCGAGCAGGGCCGCGGCGTGCGTCCGTACGACACGCAGCAGGTGACGCTCAGCATCTGCGGGGCTCAAGGCGTCCGGGCCGGACGGCTGAACCGGTTCGGCGACTTCGGTGTCGGGGACGGCCGGGAGCTGCGTCCGCGGCGCGTCGGCGGAGCCCGATGCCGTGTCCGCCCAGTGCCGTCTCCGCTGGAACGCGTACGTCGGCAGGTCGACCCGGGTCGCGCCCGTCCCGGCGTACACCGCGCGCCAGTCGACGTCGGCTCCGTGCGCGTGTGCCTCGGCGAGGGAGGCGAGGAATCGTGCCGGGCCGCCGTCGCCGCGGCGCAGTGTGCCGAGGACGGTGCCACCGCCCTCGGCGTCGAGCGCGGCCTGGATTCCGGCGGTCAGCACGGGGTGCGGGCCGACCTCGACGAAGAGCCGGTGTCCGGCCCTGGCGAGGGCGGTGACGGCGTCGTACAGCCGCACCGGGCGCAGCAGGTTCTCGTACCAGTAGCGGCCGTCCGCCTCGCCGGGGCCCAGCCATCGCGTGGTCACGGTGGACAGCATCGGGACGGTGGGTGCGAGGGCCGTCACCGGTGCGAGGAGGTCGGCGAGGACCGGTTCCAGGGGGGCCATCAGCGGGGAGTGCGACGCGTAGTCGACGGCGACCCGGCGCTGTCGTACGCCGCGTCGGTCGCATGCGGCGGCGCACCTGTCCAGGAGGTCGGAGGGCCCGGACAGCACGGTGGCGGCCGGACCGTTGACGGCGGCCACCGTCACCCGGCCGCCGTGGGGGGCGACGATCTCCTCGGCGGTCGCCGGATCGCAGACGAGGGACAGCATGCCGGCGCCGGGACCGGCCACGGCGGACAGGGCACGGGCCCGGAGCGCCACCGTGCGGGCGCCGTCCTCCAGCGACAGGGCACCCGCGACGACGGCCGCGGCGATCTCGCCCTGTGAGTGGCCGACGACGGCGGCGGGTTCCACGCCCGCGGCTCGCCAGAGTTCGGCCAGGGACACCATCAAGGCCCACAGGACCGGTTGCAGGACGTCGCGCCGGTCGAGGACGGTGTCGTCGCCGCGGTGGAGCACGTCGTCGAGCGACCAGTCGGTGTGGGGCGCCAGGGCGGTCCCGCAGCGTTCCATCCACTGGGCGAACACCGGTGAGGTGGCGAGGAGTTCGCGGCCCATGCCGACCCACTGCTGGCCCTGTCCGGGGAACACCATGACCGGGCGGGTGTCCAGCGAGCGGCCGCGGACCAGTCCGGGTGCCGGTAGCCCTTCGGCCAGGGCGTCCAGCGCGGGCAGCAGGTCGGGGGCGGTGCCGGTGACGACGGCCCGGTGGTCGAGGGGTTCGCGTGTGGTGCCCAGGGAGTGGCCGATGTCGGCGGGGTCGAGGGCGGGGTCGCGGCGAAGTGTGTCGGCGAGCGCGGCGGCCTGGGCGCGGAGCGCGGGTTCGGTGCGGGCGGACAGCGGCCACACGGTGAGCCCGTCGAGGGCCACGACCTCGGACGCCCGGTCGGCGCGGGGAGCCGGTGCGGGGGCGCCGGTGAGAATGACATGGCAGTTGGTGCCGCCGATGCCGAAGGAGCTCACTCCGGCGACCGGCGGCACCCGGTCCGGCCAGGGGCCGAGGTCCCGCTGGACGCGGAGCCCCAGCCGGTCCAACGGGATGGCAGGGTGGGGGCTGTCGAAGTGGAGGCTGGCGGGCAGGCTGCGGTGTTTCAGGCTGAGCAGGGCTTTCAGGAGTCCGGCGACTCCGGCCGCGCCCTCCAGGTGTCCGATGTTGGTCTTGACGGAACCGACCCGCAGGGCCCCCTCGCCGTCCCGGCCGCCGCCGGCCGCGGCCCCGAGGGCGGCGGCTTCGAGGGGGTCTCCCGTGGGGGTGCCGGTGCCGTGCAGTTCGACGTAGGAGACGGCCTCGGGACGGATGCCGGCGTCCGCGCAGGCGGCGCGGATCACCTCGCTCTGCGCCTCGGGGTCGGGGGTGGTGAAGGTCTCGCCGCCCCCGTCGTTGTTGACGGCACTGCCGAGCACGAGTCCGTGGACGCGGTCGCCGTCGGCGATCGCGTCGCTGAGCCGCTTGAGTACGACGACACCGCCGCCTTCGCCGCGGACGATCCCGTTGGCGTGGGCGTCGAAGGTGCGACACCGGCCGTCCGGCGACAGCACTCCGGCCCCGGCGACCCTCAGTGCGCTGTCGGGCGCCAGGTTGAGGTGGACGCCCCCGGCGAGCGCGACCCGGCTCTCGCCGCGGCGCAGGCTCTGGCAGGCGAGGTGCACCGCGACGAGGGAGGAGGACTGCCCGGTGTCCACGGTGAGGCTGGGGCCGCGCAGGCCGAGCGTGTAGGAGACGCGTGCGGACAGGACGCCACGGGCGAGTCCGGTCAGGGCGTACGGGTCGGGTTCCCGGTCGCGTCGCAGTGCCGCGTAGTCGTCGGCCATGGCGCCGAGGAACACTCCGGTGGAGGTGTGCCGCAGCAGGCCGGCCGGGAGCCCCGCGTCCTCCAGGGCTTCCCAGCCGAGTTCGAGGACCAGCCGCTGCTGCGGGTCCATGACCGCCGCCTCGCGGGGGGAGATCCGGAAGAACGCCTCGTCGAACGCGTCGACCCGGTCGAGATAGCCGCCGTAGGGCGGGCAGCCGTCGGGGAGCGGGCGGTCCGCGGGCGGGGCGCCGATCGCGTCGGTGCCGTCTCGCAGCAGCGTCCAGAACTCCGCCGGACCGGAGGCGCCGGGGAGCCGGCAGGCCATGCCGATCACGGCGAGGGGCTGGTCCTGTGCGGTGTGTGCCGAACCGGCGTCGGATGCAGTGTTCATGTGTCCTTCCGGTGCCCGGCCGGCACAGCCTTCCAGGCGTCACCCACCAACTCCGGCGACGCGGGATCCGGTGCCTCACCCAGCCGGCGTGTGTTCCCTGTCGGCCCGGCTTCACCGTAGGAACCGCCCCTCGGCGTCCGACACCCCTAGCGGGCCCCGCATGCCCCAGCCGTGCCCGGCTCCCGGGGGCCGCCCACGAGGTGCCCCCTCCAACACGCCACCCCGAATCGCGTCAACTCACCGTTCCGCCCCGCGTACGAAACACTTTCGGAAACCTCCCGGTGACACAGCGCCTTCGCGTACCAATACTGTCCCCATCCAACTCACCTCTCATTGGACGCATTCCGCATCCATGCCCAACCGGCGCCCGCGAGCAGCCGAAACTCACCGCGCGGCATTCCCGCGACCACCCCTCACCGACCTCGCGGTCACCGGTCCCACCAGCGGAGGACCCGCTTTGAAAAGAAAACTCCGGCAGAAGACGCTTGCCTGGACCACGGCCATAGGCATAGGCATCGCATTCACGATCGCCGCCGCCGGAAACGCGTCGGCATATCAGCCGAGTCCGTCGAATCTCTATGTCGCGCAAAACGCGGCCGACTGCAACAAGAGCCCCTGTGTCCTCTACCCGAAGTCCGCGCAGCTGCCGAGCGGCCGGATCGTGGCGACCTTCGAGGACAGCGAGACCGCCCCCGTGGGCCAGACGCTGCCGGTCTACAAGAGCGACGACGACGGCACGACGTGGGCGAAGCTCTCCGACGTCGAGCCGCCCGCCTCGCTGTCGAGCGACTCCCGGTACGCGAAGTACACGAGCAACTGGACGAACCCGTACCTGTACGTCCTCCCGCAGGCCGTCGGGAACCTGAGCGCGGGCACGCTGCTGCTGGCGAGTGTCGTCTCAGGTGACGACTACTACTACGAGGAGCAGAAGGCGGCCGACTCCGGCTGGACCCCCTCCAGCGACGGCGACCGCAAGGACGTGGCACTGGCCCTGTACGCGAGTGTGGATGACGGGGCCACCTGGAGCTTCGAGAACATCGTGGCCGCCGGTGGCTGGCAGGGCGGCAGCGCGGGCAGTCTCGGGCGGGTCTCCACCGCGAACACCCACGCGCAGGTCGATCCCGTATGGGAACCGCACCTCTACGCCTACGGCGGCAAGCTGATCGCCTACTACTCCGACGAGAACGACTACACGGGGTACGACACCTCCACCGGGGCGCCGACGCTCGACCCGGCCAACGACACCGCGACCGACTCGGGCGGCCAGATCCTCGTGCACCGGACCTGGGACGGCACGAGCTCCGCCTGGAGCGATCCGGTGGTCGACGTCCCGGGCACCACGGTGAGCATGGGCGGCGGCAAGACCGAGATCGGCGGTGGCCGCCCCGGCATGACGACCGTCGCGCCGACGACCGACGGCAAGTGGCTGATGACGTACGAGTACTGGGGCGGCGGGACCAACGTCCGGTACCGGATCGCCGACGACCCGCTGAAGTTCTACGCGGGCACCGACGGCGCGATCACCTCGCTGCCCGTGCCGTCCGGCGGGAACACGCTCGCCACCGGCGGCAGCCCGGTGCTCCTGCCGATGCCGGACGGGCGGATCGTGTACAACGCGGCCGGCAGCGGCAGCGTCTGGGTGAACGAGTCGGGCAGGAGCACGGGCACCTGGAAGCAGTACCAGACGTCGATGCCCTCCGGGTACAGCCGCGACCTCCAGTACGTCGAGGGCACCGGACGTATCCTGATCCTCCAGGCGTCCTGGAGCGGCGGGAGTGTCGGTCCGGTGAAGTACGCCGACGTGGATCTCGGGCGGTCGGACGGCACGTACTCCTCGCTCGTCAACCGTCTGACCGGCCAGGCCCTCGGTCCCGCCGGCGGCAAGACGCAGGACGCGAACCTCACGGGCGACACGGCGGACCTCGTCACGAGCGCCGTGGACGCCACGGCCACCGGGCAGCGCTGGCACCTCACCGAGAAGGGCGACGACGTCACCCTGCTCAACAAGTCCGGCGGTCGCGCGGCCGGGGTCTGGACCGGCACCGCGACGGCCGGGCAGAAGCTCGCCCAGTGGGTCGACGACGGCGGCACCGACAAGCAGTGGACCCTCGTCTCCACCTCCGACGGCTACTACAAGCTCCGGTCGGTCCGGAACACCAGCCTGTACATGACGGGTGCCACCGCGGGCGGTGCCGTGACCGTGCAGGCCGCCACCGGCGACGGCTCCCAGGAGTGGAAGCCGGTTCAGGACGCGCTGCCGACGGACTCGACGTTCACGCTGAAGGGAAGCAATTCCGGCAAGTGCCTGGACGTGCCGAACGGGCAGACGGGCGTGCAGGTGCAGATCTACACCTGCTCCGGGAACGCGAACCAGACGATCACGCAGACGACGGCGGGTGAGCTCCGCGTCTCCGGCAAGTGCCTGGCCGCGGACGGTGACGGCACCACGGCCGGGACCAAGCTGATCCTGTGGGCCTGCAACGGCAAGTCCAGCCAGAAGTGGTGGTTCCGTGTGGACGGGACCGTCGTCAACCGCTCCGACGGGCTCGCCGTCGACGTCACCGGCTGGGGCACCGCCAACGGCGCGAAGGTGCAGCTGTGGACCCCGCTCGGGAACGCCACCCAGGTCTGGAGCAGGGCGTAGTCCCATGTCACCGGGTGCCGGCCTCTTGTCGGCCGGCGCCCGGTGCTGTTGGCTTGCGGCGGGGTTTTCCGAACGGAGCGGACGTGGAGTGAGCGTTCAGGGCAAGGGACAGCTGGACGCGCAGTACGGGCTGCTGACGAACATCGCCCAAGAGGCGGGTGTGTCGCTCAGCACCGTGTCCAAGGTGGTGCACCGGCGCCGTGACGTGGGCGCGGGGACCCGGGCGCGGGTCGAGGAGCTGCTGGACCGGTACGGGTACGTCCGCTCCTGGGAGCGGGAGGCCGAGCCGCCGCGGCAGATCATCACGGTGTTCCGGGATCTGTCGGGCCCCTACACCCTGGAGGTCGTCCGCGGGATCGTGGACGCCGCGGGCGAGCTGGGCATCGACGTGGTGACCGGGACCACGAGCCGGCGCTCGATCTCCCAGTGGCTGGAGGAGTGCGTGGCGCTCGGCGCGGCCGGGCTGATCATCGTGATCTCGATGCTGGCCGAGGAGGATCAGCGGCGGATCGTGGAGCAGCGGCTGCCGGTGGTGCTGGTGGACCCGCTCAGCGCGCCGTCGTCGGACATCCCGAGCATCGGGGTCACCAACTGGAGCGGGGCCCGGGACGCCGTGCAGCATCTGCTCGGCCTCGGGCACACCCGTATCGGCATGGTGGCGGGGCGCTCGCACTCGCTGGCCGGATCGGCGCGCCTGCACGGTTACCGGGCGGCGCTGGAGGAGGCGGGGGTCGGCTACGACCCGGCGATCGTGCGCTCCACGGACTTCGACTACGACGAGGCGCTCGCCGCGACCGCGCACATCCTGCGTGCCGAGCGCCCGCCGACGGCCGTCTTCGCGGCCAGTGACGCGCAGGCGCTCGGCGTGCTGGAGGCCGCCCGGCAGCACGGCTTGCGTGTGCCGGACGACCTGGCGGTGATGTCGTTCGACGACACCCTGGTGGCGGCGATGGCCTGTCCGCCGCTGAGCGCGGTGCGCCAGCCGTTCGAGGAGCTGGGGCACGAGGCCACCCGGGTGCTGCTCCAGGTGGCCGAGGGGCGCCCGCCCGCGTCGCCGCGCATCGAGTTGGCGACGGAACTGGTGCTGCGGACCTCTACTTCGGTTCCGCCGGCACCGCATGATGCCGGATGACGCTCGCGTCCCGCTGCTCACCGACGAGTTCGACGCTCACCGTGTTCGGTGTGTCGGCGCTGGAGGAGCCCGCGTGCAGCAGGATCTCGCCGGGTTCGACGATCCGCCGACCGCTCAGACCGATGAAGGCCAGACGGTCGGTGTGCACCTCGAAGTGGACCGTCGTCTCCGCCCCGGGCTCCAACTCGACCTTGGCGTAGGCGAGTAGCGCCCGCACCGGCCGGGTGACCTGGGCGACCGGGTCGGTGTAGTACAGCTGGACCGTCTCGGCGCCGGGCCGATCCCCGGTGTTCGTGACCCGGACGGAGACGGTGAACCGGCCGTCCGTGGGCACCTGTTCGCGGTCGACGACGAGTCCGTCCACGGAGAACGTGGTGTACGACAGCCCGTGCCCGAAGGGGAAGGCCGGGGTGGGGTCGAGGTTGGACAGCCAGCTCTGCCGGTCGCCGAGCGGCGGGTGGAGATAGGTGTACGGCTGTCCGGCGGGCGAGTTGGGGATCTGTACCGGAAGCTTCCCGCTGAAGTTCGCCCTGCCGGACAGGAGTTCGGCGACCGCCCGGCCGCCCTCCTCGCCCGGCAGGAAGACCTGCACCGCGGCCGCCGTGTCCGGCACGAACCGGCCCACGGCGTACGGCCGCCCGCTGCTGACCACGAGCACGACCGGCGTCCCCGTCGCCAGTACCGCCTCGACCAGTTCCTCCTGGACTCCGGGCAGCCGCAGATCCTCGACGTCACAGCCCTCTCCGGAGGTGCCGATGCCGAACATGCCCGCCTTGTCGCCGACCACCAGGACGACGAGGTCGGCGGTGCGGCCGGCCTCCACCGCGGCCGGGATACCGGAGCCGTCCGCCTCGCGGACCGGGCACCCTTGCGCGAACACCCAGTCCGCACCCGGGAGTTCAGTGGAAAGCGCGGATCGCAGCGAGACGGCGTCCACCCCGTTGCCGAGGTCGTCGCGGTCGGAGAGGACGTGGTTGGGGAAGCTGTAGCAGCCGAACATGGTGCGTACGTCGTCGGCGCAGGGGCCGATCAGGGCGATCCGGCCGGTGGCCGGGAGGGGCAGGCCGCCGTCGTTCGAGAGCAGCACGGCGCTCGACCGCGCGACGGCGTGGGCGAGCCGCCGGTTCTCCGGCTTGTCGAGGTCGAGTTCACCGGCGCGCAGGGCGGGCGGCTCCGGGTTCCAGTCGGGGTCGAGGAGACCGAGGGCGACCTTCTGCCGGAGCACCCGGCGTACGGCCCGGTCCACGTCGGCCTCGTCGGCGTCCCCGCGCTCGACGGCCTCGACCAGCGCCGGGCCGAAGCCGCGCTGGTCCGGCAGTTCGACGTCCATGCCCGCCTTGAGGGCCAGTGCTCCGGCGTCGGTCAGGTCGGCGGCGACCCGGTGCGCGTTCACCAGGAACGGCAGCGACCAGTAGTCGGAGACGACGGTGCCCTCGAAGCCCCACTGCTCGCGCAGCACCTCGGTGAGCAGCCGGCGGCTGGCGGCCGGGGCCTCGCCGTCGATCTCGGCGTACGAGTTCATGATCGACCGTACGCCCGCGGCGACCAGTCTCTCGAAGGGCGGCAGGATCACGTCGTGCAGTTCTCGGCGGCCCATGCCGACCGGGGCGTGGTTGCGCCCGCCCATGGAGGCGGAGTAGCCGGCGAAGTGCTTCAGGGTCGCGTACACCCCGGCGCTCTGCATCCCGAGGACGTACGCCTCGCCCATCTCCCCCACCAGGTAGGGGTCTTCGCCGTAGGTCTCCTCGCAGCGGCCCCAGCGGTAGTCGCGGATGACGTCGACGACGGGGGCGAGGCCCTGGTGGACCCCGGCGGCGGCCATGTCGGTGCCGATGGCCGCGCCGACCCGGCGGATCAGGGCCGGGTCGAAGGTGGCGGCCATGGCGAGCGAGGTGGGGTAGATGGTGGCGCCGTACGCGGTGAAGCCGGTCAGGCATTCGTCGTGGGCCATCGCCGGGATGCCGAAGCGGCTCTGGGCGATGATCCGGCGCTGGCGTGCGGCGAGTCGGCGGGCGTGGTCCAGTGCGGGGCGCGGGAGGGTGCCGTAGGGGCGGGTGAGCTGGCCGAGGCCGTGCCGGGCCGTGGTGTCGAGGTCGCCGACGCGGCCGAACAGGTTGGTGCCGGGGGCGACTTCGGGTCCGGCCGGTTCGACGTCCTCCCAGGCGCTGCTGAGTTGGGCGGCCTTCTCCTCCAGGGTGAGGCGGGCGAGCAGTGTTTCGACACGTTCCTCGGGCGGCCGGGACGGGTCGTTCCAGGGGGCCGCGGGGGCGAGATCGGCGTGGTCCGGGGTGGTGGTCGTCATGTACGACTCCTCGTGGTGCTGTTCATGGGCATGCCGAGGGCGGCCGGCGCGCCGTCGCACCGGCCGACTCCCTTCAGGCGTGCGCTACTTGGAGAATCCGGCGGTGAGTCCGGCGACCAGCTGCCGCCTGGCGAGGACGAACACCACCAGCATGGGAAGGGTGGACAGGACGACCGCGGCCATCGTCGCGGGCACGTTGATGCCGAACTCGCCCCGGTAGAGGGTCAGTGCGAGGGGCAGCACGGCCTTGTCGCCGCTCTGGGTGAGGATCAGGGGGAACAGGAAGCCGTTCCAGACCTGGAGACCGTCGTACACGGCGACCGTGACGAGCGCGGGGCGGGCCATCGGCGCCACGAGCGAGAGCAGCATGCGCCAGTCGCCGGCGCCGTCCACGACCATCGCCTCGAAGAGCGAGCGCGGTATGTCGCGCAGGAAACCGACCAGGATCATCACGGTCACCGGCAGCGCGAAGGCCGCCGAGGGCAGCACGATCGCGAGCAGGCTGTCGTACATCTGCATGCGGATGATCAGCAGGTACACGGGGATGATCACGGCCTGGAGCGGGATGGCGAGGCCCAGCAGGTACAGCCGGAAGGCCAGACGGGACCAGCGGCTCGTGTACCGGACGATCGAGAACGCGGCCATCAGCGCGACGACCACGGTGACGGCGACGGTGGCCGCGGTGACGACCACGCTGTTGAGCAGGTAGGTGGTGAAGTCGCCGTCGAGGACGGTCCGGTAGTTGTCCAGGGTCGGGTGGCCGGGCAGGGCCAGCGGGCTGGCGGTGGTGAAGTCCGTACGGCCGCGGAGGCTGGTCACCACCACCCAGTACAGGGGTACGACTGCGAGGGCGGTCCACAGCAGGGTGGCGCCGCCGGTCAGGGTCCGGCGCGCGGTGTTCACATGCCCTCCTGCTGGCTGTCCATCCGGGTGAAGCCGGACAGTCGGGTGGTGAGCAGCGACAGGGCGAGGCCGAACACCACCAGGAGGGTGGCGATCGCGCTGGCCCTGCCCATGTCGTGCGCCTGGAAGCCGGTGATGTACATGGCCAGGGGCAGGACGCGGGTCGCGGTGCCCGGGCCGCCGGTGCCGCCCGACAGGACGTAGATGAGGTCGAAGTAGGTCAGCGAGCCCACCAGCATGAGGGTGCTCGACGTGACGAACGTGTACTTCAGCTGCGGGAGGGTGATCCGCAGGAAGCGGGTCGTGGGGCCGACGCCGTCGATGGCGGCGGCCTCGTAGAGGGAGACGGGGATCTGCCGTACGCCCGCTTGGTAGAGCAGGGCGTGGAACGGCACGAACTGCCAGGCGATCACGAAGATGACGGTGTAGAGGGCGAGTTCGGGCGAGCCGAGCAGGGGCTTGGCCAGCCAGTGCAGGCCGGGGGTGGCGCCGATGCCGAAGGACGGGTCGAGCAGCGCCTGCCAGGTCAGGCCGACCGCGACCGCGGACAGCAGGAGCGGGAGGAACCAGAGCACGGCGAACAGGGCGCGCAGGCGGCCGCGCGGGGCCTGGAAGACGCCGAGGGCCAGGGCGAGGGGCGTCTGGACGAGCCAGCTGACCACCATCACCTTGAGGGTGAGCCACAGCGCCTGCCAGGTGGCGTCGTCGGCCAGGACACTGGCCCAGTTGCCGAATCCGGCCCAGCCGAGGGAGCCGAGCCCGTCCCAGCGGGACAGGCTGAGGACCACCACGCCGACGAGCGGGACCAGCCCGAACAGGCCGAACAGCAGCAGGGCGGGCGCGGCCATCAGGACCCCGCCGAGGCGGCGCCGCCGGGGACGCTCGGCGCCCGGCCGCGCCCGGTCCGGCCGCGCCTTGTGGGCGGCGGCCGGGCGGGGTGTTCGTACGACAGCGGTCATCACTGCGCCGCCTTGCTCATGTTCGTGCCGAACTCCTCGGGCGTGATCTGCCGCAGGAACGACTTGTCGACGTTGGTCAGCAGCGGGTCGGCCTGGTCGGAGGGCAGGGCCTGGTCCCAGGAGAGCTGGAAGCTCGGGGAGTCGCGCACCAGGTCGTAGACGAAGGTGAGCCACTTCTTGTCGTCGGCCGACTTCACCGCCGCGAGCTTGGAGTCCAGGCCGTTGACCGGCGGCACGCTGCCCGCGGCGAGGTAGGCGTCGACCTGGTCGTCGTTCATGACGTACTGCTTCAGATACGTCAGGGCCGCGGACTTGTGCTTGCTCGACGAGTTCAGCGACAGGAAGTTCGAGGGGTTGCCGACGATGCTCTTCGGGTCGCCCGCGCCACCGGACACCGAGGGGAAGGCGACGTAGCCGAGGTCCTTCTTCACGAAGTCGGGCGCGGCCTTGACCAGGTTGGCGTACTCCCAGGTACCCATCAGCTCCATGCCGGCCTTGCCGGTGTAGAGCAGGGCGGTCGACGCGCCCTGGTCGTAGTTGACGGAGGAGGCGTTGTCGCCGAACGCCCCTGCCTTGGCGAGTTCCTGGAGGCGGGTGTTGGCCTCGGTGACCGCGGACGCCTTCCAGCCCGAGGCATCCCCTGAGGCGATCTTCTCGAACGCCCCGGAGCCGCCCTCGCGGTCCAGCAGGTACTCCAGGTACATCAGCGTCGGCCACTTGGAGTTCGCCGCGAGGGACATCGGGGTGACCCCGTCGCCCTTCAACTTCTTGACGGCCGCGAGGAGTTCGTCGTACGTCTTCGGGGGCTCGACGCCGGCGTCCTGGAGGACCTTCCTGTTGTAGTAGAGGACCACCGGGGCGAGGCCGTTGGCCGGTACGCCGTAGACCTTGCCGTCGAAGGTGGCGCTCTTCAGGACGCTGGGCGTGAACCGCAGCAGGTTCGCCTGGCTGTCGGTGAGGGTGTCGACCTTGCCCGCCTTGACGTAGTCGTTCAGCGCGCCGCCGCCCCAGCTGAAGAAGATGTCGGGGGCCTGGCCGGCGCCGAAGGCCACGCGCAGCTTCTGCTTGTAGTCGTCGTTGGCGAACAGCCGCAGGGTGATCTGCTCGTCCGGGTGGTCCTTGTTGTAGGCGTCCACGGACTCCTTGAGGATCGTCTGGTCCGTCAGCGCCCACATCGTCAGTCCCTTGGACGACGAGGTGGTGGACGGCCCGGACGTTCCACAGGCCGCGAGGACGCTGAGCGCCGCGGTCACGGTGACCGCGGCCACGAACGCGCGCCGCGTTCCGGAACGAATAGGGTCGCCTGAATCGCCGAGTACCGGGAATCCGCGCATGCTCTGCCTCTTTCTCTGGGCAAGCCGTGTTTTGTACCAGGCAGATGAGCAGCACGCACGAAATGCTTTCGGCGCTTTCACCGCGGACGGACTGCCTGCTGGACCGGGACACTGACATGCGCTTCAGCCCCGGGACAAGAAGGGGAAATACCTCGGTTACGAAATACTTTCGCGATGAGAGGAGATGAGAGGCAGGGCACGGGCGGCGATCTCGCCCACGGCTCTCAGTGATCCACCGATCAGGCGGCACCGCACCGCTCAAGGCCACACGCCCGGGTGGACCTGGCCCTGGGCCCGGTCGGCGTGGCGTGGCGAGGCGTGACCGCGACACCGGGTCGGCGCCTGAGGACGGTCAGTCCGGGCCCGGGCCGAGCATGCGGCGGGAGAGTTCGGCGAACTGGTTCAGCTCGGGCATGGTCCGGTGTCTGCTGTAGGCGAGGGCGACCATGCGCGGGGCGACGCCCTCAAGGGTCAGGTAGGCGACATCGTCACGGCGGTAGAAGCCGGCCATGCCCGCCGGCATGACGTAGCAGCCGGTACCGGAGGCGACACCCTCCAGGCACTCCTCGATCGTCACCGGAAACCGTCCGGCGTGCGGCTGCGGCGCGAGGGGTTCGCGCGGCAGCCGCCCACGCCATTCGGGGACGTCCTGCGGATGCTGCAACAGGGTCACGTCCCGCAGGTCCTCCACGTGCACGGCTTTGGACTCCGCGAGCGGATGCGTGCTCGACAGCGCCACCACGCGGGGCTCAGGGAAGAGCGGGACCACCTCGAACATGCCTTCAGGCAGCGGCAGTCGGACGTAGCAGACGTCGACCCGACCGTCGATCAGGAAGTCGACCTGGTCGCTGATCGAGGTGTGCACGACCTCGATGTCGAGTTGCGGTGCCATCGTGGCGAACTCCCGCACGATGGGGGTGACGACGATGCCGGGCATGAAGCCGATGGCGAAGTGGTTCAGCTCCCGGTTCGCCGTCCGCACCCGCTGCTGCACCCCCTGGGACATCGCCAGCAAGGGCCGGGCGTCCTCCAGCAACTGGTGTCCCGCCCGCGTCAGTACGGTGCCCTGTCGGTCCCGCAGGAAGAGGACCACGTCCAGATCCTCCTCCAGCGCCCGGATCTGGCGGCTCAGCGCCGGCTGGGTCATGTAGAGACGGCTCGCCGCCCGCACGAAGCTGCACTCCTCGGCCACGGCCACGAAGTAACGCACCCGGCGCATGTCGAGGTCCATGCGGCTCATGCTAGCCACGCCGTCAGGGAGCGACGTCCCGGTTGCGCAGGCTCAGCGCGTACGCGGCTTGCCGGGCCCGCATCAATTCACCGAGAGGGCGATGCTCCTTCGCCGCGATCCAAGGATTGAAGCTGCTCTTCTCGACGGTCCGGGCGAACGCCTCGTCCGGTGCCTGCCGGGGAACCCGCAGCCGCCCCACGGTAAGCCACGGCGCGTCCCAGGGAACCGACGAGTCCTCGATCGGCGTACGGTTCTCGTCCTCGAAGAACTGGGCCTGGAAGAGGAACTCCAGGTCGCCTTCCACGAGTCGCCCATAGATGTCGGCTGCCAGATCCTTACGCGCGCCCTTGTTCACCGCCGTCGACGCGGCGCACAGTTTCAGGCGGGCCGCGTAGTCCCCGAACGTGACCGGCATGATGCTGAAGAACTCATGGGTGGCGAATCCACTGAACGGCTTCGCCATGTCCCGGAAGTTCGCGACTGCGCCGCGTACCATCCGTGGCTTCGTCGCGGCCTTGCGGAGAGCGGCGCCGGGCGCGCTCGTGGAGAGGTCGACGATCTCGACGACGTCCGCGCTGCCGCTGACCTTCAGGGTCTCCTGACTGACGAAAGTGAAGTTCTGCTCGACATCCGTGGACGACGGCGTCGAGGCCCCGAGCACCTTGACCGCGAACCCTCGGATGTCAGGAGCCCGGTCGACGGAGAAGTTCCCGTTGGACAGCCGGACATGCGCCTCGTAAACAGTGGGAAAGGCGAAGATCCCCTGCCTCGCACAGTCGGGAATCCCCTCCTCCACCACCAGGGCCGCCCTCAGAGCGGCCACTTGCTTACGGTGCAGCGCCCTGCCATGGCCCTGCTTCTTCAGGCGCTGACGCTGCAATTCACTGAACACGTGCACCTGTTCGGCGTGTTGGGCGTCCTCACCCGGCAGGATCACTTCGCGCCACTGAGTGCTCGGCATGTTCTTGGACCTCTTCAATATTCAGGACCTCCGCGGGACGGAGGGCGTCTACTGAGCAACACCGATGCCGATATCGCGGACCGTCACAGGAATCTCAGGATTGTCCGGACCTCTTCGCTATCCGCGTCACCGTCTCCCGCAGAGCATTCCGGCCGACGACATGTCCCGCCAATGCCGATCGCCCGAGCCGTCATGCCGATCGGGCATGGCGGCAGCACAGTGCGGGCGAGCGGGAGCCACCGGTCACGTCTCACATGGCGGTCACGTGGTCACCCACCCGAACGACCCCGGCCTCCAGCACATCCAGATACACACCGGGACACGAAACCGGCGCCCCTCCGATACGCCCCCGTCACCCCCGGCACAGCAACGCCGTCCACAGATCGAGGCGATCGGTGAGCCGGGACAGGTCACGGCCCGTGAAGTGCTCCACGCGCTGGATGCGGTAGTGGACGGTGTTGACGTGCAGGTGCAGCGCCTGAGCGGTGCGGGCCCAGGAGCCGTCGCAGGCGAGGAAGGTCCGCAGGGTGTCCAGCAGCGGGGCGGCGGTGGCGCTGCCGGCGTCGAGGAGCGGGCCGAGGACGGTACGGCTGTAGGCGGTGCGTACCTCCACCGGCACCCCGCTCAGCAGGGCGTCGAGACTGGTGAGCCCGGCCACGTCGGTGAGGAGCGAGGCGTCGGGTGCCGTACCCCTGGCGGAGACCAGGGCGTAGCGGGCCTCGGCCAGCGCGCCGGCGAGGTCTCCCGGGCCGGCGGCCGGTGCTCCGGTGCCGCCGTGCAGTCGTACGGTCGACTCGCCCCCGGCGACCAGCGGCCACACCTCGGCGAGGGCCGGATCGCCGGGGAGGACGGCGAACGCGGTGCCGTCCGGGAGGCGCCCCACCGCCGCCGGGCCCCCGACGTGGGCGACGGCTTCCGCCAACGCGCCTTCCGCCAGACCCTCGCGGTCGGCGCCCGTGTCGGCGGCGATCACGCGGAACGGCCCCTCGCCGGACGGCAGTCCGCAGGCTCGCAGCGCGGACGCCACGGCGGTGTCCTCCGTACCGGCCCGGACGAGCAGCGCCCCGAGTTCGTCCGCCGCCTGCCGGTCGGCGGCCCGGCGCCGGGCCTGTGCCGACTGGCAGCGGCCCAGGATCGCGGCGACCTCGTGCAGCATGCGGGGCGGGGCGATGTCCGGGTCGGGCAGGTAGAGGTGCCAGCGTTCGTACGGTGTCGTGGCGGCGTCCGCGTCGACCGGGACCGTCAGTCCGCTGCCGTCGGCCAGTACCGCCAGCGCGTCGGAGGGGGACAGCGCGGGCGTGCCCTCCGTCGCCGCGACCGTACGGCCGGTGGCGGACAGGACGTGGGCGACGGCCGCCCGTCCCAGGTGGGCGAAGGCGGCGGCGAGGATCGCCTCCGGTCCGGCGTCCTGCGCGGCGAGCCGGCTCAGCCGGGCGCGGGCGTTCTCGGGCAGCGCGTGCCGTCGGCTCAGCTCCCGCCACTGCTGGAAGTAGACGGTGTCGGTGACGGCCCGGAACATCACATGGGCCGGGACGGCCGCGACCGGGATGCCGTGCCGTACACACGCCTCGATCAGGTCGTCGGGGACCTCGCCGTGCGTCTCCTCGCCGGCCAGCAGCACGGCGGCGTCCGCGCCGCGCAGCCCCGCCACGAACCGCTCCGCCCTGGCCTGACCCTCCTCCGGCGTCCACCACACCAGCCCGCTGAGCACGACCTCTCCCGGGCGTACGAACCGGGCGGGGTCCTCCAGGTCCGTGACCGTGACCCCGCTGATCTCCCGTTCCAGCAGCGTGTCCTCGGCCCACAACAGGCGCAGGCCGAGGGTCTCGTCCCTCATGAGGTGTTCGACGTGCATGTGCTCCGGCTCCTCGTACGACCGCCGGATCCGGCCATCCACCATCCGTCACTCAGCGAAACCGCATCCACCAGGTGAATACGGCTTCAGGCATGGTAAGTGCCAGATCAAACAAGTGAAACGCCTCTTGGTTGATCCTCCATTGGCGACGCCGGAAAAGTCGGCGTTTCCGTACTGTGAACCAGTCGTCCCGGGCCTGTTCGCGTTGCTTCACTGACGCCCATGGACCTGAACACGGTGACGGAGACACGGGACGCCCGGGACCCCGCGCCCTGGCGGCCGGGCGACGCCTGGCTGGGCGGCGGCACCTATCTCTTCTCCGAGCCGCAGCCGCACCTGCGCCGCCTGGTGGACCTGAGCCGCACCGGCTGGACCCCGGTCGAGACGCACCGGGACGGCTCGCTTGAGATCGCCGCCACCTGCACCATCGCCCAGCTGTCCCGCTTCGCCAAGACCCTCGACGCGCGGGCGGCTCCGCTGTTCGAGCAGTGCTGCCGGGCCTTCCTGGCCTCCTTCAAGATCTGGAACATGGCCACGGTGGGCGGCAACCTCTGCAACGCCCTCCCGGCCGGCCCGATGATCTCCCTCGCCGCCGCACTGGACGGCGAGTGCCTGCTCCAGGCCCAGGACGGTGTACGACGCCGTGTCGAGGTCGCCGACTTCATCACCGGCGCGGGCCGCAAGGACCTCGCCGAGGGCGAGCTGCTGCGGTCCGTCACCCTGCCCGCCCCGGCCCTGTCGTGCCGTACGGCGTTCCGGCAGGCGTCGCTCTACGGGCTCGGCCGTTCCGGAGTGCTGGTCATCGGCGCGCTGGACCCCGTCGACGGCTCGCTCGCGATCACGGTGACCGCCTCGACGGTCCGCCCGGTCCGGCTGTGGTTCGCCCTGCCGCCCGGCGCGGACGCACTGCGGACGGCGCTCGGCTCGGCCGTCGCCGACGACGAGTGGTTCGACGACATCCACGGGCTGCCCGAGTGGCGGCGCCACATGACGTACCGGTACGCGGAGGAGATCCGCCAGGAGGTGACCCGATGAGGGTCGAGGTCAACGGACGCTCCCACGAGCAGGAGCCCCGTCCGGGCCAGTGCCTGCGCACCTACCTGCGCGAGCGGGGCTGGTTCGGCGTGAAGAAGGGCTGCGACGCCGGGGACTGCGGCGCCTGCACCGTCCACGTGGACGGCGAACCGGTGCACAGCTGTCTGTACCCGGCCTTCCGCGCCGACGGCCGCACGGTCACCACGGTCGAGGGCCTGGCCTCCCCCGACGGCGAACTCCACCCAGTCCAGCGGAAGTTCCTCGACGCGCAGGGCTTCCAGTGCGGATTCTGCACGGCCGGCTACCTGATGACCACGGTCGCCCTCGACGAGGACCAACTCACCGACCTGCCCAGGGCGTTCAAGGGCAACCTGTGCCGCTGCACCGGCTACCGCGCCATCGAGGACGCGGTCCGCGGGGTCCGCCACGTCGAGACCCCGGACGCCGGCGAGTCGGTGGGCCGCAACCTCCCCGCACCGGCAGGGCCGCAGGTCGTCACCGGTACCGCGCGCTACACCTTCGACGTCGACGTCCCCGGCCTGCTCCACATGAAGCTGCTGCGCTCCCCGCACGCCCACGCCCGCATCACCGCGATCGACACTGCTGCGGCCCTCCAAGTCCCCGGGGTGCAGGCCGTGTTCACTCATCTCGACGCCCCGGAACGGCATTTCTCCACCGCCCGCCACGAGCACCCCGAGGAGGACCCGGACGACACCCGTGTCCTCGACGACACGGTCCGCCACATCGGCCAGCGGGTCGCGGCCGTCGTGGCGGACACCGAGGCGGCGGCCGAAGAGGGGTGCCGACGCGTCGAGGTGACGTACGACGTCCTGCCCGCCGTGCTCGACCCGGAGGAGGCGATGCGGCCGGGCGCACCGGTCGTGCACGACAAGGACCCTGCCGTCGCCCGGATCTCCCGTCCGCGCGACAACGTGGTGGGCGAGGCGCACGGCGAGATCGGCGACGTGGAGGCGGGCTTCGCGGAGGCCGACGCCGTGTACGAGGAGACCTTCCGCACGCAGCGGGTCCAGCACGCGAGCCTGGAGACGCACGGTGCGGTGGCGTGGTTCGACGAGGACAACCGCCTGACGGTACACACGAGTTCACAGACCCCGTTCCTGACCCGCCGTGCCCTGTGCGCCCTGTACGACCTCCCGCTGGAGAAGGTGCGCGTGGTCGCGGGCCGCGTCGGTGGCGGGTTCGGCGGCAAGCAGGAGATGCTGGTCGAGGACATCGTGGCGCTGGCCGTGCTGAGGCTGCGGCGGCCGGTGAAGCTGGAGTACACGCGCGCCGAGCAGTTCTACGGTGCCACCACCCGGCACCCCTTCACGATCCGGGTGAAGGCGGGCGCCCGCCGCGACGGCACGCTGACCGCGCTCCAGCTGCGCGTCGTGTCGAACACGGGCGCCTACGGCAACCACGGACCGGCGGTGATGTTCCACAGCGTCGGCGAGTCGATGGCCGTCTACCGCGCCGCGCACAAGAAGGTCGACGCCTACTCGGTCTACACCCACACCGTCCCGGCGGGCGCCTTCCGGGGCTACGGCCTCGGCCAGGTGATGTTCGCCGTCGAGTCGGCCTTCGACGAACTCGCCCGCCAACTGGGCCTGGATCCACTGGACTTCAAGGCCCGCAACGTCATCGGTCCGGGCGGGACGATGCTGACACCCGGCGGTCACGAGGAGGACCTGCACATCGCTAGCTACGGCCTCGACCAGTGCGTCGGCATCGTGCGCGCCGCTCAGGCGCGGTACGCGGACGAACCCGCCCCGGAGGGCTGGCTGGTGGGCGAGGGAACGGCCCTCGCGATGATCGCGACGGGTCCGCCGGGTGGTCACATCGCCGACGCGCGCGCCGCCCTGCTCCCCGACGGAAGCTTCGATCTCGCGGTCGGCACGGCCGAGTTCGGCAACGGCACCACCACCGTGCACCAGCAGATCGCCGCCGGTGAACTCGCCACCACCGTCGAGCGGATCACCGTCCGCCAGTCCGACACGGATGTCGTACGGCATGACACGGGCGCCTTCGCCTCCACCGGCACCGTCGTCGCGGGCAAGGCCACCCTGCGCGCCTCCCGCGCCCTGGCCGACCTGCTCCTCGACTTCGCCGCCGCCCACCTGCGCGTCCCGCGCGCCGACTGCCGGCTCGCGGAGGAGGCCGTACTGCACCCGGGCGGACGCCTGACGCTGAAGGATCTGTACGGCGCCGCCCGCGCGGTCGGTGTCGAGTGCGCCGCCGACGGGCACTTCGGCGGCACTCCGCGGTCGGTGGCCTTCAACGCCCAGTGGTTCAAGGTGGCCGTCGACCCCGGCACCGGTGAGATCCGCGTCCTGCGCAGCGTGCACGCCGCCGACGCGGGCAGGGTCATGAACCCGATGCAGTGCCGGGGCCAGGTCGAGGGAGGGGTCGCCCAGGCGCTCGGCGCGACCCTCTTCGAGAACGTCCGCGTCGACGAGCGCGGCGAGGTGGAGACGGCGGCCTTCCGCCGCTACCGGCTCCCCCAGTACGCCGACGTCCCCCGCACCGAGGTCCACTTCATGGAGACCACGGACGCCATCGGCCCCCTCGGCGCCAAGTCGATGAGCGAGAGCCCCTTCAACCCGGTCGCCCCCGCCTTCGCCAACGCCCTGCGCGACGCGACGGGCGTCCGCTTCACCGAACTCCCGCTGACCCGGGACCGGGTGTGGCTCGGGCTGCGGGACCACGGCGTACGGTGATCGCCCGCCCGGGGTGCGGACCGGGCGGCTACTCGTACCGGTACTTCAGCGAGTCCGACTCCGCCTGCTCGATGTCGGCGATCGTCAGCTCCGGCATCCGCAGCTGGGCCAGCGTCACCTCGGCCGACGTCGGCTGGGCGTCCGTCGGCAGCCACTGCTCCGGCTTCCAGGCCCCGCTGCGCAGCAGGGACTTGGGGCAGTGCGGATAGACCTCCTCGATCCCCACCACCAGCGCGCTGGCCGGCGGTTTCCCCACGGGGGTCAGCTGCGAAAGGAGCTCCTGATCGGTGGAGACACAGGCCCGGCCGTTCACCCTGAGCGTCGTGGTACGCCCCGGGATCACGAACAGCAGCCCGGCCCGGCCGGTGGCCATGACGTTCTGGAGAGTGTCCAGCCGCTTGTTGCCGGTCGCGTCCGGTATCGCCACCGTCCGTGAGTCCAGCACGGCCACGAATCCGGCGGGGCCGCCGCGCGGGGAGACATCACAGTTGCCCTCGGCGTCCGCGCTGGCCACCAGCACCAGCGACGAACAGCCGATCAACCGCCGGGTCTCCTCGGTGAGTTCGGTCATCTGCTTGCGTACGGCCGCGTCGCCGGGCAGGGCGTACACCTGGCGCAGCTCCTCCTGGTCGCGTACGGCGTCGAGACGGAGCAGGTCGAAGGCACTGCCGACAAGGGGAAGCGTCATGCACCCGACCCTAGTAGCTCGGCCTTGACAACGTCCGCGCCTGAACGCCGAGTTCGTCCAGCCTCTACGCCGGGTCTCTCACGGGCCAGGGCCGAGCCGGTGCCGCGCCTGTGGAACTCGGGCAACACCCCCAGCGGGCCGAGGACTTGCACGGCGCCGGTTCGACGCACCGCAGGTGTCACGGCCACAGTCGGTGCCGTTGCCAGGCGGTGTCGCGGTCGGGGCGTTCGTAGCGCAGCCGGTGGTGCAGGCGCCCCTTGTCCGCCTGCCAGAACTCGACCCGGCCCGGGACCAGGGTGTAGAGCGTCCACTCGGGGCTGACCAGTTCGGGCTCGGCCTCGATGCGGGCCAGTGCCGTACGGAACACACGGTCGCGTTCCTCGGGGCTCTCCAGGGGTTCGCTCTGGCGGCCCAGCAGTACTTCGGCGCGCGCGGAGGGCGCGCGGGCCAGGAGATCCGCGGCGCTCTGTTCGGGGGACGCTGGCTCGACAGCGCCCCGCACCCTGACCTGTCGGCCCAGGCGCGGCCAGTAGAAGGTGAGCGCGGCTCGCGGCCGGTCGGCGAGTTGGCGGCCCTTGGGGCTGCCGGCGTGCGCCGCGAACTGCCAGCCGTCGCCGTCCACGTTCTTGAGGATGAGCACCCGGGCGTCCGGGCCGCCGTCCTCGCCGACCGTGGAGAGGGTCATGGCGTGCGCGTCGGGCACACCTGCGGCGACGGCCTCCCGCAGCCAGTCGAGGAACAGTTCGACCGGGTCGGCCGGGGCGCCGGCCGGGTCGAACTCCGCCAGCGGTCCCGCGAACACTTCGAGGCCGCGCAGCCACTCCCGCACGCTCGTCGGCTGCTCGTTCATGCGCTCCGGACCTGCCCTTCAGCAATGTCTCGCGGGTCGTTCGGATGCCGGCCGGTGCCGGAGGAGTTGAGATGGTGGACGAGCCGATCGGACATGGTGCGGGGTTTCCTTCCGGAAGGGGGATCAAACCGTGCGGGCGATGCCGGTGGCCAGCCGAAGGCTTTCCCGCACCGCGTGCGGGATGTCGACGACCGGGAACAGCGCGTGCCGTACGGTCCGTTCGGCGTCGACGACCAGGATCAGCCGTTTGTGTCGGAGCCGGCCGGCACCGCTGAAGGTCGGCAGGCGCAGGGCTGCGGCGAAGCGGTGGTCGGCGTCGGAGAGGAGCGGGTGAGGCACCTTCTCCGCACGCGCGAACTCCTCCTGCTCGTAGGCGAGTTGGGTACTGATTCCGCGTACGGCCACGCCCGCCCGCCGGAACTCCGGCCAGGCGTCTCCGAAGAGCCGGTTCTCCAGGGTGCAGCCCGCGGCGCCCGGGATCGTGCCCCAGTCGATGCCCGTGCCGGGATAGGTGAACAGCACGGTCGCGGCGGCCTCCGGTGGGACGACGGGCCCGTCCGCTCCGGGGAGTTGGAGGTCTCCGGGGACACGGCTGCCGACCAGGGTGTGCACGCGGGCGTGCTCGGCGCCGTCCGGGTCGGCGGTTGCGGTGAGGCCGCCGTCGCCGAGCACCCACCGGTCGCCCCAGTCCTGCATGGCGACCAGCACGGGCACGAGTGCGGCGCCGGAGTCGGTGAGCAGATACTCGTAGCGCACCGGACGCCGCTGATAGAGGCCGCGCCGCAGCACCCCGCTCGCGACGAGCCGGCCGAGCCGCTCGGTGAGCACCTTGCGGGACAGGCCGATCTCGGCGGCCAGCGCGTCGAAGCGGACGTGTCCGCGGGCGATCTCGCGCAGCACCAGTACGTTCCACCAGTCTCCCAGGACCGTGGCGGCCTGCGCGATGCCGCAGTTCTCGTCGGCGTTGTGCATCCTCATGGACCCATAGTAGGTTCCCTTTCGGAACTCACTTTGTTTCCGAATGGAACTTAGCGCGCCCGTGACCGCACGGGCCCAGCGTGAGGAGTGCACCGTGACCGCCATCAGCCGGGTCGTCGCTCGGGAGATCATCGACAGCCGGGGCAACCCGACGGTCGAGGTCGACGTGGAACTCAAGGACGGCTCGCTCGGCCGCGCGGCCGTACCGTCCGGCGCCTCCACCGGGGCGCGCGAGGCCGTCGAACTGCGCGACGGCGATCCGGCCCGCTTCCACGGCAAGGGAGTCCGGCGGGCCGTGGACGCCGTGAACGAGACCGTCGCGGACGCCGTGACCGGCCTCGACGCCGAGGACCAGACGACCGTCGACCTGACCATGATCGAGCTGGACGGCACCGACACCAAGTCGCGGCTCGGCGCGAACGCGCTGCTCGGCGTCTCCCTGGCCACCGCCAAGGCCGCCGCGGCCTCCCACCGCCTCCCGTTGTACCGCTACGTCGGCGGAGTCGACGCCCGCCTGCTGCCCGTACCGATGATGAACATCGTCAACGGCGGTGCGCACGCCGACAATCCGCTGGACTTCCAGGAGTTCATGATCGCCCCGATCGGGGCGGCCACCTTCGCCGAGGCGGTCCGCATGGGCTCGGAGGTCTTCCACACCCTGCGCCGCTCCCTGCTCGACGCCGGCCACAGCGTGAACGTCGGCGACGAGGGCGGTTTCGCCCCCGACCTGCGCACCGCCGAGGAGGCCCTGGACTTCGTCGTACGGGCCATCGAGCAGACCGGCTACAAGCCCGGCACCGACATCACCCTCGTCATGGATCCGGCCACGTCGGAGTTCTTCCGCGACGGCGTGTACGACTACACGGGCGAGGGCGTCCGCCGTACTCCGGCCCAACACGCCGACTACCTCTCGGAGTTGGTCGACCGCTACCCCGTCGCCTCGATCGAGGACCCGATGGCGGAGGACGACCACGACGGCTGGCGCGACCTGACCGCCCGCCTCGGCGACCGCTGCCAGCTCACCGGCGACGACGTCTTCTGCACGAACGAGACGCTGTTGCGGGCCGGTATCCGCGACGGCATCGCCAACTCCGTGCTGGTGAAGGTCAACCAGATCGGCACCCTGACGGAGACCCTGGCCACGGTGTCCACCGCCCACCGCGCCGGCTACACCGTCGTGATGTCCCACCGCTCGGGCGAGACCGAGGACACCACGATCGCCGACCTCGCCGTGGCGACCGGCTGCGGCCAGATCAAAACGGGGTCACTGTCCCGCGCCGACCGCACCGCGAAGTACAACCAACTCGTACGCATCGAGGAGGAGCTGGGCAGCCAGGCCCGCTACGCCGGACGCGAGGCGCTGGGGCTGCGCCGCTGACCCGACGGCTTCCGGCGCGGTCACTCGCGGGCCCTCGGACAGGGCCCGCAGACGGCGGGCGGACTCCGGCTCACCGGCCGCCGCGGACCGGCCGACGGAGGTGGGGGTGCCGGTGCGCTCGCCGCTCCCGTCGGGGCCGACGCAGCTCGCGACCGGCAAGCCCGGCACCGAGGCGAGATCCACGACGACCTCGCCCACCACCGCGACGGCGCCGCCCACCACCACGCCGTACCCCGCTCGCACATCGAGGTCTAGGGGTGTCGTTCGGATCAGTCCGGCGTCGCGAGGTCTGGCACGCCCTCCCCCACAGCCTCAAAGGCGCGGGGGGGACCCCCAGCAGCGTTGTCGTCACTCGCCGACTCCCCCACGCTCGAAGCAACCTCGCGCGGGAGGGGCCCCCATCGCGTCACCCGTCGCGGCAGCGGCTCATCGACACAACACCTCCGCCTCGCAGCCGCACGCACCAGCCCCCGCTCGGCTCCGCCAGGACGCACCGCTCCTCACACCCGGCCTGATCCAAACGACACCCCCTGGCCACAGGCCTCCGGCTCGGCGACGCCGGTTCCCCGCGACGGCCGCCCGCGCTGGGTCACCGGTCCCGGTTGTGGCGGCGGATGCCGGCGGCCACGTCGTTCTGTTCGGTTTCCCACCAGGGACGTACCCGGTCGGGGTCGGGAGTGGTGCCGGGTTCGGCGTCCGGTGCGGGGGCGAGTTCGGCGTCCAGTCTTCGGTCGAGGGCCGCGGCCTGGACGCGTTCGGCGCGCGCCCACTGGAACAGGATCGCCAGCAGGAAGGGCAGGGCGACCAGTTCGGCGATGCCGAGCATGGCGCCCCCGCCGATCTGCTGGTCGTGGCGGACGTCCGGCGACCAGGCGGGGGCGTGGTGGAGATACCAGGCGCCCGCGATCAGGGTGCCGTGCGTCATGACGACGATCCCGGGGACCGCGTCGACGACGCCGTCGAGGAAGACCAGCGCCGCCCGCACCGGGTGCGTGCACCAGGACGGCAGGGTCTCCTCCCGGGTCAGCACCGGCACGACGAACAGACAGCCGGCCACCAGCAGGTGCAGGTACATCAACTCGTGCAGCCAGCCCACCCGCAGGGCAGTGGCGAAGTACGGCGTGAAGTACACCGTCAGCTCGGTGGCCAGCACCAGCACGGTACTGACCAGCGGAAACGTCAGGGCCCGTACGGCTCCCCCGGTCATGACCCGGCGGACCCGGGCGCCGGCCCGCTCCGGCAGTGCCCCGACGGCCAGCCGCAGCGGATCGCCGAGCGCGAGGCCCAGGGGCACGACCAGGTCGAGCAGGACGTTCTGCACGGCGGCGGGCCAGAACAGCACACGGCCGTAGACGGCGAGGGAGGACATCGTCGCGACGACCAGCCCGCCCAGCCCGAGGAGCACGAAGACCGCGGTCCTGGCGGGTGACCAGGGCTCACCGCGCCGACGGAGCCTGGTCACGCCCCAGCAGTAGAGCGCGCCCAGGGCCAGGGCCAGCACGAGCGCGGGGACGTCCAGGCGCCACGAGGACAGCAGACGGCCCGCGGTCAGCTCCGCGAGCTGACCGGCCGCCACACGGTTCACCACGTGACCTGTCATACGGACCTCCTCTCCCACGCCCCGCTCCGAGTCGAGACGACTCAGTGGCACAGCCGGACGTTATGCCCCGGACCCCGCGGGCCGGACGGCGGGGTGTGTCACGGGGGGGGCGCCGCACGCGGCCTGGCTCTCGAACGGGCCGGGAGAGAGGCCCGGCCGGGACGCCTTCGGCCGGTTGCCGGGCGACCGGACACACACCGGCTCCGCGCTAAAGGGCCTGACGCCCGCTTTACGTCGGTCTGGCACACTGTCCGAACCCCGCTGCCCCGTGCTTCCGGTGACCCCGGTGAAGGAGAAGTCCGCATGTCCGTGGTCGCCAACCTACGCAAAGTCGCGATCCTGGCGCGCCGCGCCCGCCGACGTGTGGACCTCAGCCACCCGGCCCGCTCCCCGCTCGGCTCCAGTGTCGTCAACTGCGTGATCTACCGGGGCGGGGTCCGCCAGGAGGCCTCCCCCACGGTCGAGGAGTCGGTCGCCCGGGTCCGCAAGATGCGCGGCGACGGCTTCCTCTGGCTGGGACTGCACGAACCGAGCGAAACGGAGTTCGCACGGGTCGCCGAGCTGTTCGGCCTGCATCCCCTCGCCGTCGAGGACGCCGTCCACGCCCATCAGCGCCCCAAGGTCGAGCAGTACGGCGACGTTCTGTTCGCGGTCCTCAAGACGGTCACCTACGTCGAGCACGAACAGCTCACCGCCACCAGCGAGGTCGTCGACACCGGCGAGCTCATGGTCTTCACCGGACCCGACTTCGCCATCACCGTCCGGCACGGCAGACACGGCTCCCTCGGTCCCCTCCGCGAGGACCTGGAGGCCGAGCCGGGACAGCTGGCCAAGGGCCCTTCCGCCGTCCTGCACGCGATCGCCGACCATGTCGTCGACGACTACCTCGCGGTCGCCGACGCCGTGCAGGACGACCTCGACGCGGTCGAGACCGACGTCTTCGCCCCGCACAGCGCGAGGAACTCCGATGCCGGCCGCATCTACCAGCTCAAGCGTGAACTCCTCGAACTCAGACGGGCCGTAGTCCCGCTCGGCCGCCCCCTGACCTGGCTCGCCACGGAACCCTGCCCCGCCGTGGCGCCCGGCATACGTCCCTACTTCCGGGACGTCGCCGACCACCTCGCCCGTGTCATCGAGCAGATCAACGCCTTCGACGGCCTCCTCGACTCAATACTCCAGGCCCATCTGGCCCAGGTGACCGTCGCCCAGAACGAGGACATGCGGAAGATCACCGCCTGGGCCGCCGTCATCGCCGTCCCCACCATGGTCTGCGGGGTCTACGGCATGAACTTCGACCACATGCCCGAACTGCGCTGGCGATTCGGCTATCCCACGGTCCTCGCCGTGATCGCGACCGCCTGCTTCCTCATCCACCGCGGCTTCAAGCGCAACGGGTGGCTCTGACCGGCGGTGCGACCACGGACGTCAGCGGGTGAGCCTCGCGCGGGCGCAGGCGCCGCCGCTGGAAGCCACGGACGGATTCCCGGCCTTCCGGCTGCGGATGTCCTCCAGTGACTCGCGGCGGACCAGGAGCCGGGCGAGGCCGTCTCGTACGCCGACCACCGGCAGGCGACCGACCAGGTTGCAGCCGGAGGCCATGGAGAGGTGGTACGCACCGGCCACGGGTACGGCGAGCAGATCGCCGGGGCGTACGTCGCCCGGACCGGGTCACGGTGCTGTCCCGGCCGACCAGGCGAGGGGCGTACCGGACGCCGTACAGCGCCGGGCACGGGTTGTCGCTCATGCCGCCGTCCCCGGCGACGAACAGCTTGCCGCCGGCGCCCTTCTCCGCCAGGCGCACCGCACGGCGGATGAGGGTGCGTCCGTCGGGGCCACCGGTGAGGTTTCCGGGCCGGAAGTAGGTGGAGAGGGGCGCGTCGACCTTGTCCGGCTGGTAGATGTCGGCGTACGCAGCTCCTCCACGTCCTGCCCGCGCTTGGCGTACCGGGATCCGGGCACGTTGGTGTGGGCGAGTTCGTCGACCAGGGCGACGGCGGGCGCGCGCCGCAGTACGGCGTCCACGTCCCTCTCCGTGAACACGGTGTCCCGGTAGTCGATCTCCGCGCGCGGCACCTGTTCGAGGCCGCGCAGCGCGGAGCTCGCCGCGGGCCATGTCACCCTTGTCATCCTTCGAAGCGATAGCCCATGCCCGGCTCGGTGATCAGATACCGGGGGTGCGCGGGGTCCGTCTCCAGCTTCCGGCGCAGCTGGGCCATGTAGACCCGCAGGTAGTTGGTCTTGTTGCGCTGGGACACGCCCCACACCTCCTGGAGCAGGTGCTGCTGGGTGACGAGCCGGCCGGGGTGGGTGATCAGGATCTCCAGCAGATGCCATTCCGTCGGCGTCAGACGTACGTCGTGGCTGCCGCGGACGACCTTCTTGGCGAGCAGGTCGACCGTGAAGTCGGCCGTCTCCACCAGGCTCGTGCCGGGCGCGAGACGGGTCTCCTCGGTACGGCGGACCGCGGCCCGCAGCCGGGCCAGCAGCTCGTCCATGCTGAACGGCTTGGTGACGTAGTCGTCGGCCCCGGCGTCCAGCGCGGCCACCTTCTCGTCGGAGGCCTGACGCGCCGACAGCACCATGACGGGTGCCCGGCTCCAGCCCCTGAGCGCCCTGATCACGTCCACGCCGTCCATGTCGGGCAGTCCGAGGTCCAGGATCACCACGTCGGGCCTGCGGGCGGCCGCCAGCCGCAGCGCGGTGGCCCCGTCGGGGGCCGCGTCGACCTCGTACCGGCGTGCCTGCATGTTGATCACGAGGGCCCGTACGAGCTGCGGGTCGTCCTCCACCACCAGCACCCGGGTCATGGGTGTGCGCCTTCCCTTCGGATACGGCGGCGGGAGCCGGCGGCGCGCACCGCTGTGCCCGCTCGCCGGCTCCCGCTCGGATCGTCGTGTGCCGCCATCAGCTCTTGGCCACAAGTGCCTTGAGGGCGATGTTGAGTTCGAGGACGTTCACCCGCGGCTCCCCGATGAAGCCGAGCGTGCGGCCGTCGGTGTGCGCGTCGACCAGCTTCCGCACCTGGGCGACGGTGAGGCCGTTCCGCTCGGCGACCCGGTGGACCTGGAGGTCGGCGTAGGCCGGGGAGATGTCCGGGTCGAGGCCCGAGCCGGAGGAGGTGATCGCGTCCGCGGGGACCTGGGAGGGGTCGACGGTGTAGCCGGGCACGGAGTTGTCCTTGACGACCTTCGCCTTCGCCTCCTTCACCGCCTTGACGAGGGCAGGGTTGTCGGCGGAGAGGTTGGTCGCGCCCGAAAGGATCAGCTTGTACTGCGTGTTGAGCGAGTTCTCGCCGAGGCCTCCGGCCGGCCGGGACTGGAAGTAGTCCTGGCTGTAGCCCTGTTGGCCGATCAGCGAGGAACCGACGACCTTCCCGTCGTACGAGACCTCCGAGCCGTTCGCCTTGTCGTGGAAGAGGGTCTGGGCGACGCCGGTGACGGCGAGCGGGTAGATGACGCCGGTCACCAGGGTCAGCACCAACAGGGCCCGCAAGCCCGCCCACAGCAACCGGCCTGTGTTGGATACGGAGTTGTTCATGGCGTCAGCCGATCCCGGGGATGAGGGAGATGAGCAGGTCGATGAGTTTGATGCCAACGAAGGGGGCGATCAGTCCGCCGATGCCGTAGACCGTGAGGTTGCGGCGGAGCATCTTGTCGGCGCTGACCGGCCGGTACTGCACGCCCCGCAGGGACAGCGGCACCAGCGCGATGATGATCAGCGCGTTGAAGATGACGGCGGACAGGATCGCGGAGTCCGGTGAGGACAGGCCCATGATGTTGAGCTTGTCCAGGCCGGGGTAGACGGCCGCGAACAGCGCCGGGATGATCGCGAAGTACTTGGCGACGTCGTTGGCGATGGAGAACGTGGTCAACGCACCCCGGGTGATCAGGAGTTGCTTGCCGATCTCGACGATCTCGATCAGCTTGGTCGGGTTGGAGTCGAGGTCGACCATGTTGCCGGCCTCCTTGGCGGCCGACGTGCCGGTGTTCATGGCCACGCCGACGTCCGCCTGCGCGAGCGCGGGGGCGTCGTTGGTGCCGTCTCCGGTCATCGCGACGAGCTTGCCGCCGGCCTGCTCCCGCTTGATGAGGGCCATCTTGTCCTCGGGGGTGGCCTCGGCGAGGAAGTCGTCCACGCCCGCCTCCTCGGCGATCGCCTTGGCCGTCAGCGGGTTGTCACCCGTGATCATGACGGTCTTGATGCCCATCCGGCGCAGCTCGTCGAACCGCTCCCGCATGCCCTCCTTGACGACGTCCTTGAGATGGATGACGCCCAGCACCCGTGCGCCCTCGGCGTCCTCGACGGCGACCAGCAGCGGAGTGCCGCCCTCGCCGGAGATCCGGTCGGTCAACTCCCGGGCGTCGGGGGCGACTTCGCCGCCCTGCTCCTCGACCCACCTGATGACCGAACCGGCGGCGCCCTTGCGGATCTTGCGTCCCTCGACGTCCACACCCGACATCCGGGTCTGCGCGGTGAAGGCGATCCACTCGGCACCGGCCAGCTCCCGCTCGCGCAGCCCGTACCGCTCCTTCGCGAGTACGACGACGGAGCGGCCCTCGGGCGTCTCGTCGGCCAGCGACGACAGCTGGGCCGCGTCGGCGACCTCGACGTCCGTCACCCCGCGCACCGGCACGAAGGTGGCCGCCTGGCGGTTGCCCAGCGTGATGGTGCCGGTCTTGTCGAGCAGCAGGGTCGAGACGTCACCGGCCGCCTCGACCGCCCGGCCGGACATGGCGAGGACGTTGCGCTGGACCAGCCGGTCCATGCCCGCGATGCCGATCGCGGAGAGCAGGGCGCCGATGGTGGTCGGGATCAGGCAGACCAGCAGGGCGACCAGCACGACCATCGTCAGGTGGGTGCCCGCGTAGTCCGCGAAGGGCGGCAGGGTGGCGCAGGCCAGCAGGAAGACGATGGTCAGCGAGGCGAGCAGGATGTTCAGCGCGATCTCGTTGGGCGTCTTCTGCCGGGCCGCGCCCTCGACCAGGTTGATCATCCGGTCGATGAAGGTCTCGCCGGGCTTCGTCGTGATCTTGATGACGATCCGGTCGGAGAGCACCTTGGTGCCGCCGGTGACCGCGCTGCGGTCGCCGCCCGACTCCCGGATGACCGGCGCGGACTCACCGGTGATCGCCGACTCGTCGACGGAGGCGACGCCCTCGACGACGTCTCCGTCGCCGGGGATGACGTCCCCCGCCTCGCAGACGACCAGGTCGCCGATCTTCAGCCCGGTGCCCGGTACCTCGGTGCCGTCCACGAGTCGCGCGACCGTGTCCGTCTTGGCCTTCCTGAGGGTGTCGGCCTGGGCCTTGCCGCGGCCCTCGGCGACCGCCTCCGCGAGGTTGGCGAAGACGACGGTCAGCCACAGCCAGGCGCTGATGGTCCAGCCGAACCAGTCGCCCGGGTCCTTGAAGGAGAACACCGTGGTCAGCACGGACCCGATCCACACCACGAACATCACGGGCGACTTGACCATCACCCGCGGGTCGAGCTTGCGGAAGGCCTCCGGCAGCGATTTGAGGAGCTGCTTGGGATCGAACAGGCCCGCGCCGACACGGCCCTCGGGGGCCTTGTGCCCCGTGGGCGCGTCCTGGTGGGGCGCAAGGGTGGGAGTGGACATCGCGTCCTCGTGGGGTTCGGTACGAGTGGTCATGACGCCAGCCCCTCGGCCAGCGGGCCCAGCGCGAGGGCCGGGAAGTACGTCAGACCGGTGATGATGAGGATCGCGCCCACCAACAGCCCGGTGAACAGCGGCTTCTCGGTGCGCAGGGTGCCCGCGGTCTCCGGCACCGGCTTCTGCTCGGCGAGCGAACCGGCCAGCGCCAGCACGAAGATCATGGGCAGGAAGCGGCCGAGCAGCATCGCGAGCCCGGTCATGGTGTTGTACCAGTCGGTGTTCGCGTTCAGGCCGGCGAAGGCCGAGCCGTTGTTGTTGGCCGCGGAGGTGAAGGCGTACAGCACTTCCGAGAAGCCGTGCGCCCCCGAGTTGAGCATCGAGTGCGGCGGGGTCGGCAGCGCCATGGAGACCGCCGTGAAGACGAGCACCAGCGCGGGCGTGATGAGGATGTAGCAGGCCGCGAGCTTCATCTCCCGGGTGCCGATCTTCTTGCCCAGGTACTCGGGCGTACGGCCGACCATCAGACCGGCGATGAACACCGCGATGACCGCCATGATCAGCATGCCGTAGAGGCCGGAGCCGGTGCCGCCGGGCGCGATCTCGCCCAGCATCATGCCGAGCATGGTGATCCCGCCGCCGAGCCCGGTGAAGGACGAGTGGAAGGAGTCCACGGCACCGGTGGACGTCAATGTCGTCGACACCGCGAAGATCGACGACCCGCCGATCCCGAACCGGACCTCCTTGCCCTCGTACGCCCCTCCTGCGGCCTGGAGCGCCGGGCCGTGGTGGGCGAACTCGGCCCACATCATCAGGGCGACGAAGCCCAGCCAGATGGTGAACATCGTGGCGAGGATCGCGTAGCCCTGCCTGACCGAGCCGACCAGCACACCGAAGGTGCGGGTCAGCGCGAACGGGATGACCAGGATCAGGAAGATCTCGAACAGGTTGGTGAAGGGCGTCGGGTTCTCGAAGGGATGGGCGGAGTTGGCGTTGAAGTAGCCGCCGCCGTTGGTGCCGATCTCCTTGATGGCCTCCTGTGAGGCGACCGCGCCGCCGTTCCACTGCTGCGAGCCGCCCATGAACTGACCCACCTCGTGGATCCCGGAGAAGTTCTGGATCGCCCCGCAGGCGACCAGGATCACCGCGGCGACCACGGACAGCGGCACCAGGATGCGCAGGGTGCCGCGCACCAGGTCGGCCCAGAAGTTGCCCAGTTCACCGGTCCGCGACCGCGCGAACCCGCGCACCAGGGCCACCGCGACGGCCATGCCCACGGCCGCCGAGACGAAGTTCTGCACGGCGAGACCGGCTGTCTGCACGACATGGCCCATGGTCTGTTCGCCGTAGTACGACTGCCAGTTGGTGTTGGTCACGAAGGACACGGCCGTGTCGAACGACTGCGCCGGGTTGACCGAGTCGAAGCCGAGCGAGCCGGGCAGGATGCCCTGGAGCCGCTGGAGCAGGTAGAGGAAGAGGACGCCGGCGGCCGAGAAGGCGAGGATCGCGCGCAGATACGCGGGCCAGGTCATCTCGGTGTCGGGGTTGGCACCGATGGCCCGGTAGGTCCACTTCTCGACCCGCAGGTGCTTGTCGGAGGAGTAGACCCGGGCCATGTGGTTGCCGAGGGGGACGTAGGCGAGAGCCAGCGCGCCGATGAGGGCGACGAGCTGGAGGACGCCGGCGAGTACGGGACCCATACCTAGTCTCAGAACCTCTCCGGGAAGATCAGGGCGAGGACGAGATAGCCCAGCAGGGCGACGGCCACGATCAGGCCGACGATGTTCTCGGCGGTCACAGCTTCGTCACCCCCTTGGCGACGAGAGCCACCAGCGCGAAACCCGCGACGATGGTGACGACGAAGGCCAGATCGGCCATCGTGAACTCCTGGAGTCGAGATTCGATGAACACGGACGATTAGAGGAAAGCGCCTCCGTGGCCGGATCGGATCGCCTGTTGACGGCTCCCTTACGGCCACGCCCGCGGCTTTGACGGGGCTTATACGCCCCCGCATCTACGCCCTCGCTTCTACGCCCGCGCTTCCTGCTGACGGGGAGGCGGGCGTTCCGGGGTCACGGCAGCCGGAAGCGCAGCCGGCAGATCACCGCGTCCGTCTCCCGCCGTACGGCATGTGCCACCACGGCTCCGCGCTGGTTCTGGAGCAGCCGCTGCCACAGCCGCTCCGGCTCCGTCTCCGGGATCAGCACGGTGACCCGCGTGCCCGGCTCGGCGGCGGCGACCTCACGGACGTAGGCGGCGATGGGGCGCCCGAGGCTGCGCCGGTCGGTGGTGAGCCGGACGAGGGGCACGCCCGGGTCCCACCGCGCCCAGGAGCGTTCCAGGGCGTGCAGGCCCGCCCGGTCCTCGGGGTCCGGGTAGCAGACGGTCACGGCGCGGACCTCGTCGCCGAGGGAGGCCGCCGCGGACAGCGCCTCGGAGGTCAGCCGGGACAGCGTGGACACGGGCACGATCACCAGCGAGCGCTCACGGTGCGGCGGCTCCGGCACCCGGCCGAGTCCGAGCCGCTCGCCGATCCGGCCGTAGGCGCGGTGGACGGTCTCGAAGGCGGTCACCAGCAGCGGCAGGGCGATCACTATCAGCCAGGCGCCCTCCTCGAACTTCTCCACCGTCACGACAACGGCCGCGATCCCCGTGAGCAGCGCGCCGAAGCCGTTGAGCAGCGCCTTGCCCCGCCAACCCCGTCCTCGCTCCTGCCGCCAGTGCCGGACCATCCCGACCTGCGCGACGGTGAACCCGACGAAGACGCCGATGGCGAACAGCGGCACCAGCGTGTTGGTGTCGCCGCCGGAGAAGACCAGCAGCGCGGCCGCGACGACGGCCAGGGCCAGCACTCCGTGCCGGTGCACCTGCCGGTCCGCCTTCAGGGCGAACACGTGCGGGGCGTAGTTGTCGCGGGCGAGCAGCTTCAGCAGCACGGGCAGCCCGCCGAAGGACGTGTTGGCCGACAGGGCGAGCAGGATCATCGTCGCGAACTGGATGACGTAGAAAGCCCAGTTGTGGCCGAGCGAGGCGTCCGCGAGCTGGGCGAGGACGGTAACGCCCTCGACCGGCTGGAGGTGGAACCGGCCGATCAGGACGGACAGGCCGATCAGCATCAGGCCCAGGACCGCGCCGAGGGCGACCTCCGCGCGCTGGGCGCGTTTGACGCGCGGGCGCCGGAAGGAGGGCACCGCGTTGGCGATCGCCTCCACTCCGGTGAGCGCGGCACAGCCCGAGGCGAAGGCTTTCAGCAGGAGGAGCGCGCCCACGCTGGTGGCGTTGTCGGCGAGCACGGAGGCGTGGCCGTCCGCGGTCGCGGTGCTCACCGGCGCGGACCGGAACAGGCCGACGGCGACGAGGACGAGGATCGAGCCGACGAACACGATCGTCGGCACGATGAAGGCCTTCGCAGACTCGACGATGCCCCGCAGGTTCACCCCGGTGATCAGCACCAGCACCGCCAGGCACAGCCACAGCCGGTGCTCGTACAGGGACGGGAAGGCGGAGGTCAGCGCGGCGACGCCGGCCGTCACGGCGACGGCGACGTTGAGGACGTAGTCGAGGACCAGCGAGGCCGCCGCCACCAGGCTCGTGCGCGCACCGAGATGTGTCCTGGCGACGGCGTAGGAACCGCCGCCGTCGGGAAAGGCCGCGATCACCTGCCGGTACGACAGCACCAGCACCGCCAGCAGGCTCGCGATGGCCAGCGTGACCGGCATCGTGAAGCCCAGACCGTGGGCGCCCGCGGCGGCCAGGACCAGGACGATCGCCTCGGGCCCGTACGCCACCGACGCCATGGCGTCCAGGGACAGGGCGGCGAGGCCCGTGACGGCGGTGAGACGATGCCGCTCGCCGGTGTCGGGCGGCTCTTCGTCGGCGGGGGTCGCGCCCGGCTCGGTGATCAGGACGGACATCGGTGCGTGCTCCTTGTTCCTGAGGGCCGCGCCCGGGGGCTGGGGGGGGCGCGGTGCACTCAGGGTGTGGCTGTCCCCGGCCGCGGCCGACGGCTCTTGGCGGCTTCTTCGCGCTGACGGGAGCGACTTTGACGTGGCCTTGACGGGTCGGGGCGCGGGTCCGGGCACGGGGCGTGGCACAGGTCGTGGCACGGGCCGGGTGACTGCGGCATCAGGGTCCCGTCAAGAGGGCTGCGCCCCGGCCCGGCCGGTCTCTACGGTCACCGGCATGGCATCCCGCGGCGAAGCGTGCGAAACCGACGGCACGGCGCACGATCTCCGGTGGGCCCGGGACGTGCGGGACTCGGTGCGCTGCGCCGGTGTGCTCCTCGCCCTGCTCCTCCTGTTCGACTGGGGCGCGGGCCGGCTCACGTTCCTGCGCGGCACGCTGTGGACCACCCTGGCGCTGCTGCTCTTCCTGACGCTGTGTCCGGCCCGCGTGCGCGCCGGTGCGGACTGGCTGTCGTCCCGGTCGCTGGTGCGTGAACGCCGGGTCCGCACCGACCTGTTGGTGTCCGTGCGCTGTCTGGAGGGCGTCTCCGAGCGGCTGTTGCTGCGGGACGCCCTCGGCGGGCTGGTGGAGATCCCCACCGACGTGCTGGTGCGCAACCCGCTGCTGTGGCTCCGGGTGGAGGCGGGTGCCAGGAAGTCGGCGGCGGACGGCACCCTGCTGTGCGGCGCGACCGCGTTGCGCCGCCTCGCCGTGCGGGTCGACCGCGAGGCCGCGCGCTCGGTCTTCAGGGCCTCGGGACTCGAGTGAGACCGTCGCCGCTCAGGCCGGGCCCGCCGTGTCCAGTGCCGCGCCGGTCTGGTCGGCCAGGGTCACCGCGACCAGGCGGGCCTGGAGCGGCGGCAGGGGCCCCGGGCCCGGGGAGAGCATGAAGCGGCCGAGGTACCGGCCGTTGCCGTACACCCGCAGCTCGACCTCGTCCTCGGCCCAACCGCCGCTCACACCACCGTCCTTGAGGAGGCGCGCCGGACGTCCCAGCAACGTCCCGTACTCGAAGCGGCAGGCGCGCAGCCCCAGCAGGGCGACGAGTTCGCCCCGGACGTGATCGACCACGGTGTCCGCCGAGTTGGGGGACCGGGCCAGGTCGGCGGTCCGGTGCAGCAGTTCCAGATGGGCGGCGTCCGTGACGGTGACGACCTCCAGCCGCCGTGCCCGGGCGGCCAGTTGGGACACCAGAGCCCCGACGGCCAGCAGCAGCACGGCGGTCTCCAGGTCCGCCGAGGCGGAGATGTCGAAGGTCTCGTACGGCCTGGTCAGGAAGAAGTCGAACCAGGCCGCCGCCGACAGCGCCGCCAGCGCACCCGCCGTACGACTGCCCAGGGCGGCCACCGCCACCACGACCACGACGAGGACGAGCGCCGCGTTCGTGTGGGACAGCCGCGTGCGGACCGGGACGAGAGCCAGGGCCACCAGGAAGGGCGCGAGCAGGCCCGCCGCCAGGGCGATGCCGTCCCTCGACAGCCGGACTCGCGTGCCGTTCGTGCTGTGCGGCATCCGCCAGGTACTGGTTCCGGTGCTCATCGCGCACCTCCTACGCTCGGCGCACCACAGGGTGCGGGCTCTGCTCGGGCCGGGTGGTCCCGGCCTGTTCCGCGAAGGGCAGCGACACGACCATCGTCAGGCCGCCGCCGGGTGTGTCCTCGGGGGCGAGGGTGCCGTTCATCGCCTCGGTCAGGCCGCGGGCCAGAGCGAGTCCCAGTCCAAGGCCGGTGGTGTTGTCGGTGTCGCCGAGGCGCTGGAACGGCTCGAAGAGGCGCTCCCGGCCGTCGGCGGGGAGCCCGGGGCCCCGGTCGACCACCCGCAGTTCCACCCGGCCCGCCAGGGCGCTGGCGGTGACCAGCACCTTCTGTCCGCGCGGGGTGTGCCGAGCCGCGTTGCCGACGAGGTTGGCGACCACCCGCTCCAGCAGCGGCGGGTCGGCGAGGACGGCGGGGATCTCCTCGATGTCGCGCGCTTCCGCCTCCGGAGTTTCGGCGAGCGCCATCGGGAGGACCTCCTCCAGGGTCGTGGCCCTCAGATGCAGAGTGAGGACGCCGGCCTCCAGGCGGCTGAGGTCGAGGAGGTTCTCCACCAGGCGGCTGAGCTTGGCCATGGACTCGTCGGCGGTGGCGAGGAGTTCGTCGTGGTCCTCCGGGCTGAACTCCACGTCCCGGCTGCGCAGCGAGGTCACGGCGGCCCAGCCCGCCGCGAGCGGGGTGCGCAGGTCGTGTCCGACGGCCCTCAGCAGCGCCGTACGCATCCGGTCCGCGGCCTTCACGGGCTCCACCTCGGCCGCCGCCTCGGCCAGCCTGGCCCGCTCCACGGCCGAGCCCACGTGCGCGGCGAACGCGGCGAGCACCCGCCGCTCGGAGGAGGAGAGCGTACGGCCGCGCAGCATCAGGTACGCGCCCGGGCCGGCGGGCACGGTGGTGGCTCCCCCGCCGTCGGGTGGTTCGTCGACCAGTTCCGCCGAGTCCATGCCGAAGGTCTCACGGGTGCGTTGCAGCAGGGCGGGAATGGTCGCGCCGCCCCGCACGATGCTGCCCGCGAGCGACGACATGGTCTCCGCCTCGGCGGTGGCGCGGGCCGAGCGCCGGGACAGGCGCAGGGAGCGGTCGACGACGGCGGCCACGGTGGCGGCGACCACCGCGAACACCCCCAGCGCGATCAGGGCGTTGGGGTCCTCCAGGGTGAACGCGCCGATGGGCGGGATGAACCAGTAGTTGAGCAGCAGGGACGCCGTCACCGACGCGATCACCGCCGAGGCGACCCCGCCTATGCAGGCCACGCCGACCACAGTCAGCAGGAACAGCAGGGCCTCGCTGGTCAGGTTGAGCGTGCCGCGCAGCTGGGCGAGGACGACCGTCAGCAGCACGGGCAGCACCAGTCCGGCCACCGGACCGGCGATCAGCCGGGCCCGGGACAGCGTGCGGCGCCGGGACGGCAGCAGGGTGCCGTGTCCGGCCCGCTCGTGGGTGACCCGGTGGACGTCGATGTCGCCGGAGAGCGCGGTCACGGTCTCCCCCGTGCCCCGCCCGGTCAGGAACCGCTCCAGACGGCCCCGCCGGCTGGTGCCGAGGACGAGCTGGGTGGCGTTCTCGGCGCGCGCGAAGTCGACCAGGGCGGCCGCGATGTGGTCGCCGACGATCGAGTGGTAGCTGCCGCCGAGGTCTTCGGCGAGCCGCCGCTGCCGGGCCAGCGAGGCGTGCGAGACACCGGCGGCGAGGCCGTCACTGCGTGCCACGTGCACGGCGAGCAGTTCTCCCCCGGCCGACCGGGCGGCGATCCGGGCGGCCCGCCGGATCAGCGTGTCCCCCTCGGGACCGCCGGTCAGTGCGACGACGACCCGCTCCCGGGTCTCCCACACCCCGCCGATGGAGTGCTCGGCGCGGTAGGTCTGGAGCGCCTCGTCGACCCGGTCGGCCGTCCACAACAGCGCCAACTGCCGCAGAGCGGTGAGGTTTCCGGTCCGGAAGTAGTTCGCGAGGGCCGCGTCGACCTTCTCGGGCGGGTAGACGTTGCCGTGCGCCATCCGCCGCCGCAGCCCCTCGGGCGGCATGTCCACGAGCTCGATCTGGGTGGCCCGGCGTACGACGTCGTCGGGCACCGTCTCGTGCTGCGGCACCCCTGTAATCTTCTCGACCACGTCGTTCAGGGACTCCAGGTGCTGGATGTTCAGCGCGGTGACGACGTCGACGCCCGCGGCGAGCAGCACCTCGATGTCCTGCCAGCGCTTGGCGTTGCGGCCGCCGCCGGGGACGTTGCTGTGCGCGAACTCGTCGACGATGACGACCTGCGGGCGGCGGGCCAGCACCGCGGCCAGGTCCATCTCCTCGTACCGCCCGCCGCGGTGGTCGCAGCGGGCCCGGGGGACGACCTCGAGACCGTCCAGCATGGCCTCGGTCCGCGGCCGTCCGTGGCACTCGGCGAAGCCGACCACCACGTCCGCCCCACGAGCGGCCCGGCGCCGCCCCTCGTCGAGCATCCGGTAGGTCTTGCCCACCCCCGGGGCCGCCCCGAGGTAGACCTTCAGTCGTCCGGGCCGTACGTCACCACTCATCGCCGCCGACGCGCTCCGCTCACTGGACCGGCTCCCGCAGAAGGCGGGCCGCCTCTCCCAACCGAAGCGCCTCCGAGCGGCGACGGGACCACTCGTTAGCGCTTCCTTGGCGCCCGGTCCGAGGACCTTGACACTGTCTTGACAGGGCGGCGGGGGTGTTCAAGCCGTGCTGGCCGGGTTGCCGTGAGGCGTGGCGACCGGCTCAGCCCCACCCATGCAGTCCTCCGACTCTGCGCCCTGCCGTTGCTCAGCATGCCGACGGCCCCGAAAGCCGGTGCGCGCCGACAGCCGTACGGCGGTACGACGACGTCTTGCCCCACCTGTTCCTGCGCGGCGCCTACGCCCACCGCCCAGCACTCGTCCCGCGCTCTCGCCGCCCCTCAGCACAACCCCGACGACACAGAACCCGGGCCGCCAATGAAGCCCGAGCTCTGTGCGAAGAGATTGTCAGGTCGTGGGACCGGACGACAGTGCTCGGGCCTTGGCCGCCCAGTCCCCCATCCTCGTGATGGCGGACGTCAGTTGCCGTACCGCGGCGGAGATCTCCTTCACCGGCTTGCGGAGGTGCCTGCTCACCCGGAGCATGCCGACCGCCGAGGTACCGAAGGAGCCGATCTGCCCCAGACTTTCCTGCGCGGTCTCCTCCAGGGACATCAACTGCTCCAGGAATTCCTCCGTTCCCTCACCGCGGTCGTCGGGCGGCGTCATCTCGATGAGCCCCAGCGCGGCCCGGACCCCGCTGTCCAGCGTCGCCATCCGCTCCGCGAACGCGGTCGAGATGGCGTTCAGTTCGCCAGCCGGTGCGCTGATCGTCTCCGCGTAGCGGGCGACGGCGGCAAGCCGCGCACTCACGGGCGCGTTCGCCTGGGCCAGATCGAGCATCTCGGTACTGGACTGCTCGGTCCGTGCTCCGATCGTCTCGACCGTCTTGGTGAGCGCTTCCATGTCCGCGGCCATCTCGTCCAGCCCGTCCTCGATGACGGCGAAGTCGTCGAGCAGACCGGGCGAGTCCTCGTCCTCTCCCTCCCCGCTCTTGCCGACCGCAGGAGCGGAATCCCCTCCGTCACCGTTCTGGAGTCCGCGCAACACCCTCGCCGGTGTGAGGAGTTCGAAGCCGTCCCGGAGCCCGGCCTCCAGGGCGCTCTCGATCTCCATGCGCGCTCCGGTCAGATCACTGCGGGTCCGCCCGTAGCGGATCGTCCTGATCGACGCGATGTCGAAGGGCAGCTGTCCTTGCTCTCCGATGTGGATCGTCGGCTTGCCCGTGATGTGCCGCAGCCCCAGCTCGTACATCACGTTGGGGTTGCCGCCGCTGACGTCCGCGACCACGAGGTCGGACTCGACGACGTATCGGCAGATCTGCTCATTGATGTCACCGGCGTGTGCGATGCCGTCCGCACGCAGGGCGCTGATGCCGTACTTCTCGCAGGCGGGGACGATCACCTGCTCGAAGATGCGCAGGTGGTGCTCGTACGCGACGCGCTCGGCGCTGCCGTGTGCGGCGTGCGAGTTGCCGATCGGGCCCACGGCGAAGCACCTGAGGGGCTGGTCGGGCTCCGGACGGAGCGTCTGTGACGTGATCATGCGGGAACCTCCGATGCGCGAACGTGGGCGTCGTGGGACTGGGCTGCGGACTCCTCGTCGTCCTCCAGCGGGACGGCGTACACCGGGCGTTCCTCGATTCCGAGGGTGCGCAGCAGATAGGCGGTGGGGATGCGGTAGCGTCCGCCGACCCGCAGCACGGGGCAGGGGAAAGTTCCGAGGCGGATCAGCTTGTAGGCCGTCGCGGGGCAGATACCGAACGCCCGGGCGGCTGTGCGCAGGTCGACGATCAGGGGCAGGTCGAGTGCCTCCGCGAAACCGAGCGGCGGGCCGGACCGCGCGCTCACCGGTGGGCTCCCGCAGGACGCAGGACCAGCGTGCCGATGAGGTCGGCCTCCTCATGGCGGCGGGCACGGAACACCAGGTCGGGTAGGCGGCTGCTGGTCCGAGGGCCGTCTTGCCCGCGATGCGGCTCGGCGAAGCGGATCGTGGCGTAGAGGCCCTCACGGCGGGGCGGTGGCGTGATGTGCAGTTGCCACCCCTCGGGAGGGTCGGGCGGTTCATCCGGCGCAACGGTGGAATTGCGGGCCTCGGCGAGGGCGAGGATGTCGACGACCGGGATCTCCCGCGTGACCCTCTTCGCGTAGGCCCACATCCGGTTCACCGCTTCCTTGGTCAGGCAGCCGCCTGCGTCCGGGTTGTCCGGATCCACCGTGTCGAGGGTGGCCAGCACCGCCAGGACGGCCTCCGCCTCCAGATCAGCCTGGTCGAGGCGCCGCCAGCGGCGCAGAATTCGGTGCAGGTTGCGGTACAGCCCGGGGAGGACCAGCCAGACGACGAGCAGTCGTCCGGCGCCGTCGCCGTCCCGCGGCTCCCTCAGGGCCTTGGTGACGGCCTGCCGCCAGACCGCGGAGCCCAGTACCGCGTCGCGTCGGGGGCCATAGAGCGCGCCCCTGCTCTCTTCCAGGGACAGCGAAAGCGCACGGGAGCCGACGTCCACCGTGAGGCACGGCCGTATGGTGTCGGGTGATCCGAGAACGTGCCGGTCGATCCGGGCGAAGACCCTCCCAGGTCCGGTCGCAGTCACGCCTCCTCCTTTCCGGCCTCGTCGGGCCGCAGGTACGTCATGGCGGCAGCGGTTCGGCCGCAGGCATGTGCGAGCTCGGTCAGGGCCCTTTCCACGGCCTCGTGCCATGTCCTGCGGGCCGGCTGCGGCGCGGAGTTGCGGTATCCGAACCGTGTGGCGGGCGCGTGGAAGTGAACGCCGCCGTACACGGCGTGACCGACGTTCACGCCGTAGTCCGCCCACTGGCCGTCGCTCCGCTCACGCCAGGGCGGGGCATCCGAGAGCGCCTTCACCCTGCGGGCCAGGGGCCGGCCGCTGGAGGCGGCACGGGAAGACCGACGGTGAGGCCACCGACGACGTCCCGGCCGACAGCAGCCCCCTGATGGACGCGCTGGGAGAGGGTCGTCCGGCTCGGTGCATCGGCGTCCACCGAGGGCTTCGGCGCCTCTGCCACGGCCGACCGCACCTCGTCCGGCGCGTGACCCGGCACGCGGATCCAGCCGTAGCCACCGAACTCCTTCACTCGCACGTGGACGCGGACGTACTGCCCGGCGTCGAGATCCGGCCGCCCGGACCGTACGACGTCCTGGTAGAGCCGGTCCGACACGATGACCGCGAGATCCGCCGCGGTGAGGGTGGCGAGTACGGATCGGAGCTGGGGTGTGTTGATGTAACGGGCCACGGCGACCGGGGCCGGTCCTGCATGGCCGAGGGCGGCGTCGGCGACCACGCCGGTGTCCATGGCCAGCCGCAGCCGGATCCGCTGGGCGGCCGGGAGGGTGTTGCGGTCTCCGAGGCGGACCGCGAGATGGTGGACGAAGGGGCCCAGCACTGCGTCCTCCGGCGTGGCCTCGGGGAGAACGGCGAACTCCAGGTCGCCCTGCGGCTGACGCGTCCACGCCGTCCGGTCCAGCCCGGACAGCGCAGCCGCCTCGTCCAGCATCCGGACCAGCTCCGACTGGACGGCCGACTGTGTCCGGGTGTCGAGCCGGCTGTACTGCTCCACGTCCGCGGCAAGACACAGCCGACGGTGTGTCGGACCGTCCGGCGGGAGGGAATGAGAGAGAGCGTTCACGACAACTTGCCACCTTCCACATGGGGTTGGATGCGGTGCACGCCAACTGTGGAAGGAAGGGGCGGGAGCGACCAAGAATGCCGCATTAGTGCGGCATTCTTGACATGGCTTCAGGAGATCGGCGCACCCAGCAGCGCGGCCTTGTGCAAACCGGCCAGATCCCGTACATGGGTCAGCCGACAGTCGGTACTGATGATGCCCTTGTCCCGCAACTGCCCAAGCGCTTTGTGCACGCTGCGCGTTCTGGCGCCGGCGAGAGCGGCGAACTCGAGCTGGGACAGGCCCACGTCGATGCGCAGCGAGTTCCGATCAGGCCGCCCGTACGTGGTGGCCAGTTCGACGAGGACACGCGCCAGCCGAACCGGGACCGGATATCCGCCGAGTTCAAGCCGGAGGCGGTCGGAGCGACGCAACCGACCGCACACCATCTGGATGAGCGACAGTGAAATCTCCGGATGGGCCAGAAGGAAGGCTTCCAGCTCGGATCTCGGCACGACAGCGGCGACCACCTCTGTGCAGGCGGTGACCGTAGCCGATCGTGGTCCGACCCCCATGGCCGCCCCCTCACCCACGACGTCCCCTCCGATCCAGATGTCCATGAGCGACATGCGGTCACGGTCCAGCCGGACGGTCACCTTCACGAAACCCTCGTGGAGAACCACCAGGTCCTGAGTGTGGTCGCCCTCATGGATCAATACGTCTCCCCCGGCGTAGTGACGTCGGCTGCCGAGTTGTTCGAAGGCCGTGCGCGCTTCGGGCGGCAATGTGTCGAGGAATGCCATGCGGCCGTTGAGATTCGAACCCTGCGTCATCCTCACAGGACAGCACTCGCTCACCGACGTGGCGAACGTTTCGGCCCGGCCCACGGGGGCGCCGGACGCACGCCGGGGCGCGCGGCAGCGCACAACCGGAGCACCCGGCATAGGCAGATCCGGGCAGGTTCAGTCCTGTTCAGCTTCTGTCGGAGTTGGTGATCGCACCAGCCACGCCGTAAGAGCCGAGGAGCAGCAGTTGGTCCAGCAGATCGAGGATCTCTGACCGACGCGCGGGTGAAGGTGCCTGGACATACGCACGGACCAGCAGCCGGCCGATATGGCGGGCGTCCCCCGCCGCACCGCGGGCGAGGTCCCCCGAAGCGGCTCCGTACACCACGACAAAGCGCCGTACACAGGTGAGAACCAGTTCGTCGACGCGGTCAGGGGCACGTTCGAGCGTGATCAGCAACTGAGACACAGCCATCCCGAAAGCACGGGAGTCGATCAGCGCGATGAGTGTCCGCCGGTAGGGCCTGAGCCGTTGGCCACGCAGCGCGGAGACCACCCCGACGGCGGCTTCCCGCACCTCCTCGGCGGGATCGTGGAAGAACCGGACGAGTGCGTGATGGGCGAGCTTCGCGTCACCGGTGTTCAGGAGGCGTTGGGCACACACGTCAGCGGCCCCCTGCCGCTGCGGGGTGTCGTTCCCGGTGAGCACCTTGGCCAACAGATCGGGGGCCTCCCACTCCATCGCGGCCAGCGCTGCGATCTGGCCACCGACCCGGCGTACCGGCCCTACCGGGGAGTGCAGCATGCGTTCTGTCATCGGTCCGGCCGAGGCGGGGTCTCCGTGCATCAGGGCAATGGTCAGGCGACGGACGTACGGAGACGCCAGCAAGGGGTCGGGGGCCCGTACGAGCACCTCGAAGGCATCGGCCGCGGCAGCCCGGTCGTGACGGATCGAAGCGCCCAGCGTGTGAGCCACGCATGCCCGGACGTCGAGGGACGGATCAGCCGCCAGTCGGCGCAGGTGAGGGACGATCAGGGCAGCGCGGGACCCGTCGGTGTCGTGCAAGAGCAGATCCCCGAGGCTCTCAGCGACGCTGCCCCGTACGGTGTTGATCCCGGCAGTGAGCAGATCACGTGTCACTCCGTTCCCATCCACGCTGAAGGGATTGTCGGCACCGTTCGGACGTCCCGAGTCGAGAGCCCGGCTCAGGAGCGCCTCCACCAAGTCGAGCGGCACGTGGTCCAGGTACCTGTCGAGTGCGTGCCCCAGCCAACGATCTTGTTCCGGTCTGCCCCTGCCTGCGAAATGGCGCACCGCCGCGAAGACGGTTTCCGGGTCGCGGTACGGCTCTGCGTCTCCCAGCCCGAGGAGCAACGAGGCACCGTAGGCCGGGTGTGTCCCGGCGTCGATCCGCAGCGCGAGTCCGGCGAACCTGCCGGGGTCCGCCAGCGTCAGCCTCCGCAGCACGTTGGCCAGCTCACGCGCCCCGCCGGTGTTGGTCATCCAGTCGGTCCGGTCCCGGCTGTGCTTCCGTATGGCCCCCAACCACTGGTCGTCAGTCATCTGCTGGGCGGCTTCCAACGGGATGGGCGACCCGACGAACCCGCCTGTTGCGCCCTCAGGTTCGTCCGGCTCCCGTGTGTCGCCGTGCAGCCTGCGCAGTTCTCCGAGTCGGCGCGTCGCCCGCGCGGAGAGCCGCTCTTCGGGAAGCGCCGTCAGCAGAGTGAACTCGTGCCAGGGCGACAGGTTTTCCTCCGGCGGAAGGCGCAGGTGGAGCAAGAACTGCTCCAGCCGCCCAAAGGTGTTCTCGGGCAGGACATCGCCGATGGCACAGAGGACCTCCCGGGCGCCCCACACCGCATTGGCGGCGTAGCCGGACAACAGCCGGTGTCTTCCTTGGAGAAGGATCTCGGCGGACCACGGGGCAAGGTTCGCTCCCGCCGCGGCCAGTGCCTGATAGAGCAGCCACTGCGCCGACTCGTACGGCTCGCTCGCCAGTTGTTCCACCAGTCCACGCGCTCGCTCGGCGTCCCGGCCGGCCGTGCTTCGCAGAGCTTCGGCCGTGCCCTGGAACAGAGCGTGGCCCAGGTCACCATGGTCGTCACCTGGATGGCGATGCGAGAAGTGCCGATCACGGGCGGGGCACCCCGCACGTACCGGGTAGACGGTCAGCTTCATCACGGTCAGGAGGATCGGCAACATCCGGACGCAGAACTCCTCCGGCGCACCGACAACGGCGGCGGAAACCATCCGAAGGGCTTCGCCGTCCCGAATCCGGAGTACCTCCACCCTGCCTTCGTCGTCGAGCCGGAGTGCGTCGCGGCGTTCCGCCAGCAGTGCACTCAGCAACTCGACCGCCCATAGGGGTTCTTCGGCCGCCAGATCACCCGCGGCGTCCCAGAGGGCGTGTTCTGCTCCGGTGAAGAGGCCCGCCCGCACCCCGTCGAGCAGGAGGTCGAAGAGCGTTCGGCTGCCGGCGAGGTGCGCGTGGGGGACGATCCGGATCAGCCAGGCGCCGTATCTGGAGTCCGCGGCGTACGGTCCCAGGAGGCGAGCCACCCTATCGGGCAAGGTACTGGCGACCGCCGTCAACAGCCTTGCCGCCCGGTCCTGTTCCCTCGTGTCGGCACTGTCGAGCCAGCTCTCGAGGACCCCTTCGTCGTCCGCACGACAGAACCAGGCAGGCGTACCGAGCATGTCGACAAGGCGCTCCTGAAACGTTGGCCGCAGATTCAGTACGCGGGCAACGGCATCCCACTCGGCGGTGGTGGGAGCGTCCAGACCGCGCAACACGTCCTGGGTCAGATGCTTGAGGTGGTAGCGAATGTCCGGACTGGTCAGCAGTGCCTCGACCTCTTCGGCGAACCGCTCCGGGTCGAGATCCCGCAGGTGATCGAGCACCTGTCGAAGCTGCGCGCGGCGGAACAACTCCTGCTCCCCGCCGGTGAGGAACGCAACCAGGCTCTCCTCGCGCCTGAGCCAATCGCGGGCGAACGCGTAGTCGAAGAAGCTCTCGTGGAAGAAGGCCAGTTGATGGCCGTCACACACAAAGACCTGTTCCGACTCCAGCACCTTCCGGGTCACCACGAGGTCGTCCGTGTCGAGCACGCTCTGCGGCACGGACAGCCTCTGGCGCGCGCTCATGGCGGCGACGACGGCCGAGACCGCGTCGTGGAACCGCACGGACGGGCGTCGCGCGCACTCCTCCTGTCTGGTGTCCCAGAAGGCGTCGAAAAGCTGCCGGGTGGTGTGGAGCAGGAGGGCTTCCCCCCTGTCCGCGACCTGCGTGAGGAGGACGAGATGAAGCGGTGAACGCAGCAATGCCCGTTGTGGCGGGGTCAGCCGAGAGGCGTCCAGGCCCATGGGGGTGACGGCGGTCTCGACCTGTGCGTCGGAGAGCTCACCGACCGCGACGCGTGTGCAGCGTTCCGGCGCGGTGAGTCTGCGGATGTGGGTGTCGGCTTCGGCGTCGAACGCTCGGCAGGCCAGGACCACGCACATGGCCGGATGGGCCGCGGCTTCGTCCACGAGATCGGCCACCGCGTCGAAGGTCTCCGGGATACGTCCCGATGCCATGCTGACGGCGTCGAGCTGGTCCACGACGAGGACACACGGCCGCCCGTTGGCCATCGCACCGAGAGCGCCGACCGGGGATATGGGCAGGCCGACACGCTGTCCCAGTTGGTGGGTCGAGCGGAAGGGCTCCAGGCGGTCGAGTCGGAAAGCCAGAACCGGAGTGTCCGACTCGTCGAGGGCGGTGAAGGTCTGGTGCAGCACCGCGCTCTTCCCGCTGCCCGCGGCTCCGGTCAGCAGGACGAGCCGTCGGGCCCCGTTCCTCGCCTCCGTCACGAGGCGGACGGCTTCCTCCCGGGGGATGGTGGGCCGCAGCAGCGTACGTTCAACGCTCGCGGCCCATCGGTGCGTCACCGTTCGCGCAGCGTCGGACACGACGACGGCGTCGGCTCGCGCGACGATCCGCAGCTCATACGGCGCCATCCGGGCGATGAGCGCCGCGGCATCGAGGGTGGTGCCAAGGTTGTCGAGCAGGACTTGACCGAGGGCGAGCGCCGCCAGGCGGCCCGGTGCCCCGGCCAGGACTTGTTCGGCCAGGACGGCGTTGATGCGCACGAGATCCCGTTCATCGTGCCATTCGAACCAGGACCCTCTCAGCATCCTCCAGGCCGTGGCGGTCGAACCGAAGTTGGGACCTGCGGCGAGGGCGTTGAAGGGGCCTCGGAGATCGTCCGTCAACCAATCGGTCTCGAAAGAAGCGAGATCATCCGACCGACGGGCACGATCGGCGAGCTCGGCAAGCTCACGGGCGGGGAGCAGGGAAACGAAGTGGAATTCACGACCCGCCTCGACGTGCGAACGCAGGCTCTCCCACACTCCCTTGTCGCGGAGGGAGGACACATTCCAGCTGTTCGCGTTGCGGTTCTGCCGTTTGACCTGATGAGTCTCCGTCCCGTGGGCATGCTGGTAGACGAACTCGACCCCGTCGCCCAGTGGCCCAACCGGTTCGACGCAGAGGGACGTGCCTGAGCCCAGCAGTACGTACAGGGCGTGCCTGATCGTCCAGGCTCCCTCGTAACGGTTGCCGAACTTGTCCGCCTCGCCACCCGACCGTGGTGCCACCGGCGCCCCCCTGCCCTTCGGCCGAGGGTAACGTCCCGGCTCAGCCCCAGGCAGTCACCGGCACAAAAGAGCTGTCCTGCCGGAACAGATCCGTCCCGTTCGTCCGTTCCACCCGCAGCTGGTAGTTGTAGTGGCGCAGGAAGTACCCCGGGTAGTTGTACGACTCCCAGCGGATCGAGCCCGACGAGGAACCCGTGCGGGCGATGAACGTCGCGTCCTTGGCGAAGGTCGAGCTGCCGTCGTTGGTGTCGAAGCGGGCGCGGAAGTCCCAGTGGCGGAGGTAGTTGCCGGAGGAGTCGCGGAAGGAGTAGCCGTTCGAGTCGGCAAGGCCGGCGACGACGGTGAAGGTGGAGGCCGTCTTCTCGGCGGATGTGCTGGAGCCGGTGACCACCGGGAGGTTGAGGAGCGAGGACTGTGTCTGCCAGTAGCGGGTGGAGTAGTTGGCGGACTGGAAGGAGCGGGTGACGTTCTTCGCGAGGGAAGGGCCTCCGGAGACCGTCTCCTTGATGACCGTGAAGTGGCGCGCGGTGCCGGAGACCACGGGCAGCGCGGTCGGCGTCGACCAGGTCGCGAAGGTGTCGTAGCTGTCGCTGTAGTAGTAGGTGCCGTCGCCGTAGCCGTCGAAGAAGATCCGCCAGCCGCCGTTGTCGAGCTGGATCACGGACGGGCCCTCGCGGTAGCTGCCCCAGCCCGCCCAGTCGCCCGTTCTGGAGATCGTGTAGGGCCCGCCCAGGGCGGACGCCGTCGCGTATTCGATGTACTTGGTCGTCTCGTTCTTCGTGAAGGCGTGGTAGGTCGAGCCGTTCCTCACGATGTACGTGTCAATGTGGTTCGAGCCGATGCCGGACAGCGCCACCGGTGAACTCCAGGCCGTCAGTGCGGAGTTCGTCGCCCGCAGCCGGTACGGCGTGAAGATCCACTCGTCGCTGGTGAGCGAGCAGGACACGATCACGTTCACGCTGCCGTCGCTGTCGACGAACCACTCCGGCGCCCACGCGCGGGACAGATTGGTGATCGGGACCGTGTAGTCGTACAGGAAAGTCCAGTTGGCCCGGTCGGAACTGCGTGCGAAGCCGATGGTGGTGCTGACGTCCTGCCAGGTGTGGGTGGTGTAGGTGACGTAGTAGTAGCCGTCGGTGTGCTTGAGGACGCTCGCGTCGCGGATCCTGTTGCCGGGCGGTGTGTAGGCGGAGGACTTCAGGAGCCGGAAGTCCGTGGCGTCGTCGGACTGGTAGACGTTGACCGTGCCGTCGTTGCTGTTGAGGAACGGCACGATCGTGTACCGGGTGGCCGAGCCGCTGGGCGGGGCGGCGGCGAGGGCTGTACCGGCGAGACCGGGCAGTTCGCCGAGCAGGACGGCCGAGGCCGGCAGCGCGGCCAGGGCGCGGAGCAGGGTGCGGCGGGACGGCTGGGGGGATCGTGTGGTCACGGGCGGCTCTCCCTCGGACAAGAACGCGGCTCGAACGTCCGGCATACCGAACGGAGTTCGGAAAGTCGGTCAGACCGTAAGGGGGTGACCGGAACGCGTCAATCCCCTTGCATGCACAGCCTGTTCCGGCGAAGCGCTTTCCGACGTTACCGTTCGGTAGACGGCGTCGGTCCGGAGCCCTGAGGAGTCCCCGCATGACGTACGAGCGTTCCGCCGGGCTGGTGGCGACCGCCCGAGCACTGGCCGACGGCGAGATCACCTCCCTGGCCCTCGTCGAGCAGACACTGGCACGGATCGCGGCGACCCAGGGTTCGCTCAACGCCTTTCGGGTCGTACGGACCGAGTCCGCGCTCGCCGAGGCGGTGGCCGCGGACGCCCAACTGGCCGCCGGGGCACGGCAACCGCTGCTCGGCGTGCCCGTCGCCGTCAAGGACGACATGGACGTGGCGGGCGAGCCCACCGCGTTCGGCTGCGAGGGCGAGTTCCCCGCGGTCGCCAGGGACGGTGAGGCGGTACGGCGGCTGCGGGCGGCCGGGGCCGTGATCGTCGGCAAGACCAACACCTGCGAGTTCGGGCAGTGGCCGTTCACCGAGGGGCCCGCCTTCGGGGCGACCCGCAATCCGTGGAACCCGCGGCACACACCCGGCGGTTCGTCCGGCGGGTCCGCCGCCGCCGTGGCCGCAGGACTCGTGCCCGCCGCGCTCGGCTCGGACGGGGCCGGTTCGGTGCGCATCCCCGCCTCCTGGACCCACCTGGTCGGCATCAAGCCGCAGCGCGGCCGCATCTCCACCTGGCCACGCGGCGAGTCCTTCCAGGGCATCACCGTCAACGGCACCCTCGCCCGCACGGTCGCCGACGCGGCCCTGCTCCTCGACGCCGCGAGCGGCAACCACGACCTGGACCCGCACCGACCGCCCGCCGTCGACGCCTCGGCCGCGGTTCGCCGCGACCCCGGACGGCTGCGCATTGCCCTCGCCCTGAAGCCGCCGTTCACCGCACTGCCCGCGCGGCTCCAGCCGGAGGTCCGGGCGCGGATCGTCGAACTCGCCGAGAAACTGAGCGAGTTGGGGCACACGGTCGAGGAGGCCGATCCGCCGTACGGGCAGATCGGACTCACCTTCATCCCGCGCGCCACCGTGGGTCTCGCCGAGCGGGTCCGCGAGGCGCCCTTCCCGGCACTGCTCGACCGTCGCACCCGGGACGCGGCCCGGCGCGGCGGCCTTCTCGGCGGGGTCCCGCTCAGGGCGGCGCGGCGCGCGGAGGCGGTCCTGCACCGCCGTATCGGCGGGTTCTTCTCGTCGTACGACGTCGTCCTCGCCCCCACCACGGCCGCTCCCCCGCCGCGCGTCGGCGCCATGCTGGAGCTGGGCGGGCTGGCCACCGACCGGGCGATGATCGCGGCCTGTCCCTACGCGTGGCCGTGGAACGTGCTCGGGTGGCCCGGGGTCAACGTGCCCGCCGGGTTCGTCGGCGAAGGGCTGCCCGTGGGGGCGCAGTTGCTCGGTCCGGCGAACAGCGAACCGCTGCTCCTCTCGCTGGCGGGGCAGTTGGAGGCGGAGCTGCGCTGGCACGAGGTGTGGCCGGAGCCCCGGGTCACCGCGGATTCACCGGCCGGGTAGCCCGTTTCGCTGGCCGAGTCGCGTCCCACGCTCGGCGCGCCGTCCACCTGCTACTCCCCGGGGAGTAATCCGCTCCCGCTGCCGCCCCCGGCAGTAAGCGTCACCTCGCCCTCCCGCCCGACGAAAGCCGTGGTTCTCAGCGGAAGTCTGGGGACCGAAGCAGACGTCATCCGGAGGGAGATCGGTCAATGAGGGCCGGAGAGAAGACCGCTACGACGAGGCCGGGGCGCGGGCGAGCCGTTCCATGGGCGGTGCTCGGGCTGTGGATCGCCGTGATCGCGCTCGTCGGGCCGTTCGCCGCGAAGCTCGGCAGCGTGCAGCACGACAAGGTCACCGACTACCTGCCGGCGAGCGCGGACTCGACGCAAGTGGCGAAGATCGAGGAGAAGTTGCCCGGGGGCGAGACCACCGAGATGGTGCTCGTCTACCACCGGGACGGCGGGCTCAGCGCCGCCGACCGGGAGACCGCGGCCGGGCAGGTCGCGGAGATCACCCGGCAGCACGAGCTGATCGACGGTGCTCCCGAGGGGATTCCGTCCAAGGACGGCACCACCCTGATCTACCCGATCGCCAGCAACGAGCCCGGGGCGGACGAGGAGAAGCAGGACAAGCTCGTCACCGACGTCCGCGAAGTCGCCCAGGACGAAGGCGGGTTGAGCGTCGATGTGGGCGGCACCGGCGGGCTGGACACCGACTCCGGCGCGGTCTACGACTCGCTCGGCGGACCGCTGCTCTACACCACCGTCGCCGTCGTCGCCATACTGCTGATCCTGATCTACCGCAGCCCCGTGCTGTGGCTCGTGCCCCTCGTCGTCGCCGGGATCGCCGACTTCATGTCGATGGGTGTCTCCTACGGCCTCAACCAGGCCTTCGGCACCCCCGTCTCGGGGCAGAGCGCGGGCGTGATGACGATCCTCGTGTTCGGGGCGGGCACGGACTACGCGCTGCTGCTCGTCTCGCGTTACCGGGAGGAACTGCGGCGCATCGAGCGCCCGTACGAGGCCATGATCGCCGCCCTGCGCGGCTGCGGGCCCGCAGTGCTCGCCTCCTCCGGCACCGTCGCCGCCGGACTGCTGTGTCTGCTCGCCGCCGACCTCAACAGCAGCAAGGGCATGGGCCCGCTCGGCGCCGTCGGTGTGATGTGCGCGCTGATCGCGATGCTGACCCTGCTCCCCGCGATCCTCGTACTGGCCGGACGGCGGGTGTTCTGGCCGCTCGTGCCCGCCTTCGGGAGCACGCTCAAGAAGCGGCGCAGCCTGTTCTCGGCGATGGGCAGCTCTGCCGGACGCAGGCCGCTGACCGTGCTCGCGAGCGGTGCCGTACTGCTCGGCGCCCTGGCGCTGGGCTCGTTCAACCTGCCGGGAGCGCTCAAGCAGGAGGACTCCTTCGTCAAGAAGCCGGAGTCCGTCGTCGCGATGGAGACCGCCGCCAAGGCCTTTCCCGGGCAGGGCAGCCAGCCCATCGACGTGATCACCCCGCAGGAGCGCGCCGACGAGACCCTCGCGACTGTCCGCGGCATCCCGGGCGTCGGCAGCGTGGAGAAGGGCCGTACGGGAGACGGCTGGACCGAGATCTCCGTCTTCGCGAAGAGCGCACCCCAGTCGGCGGGCGAGACCGCCACCATCAAGACCCTGCGGAAGGAACTGAAGGGCTCCTACGTCGGCGGGGACAGCGCCCAGCAGATCGACCTGGAGGTCACCAACGCCCGGGACACGAAGATCATCGTGCCGCTCGTCCTCGTCTCCGTGCTGCTCATCCTGATCGTGCTGCTGCGGAGTCTGGTCGCACCACTGCTGCTGGTGGTCGCGGTCGTCGCGGTGTGGGGCGCCTCCCTGGGGATCGGCGGACTGGTCTTCGAACCGCTCCTCGGCCTCAAGGGCACCGATCCGGGGCTCGGACTGCTGTCCTTCGTGTTCCTGGTCGCCCTGGGCGTCGACTACGGCATCTTCCTCATGCACCGGATGAGGGAGGAGTCCCTGGCGGGAGCGGAACCGGCCACGGCTGCCCTCACCGCGCTGCGTACCACCGGCGGCGTCATCGCCTCCGCCGGACTCGTCCTCGCCGCGACCTTCGCCGTGCTGACGAACATGGGCCTGGTGCAACTGGTCCAGCTCGGCTTCGTGATCGCCGTCGGCGTCCTGCTCGACACCTTCCTCGTACGGACGTACCTGGTGACCAGCGCCAGCGTCGCCCTGGGCCGGAAGGTGTGGTGGCCTGGCGTGCTCTCACGGGAGCCCGGACCGGCCGAACCGACCGAGCCGCCACGGCAGCCGGAGACCGTCGGCGCACGCTGAGCACGTTGATCGAACGCCTCGATCCAGCACTTTGATCCGGCGGGCCCGCCCGGGTGCCTCTCCTTCCGGAGGAGCGCCCGGGTTCCCGCACGAGTACCGGAAGATGGAGCCGTGGAAGAACGGGGAACGACCACAGGCGTACGAGACCGGTCGGCGGCGGAGACGGCGGCCGGTGGCGGCGGGTGGTCCCGTCGCGTCGAGCGCATCATGTCCGCCGTCAACCGCGAACCGCTGACCGCACCGCACCGCACCCGCAACGACGCGGTCCTCGCGCTGGGCGTCGCCGTGCTCGCCTTTGCCCTCACCCTGATGGGCAGCGAAGGGGCCCGGCCCGGCCAACTCAGCTGGACGCTGCTGCTCGCCGGGTACGTGCCCCTCGTATGGCGGCGCCGCCGTCCGGTGGTGGCCCTGCTCGGGGTGGTGGCCTGCATGGCTCCGTACTACGCCTTCGACTACAACCCGACCCTGCCTGTCCCGGCGATCGTCCTGGCGCTCTACACCGTCGCGGCGACCGGCACCGTACGCCGCACGCTGCTCACCGGTGTCGCCGTCCTCGGCTCGACAGTGGTCAGCAATGGCATCACCGACCAGGACGAGGCGCTGGACTCCCTGGAGATCTCCGGCTGGATCATCGCGGTCCTGGTTGTCGGCATCGCCGTCCGCTACTACCGCTTGTACGTCGCCTCCATCGTCGAGCGGGCCGAGCGGGCCGAACGCACCCGGGAGGAGGAGGCCAGGCGCCGCGTCGCCGAGGAACGGCTGCGGATGGCCCGTGACCTGCACGACCTGCTCGCCCACAGCATCACGCTCATCGGCGTGCAGACGTCCGTGGCGGCCCACGTCCTCACCGCCGACCCCGAGCGCCTCGACCGCAAGGCCGTAGCCCAGGCCCTGGACGACATCGCGGGGACCTGCCGGACCGCCCGGGGGGAACTGCGTACGACGCTGGAGGTGCTGCGGGCGGATGACACGGTCGTGGGGGCGGGAACAGATCCTGAAGCGGGGACCGGTTCCGTGTCCGGGGCCGAGGACATGCGGGGGCCGCTGCCCGGGATCGACGGACTGGCCGGTCTCGCGGAGTCCGGCCGGGCGGCCGGGGCCAAGGTCGAACTGTCCGTCCGCGCGGACGGCGTCCCGCCCTCTGTGGGCGCCGCCGCGTACCGGATCGTGCAGGAGGCGCTCACCAACGCCGTACGCCACGGGGGCCGCGAGGACCTCACCGTGCGGGTGGGTCTGTGGACCGCGGACGGCGCACTGCGGGTGAGCGTCAGGGACGACGGGACGGGCGACGGGGTGGGCCCGTCCGACGGCCCGTCGGGGTTCGGGCTCGTCGGAATGCGGGAGCGGGCCCGTAGCGTGGGCGGCACACTGGACGCCGGTCCGGGGCCCGCCGAGGGCTTCGAGGTGACGGCCACACTGCCGCTGTCCCGGGAGGGCGAGGTTCGATGACCATCCGCGTACTGCTGGCCGACGACCAGAATCTCGTACGGGCCTCCTTCGCGATGCTCGTCTCGTCGGCAGGCGACATGGAGGTCGTCGCCGAGGCGGGCAATGGGCACGAGGCCGTGGCGCTGGCCCGGTCGGAGCGGGCCGATCTCGTGGTGATGGACATCCGCATGCCCGACCTCGACGGGATCGAGGCGACCCGGCTCATCGCCGCCGACGAGGATCTCGCGGGGGTGAAGGTGCTCGTCCTGACGACGTACGAGACCGATGAGAACATCGTCGAGGCGCTGCGGGCCGGGGCGTCCGGCTTCCTCGTGAAGGACATCAGGCCGGCCGAACTCCTCGACGCCATCCGGACGGTGGCCGCGGGCGAGTCCCTCCTCTCGCCCGGTCCCACCTCGCGCCTGATCGCCCGCTTCCTGCGCGCGCCCAGCACCGTGCCGACATCCGCGGTGGGCGGACCGAGCGAACTGTCCGAACGGGAACGGCAGGTGCTCACGCTGGTCGCGCGCGGCCTCAACAACACGGAGATCGCTGAGGCGTTGGGACTCAGTCCACTCACCGCGAAGACCCATGTCAGCCGGATCATGGGCAAGTTGGGGGCGCGGGACCGGGCGCAACTGGTGATCGTGGCGTACGAGTCGGGGCTGGTGACACCTGGGACTGTCTGAACTCGGGCCTACTTCGGGTCGGGTTGAGGCTGCGTTGCGGACGTGCGGCCGTACGGCCGCACGTCCCGACACCTGGAGACGACGGACGAGTCGGGACGCCTGACATGATCGACAGCAGTCAGTGTTCAGTGTGATGTCAGGCAGGAGCCACCGATGGATGAGACCGAGCCGCTACCCGCCGCTCGTGTATCCGCTTGTGCGGCCGTCGGAGCAGAGCTCTCGTTGCTCAGCGACCGGAGGCTCGGCGATGCGGTGGCTGCCGCGCCGGCACTGGGCTCGGGCATCGGTGGCAGACGGGGCGAAATGAAGGTCGCGGGAATACCTGTCTTCGTCAAGCGAATCCCGCTGACGGACATCGAGATGCGGCCGGAGCATGTGCGCTCGACCGCCAACCTGTTCAGGCTCCCTCTCTATTACCAGTACGGCGTGGGGTCGGCAGGGTTTGGGGCCTGGCGTGAGCTGGCCGCGCACGTCATGACGACCGCTTGGGTTCTGAGGGGCGAGTTTGCCGGCTTCCCGCTCATGTATCACTGGCGCATTCTGCCGGACCGGCCTCCTGCCGACTTCGCTGATGAGTTCGGAGGCATCGAGGGGGCCGTCGCACATTGGGAGGGATCGTCCGCCGTACGTCATCGGCTGGAAGCCATCGGGAAATCCTCCCTCAGCCTGGTGCTCTTCCTGGAGCACGTTCCCCAGACACTGGCGGCTTGGCTCAGCGGCACCGGCGAGCCGGCCGGCACAGAGCCAGGAGGCGACTCCTCCTATCTGTGGGTGGAAGACGCGCTGCTGCGGGGAACCGAGTTCATGAGTTCACGTGGGCTGGTGCACTTCGACGCCCACTTCGCCAACCTGCTGACCGATGGTCAACAGGTGTACTTCGCGGACTTCGGGCTCGCTCTCAGCCACCGCTTCGAACTCTCGGCCGAGGAAGCCGCCTTCCTTGCTGATCACCTCATGTACGACCGCTGCTATGCACCGTGGCATCTGCTGCGCCACCACTTGCCCGAGGCCGTGCGCGGTGGCACGGAACTAGGGACTTTCCTGCGCGAATGGATCGCGGGCCGCCGCCCCGACGGCGTTCCTCCCGGGATCACGGCGATCATCGATCGTCATGCCCCGCACGCCGTCGTCATGGACGACTTCGCCCACCGACTTGTCACAGAGACCAAGCGCACTCCGTTCCCCGCAGCTGAGCTCCGGCAGGCCCGGGCCGGCGGGTCAGCGTCAGCGTCAGCGTGAATCGTGCGCCGCAGTCGTGCCTCACGGCTCCATGCGACTTCAGAGCCGGGGAGGTGCACCGGATCTTCGTGGCCGTGATCTCGACCCTCGGCCAAGATGAGCGGCGTTGGCTAGGCAGAGGTGGCAGTCAAAGGTGACGATTTCGTGGGCGACGCGGAAGTTGCTTGACAGGTACGTCGGGGATCCCACTGCGGTGACCGGGCGGTGGGAGTCGATGGTCGTGGACGTGGTGCTGCGGTACGGGTCGCGGTCCGATGCGGAGGCGCTTCTCCCGGTGTTCCTCGACGATCCCGGAGCGCGCGAGAGGCTGGTTCCGGTATTCGCTCGACATGGAGACATCAGTGTGGCCGAACGCCTACTGGAAGCGGGTGTTGAGGCGGGAAGGTTGCGCGACGGCGTGCCGACCGGTGTGCTGCACGCTGTCGGTTATTTGGGGTGCGAGTCGGCCGAGCGGATGTTGTGGGAGCACGTTGAGGGTTCGTGGCACGAGTCGATGGACGCGTGCCTGGGGTTGCTGCACCTCTCGTGTCGAGGTCTGAGGACCGAGATCGCGGAGGCTCTGGAGCGGTATGTCGGGGCCAGTGTCTTCCCTGAGTTCTTGCCGGTCCTTGCCACGAAGACGGGTGATCCGTCATGGTGGGAAAAACTCGTCGAATGGGGTGAGGGCGGCGCCTCCGCGGATTGCAACAGCGGGCTGATCCTGGGCATCGCCCTGCATGGTGACGCTGCACGCGCCGCATTTACCCGACTGCTGTGGAATCCACACTGGGAGGCATACGGCGGTGGGACGGGATCGGACTACTGGGCGTATGCGGGCGCACGTGTGATGGGTCTCGGTATGCCCGAGCTGTACGCCGATCTGATTGCGCGGTTGGATTCAGAGACGGACAACAAACGGCACTGCATCGACACATTTACCGCCCTTCTGAGTCATTGGGTGGACCGCGAATGGATCGGTTTGCGTATGGCGCCCGTTCCGGATGAGAGCAGTGACGCACTGTGCAGTCTTCTGTTCGAGTGGTCCACGCCTCATGAGGACGACTCCTTGACCGGCCTGGCGAGCCGTGTGCTCGACCACGACGACAGCCTTGTCACCAAGTTGCACCACCTGGAGACGACCTTGCGGAACGAGGCGAGACACGAGCTGGAGCTTCGCGTGATCAGATCTCGGTGACGGGCCGATTCATGCGGTCACAGCAGCCCGTACCGTACGCATAGCTCCGGCCGGTCAGCGGGCCGCAATCGCCCCACTCGGACCGGCTCAGCCACCCGAAGCGAACACAGGGAGGCCAGGCGCCCCGGCCCGTACCCTGTGACCATGGACGATGCGTCGATGGTCGGGCTCATGGGGCGGGTCACGGGGACGATCGGGCCGGGGCTCGTCGGCGAGGTGATCGTCCGGGTGCGGGGCGGTGCCGAGCACTTCCTCGCCTATCCGGCCTCCGGCACGGACCGGATCGAGCGGGGGACGGTGGTGATGGTGGTGGAGTACCTCCCGCCGAGGACGGTCTACGTGCAGGCCGCGTACGACAGTTGAGCCTGTTAACGCGCAGGTGAGAAGCGTTTGTATCAAGGTTTCGACAAGGATTCGTCAGTGTCTTCACCCTGGCTCCCAAGAGGCGCACACTCCCTTCGTTCGGTGCCGATAGGGCACCATGCAAAGGGGGCGCATGCCGATGGTTGTCGGCGTCGTTGCGGGGGTGGCAGTCGCTGCCATCGCCGTTGTGATCGGTCTGTTCAAACTGATGTGGCGTGTCGCGGAACCCAACGAGGCACTGATCATCTCGGGCTCCAACCACAAGACGGAGGGGCTCGAAGCGGGGATGGGATTCCGCATCGTCACCGGGCGGGGCACGCTGGTGCTGCCCGGTGTGCAGGCGGTGCGCAAGCTCTCGCTCGACCTGAACGAGACCGAACTGCACGTGGACTGCGTGACCCACCAGGGCATTCCGCTCAAGGTGCGGGGCGTGGTCATCTTCAAGGTCGGTGACGACTTCGTGTCGATCGCCAACGCGGGGCGCCGTTTCCTCGACCAGCAGAAGCTGATGTCGGAGCGGGTGCACAACGTGTTCGCCGGTCATCTGCGGTCCATCGTCGGCGGGTTGACCGTCGAGGACATGATCCGCGACCGGGAGAAGCTCACGGGGCAGACCCGGGCCGCCTGCGGCACGGAGATGGAGAAGCTGGGGCTCATCGTCGACTCCCTGCAGATCCACGAGATCGAGGACCCGACCGGGTACATCCAGAACCTGGCAATGCCGCACGCGGCCGCCGTCCAGCGGGACGCGCGGATCGCCCAGGCGGAGGCGAACCGGCTGGCCACCGAGGCCGAGCAGCAGTCGTTCGCGCGGATGGCGGAGGCCACCCGGGACAGCGAGATCCTCCAGGCCGGCTACCAGGCCGAGCGGGACAAGGCAGCCGCGAAGGCGCGTCAGGCCGGTCCGCTCGCGGACGCCGGGGCCCGGCAGGAGGTCGTCGTCCAGGAGACCCGGGTCGCCGAACTCGAGGCACACCGCAGGGAGCAGCAGCTCCAGGCGGACGTCCGCAAGCCGGCGGACGCCCAGGCCTACGAGAAGCGCACGCTGGCCGAGGCCGAGCGTGACGCGCGGATCTCCGGGGCCGAGGCCAAAGCCAGGGAGACCGAGCTCGCGGCCGCGGCCGAGGCCACCCGCGTCAAGACGGCCGCGAGTGCCGAGGCCGAGGCCACCAAGGCGCGCGGTACGGCCATGGCGGCGTCGACCCGGGCCACCGGTGAGGCCGAGGCCGCCGCCGCTCAGGCCAAGGGTCTTGCGGAGGCCGAGGCGGCCAAGGCGAAGGGTCTCGCGGAGGCGGAGGCCATCAAGGCCCGTGCCGCCGCGCTCGCCGAGAACCAGGAGGCGGTCGTCGCCCAGCAACTCGCCGAGAACTGGCCGGAGATCGTCAAGGCGGGCGCGTCCGCGTTCGGGAACGTCGACAACATGGTGGTCCTCAACGGCGCGGACGGCATGGCGGACATGTTCGCCAAGGCGCTCACCATGGGCGGCACGGGGCTGGGTCTGGCCCGTCAGCTGCTCGCGTCGATGAACCAGAACGGGCAGCCGGTGAACGGCACTTCACTCAACGGGGTCGCGTCGCCGCCCTCCCAGAAGGTGCCGGTCCAGGAGTAATGGCCAACAGGAGTACAGGCCAGTAGGAGCAAAGGCCAACAGAAGCACAAGGCGACAGAAGTAAAGGGCGGGCGGTCCGGGGCCTTTGGAGAAAAGGGCCCCGGACCGCTCGCGTTCACTGCGCCTTCACCGCGCGAGCAGCGTGACGCCGAGGCCGATCAGGGCGATGACCTTCGCGATCTCGAGGGCGATGTAGACGAGGTGGCCGCGCGAGCGGGGCAGGTCCTCACCGGCCAGGACGCGGTCGGAGCGACGGTTCAACCGGGGGCGGACCACGGCGAGTTGACCGACGAGCAGCACCACCAGGGCCACGGTCCACACGACGACCCGTGCCGGTGCGCCGTCCACGGCGACCAGGACGGCCACCGCGGCGGCCAGGACGCTCTCCACCAGGTTCAGGGCCCGGAAGACCAGCCGCCCGATGCCCAGGCCGACTTGGATGGTCACACCCGGCGCACGGAACTTCAGGGGTGCTTCCAGGAAGGAGATCGCCAGCACCATGCCGAGCCACACGAAGGTGACCGCGCCCGCCGCTTCGTTCATCCGACCGACCGTACTCCTCCACCGGTTCGGCGGACGCCATAAGGTGCACCACGTGACTGCGTTTACCGATGAGAACGTTCCCGGCCGCTTCGGCGCCACCGCCACCACCGAGGCCGACCCGCGCGAGGTCGGCAAGGTGCGCACCGAGTACTCCCCCGCGCACGACGGCGACCCCGACCCCGGCGAGATCGTCTGGACCTGGGTTCCCTTCGAGGAGAACGACGGACGCGGCAAGGACCGTCCCGTGCTGGTGGTCGCCCGTGAGGCGGCCGGCACCTTCCTCGCCGTACAGCTGTCGAGCAAGCGGCACGACGGGGACCGCGAGTGGGTGCCGATCGGCAGCGGCCCCTGGGACCGCACCGGCCGGGACTCCTGGGTCGACGTCGACCGCATCCTGCGCCTCCACGAGGACGGCATGCGCCGCGAGGCCTGCGCTCTGGACCGGGGCCGCTTCAACCTGGTCAGGCAGCGACTGCACGAGCGCTACGGGTGGACCTGACGGTCACACCAGAACCACCGGCCCCCGCCCCGCACCAGACCTCACAGCCCGAACAGACACCGCCAGCCCCGCCTCGACCCTCACAGCCCCAACAGACACCGCCGCCCCGACCCACCATCACGCCAACGACCGACACCCCTCAAACACCCGTACGAACGCCTCTCGCACCACCGCGCCCCGAGTCCGGTCCAGCACCCCGAACGCCACGTGCTCGAAGGCCCCGGCGAACCGCCCGCCGTCGTCGAGCAGCGCCCGGAACGTCTCCGCCACCTGCGCGGGGTCGTTCTGGAACACCCCGCACCCCCAGGCGCCCAGCACCAGCCGCCGGTACCCCTCGGCCACGGCCACCGACAGCACCTGCTCGGCCCGTGTCGCGAGGGCGGCCGGCACGTCGGCGACCCGGTCGGGGGCCGTCCGGCGCACCACGCCGGTGTTCGGGGCGGCGGCCGTCAGGAAGCCCACGAGGTGGACGGCGTCCAGCAGGGTGCCGTCGTCGTCACGGAAGACGGGCACGGCGGGTGAGTGGATGACCCGGTCGGTGTAGAACGGGTCGCGATGGGCCCGGTGATGGTCGTAGAACTCGCGGGCCTCCAGCTGGCAGGTGTACAGCGCCGAGGCCCGGCAGAGGGCCTCCTCCTGGGCCTGCGCGCCGTTCAGATAGCCGCCGCCCGGATTGCGGGCCGAGGCGAAGTTCAGTACGGCCACCCGCCCGCCGAGCCGACGGGCCGCCTCCAGGCTGCTCTCGCCGGTGACCTCGATGAACGTGTCCACGGGGTCGAAGGGACCGGCCTGCACCGGCCCGGGTCCGTACATCCGCGTCCCCGCCCGTGCCGCCTCGATCGCGTCGGCCACCGACACCTCGTGCCCGTCGGGCGCGCGATACCGGCCCGCCTCGACGATCCGCTCGGTCTCCTTCGCGATCCCGCGCAGCCGCGCGCTCATGGCGCCACCCCCGTGAGCGCCATGAGCGCGTGCCGCGCGGTGTCTCTCGTTGTGCTCATGCAGGAATCGTGGGCGATGCTGGTGATGCGGTGCAACAGAGTTTCGGGCGCCCCGCCCGGACGGAAAACACCTCGAAAATCACAGGGAAACGGAGATCCACGGCCCCTAATGCGGCGATGTGCCCCCTTGTGCGGAACGGCACGAGGGTCTTGGGTGGGACGAGCGTTGCCGGTCCGACCCACCTGATCTCCGGACCGGTGGCATGGTGGAATCTCAGGAGGATCCCGACATGTCCGACTCTCTAGGCGACTGTACGAGGCCTCGTACATCGCTCCCCGAAGCCGAGCTCGAGGCCCTGGTCCGAGGCATCTGCTTCAAGACCGGCCCGCCCCGCCGTATCGGGGTGGAAGTGGAATGGCTCGTCCACGAGCTGCGCAGCGCGCGGCTCCCCGTGACACCCGAACGACTCGCGGCGGCCTACGCCGCACTGCGGACCGTGCCCCTGAAGTCGGCGCTCACCGTCGAACCGGGCGGCCAGCTGGAGCTGAGCTCCCAGCCCGCCGACTCCCTGATGGAGTGCGTCGGTACCGTCTCCGCCGACCTCGCCGCCGTCGGGGCGGCCCTCGCCGAGCACGGTCTCGGCCTCGTCGGCCTCGGCCACGACCCCTGGCACCCGCCCCGCAGATATCTCCAGGAACCTCGCTACGACGCCATGGAGGCCTGCCTCGACCGCACCGGCCCGGCCGGCCGGGCCATGATGTGCACCTCGGCCTCCGTGCAGGTGTGCGTGGACGCCGGGTACGAGGAACCCGGCCCCCTCGGCCTCGGACGCCGCTGGTGGCTGGCCCACCAGCTGGGCCCGGTCCTGGTGGCCGCCTTCGCCAACTCCCCCCTCGCCTGCTCCGAGCCCACCGGCTGGCTCTCCACCCGCCAGCTGCGCTGGACGGAGATCGGCAAGGGCCGGGCCGGCGGTCCCGACCTGCACACCGACCCCCGCACCGCCTGGGCCCGGCACGTCCTGGACGCGCCGGTGATGTGCATACGGCGGGACAGCGGGCCCTGGGACGTCCCGGAGGGGCTCACCTTCCGGGAGTGGGCCAGGACGGGGGTGCCCAGACAGCCGACCCGGGAGGACCTCGACTACCACGTGTCGACCCTGTTCCCGCCGGTCAGACCGCGTGGCCATCTCGAACTGCGCATGATCGACGCGCAGCCCGGCGAGGACGGCTGGATCGTGCCGCTCGCGGTGACGGCTGCGCTCTTCGACGACCCCGAGGCCGCCGAGACCGCCTACCGGGTCGTGAAGCCGCTGGCCGAGCGCGCCCTGTCGCTGCCCGCGCCGCACAACCCGCTGTGGATCGACGCGGCCCGGCACGGCCTGACCGACCCCGAGCTGCACGAGGCGGCGATCGCGTGCTTCGCGGCGGCCCTGGAGGCGCTGCCCCGGCTCGGTGCCGACGCGGAGGTCACGGAGGCTGTCGAAACGTATCTGCACCGCTATGTGATCCGGGGCCGCTGCCCCGCCGACGATCTGCTGGACCGGACGCACGGTTCGCTCGGGAAGGAAATCCGCACATGACCGACACCGTCGTCGACCCCCCGGCCGACCCCGAGGCGTTCCGTGAGCGGGCGGTGACCACGCTGGTCACCGCCCGGGACCGGACGACGCTCCTCACCAGCTGTGTCGAGGACCCCGACCTGACCGCCCAGCACTCCCCGCTGATGTCGCCGCTCGTGTGGGACCTCGCCCACATCGGCAACCAGGAGGAGCAGTGGCTGCTGCGGACCGTCGCCGGGCAGGAGGCGATCCGACCGGAGATCGACGGAATCTACGACGCCTTCGAGCACCCGCGCTCCGAGCGCCCCACGTTGCCCCTGCTGTCGCCCGCCGAGTCCCGGCGCTACGCGGCGGAGGTGCGCGGACGGGTCCTCGACGTCCTGGAGGGCGCCGCGCTGCACGGGACCCGGCTCACCGAGGCCGGGTTCGCCTTCGGGATGATCGCGCAGCACGAACAGCAGCACGACGAGACCATGCTGATCACCCATCAGCTCCGCAAGGGCCCCCAGGCCCTGACCGCCCCGGACCCGGAACCGGCCCCGCTGTACACGGGCCCGGCCGAAGTCCTGGTCCCCGGCGGCCCGTTCACCATGGGCACCTCCGACGAGCCCTGGGCGCTGGACAACGAACGCCCGGCGCACCGGCGCGAGGTGGCGCCCTTCTACATCGACACCGCTCCGGTCACCAACGAGGCGTACCAGGAGTTCATCGAGGACGGCGGCTACCGGGTCGAGGACTGGTGGGCGCCGGCCGGCTGGGCCCATATCCGCCAACATTCCATCGACGCCCCGCTGTTCTGGCGCCGGGACGGCGACCAGTGGCTGCGCCGGCGCTTCGGTGTCACCGAGGTCGTGCCGTCCGACGAGCCGGTGGTGCACGTCAGCTGGTACGAGGCCGACGCGTACGCCCGCTGGGCACGGCGGCGGCTGCCCACGGAGGCCGAGTGGGAGAAGGCCGCCCGCCACGACCCCACCGCGGACCGCTCGATGCGCTACCCGTGGGGCGACACCGACCCGGAGCCCCGGCACGCCAACCTGGGTCAGCGCCATCTCCGCCCCGCCCCCGCCGGAAGCTATCCGGAGGGCGAGTCACCGCTCGGCGTACGGCAGTTGATCGGCGACGTGTGGGAGTGGACGGCGAGCGACTTCGCGCCCTATCCCGGGTTCCGGGCGTTCCCGTACAAGGAGTACTCGGAGGTGTTCTTCGGCCCCGACCACAAGGTGCTGCGCGGCGGTTCGTTCGCGGTGGACGCGGTGGCCTGCCGGGGTACGTTCCGCAACTGGGACTACCCGATCCGGCGGCAGATCTTCTCCGGCTTCCGCACGGCCCGTTCGGTGACCGTCTGATGTGCCGTCACCTGGCGTACCTGGGACCCGAGGAGCCGCTCGGCCGGCTCCTCGTGGAGCCCCCGCACAGTCTGTACCGGCAGTCCTGGGCACCGCGTCGGCAGCGGCACGGCACGGTCAACGCCGATGGTTTCGGGGTCGGTTGGTACGCCGAGGGCGACCCGGCCCCGGCCCGCTACCGGCGCGCCGGGCCGATCTGGGCCGACCTGTCGTTCGCCGACCTCGCCCGGGTCGTGAGGAGTTCGGCGGTCCTGGCCGCCGTACGCGACGCGACCCTGGCGGGCGCCGACGCCGAGGCGGCGGCGGCGCCGTACGCCTCGGGGCCCTGGCTGTTCAGCCACAACGGCGCGGTCAGGGACTGGCCGCGCTCCCTGGCCCCGCTGACCTCCTCCGTGCCCCCGGCGGAGCTGCTGTCGATGGAGGCCCGCAACGACTCGGCGTTCGTCTGGGCGCTGGTCCTGGGCCGGCTGCGCGGCGGCGACGAGGTGGGGCAGGCGCTGGCCGACACGGTCCTGGAGGTCGCCGAGGCGGCCCCCGGCTCCCGGCTCAACCTCCTGCTGACCGACGGCGAGTCCATCGCCGCGACCGCCTGGGGCGACACCCTCTGGTACCTCCGATGCCCCGGCCGGAGCACGGTCGTCGCCTCCGAGCCGTACGACGACGATCCGCACTGGCAGGAGGTGCCCGACCGCACGCTGCTCGCGGCGAGCCGCACCGACGTGCTGCTGACGCCGCTCAAATCCCCGGAACCACTCGAGGAGCCCCGCACGTGAGTCCGTTCCTGCTGACCCGCACCCTGCCCGAGGACGCCACCGAGGCGGCCCTGCGCGCCGACGTCCTCAAGGGCCTGACGCACACCCCGAAGACACTCCCGCCGAAGTGGTTCTACGACGCCCACGGCAGCGAACTCTTCGAGAAGATCACCGAGTTGCCCGAGTACTACCCCACCCGCGCCGAGCGGGAGATCCTCGTCGCGCACTCCGGCGAGATCGCGGCGGCGACCGGTGCCCGCACCCTGGTCGAGCTGGGCTCCGGCTCCTCGGAGAAGACCCGGTATCTGCTCGACGCGCTGACCGGGCTGCACACCTACGTCCCGGTCGACGTCAGCGAGAGCGCCCTCACCCAGGCGGGGCACGCGCTCCTCGACGAGCGGCCGGAGCTGAGCGTGCACGCGCTGATCGCCGACTTCACGGCCGGGCTGGCGCTGCCGGGGACGCCGGGCCCCCGGCTGCTGGCCTTCCTGGGCGGCACGATCGGCAATCTGCTGCCCGCCGAGCGCGCCGCGTTCCTCTCCTCCGTCCGCGCGCTGCTCTCCCCCGGTGACGCGCTGCTGCTCGGCACCGACCTCGTCAAGGACGAGAACGTCCTGGTCAGGGCGTACGACGACGCGGCCGGAGTGACGGCCGAGTTCAACAAGAACGTGCTGAGCGTCGTCAACCGCGACCTGGGTGCCGACTTCGATCCCGGCGCCTTCGAGCACGTGGCCCTGTGGGACGCCGAGAACGAGTGGATCGAGATGCGTCTGCGGTCGCTGGCGGAACAGACCGTGAAGATCCCGGCGCTGGACCTGGCCGTGGACTTCGCGGCGGGCGAGGAGCTGCACACCGAGGTGTCGGCGAAGTTCCGCAAGGAGGGTGTCCGCGCCGAACTGTCCGCCGCCGGGCTGGAGTTGGCCCACTGGTGGACCGACGAGGAGGGCCGTTTCGCGCTGTCGCTGAGCCTGGCCCGGTAGCGACCGCCCCGCGCTCGTTCCGTCAGTTCCGAAACTCCTTCGACAATATTCGGGCATTCTCCTTTTCCCCGTGATTCCCTCCCCTTGACCGGCATAAGGTGCGGGCTGCGACAGCCGCACTTCCGGGGGGAATCATGGGGGAAACCGTCATTGCCGTTTCGGCTCTGGGCGAGGACAGCGAGTCGGACGAACTCCAGTCGCTGCGCCAATGGCTGGACGACGAAGTGGAACTCTCCGGTGCCGTCGACGCCGGAGAGGGAAGGGCGGTGCCGGGAACTCTGGGGACGGTTTCCGACGTACTGCTGATCACGCTCGGGCCGGGCGGCGTGGCGGGGGTGTTCGCCTCCGTGCTGATCACCTGGATCCGCGCCAAGACCGGCTCGGTGTCGGTGGTCCTGCGCCGGCCGGACGGCACCGAGCTGAAGCTGGACGCGCGCGGACTCGGCGCCCTGACCTCGGACCAGGTGCCGAAGGCCGTCCAGGACCTGGCCCGCTGGACGGAGACCGGACCCGGCGCCGGGACCGGTGTCGCGACCGCGACCGCCCCCGTCACGGAGGGCTCCGATGACGGTCGACAGCGCTGACCTCGACCTCCGGCCGTCCCTCGCCGGAAACGCGCACGTCCTGATAGCCGGCACCAGCCGGCACATCGAGAGCTCCCGCCTGGCGGACGTACCCGCGGTGGCGTACACCGTCAGCGCCCTGCGGGAGACCCTCACGCGCCGCTGCTCGGTGCCGGACGCCTCCATCCGCACGGTCCTGGACGCGCCCAGCCCGCTGGAGCTCGGCGACGCACTCGCCGAGGTCTGCCGCCGGGCCGGGAAGGGCGACGTACTGCTCGTCTGCTTCGCCGGGCACGGCCTCACCAACGCCTCGGGCGAACTGTTCCTCGCCACCAGCGCCAGCATCGGCGAGGGCTCCGCTGCGCCGGTGGACCACCGCGCGCTGCCGTACTCGATGCTGCGCTCCTATGTCGGCGGCAGCCGGGCGAGCAGCAAGGTCGTCATTCTCGACTGCTGCTATTCGGGCAGGGCCACCGGACGGGTCGCGGCGGCGAGGGAATTCGCCGATCTCACGGAAATCGCGAACAGTTACGTCCTGACGGCCGCCGGACGCACCACTCTCGCCGTCGCCTCCGACGATTCACCGCATACGGCATTTCTCGGCGAGCTGATCGAATGGCTGCACAAAGGCGAGCCCGGAGGCGAGCGGAAACTCTCCCTCGACGGAGCCTTTCGGCATCTCTCCGGGAAACTCCCCGCCATGGGCTGCCCCCGCCCGATGCGCAGTGTGACCGACCTTGCGGGCGACCTGGTCCTGGCGCCGAACCCGCTGTGGAGACCGGTGCCGCAGCCGCGTCCTGACGAGCCGCCCATGCCGCCGCCGGCGCCCAGCGATATGTGCCCCTATCCCGGTCTCGCGTCTTTCACCGAGCGGGAGTTCGGGACGTTCCACGGTCGCTCGACCGTGGTCGAAGGGCTGCTCCGGTCCCTCGAAAGACGCTGGACCGAGCCCGCCCCGCTCGTCGTGTACGGCGCCTCGGGCTGCGGCAAGTCCTCCCTGCTGCGCGCGGGTCTGCTCCCGGCCGTGGCCCGCGGCAGGCTGAAGCTGCCCGCTGCCGCGGACTGGCCCCGGCTGGTGCTCACCCCGACCGCGGACCCGGTCGCGTCCGTCGCCTCGGCGCTGGCCCCGCTGCTCGACGAGGACGAGACCTCAGTGGCACAGCGGCTCGCGGAGGACCCGGACCATCTCGCCGAGTTGCTGGGGCGGTTGAGCCCCGACGGGAGCGGTGTGCTCCTCGTGGTCGACCAGTTCGAGGAGGTGTTCACCCAGTGCCCGGACGAGCCGAGCCGCCAATGGCTGATCAGCGCGGTCGACCGGGCGGCAGCCGGTGCCGCGGGCTCGCCCACCGCCCTGGTCGTGCTGGGTGTGCGGGCGGACTTCAACGGGCGGCTCGTCGACTACCCGGCCCTGGCACCGGCCATGTCCTCGCCGTTCCTGCTCGGCCCGATGACGGCGGAGCAGATCAGCGAAGCCGTCGAGCGCCCGGCCCGCGACCACGGACTGCGGCTCCAGCCCGGCCTGGTGGAACTGATCCTCGACGACCTGGAGGTCGGGAAGGCCCAGGACGAGGCCGGACGGCTCCCGCTGCTCGCGCACGCCCTGCGGGAGACCTGGCGACGGCGTGACGACGGCGTCCTGACCATCGACAGCTACAAGCGCACCGGACGGATCGCGGGCGCGCTGGCGGAGACGGCGAACCGCGCGCTCGACGAGCTGGGCCCCGACGCGGTCGACGACGCCCGGCTCGTGCTGCTGCGGCTCGTGCGGATCGGTGACGGCACCAGGGACACCCGGACGGGGATGTCCGAGGAGCGGCTGCTGGCGGGCCTCCCGGACCCGGCGCACGGCAGGGCGGTCCTCGACACGTTCAGCAGGGACGACACCCGGCTGGTCACCCGGGACGTGGAGCGGGTGCAGATCACCCACGAGGCGCTGCTCGACGCCTGGCCTCGACTGCGCGAGTGGCTGGCCGAGGACCGGGCCGGCCTGCTGGTCGGACAGCGGCTCGACGACGCCGCCCGGCAGTGGCACGCGGAGGGCCGGCGCGCCTCCGACCTGCATCGCGGAGGCCGGCTCCAGCTGGAACTGGAGTGGGCGAAGAACCCGGATCACGCACTGGACGACGTACGCCGGGACTTCCTCGCCGCGGGCGTCAAGCAGGAGGCGGCGGAACGCCGTTCGGCCCGCAGGCGCGTACGTGTCCTGGGCGCGGGATCGCTCGTGCTCGCCGGGCTGCTGGTCTTCTCCCTCGTCCAGTGGCGCTCGGCCGAACACCAGCGGGACATCATCAGTCAGCAACGGCGGACCGCGGTGGCCCGCAGCCTGGCGGCACAGGCCGACGCCGTACGCGACGACACCCCGACGACGGCCCTCAGGCTGAACCTCGCCGCCGAGCGCGTCTGGTCGGCACCGGAGACCCGCGCCGCCCTGTCGGAGGCGGTGGCCGGATTCGGCGCCGAGCGCACCCTGCTCGGGCACCGGGACGCCGTCCGCAGGGTGGCGGTGAGCCCCGACAGCACCCTCCTGGCCGGCGGCGGGAACGACGGCCGCGTCCTCCTCTGGAACATCGCCGATCCTGCCCACCCGGTGCGCGAGGCCGTGCTCGACCTCGGGGACGTACGGGTCGCGGGCCTCTCCTTCAGCCCCGACGGAAGAACCCTGGCCTCCGACGGCCCCGACGGGACGATCCTGCTCTGGTCCCTCAAGGACCCGGCGCATCCCGTCCGGGCAGGGGTGCTGCGCGGCCCCTTCGGGGCAGGCGGAACCCTTGAGTTCGCGCCCCACGAGAACATCCTGGCCGTCGACGGAAAGGCGAACGAAAAGACGGACGGGCAGGCAGACGGGTCGGCGGACTTCAAGGCGAGCACCGTCGAACTCTGGGACGTATCAAGCCCGTCGGCGCCCCGCCGCCTGAAGACACTGCCCGCGAGTCCCCAAGACATCGTCTACACCGTCGCGTTCAGCAGCGACGGCCGCACGATGGCCAGCGGCAGCAGAGACGGCCTGATCCGCCTCTGGGACGTGACCGACATCGCGCGCCCGCGGAAGATCACCGAACTGAACCAGCACACGGCCGTCACCTCCCTCGCCCTGAGCGCCGACGGCCGCCTGCTGGCCCTCGCGAGCGGAAACGACGCCAAGCCCCAACTCTGGTCCCTGGCCGAGCCCGAGCGCCCCGAACGCCTGGCCTCCCTCCCGGGCCCGGCGATCACCGCCACCACCGTGACCTTCAGCCCGGACGGCCGGACCCTCGCGGCGAGCGGAGCGGACCGCACCACCGTCCTGTGGGACATCACCCGCCCTTCGTCGCCTCGCGAGCTGGCGACCCCCGTCGGCCACGACAACCCCGTCTCCGACCTCGCCTTCACCGGCGACGGGCAGTGGCTGTTCACCGGCTCCTACGACACGACGGTCCGCGTCTGGCCCCTGACCGACTGGCGGACCCCGCACCGCGAGGCCCCGCTGACCCTGGGCAAGCCGGGCTCCCTCACCGCAGAAGCGGCCGCCCAGGCACCGGACGGCCATACGCTCGCCGTCGGCGGCTACGGCGGCGGACTGAGCCTGTGGACCCGGGACAGCGCGAGCACCGCCCCACGCCTCGCCTGGAAGGGGTCGTCGGACCAACAGGGCGTCATCGCCGCCGAGTTCAGCCCGGACGGACGTACGCTCGCCACGGCGGGCTACGACGGCACCACCCGTCTGTGGCTCACCACCGACCCTCAACACCCGCGAGCGGTGGGCCGGTTGGCGGAACACACCGACTACGTCCAGAGCGTCGCCTTCAGCCCCGACGGCCGGACCCTCGCCACCGCCGGCCACGACCGCCGGCTCGTCCTCTGGGACATCACGCGCCCCGACCGGCCACGGCGGCTCACGGTCCTGTCGAGGACGGCGGCGGTCGGCTACGCCCGTTTCGCCCCCGACGGCCGCACCTTGCTGATCGGCACCGCCGACAACAAGTACCCGCTCAGCGCCTGGGACTTGACCACCAGGGAACGGCCTCGGCTCCTCTCCCGCTTCCCCGGTTTCTCCGGCAGCGTCTTCGCCGTGGCCCTCTCCCGGAACAGCGGCAGGATGGCGGTGGCCTCGGGCGACGGGAACGTCCAGGTCTGGGACCTGTCCGACCCGCGCGGTCCGCGCCGCCTCGCCACGGTCCAGGCACACAAGGGCATCGCCACCTCGGTCGCGCTGAGCGCGGACGGACGCCTGCTCTACAGCGGGGGTTACGAGGACAAGTCGGTGAAGGTCTGGAACCTCACCACCCCCAAGTCCCCCGCCCCGCTCACCACCCTGCCCGCGCCCGGCCCCGTGAACACGATGGCGCTCGCCGACACCCGGCACAGCCTCGTCGTCGGCACGGAGGGAGGCAGCGCCGTCGTCTGGGACACCACGGACTTCGCCGCCTATCTCAGCCGGCCGCAACGGCTCGCCTGCGACCGCGTGGGCCGTGGCCCCACCGCGAAGGAGTGGAGAGCGCTCACCGGCGGGCTCGCCTACGACGATCCGTGCCCGCCGGAGTGAACTCGTGCGACCGGCTCGCGTTCCGCCGGGGCCTGGGGCACCGTGGAACCATGACGAATCACACCTATCGGGTGACCGAGATCGTCGGCACCTCGCCGGACGGCGTCGACCAGGCGATACGCAACGGCGTCAGCCGTGCCTCGCAGACCCTCAGGAACCTCGACTGGTTCGAGGTGACCCAGGTGCGGGGCCAGATCTCGGACGGCCAGATCGAGCACTGGCAGGTGGGCCTCAAGGTCGGCTTCCGCCTGGACGAGTCCGACTGACGGTCCGCGGGCGTCCGCAGAGGGCGCCTCGCAGACCCCTCAGGTCCGCCCCTCCCGCTCCTGCGCCACCTTCAACTCCGCGGAAGGGGCGGTCCAGTGCGCCCGTACGACGGTGAAGCCGGCCCGTCGCGCGTCCGCGCACACCAACTCGTCGTCGTCCACCAGGACTCGGACCTCCCGGGTACGGGCGAGCCGCTTGAGGATCTCCAGCTTGGTGCGCCGGGCGGGCCTGCGGTCGTCGTTGCGCCGCATGTGCACGTGCCCCTCGGGCAGCCCCTGCGCGGCGAGCCAGGCGAGCGTGTCGCGGCGGCAGCGCTCGGGCCGCCCGGTGAGGTAGACGATCTCGCACTCCTCGGCGCTCTCCAGTACCAGCGCGATGCCCTCCGGGATCGGCGGATCGTGGGGCGCGGCGGCGAAGAACCCGTCCCAGTCACGCGGCGCGCGCTCCAGGAACCGCTGCCGGTGGGCCGTGTCGGCGAGGGTGTTGTCCAGGTCGAACACGGCGATCGGGCGCTTGTCACTGTCGGTCACACCGCCCACCCTAGACGGCCGCCGCCCTCGTCAGTTGTTAATGGGATCCATTTTCATATAGCGTCCTCGGTACTCACCCCACCGAGGCCACCGAAGAGGTTCCCGCCATGGCTGTCCCCAAGCGGAAGATGTCCCGCAGCAACACCCGCCACCGCCGTTCGCAGTGGAAGGCCACCACCGCACAGCTGGTGCCGGTCACCATCGACGGCGTCGCGCACCTCGTCCCGCAGAACCTGGTCAAGGCGTACGAGCGCGGCCTGCTGCGCCCGGAGGGCTGAGGACCGCATGCCGTACGACCGTCTCCTGCCCGTCACCGTCCTCTCCGGCTTCCTCGGGGCGGGCAAGACGACGCTCCTCAACCACGTCCTCGCCAATCGCGAGGGACTCAGGGTCGCCGTCATCGTCAACGACATGAGCGAGGTCAACATCGACGCGGCGCTGGTGCGCGGCGGCGAGGCCGCGCTGTCGCGGACCGAGGAACGCCTGGTCGAGATGACCAACGGCTGCATCTGCTGCACCCTCCGCGACGACCTCCTCGAAGAGGTGGACCGGCTGGCCCGCGAGAACCGCTTCGACCACCTGCTCATCGAGAGCTCGGGGATCTCCGAACCCCTACCGGTGGCGGCCACGTTCTCCTTCGCCCGCGACGACGGCGCCTCCCTCGGGGACGTGGCCCGCCTCGACACCATGGTCACCGTCGTGGACGCGGCCAACTTCCTTCCCGAGCTGGCGAACGGCGACGAACTCGCCGAGCGCGGCCTCGCCCCCTTCGAGGACGACGAACGCACGGTCAGCGATCTCCTCGTCGACCAGGTCGAGTTCGCGGACGTCATCGTCCTCAACAAGCTCGACCTGGTGACCCCGGAGGCGGCGACCCGGCTGCGGGCGACTCTGGTACGGCTGAATCCGGCCGCCAGGATCGTCGAGGCCGAGCACTCCCGGGTGGACCTCCAACAGGTCCTGGGCACCGGCCTGTTCGACCTGGACCGCGCCCAGCAGGCACCCGGCTGGGTCCAGGAGCTGAACGGCGAGCACGTGCCCGAGACCGAGGAGTACGGCGTCTCGTCCACCGTCTTCCGCTCCGGACTCCCCTTCCATCCGGGCCGGTTGTGGGACTTCGTCACCGAGGGTCTGGACAGCGGGGCGTACGGGCGGATCCTGCGTTCGAAGGGCTTCTTCACCCTGGCCAGCCGTCCGCACGTGACGGGGCTGTGGTCACAGGCCGGTTCGGTGGCCCGCTTCGAGCCGTCGGCCGCCCGGGACACCGAGGCGCCGTACGCGCAGGAACTGGTCTTCATCGGGACGCGGTTGGAGCCGGACCGGCTCCGTGAGGCGCTCGCCGCCTGTCTCCTCGCCGCGGGTGAGGACGGTTCGGTGGCCGACCCCTTCCCCGCCTGGGAGACCTTCAGGGTCGACGACACCTGCGATCACGAGCCGGTTCACGCCGCCGTGTCGTAGAACTCTGCGCGGACCCGACGCAGCCATGCCTCGGCCGCCCCTTCGTCGGGCAGGTCCGGCAGTGCGCTGCGGGCCTCGGCGAAGGCGGACTCGTAGTGCGCGAGGAGCGGCCGGGCCGAGGCGGGGTCGGCGGCGACGGAGTCCCCGAAGCGGTGGTACTCCTCGGGGTCCTCGACCCGGATCGTGAGCCGTCCGGTGGTGTACAGCTCCAGGCCCTGCCGGCAGAGCCGCTTGAGGTGCCGGGCGTGCTTGGCGGTGCGGTGGTCGCCGTCGCGGCTCTCCAGTTTCCTGAACTGCTGGGTGGCGTAACCGAGATAGGCGTCCCGCACCCGCCGCGCGCTGAGGAACGACCCGCGGATGCCGATGAGTTCGTCGCCCAGCGGGGTGCGCACCTCGTACAGCTCGTCGGGCAGCCACACCAGCTCCATGACGGTGGGGTTGCCGCCGAGGGCGAGCCGGCACCACTTCGCCGCCTCGTGCAGGGTGCGGTCGGGCGCGGTCGTGACGTGGGACTCCTTCGGCGTGTGCAGGCCGAGGAGGGTCTCGGTGGGCGCGGCGAACATGCCGAGCCGGTCCACGTCGGAGCCCGCGCGGGCGAGTCCGTACGCGGTCGAGCCGACGACGCCGGAGAGCAGGATGTTCTGAACGGTCACCCGGCCCATTGTGCTGACCTGCGTGGATGTGGGTCACCTTGTTTTCCTGCGGCGCCCCCAAGGGAATGTCTCGCCCTCTCACGCGTTGAACCCGGTGTGAGCTCCCTGATCGCCACCACCCGCTTCTCCGTCCTGGACCGCTCCCGCACCCGCGAGGGCGGTACGAACGCGGAGGCGCTGCGGGACACCGTCCGGCTGGCCCAGGAGCTGGAGGGACTCGGCTATCACCGGATCTGGGTGTCGGAGCACCACGGCGTGCCCGGCGTCGCCGGTTCCGCGCCGACCGTGCTGGCGGCGGCCGTGGCCTCGGCGACGGAGTCGATCCGGGTCGGCACCGGCGGTGTGATGCTGCCCAACCACCAACCCCTGGTCGTGGCCGAGCAGTTCGGGGTGCTGGAATCCCTCTTCCCGGGCCGGATCGACATGGGCCTGGGGCGCTCGGTCGGCTTCACCGACGGCGTGCGCAGGGCGTTGGGGCGCGACAAGGACGACGCCGGCGACTTCGCCGTACAACTGGAGGAGTTGCTGGGCTGGTTCCGCGGGACGTCCCCGACGGGGGTGCACGCGCGTCCGGCCGAGGGCCTGGCCGTGCCGCCCTTCGTGCTGGCCATGGGCGAGGGCGCCGCGATCGCGGCCCGCGCGGGCCTGCCGATGGTCATCGGCGATCTGAGGAACCGGGAGAAGATGCGGCGCGGGATCGACCACTACCGCGACCGCTTCCGCCCCTCCCCCTGGGCCGCGGAGCCGTACGTCGTGATCTCGGGCACGATCGCCGTCGCCGCCACCCCCGAGGAGGCCCGTCGGCTGCTGATCCCGGAGGCCTGGTCGATGGCCCACTCGCGGACCCGCGGCACCTTCCCGCCGCTCCCGCCCGCCGAGCGCGTCGAGGGGCTCGCGATGACGGACAAGGAGCGCGGCTTCTACGAGTCCGGGCTCGCCGGTCACATCGCGGGCACCGAGGAGCAGGTCGCCGACGAGCTGGAGACGGTGCTGAAGGAGACGGGGGCGCAGGAGGTCCTGGTCACCACGAGCACGTACGACCGCGAGGCGCTGTCGGACTCGTACCGGCGGCTCGCCGGGATCGTCAGCTCCTGAGTCCGTCCACGATCAATTCCAGGATCCGCGCCGCCCGCTCCTCACCGCCGCGGGCCGGGTCGATCCGCCACAACACGCTGAGCTGGAGCAGGACGTCCTCCGGGTCGATGCCGGGCTTCAGGGAGCCGTCGGCGGCCCCGGCCTCCAGGAGGAGCCCGATCGCGTCGACGAAGGGCGCGTAGAACTCGTCGTCGGCTGCCCCGCCGGTCGCCGCGTGGATGACCTCGGCGACGCCGAACTTGAGGCGGCCGTAGTGGGCGACCTCGTCGAACCAGAGCCGGAGCGCGTCGAGCGGGGGGTGCGCGGTGAGCAGGGCGGGGGCGCGGTCGATCAGGTGCTGGATGTCGTGGCGGTACAGCTCCATCACGAGCGCCTCCCGGGTCGGGAAGTGCCGGTAGAGCGTGCCGATGCCGACGCCTGCCTGCTTGGCGATGGCCGTGAGCGACGCGGAGGTGGAGGCGGCGAGGGCTTCGCGGGCGACGGTCAGTATGCGTTCCCGGTTGTCGAGCGCGTCTTTGCGGGTCGGCTTCGAGGGCGGCGGGGTCACGGGTTCGGTCGTCCAATCAGTGCTGCGGTTGCCATACGGAGGGGCCTCCGGTACGTTCGGAAGCGTAACGGAGGGGCCTCCGTTTCATTCTGGCACACCAGTGGAGGACCGTCATGCCCGAACTCGTTCTGGTCACCGGGGGCACCGGGTACATCGGCGGCTGGTGCGTCGCCGAGCTGCTGCGACGCGGCTACGACGTGCGCACGACCGTACGGTCCCCGGAGCGCGAGCGGTCCGTCGTCGAGGCCGTGTCGGGCGAGGTGGACCCCGCGGGGCGGCTGGGCTTCGCGGTCGCCGACCTCACGTCCGACGCCGGTTGGGAGGCCGCGCTCAAGGGCGTCGACCTCGTCCTGCACGTGGCCTCCCCGCTCGGCGTCACCGCCCCGGGCGACCTGGTCACCCCCGCCCGCGACGGCACCCTGCGCGTCCTGCGCGCGGCGACCGCGGCAGGCGTACGGCGGGTCGTGATGACGTCGGCCGCCAATGCCGCGAGCCCCTCCTCGTACGCCACCGAGGGCGTCACCGACGAGACGCTGTGGACCGACCCGGACGATCCGACCCTCATCCCCTACCGCCGCTCCAAGACCCTCGCCGAGCGCGCGGCCTGGGACTTCATGGCCGGTCACGACGGTCCGACCGAGCTGACCACCGTGTTGCCGGGCGCGGTGTTCGGGCCGGTCCTGACCGCGGACACGCTCGGTTCCGTCCGCATCGTCGCCCGCATGCTCTCGGGCGAGATGCGCGGTGTCCCGCGGATCGGCCTGGAGGTCGTGGACGTACGGGACCTGGTCGACGTGCACCTGCGGGCGATGACGTCACCGGCCGCCGCGGGCCAGCGCTTCCTCGCCACCGGCGAGTTCCTGTGGATGCGGGAGATGGCCGAGGCCCTGCGCGACGGGCTCGGCGCGCACGGCCGCCGGGTGTCCACCCGCCAGATCCCCGACCTGGCCGTCCGGCTCGTGGCCCGCTTCCGGGACCCCTCCCTGCGCGAGATCACGCCCGCGCTCGGCCGCCGCAACCGGCACAGCACCGACAAGGCCCGTGAGCTCCTCGGCTGGGAGCCGCGCCCCGCCCGGGAGGCCGTGCTCGACTGCGCAGAGAGCCTGATCGCCCACGGTGCGGTGTAGAGCGCGCCCGTGCTCCTGTTCGCATAGGCTCGTGAGGTTTGTGCCGCCCCTGTACGGAGTTCCCCATGTCCGACCCCCACGACCCGTACGTCCGCGTCCGCGGCGCCCGTGAGCACAACCTGAAGGGGGTGGACGTCGACATCCCGAGGGACGTGCTCGCCGTCTTCACGGGGGTGTCCGGGTCGGGGAAGTCGTCGCTGGCGTTCGGGACGATCTACGCGGAGGCGCAGCGCCGCTACTTCGAGTCGGTGGCTCCGTACGCGCGCCGCCTGATCCACCAGGTCGGCGCCCCGAAGGTCGGGGAGATCACCGGCCTGCCGCCCGCGGTCTCGCTCCAGCAGCGCCGCTCGGCCCCGACGTCCCGCTCGTCCGTCGGCACGGTCACCAACCTCTCCAACTCCCTGCGCATGCTGTTCTCCCGGGCCGGGACCTACCCGCCGGGCGCCGCGCGGCTCGACTCCGACGCCTTCTCCCCCAACACGGCCGTCGGAGCCTGCCCGGAGTGCCACGGCCTGGGCCGTGTCCACCGTACGACCGAACAGTCGCTGGTGCCCGACCCGTCGCTGTCGATCCGGGAGGGCGCCATCGCCGCGTGGCCCGGTGCCTGGCAGGGCAAGAACCTGCGGGACATCCTCGACACGCTCGGCCACGACGTGGACCGGCCCTGGCGTGAACTGCCCGCCCAGGAGCGGGAGTGGATCCTGTTCACCGACGAGCAGCCGGTGGTGACCGTGCACCCGGTGCGGGACGCGGACCGTATCCAACGCCCTTACCAGGGCACGTACATGAGCGCCCGGCGCTATGTCATGAAGACGTTCGCGGACTCCAAGAGCCAGACCCTCAGGGCGAAGGCCGAGCGGTTCCTGGTCTCCGCGCCCTGTCCGGCCTGCGGCGGCCACCGGCTGCGCCCGGAGTCGCTGGCGGTCACCTTCGGCGGCCGTACGATCGCCGAACTGGCCGCCGTACCGCTGGTGGAGCTGGCCTCGATGCTCGACGCCCGGTCCGAGACCGCGCGCGTCCTCACCGCCGATCTCAGGTCCCGGATCGAGCCGGTCGTCGAACTCGGCCTCGGCTACCTCAGCCTGGACCGCGCCACTCCCACCCTGTCGTCCGGGGAACTCCAACGGCTGCGGCTGGCCACCCAGTTGCGGTCCGGCCTCTTCGGTGTGGTGTACGTCCTCGACGAGCCCTCCGCGGGGTTGCACCCGGCGGACACCGAGGCGCTGCTGACCGTGCTGGAGCGGCTGAAGGCGGCCGGCAACTCGGTGTTCGTGGTGGAGCACCAGCTGGACGTCATGCGGGGCGCCGACTGGCTGGTGGACGTGGGTCCGCTGGCGGGTGAGCACGGCGGGCGGGTGCTGCACAGCGGCCCGGTGGCGGACCTCGCGGGGGTCGAGGAGTCGGCCACGGCCCGCTTCCTCTTCGACCGCTCCCCCGCTCCGGTGCGCCAAGTCCGTTCACCCCGGGGCCAGTTGAAGGTCGGTCCGGTCACCCGGCACAACCTGCGCGGGGTGACGGCCGAGTTCCCGCTCGGGGTGTTCACCGCGGTGACCGGGGTGTCGGGTTCCGGCAAGTCCACGCTGGTCGGCGAGATCACGGAGGAGTCGGCCGGGGTCGGCCGTCTGATCTCGGTGGACCAGAAGCCGATCGGCCGGACCCCGCGCTCCAACCTGGCCACCTACACGGGCCTGTTCGACGTCGTCCGCAAGGTCTTCGCCGCCACCGAGGGGGCCCGCGAACGCGGTTACGGAGTGGGCCGGTTCTCCTTCAACGTGGCGGGAGGCCGCTGCGAGACCTGCCAGGGCGAGGGCTTCGTCAGCGTCGAGCTGCTCTTCCTGCCGAGCACCTACGCGCCCTGCCCGGACTGCGGCGGGGCCCGCTACAACCCGGCGACGCTCGAAGTGACGTACCGGGGACGGAACATCGCCCAGGTGCTCGACCTCACGGTGGAGGCGGCGGCGGACTTCTTCGCGGACACCCCGTCCGTGTCCCGCAGCCTCACCACCCTCCTCGACGTCGGCCTGGGCTACCTCCGCCTCGGGCAGCCCGCCACGGAACTGTCCGGCGGCGAGGCCCAACGCATCAAGCTCGCCAGTGAGTTGCAACGCGTCCACCGCGCCCACACCCTCTACCTCCTCGACGAACCCACCACCGGCCTCCACCCCGCCGACGTCGAGGTCCTCATGCGCCGGCTCCACGACCTGGTCGACGCAGGCCACACGGTGATCGTCGTCGAGCACGACATGGCGGTGGTGGCGGGGGCGGACTGGGTGATCGACCTGGGGCCGGGCGGCGGGGACGCGGGCGGACGGATCGTGGCGGCGGGCCCGCCGGGCGCGGTGGCCGGGGCGGAGAGGAGCGTGACGGCGCCCTATCTGGCCACGGTCACCGGTCGGTAGGTGATACGCCGGTTCCGTACGGTCAGACAGTGGCCGGGGGTGGGCGGGACGATCTCCACCTGGTTCGGCCCGGCCCGGTCGCCCTGGCGGGAGGTCACCGGCCTCCGCGCCCGCCGCCCGGCCTCACCGCCCGATCGCGGCGGACCGGATGCGCCCGCGGCGGCCGACGGCGATCTTCACGGGGGCGAGCGCGCGTACGGAATGCGGTCCGTACGCCCCGCTCACCTCGGCGGCGCAGGCGAGTTCCTTGCGGTCGGTGTGGCGGCCCGGCTCTATCACCGGCAGGACCTCCACCTCGGCCACCAGCCCGCGCCCCGACACCACCCGCCACACCGACGCCAGCAGCGAGTCGTCGCCGATGAAGGCGGGGGCGGTGGTGGCCGCGCCGTCGCTCTCCCGGTAGCGCAGCCGCACCGGCTGCACCGGGACGCCCGCGTCGAGGGCCGCCTGGAACACCGCCCGGCGGAAGTGGCCCTGGGCGCGTCCGCACCATGTGCTGCCCTCGGGGAAGACGGCGACCGCCGCGGCCTCGCGCAGGGCGTCGGCGATGCGGGCGACCGTGTCGGGGAGGGCGCGCAGGCGGTCGCGTTCGATGAAGAGGGCGCCGCTGCGGGCCGTGAGCCAGCCCGCGAGGGGCCACTGGCGGATCTCGGACTTGGCGAGCATCCGGGCGGGGCGTACGGCGGCGAGGAGGGGGATGTCGAGCCAGGAGATGTGGTTGGCGACCAGGAGCACACCGCCGGTGGGCGCGGTGGTGCCGGACAGGCGGACCCGGACCCCGGAGGCCCGTACCACCGTCCGGCACCACCACCTGACCACGCCGGCCGGGATCCACCGGCCGACCGGCAGCAGCACGATCCCGGCGAGCAGTACCGCCGTGACCACGAGGAGCCGCAGCACGGCACGGGGTACGGCCGTGACGGACCCCTCGGGCTCCACGCACGCCCCGGGGGTGCAGGGCGCGCTGGGCAGCCAGACGCTCATCAGGCCGGGACGAGCGAGAGGAAGTGCCGCAGATAGCGGGCGTTGACCCGGCGCATCGACAGCAGCACGTACATGTCGGCGACCCCGAAGTCCGGGTCGTGGGCGGGCTGGCCGCAGACCCAGGCGCCGAGGCGGAGGTAGCCGCGCAGCAGCGGGGGCAGCTCGGTGTGGACGGCGGGCGTGCCCTCGGCGGGCTCCCAGGGCAGCAGGGGCCGTACCCGGAACTCCTCGGGAGCCAGGTACTTGGCGCGCACCCGGTCCCAGGTACCGGCCGCGAGCGCCCCGCCGTCGGCGAGCGGGATCGAGCAGCAGCCCGCCAGCCAGTCGTGGCCGCGGTCGACCATGTAGCGGGCGATCCCGGCCCAGATGAGGCCGATCACGGCGCCGTCGCGGTGGTCGGGGTGCACGCAGGAGCGGCCGACCTCGACGAGTCCGGGGCGGATCGCGTCGAGCGGGGCGAGGTCGAACTCGCCCTCCGAGTACAGGCGTCCGGCGACCGCGGCCCGCTCCGGGGGCAGCAGCCGGTAGGTGCCGACGACCTCGCCGGTCAGGGTGTCGCGGACGAGCAGGTGGTCGCAGTAGGCGTCGAAGCCGTCGACGTCGAGACCGGGCTCCGAGGTGGTGAGGAGGGCGCCCATCTCGCCGGCGAACACGTCGTGCCGCAGCCGCTGCGCGGCCCGTACGTCGTCCTCGTCACGGGCCAGGCTGACGGTGTAGCGGGTGGGGGCGACGCTCTGCGGGGGACGGTCCAGGGTGGAAACGCCGGTCATGGCACTCTCCAGGTCACAGGCGGAGGCGGCGAGCGGTGCCGCTGTCCCTGTTCTTCCGACGCCGGTTGGCGTGTACGTGACGGGTTCAGAGCGCGCGGATGTGCGGCGGTTGAACGCCTCGCACAAGGTGTCCGGGGCCTCCGCGTCCGTCGACCGGACGGTGTCACGCCGGTGTCCGGAGGACGGCCAGGCGTGGTGGGGCCGGACCTGAGCACCACGTCCGGCCCCACCCGTCCGCGCTGATCGGCGAACGTCTGTGGGCGCGCCCCGAAGCGGCGCCGTGCTACCGCTTGCCCGCTTTTCGCGTGGCTCGCAGCCACTCCTTGTTCATGCTGGTGATGGACACCAGCGGGATCCCCTTGGGGCACGCGGTCGCGCACTCGCCAGCCAGTGTGCAGCCGCCGAAGCCTTCCGCGTCCATCTGCTCCACCATGTCAAGCACCCGCGTCTCCCGTTCGGGTGCGCCCTGGGGCAGGACGTTGAGGTGGTTCACCTTCGCGGAGGTGAACAGCATCGCCGCCCCGTTGGGACAGGCCGCCACGCAGGCCCCGCAGCCGATGCACTCGGCGTGCTCGAAGGCGAAGTCGGCGTCCGGTTTCGGGACCGGTGTGGCGTGGGCCTCGGGTGCGGCTCCGGTGGGGGCCGTGATGTAGCCGCCGGCCTGGATGATGCGGTCGAAGGCCGACCGGTCCACGACCAGGTCCTTGATCACCGGGAAGGCCGATGCCCGCCACGGTTCGATGTCGATCGTGTCGCCGTCCGAGAAGGACCGCATGTGCAGCTGGCAGGTGGTGGTGCGCTCGGGGCCGTGGGCGTCGCCGTTGATGACCAGGGAGCACGCGCCGCAGATCCCCTCGCGGCAGTCGTGGTCGAAGGCCACCGGGTCCTCACCACGCAGGATGAGCTCCTCGTTGAGGGTGTCCAGCATCTCCAGGAAGGACATGTCGGACGAGATGCCGTCCACCTCGTACGTGGACATCGCTCCGTCGGCGTCGGCGTTCTTCTGCCGCCAGACGCGCAGGGTGAGCTTCATGCGTAGCTCCGCTGGGTGGGGTGGACGTACTCGAAGACCAGGTCTTCCTTGTGCAGGACGGGAGCCGCGCCCGTCTCGGTGAACTCCCAGGCCGCCGCGTAGGCGAACTCGTCGTCCCTGCGGGCGGCTTCGCCGTCCGGTGTCTGGGACTCCTCGCGGAAGTGACCGCCGCAGGACTCCGCGCGGTGCAGCGCGTCGAGGCACATCAGCTCGGCGAGCTCCAGGTAGTCGACGACGCGATTCGCCTTCTCCAGCGACTGGTTGAACTCCTCGCCGGTGCCCGGCACCTTGATGCGCCGCCAGAACTCCTCACGGATCTGCGGGATGCGCTCAAGTGCCTTGCGCAGACCGGAGTCGGTGCGGGCCATCCCGCAGAACTCCCACATGAGTTCGCCGACTTCGCGGTGGAAGGAGTCGGGCGTACGGTCGCCGTCGACGGCGAGGAGCAGGTTGATCCGGTCCTCGGTCTCCGCCAACACCTCCTGGACGACGGGGTGTTCGTCGGTGACCTTGCTCTGGTGCGGGTTGCGGGCGAGGTAGTCGTTGATGGTGGCGGGCAGCACGAAGTAGCCGTCGGCCAGACCCTGCATCAGTGCGGAGGCGCCGAGCCGGTTGGCCCCGTGGTCGGAGAAGTTGGCCTCGCCGATCGCGAACAGGCCGGGGATCGTGGTCTGGAGGTCGTAGTCGACCCACAGTCCGCCCATCGTGTAGTGCACGGCGGGGTAGATCCGCATGGGCACCCGGTACGGATCCTCGTCGGTGATCCGCTGGTACATGTCGAAGAGGTTGCCGTACTTGGCCTCGACGGCCTTGCGTCCCATTCGCGCGATGGCGTCGGCGAAGTCGAGGTAGACGCCCTGTCCGCCGGGGCCGACTCCCCTGCCCTCGTCGCAGACGTTCTTCGCGGCCCGGGAGGCGATGTCGCGCGGGACCAGGTTGCCGAAGGACGGGTAGATGCGCTCCAGGTAGTAGTCGCGCTCGTCCTCGGGGATCTGGTCCGCCGGCCGGGTGTCGCCCGCCGCCCTGGGCACCCAGATCCGGCCGTCGTTGCGCAGCGACTCGCTCATCAGCGTCAGCTTGGACTGGTGATCGCCGGTGCGCGGGATGCAGGTCGGATGGATCTGAGTGAAGCACGGGTTGGCGAAGTGGGCACCACGCCGGTGGGCTCGCCAGATCGCGGTGGCGTTGGAGTTCATGGCGTTCGTCGAGAGGTAGAAGACGTTGCCGTAACCGCCGCTCGCCAGGACGACGGCGTCCGCGAAGTAGGTGTCGATGCGCCCGGTGATCAGGTCCCGGGCCACGATCCCGCGCGCCTTGCCGTCCACCACGATCAGGTCGAGCATCTCGGTGCGCGGGTGCATCTCGATGTTCCCGGCCGCGATCTGCCTCGACAGCGCCTGATACGCCCCCAGCAGCAGTTGCTGGCCCGTCTGCCCGCGGGCGTAGAAGGTCCGCGAGACCTGCACCCCGCCGAAGGAGCGGGTGTCGAGCAGACCGCCGTACTCCCGCGCGAAGGGCACGCCCTGCGCCACGCACTGGTCGATGATCTCGACGGAGATCTGCGCCAGGCGGTGCACGTTGGACTCGCGGGCCCTGAAGTCGCCGCCCTTGACGGTGTCGTAGAAGAGCCGGTGGATGGAGTCACCGTCGTTGCGGTAGTTCTTGGCCGCGTTGATGCCGCCCTGCGCGGCGATGGAGTGGGCGCGGCGCGGGGAGTCCTGGTAGCAGAACTGGACGACGTGGTAGCCCTGTTCGGCGAGCGTGGCACCCGCGGAGCCGCCCGCTAGTCCGGTGCCGACGACGATCACCGTGTGTTTGCGGCGGTTGGCTGGGTTGACGAGTTTCGCCTCGAACCGGCGGGTGTCCCACCGCTCGTTGACGGGCCCGGACGGCGCCTTGTCGTCGGTCAGCGGAGTACCGGTCGTGTAGTCCGCGTAGTGGGGGTACGTCATGTTCAGCTCACCACTCCGGTCATGACACCCACGGGTACGGCGATGAAGCCGGCCGTGAGCAGCAGTGCGAGGACGTTCGCCGTGGCCTTGAGGGCGCGGTCGCGGGTGCGGCTGCCGACGCCGAGGGTCTGGGCGGCGCTCCAGAAGCCGTGCCGGACGTGCAGGCCGAGGGCGAGCATCGCAACGATGTAGATGACGTTGCCGTACCAGGTGGAGAAGGTGTCCACGACGTTCTGGTACGGGTGGCCCTCCTGGAAGCCGCCGGAGTGCACGGTGCCGGTGGTCAGGTCGAGGATGTGCCAGACGATGAACAGGCCGAGGATGATCCCGCCCCAGCGCATGGTGCGGGTGGCGTAGCTCGCCCGGGCCTTCCTGTGCACGTACTTGCCGGGCCGCGCCCTGATGTCGCGGCGGCTGAGCTGGTACGCGGAGGTGGCGTGCGCGACCACCGCGACGACCAGCGCGATCCGGATCAGCCAGAGCGTCCACTCGTAGTGCATGAAGGGTTCGCCGACGGTGCGCAGCCAGTGGGCGTAGTGGTTGAACTCGCCCGCCCCGAAGAAGATCTTCAGATTGCCGATCATGTGCACGACCAGGTACAGCAGCATGATCAGACCGCTGACCGCCATCACGGTCTTCTTGCCGACGGAGGAGTCCCACACGGTGCGTGCGAGGGACGGCCGTCGGTCCGTCCGCGTTGCCAGAGCCATGGGTCAAGACGCTAGAGCCGAAGGTGCCCATCGGTCCAAGACATGGTCCCGGTCGTTTCAATAGGCGGAGCCTATGATGGTGGGGTGCAGTTCCAGCAGCTTCAGTACTTCGTGGCGGTCGCCGAGACCCGGCACTTCACCCGCGCCGCCGACCTCGTCCATGTGGCGCAGCCGTCCCTGTCCCAGCAGATCAAGGCACTGGAGCGGGAGTTGGGGGCCGATCTGTTCCTGAGGGCGCGCGGCAACATCACGCTCACCGACGCCGGCGAGGCACTGCTCCCGCTGGCCCGCCGCATCCTGGCCGACGCGGACACCGCCCGGCACGAGGTGCAGGAGCTGGTGCAGCTGCGCGGCGGCCGAATCAGGCTGGGCGCGACCCCGAGTCTGTGCACGGGCCTGCTGCCGGACGTGCTGCGCGCCTTCCACGACCGCTACCCCGGCATCCGGCTGCTGATCGAGGAGGGCGGCTCCCACGATCTCGTACGGGAACTCGCGCGCGGCGCCCTCGACCTGGCCCTGGTGGTCCTGCCCCTGCCCACCCCGTCACCGGCGCTGACCACGGTCGAGCTGCTGCGCGAGGACCTGGTCGTCGTCTCGTCGCCGGAGGCCGATCCGCCGGGCGGCCCGGGCCGTCGTACCGTGCGCATCGCCGATCTGGAGAGCGAGCGCCTGGTGATGTTCCGGCACGGCTACGACCTGCGCGAACTCACCGTCGCCGCGTGTCGCTCCGCCGGGTTCGAGCCGGACTTCGCGGTGGAGGGGGGTGAGATGGACGCGGTGCTGGGGTTCGCCCGGGCGGGGTTGGGGGTGGCCGTGGTGCCGCGGATGGTCGCCACCCGGTCGGGGCGGGGGCTGCGGGTGACTCCGTTGGCTCGGCCGGGGTTGCATCGGACGATCGCGCTGGCTCATCGCAGTGACGTGGCTCCGCCTCGGGCCGCGCGGGAGCTTCAGCGGATGTTGTTGGAGCGGTGAGCTGTGTCTGTGCCCGGATGCGTCGTGGGGGCTCGGACCGGTTCGGGGCGCGGGGGTCGCATGTGGGCTGGTCGCGCAGACGCGGCGGGGCCGCATGTCGATACGGCCCCGCGCCCCTGGGTGGGTACGGCTAGCCCGTCGCGTCCACCAGGGCCAGCTCGTGCAGGCGCTCCGGTGGGCCCGGGCGGGCGTAGTACCACCCCTGGGCCGTGTCGCAGCCCAGTATCCGCAGCTGTTCGGCCTGGGCGCCGGTCTCGACACCCTCGACCGTCACCGCGAGGTTCAGGCTGTGGGCGAGCGAGACGATGCCCTCGACGATCTTGAGGTCGACCGGGTCCGCGGGGAACTGCTGCATGCTCTGGGTGAAGGAGCGGTCCAGCTTGAGGACGCTGACCGGGAGGCGGCGGAGGTTCGCCAGGTTCGAGTAGCCGGTGCCGAAGTCGTCCAGGGCGATGTCGACGCCCATCTCGGCGAGCCGGCGCAGCGGCTTGAGCAGGTCGTCGTCGGCGCCGATGAGGGCCGACTCGGTGACTTCCAGGCAGAGCGCGTCGGGGGCCACGCCCGTGCGCTCCAGGATGTCCACGGTGTCCTGGACCAGGCCGGGGTGGGTGAGCTGGCAGGGCGAGAGGTTGACGTTGATGCGGAGCGGGCCGCTCTCCCCGTACCGTTCTCGCCACTCGCGGGCCTGGCGCACCGACTGTTCCAGGACCCAGCGGCCGAGCGGCACGATCAGCCCGGTGTGCTCGGCGAGCGGGATGAACCGGTCCGGGCCGAGGACGCCGTGCTGCGGATGCAGCCAGCGCACCAGCGCCTCCGCGCCACGCACGCTGCCGTCGCCGAGGTGGACCAGCGGCTGGTACTCGATGAAGAACTCGCCCCGCTCCAGGGCCGCGGGCAGCTGTGTGGTCAGTCCGTGCCGGGTGATGGCGCGGGCGTCGGCCTCCGGGTCGGCCAGCTCGAAGCGGTTGCCGCCCGCCGACTTGGCCCGGTACATCGTGATGTCGGCGCTGCGCAGCACCTCCGCGGGGCCGCGCTCCCCCGCCGGGCCCTCGACGATGCCGATGCTGCCGCGCACGGTCAGCTCCCGGCCGTCGATGCGGACCGGGGCGATCAGTACGTTCATGATGCGCGCCGCGAGTTCGTCGACCTCGCTCTCGGTGTCCGGGCCGGTGGTCAGCGCCACGAACTCGTCGCCGCCGAGCCGGGCCACCATCTCGCCGGGCGCGGTCGCGCAGGACTGGAGCCGGTCGGCGACCTCGACGAGCAGCCGGTCGCCGGCCGCGTGGCCGAGGCTGTCGTTGATGGTCTTGAAGCCGTCGAGGTCGAGGTAGCACAGGCCGAACCGCTGGCCCTCGCCCGCGCTGACCGCCTTCTCCAGGCGCTCGAAGAACAGGGTGCGGTTGGGCAGCCCGGTGAGCGCGTCGTGGGTGGCTTCGTAGCGCAGCCGGAGGTTGAGCAGCCGGCGCTCGGTGGTGTCCTCCATCAGGGCCAGCTGGTACTGCGGGACGCCGTCGGCGTCGCGCAGCAGGGAGACCGTCAGGTTGGTCCACAGGACCGTGCCGTCGGGGCGGTAGAAGGCTTTTTCGAGGTGGTAGTGCTCGCGCTCGCCGCGGACAAGTTCGTCGTAGAGCGTCCAGGTCTGGGGCGCGTCCTCGGGGTGGGTCCACTCCTGGACCCGGCGGCCGCGCATGCTCTGGTCGGTGAGGCCGAACATGCGCAGCAGCGCGCCGTTGACCTGGAGGACGTTGCCGTCCAGGTCGGCGATGCCGATTCCTATGGCCGCGCCCTCGAACACCGCCCGGAACCGGGCCTCGGTCGCGTGCAGCGCCTGTGCCACCACGCCCTGCGCCTCCAGGGCGGCCTGGGCGATGGACTCCTGCTCGGCCAGCGTGCGTTCGCGCAGCGCCTGCGCGAACCCGGCGGCCATGGCGTGCTGGAGCCGCGCGGAGCGGCTGCGCAGGTCCTCCTGGTCGCCCTCGCCGCCGCAGTAGAGCACCAGATAGGCGTCGACGCAGTCCAGGGAGCGGGTCAGCGCGTCCGGGTCCGTGCAGTGCGCGGCGACGAGCGCGGCGCCCACCGCCCGGCCCTCGTCCATGTCGACGACCCTGGCGGCGAGTGCCTCGCTCAACCGGCGGGCCAGCGGGAGCAGTTGCTCCTCGAACTCCGACCGGGTCGAGGACGTCGACGTCACCGGGTACACGGCCCGGCTCCAGATCGTCGCGAACCGGCGCAGTCTGTCCTCCGGGCCGTCCGGCTCCGCGCTCACGCCGTCCGCCCCACGCCGCCGAACTGGGAGAAGGCCCACGGATCCTCGTCGTCGGGGTCCCAGTTCTCCGACTCCGGCCGCCACCGCGGCATCGGCACCAGCCCGGGTTCCACCATGTCGTACCCCTCGAAGAACCGTGCGATCTCGTCGTGCGAGCGCATGATCAGCGGGTTGCGGATGTCCTCGTACACGTCCATCGCGCCCTGCACCTGCTCCTGCGACAGCGGGATTCCCTCGTACGCGGCGTGCGTCAGCACCAGCAGGCTGCCGGGCGCGAGCGCGTCGCGCAGCCGTGCCACCGCTCGGTAGGGGTCGTCCGCGTCTTCCACGAAGTGCAGTATGGCAACGAGGAGCAGCGCGACCGGACGGTTCAGGTCGATCAGCCCCTGGACTTCGGGGCTCTGCAGGATCTCCTCGGGCTTGCGGAGGTCGGCCGCCACCACGCCCGCGTCCGGGTTGTCCGCGATGACCGCCCTGCTGTGCGCGACGGCCACCGGGTCGTGGTCGACGTAGACGACGCGGGCGCCGGGGCTGGCGCCTTGGGCGACCTCGTGGACGTTGCCGAAGGTGGGGATGCCGGAGCCGATGTCCAGGAACTGGGTGATGCCCTCGTCGGTCGCGAAGCGCACGGCCCGCCGCATGAACGCCCGGTTCGCCTGCATGATCTTCGGCAGCCCCGGAGCGAACTCCATCGCCTTGCGGGCCGCCGCCCGGTCGGCCTCGAAGTTGTGCGAACCGCCCAGGTAGAAGTCGTAGATCCGCGCGACGCTCGGCACCGAGATGTCGATGCTCCGGGGAGCCCAGGCGGGTCGCTCCATCTGTCTCTCCTCGGCGTAGACGATCCGGTGTTCGAGCTGAGGCTACTGATCGCCCGCCAATGGAGCGAGTGGAAACGGAAATTGACCGTCCGTTCCAGGTCACTGCCTGCGGCACGTGCCGCTCGCGAGCCCTGTGCGTTCCCTACGAAACGTAGGCGCCGCACTCCGGAGAGTTCCGAAGTGGGCGCCGACTCGCGGGGAGTTGGGGGGAATGACGGCAAACCGGCCCGACCCCTCCGTGCGGCGCGGAGAGGTCGGACCGGTGGACCGGTGGAGCGATGACGCCTTCGTCACTTCTCGGGGGCGCCGACCAGCTTTCCGTCGGGGGCGACCGCGTACCACGTGCCGCCGACACCCTGGCCGTTGGTGTCTCCGGGCTCCTTGTCGTCCGCGAAGGTGTAGATGGGCGAGCAGTTGACCGTCTGCTGCTTGACGCCGTCGGAGCGGGTGAAGCTCATCAGGCCCTTCTTCTGGACGCCCTTGGTGTCGTTGGACGACACCGGCGCGACGACCGGCCACTTCTCCAGGCAGGCGCCGTTGCAGTTGGAGACCGGCTCGGGCCAGGCCTTGTCCTTGAGGAAGCGGTAGACCGTCATGCCGTTCTTGTCGACGACGATCTCGCCCAGGTTCGGGTCGTTGCGCGTGGACAGTCCGGGCAGGCTGGCGACCGAGGCCTTCTTGCCGGTGGGTGCCAGGGCGTACCACTTGCCGCCCACGCCCTGGCCGGTGAGGTCGCCCGCCTTGGTGTCCTTCGCATAGCGGTAGGCCGGCCAGCCGCCGATGGTCAGCTGCTTGCTGCCGTCGGTGCGGGTCACCTCGCCGAGCAGTGCCTTGTCGATACCGGCACCGGCAGAGGCGTCGTCCGCGGGAACCGGCGGCCAGGCCTTGGCGCAGTCGCCGTCACAGTTCGACTTCGGCGGCTCGGCGGTGTCCTCGTCGAAGCGGTAGAGGGACATGCCGTTGCTGTCGGTCAGCACGTCACCGAGCTCGGCGTTCGCGGAAACCTGCAGCTTTCCGGCCGAGGCCGACTGGGCACCCAGGTTGCTGCCCTGGCCGGCCGCGGTCGAACTCGCGCTCGGGCTGACACCGGTCCCGATGCCGGAGCCCACACCGCCGTAACCGCCCGCCGCCGCCGTGGCGCCGACGTTCTGGCTGCCCACCGACGAGGTGCCGCCTTCCTGACCGCACGCCGTCGTCAGCGCCAGCACTGCCGCCGCGCTCGCCACGAGCGAGGCGCTCCGCCAGGAGGTCTTCATCGTCAACTCCCCATAATTTCTTAGGGTGTTGCAGCGCCCTGCTGCGCCGCCGCACGACCATGGGTACGCGCCGGGACAGGGGTTGTGTTCAACCGCACCGAAAATTTCTTTTCGGAAGCTGTGACACCACCCGCCCCAGCTCGCACACACGCCCGCCTCATCGGACGCGCGAGCGCCCGCGATTCAAACCTCCGGCTACCTTTTATCCCTCCTTCGGAGCAATCTCTTCGCGCCCGCGCGTGAGAGGCGGCGGGCTGCCTCATGATCTCCGTCGTGCATCGACCCGAATCGTCTCAATCCGCCTCCGCCATACGGGTGTTGGCGCTCTTGACATTGACGTGGGCACTGATCGGCCCGACGGCCGGGGTGGCCGAGGCGGACGCCTGCGCCTACGCCTCGATCGGCCCGGAGGGCGCCGAGGTCGTGGCGGTGGCCGGAAGCCTCAGCTGGCCCACCCTTCCGCCGTGCCCGAAACCCAAGCCGCCTCCCCCGCCCGAACCGACCCCGACCGAGCCCCCGTGCACTCCGACACCGACGCCGACGCCCGACCCCACGCCGAAGCCGCCTCCGACCCGGAAGCCGCCGAAGCCCACCCCGACCCCCACGCCCGAGCCACCGCCACCGTCTCCCCCGCCGCCCGAGCCGGCACCGCAGCCGGCCGCGCCGCGCCCGCGGCCGATCCCCACACCCACTCCTACACCCACCCCGACGCCCACGCCCGCTCCGACCCCGACCCGGACGCCGTCGCCCAAGCCGACCCCGCGCCCTTCCGTGACCCCGGTGACCTACCCGGCCTACCACCACGCGAAGGCGCCCGACCGGCCCACGCACAGCACGACGTCCCCCGTCGTCTACGTCCTGCTCATCACCGCGCCCGCGGTGGTCGCCGTGGCCGCACTGCGGCCCCGCTAGTGCCGATCCTGGAGGCATCCCTTGCCGGAATGGCTTGTTCTCGTCCTCGCCGCGCTGGCCACCTGTGCCGTGGTGGTCGGCATCACCCTGCTCCGCCACAAGGCGGCGGCCGTGGACGAGGATCCCAACGAGACCCCGGACGTCATCGAGTACATGACGATGTGGATCGGGGTGGTGTACGCCATCGTCCTCGGGCTGGCCATCGCGGGCGTCTGGGAGGCCCGCAGCGCCGCCCAGGACCACGTCCAGGCCGAGGCCCAGGCGCTGCACGAGATCTCGGAGCGGGTGCAGGCCTACCCGGCCGACGCCCGTGACCGTATTCGGGCCGATGTCAACGCCTATGTCGGACACGTCGTCACCGTGGAGTGGAAGGAGATGGCCGACCACGACCGGACGACCACGCGGGGCACCGAACTCCTCGACCGGATCCGGAAGGACGTCACCTCCTACCAGCCGACGACCGACTTCCAGGCCCAGGCCTACCAGCCGCTCGTCGACCAGGTGGCCGCGGTCGACCAGGCCCGCAACGCCCGTGCCGACTCGGTCGCGCCCACCATGCCCGGCGTGGTCTGGATCGGACTGCTCGGCGGAGGCGTCGTCACCATCGGCATGATCTTCGCCCTCCAGATCCGGCGAACTCCGCGCGAGCTGATCCTCGCCGGCCTGTTCTCCACGCTGATCGTCTTCCTGCTCTTCCTGATCTGGGACTTCGACGCCCCCTACAGCAGGGGCATCACGGCGTCGGCCGAGCCGTTCCTCGCGCTCTTCCCGGGCGTCAAGGGCTGACGGCGTCTCACCACGGGTGGCCCCGGGGGACGTCCGGCGTCGACACGCCGTCGACGTCCCCTGAGCGGCCCACATCTGTGCCCCATTCGCGCGACTGTGATAGCGCGGACGTACACCTGTTCCTAGCGTTTCGGTCATCGAGGTGCATTTCAGGCGCAAGCGGAAAAGGTCCGCAGCTGCTCCTCGGGGACCGGAGGATCCACCATGCGCGCGATACGCGTCGCTTCGGCCGCACTGCTGGGCGTGACCGCCCTGACCTTCTCCGCACCGGCCGCCGTCGCGAAGGGCGACAACAACATCACGCCCTTCGGCTTCAGCGTCCTGCCCTCGACCATCGCCGCGGGCGGACAGGTGACGCTCCAAGTCGACCGGAACAGCGGTGGCTGCAAGGGCAAGGTCACGGTCACGTCGGCGGTCTTCGACACCACCAGAATCCCGTCCGGGAGCAGTCAGGCGACGGCGGTCGTCGACTGGGACGTCAAGCCGGGGGCGGTCTACCAGGTGACGTTCACCTGCGACGGCGTGAGCGGGTCCACGGGCCTGACGATCGCCGGTGGCCGTCCGGTCGGCCCCACTCCGGTACCGGTCTACCCGGGCCGGGGTGTGCACGCAGGTGAGGGCGGCAGCCTCGCCGGGTTCGACCTCAAGGAACTCGGCATGGGCGCCGCGCTGATCATGGGCTCGATCGGGGCGGCGTACCACTTCTCCCGCCGCCGCACCGGGGACGACGGCGCCTGACGGCTCCGCCCGACCCGCACAGACCTCCGCCCCGGCTCCTCTCGGAGTCCGGGGCGGAGGTCTGTGTCACGTGCGGTCAGAAGTCTCCGAAGGGGGCGGAGATCAGATGCGCCGCTCGGACCTGCGGCGCATCCAGAAGACCCCGCCGCCGATGACGGCCAGCCCCACCAGACCGCCGCCGATGGCCATGTCGGTCGGCGTGGCCCCGGTGGAGCTGCTGCCGCCGAGACCGCCGCGGACGCCGCCGATGACGGTGAAGGCGGCCGGGTTCGTCAGGGTCTTGCTGCTGCAGTTGACCGTGACGGAGTGCGCCCCGGTGGCGGCGCGCGTGCTCACCACCGCGGTACCCCTGGCCGTGTTGGTACCGGTGACCTGGGTCAGCGGCGTCGACGAGAACGCGTCGGAGGTGGCGGTGCCTCCCGACGGGCAGCCGTCCACGGTGATGGTCAGCTGACCGCCGCGGGCGATCACGCTGGGCAGGACGACGATGTTGCTCGGGCTGATGTTCATGCCGTCCTTGGCGACGGCGACCGGAGCGGCAAGGCCGGCGAGGGCGACCGCGGCGCCGGCGGCCGCCAGGGCACGAGTAGTACGCATGTGATCCTCCGCGGAAGACGCCCCGGGAACGGTCCCCGGTGGATCGGCGAGAAAGCGCCTCCCAGAAAGACCCTCAGATGCCTTGCCCGGACCCGCATTTCGACAATGGTCCGTCCTGGTGAGAGGACACGCCGAAGGAAAAGCGCACAATCGGATATCTCCGCAGGTCACGGACCGTCAGAAAATTCCTGTTCACGGCAACTCGGATGGCGCACCACCCGCATTCGGGGGCCACCCGTTCGCCTCCGCCCCGTCGCAGGTTGCACGTGTGCGACTTAGCGTTCTCGTATGCGCGAATGACGTGGCGACGGCCGCGTCGAGAGGGGAAGTCAATGTCTGCGTCCGAGCTGGCCGGTCTGGCCGAAGAGGAGGAGCAGCGGAAGAAGCGCGCTCCTTGGGGCGTGATAGCGCTTGTTCTGCTGACCGGCCTCGCGCTCATCCGGAACGGTTCGGGGGAGTTCGACGTCGGGCCGCCGCAGCCCGCGTCGGCGGCCGCGGCGGACAGCCGGGTACACGGCACCACTTTCGGCAACTCCGTCGCTCCGCTGCCCTACGGCGTGCCCGACCGGGTCTCCATCCCGGCGATCCAGGTCGACGCGCCGGTGATGCCGGTGGGCCTGGACGCGGACGGCTGGGTCGGCGCGCCGCCGCCGGAGGACCCGAACCTGGCGGGCTGGTTCACCGGCGGGGTCTCCCCCGGCGAGAAGGGCACCGCCGTCGTCGTGGGCCATGTCGACAACAAGCAGGGCCCCGCCGTGTTCTACGGACTCGGGGCCCTGAAGAAGGGAAATCGCGTCGAGGTGAGACGCAAGGACGGAAAGACGGCGATCTTCGAGATCTACGGCATCGAGGTCTTCGAGAAGAGCAATTTCCCCGGCGACCGTGTCTACGGTTCCAAGGGCACCCCCGAATTGCGGGTCATCACCTGCGGGGGCGGTTTCTCGAAGCAGACCGGATATGCCGGGAACGTCGTCGCCTTCGCCCGCCTGGTCGAGGTCCGCTGAGCGTTCCCCGACCGGGCGGGCGAATTGCGGCTAGGCGTACTGCCGTCGCGGAACGGTGATGTGGTAGCCGGAGTCGAGGAGTTGCGGGAGATAGTCGCGCAGCGCCCGGACACTCTGGGAGCGGTCGCCCCCGGCGTCGTGCGAGAGCACCACGACGCCGGGGGCGGCGCCGTTCTCGACCCGGCCGACGATGCTGCGGGTGCCGGGGGTGGTCCAGTCGAGGGTGTCGACGGTCCAGGCCAGGGGTTCCATGCCGAGTTCGGCGCCGAGTTGAAAAGCGGTCCGGTTCCAGGCTCCGTAGGGCGCGCGGAACCACTCGGGGCGTTCCCCGTAGGCGTCCTCGATGACATCGCAGGTGCGTTCCATCTCGGAGCGGATGCGGGAACGGCTGAGCCGGGTGAGCAGCGGGTGGGACCAGGTGTGGTTGCCGACGACGTGTCCCTCGTCGGCCATCCGGGCCAGCAGGTCCTGGTTGTCGACGGCCATCTCGCCGCACACGAAGAACATCGCGCGTACGTCGTACTCGGCGAGGGTGTCCAGGATGTGCGGGGTGTAGCGGCGGTCGGGTCCGTCGTCGAAGGTCAGCACCATGGTCCTGCCGCGTCCTGAGACCTTCAGCATCGGCTCGTGGCGGACGAGCGTCTTGCGGTGGGCCGCTTGGGGCGGGCCGTATCCGGTCAGGGGCTGGAGGCGGTAGGCCGAGGGCTTGAGCGGTCGGGCCGCGGCCGGGGGTCCCGCGGCGGGGAGGGCCGGACGGACGGGCTCCTCGCCGGTGACCGCGGCGAGCACTCCTGCGGTGCCGGCCGCGCCGACCGCGGCGGCGCCGGCCAGCAGGGCCCGACGCCGGGTGAGCACCGCCGCCGCCTTCGACGACAGCCGGGTGAGCAACTGATCCTTCGTCATGACTCATCAGTCGCCCGGCGGACCGCCGACGCACCTCAGCAACACCGGTGCGGCGGCACGAATACACCCACCCGGCCCAGCGATACCGCCCCGCGCATGACGGGACGTCAGGACAAAGCCGGCGGCAGGCCCGCCCTTGTGGTCCCCCCGTCCCGAAAAACTTGCGCGGTCCTGCCGACAGGTCCCGTATGCCGTCCGGACCTGCGGCTTCCGATAGCCTCACAGCCGTGACGGAACAGCATGCGCACCGGTTCGAGCGGGGTACGGACGGTCCCAAGGTCATCGTGGTCGGGGTGGACGGCTCGGACTCCTCGCTCCGTGCCGCCGCGTACGCGGGAGGTCTGGCCCGGCGGCAGCACGCGCTGCTCGCCGTCGTGTACGTCCAGCCGGTGCTCGCCGCCGGCGCCGCGCTCGGCGCCCCGGTCGCCGAGACCACCGACGCGATCGCCGAGGACCTGGTCGCGCAGATCCGGGAGGCGACCGAGCGCACGAAGGGGATATTCGATGTGCGCTGGGAGTTCCACACCTTCCGCGGCGACCCCTACAGCGGTCTGGTGAAGGCGGCGGACGAGCTCACGGCCGACGCGGTGGTGGTCGGCGCCTCGGAGCAGGCGGGCCATCGGATCGTGGGTTCCGTGGCGGTGCGGCTGGTCAAGGCGGGGCGCTGGCCGGTGACCGTGGTGCCGTAGCCGCGGTTGTCGCTGACGGGGGTGGCGCTGCGTCTTCCGTACCGGCGGTACCGGGTCCGTCATGATCGGCCGTCAGCCGTTCGCCGAACGCGAAGAGGTGAGGCGCATGGCCGGGCTCCGGATGGGCGAGGGGATTCTCCGCCGCAGACCGGTACACGGCGATCGTGGCGGTGGTCGCGATCGGCATCTCCGGCTACTTCGGCTTCCTGGTCGTTCTTCCCGTACGGCGTCGGCGGGGCGTTCACCGGTGCGGCGACGGCGTTCAAGTCGGTGGGCCTCGGCGGGCTCGCGGACGTGATCGCGGTGGGTGTGATCGACGCGGCACGTGCCCACGCGCGTGACGTGCATCGTCGGCTTCGCGTCGGCCGCCATCGCCGGGTTCCCGCCGGCGTTCGTGGTGGTGTGCGCGGCGGTGATCGTGCTGCGCTACTGGCATCTGTTTCGGGTACTCGTACAAGCGTTCGGCACTGGCGAGGCGTCAGAGGGACCCCAGGAAGTCCAGCACGAGCGCGTCGAACTCCTCGGGCCGCTCCAGGTTGGGGAAGTGCGAGGTGCCCTCCACCAGGACCGAGCGGCCGTGGCGGGCCGTACGGGCGAAGCGTTCCGCGTCGTCGAGCAGGTCGGGTGAGTCGAGCGTGCCGTTGACGGTGAGCACCGGGACGCCGATCCTCGGGACCCGGGCCCAGGTGTCGGTCAGCGGCACGTGCCAGTCCTTCTCGCCCGGCGTGTGCTTGGCGATGGTGTGCAGGGCCATCTCGCGCAGCCGCTCCGGGACGGCCGGGTCGATCTCGTCGAGGCGGCGGAAAGGGCCGGCGACGGACCCGAGGAACACCTTGAGCCAGCCTTCGACGTCGCCCGTGTGCAGGGCCTCGGTCGATTCGGCGACGACCCGTCGCGTCCACTCGTGGGTGTACCGGAAGTCGCTGACCGAGGCCCCGCTCAGCACGATCCCCCGGACCAGTTCCGGGTACTCCATCGCGGTGTCGCCCGCGACGGCCCCGCCCATCGAGACGCCGACGAGCGCGGCGGGGCCCGCGTCGAGGTGACGCAGCAGGCCGGCGAGGTCGTCGGCCCAGCGGAAGGGCTCGGTGGCGTTGTCGGTCCAGCCGTGGCCGCGGATGTCGACGGCGACGACACGGTGACGGGCGGCCAGGGCGGGGATCTGGGCCTCGAAGAGGCGGTGGTCGACGTAGCCGGAGTGCAGGAGGACCACCAGGTCCCCCGCTCCGGTGTCGAGGTAGGCGATGTCCCCGTCGGCAGATGCGAAGAAGCTCAGTTCCGAAGCAGCTGTCATGACAACCAAGGTGTCATGTTCGAGGAATTTTGACAACCAGGTTGTCATGATGAACCGGGGCATGATGAGCGGGTGAACGACATCGACGAGCCACTGCCACCCGACGATCTCGGCGACCGGGTCAGCGAGGTGTTCGACCTGGTCGGCGCGCTCTACCGGCGTGGCCTGCGCAAGCTGGAGCAGGACGAGGCGGTCGGGGGCGTGTCCGTCGGCGTACGGTCCGTCCTCGTCCTGCTGCACCGGTACGGGCCCATGACGGTTCCCCAGATGGCCCGGATCATGGCGCTGACCCGGCAGTTCGTGCAGCGCATGACCAATGACGCGATGGACCGGGGCTGGGTGGAGGCCACACCGAACCCCGCCCACCAGCGGTCCTCGCTGATCCGGATCACGGACCAGGGCGTGGCCGTCATCACCGCGATCCTCGCGCGCGAGCACGCCCTGAACCGGCAGGTCGGCGGCGGCGAGCTGACCGACGCCGAACTCCGGGCGTGCGTCCGCGTGTTGAAGGAGATGCTGCGCACCTTCGACCACGTGGACGTGGACTGACAGCGCAGGGGCGAGAGCAGGCCTACTGCCCCATCGTGAGCCCCGCGTCGCCCGCGCCCCGGCTCAGCACGACCTCCCGGATGCGGTCGCGCACGCCCTCCAGATCGGCGCCCTGCGCGATCGCCCGGTTCAGGTTCACCACCCGCCCCGCGTCCACGTCGAACATCTGCGGCACGAACTCCGCCTTGGCGACCCGCCAGCGCTCACCGGCCCGTGCGGGCGGCGCGAAGGTGAAGCGGCCGAGCGTGGACTGGTTGCCGCGCGGGTCCTGGGCGCCCTCGTGGTTGAACATCTCACCGGCGATCTGGTCCCCCATGCCGTAGATCACCCAGGTGCCGTTGACCTTCTCGTACGCCTGCGGGACATGGGCGTGGGTGCCGAGGATCAGGTCGATGTCGGGGCGGTTCCCGGTGCGGGCCGCCGTGAGGTCGCGGGCCAGGGCCAACTGCCGCTCGTCGGGCGCGTCCTGCCATTCCGTGCCCCAGTGCAGCGATACGACGACCACGTCGGCGCCCGCCTTACGGGCGGCCCGCGCGTCCGCCATGATCCGGTTCTCGTCCATCAGGTTGACCGCCCAGGGCTGCCCCTGGGGCAGCGGGAAGCCGTTGGTGTCGTAGGTGTAGGCGAGGTGCGCGACCTTGGCCGGGCCCGCGCGCAGGACGGTGACCGTCCGCGCCTCGGCGTCGGTCCGGGCCGATCCGGCGTGCCGTACGCCCGCGCGGTCCAGGGCGTCGAGGGTGCGGCGGATGCCGTCGGCGCCGTCGTCGAGGCTGTGGTTGGAGGCGGTGGAGCAGCCGTCGTAACCGGTGGCCGCGAGGGCCTGGGCCACCTCGGGCGGGGACTTGAAGGTCGGGTATCCGGTGTAGTCGCCGTTCGCGCCGTAGACGGTCTCCATGTGACACAGCGCCAGATCCGCGCGGGAGACGACGGACCGGACCCCGGCGAGCATCGGGCGGAAGTCGTAGCCGTGGCCGCCGGCGTCGAAGCGGGCCCGGTCGATGATCGAGCTGTGCGGCAGGACGTCACCGGAGGCGACGAGTGTGAAGCCGCGTGGTGCGGCGGCGGACGGGGCCGGGTGCCCTGGCGTGTCGTGGTCGTGCGCCTGGCAGGCCGCTCCTCCGGCGAGAAGTGCCGTGAGGGCCAGGGCAATCTGCCGTCTGCGTGCAATCATCAGCTCACCCCACTCTGGTCATATTTACTGACGAATAGGTATGAGCTTGCCCGTGTCCGCAAACGGCCTGGCCGCCTTCTTGACCCGTCCGGGGCGGAAGGGACCGTTCATCGGACCGTTCGTCGACGCGATCGACCGTCCGCCGCAGATCCCTGTGCGCCCTCTGTCCCCCGCTGCCGCCCTGAGGTGCCATACGGCCATGACGGCCGGAACCACCCTCACGAACGGGACGACCGCCGAGCACGAGCTCGCCGCACTGCAGCGGGAGCACGGCCGGCCCCTCTTCGCGCTCCTGCTCCGGCTCAGCGACGGCGACCGGCAACGCGCCGAGGACCTCGTGCAGGAGACCCTCGTGCGCGCCTGGCAGCATCCCGAGGCATTGCGCGCCGACGACTTCGACTCCGTACGGCCATGGCTGCTGACCGTGGGACGGCGGCTCGCGATCGACGCACGCCGGGCCCGGCAGGCGCGTCCGGCCGAGGTCGGGGACGCGGTCCTCGAGAACGCGCGGGTGTGCGCCGATCACGCCGAACGGGCGGCCGCCACCCTCGACGTACGCGAGGCTGTGAAGACACTCACTCCGGAGCACCGCGAAGTCCTGGTGCTGGTGTATTTCCAGGGGGCGAGTGTGGCGGAGGCCGCCGAGGTGCTCGGGATTCCGCCCGGTACCGTGAAGTCCCGCGCGTACTACGCGCTGCGCGCCCTGCGCCGGGTACTTCCTGGATACGCGGCCGACCTGCGGTGAAACCAATGGAAAAGTCAAACCTCCGTAAAGTGCCTTGCTGAGGACCCCGGTTGAGTAATCGGCTGTCCTCATCCGTGTTCCGGATGAGGTCCCTTCACCGGGACCCGGCGACGGGCGACGCGCACGCACCGGAGGAAGGCAGGAAGGGATGCTGCACAGAGGTCAAGAGAGCACGGACGGCACCGGCGGCGGCGAACTGGTCGTTCCCATGGCCTGGTTGTACGCCGAGTACATCGCCGACGAGCTGCTGCGGTCCGGCGATCTGATGCCGCCGACGTCCTTCGAGTTCCGCGCCGGGCGCGACGCCCTGGCGCTGACCGTCTTCCTGTCCGACACCGAGGGCGAGCTCTCCGGTATCCAGGTCGTCTCGCAGCTGGAGAACTGGCTGTCGCTGACGGCGTACGACCAGCCGTGGCAGGACTGGGTCTGCGAGCGGCTGGCCGGTCTCACCGCCGAGGCGGTCGCCGCCGGCGAGCCCACCCCCGACCTCGAACTGGCGTCCGCGGCCTGGCGCTGGCTGGAGGAGACGGAGCTGCTCGCACCCGATCTGAACGCGGTGCCGGGCGGCGGTTCGGGCATCGGTGAGGACGAGGGACCGAAGGTGTGGACGCCCGCCTGGCAGCTCGGACTGCCGCTGGGGCACCTCGCCATCCATCTTTTTTAAGTTCTTTTCTCCACGGACCAATCCTCGGCCCCGTCCGCTCCGAATCCCTTGGTTACGATTCTGTGCGTGCCTTGAGTGATTCGGCGGGCTGGTGCGTACCGGTGGGAGCAAGGAGTAACCCCACCCACACCCAACGGCACGAGGTTTCCGCATGAGGTCCTTGGAGAGGCATCGCGACGTCGGCGCGTACGCGCTCGGCGTGCTGGACGAGGCGGAGGCCTTCCGCTTCGAGGACCACCTCATGGAGTGCCCCAAGTGCGCGGCACACGTGACCGAGTTCGGGCCCACCACCCGTCAGATGATGCTGTACCGGCGGGCGACACCCCGGGTCGTGCACCCGATGGCCCAGCCGGGCCCGCAGCTCCTCAACCGGCTGCTCGGCGAGGTGGCGGCCCGTCACCGGGCGCGCCGCAGGCGGCTGTTGTACGCCGTGGCCGCCTCGGTGGTCCTGGCCGTGGGCGGGCCCACGCTGGCGATGCTGGCGGGCGGCGACTCGGGCGGCACGGCCAGCGTCGAGGCCACCGACGCCCGCTCCGGGGTCTGGGCGCAGGTCACCACCGAGGACGAGGAGTGGGGCACCCAGGTGGAGCTGAAGGTCAAGGACGAGGCCGGCCCCCGCGCCTGTCACCTCGTGGCGATCAGCACCGACGGCACCGAGGAGACGGTGACCGGCTGGAACGCCCCCCGTCACCACACCGGCGAGAACACCATGATGGGCAGCTCCACCTTCCACGCCGACCAGATCGACCACTACGAGGTGCGTACGGCGGGCGGCGAGCATCTGGTGACGCTGGACCCGGGCTGAGGCGCCGGATCACTTGAGCAGGCGCGACATCCTCCGGTCCGCGAGCGGCTTGCCGCCCGTCTGGCAGGTCGGGCAGTACTGGAGCGAGGAGTCGCTGAAGGAGACCTCGCGAATGGTGTCGCCGCACACCGGGCAGGGGTCGCCGGTGTGGCCGTGGACGCGGAGGCCCGTCTTCTTCTCCGCCTTCAGGCGGCCGGCCGCGAGACCGCGGGAACGCTCTACGGCCTGAGTGAGGGTCCCGCGCAGCGCCTCGTAGAGCCTGGTGGTCTCCTCCGGCGTGAGGGTCGAGGTCGGCTTGAACGGGGACATCCTCGCGGCGTGCAGGATCTCGTCGCTGTACGCGTTGCCGACACCGGCGATCAGGCCCTGGTCGCGCAGGGCACCCTTGAGCTGCCGCCGTTCTCCCTTGAGCAGGGCGGTCAGGCGGGCCTCGTCGAAGTCGTCGGCCAGGGGGTCGGGGCCCAGCCGCGCCACCCCGGGGACCTCCCCCGGTTCCCGCACCACGTACACCGCGAGACGCTTCTGCGTGCCCGCCTCGGTGAGGTCGAAGCCCGCGCCGGTCTCCAGGGCCACGCGCAGGGCGAGGGGGCCCTTGCCGGGCCGGGGCGGTCCGTCGGGGAGGCGGTCCTTCCAGTGCAGCCAGCCCGCACGGGCCAGATGGGTGACGAGACGGGGGCCACCGGCCGTCTCCAGGTCCAGGAACTTGCCGTGCCGGTGCACGGCGACCACCTCGTGGCCCTCGATAGCGGTGAGGGGAGGGTCGTACGTCTTCAGGACGCTGATGGCCACCGGCAGCACGCGCACGATCTCGTGGCCGACCAGGTTCTCGGTGAGGAAGTCCTTGAGCGCTTCCACCTCGGGGAGTTCCGGCATACGTCCAGAGTGCCACCGGGGACGGCTGTGGTCAGCTCCGCTCCGGCACCGCGAACTCGCACCACACGCACTTCCCGCCGCCCCGCGCCTCCACGCCCCACACGTCGGACAGCAGGTCGACCAGGAGCAGGCCGCGGCCGGAGACGCCCGACTCCCCGGCCTCCCGGCGGCGCGGCAGGGCGCTGGAGGAGTCCTCGACCTCGACGCGCATCCGCCGCCCTGAGCCGGTCAGGACCCGCAGGGTGACGATCGCGGAGCCCTCGGTGTGCATCAGGGCGTTGGTGATCAGCTCGTCGGCGACCAGTTCGATCTCGTCGGAGCGCTCCCGCGCGCCCCAGGCGCCGACCGCGGCCCGGATCATGTGCCGGGCCTGGGTGAGGGCCTCGGGGTCGCCCGGGGCCACGTGCTGCTGGAGCCGCCCGCCGGTCTGCGGGGCGTCCAGGCCGCGCCGGCGCAGCAGGAGCAGCGCCACGTCGTCGTCGCCGCCGCGCTCCTCGGCCACCTCGATGAGCCGGTCGGCGAGCTCCCAGACGTCGGCGGGGCCCGCGGCGACGACGGTGGTGAGGGTCTGCATGCCGTCGTCGAGGTCGGCGCCGGGCTGTTCGACCAGTCCGTCGGTGCACAGCAGCAGGGTGTCGCCGGGGTCCAGCTCGACGGTGCCCACGGGATAGTCGAGCTGCCCGAACTCGGCGGACAGCCCCAGCGGCAGCCCCCCGTCCACGGTCACCCGGCGACAGCTGCCCTCGGCCTGCCGGACCAGCGGGTCGATATGGCCCGCGCGGACCACCTGGACGACCCCGGTGGCCAGGTCGGCCTCGGCGTACAGGCAGGTCGCGAAGCGGTCGGTGTCGAGTTCGTGGAGGAAGACGGAGGCACGGGCCATCACGGTGGCCGGGGTGTGCCCCTCGGCGGCGTAGGCCCGCAGGACGATCCGCAGCTGGCCCATGACGGCGGCGGCGTGTGTGTCGTGGCCCTGGACGTCCCCGATGACGGCGCCGACCCGGCCGCCGGGCAGCGGGATCAGGTCGTACCAGTCGCCGCCGATGTCCCGCCCGAGGGAGCCCTCGCCGGTGGCGGCCCGGTAGCGGACGGCGACGTCGGAGCCGGGCACGCTGGGGATGGTGCGGGGCAGCATGGCCTGCTGAAGGCCGGTGGCGAGGTCCTTCTCCTGCTCGTAGAGCATGGCCCGCTGGAGGCTCTGGGCGATGCTGCTGCCGAGGGCGATGAGGACGTTGCGGTCCTCCGGGGTGAAGCCGTACCGGTCGCTGTAGAGCAGGCCCATGGCGCCGATCGGGCGGGCCTCCGCGATGAGCGGGAGGTAGGCCGCGGAGGTGATGTTCAGGCCGGTGATGTGCGGCCACAGGACCGGGTAGCGCTCGGCGAACTCCTCCGGCGACTCGATGAAGCGCGGGGTGAGGGTGCGGACGGCCTCGCTCATCGGGTACGGCTCGTCGATCCGGGTGATGTCGGTGCCGGGCACGAAGCTGCCCGCCGGGCCCTCGGCGATCAGCCGGATCCGGCCCGCCTCGACCAGGCCCATGACCAGGCTGGTGGCGCCGAGGTGGGTGAGGCCGTGGGTGTCCTTGAGGACGTCGATGACGTCCTGGACGGTCCGGGCGTGGGCCAGGGCGGCGGTGGTGAGCTGCACGACGTTGGTCTGCCGGCGCCGTGCCTCGTCCTGGGCGGCCTGCTCCCTGCGGGCCTCCAGCTCGCCCATCTCCTGGGTGGCGTCGCGGACGATGCCGATGATCCGGCGCGGGCGGCCCGTCTCGTCGCGGCGGATGTAGCCCTGGGTGTGGGTCCAGCGCAGACTGCCGTCGCGGCAGCGGAGCCGGAAGTAGGTGCCGTAGTTCTCGCTGCCGTCCTTGATCGCCTGGGCGACCAGGGCGTCCAGGCGGTGGGCCTCGGCCGTCGGCACCCGGACGGCGAGGCTCACGGGGTTGTCGTCGTATTCGTCGGGGCGCAGGTCGAAGACCTCGTGGGCCTGGGCGTCCATGTGGAACAGGCCGCTGTCCAGGTCCCAGTCGAAGCTGCCCATGCGGTTGAGCGCCAGGATCGGATCCGGGTGGGCGGGCCAGTCGTCCGGGAGTGACAGGGCGCTCGCTCCCCGATCAACCATGGGGCCACCTTGCCAGGATTTGTCCGATTCTTCGACCGGGGGCCTCCTTTTCGTCACTATCGTCCGCTTCACCCACTTGGGTTACGGAAGCGGAAGGGAGGTACACGGAGAGTCACGCGGGGACACGGCGCGACACTGGAGGCAGGAGCGCACGGCTGTGGACTGGTTCACCGCACCCGACTACTGGCTGAGCCGGCTGATCCTCCAGCGGGCTCTGGCCGGTCTGTACTTCGTGGCGTTCCTGGCGGCGGCCCTGCAGTTCCGGGCGCTGCTCGGGGAGCGCGGGATGCTGCCGGTGCCGAGGTTCGTCGCACGGGTGCCGTTCCGGCGGGCGCCCAGCCTGTTCCAGCTCCACTGCTCGGACCGGTTCTTCGCGTGCTGCGCGTGGACGGGGTGCGCGGTCGCCGTGGCGCTGGCGGCGGGACTGGACTCCCGGCTCCCGCTGTGGGGTGGGATGCTGCTCTGGCTGGTGCCGTGGCTGCTGTATCTGTCGATCGTGAACGTCGGCCAGACCTGGTACGGCTTCGGCTGGGAGTCCCTGCTGCTGGAGGTCGGCTTCCTCGCGGTGTTCCTCGGCAACGACGAAGTGGCGCCGCCGGTCGTGGTGTTGTTCCTGCTGCGCTGGATCCTGTTCCGGGTGGAGTTCGGCGCGGGGCTGATCAAGATGCGGGGCGACGCCTGCTGGCGCAAGCTCACCTGTCTCGACCACCACCATGAGACCCAGCCGATGCCGGGCCCGCTGAGCTGGTGGTTCCACCATCTCCCCCGCCCGCTGCACCGGGTGGAGGTGGCCGCGAACCACGTCACCCAACTCGTCGTGCCCTTCCTCCTGTTCACCCCGCAGCCGATCGCCACGACGGCCGCCGCGCTGATGATCGTGACCCAGCTGTGGCTGGTGCTGTCCGGCAACTTCGCCTGGCTGAACTGGATCACGATGGTGCTGGCGCTGTCGGCGGTACGGCTGCGCGGCGATCCACCGGCCCTGCCCGACGCCCCGCTCTGGTACGAGGTGCTGGTCCTCACCGTCGCCGCGCTCCTGCTCGGCCTGAGCCACCGCCCGGTCCGCAACCTGCTCTCCCGGCGCCAGATCATGAACCGCTCCTTCGACCCGCTCCATCTGGTCAACACCTACGGCGCGTTCGGCAGCGTCAGCCGGATCCGCTACGAGGTGGTCGTCGAGGGCACGGCGGACGACGTGCCGCGCGGGGACTCCGAGTGGCGGGAGTACGAGTTCAGGGGCAAGCCGGGCGATCCCCGGCACTGGCCGCGCCAGTTCGCGCCCTACCATCTGCGCCTGGACTGGATGATGTGGTTCGCCGCGCTGTCCCCCGCGTACGCCGAGTCGTGGTTCGGCACGCTGGTCGAGCGGCTCCTGGAGAACGACGAGGCGACGCTCGGGCTGCTGCGCCGCTCACCGTTCCCGGCCGACGCCCCGCCCCGCTACGTCCGGGCCCGCCTGTTCCGGTACCGGTACACGACGTGGCGGGAGCTGCGGGCGACGGGGGCGTGCTGGGAGCGGACCTTCGTGCGCGAGTACCTGCCGCCGACGCGGCTGATCGGGGTGGCCCGACCTCGCTGACTCCCGGCGGGGCGCGGGGTGTTCAGTCGCCGAAGTAGGCCTTGGCGACCGCGTAGGTGTCCTCGTAGAGGTGGTAGCGGGTGATCCGCCCGTCCCTGACCGTGGTGTGCAGGGCGAACGCGGTGTCGATGTCCCGGCCCGTCTTCTTGACCTCGGAGACCATGCGCCCGAGGAGGACCACGTCGTCGCCGTCGGTGATGATCTGGCGCAGGTCGAGCTCCTTCGCCCGCACATGGGCCGCGAGCAGTTCGAAGAACATCCGCACGCCGTCCGCCGAGTCGACCTCCGGCACCCAGGGGATGCCGGGCGGGTGCGGGATCGAGAAGGACACCGAGTCGGCGAACAGCGCCGCCGCCTCCGCGCTTCTTCCCTCGGCGAGCAGCGGGAACAGGCGTTGCACGGTCTGCGCCGGTGACTCTGCTGTCATGTGTTCCGACCCTACCGCCCGGCCCCGCGGCTACGGCGTCGGCGCGGCGAGTCCGTAGACCCGCTCGGCCGTGCCGCCGAAGACCTGGGGGTGGGCGGACGCGGGCGTCAACCGGCGTGCGATGTCGAGCACTTCGCCGTAGCTCGCTCCCAGCGTGCACACCGGCCAGTCCGAGCCGAACATCGAGCGCTCCGGGCCGAAGGCGTCCAGGACCGTGTCGGCGTAGGGGCGCAGGTCGTCGATCGTCCAGGAGGTGAGGTCCGCCTCGGTGACCATGCCGGAGACCTTGCAGACGGTGTTGGGGAGGGCGGCGAGGGTACGGACGGCGGTCGCCCAGGGTTCCAGGGCGCCGGAGGCGATGGGCGGTTTGCCCAGGTGGTCGAGGACGAAGGTGAGTTCGGGCAGGGACTCGGCCGCCTTGACGCACGCGGGCAGTTGGTGCGGGAGGACGACCAGGTCGTAGACCAGGCCCGCCCCGGCCACCGCCGCCAGGCCCCGGCGTACGTCCGGGCGCAGTAGCCACTCGGGGTCCGGCTCGCCCTGCACCTGGTGGCGGATGCCCTTCAGACAGGCGCCGCCGGGGAGTTCACGCAGCCGGGCCAGTTCGTCGGCGACGTCGGGGCGGGTGAGGTCGGTCCAGCCGACGACGCCCGCGATCAGGTCGTGCTCGGCGGCCAGCAGCAGGAACTCCGGGGTCTCCTCGGGCACGGTGACCGTCTGGACGAGGACCGTCCGGTCGACCCCGGCCGCGCGGGCCCGCGGCACGAGGTCGGCCACGGTGAAGTTCCGGCGCAGCGGGCTGCCCGAGGCGATCCAGTCCTGGTCCCGTACCGACAGGTCCCACACGTGGTGGTGCGCGTCGACGACGGTCACGGCAGCTCCCATACGACGGGCAGGCCCGCGCCGGCCCCCTCGTCGGAGTAGTCGTGCGCCACGTCGAGGAGTTCAGCCATCCGGGCCTGCCAGGCGACGTTGACCGGCAGCTTCTCCAGTTCGGCGAGGAGACGGCCGTAGTCCTCGCACTCCAGGACGTGGAAGAGGTCGATGCCGCTGCGCCAGATGGTCCAGGAGGAGGCGCCGGCGGCGCGGATCGCGTCGGTGAGTTCGGCGGGGACCTCGCGGTGGGCGGCCTCGTACGCGTCGACGCGGTCCGCGCGGACCTTGGTGTGCAGGGCGACCCTCATGACGGCTCCTCGGTGGCCAGGAGGCCGGTGGACCTCAGTTCCTGCCAGAAGGCGTTGGGCACCTGGGTCGCGAACTGGTCGGCGCAGTCCCGGACCTCGTCCGCCGAACGGGCGCCGACCAGGACGCTCGCGACGGCTGGATGTGCCGCGCAGAAGGCCAGGGCGGCGGCCCTCAGGGTGATGCCGTGCCGCTCGGCGATCTCCTTCATGCGCAGCGCCTTGTCCAGCAACTCCCCCGGTGCCTGTGCGTAGTTGTACGTCGCGTCGGGCTTCGGGTCGGCCAGGAGACCGGAGTTGAAGGCGCCGCCGATCACCACGGACACGCCTCGTTCTGCCGCGGCGGGCAGCAGTTCGGTGAGCGCGCTCTGGTCGAGCAGGGTGTAGCGGCCGGCGCACAGCACCACGTCGACGTCGGTGTCGCGGACGAAGCGGGTGAGCATCCCGGCCTGGTTCATGCCGGCGCCGATCGCCCCGACCATTCCCTCCGAGCGGAGCTTCTCCAGGGCCGGATAGCCCTCGTGGAAGGCCTGTTCGGCGTGGTCGTCGGGGTCGTGGAGGTAGACGACGTCCACGCGGTCGAGGCCGAGCCGTTCGAGGCTGGCCTCCAGGGTGCGTCGTACGCCGTCGGCCGAGAAGTCCCAGACCCGGCGCCGGGTGGCGGGGACGGCGAAGCCGTTGGCCAGGTCGTCGCCGGACGCCTCCGCGGGTTCCAGTCGGCGGCCGACCTTCGTGGAGACCGTGAACTTCGAGCGCGGGAAGGCCCGCAGGGCTTCGCCCAACCGCCGTTCCGACAGGCCGAGTCCGTAGTGCGGGGCGGTGTCGAAGTAGCGGATGCCGCGCTGCCAGGCGGCGGTCACGGCCTCGTGGGCCTGTTCGTCGCTCACCTCCGTGTAGAGGTTGCCGATCACCGCGCCGCCGAAGGCCAGTCCGCTGACCCGGACACCGCTGCCGCCGAGCGGGTTCACTGGCCCACCGGCCTCAGGCGCAGGCCCTGCATACCGCCGTCGACCGCGAGGGAGGTGCCGGTGGTGGCGCCGGAGAGCGGGCTCGCCAAGTAGGCGATGGCGCCCGCGACTTCGTCGGCCGAGACGAGCCGGCCGGTGGGCTGGCGGGCCTCCAGCGCGGCGCGTTCGGCGGCCGGGTCGGGGGCCCTGTCCAGCAGGCGGCCGATCCACGGGGTGTCCGCCGTACCGGGGTTGACGCAGTTGACGCGGATGCCCTCGCGGACGTGGTCGGCGGCCATGGCGAGGGTCAGGGAGTACACCGCGCCCTTGGTGGCGCTGTACAGCGCCCGCTGCGGGAGGCCCGCGGTGGCCGCGATGGAGGAGGTGTTCACGATCGCCGCGTGGGCGGACTTACGCAGGTGGGGCAGGGCGGCGCGGGCCACCCGGACCATGCCGACGACGTTGACGTCGAGGACGCGGTGCCATTCCTCGTCGTCGTTGTCGGCGACGGTGCCCTGAGCGCCGATGCCCGCGTTGTTGACCACGACGTCGAGTCCGCCGAGGTCGGCGGCAGCGGCGGCGACGGCCGCGCGCACGGAGGCGTCGTCGGTGACGTCGGCGCGGTAGGCGAACAGCGGCTTCTCGACCGAGGAGGGGTCCAGGTCGAGCACGGCGACCTGGGCGCCGCGTGCGGCGAGGAGTTCCGCGGTGGCCCGGCCGATGCCGGAGGCTCCACCGGTGACCAGGGCCCTCAGTCCCTCGAAGTCGCTCATGCGGCCTCTCCCTTCTTCTGCGATGCGCCCTGCGGCACGCCCTGTGATGCGCCCTGCGATGCGGCGGCGAGGTCTTCTTCCCAGAACGCGCCGCCCGGGAACGTGTACCGCGCTATGGACTCCGGGCGCATGGCGGCCGAGAAGCCCGGCGCGGTGGGTGCCGTGTAGTGGCCCTCGCGGATCACCACCGGGTCGAGGAAGTGGTCGTGCAGATGGTCGACGTACTCGATGACCCGGTCCTCGGTGGTGCCGGTGACGGCGACGTAGTCGAACATCGAGAGGTGCTGCACGAGTTCGCACAGGCCGACCCCGCCCGCGTGCGGGCAGACCGGTACGCCGAACTTGGCGGCGAGGAGCAGGATGGCGAGGTTCTCGTTGACTCCGCCGACGCGGGCCGCGTCGATCTGGACGACGTCCACCGCGTTCGCCTGGAGCAACTGCTTGAAGACGACCCGGTTCTGGACGTGCTCGCCGGTGGCGACCTTCACCGGGGCGACGGCCTCGCGGACGGCGGCGTGGCCGAGGATGTCGTCGGGGCTGGTGGGCTCCTCGATCCAGTACGGGTCGAACTCGGCGAGGGCCTTGGTCCAGCGGATCGCCTCGTCGACGTCCCAGCGCTGGTTGGCGTCGATCGCCATGCGGATGCCGGGGCCGACGACCTGGCGGGCGACCCGGCAGCGCCGTACGTCGTCCTCCAGGTCCGCGCCGACCTTCAGCTTGATCTGCGTGAAGCCGTCGGCGACGGCCTCGGCGGCGAGCCGGGTGAGCTTCTCGTCGTCGTAGCCGAGCCAGCCGGCGGAGGTGGTGTAGGCCGGGTAGCCCTGGGCGAGCAGCTTCGCGGAGCGTTCCCGTGCGCCCTCCCGGCCCCGGCGCAGGATGTCCAGGGCTTCCTCGGGGGTGAGCGCGTCCGTGAGGTAGCGGAAGTCGATCTGGCCGACCAGCCATTCGGGGTCGCCCTCGGCGAGCAGTCGCCACAGGGGCTTGTCGGCGCGCTTGGCGGCCAGGTCCCAGACGGCGTTGACGACCGCGCCGATCGCCATGTGCATCACGCCCTTCTCGGGGCCGAGCCAACGGAGTTGGCTGTCGCCGATCAGGTCGCGGTTCAACGTCCCCGGGTCCGCGCAGAGTTCGTCGACGGAGCGTCCGACCACATGTCCGCGCAGCGCCTCGATCGCGGCGACCTGGACCTCGTTGCCCCGCCCGATGGTGAAGGTGAAGCCGTGCCCCTCGTGCCCGTCGGCCGCGTCGGTGCGCAGGACGACGTAGGCCGCCGAGTAGTCGGGGTCCGGGTTCATCGCGTCGGAGCCGTCGAGCTCGCGCGAGGTGGGGAAGCGGATGTCGTAGGTGTCTACCGCGGTGATGCGGGCGGTGGTCGAGGACACGGAAGGCCTTTCGATAGGGGACGGGACGCGCGGGCTCAGTCCTGGGCGCGCCCCGTCGTCACACGGGCGATCATGAGGGCGACCAGGATGATTCCGCCGTAGATGGCCTGGATCCAGAAGGACGGCACCTGGGCCAGCGTGAGCAGGTTCTGGACGACCCCCAGCAGGAGTACGCCGGTCAGGGCGCCGAACATGGTGCCCTTGCCGCCGTCGAGGCTGATGCCGCCGATCACCGCGGCGGCGAACACGGTGAAGATCATGTTCTGGCCCTGGTTGGCACTGATCGCGCCGACGTAACCGGTCTGCATGATGCCGCCGACGGCCGCCAGGACCCCGGCCACCACGAACACTCCGAGCATCACGCGCTCGACGCGGATGCCGGCGGGGCCGGCCGCGTCGGCGTTGCCGCCGATGGCGTACAGGGAGCGGCCGATGCGGTGGTACTTGAGGACGAAGCCCGTGACCGCGAAGGCGACCGCGGCGAGCCACACGGACATCGGGATGTTCAGGAAGGTGGTGGTGGCGAGGGTGTAGAAGCTGTCGGGCATGCCGAAGAGGGTCTTGCCCTTGGTCGCGCCGACGAGCAGTCCGCGCAGCACGATCAGCATCGCGAGCGTCACGATGAACGCGTTGAGCTTGAACTTGACGACCAGGACGCCGTTGAAGGCGCCGACGACCGCGCCGGCCACGAGGATCGCCAACAGGGCGAGGGCGACCGGGAATTCGGTGCCCCAGCCGGACTGGGCGACCGGCAGGACGAGCAGCGCTCCTACGGCGGGCGCGATGCCGACGACCGACTCCAGGGAGAGGTCGAACTTGCCGGTGATCAGCACGAGGGACTCGGCCAGCACCACCATCGCGAGGGCGGCCGAGGCGCCGAGGATGGAGATCAGGTTGCGCTCGGTGAGGAACGAGTCGTTGACGAACGCGCCGAGCACCATGAGGAGCAACAGCGCTGGTACGAGGGCGAGTTCGCGGGCGCGCCGGAGCAGGACCGTACGGGCCACCCGTGCCTCGGGCACCCGCACCTGCTTGACCGGCGGAGCCTGGGTGTCAGCCATGGTGGTCCACTCCTTCGATGGAGGCGATCAGCTCGTGGTCGCGCCAGCCCGCCGGGTGCTCGGCGACCACGCGGCCGTGGAAGAGGACGAGGACGCGGTCGCAGCGGCGCAGGTCGTCGAGTTCGTCGGAGACGACCAGGACCGCGGTGCCGTCGTCGCGGGCGGTGTCCACGCGGGAGAGCAGGGACTCCTTGGACTTCACGTCCACGCCCGCGGTGGGGTTGATGAGGACGAGCAGCCGGGGTTCGGAGGCGAGCGCGCGGGCCATGACGACCTTCTGCGCGTTGCCGCCGGAGAGGTCGGAGACGGGCTGGTCGGGGCCCTCGGTGTGGATGTCGAGGCGGTCGATCAGCTCGGTGGCGAAGCCGCGCTTGCGGTCGGTGCCGACGAACCCGTAACGGCCGAGCCGGTCCAGGACGCTGAGGGTGGCGTTGTCGCCGATGGTCATGCCGAAGACCAGCCCCTGGGCGTGCCGGTCGCGCGGCACGAAGCCGACGCCGGCCTTCAAGGAGGCCTGCACATCGCCGAACGGCAGGGGTTTTCCGTCGAGTTGAGCGGTGCCGCCGGTCGGGGTGTGCAGTCCCGTGAACGACTCGGCCAGCTCGATCTTGCCGCTGCCGCTGATGCCGGCGAGTCCGACGACCTCACCGCGGCGGACGGTGAGGTCGACGTCCTGGTAGGCGTCGGAGGTGAGGCCCCGGGCGTCGAGGAGGACGGGGGTGTCGACCTCTCTTGTGCGCGCGGCCTGTTCCCGTTCGGGGACGGTCTCCCCGGCCATGGCCTCGATCAGCGCCGCCCGGGGCATGTCGGCGACAGGAGCGGTGGTGATCCAGCGGGCGTCCCTGAGGACGGTGACCGTCTGGCACACCTCGTACACCTCCTGGAGGTGGTGCGAGATGAACAGGAAGGTGACCCCGGAGTCCTGGAGCGCCCGCATCCGGCTGAACAGCCGCTCGATCTCCCGGTTGTCGAGCTGCGCGGTCGGCTCGTCGAGGACGATGAACCGGGCGCCGAAGCTCAACGCCCGGGCGATCTCCACCATTTGGCGGTCCTCGACCTTGAGGTCGGCGGTGCGCGCCTCCGGGTCGACGCGCACGTCCCAGGTGTCGAGGAGTTCGGTCGCCTCGGACCTCAGCGCGCGCCAGCTGATGAAGCCCCTCTTCAGCGGCTGCCGGTTGATGAAGAGGTTCTCGGCGACCGTCAACTCGGGTACGACGGTGGGCTTCTGGTAGACGCAGGCGACCTTGCTCCGCCAGGCGTCCCGGTCGGCGAGCGGAGGTGCGGGCTCGCCGTCGAAGCGGACCGTGCCCTCGTCGGGGGCCTGGAGGCCGGTGAGCAGGGTGACGAGGGTGGACTTGCCCGCGCCGTTGCGCCCGACGAGGGCGTGGGACTCGCCGGGCAGCACGGTGAGCCGGCCGTCGGCCAGGGCGGTCGTGGGGCCGTACCGCTTGACGACCCCGTGGGCTTCAACCAGTGGGGTGCTCATTTGACCGTGTTGCCCCACAGCTCGGGGTCGTCGACGTTCTCCTTGGTGACCAGGGGCGCGGGCAGCTGGTCCTCCAGGATGCCGCTGGACAGCTTGACGATCGTGGAGTCGTGGTCGGTCGGCCCGGGCTTGAAGGTCTTCCCCTCCATCGCCGCCTTGATGTAGTACATGCCGTATTTGGCGTACAGGTCGGCGGGCTGGGAGACGGTGGCGTCGATCTCGCCCTTGCGGATGGCGTCGAATTCCTGCGGGATGCCGTCGTTGGAGACGATCGTGATGTGGCCCGCGGTGCCCGCCTTCTTCAGCATCCCCTTGGACTTCAGGGTCTGGAGGGTCGGCGCGAGGTAGACGCCGCCGGCCTGCATGTAGATGCCCTTGAGGTCGGGGTTGGCGTTCAGCAGGGTGCTGAGCTGCGAGGCGGCGGTGTCGGACTCCCACTTGGCGGGGATCTCAAGGACCTTCAGCTTCGGGAAGTTCTTCTTCACACAGGCGCGGAAGGCCTCGGAGCGGTCGCGGCCGTTGACCGAGGCGAGGTCGCCCATGATCTGCACGACCTTGCCGGACGTGATCTGCTTCCCGAGGTACTGGCAGGCCTTCTCGCCGTACGAGACGTTGTTGGCCCGTACGACCATGGCGACCTTGCCCTTGTCGGGGGCCACGTCGACGGCGACGACCGGGACGCCCTTGCGTTCGGCCTGGTCGAGGCCGGCCTCGATGGCGGCGCTGTCCAGCGGGGCGACGACCAGGCCCTTGACGCCCTGGTTGAGCTCGTTGTTGATGTCGGTGATCTGCTGGGAGGGATCGCTGTTGGAGTTGATGGTCTTCAGCGTGTCCACCCCCTCGGACTTGGCCATCTTGGGCACGTAGTCGTTGTACGACTGCCAGAACGGCGAGGTCAGCAGCGGCAGGATCACTCCCACCTTGCCGGTCCCGTCGCCCCCGGCACTGCCGGTGCTGCCGGTGTCCTTGGTGCTGCCGCACGCGGCGAGCACGAGCGAGGCGCTCGCTGCCACGGCGACCGCGCCGACGATCCGCATTCTGTTCCGCTTCCCCACTGTCCTGCCGGGCATCTGGCGGCTCCTCGTTGAGCGTGTTCTCGCGTGATCGAGCACGAGCGTGTTCGAGCAGATGACGGCATACTTATCAGACCACTCACCCTTGGCAATACCCTCTGGCGGCAGATTTTCCCGTCTTCCGGCCATAGTGGTCCGACCACCTCGCCGGTTAGACTGCGGCGCACCCGGTGAGTGCCCGGTGCTTTCCCGGCGCGTGCCCGGTGGTGGCATCCGGTGAGTGGAGGAGTGGCGTGGACGAGACAGCCCCGCAGAAGGGCACCGTGACGCAGCGCGCCATCGAGCAGATCAAGGCGATGATCGGCGAGGGCCGCCTGGAGCCGGGCCAGCGGCTGCCGACCGAGCGTGATCTGGCCGCTCAGCTGGGCATCTCGCGCAGTTCGATGCGGGAGGCGATCCGCGCGCTGACGGTCCTCGGGGTGCTGGAGGCGCGGCACGGCTCCGGGATCTACGTCACCCAGCTGGAGGCCGGCGATCTGCTGGAGACCTTCGGGGTGGTCGCCGACCTGTCCCGGGGCCCGCGTCTGGTGGAGCTGCTGGAGGTGCGCCGCATCCTGGAGTCGACGGCGACCGCGCTGGCCGCCGCCCGGATCACCCCCGACCAGCTGGCCGAGGTCGAGAAGCACCTCACGGCGATGAACGCCACCGACGACCCCGAGGAGATCCTCGCCCACGACCTGGCCTTCCATCGCGAGATCGCGGCGGCCGCGGGCAACGACACCATGGCGGCGATCCTGGAGGGCCTGTCCTCACGCACCTTCCGCGCGCGCGTGTGGCGCGGGTACCAGGAGGAAGGCGCCTTCGAACGGACCCGGCGTGAGCACGCGGCGATCCACCGCGCGCTGGTGGCCCACGATCCGGAGGCGGCCCGCGCTGCGGCCGCCGCGCATGTGGGCGAAGTGGAGGAGTGGCTGCGGGCACAGCTCGGGGCATGAACGCGGGGGAGGTCGTAGTGGAGCTGGCCTTCCTCGGCCCCGACCGCAGCGGGCTCGGCGGAGACGGTGACCAGACCGCCGTCCTCCCGGGGACCTTGCGAGGAGGAGTTCACGGTCCGGTGGGGTCAGCTCATCCCGTGAGGACCCGGGTCTCCGCGTCGGGCAGCTTCGCCCACCAGTGCCCGTAGCGGCCGTAGACCCGGGGCTCCCGGTCCGCGAGCAGGGCCGTCAGCGACCTGGCCTCCTCGGCGAGGCCGTCCCAGGTCTGCGGGGTGAGGTCGTGGAAGGCCGTCGCCTCGACACCGCCGCCCTCGGCCGGGCGCCAGACTCCGGCCACCCGGCCGTCCACCAGCAGGGTCGGCAGCACGTCACCGTTGACCCGGATCACCAGCGGCCGGTAGTCCGGCGGGATCATGCGGCCGCGGTCGGCGTACGCCAGCAGCGTGCTGTCCCACATGGCCATCAGCCGGGGTGGCGCGGGGGTGTCCGCGGGCGGGCGCGGGGCGCCGGGAAGGTCGTACAGGATCGTGCCGTCGGGGCCGTCGAGTTGCTCGACGGTGTCCGTGAGCGCGTGCAGCGCCTTGCGGACGCGGGCCCGCTGCGCGGTGGCGAACTGGGCGACGTCCGCGACGGAGGCGGGCCCGAACGCCTCCAGACAGCGCAGCACGAGAGCCTCAAGTGCCTTGTCCTCCCGCTCCCTTGAGAACGTCCCCTCGGGTGCCGCGACATACGACGGGGACGTGCCGAACGACCAGGGCCCGCCGCTCGGCACATGCACCAGCGGGGCGTACGCGCGCATCCCCCACCAGGCACCGTCCCGCCGCTCCTCGCCGACCCGCTCGGCGAGCCATGCCGACAGGTCGCCGTTGGACCGTGGCTCCACGGCGAACTCCAGGAAGCCCGGCTCCAGTTCGAGGGCGTCCGCGGGAGTCAGCCCCGCGGCGGCGAAGCGGTGACCGAGCCGGGAAGCGTGCAGCGTGGGCCGCATCGCCTCCCGGACCATCGGGTAGTCCTCGGCGTGCACCGCGTGCAGGGTGATCCGCAGCAGGGTCGCCTTGACGAGGGTTCGGCCGGCGAAGGCCGCGTCGAGGTCGGCCGGGGCGAAGCCTTCGAGCCGGTTCCACAGCGCGAGATACGGCGACGCGGGCTGCTGCGCCTGGAGCGCGAGAACCCGCCGGACCGCCTCGCCCACCGGCAGCCGCTCCCGGTTCAGGAGCAGCTGGCGGGCGAGCGTGGCCCGGTTGAGTTCCCGCGCGGTGATCTTCACACCAGGGATTGTGCCCTCTTGAACCGCAGGGTCACCAGCTCGAACGGCCGCAGCCGCAGGGACACCGCGTTCCGCTCGCGCCGGGGCCCGGGGCCTTCGGACAGCGGGCGCTCCAGCAGATCCGTCGCCGTGACCCCGGCGACCTCGAACCCCGCGGTGAGCGTGGCCCGGGCCCGCCCGCCGTGCGCCTCGTGGAACCGCACGACCACGTCCCCGCTGCCGTCGTCGGCCAGCTTGACGGCGGTGACGACGACCGCGTCCCGGTCGACCGACACCAGGGGTGCGACCTCCCCGGCACCCGTGACCCGCCGTTCCGGCAGATTGATCCGCCAGCCCTCCCGCACCGCGTCCCCGATCCCCGCACCCGGCACCAGCGCGTGCCGGAAGCGGTGGACGCCCTGGTCGGTCTCGGGGTCGGGGAAGCGCGGGGCGCGCAGCAGCGACACCCGGACCGTGGTCGTCGTGCCCTGGTCGCCGTCCGTGCGGACGGTCCGGGTCACGTCGTGGCCGTACGTCGAGTCGTTGACGACCGCCACGCCCCAGCCGGGTTCCTCCAGGTGGACGAAGCGGTGGTTGCAGGCCTCGAACTTGGCCGCCTCCCAGGAGGTGTTGGTGTGCGTGGGCCGATGGAAGTGCCCGAACTGCGTCTCCGACGCGTACCGTTCGGCGTGCACGTCGAGCGGGAAGGCGAGCTTGAGGAACTTCTCGGTCTCGCGCCAGTCCACTTCGGTGTCGATGAGCAGCCGGGTCTCCCCCGGTGCCAGGGACAGGACTTGGGTGACGCGGGAGGCGCCGAAGGAGCGGGTGACGCGCAGGCTCCCCTCCCCCGCCACCACCTCCTCCACGTCGGTGAGGTCCGTGACGGTGTTCCGGTAGAACTCGTCGACGTCCCAGGCGTCCCACATGTTCGGGAAGTCCGGGTGGAGTTGGAGGAGGTTGGCCGCCCGGCCGGGTGCGATGCTCTCGCGGTCGGCCCCGATGTCGTACACGGAGACGACCAGGCCGCGGTCGTCCGTCTCCACGCGCAGCAGGCCGTTGTCCAGGACGTGTCCGCCGGCCGGACGCTCGGACAGGGTGGTCCGTCCCTCGACCACCTCGGTTCCGGCGCCGCCCGCGGCGACTCCGTTACGGCCGTGGGGTGCGGGGTTGAAGAGCAGTTCCCCGGTCCCCTCCCCCGCCAGGGCGCGCTGGGCCGCGTCGATGATCCCGTTCAGCTCCTCGGCGAGCCGCTCGTAGGTCCGCCGTGCCTCGCGGTGCACCCACGCGATGGACGACCCGGGCAGGATGTCGTGGAACTGATGCAGCAGCACCGTCTTCCAGATGCGGTCCAACTCCTCGTACGGGTACGGGAATCCGGCCCGCACGGCCGCCGCCGCCGCCCACAGCTCGGCCTCGCGCAGGAGGTGTTCGCTGCGGCGGTTGCCCTGCTTGGTCCTGGCCTGGCTGGTGAGGGTGGCCCGGTGGAGTTCGAGGTACAACTCGCCGACCCAGACCGGTGGTTCGGGATACTCCGCCTCGGCCTTGGTGAAGAACTCCGCCGGGGTCTCCCAGACGACGGCCGCCGAGCCCTCCAGGTCATGGAGGCGGGCCGCCTTGGCGACCATCTCCCGGGTCGTGCCGCCGCCTCCGTCGCCCCAGCCGGTCGGTGCGAGGGAGTGCCGGGCGACCCCCTTGTCCTTGAAGTTCCGTGCCGCGTGGGCGATCTCGCTGCCCTTCATGGAGCAGTTGTAGGTGTCTACGGGCGGGAAGTGGGTGAAGATCCGGGTGCCGTCGATGCCCTCCCAGCGGAAGGTGTGGTGCGGGAACTTGTTGGTCTGGGACCACGAGATCTTCTGCGTCAGCAGCCACTTGGAGCCCGCCGCCTTGATGATCTGCGGGAGTCCGGCCGCGAACCCGAACGTGTCGGGCAGCCACGCCTCCTCGTTCTCGACGCCGAACTCGTCGAGGAAGAACCGCTTGCCGTGCACGAACTGACGGGCCATCGCCTCCGAGCCCGGCATGTTGGTGTCCGACTCCACCCACATGCCGCCGGCCGGCACGAACCGCCCGTCCGCGACCGCCTTCTTGACCCGCGCCCACACCTCGGGCCGGTGGTCGCGCACCCAGGCCCACTGCTGGGCCTGGGACATGGCGAACACGAACTCCGGCTCGTCGTCGAGCAGGGCGGTCATGTTGGAGGTCGTGCGGGCGACCTTGCGCACGGTCTCGCGCAGCGGCCACAGCCACGCCGAGTCGATGTGCGCGTGTCCGACGGCGCTGATGCGGTGGGCGGAGGGCACGGCGGGCTCCGACAGGACCGTCTCCAGCCGTACCCGCGCCTGCGCGGCCGTGCCGTTGACGTCCTGGAGGTCCAGCGCGTCCAGGGCCTTCTCCACCGCCCGCAGGATGTCCCAGCGGCGCGCCGACTCCACCGGCAGCTCGGCCATCAGCTCGCCGAGCACCTCCAGGTCGAGGACCAGCTGCCAGACGGTCTCGTCGAAGACGGCGAGGTCCATGCGTGCCAGCCGGTACTGGGGTTCGCTGCCGGCGGTCTCCTTGTCGCCCAACTGCGTGGGCAGGAAGGGGTGGTAGTCGAGGATCACCGGGTTGGAGGCGGCCTCGACATGCAGGCGCACCGCCTCGCCGCCCTCGACGGGAGCGCCGATCCGCACCCACTGGTTGCGCGGGTTGAGGCCCTTCACCGGGGTGCCGTCGGGCCGGTAGACCAGGCCCTCGCACTGGAAGCCGGGCATGTTCTCGTCGAAGCCGAGGTCGAGCAGGGCCTCCACGGTCCGCCCGGCCCACGCCTCGGGGACGGTCCCGGTGACCCGGAACCAGCTGGTGCCCCAGGGAGCACCCCAGCGGGCGCCCACGGCGACCGGCTCGGGCTCGGCCGCGAGTCCCTCGGCGACGGGCACCGGCTCGTCGGGGGCGTGCCACACCGCCACGTCCAGCGGCACGGACTCGGGGTACACGGCGGGGCGGAGGCGCTCGTCGAGGACCCGCTTGAGGCGGGCTTCGACCAGGCTGCGGTCGTCATGCATGCGGGGTGCTCTCCAGTGGTCCGGGGTTACCAGGGGTGGGTCGTGGTCACCAGGGGTGGGTCACGGTCACGGGGTCCGACGAGGTGTACAGCTCCCCCACGGCACGCAGCTCCAACCGCGCCTGCCGCTCGCCCTGTTCGGGCTGGAGACCCGCCAGGAAGTACGCCCGCTGGCAGGTGCCGCCGAGGAAGCGCCGGGTGCCGTCGGGCAGGAGGCGGTGGAGGGTGTAGTGGCGCACGTCGCCGGGAGCGGGGTCCCAGGCGAGCCGCAGGTCGCCGCCCGACGCGGCGGTGACACGCAGACCGGAGGGGGCGTCGGGGGTGCGGGAGGTGTCGTGCACGGCGAGACCGCCGAGCCGCCACCGCACCGAGCCACTGCCGCCCGCGCCGGGCGTGAGCCGCACGCCGAGCGCGTGGACGGTCCCCGAGAGCCCGGTGAGCCGTACGGCCGAGGTCCGCCAGCCGCTGCCGGAGGGCACGGGCAGATACGTGTACGGCGGTGTCGTCCCCGGCGCGCCCGGCTCGGCGGTGGCCACCGCAAGCTCGACGCCCACCGCGCCCGCGTCGGTCCGGTGGGTCAGCTCGACCACCGTGTCGCCGCCGACCGGCAGGCGTGCCGCGTACAGATCCACGGTGACTGGCTCATCCACTGAGCCACTCACCAGCACACTGCTCCCGCCCCGCCAGGCGTCCGCGAAGTCGAAGCCCACGGTCGGCCGTGCGCCCTGCGTCCGCACCACCCACTGGCGCGACGGCAACCGGTCCTGGAGTCCCAGGTGGTTCCACGGCACGTCCGAGGTGACCGCGCCCTCCTCGTACCACCGCAGCCCGTGTCCGGTGTTGAAGACGCTCGCGAACGGCACCGCCGTGACCGTCGACCGGTCGGCGACCGAGACCGCCGGAGCACGCCAGGTGTCCGTGGCGTCCGGCCGGGACGGGTCGAGCGACACGCCCGTCCAGAAGCGGTCGTCGGCCGCGTGGAAGTCCTTCGGTGTGCGCTGGTCCGAGGGAAGGTGGTTACGGGTCCACTCGGGCCGGTACAGGCCGATCGACGTGACGTGCGCCGTGGTCGTCGGCACGATCGCGTCCCAGTTCTCGGTGGTGTTCCAGCCGTTGGCCTCGACGTCCACTCCGGCCCACAACTCGTATCGGCTGCGCCCCAGTTGCTGGGCCAGCGTCCCCGAGGAGGCCAGACCGCCCGCCGTCCAGCGGAAGTCGACGAACATGTCGTCGGCGGCCTGGAAGAAGGCCTGGTTGCGGCTGTTCAGCGCGCCCTGCCAGCTGACCGACCCGCTCACGGTCATCGAGTCGTACCAGGTCACCCGCTGCCCCCGGGCGGCGGCGAGCGCCTTCAGCTCCTTGACGAAGCCCAGCATGTCCGCCCCGAGGGCCGCGTCCCCGCCCCCGGTCTCGGCGTTGACGAACCACCCGTCGAAGCCGTACGCCTCGGCGACCGCCACGAGTCGGGCCGCCAGCGGGTAGTGCCCGGCGGTGTCCTTCTGCACGAGGTCCCGGGTCCACCGCAACTGTCCGCCGTAGGCGACCGGCGGCAGGAAGATGTTGCCGAGCACGGGCACGCCGTGCCGGTGGGCCGCGTCCACGATCGGGGCGTTCGGTGCGAGGATCAGCCCCTCGCCCGAGGAGCCGCCCCAGAAGACGAGTTCGTCGACGTAGGCCCAGTTCCCGAAGGCGTAGTAGTCCGAAGTCGCCGAGCCCTGGGAGGGGTTGCCCGCCGTGGGCCCGAAGGAGACCAGGGACTGGATGCGGGCCTGGCCGTCCCGTGCGGTCCGGTTCACCGGTGTCGGCGTGAAGCGGGCGGCGCGCGGTACGGAGGCCGCGTTGAAGGCGAGGTCGGTGTCGTCGGCCGCCCGCCAGGCCTTGAGGCTGCGCCAGGTGATGCCGGTGCCCGGGGTGCCGGAGGGCAGGGAGTCCGGGTACCAGTAGGTGGCGTACGGCTGGAGTGCGGTCGCCGTCGCCGCCCTCGCCGGGAGCCCGGGGAACAGTGCGGCGGCGGTCGCGGCGAGCAGGACCGTACGTCTGGTGGGTTTCACGAGCGGGTGCCTCCTTGTGGGGTGGGGAGTACCTGGTCGGACGTGACGACCTCGGCGATCCCGCGCGCCGACAGATGGGCCGGGTCGGCGGCGCGGGTGTCGAGGACGGTGGTGGGGCGGACGCCGTCGGCGACCAGCTGGAAGTAGGCGTCGAAGACCGGGCCGCCGGGTGCGCAGAGCGAGCGGGCGGCGGGGTCGGCGGGGACGACCAGTGCCGTCGTACGGCGTGCGGGTGCGTCCGCGCCCGCACGTGCCGCCCGTTCCAGCACCCGGGCGGTGTCCTTGGGCTCGCGGGCGTTGGTCAACAGGCCGAGGCCGTACTCCAGTTCAGGGAAGTCGGCCAGGTCCCGGGACACGTCGTGGGAGCACCACCAGGTGATGCCCCACAGGTCGGGGCAGTCCAGCGCGTTCCTGACGGTGGCCTCGGTGAAGGCGGCGGCGTGCTCGGGCGGCACCAGGGGCGCGGGCGCGCCGACCTCCTGGAGCCAGACCGGGCGGTGCGGGTCGTCGGCCCAGGCCTTGCTCAGCTCGACGAGGTAGGCGGCGTGGTGCTCGGCGGGGACCGACTGCCGGCCGTGGCGCTGGGCCGTGCCGTTGAAGACCCAGGAGTGCACGGCGGTGACGCTCCCGTGGCGGGCGGCCTGGGCGGGGGTGAAGGGCTGGTCGTCCTGGTACCAGGTGGCGTCGTACTCGGCGTGCAGGTGCAACCGGCCGGGGGCTCCCTCCTCGCAGGCGGCGAGCATCCGGGTGAGCCAGGCGTCGATCTGCTCGGAGGTGGCCCGGTCGGGGTCCGGGTGGGGGCCCGCGGAGAACTGGTTGACCTCGTTGCCGAGGGTCATGCCGAGGAAGTTGGTGCGGTCCGCCAGCGCGCCGGCCAGGGTGCGCAGGTAGGCGGCCTGGCCCTCGACGACCTGCGGGTCGGTGAAGAGGTTGCGCCGGTGCCAGGTGCGGGTCCAGGCGGGCAGGAAGTCGAAGCTGCTCAAGTGCCCTTGCAGACCGTCCACGTTGACGTCCAGACCGCGTTCGGCGGCGGCGTCGGCCAGCCGTACGAGATCAGCGACCGCCCGCTCGCGGATCAGGGTACGGTTCGGCTGGAAGTACGGCCACAGCGGGAAGACCCGGATGTGGTCCAGGCCCAGCGCGGCGATCGAGTCGAGGTCGGCGCGGACGGAGTCGAGGTCGAAGTCGAGCCAGTGGTGGAACCACCCCTGGCTCGGGGTGTAGTTGACGCCGAAGCGCACGGCAGAAGTCATACGGGATCCTTGACTCTGGGGGTTCGTTCAGCCCTTGACCGCGCCCTCGCCGACCCCGCGGAAGAAGTACCGCTGGAGACAGGCGAAGAGGGCGATCAACGGTGCCACGGCGATGACCGTGCCCGCGGCGACGAGCCGTTCGTCGCCCGCGAAGGTGCCGTGCAGATAGTTGAGGCCGATGGTCAACGTGAACTTGGACGGGTCGCTCAGCACGATCAGCGGCCACAGGAAGTCGTCCCAGGCGCCCATGAACGCGAAGATCGCGACGACGGCGACCGTGCCCTTCACGGACGGCAGCGCGATCCGCAGGAACCGCTGCCAGACGTTGGCGCCGTCGACGTAGGCCGCCTCCTCGATCTCGTACGGGAGGTTGAGGAAGGCGTTGCGCATGAGCAGGACGTTCATCGCGCCGATGCAGCCGGGCAGGACCACGCCGACCAGGGTGTTGTTGAGGCCGAGCTCCCGCATGGTCGTGAACTGGGCGATGATGATGCCCTCCACCGGCACGAGCATCGCCAGGATGAAGGCGAGGGTGGCGGCGCGGCGGCCCCGGTAGCGCAGTCGGGCCAGGGCGTATCCGGCGAGGGCCGAACCGACGCAGTTCGTCAGGACGTTGGCGGTGGCGACCTTCAGGGAGTTGAGGGCGTAGTCCCACACCGGGATGGTGTCGGAGACCCGCTCGTAGTTGTGCAGGGTGGGGTGCGCGGGCAGGAAGCTCGGCGGGGAGCTGTAGATGTCCTCGGTGGGGCCCTTGAGCGAGGTCGACAGCTGCCAGAGGAAGGGGCCGACGGTCAGGGCGAGGACGGCGAGCAACAGAACGTAGCGCAGGACCAGTTCGCCCTTGCGTACCCGGGTCACGACTCCGCCCTCCGGTCGGCCCGCAGCACTAGCAGCATCAGCGCGACGGTGACGACGAAGACCACGACGGAGATCGCGGAGGCGTAGCCGACCCGGCCGGTCAGTCCCGTGCCGGTGCGCTGGACGAGCATCACGAGCGTGGTGTCCTCGCCGGCCGGTCCCCCGCTGGGGCCGGCCATGAGGTAGACCTCGGAGAACACCTTGAAGGCGGCGACCGAGGACAGCGCGCCGACGAGTGCCATGGTCGAGCGGACGGCGGGGACCGTCACCGTGACGAACCGCCGTACCGCTCCGGCTCCGTCCACGGCGGCGGCCTCGTGCAGCTCGCGCGGTACGTTCGCCAGCGCGGCCAGGTAAATGATCATGTAGTAGCCGAGGCCCTTCCACACCGTCACGGCCATGGCGCTCAGCAGGAGCAGCCACTGGTCGCTGAGGAAGCCGATCCGGCCGACGCCGATGGTCTCCAACAGCGAGTTGATCAGGCCGCGTTCGTCCAGGAGCCACACCCAGATCAGTCCGACGACGACGATCGACGCGACGACCGGGGTGTAGAAGGCGGACCGGAAGAAGGTGATGCCGGGGATGTTCTTCTGGACCAGGAGCGCGAGCAGCAGGGGAAGGATCACCAGCGCGGGGACGACCACGAGGACGTACAGGGTGCTGTTGCGCAGGCCGATCCAGAACATGTCGTCGTGCAGCAGTTCACGGAAGTTCGCGAGCCCGACGAACTCCCCCGGGATCAGGGTGCGCTTGTCGGTGAAGGCGTTCACCAGCGTGGAGACGAACGGGTACAGGATGAACACGCCGATGACGATCAGACCGGGCGCGGCGAACAGCCAGGGGCTGGTCGGCAGTTGGCGCCGCACCCGGGACACGGTGGACAACGACATGGCTATCCCTGCTGCTGGAGCAGCGTGTCACACGCCTTGACAGCGTTGTCGAGCGCTTCCTTGGGGCTCTCCTTGCCCTGGAGCGCCTTGGCGACCTCGTTGCGCAGCGCCGTCTTCATCTGCTCGCTGAACAGCACGGGCGTGTAATTGACCGCGTTCTTCAGGGACTTGGCGGCGGCGACCCGCACCCGGGTCTCGTCCGTCCCGTCCTCCTTGGTGAAGTACGGGTCGTCGAGCGAGCCCGCGGTGCTCGGGAAGATGGCGACCTTCTTGGCGAACGACATCTGGTGCTCGGCGTCGGTGACGTAGTGCGCGAAGGCGACGGAGGCGGCCTTCTTCTTGCTCTGCGCGTTCACCATCACGCCCATCACATACATGTTGACGTGCCCGGTGCTGGTGATCTGGTCGGTGATGCCGATGTTCTTGTACAGGTTCGGCGCCTGCTTCTTGAAGTTGCCGAGGTCCAGGGCGCTGCCCGGGTTCATGGCGACGGCCCCGGTGAGGAACTTCTTGCCGGACGACTCGGGGGTGGCGGTGAGGGCCTGCGGGTCGAGCGCCTTGGCGTCGTACAACTCCTTGTACTTGGTGAGGAGTTCGACGCCCTTGCTGTCGTTGAAGGCGAAGGCGGTGCCCTCGGAGTTCATGAGGGGGACGCCGTAGCGGCCGAAGTCCTCGACGGTGGGCACGTTGGCGAGGGTGGCGACCTTGCCGTCGGTCTTCTTCGCCAGCTCCAGGGCGTCGGTGAAGAGTTCGTCGTACGTCTTCGGCGGCTGGTCGGCGTCGAGCCCGGCCTCCTCGAAGAGGGACTTGTTGTAGAAGAGCGGGCCGGTGTTGAGGTACCAGGGGAAGGCGAAGGTGCCCGTCATGCCGGGGATCTGGTGGCTGGCCCAGGCGCCGTCCAGGTACTCCTTCTTGTACTGCCCGGCCGCCTTGTCGAGGTCGAGCGCGAGGCCGGCCTTGGCGAGGGGCGCGACCAGGTCCGGGGAGACGTTGACGACGTCGGGCAGGGTGCCGCCGGCCGCGTCCGCGCTGATCTTGTCGGCGTAGCCCTCGGCGGGCTGGTCGATCCACTTGACCTTGGTGCCGGGGTATTCCTTCTCGAAGTCGGCGATCAGGCCGTCGAAGTAGTCCTTGAAGTTCGCCCTGAGGTTCCAGGTCTGGAAGGTGATGTCGCCCTCGACCTTTCCTGAGGCGTCGGACGAGCCGCCGTCGTCGTTCCCTGAGCCGCAGGCACTCAGCGGCAGGAGGGCACAGACGGCGGCAGCGGCGAAGGTTCTGCGGGAAATGGGCACGGCGAACCGGTCTCCTTCGGGGCGGAGTTGGCCAACGACGGAGACCCTGCACGCCGTTCCGAGGGCCCGTCAATGCATTGCGCACAGCTAATTTGTTTAGTGACTAATGCGTATTAGGTTGACGCAGCTGAACCGCATTAGTGCATACTGTCCCGACCAGCTGCCGGGGAAATGGGGAAAGAGCGTGTCAGGCAAGCGGTCACCGGTCCGCAGGCCCACGATGAAGGACATCGCGCGGCAGGCCGGGGTCTCCCAGAGCGCCGTCTCCTTCGCGTTGAACGGCCGGCCCGGGGTCTCCGAGGACACCCGCGACCGGGTGCGGAAGGTCGCCGAGGAGCTCGGCTGGCGCCCCAGCACCGCGGCCCGCGCGCTGTCCGGCGAGGGCGCGGCCACGGTCGGCTTCGTGCTGGCCCGCCCGGCCGAGACGCTCGGCGTGGACTCCTTCTTCCTCCAACTCGTCTCGGGGATACAGGAGGTGCTGGCGGAGCGCCATCTGGGGCTGCTGTTCCAGGTCGCCGAGGACGTCCAGGAGGAGTGCGAGGTGTACCGGCGCTGGTGGGCCGAGCACCGGGTGGACGGCGTCCTGGTGGTGGACCCGCGAACGGACGACCCCCGCACCGGAGTTCTTGACGAACTGGGCCTGCCAGGGGTGGTGATCGGCGGCGCCCCCGACGAACGCCACCCGGGCCTCTCGACCGTCTGGGCCGACGACGCGGGCGCGATGGCCGCCGTGGTGGACGAGTTGTACGCGCTCGGCCACCGGCGGATCGTGCACATCGCCGGCCTGCCGGGCCTCGCGCACACCGAGCGCCGTGTCCGCAGCCTGCGTGAGGAGGCCGAGCGGCGCGGGCTGACCGGCGTGAAGTCGGTGACCACCGACTACTCCGACGCGGAGGGCGCGGCCGTGACCCGCCGGGTCCTGGAGGCGTCCGCCGCGCCGACCGCGCTGATCTACGACAACGACGTGATGGCCCTCGCCGGAGTCGCCGCCGCGACCGAGCTGGGCCACTCGGTGCCCGGGGACGTGTCGGTGGTCGCCTGGGAGGACTCGGCCCTGTGCCGCATGGTCAAGCCGTGGCTCTCCGCCCTGTCCCGGGACAGCGTGGAGTTCGGCCGTACGGCGGCCAGGGAGCTGACCGCGCTGCTGGACGGCGGCCCGGCCCGGACGGTCCGGGTGCCGGTGCCGCGGCTGATCGTGCGGGGAAGCACAGGGGTGGTGGGCAGCTGAGGGCTACGCACGCCCGCGGCCGGGTGAAGGGTGGTCACCGGATTCCCGAGAACCCGGTGACCACCCTTCACCTCACACCTCGGACCGGTACAGCCCGAACTCCGCGATGTGTACGGCGTTCCGGGACCGGGTCACCCGCAGTCGCCACCGGCGGGCCCGCACCGGCGCCGGCAGGAGGAGGATGCGGCTGGCGCCGATCGTTCCGGCGGACGCGACCTGAGTCCAGGCGCCCTCGCGGAACGCCTCGACGACGAGGTTCTCCACCTGCTGGCCGTGCCGGATGTCCTCCGCGAGGCGAATCCGGTCCACCTCGTGGTCGTGACCCAGATCGAGGTCGACGCCTCGCGGTGTCGTGGTCCTGCGGGCGCCCTGTGCCAGATCGCGGGGCAGCTCGCGTTCGATGCGCTCGCGGAACTCCCGCAGGCGGACCACGTCCGTGGCGTGCAGCAGGCCCTCTGTGTCCGGTGGGACGTTGAGCAGCAGGACCGCGTTGCGGCCCACCGAGCCGAAGTAGATCTCCGTCAAGTAGTCGACGGACTTGGGCTGTTGGTCGGCGTGGTAGAACCAGCCGTCGCGGATGGAGACATCGCACTCGGCGGGCCACCACTGGAGGTAGTCCGTGGCCGGCCGCGCCTTCACCAGTGCGGCCCGGCTGCCCTCGTCGGGGGTGTCGTAGGACAGGGCCCAGTCGGTGCGGCCGTACTGGTTCTCCTTGACCGGGACGACGCTCCACTCGTCCTCGCGCGCGATACCGCTCTCGTTGCCGACCCAGCGCAGGTCGGGGCCGGTGACGGCGATCGCCGCGTCCGGGGCGAGGGCGCGGACCAGGGCGTACCAGCTGTCCCAGTCGTAGCTCTCCACCTTGTCGGGCGGGATGTGGCCCTGGGCGCCGTCGAACCAGACCTCGTCGACGGGACCGTACTCGGTGAGCACCTCGTACAGGGTGTTGAGCATGTGGGCGCCGTAGTCGGTGGCGGAGAGGGTGAAGAAGCGGTCCGGGGAGCGGTCGTCGTCCTCGACCAGGGTGGGGACGGTGCGCTCCGACCGGGCGCTGCCGTTGGCGTACACGCCGTGCAGGTACTGGTTCTCGTCGGCGGGCGAGAGGTAGACGCCGACCTTGAGGCCGTGGCGGCGCATCGAGTCGGCGAAGGAACGCAGCACGTCTCCGTGGCCGTCGCGCCAACTGCTCGACGCCACCGTGTGGTCGGTGTACCGGGAGGGGTAGAGGACGAAGCCGTCGTGGTGCTTGACCGTGAGGATGGCGAGTCGGAAGCCGCCGTCCTTCAGGGCCGCCGCCCACTGGTCGGTGTCGAGGCCGGTCGGCTGGAAGACGTTCGGGTCCTCGTCGCCGGTGCCCCACTCCAGGCCGGTGAAGGTGTTCACGCCGAAGTGCAGGAAGGCGGTCTGTTCCAGGCTCTGCCAGGCGATCTGCCGTGCGGTGGGCCGGACTTGGGAGGCCTTGCGGACGAGGTCGGCTTCGGTGTCGGCCTGGGACACGGGGATGCGGTAGAAGCGGTCGTCGGGGGCGGCCACGGCGAGCCGGGGGACGCCGGTCACGGCGAGGGCGGTGGCGGCGGTGACGAAGAGGCGTCTGGAGACGGTCATGGGATGGGGGCTCCTCAGCTCAAGTGCCAGACGGTGGGGGTGCGTTGGTCGGCCGGGTACTGCCTGATCCGGCCGTCGTCCGTGGCGGTGAGCGCCATCTGTGTGATCGCGTTGACCAGCCGGTAGCCGCCCGCCGCGGGCTCCAGCTGCCAGCGCTGCAAGGTGTTCGTGGCGTCACAGGTGTCCCAGGTCGCCTCGACACCGGGCTGGAGCGGCACGTTGAGCGTGAGCCTGCCGCCGCTGATCGCTAGGCAGCCGGAGTCGGACCGCAGGGTCACATAGCCGTCCGCCGTGCGCCGCACCGCGGCCGTGAAGGACGTGCCGAAGCCGTACGTCCCGTCCGCCACCGGCACCTCGGTCAGGTCCCGCCGGCCGGGCGCGTGGCCGACCGCCGTGCCGCGTGCGGTGAACTCGGCGTAGGTCGCGTCGGGGTGAGGGTCGCCCCAGGTGGCCTGGGCGACATGGCGCAGGGCGGGCCAGAGCTCTGTGGCGACCTCGTTCTCGGTCTCGCCGCGTCCGTTGTCCGGCCACAGGCTGATCTTCGCGCCGGTGACGCCCTTCGAGGACGTCAGCTTCTCGCCCTCGAAGCTGCGGGGGTCCCAGCTCTGGTCGTACAGCGACCCGGTGTCGCTGTGGAAGCCACCGCGGATCAGGTAGAGCGAGTAGGCGGCGTTCATCACCGAGTAGCCCTGCGCGATGAGTTGACCGGGCTTCACCGCGACGTTCAGCCAGTGCTCGACCGTGGTGTCCTTGTCGACGGGCACGGTGTTGGCGCCGGTGAGCCCGTCGTTCCAGATGCGCAGCTCGACGCCCTTGCCCGCCGCGTAGTCGTGGACGCGGTTGACGAAGTCGACGAAGGCGTCCTGCGGGGTCGCGCCCGAACCGTACTTCTCCTGGGCGTACTTGAGGATCTGCGGGTACTTCGCGAAGTCGGAGCCGAGCATGTACTCGTCGGCGCCCATGTGCCAGGACTTCGAGGTGAAGACCTGGGCGTACTCGTCCATCAGGCTCTTGTAGTAGTCGAAGGCCGCCTGCTGGGTGATGTCGAGCCGCGAGGGCTGCTTGTTGCCGTCGGAGTCGGTGAGCTGGAGGTCGGGGCGGTTCTCGATCCAGGGGTCGATGTGTCCCGGGGAGTTGATCTCGGGGATGATCTCGACGTGGTACTTGTCGCCGAGCGCGACGAGCCGCCGTATCTCGGACTTGGTGTAGTAGCCCCAGGTGTTGGCCTCGGGGTGGGCGTCGCTCTTGACCTTCAGCTCGACCAGCAGCTGGTTGAGCTTGTTGTAGGACATCTCGCGGACGAGGTTCTCCAGCCAGGGCAGCGTGATGTGGATGTAGCAGGCGCACACGCCGACCCCGCGCTCCTTGTAGCGGGGGATGTCGACGGTGCGTCCGCCGGGGACGCGGTCGCCCTGGGCGAGGAGCTGGAGGAGGGTCCGGGTGCCGTAGAAGGCGCCGGTCTCGGTCGCGCCGGTGATCGACAGGCTGCGGCCGGAGCGGAGTTCGTAGCCCTCGGCGCCGAGGGAGCCGCGGGACGGCTTGACGTCGATGACGATGTCACCGGTCCGGGCCGCGCCCCGTACGACGGGGACCGAGCCGTGCCCTGCCGCCCGCAGATCACCGGCGAGCGTGTCGGCGACCCGGCGCTCGGCCGTGCCGTCGGCCACCAGCCGGGCACCGGGCCCGAACCGGAAGGCACCGGACTCCGGTGTCCAGTCGGTCAGGGCGGGCACGGTGACCGGCGCGCTCCGCGCCTCGCGCGCGACCGCCGGAACGGGTGCCAGGAGCAGCGTCAGCAGCGCCACCACAGCGGCGAATCTCAGCCGTTTCCTCATGAGCGACTCCCTATTCATCGGATGGCTGATAATTGAGGCCACCAAGTGGGCTGTCAACGGGGCTGAATCAGCCGAGAGTTACTCCAGAGATCGGATGACCTGCTGGTCAGCGGCCCTCCCTCGGCAGCACCCGGCGCCAAAAGTCCAAGAGGACCGTTCCGAATGTCCAAGCGCGAGCACTCTCGACTCGGAGCCCGCCCCCGGGCAGAGTTGGCCCTACGTACTCGCCAGTAGCCCCGAGGAGCGCACGTGACCAGCTGGGTCGGCCGGACCGCCGCCGAGATCGCCGCCGCCGTCCGCGAGAAGCGGGCCACCCCTCGGGAGGTGGTGGCCGAGCACCTCGCCCGGATCGAGCGGCTGGACGAGCGGGTCGGCGCGTTCCGGGTGGTGCGGGCCGAGGCGGCGCTGGCCGAGGCCGAGGAGGTCGGCGCCCGCGGTGATCTGGGTGAACTGCCTCTAGCCGGGGTGCCGGTGGCGGTCAAGGACAACCTCGCCGTGCGCGGCGAGGCCAACCGCGTCGGCACCGAGGCGACCCCGGACACCCCGGCCGAGGCCGACCATGTGGTCGTGGCCCGGCTGCGGGCCGCGGGCGCGGTGGTCGTGGGTCTGACGAACGTGCCCGAGCTGTGCGTCTTCGGCACCACGGAGGGCGTCCACGGCACCTCCCGCAACCCGTGGGACACCTCGCGCACCGCGGGCGGCTCCTCCGGCGGCAGCGCGGCCGCGGTCGCGGCGGGCCTGGTGCCGCTCGCCCTCGGCAACGACGGCATGGGTTCGCTGCGCATCCCGGCGGCCAACTGCGGCCTGGTGACCCTGAAACCGGGGTCGGGGGTGGTCCCGGCCGGCATCAGCGACAGCGACTGGTTCGGCATGTCCGAAAACGGACCGCTCGCGACGACCGTCGAGGACACCCGCCTGCTGCTTTCGGTCATCGCGGACACCGAGTTCGCCCGCGACACGCCCGCCACCCTCGACGTCGCCGTGTCCCTGCGCAGCCCGCTGGCCGGGGTCACGGTCAGCGCGCCGTACGCGAACGCGGTCCGGGAGGCGGCCGGGCTGCTCATCAAGGCGGGGCACCAGGTGCGGCGCGCCGACCCGCCCTACCCGCTGTCGCTGGGCTTCACCTCGCTCAGCACCTGGACGGCGGGGACCTCGGTGGACGCGGCCGGGCTGGACCCGCGGCTGCTCGCGCGGCGCACCCGGGTGCACGCGGCGGTCGGGCGGCGCTTCGTGAAGACGGTACGGACGGGCAGGGCCCGGCAGGAGCTGCGTGAGCGTCTGGAGCCGTTCTTCGCCGAGCACGACGTCCTGGTGATGCCGGCGCTGGCCCGCCGTTCCCCGAAGTCCGAGCCCTGGCACGAGCGCGGCTGGCTGCGGAACGTCCTGATCAACACCAACTACTCGCCGCTCACCCCGCCGTGGAACCTCACCGGCTGGCCGGCCATGTCGGTTCCGCTCGGCACCCTGCCCTCGGGCGCCCCCACCGCCGTACAACTGGTGGCGCGGCCGGGGTCGGAGACGGTGCTGCTGGAGGTGGCGGAGGAGCTGGAGCGGCGGCAGCCGTGGCAGCGGACGGCGCCGCTCGACTGAGGCCGGGCTAGAGGGTTCTGTGCATGACGTGCAGTCCGACCCGTCCGTGCCGGGGGTGCTCGAAGGCGTCCGGCACGGTGCCGAGGATGGTGAAGCCGAGTGAGAGCCACAGCTTCACGGCCGGGTTGGTCTCCACGACGGCGTTGAACACCATGCCCCGGTAGCCGTCGGCGACGGCGGCGGCCAGGATGTGCTCGGCGAGGGCGCGGCCGTAGCCGCGGCCGCCCCGGTCCGGGTCGACCATGAAGCCGGCGTTGGCGATCCGGGCGGCGGGGCCGCCGTAGTTGGGGGTGACATAGGCCGAGGCGACGAGCGTTCCGCTGTCGTCCTCGACGACGTACACGCGCTTGGCCGGGTTCATCCAGAGCGTGCGCGCCGCTTCTTCGGAGGTGTCCGGGTCCCAGGTGTAGGTCTCCCCGGCGGCCACGATCCGGTGCCAGAAAGGCCAGATCCGCGGCCAGTCGTCGGCCGCGGCTTCTCTGATCAGCATGGGCGTGAGTCTCGCACGCCCATGCCGTCGGCGATCGCGAAGCTCCTGCGGTCAGTCCACGCTGGGCAGGATGTGGGGCTCGGCGAGGTCGTCCTCGTACCCCGCGAGCCGGATCGGGGCGGAGCGCGCCCAGACGTCGAGGCTGCCGAGTTGTCCCGGCCGTCGGCCGGCGCGCTCCGTGCGTTCCTTGGGGCGCTGTTCGCGATTCGTCTTCTCCGGTGTCACCGCGCACTCCTTATGTGTCGGGCTCACCCTCGGGACATCACCGGTCCGATGATCGGCCTGGCGTCTGGACGTCCGCTCGGGTCTGGGTCGAGATCGGGTTCGGACGCGGTGGCGCCGGCAACTCGGTTGAGAGCAGGCCGTGGTGACCGGCTTGTCCCGGGACGGACTGTGGGTGTGGGTAGGACCCCGTACTGCCGTCCGTCCGCTACAGATTAACCAAATGAGCGGGGGTGCGCTCGATAGGGGCCGGAAACATGGCACAAGCATTGCAAGCGGCCCGCGCATTTCAGCCACGCTCTGCCCGCGTTTGCTCCCTCGTGCGCGGTTTGCGGTTCACCCGACCGGCCTACCGGACCGCTCAGGCCTTCGACGGGCGAGGGGCACGCAGTTCAGGTCCCGTTGGCTCAATCGCAAGCCGCCCATGATCTGCTCAGGTACGGCAACGGCTTGTCCCGCGGAACACTCGGGAGGACTGACGCATGGAGCTGCGCAGTGTCGAGGAGCTGATGGATCTGCTCTACGCCTGCCGACATCAGCACGCGCTGCGGACCGCCGCCCTGCTGCGCCGCAGCCGCCCCGCCGACAAGGAGCTCCAGATCGCGGGTCTGGTGCGCGGTATCGGCGAACTGCTGGGCCCCGGCGACGAGGCGGGCCGGGCCGAGCGCGCGGCCGAGGCCGTACGCCCGCTGCTGGGCCGGCGAGTCCACGCGCTCGTACGGCAGCACGGCCCCACCACCGACGACGACCTGCTGCGTCTGCGCGAGGCCGCCGAGGAGGGCCGGTCCGCCGGGTTCGACGCCGGGGTGCTGGAGGACTGGCGCGCGGTCCTTGAGCTGGTGGCCGCACGCAACTCCCGTCTGGAGACTGTCGACTGACGGTCCGTCATGAGACGGTACGGCGATGACGTCGTCGTACGGACTGCATGGCAGGGCCGCCCTGGTGACCGGGGCCACGCGCGGCATCGGACGCGCCGTGGCCGGTCTGCTGGCCGAGGCCGGGGCGCTGGTGTGCGTGACGGCCCGGGACCCAAAGGACGTCCGGCGCACCGCCGCCGAGCTGGGCGGCATCGGCCTCGCGGGCAGCGTCGGCGACCCCGGCCAGCCGCGCGCGCTCGTGGACCTCGTCCTCCGCGAGTTCGGGCGCCTGGACGTGGTGGTCAACAACGCGGCGACGAACCAGCCGTACGGCCCCCTGATGGACGTGGACCCAAGGGCGTGGAGGGAGGCGTTCGCCGTCAATGTGGAGGCGCCGCTGCGGCTGGTCCAGGAGGCGTGGCGGGGATGGATGCGGGAGCACGGCGGGTCGGTGGTCAACGTCTGCACCGAGGGCGCCGGGCATGTCGGGCCGAACGTCGGCGCGTACGGCACCAGCAAGACGGCCCTGCTGCGGCTGACCCAGCAGCTGGCGGGCGAACTGGCGCCCCGGGTGCGGGTCAACTCCGTGTCGCCCGGGCTCGTACGGACGGAGATGGCGCGGTTCGTGTGGGAGAGGGGTCCCGTCGATCTGCCGCTCGGCCGGGTCGGGGAGCCCGAGGACGTCGCGCGGGCCGTGGTGTGGCTGGCGTCCGACGCGGCCGAGTGGATCACCGGGGCGGATCTGCTGGTGGACGGGGGCACCCGGGTGCGGGCGGCGGGGCCGGGGCCGGGCGGGTACGCCGTCCACGACCGGCTGCGGTCGGCCGTGCCGCCTCAGGCGTGAGGGGTCACGGGAACAGGGCGATGCCCATGAGGACGATCAGGCCCGCGAAGACGACGAGCGCGACCATGCCCCAGCTCCAGGGATGCCGGACCGGGTCGGCGGCGCCGCCGCGGGGCCGGTCCTCGGGGAGTTCGTGGCGGACCGGACGGTCGCTCGCGTAGAACTCCTCGTCGGTCGAGTAGTGGTTGCGCGCGTCGTCGAAGGCGCGCGGATCGATGCTGTGCGGGTGTGCCATGACGACTCCTGGGAGAACGGACCGGGCTCCGGGTTCCCCGCCGGCGGCGGCCCACACGCCGGGGCCGCCGTGGTGCCGTCCGTTCACCACTTCCCGGGCGCGTAGTCCTTCAGGAAGACCCCGTAGACGTCCTCGCCGTCCTCGCCGCGCACGATCGGGTCGTAGACCCGGGCCGCGCCGTCGACCAGGTCGAGGGGGGCGTGGAAGCCCTCCTCGGCGAGCCGGAGCTTGTCGTAGTGGGGGCGCTCGTCGGTGATCCAGCCGGTGTCGACCGAGGTCATGAGGATGCCGTCGCTCTGGAACATCTCCTGGGCGCTGGTCCGGGTGACCATGTTCATCGCGGCCTTGGCGGCGTTGGTGTTGGGGTGTCCCGCGCCCTTGTAGCCGCGGCCGAAGACGCCCTCCATCGCCGAGACGTTCACGACGTAGGCGCGCCCGCTCCTGGCCTTCTTCGCCGCGTCGGCCATGGCCGGGCGCAGGGCGCTGATCAGGATGAACGGCGAGGTGTAGTTGCAGAGCTGGGTCTCCAGGAGCTCCACCGGGGAGATCTGGTCGATGGTCTGGACCCAGGTGTTGGAGTCGACGACGTCGGGGACCAGGCCGCCCGCGTCGATGGCGGTGCCGTCGAGGTGCCGGGCCACGCTGGCGTTGCCCGCGACCAGGGCGAGGTCGGCGACCTGCTGGGCGTCGATGCCGGAGATCCCGGCGGGCAGGGAGGCGAGTCCGTCGACCGCGCCGGAGCCGAAGGCGCCGATGACGTGGTGGGCGGGGAGTTCACCGGCGGGCAGCGGGGCGCTCTCGCCCTCGACCAGGGCGGCGTACGCGGAGGGCAGCCGCCGTACCGTCTGGGTCGCGTTGTTGACGAGGATGTCGAGGGGGCCCGCCGCGGCGAGCTGCTCGGCGAGAGCCACGGACTGGGCCGGGTCGCGCAGGTCGATGCCGACGACCTCCAGGCGGTGCAGCCAGTCGCCGGAGTCGTCCATCGCCTTGAAGCGGCGGATGGCGTCCTTGGGGAAGCGCGTGGTGATGGTGGTGTGGGCGCCGTCGCGCAGCAGCCTGAGCGCGATGTACATGCCGATCTTGGCGCGGCCGCCGGTGAGCAGGGCCCGCTTGCCGGTGAGGTCGGCGCGGGCGTCGCGCTTGCCGCGGTTCAGGCGGGCGCAGTCCGGACAGAGCTGGTGGTAGAAGTAGTCGACCTCGACGAACCGGGTCTTGCAGGTGTAGCAGGAGCGCGGGCGCTGGAGTATCCCCGCGATCCGGCCCTCCTCGGTGACCGACGACGGGAGGATGCCCTCCGTCTCGTCGTCGATGCGCTGGGCGGAGCCGGTCGCCGTGGCCTCCGTGACCGCCTTGTCGTGGGCGGTCTTGGAGGCCCGGCGCTCCTGCCGGCGGCGCTGCTTCACGGTGCGGTAGATGCCGGCGGTGGCCCGGCGCACGGTGATCGCGTCGGGGTGGTCGACGTCGAGCTTGTCGAGCTCGTCGAGCACGCTCAGGCAGACGGCCAGCCGCTCCGGGTCGATGCCGGGGCCGTACTCGACCTCGTCACCGGGCTCGTGCGTGGTCGCCGAGCCGTCGTCTGTCACCGTCATCGCGCTGCCGTTTCCTGATCACCCGTGCGGCACCCTGGCCGCGTCCGCTGGTCGAACGCGGAATTTTACTTCAGCGCCGGGCCTGGGCGGAAAACGGGAACGATCAAGGACCGCAGGCGGCCAGCAGTTCCTTCACCTCCTCGGTCAGGGCCAGGGCGAGGAGGTCCAGGTCAGGCACCGCCTCGGCGTCCGCGACCAGGCCGTAGTGGACCTGTCCCCGGAACGTCGAGATCGCGACGGCGAGGGACTGGCCGCGGGCCAGCGGAGCGAAGGGGTAGACCTCGGTGACCGGGTTGCCGCCGAGCTTCAGGCCGATGCTCGGCAGCGGCACGCTGGTGACCAGGATGTCGAACCAGAGCCGGGCGCCCTGGCTGACCAGGGGTCCGCCGAGGCGGTGGCCGAGGGCCGGGACGTGGTCGGCGAGCAGGGCGACGGCGCCCGCGCCGCGGTTGGGGCCCGCGTCCTTGTTGCGGTCCATGGCGGTGCGGACCGTGTCCAGGCGGCCCAGCGGATCGGGGTCGTCGACCGGGAGCCGTATCAGGTAGCCGGAGAGCCGGTTGCCCTGCGGGTGCGCGGTGCGCGGACGGCGCTTGGAGACCGGGATCAGGGCGCGGGGTGCCACGCCCTCGCTGCCGTCGCCGCGCTCGTCCAGCCACCGGCGCAGGGCTCCCGCGACGACGGCGATCAGTACGTCGTTGACGGTGCCGCCCCGGGTCTTCCGGACGCGGTGCACGTCGTCGAGGTCCACGACGACTCCGGCGGTACGACGGGTGCCGCTGGGCTCGGCGGCGATCGCGGCCGAGGAGCGCACCCCCACGGAGGACAGGGCGACGGAGGCGCCGATGTCGAGGGCACGGCCCAGGTCGGAGACGGCGCCCCGGACCAGTCCTGGCAGCTTGCGCACGTCCGGCAGCAGCGGCTTCGCGGGCTCCTCGGGGCGCGGCCTGCGCGCGGGCAGGTCCATGGGGTCCAGGACGGCGGCGGCGAGCGTCAGCGCCCGCAGTCCGTCGGCGAGGGCGTGGTGAAACTTGAAGAGCACGGCGAAGGAGACTCCGTCCTCCCCCGGCAGCACATGCGCCTCCCACGGCGGCCGTTCACGGTCGAGCGGCCGCTGCATGAGCCGGCCGGCCTCGGTGTGGAAGTCCGCGGTCGGGGCGTGCAGCAGGACGTGCCGCAGCGGGTCGAAGGCGGGGTCGGGGACCCGGGCGGCGCCTCCGAAGGCGTACGGGAAGCCGAGCGGCCACACGTCCCGGATCCGCATCCTGAGCCCGGGCACGGCGGCTGCCCGGCCCGCGAGCAGGTCGGCCGCGTGGGCTCCGGCGGTGGGCGAGTGGGCCGCGAAGACGCCGAGCGCTCCCAGGTGCATGGGGTGTTCGGCGGATTCCATGTTCCAGAACGCCAGGTCGAGAGGTGCGAGCAGGTCAGAAGTCAATGGCTTGCCTCGCGTCGACAACAGGTGGGCAAGCAGTCAATCGCCCTCCGGCGATTACGGTCAAGTACGATCAAGCTACGCTCAGTTAACAACGGATTAAGTCCCGCCCCTTCCGAAAGGGGCGGGACTTGTGTGACAGATGTGATCAGTCCGGGGTGGCCGGGCATCCCGCCAGGGTCCCCCGGGACGCGTCCCGGATCAGGTCCCGGTGCGCGGCCCGGACCCGCTCGGCGTCCGGTTTGAGGACCCTGCGGTCATAGGTGAGCAGTCCGTTCAGCTCTCCCTCCACGTCCGTGATCTGGGTGTAGACGGCTCCGTTGCTCCCCTGGCAGACCAGCGCCCGCACCTCGTCGAGCTTGCCCAGATAGTCGTCGGTGTAGGTCGCCGGATCGACGTCGACGTACGACTGCTGCACGGACCAGGCGTGTCCGGGCACCGCGAGGCCGAGGCCGCCGTACTCCCCGCTGACCAGGGCACGTCTCCCGTCCGGCCGGGGCGGCAGGGCGGGGCTGGGATACCCGTGCTCGTCCATGATGTCGCCGGCGTCACCGTCGGCGCCGAGATTGAGTCCTGACTGGTTGTTGACCAGACGGGTGGGGTCCCAGGCCTTCGCCTGCTCGGCGATCCGGCCGATGTCGTACTGTCCCCAGCCCTCGTTGAAGGTCACCCACATCACGACCGACGGACTGCTGATGTGCTGGTCGATCATCCGTTTCATCTCGCGCTCGTACTCGGCACGGGCGGCCGGACCCGGGTTCACGCCGGCCGTCATGGCGGGCATGTCCTGCCACACCAGCAGGCCCAGCCGGTCGGCCCAGTAGAACCAGCGGTCGGGCTCGACCTTGATGTGCTTGCGCACGGCGTTGAAGCCGAGCCGCTTGTGCGCCTTCAGGTCGTGGGCCAGGGCCTCGTCGGTGGGTGCGGTGTGCAGGCCGTCGGGCCAGAAGCCCTGGTCGAGGGTGGCCATCATGAAGACCGGCTCGCCGTTGAGGACCGTGCGCGGGGTGCCGTCGACGTTCTCCACGGCGATGGAGCGCATTCCGAAGTAGCTGCCGACGCGGTCGGCGCCGACGCTCACCCTCAGGTCGTAGAGGAACGGGTCGTCGGGCGACCACAGGCGCGGGTCGCGGACGGTCAGGGTGAGCGGCTCGCCCGTCCGGCCGCGCGCCGCGGCGACCTTCCGCCGTCCGTCGTACGCCGTCGCCGTGATCGGTACGCCGTCCCGGACACCCTGTGCCTCGACCGTCAGCCGGCCGGTGGAGACGTCGGGGGTCAGTTTGAGGGAGTCGACGTGGTCGGGGGCGACCGGTTCCATCCAGACGGTCTGCCAGATACCGGAGGACGGGGTGTACCAGATGCCGCTCGGGTCGAGGCGCTGCTTGCCGAGGGGCGGGTTCTCGCCGTCGGCCGCGTCGGTGGGGTCGTACACCCCGACGATCAGTTCCTGGGTGCGGCCGGGCTTCAGCGCGTCGGTGACGTCGGCGCCGAACTTGTCGTAGCCGCCGGTGTGTTCGGCGACCTTGGTGCCGTTGACGTACACCTCGGACCGCCAGTCGACGGCGCCGAAGTTGAGCTTCAGCCGCTTGCCGGAGCCGATGTGCCAGTCGGCCGGGACGGTGAAGGTACGGCGGTACCACATGCGGTCCTCGTGCCGTTCGAGGCCGGAGAGCTGGGACTCCACCGGGTACGGGACGAGGATGCGCTCGGCCAGGTCCTTGCCGACGGGCGGCTGTTCGCCCGCCTCGGCCGCGGCGAACTGCCAGCGGCCGTTGAGGTTGCGCCACTCCTGGCGGGTCAACTGCGGGCGCGGGTACTCGGGATGGGCGTTGTCCGGGCCCACCTCGTCGGCCCACTTGGTGCGCAGTTCGTGGGTCGAGCGGTTGGAGCCGCTGCTCCAGAAGGAGTTGACAACGTTGCCGTCCGTGCCGGTGAGACCGCCCTCGCCGTCGTAACGGAGGTCGGCGGTGCCGCGTGCGGTGCCGGTCCTGTTGCCCACGACGGGTTCGGCGAGGGCGACGAGCAGGGCACGGGGGTTGCCGGGGGCCGGCTCGACGTCGCCGAGGGGCCACTTGGCGCCGCCGATCACCGCCTGGAGGTGGTCGGTGAGGCCGGGCGGGGGTGCGGCGAGCGGCTGGGCGAAGTCGAGCTTCAGGGTGCGGCCGGTGCCGAGGACCGTGGTGGCGACCGGGCCGTCGTAGTCGTAGCCGTCGGGAAGGCGGAAGGCCGACTGCGGGACGGCCTCCTTGGTGCCGCCGGGCCGGACCCAGCGCAGGTGGAGGTTGGAGCCGCCGTAGTGCTCGAAGTACTCGACCTTGATGTCGTAGGGCTGTCCGGCGGTCAACTCGACGGGCTGGGCGGTCTGTTCGCGGTCCCAGTCGTCGACCCAGTGGTCGATCAGGAGCTGTCCGCCGATCCAGAGGCGGAAGCCGTTGTCGCCGATGACCGAGAAGGTGTGGGGGCCGGTCCTGTCGGGGACGACCTTTCCGGTCCAGCGGACGCTGACGTCGTCCGAGCGGCCGGTGGCGGCGGCCAGGCGGGGTTCGAGGGTGTCGAAGTCGAGGTTCGGGTCGAAGGTGGTGGCCTTGAGCTCGTGGAAGTCGAAAGCGCCGGGGGCGGACTGGGTCCAGTACTCCCCCTTGAGGCCGCGGGCCTCGACGGGGTCCTCGGCGGCCGGAGCGGGGGCGACGGCCAGGCCGGTGAGGCCCAGCAGTGCGGCCAGCAGTAACGCGAGCCGTCCTCTGAGACGTCTGGTGTGCACGGAAGCCTCCATAACAACGTTGTCATGGGCATGAGATGGCATGACAACATGGATTACGGCTTCCGTCCAGGGACCCGGCGGGTCCCTGGTCCGGACCTGCTACGAGACCAACTGGCCCTTCCCCAGGGCGATCACACCGCCCTTGGACACGGTGTACAGCTCGGCGTCCCGCTCCGGGTTCACGCCGATCGTCGCTCCCGGCGGGACCTCGACGTTCTTGTCGAGGACGGCTCCGCGGACCACCGCGCCCCGGCCTATCTTGACGTTGTCGTGCAGCACCGAGCCCTGCACCACGGCCCCCGGGTCGATCAGGACACCGGGCGACAGGACGGACCGCGTGACCTGGCCGCGGATCAGGCAGCCCGCGCTGATGATGGACTCGCTGGCGATGCCCCCGGCGTTGAAGCGGGCCGGGGAGAGCTGGCCGGAGTGGGTGTAGATGGGCCACTGGCGGTTGTAGAGGTTGAAGGCGGGGCGCTCGGCGATCAGGTCCATGTGGGCGTCGTAGTAGGCGTCCAGGGTGCCCACGTCCCGCCAGTAGCCGCGGTCGCGGCTGGTCTCGCCGGGGACGTGGTTGGCGCTGAAGTCGTAGAGCTGGGCCTCGCCGCGGTCGGTGAGCTGCGGGAGGATCGAACCGCCCATGTCGTGCACGGAGTTCTCGTCCTCGGAGTCCCGTTGCAGGGCCTCGATCAGCGCCTTGGTGGTGAAGATGTAGTTGCCCATCGAGGCGAACACGCACTCCGGGTCGTCCGCGAGCCCCGGCGGGTCGGCCGGCTTCTCCAGGAACCGCTCCACCGTGAGCCCGTCCGAGCCCGGGGAGATCACCCCGAACGACGAGGACTCCGAGCGCGGGACCCGGATGCCGGCCACCGTGACGCCCGCGCCGGACTCGATGTGCTGCGCGAGCATCTGGCGCGGGTCCATGCGGTACACGTGGTCGGCGCCGAACACCGCGACGTACTCGGGGCGTTCGTCGTAGATCAGGTTCAGCGACTGGAGGATCGCGTCCGCGCTGCCCAGGTACCAGCGCGGTCCGAGGCGCTGCTGGGCCGGGACCGGGGTGACGTAGTTGCCGAGCAGGCTGGACATCCGCCAGGTGGTGGTGATGTGGCGGTCCAGCGAGTGCGACTTGTACTGCGTGAGGACGCAGATGCGCAGGATGTCGCCGTTGACGAGGTTGGAGAGGACGAAGTCGACGAGGCGATACGTTCCTCCGAAGGTGACCGCCGGTTTGGCGCGGTCCGTGGTCAGGGGCATCAGGCGTTTGCCTTCCCCGCCCGCCAGTACGATGCCGAGCACCGAAGGTCCGCCACGACGCATGGCCGCTCCCCTCACCCTGGTTGACCCATGCCTGCCCTTGTGCGGGGCCTAGTACGCCTGTTTGACGATCTCCTCGTAGAGCCGGGCCGTGCGGCGCGCGACCGCGTCCCAGCCGAACTCGCCCACCGCGCGCTCCCGGCCCGCCTCGCCCATCCGGCGGGCCGTCCCCGGATCCCCGATCACCGCGTCGAGTGCCCGCGCGAGCCCGGTCTCGAACTCGTCGTCCACGGAGACCAGCAGACCGGTCCTGCCGTCGTCCACGACCTCGGGGATGCCGCCGACCCGCGAGGCCACCACGGGGGTTCCGCAGGCCATCGCCTCCAGGTTGACGATGCCCAGGGGCTCGTACACCGAAGGACAGGCGAACACGGTGGCGTGGGTGAGGAGTTGGATCACCTCGGGGCGCGGCAGCATCTGCGGGATCCAGTGCACGCCCTCGCGGACCCGGCTCAGCTCCTCGAACAGCTCGCGGAACTCCCGGTCGATCTCAGGGGTGTCGGGGGCACCGGCACACAGCACGACCTGGGCGGCCGGGTCGATGTCCCGTACCGCGCGCAGCAGATGGGGCACCCCCTTCTGGCGGGTGATGCGGCCGACGAACAGCACGAAGGGGCGGTCACGGTCCAGGCCGATGCGGTCCAGCACGTCGGTGCCGTGGTCGGGCCGGTACAGGGCGGTGTCGATGCCGTTGTGCACGATGTGGACCTTGGCCGGGTCCAGCGCCGGGTAGCAGCCGAGGATGTCCTCGCGCATCGCGCCGGAGACCGCGATCACCGCGTCGGCGGACTCGATCGCGGTGCGCTCGGCCCAGCTCGACAGGGCGTAGCCGCCGCCCAGTTGCTCGGCCTTCCAGGGGCGCAGGGGCTCCAGGGAGTGGGCGGTCATCACATGCGGAATGCCGTGCAGGAGCTTGCCGAGGTGGCCGGCGAGGTTGGCGTACCAGGTGTGGGAGTGGACCAGTTCACGGTCCTCCAGGCCGGCCGCCATGGACAGGTCCACGGAGAAGGTGCGCAGCGCGTCGTTGGCGGTGTCCAGGGCGGACCAGGGCCGGTGCCGGACCACGCCCTCGGTGCGCCCCTCGCCCCAGCAGTGCACGTCCAGGTCGACGAGGGACCTCAACTCCCGGGCGAGGAACTCGACATGGACACCCGCGCCGCCGTACACGTCCGGCGGGTACTCCCGCGTCAGCAGGCCCACTCGCACCCGGAACCCCCTGTCTCAGCGGCTGGTCGGCTTTCATGGTCACCCAGATGCGCCGCGCGCGGAAGGGCCCGGGGCTCGTGTGAAGCAACAGTCACCGCACACGCCACCGTCCGGCAACCGGTAGTACAGACAGCAGCTGCGACGGCGGAGCGTGCCGGCGTCCAGCGCGCCCGCGAGCAGGGGATGCGCGAGGAGTTCGGCCGTGAGGTCCCGGGTGCGGGCGGCGACGTCCGGACGCCGGAGCAGCTGCCGGGCGGCGCCCGTGAGCGCCGAGGCGGCGTTGCCCCACAGCAGTCCGGTGGCGAGTCGGTACTCGGTGCGCAGGGTGGCCGCCAGGGGTTCGAGGTGACCGTGGAGCACGACGTCGGCGAGGGTGGGCGCGTCCCCCGGCCGGGACTCCCCCGGTTCTACGGCGGACAACCACAGGTCGTCGGGGGCGCTGCCGTCGGGGTCCCAGTGCAGGCGCCCGGGCGCGAGGTCGGGAATCCGGCCGTACACGACCGCGCAGCCCAGCGCCACCGACCAGAGCCGGGCCGCGAGTCCCTGGTGGGCGATGGAGGCCGCGATCCGCGGCTCGGGGGCGCGCAGGGCCGAGGCCACCTTCCGGACACGAAAAGTCATGGGATTTCCGTAAACATCCGACGACGAGTTCTCGTAGACTTGTGCGAGGGTCGGCAGCGCCCGGCGCGATGCCTCCGGAGAACTGCCGATCGTCCGTAGTACGAAGTAGCCGCCGAGCGGCCGCAGCGCGACGAGATCAGGGTCGAGGTCCACGACCAGCAGTAGTACCAAGACCCGTAGGGGTACCCACCAGGGGGCCTCCACCCCGTGTCACCCGCCTTGGGGAGGACACGGACCCTTTTGTACTCCATCGGCAGTAGGACCCATTGCCTGCTCAGGTACGACGACGGGAAGAACTTTTCCGGGCATCGTGTTGGTCATGGAAGACGACCGTTCGTCGCGCCGGGCAGACCGCCCCCGCCTCACGCAGAGGAGCAGCTCATGAGTGCCCTCGCGTTCTCCGTGCTCCTGTCCCTCGTCTCCGCCGTCGCCTACGCGGGCGGAGCGATCGTGCAGGAGCAGGTCGCGGTCTCCCACCCCGACGAACAGTACGCACCGCTGCGCCGGCCGGGCTGGTGGGCGGCGGTCGCGCTCAACGGCCTCGGCGGGCTGCTGCACGTGGTGGCGCTGGCCTTCGGTCCGCTGAGCCTGGTCCAGCCGCTGGGCGCGCTGACGATCGTGTTCGCCCTGCCGATGGCGGCCCTGTTCGTGCGCCGCAAGGCCGGGGCCACCGCCTGGCGGGGCGCGATCATGGCGACGGTCGGCCTCGCCGGTCTGCTCTCCCTGGTGGGCGCCTCCGACGCGCAGTCGCTGAGCAACGCCCAGCGGATCTTCGCCGCGCTGGTGACCGGCGTCGCGGTGGTCGCGCTGATGATCGCGGGCCGGGCCGCGCACCGGCACCCGGTGGTGCGCAGCGTGCTGCTCGCGACCGCGTCCGGCATAGCGTTCGGCATGTCCTCGGTCTTCACCAAGACGGTCGCCGTGGACTGGACCGGCGGCGTGACCGCGGGCGACCTGCCCTCGCTGGCCGCGATCGGCGTCCTGGCCACGGCCGGACTGCTGCTCTCCCAGGCCTCCTACCGGGGCGCGGGCCTCGCCGCCCCGCTGGCCACGCTGACGGTCGTGAACCCGGTGGTGGCGGCCGCGGTCGGCATCACGATGTTCGGCGAGACCTTCCGTTACGGCACGACCGGGACGGCGCTCGCGCTGAGCTGCGGTGTGGTGGCGGCGGGCGGTTTGATCCTGCTGACCACGGAGCGGCTCCAGCGGACGTCTGCCGAGGAGCAGGCCGGGGCCGAGCCGGTCGAGGGGGCGCCGGTGGTGGACGCGCCGGTGGCCGCGCGCGAGAAGGCGTTCGACGAGGAGGCCGGTCGTCGCGGGGTGTTCGCCGAGGAGCCGGTGCGGGAGGAACTGCTGCACAAGGAGCCGCTCGTCGAGAAGGCCCTGCGTGAGGGTGTGCTCATCGAGGGGCCGGTCGGGGTCGGGATGCGCGGGGAGGCGTTCGTGCCGGGTCCCGCGTCGTCCGCCTCCGCCGTGCCGTCGGTACCGGCGGCGTCGGGCGTCCCGTCGGTGGCGGGCGTCCCGTCAGTGCCGTCGTCAAGCGTCCCGTCGATGGCGGGCGTCCCGTCGGCCCCCGAGGCGGTGCTGATGGACGGTGTGTCCGACGAGCTTCTGGACGCCGGCCTTCTGGACGCCGACGCGGGGGCCGCGGGCAGCGGCGGCGAGCCGCCCGCGTACTACGGCCCCTTCTACGGCGCCGCGTACATCCCGATGCCGGTGCTCGACCGGCATCGGGCCCGCGTCAAATCCTGACGCCGCCGCCCCGGAGATAGGCGACCGGGTCGATGTCGGAACCGAATCCGGGCCCCGTCCGCACCTCGAAGTGCAGATGCGGGCCCGTGCTGTTGCCCGTGGAGCCGGAGCGGCCGATGCGCTGGCCCGCGCCCACCGTCTGCCCGGACTTCACGGAGATCGCGGACAGGTGAGCGTACTGCGTGTAGCGGCCGTCGGCGTGCCGGATCACCACCTGGTAGCCGAAGGAGCCGCCCCACCCCGAGGTCACGACCTGCCCGGCGGCGACCGCCTTCACGGACGTCCCGGTGGGCACCGCGAAGTCGACGCCGGTGTGGTAGCCCTTCGACCAGGACGAGCCTGCCTTGTGGTACGGGGTGCCGAGGGAGGCGTTCACGGGGGCGACCAGGCCGGTCTCCGTGGCCTTCTCGGTCTTCTCGGTCCTCTCGGTCTTCTCCTGGGTGCCGGAGCCGGAGGAGGTCTTCTTCACCGAGGTGTCGTCGGCCGTGGTGGTCCCGCCGGCGGCGGCACGCAGCTTCAGCCGCTGTCCCGGCAGGATCAGGTCGGGGTCGGCCCCGACGGTCCTCCGGTTGGCCGTGTACAGCCCCTGCCAGCCGCCGCGGACGCGCTGTGCGTCGGCGATCGCGGAGAGCGTGTCGCCGCGGACGACGGTGTACATCTCGGCGGTACCGGCTCGCGACTGGGGTGTGGTCTGCGGCTGGACGTCCTGCACGGAGGTCGTCCTCGGCTTCTGGGTAGTGGTCCCGGCGGGGTGGATGTCCGGTCCGGAGCCGCCCCGGGTGAGCCCGGCCCGCACCGAGCAGGTCGGCCAGGCGCCGGGGCCCTGTCCGTCGAGCACCTTCTCGGCCACGGCGATCTGCTGGTCCTTGGTGGCCAGATCGGCCCGGGCCGCGTAGCGGGTGCCGCCGTACGCCTCCCAGGTGGACTGGGTGAACTGGAGCCCGCCGTAGTAGCCGTTGCCGGTGTTGATGTTCCAGTCGTTGCTGGACTCGCACGCGGCGACCTTGTTCCAGGTGTCGACGTCGGCCGCCTGTGCGGTGCCGGTGCCGATGAGCGGGACCGCGATTCCGACTCCGCCCGCGGTGACGGTGAGCGAGGCCCGGTTGATCCTGTTCGGCTGATACCGGCGGTGCCGGCCGCGTACGGCCATGGAGAGCCTCCCCGTGCAACCAACATGCGACATGCGTCAGGAGGGGCAAAAGTAAGCGCTGCGAACCGGCCATGACAAGACGGCAACCGGCCTCCTGCGGTTCGTGCGGGGCGCGGTGGGGCGATGTTCAACGTGGTTGCGCGAAAGCCCAGTTGAGGAGGGTGCGGGCGGATACACTCCCGATCACCCGAACTTGGGGTGTGCCGGTGTTTGAGCAGGTGAACGGGGCGGCGGTGGATTACGAGTTCGACGTGTTCGTGAGTTACAGGCGCAGCGCGGGAAACGTCGGCGACTGGGTGCATCACCACTTCTACCCCGTCCTCAAACGCTGCCTGGAGGACGAGGCCGGCACCGGCGAGATATTCGTCGACCGGCAGATGGAGGGGAACATCGGCGACTCCTGGCCCGACCAGCTCGCGGATTCCCTCGGCAAGAGCCGCCTCCTCGTCCCCGTGCTCTCCGCCCCCTATTTCCGTTCGCCGTGGTGCATAGCGGAGTGGGCGACGATGGCGGCGCGCGAGGAACGCGAGAGACGCGGCCGGTCCAACGCGTTGATCCTTCCCGTGGTCTTCGCGGACGGGGTCAATTTCCCGGAGTACGTCCAAGAGCGGGAGTTGCACGAGGGGTTCAAGAACTACAACGTCCCCTACCCCGAGTACCGGAAATCCGAGGCGTACCCGTACTTCCACCGAGAGGTGCAGGGTTTCGCACGGCAGATCGCCGGCCGCCTGACGAAGGTCCCCGACTGGCGCGAGGACTGGCCGGCGCTCCGGCCTCCGGCCGACGCCCCGGTTCCCAGTCCCAAGCCGGACCTTGGAGCGACGTGATGGAACCAGGGAAGATCATTACGTTCTATTCCTACAAGGGTGGAGTGGGCCGCAGCTTCGCTCTCGCCAACACGGCTGTACTGCTGGCACGTTGGGGCTATCGAGTGCTGTGCATCGACTGGGACCTGGAGGCGCCCGGGCTCTCGTACTTCTTCGAGCCCCACCTGGACGAGCTGCCTCGCACCGGACTCCTGGAGATGATCGAGGAGGCGCGTGAGCAGCCGAGTGCGGACACCGCTCTGCGCCACCGGACGACCGTGACACTCCCCCAGGACGCCCGGCTGGATCTGATCGCTGCCGGAAAACCCGACGAGTCGTATGTCTCCCGCTTGCAGAAGGTCGACTGGGACGCGCTGTACACCCGGCACGACTTCGGAGCCACCCTGGAGTCGTGGCGCGAGGAATGGATGCGCCACTACGACCTCGTCCTCGTCGACAGCCGCACCGGCATCACGGACTCCGGCGGCATCTGCACGGCACAGGTTCCCGATGTCCTCGTCTTCGCCTTCACCGCGAACGAACAGAACGTGCGAGGCGTTCTCGACTTCGTCAAGCGCGCCATGAAGGCCCGGGACGCCCTGCCCTACGACCGGCCCCGCCTGCTGACCGTGCCGTTGCTCAGCCGGTTCGACGCGCAGCCCGAGTACCGGCACGGCGAGAACTGGCGCCGGGATCTGGCGGAGCGCATGAAGCCGCGGCTGCGTGACTGGGCTCCCCGCGGCAGCGACTCGGGAGAACTCCTGCAACGCGTGACGATCCCCTACTTCCCCATCTGGTCCTTCGGTGAGTCGCTGCCCGCCCTGTCCGAGAGCCACCGCAACTCCGAACAGGTCACTTTCAGCATCGCGAGCCTCGCGGCGCTGCTCGCACGCCGGCTGGAGGACGTCGATCTGCTGATCGAAAGCCGCGATTCCTATGTGGAGGCGGCCCGGCAGGCCGCCCGACGGGACTACACGGCCGACGTGTTCGTGAGTCACAGCGGATCGACCACCGGGCTGGCTCGGGAATTCGGGATGCTGCTGGAGGAGAACGGCGTGACCGTGCGCATCGCGGCCGACGACTTCAGCAACTTCGACAGCTTCGGCGACTACACCGAGGTCCCGGGGGCACGTTCGAGGCGTATCGACGAATGCCGCCATTTCGTCCTGATCGTGGACGAGAGCGGCGAGGACCCGGCACAGAGCCTGGACAGCAGCTATTTCCTGCGCCATTCCGTCAACGCCGTGAGCGAGCGCCTGGCGCTGCCCGTCGTGACCTCGGCCGAGGCCGTCCGTCACCTGCCGAGCCTCGCTCAGTCGTTTCAGGTGTTCAGTCTGGAGGACGGCACCCTGCCCCAGGCCGCCCGTGTCATCGCCGCTCGCATCCGGCAGGACTCCAAGGGGACGGAGCCCCTTTCCCGTCGCAGCGGCCACTACGACGTCTACGTCTCCTACGCGCACGCTGACCGGGACTGGACGATGGTGCTCGCGGAGAACCTGAAACGACTCGGTCTCTCCGTGTTCATCGACGAGTGGGAGTTGCAGCTGGGCGATCACTGGCCGTCCCGACTCGATGACGGCCTGAGGAACGCCGACTCGGTCGTGGCCGTCGTGAGCCAGGCCTGGAGCCGATCGGAGTACACCCGGCAGGAGTTCACCGCCGCTCTCGAGTCGAACGGGAACCAGCGAGTGATCCCGGTCCTCGTGGACGACGTGCTCCCGCCCCCGTTCATTGCCGAGCGCCAGTGGGTCGACTTCCGCTCCGCCTCCTCGCCCCGCGAGTACGTCGACCGGGTCCGTCACCTGGCCCGCGGAATCCTCGGGCTGCGTGACGACGAACCCCTCCCCCGCAGCGGTTCCGTGGTGCTTCCGGACTCCATGTTCTAGCTGAACACAACGAGGCGCGTGAGCCGTATCCCTGGTGTGCGGACAGTCCCCCGACAGGCAAGGATGGCCGGTGGACGATACTGACAGGCACGACCGGCAGCAGTGATACATGACCTACGCGATCCACAGGATCTTTTGGGAGCAGGCGGTATGAGCACAACAGCGCAGATCGGCGTCACGGGCCTCGCGGTCATGGGCCGCAACCTCGCCCGGAACTTCGCCCGCAACGGCTATACGGTCGCCCTGCACAACCGGACCGCGTCGCGCACGCACGCCCTGGTCGAGGAGTTCGGCGGCGAGGGCGACTTCATCGCCGCCGAGACCGCGAAGGAGTTCGTGGCGGCCCTGGAGCGGCCCCGCCGGCTGGTCATCATGGTGAAGGCCGGTGAGCCCACCGACGCGGTGATCCAGGAGTTCGCGCCGCTCCTGGAGCCCGGTGACATGATCATCGACGGTGGCAACGCGCACTTCGCGGACACCCGGCGCCGGGAGCGCGAACTGCGCGAGCAGGGCATCCACTTCGTCGGCATGGGCGTCTCCGGCGGCGAGGAGGGCGCGCTGCTCGGACCGAGCATCATGCCGGGCGGCCCGAAGGAGTCGTACGACTCGCTCGGTCCGATGCTGGAAAAGATCTCCGCGAAGGCGGCCGACGGCGCGCCCTGCGTGACCCATGTCGGTCCCGACGGCGCCGGGCACTTCGTGAAGATGGTCCACAACGGCATCGAGTACGCCGACATGCAGCTGATCGGCGAGGCGTACCAGCTGCTGCGCGATGTCGCCGGGTACTCGCCCGCGCAGATCGCCGGCATCTTCCGTACCTGGAACACCGGCCGCCTGGACTCGTACCTGATCGAGATCACGGCCGAGGTCCTGTCGCACGTGGACGCGGAGACGGGCAAGCCGTTCGTGGACGTCGTCGTCGACCAGGCCGAGCAGAAGGGCACGGGGCGGTGGACCGTCCAGATCGCCCTCGACCTCGGTGTCCCGGTCTCCGGCATCGCGGAGGCGGTCTTCGCCCGCTCGCTGTCCGGCCACGCGGAGCTGCGGGAGGCGTCCCGCGGGCTCGCCGGGCCCAAGGCCACGCCGCTGAGCGAGGCCGAGGCGGGTGCCTTCGCCGACCGTGTCGAGCAGGCGCTGTACGCGTCGAAGATCGTGTCGTACACGCAGGGCTTCCACGAGATCTCGGCGGCGCGCGAGGAGTACGACTGGGACATCGACCTCGGTGCGGTGTCCGCGATCTGGCGTGGCGGCTGCATCATCCGGGCGGCGTTCCTGGACCGCATCCGGTCCGCGTACGACACCCGGGCGGACCTGCCGAGCCTGCTGTCCGACGAGACCTTCGCGCAGGAGATCGCCTCGGCGCAGGACGACTGGCGTGACGTGATCATCGCGGCGACGCGGCAGGGGGTGCCGGTGCCCGGGTTCTCGGCGGCGCTGGCGTACTACGACGCGCTGCGTGCGGAGCGGTTGCCCGCGGCGCTCACGCAGGGGCAGCGGGACTTCTTCGGGGCGCACACGTACCGGAGGGTGGACCGGTCCGGTGCCTTCCACACGCTGTGGGGTGGGGATCGGTCCGAGGTGACCTCGTAGCAGGTCCTGTGCGGGTGCGTGGGGGCTGGTCGCGCCCACGCACCCGGTACACCGTGGTGGGCTTCGGTGGGGCGGCGATTCCATGCCGCCCCACTGTTGTCGTTCAGGTCAGCGGTGGGCCCGGTTGCGGGGTCGGTACCGGCTCCGGCTCCGGCGCCGGGTCCGGGGGGATCGGGGACGGGTCCGGGGGCTGTGGGGGTGGGACCGGGCTCGGGACCGGGCCCGGGGTGGGGCCCGGCGGGACCGGGTCGGGGTACGGGTTGGTCATCGTGTCCTCCAGCCTGTCGTCGACGTCGGCTCTGGACTCATCCCCCGCGTACCCGGTGGCCGGCTCCGCAGTCACCCGGGTGGGTCAGAAGCCCTCGGGGTGGGCGGTCAGCCAGTGCTTCGCCGCACGGAGGAGTTCCGGGTCGGCGGCGGGCGCCTCGTCGGGGTGGCGGGCGGCCCACTTGACGACGTACGGGCAGAGCGGGGCGACCGGGACGCCCTCGCGGGCGGCGATCGTGTAGAGCTCGCGGGCCAGGGAGCCCGCGATGCCCTGTCCCTCGTGGGCCGGTTCGACGATGGTGTGGACCGGGACCAGGGCGCGCCCGGGGCTCTCGAGGACGAAGTACTGGATGTGGCCGACGACTTCACCGCCGTCGGCGAGTGCCTCCAGCCGGCCCGCGGGCCGGTCGTCACGGATCTCGATGTCGCTCATGGCACGCTCCTGGTCCGAAGGCCGTCGTGAAGTCGAGGTCAGGCGGACACCGCCTGCGGGCTGCGCCGCTGGTCCGAACCGGGCACCGGCTCAGACGGGTCGGCGCCCAGGGCCACGACACGGTTGTCGTGGTCCACGTGCACGACCCGGGGTTCGAGCGCCCGCGCCTCGGCGTCGGTCACCTGAGCGTAACTGATGATGATCACCAGGTCGCCGGGGTGGACGAGATGGGCGGCGGCACCGTTGATCCCGACCACCCCGGACCCGCGCTCCCCCTCGATGACGTACGTCTCCAGCCGGGCGCCGTTGGTGATGTCGACGATGTGGACGAGCTCGCCGGGCAGCAGATCGGCGGCGTCGAGGAGGTCCGCGTCGATGGTCACCGATCCCACGTAGTGCAGGTCGGCCTGGGTGACGGTGGCCCGGTGGATCTTGGACTTGAACATGGTGCGCAGCATCGGAGTACTCCTGAAGATAGGCTCCCTGCCTGCGTAGATGCAGGTCAAGGGCTGTTTGAAGTCTTGCAGTGAGTCGCTTTCGACGCCAGGGTACGCAGCCGGGACCGGATCACGTGCGTGAGCCTCGCCACACGGAATATGCGCTCATGTGCGTATGGATACGGCATCGTGGTCACCCGGCATACTGCTCTTCCGCGGCGCGGTTTCGCGGGTTCTGTCGCTCTCGGGGGAGGCGTCGTGGCTCTGCGTCCGCTGTCCGACATGTCGCGGTCGTGGCCGCGGGTGCGGATGCTCCGGTCCGGTCCTCGGGTGCGGGTGCCACGGTCCGGTCCTCGGGTGCGGATGCCCCGGTCCGGTGCGCGGGAGCCGGCCGGGTTCGACGCCTTCGTCTCCTACAGTCACCGGCCCGACCAGGCGCTCGCCGAGGCGCTGCGCCGGGGACTGCATCAGCTCGCCCGGCCCTGGTACCGGCTGCGGGCGCTGCGGGTGTTCCAGGACGTGGCCAGCATGTCGGCCAACCCCGCGCTGTGGCCGGCGATCGAGCAGGCCCTCGCCCGGTCCCGGCATCTCGTGCTGCTCGCCTCGCCCGAGGCGGCCGCCTCGAAGTGGGTGCGGAAGGAGATCGAGTACTGGCGGGCCGACAAGCCGGTCGACACACTGCTGTTGGCGGTGACGCGGGGTGACTGCTTCTGGGACGAGGAGGCCGGTGACTTCGACTGGGCGCGCTCGGACGCGGTGCCCCGGGCCCTGGAGGGGGCCTTCACCCACGAGCCGTTCGTCGTCGATCTGCGTGGGCTGGAGGGGCCCGAGCAACTGTCGTTGCGAGACGCCGGGTTCGCCGTCGCCGTGGCGCAACTGGCCGCCCGTTTCCGGGACGTCGACGTCGACACCGTCTTCGGTGAGGACCGCGCCCAGCAGCGCAAGCGGGTGCGGGTCATCTGGGCGACCGTCGTCGTGCTGGCGCTGCTCGCCGTGACCGCGAGTGTCGCCGCCGTCGTCGCCAACCGCAACGCGAACACCGCCGAGGAGCGGCTCAAGGACGTCTCCTCACGGCAACTCGCCGCCCAGGCGCTGGAGTTGAAGTCGGGCTCGATGGACACCGCGCTGCTGCTCGCGGCGCAGGCGTGGCGCACGTCGCCGACGCCCGCCGCGCGCAACGGCCTGCTGTCGGTCGTACAGGAGGCGGAGCAGGGGCTCGACTGGTACCCGCGGCTGCCCACCGGGGTGGCGGCGCCCTTCTCCCTCGACACGCTGGCCCTGAGTCACGACGGGCGGTGGATGTTCGCCGCGCGGTGTCCGTGCGGCGACCTCTCCGCCGGGAGCGTCGCCGAGACGCGCGAGGGGCGGCTCTTCGTGTGGAGCACCGAGCACAAGGAGCGGCCCGCGCGGGTTCTCGATCCGCATGACGACACGGGCTATCTGGAGACCTTGCTGCCCGGCGCCGACGGACGGTTCGTCCTGTCCCTGTCCGGCTCCGGGCAGATCCGGCTGTGGGACACGCGAACCCGTGCCATCCGCGATCTCGCCCCCGCCCATGAGTCAGCCTGGGTCACCTCCGTGGCCGACGGCCGTTACTTCGCGGCCGTTCCCGAGCCGGGCCGGATCGTCTTCCTCGACGCGCTCACCGGCCGGCGGACCGCCGAGGTCCGCGGTGATCTGCTCCGGGTGTCGGGGTACGCCCTGCGGGGTCAGGTGCTCGCGGGCACGGACGCGCGGGGCCGGCTGGTCATGTGGGACGTGCGCACGGGACGGGCCGTCGGCGCGGGGCCCTCGCTGGGCGCGGGGCCCTCGCTGGGCGCGGGGCCCTCGCTGGGCGCAGGGCCCGAGGAGATCCCGGCCGTGGCCGTCAGCGGCGACGGTCGGCGTCTCGCCGTGGTCGTGGGTGCGGACCGGGCGCGGGCCGTGGTGCTCGACGCCCGCGACGCCTCGGTGGTGGCCACCGTACGGCCGAAGGGCGGCGGGGCCCTGGCCCAGGTGGCGCTGCGCCCCGACGGCGAGGAGGTCGCGCTCGTCGACGAGCAGGGCCGTCTCACGACGACGGCGGTTCCGGGCGGCGCCGGTCACCTCGGTCTCCGTGTCGCTCTCGCCGCCGGTGCCGAGGTGATCCGGCTCGTCTACAGCCCGTCCGGGCGGCTGCTGTCGGTGACCACGAGCGACGGCTCCGATCAGGGCACGCTGAAGTACGTGGTCGCCTCCTCGGACGGAACCGCGCGGGCGGTGCTCCGGACGAGGTGGGGGCAGTTCGCGGCGGGCGAGAAGGTGATCCTCGGCTGGCGCGACAACCGGGTGGAGGTCGGGGATCTCACCACGGGGCTGCCGTTGCGCGTCGAGCCGAACGCCGTCAGCGCTGTCGTCCCCTCGCCCGACTCCCGCCTGGTGGCGATCGCGGAGTTCGACCGGGTGCGCCTGTGGGATCTCACCGACACGGCGAAACCCCCGATCGACCTGCCGGGCGTGCCCGAGAGCGTCCACGGCCTGGCGTTCACCGGCGACGGCGCCCGTCTGGTCGGCGTGGGCGCGACCGGACGCGCGGTGGTGTGGGACGTCGGGCGGGCGCTCCGGCACCATCTGCGGGCCGAGCTGCCGATCGACCCGAACCGCATGACGGCGTACGACGTCTCGGGGGACGGCCGCAACGTCGTCACCGTCACGCTCGCGGACGGCGTCCAGGTGCGCGACCTCACGACCGGCCGGGTACGGCGTACGGTCCGGGTGCCTTTCGTGACCCGGCAGCCGTACGGCGTCACGGTGTCGGCGGACGGCGGCCACGCCCTGCTCCGAGGCGCGGACGGCGACGGTGAGTCGACCGCCCTGATCCGTATGAGCGACGGCCGCAGGCTCCGCGACCTTCCCGGTTCCGTCGGCTTCAGCGGTGACGGGACCCGTGTGATCTCCCTGGTCGCCCGCCCTGACGGCACTCGCACGGCCACTGCCTACGACACCGCCCGCGCCGCCGGACCCGCCAGGTCCGCGTTCGCCGTGCGGGGGTTCTCCCACGGCGACACCGTCAGCTTCACGCTGGACAGGACCGGGGAGCGGCTCGCCGTCACCGACGCCGTGGGCCGTACCGTCGTCCACGAGGTCGACACGGGCCGCCGCGTGATGCTGTGCGAGAAGCAGATGGGCCCGTCCGCCGGGGGCAGCCGCGGTATCGCCTTCGCGCCCCGGGGTACGACCGTCGCCGTGTCCTCGCAGGACGCGGCCACCCGGCTGCTCGCCCCCGGGGACGACGGCGGCTGCCGGGTTCTCGCGACCGTCCCCGGCAGCGGGCACACCGTGCTGTTCAGTCCCGACGGGTCGCTGCTGTTCACCGAGGGCGACATGCGGCTGCGGGACGCCCGGACCCTGGAGGTCGTGGGCGAGCCGCTCTTCGACGACGCGAGCCCCCTGACGGCCGACGTGTTCTTCAGCGGCACCGGGCAGCTCATGAAGGTCTCCTACGACGGCACGCTGCGGGGTCTGGAGCTGCGGCCGGCCGAACTCACCCGCCGGGCCTGCGCGTTGGCCGGACGGGACCTGACGCGCGAGGAGTGGACCCGGTTCGGGGTGCTCGGCGCCTACCGGGCGGGGTGCGGCACGGGCGGCTGACGCCCGCGGGTCTTCTACGCCGCCGCCTCCACCGGGGTCGCCCCGCCGCCCCGGGAGGCGAACTGGGTCCGGTGCAGTTCGGCGTACCGGCCGTCCAGCGCGAGGAGTTCCTCGTGCGTGCCCCGCTCCACGATCCCGCCCTCCTCGACCACCAGGATCAGGTCGGCCGCCCGCACCGTGGACAGGCGGTGGGCGATCACGATCGCCGTCCTGCCCTCCAGTGCCTCGGTGAGGGCCTCCTGGACGGCGGCCTCCGAGGTGTTGTCGAGGTGGGCGGTGGCCTCGTCGAGGATCACGACACGCTGGCGGGCCAGGAGCAGCCGGGCGATGGTCATGCGCTGGCGCTCACCGCCGGAGAGCCGGTAGCCGCGCTCCCCGACCACGGTGTCGAGGCCGTCGGGCAGGGACCGTACGAGATCGACCAGACGGGCCCGGCGCAGGGCGTCCCACAGCTCGGTCTCGGTCGCCTCGGGGCGGGCCAGCAGCAGGTTCGCGCGGACCGTGTCGTGGAAGAGGTGGCCGTCCTGGGTGACCATGCCGAGGGTGGCCCGCAGGGAACCGGCGGTCAGGTCGCGGACGTCGACCCCGGCGATGCGTACGGCGCCCTCGTCGACGTCGTAGAGCCGCGGCAGCAGTTGCGCGATCGTGGACTTGCCCGCGCCGGAGGAGCCGACCAGCGCGATCGTCCGGCCGGGTTCGGCGCGGAAGGAGACGCCGTGCAGGACCTCGGCGCCGCCGCGGGTGTCGAGGGAGGCGACCTCCTCCAGGGAGGCCAGGGAGACCTTGTCGGCGGAGGGGTAGCCGAAGCGGACGTCCGAGAACTCGACGGAGACCGGTCCTTCGGGGACCTCGCGGGCGTCCGGCTTCTCCTCGATCAGGGGCTTGAGGTCGAGCACCTCGAAGACGCGCTCGAAGCTGACCAGTGCGCTCATCACCTCGACACGGGCGCCGGCGAGCGAGGTGAGCGGGGCGTACATGCGGGTCAGGAGGAGGGCCAGGGAAACCACGGCACCGGGTTCCAGGGTGCCGCGCAGGGCGAACCAGCCGCCGAGGCCGTAGACGAGGGCGAGGGCCAGGGCGGAGACCAGGGTCAGGGCGGTGATGAAGACCGACTGGGCGGTGGCGGTCCGTACGCCGATGTCGGCGACGCGGCGCGCCCGGGCCGCGAACTCCTCGGACTCCTGCTCGGGGCGGCCGAAGAGCTTGACGAGGGTGGCGCCGGGCGCGGAGAAGCGTTCGGTCATCCGGGTGCCCATGGCCGCGTTCAGGGTGGCCGCCTCCCGCTGCATCCGGGCCATCCGGCTGCCCATGCGGCGGGCCGGGACCACGAACACCGGGAGCAGGGCGAGCGCGAGCAGGGTGATCTGCCAGGACAGGGTGAGCATCACGACCAGGGTCAGCAGCAGCGTGACCAGGTTGCTGACCACGCCGGACAGGGTGTTGCTGAAGGCGCGCTGGGCGCCGATGACGTCGTTGTTGAGACGGGAGACGAGCGCTCCCGTACGAGTGCGTGTGAAGAACGCGACCGGCATGCGCTGCACATGATCGAACACAGCCGTGCGCAGATCGAGGATGAGGCCCTCCCCGAGCGTGGCCGACAGCCGGCGGGCGAGGATGCCGAGCGCCGCCTCCGCGACCGCGATGAGGGCGATGAGCAGGGCCAGGCGTACGACCTTGCCCTCGTCGTCACCCGACACGATCGCGTCCACGACGCTGCCGGCCAGGACGGGGGTGGCGACGGCGAGCAGGGCGGTCGCCACCCCGAGCACGACGAAGCGCGCGATGCGGGTGCGGTGCGGGCGGGCGAACGCGCCGATGCGGCGCAGCGTGGCGCGGGCGAAGGGACGGCGCTCCTGCTCGGCGTGCATGACGCTCTGCAGCTGGCTCCAGGCTGTGGTCTCCATGCTCATGGAAGAGAACGTAGAACCTCAAGCAACCTTGAGGTCAACAGAGGGGTCGACTCGATGACGGTATGTAAGACCGTGGCCCCGCTTCCGCAACCCGCCGTTGGCGCGGCGGGGAGAACCTCTCCCGATGTGACAGCGGTAGAACTCCCCCAGGGACGCCCTTCCCAGCGCCTCCCCGTCCGCCGTATCCGCCAGATCCTGTGTCTGGTCCCGCTCCTGCTGGTCACCGTGGTCGCAGTGCGGCACCGGTCCGTGCTGGTCGAAGGCTTCGGTCATCTGCGGCACGCCGAGTGGCCGTGGCTGCTGGCCGCGGCCGGCGCGACCTGTCTGACGTGGGTGGCGGCCTCCTTCACCCGGCAGGGCGCGGTGGTCGAACGGCTGCCCCGACGACGGCTGCTGGCCACGCAGTTCGCGGCGGGCGCGGCCAACCACCTGCTGCCGACCGGTCTCGGCGCGGGCGCGGTGAACCTGCGGTTCATGACCGTGTGCGGGGTCTCGCTCGCCCGCTCCTCGGCCGCGCTCGCTCTGTATCTGCTGGCGGAGTCGATCGGCCGGCTCGCCCTGCTGGCCGCGCTGTTCGTGGCCTTCCCCGACGCGCTGCGGCTGGGCGCGCTGCTGCCCGACGCGGCGGTCGGCCCGCTGCTGCTCGGCCTCGGGGCGGTGCTGGCGGTGGCCGTGGGGGTGCTCGTGTTGGTCCGCCGGGTGCGTACGGCCCTGTGCTCCTTCCTGCGGACCGCGCTGGGCGAGGCCCGCTCGGTGCACACGCGTCCCTCCCGGGCGCTCGCCCTGTGGGGCGGCTCGCTCGCCTTCCCGGCGCTCCAGGCGGCCGGCCTCGCCGCGGTGGGACAGGCGCTGGGCCTCCCGGTGCCGCCCGTGCACATGGCCCTCGCCTATCTCGCGGCGACCTGCGCGGTGGCCCTGGTGCCGACGCCCGGCGGGGTCGGCTCGGTGGAGGCGGCCCTGGTCGTCGCCCTGGTGGCGGCCGGCGGCCCGGTGGCGGTGGCCACGGCGGTGGTCCTCGCCTACCGGATCATCACGGTCTGGGTGCCGCTGGTACCGGGGGCGCTGACGCTGGGCGCGCTGGTGCGGCTGAAGGTGATCTGACCCCGCCGGACCGAACCGCCGATTCCAAGGGCCGCCGCCCCCAGCCGCCCACTCCGAGAGCCCGCCGCCTCGAACCGCCCACTCCGAGACCCCGCCACCCCGAGCCGCCCACTCCAAGGCCCCGCCACCCCGAGCCGCCCACTCCGAGACCCCGCCACCCCGAGCCGCCCATTCCAACGGCCCGCCACCCCGAGCCGCCCACTCCAAGGCCCCGCCACCCCGAGCCGCCCACTCCAAGACCCGCGCCCGCGGACTCCGCTCACCAGGCCACCGGCTCCCGGTCCCGGAAGAATCCCCCGCTCGGTCCGTCGTCCGGCAGGGTCGCGGCCCATACGACGCCGGCGGCGCCCTCCGCCACCGGGCGGCCGCCCGCTCCGCCCATGTCGGTGGCGACCCAGCCCGGGCAGACGGCGTTGACCAGGACGCGGTGGGGGCGCAGTTCACCGGCGAGGAGCCGGGTGAGGGCGTTGAGCGCGGCCTTGGAGACGCTGTAGGCGGGGGTGCCGCCGTCCATCGACTCCAGGGAACCGGCCCCGCTGCTCACGTTGACCACCCGGGGACTCGGGCTGCGCACCAGGAGCGGCAGCAGTGCCTGGGTGACCCGCCAGGCCCCGAACAGGTTGGTGTCCAGGGCCTGTCGGACCTCGTCGAGGTCGGCGGTGCGGGCCTGCGCCCAGGTGTCGTAGAGGATCGCGGCGTTGTTGACGACGACGTCCGTGCGGCCGAACTCCCGGGTGACCAGGGCGGCCAGGGCGTCGACGCTCGCCGCGTCGGACACGTCGAGCCGTACGGCCGTCACTCGCGTCCCGCCGGGGTCCACCTGTGCGGCGGCGGCGCGCCCCTTGTCGAGGTCGCGGGAGCCGAGGAGCACGCGGTGGCCGCGGTCCGCGAGCTGCCGTACGACTTCGAGGCCGATGCCGCGGTTGGCGCCGGTCACCACCGCGAGGGGCGCAGCGCCGGTGTGGTCTGCTGTCATCGGCAAGTAACCTACGCCGTCCGACCCACGGAAGGGGGCTGTCCACCATGCCGGTCCGGATCGAGCGCCAGGGGTACGTCACCACGGTCGTCCTCTCCCGTCCGGAGGCCCGCAACGCGGTCGACGGCCCGACCGCGGCCGAACTCGTCGCGGCCTTCCGGGAGTTCGAGGCCGACGAGGAAGCGCGGGTGGCGGTGCTGTGGGGCGAGGGCGGCACGTTCTGCGCGGGCGCCGACCTCAAGGCGCTGGGCACCGAGCGCGCCAACCGGGTCGAGGAGGAGGGCGACGGGCCGATGGGCCCGACCCGGCTGCGGCTGTCCAAGCCGGTGGTCGCGGCGGTCGCGGGGCACGCGGTGGCGGGCGGTCTGGAGCTGGCGCTCTGGTGCGATCTGCGGGTGGCGGAGGAGGACGCGGTCTTCGGGGTGTTCTGCCGCCGCTGGGGCGTGCCGCTGATCGACGGCGGCACGGTACGGCTGCCCCGGCTGATCGGCACGAGCCGCGCCCTGGACCTGATCCTGACCGGACGGCCGGTACCGGCCCGGGAGGCTCAGGAGATGGGCCTCGCCAACCGCGTCGTCCCCACCGGCACCGCGCGCACGGAAGCCGAGCGCCTGGCCGCGGAGATCGCGCGGTTCCCGCAGGCGTGTCTGCGCGGCGACCGGGCGTCCGTCCTGGACCAGGAGGGGCTGGCCGAGTCGGCGGCGATGCGGGGCGAACTCCGCTACGGCATGGGCGTGTTGGCGGAGAGCCTGGAGGGTGCCGCCCGGTTCGCCTCCGGGGCGGGTCGGCACGGGTCGTTCACCGATCTGTGAGCCGTACCCGCACGGGGCCGGCCTCGGGGTCGACCCGGTGGGTCCAGCGGGCGGTCAGGGTGAGGGTCCGGTTCGGGGTCGCCTCCGTCAGGAGACGTGCGCGGTGCAGGGTGCGGTCGCCCTGGGTGACATGGAGGATCGGGCGGGTCAGCGGGACCGTGGTACGCAGGACGTACGGCAGCCGGTCGGCCGGTGCGACACGGTTCGGGGCGATCCAGCGCAGCGGCGGGTCGACCGACAGGCCTACGCTGTAAAGCCGTTGGGGCCGTTGGGTGCCCGCGAGCGCATCCAGGACCGCACCGGCCGCGTGCGCGCCCTCCCGTGCCGCGGTCGCCGCGCTCTCCACGGGGTGCAGCACGCTGCCGACGGCGAACACACCGGGCCGCGAGGTGCGCAGCGAGCCGTCGACCACCGGACCACGGGTCCCGGTGTCGAGGGTGAGACCACCGCGCCGGGCCAGTTCGTGGTCGGGGACGAAGTCGCCGGTGAACACGACGGTGTCACAGGGCAGTACGGCCGTTCTGCCGTCCCGGTGACGGACGCGCACGCCCGACAGCCGTCCGTGGCCCAGGAGTTCGGTGACCGTGGTGTCGGTGAGGAGCGGAATGCCGTACCGGAGACGGGCGTCGGCCGCGCGGGCGGGTGCGGTCTGCGGGCCGGGCAGGTCGGTGAGCATGGCGACGACCTCGGCTCCGGCGGCCCGTACGGTGGCGGCGGCCCGGTACGAGATGTCCTCGGCGCCGACCACCACCGCGCGTTCACCGATGCGCTGCCCGAACAGGTGCACGGCCTGCTGGAGTTCGCCCGTGGTGTAGACGCCGCTCGGGCGGGTGCCGGGCACCAGCCGTGCGGGGCGCGGCCGTTCACGGGCGCCGGTGGCCAGGACGACCGCCCGGGCCTCCGTCGTCTCCGGACCGCTCGGGCCGACGGTGTGCAGCGCCAGCGGGCCCGCCCAGTCCAGCGCGGTCACTCCGGTGCGTACGGCGGCCCCGGCGCGCTCGGCCGCGGTGACGAGGAGCCGGGCGTAGGCGGGTCCGGTCAGCGGGTGCGACCAGGTGCCGTAGCCGCCGTGGGCGCAGTGCCGGGGCACTCCCCCGGCCTGCCGCTCCCGGTCCAGGACCTCCACCCGGGCCACTCCGGCGGCGGCGAGGCGGGCCGCGGTGGCGAGTCCCGCGGGGCCCGCGCCGACGACCAGGACGTCGACCTGCCGTACGGCGCTCATACCCGGCCCTCCCGGGACGGCTCCCGTGCCTGGGACTCCTCGAACAGCTCGCGTACCGCCGCCCCGCAGTAGAACCCCTGGCACCGGCCCGCCAGGGCCCGGGTCCGGCGGCGCAGTCCGTCGAGGCCGGCCGGAGGGATCGTGGCGGTGAGGGCGTCGCGGATCTCGCCCCGGGTCACCCGCTCGCAGTGGCAGACGAGGGTGCCGTACTCGGGGTCGGCGGCGATGAGTTCGGGCCGCTGGTAGGGGCGCGGGAAGGCCTCGCCGAGGTTGGGCATGCGGAGCGGTTCCAGTTCCTCGACGGGCCCGAGGTCGAGACCGGCGTCGGCGAGCAGCCCGATCACGTGCGCGGCGATGGCGAGCGAGGCGGTCAGTCCGGTCGAGCGGATGCCGCCGACGGTGACGTACGACTGCCCGGGGTGCGCGGCGATGCGGTAGTCCTCGTGCTCGGTGGCGGCGCGCAGGCCCGCGTAGACAGCGGTGACCTCCTCGTCGAGCAGGCCGGGGAGGATACGGCGGCCCTTCTCCCGGAGCGCGTCCAGGCCGTCGGCGGTGGAGCGGGTGGCCCGCTTGTCGTCCAGGTCCTCGGCGGTGGGGCCGAGCAGGACGTTGCCGTACACCGTGGGGGCGACCAGGACGCCCTTGCCGAGTGCGGTGGGGACGGGCAGGAGGATGTGCCGTACGAGGTCGCGGGCGAACTTGTCGAAGACGAGGAGCTGTCCCCGGCGCGGGGTGACGGTGAAGTCGTCATGGCCGAGGGCGCGGTCGAGGGTGTCGGCGTGCAGCCCGGCGGCGTTGACGAGCCAGCGGGTGCGGAGGGTGCCACGGTCGGTCTCCAGGCGGTGCGTTCCGTCCTGGTGACTTGCCTGTCGTACACGGGAGTTGAGGTGGAGGTCGACTCCGTTGCGGACGGCCTGGGTGCCGTACGCCAGGGTCGTCGTCCAAGGGCAGATGATGCTCTCACCGGGGACGTGCAGGGCGCCGAGTGCGCCGGGGCCGAGGTGGGGTTCTCGGTCGTAGAGCTCGGTCGGGCCCAGAAGGCGGGTGTCGAGGCAGTCGTTGCGCTCGGCCTTCTCCACGAGGCGGGGCAGGGTGGCGAGTTGCTCCTCGTCCCAGGCGACGAGGAGGGCGCCGACTGGTTCCACGGGGATGCCGGTCGCCGCCGCGTACTCGGCGAGCAGGTGTGCGCCTTCCCTTACGAGGCGGGCCTCCAGAAAGCCGGGGGTGGCGTCGAAACCGGTGTGCAGGATGGCTGTGTTGGCCTTCGAGCTGCCCTGGCCCACGTCGTCCTGTGCTTCGACGAGGGCGATGCGGAGGTTTGGGTGGTGGGCGAGGGCCCGGGCTATGGCGGTGCCGACCACTCCGGCGCCGACGATCGCAATGTCGTACAGGGATGCAGGGAGCGGTCCCCGGCGGGTGACGGTTTGCGGCTGCGGCTGCGTCGTGGCTGGTCGCGCAGTTCCCCGCGCCCCTTCGGGTCGCTTCATCCGGCCGTTCCGTCCAGCAGTGCCGTGACCGCTCGCCGAAACTCCCCCAACCGCTGTCCCGCCTCCTGTGCCGAAATCCTCGGCTCGTACACCGCCGCCGGTTTCCAGTCCGGCAGGGCGTCGGCCGGCTCCAGGCCGGGATCCGCGCCGAGGCGGGCCAGCGCGCCCACGCCCAGTGCCGTCGCGTCCGGCAGGGCCGATACCTCGACCGGGCGTTGCAGCAGGTCGGCCTGGGTCTGCATGAGGAGCGTGGAGCGGGTGAGGCCGCCGTCGACGCGCAGGGCGTCCAAAGGGGTGCCGAGATCCTGCGCCGCCGCTTCGGCGAGTTCCACGACCTGGGCCGCCAGCCCCTCGCACAGCGCGCGCACCAGATGTCCGGGGCCCGTGTCGAGGCCGAGGCCCGTGAGCGAGCCGCGCAGTTCGCCCCGCCACCAGGGGGCGGCGAGCCCGGCCAGGGCCGGGACGAAGGTCACCCCACCGCTGTCGGACACCGAACCGCCCACCGTGTCCAGGTCGGCCGCGCCCCCGATGACACCCAGGTCCGTCAGCCAGCGGACCGCCGACGCGGCCGTGTACACCTGGCCGTCGAGGCAGTAGCTCGTCCTGCCGCCGAGCCGCCAGGCCACACAGCTCACCAGGCCCGAATCACCGCGCCGGGGTGCGGAACCGGTGTGGGCGAGCAGGAACGCCCCCGTGCCGTAGGTGCACTTGGCGCCGCCCGGTGCGGTGATGCGCTGGGCGAGCAGGGCAGCCTGCTGGTCGACGGCCAAGCCGGTGAGGGGGATCTCCTGGCCGAACACCCTTGTCACGCCGACCTGTTGGGCGTTGTCGACGACCTCCGGGAGGTGTTCGTCCGTGAGGCCGTACAGCTCCGGAGCACGTCCCGACCACTCCGCGCGGTCGAGGTCGAGGAGCTGGGTCCGTCCGGCCGTGGCCGCGTCCGTGACGAACGCCCCGGTGAGCCGGTGGACGAGCCAGGCGTCGCTGGTGGTGACAACTCCCTCGCGGGTGAGGTGCCGTCGGATCCAGGCCATTTTCGGCGCGGCGAAGTACGGGTCGAGCGGAAGGCCGGTCAGGGCGCGCAACTCGTCGGCGTGCTCGGCGAGTTCGGTGCACACACTCTCGGCTCTGCGGTCCTGCCAGACGAGCGCGTCGGTGAGCGGACGGCCCGTTTCCGGGTCCCAGGCGAGCACGGTCTCGCCCTGGTTGGCCAGTCCCAGCGCGACCACGGGCTCCCCCGCCTCGGCCAGGGCGCGCGCACCGGCCTCGACCACCGAGTCGTACAGCCGCGCGGGGTCGGCCTCGACCCTTCCGCCGGGCAGCGCGCGGGGGCGCACCTCGGCGAAGCCGGTGCCGAGGACACCGCGTTCGGGACAGATCACCAGGGCCTTGGTGCCGGACGTGCCCTGGTCGACGGCGAGCACCGGACCGGTCATCACTCCCCTCCCCGAACACCCGTCCCCGAGTGATCACAACCCGACACCCTGCCGTCGCCGTCCGCACCGCGTCAAGCGGGCCCCACCAGCGACGACTTGGCTTCGTTGACTGGCTGATCACCAGTCAACTCCCTTTGCGACAAAAGAAGTTCTTAATGATCGGGAAGGTGATGTGGAGTCGATTCCCCGCCCCTATAGTGACCGCCGACCAACGCGATCTCCTCAACCGCCGCCCAGAGGAGGGCTGTTGTTACTCCACCCTGCCGTCCTGCCCGGAACCGAGTCCGGGGCGGGCAGGTGATGGCCAGAGAAGGAGCACGCCCCGTCTACGACCCCGCGGGTCACGACCCGGAGCTGCGCGCGGCCCTCCAGGAGGTGCGGGCCGGGCGCTGGATGTCGATGCGCACCCTGCTGGAGCGCACCACCGCGTGGTCGCAGTGGACCCAGCGCACCCAGGTGCTGGCCGCGGCGGCCGCGGGCACCGACGTGGTGCGGACCTGGCTCACCGAGGAGCCCGGCAGCGTGCCGGGCGCGGTGATGCGGGCCAGGGTCGCCGTGGAACGCGCGCTGCGGGCCCGGCGCGAGCGGCACCGCCGTACGCACGAACTGTGGATCGAGGCCTGGGACGTGAGCCGGACCGCCTCCCGGGTCGCCGCCCACGACCCGGTGCCCTGGGTGTGTCTGCTGGCCCTGGCCCAGCTGGACCACCGGCTGCTGTGGGAGGAGCACCGGGCCGAGCCGCCCGGGCCGATGCTGCCGCCGGGCCCGTGGGGGCTGCTGGCGGAGGCCGACAAGCGGGACCCGTACAACCGCGAGGCCCACCACCGCATGCTCCAGTTCCTGTACGCGCGGTCGGCCTCGGGGCGGCTCGCGGAGGCGGTCGGCTACGCGCACTGGGCCGCCGAGTCGGCCCCGCCGGGTTCCGCGCTGCACGTCCTGCCGCTGTACGTGCGGGTCGAGCGGTACCGGCGAGACGGCGGGCACAGCGCCGCGCTCGACCTGCACTGGGTGGCCGAGGACGCCGTACGGGAGGCGGGCCGGGCGTACGACGCCTGGTTCGCGTACGCGCACGCCCAGGAGCGCACCCCACTCGACCTGAACCATCTCGCGCACGCCCTGTGGGGTGCGCTGCGGTTCGAGGAGGCGACCCGGGTCTTCGACGCGCTCGGCCCGTACTACACGCCACTGCCCTGGGCGTACCGCGCCGACGCGGGCGGCGAACAGGGCCAGGGCGCGCAGATCTTCCTCCAGGCGCGGACGCGCAGCAGGTCCGCGGCGCACGGCCCCGAAGTCTGACCCCCGCACGTCTCCCGCCACTTCACCGGAGGTCCACTCATGTCATCGGAACCGTCACTGTCTCCGGGCGTACCGCAGCCCGACGAGGAACAGCGTCTGCGGGAGCTGGGCTACCGGCCCGTGCTGGCCCGGCGCATGGGCGGCTTCGGCAACTTCGCGATCAGCTTCTCGGTGATCTCGATCCTGTCGGGCTGCATGACCCTGTACGGCTTCGGCATGGGCGCGGGCGGACCCGCCGTGATGCTGTGGGGCTGGGCGGGCGTCGGGCTGTTCGTGCTGTGCGTGGGACTCGCGCTGGCGGAGGTCACCAGCGCGTATCCGACGTCCGGCGCCCTGTACTACATGGCGGACCGGCTCGGCGGGCGCCGCTGGGGCTGGTACACGGGCTGGCTGAACCTGCTCGGGCTGCTCGGCGCCATCGCCGGCATCGACTACGGCGCCGCCCTGTTCGCGGGCGCGTTCGCCAACCTCCAGTGGGGCTTCGAGCCGACACCGGAGAAGACCATGCTGATCTTCATGGCGATCCTGCTGCTGCACGCCGTGCTGAACCTGTTCGGCGTGCGGCTGGTCTCCGTGCTCAACTCGGTCAGCGTGTGGTGGCACCTGGCCGGTGTCGCGGTCATCGTGGGCGCCCTGTGGATCGTCCCGGACAGCCACCAGTCGCCGTCGTTCGTGTTCACGGAGTTCGTCAACGACACCGGCTGGCACAACCCGGTCTACGTGGCCGCGATAGGTCTGCTGCTCGCGCAGTACACGTTCTGCGGCTACGACGCCTCGGCCCATCTCTCCGAGGAGACCTCCAACGCCTCGGTGTCGGCGGCGAAGGGCATCGTGCGCTCCATCTGGGTGTCGTGGATCGCCGGTTTCGTGCTGCTCACGGGGCTGACCTTCGCGATCCAGGACTACGACGCCACCCGGGCCAGCGCGACCGGGGTGCCGCCGGCCCAGATCCTCATCGACGGGCTCGGCACGGACGGTGCGAGCGCCCTGCTGATCGTGGTGATCGTGGCCCAGCTGTTCTGCGGCAACGCCGAGGTGGCCGCGGCCAGCCGGATGGTGTTCGCGTTCAGCCGGGACAAGGCGCTGCCGGGTTCGGCGCTCTGGCGGAAGGTCAGCGCCCGCACCCAGACGCCGGTCGCCGCCGTGTGGCTGTCGGTCGTGGTCGCCTGTTTGCTGGCGCTGCCCTCGCTGTACTCGGCGACCGCCTACGGCGCGGTGACCGCGATCAACGTCATCGGGATCACGCCCGCGTACGCCATTCCCGTGCTGCTGCGGCTGCGCGCGGGGAGCCGTTTTCAGCCGGGTCCGTGGCATCTGGGCCGGTGGAGCAAGCCCGTCGGATGGGTCGCCGTGGTGTGGGTGGCGGGTGTGACGGTGCTGTTCTGTCTGCCGCAGTCGTCGCCGGTGACGGTGGACACGATGAACTACGCCTCCGTCGCCCTGGCGGCCGTTCTGCTCCTCGCCACGGTGTGGTGGTTCGTGGCCCGGCGTTCGTACGGAACGCCCACGACCGCCGCCTACTCCGACCGGGAACAGGCCGAACTCGCCGAGGGCATCGTCTGAAACCAGGCGATCCGGCACCTCGCCGGGTACGAACTCCCGTGCCGGATACGGCAGGATGAGCGGTCGCGTCGGCCACGGAACCTTCACACGGCCGGCGCGATCGCACATCCCGCACTTCTCGAACAGGTGGCAACGTGACGGCATTCAAACGGGATCTCACCATGGACGACCTGGTCGTCGCCGGCATCGCCGTGGTGGCGGGGCTCGTGGCGGCTTTCCTGCTGCGCATGCTGCTGAAGTGGCTGGGCAAGCACGCGGACCGCACCAAGTGGGGCGGTGACGACGTGATCGTGGCCGCGCTGCGGACCGTGGTGCCCTCGGCGACGATCGCGGGCGGCCTCGCCATCGCGGCGGCGGCCCTCCCCCTGACCAAGGGGGTCCAGCGGACCGTTAACCAGGTCCTCACCGTGCTGCTGATCTTCGTCGTCACGGTGGCGGCGGCCCGGCTGGTCGCGGGGCTGGTGCGGACGGTCACCACGTCCCGCTCCGGCGTCGCGGGGTCGGCCACGATCTTCGTGAACATCACCAGGGTGCTGGTCCTGGCGATCGGCTTCCTGGTCGTCCTCCAGACCCTCGGCATCTCCATAGCGCCCCTGCTCACCGCTCTCGGCGTCGGCGGTCTCGCGGTCGCGCTCGCCCTTCAGGACACGCTCGCCAACCTCTTCGCGGGCATCCACATCCTCGCCTCCAAGACGGTCCAGCCCGGCGACTACATCAAGCTGGCCAGCGGTGAGGAGGGTTACGTCGAGGACATCAACTGGCGCCAGACCACGGTCCGCGCGCTCTCCAACAACCTGATCGTCGTCCCCAACGGCGAGCTCGCCAAGACGAACATGACCAACTTCATGCGTCCCGAGCAGCAGTTGACGATCCTGGTGCAGGTCGGGGTGGCCTACGACAGCGACCTGGACCACGTCGAGCGGGTCACCTGCGAGGTCGTCACCGAGGTCATGACGGAGATCGAGGGCGCGCTCCCCGAGCACGAACCCCTGGTCCGCTTCCACACCTTCGGCGACTCCCGCATCGGCTTCACCGTCATCCTGGGCGTCGGGGAGTTCAGCGACCAGTTCCGCATCAAGCACGAGTTCATCAAGCAACTGCACAGGCGCTACCGGGCGGAGGGCATCCGTATTCCGGCGCCTACGCGGACGGTGGCGATCCAGCAGGGGTCGGTGTCCATTCCGCAGCAGCGCGGCGCGGAGACGGTGGTGGTCGAGCCGGGCGAGGTGTCGTCCGCCCGGCTCGACTGAAGCCTTTCGGCTACGGCTCTTTCGATTGCGGCCCGTTTTGGTTACGGCCCGTTCGGCTGAGTCCTTACAGGGTCGCCGAGTTGTCGTGCGGCGCGCTCGGCCGGGCCTGCGGTGTGCGCAGGGTCGAGGTCACCGGGGTGACCGTCCAGTCGGGGTGGCCGGGCATCCTCGGGGTCTTCGTACCGTAGAGCCAGTCGCGCAGGAAGCCGGACTGGTCGGTGCCGGAGATCTCCGAGGCGACGGCGATGTAGTCGTCGGTCGTCGCCGAGGAGTCGCGGTGGCGCTCCAGGAAGGTCCGCTCGATGGCGGTGAAGACCGTCTCGCCGACCTGCTGACGCAGCGCGTACAGCACGAGGACGCCGCCCAGATAGCGCTGGCTGTCGAAGAGGTTGGCCGCGTTCGGGGCGGCGACCGGGCCCGAGGTCCTGCGCCACTGGTCGCCGCGCACGTACGTGTCCTTCATGCGGGCTTCCATGGTGGTGAGGCCGAGGGAGTCGGCCCAGCCGCGCTCGTAGCGGTAGAGCAGCCCGTAGAAGTCGGCGTGGCCCTCGTTGAGCCAGAGGTCGGCCCAGTTGCCGGGGCTGACGCTGTTGCCGAACCAGGAGTGGACCAGCTCGTGCATCATGTGCGAGCCGATGTTCTTCTCCGCCTGCAGCAGGAAGTTCGGCTTGTACAGGGTGAGGGTCTGGGTCTCCAGGCCGGTGAAGTCGAAGGCGTTCGAGGCGTCGTTGTTGCAGGGCAGCAGGCCGTACGTCTCGAAGGGGAACGCGCCGAGCCGCTGCTCGATCCAGCTCACCAGGTTCGGGGTGAGGGCGAGCGCGGGCTCCAGCGCGGTGGCGCGGGCGGTCGGGACGACGTCCCTCAGCGGGAGGCCATGTGGCCCCTGCCGGTCCTTGATCACGTAGTCGCCGACCGTGATCTGGACGATCTCCGTGGCGATGGGCTCCCGGGACCGGTAGCAGTACGCGGTCCGGCTGTCGCCGAGGTCCTCGGTGCTCACCAGGTGGCCGCTGGCGACGCCCTTGAGACCGGCCGGGACGGTGATACGGAAGCTGAAGTCCGCCTTGTCCGAGGGGTGGTCGTTGCACGGGAAGACGGTGTGCGCGGAGTTCGGCTGGGGGCAGATCGCGAAGCCGTCCGGGGTGGGCACCCAGGCGGTGTGCGAGAGGGCGCCGCGCGGGTCGGCCGAGTAGGCCACGACGACCTCGGCCCTCTCCTGCGCGGGCAGCGAGCCGGCGGGCGTGATCCGCAGCTTCTCGTCGGCCTGCTCGAAGGCCGCCGTGTCTCCCGCCACGGTGACGCTGCGTATGGTCAGGCCCAGCGCGTCCAGGGAGAAGCGGCTCAGCTCCTGGGTGGTGGTGATCCTCAGGGTCGCCGTGGCGTCGACCAGCCGGGTCGTGGGGTCGTAGGCGAGGTCGAGGTGGTACGCGGAGACGCGGTAGCCGTCATTGCCGAGGCTCGGGTAGACGGAGTCCCCCAGGGTCTCCGATCCAGGGGTGCCGGCCTGAGGGCCAGGGGTGCCGGTCGCCGCGTCCGCGTGTGCCGGGGAGGCCAGGGACAGGGCCGCCACCGTGCCGAGCAGAGCTGCCGGGGCCGTCACTCTGGTGCGATATCTCATGGTCCGCTTTCTCTGGGGCGGCCGGCTGGTCGGGTCCGGCCGTCGGATGAGTCCGGTCAACGTGCATGACCGTCGGGTCAACCTGCATGACCACAAGATCGGACGCCTGAGTTGTCCCGGAGGATGCACGAGTTCTCGGACAGCGTGCCCGGACCCCTGTCGAGCCCGGGTCGATCACGAGATATCTTGATGTCGAGCAATGTTGCAGACGCGGAAGACGTGGAGCGGAGCACCCGGTGACTGACTCGACCATCATCTATACGCACACTGACGAGGCCCCGGCCCTGGCGACGTATTCCTTCCTGCCGGTGGTCCAGGCGTACGCCTCGCAGGCGGGTGTCGCCGTGACCACGCGGGACATCTCGCTGGCCGGACGCATCATCGCCGTGTTCCCGGAGTACCTCACCGAGGACCAGCGGATCCCGGACGCCCTGCACGAGCTGGGCGAGCTGGCGAAGACGCCCGAGGCCAACATCATCAAGCTGCCGAACATCTCGGCGTCGATCCCGCAGCTCAAGGCCGCCGTTGCCGAGCTGCAGGCCCAGGGCTACGCGCTGCCGGACTACCCGGACGACCCGAAGACCGACGAGGAGCGGGACGTCCAGGCACGCTACGACAAGGTCAAGGGCTCCGCCGTGAACCCGGTCCTGCGTGAGGGCAACTCCGACCGCCGCGCCCCCGCCTCGGTCAAGAACTACGCCAAGACCCACCCGCACCGCATGGGCGCCTGGACCCCCGAGTCCAAGACCAACGTGGCGACCATGGGCGTGGACGACTTCCGCTCCACCGAGAAGTCCGTCGTGATCTCCGAGGCCGGTGCGCTGCGGATCGAGCTGGTCGGCGACGACGGCTCCACCACCGTGCTGCGCGAGTCGGTACCGGTCCTCGCCGGCGAGGTCGTCGACGCCTCGGTGCTGCACGTGGCCCCGCTGCGGGAGTTCCTCACCGCGCAGATCGCCCGCGCCAAGGCCGAGGGCGTGCTGTTCTCCGTGCACCTCAAGGCCACGATGATGAAGGTCTCGGACCCGATCATCTTCGGTCACGTGGTGCGCGCGTTCTTCCCGAAGACCTTCGCGCAGTACGGCCAGACGCTCGCCGCGGCCGGCCTGACCCCGAACGACGGTCTGGGCGGCATCTACAAGGGCCTGGAGTCGCTGCCCGAGGGCGCCGAGATCAAGGCGTCCTTCGACGCCGAGCTCGCCGAGGGCCCGGCCCTCGCGATGGTCGACTCCGACAAGGGCATCACCAACCTGCACGTGCCGTCCGACGTGATCGTCGACGCCTCGATGCCTGCCATGATCCGCACCTCCGGCCACATGTGGGGCCCGGACGGCGCCGAGGCCGACACCCTCGCGGTGCTCCCGGACTCCTCGTACGCCGGTGTCTACCAGGTCGCGATCGACGACTGCCGGGCCAACGGCGCCTACGACCCCTCCACCATGGGCTCGGTCCCGAACGTCGGCCTCATGGCGCAGAAGGCCGAGGAGTACGGCTCCCACGACAAGACCTTCGAGATCGCCACCACGGGCACGGTCCGCCTGGTCGACCAGAACGGCGTCGCGGTCATCGAGCAGACCGTCTCGGCCGGTGACATCTTCCGTGCCTGCCAGACCAAGGACGCGCCGATCAAGGACTGGGTGAAGCTGGCCGTCACCCGCGCCCGCGCCACCGGCGACCCGGCGGTGTTCTGGCTGGACGAGACCCGCGCGCACGACGCCAACCTGATCGCCAAGGTCAACGCGTACCTGCCGGAGCACGACACCGAGGGCCTGGACATCCGCATCCTCGCCCCGGTCGAGGCCACCAAGCTCTCGGTGGAGCGCATCCGCCGCGGTGAGAACACGATCTCGGTGACCGGCAACGTCCTGCGTGACTACCTGACCGACCTCTTCCCGATCCTGGAGCTGGGCACCAGCGCCAAGATGCTGTCGGTGGTCCCGCTGATGGCGGGCGGCGGTCTGTTCGAGACGGGCGCCGGCGGCAGCGCGCCGAAGCACGTCCAGCAGCTGGTCAAGGAGGACTACCTGCGCTGGGACTCCCTCGGTGAGTTCTTCGCCCTGGTGCCGTCCCTGGAGCAGTACGCGACGGCCACGAACAACCCCAAGGCCAAGGTCCTCGCCGACACCCTGGACCGCGCCACGGCGACCTTCCTCAACGAGGACAAGTCCCCGACCCGTCGCGTCGGCGGCATCGACAACCGCGGCAGCCACTTCTTCCTGTCCCTGTACTGGGCCCAGGAGCTGGCCGCGCAGACCGACGACGCGGACCTGGCGAAGGCCTTCGCGCCGCTCGCCGAGACCCTCGCCGCGAACGAGCAGAAGATCGTCGACGAGCTGAACGCCGTCCAGGGCAAGCCGGCCGACATCGGCGGCTACTACCAGCCCGACCCGGCCAAGGCCGCGAAGGTCATGCGCCCGTCGACCACGTGGAACGAGGCGCTCGCGTCCCTCTGAGCCGACGCAGGCCAGCTGTGTGATCCCGCCCCGGTCGGCATGTGCCCGGCCGGGGCGGGCCGCGTCTCACCGGTCCCGGGGCTCACCAGTCCCGCGTCTCGACGGTCCCGCGTCTCACCAGTCCCGGGTGGCGATCAGTTCCTCGATGTCGGCGTCCGCGAAGCCGTAGGCGTCGGCCACGAACCAGAAGTCCTCGGCTATCTCCTCACGGGCCACCGTCTCGATCTCGAAGCCGTCGTCCTGGAGGCCGTTGAACTCCTCGGCGGCCGCCTGGGTCAGGACGTACAGGGCGGCCAGGTCGGCGGGCCGGTCCGCCTCGATGCGCCCGCACAGCCGCAGCAGGATCTCCTTGCCCCGGTCCACATGCCGGTCGGGGTAGTAGTCGTCCCGGTAGAGCGCCTTGAGGAACGGGTGCGTGCTCACCCGCTCGTTGCTGATGGTCATGCTGAGATGGTGCACCACGCCACTGACAACGCCCCGGGAGCGGCCGTATGTCCTCGTTCGACCTGTTGCCCGGCGCCGCCGCGTCCCCGGTGATCCTCCATGTGCCGCACTCGGCGCGGGAGACACCGCCCGAGGTGCGGGCGGGGATCGTGCTGGACGACTCCGCGCTGGAGCGGGAGCTGGACCACATCGTCGACGCGCACACGGCGGAGCTGGCCGAGGAGGCGGCCGGGCTGTCCCCGGTGACGCCCTGGCGGTTCGTGAACCGCCTCTCGCGGCTGGTCGTCGACCCCGAGCGGTTCCCCGACGAGCGGGAGGAGATGCTCGCCGTGGGAATGGGGGCCGTGTACACGCGGACCACGCACGGGGAGGTGCTGCGGCCCGCCGGCACCGACCCCGGGCCGCTGGTCGAGCGGTACTTCCGGCCGTACGCGCGGGCCATGTCCGACGCCGTGGCCGACCGGCTGGCCGCCACCGGACGGGCCGTGATCGTCGACGTGCACTCCTATCCGTCCGCTCCCCTGCCCTACGAGCTGCACGGCGAGGGACCGCGGCCGCCCGTGTGCCTGGGCACCGACTCCTTCCACACCCCGCCCGAGCTGATCGCCGCCGCCCGGGAGGCGTTCGGGGACGTCGGCCTGGACAGCCCGTTCGCCGGGACGTACGTACCGCTGGAGTTCTACGGCCGGGACGCGCGGGTGAGCGCGCTGATGGTGGAGATCCGGCGGGACACGTACATGACCGAACCCGGCGGCCCCGCCGGGCCGGGGCTGCGCGGGCTGGCCCAGGCGCTCGCCGCTCTCGTGGCCGCCCTGGGGTGACCTCCGGCTGGAGCACTCCCGCGCGACACGCGTCCGGGCGGCGGTGAGGGTGGGTGGCATGACCGAGGAGACCACCACGCTGGCGGAGCAGGCCCCGCCCCCGGTACGGGACTGGCCCGCGCTCGACCTGGCCGGGACCGGGTTCGACCCGGTGCTCGCGGAGCTGATGCGCGAGGGACCGCTGACCCGGATCCGGCTGCCGCACGGTGAGGGCTGGGCGTGGCTGGCGACCCGCCACGCGGACGTGAAGGCGATCACCAACGACCCGCGGTTCAGCCGCGCGGAGGTGACGACCCGTCAGGTCACCCGGCTGGCACCGCACTTCAAACCCCGGCCCGGTTCGCTGGCCTTCGCCGACCAGCCCGACCACAACCGGCTGCGCAAGGCGGTCGCCGGGGCGTTCACGGTGAGTGCGATGAAGCGGCTGCGGCCCCGGGCGCAGGAGACGCTGGACGGGCTGTTCGCCGACCTGCTGCGGCACGGGCCGCCCGCGGACCTCGTCGAGCTGGTCCTCGAACCCTTCCCGATCGCCGTGGTGAGCGAGGTGATGGGGGTGCCCTCCGACATGTGCGAGCAGGTGCACTCCTGGACCCGGCAGATCATCTCCACCTCCGGCGGGGCCGAGGCCGCCGAGAAGGCCAAGAACGGGATGTACGGATGGATCACCGACACCGTCCGGGCCCGCGCCCACAGCACCGGCGACGACGTGTACTCCCTGCTCGGGACCGCCGTCCAGCGGGGCGAGATCAGTGAGACGGAGGCGGTGGGGCTGGCCGGGCCGCTCCAGATCGGCGGTGAGGCCGTCACCCACAACTGCGGCCAGACGCTGTACCTGTTGCTGACGCGGCCCGAGCTGATGGAGCGTATGCGCCACCAGCCCGAGGCGCGGGCCACCGCCCTCGACGAGCTGCTGCGCCACATCCCGCACCGCACCTCGGTCGGGCTCGCCCGGATCGCCCTGGAGGACGTCGAGCTGCACGGGCTGCGCATCCGCGCGGGCGACGCGGTGTACGTCTCCTACCTGGCCGCGAACCGGGACCCGGACGTCTTCCCCGACCCGGACCGCATCGACCCGGACCGGGACCCCAATCCGCATCTGTCCTTCGGCAACGGCCCGCACTACTGCACGGGCGCGGTGCTGGCCCGGCTCCAGACCGAGCTGATGGTCGACACCCTGCTGGACCGGCTGCCGGGGCTGCGGCTCGCGGTTCCGGCCGACGAGGTCGTCTGGCGCCGGAAGACGATGATCCGCGGGCCGCAGACCCTGCCCGTCGCCTGGTGAGCGCGGGCGCGCGGTTCAGACGGTCAGCCAGTCGGTGACGATCACCCCTTCGCCGGTCCGCAGCCGCAGGGCGAAGGGACCGGTGGGGGGCTCCTCGTGGGTGAAGCGCCCCATGTCGTCGGTGGTGAGCGGGGAGCCCGAGTGCGGTCCGGTGAGGACCTCGATGCGGGCGGACTGGGGCGGCAGCACCTGTCCCATCAGCCCCTGGGCGGTGAGTTCGACGTCGACGGTGACCTCGCCGGCGTGGAAGGTCAGCATGCGCGGCGCGGCCAGGGCGCCCCGCACCGGGATGGCGTCGACCACCGAGTCGAAGGAGAGCTCGGCGATCCGGCTGTCCAGGTCGTGCAGCGCGAACGCCTCCACGGCCAGCTCCCGCAGGGCGGGCGGTACGGGGTCGAGGATGGCCGCGGCCTGCCGGAGCTCCTCCTCCAGCAGATCGAGCGTGAACTCCTCGTCGGGGAACGGCTCTTCGTCGAAGACGTCGTCGATGCCGTCGTTGTCGCCTTTATGGTCTTTGCGGTCTTTGCGGTCTTTGTGGTCGCTCATGTCGCTCCCGCCCCCCGGGCCTCCAGGCGCGCCCGCAGCCGTCGCAGACAGCGCTGGCGCAGTGGTCCGATGCTGCCCACGGCGATGCCCAGGGCGGCGGACACGTCCTGGTAGCCGGGTTTCGGCGAGGCCATCAGGATGCGCAGCAACTGCCTGCACCGCTCGCCGAGTTCCTCGAACTCCTGCCACAGATGGCGCACCCGCTCGCTCTGCGCGGCGGCGTCCTCGGAGTCGATCAGCGACTGCTCGGGCGTACGGTCCTCACTGACCCGGTCGAGGAGCTGCGGGTCGTCCGTGACGGTCAACCGCCTTGAGTTCTTGATGACCTTGAGGCTTTCGTGGCGCGCCGTGCTGGCCAGCCAGGACCCGGCCTTGTCGGGTTCGCGGATCCGCCCCAGGTGCTGGGCGAACCGGAACCACACGGTCTGGTACACCTCGTGCGCGTCGGCGTCGGAGAGCCGGTGTCCGCGCACGACGGACCACACCAACGGGCTCAGCCCTTCCACGAGCGCCTTCCAGGCCGCCGCGTCGCCGTCGACGGCGGACTGGACCAGCGCACCGACATCTCCTCGGTCCACGGTCCCACCCCTCGTGTACGGCAAGTCATCGTACGCCGTGGAAGGGGCTGTTCCGGCCCTCATGCGCCGACCGGGCGCTGCACGACCGGCACCGGGCGCCAGCCGGCCGGGCGCAGCGCCGGCACGTGCGCCCCGCGCACTTCGGCGAACTGCGTGTTCGAGGAGAGCAGTTGCTGCCGTGCGACCCGCGGGTCACCCTCCTTGTTCGCGACCATGTGGGCGGCGACAAGGCCCGCGACGACCGGGGTGGCGAAGGAGGTGCCGCTCCAGTGCGCGTACCCCTCGAACATCACCTGGTCCGCGTTGGCGGTGACGGTGCCGTCGTCGCTCAACACGCCGACGTGGGACGGGGACTGGCACGTGCACACGTAGGTGAAGCCGAACCGGCAGGCGTCGTAGGTGGAGTGCTGGTACTCGTAGGGCACGGGCGCGTCGAAGCCGGTCAGGGTGCTGGTGAGGCGCTCGCCGGGGGCGAAGACGTTCACCCAGGAGCCGTGGTTGCTGAAGCAGGCGCCGAACTCGCCGTCGCCGCGCAGCGCGCCGACCGACAGGACGACGTCCTGGTAGTCGGGCAGGTCGGCGTAGGCGGCGGGCCAGAACGGGCTGGCACTGGAGTTGTTGCCGGCGGCGGCGACCAACAGGGTGCCGTGGGACCGCAGTTCCTGCATGAAGGCGTCCATGCCGAGCAGGCCGTCGGTGCGGCCGTTGGGGGTGCCCGCGGAGAGGCTGATGATGTCGGGCCAGCCGTCCTCGACGGCCTCGAAGAGCTTCTCGCCGAACTCGGACTCCAGGATGGCGCCCGCGTCGCTCAGGGTGCTGCGCACGGTGATGTTCGTGTTGGGCGCGACGGCCGCGAGGACACCGGCGATGAACGTGCCGTGCCCGATGTACTGGAGGAGGTTGCCGGCCGGGCCGGTCTCGGTGCCGTGCAGGTCACCCTGGACGTGGGAGAGCAGCGGGACGAGCGCGTGGTCGTGGGTGAGGCCGTTGTCGATGACGAGGACGTCCACGGCGGTGTCCTCGTCGTGGCCGGACCCGTCGGGGGCCGGGTTGGTGCCCTGGCTGAGCGCGGCGGGCACGGGCTCGTCGCCGGGGCAGCAGTTCACGGCGAGCGAGACGACGTGGTTGCGGCTGACCAGCCGGCGCCCGGCGCGTCCCTCGCGCTCGCTCAGGGCGCGCAGGGCGTGGGTGACGGCCCGGTCGCCGCGGTGGTCGCCGTGGCCGGGGTCGCCGACCTGGATGCGGGTGATGCCGGAGCGGTTGGTCTCGGGGCTGTCCCGGCGCACCCGGTCGCCGGTCAGTCCGGTCGCGGCGGTGAAGTGGGCGCGCACGGTCTCCTCCACGAGAGCCGCGTCCCGGCCGTCGCGGGCCAGGACGACGCCCTTCTCGTAGACGAACTCCGAGGCGTCGTCGGGTCCCAGGGCGAGCGGGACGTCGGGCATGGAGCGCTGGATCTGGTCGAACTGCTCGTGGAATCGGTGTGGTGCCATGGCGTGTCCTCCCACTGAGGCGGCGGTCGTCAGTCAGAGCGGTGGGGCCGTCGATTGATACAGCGCCAAACCGGTGTGGTGTGCCACCTGGGCCACTACCATCCGTGGGGTGACAGCGGGAAGCGACTCCGTGCTCGAATTGCTGCCGATGGTGTTCGCCGCCCCCAACGAGGCGCTGGCGAGGGCAGAAGAAGTGCTCGGCTCGGACCCCTCACCGCTGCCCGCCTCCGTGGCCCACCAGGTGATCGGCCTGTGGCAGCGGGACTGGGGCGACATCCGCACCGCCGTGCACCACCTGCGCCGGGCCCGTGATCTGGCGGCGCGCGCGGAGTCCCCGGAGCGGGAGGCGGACGTGGTGTCCGCGCTCGGCGTGGCGCTGATCCAGGCGGGCCGCACCCGGCAGGGCCTGGAGGCGCTGGAGCGGGGTGTCGCCGTGAGCAGCGGTCATACCAGGGCGCGCATCCTGTTCCGGCGGGCCTACGCGTCCTGGGTTCTGGGACACCACCGCGAGGCGCTGGACGACGTACGGCGGGCGATTCCCGTGCTGCGCCAGGCCGATGACGTCATCTGGACGGCACGCGCGCTGACCCTGCGGGCGACCGTGCATCTGGCGCTCGGTGCGGTGGAGCGCGCCGACGCCGACTTCACCGCGGCCGAGGCCCTGTGGGAGACCACAGGCCAGGAGCACGACAAGGCGGACGCGGTGGAGAGCCGGGGGCTGGCCGCGTACCGGTCCGGGGACATCCCGGCTGCGCTGCGGCTGCTCGACGAGGCGAAGGAGCGGTACGCCAAGCTCGGCACGCCGACGTTCATGCTCAACATCCGGCGCTGCGAGGTCCTGATGGCCGCGGGGCTCGCCCCGGAGGCGCTTGCGGAGGCGGACGCGGCGATCAAGGTGCTGGACGGGATCGGCGGACAGTCCACGCTCAAGGCGGAGTTGCTGCTCGCCGCCGCGCGGGCGGCCCGGCTCGCGGGCGACGCGCACACCGCGATCGCGCGCGCCGACATGGCCGTACGGCTGTTCGCCGGGCAGCGGCGTTCGTGGTGGGAGACGCATGCGCGGCTGGTACTGATCGAGGCGCGGGTCGCCGTGGGGCGCGGGTCGGGGCGGCTGGTCGCGGACGCGGCGGCGGTGGCCGACCGGCTGGCCTCCTTCGGCGCGCCCGCCGCGCCCGAGGCCTCTCTCCTCGCGGGCCGGATCGCGCTCGACCTGGGCTGGCGGGAGGACGCCCGGAAGCATCTGGAGGTGGCCGCCCGCAGCCGGCACGGCGGGCCGCAGCTGGCGCGGATGACGGGCTGGGCGGCGCGGGCGCTGTGGGCGCGGGCGGACGGCTCGGACCGGCGGGTCCTGGAGGCCTGCCGCCGGGGCCTGGACGTCCTCGACGACCACCGTACGACCCTGGGCGCCTCGGAACTGCGGGCCCGGGCCACCGCACAGGGCGCGGAGCTCGCCGGTCTCGCCGCGCGGGCCTCGCTCACCTCGGGCGGGCCGCGTCGGCTGCTGGTGTGGAGCGAGCGCTGGCGGGCCACGGTGCTGTCCGCCCCGCCGACCCGTCCGCCGGCCGATCCGGAACTGCTCAGCGACCTCACCGCCTTCCGGGAGATCGCGGCGCGCGCGGAACTGGCCCGCACGGAGGGCCGCCCGGTGCCGACGCTGGAGCGCGAACAGCGGCGCCTGGAACGGGAGATCCGCGCCCGCACCCTCCACATCCGAGGCGACGCGCCGGGCGACGGCGACCGCTTCGACCCGGGCCGGCTGCTGGAACGGCTCGGGGACGACGTACGCCTGGTCGAACTGGCCGTGCTCGACGGGCGTGTTCAGGTGCTGCTGTGCGGGCAGGGGCGGGTGCGGCGGTACGAGGCCGGGCTGCTCGCCGACGCGGAGCGCGAGGCGGAGCATGTGCAGGCCGGGCTGCGTCGGCTGGCCCACCCGGGTGCCGAGGCGCGGCTCCCGGTGGTGGAGGCCGCGGGGCGGCGGCTGGAGGAGCTGCTGCTCGGACCGGCCGCGGCGCAACTGGGTTCCGGGCCGGTCGTGGTGGTGCCGCCGGGGCGGCTGCACCGGGTGCCGTGGGCGCTGCTGCCGTCGCTGCGGGAGCGGGTGTTCAGCGTGTCGCCCTCGTCGAGCAGCTGGCTGCGCGCCCGGGACACCGTCGCGCCGCCGGGGGCCGGTCAGGTCCTCGTACGCGGACCGGGGCTCGCGACCGGGGGCGCCGAGGTGCCCGAACTCGCCGGGCGGTACGGCTCCGCGACCGTCCTGGAGCACGAAGACGCGCGCGTGGAGCGGGTGTTGGAGGAGCTGGACGGGGCGGGGCTCGCGCACATCGCCGCGCACGGCACGTTCCGTGCGGACAGTCCGCTGTTCTCCTCGCTGCGGATGGCCGACGGGCCGCTCATCGTCCATGACTTCGAGCGCCTGGACCGCAGTCCGTACCGGATCATCCTGTCCTGCTGCGACACCGCCCGGTTCGCCTCGGTCGGCGCGGACGAACTGCTCGGCCTGGTCACGGCGTTGCTCCCGCTGGGCACGGCGGGGGTGGTGGCGTGCAGCGCGCCGGTCAACGACGAGGCCGTGGTGCCGCTGATGCTGGCGCTGCACAAGGGGCTGAGCGGGGGCGCGTCCATGGCGGAGGCGTTGCGCGACGCGCGGGCGGCGCTGCCGGGGGACTCGGTGCATCAGGCCACGGGATGGGCGTTCTCGGCGTTCGGGGCGGCGTGAGGAGCCGGTCGTCCGACGAGGGATCCGGCGGGGCGGGGCATGCGGGTGGAGCGGCCTGACCCCTCCCCCGAATACTGGGGGTCAGACCGCCCCGGTCCGGTGTGCGGCTCGGCTCAGGCCGACTGCGCCTCCGGCAGTTCCACCAGGCAGGGCAGCGCGTCGCGGTCGCTCGCGCCGAGGCGGGCGTACGCGCTGTAGAGGTGGTTGCCGACGGTGCGGATCGACAGGGTGAGCTTCTCCGCGATCTGACGGTTGCTGAGCCCGGCGGCGGCGAGGGTGACGATCTGCCGCTGGCGGGCAGTGAGTTCGCCGAGGACGAGGCCGGACAGGGCCGGGGTGCGGGCACCCTGGCAGCGCCGGGCCAGGGCGACGGCGCGGGTGCGTGAGGTGCGGGCGGCGCTGGGGTCGCGGTGTGCCCGTACGGCGTGCGCGTGCGCCTCGGCCGCGAAGAGCAGATAGCCGCGCTGCTCCAGCGAGCGCGCCGCGCGGTCCAGGGCGGGCCCGTCCCCGTCCGCCAGCGCCTCGGCGTGCTCGGCGAAGACCCCGCTGAGCCGTCCGGCGGCCCGGTCCGGCACGCCGAGCCGTACGGCGTCGTACGGCTCGTCGGTGACCAGGTCGAGCGCCGTGTCGAGGTCACCGCGGGCGGCGGCCGACCAGGCGGCCGCCGAACCTCCCGCGATCTCCCGCGAGTTGGTCGTGGCACCGGGCCCGGAGTGGGTGACTCGGTGGTCACCCGAGGGTTCGGAGGTTCCACGTGGCTTGACGTCGGCGGCAGTTGCCGTACGTCGGCCGTCACCGGAGCCGACGGGTGTGTCGGCGAGGTCCGGCACGGCCTCGGGACCGTCCGACTGGGCCACCGCCAGGGCGAGTTCGAGGCGGCAGGGCGTGTCGTCGGGGGTGGTGCGCAGTCCTTCCCTCGCCCAGGCCGCGGCCTCGCGCAGTTCGCCGCGGAGGCGGGCGAAGCGGGCGCGTACGGCGGCGTGGTGGGGCGGGAGGCCGGTGCCCTCGTCCAGGAGCCACTCCCCCACCGGGGCCGGGAGGTCACGTACGTCTGCCTGCTCCATGGCGCGGATGAGGGCGGCCGTCTCCGACTCCAGCGCGGTGGTGCGGGCGGCCGGGGTGCGGGACAGGCGGCGGGATCGCAGGCGTCCGGCGGCGGAGCGGAGAACGGGGCCGTGGAGGGGGTCGGCGAGGCGGGCGGTGCCGTGGTCGTCGACGTGGACCAGGCCCTCGGTCTCCAGGTCTTCCAGGACGCGCAGGTCGAGGGTGTCGGCCGGTACGGCGAGGGGCTCGCCGAAGGCCAGGCGCTCCAGGGTCTCGCGCTCGCCGGGGGCGGTGCGGTCGAGGAGGTGGGCGGTCCGCTCGCGCACGGTCGGGGTGACCGGCACCGGGCCCCGCCACGCCCACTCGCCCGGGCCGCCGGTGCGCAGCCCCGCGTCACGCACGGCGCCCACCAGTTCGCGCAGCAGGCGCAGATCGCCCCGGCACAGGCGGTACAGCCGGTTCACGGTCAGGGCCTCCGGACCGTCGGCGCCCGCCGCGAGCAGCTGTGCGGTCTCCTCGCGGGTCAGCGGCTCCAGGGCGAGGCGCGGCAGCAGCTCACCGGTCCACAGGCGGGAGATCGCGCCGGGCGTCCGCTCGCCGTCGGTGGTGACGACCAGGAGGCGGGTACGGCCGTGCACGGCGAGCTGGTGGACCAGCGCGGCCGAGGCGTCGTCGAGCAGATGGGCGTCGTCGACGAGCAACAGCCGTACGCCGGAGAGCTGTTGGACCGCGCGATGCAGGGAGACGGTCTCGGGGAGGAGGTGCGCGAAGGCGGCGAAGGCGAGCTGCCGGGTCTCGGGGGTGCCCGCGACCCGGGCGCACTCGGTGCCGCGCACGGCCTCCGTGGCGAGCCGTGTCTTGCCCCGGCCCGCCGGACCGGTCACCACGATGCCGGACCGTCCGGCCGCCACGGACCGGCGGATCAGCTCGAGTTCGGCCTCCCGGCCGGTGAAGGGCCAGGGCAGTTCCAGCGTCTTCGCGTCCCGTTCGAAAGTCGTCACGGAAGCAAGAGCACCGCTACTCAGTCCTGATACAGGAGGACTTGAGTAGCCCCCGACTCAGGCGCCCCGGAGCGCCCGGCGGCACGCTGAACCCCATGACCGCACGCTACTGCTCCCTCGCGCAGCAGCCGGCCCCGGCGTTCGCCCCGGGACTGGCCGCCGAGCGGCTGAGTGCGCTCATCGGCGGCAGCCGGATGTGGGTCAACGGCACGGTCCTGCACTACTGCTTCTTCGACGGCGACACCGACGGGTCCGTCATCCCCGTACCGGGGTCCGGACAGTCCCGGCGGGTGTCGTGGGTCGGCGGCGAGGAGCAGCGGGACGTGGTGCGCGGGTGCTTCAAGGAGTGGCGGGACCTCGGGATCGGCGTGACGTTCACCGAGGTCGGCGACCGCTCGGAGGCCGAGCTGCGCATCGGGTTCCAGCTCGGCGACGGCTCCTGGTCGGCGGTGGGCAGGGACGCCCTCCAGTTCGGTCTGGCCGAGCGCACCATGAACTTCGGCTGGGACCTGACCGCGCCCGGGGAGCGCGGGACGGCCCTGCACGAGATCGGGCACGCGCTGGGCATGCTGCACGAGCACCAGAGCCCGTTCGCCGGGATCCACTGGGACGACGAGGCCGTGTACGCCGATCTGGCGGGCCCGCCGAACTTCTGGAGCCGGGACCGGACGTTCTTCAACATCCTGCGCAAGCTGGCACCGGACGAGGTCAACGGCTCCGTCTGGGACCCCCAGTCGATCATGGAGTATCCCTTCGAGGCGGGGCTGATCCTGGAGCCGGAGCAGTTCCACGCGGGCCTCAATCCGCCCGGCACCCTGTCGGCCGCCGACAAGGAGTACGTCCTGCGCTGGTACCCGCCGACCGAACCGGTCCGGCCGCCCGCGCTGGTGCCGTTCCGGTCCGCTCCGCTCGGGCTCGGCCCGGGCGAGCAGGCCGACTTCACCGTGGAACCGCCGGAGACCCGTGACTACACCGTGGGCACCTTCGGCGACAGCGACACCGTCGTCGTGGTCTTCGAGGAGCGGGACGGGGAACCCCGCTACCTCTCCGGCCTCGACGACGGAGGCACCCCGCACAACGCAACGATCAGGGCCCGTCTCGTGAAAGGCCGCCGCTACTTCGTCCGTGTGCGCCTGTACTCCGCGTGGGGTTCGGGGGAAACCGCGGTCATGTGCTGGTGACAGCACCTACGGGCCGCACACGGGCGAGGCTGGACCACTGTCCGGCGCCGGGGGAATGGCCGGCGCTCGTCACCTTCGGGGGAGGGAGGCGAGCGCTGGCCACGCCGCATGTCCGGACCGGCCGTAGGCGGCGATCGTGCGACGGGCCGTCTCGATCAACTCCGCTCTGACGTCGGCCGGTTCGAGCACCTCCACGTCCGGCCCGAAGCCCAGCAGCCGTCTGCACGCCGCGCGCGGGTTGTCGAAGTGGAGGGTGAGGCGGTGCCGTCCGGGCCGGTCCGGGTCAGGGGTCGCGCGAGGGCCGGAGTCCGATTCGCCGAGCACCTCAGGGAGCGCGGCCAGGCCGGAGGCCGTCAGGCTTACGGTGACCGGCAGTTGATCCAGAGTCGCCTCGAACTCGGCGGTCCACCGGGCCCAGTGGGCCGGCAGGTCGAAGTCGGCGGGACGGGTGAAGGAGGCCGGGAGGAGTTCGGCCTCGGTGATGCGTGACGCGCGGTGGGTCCGGACGCCGCGGTCGGTGCGGACGACCAGATACCAGACGCCCGCCTTCGCGACGAGGCCCAGCGGGTCCACGTCCTTGGTCGCGCCGGGCCGGCTCGCGTGTCCCAGGCGCAGCCGCCTGTCCTGGCGTACAGCGTCCACCAGCACGGCGAGGTGCGGGACCGGCTCCGGCGGCCTGAACCAGGCCTGGGTGTCGATGTGGAAGCGGCTCGCCGTGGTGTGGACCCGGTCGCGGCTCGTCGGCGGCAGGGAGGCGAGGAGCTTGAGGCGGGCCTGGGTCAGAGCGTCGCCCAGGGCGATCCGTTCGAGGGGGCCACTGCCCGAGGCGACCGCGAGCAGCGCCGTCGCTTCCTCCGCGCTGATGCCGACCAGCGGACTCCGCCAGCCCTCCATGAGACGGCAGCCGCCGCCCGGGCCCCCGCTCGCCGTCACCGGCACTCCGGCCGCGCTCAGCGCGTCCAGGTCCCGGTAGACGGTACGGACCGACACCTCCAGCTCCGCCGCGAGTTGACGGGCCGTCATCTGGCCGCGGGACTGGAGGCACAGCAGCAGGGACAGCAGCCGGTCCGCTCGCATCGGAGGATCACCTCGTCGTCGTATGGCTGACAGAGGATGTCAGCCATACGACCGTAGCGTCACCCGCACAGCCCCCGATCGGCAGGGAGACGGCACGTGATCAGTGGATACGTCATCGGCGAGAGCCTCAGGACCGGCGCGGTGTTCGAGCCCGGCGGGTTGCGGTTGCGGAAGGTCGGCAGAGTGGGGATCGAGAGTGCCGCCGAGGGGCAGCCGGGTGTGTGGACGCTCGTCGAGTGGGAGTACGACGGTGAGGACGTCGGCGTGCTGGCGGACGCCCTCGCCGGGGTACTCGCACCCGAACTCGGTTGGTACGCCGACTTCTTCGCCGGGGACGAGCGGGTGGTGGTCTTCGCCGGGAAGGTGTTCCGGTATCGGCGCGGGGACGCGGTGGGCCGTGCCGAAGCGGTGGCGTACGGGCGGGCGGTGGGGACGCCCGAGCATCAGCTCGACTGGGACGAGTGACCCCGTCTCCGCCATTCCTCGGCGAGGAGTTCGTAGGAGCGGACCCGGTCCTGGTGGTCGTGGGTGATGGTGGTGATGAGCAACTCGTCGGCGTCCGTGGCTTCCTGGAGTTGTTCCAGGCGGTCGGCGACCCGGGCGGGGGAGCCGACGAACTGGGTGTCGAGGCGGTCCTGGACGAGCGCTCGGTCCTCGTCGGTCCAGGCGTGGGCGCGGGCCTCCTCGGGGGTCGGGAACGCGATGGCGCCCTCGGCGGTGCGGATGCTGCGCACCCAGGCGCCGTAGCCGGTGGCGAGTTCGCGGGCGGTGTTGTCGTCCTCGGCCACGACGACGTCGGCGGAGACACTGACGTACGGCTTGTCGAGGATTTCGGAGGGCTGGAAGGCGGCCCGGTAGCCCTCGGTGGCCTCCAGGACCGTACCGGGGCTGACGTGGTAGTTCGCCGCGAAGCGCAGGCCGCGGGCGCCCGCGGCCTCGGCGCTCTCCCCGCCGCTGCTGCCGAGGATCCACACCTCGACCTCGGCCCCTTCGCCGGGCACCACATGTGCCTCGATGCCCTCCGGGGAGCGGTAGGTGCCGGCGAGGAGGGCGAGGACGTCGTCGATCTGCTCGGCGTAGTCCTGCGACTCGGCGCCAGGCAGCAGGAGCAGCTTGCGCTGGAGGGCGATGCGGGGTGAGCCGAGGAGATACGCGAAGGAGAAGCGGGGCGGGACGAGGAGGCCGTTCGGGGCGCGGTCGTCGACCACGGTCGACGGCAGCGGGGTTCTGGGCGCGCCCGGCGGACGGCCGCCGGAACGGCCGAGGCCCAGGTCGAGGCGGCCGGGGTGCAGGGCGTCGAGGAGCCCGAACTCCTCGACCGTGCTGAGCGCGGTGCGGTGGCCCAGCTGTACGGCGCCGGAGCCGAGGCGGATGGTGGTCGTGGCGGAGGCGGTGAGCGCGAGGACGACCGCGGGGGACGTGCCCGCGACGCCCGGGTTGAGGTGGTGCTCGGCGAACCAGTAGCGGGCATAGCCGAAGCGCTCGGCCCGCTGGGCGAGGTCGATGGAGTTGCGCAGGGCGTCGACGGCGGTGGACCCGGACGGGATCGGCACCAGATCGAGGACGCCGAGGGGGATCTCAGGCATGGGCCGGCTCCTCGGCGTGGACCGGTCCCCAGGCGAACGGCGGGTCCGGGATGTCCCGGCGCAGTACGGGGGCGACCTCGGACTGGAACAGCTCCAGCGAGTCCCGGTGCTGAGTGTCCGTCAGCCCGCTTGCGTCCGCGTGGAGATGGAGGACGGTGTGCCCGAACTGCTCGTGATAGCGGTGCACTTTGTCGATGATCTGCTGCGGGCTGCCGATGAGTGCGGAGCTGCGTTCGACGAAGTCCTCCAGGGTCTCGAAGACGACGGGGAGGCCCGCCTGCTCGTAGAAGGCGAGGTTGGCCTCGAAGAGCGGGCGGTACGCGTCGAGCGCTTCCTGCGAGGTGCGGGTCACCAGGAGCCCGGCCGTGCCCGCGCCGACGGCGATGTCGGCCGGGTCGTGGCCGTAGTGCTCCCAGCGCTCGCGGTAGTGGCGGATCAACTCGGCATACGGCTCTATGGGGTTGGTGACGTTCGCCGAGAACAGCGGGTCGCCGTAGCGGGCGGCGAGGTCCACCGACTCCTTGCTGGTGGCGCTGCCGTGCCAGACGCGGACCGGGCGCTGGTACGGCCATGGCCACGCCTCGGCGTCCTTCAGCGGGGGCCGGAAGCGGGTCTCGGCGGTGACCTTGTCCTGGCGCCAGAGCCGCCGGAACACCTCGTAGCTCTCGGCGTTGCGGTCCCACTGGTCCTCGGGGGTGACCTGGAACAGCTCGCGCTGGGCGGAGCCGTTGCCCTTGCCGATGATGAGGTCCAGGCGGCCCTCGGAGAGGTGGTCGAGGGTGGCGTAGTCCTCGTACGCGCGCACCGGGTCGAGCAGGCTCAGCGTGGTCACCGCGGTGAACAGCCGGATCCGCCGGGTCAGCGCGGCGATGTGGCTGAGGACGACGGTCGGCGAGGAGGAGAGGAACGGCCGCTCGTGCCGCTCCCCCACGCCGAAGCCGTCGAAGCCCAGCTCCTCGGCGAGCACCGCGTTGTCGAGCACCTCACGGAACCGGTCGTGGGTCGGCTTCAGCACGCCCGTGACCGGATCGGGCCGGTGCACGATCAGTGTGATCGCGAGGAACTTCACGACGCCGCCCGCTGCTCGCCCCGCACGTCGTCGGGGTGCGCGAGGCCGAGCTGGTGGCGCAGGGTCGGGCCCTCGTACTCGGTACGGAAGACGCCCTGTTCCTGGAGGAGCGGGACGACCTTGTCGGCGAAGGTGTCGAGGCCGGTCGGGGTGATGTGCGGGACGAGGATGAAGCCGTCGCTGGCGTCGGCCTGCACGTACTCGTTGATCGTGCGCGCGACGGTCTCGGGCGAGCCGATGAAGTTCTGCCGGTTGCCGGTGTTGATGACCAGGTCGCGGATGGACCACTTGTTGGCCTCGGCCAGCTCACGCCACTCGCGGGCGGTGGCCAACGGGTCGCGGTACATGCGGACTTGGGCGCGGCCCTTGGAGATGTGGTGGTCGCTGACGTCCGGGTCGACGTCGGGGAGCGGCCCGTCGGGGTCGTACGACGACAGGTCCCGGTTCCAGACGAACTCCAGGTGCTTCAGCGCGGTCGCGCCGCTGACCTGCTGGCGTCGCACGAGCCGGGCCAGCTCCTCGGCCTCGGCGTCGGTGTCCGCGAGCGCGAAGGAGGCGGCGGGCAGGATGAGCAACTGGTCGTGGCGGCGGCCGTACTTGGCGAGGCGGTTCTTGACGTCGGTGTAGAACGCCCGGCCCTCCTTGAGGGTGGCGTACCGGCTGAAGATGGCGTCGGCGCCGGACGCGGCGAACTCGCGGCCCTCCTCGGAGTCGCCGGCCTGGAAGATGACCGGGCGGCCCTGCGGGGAGCGCGGGACGTTGAACTGCCCCTGGATGTCGAAGTGTTGGCCGGTGTGGACGAAGGAGCCCGCCTTCGCGTCCCGCAGGAACACGCCGGAGGCCTGGTCGGCGATGATCTCGTCGCCCTGCCAGGAGTCGAAGAGCTCCTGGGTGGTGGCGAGGAACTCCTTGGCGCGGGAGTAGCGCTCCTGCTGCGGCAGGAAGCCGCCGCGGCGGAAGTTCTCGCCGGTGAAGGCGTCCCAGGAGGTGACGACGTTCCACGCGGAGCGGCCGCCGGAGAGGTGGTCGAGGCTGGCGAACTGGCGGGCCACCTCGTAGGGCTCGTTGAAGGTGGAGTTGATCGTGCCGGTGAGGCCCAGGTGCTCGGTGACGGCGGCGAGCGCGGCGAGGATCGTGAAGGTGTCGGGGCGGCCGACCACGTCCAGGTCGTAGATCTTGCCGCCCTGTTCGCGCAGGCGCAGGCCCTCGGCGAGGAACAGGAAGTCGAACTTGGCGCGTTCGGCGGTCCGCGCGAAGTGCGCGAAGGAGCTGAACTCGATGTGGCTGCCGGCCTCGGGGTCGCTCCACACGGTGGTGTTGTTGACGCCGGGGAAGTGGGCGGCCAGGTGGATCTGCTTCAGGGGCTTGCTCATGGGTGCGGGGATCCTTCCGGCTCAGGCGGCGGCGTAGCGGTTGGCGGGGCGGGCGAGGCCCAGCAGTCCGCGCAGGGTGTCGGCCTCGTAGGCGGTGCGAAAGGCGCCCCGGCGCTGGAGTTCGGGGACCAGGCCGCGAGTGATGGCCGGGAGGTCGTGGCCGAGGACGGCGGGCCGAAGGCGGAAGCCGGTCAGCCCGGCCGCCTGGAACTCGGCGAGCAGGTCCGCGAGTTGGGCCGGGGTGCCGGTGAAGATCCGGGCGTCGCTCCGGTACGGCTCCCCCGCGAGGGCGTCGAGCCGGTCCCGGCGGGCGGCGGCCTCGGCGGGGTCGCCGTCGAGGTAGACGACCAAGTCGCCGAAGATGTGGAGGAGTTCACCGGAGCGGCCGGCCGTCTCCTGCTCGGCACGGATCTCGGCGACGATCGCGCGGGCCTGGTCGGTGTCGTGCGGGGTGATGTAGCCGACGTCGGCCTGGCGGGCGATGAGCCGGTACGGCACGGTCTGGTGGCCGAGCGCGGTGACGAGGGGCTGGCCCTGCGGCGGGCGGGGCGTGATGGAGGGGCCCTTGACGCTGAAGTGCCGGCCCTCGAAGTCGATGTAGTGCAGCTTGTCCCGGTCGACGAAGCGGCCGGTGGCGGCGTCGCGGATCTCGGCGTCGTCCTCCCAGCTGTCCCAGAGTCGGCGCACGGCCTCCACGTAGTCGGCGGCCTCGTCGAAGAGGTCGGTGACCACCGGGCTGTCGTAGCTCTCGATCGGGTCGATGGTGCGACGGCCGAAGTGCGCGGCCTCGTCGGGGCGGGCGCTGATCTGGACGCGCAGGCCCGCCCGGCCGGTGCTGACGTAGTCGAGGGTCGCGATGGCCTTGGAGAGGTGGAAGGGCTCCGTGTGGGTGACCACCGCGGTCGGGACCAGGCCGATGTGCCGGGTGAGCGGGGCGATCCGGGAGGCGATGAGTACGGCGTCGAGTCGGCCGCGGACCTGGTCGGTGCGCTCGTCCGGGTCGAGGGGCCGGGAGGACTGCGGGCCAAGGCCGTCCTCGATGGTCACGAAGTCGAGCAGGCCGCGCTCGGCCTCGGCGACCAGGTCGGCCCAGTATCCGGCGGTGAGCAGGTCACGCGGTCGGGCCACCGGCTCACGCCAGGAGGCGGGGTGCCAGCCGGTGCCGTCCAGGGCGACGGCGAGATGCAGAGAAGAAGGGGACACGGGTGGGTGCCTTCCTGGAGATCCGTACGGGAGCGCCGGCCCACGAAGGGGCGCGGCAGCCAGGGCGGAGAACGGGTCAGGAACAACAGAGCGCGGTGGCCACGCGCTGGAGATCGATGTGCGGCCGGGAGTGGAGGTGGGCGGAGCGGAGTGTGCGGATCACGCCCGTCACCTCCTCCTTCGGGGCGCGCGACGGCGCCCGGCGGATCTCGTCGGGAGTCACAACCTCGCCGCCCCGCGGGATGTTCCCGGACTGCGGACCAGGAGGATGGGTGAGCGGCGGCGCAGGGTGAAGCCGATGGACTCGTAGAGCCGGATCGCGTCGGTGTTGTCGGCGGCGGCGTGCAGGAACGGGGTGTCGCCGCGCTCCCTGATACCGGCGGCGACCGCGCGGACCAGGCGGGTGGCCAGGCCCCGGCCGCGATACGCCGGGTCGGTGCAGACCGCGCTGATCTCGGTCCAGCCGGGTGGGCGCAGCCGCTCGCCGGCCAGGGCGATCAGGCGTCCCCGGTCCCGGATGCCGAGGTAGGTGCCGAGGGCGATGGTCCGCCTGAGGAAGGGGCCGGGTCTGGTGCGGGCGACCAGGTCCAGGATCTCGGGCACGTCGTCGGGTCCGAGCCGTACCGCCTCGGGGGCGGGTTCGGATCGCAGGGCGGTGGCGACGAGTTGGACGCCCACTCCCCCGCCGACGATCTCCCAACCCGCGGGGACTTCCTCAACGGGCTTGATCCGTACGGTGGTTCCGGGACCCACGAGGGTGTGCAGGTCGGTCCAGGCGGCCGGATCGGCGGGGTCGGCGAGGGCGGCGAAGGCGTAGACGTCGTCCGGGTAGCGGGCGGCGCGGCCGACGCGTTCGGCGAGGTGGGCGTGCGGGCCGTCGAGGGCGGCCCATACGGCGTTGTCGAGGACGGAGGGCTCATGCGCCGCGGGTCTCAAGGAGGCTCCGCCGCCGCGGAGTTCGGTCTGCCGGGTCACGGAGGCGGAGTCCCTTCCTGAGGTCCTGCGGTGATGGGCGTGCGGGTGGGTGAGGCTTGGGGAACAGGCCTCAGGAGTTGGTGAGCGGCAGCCCGGGCGGGTTGACCTCCGACTTGGAGACGGCGTCGTTGGAGAGGTTCCACGCGGCGAGCCACTTGGCGTACTGGCCGTTGTCGATCAAGTAGTTGATCGCGTCGGCGAGGGGCTTGGCGAGGCCGCTGTCCTTCTTGGCGGTCGCGGCGATGAGGCCCTGGAGGGACGCTCCGGCACCGGAGTACTGGCCCGCGATCTTGGTCGCGTTGGGCGTGCTCGCGGTCTGGGTGACGTGGTAGGAGAGGTTGGGGCTCGGGCCCAGGTAGGCGTCGATCTTGCCGCTGTTGAGGGCGAGATAGATGCTGGGGCTGTCCTGGAAGTACTTGACGGTCAGCTTCTTGCCCTCCTTCTCCAGCTTGGTCTTCCAGTCCAGGAGGATGCGCTCCTGGTTGGTGCCGGCGCCGACCGAGACGGTCTTGCCCGCGAGGACCTCGTAGTCGCCGTCGAAGCTCCACTTCGAGGTCTTGAGCGTCTCGAAGGCGAGGTCGTCCTTGCGGTAGGAGGCGAACTCGTACTTCTTCTTGCGCTCCTCGGTGTCGGTGATGTTGGAGAAGCCGACGTTCACCTTGCCGCTGTCGATGCCGACGAAGAGGTTCTCCCAGGTGAACCGCTTGACCTCGGGCTCCAGGCCGAGGACGCCGGCGACCAGCCGGGCCAGGTCGGTCTCGGAGCCGGTGAGGGTCTTCTGGTCGCTGCCCACGAAGCCCAGCGGCGGGGAGCCGGAGGGCAGGGTGCCGGAGCCGATGACGAGCTTGCCGCTCTTTCTGACGGCGTCGGGCAGTTCGGCGCTGATGGACTTGACCTCGGCGACCTTGAGAGCGGTCTCCTTGGCGGCGCCGTTGGAGAACTGGCCGACGGTGACCGTGCCGGCGCTGTCCTTCGTGGTGGTGGCGGCGTCGCTGTCCCCACCGCAGGCGGCGAGCCCGGTGGCGAGGGTGGCGACGGCGGTCGCCGCGGTGATGCCGCGTATCAGGCTGCGTCGGGTGAAGTGGTCAGACATGGCCGTCCTTGAGAGATGAAGAGACAGAAAGGAGAGGGGGGTTCGGAGCACCTTGCTGGGGAGTTCAGAGCACCTTGCTCAGGAAGTCCCTGGTCCGCTCGTGCCGGGGCCGGTCGAGGACCTCGGAGGGCGGACCCTGTTCGACGATGTGGCCGCCGTCGATGAAGACGACCCGGTCGGCGATCTCGCGGGCGAAGCCGATCTCGTGGGTGACGATGACGAGGGTGGTGCCGCTGGTCGCCAAGTCCTTGATGACGGCGAGGACTTCGCCGACGAGTTCGGGGTCGAGCGCGGAGGTCGGCTCGTCGAAGAGGATGACGCCGGGGCGCAGGGCGAGCGCGCGGGCGATGGCCACACGCTGCTGCTGGCCGCCGGACAACTGCCGTGGATAGGCGCCGGTCTTGTCTCCCAGGCCGACCCGCCCGAGGAGTTCCCGGGCCAGCTCCTGGGCCTGCGCCTTGCCGAGCTTCCCGGTCGCCACGGGCGCGGCGGCCACGTTGTCCAGCACGGTCAGATGCGGGAACAGGTTGAAGTTCTGGAAGACGAAGCCGATCCGGCCGCGCTGGGCCAGGATGGCCCGCTCGCTGAGCTCCTTGAGGCGCTCGCCCTGTCTGCGTACGCCGATCAGTTCGCCGTTGACGCTGACGTAGCCGACCTCCGGCTTCTCCAGGTGGTTGATGACCCGGAGCAGGGTGGACTTCCCGGAGCCCGACGGGCCGAGGATCACGGTGACCTCGCCGGGGCGGACGGTCAGGTCGACGCCGTTCAGGACGCGGTGGGCGCCGTACCACTTGTGCACGCCGTGCACTTCGAGGGCGACGGGGGTGATGTCGGTGACGCTCATACGGCGGCCTCCCGGCGGATGCGGGCCCTCAGGTCGGCGAGACCTGACCACAGTTTCTGGAGCGGGGTCGGCGGCAGGGAGCGGGTGGCGCCCCGGGCGTGGTGGCGCTCGACGTAGAACTGCACGACGGACACGGCGCTGGTGAGGATGAGGTACCAGACGGTGGCGACCAGCAGCAGCGGCACGATGTCGCCGGGGTAGGTGGAGCCCATGGACTGCACGGTGCCGAACAGGTCGAGGAGGGAGACGTAGAAGACCAGCGAGGTGCTCTTGATGAGGCCGATGAGCTGGTTGACGTAGTTCGGGGTGATGGAGCGCAGGGCCTGCGGGAAGACGATCCTGCGGAACTGGTAACCCTTCGGCAGACCGAGCGCGGAGGCCGCCTCGTGCTGGCCCTGGTCGACGGAGAGGATGCCGCCGCGGACGACTTCGGCGGCGTAGGCGGCCTCGTTGAGGCTGAGGCCGATGACGGCGATGACCATGTCGGTGGCGAGCCGGGACTCGTCGAAGGAGAAGAAGGCCGGCCCGAAGGGGACGCCGACGCTCAACGTCTTGTACAGGGCCGAGAAGTTGTAGAGGAAGAGCAGGACCACGATCAGCGGTATCGAGCGCAGGGCCCACACGTAGGTCCAGCTCACCGCCCGCAGCACCGGGCTCCTGGAGAGCCGGGCGAGGGCGAGGAGGATGCCGCCCAGGAGTCCCAACACCGCGCTGTAGGCGGTGACTTCGAGAGTGATGAGCAGTCCGTCGAGGACGGTCGGCCGCAGGAACCAGTAGCCAAAGCGGTCCCACTGGTAGAACGGGTTGGTCGCCAGCCCGTGGACGAACTGGGCCGCCAGGACCAGGACGACGCCGGTGGCGATCCAGCGTCCCGGTCGCCTGAGCGGCAGAACTCGCTGTGCGGCGAGCTGCTCTGACGGGGCGTCGGTCCGCGGCGGTGCCTCGGTGACGGACACGGCGGCGCCTGGGGGTTCACTCATGAGGGAGCTCCGGCGGAGAGTCGGATGTCCCGGGCACGGCGAACACGGCACGCTACGGCGAGGAAGCGCGGCACAGGGGAACGCACGGTAACCGGGGCTGGGCGGACGGCGGCACACCGCGGGGGCGGTGTGCGTCAGGAACGCGGGGGCTGAAGGAGAAGGTCAGCCCTGACAGCGGGCACGGCCCGGCGCGGTACACAGTGCGCTGCTCACACGGAGCAGGTCGACGGCGCGATCGGCGACGAGGAGGTCGCCGTACGGCAGCGCGCAGCCCTGGGAGCGGCGGGAGGCCGTCCTGGGAGCTGCGCGCATGGGAGTCACCGTCATCGTTCTCGGGGGTCGAGGACCCTTGTGAGCGGAAGTAAAGGCAATTGTCAGGACCTGTGTCAACGCCGGTCCGGCAGTTGGGACGCCAGGAGCCTCTAGGAGGCCCGGCCGGCGTGCGCGGCCCAGTCCAGGATCTGCACGGCGGCGCCCGCGGCCTCCAGGCCCCGGCAGTGGGCGTGGTGCCTGCGCGCGATGCCGTCGAGGTCGAGGTGGGTGCCGAAGGCCGGGTGGGCGGCCAGGCGGCGGGCGTAGTCCCACAGGACGGGATGGTCGGCGATGCGCTGCACCGCGCCGGCGTCCAGGTGGTAGCGGTGCACGGTGTCGAGTTGGACCAGCGTGACCCACAACTCGACGTCGGCGGCGGTGAGGTGATCCCGGATCAGGTACTCGCGTCCGACGAGCCAGCGCTCCAACGAGCCCAGGGAGTCCAGCAGTTGCTCCAGTGCGGCGGACCGCTCGGCCGCGTCTCCGCCGGCGGATCCGGCGTGCTGGGCGGTCTGTCCGATGCCCCGGCACATCCGCTCGACGGCCTCGGTCTCCGACTCCGCCCCGCACGGGTACAGCGCGGGGCGGCCGCCGCCGAAGTGCCGGGCCAGGTCGCGGGTGATGTCGGTGGCGTGGATGCTGACGATCCGCCCCGACCAGTCGTCGCTGAGCACCGGGGCGAGGGCCGCGCCGGTGTACCGGTGCGCGCTGGCCTCGTACAGCGGGCGCAGCGCGGAGTGGCCTCCGTCGGGACAGTCGGGGATCGGGTCCAGGAAGGTCACGGGACAGATGTCGTCGAGGCCGAGCAGGCTGTGCACGACGGCGATGCGCAGTCCGTCGGCGCAGGCGGCGGCCAGATGGAGGCGGTAGCGGCGCGGCACGGCGTAGTGCCCACTGCGCGCGTCCTGGCCGATGCGGCCCCGGAACACGGCGGCCGGGTGGGTGACCGGGATGTGGGCGAGCGGTGTGACGGACATGGGTCTCCCCGGGTGTCGGTGCGCAGACGTACGCGCGGCGGAAGCGTCGTCGGGCGGGAGCGGCGGCCGTCCCCCGTGCGTGGCGGCAGCGGTGGTCCCGGTCGGGTGCGGCGAAGGGCGGCCGGGCTCAGCCCAGGGGCCCGATCGCGCTGCAGACCCGCTGCAGATCGATGTGACGGCGGGAGGTGAGGAGAGGCGAAGGCCCGGACGTACGGCTCACTCGGCCGACGGCCGACTCAAGGCGCCCCATGTTTCCCTACCTGTTCACTAGGATTCCCATCTGGAGTGTCGATCTGCTCCTGGCGCACGTCAAGAGGGCGTCCACGAGGCGGTCACCGGACGCCGGTGGCGAGGATCACGGGTCCCGACGATGCCGATCCGCTGGGCCGTCTCGCCGAGAGCCGCGTCCTAGCCCACTCGGTCGAGCCGGAAACGCGGGTCGGGCCCGGTGCGGCCGGTGGCGAGGTCGGCGGCCATCGCCCCGACGAGCGGGGTGAACTTGGCGCCGTGCCCGGAGCACGGGGAGACGATCACGAACGGGCCGTGCCGGTCCAGGACGAAGTCCTCGTCGGGGGTGGCCGTGTAGAGGCAGGTCGCCTCGGCGACGGGCTCGGGGTCGAGTCCGGGGAGCCGGTCGCGGACGAATCCGCTCACCCGCTCCCGCGACGACGGGTCGACCACGCCGGTGCGGCTGTCGGCGGTGGTGGGGGTGCCGCGGTCGTGCTCGGCGACCTTCACGGCCGGGAACGGCCCGCCGTCGCTCCCCGACGGCAGGCCGTACAGGTGCAGCTCCCCGTCCCAGACGAGCGTCGGCCACCCGGCGGACGCGTCCCGCCGGCGGTAGTGGAACACCTGCTGCTGGGTGACCCGGAGCGGCGGCAGCGGTACGGGCAGACCGAGCCCGGGCAGCCAGGCACCGGCGGCGACCACCACCGTGTCCGCGACGATCTCGTGGCCACGGTCCGTGTGCAGCAGCACCTTCGCATCGCCCCGTACGTCGAAGCCGGTGACCCGGGCGCCGACGACCGCCTGCGCACCGTGCTCGACCGCCCGCCGCACACAGGCACCGACGGTCTCGTCGGCGTCGATCACCCCGGCGTCCGGGTGGTGGAGCACCGGGTCGGTGAAGCGGATGTACGGCCAGCGCTCCGACGCGGCTTCCGGGCCCAGGAGTTCGTACGGCACTCCCGCCGCCCGGAGCGGTTCGGCCAGCGCCCGCGGATCGCGCCCCTCCCGCACGTCGAGGCCACCGGTCGTGCGCAGCAAGGGAGTTGAGGAGTCGTCCTCCAGTTCCCGCCACTGTTCCTTCGCCAGCCCGGTCAGTCGTACGTAGAAGGGGTCGGCGTACGCCCGCCTGAAGATCCGTGAGCTGCCGTGCGAACTGCCGTGCCGGTGGCCGACGTCGTACGCCTCGATCAGCGTGACCTCGTGGCCGCGCCGGGCCAGTTGCCAGGCGGTGGCCGCACCCATCAGTCCCGCGCCGACGACGGCGATCACAGTTCCTCCCCGGGGATCGAGTTCGTGCCCGCGAACGGGACGCGAGCCGTGGCCGCGGACTCGATCGTAAGGGCGACCGGACCCCCGGGGCTGACAGGGCGGGAAGGACCGCGCAAGCCGCAGGGCCGGACACCAGCGGTGCCCGGCCCTGATGTGCCGTCAGGAGACGTCCGCGGACGCCCTGTTGTCCGGGATCGCCGGTGCCGTCGCGCCGGAGGAGACCCACAGCGACTTCAGCCGGTACGTCAGCAGGTAGAGGACCGCGCCCGCGCCGCCCGCCACGAACATGCTCAGGTCGCCGGCCTCCGGGAACGCCTTCGAGAAGGGCCCGGTGTAGAAGCTGGACTGCCAGAACGGCACCGACGCGGCGACCCCGCCCGCCCAGGCGACGAAGCCCCAGTCCAGGACCCGGCGACGGTCGTACAACTCCTCGATGCGGGACGGGTCGGAGCGGCCGCCGAGGTAGAAGTCGAGGAGCAGCACGGCCGCGAAGGGGGCGATGAAGTAGGCGGTGAGGTTGAGGAAGACCTTGAACTTGTCCTCCGTGCCCGACTCGCCCCAGAGGCTGATGGCGTAGGCGAGCAGACAGATGACGGTGACCGCCTGGGAGCGGGTGACCGGGATCTTCAGGGTCTGTACGGAGATCGCGCCGCCGTAGACGTTCAGGAAGTTCTGCGCGAGCGCGGACAGGCCGACGGCGATCAGCGCGGGGACGGCGAACGGGCCTGCCAGTTCGTGCAGCGCGGTGATGGAGTCGGAGCTGGTGGCGCTGCCGCCGACGACCACGCCGAGGATGCCCAGCCAGGCGATGGTGACGAAGTTGCCGAGGCCGGTGTACCAGGCGGTGCGGCCGATGACCTCCGGGGTGTCGGGGAGGTAGCGGGAGTAGTCGGAGGCGAAGGGCGCCCAGGCGACGAGGAAGGAGAGGAACCAGCCGCCGAAGGTGATCAGGCCGCCGGTGGAGCCGATATAGCCGTCCGCGCTCGGGTCGGCGTGGAAGAAGCTGCCGCCGCGCACGATGGCGACCACGGTGATCAGCAGGAACAGCGGTGTCAGGACGTACGTCAGGATGCGCTGGAGGTAGTTGATCATGTTGTAGCCGTAGATCGACACCACCAACTCGACGGCCGTGAGCACGGCCGCGCACAGCCAGTACGGCAGATGGGTCAGCTCGGCGAAGGCCTTGCCGCCGAGGATGACGGTGACAGAGGCCCAGCCGATGCCGGCGAAGACGTTGATGTACGCCACGGGCAGGAAGTTGCCGAAGAAGCCGAGCGGGCCGCGCGCCTGGATCTGCTGCGGCACCCCGAGCCGTACGCCCATGCGGGACATCACGGCCATCAGCACGGAGCCGAGCGCGGCCCCGATCACGATGGCGCTCACGGCGGCGCCGAAGCTCAGCCCGAACCAGGCCGCGCTGAAGCCGAGCAGGATGATCGGGAAGTTGAGCCCGGCGGCGAACCAGACGAAGAACTGCGAACTGGGCTTGCCGTGCCGCTCGTTGTCGGGGATGTGGTCGACGCCGAAGGGCTCGACCTTGGTGACCGCGCTGCCGTAGGCCGGCGCCGGTGTTCCTTCTGTCATGCGGTGCTCCTGCTCGTCGAGCTCTTCACGAGGGTCACCACGGCAGGGGCGCCGTGTGCGAGATGTCGAAGAAGCCGCCGCCGCTGTAGACCAGCGGGGCGAGGTCGTCGTGGCGGGCGGTGACCACCCGGCCGGTGAAGACGGTGTGGCTGCCGGCTTCGAGCCGCTCACCGATCTCGACCTCCAGCTGGGCGCAGGAGCCGTCGAGCAGCGGGGCGCCGTGCGACCCCGGCGTCCAGGAGACCTGGGAGAACTTGTCCTCGCCCTTGCCGGCGAAGACCTTGGCCACGTCGAGCTGGTCGGCGGCCAGGATGCTGATGCCGAGGTGGCTCGCGCGGTGCAGGGCGGGGTGGGTGGCGGAGCTGCGCTGGACGCAGACCAGGACCATCGGCGGGTCCAGGGAGATGCTGGAGAAGGCGTTGACCGCGAGGCCCCGGGGCGTGCCGTCGTCGTCGGTGGTGACCACCGTGACGCCGGTGATGAACTTGCGGTGCACCCCGCGCACCAGGTCCGGGTCCACGGCGGCCTGTTGGGCGGTGGTGATGATCCCGAGCGCTTCGAGGAGCTGCCGGGAGTCGAAGGTCACCCACTCCTCGGCGACGGCAGTCCCGTCGAAGCGGGCGAAGGTCGCACCGGAGATCTCGACGGGCTTCCCGGTGGGCGGCACGCCGAGGAAGGCGCCGGTGTGCCGGCCGGTGCTGCGCCAGCGGACGGCCATCCGGTCGCCGTCCTCGACGACGTCCTCGATCTCGGTGCGCAGATCGGGGAAGGCCTCGCGGACGGCCCGGATGGAGTCCTTGAACTGGTCGCGGCTCTGGGCGGCGCCGGCGGGTCCCCTGCGACGGACATAGGCGGGGCTGAGCAGGTCGTCGAGCGCGTCCACCTTCCCCTGGTCCCAGGCGGCCCGCCAGGCGGAACGGAGGAGGGAGGAGCGGTCAAGAGTGTGGGTCATGGCGGTCCCATCGGTCAGCTCTTGTATGGCAGAGGACGGTAAAGAGACCGCAGTATCGTGTCAACACCCCCGTCACAAAAGCTCGAAATCCGCAGGTGGGTGTAGCAAATACACAGGTCATGCTTGTTCCCGGGGGATGAACCCTTGACGGACCACGGAGCGACTCCTAGCCTCGCTTGCATGGCACAGCCGGAGTCGAAAGGACACTCGATGCGGTTCTCGATATTCCACAACCTCGGAGCGCCCGGACGCCTCGGCGAGTACGCGCACGTCATGGACGAGGCCCGGGAGTTCGCGGTCGCCGCCGAACAGGCCGGGTTCTGGTCCACCTGGTACACCGAGCACCACTTCGGGCACGAGGCGATCGAGATCACCCCGAACCCGGTCCTGATGGGCGCCGACATCGCCGCCCGCACCTCGACGATCCGGATCGGCCAGGCGGCCTCCATCGCCACCTTCTGGCACCCGCTGCGGCTCGCCGAGGACATCGCGATGCTCGACCAGCTCTCCGGGGGCCGCGTCGAGGTCGGCCTCGGCCGGGGCCTCTACGGCCGTGAGGCCCTCAACCTCAACGCCCTCGCCGACCCCCGTGACCAGGAGCAGAACCGGGCCCTGTACGACGAGACGGTGGAGATCCTCCGCAAGGCGTGGAGCGGCGAGTTCTTCTCCCACAAGGGCCGCTTCTACGAGTTCCCGGCGCCCGGAGTGAAGTGGAACCACCCGCTCTCCCCCGCCACGGACGCCTACACGACCGACGGCGTCATCACGAAGATGCAGGTCACACCCTTCCCGCTGCAGCGCCCGCACCCTCCGCTGTGGCAGGTCATCGACAGCCCGCGTTCCATACAAGCGGCCGCGGCGGACGGTGTGCAGGGCATGTTCTGGCTGCCCCCGGTCTCCGCCCTCAAGGACCGTTTCGAGCTGTACCGCTCCACGGCGAGCGAGGCCTCGGGCCGTGCGTACGCGCTCGGCGAGGGCATCGGCCTGGTGCGGGACGTGTACGTGGCCGACACCATGGAACAGGCGCGCGCCGACTTCGAGGAGGCGCTGATGACGACGTACCGCTGGATCATGCACTGGCGCGGTCTCAGCAACCTCATGGAGGCCGGCGAGGAGCTGACCGACGCCCACGAGCTGTCGTTCGACTTCCTGCACTCCCGCAATCTCCTGGTCGGCACGCCGGAGTACGTCGCCGAGAAGATCGCCGAGCTGCGTGACGAGGTGGGACTGGAGCATCTGCTGCTGTGGACCACCCACCCGGGGCTCGAACACCGCAAGGCGATGCGCAGCCTGGAGCTCTTCGCCGACAAGGTCATGCCGGAGTTCACCGCGTGACCGGCCCGGCGGGTGTCCGCAAGGTGGTGACCGTGGTCGACGAGGTCCTGCTGGAGCTCGGCCGTCCGGTCGCCTCTCCGGTACGACGGGTCGCGGCGGCCGCGGTGATCCGCAACCCCTGGGCAGGGCGCGGTTTCGTCGCCGACCTCCAGCCCGAAGTGGAGGCGCTGGCACCGGAGTTGGCGCAGCTGCTCACCGACCGTCTGCTCTCCGAACTCGGCGGTGTGGACCGCGTCGAGGCCTTCGGCAAGGCGGCCGTGGTCGGCCTGGACGGGGAGAGCGAGCACGGCGGCGCCCTGATCCACACGCCGTACTTCGGCAACGTCCTGCGGGAGCTGACCGAGGGCACCTCGATCATCGTGTTCAGCGACGACCAGCTCCCGGCGGGCGAACCGCTGACCGTCCCGCTGTGGCACAAGACGGCCGCCGCGACCCGCTCGCACTACCAGACCGTCCAGATCAGGATCCCGGACGCGCCCCGCCCCGACGAGATCGTCGTGATCGCCGCCGCCGCGTCCGGTCCGCGCCCCAACGCCCGGATCGGGGACCGCCGTACGGACCCCGTGGTCCGCCTCGCCGACCTTCCGATGGAGACCGCCCGATGAACATCCGCAAGATCATCACCTACACCGAGGACATCCACAGCGAGGGCGGCCGACCGGTCGACCCGCCGGCCCGTACGGCGGTGGTGCTCGCGGTCATCGAGAACCCGTGGGCGGGCCAGGGCTTCGTGCCGGATCTGCTGCCCGGCATCGACGAAGTCGCCCCGAAGCTGGGCGAGTTGCTGGCCCCGCGGGTGGTCGAGGCCCTGGGCGCGCCGGTGGAGGCGTACGGCAAGGCGGCGATCGTGGGTCTGGACGGGGAGGTCGAGCACGGCTCGGGGCTGATCCACACGCTGAAGTTCGGCGACCACTTCCGCAAGGCGGCGAACGCCACGACGCTCCTCCCGGCGGTGGAGAAGCGGGCGGCGGCCGGGACGGTCTTCGACATCCCGCTCAAGCACATCACCGACGCCACGGTCCGTTCACACCACCAGAGCATCGAGGTCCGCGTTCCGGACGGACCCCGCGCCGACGAGATCGTGATCGGCCTGGCGGCGGCGGCCCAGGGCAGGCCCCAGGCGAGGCTGGCCCCGCTGTCGACGGAACAGTGAGGCTGAGCCACGAGACCCACGGCGAGGGCACCGACCTGGTGCTGCTGCACGGCGTGGGTCTCGACCGCGGCATGTGGTCCCGGTGCCTGCCCGCCCTGGCGGAACGGCACCGGGTGACGCTGGTGGACCTGCGCGGGCACGGTGCCTCACCGGCGGCGGAGCCGGGGGTGTCGCTGGCGGAACTGGCCGGGGACGTGGCGGAGGTGATGGACGGCCCGGCGCATGTGGTGGGCTTCTCGCTCGGGGCGCTGGTGGCCCAGCAACTGGCTCTGTCACAGCCCGAGTTGACGTCCGCGCTCACTCTGGTCAGTTCGGTCGCGGGGCGCTCGGAGGAGGAGCGGGAGGCGGTGGCGGGTCGCAGGGAGCGGGCGCGACAGGACTTCGCCGGATCGGCCCGTGCCGCCGTGGAGCGCTGGTTCTCCGAGGACTGGCGGGCCCGCGAGCCGGATCTGGCGTGGTCCGTCCTCACCACCCTGCTGAGCAACGATCCCACGTCCTACCTGGCCTGCTACGACGTGTTCGCCACCGCGGACGCATCCCTGTGGCCCGGGCTGCCCGGGATCAAGGCGCCCACGGTGGTGGTGACAGGCCAGGACGACCCGGGCTCGACTCCGGCGATGACCCGCCTGCTGGCCGACCGGATCCCCGACGCTCGTGCGGTGATCGTGCCGGGTGCGCGCCATCTGCTCCCACTGGAGCGCCCTCACCAGTTGACCGACGTGATCCTGGACGCGCCCCTCTTGTAGGGGCGCGGGGAACTGCGCGAGCAACCACAAACGACCCGCAGCCGAGGAGCCAGCCGCATGCACCGCTACGACCACTACATCGCCGGTGACTGGACCGAACCCGCATCCGGCCAGTACTTCCGGAGCATCAACCCCACCACCGCCGAACCCTGGTACGAGGCCGCGAACGGCACCGCCGAGGACATCGACCGCGCAGTGAAAGCCGCCCGCACCACGTTCGAGAACCCGAGTTGGCGTGACCTGAGCCAGACCCGCCGAGGCCGCCTCCTGCGCAACCTCGCCGACCTCATCGGAGAACACGCCGAGGAACTCGCCCGCACCGAGACCCTCGACAACGGCAAGCTCCTGCGCGAGATGCGAGCCCAACTCGCGGGCCTCCCCGAGTACTTCCACTACTACGCGGGCCTCGCCGACAAGATCCACGGCGAGGTCATCCCCGGCGCGAGCCGCGACCTCCTCAACTACACCCTGCGCGAACCGGTGGGCGTGGTGGGCGCGATCACCCCCTGGAACTCCCCGCTCCTCCTCACCGCGACCAAGCTCGCCCCCGCCCTCGCCGCAGGCAACACCGTCGTGGTCAAGCCCTCGGAACACACCTCCGCGTCCCTCCTCACCCTCGCCCCGCTCTTCGAGAAGGCCGGCTTCCCGCCCGGCGCGGTGAACGTCGTCACCGGCTTCGGCGCCAGCGCCGGAGGCCCCCTCACCGAGCACCCCGACATCGCCAAGGTCACCTTCACCGGCTCCACCGAGACCGGCCGCCGTATCGCCCGCGTCTGCGCCGACCGCTTCGTCCGCTGCACGCTCGAACTGGGCGGGAAGTCCCCGAACATCGTCTTCCCGGACGCCGACCTCGCCTCCGCGTCGATGGGCGTGATCGCGGGCATCTTCGCGGCGGCGGGCCAGACCTGCGTGGCCGGCAGCCGGGTCCTGGTGCACCGGGACGTCTACGACGAGGTCCTGGAGCGCGTCACCGCCCGCGCCGCCACCATCCGGATCGGCGACCCGCTGGAGGAGACCACCGAGCTGGGCCCGCTGGCCATCGAGGACCAGCTGGCGAAGGTCGAGTCGTACGTCGAGCTGGGCCTCGCGGAGGGCGGCAAGGTCGTCACCGGCGGCAGCCGTCCCGACCCCGGCCTGCCCGGCTGGTTCTACTCCCCCACCGTCTTCACCGGCACCGACAACTCGATGCGGATCTGCCGGGAGGAGATCTTCGGACCGGTCGCGACGGTGATGCCGTTCGCGTCCGAGGAGGAGGCCCTGGCCATCGCGAACGACTCGTCGTACGGTCTGGCGGCCGGTATCTGGACCCGGGACGTGAACCGGGTGCACCGCATGGCGTCGCGCCTGGAGGCGGGCACCGTGTGGGCCAACACCTACCGGTCGATGTCCCCGATGTCCCCGCGCTCGGGGTTCAAGAACAGCGGCTCCGGCATCGAGCACGGCACGGAGGTGATCCGGGAGTACACACGGCTGAAGAGCGTGTGGGTCAACACCAGCGAGGAGCCGGTGAGCGACCCGTTCATCCTCCGGTCATGAATCCTCGCGCTTGCATGGCAGTCCCTCGCACCCCACCGCAGGCGGTTGACTCCGCGCCCCGGCCCGCACTAGGTTCACGTACCATGCAACAGCCCAGGACGCGGAAACCGCTTCAGCAGACCAGCATGCAGGCCCGTGTCGCCGAGGAGCTGCGGCAGATGATCATCACGGGTGAGCTGCCACCGCGGTCCAGCCTCTCCGAGATGGCGCTGTCGGAGACCTTCGGGGTCAGCCGTACGCCGATCCGCGAGGCCCTCAAGCAGTTGCAGATCGAGGGGCTGGTCGAGGTGCGGCCGCGGGTCGGCACCTTCGTGGCGGTGCCCTCACGGCGGGAGATCACCGAGCTGTTCCAGATGAAGGAGCTGCTGGAGGGCGCGGCGGCCCGGCTGCTGGCCTTCCGGGGGAACGTGCCGGAGGTGGAGCGCCTCCGCGACAACATGCGGGACGCCGACGAGGCGGTGCGCGCGGGCGACGCCGAGGAGTACGCGCGGCTGGTGCACGACTTCCACGACCTGATCGTCGTAGGGGCCGACAACACCAAGCTGGAGGCGCACTACCGCACCCTCATGAACCAGCTGGCGTACGCCCGCCTGGTGCGCACCTCGCTCTCCCGGCCGGGGCGGCTGAACGAGTCCGACCACGAGCACCATCGCGTCCTCGACCTGATCCTGGCCAAGGACGGCGACGGCGCGGAACGCGTGATGCGTGAGCATGTGCGGCGCAGCCACCAGGCGTTGATGGCCGGGATGGACGAGCGGGCCCAGGAGAGCTGACGGCCGCCCCGACCGGTCGGGATCTCCTACGGCGATCGGTCAGTGGGACTCGCGAGTGACCTCCGACCCGCTCGACCCGATCAGGAAGTCCAAGTCGGCCCCGGTGTCGGCCTGTTGGACGTGGTCGACGTACAACCGCTCCCAACCCCGCCGTGGATCGGCGAACCCCTCGACGGTGGCCGTGTCCGGTGTGCGGGCCGCGAGTTCGTCGGCGGGCACCTCCAGGTCGATGCGGCGGGCCTCGACGTCGAGGCTGATGACATCGCCGGTGCGGACGAGGGCGAGCGGGCCGCCCGCCGCCGCTTCCGGGGCCACGTGCAGCACGACCGTGCCGTACGCCGTTCCGCTCATCCGGCCGTCGCAGACGCGGACCATGTCCCGCACGCCCTGCTCCAACAGCTTGGTGGGCAACGGCATGTTGGCGACCTCGGGCATACCGGGGTAGCCCTTGGGGCCGCAGCCGCGCAGGACGAGGACGGAGGCCGCGTCGACGTCGAGGTCCGGGTCGTCGACGCGGGCGTGGAAGTCCTCGATGCTGTCGAAGACGACCGCCCTCCCCCGGTGCCGCAGCAGGTGCGGGGAGGCCGCCGCGGGTTTGATCAGTGCTCCGTCGGGGGCGAGGCTGCCACGCAGGACCGCGATGCCGCCCTCCTCGACCAGCGGCCGGGCCCGGGTCCTGATCACCTCGGCGTCCCAGATCGGGGCGTCGGCGAGGTGGTCCACCAGGGGCTTGCCGGTGACGGTCAGCGCGTCGGGGTCCAGGAGGTCGGCGACCTCGCGCAGGACGGCGAGCAGGCCGCCGGCCCGGTGGAAGTCCTCCATGAGGAACCGTCCGGCGGGCTGGAGGTCGACCAGGACGGGCACCCTGGAGCCGATGCGGTCGAAGTCGTCCAGGGTCAGCTCGACGCCCAACCGCCCGGCGATGGCCAGGAGATGGACGACCGCGTTGGTGGAGCCGCCGATCGCGGCCAGCGCCACGATCGCGTTGTGGAAGGAGCCCTTGGTCAGGAAGGTGCTAGGGCGCCGCTCGCCGGCCACCAGCTCCACCGCGAGCCGCCCGGTGCCGTGCGCGGCCGCCAGGAGCCGGCTGTCCGGGGCCGGGGTCCCGGCCACTCCGGGGACGACCGTGCCCAGGGCCTCCGCGACCAGGGCCATGGTGGAGGCGGTGCCCATGGTGTTGCAGTGGCCGCGGCTGCGGATCATCGAGGACTCGGAACGGGTGAACTGCTCCTGGGACAGGGTGCCGGCGCGGACCTCCTCCGACAGCCGCCACACGTCGGTGCCGCAGCCCAGCGGGGTGCCGCGGAAGGTGCCGGTCAGCATGGGCCCGCCGGGCACGACCACGGCGGGCAGGTCCACCGAGGCGGCGGCCATCAGCAGGGACGGGATCGTCTTGTCGCAGCCGCCCAACAGGACCACTCCGTCAAGGGGGTTGGCGCGCAGCATCTCCTCCGTGGCCATCGCCGCCATGTTGCGCCAGAGCATGGCGGTGGGCCGCACGTTGGTCTCGCCCAGCGACACCACGGGCAGGTCGAGGGGGATGCCGCCCGCCTCGTGCACGCCGTCGCGGACGGACCTGGCCACCTCGTTCAGATGCGCGTTGCAGGGGGTGAGGTCGGAGGCGGTGTTGGCGATGGCGATCTGGGGTCTGCCGGTGAAGGCGTCGTCCGGTACGCCCCGGCGCATCCAGGCCCGGTGGATGTAGGCGTTGCGGTCCTGGCCCGCGTACCACTGCGCGCTGCGAAGGCTCATCGCTCGGCTCTTTCCGGTAATCGGCACGGCGGTCTACTATCCGGAACGCCATGCAGCATACGCAGCCGTCCCACGCTTCGACAGCCCCCGTCACGGACCGCGCGGAGGGTGCGCGTCTGGTGGGCTCGGACCGGGTGCTCGCCGTCCTCAAGGAGCTCGCCCGGCATCCGGACGGGGTGGCGCTCGACGAGCTCACCCGGGTGATCGGCAGCCCCAAGCCGACCGTGCACCGGGCGCTGGCCGCGCTGCGCCGGGCCGGACTCGCGCTCCAGGACTCCCGCGGCCGCTATCTGCTCGGCGACGAGTTCCTGCGGATGGCCTTCGCGCATCACGAGGCCCGCCCCGAACACCTGCGTCTGCGGCCGCTGTTGGAGACCCTGGCCGCCCGGTTCGGCGAGACGGCCCACTACGCCGTCCTGGACGGCCACGAGGTGGTGTACCGCGCGAAGGTGGACCCGCCCACCGGTACCGTCCGGCTCACCTCCACGGTCGGCGGCCGTAACCCCGCCCACGCGACCGCGGTGGGAAAGGCGCTGCTCGCCCATGAGTTGGGCACCCTGGACGCCGTACGGCGATGGATCGGCGAGGTGCCCGCGGAGCGGCGGACCCCTCGAACGCTGTGTGCGGCCGAGGAGTTGCACCGCGAGCTGCGGGCCACCCTGGAGCGGGGGTACGCCCTGGACGACCAGGAGAACGAGACGGGCGTCAACTGCCTTGCCCTGCCCGTGTACTGCACCTCGCCGACGGCACCCTCCGGGGCGGTGAGCGTCAGCGCGCTGGCGTACCGGACTCCCCTGGGCGCGCTGGTCGACGCCGTCGAGGAGATCCGCGAAGCCCTCGGTCCGCTGAAGGAGCCCCATAGATGCGCGCGTTCGTCCTGACGGCACCCGGCGAGTACGCCGTCCTGGAGGTACCGGCGCCGGTGGCCGCCCCCGGTGAGGTCGTGGTCGACGTCGAGCGGGTCGGGGTGTGCGGCACCGACCTGGAGTTCTACACGGGCGCCATGACCTACCTCCACCAGGGGCACGCCCGCTATCCGATGCGGCTGGGCCACGAGTGGGCCGGGCGGGTCCGGGCGGTGGGTCCCGGGGTCGACCGGGGATGGGTGGGCCGCCGGGTGATGGGCGACACCATGCTGGGCTGCGGGACCTGCCGCCGCTGCCGGCGCGGGTGGCAGCACGTCTGCGAGAAACGCGAGGAGGTGGGCATCCGGGGCGGGCGGCCCGGTGCGCTGGCCGAGCGACTCGCCGTCCCGGCAAGCTCGTTGCACGCGCTGCCCGACTCGGTGGACCCGGTGCTCGGCGCGCTGGTCGAGCCCGGCGGCAACGCCCTGCGGGCCGCGCGGGCCACCGGGGCCGGGCCCGGCGACCGGGTGCTGGTGCTCGGACCTGGGACCATCGGTCTGCTGGTGGCGATGTTCGCCCGGGCCGCCGGTGCGGAGGTGCACCTGATGGGCGCCACCGAGACCTCGCTGGATTTCGCGCGCTCCCTGGGCTTCCCGCACGCCTGGCGCGAGGACACGCTGCCCGGCCTGCCGTTCGACGCCGTCGTGGACGCCACCAACGCGGTCCATCTGCCCGCGCTGGCGCAGGAGTCGGTGGAGCCCGGCGGGCGGCTGGTGTACATCGGGCTGGCCGGTGAGCCGAGCAGGATCGACACCCGCACGCTCGTCCTCAAGGACGTGACGGCGATCGGCGTCCTTTCGGCCTCCCCCGGGCTCGACGCGACCATCGCCGCGTACGCCGGGAAGGTCATCGACCCTCGGCCGCTCGTGGCCGCCACCGTGACACTGGACGCCATCGGCGCCGTACTCGCGGGCGAGCGCCCGGCCGGGGCGGGACCGGGCCCGAAGTTCCACGTCGACCCGCGTCCGGCGTGACTCCACGACGTCGGCACGCTCCTGAACACGTCGGGCCTGAACCCGCCACGCTCCTCTCACCTCTCGCCCCTCACCGCATCCGACCCGATCCCGCCACGCTCCGCACACTCCTCAAACGGAGGCTGGAATTCCGGCGGTGTGATGATCAGACTCGGTCCGTCAGGGACACCGTCGACATCGTCGACGAGCAGAAGGGTTCAGCCCGGTGAACTTCAAGACGCAGCCGACCGCCCAGGTCGACGAGACGGCCGTGGTCGGCGACGGGACGACGGTCTGGGATCTGGCCCAGATCCGGGAGGACGCCCGGCTCGGCAGCGGGTGCATCGTGGGCCGCGGAGCGTACGTCGGTCCGGGTGTACGCATCGGCAACAACGTGAAGCTCCAGAACTACGCGCTCGTGTACGAACCCGCGGTCCTCGGCGACGGGGTGTTCGTCGGTCCGGCCGCCGTTCTCACCAACGACCACTCCCCCCGCTCGGTCGATCCGGAAGGCCGCCTCAAGCGCGGCGGCGACTGGGAGGCGGTGGCGGTCGTGGTGGCCGAGGGGGCCGCCCTGGGGGCCCGTTCGGTGTGTGTGGCACCGGTGCGTATCGGCCGTTGGGCGCTGGTCGCGGCGGGTGCGGTCGTGACCCGGGACGTGCCGGACTTCGCCCTCGTGGCCGGTGTCCCGGCCCGCCGGATCGGCTGGGTCGGGCGGGCCGGCGTACGGCTTGCGGAACGGGCGGGCGAGCCCGGCGGGTGGGAGTGCCCGGAGACCGGAGCGCGCTACGACGAGAAGGACGGACAACTCGTCGAACGCACATGACTCCTGTTGTTTCCCTCAAATCGCAAATCCTCGAACATCTACAGGCATAACATGTGTGCGATCTGTGCAGACACAGCACAATGAGCACACGAACCAGTGCCCAGGGGGGGTTACCGGGTGGACACGCCTGTGCCTGAAACAGGGCGGGCCCACCGCTCTGACGACTGACGTCCGTCATTTCTGAACCCGATCGGCGATTCCTCACGCCGTTCGGCCGCCCGCGCCAGGGCGATCTCAAGTCTGCGCGATCTCAAGTCTGCGCAAAAAGTGGACCCACAGGGGGGTTGGTGTGCCCAAATCATGACCATCACACGACTGGCGGCGCTCAGAAGCGATGAGCCGCCGCTCTTCGCGCTGGCCCAGCGACTGCTCACGGTCGCCGAGTCGGGGCTGCCGTCGATGCTGCTGCCCGGCGGTGAGGCCTTCGCCTTCACCATGGCCGGACGGCAGACGCCCGGCGGTTCCTGGACTCTGGACCGGCGCGGTACCAGCACCAGGTACGCGGCCATCACCGCGCTCGGCGCCCGGTTCCTCCCGGAGGACCGTCAGCGCGCGGTCCTCGGCGGGCGCACCGCCGAGGAGTTCACGGGCCTGCTGATCGAGTCGCTGCCCGGCGTGACGAACCTCGGGGACGCGGCGCTCATCGCCTGGGCCGCCGCCGAGACCGGACACCCCAAGCTGTCCGACGCCGTCGCCCGGGTCGACGCCCTGGACGAAGAGGGCAGACCGCAGTACACCGTGGAGGCGGCCTGGGTGCTCTCCGCGCTCGCGGCGGCCCGGGACACGGTCGACGTGGAGAGACGTTTCTCCGCGGCTCGTGACCGTCTGCTGCGGGCCCGGATCGGGGACAGCCCGCTCTTCCCGCACGCCACCGGACCGGGCCTGGTGCCCTGGTACCGGACGCATGTGGCCTGCTTCGCCGACCAGACCTACCCTCTCCAGGCTCTGGCCCGCGCGCACGCCGCCACCGACGGCTCGGGCGACCCGGAGGCGCTGGCCGCCGCCGAGGCCTGCGCCCAGCGGATCTGCGAACTCCAGGGCGACGGCGGACAGTGGTGGTGGCACTACGACGCGCGCACCGGCGGAGTCGTGGAGGGCTACCCGGTCTACAGCGTCCACCAGCACGCGATGGCGCCGACCGCCCTGTTCGACCTCACCGACGCCGGTGGCAGCGACTTCGGCGCGGCCATCCGCAAGGGTCTGGGCTGGATGACGGACGTGCCCGAACTGGCCGGACTGCCGGAGCCGTTGATCCTCGACGAACTGGGCGTCACCTGGCGCAAGGTCTACCGGGGCGACCCGAAGAAGGCCGTACGCGCCGCCCGTGGCCTGGGCACCCGGGTCGCTCCGGGCCTGCGGCTGAAGACCCTGGACCGGGTCTACCGCCCGGTATCGGTGGACCGCGAGTGCCGGCCCTACGAGTTCGGCTGGATGCTGCACGCCTGGCAGGGGGGCCGGATATGAGCGAGCGGCAGTCCCTCTTCGGGGTCGAACTGGACCCGCTGACCATGGACCAGACCGTCGAGCGCTGCCTCGACGCGGTACGGGACGGCAGACAGCTGGAGATCGGCGTGGTCAACGCCGCGAAGCTGGTGAACATGCGGCGCGACCCCCGGCTCGCCGAGGCCGTGTCGGGCTGCGACCTGGTCCTCGCCGACGGCCAGGCCGTGGTCTGGGCCGGCAAGGTGCTGCGCGCCCCGCTGCCCGAGCGGGTGGCCGGGATCGACCTGTTCCTCAGGCTGCTGGCCGAGGCGGAGTCGACGGGCATCCCGGTGTACTTCCTGGGTGCCAAGGAGGAGGTGCTGGAGGAGATGCTGCGCCGGGTGGCCGACCGCTTCCCCGGCCTCAAGGTCGCCGGCAGCCGCAACGGCTACTTCGACGACTCCCAGCAGGAGTCCATCGCCGGCGACATCGCGCGGTCCGGCGCCCAGATGCTCTTCCTCGGCATGACCTCGCCGAAGAAGGAGATCTTCACCGCGGCCTACGGCGCCCGCACCGGCGCCCGCGTGGTGCACGGAGTCGGCGGCTCCTTCGACATCCTCGCCGGAGTCACCAAGCGGGCCCCCGCGTCCTGGCAGCGGCTCGGTGTCGAGTGGCTCTACCGCGCGCTCCAGGAGCCGCGCCGGCTGGGCAGGCGCTACGTCACCACCAACACCGCCTTCCTTCTCATGACGGCGCGGGAGTTCTTCCGGAGCACCCCGCGGACCGCTTCCGCGAACAGGAGTCACTGATGCGTGTCGTCGTGGTTGGACAGGGTTATGTCGGTCTGCCGCTGGCCATCCGGGCCGCCGAGGTCGGTCACGAGGTGATCGGCTACGACGTCGACTCCCGCCGGGTCAAGAGCCTCGCCGCCGGTGAGTCCTTCGTCGAGGACGTCTCCTCCGAGCGGATCCGCGCCGCGCTGGACAGCGGTGCCTACCGCCCGAGCGAGGCGGCCCGGGACTGCGGCGGTTTCGACGTCGCCGTCGTCACCGTGCCCACCCCGCTGCACGAGGGCACCCCCGACCTGCGCTACATACGCGAGTCGGCGGTCACCCTCGCCCGGTACCTGAGACCCGGGGCGACCGTCATCCTGGAGTCGACCACCTATCCCGGTACGACCCAGGAGATGTTCGCCCCGATCCTGGAGGACGGCTCGGGCCTCGCCGCGGGCACCGACTTCCAGCTCGGCTACAGCCCCGAGCGGATCGACCCCGGCAACACCGTGTGGGGCTTCAAGGAGACCCCGAAGGTCGTCTCGGGCGTCAACGAGTCCTCCCTCAAGGCCGTCCAGGACTTCTACGACGAGCTCGTCGACACCACGGTGCCGGTCGGCTCGCCCAAGGAGGCCGAGCTCGCCAAGCTGCTGGAGAACACCTTCCGGCACGTGAACATCGCGCTGGTCAACGAGATCGCGATGTTCGCCCACCACCTGGACATCGACGTCTGGCAGGCCATCGACGCGGCCTCCACCAAGCCGTTCGGCTTCATGCGGTTCACCCCGGGCCCCGGTGTCGGCGGCCACTGCCTGCCGATCGACCCCTCGTACCTGTCCTGGCGGGTGCAGCGCGAACTCGGCCAGAGCTTCCGGTTCGTGGAGCTGGCCAACGACATCAACAACCACATGCCCGAGTACGTGACCCGCCGGGTCGGCGACCTGTTCAACGAGCGCCGCCGCTCGGTCAACGGCTCGCGCGTCCTGCTGCTCGGGCTGGCGTACAAGAAGAACACCGGCGACGCCCGTGAGTCGCCCGCCCTGCGCATCTCCCAGCTGCTGCTGGACATGGGCGCCCAGGTCCGCGCGGCCGACCCGCACGTGGTCGAGAGCCTGCCGGTGGACAACCGGCTGGTGCGGGTCGATCTCACGGCGGAGGAACTGGCGGCCTCCGACGTGGTGGTCCTGCTCACCGACCACGACAGCTTCGACTACGAACTGGTCGCCGAACACGCCCCCTTCGTCCTCGACTGCCGCCGCAAGCTGCCGTCCGGACCCACGATCGAGGTGCTCTGAACCATGCCGCGCATCGTCTGCGTCGCCGGGGCCCGCCCCAACTACATGAAGATCAAACCGGTGATGGACGCCCTGGAGAGCCGGGGCGCCGAGGTGATCCTCGTCCACACCGGCCAGCACTACGACCCGGCGATGAACGACGTGTTCTTCGCCGACCTCGGCATCCGCCCGCCCGACCGCTTCCTCGGCGTCGGCTCGGGCAGCCACGCCGAGCAGACCGGCCGGGTGATGACCGCGTTCGAGCCACTGGTCGACGAACTGTCCCCGGACATCGTCGTCGTGGTCGGCGACATCAACTCCACCGTGGCCTGCGCCCTGGTCACCGCCAAGGCCGGACCGCTGCTGGCGCACGTCGAGTCGGGCCTGCGCAGCCGGGACTGGAGCATGCCGGAGGAGGTCAACCGGGTCGTCACCGACCGGGTCAGCGACTATCTGCTGGCGCCCTCCCCCGACGCCGCCGAGAACCTGCGTGCCGAGGGCTACCGGGACGACCAGATCCACCTGGTCGGCAACGTCATGATCGACACCCTGCTGGCCAACCTGGAGCGGGCCAGGGCCTCCGACATCCTCGACCGGCACGGCCTGGTCGAGGGCGAGTTCGGCCTGGTCACCCTGCACCGCCCGGCCAACGTGGACGACCCCGAAGTTCTCGCCGGGCTACTCAAGGCGCTCGGCGAGATCGCCGGCCGGCTGCCGTTGCTGCTGCCCGTGCATCCGCGCGCGGCCGGCCGGCTCGCCGAGATCGGCGTGCCCGGCGGCATCCAGCTGGTGCCGCCCGCCGGGTACCTGGACTTCATCGCCCTCCAGGACGCAGCCCGGATCGTCCTCACCGACTCGGGCGGCATCCAGGAGGAGACCACCGCCCTCGGTGTGCCGTGCGTGACCCTGCGGGACAACACCGAGCGGCCCATCACCGTCGAGCAGGGCACCAACGTGCTGGCCGGGCGGGACCCGGAGCGGATCGTGTCCGTGGTGCACCGGGTGCTGGACACCCCGCCCGCGCCGCGCCGGCCCGACCTCTGGGACGGGCACGCGAGCGACCGTATCGCCGAGGTGCTGCTGGGAGGAGGCACCGCGAGCACCCGACCGAGACCGACCGACCTGACGTTCCCCATATGATCCGCTTGCAACATATGCTCGTCGAACGTTTGGGCCCGAGGGGGGACCACCATGGATCTCGCTGAGATCTTCCGGGTGATGCGCAGGCGCTGGTACGTCCTGCTGCCGGGGCTGCTGCTGGCCGCGGGACTGACGGTGGGGGTGGCGCTGACCGTGCCGGTGACCTACCAGTCGCAGAGCACGGTGGTCCTGCTGAACTCCCAGAAGGCCACCGTCGCCTACGACGGCAACCCCTTCCTCAGCACCCAGACCTCGCTCACCGGCATGGCCGACAGCCTGGCCCGCAACCTGAACTCCGACGTCTCCGTACGGGAGCTCAAGTCCCGCGGCGCCACCGGCACGTTCGAGGCCAAGCTCGCCGACAACGCGCAGGGTCCGCTGATGTGGCTCACGGTCACGGGCACCGACAAGAAGGCCGTCCTGGCCTCGGACCGCATCCTGACCTCCTACGCCAAGGAGCGTCTTGAGCAGTTCCAGAAGCAGCAGTCGGTCACCACGAACGCGATGATCCGCATGACGACCATCGTGGCCCCGCAGAACCCGGCGGCGCAGACCAAGACCCGGCTCGAGTACATGGTCATGGCCGGTGGCCTGGGCCTGGTGCTCAGCCTGGTCGCCACCTTCTACGCGGAGGCGCGCAGGCGACCGCGCGCGGCGGCGGCACCGGAGGAGACCGGGACGGTCACGGCGGCCGAGCCGGTCACCGTGGCCGAGCCCGAACCCGGGCGCACGACCGAGGAGTCGGTCGCCGAGCAGACCATGGCCCTGCGGACTCCGCCCAGTTGGTCACGGTCCGCCGGGAAGAGGAACGCCGACGAGCCGCGGGCCGGGCGATCCGTCATGACCGTGACGACGGCCGCCGAGCCGCTCGACGAGGAGTCGACCCATGGACAGCGTTCGCACACCGGACAGCGAGAGATCTGAGGCGGGCGACACCCCGGACGGCCTCGCGGGCGCCACCCCGGACGGCGAGAGACCCGAGTCGGCGTCCCTCGGCAGCAAGGTCCGCTCCGCGGCCCGCTGGAGCCTGATCAACACGGTGGTGATGCGCCTCGGCAACTTCGCCACCGGCATCCTGCTGGCGCGGTTCGCGCTCGGTCCCGCCGAATGGGGCGTCTACGGCATCGCCCAGACCGTCCTGCTGGTCCTGCTCTCGGCGAACGAACTGGGCGTGGGCCTCGCCATCATCCGCTGGGACGGCGACCCGCGCCGCTTCGCGCCGACCGTGCTGACGCTGAGCGTCCTGTCCAGCGGTCTGCTGTACGCCGCCCTGTTCGTCTCGGCGCCGACGGTGGCCGGGCTGCTCGGCTCGCCGGACGCCTCGGGCGTGCTGCGGGTGATGTGCGTGTGCCTGGTGATCGACGCGGTGGCCCATGTGCCCGCCGGCATCCTGACCCGGGAGTTCGCGCAGGGCAGGCGGATGGTGATCGACGCGCTCAACTTCGTGCTGAGCACCGCCGTGACGCTGTTGCTGGCCTTCGCCGGCTGGGGCGCGATGAGCTTCGCCGTCGGCGCGGTGGTGGGCAACGTCGCCGCCCTCGTCGGCTGCGCGGTGGCCGTCCCCGGCACCCTGCGGTTCGGCTGGGACCCCGAACAGGCGCGCGCCCTGCTGAAGTTCGGGCTCCCGCTGGCGGGCGCGAGCCTGCTCGCCCTCGCCGTCGTCAACGTGGACACCATGGTCGTGGGCTCCTCGCTGGGCCAGGTGGCGCTCGGTTTCTACGTGCTGGCGTTCAACATGTCCGGCTGGCCGGTGCGGGTGATCTCGGAGGCGGCCCGCCGGGTCTCCTTCGCGGGCTTCTCCCGGCTGGCCGACTCGCCCCAGGCCCTCGCCCAGGGCTTCAGCCGCGCCCTGGGCGTCCTGGTCACCGGCACCGTCCCGCTCTGCGTGCTGCTGGGCGGCCTCGCGGCCCCGGTGATCCACCTCGTGTACGGCACCAAGTGGCTGCCCGCCGCCGAGGCGCTGCCCTGGCTGATGGCCCTGGGCCTCATCCGGATCGGCTGCGAACTCGCCTACGACTGTCTCGTCGCGGTCGGCCAGCGCCGCTCGCTCATCCTCGTGCAGGGCCTGTGGGTCGTCACCCTGATCCCGGTGCTGATCGTGGGCGCGCGCATGAACGGCATCGTCGGTGTATCCCAGGGCCATGTCCTGGTCGGCGCCTGTCTGGTCGTCCCCGTCTTCCTCTACGCCCTGCGCCGCGCCGGGATCGGACTGGCCCACATCGGCCGCGCCTGCGCCTGGCCGTTCGCGGGCGGAGTCGCGATGACCGTGGTGCTGCTCGCCGCGAAGCGGCTGCTCGGCGACGGCACCCTCGCCCTGTTCGTCATCGGCACGACCGCCCTGGCCTGCTATGCGGTGTGCGTGCTGCCGAGCCGTCGCTTCCTGCTCGGCTCCCGGACCCCGGAGACCGTATGACGAGGCTGCACCGCCTGCTCGCGGGCCTGGCCCTGCTGCTGACGGCCGCCTGTTCGTCCGGCGGCGACACCGCCGACCCGGCCCCCACCCGCAGCGTCGAGGCGTCCGCCACCTCGGCCGAACCCACGCCCACTCCCTCGCGGAGCCCCAGCGCCTCCCCGAGCCCCACGCCGACCCCGAGCCCCAGCGCCACGGCCCGGCCCGGCTCGCCCACCCCGCGCGCCACCGCCGCGGCGCCCGAGAGCACCGGTTTCCCCGACGCCCGCACCACCGGTCCCCGGACCCGGCTCAAGGCGCACGCGGCGGGGAACATGAGCGTCAAGACCGACGGGACGGTCATCCGGGGGCAGGACATCACGGGGTCGCTCGACATCTATGCGAACAACGTGACGGTGATCGACAGCAGGATCACCTCCACCAACTGGTGGGGCATCAACCTGCGTCCGGGCTACAGCGGTCTCAGGGTGCTGCACACCACCATCACCGCGATCCCCGGCAAGGGCCCCGACAACGGCGGTGTCGACTACGCGGTCTCCAACATGGGCAGCAGTTCCATCGAGGTCGGCTGGTGCGACATCTCGGTGTTCGGCAACGCCCTCTCGATGGGCCAGGGCTATCTCCACGACAACTACGTCCACGACCTGGTGCCCTTCCGCAACAACGGCGGCGAGTGGCAGCACACCGACGCGGTGATCAGCGGCGGCGGCAGCAAGGGCAGGCTGGTCATCCGGCACAACACCCTGCTCAACCCGGTCCCCGTCGACCGGGGCGCGTCGGCCGCGATCGGGCTGTTCGCCGACACCGGCCATGTCTCCAACACCGTCATCGACGGCAACCTGCTGGCCGGCGGCGCCTACGCCCTGTACGGCGGGGGTGACGGCGCGACCGGGATCACCGTCACGGACAACGTCTTCTCGACCCGGTACCACCGTTACTCCGGCGTGTACGGAGCCGTCACCGCCTGGAACGCCTCGGGCGCGGGCAACGTCTGGCGCGGCAACCGCTTCTCCGACGGCACCCCGATCACCCCCGAGCCGGCCGGCTGAGGAAAGGGATCATGAGACGCATCGCCCGCGCCCCCTGGGAGCTTCTCAAGCACGCCTTCGGCTGGCTCGTCCTGTTCGAACTGCGCAACAAGGTGGTGCTGTTCCCCTCCGCGCTGCGGCTCGGCCGTCTGGAGACCGCAGAGGCGCGCCGGCTCGCGGCCACCGCGGGCCCGATCCCCCACGCCCTGGTCGCCACGGTCATCGCGACCCACCGCCGCCCCGACGCACTGCGGGCGGCGGTCCGCTCGGCGCTGGCCCAGACCGTCGCCGACCAGGTCGTCATCGTCGTCGACGACGGCGCGGGTCTGCCCGAACTCCCGGACGACCCGCGGCTGTTCGCCGTCTCCCTGGCCCGCAACACCGCCGTGGCGGGCGTGGTGCGCAACGTCGGCATCCGGCTCACCCGCTCGACGTACGTGGCCTTCCTGGACGACGACAACCTGTGGGAACCCGACCATCTGGAGAGGGCGTTGGCGGTCCTGGAGTCCCCCGGGGGTCCGGACGGGGTCTACACCGCGCTGCGCCGCGTCCTGCCGGACGGGACCGAACGGGACGTCCTGTCGGTGGAGTTCGACCGCCACCGGGCCGCCCGCGAGTCCTTCCTGGACACCAACGCGTTCGTCGCCCGGCGCGCCCCTGCCCTGCGCTTCAGCCGGCTGCGCCGCACCCCGAAGGTGCTCCCGCGCGAGGACTGGGAGCTGGTGTACCGCTACAGCCGCGGCCGTGCCGTACGCCATGTGCCGTACCCGACCGTGCGGTACCTCGTCAACCCCGAGAGTTTCTACACGACTTGGTCCGGCTGAGCCGGTGCCCTCAGCGCCCCCGGCCTGAGCAGGGCCGTCGCCGCCGCACGGCTGGACTTCCGGCCGAACGCGGCCCGGGACGCCTCGCGCAGGAAGACGGCTCCCCTGAAGCACACCGTGGCGGCGGCCCCGTGCCGACGCCCGTACAGCCGTACCCGGTTGAGGGTGAGCAGGGTCCACAGCCGGGGCGAGACCTGGGAGTCGCCGCCGAGGTGCACGGCCTCGGCCGACGGCTCCAGCTGGGTGGCGTGGCCCCGGTCCCTCGCGCGCAGGCAGTACTCGGTCTCCTCCGAGTAGAGGAAGAAGGACTCGTCCCAAGGGCCGCAGGCGGCACGGCAGTTCGCCGACACGGCCATGAGCGCGCCGGTCGCCCAGTCCGCCCGCGTCGGCCGCCGGTACGCGGCGGGATCGGTGACGAGTTCGCTCAGGCGCGGGAACCGCCCGGCCCTGCGGTTGCCGATGACGGCCTCCCCGAGGGCCCGCAGCACGCTGGACTCCCGGCGCAGCGAGTGGTGCGGGGTGTCCCGGCCCTCCTCGTACAGCAGGGGTACGGCGATCCCGACGCCGTCTCCGAGGCTGTCGACCAAGCGTTTGGCGCAGCCCTGCCGCATCCGGACGTCGGGGTTGCAGATGAGTGCGACCCCGTCGTCGCCGGCCGCCTCCAGTGCCGCGTTGACCCCGGCCGCGTACCCGGCGTTGCGGCCGGTCTCCACGACCGTCGCCTCCGGGGCCAGGGTCCGCAGCACCTCGACGGTGTCGTCGGCGGAGTAGTTGTCGGCGACGACGAGCCGCCAGTCCAGTCCTGCCATGCCGTCCGGGAGGGCGGCCAGGAACCCGGGGAGCACCTGGGCGCTGTTCCAGGTGACGACGACGACGGTGACGGGACTCATCGGGACTCCACGAGTTGGGGGAGCTGGGCCTCGGCGGTCGTGCGCGCGGCCGGGACCGGGGCGGTGGCGGCCGCCTCGCGCCGGACGAAGCCCAGATAGCTGCCCCCCGCTCCCAGCAGCAGGAAGAACAGGCCGGCGAACATGGGGAAGCTGAGCGAGTCGAAGGTGGCGCTGATGACCAGGGCGACCAGCGAGGAGGCGAAGAACGCCTGCCCCAGCTCCCGGTCGGCCTCGGTGCGGGCCAGCCGCCGTACGGCGCCGCCCTGGTGGATGCCGACGACGAACAGGACGAGCAGGGCGACGAACCCGAGCGCGCCCATCTCCGCGAGGGTCAGCATGTACTGGTTGTCGGTGAAGAAGTACAGGTCCGGGGTGAAGGTGCCGAAGCCCCGGCCGAACAGCGGGTGTTCCTTCAGATAGGGCACGATCGCGCTGTACTTGACCGTGCGGGCCTGGGTGCTGCTGTCGGAGTTGGACAGGAACGACGCGAACAGGCCCGTGATGGTGCCGATCAGTCCGGGGACCAGCACCTTGAAGACGGCGATGGAGGCCGTCATCACGGCGATCGCGGTCCAGCGCCGGGCCGGCTTCCAGCGGGGCACCATCACCGCGGCCACCAGGAGCAGCCCGATGATCGAGGTCCGGGACACCGTCAGGGGCAGCGCGCCGGCGATGAGCAGCACCGGGCCCCAGCGGCGCAGGACGTGCAGGTGTCGTCGTACCGGATCGAAGGCCTGCTGGATCGCGAAGGGCAGCAGGATCGCCAGCATGCCGCCGAACTCCAGGGGCTGGGCCGTGGTGGAGCGGGGCCGGGTGAAGGAGCCGCGGTCCATGGTGGTCACCTGGGCCACGCTGGTCTGCAGGCCCGGGATGTGGATGGAGTCGGCGATGTTGGTGGCCGCGAAGAAGTCGTAGAAGCCGATCGCAGCGACCACGGCCCCCAGCACGACCACCCGGCGCATCAGGACGTCGAGCCGGCCGCGCTCCTGCACGCCCGCCGAGGTCAGCACGACCAGCGACACCCAGACCAGGAAGCCGATGAGTCCGCGGTCGGCGCCGAGGATCTCCTGGTGGGAGCTCTCGCGCAGGGCGTCCGCGATGTAGGCCAGGACGACGGCCGCGCCGAGGACGCACATCGCGACCCGGGCGAGCCGGGTGCCCGGGGCGGGCAGGATGCGGCCGCCGAGCCAGGTCGCGAGGTACCACAGCAGGCCGAGCAGGGCGAAGACGTTGGCCGGGGTGCCGACGCCGCCGAGGGCGGGCAGGGCCAGGTTCGAGGGGATGAAGAAGGCGAGGACCAGATAGACGGTGAGGATCGCGGTGGCGTCGACCCGGCGGTTGAACCAGCCCCGGCGCACCCGGCCGGGGGCGCGCGCCTGCCGGGGCCCGGCGGCGGCGCCGCGCCGGCGGCGCACCACCGTGACGCCCTCCATCAGGATGGACAGCAGGAACGCGCTGACGACGCCCAGGATGACGACGGCCGCGATGCCCTGGTAGCGGTTCTTCGACTCCGCGACCGGGGTCTGCGGCAGGACGACGGGGGCCGTCTGCACGAGATAGGCGGGCGGCACCTTGGCGGCCGCCTGGAGGGCGTCGAGCTGTTCACCGGCGAAGGCGGTCAGGGTGTCGGTCTCCTTGAGGACCTTCGCCCGGTCGGTGCCGGTGACGCTGAGCACGAGCAGCGGGCTGTCGCTCTCCGGCGCGAAGCCGGCCGTGTACGGGTCGGTGACGCCCCGGCTGTGCAACTCCTTGGCCGCGTCGCTCGATTCGAGGGTCCTGATCAGCACGTCGGCCGTGACGATCAGCGAACCGCCCGCGTTCGAGATCGGGTTGCCGAAGGTGGGGGCCAGCCGGGCGACGGCCGAGGAGTCCAGCAGCGCGACCGAGCTCTGCGACTGGTAGGAGACCGGGACGGTCGCGTACAGATAGGCGCCGCCGAGCAGACTGAGCACGGTGAAAGGCACCATGAAGTACCACCTTCGGCGCAGAATGGCCCATATCTCACCAAGGCTCACGAACCATTCCTCCATTCGGTGGCATCCGGCCCCATGTCCTGCCAGTATCGGGGGCGACGGAAGGAACTCACATGTCGCCCGGGAACGTCGCCGACGCGCTGCTCCGCCGCTGGTACGTGCTGGTGGTCGCGGCGCTGCTGACGGCTGCCGGGGCCTACCAAGTGGTGCGCCCCACCCCCCAGTACGTCGGCTCCGCGGTGGTCGTGCTCAAGCCGCCGGTGACGCAGAACCAGCCCAACCAGCTCACCAACCTCCAGCCGCCCCTCGCCGTGCTCTCCTACGGCGTCGTACGCCAGCTGGAATCCCCGGCCGGGGTCAAGGAGTTGAAGGCGGCGGGCGTACGCGGGACCTACCACCTCGTGCCGCGCAACAGCGGCACCAGCGCGACACCGCGCTATCTGATCCCCTCGCTCCAGGTGCAGTCGCAGGCGTCCGGCGCCGACGCGGCGGTGACGTCGGTGCGCCGCATCATCGACGTCTACACCCGGCATGTCGACCAGTTGCAGGCCGCGCAGGGAGTGGCCTCGGGGGCGCGCATCACGGCCACCGTGCTGACCTCGCCGAGCGCCGCCGAGGTGCAGGGCGACAAGACCCGGGGTCTCGCGGGTACCGCTCTGCTGGGCGGGACGGCCGGGGTGCTGGCCGCCCTGTGGCTGGACCGGTATCTGCTGGGCCGCCGGGAGACCGCTCCGGGCCGCCGACGGTACTCCGGCCCGGTGCCGGTGGCCGACTGAGTGGTGCTGGAGGTTCATCAGATGCCGCGGCGCTTCCAGGACTCCCACCACAGCCACTCCCGCCCGCGCTCGGCCACGGCCGACCACACGAGCGGCTGGAGGTAGGGCATCGCCGTCGGGCCGATCCGCCGTCTCAGCCGCAGGGCCCGGTACTCGGGCAGCGACCGGTAGCCCGGCAGGCACTCCTCGGCGAAGGCCACGCACTCCTCGACCGGGACGACGTCCGTACGTCCCCGGTCGTAGGCGCGGTAGGCGCGGCGCAGGGCGAACCGGGCGAGCCGGGTGTGCACCTGGTCGGCGAGGCGGTCGGCCTCGGGCAGCCGGTCGGCGCACTTGGTGAGCACCGAGTCGAAGGCGACGAGCCGCTGGCGCAGGTCGTCGAGCTGGCCGCCGAAGTCGACGGTGGACATGTTCTTGCCGTGGACGCGGTAGAAGGCCTGATCGGCGCCGCGAATGTAGCCGACGTCGGCGTGGGAGGCGAGCCGCATCCACATCTCGATGTCGCCGGCGTGGGGCAGCTCGGGGTCGTAGCCGCCGACCGTGCGCTGGAGGCCGGTGCGGACCACGACTTCCGGTGAGGTGATGCAGCCGGTGCCCTCGCGGAAGCGCCGGTCCAGCCACCAGTGGCCGGGGTAGACCACCGAACCGGTGCTCTGCGTACGGGCCTTGGGCAGCGGGCCGCCGTGCTGGAAGCGCAGGGGGCGGCCGTAGGCGAAGCCTGCCTCGGGGTGGGCGTCGAGGAGGGCCGCGGCCCGCACCAGCGCGCCCGGGACCAGCCGGTCGTCGGCGGACAGGAGGGCCACGTAGTCGCCGTCGGCCCACTCCAGCAGGCCCTCGTTGTACGTGGCGATGTGGCCCTTGTTGGTCGCGTGGACGTGGACCTCGATCCGCGGGTCGCCGGCGGCCAGTTTCTGCGCCACCTCCGCCGAGTCGTCGGGCGAGGCGTCGTCGATGATGAGCACCCGGACGTCCACGCCGTCCTGCTCGTCCAGGACGCTGCTCACACAGTCGGCGAGGAAGTGGCCGTACTTGTAGCAGGGGATCACAACACTGACGGTGCTCATCTGTGGGGAAGCCAATCCCCGGTGGTGGTCCGCGCCGGAGTCGGCGCGGACCACCACCGGTGGGTTCTGATCGGTCAGTTCTTCTTCTTGCGGACGGTCGTCTTGCTGGTCAGGGTCCAGGTCTGGGACTTCACCGTGTGGCGCTTCTTGTCCAGCGCCTTGACCGAGACCTTGAACCGGGTGCCGTCCGGGAACGGCGACGACAGGTGGACGGACACCTTGTGGGTGGCCCGGTTGTAGGAGGCGACGGCCGTGACGTGCATCTTCTTCGCGGCCTTGGAGCCGCTCAGGATCGCCACGGTCGCCTTGACGGACGACAGCTTGGTCGAGGCGGGCAGGGTCGCGACGAGCGGGCTCGCCACGTCGGCGGTGTGTGCCAGCGAGGACACGGTCACCTCCGACGCGGTGGCCGTCGCCAGGGACGCGCTCGGGTCGTCGGCGGTGAAGACCGGGCCCACCCAGTAGTTCGCGGATCCGTAGGAGCCGTTGGGGAAGGCCGGGTCGCTGCCGTAGCGGTAGAGCCCGTTGTGGTGCGCGGTGGTGTCGGCCGTGGCGGTCAGCGGATACGACTGGTGGGCCGAGGCGAAGTAGCCGCCGTCCACCGCGTAGTTGCCGTTCGGCGCGTGGTAGGAGGCCACGTAGGCGGTGCCTGCGGTGACCGCCACCGGGGTGGCGAACGTCATCGTCTGCCAGCCGGAGGCCGTCTCACCGGTGAAGGTGCCGGTGGCCAGCAGCGTGCCGTCGTCCGACCACAGGCTGCCGGTGTGGGTGCCCGTGTTGGTCGTGCCCTTGTAGAAGGTGACACCGGTGATCCAGCCGTCCGCCGAGGACGTGAACCGGGTGCCCAGCTCCACCGAGTTGCTGTCGCCGGTCACCGCGCTGGTGGCCGGGGTGGCGGAGGAGTTCCACAGGGTGCAGGGGCAGGTGACCGCGGGCGGTTCGGAACTGGTCGTGAAGCTCCAGGTGACCGGGTCCGCCATGGCGTTGCCCCACAGGTCGGAGGCCTGGACGGACGCGGTGTACGTGGTGTGCAGCGACAGTTCGGTGGACGGGGTGAAGGTCGCCTTGTTGGACGAGGGCAGCGTCTTGACGCCCGGCACGGTGTTGCCGTCCGGGTCCTTCAGCGTGAAGGTGAGGCTGTCCGCGTCGATGGCGTGGTCGAAGACGGCCGACACCGGAGCCGTGATCGAGGTGCCGGTCGCCCCCGACGTCGGGGACTTCGAGGTGACGGTGGGCGGGGTGGTGCTGGCCGTCGAGGTGTCCAGGACCACGTCGACCCAGTAGTTGCTGCCGGACGACTGCGAGGACGGGAAGGCGCTGGTGGAGCTGTAGCGGTAGACGCCGTTGCCGCCGTCGGTGCCGGTCTTCAGAGCCGTCAGCGGTGCCAGGCCGGCGGCGCTGTTGGTGAGGGTGTTGTCGAAGGAGTATCCGCCGTTGGGGGCGAAGTACGAGGCGACGTAGGTGGTGTTGGCCTTGACGGTGACCGGCGTGGAGAAGTTCAGCTGCTTCCAGCCGGAGGCCGTCTCGTCGGTGAAGGTGCCGGTGGCCAGGCGGGTGCCGGAGGCGCTCCACAGGCTGCCGGTGTGGGTGCCGGTGTTGGCGGGCGACTTGTAGAAGCGGACGCCGGTGATCGAACCGGCCACCGTGGTACGGATCTTGACGCCGAGCTCCAGGGAGCTGCCGTCACCCGCGTTGACGGTGCCGGGGACGGCCGTGGCCGGCCAGATGGTGCAGGGGCAGGCCTGGGGGCCGACGGTGACCGGGACGGTGGTGACGGCGCCGATGTTGACGCTGTCGTCGACCGCGCGGACCTTGATGGAGGCCGCGCCCGGGGTGGTCGGGGTCCAGCTGTAGCTCCAGGAGGTGAGGCCGTTCGCGGCCTGCCAGGTGGAGCCGCCGTCCGTGGAGATCTCCACCCGGGCCACCACGCCGCCGGAGTCGGAGGCGGTGCCGCTGATGGTGACCGGCTTCAGCGCCGGGACGGTGACCCCGGAGGCCGGGCTCGTCACGGTGATGGCCGGGCCGGTGGTGTCGGTGGAGGCGGTGGCCGCGACGAGGTTGCTCTGCCGGGTCAGCGGCTGGACTCCCATGTCGGCGAAGACGTTCATCGTCGCCTGCTGCATCCGGGCGTCCTCGGTGACGACCGTGTCCTCGGGGTCGTACGTCGGGATGTTGGTCAGGCCCCAGGACCACTGCACGGTTCCGGCGCCGAACACCAGCGCTCCGGAGTCCTGGTCGCGGAACTCGACGAGGTTGTGGGTCGCCGTGCCGTTGCCGTAGACGTTGCCCCAGTCCATGCGGAGCTTGCCGTCGTTGATGTCGACCGTCGTGGACGACACGTCGATGGCTCCGGCGGGTCTGGTGCTGTTGTCGATGTCGCTGTCCCACTCGTACCCGAGCGTGCCGGTCGGGAAGGTGGCCGTCTGGCTCGACGTGAGGTTCGCGATGGAGGTGTTGCGCCAGATCCGGTTCTTGCCGTAGGAGCCGGGCACGGTGATCGCGTCGCTGCGGTAGCCGTTCACCGTGAACATGGAGCCGGTGAGGATGTTCGGCGGCTGGTAGGACTGGCCGTAGTCGGTGCTGGCCGGGTCCATCCAGGTGCCGGTCCACTGGCCGCTCGGGTCGGCGATGCCGTTGTTCTGCGCCATCTTGGTCATCTTGTAGCAGACCAGGGTGCGGTTGTCGGTGTTGGTCCCGTCGATGCTCGGGGTGAGCCGGGTCTTCCAGAACACCTCGTTGCCGCTGAAGAAGCCCTGTCGCACACCGGCCTTGCGGGCCGCGAGGACGTTGGTGTACTGGCTCTGCGTCCAGTACTCGTCATGTCCCGAGGACAGGTACACCTTGTGGTTCTTCAGCAGGGTGTCGCCGTGGGTCGACACGTCCACTCCGGAGAGATAGCTGACGTCGTAGCCGTTGCGCTCCAGCCACGACAGCATCATGTACTCGGAGCCGTAGATGCCGTTGTCGCCGCCGATGTCCAGCGGGCGGTTGTAACTGACCTCGTAGGCACGGCCGTCCGGCGCCGGGCCGGTGCCGCCGTAGAGGTCCTGGCCGCCGTAGTCGTTGTACGCCTGCCAGGTCTGGTCACTGGTCTGCACGACGACGTCGGAGGTGCTGGAGTCCTTGCGCACGACGAACGGGTACGGCATCAGGCCGTCGCCGTCGGTCTGCGTGAGGTTCGCGATGTACAGGCCGGAGACGGCGTCGCTGGGCACCGTCCAGGTGGCGGTGGTCGGCCAGTTGCCGCAGTCGACCAGGCCGGTGGCGGCCTTGGTGGTGCAACTGGCTTCCTTCGTCGTGTAGTTGGCGGGGTAGGTCACCGCCGCCTGGGCCGCGGTCGACATCTCGCGGGCGCCGTCGCCGCCGTACCAGCCGAGGCGGTAGATCTCGACGTGGTACGAGACCGGGGACTGGATCTTGAACTGGACGGTGTCACCGGCCTGGACGCTCTCCTTGGTGGAGAACCCCTTGATGTCACCGTAGGCGTTGGGCGAGAACCAGTCGGACATGGGGCTGCCCGCCTTGGAGTTCTCGCAGACGATCGGGTTCGAACCCGTTCCGCAGGGATCGGACGCCGCCTGGGCGGTCACGGCCTGCGGGAGCACCGCCCATATCAGTGCGGCGACGACGGCGAGGCGGCCGCCCCGGAGCCGTCTGCTCCATTTGTTCATGTGGTACCTCTCAGCGGTGCTGTGCAGGACCGACCCACGGGGTCGGGGTGAGGCTTGTCGTGGGGAGCCGATCAGCCTCGGAGCGCTTCGGCGAGCGCGTCCACGACCCGTTGCTGCTGGTCGGGGGTGATCTGGGGGTAGAGCGGCAGCGACAGGATCCGATCCGCCGCCCGCTCGGCGTGCGGGAACTCGCCCCGCGTGCGGCCGAGATGGCGGTAGGCAGGGGTGAGGTGGACCGGGGCCGGGTAGTGCACTCCGGCTCCGATGCCCTCGGCGTTGAGCTTGCCGACGACGTCGTCGCGGTCGGCCCCGGTGATCTGGACGACGTACAGGTGCCAGACGTGCAGGTTGCCGGGCGCCGTCACCGGGAGGACGACCCGGCCGTCGGCGGCCAGGTCGGCGAGCAGGGTGTCGTAGCGGGCGGCGGCGGCCCGGCGGGCGTCGTTGCCGTCCGCCAGGCGCTTGAGCTTGGCGCGCAGGACGACGGCCTGGAGTCCGTCCAGGCGGCTGTTGAACCCGGGGACGTCATGGCGGTACTTGGCGACTCCGCCGTGGTTGGCGATGGCGCGCACCAGGCCGGTGAGTTCCTCGTCGTCGGTCAGCACCGCGCCCGCGTCGCCGTAGGCGCCGAGGTTCTTGCCCGGGTAGAAGCTGGTGGCCGCGATGCCGCCGCTGCCGGGTGTCCGGCCGTCGCGGGTGGCGCCCTGGCACTGGGCCGCGTCCTCCACGACCCTTACGTGGTCCGGGAGTTGGGCGGCGAGTTCCGTCACCTCGGCCATCTGGCCGTAGAGGTGGACGGGGACGACCGCGCGGGTCGCCGGGCCCACCGCGGCCAACGCGGCCCGGGGGTCGAGGAGATGGCTTTCGGGCAGGCAGTCCGCGAGGACCGGCCGGGCGCCGATGCGGGCCACCGCGCCCGCGGTCGCGATGAAGGTGTTGGCGGGGACGACGACCTCGTCACCGGGCCCCACCCCACTGGCGCGCAGGGCGAGTTCGAGGGCGTCGGTGCCGTTGGCGACGCCCACGCAGTGCGCGACCCCGCCGAACTCGGCGTACTCGCGCTCGAACCGGCGGACTTCCTCGCCGCCGACGAACGCGGTGTTCGCCAGCACCCGGTCGAATCCGGCCCGTACCTCGTCGGCGACCTCTTCGTGCGCCGCCTTGAGGTCGACAAGCGGAATCTGGTTCATGTCAGCGGTCCCCCCACTGTCTGCTTTCGTAGTTCGTCCAGCGCGGGCGCGTCCGCCGCGCGCAGCCGTCGGGCCGGGCTCCCCACCCAGACCTCGCCCGGCGGAACATCGCCGAGCACGGCACTTCCCATCCCGATCTGCGACCAGGCGCCGACCGTCGTGCCCTCCCTGACCAGGGCTCCGGAGCCGACATAGGCCCCGCGCTCCAGTCGCACTCCCCCGCCCAGGCGGACGCCGGAGGTGATCGTCGCGTACTCCTCGACCACGTCGTCGTGGGTGAGGACGGCGTGCGGCATCACGGCGACGTGCGCGCCGACCCGGACGGCGGCGGTCAGCACGCAGTGCGCGAGCAGGACCGAGCCGGGGCCGATCTCGGAGGTCGCCGAGACCACCGCGGTCGGGTGGACCACGGTGGCGTAGCGGTCGTCGGGCAGGCCGAGTCCGCGTACGAGCCGGGCCCGGGACGCGTAGTCCCGCGGGTTGCCCACGCAGACCACGACCCGCGCCTCCGGCAGGTCGTGGACCAGGTCGCAGCCGCCGAGGACGGGCACGCCGTCCACGTCGGTGCCGTGCAGGTCGGCGTTGTCGTCGAGGTGCCCGAGCAGCTCGAACCCGTCCGCGTCCCGTACGGCCTGCGCGGTCTCCCGGGCGAAGCCGCCCGCGCCGACGATCACAAGTCCGGTCATCTTCGGGCCTGTTCGCGCAGGGCTGCGACGACCCGGTCCTGCTGGTCCTCGGTCATGGTGTGGAACAGCGGCAGGATCAGCGAGTCGCGGCTGATCCGCTCGGTGGCCGGCAGCGGCACGCTCGGGTGGTCCGCGTAGGCGGGTTCGAGGTGCGCGGCCATGATCCCGCGCCGGGCGGAGACCCCGGCCTCGGAGAGCGCGGCGAGCAGGTCGTCCCGGCCGACGGGGAAGTCCTCGGCGAGCAGCACCCAGTAGGACTGGAAGTTGCTCTGCCCGTGCGCGGGGTCACTCACCGGGGTGAGCCCGGGGACGTCGTGCAGCAACGTGTCGTAGCGGGCGGCCAGTTCACGGCGGCGGGCGATCATCGCGTCGAGCTTGCCGAGCTGAACCAGGCCGATCGCCGCCTGGACGTCGGTCATCCGGTAGTTGAAGCCGACCTCCAGATAGCTTTCGAGGACCGGCTTGTTGCTCGCGTGGCGGTCCGCCGCCGAGGCGTTCATGCCGTGCTCGCGCAGCCGTCGCAGCCGGGCCGCCCACTCGGCGTCGTCGGTGGTGAGCATGCCGCCCTCACCGGTGGTGACGAGCTTGCGGGGGTGGAAGGACCAGGCGGCGAGCAGCGCCCCGTGTCCGACGGGCTTGCCGCCGACGGTCGAGCCGATGGCGCAGGCCGCGTCCTCGACCAGCGGCAGGTCCCAGTCGGCGCAGGCGGCGCGCAGGGCGTGCACGTCGGCCGGCACACCGCCCTGATGGACGGCGAGGACGGCCTTGGTGCGCGGGGTGCGGACCTGGTCCACGGTGTCCGTGGTCAGGTTGCCGGTGGCGGGGTCGACGTCCGCGAACACCGGCTCGGCGCCGACGTACCGCACGGCGTTGGCGGTGGCGATGAACGACAGCGAGGGCACCACGACCTCGTCGCCGGGGCCGACGCCGAGGGCGACCAGCGCGAGGTGCAGGGCGGTCGTGCAGGAGCTGACGGCGACGGCGTGCTCGGCCCCGACCCGCTCGGCGAAGGCCTTCTCGAAGGCGGCGACCCGGGGGCCCTGGGCGACCCAGCCGGACAGCACCGCGTCGGAGGCCGCCCTGGCCTCCTCCTCGCCGAGCCAGGGGATCATCACGGGGATGCGGTCGGTGCTCACTTGGCGGCCTCCCGCTCCGAACGCCACCACTCGACCAGGTCCTTGAGCCCGGTGCGCAGGTCGATCTCCGCGGTGAACCCGAGCCGTTCGGCGGCCCGCGAGGTGTCGGCGAGGCGGCGGACCACGGAGTTGACCGAGCGGGCGGGTCCGTGGACCGGCTCCAGGCCCTCGGCGCCCATCGCCTCCAGCAGTCCGTCGGCGAGTTCGCGCAGCGAGGTCTCGGTGCCGCTGGCCACGTTGAACACCTCGTCGGTGACGTCCGACTCGGCGGCGAGGATGTTGGCCCTCGCGATGTCGCGGACGTCGACGAAGTCCATGGTCTGCGTGCCGTCGCCGAGGATCAGCGGCGGCTCGCCCGACTCGATGCGCTCCATCCAGCGGATGAGGACCTCGGTGTACAGGCCGTGGATGTCCATCCGGGGGCCGTAGACGTTGAAGTAGCGCAGCGCCACGTAGTCCAGGCCGTACATGGCGTGGAAGCTGCGCAGCATGCCTTCGTTGAAGGCCTTCGCGGCGCCGTAGAACGTGTCGTTGTTGTAGGCGTGGTGGCGCTCGGTCGTCGGGAAGTCCTCCGCCATGCCGTAGACGGAGGCCGACGAGGAGGCGATCACCTTGCCGACGCAGGCCGCGGCCGCCGCCTCCAGGACGTTGAACGTCCCGTCGACCAGCACCTCGTTGGCGAGCCTCGGCTCCTCCGCGCACTGGGTGATGCGGATCGCGGCGAGGTGGAACACCAGGTCGGCGCCCTCGGTGACCTTCCGGACCGTCTCGACGTCCCGTACGTCGCCCTCGACGACCTCGACGACTCCGCTGGGCAGGGCCCGCGCGAGGTTGGCGCGCCGACCGCGCACGAAGTTGTCGAGTACGACGATCTCGCGGGCGCCGCCCTCGGCGAGCAGGTCGACCAGGTTGGAGCCGATGGTGCCCGCTCCCCCGGTGACCAGGATCTTCTTGCCTCGTACGCTGCTCAACTGCTGTGCCCTCTCAGGGAATTGCATCGTTTGACTGGTTTCGCTCGGGCGCCCGGCGCCTTGGTCGGTGTCGCTCAGCGGCCGGCGCGCAGGCCGACGACCGCGCCCTTGAACTCCAGGCTTCGGGAGGCGGCCTCCAGGATGTCCAGCACCCGCAGGCCCGCCCGGCCGTCGGTCAGCGGCGCGCGGCCCGTCCTGATCGCGTCGGCGAACTCGTCGACCATGCTGCGCAGCGCTTCCTTCTCGCCGATCGCGGGCGCGACCATGTCGCCGGAGCGGTAGGAGATGAGCATGTCCCGGCGCTCGTCCGCGCCGATCTCCTGCGGGGCGGCCATGTCGACGCCCCGGTCGTAGACGGCCACCCGCTGAAGCGGGTTGAGGTCGTCCCAGACCAGGGTGCGCTTGGAGCCGCCCACCATGGTGGTGCGCACCTTGGTCGGCGACAGCCAGTTGACGTGGACGTGGGCGATGGCCCCGGTGTTGAGCGTCAGCGTCAGATAGGCGACGCACGCCTGTCCGGCGCCGATCGGGTCGGCCCCGTGGGCGGCGACGGCGACCGGCTCGACGCCCGCCGGGAGGATGAAGTCGAGGATCGACAGGTCGTGCGGGGCGAGGTCCCACATGACGTCGATGTCCTTCTGGACCAGGCCGAGGTTGATGCGGACCGAGTCGACGAAGTGGACCTCGCCGAGTTCGCCGGAGTGGACCAGTTCCCTGATCCGGCCCACGGCGGGCGTGTAGCAGTAGGTGTGGTCGCACATCAGGGTGAGCCCGCGCTCCTCGGCCTCGGCGACCAGCCGCTGCCCGTCGGCGTAGGTCGCCGCGAGCGGCTTCTCCACGAGGACGTGCTTCCCGGCGCGCAGGGCGGCCAGGGCGATGTCGAGGTGGGTGCCGGCGGGCGTGGCCACGGCGACGGCGGCCACGTCGGGGTCGGCGAGCACGGCCGCGTAGTCCGAGGTGGCCTGGATCGTGGAGTAGCCGCCGAGGACCCGCTGGGCGCGGTCCACGTCGAGGTCGCAGAGCCAGCGCAGCCGGAAGCGGTCGCTGGCCTGGAAGTTGCGGACCAGGTTGGGTCCCCAGTAGCCGGCCCCGACGACCGCGACCCCGAGCGGTTCCTGCGTCACTGTCTTCCTCTTCCTTCGGTCCATCAGTAGGCCCCCGTTCCGCGCACCACCGCTGTCGTGGTGCGCGCCAGGATGGACAGGTCGAGAGCGGTCGACCAGTTGTCCACGTATGCGAGATCGAGTCGGACCGCTTCCTCCCAGGGCAGGTCCGAGCGGCCGCTGACCTGCCAGAGGCCGGTGAGACCGGGCTTCACGAGCAGCCGGCGCTTGACCTCCGCCGGGTACTCGTCCACCTCCTCGGGCAGTGGGGGGCGCGGGCCGACGAGCGACATGTGGCCGCTGATCACGTTGATCAGCTGCGGCAGTTCGTCGAGCGAGCTGCGGCGCAGGAGCGAACCGACCCGGGTGATCCGGGGGTCCTCCTTCACCTTGAACAGCAGTCCGTCGCTGTTCTGGTTGAGGTGCTCCAGCTCGGCCCGGAGGGACTCCGAGTCGGGCCGCATGGTGCGGAACTTGAACATGGTGAAGTGGTCGCCGTACCGGCCCACCCGCTGTTGGCGGAAGAGCGCGGGGCCGGTGCTGTCCAGGCGGACGATCAGTGCGATGAACAGCAGCAGCGGGGCGAGGAGAAGCAGCAGGGCCGCGGCGAAGGAACGATCCAGCAGTTCCTTGGGCAGCCGGGAGGTCCGGGAGAGGTTGGGCGCCTGCACCCGGACCAGCGGCACCCCGTTGGTGGGGCGTACCGCGAGCCGGGAGGCGGAGACGTCGGCCAGTACGGGGGCCAGCAGGAAGTCGACGCCCTGCACGGCCGCGGTCCAGGACATCCGGCGCAGGACGTTGGCGTCGAACTCGGGTGCGGGGAGCACCACCACGGTGCCGATGCCCATGGCCCGGATGACGTCGTCCATGGTGTCGACGCCGCCGAGGACGGGGAGCCCGAGCTTGCGGACCTCCGCGGCGTTGCGCGGGTCGCTCAGGCACACGCCGGCGGCCTGGAGTTCCTGGACGCCGCCGCGCCGCAGCACGGCCACCAGCTCCGCGATGCCGCGCGCGGGACCGACGAGCAGGGTGGCGCTCCTGCCCCGGTCCCTGGCCCACCGCCGGTGCAGCCGGCGGCGGAGCGCGTAGCGGACGGCCACGGCGATGACCGCGGCCGGTATCGCGGCCATGGTCATGTCATGAAGAAGTCCTGAATCGTGGGTGAACGACCAGTGCGCGACCGCGGCCAGCGCCGGCAGCGCGACGGCGCCGCGCAGCACCCGCCGGTACTCCTCGGTGCCGAGCCCCAGGGCGCTGCGGTCGTAGGAGCGGTGGGCGAGCATCGCCACGATCCACGTCGGGGGCAGCACCAGGGCCACCGCCCAGCGGCCGTACGCCGCGTGGACCACGAAGGCCGCGGCAGCAGCGGCGAAGCTGTCCGCGACCAGCAGGACTATCCGGTACTTCTTCTCCCAAGGTCTTCGGCGACCTCGCGGAGCACTGTGTTCCACAAGCTGTTGCTCATGCGTGACCTCAATGGTCATGCGCCCCCCACCACGTGCACGGTTACCCCTGACCGAACACCGATGTGCCCCCGACACAGCGGCAGTTGATAACTAAGTAGCCTCAGCGGTTCCCCAACCGCCTCATGTCCCCTGCATGTCGGCTAGCGCCTCACGTTCCCCACCCAAACCGGTTCGGCGGCCCTCAATCTAGACCACCGAACGCAGTCACGGGAACAGTTGGACGAAACACACATCGCAATAGTGACATCGAATGCATACTGCCCAGGTGACGAGCATCGTGATCCCGGCCCACAACGAGGCGCAAGTCATCGGCCGGCTCCTCGACTCACTTCTGGCCGATTCCACCGAGGACGAGACAGACATAGTGGTCGTGTGCAACGGGTGTACGGACGACACCGCACGGATCGCGGCCGCCCGCGGCCCGCGCGTGCGGGTGGTCGAGATACCCGTGCCCTCCAAGCACGCCGCGCTGCGGGCGGGCGACGACCACGCGCGCGGCTTCCCGCGCCTCTACGTCGACGCCGACGTCGTACTCGGCGGCGCCGACGTACGGGCGCTGACCGAGCCGCTCGACGACGACTCCTCGGGCATCCTCGCCACCGCCCCGGAGCGCCGGATTCCGCTGACCGCCTGCGCCTGGCGGGTGCGCGCCTACTACCGGGTGTGGCAGCGGCTGCCCGCCGTGCGCGAGGGGCTGTTCGGCCGGGGGGTCATCGCGGTCTCCAAGGCCGGGCACGCGAGGATCGCCGCGCTGCCGCCGCTGATGGCGGACGACCTGGCCGCCTCGCTGGCCTTCGCGGCCGAGGAGCGGCTCGTGGTCGGCACCGCCCACGTGGTGGTGCAACCGCCACGAACATGGCCGGATCTGATCAAGCGCCGGGTCCGGGCGGCGGTGTCCACGGCCCAGGTCGAGCAGCAGCACCAGAGCCCCGAGGAGGCCACGGCACGCACCGGCAAGGCCGATCTGCTCGCCCTGCTGCGCGCGGATCCCGGGCTGGCCAGTGGCGTCGTAGTCTTCGTCGCGGCGGCGGTCGTCGCCCGGCGCCGGGCCGCGAAGGCCATCCGGGCACAGGACTTCGGCACCTGGCTGCGGGACGAGAGCAGCCGACAGAACTGATGCGCACCAGATCCGGAGTTCCCGAACATGTACCTCACTGACCGCTCCGCGCCCGTGGGGGCGGGCCCCGACCAGGGCCGAAGACGGGGCATACGGCCCCGGGTCGCCCCGGTCGTGCTCGTCCTCGGCACGGTCAGCCTGATCACCGACATCTCCTCGGAGATGGTCACCGCCGTCCTGCCGCTCTACCTCGTCACCACGCTCGGCTTCAGCCCGCTGGCCTTCGGCACCCTCGACGGTGTCTACAACGGCGTCAGCGCGCTGGTCCAGCTGACCGGCGGCCATCTCGCCGACCGGGTGCGCAACCACAAACTGCTGGCCGGACTCGGCTACGGCCTCTCCGCGCTGTGCAAGCCGCTGCTCCTGCTGGTGAGCAGCATCGGTGCCCTCGGCACGGTCCTCGCCGTGGACCGCACCGGCAAGGGCCTGCGCACCGCCCCGCGCGACGCGATGATCTCCCTGTCCACGCCGCTCGAGAAGCAGGGCCGGGCCTTCGGTGTGCACCGGGCCATGGACACGACAGGCGCGATGCTCGGCCCGCTGGCCGCCTTCCTCATCCTGAGCGCGGCGGCCGACGGCTACGACGCGGTGTTCGGCGTGAGCGCCTGCGTGGCGGTGCTCGGCGTCGTCGTACTGATGCTGTTCGTACCGGGCAAGCGGGCCTTCTCGGCGGGCGGTGCGGGCGGCGAGCAGTGGAGTGCCGACAAGCCCGCCCCCGTACCCGGTGCGCGTACGCCGGAAGGCGGCGCGCCGGGCGCGGCGCACGACGGGACCGCTTCCGGCGCGTCCGGAGAGGCCACTCCCGGCGCGTCCCGAGAAACCGCCACCGGCAGACCTCCCGTCCGTGTCCGCGAAGCGCTCGCGCTGCTGCGGCTGCCCCGGCTGCGGGCGCTCGCCGGCTGTGCCGCGCTGCTCGGTCTGACCACCGTCAGCGACGCCTTCGTCTATCTGCTCCTGCAACGGCGCGCGGGCATCGCCGAGCAGTGGTTCACGCTGCTGCCGCTGGGCACCGCCGTGGTGTTCCTGCTGCTGGCGGTGCCGGTCGGCGCGCTCGCCGACCGGATCGGGCGGCACACCGTGTTCCTCGCCGGGCACGTGGCCCTGCTCATCGGCTACGGCCTGCTGCTGTGGGCCCCGCACACCCCGGCCCTGCCCTTCCTCGTGCTCGCCCTGCACGGCGTGTTCTACGCCGCCACCGACGGAGTGCTCCCCGCCGCACTCGCCGACATCGTGCCCGAGCAGCTGCGCGGCAGCGGGCTCGCCATCGTCGGCACCAGCCAGGCGCTGGCCCGGTTCTGCTGCTCGCTGGCCTTCGGCGCCGCCTGGACGGTGTGGGGCGACGGCCCCGCCCTGGCCGCCTCCGCGATCGGCCTGCTGTGCTGCGCAGCCGTCGCGGGCCGGGTGCTGCGTCCGACGGACGCCACCCGATGACCACGACCGCCACGACCCTCCACCGAATCCCATGACCGGCACAGCCTCGAAGGTCCAGATGACACCTCTACGCCGCCGCCTGCTCATCCTCTGTACGGCGGTCCTGCTGCTCGCGGGCGTGGGCACCGGCATGGTCCTGCACGCCGCCGACCGCGCGGACCGGGCGAACAAGCCCCAGGCGGGCGGCCCCGCCGTCAGCACGGGCAAGCTGACGCTCGGCCAGAAGAACCGCCTCGCCTTCATCAACGCGGCCGCGGGACCGCACCGCACCGCGGTCGCCTCGGTCCCGTCCGCCGATCCGGAGAGCGGGCGCACCGCCTCGGACCTGAAGTGCGCCCGCTTCTACGCGGCGGCCGGCACCGGCATCTGCCTCCAGTCCAACCCCGGTGTCCTCAAGCAGAGCAACCGCGCCCTGCTCCTCGACGCCGACCTGCGCACCCGGCACACCTACGCGCTCGCGGGCACCCCGAGCCGGGCCCGGGTCTCGCCCAGCGGCCGTTTCGTCGCCTGGACGGTGTTCGTCTCCGGCGAGTCGTATTCCTCGGCGTTCTTCTCGACCCGGACCTCGGTCCTGGACACCCGCACCATGAAGCTGACGCCGAGCCTGGAGACCTTCTCCATCACCCTGGACGGCAAGCCGTACCAGGCCGCGGACGTCAACTTCTGGGGCGTGACCTTCGCCTCCGACGACGACACCTTCTACGCGACCCTCAACACCGCCAACAAGACCTATCTGGTGCGGGGTTCGCTGTCCGGCCGGAAGGTGACCACCCTGGTCGAGAACGTGGAGTGCCCCTCGCTCTCCCCCGACGGGACCCGGGTGGCCTTCAAGAAGCGGGTGCTGTCGCGCACCGACCTCTGGCACGAGTACGTCCTCGACCTGCGCACCCTCAAGGAGACCGCGCTCGCCGAACGCCACAGCGTCGACGACCAGGCCACCTGGCTGGACAACAGGACGGTGGCCTACGCCCTGCCCACCAACGGCAAGGTGGGCAGCAGCGATCTGTGGAGCGTCCCGGCCGACGGCACGGGCAGGCCGAGCCTGCTGATCCCGGGGGCCTCGTCACCGGCGCCCCTGTAACCCGTCAGTGCAACTCGGCCTCCACGGCGGTGTCTTCGAGGAAGCCACCCGACTGGTGGTGCCACAGCTTCGCGTACGGGCCGTCGAGCGCGAGGAGTTCCTGGTGACTGCCCTGCTCGACGATCCGGCCGCGGTCGAGGACGACGAGCTGGTCCATGCCCGCGACCGTGCTCAGCCGGTGTGCGACCACGAGCGCGGTCCGTCCCTCCATGAGCCGCCACAGCGCCTCCTGGACGAGGATCTCGCTCTCCGAGTCCAGGGCACTGGTCGCCTCGTCGAGCAGCAGGATCGGCGCGTCCCGCAGGATCGCCCGGGCGAGTGCGACACGCTGGCGCTGGCCGCCGGAGAGTTTGACGCCCCGCTCGCCGACCAGGGTGTCGAAGCCCTCGGGCAGCGCGTCGGCGAACTCCGTGACGTGTGCCGCCTCGGCCGCCCGGCGGATCTCGGCGTCGGTGGCGTCCGGCCGGGCGAAGGCGATGTTGTCGCGCAGGGTGCGGTGGAACATCGCCGGGTCCTGCGGGACGTACGCCATCAGGCTGCGCAGGTCGGTCTGGCGCAGCCTGCTGATGTCCTGGCCGCCGACGAGGATGCGCCCGCCGTCGATGTCGGTCATCCGCAGCAGCAGCCGGGTGAGGGTGGTCTTGCCGCCGCCGGACCGGCCGACGAGACCGACCTTCGTCCCGCCGGGCACCACCAGGTCGAGCCCCTCGAAGAGCCGGTCCGCGCCCGCGTGGCTGAAGCCGACCCGCTCGAAGCGGACGTCGGCGCGTCCGGGCAGCAGCGGCTCGGGCGACGGCGGGTCCAGGACGGTCGGCGGGGTCATCAGCAGTTCGGTGAACTGCGCGGCCTCCGTCATCGAGCTCTCCAGACGGCGGTAGATCTGGTTGAACTCGAACATGATCCGCGTCGCGTTGGAGTAGTAGGTGAAGGCGACCACGACCGCCTCCACGCCGTGCCGGCCCCCGCCGAGGGCGACCGCGAGGAGCAGGCCCAGCGCGTTGGTCAGCACCGACATCGGCGCCACGAAGGTGTCGATGCGCAGGTTGCCGTAGTCCCAGGACCTGAGCATGAGCCGGCGCGAGGTGGCGACACGGGAGCGGTGTTCGGCGGCCTCGCGCTCCTCGGCGCCGAACGCCCGGACCGTGTCCATGTTCATCAGGCTGTCGGCGACGTGCCCGGACACCCGGGCGACCGCCGCCTCGCGCTCGGCGACCAGTGCCTGGCGGCGCCGGATGAGCGGAGCCGCGCACAGCGCCGTCAGGACGATCATCGTCAACAGGCCGACGACGAGCAGCGGTTCGTAGCGCCACAGCACCACCGAGCCGAACAGCAGCGGGACGAGGCTGCCCACGATCTGGAAGACCAGGGTGTCGACGAACGGTTCGAAGCGGGTGGCGAAGCTCAGCACGCGCTTGGTCAGTGATCCGGCGAAGTTGTCGTGGAAGAACGTGGCGTCCTTGGCGAACAGTTCGTCCATCCCGATGACATAGAGGTGCTCGATACCGAGGGCGTCGAGGCGGTTGAGGCAGTGCAGGGCGACCCGCCACAGGCCCTCGGCGAGGAGCAGGACTCCGGCGAAGCCCAGTACGTACGGCAGCGCCGAACCTGCGGTGACGCGCGCGCCGTCCGCGATGCCGCCGGCCAGCTTGGCGACGATGAGCGGCGCGATGTAGTTGATGCCGATGCCGCCGAGCGCGGCCATCAGCATGGCGGGCACCGTCAGCCGGCGAAGCCGTGCCAACTCCCGTCCGTAGTAACGAAGCGCGAGGAGCACCGAGCCCTTGCGCGGGGGAATCCTCTGTAACTCAGGCGTCTGCATCCTGACCCTGTGTGTTGGGGAAGTCGCTGTCCGAGTTCGGCAGTGTCCCGCGACGAAGAGTCCGCGGTCCACGCGTTTTCCGGCGGGTGGCAACCCCTGGGGCAGCCAATTCTCAAGGGGCGCAAGGGGATTGACGCAGAAAGCGCTTGCCACCTACGGTCCCCCGAATGGGTATGAAGCGAAGATTCGGCTGGGCGTCGCTGGCCGCGGCGACCACCATGGCACTGGCGGCAGGAGTGACCTCGGCACCCGCCGCCCACTCCGCGGACGATCCCGTGCAGGTCGTGGTCGACGGGAACGACGTACGCGCCGACAACGTGAACGGCCTCACCTACAAGGGCCTCGGCCTGCTCAGCTGCAACAGCACGAGCAATCTGCTGATGGACTACAAGGCGGAGCACCCCGACCGCTACTGGGAACTCGTCCGGGTGCTCTTCGGCGGCCGGAACCCGCTCATCAACCACGTCAAGGTCGAGATGGGTTCGGACACCAACACCTCGACCGGTTCCGATCCGGCGACCATGCGCACGGCCGACGAACTCGCCGACGCGTCCCGCTCCCCCGGCTTCCAACTCGCCGCCGACGCCAAGACGGTGAACCCGCACCTCAAGGTCTCGATCCTGCGCTGGGTCATGCCCCAGTGGGTGCAGACCGAGTGGAACAAGGGCACCGGCACCGACGAGATGTACAAGTGGTACAAGGAGACGATCCTCGACGCGTACCAGAAGTACGGGTACATGGTCGACTACGTCGATCCGGACACCAACGAGACCACCAAGCCGGACATCTCCTTCATCAAGTGGTACAAGAACGCGCTGGCAAGCGACACCGAATTCACCGACGTCCGCTACGGTTTGACGCCCCGTCAGCAGAAGGCGGCGGCGAAGGCGTACCACGCCATCAAGATCGTCGCCTCGGACGAGAACACCACGAAGAACATCGGGCCCGCGATGCTCACGGACACCGAACTCTTCGGCATGGTCGACGCGGTGGGCTACCACTACACCACCGACGACCGGCTCGACGGTGCCCCCGACAGCGCCACGTACCGGCCCTACACGAAGCTGGCGACCGCCGCCTCGGGCCAGGACAAGGAGGTCTGGTACAGCGAGGGCGTCGGCTCCTTCGGCTGGACGGACCACCGGGTCGCCAACACCGAGGGCCCGGGCGGCGCGAGCACCGGGATCGGCGGGGTGCAGAGCGCGCTCGACCTCGCCAACCGTTCGGTGAAGAGCTACGCCAACTCCAAGCGGACGCACTACATCTTCCAGCCGGCGATCGGGGCCTTCTACGAGGGCGCCCAGTACAGCCACAAGGAGCTGGTCAGCGCCCGCGATCCGTGGTCGGGGAACATCCACTACGACGCCGCGCTGTACGTGATGCAGCACTTCACCCAGTTCGCGAGGACCGGCTGGGAGAACTCCGCCAACACGGCCGGGATCTGGCGCACCGTGCCGGAGGCGAGCTACAGCGGGGTGAGCGGTACCGAGAACGTCGACGGCTCGAACGGCGCCCCGAGTTACATGACGCTCGCCGACCCGAAGAAGAGGGACTTCTCCACGATCGCCGTCAACGACAGTGATCTGACGAGGACTTACCGAATCAGGGCCGAGAACATGGACCTGGGTGGCGACCCCACGATGGAGGTCTGGGAGACCCGCGCGGCGGACCCCGGCCAGGCGTACGACGCCAACTTCAAGCACCTGGCCGCCCAGATCCGCCCCGACGGCGACGGTGTCTACACCTACACGGTGAAGCCGCGCTCGATCGTCACCTTCACCACGCTCGACCGCAGCCGCGACAAGGCGACGAAGCAGCGCCTGCCCGAGTCCGGGGACCGCACGGTGCTCGACACCGACGCGACCGGCAAACGGCACGACACCCGTGACGGAGTCCTGTACGCCGACGACTTCGGGTACGAGGAGGAGGGCCGGGTCCGGGTCGGCGCGGACGACGGCGCCCGCACGGTGTCCCAGCCATACCTCAAGTCCCGTGGCAACCAGCCACGTTACCTGGTCGACCAGACCGGAGCGTGGGAGATCGGCAAGGACGCCGACGGCGACAACGTGCTGTACCAGTACCTGGACCAGTCCATGAAGGACACCGGCGCCTGGAACCGCAACACCCCCAACACCACGGTCGGCGACTTCCGTTGGGAGAACTACCGGGCTTCGGTGGACGTCTCCTTCCCGGATCCGCAGGGCGGCCTCGCCACCCTGGGCGTACGCCAGCAGAAGGGCATGGCCGCGACGGACGCCGCGTACAGCGTCGGGATCGGCCCCGCGGGGAACTGGACCTTCTACCGGTACGGCACCGCCCTGCGCACCGGAACGGTCGCCGCGTCCAGCGGTTACCGCCTCGCGGTCGAGGCGAAGGGCGCGTCCGTGACGGCGTACATCGACGGACAGGCCGTCACCACGTACCAGGACCCGGTACCGGTGACGGGCGGGCGCGTCAAGCTGGGCACCGACTTCCACCGGACCGCGTTCGACGACCTGAAGGTCGAGAAGGTCGCCGGCTTCACCCCGTACGCCACCACGCTGACCGACAACATGGACAACTCGGTCTCCTACGGCGGCACCTGGAGCCGGAACGCCTCCCTCGGCGACGCGATGAACTGGTACCGGTCGACCTCGACGAGTACGACCGCCGGCGCGACCGTCACCGTCCCGTTCCGCGGCACGGGCATCGACGTCATCGGTGGCAACGACGGAAGCGCGGTCCTCGACGTCTCCGTGGACGGCCACCCGGTCGCCCGCGCCGCGAGGACCACGGCCACGGACAAACGCCAGGCGACGTACTCGCTCCGCGGCCTGTCCGACGGCAGGCACACGGCGACCTTCACCCTGAGGTCGGGAAAGATCGTCCTCGACGCGTTCACCGCGCTCTCCGGGGACGTGGACGGACGGGTCGACACGACACCGCTCCGCAGCGCCCTGACCGCGGTGGGCTCCCCTGACCGGACCGCCTACACGGCCGACTCCTGGGCGCTCTTCGCCACCGCGCGCTCGGCCGCCGGAGCCGCGCTGTCGGGGCAGCGGGGCCTCGACACGATCGGCGTCGAACAGCTCGCGAGCAGGCTGGGCGCCGCGTACGCCGGGCTGGTGGTCAAGGAGGTCTGACCGGGACGAGCGGCGGGCCTGTCCTTCCTGGCGGGCCCGCCGTTCGGCATGGCCGGGACGACAGCGGGGGGCGTCACCGTGGAGTCTCCAAGCCGCGTCGCTGAGCCTGTCCCTGGGAGTACTGGTATCGGCGGGATCTGGAACCCACCGGCCCGACTGCCGAGCATGAAGGCATGGCACATGTACTCGTCACGGGCGGAACCGGTTTTCTGGGTTCCCACCTGATCGCGCGACTCCTGCCCGCCGGGCACACGGTCACGACCACGGTCCGTTCCCTGGCCCGGCGTCCTGACGTCGAGCGGATGCTCGCCGTGGCCGAAGCCCCGCACGCGGATGGCGTCTCCTATGTAGAGGCGGACCTGACCTCCGACCGGGGCTGGGAGCGGGCCGTGGCGGGAGTCGACCACGTCCTGCACGCGGCCTCGCCGTTTCCCGGGGCAGGGCCGAAGCACGAGGACGAGGTGATCGTCCCGGCCCGTGACGGGACCTTGCGGGTCCTGCGGGCCGCCCGGGACGCGGGGGTGCGGCGCACGGTGCTGACCTCTTCCTTCGCCGCGGTGGGCTACGGCCATGGCCGGACCGCACGGACGTTCGGCGAGGACGACTGGACCAGGAGCGACGGGCCGGGGGTGTCCGCGTACGTCAAGTCGAAGACGATCGCCGAACGGGCCGCCTGGGACTTCGTCGAGCGCGAGGGCGGCGGCCTGGAGCTGACGGTCGTCAACCCCGTGGGGATCTTCGGTCCGGTCCTCGGGCCTGACTTCTCCACGTCGATCCGTATCGTCCACGCGATGCTCACCGGCCGGATGCGGGCCGCGCCGCCGATCTGGACCAACACGGTCGACGTACGCGACGCGGCCGACCTGCACCTACGTGCCCTGACGGCACCGCAGGCAGCCGGACAGCGCTACCTGGCGCTCGCGGGCGAGCCGATCTCCTTCCACCACATCGCCCTGGCCTTGCGCGCGGAGCTGGGCGAGGCCGCCGCGGCGGTGCCCACCGGCTCGGCACCGGCCTGGCTGCTGCGTCTGCTGGCCATGGTGAACCCGGCGCTGCGCGAGACGGTGCCGCAGCTGAATGTCGTACGCCGTGCCTCCAACGCGAAGGCCCGCAAGGAGCTGGACTGGTCCCCGCGGTCCAACGAGGAAGCGGTCGTGGCCACCGCGCGGAGCCTGGTCCGACTCGGCCTGCTGAACGGCTAGCGTCGACGGCATGGCACGCGACACAGCCGACACCCTGGGCGAGTTCCTGCGGGCCCGGCGCGCATCGATCAGCCCGCGACAGGCCGGGCTGCCCGCCGGCGAACGGCGCCGGGTCCCCGGACTGCGCCGCGAGGAGGTCGCCCAGCTCGCCGGCATCAGCCCCGAGTACTACCTGCGCCTGGAACAGGGCCGCAACCTCAACCCCTCCGACCACATCCTGACCGCACTGGCCGGCGCCCTCCAGCTCGACGAGGACGCCGTCGCCTACCTGCACCGCCTCGCCCACCCCGCGCCACCTCCTCGCAGGCCGCGCAGCCGCACCCGTACGAACCAGGGCGATCTGCAACCGCTGCTGGACAGTTGGCCGCAGACCCCCGCCTACGCCCAGGGCCCCGGCGGACGAGTCGTCGCCGCGAACCGGCTGGCCGTACTCCTGTGCCCCTTCTTCGCCGTCGGCCAGAGTCCCCTGCGGGCCGCCTTCCTCGAACCCGAGATGCGCGGCCTCTACCCGCAGTGGGACGACATGACCGCGAAGGCCGTCTCAGGACTGCGCGCCATGATCGACGTGGACCAGGCCGACCCTGAGCTGCTGGAGACCATCGGCGAACTCACCGTCGCCAGCGAGCAGTTCAGCACTCTGTGGACCCGCCGCGAGGTCCGCCGCCGCGACACCGGCCTCACCCGCCTCGACCACCCACTCGTGGGCGAACTCGACCTGCGCTACGAGAAGATGATCCGCCCACAGGCCCGCCAACTGATCGTCGTCTACTACGCCGACCCGAACTCCACGAGCGCCGAACGCCTGGCGCTTCTCAGCAGCCTGTGAACCAACGGACGGGGACGGCAGGGCAGTAGGGATCTTGACGGGGTCCGCGAGCGACGGCATGATGGCCGACTGCGTGGCCTACGCCGAACCTCCCGCGACCGTCCCCGGCACGGTCTCCCACCGGAGGCAAAGGGACCAGCGTCTCAGGCCGTTGTCGCAGCCCGATCGCCTCGGGCGAGGTTGCCGGGGAACTGTCGCTCAGGGCGTGGAAGGCCGCGATGACAGCCCGTAGGAACTTCAAACGCCAGGTGCGTGCCCGCGCCGCCAAGACCGGCGAGTCCTATACGTCCGCCCTGCGGCACTTCCTTCCGACTCCATCAGGAGACGTCATGTCGGAAGCAAGGAATCCCAACACCGTACGGCTCGCCGTGGCGCAGACCCCGGTCCGCGACGACCCCCGAGACGTCCAGGCGCTGCGCGAGAGCGGGCGCGAGGTCCGCGCTCTGATGCGCGAGGCCGCCGCCCAGGGAGCGCGGCTCGTGCACTTCCCGGAAGGCGCGCTCTGCTTTCCGAGCAAGTTCGTCATGTCCGTCGACGGCCCCGACACGGTCGGCCCGGCGGACTGGGACCGGTGCCAATGGCCGGTGCTCCAGTCGGAGTTGGCCGCGATCACCGAGCTGGCCCGCGAGCTGCGGCTGTGGACGGTGATCGCATCGGTACACCGCCTGACCGGCCCGAATCGCCCGCACAACAGCCTCTACGTCCTCTCCGACCGGGGCGAGGTCGTCACACGCTACGACGAACGCCTGCTGTCGAAGACGAAGGTCTCGTACATGTACTCCCCGGGCGTCTCACCGGTCACCTTCGAGGTCGACGGCACACGCTTCGGCTGCCTACTGGGCATGGAGATCCACTACCCCGAACTGTTCGCGGAGTACGAGAAGTCGGACGTCGACTGCGTCCTGTTCTCCACCAGCGGCACCCCGGGCAACACCGCCGCCCAGGCCCAGGGCCACGCCACGGTCAACAGCTACTGGGTCAGCATGTCCGTCCCCTCCCAGCACAGCCCCACCGCCCCCTCCGGCATCGTCGCACCCAACGGCGACTGGCTCGCCCGATGCCCGGCCGACGGTTCGCCATCGGTCGCGATCGCCCACCTCGACGCCGGCTCGGAGGCCGCCGCCGACGCGGTGACCTACGGCCGCCCGTGGCGCCGTGAGGCACGCGCGGGCATCTACACCGAGCACCAGGTGAACGACCCACGCAGCGAGGACCGGACGGCGGCCTTCTAGCCCGGAGATCGAGCTTTCCTCCGTGTCACTCCAGGATCGGCCAGGGTCCGGGGGTGCGTGCAACCGCCGTTCACTCCCTCGCCAACAGCTGAGCCGGCGCGATACGGGACATCGCGCGGATCGGGAAGGAGAGTACGCCGCAGACCAGGGTGACGCCGGCCAGGGCTGCCAGAAGTGCTGCGCCGGCCAGGGCCGGCAGTCGGTCTGCCCAGAGTCCCTGGCCGATTGTCAGGACGGTGGTCAGGCCCGCGGCGGCTCCGGTGAGGCCGCCCAGGAGGGCGAGGCCGGCGCCCTCGTACAGGGCGAGGCGGGCGAGTTCGCGGTGGGACCAGCCGGTGGCGCTCAGGACGGCGAGGTCGGCGGCGCGCTCGCGTTGGGAGAGGACCAGCACGTCCACGGCGCCGGCCGCGCCGAGCACAAGGGACAGGGCCACGCTGAGGTAGTCGGCGGTGCGGGCCTGGGCGACGACGGCGTTGCCCAGCAGCGAGCCGGCCACCTCGCCGCGGAAGGCGAGGGTGAGGGAGAGCAGCACGGTGAACGCGGCCACGCCGAGCGCCAGGCCGGCCGCGCCGAGCACCGTCCGGCCGGGGGCGCGCAGCAGGTTGCGCAGCGCGAGACCGGCCACCGAGCGGACGGCGACCGCCCGGCGGGTGGCGGTGACCGGGGGTGTGACCGCGTCCAGCGGCTGCACCCGGGTCGCCCGCCAGGCGGGCAGCACACCCGCGGTGAGCGCGAGCAGCAGAGCGACGGGCAGCACGAGGGCCGCCTTCGCCACCGAGGTGGACAGGCCGAGCAGGGCGCCCAGGCCGTAGGCGAGAAGGGCGCCGAGCGTGCCCGCGGCGAGCCCGATCACCGCGAGTTCGCCGAGGATCAGCCGGAGGATCTCCGGCGCGCTCCAGCCGACGCAGCGCAAGGTGCCGATCTCGGTGCGGCGCGAGCGTACGGAGGCCAGGGCCGCCTGCGCGAGGAAGAGCCCGCAGACCACCAGGACCAGCCCGAACAGCACCGCGCTCTTGGTGTCCACGGCCCGCAGGATGCTCAGGGCGACCCCCTTGGCGACCCAGTGTTCGGTGACCTTGACGCCTCCCGGCAGCGCCACGGTCTGCGGGGCGGGCGAGCTGCCGACGGTGACGTCCACCTGGAGCGCGGGGTAGGCGGCGCGGATCTGGCCGGCGACCGAGTTGACGCGGGCGCGGGAGGCGGGGTCCACGCCGGTCACTCCTGCCACCCGGATGCGGATGGCGCTGACGGGCGCCTTCTCCTGCGCGGTGGGCTTTCGGCGGCTGTGGGTGATGACGGAGAGCGAGTCGAGGGTGGTGAGCAGGGTGGGCGGCGGGCTGAGGTAACCGCCGAGGTTCCGGTCGGGGCGCAGCGGCTGGTCGCCGAGGGCCGCGCGGGAGGCTTGGTCCGCGCCGACGACCTGCGGGGAACGGTAGGTCTCCAGCGGCACCTGGGAGAGGGTGGAGAAGCCGCGCAGCCGGTCGGTGTCGTAGCGGCCGACGATGTTCAGGACCGGTGTCGGACCGCGCCCGGCGTCCTTGCCCACGCACGTCTTGAAGGCCATGCAGTCGGTGGCCGCGTGGGCGGTGACCGCGCGGAACTGCGTGCCGGTGTTCTCCTCCGGGACGTTCGGCACCAGGTCGTCCTCGACGTTGGTGCGCCACAGGTCTCGCGGCTGGGCCGAGCGGGTCCGCACGGTGAGGCCGTCCTCGGTGGCCCGGTAGTCGACGGGGCCTACGGTCCAGTACAGGGGCACCTCGAAGTCGTCGCCGCTGGTGATGGTGCGGAAGCCGGCGCCGAGATCGGCGGTCACCTCGCCGGCGGCGCTGCCGCGCAGGCCGTTGACGTAGTCGTGGGCCCGCGGGCTCGCCAGCTCGGCGGGCAGGGCGGCGGGATCCTTGACGTCGAGCCGCTGGACGGTGGCGGTCAGGGCGCCGGCGGTGAGGGTGCGGCTGCTCAGGATGACGGGGACCTGGTAGTCGTGCTGCCGTTCGGACTCGACCGGGTTCAGGTCGAAGGCGTCGGGCCCCCAGAAGGGCTTGTCCTTGTCGGTGAGCATCCGGCCGGAGGTGACCGCGCCGCCCAGACCGACCAGCCGGTCCTCGGCGACCGGGTCGATCGCCGACAGGAGCACCGGGTAGGCGACCGGGATCCGCGCCGTGGCCTTTCCGTCGCCCGGTACGCAGGTCATCCGGGAACGGGCGTCGGGAGTGAAGGCCGTCCTGGGGACGGGGTTCCACACGAACAGCGGCTGGGGCAGCCGCTCCCCCAGACTGTCGAAGGTGTCCCCCTTCTTGTCCTCGTTGTAGAACCAGCACACCGCGTACTTCTTGTCGTCGGCGATCTCGTGCTGGAGGTCGGGCCAGATGGTCTCGGCCTTGTTCCACGTCTTGTACGTGACGATCGGGTTGCGGGTCAGGTAGACGTACTGGTCGGCCATCGGGTAGCTGCCCAGTCCGGCCTTCAACTTAGGTGTGAGGCGCAGGAGTTGGGCGGGCACATCGCTGTCGCGGAAGGCGGAGACATCCACGGGGACCGTGCTCTGCACCATCAGGTGGCCGACGTTGGCGACCGGTGCGGCGGTCTCGACCCCGGTGAGGGACTTGATGCGTTCGTACTGGCCGAGGGTGATGCCGCCGAAGATGCCGGACAGGAAGTTGGCCTCGACCAGGCCCTGCGCCTTCTCGACCTCGTCGCCCGCGCCCGGCGGGCGGACCAGGATGTCGTAGGCGGAACGCGCACTCTCCTCGACGAGGCCCGTGGTGCGGGCCTGGCTGGTGGTGACCGTCGAGGTGAGCAGGGTGAAGCTGGTGGCGGCGACCAGGATGCCCGAGGCGAGCGCCAGGGCGCGGGAGCGGCGGCGCCACAGCTGGGACAGGATCATGGCGATCACGGGCGCAGCCCTCCGAGCCGGTCGAACACGTCCTCGTCGGGGTCGAGTCGCTCGTCGGCGACGATCCGACCGTCGTGCAGCCGGACGATCCGGTCGCAGCTCACGGCGACTTCGGGGTCGTGGGAGGTGAGCAGCAGGGTCATGCCGTAGCGCTCGCGCAGGGAGAGCAGCAGGTCGATGATCTCGCGGCCGGTCGCGCTGTCGAGGTTGCCGGTGGGCTCGTCCGCGAGCAGCAGGCCCGGTCGGTTGATCAACGCCCTTGCTGTGGCGACCCGTTGCTGCTGGCCGCCGGAGAGTTCGGACGGCAGCGCGTCGGCGCGGGCGGCGAGGCCGACCGCCTCCAGGAGTTCCATGGCGCGTGCGCGTCGGTCGAAGTCCACCCGGCGGGGCAGCACGGGTGCGAGGACGTTGTCCAGCACGGTGAGCGCGGGCAGCAGGTGGAAGCGCTGGAAGACGAACCCGATCCGGCGCCGGTGCGCGTCGAGTCGGCGTGCCGTCAGTTCCGTGCCGTCGATCTCGATCGAGCCCTCGTCCGGCCGGTCCATGCCGCCGACCAGGTGCAGCACGGTGGACTTCCCGGAACCGGATGGGCCGGTGACCGCGACCGCCTCGCCGTCGCCTATCTCCAGATCGACCGCGTCCAGGGCGACCAGCCCCGGATACCGGCGCGTGACGCCCCTCAACCTCACACCCACTGCCGTCCTCCTACATTGGGACAATGCAGCGGTACATTGTCACAATCCAGGAGGTGTGTAAATTTGCCGCTGCACCACGCCGTGCTCGCCCTGCTGACCGAGGGGGAGAGTCACGGGTACGAGCTCAAGGGCCGATTCGAGGAGGCCATCGGCCCGCAGTGGGGCGGCCTCAATATCGGCCACCTGTACCAGATCCTGGACCGGCTGGTCCGCGACGGATTCGTCACCCGGTCCCAGGTGGCCCAGCCCGACCGGCCCGACAAGACCCTCTACCGGCTCACCCCGCCCGGGCGGCAGGAGGTGCGGGACTGGGCCACCAGTGCGTGGGTGCGCACCGGCGGGTTCCGCGACGAGCTGTTCCTGAAGCTGTTCGGCGCCTCAGCGCTCGGCGCCGAGGCCCTGGACACGTTCGTCGCGGCACAGCGCCAGACCTATCTCTCCGAACTCGCCGGGCTGACCCGGCTGCGCCGCACCCACACCGGCGACCCGCTGGTGTCCCTCCTCCTCGACGCGGCCATCGGCCATACCAAGGCCGACCTGGAGCTGGTGGAGGGCGCGGCCGAGCGGCTCGCACCGGCGGCGGGGCGGGACGCGTCCGCGGCGGACGACGGCGCCGGGAGCGCCGGCCGCAGTCGCCCGGCCTGAAGGGGCTCGCCTGGCCTCCGAACGGTCCCCGAAACGTCAAGGGACGGTTCCCGAAAACGTCAAGTGACGGTTCCCGAAAACGTCGAGGGGCCGTTTCAGATCTCCTCTGAAACGACCCCTGACCCGCGACTTCGTAAAGTCGGGACGACAGGATTTGAACCTGCGACCCCTTGACCCCCAGTCAAGTGCGCTACCAAGCTGCGCCACGTCCCGGTGCGCTGCCCCACGGTGGATCGCGGGAACGCGCGTAGGGAACTTTACCCCACGCCGGGGGCGGCTCCGAAGCCGGTGCCGGGCGCGGGACAATCGGTGTATGGCCAGTACATCGTCAGGGCGGCAGGCGGACGCGCGGGACCGGGACGGCGAGGGGCGGGCGCGGAACGCGCGGCCTCGGGACGGGTTGGGGCGGCCGCTGCCGTACGGGTCCGACGGGGTCGCCCGGCAGCCGGAGGGCGTCCTGCGCACCCCCGAGGAGACCGTGGCCGAGGCCCAGGAACTGCTGGACGCGGGGCGTCCCTTCCACGCGCACGAGGTCTTCGAGGACGCCTGGAAAGCGGGCCCAGACGAGGAGCGCACCCTGTGGCGGGGGCTGGCCCAGCTCGCCGTGGGACTGACCCACGCGGCGCGGGGCAACGTCACGGGCGGGGCCCGGCTGCTGCGGCGCGGGGCCGGGGCCGTGGAGGAGTGGCGGGCGGAGGCCGGGCAGCAGCGGCCGTACGGGATGGATCTCGGGGCACTCACGAGCTGGGCCCGGGAGCTGGCGGAGTCGGTGGAGACGGGCCACGCGCGCGTGGACGCGGCGGCACGGGCACCCCGGCTGCGGCGCTGGCCAGACGGACGGCCCGGCCCGCTCGGAGGCGGGCCCACGGCTCCTCCCCCACCCCACCACGACCACGCACCGCGCCCCGGCACCCACCCGGACCCCCCGGCATGCACGGATGGCCCAGCGATGTGATCGTGCCCTTGTGACCGTCGCCGAGGAAACCGCACCGTCCGCCGCCTCCCAGCCCCCCGTGCTGGACGCGCGCCGCCGCAACGTCGTCTTCGTGACGATCATGCTCGGCATGCTGCTCGCCGCCCTCGACCAGACCATCGTCGGCACCGCGCTGCCGACGATCGTGTCGGACCTCGGCGGCGCCGCGCACATGTCGTGGGTGGTGACGGCGTATCTCCTCGCGGAGACCGTCTCGACCGTGCTGGTCGGCAAGTTCGGCGACATGTTCGGCCGCAAGGTGGTCTTCCAGGTCTCGGCGATCGTGTTCATCACGGGCTCGTTCCTGTGCGGTCTCGCCGGGAACATGACGCTGCTGATCCTCTGGCGGGCGGTGCAGGGCGTCGGCGCGGGCGGGCTGATGGTGACGGCGATGGCGTTGATCGCCGACGTCATCCCGTTGCGCGAGCGCGGCAAGTACCAGGGCGCGATCGGCGCCGTGTTCGGGGTCGCCACGGTCATCGGGCCGCTGCTGGGCGGCCTGTTCACCGACCATCTGACCTGGCGGTGGGCGTTCTACGTCAACGTCCCGATCGCGATCGTCGTCGTGGCGGCGGCCGCCCGCACCATCCCGGTGGTGAAGTCGGCGACCCGGCCCGTGATCGACTACCTGGGCATCGCGTTCGTCGCCGTGGGCGCCAGCGCGCTGATCCTCGCGACGAGTTGGGGCGGCAACGAGTACGCATGGGGCTCCGGGGTCGTCATCGGCCTGTTCATCGGCGGGGTGGTGGCGCTCGGGCTGTTCTGCTGGGTGGAGACCCGGGCGGCCGAACCGATGCTGCCGATGCGGCTGTTCGCCAACCCGGTGTTCACGGTCTGCTCGATCCTGAGTTTCATCGTGGGCTTCGCGATGCTCGGCGCGATGACGTACCTGCCGAGCTATCTCCAGTACGTCGACGGCGATTCGGCCACCGTCTCAGGTGTCCGCACGCTCCCCATGGTGATCGGCCTTCTCATCGCCTCGGTCGCGAGCGGAAACGTGGTGAGCAAGACCGGTCACTACCGGCTCTTCCCGATCGCCGGGTCCCTGGTGATGGGCGTCGGCCTGTATCTGATGTCCCTGATGGGGCCGTCCACGGGCGCCTGGCTGGAGTCGCTGTACATGTTCGTGCTCGGCACCGGCATCGGGCTGTGCATGCAGGTGCTGACGATCGCCGTGCAGAACACCGTCGAGTACGCCGACCTCGGCACCGCGACCTCCGGCGTCACCTTCTTCCGTACGCTGGGCAGCTCCTTCGGCACCGCGGTCTTCGGCACGATCTACACCAACTCCCTCACGCCCAACCTCAAGGACGGCATCGCCTCGGCGGTACGGGCGGGCGACGGCATCGACCCGGCCGCCGTCGCCAAGGCGGCGACCAGTCCGGAGGGGGTGCACCGGCTGCCGTCGGCCGTCGCCGCGCCGATCATCGACGCGTACGCCGACACGTTGCAGACCGTCTTCCTGTGGACCGTGCCCGTCGCCGGGCTGGGGTTCGTCGTCGCCCTGTTCCTCAAGCAGGTGCAGCTGCGCGACAGCGCGCGGGCCGGCTCGACCGACATGGGCGAGGGGTTCGCGTCACCGTCGGGGGCGAACTCGCAGCGGGTGCTGGAGACCGCCGTGGGGAAGATCATCGGCAGCACGGACCTGGACACCGCGCGCCGGATCATGGCGGACTCCGACACCCGGCTCGACGTCGCCGGGGCCTGGGCGGTGATGCAGGTGGAACTGCACACCCGGATGGTGGGCCACGCGAGCCTCGGCATGATCGCCGCCCGCCGCCATCTGCCGCCCGAGGTGCTGCTGCCGGTCTTCGACCGGATGGTCGACGAGGGCTATCTGACCCGCGACGGCTCCCTCCTCTCGCACACCGAGGCGGGCGCGCGTGAGGCACGGGTCATCGGCAAGGCGTGGGGGTCCTGGCTGGAGGAGCGGGTGCGGCAGGACATCGGCCGTCCCTCGGGCACGGACCTGCGCGCCGCGGTGGACACGATCGCCAAGCGCCTGCTGGTGGAGGACCTCGGCACCGGACTCCCGCAGCGGGCGAAGGAGCTGACCGGCAGCTCGGCGTCCTGAGACGCCTGAGACGCCTGAAGCGGCCTACGACGTCCTGAGGCGCCCTGTGACCTCCCGAGCACCGGGTGGGCGTCAGCGGAGCAGGAGTTGTACGCCGCCCACCACGGTCGCCGCGATCACCAGTTGCTCGAAGAGTCGCTGGTTGATCCGGTTCACAGCCCACTTGCCCAAAAACGCGCCGGGCACGACGAACGCCACGAGCGCGAGGTCCAGCAGCAGCGAGTGGCCGTCGATCAGGCCGAGGCCGACGCTGAAGGGCACCTTGGAGACGTTGACGATCAGGAAGAAGAACGCCGAGGTGCCGAGGAAGCCGAGTTTCCGGAAGCCCGCCGAGAGCAGGTACATCGACATCACCGGCCCGCCGGCGTTGGCGACCATCGTGGTGAAGCCGCCGAGGACGCCGTAGGAACGGGCCTTGACGCGGCCCGCGCGGGTGCCGACCGAGTCGGGTTCCTCCTCCGTCCCGGCCTTGCGGCGGCGCCACATGGTCACGCCGGCCATGAACAGCAGGATCGCGCCGATCGAGGTCCGGACGATCCCGTCGTCCGCCCACTCCAGGAACAGCGTGCCCGCGACCACGCCGACCGCGACAGCCGGGAACAGCCGCCACAGGGTGGGCCAGTGGGCGTGCCGCCGGTAGGTGAGCACCGCCAGCACGTCCCCGGCGATCAGGATCGGCAGCAGGGCGCCGGTGGAGGCGCGGGCGGGCAGTACGGCGGCGAAGATCGCGAGGCTGACCGTGTTGGCCCCGCTGACGGCTGTCTTGGAGAAGCCGACGAGCAGGGCCGCGGCGGCGAGCGCGGCGAACTCCCCACCGGAAATGTGCCAGAGCGTCATCGTGTCCATGCGGAGACCGATGCTAGATGCAGGTAACCGCCCTGGTAAGTGCCGTCTCGCCGAGTGGTCCTGTTGCGTCGGCGAGCGCCGGGGGCCCGCACTACCCCCGCTCCACCAGCACCGCGCTCCCCTGGCCCACTCCCACACACATCGTCGCCAGCCCTCGTGCCGCCTCCGTCCTGCGCATCCGGTGCAGCAGGGTCGTCAGGATGCGGGCGCCCGAGCAGCCCAGCGGATGGCCGAGGGCGATGGCGCCGCCGGTGGGGTTGACGCGGTCGGGGTCGATGCCGAGCCGGTCGACGCAGGCGAGCGCCTGGGCCGCGAAGGCCTCGTTGAACTCGGCCTCCTCGATGTCGTCGACGCTCCAGTCCACGCGTGCGAGGGCCTTGCGGGTGGCGGGGACCGGGCCGATGCCCATCACGTCGGGGTGGACGCCCGCCGAGGCACCGGCGACATAGCGTCCCAGGGACTCCAGGCCCAGTTCCTCCAGGGCCTCCTCGCTGACCAGGAGGAGACCCGCCGCTCCGTCGTTCATCGGTGACGCGTTGCCCGCCGTGACCGTGCCGCCCGAGCGGAACACCGGCTTGAGGCGGGCCAGTTTCTCGTACGAGGTGTCCTCGCGGATGCACTCGTCGCTGTCCACGACCACGCCGTCCGCCCGCTCCACCGGGAGGAGTTCGTCGTCGAAGTGGCCGTTCTTGCGGGCCTCGGCGGCGAGTCGGTGGCTGCGCAGGGCGAACTCGTCCTGGCGGGCGCGCGAGATGTCGTAGCGCCCGGCGACCTCCTCGGCGGTCTCGCCCATCGGCAGCAGGCCGTGGAGGTCCTTCATCGCCGGGTTGACCAGCCGCCAGCCGAGCCGGGTGTCGAAGGTCTCCATGCGGTGCGGGAGGGTCTCGTCGGGGCGGGGCAGCACGAAGGGGGCGCGGCTCATCGACTCGGAGCCGCCCGCGAGCACGATGTCCGCCTCGCCCGCGGCGATGGTGCGGGCGGCGGTCGTCACGGCCTCCAGGCCGGAGGCGCACAGCCGGTTGACCGTGGCGCCGGGCACCGACTCGGGCAGTCCGGCGAGCAGCGCGGCCATGCGGGCGACGTTGCGGTTGTCCTCGCCCGCCTGGTTCGCCGCGCCCCAGTAGACGTCGTCGATACGCTCCGGGTCGAGCGCGGGCACGTCGGCGACCAGTCCGCGGATCACGGTGGCGGCGAGGTCATCGGGGCGTACGGCGGACAGGGCGCCGCGGAGCCGGCCGATGGGGGTGCGGCGGGCGGCCGCGAAGTGGACGGGACGCACGACTGGACTCCTGACCGTCGCCGGAGGGGGACCGAACAGCTTTAATTAGCACCGCTAGTTTCGGACTATAGCGCAGCTGGAGGAGACATGGCCGAGCACGCCCTGGCAGGAACCCGCGGCTCCCTCACCGTCCGCGAGTGGCCCCACGACCGGCCCCGGTACGTGGCCCTCCTGGTGCACGGCTACGGCGAGCACATCGGCCGGTACGAGGAGCTCGCCGGCGTCCTCTCGGCGCACGGCGCGGCCGTCCTCGGCCCGGACCACGTCGGCCACGGGAGGTCGGCGGGCGAGCGGGTCCTGATCGAGGACTTCGAGGACGTGGTCACCGATGTGCACACGGTGGCCGACCTGGCCCGGAGCATCCACCCCGGCGTACCGCTCGTCATGGTCGGGCACTCCATGGGCGGCCTCGTCGCCGCCCGCTTCGCCCAGCGCTACGGCGACGAGCTCGCCGCGCTCGTGCTGTCGGGGCCGGTGATCGGCGCCTGGGAGCTGCCGGGGGCGCTGCTCGCCCTGGACGAGATCCCCGACACGCCCATCAGCCCGGCCTCGCTCTCCCGGGACCCGGGGGTGGGCGCCGACTATGTGGCCGATCCCCTGGTGTGGCACGGGCCGATGAAGCGGCCGACGCTGGAGGCGTTCGCGCGCACCCTGGAGACCGTGTCCAAGGGCGGCTGTCTCGGCCCGCTCCCGCTGCTGTGGGTGCACGGCGACGACGACCGCCTGGTCCCGCTCGCCGGGAGCCGTGTAGGCGTCGAGGAGATCAGGGGCGGGCGGTCCACCGAAAGGATCTACCCCGGCGCCCGGCACGAGGTGTTCAACGAGACGAACAGGGCGGAGGTCTTCGCGGACGTGACGGACTTCCTGGAGGGCGTGCTCACCCGCTGAGCCACCCCTGTTTGCACCAGTACGCCCTGGGCACCCGCGCCCCCATGGAGTGGTTGCGTCGAGCGGCCTGTGCGGGAGAGGACCCCGAGCTGTTCTTCCCCGAAGCGTGTCTGCGCGCGCTGCTCCGTACCGACACTGGCCCTGCCCGAAGGAGGAGCACGGTATGACTGTGGTGAAGAGCGCCCTGTCCGACTCGGCCCGCGAGACGGCCGGGGAGGCCCTTCAGAGCACCCTGGTGGATCTGATCGGGCTGTCGCTGATCGGGAAGCAGGCGCACTGGAACATCGTGGGCCCGCGGTTCCGCTCCATCCATCTCCAGCTGGACGAGGTGGTGTCGACGGCCCGCGCCTTCTCCGACACGGTGGCGGAGCGCGCCGCGGCCCTGGGGCTGCCGCCCGACGGCCGGCCGGAGACGATCGCCGCCGCCTACACCCTGCCCGGCTCGAAGAACGGCTGGATCCGGGACGACGAGGTGGTCCGGCTGGTCGCCGAGACACTGGACGCGGCGATCGGCAGGCTCCGCGAGCGCATCGAGACCACCGAGAAGGCCGATCCGGTCACCCAGGACCTGCTGATCGGGATCACCGCCGAACTGGAGAAGCAGCGCTGGATGTTCGAGGCCGAGAACTGGCCCCGGGACTGACCGGCACGCCGTACCCGTGGAAAGGCGCACCCGATGACCGACGCCCTCGAACTCGACGCGCTGTGGGAGGACTTCCACCGCGCGGTGAACATGACCTCGCAGGAGCTGGCCGCCTGGCTGCGGGTGAGCGACGCCGACGAGTCCGCGGAGCCGCTGCCGGAGCACGCGGGCGAGCCGACGGGACAGCATGTCCTGGCGATCCTCCAGAAGCGGCGGACGGACCTGACCGACGACGACATCCAGGTGATGTACGAGGTCGTGGACACCGTCACCGCGGAGGCCGACGCGGGGGACGAACCGCAGGCCGAGGAGACGCTCCGCAGGCACCGGCTGATGTCCGTCGGTCACGACCCGCTCAGGCCGTGACCCCGGGCGAGCGCTGAGCCGCGGCGACTGTCGCCGGCACGACGGGCGTACGACGACCCCACTGGGCCAGGACGCCGGCCGGGGACACCCAACCGGCCGTCCTGGCCGCCGCGTTGGCGCGCGCGGGACGGGACGAAGAGGCGATCGAGGACAGCCTCCGCCGGGCGGGGTGATCGTGGCACACTGCTCGCACACATTGTCGAGCAGAGGAGCCGAGTGTGACCGGGACCGAGTCGGCCCGCCGTCGGATCGACACGAGCAGACCGCATCCTGCCCGGGTGTACGACTGGTTCCTCGGCGGCAAGGACAACTACCCCGTCGACGAGGAGCTGGGCCGGCAGATCACCGCGCGGGGTGACGCGCCCCGGCAGGCGCGGGCCAACCGCAGGTTCATGGAGCGGGCCACGCGGGTCGTCGTACGGGAGGCGGGCATCCGGCAGTTCCTCGACATCGGCTCCGGCATCCCCACCGAGCCCAACCTCCACCAGATCGCCCAGTCCGCGGTGCCGGACGCGCGCGTGGTGTACGTCGACAACGACCCGATCGTCCTCGCCCACGCCGAGGCCCTGCTGCACGGCACCCCGGAGGGGGCCACGCACTATCTCCAGGCCGACGCCCGCGAGCCGGAGCGGATCCTGCGCGGGGCCTCCGCCGTCCTGGACTTCGAGCAGCCCGTGGCCCTGTCGATGGTCGCGCTTCTGCACTTCATCGCCGCCGACGACGGCGCCCAGGAGCTGGTGGACACCCTGGTCGGGGCGCTGGCGCCGGGCAGTTGTCTGGTGCTGTCGGCGATGACGGCGGACTTCGACCCGGAGAAGGTGAACGCGGGCATCGCGGCGTACACGGCGAGCGGGGTCACGCTGGTGGCCCGCACCCACGACGAAGTGGCCCGTCTCTTCAAGGGACTCGACCTGCTGGAGCCGGGGATCGTGTCCCTGTCCCGGTGGCGTCCCGAGCAGGCGGAGGAGGGCGAGCCGATCTCGCTGTACGGCGCGGTCGGCATCAAGCGCTGAACGGCACGAAGGGCTCAGCGCCCCGGCCTCACCCCAGGAGCCATCCCCCGTCCACGCTCAACTCCACCGCGTTCACCGACCGGTTGCGCAGCAGGAAGTCCACGGCGTCCACCACGTCCGCCACGGTCGCCAGCTGCCCGGTCGGTGTCCTGGACCGCAGCCCGGCCAGCACCTCCTCCGGCTTGGCCCGCCAGTACGGGCTGTCGCCCACGACCCCGGGGTGGATCGCGTTGACGCGGACGGGGGCGAGTTCGACGGCGAGGGTGTGCATCAGCCCGGTCACCCCGGCGTTGACGGTCGCCACCGTCGTCGCCCCCGGGTAGGGCCGTTCCTTGGCCTGGCCGCCGAACAGCACGATCGCGCTGTCGTCGTGCAGCCGGGGCCAGAGGGTGTGCACGACCTCGGCGTACCCCACGAGTTTGAGGGTCACGAGGTGCACGGCCGCGTCGATGTCGTACGCGGTGACCCGGTTCTCGTCGCGGGAGATGCCCGCGATCACCAGGTGGTCCACGCGTCCCACGTCGCTCAGCGCGGCGGCGACCCCGTGCGGCTGTGCGAGGTCGAGGGCGAGACCCCGGGCGCCGATCTCCTTGGCGACGGTGTCGGTGCGGTGGGCGTCGCGCCCGGTGATCACCACCTCGTCGCCGCGTTCCGCGCGGGTCCGGGCGAACTCCCGCCCGATGCCCGAGGTTCCGCCGATCACCACCACGCCGCTCATCCGGACGCCTCCCTCAGGTAGTCCCAGTCCCGTGTGAACCGGTACGAGTGCCGCACCGGCGGCTGCGGCGCCTGCGTCTCCAGCCAACGCAGCGGTCCGTCACCGGCGTTGGCGAAGCCGTGCACACAACCGGCGCCCGCCCAGGCGCAGTCGCCGGGCCCGAGCCGGTAGCGCGTGCCGTCGAAGACCGCGTCCACCTCGCCTTCGAGGAACAGATAGGTCTCCTCGAAGGGGTGGTCGTGGGTGCCGGCGACGCCGTCCGGCGCGTACTGCACCATGAACATCGTCGAGGCGACCGCGCCGAGGTCGCCGTCGACCATCATCTTCACGGTGATCCCGCTGTAGACGAGCAGCGCGGTCCGCATGCTCGCCGACACCGCGAGCAGGTCCTGCGACTGCTTGCCGGGGTCCATCTGGGCGGGCTCGAAGTGCCCGAAGGACCGGGTGCGCGGGTCACGGACGTCGACGCGGACGGGCGGGCGCACGGGCCACGCGGGGACGGCCTGGGTGTCGTACCCGTAGCGGGCCCGCGGCACCGGCGCGAGCATGTCCGCCCAGCGGGCGACACCGTCCCCGGCGCCGCGCCAGGCGTGCGGGACCCCGGCCGGGAGGAGGCCGTAGTCGCCCTCCTCCAGCAGATACGACCCCTCGGGCACATCGAGGACCACGCTCCCGTCGAGGACGTGGAAGCTCTCCTCGTACGAGTGCACATGGGCCGCGATGATCCCGTCGGGCCGCAGCTCGCACACCCCGAAACCGGTGTGCGAGCTGCCGTCGGCCTCGCCGACCAACTCCCGTCGCCGGTAGCCGTGTTCGTCGTACGACGGCTCCGGGACGTCGGCCGCGCGGCGCACCAGGTGCAGCGTCACGCCTTGGCCTCCTTCGCGGCCAGCAGCCGGTCACGGGACTCCTCGACCAGGCGCCGGGCCCGGGCCACGTCGGCCGTGAGCCTGCCGTCGCGCTTGTGGACGACACCGTCGACGATGACGGTCTCCACGTTGGACACGTCGGCGCTCAGGGCCACGGCGGCCGCGGCGTCGTGAACGGGCGCCACGTTCAGGGCGGTTGCGTCGATCGCCACGATGTCTGCGCGCTTGCCGGGGGTCAGTGAACCGGTGCGGTCCTCCAGGCCGGCCACGTGCGCGCCGTTGCGGGTGGCGATCTCCAGCATCTGACGTGCCGTCAACATGGTATCGGGGACCGGGACATCGGCCTGCCAGCTGTCCGCGTTGACGCGGGCGCGCTCGGCGCCGAAGGCCGCGCGGATCTGGGTGAACATGTCGCCGGGCACGGTGGTGACAACGTCGATGCTGAGCGAGGGGCGCAGGCCGTGCTCGATGGCCTTCATGACCGGCGGCCAGCCGTGCCCCATCTGCGTCTCGACCTGCGGCGCGATGGAGACCGTACCGCCGCTGTCGGCGACCAGCCGCCACTCCTCCTCGCTGAGGTAGCAGCAGTGGATGTAGGTGGTGTCGGGACCGAGGAGTCCCAGGTCGTGGAGTTGCTTCACCATGCCGAAGCGGCCGGCGAGCCGTCCCATGGCCACGTGCACGGTGATCGGGATGTCCAGCTCACGGGCGAGGGCCCATTCGGAGGTGACGACGTCGTTGACGCAGAAGCCGGGGCCGCGGGTGGCGAGGGCCAGGGTGAGCAGGCCGTCGTCGGAGGAGAAGTGCTCGGAGCGGACACGGCGTACGTCGTCGCCCGGGATCGCGATCTTGCTCTCGAACCAGTAGTCGGCGAGGGAGGTGTTGGCGCTGCCGTACGCGTACTGGGCGCGGATTCCGGTCTCCTTCAGGGCCCGGATCGCCGCGTCGGGGTGCTCGGGCGTGTTGTTGATGTGGGACCAGTCGACGAGCGTGGTGATCCCGGCGTTGAGGCATTCCAGGGCGCCCGCGAGGTTCGCCGCGTAGACGTCCTCGGGGGTGTAGAGGGGGGCAAAGGTGTCGAGGATGTCGACGAAGTAGTCGTCGAGGGTGGCGTCGGGCGCCACGTTGCGGATCGAGGCCTCCCAGGTGTGGCGGTGGGTGTCGACGAAGCCGGGGATCACGATCCGGCCCGTCATGTCGAGGACTTCGGCGTCCGCGCTGATCTCGCGGTCCACCGCGACGATCTTCCCGTCCTCGATGAGCACGTCGCCCCTCGGCAGATCCCCGACGGCGGGGTCCATCGAGAGCACGTGCCCGGCACGAAGGAGTGTCCGATGGGTCATCGCGCTTCCTCCTCAGGGGTGTTCAGTACGCGGCGAGGCTCCTGACGGCCGCCACGACCTTGTCGACGGTGGGGATGACCTGTTCCTCCAGCGCGTCCGCGAAGGGCAGCGGGACGCACTCCCCCGCGATCCGGCGCAGCGGCGCGTCCAGCAGCCCGAACCCCTCGTCGGCGACGACGGAGACGAGGGTCGCGCCCCAGCCGCCCTGGTACGGGTTCTCCTCGACGGTGACGAGCCGGGAGGTCCGGCCGAGCGAGGCGAGGACGGTGGCCGTGTCCAGCGGCACCAGCGAGCGCAGGTCGACGACCTCGACGTCGATGTCCTCCTCGGCGAGCACCGAGGCGGCCTTCCGGGCGACCGGCACCATCGAGGCGAGCGCCACCAGCGTCACGTCGGCGCCCTCGCGCACGACGGCCGCGCGGCCCAGCTCGACGACGTGGCCGGGCGGCGGGGGCTCGCCCTTCGAGGCCAGCAGCCCCTTGTGCTCGAAGAACACCACCGGGTCGTCGCTGCGGATCGCGGCCGCCATCATGCCGATCACGTCGGCGGGCGTGGCGGGTGCCGCGATCTTCAGCCCGGGGACGGTCAGGGCCCAGTTCTCCGTGGCCTGCGAGTGCTGGGCACCGAAACCGAGCCCGCCGCCGTTGGCGGTGCGCACGACGAGGGGCATGGTGACCTGACCGCCCGTCATGTAACGCACCTTGGGTATCTCATTGGCGAGGTAGTCCCAACAACAGGCCAAAAAGTCCGAGAACATGATCTCCGCGACGGGCCGCATCCCGGTCATCGCGGCGCCCATCGCCGCGCCCACGATGGCCTGTTCGGAGATCGGCGTGTCCCACACCCGCTCGGGCCCGAACTCCTTGAACAGCCCGGCGGTCGTCTTGAACACCCCGCCCGCCTCGCCGATGTCCTCGCCGAGGCACACGACGGACGCGTCCCGCCGCATCTCCCGGGCGATGCCCTCGGCCACGGCCTCGCGATAGGTGATCACGTCCGCCATGCGGCACCTCCGTCGGCCCATACGTCGGTGAACGCCTCGCGGGGATCGGGGGGCGGCGCGTTCTTCGCGGCCTCGATCGCCTCCTGTACGACCGTCCGCACGCGAGCGTCGGCCGCGGTGAGCGTCTCCTCGGCCACACCGGCCTCGACCAGCCGGCCCCGCGCGAGGTCCAACGGGTCGTGCTTGAGCCAGCGTTCGACCTCCTCGGCCGGACGGTAGGTCGCCGGGTCGGCCCTGCTGTGACCGAAGTGGCGGTAGGTCTCGGCCTCCAGAACAGCGGGCCCGTCTCCGGCCCGGGCCCGCCGCGCCAGCCGTGCCACCGCCTCCTGGACCAGGACGACGTCGTTGCCGTCGACGACCTCGCCGGGGATGCCGTACGCGGGCGCCCGGTCGGCCGCCGGGCGGGGTACCGAGGTGACGGCGGCGATCGGCGTGTACTCCATGTACAGGTTGTTCTCGCAGACGAACAGCACGGGCAGCTTCCATACGGCGGCCAGGTTCAGGGCCTCGTGGAAGGCGCCGATGTTGGTGGCGCCGTCGCCGAAGAAGGCGACCGCGAGCTGTCCGGTGCCGCGCAGTTTCGCGGACCAGGCGGCGCCGACCGCCATCGGGAGGTGGGCGCCGACGATGGCGTAGGAGCCGAGCATGAACGCGTCGGCCTTGGTGAGGTGCATGGAGCCGCCCTTGGCCTTGCACAACCCCGTTGCCCTGCTCATGAGTTCGGCGAGGCACTCCTCGGGGGTGGCGCCCCTGGCCATCGCGTGGTGGTGGCCCCGGTAGGTGGCGAAGACGTAGTCGTCGTCGCGCAGGGCGGCGCTCGCGCCGACGGCGACGGCCTCGTGACCGGCGGCGAGATGGGTGGTGCCCTTGACCAGGCCCTGGAGGAACAGGTCGTGGGCGGCCTTCTCGGTACGGCGGATGAGGGCCATCTGCTCGTACCGGGCGAGGAGTTCAGCGCTGTCCATCGGCGGTCCCCCGGTGTCCGTCCGCGGTCCCCGTGTTGAGGTGGGACTGCGCCTCCCGGGCGGTGTTCAGCTCGCCGCCGACCGTCCAGTACTTGCGGCCCGCCACCAGGAGTTCCTCGGCAGGGAACTTGGTGATGACCTCGCAGCCGTCGGCGGTGACGACCAGCTCCTCCTCGATCCGGGCGGCGGACCAGCCGTCGGCGGCGGGCCAGTAGGTCTCCAGGGCGAACACCATGCCCGCTTCGAGGACTTCGGGGTGGTCGAGGGAGACCAGTCGGCTGAAGATGGGCTTCTCCCAGATCGACAGGCCCACCCCGTGGCCGTACTGGAGGGCGAACGCGGCGGTTTCGTCGGCGAAGCCGAACTCCTCAGCGCGCGGCCACACCTGGACGATGTCGGCGGTGGTGGCGCCCGGCCGGACCAGGGAGATCGCCTCGTCCATGTACTCACGGCAGCGGACGTACGCGTCCCGTTGCGCGCGGGAGGCGCTGCCGACGGCGAACGTGCGGTAGTAGCAGGTGCGGTAGCCGAGATGGCTGTGCAGGATGTCGAAGAAGGCGGGGTCGCCGGGGCGGATCAGGCGGTCGCTGTAGACGTGCGGGTGGGGTGAACAGCGTTCCCCCGAGATGGCGTTGACGCCTTCGACGTACTCGCTGCCGAGATCGTAGAGGACCTTGCTGACCAGGCCGACGCACTCGTTCTCGCGGACTCCGGGGCGGAGGTAGCCGTACAGCTCCTCGTAGGCCGCGTCGACCATCGCGCAGGCCTGGGCGAGCAGGGAGATCTCGTCGCCGGTCTTGATGCGGCGGGCCTCCAGGAAGACCTGCTGGCCGTCGACCACGTCGATGCCCTCGGCGCGCAGGGCGGCGAGGACCGGCATCTCGGCGACGTCGATGCCGAGGGGTTCGCCGGCCAGGCCGTGGGCGCGGAGTTCGCCGGCGATCTTCCTGGCGACGTCCTCGGCGATCCCGGCGTCCGGGTGGAAGGCGCCGCGCAGGGTGGAGATGCCGGCGCGGGCTCCGGTGGGCGGGCCGTCCTTGCCGTCGCTGTAGTCGAGCCACGGGTTGTAGAGCTGGTGATGGCGGGCCGCGGAACCGAAGTCCCAGACGATCGGCTCGCCGCCGCGGACCAGCAGGGCGAAGCGGATCAGCTTGTCCATCGCCCAGGTGCCGATGTGCGTGGCGGTCATGTAGCGGATGTTGGCGAAGTCGAAGCTGAGCACCGCGCCCAGCTCTGAACGGTTCAGCGTGTCGTGGAGCCGGGCCAGCCGCTGCCTGCGCAGCCGGTCCAGGTCGACGCGCTCTTCCCAGTCGACGGCATTGGGGCCGTAAGTGCGGATCGCCATCGCGACCACCCCCACCTTCGAGTCAACGACCGTCCGGAGAGCGTGTCAAGTGTCACTGAACACTTTGGCCGGACACGAACCAGACGCCCACGGCCGGTTCCTCGCCGTCGTTGCGGTAGCGGTGCGGGATCGTGCACTCGAAGGAGACCGCGTCGCCGGGGCGCAGGACGTGCTCGTCGAAGCCCAGGGTGAGGACGAGTTCGCCGGAGGTCAGACAGCCGTACTCGGTGCCGGCGTGCCGCATCAGGCCGCCCGAGGTGGAGGAGGAGCCGCCGGGCCGGTAGGTGACGAGCAGGAAGTCGACGTCCGCGCCGGGGACATGTCCGAGGCGCTCCCACACCACGCCCGAGTCCAGCTCCAGCACCTCCCGCTCACCGGGTGTGACCAGGGGTCCGATGCGTCTGCCGGGGTCGGCCGCGAAGGCCGCCAGGGCGTGCACGACCTGGGCCGGACTCGCCGCCGCGGCGGTCTCCCGCACCTCGAAGAGGGATTCGACGGAGATGCCGAGTGCGGTGGTGATGCCGTACAGCGTGCTCACCGACGGCTGGCTCTTGCCGGTCTCGATCTGGGAGACCAGGCTCGCGGAGACGCCGACCTCGCGGGCCAGGGCGCGCAGGCTCAGGCCGCGCTCCAGACGCGCCTGCCGAATGCGGGTGCCGACGGACGGCACGGGGGCGGGGGACACGGGCGGGCTCCTCTCCTGTGCAGTGCCATTGAACATCCCGGGCCCCACCCGGGGAAAGGGCACCCTCGTCATCCGGGAAGGACCGCCCACCTCGTCCAGGGAAGCCAGGGAAGCCAGGGAAGCCGGGAAGGACCGCCCACGTCACCCCGGGAAGACCGCCCGCACCTCCCACCCGTACCCGGCCCGCGGCCCCGCGTGCAGTTCCCCGCCCAGGGCCGTCACCCGCTCCTTCAATCCGACGAGGCCGAAGCCGCCCCCGTGCGCCGCCGCGGGCAACTGGCTGCCGCCGCGTCCGTCGTCGGAGACGGAGACCTCCAGGCGGGCCCGCCCGTAGCGCAGCCCGACGGTGACCTCGGTCGCGTCGCCCGCGTGCCGCCGTACGTTGGTCAGGGCCTCCTGCACCACCCGGAAGGCGGCCGCCTGGACCTCGTGCGGAAGGTCGCCCGGGACATCCGCCTCGCGGTGCAGGACGGCCTTCTGGATCGGGGTCGTGAAGCCGTCGACGAGTCCGGCGATGCCCACGAGGTCGCCCACCGGGCGGCGGTCGGCCGCTTCGTCGGTGTCGCGCAGCACGCCGACCGTGCGGCGCATCGAGGCGAGGGCCTCGGTCGCGGCCCGCTCGATCCCGGCGAGCACGGGGTCGAGATCGTCGCGCCCGGAGTCCGTCATCATGCGGGCCATCTGGGTCTGCACCAGGATGCCGGTGACATGGTGGGCGACGAAGTCGTGCAGGTCGGCGGCGATGGCGAGGCGCTCGGAGCGCCGGGTCTCGCTGACGGCGACGGTCCGCCGGTAGTCCTGCGAGCGCAGATACGCGGCGAACGCCACGGTCAGGCCGACCAGGACGAGCCCGATCAGCATGAACCCCAGCATGGTGTCGTGCTGGCTGAGGAACGGCCGTACCGGAAGCGCCAGCACGGCGGCCCCGTCGAGGGCGGCGCACGCCACGACCCAGTTGCGCGGACAGTGCCGTACGGCCACGAACAGCAGGCACAGGAGGATCAGCAGCTCGCCCGGGCCGAACAGGATGCCGGTGCGGACCACCGAGTCCAGCGTGCACACGAGGGAGAGCGCGGCCGGCAGGGCGGTGCGCAGCTGCGGGGTGAGCCGAGCGGGGCGCCGGGCAGCCGGCCACAGGACGGCGGCCCCGCCGAGCAGCAGGGTGGCGGCCAGCGACCAGGAGGGGCCGTCGGCCGCGTTCGCGTAGGCCACGTCGACGACGACGGCCGCGAACAGCGCACCGATACCGGCGCCGACCGCGCAGCCCCGGGCAGAAACGGACTTCATGCAGTTCACGGTATGCGCGACCGCCGTCCGCTGGATCGGCCGAACGGTCGAGGCACCGCCGTGTCGGGTCCGCGGGCCGTGGCCGTTCGGCCGAGGCGGGCGCCCGGGGCCGCGGGCGAGAGTGGAGTCACTTCCTCCCCCTTGCCCTCAGGAGTACGCGATGCCCAGCAAGTACCTCGTCAGCACCGTCGGCGGACTGGCCGGAGCGGCCGTCGTCTTCGGGCTCGGCACCCACTTCCTGGCCGGCACCGAGTCGACCACCGCGCTGGACACGCACAGCACCGCGTCCGTCGGCGGTCACAAGGCGCTCGCCGCGTACGTCGTCGAGGGCCGGACCGAGAGCAAGTACAACCCGCTGCCCTGGGTCGGCGTGCAGGTCTCGGACGTCACGTGCCCGACCGGCCTCAAGGCCGTCGCCGGGGCCAGTGTCACCTGCACCGGCAAGAAGCGGGACGGCGGGTCCGTGGACATCCCCGTCTCCGTGGTCAAGGCCTCGGACACATCGGTCACCTGGAAGTTCGACCGCTAGAGCCGATCCGGCGGATCATGCCGACGTCGCGGGGCAGACGCGCGCTCCCCCGCCGCCCCAAAGGCCCGGGGGCCCGGCAGCGTTGTCGGTAACTGGCCGACTGCGCCATGCTCGACTCGACCTCGCACCGGAGGGCCTCATCGCGTCGCCCGCCGCGGAGCGGCTGACGTCGGAGCCTCCTCCGCCCGGCAGCTGCCCGCACCGGACCCCGCTCACCCGCGCTGACAATCACCGGTTGCCCGAAGTCGGCCCGACCCGGCGGAGCCACCGCACCCCCACCCCTGAGGCATGATCGACCCATGACGAGCCCCACCTCCCCGGCCGCGCCGATCCGTGTGCTGATCGCCGACGACCAGGACATGGTCCGTACCGGCTTCCGGTTCTTCCTGGACGCGCAGCCCGACATGACCGTGGTCGCCGAGGCGGCCGACGGGGAGACGGCGGTGCGGCTGGCCCGGGAGGTCCGTCCGGACGTGTGTCTGCTGGACATCCGCATGCCGAAACTGGACGGGCTGGAGGCGACGCGGCTGCTCGCGGGGCCGGATGTCGCCGATCCGATGCGGGTGGTCGTGGTGACCACCTTCGACCTCGACGAGTACGTCTACGGCGCCCTGCGCGGCGGCGCCTGCGGGTTCCTGCTCAAGGACTCAGGCCCCACGCTCCTCGCCGAGGCGGTCCGCGCCGCCGCGGCCGGTGACTCGCTGGTCTCCCCCTCGGTCACGGTCCGCCTGCTCCGGCACGTCACGGCGGAGCCGACCCCGGAGCCGGTCGTCGCGGCCCGCCCCGCGCCCGCCACCGAGCCCCTCACCGACCGTGAGCTCGACGTGGTCCGCCTGGTCGCCCTGGGCCGCACGAACGCGGAGATCGCCGCCGAGCTGTACGTCTCCCTCTCCACGGTGAAGACCCACCTCTCCAGCGTCCAGCTCAAGCTCGCCGCCCGGAACCGCGTGGAGATCGCGGCCTGGGCCTGGCAGTACGGACACGCCCAGCCGGAGAGCTGAGACGCCCCTCAAGTCACGCCCCCAAGGCACGAGGCGGGTCAGCCCTTCTTCCGCCCCGCCTCCAGCAGCTCCTCCAGCCGGTCGAAGCGCTCGTGCAGGGCGTGCACCGTCTCGGCGCCCACCTCGTGCAGCCCGTGGCGCCGCTTCCGCTCCCGCCCCACGAACCAGGTGGCGAGGGCCGCCGTGACCATGCCGTACGTCGTGATGCCCACGACCATGACCACCGTGCCGACCGCCCGGCCCCACCAGGTCACCGGGTAGAAGTCGCCGTAGCCGACGGTCGTCGCCGTCTCGACCGACCACCACAGCGCCTTCGGGTACGAGGTCAGATTGGCGCCCCGCGCCCCGTCCTCGGCGCCGACCACCGCCCAGGAGCCGAGGAGCATCACGACGAGCAGGACGGCCGTGGCGGCGCCCGCGGCCTTCAGATGGAGCGAGCGTCCCTCCCGGCCGAGCAGCAACCCGACGGTCCTGGCGAGGAATCCGGGCAGCATGCTCACTCCTCGCGCTCAGGGGGTCGTATCGGGCCAGTGTCACCAGCGGAACTCGGGGCAGCATCCCGGACGGGGCGTTCGAGTCGCCGTTTCCGGGGACAAGCTGATCATCGGACGGCACAATGGCGGCAACGGCCGCAGGTACGAGCGGCAACGGCCGCAGGCGCGAGAAGGAGCACAGCAGTGAGCGAGAGCCACACCCCGTCGGGTCCGTCGGCGAGGCTGAACACCGGTGTGGCGCACAACGCGCGCGTGTGGAACTACTGGATCGGCGGCAAGGACAACTACGAGGTCGACCAGCGGGTCGGCGACCAGGTGGCCGGGATGTTCCCGATCATCCGGGACGTCGCCCGCGCGGACCGCTGGTTCCTGGGCCGCTCCGTGCGCTACCTCGCCGAGGAGCGGGGCATCCGGCAGTTCCTCGACATCGGCACCGGACTGCCGACGGTGGACAACACCCACGAGATCGCCCAGCGCATCGCGCCCGACGCCCGGATCGTCTACGTCGACAACGACCCGATCGTGCTGGTCCACGCCCGCACCCTGCTGACCAGCACCCACGAGGGCACGACCGACTACATCGACGCCGACGTCCACGACCCGGCCGCGATCCTCGAACGCGCCGCCGGCACCCTCGACTTCGACAAGCCGGTCGCCGTGATGATGCTCGGCATCCTGAACTTCGTCCTGGACACCGACGAGGCCCGCCGGATCGCGCGCGAGGTCATGGCCTCGATGCCGGCCGGCAGCCATCTCGCCCTGACGCACCCCACGTACGACGCCGACCTGGGCGGCGAGGGCAACATCCCGGCGATGGAGTTCTGGAACGCCAACGCCACTCCGCCGATCACGGCCCGCAGCGGCGCCGACATCGCCACGTTCTTCGAGGGACTCGAGATCCTCGAACCCGGCCTGGTGTCCTGCTCGCGGTGGCGGGCCGAGGCCGACTCCCCGGCCGTGGTACCGCAGTTCGGCGCGGTGGCCGTGAAAGCCTGACGCGGGATCCGAACCAGCGAAGCCCGTCGTGGAGGACGTATGACCACCCTTGCCGACCCCGTCCCCGGCGGCCGTCCCGGTGACGTGGACCGGGCCACCGTGCTCACCCAGGAGCTGTTCGAGAAGGGCGTGCACGGCGTGGTCCTGGCCTACGTCGACACCGCGGGCATCTGCCGGGTGAAGACGGTCCCGACGGCGAAGCTGCCGTCGGCTGCGGCCTGGGGCGTGGGCATGTCCCCGGTGTTCGACACCTTCCTGGCGAACGACTCCATCGTCACCACCGACAAGCTGGGCTCCCCCGACGGCGATCTGCGGCTGTACCCCGACCTGGACCGGCTGGTGGCACTGGCCGCGCAGCCCGGCTGGGCGTGGGTGCCGGTCGACCGGATCACGCAGGAGGGCGCCCGGCATCCGGGCTGCTCCCGCACGGTCCTGCGGCGGATCGTCGCCGAGACCGCCGAGCGGCACGGCATCACCTTCAAGGCGGGTGTCGAGATCGAGTGGGCGGTGGGCCGGGGCCCGGTGGCCGACGGCGAGTTCGTGCCCGCGGTGTCGGGTCCGGCGTACGGCGCCACCCGCCAGGTCGAGCTCAGCGAGTACACGGCCGACCTGCTGGCGGCCTGCGCCGAGCAGGGCATCGAGGTGGAGCAGCTCCATCCCGAGTACGCGGCCGGGCAGTTCGAGATCTCGACGAGCGCCCTGGACCCGGTGGCGGCGGCCGACGTCAGCGTGCTCGTACGGCAGACGATCCGGGCGGTGGCCCAGCGGCACGGCCTGGTCGTCTCCTTCTCCCCGTCGGTCTTCGCCGAGGGCGTCGGCAACGGCGGCCATCTCCATCTCTCCGCCTGGCGCGACGGCGTGAACCTCCACTCCGGCGGCAAGGGCCGCTACGGCATGACGCCCTACGCCGAGTCGTTCGTGGCCGGTGTCCTCGCCCACCTCCACGCCCTCGCGGCGCTCACCGCGCCGAGCCCGGCCAGCTATCTGCGCCTCAAACCCTCCCAGTGGGCCGGGGTGTTCACCGCCTGGGGCCGGGAGACCCGGGAGGCGGCCGTCCGGATCGTCACCGGCACCGCGGGCCTGACCGAGAGCGCCGCGAACATCGAGCTGAAGCCGGTCGACCTGGCCGCCAACCCGTATCTCGCGCTGACCGGTCTGATCGCCGCCGGGCTGGACGGTCTGACCTCGTCCCTGGAGCTACCCGAGGAGATCACCGGGGACCCGGCCCTGCTCGCCCCCGACGAGGCCGCCGCCGCGGGGGTGCGCCGGCTGCCGACCTCCCTCTCCCAGGCGGTCAGGGCGTTCCGCGCCGACGAACGGCTGCGGACCGCGCTGGGTCCGGTCCTCGCCGACGCCGTGGTCGCCGTGCGCTTCGGCGAGGTCGACTCGGTGGCCGACCTGGACGACGAGCGAATCGCGGCGGCGTACCGCTGGAAGTACTGAGCATGAGCGGACGCGTCCAGGAGGCACTCGCCGCCGCCCGGCTGGTGGACCACCACTGCCACGGGGTCGTCACCGACGGCCTCGACCGGGCGGACTTCGAGTCGTTGATCACCGAGGGTGCGGTCTGGCCCGGCGTCTCGCCCTTCGACAGCCCGGTCGGTGTGGCGGTCCGCCGCCACTGCGCGCCCCTGCTGGACCTGCCCCGTCACGCGCCGCCGGAGGACTATCTCGCCCGCCGCGCCGAGCTCGGCCCCCAGGAGGTCAACCGCCGCTTCCTGAGGGCCGCGGGCACGGACGTGTTCTGCGTGGACACCGGGTACGCGCCGGAACGTCTCACCACTCCCGCGGAGTTGGCCGGGAGTGCGGGCGGGACGGCGTACGAGATCGTGCGGCTGGAGACCGTCGCGGAGGCGGTGGCCGCGCGGGGCGTGGAGCCGGACGCCTACGCGGACGTGTTCCGCGCCGCCTGTCTGGAGGCCGTGGGCCGTCCGGGCGTGGTCGGCGTGAAGTCGGTGGCGGCCTACCGCACCGGCTTCGACCTGGACCCGGCCCGTCCGGCGGACGCGGAGGTCACCCGTGCCGCCGCCGGCTGGCTGGCCCGCGGCGGCCGGCTGGCCGATCCGGTTCTCGTACGGCACCTGCTGTGGACCGCCGTCGACCTGGGCCTGCCGCTCCAGCTGCACACCGGGTTCGGGGACAGTGACATCCGGATGCACCGCGTGGACCCGACCCACCTCACGGACTGGCTGCACCTGACCGCGGGCACCGTCCCGGTCCTGCTGCTGCACTGCTGGCCGTACCAAAGGCAGGCCGCCTATCTGGCCGCGGTGTTCGAGCAGGTGTACCTGGACGTGGGCCTCGCGCTGCACTACGTCGGCCCCGCGCGGTCCCGGGCAGTCCTGGCGGAGGCGCTGGAGATCACGCCGTTCCGCAAGCTGTTGTACAGCTCCGACGCCTACGGAGTGGCCGAGTTCCATCTGCTGGGCGCGCTGTCCTTCCGGCAGGGCCTCGGCGCCCTGCTCCAGGAGCGGGTGGCCGCCGACGAGCTGAGCCTGCCCGACGCCTTGCGCATCGCGGCCTGGACGAGCGGGGACAACGCCCGCCGCCTCTACGGACTTCCTGCCCCGGCCCCCGTCCCACCAGGCGAGCGCGACTGAGCGCCCGCCGTCCCCGGAAAGTATGATCCAACAATGTCTGACTTGACCGATACCACGCCCGGCTGGCTGACCGCCGACGACCTTGAGCAGGCGCGCGCCCGGATGCCCATCCTGTACGTCGAGGCCGTGCCCGTGCGCGTCGACGACAGCGGCGAAGTCACCAGCGTCGGCCTGCTGCTGCGCATCGGCCCCGACGGAACGGTCAGCCGGACGCTGGTCTCCGGCCGCGTTCTGCACCACGAGCGGGTCCGGGACGCCCTGTTGCGGCACCTGGAGAAGGACCTGGGGCCCGTGGCGCTGCCCCGGATCCCGTCCTCGCTCCAGCCGTTCACGGTGGCCGAGTACTTCCCGACGCACGGGGTCACGCCGTACCACGACCCGCGCCAGCACGCGGTGTCCCTCGCCTACGTCGTCCCGGTGACCGGCGACTGCCGGCCCCGCCAGGACGCCCTGGACCTGGTGTGGTTCAGCCCGCAGGAGGCCCTGTCACCGGCGGTGGAGAGCGAGATGCCCGGCGGGCACGGAGTGCTGCTCAAGCAGGCGCTGGCCCATGTGGGCTGTGTGATCTGACCTTTCAGTCCGATTCCTTGCGCTGGATCGTGCCCGGCTCCCCGGAGTCGCGGCGCCACTCGACGACGAGTTCGTCCTTGCTGCCGAAGCGGACGAGATGGCTGCCGACGACCCCTTCCAGGAGGTCGAGGTGCTCGGCCTCCGTCTCCAGGGTCAGCAGCAGCGCGCCCTCGGTCGCGGTGAGGGAGCCCTTGCCGCCGTTCTGGAAGAGCAGGCTGCCCTCGCCGCTGTCCTCGTCCCAGCTGGTGGTGGAGCGGCGGCCGAGGTGCGAGGCGAGCTGCTTGGCGTAGCGGTGCGGCCGGTCGGTGGCGACGCGGGCTTCGGAGCGGGGCATGGGGACGACTCCCTGTCGTGCGGTGCTGCGGGACGACTCGATGCTCCCGCAACACCGCCCGCCGTGGGCCCATTCCCCACCCGTCACAGCACGCGGGGTGAGGACGCGGATCAGGCCCGGGTGTCGTGGGTCATCGAGAACTCGTCGGCCTCCGCGAGGTCGAACTCCCCGTGGTCGCTGCCCAGTCCCTGTGCCACCAGTGCCGCCGCCGCACTGCCCAGGATCGCCGCCTCGCGCGATGTGCGGCCCAGGCTGATGCCCCGCAGGAAGCCCGCCGAGAAGGCGTCGCCGCAGCCGGTGGTGTCGACGACCTCGACCGCGAAGGCGGGCACCGCCTCCGTGCCCTCCGCGGTGACCAGCAGGGCGCCGTCGCCGCCGCGGGTGACGGCGACCAGGCCGACCCCGCCGGCCACGAACTTCTTCGCGCCGGCGACGAGATCCTGCTCCTCGCTGAAGCCGAGGACCTGGTCGTCGTTGGGGAGCAGGAAGTCGACGTACGGGAGCAGCGGTTCGATCTGGTCGAAGGTGCCGAGCTCGCCGGGGGCGAGGAGGTCGACCGAGGTGACCACGTCGTGGTCCTTGGCGTGCGCCAGGATGCGCGCGGCGACGTCGGCGCCGATCAGCTCGGGGCCGCCGAGGTGCAGGTGGCTCGCCCCGGCGACGGCGTCCCAGGGGACGTCGTCGAGGCCGTAGGTGATGTTGGCGCCGAGCAGGTGCAGGGAGGGGCGGTCGCCGTTGGGGCGGATCGGCAGGACGCTCGCGGAGGTGGAGGTGTCCCGGCGCCGGACCAGCAGCTCGGTGTCGATGCCCGCCCTGTCGAGGAGCTGGACGAGCAGGTCGCCGGTCGGGTCGGTGCCGATGGCTCCGGCGGTGCGCACCGAGGCGCCGAGCTTGGCGAGGGTGAGGGCGGTGCCTGCGGCCGTGCCTGCGGCGGTCATGCGGATGTCCTCGACCAGGGTCGCGCCCTGGCCCTCGGGTATCTCCTCGACCGGCCGTACCAGCACGTCCAGCACGTGCACGCCCATGGTGACGACGTTCATCTCTTCCCCTCCGGTGCGGATTGCGTGGTGCCGTAGTTGCGGGCGAGGGCTGCCTCGATCACCGCGATCTGCTGCTGTTCGTCGAGGATGCGCGGTGTGCCGAGGGCGGCCGCGCGCTGGTAGACACCGCAGGCCCACTCCAGGAGGAGCGCGTGCTCGACCGCCTTGTCGAGGGTCGGGGCGTGGGTGACGGCCCCGTGGTTGGCCATCAGGGCGGCGCCCCGGCCCTCCAGGGCGGTGAGGACGGACTCGGCGAGTTCCGGGGTGCCGAAGGTGGCGTACGGCGCGACCCGGACGGTGCCGCCGAGGGCGAGCAACTGGTAGTGGATGCAGGGCAGTTCGTCGAGGACGAGGGAGAGCGCGGTGGCCATCGGGGCGTGGGTGTGCACGACGGCGGTGGTGCCGTAGCGGCGGTAGACGCCGAGGTGGAGGTCGAGTTCGGAGGTCGGCAGCAGTCCTCCGGCGACGATCTCGCCGTCGAGGTCCACGACGGTCACCTGGTCCGGGGTGAGGTCGGCGAGGACCGCGCCGGTCGCGGTGATGGCGACCCGGTCGTCGACCCGCACGCTGACGTTGCCCGCCGTACCGATGAGCAGGCCCTCGGCCCCCAGCCGGCGGCAGACGTCCGCCACGGCGACCCGCTCCTCGCCGAGCACCGGGCTTGAGTCGGTCATGCGCGCGACGCTAACCTAAACATGAAACAAAGTCACGTTCAGGTTCGGAGGCTGTTGCGTGGGCGAGGTCACCGCTGACACCGATCGGGCGGCGTGGATCGCCTCGCTGCGCCGCACTCCCCAGCAGGCCCGCAGCCGGGCCCGGCTGGCCCGGGTGCTGGAGGCGGCCGAGCGCATCCTGGTCGAGGAGGGCGTCGAGTCGCTCACCACGACCCGGATCGCCGCCGAGGCGCGGGTGTCGGTCGGCTCGCTGTACCAGTACCTGCCCGACCGGGGCGCGATCATCGAGGCGCTCGCGGCGGGCTACTTCGCCAAGCTGGAAGCGGCGATGGACGCGCTGGTCGAGGCCGCGGCCGCCGAGCACTGGGAGGACCCGGTCGGCGTGCTCATCGACGCGTACGCCGAGATCTACCGCACCGAACACGGCTTCCGCGCCCTGTGGTTCGGCAGCGGGCTGACCGAGCGGACCCGGGCCGCGGACCGCGAGCACAAGCGCCGGATGGCCGACGGGGTGCGCCGCGTCCTGCTCGCCCTGCGCGTCGCCGAGGACGACGACACCCTCCCCCGGGTCTGCCACGCCGCCGTCCTCGCCGCCGACGCCCTCGCCCAGGAGGCCTTCCGCCGGGACACCGAGGGGGACACGGCGCTGCTGGAGGAGGCCAAGATCCTGCTCCGGGGTTATCTGACGGACATCGCGGCGCGGTACAACGGGTCCTGACGCACTTCGAGCGACGGGGGCCCCATGCAGCTCACCTTCACCGGCCGGGTCATCGAATGGCGCGGCCCGGCGCCGTACTACTTCGTGCCGGTGCCCGACCAGGAGTCCGCCGACATCGGCGAGGTGGCCAGGACGGCCTCGTACGGCTGGGGCGTGATCCCGGTCGAGGCCCGCGTCGGCGAGGTCACCTTCACCACGTCCCTGTTCCCGAAGGACGGGGGTTATCTGCTGCCGCTCAAGCAGGCGGTGCGCGGGCCGGAGGGGCTGGACGCGGGGGACGACGTGCGGGTGGAGATGACGGTGCGCTTGGGATGACGGTGCGCTTGCAGCGCGCGTGGGGTGTCGACTGCCGTCGGCCTTTGACTGTTGGCTGAAACGTCAACTCATCACACCTGAAACACAGTTGTCGCACAGGCTCCTCATTGGCAGACTCGCCCCGCCGACCACAACGGGGGGAACTTTCATGAATCTCTGTCTGCCCAGACGCGCCCTGGCCCGTGCCACCGCCACCCTGGCGCTGGCGCTCGCCATGGCCACCGGCACCACCGGCCTGCTCGCCGGCACCGAGGCACACGCCCTGCCCGTCACCGAGGGCTCCTTCAGCTTCAGCGGTGACGAGGGCGACTACATCAGCGGCGGCGGGTCCTACGCCTACACGGCGTCCCAGGACCGCATGAACGTCTCCGCCGACACCGCCAACAAGGCGGTCAGCGTCTCCGTCGACGGGGCGAACGGCGACTGGTGGACCCTGGACCTCGCGGCCCCGTCAGGCCAGGTCCTCAAGCCCGGGACCTACACGGGAGCCACCCGCTACCCGTTCAACGAGGGGGCCGAGCCGGGCCTCTCGCTCAGCGGCAACGGCCGTGGCTGCAACCAGCTCACCGGCACCTTCACCGTCTCCGCGGTGGAGTTCGGACCCCAGGGCTACGTGAAGAAGCTCGACGCCGCCTTCGAGCAGCACTGCGAGGGAGGCACCCCGGCCGCGCGCGGCGAGATCCACATCGAGAACCCGGCCCCGCCCGCCGAACTCGGCCTGGGCCTCGACATCGCCCTCAACGGCACCGCGAGCTCCCTCAACGGCAAGGCCACCTTCCACGGCACGGTGAGCTGCAACAAGCCGGTGCAGGTGACCGTGGCGGGCGACGTCACGCAGGTCAAGAAGCGGGACCTCATCCGCGGCTCCTACTCCACGTCGGTGTCCTGCACCCCGGGTGCCCCGGTCGCCTGGACCGGCACTGCCGTACCGACCGGCTCGGTCCCCTTCCAGAAGGGGGACGTCGAGGTCGAGGGCCGCGCGACGGCGACGGACCCGGACTACGGCCGGGCGGTGACGGTCAGCGAGACGGTGGCGGTCCGCCTCACCAGGGTCTGACCTTCGAGGATCTTCGCGGATCTTCGCGGATCTTCGCGGATCATCCCGGACGTGAGTGGCGGGTGGCCCGACGGCCACCCGCCTTCGTGATCACTCTCCGGAACCGGAACCACTAGCGCCCGCCCGTCCGCACCGCCCCCGCACTGGCCGCCACCACCAACCCGATCGCGGCGCACTGCGACAGCGTCAGGCCCTGGTCGAGGACCAGGTAACCGGCCAGCGCGGCGAGGGCCGGGGCCAGGCTCATGAGGACCGCGAAGGTGGCGGCGGGCAGGCGGCGCAGGGCGAGGAGTTCCAGGGTGTACGGGACTCCCGAGCCCAGGATCGCGATCGCCAGGCCCAGGCCGAGCACGCCGGGCTCCAGCAGGGCGGTGCCGGACGCGCCGATGCCGAGGGGCAGGCTGACCAGGGCGGCGACGCTCATCGCGATCGCGAGTCCGTCGAGGCGCAGGAAGCGGGCGCCCGCGCGGGCGTTGAGCAGGATGTACGCCGCCCACATGGCCCCGGCGCCGAGCGCGAAGCCCACACCGGCGCCGTCGAGGACGCCGAAGTCGCCGCGGCCCAGCAGGAAGACCCCGGTCAGGGCGAGGGCGGCCCACAGGAGGCCGGTGGCGCGGCGGGAGGCGAGCACCGAGAGCAGGAGCGGGCCGAGCACCTCGACGGTGACCGCGGCGCCGAGCGGGATCCGGTCGATCGACTGGTAGAAGAGGATGTTCATGCCGCCGAGGGCGACACCGAAGCCGGTGACCACCGCCCAGTCGGCGCGGGAGTGGCCGCGAAGGCGGGGCCGGGTGACGGCGAGCAGGAGGACCGCGGCGAACGCGGCCCGCAGCGCGACCGTGCCGAGCGCCCCGGCGCGCGGGAAGAGCAGGGCCGCGAAGGCGGACGCGAACTGGACGGAGACGGCTCCGGCCAGCACGAGGCCGACGCCGCCGAGGGAGCCGCGGCCCGCGGGACGCCGTACGACAAGGGGCGTGGTGGTGTCCGTGTGCGCCGTGGAGGTCATGCCGTTCACGCTAGGAACCGCGAGGCGCGGTGTGAAATGCCGGTTCGCCCGCGGTTATGCTCCGGAGGCATGACCGTCGAGCTGCGGCACCTGCGCGCCTTTCTCGTGATCGCCGAGGAGGGGAACATCACCCGTGCCGCGGCCCGGCTCCATCTGGGCCAGCCCGCGCTGTCCCGCACCCTGCGCCAGCTGGAGACGCAGCTCGGCGCCCGGCTGGTGGACCGCTCCACCCATCACCTCGAACTCACCGCGGAGGGCCGCACGTTCCGCGACAAGGCGGCCGTCGCCCTGGCGGCCGTGGAGAACGCCCTCGATCCGCGAGGCCTGAAGGCCTGGCCACTGCGGCTCGGCCACCCCTGGGCGGCGCTCGGCGACCACACGATCCCCCTGCTGCGCCGCTGGGACGAGACGCACCCGGACACCCCGCTGGAACTGCTCCGCATCGACGACCGTACGGCGGGCCTCACCCAGGGCAGGGTCGACGCGGCCCTCCTGCGCGGCGAGGTCACCGCGCCCGGTCTGCGCACGGAGCGGCTGCTGTCGGAGAAGCGGGTGGTGGTGATGGCGTCGGACTGCCCGCTCGCCGCGCTCCCCGAGGTGACCCTGGCCGACCTCACGGCCCACCGGATCGCCGTCAACACCGTCTCCGGCACCACGTCGGTGGACCTGTGGCCCGCGTCGGCCCGCCCGGCGGCGACCCTGGAGGTGACCAACACCGACGAGTGGCTCATGGCTGTGGCGGCGGGCCGCGCCGTGGGCATCTCCACCACGGCCACCCCCAGCAACCACGCCCACCCGTCCCTCCTCTTCCGCCCCCTGGTCGACGCCCCCGACATCCCCCTCCTCCTCGCCTGGCGCGAGGGCCCTGGCCACCCGGCACTGCCGGACCTGGTGGCGCTCACGCGGGAGATCCTCGCCGCCGGCTGATTCACCGGGCCGACGTATCGTTCAGCCGTGACCGACACCGAGCCCCTGCGGCTGCCCGACATGCCGTTGCACGATCCGTTCGTCGTCGCCGACGAGGAGACGCGGACCTATCACCTGTACACGTCCAACGAGCCTGCCGTGTCCGGGGTGGAGGGTGTCGGGACGATGGTCTACCGGAGTGGGGACCTGCGGGAGTGGACGCGGCCCGTGGTGGTGTTCCGGGCGGAGGAGCAGGAGGGGATCTGGGCGCGGGACGGCGGTTGGGCGCCCGAGGTGCACGAGTGGGGTGGCAGGTACTACCTGTTCACCACGTTGCACGACGAGAGCGCGCCGCTGCCGGTGCCGCCGGCCGGGCGGTGGGGTACGCCCTTCCAGCTGCCGAACCACGCGCGCGGCACGATCACCGCCGTGTCGGACTCGCTGCTCGGCCCCTTCACCGTCGTCGACCCGGCCGGGCCCACTCCGCCCGCGCATCTCATGACCCTCGACGGGACGCTGTACGTCGATCCCGACGGGCAGCCGTGGATGGTGTACGCGCACGAGTGGCTGCAGACCGTCGACGGCACGATCGAGGCCGTCCGGCTGGCTCCCGACCTGACCGGCACGGTCGGCGATCCGGTGTTCCTGTTCAAGGGCTCCGACGCGTCCTGGATCAGCGAGCAGATCCCCGCGGGCGTACCGCACCAGATCGCGCCCTACGTCACCGACGGCCCGCAGCTGCACCGCACCCCTGACGGCGCCCTCCTCATGCTGTGGTCGACGTACGAGAAGAACAGGGCCGGTGCGGACGGCACCGTCAGCGGCGACTACGTGCAGACCTACGCCGTCTCCAAGTCCGGTGCGCTGACCGGGCCTTGGGAGCAGCGCCGGCCGCTGGTCCGGGACGACAGCGGGCACGGCATGCTGTTCCGGACCTTCGACGGCCGGCTGATGATGATCCTCCACCGCCCCTTCGAGAACGCGCGCGGGAAGCTGTACGAGATGCGGGTCGAGGGCGATGAGCTGCGGGTGCTCCGGCAGCGCACCGACCTCGACGGGGACGGCGTCAGCGTCTGAGACCCGCGTTCTGCGCGGCGGCGACCACCCGGTCCCGTTCCGCACCGCTCAACAGCCCTTCGGCGACCCATGTGTTGGAGAGATCGCGTACCGCCTGGACGAAGGCTCCCGTGCTCGCGAAGGGGGCCTGCGCCCAGAGCACGTCCAGGAAGGTGAGGCCGTCGCCGCGGGGCCGGTTGGGGACCCCGGAGTTCGCCGCGCCGAAGACGACGACGGGTTCGGCGCGCTTGAAGTAGGCGTGGTAGCGGGTGTCGTCGGCGATGTGGAAGGGGGCGAGGGTGAGGCCGTGCGTGGTGAAGTACAGCGGGCGGCCCTCGGGGCGGACCGCGTCGGCCAGGTCGCCGCGGAGCGTGAAGTCCTTGTAGAGGGAGAACGCGCGCAGGGTCGTGGCCGGGCTCTGGGCGACCAGCAGGACCGGGCCGAAGAAGAGCGACTGGACGGTGGGGTCGTCCGACGCCCGTTCCACACGCAGCCGGTAGGGGGTGGAGACAGCCACCCGGTCGCCGGTCCGCCAGTCCCGGTTGAGGGTGATGTAGCTGCCGGGCACGGCCTGGACCTGCTGCCGCACCCCGTTGACCGTGACCGTGACTCCGGTCGTCGCCCAGGAGGGGACCCGGAGTCTGAGGTCCAGCCTGCCGCCGCCCTCGCGGAAGGTCAGGGTGCGGACGCCGTCGTACGGATAGGCGCTCGTCTGCTCAAGGACGAGCCCGCGCTCCGGCCAGCGCAGGGTCGAGGCGAGGTAGAGGTTCACGTACAGCGCGTTGCCGTCGGCGGAGCGGAAGTAGACGGAGTCCTGGTACTTGGTGTGGTTCTCCATCCCGGTGCCGCCGCAGCAGGTGCCGGTGTTGTCGTACTCGCGGACCGCCCCGGGGCCCATGCCGACGAAGTAGGTGACCTCCGGGCTGCTGGTGCTGGGCGTGTCCCGCCGGGAGGCGAGGATGTGGTTGGTCAGGCCCCGCTCGTAGTGGTCGATGTACTTGGGGTCCGGGTCGCGGAAGAAGAGCTGCCTGCTCAGCTTCAGCATGTTGTAGGTGGCGCAGGTCTCGGCGTTGTTGTCGCCGAGGGTGGTCGCGATGGCTCCCCTGGCCCGGAACATCTCGCCCTGTCCGGTACCGCCCAGGCTGTAGGTGCGGGGTCCCGCGACCATGCCCCAGAAGTTGCGGGCGGCGGAGGCGTAACGGGACTCCCCTGTCTCGTCGAACAGCCGGATGTAGCCGGTGAATTGGGGGATGTGCTGGTTGGCGTGGCGCCCGTCGAGGATGTCCCGGTTCTGCGAACAGGCTTCCAGCAGCGCGGTGTTGTCGAAACAGCGGGCTGCGGCGAGGTGTTCGGGCCGTCCGGTGAGCGTGTACAGGTCGGCCAGCACCTCGTTCATGCCGCCGTACTCACCGGCGATGTAGATCGACCACATCCGCTCCAACTGCGCCTTCGGCAGCCGGGACAGGCGGCTGTGCACCCAGTCCCCCATCGCCGAGGCGATCCGCAGGGCCTGCTGGTTCCCGCCCAGGGTGTGCGCGTCGAGCAGTCCGCGCATGATCTTGTGGCAGGTGTAGTACGGCGCCCAGATGGTGGGGTACGTCGTGTAGCTCTCCAGCAGGATGAACTGGGTCTCCGGGTAGGCCGCCAAGTATCCCGGATGGCTCGGTCTCGGCGAGCCGTGCTCCGCGAACGCCAGCCGGCACTCGTCGAGAGCGGTGACCAGGTAGTCGAGCTTGGTCTTGAGCGCGGGCTCCCTGGTGCCGGCGTACGCCTGGGAGACGAGCGTGAGGAAGTGGCCGCCGTAGTGGCCGCGCAGGTTGCCGTCGGCGGTCTCCCAGCCGCCGGGCGGCCTCGCGCCCCGGGTGTCGAGACCGGCGTTGGCGCGGAAGACGGCAAGGATGCGGTCGGCGGGGTAGGAGCGGGCGTAGTCGAGCATCAGGTCGCGCTTGCGGGGGAACACTCCCTCTCCGAGCGTGACTTGGTCGAGCGGGAAGGGCTGTACCGCCCAGGGGGTGGAGGCGGCGGCGTACGACACGGTGCCGAGCTGCGCGAGGGGGACGGCGGCGGCCGTGGCCGCGGCGATCCCCAACACGCGTCTACGGGTGGGGGGTTGGGTCATGCTCGCTCTCCGATCGTCGGATTCGTCAGGGCGGGGTCGTCGGCAGCCACACACGCATCGTCGAAGGCCCCCGGTTGGCCCAGGAGTGGTACGGCACCAGCACAAGCCCCCGCGGCTCGGCGGCGGCGGACACCCGGGCCGGGGCCAGGGGCCGGTACGGCCAGCCCTCGTCCTGCGGCTCGACCAGTTCTCCCGGCGCCACGACGGTGCCGTCCGGCCCGTCCACCGGCTCGGCGGCCCGGTCCACCCGTACGGCGTCCACGTCCCGTCCCTCCGGCAGGTCCACCGACTCGGCGCAGTACACCAGCGGTCCGCGCTGGACGGCGACCGTGCCGCGTACGGCGTCGACGCGGGGGTCGGGCTCGATCCAGCGGGGGGCGACGGGCAGTTCGAGCCGGATCTCGTCGCCGGGGCGGAAGACGCGGGTGACCGTGGCCGTGCCCGGGGTGACCGTGCGGCGGGTGCCGTCGGTGTCGACCAGCGCGGCCGGGATGCCCTCGGTCCAGGCCGGGACGCGCAGCGAGAGGGTCCACGGGTGGTCCGGTGCCCGGTCGATCCGCACGGCCACGGTCCCGCCGGAGGGGTAGTCGGTGCGGACGCGCAGGGCGGTGCCGTCGACGGCGATCTCCGCGTCGGCGTACTGGTGGAGCTGGATGCCCTGGCCGTCGGTCGTGGCCAGGTAGGTGGGCAGCAGGGCGAGGGTGCGGGCCACGTTGGTCGGGCAGCAGGACACCGCGAACCAGGGTGCGCGCAGGCTGGATTGGGCGCGGGGGCTGACCGCGTCCGGTGCGGGGACGGTGCCGCGTCGGCGGCGGTGCAGGGTGTTGGCGTAGAAGAAGGAGCGGCCGTCCTCGGCCGGGGAGGTCGCGACGACGTTGAACAGGGTCCGTTCGGCGAGGTCGGCGAAGCGTGGCTCGCCGGTGGCGAGGAGGAGCCGCCAGCTGAGCATCACGGAGGCGACGGATGCGCAGGTCTCCGAGTAGGCGCGGTCGGGCGGGAGGACGAAGTCGTCGCCGAAGGACTCGTCGCGGTGGTGGGAGCCCATGCCACCGGTGAGGTAGGTGCGGCGGGCGACCGCGGTCTCCCACTGCCGTACGACCGCCGCGAGGAGTTCGTCGTCGCCTGTCTCCACGGCGACGTCGACGGCGCCGGAGGCGAGGTAGAGGGCGCGGACGGCGTGGCCGCGCAGGACGGTCGCCTGCCGTACGGGCATGTCGTCCTGGTAGTAGGCGCGGCCGAACTCGCCGTCGGCGAGGGTGCCTTGGCCGCGGCGGGCGACGAAGAGGGCGGCCTGGTCGAGGTAGCGCTGTTCGCCGGTGGCGCGGGCGAGTTCGACGAGGGCGGTCTCGATCTCCGGGTGTCCGCAGACGCCTTGGATGCCGTCGGGGCCGAAGGCGGCGCACACGTGGTCGGCGGCGCGCAGGGCGATCTTCGCCAGTTCGCCCTCGCCGCGGGTGCGGATCCGGGCGACGCCCGCCTGGATCAAGTGGCCGTAGCAGTACAGCTCGTGGCCCCATTCGAGGTCGCTGTAGCGGGCCTGCTGCCCGGGGCGGCCGAAGTTGGTGTTGAGGTAGCCGTCGGGTTCCTGGGCGGCGGCGATCGACTCGGTGATCGGGTCGAAGCCGACTCCGGCCCAGGTCATCGCTTCGAGCAGCTTGTAGACGTCGGAGTCGGCGAACTCCCGTCCCTGCCTGGCCTCGACGGGCGCGCTGAAGTTGCCGAGCCAGCCGACGCGTTCCATCCAGTCACGGCAGTGGTCGAGGGTGGCGGTCGCGTTGGTCTCCCGGCGCCGGGCCCAGAAGCCTCCGGTGATCCGGACCTCGTCGAGGCCGAGGGGCCTCAGGCGACCGCGGCTCGGTGCGACCGGTACGACCAGGTCCGTGGGCGCATTCGACTTCGGCTTCAACGCATCATCCCTTCAGGGCACCCGACATGAATCCGCGCACGTAATGCCGTTGCAGGAGCAGGAAGACGAGGAGACAGGGCACGGCGAGGACCACCACGCCCGCCTCGGTGGCGCCGTAGTCCACGGCCCCCATGCTCTGCTGGCGCAGGTTCGCCACGGCCAGCGGCAAGGGGGCCTTCTCGCTGTCGGAGATGAGGATCAGCGGGGCGATGAAGTCGTTCCAGGCCGCGAGGAACGCGAAGAGGCCCACGGTGATCAGACCCGGACGCACCGCGGGGAGCAGCACCCGGCGCAGGGCGCCCGCGGTGCCGCAGCCGTCGACCAGCGCCGACTCCTCCAGTTCGCGCGGGACCGCCTCGAAGGAGATCCGCATCATGAAGGTGGCGAACGGGAGTTGGAACATGGCGAGCACCAGGCTCAGCCCGATCAGGGAGTTCTGGAGGTGCAGTCGGCCGAGGAGGACGTAGAGCGGGATGAGGAGGGTGGCGTACGGGACCATCAGGATGGCCAGGGTCAGCAGGAACAGCAGGTTCTTGCCGGGGAAGCTGAAGCGGGCGAAGGCGTAGCCGCCGAGCAGGGACACACCGACGGTCAGGGCGACCGTGAACGCCGAGACGAGCGTCGAGTTGAGGAGGTAGCGCCACAGGCCGGCGTCGTAGTCGAGCAGGGTGCGGTAGTTGCCGAGGCCGTAGCCGGACTGCTGGGCGGTGCCGGGCTGGGCGCTGACCGAGGCCCAGGTGTTCCACAGCAGCGGGAAGAGGAAGATGACGGCGAGGCCTGAGGCGACGACGTAGTACGGCGTCCGGCCGAGCGCTCGGGTGGGCACGGAGAGGTCCCTCCTCATGATTCGTCGGCGTGCCGCAGTCCGCGGAACTGGAGGGCGTTGAGGAGCAGCAGCGCGGCCAGCACGATGATCGAAAGGGCCGCCGCCGTACCGAGGTCGAGCCGCTGGAAGGCCTCCCGGTAGATCAACTGCACCACGGTGACCGTGCTGTTGTCCGGGCCGCCCTTGGTCAGTACGAAGAACTGGTCGAAGGCGAGCAGCGATCCGGTCACGCACAGCAGCAGGGACAGGGCGAGCGACGGGCGCAGCAGCGGCAGGGTGATGGAGCGGAAGATCTGGGCGCGGCTCGCGCCGTCCATGCGCGCGGCCTCGTACAGCTCGTGCGGGATGCGCTGGAGGCCGACCAGCAGGATCAGCATGTAGAACCCGGCGAACTTCCACACCACCAGGAACACCGTCGAGAGCAGGGCGGAGGTCGGGGTGCCGAGGAAGGACACCGGGTCGTCGACCAGGCCGAGTCGCTCCAGGGTGCGGCTGAGGGGGCCGGTGGTGGGGCTGTACATGCCCCAGAAGAGGAGGGAGGCGGAGGCGAGGCCGAGGGCGCCGGGCAGGAAGTAGACCGTGCGGAAGAAGCCGGTGCCTGGGCGGGACTCCTGGACCAGCAGGGCGAGGAGGAGGGCCAGGCCCAGCAGGACGACCGTGACGATCCCCGTGTAGAGGAGCGTGAAGCGGACGGCGGGCCAGAACAGGGTGCTGTCGGTGACGTCGGAGTAGTTCTCGGGGGCGTTGCCGCCCTGGTCCCCGGCGAGCAACGGCCAGTCGTGGAACGACATCTGGCCGACGAGGAGCAGCGGCCAGACGAAGAGGACGGCGACGAACAGGGCGGTGGGGGCCGCGTATCCGAGCCCCTGGAGGGTGCGGGAGTACCTCAGGCTCCGGGGCCGGCGTTCGGTCCGGACCGGGGGTTCGACCGCCGCCCGGTCCGGCGCCTTCACCCGCATGTCCCTCCTCTGCCGCAGACCGTGCGGCATGGTCAGTCGGCCAGGGAGGCGGTGACGGCCTCGTTGTCCTTGTCGACCTTCGCCGCGTCCCCGAAGACGGCGTCGCGCATCAGGGTCAGCCAGGGCCCGTTGGGGTCGTTGAAGGTCTGGCCGAACTTCAGGGCGTAGGGCGTACGGCCGTCCGCCACCAGCTGGTTGATGGTGACCAGGCGCGGGTCCGCCTGGGAGAACTTGTTGGCCGCGAGGTCGGAGCGCGCGACCACGTCCTTGTGCGCGGCGACCACGTCGACCTGTGCCTCGTCGCCCACGGACCAGGCGAGGAAGTTCCAGGCCTGGTCGACCTTGTCGCTGGTGGCGGAGACGCCGATGGCGTCACCGCCGACGAACGTCGACCTGCCGCCGTCCGGTCCGGGGATGGGGGCGACGCCGAGGTCGAGGTCCTTGGGCATCAGGCCCAGGGTCGTCGACGGCATAGGCATCACGCCGATCTTGCCCTTGGGGAAGATTCCGGTCCAGGTCACACCGGTCTCGTCGCGGGCGCCCGGGGCCACGATGTCGTCCTGGACCCAGCCGCGGTAGGTGTCGTAGACCTTCTTGGCGGTGGCCGAGGCGAGCAGGGACTCGGTGCCGTCCTTGTTCAGTACGTCCTCGCCGGCGGCCCAGATCGACGGCCACCAGGTGAAGACGCCGCAGCCGCCGCAGTTGCCGCCGAAGAAGGTGCCGTCTACACCGCCGCCCAACTTGTCGACGGCACGCGCCTGTTGGTCCCATTCGGCGAGACTGGTGGGCGGCTTGTCGGGGTCGAGCTTCGCCTTGCGGTACAGGTCCTTGTTGTAGAAGAGCACCGACAGGTCGAGGGTGTGCGGGACGACGTACTTCTTGCCGTCGTAGGTGCCCGCCTTGATGTGCGACTGGGCGAGCTTGTCGGCGAAGGGCAGGGCGTCGATGCGGGTGGTGAGGTCGGCGAAGAGCCCGCTGGAGGTGTAGTTCGGGACGAACACCACGTCGGAGGCGAAGAGATCGGGGAGGTCCTTGGAGCCGGCCGCCGCGCCGACCTTGGCCTGGTAGTCGTCGGTGGGGATGACGGTCAGCTCGACCTTGTTCTTGTGGTTCGCGTTGTACGCCTTGACCAGGGCCTCGCTCTGCGGGCGGGTGGCCGCGCGGGTCCACATGGTGAGCGTGGCGCCGTCGTCGACACCCTTGGCGTCCGCCTTGCCTCCTCCTCCCCCGCCGCCGGAGTCGCTCCCCGACCCGCAGGCCGTGGCCAGTCCCGCGGTGACGAGCAGCGCGACCGCCGCGACGGTCAGGCGGCGGACGGGTCCCTGTGATCCGGTCGGGCTCCCCATGACGATCCCCCTTCGTGACGAGCACCCGGAAGAAACGAGCCGAAAAGGCTTTCGTCAAGCTAGAACCGAGCTGAGGGCCCGTCAATCCCCTGTGCAGGACAACGCGTTCAGGTGGGGTACCGAAAATTCTCGCGTACGGTTTAGGAACGTGCCGCGAGACAGGAGACCCGCATGACCCCAGCCCCCGGCCCCTCCCGTGCGCACACCGCCACCCTCACCGACGTCGCCCGGCTGGCCGGCGTCTCCGTCGCCACCGCGTCCAAGGCCCTCAACGGCCGCAGCCAGGTGCGCGCCGAGACCCGGCAGCGGGTGATCGAGGCGGCGGAGCGGCTGTCGTTCCGACCCAACCAGCTGGCCCGCGGGCTGCTCGCCGGCCGGACGGGTACCGTCGGACTGCTCACCAGCGACCTGGAGGGCAGATTCAGCATCCCGATCCTGATGGGCGCGGAGGACGCCTTCGGCGCGGGCGAGGTCGCGGTGTTCCTGTGCGACGCGCGCGGTGACGCGATCCGCGAGCAGCACCATGTGCGCGCGCTGCTCGGACGCCGGGTGGACGGGCTGATCGTGGTGGGCAGCCGGACCGATCCGCGACCGTCGCTCGGCCGTGAGCTGCCCGTTCCCGTGGTGTACGCCTACGCCCCCTCGGACGATCCGGCGGATCTGTCGATCGTGCCGGACAACGTGGACGCGGGCCGGATCGCGGTCGAGCACCTGCTGGCGTGCGGCCGTACCCGGATCGCGCACATCACCGGCGACCCGGGGTATCTCGCGGCGCGGGACCGCGCGGACGGGGCCCGGGCCGCGCTCGCCGAGGCGGGTCTCGCCCTGGTCGGCGAGCCGCGGTTCGCGGAGTGGTCGGAGGGGTGGGGGCGGGCGGCGACCGCGATGCTGCTGGAGCGTCATCCGGACGTGGACGCGGTGCTGTGCGGCAGCGACCAGATCGCGCGCGGGGTGATCGAGGTCCTGCGGGAGCGCGGGCACCGGGTGCCGGAGGACGTGGCGGTGATGGGCTTCGACAACTGGCAGGTCCTGACCTCGGCCTCGCGGCCGCCGCTGACGAGCGTCGACATGAACCTGGAGCAGGTGGGGCGGGCGGCGGCGCAGGCGCTGTTCGGAGCGATCGACGGGGCGCCGCGCTCGGGGGTGGAGACGCTGCCCTGCCGGGTGGTGATCCGGGGGTCCACGGCTCAGCTGTCCTGAATCGCGCGGTCGCCGAACTTCGGCCCCAACGGCCACCCTTGACACTCCATCAGCTCGCTCCTACGTTGCGAAAACCTTTTAGGCATTTTCCGCCACAGGTCGTTTCGGCAAAGGGGAGCATCCGATGCGAAGACGAACTCCGGTGCGAAGTCGAACCCCGGTGCGCAGTCGAACTCCGGTGCGCAGAAGAACAGAGCCCGTCGCTCAGCGCCTCCTCGTGGTCCTGGCCCTCCTGCTCTGTTCCGTCTCCCTCGCGACGCCCGCCCGCGCCGCCCAGACCATCGGCTTCCCCACCTTCACCGGGCCCGCGATCCCGGCCCCGCCGGTCGCCCAGACCACCGGCGACATGATGCGGGCGATCTACGACTCGGAGAGTTCGGGCACCGACTTCTGGATGGACCGCCTGCTGGCCCGCACCGGTGACGACCCGGCCGGGCCCTGGTTGATGAGCCGTGGCCGCGCCCTCTTCATGAAGGAGCACAACCCCTCCCAGCTCGGTTTCGGCGGCAAGGTCGCCTACTGGGAGAGCATCAACGACAACAGCGCCTACACGGTCGCGATCACCCCGGGCACCTTCACCGAACAGGTCTCCCAGCGCCGCCAGACGCCGAGCAACTGGAGGAGCGTCCACACCAGCGGCTCGATCTCGGTCGAGCAGACCAAGTTCATCACCGACAACAACGTGGCCGTGACCAACCTGGCCATCAAGAACAACGGCAGCGGCTCGACCACCCTGCAACTGCGGGCGACTTCGCCGTACGCCACCTCGGGCACCGGCAGCGAGCTGACCGGCCAGGTCAACGCCTACAACAACCTCACCACCATCCGGCCCCGCCTCACCGGCGACGGCTTCACGGTCTCCAGTGGCGGCCTCAACCGCTCGGTGACCGTCGCGTCCGGTGCCACGGTGACCGTCAAGGTGGTGATGGGCTTCGTCACCGACGAGATCCCGGAGTCGCTGACCGAGTACAACGCCTACGCGGGCTACTCCGCGGCGACGGCGTTCGCGACCCATGTGAAGGCCTACAACCTGTGGTGGGCGCAGAACGTGCCCTACATCGACGTCCCGGAACCGGCGATCAAGAAGAGCATCTACTACCGCTGGTGGCTGATGCGGTTCAACAACCTCGACGCCGACATCCCCGGGCAGACCTTCCAGTTCCCGACCTCCACCGAGGGTGTCCTCGGCTACAACAACGCCATCGCGCTGACCCAGCCGATGCACATCGACGACCTCAAGTACCTGCGCAACCCGGCCTATTCGTACGGCGACTGGCTGAGCGTCGGCCAGATCTCCAAGGGCGGACGGTTCCTCGACAACCCGGGCGACCCGGCGAACTGGTCCAACAGCTACACCCAGTACATCGCCGAGGCGGCCTGGAAGAGCTACCAGATCCACGGCGGCCAGCCGGCGATAGCGAACCAGCTCGCGCACTACGCCGAGGGCGATGTGAAGGGCCAACTCGCCTACTACGACCACGACAACAACAAGCTGATCGAGTACGACTGGGGCGCCCTGACCGGCAACGACGCCGACGCGGTCTCCTTCCACTGGAAGCCCGGCAACATGGACCGCGCCGAGTCCGCCTACCAGTACAGCGGCGCCCTCGCCGCCGCGCAGGCCTACGAGGCGACCGGCAACACCGCCAAGGCGACGGAGATGCGCACCCTCGCGGGCCAGATCAAGGACGCCATCGTCAACGTCCTGTGGAACCCCAACAGGCAGCTGTTCGAGCACCGGCTGAAGTCGACGAACGAGTGGGTGCCCTGGAAGGAGATCAACAACTACTACCCGTTCTCGGTGGGCGCGGTCCCCAACACCGCGACGTACAAGCAGGCGTTGCGGCTCTACGACGACCCGGCCCAGTACCCGGTGTTCCCCTTCTACACGGCCAACCAGGTCGACAAGAAGGCGGCGGCGGAGGCGGGCGAGCCCGGCTCCAACAACTTCTCGACCATCAACTCCACGGTCCAGTTCCGGCTGTACTCCTCGGTGTTGCGCAACTACCCCAACTCCTGGATGAACGCCACGGACTACAAGAAGCTCCTCTACTGGAACGCCTGGGCGCAGTACGTCGGCGGCAACACCCAGTGGCCGGACGCGAACGAGTTCTGGGCCGACTGGAACGGCAGCTCGATCGACTACCGCTCCTGGATCCACCACAACATCCTCGGCAGCAGCAACTGGACCGTGATCGAGGACGTGGCGGGCCTGCGTCCGCGCAACGACAACAAGGTCGAGCTGTCCCCGATCAACATCGGCTGGGACCACTTCACGGTCAACAACCTCCGCTACCGGGGGGCCGACCTGTCGATCGTCTGGGACGACCCGGCCGACGGCGTGGTGCGCTACCCGGGCATCCCGGAGGGCTACTCGATCTACGTGAACGGCAACCGGGTCGCCACCGTCTCCTCGCTGGTGCCCTTCACCTGGGACCCGGCCACCGGTGACGTCACGACGAGCGGCACGGTCACCCACCACACGTCCGTCGCCGGGCTCAAGGCGCCGAACCAGGTCGTGCAGGACAGCCCCCGCATGGTCGACATGCTCGCCAAGGCCGGCGTCGACCTCACCGCTGACCTGACCAACCTCGCGGCCGGCGCCACCGTGTCCGCCTCCTCCACGGGTTCCGGCAGCACGACGGCCGGGGCGGTCGACGGCTATCCCACCAACGAGCCGTTCTGGGGCGCGGGCGGTTCGGCCGCCCAGGACTGGTACGAGCTGAACTTCGGCACGGCTCGCACGCTCAACGAGCTGCGCCTGTACTTCAAGGACAGCCGCCCGGCCTCGGCCACCTACCGGGCTCCGTCGGCGTACACCGTGCAGTACTACAACGGCAGTTCATGGGTGGACGCCCCGAGCCAGACGAAGAGTCCGGCCGCGCCGCGCGCCAACTACAACCTGGTGAGGTTCCCGGCGGTCAGCGCCCAGCGCGTACGGGTCCTGGCCACCAACGCCTCCGGCGCCAGGACGGGTCTGACCGAGGTCAAGGTGTTCAACCGGGGCGGGGTCCAGCCACCGGCCAACCAGGCGGCCTCGGCCACCGCGTCGGCGTCGTACACCTCCGCCTGGGAGAGCGTCGGCGCGGTCAACGACGGCATCGACCCGCCCTCCTCCAACGACACCGTCAACCCGCGCTGGGGCACCTGGCCCGAGACGGGCCAGCAGTGGGCGGAACTGACCTGGCCGACGGCGAGGACCCTGAACAAGGCCGACGTGTACTTCTTCGACGACGACCAGGGCATCGACATGCCGGCCTCCTGGAAGCTCCAGTACTGGAACGGCAGCGCCTACGTCGACGTGCCGGGCGCGAGCGGCTATCCCCTGGCCAAGAACCAGTACAACAGCGTCACCTTCACCGCCACGAACACCACGCGGCTGCGGGTGCTGCTGACGAGCAACGGCACGAACTCCGTCGGACTCCTCGAAGCGAAGGTGTACGGCCCATGACCAGATCCAGACTGCTCCTGGCCCTGCTCGTGCTGGCGACGGCCTTCCTCGTCGCACCGCCCGCGTCCGCCGCCGTCACGTTCACCTCGACAGCCGTCAACCAGAGCGGCGGCAACTGCCTGGACCTGCCCGGGAGTTCGACGACGGCGGGTGCTCAACTCCGGGCGTCCACCTGTTCGTCGGGCTCCAGCCAGAACCTCTCCTACACCCCCGTCTCCGGGACGAGCGACACGTACACGATCACCACCCAGTCCGGTCAGTGCGTGGACGTCTACGGCGCCTCCACGGCGGACAACGCGGCGATCATCCAGTGGCCCTGCCACGGCGGCACCAACCAGCAGTGGCGGCTCGTCCCGGTGACGGTCCCGGGCACCGACAGGACCTTCAACCTGGTGTCGGTGAGCTCGGGCAAGTGCGTCGCGCCGAGCGGGGGTTCGTCGGCGTCCAACACCAGCCTGGTGCAGCTGCCGTGTTCCACGAGCGGCGGCAGGGTGTGGCGGCTGCCCTCCTTCACCGGCGGCGGCACCACACCGGGCACCTTCGCCAACCCGCTCTCCCAGCACGGGCCCGACCCCTGGCTGACGTACTACGACGGCTTCTACTACCTGGCCACCACGACCTGGAACTCGACGGTCACAATGCGCAAGGCGAGCACGCTGGCCGGGCTCGCCACCGCCACGGACCAGGTGATCTTCAACCTGACCCGGCCCAACGGGGCGGGCACCATGTGGGCACCGGAGTTCCATCTGCTCGACGGCCCCAACGGCAAGCGCTGGTACTTCTACTACACGGCCGGGCGGGAGCCGTACGACCTCGGCACCCAGCGGATCCATGTGCTGGAGAGCGCGGGCCTGGACCCGATGGGCCCCTACAGCTTCAAGGCCGACCTGCTCGACCCGACCCAGGACAACACCTGGGAACTGGACCCGGGCATTCTTCAACTCAATGGCCGGCTCTATCTGTTGGGCACCTTCTACAACGGCTCGCAGCCCATGTTCATCCGCCCGCTGTCCAACCCGTGGACCGCGAGCGGCACCCGGCGCGTGCTGTCCACGCCGACCTACAGCTGGGAGACCGTGGGCGGCGCGGTCAACGAGGGGGCCGAGGTGCTCCAGCGGGGCGGGAAGACCTTCATCGTCTACTCGGCCAGCCACTGCTCCACGCCCGACTACAAGCTGGGCATGCTCACCTACAACGGCGGTGACCCGCTGAACTCCTCGTCCTGGGTGAAGTCGCCGAACCCGGTGTTCCAGCGGTCCAACGCCAACGGCGTGTACGGCCCCGGCCACAACGGCTTCTTCAAGTCGCCGGACGGCACCGAGGACTGGATCGTCTACCACGCCAACAGCTCCGCGAGCGGGGGCTGCGACATGAACCGCTCCACCAGGGCGCAGAAGTTCACCTGGAACGCCGACGGCACTCCGAACTTCGGCACCCCGGTGGCACTCGGGGTCCAACTGCCCGCCCCTTCAGGCGAGTAGGCCCCGCAGGAACGGCGCCAGGGTACGGGTGAAGGTGTTGCCCTCCGGGGCGGCGAACAGCGGGTCGAGGTGGTTCATCCCGTTGTCCGTCTCGTAAGTCGCGCGAGGGATACGGGAGTTCGCCACGACCTCGCGGGCCGCGGAGACGATCGTGCCCTTGGCGTAGCTCGTCTGGAAGGCGTACAGCGGGATGTCCAGGCCTGCGGCGTGCCGCAGGCGCAGGCCGAGGGAGCGGGCGGTGTCGGTCTCGGCGTAGGCGTCGGTGACGTCGAGGTCGAGGGAGAGCCGGGCCGGCCAGTACCACTCCCACACGGCCGGCTCGGGACCGCCCGCGTACGCCTCGGCGACCCGGCCGAGGGGCGTGATGCCCGCGTCGACCCAGCCGCGCGGGTCACCGCTGTCGGCGAGGTGACCCGAGTGCACGCTGATGTCGTTCGGCCAGCCGAATCCCGCGTCCACCAGGGTGCCGAGGAGACCCGCGTTGGTGACCGGGACGGGCGGTCGCAGGGCGTCGGGCATACGGGGCTGGAGGACCGAGGCGCCGTCCGGGTCGCGGTGCGCGTACCAGCCGGCGAGCTGGTACCAGATCTGGGTGCTCTCGGCCCGGTCGCCCAGCCCGACGGCACTGAGGGTCATGTCGAAGACCGCGCCGCCCTCGACGGCCGCCAGCCGCTCCTTCACCTTCTCCGGCGAGGTGTCGACCGGCTCCCCCGTCCCGTCGAACGCGCCGAGCACCCCGCCGTCGACCAGCACCAGACCGGCCACGTCCCGGTGACCGGGGCAGCCGTCGAAGTCCCAGGCGGCGTACGCCATGGCGGTGGTCGCACCCCACGAGTGGCCGCCGAGCACCACCCGCCGTCCGCCCCGGGCGGCGGCCCGTACGACCGCGCGCAGGTCCGCCAGCGTGCGGGCCAGGCCCCAGCCGGCGACGAAGCCGGACTCCGCCGGGTCCTGCGAGCGGTAGTGGCCGTCGAGGTAGTACGCGGCCGGGTCGGCGGTGCGGAAGCCGGAGCGGTCGGCCAGGTTCTCCTCGCGCCGGTCCAGCGACCACACCTGTACGCCGGGCACGGCCGCGACGAGGTCCCGGGCAGCGAGCCGGAAGTCGTTCGCGGCCCCGAACATGCCCGGCACCATCACCAGCACGGTGTGCGCGGTGTCGGGTCCGATCCTCAGCACATGGACCCGGTCCGAGCCGGCCGGCCCGCCTCCGCCGCCCACGGCCAGCGGGACGTACGGCTCCCGGGCCGCCCCCGCCGCGGCGGCCGGACCGGCCCCCGCCGCCAACAGGGCGACCCCACCGGCCACCCCGCCCAGCACCGACCTACGCGACAGACCTCTGGACACGTTCGTCTCCCTCTCAACTGACCGCCCACAAGCGCCGGATGACAACCTACGCTCCGTTTGTGACGGGGTTGGTGGCAGGTCCAGGCAAGATCATGTGCCGCGCGGGTCGGCCAGGGACGCGGACCGGACACCGCCGGTCAGGAGGGCTGGTCGTCCCAGTTCTCCTGGGCGTGGGCGGTATCCCTGGTGAAGGGCCTGTCGACGAAGGCGACGAGGGCCATGGTGTCGGCATCGGGCTCTTCCGCGGCCGTCGGGCGGCGGTTGATGGTGTGCGGGAGCATCACCAGTGCGGTCGTGCCCCGGTCCTTGCCCGAAGGACGCAGCTGGACGCGGATTCCGTGTCGGTCGGCGAGGCGGCCCACCACGTACAGACCCATGCGCTGGGAGATCGCGGCATCCACTGTGGGCGGGTCGGCAAGAATGCGGTTGATCTCCGCGAGTTCGTCCGGGGGCAGGCCGATGCCCTCGTCGAATATCTCCAGCATGATCCGGCCGTCGGGCATCCGCTCGGCGGTGACATGGACGGCCATGTGCGGGGAGGAGAAGGTGGTGGCGTTCTCCAGGAGTTCGGCGAGCAGGTGCACCAGGGCGTTCACGGCACGCTCGTCGATCTCGGCCTCGGGGACGCCGGCGAGCTGGATGCGCTCGTACTGTTCGACCTCCGAGGACGCGGCGCGGATCACGTCGACCAGGGGCAATGGCTGGTCCCACTGCTGGGCGGGGGTTTCGCCGCCGAGGACCAGGAGGTTCTCGCCGTTGCGGCGCACGCGGGTGGCGAGGTGGTCCAGTGCGAAGAGGTTGGCCAGCTGGTCGGGGTCGGCCTCCTTCCCCTCCAGGGTGGTGATGAGGGCGAGTTGACGCTCGATCAGGGACTGGTTGCGGCGGGCGAGGTTGCCGAGGATCGTGTTGATGTTGGCGCGCAGGAGGGCCTGTTCGGCGGCGAGCCGGACGGCCTCGCGGTGGATGTGGTCGAAGGCGCGGGCGACCTCGCCGATCTCGTCCGTACTGGTGATCGGGATGGGCTCGACATCGCCCTCGACGCGGCCGGGGATGGCGCGGGTGAGCTGGGTGAGTCGGGCCGGGAGCCGCTGCCCGGCGATCTCGAGGGCGGAGGCGCTGAGCCGACGCATGCTGGTGCTCATCGTGCGGGCCACCCAGTTCGCGAGGAGGATGGCGGCGAGGATGGCGGTGAGCACGAGCGTGGCGTTGAGGACGGCGTCGTCGCGGGCGTCGTCGGCGATGGTGTGCGCCTCGGCCAGTGCGGTGTCGGTGAAGTACACCTCGACGGCGCGGTAGGCGTCGAAGCTCAGGGTGGAGGCGGCGAAGAAGGTCTCGGGCGTGATGCCCCGCGCGGCGAGCTGCTTCGCTGTGGCACCGGAGGCGATGGCCTTGGTCATCTCCTCCAGGCTCGGTGGGGCGACGAAGACCTGCCCGGCCGCCTCGGCTCGCTCCCGGGCCTCGGCGACCTGTTGGCGGCCCTTCTGCTGCGCGTCCGTCAGTGCCTTTCGCAGCCGTGCCAGGTCAGCTGTGCTCGCGAAGCCCGCGTATTCCTGGAGCGCGATCTGTTCGAGGTAGACGTAGGAGCTGAACGAGCCGATCTGGGACTGGAGTTCACCCGGAGCGAGCTTGCTGCGGTCCTCGACGAGGAGGTGGGTTCCGATGGCCCGGATGAGGGACTCGGCGGCCTGGGTGAGGGAGACGGCGTAGAGGGTGCGGCCGGTGGTGGCCTGGCTGTGGATGCCGAAGCCGAGCTCGTTGGAGATCTCCATCAGCGGGTGCTGGACCGCGTGGTAGCTCTCCTCGGTCTGCACTCCGGTCAGCTTCGTGGTGAAGGCGTCGGCGCGGACCGCGGCGAGTTGTCTCTCGCCCGCGCGGACGAGTTCGACCCGGCGCAGCAGCCCGGCCGTCCGCGGCATCCGTTCCACTGCTTCCTCGAACTTCTTCGCGTCCGCGTCGGTGATCGCCCGGGCCTTGGCGACGGTGCTGGAGGTGCTGTCGCCCTGCACCAACGGGATGACGGAGACGTCCCGTTCGTTGATGGCGTCGCTGGCGTACTTGTTGGCGGCCTGGACCAACTCCGCCACTCGGACAGCGTCGTTGGCGGTCTGCCAGGTGTCGGCGGAGCGTTTGACCCGTACGCCGCCCAGGGCCAGGGCGACCAGTACCGGGATGAGGAGGATGGCCTGAAGCTTTTGTGCGACGCGCCAGTTGAGGGTGCCGAATCTTCGGCGCGTGGGGGTGGGGGTGTGCGACACGGTCGTCCTATCGGCTTGGAACCGCCTCGGGTTCGACACTCTCCTCAACAAGGCGGTTACAGGGAGTTGCTGTGATCAGATCGTTCCGATGTCTAGCACTCCGCGTTTCGTCCCGCGCGAACTTCACCGAAGTGAGGCGCAGTTGGCTTCTCATCGGTGACCGGATGACGGATTCGCGAAGAGCGTCGCGTACAGGTCAGCCGTGAGGTCCGCTTCTTCGAGCCGGTGGGTGGCGAGTGAGGCATGCAGGATGCCTGCGCAGGCACGTCCGCCGCCGGGTCCGGGAAAGACCACAGGTGGTGGAGGGATGCGGTACAGGTGGCGCCGGTCGTGGCATCGCCCCGTCCCCACCGCCGCGGGAAAAGCGAAGGGCTCCCGCGAGTCACGTCCTCGCGGGAGCCCTTCGTTGTACCGCCTGCAGGTGAAGGTTGAGAAGACGATCACGAGCAGGACGTCTGTGTGGACGCGGTCAGCGCGTCACGGCGCGAGCAGCAGGCTGTCGCCGCGCTCCTTCGCTGCGGCGTAGCGCCGGGCCACGTCCTGCCAGTTGACGACGGCCCACATGGCGTCGATGAAGTCGACCTTCTGGTTCTTGTACTGGAGGTAGAAGGCGTGCTCCCAGGCGTCGAAGACCAGGATCGGGGTCGAGCCCTGGCCGACGTTGCCCTGGTGGTCGTAGACCTGCTCGACGATCAGCAGTCCGCTCAGCGGCTCGTAGGCCAGGACTCCCCAGCCCGAACCCTGCGTGGTCGCGGCGGCCTTGGTGAGCTGCGCCTTGAACCCGGCGAACGACCCGAAGGACTCGGTGATCGCGTCGGCGAGGTCACCCACGCCGTCCGCCGCCAGCGGCTCGCCGCCGCCGTCACCGGTCATGTTGTGCCAGTAGATCGAGTGCAGGATGTGCCCGGACAGGTGGAAGGCCAGGTTCTTCTCCAGCCCGTTGATCGAGCCCCACGACTCCTTGTCCCGCGCCTCGGCCAGCTGCTCCAGCGTGTCGTTGGCGCCCTTCACATAGGCCGCGTGGTGCTTGTCGTGATGCAGCTCGACGATCAGCGGATTGATGACCGGTTCGAGCGCCGAGTAGTCGTAGGGAAGTTCCGGGAGCGTGTAAACCGCCATGTCCAATGTCCTCCGACATTATTGCCACTCATGTGCAGTTGCACGCTAGCAGCAGGAACCTTAGTGGCCGATCAGGCGTTGGTCCTAGGACTTGAGGCGGGTCCGACGGACCCATGGGAGGACTTTTGCTGTTGCAAGGAGTTCGCAATAACCTCTGTGGGGCAGTCTGGTGGCATTCGGCAGTCGCCCGGCCGCGCCCCCGTTCGCGCGCGCTGGTCGCCGAACCGGGAAAGGCGGCACCGTGAGCGTGGCCCCGCAGGCGGAGCGCGATCGCGCGGCGGCGTCGGACGAACCCCGGATCCGGTTGCGGCGACTCGGACTGCGGTGCACTCCGGCGCGACTGCGGATCCTTACGCTGCTCACCGTCTCCGGGTGCCATCTGTCCATTTCGGAGGTGGGGGATCAGCTGGCGCGGTCCGGAGAGGCCATCCACCCGACCACGGCCTACCGCACACTCGAAGCCCTGACCGCCGCCGACCTGGTGCACGCCGTGCACGGCCCGGGACCGGCGCGCTACGGCATCACGGGGGAACCGCACCATCACACCGTCTGCCGGCAGTGCGGCCACGTCGAGGGACTCGCGAGCCGGCATCTGACGGAAGCCGTGGGGAGGATCGAGGAACTGACCGGGCTACGGCCCGACTCCTCCGGGTCCCTGCTCGTCTACGGCTGGTGCGCCGACTGCGGCGGATAGGCGGTGGCCGGGTGCGAGGTGCCGTCATGGAACAGACGCTGTCAGGCGGGACGGCACCCCGCCCCCGGTCGCACCGGAAGGCTCCACAGGACCTCGACCGACCGGCGCTTATTGCAATGTAGAGGCTATTGCGAATCAGTAGCAACAACTTCTTCGACGCCCAGGGTCCCCTGACGCCGGCACCGGTTCCCTCGACCTCGCCGTTACGGGGGTGACGCACGGACACAACCCCGACTTCACAGACCCGGGACTCTTATTGCACACTTCTCGCAATAGCCAAAGCATTGCAGGAAGGCGGGCAATGGCTTCTCCGATCGTGCTGGGCATCGAGTCGTCCTGCGACGAGACCGGTGCCGGGCTGGTTCGGAACGGGCGACTGCTGGGGCATGCGGTGGCGTCGAGCATGGACGAACACGCCCGGTTCGGCGGTGTCGTGCCCGAGATCGCCTCCCGGGCGCACCTGCACGCACTGCGCCCGGTGATCCGGCAGGCGCTGGACGAGGCCGGGCTGCGGCTGTCCGACATCGGCGCGGTAGCGGTAACCACCGGCCCCGGGCTGTCCGGCGCCCTCCAGGTCGGACTGGCCGGAGCGAAGGCGATCGCCTACGCACTCGGCGTCCCGCTCCACGGCGTCCACCACCTCGCCGGCCATGTCGCCGCCGACACCCTGGAGCACGGCCCGCTGCCCAACCCGTGCATGGTGCTGATCGTCTCCGGCGGACACACCTCGCTCCTCCTCGTCCGGGATCTGGCCCGCGATCCGATCCTCCATCTCGGCGACACCCTCGACGACGCCGCCGGCGAGTGCTTCGACAAGGTCGCGCGGGTCTTCGGACTGCCCTATCCCGGCGGCCCGGCCATCGACCGTGCGGCGCGTGAGGGGAACCCGCGCGCCGTCGCCTTCCCGCGCCCGCTCCCGGGGTCGTACGACTTCTCCTTCTCCGGTCTCAAGACCGCGGCCGCCCGCTGGGCCGAAGGGCACACGGGCCGTGAGCTGCCCGTGACCGACGGTGCCGCCTCCCTCCAGGAGGCCGTGGCCGACGTACTGACCCGCAAGGCCGTGGCCGCCTGTGCCGAACATGGTGTCGGCACACTGGTCGTCGTCGGCGGGGTCGCCGCCAACTCACGGGTGCGGTCACTTGCGGAGCAACGATGCCGGGCGGCAGGGATCGAGCTGCGTGTCCCGCCGCTCAAGCTGTGCACGGACAACGGCGCGATGATCGCCGCCGTGGGCGACCTGCTCGTACGGGCCGGGGCCGAACCCGCGCCCCTGAACGTGTCGATCGACCCGTCGGCACCCCTGGAGTACGCGGCCCTGCACCCGGCCGGGGCCGGAGCGGTGGCGGCCTGATGGACATCCGGATCTTCAGGGACGACACCGTGCGGGATCACGCCGTCGCCCTGCACTCGGTCTACGTGGAGGCGTTCTGCGCCCCGCCGTGGCACGAGGACGAGGAGCGTGCCGTGGAGTTCACGGGGCGGCTGCCGATGAACGTACGGCGTCCCGGTTTCACGGCCGCCCTCGCCTTCGAGGGCGAACAGCTCGTCGGGTTCGCCACGGCGTGGACGACCCTCGCCCCGTTCCCCACCGACCGCTGCTACCCACAGGCGGCGGCCGGGCTGGGAGCCGGCCGGACGGCGCAGTGGCTGTGCGGTGCCCGCGAGATCGACGAACTGGCCGTCGGTCCCACAGCTCAGGGGACGGGTCTGGCCGGTGCCCTGCTGGAGGCCGTCACCGCGGACGCCCCCGACGGCCGTTCCTGGCTGCTGACCTCCGTGCAGTCGACCCGGGCCATGTCCTTCTACCGCCGCCAGGGCTGGACCCAGGCCACCCACCCCTCACCCGACGGCAAGGGCATCGTCGTCTTCCTCGGCCCCCATCACCCTGCCCGTAGCCTCGCCGCCCAACCTCTGTGAGTCCTCGTTGCGCACCTCCGGGATCCGCCGCCGCTCCCTCGACCACCTCGCCGAGCCCGGATCTGTCACCGTCCCCAGCGCCCCGCCGCCCACGCCCGGCGACCCGACGCCGCTGTTCGCCAACGCCGGGATGGTGCCCTTCAAGCCGTGTCCGACGGGTGAGGCACCGTGGCCGGCCAGCGTCCAGAAGTGCGGGCCGGGGTCAGCACGGGCGTCCGGGGCGGAGCGTTGCCCCATCGGGAGGAATGTCGGCTCGTCCGTGTCACCACGACGCAGGTAAGGGGAGAAAGAGAACCATGACTGTTACCGCACAGATCGACAGCTCCCGTCCGGTGGCCACGCTCATCAACGTCTTCACGGTCTCCCCCGACCGTCAGGCCGAGCTGATCGCCCTCCTCGCCCGTGCCACCGAGGAGACGATGAAGCACCAGCCCGGCTTCGTCTGTGCCAACTTCCATGCGTCCCAGGACGGCGAGCGCGTCGTCAACTACGCCCAGTGGGAGTCCGAGGAGCACTATCGCGCGATGCTCGCCGACCCCGAGGCCCGCGTCCACATGGACCAGGCCGCGCTCATCGCGACCGACGTCCAGCCCCGCCTGTTCCACGTACGGTCGACACACGCCAGGTAGGTGACGCCCATGTCCCCACCGCGGACAGCTGGGGGAGCCGAACCGGTCCGGCATCCCGACTTCGGCCGCCTGATCCGTGACGAGACCGCGGACACGGTGATCTGCCATGTCTGCGGCAGGGACTTCCGCTCCCTCGGGGCACATGTGCGTGTCCACGGCTTGACCGCCGCGGAGTACCGGGAGGAGTTCGGGCTGCTGCGCACCCGGCCGCTCAGCGCGCGCTCCCTCAGCCAGGAGCGGTCCGGTTCCCGGCGCGACCGGTACAGCGCCTCGAAGGAGCTGCGGGGACACCTCGCGGCCGGCCGGGCCATGGCCCGCTCCGGGGAACTGACCCGCAGGCGCCGCAGCGGTACGGCCGAGGACGGGACCCGGGACGAACTGCGGCGCGTGCGGCGGGAGACCCTCGACGCAGGCCGCCGCACCCGGACCCGCGACGCGGAGGCACGCCTGACGGACGCGCTGCGGGCCGGAGGCTTCACCGACGTGGGACAGGCACTGCGTGTCGTGTACGTGGAAGGCGACAGGAGCATCGAGGAGACGGCAGCCGTTCTCGCCGTCGGCAAGAACCGGCTGCAACAGCTGCTCACCGAGCACGGAATCGGCATCCGCCCGGCCGGCCGGAACTCCGGTGCCGGCCGGCGGGCCCGTGTCCTGCTCAATGACCGGGCCGCCGCCGAGCGCGTCGGTGCCCGGGACATCACGGTGTGGCTGCGCGGGCGGGCCGCCGCCGGGGCCACACTGCGGGAGCTGGCGGAGGCCACCGGTCGCAGCGTCCCGTGGGTGGCGGCCCGGATCGGCCGCCGCTGAACCGTGCGGACCGGTTGCCTAGGCGACGCCGGTCAGGCTCGCGAACACCACCGTGTTGTTGGGGTAGTAGTGCCGGTCGGCGTCGAACTCCCCACCACAGGTGATCAGCCGAAGCCCCGCGTGGTCGAGGTTCTTGTACACCTCCAACGTGGGGAACTTCGCCTTCTCGTACTCCTCGACCCGGTCCACCGTGAACGTGGCCGTCCTGCCGTCCTCGCGGGACACCTGGACCGTGTCACCGGCCTTCATGGTCTTGAGCTTCTTGAAGACCGCGTCCGCACCGTTCCAGGTGACATGACCGGCAATCACCGCAGGCCCTTCGGAGCCGGGAGTGGGGCCGGGTTCGTACCAGCCCGCCAGATCCGGGTCCTTCGGGGTCGTCATCGCGCCCTCGGCGTTCTGTCCCAGGGTCTCCAGCGCACTCGACACACCGAGGGAGGGGATGGTGACCTCGGTCGGCACCGACCTGTCCAGGGCGGCGACGGTCCCACCGGTCCCGGCACCCGTCTCCGGTGTCCCGCCGCCGACCGTCCCCAGCGGCGCGTTCTGCCCCGGGGACGCCTGCGAGGCGGTGGTGTCCTGACCCGCGCAGGCGGTGAGCAGCAGGGCGGCGACCGCAGCGGAGGCCACGGCGGCGGCACGTCGGGAGCGAGTTCGCGGGCGCGCGGCTGTCCGGATCACGCGGCGTCCCCGCCCTTCGCGGTCGCCCGACGCCGTACGACGATCAGCGCACCGGCCGCGGCGGCGGAGGCGGCACCGGCCGCGCCGATCATCGTCACCGGGGACACGCCGGTCGCGGTCGACCCGCTGCCGGTCTCGACACCGCCGACCGGCACGGAGCCCACCGCCGCGCCCTTGACCTCACCGCAGTTGGTCGGGGCGGTCGCCTCCTGGGGCAGCTTCGGGTCGAGTTCGCTCTTGCCGGCGCCCTCGAAGTCGTACTTGTCGTTGTTGTTGGGGTCGATGCCGTGCTGCACGACGTGCAGGTCCTTGATGTGGTCGATCACGTCCTGCGAGACGGGGATGGTCCGCTTGTAGGCGATCTTCCCCTCCTTGTCGGCGACCGGCATCCGGTCCACCGCCAGTCCACTGGTCGCGGCGTCGGTGTCTCCGGACACGGTGAGCGCGATGTTGATGTCGCCGTAGTGGACCGTGGCCTCGGTGTTGTTGAGGATGCCGTCGCCGTTGGTGTCGGCGCTGTCGTCCGGGCACACGAAGTCGTGCCCCTCGGTGGAACCGTGCAGATGCTGCGCCGACGGCTGCCCCGGCACCATGCCCTCCGACTTGATCCACACCGTCAGCTCCGTACCACGGGCGCTCAGCAGGACCGTCCCCTTGGAGCCGGAGTCGTTCAGCTGCTGCAGGTCGATCTGGTAGGCCGGGGTGTCCTCCTCCGCGAAGACCGGCGCCGAGCCCGCGACGGTCAGGAGCGCGGCGGGAAGAGCGGCGAGTACCGCGAGACGACCAACACGCTTGGATGTCACGTTCGTTCCCCTTATTGCAATGAGTTCGCAGTTACTCATAGAACGCAGAAAGAGGTGACGGTGTTCAGCGACTGAGAGCCGACACCCCTGGGTAGCCCCTTGTCGCAAATCTTTGGCAAGAACGCCCTCTTCGCAGTAAAGGTGTGAGGCTGATGACGACCCGCCTGATACGAGGTGCCGCCGTCACGGCGGCGATGGTCACCGGGCTCGCCGCCTGCTCGGCCCCCACCAGCGGCGACGGCGGGAGCGAGGCGGCCGACTCCGTCGTGATCGGGGTGGCGTCGGAGCCGGACACCCTCAGCCCACTGCTCGGCTACGGCAAGGACGGCAACTCGAAGATCTTCGACGGCCTCCTGGCCCGGGACGGCGCCCTGAAGCTGAGACCCGCCCTGGCGAAGGCCCTGCCCGAGGTCGCCGACGCCGGCATGACCTACACGTACGCCCTGCGCGACGGCGTCCGGTTCAGCGACGGCGAGCAACTGACCGCCCAGGACGTGGTCTTCACCTACGAGACCGTCCTGGACGAGAAGACGAACAACACCGGCCGCAGCGAGCTGGACGCCGTCAAGGACGTGAAGGCGGTCGGTGACGACAAGGTCGTCTTCACACTCAAGTACCCCTACGCGCCCTTCGCCGGACGAACGGTCCTGCCGATCGTCCCCGAGCACATCGCCGCCGGGCAGGACCCCAACACCGGCTCCTTCAACACCGAACCGGTCGGCACCGGACCGTACGTCCTGTCCTCCTGGAGCAAGGGCGAGAAACTCATCTTCAAGGCCAACCCCCGCTACTGGGGCGGCACTCCGAGGGTGAAGACCTTCACCATGGCGATTATCGCCGACGACAACGTGCGTGCCACCCGGCTGCGCTCCGGCGATCTCGACGGCGCGATCCTCCCGCCCAACCTGGCCGCCGCCTTCAAGAGCGACGAGAGTGTGAGGACGTACGACGCGAAGTCCTACGACTTCCGCACGGTCACCCTGCCCACGGACGGCGCGGTCACCGGTGACCGCGCCGTCCGGCAGGCCCTGGACGCCGCCGTGGACCGCGAAGCCATGGTCGACAAGATCCTCGACGGGGCGGGGCGCCCGGCGTACGGGCCGCTGCCGGTCGACGACCCGTGGTTCGCACGGGGTGTTGAGCGCAAGCAGGACCTCACCAAGGCCAATCGTCTTCTGGAACAGGCCGGTTGGAAGACCGGCGGCGACGGCATCCGCGCCAGGGAGGGACAGCGGGCCGCCTTCACCCTGCTCTACCCCTCGGGCGACAAGGTCCGCCAGGACCACGCCCTCGCCTACGCCTCCGACGCCAAGAAGGCCGGCATCGAGGTGACGGTCGAGAGCGCCACCTGGGAGGTCATCGAACCGCGGATGAAGAACACCGCGGTCCTGGCGGGCTTCGGCAGCACCGGCGACCCCGACTTCGGCCTCTACACGCTCCTGCACTCCTCCCTCGCGGGCGACGGCTTCAACAACATGGCCCGCTACGACGATCCGGCCGTGGACAAGGCCCTGGACACCGGCCGCCGCAGCCAGGACCCGGCCACCCGCGAGGCCGCCTACACCACGCTCCAGCGGGAGTTGGTGAAGAACCCCGGCTACACCTTCCTCACCCACATCGACCACCTCTACGTCCTCGCCGACCGCTGGTCCGGGCTGACCACCCAGCTCGAACCGCACGAACACGGCTTCGCCAGCGGCCCGTGGTGGAACATCGAGGACTGGCAGCCGAAGAAGTGAGCCCCAGGTCTCTCCCCTGGAGCGCGATGGCGCGACTGGCGGGACGGCGCGCGCTGTTCGCCGTCCCCATCCTGCTCGTCGTCACCTTCGGAGTGTTCGCCATCGCCGCCGCCTCCCCCTTCGACCCCGTGAAGGCGTACGCCGGCACGGCCGCCCTCGGTGCCGACCAGGAGACCCTGGACCGGCTGCGCGAGAGTCTCGGCGTGGACGAGCCGTTCACCGTCCGCTGGTGGCGGTGGCTGTCCGCCGCGCTCGGCGGGGACTTCGGCCAGTCCAGCGTGCTGCGGCAGCCGGTGGCGCAGGTGATCGGCGAACGGCTCGTGTGGTCCACGCTGTTGTGCGCGGTCGCGTTCGTCGTCGCCGTCCTGCTCGGCACGCTGCTCGGCGTGCTCGCCGCCGGGCGTCCCGGCTCGATGCTCGACCGGACGGTCACTTCCCTCTCGTACGCCCTGGAAGCCGCTCCGGTCTTCTGGATCGCACTGCTGGCCGTCTGGCTGTTCGCCCTCCAGCTGGACGTGCTCCCGGCGGGCGGGCTGACCGACACCGCCAGTGAACGGGTCACCGCAGGGCAGGTGTCAACTCACCTGATCCTGCCCGCCGGTGTGCTGGCCATCTCCCAACTCCCCTGGTTCGCCCTGTACGTCCGCCAAGGGGTGAGCGACGCGCTGAGCGAGGATCCCGTACGGGGCGCCCGCGCACGGGGATTGAGCGAACGCACCGTCCTGCTCGGCCACGCCCTGCGCTCCGGGATGCTCCCCGTGCTCACGCTGATCGGCTCCCGCGTACCCGAACTCATCACCGGCGCCCTGCTCGTGGAGAGCGTCTTCAGCTGGCCGGGCATCGCGGCGGCGACCGTGGAGGCGGCCACCGCCGTCGACTTCCCGCTCCTCGCCGCGCTCACCACACTGGCCACCGGCGCCGTCCTCGCCGGGAACCTGCTCGCCGACCTGCTCTACGGACTGTTCGACCCGAGGGTGAAGTTCAGTGACATGTGAATCCACGGCCCCCGACGAGGCCGTCTGGCGGTCGTACGGCACGAGACGCCGCTCCACCCGGACGGTCCGGGTGCGCACCTCGGCCGCGCTGGTCGCCGTGACCGTGCTCGCCGTGCTGCTCGTGCCGCCGCTGGTCCAACTCGACCAGCAGGCAGTGGACTTGAGCGCGAAATTGCTGCCACCGTCCTGGGGCCACCCGTTCGGCACCGACGACGTCGGCCGCGACCTGCTGCTGCGGTGCGTCTACGGCCTGCGGGTCTCCCTGCTCGTCGGCGCGGCCGCCGCGCTCACCGCGACCGTGATCGGCACCGCGGTCGGCGCCACCGCCGGGGCGCTGGGCGGCTGGGCGGACCGCGCCCTGATGCGCCTGGTGGACACCTTCTCCTCCGTGCCCCATCTGCTGCTCGGCATCTTCATCGTGGCCATGTTCCGGCCGGGCGTCTGGCCGGTGATCGTCTCGGTCGGGCTCACGCACTGGCTGTCCACCGCCCGGATCGTGCGTGCCGAGGTGCTGTCCCTGCGCTCCCGGCCGTACATCGACGCCGCAGTGTCCGGAGGCGCCTCGCGGTGGCGGGTGGCCGTACGGCATCTGCTGCCGGCGGTACTCCCGCAGGCCGCGCTCGCCGCCGTACTGATGGTGCCGCACGCCATGTGGCACGAGTCGGCCCTGTCCTTCCTCGGACTCGGCCTGCCCACCCACCTGGCGAGTCTGGGCAACCTCATCCAGAACGCGCGGGGTTCGCTGCTGGCCGGACAGTGGTGGCCGACCTTGTTTCCCGGCCTGTTCATCATCGTGCCCACCCTCGCCGTCGCCGGGCTCGCCGGAGCCTGGCGGGAGCGAATCGACCCCCGCCGCCGATCGGAGCTGATGCTGTGACCGCCCCCGTGCTCTCGGTCCGCGGGATGTCCGTGCGCTTCCTCATGCCGGGTGGCGGCCGGGTCGCCGCCGTCACCCACGCCCGCTTCGACGTGGCCGCCGGCGAATGCCTCGCCCTGATCGGCGAGAGCGGCTGCGGCAAGTCCGTCCTCGCCTCCGCCCTTCTCGGCCTGCTCCCGGCCAACGCCCAGACCGCGGGCGAGGCCCGCCTCGGCGACCTCGACCTGCTGGCCGCCGACGAACGCACCCTCGCCCGGACCGTACGGGGCCGCCGTATCGGACTGGTACCGCAGAGCCCGGCCGCGCACCTGACCCCGGTCCGCACCATCCGCGCCCAGCTGGAGGAGACGGTCACCGTGCTGACCGGAGTCCGGGGCCGTAGGACTGTCCGTGGCGCCGCCGAAGCGGCCGCCGAGCGCACCGCGTTCCCCACCGACCACCTCGACCGCCACCCCCACGAGCTCTCCGGCGGCCTCGCCCAGCGCGCCGCGACCGCCCTTGCCCTGGTAGGTGACGCGCCCCTCCTGCTGGCCGACGAACCGACGGCCGGCCTCGACCGCGACCTCGTGGAGCACACCGTCGACGAACTGCGCCGCCACATCGAGGACGGCCGCCGGGCCCTGCTGATGATCACCCACGACCTCGCCGCGGCCGAACGGATCGCCGACCGGGTCGCCGTCATGTACGCGGGCCGTATCGTCGAACTCACCGACGCCACCGCCTTCTTCGGCTCCCCCGGCCCTCGCCACCCCTACAGCCGCGGCCTCCTCCGGGCCCTCCCCGAGCGGGCCTTCTCCGCCATCCCCGGCATGCCCCCGGAACTCGGCGACCTCCCCGACGGCTGCGCCTTCGCACCCCGCTGCGACAGGGCGACCGACATCTGCGGCGGGCTACCGGCCCTGACGGGCGCCGTGGCCTGCCACCACCCGCACGTCGGGGAGGACGCCCGTGCTTGAACTGCGCGCCATCACCGCCGGATACGACAGACACGCCCCCGTCGTCCGGGACGTCTCCCTCACGGTCGAACCGGGCGAAGCCGTCGGCCTCCTCGGCCCCAGCGGCTGCGGCAAATCGACCCTCGCCCGGGTCGCCGCACTCCTGCACCGCCCGGACTCCGGGACCGTGGTCCTCGACGGCACCCCCGTCCGGCGCTGGCGTCACCGCGCACCGCGCGAACAACGCACCGCCTTCGGCGTCGTCTTCCAGCAGCCGAGGCTGGCCGCGGACCCCCGCCTTCGGCTACGGGATCTGATCGCCGAGCCCCTGCGCGCCACCGGACGACGAGACATGCTCACGGAACGGGTCACGGAGCTCGCCGCGCTCGTCGGTCTGACTCCGGATCTGCTCGGCAGACGCCCCCACGAGGTCAGCGACGGCCAGCTCCAACGCGCCTGCCTCGCCCGCGCCCTCGTCCTGCGCCCGCGTCGGCTGATCTGCGACGAGATGACCGCGATGCTCGACACCTCGACAACCGCCGCGCTGGTCACGGCAGTCGAGGACTACCGGCGGTCCACCGGCGCGGGCCTGCTGGCCATCGGCCACGACCGCACTCTCCTGGACCGGTGGTGCGATCGCACAGTCGACTGGGCGGACGCACTGTCCTGAACCGTCCGTGCACCACGTCCGATCAGGCGTCGACGCGAACAGGGCAGTGGCCCTCGAAAGGTCTCCAGAACGCTCAAGGGGCTGCTTCGGATTTCCTCCGAAGCAGCCCCTTGAATCGCGACTTCGCAAAGTCGGGACGACAGGATTTGAACCTGCGACCCCTTGACCCCCAGTCAAGTGCGCTACCAAGCTGCGCCACGTCCCGGCCGCGTCCGCCACGGGGATTCCGTGTGAACAGGCAGGTAAACCCTACCGCACGCGCGCGGCCGGACCGACTGGCGCGGGGTCAGCCGCGGGTGGTGACGGTCTCGCGCACGCCCTCGGTCGCCGTGACGACCCGGCGCACGGCCCGCCGTACCGGCACGAGCAGGGCGGCGAGCGCGGCGGCCAGGCAGAGGACGGCCAGCAGGGTAAAGCCGTGGGTGTAGCCGGATTCGTACGGCAGCCCCGAGGGCTGGAGATGTCCGGTGACCAGCACGCTGGTGACGGCCGCGCCGATGGAGCCGCCGATGGTGCGGATGTTGGCGTTCATGCCGGTCGCGGCACCGGTCTGGTCGGCCGGGACGCTGCCCACGATCAGGTTGGCCATGGAGGCGAAGGCGAGTCCGATGCCGAGGCCGAACAGGCCGGCGACGACGGCGATCTGCCACTGCTCGTCGTGCCACAGGGCGAGGAAGCCACAGGCCACCGCGCCCAGCGCGGCCCCGGTCACCAGCAGGGACTTGGCGCCGACCACCGGCTCGAGACGGCCGCTGAGCACACCGGAGAGGAACATCGCGACCAGCATCGGCAGCATGAGCAGCCCGGCCGCGGTGACGCTCGCACCGAAGCCGTATCCGGCCGAGGACGGTGTCTGCACGAACCCCGGCAGGAAGGACCAGATCGAGTACATCCCGGCGCCGAAGAGCAGCGCCGCGGTGTTGGTGGTCCAGACGGCCGGCAGGCGCATCACCTTGAGGTCGATCAGCGGAGAGCGGGAGCGGGCCTCGGAGTACAGCCACAGCGCGAACAGCACGACGGCCGTACCGAACAGCCCGAGCACCCGGGCCGAACCCCAGCCCCACTGCCCCGCCTGGCTGAGCGGCAGCAACAGCGCCACCAGCCACGCCGACAGCAGCACGGCACCGAGCCAATTAACGTTGCCCTGCGCCCTGTTGGGCGACTCGGGCACATAGCGTACGGCGATCAGGGTCGCGGCGATCACGATGGCGACCGGTATCCAGAACAGCCAGCGGTAGTCGAGCGCGGTCACGATGGGACCGGCCGCCACCATGCCGACGCCACCGCCGGCGGCGATCACTGCGGACAGGTTGCTGATGGAGCCGCTCACCTGGGACGCGGCGAACTCGTCCCGGATGATCCCGAAGGAGAGCGGGAACAGGGCGCCGCCGACGCCCTGGACGACCCGGGCGACGATCAGGACCCCGATCGAGGGGGCCAGCGCGGCGAGCAGACAGCCGACGGCCACCGTCACGAGGACCGCGACGAGGGTGCGCTTCTTGCCGATCAGGTCGCCGACGCGGCCGAGGATCGGGGTGAAGATCGAGGCGGAGAGCAGATAGGCGGTCATCACCCAGGTCGCGGTGGACTGCGAGGTGTGCAGCGCGTGCTGGACGGTCGGCAGGGCCGGCGCGATCAGCGACTGGAGCATGGAGAACACGCCCGCACCGGTCGCGAGGACCGCGAAGGTGAGGCGGGTGGACTTGCGGGGCATGGAGAGCCTCTCCGAACGAACGGGGTGCGGCCGGAGCCTCTGGGGAAGCGGTCGCGGAAAGGGCGAGGGAGAACCTCGACTGCTAGAGTGGAGGTATGCCTCCACTATATCGGAGGCAACCCTCCGCTTCAACCCGTATCGGAGGTACACCTCCGTTTCAGCCCCGGGAGGCATCCGTGACCGCCGCCTCGTTCCCGATCAGCGAGATCGTCGCGTCCCGCCGGCCCCACCGGAAGGACGCCGCCCGCAACTACGACGCCCTGCTGGCCGCCGCACGCGAGGCGTTCGCGGAGCACGGTGCGGAGGCGTCCCTGGAGGACATCGCGCGCCGCGCGGGCGTGGGCATCGGCACGCTGTACCGGAACTTCCCGACCCGCCGCCATCTCTTCGAGAGCGTGTACGCGGACGAGGTCAACACCCTGGTGAAGGTGGCCCAGGACGTCGCCGACCAGGAGCCCTGGCAGGCCCTCACGGCCTGGCTCGACCGGTTCGCGGGGTACATGGTGACCAAGCGGGCCGTACGCGAGGCGCTCAACGACGAGTCGGAGATCTTCGCGGCGTGCCGGGAGTCGATGTACGCGGCGGGCGGGCCCCTGTTCGAGCGGGCGCAGGCGGCGGGCGAGGCGCGGTCCGACATGGACTTCGTCGATCTGCTGAGGATGGTCGCCGGGATCACGGCGACGGCGTTCGACGACGACGTCCAGCGCGATCGGGTGCTGTCGATCGCGCTGGACGGGGTTCGTGCGGTGCGTTGAGCCGGAGAGCGCCTGAGGGCCCGGGTCCGCATCACCGCTCACGCGTCAGGGGCATCCGTGCGACGGCCGGCGTCTCGCGTACCGCTCAGTGCGCGGCGACCAGCTCCTTCTCGTTGTCGCCGGCCGCCTGCCGGGAGCTGCGCAGGGCGGCGATGCCGATGAAGACCATGGACGACAGACCGGCGACGGCGAAGGCGGTGAAGCCCTGGTCGCCGTTGCCGGAGGCGAGCAGCTGGCCGCCGAGCCAGGGACCGAAGACGGCGCCGAAGCGGCCCATGCCCGAGGTCCAGCCGACGCTGGTGGCGCGGTTGGCCGGGGTCGAGCGGATCGAGACCGTGGCGTAGATCATCGTCTGGGCGCTGTTCAGGAAGACACCGGTGAGGAAGACGACGATCATCGTGACGGTCTGCGCCATGTGGACGCTGAGCAGGAAGACTCCCACGGCGGTCAGCGCGAACCACAGGGCGGAGATGCGCGGGGCGCCGAAGCGGTCGGCGGCCCGGCCCGCGACCAGCATGCCCACGATGCCGCCCAGGTTGAAGACGACCACGAAGGACAGGGCGTCGCCGAGCGCGTAGCCCTCGTTGCGCATCAGGGTGGGCAGCCAGGTGGCGACGCCGTAGACGAGGAGGAGACCGCCGAAGGAGGCGATCCAGTACAGCAGGGTCTGGATCCACTCGCCGCCGCGGAAGAGATTCGCCAGATTCGTCCAGCGGTCACCGGCCCGCGTGGACTTCGCGGCCGGCACCTCGACGTCGTAGCGCCCGGCGAGCGCCCTCGCCTCCTCGGTGCGGCCCTTGGCGACCAGGAAGCTCAGCGACTCGGGCAGGAACTTCGCCAGTACCGGGGCGAAGAGCAGCGGGAGCACGCACACCCAGAACGCGGCACGCCAGCCGACCGGGTCGATGAGCCACTTGGCGACGTAGGCGGAGAGGATGCCGCCCGCGTGGTGGGCGGTCATCAGCAGGCCGATGACGAGGGCGCCGCGACCGCGCGGGGCGTAGTCCGAGACCATGCTGATCGCGGTCGGCAGCAGTCCGCCGAGGCCGACGCCCGCAAGGGTCCGGCCGAGGCCGAAGACGGCGACGCTCTCCGAGATCGCGCAGAGGCCGGAGGCCAGCGAGAAGAGGGTCACGCAGACGACCATCAGCTTCTTGCGGCCGATCCGGTCGGCGATCGTGCCGGCGATGAGCGCGCCGACCAGCATGCCGAAGGTGGCGTAGCTGCCGAGGTCACCGGCCTGGTCCGCGGTGAGGCCGAAGGTCCTGGTCTCCAGCAGGTGGGGCAGCACCGAGCCGTAGATGAACATGTCGAGACCGTCGAAGAGCACGGCCAGCCAGCACAGACCGACGACCAGGAGGGCCAGTCTGCTGCCGCGGGCGGACAGCGGGGAGGGGGAGGAAGACATCGTTGGTTGCCTCTCGTACTTGGTGCGCTAGACGCTAAGGAGCCACCCTCTGAGTGTCAACGCTTTTGTCAACAATCTCATCGACAATCGATGCGAGGGTGGCTCCGGGCACCTCAGCCGACCGGCGGAGTCCCGTGCGTGTGGAAGGACTCGATGGTCTTCAGGCCCCAGGCCTGCCCCTTCTTCCGCTCCTCCTCGGTCCACGTGATCAGCGGCCAGTCGGGGGCGAGCACCAGCCGGGTGAGCGGGTTGCACAGCTCGATCCGGTTGCCGCCGGGCTCGTAGACGTAGAGGAAGAACGTCTGCTGGATGGCGTGCTTGTGCGGGCCCGTCTCGATGAACACCCCGCTGTCGATGGCGAGATCGGCCGCCCGCAGGATGTCCTCCCGGGTGTCCGTCGCGAACGCGATGTGGTGGAGCCTGCCTTCGCTGCCGGTCCAGTCCTCCGTGTAGACGACGTCGTACGACTTGTCGGTGAAGGTCAGCCAACGCGCCGCGATCCGGCCGGAGTCCAGCTGGATCTGTTCCGTGGGCCGGGCGCCGAGGACGTTCTGCTGGAACTCGGCGTTGGCGAGCACGTCGGCGGCGAGGAAGTTGATGTGATCCAACCGCCGTACGCCCACTCCCCTGTTGGGCTTGGCCTGCGGCTGGTTCTTCAGCGCGGGCCGGAGTTCCTCGGGGGCCCGGTAGTACTCGCTCTCCCAGTACAGGGCGTGTTCGTGGCCGTCCGGGTCGGTGGTGACGTACAGCTTGCCGAGGCCGGGCTCGTCCTCGACCCAGGTGCCGGTGCCGCCGGATTCCTCGACCGCCTTGACACGGCGGTGCAGTGCCTCCTCGCTGGAGGTGCGCAGGGCGAGCCGGCCGAGGCCGGGCCGCTCGCGGGCGGTGAGGACCAGGCTGTGGTGCTCGTAGTCGTCGTAGGTCCGCAGATGGACGGTGTCGCCGTCCTGGCCGCTCACGGTGAGGCCCAAGTAGTCGGTGAAGAAGGCGACGCTGGCGTCCAGTCGGGGCGTGAAGAGCTGGGTGTGGCCGATGTGGGCGATGTCGCCGAGGGGCGGAGTCATCAGTGACCTCCTGTGGGTCGGGCGACGGCCCTGGGGAAGACGGTGCCGTCGAGGATCTTGCGGGCCGTACGGACGACGGCCGTGCGGCGGGCGGTGGGGAGGCCGTCGGGGGTGGTTGCGAGGCTGCTCTCTATGTCGAGGAAGCCCGTGGGATGTTCGATGCGTACGCGGTCGCTCGCCGGATCGAGCACCGCGAGGTCGGCGCCCACACCGCCGTCGATCCGCAGCCCCGCCGCCACGCCGGCCGCGCCGAGGACACCGATGGAGGTGTGGCAGCGCACCGGGATGAAGGTGCGGGTGGTGATCGCGCCGCCGTCCCGGGGCGGGGCGAGCAGCGTGAGCTTGGGGACCGTGCTGCCGGACACGTCACCGAGCCCCATCAGCCGGCCCGCGGCCAGCCGCAGGGAGCGCAGCCGGCCGGCGAGGGCGTGGTCCTCCTCCAGGTCCCGGGGCGACTCGTAGCCGGTGACCTTGAGCGAGGTGGCGGCGACGAGAACGGTCGGCATGCCGTTGTTCACACACGTCACCCGGACTCCGTCGATGTCGTCGACGACGTTGCCGGTGGGGAGCAGCTCCCCCACGCCCGGCGGGAACTCGATCACCACGGGCGCGGCCGACCCGGGCACGCCCGAGATCTCGGCGTCTCCGGTGTAGTCCACCCGGCCGCCGGGGGTCGGGAAGGTCGCCGTGGCGTGGTCGCCGGAGTTGACCATGCGGATCCGCACGGAGGTCTCCCGCTCCCCCGCCGGGACGAGTCCGCGCTCGACGGCGAAGGGGCCGACGCCGGCGAGGATGTTCCCGCAGTTCTGACGGTCACTCACCTCGGGCCGGTCTACGGCGACTTGGAGGAAGAGGTAGTCGACGTCGGCGTCCGGGTCGGCGGACGCCGAGATCACGGCGACCTTGCTGGTGAGCGGGTGCGCGCCGCCCAGGCCGTCGATCTGGCGCTCGTCCGGGCTGCCCATGATCCGCAGCAACAGGTCGTCGCGCGGGGCGGGTTCGGCGGGCAGGTCGGCGGCGAGGAAGTAGGCGCCCTTGGAGGTGCCGCCCCGCATCAGCAGACAGGGCACCTCCTCGGGCACGGCGGTCATGACGACTCCCCCGTGTACTGCTCGTACGTCTTGTACTCGACGCCGAGGTTCCTCAGCGTCTCCCGCAACCCGTAGCGGTCCAGGCCGAGTTGGCCGTCCAGGAAGGCGGCGCGGGTGGCGGCCTCCTTGGCCTCGCGGGCCTCCGACTTCTCCACCGTCTCCGCGACGCGCTCGCGCGGGACGACCACGACACCGTCGTCGTCGGCGAGGATCACGTCGCCGGGGTTGATCACCTGGCCGTCGATGGCGATCGGCACGTTGACCGAGCCGCCGGTGGCCTTGACCGTGCCCTGCGAGGAGACGGCCCGGGACCAGGCGGCGAAGCCCATCTCGCGCAGCCCCTGGGTGTCGCGGATACCGGTGCTGGTGACGACTCCGCGTACCCCCCGCCGCTTGAGCGCGGTCGCGAACAGCTCGCCGAACAGGCCGTCCGTGCACGGTGAGGTGGTGGTGACGACCAGGATGTCGCCCTCGCCGCACTGCTCGACGGCCGCGTGGATCATGAGGTTGTCGCCGGGCCAGCTCAGCACGGTCACGGCCGTGCCCGCGACGCGCACGCCCTGCTGGACAGGGCGAACCTCCGGGCCCAGCAGGCCGGTTCGGCCCATCGCCTCGCTGACCGTGGCCACGCCGTACCGTGCGAGCGCGTCGACGTCCTTGAGGGCGGCCTTCGGCGGGTCGGTGACGATGACGCCCATCAGGACAGCTCCTTCGCGATCTGCGGGTAGGGACGCATGAACGCCTCGGCCATGGTCTTGTGGGCCAGGCCCAGGTTCGGGCCCGCGTTGCGCCTGAGCTGGACGCCCCGGCGCACGGCGAGGTCGGTGTAGTAGTCCCACAGGTGCTGCTGGGCGCCGAGGCACTCCATGGCCTTGCGCTTGGTGTCCCAGACCTCGGTGATGTCGAGGAGGACCTCGGGCCGGAAGCCGCTCATCTCGGGCTGGTGGGGCTCGAAGTAGAAGACCGGCGGGGCCCCGATGATCTCGCCCTCGCCGGGATAGCCGATGGCCTGGGCGAGGACGCGGGCCTCCAGCGCCATCCGGTTGGCGGCCGGGTGGTCGCCGTTGTACGGGTCCTCGACCGGGTGGGTGAGCACCACGTCGGGCTGGACGGCCCGGTAGACCTCGACGAGCCGGTCGGTCAACTCCCGTGTGGCGACCAGCGGGTAGTCGCCGGCGTCGAAGAAGCGGACCCCGGCGCCGAGGGTGGCGGCGGCGCGCTCGGCCTCGTCCCGGCGGATCGCCTTGATCTCGTCGAGTTTCCTGCCCTCGCGCCAGGCCTTGGCGGACTCCCCGCGCTCACCGAAGGTCAGACAGGCGATGGTGACCTGCTCGCCACGGGAGGCGGCCAGGGCGATGGCACCACCGGCGCGCCACACAAAGTCCCCGGCATGCGCGGTGATCACAAGTGTCGAACGTGGACTGGCGGGCGCGCCGGACTGCGTCATTGCGGAAATCTCCTTGGAGTGGACAGGTTCGCGCCCGCCTCGCGCGGCTCAGTCGCGCAGCGCCTCGATCACGCTGGTGAGGTGGGCGCGGACGGCCTTCTCGGCCGCCTGCGGGTCCCTGGACCTGATCGCCTCGATCATCGCCAGATGCTCGTTCAGGGAGTGCTGCGGGCGTCCCGGCCGCAGCGCCAACTGGAAGCGGTGACGCACCAGTTGGGCGTTGAGCCGCTCCAGCAGATCCACGGCGGTCCGCTGGCCGGAGAACTCCCGGACCTTGGCGTGCAGCGCCTGGTTGAGCTCGGAGTAGGTCATCGGCTCGCCGTCGGCCACGGCCTTGGTCATCGCCGTGCCCAGCTCGGTCAGCTCGGCGAGCTGCTCGTCGCTAGCCAGGGTGGCCGCCTTGGCCGCGCACAGTCCTTCGAGGACCATGCGGCACTCGGTGATGGCGACCGCCTCCTCGACGGTCACCACCCGCACCCTCGAACCCCGGTTGCGGATCCGCTCCACGAGGCCCTGGGCCTCCAGATCGATGAGCGCGGCCCGGATGCTGGCCCGTGTCACACCGAACTGCTCGGCGAGCTCGTTCTCCACCAGCCGCTGCGCCGGTGCCATCTCGCCGTGCAGGATCGCCTGCCGCAGCTGCGCGAACGCATGCTGTTTGGCCTGCTCCCCGGTGCTCGGACGGGCTTCTTTCGGCATCGTTGCCCTCCCTGAGTGAGTGCCTGTCGAACCTAAATCTAGCCAGACAAGATTGTCAACAATTTTGTCTGCCGTATTGCGGTCATCGATCTCCGCGATACAACGCGCTCAGCAGTTCCAGCACCGCCTGGGCGGCCGGATGCGGATCGTCCCGCCACCACGCGAGCCGCACCGCGATCGGCTCGGCGTCCCGCACCGGCCGGTAGACGACCCCGGGCCGCGGATACTGGTTCGCCGTCGACTCCGCCGTCATCCCGACGCACCGCCCGGTGGCGATCACGGTGAGCCAGTCGTCCACGTCATGGGTCTCCTCCACCACGGGACGGTCCCCTTCCGGCCACAGCTGCGGGGTCGTGGTCCCGGTACGGCGGTCCACCAGCAGGGTGCGCCCGCCGATGTCGGCCAGCCGGACCGAGCGGCGGCGGGCCAGCGGATCGTCGGCGGCCATCGCGCACAGCCGCCGCTCCAGACCGACGACGGCCGACTCGAACCGCCGGTCGTCCGGCGCCCTGCGCACCACGGCCAGATCGCAACTGCCCTCCGCGAGCCCCGCCGAGGCCGAGTTGACCCGCACCAGATGCAGCTCCGTCTCCGGGTGCGCGGCGCTCCAGCCGCGCTGGAACGGCAGCGTGTGCCGCCCGAGCGCTGCCCAGGCGTACCCGATCCGCACCTGGGCGTGCCCCGACACCGCCTCCCGGACCAGGTCGTCCACCTCGCCGAGCACCCGCCTGGCGTGCGCCACCACCCGCAGCCCGGTGCTCGTCGGGGTCACCTCGCGCGAGGTCCGCCTCAACAGCCGTACCCCCAGGGCCTGTTCGAGGGAGGCGAGGTTCCGGGACACGGCGGCCTGGGAGACGCCGAGCACCGCGGCGGCGTCGGTGAAGGTGCCCTCGTCGACGATCGCGACGAGACAGCGCAACTGCCTGAGGTCCACCGAGTCCGCACCATCCATGAGTACAGCGTATAGATCTCGACGGTGATGCATTTTGCGTATCCGAGAACCGGGCGCACGATCGCACCATGTCGGCGACCTCCGTACGCTCCACCGCCTCCCCGCACCCGACGTCCCCGGAGTCATCTCGGGGACGTCGGGCCGGTGTCGCGACCATGGTCGGCAGCGGTCTGTCCAACCAGACCGGCGCCGCGATCGGCTCGCTCGCGTTTCCCGTGCTCGGGCCCGTCGGGGTGGTGGCGGTGCGCCAGTACGTCGCCGCGCTCGTCCTGTTCGCGGTCGGCAGGCCCCGCCCGCGGTCGTTCACCTGGCGGCAGTGGTGGCCGGTGCTGCTGCTCGCCGTGGTGTTCGGGACGATGAACCTGTCCCTGTACACCGCCGTCGATCGGGTGGGCCTCGGCCTCGCGGTGACGCTGGAGTTCCTGGGCCCGCTGGCCATCGCGCTGGCCGCGTCCCGGCGGCGGGCGGATCTGTGCTGTGCGCTGCTCGCCGCGGCCGGGGTCGTCGTACTGATGCGGCCGCGGCCCTCGACCGACTACGTGGGGATGGGCCTCGGGCTGCTGGCCGCGGTGTGCTGGGCGTCGTACATCCTGCTCAACCGCACGGTCGGCCGACGGCTGCCCGGCGCCCAGGGCTCCGCCGCCGCGGCCGGTGTGTCCGCCCTGCTGTTCCTGCCGGTCGGCGTGCTGGTCGCCGTACGGCATCCGCCGACGCTCACGGCGGCCGGGTGTGCCGTGGCGGCCGGGGTGCTGTCCTCGGCGGTGCCCTACCTGGCCGACCTGTTCACCCTGCGCCGGGTGCCGGCCCCCGCCTTCGGGCTGTTCATGAGCGTCAATCCGGTGCTGGCCGCGGTGGTCGGGTGGGTCGTCCTCGGACAGCGCCTCGACTGGACGGAGTGGGCGGGGATGGCGGCCGTCGTGGCGGCGAACGCGATCGGCATCCTCACCGCGCGGGACGGCCGAACACCGGTTCCGGACGGCCGTACACCCGAGTGAGGTTCCCTGCGTCCCGCCGTCCACCGTGACGGTCCGCGGCCCGTCACGTCCTGCTACGGCTCACCCGTCGCCTCCAGCTACGGCTCACCCGTCGCCGCGGCCGAGCCGGTAGCCGAAGCCGCGGCGGGTGTGGAGCAGGGCCGGGTGCTCCTGGTCGACCTTGCGGCGCAGTCGGGAGACCAGCTTCTCGATGGCCTGGTCGCCGCGGTACTCGCCCCAGACGACGCCGACCACGTGCTGTCCAAGGAGCAGATCTCCCGGTGCGCCAGGCCCGGCAGGTGGCGTCGTCGAGGACCAGGTCGGCGTAGCCGGGCCGGTCCACGTGGCGTCCGGCGGGCCTGCCGCGCAGCAGGACCTGGGTCCGCGCCAGCACCTCGGCGATCCGCAGCGGCTTGGTGACGTAGTCCTCGGTGCCAGGACCGAGTTCGGGGACCAGGGCCTGGAGCGAGTCGCAGGTGGCCAGGAAGAGCATCGGGGGCCGGTCCGCGGCGGGCAGTCTGCGGCCCCGGGCGAGGGTGTCCTGGTCGGGCAGTGCGGAGTCCCGGACGACCAGGTCGAACCGGTGCCGGGTGATGCGGGACATGCCCTCGGCGCCGGTGCCGGCCGAGCCGACCCGGTAACCGGCCAACCCCAGGGTGGTGGTGAGCAGTTCGGTCTCGCGCGGGTCGTCCACGACGACCAGGAGGTGCTGTCCCCCGCCGCGGGGCGCGGGCCGGGGTTCCTCGACGACGTTCGCGTACCTGGCACGGCCGTTCATACGAGGCTCGCCCCGGCCGTCGGGGCGGGCAGGTCGAGCGGGCTCTCGGTGTGGGCGACGAAGTCATGGACCAACCGCCGGAAGAACGCGGCGAGTTGCTCCAGCTCCTCGGGCGTCCACTCGGCCAGGGCCAGCTCCACGCCCCGGCGACTGGCCTCCCTGATGCGCTGCACCGCCGCCAGCCCCGCGGCCGTGAGCTGCACCCGCTGGGCGCGGCGGTCCTCCGGGTCCGCGACCCGCACGACGTATCCGCCCCGCTCCAGCTGCCGCAGCTGCCGGGTGACATGGGAGGCCTCCACGGACATCCGGACCGCGAGGACCCCGGGCCGCAGCGGCTCGCTCTCGGCGATGTTCCGCAGGATGGTCACGGCGGCCCGGTCCAGATCCAGACCGGCCACCGCCATCAGCCGTTCGTGCTGGCGGGACCGCCCGGCCAGATAGGTCATCCGGCTGAGAACCTGCTCGATCTCGACCACGTTCGCGGACACGGACGCTGCCGTCGCGGGATTCTGTGCGGGCATGACATCACCCCAAAGGTCGTTGCCTGACTTAAGTAATATGCAATTGCTTGCTTGACTTAAGTAACTCGCATGTGCTTGCCTAAGTCAAGCAAGCCGACACAGACGGGGCCCGCGTTGAGCGGACGCGGGCCCTCGCGCCCGACCCGTGGGGACGGGGTACGGCGCGGTCTCCGGGCCCGGCGGGCGGACCAACTCCCCCCGGTCCGCCGCCGGGCCCGGCGACACCGACCCCCTCGGCACCTCCGAAGAAAGTGAGACACCCCATGGCCACGATGAAGTCCGTCCTCACCGCGAAGGACAAGGTCGACGTGGTGGACGTCGAACGGCCCTCGCCCGGCCCCAAGGACGCGCTCGTGCGCATCCGGGCCTGCGGGATCTGCGGCACGGACACCTTCTTCCTGCACATGGGCGGCATGCCCGCCGGTGCGGACGGGTCGATGCGGGCCATCCCCCTCGGCCACGAGCCGGCCGGCGAGATCGTCGAGCTCGGCGCCGAGGTCAGCGGCCTCGCCGTCGGCGACCGGGTCGTGGTCAACCCGCAGGGCGTGCCCTCCGGCATCATCGGCTGCGGCGGCACGCTGGGCGGCATGGACGAGTACCTGCTGATCGAGAACGCCGAGGTCGGCGGGAGCGTCGCCGTCTTCCCCGACGACATGCCCTTCGACGTGGCCTCGCTCAACGAGCCGATGGCGGTCGCCCGGCACGCCGTCAACCGCTCCGAGGCGAAGCCCGCGGACAAGGTGGTCGTGTTCGGCGCCGGGCCCATCGGGCTGGGCGCGGCGATCTGGCTGAAGCTGCGCGGGGTGGAGCACGTGACCGTGGTCGACATCATCCCCGAGCGGCTGGAGACGGCCCTGGAGGTGGGCGCCGACGCCGTCGTCAACTCCGCCACCGAGGACCTCACGGCACGGCTGACCGAGCTGCACGGCTCCGCCGTGAACGCCCTGGGGCAGCCGCGGGTCGGCACCGACATCTTCATCGACGCGGCGGGGGCGCCCGCGGTCTTCAACTCCGTGATCGCCAACGCCAAGTGGCACGCCAAGCTGGTCATGGTCGCCGTACAGAAGAAGGGCGAGGTCGACCTCGGGGGCATGCTGCGCAGTGAGCTCACGCTCATCGCGTCGCAGGGGTATCCGACGGAGATCTTCGAGGTCACGGCCGAACTGGTCGAGCACCGGGAGCGGTTCGCGAAGCTGATCAGCCACCGGGTGCCGTTCGGTGAGGTCGGCCGGGCGTTCGAGCTGGCGCTCACTCCCGGGGCCGCGGAGAAGGTCGTCGTGACCTTCGACGCCTGATCGCGGCCACGGAAGTGCCGTGACCGGCCGCGGCACCGTCGAGGCCCGTCGCGCCCGCGCGGCGGAGCCGCAGGATGCCACAGCCCCGCGCCCCTCGGGGGCGCGGGAGCGCACGGCATCGGACAGGGACCCCCACCCCATGATCGAGAATCTGCACGGCTTTCCCGACCATCGTCCTCGCGTCACCGACGCGGCCCTCGCTCTCGCGCTCTTCGGGTGTTCGCTGCCCGGGAGCCTGATCACCCTGCCGGGCAGTGATCCGGTGGTCGACTGGTGGCCCGGTGTGGTGCTCACCGGGGTGGCGTGCAGCGCGCTGCTGTGGCGCCGCCGCCGGCCCCGGGTGACCACGGCGGTGGCCGTGGTGTGCGCGACCGCGGTGTCGGCGCTCGGCTATCTGCTGACCGTCCTGCTGCTCGGGCCCCTCATGGTCGCCCTGTACTCCCTGGCGGCACGCACCGGGCGCAGGACCGCCAACACCTACGCGTTCTGCGCCGTCGCCCTGCTGGTCTCGGCCGCCTTCCTGGCCGGGCCCGCCGGCGAACCCCTGATCCTCAAGCTGTTCGGGCCGGCCGCCTGGCTGCTGCTGCCCACCGCGCTCGGCACCATGACCCGGCTGCGCCGCGCCTATCTGGAGGCGGTGCGGGCCCGCGCCGAGGACGCCGAGCGCACCCGCGAGGAGGAGGCCCGGCACCGGGTCACCGCCGAGCGGATGCGGATCGCCCGCGATCTGCACGACGTGGTCGCCCACCATCTCCTGCTGGCCAACATCCAGGCCGGCGCGGTCGGCCGCATGCTGCCCGAACGGCCCGCCGAGGCCGGGAAGCTCGCCGTGGAGCTGGCCGGCACCACCTCGTCGGCGCTGCGCGAGCTGAAGTCCACGGTGGGTCTGCTACGGCACCACGCCGACCGTACGGCCGACCCGGACAAGCCGGTGGAGCCGACGCCGGGGCTGGCGCACCTGCCGGAGCTCGCCGGGTCCTTCCGGCACGCCGGGCTCACCGTCGTCCTCGTCACCGAGGGCACGGCGAGGCCGCTGTCCGCCGGGGCCGACCTCACGGCGTACCGCATCGTCCAGGAAGCCCTCACCAACGTCACCAAGCACGCGGGCGTCGACACCGCGGAGGTACGGCTCGCCTACCGGGCCGACGCCCTTGTCGTGTCCGTCGTCAACGGCGGTGGCGCGTGTCTCGACTCCCCCTCCCCCGACGGGGGTTACGGCCTGATCGGGATGCGCGAGCGGGCCCGTTCCGCGGGCGGCCGGATCCGTACGGGGCACCTTCCCCAGGGCGGTTACGAGGTCGTCGTCGAGCTGCCGTACTGCCCTCGGGAAGCGGCCGCCTGAGCCGTGTCGTCCAGCCCACATCAGATTCAACTTGCTTAAGTCAATCAATTGCGATTCACTTGAGTGAGTCAAGCAACCCCCCTTGTTCCTGACGGAGGCCCCAGCCATGTCCGACGCCCTTGCCCGACCCGCCGAAGCGGGGTCGTCTGCCCCGCCGAAGCCGAACGCCGTGGTGGCGGTGCTGGCCCTGGCCGGAATCGTCGTCTCGCTGATGCAGACCCTGGTCATCCCGATCGTTCCCGAGCTGCCCAAGCTCCTGAACGCGGAGCCCTCCGACACCGCCTGGGCGGTCACCGCCACCCTCCTCGCCGCGTCGGTGGCCACGCCGGTGGTCGGGCGGCTCGGCGACATGTTCGGCAAGCGCCGGATGCTGCTGCTCTCGATCGTCCTGCTGGTCTCCGGCTCGGTGGTCTGCGGTCTCGCCGACTCACTGGTCCCGATGATCATCGGACGTGCCCTTCAGGGCCTGGCCGCGGCGGTCGTGCCGCTCGGCATCAGCATCATGCGGGACGCGCTGCCGGCCGACCGGCTGGCCGGGTCCACCGCGCTGATGAGCGCCTCGCTGGGTGTCGGTGGCGCGCTGGGTCTGCCCGCCGCTGCCTTCATCGCCGACAACTGGAACTGGCACATCCTGTTCTGGGTCTCCGCCGCGCTCGGTGCGGTCGCTTTCGCGCTGGTCCTGCTGATCGTGCCGGAGTCGAAGGTGCGGGCCGGGGGCCGGTTCGACCTCGTCGGCTCGCTGGGGCTGTCGGCCGGTCTGGTCTCGCTGCTGCTGGCCGTCTCCAAGGGCGGTGACTGGGGCTGGACCAGTGGCACCACGCTCGTTCTCGGCGCCGCCGCCGTCGTGATCCTGCTGTCCTGGGGCTGGTGGGAGCTGCGCAGCCCCCAGCCGCTGGTCGACCTCCGTACGACCGCCAAGCCGCAGGTGCTGTTCACCAACCTGGCCTCGATCGCGCTCGGCTTCTCGATGTTCGCGATGTCCCTGGTGCTCCCGCAGCTGCTCCAGCTGCCGACGCAGACCGGCTACGGCCTCGGCAAGTCGATGATGACCGTCGGTCTGGTGCTGGCCCCGCAGGGACTGGTGATGATGGCCATGTCCGCCGTCTCCGCGGGCGTCACCAAGGCCAAGGGCCCCAAGGTCACGCTGATGATCGGCGCGCTGATCGTGGCCGCGGGCTACGGCCTGAACATCGTCCTGATGTCCGAGGTCTGGCACCTCATCCTGGTCTCCTGCGTCATCGGCGCCGGCGTCGGCTTCACCTACGGCGCGCTGCCCGCCCTGATCATGGGCGCCGTGGACCCGTCCCAGACGGGCGCCGCCAACAGCCTCAACACCCTGATGCGGTCCCTGGGCACCTCCTTCGCCAGCGCCATCGCCGGCGTGATCCTGGCCCAGATGACCACCGACTTCGGCGGCACGGCACTCCCCTCGGAGAACGGCTTCAAGGTCGTCATGGCCATCGGAGCGGGCGCCGCCCTCCTCGCCTTCCTGGTCGCCACCTTCATCCCGCGCCAGCGCCGGTCGACCCCGACCGGCGCCCCGGCCGAGGGCCCGGCGGAACCGGCGGAGGTCGGCGCGAAGGCATAGCGCCGGGTCGGACGCAGGGCTGGTCGGCCGTCGCTCCCCTTGCGGGAGTGGCGGCCGTTCGGCGTGGGGGGCGAGTCGGACGGGGACTCCGCCCGCCCTGACCGCCGTCCCCCTACTTGATCACCGCGTTCGCCACCACGACCACCGCCCCCAGCATCGCGTCCACCAGCCCGATCCCCATCGCCCACGCCCAGGACCGATGGGACCACCGGGCCGTGACCACGCCCAGGGCGAACAGCAGGATGATGTTGAGGACGAAGGCGGAGTACTCGACGCCGTTCGCGGGCCACCAGCCCCAGCCCGCGCCGGCGAGGAGGAGGACCGTGGGGACGACGGCCGCGACCAGGGGCCACTCGTCGGCCAGGGTGCGCAGGACGTCCCAGCGGCGGTGCGGGGCGCGTTCGGCGATGTAGTGGGCGTATCCGTGGGCGAGGGCGGAGGCCAGGGCCGTCACCAGGAGCCAGGCGGCGTCGTAGCGGCGGCTGTCCCGGGAGGTGTGCCCGTACTGGGTGAGCGCGGCCACCATGGAGCACGCGAGGACGGAGCCGTAGACACCGCCGAACAGGACGGCCTCACGTGTGTCGTGCTGGTGCGGCCGGGACACGGCAGCCTCGGTCTCCGCCATGTCCTCCACGATCACCCGGGCGGCGGGCCCGCGCCAGTCCGCGACGGAGTGTCCTCCCACCCGCGCCGCCACTCCACACACTGTCGGCGGACGGGCCGGGAACGCTCTCGCTAGGGTCGCCCCATGGACCACAGCTTCGTACTCCACATCCCCGACGCCGAGCTCGAGTCCGAGCCGCTCGCCCGGGAGCAGATCGTGTCCGGGACGCCCGAGGTGACCGGGAAGGTGGTCTGGGAGTCGGAGGACGGGCGGCAGATCCGGGGCATCTGGCAGATCACCCCGGGAGTCGTCACCGACACGGAGGCCGACGAGCTGTTCGTCGTCGTCAGCGGCTCGGCGACCATCGAGGTGGAGGGCGGGCCCACGCTGGAGGTGGGGCCCGGCGACATGGCCGTGCTGCGCGAGGGCGACCGTACGACGTGGACGGTGCACGAGACCCTGCGCAAGGCGTACGCGATCAATCTGTGAGCGGGGGCGCGGTGGTGCCCCGGATCTCCAGCGCCGCCGCCGTGAGATGCGTACGGCCCTCTCCCCCGCGTCCCTCGAACCGTTCGAGCAGACACCGCGCGGCCCGGCGGCCCACCTCGTGCCCCGCGTTGTCGACCGTGGTGAGCCAGACGTGGCGCAGCCGGGCGATGCTGGTGTTGTCGTAGCCGACGACGGACAGGTCGCGCGGGACGCGCAGGCCCAGTTCGTCGGCGGCCGACAGGACACCGATCGCGGCGATGTCGTTGACGGCGAAGACGGCCGTGGGCCGGTCGGGGCGGCTGAGCAGCCGGACCGTCGTGCGGTAGCCGCCCTCCTCGGTCAAGTCGCTCGGTTCGACGACCGCCCCCTGGGCGAGGCCGTGCTCCCGCATGGTCTCCTCGAAGCTGCGCCGGCGCAGCTCGCCGACCGCGCCGTACCCCGCGATGTGCGCGACACGCCGGTGGCCGAGCCCGATCAGGTGCTCGGTGACCAGCCGGGCGCCGCGCTCGTCGTCGTTGGCGACGACGTCCACCCCGGGGAGGACCGGCTCCCGCGCGCCCGCGACGACGACCGGGAGGCGTTCGGCGACCGCTGCGAGCGCGGCGGCGTCGGGCAGCGTGCCGATCACGATCAGGCCGTCGACCCCGAGGTCGAGGAAGGGCCCGGCCGGGTCCTGTCCGGTGCGGCGGTTGAGGCGGGCGTCGGCCAGGAGCATGCGCAGGCCGTTGTCGTGGAGCAGGGAGTTCAGGCCGTCGAGGAGGTCGACGAACCAGGGGTTGCGCAGGTCGTCGAGGAGGACCCCGACCGTGCGGGTGCGCTGCTCGCTGAGGCTGCGCGCCGCCGCGTTGGGGCGGTAGCCGAGCTCCCGGACGGCCCGCAGCACGGCGTCCCGTTTCTCCGGGCGGACCTGGTCGGAGCCGCGCAGTACGAGGGAGACCAGCGACTTCGAGACTCCGGCCCGGTCGGCCACGTCACGGATCGTCGGCGGTCTCATGGCCATGGACCGTTCCATGCCCCGGTGCGGCTTGTCAAAGGGTTGACAGCTCGCGAAGACGGCACCCAAGGTGACCTGGACAGAGTATGGACCGGTCCAAAGAGGGGCTGTCAGTCATGGTGGACACGCTGGGCGTCGCCGTCGTCGGGTTCGGCTGGATGGGGCGGGTGCACACCCAGGCGTACGCCCGTGTCGCGCACCACTACCCACGGCTCCCCGTGCTGCCACGGCTCGTGACCGTCGCCGAGGACGTGCCGGGACGGGCCGACGAGGCCGCCGCGCAGTTCGGTTTCGCCTCGGCGACCCGTGACTGGCGCGAGGTCGCCGCCGACCCCCGCGTCCAGGCCGTCAGCATCACCGCCCCGAACTTCCTGCACCGCGAGATCGGTGTCGCGATGGCCGAGGCCGGCAAGCACATCTGGATCGAGAAGCCGGTCGGGCTCGGCGCGGCGGACGCCCGCGCGGTGGCCGACGCGGCGGACCGGGCCGGGGTGCGCGGCGCGGTCGGCTTCAACTACCGCAACGCGCCCGCCGTGGAGACCGCCCGCGACCTGATCGCCGCCGGCGAGATCGGCACGGTCACCCATGTCCGCATCCGTCTCCTCAGCGACTACGCGGCCCATCCGCAGGGGGCCCTGACCTGGCGTTACGAGCGTGAGCGCGGCGGCAGCGGTGTGCTCGGGGACCTCGCCTCGCACGGCGCCGACCTGGCCCGCTTCCTGCTCGGCGACATCACCGCGCTGACCGCCGACACCGCGATCTTCGTACCGGAGCGCGCCCGCCCCACCGGCGCCACCGCCGGGCACACCCTCGCGACCGGGGAGCTGGGACCCGTCGAGAACGAGGACTACGTCAACTGCCTGCTGCGCTTCGCCTCCGGTGCCCGGGGCGTCCTGGAGGCCTGCCGGGTGTCGGTCGGCGAGCAGAACAACTACGGCTTCGAGGTGCACGGCACGAAGGGCGCGGTGTTCTGGGACTTCCGGCGGATGGGCGAGCTGGGCATCAGCCGCGGCACGAGCTACCAGGACCAGCCGGTGAGCACGGTGTACGTCGGCCCGGGCGCCGGTGAGTTCGGTGCCTTCCAGCCGGGCGCGGCGAACGCCATGGGCTACGACGACCTGAAGGTCGTGGAGGCGTACCGCTTCCTGCGTTCGGTCGCCGAGGGCACCTCGTACGGGGCGACGCTCGCGGACGCCGTGCACAGCGCGACCGTGCTGGACGCGATGGCCCGGTCGGCCGAGAGCGGTTCGTGGGTCTCCGTGGAGGCGTCGGCATGACGGTCCGGGTGGGGGTGATCGGGGCCGGGGTGATGGGCGCCGACCATGTGCGGCTGCTGCACGGAGCGGTGTCGTCGGCCGAGGTCGTGGCGGTGACGGACGTGGACGCGGCCCGTGCGCGTGCCCTCGTGGACACCGTGCCCGGGGCGCGGGTCAGTCCCGACGCGTGGGCGCTGATCGCCGATCCCGGTGTGGACGCCGTGGTCGTCGCCTCGCACGACTCGACGCACGCCGAGCTGACCACGGCCGCCGTGCGGGCCGGGAAGCCGGTGCTGTGCGAGAAGCCGCTGGCGCCTACGGTCGCCGAGTGCGTCGAGGTGGTCCGGGCGGACGACAAGGCGGGCGGCGGACTGGTGTCCGTCGGGTTCATGCGGCGGTTCGACCCCTCGTACGTCGCCCTGAAGGCGGCGCTGGGAGAGGGCCGGTGCGGGCGGCCCCGGATGGTGCACTGCGTGAGCCGGCAGGTGACGTCGATGCCGGGCGCGGTCAGCGAGTTCAGCGTCACCGGGTCGGCGATCCACGAGCTGGACACCGTGCCGTGGCTGCTGGAGTCACCCGTCACCGCGGTCTCCTGGCACGCGCCCGAGGGCGGCTCCGCTCCCGGTCTGCGCGACCCCCAGCTGATGCTGCTGCACACCGCCGACGGCACCCTCACCACGGTCGAGACCTTCCTCAACGCCCGCTACGGCTACGAGGTGCGCTGCGAGGTCGTGGGCGAGCGGGGCGCGCTCCGGCTCACCGACCCCGCGCTCGTGGTGACCCATCTGGAACGGACCCGGTCGACGGGGTATCCGGCCGACTGGCGGCCCCGGTTCGCCGACGCCTACCGGCTGGAGCTCCAGGCGTGGACCGACGCGGTCGTCGCCGGGCGGCCGTCGCCGCTGGCCTCGGCGCGGGAGGGGCTGACCGCGTCGGCGGTCGCCGAGGCGGTGATCGTGTCGATGCGCGAGGGCGGCCGGACCGTCCCCGTCTCCGTGCCGGTCCCCTGACGGCTCAGTACGGCATGTTGTACGGCGTGACCACCTGGATCGCCGACGGTGTCGTCGGGCCCGCGGGCGGCAGCGCCCCGTGGGCCCGCATCACGATGTGGCAGGCCTCCCGCATGTCCTGGCGCAGGTCGTGGTGGAGCACGGCGGACAGCCGGTGTTCGCGCAGCAGGCGGTCGTTGTCGTGGTCCAGGTCGTGGGCCACGAACACCGCGCACTCCCGGTCCAGGTCCTCGAACGCCTTCAGCGTGGCGATGTTCCCGCCACCGATCGAGTAGACCGCGCGGATGTCCGGGTCGCGCTCCAGGGCGGCCCTGACCAGGTCGTACTGGGTGGCGTCCAGGCCCTGGCCCTCGGCTATCTCCACCACCGTGCGGTCGGGGTGGTGGGTGCGCATGGCGCTGCGGAAGCCCATCTCGCGCTCCTCCTCGTTGCGGAAGAAGCCGCTGCTGAGGCTGGCCAGGACGTTGGCGGGGCGCTCCCCCAGCCACTGGCCCATCAGATACGCCGCGGTCGCCCCGGCCGCCCGGTTGTCGATGCCGACATAGCCGAGGCGGGCGCTCGCGGGCAGGTCGGTGACCAGGGTGACCACGGGGATGCCCGCCTCCGCGAGCCGGCCGACGGCGGCCGTGACCTCGGGGACGTCCGGCGCCTTGAGGATCACTCCCTGGGAGCCCCTGCGCGCGATCCGGTCGAGGGTCCTGGTCAGCTCGGCGACCGGGCCCGTCTCGCGGAAGTGGAAGCGGGAGCGCAGCACGGCGGGGTGCAGGGCGGGCAGTTCGGCCTCCAGGGCCGCGCGGACGGCCGTGGAGAAGCGTTCCGGCGTCTGCATCACTATGTCGACCATGAAGGTACGGCCCACCAGCCGGACCTGGGTGCGCTGCCGGTCCAGGTCGGTGATCGCCTGGTGGACCTCGCGGGCGGTGCTCTCCCTGACCCCTCCCCTGCCGTTCAGCACGCGGTCCACGGTGGCCTCGCTCAGCCCCGCCTGACGTGCGATTTCCCGGATCGGGAACGGGTGTCCCACGTGCCTGCTCCTTGAGGGGTTTTTGATGGCCGCCTGCTGGTTGTTCGACGCCTTTGTCATGACAAGAATGACAGCGCTGAGTCGCCCCTGTCACCGAGAGGACGCCGATGTCCTTCACCGCCGTACACCACCGCGCCTGGCTCTCCGAGCAGGACTGCGACCTCGACTCGTTCCGCGCGCTCGTCGAGCGGACGGCCGACCCCGCCGACTACCCGCACGCCAGTGCCGTGGAGCGGAACGTCCTGCTGTACGACGCCGAGCGCGTCCTCGGCGCCGAGGACCGCCGGGGCGTCCAGGAGGAACTGGTCCGGGCCCTGACCGACGGCCCCGGGATCGTCGTCCTCCGCAATGCCTTCGCCGACCACGCGGTCGTGGACCGGTTCACCGAGGTCTTCGACTCGCTGATCCGCGAGCAGTACGCGGCGGGCACCACCGCCGGCGACCACTTCGCGAAGCCCGGCGCCAACGAGCGGGTGTGGAACGCGCTGGAGAAGGCCGCCCTCTACGACCCCGCCGCGTTCGCCGACTACTACGCCAACCCCGTCCTCGCCCTGATCTCCGAGACCTGGCTCGGCCCCGGCTACCAGGTCACCTCGCAGGTCAACGTGGTCAACCCGGGCGGTCTCGCGCAGACCGTGCACCGCGACTACCACCTCGGCTTCCTCTCCGACGAGGTCGCCGCGGCCTATCCGGCGCACGTCCACCGCCTCTCCCCCGTGCTCACCCTCCAGGGCGCGGTCGCGCACTGCGACATGCCGGTGGAGTCGGGGCCGACGCTGTACCTGCCGTTCTCGCAGGCGTACGAGCCCGGGTATCTGGCGTGGCGGCGGCCGGAGTTCCAGGCGTACTTCAAGGACCACCACGTCCAGCTGCCGCTCGCGAAGGGCGACGCCGCGTTCTTCAACCCGGCCCTCTTCCACGCCGCCGGGACCAACCGGACCACGGACGTGCGGCGCATGGCGAACCTGCTCCAGGTGTCCTCGGCCTTCGGGCGGGCCATGGAGACCGTGGACCGGGAGGCGGTGTCGAACGCCGTCTACCCCGCGCTGCTGCGGCGCAAGGCGGAGGGCGCCGACGAGCGGTGGCTGGAGAACGTGATCGCCGCGAGCGCCGAGGGCTACCCCTTCCCCACCAACCTCGACAGCGACCCGCCGGTCGACGGTCTCGCACCGCCCTCGCAGGCGGACCTGGTGCGGCGGGCGCTCGCCGAGGGATGGAACCCGCGCACGCTCAGGGACGAGCTGCGGGCGGGCGCGGACCGGCGCACCAGCTGAGCCGCACGCAGGAGCCGAACCGAAAGGGACTGGCACATTCATGGGACTTCTCGACGACAAGGTCGTCCTCGTCAACGGCGGCAGCCAGGGCGTCGGTGCCGCCATCGCCCGGGCCGCCGTCCGTGAGGGGGCGGTCGTCGCCGTCACCGGCCGCCGCCCGGAACCCGGCGCGGCACTGGTCGCGGAGCTGGAGGCGGCCGGCGGCAAGGCGCTGTTCGTCCGCGCCGACCTCGCCGACGCCGAGCAGGCCAAGGAGTCGGTGCGGCGGGTCGTCGAGGTGTACGGCCGTGTCGACTGCCTGGTGAACTCCGCGGGACTCACCTCGCGGGGCACGCTCCTCGACACCACGCCCGAGCTGTTCGACCAGCACATCGCGATCAACCTCAAGGCGCCCTTCTTCGCCATGCAGGCCGCGGTCGCGGACATGGTCGGCCGGGGGGCGCCCGGCACGGTCGTCAACATCATCACGTCCTCGGCGCACGGCGGTCAGCCCTTCCTGGCGCCCTACGTCGCCGCGAAGGCCGGTCTGATCGGCCTGACCCGCAACGCCGCCCACGCGCACCGCTGGGACCGGGTGCGGATCAACGGCCTCAACATCGGCTGGACGGCGACGGAGGGCGAGGACGCCACCCAGAGGACCTTCCACGGCGCAGGCGACGACTGGCGCGAGGAGGCCGCGGCCAGGCTGCCCATGGGCAAGCTGGGTCAGCCGGACGAGATCGCCGACTTCGTGGTGCTGCTGCTGTCGGAGCGGTCGGGCGTGGTCACCGGGTCCGTGATCGACTGGGACCAGAACGTCCTCGGCGGCCTCGACTGACCTCCCCGCTCAAGCAGCCACCCCTCGACCGACACCGCTCACCGCAAGAACCCTCAAGGAGTCACCCCCCATGCGCATCGGAATCCTCGGCCTCGGCCGCATCGGCGCCTTCCACGCCGAGACCCTCTCCGGACTCGACGCGGTCGAGTCGCTCGTGCTCACCGACCCGTTCGCGGAGGCCGCCAAGTCCGCCGCGGAGCGGTTCGGCGGCGAGGTCGTGGACTCGCCCGAGGCACTGCTGGCGGCCGGCGTGGACGGCATCGTGGTCGCCGCGGCCACGGACGCCCACCCCGGGCTGATCCTGGCCGGTGTCGAGGCCGGCATCCCGGTCTTCTGCGAGAAGCCCGTCGCCAAGCACATGAGCGAGGGCGTCGAGGTCCTCAAGGCCGTCCAGGGCAGCGACGTGCCGATCCAGATCGGCTACAACCGCCGCTTCGACACCGGTTTCGTCAACGCGCGCGCCGCCGTGCAGAGCGGTGAGCTGGGCAAGCTGCACACCGTGCGCTCGACCACCCTGGACCCGGCCCCGCCGCCGGCCGCCTATGTCGCCGCCTCCGGGGGCATCTTCCGGGACTGCTCGGTGCACGACTTCGACATCATCCGCTGGGTGACGGGCCGCGAGGTCGTCGAGGTGTACGCCGTCGGCGGCAACCGGGGCGCCGACTACATCAAGGAGGCGGGCGACGCCGACACCACCGGCGCGATCCTCACCCTGGACGACGGCACCATCGCGGTGGTCTCCAACTCCCGCCACAACGCCCGGGGTTACGACGTCCGCATGGAGATCCACGGCTTCCAGGACTCCATCGCCGTCGGCCTGGAGGACAAGCTGCCGCTGCGCTCGGTCGAGCCCGGGGTGACCTTCCCGGCGGGCACCCCGCACGACTTCTTCATGGACCGGTTCACGGCCGCCTACCGCGCCGAACTCACCGCGTTCACCGAGGTCGTGGCCGGTACCCGGACCTCGCCGTGCACCATCGCGGACGCCCTGGAGGCGGGCTGGATCGCCGAGGCGTGCACGCTGTCCCTGTACGAGCACCGCCCGGTGACGATCGCCGAGGTCCGCACGGCCTGACGGCTGAACGCCGGGCTCCTGGTATCCGTTCAGGGTCATGTGATCTCTCCACATGACACCGGGACGGCTCCAGGAGCGCGGACCGCGGCCGCCGAGCGTGAACCCGCTGAACTCTCCGAGCCCTCCAGGCTTTCCGGGCTCTCCGCACCCTCCGGCCCGAGGGGCGTCGTCGTCATCGGCGCCGGACCCGGCGGCCTGGCCGTCGCCCGCGAACTGGAGGCGGCCGGGCACCGGGTGACCGTGCTGGAGGAGCGCGACACGGTGGCCGGCAAGTGCCAGAGCGTGCACGTCGACGGGCGCGCCTACGACCTCGGCGGCCACATCTGCACCAACAAGTACGAGCGGACGGCACAGTTGCTGACGGACCTGGACGTGCCGACGGAGCGCACCAGCCGCTACCGCGTTCTCGACGCCGAGGGCGGCGAGGCGGTCCGGCAGTCGATGGCGTTCCTCCGGGACGGCTCCCTCCCGCGCTACCGGTCGTTACGCGCACGGGAGTTCCCGCGCATCGCCGAACCCGGGCTCGCGCACTCCGCGCGGGCGCTCGCCGCTCCCGTCGCCCGGTGGCTCGACGATCACGGGCTCCGGTCGATGGCCGACTCCTTCGGCACCGGGTACACGGCGGCCGGGTACGGCCACCTGGACGACGACGTGCCCGCCCTGTACTTCGTCAAGTACGCCGAGATGACGGGGTTGTTGGATCCGGGCCCCGAACTCCTGGGCCACCCTGGCGACTTCACGGTGGCCGGCGGGTTCGCCACGCTGTGGCGCCGGGTCGCCGACGAGCTGAAGGACGTGCGGTGCGGGGTGCGGGTGACGTCGGTGGAGCGGCACCCGGCCGGGGTGCGGGTGCACACCGACTCGGGGCCGGTCGAGGCGGACGACCTGGTGCTCGCCGTCACTCCGGACCGTGTCCTGCCGGTCCTGGACGCCACCGACGAGGAGCGCGACCTGGCCGGGCGGATCCGCTCGCACGCCTACCGCACCACCCTCGCCACCGCGACCGGCCTGCCGGGGGACGCCTTCTACTTCCTCGCCGCGCACACCGCGAGCCGCGCGACGGCCGGCCACTGTGTGTCGTACCACCACCGCTACCCGGACAGCGAGGTGCGCACCTTCTACTCCTACGGCCGCCCCGGCGACACCACCGCGCTGCTGCGGGAGGACGTCACGGCGCTGGGCGGACGGCTGGCGCAGGTGCACCTCGGGCGGGAGTGGGCGTTCATGCCGTACTTCGGCGGCGCCGACCTCGCGGGCGGCGCGCTGGACCGGCTCGACGCGCTTCAGGGCCGTGACCGCACCTACTACGTGGGCGGGCTGCCCGCGTTCGAGCTCGTCGAGTGCGTGGTGGCCCAGGCCCAGGAACTCGCCCGGCGCCACTTTCCGCCCGCTCGGCCACACTGACCAGGCGGGGACCACGCTCCGCCACGATCCAGGAGGAACCACGGACATGACTGAGCCGCTGCGCATCGGAGTGCTGGGAGCCGCGCGGATCAGCGAGGCCTCGTTGATCGGCCCGGCCCGGGCGACCGGTCACCGGGTCGTCTCGGTGGCCGCGCGCGACCGGTCCCGCGCCGAGGCCTACGCGGCCGAGCACGGTATCGAGCGGGTGGCGGGGTCGTACGCCGAACTGATCGCCGATCCCGAGGTCGAGGTCGTCTACAACCCGCTCGCCAACGGCCTGCACGGGCCGTGGAACCTCGCGGCCCTCGCCGCGGGCAAGCACGTGCTGAGCGAGAAGCCGTCGGCGAGCAACGCCGAGGAGGCCGCGGAGGTGCGGGAGGCGGCGGCGAAGGCCGGGACGGTCTTCATGGAGGCCTTCCACTACCTCTTCCACCCGCTGACCCGGCGGCTGCACGAGGTCCTCGCGAGCGGCGAGATCGGCGAGCCGCGGCACGTCGAGGCGCTGGTCGCGATCCCGGCGCCGGCCGACACCGACCCGCGCTGGTCGCTGCCACTGGCCGGCGGCGCGGTGATGGACCTCGGCTGCTACAGCCTGCACGCGCTGCGCGTGCTGGCCCCCTGGGCGGGCGGCGCGCCGCGGCTGGTCTCGGCGCGGGGCGGGGAGCGGGCCGGTGCGCCCGGGGTCGACGAGTGGCTCGACGCGGACCTCGCCTTCCCGGGCGGTGCGACCGGGTCGGCGCGCTGCCACATGGCGTACGACAGGCTGGAGATGAGCTGCCGGATCACCGGTTCGCGGGGCGAGGTGCTGGCGCCGAACTTCGTGCTGCCGCAGCTCGACGACCGGCTCGTGGTGCGCACGGCGGACGGCGAGCGCACCGAGCGGCTCGGCACCCGGTCGTCGTACACCTACCAGCTGGAGGCGTTCGCGGACCGGGTGCGCGGCGGCGCGGCGCTGCCGTTGGACGCGGACGACGCGGTGGCGACGATGGCCCTGATCGACGCCTCCTACCGGGCGGCCGGGTTCGAGCCCCGGCCACGGCACGTCCCCGCCTGAACGGTGTTGTACGGCAGACGCCCCTTCCGCAGCGGGACCTAGGGCCGGTCCGCGGTGAAGTCGGCGTCCAGCGCGGCGAGTTCGCGCCGGACGCCCGCTTCCTTGTCGGCCTCGCCGAGGTCCCCGAGGATGTCGGCGAGGCAGGCCAGGGCCGACGACAGCGCGCCCGCCCCGGCAGGTCTGCGGCCGTCGGCCACCGCCTCCTCGGCGCAGGCGCGGGCCTCGACCGGGTCGCCGGTGGCGCGGTGGCAGTGGGCGAGGTCGACCAGGAGCCGGATGCGCAGCGGCAGCACGACCTCGGGGACGGTCCACGCGACGGGTCCCCGCAACGCCTCCCTGGCCTCGGGGCCGACGCCCAGCGCGTCCTGGTGCCGCCCCGACTCCCGCAGTCCCGCGACCAGTTCGGCGAGCACCTGCGGCCGGACCAGCTCGATCTGCGTCAGCTCCCGCAGGGACAGGGCGGCGAGCAGCGCGGCGCACTCCTCGTAGCCGGCGACGGACTCCTCGGTGCGGCCGACCGCGCCGAGCAGCAGCGCGTACGTCCGCAGCGCCCCGGGCAGGCTGCCGAGCGCTCGGTCCCTGCGGTCGGCGGCGGACAGCCCGCGGTAGGCCGCCACGCACGCGTGTGCCGCCGCCACGGCGTCCTCGACCCGGCCGGCGGCAGCGAGGGCCTGCGCCCGCACCAGCCCCGCGAAGGCGGCCGGTGCCGGGGAGGGCCGAGCGCCGGGTACGGCGGTCACCTCGTCCGCGGCCGTGCACGCCTCCTCGTGCCGCCCCGACAGCAGCAACGCGTGGGCGCGCAGCGCCAGGGCACGGCTCAGCCCGTCGGTGTCGGCCGTCGCCCGGTAGACCGCGACCGCCTCCTCGGCCCAGGCCAGCCGCCGCGCGGGCGACGGTGACCTGAGGCCCGCCCAGGACGGTGTGACGCAGTACGACAGCGCTGCCCCCAGCAGCGGTCCGCCCTTCTCCGGTGACAGCCGGGCCGCGGCCCGCGGCAGCGGCAGCAGTATCCGTACGATCCCCATACGCACCCCCTCGCCGCCCCGCCGAGGACAGCCGCGCCATGGTTGCACAGGGGGTCGCGCCGGTGCCGCGATTCGCGCAGGACGTAGCGAGCACGGGGGAACTTCGCCGAACCTCCCGTGTACGGCGGGGAGTCAGCCGTACAGCGCGGGCCGCTCGACGAGGTCCACCGTGACCCGGCCGCCGTCGTCCAGCGACCGTACGCCCGCCTCGCACACCGCGGCCGCCGCGTAGCCGTCCCAGACGCTGGGCCCGGTGACCTCGCCGCGGCGGGTGGCGTCGACCCAGGTCTGGACCTCGCGGTCGTAGGCGTCGGCGAAGCGTTCGACGAAGTCCTGGGCGATGGTGCCGCCCCAGCGGCCCGCCATGTCGGTGACCATGGCGTGGCCGTCGCCGATGCGGGCGGTGCCGCGTTCGCAGACCACCTCGGCCCTGACCTGGTACCCGAAGCCGCAGTTGACGAAGATCTCCACGTCGGAGAGGGCGCCGCCGTCGGTCTCGAACACCACGAACTGCGGGTCCTGGAGGTCGTCGGGGGCGTTCACGGACGGCGTCGGGCGCAGCACCGTGACCGCCGTGATCTCGTGTCCGAGCAGCCAGCGGGTCACGTCGGTCTCGTGTGCCACGGAGTCGCTGATCAGCATGGAGCTGGTGAAGAAGGGCGGGCTGGCGGCGTTGCGGTGCCGGTTGTGCAGCATGAGCGGCCGCCCCAACTGGCCCGTCTCCAGCAGGGACTTGAGCTTCATGTACTCGGCGTCGTAGCGCCGCATGAAGCCGACCTGGACGCGTCTGTGGCCCAGTTTCCGCTCGGCCTCCAGGACCCGCAGCGCGGAGGCCGCGTCCGGGGTGAGGGGCTTCTCGCACAGCACGGGAAGGTCGTGGTCGAGGGCCTGGAGGAGTGCCGCCTCGTGGGCGGGGCCCGGTGAGGCGATCAGGACGGCGTCGACGTCGGGCGCCGCCATCGCCGCGGCCGGGTCGGTGTGGGCGGTGCAGCCGTCGACGCGGGCGGCGACCTGTTTGGCGCGCTCCGCGTCGACGTCCACGACGGCGGCCACCCGGGCGCCGCTGGTCACCTCATGGATACGGCGGACGTGATCGGCGCCCATCTTGCCGGTGCCGATGACGGCGACGCCGAGGGTGCCTCGCTCGGACATGGTCATCCCCTTCAGGCGCCGCAGGACCTCAGGAACTTACGGGTGCGCACCGCGATCGGCAGCGGCTTGTCCGGTTCGCAGGGGTACATGTCCTGCTCGACGATGGCGAACAACTCCACACCGAGTTGCTGCGCGGCCACCAGCACCGGCTCCAACTCGGGTACGCCGGAGGGCGGTTCGCACATCACTCCGCGCTGGACGGCGGGCCCGAACGGCACCTCGTTCCGCACGACGTCCGCGAGGATCTCCGGGTCGACCTGCTTGAGGTGGAGGTAGCCGATGCGTTCGCCGTACGTCTCGATGAGCTTGACGCTGTCGCCGCCGCAGTAGGCGTAGTGCCCGGTGTCCAGGCAGAGGTTGACGAGTTCGGAGTCCGTCGAGTCGAGGAACCGCTCGACGTGGTCCTCGGTGTCGATGTGGGTGTCGGCGTGCGGGTGGACGACGATGTCGAGGCCGTAGGCCTCCTTGACCTCGTGCCCGAGCCGCTCCATCCCCTTGGTGAGGTGGGCCCACTGCTCGGCGGTCAGCTCCGGCGGCTCCAGGATCTCGGCGGTCTTGTCGTCGCGCCAGAAGGACGGGATCACCACCAGGTGCCGCGCGCCCATCGCCTGGGTGAGCGCGGCGACCTGGCTGACGTGCTCCCAGGTGGACTCCCAGACCGAGGGGCCGCGGTGCAGGCCGGTGAAGACCGTGCCCGCGGAGACCTTGAGGTCGCGCCGGGCGATCTCGTCGGTGAGCCGGGCCGGGTCTGTCGGCAGATAGCCGTACGGTCCCAGCTCGATCCAGGGGTAGCCGGCCTCGGCGACCTCGTCCAGGAAGCGTTCCCACGGCACCTGTACGGGGTCGTCGGGGAACCAGACGCCCCAGGAGTCGGGGGCCGAGCCGACGCGGATGCGGTCGAGGGGGGCCGCCATGTCAGGACTTCCCCTCGGCGGTGCCGGCCACCGGCGCGGTGAGGTCGGCCGCTTCCGGGAGCGCCTCGGTGTCGACGCCGCGGACCTGGGACAACTCGTGCTTGAGCGCGGCGAGTTCGGCGCCGCCCGCCATGTGGTTGGTCAGCTCTTCGAGGGTGATCTGGTCGCGGGACGCGGACAGTTCGAGGGTGCCGAGGCGCAGCACGCTGAAGTGGTCGCCGACCATGTAGGCGTGGTGCGGGTTGTGGGTGATGAAGATGACGCCGAGTCCGCGGTCGCGGGCGGCGGCCACGTACTTGAGCACGACACCGGACTGCTTGACGCCGAGGGCCGCGGTCGGCTCGTCCAGGATCAGCACCCGGGCGCCGAAGTACACGGCGCGCGCGATGGCCACGCACTGGCGCTGGCCGCCGGAGAGCGTGCCGATGGGCTGCTCCAGGTCGTCCAGGACGATGCCCATGTTGCGCAGTTCCTCGTCCGCGGTCTTCTTCATCCTCTCGATGTCGAGACGCCGGACGGGCCAGGGGCCCTTGGTCATCTCGGAGCCGAGGAAGAAGTTGCGCCACACCGGCATCAGCGGGACGACGGCGAGGTCCTGGTAGACGGTGGCGATGCCCTTGTCGAGCGCCTCGCGCGGGGTGGAGAAGCGCACCGGCCGGCCGTCGACGAGGAACTCGCCCTCGGTGTGCTGGTGCAGCCCGGAGATGATCTTGATGAGGGTGGACTTGCCGGCGCCGTTGTCGCCGAGCACACAGGTGACCTGGCTGGGGTGCACCTTCAGGCTCACGCCGTGCAGGGCGCGGACGTTGCCGTAGGACTTGCCGGCGTTCCGCAGTTCGACGATCGCCCCGTCGCCGTCACCGGGGGCGGGGGTCTCGTCGGCGAGGACGGCGCCGTGCGTGCCTGCTTCGTTGGTCATGCGGTTCACCTCCGGGTCGCCGTGCGGCTGACCCACAGATTGATCAGGACGGCGCCGAGGAGCATCACGCCGAGGAAGGCCTTGAACCAGTCCGGGTTCCAGTTGGCGTAGACGATGCCCTGCTGGACCATGCCGAACATGAACGCCCCGAACACCGGTCCGATCGCCGAGCCGGCACCGCCGGTCAGCAGACAGCCGCCGATCACGGCCGCGGAGATGTAGATCAGCTCCTGGCCCACGCCCTCGCCGGACTGCACGGTGTTGAAGGAGAACAGGTTGTGCATGCCGACGAACCAGGAACCGAAGCCGACCAGCATGAACAGCGAGATCTTGGTGAAGTTCACCGGGACACCGACGGCCCGCGCGGACTCCTTGTTGCCGCCGACCGCGAAGATCCAGTTGCCGTACTTGGTGCGCAGCAGCACCCAGGTCGCGAGCGCCGCGAACACCAGCCAGTACACGATGGTGATCTTGAACTGGACCCCGGCGACCTCGAAGGACGAGGCGAAGACCTTCTTGGCCTGCGCGAAGCCGTCCATGTCGCTGATGTCGTCGGTGGCGACGTTGCCGGTGACCAGCTTGGTGACCGCGAGGTTCACGCCCTGGAGGATCAGGAAGGTGCCCAGGGTGATCAGGAAGCTGGGCAGACCGGTCTTGACGACCAGCCAGCCGTTGAGGAAGCCGATCGCCAGCGAGACCAGCAGGGCGACGAACACCCCCGCCCACACGTTGAGCGTGAGCTGGAAGGCGAACATCGACGCGGTCAGCGCCGAGGTGATCACCGCGACACCGGACGACAGGTCGAACTCGCCGCCGATCATCAGCAGCGCGACCGGCAGGGCCATGATCCCGATGGTCGACGACTGGTACAGGATGTTCGCCATCGCGCTGCCCTCGCGCACCGGGGGCGCGGCGATCAGGAAGAACACCCACACCGCCACGGCGCCGAGGAAGACACCGACGTCGGGGCGGGCCAACAGGCGCAGGACGAACGGGCGTTCAGTGGTCCGCCCGTCCTTGACCTGGCCCGGGCCGGGGGCCGGCGGTGTGCTCACCGCCGGCTCGGCGTGCTGGGTCATACCCATCACCTGGTGCCCTTCGCGGCGTACTTGGCCACGGTCTCGACGTTCGACTTGTCGACGAAGGCGGGACCGGTCAGCACCGGCTGCTCGCCGCCGCCCATGTAGTTGCCGTTGTTCTTGTAGAGCCACAGCGAGTCGATCGCCAAGTAGCCCTGGAGGTAGGGCTGCTGGTCGACGGCGAACTCGATGGTGCCCTTGCTGATGGCGCCCGTCAGGTCCTTGTTGAGGTCGAAGGTGGCGATCTTCGCCTTGCTGCCCGCGTCGGACACCGACTGCACCGCGGTCAGCGCGAAGGGCGCGCCCAGGGTGACGACGTAGTCGATGGACTTGTCCTGCGAGAGCTTGGCGGTGATCGTCGACTTCACGGACGGCATGTCGGTGCCGTTGACGTTCAGCGTCTGGAGCTTGCCGGTGAAGGTCTTCTTCACACCGTCGCAGCGCTGGGTCAGGCCGATGTTGCCCTGCTCCTGGATGACACAGACGGCGTTCTTGGCACCGGCCTCGTTGAGCCGCTTGCCGAGCGCCTCGCCGGCGACCGACTCGTCCTGGCCGAAGAACTCCATCAGGCCGAGCTTCTGCCACTCGCTGACACCGGAGTTGAGGCCGACGACGGGTATGCCCGCCGCCTTCGCCTTGCTCACGACGTCCTTGAGGGCGTCCGGCTTGGCGAGGGTGATCGCGATGCCGTCGACCTTCTTGTCGATGGCGTTCTGCACCAGGTTGGCCTGGTTGGCCGCGCTCGGGTCGGCGGAGTAGACCAGGTCCACGTTGTCCTTGGCCGCCGCGGCCTCGGCACCCTTGCGGACGATGTCCCAGAAGGTGTCGCCGGGCGACTGGTGCGTGACCAGGGCGATGGTCATCCGGGGTGTGGTGGCCTTGCCCGCGGAGGCGCCGTCCGCGCTCTCCTCGGACTTCTTGCCGCCCGAGCTGCTGGAGCAGCCGGCGAGCGTCAGGGCCGCGGCCGCGGCGAGTGCCACGGCGGGAGCGAATCTCCGCGAACGGGAGAGAGAAGAGCGATCCATCTTTCCTTGCACCTCACTGTGCGACGGGGAGAACGTCGGGAAAGGGGGCGGAATCACGCCGATTGCGTTGGGACGGAATCCAATCCCCGAGCGCGCCCGCTGTCAATACTTTGTTAAGACATCATTTCACGCACAGGTCCGAATGTAAGTACAAACTATTGACAGCGTTGCCCTCCGAGTCCTACACCTGGGGAAGCACCAGGCCCGTTGGGCCCGGCGTCCCCAGCCCGGATCGAGGAGCGTCGCGCATGGCCGAGCCAGTCCAGCAGTTCGACGTGATCAGTATGGGCCGTATCGGAGTTGATCTCTACCCGCTCCCTCCCGGTATGCCATCGACGCAGGTCAGGCCCTACGGAAGGCCCCTGGGCGGCTCGATCGCCGACGTCGCTGCCCGGCCCGCCCGCCGCCCTGCCGCCGGCCCCCGTACGCACACCGATCCGCACGGCACACATCTCCACCAGACCCTCACCGAGTCCGCCGTCGACCACCGCCGGGCGCCCTCCCGCCGCCCCCTCCACACCGCACCGGAGAAGTCCTGATGAGCAGCACGACCCGCCTCACCGTCGCCCAAGCCCTGGTGCGGTTCCTGTCCGTCCAGTACACGGAGCGTGACGGCGTACGGCACCGGCTGATCGCCGGGACCTGGGGCATCTTCGGCCACGGCAACGTGGCGGGCATCGGGCAGGCGCTCCTGGAGGCGGGCGAGGACGCGATGCCCTTCCACCAGGGCCGCAACGAGCAGGCCATGGTCCACGCGGCGGTCGGCCACGCCCGCCAGCTGAACCGGCTCTCCGCGCAGGCGGTCACCACGTCGATCGGCCCGGGCGCCACGAACCTGGTCACCGGCGCCGCCCTGGCCACCATCAACCGCCTCCCGGTCCTGCTGCTGCCCGGCGACTACTTCGCCACCCGCGCCGCCGACCCGCTCCTCCAGCAGCTGGAGCACCCGACCGAGGCCGACGTCTCGGTGAACGACACCCTGCGCCCGGTCTCCCGTTACTTCGACCGCGTCCACCGCCCCGAGGCCCTGATCCCCTCCGCCCTCCAGGCCATGCGGATCCTCGCCGACCCGGCCGAGACCGGCGCGGTCACCCTCGCCCTCCCCCAGGACGTGCAGGCGGAGGCGTACGACTGGCCGGAGGAGTTCTTCGCCGAGCGCGTGTGGCGGGTACGGCGTCCCGCGCCGGACCCGGTCGAACTGGCGGAGGCGGTACGGGCGATCAGGTCGGCCGCCCGCCCCCTGATCGTCGCGGGCGGCGGAGTCCACCACAGCGAGGCCGAGGACGCGCTGAAGTCCCTGGCCGACGCCACCGGCATCCCGGTCGCCTCCACCCAGGCGGGCAAGGGCGCCCTGCGCCACGACCACCCCGCCGACCTCGGCGGCATCGGCCACACCGGCACGGCGGTCGCCGACGACCTCGCCCGCACCGCCGACCTGGTCATCGGCGTGGGCACCCGCTACTCCGACTTCACCACCGCCTCCGGCACCCTCTTCCAGAACCCGCACGTGCGCTTCCTCAACCTCAACATCACCGCCTTCGACGCCCACAAGCTGGCCGCGCGGACCGTCGTATGCGATGCGCGGGCGGGTCTGGAGGCGCTGGCGCCCGCACTCGAAGGCCACCGCGTGGACGCGGCCTACGAGGCCGAGTACGCGACCGGCAAGAAGCGCTGGGAGCAGGTCGTCGAGGCGGCCTACGCGGCGGCCGACGACAACGCCGTCCCCACCCAGACCCAGCTGCTCGGCGCACTGGACTCGGTGGTCGGCGACGAGGACGTGGTGATCAACGCGGCGGGCTCGCTCCCCGGCGACCTGCACAAGCTGTGGCGGGCCCGCTCCCCGCGCCAGTACCACCTGGAGTACGGCTACTCCTGCATGGGCTACGAGATCCCGGCGGCGATCGGCGTCCAGCAGGCGACCCCGGACACCCCGGTGTGGGCGCTGGTGGGCGACGGCACCTATCTGATGATGCCGACGGAGCTGGTCACCGCGGTCCAGGAGGGCCTGCCGATCAACCTGGTCCTCATCCAGAACCACGGCTACGCCTCCATCGGCGGCCTCTCGGAGTCGGTGGGCGGTGAGCGCTTCGGCACCGCCTACCGCTACCGCGCCGCCGACGGCACGTTCAGCGGCGACCCGCTCCCGGTCGACCTGGCCGCCAACGCGGCCAGCCTCGGCATGGACGTCCTGCGCGCGAAGACCGTGCGCGAGCTGCGCGAGGCCCTCGCCGCCGCACGCGCCTCGGACCGGCCGACCTGCGTCTACGTCGAGACGGACACCGTGAACCCGGCCGCTCCCCCGGCGGAGGCCTGGTGGGACGTGCCGGTGGCGCGGACGGCGTCCCGCGAGGCCGCCGTCGAGGCCCGGACGGAGTACGACCGTCAGGTCGCCGCCCGCCGCACCCACCTCTGACCAGCGCCCCCGACCCCACCAGGGAGGTACCTCCATGGCGAAGCCCGGCGACAGCTCACGTGCCGCCTCGGCCCCCGCGCTCGACTCCCTGGACTTCGCCCTGGACCGGGCCAGTCCGGTGCCCCTGTACTACCAGCTCGCCCGGCAGCTGGAGGCCGCGATCGAACACGGGGTGCTCGCCCCGGGGAACCTCCTGGGCAACGAGATCGACCTCTCCGTACGCCTGGGCCTGTCCCGCCCGACGGTCCGCCAGGCCATCCAGACCCTGGTCGAGAAGGGCCTGCTGGTCCGGCGGCGCGGGGTGGGCACCCAGGTGGTGCACAGCCAGGTCAAGCGCCCGCTGGAACTGAGCAGTCTCTACGACGACCTGGAGGCGGCCGGGCAGGGTCCGGCGACCCGGGTCGTGCGCAACGAGACCGTCCCGGCGTCGGCGGACGTGGCGGCCGCGCTGTCCGTCCCGGAGGGCAGCGGGGTCACCCTGCTGGAGCGGCTGCGCCTCACCCACGGCCAGCCGGTGGCGCTGCTCAGCAACTACCTCCCGGCGGACCTGCTCGACCTGGACAGCGAGCGCCTGGAGTCGACCGGCCTGTACCGCGTGATGCGCACGGCCGGCATCACCCTGCACAGCGCCCGCCAGACCGTCGGCGCCCGCTCCGCCACCGCCGAGGAGGCCGCCCGCCTCGACGAGAAGGAGGGCGCGGCCGTCCTGACCATGCAGCGCACGGCGTACGACGACACCGGGCGGCCGGTCGAGTACGGCACGCACATCTACCGGGCCTCGCGGTACGCGTTCGACTTCCAGCTGCTGGTCCGCCCCTGACTCAGTGGGCCGCGTCCAGCCGGGCCCGCTGCTCCTGGGTCAGTTCCAGGTCCACCGCGGCGAGGTTCTCCTCCAGCTGCGCCACGGAGGAGACCCCGGCGAGCGGGACGATGGGCAGGTCGGCGCCGATCTGCCAGGCCAGCACGACCTGGTTGACGGTCGCGCCGGTCTCCTTCGCCACCTCGGCCAGGGCCGCGAGGCGGGGCGGGGTGCCGGGGTGGTCGAAGTCCTGGGGCAGCCGGTCCGGGTGGGTGTAGGCGCCCCTGAGGAGGGGTGAGTAGGCGACCAGGGTCAGGCCGGGCTCGGCCCTCAGATAGCTCAGCAGGTCGGGTCCGACATGGCCGAGGCTGCCGTCGGGGAAGAGGCTCTGGGGCACGTCGGTGCGGGGCCGCAGGTGGGTGTACGCGTACTGGAGGACCTCGTACCCGGCCAGCCCCGCCGCGGCGGCGAGCGCCCGGGCCCGTTCGACCCGCCAGGTCGCGTGGTTGCTCGCGCCGAGCAGGCCCACGGTGCCCTCGGCGACCAGCTCGCCGAACGCCTCGACCGTCTCCTGGAGCGGCACCCGGTGGTCCTCGATGTGGGCGTAGAGCAGGTCCAGCTTCGCCACGCCCAGACGTTCCCGGCTCCGCTCGGCGGACTCGCGGATCACCTTCACCGACAGGCCCTCCGGGTTGTCGACGAAGCCGGTGCCGGGGGCCAGGGGGCGGGCGCCGAGCTTGGTGGCGATGAAGACCTCGTCGCCGATGCCACGGCTGCGCCGCCACCGGCCGAGCAGCTCCTCGCTCTGGCCGCCCTGACCGCCGTCCTCCCAGAAGGCGTAGTTGTCGGACGTGTCGATGAAGTTGCCGCCGGCCTCGACATAGCGGTCGAGGACGGCGAAGGAGGTCTCCTCGTCGGTGCGTGAGCCGAAGAGCATGGCGCCGAGGGCGAGGACGCTGACCTCGCGGCGGGTGGCCGGGGCGGTGCCGATGGTGCGGAACTTCATGGTGATTCCCTCCGTGTGTGCCCGTCTCCGGGGCACACACGGGAGTCTTCATCTTGAAGCGCACTTCAAGTCAAGGACTTGCGCGCTCACTTGCTGAACGGGCCTTCCAGAGCCGCCCACTGGAGCAACATGATGGTCTTCGCGTCGGCGATCTCACCGGTTCGGATCATCTCCAGCGCCCTCGGGAAGGGCAGTTCGAGGATCTCGATGTCCTCGCCCTCCTCGTCGAGGCCACCGCCCTCGTGGGTGCGGGTCGACGGAGCGTACTCGGCGGCGTAGAAACTGACCCGCTCGGTGACCGAGCCGGGGCTCATGTAGACGTCGAAGACGTGCCGGACCTCCCCGATGGTGTGCCCGGTCTCCTCGACGACCTCGCGCCGCACGGCGATCTCGGGGTGCTCGTCATCGTCGTCCAGCAGTCCACCGGGGGTCTCGATCAGCAGCCCGTCGGGGTGGCCGTTGACATACACCGGGAAGCGGAACTGCCGGGTGAGCAGCACGGTTTCCCGTTCGACGTCGTACAGCAGCATGGTGGCGCCGTTGCCGCGGTCGTGCGTCTCGCGCTGCTGGGTGCTCCAGGTGCCGTCGGCGCGCTGGAGGTCGAAGGTCGTGGCCCGCTCGACGTACCAGTGGCTGGACAGCAGTTTCACGTCCCGGACCTTGACGCGCGGGTTGCCGGTCAGGTCCAGGCCGGTGCGGTCGAGCCCGGTGCGGCCGCGACGGTCGGGGGTGTCGATGCCCTCGGTCATCGGACACCGGCCGGGCGGAGGCGGGGGGAGATCAGCTGCGAGTTGGTCATGCCCGCTTCTACCATTTCGGACCGGTCCGCGTCGCGCGGCCGCCTTCCCCCCTTCCGTGCCGGGCCCCACTCTGCCTAGCGTGCGGTCATGGATCTTCCGGGACAGCCGTCCGTACGGCACTTCGACCACTGCCCCTGGCTCTTCACCGGTCAGGCCACCGAGGAACAGCGCCTAGCGCAGCGGGAGGTGCAGCGGGCGGTCGTCGGGGACACCGGCTTCGGTGAGCGCTGCTACGTCGCCGAGTCCGCGGCGGTCTTCCCGGACCGACTGCGCCTCGGGAACGACTCCTACATAGCCGCCCATGCCTACGTCACCGGCGACCTGACCACCGGCACGGACTGCACCCTGAACCCCTTCACCACGGTCCGCGGAACCGTCGCCCTCGGCAACGGCGTCCGCATCGGCGCCCACACCTCCCTGCTCGGCTTCAACCACACCATCTCCCCCGACCTGCCCGTCTTCCGCCAGCCCCTCACCAGCCGGGGCATCCGCATCGGCGACGACGTCTGGATCGGCTCGAACGTCGTCGTGGTCGACGGCGTGACGGTCGGCGACCACTGCGTGATCGGGGCGGGGGCGGTGGTGACCAAGGATCTGCCGGCGTGGTCGGTGGCTGCGGGGAATCCGGCTCGGGTTCTGCGGGACCGGAGGGAGCAGCGGGGACGGCGGGGAGAGGGGGTGGACTCGGGCACGGGTGCCGTGATCTCCGACCCCGGTATGAGTGGCGCGCCTGCGCATACCGGCCCTGCGGGAGTGATCTCAGCCCCCGGTACCAGCGAGGCAACCCCCGGCTCAGGCGACACGGCTCCTGAGCACCGTACAGACCATGCCGCCCCGAACTCCCGCCCAAGCACTGCCACTTCTCCGGACGGTGCCCGACGTCACCCCCTCGACCTCGCCGGCTTCGCGGACACCGCCCGCTCCCAGGTCGCCCCGCTGCTCGAACGGTGCTGGGACGGCGAGCGCTATGTGGACCGGCCCGGCGCGGCACCCACCGTACGGGCCCACTGCGACGCCGTGGAGATAGCCGATCTGCTGCTGAGTGCCGTGCCGGAGCAGCTGTCCGCCGAGGAGCACGTGGGTCGGCTGAGCAGACTCCAGGACCCGAAGAGCGGACTCGTCCCCGAGTTCGGCGAGCCCCTGCCCGAGGCCGAAGCGGACGGATTCATCGGAGACGGAGCCGCGCTGTACCACGTGCTGTGCGTCGGCTACGCGCTCGACGTGCTGGGCAGCGGCCTCCCCCACCCGGTGCGCGGAGTACAGGACATGACGGCACGTCAACTCACCACCAGGTTGGAGGCGTTGCCGTGGCGCACGGGTGCGTGGGGCGCCGGGGCATGGATCGACAGCTGGGCCACGGCGGCCCACTGGAACCTACGACACGGCGAGCCCGGCAACGCGACGACGGAGTCCCTGTTCGGCTGGCTCCTCACCCGGGCCGACCCATGGACCGGGATGTGGGGCACCCCCTCGGCCGAGGCGGGCCGACTCCAGGTGGTCAACGGCTACTACCGCCTGACACGCGGCTCGTTCGCCCAGTTCGGACTCCCGGTGCCCTACCCGGAACGAGTCGTGGACGCGGTCCTGGACCACTCCCGTGACACCCGCTACTTCGGCGCGTCCCGGGAGAACGCCTGCAACGTCCTGGACGTCGCCCACCCCCTCTGGCTGTCCACCCGCCAACTCAACGGCTACCGCACCCCCGAGATCCAGCACTGGGCCGAACACCAACTCACCGCCCTCCTCCCCCGCTGGCACCCGAGCCACGGCTTCGCCTTCGGCCCCGGCCCCGGCCCCGAACCCGGCCTCCAGGGCACAGAAATGTGGCTGGCCATCACCTGGTACCTGGCCGACCTCCTGGGCCGCTCCGACGAGCTGGGCTACCACCCCAGAGGAATCCACCGCCCCGAACCGGCCCGACAGGGGGTGCGACGGCTGAACTGAGCCGAGAGAAGGGCCCGCCGCTCCGCCTCATCCCGGCGCAACAACTCCCCTGTGCTCCTCCCCGGGCCGACCACCGATACGGATACCGCGTACACGACCAGCTTGCCGAACGCCCTCGCCCAGAGCCGCTCCGCGTCCCCGGTCAGCGCGTCGGCACAAGCCGCCTCGACACCCGCCGGGCCGCCGGTCAGGGTTCGCTCCAGAGAAGCGGCGAAGAACAGCTCCGGCAGATCACGCTTGTCGCCAAGCCTCACGGGGTTCCGCATCTCGTCCAGTACCCCGATCGCCGCAGCCCCGGTCCTGATCACCGCCCGGAACAGGTATGGCGTGAGATACCCGGAGCGTGCGGCGAGCGCAGTTGAGCAGGAACCCGGACCTGCGGCGCGTCGCTCGGCGCCTGCCCCGCCACGCTGTGATCTCGTCCTCATGCCGTGCACGGGGTGCTCCTGGTGTGGGCCGTTCCGCAGAGAGAACGTCCCTGCCTCGGTGACCTGTGGATCCGCTTCGCCTTCGTCACGCCGGATCGCCAACAGCCCCCGGTCACGCGACGCATAGGCCGACCGCCACTCACCAGGCTCCCTGGATTCCCTCGCAGCCCACACCGTCCCCTCGCCGTCTGCAATGACACGTACGGGGATGGCTCGTTGGGGGGGCGACTCTGCCTGAGAGACCTTTCTGCTATTCCGCGACGTCGACGCCGTAGCCGCGAGCGAGATCGGCAAGGCCGTCGTCGTACCCCTGCCCGACGGCCCGCAGCCGCCAGCCCGCTCCCCTGCGGTACAACTCGGCGAGGATCATCGTGCGCTCCGTGGTGGCGGCGTCGAGAGTCGCTCGGGCGGTCGGAGCCGCGCCAATCCCGCACATGGCGGTGATCTCGATGGCCCCGACGTCAGCGAAGGTCGCGGCACCGTCGATCGCGGCCGCGATGACGACCCGGTGGACCTCCAGGGGCAGCCGCTCCAGGTCGACGGTGACGGCCTGCTCCGTCGGACTGTCCGTGGCGAGCCGCACGGTGCCGTCCGGGTGCTCGGGGGCGCCGTGGAAGACGAAGTCCTCGTCTCCTGCAACCTGTTCGCGCGCATCGACCGCGAAGGCGACAACGTCCACGTCACAAGCGGTCTGCTGACGCCACGCGGCGGCCACCGTCCATGCCGTGCCGGTGTCGGACAGGTCGAGGACGGCTCCTCGGACCAGGACCACCGCCGTATCCGGCCGGTCTGCGACCGCGTTCTGTACCGATGCGGACATCGGCGGTGTCGTGGGCGAGAGCAGCCAGCCGGCGTCGTGCACGCGCAGGCCGAGGGCCGCGACACGACTCATGCGCCGGTCGGCTTCGCCTCCGGGCAGCACGACGACGTCGGAGACGCCGGCGGAGAGGTTCACCGCCGCGGAGGCGCCCAGGGCGACCGCACGCGCGCGTGCCTCTACGGCCTCGTCGTGGGTGCCGCCCAGGACCAGGACCCTGCGCCCTGTGAGCGGCCGATCCTCCACACCAGCGGATTCCGTCGGTGGGGCAGTCCGCTGTACGGGGACAGCGGACGTCGACGCAGGCAGTGCGCAGGGCACATCGCCGGACGTCTCCGCAGCGGCACGCCGACGGGCGGCGCCCTTGGACTTGCCGGGCTGCACCGTCTCCAGCAGTCGCAGGTACGTCGGCTCATCCACGAGGGGGACACCTGCGCCCTCAGCGCGCTTCAGCTTGACAGTTCCGGTCCCGAGGTCGTTGGTGACGACGACGCTGGTCTGGCCACTCACCGAGGTCATGATGTTCAGCCCGGCCGCCACCGAGCGGGCGATGAGTTCCTCACGAGAGATCCGGGTGTCCCCGGTGATGGCGACCTTCATTCCCTGTACCAGCGGCTCACCCGACTCAAGACGACCCGGATTGCGGTACGCACAGGGAGACTTGGGAACGTACGGCCTGTAGTCCTGGCGAGGTGGACATTCCAGGAGCGGCAAGGCCAGGCCAAGTTGCCCGGCCGCGCTCAGCGAACCGCGCAGGATGCCGGAGAGCACCCGTACGTCGTCCTGCGCATCGTGGGCCTTCTCCTGGAGCACACCGTAGTGCGCGGCGAGCGTGCCCAGCTTGAGATCGGGCGTCGGGGGACCGACCAGGCGGTTGAGGGCCAGCGTGCACAGACGTCTGCCGACCGGGACCCAGGAGCGGGCGTGGGCGAACTCGTGGGCAAGGAAGTCGTAGTCGAACTGTGCGTTGTGCGCGACCAGGACGCGGCTGCTGAGCAGCGCCCCCACCTGAGGCGCGATCTCATCGAAGGTGGGCGCGCCGGCAAGCCGGTCGAGGGTGAGCCCGTGGATGTGCACGGGGCCGGGATCGCACCCGGGGTTGAGCAGAGTGGCGAACTCGCCGGTCTGGTTGCCCTGAGCGTCCAGCGTGAGGATCGCGAGAGAAAGGACACGGTCCCGACCGGGTCTCAACCCGGAGGTCTCCACGTCCACCAACGCCCAGTCATGGAAGTAGTCGGGCAAGGCGGGCCACTTCGGGCTCGACGGCGACAGGACCATACGAGGCTCCCCTCCCCCGGGCGCGGCAGTCGGCACACAGCCTTCACGCCGGTGATCAAGTGGTGGGATTTTCGCACGCCCCGGACGCAGTTCGTGGCGGGTTCGTCACGGAGTGCCAGGGGCTGCTCCTGAACCGCCGGGCCACCTCCCTGTCATTGACCCCTTCCTCGATCAAGTCCGCTGCTGCGAACCGAACTTGCTCACACCGGGCCCGCTCCTCGGCCGCCAGCCCGCCACCCTCGGGATACCCCATCCCTCCGACCCAGCACAGACATCACGACCCGACGCAACCCGCACCGGTAAAGATTCTTCATCAGTGCCGATCACCTTGCCAGAGCCGGCAGCCACCGCCCCGCGGCAACAGGTGATGAGCGGTCAACCGGGGGAGTTGATGTCCAGCCGACCCACCTCTAGCCTCACTTAGGTAACCCTAACTTCGCCAGGGCGGTGATCATGTGACCAAGGAGAGCGTGCGGCTGGGCACTGTGCAGGAGACACTGCTCATTCCGCTGTACGGGCGAGCGCTCGACGCGCGGGCCCGCCACCCGGTCCTGAGGGACGACGCGGCATGCGGCATGGTCGAGAGGATCGACTACGACTTCGCCAAGTTCCGCGGCCCTTCCCTCGGCGGCTCCGTACTGCGCAGTGCGATCTTCGACGGGTGGGTCAGACGGTTCCTGGCCGAACACCCCGACGGCACCGTGATCGAACTCGGAGCAGGACTCAGCACCCGTTCGCTCCGCCTCGACAACGGGCGGGCGCGCTGGTTCGACCTCGATCTGCCGGACACCGTCCAGTTGCGGCGGCGGTTCTTCACCGACTCCGAGCGGACCACGACTCTCGCGGCCTCGGTACTGGACACCAACTGGTTCGAACAGGTCGCGCGGACCGGCGGGCCGTACTTCTTTGTCAGCGAGGCCGTGCTCCTCTACCTCGACGAGGAACAGGTCCGCTCCGTCGTACGGGCTCTGGCGGACCGCTTCCCCGGGGCCGGCCTGAGCTTCGACACCGGCGGCGGCGCCATGATGCGCAACCAGGACCGCAACCCGGTGTTCAAGACCGTCGACGCGCGGATGACCTGGACCTGTGACGATCCGAAGACCCTGGAGGACTGGGGGCTGCGGTTGCGCGAGAGCAGGACATTCGCCACGGCGCAGCCGGACGTGGCCCGTACCTGGCCATGGCGCCACCGTTACGGCATGCCCCTGCTGGCGCGCCTGGTCCCGCCCGCCGTCAACTCGTACCGGATGAACCTCTTCACGCTGGAGAAAGGTCAGTGACCGCGCCCGTCCGCAAAGCGCGTGTGCGGGGCTCCCCTGACTGGATGCCCATGCCTGACGGACGGTGGCTCTACGCGATGGTCCGGCCCGGACCACGACTGGACGGTCCGACCGGCGTGTTCGAGGCCGGGGCCGGTGCGGGCAGGTCCTCGTGGGCCCTGGTGCAGTCGTCCGTCGCGCCCCATGCCCGGACCCGTCGCCAATGACCGCTCCGGCCCCTTCCTCCTTGTCGGGCACGGCGCGGGCGGCTCGCTGGACCGGCTCGCCGCCGCACGCGCGCCCCGACGGATCGCCGGCCTGGTCCGGGTGGACCCCACCGACGAGACCGGCGATGTACCGTTCGCCGGCCGGTTCCGGCGGAGGGAGCGCATCGTCCTCAACCTCGGCGGCGCCGCCACCCTAAGCTGCTGGGTGCCCTGTTCCGCGGCGAGGCACCGCCGGACACCGGTGGCATCCCGGTCACCGTGAGCTCCGGCGGCCTACCGGAGACGGCATGGGCAACGCCGTGTGCGCCGCGACGAACACCTTCCGTGCCCATCGAGCCGGCCAGGGCGAAAGGCAGACACGTGATCGCGAGAAGGTCGGGCCACTCGTGCCACTGACCGAACCCGAGGTCGTCGTCCGCGAGATCGTGGCCCTACTGCCCGGCTGAGGTACGACGTGCTCCACGCCCCGGACACTGTCCATCACGCGCAAGCACCCCTGCCCGAACAACACTCGTCCGAGCCGATGAAAGGCCAGGTGGCAATGGGCCGGGCCTGGATCGGGCTCCGCCGCCCAGCCGACGCGCCCTGTGGCTGCTCCGTTGCCCGAAGACGGTCCGGCGCCGCCTTCACCTGTTCGTGCCGATGTGCTGCCCGGCTTGCCACACCGCCCACAGCCGGGCGTATGTGCCGTCGGCGGCGAGGAGTTCGCCGTGGGTGCCGATCTCGGTGACGCGGCCGGCGTCCATGACCACGATCCGTTCGCACGTGGCGGCCTGGGAGAGCCGGTGAGCGATCACGATGCCGGTCCGGCCGGCAAGGACCGCTTCCGACGCACGATCGAGCCGCCCGGCATGGGCGGAACCGGCCTCGGCGGTGGCTTCGTCGAGGATCGCCAACTCCGGGTCGGCGAGCAGCAGCCGGGCGAGGGCGAGCTGTTGCGCCTGTGCCTCGGTGAGCGGGTGTCCGCCGGTGCCGACCACCGTGTCGAGAGCATCCGCCGACAGGTCCAGCAGATCGGCCGCGCCGATGGTTTCGAGCGCGGCGCGGATCTCGCGGTCGGTGGCGTCGGGGGCGGCTAGCGTGAGGTTCTCTCTCAACGTCCCGGCGAACACGTGTACTTCCTGGGTGATCACCGCGGTGCGACAGGGACGGGTCACTGTCCCGGCGTCAGGTCGGTGAACGCCCGCGATCACGGCGGCGAGCGTGGTCTTCCCCGCCCCGGACGGGCCGACGATCGCGAGGTGCTGACCGGCGGGGATGTGGAGGCCGATGTCGTCGAGCGCGAGTGGACCGGCGCCGTAGCGGAACGCGACCTCGCGGAGCCGGACGGCGGTGGCTGTCCTGGCCGGGTCCGCCGGCCTCGTCGACGCGTCGACCGTGTCCACCGTCGGGATCGTGACGACTCCGATCATGCGGCTCAGCGAGGCGAGAGCCGACTGAAGGGTGTCGATGACGAACAGCAGCTGATTGACCGGCCCCAGCAGGCGCAGCACGAACAGCATGGCGGTGGTGGCACCGCCGACGGTTGAGGATCCGCGGTCGATCAGGACGAATCCGACGACGAGCACGGCGGCCAGGCTCAGGCATTCGCCGAGGTTGAGCCGGGCGTTGAGCATGCTCTGCACGGTGCGTGCCCGCAGCGACTGCACCGCGACGCCCCAGGAGTCCGACATCACGGCGCGATGGCGTCGCTCGGCGAGCCCGAAGCCGAGCACGGTGGCGTACCCGCGCTGGGACTCGAGGATCTGCTGCGCACGCCCGCTCATCGCCGCACGCTCGGCCCGGTACACCCGGGGCCCGGTGCGCAGGTACCACCGCATGGCGAGCGCGTAGACGGGCAGTACGACCACGAACGCGACCGTATAGGGCCATTCCAGTGCCGCCAGCCCGCCCAGCGACACGACGATGGTGAACGCGGTGACGGTGAGTGCGGGGATCACTGTGGGGGCGGCATCGGCGACGGCGGTGACGTCGTCGCTGGACCGGGATATCAGGTCCCCCGTACCGGCGCGCTCGACGAGGTGCTGCGGGAGGGTCATGGCGCGGCTCACCAGCCGCTCGCGCAGTGCGGCGAGGACGGTGTGGTAGACGCGGGTGGCGAGCACGATCGCCACCGCGGTGCCTGCGGCGCCGAGGACGCCCGAGAGCGCCATGACGACCGTGACCGTCAGGACGGTGCCGAGATCCGCGGTGCCCGTCTGCACCCGGTCGACGAGGTATCCGATCGCCACCGGCGGGATCAGGTCGACGGCGGTGCTGACGATCCCGACCATACCGACGGCGGCGAGCCGGAGCCGGTGTCCGCGGCTGAGTCTCAGGACCTCCCTGGCCGTCGCCCGGCCGCCCGCGACGGGCAGCGCGTGCCCGGTCGTAGCGGATGCCTCGCTCATCCCACCGTCCTTCCGTGCACGGGTGCGTCCGCCAACAGGTCGACGACGCGGTCGCAGCGTCCGAGCAGCACCGGGGACGAGGCGATCAGCAGCGTCGAGCGGCCTGTCCGGGAGCCGCGCAGACGCACCGCGATCGTGTGTTCGGTGACCGGGTCCACCGCCGTGGTCGGATCGTGCAGCACGAGTACCGGCGCATCGCTCGCCAGCGCGCGGGCGAGCGCGATCCGCTGGCGCTGGCCGCCGGAGAGGCGGTTGCCGTCCTCGCCGACCGGGAGGTCGAGATCGGCGGCGAAGTCGCCGCACGCTGCGGCTCGCAACGCACCATCGACCAACTCGGGCGCGCCGGCGCCGAGATTGTCGCGGATCGTTCCGCTGAACAGTGTGGCCCGGTGCGGCGCGACCGTGACCCGCGAGCGGTACTCCTCCGCGGTCAACTCCCGCGCCGGGAGTCCGTCGAGCCGCGCCTCCACCTCGCCGCCGGCCCGCGGGTCCAGCAGGGCCCGGGCGATGCGGGCGGCGGTCCGATCGTCGGCGCGCACTCCCACGAGTTCTCCGGGGTCCACGCGGATCGTCGTACCCTGCGCGGACACCTCCACCACCGGCAGCCTCGCGACCTCTGCCCCTGCCCTGTCGTCCGGCCCGGGGCTCTCACCGCCGTTGCCACGCAGCACGTCGATGACGCGCACGGACGCGGCGCGGGCTCCGGCGAGGTTGGGAATGGAGGCGCTCGCGATCGACTGGATCTGCGGCAGCAGCGCCTGGGTGAGGCCGACGGCGGCGATCAGCTCGCCGATGCTGAGCCGCCCGTCCACGGCGAACCAGCCCGCGAGCCCCATCACCGCGGCGACGAACGTGCCGCTGACCGCACCCGAGCCGGCGAGGAACCTCCCCAGCAGTCCCGCGTTGCGCCTGGCCCCGACGAGGGTCTCCTGGCTCGCCTGCCGGTACCTCCTGGTCGCCTCGGTCTCGGCGCGTATGCCCTTGACCACCCGGTAGCCGGCGACCAGATCGGTGGCCCGCCCTACCGTGGACGCCAAGAGCTCCTGGTACACCCGGGTGTCCCGGGAGAGCCGCTCGCTGAGCACGCCCATCAGCCACACTGCGGCAGGCGCCCCCAGCAGCACCACCATCCCGAGCAGCCAGTGCGTCGCCAGCAGCGACACGGCGATGAAGCCGATGGCCGCGATCCTGGAGACCGGCAGGATCACCAGGATCACCGCGTTGGCCAGGCGGGCGACGTCGCTGGTCATCACCGAGACGACGCTGCCGTCCGGCGCCCGGGCCGCGCCGCCGACCGGATGCAGTACGGCGGTCGAGAGGGTGCTCCGCAGCCGGTGTTGCACCAACTGCACCGCATACGAGGTCAGCCGGTTCGCCAGCTTCGCCGCCATCGTCAACGCGACGTACAGGGCGATCAGCACGCCGAGCCACAGCACCAGCTGCCCCGCGTTCCCGGTCGCCAGCGCCCGGTCGATGGCCACCCCCATCACCACGGGGACCGCCGACTCGCCAACCTGCCACACGACCGCAAACAGCATGCCGGGAACGGTGACGCGCTTCACCGAGAAGATCACCCGCAGCAGGAACCGACCCGGCGTGAGCCCCGCCCCGGCGTCGAAGGGAGGAGCCTCGGTCGGTTCGGGAGGCGCCTGGAGCAGCACGGGCAGCCGGCGGGTCAGAGGTCCTCGCCCCAGTCCCGCGGTGTCGGCGCCCGGGAAACGCGAAGAGTCCCTCACGCCTGGCTCCCGTCCCCGCTCCTGCGTGGGAAGCACCAGAGCAGGGCATCGGCGAGGAGTCCTCGCCACCACGCGTAGTCGTGCCCGCCGGCGAACTCGCGGTAGAGGGTGTCGTAGCCCTTGCCGGTGAGCACGTGATCGAGCCAGCGGCTGTGGGTGAGCGAGCTCTCCAGCTCACCGACGTCGTGGAAGAGGCGGATCGGTGCGGTCTGTTCCGCCAGAAAGTCGGCCATCAGGGTCGGTACGGGGGTGCGGCGCAACAGCTCATCCGCCCCGGTGCCCCACGTGAGGTCGGGGTGGTACCCGCACGACGGGGACTGGAGAATGGCGTTGCCGAACGCCGTCGGGTGGTGGAGCGCCGTCCAGCCGGCGCACAGACCGCCGAAGCTCTCGCCGGCCAGCGCGACGTCGGCGGGGTCGCGCGTGAGCGGATACCGGTGGTGGAGCCACGGCAGCAGTTCTTCGACCAGCATCCGGGAGAACGCAGGGTCGCAGCACAGCTCTTCGGCGCGCCGCAGAGCAGGCTGCTCGACGAGGACCACCACGCAGGGGCGGACGAGCCCCGCCCGGACCAGGGCGTCTCGAACGCTCGGGGCGCTGTGGTCCGGCGTCCCGTCCAGGTGGATCACGAAGGGCAGTGCGCTCTCGTCCGAGAACTCTCCCGGAGGCATAGAGACCCAGATGCGGCGTTCGTCTCCCAGGAACTCGCTCTTCAGCACGGCAGGTTCCACTGCCGGAGTCGGCCGCGCCTCAGCTTGGTCGAGCCAGGGCAGCGGCTCCGCGTCGGGCAGCACGGCCACCGAGGCCCCGGAGAACCGCTCCACCGAGCACTCCGAGAACCTCGGCGGCGGGTTGAAGGGGTCCGGAACCTGTTCAGCCTCGCCTGCCGACCCACGTCGTGCGAACACGTACGAGAAGCGCAGGTCGGAACGCATCCGCAGGGTCAGAACACGGAAAGGGGTCCCCGCGACCGGGGCGAACTCCGTGTCGATCGGGTTGAAGCCGATTCTGGGGCCGATCACCACCGAGAGGGTGACCGTCGTGTCGTCCCCGGACTCGTCGACGAAGTCGACGAAGGTGACCTCCACCTCGTCCGCGGAGACCCGCCCGACAAGCGGTGTACCTGTCTCCTGGAGATGTCGCCTGAACCTCTCCGGGCTCCACTCACCGGTCGACAGCTTCTCTACGGACGGATCAGACATTTATCGCGCTCTCTGCATCGGCGTTGGCAACGGACTCGCACCGGGTTCGTTCACGGCCGAGCGGCACCACCTGGGGGCTGCCGGCCACCGGATCGCGCGTCACCAGGCAGCGCAGACCGAACACCTCCTCGACCAGCCCGGCCGTGACGACCTCGTCCGGAGTGCCCTCGGCGACCACCGCGCCGTCCTTCATGGCGATCAGGTGGGTGCCGTAGCGGGCGGCGTGGTTCAGATCGTGCAGTACGGCGACCAGGGTGTGGCCGACGTCGTTCAGGTCGGTGAACAGCTCAAGGAGCTCGATCTGGTGGGTGATGTCGAGGAAGGTGGTCGGTTCGTCGAGCAGCATGATGTCGGTGTGCTGCGCGAGTGCCATCGCCACCCATACGCGCTGGCGCTGCCCGCCCGACAGCTCGTCCACCGGACGCCCGGACAGCTCGGTGACCGAGGTCTGGCGCATCGCCCTGAGCACGGCCCGCTCGTCGTCCTCGGTCCACTGCCGGATGAACCCCTGGTGGGGGTACCGTCCCCGGGCCACCAGGTCGGCGACGGTGATCCCGTCCGGGGCGATCGAGGTCTGCGGCAGCAGTCCGACCTGCCGCGCCACCTCTTTGGTCTTGTACGAGTTGATGTCGGCGCCGTCGAGGACGATCTGCCCGGCCGACGGCTTCAGCAGCCGGGACAGGCCGCGCAGCAGGGTGGACTTGCCGCACGCGTTCGGGCCGACGATGACCGTGAACGACTCGTCGGGGATCGTCACCGAGAGGTCCTCGGAGATGATCCGCTTGTCGTAGCCGATCGTCGCCGACTGCACGCTCAGGCGCGCGGTGTCGGTGGAGATTGCGCTCACAGGCGTCTCCTTGCTTCGGTGACCAGCAGGTATCCGAGGTATCCGCCGCCGAGCACGACGGTGATGATGCCGACCGGCAGCGGGGTGGGGGCGACGTGCTGGGCGAGGTAGTCCGACGCCAGGCACAGCAGCGCCCCGACGAAGGCGGCGGGGACGAGGGTGATCCCGGCGGTGCGGGCGAGTCGGCGTGCGATCTGGGGGGCGACCAGGGAGATGAACGCGATCGGCCCCGACGCGGCCGTGACCGTCGCCGTCAGCGCCACTCCCACCAGGATCAGGCCCAGACGTGCGGGCGAGACCCGTACCCCTTGCGAGGCGGCCACGTCGTCACCGAGCTCCATCTGCCGCAGCGGCCGGCTCAACGCCCCGGCCGGCAGCAGGAGTACGGCGATGCAGGCGCCGCCGATGGCGACCTGGTCCCAGGACACGCCGTTGAGCGAACCCGCACCCCAAGCTGCCGCGGACATCGCCTCGTCTAGGTCGGCCTTGAGGATCAGCCAGATGTTGAGCGACTCGAGCATCGCCGAGACACCGATGCCGACGACGATCAGCCGGAACCCCTGCACCCCTCGCCGGTAGGCGAGCACGTACACGGCCACGGCGGTGGCCATCCCGCCCAGCAACGCCCCGCCGACCAGCTGCGCGTAGGTGCCGTTGACGACCAGGATCACGACCAGCGCGCCGGTGTAGGAACCGTGGGAGAACCCGATGATGCCGGGGTCGGCGAGAGGGTTGCGCAACAGTGACTGGAAGACCGCCCCGCTCACGCCCAGAGCCGCGCCGAACACCAGCGCCGCGACCACCCGGGGCAGCCGCCACTCGACCACGATCTCGCGGACGAAGCCGGTTTCCCGGCCGGTCAGTGCGGAGAGCACCTGCCCGGGACTCAGCGCGTACGAGCCGGTCATCAGCGCGAGCACCGCCGTACCGGCGATCGCGACCGCGAGCACCGTGCAGACGACGACCGAGCGCCACTGGAGCCGGACCGCGATCCGCCGGTGCCGCAGCACCAGCGTCCGCCGCCCGAAGTCCACCTGGGGAAGGCTGGTGTTCACAGTCCGCTCGCCTTCTTCCGCCGCACCAGCGCGACGAGGACGGGAGCGCCGACGAAGGCGGTGACGACACCCACGGGGATCTCGGCGGGTCTCATCACGACGCGGCCGAGGATGTCGGAGACCAGCAGCAGGCTCGGGGCGAGGAGGATGCTGTGGGCGAAGATCCAGCGTTGGTCCGGGCCGACGATCCAGCGGGCCACGTGCGGCACCATGAGTCCGACGAATCCGATGGGCCCGGCGATCGCGGTGGCACCACCGGCGAGGAAGGTGAGGGCGATCACCGCGAGCACCCGGGTGCGCGCCAGCCGGACCCCTTGGGCGACCGCCAGCTCGTCACCCAGAGCCAGGGCGTTGAGCGGGCCCGACACCGCGAAGGCCAGGACGACTGCAAACGCGAAGAACGGCAGGACCGGCCAGACGACCTCCAGCGGGCGACCCGCGATCGACCCGGCGTTCCAGTACCGCATCGCGTCGAAGGCGTCCGGGTCGGTCAGCTGGAGCGCTTCCCTTGCGCCGCCCAGCACGGCGCCGACGCAGACCCCGGCGAGCACCATGACCACCGGCGAGGAGCCCTTCCGTGTCGACCCGAGGGCCAGCACCAGGAGCGTGACGATCAGTGCCCCCACGAACGCGAACCACATGTAGCCCTGCGATGCGCGGACACCGAACAGGCCCACGGCGACCGTCACCGCGAAGGATGCACCGGCATGGACGCCGAGGACACCCGGATCGGCCAGCGGGTTACGGGTGAGCGCCTGGATCAGCGCGCCAGACAGACCGAGTGCGACGCCGACGACCAGACCCACGGCCGTGCGCGGCAGCCGGAAGTCGCGGACCGCGAACTGGTCAGCATTGGAAGACGGGTTGAGCAGTGCGTCCCAGATCACCGAGACCGGTATCGCCTTGGAGCCGACCATCAGGCTCAGCACCATCAGCACGATCAACACGGCGAGGGCCGCGACCAGCCCGATGACACGGCGGCGCCGATACGAGACCGCGGCCGGCGGCTCTTCTGTGAGCGTCGCCGCTTCCATTGCGTCCACGAGCGTCATCCGGCCTCGGGCTACTTCTCGGAGAGCGTCGCCAGAGCACGGTCCAGCGAGTCCAGGTACTGCAGGACGGGCCCGTAGGAGTTGTTGCCGGGGCAGAAGACTCCCAGCGCTCGACCGGAGTTCACGGCGGGCAGCGCCTTCCAGGTGTTGGTCTCGGTCACCGGCTTGAAGGGCTCGGTCGGCTTGCCGTCGGCGTCGACGGGGTAGGTGATCACGTCGTACTTGGACAGCTCGCTGATCTGCTCGAACGGCAGGGATTCGTAGGCCAGGGGGTCCTTGCCCGCGGCCGCCTCGGGCAGGTCGAGGCCGATGTCGTCCCGGGCGATCTCGGAGCAGCCGATGTCCGCGATGTAGAACGTTCCGGGATCGCTCCAGTCCCCGCGGGAGATGTCGACGAACGAGGTGTCGTCGATGGTCTTGCCGTAGGTCTCCTGGATCTTGGCGACCTTCTTCTTGAACTCCGCCGTCTGCCGGCTGAGCGTATCCGTGACATTGCCGGCCTCCGCGATGTCACCGGCGAAGGTCTTCCACTCGGTGTCGAGCCCCCAGAACACGGTCGGGGCGATCGACTCGAGTCGCTTGCCGACCTTCTTCCAGTCATTCGGGTGGAACTGGACCAGGATGAGGTCCGGCTTGAGGCCCGCGAGCTTCTCCAGGTCCACCTCGCCGCCGCTGCTGCCGATGACCTCAGCCGCCTCGTACGCGGTCTTCTGTTCCGCGGGCAGCACGTCGAGTTCGGAGTCGGACACCTCGGTGACGCCCACCGGCTTGCCTCCCAGATCGATGAAGGGGAGGTTCGTGTTGCCGATCGTGACGATCCGCTGGGGGTCGGCGGGAATCTCGATGGTGCCGTTCTCGGCCTTGACACTGCGGGTCTCGGCGGCGGCCTTGTCGCCGGTGTCGTCGCCTTCGCCGCCGCAGGCGGTGAGGACGAGCGACGCGCTCATCAGCCCGGCGGCAAGGACCGTTCCACGCCTCGTTCTGAGGGTGCTGCTCATGGTGGTTCTTCTTTCTCTTCTTCCCTGGGGGAGGAGTTTTTTGGGGTGGAGGGGGTCAGTCGGTGGTGGAGCGGACGAGTTCGTGGACGGTGGTGCCGAGGCCGACGGTGTGTGCTGATCGGCGCGTGAGGCCGGCCCGGGCGATGACGGTGTCCAGCTCCGCCGCGGTGCGAAGGCCTGAGCCGTGGCAGACCAGGCCGATCAGGTCTGCCTCGCCGTCGTGCTCGTCGAGGTCGTCGGTGTCGAAGACCTCCTCGATCAGCAGCACTCGTCCGCCAGGGGTGAGGTTCTCGGCCGTCCGACGCAGGGCGTGAGCGGCGTCGGCGTCGGGCAGGGTCTTGAAGGCGCGGCTGACGAGTACGGCGTCGGCCGCCGGGCCGGCCTCGAAGACGGACTGTTCCAGCACACTGACCCGCGTGCGCTGCGGCTCGTCGGGAATCGTGGCGGGCAGGTCGCGGCGCAGCCAGTCGGCCTGGGCGGGCAGGGCGCAGATCGTCACACGCAGGCTGTCGTAGGCCGCGACGTACTCACCGGCGTGAGCGCCTGCACCACCGGAGTGGATCACCAGGTGCCGGACTCCGTCGAGCAGGCCGGACGTGGCGATCGGTCCGGCCAGTGCGGGCTGGAACTTCGCCAGGCGCTCCAGGTGGCGGTCCTCGTAGTCCTGCTCGGCCCGTACGTCGGCGAAGGTCTGGCCGGTGACCGACGCGTAGGAGGACCGGCCGGTGCGGACCGACTCCGTGAGTCCGTGGATGCCGAGCATCTCGCGACCGACCACCCCGGTGGAGTGGAGCCCGTCGGCGATGAAGTCGAGGGTGAGGACATCACCGACCGGCGTCAGGGCGTAGTGACCCGGTTCCGTCTCGGTCACCACCTCCAGGGTGTGCAGATAGCGCAGCAGCTTGCCCAGAGCGCGCTCGTCGACGCCCGCCTTGGCGGCCAGTTCGGTCGCGCCGGTCACGCCTCGGGAGATCAGATCGGGAACGCCCAGTTCGACTGCGGTGCGGATCGCGATCGGTGCGACGAGTTCGGTCAGGTCGTGGAGCTTCTGGAACGGGGTGACCGTCCGCTCCGGGTCGGGTACCGCCCCGTCGGTCTCCAGGGCGACGACCGAGGAGCGGCGCCAGTAGCCGGCGAAGTCGATGTCCTCCTTGGGCACACCTCGGTCCTCGACCAGGTGCCGACGAATGTCCCGGACGGCCGTGTGCTCGCCGGCCAGCCACACGAACGCCTGGCCCGGCCACCACCGCGTACCGCGGACGGCCTCGGTGAGCGGCGAGGCGGTCCCGGCCGTCGCTCCGGGGCGGACCAGCCACGTCACGCCCACCCCGGGCAGCTGACGCAAGTCCTGGCGGTGGCCTTCCTCGGCGATCTCGATGAACACCTGCGCCCGGGCGTCGGACGGGAGCCCGTCGAGCAGCCTGCCGATCGCGGGGAGTGCGGTGTCGTCGCCTGCCACGAGCCACCAGTCGGCGCCCACCGGGAACGCCTTCGACGTGCTCGGGCCGCTGAGGTGGATCCGGTCACCCGGCCGGGTGCGGTAGGCCCACGTCGTTCCCGCGCCCACCCCGTGCCTGACGAAGTCCACGTCCAGCTCGCCCGCCTCGGGGTCCCACCGGCGGACCGTGTAGGCCCGCGACAGCGGTCGAGGATCCTTGGGCGCGGTCAACTTGGCCTGGCCCTGGACCGGGAGCACCGGATCGGACTGACCGGGGTACGGGAAGTAGAGCGCGAGGTCGTCGTCGAAGCCGTTGGACTCGAAGGCAGGCCGCGCGAACCCGTCGGCGGTGGTGAAGGCACGCAGCTGATCGCCGCTCAGCGTGACCCTCCGCATTCCCGGGGTGATGTCGAGGGTCCGGACCACCTCGACCTCACGCAGGGTCGGCGGGTGCACGGTGAGCCGGCGCGAGGTCTTGGGCATGCGGGAGACCGAACTTTCTCATCACTTCAAGGGCGGGAGCCGCGCGCCGGAATCAGGAGGGCGCGCACGACGTAAGGTTAGGGAAACCTTACTTTGAATGGTGTGCGCAGACTGCCGTACGGTTAGGACATGACGATGCCCTCATCGTTCGCCCCGGAGTCCGGCCGCCCTCCGCCGATTCCGGGCGCGCGATGGGATCCGGCGGACGTGCCCCTTCGACCGCTGCTGCTATGGGTTCGCAAAGGCGCGGCGCACGTACGCCTCGACGGCGGGCCGGTGCTCCACCTCAAGGCCGGCGAAGGCGCCTGGATTCCCGCGGACGGCCCGGGAGAGCGGGCGATCACCACCGAGCCGGGCACGATCGCTTTCCCGCTGTGTCCCCAGGCCGGCGTCGGCGCTCGGGGGTTGTCGGAACTGACGCGGTTCGACGTTCCCAGCGGCTGGCAGGACTGGCTGATCCAGCTCTTCAACCTGCACGTCACTCCGTTCAGCGGCCGCGAGTACTCCCCCGAGGCGATCATGGAGCTCCTTCGGCGACCCGGCTCGCCGGCGCCCGCCCTGGTCGGGCGGGATCCGGCCCCAGAGGGGTTCGCCGCGCCGGCGATGCCGCGAGCCCGCGGCGCCCGAGCGGTCGCCGAGGAACTGATGTGCGACCCCGCGCTTGACCTCACGGTCGAGCGATGGGCGTCGCGGGTGCTCTCCAGCGCACGCACCCTTCGCCGCGACTTCCTCGCCGACACCGGGCTCACGTTCGAGCGGTGGCGGCTGCTCTGCCGGCTCGGCGCCGCCGTGGAGTTCCTCGCCGCCGGTTACGACGTGGACCAGGTGGCCTCTCTGGTGGGCTTCGCCAGCCGCAACGGCCTCACGCGGGCCTTCAAGGGGCGGTTCGGGCTGACCCCCCACGAGTTCGGACGGGAGCTCTTCGCCCGACCCGGCACCGGCGGGCTGACACAACGGGCGGCGGCAGGGCAGACCGACGACCTGATCCGGATGATGCGCGAGAGTGACTCCCCCACCGCGCCAGAGATGCTGCCTGCGGCCAGCACGCCGTCACACACCAACGACGTCCACGTCCTCAGCTGGATGTACCGAGGCAGTGGGTATCTGGACATCGGCGAGCAGCGCTACGAGCGGGAACGAGGAGTGGCGACCTGGATCCCGGCAGAAAAGGAGCATGTCACCGGCCTCCGCGAGAACTCCGTCTCCCTGCCGCTGGGCAACGCGAGTACCGCCGACCTCAACCTGAACGTGCCGCTGCAAGTGCGGTTCTCGCCTGCGTGGGACGACTACTTGATGTTCTGCTCGATCAGCGCCCGATCCGCTCTGCGTCCCCACGAACACAACCCCCGCCACATCCTCGACCTGTTCGCGGAACAGGTCGCCGCGCAGCGAGCGCTGTCGGTACCGATGCCGACCGATCCGCGCGCGCGTGCTGTCGCGATGGAGTACCTGCGTCGTATCGGCGAGCCGGGCGGGACGCAGGATGCCGATGTCCGTGCCGAGATCCACCGCGCCTTCCGCGACGAGACAGGGATGACACTCGGTCGCTGGCGCTACGCCGCCCGCATGCGCATCGCCCGCGACCTGCTCGCCGGGGGCGCCCCGCCCAGTGCCGTCGCGCGCCGGATCGGGTACGCCCACCTCCCCACGTTCAGTGCCGCCTTCTCCCGCTTCCACGGGCTCTCCCCTCGCGCTTACCAGGAACGCGAGGCGGCCAACAGCCGCTGAGAGGACGTTCGCGCTCGCGCCATCAAAACCCAGATGTTCGGAGCATGCAGACCGCGCGGCGGGCCCACCGCTCCGCCGGCACACCTGGCACCCCGTCAGAACGCCCGTGAAATGAGTTTCACGAACGTCGAGTCATCGGAAACAAATGGCCAAAGGGCCGTTTCAGATCTCCTCTGAAACGGCCCCTGACCCGCGACTTCGTAAAGTCGGGACGACAGGATTTGAACCTGCGACCCCTTGACCCCCAGTCAAGTGCGCTACCAAGCTGCGCCACGTCCCGGTGCCCGTCTGACCTGGGGTTTCCCCTGGCCGAACGCGCAGACAAACCATACCGCACTCGGGTCGGTGGTCGCGCACTGCATTTGTCGCGCGGGCGTCAGGCGCCGCCCGGTGTGCCGAGGCCCGGGTAGGCCTCCAGCAGCCGGGTGGGTGCCGCCTGGCGCCAGGAGTCGGCCAGGATGTCCCGCAGCTCGCTCTCGTCGTCGATCGCGGTCAGCCGGGCCCGTACCCAGGCGAACTGTGCCTCGTGGTCGGCGATCCAGAACTTGTCCGGCTCGGCCAGGACCAGTTCGTCGCGCTCCTCCTTGGGGCAGCGCACGGCGATGGAGGTCTCGTCCTCGGGCATGGTGGCGAACATCTTCCCCGCGACCCGGAACGTGGGCATGCTCCAGGCGATCTTCTCCGTCGTGTCCGGCAGGGACAGGGCGATACGGCGTACGTCTTCGGCGTCCGGCATGACAGGAACCGTAGCCGCTGCCACTGACAATCAGCAGGTGGGAGCGGTCGCCCCCAGCCGCTTGTAGTAGAGGGTCGTCGACCGCAGGACTCCGCCGGGGTCGGCCGCGTAGTCGGGGATGGCCCCGGCCCTGGTCCACCCGGCCGAGGCGTAGAGGCGTTCGGCGGGGCTGTCGGTCTCGGTGTCCAGGTGGAGCAGGGTGATCCCGGCCTCGGCGGCGGCCCCCTCCGCGGTGTCGAGGAGCCGGCGTCCGAGGCCCCGCCCGCGCGCGTCCCGGTGGACCATGAGCTTGACCAGTTCGGCGCGGTGGCGGCTGTTGGGCTTGTCGGGGAGCGCCAGGCCGACGGTGCCGAGGGTGCGGTGCCCGTCGCACGCGGCCCACACCAGACACCGCCCGGCGGCCACCGCGTCCGCGCGTTCCCGCCACCAGCCGAGGGCGGCCGTACGGTCCATGGGTGCGAGGAATCCGACGGAGGCGCCACCCGCCACGGTGTCCACCAACAGGTCGGCCAACTCCTCGGCGCGCTCCAGCAGTTGCGCCCCGTCCAGGCGGGTGACGATCACGGCAGCACCACCGCCAGCACGTACCGTGCCGCACCGGGACCGGCGCACCGGAACCGCGTCGGACCCCACACCCGCAGCCGCAGGCAGTCGCCGGTGCCGAGGTGGTGCTCGACGTCCTGGGCGGTGACGTCGAGCGCCCCTTCCAGGACCCAGATGTGCTGTTCGAGGCCGGGCACGGGCGGGCGGTCGTAGGCGATGTCGGAACCGGCGGCCAGGCGTCCCTCGACGAGTTCGCCGCGCAGCCCGGTGTGCGGCGGCGACACTGATCGCCGTACGAAACCGGAGGCGCTGTCCTCCCACACCGGCTGCTCGGCGGCCCTGAGCAGCAGCGCGGGCTCGGCCTCGACCTCGCTCAGCAGCTGGGACATGGTCCGTCCGTACACCCCGCACAGCCGGTTCAGCAGCGAGGCGGTGGGGCTGATCTCCGCCCGCTCGGCGCGCGAGAGGGTGGACTTGCTGATGCCGCTGCGCTCCGCCAACTCGCCCAGCGACCAGCCGCGTTCGGCCCGCAGCTCGGCGAGGCGGGCGCCGAGACGGGTGTCGACGGGGTCCGGCCCGATCTCCGCTTGTTTCATATCGGGGATGATATCCCGGATATGAAACGCAACTACCCTTGCGCGACGGCTCCGAGCGCGTCCAGCACCGGGCGGATCAGCGGGTGCTCCTCGGCTCCCCGTCGTACGGCGGCGAAGACCCGGCGGGTCGGGGCGGTCCCGTCGACGGGCCGTACGACCACCCCGGCGAGGTCCATGCCGATCAGCGCCGACCGCGGCACCAGCGCCACGCCGGCGTCCGCCGAGGCCAGCGCGACCACCGCGCGGAAGTCGTCCGAGGAGTGCTCCAGTCGGGGCTGGAACCCGGCGCTCTCGCAGGCGAGGACCACCACGTCGTGGCAGGGGTTGCCCGGGTAGGGGCCGATCCACGGGTCCTTGGCGAGTTCGGCCAGCGGCACCTCGCGCGCGTCGGCCAGCCGGTGGCTCACCGGGACGACCGCGTCGAAGGGCTCGGCGTAGAGGGGGACGTGCGCGAGGCGCGGGTCGCCGGCCGGCGGGGCGCCCCGGTACTCCACCGCGACCGCCACGTCGACCTGCCGGTCCAGCACCATCGGCAGGCTGGCGTCGCCCTCGGCATCCTGGACCCGGATGCGGATACCGGGCGAGGTCGAGGCGAGGCGGGCCACCGCGGGGGCCACGACCAGGGCGATCCCGGTCGCGAAGGAGGCGACGGTGACCGTGCCGGCCGCGCCCGAACCGTACGCGGCGAGCTCGGCCTCCGCGCGCTCCAGCTGGGCGAGGACCGCGTTGGTGTGGCTGAGCAGGATCTCGCCGGCCGGAGTCAGCCGTACGCCCTTGGCACCGCGCTCGACGAGACGGTGCCCGGTCTCCTGCTCCAGGGCCGCGAGCTGCTGGGAGACCGCGGAGGGGGTGAGATACAGCGCGGCGGCAGCCGCTGTCACCGTGCGGTGGTCGGCCACCGCACGCAGGATGTGGAGCCGCCGTGCCTCGATCATGGGATCGATTATCGCAATACGTCAGGACTGGGGCGCCTGCTGCGCGCTCGCCGCTAGGCCGCCAGTTCCGCCCTCGCGGCCACGAACGCGTCGACCGCTCGATCGACGTCGTCCGTGGAGTGCGCGGCCGACAGCTGGACGCGGATCCGCGCCTGTCCCTGCGGTACGACCGGGTACGAGAAGCCGATCACGTACACCCCGCGCTCCAGCAGCAGCTCCGCGAGACGGCCCGCCTCCGAGGCGTCGCCGATCATGACGGGGGCGATGGCGTGGTCACCGGGGAGGACGTCGAAGCCCTCCTCGGCCATCCGGCGGCGGAACAGCGCGGTGTTCTCGCGCAGCCGCACCCTCAGGTCGTCCGCAGACTCCAGCAGGTCGAGGACCTTCAGGGAGGCGGCGGCGATCACCGGGGCGAGCGTGTTCGAGAAGAGGTACGGCCGTGAGCGCTGCCGCAGGAGTGCCACGATCTCGGCGCGGGCGGCGACGTAGCCGCCGGAGGCGCCGCCGAGTGCCTTGCCGAGGGTGCCGGTGACGATGTCGACGCGGTCCATGACGCCGTGCAGCTCGGGGGTGCCGCGGCCGCCGGGGCCGACGAAGCCGACTGCGTGCGAGTCGTCGACCATGACCATGGCGTCGTAGCGGTCGGCGAGGTCGCAGATCTCCGCGAGCGGGGCCACGTAACCGTCCATGGAGAAGACGCCGTCGGTGACGATCAGCCGGCGCCTGGCGTCCGACGCGTCCTTCAACTGCCGTTCCAGATCGGCCAGATCACGGTTGGCGTACCGGAAGCGGCGGGCCTTGGACAGCCGGATGCCGTCGATGATCGACGCGTGGTTCAGGGCGTCGGAGATGACGGCGTCCTCGGGGCCCAACAGGGTTTCGAAGACACCGCCGTTGGCGTCGAAGCAGGAGGAGTAGAGGATGGTGTCCTCCTGGCCGAGGAAGGCCGAGAGCCGTGCCTCCAGCTCCTTGTGCACCTCCTGCGTGCCGCAGATGAAGCGCACGGAGGCCATGCCGTAGCCCCAGCGGTCCAGGGCCTCGTGGGCGGCGGCGATCACCTCGGGGTGGTCGGCGAGGCCGAGGTAGTTGTTGGCGCAGAAGTTGAGGACCTCGCCGGGGCGGCCGCCCGCGGACACGTTGACGGTCGCCGACTGCGGGGTGTCGATCACCCGCTCCGGCTTGTGCAGTCCGGCGGCGCGGATCTCGTCGAGGGTGGCGCGCAGGTCATCGCGCACGGAGTCGAACATCGTGAGTCCCTAGGTCAGTTGGTCCGGCGGAGAAGTCAGATGGTCCAGTCGAGGATGACCTTGCCGCCGCGGCCGCTCGCCGCGTCGGCGAACGCCGCCTCGAAGTCGCGGTGGCCGTACCGGCCGGTGATCACGGGAGCGAGGTCGAGACCGCCCTCCAGGAGCACCGACATCGCGTACCAGGTCTCGAACATCTCACGGCCGTAGATGCCCTTGATGGTGATCATCGAGGTGACGATCCGGGCCCAGTCGACTGGGAACTCCGCGGCCGGGAGCCCCAGCATCGCGATCCGGCCGCCGTGCGTCATGTTGGCGATCATGTCGCGCAGCGCCTCGGGCCGCCCGGACATCTCCAGACCGATGTCGAAGCCCTCGCGCAGCCCCAACTCCCGCTGTCCGTCGGCGATCTGACCCTCCGACACATTCAGCGCGAGACTCACGCCCACCTTGCGGGCCAGCTCCAGGCGCTCCTCGCTGACGTCGGTGATCACGACGTTGCGGGCCCCCGCGTGCCGGGCGACGGCCGCCGCCATCAGGCCGATCGGCCCGGCCCCCGTGATCAGCACGTCCTCGCCGACCAGCGGGAAGGACAGCGCGGTGTGCACGGCGTTGCCGAACGGGTCGAAGATCGCGGCCACGTCGAGTTCCACCGGAACCCGGTGCACCCACACATTGGCGGCGGGCAGGGCTACGTACTCCGCGAAGGCCCCGTCCCTGCCGACCCCGAGCCCGACGGTGGCCCGGCACAAGTGCCGCCGACCGGCGAGGCAGTTGCGGCACCTGCCGCAGACGAGGTGCCCCTCGCCGCTGACCCGGTCGCCGATGCCGATCTCCGTGACATCGCGCCCGGTCTCGACGACCTCGCCGACGAACTCGTGCCCGAGGACCAGTGGGGTGCGGATCGCCTGCTGGGCCCAGCCGTCCCAGTTGCGGATGTGCAGGTCGGTGCCGCAGATGCCGGTGCGCAGCACCTTGATCAGCACGTCACCGGGTCCGACGGCCGGCTCCGGGACGTCCGCGAGCCACAGTCCGGGCTCCGCCTTCTCCTTGACCAGCGCCTTCACGCTACGGCTCCTGTGGGTGCGAGGGGTGGAAACGCCCTGCAATCTGCCGTACGGCACCGTCCTGGTCCATCGAGGATTTCTTAAGCGCCGCCACAGCTGGGCTTCACGCCCGCTGCGCGCCGCCGAAAAACGCGGGACGCGCCGGGCCTGCATTCGAGCCGCGCAGTCCGTGGCCGAGCGCACCCAAGGGCGGATCAGTCACGGTGAACCCTTCGACAGGCAGGAGTCATTCGGGCGAGGCGAACGGATCTCCGGCCGGCAGCCAGGAACCCGTCGCGTGGATGCCGAGGTCGCCCACGCCGTGGCACAGGGCGTCGACCACGGCGAGGACACCGTCGCGGTCCTCGTCCGCGCGCCGGACCAGGGACCAGGTCCAGTGGATCCTGGGCGCTACGACCTCGCGGCGGACCAGGTCGGGCGGGAGTGAAGTGGTCTGGCCCTTGGGGCAGTTGAGGACGGGTCGGCTGCCGCGGCGGACGTGGTCGAAGAAGGCGGGCCCGGTGACACCGCCGTCGGAGATGCGCACGGGGCGGGAGCCGGTGGACCGTGCCACGTCTTCCGCGTACACGTTCCAGGACGCCCAGGCTGTGACGTCGTCGTCGATCAGGACGTCGGTGTCCGAGGCCCGGACGTCGGCGGTGTCGGGGCCCTTGGCGACGGCGTGGACCCGGTCGGCGCCGATGAGTTCGGCCCGCAGCCCGAGCCGTTCCAGGTCCTCGGTCCGCACCCAGCACACGGCCAGGTCCAGGCTGCCGTCAGCGACCCGCGCGGCCTGTGTGTGCGAGGGCGCGACCCACGCGTCGACATGCACCCGCGCCACCGCCGCCGTACGCGAAGCCAGGTCCGGGGGAAGCCAGTTGACGTATCCGACGCGCACCGCCCGCGAACCCGACAGCCGGCCCGCGCGGCGGCGCAGGTCGTCGGCGCGTTCCAGCAGGGCGCGGGTGTGCGGGAGCAGGGCGGCACCGGCCGGTGTGAGGGAGACCGAGCGCCGGTCCCGGTCGAACAGCCGCACACCCAGGTCGCGTTCGAGCACCTTGATCTGCTGGGAGAGCGAAGGGCCCGCGATCAGCAGTCGCTCGGCGGCCCGGCCGAAGTTCAGCTCCTCGGCGACCGCGACGAAATACCGCAGCTGACGCAGCTCCACGCCCGCCATGCTACGTGCGCTGGGAGGCTGGGCCTATCAGCAGCGAGGCAGCCGGTCGTGGCATCGGTGCTGGTGATGGGGCCAGGATCGGGGGTGGTGGTCCGGTGTCGGGGAGGGGAGGGGACATCATGCGGGGGCTCTTGGCCGGGATCACGGTCCGCGGCCTCCGTACGACGAGCGATACGTCCCCGTGGGCTCACGTCGTCCGGGCCGCCGCCGCGCTCGCCGCGGGCATGGGCGTCGGCCGGTTCGTGTACACCCCGATCCTGCCGTTGATGCAGGCCCAGGCGGAGCTGTCCGCCGGTGCGGGGGCGGACCTGGCCACCGCCAACTACGTCGGGTACCTCCTCGGAGCGCTCGCGGGCATCCTGTTCCCGCCGCTGGTCCGCTCGCGCGCCGTGCTGCGCGGCTCCCTGCTCGTCCTCGCCGGGACGCTCGCCTGCATGCCCCTCACCCACAGCACGGCGGTGTGGGCCGGCCTGCGGCTGACGGCGGGTGCCGCGAGCGCGCTGGTGTTCGTCGTGGCGGCCGGTTCGCTCCTGCACCACCTGCGAACTCACTCACCGCATCTGCCCGGTTGGGCCTTCGGCGGGGTGGGTGCCGGTATCGCGCTCTCCGGTCTGCTGGTCCTCGTCCTGCGTACGGCGGCCGACTGGCGGGCCGCGTGGTGGGCCTCGGCGGCCCTGGCCCTCGCGCTGACCGGTGCCGCGTGGAACCTGCGGCCGGAGGAGGCGACCGCCGGTCCCGCCGCGAGGCCCGGGGAGCGTACGCACCGCTGGTTCTGGGCCCTGTTCGTCGGCTACACCCTGGAGGGCGCCGGATACATCGTCGCCGGGACCTTCCTGGTCGCCGCGATCGGCCAGGGCTCCCCCGGCTGGGTCGGCGGTGCCGCGTGGGTGCTGGTGGGGCTGGCCGCCGTACCGTCGACGGCGTTGTGGGCCCGGCTCGCGCGCCGCCGGTCGCGACCGGACCTGCTGCTCGCGGCCCTGCTGGTCCAGGCGGTCGGCATCGCCCTGCCCGCCCTGGTCGGCGGCGCGGCGGCGGCCCTCGTCTCGGCGGTGCTGTTCGGGGCCACCTTCCTGGGGATCTGCACCCTCGCCCTGGCCACCGGGGCACAGCTGCGGTTCCCGCGCTCGGTGGCGTTGCTGACCGCCGGGTACTCCGTCGGCCAGATCCTCGGCCCGCCGGCGGTCGCCCCGATGCTGCACGACGGCTACCGCTCCGCCCTGCTCCTGGCCGCCCTCGTCGTACTGGTCTCGGCCGCGGTGACGATCGTCCTCAGGTTCGATTTTCCGCATCACATGGCCGTCACGGGCGGATCGCGGAGAGAATCGACCCAGGACACGCGGCCCGACCGACCGGATCGCGGCGCCCTCGCCCCGCACTCGGCCGACTGACGTGGAGCCGCTCATGACCACCGCACGGGACCTCGCGATCGTCGCCCTGGACGTGCCGCCGGACCGCTCCCTGGAGCAGGGCGACCTGTCGCTCGCGCTCGCGGGGGCCGAGCTGATCGACCTCGCCGAAGCCGGGGCGCTCGCGCTCGACGGCGACCGCGTCGTGCCCGGGGCGGAGGGGGCGACGGGAGACCGGCTGCTGGACGAGGCGGCCGCGGCGCTGGTCCGGGCGGAGCCCTACGAGACGGTCGAGGACTGGCTGTGGCGCCGGGGCCGTGATCTCTCCGCCGCCTACGTCGACGACCTGGAGAGGATCGGGCTGACCACCCGTAAGCGGGGCCGCCGGTTCCCGCTGCTCGGCGCCCGGACGGTACCGGTCGACTCGGCGGCCCGCAGCAGCGCCGAGGAGCGCCGGGCGGCGGGCGAGCCGGTCCTCGCCGCCCTGGCTGCCGCCGCCGGGGTCGAGGACAAGGGGCCGGAGTTCGACGAGGACCGCGTCGGGGAGGCGGTCACGGCGGTGCTGGCGGCCGTCGGCGACGCGGTGATGGAGCTGGAGGCCGTACGACAGCGGCGGGCGATCGAGAACTCCGCGTTCGACAACATCTGGCGCGGAGGCGTGTGAGGGAGGCTCGTGGCGCTCACAGCGGGAGCCCGTCGGCCTCCCCCCGCTCCAGCCGTGCCACGAGTTCCGCCGCCGACGACTTGATCGTCTCCAGGCCGGACTTTCCCCAGGACCGGGGCTCGGTGTCCTCGACGCACACCGTGCCCAGCACCATCCCCGTGGAGTCGATGAGGGGCGCGCCCAGATAGGAGCGGATGCCGAACTCGTCGACGACCGGGTTGCCCGCGAATCTCGGATAGTCCCGGACGTCCTCCAGGACCAGCGCCTTGCGGCGGACGACAACATGGGGGCAGAAGCCGTAGTCCCGCTCCATATAGCGGCCCACCTCCGGCTTGGCCTCGTCGGTGTCGGTCGCGGGCCGGGCCGCGGGAATCCGCAGACCGGCGAAGAACTGCCGGTTCTCGCCGATGAAGTTGACCATGGCGTACGGCGCCCCCGTGCGCTCGGCGAGCCGCCGGGCGAAGGCGTCGAGCGCGGGCTCGGGTCGCTCCCCCAGGCCCAGCAGACGCAGCCGGCGCGTCCGGTCCGGCGCCTCCTTGTCCACCGGCGTGAGCAGCAGACGACCGGCCGGGCGCGGTGGGTCGTAGCTCATGGGCGGTTTCCGTCGCTGTGGACGTGGGTCATATGCGGCTCCGTGGCGGTGTGTGCGGGGGTCACATGTGGGCGCCGTGGCTCGGCGCGGGCTCCGGGCTGTGGGCGATGAGATGCCGGACCAGGGTGAGCAGGGTCTGCACACCGGAACTGGAGATCCGGGCGTCGCAGCGCACGATGGGGATCTCCGGCGGCAGGTCGATGGCGGCACGGACCTCCTCGGGGTCGTAGCGGTACCCCCCGTCGAACTCGTTGATCGCGACGATGAATCCGAGGCCGCGTTGCTCGAAGAAGTCCACCGCCGCGAAGCAGTCCTCCAGACGCCGGGTGTCGGCGAGGATCACCGCCCCGAGCGCGCCCTCGGAGAGCTCGTCCCACATGAACCAGAACCGCTCCTGTCCGGGCGTGCCGAACAGATAGAGGACGTGTTCCGGATCGAGGGTGATCCTGCCGAAGTCCATGGCCACCGTCGTCTCGACCTTGTTCTCGATACCGTCGAGACTGTCGGTCGCGGCGCTGACCGTGGTGAGCAGTTCCTCCGTGCTGAGGGGTGCGATCTCGCTGACCGCGCCCACGAAGGTCGTCTTGCCTACCCCGAACCCTCCCGCCACCAGAATCTTCAGTGCGGTGGGGAAGGGGTCAGAGCTGTCGTCGTAGTCCATCGAGCACTGCCTCCAGAAGGGCCCGGTCAGTGGGGTTGTGGTGGAACTCGGGGGGCTTGGTGGTGAGCACCCCGCAGTCGACGAGGTCGGACAGCAACACCTTGGTGACCACCGCCGGCAGCTTCAGTTGGGCGGCTACCTCCGCGACCGAGACGGGCGCCCTGCACAGGTCGAGGGCCTGGGCGTGTTCGGGGCCGAGGTAGCCGAGGGGGGTGACACCGGTGGCCATCACGTGCGACAGGAGGTCGAGCGCGATGGTGGGCCGGGTCCGGCCGTTGCTGACCGTGAAAGGCCGCACCAGCCGTCCGGCCGCGTCGTCGAGCCAGGGCCCGTCGCCGGCCGCCGCCACGCTCAAGGCCTCATCGCCGACGGTTCGACGGCGTGCTGACGGGGCGCGGTGACCAGGTAGGGGCGGACGCTCTTGACGAGCATCGCCATCTCGTAGCCGAGCACCGCCGCGTCGGCCTCGCGGCCCGCGAGCACGGCGAGACAGGTGCCGGAGCCCGCGGTGGTCACGAACAGCAGCGTCGCGTCGAGTTCGACGACGACCTGGCGGACGTCACCGCCGTCGCCGAAGCGGACGCCCGCGCTGCGGCCGAGGGAGTACAGGCCGGAGGCCAGGGCCGCCATGTGGTCGGCGCTGTCCCCGTCGAGGCCGTGGACCGACTTCACGAGGCCGTCGCAGGACAGGAGGACCGCGCTGGTGGTGTGCGGCACGCGCTGCACGAGGCCGCTCATCAGCCAGTCGAGATCGGATACATGGCCGGTCGGCGCTTCGCTCGCCATGGTGGATCGACTCCTTGAAGTACGAAGGTCAGCGGGAGCGCTGGGGGGTGGGTTGTACGCGGGGGTGGTCATCCGGCGGGTGCGCTCCCGTCGTGCCGGGGGGTGATGCGGGTGGGACGCGTGGGACGGGTAGGACGGGTGGGGCGGTCCTGATCCGGGTCGAGGCCGGATGCGGGGATCGCGTCCCGCCCGTCGTGTGCTTCGGGTATGTGGGGCCGCGCGAGGGGGGTTACGTCCATGGGGGTTACGTCCATGGGGGCGGGCTCGGTGGTGGGTGTGGCGTCTGTGTGGCTCGCGTCGAGGTCGGTGTCCAGACCGGTGTCCAGACCGGTGTCCAGACCGAAGTCGAAGGAGGCGGACGGGTTGGGGGACGGGGCCGGTCGGGACTCCAGGGGGACGGAGGCCAGGGGGCCGGCGTCTGTGTGGGCTGAGCCCATGTGCAGGGAGTCCATGTGGAGGGAGTCCCCCTGTGCCGCATGGGTCGAATGCGCCGACGCCGTGTAGGCCGCGTCCATGTGGTCGAACTCCATATGGTCCGACACCAGCGGCGTGCCCGATTCGGCGTGCTCGGTCTCCAGATGCTGCTGGGCCTCGGCGAGGCTGATGCCCCGCTGGAAGGCGGCCATCAGTCCCGGGTCGTGCCCGGTCAGGTACTCGGCTTCCGGCCGGGGCGCCGCGGGCCCGTCCCGCAGTTGGGGTGCGATGTGCTCCTGGGCGCGGCGCCGGGGCAGTTGCGGCTTGCCCATGGTGCCGCGCACGGTCCCGGTACGCGGGGTGGGCGGCGCGACCACGTGCTCCGCGACCAACGGCCGGTCGTCGGGCCTGATCCCGGGCACGGCCTCGGCGGGGTTGGCCCGCTCGGCCCGGGCCCCGCGCACGGGCAGGGGCGCGTGCCGACCGGCATCCGAACCGGGGGCACGGCGGTCGGAGCCGGCCTCAGTTCCGTTGGGCGTACCCCCACCGGTTCCGTGGAGATGCCCGCCACGTCGGGGAACAGCACCGGCGCCACTCGACGAGGGCCCGCTCCCGTTCGACACGGCACCGCCATGGGGTACGGCCCCGCCGTCACCCGGCGCCCCGGAGGCACCGTTCAGATGGCCACCGGGTCCAGCTCCATGGCCACCAGGCAGCCCCGAACCGCCGTTCAGGTAGCCGCCGTTCGACAGAGACTCACCACCAGGCCCGCCCCCACCGACACCCGGCACGAAACCACTACCGCCCGCCCCATGCCCGGTGGCCCCGTTCGCCACGGCCCCGGAACCCCTGGAACTCATGGAACCTCCGGACGCCCCGGAAACCACCCCCCGCCCGTTCGAAGCCGGCCCCCCACCCCGCGGCCCCGCCCCGTTCCCGTGCCCGTTGACCCCACTCCCCCCGCGCCCGTTCAGCCCCGCATCCGTAACCGGCGCACCAGCACCAGCCCGAACCCCCCTCCCCCCGGCCGAGTCAAGCCCCCGAGACTCACCCCCGGACCGCGTCTCCGCCGACGCCCCCCGATGCCGAGCCTCATGACCGCCCCGCGCCTCACCCACCCCCGGCAAAGGCCCCCCGGCCCCAACCCCACCCGCACCCGCACTCTCCGGCGGCTGCGCCCCCACCGCCCCCGGCGCCGACCCCAACAACGCCTGCGGCACGACGAGAACGGCCTGTACACCGCCGTAGATATTGGTCTGGAGCCGCACATGGATGCCGTGCCGCTTGGCGAGCTGGGACACCACGAACAACCCGATGCGGCCGTCCGCGAGCAGGCTGGCGACATTGACCTGGTCCGGGTCGGTCAACAGCGCGTTCATACGGTGCTGTTCGTTGACGGGCATCCCGAGTCCGCGGTCCTCGACCTCGACGGCCAGCCCCGAGGTGACGAGGTTGGCGCGCAGCAGGACCTGGGTGTGGGGCGCGGAGAACACCGTGGCGTTCTCGACGAGTTCGGCCAGCAGATGGATGACGTCGGCGACGGCGTGCCCGCGCAGGGTGCCGTCGATCGGCGGCACGAGTTTGACCCGTGAGTACTGCTCGACCTCGGCGATGGCGGAGCGCAGCACCTCGGTCATGGAGACGGGGTTGCTCCACTGCCGCCGTGAGACGGCCCCGCCAAGCACGGCGAGGTTCTCGGCGTGCCGGCGGATCCGGGTGGCGAGGTGGTCGACGTGGAAGAGCCCCTTGAGCAGATCGGGGTCCTCGATCTCGTTCTCCAACTCGTCGAGGATGGAGATCTCGCGGTGCACCAGCGACTGAAGCCGCCGCGCGAGGTTGACGAAGACCTCCAGCTTCTGTTCGCTGCCGGCCTGGCTGGAGAGCTGCGCGGCCTGGACGACGGCGGTGACGGCCCCGTCGTGGGCGCGGGTCAGGTCCGCGGCGAGCAGTTCGAAGTCGTCGGCGTCGTCGGCCGGGCCGCTGCGCGGACCCCGCGCGGGCGGCACCTCGCCGCGCCGCAACCCGTCGACCAGGGCCCGCAGTTCGGCCTCGCGACGGGCACTGCTGCGGCGCAGCGCGCCGACCCGGTCGCTCACCGACTTCGCGGCGCGGTCGGCGGCGACCGCGGCGATCAAAATGCCCGCGAGGGTCACCGAGACCGCGCCGCCCAGCACGCCCCACAGGACGAGGCCGGGCTGCGCCCCGGTGGAGCGGACGGTGAACAGGACGGCCGCACAGCCGCTGAGCGCGACCGCGATCGGCGGGAGCACGGCAAGCCGCAGCAACTGCGGCCGTATGTGCGTCTCGGGCAGCGAGGCGGCCGGGCGGGCGACCGGCCGCCCGTGCCGCCCGCCCTCACGGCGGTCTGCGCGTGCGGCCGGTGCACGGAGGTGAGACATCGGTGTCCTTGTAGTGGTCCGTCGGTCCTGATGGCCGGAGGGTCCCTGGCGGACCCGGGCGGGTTCGCGGTCTCCGGCGCGCGCTCCCACGGGTTGTCGGCTGCGTCCGTGCCGGGCGGGCTGCGCCGCGGCGTGGTCGTCGGTCACCGGCACCCCCGGGGTCCCGGCCGCGGTCGGGCAGGGGGAAGCCCCATCGTGTCGACTCCCTCCTCCGGCTCGCGGCCACGCGCAGTGGGCATGGGTGTGCGTCATCGCGGTGCCGGTCGGAAGAACCGAAGACTTCGGCCCTCCGTTGCCCGGCGGACACTCACAGTAGTCGTCAACGCTTCATGTGCGATGGGCAGTTGACAAAGTCCCACACGGGAGGTCCCACTCTGGTATGAGCCGTCGCACGACAGACCGACAAGACGACCGGACGGGCTCCCCCGAACGAGTGAATACCGATCAGCCCTGTTCAGAAGCGATCCGGAACGAGCGCCGCGGACTCAGGAGGTAAGCGCACCCCAGCCCTCGCGTCCCCCGGTTTTGGCGCACGACAGGCGCCCCGGCAGGCCCCAGCAGACCTCCCGAGCGTTGGCCCGAGCCTTCCTGAATGTCACGGACCGTATCGGCGGGCGGTCTCAGTCACCCAGCCACGGCGCGAGCATCCCACCGCGTTCGAGCGAGCCCAGCACCATCGAGACGTCCACCGACGCGGTGTCCCGCAACCACGTGGAGCGCGTGACGAAGTCGTGCAGGGCGGCCTCGTCCGGGAACGCGGCGAGCACCAGCAACTGCCGCTCGCCGGTGACGAAGCTGACGTACCGCACATGGGCGGAGCACGAGAGCGCGGCCGTCACCGTCCCGACGGCCGCCGGAACGGCACGCACCCACAGCACCGCCTCCACCGGCAGTCCCAGCAGCACCGGTTCGATGACGGCCCGGATCCACACCCGGCCTTCCCGCCGCAGCGCACCGAGCCGACGCCAGGCGGTGGCCTCCGACACCCCGGCGACCCGGGCGAGTTCGTCGTAGGTGCACCGCCCTTCGAGCAGGCAACGCTCACCGGCCGGCGAAGACCCGCCCGCCGGCCCTGCCGGGCGTCAGGCCCGCCTCAGTGCTCGACCACGGCCTCCACGTCCCCCGAAACGGTGGGCAGCGCCGCCCACCCCCCGACCGGAGGCCGAGCCACCGCCCGCCACCAGGGATCGACCACCGGCACCGCACCCGGCTCGAACGGCTCCCCCGGCCGGGGCGAGGCCATCGGGACGCCGGCCTCGTGGGCGAGCAGCATGGTGCGCTCCGCGGGCTCCGCCCAGGGGTGCGTGGCCAGGTTGAACGTCCCCCAGTGGATCGGCAGCAGCACGCCCGCCTTGGCGTCGCCGCCCTGAAGATCGAGGTGGGACCGCACGGCCTCCTCGGGCGTCATGTGGATGTCCGGCCAGAAGTCCGAGTACGCCCCGAGCTGGATCATCGTCGCGTCGAAGGGCCCGAAGGCCGACCCGATGTCCTTGAACCCGTCGAAGTACCCGGTGTCACCGCTGTGGTACACCCGGTGCTCCCCGCTGGAGACGACCCAGGACGCCCACAGCGTGTGCTGGGTGTTGCGCAGTCCGCGTCCGCAGAAGTGCCGGGCCGGTGTGGCCGTCAGGGTGAGGCCGGCGACCTGGGTCGACTCGTGCCAGTCCAGCTCGCGCAGCCGGTCGGCGGAGACGCCCCAGTGCTCCAGGTGGGCCCCGACCCCGAGCGGCACGGCGAACACGGTGTCCGTCCCGGCGAGTTCCTTGATGGTGGGCATGTCCAGGTGGTCGTAGTGATCGTGGGAGATGACCACCACGTCGACCGGTCCGAGCGCGGCGAGCGGCAGCGGGACGGGGTGCAGCCGCTTGGGCCCGGCGAAGGGGAAGGGGGAGCAGCGCTCGCCCCATACGGGATCGAACAGCACCCGGCGGCCGTCGATCTCGGCGAGCACGCTGGAGTGGCCCATCCAGGTCAGCCGCAGCCCGGTGGCGGGCGGCTTGACGAGGTCGGCGAGGGTGGTGGCATGCACCGGGATACGGCCTTCCGGTGCCCGCTGGGGCCGGGTGTCGCCGTCGAAGAAGACCTTGGCGAACTCCAGCGGCGACCCGTCGGGCCGGGTCCTGGCCGCGGTGCCGCCCGGGTTCTGGAAGACGCCGTCCTTGAAGTGGGGGGATCTGCGGATGCGCGCCATGCGCTCACCGCTCGGGTCCGCACCGAAGGCCGCGGGCTGCAGCGCGCGGAGCCCGGAGCTCAGGGAACGGAAGCCGGTCACGGTACCTCCAGATGGAGAAGCTGAGGCATCCATTATGGTCCGCCCCTCTGACAGTGCCGGTTCTGCCCGGTCACAGGGGGAAGGACGCCGTCGGAGGGGATCACGTTGACAGGGCGCGCCGCACTGCCAATACTGACTCCCCGTTCAGTAGCCGTCCCTCACCCCCGGAGCCCGTGTGACCACCCCCCTGCTGTCGCTCACCTGGACCGATCACGTCACCGGACGTCAGGGCTTCCTGGTCGTCGACCGCCTGGTGCGGGGCGTGGCGAGCGGCGGTCTGCGGATGCGCCCGGGCTGCACCCTGGACGAGATCACCGGCCTCGCCCGCGGCATGACCATGAAGGAGGCGCTGCACTACGACCCCGACGCGCGGTACGTCCCGCTGGGCGGCGCCAAGGGCGGCATCGACTGCGACCCCCGGGCCCCGGAGGCGTACGGGCTCCTCGTCCGCTACCTGCGCGCCGTGCGGCCGTACGTCGAGAGCTTCTGGACGACCGGCGAGGACCTCGGTCTCAGCCAGGACCTGGTGGACCGGGCGGCCGCGGAGGCCGGCCTGGTCTCCTCGATCCAGGCGGTGTACCCGCTGCTGGACGACGAGCAGGCGGCCAGGCGGCGGCTCGCGGACGCGTTCGCGGTCGAGGTGGACGGCATCGGCCTCGACGAGCTGGCGGGCGGCTGCGGGGTGGCCGAGTCGATGCTCACCGCGCTCGACCGGGCCGGGGTGCCGTACGCGGGCACACGCGTGTGCGTGCAGGGACTGGGCACCATGGGCGGGGCCACGGCCCGTTTCCTCACGCGCGCGGGGCTCACCGTGGTGGCCGTCGCCGACGTCAAGGGCACCGTCTTCAACCCGGCGGGCCTCGACGTGGAGGCGCTGCTGGCCGCCCGGGACGCCTACGGCACGGTGGACCGCTCCGCGCTGCGCCCCGCCGACCGGGAACTGCCCGGCGACGCCTGGCTGTCGCTGGACGCGGAGGTGCTCGTGCCCGCGGCCGTGTCGTACACGATCGACACCGGCAACCAGGAGCGGATCCGGGCCCGTTGGATCGTCGAGGCGGCCAACATGCCCGTGCTGCCAGCGGCGGAGACCCTGCTGGCCGCGCGCGGGATCACCGTCCTGCCGGACGTGGTCGTCAACTCCGGGACGAACGCCTGGTGGTGGTGGACCCTGTTCGGCGACATCGGCGCGGACGCGGACGAGGCCTTCGCCCACATCCGGCGTTCCATGCGCGCCCTGGTCGGGCAACTGCTGGCCCGCGCGGAAGCGGACGGCACCTCACCGCGCGCCGCCGCGCACGCGCTGGTCGCGGACCGGCTGCCGGTGATCGCGGAGCGGTTCGGCCGGTACCGCTGACCTCGGCACCCGCCGCGCGGTGCCGCACAGGGTGACGGATTAGGGTGACCTCGTGGCAAGAGTGCGGTTGACGGTGGCCGAGCGGCGCGAGGAGCTGCTGCGGGCGGCCGTGGAGCAGATCGAGGCGCGGGGTGTGGCGGCGGTGCGGATCGCCGACGTGGCCTCGGCGCTCGGGGTGAGCAACGCCCTGGTGCTCTACCACTTCTCGACGAAGGAGAAGCTGGTCGCCGCCGCGTTCACCTACGCCGCCGAGGACGACCTCGCTCATCTCCGGGGGCTTCTGAGCCGTCGTACCAGCGCGCTACGGCGGCTGCGGGCGGCCGTGCGCTGGTACGCCCCCACCGGCCAGGCCAAGGGCTGGCGGCTGTGGATCGAGGGCTGGGCGGTGTCCCTGCGCGAGCCGGCGCTCCAGGAGGTCACGCGCAACCTCGACAGCCGCTGGAAGGCCGCGCTGACCGAGGTGATCGCCGAGGGCGTCACCGCGGGCGAGTTCGACTGCCCGGACCCCGACGCCACCGCCCTCCGCCTCACGGCCCTCCTGGACGGCCTCGCCGTCCAACTGACCTCCTACCCGGGCGCGATCCCCCGCTCCCGGGCCCAGGAGTGGGTGGACGAGGCCCTGGCGCGGGAGCTGGGCCTGGACAGGGCGGCGCTCACGGCCTGAAGGGGCCGGGCCGCCCCACCGCGCTCACCGCACCCCGCCCCATCCAGGGCCGCCATCCCGCTCCACGCACCGCTCAGGCCACAGAAGCGATCCGCGTCTTGATGTCGTCCGGGGACAGCACACCCTTGGCCGTCACGTGGTCCCCCGAGGACTCGCCCCGAAGCCGCCGACCGATCCAGGGCACCAGGTAGTCGCGGGCCCAGTGCACGTCGTCCCGCCGTACGTCCAGCGGCCCGCGATGCGGCAGCGGCGGCCACGCCTGGTCCGGGTCGGCCGGGACATCGAGCCCGAGCACCTGTCCCGCGCGGAGCGCCACACGCGTGTGGCCCTCGGGAGACAGATGCAGCCGGTCGTCGTCCCACGCCCGCCGGTCCTGCACGGTCTTGAGGGACCACAGGTCCAGCACCGGGCACCCGTACCGGTCCGCCACGGCCCGCACATGCCCGTTGTACGTGGCGATCTTGCCGCGCAGATGCTTCAGCACCGGCACACCACGCGTGTCGAACCCGGTCGTCACCATGACGGTGCCGCAGACCGCGCTGAGCCGCGCGATGGCCCGCTCGAAGCGCTCGGCGACCTCGTCGGGGTCGGTGCCCGGCCGGATGATGTCGTTGCCGCCGGCGCAGAACGACACCAGGTCCGGTGCCAGTTCGACGGCCTGCGGAAGCTGGTCCTCGACGATCTGGTCGAGCAGCTTCCCGCGCACGGCGAGATTGCTGTAGTTGAAGTCGCCCTCGGGCCGTCGGTCCGCGAGCAGCACCGCGAACCGATCGGCCCAACCGACGAACGCCCCGTCGGGGCCGGGGTCGCCGACGCCCTCGGTGAAGCTGTCCCCCACCGCCACGTACGACCCGATCACTGCTCTGCCGTCATTCTTCGAATCGTCTGTCACAGTCGTTCATGATTCACCTTCGAATGTGACCTACGCGACCGTAGGAAGGGCTTGACGGGCGGTGAGATAAGCCACTCCTAAAGTGTTCGCCAAACGAGGAATAGGTCTCTCAGCAGGACTGTTGACGCTGCGACCGCCACACCCGGAAGTCACTGATCCTGAAGTGGCTCCAGGTGGTCCGGAACGCGAAATGCCCACTCGTGTACGGCGCCGGGTCCGGGTAGTCGAAGACGAGCCGCCCGTTGTCCCACCACCGCACCCGGGAGCCGTCGGACACGATCCGCACCCGGTTGGGCTCGTTCGCGACGAGCAGCGGCTCGGTGTAGTCGTAGATCAGCGGCCGGACGCCGGCCTCGCCGACGTAACGGCGCAGTCGGGTCGTGGTGTTCGTGTTGGCGCCGTATCCGACGTAGTACGTCTTGAGGTGGTCGTACTCCGCGAGGACTCCGCCGCGCCGGGTGGCGAAGAGGTCGTCGGGGGACCGGACGTCGACCGCGTTCCAGAAGTTGTTCAGATCGGACACCCGGTCGTTGACCCCGCCCTCGGAGACGGGCGTGGCCGTGTACTCGATGACGTACGGCCCTTCGAGCCGCTTCCTGAACCAGACCGTGGCGCCGGCGGGTACGTCGACCTCCAGCACTCCCCGCTTCGCGGTGACCGTGCCGCCCTGCTCCAGCTCGACGGCCCACTGGCCGAGACCGTGCCGGAAGTCGTCGTGGGCGAGGAGGCGGCCGTGCCGGGGCGAGGCGCTCGCGGTGGCCGTGGGGGCGAGGGCCGCCAGGGCGGCGCCGGCGGCGAGGGCTCCGAAGGTTCTGCGGGTGGTCGTCATGTCAGAGGACTCCATTCGGAATGCTTGCACTCGGGGGCTTCGCTTGAGGGCTCTGCTGGGGGTGCTTCTTCGAGATGAGGCCGATCAGCCGTTCGGCCACCTTGCGGTGGCCCCGGGCACTGGGATGGACCGTGCCGTTGAAGTCGCCCTGGGCCGCGTCGAGCCAGCCGGTCGTGTCGACGAACTCGGTTCGCCGGTCGGCGAGTTCGTGGACTACGTCCGCGATGTCGGCGGCATGGCTGCCGTCGAAGGGGCGCAGGGCGAGAATGCGGGCGTGCGGCGCGGCGGCCCGGAGCCGTGACAGGTAGGCGCGACAGGCGACTTGGAACTCCGCCGAGCCGAACGCGGTGTCGTTGGTCCCCTGGTTCACCACGATCACGTCGGCCCGGCGATCCGGATCAGCCCTGGAACCGGCGTAGTTCCAGCCGTAGGCGTCCGACGCGGCGGGCACTCCCCCGTTCCCGGTCTGGATCACCCCCTGCCGCCCGAACCCGACCTGCGTGAGCGAGGCGTGCAGGGCGTCGGCGACCAGGGTGGGATAGGCGGCCGTACCGTCCGCGCAGTCGGAGGTGTTCACCTCGCACAGCGCCATGACACCTTGGGTGATCGAGTCGCCGTAGAACACCAACTCACGCTTGCTGAGGACGTGTTGAGACAACAGGTGCCCCCTTATTCCGGTGAGCACCACCCCGCTCTCCAGCGGAGGCGTCCATCGGTTGACGCGCGAGAAGACGTCCTTGACCGAGATCTCGACGGTGTGGGCCCCGCGGCCGTGCGCGACGATCTCCAGGTCCCCCGCGTCGACGGCGTGCACCTCCTTGGGCCCGCCGTCGACCGACACGTGGATCTGCGCGGGCATGGTGACCGACGAGATGTCGAAGAGCGCGTGGACGGTCGTTCCGGAGAAGCGAAAGCGGAGCCGGGAACCGGAGTTGACGGTGACGGCCGCGTCGGCGGTCCGGCTCCAGTGCCCCTCGTAGGCGATACGTCCGTCGTCGGGACGTACGACGTCCGGGGCGCCGGACGCGAGGGCGGGCGGTGTCGCGGCGACGAGCAGCCCCGCGATCGTCGCCGCGGTCGGCAGTGTGCGTCTCATGACGGGATCCGGTCTCCGATCAGGGCCAGGTTCTGGATGGCCGCGAGGGCCCACTGGGCGGAGGAGTTGGTGGAGACCCAGGGGATCTCCTTCGTGGTGCGCAGGACCGTCGGGGTCCTGATCGTGACGGGGTTCCAGTCGTTGGACGGGAAGTAGGTGTCGTTGCCGGTGAAGAACTCGTTCCACGCGCGCGTGGCGAGCGACGGGTCGCTCCTGCGCCGAGCCGCGTACGCCGTGACGCGCGAGTGGGCGGCGGGCAGCGCCGACTTCCAGGTGGAGCCGGTGAGTTGCTTCTTCTGGGCGTCGGTGGCGTTGTAGTACTGCGCGTAGTCGAGCCAGGCCGTACGGAACTCCGGCTCCTCGTCGCCCAGCAGCGACACGATCTCGCTGTTGGTCTCCACGAGCCCGAACACGGCGCTGAGATGGGAGACGTTGACGGCCTTGTCGGTCGTCACCGCGAACTTCCCGGTGTCGGCGTCGAGAAGGCCCGTCCCCGTGAAGAACCCGTTGGGCTGCGCGGCGATCGTCCGCAAGGAGTTGACCAGCTTGGCCTTCGCCTTCGCCGCGCCCGGGCCGCCCCGCTCCCACTCCGTGAGCCAGGCGGCCGAGATTCCGCCCCAGTCGGTTCCGAAGCCGACGGACAGGGCGTGCCGGTCGCCGGGCTCGTAGCCGTCGGTGCGGACCTTGCGCTGGGGGTCGACGGCCAGGAACGTCAGCTCCACGTCGGCGAGTTCGCTCAGCAGGTCGCCGGTGCGTTCGTCACCGGTGAGGAAGTAGTGGAAGCGGCGGTTGGCGGCCGTGGAGATACGGACCTGCTTGGCGCTGTCCGCCCAGTGCTGCACTCCGTGGCGGATGCCGAGGCCCGCCCACTTGCCGAGGTGGTAGACATCGACCTCGCCGGTGTGCCGGGTCATGGCCTCCGCGAACCGGAACACCTCTGCGGAGCCGGTGCGCAGGAAGTGATACCAGAGCCAGAGGTCGGTGCCCAACTCCGAGTTGTCCCAGGCGAATCCGCCGATGTCGTAGCGCCAGACATGCCGGTCGTTGTCGTAGGTGTGCTGGACGTCGCCGTAGTCGAGGAAGCCGTACCAGCGGCGCTCCTCGCGCTGGTCGCGGTAGTAGGCGAACAGGTCGTCGAGGTGGTCCTCGATCACCGCGCGGGCCTTGGAGGAGCGGTCCACTGGCGCCCAGTCCCCGAACACCCCGGCGGAGTGCAGGCGTTGGGGTGTGGCGGTGAGCAGCGGTGGAACGGCCACGGCCTTCGCCTGAGCCGCCAGCTCCGGGGCGGACGGCGTCTTCTCCAGGGCCCAGAAGGTCAGTTCGCTGGTCCGCGCGATGCCGTAGGGCGTGCCGAAGCCGGGCTCGTAGTCCTCGTAGGTGATCTCCAGGCCGCCGTCGGACTGCTTCTCGTAGGTGTCCTGGCCGAGGCCGTCGTGGTAGAAGCGCAGGTCCAGGGGCTGCGCCTCGGGTGAGTACAGCCAGAGCGTGACCTCGGCGGCCTCGGATGCGGCGCCGCGTACGTCGAGCTGGGTGGGGTGGCGCTGCCAGAAGTCCCGTAGCCCGAAGGAGAGTCCACCGCTCGCGCCGCCGACGTACCCGAATCCGCCCGCGCGTTGTCCGGCCGCGGCCGGGATCCAGCCGTACCCGGCCTTGGTGCGTTTGCGGATCTGGTAGCCGTCCGCGGTGGGCTGCGTGAGCGTGAAGTCGCCCCACTGCGGGATGTAGGCCAGCCGGCTCGACACGCGGGTGTCCCAGCCGGCGGTGTCCGGCAGCCGCTCGCCCGCGATCTGCGCGGCCCGTACCGCGGCGCCCGGGTCGCGGCGCAGTCCCGTGATGCCCTGGACGGCCTCGCCGAAGAGGCCGCCGCCGGCGTCGGCGAACCGCACATGGCGGTCGTAGGGCCGGTCGCTCAGGGGGACGGTGAAGCGGACGCCGAGCCCGCGCAGGAAGTCGCCCCGGTCGGAGCCGGGTCTCTGCTCGCCGTCCCAGACGAAGGTGTGCACCAGGCGGAAGGAGTCGGCGCCCGCGGAGAAGGCGAACCGCAGCACGAACGGCAGCCAGGCCCTGCCGCCGTGCCGGTGCCGGCCCTCGACCCGGATCACGGCTCGCACCGGTCCGTCCTGCTCGACCGTGATCGTCTCGATCCGGCCCGCGAAGCTGTCGAGGTCCGCGCCCTCCCGCACGGACTCCTGCCGCAGTGCGACCAGCCGGCCGTCCCGGGCGATCTCGGTCGTGCCGCGTCGGACGGCCCGTACGACGGTGTCGGAGCCCTTGGCGCCGAAGACCGCGGAGATCACGCCGGTCGACACCTCGACCCGGCCGCCGCGGTCCCGGCCGACGGTGACCCGGTGGGTGGGGGCGGCGGGGGCGCCCGCGCTCAGGACGTAGCGGTCGGCCTTCGGCGCGTCGGGCGCGATGGCGTGCGCGGTCCACTTCACCGAGCCGTCGGGCCAGTGGGCGGTGACCCAGCTCTGGACCGGCACCGCGTCACCGCCGGAGGTGGTCAGCGCGAACCGCTGCTCCGGCCGGTGCCTGCCGCGCGCCCATGGCACACCCCAGGTGGTGCCGGCGTGGACCTCGGGCGTGGCGCCCTCCAGCCAGTGGAGCTCGGTGCCCTCGTCGTCCGCCGCGGTGGCGGTGCGGGACAGGGTCCAGGAGAGCGGGGTGAGGGCGGCCGCGGCGGCGGCGCCCTTGAAGACGGTGCGTCGGTCGACGCCGGACACGGTGACCTCCGAAGGCCGTAGAAAGCGCTTGCGCGGCAACGGAGTTCACTGTGTCCCCACCCTCCCCTCCCTGTCGACGCCCTGAGCGTGCCCGCCACAAGAACGCAATGAAGTGATCATGAACGCGGAAACACGGGGGGCCTCGGCGCGGAAACACCGAAGGCCGGACCCGGGGATCGGGGTCCGGCCTTCGGTGGCGCAGGGAGGCGTCGTCAGCCGACGGAGACGCCCTTCGAGCGGAGGTAGGAGACCGGGTCCACGTCCGAGCCGTAGTCCGGCGTGGTGCGGATCTCGAAGTGCAGGTGCGGCCCCGTGACGTTGCCGGTCGCGCCGGAGAGGCCGATCTGCTGCCCCTCGGTCACGGTCTGGCCCGCCGAGACGGAGAGCTGGGAGAGGTGGGCGTACTGGGCGTAGTAGCCGTCGTTCAGCTTGATGACGACCTGGTTGCCGTACGCGCCGCCCCAGCCGGCGGAGACGACCGTGCCGGCGGCCACGGCCTTCAGCGAGGTACCGGTCGGGACGACGAAGTCGACGCCGGTGTGGTACCCGCTGGACCACATGCTGCCCGAGACGCGGTAGCCGGTACCGACGGTGGCACCGGTGACCGGGAGGGTGTAGCCGCTGGAGCTGGTGGTGTCGGAGCTCTGGGTGGCGGCCGTGGAGTTCGACGTGGACGCCTTCGACTCCGTCTTCTCCGCCTTCGAGGAGGACGAGGAAGAGGAGGAGGCCGAGGACTCGGTCCTCGCCGTGCTCGTCTTGGCCTTCTTGCCGATCGACAGCTTCAAGCCGGGGTGGATCAGCGAGGGGTCGTCGCCGACTGCCTGGCGGTTGTCCGCGTAGAGCTTCTGCCAGCCACCGCTGACATTCTGCTCGTCGGCGATCTTCGAGAGATAGTCGCCGGCGCGCACCGAATAGGTGTGCACGGTCGAGGTCTTCGCGGCGTCCTTCTTGGTCGCCGTCCTTTCCGCGGACTTCTCGGCGGCCTGCTGCGTGACCGGCAGCGACTGAACGGCCTTTTCCGGTACGGACTGGGAGGTGGCCGCGTGGGCGCCGGTGGCCCCCATCAGCGGGAGGGCGAGCGCGGCGCCCCCGGTGCCGGCGACGGCGATCGAGCGGGTGAAGCGCTGGGACTTCGGGCGGCGGTGCTTACCCTTCGCGGGCATGGCGAATTCCTCTCCGGCGCCTGCGAGGTGAGCTGTCGGGTTCGGACTGGAGATGCCCGGCCGCGCCGAGACGCGACTTAACCCCTAGCCGTTCCGGAGACCGGAACAGGCGGTACTGCCTGTGGGTCCCCCGCTCCTGCCGTGCACGGGTGAGTGTGTGCGGAATCCGTTCGGCGGCAGGATTGGGCGTCCGACCGGATCGGTGGCGAACGTAAACGAGCAAGACGCAAAGGGACAAGTGAGAGGTTCCCTGTGTATGCGTTCCTGTTGATCCCGTATGAGAATTACCGGTCACCCTGCGTGAATCGGACGCCCTCCATCCGAGCCAAATCCCCTTGAGAACCCCGCGAATTACGTGAACATGACGGGCGACACACCGTCACGGATATGACGCTCCTCACGTCACGAATTCACAGGAACCCTTTTCCCAGAAGGAGTTGGGAGGAAGTCGCCAATTCGGGCACATGCCCTAGATGCGGCGGAGACGGAGAACTGCCGCATCCAGGTCGCCCCGCACATCGACGCGAAGTCCGTGATGCAGCAATACGGCCCCTCGGTGAACTTCGCCCGTTTCGAGGCATTCGTAGGAGGCTGTCGGGTCGAGCCCGCGCAACCGCAGCGCCGGGGCGGACTCGCCGTACTGCTGCGCCTGGAGCCAGGCCAGCACGACGGTCTCGTCACCGAGGACGTACTGCACCGCGCTGAGCCCGCCCCGCGGAGCACGCAGCCGGTACAGGTCGCCGCGCTGCACCAGGGGCCGGATCCGCTTGTAGAGCTCCACCCACTCATGCGCCTCGGCGAGTTCCTCCTCGGTCCACTCCGCGAGGTCCCCGCCGACCCCGAGCACCCCGGCCATGGCGCTCACGAACCGGAACCGCAGCGAGCTGACCCGGCCGTTGAGCTGGGTGTTGGGGCTGTCGGTGACCCAGGCGGCCATCACGCGCGCGGGGTGGATCTGGCTGAAGCCGTGCTGGATGGCGAGGCGGTCGAGCGGGTCGGTGTTGTCGGAGGTCCACACCTGGTCGGTACGGCTCATCACTCCGAGGTCGATCCGGCCGCCGCCGCCCGAGCAGGACTCGAACGCCACACCCGGGTGCGCCGCCCGCAACCGGTCCAACAGGGCATAGAAGCCGCGTACATGGTCGACCCAGAGGCGCTGCGGGTACGGCTCGCCGGGCCAGCCCGCGTCGGTGAAGCAGCGGTTGAAGTCCCACTTCACATAGTCGATCGGGGCACTCGAAAGGAGCGTGTCGAGCTGCTCCCACAGGTACTCCCGCACATCCTCGCGCGCGAGGTTCAGCACCAGCTGATTGCGGAACTCCGTCCGCTTTCGTCCCGCTTGGTACTGCACCCAGTCGGGGTGGGCGCGGTACAGCTCGCTGTCCGGGTTGACCATCTCCGGCTCGACCCAGATGCCGAACTGCATGCCCAGCGCGCACACGTAGTCGGCGAGCGGCTTGAGGCCCGAGGGGAAGCGGTCGGGGTTGGGTGCCCAGTCGCCGAGCCCGGCCCGGTCGCTGGTGCGGGTGCCGAACCAGCCGTCGTCGACCACGAACAGCTCGACGCCGATCGCGGCGGCCCGCCGGGCGAGGGTGCCCTGCTGCTCCTCGGAGATGTCGAAGTTGGTGGCCTCCCAGGAGTTGAACAGCACGGGCCGGTCCTGGTCCGCGTCCGGGATGACGTACGCCCGCTGGTAGGCGTGCCAGGCCCGGCTCGCGCCGCCGAAGCCGCCGTCGCTCCACAGACCCGCGAAGACGGGGGTCGCGAAGGACTCCCCGGCCGCCAGGCTCAGCAGGCCCGAGTCGTCGTACCCGGCGCCGCCGGTGATCTGCACGCGCGCGTCGGGGAGTTGGGCGACGGCGATCCGCCAGGACCCCGACCAGCCTAGGGCACAGCCGTAGACCTCGCCGCGCTCCTCGGTGGCGTCGGTGTCGAGTGCGACCCACGGCAGGTGCTGGTGCCCGGTGTGGCCGCGGCGGCTGCCGATGACCTTCTCGCCGTAGGTCAGGGGGGCCTGCGTGAGCCGGGACTCGGCGGCCCAGCGGCCGTGCAGCTGGGAGAGCCGCCAGGCGTCCTCGCGGTCGGGCAGCGTCCAGGTGGCCGAGTCGGCGCGCAGCACCTCGACCGGCTCCGGGCCGTCGTTGTCCAGCGTCACCCAGCGCTCCACGACGTCGTGGCGCATCCGGTGGTGCAGTGTGATCGCCAGCCCGCCGTCCCGGAACCGCAGCCGCAGTTCGTCGCCCTCGGTGTCGTACCTCTCGAAGGTCCACTCGGTGCCGCGGCGCTCGTCGGTGCGCACGGACAGGGCGGGGCGGGTGAAGCGGGGGCCGCCCTCGACCGGGTACTCCTCACGCCCGTCGAGCTGGGACTCGAAGGGCCAGTACTTCGGCTCCGGCCGGGCGGCGAGGGCCTCGGCGTCGGCGAGGGAGATCCGCGCTCCCCAGTGCAGGTGCAGCAGTTCGCCCTCGGCACCGAGGTGCAGGGCGTAACTGCTGGTCGGCCCGGACAGAATCCACGTACGGCCGTTCTCGGCGATCTCCAGCATCGTGCCCCTCACAGATCCGAACAGGTGCCAACAGGTGTGCTCAGGCACCAACATCATCAACGTCCGCGAGCCCCGTCTGCAACGCCTGTGGAGAACTCGTTGCCGGGCCTGTGGACAACTCATTGCCCCACGAACACATGTCGTATCGTCGAGAGCGTGCCCGCCGACGAGCAGCGCCGGCGGTGCCCGCGGCTGGGAGGAGCCCCCGTGACGCAGCAGATCCCGTCGACCGAACCCGAGCTGGCCGGTGTCCGCAATTTCCGTGACGTGGGCGGACTGCCGACGGCGGACGGACGGCGGGTGCGGCACGGAGTGCTGTTCCGCAGCGGTCACCTCGCGCACGCGACCGAGGCCGACACGGCCTTCCTGTCCTCCCTCGGCCTGCACACGATCTTCGACTTCCGCAACGCGGCGGACCAGAAGCTGGAGGGCCTGGACGTCGAGCTGCCGGGGGTGCGCAATGTGAACCTCCCGCTGAGCGACCCGGCCGACGGCGTCGAGTTCTGGAAGATGGTCCGCGACGGCGAACTCGACCAGCTGCGCGAGATCCTCAGCGACGGCAAGGGCGCGAACCGGATGATCACCGCCTACCGCAAGATCGTCAAGGAGCGCACCGCCGAGCACTCCCAGGTGCTGCGCGCCCTCGCCGAGGACAGCGTCCCGGCCCTCATGCACTGCGCGGCCGGCAAGGACCGCGCGGGGCTCTCCATAGCCGTGACCCTGCTCGCCGTGGGCGTGGAGCGCGAGGCGATCGTCGCCGACTACCTGGAGTCGAACGCCAAGCACCGCCGCTACCGGGTCCGCCGCACCTCGGGCGCCGCCGACGCCTACTCCCCCGAGGTCATGGAGCTGCTGAGCCCGCTGTTCGACGCCCGCACCGAGTATCTGACGGCGGGCTTCGAGACCATCGAGGAGACCTGGGGCGGCGTCGACGCCTACCTGGAGAAGGGTCTCGGGATCACCCCGGAGATCCGCGAGCGGCTGCGCGCCCGGCTGCTCGACTGAGGTATACGGCTACTGCCCCGCGCCCACCTCGAAGAGCAAGTAGATGAAGGCCGCGAAGACGTGCCCGATCACCAGATAGATGATCAGGCGCACCCACAGGGCGCGAGGGAACTTCTCCTCCATGTCACTCATGGCGTCTCTCCAGGGGTGGGGCCCAGGCACAGCGCGGCCGTGGGACTCTGCAACAGGGTGTGGACGAACAGGAGCTCGACGCCGGCGGGGTCCTGGGCGGCGATGCGGTGCGGGGTCAGCGAGTCGAAGTGCGCGCTGTCGCCCGGACCGAGCCGGTGTGTGGTGTCCCCGAGGCGGAGCCTGAGCCGCCCCTCCAGGACGTAGAGCCACTCCTCGCCGGGGTGCACCCGCACGATGTCGCCCTGCGAGCCCTGGGGGACACGGACCCGCAGGGCCTGCATCCCGCGACCGGACGCGCCCGCCTGGAAGTAGGTCCAGCCGCCCGCCTCGGTCGGTTCCATGTCGGCGGCGCGCACCACGGCGTCCCGGTCGGCGACCGACTCACCGAGCAGTTCCGAGACCGTCGTACCGTAGATACGGGCCAGCGCGAGCAGCATCGGCAGTGAGGGCTGGCGCTGCCCGGTCTCCAGCCTGGAGAGGTGGGCGGGCGACAGCCCCGCGGCGGCGGCCGCGGCCTCCAGGGTGAGGGAGGCGCGGCGGCGCAGTGCGCGGAGCTGAGGAGCCACCGAGGGCAGCTCCGTGAAGGCTTCCGGGGAGCTCATGCCTCCATTGAGCCGAAGTTTTGCCTCTGCGGCAAATTCATTGCCTCAGAGGCAAAACTCCCGTCAGCGACCGTCCACCGCTCCGTCTCAGCGGTTGGCCACCGCCTGCTTCACCAGCGTCTTGCTGAAGTCCCACATCAGTCCGCTGCCGCTGTGCGCGTCGTCCATGACGTCGGTGAAGGCGTCGACGAACCGGTCCACCTCCTTCTCCCCGACGACCAGCGGCGGGATCAGCTTGATCACCTCCAGGTGGTCGCCGGAGACCTGGGTGAGGATCCGGTGCCGCTGGAGCAGCGGGACGACGACCATCTGCGCGAACAGGCCCTTGCGCGCGGCCTGGAGCATGGTCCAGCGCCCGCGCAGCTTCAGCGACTTGGGCCGGCCGAACTCGATGCCGACCATCAGCCCCCGGCCGCGTACGTCGGCGAGCAGTTCGTACTTGTCGACCAGTGCCGCGAGCCGGGACCTGAGCAGGTCGCCAGCGGCGCGGGCGTTCGCGACGATCTGCTCGTTCTCCATGACCGAGAGGACGGCGAGCCCGGCCGCCATGGCCTGGGCGTTGGCCCCGAAGCTCGCGGAGTGCACGAGGACCCGGTCCATCGAGGAGTAGACCTTCTTGAAGATCCAGTCCTTGCCGAGGGTGGCGCCGACCGGCACATAGCCGCCGGAGAGCGCCTTGGCCACACACACCAGGTCGGGCTCGACGCCGTCCTCGTGCTGATAGGCGTAGAAGTCCCCGGTCCGGCCGAGCCCGGTCTGCACCTCGTCGGCGATGAGCAGCGCCTTGTGCCTGCGCAACAGCTCCTGCGCGGCCCGCAGATAGCCGGGCGGCGCCTCGTGCACGCCCTTGCCCTGGATCGGCTCGACGACCAGGGCGGCGACGTCGCCCTTCTTCAACTCCCTTGCCAGGGCGTCGAGATCACCGAGAGGTACGGCGGTGTCGGGCAGCAGGGGTGCGAATCCGTCCCGGAAGCCGGACTCGCCGTTGACCGAGAGCGACCCGGTGGTCAGCCCGTGGAAGGCGTGGTCGCAGTACAGGACCCGGGGCTTCCCGGTGGCGTACCGGGCGAACTTCAGCGCGGTCTCCACCGCCTCCGTGCCGCTGTTGCCGAAGAACACCCGGTCCAGGTGCGGGCTGTACGAGAGCAGCTTCTCGGCCAGCAGCCCGGGCAGCGGCTGGCAGTCGAAGCGGGTGAGGTCGGCGAGGCCGGCGTCGAGGACGTCGTGCAGCGCCTTGCGGACGACGGGGTGGTGGCGCCCCAGGCCCATCACCCCGAACCCGGCGAGCATGTCCAGGTAATCGTTGCCGTCCGCGTCCCAGAAGTAGGCGCCCTGACCGCGCTCGTAGACCTTGTCGAAGCCGATGGTGTGCAGCATGCGCGGGAGTTGGTGGTTCAGGTACTTCCCGTGCAGTTCGTAGCGTTCGGCTCCGCGCTCGGCCAGGAGTCTGCCGAGGTCGAACTCCGTGGTCATTCAGGTTTCTCCTTGGCTTCGGCCTGTTCCTTGACGACGGATTCGGCCTGTTCCTTCACGGCCAGGCTCGCGCTGATCCGCCCCGCCACCTCGACCGGCGTCAGCCCGATGTCGGCGAGCACCTCGCCCCGCTTGGCGTGCGCGAGGAACTGCTCCGGAATCCCGAACCGCCGTACGGGCACGTCGACTTCGGCGTCCCCAAGGGCCAGCGCGACCGCCGCGCCCACCCCGGCGGCCCGGCTGTTGTCCTCGACGACGGCCACCAGCCGGTGCTCGGCGGCGAGCCCCGGCAGCGCGGGGTCGACGGGCTTGACCCAACGAGGGTCCACCACCGTGCAGTTGACGCCCCGGGCCGCCAGCAGTTCGGCGGCTTGGAGGCACACCGGCGCCATGACACCGACGGCGACGAGCAACACCTCGGGCCGCTCCCCTCGATGGAGCACGTCCATGCCGCCCACGTGGTCCACCGCCGCGATCACGGGACCCACCGACTCCTTCGGGAACCGCACCAGCGTCGGCGCGTCGTCCACGGCGACCGCCTCCCGCAGCTGCGCCCGGAGTTGGTCGGCGTCCCGGGGCGCGGCGATCCGCAGCCCCGGCACCACCTGGAGGATCGACATGTCCCACATCCCGTTGTGGGAGGCCCCGTCGACACCCGTGACCCCGGCCCGGTCCAGCACGAAGGTCACCCCGCAGCGATGCAGGGCGACATCCATCAGCAACTGGTCGAAGGCCCGGTTCAGGAAGGTGGCGTAGACGGCGACGACCGGATGGAGCCCACCGGTGGCGAGCCCGGCCGCCGACACGGCCGCGTGCTGCTCCGCGATCCCGACGTCCCACACCCGGTCCGGGAACCGCTGAGCGAACTTCCCGAGCCCGACCGGGTGCAGCATGGCCGCCGTGATCGCCACGACGTCCTCGCGCTCCTCCCCGATCGCGACGATCTCGTCGCCGAACACCGAGGTCCAGGAAGGCCCGTTGGAGGGCGCGAGCGGCTCGCAGGTGAGGGGGTCCATCACCCCGACGGTGTGGAAGTGGTCCTCCTCGTGCGCGAGGGCGGGCTCGTAACCGCGCCCCTTCTCCGTGAGGCAGTGGATGAGCACCGGGCCGTGGAAGCGTTTCGCGCGCCGCAGGGCGGACTCGACGGCCCCGATGTCGTGCCCGTCGATCGGGCCGACGTACTTCAGCCCCAGGTCCTCGAACATGCCCTGCGGCGCGAAGGCGTCCTTGAAGCCCTTCTTCGCGCCGTGCAGCGACTCGTAGATGGTGTTGCCGACGACCGGGGTCTTCAGGAGTACGTCCTTCCCCCAGGCCAGCACCTTCTCGTAGCTGTCCGTCGTACGCAGGGTGGCCAGGTGGTTGGCGAGGCCCCCGATGGTCGGCGAGTACGACCGCTCGTTGTCGTTGACGACGATGATCAGCGGCCGGTCCTTGGCGGCCGCGATGTTGTTCAGCGCCTCCCAGGCCATCCCGCCGGTGAGCGCGCCGTCGCCGATGACCGCGACGACGTGTCCCGTGTCCCCCTGCACCTGGCGGGCCTTGGCGAGTCCGTCGGCCCAGCCGAGCGCCGTGGAGGCGTGGCTGTTCTCGACGATGTCGTGCTCGGACTCGGCCCGCGAGGGGTAGCCGGACAGGCCGCCCTTGGATCGCAGCTTGGAGAAGTCCTGACGTCCCGTCAGGATCTTGTGCACATAGCTCTGATGGCCGGTGTCCCACACGATGCGGTCGACCGGCGACTCGAAGACCCGGTGGAGCGCGATGGAGAGTTCCACCACCCCCAGGTTGGGCCCGAGGTGTCCGCCGGTCCTGGCGACCGCGTGCACCAGGAACTCCCTGATTTCTTCGGACAGTTCACCGAGATCCGACTCGGACAGCGCCTTCAGGTCGCGTGGTCCCCGGATGGTCTCCAGAATGGTCACGCTCGGGCCCCCTTCGGTCCGTGCTGTTCAACTCACGGTGACGGCCGGCTCCCCCGAGACGCCGTCCTGTTCCATCTGCTCGGCGATCTTCATCGCCTCCTCGATGAGGGTCTCCACGATCTTCGACTCCGGGACGGTCTTGATGACCTCGCCCTTCACGAAGATCTGCCCCTTGCCGTTGCCGGAGGCGACCCCCAGGTCCGCCTCCCGCGCCTCGCCGGGACCGTTGACCACACACCCCATCACCGCGACCCGCAGGGGCACTTCCATGCCCTCGAGACCCGCCGTGACCTCGTCGGCCAGCTTGTAGACGTCGACCTGAGCGCGCCCGCAGGACGGACACGACACGATCTCCAGGCGCCGCTGCCGCAGGTTCAGCGACTCCAGGATCTGGATGCCGACCTTGACCTCCTCGACGGGCGGGGCGGACAGGGACACCCGGATGGTGTCGCCGATCCCCCGCGACAGCAGCGCCCCGAAGGCCACCGCCGACTTGATCGTCCCCTGGAAGGCGGGCCCGGCCTCCGTGACCCCCAGGTGCAGCGGGTAGTCGCACTGCTCGGCGAGGAGCGTGTAGGCACCCACCATCACCACGGGGTCGTTGTGCTTGACGGAGATCTTGATGTCCCGGAAGCCGTGCTCCTCGAAGAGCGACGCCTCCCACAGCGCGCTCTCCACCAGAGCCTCGGGAGTCGCCTTGCCGTACTTCTGGAGCAGCCGCCGGTCCAGCGACCCGGCGTTGACCCCGATCCTGATCGGCGTGCCGTGGTCCTTCGCGGCCCGCGCGATCTCCTTCACCTTGTCGTCGAACTGCTTGATGTTGCCGGGATTGACGCGTACGGCCGCGCAGCCGGCCTCGATCGCCGCGAACACGTACTTGGGCTGGAAGTGGATGTCCGCGATCACCGGGATCTGCGACTTGCGCGCGATGGTCGCCAGCGCGTCCGCGTCGTCCTGCGTGGGGCAGGCGACGCGGACGATCTGGCAGCCGGACGCGGTGAGTTCGGCGATCTGCTGGAGCGTGGCACCGATGTCCGACGTACGGGTCGTCGTCATCGACTGCACCGACACCGGGGCCCCGCCCCCGACCGCCACCGGCCCGACCATGATCTGCCGCGACACGCGCCGCTCGGCGATCGGCCGGACCGGTACCTCGGGGACGCCCAAGGGAATGGCGGTCACGGCGCTACTCGCGGTTTCCGGAGACGGTCTCGCGCATGGCCCGCAGCGACTCCTTGAGCGAGCCCATGGTGGCGAGGACGGCGGTGGGCTCGTAGCCGCAGTGCGCCATGCAGTTGGCGCAGCGCGGGTCCTTGCCGCGGCCGTACTTGTCCCAGTCGGTCTCCTCGATGAGTTCGCGGTACGTCGGCACGTACCCGTCGCTCATCAGGTAGCAGGGCCGCTGCCAGCCGAACAGGGAGTAGTTCGGGATCGCCCAGGCCGTGCACGGGAAGTCGACCTTGCCCTCCAGGAAGTCCAGGAAGAGCGGGGAGTGGTTGAGCCGCCACTTCTTGCGGTTGCCGCCCGCGAAGGCCTTCTTGAACAGCTCGCGGGTCTGCTCCACGCCCAGGAAGTGCTCCTGGTCGGGCGCCTTCTCATAGGCGTAGGCGGGCGAGATCATCATCTCGTCGACCTTGAGGTCGTCGTTGAGGAAGTTGAGCACCTCGATGATGGTCTGCGGGGTGTCGGTGTTGAAGAAGGTCGAGTTGGTGGTGACCCGGAAGCCGCGCTGCTTGGCCTCCTTGATCGCCGCCACGGCCTCGTCGAACACGCCCTCCTTGGCGACCGACTCGTCGTGCCGCTCCTTCAGGCCGTCGATGTGCACGGCGAAGGCGAAGTACGGGGAGGGTTTGAACTTGTCCATCTTCTTGCGCAGCAGCATGGCGTTGGTGCAGAGGAAGACGTACTTCTTCTTCGCCACCAACTGCCGCACGATCTCGTCGATCTGAGGGTGCATCAGCGGCTCACCGCCGGCGATGGACACCATCGGCGCACCGGACTCCAGGACCGCTCCGACGGCCTGCGCCACCGGCATGCGCTGCTTGAGCACACCCGCCGGATGCTGGATCTTGCCACAGCCCTCGCACTTGAGATTGCACGCGAAGAGGGGCTCCAGCTCCACGATCAGCGGGAACTTGTCCCGCTTGCGGAGCTTCTGTTCGGCCAAGTATGTAGCGACCTTGATGGACTGACGCAGCGGCATGGCCATCTGGCTCACCTCCTGGGGAGCAGCAAGGAACGGTGCCATTCGTAGAAAGCCGGAAGTACGGCACGAAGGACGCGGAAAGCCGATATTCCACCGCGCACCGTGCCGATACGGACGAGTTCATGTTGTGGAGCGTCCACGACCACCCGGACGGCCGCAACGGGGCGCTCGCCCGCGCGTACGGCGCTCAGGAGCGTGGTCGCGGATTCCATGTCGACCGCGATCGCGCCGGTCGCGAGCAGATCGGAGCGCTCGTGACCTCGGATGACGTGATCGGAGCCGGCGAGAGGGCCGGTGTGCACGGTACGTCCCGGTACGACCCGTGCGAGCTCCTTGACGAGTAGGTCGGTCTCCACACACGGAACGGTTCCGTCCGGATCCCGGGTCTCCTCGGCGACCACCAGATCGCCGGGGTGCATCCCGGGGGCGAGCCCCGCGCAGAAGCCGGTGGCGAGGACGGCGGCCCCGGCGAGGTCCGGGTCGGCCAGGCGCCGGGTGACGGAGCGTTCCGCCGCCTTGGGGCCCATGCCGGTGCGGAGCAGGGTGACGGGCCCGCCGGCCCCGCCGCGCTCGCCGGTGCGCAGGGCGAGGTGCTCGATGCCGAGCGCGCAGGCGATCAGCAGCGGGGCGGTGGCGGGCTGGGCGCTCATCAGAGGGCCTCGGTCCGGGAGAACGGTTCTCCGTGGACGTATCGACCGAGGGCGGTGAGTGGGAAGACCTGCCGGTAGAGGTGGTAGTTGATGGAGAAGTCCCAGGGGAAGCCGGTGCCGGTGAAGTACGGCTCGTCCCAGGAGCCGTCCTCGCGCTGGGTGCTCGCGAGCCATTCGATGCCCCGCTCGACGGCCTTGGAGTCCATCTCCCCCGCCGCGAGCAATGCCATCAGTGCCCAGGCCGTCTGGGAGGCCGTGGAGGCGCCGCGGCCGCTCCACTCCTTGACGTGCTTGTAGGAGCGCAGATCCTCGCCCCAGCCGCCGTCGTCGTTCTGGACCTTCTCCAGCCAGGCGACGGCCCGGCGGATCGCCGGGTGCGAGGCGGGCAGCCCCGCCGCGGTCAGCGCGGGCACCACGGACCCGGTGCCGTAGACGTAGTTGACGCCCCAGCGCCCGAACCACGAGCCGTCCGGCTCCTGTTCGGCGAGCAGCCAGTCGATGCCGCGCCGGGTGCGCGGGTCGTGGGACAGCCCCTCGACGGCCAGCATCTCCACCACGTGCGCGGTGACGTCGGCGGACGGCGGGTCGATGACCTCGCCGAAGTCGCAGAAGGGCAGCCGGTTGGGGAACGGGCTGGTGTTGTCGACGTCGAACGCGGCCCAGGCACCGTTCTTCGACTGCATCCCGAGGTTCCAGCGCACCCCGCGCCCGATGGCCCGCTCGATCCGCTCGGGGTCGTGGTGCTTGACCCGGCGCAGCGCGAGGACGACCTCGGCGGTGTCGTCGATGTCGGGGTAGTTGTCGTTGTGGAACTCGAACGCCCAGCCGCCCGGCGGAAGTTGGGGCCGCTTCACCGCCCAGTCGCCGGGCCGCACGATCTCCTCACCGAGCATCCAGTCCGCGGCCTTGACGAGCTGCGGGTGATCGGCGGGCACTCCGGCGTCGAACAGCGCGATGGTGGCGAGGCAGGTGTCCCACACCGGCGACTGGCAGGCCTCGATCATCCGGGACCCGTCCTCGCGCCAGATGGCGAAGCGGTCCAGGGACTCCAACCCGGCCCGCATGACCGGGTGTTCGAGGTCGTAGCCGAGCAGGTGCAGGGCGATCACCGAATAGACGGCCGGGGGCTGGATGCCGCCCCAGCAGCCGTCGTTCTCCTGCCGCTCGATGATCCAGCGGGCCGCGCTGTTCATCGCCGCTCTGCGGAGTCTGCGCGGGGCGACCTTGCGCAGCTGGTGCAGCGCCTTGTCGAGCCGCTGGAAGGCGCCGTCCCAACTCGCCACCGGGGCGAGCGGCTTGGCCGGGTTCGGGGCGGCGGCGTCGGCGTGCAGTTCGTCGAGCGGGAAGGGCGCGGGCCGCACCGGGCGCTTCGCGGAGACGATCGTCAACGGGACGATGGTCTGGCGGGCCCAGCACCCGAAGTCGTAGATGTTGAGCGGGACCCACTTGGGGAAGTAGATGAGCTCCGGCGGGAGTTCGGGCAGGTCCTCCCACTTCCACCAGCCGAACAGGGCGAGCCAGATCCGGGTGAACACCCGGGCGGCGGCGATCCCGCCCCGGGCGCGGATCCAGGCGGACGCCTTCGCCATGTGCGGGGCGTCCGGCGCGTCGCCGTCCAGGCGGAGGGCGACGTACGCCTCGATGGTGGTGGAGAGTTCGCCGGGCCCGCCGTAGAAGGAGGCCCAGGTGCCGTCCTCGCGCTGCTCGCCGCGGATGAACTTCGCGGCGGCGCGGGTGGTCGCCTCGTCGCGGATGCCGATGAACTGACGGAGCAGCAGATCCTCGGCGTCCATCGTGACGTTGGTCTCGAGGTCGCCCTTCCACCAGCCCTGGGAGTCCTGCCGGGCGAGCAGGTGGTCGGTGGCGCGCTGTACGGCTCGTACGGCGGCTTCTTGTACCCCGGCCGCCACGGGGGTGTCGAGACGGGTTTCGCTGGCCGCGGCAGCGCGGGGCGGGAGGGCCCCGGTGCTTCCGTCGGTCGTCGCTGTCATGGCTTCCCCTTCGTGCAGTGTGCAATGTGGTGCTCTGCTGTGGGTCCGCCGTCGGCCGGTGCTTTTCCTTTCCTCGCAGCACCGGCCGGCGACTACGCGAGGGCTATTCGACCGATAGTGATCATCTCTTTCGTACGACGACGAAGTCCGCGAGCGCCGTGAACTGCGCCCGTACCCGGTCGGGCATGTCGATGGCGTCGAGGGCCTCGATGGCGATGGTGTGCTGACGGCGTGCTTCTCCGGCCGTCCACTCGCGTCCGCCCGCCTCCTCGATGAGGGCGGCGCGGGACGCGAACTCCTCCTCGGAGAAGTTCTCGAAGTCGCTGCTCTTGGCGTCCGCGGCGAGGATCTCGCCGAGCCGGTCGGAGGCGGAGCCGCCCGCCGCGAGCGCGGCCACGACCGGCAGGGACTTCTTGCGCTGGCGCAGGTCGCTCCAGGTCTGCTTGCCGGTGGAGACCGGGTCGCCCCAGATGCCGAGGAGGTCGTCGACGGCCTGGAAGGCGAGGCCGAGGTGGTAGCCGTACTTCTCCAGGGTGTCGGCGGTGCGGTCGTCCGCGCCGCCGAGGACCGCGCCGATGGAGGAGGCGCAGGCGAGCAGGGCGCCGGTCTTGTTGCCCTCCATCTCCAGGCACTCCTCGACGCTGACGCGGTCGCGGTGCTCGTAGGAGATGTCCTGGGCCTGGCCGTCGATCAGGGCGCGGGTGGCGGTGGTCAGCCTGCGGGTGGCGCGGCCCGCCTCGGCGGTGCCGATCTCCAGCAGGACCTCGTTGGCCAGGGCGAACAGGGCGTCGCCGACGAGGATGGCCTGGGCGGGGCCGTGCACCTTCCACACGGTGTCGCGGTGGCGGCGCTGTTCGTCGCCGTCCATGAGGTCGTCGTGCAGCAGGGAGAAGTTGTGGACCAGTTCCACGGCGACCGCGCCGGGCACGCCGGTCTCGGGCGCGGCGCCGGTGACCTCGGCGGAGAGGACCGCGAGGGCAGGGCGCACGGCCTTGCCGCCGTCGCCGTCGGCGGGGTTGCCCTCGGCGTCGATCCAGCCGAAGTGGTAGGCGGAAACGGTGTCCATCGGGGACGCGAGGCGGTCGACGGCCGCCTTCAGCACCGGTGTCGCCAGGGTCCGGCCGCGCTCCAGCAGCGCGGTCACGTCCACCGCGGACCTCGCAGCGGCCGTCTCGGCCGGGGGCACAGTGGGCACAGTCTCTCCTCTTGTTGCGGTACCGGAGGTGCTGGGGCCGGACGCGCCGTGCTGATCGAGCATCACGCGGCCTCCTCGAACTCGAAGAGGTGGGCGGGGCGGGGCCGTCCCAGGGCGCTCAGCGCGGCGTCCGCCGCACTGACACCGCTGCGGACCGCACTCTCCATGGTCGCGGGCCACCCTGTGGCGGTCCACGCACCGGCCAGGTACAGGCCGGGGGCTTGCGTACGGGCGCCGGGCCGCAGCCGTCCGACGCCGGGGGTCGGGGCGAACGTCGCCGTGCGCTCCCTGGTCACGAAGAAGTCCCTCACCTCGGCGCCGCGCGCGAGCGGCAGCAGCCGCTCCAGCTCGGGGAGGTAGCGCTCGCGCAGTTCGGCCACCGGCTGGTCGATCTCGTCGTGCGCGGCGGACTGGGACAGGGCGAGGTACTGGCCCTCGCGCAGTCCGGAGGCGTCGGTGCGGTCGAAGACCCACTGCACCGGGCTGCCGAGGGCGGTGAAGAACGGCTTGTCGAGGACCTTGCGGTCGTAGACGACATGGACGTTGAGGATCGGGGCGGTGCCGATCGCCCGGAGATTTTCCGGGGCGGCCAGTGCCCCCTCCGGCAGCAGGTCACACGCCTCGTCCTGGGCCACGGCGAGGACGACGGCGTCGGCCCGGAGGGTCTCCCCGGGAACCTGAACGCTCCAAGTGCCGTTCTCGTCAGTAGAGATGGAGGTGACGCGTGTACGGACCTCGGTACGCACGCCCGCGGAGTCGAGCGCCTTGCGGGCCAGCCGGTCATGCAGTTCGCCCAGCGGGACGCGCGCCCATCCGATGTCGGCCGCGCCCGGGTCGGAGAGCAGACCGGTCTTGAACACCATCGCGGCGAGCCCCAGCGAGGCGTCGCCCGCGACCGCGTTGAGGGTGGCGACCCCGACCAGGTCCCACAGGGCCTCCACGGCGCGCGCCGACTGACCGTGCGCGGTCAGCCAGCTGCCGAAGTCCTGTGCGTCCAGGCTCGGATCGGCGAGGTCGAGCCCCTTGAGCGCGAGCGCGGCACGCCCCACCTTGGCCCGCTCGGCGAGCGAGAGATGCGGATAGGTCGCGAGGCTGCGCCCCAGGTGCAGGGGCACCGGCAGCGCGTCGCGCCGCAGCCTGCCGAGCCGTCGGCCCTCGGGCCGGGCCACGTCGAGTACGGGCACGTCGAGACGATCCTGCAGCGGCGCCAGCGCCGTCCCCTCGATGCGGTCGAGGAACCAGCGGTAGGCGGTGCAGCAGCGCAGGTAGACGTGCTGGCCGTTGTCGACGGTCAGTTCGCCGCGCCGGAAGGAGAAGGCCAGTCCGCCCAGGCGGGGCCGGCCTTCGAGCAGGGTGACGCGCACTCCTGCGTCGGCGAGTGCGAGCGCGGTGGTGATGCCGGCGAGCCCGCCGCCGATCACGACGGCGTCCCGCCCGGACTGATGTCCGTCGGTCATCGCGCACCCTCCCCTGAGCGGCCGCCGTGGTGGTTCAACGGTGCACGGTCGGCCGTTGCAGTCAGGGACGCCGTCCTTGAGCGGAGGGTTGCGTGCCACTTTTCTCCGGTGACATCACCTTGGACCGAATTGTCCATGCCACTCATCAGGCACGCCTCCTGACGGTCCGCCGCATCACATGCCGGGTGTCCAGGCCGGACAGACCGCGGACCGCGACGTACGCCTTCTCGCGTCCGGGCAGCGAGACCCGTCCGCGCAGCACCGCCTCCGGGTCGCGCTCGATGCGGTCGAGCAGCCTGCGGTAGATGCCGGCCATGGCCGCGACACAGGCGCCGCTGCGCCGGTCGAGCATGGGGAGCAGCCGGTAGCCCTCGGCGAAAAGGGCGCGGGCCCGTCGCACCTCGAAGTGCACGAGGCCCGCGAAGTCGGCGCCCTCCGGCGGCTTCGGCCCCTTGAAGCCGGCCGAGCAGCCGAACTTCGCGAGGTCGTCCGCGGGCAGGTAGGTGCGCCCGCCCTCGGCGTCCTCCCGGACGTCCCTGAGAATGTTGGTCAGCTGGAGCGCGAGCCCGAGCGTGTCGGCGTACTCGGACGCGCGTTCGGCGGCGCGCGCCCCGGGTTCGGTGCCGAACACTCCGAGCGAGAGCCGCCCGATGGCGCCCGCCACACAGCGGCAGTACACCTTCAGGTCGTCCCAGGTCTCGTAGGTCTCGCCGCGTACGTCCATCAGGACGCCGTCGATCAGCTCGTCCAGGCCGCCGAGCGGGATCGGGAAGGTCTCGGCGGCGTGGGCGAGCGCGACCGCGACCGGGTCGGTGTCGTCCTCGTCGACCGAGCCCTCGCGCACCCGGGCCAGCATCGCCCGGGTGTCCTCGAGTCTCGCGCCCTTGACGTCGTCCGCCAGCTCGCCGTCGCCGATGTCGTCCACGCGCCGTGAGAACGCGTAGAGCGCCGACATGGCCCGGCGCTTCGACGTGGGCAGCAGCCTGATGCCGTAGGCGAAGTTCCGGGCCTGCTGCCCGGTGACGGCCTCGCAGTAGCTGTAGGCGGCGAGTACCGGTGCGGACACGTGCGGTGGTGACTCCACGGTCCGGATCACCCCTCTCCTCGCAGAGTGACGCCCACCTCGCGCAGCAGCTGGAGCTTGCCGGGCTTGGGCGGGCCGGGAAGTACGTCGTACTCGGCTGCGGCGATCGCGCGGATCGCCGCCCGTCCCCCCGCCACGAACCCCGCGAGCAGCAGCTTCAACCTGCCGTGGACGCTACCCACCAGTGGGGCGCCTTCATTCAGGAGTTCACGGGCGCGTTGTGCTTCGTATGCAACCAGTGCGCGCACCGATGCGCCCGCGATTTTCGTGGCGAGATCCGCCTCCTGGACATGAAAGCGCTTCATGTCCGCGGCGGGCAGATAGATCCGGTCGCGGCCGAGGTCCTCGGCGACGTCCTGGAGGTGTTCGACGATCTGGAGGGCCGTGCAGACCGCGTCGGACAGCCGGACCCGCTCCGGGGTGGAGGTGCCGGTGACGGCGAGCACGAGACGGCCGACGGGGTTGGCGGACAGCTCGCAGTAGGCGAGCAGGTCGTCGTAGGTCTCGTAGCGCTTGACGAGCTGGTCCTGGCGGTTGGCGGCGATCAGGCCGAGGAAGGGCTCGGGGGTCAGCGCGCGGCGGCGGACCGTGGGCTGGAGGCGGCGCAGCAGCGGGTGGCGCGGGGTGCCGTCGAAGACCCGGTTCAGGTCGGCCTCGAAGGCGTCCAGGAGGAGCAGCCGGTCACCGGCCTCCTCGGGCGCCACGCCGAGCAGGGCGGCGTCGGCGCCACCAGGGGCCAGATCGCCGTCGCCGATGTCGTCGACCAGGCGGGCGAAGCCGTAGACGGCCATGAGGTCGGTGCGCCAGTCCTTGGGCAGGAAGAACGGAGCCACGGGGAAGTTCTCCCCCGCGGCCTTGTCGAGCGTGCCGCGCTCCGGATCACCGGCGCGCGCCGTACCGGTTCCCGTCACCGCTCACTGCCTCGGGCGGGGACGGCACGAGCTGCGTGGAGCTGGGGATCTTCGGTCGCCATTGCCGTCACATCTCCCGTTCTACACCGCCGACCCAATACACACTATTTCGGACACGCCGCCCGGCCGTCCGCGCGGCGTCCGGGGTTGCGGGTGTCGCGCATTATCGCCCCACTTGCTGCGATTAGGCACCGGTACAGCTTACGTTGTACAACGCTGCAAGGATCGTCGGGGTGTCCTGCACATCACAACAACACACCGATTGGCCCCAAGATTCCTAAGGGGGGCCGAAGTTGACGTTTCCTTTGCAGACGCGGGGCCCCGCCGGAGCAGTTCCGGCGAGGCCCGGTCAAGCGGAGCGGTGTTTTTCGTCCGGGGCGGGGTGGACTACTTGCCCGTGAACTTCTCGTACTCCTTGATGACCTCGTCGGTCGGGCCGTCCATGCGCAGCTCGCCGCGCTCCAGCCACAGGACGCGGTTGCAGGTGTCACGGATCGACTTGTTGTTGTGACTGACCAGGAACACCGTGCCCGCGGTCTCGCGGAGCTCGCGGATACGGGCCTCGGAGCGCCGCTGGAAGGAACGGTCGCCGGTGGCCAGGGCCTCGTCGATCATGAGGACGTCGTGGTCCTTGGCGGCGGCGATGGAGAAGCGGAGGCGGGCCGCCATGCCGGAGGAGTAGGTGCGCATCGGAAGGGTGATGAAGTCGCCCTTCTCGTTGATCCCGGAGAAGTCGACGATCTCCTGGTAGCGCTCCCTGACCTGCTCGCGGGACATGCCCATGGCGAGCCCGCCCAATATGACGTTCCGCTCGCCCGTGAGGTCGTTCATCAGGGCCGCGTTGACGCCGAGCAGCGAGGGCTGGCCGTGGGTGTAGACCTTGCCGCTCTCCGCCGGCAGCAGACCGGCGATGGCGCGCAGCAGGGTCGACTTGCCGGAGCCGTTGGAGCCGATCAGGCCGATCGCCTCGCCCTTGTAGGCGACGAAGGAGACGCCCCGGACGGCGTGCACCTTGCGCACGCCCCGCTCCTCGCCGCGCTTGATGATGCGGCTGAGCGCGGCGGTGGCGCTGCCCTTGCCGGTCTTGGCGCCGTTGACGCGGTAGACGATGTGCAGCTCGTCCGAGATGACCGTGGGGATCAGCTCGTCCTGGATGTCCTCAGCCACGGCCGTACCTCTCCTCAGCCTTCCAGAAGTACACGAAGCCGCCGAGCGCGAAGAGCGCGGCCCAGCCGCCCGCGGCCACCCAGACGTGGTCGGGCAGGTTCTCGGCGCCGTAGTCGTCGATCAGGGCGAACCGCATGAGGTCCATGTAGAGGGCCGCCGGGTTCCACTGGAGCACCGTGGCGAGCCACTGCGGCTTGTCGGCCAGCATGATCGGGATCGAGAACATCACGCCGGACGCGTACATCCACGTACGCATCACGAAGGGCATGAGCTGGGCCAGGTCGGGGGTCTTGGCGCCCGCGCGGGCCATGATCAGCGCCAGGCCGGTGTTGAACAGGAACTGCAGGGCCAGGATCGGCACGATCAGCGCCCAGGACAGGTCCGGGTAGTGGCCGAAGCCGACCGCGACGGCGAACAGCACGACCATCGAGAACAGCAGCTGCTGGAGCTGCTGGAGCGCGAAGGAGATCGGCAGGGAGGCGCGCGGGAAGTGCAGCGCGCGCACCAGGCCGAGGTTGCCGGAGATGGCGCGCACGCCCGCCATGACCGAGCTCTGCGTGAAGGTGAACACGAAGACGCCCGTGACCAGGAACGGGATGTAGACGTCCTTCGACATGCCCCGGCTGGCGTTCAGGATGACGCCGAAGATGAAGAAGTACACGGCGGCGTTCAGCAGCGGGGTCGCCACCTGCCACAGCTGGCCGAGTTTGGCCTGGCTGTACTGGGCGGTCAGCTTCGCCCGCGAGAACGCGAGGATGAAGTGCCGCCGGTCCCAGAGCTGGCGGACGTAGTCGACGAGCGAGGGGCGGGCGCCGCTCACTGACAGGCCGTGCTTCGCGGCCAGCCGGGCCGCTGTGAGGCCCTCGTCGGGCGACACGGGCGCGCTGGTCGCGACCGTGCCGTCGTGCGTTGTCTCACTCACTGGTGGGTAACTTTCGTCTTCGAGATACGCGGCCTGTGCGGACAGGGCACGAGCGTGGGGCCGTGGTGCGGGCCGGGTGCGCCCGGGTTCGAGCTTGTCAGATGACGGGGGGTCGGCCCAGTCGGGTCAGCCGCCACACCGTACGCCACTTCATGGGCCTGCGCGGACCGCACGGTGTGCTCCAGCCTTCGCGGAAACCGCCGAACCAGGCCTTGAGGGCGGAGCGCGAGGGGCGGCGCAGCAGGGTGAGCAGCAGCCAGACGCCGAGGTAGACGGGGACCAGGGGCGCGGGGAGGTTGCGGCGGGCGAGCCAGACGCGGTTGCGGGCCACCATGCGGTGGTAGACCGCGTGCCGGGAGGGCGCGGTCGTGGGGTGGAACAGCACCATGTCGGACCGGTAGTCGATCATCCAGCCCGCGTCGAGGGCCCGCCACGCCAGGTCGGTCTCCTCATGGGCGTAGAAGAACTCGTCCGGGAGGCCGCCGACCTCGGCGAAGACCTGGGTGCGCACGGCGTTGGCGCCGCCGAGGAAGGTGGTGACCCGGGAGGAGCGCATCGGGTCGGCGGCGCGCAGCCGCGGGACGTGCCGGCGCTGGGTGATCCCGGTCTCGGGGTCGGCGATGCGGAAGCTGACGATGCCGAGGCTCGGGTCGGCCTCGAAGGCCTGGCGGCACAGCTCGGCGGTGTCGTGCTGGGCGAGGAGGCCGTCGTCGTCGAGGAAGAGCAATATGTCGACATCTCGACCGCTGGGCCCGAAGGCCTCGATGCCGACATTGCGGCCGCCGGGGATGCCGAGGTTCTCGGGCAGCTCGATGGTGCGGACGCCGTCGGGGACGTCCGGGACCGGTGAGCCGTTGCCGACGACCACGATCCCGACCGGGTCGCCGTCCTGCTTGACGACCGAGTCGATGAGGGCGCGCAGCTCCTCGGGGCGGTTGCCCATGGTGATGACGACCGCGCCGACCTTCATGCCGGTGCTCACTTCAGCCTGCTGGAGGCGAGGATCGACACGAGGTGCAGGAGGGTCTGGAGGAGCGCGATGCCGGCCAGCACCGCGACACCGAGCCGGGAGAAGAACAGATCACCGCGGGCCTGGTCCACGAAGGCCAGGACCAGGATCAGCAGGGACGCCTCGATGCCGAGGATCAGCCGGTGGAACCTGAGCAGGGCGGCGGCCTTGCGGGCCAGCGCCATGCCGGAGGAGCGCATCTCGGCGGCGGACTCCTGCACGGGCGGCTTGCCGGCCTGGTGACGGGCGACGCCGACCAGGTCGGTCTCGGCCTTGATCAGGATCGCGCCGAGCGCGGCGAGGGTGCCGAGGAAGGCCCACAGCCAGTCGATACGGCCGCTGCCGAACAGGTCGGCGGCGCGCAGGCCGAAACCGACGAGCACGGCCGCGTCGGTGAGGTAGGCGCCGACCCGGTCGAGGTAGACGCCGTTGAGGGAGTACTGCTTCTTCCAGCGCGCGATCTCGCCGTCGACGCAGTCCAGGAGCAGATACATCTGGACGCAGACCACGCCGAGCACGGCGCCCGTGATCCCCGGCACCAGGAGGGCCGGGGCCGCGAGCACGCCGAAGACGGTCATCAGGTACGTGAGCTGGTTGGGCGTGACCCTGGTGTTCACCAGGTAGCGGTCGACCCGCAGGGACACCTCACGCATGTAGAGGCGTCCCATCCAGTGCTCACCGCTGCGCCGGTCCTTGACCCCCGCGGGGTGGACGACCGGGCGGAGTTCAGCTACCGATGGCCTTGACATAGTCGGCGTAGGTGTCCTTGATCTGGTCGGTCTTGAGGTCGAGGTGTTCGAGGATGGTGTAGCGGCCGGGGCGGGTCTCCGGAGCGAACTCCACGGCGCGCACGAACTCCGCGGGCGTGAAGCCGATCTCCTCGGGAAGCACCGGCAGTCCGTGCCGGCGCAGTACCTCGGCCATGTACGCCGCTTCCTCGTGGGCTCCGCGCAGGTACATCGCGAAGGCCGCGCCCAGGCCGCACTGCTCGCCGTGGGCGGCGGCGCGCTTGGGGAACAGCAGGTCGAACGCGTGGTTGATCTCGTGGCAGGAGCCCGAGGCGGGCCGGGAGTCGCCCGAGATCGACATCGCGACGCCGGTGAGGACCAGCGCCTCGGCGAGCACCTGGAGGAAGTCGTTGTCGCCGACCCCGCCCGGGTGCCGGAGCACGGCCTCGCCTGCCTGGCGGGCCATGGCCGCGGCGAGTCCGTCGATCTTCTCGCCCTTGACGCGGCCCGCGAGTTCCCAGTCAGCGATCGCGTTGATGTTGGAGATCGCGTCGCCGATGCCCGCGCGCACGAAGCGCACCGGGGCCTCGCGGATGACGTCCAGGTCGATGACGGCCGCTATCGGGTTGGGCACGCCGTAGGAGCCGCGGCCCGCGTCGTTGTCGAGGGTCGCGACCGGTGAGCACAGGCCGTCGTGCGCGAGGTTCGTCGGTACGGCGACCAGGGGCAGGCCGATACGGGCCGCGGCGAACTTGGCGCAGTCGATGATCTTGCCGCCGCCGAGGCCGACGACCGCGTCGAAGTGGCTCGCCTTCATGTCGCCGGCCAGCCGGATCGCGTCGTCGAGGGTGCCGCCGCCGACCTCGTACCAGGTGGCGCCGGGCAGCGAGGGCTCGAGACGCTCGCGCAGCCTGGCGCCGGAGCCGCCGCTGACCGCGACCGCCAGCCGGCCGGAGTGCGAGATGCGCTCGTCGGCGAGCACACAGGCCAGGTCGTCGAGGGCACCCGGGCGGATGTCCACGACGACCGGCGAGGGGATCAGCCTGGTCAGTACCGGCATGCGATCTCCCGTCCGCGGGCGAGATCGTCGTGGTTGTCGATCTCCACCCACTGAACGTCGCCGATCGGCGCCACGTCGATCCGGAAGCCGCGGTTCACGAGCTCCTGGTAGCCGTGCTCGTAGAACTGCTGCGGGTCGGTCTCCCAGACCGTCTTCAGGGCGTCGGCCAGTTCGGGGGCGGCGTCGCCCTCGATGAGGGTGACGCCGATGTACTCGCCGGTGGCCTCGGCGGGGTCCATCAGCTTGGTGATCTTCGTCATCCCCCGGTCGGGGTCGACGACGACCTTCATCTCCTCGTCCGCGAGGGACTTCACGGTGTCCAGGGCCAGGATGATCCGCTTGCCCTCACCGCGCGCGGCGAGCAGCGTCCGCTCGACGGAGACGGGGTGCACGGTGTCGCCGTTGGCGAGGATCACGCCGTCCTTGAGGGCGTCGCGGCCGCACCACAGGGAGTAGGCGTTGTTCCACTCCTCGGCCTTGTCGTTGTCGATGAGGGTCAGCTTGAGGCCGTACTTCGCCTCCAGGGCCGCCTTGCGCTCGTACACGGCCTCCTTGCGGTAGCCGACGATGACCGCGACCTCGGTCAGACCGATCTCGGCGAAGTTGCCGAGCGTCAGGTCCAGGACCGTGGGTTCGCCCTCTATGCCCGCAGGACCCACCGGCACCAGAGCCTTGGGGAGGCTGTCGGTGTAGGGGCGCAGTCGCCGTCCGGCGCCGGCCGCCAGCACGAGGCCGATCATGCGGGTTCTCCTTCATCGTGTACGGCGGGCGCCCCTGCGGACACCCAGAAGCGGATGCTCTCGACGAGCACCACCAGGGCCACGGCCACGGCCAGGACCGTGAGCGTGACCGTGAACTGTGCAGCCGTGAGCGCCGCGGCCAGAACGGTGACGAGGAGCGTGCGCCCCTCCTGCCCCCCGACGGCACGCACCAGCCAGGCCGGGGGCGCTCCGGCGTTGCCGCGGATGCGGTACACCGTGTCGTAGTGATGGTAGGCGACAGCGGCCACCAGCCCGAAAGCCGCCGGAAGGGCTCCGTTCACGTCCGCTTTCGCCGCCAGGATCAGGACGGTGCCGTACTCGGCGGCGCGGAACAGCGGGGGGACCAGCCAGTCGAGGGCGCCCTTGAGGGGGCGGTACAGGGCCTGACCGGCGGTGACCGTGTAGACGAAGGCACCGGCGACGGGCGCCCAGGTGACGCCGGAGAAGAGGGAGACGGCGAGGACGGCCGTGCCCGCCGCCGCGACCAGCAGGGGGGCACCGAGGCGAGCGCGTGTGGCACGGGCCACGAGGGAGGCGAGCGGTCCGTTGTCCGCGAGGTCCGCCAGCGCCCCCGCCGCCCGGTCCGTCCGCCGAGCCTTGCGGGTCAGCGACCGCAGCACCCGGCCCGCCGTGGTGTACGTCGCCGCGAAGGCGCACCCGACGAGAAGGACGTAGAAGGTGATCCGGGGGGTCGTCACCGCGGTCAGCACCGCGATCATCGCCCAGCGCTCGCCGATCGGCAGGACGATCATCCGGCGCACCCACACGGTCCAGCCGACGCTGTCGAGCTTGTCCGAGAGGGCCGCCGTGGGGCTGGTGTTGGCGGTGGCGTCGTGGTTCGCCTCGTTGAAGGAGAAGTCGACGACGTGCCGGCAGGTCTGGAGGACCATCGCGCCGAGGGCGAGCGCCCACACGTCGTCGCCGCCGCGGGCCGCGCCCAGGGCGAGGCCCGCGTAGTAGGCGTACTCCTTGGCGCGGTCGAAGGTGGCGTCGAGCCAGGCGCCGAGGGTGGAGTACTGGAGGGAGTAGCGGGCGAGCTGGCCGTCGGTGCAGTCGAGGACGAACGAGGCGATCAGCAGGACGCCGGCCGCGACGAAGCCGCCGCGGGTGCCCGTGGCCGCGCAGGCCGCCGCGATGAGCGCGGTGATCAGGGACGCGGTGGTGACCTGGTTCGGGGTCAGGCCCCGGCGGGCGCACCAGCGGGCAAGGTAGCGGGAGTAGGGGCTGATGAAGTGCGTGGTGAAGAAGCCGTCGCGGGACTTCACGGCGGACTTCAGGCGTACGGCCTCGTCGTCGACGTCCGCGACGGCCTGCCGTGCCTCGTTGCGGGCCTGCGGGTCGGTGGGGACGGCGGCGACCAGGCTGCCCAGTTCGGGGTGGTGCACGTCGGCGCCGTCGTCGGCCAGGGCGGTGACGATGCGGTCGGGGAGGCTGTCCACGGCCACCGCCGTGCCGCCGCCGGCGGAGTTCTCGCGGGCCAGGGCCCGGGTGAGCGTCACGCGGCCGTCGGGCTGCGCGGTGACGGCGCCGGGCAGCGCGGCGAGGGAGAAGCGCGGGTCGGTGAGGCCGAGGCGCAGGGCGTGGACGTGGCCGACGAAGCGGGCGTCGACCAGGGCGACCCGTTGCTCGCAGGGCGCCTCGGCGACGAGCCGCTCGGCGTCGGCGGCGTCCGCGGCGACCCGTACGTCGAAGCCGAGGGACCGCAGATCACCCTCGATCGACGAACCGGGGACCGGCTGACCGGTGAGGATGGCGGTCGACAACCGAACTCACTCCCTGGGTGCCGACGCGCTGGCGCCGGTCATGTGCACGATGGGGGCGCCCCTTGGCTGCACCAGGCGGGCGGCATGTCGGCAGAGGTTATCGGATGGAAAGAAGGCTGCGTTCACCACCCGTTAACGGGACGATCAACAGCGCCTCTCCCGGCCTTTGCCACGATCATCATCGGTGATCCGGGCCCCCGCCCACAAACCGCGCCTCCCAGAGCGGACATCCGGGACACCGGGAGCGGTCCGGAGGGTCGGCATAGGGTGGGCGACCATGACGTGGCTGATCACCGGCGGTGCCGGGTACATAGGGGCGCATGTGGCGCGGACCATGACCGAGGCCGGGGAGCGTGTCCTCGTCCTGGACGACCTCTCGGCGGGCCTACCGGAGCGGCTGCCCGCCGAGGTGCCGCTGGTACGGGGCTCCGCGCTCGACGGGGGCCTGCTGAAGCGGGTGCTGGCCGAGCACGCGGTGACCGGTGTGGTGCATCTCGCGGCGCGCAAGCAGGTCGCCGAGTCGGTGGCGCAGCCCACCCGGTACTACCAGGAGAACGTCGGGGGCCTCGCGACCCTGCTGGAGGCGGTCGCGGAGGCCGGTGTCGAGCGCTTCCTCTTCTCCTCGTCGGCGGCCGTCTACGGCAACCCCGATGTGGGCCTGATCACCGAGGACACGCCCTGCGCCCCGGTGAACCCGTACGGCGAGACGAAGCTGGCCGGGGAGTGGCTGGTCCGGGCGGCCGGGCGGGCACACGGAATCTCCACCGTCTGTCTGCGCTATTTCAACGTGGCGGGGGCGGCGGCGCCGGAACTGGCGGACACCGGTGTCTTCAACATCGTCCCCATGGTCTTCGACCGGCTCACCCGCGACGAGGCCCCGCGGATCTTCGGCGACGACTACCCGACACCGGACGGGACCTGCGTCCGCGACTACATCCATGTGGCCGACCTGGCCGAGGCTCATCTGGCGGCGGCGCGACGGCTGTCCGAGGGCGGCCGGAACGGCGACCTGACGGTCAACATCGGTCGCGGCGAGGGCGTTTCCGTACGCGAGATGGTCACGGTGATCGGTGAGGTGACCGGGGACCGACGGCCGGCTCTCGTGGAGCCCCGGCGTCCCGGCGACGCGCCCATGTCGGTCGCCTCGGCCGCCCGAGCCGCACAGGTCCTCGGCTGGAACGCGCGCCGAGGGGTACCCGAGATGATCGAGTCGGCCTGGCGCGGCTGGCTCGCGCACCACAACTGAGGCTGCCCTGACCTGCGATAAGTTTCCGCAGGTCAGAGCACATGACAACGGTGTTCAGTGCCGCGTTGCCCGATACCCCCCACCCGTAGTTCACTGTGATCCCGGACAGGCTTTTCCGGATCGACGCGCAGGAGGCGGCTTCCATGGGGGCAGGGCACGACCACGGGCACACGCACTCGCATGCCCCGGCCGGCGGTACGGCGACCGCGGCGTACGTCGGCAGGCTGCGGGTGGCGCTGTCGATCACGCTCACCGTCATGGTGATCGAGATCGTCGGCGGTGTCGTCGCGGACTCCCTCGCCCTGGTCGCCGACGCGGCGCACATGGCGACGGACGCGCTGGGCCTCGGCATGGCCCTCCTCGCGATCCACTTCGCGAACCGCCCTCCGACCGGCAACCGCACCTTCGGGTTCGCCCGCGCGGAGATCCTCGCCGCGCTCGCGAACTGTCTGCTGCTGCTCGGCGTCGGCGGGTACGTCCTGTACGAGGCGATCCAGCGGTTCATCACTCCGGCCGCCACCGAGGGTGGGCTGACCATCGTGTTCGGCGCGATCGGCCTGGTCGCGAACATGATCTCGCTCACCCTGCTGATGCGCGGCCAGAAGGAGAGCCTGAACGTCCGCGGCGCGTTCCTGGAGGTCGCGGCGGACGCGCTCGGCTCGGTCGCGGTGCTGATCTCGGCGACGGTGATCCTGACCACGGGCTGGCAGGCCGCCGACCCGATCGCCTCGCTGGTGATCGGCCTGATGATCGTGCCGCGCACCTTCAAGCTGCTGCGCGAGACGCTCGACGTGCTGCTGGAGTCGGCGCCCAAGGACGTCGACATGACCGAGGTGCGCACCCACATCCTCGCCCTCGACGGGGTGGAGGACGTCCACGACCTGCACGCGTGGACCATCACCTCGGGCATGCCGGTGCTGTCGGCGCACGTGGTGGTGCGCTCGGACGTCCTGAGCGCGATCGGCCACGAGAAGATGCTGCACGAGCTCCAGGGCTGCCTCGGCGACCACTTCGACGTGGAGCACTGCACCTTCCAGCTGGAGCCGAGCGGGCACGCGGAGCACGAGGCGCGACTCTGCCACTGAGACGCGTGTACGGTCCACGGAACGCCTGTTCCGGCGGAACGCAGCGATCCGGCGCGCCTTGGCGTCCTCCACTCCACAACGTCGCCCGGAGCGGTTCCCCGCCCGCCGCGCCGGGCACGATCAACTGCTGGGAGTGCCGGATCCGTGCGGCACACTTGGGGCGCGAAGACCGATGTGAAGGATGGGTATGCCGACCACACCTGCCACCACGACGCACACTCCGTCGAACGGCACCGCTGACGCGATCCTGCTGGAACTGGTCGACGAGCACGGTGTGACGATCGGCACCGCGGAGAAGCTCGCCGCCCACCAGCCACCGGGACAGCTGCACCGCGCGTTCTCGGTGTTCCTGTTCGACGAGCGGGGCCGGCTGCTGCTCCAGCAGCGGGCGCTGGGCAAGTACCACTCCCCCGGTGTGTGGTCGAACTCCTGCTGCGGCCACCCCTACCCGGGCGAGGCACCCTTCGCGGCGGCGGCCCGGCGGACCTTCGAGGAGCTGGGGGTCTCCCCGACGCTGCTCGCCGAGGCGGGCACGGTCCGCTACAACCACCCGGACCCGGACTCGGGCCTGGTGGAGCAGGAGTTCAACCACCTCTTCGTCGGCATGGTCCAGTCCGCGCTCGCCCCAGATCCGGAGGAGGTCGGCTCGACCGTCTTCGTGACCCCGGCCGAGCTCATGGAGCGGCACGCGAAGGACACGTTCTCGTCGTGGTTCATGACGGTGCTGGACGCGGCCCGTCCCGCGGTCAGGGAGCTGACGGGCCCGTCCGCCGGCTGGTGACGGGCGCTACGGCACGCGCACGGCCTTGAGCGGCAGGGCGGCCCAGATCACCTTGCCCCCGCCGGCCGTGTGCTCGACGTCGCACGCCCCGCCCGCCTCCCGGGTGATCTCGCGCACCAGGAGCAGTCCCCGCCCGCCGGTCTCGCTGTGCGGGTGGTCCAGGGCGGTCGGCCGGTAGGGGTGGTTGTCCTCGACGGACACCCGCACCCACTCCGCGCCCACCGCCACCTCCACAGCGAGCATCGGCGAGAGCAGGGCCGCGTGCCGGACGGCGTTCGTGACCAGCTCCGAGACGATCAGCAGGAGGCCCTGGACGAGGTCGTCCGAGACGGGCACCCCCTGGCGGTACAGCAGGTCCCGCACGGCGTGCCGCGCCTGCGGGACCGACGCGTCGACGGCGGGGGCGGTGAACCGCCACACGCCCTCGTACGGCAGCGGGTCCGGTACTGGAGGTTCTCCTCCGCCACCTGGTGGGCGAGGGCCGTACCCGCGCCCATCGTCGTCCATTCTCCGGTCGCCACCCTTGCGCTCGATTGTCACCACGCATCGAGTGTTGGCAGCGGCCCACCTCACCCCGGATACCTGAACAGAAGTCAGCGAATATCGAGTGCCACTGACCGTTTCCCTACGGAACTACTCGTCTTGTGACGGTTTGGAGGCGCTTTCCTGCTGCCCGGCGACCATGTCGACGATCCTGCGTCCGCCGAAGCCGGTGGCCATGAGGCCGAGCCCGTCGAAGAGCAGGGCGAGCGAGAAGAAGCAGCCGATCACGTACTTGCTGCTGCTCGGCCAGGAGGCCAGCACCAGGATGCCCAGCAGCAGACCGAAGGCGCCCTGGACGAGCGTCCAGCCGAACTGCGGTCCGCGCACCACCAGACTGCCGGCCAGCCGGAACACCCCGCCGGTCAGGAAGAGCAGCGCGGCGAACATGGTCAGGGCCGCGGCCGCCGCCTCCGGGCGCCCGATCACGACGACACCGGCCGCGATGTTCAGGGCGGCGACCACCACCCCGAGCCAGAAGAAGTTGGAACCGCGGGCCTGGATCGCGTGCAGCAGTCCGACCACGCCGCCGATCAGCAGGAGCCAGCCGAACAGCAGCATCGAGGTGAGGGTGGCCACCCCGGTGTAGATCAGCCCGACCAGTCCCGCGAGCACCAGGATCACGCCCAGTGCGGCCAGCCAGCCGAAGCCGCGGCTCAGTTTCGCGGTCTCGGTGCGCTCCGCCCTGGTGGTCGGGGTGTTCTCCGCCTTGTTCTCCGTCATGCGGGGCCTCCTAGCGCTGCGGCCCCCTTCTTGATCGTACGGGCGGGGGGTGCGGCTAGCATCCGACGCATGGAGCCCTCGGAGCCGCAGCTGTTGCACGCCGTCACCGACTCGGTCGCCACCGTCGTAGTGCACAACCCGGCCAAGCGCAATGCCATGACGGCCGCGATGTGGCGGGCGTTGCCGCCGCTGCTGGACACGCTGGCCGGCGATCCGGGCGTACGGGCGCTGGTGCTGACCGGGGAGGGCGGGACGTTCTGCGCGGGCGCCGACATCTCCACGCTGCGGGGGTCGCCCGAGGAGGCACAGGGGCTCGCGGTGCGGGCCGAGGAGGCGCTCGCCGCGTTCCCGAAGCCGACGCTGGCGGCGATCCGGGGGCACTGTGTGGGCGGCGGGTCGCAGCTCGCGGCGGCGTGCGATCTGCGTTTCGCGGAGGAGGGCGCGCTGTTCGGGGTGACACCGGCGAAGCTCGGGATCGTGTATCCGGCTTCCTCCACCCGGCGGTTGGTGTCGCTGGTCGGTCCGGCGAGCGCCAAGTACCTGCTGTTCTCGGGCGAGTTGATCGACGCCCAGCGTGCGCTGCGCACGGGTCTCGTCGACGAGGTGCTGCGCGGGGGCGAACTCGCCGAGCGGGTCACGGAGTTCACCCGGGTCCTGGCTTCCCGCTCGCAGTTGACGCAGGCCGCGGCCAAGGAGTTCGCGGACGGGCGCACGGACCGGGACGCGTACTGGACCGGGCAGGCACGCGGCAGCGGCGACACCGCCGAGGGGGTCGCCGCGTTCCTGGAGCGCCGTCAACCGCGGTTCACGTGGTCGGTTCCTGGCCGAGGATGAACCGGCTCTGCGACCGCATCAGTTCGACGACGTCCGCGGGCGCCTTCTGCGGTGCCCCGGCGTCGTAGGGCGGCTGCGGATCGTACTCGATCCCCAACTGCACCGCCTGGGCGACGAATTCGCCGGAGATCCGGCCGACCAGGGCGAGCCCCATGTCGATGCCGGAGGAGACACCGGCCGCGGTGACGTACTTGCCGTCGGTCACCACCCGCTCCCCCGTCGGCTCGGCGCCGAACCTCCGCAGCTCGTCCAGGGCCAGCCAGTGCGAGGTCGCGCGGCGCCCTTCGAGGAGCCCCGCGGCGGCCAGCAGCAGGGAGCCGGTGCACACGGACGTCGTCCAGGTGCTGGTGGCGTCGGCGGCGCGGATCCAGTCGAGGAGGGCGCCGTTCGTCATCTGCGGGGTCTGTCCGGGGCCGCCCGGCACGACCACGATGTCGGGGCTCGGCACCTCGGCCAGGGTCCGGTCGGCGGTCAGCGCGAGGTTCCCGGTGTCGGTGCGGACGGGACCGGTCCGCTCGGCGACGAACACGGTCTCCGCGTCGGGGAGACGGCCGAGGGTCTCGTAGGGCCCTACGGCGTCCAGGGCGGTGAAACGGTCGTAGAGGACGATGGCGATCTGCACGGGAGTCCTTTCGGTGGGCGGGCGGCGGGCGTAGATGGATGGGCGCCGGATGTCAGGGAGCGGGCACAAGGCGGCGGCATTGGGTAGGCGCCAGGCGTCAGTGGGCGGGCGACGGGCGTCAGGGAGCGGGCACAAGGCGGCGGCATTGGGCGGGCTCGGGGCGTCAGTGAGCAGGCGACGGGCGGAATCGGCGGCGGTACTCGGCCGGTGCCGTGCCGAGGGTTCTGACGAAGGCGCGGCGCATGGCCTCCGGGGTGCCGTAGCCGCTGGTGCGGGAGATCTCCTCGATGCCGTCGGTGGTGTCCTCCAGGAGCCGGCGGGCGTGTTCGAGGCGGACCCGGTCGACATAGCGGCCCGGGGTCGTCCCGGTCTCGGTGCGGAAGGCGCGGGCGAAGTGGCGGGGCGAGAGCCGGGCCCGGGCCGCAAGGGACTCCACGCCGAGGTCGTCCGCCGGGTGCTCGGTGATCCACTGCTGGATCTCCCGCAACGGCTCGCGCTGCGCGGTCTGGGCGGCGAGCTGGGCGCTGAACTGGGCCTGGTTGCCGGGTCGGCGCAGGAAGACGACGAGGTGCCGGGCGACGGTGAGGGCGGCCTCGCGCCCCAGGTCCTCCTCGACCAGGGCGAGCGCGAGGTCGATGCCGGAGGTGACCCCGGCGGACGTCGACACCTGTCCGTCCCTGATGTAGATCGGGTCGGGGTCCACCTCGACGGCCGGGTGGTCGCGGGCGAGCTTGGCGCTGTACGCCCAGTGGGTGGTGGCCCGGCGGCCGTCCAGCAGGCCCGCCTCGGCGAGCAGGATCGCCCCGGTGCACACCGAGACCAGCCGCTCGGCGTCCGGCCCGTGCTCGCGCAGCCAGTCGGTCAGGCGCGGGTCGGGGCGCCGGGTGCCCTGGCCGCCGGGCACGAGGAGGGTGTGCGGGGTGCCGGCCCGCGCGAGGGACTCGTCCGGTACGAGGGTCAGGCCGCTGGAGGTGCGGACGGGAGCGTCGTCCAGGGCGGCCGTGCGGATGCGGTAGGTGCCCGGGGTGTGCTGCTCGGCCCCCGCGAAGACCTCCAGCGGGCCGGTGACATCGAGACTCTGCACGCCGTCGAAGAGGACGACGAGGACGGTTCGCTGCGCCATGCCCTCGATTCTCGAAGCCGGGCGCGAGGGCGGCAATGACGAGTACCCCACCTTTCCTGCCACGGGATCTCTCCGCATGACCCGGGGCGGCCGAGGTACCCGGACCTCCCCGAGGAGAGGACGAACTCGTGTTCCGTGCGATCGCAGACGTACTGCGGCAGATCGGTGGCGCGGTCGCCACCGTCGTGACGCTGCCCTTCCGGGCGCTGGCCCGGCTGTTCGGCGGCGCGTCGAGCTCCACGAGGAGCCGCACGGCCTGATGCCCGCGCCCTGATCCCCGAGTGTCGGTGCCACCTGCCACAATTGCCGCGCAACCTCAGTGAGAAGGCGGTACGGGATCGTGACGACACCCGAGTCGATCGACGTTGGGTCCATCGAAGGCAGGATCGCCGAGGAGCTCGGCGTACGGGAGCGGCAGGTCAAGGCCGCCGTGGAACTGCTCGACGGCGGTTCCACGGTTCCCTTCATCGCCCGCTACCGCAAGGAAGCGACCGAGATGCTCGACGACGCGCAGCTGCGCACGCTCGAGGAGCGGCTGCGCTATCTGCGGGAGCTGGAGGAGCGGCGGACGGCGATCCTCGACTCGGTGCGCGAGCAGGGCAAGCTCACCGACGAGCTGGCGGCGCAGATCCGGGGCGCGGAGACCAAGGCACGCCTGGAGGACATCTACCTCCCGTACAAGCCCAAGCGGCGCACCAAGGCGCAGATCGCGCGCGAGGCAGGCCTGGAGCCGCTCGCCGAGGGCCTGTTGGGCGACCCGGGGGTGGAGCCCCTCGCGGCGGCGGCCGCGTTCGTCGACGCGGACAAGGGCGTCGCCGATCCGCAGGCCGCCCTCGACGGTGCCCGGGCCATCCTCACCGAGCGCTTCTCCGAGGACGCCGACCTGATCGGTGAGCTGCGTGAGCGCATGTGGGTGCGGGGCCGGCTGGCCGCCAAGGTGCGCGACGGCAAGGAGGAGGCGGGCGCCAAGTTCGCCGACTACTTCGACTTCGCCGAGCCCTTCACCGCCCTGCCCTCGCACCGGATCCTGGCGATGCTGCGGGGCGAGAAGGAGGAGGTCCTCGACCTCGTCCTGGAGCCGGAGGAGCCGTCCGAGCAGCCCGGTCCCTCCTCGTACGAGGGGATCGTGGCCCACCGGTTCGACATCGCCGAGCGTGGCCGTCCCGGCGACAAGTGGCTGACGGACACCGTGCGTTGGGCCTGGCGGACCCGGATTCTCGTGCACCTCGGCATCGACCTCAGGCTGCGGCTGCGCACGGCCGCCGAGGACGAGGCGGTCAACGTCTTCGCCGCCAACCTCCGCGACCTGCTGCTCGCCGCCCCGGCCGGCACGCGCGCGACGCTGGGCCTGGACCCCGGTTTCCGTACCGGCGTGAAGGTGGCCGTGGTCGACGCGACCGGCAAGGTCGTCGCCACCGACGTCATCTACCCGCACGTCCCGGCCAACAAGTGGGACGAGGCGATCGCCAAGCTGGCCCGGCTGGCGCAGCGGCACTCCGTCGAACTGGTCGCGATCGGCAACGGCACGGCGTCCCGGGAGACCGACAAGCTCGCCGGTGAACTCATCTCCAAGCACCCGGAGTTGAAGCTCACCAAGGTGATGGTGTCCGAGGCGGGCGCGTCCGTGTACTCGGCCTCCGCGTTCGCCTCGCAGGAGCTGCCCGACATGGACGTGTCGCTGCGCGGCGCGGTCTCCATCGCGCGCCGGCTCCAGGACCCCCTCGCCGAGCTGGTGAAGATCGACCCCAAGTCGATCGGCGTCGGCCAGTACCAGCACGACCTGTCCGAGGTGAAGCTGTCGCGTTCGCTGGACGCGGTGGTGGAGGACTGTGTGAACGGCGTGGGGGTGGACGTGAACACGGCGTCCGCGCCGCTGCTCTCCCGGGTCTCCGGGATCACCTCCGGGCTGGCCGAGAACATCGTGTCGCACCGGGACACGAACGGACCGTTCACCTCGCGCACCGAGCTGAAGAAGGTGGCCCGGCTCGGGCCCAAGGCGTACGAGCAGTGCGCGGGGTTCCTGCGGATCCGGGGCGGCTCCGACCCGCTGGACTCGTCGAGCGTGCACCCCGAGGCGTACCCGGTGGTGCGGCGGATGGTGAAGACCGCAGGGCAGGAGGTGGGGTCCCTCATCGGCAACACCGGTGTGCTGCGGTCACTGAAGCCGCAGGACTTCGTGGACGAGACGTTCGGTCTGCCCACGGTGAGCGACATCCTCAAGGAGCTGGAGAAGCCAGGGCGTGACCCCCGGCCCGCCTTCAAGACGGCGACCTTCAAGGACGGCGTCGAGAAGATCTCCGATCTGGTCGCCGGGATGGTCCTCGAAGGGGTCGTGACGAACGTGGCGGCCTTCGGGGCGTTCATCGACGTCGGTGTCCACCAGGACGGTCTTGCGCATGTCTCCGCGCTGTCGAAGACGTTCGTCAAGGACCCGCGGGACGTGGTGAAGCCCGGCGACATCGTCAAGGTGAAGGTGCTGGAGGTCGACATCCCGCGGAAGCGGATCTCGTTGACGCTGCGGCTCGACGACGAAGCGGCTGCGAAAACCTCCGGTGGGGAGCGGCGACAGCCTCAGCGAGGTGGACGGCCGCCTCAGCAGCGGCAGCAACAACCCCGTCAGCAGCAGCGGTCCGCGCCCGCTCCGGCCAACAGTGCGATGGCTGACGCTCTGCGCAAGGCCGGGTTGCTGGATTCCAAGAAAAAGGGGCGGTAGCGGTTGTGGGGAACTGCGGGCCGGTTGTGGCTGGTCGCGCAGTTCCCCGCGCCCCTAAGGAGTCTCCGCCACCTTGCCCGATGAGACCTCCAGTCTCCTGGTCACCCTTACCGCGTCCAGCATTCTGCGGTCGTGGGTGACCAGAAGCAGGGTTCCCTCGTACGCGTCCAGCGCCGACTCCAGCTGTTCGATCGCCGGGAGGTCCAGGTGGTTCGTCGGTTCGTCCAGGACCAGGAGGTTGACGCCTCTGCCCTGGAGCAGTGCGAGCGCGGACCTCGTCCGCTCCCCCGGTGACAGGGTCGCCGCCGAGCGCAGGACGTGGTCCGCCTTCAGGCCGAACTTGGCCAGCAGGGTGCGGACTTCCGCCGGTTCCGTGTCCGGGACCGCCGCGCAGAAGGCGTCCAGGAGGGATTCCTCGCCGTGGAAGAGCTTGCGGGCCTGGTCGACCTCGCCGATCAGGACGCCTGAGCCGAGGGATGCCTGGCCGGAGGTCAGGGGGACGCGGCCGAGCAGGGCTGCCAGGAGGGTCGACTTGCCCGCGCCGTTCGCGCCCGTGACCGCGACCCGGTCCGCCCAGTCGATCTGGAGGGAGACCGGGCCGAGGACGAAGTCGCCCTGGCGCACCTCGGCGTCCCTCAGGGTCGCGACGACGGCGCCGGAGCGCGGGGCCGACGCGATCTCCATGCGCAGTTCCCACTCCTTGCGCGGTTCCTCGACCACGTCGAGGCGTTCGATCATGCGCTGGGTCTGGCGGGCCTTCGCGGCCTGCTTCTCGCTGGCCTCGCTGCGGAACTTGCGGCCGATCTTGTCGTTGTCGTTGCTCGCCTTGCGGCGGGCGTTCTTCACGCCCTTGTCCATCCAGGAGCGCTGCATCTGGGCCCGGTCCTGGAGCGCGGACTTCTTGTCGGCGTACTCCTCGTAGTCGTCCCTGGCGTGTCTGCGGGCGACCTCCCGCTCCTCCAGGTAGGCCTCGTAGCCGCCGCCGTAGAGGGTGATCTGCTGCTGGGCGAGGTCGAGTTCGAGGACCTTGGTCACCGTGCGGGTGAGGAACTCGCGGTCGTGGCTGACGACGACGGTGCCGGCGCGCAGGCCCTTCACGAAGCGCTCCAGGCGCTCCAGGCCGTCCAGGTCGAGGTCGTTGGTCGGCTCGTCGAGGAGGAAGACGTCGTAGCGGGATAGGAGGAGGGAGGCGAGGCCGGCGCGGGCCGCCTGGCCGCCCGAGAGGGAGGTCATCGGCTGGTCCAGGTCGACCGCGAGGCCCAGCGAGTCGGCGATCTCCTCGGCGCGTTCGTCGAGGTCGGCGCCGCCCAGGTCGAGCCAGCGCTCCAGGCCGGTGGCGTACGCGTCGTCCGCGCCCGGTGCCCCGTCGACCAGGGCCTGGGTCGCCTCGTCCATCACGCGCTGGGCCTCGGCGACCCCGGTGCGGCGGGCGAGGAACGCGCGGACGGTCTCGCCCGGGCGCCGCTCCGGCTCCTGCGGGAGGTGTCCGACGGTGGCCGTCGGCGGGGAGAGCCGGAGCTCGCCCTCCTCCGGTGCGAGCAGGCCCGCGAACATCCTGAGCAGCGTGGACTTGCCCGCGCCGTTGGCCCCGACCAGGCCGATGACGTCTCCGGGCGCGACGACGAGGTCGAGCCCGCTGAACAGGGAGCGGTCGCCGTGGCCGGCGGCGAGGTTCTTGGCGACGAGGGTGGCAGTCATCAGACCGTCGATCCTAGTGGCCGTACGGAGCGCCCGGCGCTCCGATTCTCACCGGGCCATCGCCTCCACCAGGACACTTCCCGAGGTGCGTGCCACCACGAACGATTCTCCTCGTACCGCCTTGGCGTCCAGGGCGATGCGGTGCCGCCCCGCCTCCAGGACGCCGTCGAAGACCTCGTGGGCGTGGGTGCGGTAGAGCCGGTCGAGGCGGTACGCCGTGAGGCGGACCCGGCACGGTGAGGTGACCTCGACGCCCGCCTCGCCGTCGGCGGCGACCAGGCGGGTCAGCCGGCGCTGATCGACCGGGCTGCGGTCCAGGGCGTGCTCTATCTGGGCCACGAGCAGCGGGATGATCGGGGCGAGTCCGTCGACGTAGGCCACGTCGACGCCCGCGTGTGCGAAGGAGTGGCGTACGGCGGCACGTTCCTCCTGGGAGACCGCCCTGCCGAAGGCGACGGCGCCGTAGCCGCGCAGTTCGTCGGCGGGGACGTCGACCACGCCGTGGGTGATGTCGGCGCCGATGCCGATGGTGCGCAGGGCGGCGGCCAGTTTGGCGAGGACGGCGACGCGGGCGCCGATGAGCAGGACGCGGCGGCGCGCGCCCTCCGGACCGGCGCCCTGGAGCAGGGCGTCGAGCGCCGCCCGGTAGTCGGCGCCGTGGAAGCGGAAGGGCCCTATGCCGTGGTAGCCGTTCATCTGGAGGTCCACGGCCTCCTCGGTCTGCCAGGCGAAGTCCCGCCAGATGAAGTCGTCGCCGTCGCGCTCGATGACGGCGGTGACGGCACCGCAGGCGAGGTCCTCGCACTCGGGGCAGCCGTAGATGACATAGCGGCCGCCCGGAAGCGGGGCGTCCGTCTCGCCCAGGAGGCTGCGGACCTGGGCGGTGAAGATCGCGGGCGGGACGTCCGAGGCGAGTGGGGAGACGGCGTCGAGGTCGGAGAGCTGGAAGAGGAGCGGGCGGCCGTCGACGATGAAGTCCACGAAGTCCCGGTGGATCTGGAAGTCACCGTTGGCGAGGACTCCACCGGCACGCATCGCCGGTGCCAGGCCGAAGGTCGCAAATGCGGCAGACATGCTGTGAGTATTCCCGGCTGTGGACCGGTCTGAGCACGGCATGGGGCATTCCGCTAACGTCCCCGCGTGGACAGTGCGCTGAGCGACGAGATCGTGGTGGTCGGGGGCGGGGTCGTCGGGCTGACGACGGCCGTCGTGCTCGCCGAGCGGGGGCGGCGGGTGCGGCTGTGGTCGCGGGACCCCGTCGAGCGGACCACCTCGTGGGTTGCGGGCGCGCTGTGGTGGCCCTACCGGATCAGACCGGTGGCGGCGGTGCGCGCGTGGGCGCTGCGCTCGCTCGACGTGTACGCGGAGCTGGCGGCGCGGCCCGAGGTCACCGGCGTACGCATGGTCGAAGGGGTACTGGGCGAAACGGACCTGGACGAGGCCCGCTCCTGGGCCTCCGTGCGGATTCCGGGGCTGCGGGCGTCGACGGCCGAGGAGTACGCCGGGTCGGGGACGTGGGCCAGGCTGCCGCTCATCGACATGTCGACTCATCTCCCTTGGCTGCGGGAGCGGTTCGTGGCGGCGGGCGGGGTGGTCGAGGAGCGTACGGTCACGGACTTCGCCGAGGTCGGCGCGCCGGTCGTGGTCAACTGCACGGGGCTCGGCGCCCGTTCGGTCGTACCGGACCCGGCCGTGCGTCCGGTGCGCGGGCAGTTGGTCCTGGTGGAGAACCCGGGCATCCGGACCTGGCTCGTGTCCAAGGGCGCCGACGGGGAGATGGCGTACTTCTTTCCGCAGCCGGGGCGGCTGGTGCTGGGCGGCACGGCGGAGGACGACGTGTGGTCGACCGAGCCGGATCCGGCGGTGGCCGAGGCGATCGTACGGCGGTGTGCGGCGCTGCGGCCCGAGATCGCCGGGGCGCGGGTGCTGGGGCACCGGGTGGGGCTCAGGCCCGCGCGGGACGTCGTACGGCTGGAGCGTGAACCGCTGCCGGACGGGCGGCTGTTGGTGCACAACTACGGGCAGGGCGGGGCCGGGGTGACCGTGGCCTGGGGGTGCGCGGAGGAGGCGGCCGGGCTCGCCGCCTCCTGACGCGCGCCGGGTTCAGCTGTGGTCGTGGCCCAGCGGGTCGCCCTCCGTCTCGGTGCCGGGGCCCGGGCCGACCTGGATGCCGAAGTCGCCGTCGTACTTCTTGTGGCCCTCGATCACGGCGAGTTCGACGGCCTCGGAGCCCATCTCGCCGCGCACGATGACCGGGTCCCTGCGCAGGTCGCGCATGAGGGCCACGCACATGCCGATCATCACCAGGACGAAGGGCGCGGCGGCCAGGATCGTGAGGTTCTGGAGGCCGGTGAGGGCGTCGCCCTGGCCGCTGCCGACGAGCAGCATGATGGCGGCGACGGCTCCGGTGACCACGCCCCAGAACACGACGACGAACCGGCCGGGTTCGAGGGCGCCCCGCTGGGAGAGCGTGCCCATCACGATGGACGCGGCGTCGGCTCCTGAGACGAAGAAGATGCCGACCAGGATCATCACCAGCAGGCTGGTGGCGGTCGCGATGGGGAACTCCTGGAGGACGGCGAAGAGTTGGCCCTCGGGGGTGTCCTCGCCGCCGAGCGCGCCGCCCTCCTTCAGCTTCATGGCCGTACCGCCGAAGATCGCGAACCAGACCAGGCTGACGGTGCTGGGCACGAGGATGACACCGCCGACGAACTGGCGGATGGTGCGGCCGCGGCTGATACGGGCGATGAACATGCCGACGAAGGGCGTCCAGGAGATCCACCACGCCCAGTAGAAGACGGTCCAGCTGCCGAGCCAGTCCGCGACGCCCTTGCCGCCGCTGGCCTCGGTGCGGCCCGCGAGCTCGGGCAGGTCGCCGAGGTAGGAGAAGATCGAGGTGGGCAGCAGGTCCAGGACGATGATCGTGGGGCCCGCGACGAACACGAACACGGCGAGGATCAGGGCGAGCACCATGTTGGTGTTGGACAGCCACTGGATGCCCCGCTCGATGCCGGAGACAGCCGAGGCGACGAAGGCCAGGGTCAGCACCGCGATGATGGCGACGAGCAGTCCGGTGCTGACGTGGTCCATCCAGTCCAGTTCCTGGAAACCGGAGCCGATCTGGAGGGCGCCGAGGCCGAGGGAGGCCGCGGAGCCGAAGATCGTGGCGATGATCGCGAGGATGTCGATCACCCGGCCCGCGGTGCCGTTCGCGTGCTTCTCGCCGATCAGCGGGGTGAAGACCGCGCTGATGGTCTGGCGCCGGCGCTTGCGGAAGGTGCTGTAGGCGATGCCGAGTCCGACCACCGCGTAGATCGCCCACGGGTGCAGCGTCCAGTGGAAGAGGGTCGTCGCCATCGCCGTCTCCATGCGTTCACCGGAGCCGGCGGGGTTCGTGCCCGGGGGCGGGGTCGTGTAGTGCGAGAGCGGTTCGCTGACGCCGTAGAACATCAGGCCGATGCCCATGCCCGCGCTGAACATCATCGCGACCCAGGACACGGTCTTGAACTCGGGTTCCTCGCCCTCGTCGCCGAGGTGGATACGGCCGTAGCGGCTGATCGCGAGCCAGAGCGCGAAGACCACGAAACACGAGGCGGCCAGCATGAAGGCCCAGCCGCCGTTGTGGATCAGCCCGTTGAGCATGGTGGTGGAGACGTCCTCCAGCGAGTCCGTCGCCGCCCAGCCCCAGATCACGAAGGCCACGGTGACGGCGGCGGTGACGCCGAACACCACCCGGTCGGTCTGCTGGCCGAGAATGCCCGCGGGGCCTTCCCGGCCGCCTCTCTTCTTCACGTCTTCAGTCATCTGCGGCACCTTCCCCTGGGGCGGTGGATACGCCGGTTTTCACACAGTTCCCCAGGACCTACCACAGGTGCCGCAGATCTCGACCGATTCAGCAGCCGGTGTCGGGCTCCGCGGCCGTGAGGTGGTACGGGGCACGTGCGTCGAGGAGCAGCGGGACGAGGGCGCGCAGAGGCTGCCTCAGCGGCACGTAGGTGCCCTCGGTCCGCACTCCGTGCAGGGCGAGTTCGTCCTTCACCTCCGTGTACTGGGCGTCGGTGAGCCGGTAGCCGCAGGGCGGGTCCTGGATCACCTCGGCGGGTTCGGGCGGGTCGTTGTCGGCGCCGCCGAGATAGACCGGGCCGGTGCCTGGCCGGTGACGGGCCTCGGTGGTGGCCTTCTCGATCCGGCCGCGACGCTCGTCGGTGAAGCCGAACAGGCCTTTCAGGGCGGCCAGTTGGGAATCGACCCGGCGCCGGTTGTTGGCCGCCTCGCCGGTGGCGGCGAGCGGCTCGACGCGGCTCTCGATCAGCAGGCCGATCGCGTGCTTGACGCCGGACATGTTCCGCAGGATGCGTTCCTGGCCGTCACCGGCGACCTGTCTGATCGGGTCGCCGGTGACCGGGTCGGTCCAGATGCCGTACGTGCCGGTCGTGTAGCCGGACTTCCGCGCGGCGGGGCGCACGTACGCCTGGGACAGGGTCTCGGCCTCGTCGTGGACGGCCTCGTCGGTGTTGAGGTTGCGGGGCCAGAGGTCGAAGAGGTCCTTGTCGTAGTAGGGCGGGGTGGCGCCGTACTCGTGCAGGTCGTAGATGACGTCCGGCTGCCGGTCGCGGACGACCGCCGCCATGGCGCGGGCCTCCGCGGTGGCCAGGGCCAGGTGGTCGCGGTTGATGTCGACGCCGTCGCCGTTGCCTCGGGTGTCGGCGGCCCGGCCGTCCGGGTTGGCGGTGGGCACGACCAGCACGGTGGTGCGGTCGAGGAAGCGCCGGGTGCGGGCGTCCTTCGCGTAGGCCAGGTCGCGGATCTTGGTGAGACAGGCCTCGCGGCCGGAGGGCTCGTCGCCGTGCTGGCTGCACACGAGGAGGACCTTGGTGGGGGCGTGGCGGGCGCCGACCTGGACGAGCCGGAGGGGACGGCCCTGTTTCGTCGTACCGATGCGGTCGACGGAGACCCGGGGGCTGCCCCGGTCCACGGCCGCCAGGAAGTCCCGCTCCTCGGTCTCCCCCGTCCAGCGGGCCCCCGCCGACTTCTCGAAGCCGGTGCGGGGCGGCTTCTCCGTGGCCGCGAGCGCCGGGGTCGCCGTGACGAGGAGGGCCGTGGCGGCGGCCGCCGTCGTGAGTGCCCGGATCATCGGGCCTCCCGCGGGACGCGCTGCGTGGTGCGCGGGGCCCGGACGCCGTCGAGCGGCGTGGCCTTGTCCGGTACGACGGTCTCGGCGCCCTTCGTGGCGTGCGCGAACGCGGACGCGCCGCCGACCAGCGGGACGCGGGCCGAGGTGCGGGACAGGTCGACGGTGAGCGTGGGCTTGGTGGACGGCGGGTCGATGAGGTCCTTGTCGGTGCCCGCCACGATCAGGGCGAGACGGTGGCCGGCCGGGACGACGTGGTCCGTGGTGCCCAGGTCGAGGGTGATGGTGTAGGCCCTGCCCGGGGTGAGCGGGACGCCCTTGCGGTCCGAGGCGTAGTTCCCGAGGTCGGCCCAACCACGGCTGACGACCGTGTAGTCGACGGCGGCGGTCTGCGCCCGGGTCTCCTTGAAGCAGGCGCTGTCGCCGGTGGTGCTGAAGCCCCAGCAGGTGCGGTCGGTGAGCGTGGTGATGCCCTCGCCGCCGGCCGCGTAGTCACGGATGGTGTCGGGGCCGAGGTCCACGAGCACGGCGGAGAGGTGGGCCGTGGAGGTGGTCGGGGTCGCCGTGACGGTCACCTTCGAGGCTCCGGAGAGGCGGAGGTCCTTGCTCAGGGTGCCGGTGGTGAAGCCCGCCTTGCCCGGGGTCGAGGTGTCGATCTGCGCGGCCCAGTCGGTCTCGCTCAGCGCCGGGTCGTCGGTGAAGGTCTCGGTGCCCTTGGCCTTGCCGAGGCCGAGGGTGCCGACGCCAGGCTGGGAACCCTTCGCGGGGCGCAGCGTGGCCGCGGAAGTGCCGCGCGGGGGCCAGGACTTGGAGGTGACCCACTGGTCGGGGTGGCGTTCGATGTCGGCCATGGGCTCGCGGTCGATGCCGTTGTCGTAGCCGAGGAGTTCGTGGTCGAACCAGCGGTGCAGGGTGTTCACCCACTCCGCGCGCCGGAAGTCGAACGGGTCGACGTGGCCGGTCTGGGAGAGCCAGATCTTGCGCTCGACGCCGTTCTTCGCGAGGGCGTCCCACCACGGGCCGAGGTGCTGGAGACGGACGTTGAGGTCCTGCATGCCGTGCACCGCGAAGACGCTGGCCTTGACCTTCTTGGCGTCCTTCACGTAGTCGCGCTCGGTCCACAGCGGGGTCCGGTCGCCGGTGCGGGGCGCCTGGTCGACGAGTTTCTGCTGGACTGCGGCGCACCTGGCGCGGGCGTCGGGGCTGTCGACGTAGTCGGAGAGCCAGTCGGGGCCCGAGTCGTAGAGCGGAGCGCCCTTGGAGAAGTAGTAGTCGTACCAGGTGGAGATGGCGCTGATCGGGACGATGGTCCTCAGGCCCTCGACTCCGGTGGCGGCGACGCCGTTGGCGATGGTGCCGTCCCAGCTCTTGCCGATCATTCCGGTGCGGCCGTTGGTCCAGGTGGCCTTGGCCTTCGCGGTGCCGGTGCGGCTCGTGTAGGCGGTGGCCCGGCCATTGAGCCAGTCGACCACTGCCTTGGCGGACTGGATGTCGGAGCGGCCGCCCACGTCCACACAGCCGTCGGAGCGGTTGGTGCCGGCGAGGTCGACGCCGACGAAGGCGTAGCCGCGGGGCACGAAGTAGTTGTCGTAGAACAGCGGCATCTGGACGACATCGCCCTGGGCGTCATACGTCTTCAGCTGGCTCTCGTTGCCGCGCCCGCAGCAGGAGTAGTAGGGGCTCGCGTCCATGATGACCGGCACCTTGCGGCCCTGCTGGGCAGCTTCGCGGGGCCGGACGACGTCGACGGCGACCCGGTCGGTCCTCCCGTCGCCGTCGCCGTCGAGGCGGGTGTCCACCCAGACGGCCTCGCGGACGGCGTTCCCGTACGAGTAGACCGGTTGGCTCTCCCGCGTCTTCGCCGGCGCCGCCTGGGGCTGTGCCTGTGCGGTCGCGGGTGCGAGGAGGGTGGCCAGCAGGGCGGCGGTGGCCGCGGCGGCCGTCGCGAGCGGTCTCCAGATCGTGAAGCGCGTTCTTGTCGACATGCGCGGACGGTACTGCGGTCAACTCCCGCACAAAAGAGGGCCTCTTGGGACCATGTCGGCCGAATGGCGATCGTGTGACAGGGGCGACCATGGACACACGCAGCTCACAGGTGGTGAATAGGCTGCGAACAGACTTCATGCCCCCACGACTTGGAGCTTTCGTGCACCGCAGACTCATCGCACCGGGCGCGCTCGCGGCGGCCTCCCTGATGCTGGCGATCCCAGCGTCGGCAGCGACCTCCTCCCCCGGCTCTCCGGGCATCGGCGACCCCTACTACCCGGACTACGGCAACGGCGGATACGACGTCTCCCACTACGACCTGCGGCTGAAGTACCAGCCGGCGACGGACGAACTGGAGGGCACGGCCACCCTCCTGGCGCGCACCACACAGGATCTGTCCCGCTTCGATCTGGACTTTCTCCTCGACGTGAGCGAGGTGCGGGTCAACGGCTCCAAGGCGTCGTTCACCGCCTCGGGCGAGCACGAGCTGGAGATCACGCCGAGAACGCCGCTGGCCAAGGGCACCGAGATCACGGTGGTGGTCCGCTACCGCGGGGTGCCCTCCTCCAAGCAGGCGTACGGCTTCACCAGCTGGCACCGCACTCCGGACGGCGGGGTCGGGGCGAACGAGCCCGAGTCGGCCTGGTGGTGGTTCCCGAGCAACGACCACCCGCTCGACAAGGCGACCTACGACGTGTCGGTCCAGGTGCCCGACGGCAGCCAGGCGATCTCCAACGGCACGCTCCAGTCGACGAGTTCACGGCTCGGCTGGACCCGCTGGAACTGGCGGTCCGACAAGCCGCAGGCCACGTATCTGGCGACCCTGGCCGTCGGCCGGTTCGACGTCACGACCGGGACGACCGACGGCGGCATCCCGGTCGTCAACGCCTACAGCAAGGACCTCGGGGCCAACTACGGGGCCGCGCGGGCGAGCGTCGAGCGGACCGGGGAGATCGCCGACTGGCTGAGCGGGTACTTCGGGCCGTACCCCTTCGACGCGCTCGGCGGATACGTCCCGAACACGGACACCGGGTACGCGCTGGAGACCCAGACCCGGCCCTTCTACAGCCCGCGCCAGTTCGCGAACGGCTCCAACACCTCCGTGGTCGTGCACGAGCTGGCCCACCAGTGGTACGGCGACCTCGTGTCCGTGCGCGGCTGGAAGGACATCTGGGTCAACGAGGGCTTCGCCCGGTACGCCCAATGGCTGTGGTCCGAGCACGAGGGCGAGGGGACGGCACAGGAACTCGCCGACTACGTGTACGACTCGCACCCGGCCGACGACGCGTTCTGGACGGTGAAGCCGGGTGACCCCGGGCCGGAGAACCAGTTCGACATCGCCGTCTACGACCGCGGCGCGCTGGCCCTCCAGGCGCTGCGGAACGAGATCGGGGACGAGGCGTTCTTCGCGGTGCTGAAGGGGTGGCCGCAGAAGTACGCGTACGGCAACGCGTCCGTGGCCGACTTCCAGCGGTACGCCGAGGAGGTGTCCGGGCAGCCGCTGGCCGCGCTGTTCGACACGTGGCTGTTCCAGCCGTCGAAGCCGGGGGCGCCCGCCGCGCGGGGTGCGTCGATCGCGAAGGCGTCGGAGGCGTCGGAGGCGCCGGTGCGGCCGAGGTCGTGGAAGAAGATCGCGGCGACGAACGACGTGCACGGGGAGTAGGGCTCTGGAGCGGTCCCGGCCTGCGGGACGGGGCCGCTCCTACCGGCTCGGGCCGCGGGTCGCGCGGGCCAGCAGTGTGTCCCTCGTGATCGCGTCGGTCCGCGTGGACGGCACGGTGCAGGCGTGGGCGCCGGCCAGCGCGCCGTAGAGGGCGCACCTTCGCGGGGGTTCGCCGGAGAGGTGGCCGAAGAGGAACGCGGCGGCGAAGGCGTCGCCCGCGCCGTTGGAGTCGATCACGGGGGCGGGCGGGGTGACCGGTGGGACGTGGGTCAGCGTGCCGTCCGCGAGCAGGTACGCGCCCTCGGCTCCGGCGGTGGCGACGACGATCCCGGCACGGCCGCGCCCCGCGATGTCGCGCAGGGTGCGCTCGGGGTCGGTGAGGGCGGCGGCGGACAGGAACACCACGTCGGCCGCGAGGGCGAAGGGCTCGTGGTAGGGGTTCTCGCCATCCCAGTCGTGGAGGTCGGTCGAGAGGGTGGCGCCGGTGTCCCGGAGGACGGGGAGGGCGTGGGCGCAGGGGTGGGTGATCGAGACGTGGATGTGCCGGCTCGCCTCGGCGAGGGGACGCAGGGTGTCCGCCGGGAACCGGTCGTCGGGGTGGGCCCGGCTGGTGTCGTACAGGGAGAGTCTTCTGCCGTCGGGGCCGACGAGGTTCACGGCCCGCTTGGTGCCGGCGGGCTGGGGGACGGCGGTGAGCACGATGCCCCGGTCGCTGTGCAGGGTGCGGACCAGGTCGCCCTCGGGGTCGTCGCCGAGGAAGTCGAGGTGGTGGGTGGTCAGGCCGAGGGCGGTGAGCCCTACGGCCACGAAGTCGCCGGTCTGTCCGGCACGGGTGCGGATACCGGAGTCGATCATGTAGCTGTCGGCGTGGGGCAGGGGCAGCTCGGGGACGTGGACGATGGTGTCCACACCGGCTCCGCCCAGCACCAGGACGTCGATGTCCTTGGTCAACTCCCGCTCTCCCCACGGTCGTAGACGGTGACCGCCAGGCCCGGCTCCACCAGTCGCCCGATGATCAGCGGCTCCACGCGGGACCACTTCCCGCCGGCCAGCCCGCACCCTATCCGCGGCATGTGCACGGACGCCCCGAGCTCGACGGCTTTCACGGCGACCTTGCGGAGGGCCGCGTCGATCGCCTCGTACCGCACGGGCACGCCCTTGCTGCCGCTTCGTGTGCCTCGCTGCCCGACCATGTTGGCCACCCACACATACGGCTCGACCCGCACGAACTGGGCGGCGCCCAGCCCGAAGTCGTTCGACGCGCGCTCCCGGTGCCAGGCCCGGTACGCGGCCTCGGGTTCGGGCCAGCGGCGCGAGACCGCGACCACGAAGCCCTTGCCCCAGCCCCCGAGGTCGTTGCAGACGTGCGCGATCAGCTTGACGCCCTTCACCGACGGGACGGTGGCGTCGCCCTGGACGTACTTGATCTCCCCCATGACCCCACCGTAGAGGCCGGCACTGACAACGGCGTCGGTCAGTGGTCAGTGCGTGAGGTCGGTCAGTTCGCGGTCCGTCGTGTCCGACACCCTGCGGCGGACGCCGAACCAGCCCGCGACCAGGAGGGCCGCGATCACGGGGACCAGGAGGAGGGTCTTGCGGCCGACCTCGGGATCGTTGGCCATCATGCCGAGACAGGCCAGGAGGAAGGCGATCGTGGTGATCTCGGTGAACGGGGTGAAGGGGAGGCGGAAGGACGGGCGGGTCAGCAGGCCCGCGCGGGCGCGGCGGACGAGGACCAGGTGGCAGATCATGATGATCACCCAGGTGCTGATGATGCCGAGGGAGGCGACGTTCAGCACGATCTCGAAGGCCCGGCTCGGCATGAGGTAGTTGAGGCCGACACCGAGGACGCAGACGGCGCAGGTGAGCAGGATGCCGCCGTAGGGGACCTGGCTGCGGTTCATGCGGGCGGTGAACCTCGGGGCCGAGCCCGCCGTCGCCATGGAGCGCAGGATGCGGCCCGTGGAGTACAGGCCCGAGTTCAGGGAGGACATGGCCGCCGTCAGGACCACCAGGTTCATCACGTCGCCCGCCGCCGGGACGCCGATCTTCGAGAGGACCGTGACGAAGGGGCTCTCGTCGGCCGAGTAGACCGAGCCGGGCAGGAGCAGGGCCAGGAGGACGACCGAGCCGACGTAGAAGAGGCCCACGCGCCACATGATCGAGTTCACCGCGCGCGGGACGACCTTCTCCGGCTCCGCCGTCTCGCCCGCCGCGACACCGACCAGTTCGAGGGCGGCGTACGCGAAGATCACGCCCTGCATGACGAGGACGACCGGCATGACGCCGTGCGGGAGGACACCGCCGTTGTCGATGATCACGCCGACACCAGGGGTCTGCCCGCCCACCTCGTGCCGCGTGGCCAGCAGGAAGATGCCGATCAGCATGAAGCCGACGAGCGTGGCCACCTTGATGATCGCGAACCAGAACTCCAGCTCGCCGAAGATCTTCACCGAGATCAGGTTCACGGCGAGGACCACGGCGAGGGCGATCAGCGCCAGCGTCCACTGCGGGATGTCGGTGAACAGGCTCCAGTAGTGCGTGTAGAGCGCGATCGCGGTGATGTCGGCGATGCCGGTCGTCGACCAGTTCAGGAAGTACATCCAGCCGGCGACGTACGCGCCCTTCTCGCCGAGGAACTCACGCGCGTACGACACGAAGGAGCCCGAGGAGGGGCGGTACAGGACCAGCTCGCCGAGCGCCCTGACGACGAAGAAGGCGAAGATCCCGCAGACCAGGTAGGCGAGGGCGAGCGCAGGGCCCGCGGTGTGGAGGCGTCCTCCGGCGCCGAGGAAGAGGCCGGTGCCGATCGCGCCGCCGATGGCGATCATGTTGACGTGGCGGGCCTTGAGGTCCTTGCTGTAGCCGGCGTCGCCCGCGTCCGCGGGTACCTGGGCCGCGTCGGTGCGGGTGGCGGCCTGTGCCGAGTGCACGGCGTCCTTGCTCACGGGTCGTTCCACTCTCTGGTGCGCTGCGCCCCGGCGGGTCCCGCTCGGGCTTTCGGACGTACGTCGGCCTGTGCCTCCTGGCGAGAGGCACAGGCCAGGGGCTCGCCTTCCCCGCGCGGCACGGCACATGCGGTGGCACATGTCACAGAGGGGGCTTCTCGCCTGATCGATGCCTGAGCGACGTCTGATCGACGGATGATCGACGACTGGCCGCACCGGGTGTCACAGCAGTGGTGAGACAGCGATACTGCTGCACATGACGACCGACACCCCCACCGGCACCGAGGAGCCGGCCCTCACGATCGACGAGCTGGCCGCGCGGGCCGGGGTCACGGTCCGCACGGTCCGCTTCTACGGCACCCGGGGGCTGCTGCCACCACCGGTGATCGGTCCGCGCCGGGTCGGTCACTACGGCCCTGAGCACGTGGCCCGACTGGCGCTGATCGAGGAGCTCCAGCACCAGGGCATGACGCTGGCGGCGATCGAGCGGTACATGCAGCAGCTGCCGGCCGAGCTGAGCGCCCACGACCTCGCGATCCACCGGGCCGTGGTCGCCTCCTGGGCACCGGACGTCGTGGAGCGGATGGACCCCGACGAGCTCCGGCGGCGGGCGGGGCGGGCGCTGGGCGACGACGAGCTGGAGCGGCTCGCCGCGATGGACGTGGTCCGGCGGGACGGCGACGCCTACCGGGTCGACCTGGGGCTGCTGCGGCTCGGTGTCGGGCTGCTCGACGTACCGTTGTCGCAGGAGGCGATCCTCGCGTCGCGGAAGGTGCTGATCGAGCACTCCCGGGCCGCGGCGCGCGAGTTGTCGCAGCTGTTCCGGGGCGAGGTGGCCCAACGCGACGCGCAGGACGTCAAGTCGCTGTCCGCGCACATGGAACCGCTCGTCGTCCAGGCCCTGCTGACGACCTTTCAGCGGTCCCTGAAGGAGGAGCTTCGGGAGTGGACGTCAGAGGTAGGCGGAGCCTCCTGACACGTTGAGGGTCTGCCCGGTGAGGAAGTCGCTGCCCTTGTCGACGACGTAGAGGAGCGTCGAGACCAGGTCGGCCGGTTCCTGCGTCCGCTCGACGACCTGTCCGGAACGCACCTGCTCGAAGCCGCCGTCCGCGCCCACCGTCCGCTCGGCGGTGGCGGTACGGACCATGCTGGGCGCGATGGCGTTGACCGTGATGCCGTAGGGCGCGACGGCGGCGGCGAGCGAGCGGGTGAAGCCGATCAGGCCCATCTTCGAGGAGACGTACGGGACCATGGCGGGCGGTGCGGTGAGCACGGCCGCGGAGGCGATGTTGACGATCCGGCCCCACCCGGCCGCCTTCAGATACGGCAGCGCGGCACGCGTCACCAGGAACGGCGCCTCCAGGTTGACCCGCATGACCCGGCGCCAGTCCTCGAGCGTGGTCTCCTCGAAGGGTTTCGCCGGGTACACACCGGCGTTGTTGACCACCACGTGCAGGGTGCCGAACCGGTCGACGATCTGTTCCAGGCCCTCCTCCACCGCGCCCGGGTCGGTGGCGTCCCCGACCAACTCCACGTAGTCCAGGATCTGTTCGGCGGTCTCCGACTGCGGTTCCAGGTCGAGTCCCGCGACCCGGTAGCCGCGCCCGGCGAGCGCGACGGCGAACTCCCGTCCGAGGCCCTGTGCCGCTCCGGTCACCAGGGCGGTACGCGTCTCCATGCGCCGAGTGTGACGACCCGTCAGGCGCGCGGCAAGGGCGCATTCCACTCGCTGGAACGCCGCTGTTGCCGCCCGGGTCCGTGGCGTCGACGCTGCGGGGCGATGCCAGCAGCCGCTTGCTACGGGAGCCGTGCCCGATGACCGAGACCGAGCGTGCCGTGGACGACGCCGAGCGCGCCCGCGAACAGGCCGGCGGGCGGCGCCGGTCGCGTCCGTCGCCGCGCCGGCTGGTGCGGGACGAGCTGGGTGTGCTGCTGGTGCTGGGGCTGCTGATCGCCGGGATCGGCATCCCGTACCCGGACTTCCTCGACACCGGCAACCTGCTGTCGACGGCCCACAACTCGGTCTACATCTCACTGATGGCGTGCGGGATGGTCTTCGCGCTCGCCATGCGCGAGGTCGACCTGTCGGTGGGCGGCAGTTACGCCATGTGCCTGGTCGTCGGGGCGCTGCTGATCCGGGACGGGACGGCGCCCTGGCTGGCGGTGCCGGTGGTGCTGGCCACCGGTATCGCCGCCGGCGTGTTCAACGCGCTGGTCACGACGGTCCTCGCGCTGCCGTCGTTCATCGTGACGCTGGGCACGCTGCTGCTCTTCCGGGGTGTCGGCCTGGCCCTCGCCGACGGCAAGCAGATCACCGATCTGCCGCTGGACGACTCGTTCTTCACCTTCGCGGGCGGCGACCCCGGCGGGGTGCCGTTCGCGCTGTGGGTACTGCTCGCGGTGGTCGTCGTCCTGGCGGTGGTGCTCGCCCGCACCCGGTTCGGGGCCCGGGTGCGGGCGATCGGCTCCAACCCGGACGCGGCCGCCTTCAGCGGTATCCCGGTGGTCCGCACCCGCGTCCAGGCCCTCGCCCTGTCCGGCCTGACCACGGCGTGCGCCGCCACCCTCGCCCTCGCCTTCTACGGCGCGGGCGACCCGACCCTCGGCCAGGGCTACGAGCTCCAGGCCATCGCCGCCTGCATCATCGGCGGCACCCCGCTGGTCGGCGGCCGGGGCTCGGTGGTCGGCGCGGTGGCGGGGGCGATGATCCTCTCGGTCGTCGCCGCCGGGCTGGTCTTCTTCGAAGTCCCCATCAACTGGACGTCGTTCGCGACCGGCGGGGTCATCCTCGTCGCGGTCGCGGCCGACAGCGCGCTGCGGCGCGGTGGACGCCGTCGCAAGTGACCTGGGGGGTGTCGTTTGGATCAGGTCGGCTGCTGTGAGGAACGGTGCGTCCCGGCGGAGCCGAGCGGGGTCTGGTGCGTGCCGGCTGCGAGGCGGAGGAGCCGTGTCGATCAGCCGCTGCCGCGGCGGGCGACGCGATGGGGCCCCTCCCGCGCGAGGTTGCTTCGAGCGTGGGGGAGTCGGCGACCGACGACAACGCCGCTGGGGGTCCCCCGCGCCCTTGAGGCTGTGGGGGAGTGCGTGCCAGCCCCCGCGACGCCGGACTGATCCGAACGACACCCCCCAAACCTGGAGGCCGTGATGCAACCCCGATTCCGTACGGTGTCCGCGGCGCTCGGTGCGCTGCTGCTGGTCGGTGCCGCAGGCTGTGGGGGCGGCGGTTCCGGCAAGGGCGACAAGTTGAGCATGGGCATCGCGGTCGCCAACATCTCGCTCAACTTCGCCCACGAGATGGTGCTGGGCGCGGAGAGCGCCGCGAGCCACGCGGGGGATGTCGACTTCAAGGCCGTGGGGCCGCCCAACACGGACGGGCCCGCCGAGGTGCAGCTGTTCCAGAACCTGACCACGCGGGCCAAAGACGGCATCGTGCTGGAGAACCTGGATCCGCCGATCTTCACCCGGCCCGCAGCGCAGGCCGTCGACAAGGGCATCCCGATCGTCGCCCTGGACACCTCCCCCACCGACGGCAGCAAGGTGGGCTTCTACGTCGGCAACGACAACTACGCGCTGGGCGAGTTGATGGCCAAGGAGGCCCTGAAGCGGCTCGGCGCCGATCCGAAGGGCGAGGTCGCCATCGGGGTGCCGAACCCGGGGACGCCGGTGCTGGACAACCGGGCGAAGGGGATCGCCGACACGTTCAGGAAGGAGGCGCCGGGGGTGAAGGTGGTCGGGCCCTTCCAGACGTACAGCGATCCCGGGCAGAACTACAGCAGTTGGTCGGCGCAGGTCAACGCGCACCCGAACGCGCTCGCCTTCCTCGGCGTCGGGGACGCCGACAGCTACAACCTCGCCAAGATCAAGAAGGCGGAGAACGGCAAGTGGCTGACCGCCGGTTTCGACGTCGACCCGAAGACCCTGGACGCGGTCAAGGACGGCTCGAACTTCGTCACCATCGACCCGCAGCACTTCCTCAAGGGCTATCTGTCGACCGCGATCCTGATCGAGTCGGTGCGCGAGAAGGACGGCAAGCTGCCCGACGGCTGGTTCCTCTCCCCCGGCGGGGTCGTCGACTCCTCCAACATCGACGAGATCATCGCCCGCCAGAAGTCGGCGAAGGCGGCCTACGACTGGTACACGCCGACCATCGACAAGCTCCTCGGCGACCAGGGCGCGCAGATGAAGCCGCTCAAGGACGCCCGCTGAGATGACGTACGGCGACATCCTGGTGGCGCGGGACCTGGTCAAGTCGTACGGCGGCGTACGGGCGTTGGACGGGGCCGGCATCCGGCTGCGGGGTGGCGAGGTGCACGCGCTGGTCGGTGAGAACGGGGCGGGCAAGTCGACCCTGGTACGGATACTGTCCGGGTCGCTCGCGCCGGACGAAGGCACGGTCGAGTCGGGCGGGATGGAGTCGGGTGAGGCGGAGTCAGGTGAGGACGCCCAGATCGCGACCGTGTCCCAGGAGTTGAGCCTCTTCCCGGACCTGTCCGTGCGGGAGAACCTCTTCCCGTACCGTCCGCCGCGCCGCTTCGGACTGCTCGACCGGGGTGCCATGGACCGGGCGGCCCGGCCCGTTCTCGCGGAACTGGGACTCGACGTCGACCTGGACACCGAACTCGGCGAACTCCCGCTCGCCGACCAGCAGTTGACGGAGATCGCACGGGCCCTGCTGCTCCGCCCGCGCCTGCTGATCCTGGACGAGCCGACCTCGGCGCTCCCGGCCACCGCCGTCGACCGCCTCGAACAGGTGCTGCGCACGCTCACCGGGCGGGGCATCGCCGTCCTGTACGTCACCCACTTCCTGGAGGAGGTCATGCGGATCGCCCAGCGGGTGACCGTGCTTCGGGACGGCCGGGTCGCTCTGGCGGGGGTGCGCCGGGAGGAGGTGGACGTGCCCGAGCTGGTGACGGCGATGCTCGGCGGACGGCCCGAGCAGCCGGCCCGAAGGGCGCGGGCCGCGGTCGATCTGCCGCCGCCGGTGGTGCTGTCCGGGGTGAGCGTGCCGGGCCGGCTCGCCGACGTGACCTTCACCGTGCGGGCGGGTGAGGTGGTCGGGGTCGCCGGGCTCCAAGGGGCGGGCCATCTCGACGCGTTGGAGGTGGTGTGCGGGCGCGCGGACGTCTCGGCGGGCCGGGTGGACGAGGGCGGCCGGGGCCTGCCGCACTCGCTGCGGGCGGCGGTGCGGGCAGGCGTGGCCTTCGTGCCGAGCGACCGCAAGCGGTACGGGCTGATGGTGGACCGTACGGTGTGGGAGAACACCACCGCGGTGAGCTGGCTGGCGCTGGGGCGGGGCGGGTTCATGCCGTCCCGGTCCGAACTCGTGCGGCACACACGAGATCTGACGGAGCGTCTGCGACTGCGGGGCGGGCCCTACGACGTAACGGCCCGGCTGTCCGGCGGCAACCAGCAGAAGGTCGTGTTCGCCAAGTGGCTGGCGACGGAGCCGAGGATCGTGGTGCTGGACGATCCCACCCGGGGCGTCGACGTCGGCGTACGGAGCGAAATGCACCGGATCGTCGGCGAGTTGGCGGCGGGCGGGGCGGCCGTACTCCTGGCGTCGACGGATCTCGCGGAGCTGACGGAGATCTGCGATCGGGTGCTGGTGTTCGTGCGGGGGCGGCTGGTGGGTGAGGTGCACGGGGAACGGCTGACCGAGCACGCGTTGGCGGTGGCGATGCAGCAGGGGGCGGCCGACGAACCGGAGTGACCGGGCCCGGGCCGGGGCTGGTTCAGGCCCGGCAGGGTGCTGGTGGGTTTCGGACCGGCGGGTGCTCGTCGGTATCAGACGGGCAGGGTGCTGGTCGGTTTCAGACAAGCAGGGTCCTGGTGAGTTCAGGCCGACAGGGTTCTGGTGGGTGTCAGGCCGACAGGGTTCTCGTCAGTGCCCGTGCCGCCGCGCACACGCGGGCGCCGATGCGGTCCATGTCGAGCCGTCGGGTGCCGCCGGTGACGGAGATCGCGGCGACCGGGCGGGAGTCGGGGCCCCGCGCGTAGACGGGGGCGGCGACCGCCGAGACGCCGATCTCGGCCTCCTCCAGGTTGACGCCGTAGCCACGGGCCCGGGTGCGGGCGAGGTCGCGGGCCAACTGGCCGGGCAGGACCAGGGTGCGCGGGGTCAGCCGGGGCAGCGCGCGGCCCGGTGGGCTGGGGTCCAGGGCGAGGAAGACCTTGCCGGTGGCGGTGCAGTGGGCGGGAAGCCGACCACCGGTGCGGGAGACGATCGGGGTGGCGCGGCGGCCGGTGACCTTCTCCAGGAACAGGGTGTCGGTGCCGTCCGGGACGGCCAGGTGGACGTTCTCGTGGGTCGCCTCGTGCAGATCGCCGAGGTACGGCAGCGCCGCGTCCCTCAACTCCCGCACGGACGGCGCCGACTGGCCCAGCACGAACAGCGCGAGCCCGACACGGTAGCCGCCCTCCCCGGTGCGCTCGACGAGCCCGAGCCGGACCAGTTCGCCGATCAGCCGGTGCGCGGTGGGTTTCGGCAGGCCGGTGCGCAGGGCGGCTTCGGCGAGGGAGAGGGCGGTGTCGGACTCGCCGCAGACACGCAGCAGCGCGGCTCCGCGGGCTAGCACCGACTTCGGCGGCCGACCGTCCGTCATGGACCGATGATCGACCCGGGCGGGCGGGGTGACAAGACGCCGGTTCCTGTGAGTCCGCTATCCCCGCAGCGGTACGTCGACGAGGAGCGGCCCGGTGAGTTCGCCCGCTCCGGCGACGAGTTCGGCGAGATGGGTCGCGCTCTCCGCCCGTGTCGCGTCGACGCCGAAGAAGGCGGCCGCCCGGGTGAAGTCCAGGGGGCCCAGTTCGGTGCCGGGGCAGGGGCCCTCAACGCCCATCGCCCGGTAGGTGTCCTGGAGGGTGCGGTAGACGCCGTTGTTCATCACCACGAACAGGACGGGGGTGTGCTGGCGGGCCGCGCTCCACAGGCCCTGGAGGCCGAAGAGGGTGCAGCCGTCGCCCAGGACCGCGACGACCGGGCGGTGCGGTTCGGCGAGGGAACGGCCCACGGCGGCGCCGATGCCCCAGCCCAGGCCGCCGCCGACGGTGTGGGTGTAGCTGCCGGGGCTTTCGAGCCGTACGTGCCGGCGGAGCAGGAGGCCGACGGTGATCGCCTCCTCGACGACCACGGCGTCCGGCGGCAGCGCGCTCGCCACGGCGTGGGCGCCGGCCCAAGGAGCCAGCGGCGCCGGGGAGTAGGCGGCCCGGGCCGCGGCGTCGGCACGCTCGCGGTCCGCGGTGTGCTGTTCACCGGCGCGCAGGACGCGGGCCTTCGCCGTGTGTTCGGGCACCCGGTCGCGCAGCAGGTCCGCCAGACGGTGCAGGGAGGGGCCGAGGGCGCCCACGAGACCGGTGTCGGCCGGGAAGTTGCGGCCGATCTCGTCCGGGTCGGAGTCCAGCTGTACGACCGTGAGGCCGGGCGGCAGGGCGGGGCCCGGGGTGTAGTGGTGGGGGGTGAAGGCGTGGGCGCCCGCGATCAGGACGGTGTCGTACGCGGCCAGGGCGGCGCGGATCGCGTCGTGGCGGGGTGGCAGCATGCCCGCGTAGAGGGGGTGCGTGGTCGGGAAGTTGAGCGCGTCCGCCATCGGCTGGTGGTGGACCGGCGCGCCGCAGGTCTCGGCCGTGCGGATCAACGCGCCCAGCGCGTCCTCGCGGGCCACTCCGTCGCCGGCGACGATCGCCGGGCGGGCCGCCGAGCCCAGGAGGAACGCGGCGCGTTCGATGCCGGGGGCCGGGCCCAGCGGGGGTGTGGGGGTGCGGGGCGGGATCTCCACTTCCGTCTCCTCCTGGAGGAGGTCCATGGGGATCGAGAGGAACACCGGGCCCGCGGGCGGGCGTCGGGCCAGCGCGAAGGCTCTGCGGAGGGCCAGCGGGAGGTCCCGGGCGTGCTGGATGTCGTACGTCGCCTTCACCGCCGGGGTGGCCAGGCCGATGAGGTCGCCGGAGAGCATGGGGTCCTGCTGGAGATGGCGGCGGTCCTGCTGGCCTGCGGTGACCACCAAGGGGGTGCGGGAGCGGCGGGCGTTGAGGAGGCCGATGAGGCCGTTGGCGAGGCCGGCCGCGATGTGGAGGCTGACGAAGGCGGGGCGGGCGGTGGCTCTCGCGTAGCCGTCGGCCATGGCCACGACGGAGCCCTCGTGTACTCCCAGGACGTACTCGGGGGCGTTGTCCTGCTGTGCGAGTGCGGCGAGGAAGGGGAGTTCGGTGGTGCCGGGGTTGCCGAAGATTCGGTCCACGCCCTCGTCTCGGAGGATGTCCAGGACGGCGAGGGCGGGGCGGTGACGCATGGGGGCTCCTCCGTGGGGGCGGGAAGGTGCGACCGGCTCGCTGGCCAGCGTCGGGGAGGTGGGGGTGGGGCGGCAAGGGGGGCGTGTCGCTGAGCGGTATGGGTTGGTGCCGGGCTTTTTTCGCCCCCGCCGCCCCTACCCGTCCCATCCCCAGGGGCTGCTGCCCCTTCGACCCCGCCGCTCCTGGGGGCTGCGCCCCCAGACCCCCCCCATCGGCCCTCAAGGGGCCTCGTCCTCAAACGCCGGACGGGCTGGAACAGCCCAAGCCCGGCGTTCGAGACTCCCTCTCACGCGTCCCCGAACCGCTCCCCCTTCTCCGCCTTCTCCACCAGCAGCGCCGGAGGCGTGAAGCGGTCACCGTAACGGGCCGTCAGTTCGCGGGCGCGGGCCACGAAGCCCGGGAGGCCGCCCTCGTAGCCGTTGATGTACTGGAGGACGCCGCCGGTCCAGCCGGGGAAGCCGATGCCGAAGATGGAGCCGATGTTGGCGTCGGCGACCGAGGTGAGGACGCCCTCCTCAAGGAGTCTGACCGTGTCCAGGGCCTCGGAGAAGAGCATGCGTTCCTGCATGTCCCTGAAGGGGATCTCCGAGCCGGGGCGGGTGAAGTGCTCGCGCAGGCCCGGCCAGAGGGCGGAGCGCCTGCCGTCGTCGCCGTAGTCGTAGAAGCCGCCGCCCCCGCTGCGGCCCGGGCGGCCGAACTCGTCGACCATGCGGTCGATGACCGCCTCGGCGGGGTGGGGCGTCCAGGTGCCGCCGGACTCCTCGACCGCCTGCCTGGTCTCCTTGCGGATCTTGCGCGGGAGCGTGAGCGTCAGTTCGTCCATCAGGGAGAGGACCTTGGCCGGGTAGCCCGCCTGCGCGGCCGCCTGTTCGACCGACGCGGGCTCGATGCCCTCGCCGACCATCGCGACCCCTTCGTTGATGAAGTGGCCGATCACGCGGGAGGTGAAGAAGCCGCGGGAGTCGTTGACGACGATCGGCGTCTTCCTGATCTGCCGGACCAGGTCGAAGGCGCGGGCCAGGGCTTCCTCGCCCGTCCGCTCACCCTTGATGATCTCCACCAGTGGCATCTTGTCGACCGGGGAGAAGAAGTGCAGGCCGATGAAGTCGGTCTGGCGTTCCACTCCTTCGGCGAGCGCGGTGATGGGGAGTGTCGAGGTGTTGGAGCACAGCAGTGCGTCCGGCTCGACGATGTGCTGGATCTCCTGGAAGACCTTGTGCTTGAGGGCCGTGTCCTCGAAGACCGCCTCGATCACCGCGTCGCAGCCCGCCAGGTCCTGGGGGTCGGCGGTCGGGGTGATGCGGGACAGGAGCGCGTCCGCCTTCTGCTGTGTCGTACGGCCCCGGGAGAGCGCCTTGGCGCAGAGCTTCTCGGAGTAGGCCTTGCCCTTGGCCGCCGCCTCCGGTGACACGTCCTTCAGGACGACCTCGATGCCGGCGCGGGCGCAGGAGTACGCGATGCCCGCGCCCATCATCCCGGCACCCAGGACGGCCACCTTGCGGACCTGACGCGGTTCCACGCCCTTGGGGCGGTTGGCGCCGGAGTTGACCGCCTGGAGGTCGAAGAAGAACGCCTGGATCATGTTCTTGGACGTCTGGCCCGCCGCCAGCTCGACGAAGTAGCGCGCCTCGATGACCTGCGCGGTCTCGAAGTCGACCTGGGCGCCTTCCACCGCGGCCGCGAGGATGTTGCGCGGGGCCGGGTAGGGGGCGCCGTTGGTCTGCTTGCGGAGGTTGGCCGGGAAGGCGGGCAGGTTCGCCGCGAACTTCGGGTTGGCGGGGGTGCCGCCGGGGATGCGGTAGCCGGGCTTGTCCCAGGGCTGCTGGGACTCGGGGTTGGCCTCGATGAACGCCCGTGCCTTGGCGAGGAGTTCGTCCTGGGTGGTGGCCACGTCGTCGACCAGGCCGTTCTGGAGGGCACGCTGCGGGGCGTACTGGGTGCCCTGGAGCAGGACCTTCAGGAGGGCGTCCGCGATGCCCAGGAGGCGGACCGTGCGGACCACTCCCCCGCCGCCCGGCAGCAGGCCGAGGGTCACCTCGGGGCAGCCGATCTTGGAGCCGGGCGCGTCGAGGGCGATGCGGTGGTGGCAGGCGAGGGCGATCTCGTAACCGCCGCCCAGGGCCGCGCCGTTGATCGCGGCGACGACCGGCTTGCCCAGGGTCTCGATGCGGCGCAGGTTGCGTTTGATCGCGAGGCCGCCGTCGAAGAGCTCCTGCGCGGTCTCCGGGGTGACCCGGATGAGGTCGCGCAGGTCGCCGCCGGCGAAGAAGGTCTTCTTGGCGGAGGTGATGATGACACCGCGGACGGTGTCCTTCTCGGCCTCCAGGCGGTCGGTGACCACCGCGAGGGAGTCGCGGAAGGCCTGGTTCATGGTGTTGGCGGACTGGTTCGGGTCGTCGATGACGAGGGTGACGACGCCGGTGCGGTCCTGTTCCCAGCGGATGGCCGTGGACTGAGTGCTCATGTGGAAGTGCTCCGTGTGATCCGTCGTATCCGTGGGAGGGGGTCAGATGCGCTCGACGACGGTGGCGATGCCCATGCCGCCGCCGACGCAGAGGGTCGCGAGGCCGTAGCGCTTGTCCTGGCGCTCCAGTTCGTCGATCAGGCTGCCCAGGATCATCGCGCCGGTGGCGCCGAGCGGGTGGCCGAGCGCGATGGCGCCGCCGTTGACGTTGACCTTGTCCAGCGAGAGGCCCATGTCCTTCACGAAGCGCAGGACGACGGCCGCGAACGCCTCGTTGATCTCGACGAGGTCGATGTCGTCGATGGTCAGCCCGGCCTTGGCGAGCGCCTTGCGGGTGGCGGGGGCGGGGCCGGTGAGCATGATGGTGGGCTCGGAGCCGGAGACGGCCGCGGAGACGATCCGCGCGCGCGGGGTGAGGCCGTAGCGCTCCCCCACCTCCTTGGAGCCGATCGCGACGAGGGAGGCGCCGTCCACGATGCCGGAGGAGTTGCCCGCGTGGTGGACGTGGTCGATCTTCTCGACCCAGTGGTACTTCTGGAGGGCCACCGCGTCGAAGCCGCCGAGGTCGCCGATGTCCGCGAAGGACGGCTTGAGCCTGGCCAGGGAGTCGGCGGTGGTGCCGGGGCGCGGGAACTCGTCGTGGTCGAGGACGACGAGTCCGCTGCGGTCCTTGACGGGGACGACCGAGCGGTCGAAGCGGCCGTCCTTGATGGCGTTCGCGGCGCGCTCCTGCGACAGGGCCGCGTACTCGTCGACGTCACGCCGGGAGAAGCCCTCGATGGTGGCGATCAGGTCGGCACCGATGCCCTGCGGCACGAAGTTGACGGCCAGGTTGGTCATCGGGTCGTTGAACCAGGCGCCGCCGTCCGAGGCCATCGGCACCCGGGACATGGACTCGACGCCGCCCGCGAGGACCAGGTCCTCCCAGCCCGAACGCACCTTGGCGGCGGCCATGTTGACGGCTTCCAGGCCCGAGGCACAGAAGCGGTTCTCCTGTACGCCCGCGACCGTGTCCGGCAGGCCCGCGGCGACGGCGGCGATCCGGGCGATGTCGGAGCCCTGGTCGCCGACCGGGCCGACGACGCCGAGCACGATGTCGTCGACGGCCGCCGGGTCCAGGTCGGGGAAGCGGGCGCGGATCTCGTGGATGAGTCCGACGACCAGGTCGATGGGCTTGGTGCCGTGCAGGGCGCCGTTCGCCTTGCCGCGGCCGCGCGGGGTGCGGATCGCGTCGTACACGTACGCTTCGGTGCTCACAAGCAAGCCTTTCAATGAGGGTCGGCCGGGCCGAAGAGCCTTCAGCCGAGCAGGGAACGGCCGATGATCTCCTTCATGATCTCGGTCGTGCCGCCGTAGATGGTCTGGATACGGCCGTCCGTGAAGGCCTTGGCGACCGGGTACTCGCTCATGTAGCCGTAGCCGCCGTGCAGTTGGAGGCAGCGGTCGGCGACCCGCTTCTGGAGTTCGGTCGCCCACCACTTGGCCATGGAGGCGTGGACGGCGTCGAGCTGCCCGATCGAGTGGTCCTCGACGCAGCGGTCGAGGAACGTCCGGGTGACCGCGCACTCGGTGGCCATCTCGGCTATCTCGAACCGGATGTGCTGCTTGGTGGCGAGGGGCCGCCCGAAGGCCTCGCGCTCCTTGACGTACTCGGTGGTGATCTCCAGGAGGTGCTCGGCGGCGGCGATCGCGGCGACGGCGATGCTCAGGCGCTCCTGCGCGAGGTTGGTCATCAGGTGCACGAAGGCGCCGTCGCGCTCGCCGAGGAGGTTCTCCTTGGGCACGTGCACGTCGTGGAAGAACAACTCGGCGGTGTCCTGGGCCTTCTGGCCGATCTTGTCGAGGTTGCGGCCACGTTCGAAGCCCTCCGTGCCGCGCTCGACGACGAGGAGAGACAGTCCGCGGGCGCCGCCCTCGGGGGTGGTCTTCGCGACGACGATCACCAGGTCGGCGAGGATCCCGTTGGAGATGAACGTCTTGGAGCCGTTGAGCAGCCAGTGGTCGCCCCGGTCCTCGGCGTGGGTGCGGATGCCCTGGAGGTCGGAGCCCGCGCCGGGCTCGGTCATGGCGATGGCGGTGATCAGGGAGCCGTCGCAGAAGCCGGGCAGCCAGCGGCGTTTCTGCTCGTCGGTGGCGAGGCCGGTGAGGTACGGGCCGATGATGTCGTTGTGCAGGCCCAGGGCGAGTCCGGGGGCGCCCGCGCGCGTGAACTCCTCGGCGAGGACCGCGCTGTAGCGGAAGTCGGCGGTGCCGCCACCGCCGTACTCCTCGGGGACGGCGAGCCCGAGGAGGCCCTGTTTGCCGGCCGCCCGCCAGGCCTCGCGGGAGACGATGCCGTCCTTCTCCCACTGCTCGTAGTACGGCAGGACCTCCCTGGCCAGGAAGGCGCGCACGGTCGCGCGGAACGCGTCGTGCTCGGGGGCGAAGAGCTGCCGCTTCATTCGGGGCCTTTCAGGAGTTCCGGCGCGTCCCAGTCGCGCGCCACATCGGCGGTGCCTGAGCCGGGCCGGGCGGGGCCGGTGCGGACGGCCGTGGGGGTCGCGGAGAAGCGGGGCGCGGGTGCGGGCTGGGTGATGCCACCGTGTTCGGTGAAGGTGCCGCGGGCGGCGAGGTGCGGGTGGTGCGGGGCCTCCCGGAGCGAAAGGACGGGGGCCACGCACGCGTCGGTGCCCTCGAAGACGGCCGTCCAGTCGTCTCTCGTACGACCGCGGAAGCGCTCGGCGACTGCCTCGCGCAGCTCGCCCCAGCGGGTCCAGTCCTTGCGGGCGTCGGCGAAGCCGGGCAGGCCGAGCAGGTCGAGGAAGCGGTCGTAGAACTGCGGCTCCAGGGCGCCCACCGCCATGTATTTGCCGTCGGCGGTCTCGTAGGTGCCGTAGTACGGGCAGCCGCCGTCGAGGAGGTTGGCGCCGCGCCGGTCCTGCCAGCCGCCGGCGGCGGTCATGCCGTGGATCATCGCGGTGAGGTGGGAGGTGCCGTCGACGATGGCGGCGTCGACGACCTGGCCCGTGCCGGTGGCGCGCGCGTGGTGGAGGGCGGCCAGGACGCCGACGACGAGGTAGAGGGAGCCGCCCGCGAAGTCGCCGAGGAGGTTGGCGGGGACGACGGGGGGCCGGCCCGGTTCGCCGATCATGCCGAGGGTGCCGGTGAGGGCGATGTACGCGATGTCGTGCCCGGCGCGGTCGGCCAGCGGTCCGTCCTGGCCCCAGCCGGTCATGCGGCCGTAGACGAGGGCGGGGTTGCGCGCGTGGCAGTCCCCGGGGCCCACGCCGAGGCGCTCGGCGACTCCGGGGCGGTTGCCCTCGATCAGGATGTCGGCGCGGGCGGCGAGGTCGAGCACGCGCGCGGGGCCGTCGGCGGCCTTGAGGTCGATGATCACCGAGCGCTTGTTGCGGTTGGTGACGTCGTAGTCCGGGTCGATCGCGAGTCCGGTGCCGCCGGGGCGGTCCACGCGGACGACGTCGGCGCCCAGGTCGGCGAGGAGCATGGCGGCGAACGGGCCTGGCCCGATGCCGGCCAGCTCCAGCACGCGCACGCCGGCGAGCGGGCCGTGCCCGGACGTCGTTGCCGTTGTCATCCAGCCCCCATTGGCGTGACACAACTGATGTAACACCAGTGATGCTAAGAAAGCGGTCCGGTGGACACAAGACCTGGGCGAGCAAGCGCTTAGCCAATTATCGGCCGGTCAGCGTCCGTCGCACCCCCTCGTCCGGCTCCACACACATCGCACCCCCTCGTCGGGCTCCGCACTTCTCACGCTAGCCTCGGCCACCGACAACGGCGCGTGCGGTGGGATCCAGGAGTGTCATGAGCAGGCTGAAGAGGTCGGACCGTCCCTACGACATCGTGCTCTTCGGGGCCACCAGCTTCGCGGGGACGCTCACCGCCGAGTACCTCGCCGCGCACGGCCCGGACGAGCTGCGCTGGGCGATCGCCGGCCGCAGCGAGGAGAAGCTCAGGGCGCTGCGCGAGCGGCTGCCGGAGGGCACCGAGGTCGGGGTGCTCACCGCCGACGTGTCCGACCCGGACTCGCTGCGCGCGCTCGCCGGGCACGCGCGCGTGGTGGCCACCACCGTGGGCCCCTATCTGACCTACGGCGAGGAGCTGGTCGCCGCCTGCGCCGAGGCCGGTACGGACTATCTCGACCTCTCCGGGGAGCCGGAGTTCGTGGACCTGATGTACGTCCGGCACGACGCACGCGCGCGTGAGACAGGCGCGCGGATGGTACACGCGTGTGGCTTCGACTCGATCCCGCACGACCTGGGGGCGTACTTCACGGTCCGGCAGCTGCCGGAGGGCGTGCCGCTGACCGTCGACGGGTTCGTGACCGCGGACGCCATGTTCTCGGGCGGGACGTTCGCCTCGGCGCTCAACCAGTTCGCGCGCGGCCGGCAGATGATCGCCGCCGCGCGGGACCGGGGCCGGCACGAGCCGCGGCTGGTGGGCCGACGGGCGTCCGCACCGACCGGAACCCCGCGCTACGCGCAGGAGATCGGCGCCTGGGCCCTGCCGCTGCCGACCATCGACGCGCAGATCGTCGAGCGCTCCGCGAAGGTCCTGGAGCGCTACGGGCCCGACTTCCGCTACCGCCACTACGCGGCCGTACGGCGGCTGCCCGTCGCGGTGGGCGGGGTCGCGGCCGTGGGCGCGCTGTTCGCGGCGGCCCAACTGCCGCCCGCCCGGCGCTGGTTGTCCGGCCGGGTCAAGCCGGGTGACGGACCGAGCGCCGAGAAGCGGGCCAAGAGCTGGTTCTCGGTGCGGTTCGTCGGCGAGGGCGGTGGCCGGCGGGTGTTCACCGAGGTGGCGGGCGGCGACCCCGGGTACGACGAGACGGCGAAGATGTTCGCCGAGTCCGCGCTGTCGCTGGCCTTCGACGACCTCCCCGAGACCGCCGGTCAGGTCACGACGGCGGTGGCGATGGGCGACGCGCTGATCGAACGACTGCGGCGCGCGGGCATCACCTTCCGGGTGGCGGCGAGCCGTTGAGCGGGCATCACCTTCCGGGTGGCGGCGAGCCGTTGAGCGGGCATCAGAAGGACCAGCCCGCGACCGTGTAGATCATCCCCACGATCCAGCCGAGCCCCGCGAGCACGCCGAGCACCAGGGCGGCGTTCACCGCGCGCTCGACGGGCCGGTTCGGGTCGGCGAGGGGCTTGGGGGAACGGTGGGTCATGCGGTGCGTCGTCATGCGGAACAGCCTGCCGATCACACCGGGACGCGCACATCCGTACAGATACTCAGACGACGTACTCAGTACCCGCCCCGGCACCGCCCGGTGCCGTCGCCTCGCGCAGGGCCCTCCGGCACAGCGCGTCGGCCCGCCGGGTGGTCTCCGGCAGCCGGTAGGCCGGGGTGAGCGCGAGCGTGTGCGCGCAGGCGTTGTCGAGGCTCACCCGGTGGCCGACGGAGACGAACACCGGCTTCACGGCCTCGCGGGTGCGCAGGGCCCGGCCGACCTCCTCGCCGCCCGCCAGGAGCGGCGCCCACGCGCCGCGCTGGGCGCCGGGATCGTCGTAGGAGAAGGTGAACGGGTTCTTGGCGACACCGATCGTCGGCAGCCCGGTGAGGACGCCGAGGTGGCTCGCGAGGCCGAAGCGGCGGGGGTGGGCGCGGCCGTAGCCGTCGCAGACGACCAGGCCGGGCGGCTCCGGCAGGGCGTCGAGGGCGGCCAGGACCATGGGGATCTCGCGGAAGGCGAGCAGACCGGGGACGTACGGGAAGGAGATCCGCCCGACGGCCGTGGCCTCGGCGACGACCTCCAGGGTCGCCGCGTCCAGGACGACGGCCGCGGCCGCCACGACGTCCCGCTCGTCGTCGTAGGCCACGTCGACCCCGGTGACCCGGCCGGTGCCGGGCGGCGGCCCCAGTTCACCGAGGATCGTCCGGGCCCTCAACTCGTCCTGGACGGCGCGTGCTTGTTCCTCGGTCGCGGGCCAGCCCGCGGGGATGTCTACGGTCGTCATGGTGGGGTCGAGGGTACGGCGGGACGGCGTGGGCTCGCGATCGTGTTCGTACTGGAGCTGACCTGCACCGCGCCCCTGGATGCCGTGGACATCGTGCTGCCGGCGCATGTCGTCTGGCTGGACGAGCGGTACGGCAAGGGGGTCTTCCTGGCGTCCGGGCCCAAGAGCCCCCGCGAGGGCGGGGTGATCCTCGCCGTCGCGGAGGACCGGGTCCGGGAGACGCCCGGCTGAGGGGTCAGCCCTTGCCGCCCAGCGCTCGCTGGAGCTGGCTCTTGTTCATGTCCGAGCGGCCCTTGACGCCCTTGCGCCTGGCCTCCTCGTAGAGCTGGTCGTAGGTCGGGCCCTGTGCGCCCTTCCCGGACCGCCGGCCGCCCCTCTCGCCGGACGACATGTCCTGGGTCGAGGTGCGGCTCGCGGTCTTGGACTCGCCGGAGCGGGCGCGCTCCTTGTTGACCGTGCGGGCCGCGATCTCCTTGGCCCGTCCGGTGCTCTCGCCCCGGTCCTCGGCGCTCTTCCTGATGTGTTCGTACTGGCGTTCACGCTTGGAACTGGAACCGGCCGGCATGGTGGGCACTCCTTTCGCCGTCGGCGACCGGGTACCCACATTCCGCCGCTCACTTCTCCAGACGGGCCACCCGCCCCTTCTCGCCGGCCGCCCAGCAGCCGCCGTCGACCGTGCAGTCCACCGTGTCGTACGAGCCGGTGTCCACGGTCCGCCAGGTGCGGCCGCCGTCGGTGGTGAGGTCCGTGCCGGTGGGGCCGACCGCGAGGGCCGCGGCGCGGCTGTGCGGGAGCCAGGCGACTCCGGAGCGGTAGCCGGGCGGCGGGGCGGCGGCGGGCCGCCAGGTGCGGCCCGCGTCGGTGGTGCGGGCGCCCGCGCGCGGGGAGGGCTGGTCGAGGTTGTAGTCGCCGCCGACGGCGAGTCCGTGCGCGCGGTCGCGGAAGGCGAGCCCGAAGACGCCCTTGGCCGCCGCGCCTCCCGGGATCGGCGCGTCGGAGGCTGTCCAGGTCAGGCCGCGGTCGGCGGAGTGCAGTACACGCGCGCGTGCGGCGCCGCCGGTGGCCAGCCAGACGTCTCGCGGGCCCGAGCTGACCAGGCACTGGCCGCTCGCCGCGAAGCCCGCCTCGCCGTCGAGCGCGGCCGGCATGCCCTTGTTCGGCAGCACCTTCCAGGACCGGCCGCCGTCGGAGGTCGACAGGATGCGGAACTTCCCGTCCACCGGGTCGCTCATGGCGAGGCCGTGACGGCGGTCGAAGAAGGTCAGGCAGTCGTAGAAGGCCTTGGCGTCGGTGTTGCGGAAGGACTCGGTCCAGGTCGCGCCGCCGTCGTCGGTCCGGTACACGCGGGACGCCTCGCCCTCCCCGATGGCCAGCACCACGGCCCGGCGCGCGTCGAACGCCTCGACGTCCCGGAACTGGAGCTCCCCGGCACCCGGCGGTGAGACGTTTCGCCAGCTCGCCCCGCCGTTCGTGGTGCGCAGCACGGTGCCCTGGGTACCGGCCAGCCAGGCGGTGTCCCGGCTGACGGCGGACAGGCCCCGGAACCGCACCTCGGGCGTGCCGCTGTCCTTGAGCTCCCAGTGCGGTGTCCGGCCGTCCGGGTCGTGGGCCTCGGCCGGTACGGCGGTCAGGACGGCCAGCGCCGCCGCACAGGCCGCCCCCACGGCGATCGTCCGGCTCATCGGGCCCGTCCGTCTCTTGCCTCGCGTGTTCCCCAAGCGCCTCATGGCGGGCGAAGCTAGTCCACGCTCCCGGCGCCGTCCAGATGCCCTCGGCCGCCCGCCGGGTGGTGCGCGGGGCGCCACAAGTGTCTCCCGGGGCACGGGAGGCGGGCTGGGTCACACCCGTGCATGAAGACGGTGACAGAGGTCACTCGACTTTCGTGTACACGGATTGACTCATTCCGACGTCTCTCCCAGTGCCCGTCCCATCCCCCCGGAAGTCCAACCAGCCGTCACAAGGGAGCAAGGCGTTGTCCACCGTCATCGAGCAGCCCGTAGAGGCCCGTCTCGTCGCCGCGGCACCGCGGATGCCGAGCATTCCCGCCACCCTGCGCTACGACCGCGACGATCCGTTCGCCGTGCGCATGACCTTCCCGGCCCCGGCCACCCTGGAGGGCGTCGAGGTCTGCTGGACCTTCAGCCGCGAACTCCTCACCACCGGCCTGCTGGAACCCGACGGCCACGGCGACGTCCGGGTGCGGCCGTACGGCTACGACCGCACGGTCCTGGAGTTCCACGCCCCCGAGGGCACCGCCGTGGTGCACGTCCGCACGGGTGAGCTGCGCCGCTTCCTGGAGGCGACGAACACCCTGGTGCCGGCCGGTCTCGAGCACCTCCAGCTGGACCTGGACCACGACCTGGCGGAGCTGATGCGCGACGCCCTGTGAGGCGTCCCGCCCACTCCCGGCAGACGGTCCCGCTCCCGGCAGACGGCCTGCTCCCGCCAGACGGTGAGCCCGCCGTGCCGAGCCCGTCCGCCGACGCGTCGTGCGGCCCCGCGCCCGGCGGCTCCCGCGCGGCCCGAGGCCCCCTTCAGGCGCCCGCCGCCGCGGCCATCGCCGCCCGCAGCTCACGCACGACGGCCCACAGCACCGGCGACCTCTGAGCGCCGCGTTCGATCAGCTCCTCCACCCTCGCCTCGACCCGGGCCTCGTCATGGGCCTCGTCTCGGGCCTCGTCACCGGCGGGTCCCACGCGCGCGTGCAGCGTGCGCAGCCCGGCCGCGGTCGCGAGCGCCACGAGGGCCGCGTCCCGGTCGGAGACCTCCGCGGCGAGCACCGGACCCCACAGGATCTGCCGGGCCTCCTCCTGGAGCGCCTCGGCGACGGCCGGCCGGGCGAGGTCGTGGTCGACCGTGGGGAAGAGCCCGAGGGCCCGCTTCTTGCGCGCCCGCAGATATCCGCCCGCGGTGAGCTGTTCGCGTACGGCGTCCAGGGTGATCCGGGTGTGCAGCGTCACCCAGCTCCCCCACCCGTGCGGCCGGGACTCCCGGACCAGTTCGAGGAGCCCGTCCAGGACGGCGTCCCCGGTCTCCGCGTCCAGGTCGACCGGCGTGGCGATGCCGTCGTCGTCGGTGAGCAGTCCCAGCCGGACCAGCTCGACGAGGGCGCCCGTCCTCACGAGCGGCGGCACCTGGGCGGTGACCTCGGACTTCGAGGTGTCCCAGGCGACCAGATGGAGCCGGGCCGGCAGGGAGAGCGAGGCGTGGGGCACGGGGTCTCCTTCGGGCGGTGAGGGCGGGCCCGCGTTAATCCGTTGACAGCCCTCCGGCCGCCTCGTACGTTGCAGAACGGTTCTGTTGCCGTCGATCGGAGAAGGACGTTGCTCGTCTGAGGTCCTGAGACACCGTGTCACACACCTGAGGTGTGTGCGCTGCGTGCGACCTCGGCATACGAGCCGTTCCCCGGCACCGGGCCTTCTCCTCGCCCCCGGGACCTCTCCGTCGGTCGCAGGTGTCTCGATACGCGTTTGCCCCTTCTCGCTTCGAGCAACCGCGGAGACTCACATGTCTGCTTCCATCACCTGCACCACCCTCGCCTTCTCCTGGCCCGACGGCACCCCCGTCTTCGAGGGCCTCGACGTCTCCTTCGGCCCCGGCCGGACCGGGCTCGTCGGCGTCAACGGATCAGGGAAGTCCACCCTGTTGAAGATGATCGCCGGTGAACTCGCCCCGGCCGAGGGCGCGGTGCGCGTCGCCGGTGAGGTCGGCCACCTCCCGCAGAACGTCACGCTCGACACCTCCCTGAGGGTCGACGAGGCGCTCGGCATCGCCGCGCGGCGGGCCGCCCTGCACGCCATCGAGGCGGGCGACGTGGCCGAGGAACACTTCGAGACGGTCGGCGACGACTGGGACGTGGAGGAGCGCGCGCTCGCCACCCTCGGCGAACTCGGGCTCGGCCACATCGAGTTGGACCGCACGATCGGCGAGATCTCGGGCGGCGAGTCGGTGCTGCTGCGGCTGGCCGCGCTGCTGCTGCGCCGGCCGGACGTCCTGCTCCTCGACGAACCCACCAACAACCTCGACCTGTACGCCCGCAGGCGGCTGTACTCGGCCGTCGCCTCCTGGCCGGGGGTCATGGTCGTGGTCAGCCACGACCGTGAACTCCTCGACCTGGTCGACCAGATCGCCGATCTGCGCTCAGGCGAGGTCACCTGGTACGGCGGCAACTTCTCCGCCTACGAGGCCGCCCTCGCGGTGGAACAGGAGGCGGCGGAGCGGATGGTCCGCGTCGCCGAGTCCGACTTCCGCAAGCAGAAGCGCGAACTGGTGGACGCCCAGGTCAAGTTGGCCCGCCGCAAGCGGTACGGGCAGAAGATGTTCGAGCAGAAGCGCGAGCCGAAGATCGTCATGGGGGCACGCAAGCGCTCCGCCCAGGAGTCCGCGGGCAAGCACCGCATCATGCACGAGGAGCGACTCTCGGAGGCGAAGGAGCGGCTCGACGAGGCGGTGGAGGCCGTACGGGACGACGACGAGATCCGCGTCGACCTGCCGTACACGGCCGTGCCGCCGGGCCGTACGGTGCTGACCCTCATGGACCTGGAACTCGCGTACGGCGCCCGGGTTGCGGGCGGCCTCGACCTGCGGGGCCCGGAGCGGGTCGCGCTGATCGGGCGCAACGGCGCGGGCAAGACGACGCTGCTGCGCACGGTCGCCGGGGAACTGGCGCCGGTGTCGGGCGAGGCGGTGGCCCATGTCCCGCTCCGGTTCCTGCCCCAGCGGCTGGACGTGCTGGACGGCGATCTGACCGTGGCCGAGAACGTGGCCCGGTTCGCGCCGGGCGCCACCAACAACCGGGTCCGGGCCCGGCTCGCGCGCTTCCTGTTCCGGGGTGCCCGGGCCGACCAGCAGGCGTCGACGCTGTCCGGCGGCGAACGCTTCCGGGCCGCGCTCGCCGCGCTGATGCTGGCCGAGCCTGCGCCCCAGCTGCTGATGCTCGACGAGCCGACGAACAACCTCGACATGGCGAGCGTGCGTCAGCTGACGACGGCCCTGGAGTCGTACGAGGGGGCGCTGATCGTGGCCGGCCACGACGTGCCGTTCCTGGAGTCGATCGGCATCACGCGCTGGCTGATGCTGGACGGGGAGCTGCGCGAGGTCACCCCGGAGGAGGTGGTGTCCGCCTCGTAGCGATCACGGCCGCCAGATCCGCGCCCGCCCGGAGCAACTCGACGCTCCGGGCGGCGATCCGGTCGAGCCGTACCCGCAGGATGCGCCGGGCGTCCTCCAGGCCCTCGGCGTCGTCCAGGGAGCCCATGATCTCGCGCACGGCGGGAATGCCGTAGCCGCCGGCGCGCAGGGCGGCGACGACACGTGCCGCCCTGATCGCCGGGAGGCCGTAGCGACGAGCGCGCAGGGTCGTCACCCGCTCGGGGCGGACGAGGCCCTCCTCCTCCCAGAACCGCAGGGTCGAGGACCGTACGCCGAGCGCCTCCGCGAGCTGGGTGATCGTCATGGAGTCGTCGTCCCGGCCCGTCTCCTCGGCCCGGATGCCCTGGAGCGCCCGCTGGGCCCGCAGCGCCTCCTCGCGTTCCCGCGCGAGCCTGACGTGGACCTCGTCGACCGCGGCGGCGGCCTCGGAGATCGTCGCCGTCCACAGCCCGGCGAGCAGCCGCCGGGCCTCGACGGGCCCGACGGCTCCGGCGAGACCCCGGTACGCGCGCAGGGCGTGCACATGGGTCGCGGTGTAGACGCGGTAGCCGTTGTCCTGGCGCACGGCCGGCGGAATCACCCCCAGCCGCTCCAGGTCGCGCACCTGCTGCACCGAGTACCCGGACTCCTCGGCGACCTCGACCGTCCGCACTGCCAACCCCACATAAGGACTTGAAGCCGATGCTTGAACCATGAGTATGGAGCAGATCATCACGACCGTGCGCGGCTTCGACGGCGCCCTCGTGGTCGTCCCGGGACCGGGTGGAGACTCTCCGGAGATCGCGTGGGGCGACGCCTTCTTCTATTACGCCCCCGACGGCCATGACGCCCCCGACGGCCGGATGCCTAGGAACACACAGCCGTACGGGACGATCGTCACCAAGGACTACCCCGACGACACCGCCTCTCGCCTCGACCCGCCGGGCCGCTGGCGGGTCAACGTCCAGGTCGGCCGTGCGGAGCTTCCCGGACTCGTCGGCCTCCCCGGCCCCGTAGGCACGGAGCACGACCTCGCGGCGGCCGACGTGCTGCTGCCGCACCCGGTGTACGGCGACCTCGGCTGGATCTGCGTGGTGAATCCGGGCGAGCGGACCACGGAGACGGTCGTACGGCTGCTTAAGGAGGCCCACGAGGCGGCACGCGCGCGTGCGGAGCGACGGCGGGCGTGAACCGCGGCGCGTCTCAGGAGGGCCACAGCCTGACCACGGGGGTTTTGTCGACACGGACCGGCGCTGCATGATGGCTGACCGGCCCCCGTCACGGGCGCCGCCCCTGTCCCGCCGATACGGAGTCCCCTCGTGCCCAGCAAGAAGGCCCTCGTCCGCCGCCCCGGTCCGCGCCTCGCCGAAGGTCTGGTGACGCACGTCGAGCGGGAGAAGGTCGACGTCGATCTCGCGCTCGAACAGTGGGAGGCGTACGTCGAGGCCCTGCGCGCGCACGGCTGGGAGACCGTGGAGGTGGACCCGGAGGACGACTGCCCGGACTCGGTGTTCGTCGAGGACACCGTGGTCATGTACAAGAACGTCGCCCTGATCGCCCGCTCCGGCGCCGAATCCCGGCGCGAGGAGACGATCGGTGTCGAGGAGGCCGTGGCCCGCCTCGGCTGCTCGGTGAACTGGATCTGGGAACCGGGCACCCTGGACGGCGGTGACGTCCTCAAGGTCGGCGACACGATCTACGTCGGCCGGGGCGGGCGTACCAACGCGGCCGGCGTCCAGCAGCTGCGGGCCGCGTTCGAGCCGCTCGGGGCGCGGGTGGTCGCCGTACCGGTGAGCAAGGTGCTGCATCTGAAGTCGGCGGTCACCGCGCTGCCCGACGGGACCGTGATCGGGCACATCCCCAAGGTGGACCGGCCCTCGCTCTTCCCGCGCTTCCTGTCGGTGCCCGAGGAGGCCGGCTCCCATGTGGTGCTGCTCGGCGGCCCCCAGCTGCTGATGGCGGCGAGCGCGCCCAAGACGGCGGAGCTGCTCACCGACCTCGGATTCGAGCCGGTGACGGTCGACATCAGCGAGTTCGAGAAGCTCGAAGGCTGTGTGACTTGCCTCTCAGTGCGACTGCGGGAGCTGTACGCCTGATCGGGTGAGCGCATCATTCCAACGGCCCCGGACCTGCGATTCCGGAATGCCTTGTCATGCCCGCGGAACCCCGCTGATCAGGGATCTTTACGGCGTACTTAACCTACGGTCTCGTAACCTACGGTTTCGTAGCCTACGATTCCGTAGGTTCTCGGCACCGCTCGCCGATCCCCTCGCACTGTCTCGCGTCCCCCTGGAGCACCCGTGACGATCACTTCCCCTCACCTCGGCAGCCCGTCCTCCGCCTGGACCGACGCGCGCCTGCTGTACGCGCTGGAGGAAGTGGTCGAGAAGGAACTCAACCGGCATCTGAAGGTCACCAAGGACTGGATGCCTCACGAGTACGTGCCGTGGGGCGACGGCCGCAACTTCCCCGGCTTCTTCGAGGACGGCGAAGCCTGGGACAAGGAGCAGTCCAAGGTCACCGAGATCGGCCGGATCGCCCTGGTCGTGAACCTCCTCACCGAGGACAACCTCCCCAGCTACCACCACGAGATCGCCTCGCTCTTCGGCCGGGACGGCGCCTGGGGCACCTGGGTGCACCGCTGGACCGCCGAGGAGGGCCGGCACGGCATCGTGATGCGCGACTACCTGCTCGCCTCGCGCGCGGTGGACCCGGACAAGCTGGAAGAGTTCCGGATGGCCCACATGAGCGAGGGCTTCGAGTCGGACAACCGCCACTCGATGCTGCACTCGGTGGCCTACGTCGCCTTCCAGGAGCTCGCGACCCGCGTCTCGCACCGCAACACCGGCCACCAGTCCGGTGACCCGGTCTGCGACCGCATGCTGGCCCGCATCGCGACCGACGAGAACCTCCACATGGTCTTCTACCGCAACCTCCTCAAGGCCGCCTTCGAGCTCGCGCCCGACCTCACGATGATGGCCGTGCGCGACGTCATCGTGAACTTCCGGATGCCCGGCCACGGCATGCCCGGCTTCGAGCGGGCCGCCGCGCAGATGGCGATCGGCGAGATCTACAACATGCGCATCCACCACGACGACGTCCTCCAGCCCGTCCTGCGCTTCCTGAAGGTCATGGAGATCGACGGCCTCGGCCCCGAGGGCCAGAAGGCGCAGGACGAACTCGGCCTGTTCATGGGCGGCCTGGACTCGGAGGCCCTGAAGTTCGACGAGAAGCTGGCGGCACGCAAGGCGCGGCTGGCGGCTCGGGCGGGGGCCTGACACTCCGGTCTGCCGGGCCGGCCGTGCGAGGCGTTGCTTGCCGGTAGTTCGTGACGATGGGAGTGACCCTCAGTGGTCGCGGACGTCCCGCCGCCGCAGCTCCAGCCGCTCCTTCTCGGAGAGGCCGCCCCAGACGCCGAAGCGTTCGTCGTTGGCCAGGGCGTAGTCGAGGCAGGCCGGGCGCATCTCGCACATGCCGCAGATGCGCTTCGCCTCCCGGACCGAGCTGCCCGGCTCGGGAAAGAAGAAGTCCGCCCCGGTCTGCGCACACAGTGCCTGCGCCTGCCAGGCGAGGTCGGTCGGGGTGATGGTGTCGATGTGCATGGTCGAGATCGTGCCGGGCGGCGAAAAACGTTCGATCAACGCCGGATCAACGGCGTCGTTCATGGCCCCCGGCCGCCTCGATGGTCCCCCTGACGCCACAGGCGTGCACGGCGGCGCGCGGAAACGGTTCCTCCGGTCTTCGCGGACGGATCTTCGGCGACGGGCGTTCACGGACGGGTCTGCACGGACGGGCCTTCGGGGACAGGTCTTCGAGGACAGGCCTTCGGGGTCGTTCTGGCGGCGATTGTCAGTGGGCGGTGCAAGACTCGGCAGTGCAGGCAACGGGACCCTTCAGAGGAGGGCGAAGATGCTCACCACCCGTTATGTCACCGGCGCTCCGAACTGGCTCGACCTCGGCACCCCCGACATCGACGGCGCCACTTCCTTCTACGGCGGACTGTTCGGCTGGGAGTTCCGGCCGGGCCCGCCCGAAGCCGGCGGTTACGGCTTCTTCCAGCTCGCCGGCCGGACCGCGGCGGGCGGTATGCAGACCACACCGGAGCAGGGTCCGCCGTCCTGGACCGTGTACTTCCAGACCCCGGACGCGGACGCCACCGCGAAGGCGGCGGAGCAGGCGCACGGCGCGGTGCTGATGCAGCCCATGGACGTGATGGACCAGGGCCGCATGGCGATCCTCGCCGACAAGGCGGGTGTCTCCTTCGGCATCTGGCAGCCCGGGCGGAACAAGGGGCTCGACGTCACCCAGGAGCCGGGCTCGCTGTGCTGGGTCGAGCTCTACACCGCCGACCTGCCGATGGCCGCGTACTTCTACCGCGCGGCGCTCGGCCTGGAGACCTACGGCGTCGAATTCCCCGGCGGCACGTATACGACCGTGCTGCCGGACGGACAGAGCGAGGACGGCATGTTCGGCGGGATCGTGCCGCTCGCCGACGATCCGCTGGAGGCGGAGGCCGGGGCGTACTGGATGCCGTACTTCGAGGTCACCAACACGGACGCGGCGGTCGCGAAGGCGCGGGAGCTGGGCGGCGCGGTACGGCTGCCGGCGACCGATGTGCCGGGGGTCGGCCGGATCGCCAAGCTCGCCGACCCGTACGGCGCGCGCTTCGCGGTGATCAAGAGCGAGCCGCAGTGGCAGTGACAGGGGCGGGGACAGTGACAGGGCCGGGGGCGGGAGGTCACGCAGAGGCGCGGCGGACCAGAGTGGTCGGCAGGACGACACCGGCAGGTGCGTCCCCTCCGCCCCTCCCGCTCCTTCCGTCGAGGTCCCGCAGGAGGAGGCGGGCCATCAACCGGCCCATCTCCTCGATGTCCTGACGGACCGTCGTCAGCGGCGGGTCGGTCTGTTCGGCGACCGGCAGCATGTCGTCGAAGCCGATCACCGCCACGTCCTCGGGCACCCGGCGCCCGTGCTCGCGCAGTACGCGCAGGGCGCCGGAGGCGGTGAGGTCGTTGGCGGCGAACACCGCGTCCACGTCGGGGCACCGGTCGAGGAGTTCCCGCATCGCCCGCTCCCCTCCGGCGGGGGTGAAGTCGCCCCGCACGACGAGTTCCGGGGCGGCGTCGCCCATGACGTCCCGGTAGCCCTCGAGCCGGTCCGCCGCGGAGGTCTGGTCGAGGGCGCCGGTGATGTGGGCGACACGGGTGCGGCCGAGGTCCACGAGATGCCGTACGGCCTCCCGGGCGCCGCCGCGGTTGTCGCTGTCGACGTACACGACATCCCGGCTGCCCTCGCTCCAGCCGGGCCTCCCGCCGAACACCGTGGGGACACCGGCCCGTTGGATCAGGCCGGGCAGCGGATCGTCGAGGTGCAGCGAGAAGACCAGGGCGCCGTCGACATGCCCTCCGGCCAGATACCGGCCCACTCGGGCGTGATCGTCCCGCCCCTCGGTGAGCAGCAGTACGAGCTGGTTGTCGTGTGCCGTCAACTCCTTGCTGATGCCTCGGAGTTGCAGTGCGAAGAAGGGGTCGGCGAAGACCCGGGTCTCCGGCTCGGCGACGACCACGGCGACCGCGCCGTGCCGCCGGGTCACCAGGCTGCGAGCGGCCTGATTGGGCACGTACCCGAGCTCGTCGACAGCCCTGCGCACCCGCTCCACCAGCGGCTCCCGCACCCCGTCCCCGCCGTTCACCACCCTCGAGACGGTCGCCCTCGAAACACCGGCCCGGGCCGCCACGGCCTCCAGAGTGGGACGCGGCGCTGTGTCGGTCACTTCGGGGCTCCTCGTCGGCGGGGTGCGGATCAGGATAACGCCGGGTCGGGGGTGTTGTGAGAGCGCTCTCGCCGGGTGAGAGCGCTCTCGCCGGGTCCTGGAGGAAGCGGCGCCGGAGCGGCCTGCTCAGGCCAGCAGGTCCACGCGCCGGCCCACCCCCTCCCGCTCGGCCCGTTCGTACGCCGTCCAGGCGAGAGCGAGGTCCTGCCAGGGCAGGCCCACGGGTGAGTACACCGTGCGGTCGGTGTCCCGGGTACGGCCCGGGTGTTCACCCCGCAGCACCTCGGCCAAGGTGGTGTCGGCGGGGGTCGGCAAACCCGCGCTCGCGGCGAGTTCGCGGTCGTCGACCACCAGCAGGGCCGATTCCAGGAGATCGGCGGCCAGTTCGGCCTTGCCCGGTTCGTCCACGCCCAGGCTCGTGAAGTGTTGGCCCGGGCGCGTGTCCGCCAGGCTCAGCAGGGGCTGTCGCGACCAGGTCGCCGCCAGCACGATGTCGGCGGCCCCGGCGATCTCCGGCGCGGACGCCAGGACCTGGCCGCCATGCCGTGCGGCGAACTCGACGGCACGGTCGGGGGACGTGTCGTGGACGAACAGGCCGCCGCGGGGTCGTAGGGCCGCGAGTCCCCGTAGCGTCAGTTCGGCCTGCGCCCCGGCGCCGATCACCCCCACCACCGAGCCGGGGCCGGCGAGCAGATGTGTGCCGAGTGCCGCCGCGAGCCCCGTCCGCCACGCCGTGACCGTCGCCGAGTCCAGCAGGGCGAGCAGCTCTCCGTCGGCGCCGCTGTGCAGACAGATCACCCCGCGCAGGGCGGGCCGGGCAGCCGGGCACTTGGCGTTGGCCTTGACCGTGTAGGCCGGGACGCCGGGCAGCAGGCCGGGCATGAGCACGGTGGCCGTGCCCGGGAACGGCAGGTCGGTGCGCACCCGTCGGCCCGTCCGGGACACGGCGTCGGCGTGCCGGAAGCCGTCCCGGAGGATGTCGAGACAGGCCGCCGGCTCCAGTACCGACTCCAGATCACCGCGGGTGAGGAGAAGAGTCACCCGCCCATGATTCCTCAGTGCTGGTGCTGCACCGTGTGCCCGGCGTGCTCATGCGGCTCATACCCAGGAATCGTGCCGTCCGTCTTCTTCACCAGGAACAGCCCCACCATCCCCATGTCGGAGTGGCTCTGGACATGGCAGTGGTACATCCACGCGCCCGCTCCCACCCCCTCCCCCGCGATCACCTGGAAGCCGAAGGAGTCCGCCGGGCCCACGATCTTGTTGTCGATGACCTGGCTCGGGTCGTCGGGGCCGGTGAGCATGCCGGTGCGGTTGTCCGCCCAGCGGTGACCGTGCATGTGGAAGGTGTGGTAGTACTCGCCGTGCGTGATCATCACGAACTCGACCCGATCACCCACCGTGGCCTCGAAGTCGGGCCCGGAGTGCGGCGGCTTGTTGTTGATGAGCATGTCGTTGAAGACGATGGTGTGGGTCGCGTCCGGGAGCACGTCGCCCTTGCGGCGGACGATCACCGGGCCGTAAAGGCCCTTGCGGATACCGGTCGTTCCGTGTTCCGTGCCGACCACGTGGTCGTGGTAGTGCCAGTAGCCCGCGCTGCCCGACCGCCAGGTCCCGTCGCCGCGCCGGCCGGGCACATGCGTGCGCCAGGTGTAGGTGCGGGTACCGCCGGGCTCTACGTCGCTCTTGTTCAACTTCGTGCCGTCGCTGGAGACTTCATAGTCGAGGCCGTGGACGTGCAGGCTCGCCCTGACGTCCATGGTGTTCTCGAACTCGATGTGCAGGGTGTCGCCCTCGTTGAGCTCGATGAGCGGCCCGGGGATCGTCGCCTTGCCTTTCTCGAAGCCGTAGCCCATCTGCCCGTCGGCGAGCTTCTCGGCGTAGAGCTTGATGCGTCTGACCTCACCGCCGGGCGGAGCGATCTGTGCCGGACCCGGGTCGCTCCGGGCCTCCGGCGCCATGGACAACGATGTCGCGACGGCCGCGCCGCCGAGCAGCACGCGTCGGTTGAAGCCTCGTCTGTCGAGTCCGTCCATGCGGAACTCCCCACCCTGATACGGATATTGCGGAGACGTACCTGTGATGAACCTGTGAGACGGTACCGGGCCCGCAGCCGTTTATCCACACTCAGGACAAAGTTTGTGCGATCCCGGTCATAGGTATTGGCGGGTGAGGCAAAGGGGTCTAGCTTCCTTGGCGCTGTTGCTGTGACCGAGGAGGTGCCCATGCACTTACGAGGGTTGAGCGCGAGAAGCGGAGGAAGCGCGAGAAGACGGGTGTGGACGGCCACCGTGACCGCGGGGGTCTTGGCCGCCGGGCTGATGTCCGGACCCGCGGCGGGCGCGCTGCCCGCTCCCGATCCGACCGCGACAACGATGTCCGTCAAGTCGCCACCGGGCGGCGGAGATGTGAGGGTGCTGGTCTTCTACGGGTCCGCGGCCGGCGGGGAGGAATCACCGGTCGTCAACGCCGGGATCGCCGCCGTCGAGAGGATCGGGCTGTCCGGCCCGGCGAACCAGCGGTTCGAGACCGAGGCCACCGACGACGCCAGGGTCTTCACCGACGAGCAGGCGCTGGGGAGTTACAACGCGATCGTCTTCCTGACCGGCGGCGGCGATGTCCTCGATCCCGACCAGGAGGCCGGTCTGGAGGCGTACATGGAGGCGGGCGGCGGTTTCGTCGGCATCCATGACGCGGCCCGCGCCGAGCCGTACTCCGACTGGTTCACAGGCCTCGTCGGGGCCCGCCCGGCCGCCTCCAGTCCAACGGCCGTACAGCGGGCCACCGTCGAGGTCGGCGACCGTCAGCATCCGGCGACCAAGGACCTGCCGGTGCAGTGGAAGCGCCCCGACCAGTGGTTCAACTGGACGAAGAACCCGTCCGGCGAGGTGCACACCGTGGCCCGGGTGCGCGAGTCGACCTACCAGCCCGGCGCCAGCGCCAACGGCTGGGACCACCCGGTGAGTTGGTGCCGGGACTACGACGGCGGCCGGTCCTTCTACACCGGTATGGGCGGCACGGCCTCCTCCTACGACGAGACCGACTTCCGCGCCCATCTGCGCGGCGCGCTGCTGTGGACCTCACGGCTGGTACAGGCCGACTGCAAGGCGACGATCAACGGCAACTACCAGGCGGAGCGCCTCACCCAGCCCAACCAGGCGGGCCGGAACGACCAGATAGGCGAACCGCACGGCCTGGTCACCGCGCCCGACGGGCGGGTCCTGTACATCGGCCGGGGCGGCGCCGACTCCTCCCAGCCGGTGGTGACCGACTGGAACAACCCGGACATCGGCAAGGGCAAGGGCGAGATCCACGTCTACGACCCGGCGACCAAGAAGGTCACCCTGGCGGGCGAGTTGACCGTCTTCGGCAACAAGGGCGGCGGCGACGAGCTGGTCAAGGTCGAGGAGGGGCTGCTCGGCATCGAGCTCGACCCGCGCTTCGAGGAGAACGGCTGGGTGTATCTGCACTACACCCCGCACTCTCGGCTCAACCGGGACACCCAGATGGCCGAGCGGCGGGTCTCCCGCTTCACGCTCGACCTCGCGACGAACAAGCTGGACCTGAACAGCGAGAAGGTGCTGCTCAAGTGGCCGGTGCAGGTGCACAGTTGCTGTCACGCGGGCGGCGGGATGTCCTGGGACTCCAAGGGCAACCTGTACATCGCGACCGGTGACAACAACTCCAGTGGCTTCAGCGGCGGTTACTCCGGCAACAACCCACAGCCGAACTACAAGGGCGTCTCCTTCGCGGACGCGCGCCGCACCGCGGGCAACACCAACAACCTCAACGGCAAGATCCTGCGCATCCACCCGGAGGCCGACGGGACCTACACGCTGCCCGAGGGGAACCTGTTCACCGGCAAGGAGACCGCCGAGGGCGGTGGCAAGACCCGTGGCGAGATCTATGTGATGGGCGTCAGGAACCCGGCGCGCATCTTCGTCGACAGGAAGACCGACGTCCTCTACGCCGGCTGGGTCGGCCCGGACGCCGGCTCGCCGTCGACGACCTGGGGCCCGGCCAAGTACGACACGTTCGCCGTCATCACCAAGGCGAGCAACCGGGGTTGGCCCTACTGCATGGGCAACAAGCAGCCCTACCGGGACCGCAACCTGCCCAACCCGGACCAGCCGCTCGGCTGGTACGACTGCGACCACCCGAAGAACGAGTCGCCCAACAACGACGGCCTGGTGAACCTCCCGCCGGTGACGGGCAACAACATCTGGTACTCGCCCCAGGGCGGCGCCCCGGACTACCCCAGGGACGCGAACGGCATCCCGTCCTACAAGCAGGCGGAGGCCAAGTACCTGCTGCCGTGGCTCAAGGGCGGCGGCCAGGCGGCGATGAACGGGCCGGTCTACCGCTACGACACCAGCAGCCCGAGCACGGCCAAGTGGCCCTCCTACTGGGACGGCAAGTGGTTCGTCGGCGACTTCTACGACGCCGACCAGCCGCGCAACGCGGTCATCACCGATCCCAAGACCCACGGCGACGGCGGACTGCCCGTGCACTCCGAGTCGCTGAAGAAGATCGTGCCGATCGGCAACGACGGCATCAAGAACCTCATGGACTGGAAGTTCGGTCCGGACGGCGCGCTGTACGTCCTCGACTACGGGCGCGGCTTCTTCACCTCGGACGCCAAGTCGGCGCTGTGGCGGGTCACTTACAAGGGCGGCGGACCCACTCCGGCCGCCGGACAGCTGGCAAGGGGGGCGCAGTGAAACGCCGACTCACACGACAACGAAGAGCCCTGACCGTCCTGTTGGCCGCGCTGCTGATGATGCTCGGCCTCCAGTCGACCTCCTCGGCCCGCCCCGAAGCGGCCCCGGCCGCCGCGGCCCAGACACTCACCTGGACCGCCGGCGACGACATCACCAAGTACAACTCGGTGCCGACGACCGCCGTCGCGGGCACGGCCACGATCGTCTTCGAGAACAGCACGGCCACCGGCAACACCACCGGTATGCCGCACACGTTGACGTTCGTGACCAGCGACCCCGAGTTCAACGACGACGTCCAGCTCAACATCCTCGCCAACCCGAACGACGACATGGGCGGCCGCCACACCGCCGAGGTCACGCTCACCCCGGGCCGGTACTTCTACCACTGCACGATCCCGGGCCACGGCCAGATGCAGGGCATCCTCGTGGTGACCGAGGGCACCGGCGAGGACACCACCGCGCCCGCCACGGCGGCCCAGGTGACCGGCGCGCAGAACGCGCAGGGCCAGTACGTCGGTTCGGCGAGCGTGGCGGTCACGGCGACCGACGAGAGCGGCGGTTCCGGCGTCGACCGGATCGAGTACGCGCTCGGGGACACGGGCGCCTGGCAGCCGTACACCGCGCCGGTCGTAGTCGACCAGGCAGGCGACCACGAGGTGCGCTACCGGGCCGTCGACAAGGCGGGCAACGTCGCCGCCGAGAAGAGCGTCCGGTTCACCGTCGTCCCGCCGCCCTCCGACGACGCCGTCCCGCCGGACACCTCGGCGACGGTGAGCGGCGAGCGGAATCCGGACGGCACGTACGTCGACATGGCCACGGTGACCGTGTCGGCCTCCGACACCGGCAGCGGGGTCAACACCATCGAGTACGCGGTGAACAGCGGGAGTTGGCAGCCGTACACCATGCCCGTGATGGTGCACCAGCTCGGCGACCACACCGTGCGCTACCGGGCGACCGACAAGGCGGGCAACGTGGCCGCCGAGAAGAGCGTGCGGTTCACGGTGGTCGCGGCGCCGCCGCAGGACACCACCCCGCCGGTGACCGGCGTGACCGTGGACGGCACCCGCAACTCCGACGGGGCGTACGTGGGCAACGCCAAGGTGACCGTGAGCGCCACGGACGAGGGTGGTTCGGGTGTCTCCGGTGTCGAGTACTCGATCGACGCCGGGCCCTATCTGGCGTACACCGCTCCGGTGGTCGTCGACCGGGCGGGCACCCACACCCTCGCGTACCGGGCGACGGACAAGGCGGGCAACACCGCGGCGGCGCGCACGGTGACCTTCACCGTAGTGTCCAGTCAGGTGCCGGCGCCCAACTGCGCCGAGTTGGACGAGCGGTTGACGGTGATCGTCGGCACGGTCGACTCCGGGGTGCCCAACCGGATCACCAACAGCCGGTGCCGGATCAACGAGTTGATCGAGGACGAGAAGGAGTGGACGTCCCACGCGCTGTTCCTCAAGCACGTGAAGACCGTCCTCGACAAGCTCTTCCGGGAAGGTGTCATCGACGAGCGCGAGTACGACGCCATCGACGCGGCGGCCCGTGAGTCCGGGATCGGCAAGCCCGGACAGACCGACGGCTACCGCACGATCCTGGACGGCAGCGCGGCCTCCTTCGCCAAGTGGCAGCAGGTGGGCGGCGGTTCGTTCGCACCGAACGGCGACGGGACGATCACCAGCGGCACCACGAGGCAAGGGCTCGGCATGCTCTGGTTCCCGGAGCGCAAGTACGGCGACTTCTCGCTCAAGCTCCAGTGGCGGGACGACGCCCCGGGCACCGGGAACGCCAACTCCGGTGTGTTCGTGCGGTTCCCGTGGGTCCACGACCACCCGGAGGAGTCCCGGCCCGAGTGGGTCGCCATCGAGTACGGCCACGAGGTGCAGGTGTTCGACCGGCCGGACGGCGACATGTACAAGACCGGGTCGGTCTACGGCTTCGACCGGGTGGGGCTCGCCGGTGCCGGCGTCACCCAGAAGGGCACGTGGAACGACTACGAGATCCGTGTGGTCGACCAGCACTACTCGGTCTACCGCAACGGCGTGCTGATCAACGAGTTCGACAACATCGGCGGCCAGGACTTCTACCCGCCCCGCTCGGACGACCCGGGCACGGACGGACGGCGGTTCGCCTCCGGCTACATCGGACTCCAGGTGCACAGCACGACGGACGTGGTGTCGTACCAGGACGTCAGGATCAAGGAGCTGTAGAGAAGCCCCCAACCCCTACGAGGACTGCTTCTTGGCGCGGCTCGGCTGTACCCGCTTGGGCTCCCCCGGCATCTTCGGATACTCGGGCGGGTACGGCAGATCGCCCAGCCCGTGGTCGTGCTCGTCCTTGCGGGCGAGTTCCAGCAGGTGCTCAAGGGAGAAAGCGTGATCGTCCATGTCCGCGTGCACGTCGCCGAGTTCGGCGAAGCGCGCGGGCATGGTCGCGATGTCGAAGTCCTGGGGGTGCGCCTCACCGACCTCCTCCCAGCGCAGCGGCGCGGAGACGGGGGCGTGCGGGCGGGGCCGTACGGAATAGGCGGAGGCGATCGTGCGGTCGCGGGCCGTCTGGTTGTAGTCGATGAAGATGCGCTCGCCGCGCTCCTCCTTCCACCACTTGATGGTGACGCGGTCCGGCATCCGGCGTTCCATCTCCCGCCCGACCGCGATGGCGGCCCGCCGCACCTGGGTGAAGGTCCAGCGCGGTTCGATGGGCACGAAGACATGCAGTCCGCGTCCGCCGGAGGTCTTGGGCCAGCCCTTCAGGCCGCCGAACTCCTCCAGCACGTCCCGGAGTTCGAAGGCGGCGCGCACCGCGTCGTCGTAGTCCGTGCCGGGCTGCGGGTCCAGGTCGATACGGAGTTCGTCGGGGCTGTCCACGTCGTCGCGGCGGACCGGCCAGGGGTGGAAGGTGAGGGTGCCGTACTGGGCGGCCCACAGGACCGCGGCCTCCTCGGTGGGGCACATCTCGTCGGCGCTGCGGCCGCTGGGGAAGGTGATGTGCGCGGTCGGGATCCAGTCGGGCATGTTCTTGGGCGCCCGTTTCTGGAAGAAGTTCTCGCCGGTCACCCCGTCCGGGTAGCGCTCCAGGGTGGTGGGGCGGTTGCGCAGGGCGCGCAGGATGCCCGGGGCGACGGACTGGTAGTAGCGGGCGAGGTCCAGCTTGGTGAAGCCGCGCTCCGGGAAGAAGATCTTGTCCGGGCTGGACAGCCGTACCGTCCGGCCGCCCGCCTCCAGTTCCACCGCGTCACCCATGCGGCCACGGTAGGCCCGTGGAGCGAAGCTCGCATATCAGGCGAAAAGCAGCACCGCCCAGCAGAATCAGGTCCATGGATCTGCCGGTGATGCCCCCTGTGAAGCCCATGCTCGCCAAGTCGGTGGCGAAGATCCCGCCGGGCATGCACTACGAGGCGAAGTGGGACGGGTTCCGGGCGATCGTGTTCCGCGACGGCGCCGAGGTCGAGCTGGGCAGTCGTACCGGAAAGCCGCTGACCAGGTACTTTCCCGAGCTGGTCGAGGCGCTGCGGGAGCGGCTGCCCGAGCGGTGCGTGATGGACGGGGAGATCGTGATCGCGCGGGAGGGACGGCTGGACTTCGACGCGCTGACCGAGCGGATCCATCCGGCGGCCTCCCGGGTGCGGACGCTGGCCGAGCGGACACCGGCCTCCTTCGTCGCCTTCGACCTGCTGTCACTCCAGGATGAGTCCCTGCTGGACGTCCCGCTGACCGACCGCAGGCAGCTGCTGACGACGGCCCTGTCCGGGGTCTCGGCCCCGGTGCACCTCGCGCCGGCGACGACCGACATCGACGTGGCCCAGCGGTGGTTCGAGCAGTACGAGGGCGCGGGTCTGGACGGGGTCATCGCGAAGCCGCTGACCCTGCGCTATCTCCAGGACGAGCGCGCCATGTTCAAGATCAAGCACGAGCGCACGGCGGACGTGGTGGTGGCGGGCTACCGGCTGCACAAGAGCGGCCCGATCGTCGGCTCCCTGCTGCTCGGCCTCCACGACGACAAGGGCACGCTCCAGCATGTCGGGGTGTCCGCCGCGTTCCCGATGAAGCGGCGCGCCGAGCTGATCGACGAGCTGGAGCCGCTGCGCATGGCGGACGCGTCCGGGCACCCGTGGGCGGCCTGGGCGGAGGAGGCCGCGCACGAGAGCGCCCGGCTGCCCGGGGCGCCGAGCCGCTGGTCGGGCAAGAAGGACCTGTCGTGGGTGCCGCTCAGACCGGAGCGGGTGGCCGAGGTGGCGTACGACCACATGGAGAACGGCGTACGGTTCCGCCACACCGCCCGCTTCCGCCGCTGGCGCCCCGACCGGACCCCGGAGAGCTGCACGTACGCGCAGCTGGAGGAGCCGGTGCGGTACGACCTGGACGAGATCCTGGGCTGAGCCGCGGGTCTACGGCTTCATCAGCACCTTGACCATCCCGTCCCGCTTCTTCTGGAACAGCTCGTACGCGCGCGGGGCGTCCGACAGCGGCACGTGGTGGGTCGCGAAGTCGTCGACTCCGAGCAGGTCCTCGTCCGTCAGGAACGGGATGATCTCGTCGCTCCAGCGCCGCACGTTGGCCTGGCCCATCCGGATCTGGATCTGCTTGTCGAACAGGGTGAGCAGGGGCAGCGGGTCCGCCATGCCGCCGTAGACCCCGGTCACGGAGAGCGCGCCGCACCAGCTCGATGGCGGTGTGCAGGGCGGCCAGCCGGTCGACGCTGAAGCGTTCGGCGAACGGTCCGCTCAGCCTTCGGGGCAGCAGCGCCGAGGCCTGCTGGGCGAGCCTGGCGGCGGCGCTGCCGTGGGCCTCGGTGCCGACCGCGTCGATCACGGCGTCCGGGCCGCGTCCGTCGGTCTCGTCGCGGATCGCCCGGACCAGCTCCTTCTCGCTGTCGAAGCTCCTGAGGTCGTACGTCTCCACGCCCCACGCGCGGGCCCGCCGCAGCCGCTCCGTCACCAGGTCCACACCGAAGACGCGCCCGGCGCCGCGCACCTGGGCGACCCGGCACGCCATGTCGCCGATGGGCCCGAGTCCGAGCACCGCGACGGAGCCGCCCTCGGGGACGTCGGCGTAGGCGACGGCCTGCCAGGGGGTGGGCAGGACGTCGGAGAGGTGGACGAAGCGGTCGTCGGGCGGACCCTCCGGGACCTTGATGGGCCCGAACTGCGCCTGCGGGACGCGCAGATACTCGGCCTGAACGCCCGGGACGGAGCCGTAGAGCCGGGTGCAGCCGAACAGGGCGGCGCCCATGCCCGCGCTGGTGACCTGGGCGGTCTCGCACTGGGTCGGCAGCCCGGTCACGCACATCCAGCAGTTGCCGCAGGCGATGAGGATGTCGCCCGGTGTCATGAACGGGGTGAGCACCTCGTAAAGGTGCACGTACGTCCCGCCTGCCCTGCCAGGTGACTGCCTTCATCGCCGGGCGCTCCCTCCGTCACGTCCGCGTGTGGGTCCTGGGGTCGGCGCCCCGGGGACCCGGGGCGCGTCCGCCGAACCGTGTCCCAGGGCCGTTCGGCCTACTCGACGCGACTAATCAGAAACAGACGGGTATGGGCACCAATGAACTTATAAGCGCACAATCGATAACACGAGACGGGTGGTACGGCGGGCATGGTGGGTATGGGACACGGGACGCGCACACGACGCGTCCGTACGGCGGCGGTGCTGCTGACCGCCACGGGCCTTTTCGCCGCGGGCTGCACGGGAGCGGGTACCCCCCGCGTCCCGGCCGACGACGGCCGCGGACAGCTGCACACCTCGGAACCGAGCGCGTCCGGACAGAGCCGGGCGGCCGACCGTCCCGCGCTGCTCGCCGTGAAGATCGACAACGTCCGGGCGGCACGGCCGCAGGCCGGCATCGACTCGGCGGACATCGTCTACGCCGAGCAGGTCGAGGGCGGTCTCAGCCGTCTGATGGCGGTGTTCGCGACCCGGCTGCCGAAGACTGTCGGCCCGGTGCGCAGCGCCCGTGAGTCCGACCTGGAGCTGCTGCGCCAGTTCGACGACCCGACGCTCGCCTTCTCCGGCGCCCAGCGCAAGCTGATGCCCCTGATCAACCGGGCGCCGCTGGACGCCAGGACCCCGGAGCAGGCGTCCGACGCCTACTTCCGCGGCAGCGACAAGGCCTCGCCGCACAACCTCTATGTGCGCCCGAAGCGCCTGATGCCCACCACCCCGGGCGCGGCGGCGCTGACCACCGGCTTCCGCTACGGCGCCGCGCCCGCCGGCGGCACCAGGGACACCTCGGAGACGGTCCGCTACCCGGCCGCCCGCTTCACCTTCAGCTGGTCCGAGAGCCGTCGGCGCTGGCTGGTCTCGATGGACGGCAGACCGGACACGACGTCGGACGGGAAGCGGCTGGCGCCGGCCACGGTCGTCGTGCAGTACGTGAAGGTGCGCCCGTCCGCCTTCCACGACTTCCTCGGCAACAACACGCCGTACACGCAGACGGTGGGCTCGGGCCGGGCGAAGGTGCTGCGCGACGGCCGCGCCTACGACGTGAACTGGAAGCGGCCCAAGGCCACCGACGGCACGGAGTTCACCACCAAGGACGGCGCGCCCGTGAACTTCGCCAAGGGCCAGGTGTGGGTCGTGTTCGCGAAGGCGTCGTAGCGGCTCACCACCGCAAGGCCTCGTGGCGGCTCACGACTGCGCTGCCTCGTAGCGGCTCATGACTGCGCTGCCTCGTAGCGGCTCACGACTGCGCGGCCAGGGGCTCCGCCGGGTTGCGGAGCCCCTCCGCCGCGTCCGAGACCCGGCGGATCAGGTCGAAGAACACACTCTGCTCGTCGGCGGAGAGCGGGGCCAGGAAGACCTGGTTCATCCGGGCCGTGCGCACGGTCAGCTTGCGGTGGGTGCGCACCCCGTCCTCGGTCAGGCGCAGCAGGAAACGGCGGCCGTCCTGCGGGTCGCGGACCTTGTCCAGCAGCCCGCGCCGGCCCAGCCGGCTGATCACCTCGGCGATGGTGGACCGGTCGAGCCCCACCCGCTCCCCCACCGTGCGCTGGTCGAGTCCCGGCTCGGCGACGAGCGCGTTCAGGACCGCGAACTGCGGCGAGGTGATCTCCTCGGAGACCATCGTGTTCCACAGCAGGTAGTGGGCCTGCTGGAGCCGCCGGGCGAGGTGCCCGGGATGGGTGGTCAGGTCCACCGCGGCCATGTGCGCTCCCCCGGTCGTCTTGGACGGTGCACCGCATATTGGTTGGTGCACTGAAGAACAGTGAGTCTTGACGACAGGTTGCCACAGTGGCAGCTTAAGAGGAACCTCGCTGAAGTACTCAGTGCACTGAGCAATTGGAGAGATGGGGTTCCACGGATGGACAAGGTGGTCGCCACAGCCCGGGAGGCGGTGGCCGACGTGACCCCGGGCTCGTCGCTCGCGGTGGGCGGTTTCGGACTGAGCGGTGTGCCGAACGTGCTCATCCAGGCCCTCTACGAGCAGGGCACCGGCGCGCTGAAGGTGGTCTCCAACAACTGCGGGGCGATGGAGTCCGGCCTCGCGGTCCTGCTCGCGGCCGGGCGGATCGCCCGCGTCACAGGCTCCTACATCGGCGCCAACAAGGAGTTCGCCCGCCAGTACCTGGCCGGTGAGCTGGAGGTCGAGATGATCCCGCAGGGCACGCTCGCCGAGCGGCTGCGGGCGGGCGGCGCCGGTATCCCCGCCTTCTTCACCCCGGCCGGGGTGGGCACCCAGGTCGCCGACGGCGGACTCCCCTGGCGCTACGACGGCCAGGGCGGCGTCGCCCTCGCCTCGCCGCCGAAGGAGGTGCGCGAGTTCGACGGCGTGGAGTACGTCCTGGAGCACGGCATCCGCACCGACTTCGCGCTGGTGCGGGCGGCTCGCGGGGACCGGCACGGGAACCTGGTCTTCAACCGGTCCACCCGGAACTTCAACCCCCTCGCCGCGATGGCGGGTCGCGTGACGATCGCCGAGGTGGAGGAGCTGGTGGAGCCCGGCGAGATCGACCCGGACGCGGTGCACCTGCCGGGGATCTTCGTGCAGCGGGTGATCGCGCTGACCCCGGAACAGGCGAAGGACAAGCAGATCGAGCAGCGCACGACGTCCGCGCCTGCGGCACGAGGGACGGTGGACCGGTAGTGGCTTGGAAGCGGGAAGAGATGGCCGCGCGGGCCGCGCGCGAGCTTCAGGACGGTCAGTACGTCAACCTCGGCATCGGTCTGCCGACACTGATCCCGAACTACCTCCCCGAGGGCGTCGAGGTCGTCCTCGAGTCCGAGAACGGCATCCTGGGCACCGGCCCCTACCCCACCGAGGACCAGGTCGACCCCGATCTGATCAACGCGGGCAAGGAGACCGTCACCGTGCTGCCGGGGGCGTCCTTCTTCGACTCCGCGCTGTCCTTCGGGATGATCCGGGGCGGTCACATCGACGTCGCCGTACTGGGCGCCATGCAGGTGTCCGAGACCGGCGACCTGGCCAACTGGGCCATCCCCGGCAAGATGATCACCGGGATCGGCGGGGCGATGGACCTGGTGCACGGCGCCCGGACGGTCATCGTGGTGATGACCCACACCGCGAAGGACGGCTCCCCGAAGATCCTCACCGAGTGCGCGCTGCCACTGACCGGCAAGGCGTGCGTGAACCGGATCATCACCGACCTCGGCGTCCTGGACGTCACCGAGGACGGCCTGCTGCTCGTCGAGACCGCGCCGGGCGTGAGCGTCGAGGAGATCACCGCCAGGACCGACGCCAAGGTGAGTGTCGCGGAGGGTCTGAAGTGAGGAACGTCTACATCGTCGACGCGGTCCGCACCCCGGTCGGCCGCTACAACGGCTCCCTCGCCGCCGTCCGCCCGGACGACCTGGGCGCACACGCGATCCGTGAACTCCTCGCCCGTACGCCCGACCTGGACCCGGCGCGGATCGAGGACGTCTACTTCGGCAACGCCAACGGCGCGGGCGAGGAGAACCGCAACGTGGGCCGCATGGCCGCGCTGCTCGCGGGGCTGCCGACGTCGGTGCCGGGTGTGACCGTGAACCGGCTGTGCGCGTCGGGCCTGGAGGCGGTGATCCAGGCGGCCCGGGCCATCGCGGTCGGGGACGCCTCCGTAGCCGTGGCGGGCGGTGTGGAGTCGATGACGCGGGCGCCCTACGTGCTGCCCAAGTCCGACAGGCCGTTCCCCGCCGGGCACACCGAGCTGTACTCGACCACGCTGGGCTGGCGGATGGTCAACCCGCGGATGGACCCGCAGTGGACGATCCCGCTGGGCGAGTCGGCGGAACTGATCGCGGAGAAGCACAAGATCAGCCGGGAGCAGCAGGACGAGTTCGCGCTGGCCTCGCACCGCAAGGCGACCGCGGCACAGGCGGCGGGCCTGTTCGACCCCGAGCTCGCGCCGGTGTCGATCCCGCGGCGCAAGGGTGAGCCCCTCGTCCTCGACGCGGACGAATGCGTACGCCCGGACGCGTCGGCGGAGGCGATGGCGAAGCTCAGGCCGTCGTTCCGCGACGAGGGCGGGACCGTCACCGCGGGCAACGCGTCCCCGCTCAACGACGGTGCCGCGGCCCTGCTGTTGGTGGACGACGAAGGTCTCGCGGCGACGGGCCGCGAGCCGCTGGCCCGGATCTCCGCCACGGGGGTCGACGCGCTCGACCCGCACTACTTCGGGCTCGCCCCCGTCGGAGCCGTCAACCGCGCGCTCGCCAAGGCCGGCAAGGGATTTGACGATGTGTCAGTGCTGGAGCTGAACGAGGCCTTCGCCGCACAGGTCCTCGGATGTGTCGCCGAGTGGCCCGAGTTCGACCCGGCGATCCTCAACCCGCAGGGCGGCGCGATCGCGCTCGGGCATCCGCTGGGAGCGTCCGGGGCGCGGCTGGCCGGAACGGTGGCGCATCAACTGGCGCGCAGGGGCAGTGGAGTCGGAGTGGCCACGCTGTGCATCGGTGTCGGCCAGGGACTCGCCCTCGTCCTCGAACGCTAACGAAACGCAGGAATCGTCATGACTCTCACCCAGCACGACATCGACCAGGAAATCGCCGCCGAGCACGCCGCCTACGAGAAGCGGCTCGCCGACGGGGCACCCGTGGAGCACCAGCCCCGCCGGGACTACGCGCCCTACCGCTCCTCAGTGCTGCGGCATCCGAAACAGCCGCCGATCACCATCGACGTGTCCAAGGACCCGGAACTGGTGGAGCTGCACTCGCCGGCCTTCGGCGAGCGGGACATCACGGACATCGACAACGACCTGACCCGGCAGCACACCGGGGAGCCGATCGGTGAGCGGATCACCGTCGAGGGGCGCCTCCTCGACCGGGACGGCCGGCCGCTGCGCGGACAGCTGGTGGAGATCTGGCAGGCCAACTCGGCCGGCCGCTACGCCCATCAGCGCGAGCAGCACGACGCCCCGCTGGACCCGAACTTCACCGGAGTGGGCCGCACGCTCACCGACGACAGCGGCTTCTACCGCTTCACCACCGTCCAGCCGGGCCCGTACCCGTGGCGCCAGCACGTCAACGCCTGGCGGCCGGCCCACATCCACTTCTCGCTCTTCGGCACGGCGTTCACCCAGCGACTGGTGACGCAGATGTACTTCCCGAGCGACCCGCTGTTCCCCTACGACCCGATCATCCAGTCGGTGACGGACGACGCGGCCCGGCAGCGGCTGGTCGCCACCTACGACCACGGTCTGTCCGTACCGGAGTTCTCGATGGGCTACCACTGGGACATCGTGCTCGACGGACCGCAGGCCACCTGGATCGAAGAAGGGCGCTGACCAGCCATGACGAAGATCGACACCAGCCGCCCGGAGACCGTGCTGCCGACCCCGTCGCACACGGTCGGCCCCTTCTACGGCCACGCCCTGCCCTTCCCCGGCGGCGGCGACATCGCGCCCGTCGGCCACCCGGACACCCTCACCCTCCAGGGCTACGTCCACGACGGCGAGGGCACCCCGCTGCCGGACGCGTTCGTGGAGCTGTGGGGCGCCGACCCGGACGGCAACGTCCCGCAGGTCGACGGCTCGATCCGGCGCGACCCGGCGAGCGGCGGCTATCTCGGGCGCAACGGCGTGGAGTTCACCGGCTGGGGCCGGATACAGACCGACGCCAACGGCCACTGGTCCGCACGGACACTGCGTCCGGGCGCACGCGGCCAGAGCGCGCCGTACCTCAGTGTGTGCGTCTTCGCGCGCGGGCTGCTGGTGCATCTGTACACCCGGATCTACCTGCCGGAAGACGAGGCCGCCCTCGCCGCCGACCCGCTGCTGTCCCGGGTGCCGGCGGAGCGGCGCGACACGCTGATCGCGCGCCGGCAGGGCGATGGCACTTACCGTTTCGACATCCGCCTTCAGGGCGAAGGCGAGACGGTCTTCCTGGAGTTCCAGTGACTTCTCCCGATCCGGACACCGGCCTGCTCGCCCCCGGGTGGGCAGGCTCCCCCGCCGCCTCAGCGACCTCCGACGGCGCCTACCTCCAGGCGCTGCTGGACGCGGAGGCCGCACTGACCCGGGCGCAGGCCGCGCTCGGGCCGGTCCCCGCCGAGGCGGCCGAGGCGGTCACGGCGGCGGCCGACGCGAGCCGTTTCGACGTACGGTCCCTCGCCGACCGTGCACGGGCGGGCGGCAACCCGGTCATCCCCCTGGTAGCCGATCTCACGAAGGCGGTCGGCGAGGAGTACGGCCCGTACGTGCACCGGGGTGCCACCAGCCAGGACATCCAGGACACGGCGACGATGCTGGTGGCGGCCCGCGCCCTCGGCCCGCGCCTGGCCGACCTCGACCGCACCGAGCGGGCCCTCGCCCGGCTGGCCGCCGAGCACCGCGACACCGCGATGCCGGGCCGGACGCTCACCCAGCACGCCGTACCGACGACGTTCGGGCTGAAGGCGGCCGGCTGGCGGTCCCTGGTGCTCGACGCACGGGACAGGACCACCGCCGTACGGGACTCCCTGCCCGCCCAACTCGGCGGCGCGGCAGGGACATTGGCCGCCTTCACGGCGTACGGCACCGAGGACGTCCGGGCCCTCACGGAGGCCTTCGCCGCCGAACTCGGGCTTCAGGCACCGCTTCTGCCCTGGCACACCCTGCGCACCCCGATCGCCGACCTCGCCGGATGCCTCGCCTTCACCGTGGGCGCGCTGGGCAAGATCGCCGCCGATGTGCTGGTGCTCGGCCGCACCGAGATCGCCGAGGTCGCGGAGGGCAGCGGGGGCGGGTCCTCGGCCATGCCGCACAAGGCGAATCCGGTACGGTCGACCCTGATTTCGGCCGCCGCCCGGCGCGCTCCGCAGCTCGCGGCCACGCTGTACGGCTCGCTCGCCGCCGAGGACGAACGGCCCGCCGGGGCCTGGCACGCCGAGTGGGAGCCGCTCAGGGATCTGCTGCGCCCGCGCGGCGGGGCCGCCCGGGACACCGCCGAACTGACCGAGGGGCTACGGGTCCACCCCGAGGTCATGCGCGAACACCTCGATCTCACCCACGGGTTGATCGTCTCGGAGCGCCTCTCGGTGGAGCTGGCGCCCGTCCTCGGGCGGGCCCGCGCCAAGGAGCTGCTCACCGACCTCGCGAGGCGGACATACGACGAAGGGCTCCCGCTCGGTGAACTCCTCGCCCGGGAGCCCGAGTTGAAGGGCGTCGACCTCGACGAACTGACCGACCCCGCCCGCTTCACCGGCTCCGCCGGAACCCTCACCGACCGCGCCCTGGAGCGACGTTGACCGAGAAACTCCTCAACCACCGCACCGAGGGCGCCGCCTCCGCTCCCCCGCTGCTGCTCGGGCCGTCCCTCGGGACCTCGTACGCGCTGTGGGACAAGGTGGCGCCCGAGCTGTCCGTCACCCACCGGGTGGTGCGCTGGGACCTGCCCGGGCACGGCGGTTCGGCGGCCGACCTGATCGGACCCGGTGCCACCGTCGGCGACCTCGCCGACCTGGTGCTGGCCCTGGCCGACTCGCTCGGCATCGAGCGGTTCGCGTATGCCGGGGTGTCGCTGGGCGGTGCGGTGGGGCTGCATCTGGCCGTGCACCACCCGGAGCGGGTCGCATCGCTGGCGGTGCTCTGCTCCTCGGCGCACTTCAACGGCAGCAAGCCGTGGGAGGAGCGGGCCGAACGGGTCCGCGGGGAGGGGCTGGAGTGGCTGCTGGAGAGCGCGAACTCCCGTTGGTTCGCCGGTGACTTCAGCGTGCCGGAACTCCTCCGGGACCAGGCCGAGGCGGACCCCGGGGCGTACGCGGCCTGCTGTGACGCCCTGAGCGCCTTCGATCTGCGGGACCGGCTGGCCGAGATCTCCGCGCCGACCCTCCTCGTGGCCGGCCGACAGGACCCGGCGACCCCGCCGCCCCATCTGCGGGAGATCGCCGACGCGGTGCCGCGCGCCACGCTCGTCGAGCTTCCCGGCGCCTCGCACCTGGCGCCCGCTCAGTGCCCGGAGGCCGTGCTCACCACGCTGCGGGCCCATCTCGGCGGCGGTGCCCGGCGGGGTATGGAGGTGCGGCGCGAGGTGCTCGGGGACACCCACGTGGACCGGGCACAGGCCCGGCAGACGCCGTTCACCGCGCGCTTCCAGGACTTCATCTCGCGCTACGCGTGGGGCGAGATCTGGACCGACCCGACGCTCAGCCGCCGCGAGCGCAGCATGATCACCCTGACGGCACTGGTCGCGCACGGCCACTACGACGAGCTGGCCATGCATGTACGGGCGGCGCGGCGCAACGGGCTCACGCCCGAGGAGATCGGAGCCGTACTGCTCCAGACGGCCGTGTACTGCGGGGTGCCGGCCGCGAACTCGGCGTTCGCCACCGCCCAGCGGGTGCTGGCGGAAGAAGACTGACCCTGGCGGTCGTAACCCCAGGCGTACCACGCACATGCCCCCACCGCGCGCCTACGGTGGGGGCATGTCCACGATTCTGATCACCGGCGCCACCTCGGGTCTCGGCCGGTACGTCGCCTTCGAACTGGTCCGCTCAGGACACCTGGTCCTCGCCCACGGCCGGGACCGCGGTCGCACCGAGCGGCTGGTGGCGGAGCTACGGTCCGAGGGCGACGCGGAGGCCTTCGTCGCCGATCTGGCCGACCTGGCCCAGGTGCGCCGGTTGGGTGCCGAGGTGGCCGAGGCCCGTCCCCGACTCGACGTGCTGGTCAACAACGCGGGGGCGGGGGCCGGTTCGCCCGATTCGGGTCGGGAGGTGAGCGCCGACGGTCATGAACTGCGGCTGGCGGTCAACTACTTGGCGCCGGTGGTGCTGACCCGGGCCCTGCTGCCCGTGCTCCGGGCGCACTCGCGCTCCCGGATCGTCAACGTGGGGTCGGTCGGCCAGGAGCCCGTCGACTTCGACGACCCGGAGTTCCTGCGGGGCTATGCGGGCTTCGCCGCGTACTGCCGCAGCAAGTTCGCCCTGGCGGCCCATACCTTCGCGCTCGCCGAGGAGTTGGCGGACACCGGAGTCGCGGTGAACGTCCTGCACCCGGCGACCTTCATGGACACGGCCATGGTCCGCGAGGGTGGAATGGCTCCCCTGTCCTCGGTCGCGGACGGCGCACCGGGCGTCCTGGCGCTCGCCACCCAAGAGCTGGGCACGGGCGGCTACTTCGACGGGACGCGTCCGGCGCGGGCGCACGAGCGGACGTACGACAGGCAGGTCCAGAAGCGTCTGGCGGTCGTCACCGACCAGTTGCTCGGCCCTACTTCGGGTCGGTGTTGAACTTGGTGGTCGCCCAGCGGTAGCCGAGCGCGGTCAGGGCCAGGCACCAGGCGACGGCGAGCCAGCCGTTGTGGCCGATCCCGGTGCCCAGGAGGAGGCCGCGGAGGGTTTCGATGGCCGGGGTGAAGGGCTGGTACTCGGCGACCGGCTGGAACCAGCCCGGCATCGCGTCGACCGGGACGAACGCGCTGGAGACCAGCGGCAGGAAGATCAGCGGCATCGCGTTGTTGCTGGCCGCCTCGGCGTTCGGGCTGACCAGGCCCATGCCGACGGCGATCCAGGTGAGCGCGGTGGCGAACAGGACCAGCAGTCCGAAGGCCGCCAGCCACTCCAGGAGCGAGGCGCCGGTGGAACGGAAACCGATGGCCACCCCGACCGCCCCGACCAGGACCACACTCGCCACCGACTGGAGCACGCTGCCGATGACGTGCCCCACGAGCACCGAGCCGCGGTGGATGGCCATCGTGCGGAAGCGGGCCATGATGCCCTCGCTCATGTCCGTCGACACCGACACGGCCGTGCCGATGGTGGTGCTGCCGATGGTCATCAGGAGCAGGCCCGGGACGAGGTAGGCGATGTAGTCGGAACGGTCACCGCCGCCGATGCCCGCGCTCATGGTGTCACCGAAGACGTAGACGAACAGCAGCAACAACATGACCGGCGTCAGCAGCAGGTTCAGGGTGAGGGAAGGGTAGCGGCGGGCGTGCAGCAGGTTGCGCCGCAGCATCGTGGACGAGTCACGGAGGGCGAGGGACAGGGAACTCATCGGACCGTCTCCTTCAGGGGGTCGGTGCTGTCGGTGCTGTCGGTCAGGGCGAAGAACACGTCGTCCAAGTCCGGGGTGTGCACAGTCAGTTCGTCGGCCTCGACCCCGGCCGCGTCCAGCCAGTCCAACAGAGCCCGCAGTTCGCGCTGGCTGCCATCGCTGGGCAGCCGCAACACCAGAGCCTCGTCGTCGCGGGACGCCTCGCCCAGCGCACCGGCCGCGGTGCGGTAGGCATCCGGGTCGGTGAAGCGCAGGCGCAGATGCCCGCCGGGGACCAGCCGCTTGAGCTGCTCGGCGGTGCCCTCGGCGGCGATCCTGCCCTGGTGCAGGACCGCGATCCGGTCGGCGAGTTCGTCGGCCTCCTCCAGGTACTGCGTGGTCAGCAGCACCGTGACCCCGCCGGTCACCAACTCCCGGATGATCTGCCACATCGTGTGCCGCGAACGCGGGTCAAGACCGGTGGTCGGCTCGTCCAGGAAGATGATCCGCGGATCACCCACCAGGGTCATCGCGATGTCCAGGCGCCGCTTCATGCCCCCGGAGTAGGCCGAGGCGGGCTTGCCCGCCGCCGCCGTCAGATCGAACCGCTCCAGCAACTCGGCCACCACCCGCCGCCCCTGCGACCGGGGCAGGCGGTGCAGGTCGGCCATCAGCAGCATGTTCTCCTCACCCGTGATCAGCCCGTCCACCGCGGAGAACTGACCCGTCACCCCGATCACCGATCGCACCGCCTGCGGGGCGACCGTCAGGTCGTGCCCGCCCACCCGGGCCTCACCCCCGTCAGCGGAGACCAGCGTGGACAGGATCTTCACCGCGGTCGTCTTGCCCGCACCGTTCGGCCCCAGCAACGCGAACACCGAACCCGACGGGACACGGATGTCGACACCGCCCAGAACGGTCTTGTCACCGAAGGACTTACGCAACCCAACGGCGGAGATGGCGGCAGACTCGTCCGTTTTGGATGTGGGCATGACAGATGAAGGCATGTGGACCTCCGTTGAAGGATATTGAAGGAAGTTGAAGGATGAAGTGGCGTGCGGTGCGGGGACGTCGGGCCGTGCCGGCGTTCAGATCCGGGCGCGGCGCACGTCGATGTTGCCCCAGCGGGTCCGGGCGCGGACCTTGACGGTGTCCTCGGTCTCCGCCGGGGCGTCGGCGGAGGCGAGCGTGTTGTGGACGACTCCGCGCTCGGAGCGGACGTCGAGCCAGGCGGCGGTGCCCTCGCGGACGCCGATGTCGATGGCGCCGTAGGACGTCTCCAACTGCACTGTGCCGGAGGCGACTTCGGCGATCCTGAGGGCGCCGGCCGCGGTGGTGGCGGTGACCGAGCTGTCGGCGCGGGCGATGTCGATGTCGCCGTGGGCGCCGCTCACCCGCAGGTCCCCGGTCACCGCGCCGACGGTCGTGGTGCCCTGCGCGTTCTTCAGTACGGCGGAGCCGTCGATGAGGCCGACGCGCAGGCTGCCGGTGCTGATGGTGATCTCGGCGGTGCCCTCGACGCGGTCGACGATGGTCGAGCCGTGGGAGGACGTCAGCTTGAGCGGCCCGGTCGTGTCGAGGCGGACATCGCCGCCCGAGGTCTTCACCCGGACCTCGCCGAGCCGGCCCTCGCCGAGCACCTGGGTCCAGGAGCCGGTCACGTCGACGCGGGAGCCCGTGGGCAGTTCGACGGCGACGTCGACGGTGCCGGAGGGGCCGATCACGCGGCGCTCCTTGGTCCTGACGGTCAGGACGCCGTTCGCGAAGGTCACCTCGGTCTGCTCGGCGGCTCGTACGTCCCTGTCCCGCTTCGGGCTGCCGGGCCGTACCTCGACGACGGTGTCGAGGCGGTCGCTCGCGGCGATCCGGAGGGATCCGGCGCCCACGTGGGCGGTGACCGAAATCGCTTCGGGAGTGTCGAAAGAAGGCATGGCTGTACCGTCCTCATGGGTCCTCGGGGCGTCCCCGCTGGTGGGACGTGGTGGAGTGAAGTGCCTTTTCCTCGGGGCCGGTTCGGCTAGCGCACCCAGCCCGTGAAGCTCTGTCCGACGCTGCGGACCTTCTCCGTTCTGCGGGGCTGCGAGCCGCCGTCGACCGCGGCCGACACGGCACGCACGAGCCACGCGTTGACTGACAGACCCTCGCGGTTCGCGGCCTCCTCGGCGCGGGCCTTGAGCTGTGCGGGCAGCCGAAGGTTGATGCGGGTGATGGCGTCCTCGTCGCCGTCGACCGGAGCCGGGGCGGGAGCGGGGGCCGCGTCGTCGGGTTCGGCCGGCTCCATGACGGCACCGCTGTCGGTGGGCGGCAGGGTCACCACGAAGTCGGGGTCGAGCCCGCGCAGCCGTACATCGACCGAGCCGGGGGCGAGTTCACGGGTGATCTCATCCATGGCGGCGGAGAGCACGTTGAGCATGGTCAGCCGGGTCGCCGACTCCAGAGGAGCGGTGAGCCGCTCGGCCAGCTCACGGGCTTCGTCACCTCCGGCCTCGGCGGCCACCGCCAGTTCGCGGCGGAGGGTGTCGACATACGGGGTGAGGTCCATGACGTCATCATGGCACCACTGTGATGCCATGCGCAAGCCTTATGGCATCACATGGCACCAGGGTGCACCTTCATGGCACCACCGGCACCATCGGGCACGGTCCCATGCCATCTGGCGTCACACGAAGCCACGTGACACCAAGTGGCACCCCGTGGCACCACACCGCATCACCGCAACCCACGCCCCGTGTCCAGCACCTCCCGAGCCTGCGCCACCAGCCCGTCCGCCCCGCACGAACGCGCCAGCGCGAGACCGCGGTTCAGCTCGGCCACCGACCGCGCGAGGATGCCGTACTCCACCCGGGCCGCCGCGTGCTCGTACTGGCACGGCGACGCCTCCAGATAGGCCACCGCCTGCGCGGCCAGCCGTACCGCGCGCTGCCCGGTCTCCAGGGCCGCCGCGCACCGCAGCGCCTCGCCGATCGCGGTGTCGGTGCCCAGCCGCTCGGCGTGCCGGCGGACATCGGTGGCGAGCTGGGCCGCGCGCACCGGGTCCTCGACGGCGAGGGCTCGGGCGAGGTCGACGGCCCAGGGCACCAGGACCGGATTGTGGTGACCCCGTACCGCGGCCGCCTTCTCCGCCGCGTCCAGTTCGTTGATCCCCTCCTGGGTCCGGCCCACGGCGAGCAGGAGCCGACCGCGCACGGACCGCGGATCGGGCAGCACGATGGTGGACGGGTAGGGCGGGGCGAAGGCGTACTGGTCGGCGATCGACCAGGCTTCGTCGACATGCCCGCGCGCGAGCAGCGTGTCGACGAGGTTGCAGGTGGCCGACCAGTACAGCGGCAGCCCGCGGCCCACCCGCTCGGCGAGCCTGAGAGACTCGCGCAGGGAGGTCTCGGCCTCCCTCAGCCGCCCGCGCCTGCGGTGCCCGACCCCGACGTAGGCGTGGGCCAGGGCGAGGTGGCCGCCGCTCCAGCCGGCCGACTCGTAGGTGCGCAGGGCCTCGGTGTAGAGGGCGTCAGCGCGGTCGAGCCGGTCCGTGAAGGCGTAGGCGTTGGCCAGCATCAGGAGCAGTTCGAGGCCCCACTCGGTGTCGGTCCAGCCGAGTCCGGGCGCGAGACGGCCGTTGACGAGGGAGCGGTCGCACAGCTCGACGACCTCCTCGGCGCTCTCGCCGCGGGTCATGGCGTCGAAGCCGCGCAGCATGAGCAGGGCGCGCTCGGAGTTGTCCCGGCCGGTGCAGGTCCTCGCCAGTTCGGCGAGGCGCTCCGAGCGGCCCGGGATGGCGGACTCGCCCGCGTGCAGGCTCTCCCACATGCACTGGACGGCCTGGAGGCGGAGTTTCGCGGGCCCTTCGTCGTACAGGGCGGCTTCCGTCTCGACCGTGCGGACGGCCTCGTCGAGCTGGTTGTTGTGCAGCAGCGCCTGGGAGAGGCGGAAGACGGCGTCGACCCGGGCGTGCCCTTCGAGGCCCGGCATGGCGAGCGCGGACTGGAGGTGGCCGACGGTCGTGGCGGGGGCGGTCAGGAGGGTGGCGCAGCCGAGTTCGAAGAGCACGCTCGCGTGGACCTCGGGTGCCGGGGGTTCCAGCAGGGCGCGCTCCAGGCAGCGGCGGGCCGCGTCGGGGGCGCCGACCAGGAGGTGTTCGCGGGCGGCCTCGCGCAGCTGCTCGACGAGTTCGCGGTCTTCGTCGGGGTGGACCTTGAGAAGGTGCCGGGAGGCGGCCGCGGCGCCGAGCCCGGAGTCGGTGACGAGTTGGGCGGCGATGCCGTGCATGGCGGTGCGCAGGGCGTCGGGGATGGAGTCGTAGACGGCGGTGGCGATCAGCGGGTGGACGAACTCCAGCTCGTCGTCCGTCTCCCGGGTGGCGACTCCGGTGAGGATGCGGGCGTTGCTCAGCAGGTCGGCGCAGTGCGTCGCCTTGTCCGGCTTCAGGGTGGCGAGCCGGGCGACCAGGCCGACGGAGATGTCGGAGCCGAGGATGGCGGCCGCCCAGGCGAACCTGGTGGCGTCCACGCCGAGTTCCTCGAGGCGGGTGGCGAGGCCGGTGCCGCGCGCCGAGCGGTTCAGCTCGCGCAGCTCGCTCGCCGAGCCCTCGGTGGGCTCGATCCCGCTGTCCTGGACCTTGGCGAGGAGTTCGACGCTCTCGTAGGGGTTGCCCGCGGTGACCGCCCACACCTCGCGGCAGAACGCGGCGTCGGCGTGGTCGCCCAGGGTGGCGCGGGTGAGGCCGGCGGTGGCCGCCGGGGTGAGTTCGCGCAGGTTGGCCAGGGGGCTGCCCGCGGCGGCGGCCACCGTGTCCAGGAGGCGGGCGCTCTCGTCGGTGGCCTCGCCGGGGCGGCGGGCGACGACGACCAGCACGGACAGGTCGTCGAGGCGCTCGGTGAAGGCGGCGAGCCAGCGCAGGGTCTCCTGGTCGGCCCAGTGGGCGTCGTCGATCAGCAGCACCAGCGGCCAGTCCCGGCGGGCCAGCCGGCGCACCGCGGCGACCAGGCCGTCGCACACGCCCTGCGGGTCGGCCTGACGCTCCCCCGGCTCCGCGATGCCGAGGGCGGGACCCGCGATGTCGTACCAGTCGCCGAGGTACTCGCGGGCCTCCTCCGGCATCAGGGACAGAAGGGCGGGCTGGAGCAGTTGTCGTACGACGTTGAAGGGGACGGACCTGAGGGTCTCGCCTCCTCGGGCCGACCAGACCGTGCACCTGCGGGCCTCGGCGATCCGGCGGGTCTCGGCCAGCAGGGCGGTCTTGCCGAAGCCCGCCTCTCCCCGCACCACCAGCAGACTGCCCGAGCACGCGCTGTCCGCCTGGAGGGCGTCGACCGCCCGCTCGATGGCGGCGACTTCCTCGGCACGCTCCCACAGCGAGGTCGGGGCGGCCGCAGTGGGCCGTACCTCCGTCATCCCGCTACCTCCCCAAGTCGCCCGATCGACGTACAGATCTCGAGCGTAGCCGTCCGGGTGCGGATGCGGAGGCCGGTCGGGGTAGCTGTTGCCTTGACGGGTGACCTCGGGTACGGAGAGGCGACGCGCCCTGCCCGTGATCAGCCGTCGGCAAACTTGACTGACAGTCAGTTATCCGCACCGAACAGCCTGGAGGCAGCGATTCTCCGAGATCGAGACGGGCTCCGCTCGCGCCGGGCGCTGGTCGCCGGTTCGGTGGGCAACTTCATCGAGTGGTACGAGTTCGGCGTCTACGGCTACTTCGCGACGATCATCGCCGCACGGTTCTTCACCCCGGAGGGCGGGAGCGAGGTCGAGGCGCTGGTGAAGACGTACGCCTCCTTCGCGCTGGCCTTCTTCTTCCGGCCCGTCGGCGCGGCCCTGTTCGGGCGGCTCGGCGACCGGGTCGGCCGGCGTCCGGTGCTGATCCTGGTGATCGTGCTGATGACCGCGGCGACGACACTGATCGGCGCGCTGCCGACGTACGCGCAGGTGGGCGCGCTCGCCCCGTGGCTGCTGACGTTTCTGAGGGTCCTTCAGGGGCTGTCCGCGGGCGGGGAGTTCGGCGGCGCGGTGTCGGTGATGACGGAGTCCGCCCCGCCGGGCCGGCGCGGACTGTACGGGGCGTGGCAGTCGTTCACCGTCGCGCTGGGACTGCTGGCCGGGGCGGGGACCGCGGCGCTGCTCGCCACGTCGCTGACGGAGGATCAACTGGGCAGCTGGGGCTGGCGGGTGCCGTTCCTGCTGACGCTTCCGCTGGGGCTCGGGGCGCTGTGGCTGCGCCTGCGGCTCGACGAGACACCGGAGTTCCGGGCCCGGCGGGAGGAAGTGCGGCCGCCGGCCCGTGCGGTGGCCGGGGCCATCGCGCTCGGCGCGGGGCGGATCATGGGCTGGGCGGCGGCCGGATACACCTTCCTGGTCGTGCTGCCGTCGTATCTCCAGAGCACCCTGAACGCCACGTTCCAGCAGGCGTTGATCGCGACCGTCCTCGCCAACCTCGGTTTCGCCGCCACGATCCTGCCGGCGGGACTGCTCAGCGACCGGGTCGGACGGCGGCCGGTGATGGCGACGGGCGCGGTGCTCGTGGTGGCGTTGGCGGTGCCGCTGCTCAATCTCCTTCAGGACGGCGGGACTTCGGACGCGGCGAAGGGCGTGGCGGTGTTCGGCGCGGGTGCGGTGGTGGGGCTGATGGCGGGCCCCGGCCCGGCGATGCTGGCGGAGCTGTTCCCGACGAACGTCCGCTACACCGGCCTGGGACTCGCCTACGCCCTGTCGAATGCCGTGTTCTCGGGCTGCGCCGGGCTCATCATCACCAAGACGGTCGAGCGGACCGGGAACGTGGACGTCCCGGCGTACTACGCGGCGGCGACCTGCGCGGTGAGCCTGCTCGCCCTGGCCAGGGCCCCTTCGAGGAAGGCGAGTTGACCGCATGCGGGTGATCGGCCTGATGTCGGGCACGTCGTACGACGCCATCGACGCGGCGGCGGCCGACCTGCGCCTGGACGGCGACCGGCTCGTCCTGAGACCGCTGGGCATGGTGAGCGAGGCGTACGACGTCGAGCTGCGCGAGGCCCTCGCGGCGGCGCTGCCGCCGGGGAAGGTCCCGCTGGCCGAGGTGTGCCAACTGGACACCCGGATCGGGCGGGCCTTCGCGGCGACGGCTGTCCGGGCGGACCGTGAACTGTGCTCCTCGCGGGCCGAGTTGGTGGCCTCGCACGGGCAGACGGTCTACCACTGGGCAGAGGGCGGCCGGGTGCACGGCACGCTTCAGCTCGGGCAGCCGGCGTGGATCGCCGAGGCGACCGGGCTGCCCGTCGTCGCCGACTTCCGGCCGCGTGACATCGCCGCGGGCGGTCAGGGCGCGCCGCTGGTGAGCCTGGTCGACCTGATGTGGCTGCGCGGCCGGCCGGGCACCCCCGTCGCCCTGAACCTCGGCGGCATCGCCAACCTCACCGCCCCCGACGGGACCGCCTTCGACACCGGACCGGGGTGCGCGCTGATCGACGCGGCGGCCCGCGGGTTCAGCGGCGGGCGGCTCGGCTACGACGCGGAGGGCGCCCTGGCCGCGCGCGGCGAGGTCCACCGGCCGTTGCTGGAACGGCTGCTCGCGGAGCCGTACTACGCGCTGCCCGCGCCGAAGACGACCGGCAAGGAGCTGTTCCACCTCGGCCATCTCCGAGCGGCGCTGGCCGGTCTCGGCACCCTGCCCGCCGAGGACGTGGTGGCCACGCTGACCTTCCTCACGGCCCGCACGGTCGCCGACGCGGTGCGGGCGGCCGGGGCCACGGAGGTGATCGCGTCGGGCGGCGGCACCCGCAACCCGGTGCTGATGCGGACCCTGGGCGAGCTGCTGACGGGGGTCGCGCTGCGCACCTCCGACGCCCTCGGGCTCCCTTCGGCGGCGAAGGAGTCGTACGCCTTCGCGGTCCTGGGCTTCCTGACCGCGCACGGACTGCCCGGCACCGATCCGGTGAGCACGGGGGCCCGGCACGCGCGTGTGCTGGGGTCCATCACGCCTGGCCAGGACGGTCTGCGGCTGCCGCCGCCGGTGCGGGAGCGGCCGGTGCGGCTCGTGCTGGAGTGACCCGGGAGAGGCCGTCGCGGACCGATCCGGCCACATCCGGCCGACGCCCCTCTCATCCCTCTTTCACCGAGGCCTCATACGGTGGGGCCATGACGCAGGCGACTCCCCCCGGGTGGTACCCCGACCCCGGACAGACAAGTGACGGTCCCGCCACCGAGCGCTGGTGGGACGGCAAGGCGTGGACGGAGGGGACCCGGCCCGCCGGATCGGCCGCCGCATGGGGCCCGCCAGAACAGGTCGCGAGCCTCGGTGCGCCCCCGGCCCACCCGGCCTACCCGGCGTATCCCGAGCAGCCGCCGGCCGCTCCGCGCGGTGGCCGAATAGGCATAGCCGTGGCGGCGGCGGTCGTGGTCCTCGCGAGCATCGGCATGGGCGTGTACGCGCTGGCCGACAACGGCGGCGGGAACAGCGCCGCCGACTCGCAGGGGCCCGGGCAGAACGGCGGACAGAACGGCGGGCAGGGCGGGACCGGCGGCCAGAACGGCCAGGGCGGCCCCTTCGGCGGCAACGGTGGTTCCGGCGGCTCGGGCGGCTCCGGTGGTTCCGGGGGCCAGTCCCCCTCCCCCCGCACGTCCGAGGCGCCGAAGATCGAGAGCGGTTCGGTCTCCGACTCGGTCTCCGGGATCAGCCTGCCCATCCCGAAGGACTGGTACGGCCAGGCGATACAGGTCGGCGCCTCGGTCACGTCGAACGACTCCTACGACTGCCCCGGCGACACCTCCCAGACGTGCACGAAGGGCGGTGCCTACTCGGCGCCCGCCCTGGCGCTCGGCGCCGACGGCAGCACGGCCGAGCAGGTCGCCAAGGCGGACATCTCGGCGAACGCCGAGCAGTCGTACGGCGGCAAGACCTACGGCTCGATCACCTCGCACGACGTCATCGCGTCCAAGGCCGTGACCGTGGCCGGGCAGAAGGGCTATCTGGTCCGCTGGAAGGCGGTGACCAGCAAGGGCTCCGACGGCTATGTCGAGTCGCTGGCCTTCCCCTCGCCGGCGAACACGCAGCAGATCGTGGTGGTGCGCTTCGGCGTCGACGTCGAGGAGGGCCAGGCCGTGATCGACGAGATCACCAAGGGCATCCAGGTGTCGACGGGCGGCGGCAACGGCAAGAGCGCCTGACACCGGTCGGCCGGGTGGGGCGCCTCTCCGCTCAAGAGGAACCCCACCCGGCCGGGGGGTGCGCGCCGCCCCCGTCCCCACGGTGCGGCGCGATCGGGACACCGTCCAGTCATCCCGTGGACGGCGGCCCGGCTCTCAGGTCAGGCCGAGTGTCGGCAGCACGGCGGCCTCCACGAAGCAGACCAGGTAGTCGGGGTCGGCGTACTCGCCGTCCACCACGGGACGGGCGCGGATGACGCCGAACATCTGGGCCGGGATGTATTCCAGCGCCGGGTGTCCGGGGGCGACCTCGCCGCGCTCGACCCCACGCTGGAGGATGTGCCTCAGCGCGGCGATCTCCGGCTCGACCAGTGCCTCGCGCAGGGCCTGCGCGAGCTCCGCGTCCTGGGTGACGGCATGGCCCAGGGCCTGGAGCAGCTTGGTGTCGTGCATCGACCAGCGGCCCGCGGCCCGGGCGACCTCGCGCAGGTCCTCGGCGAGCGATCCGGTGTCGATGCCGTCGAACTTCGAGCGGCGGCGGGAGCGCAGGGCGGCGACCACGAACTGGGGCTTGGTCTTCCACTGCCGGTAGAGCGTGGACTTGCTGCACCGGGTGCTGGCGGCGACGCCTTCCATGGTCACGGATTCGTATCCGCACTCACGGATCTGTTCGAGCACGGCGTCGAAGAACTCCTGCTCACGCTCGGGCGTGATCTTGGAGCGGCGCGAGGCGGCGACCGTCTCCGGTCCGTCCGCGGCCTGCGACGTCATCTGCTCGTCTCCTCCCTGGCCGGGCCGGCCCGCTGCCGCGGACCGCGCGTTTCATTCCCGGATTCCAGTGTGTCGTATGTCTATCGATACGCCAGTGTACCGGTACCCGACCGTATCGGTACACTGGCGTATCGGTACGATTCAGTATCGATGAGTTTCGGGAGCCGGACGGGTCATAACCGTGTCCAGTTCTCAGCACCTGCACCACCGTCAGCGAAAGGGCCGGGGGATGAATGCCCGCACCGAGCCTTCAGAAGCGGGGCCGCGCGCAATAGCGAGGCCGCCGCTCGTCCGTGAGCTCCTGCTCGTCGTAGGGCTCTTCCTCGTCTACAAGTTCGGCCGGCAACTGGCCACGGGGCACACCGCCGAGGCCTTCCGCAACGCCGACCGCGTATGGGACTGGGAACGCGCCCTGCACCTCCCGGACGAGGGCTCGGTGCAGTCGCTGCTGCTGCACGGCGACACCCTCGTGCACCTCGCGAACACCTACTACGCCACGGTCCACTTCCCGGCCACGATCGCCTTCCTGGTCTGGCTCTACCTGAAGCGCCCCGCGCACTACGTGTGGGCCCGCCGCGTCCTCGCCACCGTCACCGGTGCCGCCCTGGTGCTCCACCTGTTCTTCCCGCTGGCCCCGCCGCGGATGCTCGCGGCGGCCGGTCTGGTCGACACCGCGAAGGTCTACGGCCCCTCCGTGTACGGCCCGCCGCAGACCGACACCCTCTCCAACCAGTTCGCCGCGATGCCCTCGCTGCACTTCGGGTGGGCGTTGATGGTGGCGATCGGCCTGATCGTGGCGACCCGCTCCCGCTGGCGCTGGCTGTGGCTGCTGCACCCGCTGGTGACCCTGACGGTGATCGTCGGTACCGCGAACCACTACTGGATGGACGCGATCGTCGCGACGGCCCTGCTGGGCATCGCCCTCGCGGTGATCCACGCGCCGCGGCGGACGGCGACCACGGCGGGCCGGGCGCAGGAACGCCTCGCGCCGGCCGGCGCCGAGGCCGAGGAGAACGTCCTGGTCGGAGCGGGCCGATGAACGCCACCCTGATCGCCGTGGCCCTGTCCCTGCTCTCCTCCGTCGCCTACGCGGCCGCCGCCGTCGCCCAGGAGCGGCTCGCCTCCCGCAACCCGGGTTCCGGTGCGCTGCGGATGCTCGGCTCGGGTGCCTGGTGGTGGTCGGTCGCGCTCAACGCGTCGGCCGCGCTGCTGCACGTCGTGGCCCTCAAGTACGGCCCCCTGACCGTGGTCCAGCCGCTCGGCGCCCTCACTCTCGTCGCCGCGGTGCCGCTGGGCGCGCGGATCGCGGGACGCCGGGTCACCGCGACGGAGTGGCGGGGCACGGCCTACACGCTGGCGGGCCTCGCCGCGATCCTGGTCGTGGCGTCGGGGTCCGCGCCGGGGAAGGTGCTGAGCACGTCCGAGGCCGTGGCGGTGGCGGGGGTGACGGCGGCCCTCATCGGGCTGCTGGCCCGCCCCGGTGCCCGGCCCGGCATACGGCACGCGTCGGCGTCCGGGATCGCCTCGGGGGTGGCCTCCGCGCTCACCCAGACCGTGACGGTGGCCGCGACCGACCGTTCCGAGTCGCTGCTCAGCGTCCAGGTGATCGGGGTGGCGCTGCTCGTCGCGGCCTTCGCGGCGGGCGGGCTGCTGCTCTCCCAGACCGCCTACCGCGACGGCCTGGGCGCCCCGCTCGCGGTGGTGACGCTGGCCAACCCGACGGCCGCCGCGGTGATCGGCCTCTCCCTGCTGGGCGAGGGCCTGCGCGGCGGCGCGGCGGGCGTGCTCCTCGCACTGGCGGGGGCGGGCGTGGCGGCGTGGGGTGTGGTGCTGCTGACCCGGACGGCTCCGGTCCCGGTGGACGAGGAGCATCCGGTGGCCGCGGTGCTGGCCCTGGAGCCGTCGACCGCTTCCGTGGAGGCGGCGCTGCGGGACATGGTCGTGCCCCGGCCTTCGGAACCGGGGCACCTCACACCGCTGTAGGGGCGGTCACCCGAACCCGCGGGCGTCCTGCTTCAGCGCGGTGTCCACGGTCAGCGCGGTAGCGACGACCAGGCTCAACAGCGGCTCGGGCAGCTGGTAGTGGATCTGCAGCACGTAGTTGTCCGCGGTGGTGAACATGGTCTTGGCCAGCCCCTCCCACGTCTTCGTGATCCGGGCGACCTCGTTCTCCGCGTGGTCGACGATCGCGAAGTTCCACGCCCGCCAGTTCTCGGCCTTGATGGCGCCGACCTGCTGGCCGTTCACGTTCATCGCGAAATTGATCTTCCCGATGACGTTCTGCTGGACGATCTCGCCGACCTGCGACCCGTCCGGACGCTCCACGATCACCCGCGACTTGAGGAACTTCGCGGGCCGGGTCAGCAGGAGCACCGGCTGGCCGTAGGCGTCCCGGATCTCCAGCTTGTGGGTCATGTACTGGTCGAGGCTGGAGACGAAGCGCAGGACCTTCTTCAGCGCGCTCTGCCCGACCTGGGTGACGGAGCCGAGCTGGTTGCCGTTCTGGTCCATGACCTTGTACTCGTTGGTCACCTCGATCAGCTTGGCCTTCTGGTTCACCACCAGCACCGGCTCGGTGAACAGGGTGCCGCCGCCCGCGTTGTTGGGCGTGACCCCGGCCTGCTGCTGCACCTGGCGCTGCACGCGCGCGTCCGGCGCCGCCGCCTGCTGGGGCATGTGCGGCGGCTGCTGGACGGGCGGGGCCTGAACCGGCGGGGCCTGCTGAACGGGCGGGGCCTTGACGGCGGCCTGTGCCTGGCCCTGCCCCGCCGCCTGCTGCTGGTCCGGGTGGGTGTGCTGGGTCCACTGCGCACCGTCCCAGTACCGGAGCGTCTGGGGCGCTCCGTGCGGATCGGGATACCAGCCTGCAGGTGTGTTCGAATGCGTGGTCACCGGGGCACAGTACCCCGGGACCTACGCGATCCGGCCACCTGGACGGCGGCTCCCGGGCGGCTTTACCTGGTGATTACGGCGGGGTCGCTCACCCCGTCGCAACCGTTCTCGACATGTCCGGCGAACCGTCGCACAAAGGCCGCGTCGGTGCCGGAGGTGACCGTGAGGTCGTACCAGCGCTTGCTCCGGGCGAGCCCGAAGGTGTGCCGGACGGTGGTGCCGGGCCGCACGGTGAAGGTCCGCGCCGGGTCGCCGTAACCACTGGCGACCTTCAGACGGACCGAGCCTGAGCCCTTGTTGGTGAAGGTCAGCTCGACGTCGTCACCGTGGTGGCGGGCGGTGACCTCGGGCCCGGCGGCCTTGTTCGAGCCCTTGAAGGAGCGCAGGAAGCCGTTGGGTCCGTGCACGGTGAGGTCGTACGACCCCTTCGAGTACGCCGAGTTCCAGGTGTCCGAGACGGACTTGCCGGCCTCGGTGGTGTAACTCCAGGGCCCGTCCGTGCGGTTGCCGGAGGTCACCAGGAAGGCGGCACCGGCCTTGGCGCCGGAGGCGAAGGCGAGCGTGAACCTGCCGTTCTTCGCGTCGACCGAACCGTCCACGTGCGGGGCGTACTTGAGCGGCCGGGCCGGGCGCACACCGCGCTCCTGCTTCGGCAGGGCGCCGACCGCGGGCGGGACCGGCACGTAGTCGGGGTGGCGGTCGCGGTCCGGCGGCTCGTAGCCGTCGGTGTCCGGCAGGCCGACCGGCTTGGTGTCCTTGCGGGAGAAGTCGAAGGCGGAGGTCAGGTCGCCGCAGACCGCGCGCCGCCAGGGCGAGATGTTCGGCTCGTGGACGCCGAAGCGGTGCTCCAGGAACCGGATGATCGAGGTGTGGTCGAGCGTCTCGGAGCAGACGTAACCGCCCTTGCTCCAGGGCGAGACGACGAGCATGGGCACACGCTGGCCGAGTCCGTAGGGGCCGGCCGGGTGGCTGCTGTCGCCCTTGTACAGGTCGAGCGCGGGGTCGACCGTGGACTTGCCCTGCGCGGCCGAGCCCGCCGGGTACGCGGGGACCACGTGGTCGAAGAAGCCGTCGTTCTCGTCGTACGTGATGAACACGGCCGTCTTCGCCCAGACCTTCGGGTCAGAGGTGAGCGCGTCCAGGACCTGGGCGACGTACCAGGCGCCGTAGTTCGCGGGCCAGTTGGGGTGCTCGGTGAAGGCCTCGGGGGCAACGATCCAGGAGACCTGCGGCAGCTTCCCGGCCTTCACGTCGGCCTTGAGCTGGTCGAAGTAGCCCTCGCCCTTGGTGTAGTCGGTGCCGGTGCGGGCCTTGTCGTAGAGCGGGTCGCCGGGCTTGGCGTTGCGGTACTGGTTGAAGTAGAGCAGCGAGTTGTCGCCGTAGTTGCCCCGGTAGGCGTCCGGGATCCAGCCCCAGGAGCCGTTCGCGTCGAGGCCGTCGCCGACGTCCTGGTAGATCTTCCAGGAGACGCCGGCCTTCTCCAGGCGCTCGGGGTAGGTGGTCCAGCCGTAGCCGACCTCGTCGTTGCCGAGGACCGGGCCGCCGCCCTGGCCGTCGTTGCCCGTGTAGCCCGTCCACATGTAGTAGCGGTTCGGGTCGGTGGAGCCGATGAACGAGCAGTGGTAGGCGTCGCAGATGGTGAACGAGTCCGCGAGGGCGTAGTGGAAGGGGATGTCCTCGCGGGTCAGGTACGCCATCGTCGTGGACCCCTTGTTCGGGACCCATTTGTCGTACTTGCCCGCGTTGAAGGCGGCGTGTCCGTCGTTCCAGCCGTGCGGGAGGTCCTGGATGAACTGCATGCCCAGGTCGTTCGCCTCGGGCCGGAAGGGCAGGATGTCCTCGCCGTTCTTGTCCGCCTGGTGCCACACGGACTTTCCGTTGTCCAGGGTCACCGGGCGCGGGTCGCCGAAGCCGCGGACGCCCCTGAGCGAGCCGAAGTAGTGGTCGAAGGACCGGTTCTCCTGCATCAGGACGACGACGTGCTCGACGTCCTCGATCGTCCCCGTGCGGTGGTGGGCCGGGAGTGCGGCAGCCCGCTGGATGCTGTTCGACAGGGCACTGAAGGCCGTGGTGGCGCCCGCGAGCTGGAGGAATCTGCGCCGGTTGACGTCGGACATGAGTGAGGGGACCTCTCAATCCTGCGCATCGATGGCCGGAATATGACGGAAGGTGCGCGCAGCGAGTGTTCCAAGCGCAACAAACGTCAGGGAAGGGTCCGGTGGCGCTGATGTGAAAGTCGCGGGTACGGGAGGTGTGCGGGACTCGGGAGCGGGGATGGTCGCGATCATGACAGATACCGAGGCCGCACGGTCCCTCCCCACGAAACGGCCCGTACGCCAGCTCCTCGCCGCGTCCGTGGGCAACGCGGTGGAGTGGTACGACTGGTACGCGTACACGTTCCTGGCCACCTACATCGCCGCCGCGGTCTTCCCCAAGGGCGCGGACAACTCGCTGGTGCCGCTCCTGTCGACCTTCGCGGTGTTCGCGGTGGGCTTCTTCATGCGGCCGGTCGGCGGGCTGCTGATGGGGGCGGTCGCGGACCGGCACGGGCGACGCGCCGCCCTGACGGTCACCATCCTGCTGATGGGCGGGAGCAGTCTGCTGGTCGGACTGACACCGACGTACGGTGCGGTCGGCGTCCTCTCCCCGGTCGTGCTGGTGCTCGCACGGCTGCTCCAGGGCCTGTCCGTGGGCGGGGAGTTCGCCGCCTCGACGACCTTCCTGGTGGAGTCCGCGGGGCCCGGCAGGCGCGGGCTGTTCTCCAGCTTCCAGTACGTGTCGACGACCGCGGGGCAGCTCGTCGCGTCCGGGATCGCCACGGTGCTGGTGGACACCCTGAGCGAGGGGCGGATGGACGACTGGGGCTGGCGGGTGCCGTTCGTGCTCGGGGCCGTGCTGTCGCTGGTCGGGTTCTGGATCCGGCGGGGCGCGCACGAGACCCGGAGCGAGGAGGAGCAACGGGCGCCGCGTCCTGGCCTGTTGGACGCGCTGCGCCGCCATCCCCGCGCGTCCCTGCTGATCTGCGGGATCACCATGGGCGGCACCATCGCGTACTACACGTGGACGTCGTACCTGCCGACGTACGCCGAACTCAACGCGGGCGTCGACAAGTCGGACGCGCTGCTCGCGGGCACGATCTCGCTCGCCTTCTTCGGTCTGCTCCAGCCGCTCGGCGGGCTGCTGTCGGACCGCTTCGGCCGCCGCCCCCTACTCCTCTTCTTCGGCCTGGGCTTCGCCCTGCTGAGCGTGCCCCTGCTGCACTCCCTGCGCGACTCCTTCGCGGTGCTGCTGCTCGTGCAGTGCGCGGGCATGGTGCTGCTGACCGGGTTCACGTCGATCAGCGCCGCGGTCAACGCAGAGTTGTTCCCGCCACGGGTGCGGGCGGCCGGGATCGGCTTCCCCTACTCCCTGACGGTCGCGCTGTTCGGCGGCACGGCGCCGTATGTGGGCACGCTCTTCAAGGAGTTGGGGCACGCCGGCTTCTTCCCCTGGTACGTCGCCGTCCTGTGCCTGGGGTCCTCGCTGGTGTATCTGCGGCTGCCGGAGACCGCGCACACGGAGCTGCGGCGGTGAGGGGCACGGGCCGGCCGGTGCCGCCGGACCCCTCGCCGACCGCACTCCGGTCGTGGCCGTCGGTGCCCACCGCACCGTGCTATCGATGCCCCCTGCTCGTGAACCGCTCGAAGACATGGCTGAAGGCCCAGGTGCCCTGGGCGATCCCGGAGCAGGAGTCGGAGCCGCCGGTGCCGGGGCAGCCGCCGTTGTCGCGCTGGAGGGCCCAGAAGGAGAGGGTGTTGATCCGCCGGGCCTCGGCCCACTTCTCCACCGACACCGCGTTCTGGACGGTGAAGGTCTCCTCGGGGCCGTAGTCGTCGATGCCGGGCATCTCGATGACGCCGATCATGCTCCAGAGCTTCGCGGAGCTCTTCTTCGGGTACAGGGCGGCGAGTTGGGCGTGCAGCCCCTCGGCGGCCGTCCTGGTGTCGGCCGCCATGTCGTGCGTGGCGCCGTCGTAGTAGTCGAAGGTCATCAGGTTGACGACGTCCACGCGGGCGCCGTTGTCGACCGCGTTCCTCAGCACCGCGAGGCCGTTGGCCTCCAGGCCCTTCGTGGAGGTCGGCAGGGTGTAGGAGAACTGCACGGTGCGGCCGGTGCGTTGGGCCCAGCGCTGCACCTGGGCGATGGCCTTGTTGCGGCGGTCGATGCCGGCCGCGTTGTCGATCGAGTCGCCCTCGACGTCGAGGTCGATGCGGCTGATGCCGTACGTGGTGACCAGGCTCCTGAAGACCCCGGCGATGGCGTCGACGCTGGTGCAGCTGTCCGCCAGTTCGGTGCCGGTGGTGTCCGCGGACCAGCCTCCGAAGGACGGGATGACATCGCCGCCGCGTGCCTGGATGGCGGCGATGTCACGGCCGAGGGTCGACCGCGAGATCGGCTGGTCGGTGGCGCCGTTCCAGTAGGCGGTGCACGAGCCCGGAGCGGCCGTCTGAAGGAAGGCCAGGGTCAGGTACTTGTTGCCGGAGGCGGCGGCCAGCGCGGCCGGGCTCTCTCCGGTCCACGTCTCGAAGTAGGGCGCGGCCACCTGGGCCGGCAGGGGCCGGCCGAAGCCCGAAACAACCGAGGAGGGGGGCGAGTGCGGCGCCGCGAGCGCGCTCCCTCCCCCGATTCCGACGAGCCCTGCGGACAGGGCGCTGACGCTCAGACAGGACAGCAGTGTGCGAAGTCGTCTCACTGACGCTCCCATGGGGAAAGGGCATGCGGGGACAGCGGAAGGACGGTACTGCGGAGGAACGGGGACCATAATTGGACTAGACCAGCTAACTGTCAAGGTTCTTTACAGTTAGCTTGCCGAGCCCGTCGCGACCAGCCGTCCGGCGTTCCCTTCCGTGTGGCGGAAGAGGTGTTGCCGCGCCCCCGCGACCGCCCAGACGATGCCACCACAGCAGACAGACGGGAGCCGCAACGATGCCTCACACCACCGCCTTCGCCCGCAACCAGTGGTACGTCGCCGCCTACAGCCACGAGGTCGGGCGCGAGGAACTGCTCGGCCGGACGATCCTCGGCGAGCCGCTCGTGTTCTACCGGACCGAGGAGGACGGCACGCCCGTCGCGCTCGCCGACCGCTGTGTGCACCGCCGGTTCCCGCTGCACGAGAAGCCGAGCAGGCTCGACGGCGACCGGATCGTGTGCGGCTACCACGGGTTCACGTACGACACGAGCGGCACCTGTGTGTACGTGCCGGGCCAGAAGCGCGTGCCGCGGACCGCCCGGGTCGCCTCCTACCCCGTCGTCGAGCTGGACTCCCTGATCTGGGTGTGGATAGGCGACCCGGCGCTCGCCGACGCCGACACCATCCCGCGCGCCCGGCACCTCGACTCCCCCGGCTGGGTCACCGTCCGCGGCATGGAGCCGATCGACGCCGACTACGGACTGCTGGTCGACAACCTCCTCGACCTCTCCCACGAGACGTATCTGCACGGCGGCTACATCGGCACCCCCGAGGTCGCCGAGACGCCGATCACCACCGAGGTCGACGAGGGCGCCGGCATCGTACGGGTGAGCCGGCACATGGACGACGCCGAGTGCCCGCCGTTCTACGCCAGGTCCACCGGGATCGAGGGCCGGATCACCCGCTGGCAGGACATCGAGTACCACGCGCCCTGTCTGTATCTGCTGCACAGCCGGATCGCCCCGGTCGGCGTGCTGCCCGAGGCCGATGGCAGCGACCCGAACGGCTTCCACACCGAGATCACGTACGCCATCACACCGTCCGAGGACGGCAAGGTGTACGACTTCTGGATGGTCTCCCGCGACTGGGCGACCGAGGACGCCGAGGTCACGGAGTTCCTGCGGGGCAACAACCACACCGTGGTCATGCAGGACGTGGACGCGCTCAACCTGCTCCAGCGCACGCTCGGCGGCGAGCGGGCCGGGTACCAGGAGCTGAGCATCAACATCGACACCGGCGGTCTCGCCGCCCGCCGTATCCTCGCCCGGCTGGTCGAGGAGGGCGACAAGCCCGTGGAGAAGGTCCTGTGAGTGCCGGACCCACCGGGGAGATCTACCGCATCGACTGGCTGCCGGGCACCGACACCCTGCACGGCACCTGTCACTGCGGCCGCGAGCACACCTCGCAGGACCCGATCGAGATGTGGGAGTGGATGCTGGCCCACCCGAGCGGGCACTCCGCGCCGGAGAACGAGTCGCAAGGAAACGGTTCATGAGTGACGCGTACGAAGCCGAACTCGTCGTCGACCGCAGGGAGTCCGCGGCCGACGGCGTGCTCGCCCTCACCCTGCGCCACCCGCTGGGCGAGCAACTCCCCGGGTGGGAGCCCGGCGCCCATGTCGACGTGGTGCTCGGCCCGGGCCTGGAGCGCCAGTACTCCCTGTGCGGCGACCCGGCCGACCGCACCGCCTGGCGGATCGCGGTGCTGCGCGAGCCGGCCGGCCGCGGCGGATCCGCCCATGTGCACGAGCAGTTGGGGCAGGGCGACAAGGTCCGGGTGCGCGGGCCGCGCAACCACTTCGCCCTGCGGCCCGCACCGCGCTACCGGTTCATCGCGGGCGGCATCGGCATCACCCCGATCCTCCCGATGCTCGCGGCGGCGGAGGCCGAGGGCGCGGAGTGGACCCTGCTGTACGGCGGGCGCACCCGTGAATCCATGGCGTTCACCGAGGAGTTGGGCCGCTACGGCGACCGCGTGACCGTCGCTCCCCAGGACGAGACCGGCCTGCTGGACCTGCCGTCGGTGCTGGACGGCGTTCCCGAGGGCACGCTCGTCTACTGCTGCGGTCCCGGCCCCCTGCTGGACGCGGTGGAGGCACGCTGCCCGGCCGGACTGCTGCACGTGGAGCGGTTCACGCCGAAGGAGCAACCGGTCGGCGAGAACACGGAGTTCGAGGTCGAGCTGGCGCAGACCGGCACGACCGTCACCGTGGCCCCGGACGTCTCCGTACTCGACGCCGTCCGCGCCTCCGGTGTGGAGGTGCTGTTCTCCTGCACCGAGGGCACCTGCGGCACCTGCGAGACGGACGTCCTCGAAGGGACCCCCGACCACCGGGACTCGGTGCTCACGGACGAGGAGCGGGAGGCCGGGGAGACGATGATGATCTGTGTGTCCCGGTGCCGCGGGCGGAAGCTCGTCCTGGACCTGTAGCCATCCCGAGATCGGCCTCGATGCCCGCGACGGTGTCGAGCAGCGCCGGCAGCAGCTCCCGCCGCACGGACGCGAGCGTCGTACGCCCCGCCTGCACCGGGATGTTGACCGCCGCCACCACCACCTCGCCGCCCCGGTCCCGCACCGGGGCGGCGATCGAGCGCAGCCCTTCCTCCAGCTCCTGGTCGACGACGGCGTACCCCTGCCGCCGCACCCGTTCCAGCTCCGCCCGCAGCGGCTCGGCGGTGACGATCGTGCGGGCGGTGAGCGGCACCCACTCGACGCGGGCGAGCCGTACTTCCAGCTCCTCGTCCGGAAGGCCGGCGAGCATGACCCGGCCCACCGAGGTGACGTGGGCCGGGAAGCGGGTCCCCACCGTGATCGCGGCGGTCATGATGCGGCGCGCGGGCACCCGGGCCACGTACACGATGTCGTCGCCGTCGAGGACGCACAGGGACGACGACTCCCTTGTCCGCTCGACGAGTTGCTCCAGATGCGGTTCGGCGATCTGGGCGAGCGAGAAGCCGGCGAGGTAGGAGTAGCCGAGTTCGAGGACGCGCGGCGTGAGCCGGTAGGCGCGGCCGTCGGCGCGGACGTATCCGAGGTCGGCCAGCGTCAGCAGGAAGCGGCGGGCCGCCGCGCGGGTCAGTCCGCAGGCCCGGGCGACCTCGCTCAGGGTCAGCTCCGGGTGGTCGGCGTCGAAAGCGCGGATCACGGCGAGGCCGCGTTCCAGGGAACGGACGAAGTGCGGGGCGCGGGCTGCTTCGGACATCGTCACCTCCGTCGAGCAACTGTCAACAATATTGTCAGCCAAAGGTGTTGACCTCGACCCCGGAGACCAATACCTTTCGCGCTGAGCACCACTGTGCGGTCTGCGCACAGCCTGTCGTAAGCACAGCCTGTCGGAACAACGAAGTCTGCACAGGAGGAGCCATGCGTCGTCTGCTCGCCGCCCTCGCGGCCGGAGCATTCCTGGTCACCGTGTCGGCCTGTGGCTCGTCCGGCGACTCGGGGGCCTCGGACGGGGGATCGTCGTCCGGCGGGACCACCACCGTCAAGCTCGGCCTCATCCCGATCGTCGATGTCGCGCCGGTCTATCTGGGCCAGAAGAAGGGCTTCTACGACAAGCAGGGGCTCAAGCTCGAGATATCCACCGCGTCCGGCGGAGCGGCGATCGTGCCCGGAGTGGCCAGCGGACAGTTCCAGTTCGGCTTCTCCAACGTCACCTCGCTCCTCATCGCCCAGTCGTCCGGGGTGCCGGTCAAGGCAGTCTCCAACGGCATCGCCTCAACAGGCGTGGCGGGCAAGGACTTTGCCGCGATCGCCGTGAAGAAGGGCAGCTCGATCAAGTCCGCGAAGGACCTGGAGGGCAAGAAGGTCGCCATCAACACCCTGAAGAACATCAACGAGTCGGCGGTGCGCGAGTCGGTCCGCAAGGACGGCGGCGACCCGGACAAGGTGCAGTTCGTGGAGCTGGCCTTCGACCAGATGCCCGCCGCCCTCGACAGCGGCCAAATCGACGCGGCCTGCGCGGTCGAACCGGCGCTGGCCACCATCAAGAGCCAGGGCGGCCAGGTGATCGCCTCGCCGATGGTGGACGTGGCGAAGGACGCCACCGTGGCCATGTACTTCACCTCGACGCAGTACCAGCAGAAGAACCCGGACCTGGTGAAGAAGTTCCAGGAGGCCACCGCCGAGTCCCTCGCCTACGCCGACTCCCACCCGGACGAGGTGCGCGAGATCGTCACGACGTACACCAAGATCCCGGCGTCGGTGCTGGCGCAGGTGACCCTCCCGAAGTGGCCGGCCGAGCCCAACAGGGCCTCGATCGAGGCGCTCGCGAAGCTCGGCGAGGAGGACGGGTTCTTCAAGAAGACCCCCGACGTGGACGCGCTCCTTCCGTGAGGTTCCGGAACGCGGCGCTGGGCGCCGCCGGGCTCGCGGCCTTCCTCGCCCTGGGCGAGGCGGTGCCGCGGCTCGGCCTGGTCAAGGAGGCGTACTTCCCGCCGACCAGCCGGATCGCGAGCGCCTTCTTCGACGAACTCTCCGACGGCGCCTTCTGGACGGCGCTCGGCGACACCCTCACCGGCTGGGCCCTGGGCCTGGCCATCGCCGCGTCGGCGGGGATCGTCGTCGGGGTGGTCGTCTCGGTCGTGCCGTACCTGCGCGAGGCGACCGCCTCGACCATCGAGTTCCTGCGCCCGATCCCCTCGGTCGCCCTCATCCCGCTCGCGGTGCTGCTCTACGGCAGCGAACTGCGCTCGGTGCTGCTGCTCGTCGTGTACGCCAGTTTCTGGCAGGTCCTCATCCAGACGCTCTACGGCGTCCAGGACGTCGACCCCGTCGCCGACGAGACGGCGCGGTCGTACGGTCTCGGCACCTGGGCGCGGATCCGCCATGTGCTGTGGCCGACCGCGCTGCCGTATGTGATGACCGGCGTCCGGCTGGCCGCGGCCGTCGCGCTGATCCTCGCCATCACCGGTGAACTCGTCATCGGCGCACCGGGGTTGGGCGCGCGCATCGGCGTCGCGCAGAACTCCCAGGCGGTGCCGGAGATGTACGCGCTGATCGTGGTGACCGGGCTGCTGGGGCTGCTCATCAACGTCGGCGCGCGTACCGTGGAGCGACGGGCGCTGGCCTGGCACCAGTCGGTGCGCGGGGAGGTGGCGGTGTGAAGCGCTTCGTTCTCCGGCTGGTGTTCGTGCTGGCGCTGCCCGCGCTGCTGGTCGCCGGCTGGTGGCTGGCGTCGGACGACAGCACCGACGTCTTCTGGCCGCCGCTGCGCACGATCATGCGGACGTTCCCTGACGTGTGGACCGCCGAGCGGCTGCGCGACGACGTCCTGCCCAGCATCTGGCGGCTGACGGCCGGTTACGCGCTGGCGGCCGTGGCCGGGGTGGCGGTCGGCATGGTCATCGGCTCCTACCGGACGGTGCGGGCGGTGTGCGAACCGGTCCTGGAGTTCCTGCGGGCGGTGCCGCCGCCGGTCCTGGTGCCGGTCATCATGCTGTTCGCGGGCATCGGCGACACCATGAAGGTCACGGTGATCGCGAGCGGCTGCGTCTGGCCGATCCTCCTCAACACCGTCGAGGGCGTGCGCGCGGTCGACCCGGTGATGCTGGAGACGGCCCGCTCCTACGGCATCACGGGTCCGTCGCGCCTGCGCCATCTGGTGCTGCGCTCGGCGAGCCCGCAGATCTTCGCGGGACTGCGCCAGGCCCTGTCGATCGGCATCATCCTGATGGTCATCAGCGAGATGTTCGCGGCCAGCAACGGCATCGGCTTCACCATCGTCCAGTTCCAGCGCAGTTTCGCCGTCCCGGACATGTGGACCGGCATCCTCGTCCTCGGTCTGCTCGGCTTCCTGCTCTCCGTCGTCTTCCAGCTGGTCGAGCGGCGGGTCCTCGCCTGGTACCACGGCCTGCGCGCCTCGGCCCGGCGGTCCCCGTGAGTCACCCGAACGCGAAAGGGCGGTCCATGCACGGACTTCTTGGCGTATCCGGCCTGCGGAAGGTCTACGAGGGGTCAGGGCGCCGGGTGGAGGCGGTCAGGGACCTCACCTTCACCGTCGAGGCGGGCGAACTCGTGTGCCTCGTCGGCCCGTCGGGCTGCGGCAAGACGACCCTGCTGAAGTGCATGGGCGGCCTGCTCGCCCCGACGTCCGGCGAGGTCCGCCTGGCGGGCCGCAAGGTGAGCGGCCCGCCGCCCGGCATGGCCTTCGTGTTCCAGGAGTACGGCCGCAGCCTCTTCCCCTGGATGAGGGTCGCCGACAACGTCGAACTCCCGCTGAAGCAGAAGGACCTGAGCAAGGCCCGCAGACGCGAGCTGGTCGCCGACGCGCTGGAGTCGGTGGGCCTCTCGGACGCGGCCGGGGCGTATCCCTGGCAGCTCTCCGGCGGTATGCAGCAGCGGGTGGCCATCGCCCGCGCCCTGGCCTACGAGCCCGAAGTCCTCCTGATGGACGAGCCGTTCGCGGCCGTGGACGCACAGACCCGCGCCGACCTGGAGGATCTCGTACGACGGCTGTGGCGCGAGCGGGGCATCACGATCCTGTTCGTCACCCACGACATCGACGAGGCGGTCTACCTGGGCGAACGCGTGATCGTCCTCTCCGCCTCCCCCACCGTCGTGCAGGAGCAGCTCAAGGTCGATCTGCCGGACGAGCGCGACCAGTTGCACACCCGTGTGGCCCCGCGCTTCGCCGAACTGCGCACCCATGTGTACGAGCAGATCCAGGCGGCGAAGCGCGGGGTCGTGCGGGACGCGCGGGTCACGAAGTCGGACACGCCTCCACTTCACTGAACGTGAGAGGTCCGTGGCCCCCGTGAAACGCCGTTGCTCCACGGGGGACCGACACATACTGACGAAGCGCCGTCGGCGACCTGAACGCCGGCGGTGCCCGTCAGGCCTGGGGGGTGGGTACCACGCTGAGGTGGGCCGCCGCGCGCCGGGGCCGGCGTCTGGTCGGGGCCGGGCGCAGGACCAGGGTCAGCCGGGTGTAGCCCAGGTCGCGCAGGGTGCGCGGGGTCTCGTCGACCACCCGGCAGTCCGTGGCGCCCCAGCGCGGGTCCGGGTGCGTCAGGGGGCGTACGGCGCCGTCGTGCTCGACGGCCTGCTCGCCGACCGCGCGGATCCAGTGCGGCAGGCCGTGCCGGTAGGCGGCCTCCATGATCGGGTCCTGGGCGATGTCACGGCGGATCGCCTGGAGGCCGTGATCGTGTCCGTGGGTCTCCACCGCGGCCGCGAAGTGCGCGAGCATCGGCAGGCACCAGCGGGACTCGTGCTCGCCGAGGACGCTGCTCGCGTCGGGATGGAAGAGGACGAACCGGAGGAAGTTGTCGCCGGGCATGGCGGTCGGATGGGGGCCCACGGCACGGAAAAGTGACGCGAAAGCGGTGTTGGCGACGACGACGTCCCAGCGGTGGTCGAGGACGACGGACGGAAAGGGGACGGCTTCCAGGAGAGTGGCGTAGTCCTGCAGATACGCCTGGGCTTCGAGCCCTTCGGGGACGGGCCGCAGCTCCGACCGCTGCCCGCCTGCCTGATACGCCATCGGGAGGTCACCCCTCTTGCCTATGCGGCCTTCACGCGGCGCCTTGATCCTGCTTCCCCGCAATGAGTCGTGTCAACTATCGTGGCATTCCATGCCGGTTGACGGCTGAAATTGGCCACAGTTGTGGCGAGACCTGGATGTGAGTTCGAACAACGGGCTACTCTCCGGGAAGTTCACGGCGACCGCCTGTGAGAAGTCGGGTGAGAGACGTAGGAGATCTGCCGGTGTCGGATGGCTTCGAGAGCCCGGACGACGCGGCAACGGTCGTGCTGACGGCCGTGGTCGCCCGCGTCACCGCACTCGCCGACCGGCTCGGCGTCCCGCACCCGCAGGTCTTCGACACCGGCCGGCTGTCCGTCGCCTCCGGTGTCCCCGAGCCCGTGGTCAAGGCCCTGCTCAGCGGTCGCCCGGCGGGTGAACCGGACGTGCAGGCGCGGTTCCTGCAGCGGCTCGACCTGCTGCGCCGCAGCCGGCTCAAGCCCAACGGGCGCAAGTACACCCAGCAGGAGATCGCCGACGGCGCGGGCATGTCCCGGCAGCAGGCCGGCGCCCTCATCAACGGCGACCGGCGCCCCACCATGGAGCACTGCGACGCCATCCAGCGGTTCTTCCGGGTGCACGCGGGTTTCCTCACCGCCGAGGACCCGGAGGCGCTCGCGGGCGCCCTCCAGCGCACCGAGCAGGACCTGCTGCACAAGCTGGCCGACCGGGAGCGGGAGGCGGCCGCGGCCGCCGGGGACCCGCTGGAGCGGCTGCTCCAGGACCACGGGGTGCGCGGGATCGCGTGGCGGGCCGCGCAGCTGCCCACCGACCAGCACCGTGACAAGGTCGCCGAGTGGCTGGACATGCTCCTGGAGAGCGTCAAGCGGCCCGAGTCCTGAGCCGGGGGAGAACTGTGGGCATCGGTAAGCACATGCGTCGCCTGAGCGGCGAGTTGGTCGCCGAGCTGGAGCTGACCGCCCCGGCCCGGCCCGAGGACCTGTACGGCGCCCTGTGCGACGCGATGAGCAGACGCCGGGGCCGCCCGGTCCACTTCCGTACGGCGCCCTTCCCGGTCGGCACGGCCAGCGGACTGTGGCTCGACATGGCCGACCAGGACCTCGTCGTCATCGAGGAGCGCACCGCCCCCGACCACCAGTTGGTCATCCTCGGCCACGAGCTGTGGCACATGAACGCCGGTCACTGCTCCCACCACGTCGAGGGCGCCGCGGTCGCCGCGCGGCTGCTCAGTGACGACGCCGACCTCCAGGCCACGGTCCGCAAGGTCGCCGCGCGCAGCCGCTTCGAGCTCGCCGAGGAGCGCGACGCGGAGAGCTTCGGCCTGCTGCTGGCCAGCAAGTGCCGGGCGCTGCTGGCGGGTTCGTCGCTACGGGGTCCGGTGCAGCGGGATCAGCTCGCGGGGCGGATCGAGGCGTCGCTGGGGTACCTGGGTCCGCAGGGCTGATCCGCTCGGGACCGGGGCGAGGGGCGCGGCGGGTCCGCGTCAGGGGCGATCGACCGCCCTTCCGCCCAGTTCAGGATCCCTTTCCGGGACGGGCGCGGGTCCGCTGACCGGGCGAACCGGTGGGCGGGGAAGCCTGATTGTCAGTGGTGCGCGGCAAGCTGGAGACGCACACCCGTGTGGGGTGCGACCGACGCCGACCTCGGGGAGAGCCGCCGATGCCCACCGCCGTACTGACCGACCGTGAGCGCGTTGCCGTACAGGCCTACCTGCGACTGCTGCACACGGTCCGAGCCGCTTTCGACACCGCGGCCGGCCCACCGGACTCCGCCCGGCCGCCGGTCGTCCCGCCGACGGTCCTCGCCGAGGCCGAGCGGGCCCTGGCCGACGCGGGGCTCGCGGGCAACGAGGAGGAGTTCTTCCGGCTGCTCAGGGGCTGGTGCCCGCCCGAGCCGTAGCGAGGCCGACGACCGCGCCGTGCGCTCAGGCGTGCGGCACGGTCACCGACGTGGCGACCAGGCCGCCCCGGACCGTCCAGCGGCCTTCGAGGACTCCGCGCCGCTCGCCGCCCACCAGCGGGCCGGGGACGAGGAGTTCGGCGCGCAGACCGCCGCTGAGGGGCCGCTCGGGGTCGACGGTGACCTCGATGTCGGCCTCGGAGAAGTCCAGCCACTTGCCGGTGAGGGGGAACCACGCCTTGTAGACGGACTCCTTGGCGCTGAACAGCAGCCGGTCCCAGTGGACCGCGGGGTGCCTTGCCGAGAGGTCCCGCAGCCGGACCCGCTCCCCCGGCAGGGAGACGCTCTCCAACACGCCCTCGGGCAGTGGCCCATGGGGCTCGGCGTCGATGCCGAGGGAGGCCAGGTCGGCGGCGCGGACCAGGGCCGCGGCGCAGTAGCCGTCGCAGTGGGTCATGCTGCCGGTGATGCCGGCCGGCCACTGCGGGGCGCCCCGCTCCCCCGGCAGGACCGGCTGCGGCGGCACACCGAGCTTCTCCATGGCCCGGCGGGCACAGGCGCGCACCATGGCGAACTCACGGCGCCGCTTGGCGACGGCGGCCGCGACCAGCGCCGCCTCCTCCGGGTAGAGCGTCAGGTTGTCCGGCTCGTCGTGACCGTGCATCTCGACGGCCACGACCGGGTCCGGCAGCAGTTCTCCGATCACCGCGCGCCGACCTCCCCGGGCACGATCCGGCGCAGCCGTCCCGGTGGGTCCGACCGCTTGCGCCACTCCCGCGGATAGCCCACCGAGACCTCCTCGAAGCGGACACCCTCGTGCCAGGTGGTCCTGGGGATGTGCAGATGGCCGTAGACCATCGTCTCCACCCGGAACCTGCGGTGCCAGTCGGCGGTCAGGGTGGTGCCGCACCACATGGCGAACTCGGGGTGCCAGAGCACGTCCATGGGGTGCCGGTCGAGCGGGTAGTGGTTGACCAGCACGGTGGGCAGGTCCTCGGGGAGCGCGGCGAGTCGGCGCTCGGTCTCCGCGACCCGGGCCCGGCACCAGGCCTCGCGGGTCGGATAGGGGTCGGGGTGCAGCAGGAACTCGTCGGTGCACACGATCCCGGTGCCGTGCGCGTACTCCAGCCCCTGCTCCTTGGTCGCGCAGCCGGCCGGCAGGAACGAGTAGTCGTAGAGCAGGAACAGCGGGGCGACCACGACGGGGCCGCCGGGGCCCTCCCAGACCGGGTAGGGGTCCTCGGGGGTGAGGACGCCGAGTTCCCGGCAGACCTCGACGAGGTGTTCGTAGCGCGGGACCCCGCGCAGGGTGACGGTGTCCTTCGGATGGGTCCACAGCTCGTGGTTGCCGGGCGCCCAGACGACCTTCCGGAAGCGGCCCGCGAGGGTCTCCAGGGTCCAGCGGATGTCGGCGACGGTCTCGGCGATGTCACCCGCCACCAGGAGCCAGTCCTTGTCGGTATCCGGCCGCATCCGCTCGACCAGCGAGCGGTTCTCGGGATAGCCGATGTGCAGATCGCTGATGGCCAGTAGTTGTGCCGCGTCACCGGCCGTCGACGTCACTTCCCGCCCCCTCCGAGCACCCGAGTGGGACCACGAGAACACATTTGGTTTCGCGGTACAAGAGCAGATCGCGGTGGCCGGAGTCCATGATCGGGAAATCCGTAACACGCGTGTTGCACGCGGCACCCCTTGAAAGCCGTATGATCGCCCCAACACCACCGCATGGAACTTCCCTTCGCAAGGGGCGGTTTGGTGTCCCTCCAATCACCCTGCCCGGGCACGGGCCAGCTTCGCCGTGCCCGAAAATGCCTGAAAGGCGGCCTGCATGCTCTCTCGCGTACGCGTCTGGCTCAACCGCACGTACGCGGAGAACGTGTTCTTCATGGATCAGTTGCGGCGAAATCCCAGCGACAGAGCCGTGGAGATCCACGCGACGCACGGCGACGCCGACTCGCCCGTGCTGGCCGCCGCGGACACCGCCGAGCTGGAGCCGGAGGGGCTTTCCCCCGCCGCCTACGTCGAGTTCGCGCTCGACCAGTGCCAGCGCCGTGGCATCGACGTGTTCGTGCCCCGGCTGCACCAGTCGGCGATCGTCGCGCACCGCGCCGACTTCGCCGCGATCGGTACGGCGCTGCTGGCGCCGCCGCCGGAGGGCGTGGCCGTCTTCCACGACAAGGTCATCGCCTACGAGGCCGTCCAGGCGATCGGTGTCCCGGTGCCGCCGTGGTGGCGGGTGCGGACCGCGGACGAACTGGTCGCGGCGGTCGAGGAGTTGGAGGCGGGCGGTCACCGCGCCTGCTTCAAGCCGGCGTCCGGTGCGGGCGGGGTGGGCTTCCGGATGATCACGCGCGCCCCCTTCTCACTCATGCACCTCAACGGCTTCCCGAGCCCGTACGTCTCGCTCGACATGGTCGTCGAGGCGCTCCAGCAGTCCGACGAGCCGGTGGACTGGCTGGTCATGCCGCGCCTTGAGCAGCCGGAGGTGTCCGTCGACACGCTCACCGGCACGGACAACCGGGTGCGGCTGGCGATCGGCCGTACGAAGAACGGCCGCCGGCGCGGGTTCACGCTGCACGAGCAGTGGCTGGAGCCGGCGCGGCTGATCGCCGAGGGGTTCGGGCTGCACTACCTGTCCAACATCCAGTTCCGGATGTTCGGTGGCCGTCCTGTGCTGATGGACGTCAACACGCGCCCGGCCGGTGGGCTGCACCAGCTGTCCCTGTGCGGGGTCAACGTACCTTGGGCGGCTGTGCAGTTGGCGCTCGGGGAGGACCCCGGGGTGATCGAGCCGCCGTTCCTGGGGCAGGACTACACGGTGGTGTCGGGGCCGAGGCCGCTGCGGGCGGTTTCGCTGCCGCAGCAACGGGTGGACGAGGTCGAGCCCCTCCTGCCCAGCGTGCCTGCTCCCGCCCCTGCGGTGGAGGCTGCGGCGGCGGCCCTGCCTCTCTAGGTCGCCTGCCGGGTGCGGGGTTCGCCGTGGCTTGTCGCACCGTCCCCCGCACCCCCTGTGCAGGTTCAAGTTCCTGCTCGTTGTCTTGACACGGGCATTGGTCCATACCAACTTGGTTGCGCACCCCCTTGCACTCCCGAACACCCCCATATCTTCAGGGAGATCGCGTGCGCAACCCACTCAGACGTTCCAGACTTCTCGCTCTGCTCGGCACCGCCGCTCTCGGGTTCGTCGGTGTCGTGGCTGTTCCCCAGGCGGCCCAGGCGGCCAACGTCCTGACGAACCCCGGCTTCGAGTCGGGGAGCCTCTCCCCCTGGACCTGCACCGGCAATCTCGGCTCCGTCGTCTCGTCTCCCGTGCACGGGGGCTCCAAAGCCCTTCAGGGCGCGGTGAGTTCGAGTGACAACGCGCAGTGCAGCCAGACCGTCGCCGTGCAGCCGAACACGGCCTACAGTCTCAGCGGCTGGGTGCGCGGGTCGTATGTATACCTCGGCGTCAACGGCGGTGCCTCGACGTGGACTTCGTCCCCCTCGGCGTACAGCAAGCTGACCACGTCGTTCACAACCGGCGCGGCGCAGACCAGCGCCACGATCTACGTCCACGGGTGGTACGCCCAGGGCACCTACTACGCCGACGACATCAGCCTCGACGGGCCCGGCGGTGGCGGCGGTTCGGACAGCCAGGCGCCGAGCGCGCCGACCGGGCTGACCTCCACCGGCAAGACGTCGTCGAGCGTGTCGCTGAAGTGGAACGCCTCCACGGACAACGTGGGTGTCACGGCGTACGACGTCTACCGCGGTTCCAACAGCGTCCTGACCGTCTCCGGTACGTCCGCCACGGTCAGCGGGCTCTCGGCCAGTACGGCGTACACCTTCACCGTCAAGGCGCGGGACGCGGCCGGGAACACCTCCGGGGCCTCCAACTCCGTGAGCGTGACGACGGACGCGGGCGGCGGGGGCGGCACCGGCTTCAAGCAGGCCGCGCCCTATCTGTACGAGGGCTGGGGCGATCCCCCGAGCCCGAGCACGGTGATGAGCGCGACCGGCATCAAGTGGTTCACGATGGCGTTCATGCTGGACTCCGGTGGCTGCAACCCCGCGTGGGACAGCACCCGGCCGCTGACCGGCGGTGTGGACCAGACCGCCATCAACCAGATCCGGGCGGCCGGCGGTGACATCGTGCCGTCGTTCGGCGGCTGGCAGGGCAGCAAGCTCGGCGCCAACTGCTCCTCAGCGAGCGCACTCGCGGGCGCGCTCCAGAAGGTGATCGACGCCTACTCGCTCAAGGCGATCGACATGGACATCGAGAACACGGACGAGTTCGAGAACGAGGCCGTGCAGGCGAGGATCCTCACCGCGCTGAAGACGGTCAAGGCCAACAACCCCGGCCTCAAGACCATCGTCACCTTCGGCACCTCGACCACAGGACCGACCTACTACGGCAACCGGCTCATCGAGCAGGCGCAGTCGATCGGCGCGAACATCGACGTCTTCACCATCATGCCGTTCGACTTCGGCGGCGGCTCCGACATGTACGGCAACACCGTCAACGCCGCCGAGGGGCTGAAGGCCAAGCTGAAGTCCACGTTCGGCTGGGACGACGCCACCGTTTACTCCCACATCGGCATCTCCGGCATGAACGGCCTCTCCGACCAGCAGGAGAACACGACCCCGGCGATCTGGACCTCGATCCGCGACTGGGCCAACTCCCATCACATCGCGCGGCTCGCGTTCTGGTCGGTCAACCGGGACCGTCCGTGCCCGGGCGGCGGCGTGGTGAGCAACTGCTCCGGCATCAGCCAGAGCAACTGGCAGTTCACCTCGATCACGGCCGGCTTCACCGGCTGAGCCCAGCGGGTCAGTCGGACCGGTACCCCCACGCCTGCGCCAACTCGGCCAGGCGTGGGGGCAGTTCGGCTTCGGGGTCGGCAGCGCGGGCGGGCTGGATGCGCCCCGACTTGATGGTGCTGGACCAGTCGCCGAGCTGGGGCCGGAAGGTGCCGTGGTCCTTGCTGCCGTAGTCGAGCATCCCGCTCTCCCAGGACAGGCCCAGGTAGTCGCACAGGGCGCGGGTCGCCTTCTCGGGCTCGGCGGTGAGTTCCTCGTACGTGACGACATGGGCGTCGAGGGACAGCCGGGCCTCTTCCAGCTTCTCGGCGTACTCCAGGACTTCGGCCCGGATGGCTTCGTGGTCGGGGTCCGTGCGGCGGCTGGTGAGGGACGCGATCACCGCGCCGGGGTGGCGCAGCAGGACGACGTACTTGGCGTTCGGCCAACATCGGTGCAGCCGGGGCCAGATGAGGGTGTTCGCCGGTGTCTTGTCGACGATGACGCCCTTGCCACTGCGGGCGAGTTCGAGATGCAGGACCCGGTCCCACAGCATGTGTTCCAGTTCCTGCTTGTCGAGTTCGAGTGCCTTCATGGCCTCGGAGGAGAAGTCGCGGCTCAACTCGACGTGCAGGGTGCGCAGATGCATCTCGTGCGGGGCGCGGATCCGGCTGTGGCTGTTGAGGAGCACCCGCAGCAGGGTCGATCCGGAGCGCACGGAGGACAGCACGAACACCGGGGCGTCCACCAGGCGCGGGGCGCAGGGGGCGACGTACGACGACGTCTCGCCGCTGGACCGGGGGGACGGTACGGCGTCCAGGCCGCGGCGCGGCGGGCTCACCGCCTCCTTCATCAGCCGTCCCCGGCGCCTGAGTCCCTTGCCGATCGCGGACATACGCGGGTCTCGCACGGTGTCACCTTTCCGTCGTGCTCTCGCTTCCGCATCCCAGGGGCGACACGCGAACCCCAGGTGTCCGAGAGGGAAACGGAAAAGGTCACGGCGGGCCGAAAACCCGCCGTGACCTGGAGACTTACCGCTGTCTTAAGAGTTCATGGGAATCACGCTCAGAAGCGGCCCGATCCCCGGTACAGCTCCGCTTCCCCGTCCAGTTCGACCTTGAGGACCGTGGCGTACGGGTCGAGGTCGGACTCGGCCGGCGGGTCGATCCACACGATGCCCACGGCATCGTGCAGACCGCCGACCAGCTGGTGCCCCAGCTCGGTCCCGGTCCCGAGGACGGTGACCCTGCGGACCGGGGTGACCAGTCCGCGCAGCCCGATCTCGGCGCGCGGGGCGTCGAAGAGGACCAGGTAGAGCGTCCGGCCGTCGGCGGAGAGGGTGCTGGGTCCGTAGTGGTGCCCGGCGGGCAGGCCGCGCCGGGTCCCGTACACGGCCTCGGAGTGCTTGGCGATCCACTCCCCCAGGCCTTCGAGCCGCTCGACCTGGGGCGCGGGAATGGTCCCGTCCTCCATCGGGCCGACGTCCAGCAGCAGGTTGCCGCCCCCGCCGATGGTCTCGGTGAAGTAGCGGATCAGCTGGGCGAGCGACTTGTGGTGGTGGTCCTGGTGCTGGTAGCCCCACGAGTCGTTGATCGTCAGGCACAACTCCCAGGGACCCTCGGGGGGTTCGATGGGAGCGCCCTGCTCGGGCGTCGCGTAGTCGCCCTCGCTGAGCATGCGCGCGTTGAAGACGACGTCCGGGGTGTACGACCGGATGAGCGCGGCGAGTTCGGGGATGCGCCACTGCTCCTCGCTGCGGTCCCACTCGCCGTCGAACCACATCAGGTCGGGCCGGTACCGGGAGGCCAACTCCTCGATCTGGCCGTCCCGGTAGGCGATGAACCGTTCCCAGGCGGCCAGGTCCTCGTCCTCGGCGGCCACCTCGGAGTAGCGGTTGTCCTCCTGCTCCGGCGGACGGCCCGGCTTGCGCGTGGACGCGTAGTCGGGGTGGTTCCAGTCGGAGTGCGAGTAGTAGAAGCCGACCTTGAGGCCCTTCTCGCGCAGGGCCTCGGAGTAGGGGCCGATGTAGTCCCTGCCGAGGTTCAGATCGCCGAACTCCGTGTCCCACAGCGCCACACCGTCGTGGTGACGGGTCGTCAGCACCGCGTACCTGGCCCCGGCCCGGGCGAACAGGTCAGCCCACTCACGAGGGTTGTACCTGGCGCCCGTGAACCGCTCCAGCTGGGACATGTACCGCTCGTGCGGGACGATGTCGTCGTAGAACGACCAGGACTCCTGGACGCCGTCCACGGCGTAGATGCCCCAGTGGATGAAGATCCCCAACTTGGCGTCGGTGAACCAGGGTTGCATCGGCATCGCGTCAGCCCCTCCGGAGCCGGAGGGTCAGCACCTGGAAGGGGCGCAGCGAGACCGCCACCCCGCCGTCGGAGACCTCGGCCGTCTCCTCCTCCAGCGGGCGCTCCAGCAGGTCGGTGATCTGGGCGCCGGCCAGCGGGAAGCCGGTACGCAGCACGCCGGTCGCACGGCCGCCGCCCGACTCGTAGAGCCGGACCACCACGTCACCGGAGCCGTCGTCGGCGAGCTTGACCGCCTCGACGGTCACACCCTCGCCGTCGACGGAGACGACCGGCTCGGGGGCACCGGCCGCGTCCGCCACCCGCAGCGGCAGGTTGAGGGAGTAGCCCTCGGCGACGGTGTCCTCGATGCTCGCGCCGGGCAGCAGCGAGTAGGTGAAGCGGTGCTTGCCCTGGTCGGCCTCCGGGTCCGGGATGCGCGGGGCGCGGACCAGGCTGAGCCGGACCGTGGTCGTCGTACCGCCGTCCTCACGGACCGTACGGGAGACGTCGTGGCCGTAGGTCGAGTCGTTGAGGACCGCGACGCCGTAGCCGGGTTCGCCGACGTGCACCCAGCGGTGGCCGGAGACCTCGAAGCGGGCCGCCTCCCAGCTGGTGTTGGTGTGGGTGGGGCGCTGGATGTGGCCGAACTGGATCTCCGCCGAGGAGTGCGCGGCCCGCACGTCCACCGGGAAGGCGGCCTTGAGGATCTTCTCGGCCTCGTGCCAGTCGATCTCGGTCTCGAAGTCGATGCGGGGGCTGTCGGCGCGCACGGTGATGGTCTGGGTGATCGTCGAGCCCTTGCCGAACGCACGCGTCACACGGATCGCGCCCAGCAGCGGGTCCTCCGACACGACCTCGATCGACGTGGGCTCCAGAAGATCCGTGTAGCGGTTCTTGTAGTGCTTGTCGATGTCCCAGGCGTCCCAGTAGTTCGGGAGGTCGGTGTGCAGACGGAGCAGGTTGCCCTTGTCGCCGAGGACCTCACGTCCGACGCGCAGGTCGACGACCGAGGAGAGGGTGCCGTCCTCGGCGACCTCCACGCGCACCAGGCCGTTGTCGAGGACGCGGCCCTGGGTGCGCACGGACTGCGCGGGCTCGGCGTCCGTCAGCGGCGCGCTGCCGTTCGCGGGCACCTCGACGTACGCCGGAGCGCCCTCGGCGGTGCGGACCACCTCGGCCCGGTCGAACGGGCTGGTGTTGAAGACCCGGGTGCCGCCGGCGCCCAGCGCGTGCACGGCCTCGGCGGTCAGCGCCTCCAGTTCCTCGGCGACCCGGGCGTACTCGGCCTCGGCCTCGCGGTGCACCCAGGCGATCGAGGAGCCGGGCAGGATGTCGTGGAACTGGTGCAGCAGGACCGTCTTCCACAGGCGGTCGAGCTTCTCGTACGGGTAGGAGTAGCCCGGCGCGTGCAGCGCGGCCGTGGTCGCCCACAGCTCGGCCTCGCGCAGCTTGTGCTCGGAGCGGCGGTTGCCCTGCTTGGTGCGGGCCTGCGAGGTGTAGGTGGCGCGGTGCAGCTCCAGGTAGAGCTCGCCCACCCAGACGGGGGCGTCCGGGTACTCGGCGCGGGCCTGGGCGAAGAAGTCGTCCGGGTGCTCGACGACGACCTTGGGTGAGCCTTCCAGGTCGGCGAGCCTGCGCGCGCGTTCCATGATCTCGCGGGTGGGGCCGCCACCGCCGTCGCCCCAGCCGAAGGGGGCCAGGGAGCGCTGACCGCCGCCCTTCTCCGAGTAGTTGCGGACCGCGCGGTCCATCTCCTCGCCGCTGAAGCGGGCGTTGTAGGTGTCGACGGGCGGGAAGTGCGTGAAGATGCGGGTGCCGTCGATGCCCTCCCACCAGAAGGTGTGGTGGGGGAACTTGTTGGTCTGGTTCCAGGAGATCTTCTGGGTGAGGAACCAGTCGTTGCCGGCCAGCTTGGCGAGCTGCGGGTAGGCGGCGGTGTAGCCGAAGGAGTCCGGCAGCCAGACGCCCTTGGTCTCGACGCCGAAGTGCTCGATGAAGAACCGCTTGCCGTGGATGAGCTGGCGGGCGATGGCCTCGCCGCCGGGCAGGTTGCCGTCGGCCTCGACCCACATGCCGCCGACCGGGGCCCACTGGCCCTTCTTCACGGACTCCTGGATGCGGGCCCAGACGTGCGGGTAGTTGTCGCGCACCCACTCGTACTGCTGGGCCTGGGAGCAGGCGAAGATGAAGTCGTCGTACTCGTCGGCGAGCGAGGTGACGTTGGAGAAGGTGCGGGACGTCTTGCGCTTGGTCTCGCGGATGGGCCAGAGCCAGGCGGAGTCGATGTGGGCGTGGCCGACACCGGAGATGGTGTGCGCGCTGGCGTTGGCCGGCTTGGCCAGCACGGGCGCGAGGACCTCGCGGACGGCGGCGGCGCTGCCGGCGACGTCGTCCAGGTCGAGGGCGTCCATGGCCCGGTCCAGGGCGTGCAGGATCTCGTGGCGGCGGGGCTCGTGCTCGGGGAGGTGGACCATCAGCTCGCGCAGGACCTGGAGGTCCAGGTCGAGGTGCCAGACGTTCTCGTCGAGGATCGCGAGGTCGGCGCGCTGGAAGGTGTAGATCGGCTCCGAGCCGGCCGTGAGCTTGTCGCCCATCGGCGTGATCTTGGAGAAGTTGTCCTTGAGGATGTCCGGGTTGGAGGCGGCCTCGACCAGGTAGTCGATCTGCTCGCCGCCGGTCGCCGGGTTGGCGATGGGGACGTACTGGTTGAGCGGGTTGACGGCCTTCAGGGGGCGGCCGTCGGGCAGGTGGACCAGGGCCTCGGCCTGGTTGCCGGGCCAGTCGCCGATGAAGCCCAGGTCGATGACGGCCTCGACGCGCTTCCCGGCCCACTCGGCGGGCACCTGGCCACGCATCCGGAACCAGGTGGTGCCCCAGGGCGGGCCCCAGGGGGTGTCCATCGCGAAGGGCGTGTAGCGGGCGGCCGCGGCCTCCTCGAAGGAGACCGGCTCGCCCGGCGCCTGCCAGGCCTCGACCTCGAAGGGGACGGTGTCGGCGTAGATCGCGGGCTTGATGCGCTGGTCGTGGGCGCGCTGTACGCGCTCCTCGATGCGGTTGCGTTCGTCGTGCATGAAGGGTCTCCAGGGAGGGAGAGGGCGAGCTGAGTTTAGAAAGCGCTTTCTAAAGGCCGTCGCTACTTAAGGTACGCGAGGCCCGGATGCACCGACGTGTAGCCCTCGACCAGCTTGCGGGCGACATTGACCGAGTCGACCAGCGGATGCAGCGCGAAGGCCTTCACCGCGGTCGCGCGCGAGGCGGATCCGGCGGCGGCCAGGACCTCGCGCTCGACGGCCTTGACCGAGCAGACCAGGCCGGAGGCGTGGTCGGGCAGCGGGGCGACGGAGACCGGGTGGGCGCCGTTGGCGTCGACCAGGCAGGGGACCTCGATGACGGCATCGTTGTCGAGCACCGAGAGCGTGCCCTGGTTGCGGACGTTCAGGATCAGCGTGGTGCGCTCGTCCCGGGCGATGGCCCGCATCAGGGCGAGGGCGACCTTCTCGTAGCCGCCGGAGAGGTCGTCGGCGTCGCGCTCGCCGGCGCCGGCCGCCTCCCGGTTCTCGGCCATGTAGGTGGCCTCGCGCTCGGCGCGGGTGCGGTCCCAGACGTCCAGCGCCTTCGCACCCGCGGCGCCGACCTCGTCGTAGAACCGTGCCTGCTGGTCGGCGAGGAAGGCCCCGCGGGTCTTCTCGGCCTGCTGGTAGGAGCGGACGGCCTCGCGGTTGAAGTAGTAGTAGTGCAGGTACTCGTTGGGGATCGCGCCCAGCGACTGGAGCCAGTCGACGCCGAAGAGCTTGCCCTCCTCGAAGGAGCCGAGCAGGTCGGGATCGGCGAGCAGGCGGGGCAGTTCGTCCCGGCCGGCGATCTTCAGGCCGCGGACCCAGCCGAGGTGGTTGAGGCCGACGTAGTCGATCCACGCCTCGTCGGGGTTGGCGCCGAGCACGCGCGCGATACGGCGGCCGAGGCCGACCGGGGAGTCGCAGATGCCGATGACGCGGTCGCCGAGGTGGCGGGACATGGCCTCGGTGACCAGGCCCGCGGGGTTGGTGAAGTTGATGACCCAGGCGTCGGGGGCGAGCCGCGCCACCCGCCGGGCGATGTCGACGGCCACGGGGACCGTGCGCAGGCCGTAGGCGATGCCGCCCGCGCCGACCGTCTCCTGGCCGAGGACGCCCTCGGCGAGGGCGACCCGCTCGTCATTGGCCCGGCCCTCCAGGCCGCCGACGCGGATCGCCGAGAAGATGAAGTCGGCGCCGCGCAGGGCCTCGTCGAGGTCGGTGGTGGCGGTCACCGAGGGGGCGTCGGGGACCTGGGCCGCCTGCTCGGCGAGCACGCGGGTCACCGCGGAGAGCCGGCCGGCGTCCAGATCGTGCAGGACGACCTCGGTCACCCGGCCCTCGGCGCGGTCCGTCAGCAGCGCGCCGTACACGAGCGGAACGCGGAAACCGCCGCCGCCGAGAATCGTCAGCTTCACCGGTGTCCTCCAGAGATGCTCCGGCGGGCGGGCCGGGGGTTGGTCGAGCGTGGGCGGAGCGCGTCGCGAGAACCGGGCACGCACAGCCTCCTTGCACTTGTCACACGGATCGTTCCTCTTGCGCGGAGCCGAGGGAGCGGGGTCATCCTCGTCCCTTTCCTGCCAGGACGACCTCGACGCCCGCCTCCTCCAGGGAGGACCGGGTCGCCGCGTCGACCGGCGCGTTCGTCACCACCACGTCCAGGTCCTCGGGGCCGCAGACCTTCGCCATGCCGGTGCCCGGGAACTTGGCCGTGTCGGCGAGCAGGACGACCTTGTCGCTCGCCTTGATCATGGCGCGTTTGACCGGCACCTCGACGACGGTCGTGTCCATCACCTGCCCGCCGGGGCGCACTCCGCTGGTGCCGAGGAAGAGCCAGTCGGCGTGCAGCTGGCGGAGGTTGTCCTCGGTGAGGAAGCCGACCAGGGAGCGGTACTCGCGGCGGACCATGCCGCCGAGCAGCACCAGTTCGATGCCCTCGTCGTCGGCGAGCTCCTCGTAGACCACCAGGTTGCTGGTGATCACGGTGAGCCGGCGGCCGTGCAGCTGCCGGGCCAGCCGGTAGGCGGTGGTGCCGATGTCGAGCAGCACGGACTGGCCGTCCGCGACCAGCGCGGCGGCACGGGCGGCTATCGCGTCCTTCTCGGCCACCCGCACCTCGGCGACCTCGGCGAAGGGCTGATCGCCCTCCTCGGCGCGCGCACCGCCGTGCACCCGGGTGAGCAGTCCGTCGTCCTCCAGCTTGACGAGGTCACGCCGAATGGTGGCGGGGCTCACACCGAGCTGCTCGGAGAGGTCGGTCACGGCCGCGGGGCCGCCCGAGCGCAGGGCCCGGAGGATGAGTTGGTGTCGTCGTTCTGCCAGCACGCCGCGAACACTACTCGTCATCTTCAATCATTTCTATGCTCAGTTCTGCTTAGGTATTGACCAATGTCGCCGAGCGGCGCACGATTCCCGTCATCGAAATTGACGAGTTTTGACGAGAGGCGCTCACGTGGACGACGACCGGCCCGAGGTGCTGCTGACCGGGCTGCTCTTCTACGACCTCGTCCTGACGGGTCTGGGAAAGCCTCCGACACCGGGCGAGGAGATCTGGACGGGCGGCATGGGCTGCGGCCCCGGCGGCATCGCCAACCTGGCGGTCGCCGCGTCCCGCTTCGGCCTGCGCACCTCCCTGGCCACGGTCTTCGGGGACGACTTCTACGGCGCCTACTGCCAGGAGGTCCTCGCAGGTCAGGAAGGTGTCGACCTCTCGCTCTCGCGGGTCGCGGACGGCTGGCACACCCCCGTCACCGTCGCCCTCGCGCACGGCCACGACCGGGCCCTGGTCACCCACGGCCAGGAGCCGCCGTACTCCCAGGACGCGCTGATGGGCGACCCGCCCGAGGCGCGTACCGCCCTGGTGCACCTGGAGGCCGAGCCGCGCGCCTGGCTCGCCAAGGCGGCCGCGAGCGGCACCCAGATCTACGCGGACGTCGGCTGGGACCCCACCCAGGAGTGGAGCACGGATCTGCTCGACCAGCTGGCGCTGTGCCACGCCTTCCTGCCCAACGAGGGCGAGGCGATGGCCTACACCCGCACCGACAGCGCGGTGGCGGCCCTCGGGACGCTCTCCGAGCTGGTGCCGGTGGCCGTGGTCACCCGCGGCGGGGACGGCGCGGTCGCCGTCGACCAGATCACCGGCGAGTACGCGGACGTCCCGGCGCTGGCCGTGGACGTGCTCGACGCCACGGGCGCGGGAGACGTCTTCGGCGCGAGCTTCGTCGCGGCCTCGCTCGGCGGCTGGCCGCTGGAGGAACGGCTGCGGTTCGCCGTCCTCGCCGCGGGTCTGTCCGTACGGCATCACGGCGGGGCCCTCGCGGCCCCGGGCTGGTACGGAGTGGACCAGTGGTGGCGCTCGCTCACGGACCCCGACCTGAGGCGGACGTACGGCTTCCTCGCGGACCGCATCCCGGCGGACGTCGGTCCACCGCTCCACTACGCGCCGGTCACACCACCGGCCCGGCCACCGCTCGCCGCGCACCCCGTCGCCCCACCCGACACCGCGCGGCAGCACTGATCCGCAAGCCCCCCACAAGCCCCTCGAATGCACGTCCCGAAAAGATCCGAAAGGCGGTGGGAGCTGTGCGGCTCTCACGAAGAGGCCTGCTCCGCGCGGGCCTGGGCGGTACAGCCGCCGCGGCACTCGGCGGCCTGGCGACCGGCTGTGCCGTTCCGACCGGCTCGACCGGCCGGAACATGGTCCTGTGGTACTGGAGCGGCGGTCTGAGCGACACGGTCGTCAAGAACGCCAAGGCGCGTTACGGCAGCTCCGTGCACCTGGAGGCCATCCAGATCGGCGGCCAGTACCGCTCCAAGCTCATCACCACCATCACCGGCCAGGCCCACATCCCCGACATCGCGGGGCTCAAGGGCGAGGACATGGCCGCCTATCTGCCGAACGCGGACCAGTTCATCGATCTGCGGACGCTGGGCGCGGAGAAGTACAAGGACCAGTACCTGTCCTGGAAGTGGGACCAGGGCATCGCCGACGACGGCACCATGGTCGGCTTCCCGATCGACTGCGGACCGGTCGCGCACTACTACCAGTACGACGTCTTCCGCAAGGCGGGACTGCCGTACGAGCCCGACGACGTGACGGAGGGGCTGGACACCTGGGAGAAGTTCTTCGACGCGGGCGTCCAGTTGGGCAAGCGCGTGTCGGGGGCGAAGCTGCTCACCGACATCAACTCGGTCTTCGAGAACGTCGTGCAGCAGGGCGCCAAGCGGTACGTCGACAAGGACCGCCACTTCATCGGCGACCAGGAACACGTGCGCCGGGCCTGGGCGTTGGCGGTCGAGGCCAAGCAGCGGAAGATCGTCTCCGATCTGGTCAGCGGCACCCCGGACCAGCTCTCCGCCATCCAGGACGGCAAGCTGCCGAGCCAACTCAACGCCTCCTGGGCCTCGTTCGACATCAAGAACGGTGTGCCGAAGACCAAGGGCAGGTGGCGGGTGGCACAGATGCCGGTGAGCCCCGCCAACAACGGCGGTTCGTTCCTCTCCATCACCAAGGCGTGCCGGGAGCCCCAGCAGGCCTTCGAGATCATCGCCTGGATGCTCAACGCGTCCAACCAGGCGCAGGGTTACGTGGACGCGGGCCTCTTCCCCTCGACGCCCGCCTCCTACGGACTCAAGCAGATGCAGGAGCCCGACCCCTTCTTCGGCGGCCAGGTCACGACCGACGTCTTCGGGCCGGCCGCGCAGAAGATCGTGGTCGCCTACAACAGCCCGTTCGACATCGCGCTCGGGCAGCCCCTGAAGGACGAGATCAAGAACGTCGGCGTCCTCGGCAAGGACCCCAAGAAGGCCTGGAGTGACGCCATGAGCAAGTGCCGTCGCATCGCGAAGCACCTGGGGGTGAGCTACTGATGGCCGTCCTCGAGCAGACCGCGCCCACGGTGACCCAGCCCTCCCCGGCCGGGCCCAAGAAGGGCTTCCGCAAGTACTGGCACCTCTACGCCGCGATCTCCCCCTTCTATCTGATCTTCCTCGCCTTCGGCCTCTTCCCCGTCGGCTTCTCGCTCTACCTGTCCTTCCACCGCTGGGACGGCCTCGGCTCCATGGAGTGGGCCGGGCTCTCGCAGTACCAGTACCTGCTGAGCGACAGCGACTTCTGGAACTCGATCGGCAACACGATCATCATCTGGGCGCTGGCCACCTTCCCGATGATCTTCCTCGCGATGATCACGGCCGTGATGCTCAACTCGGCGGTCCGCTTCAAGGGCCTGTACCGGGTCGCGTACTTCCTGCCGAACGTCACCTCGGTCGTCGCCATCGCCATCGTCTTCGGCTCGATCTTCTCCACCAACGCCGGCATGGTGAACGCCGTCCTGCACGCGGTCGGGATCGACCAGGTGGCCTGGCTGAACACCCCGTGGGGCATCAAGGTCACCATCGCGGCCCTGATGACCTGGCAGTGGACCGGCTACAACGCCATCATCTTCCTCGCCGGACTCCAGACCATCCCGAGCGAGCTGTACGAGGCGGCGCGGGTGGACGGCGCGGGCCCGATCCAGACCTTCTTCCGGATCACGCTCCCGCTGCTGCGGCCCACCCTGCTGTTCGTGCTCGTCGTCTCGACGGTCACGGGCCTGCAGAGCTTCTCCGAACCACAGGTCCTGCTCCAGACCTCGTCCAACGACTCGACGTTCGCGGGCGGTCCGGGCCACTCGGGCCAGACGATGGTCCTCTACTTCTTCCAGCAGACCTTCGACAACAACGACTTCGGGTACGGAGCCGCGGTGGCCTGGGGCATCTTCCTCGTCGTCGTGCTCTTCTCGATCATCAACTGGCGCCTCGTGCAGCGCCGGGGCGACTAGGAAGGGCCCAGCATGTCTTCCATCAAGGAGTCCCGGACCTCTCTCAAGGGGCCAGGCATCAAGGGATCAGGTGTCAAGGGATCAGGCATCAAGGGGTCCCGCCGCAGAGGGATCGCGCTGCATCTCCCACTGATCATCGGCACACTGATCTCGGCCTTCCCGTTCTACTGGGCCGTGATCATGTCCACCCACAGCTCGACGGAGATCTTCTCCTACCCGCCGAAGCTGCTGCCGGGCACGCACTTCCTGGAGAACGTCCGCAACCTGTTCGACGCCATCGACTTCTTCGGGTCGATGTGGAACTCGCTGCTGGTCGCGGCGTCGGTGACCTTCCTGGTCCTGCTCTTCGACTCGCTGGCGGCCTTCGTCTTCGCCAAGTTCGAGTTCCCCGGCAAGAACGTGCTGTTCGGGCTGCTCATGGTCATCTTCATGGTGCCCGCGCAGCTGTCGGTCATCCCGCAGTTCGTCATCATGGCCAAGATCGGCTGGATCGGCTCGATGACCGCGCTGATCGTGCCGGCCGCCGCCAACGCCTTCGGCATCTTCTGGATGCGCCAGTACATGAAGACGGCCATCCACGACGAACTGCTCGACGCCTCCAAGCTGGACGGCGCCAACTTCCTGCGCCAGTACTGGCACGTGGCCCTCCCGGTGGTCCGGCCCGGCCTCGCCTTCCTCGGCATCTTCACCTTCATGGGCCAGTGGAACGACTTCGCCTGGCCCCTGATCGCCCTGACCAACCCGAACAACGTGACCCTCCAGGTCGCGCTGTCCCAGCTCAACGGCACCCACGGCACCACCGACTACGGCATCGTGATGACCGGCGCCCTGCTCGCCCTCATCCCGCTGCTGATCGTGTTCGCGATCGGTGCCAAGCAGATCATCGGCGACCTCGCGAAGGGAGCCGTACGCGGATGACGGACGATCCCCTGATCGCCCTGCGCCCCTGGGAGTCACCCGAGGTGACCTCCTGGGGGCGGCTGCCCATGAACGCCGTCGACCGGCGCTCCGGAGCACTCCCCCTGGACGGCGACTGGAGTTTCCAGCTGCTGCCCACTCCGGACGCACCGGTCGGCGGCTCCTGGTCGAGCGCCCGGGTCCCCGGCGTGTGGACCATGCAGGGCACGGACGACCTGCCGCGGTACCTCAACGTCCGCATGCCGTTCCCCGACTTCCCGCCGCACTCCCCCGCGGCGAATCCCACGGGCGTCTACGAGCGTGCGGTGGACGTCCCCGCCGAGTGGGCCGGCCGCCGGATCGTGCTCCAGGTCGGGGCCGCCGAGAGCGTGCTCCTCGTGCACGTGGACGGGCGGCCCGTCGGAATCTCCAAGGACTCCCACCTGGCGGCCGAGTTCGATCTGACGGGACTGGTGCGCGCCGGCGAGCGGAGCGTCGTACGGCTGACCGTGGTCAAGTGGTCGGACGCCTCGCACATCGAGGACCAGGACCAGTGGTGGCACGGCGGGATCACCCGGTCCGTCCTGCTGTACGCGACGGACCCGCTGCATCTGTCCGACGTGACCGTGCGGGCTTCCCGGGACGGCTCGCTGCGCGTCGACTGCACCGTGCGGGACGCGGCCGGCGCGCTGCCCGAGGGGTGGTACGTCAGCGGGGAGCTGGACGGGCTCGCGCTGGCGCAGGACACGGAGTTCGACCGGTTCAACCGGGAGGACGACCGGGTCTCCGACTTCCTCGGCGAGGCGCGGATGCGGGCCGTCGTCGAGGACGTGCGCACCTGGAACGCCGAGACGCCCGAGCTGTACCCGCTCACCGTCCGGCTGCACCGCGCCGACGGCACGGTCGCCGACACCCACCGGCACCGGATCGGCTTCCGGGACGTCGAGATCACCGGCCGGGACCTGCTGGTCAACGGCGAGCGGGTGTTCATCAGGGGCGTGAACCGGCACGACTTCCACCCGCTGACCGGGCGGACGGTGTCGTACGACGACATGCGCGCGGACCTGATCACGATGAAGCGCTTCGGGTTCAACGCGATCCGCACCTCGCACTACCCGGGCGACCCCGCGCTCTACGACCTCGCCGACGAGCTGGGTTTCTACGTCGTCGACGAGGCGGACATCGAGTCGCACGACCACGCCCACGAGATCGCCGACGACCCGCGCCATCTGAACGCCTTCGTGGACCGGGTCTCGCGGATGGTGCTGCGGGACAAGAACCATCCGTCGGTCATCGTGTGGTCGCTGGGCAACGAGTCCGACTACGGCGCCAACCACGACGCCGCGGCGGGCTGGGTGCGCCGGCACGACCCGACGCGGCCGGTCCAGTACGAGGGCGCCGCCAAGCTCGACTGGGCGGCCACCGACGACGCGACCGACATCGCCTGCCCCATGTACGCCTCGCTGGAGGAGTGCGTGGAGCACGCGCTCTCCGGACGGCAGACCAAGCCGCTGATCTGGTGCGAGTACTCCCACGCGATGGGCAACAGCAACGGCACGCTCGCGGACCATTGGGCGGCCATCGAGTCAACGCCAGGTCTTCAGGGCGGGTTCATCTGGGAGTTCTGGGACCACGGCATTCTCCAGCGTGTGAACGACGGCAGACCGGTCGGACGTGGGGGCGTCGGGCTCTATGACAACGGTGTCGCCGCGCCCGGGTACCGGTGGGCGTACGGCGGCGACTTCGGCGAACCCGATCACGACGGCGCCTTCATCGCCGACGGCGTGGTCTTCCCCGACCGCACGCCCAAGCCGGTGATGTACGAGCACCGGGAGATCGCGGCGCCGGTGCGCATCGAGTGCTTCCGGCACGAGGGCATCGTGCTCGGCAACCACCAGCACTTCCGGGGCCTTTCGTGGCTGGCCGGTACGTGGGAGCTGTCCCTGGCCGACGGCGGCACGGTCACCGCGCCCGCCGAGCTGCCCGATCTGCGGCCCGGGGAGACGGCGGCGGTGCCGCTGCCCTTCGACCTGCCCGAGGACGGCGGCGAGGCCTGGCTGACCCTGCGGGTGACGACCGCGGGTGACGAGCCCTGGGCGCCGCGCGGCACGGTGGTGTGCGTGCCGCAGGTACGGCTGCGGGAGGCTTCGCCACAGCCGGCCGCGACCGTGCGGGAGCGTGCCGTCGAGGTCGACGACGACGGTCTCCTGGTCCACCCTCTGCTCACCTCGGCGCCCACGCTCTCGCTGTGGCGGGCGCCCACCGACAACGACGAGCTCGGCGGCATGGCACCGCGCTGGCGGGACTGGGGCCTGGACGCCCTGGTGCGCAAGGTCGCCGACGTGCGCCGGGCGGACGGACGCGTCACCGTGCACGCCGAGTACGCCTCCGAGGCGGGTGTCGTCCGCCATGTGCAGGTCTTCACCGCGGTCGAGGGCGGGGTACGCGTCGAGGAGTCGGCCGAGCTGCCGGAGACCCTCGCCGACGTGGCCCGGGTCGGCTCCGTGTTCGAGACGGTCGCCGGGCTCGACCTGATGGAGTGGTACGGACAGGGCCCCTGGGAGTCGTATCCGGACCGCGCCTTCGGGGCGCCGGTCGGGCATCACTCGGTGCCCGTGGACGAGCTGTTCACCCCCTATCTGCGCCCGCAGGAGAGCGGTGGCCGGCACGGTGTACGGCACTTCACGCTCTCGGCGCCGGACGCCACCGGTCTCACGGTCGTCCTGGACGAACCCCGCCAGGTCGGCGTGGCCCGGTACCGGGCCGCGGACCTCACCGCCGTGGCCCACCACGACGAACTCGTCCCGCGGACCGGCTGCGTGGTGCACATCGACGCGGCCCACCGCGGCCTCGGCACCGCCTCGTGCGGCCCCGACACCTTCGCCTCCTATCTCGTCGCGCCGGGCGTCCACCGCTGGAGCTGGACGCTGCGCGCGCTCTGATCCCCCTCTGACTTTCACGTCATGTCTTGGAGCACACGTGTGTACTTCGCATGAGCACGACCACGGCCAGGAGGCCGCGCAGGCCGGTGCCGGCCGGCGCGGTTTCCTGCGGGCCACGGCGCTGCTGGGCGCCGCGGCCACGGCGGGCGCCGTCCTGCCCGTCGCCGCGGCCGGGACCGCTTCGGCGTCCTCGTCCGGCTGGCGTCCCGACACCGGCAGCCGGCGTTTCACGCTCGCCGTGATGCCCGACACCCAGTACCTCTTCGACGGGCCGAGCATCGACAAGGCGCCGGTCGAGGCCTCGCTGCGGTATCTGCTGGAGCACGGGAAGGACGAGAACATCGTCTTCCTGTCCCACCTCGGCGACCTCACCCAGAACGGCGCGGCGGCCGAGTTCGCCGCGATCGGCGAGGCCTTCGAGCTGCTCGACCGGCGGGGCGTCGGCTACAGCGTCCTCGCGGGCAACCACGACGTGAAGTCGTCCACCACCGACCAGCGCGGCGCGTCCCCCTACCTGGACGAGTTCGGGCCGTCCCGGTTCAAGAAGCACAAGACCTTCGGCGGCGCGTCCGCCGACGGCTACAACACCTACCACCTGTTCAAGGCCGCGGGCCGGGAGTGGATGGTCCTCGCGCTGGACTGGCGGCTCTCGGACCAGGGGTACGCCTGGGCGAAGAGCGTCCTGGCCGCGCACCCGAAGACGCCGGTGGTCCTGACCACGCACGAACTCGTCGTCGGGGACGACCAGTTGTCGGCGTACGGGCAGCAGCTGTGGGACCAGCTGGTCAAGGACCACGACCAGATCTTCCTCGCCCTGGGCGGGCACTACTGGCCGGCCGGTCGGGCGGTCCGCAAGAACACGGCGGGCCACGACGTCCACCTGCACCTCACGAACTACCAGAACCGGTACTTCGGCGGCGCGGCCATGATCCGCCTGTACCGCTTCGACCTCGACCGCGGGGTGATCGACGTGGAGACGGTCTCCCCGTGGATCCTCGGCCGGGCCAAGAAGGGCCTCAACGAGCTGGAGCGGCAGGAGATCGAACTCAGCGGCGACGCCGACCGGTTCTCGGTCGACATCGACTTCGCCGCGCGCTTCGCCGGGTTCGACCCGGTGCCCGCGCGTGCGGCGCGGCCGGCGTCGAGGATGCTGATCCCGGGCACGGCCGCGTACTGGCGCTTCGAGTCGGCGGTGTCCGGCACGGTCCGCGACCTCTCCGGCCGGGGCAACGACCTCACCGTGGTGTCGGTGGGCGGCGGCAAGCTGGGCTGGTCCGCGGACCACCACCCCGACCAGCCGGGCCACGGCAGCCTGGAGTTCCAGGGCTGGAAGTCACCGCTGAAGGGCGCCTATCTCCAGACGGTCGACAAGGCGCCGCTCAACTCGGCGGTGTTCAAGGACGGTTACACCATCGAGCTGTTCTACCGCATGCCCGCCGACTGGGACCCGGACCACAACGCCTGGGCGGGACTGGTCAGTCGGCGCGGTACGGGCGGCGCGGCCGGCAAGACGGGTGACGACCCCGACGAGCCGATCGCCACCCTCTCGCTCTCCAACGACCGTGAGCCGCAGTGGGCCATGCGCCCGCTCAACCAGCAGGGCATCGCCACCAACTGGGGCCAGGAGACACCCCTGGAGACCTGGTGGCACCTCGCCGTCGTCAACGACGGCAAGCACACCACGCTGTACGTCCAGGGCTGCCCGGTGGTCCGCAACCCCAGGGCGTCCGCCGTCGGGATCACGTCGGTCGGCGAGCCGTGGCTGCTCGGCGGCTACACCTACGCCGACAAGATCGACCAGATCTTCTACGGCCGCCTCGGCGACGTCCGGATCGTGTCGCGGGCGCTGCCCGTCTCGTCCTTCATGACCCACTGACCTCCGAGGACCACTGTGACCGAGCAGCAGCTCCCCTCCTGGGCCGACCCGTCCGTCAACCCCGCCGACCTGGACGCGCAGGGCGTCTCCAGACGTGGACTCCTGCGCCGCGCGGGCCTGTTCGGCGCCGCGTTCGCGCTCGGGTCGGCGACTCCGGCGCTGGCCGCGCCCGCCAGGACCTTCGGCGGCGACGACCCGCGCCTGGCCTATCTGGTCGGCGACCACCACATCCACTCCGTGTACAGCCACGACGCCAAGTACACGTTCTCCCAGCAGGCGAAGGCCGCCGCGAAGTACGGCCTCGACTGGATGGTCTTCAACGAGCACTCCAACTTCGGGCACGCGAGTTACGGCGCGAAGCTGGAGCACGCGGAGATCGTCAAGGCCCGTGCGGAGAACCCGCGTCAGCTGATCTTCCAGGGCCTGGAGTGGTACATCCCGGCTGCCGAGCACTGCACGGTCTTCGCGGCTCCCGGCCCCCACGAGACCGACCTGCTCACGAAGTTCGAGCTCGCCTACGACGGCAAGCTCCTCGGCTACGACAAGGGCGGGGCCGCCGACGCGGACACCGCCCGCAACGAGGCGCACGCCGTGAAGGCCATCAAGTGGCTGGCGGAGCAGCGTCGTTCGGGCTACGTCGACGACGTCCTCGTGCTCGCCAACCACCCGCTGCGGCTCGGCATCGACTCCCCGCACGAGATGCGGAACTGGCGGGACGCGGCCCCCGAGATCATGATCGGCATGGAGGGCGCGCCGGGCGCCCAGGGTGCGGCGATCCCGGGCTGGCGTGCCTCGACATCCATCCGCGGCGAGTACGAGAACAAGCCGTCGGCGCAGTCGTGGGCGGGCTATCCGGCCGAGGCGTATCTGACGTACGGCGGTTTCGACTGGGCGACGGCGACCGTCGGCGGGCTGTGGGACTCGATGCTGGCGGAGGGCCGCCTGTTCTCGATCACCACGAACTCCGACAACCACCGCACGGTCTTCGACACCTGGGCGAACGGCGCCTGGCCGGCCGGGCAGAACTTCGACAACACCGGCAAGCTGCCCGACCCGGTGAACACCGACACCCCGCAGCCCGGCAGCGACTTCTGGCCGGGCGAGTTCAGCCGCACCCACGTCGGCGTGACCCGCTACGGCTACCGCTCGGTGATGGCGGGCCTGCGCGCGGGCCGCGTCTGGGTGGACCACGGGCACCTGCTGGACGGGCTCGACGTGCGGGTCAAGCGGGACTGCGACGCGGGCCGCGGTGTCACGCTGGGCGGCCGGCTGCGCGTCCGCAAGGGCGAGAGGATCACGCTCCACGTGACGGTCACGACCGCCTCCCGCCCCAACCCCCAGGGAATCCTCCCCGAGTTGGCCCACGTGGACGTGATCCGGGGCGCGGTGCGCGGTCCGGTGACCGACCGCGACACCTGGAAGGCGCCCGCCACCAAGGTCGTACAGACCAAGGACGTCTCCGGCCGCAAGGGCACGTACACCCTGCGCATCCCCGTCACCGCCGGTGCCGAGTCCTTCTACCTCCGCCTCCGCGGCAGCGACGGCAACCGCCACGGCACGGGCTACCTCGGCGCCTCGGTCGACCCGCACGGGCCGATCCCGCACGCGCCGGGGGACGGGGATCCTTGGGCGGACACGTGGTTCTACTCGAATCCGGTGTTCGTGGACGTGGCGGGTTCCTGACGGAGCGTCACCCCGCTGTGTCAGGAGGCGGGCCGAGGCTCGCCTCCTGACCGTCCGCGAACCCCCGCAAAGACCCCCCGCACCGGGATGATCTGGGTCACCATGGGGAATGGCCGTGACACGGCTGTGCGGCGCACCATCGCTACGGGGCTTCGAGAGGAGGCGACGGTGCGGAGAGACGTGTACACGAGTGATGGCCGACGATTAGCCGTCGAGATCGGTGGAGATCCCGGCGGCTCACCCGTTTTCCTGCTGCACGGCACTCCGGGCAGCAGACTCGGCCCGGCGCCCCGTCCGATGCTCCTGTACCACCAGCGGGTCCGGCTGATCACCTACGACCGCCCCGGCTACGGCCGCTCCGACCGCCTCCCCGGACGCCCCGTCTCCCACGTCGCCTCCGACGTCGCCACCATCGCCGACGCCCTGGGCATCGAACGCTTCGCCGTGGTCGGACGCTCGGGCGGGGGACCACACGCCTTGGCCTGCGCCGCGCTGCTGCCGGGCCGGGTCACGCGGGTGGCGGTGCTGGTGAGTCTGGCTCCGCGTGATGCGGAGGGGCTGGACTGGTTCGCGGGGATGGCGGATTCGAATGTCGACGAGTACTCCAAGGCCCTCGACGGCCCCGACCAGCTGGCGGCCAGCCTGCGGGCGCGGTCCGTCGACATCCGCGCCGATCCCCGCAAGCTGCTGGCCCAACTGCGCTGGGAACTCACCGAGTCGGACCTGCGCGTGGTCGCCGACGCAGCCATCCGCGCCATGCTGGAGCGCAACTACAGCGAAGCGCTGCGGGTCTCGGCCGACGGATGGGTGGACGACGCCCTGTCGTTCTGCAACTCCTGGGGCTTCTCTCTCGGCGTCATCTCCGTTCCGGTGCTGCTGTGGCACGGCGAACAGGACGTCTTCTCCCCTGCCAGCCACACTCGTTGGCTTGCCGACCGCATTCCGGGAGGCACGGCCGTCCTGCATCCCCGCGCCGCGCATTTCGCGTCGCTGCGCGTCCTCCCGGAAATCGTGACCTGGCTGCTGGGCGGGCGCTCCCGGCTGGCGGCCGACCGGGGCTGAGGAAGCTCAGACCGTCAGCGGCTCCAGGTCCCGGTGGACACGCTTGCCCTCCCGCACGGTCGCGGTGTGCGGGTGGTCGATCCCGAGCCGGCGGGCCAGTTCGTCCTGGGCTCCCGACTGGAGTTGATCCGCCTCCGGGATCCTCCCCAGAGCCCGCAGCGTCACCGACAGGTTGGCGCGCGAGACGATCGTGTCCGGGTGATCGGGCCCCAGGGTCGCCTGGAATCCGGCGATCGCCCTGCGCTCCAGCGCCTCGGACTCCGCCAACTCCCCCACCTCGGCAAGGATGTTGGCGAGGTTGACGGAACAGGACAGCGTGTAGGGGTGCTGTCCGCCCAGGGCCGACTGGAGCATGGAGAGGTTCTTCGCCATCAGCGTGCGAGCCTTGCCGGCCTCCCCCGCGCCACGGAGGAAGATCCCGAGGTTGTTCACCGCGGCCAGGGTGGCGGGGTGCTCCGGTCCGGGCGCCGTCCGGTACTGCCGTACGGTGCTCTGGGCCAGCTTGAGCGCCTCCTCACGGGCTCCGGTGGCGTACAGGTCCGTCGCGTAGTTCAGTTCGCAGTCCAGTACGTCCGGGGTGGCCTGCGGTGTGCCGCGCAGCCGGTAGTGCTCACGGGTCTGCAGGGTCAGGCTCCGTGCCTCGTCCACCTCGCCGGCCTTGCGCAGGGACACGGCCAGGCACTTGGCCATGCGCAGCGTGTCCGGATGCGCCTCGCCGAACAGGCCCACATAGGTCTGCAGGCCCCCGCGCAGCAGCGTGATCGAGTCGTCGTACTCGCCGATCTCCCGCAGGTCGCGGCCCAGGTTGAGCACGCTGCTCAGGGTGTACGGGTGCGCGGCTCCCAGGTCGGTGCGGCGGGTGTCGTAGACGACCTGGTCGACGTCGCGGGCCTCGCCGTAGCGCCCGAGCAGCCGAAGGCACCAGGCCCGGTTGTTGCTGGCGGCGAGGGTACGCGTGTGGTCCTCGCCGTAGCTCTCGCGGAATCCCCGGTACGCCTCGGTGGCCATCGCGAGGGCGTCGTCGAAGCGGCCGATGTTGCCGAGGTCCGTGGCCAGGGCGCTGGCCGTCATGAAGATGTGCGGATGCCCGGGGCGCAGCACTTCCCGCTGCTGTGCGAGGGTCCGGGTGCCCAGGTCCGCGGCCTCCACATACTTGCCGAGCGAGCGCAGCACGTTGGTGATGTGGAACTGGAGGTACAGCAGCTGGCGTTGGAGGTCCTCGGCGTAGCGTTCCTCCTCCTCGCGGGTGCGGGGCGCGCGGGCGTCGCCGGTGTCGGCCGCCGGACGTTCGGGCGCTGTCCCGGCTTCCTCCTCCGCCTTGAGCCGCTCCACCCGCTCGCGGCTGTCGGCGAGTTGGCGTCCCCACAGGACGTGCAGGTCCTCGCCGAAGGACTTCGCCGTGTTGAGGTCTCCGCGCTTCCACAGATAGCGCAGCCGGTCGATGAGCAGCTGCCGGGTTCCGGGCTCGTCACAGGTGCTGGCCTCGGACGCGTCCAGGTGCGGCCAGATCGCCGCGAAGGTCGACTGGTTCTCGGGGTCGTCGATGGGCTCCTCACCCGACGGCCGGGCACCGGCGAGCACCCGGTGCACCACGTGCTGGGCCTCCTCCTGCTCCCGCTCCGAGAGCTGGGACCGGATCACGGCCTGGACCAGCCGGTGCACCTGGACCGTCTTGGCCTGACGGTCGATCTTGGCGAGGGCGAACCGGCCGATCTCGCGGATCACCTGACCGAGGACCATCTTCTCCTGGAGCGAGGGGTCCCTCTCGCTGAGTTCCCGGATCATCTCGTCGCCGTAGAGCAGGCGGTTCTGGGAGATCGGCTCGGCGGCGAAGAAGGCACAGAGTTGCAGAAGGCGTACGGCGGCCGGGGAGCGCTCCTTGAGCCGGCCGATGGAGACGTTCCAGGTGGCGCCGACGGGCTGCGGGTAGTTGGCGGGCCTGCTGAGCGACAGCACCTGCTCCGCCTGTTCCTCCAGCTCCGCCAGATAGGTGTCCACGGGGGTGCCGGTCTCGGCGAGCCAGGCGCCCGCCTGGTCGAGAGCCAGCGGGAGGTCACCGACGGCGTCGGCGACCTTGTCCGCCTCCTCCTGCGTGAGTTCCGCGGCCCGGCGCAGCAGGTGCTCGATGCTCTCCTCACGCAGGAAGGGATCGATCTCCACCGCTTCGGCGAACTGCAGCCAGGTCTGGTCGCGGGAGGTGACCAGGATGTGGCCGTTGCCACCGGGGAAGTGCCTGCTGACCTCCTGCGGCTCGTCGGCGTTGTCGAACACCAGCAGCCAGCGCAGGCTGGAAGTCGACTGGCGCAGATGGTCCCGGACCTCCTGTGCGACCTGCGCCGCGTCCTCCCCGACCCGCAGGCCGAGTTCGCCCGCCAGGGCCGCCAGCGCCGAGACCACGAGTTCGTTCTGTTCCGAGGGGATCCACCAGACCACGTCGTAGTCCGCGGCGAACCGGTGGGCGTACTCCAGGGCGATCTGCGTCTTGCCGACTCCGCCGAGGCCGTACAGGGCGTAGGTGGCCGGGGAGGCGCTGGAGCCGCCTCCCACGAGGCCGTCGCGCAGCCGCTCCAGCAGCGCGCTGCGTCCGGTGAAGGAGGCGTTGCGCTGCGAGACGTTCCAGATCCGGGGCGACACACCGGGGAAGCGGACCTCGGCCCGCAGGTCCTCGTCGGCCAGGTCCGCCGGCAGGGCCGGTTTGCCCAGGGCCTTGAGCAGTGCGGAGGTGTCGTTCTTCTCCGGGATGCGCACCATGTCGACCGACGTCAGCTCGGTGAACGCGGGTAACGAGCGAAGGTCACCGACGCGTACCGCCACGAGCTGTCGGCGCCCCGTGTGCGTGCCGCCGACAGCGGCCTCCCAGACCTGGTGCGCCCGTGCGGAGCGCTGGTACGCCTGGGACATCACGACGACCGTGCGGTCGGCCGGCTTCTCGGCGCCGTCGTCCTCGCATCCGACGTACTTCAGGACGACCCTGAATCCGGCGCGGGACAACACCATGGCTATCCAGTCGGCCCACATGCGGTCCTCGGAGACGTAGCTGACCGCCAGGTCGGCCGGGAGCGGCAGCCGGACGCGGGTGAACGCCTTGTTGACACGCCGCCGTGCCTCCTCGTCCATGCGGGGCAGGGTGGTGACGGCCTGGTCGCTGATGACGCTGGTGAGCCGTTCGAAGGCCGACAGGAGCGAGGCCGGGTTGTTGCTGCCCGCCTCGTCACCGAAGGTGGCCAGCGTCTCCTCGTACGCGTAATAGGGGCGGTAGGGAACCTCCACCGCCCCCCAGTAGGCGGCACGTTCCTCGTCGGTCATGTCGAAGGGGAATCCCTCGAACTTGGCCCGGGCCAGCGATCGGCCCGCGTCGGCCTTCACCTTCTCGCCCTCGTCGACCCGCATGGGCACAGGCAGGATGCGGATGCGCCGGCTGTGGAAGCGTTCGGCGATGTCGTGTGCGACCAGGGACGCCCCGTCGATGCTCTGGTCGCTGAGGGTGAAGCAGTCCACCAGGACGTCGGGCAGATGCGCGGTGCAGATGTCCGCGATGTCGGAGAGTCCGGTACGGCTGTCGATGAGGACGTAGTCGTAGTTCTGCCGCATGTCGTCGCGCAGCGCGTCGAAGAACAGACCGCCGCCGAGGCGGCCGTAGAAGATGTCCCAGTCGAAGGAGCTGCGGATCGCCGAGTAGTCCCGGTTCTGCCGCCCGGCCAGGACCAGGTCGATCGTGCCGGGTTCGGGGAAGGCCCAGTTGAGGGAGACGGCATGGCGCTGGATGCGGGCGTAGTCGCGGTGCCAGTCCGGCTCGCGCTGTTCGCCGTTCTCACCCGCGTCGGTGGCCGCCCAGGCGTAGTCCGTGAGCAGGTCGGTGATGCCGGTGGTGGCTCCCAGGGCGGCCGGTTCGAGGAACGGGTGGAAGAAACGATGCAGCCCGGGGGCTTCAAGGTCCCAGTCGACGGCCAGGACCCGCTTGCCGTTGGCGGCGAGGATCCAGGCGGTGTTGGCGAGCGCCATCGTCCGGCCGGTGCCGCCCTTGAACGAGTAGAACGTCACGATGCGGCCGTCATGGCTGTCCGGTCGGTCAGGGCTGTCCATCGCGGTCTTCCTCCTCGTCGTTCCGGCGGTGGTCCGTGGGCCGTCCGGCAGCGCCGTCCGTGTCCCCGACCCTGAATCTCTCGGTGCCTCTGCCGGGGGGTGGGCTGGCGGTGGCGTGGCGCAGGTACTCCTTCGAGGCCCAGGCGACGACTTTCGGCAGCAGGGTGTCGAACGTCCGGTGGTCGGGGATCTCCAGGGCCGCGCCTAGGCCCGCCTGCCGCTGCCTGCTCGTCCGGAGCGGCAGCACCGCGTCCACCTCGGCGGCCAGTTCGCCCCGGACTCCGATGCTGTCGGGGTCCCCGTCGTTCCACGGCACGGCCAGGCCGGCCGGTCTGGTGGTGTCCGCGTCGAACTTCGTCAGCTGCGCGCGCTGTCCCGCGTCCCGCAGCACCCAGCGGTCCAGCAGCAGGATCTCGGGGGCGTCGGGCTGTCCGGACCGGGGGTCGAACTCGTCCACCACGGCCCGGAACTTCATCCGCTCGGCGACCTGCTCGGCGGCCTTGACCAGCGGCTGGTCGGCGTCGGGACGGTAGGGGGTCCAGGCGAGCGGCGAGGAACCGTAGCAGTCGGGGCTCCGTCCCTCCGGCGGCCGGTTGCGCGAGCCTGCCGCCACGCTGATCCGGAGGGTGCGGCGCACGGAGGAACGGGTGGCCGGTGGCGCCACGAAGGCATCGCGGGCCGCTTCCAGGGCATCGGGGTCGCCGTCGCCACGGTCGACCTCCACGGTTCCGGCCACTTCGACGATCCGGCGGGCCAGTTGTAGCACCGCGCGCTGGTAGTCGCGGCGAAAGGCGCTGAGCTTGACGAGGCTGTAGAGCCCCAACGTCTGGTATCTGTGGCCCAGTTCAGGGTGGGAGTACTGCATCTCCCGGACCGCGTGCGGGAGATCGCGGTCCGGCACCGGGTACCAGATGGCCGGCACCACCGCGCTGGGGACGCCGTTCTCCGCCGCGTCCCGGAACTGCGCCCTGCGGTCGGAGAAGACGGTCCATTCCTTGCCGCACCAGGGGCTGTTGAAATAGCGGGGCGAGTAGAGGGGGACGAACACCCGGCATCCGTGGAGCGACTGGGCGAGTTCGCTGGTCCATATCTCCCCCGCCCGTATCGACCGGTCCATGAACCCGGCCGCACCGCCCCGGACGTTGGCTATGTTGCGGATGTCGGTGCACAGGTCGCGGAAGAACTTGTGGACCCACAGGTGCGGATCGGAGTCGTCGGAGTCGTCCGGCGGGACGTGGGCGTAACTGAGAAAGAAATAGGGTGCGGAGGAATCCGACCCCGTACGTTCCGACGGCACCACACGACCCCCCGATCCCGCCCCGGTCCCCGTCTCGCGGAGCGCGGACACTCAGTGTAAGAACCCCGCAGCTATTTGTGACTGGTTCGTGGACACGCCGTACGGTCGATTTCCGGCCAGCCACTGCGAGGCGAAGTCGACGGCCGCCCGCATCGGAACCAGCCGGACACCGGCGCCGCCGAGGCGTCCGCCCCGGACGAGGGGCTCCGCGCGCCGCGTGTCGCACGCCTCGAAGTCCCTGCCGAGGTCTGCGAAGTCGCGGTCGTCGAGGTCGACGTCCTTGTAGGAGATCCAGCAGCGCTCACCGTCACGCAGCACCACGCACCGGTACTCGCGGGTGGGCGGTGTCTCGCTGACGAGGTACTCGGCGAGATGGAAGGCGCTGCACGCCGCGTAGCCGACGCCGAGCAGCAGAATCCGCGCCTCGACCTCGTACAGCCGGGCAAGGGGGGAGGCCGGGCCCAGATGGCAGTCCTCGTCGTGGTCGGCGAGCAGGTCGGCGGCCCGGGCGCCCACAGCGGCGAAGGAGGTCTGCGGGTGCGCGCTGCGGACGGCTCCGGGGCTGAGCCGTACCGCCTCCGCCAGTCGGCCCATGTCCTCGGAGGGTGTCTCGTCCGGTCTGAACGGCCGCATGCGCTCCCGGTACGCGGAGCGTTGACGTGCGGTCATGCCGCGGGTGCGGGTCCGGTAGATCGACGAGGTGTCGGAGTTGCCCGCGGTGAACGCCGGGACGACCAGCGTGCCGTCGGGGCCGAGCACATCGCGCAGGGCCGCCAGTACCTCGTCGGGTCCCGCACCGACCCGCCGCAGGGAGGAGTGCACCAGGAGCGTGCTCCCCTCCCGCACCCCCGCCGCCCGGAGCTCGTCCCGGAGTTGCTCGGCGCTCACAGACCTCGCCCGATACCGTCGACGAACCGCCGTCCCAGCGCGGTCAGCGAGGCGGCCGAGGTCAGCTCCTCCCACTGTCCACGGGTACGGTGCGCGGCTCCCGGTTCGCAACGAAGGGCGTCGGTCGCCACCCGGGCGTAAGTGTCGGCGAGCAGTCGACCCGTACGGACGTCCGCCTCGTCGTAGAGGTCGCACACGTCGAGCAGGACGTCCAGCAGCCCGAGACGGAAGCCGCGCACCAGGTCGACCGCCATACGCACGGGGTCGGAGTCGAGAGGGAGTCCCAGCGCCGCGAAGCCCCCACCGTGCTGGACCAGTTCGGAGTCCACCGGTCCGGCCAGGGGCGTGACGAAGCGGACCCCCTTCGCCATCGCGGAGGCGGTCTCGGGCAGTGCTTTGCGGATCAACGCCCAGGACTGCGGCAGGAGATGGCGCCACTGCTCGACCTCCTCGTCCCTCAGCCGCCCCGAGACCGGACCACCGAAGCAGTCCCGGTGAGGGTCGACGTCGTCCAGGACGACGTCCATGCCTTCGGCTCGCACACGCCGTAGCGGCTCCCACCCAGGGGCCGAACCGGAAACCTGAGGATACGTCAAATCAAGGGATGTGAACCCTTCCCGCACCCGAAGACGCCCCAGGCCCGGCAGGTGGACGAAGCCGTCGCACACAGGGACGCGCACCCGGTCGGCGAGACCGGCGGGCAGGGCGGCGGCGGCCACGTGGGAAGCCAGATCTCCGGTCAGGGCCCTGCCGTCGAAGCACCGTACGGCCCAGGTCCGGACGTAGGGGTGGGACAGGAGATCCTCCAGAGGCGCTCCGTCGGCCCTTCCCAGTTCGATGGCCAGTTGCCACGCCGGCCCCCACAACTCCCCGTCAAGAGAGCCTTGTTCCTCATTGAGGTCGCTCAACAACTCACGCATGACGGCCCGTCGAGCCCGGGACAGCGTTCGCAGGGCCCGCTCGTCGTGGACGCCCTCCGCCAGCGCGTCGAAGCCGTCGATGGGGCGATCGGCCCCCGCGCTGGTGCGGGCATCGAGCCCACGTACCAGCCGTTCAAGATCCATACAAAAAACTGACGGGTTGTCAAATCCGGTTCCGTCGCCCCGATAACGGTGGGCGAACAGCCCCCCGCCACAGGAGCGCACCACCGGGCAGGAACGGCACTGCTCGGACAAGCCGTCCACTCCGTGCTGCCGGGCCGTCATGCCGGGGTGGCGTGCCACGTCGTCCAGTCCGTGCCGGAACACGTCCATACCCGTGACGGGTGCTCCGTCGAAGGCGGTCTTGAGCGAGTCCGCCTGTTCGTACGTCCCGTCGGTCTCGATCACGACGACGTCGGCCGACTCCACTCCCATGGACTCGGTGAGACCGGGGCCGCCGCCGAGAGTGCTGACCACCGAGTCGAAGAGCCGCACCGGCATGGGCTGCCCCCGGTCGGTCCACCGGTCATGGACCGCCAGCAGCCAATCGGCGTACGGCGTGACAGCGCCGTCGGGGCGCGGCGGTGGCGTGTCCCAAGTGGCGTGGGGCAGAAGGAAGTCGACGCGCGGGGCCTGAGTGGCGACAAGGGCGTCGAGCACGGCGATGGGATCGTTCCGTACGTCGACGGTGCACAGGATGCCGGCGAACAGGTGGCGATAGCGGGCCTGGTTGAGCAGGTCGATCGCCTTCAGGACCTTGTCGTGGCTGCTGCGACCGCTCGCGAACAGACGGTAACGGTCATTGGCCGCCTGATCCCCGTCGAGGGAGACACCCACTCGTACGTCGAATTCGGCGAACAGATCGAGATAGCTCTCGCTCAACTGCACACCGTTGGTGTGGATCCGCAGGTCGAGGGCGGACACGCCGTCCAGTGCGGTGCGCAGGGTGCGGCAGATGTGGCGTAAGCGGGTGGGCCCCGCCAGCAAGGGCTCGCCTCCGTGCAGGATCACCTGCACGGAGGCGAGTTCGTGATTCCGGGCATGCTCGGCGAGCCGAAGTGCCACCTGTGAGACGACCTCTTCCGAGATCACCTTGGGGCGGGAACTCCAGCTCTGGTCGGCGTGTTCGTACACGTAACAGTGCCGGCAGGCCAGATCGCACCTGCTGTGCACCTTGAGTACGACCTGCCGCAGCGGAACGAACGGACCGGTCACGACGAGTTGTTCGGTGTCGTCAGATGGACGAGTTGAAGGTGACCCCATCCTCCTTGCATACCCGGGCGGACGAGAGGGCCCGGCGCACTCCCCGGACACTCTTCGGGTCACGTGGAGCGTCGAGGCGCAGCGCGGGTGCGAACGATGCGGCGGCCTGCGGCTGCGGAACGGTTCTTGCAGCGAGGCTAGCTGGATTGGTCACGGCGTTCCCTGGTGGAAGGCCTGCCCTCAGGGGCAGAGAAGGGCAGGGGAGAAAAGCCCTTCGCCGAAAGTTCGAGGAAGGTGCGTTTGGCAGCACCGTACCGCCGAGCAGGGTTCAATGGAGCATTTTGAGCCAGTCGTGGCTCCGCACGGGTGACAGCGGACGGTGGACGCGGTACAAGGCGAGGCGCATTCCCGCCGTCAGGCGTAGAACCGCGACAGGCTCTGGAGGACCGCCGCCGGCTTCCCCCCGCCCTCGATCTCTATCGCCCCGTCGACGGCGATCTGCACACCCCCCGCCACGTCCTCGACCTCCGTCAGCTTGGCGGTGAGGCGGATGCGCGACCCCACCTTCACCGGTGAGGGGAAACGCACCTTGTTCAGGCCGTAGTTGACCTTCGTCGTGACGCCCTGGACGTCCAGCAGCTCGGTGAACAGGGGGATGAAGAGGGAGAGGGTGAGGTAGCCGTGGGCGATGGGGGCGCCGAAGGGGCCCTCGGCCGCGCGGGCCGGGTCGACGTGGATCCACTGGTGGTCGCCCGTGGCGTCGGCAAAGGTGTTGATGCGTTCCTGGGTGACCTCGATCCACTCGCTGGTGCCGAGGTCGCTGCCGGCGAGCTTCTTGAGTTCGTCGAGGCCGTTGACGGTGATGCTCATGGGGTTCCTTAGCTGTTGCCGTAGCGCTTGCGCACCCGGGACTTGACGAGCTTTCCGGAGGCGGTGCGCGGGAGTTCGTCCGCGATCACCACCGATTTGGGGATCTTGTACTTGGCGAGCCGGCCGGAGAGGGAGGCCAGGATCTCGTCGGGGTCGAGGCCGGCGCCCTCGCGCGGGACGACCACGGCCCGCGGCACCTCGCCCCACTTCTCGTCCGGGACGCCGATGACCGCGCACTCGGCGATGTCCGGGTGGGCGAGGAGCAGGTCCTCGATCTCGGCGGGGTAGATGTTCTCCCCACCGGAGATGATCATGTCCTTGATGCGGTCGACGATGAAGACGTAGCCGTCCTCGTCCACCCGGGCCGCGTCGCCGCTGCGGAACCAGCCGTCGGTGAAGGAGGCGGCCGTCTCCTCGGGCAACCCCCAGTAGCCGGGCATGACATGGGGGCCCCGGAGCACGACCTCGCCGGTCTCGTCGGTGTCGACGGGCGCCAAGTCGGGCCGTACGACCCGGACATCGCTGAAGAAGTGCGGCACGCCCGCCGAACCCGCCTTGCTGAGCGCGTGTTCGGCGTCCAGGAGCAGGGTGCCGGGGGACGCCTCCGTCATGCCGTAGCCCTGGAGGAAGGTGAGTCCCCGCTGACCGTACGCGGTGATCAGCGGGGTCGACACCGGGGAGCCGCCGCAGGTCAGGATGCGCAGGGAGGAGAGGTCCGCGTCGGCCCAGCGCGGGTGGCGGGCGACCTGCTCGAACATCGTCGGGACCCCGAACATGAAGGTGATCCGGTGCTGTTCGATCAGGTCGAAGGTGGCGTTCGGGTCGAAGGCCTCGACCAGGACGCAGGTGCCGCCCTTGAGCAGCACCGGGAGCGTCAGCATGTTCAGGCCCGCCGTGTGGAACAACGGGGCGGAGACCAGGGCGCGTTCGTCGGCGATCAGGTCGGTGTCGACGAGGACGTTGATCGCGTTCCAGGTGAGATTGCCGTGGGTGAGCATCGCGCCCTTGGGGCGGCCCGTCGTGCCCGAGGTGTACATGATGATGCAGGTGTCGTCGGGCGTGACCGGCTCGTCGATCGGCTCGGCCGGCGACTCCGCGAGCAACTGCTCGTGTTCGGGGCCGACTTCGACGTACGTACGGACATCCGTGCTGCCCGGCAGTCCGGCGACCAGCCCCGCGTGCGAGGGGCCGTAGATCAGCGCCCTGGCCCCGGAGTCGGAGAGCTGGTAGGCGATCTCCGGGCCGGCGAGGCGGGTGTTGAGGGGGACGAAGACCGCGCCGAGGACGCCGGCCGCGAACAGCGTCTCCAGGTAGGAGGGGTGGTTGGGGCCCAGGTAGGCGACCCGGTCGCCGCGACGGATGCCCCGGGCGCGCAGAGCGTGCGCGAGGCGGGTGACGCGGGTGTGCAGATCGGCGTACGACAGTGTCGTGCCGCCGTGGATCAGGGCGGTGCGGTGCGGGGTCTTGCGGGCCCGGCGTGCGGGCCACGAACCCAGTCCCTCGTTGCGCATCTACGGCCCCTTATGGCTTGGTCAGCCCGAGCAGACGGGCGGCGTTCTCCTTGAGGATCCTCGGCTTGACCTCGTCCTTGATCGACAGCTTCTCGAAGTCGGCGAGCCAGCGGTCGGGGGTGAGGACGGGGAAGTCGGAGCCGAAGAGGACCTTGTCCTTGAGCAGGGTGTTCGCGTACTGCACGAGCTGCGGCGGGAAGTACTTCGGCGACCAGCCGGACAGGTCGATGTGGACACCCGGCTTGTGCGTGGCGACGGCGAGGGCCTCGTCCTGCCAGGGGAAGGACGGGTGCGCCAGGATGATCTTCAGGTGCGGGAAGTCGGCGGCGACGTCGTCGACGTGGAGGGGGTTGGAGTACTTCAGGCGGATGCCTCCGCCGCCCGGGACCCCGGCGCCGATGCCCGTCTGGCCGGTGTGGAAGAGGGCGATGGTGCCCGTCTCCTCGATGACCTCGTAGAGGGCGTACGCCACCGCGCGGTCGTTGGGGAAGAAGCCCTGGATGCTGGGGTGGAACTTGAAGCCCTTCACCCCGTACTCCTCGACCAGGCGGCGGGCCTGCTTGACGCCCGCCTTGCCGCGGAAGGGGTCGATGGAGGCGAAGGGGATGAGGACGTCGGAGTTGGCGGCCGCGGCTTCCGCGACCTCCTCGTTCGGGACGGGCGCGGTGCCGGTCGCGGACTCGGAGTCCACCGTGAAGATCACGGCGGCCATCTTCCGCTCGCGGTAGTAGGCGGCGGTCTCCTCCAGCGTCGGCTTCCGCTTGCCCTCGATCTTGAAGTAGGCGGCGGAGGCGTCGTGCAGGTCGTCGTCCAGCGAGGCGTGGCCCTTGGAGGAGACCTCCGCGTGGGTGTGGACGTCGATGGCGACCAGTTCGTCGATGTTCATCACGCCTCCGGAAGCTTCGTCGATGTCCATCAGGCCTCCGGAAGCTTCGGTGCCGGGATGCCGACCGTCTGGAGTTCGGCGCCGACCGAGGTGGGGAAGGCGTCGGCCAGCGTGTCGGGGGTCCAGCCGCCGTCGGCGTACGCCGTCCTGATCTCCTGCGGATGGGACCAGAGTGCCACCTTGTCGCCGCCGATGCCGATCGCCTGCCCGGTGATGGAGCGGGCGGCCTCCGAGGCGAGGAAGGGGACGAGGGCCGCGCAGTCCTCGGGGGTGCCGAAGCCCTCGCCCTTGCGCAGGAAGTCCGGGAGCGGCTCGCCGTTGCGCATGGCCTCGATGTACGGGGCGAAGGCGGGGATGGTCTCGGTCATCGCGGTGGCCGCGACCGGCACGATCGCGTTGACGGTGATGTTCGCGCGGCCCAGCTCCATGGACCAGGTGCGGGCGAAGGCGGCGATGCCGGCCTTGGCCGCGGCGTAGTTCGTCTGCCCGAAGTTGCCGCGCTGCCCGGCCGGGGAGCCGACCAGGATCAGGGAGCCGCCCTCGCCCTGCTCGCGCATCCGCACGGCGGCGGCGCGGGCGCAGGTGAAGGTGCCCTTGAGGTGGGTGGTGATCACCGCGTCGAAGTCGTCGTCGGTCATCTTCCACAGCACCTTGTCGCGCAGGATGCCGGCGTTGGTGACCAGGACGTCCAGCCGCCCGAACTCCTCCACCGCCCGGTTGACCAGGCGTTCCGCGGCCTCGGTGGTGCCGACCGGGACGACCTCGGCGACGGTGGTGCCGCCCGCCTCGGCGATGGACTTCACGGCCTGCTCGGCGACCGCCTCGTCGACGTCGTTGACGACCACGGAGGCGCCGTGGGCGGCGAGGGCGTGCGCGTAGGCGAGGCCGAGGCCCCGGCCGCTGCCGGTGACGACGGCGACCTTGCCGGTGAGATCGATGCTGGGCACGAGCGGGTCCCTTCACATGGGGTGCTTCCCCGGGGGTTACGGGGAGTGCGGCTTCGAGATCGAAGCTAAGAGCAATAATTGTCGCCGTCAATAGTTGTTGGCGACCTTCGCGTACGTCATGCTGGAATTCGGATGACGCACCGACCCAGGGAGCCCGCCATCACACGCCAGCACGCCACGAACCCGAACACGATCGACTCGGACGAGCCGTGGATGCGCGGGCTGCACGCGGACACGGGCTACCTGCTCTACCGCCTGGGCCTGCGCTCGGGCCAGTTGTTCAACACCTTCCTCCAGGAGTCGGGGCTGCGGCTGCGCCACTACGCGGTGCTGCGATACCTCGCCGGGTCCGAGGGCGCCCTCCAGCGAGAGCTGAGCACCCGGCTCGGCTACGACCCGAGCGCGATCGTCGGCCTGGTCGACGACCTGGAGAAGCTGGGCCTGACCGAGCGCCGCCCCTCCCCCGACGACCGGCGCAGCAAGACCGTCGTGCTCACCGAGAACGGCCGGGTCTTCCTGCGCGGCACCGACGAGGCGGGCCGGCGCGTCACCAACGACCTGCTCGGGCCGCTCGACCCCGCCGAACGCGAGACACTCCAGGCACTCCTGCTGAAAATCGCCGACCAGCCATGACCGCGCTCCCCCACTCTCGACTTCGCTCGCGCGGGGGCACCCCCACCGCGCCGGACCGGCTGCTGTCCGTCCTCGCCGCGTTCGACCACGAGCACCCGGCGCTGTCCCTGACCGACATCAGCCGGCGGGCCGGACTGACCCTGACCACGACCCACCGCCTGGTGGGCGCGCTGACCGACTGGGGCGCGCTGGAGCGCGACGACGCCGGTGTCTACCACGTCGGCCTCCGCCTCTGGGAGGTCGCAGCGCTCGCGCCACGCGGGGTCGCACTCCGGCAACTGGCCCTGCCGTACCTGGAGGACCTGTACGAAGCCACCCACGAGAACGTCCAGTTGGCGGTGCGGGACGGCTCCGACGTCGTCTACATCGAGTGGATCGCGGGGCGTTCGTCGGTCGGCGTCCACATCCGCGTCGGGGCCCGCTGGCCCCTGCACGCGACCGGGGTCGGCCTGGTCCTGCTGGCCCACTGCGGCCCCCAGGAGCAGGAGGAGTACTGCGCGACCCCGCTCGCCATCTTCACGCCGTACACGATCACCGAACCGGCCGAGCTGCGCCGCGTGTTGGCCGAGGTCCGCCGCACCGGCGTCGCGGTGAGCAGCCGTCAGGTCACCGACGACGCGCTGTCCGTGGCGGCCCCCGTGCATGCCTCGGACGGGCAGGTCGTGGCAGCGGTGTCGGTCGTGGTGCCCCAGGAGGACGCGCAGGTACCGGTGCTGATACCGGCGGTGCGGCTGGCGGCGCTGGGGATATCCCGGGCGCTGGGGTGGCAGCCCGCCGTCACGCCCCGCTCGGGCACCGGATATCCCTCTCACCGGTGAGGCCCCCACCCCCATGCGCTCGTGATACTGGAACGGCCCCGGCCCCGAGGAGCCGCTCATGTTCGCCGTTCGGTCCCTGTACGCCCTCGTCGTGACCCGTGTGAGGGCGGCGAACCACTATGTCGTCGACAGTGCGCTCGCCGTGCTGGTGCTGTTCGCCGCGTCCCTTCAGTGGATGTTCCCGGACGAGGGGGACGATCCGCTGAGTCTGGTGGGCTGGTTGCTGGGGGCTGCCACCGCTGTGCCGTTGGTGTGGCGGCGGCGCTTTCCCTACACGTCCGCGTGGGCGGTCTCGCTCGCGACGACGGCGATGGCGTACTACCACGCGCCGCCGCCGGACGTGCTCTACGGCGGACTCGTCGTCCTGTACACGATGGCCGCCCAGGGCCTGCCCTGGCAGCGGCGCACGATGCTGGCGGGTTGGCTGCTGGGGGCGGTCCTGACCATGCAGCACAAGGAGCACTCGGAGCCCTTCGAGTACGCGTTCCACATCACCGGGATGATCTGCGCCTACGGCCTCGGCGTGCTGGCCCGTGTCCAGCGGGCGTACACCGCGGCCGTGGAGGACCGGGCCCGGCGGCTGGAGCGGGAGCGGGCCGCGGAGACCGCGCGGGCCATCGCTCAGGAACGGTCCCGGATCGCCCGGGACATGCACGACATCCTGGCGCACGCGGTGAGCCTGATGGTCGTCCAGGCGGAGGCCGGGCCGGTCGTGGTGCGCAGTGATCCGGCCCGGGCGGAGGCGGCGTTCGACGCGATCGCGGCCAGCGGGCGGGACGCGATGGGCCAACTACGCCGGATTCTCGGGGTGTTGAAGGAGGAGGAACGCCGGGGTGGTGCCCACCGGCTGCCGCAGCCGGATCTGGCCGGCCTTCCCGACCTGGTCCGGCAGGTCTCCGACTCAGCAGGACTGCGGGTGGAGTTGAGCGTGCGCGGCCATCCGGTGCCGCTGCCCCCGGACACCGAGGTCGCCGCCTATCGCGCGGCGCAGGAAGCCCTCACCAACACCGTGAAGCACGCGTACGCTTCCTGCGCACAGGTGGAACTCGACTGGGCGGAGGACGAGTTGACCCTCACGGTGACCGACGACGGCCGAGGCACGGAGCACTCGATCGGAGCGCGCCCGAACGGAACGCGTTCGAGCGGCGGGCACGGACTGATCGGTCTCAGGGAGCGGGCGGCGGCCTGCGGGGGCAGCGCCGAGACCGGTCCGGGGCCGGAAGGCGGCTTCCGGGTCGTCGTACGGCTGCCCGTCACCGCCGACCGGGAAGCGGCCCTCGGGTGAGCATCAGGGTGGTCGTCGCCGACGACCAGGAACTGGTCCGCAGCGGCTTCAGCATGATCCTGGAGGCGCAGCAGGACATCGAGGTGGTCGCCGAGGCCGGGGACGGCGCCGAGGCGGTCGACGCGGTCCGCCGGCACACGCCCGACGTGCTGCTCCTCGACATCCGCATGCCCGTGATGGACGGCCTGGAAGCGGCCCGGCGGGTGTGTGCGCAGTCGAGCTGCAAGGTGGTCATGCTGACCACGTTCGACCTCGACGAGTACGTCTACGACGCCCTGTACGCGGGCGCCAGCGGCTTCCTCCTCAAGGACGTCCGCCGCGACGACCTGGTGCACGCGGTGCGGGTCGTCGCGGGCGGCGACTCCCTCCTCGCCCCGACCGTCACCCGCCGCCTGGTCGCGGACATCGTCCGGCGCCGCCGCGAGGAAGCGGCCACCGAGGCCACCCCCGACCGCCTGGACGTCCTCACCGCCCGCGAGGTCGAGACCCTGCGGATGCTGGCGCGGGGCCTGTCCAACGCCGAGATCGCGACGACGCTGTTCGTGAGCGAGCACACCGTGAAGACCCATGTCAGCAACGTGCTCAGCAAGTTGGGGCTGCGAGACCGGGTGCAGGCGGTGATCTGCGCGTACGAGACGGGTCTGGTGACGCCGGGTGCCGCATAGGCCGGCGGCCGGATCGTCGGCGCCGTCCGTTGCCGGGCGTCCGACGGGACCACCGAGGAGCCGTACGCGCTGCGGCTCGACGAGAGCAGGATCGGTGAGATCGACGAGGCGTGGGTGCGGATGCGGGAGGGGGCGGCATCCTGCGCCGGGTGCCGTCCCCTCTCGACCCCGCCGTCAGGTCAGCGCACGGCGCGACACCTCCGCGCCGGACACACAACCCTGAGACACAGCGGGACCGCCTCGGCTCCGCGCCCCCGCGCCCCTCTCACGTCCCGTCGACGGTCTCCCCGCCGACATCCCGCGGCGCGGCCTCGTCCCCCAGCTCGGTGAACAGGGTCAACTGGAGTGAACCCGGCGCCTCCAGGCGGGAGTTGAGCGAGTTCCACGGTGTCCGGGTCGGCTCGGCGACCACCTCGGCGCCGGCCTCGGCCAGCCTCGCCGTCGTGGCCGTCGAGTCGGCCACCTCGAACGCGACCCGGATGTGCCCGGCGACCCGCCGACCCACCTCGACCTCGTCGATGAACGCGGCATGGTTCGGATCGGTCAGCTCCAGGGTCGCCCGTCCCGCCTCCAGAATCGTGACCCGTCCGTCCGGCGAGGAGAACGCGGCCCGTTCGGGCAGTCCGAGGACGTCCCGGTAGAAGCGCAGCGCCTCGTCGTAGTCCTCCGCCGTGACGACCAGACGGAGTTCACGGACGGCGGGTGGTACCTCGGACATACGGCCTCCTCAGTGGTGTCTGCCGGATCAACTCCCTGACCGGTGCCGGAGATTCCTCCCTCGGAGGAGTGAGGGCCGACGCCGTCTCACTCGCGCGACGGAGGCCCCGAAACCGCCCGCCCCGGCGATCCGGCGGGCACGGCCGCGGCAGGAGTCTGAGGGGGTCAGCAACGACCGCCGACCCGCCGGGAGGCCCCCGTGCTCTCCACACTCGCCAGGGCAGCGACCCGCCGCCCGTTGACCGTCATCGGCCTCTGGGCCGCGTTCCTGCTGCTGGGCTTCGGCCTCGGGACCGGCGTCTTCGCCGATCTCTCCGACGACGTGCCCGACGTGCCCGGTACCGAGTCCGACATGGCCGACGACTATCTCTCGGGCGTGGACCCGACCGGCGAGTCCGTCACCGCGGTGGTCGCGGGCGAGTCCGTCTCCGACGCCGGGCTGCGCGCCCAGGTCGAGCGGACCGTCGCCCAGGTCCGTGAGATCGCCGGCGTGGCCGCCGTACCGGACCCGTACACCACGCCCGGTCTCCTCGCCCGCGACGGACAGGCACTCGTCGTCCCCGTCACCTTCGAGGGCGGCCTGAGCGACGAGGCCGAGGAGAAGGCGACGGACACGGCCGTCGAGACCATCAAGCGGATCGACGCGCCCGACGTCCACGTCAGCGGCGGCGAACTCCTCGGCAGGCAGCTCGGCGAGCGGGCTCAAGAGGACGTGAAGAACGCCGAGTTGATCTCCCTGCCGGTCGTACTCGCCCTGCTGCTGGTCGTGTTCGGCGGACTGCGGGCCGCCGCGCTGCCCCTGGTGATCGCGGTGAGCGGGATCGCGGGCGCCTTCCTCGGCCTGTTCGCCTTCAGCCAGGTCACCGACATCTCGGTGTACGCGATCCAGGTCACCACCATGCTGGGCCTCGGACTCGCCATCGACTACGCCCTGTTGATGCTGGTCCGCTTCCGTGAGGAGCGCCGGCACACCGACGACGTCGTGGAGGCGGTGCACCGTACGGTCGACGCGGCCGGCCGGACCGTCCTGTTCTCCGGCCTCACCGTGGCCGTCAGCCTCACCGGACTGCTGGTCTTCCCGAGCGTGTTCCTGCGCAGCATGGGCCTCGCCGTCGCCGCCGTCGTGGTGGTCGACATGCTGGCCGCGGTCACCCTGCTGCCCGCGCTGCTCACGAGGTTCGGCGGAAGGATCCGGCCGTCGAAGGCGCGTTCCGAGGACGAGGAGGGCAGGGTCTTCGCCCGCCTCGCGCGCTTCGCGCAGCGCCGCCGTGTCGCCGTCCTCGTCACCGTCGTACCGGTCCTGCTGGTCCTCGCCCTACCGGTGGCCGGTCTGCGGATCGCCATCGGCGACGCCCGGCAGCTGCCCGCCGACACCGAGGCACGGCAGTTGTACGACACCGTCGACGCGCACTTCCCGAAGGGCACCGGGGTCTCCCCCGTGGTGGTCGTCCTCAAGCCCGGCACCGACACCGCGACCGCCGACCGCATCCGTGCCCTGGTCCCGAACGCCGTGTCCCGTGAACTGCCGGGCGGCAACACCGTCGTAGAGCTGCAACCGCCCGGCACCGTGGACGGCACGGCGGCCACCGACCTGGTCGAGCGGGTACGGGACGTGCGCGGCGACGAACCCGTGGAGGTCACCGGCGTGGCGGCCCGGCTGGTCGACTTCCGGGCGATGCTCGGCGAGCGGGCGCCCTGGGCGGCGCTGACCGTCCTGGCCGGCATCTTCGTCCTGCTGTTCGCCTTCACCGGCTCGGTGCTGATCCCGCTGCGCACGATCGCGACCACGCTGCTGAGCCTGGGTGCCGCGCTCGGTGCGGTGGTGTGGGTGTTCCAGGACGGCCACGGCGCCGGACTGCTCGGCGGCGAGGGGCTGGGCGCGCTGAGCCTGACCGCGCCACCGCTGATCGTGTCGATCGCGTTCGGGCTCGCCATGGACTACGAGCTGTTCATCCTGGCCCGGATGCGGGAGGCCCGGCAGCGCACCGGGGACGACCAGGAGGCCGTGGTGGCCGGGCTGCGCCGCTCCGGCCGGGTCGTCACCTGTGCCGCGCTGCTGCTCGCGGTGGTCTTCGGCGCCTTCATGACCGGCGGGTTCTCCCCGATCCTCCAGATCGGGCTCGGGCTGACCCTCGCGGTGCTGATCGACGCGACGGTCGTACGGATGCTGCTGGTCCCGGCGACGATGGCGCTGCTCGGCCGGCGGGCCTGGTGGGCGCCGAAGCCGCTGCGCGAGGCGCACGACCGGTTCGGGCTGCGGGAGGCGCCGCCGGAGCCGCGCGTGCCGACGAACGCCTGAGGGGAAGTCCTCACCGGAATCTCAGGAAGCGGCCGGGGGATTCCAAGGATCAGCACATGTACGCGCGGCAGGCTGCACCCCACAAAGGCGGATATCTCAGGAAGGCCTGCTGTGGGCGTCTCGCACATATCGAACCGGTCCGGGCAGTCGCGGAGGTGGTCCCGGCGCGGGGTTCTCGCCGCGCTCGGGGCCGTACCGGCCGCGACCCTGCTGACCGGGTGCAGCAGCGGTTCGGCGGACGCGTCGGAGGGGTCGGCGAAGGCGTCCGTGCAGGCGGCGGCCAAGAAGGCGACCATCGCGGTGACCCCGGCGGACGGCACCACGAAGGCCGACTTCGCCGCCCCGGTGGAGGTCACGGTCACGGACGGCACCCTCGCCTCGGTGACGGTGACCGGCAACGACGGTTCGACGCTGGCCGGTTCGCTCAACGGCGGCAGGACGAAATGGACCTCGTCGAAGAATCCGTACTCGGGCACGAAGTACACCGTCACGGCGAAGGCCACGGGCGGCGCCGAGGAGACGCTGACCTTCACCACCAAGTCCCCCGGTGAGACGTTCGTCGGCTACTTCACGCCCGAGGCGGACTCCACCTCCGGCGTCGGCATGCCCGTGTCGATCAACTTCTCGCACGCCGTGTCCGACAAGGCCGCCGTCCAGAAGGCGATCACCGTGACGGCCGAGCCCGCGGTCGACGTCGTGGGCCACTGGTTCAGCGACACCCGGCTCGACTTCCGGCCGGAGACCTACTGGGCCGCCGGGACGACGATCACGCTCGGCCTGCGGCTCAAGGACGTGCAGGGCACGGACGGCGTCTACGGCACGCAGTCCAAGGACGTCACCTTCCACATCGGGCGCGAGCAGATCAGCACGGTCGACCTGGCCACCAAGGAGATGGTCGTCAAACGGGACGGCGCCACGACCGCCACCTACCCCGTCTCCGGCGGCGACTCCGACCACACCACCTGGTCCGGGATCATGGTGATCAGCGAGCGGTTCAAGCAGACCCGCATGGAGTCCTCGACGGTCGGACTCGGCGACGAGTACGACATCTCCGACGTCCCGCACGCCCAGCGCCTGACCACGTCCGGCACCTTCGTGCACGGCAACTACTGGGCGTCCACCTCGGTGTTCGGCAGCCAGAACACCAGCCACGGCTGCGTCGGCCTGCACGACGCGAAGGGCGCGAACGACACGTCGGTCGCCGGTTACAAGTTCTACGAGAGCTCGATGCTCGGCGACGTCGTCATCGTGAAGAACTCCGGCGAGAAGACCGTCGAGGCGTCGAACGGGCTCAACGGCTGGAACCTGTCGTGGGCGGACTGGAAGGCGGGCAGCGCGGTCTAGCCGTCACAGGAGCCGGGCGAGGGCGGTCGCGGAAGGACTGCCGGGCACCGCCTGACAGACGATGATCGCCTGCTGTTCGGCGCCCCCGACGGTGAACGCCAGCCGTCGCAGGGCGAGTTCCCCGACGACCGGGTGCGCGAACCGTTTGAGTTCGTCGCGGGAGGGGCGCGCGTCGCACCGCTCCCACAGACCGCGGAAGTCCGCGTCAGCCGCCAACTCGGCGACGAGCCGCTCGGTGCGCGGATCACGCGGGTCGGCCTCCGCGCTCAAAGCCGCGGCGGTCTGCGCGACGATGTCGGGCCAGTCCGGGAACAGCCGCCGGGTCGCGGGGTCGAGGAACACGTCCCGGGCCAGGTTGTGCACGGGCTCGTACATCGGGGCGAGCGCGCGGGCCCACTTGTTGGCGGCCGGAACGTCGAACCGCCGGTCGCGGACGTACGCCGCGGCAGCCGACCCACCCTTCGAGCAACTGGTGCACATCCGGGGCGACTTCGGGCTCCGCGGCCCGCGCGGGACCGGGTGCGGCGAGCGCGAACAGGTGTGCCGAGGTGTCGGCGTCCAGCTCCAGCGCCCGCGCGAGCGCGTCCAGCACCTGCGGCGACGGATGCCGGTCGACGCCCTGTTCCAGCCGGGTCGGATACGGCTCACTGATACCGGCCAGCCGGGCCGGCTCGTCCCGCCGCAGCCCCGCGACCTCGACGCCGCCCGTGGGGCCGGCCAGGCCCGCACGCGAGGCCGGGACCCGTCCGCGCCGGGCCTTCGGGAACTCGCGGCCACCGCCGAGGTCGTCCTCGAACTGGTCGACACCGACGAACCGCCGCTGCGGCTCTTCCTCGGCACGTACCCCTGTCCCGTCGTCGAGGCCGCCTAGCGGCAGCGCCTGGACACCTGGAACGCGTGGCGCCCGCTCGCCGCGAAGGCGTGAACGGCGGCTCCGGGTGACGGCGAGGGATACCGATTCGCACCATTCACGGCATGAACTCACCTGGGGCGCAACGACTTTCACTGTTTCACCTCTTGACGACCGGAGTGGCCGAGAGCACATTGGGCCCACTTTGAGAGCGCTCTCAGAGTGCGCTCGAAGTGCTCCCGCACCCCCTACTCCGTACCCGAGAGGCAGCACCCCCATGAGTGGAACCTCCGGCATACCCAGACGGCGACGGGCCCTCGTCGCCGTACTGAGCACCCTCGGGCTGGCCGCCGCCCTGGCCCCGGCCGCCACCCTCCCCGCCGACGCCTCCGCCCCCACACCCCCCACCGGCTGGTCACAGGTCTTCGTCGACGACTTCAACGGCACCGCCGGGACCGGCGTCAACACCTCCAACTGGCAGTACGCGACCGGGACTTCGTATCCGGGCGGCCCCGCGAACTGGGGCACGGGCGAGGTCGAGACGATGACCAACAGCACCAGCAACGTCGCGCTGGACGGCAGCGGCAACCTGCGCATCACCCCGCTCCGGAACTCGGCGGGGAACTGGACCTCGGGCCGTATCGAGACCAACCGCACCGACTTCCAGCCCCCGGCCGGCGGCAAGCTGCGGGTCGAGGCACGCATCCAGATGCCGAACGTCACCGGTACCGCGGCCGAGGGCTACTGGCCGGCCTTCTGGATGCTGGGCGCGCCGTACCGCGGCAACTACCAGAACTGGCCGAGCGTCGGCGAGCTGGACATCATGGAGAACGTCCAGGGCATGAACCGGGTCTGGGCCACCATGCACTGCGGCACCAACCCGGGCGGGCCGTGCAACGAGACGACGGGTCTGGGCAACAACGTCGCCTGTCCCGGCTCGACCTGCCAGTCAGGCTTCCACACCTACACGATGGAGTGGGACCGCTCGGTGAGCCCCGAGACGATCCGCTTCCTGGTCGACGGCACCCAGTTCCACTCCGTCAACGCGAGCCAGGTGGACGCGACGACCTGGACCAACGCCACCAACCACGGCTTCTTCATCATCCTCAACGTGGCGATGGGCGGCGCCTTCCCGGACGCGTTCGGCGGCGGGCTCGACTCCGGCACCCAGTCCGGCGTGCCCATGGTCGTCGACTACGTCCAGGTGCTGTCGGCGAGTGGGAGCGGCACCACGCCTCCGCCGACCGGCGGCCGGGACGCCTACAGCACGATCCAGGCGGAGTCCTTCAACAGCCAGAACGGCGTGGGCACCGAGACCACGACCGACACCGGTGGCGGCCAGAACATCGCTTCCCTCGCCAACGGCGACTGGGCGCTCTACCAGAACGTCGACTTCGGCTCCACGGCCGCGACCCAGTTCGTCGCCCGGGTCGCGAGCGGTGCCGGGAGCGGGGTGAGCGGCCTGGTCGAGGTACGCCTCGACAGCCCGACCGCGACTCCGGTGGGCAGCTTCTCCATCGCCAACACCGGCGGCTGGCAGTCCTGGAGAACGGTCCCGGCGAACATCAGCGCGATCACCGGCACGCACAACGTCTATCTGACCTTCACGAGCGGCCAGCCGGCCGACTTCGTGAACGTGAACTGGTTCAACTTCGGCCACTGAACCGTGCGTTGCGGCTGCCCCGTGAGGCTTGTACGGCCTCGCGGGGCAGTTCCGCGTCACCCCAGATAGGCGGGCGCCACCGCCGACTTCATCAGGCGGCGGGCCGTGCCCGTGCCGTCCGCCGGGACCGTCCACAGGTCGGAGCCGTAGTCGCCGGGGAGGGCGTAGACGAGGGTGTGGTCGTCGGACCAGAGTGCCTGGTCGTCGATGTTGCGGGACTCGGCCGTCGGGGTCTCCTTCATGGTCCGCAGGTTCAGGACGTAGAGGCGCCAAGGGGCGTCCGGGGACGCTCCCTTGACGCGCTTCTTGTACGCGATACGGGTGCCGTCCGGGGAGAGGGAGGGGCATTCGACGTTGGCGTGCAGGGCGGTGAGGGTGCGCGCGGTGACGTCGCCGCGCACCAGGTAGGTGCGGCCGCCGGTGGCGAGGGTGGCGTAGAAGTGGTGGTCGTCGGCGAAGGTGACGCCCCAGATGTTGGTGTCCGCCGCGTGGTAGGCGTGACCGTCCTTGACGATGTGGAAGGTCTCCAGGTTGTCGTCGATGGCCCAGGTGCGGGTGTCGACGACGGCCGTGCGGGTGGAGAAGTTCGTCCCGGCGTACGAGTCCCCGCTGACGAACACCGTCCAGGCGACCATGTGTCCCGAGGGCGAGACTCGGGCCCGGGTGGGGATGCCGGCGGCCGGGAAGCGGTGCCGTTCGCGCAGGTGGGCGTCGAGGACCACCGCGCGGTAGGTGTCCTCGATCGCGCCGTGCACGGCCTGGAGGCAGATGCCGGTGCCGGCCGCCGCGTGGAAGCGCAGGCACTTCACGCCGGACGCGGTGCGCGGGCCCTGCGGGTCGTCGGCGGGGACGGTGGCGATCTCGTCCCGGTGCGGGCCCCAGGCCAGGTTCCGTACCAGCAGACGGCGTTGGGCCGAGGGGCGGAGCGAGACGGTACCGGCCCGCACGGTCGGTCCGTCCGCCTGCTGCTCGTCCCGCAGGCCCGAGCGGTGCGCGGCGTACAGCACCGACCCGGTGCCGACGGCGCCGAGCAGCAGGACGGCGACGAGAAGGGTCACCAGACGGGTCGTTCGGTTCATGCGCGCACCTCGTCGGTGGGGCGGAGGACGAAGGAGGCCACGACCGCGCCGACGGCCAGCGCGACCGCGGTGACGGCGAGCGCGCTCCGGCCGCCCCACAGGCTCCAGGCCGCGCCGAAGGCCAGCGAGCAGACGAAGCGGGCCAGCGCCTGGCCGGTGCCGACCAACGCCTGCCCAGCGCCCTGGTGTTGAGCGGGGACGACCCCGGCGGTGGCCGCGGCGAGCACTCCGTCGGTGGCCGCGTAGAAGGTGCCGTGCAGCACGAGGACGGCGACCACGGCCGGGACGCCGTGCCACGGCGAGAGCACCAGGCCGTAGCCGAGCAGCAGGACTCCGTGGCCCGCCAGGAAGAGCCGGCGGCGGCTGACCCGGTCGGCCAGCGCGCCGAGCGGCACGGCGAGCAGCAGGAAGAAGGCGGCCGTGCCGAGCGGCAGCAGCGGGAACAGGTGGGCGGGCAGGTCGCCTTCGCGCTGGAGCAGCAGATACAGGAAGGAGTCGCTGACGGTGGTCAGGCCGAGCAGGGCCGCGCACAGGGTGAGCCGGCGCAGCTCCGGCAGGCGCAACAGCCGTACGGCGTCTCGTAGTTCAGGGGGCCGGGACGACGACTCGGGCGGCCCTGGCCGTCGTACGGCTTCGGCGGGGGCGTCGATGCGGCGGGGCACGAAGAGCACCAGCACCAGGACGCCGAGCACCGCGACGCAGCCGCTGACCGTGAAGACCGCGTCGTAGCCGTCGACGGTGGCCCGCAGGACGGCGAAGGCGACGAGGGGGCCGAGCAGGGCGCCGGTGGTGTCCATGGCGCGGTGGACGCCGAACGCCCGTCCCCGGTGAGCGGGTTCGGTGGCCAGCGAGATCATCGCGTCGCGAGGGGCCGTACGCAGGCCCTTGCCGGTGCGGTCGACCGCGAGCACCGCGCTGAGGACGGGGAGGGTGTGGGCGAGCAGCAACAGCGGCTTGCAGAGCGCCGAGAGGCCGTAGCCGAGGCCCGCGACGGCCTTGTGGCGGCGGCCGCCCCGGTCGGCGAGGTGGCCGCCGGCCAGTCTGACGAGGGCGCCCACGCCGTTGTTGATGCCGTCGAGGAGTCCGAAGCCGAGGGGCGAGAGGCCGAGGCCCGCGATCACGTACAGCGGCAGGACCGCCGTGATCATCTCCGAGGAGACGTCCGTGATCAGGCTGACCGCGCCCAGGGCCAGCACGGTGGAGGGCACGGCGGCCGGCCGCCGCCCCGGACGGGTGTCCGGGACGGCGGCGGCCTGGCTGCCGCGGGAGTCCGTCAGGTACACGGGCGTCAGTTCCAGATGCCGGTGATGTCGGCGGCCGAGGCGGCGTTGCCCGCGTGGGTGCTCAGACCGGCCAGGTCCTCCACCGTGCGCAGCACGTTGTAGTGGTTGTAGGTGGTGGAGCTGGTGCTGCCGGCCGTGACGTGCTGGCCGTAGAAGAGGGTGGGGATGCGGTTGCCGGAGAGCTTGTTGTCCTCGTCGAAGGTGACGGCGAGGACGCTGTTGTGGGTCTTGGCCCAAGTGGCGTACGCGCCCAGGTTGTTCTTGATCCAGGTGTCGCCCGTCGTGACCGAGCAGTCGTGCATGTCGCTGCACAGGTTCGGGGTGACGAAGGAGACCTTGGGCAGGGTCGTGTAGTCGGTGGGGAACTGCGCGAAGGTCTTCGCGGTGTTCGTCGGCACGTTGGAGAAGCCGAACCAGGGGTTGTGCTTCTGCGCGTAGTCGCCACTGCTGCACGTCGTCGAGCCCTGGCTGGGCAGCGACTCGTTGTAGCTCGCCCAGGTCTTGCCCGCCGCGATCAGCTCGGAGGCGAGGTTGGGGGCGGAGAGCGACCCGACGCCGACGCAACTGTCGTCGGTGCGGCCCTGGTTGGAGCCCGAGAACAGCATGTAGTAGTTCGGCTCACTGGGGTGGGTGAGGCCGTAGGACTGGGTGAGGGTGGCGCCACCCGCCTTGAGGGTGTTGTTGAGGTAGGGGGCGCTGGAGCTGCCGATCACCTGCGAGTAGGCGTGGTTCTCCATCACCACGACGACCACGTGGTCGGGGGTGGGGAGAGCGGCGGCCTGGGCCGAGGTGGCCGTCGCGGCCCACACGCCGATCGAGGCGGCGGTGAGGGCGACGGCCCCGGCGAGCGCGGAGAGGGAACGTCGGGTGGGCTGGGGTGCCATGACTGTCCTCCGGACAGAGGTGACGGACGTTCAGGGGGAGGCGGCGCCGCAACGTTAGGGGTCCCCGGCCGGGCCCTGGTGAAGGGCGGGCGAACCATGGACCCCGCCGGGCAAAGATCACCCCACGCACAGGTCATGCACAGCAAAGGGAAAGCCAAATGGACATGACAAACCTGCCGCGCGCCACCCACGCCACCCACCCCCCCCACGCGCCCCCGCCCCACCCCTCACCGCAGCTCCGCCCGAAACGCCGCCGGGGTCACCTCCGTGTGCTGCTGGAAGAACTTCGAGAAGTTCGCCGCGTCCGGGAACCCCACCGCCGCCCCCACCCGCCCGATCGGCATGTCCGTGTGGGCCAGCAGCCGCTTCGCCTCCAGCACCACCCGCTTGTCGATGAACCCCTTCGGCGTCTCCCCCGTCGCCGCCCGCACCGCGCGGACCAGGGTCCGGCGGGAGTAGCCGAGCGCGTCGGCGTACGCGCTCACACTGTGGTTGGTGGCGAAGTCCTTCTCCACGGCCTCCCGGAACAGGGTGAACGTCGACTCCGCGCGCCGCCCCGCCTCCGCCGAGCTGGCCGCGAGGTGGGCCAGCCGCAGCAGGAACGCCGTCAGGGAGTGCCGCAGCACCGAGGTGTGCAGGCTGAGCGGAAGGGTCGCCGTGTCCTCGTACTCCCGCTGGAGCTGGGCGAGGGCGGACGTGAGGCCCGTCAGCTGCGGTGCGGAGGGGCGCAGCAGTGGCGGCAGGTCGTAGCGGTAGAGCCCGGTCGCCTCCACGGTCGCCCGCGGCAGGAACCCCGGCTGCATGGTCAGGACGGTTCCGCGGTACTCGCTCGTCGGCGAGAAGCGGTGGACCTGGCCCGGGCGGATCCACAGCAGGTCGCCCGCCGTCGCCTCGTACTCCGCGAAATCGATCATGTGGCGGACGGGCCCGCCGTCGAACAGCATGACGACATGGAAGTCGATGCGGTGCACGCGCTCCAGCGGGGCGTCCGCATGCCAGGTGCGGCCGGCTCCCATGGCGCCGACCTGCATACCGACTCCCCACACACTCAGCTCGACCGGGAAGGGGAACGTTCTGATCCCGTCCACCCCGCCGTCACCGTCTCCGCCTTGGATGGAGTCTTGGATGGTTCTGTCCGCCATGTCCTGCTCGTGCCGCCTCGTCGATGCTGTCCGTGTCCCACTTTCACCACAGGCTGACACACCGCGACCTTCCCCCGTAAAAGTCAGACTTTTAAGTTTGAACGCGTCAGACCAGCTACTTCGCTCCGATCGAGGACTTCTTGAAGATGAGCACGCAGACACCGGACAGCTTGGAATGGACCGAACTCGACCGGCGTGCCGTCGACACCGCCCGCCTTCTGGCGGCCGATGCCGTGCAGCAGGTCGGGAACGGCCATCCCGGTACGGCCATGAGCCTGGCCCCCGCGGCGTACACGATCTTTCAGAAGGTGATGCGTCATGACCCGGCCGACCCCGAGTGGACGGGACGGGACCGTTTCGTCCTCTCCCCCGGTCACACCTCGCTGACGCTCTACACCCAGCTCTTCCTCTCCGGGTACGAGCTGGAGCTGGACGACCTCAAGGCCTTCCGCACCCACGGCTCCAAGACGCCCGGTCACCCCGAGTACGGGCACACCGCGGGCGTCGAGACCACCACCGGGCCGCTCGGGCAGGGTGTCGCGAACGCCGTCGGCATGGCGATGGCCGCCCGCTACGAGCGCGGCCTGTTCGACCCCGAGGCCCCCGAGGGCGAGTCCCCCTTCGACCACACCGTCTGGGCGATCGTCTCCGACGGCGACCTGGAGGAGGGCATCTCCGCCGAGGCCTCCTCGCTCGCCGGCCACCAGAAGCTCGGCAACCTGGTCTTCGTCTACGACGACAACCACATCTCCATCGAGGGCGACACCGCGACCGCGTTCTCCGAGGACGTCCTGAAGCGGTACGAGGCCTACGGCTGGCACACCCAGCGCATCGAGCCCGGCGCCGACGGCGACATCGACGTACACGCCCTGTACGCGGCCCTGAGGTCCGCGCAGGCCGAGACGGAGCGGCCCTCGATCATCGCGATGCGCACGATCATCGCCTGGCCCGCCCCGAACGCCCGGAACACCGAGGCGTCGCACGGGTCCGCGCTGGGCGCCGACGAGGTCGCCGCGACCAAGCGGGTGCTCGGCTTCGACCCCTCGCGCAGCTTCGAGGTCGCCGACGAGGTGCTGGCCCACTCCCGCGGGGCCCTCGACCGGGGCGCCGAGGCGCACGCGGCCTGGGACAAGCGGATCGCCGTATGGCGTGGTGAGCAGCCCGGGCGGGCCGAGCTCTTCGACCGGATCGTGGCCGGCCAGCTCCCCGAGGGCTGGGAGTCCGCGATCCCGGTGTTCGAGGAGGGCGGGTCCGTCGCCACCCGCGCGGCCTCCGGCAAGGTGCTCCAGGCGCTCGGCGCGGTCCTGCCCGAGCTGTGGGGCGGCTCCGCCGACCTCGCCGGGTCGAACAACACGACCATCGACAGGACCAGCTCCTTCCTCCCGAAGGGCAGCCCGCTGCCGGAGGCCGACCCGTACGGCCGAACCGTCCACTTCGGGATCCGCGAGCACTCGATGGCCGCCGAGATGAACGGCATCGCGCTGCACGGCAACACGCGGATCTACGGCGGCACCTTCCTGGTGTTCTCCGACTACATGCGCAACGCCGTACGCCTGTCCGCGCTGATGCAGCTGCCCGTCACCTACGTGTGGACGCACGACTCCATCGGCCTCGGCGAGGACGGCCCGACGCACCAGCCGGTCGAGCACCTGGCGTCGCTGCGGGCCATCCCGGGCCTGAACATCGTGCGCCCGGCCGACGCCAACGAGACCGCGACCGCCTGGGCCGAGATCCTCAAGCGGCACGCCACCCGTCCGGCCCCGCACGGTCTCGCGCTCACCCGCCAGGGGGTGCCGACCTACGCGCCGAACCCGGACGCGGCCAAGGGCGGTTACGTCCTGAAGGACTCGTCCACGCGGACGCCGGACGTCGTCCTGATCGCCACCGGCTCCGAGGTCCAGCTCGCCGTCGCCGCGCGGGAGCAGCTGGAGGCCGAGGGGGTCGGCACCCGGGTGGTGTCGATGCCGTCCGTGGAGTGGTTCGAGGAGCAGTCGCGGGAGTACCGGGACAGCGTCCTTCCGCCGTCCGTGCGAGCCCGAGTCGCGGTCGAGGCCGGGATCGGTCTCACGTGGTACCGCTTCACGGGAGACGCGGGACGCATCGTCTCCCTCGAACACTTCGGCGCCTCCGCCGACGCGAAGACCCTGTTCGCCGAGTACGGCTTCACCGCCGAGAACGTCGCCGCCGCAGCCAGGGAATCACTGGCCGCCGCGCGTGGTTGATCCGACCGCCAGAAAGAAGATGATCACTGTGACCGAAGCAACCGCGACCGCGGGAGCACTCAAGCGCCTGTCCGACGAGGGCGTCTCCATCTGGCTGGACGACCTGTCGCGCAAGCGGATCGAGTCGGGCAACCTCGCCGAACTCGTCGCCACGAAGCACGTCGTCGGCGTCACCACCAACCCCTCCATCTTCCAGGCCGCCATCGGCTCCGGAGCGGGGTACGAGGAGCAGTTGACCGACCTCGCCACCCGGGGCGTGACGGTCGACGAGGCCGTACGGATGATGACCACGGCCGACGTCCGCGCCGCCGCCGACGTGCTGCGTCCGGTGCACGACGCCACCGGCGGCCGGGACGGCCGGGTCTCCATCGAGGTCGACCCCCGTCTGGCCCACGACACCCGGGCGACGATCGCCGAGGCCAGGCAGCTCTCCTGGCTGGTCGACCGCCCCAACGTCATGATCAAGATCCCGGCGACGAAGGCGGGGCTCCCCGCGATCACCGAGGTCATCGGCCTCGGGATCAGCGTCAACGTCACGCTGATCTTCTCGCTGGAGCGCTACCGCGAGGTCATGGACGCCTACATCGCCGGTCTGGAGAAGGCCGCGAAGAACGGCCTCGACCTCTCCACGATCCACTCCGTCGCCTCCTTCTTCGTCTCCCGCGTCGACTCCGAGATCGACAAGCGGCTGACCGTCCTCGGCACGGACCAGGCCCTCGCGCTCAAGGGCAGGGCCGCGCTCGCCAACGCGCGGCTCGCCTACGAGGCCTACGAAGAGGTCTTCGCCTCGGCCCGCTGGACCGCCCTCGGCGGCGCCCGCGCCAACAGGCAGCGCCCGCTGTGGGCCTCGACCGGCGTGAAGGACCCGTCCTACAAGGACACCCTCTACGTCGACGACCTGGTCGCCCCCGGCACGGTCAACACCATGCCCGAGGCCACGCTGAACGCCACCGCCGACCACGGCGGCATCACCGGCGACACGGTGACCGGCGGCTACGCGCAGGCCCGCGCCGACCTGGGAGCCGTGGAGGCGCTGGGGATCTCGTACGACGAGGTCGTGCAGCAGCTGGAGGACGAGGGCGTCGCCAAGTTCGAGGCGGCCTGGCAGGACCTGCTGGACGCCGTTACCAAGTCGCTGAACAGCAAGGGAGTTGACGCGGAATGACCATCACCGCCGACTGGGAGAACCCCCTGCGCGACGAGCGCGACCGGCGTCTCCCCCGGATCGCAGGTCCTTCCGGTCTCGTCATCTTCGGCGTCACCGGCGACCTGTCCCGCAAGAAGCTGATGCCGGCCGTCTACGACCTCGCCAACCGCGGCATGCTCCCGCCGGGCTTCTCGCTCGTCGGGTTCGCCCGCCGGGACTGGGAGGACGAGGACTTCGCGCAGATCGTGCACGACTCCGTACGGGAGCACGCGCGGACCGAGTTCCGGGAGGAGGTGTGGCAGCAGCTCGCCGAGGGGATGCGGTTCATCCCGGGCGACTTCGACGACGACACCGCGTTCAAGCAGCTCAAGTCGGCCGTCGACGAGCTGGACGCCTCCCGCGGCACCGGATCGAACTTCGCCTTCTACCTCTCCGTACCGCCGAAGTTCTTCCCCAAGGTCGTCCAGCAGCTGAAGAAGCACGGGCTCGCGGACGCCCCCGAGGGCTCCTGGCGGCGCGCGGTCATCGAGAAGCCGTTCGGCCGCGACCTCGCCAGCGCGCGGGACCTGAACGCGCTCGTGCACGACGTGTTCGACCCCGAGCAGGTCTTCCGGATCGACCACTACCTCGGCAAGGAGACCGTCCAGAACATCCTGGCGCTCCGCTTCGCCAACCAGATGTACGAGCCCATCTGGAACCGGTCGTACGTCGACCACGTGCAGATCACGATGGCCGAGGACATCGGCATCGGCGGCCGGGCCGGCTACTACGACGGCATCGGCGCCGCCCGTGACGTCATCCAGAACCACCTGCTCCAGCTGATGGCGCTGACCGCCATGGAGGAGCCGGCCGCCTTCGACGCGGAGTCGCTGCTCACCGAGAAGCTGAAGGTCCTCAGGGCCGTGAAGCTGCCGGAGGACATCGGCGCGCACGCCGTGCGCGGGCAGTACGCGGGCGCGTGGCAGGGCGGCGAGAAGGTGCCCGGCTATCTGGAGGAGGAGGGCATCGACCCCGACTCCACCACGGACACCTTCGCGGCCATCAAGCTGAACGTCGACAACCGCCGCTGGGCGGGGGTGCCGTTCTACCTGAGGACCGGCAAGCGGCTGGGCCGGCGCGTCACCGAGATCGCCGTCGTCTTCCAGACCGCCCCGCACTCCCCCTTCGACCACACGGCGACCGAGGAGCTCGGCAAGAACGCGATCGTCATCCGCGTCCAGCCGGACGAGGGCATGACGGTCCGGTTCGGGTCGAAGGTGCCGGGCACCTCGATGGAGATCCGGGACGTGACGATGGACTTCGCCTACGGCGAGTCGTTCACGGAGTCCAGCCCTGAGGCGTACGAGCGCCTCATCCTGGATGTCCTCCTCGGGGACGCCAACCTGTTCCCGCGTCACCAGGAAGTGGAAGAGTCCTGGAAGATCCTCGACCCGATCGAGGAGCACTGGGCGAACCACGGCCGTCCGGCGCAGTACGCGTCGGGTACCTGGGGACCCGAGGAAGCCGACGAGATGCTCGCACGAGACGGACGGAGCTGGCGCAGGCCATGAAGATCGACCTGACCGACACCACGGCAAGCAAGATCAACAAGGCGCTGGTGCAGGGTCGCCGCGCCATCGGAACCCCCGCGGTGGGCATGGTCCTGACGATGGTGATCGTCACGGACGAGGAGAACGCCTACGACGCGATCAAGGCGGCCGAGGAGGCCTCGCACGAGCACCCCTCGCGCACCCTCGTCGTCATCAAGCGGCACGCCCGCACCGCCCGCGACCGGATGGCGTCCAAGCTGGACGCCGAGGTCCGGGTGGGCGCCGACGCCGGCACCGGCGAGACGGTGATCCTGCGGACCTACGGCGAGGTGTCCGACCACGCCGACTCCGTGGTGCTGCCGCTGCTGCTGCCGGACGCGCCGGTCGTCGTGTGGTGGCCGGTGGACGCGCCGCAGAACCCCGCGAAGGACCCGCTGGGCGCGCTGGCCCAGCGCCGGATCACCGACCTGTACGCGGTGGAGAACCCCCTCGAGGTGCTGGAGACCCGGGTCCGCTCCTACGCGCCGGGCGACACCGACCTCGCCTGGACCCGGCTGACGCCGTGGCGCTCGATGCTGGCGGCGGCCCTCGACCAGGCCCGTGCGGAGATCATCTCCGGGGCGGTGGAGGCCGAGGCGGACAACCCGGCCGCGGAGCTGCTCGCGCGCTGGCTGGAGGCGCGCCTCAAGGTGAAGATCGACCGGGTCGTCACGGCCGGGCCGGTCGTCACGGCCGTCCGCCTGGGCACCGCGAACGGCGAGGTCGTCATCGACCGCCCCGAGGGCCCGCTGGCCACGCTGTCCCTGCCGGGCCAGCCCTCCCGGACCCTCGCGCTGAAGGTCCGCTCCACCTCCGAACTCATCGCCGAGGAGCTGCGCCGCCTCGACGCCGACGAGATGTACGCCGTCGCCCTGCGCGGCGAGGGCACCAAGGAGACCGCCTCTCATGTCTGATGCCGTGAACCTCACCCGCCGCCCCGAGTGGGCGGCCCTGGAGGACCACCGCGCTCTCGGAGTCACCCATCTGCGCGACCTGTTCGCCCAGGACCCGGGGCGCGCCGAGCGGTACGTCGTGCGCGTCGGCGACCTGCGCATCGACTACTCCAAGCACCTGATCACCGACGAGACCCTGGCCCTGCTCCAGGAACTCGCCACCGCCACCGACGTGTTCGGGCTGCGGGACGCCATGTTCCGCGGCGAGCGGATCAACCTCACCGAGGACCGGGCGGTCCTGCACACCGCGCTGCGTGCCCCCGCCGACGCGGTGATCGAGGTCGACGGCGAGAACGTCGTCCCCGGCGTCCACGCCGTGCTCGACAAGATGGGCGACTTCGCGAACCGGGTCCGCTCCGGCGAGTGGACCGGCCACACCGGCAAGCGGATCAAGAACGTCGTCAACATCGGCATCGGCGGCTCCGACCTCGGTCCCGCGATGGCGTACGAGGCCCTGCGGGCCTTCACGGCACGGGAGTTGACCTTCCGCTTCGTGTCCAACGTGGACGGCGCCGACCTGCACGAGGCGGTCCGGGACCTGGACCCGGCGGAGACTCTGTTCATCGTCGCGTCCAAGACGTTCACCACGATCGAGACGATCACGAACGCCACCTCGGCCCGCTCCTGGCTGCTGGAGGGCCCAGACGGACTCGGCGACGACAAGGCGGTGGCGAAGCACTTCGTCGCCCTGTCGACGAACGCCGAGAAGGTCACGGACTTCGGTATCGACCCGGACAACATGTTCGAGTTCTGGGACTGGGTCGGCGGCCGCTACTCCTTCGACTCGGCGATCGGCCTCTCCCTGGCGATCGCCATCGGCCCTGACCGGTTCCGGGAGATGCTGGACGGTTTCCGGATCGTCGACGAGCACTTCCGCAACGCGCCCGCGGAGGCCAACGCCCCGCTGCTGCTCGGCCTGTTGGGCGTCTGGTACGGCAACTTCCACGACGCCCAGTCGCACGCGGTGCTGCCGTACTCCCACTACCTGTCGAAGTTCACCGCCTATCTCCAGCAGCTGGACATGGAGTCCAACGGCAAGTCGGTGCAGCGGGACGGCGACCCGGTGCAGTGGCAGACCGGTCCCGTGGTGTGGGGCACGCCCGGCACCAACGGGCAGCACGCCTACTACCAGTTGATCCACCAGGGCACCAAGCTGATCCCGGCCGACCTGATCGGCTTCGCCCGTCCGGTGGCCGAGCTGAGTGACGAACTCAAGGCGCAGCACGACCTGTTGATGGCCAACCTGTTCGCACAGGGACAGGCGCTCGCCTTCGGCAAGACCGCCGAGGAGGTCCGCGCGGAGGGTGTGGCAGAGGCGCAGGTGGCCCACCGCACCTTCAAGGGCAACCACCCGACGACCACGATCCTGGCCCGCGAGCTCACCCCGTCGGTGCTCGGCCAGCTGATCGCCCTCTACGAGCACAAGGTGTTCGTGCAGGGCGCGATCTGGAACATCGACTCCTTCGACCAGTGGGGCGTCGAGCTCGGCAAGGTCCTCGCCAAGCGCGTCGAGCCCGCCCTGACCGAGGGCGCGGACGTCCCCGGCCTCGACCCCTCCACCACCGCCCTCGTGGCCGCCTACCGTGAACTGAAGGAAGTGCACTGACATGCAGTTGGGACTCATCGGCCTGGGCAAGATGGGCGGCAACATGCGCGAGCGCATCCGCCGCGCGGGCCACACCGTCGTCGGCTACGACCGCAACCCCGAGGTCTCCGACGTGGCGAGCCTCGCCGAACTGGTCGACAAGCTCGAAGCCCCGCGCGTGGTCTGGGTGATGGTGCCGGCCGGCGCCGCGACCCAGTCCGTCGTGGACGAGCTCGGCGGTCTCCTCTCCCCCGGAGACACCGTGGTCGACGGCGGCAACTCCCGCTGGAGCGACGACGAGAAGCACGCCGAGGAGCTGGGCGCCAAGGGCATCGGCTTCGTCGACGCCGGTGTCTCGGGTGGCGTGTGGGGCCTCCAGAACGGCTACGCCCTGATGGTCGGCGGCGACAAGGAGCACGTGGACCGGCTCCAGCCGATCTTCGAGGCGCTCAAGCCCGAGGGGCCGTACGGCTATGTCCACGCGGGCAAGGTCGGCGCCGGGCACTTCTCCAAGATGGTCCACAACGGCATCGAGTACGCCATGATGCAGGCGTACGCCGAGGGCTGGGAGCTCCTGGAGAAGGTCGAGTCGGTGGACAGCGTCCGGGAGGTGTTCCGCTCCTGGCAGGAGGGGACCGTCATCCGCTCCTGGCTGCTCGACCTCGCGGTGAACGCCCTCGACGAGGACGAGCACCTGGACAAGCTGAAGGGCTTCGCGCAGGACTCCGGCGAGGGCCGCTGGACCGTCGAGGCGGCCGTGGACAACGCGGTGCCGCTGCCCACGATCACGGCCTCGCTGTTCGCGCGGTTCGCGTCCCGCCAGGACGACTCCCCGCAGATGAAGATGATCGCGGCGCTGCGCAACCAGTTCGGCGGGCACGCCGTCGAGTCGAAGTAGGCGCGTCGTGGGGGATCTTCTTCTGGTCCGCCACGGCGAGACGGAGTGGAGCGTGTCGGGACAGCACACCAGCTGGACCGACCTGCCCCTCACCCAGCACGGCGAGGAACAGGCCAAGTCACTCGCTCCGCTCCTCTCGGGCCGGACCTTCTCGCTCGCGCTGACCAGTCCGCTGGGCCGCGCGATACGCACCGCCGAACTGGCGGGCATCTCCGGGGCGTCGACCTGCCCCGACCTGCACGAGTGGGACTACGGCGGCTACGAGGGCGTCACCACCGTGGACATCCACCGCACCCGCCCCGACTGGTACCTGTGGACCGACGGCGTCCCGCCGGGCCCGGATGGCCACCCCGGCGAGTCGCCCGAGGAGGTCGGCCGCCGCGCCGACCGGGTCCTGGCCCGCGTGGACACCGCCCTCCCGGACGGCGACGTGGTCCTCGTGGCCCACGCCCACTTCCTGCGCGTCCTGACCGCCCGCCGCCTGGGGCTCGCCCCGGCTGAGGGCCGCCTGTTCCAGCTGGCGACCGGGACGGTGAGCCGGCTGTCCACGGAGCACGGCCGGCCGGTGATCGCGGAGTGGAACACGCGGGTCTAGCACGGCGGTTGTGAACGGCCCGGGAGCACAGGCTCCCGGGCCCTCGTCGTCCGCGGGGCCTGTTGACACCGTGCCGTGCGCGTTGGAGAGTCACGGCTGATGGAGATCAACAACCTGACACCGGCCGAACTGCGGGTGTGGCGGGCCTTCCCCCGGGGCGAGGCCGTGGACTTCCGTGCGGCGCCGGACGAGGACGTGACGGGCGGCGCCGAGTGGGGCGCCGAACGCACGCTCCGGGCAACCGTGTTGCGGGCGCTGCTGCTCAACGGGCCGCAGGAGGACGGGGAGATCGCCGCCCTGAGAGTGGCGGGGGCGCGGGTCACCGGGGTGCTCAATCTCCAGCACGCCGGCGTCGACCACGCGGTGCGGCTCGCGCACTGCCACTTCGAGGACGCGCCCGAGCTGTACGGCTCCCGGCTGCGGCAACTGCGGCTGAGCGGTTCGGCGCTGCCCGGGCTGAACGCCATCAGGGTGCAGACGGAGACGGTCCTGCGGCTGACGGAGTGCCGGATACACGGGCCGATCCGCCTCGGCGGGGCGCAGATCGCGGGCGGCCTCTTCATGGAGCGCGCCGAGATCACCGGTGGGGACTCCGGCGAGCCCGCGCTCGCCCTCAACCACGTGACGGTCGGCGCCGATCTGTGGGTGCCCGGGCTGCGGGCCGTGGGCGAGGTACGGCTCAACGGCGCCTCGGTCGCCGGATCGGTCAACTTCAACGACTCGCACCTGAGCAACCCCGGCGACCTGGTGCTGGACGCGCAGACGCTCAGCGTGGAGACCGACTTCCACATGCGCCGGCTGCGCACCGAGGGCTGGATCGGCCTGCGCGGCGCCCGCGTCGCCGGCCGCCTCGACCTGTCGTACGCCCATCTGTCGAACCCCGGCGACGCGGCGCTGCGCGCGAGCAGTTGCAGCATCGGCGAACTGTGGCTGCGCAAGGGCCCGCCCATGGAGGGCACCCTGACCCTGCGCCGCGCACAGATCGACGAGCTGTTCCTGGAGCCGGAGTCCGTGCCGGACGAGGTGCAGTTCAACGGGCTCGTCTACACCTCGCTCACCCCGCAGCAGCCGCCCGCGCGCCGGCTGCCGATGCTGGAGCGGGACCGGGAGGGCTATGTCCCGCAGGCCTACGAGCAGTTGACGGCCGCGTACCGCAGGATCGGCGACGACCACGCGGCCCGTCTCGTCCAGCTCGCCAAGCAGCGCCGCCGCCGGGCCACCCTGCCCTGGTACGGGCGCCTGTGGGGCCATGTCCAGGACGCCACCGTCGGCTACGGCTTCCACCCGCTGCGCGCCTGCGGCTGGCTGCTCTCCCTGCTGGCCGTCGGCACGATCGCCTACGGCCTCCACCACCCGCCGCCGCTGAAGGCCGACGAGGCGCCGCGCTTCAACGCGTTCTTCTACACCCTCGACCTGCTGCTGCCGGTGATCTCCTTCGGCCAGGAGAGCGCCTTCGCCCCGCGAGGCGGGTTCCAGTGGCTGTCGTACGCCCTGGTCATCGCGGGCTGGGTGCTGGCGACGACGGTCTTCGCGGGCGTCACGCGGACCGTCAACCGCCAGTGACGCAGGGCTGCTTGGGCCCGGGCCCACTTGGGGGCCGGGATTACTTGGAGGCCGGGATTACTTGGAGGTGGGGACTACTTGGACGTCGGGACCGCCCCGGCCAGCTCCGCGATGTCGGCCAGCATCCGCGCCGCGTCCGGCTCCCGGCCGGTGAACAGCCGGAACGCGTCCACGGCCTGGAAGACGGCCATGCCGCCACCGTCCAGCGTGGCGCAGCCCAACGCCCGTGCGGTGCGCAGCAGTTCCGTCTCCAGCGGGCGGTAGACCACCTCGGCGACCCACAACTCGGGCCGCAGCAGTCCGGCCCGGAAGGGCAGTCCGGGGTGCGCGGCCATGCCGGTGGGGGTGGCGTGCACGACGCCATCGGCGGCGGCGAGCAGCGGGGCGAGCCGGTCCGGGGTGGCCGCAGCCGCGCGTCCCGCGCCGAAGTGGCGGTTCAGTGAGGCGGCGAGATCCGCGGCCCGGTCGGCGAGCGCGTCGACGACGGTGACCCGCTCGGCGCCCAGGGTGAGGGTCGCGTGCGCGACGGCTGCCCCCGCTCCGCCCGCGCCCAGCTGTACGACCCGCTCCAGCGGCACGTCGGGCAGTCCGCGCGCGAAGGACGCGGCGAACCCGGTGACGTCGGTGTTGTGGCCGGTCGCGCGGCCGTCCTCGAAGACCACGGTGTTGACCGCGCCGAGCGCCTCGGCCTGCTGGGCGAGCGCGTCGAGGTGCTCGATGACCAGCTGCTTGCAGGGGTGGGTGATGTTCAGCCCGTCGAAGCCCAGGTCACGGGCGGCCCGCACCAGGTCCCCGACCGCCTCGGGACGCGCGCCGAGCACGTCCAGGTCGATGAGCCGGTACAGATAGCGCAGCCCCTGCCGGTCCGCCTCGCGCTCGTGCAGCGCCGGGCTGAGCGAAGGCCCGATGCCGGCGCCGATCAGTCCGACGAGAAACGAGTCCTTGGCCACGCGGACCTCCTGAGCCGATCACTAATGTACGAACTAGTACGTTAGCTATATCAGCCGTACCGCCGCCGGGGAAGAGCCCGGCCGCGCCTTCTAGAATCTGCGGCACCGGCCGCTCTCCCGAAGGAACCCGATGACCAGCGTCGACGAACCGGCACGACCCAACGGGCGGATCCGCGACGCCGCCCGCACCCAGGCCGAGATCCTCGACGTGGCGACCCAGGAGTTCGCGCGGGCCGGCTACGACGGCGCCCGGGTCGACGAGATCGCCGCCCGCACCCGCACCACCAAGCGGATGATCTATTACTACTTCGGCGGCAAGGAGCAGCTCTTCACAGCCGTCCTGGAGCGGGCGTACACCGTGATCCGCGAGGCCGAGCAGGAGCTGGACGTCGAGCACCTGGACCCGGTCGCGGCCATCCGGCGCCTGGCCGAACTGACCTTCGACCACCACGAGCAGCACCCCGACTTCATCCGCCTGGTCAGCATCGAGAACATCCACGGGGCCGAGCACATCGCCGCCTCCGAGAAGCTCGGCAGGATCGGCTCCCCCGCACTCGACGTGATCCGCCGCATCCTGGCCTCGGGACAGGAGTCCGGCCTGTTCACGGCGGACGTGGACGCGGTCGACCTGCACGCGATGATCAGCTCGTTCTGCTTCTTCCGGGTGGCCAACCGGCACACCTTCGGCGCGCTCTTCGGCCGCGACCTGGTCGCCCCCGAGCAGCGCGAGCACTACCGGGCCATGCTGGGAGACATGGTGATCGCGTATCTGACGGCGGAGCGCGCGTCGGACTGACCGCGCCCGGCACACCCCCTTGACACGCGGGACATGCGGGCGCAACATCCTCCGCAACCGCTACTAACTATCCAGTGGGTTAATTAACTGGATAGCTCCCGGAGTCCCCCCGAAGGAGCACCCCGTGTCCGTCCCCGCCGAAGCCGTCGGGCAACCGAAAAAGGCCGCCACCGCCGCCTGGATCGGCAGCGCCCTGGAGTACTACGACTTCTTCATCTACGGCAGCGCCGCAGCCCTGATCTTCCCGAAGGTGTTCTTCGACGAGTCCGACCCGGCCACCGCGACCCTGCTGTCGCTGGCCACCTTCGGTGTCGCCTACGCGGCCCGGCCGGTCGGCGCACTCTTCATGGGCCACATCGGCGACCGGGTCGGCCGTAAGAAGATCATGGTCTTCACGCTGATCCTGATGGGCGTGTCGACGTTCCTCATCGGCTGTCTGCCGACCCGCCACCAGGTCGGCACCCTCGCCCCGGTGCTCCTGGTGCTGTGCCGGGTGCTCCAGGGCATCTCGGCGGCCGGCGAGCAGGCCAGCGCGAACTCCATGTCACTGGAACACGCGCCGTCACACCGGCGCGGCTTCTTCACGAGCTTCACGCTCAGCGGCACACAGGGCGGACAACTGCTCGCCACCCTGGTCTTCCTGCCGGTCGCCGCGCTGCCCGAGGACCAACTGCTCTCCTGGGGCTGGCGGGTGCCGTTCTGGCTGAGCGTCGCGGTCGCCGTGGTCGGCTTCGTCATCCGGCGAAAGCTGGACGAGACACCGGCGTTCGAGCAGCAGGCGGCTTCCGGCGAGGTCGTGAAGCTGCCGCTGGCGGTGCTGATGCGAGAGCACTGGGCGGACGTGCTGCGGGTGATCGGCGGCGCCCTCATCGCCTCGGTCTCCACGATCTTCACGGTGTGGGCGCTGGCGTACGCGACCAGCGACGCGGTCGGGATGAGCCGGTCCTCGATGCTGTGGGTGGGCGCGCTGGCCAACCTGGTCGCGCTCGCCGCGATCCCCCTGTGGGCCACGCTCTCGGACCGCATCGGCCGACGCCCGGTCTTCCTGATCGGCGCGGTGGGCAGCGCGATCACGATGTTCCTGTACCTGTGGGCGATCTCCACGGGCAACTACCCGCTGACCCTGCTGCTCGGCATCGTGACCTTCGGCGTCGTCTACAGCGCGGCGAACGGTGTCTGGCCGTCCTTCTACGGCGAGATGTTCTCCACCCGGGTCCGGCTGTCCGGCATGGCCATCGGCACCCAGATCGGCTTCGCCGTGGCCGGTTTCGCGGTCACCTTCGCCGCGCAGATCGCGGGCCCCGACGGCACCGACTGGTCCTCGGTGGCGCTGTTCACGGCGGCCCTGTGCGTCCCGCCGGTGATCGCCGCCCTGACCGCCCGCGAGACCCACAAGGTCGCCACGGCGGACCTCGGCACACGGACTCCGCGCGAGACCGCCCGCCCGGAGACGGTCTCCGCCTGATTCCCCCCTCCCCGGCTTCGAGCCCCCGGACGCCCCTGCGGCTGCCGGGGGCTCGGGCAGGTCCGGGTCAGGCAGGGGCGGCGGCCACGCAGAACTCGTTGCCCTCGGGGTCGGCCATCACGACGTGATGCCCCTCGAACTCCGCCAGCACGCTCCCGCCCGCCTCCACCAGCCGCTCGGACTCGGCCCGGACGCGGGCCCATCTCTCGTCGGGACCGCCGTGCCCCGGCACCCGGACGTCGATGTGGAGCCGGTTCTTCGCGGTCTTGGGCTCGGGGACCCTCAGGACGGACAGCCGGGGCCCCACCCCCTCGGGATCGCACAGCCAGGCGCCGTCGTCCTCCGACTCGTCCTCCGGGAGGTCGAACTGCGCGAGCCACTCCGCGCGGGTGGTGAAGGGCGCGGGCGGCGGTTCGTCGACGTAGCCCAGCGCGGTCTTCCAGAACGCGGCGAGCAGCGGCGCGTCCGCGCAGTCCAGGGTGAGATCGAAAGTGGCGGCCATGTCAGGACCGTACTGCGTGCCACCGACAGTCGGCCTCAGGAGTTCGACCAGCCCCGCGCGCACAGCACCAGCCGGTACCCGTCCGGGTCCTCGACGGTGACGCCCCACTCGTTCCAGTACGGGTTGGGCGACAGCACCCGCTTGCCGCCGTGCGCCTCCAGGCGGGCGACGAGTTCCTCCGGCACCGGCTCGTCGACGTAGATCACCAGGAGGTCCTCCTCGGTGGGACGGGGTTCGACGGGCCTGCCCTGTTCGTGGACGAGTTCCAGATGCCACCCGGCGTCCGGCCAGCCGAGCATCAGCAGGTCGTGCTCGCCGGGTTCGGGGCCGCCCTCCGCCCGCCATACGACACCCAGCCCGAGCCCCTCGACCCAGAACCGTTCGGCGGCCGCCAGGTCCCGGGACGGGCGGGCGACACGGATGTGGCTGCGGCCGTTGACCGGCATGGTGACCTCTTCCCCTAGGTGTGCCGTCAGCCTAGGCAGCCCCCGTACACCGGCACATCGGCCATCCGCCCTGCTCCCGGGGTCGTAGGACCTCGCCCTGGAGGTGTTGCCAGGACCTGCGATCCGATCGACGTGACGCCCGCAGCGCGCCACGGGTTGACTATCGTTGCCGGATCGACGGGCGGTGGCGAGAGGTGGGCAAGCGAGTGGCGGGGGCCGGTTGGATACGGGTGCCGGTGGGTGACGACGCGGGGCGGTGGTCCACCCGGGGGCGCAGTCGCAAGGTACTGCTCGTCGTGCACAACGTGACCTCGGCGACTCGGCTGCTCGATGTCCTGCCGCTGTTCCACGACGACTTCCGCGTGCAGGCACTGGCGACCAGCACGGAGTCCTCGGCCTTCCGGGCGGGGCTCGCCGAGTTGCTGGCCGATGTCGGGGTGCCCGTACTGCCTTGGGAACAGGCGATCGCGACTCCGGTCTCGCTGGCCGTATCGGCTAGCTTCGGCGGTCAACTTCGGGAACTTTCCGGCATATTGGCCGTATTGTCACATGGTGTCGGATATACTAAGAAGCTAGCGACACCCGACACCCGACACCCGACACCCGACACCCGACACCCGACACCCGACACCCGACACCCGACGGCAGGTCGGTGGAAGGGGCGGAGGTTCCGGTCTTCGGGTTGTCGCCGGAGTGGCTGCTCGACGAATACGGAGAGCCGGTCGCGGACTCGCTCGTCCTCTCCCATCCCGAGCAGTACGAGCGGTTGCTCGGCATCTGTCCCGAGGCGGCTCCGACAGCCGTACTCGCCGGAGATCCCTGCTGGGACCGCATGCTGGCGGCCCGCCCGTACCGCGAGCGGTTCCGACGGGCGCTCGGCGTGGGCCGGGGCCGGCGCCTGATCGTCCTCAGCTCCACCTGGAATCCCGACTCGCTCTTCGGTGACGGCGGCGAGGACCTGCTGCCCTCCCTGCTGCCGCGACTCACCTCGGAGTTCCCGGCCGACGAGTACCGGCTCGCGGCCGTGCTGCACCCGAACATCTGGCACGGACACGGTCCGGGACAGATCCGCGCCTGGCTCGACCGCGCCCGGCGCGCCGGGCTCGCCCTGATCGACCCGCTGCACGGCTGGCGTCAGGCTCTGGTCGCCGCCGACGCGGTGATCGGCGACCACGGCTCGGTCACCTACTACGCAGCCGCGCTCGGCACCCCGGTCCTGCTCGGCGCCGCGCCCCTCGCCGGCCTCGCACCCGACGCCCCGGTCCACGACTTCGTCCGCACGGCGCCTCGACTGGATCCCGCGCTCCCGCTCCGGGCGCAGGTCGACTCCCTGCTGGCCGCGCACCAACCGCTGCCCGAACCGGCCGAGTTCACCAGCTCGATGCCCGGCGAGTCCGCGGCCAGGCTGCGCCGCCTCTTCTACGACGCCCTCGGCATTCCCGAACCCGAGGAACCGGCGCGTCTCGAACCGCTCCCGCTGCCGCCGTACGAACCGCCGCTGCCCACCGCACCGCTCCAGGTACTGACCCGGCTGCTCGGCTCCGGTGAGATCGCGCTCACCCGGTACGCGGGTCCGCACCAGGCGCCGTACGAGGAAGGCTGCGACGTACACATGGCAGTCCACGAGGACACCCGGGAGACGGATCAACTGGCTCTGGCCGACGTGGTGTTCCGGTACGCCGACGCAGACGACCCGAGGTTCGGAACACCCTCCGGCTGGACGGCGGAGATCCTCGACCGGCATCCGCACTGCGCGCTCGCCGCGTACGTCACCGGACCGACCTCGTGTCTGATCCGAACCCGGGCCGGTACTGAACTGCGCCTTACGGCAGGGCCGGACGCCGATCCCGCCGCCGACGCCTCGGCCGTGCACGCGTGGCTCGCGGCAGGCAAGTCGCCGCACGAACTGGTCGAGCTGGGCCTGATCGTGCACACGGGCGCGACCGCGCATTCGGTGACCGTCACTCCGGTGTGACGCAGCGCTCCCTGAGCGTGCGCAGGAGCGCCACCTGGTACTCGGCCTCTTCGCTCTCCAGCGCGGTGAGCGCCTCGTCGACGAGGGGCAGCGCCGTGCCGGTGTCGCTGGCGACGAGGTGGACCTCGGCGAGGTCGGTGAGGGCCCGAGCGGTGTTGTAGGGCTCGGGTGTGCTGTTCCCGGGGGTTCGGCCCCGGAAGAATTCCAGCGCTGTGGCGAGGTGCGCCACAGCCTCCTGCCGCCGGTCCAGCCGGCCGAGCGCACGTCCCTTGTGGCGCTCCAACAGGGCGCGGGCACGCGGGAGATCGGCGGCGCCCTCATCCTGCGGGCCGATCCCGTCGAGAATCGCGGACGCCTCCTCGAAGCAGTCGTACGCGTCCGGGAACCGCCACTGCCGCAGTCGCAGCAACCCCAGGAACTCCACGGCGGAGGCCTGCCCGCGGAGGTGTCCGGCCGCCCGTTCGTCGCGCGCGGCAGCGAGCGCTTCGCCCTCGGCCTCGTCCCAGTGGCGCAACTCAGTGAGGCTGTGGGCGAGTTGAGCGTGGAGCGCGCCGGAGGTGCGGGTCCCCGGGAAGTGTTCGTCGGCGACGCGTGCGCCGATGCGCAGGGCGGGCAGCAGGACGTCGTGCCGGCCGGCCTTGAGTTGCAGCGGCCACAGGGAACGGCACAGCAGGACGACGGTGTCCCGGTCCCCGAACTCCTCGGCCGCGCGCACCGCTTCGACAAAGGCCGGTGCCTCGGCGGCGAGCGCGGCGACGGCTGCTCCTTTGGTGGGGAAGGTGACCGCCGAGTGCTCGGTGGGCGTCCGCCAGCTCTCCGGCAGAGCGGCCCGCGCCGCGCCCACGGCGAGGTCGCGGTAGTGTCCGACGGCTCTGGCGACCGCGGCGGAGCAGGCGGCGATCCCGTCGACCGCGCCCGCCGTCCGCTCGGCATGGCCCCGTACCGAGGGACGTTGGCGGTAGCGGCCGGGGGCCGTCTGGTCGAGGAGCACCGCCTCGGCGAGCTGTTCCAGGAGCCGGGACGCCTCAGCTTCATGGGTCTCCACGATGCGCGCGGCCAAGGCGGCGTCCAGGGCGGGCCAGTTCCGCAGCCCGGCGAGACGGTGGAGGCGGGCCGCGCCGGGGGCGAGGAGGCGGTAGGAGTCCTCGATGGCTGCCTGGACGGGGGCGTCGGTGCGCTGTGTGCCGGAGGGCCGGGTCGCGAGACGGGGCGCCGCCGCGCGCAGGGCGTACGGCGAGCCGGCGCAACGGTCCAGGACCGCGGGCAGAGTGGCGCGAGCGACGGAGACCGCCGGTTCACCGACGAGCCGTTCCAGCATCCGCACCGAGTCCCGCCTGGCCAGCGGTCCGACCGGGATGCGCAACGCTCCGAGTCCGGCGAGCGGTTGCCCGGCGACGACGACGGTGAAGACTCCGGGCGCCGTGCTGAGCAAGGGCTCGACCTGGGCGTGGGAGCGGGCGTGGTCAAGGACCACGAGGAGTCGGCGGTCGGCCGCGCAGTCCCGGAAGAGGGCCTGGCGGTCCTGTGCGGAGTGGGGTATCTCCGCTTCTTCCAGACCGAGTTGGCGCAGCAGTTCGCCGAGGGCCGCCTCAGGTGTGAGAGCGCGCAGGTCCACATACGGCTGGCCGTCGGGGAAGCGGGCGAGCTGCCGCCAGCCCCAGTGGAAGGCGAGGGTGCTGGTGCCGATTCCCTCGGGGCCGTGGAGGAGGGCGACGCGCGGGCGTCCGTCGAAGGGGCGCGCCACCTCCTTGTCCAGCAGCTTGATCACCTTGTCGCGGTCGGTGAAGCAGCTCGGGGCCTCCGGCAGTCGGGCGCGCCGACGTGTTCCGAGTGCGGCCGTGGTGGGTACGTGGCGGGCGAACCGGAGCCAGGGCTCGGCCAGTCGCGGGTCGGCGCGGAGACGCTCGTGCATCAGCAGGGCGACATCCTCCAGCTGACCCGGTGTGTTGGGGGCGGGCACCTCTCGTCCGGCCACGCGCCGTACCACTCCGCCTGCGGATTCCCAGACCCATCTTCCGGCCTCGGTCGCCATGCCGCCGCCGATGGCGGTGAGCACGGCGCTGATCGCGCCCGCCGAAAGAAGATCCATCATGCCGCGTGTCCCCCCGCCTCGTACCACAGCCCGTAGTGGATCAACCCTAGCCGGAACGGCGGGAGATGACGGTTCCTCAAGAGGACGGCGCAAATCCTGGCCCAGCTCCGGAACGCCGGGGCGGGCAGGAACGGCGTGTCCGTGCTCGGTATCAGCCCCGGCCGGCGCCGCCGGGAATGCCGTACGCCCGCTCCACCCGCAGCCTCAGCACCAGTCGGCGGTCCCGGACCATCGCCGCGCGGAAGTCGTCCCAGTCGGGGTGTTCGCCCTGGACTGCGCGGTAGAGGCGGACGAGTTCCTCGACGGTCTCGTCGTAGGGGTCCTTCGCGACCGGTGTGAGGTCGGCCGTGCCCTCGGCGACCGTGTAGGCGCGCCGGTCCGGCGTGGTCACGTGGTAGGACGCGCGGGGGTCGCGGCGCAGGTTGCGGGTCTTGGCGCGGTCGTCCGTGAGGGAGACACGGATGGTCCGCTCGTCGGGGAAGTAGGCGTGGCTGACGTTCGACAGCTGGGGCCGGCCGTCGCGTTTGAGGGTGGTGAGCACTCCGCCGTGGCCCTCTGAGAGCAGCCCGAGCAGTGCGTCCTGCGTCGCGTCCTGAGTCATGTCACGATCAACCGGCCCTACCGCGCCCCGCATTCCCGCGACGGCTGTTACCGGCCAACCCGTCCACCACCACGGCATTCCTGAGCGACGATGATGTCTGAGGTGGTCAGGGCCGGGTATACCGGTCCGCACCTCGACGGACGCGAAAGAGGAGAGCGATGGCACAGCTTCGACAAGAGGTCGACCCCGCCGAGGTGGGGCTGGACGCGAAGGCGCTCGACCGCCTCGACCAGCACTTCGCCCACTACGTCGACGAGGGCCGGATCCCCGGCTTCCTGGTGTCCGTCTCCCGGGGCGGACGCGTCGCCCACCTCACCACGCAGGGCCACCGCGACCTCGCGGCCGGGCTCCCCGTCGAGACCGACACCCTGTGGCGGATCTACTCGATGACCAAACCGGTCACCGCGGTGGCCGCGTTGCTGCTGGTGGAGGAGGGGCGGCTGTCGCTGGACGACCCGATCGCCGACTACCTGCCGGAGTTCGCCGAGCCACGCGTGTACGTGGACGGCTCCGGCGACAGCCTGACGACCCGTCCGGCGCACGGTCCCATACTGGTCCGGCATCTGATGACCCACACCGCGGGTCTGACCTTCGCCTTCTACCACTCCCACCCGGTGGACGCCCTCTACCGCGAGGCGGGACTGGAGTCCTCGGTGCTGCCGGGCTCGGACCTCGCCGGGACGGTCGCCGTGTACGCGCGCCAGCCCCTCCAGTTCGAGCCGGGTACCCAGTGGAACTACTCGGTCGCCTCCAACGTGCTGGGCCGGGTCATCGAGATCGCGTCCGGCCAGACGCTGGACGTCTTCTTCGCCGAGCGCGTCTTCGGCCCCCTCGGGATGCCCGACGCCGGATTCTGGGTGACGGACCGCCAGGCCGAGCGGCTCTCGGAGCTGTACGGCGAGAAGGACGACGGCACGATCGAGCCGGTCCCGGGACTGCCGCTGCGCGGACGCCCCCGGCTGCTTTCCGGCAGCGGCGGCATGGCGGCCTCCGCCTACGACGTGCACCGCTTCACCGAACTGCTGCGCCGGCGCGGCGAACTGGACGGCACCCGGCTGCTGTCCGCCGAGACCGTCGACCTGATGACGTCCAACCACCTCCCGGGCGGCGCCGACCTGCGGGCCTTCGGCGCCAAGCCCGCCCACGACGAGCGCGGCAACGACGGCGTCGGCTTCGGCTTCGGCGTCTCGGTGGTGATCGACCCGTCCCGCACCCTGGCGCCCACGGGCCCCGGCGCGTACGGCTGGAGCGGCGCCGCCTCCACGACGTTCTGGGTCGACCCGAGCCGCGATCTGACCGTGCAGTTCTTCACCCAGGTGCGCCCGAAGACGCTGAAGCTCTTCCCCGACCTGAAGCGGCTGGTCCAGGAGTCGGTCGTCGACTAGGCGCCCCGGACCGGGAGTTGCGCCCGGCCCCTGCGGGGTGATCTCCGGGGCGTCTCAGGGTTGTCCCCGATCACCCGCGCTTTCCCGCGGTGCCAGTCTGGAAGGTGAACGCGGGCGACCACCCGCGGGGCGGGGGACGTCAGGGGGAGATCATGGGAAGCGGGGGACGACTCGTCGGGGCCACCGGGGCGGCCGGGCGGCTGCGGCTGTTCGCGCTGTCCGGCATCGTCACCGTCCTCGTCACCCGCGCGTTCCTCGCGCTGACGGGCTATCCCCGGCTGGGCGGCGCGGGCGGCCGGCTGCACATCGCGCACATGCTGTGGGGTGGTCTGCTGATGATGGCCGCGACCCTCCTCGCGCTCGGACTGCTCGGGCGCCCGGTCCGGTCGGCCTGCGCGGTCGTGGGAGGCGTGGGCTTCGGGCTCTTCATCGACGAGGTCGGCAAGCAGGTCACCGACGAGCCCGGGTACTTCTACCGCCCGGCCGCGGGCATCATCTACGCCACCTTCGCCGCGCTCCTGGTCCTGACCCGCCTGCTGCGCCACCGTGCCCCGCTCACCGCGGAGCAGCGCAGCGCCCGCGCCGCCGACCTGGCGCTCACCGGAGTCACCTCGGGACTCGACGAAGAGCGGCGACAGGCGGCCCTGAGGCTGGTCGAGGGCTCGGAGCGGCCGGTCGACGAGGCGCTGGTCCGGCTGCTGAGGACCCTGCCCGAGCGGCGCCCGAGTGCCGTGCGGCGCCGCCGTGCCGGGATCGACCGGGTCACCGCGCTGCTCCGACGCGCCGCGCGGCACCGGCTGGTGCTCGCGCTGAGCGTGCTGTGCGTCCTGACCGAGGCGGTTCTGTTCACGCTGTGGCTAACCCTGGGCGCGCTGGACGGCGAGCTGGCGCGGGAACCGCAGCGCGGGGCCCTGGTCGGTGTCCTGGTGAGCTCCCTCGTCGCGACCGTCCTCGGGGCCGCCGGGCTGGTGAGGCTGCGCACCGACCGGGCGGCCGCTCTCCGGCTGGTGCGGGCGGCGCTGCTGGCGGACATCCTGGTCGGCCAGATATTCAAGTTCACGATCAACCAGTTCGCCTCGGTGACCGAGCTGGCCTTCGACCTGTGCGTGCTGTGGGTGATCTCCGTCTCCGCGACCGGCCCGGCCCCGGCGGGGCGAGACCGGCGCGGAGACCCCCTCATACCGGCCTACTGATCGATCCGGAGGGTGAAGTGCAGGCCGTCCCGGGCGAGTTCGCCCAGCCACTGCTCGGAGCGGGCGGCGGTCTCGGCGGCGCGGTTCAGGCCCGCCGGGAGGGAGCCGTCCAGGATGTGCCCGATGCCGAGGGCGAGGGTGCGGGAGACACAGCGGGCCATGGCGCTGTCCTCGTCGTCGCCCACCAGGTCCAGGAGGTAGCCGCCCGACCAGGTCCGGCCGTCCTGCGCGCGCACGTCGAGGGAGACGGCGAGGACGACCCGGTCGCGGTCGGACTCCGTCGTCGGATACCTGGCCGCCAACTCCTGGGCCAGGGCGGCGATCCGGGTGTCGTCGCCGTTCCTCAGCTCCTCGAAGACCGGCTCCCAGGCCCGCAGCCAGCCGTCCAGGCGCAGGGTGCCGCGGACGAAGGTCTGCGGGGTCCAGGCGGGCGGCAGTCCGTACTGCTCGACGAAGGGGACGCTGTCGCGGTTGGGGTAGGCCTCGAAGGTCTCGCCGTCCACGTCGTGGCGCCGGGTCGCCTCCCAGGGGCGGTCGGCGGTGGTGGGGGTGCCGCCCTCAAGGTAACGGGCGGGTGAGCGCAGGGCGTTGAGGACCCCGAGCGGGGCCCAGCTGAAGCGGTACCTGAAGTCGTTCGGCACGGCGGGGACTCCGCCGCAGTAGGAGGTGAGACGGTACGACGCCGGTGCGGCCTCGCCGATCGCCGCGCGGGCCCTGGCCACCAGGCTGTGGGCGAAGAGGTGGTCGATGCCCGGGTCGAGACCGGCCTCGGTGAGGACGACGATCCCGGCCTTCTGGGCCTCGGGGACCTGCTCGACGACCGCGTCGGACACATAGCTGGAGCAGGCGAAGTGGGCCTGCTCCCGTACGCAGGCGGCGAGGATCCCGGCGTGCTCGGGTGCGGGCAGCATCGACACGACGACGTCGCCGGGCGCGAGTTCGGCGGCGAGCGCGGACAGTGTGTAGGCGCGGGGCTCGGCCCGGCCGGTGAGTCCCAGTGCGGCGAGGGCCTGTGCCGCGCGCTCCTCGGTGCGGTGCCACAGCCGTACCCGGTCGGCGGTGTCGCACAGCCGCTCCAGGCCGGTGCCGGTGGAGAGTCCGGCGCCGATCCAGTGGACGGTCCCGGTCGCGGGTACGGCGTCGGGCGTGACGTCAGACATGGCGGAACTCCCCTTCCTCGATGCCGAGTTCACGGCAGGCCTGGCGGTACCGGTCCAGGCAGCGCCCCCAGGCCCCGGCGATCCCGAACTCCAGCAGCTGGGGCAGCAGCGCCGCCGAGAAGTCGGTGCTGGACTCGAGGGGCAGCAGGGACGGCAGGTTGTCGATGGCGATGAGGTCGAGAGGGGGTTCCTTGTGCAGCCGGCGTACGGGGTCGGTCCACTCGGTGGTGCGGTCGTAGACCGGCAGGACGTTCAGCGGGGAGCCGACGTCGCAGGTGACGTCGGAGAGGGTGCGCAGCCGGCGGGCGGGGACGTCCAGGTCCTCGTCGCGGACGAAGGGCGGGACGGGGGTGGTGGCCAGGACGCAGTTCACCAGCAGGTCGTGGGCGAGCAGTGCGGGGCGGTCCAGGTCGCGGGTCTCCGCCAGGTCCCAGCACGTGGGCTCGCCCCCGGCGGCGTGCAGCGCGACGCGGGCGCCGCGACCGCTGCGGCCCAGGGCCCCGATCACCAGCGCCGTGAAGTCCTCGTCCCCGGCGACGGGCCGCAGCAGGGCCTCCAGTTCCTTCTGCGAGGTGGGGGTGAGCGGCGCGTCCAGCCTGCCCCGGTGCTGGAGGACGGCGAGGGCCGCGCCCAGATAGCCGGCCCAGTACCCGAACGCGGCGAGCCTGCGGCCCTGGTCGTCCACCAGGTACTCCAGGTCGAGGAGGGCTCCTCCCCCGGCGGCGAACCGGCCCAGCAGGGCGCGGGCGCCGGGCTGCTCCTTGTAGGCGTGCCCGAAGAAGACATGACGGTTCGTCAGGGTCGCGGGGGCGTCGGGGAGTTCCTTCAGACCGACGATCACGGCGTCCCGCGGCGCCGACACCCAGGAACGTCCGGGTGCGACCGCGCAGCCGACCGTCTCGTACTCCTCGATCGGGAAGATCCGCTGTGGGGACTCCTCGACGGTCAGCCGCACCCCGCTGTCGACGAGCCGCCGGGCGTCGGACGGCACGATCGGGGTGCGTCGTTCGGTGGAGCGGACCTCGTGGCGCAGCCACAGATGGAGTTCGGTCATACGCGGTTGGCCTCCGGGCGCGGGGCGTCGGCCGCGAACCGGCCGGCGCTCAAGGGGCTGACGTCCACGAAGGGTACGCGGCCCAGGTAGAGGTCGCGGACGACTTCGCCGACGGCCGGGCCCTGGAGGAAACCATGGCCGGAAAAGCCGGTGGCGTAGAGGAAGCGGGAGACCGAAGTGGCCTCGCCGATCAGGGCGTTGTGGTCGGGGGTGTTCTCGTACAGGCCGGCCCAGCCGCCGGTGCGGCGCAGGTCGAGGAGGCCGGGGGCGCGGTGCCGCATGGCCTCGGCGAGGCGGGGGATCCAGCGGTCGTGGGTGTCGGTGGCGAAGCCGGGCCGTTCGTCGGGGTCGGACATGCCGACGAGGAGTCCGGGGCCCTCGGCGTGGAAGTAGAGGCTGGTGGTGAAGTCGATGGTCATGGGCAGGTCCGGTGGCAGTCCGTGGACCGGTTCGGTGACCGCGATCTGGCGGCGCAGCGGCGACACCGGCAGGTCCACGCCGACCATCGCGCCGACAGCCTTCGACCAGGCGCCGGCCGCGCAGATCACCGTGTCGGTGGCGATCCGGCCGATGGTGGTCGCCACGGCGGTGATGCGGTCGCCGTGCAGTTCGATGCCGGTGACGTCGGTGTGGCGTAATATCCGCGCGCCGTGGGCACGGGCGGCGCTCGCGTAGCCCTGGACGACGGACTCGGGGGTGCAGTGGCCGTCGTCCGGCGAGTAGGCGGCGGCGAGCAGCCCGTCGGTGCTGATGAGCGGGGAGAGCGTGCGGGCCTCGGCCGGGTCGATCATGCGGCTGGGTACGCCGAGGGCGTTCTGGACCCGCACGCTCCGCTCGAAGGAGGCCACCTCCTCCGGCGTCGACAGGAGGAACAGATAGCCGACCCGGTGCAGTCCGATGTCGTGTCCGGTCTCCTCCTGGAACCGGGCGAAGGCCTCCAGACTGCGGGCCCCGAGCTGGATGTTGACCTCGTCGGAGAACTGCGCGCGCACCCCGCCCGCGGCCTTGGAGGTGGATCCCGAGGCGAGTTCGTCCCGCTCGACCAGTACGACGTCTCTCACCCCGGCCCGCGCCAGGTGGAAGGCGATGCTGGTGCCCATGACCCCGCCACCGATCACGACGGCTCCGGCCTGGTTGTTCATCTGCGTTCCTCCTGGGCTGCCCGGACCGCGGCCCAGGCCGCTGCCGCGTCCTGGATGCCGAGGCCGACGCTGTTGTAGTGGACGATGTCGCCGGGTCCGGTCCGTGCCGTGGCCCGCCCGGTGAGTACGGCGCCGAGCCCGACGAGGTCGGATTCGGCCAGCACTCCGGCCGCGAGCGCGTCCACGACCGGCCCGGCGTGTGCGGCGGCGGCAACGGGATCGTCGACGACGACGGCCGCGGACCGCCGCAGGACCTCGGGGTCCACCTCTCGGCGGGTGGGCTCGAAGGACCCCACGCTCACCACCGTGCACCCCGGGGCCAACCACCGGCCCCGCAGCACCGGCGTCGCGCTGAGCGTGCAGGTCGCGACGAGGGTGGCCCCGGTCACCGCCGACTCGGCACTGTCGGCCGCCTCGACGGCCAGGTCCAGTTCGGCCGCGAGGGTCCGGGCGGCACGGGCCCGGTGCTCGGGGGCCGGGCTCCACAGCCGTACGGACTTCAGGTCGCGCACCCGGGCGACGGCCCGCACATGGGCCAGGGCCTGGACGCCCGAGCCCAGGACGGCCAGGTCGGTGCTGTCGGGCGTGGCCAGGGCGTCGACGGCGACGGCGCTGGCGGCGGCCGTGCGCAGGGTGGTCACCGCGGTGCCGTCCATGACGGCGGACAGGCGGCCGGTCACCGGGTCGAGGACCGACACCACGGCGTGGACCGTGGGCAGCCCGGCCGCCGCGTTGCCCGGGTTGACGCTGCCGAACTTCGCGACGGCCCCGGAGTCGGCGGAGAGCCGGGAGACGTACGCGAAGACCACACTGTCGTCGAAGCGGCTCGGGTGCATGATCTTCGCCGGCCGGTCGGCCGTACCGGAGCCGAGGGCGGTGAAGGCGGCGCGCTGCGAGGCGATGGCCGTGTCCACGTCGAGCAGACGCGTGACCTGCTGCCCGGAGAGGAAGAGGACGTCGTCGGTCATTCCCTCTTCCTGTCCGGATTTCCCGTGCCGGAACCCGTCCGGCGATCAGGACAGGTGGGCCACCGCGTCCAGGTGGGGCAGGTGGTGGTCCAGCCGCTCCCGCTTGGTGCGCAGATAGGTGATGTTGTTCTCGCACGGCGGTATCAGCAGCGGTACGGTCTCGGCGACCTCGATGCCGTGGCGGACCAGCGCCTCGCGCTTGCGCGGGTTGTTGGACATCAGACGCACCGAGTTCACGCCCAGGTCGTGGAAGATCCCGGCGGCGACGCCGTAGTCGCGGGAGTCCACGGGCAGGCCGAGCGCGAGGTTCGCCTCGACGGTGTCCAGGCCCTCCGCCTGGAGCGCCATCGCGCGCAGCTTGGCGAGCAGTCCGATGCCGCGGCCCTCGTGGCCCCGCAGGTAGACGACGATGCCGCTGCCCTCCTTGACCACGGCCCGCAGGGCGGCGTCGAGCTGGTCGCCGCACTCGCAGTGCTGGGAGCCGAACGCGTCACCGGTCAGGCACTCGGAATGCAGCCGGACGAGAACGTCTTCCGAGCCGATGTCACCGTAGACCAGGGCGACTTGTTCGTCACCGCGGTCGTGATCCAGGTATCCGACCGCCTGGAATTTGCCGTACACGGTGGGCAGCGGGGCATTCACCACGCGCTCCACACCCGTACGCTGTGGTGCCTTCTTGCCGAGTACGCCAACTTTATCTGTCATGATCTGGTTCCTAAGCAGAGACGAAAGGCCGTGAAAAGATGAGTGGTTCGGGAATACGGTCGGCGGCGTACGGTCTGTTGCCGACGGACACTACGGAAGACGTACGGACCCGGGGCGCGGGCGTCTCAACACAGGTCGCCGTCCTTCCGGTCGGGAGCTTCGAACAGCACGGCCCGTACCTCCCGTTGGCGACCGACACACTCGTCGCCTGTGCCGTCGCGCGTGAGATCGCCGCGGCGTACCCGGTGCACCTCCTCCCCCCGGTGACGATCTCCTGTTCGCACGAGCACGCGGCCTGGGCGGGGACCGTCAGCATCTCCTCCGTCACCCTTCACTCGGTGGTACGGGACATTGCGGCCTCGCTGCGCCGCTCGGGCGTCGAGGCCCTGGTGGTGGTCAACGGACACGGCGGGAACTACGTGCTGGGCAACGTCGTCCAGGAGGCCTCCGCCCGCGGTGAGCGGATGGCGCTCTTCCCGGCCGCGGAGGACTGGGAGGCCGCCCGTACGGAGGCCGGGGTGGCCACCTCGCTGCTCACCGACATGCATGCGGGAGAAATCGAGACCTCCATTCTTCTGCACGCCCACCCGGAATACGTCCGGCCCGGTTACGAGACCTCCGATTTCGTCGCGGACGACCGTCGTCATCTCCTCACCCTCGGTATGTCCGGTTACACCGATTCCGGTGTCATCGGGCGCCCTTCGCTGGGCTCTGCGGAAAAAGGGAAAGCGTTGCTGGAGAGCCTCTCGGCTTCCTTCGGAGCGTATTTCTCGATGCTCACGGAAGGGTAGGACTTCGCCGGGCGCAGTCCCTGGTACCAGCGCACGACCAGGACGACCGCGCCCGGCAGGCTCGCCACGAAGCTGAGCACGCCGTAGACGATCGCGGTCGCGAGACCGGCCTCGGCGCCGAGGCCCATCGCGGCGAACGCCCAGGCGGTGACGCCCTCCCGGGGGCCGAACCCGCCGATGTTCAGGGGCAGTCCCATGGCGAGCAGGGCGAGCACCGCGAGCGGCAGCAGTACGGCGACGGAGGCGCCGGAGCCCGCGATGCGGGCGGCGAGGACGAACATCCCGAGGTGGCCGGCGAGGACGAGGGCCGAGGAGAGCGTGACGCCGGGCCAGTTGCGGCGGGACAGCAGCGCCTCGCGGGCCTCGGCGAGTGTCGAGCGCAGGGCCCGGCCGCGGCGGGAGGGGGCCCGGTTCATGCGCAGGGCGACGACGACGGCGAGGGCGCCCAGGGCCGCGAGGCCGACGAGGGGTGCCAGGTGGCGGGCCTCGGTCAGCACCGGGGACGGCATGGTGAGCAGCACGGCACCGCCGACGATCGCCAACGCGATCTGTCCGGCGGCGCGTTCGAGGACGACGGCCCGGACACCGCGGCCCATGTCACCGGCGCTCTGTCCGTGCCGCACCGCGCGGTGCACGTCGCCGAGGACGCCGCCGGGCAGGGCCGCGTTCAGGAACAGGGCGCGGTAGTAGTCGGCCACGGCGGCGCCGAGCGGCAGCCGGATGCGCAGGCCGCGGGCCACCAACTGCCAGCGCCAGGCGCTGAACACGGTGGTCAGCACGCCGATCGCGAGCGACGCGAGCAGGGCGGTCCCGTCGATCCTGCGCAGGCCGTCCAGGAAGACGCCGGTGCCGAGCCGCCACAGCAGGACGGCGAGGATGGTGACGCCGGCGACGGTGCCGAAGTGGGTGCGCAGGGCGCGGGAGTTGAGGATCGCGCGCAGGGCGGTGCGCCCGCGGGGCGGTCGTGCGGGGCCGGGCCTGACCGTGGTCACGATGACGCCGATCCGGTCGTGGGAGACGGCGGCCTCGGTGAGGTCGAGGACGGGGTGTCCGGCGGCTTCCAGCACCTCGGCCCGGGCGACGATGGCGTCGGTCCGTGCCGTGAGCACGTCGTCCCGGGTCCGGACCACCTCGGCCTGGAGCGCGAGGGCCCGGTGGGTGACCAGGACCGGTCGCGCCGGGTCCGCGGGGCGCCGTACGGGCAGGTTCGCCCGGCCGCGCTCGACGCTCCGGACGGGCAGCAGCGCCCGCTCGCCCGGCTCGGCGTCACCGTTCTCCGCGAGGCCGTCACGCCGCTCGGTACCGGACCGCGACCCGGTGCCGGGCCGCAGCCCGGTGTCGGACCGCACCGTCTCCACGCTCATGACGCCCCGCCCGTCGGCCGGGACAGCGCCAGCAGGTCGCTGTGGTGGACGACCACCTTCAGCTCGCCCGCGCGGCAGGCCTCCAGCCGGTCCTGGAGGTAGCGCTCGGCGCGCTCCTTCAGCTCGGGGCGCTCCTCGACGGCCGCGCCGACCCAGCCGCGCAGCCACTGGGCGGTGAGCGCGGACTCGGCGGGGCCCAGGCGCCAGGCGCTCGGGTGCAGCCGTACCGTCGCGCCGCGCTCCGAGAACGCCTCGCAGGCGACGGTGACGGCGTCCGGGCCGAGCAGTCCGCCGCGCCGCTGGTGGGCGTTGAAGGCGTCGGCGATCTCGTCGTCCAGCGGGTCGGCCGGGGTGAGTTCGACGCGTCCGGCGACCGACAGCGTGAGCAGGGCCGGGCAGCCGGCCCCGGTGCAGGCGGCGGCGAGGGTGTCGATCTCCTCGCGGGTGAGGACGTCCAGGAGCGCGGAGGCCGTCACCAGCGAGGCGCCGGCGAGGGCGTCCGGGGTGAGCAGGCCGACGTCGCCGCGGCGGGTCTCGACGGTGACGCGGCTGCCGTCGGCGGCGGAGCGCGGGGAGGCGACGGCCGCGAAGTGCAGGAGGTAGGGGTCCCGGTCGTGCAGGATCCAGTGCTGGGGGCCGTCCAGGCGGGGCGCGAGCCAGCGGCCCATGGAGCCGGTGCCGCAGCCCAGGTCGTGGATGACGAGTCCGGCCTTGCCGGGCAGGTTGGCCAGCCGGATGCGCAGCGGGTCGATCAGATCGCCGGCCCGCGCCGCCGCGTCGGGCCCCTCGCGCAGCTCCAGCCACTCGGGGGCGTACCGGGGAGCGTCGTCGGGGCCTGCGTCCCTGAGGCGTACGGTGGGCCGCTCGCCGGGGCGGGCACTGGGGCCGGCACCGGGAATGACCGATTCTGCATCGGCGCCCGCGGCTGAGGTCGTCACCAACTGAGCCTCACCCGCGACCGCCGCCTTCGCACCCTGGGCCTCCGCCAACGTGGTCACCACTTTCTGTGCCCCGGCCGACGGCACCTCCCGCGGCCCCGGCTGGGCCGGGATCTTCCCGCTCTGCTTGGTCGCCGTCTTCCTCATGCGGCCCTCCTGGGTTCGCTGGGCAGTCGGCCGAGTACTCCGGCCAGGCTGCGGGCCGTGGTCGCCCAGCCGTCCAGGGCGGCCCGCCGGCCCCGGGCAGCGGCCTTCAGCCGGCGTCGTACGTCGGCCTCGCCGAACCAGCCGCGCAGTTCCGCGGCGAGGGCGGCGGGGTCCTCCGGCGGCACGAGGATGCCGGGCACCCCGCCGTCGGGGGCTCGGCCGACCGCCTCGGGCAGTCCGCCGACGTCCGTGGCCAGCACCGGGATGCCGCGCGCGAGGGCCTCGGTGACCGCCATGCCGTAGGTCTCGGCGTAGGAGGTGAGGACCATCAGGTCGGCGGCGGCGTAGCTGGCGTCGAGCTCGGCCCCGGCCTGCGGTCCCGCGAGGTGCAGGCGGTCCTGGAGGCCGTACTTCTGGATGAGTACGCGCAGGCTCGCGACGTACTCGGGGTCCTGGGTGATCCCGCCGACGCAGACGCAGCTCCACGGCAGGTCGGTCGCCCCGGCCAGGGCCTCGATGAGCCGGTGCTGTCCCTTGCGGGGGGTCACCGCGGCCACGCACAGCAGCCGGGACACGCCGTCGGTGCCGGAGGCGAGGGGGGCGATGTCGGCACCCGGGGTGGCGACATGCACGCGCTCGGGGGCGAGGCCGTGGTGCGAGACCAGTCGGCGTACGGCCCAGTCGCTGGTGGCGATGACGGCGGGCACGGCCCGCAGCACCTCGCGCTCCTTGGCGTCCAGTTCGAGGGCGAGCGCGGGTTCGAGTCCCGTCTCGTCGCCGAGCGGCAGGTGGACCAGGACCGCGAGGCTCAGCCGGTCCGCCTCGGGGACGACGATCTCCGGGACCGCGCAGGCGACCAGGCCGTCGATGAGGACGACGGTGCCGTCGGGCAGGTCGCGCAGGGTGCGGGCCAGTTCGGTGCGGGCCGCGGCTCCCGGGCGGGGCCAGCTGCCGGCCACCGCGTGCCGCTCGACCTGCCAGCCGAAGCCGGGCAGGTCCAGGCAGACCCGCCGGTCGTAGGCGTTGCCGCCGCTGGGCGCGGTGGGGTCGTCCACGCCGCCGGGCATCACGAAGTGCACGGAGCGCAGGGACATCGGGATGATCTCGGCCTTCTTGAGGGCGGTGTGCTGCACGGGCACGTAGTCGAGCATGGCCGCCCGCCCGGTGGTCATGTCGGTCACAGGGCACGCTCGTAACTCGCCCAGGCGACGTGCGACTCGTGCAGGGTGACGGTCAGGCCCGAGAGGCCCTTGGCGCCCTCGCCGAGTCCGCCCTTCTCGATCCGCTCGGCGAGCCGGTCCGCGACGACCTTCGCCAGGAACTCCGTGGAGGTGTTGACTCCGGCGAAGTCGGGTTCGTTGTCGAGGTTTCTGTAGTTCAGCTCGCTGACGACCGCGCCGAGTTCCTGGGTGGCCAGTCCGATGTCGACGACGATGTTGTCGTCGTCCAGCTGTTCGCGCCGGAACGTGGCGTCCACCAGGAACGTCGCTCCGTGCAGACGCTGCGCGGGGCCGAAGACCTCGCCGCGGAAGCTGTGGGCGATCATGATGTGATCGCGGACGGTGATGCTGAACAACGGACGACCCTCCAGGTGCGGCGCGTCTGGTCCCCCGGCTGATCCCTGCCGGGGGATGCCGTGTAGTACGGCTCTTCGACTCCCCTTGTTCAGCGGTCTCTCACTCTTTTCTCAGGTCAGGCGCTCTTGTCGTACCTCACGCGGTGACAGAGGGCCGCGATCTCCCCACTGGCGAGCTGTGGCATCACCTTCGGCAGTTCCTCGAACGCGCTTTCCCCCGTGACGAGGGCGTCGAGCGCCGGGTCGGCGAGCAGCTTCAGTGCGAGGGCCAGCCGGTCGCCGTAGCCGCGGCTCGCGCGGGCCGGGGAGACGGTGCCGACCTGGCTGCTGCGGATCGTCAGGCGCCGGGAGTGGAAGGCCTCGCCGAGCGGCAGGGCGACACGGCGGTCGCCGTACCAGCTCAGTTCGACGACCGTGCCCTCGGCCCTGAGGAGTTCCAGGGAGCGGGTGAGGCCCTGTTCGGTGGCGCTGGCGTGGACGACGAGGTCGCAGTCGCCGAGGGCGTCCGCGGGGGAAGCGAAGTCGACGCCGAGCGCCTCGGCGGTCGTGGCGCGGGCCGGGTCGGCGTCCACCAGCTGGACCCGCACACCGGGGAAGCGGGCGAGGAGCGCGGCGACCGAGCTGCCGACCATGCCGCCGCCGACCACCGCGATCCGGTCGCCGATCAGCGGGGCGGCGTCCCAGAGGGCGTTGACGGCGGTCTCGACGGTGCCGGCGAGGACGGCCCGGGCGGCGGGCACGTCGTCCGGTACGACCGTCACGGCGCTCGCCGGGACTACGTACCGCGTCTGATGCGGGTACAGACAGAAGACGGTCCTGCCCTTCAGCGCGGCGGGGCCCTCCTCGACCAGCCCCACGCTGAGGTAGCCGTACTTCACCGGCGCCGGGAAGTCGCCCTGCTGGAAGGGGGCCCGCATGACGGAGTGCTGGTTCTCGGGCACCCCGCCGCGGAACACGAGTGTCTCCGTGCCACGGCTGACCCCGGAGTACAGCGAACGGACCAGGACCTCGTCCTCGCGGGGGGCCGGAAGGGTGACGTCCCGTATCTCTCCTTCACCCGGAGAGCGGAGCCAGAACGCACGTGCGGCGGGCTTCATCGAGAACCTCCTGAACGATCGGGAACTCGTTCACGTACCGAGATGTGCACAGGTCGCGCACAGTACGCGGCCTTGATCGACTCTGTCATCTGGCCGGAGGAATGTGCGGTGGCCCTGAACAACACTTACGAAGCAAGGCTGGTCCAGCAGGAGACCGCGGTGGGAGCGGGTCTGCAGATCCTGTTGCTGGCCCTGCTCGGCACGGCGATCGGCATGGGGCCGGCGGGGTGGCTGACCGGCCTCGCCTTCGCCGTCGCCACGTGGGCGGTGCTCTCCCGGGCGCTGCACCGCACCCGGCCGCGCTCCTTCGGCCCGGCCAACCGGGTGACCCTCGGCCGGGCGACCCTGGTCGGCGGAGTGACGGCCCTGGTGGCGGACTCCTTCCAGGACTCCCCGCCGGTGACGCTGTTCGTGGGTCTGACGGCGGTGGCGCTGATCCTCGACGGCGTGGACGGCAAGGTCGCCCGCGCCACCAACACCTCGACCCCGCTGGGCGCGCGGTTCGACATGGAGGTCGACGCGTTCCTGATCCTGGTGCTCAGCGTGTACGTGTCGATGTCGCAGGGCCCGTGGGTGCTGCTGATCGGCGCGATGCGCTACGGCTTCGTCGCCGCAGCCCGCGTCTGGAACTGGCTCAACGCCCCGCTGCCGCCGAGCATGGCCCGCAAGACGGTGGCCGCGCTCCAGGGCATCCTGCTGCTGGTGGCCGCGTCCGGGTACCTGCCGCACACGGCGACCTTCGGGGTGGTGGCCCTGGCCCTGGCCACGCTGGTCTGGTCGTTCGGCCGGGACATCCTGTGGCTGTGGCGCACGCACCGGGCCGACCAGGCGGCGGTGGAGGAGCTGCTGGAGCTGATGCCGGCACCGCAGGCGGTGGCTTCCTGACGGAGGCCCGCCCGCGCAGGGCTCGTCTCCGCGAGGCGTGAAGGGGGCTCAGCCCTTCAACGGCACCCGGTACACCGTCGACTCCCGCTGCCGGAACCCCTGGCGTTCGTACACCCGGTTGGCCGCCGCCCGGTCCGGGCGGGAGGTGAGGTCGACGGTACGGGCGCCGGCCTCCCGGGCGAGCCGGATGGCCTCCCGGATCAGCAGGCCCGCGATGCCCTGGCCGCGCGCCGCGTGATCGACGATCACGTCCTCGATTCGGGCCCGCAGTCCGGCGGGCGCCGGGAACATCACCAGGGTGAGGGTGCCGACCACCGTCCCGGCGGCCGACCTGGCGACGAGCATGGTGTTGGCGTCGCAGGCCAGGATGCGGCCGAGCGCGGTGAGGTCGAGCGCCTCGGCCGTCGAGGACAGCTGCGGCAGCATCCGCGCGAAGGCGTCGACGAGTTCCTGGTCCGCCGCGCCGACGGTCTCCACCCGGATCTCCCGGGTCTGGTTCTCCTGGGTCTCCATGCGCTGGACCCTATCGCCGGAGGCTCCAGGTCCTGTGGCTGTTCACGTCGTACGGCGGTCGCAGCCCGCCTCGGTGCCAGGCCTCCGGCGGGTGGGGAGCGGGGGAATCGGGCCCACCGGGTTCCTACCGCCGCGGCAGCAGTCCGATCGCTGCGACGGGCACGGCGGCCAGCACCAGCCAGGGCACCGCGGCCGGCAGTCCGGCGTCGAGGAGCGAGCCGGTGACGGAGCTGCCGGCCAGCACGATCAGTCCGGACACCGAGGACAGTGCCCCGGTGTACAGACCGAGCCGCCCCTCCTCCGCGAGATCCGGCACCCAGGCGCGGGCCACGGGCGCGACGAGCATCTGCCCGAAGGTGAGCAGCACGACGAACCCGGCCGCGGGCAACAGCCCCGCCGTTCCGGTCCGTTCGGCGGGCAGCGCCACGGCGACGACCGCGAACCCCGCGCCGATCAGCGACAGACCGGCCACCATGGACCGGCGCGTCGAGAGCCTGGTGCCGGCCCAGCGGGTGACGGGGAGTTGGGCGGTCACCACGAGCAGCGAGGACAGCGCGAAGAGCCAGGCCAGCGCCGACTGCGAACCGGTCGCACGCTCCACCTCGGCGGGCAGGGCGAGGTAGAGCTGGTTGTAGGCGAGCAGGTAGGCGCCGTACGCGCAGCACAGCGCGAGGAACCGGCGGTTGCGGACCAACGCCCCGATCCCGCCCTTGAGTTGCACCTGCCGGCGCCCCGGGATGCGCTGCGGCAGCAGCCACGCGTGCCCGGCGAGGACGAGCACGAAGATCCCGGCGCCCGCCAGACACACCGTGCGGAAGTCCACCGACAGCAGCAGCGCGCCGAGCAACGGGCCCACGAACGCGCCCGCCTGCCCGGCCACGGTGAACAGCGCGAGCACCTGGGTACGGGAGCCGCCCCGCTCCTCGTGGACGACCGCCTGCCGGGCGACCTCGGACTCGACGGCCGGCGAGAACAGGGCGGCCGCGAACCCGATGAGCAGCACGGCCCCGATCACCGCCCCCGTCCGCTCGGCGTACCCGAGCCAGGCGAACCCGGCGATCCGCAGCGCGCATCCGGCGAGGACGACCGGCCGGATGCCGTACCGGTCGGCGAGCGCCCCGCCCACCACGAACAGCCCCTGCTGGCTGAAGGTCCGCAGCCCGAGCACGAAGCCGACCAGCCACCCGGCCATCCCGACGGCCTGTCCCAGGTGCTCGGAGAGGAAGGGCAGCACGGCGAAGAAGCCGATGTTGAAGGCGAGTTGAGTGAGGATCAGCAGCCGCAGCAACGGCGAGAGCCTGCTGTCCTTCCGCAGGTCCGCGGGGGTCGAGGTCATCCGATCTGCACCAACTCCCGGGCGCGCGTGGCCTCATCGGGCCGGGTCGCGGTCGTACGAGGATCTCGGCGCCGTCGCGGCCACCGCACCCCGCCCGCCGCGCTGACCGCCAGCGCTCCGAGCAGGGCGAGTACGGCGGCGGGGGCGAGGACGGCCCAGGGGGCGCGCTCGGCGTAGGGCTGGTTCTCGGCGAGGAGCAACCCCCATTCCGGGGAGGGGGGTTGGGCGCCGAGGCCGAGGAAGGCGAGCGAGGCGAGGGCCAGGGCGGTGCCGGGAAGCCGGAGCAGGGCGTGCCGGGTGACGGGCGGGAGGACGGCGGGGAGCAGTTCGTGGCGCAGGAGGTAGCGGCGTCCGGCGCCGAGGCCACGGGTGGCGGTGATGTGCAGGGCGGCGCGTTCCTGGCGCAGGAGTGCGGAGGTGTGGGTGGCCAGGGGCGCCCAGGCGACGGCGCCGACGGCGAGCGCGGGGGTCCATGGTCCGGTGCCGGCGACCGCGGTGACCAGGAGGGCGCCGAGGACGGGCGGTACAGCGTTCACGGTGTCCGCGAGGGGGCCCGAGACCCGGGGTGCCAGCCCGAGGAGGACCCCGGCGACCAGGGCGGCCGCTCCGATGCCGAGGGCGAGGAGCAGGGTGTCGAGGGCGCCGTGCGCGACGCGGGCGAGGAGGTCCCGGCCGAGGGCGTCGGTGCCGAACGGGTGGGCCCAGGTGGGTGCTTGGAGTCGCCGGGTGGTGTCGAGGGCGAGCGGGTCGCGGGGCAGGCCGAGCGCGATGACGCCGAGGAGGAGACCGCCGTACACGAAAGGCTGGAGGCCGCGGGCGGGGGGCTGCTTGCGGTGCGGGGACGACAGGGAGCCGTCGCGCAGCGCGGGGCCGGCGAGGCGGCGGGTGGTGAGGGCGGCGAGTCCGGAGGCCGCCGCGGCGAGCAGGAGGAGGGCGAGGGTGCCGGCCTGGAGGACGGGGAGGTCCTGGGCGAGCGCGGCCTGGAGGGTGGTGCGGCCGAGGCCGGGGATGTCGTAGATCTGCTCCACCGCGACGGAGCCGCCGGTGAGGCCGACGACGAACAGGCCGGTGTTGGGGAGCAGTCCGGGCAGACAGCGGCGGACGGCCTGGCGGGCGATGGTGCGGGCGGGCAGTCCGCGCGCTGCTGCGGCCAGCGCCCAGGGTTCGGCGAAGGCGCCGGGGAGGAGGTCGTCGAGGAGTCTGCCGAGCACGGCTCCGGCGGGCAGGCCGAGGGCGAGGGCGGGCAGGATCGTCCACTGGGGTCCGTACCAGCCGAGGGCGGGGAGCCAGCCGAGCTGCACGCCGACGACGGTGGCGAGGACGGAGGCGGTGAGGAACTCGGGGAGCGCAGCCAGCATCGCGGACCCGCCGCCGGGGGCCTTCGTGTCGTCGAGCCGCCGGTGTGCGCCGAGTCGCAGGGTGCGGGCGCAGATCAGGGCGGCGGTGACAGCCGCGACGACGAGGGCCGCGGCCATCAACAGCAGGGACGCGCCCAGGGCTTGGAGCACCGCGGGGGTGACGTCGTCACCGGAGAGCCAGGACTGTCCGGCGTCCCCGTGCGCGAGTCCGCCGAGCCACTCCCCCAGGAGCTTGAACGGGCGTTTTTCCAGGCCGAGTTGGGCCCTGATGTCCGCCAGTACCCGAGGGGTGGGGTCACGGTCGGCCGAGCGTGCCTTCAGAACCGTCAGCGCCGGGTCGGTGCGGGTCAGCCAGGGCAGCAGGCCGATCCCGCACACCAGGGCGGCCGCGAGCACGGCACGCCAGACCAGGGCGGACAGCTGGGGTCGCACGGATCAGCGCCGGGTTCCGGTGCCGACGAGGGTGCGCTCGTAGGGGTCGAGGAGGACACCGCGCACGGAGGTGGCGACTCCGGTGATGATCCGCTGGTGGACCAGGGGGACGACGGCGTCCGTGCCGAGGATCCGGGCCTCGGCGGCCATGGCCAGGTCCTGGCGCCGGTCGGGGTCGGCCTCGGACTCGGCCTTCGCCACGGCCTTGTCGGCGTCCCGGTCGCAGAGTTGGGCGATGTTGTAGCCGCCGTCGCAGCTGTAGTCACTGGCGAGGACGGCCACGGGGTCGCCGGTGTCGACGAGGGTGTTGCGGGCGAGGACGAACGCGTCGAACTTCCCCGCCAGCGCGTCGCTCTCCAGCCGGGAGTACTCGCGCACCTCCAGAGCGACCTCGAACCCGGCCTTCTCCAGCTGCTGCTTCAACACCTGGGCGGCTTCGGGGAGTTCGGGGCGGTTGTCGTAGGTGGCGAGGGTGATCCGCGTACCGTCGGGGGTTTTGGCCTTCGCCCTTCCGACGGGCTGCTGCCGCTTGCCCTCGGCCCAGGTGACGGCGGGGCCGTAGATGCCGGCGCCGGGGTCGGCGTACCCCTCGTAGACGCCCTTGGCGAGCGCGGAGGTGTCGACGGCCGCGCGGGCGGCGGCGCGGAGTCCCGGGTCCTTGAGAGGGCCGGACTTCGCGTTGAGGAGGAGGCTGGTGGTGCGGGTCGTGGCCGTCTCCTCGCGGGTCGCCTCGTCGAGTGTGGCGGCCTGCGCGACCGGGACCGCCTCGGCGATGTCGAGTTCTCCGGTGCGCAGGGCACTGGCCCGGGCGGTGCCGTCCGCGATGAAGCGGGCGTCGATGCCGGAGGCCTGGGCCCGGCCGCCCCAGTAGTCGTCGAAGCGGTCGAGGGTGGCGGAGGTGGAGCCGTTGACCTCGGTGAGCTCGAAGGGTCCGGTGGCGGTGCCGACCGGGTCGACGCCGTCCTTGTAGGCCTTCGGGGAGAGGACGGCGAGGCTGGGGCTGGACAGGCGCAGGGGCAGGATCGGGTCGGGGGCCGTGGTGCTGACCCGTACGGCCTCGCCCTGCGCCTTCGCCGTGAGGGTGACGCCGGAGAGGGCGGCCGGGGCGGGCTTCGCCTCGGTGGCGTGGGTGAGGGCGCCGGCGACCGTGGCCGGGGTGACCTCGGAGCCGTCCTGGAAGGTGGCCTCGCGGAGGGTGAACAGCCAGGTGCGGTCGTTCTCCCGGCGCCAGGACTCGGCGAGTGCGGGGGCGGCGGCGCCGTTGGCGTCGAGGGCGGTCAGGCCCTCGGTGACACCGAGGCGGCTGAGGATCGTGGCGTCGGCGCCGTACGGCGAGAGCTTCTCGGCGGGTGGGAAGGCGAGGGCGACGCGGAGGCGGGAGCCGTCGCGCGAGGCGCCTTCTCCGTCGCCGTCTCCGGAGCCCGCGGAGGAGAAGCAGGCGGTGAGGACGGGGGTGAGCAGCAGGGAGCCCAGCAGGTGACGGCGTCGCATGGTGTCTCTATCGCCCCATCGCTATCGGGAACTCGGGTATGCCGGACATCGGTATCTCGAAGTGCACGACGTTGCTCGCGCCGCCCGTGGTCTCGCGTTCGTCGTGCACGATCTTGCCGAGGGAGCGCCAGAAGGGTTCGGCGCCCGGGACCGCGGGGTCGGTGTGCAGATAGACGGAGCGGTAGCCGCCGTCCGCGGCCGCGAAGGCGAGCAGCTCGGTGACCAGGCGGCGGGCGAGACCGCGCCTGCGGTGCTCGGGGCGGACGTAGATCCGGCGCAGCTGCGCGGTCTCGCCGGAGGGGTAGCGCTCGGCCAGTTCACGCGGGTTCGGCGGGTGGGCGGGGCCGCGGGAGTCGAGGGCGCCGGTGGCCACGACGGCCCGGTCGTCCGGGTCGAGGGCGACGAGCAGGGTGTGGCGGGCCGGGGCGAGATAGGCGGCGGCCGGGTCGATGATGTCGCCGTGCCAGCGGGGCACGTATCCGGTCCCGAAGTCGCGGTAGACGGTGTCGAGCATCACGGCTCGCGCACCTTCGAGGTCGTCCGGGCTCGCCGCCCTGATGCTGTAGTCACGCACTTGCACATCATATGCATTTAGTGGTGCGGGGTGATCGCGGGGCGATTTGACAGTGATCGAATCCACGCCATAGAACCTACCGACATGACATCCATTTTCAAAAAGATGGAGCGGTAGTGCGGATCGCGTTCGTCGGCAAGGGCGGCAGCGGCAAGACCACCCTGTCGGCGCTCTTCTCCCGCCATCTGGCCCGGTCCGGGGTGCCGGTACTGGCCGTGGACGGGGATATCAATCAGCACTTGGCTGAGGCGCTGGGGGACGGGTTCCTGGGGGACGGGTCCCTGGGACACGCGGATGGAGACCTGGGGGCTTCGCCGCTGGGTGCTCATGTGGCCGAGATCAAGGACTTCCTGCGGGGCACCAACCCGCGCATCGCCTCCCGCGAGGCGATGATCAAGACGACACCGCCGGGCCGGGGGTCGCGGCTGCTGCGGTTGCTGGGCGACGACGAACTGCATGCTCGCCATGTCCGGCGCGTGGGTGACGTACCGCTGATGGTGACGGGCGAGTTCGACGAGAACGACCTCGGCGTGGCCTGCTACCACTCCAAGCTCGGCGGGGTGGAGTTGTACCTCAACCACCTGGTCGACGGCCCATGCGAGTACGTCGTGGTCGACATGACGGCCGGCGCGGACGCCTTCGCCTCGGGCCTGTTCACCCGCTTCGACATGACCTTCCTGGTGGCCGAACCCACCCGCAAGGGCGTCTCGGTCTACCGCCAGTACCGGGACCACGCACGGGAGTTCGGGATCCGGATCGCCGTGATCGGCAACAAGGTGACCGGCGAGGACGACGTGCTCTTCCTCAAGGAGCACGTGGGGGACGACCTGTTGACGTACCTGGTCCACTCACCGTGGGTGCGCGCCGCCGAACAGGGCCGTACGGAGAGCGACTCGGAGTCCTTGGACGCGCTGGAACCGCACAACCGGCACGCCCTGACGATCCTGCGCGAGGCGGTCGACGCCCACCCCCGCGACTGGGCCGCCCTCCACCGCCACGCGGTCGAGTTCCATCTGCGCAACGCCCGCTCCTGGGCCAACGAGGCGACGGGCCTCGACCTGGCGGCCCAGATCGACCCGGACTTCGTCCCGGGCCCGACGTCCCTCGACTGACCCCCACTCCACAACCGTTCGACGGCTCGACAGTTCGACAACAGACAGGAACAGCACACATGTCTCTCGACGTCTCCCCGGAACTCCTCGCCGAGGCCGAGCAGGGCGACATCCGCGAGGAGGACTTCGTGGACACGGTCCGCACGTCCCTCCCCTACGCCTACGACCTCATCGCCGACCTCACCACCCAACTCAAGGGCGGAATCGCCGAGTTCACCGACAACCAGACCCCTCCCCCGTCCGAACGGGAACGCGGCCAACTCCTCCGAGCCCTCGCCAGCGACGCCATCCGCACCAGCCTCGAACGCCACTTCGGCGTGGCCCTGGCCTTCCAGAACTGCCACCGGGTGGCGGCGTTCCGACCGGAGTCGGTGACGGGTGAGACGTACGCACGGTTCACGTCGGTGCGCTCTCAGGTGTTGAACCAGTCGCCGGAGTTCAGGGACTGCTGACGCCGCGTGCGACGGCTGCTCGGACACGAGATCACGGTGTCCTCGTGGTGCGATACGCTTTTCGTTCGCTGCGCACCTTCCCGGAGGGTACTAGGCGGATTTCGCGGGCCGATTGCTGGTCGTGAGTGACGAATGCGGATGCCCGGTAGGGCGGTCCTACCATTCCGACCTCACATCAGGAGTGGTCTTCCGTGGAGCCGATCGAGTACAAGCCTGCACGCCGTCCATGGATCCGCGAGATCCTGGTCGGTGTTGCGACGGGCGTGATCTCCAACCTCGTGTTGGACGCGCTGGCCGCAGCAGTACGCCACCTCATCTGAGGCAGGCGAGTGGCGGGCCCGGTGAGCCCGCCACTCTTCTCCCGTAAGACACCGCCCGCCCTACCGCGCGGCTTTCAGAAGATGTGCCCCTGCCCAGGTGGGACGTCGTTGCCCGCTCTCTTGGGGCTGGGAAGGTGCGGGAACCACGCCTCGGGCGGAAGGTTCTCCCGGGTGGGGCGCAACCCGTGAATCTGCACCTCACCGACGCGGGATTTCAGGTAGTTCTGGGTCTCCTCGTCCGTGGAGTGGAGGACCGTGGCCCGGCTCGCCCTCGTCATCAGCACGTGGTAGGCGTGCCGGACGGATCGCTCGAAGTCCGCCGTGGTCTTTGCCTCCCTCAGCTTCATGTCGAAAGAGCCGGGGACCTTGACGCGTCTGACCTTCGTCTCCGGATCCACGGACCACTTTCCCTTGCGGTAGACCCAGCGGTCGTCGCGTCGCACCATGTCGTCACCCAGGATCACCCCGCACCAGTCCCACTCGAGACCCTGTGCCGTGTACACGCAGCCGATCTGGTCGATACCGAAAGGGTGTACCGACCAGATGGTGGACGGTGGTACCGCGCCGTTCTCGCAGAAGTGGTCGCTCTTGGCGTTCCAGCGCCGATGCCATTCGCCTATCCGTACGTCCGTCTCCAGACGCGCGGCCCTGCCCTTACCCCGTGGGGCGGTCCACGGCCAGCAGAAGCCCGCCACCATACGGGCCGTCGCCCCAGCCTCCGCTTCGCCCTTGATGATGTGCTCGAGTTCCTCAGGGCTGTCGGCCACTTCCACGTGCATCAGCCCGTCCGGAGCCCACTTGGTCTCCCCCGCCTCGATGCCGAGCACCGCCCGCACCCAGCGGATATAGGCATCACTGCCCCCACAGCGCCATTCCTCCCTGAGCCGGTACGGGAGTGGAGTGATGCCGCGTGCCTTGGTCGCGTCCTCGATCAGGCTCACCGACCCGACTTCCTTGGGCCGCACGGACTGGCTCTCGTCGAGGAAGAACACCGTGAGCCTCGCGGCATCGAGCAGGTCGTCCACCTGCGGTTGCGTGCCCGTCCTCTCCTCCTTCCTGTATCTGTCCTCGGTCCGCTCCCGTATACGGTGCGCCTCGTCGCAGATCAGCACGTCCAGAGCGACTTCGACAGGGCGGACGAAATCGCTGAAGTAGCCGAACCTCTTCTTGAACTCCTTCTTCGTGTAGCCCACTTGCTCCTCGAGCGCTCCATTGAAGGCACGACTGCCGCTCGCGTACATCACGCTGCGGCCGGCCGCCTCGAAGTCCGCCCTGAGTTGAAGGCCGACTGCGCTCTTCCCTGTTCCCGGACCTCCCGTCACGACGAATACCGCCCGTTCGTCGTTTCCCGTCCGGACAGGCCCGCCCGGACGGCCGAGGACCTGGTCCGCCCGTTCCAGCACACTGGTAGCCACCTTCAGTTGCTGGCGACGCAGGGTGAACACGGTGTCCTCGCCCCGGGACATGATCATCGCGTCGAGGAGGGGTGTGTTGCGCAAATCCATCCGCAGCAGGAGTTGTTCCGCTTCCGAAGCCGCTCCGTCCTCCGCGAAGTGCTCACGCAGGTCCGCCAGCATTCGGTCACGGCTGTCTTGGGTGTAGACCCGTTCGTAGGCCCCGGTCGGTGCCAAAGTGTCGAGCAGCGGCTTCACCGATTCGTCGGTGGCGTTGTGCAGATAGGCGAAACCACCGCATTCGATGGTGACGCCCCGCAACGGTCCTTGATCCCCGGTGAACAGCTGATACGTGTTCCGAAGCTGGAGCGCGGGATGCCGCTTGGGCTTCGCGATTCCCGGGACGTTCACCAGCTCCGCGGTGGCGGCCTCCACTCGGGTCACCGTGGACCATCGTTTCAGCTCGACGAGTTGAAAGGACGGCAGGTGTGTCTCAGGATGCCGTCCCACCAGCACGGCGTCTATCAGGGGAGCCTCGCCCTTCTCCGGAGCGTCGACGGTGGCCGCGCACTCGACGATCATCTCGACGTTGCCCCGCTCCGCCGCAACCAGGTCTCTCGCCAGTTGGACCAGGCTCTCGGCCCACGCCTCGCGTTCCGACCGCGACACGTCCCGTCCGCGGAAGTACCGATATCTGGCGGCGAGGTGAGGCACCATCCGGCGCCTCTCGTCAAGCGTGAGAAGGTCCTGCGCGGACAGCCTCAACAGAAGCATGGACACGAAGTGGTTCCCCCAAGGCACGAGTGACTCGTGCGGGTGGGGGCGTGTCCTCTTGTGGGAAGCCCGTCGGGCCGCAACCGGTATCGACGATCATATGGAGTGAGGGCTGTTGCTCGGTCCGGGTCACCAGGAGCAGCGTGTTGTCGGAGAGGCCGGGTGGCCAGAAAGCCACGGTCCTATTTCTCTCACGCGGACACGGGCACGCGCCGCATGCCCACGAGTTCCCTCAGCTTGCGCTGGGTCTCGGGATCGGTGGAGTACACGACCGTTCCGGTCATGCCTCGGGTCAGCAGCACCTTGTAGGTGTTGCGGATCAACCGGTCCACATCGGCGTCGGCGACCGACCGCTTGAAGACGGGGTCCTTGGACGCCGTGCGATCGGTGATCCAGCGGTCGCTCCGCCACACCAAGTCGGGGCCGATGACGACGCCGGACCAGTCGTACTCGAATCCCTGCGCCGTGTAGACACAACCGATCTGTCCGAAACCCGCCGGGTCCGTCGCCCAGAGCGCGGAGGGCGGAGCCCCCGACACCGCTCGATCGCCTCGTAGATTCCAGGGTCGGGCCCAATCACCGATCACGACGTCCGCCGGAAGCGGCTGCCCCGGTTTGGGCTCCGGAGACCACGGCCAGCAGTACCCGGCGGACATTCGGGCGCTGTAGCCCTGGGATCGCCGACCGTCCAGGAAGGACTCCATGTCCTCAGGGCTCTCGGCCAGCAGCAACCGCATACGGTCGTCCGGCTCCCACGTCACCGAACCGCCTGGTTCGAGCCCCAGCAACCGCACGACCCAGCGCAGATACGCGTCGCTGCCTCCGCATCGGAACTGGCTGTCGAGCGGCACGACATGGCAGGTGAGGTCGCGGAGTGCCGCCGCCGCTCTGATGTCGGCGACGGTGCCCATCTCGCCGGGACGCACCACTTGGTGTTCGTCGAGCAGGAAGACCGGGACCCTGGCTACGTCGAGCAGTTCGTCGATCTGTGCTCTACCGGTCCGCCGTGCCGCCGGCGTGTAGCGGTTGGCGGAGGTCTCGCGGATACGGTGCGCCTCGTCGCAGATCAGAACGTCGAGAGTGTTGTTCTCGGTCGCCATGAAGCTGTTGAAGTACTTGAAAAGGTCCTGCACTTCCCGCTTTCGGGTGCCTGCGACCTTGCGCATCGTCTTGGTGAAGGACTGCGATCCGGTCGCGTGCAGGGCCGGGACTCCCTGCCGGTAGAGCTCACCGAGCAGGGACAGTGCGATCACGCTCTTACCCGTGCCGGGACCGCCTGTGACGATCACGACCTCCTTTCGGTCGGCTCGCTTCGCCTTACGGACGGCATTGAGGACGATCCTGTAAGCGACCTGCTGCTCGTCGAGGAGCACGAACTGCTCTCGTTCACGCACTTCCTGGGCCGCGACGGCCATGAGCTGCTTCGACGGCGCGGTCCTGCCGGACAGCAGCACGTCAGCGGAGTCGGCTCCCGGATTCTCCTTGCTCAGCCGGGCTCGGAGGTACTTGATGAACTCACCCCGCCGGTCCCCCGTGAACAACTGTCCACGCCTGTCCGACTCGATCTCACGCAGCCCGCTCACCCCGAACTCGGTGGCGTTGTGCAGGAACGCCACGCCCTGGACCCGGTCCGGGTGCGCAGCGATGGCGCCGTTGAAGTTGACGAGATACTGGCAGTAGCGGCGCACCTGCTCGATGGGGTTGAGGACCGGGTCGCCGTAGCGATCCAGACGGCACAGCAGCGGATCGTCCTCATCGGGGTAGGCCTGGCTCCACTGCTTCAGCTCCACGAGAACGTATGACGGCTCCTTCGTGTCCGGGTGTGTCCCGGCGAGCACCACGTCGACCCGCTTGCTGTTCATCGGCAAGGAGTACTCGAGCATCACTTCCACGTCGCCGAGGCCGGCGTCGTTGAGTGCGGCGGCCAGGACGGGGATGCTCTGCTCCCAGGAACGTATCTCCGACGGTCCGGGCCGGTAGCCATGCACGTGGACGAAGCGATCCGTGAGCCGGTGGAACAGCGACGTGTCTAGCGCCATGACGGCGACCGTCCGGGCGGACGCGCGGAACAGCAAGGACATCTCCCAGGCAGCACGAAATGACTCGTGCGGGTGGGGGCATGTCCTTCAGGACTCCACCTGGGTGGAGCGGAAGCCCGTCGGGCCGCAACAGCGAGGTGATCAAGCGTACCGGGAGCCTGCTTCGACGAGGCTCGCAGCGCGGAGCAGGCGGGGCCGGATGGTCCGGCCGCCCGGCTCCTCGTCCCCGGCCGGCCGCGGCGAAGCCGATGAAGAGCCGAAGATGCCGCCGTAGAGCCAGGTCGTCAACCAGGTGTGCTGTGCGACGGAAGATCACCCGCTGTCGAGAGAAGGACGTCGGACCGACCTCAGGTGGTTCTGGCCGAACCAGGACAGTGCCGCCAAGGCGAGCACGATCGGGACCCAGACGAAGGCGGCGTTCTGGAGGTACACCGTCTCATCGGTCCGCGTGTCCGCCCGGCCGGAGCCGATCGCGATCACCGACATGGTGATGACGCCAGGGGTCAGGAGCTGGACCGCCGAGACGCCCAGGTTGCCGAGGGCGCCGTTGACACCCGTAGCGTTGCCCTTCTCGCGCTTGGGGAAGCTGCTGTTGGCGAGGGACGAGGGGAAGTTCGCGCCGCCGATGCCGCACAGAGCCGCGATCGTGGCCATGGTGGTGAAGGACGTGGACGGGTCCTGGATCGCGAGGCCGAGCCAGATCAGCGGAACGACGAGGACGGCCGTCGACAGTGCCGTGAAGGCGCGCCGACCGATCCGCGGGCCGAGGAACGTGTAGATCATCCGGGACGTGCCGTCGGTCAGGCCCGGGGTCGCGGTCAGCCAGAACAGCTGCGAGGTGGTGAAGGCGAAGCCGACGTCCGCGAGGTCGGTCGCGGTGACGCTCCACACCTGCCATACGACAAAGGCGACCACGAGAGCCAGTACAGCGATCCGGAGACTGCGCCGGGCAACCCGTCTGCCGACCGCGTTCCAGAAGAACTCGTTCTCCGGCTCCCAGTCGGTGATCTCCCGGCCGGGGTGGTACTGGGCGAGGTCGTAGGACCTCCCGGCGACCTCGGTCGGCGCAGTCCTATAGAGAAACGCCAGGCTAGGGTCGTAAGGCGGCAACACACGCCGCCCTACGACCCTGCGGCCACGGGACCTCGTCCCCACCGTCACCGGACCGACGTCATCAGTCCGACGTCATCAGTCCGGCATCATCACACCGACGTCACCGCCGGCGCCGCCGCATACCCCGTCGGCCGGGCCGTGAACGTCCCGCGGCCCTGTGTCCGGCTCCTCAACCGCGTCGCGTAGCCGAAGAGTTCGGCCAGGGGCACCGTCGCCGTCACGACGGCCGCGCCGCCCCGCGTGACCGACCCGGAGACCCGGCCGCGGCGGGCGGCGAGATCGCCGAGCACCGCGCCGACGGCGTCGTCGGGCACGGTGACCGTGACCTCGACGACCGGTTCCAGGAGGACCATCGCGCAGGCGCGCAACGCCTCCCGGAGGCCGAGCCGGCCCGCCGTGCGGAAGGCGGTGTCCGAGGAGTCCTTCACATGGGTCGCCCCGTCGGTGAGGGTGACGCGCAGCCCGGTCACCGGGTGCCCGCCCAGCGGACCCTCGGCCAGCGCGTCCCGGCAGCCGGCCTCGACCGCGCGGACGTACTCCTGCGGAACCCGCCCGCCGACGACCGCCGAGCGGAACTCGAAGCCCTCCTCGGCCGGTTCGACGTCGAGCACGACATGCGCGAACTGCCCTGCCCCGCCATCCTGTTTGACGTGCCGGAAGACCAGACCGGACACTCCGAGCCCGACGGTCTCCCGGTAACTCACCCTCGGTCGGCCCACGTTGAGCGCCAGCCCGTACTCTCGCCGCACCTTCTCCACCGCGACCTCCAGATGCAGTTCGCCCATGCCCGAGAGCAGGGTCTGGCCGGTCTCGGCGTCGGTGTGGACGACGAGCGACGGGTCCTCCTCGGCCAGCCGGGCGAGCGCCGAGGCCAGCCGGTCGGTGTCGGTGGACCGGCCCGCCTCGACCGCGACGGACACCACCGGCTCGGCCACGCCGGGCGGTTCGAGCACGAGCGGGGCGTCCGGCGCGCACAGGGTCGAGCCCGCGCGGGCCGACTTCAGCCCTACGACGGCGACGATGTCCCCGGCGACCGCGCGCTCCAACCGGTCGTGCCGGTCGGCCTGTACACGCAGGATCCGCCCGATGCGCTCGGTGCGGTGCGCGCCCGCGTCCCACACGGCGTCTCCTTTCTCGATCGTTCCCGAGTACACGCGTACGTACGTGAGCCGTCCCGTCGGGGTGGCGTTCACCTTGAACGCCAGTGCCGCGAAAGGCGCTTGCGGGTCGCAGGGCCGCTCCTCGCCCTGGTCACCGCGTACGGCGGGCACGTCCAACGGCGACGGCAGATACGCCAGCACCGCGTCCAGCAGCGGCTCGATCCCGCGGTTGCGGTAGGCCGAGCCGCACAGGACGACCACGCCGTCGCCACTGTGCGTGAGGTCGCGCAGGGCGGCGGTCAGGGTGTCGGCGGAGAGGGTCTCCCGGTCGCAGAACTCCTCCAGCGCGGCCGGGTGCCGTTCGGCGACGGCCTCCTCCAGGAGCCGGCGCCGCCTGAGCGCCTCCTCTCGCAGAGCGGCGGGCACCGGGGCGTCCGCCGCCCTCTCGCCGGAGTCCGTCCAGGTCAGCGCCCGCATCCGGATCAGGTCGACGACGCCGGTGAAGCCGTCCTCGCTGCCGATGGGCAACTGCACGACCAGCGGCGCCGGATGGAGCCGCCGCCGGATCGACTCGACGGCGGTGTCCAGGTCGGCGCCCGCGCGGTCCAGCTTGTTGACGAACGCGATCCTGGGCACGCCGTGCCGGTCGGCCTGCCGCCACACCGACTCGCTCTGCGGCTCCACGCCCGCCACCGCGTCGAACACGGCGACCGCCCCGTCGAGCACCCGCAGCGCGCGCTCCACCTCGTCGGCGAAGTCGACGTGCCCGGGGGTGTCGATCAGGTTGACGCGGTGCCCGGCCCACGCGCAGCTGACGGCCGCCGCGAAGATGGTGATCCCGCGGTCCCGCTCCTGCGGGTCGAAGTCGGTGACGGTCGTGCCGTCGTGGACCTCGCCGCGCTTGTGCGTGGTCCCGGTGGCGAACAGGATCCGCTCGGTGACGGTGGTCTTGCCCGCGTCGACGTGGGCGAGGATGCCGAGGTTGCGGACGACGGCGAGCGGTTCGAGGTGGCTGGTGCGCACGGCCCATGGCCTTTCGGTGCTGTGGTGACAGGGCTGCGCGATGTCCCGTACGACATGACGGCACGTCAGAAGTGCGTGCTACGGCGGTACTCGGCCGCTCAGACAGTCGTGACGGGCATCCGGTGCCGGCCGCGCAGCGGGCACCGGACGTCCGAGGACACGAGGATCACGTCGTACGACGTCCGGGGAACGGCGACAACTGTGCGCACGCACATGGCCGTACTCCCCTCACTCGTCGTCCTGGTCCTGGCACGCGCCGCCCGATGCTGTGGGCGGGCGCCGCGTGGTGAGTGTAGGGAAACGGAACAGGGCGGGGCACGGGATTTTTTCCGTGCCCCGCCCTGCGGCGGGTGCCGAGTCGGCGCTAGAGGCCCTGGAGCCCGTCGTAGGCGGACATCACGAGGTCCAACCCCCGGGTGTCCTGGCCGGGTTCGCGCATCTGGTTGGTCGCGTACGCCACCACCATGCGGGCGTCGGGTTCGATCATGACGAGGGAGCCGCCCCAGCCGCCCCACCCGAAGGTGGTGCCGAAGAGGCCGAAGCCCAGGCCGTAGCGCTGTGCCATGCCGATCACGCGGTCCTCGCCGCTGAACTGCTCCTCGCGCGCCCGCTCGGCGCCCGCCGCCGACAGCAGCCGTACGCCCCGGACGGTCCCTCCGCAGGCGAGCGCGGACTGGACGAGGGCGATCGAACGGGCGTTGCCGAACCCACTGGCCGCCGGTATCTGGGCACGCCGCCAGGCCACGCTGTTGCCGTCCCTGACGTGGAACGCGGTGCCGGTGGAGGGGGTGGATTCGGCGCCGGGGGCGCTCGCGGTGTACTCCTCGTCCCGGCCGGGCGGCGGGACCGTACGGGCGACGCGGTGGTCGTGCTCGGCGGCGAGCCCGATGTGGAAGTCGGCGCCGAGCGGACCGGTCACCTCCTGGGCGAGGAACTCGCCGACCGTGCGGCCGGTGATCCTGCACAGCACCTCGCCGACGAGGAATCCCTGGGTGAGCGAGTGGTAGCCGGCCGCGGTCCCGGGTTCCCAGAGCGGTGCCTGGGCGGCGAGCCGCGCGGTGGCGGCCGGCCAGTCGTAGAGCTCCTCGACCGGCCCCTCCCAGTGCGGCAGGCCCGCGGTGTGCGACAGCACGTGCCGTACGAGCACCTTCTCCTTGCCCGCCGCGGCGAACTCCGGCCAGTAGCGGGCGACCGGGGCGTCGAGGTCGAGTTCGCCGCGGTCGGCCAGGATCAGCGCGCACAGCGCGGTCATCGTCTTGGTCGTGGAGAAGACGTTGGTGAGCGTGTCCCGCTCCCACGGCTCGCCCCGCTCGACGTCGGCGAGACCGCCCCAGACGTCCACCACCGGTTCGCCGTCCACGAAGACGGCCACGGAGGCCCCCACGTCCCCGGCGTCCAGCAGCGCCGCCAGCGTGGTGGGGACCGCGGAGAACAGTTCGTCGTACGAGCCCTGAATGTCGGCCATGCCGGGTATTCAGCCCGCGCCGGACGGGTGGAGTCAAACCGATTTCGCCCCCGGGCGCTTCCGTTCGCCACGGCCGACTGCCGGCGGGAAGTCGAACGCGTCCCGACGGTTGCTTCCGGTCACACCCGAGCGTATAAATAAGCAACTTTCTTTCTTACAGGCTCCCGATGGCGAGATGAGGGCCCCGTGACCCGCCGTTATCCAGCAGGCCCGCAGCGACTGCTGCGTTCGCTCAACGGCCGTGCCGTTCTGGAGGCGATCGACGAGGCGGGTCCGGTCACGACCACCGATCTGGCCGGGCGGATCCCCCTGTCACGGCCCACCGTGGCGGCCGCGGTCGGGCTGCTGCTGGAGCGCGGAGTGATCACCGAGGTGGGTCCCGCGACCGGCCGCAAGGGCCCGGCGCCGGCGCAGTACCGGGTCAACGCCGAGTGCGCCTTCGCGATCGGCCTCGACGTCGGGCACCGCAGGATCCGCGCCGCCGTCGCCGACGTCACCGGCCGGGTGCGGGCGCGGGCCGAGGCCGAGCAGCACGGCGATCAGGGTGCCGAGGTGTTCGTCGGACAGATCCTCGACATGTGCGTGGACCTGGCCGGACAGGTCGGCCGGGAACTCGGCGAGATCACCCAGGTCGTCGCCGGACTGCCGGCCGCGGTCGGCCCGGACGGGCGGCAGCTGTCGTACACCACCGGGCTGCCCGGCGCGGGAAAGGGGCTGGGCGAGGCGCTCGGGCGCGCGATCCCCGTGCCCCTGGTGCTGGAGAACGACGTGAACCTCGCGGCCCTGGCCGAGCGCACCCACGGCCTCGGCGCCGAGACCGACGACTTCGTCCTGGTCAGCCTGGGCGTCGGACTCGGACTCGGGCTCGTGGTGGACGGGCGGGTCCGGCGCGGTGCCACCGGGGTCGCCGGTGAGGCCGGCTATCTGCCCAGCGACCGCATGATCGCGCCGGTCGGGCAGCGCCGGGATCTCGTGCAGGACCACCTGGGCGCCCGCTACATCGGTGCCGAGGCCCGCCGACTCGGACTGCCCGGTGACGGCAGTCCGCGTGCCGTCTTCGACCTCGCCCGCGCCGGTGATCCCGGTGCACTGGAGATCGTCGACGACACCGCGCGCAGCGTCGCCTATGTGGTGGCCTGCGTCGTCCCCCTGATCGACCCGGCGCTCATCGTGCTGGGGGGCGCCATCGGCGCCAACGGCGATCTGCTGCTCGAACCGGTCGCCCGTCATCTGGCCGATTTCAGTACGTTCCGGCCGCCCGTCGTCGCCTCCGCGCTCGGCCAGGACGCCGTGCTCTCCGGAGCGACCACCATGTCGGCGGAGCTGGCCCGCGAGGCCGCCTTCGCCGCCGCCACCACCCCTGTCCCCCGGGCGGAGCCCTCGGCCCTGTCCTGAGAGACACCGCGGCGACGCCGTCTTGCCGGACAGCGCCGCCGCTCCTGGTCACCGGGCATTGCCGTGCCCGTCGACCCACGACCGATCCGTCACCCAGGGAATTCCCGTCTCCGAGGAAGGACGATCAGTGTTCAAACGTATCACCGGGGCCGTCTCCGTCACGGCCGCCGGAGTGCTGCTCGCGGGCTGCACCTCCGCCGGACCCTCTTCCGACCAGCCCGGCACCGCGATATCGGCGGGCGCCTCGCACGCGCCGACCACGGTCACCGTCTGGACGTTCAACCATCTCCCCAACGAGGTGGCCGCGTTCAAGGCGACCCTGGCCCGGCTGCACGCCAAGTACCCCTGGCTGACCGTGAAGTTCGTCCCCAACAAGGACGACGCGGCCTACACCAAGGCGGTCGCCGCGGGTGATCCGCCGGACGTCTTCATCAGCTCGGCACCCGACAACGTGGCGAAGTTCTGCTACAACGGCACGGTCGCCGACATCGGCCCCTACCTGGCCTCCGCGAAGATCGACACGGCGAAGACCTTCCCGGCGGCGACCCTCGCCTACACCCGCTACCAGGACAAGCAGTGCGCACTGCCGCTGCTGACCGACGCCTTCGCGCTCTACTACAACAAGCAGATGTTCAAGGCGGCCGGCATCACGAAGCCGCCCACCACCCTCGCCGAACTGACCGCCGACGCCAAGAAGTTGACCGTCCGGAACGCCGACGGCTCCATCAAGACGTACGGCTTCGTGCCGCGTTCCGACTACGACGTCAACCGGTACCTGTTCACCGGCGCGCACAGCGGCACCGAGTTCTACGACAAGGACGGGAGGACCACCTTCGGCTCGGACGCCAAGTGGCAGCAACTCCTCAAGTGGGACCAGGAGTTGATCGACTACTACGGCGAGGCCGACGTGCAGGGGTTCGTGGGCCGTTACCAGCCGCACGCCGACGACTCCGGCAACCCGCTGCTGACCGGGGCCGCGGCCATGGAGTACGACGGCGAGTGGCACGTCGGCGAGATCGCCTCGGAGAAGAAGGACTTCGACTACGGCGTCGTACCGATGCCGGTCCTCGACGGGTCGTCGGGCACCTACGGCGCGGGCAGCACCCTGGGCACCGTCGCCTATCTGTCGGCGGGTTCGAAGCACAAGCAGGAGGCGTTCTTCGCGCTCCAGCAGCTCACCACCGACACCACGTTCCTCAACACCCTCGCGGACACGGTCTACAACATCCCGACCACGTTCGCCGCGCTCAAGGCCTGGGACAAGCGGGACGACCCGCACTGGAAGCCGTTCGTCGACATCTTCGAGAACGAGAACTCCACCTACAAGACGCTCACCCCGGCGGGCATCGAGGACATGGACACCTGGCGGGCGTTCCTCCTCGACTTCGAGCAGGGCAAGGTGAAGAGCGCCGCGAGCGGACTGGCCGGGGTCGGGAAGAAGATCGACGACCTCAACTCCGAGAGCGGGCAGTAGGGATGACGACCGTTCTCGCCCCTGTCGGCGACGCCCCGGGCACGGCGCACCAGCGCCCCGCCCGGGGCGGGCGGCGCCGTCCGAGCCGGGCCCGCTGGTGGGTCGTGCTCGCCTTCCTGTCCCCGTTCGTCATCGGGTTCTGCGTCTTCGTGCTCTACCCGGTGGCCGCCACGCTCTACTACTCGCTGACCGACTTCCAGGCCGGCTCCTACCGTCCGGTGCGGTTCGTCGGACTGCGCAACTACCGCACGCTGTTCACCCAGTCCGACACGTTCTGGGTGGCCGTGCGCAACACGCTGTGGATGGTCGTCGTCATGGTGCCGCTGCGCACCGCGTGGGCCATGCTCACGGCCTGGGTGATCATCCGCGTCAAGCGCGGCCGGGCGGTGTACCGCACGCTGTTCTTCCTGCCGTCGATGGTGCCGGTGGTGGCCGCGGCCCTGTCGTTCATCGTGCTGCTCAACCCGGTCGGCCCGCTCAACCGGCTGCTGGGCCTGGTGGGCGTCGACGGTCCGGGCTGGTTCTCCGACCCCGCCTGGTCCAAGCCGAGCCTGGTGATGATGGCCCTGTGGGCGAGCGGCAACGTGATGGTGATCTTCTCCGCCGCCATGCTCGACGTACCGCGTGAGCTGTACGAGGCGGCCGAACTCGACGGCGCGGGCACGCTCCAGAAGTTCCGCAGCGTCACGCTCCCGGTGATCTCCCCCGTGATCTTCTTCGCGCTGCTCACCGGGATGATCTACACGTTCCAGTACTTCACCGAGGCGTTCGTCGCCTCCAGTTCCGCGAACGCCACCTCCTCCAGCAACGACCTGATCGGCTATCCGGCCAACTCGCTGCTGTTCTACTCGACCGAGCTGTACCGGCAGGGCTTCGCGTACTTCAAGACCGGCTACGCCTCCGCCATGGCCTGGTTGCTGTTCCTGGTCATCTTCGCGGCGACCGTGGTCTTCATCCGCGCCTCGCGCCGCTTCGTGCACTACTCGGGCGGTGGCCGATGAGCACTGTGCCCCTGACGAAGCCGCGTGCCGGGCGCCGCGTGCTGTACGTGATCGCGGAGCACGCGCCCGCCATCGCCGTCGCGCTCTGCTTCCTGCTGCCGCTGACGATCGGCGTGCTCACCGCGTTCATGACCCAACACCAGGCCGGTACCGGCTCGTTGTGGCCCTCGCCCTGGGAGTTCGGAAACTTCGGCGAGGTCTTCAAGGCCATGCCGTTCGGCCGCGACCTGCTCAACACCATGCTGTACGCCGGGCTGTCCACGATCGGCGTCGTCGTCTCCTCGGTGCCCGTGGCCTACGCGCTGGCCCGGCTGAAGTGGCGCGGCCGGGAGGCGGTCTTCCTGGTGGTGCTCGCCGCGATGATGATCCCGGCGCAGGTCACCAGCCTGCCGCTGTACGTGATGTACGCGCACGTCGGCTGGGTGGGCACGCTCAAGCCGCTCATCGTGCCGTCGTTCTTCGGCGACGCGTTCAGCATCTTCCTGCTGCGCCAGTTCTTCCTGACCATCCCGGAGGAGTTCACCGAGGCGGCCCGGGTGGACGGCGCGGGCGAACTGCGCATCCTGTGGCGGGTGTTGATCCCGATGGCCCGTCCGGCGATCGCCGCGGTCGGCCTGTTCGCCTTCCTCTACGCGTGGAACGACTTCTACAACCCGCTGCTCTACACCGGCAACAGCGACACCGGCCAGACCCTCGCGGTGGCCCTCAGCCAGCTCGCCAAGAACGGGCACCAGAACGCCTACCAGCTCCAGATGGCCGCCTCGCTGATGTTCCTGCTGCCGGTCCTGGTGCTGTTCTTCCTGGCGCAGAAGGTCTTCGTCGAGGGCATCGCGCTGACCGGCGTCAAGGGCTGACCGGCCGCAACGGCCGTACCCCGCACACCTCTTGGGAGCACGAGTGAAGATCACCGTTGTCGGCGGTGGCAGTACCTACACGCCCGAACTGGTCGAGGGCTTCGCCCGGCGCGCCGGCGTGCTGCCGGTCGACGAACTCGTCCTGCACGACATCGACGCCGGGCGCTTGGAGGTGATCGGCGGTCTGTCCCGCCGTATCCTCGCCCGGCACGGCTTCCCCGGCCGGCTGACCACCACGACCGATCTCGCCGAGGCCGTGGACGGGGCCGCCGCGGTCCTCGTCCAGCTCCGGGTGGGCGGCCAGGCGGCCCGCCTGGTCGACGAGACCCTGCCGAACAGGTTCGGCCTGCTCGGGCAGGAGACCACGGGCCCCGGCGGCTTCGCCAAGGCGCTGCGCACGGTGCCGGTGGTGCTCGACATCGCGGAGGAGGTACGGCGCCGGGCCCGGCCCGGCGCCTGGATCGTCGACTTCACCAACCCGGTCGGCATCGTCACCCGCGCCCTGCTGGACGCCGGACACCGTGCGGTCGGCCTGTGCAACGTGGCGATCAAGCTCCAGCGGCAGCTGGCCGACCGCCTCGGCACCGGCCCCGAGCGGGTCCGGCTCGGCCACGCCGGACTCAACCACCTGTCCTGGGTGCGCTCGGTCACCGTCGACGGGGTGGACCGTCTGCCGGAGCTGCTGTCCGGGAGCGCCCTCGACGAACTCGCCGCCGAGATCCGCGTCCCCGCCGGGGCACTGCGCGACCTCGGGGCCATCCCCTCGTACTACCTGCACTACTTCTACTGCACCCGGGAGGAGGTCCGGGCCCAGCGGGCCGGAGCGCACCGGGCCGAGCAAGTCCTGGCCATTGAGCGGGAGTTGCTCACGCTCTACGCCGATCCCGCGCTGGACCGCAAGCCGGAGCTGCTGGATCGGCGGGGCGGCGCGTACTACAGCGAGGCCGCGGCGGCCCTCGTCACCAGCCTGCTGACCGGCGACGGCGCGCACCACTACGTGAACGTCCGCAACGACGGTCTGCTGGCCGGGCTCCCGGACGAGGCGGTGGTCGAGGTGGCCGCCGACGTCGACGCCACCGGCCCGCACCCGGTGCCCGTGCCGCCGCTGCCGCCCGAGATGCTCGGGCTAGTCCAGGCGGTCACCGCGTACGAGACCCTCACCGTCGAGGCCGCGCTGACCGGGGACCGGACGGTGGCCCGGCGCGCCCTCATGGCCAACCCGCTGGTGCGGGAATGGGCGGTGGCGGACGAGCTGCTGAACGCCCTCCTGGCGGCCAACCGCGACCGGCTGCCCCGGTTCTTCGCGAGCGAGGCCGCCGATGCCTGACCTCGTGGTGGGCGTCGACGGGGGGAACTCCAAGACCGACCTCGTCCTCGCGGACACCGAGGGACGGCTGCTGTCCTGGGTGCGCGGCGCGGGCACCCGCCCGCACACCGAGGGGATGGAGACCACCACCGAGCGGCTCGCCCGCCTCGGCCGGCACGCGCTGGCGCAGGCGGGCCTGCCCGCGACGACGCCGGTGTCGGTAGGCGCGTACTTCCTCGCGAACGTCGACCGCCGAGCCGAGGAGCAGCAGGCCGAGCGACTGCTGACCGCGTCGGAGGTGGCCGCGCGGGTCGTCGTGCACAACGACACCCTCGCCGTGCTGCGGGCCGGCGCACCGGACGGCTGGGGGGTGGCCGTGGTGTCCGGCGCCGGCATCAACGCGGCCGCCGTCCATCCCTCCGGCCGCTCCGCCCGCTTCCTCTCCCTCGGCGACATCACCGGCGACTGGGGCGGCGGGCTCGCCGTGGCCCGGGCCGGGCTGGGCGCCGCCGTCCGGGCGGGCGACGGGCGGGGACCGGCGACCCGGCTGCGCCAGGAGCTGCCGGTGCACTTCGGGCTGGCCAGCGTGGAGTCCGTGGCGCTGGCCGTCGGCGCCGGACGCATCCCGGTGACCGCACTGCACGGACTGACGCCCCTGGTCTTCGGGGCCGCCGAGAGCGGTGACGCGGTGGCGCGGGGCATCGTGGAGCGGCTCGGCGACGAGATCGTCAGCATGGTGACGGCCCTGCTGCGCCGACTGCGCCTGCTGCGTACGCCGACCCCGGTGGTCCTGGGTGGCGGCACACTGCAGAACGCTCACCTGCTGCTGCGTGACCACATCGGCGCCCGCCTGAGCGCCGAGGCCCCGCTGGCCCGGCCCCGCGTCCTCGACGTGGCGCCGGTCGCGGGCGCGGTGGCGCAGGCCCTGGAAACGGCGGGCGCCGCCATCGACGTACAGGACCGGCTGCGGAAGTCCATCGCCGACCGGCGGCCTCCCGAGACGGTCGCCGGAGCACTGCTGTGAGGGGAGGAGAATGTACGGCACATAGCCGCTGTGGCTGTTTCGGCTGTTCTCGGATGGGGAGTTCATGGACACGCAGACCTGGGACGCGCTGACGGAGTCGATGAAGAACGCGTACGTCACGGGTCTGAAGGAGGGTGCCGTGCCCCGGCCGGTCATCATGCCGCTCGTGCGGGGCCAGTTGGTCGGTCTGATCTGGCTGCGTCCGGTCGAGAACGGCCCTGACGCCCTCACCGGTATCGCGTCGCTCTCGAACATCGCCGCGGCCGCCGGTGCCGACGAGGTCGTCCTCGCCTGGGAGACCCACGACGTCGCCGGCGTCTGCGAACTGCCCGCCACGGGACCGGCGCCCTGCCTCAACATGGTGCACGCGACGAAGGACGGCCACACCCTCCACCAGTTCCCGTACACCGAGAACGTCCTGGACCAGGGCACCGACGGCCGGCCCTCGACCGAGCCGCACTGGCAGCCCGCCCCGGCCCCCGCGCCCGGCGGCGCCCTGGTCCCGCCGGTCCACGCGGCCGTCGACTACGCGTTCACCCCGCTCGACCTGGACCACCCCTCGCCGTTCGGCGTCACGGTGGTGCTGATGGAGGAGGACGGTTACACGCTGCATCTGACGGAGGCGTTCGCGGTCTGAACGGCGGGCGGGCTCGGGGACTCCGGACGTTCCTGGCTTGCCCACGCCGACGTGCGGTGGGGAACGCCGAGCGCGTCTCACCGTGCGGTCGCCGTGCCGGGTGGCGGTGAGGACGGGCGGGCGGCGAAGCGGGGCACGGGCGCGCTGCTCGTCCTCTGCTCGCTGGTCGGGCGCGGCGGCGGGGACGGGAAGGCGGCGGCCCACACCGCGGCAACGGCGACGGCGGACGCCGGACCGACGAACGGGCCCGGCTACTGGTCCGGGACAGCAACCTGGAGTGCGAGGTCGAGGTGCAGAGCCTGGTGCCTCTGACGGCCCGACAGGTCACGGCTGCCTGGCCGGCCATGGCGGACACCGTCCGGACGCTGCTGCCCGAGTTGCGTTCCTGACCCTCGGCCAGGCGTCGGAGCGACCGGTCAGACGGTCGGCTGCCGAGGCTCTCGGTCGAGGGCGCGCGCCAGTGCCGCTCGGGAGGAGATGTCGAGCTTGCGGTAGATGCGACCGAGGTGGGACTCGACCGTCCTGGTGCTGATGAAGAGCCGCTCCGCGATGTCCTTGGTGCGCCTGCCCTCCGCCGCGAGCTTCGCGATCTCCCGCTCCCGCTCGGTGAGGGTGGCCGACGCGGTCCAGCCGCCCAGCCCCTCCACCGTCGCAACCTCCGCATCGGCAGTAGTAGTTGGGGTGGCCGGCGGCAGCAGCGCCCTGACCTTGGCGGCCTCGTCGTGGATCCGCTGCGCGCCGCGGGCACGGGCGACCCGTCCCGCCGTGTCGAGCCAGTCCAGCGCCCGTTGGGGGCCATGGGTCGCGCAAACCGAGGGCGCCCCGGTCACCAGGGTCCAGGCGTGCTCCACCGGCAGGCCCTCGCGGCGGAACGACTCCGCGCTCTCGTGGAACAGCCTTGCCGCCAGGCCGTGTTCGCCCTCGGCGGCAAGAAGCGCGGCCCGGGCCCTGCGTACGTACTGGTGCTGCACGGGCAGCCCCAACTGCTCGGCCACCGTCTCCCCCGCCACCGCCCAGCCGCGCGCGGCGTCGATGTCCCCGCACCGCAGAGCCGCTTCGCAGGCGAGGGCGAGCAAGGAGGGCTGCCAGACCGGCAGCAGCCGCTGCAACCGCGGGCCGCCCTGCTCGACGAGGGTGCGCAGACAGCCGGCCGGGTCGCCGCCGAGGAACTGGGCGCAGGCGCGCAGCCCGACCGCGACGGCCGCGCGCCAACCCCGCTTGCGCGAGGCGAGGGAGAACCCTTCCTCGGCGAGTTCGAGCAGCTTTTCGGTGTCCCGGCGTGGACGCGTCCAGAGCAGCCCGGTGGCCCGCAGGGTCATGGCGATCCCGGCGGCTTCGTCGGCGCCGCTCATCCTCGCGAGCAGTTCGGCCTCGGCGGCCCGGTGGCAGAGCGACTCCAACCGCCCTGTCATCTGGTCGAGATGACACAGGGCCACCAGTTGGTTGACCCGGATGAGCCTCCGGGTGGCGCCTGTGGTCGCCTGGAGTCCTCGTTCCAGATGCCGGTAGGAGTCGTGGAACCGTTCCTGGAACAACTCCGCGCAGCCCAGCATCGCCAGGACGTCGGGCAGGGTGACGGCGGCCGCGTCAGGCAGGGCGTCCACGATCCGCGCGCACTCGGTGACTTCAGCGACGGCCTCCGGCAGCAGGCCGAGCTGGGTGTCGCCGAGTGCGCCCAGGGCCCGGAGGTAGGGCACCGTCGGGTCCGCGTCCCCGGCGGCCTCCGCCGCCTCGCGAACGACGTCACGGGCCTCGCCGTAGGCGCCTCGGAACAGCTGAACACGCCCGTACGCGGTGACCAGTTCGGCCACCGACGCCGGCAGCGGAACCGGCAGCGGACGGGGTACGAGGTCGAGCTCCGTCCGGACCACGGCCTCGGCCTCCTGGTGGCGACCCAGCAGCCGCTCCAGCTCCCCGCAGACGGCGTAGGCGCTCTGCCGCAGCTCCTCGGAGAGATCCGACCGGTAGCGGAGCAGGTCGTGCACCAGTGAACGGGCCTCCTGGAGACGGCCCACGGCGCTGAGGGCGCGGCAGCAGTCGAGCACGAGAACGACCCGGGGAGCACTGATCCTGTCCCCCGCGGGCAGGCTGTCGAGCGCCAGGCGCAGCCAACGGGCGGCGACGGCCGGGGAATGGGCCATCGCCTCTGCCGCGCCCTCGACGAGAACCTGCCGCGCCTCCGAACTCCCCGCGCCCACCAGGTACTCGGCCTGCCGGGCGCGTCGGAGCGCCGGTGCTCCTCGCGTGGTGAGCAACTCCAGTGCCTGTCCATGGGAGTTGGCGCGCAGGGCGGGCGAAGCGTGGGCCAGCGTGACATGGCCGAGGACCGGGTGCCGGAAGACGTAGCCACCGCCTCGGGGCAGTGCCCGTATCAAGTCCGCTTCGACGAGTTCGGTGAACGCTGCGACGGTCCGCTCCGGGCCCAGACCGGAGACCGCGGCGACGTCGTCCCACAGGAAGGGATCCCCGAGTACGGCGGCGGCCTGGGCGGAGCGCGCGGCGTCAGCCGTGAGGGCGTCCAGCTCGGTGATGACGGAGGTGGCCTCCCGGAGCATGCCGTCCTGGTCCGGGCCTGCGCTCAGCGGCCACTCGTCCGGGTCCCACTTCGCCGCGACCAGGATCCGCAGCATCCGCGGGTTGCCGCCGCAGGCCGCGTGCAGTTGCTCGGTGTACGTGCCGTCGATCACGGGTGCGGTGGAGTCGCGCCACTGGGTGTACGCGTGGTCGCGAGCGGACGGGGAGACGGCGTCGGCGTGGGACCTTCCGGACCTTCCTCGGCCGAGGTGGGCGGATATCGCCCGGAGGTCCAACGGGGCCGGAGCGAGGCGGATCACCGAACCGGTCTCGGCTCCGTGGTCGAGCGCTTCCCTCAGTACCGGGCGGGACTGGCGTGGGCGGTGCGCCAACGCCAGCACGAACGGGCCGGGTGGGGGCGTCCGCACGAGCCGGGCCATCAGACGCGCGGACTGGTCGTCGTACAGATGGACGTTGTCGAGGACCAGGACGCCTCCGTGCCGCGCCGCCCAGCGCGTGAGCACGTCCCGCAGTTCGGCGTCCGTCTCGGGGCCGAGCGCCCGCGCAGTCGGGGCATCCCGCGCGTCCAGGGCGTCCCACACGTCCTCGACGACCTGGCCGGGCGGTGCGGAACCGTGCGCGGCGTGGGCTCGCGCCACGAGTGCCCCTGCTCGGGCCGCCCGCTCGGCGAGCTGCCCGAGCAGCGTGGTCTTTCCGATGCCCGGCTCACCGGTGATCTCCAGGACTGATCCACGGCCGTCGGCGAGTTCCCCCACGACCGCGGTGAGACGCTCGGTCTGCGTCTGCGCGACGCCGAGTACGGCGCCGCTCTCCTGGACCGGATCCTTCAGGGCCAAGCGATCCTCCAGCCTCCACCCTCTGTCGTCGATTCGGATATTAAGCCATCACATCAGCCGACTTGAGGCTTGAAACCGTGGTCCCGCCTGTGAAGTGACGGCGGCCAGCGGGCGGTTGACCGACCCTGCGTGGCTGGTGCACGGCGACCCGGAGGCGGTCCTCGCGGGCCTGGACGGTGCTGCCGGACAGATGGAGGCGCTGGCGGTGCTGCTCGATGGGCGACCGGTCGTGGTCGGCTCCTGTGTCGACGACGATGGTGAACAGACGTCACCTCGTAGCCACCGGCGACGGCGACTGCCTTGGTTTTCAAGCCGGCCTTCAGGGCGGGACGGCGACGGAGATCACCTTCGCCGCCCGCGGCCACGGGGCACCTCGCCCGAACGGCCACGGTCCCGCGCGGGCCGCTCCGAACGTCTCGCCCTTTCGGCTGACCCGCCGGGACCCGCTGTACGACCCAGCGGACCCGCGGGACACCCCGTACCGGATCAGCGCGCCCGCACAAGCTCCTCGACCCGTGCGTGGAGATGCTCCACATGGTCTTCGGACTCCGGCTTCATCAGAACGCTGCGCAGGATCCGCGCCCCGTCGCCATCGGCGTCCGCGTCCGCGGTGACCTTCGGATGGCGTGCCGAGAACGCCGTACGGTCCGCCTTGAGCGTGCTCAGGAACACCGGGTCGTCGCTGTCCATCCCGGCCCTCAGGACATCCGCCGAGGCCGTGTCGATCGCGCTCAGCGTGGTGGGTTCGACCAGCGGGAAGTAGCTGACGATGTCCAACTCGGGCCGCTGGTACAGCTCCAGGAAGTTGGACGACGTGATCAGGTCGGACCAGCGCAGGGCGGCGCGTCGGCCCGCGGCCAGCACCTGGCCGAGGCCGGCGGGTGTGGGCGGGAGGAGTTGGAAGGTGAGCCACAGGGCGGCGGCCGAGGCACCGGCCCGTGAGCACTCCAGGCTGATCTCGCCGAGGTGGAGCTCGCTGGACGTGAAATAGGTGTACGGAGAGTCGTGGAGGTAGAAGCGGCCCACCCCGGGGTCGCGGAAGAGTACGGCGCCGCAGCCGTAGGGCTGGAGTCCGTGCTTGTGCGGGTCGATCACGACCGAGTCGCACTCGGCGATCGCACGCCAGGGCCCGGCGGGGATGCCTTCGGGGCCCTCGGCACCGGCCAGCAGGGTGAAGAAGCCTCCGTAGGCGGCGTCGACGTGGAGCCGGACGCCGTGGCGCTCGCGCAGGGCGAGGGCCTGGTCGACGGGGTCGACGGCGCCGAGGCCGGTGGTGCCCGCGGTGAGCACCACCGTGCCCACCTCGCCGCCGCGCAGGATGTCCTCCAGGGCGTCGAGGCTCATGCGGCCGCGGTCGTCGGTGGGGACCGGATAGCCCTTCATGCCGAGGACGCGGCACATCCGGCCGTGGGTGTAGTGGGCGTCGGCGCTGTAGGCGATCCCCTGGCCGGGGTGCAGTTCCCGGGCGATGAACAGTGCTTCCAGGTTGGCGATGGTGCCGCTGGTGGTGAGGTGGCCGAGGTGGGTGTCGTAGCCGAACATCGTGGCCAGTCGCGCGACGACCTCGCGCTCCATCCGGGCGGTGGCGGGGCCGCCGTCGAGGGCGTGGTTGTTGGGGTTGATCAGCATGGCGGTGAGGTAGCCGACCACGGCCGCGGGGTGCGGGGGCTTGAGCATCTGGCCCGCGTAGTGCGGGTGGAAGAAGGGGTAGTTGTCGCCCAGGCGTCCCGTGAACTCCTGGAAGGCGGCGGCGAAGCGGTCGTCGTCGACGTGGAGTGACGGGTGGGGCCGGTAGGGGCCGTATCCGTCGGCCCACTCCTGTATCGCTTCGGTGGCTCGGCCCAGCCAGTGCTGTAGGTCCATGGGTCTTCCCTTCCACGCGGCTCCCTCAGAGGGAGACAGCGTAGAACTTCATTGACCACTCAGCAATTGACTAGTCAGTAATTGAGACGGCAGTAGGTGAGGAGGCAGTAAAGTCGGATGAATGAACGCCCGCAACCCACAGAGCGACGAAGCGGCCCTCGCCGCCAACAGCCCGCGCGTGCACGACTTCGGGCTGCTGATCAAGGCCGCCACCCGCCTGGAACAGCGGATCGACACCGCTCTGCGGCGCGAGTGCGGGATCGGCCACACCATGTTCGAGGTCCTCATCCGGCTCGGCCGACAGCCGGGCGAAGAGGTCTCGCAGCGCGAACTCGCCGACGACCTCACCCTGACCAGCAGCGGCATCACCCGCCTGATCGACCGCATGGAGGAGGCAGGCCTGGTGTCCCGCGTGCCGTCACCCGGGGACCGCCGAAGCGTCCTGGTGGAACCGACCGACCACGGCCACACCGTGTTCCTCCGGGCCGCCGCCGTGCACGCGCAGGTCATCGAGCGGTTCTTCATCGCACCCGTGAGCGGGGAGGACTACGGGCGGCTGACGAAGTCGCTGGGCGAGATCAACAGGGCGCTGCGGGAGTCGTAGGGCGGCTCCCGCCGAAGTGCCTCCACCTCACCCTCGACCGCACGCAGGCACCGACGCCGACCACGACCGCCGCGGCGCCGTACGCCCAGGCCTGCACGGGAAAGCCGGGCAGGAGACCGCCGCCCAGGTACAGCGCGGTGCCGGCGAGGGTGATGGTGAGCCATTCCCAGCGGCCGTCCAGGGCCACGAGAGCGATCACGAGCAGGGAGTACCAGGGGTAGCTCGGGGAGAAGAGGAGCAGCGCCGTGCCGGTGAGCAGCAGGGCGCCGCGCCAGGGACGGTCCGGGTCCCCGCGCCGCCACACGTACACGCCGATCACCACCAGGACGACGGCCGCGGCCACTCCCGCGGCGGCGTCCGGCAGCAGGAGCCGCAGCAGGGCGAAACGGCGTACGTGGCCGGGCTCGTACCCCTCTTCATGGAGATAGCCGGGGAGGTAGCCGAGCACGCCGGGTCCGGACATCGCGACGTACGGCAGGTAGGCGAGTACGACCGTGGCGATCAGCGCCCCTGTCACCCGCAGGACGCGGGCCGGGCCGCGCTGTCCGGACAGGGCCCCGGGCAGGGCCAGAACGGGCAGGAGTTTTACGGCGATCGCGGCGCCGAGCAGCGCGCCGCGGCGGGCCCCCGCGGTGGCCGTGCCCATGGCGAGCACGAGGAACAGGACGCCGAGGGTGTCGATGTGGGCGTTGTTCACCGCCTCCAGGGCGATCGCCGGGCACCATGCCCACAGGGCGGCCCGGGCCGGAGCCCGCCGTGGGTCACCTCGGCGGCGCAGAACGCGGAGCAGGGCCAGGGTCGTACCGAAGGCCAGGACCGCGCCGCCGACCTGGAGCGGCTTGTGACGGCTGTCCGGTGGGGACAGCGCGTGCACGGCGAGGTACCAGCCCTCGGCGACCGGTGGATAGATGGTGGGGACGGTGGGCCGGTTGATGCGGACGCACAGGCCGGTGCCGGTCCGGGTGAGCCCCCATCCCTCGCACTTGTCCAGGGTGGGGAACAGCCACTGGTCGCGCAGGCGGGCGAGTTCGGGTGCGGCGGGCGGATGCGCGTAGGGGGAGATTCCGGCGGCCTGGACCCGACCGTCCCAGGCGTAGCGGTACATGTCGTTGCTGGTGCGTGGCTGCGCGGTGAGCCCGGCCAGGGCGACGGCGGCCGAGCCGATCAGGACGAGGACGGTCGCGGCACGGGCCGGAAGCCTGCGTACGGTCCGCACGGCGGCGGCGAACAGGGCCCAGGCCACGGCGTATCCGGCCAGCAGCCAGCCGGACTCGCCCTTGTTGTCGCCGGCCTGGAGGGTCACGACGATCACCGCGGTCAGGGCCGCGAGGAGGAGCGCGGTTCCGGCGATCCGCACGGGCGCGGTGGGGTGCGTGGACGGGGGTGCAGGGCGCTGTCGGGACAAGGTGGTGGTCATGGGCGGATGTGGCCTTCGTGCGGTACGGGGGCGGGTAGGGCGTGGAGGCCCGTGTGCGGTACGGGCGCGGGTACGGCGTGGAGGCCCGTGTGCGGGCGGCGGAGTTCCAGGAAAGCGCGGCCGTCGGTGGTCCAACTGCCGGTGGAGAGCCATCCGTTGGCGTCGGCGGCGCGCAGGAGGGCGGTGGTGCCGACGCGGGCCCACGGGAAGGGGCGCCCGTGTCGGCCGTCGCCGTCCTCAACGCGGACGACGAGGCGTTCGTCCACGTCCTGCGGGGTGGCTTCGGCCAGCAGGCGGCCTCCCGGTCGGAGCAGGTCGTACAGGCGGGCGAGCAGTGCCGTCGGATCGCCGCCGATGCCGACGTTGCCGTCCATCAGCAGGGCCGTGGTCCAGCGGCCCTCCCTGGGCAGCCGGTCGAAGACGGACCGGCGCAGAGCGGTTCCGCCGTGCCGGCGGGTGCGCGCGACGGCGGCCGGGCTGACGTCCACGCCGAGTGCCGGTACGCCCACGGCGGCGAGCGCGGCCACCAGGCGTCCCGGGCCGCAGCCGACGTCCAGGACGGGTCCCCGGCAGCGGTGCAGTACGGCCATGTCGGCGGCGTCGGGTGCGGCGCAGAAGCGCTCCACGTCCAGGGGCAGCAGTGCGGTCGCCGCGTCGGGACCCGGTGTGACGCGGCGCAGGAACAGCGGGCCACGGCCGGTGTGCAGTGCGCGACCGTAGAGGTCGTCCGACCAGGGCTCCCCTGGTTCGGCGTGCCCCAGAGGGTACGGACCGGCCACGGCCGTCCCCGCAGCCGTAGCGCTCATCGGACCGTCTCCGCCGGCAGGGCGAGGGAAGCGAGTGCGGCGGCGAAGCGGGAGCCGGGCGCACAGGAGGTGACGACCGAGGCCGCGTCGGCGGCGGTGTCCACGTCACGGAGCGTCGGCAGGTCACCGACGGTCAGTCCCGCCGCCACGAGCCTGCGGCGCTGAACGGCTCCGGTGCGCTCGGTGGACATCGGGACGCCCCGGACGAGGGCGCCGCCGCGGACCGGGTCGGCGAAGCCCAGGGCCCAGAACCCGCCGTCGGCCGCCGGGCCGAACCACGCGTCGTGCCCGTCGCGGCCGACGCCGGCCAGCAGGTCCGGGCTGAGCTGCGGGGTGTCCATGCCGACCAGGAGCGCCGGGCCGCTGTCGCACTGTTCGAAGGCGGCGGCGAGGCGTTCGTCGAGGCCGCCGTCCGTCTGAGGCACGACCTCGAATCCGGGCGGGAGCCAGTGGCCGGGCGCTCCGTCGAGGACGAGAACCCGGCGCCGCGCGGGGACTTGGAGGATCGTGTGGAGCGTGTCGGTCAGCGCGGCCTCGGCCAGGACGGCCGCCTCCTCGGGGCTGTAGGGAGGGGTGAGACGGGTCTTGACCCGTCCCGGCACCGGCTCCTTCGCGATGACCAGCAAGGTGGCCGAACCTCCGGCCCTCGAAAGGGAGTTCATCGGACGGCTCCCGTAACTCGCGTGCCCGACGCCGGAGTCGGGGTGGCGGCCGGCCGCTCGGCGAGAACCGCCCGCATGTCGCGTACGGCCTGCCAGGTGCCGCGCCAGGTGCCGGTGACCTTCGAGCGGCCCGTACGCGGGTGGTAGGGCGTGTCGGTCTCCGTCACCCGCCAGCCGGCGTCGGCGGCGCGGACGACCATCTGGAGCGGGTAGCCGGAGCGCCGGTCGGTCAGCCCGAGGCCCAGCAGCGCCTCCCTGCGGGCCGCGCGCATCGGGCCCAGGTCGTGCAGGCGCAGTCCGGTGCGGCGGCGGACCAGTCGGGCGAGTTCCAGGTTGGCCAGGCGGGCATGCAGGGGCCAGGCGCCCAGGGCTGTGGGCCTGCGGCGGCCGAGGACCAGGTCGGCGGTTCCGTCGAGGACGGGGGCGGCGACGGCGGGCAGCAGGGCGGGGTCAAGGGAGGCGTCGCAGTCGCAGAAGCAGACCGTGTCGGCGGTGGCGGCGGCCAGGCCCGCGTGGCAGGCGGCGCCGAAGCCGCGCCGGGGTTCGTGGACGACGTACGCGCCCAACTGCCGTGCGATGTCGGGCGATCCGTCGGTGGAACCGTTGTCGACGACGATGGCCCGCCAGCCGGGCGGGATGCGTTCCAGTACCCAGGGCAGGGCCTCGGCCTCGTCGAGGCAGGGCAGCACGACGTCCACGGAAAAAGGGGGCGTCACGAGGGAAGGGGGAGTTTCGAGGGAAGGGGAAGTCTCGATCACGCAACTCACCCTACGGACGCAAAATGGGCATAAGGGATTCAGCGTCCTTACGGAACTCTGACGTCGACCCCGGCCTCCGCCTGCGGCGCTCTCCCGGTGTGAGACTCGTGGGGTGAAACACGTACTCGTCGTGGACGACGACCCCACGGTCTCCGAGGTCGTCGCCGGATATCTGGGCCGGGCGGGATTCGCCGTCGACGTGGCCGACGACGGCCCCGCCGCCGTGGCCCGGGCCGCGGTCCGGACGCCGGATCTCGTGGTGCTGGATCTGATGCTGCCCGGTATGGACGGGCTGGAGGTCTGCCGTCGTATCCGCGCGACCGGACCCGTGCCGGTGATCATGCTGACCGCGCGCGGCGACGAGGAGGACCGTGTCCTCGGCCTGGAGGTCGGCGCGGACGACTACGTCACCAAGCCGTTCAGCCCCCGGGAGCTGGTGTTGCGCGTGGAGTCCGTGCTCCGCCGGGCCGGTGCGCCGCCGACTCCTCGCCCCGGGGCGTCGGAGCCCTGGTTGCGGGCCGGCCCGCTCGCGCTGGACCCCACCGCCCGGCGCGCCACCCGGTACGGCGTCGAACTGGCCCTCACCATCAGGGAGTTCGACCTGCTGGAGTACTTCCTGCGGCACCCGGGACAGGCCACCAGCAGGGAGCAGCTGATGCAGCGGGTCTGGGGCTGGGAGTTCGGCGATCTGTCGACTGTCACCGTGCATGTGCGGCGACTGCGCGAGAAGATCGAGGAGGACCCGGCAGGCCCCCTGCTGATCAGCACGGTGTGGGGGATCGGCTACCGGTTCGACGCTCCCCGCGCGCAGGAGGACGAGGTGGGTCGTGCTCGGTGACACGCTGCTCATAGCGCTCTACGCGGCGATCGGCGCGGCAGGTGCCGGACTCGTCGGAGTGGCCGCCCTGCGGGTGCTGCGGCACCGGTCCGTGGCCGCGTCGCTGGCCGTGGTCGCCGCCGTCACCGTGGCGGCGATGCTCGCCGGGACCATGCTCGTGTCGTGGGCGATGTTCCTGTCCGACCACGACCTGTGGGTGGTGACCATGGTGTGCGCCATGGCCACGGTCGTCTCGCTCGTCGTGGCCCTCCTGCTGGGGCGCAGTGTGGTGCGCGGCAGCCGGGAGCTGACCGAGGCCACCCGCGCCCTGGGCGACGACGGCAGTTTCACCCCGCCCGTCGCCGCACCCACCGCCGAACTCGCCGATCTGAGCCGCCAGTTGGCCGCCACCAGCGCCAGACTCGCCGCGTCCAGGGAACGCGAGCGGACCCTGGAGGCATCCCGGCGCGAGCTGGTCGCCTGGATCTCCCACGATCTGCGCACTCCGCTGGCGGGCCTCCAGGCGATGACGGAGGCCCTGGAGGACGGCATGGTCGACGACCCGCGCGTCTACCACACCCGTATCCGCACGGAGGTGGGCCGCATGACCTCCATGGTCAGCGACCTGTTCGAACTCTCCCGCATCCAGGCGGGCGTGCTCACCCTCACCCCGGCCCGGATGTCGGTCTACGACCTGGTCGGCGACGCCATCGCCGGCGTCGACGCGCTGGCCAGGGAGCACGGGGTACGGCTCGTGGGCCACGGCGTCGAACCCGTACCGGTGGAGGTCGACGGCCGTGAGATGTCCCGCGTCCTCGCCAACCTGCTGGTCAACGCGATCCGCCGGACTCCGGCCGACGGCACGGTCGCGGTCGCGGCCCACCGGGAGGCGGACCGGGTGGTGCTCTCGGTGACCGACGGCTGCGGCGGCATCCGCCCCGAGGATCTCCCCCGCGTCTTCGACACCGGCTGGCGCGGAACCGACGCCCGCACCCCGCCGGCCGGGGCGGGGCTCGGGCTGGCCATCGTGCGGGGCATCGTGGAGGCCCATCAGGGACGGGCGGCCGTGAGCAATGTGCCGGGCGGGTGCCGGTTCGAGGTGCATCTGCCGGCGGCGGGGTGAGGTGGGGGTGCTCTGAGGTGGGGGTGCTGTGAGGTGGGGGTCAGGAGGAGTGCGAGGCGCTGCGGGGCGAGACAGGGCGGGCCGAGGATGAGCCCCCTGCGGAACCCCTCCGCCTCACCCGGCCCGCAGCTCCGCCGTAGCGAACTCCCCCATGCCGTCCTCGAATTCGACCCGCGGCTTCCAGCCGAGTTCGTCGCGCAGCCGTTGCGAGGAGGCGGTGATGTGGCGGACGTCGCCGAGCCGGTACTCCCCCGTCACGACCGGTTCGGGGCCGCCGTACGCCAGGGCCAGCGCGGCTGCCATCTCGCCCACGGTGTGGGGTAGTCCGCTGCCCGCGTTGTAGGCCCGCAGCGCGCCCTCGGGAAGTCCGCGGGTTCCGTCCAGCGCCGCGAGGTTGGCGCCCGCGATGTCCCGTACGTGGACGAAGTCCCGCCGCTGCCCGCCGTCCTCGAAGACGCGCGGTGCCGCACCGCGGGCGAGCGCGGACCGGAACAGGGAGGCGACACCGGCGTAGGGGGTGTCGCGCGGCATGCCCGGGCCGTACACGTTGTGGTAGCGAAGGGCGGCGACCCGGCCGCCGGTGGCCCGCGCCCACGCGGCGGCGAGGTGCTCCTGGGCCAGCTTGGTGGCCGCGTACACGTTGCGCGGATCGGCCGGGGCGTCCTCCCCCACCAGGCCGGAGGCCAGCGCCTCACCGCAGTGCGGGCACGGCGGCTCGAAGTCGCCGGCCTCCAGAGCGGCGGGCCGGCGCGGACCGGGCCGTACGACTCCGTGCCGCACGCAGACGTAGCGCCCCTCGCCGTAGACCACCATCGAACTCGCCAGCACCAGACGCCGTACGCCGGCCCCGGCCATGCCCGCCAGGAGCACGGCGGTACCGAGGTCGTTGCAGCTCACGTAGTCGGGCGCGTCGGCGAAGTCCTTGCCGAGACCGACCATGGCGGCCTGGTGGCAGACGGCGTCCACGCCTCGCAGGGCGTCGGCAACCGCCCCCTTGTCCCGGACGTCGGCGTGCCGCCAGTCCACCTCTTCGGGGATCGCCGGGGGCGTGCGGTGGGCGGTGGGCAGGAGGGCGTCGAGGACCCTCACCTCGTGCCCGGCGTCGACAAGAGCGGTGACGATGTGCGAGCCGATGAAGCCCGCACCTCCGGTGACCAGGATCAACATGGCTACGACGGTAGGACCTTACAGCCAGTCGCGGACCGTACGAGCCGGGAACGTCAGGGGTTCGTAAGGCTTATGGTCGGCCGGAAAGCGACCGTCGTCAGCAGAGCGAACGCCACGGCGAAGCCGATCATCGTCATCACTCCCCTGGGCCAGAAGATGTGGCTGTCCACGAACGACCAGCACGCGACGGCCAGAACGGAGGCGCCCGGCAACACCCGCGCACCGTGCCGTCGCCACAGCACCACACACGTGGCGAGCGAGGCGACAGCCAGTCCGTACACCCCGGCCCGCCCCAACTGGTCCCCCATGGCGAAGAGTTGACCTGCGGCCCCATGGACACCGTGATCCACGACGGCGCCCGCGGAGATGCCCGCCACCGCGTCCAGGCCGGAGTAGTAGGCGGCGAAGAAGAGACATCCCGCCCAGGACACCACCGTCAACGCCCCGTCGACGTCGCGGCGCGGCCTGCCCCACACGGGGACCAGCAGTCCGAGGACGAGGAGCGGGAAGACCGGGAGCAGGACGACGTGCAGCCCGGCCCACCGGCCCGCCGTGGTCGTCGTCAGATGCAGTGGATGCACTACACCGGCGGCGGCCAGGAGGAGCGGTGGGGCGGTCACGAGAAGCAGCACACACACGGTGCGGAAGGGGCGCATGTCGTGACGCTAGGCCGCGGCCCGCCGCCCCGACCCGGCTTGCCCCCGCGCCGTAAGGCACCCGTAAGACGCCCGGCCGGGATCAGCCATCAGGGCGGCCACGCCCCCGCGCGAGCCTCCGCCCCAGCCTCCACAGGGCGGTCACCGCAGCCACCACCCCCAGCGCGATCAGCCAGTTGCGCGGATAGTCCAGCGGCAGCACCGACGGGTTCGCCGGCCGCCCCGGCCGCAGCAGCACCGGCAGGGCCACCGCCGTCAGCGCGCCCGCGACCAGCAGGCTGCCGCGGACCGGCCCTCGCGCGCCTCCGCGCACCAGCAGCAGCCCGGCCAGCAGCACCAAGGGGGCGATCACCGCGTCGTGGAGGAGTACCGCCCCGGCCAGCCACACGAGTACGTCCGGGACGTCACCGGCCTCGACCAGCAGGAGCGCCCCGACTCCCATGAGCGCCACGCCCACCGCGCCCACGGCCACGCGCGGCGCGCTCATGCCACCACCTCCAGGCGGCCGACCCACTTGGTCTGGAGCACACCCGGCCGGTCGGGCGCGATGAGCCGCGCGGGATAGCCGTGGTCGGGGTCGAGTTCCTCGCCGTTCAGCCGCAGCGCGAGCAGCGTCAGCGGGTCCCGAGCATGCCGGTGCCCCATCTCCGACACCCGGTAGCCACCCCTCAGCTGCAACGACACCACCCGTACCCGCGCCTGTTCGGGTACGCCCGCGCGCTCCAGGAGATCCGCGACGCGTACGCCGGTCCAGCGCGCCGACCTGCTCCAGCCCTCCACGCAGGCGATCGGCAGCTCCACCTCGTGCTGGGGCAGCGCGCGCAGTTCGTCCAGCGTCAGGGTGTACGGCCGCGGGCCGGCCACCGTCAGGCGGTACTCCTCGTGGGCGATCCGGCCGACTCCGGCCGCGGCGGCGGTGCGGTTGACGGGCAGGGTCTGTGGACCTTTGTCCGGGTGCCGGGGAGCGAAGAGGATGAAGCCCTTCAGAGGCGTGAACGACTGGCCGACGGTCGTGAGCGTGACGGCTCCGACCGCCGCGGTCAGCGCGGCCAGCAGCGAGCGCCGGTCGGGTTCGTCCACGGCCGGCAGGGCGAGGGTGCCCGGTGAACGGCGGGTCCAATGGGCCCTGATTTCCGGGGACTTCACCGCGATGTGCAGCAGCAGCGCCCCGACGACCAGCCACCCCACCGCGTAGTGCACCGGCACGAACGAGAACGGCCACGGGTACCACTGCGCCGTGTTGAGCAGCCCGGTCGCGAGCTCGAAGACGGCACCGGCGACGAGTACGGCGACCGACAGTCGCTCCAGGGCGTGCCGGACCGAGCGCAGCGCGGGCCACTCGAACAACCGCGGGTACACGGTCCACAACTTCGCGAGCAGCAGCGGGATCGCCGCGATGCCGGAGGCGACGTGCAGGCCCTGAGTGAGCCGGTATCCCCAGACGGGTCGGCTCGGGAGGTCGTCGGCGAGCCATCCTGGCGGGTGCTGCATGAAGTGGCTGACGAGACCGGTGAGGAAGCAGACGGCGAAGGCCGGGCCCAGCCATCGGCCGATCACCGTCGCGGTCCGGGCGTCGTGCAGTCCGCCCTTGAACACCGGTGGAGTGACGCGTGGTTTCATGCCTCCCATCCCACCGGCCGCACGGCCTTTCCGGAACAAAGGAACTCTTACGGAACAAGGACGCATAACGGCGCCCCGGAGGAAGTCCCCTCCGGGGCGCCGTGTGTCGCGGCGGCCGCTTTCTTACACCGCGACGATGCCCTCCATGCCGGACTCGGCGAAGGGGGGCAGTCCTGTGAGGGTGGTGACCTTGGTGAGCGAGCCGTTCCTGCCGACCCTGAACCCGTCGACCGTGCCCGAGGTGGCGTTCTGCACGTACAGGAACCTCTCGTCCCGTGTCACCGCCAGGTCGATGACACCCTGCGACTTCCCGGAGGGCGGCGTGGCGATGCCGACGCGGTCGGTGAGGGCCAGCTTCCCGTGCCGGTCGGTGCGGTAGCCAGTGACCGTGGAGTTGCCGGTGTTCCCGCCGAAGAAGAAGTCACCCGCGCGCTCCAGCCAGCAGAGCGTCTCCTGGCCGTTGGGCAGGGGCTTCTGGAGGACCTTGAGGGTGCCGTCGCGGCGCACGGCGTACGTGGTCACGGTGGACTTCTCCGCCTCGGCCACCAGCATGCGGCCCGACTTGTCGAAGGTGATCGCGAACGGCACACCGCCGGCCGACTTGTTGACCACAGCGCGGGGTGCGGGCCGCCCGTCGCGCCCTATCGGGAAGACCTCGACGGTGTTGGCGGACTTGGTGGTGACCACCAGGTCCCGCCCGTCCGGCGTGAACGCGACCTGACCGGGCGAACTGCTGAACAACGGGACCTTCTTGTTGTGCAGCCCCAGCGAACGGTACGAGCCGCCGAGCGGCTTCAGTCCCCCGGCAGTGACACGGAACCCCTGGACGCTTCCGCTGCCGCCCGCGTTCATCACGTACGCGAGGTCGCCGGACACGGCGATCGACGACGGGAAGTCCCCGCCGGAGCGCACCACTTGACGGTCCGTCAACTCACTTCCCCGCACCCGGAACGAAGTCACCGTGCCACTGCCCGCGTTGACCGCCAGGAGCCGCTGGGACCGGTCGTCGTAGACGAGCGAACCCTGTGAGGCGAGGGAGTCGGTGGGCGCGTCCACCTGGTCACCGCCCTTGCCTCCGGTCGCGTAGGTGCCCGCGGCGGACAGTACGCCGTCGTCGCCCCGCGCGAAGACGTGGACGGTGTTGCCGGCCAGCTCGTTGCCCTGCACGAACACGGCGTGGTCGGCGCCGTTCCGGTGTGCGGGCTCGTTCGCCGAGGCGATGGTCACCGCCCCCACCACGGCGGCCGCCCCGAGGATCCCGGCTCCGGCGACGCCCAACCGGACCTTCATCGGCGACCTGCGCCTGGTGTGCCTGCTCATGCGGTAGTCCTCCTGTACTCACCAGCCACCCGCTGCGGCTGACCGACGGAGCCAGAGTGGTCCGTGGGACGGGAAGACATCAGGGGTTCGGCCGCCACGTCACCGTCTCGTAAGAACCTCCCGCTCCCCGTCGCCGCGCCTACTGCGCCCGCAGTAGGCGCGAGGGACTGCGACCGCCCGACGACGAGAGATCGGCCTCGGCGCCGGGGTCGGCGCGGCCGACAGCGCCTTCAGCAACAGCTCGACCTCACAGGACACCGACTCCACGAAGACGACGGCCCTGTTCCAGGGGGCACCGCGGGCGCGACCGGCGCGGTGGTGCGCTTCTCGGCACCCACTCACCTCGCACCCACTCACCCCGCACGTCGCACCCCGCACCCCGCACCCCGCACGTCGCACGCCGCACGCCGCACCGAGCCTGCCGACGAACCGCCGCCTCGCCTAACGACCTCCGGGATGCAGCCCCAGCCACCCCGGAGACGGCGCCCCCGCGACCTCTCCGACGTACAGCGTCAGCTGCTGCCGGAAGCGCTCGGCCAGGGCCCGGTCATCCATGAACTCGGCGAAGCCGTTCAGGTGGGCGTTGGGGTAGTCCCAGATGGGCCGGTAGCCGGAGTGCGGGGCGACGTCGGTGCGGACGGACCACATGTAGAAGTCGGACTGGGTCTGCTTCGACAGCCACCAGTTCAGGTAGAGCTTGGCGGCGGCCGGGTGCCGTGCGTCCTTGAAGATGGCGGCGCGCTGGGCCCAGGCCATGAAGGGATCGTGCTTCGGGACGACGAAGCGGGTCTTCACCCCGGCGACCGGGGTGAGCATGCCGTCCGTACCGAGGGCGACGGCCGCGGTGCCCGCCTCGACCCGGTCAGCCGGTTCCTGCGTACCCCGTACCCATGCCACGTCCTGGGCGACGAACCGCCGCAGCCAGTCCCAGCCGTACTTGTCGACGAGGGTCTTGTAGAGGTACAGGACCGCGTCGTCGTCGTTCGGATACGTCGAGACGATCCTCCCCTTCCAACGCGGGTCGAGCAGGTCCTGTGCGCCGCGGGGCGGGGTGGAGCCGGCCTTGTCGACGTTGTAGATGGTGGAGAAGGCGTCGACGAAGATGCCGGTCCAGGCGCCGTCGGGGTCCTTGAAGGCGGGGTGCACACGGGAGAAGCCGGCCGGCTTGTAGCGCAGCAGCGCACCTTCGCGCTTCCACCGGGGGAAGTCCTGAAGGGTCTGCAACTGCACCACGTCCGGCACCAGGGTGCCCGTGGCCAGCTGGTTGTCGATGCGGGCGTCGTGGAACTTGCTGTAGTCCACGACGATGTTCAGCGTGATCCCGGGGAAGGCCTTCTCGAACGCGGCCTTGTTGCCGTCCTGCTGGTTCGCGGTGTCACCCCCCGCGTACACGGTGAGGGTGCCGCCCTCCGCCTTCGCCTCGCGGTACAGCTGCCGCAGGCTCTTCGTCTCCTCTCCGCGCGTCACGGCGTGTCCCGTTCCGGTGCCCAGCGCGGCTCCGGCGGCCGTGAGCGAACCCGCGACGAGGACCTGACGTCGTCCCACAGGCATGGGCCATCCCTTCGGTTCGGTGCGATGTCTGCCGTCAAAACTAGCTTCCACAGAAGCTTTATTTCAAACTTCAAGCTAACCAACAGGCTTGACATCAGGCACCCAGCCAATCGAAAGGCCGATGAACATTGCTGTAGCGTCAGCTTTATGAGTGATCTGCTGAACGATGAGGCGGTCGTCCTCTACGGCGACGTCCTGCGCCTGACGGACGCGATCGGAGGCCGCGCCGACCGCACGATCCGCGAGGCCTCCGGACTCGGCGGCTCCGAGTTCGAGGTCCTCCTGCGCCTGGCCCGGCACCCCGAGCGCCGGACCACCGGCGCCCGCCTCGCCGAGGACCTCTCGTTCACCTCGGGCGGACTCACCCGCCTGATCACGCGGATGGAGGAGGCCGGACTGATCACCCGCCGACCTCACCCGGAAGACCGCAGAGCCACACTCCTCGAAGCAACGCCCCAGGGCTACGAAGCCCTGGAGCGCGCCCTCGCGGCCCATGTCCCGCAGATGACAGCCGACCTCATGGAGCCGCTCACCCCGGTCGAGCGACTGATCCTGCGCGAACTGGTGACCAAGCTGCTCGTCCACTCCGCGCGGGGCCCGGTACGCGTACCGGTCGAGCCGTGACGCGCCCGCCTGACCGGCCCCTCAGCCGGGCGTCGCAGTCCTGGTACCGGCCTCCCGTGCAGACGATGGCCTGCACGGTCCGTCCGGTACGGGCATCCCTGACCAGGAGACCCGGGAACCACTGACGGTTGCCGATGGTGTGCCAGTTCGGCCACTGCTGCATGTCGTGCGGCGCAGGCTGCTCGTTGGCCTGACTTCCCGACACGGTCGACGGCGGGTCGTTGTTGATCGGATTGGGACCGACGGCGGGATGAGCTGAGCCATGGCCACGCCCGAGCTACCTGAGCAGGCAAATCGACATGACACCGATCAATCGCCGTATGCCTTGCGGTACGGGGCGTGGCCCATTGCGGGCGTGTGGAAGGACTCGTTGGCCACAGTCTCCGCGACCAGCGGGGGGCAGGCTCAGGGAAACACCGTGCAGCTCTCCCTCACCACCAAGAGGCCGGTACCCGCGTGAGCCACGTCGCACAGCCCTGGATCAGACTTGCTATGCAACGAGTTGCATAGCACGATCGCCGTCATGGCGCTCGAACACGCGATCCTGGTGTCGCTCTTGGAGAAGCCGGGCTCCGGCTATGAGCTGGCCCGGCGTTTCGAACGGTCCATCGGCTACTTCTGGACCGCGACCCACCAGCAGATCTATCGCGTGCTCAAGCGCATGGAGAACGACGGCTGGGTGGCCGCCCAGGACATCCCGCAGCAAGGGCGTCCGGACAAGAAGGAGTACTCCGTCGCCGACCTCGGCCGGGCCGCGCTGTCCTCCTGGTTGCATGATCCGATCGAGCCGGACAGCGTCCGCCACGACCTGGCGGTGAAGATCCGGGGTGCCGCCTTCGACGACCCGACCGCCCTGATCCGCGAGGTGGAACGACACCGGCAGGCGCACCGGGACCGACTCGCGCACTATCTGGCGGGCGAGGAAAGGGACTTCACCGGGCCCGAAGAGGGGGATGACACCCCGCTACAAGAGCCCCTGGACGCGGAGCGCGAGCTCCAGCACGCCGTCCTGCGCGGCGGCATCGCGTACGAGCGGATGATGATCGGCTGGCTGGACGACGTACTCGCCACGCTGGCCCGGTTCGGCCCGCGCACCTGACCGCACTCCACCGCACTCCACCGCACCGCCCACGACCACTGCGCCCGTCCGACCGCCACACCTCCCGAATCCCGATTCCCGAATCCCGATTCCCACCCCTTCCGTCGACCAGCCGAAAGAGGCCCTCACCATGGCTGACCAGCTCCTCTTCAACCCGCGCACCTACGACCCCGCACACTTCGACCCCGAGACGCGCCGCCTGCTGCGCGCCACCGTCGACTGGTTCGAGGCGCGCGGAAAGCGGCAGCTGATCGAGGACTACCGGACCCGCGCCTGGCTCAGTGACTTCCTCGCCTTCGCCGCGAAGGAGGGCCTGTTCGCCACCTTCCTGACGCCGTCGTCCAGTGCGGGGGAAGACGAGCCGGACAAGCGGTGGGACACCGCCCGTATCGCCGCGCTCAACGAGATCCTCGGCTTCTACGGCCTGGACTACTGGTACGCCTGGCAGGTCACCATCCTCGGCCTCGGCCCGGTCTGGCAGAGCGACAACGCCGCCGCCCGCGCCCGCGCCGCCGAACTCCTCGCCCAGGGTGAGGTGTTCGCGTTCGGCCTGTCCGAGAAGGCCCACGGCGCCGACATCTACTCCACCGACATGCTGCTCGAACCCGACGGCGACGGCGGCTTCCGCGCCACCGGCTCCAAGTACTACATCGGCAACGGCAACGCGGCCGGACTCGTCTCCGTCTTCGGCCGCCGTACCGACGTCGAAGGCCCCGACGGCTACGTGTTCTTCGCCGCCGACAGCCGCCACCCGGCCTACCACCTGGTCAAGAACGTCGTCGACTCCTCCAAGTTCGTCAGCGAGTTCCGCCTGGACGACTATCCCGTCACGTCCGACGACGTCCTGCACACCGGCCGCGCCGCCTTCGACGCCGCCCTCAACACGGTCAACGTCGGCAAGTTCAACCTGTGCACCGCCTCGATCGGCATCTGCGAGCACGCGATGTACGAGGCCGTCACCCACGCCCACAACCGCGTCCTCTACGGCCGTCCCGTCACCGCCTTCCCGCATGTGCGGCGGGAGTTGACCGACGCGTACGTCCGGCTCGTCGGCATGAAGCTGTTCAGTGACCGCGCCGTCGACTACTTCCGCTCCGCCGGCCCGGACGACCGCCGCTACCTGCTCTTCAACCCGATGACGAAGATGAAGGTGACCACGGAGGGCGAGAAGGTCATCGACCTGATGTGGGACGTCGTCGCCGCCAAGGGCTTCGAGAAGGACAACTACTTCAGCCAGGCGGCCGTCGAGATCCGCGGCCTGCCGAAGCTGGAGGGCACGGTCCACGTCAACCTCGCGCTGATCCTCAAGTTCATGCGCAACCACCTCCTCGACCCGGCCGAGTACCCGAGCGTGCCGACCCGTCTCGACGCGGCCGACGACGACTTCCTGTTCCGGCAGGGACCGGCCCGGGGCCTGGGCTCGGTGCGCTTCCACGACTGGCGCCCGGCTTTCGAGTCGTACGCCCATCTGCCCAACGTCGCCCGTCTGCGCGAACAGGCCGACGCGCTCTGCGAGTTCGTCACCACGTCCGCCCCCGACGCGGAACAGAGCCGCGATCTCGACCTCGTCCTCTCGATCGGCCAGCTCTTCGCCCTCGTCGTGCACGGACAGCTCGTCCTGGAGCAGGCCGCTCTGACCGGCCTCGACGAGGACGTGCTCGACGAGCTCTTCGCCGTCCTCGTAAGGGACTTCTCCGGCCACGCCGTCGAACTCCACGGCAAGGACTCGGCGACCGAGCGGCAGCAGGAGTGGGCACTGTCCTCGGTCCGGCGTCCGGTCGTGGACGAGACGCGCACGGAGCGAGTCTGGCAGCGGGTCGAGGCGCTGTCCGGCACGTACGAGATGGCCCAGTAGCCGCTCAGCGCCCGCCACCGGTGGCCGAGCCTCGCGGGGCCAGGCCACCGGTCGACCGAGTGCTCGCCCTGGGCGAGCGCCAGGACGTGCTCGGCGACGGTGTGGACCTTGGTGTCGGTGCGCTGTGAGACGTCCCGCAGGACCCGCCACGCCTCCTCCGGAGGGATCCGCCCCAGGACGACGACCGCGCCGATCGCCTGGTCGATGGTGGCGTGCGAGGTGACGGCGCGCTGGAGCTGGCCGCACTCCACTCACACACGCTCGTGACAGACCCCGCTCACGCGTGGGCGCTCCGTCAGTCGCCCTCCGCGGGGAACACTTGGTCGACCGCCCGGCGGAGCGTTTCGCGGACGGCCGTAGCGTCGTCGAGTTCCGCGGACTGGAACGCGCCGTCGTGGAGCATGACGAGGACGCGGGCGGCGTGATCGGGCTCGGGGTGCCCGATGGCGGCGGAGAGGTCGCGCAGCACGCCGAACAGCCAGGTGCGCTGGTCGTCGATGACGGCGCGCACCGGGTGGGTGCGGTCGGGGTATTCGGCGGCGGCGTTGAGGAACTGGCAGCCGCGGAAGCCGTCTTCGAGGGTCGCGTCACCGAGTACGGCCATGACCGCGCGGACCGCCTCGCGCGGCGGCTTGCCTTCCCGTGCCTGAGCCACAGCGGCACGGATGTCCTCGGCGGTGGCGGTGAGGTAGGCCGAGACGAGGTCGTCCTTGCTGGGGTAGTGCCGGTAGAAGGTGGCACGCGTGACCTTCGCCTCGGTGACCAGGCGGTCGATGCCCACGGCCTGGATGCCCTCCGCGTAGAAGAGGCGGGACGCGGTGCGAAGGAGCCGGTCCTTGGGGTGCGGCTCAGAGGCAGTCGTCATTCCCCCATCGTAAAGAAAGACCAGTCGTTCTGCTGACCGCCCCCGATTGCACCACCAAGGGAGAACGACTAGTCTCTCTCGCAGAAAGACCGATCGTTCTTCCTAACACTCACCCCGAGAGGCAAGAACCCCATGAGCACCACCCCCACCGTCATCCTCGTCCACGGCGCCTTCGGCGACTCCGGCATGTGGAAGGGGGCCGTCGCCAAGCTCCAGGCCCAGGGCTACACCACCCTCGCCGTGGCGAACCCGCTGCGCGGCCTGGAGTCCGACGCCCGCTACGTCGCCACCGTCGCCCAGGCCGTGGACGGCCCGGTCGTCCTGGTCGGCCACTCCTACGCGGGCGCGATCATCACCCGGGCCGCCCGCGACGCGTCCAACGTCCAGGCCCTGGTCTACGTGGCCGCCTTCCAGCCCGACGAGGGCGAGAGCGCCCTGGAGAACGCCTCGCGCTTCCCCGGCGCCAAGATGGGCCCGGACACCACCGTCGCCACCGAGTACGACGGTGAACCGGAACTGCGCATCCTGCCCGAGCACTACCAGGACGTCATCGCCGGCGACCTCCCCACCGAGACCGCCGACGCCCTCGCGGTCACCCAGCGCCCGGTACGCGTACAGGCACTCACCGCCGAACTCTCCGGCACCCCCGCCTGGCGCACGCTCCCTTCCTGGGCCGTGATCGCCACCCAGGACAACGCCATCCCCGCCCAGGCCCAGCAGTTCATGGCCGAACGCGCCGGATCACACATCACACGCGTGGACGCCTCCCACGCGGTGGCAATCTCCCAGCCCGACGTGGTGGCCGACGTGATCGTCGAAGCCGCGGAGTCGACCCGCTGAACTCTCGTTCACCCAAGGCACGAAACAGGAAAAGTGCTGACCGGGTGGCCAGCACTTTCCGTGGATAACTTCTGTGTCCGAGGGGGGACTTGAACCCCCACGCCCGATAAAGGGCACTAGCACCTCAAGCTAGCGCGTCTGCCATTCCGCCACCCGGACCAGGTGTCTGCCGCCTTGCCGGGGGTATTCCCCGCGGCGACATGGACAACAATACCAAGCTTTCGGAGCGCCCTTCACCTGCATATCCGTCCCTTGGGAGGCGGTGCGGGGGCGGTGTCTCCGCGGGCCTGGGAGGCTCACCCGGAGTGACCGGGAAGGTACGTGCCGGGTACGAAGGGCGGGGCGGGGTGATCGCCGGGTGGTCCCCGCCGTCGTGGCACGGCATGGGGCCACCCGGCGATCGGGCGTCACGGCATCAGCTGGTACTCCGGGAAGTTGCCCGGCAGCCGCTCCCCCACCGGCCCCAGCGTCACGGCACGGACGAGGAGTTCCCCTCCGACGAACGCGCCGCGCCAGGACGCGCCGAAGCCGCCGAAGAGTTCGTCCCGGTCGCCCCTGGAGCGAGGCTTTCCGTGGCCGACCTTGAACGCGCGGATCTGCGGGGCGAGCCGGCCGAAGGTCGCCTCGTCGTCCGTGGACAGGGTGGCCACCAGGGCGCCGTTGGACGCGTTCATCGCGGCCAGCAGCTCCGCCTCCGTGTCGACCAGGACGATGGTGTCGACCGGGCCGAAAGGCTCCGCGTGGTGGAGCGGTGAGGACGGCGGCGGGCCGAGGAGCGTGACGGGTTGGACGTACGCCGAGGTGTCCTGGCCGGGCAGGAAGCGGGCGTCGGCCTCCTTGCCGCGGTGCAGCGGCACGGCGCCGCGGTCGACGGCCTCGGCGATCTGGTCGTGGAGTTCCTTCGCCTTGGCCGCGTTGATCACCGGGCCGAAGTCCAGCGACGGATACGGGTCGCCGCAGGCGTCGACGGCGAGCGGGTGCCCGACGCGCAGGGTGCGCACCGCCGGGAGGTAGGCCGCCAGGAAGTCGTCGAACAGCTCGCGTTGGACGACGAAGCGCGGGTACGCCGTGCAGCGCTGCTTGCCGTAGTCGAAGAGCTTGGGGACGACGGCCGTGAGTGTGTCCCAGTCCGAGTAGTTCCAGATGCCCCAGGTGTTGAGCCCCTCCTGTTCCAGTACGTGTCGCTTGCCGAGGTCGGCGACGGCCGTGGCGACGGCGGCGCCGGTGTCGCGGCCGCCGACGAAGGAGACGCAGCCGATCTCGGGCGCCCGCACCAGCGCCTGGGACAGCTCGCGTCCGCTGCCGCTGACGAGGGTGACGGGAATCCCCTCGCGGGCGGCGAGCGCCGAGGCCAGGGTCAGACAGGCGACGCCGCCGTCGGTCGGGGTCTTGGCGATGACCGCGTTCCCTGCCAGTGCCTGGACCAGCATTGCGTGAACGAGCACGCTCATCGGATAGTTCCAGCTCGCGATGTTGGAGACCGGGCCGTCCAGCGGGGCCCGGCCGGCGAGCATCGGCTCGATGCCGTCGACGTACCAGCGCACACCGTCGATGGCCCGGTCGACGTCCGCCTGCGCGAGCCGCCAGGGTTTGCCGATCTCCCAGACGAGGAGCAGAGCGAGGAGTTCACGGTGCTGGGTGAGCGCGTCGAGGGTGGCCGCGACGCGGGCCCGGCGCTCGTCGAGCGGGACGTGCCGCCAGGCGCGGTGCTGGTCGAGCGACGCGCGGACGGCCTGGTGGGCGGTGGCCCGGTCCAGGCGGGGCGGGCCGGCGATCGGGCTGCCGTCGACGGGGCTGGTGGCGGGCAGGGCCCGGCCGTCCGCCTGCCAGGTGGAGTCCCAGAGGTTGAGGACACGGTCGTCCCGGAACGCCTCCGGCGCCACGGCGAGGCAGCGCCGCCAGGCGTCCGTCCAGGTCGTACCGGATTTCAGGGTGAGGGTTCGGCTGCTCGGAGTGAGGGTGGTTGCCATCGGGTCGCTCCGCTCTCGGTGCACAGTCGGGGGCGGGATTGCATGGCTCGGGGGGGGAGTTGTTCAGGTCGATACGGCAACTTCCCGCACGCACACGGGAGTTGCGCGGCTCGCATCCGAAGGACTACGGCGTCCCTGCCCGCAGCGCTTCGAGCCGGGCCAGCACCAGCCTCGCCGTCTCCGTCGGCGTGCTCCCCACGCTCACGCCCACCGCCTCCAGCGCCTGCTTCTTCGCCTGGGCGGTGCCGGAGGAGCCGGAGACGATGGCGCCCGCGTGCCCCATGGTCTTGCCCTCGGGCGCGGTGAACCCGGCGATGTAGCCGACGACCGGCTTGGTGACGTTCTCCTTGATGTACGCGGCCGCCCGCTCCTCGGCGTCGCCGCCGATCTCCCCTATGAGGACGACGAGTTCGGTGTCGGGGTCGTCCTCGAACGCGGCGAGGCAGTCGATGTGGGTCGTCCCGATCACCGGGTCGCCGCCGATGCCCACGCAGGTGGAGAAGCCGATGTCGCGGAGTTCGTACATGAGTTGGTAGGTGAGCGTGCCGGACTTGGACACCAGGCCGATCCGGCCCGGCTTGGTGATGTCGGCGGGGATGATGCCCGCGTTGGCCTGCCCGGGTGTGATCAGGCCCGGGCAGTTGGGGCCGATGACGCGGGTGCCACGGGACGTGGCGTATGTCGTGAAGGCGACGGAGTCGTGCACCGGGATGCCCTCGGTGATGACGACCGCGAGGCCGATCCCGGCGTCGGCGGCCTCGGTGACGGCCGCCTCGGCGAAGGCGGGCGGCACGAAGACGACACTGACGTCGGCGCCGGTGGCCGCGATGCCCTCACGCACCGAGCCGAAGACGGGGACGGCCCGGTCGTCGAAGTCGACGCTCTGGCCGGCCTTGCGCGGGTTGACGCCGCCGACGACGTTCGTGCCGGCGGCGAGCATCCGCCGGGTGTGCTTCATGCCCTCGCCGCCGGTCATGCCCTGGACGAGGACCTTGCTCTCCTTGGTCACGTAGATGGCCATGTCGTCCCTCTTCTCAGGCTGTGGTGGCGAGTTGGGCGGCACGGCGGGCGGCGCCGTCCATGGTGGTGGCCTGCTGGACGAGTGGATGGGCGCGTTCGTCGAGGATGGCGCGGCCGCGGACGGCGTTGTTGCCGTCGAGCCGGACGACCAGCGGCCTGGTCAACTGCACGGTGTCCAGGGCCTGCACGATGCCGTCGGCGACCGCGTCGCAGGCGGTGATCCCGCCGAAGACGTTGACGAAGACGGACTTGACGGCCGGGTCGGAGAGGATGACGGACAGGCCGTCGGCCATGATCTGGGCGGAGGCCCCGCCGCCGATGTCGAGGAAGTTGGCGGGGCGGGCGCCGCAGCCGGCGACCACGTCGAGGGTCGACATGACCAGTCCCGCGCCGTTGCCGATGATGCCGACCTCGCCGTCGAGCTTGACGTAGTTGAGCCCCTTGGCGGCGGCCGCGGCCTCCAGCGGGTCGTCGTGAGCGGCGCCGTCGGCTCCCCAACGCTCCTGGCGGAAGCGGGCGTTGTCGTCGAGGGTGACCTTGCCGTCGAGGGCGAGGATCTGGCCCTGTTCGGTGCGCACGAGGGGGTTGACCTCGACGAGGACGGCGTCCTCGCGGACCAGGACCTCCCACAGCCGTACGAGCGCGTCGACGGTCTGCGGCGGGAGTCCGGCCGCCTCGGCGATCTCGCTCGCCTTCGCCGAGGTGACGCCCTCCACGGGGTCGATGTGGATACGGGCGACGGCTTCCGGCCGACTCGCGGCGACCTCCTCGATGTCCATGCCGCCCTCGGCGGAGGCGATTGCGAGGAAGCGGCCCGCCGCCCGGTCGAGGACGTAGGAGACGTAGAACTCGCTCTGAATGTCGACTGGTTGGGCCAGCATGACCTTGCCGACGGTGTGTCCCTTGATGTCCATGCCCAGGATCTGGCGGGCGGTGATCTCGGCGGCGGCCGGGTCGGCGGCAAGCCTCACTCCGCCCGCCTTGCCACGGCCACCTGTCTTGACCTGGGCCTTCACCACCACTCGCCCGCCGAGCCGACGGGCGATCTCGCGTGCCTCCTTGGACGAGTCGGTGACCTCGGCCCTCGGCACCAACATGCCGTGTTCCTCGAAGAGTTCCCTTGCCTGGTGTTCGTACAGGTCCATTCCGGCTCCTGACTCAAAAGTGCCGCACGCCCCCTGGACACCACCCACCGGATGCGGGATAACAAGGTTCATACAGTATTCGTCGACTGTATGCAATGTACCGCGAGAGCGTTCCAACCCCCTACGAAGGGACAGGACTTCGCCATGCCCGACGACACCCAGGACGTGATTTCCGGTGGCCACCTCGTTGCCAAGGCGCTGAAGGCCGAAGGGGTCGACCGCATCTACACGTTGTGTGGCGGCCACATCATCGACATCTACGACGGCTGCGTGGACGAGGGCATCGAGGTCGTCGACGTACGCCACGAACAGGTCGCCGCCCACGCCGCCGACGGCTACGCGCGCATCACCGGCAAGCCGGGCTGCGCGGTCGTGACCGCCGGTCCCGGCACGACCGACGCCGTCACCGGGGTCGCCAACGCCTTCCGCGCGGAGTCCCCGATGCTGCTGATCGGCGGCCAGGGGGCGCTCACCCAGCACAAGATGGGGTCACTCCAGGACCTGCCGCACGTCGACATGATGACGCCGATCACCAAGTTCGCGGCGGCCGTGCCGGACACGGCGCGCGCTGCGGACATGGTCTCCATGGCGTTCCGCGAGTGCTACCACGGCGCCCCCGGGCCCTCCTTCCTGGAGATCCCCCGGGACGTCCTCGACGCCAAGGTGCCGGTGGCCAAGGCGCGGGTGCCCAAGGAGGGCGCCTACCGTGCCTCCACCCGCTCGGCCGGCGACCCCGAGGCGATCGAGAAGCTCGCCGACCTCCTCGTGCACGCCGAGAAGCCGGCCATCCTGCTGGGCAGCCAGGTGTGGACGACCCGGGGCACCGAGGCGGCCGTCGAGCTCGTACGGACCCTCAACATCCCGGCGTACATGAACGGCGCCGGGCGCGGCACCCTCCCCCCGGGCGACCCGCACCACTACCAGCTGTCCCGCCGCTACGCCTTCTCCAACGCCGACGTCATCGTCATCGTCGGCACACCCTTCGACTTCCGCATGGGCTACGGCAAGCGGCTCTCGCCGGACGCGACCGTCGTCCAGATCGACCTCGACTACCGGACCGTCGGCAAGAACCGCGACATCGACCTCGGGATCGTCGGCGACGCCGGGCTGGTCCTCAAGTCGGTGACCGAGGCGGCCTCCGGGCGCCTCAACGGAGGCGCGTCGAAGCGCAAGGAGTGGCTCGACGAGCTGCGCGCCGCCGAGCAGACCGCGCTCGAGAAGCGGCTGCCCAGCCTGAGGTCGGACGCATCGCCGATCCACCCGTACCGACTGGTCAGCGAGATCAACGACTTCCTCACCGAGGACTCGATCTACATCGGCGACGGCGGCGACATCGTCACCTTCTCCGGGCAGGTCGTGCAGCCCAAGTCGCCGGGGCACTGGATGGACCCGGGCCCGCTCGGCACGCTCGGCGTCGGCGTCCCGTTCGTGCTCGCGGCCAAGCAGGCCCGGCCCGACAAGGAGGTCGTCGCGCTCTTCGGGGACGGCGCGTTCTCCCTCACCGGCTGGGACTTCGAGACCCTGGTCCGCTACGACCTCCCCTTCGTCGGCATCGTCGGCAACAACTCCTCCATGAACCAGATCCGTTACGGCCAGAAGGCCAAGTACGGCGAGGAGCGCGAGCGGATCGGCAACACCCTCGGCGACGTCCACTACGACAAGTTCGCCCAGATGCTGGGCGGTCACGGCGAGGAGGTCCGCGACCCCGCCGACATCGGTCCGGCGCTGCGGCGCGCCCGCGAGTCGGGCAAGCCGTCACTCATCAACGTCTGGGTCGACCCGGACGCGTACGCCCCCGGAACCATGAACCAGACGATGTACAAGTGAGGTGAACGCCCATGACCGCCAGGGCACTTGAGGGCATCCGTGTCCTCGACATGACTCACGTCCAGTCGGGTCCGTCCGCCACCCAGCTGCTCGCCTGGCTCGGCGCCGACGTCGTCAAACTGGAGGCGCCGACCGGTGACATCACGCGCAAGCAGCTGCGCGACCTCCCGGACGTCGACTCCCTCTACTTCACGATGCTCAACTGCAACAAGCGGAGCATCACCCTCAACACCAAGACCGAGCGCGGCAAGGAGATCCTCACCGAGCTGATCCGGCGCTCGGACGTCATGGTCGAGAACTTCGGGCCGGGCGCGGTGGACCGGATGGGATTCACCTGGGACCGCATCCAGGAGATCAATCCGGGGATCATCTATGCCTCCATCAAGGGGTTCGGGGACGGGCCGTACACCAACTTCAAGGCGTACGAGGTCGTCGCTCAGGCCATGGGCGGGTCGATGTCGACCACCGGCTTCGAGGACGGGCCGCCGCTGGCGACGGGGGCCCAGATCGGGGACTCGGGCACGGGAGTCCACGCCGTGGCCGGCATCCTCGCGGCGCTGTTCCAGCGCGAGCGGACCGGGCGCGGCCAGCGGGTCAACGTGGCCATGCAGCACGCTGTCCTCAACCTCTGCCGGGTGAAGCTGAGGGACCAGCAGCGCCTGGCCCATGGCCCGCTCCGTGAATATCCCAACGACGACTTCGGCACCGAAGTTCCCCGCTCCGGAAACGCGTCCGGCGGCGGCCAGCCCGGCTGGGCGGTCAAGTGCGCGCCGGGCGGCCCCAACGACTACGTGTACGTGATCGTGCAGCCCGTCGGCTGGCAGCCGATCAGCGAGCTCGTCGGCCGGCCCGAACTGGCGGAGGACCCCGAGTGGGCCACCCCGGAGGCCCGGCTGCCCAAGCTCAACAAGATGTTCCAGCTGATCGAGGAGTGGTCCTCGACCCTGCCCAAGTGGGAGGTGCTGGAGAAGCTCAACGCCCACAACATCCCGTGCGGGCCGATCCTGTCGACCCGGGAGATCATCGAGGACTCCTCGCTGGTCGCCAACGAGATGGTCGTCACCGTGCCGCACCCTCAGCGGGGTGACTTCGTGACCGTGGGCAGTCCGCTGAAGCTGTCCGACTCCCCCGTCGAGGTGACCAGTTCACCGCTGCTCGGCGAGCACAACGAAGAGGTCTACGTCGGCGAGCTCGGCCTCGGCGACGAGGAGCTGCGCCTGCTCAAGTCGAACGGAGTGATCTGACGTGATGGCGGAAGACCGGGTGCTGAGGGTGCGTGCGCTCCTCGACTCCGTGCGGGCCGGGGGACGCACCGCGCTGACCGCGCCCGAGGGCAAGGTGATCGCCGACGCGTACGGGATCGCCGTACCGGGCGAGGAGCTGGCGACCGACGTCGAGGAGGCCGTGGCGTACGCGGCACGCTTCGGCGGGCCCGTGGTGATGAAGATCGTCTCCCCGGACATCCTGCACAAGACCGACGCCGGCGGAGTGATCGTCGGCGTCGAGGGCGCGGCGGACGTACGGGCCGCGTTCCACGAGATCGTCGACAACGCGCGCGCGTACAGCGCGCAAGCGCGTATCGAGGGCGTACAGGTGCAGGAACTGCTTCCCAAGGGGCAGGAGGTCATCGTCGGCGCGGTGACCGATCCGACGTTCGGGAAGGTCGTGGCGTTCGGGCTCGGCGGGGTGCTCGTCGAGGTCCTCAAGGACGTCACGTTCCGGCTGGCGCCGGTCGACGCGGACGAGGCGCTGTCCATGCTGGACTCGATCCGCGCGGCGGAGATCCTGCGCGGGGTGCGCGGCCAGGCGGCCGTGGACCGGTGGGCGATCGCCGAGCAGATCCGGCGGGTGTCCCAACTGGTCGCGGACTTCCCGGACATCGCGGAGGTGGACCTCAACCCGGTGATCGCGACCCCGGAGGGCGCGGTCGCCGCCGACATCCGCGTCATCCTGTCGGACGCGCCCGTGAAGGAGCGCCGCCGCTACTCGCGCGAGGAGATCCTCACCTCGATGCGCCGGCTGATGCAGCCCTCCTCGGTCGCCGTGATCGGCGCCTCCAACGAGCAGGGCAAGATCGGCAACTCGGTGATGCGCAACCTCGTCGACGGCGGCTTCGCCGGGGAGATCCATCCGGTGAACCCCAGGGCCGATGACATTCTGGGCCGCAAGGCGTACAAGAGTGTCACGGACGTTCCCGGTGAGGTGGATGTGGCGATCTTCGCGATCCCCGCCAAGTTCGTGGCCTCGGCCCTGGAGGAGGTGGGGCGCAAGAACATCCCCAACGCCGTGCTGATCCCCTCCGGGTTCGCGGAGACCGGCGAGCACGAACTCCAGGAGGAGATCGTCGCCATCGCCGAACGGCACGGCGTCCGGCTGCTCGGACCGAACATCTACGGCTACTACTCGACGTGGCAGGACCTGTGCGCCACGTTCTGCACGCCGTACGACGTCAAGGGCGGCGTGGCGCTGACCTCGCAGTCCGGCGGCATCGGGATGGCCATCCTGGGCTTCGCGCGAACCACGAAGACGGGCGTGTCGGCGATCGTGGGCCTGGGCAACAAGTCGGACCTCGACGAGGACGACCTGCTGTCCTGGTTCGGCGAGGACCCGCACACCGAGTGCATCGCGATGCACCTGGAGGACCTCAAGGACGGGCGGGCCTTCGTCGAGGCCGCGCGGGCGACCGTACCGAAGAAGCCTGTCGTCGTCCTCAAGGCGGGGCGTACGGCCGCCGGTGCCAAGGCGGCCGGTTCGCACACGGGGGCTCTCGCGGGCGACGACGCCGTGTACGACGACATCCTGAAGCAGGCCGGGGTCATCCGGGCTCCCGGGCTGAACGAGATGCTGGAGTACGCGCGCGCGTTGCCGGTGCTTCCCGCTCCCCAGGGCGACAACATCGTGATCATCACCGGGGCCGGCGGCAGCGGTGTGCTGCTCTCGGACGCGGTGACCGACAACGGCCTGTCGCTGATGGAGATACCGGCGGACCTGGACGAGGCCTTCCGGAAGTTCATCCCGCCCTTCGGGGCCGCGGGCAACCCGGTGGACATCACCGGGGGCGAGCCGCCGTCGACGTACGAGGCGACGATCCGGCTCGGCATGGAGGACCCGCGCATCCACGCGCTGGTCCTCGGCTACTGGCACACGATCGTCACTCCCCCGATGGTCTTCGCGGAGCTCACCGCGCGCGTGGTGGCCGAGTTCCGGGAGCGCGGCATAAAGAAGCCCGTCGTCGCGTCGCTCGCGGGGGACGTCGAGGTCGAGGAGGCCTGCCAGTACCTGTACGAGCGAGGGGTCGTGGCGTACCCGTACACGACTGAGGAGCCGGTGGCCGTGCTCGGCGCGAAGTACCGCTGGGCGCGCGCGGCGGGGCTGTTGGGGGGCGGTTCATGAGGTGAGTGAGCACGGGGTCGGCCGACGGTGCGCGTCGGCCGACCCCGGGACCCGTGCGCACACGAAAGGCATTGGACAGGGGGCGCTGGCCAGAACTTTCGACGCAAGGGGTGCAGACAACGTGACCACTACCGACGTTTCACAGGTCGCCGCCTACCGGGAGGTGACCGACCGGAACGGACGCGTCTATCGCGTCGGCGAGTCCGACATCGACATCATGGGGCGCAAACGCAAGTGGATGGTGATCCTGCCCTGGATCGGCATGATGGGCATCTCCTCCGCCGAGTACGCGTTCGCGTCCGCCGAGGACACCCTGCACACGGCGCATCACTGGAACAGCATGCACATCTTCTGGATGATGACCGTCTGGGTCTTCTTCCAGGCCGCGGTGGCCTTCCCCGCGGGCAAGTTGCGTGAGAGCGGAAAGCTGCCGGCCCGCTGGGCGATGATGTGCGGCGCGGCCGGCACCCTGCTCGGCTATCTGTCGCTGGCGTTCGCACCGCATGTCGTCTTCGCCTACATCGGCTTCAGCATGTTCAGCGGTATGGGCGCGGGCATGGTGTACGCGACCTGCGTCAACATGGTGGGCAAGTGGTATCCGGAGCGCAAGGGCGGCAAGACCGGGTTCGTCAACGGCGGTTTCGCCTACGGCTCGGTGCCCTTCGTCTTCCTCTTCAACGGCTACATGGACCTGACCAACTTCCGCTGGGTGCTGGTCTCGGCGGGTGTGTTCCTGGCCGGGATCGTCGCGTGCTCCGGCATCTTCTTCAAGGACCCGCCGAAGAACTGGTGGCCCGCCGCGATCGACCCGCTCAACCCGCCCGCCGACCCGCGCGCGGCCCGTTCGCTGCGCATGAACCCGCCGGCGGTCCGCCAGTACTCCCCCAAGGAGGCGTGGAAGACGGGCCGGGTGGCCCTGATGTGGTTCTGTCTCGCTTGCACGTCCGGAGTGAACATCTTCGGCATCGCCTTCCAGGTGGACATCGGTGAGGAAGCCGGTTTCGCGGGCGGGATCGTGGCCACGGCCATGTCCCTGAAGGCGGTCGTCAACGGCACCGGCCGCGGGGTCATCGGCTGGCTCTCCGACCTCTACGGCCGCAAGCGGTGCCTGCTCTTCGTCTGCCTCATCCTGGGGCTCGCCCAGTACGGCATCCTCTGGGCGGCCGAGAGCAAGAACCTGACGATGTTCCTGGTCTTCTCCGCGATCTCCGGATTCGGCGGCGGCGCCATCTTCCCGATGTTCGCGGCGCTCACCGCCGACTACTTCGGCGAGAACAACAACGCGTCCAACTACGGCATGGTCTACAGCGCCAAGCTCGTCTCCGGTCTGGGAGCGGGCATGGGCGCCGTGGTCGTCGGCGCCTGGGGGCACTCCGGTGCCTTCGTCCTGGCCGGCTCCATCTCGCTCTTCGCCGGCTGCGTGGCGCTCTTCCTGAGCCCACCGGGACGCGACAAGGAAACGCGCCGTATCGCCCCCAACCCGCAACCGCTCGGCGAGGACATGGTCTGAGATGACGGCAGATCCGTACGCAGCAAGCAGCTCGTCCACACAATCCGACGCCGCACACCGTCCCTACCGCGAGGCGACCGACGCGCACGGCCGCGTCTACCGCATCGGCGAGACCGATCGCGACATCCTCGGTCACTCCCGCAAGCTCATGGTGTATCTCCCGTGGATCGCCATGATGGCCATCAGCGTCTTCGAATACGCGTACGGCTCGGCGGAGGACACCCTGTCCCACGCCCACGGCTGGACGCAGAGCAACACCTTCTGGATCCTCAGCGTCTGGGTGTTCTTCCAGGCCGGCGTCGCCTTCCCGGCGGGCTGGCTGCGCGAGAAGGGCGTCCTGACCGCCCGTACGGCGATGTACGCCGGCTCGGTCATGTGCCTCGCCGGGTTCCTCGCCCTGTCCCACCTGGGCAACGTATGGCTGGCGATCCTCGGATTCGGCGTCGTCGGCGGCCTCGGCGCCGGCCTGGTCTACGCGACCTGCATCAACATGGTCGGCAAGTGGTTCCCCGAACGCCGGGGCGCCCGGACGGGGTTCGTCAACGGCGGCTTCGCGTACGGGTCGCTGCCGTTCATCTTCATCTTCAACTACGGCTTCGACACCGCGAACTACCACCGGGTCCTCGACCTCATCGGCTGCTACATCGTGATCGTGGTCTTCGGGTGCGCGTTCTTCTTCAAGGACCCGCCGAAGAACTGGTGGCCCTCGGAGGTCGATCCGCTGACCTTCTCCGGCAGCGGGAAGAACGCGGCGAGCCTCGCCAAGAACCCTCCGGCGGTACGGCAGTTCACGCCGAAGGAGGCCATCAGGACCGGCATGCTGCCGCTGATGTGGCTGTCGATCGTCCTGACCGCCGGGGTGTCGATCTTCGGGATCTCCTTCCAGGTGGACTACGCCAAGGACGTCGGCTTCGGACCGCTCGTCGCGGCCTCGTCCATGGGCGTCATGGCGGTCATCAACGGCATCGGCCGCGGGGTCGTGGGCTGGCTGTCCGACAAGTGGGGCCGCAAGTCCACCCTGGTGTTCGTCATCGTCGTCCTGGGTCTCGCCCAGTTCGGCGTGATCTGGGCCGGTGACGTGAAGAGCGAGTGGCTGTTCCTGTTCTTCGCGTTCCTCTCCGGCTTCGGCGGCGGCGCGTTCTACCCGCTGTTCGCGGCGCTGACCCCGGACTACTTCGGGGAGAACTACAACGCCTCCAACTACGGGCTGGTGTACAGCGGCAAGCTGGTCAGCGGCCTGTTCGGGGGCGGCCTCGGCTCCATGGTGGTCGCGTCCTGGGGCTACGACGGGGCGTACGCCCTCGCGGGCGGCGTCTCGATGGTGGCGGCGGCGATCGCGCTGCTGCTGCGCCGGCCCGGGCATCCCGCGGGGGTGACCGAGCCGCAGCCCGCGAGCTGAACCCGCTCGCATGTGAGGAGGCCCTCCCCGGTCCGGTTCGCTCCCGGCATCGGAGAGGGCCTCCTCACGTGCGCCTGCCTGCCGTCAGCACTTCTCCTTCAGCGAGTGCAGGTACGCGCTCGAACGGCGGGCGAAGGTGAAGGACTCGGTGGGCTGGTCGTGCTCCACCTGCCAGTGGTGGGCGAGCCGCTCGCCCTTGAGCCGGGTGACGGCAGAGATGAACCGCTGGTAGTCGATGTCGCCGTCGCCGACGTCGACCATGCGGTAGCCGAACTCGTTCCCGGGGTCGCTGACACCGTCCTTGACGTGGAAGAGCGGGTAGCGGTCGGGCTGCCTGAGCACGTAGCGCAGCGGGTCGAAGGGCGCGGGCGTGCCGTCGGGCCGCCTGGAGAAGCGGAACTGGCCCGCGTACGCCCAGAAGATGTCCATCTCCAGGAACACCAGGTCGGGGTCGGTCTCGGCGAGCAGGACGTCGTAGAGCCGGACCTTGGGGTTGTCCTCGGCGAAGGCGAACTCGTCGGAGTGGTTGTGCTGGTAGAACTTCATGCCGCGTGCCCTGGCCGCCGCACCGTAGGTGTTGAACTCCTCGGCGGCGCGCTTCCACGCGTCGACGGTGGAGCCGTAGCGGAACGGCCCCGACGCGGTGCCGATGTGCTTGAGGCCGAGGGCCTGGGCGTCGTCGAGGACCTTGGTGAGGTTCTGGGCGAAGGTGTAGGCGTTCGGGTCGCCGGCGTAGTAACCGACGTGGCTGCCTATCGGGTTGAGGCCGTGGTCGCGCGCCAGCCGCTTGAGCTGGGCGAGGGTGATCGGACCGGCCGAACCCTGGGTGTAGCCGGCGAACTCGACCTCGTCGTAGCCGTACTTCTCCAGCTCGGCGAAGACGGGGGCGAAGCCGAGGGTGGAGACCTTGTCACGGAGGCTGTAGAGCTGGATGCCGAGGCGGCCGGGGGGAAGGACGGGACGGCCGCGGCCGTGGCCGGTCGCGGGGGCGGCCGTCGCCGGGGCGGCGGCGCCCAGCAGGCCCTCGGCGGTGGCGCCCGCCGCCACGCCGAGCATGCCGCGTCTGCTGAGCCGGTGGGTGAGTTCGGGGTCGGGCTGGGACATGCGGCTCATAGCTGGAACTCCTCGTGATCTCGGGCCGTTGTCAGTGGTGAGTGCTTCACTGGGAACCAGTCAGGAAAGACCGGCCAGTCGGAGCAGCAGTGCTTTCACGTCGGTGGCCGCGACGCGGTCTCCGACAGCGCGGGGGGTGGAGCAGATGAGGAGCGGACCGTCGTCGTCGCTCGCCGGAAGGCGGCCGTGGCTGCCGCGAATAGGTGACGGGTCGAGGGGCACGACCGCCATGCGATAGCGCAGGCCGAGTTTCTTGCGGGCCAGCGCGGTGGCCGCCTTGACCTTGACGTAGGGGTCGAGCGGATCCATGAACAGTTCGACCGGGTCGTAGCCGGGTTTGCGGTGGATCTCGACCAGCTGCGCGAAGTCGGGCGCGCGGTCGTCGTCGAGCCAGTAGTAGTACGTGAACCAGGCGTCCGGCTCCGCCACGGCGACGAGTTCGCCGGAGCGCGGATGGTCGAGGTGGTGGGCCTTCTTGCCCTCGTCGTCGAGGAGTTGCTCGATGCCGGGCAGGTCGGCGAGCGCCGCGCGGGTGGCGTCCAGGTCCTCGGGGCGACGCACATAGACATGGGCGATCTGGTGGTCGGCGACCGCGAAGGCGCGGGAGGCCATCGGGTCCAGGTACTCCATGCCGTCCTGGGTGTGCACCTCCAGCAGCCCGGCGCGGCGCAGGGCGCGGTTGATGTCCACGGGGCGGTCGGCGCGGGTGATGCCGTACTCGGACAGCGCGACGACGGTACGGCCTTCCGCGCGGGCGTCGCGCAGGAGCGGGGCCAGCGCCTTGTCCAGGTCGGCCGCCGCCTGGAGGGAGCGGGGGTCGTCGGGGCCGAAGCGTTGCAGGTCGTAGTCGAGATGAGGGAGGTAGCAGAGCGTCAGGTCTGGGTGGCGGGTGCCCATGATGTGGCGGGTCGCGTCGATGATCCAGCGGCTGGAGACCAGGTCCGCGCCGGGTCCCCAGAAGTGGAAGAGGGGGAAGGTGCCGAGTCTGTCGGTGAGTTCGTCGTGCAGGGCCGGGGGCCGGGTGTAGCAGTCGGGTTCCTTGCGGCCGTCGGCGTAGTAGACGGGACGGGGGGTGACGGTGAAGTCGGTGTCGGCGCCCATGGCGTACCACCAGCAGATGTTGGCGACGGTGTAGCCGGGGTGGGCGCGGCGGGCGGCGTCCCAGAGCTTGTCGCCTGCGACCAGGCCGTTGTGCTGACGCCACAGGAGTACGTCGCCGAGCTCGCGGAAGTACCAGCCGTTGCCGACGATGCCGTGCTCTGAGGGGTGGGTGCCGGTGAGGAAGGTGGACTGGGCGGCGCAGGTGACGGCGGGCAGGACGGTGCCGAGCGGGGCCTGGGAGCCGGACTGGGCGAGGGACTTGAGGTGGGGCATGTGGTGCAGGAGACGGGGGGTGAGACCGACGACGTCCAGGACGAGGAGCGGGGTGGGGCCCGGGTCGGAGGGCTGAGGGATCATGGCAGCTCCTTGAGGCCGAGGTCCGTCAACAGGTCGCGGGCGAGGGTCAGTTCGGCGGCGATGCCGTCGGCGAGCTGGGTGCGGCCGCGGGGGCGCAGTTCGGGAGGGAGGGCCTGCCAGGTGTAGGTCTCGACCTCCAGGTGGCGGGTGAGGGGGTGCGGGCCGCCGACCAGCCGGGTCAGGGCGGCCTTGAGGACGGGAAGGGTGGAGGTGAGGGGTGCGGCGGGGGCCGCGTGCAGGGGGACGTGGAAGTGGGCGCGCCAGGGGGCCGCGTCGGGCAGGGTGTCGCCGGCGAGGGCGGGGCCGAGGGCGTCGGTGCCGCGGAGCCCTGCGGCGGTGCGGGTGCGGGTCTGGTGCAGGAAGCGGGGTTCGTCGAAGGCGGCGAGTGCGTCGCGGACCTCGGGGAGGTGGGGGTGTTCGGCGTGCAGAGCGGCTGAGAGCTGGGACTTGACGACGGGGACGCGGGCTTCGGTGAGGGCGTCCAGGGCGGTGTGCGGGTCTTCGAAGGAGGTGGCGAGGTGGCAGGTGTCGACGCAGATGCCGATGCGGTCGTGGGCGATCGCGGTCAGCGGGGCGAGGGCGTCGGAGGTGGTCTCGACGACACAGCCGGGTTCGGGCTCAAGGCCGACGCGGACGGAGCGGCCGGTGAGTTCGTGGAGGGCGTCGAGGCGTTCGGCGAGGGTGAGCAGGGCCGTGCGGGCCTTGTCGGCGCTCGCGTCGTCATAGGCGGTGCGCCAGGCCAGCGGCAGGGTGGAGATGCTGCCCTCGGTGACGTCGTCGGGCAGGAGCCCGGTGAGGACGCGGGCGAGGGCGGTGGTGTGGTCGAGGCGTTCGGGATCGGCCCAGTCCGGCTTGTACACGCGGTACTTGACCTCTTCGGCGCCGAAGCCCTCGTAGGGGAAGCCGTTGAGGGTGACGACCTCCAGGCCCCGGCGGTCGAGTTCGGTGCGCAGGTCGCGCAGCGCGGAGGGGTCGCTGACCAGGGCGTGGGCGGCGTCGCGGGCGAGCCACAGGCCGATGCCGAGGCGGTCGCGGCCGAGGCGGCGGCGGACGGGTTCACAGTGGTCGCGGAGCTGGGCGAGGACACCGTCGAGGGTCTCGGCCGGGTGCACGTTGGTGCAGTAGGCGAGGTGGACGGTGGTGCCGTCGGGGTGGCGGAAGCGCATGGTTCAGGCCTCCGTCTTCGGGGCGCCGCGGAGGATGGAGTTGCCCTCGTGGGTGACGTCGGTCGGGGTGACGTCGAGGTTCAGGCGCCCGCTGAGTCCGTAGAAGGCGACGGGGTTGCGCCACAGCACCCGGTCGACGTCGTCCTCGGTGAAGCCCTCGGCCAGCATCAGGTCGGCGACCCTGCGGGTCTTGAGGGGGTCGCTGCGGCCCCAGTCGGCGGCGGAGTTGACCAGGACCTGCTCGGGGCCGTAGGCGCGCAGGATCGCGACCATCCGTTCCTCGTCCATCTTGGTGTCGGGATAGACGGAGAAGCCGAGCCAGCAGCCGCTGTCCTTGGCCTCCTTGACGGTGGTCTCGTTGAGGTGGTCGACCAGCACCCGGTCCGCGGGCAGGGCGGACTCGTGGACGGCGTCGAGGGTGCGGCGCAGGCCGGCGAGCTTGTCGCGGTGCGGGGTGTGGACGAGGGCGGGCAGCCCGTGGTCGGCGGCGAGCTGGAGCTGGGCGGCGAGGGCGGTGTCCTCGGCCGGGGTCATGGAGTCGTAGCCGATCTCGCCGACGGCGACAACCTGGTCCTTGACGAGATAGCGGGGCAGTTCGTCGAGGACGGGTGTGCAGCGCGGGTCGTTCGCCTCCTTGGGGTTGAGGGCGAGCGTGCAGTGGTGGGCGATGCCGTACTGGGCGGCGCGGAAGGGCTCCCAGCCCAGCAGGGAGTCGAAGTAGTCGAGGAAGGAGGCGGGCGAGGTGCGGGGCTGGCCCAGCCAGAAGGCCGGTTCGACCACGGCACGCACTCCGGCGGTGTGCATCGCCTGGTAGTCGTCGGTGGTCCGGGACGTCATGTGGATGTGGGGGTCGAAGAGACGCATCAGGACTCCTTGCCGTGGGTGCCGTCCGCGCTGCCGGGGACGTTCGGGCCGTGGTCGGCGGCCGGTGCGGGCGGGGTGGCCGTGGGGTCGGTCAGGGTCAGGACGCGGCGCAGATCCGGGGGCACGGGACGGCCTGCGGCGGTGCGTTCGGCGGCGTAGTCGGCGAGCATGCGGGCCAGTTCGGTGTCCGCGTGGGCCCGCCGGTCCAGGTCGGCCACCTCGGCGACGGACACGCCGGTGAACAGGCACTTCAGGACGGCGTGGCGCCAGTGGTGGGCGGTGAGGTGGCGGGCGGCGTAGGGGCCGACGGCGGCCGCGAGGAGCCGGGTGTCGTTGGTGCGCAGGGCGTCCTCGACCAGCGGGAGGGCGTCCGGGCCCGGCACCAGGTGGGGCAGGGCGTGCAGGACGGCTCGGCGTTCGGCGGCGGTGCCCTGGGTGTAGACCCGGGTGAGGGCGTCGGGGTCGGCGTGGGCCGCGTGCAGGATCAACACGCGGGCGGCGTCGGCGTGTTCGGGTCCGCAGCGGCGTCCGGCCTCGGCGAGGCGCAGTTCCCACACGGAGATGGGGCCGTGTGTGCCGGGGTGGGTGGCGGCCTCGGCGAGGGCCTGGTCGAGCCAGGCGCGGGCGGCTCCGGTGAGGCGCGCGTCGAGGTGGGCGCGCAGGTCGTCCAGCGGGGTCCGGGCGAGGGTGGTGCCCTGGGGGTCCGCTGCGGTGGTCGCCTGGTGGGCCGGTGAGTGGGTCATGGGGTGCTTCCTTGTGAGAGCGCCACTGCCTGTCGGAGGAACGGGAGGGAGAGTTCGGCGTGGTGGGGGCCCGCGTGGGAGTGGCGGGGCAGTTCGACGACGGTCAGGCCCTGGTAGCCGGTGTCGGCCAGGGCCGCGAGGACCGGCGGGAAGTCGATGTCGCCGTCACCGAAGGGGAGGTGTTCGTGGACGCCCCGCCGCATGTCCTCGATCTGGACGTGGCGCAGCCAGGGGCCCGCGGCGCGGACGCAGTCGGCCGGGGAGAGCGGTTCCAGGCACTGGCAGTGGCCGATGTCCAGGGTGAGGCCGAGACAGGGCGGGTCGCCGAGGGCGTCACGGAGGTGGTGGAAGTCGGCGAGGGTGGCGAGGAGGTGGCCCGGTTCGGGCTCGACTGCGAGCGGGATGCCGGCGGTGGTGGCGGCGTCCAGGACGGGGGCGAGCGTCTCGGCCAGGCGTTTCCACGCGGTGTCCGGGTCCGTGCCGGGCGGGGTGATACCGCTGAAGCAGTGCACGGCGTGGGCGCCGTCGTCGGCGGCGATCCGGACGGCCCGGATCAGCAGGTCCACGCGGCGGGCGCGGTCGTCCGGGTCGGGGTCCAACAGGGAGGGACCGTGCTTGCGGCGCGGGTCGAGGACGTAGCGGGCGCCCGTCTCGATCGTCACGGCCAGGCCGAGCGCGTCCAGCCGCTGTGCGAGGCGGCGGGTGCGGGTGGGCAGGTCCGGGGCGAGGGGGTCCAGGTGCATGTGGTCGAGGGTCAGGCCTACGCCGTCGTAGCCGAGGTCGGCGAGGACGGCCAGGGCGTCGTCGAGGCGGAGGTCCGCGAGGCCGTTGGTGCCGTAGCCGAAGTTGAGGTGGTGGGGGGTGGTTGTGTCGGTGCCGGGGGCGGGGACGGGGCTGTGCCGCGGTGACGTCACGGCCGCGGTCGTGTCGGCGCCGGGGGTCGGTGTGGGCCGTCCCTGGGAGGTCGGTGTGGGTCGTCCCTGGGAGAGGGGGTCGGTCATGTGACGCTCACCTTCCTCGCGAAACGGCGGGCCAGAGGGGCGAATGCGGTGGTGAGCAGGGCGGTGGCCGCGTCGGTCCTCGTGGCCGAGCGGGTGGTGAGGGCGGCCTGGAGGGGGATCGTGGCTCGGATCCCGGCGGTGACGGCTTGTTGGGTGAGTGGGGGTGAGGGGTTGAGGGCGGCGTGGAGGTAGGGGCGGGCGGTGGTGGTCGCGTAGGCGGTGGCCAGGGCGAGGCGCAGGGTTGCGGTTGCCTGGTTCGCGGGGCGGTGCGATCCGGTACCCCCTCGGCTGCCGTCCGTCGCGTCCGCTGTGGGCGGGCGTTGCCGGGTCAGGAGGTGGGTCAGCACGGCCGTCGCTGCGAGGGCCGCGCAGGGGGCGAGGTGGGAGCCGCCCTGGGTTTCTCTGCGGGACACCGTCGTGACGGCGAGGGTGTGGAGGCCGAGGAGGGCGGCGGAGGGGAGGGCTCGGCGGATGTCGAGGCGTGGGAGCTGGTCGGCATCGCGAAGGCGGGGTGAAGGCAGCGCCCGGCTGAGGCCGAGACCGGCGCCGGAGCGCACGAGTGGGACGGCGCCGCGCAGGTCGGTGCTGAGCCCAGGTGCCGGGGCTCGTCTCTCGGCTGCTGCGGCTGCCGCCGACCCGCTGACCGACCCGAGCGTCCCGCGCCCCGCGCTACCCGCTCCCGTTGCCGCCGCCGCGCCCAGCAACAGGTCCAGCCCCCGTGCCGTCGCCATCGCCAACGGGCCCGCCGGAGTGTTCTTCAGGGCCAGGTCGTACGCCCAGATCGTGGTCGCGAGGGGCACCGCGACGGTGAGGGCGGGGCGGCCCGCGCAGGCCGCCAGGGTGAGGCCCGCTCCGGTGAAGGCGCAGGCCGCGGTGAAGGCCGCTGCGGGGTGGACGCGGCCGGAGGGCAGGGGGCGGTGGGGGCGTTCCACGGCGTCCACATCGCGGTCGGCCCAGTCGTTGAGGGCCATGCCGGCTTCGTAGAGGCAGAGGGAGGAGGCGATGGCGAGGAGGGTGCGGGGCGTGGGGCGGGCGGAGACCGCGGCGGCTCCGGCGAGGGCGTCGCCGGGGACGGTGAACAGGGCGGGCAGGCGCAGGAGTTCGGCCCAGGCGCGGGGTCGGCTGGGGTGAGTGCTGTGCCTACGGCTCAGTGGCTCTTCTGAAGCCGGGGGAGCCAGGGGAGCCGGGGAAGCCATGCGGGCCGGGGACTCGATGGGGCTCGCCATCGCCTTGCCGGCGGCGGCCTCGGCGGAACCGTTCAGCGCGGCCGCTCTGCTCGCCCTCACCACTGCTCCCCCGAACGAACCGCAGAAGCAGCGGCAGAGGCAACGGCACTGGCACTGGCACTGGCACTGGCACTGGCACTGGCAGCACCGCTACCGCCGACATCCCCGGCACCTCCGTCCCCCTCACCCGACCCCAGCGAACCAGCACCCCCGCTCCCCCCTCCCCGCAACCGCCCCCCGAACCCCACCAACTCCCCGTACTGCTCCCCCAGCCCCGAAGCCCCCTCCCCCACCGGATCCTTGAAATAGAAGCCCAGCGCGCTCAACGGCCCGGACAGCCCCCGTTCCGCGGCTCGCGCGGTCAGACGGGCCAGGTCGAGGATCAGCGGCGCGGCCAGTGCGGAGTCGCAGCCCTGCCACGTGGTCTGGAGGACCATCCGCGTGCCGAGGAAGCCGTCGAAGGCGATGTGGTCCCAGGCGGTCTTCCAGTCGCCGAGCGCGGGGACGTCGTCGATGTGGACCTCGCCCTCCGGGGTCGTGCCGAGGGTGTCGGCCAGGACGCGTTCCTTGCCCGCGTTCTTGGCGGCGGCCGCCGCCGGGTTGGCGAGGGCCGCTCCGTCGCCGCCGCCCAGGAGGTTCGTGCCGGACCAGGCCCGGACGGAGAGGGCGCGTTGGGTGAACATGGGACCGAGGACGGACCGGAGCAGGGTCTGGCCGGTCTTGCCGTCGCGGCCCGCGTAGGGGAGGCCCGCCGACTCGGCCTGTCCGGCGAGGGCAGGGTGGTGCAGGCCGGTCGAGGGCGTGAAGTTCACGTAGGCGCAGCCCGCGCGGAGGGCCGCCGCCGCGTACAGGGAACTCGGGGGCAGGGCGTCGCCGGTGGGCGCGGGCTCGGTGGAGGCCACGTTCACCACGACCGCACGGGCCAGCCGGCACCGTCGTACGAAGGACCGTATGTCCGCGGCGAACGCGGTGATCAGCTCGTCCTCGGTGCGGGTGTCGCCGGGGAGGGGGCCGCCGGGCCTGATCTCCCGTTCCGTGGCGGTGAGTTCGGCGGCGACGGCGGCCGGCAGGCCGTGCGGCAGGACGCCGCCCGCCGCCAGGGCCTCCGCGCGTTTGGGCAGGGGGCAGTCCACGGTGTCGTGGCCGCCGAAGACCAGGGAGGACAGGGCGGGCAGGCCGCTGTCGGCGAAGGGCGGGGTCTCGGTGATCAGGCCGGTCGGCGGTTGCAGGCCCGCGGTGACGGCGGCACAGCCCGCGACGACCGTCGTGGCGACGGAACCGCGGGCCCCGATCAGCCAGACGCCGACTCGCGGTACGGAAACGGAAGCGGGCATGGGCAGCCTCCCTGTCGAACGTTGAATGCCGGACGTCGAACACCGAACGCAGAACGCAGAACGCGCGCGGTACGTGAACCCCCCGGTGACCAGGGGGAAGAAGACGGTGGGCGGGGGTCCGGCGTCCCCCGCCCACCGCCGCTCAGTCGCCCTTGGCGGGCTGGCCGGACGGGCCGGGCTTGCCGGGCTTGCCGGGCAGTTCCTTGATCCGGATGTCACGGAAGGACACCTGGTCGTCGGCTCCGTGGTTCTGGATGCCGACCTGCCCGTCACGCAGGCTCCGGGCCGGATCGGTGTTGGTGAAATCGTTGATCCTCACGCCGTTGAGAAAGACCCGCAGGTGTTCGCCCTCCACGCGGATCTCGTACGTGTTCCACTCCCCCGGCGGGTTCAGCGCACGGTCGCGCTTCTTCAGGTCGGCGGAGCGGAAGCCGTAGACGGAGCCGGTCGTCTTCTCCGGTACGTCGGTGGCGTCGATCTGGATCTCGTAGCCGTTGTCCACGGCGGACCACGGGTCGTCCGAGGGCGGGAAGCCCACGAACACACCGGAGTTGTCGTCCCCCGAGGCGCCCGCCATCCTCCAGTCGAGCTTCAGGGAGTACGACCCGAAGCCCTGGCCGGAACCGGCGTACCAGAGCATCCCCATGCCGCCCGACGACGTGAGCGTGCCGTCGTCGGACAGGGTGAAGGAGCCCGGGCCCGCCTGCTTCCAGTCGGCCAGCGACCCGGCCGTGCCGTCGAACAGCTGCCGATAGCCGTTCTCCGGGCGGCAGTCGGCCCGCACGTCGCCGATCGCGTACCGGAGGCCGCCCAGCAGGTGTCCCCGGAACGCCGGATCGGCGTACGACTCCTTGGTGTGGCCGAAGCCGGTGTAGAAGGCCCGGCCGCCCCGGTACTCCTGGCACCAGGCGATCGGGTGGTCGCCGTTCATCGTGCCGCCGGTGTACGACGACTCGTCGAGGGAGGCCAGGACGTGCACCCGGTCCCGGGGGTTGGAGCGGTAGTTGTACCACTCGTCGGTCCGGTTCCAGATGCCCGGCAGCCCGGCGGTGGCCGGGTGGGCGCCGTCCTCGACCACCACGTCGGCCGGCTGGATCGCCGGGTGCGACTGGAAGTAGGCGCCGGCGAGGCCGCCGTAGAACGCCCAGTCGTACTCGGTGTCGGCCGCCGCGTGGACGCCGACGTATCCGCCGCCGCCCCGGATGTAGCCCTCGAACGCGCGCTGTTGGGCGGGGTCGAGGACGTCTCCCGTGGTCGACAGGAAGACGACGGCGTCGTAGCGGCGCAGGTTGCGTGCCGTGAACGCGGCGGCGTCCTCCGTGGCGTCGACCGTGAAGCCGGCGCTCTCGCCCAACTCCCTTACGGCCGCCACCCCTTCGGGGATCGAGTCGTGCCGGAAGCCTGCCGTCTTGGAGAAGACCAGCACCCGTTCGGTGTCCGAGGGGTGCGACACGGCGGGTTGGGACACACAGCCGAGGAGCAGCGCGGCTCCCACAACGGCAGTCGTCCATCGTCCAGTTGTGCGCATACGAGTCTCTCCTCTCAGCCGGTCGTGAAGGTGAAGTCGTCCACGTCGAACAGCGCCCCGGTGCCGCTCCCCTTGAAGACGAGGTAGAGCGTGGTGGTGCCCTTGGGGGCGCGGGACAGGGTGGCGGTGACGTCCTGGAAGGTCTCCCAGCCGCCGGTCACCGGGACGGTCGCCTTGCCGAGCAGGGTGCCCGTCGAGGACCCCGCACGGACCTCGAGCGTGCCGCCGGTCCCACCGGACGACACCCGTGCGGACACCGACTCGGCGTTGCTCAGCACGTACGGCGTGAAGGCGATCCAGTCGCCGTTGTTGATGTCGCCGACCGTCCTGCCGCCGTGTGCCGCGGCCTTGTCGATGACGGAGACGCCCGAGCTGGTGCCGAAGTGCTCGGCCTGGCGGTGCCTGGGCTGGAGGACGCCCTGGTCGTGGGTGGTCAGCGCGGCCTGGCCGCCGCCACCGTTGTCGGTGTACTCGGCGTCCATCACGCCGAAGATGTTGGCGTCCTCGTCGTGGCCGCCGTCGGCGCTGGTCCGGAGGGTGCCGGTGCAGCCGTTGGCGGAGGTCACCGGGTGGCCGTGGCTGTCGTGGCCGAGGACGAAGGTGACCTTGACCTTGGCGCAGTCGATGGGCCGGCCGTCCTCGGGGTCGCTCACCCGGACCTTGAACGGGATCGCGTCACCGAAGCTGAACAGCTGCCCTTCACGCGGGAGTTCGAGGGTCACCTTCGGCGCGGTGTTGCCGACCACGATCTGCACGCTCGCGCCGCCGGTGCGGCCCGAGGGGTCCTTCGCGGTCAGGGTCGCGGTGTAGGTGCCGTTCTTCTTGTACTTGTACGTCGGGTTCGCCGCCGTGGACTTGCCTCCGTCGCCGAAGTCCCAGCTGTAGGTGAGGGCGTCGCCGTCCTGGTCGCTGGTGCCCGCGGAGGAGAACCTCACCTTCAGCGGCTTCTGCCCGGAGGTACGGTCGGCCGCCGCCTGTGCGACCGGCGAGTGGCCGTCGGTGGCGTTCTCGATGCGGTACAGGGCCGAGTTCTCGTCGCCGCCGAACCAGGAGAGGCCGTAGTCGAGGACGTACAGCGCGCCGTCCGGGCCGAAGGCCATGTCCATCACCTGGGTGCCGGTCCACGGCACGTCGTTGATCGACTGGACCGTGCCGTCGGCGTCGCTGCTGATCCGCTTGATCCAGCGGCGGCCGAACTCCCCGGCGAAGAAGTCGCCGTCGTAGGCCTCGGGGAACTTCACGGGCGAGTCGAGCGAGGCGTCGTAGTGGTAGACCGGGCCGCCCATCGGGGACTCGGAGCCGGTGCCGAACTCCGGTACGGAGCCGCCGTCGTAGGGGACCCAGGCGGCCTGCACCGGGGGCAGGTCGGTGAGGCCGGTGTTGTGCGGGGAGTTGTTCTTCGGAGCGGCGCAGTCGAAGGAGGCGCCCGAGGTGCCGGTCGCGAAGTCGTAGTCGACGTAGGCATCGTTGTCGCCGGTGCAGTACGGCCAGCCGAAGTTGCCGGGTCCTGTCACGCGGGCGAACTCGACCTGCCCTGCGGGGCCTCGGGCCGGGTCGGCGGCGCCCGCGTCGGGGCCGTAGTCGCCGACGTAGACGATCCCGGTGGCCTTGTCGACGCTGAAGCGGAACGGGTTGCGGAAGCCCATGGCGTAGATCTCGGGCCGGGTCCTGTCCGTGCCGGGCGCGAAGAGGTTGCCGTCGGGGACGGTGTACGAGCCGTCGGCATTGACCTTGATGCGCAGGATCTTGCCGCGCAGGTCGTTGGTGTTGCCGGCGGTGCGCTGGGCGTCGAAGGCCGGGTTGCGGTCGGCGCGTTCGTCGATGGGCGTGAAGCCGTCGGACTGGAAGGGGTTGGAGTCGTCGCCGGTCGACAGGTACAGGTTGCCGGCCGCGTCGAAGTCGATGTCGCCGCCGACGTGGCAGCAGATGCCGCGGGTCGCCGGGATGTCGATGACCTTCGTCTCGCTGGCCGCGTCGAGGGTGCCGTCGGTGTTCAGGACGAAGCGGGAGAGCCGGTTGACGCCGTCGAAGGGCGCGAAGTCGGCCGCGGTGCCGGTCTCGGGGGCGTCGCCCGCCGGGGTGTTCAACGGGGGTGCGTAGTACAGGTAGATGAAGCGGTTCGCCGTGAACTGCGGGTCCACGCCGACGCCTTGGAGGCCCTCTTCGTCGTGGGAGTAGACGTCGAGCTTGCCCGCGAGGCGGGTGTTCCCGGCCGCGTCGGTGATGCGCAGTTCGCCGTCGCGCGAGGTGTGCAGGACCGAACGGTCCGGGAGGACGGCGAGCGACATGGGCTCGCCGACCTCGGGTTCGCCCTTGGCGAGGGTGACCTGCTGGAAGTCCTCAGCGACGGCGGAGGCGGGGGCGGGGGCGGCTCCCTCGCCGGCGACGGCTGCGCCGGCCTGGGGAGCGGTGAGCGTCAGGGTCGTTCCGGCCAGCAGCGCGCCGCTGAACAGGGCGAGGGTCTTGCGGAAGGTGAGGCGTGTTCTGTGGCTCTCGGATCTGGTGGTGCTGGTTTTCCCGTGCACGGATGCCTCCAGAATGGGGCCGGTTGTACGGGCGGGTGCGTACGCCGGGATGCGCCGTCATCCCGGAGAGACGGATGAGGCTCAGTTGCCGAAGGCCGCGTCGAAGGAGGCCGTCGGTGGCTCGAAGTCGTACTTCTTCAGGCTCTTCAACGCCTCGGGCGCGCCCTGGAGGCGGTCCATGCCGGCGTCCTCCCACTCCACCGAGACCGGGCCCCGGTAGTCGA
>NZ_JAAGLY010000400.1 GCF_010548375.1 Streptomyces sp. SID13726
CGCAGCTCGGGGAAGGCCGCGTCCTGCCCGGCCGCCGCCATGAAGACGAGCCCCGCGCCGTACGAGCCGTTGTTGAAGTCGGCCACCTTCAGCAGGTCGGCCGGGACCCCGCCCGTCGCCGTGCCCTTCACCTTCAGCTCGGGGGCGTACGAACCCTGCAGCTCGGCGGCCCAGCTGCCGGCCTGGCCGCCCTGGGAGTAGCCCATGATCCCGACCGGGGTGTCCGCCGACAGCCCCGCTTCGGGGAGCCGGGTGGCCGCCCGGGCGGCATCGAGCACGGCCCGCCCGGCCGACGGGCCCACCGTGTACGTGTGCACCCCCGGGGTGCCGAGCCCCTCGTAGTCGGTGACGACCACGGCCCAGCCGCGCAGGGTGAGCTGCTGGATGAGGTTGGCCTCCATGGCGGTCCCGTACGGCAGGTTGTTGCTCGGTGCGCAGGAGTCGCCCATGCCGAC
>NZ_JAAGLY010000401.1 GCF_010548375.1 Streptomyces sp. SID13726
CTGGCAGGCGACCGCGCGCACCTTTGCCGCGGCGGCAGCGTCGCTCACCTCGGGTTCACTCAAAGGGGCGGGGGTGCCTTGGGCCTGCTTGGGGATCGGGGCCTTCCCGTTTGCAGGCGTCTTGTCCGGTTTCCCGAGGGGCTGCTCGTCCTGTTGCTCTGGGGCTCCGGCGTCGCGCTTCTGGCGGGAATTGTCGTTCGTCGAGCCGAGATCTGCGTCGGGCACGGCGACGGCGGGCGTCGCGTTTCCCGCGGGAAACGCTGCCTGCTGCTTGAGCCGGTTCTTCGCCGCCTCGGCGCTCAGGCCCTCTTCGCTCATCCACCCCAGGGCCCGGCGCTGCAGCTCATGCGCGGCCGGGGAGCTATTGGAGTCCTCGGCGTCCTTGATGGTCGAGAGGACGTAGGCGGCCTTGTGGGACAGGTGCCCCTCGTGCACCACGGTCTGGACCTCAGGG
>NZ_JAAGLY010000402.1 GCF_010548375.1 Streptomyces sp. SID13726
TGGACCGAGTTGATCGTGACGTCGAAGTCGTCGCCGCTCACGACCGTGCCCAGCGGCACCGGGTTCTCGCGGCTCCCGGCGTCGTCGGCTGCCTCCTCCTGCTCGGGATCGGGTCCTTCGGCGTCCTCGGTGCCCTCGCTCCCTGCGTCCGGTTCCTCGGACTCGGGAGGGGAGACGGTGACGTCGGAGTCGCCGAACGCCTCGTCGACCGAGTCGCTCACCACCGTGAGGAACACGACGAAACCCACGACCGTCCCGACGACGGAGAGCACGAGCGCCGTGATCACCGGCCACTTCTTCCCTCGCAGGAAGAAGCCGACGATCGCGAGCACGAACGCGATGGGCAGCAGCACCCACCCGACGATGAGCGCGCCGGGGATGCACGCGAACACGAAGCCGACCACGGCGACGGCGAGGGCGACCCAGCCCAGCGGGTGCGGCTTCGTCGCCGGTG
>NZ_JAAGLY010000403.1 GCF_010548375.1 Streptomyces sp. SID13726
ATCCTGGAGATGCAGCTGCGCCGGCTGGCGGCTCTGGAGCGCCAGAAGATCGTCGCCGAGCACGACGAGCTGCAGGCGAAGATCCGTGAGTACAACGCGATCCTCGCCTCGCCCGTGCGTCAGCGGGGCATCATCAGCGAGGAACTCGCCGCGATCGTAGAGAAGTTCGGCGACGACCGGCGCTCCAAGCTGGTCCCCTTCGACGGCGACATGTCCATGGAGGACCTGATCGCCGAAGAGGACATCGTCGTCACGATCACGCACGGCGGCTACGTCAAGCGCACCAAGACCGAGGACTACCGCTCGCAGAAGCGCGGCGGCAAGGGCGTGCGCGGCACGAAGCTGAAGCAGGACGACCTCGTCGACCACTTCTTCGTGTCCACCACCCACCACTGGCTGCTGTTCTTCACGAACAAGGGCCGGGTCCACCGCTCCAAGGCGTACGAGCTCCCGG
>NZ_JAAGLY010000404.1 GCF_010548375.1 Streptomyces sp. SID13726
GACGACCTCGAGCGCCGCTTCGCCGCGATCGTGCGGCGCGTCGCGGCGGCCCAGGCGCCGGACGGCTACCTCTGCACCCGCTTCGGCAGCCCCGGTCAGGACACCCGGTACACGGACCTCGAGTGGGGCCACGAGCTGTACGTCCAGGGGCACCTCATGCAGGCCGCCGTCGCACGCGCCCGCACCGGCCACCCGGAGGACCTGCTGGTCGAGGTCGCGCGCCGGTCCGCGGACCACGTGTGCGAGACGTTCGGGCCCGACGGCATCCAGGGGGTGTGCGGGCACGCGGAGGTCGAGGTGGCGCTCGCGGAGCTCGGCCGCGCGCTCGACGAGCCGCGGTACGTGCGGCAGGCGGCGCTGTTCGTCGAGCGCCGCGGCCAGGGCACCCTCGCGGACATCGAGTGGGGCCGCGCGTACTACCAGGACGACGTCCCGGTGCGCGAGGCCACCGTC
>NZ_JAAGLY010000405.1 GCF_010548375.1 Streptomyces sp. SID13726
CTCGAGGGCGTCCGGGCGAAGACCGACGGCGACCCGGTCGTCGTCCTCAAGCGTGCGCTCGAGAACGTCCGCCCCGCGCTCGAGGTCCGCTCGCGCCGCGTCGGTGGTGCGACCTACCAGGTGCCGGTCGAGGTGCGCCCCGCGCGCGCCACGACGCTCGCGCTGCGCTGGCTCACGGACTACTCGCGCGCGCGTCGCGAGAAGTCGATGACGGAGCGCCTCATGAACGAGATCCTCGACGCCAGCAACGGCCTCGGCGCAGCGGTCAAGCGTCGCGAGGACATGCACAAGATGGCGGAGTCCAACAAGGCCTTCGCCCACTACCGCTGGTAGTCCGCACGACGGGCCCCGGGGACCGACGCGTCCCCGGGGCCGTCGGCGGGTCCGAGGCCGGTCACCCCGGTCCGAGCAGCGCCCCCCGACTCAACCCATCTAACGAGGGAAGCAGACCG
>NZ_JAAGLY010000406.1 GCF_010548375.1 Streptomyces sp. SID13726
AGTCGGCGAGGTCCACGACGCGGGTGCAGGCGTCGCGCGTGTGCGGATCGTGCGTCGCGACGACGACGATCGAGGACTGCTGCGCGATCCCCGCGAGGACGTCGTTCACGGTCGCGGCGGTCGCGAGGTCGAGCTGCGCGGTCGGCTCGTCCACGAGCAGCAGGTCCGGCGCGAGCGCGACCGCACGCGCGAGCATGAGCCGCTGCGCCTCCCCGCCCGACAGCGCCCGGAACGGCCGGCCCGCGACCGGCGCGAGCGCGAACCGGTCCAGGACGTCCAGCGCCTCGGTCTCCGCGTCGCGGCGTCGTGCCCCCCGCGCCAGCAGCGGCAGCACCACATGGTCCAAGGCCGCCCGCCGTGCCACCCCGTGCGGGTTCTGGAACACCCACCCCGTGCGCTCGACCCCGACCCGCTCGATCGTTCCCGAGCGAGGCGCCACCCAGCCCGCGAGC
>NZ_JAAGLY010000407.1 GCF_010548375.1 Streptomyces sp. SID13726
AGCCTGATCGGACTCACCCTGCCGGGACAGGTCGCCGCGCTGACCGCCGCCGACGGACTCTGGCCGCTGTACGCCCTGGCGGTCGCCGCGACCCTGGTCACCGTACGTCTGCTGTGGGTCCTGCCGCTCTCGGCCGTCGTCCAGCGCAACGCCGGCGTACGCCCGTCCTGGCGCGTCCCGGCCGTGCTGACCTGGGCGGGAACGCGCGGCGTCGTCCCGCTGGCCGCGGCGCTGTCCATCCCGGTCCTGGCGGACGACGGAAGCCCTCTGGACCAGCGGCCACTCGTACTCGTACTGACGACGTCGGTGGTGGTGGTCACCCTTGTCGTTCAGGGTTTCACCTTGGCCGACGTGGTACGCCGCTCCGGCATCGCCCTCGAACCGGACCACACCGAACGCGAGGAGGCCTCGGCCCGCTGCGCCTCCGCGTCCCCCGGGATCCGGCGACTGG
>NZ_JAAGLY010000408.1 GCF_010548375.1 Streptomyces sp. SID13726
GGCGGCGGCGGGGGCGGGTATCCGCCGCCGCCCCCCGCACCGCCGTACGGGCCGCCCGGCGGCGGGGGCGGCGGGGGGCTGCCCGGTGGCCGGTCGTACGGCGAACCGCCCGACGGAGGCGTCGGTTCCTGGGGCTTCTTGAGGAACGGGTCGTCCTCGGGCGGCTGGCCCGGCGGCGGCTGATCGGTACTCATGGCCCGAGTCGAACCCGGCTCCGCGAACCCCGCAACGGGACGGGGGCCGTTCGGGGGAAGGGTTCCCCCGGCGGTCTGCGGGCCGGGCGTCAGCGGGCCACGTACGTCCTGGCCGCCCGGTCGTGTAGGCCCCGGCGGCGGCGCCCGTCCCCGAGGCACCAGAGGCTGCCGGGGAGTCCGAGGAACGCGTACACCAGCCAGCGGCGCAGGGCCGTGCCGAACCCGGGCGGGCGGAGGGTGGCGGCGGCCAGCACCCG
>NZ_JAAGLY010000409.1 GCF_010548375.1 Streptomyces sp. SID13726
CTCGCACAACGGGAACATCTTCGAGGCGAAGTGGTGGACGCAGAACAACGTCCCGGGCGCCGAGCAGTGGGGCCCGTGGAAGCTGGTCGGCGCCTGCTGACCCGCTGAACCCCGCGACGGCGGGTGTCCTCGTCCCTGCGGGCGAGGGCACCCGCCGTCGTGCGTGCTCGGCGTGGACGACGCGCCGGGTACGCGGAAGCACGTACAAGCTTTGCCCAATTGTCCGCACTCCGCACATTTCGTAGCGTCGAGAGTGCCCGATCCGAGAGCGGCCCGCGACGAAGCGCGCCGCAGGACCCACGCACCACCGGATGGAGAGCGAGACAACTCATGCGAAGACTGAGAGCGGTACTCCTGGCAGCCGTCGTCGGCGCGGTCGCGATCATCGCCCCCGTGGCCATCGCACCCAGCGCGAGCGCGCACGGCTGGATCACGTCCCCGCCGAACCGGC
>NZ_JAAGLY010000040.1 GCF_010548375.1 Streptomyces sp. SID13726
GCCACGGCGTCGCCACCCGCGCCCGCCTCGTCACCGGCACCCGCGCCGGCGTCGCCACCGGCCTGGTCGTCGCCCGCGCCGCCGGCCGCGTCACCGGCGCCCAGCGTGGCGCCGACGGCCTGGAGGGCGGTGGTCACCGGCTGGAAGAAGGTCTCGCCGCCGACGGTGCAGTCGCCGCTGCCGCCGGAGGTCAGACCGATGGCCGAGCCGTCCTGGGTGAACAGCGAGCCGCCGCTGTCGCCGGGCTCGGCGCAGACGTTGGTCTGGATGAGCCCGGTGACGGTGCCCTCGGGGTAGTTCACGGTGGCGTCGAGTCCGAGGACCTGGCCGTCGGCGAGGCCCGTGGTGGAGCCCATCCGGAAGACCTGGGTGCCGACCTCGGCATCCGCGGCCTGGTTGATCGCGACGGTCTGGCCGCCGCCGACGTTGACCTCGCTGGGCGCCTGGGTGGCCGGGTCGTCGTACTTCACCAGCGCGAAGTCGCCGTTGCCGGGGAAGGTGGCCTGGTCGACGGTGGCGATCGGCTGACCGTCCTCCGTGTCCGACCACTGCTCCGCCGCGACGCCGCAGTGACCGGCGGTCAGGAAGGCGGGGCTGCCGTCGCCCGCGGTGACGTTGAAGCCGAGCGAGCAGCGGGCGCCGCCGCCGAAGATCGCGTCGCCGCCGGAGACGAAGGTCTTGAAGGTGCCGGCCGACTTCTTGACGGTCGCCATGTCGGAGCCGAGGCTCTTCACGGTCGACTCGAGGGTGTCCCACTTCGCGCCGGTGACCGTGCTGTCGGCGGTGACGAGGATCTTGTTGGTGCGCGGGTCGACGGCCCAGGAGGTGCCCGGGATGGTCGCCTCGGCCTTGAGGGTCTTGGCGCCCGCCGCCAGTTCGGTGAGGCTGTTGTCGACCCCGCGGACGGCCGCGCCCGCCTTCTTCACCTGCACGATGACGTTGTTGTCATCGCCGGATATGACGTTGTTGACGACGTTCACGACGAGCTGCTGCTTGTCGGAGTCGTAGTAGGACCCGGCGAAGGCGTCGCCCAGCAGCTCCTGGAGTTGCGAGGCGAGATCCGAGGCGTCCGACGCCTTCAGAGTCTTCGGAGCGATGGCCGCCGCGTCGTTGGACGAACCGTCCTGGGACGCGTTGGCGTTGGGCAGCAGAATCGCCGCCGCTCCGAGCGCCACGACGGTGCCTGCCGCGAACGCGGCCTTGCGCTTCGGAATTCGCTTGTGACTCAAACTTCTCGACCTCCTGGGGGACCGGAGTCTGTGAACCGCCGTATGGCAGTCGGTTGTTCGGGGCGCCTGGATGGCCATGGGTACGCACGGTGCACGCGGGGCGTTCAATGCCGTTTCTTTACGCGCCGATTGCGATGCCGATTCGGCCACCCGGTCTCCCGGACGGGCCGCGGGCGGGAAGAATCCCCCATATGACGATGACGCCCGCCGAAGCCGACAAGATCCTCGCCGACAACTTCGCCCCTTGGGTCCTCGACCTCGATCTGTCCGTCGAATCGCTCCACGACGACCATGTGGTCCTGCGTCTGCCCTGGTCACAGCGGTTGGCCCGGGAAGGCGGCGCACTGTCGGGACAGGCCCTGATGGCCGCGGCCGACACCGCGACGGTGCTGGCCGTGTCGGCGGCCCGGGGTGCCTACGGACCGATGACGACGGTGCAGCAGTCCACCACCTTCCAGCGCGCGGTGACCGGTTCCGATGTCCTGATCAAGGCGGTCGTGACGAAACTCGGCCGCCGGATGGCGTTCGCCGACATCACGATGACCGATGCCGGGACGGGTGCCGTGGCGGCCCACGCGAACACGGTCTACGCACTTCTGGGCTGACACGCTCAGCAAGCGGTCGGCAACGGTCGGTTGTGAATACCGGCCCGAATCCTGTCTTCAGCGAATCTGCACATCGAATGCCCAAGCGGGTCACCGGGAGCGGCATTTCTGCACATGCCCGCGCCGGCCCCCATGTCATTGGCGAGGTGTGTCGCATTCGCCTCGGGGACCGCAAGGGGCCGTTCGCGCGGAGGTGGCATCACATGTGAAGAAGTGACCACCACGGCGTGCGCAATCCTGCACGGATGGCAGGTCATGTGACCCAAGTTGCCTGGTGGGACGGGTGGTTGATTGGAAGCCCGGAGCGGCCGCGTGCTTTGATCCATCGCACCGCAGGGCCGTCGGGGACTCCCGGAAACGGGGGGTCCGGCGCCTGCGATCGCGGCCGTCATCTGTCCCCAGAGGGGGCCGCTCCCCCCTTGTGAGATACCCATACGAAGGGAAGTTCCATCATGAACTCCACCCCCCAGGTTGAGACCGTCGAGATCTCGGACGCCGACCTCGACAACGTCTCCGGCGGCCTGCAGCTGAACGCCCTCGGCACCGTCACCAACCTGGTGGACGGCGTTGCCCCGGTTTCCGGCCTGGTCAACACGGTCGTCGGCACGGTCGAGGGTGCGACCGGCCTGAACACCGGCGCGGTCACCGGCCTGGTCGCCGGTCTCTGATCACACTCCTTGTGATCTGATCGCACCACTTGTGATCACCCTGTCCCGGAGCCGTTCCCCGGCTCCGGGGCTTTCGGGTTTCCCAGACATGCCGGCTCACGCGAGCCGGTCCTCTCTCTTTCGCAGGTGAGGGAAAGTTCCGTGCAGTTCCGCCAACAGGCCCTCGCCAAGCTCCAGTCGCCGGAGGAGCTCGACCTTCCGGTGCGCTTCGCCCGTCCACAGGGCTGGCTCGTGATGTCGGTGACGGTGGTCGTGATGGCCGCCGCCTCGGTGTGGGCGGTGACCGGCTCGGTCGCCTCCACGGTGAGCGCGCCCGCCATCCTCACGCACGGGCAGGGCAGTTACATCCTGCAGAGCCCGGTCGCGGGCCAGGTCACCCAGGTGATCGCCGAGGAGGGCCGGCAGCTGCCCGCCGACTCCCCTGTGCTCAAGGTCCGTACGGCCCAGGGCGACACCGTCGTCCGTACGGTCGCCGCGGGCCGTCTCACCGCGCTGGCGGCCACCATCGGGCAGATCATCTCGACCGGCGCGAACGTCGCCGCCGTGGAGAAGGTCGCCCACGCCTCCGACCCGATGTATGCCACCGTGTACGTGCCCGCCGAGAACGCGGCCTCCATTCCCGAGGACGCCGCCGTGGACCTGACCGTCTCCTCGGTGCCGACCCAGGAGTACGGGGTGCTGCGCGGCCATGTGAAGTCGGTGGACCGCTCGGCCCAGTCGGCGCAGCAGATCGCCGCGTTCCTCGGGGACAGCCAGCTCGGCGAGCAGTTCACCAAGGACGGCCGCCCGGTCGCCGTACTCGTGAAACTGGACAAGTCGAAGGACACGAAGAGCGGTTACCGGTGGTCGTCCGCCGACGGACCGCCGTTCGCCCTCACCTCCATGACCGTGGCCTCGGGTTCGATCCGGCTGGCCGATCAGCGTCCCGTCGATTGGCTGCTGCCGTGAGCACCGCACAGGACACCCGGGGCCGGCGCCGCTCCGCCCCGCCCAAGCGCCCGGTCCCGACGGGGAAGGCGAAGACGGTCCGCACACCCACCGTCCTCCAGATGGAGGCCGTGGAGTGCGGCGCCGCCTCCCTCGCGATGGTCCTCGGCCACTACGGCAAGCACGTCCCGCTGGAGGAGCTGCGGATCGCCTGCGGTGTCTCCCGGGACGGCTCGCGCGCGAGCAACCTCCTGAAGGCGGCCCGCAGTTACGGCCTGACGGCCAAGGGCATGCAGATGGACACGGCCGCCCTCGCCGAGGTGAAGACCCCGGCGGTGCTGTTCTGGGAGTTCAACCACTACGTCGTCTACGACGGCATGGGCCGCCGCTTCGGCCGCCGCGGGGTGTACATCAACGACCCCGGCAAGGGCCGCCGTTTCGTTCCCATGGAGGACTTCGACGGCAGCTTCACCGGTGTCGTGCTGGTGATGGAGCCCGGTGAGGGCTTCACCACGGGCGGCCGCAAGCCCGGCGTCCTCGGCGCGATGCCGGCCAGGCTGCGCGGCACCGCGGGCACCATGCCGGCGGCGATCCTGGCGAGCCTGCTGCTGGTGCTGGTCGGCGCGGCCCTGCCCGCGCTGAGCCGCACCTACATCGACATGTTCCTGATCGGCGGCCAGACCTCGCTGCTGGGTGTGCTGTTCGCGTCGATGGGCGCGTGCGTGGCCCTGACCCTCGCGCTGACCTGGCTCCAGCAGGCGAACCTGCTGCACGGCCGCATCATCTCCTCGACCCTCTCCAGCGCCCGCTTCCTGCGCCACCTGCTGCGCCTGCCGGTGACGTTCTTCTCCCAGCGCAGCCCCGCCGACCTGGTGCAGCGCCTCCAGTCCAACGACCAGGTCGCCGAGACCCTGGCCCGCGACCTGGCGGCGGCGGGCGTGGACGCGGTGGTCGTCGTCCTGTACGCGATCCTCCTCTACACCTACGACCCGCAGCTCACGTACGTCGGCATCGGCGTGGCCCTGTTGAACGTGGTCGCCATGCGGGTCGTGATCCGCCTGCGCGCCACCCGCACCGCCAAGCTGCGCGCCGACAGCGCCCGGCTCACCAACACCGCCTACACCGGCCTCCAGCTGATCGAGACGATGAAGGCGACCGGCGGCGAGGACGGATACTTCCGCAAGTGGGCCGGACAGCACGCCACCACCCTGGAGGAGCAGCAGCGGCTCGGGGTGCCGAGCGCCTGGCTGGGCGTGGTCGCGCCGATGCTGGCCACCTTCAACAGCGCGCTCATCCTCTGGATCGGCGGCATGCGCGCCGTGGAGGGCGGTATCTCGGTCGGTCTGCTGGTCGCCTTCCAGGCCCTGGTCACCCGCTTCACCGCGCCGATCACCCGCCTCAACGGGGTCGCGGGCCGCATCCAGGACTTCGCGGCGGACGTGGCCCGTCTGAAGGACGTGGAGAACTTCAAGGCCGATCCGCTCTACGGCCGTCCCGGCGCCGGCGACTCGACGCGCCGCCTGCACGGCCACGTGGAACTCCAGAACATCACCTTCGGCTACAACCCGCTCGACAAGCCGCTGCTCACCGGCTTCGACCTGGTCGTGGGCCCGGGCCAGCAGGTGGCACTGGTCGGCGGCTCCGGCAGCGGCAAGTCGACGGTCTCCCGGCTGATCTCGGGTCTGTACGCCCCCTGGGAGGGCGTGATCCGGATCGACGGACAGCGCCTGGACGACATCCCGCGCGGCGCGCTCGCCTCCTCGGTGTCCTTCGTCGACCAGGACGTCTTCCTCTTCGAGGGCTCGGTCCGCGACAACGTGGCCCTGTGGGACCCGTCGATCACGGACGACGCTGTGGTGGAGGCGCTGCGGGACGCGGCCCTGTACGACGTGGTCGTGCGGCGGCCCGGCGGTGTGCACAGCAAGGTCGAGCAGGACGGCCGCAACTTCTCCGGCGGCCAGCGCCAACGCCTGGAGATCGCCCGGGCGTTGGTGCGCCGGCCCAGCATCCTGGTCCTCGACGAGGTGACCAGCGCGCTGGACGCGGAGACCGAGCAGATCGTCATGGACAACCTGCGTCGGCGCGGCTGTGCCTGTGTGGTGATCGCGCACCGGCTCAGCACCGTGCGCGACAGCGACGAGATCGTCGTACTGGAGCACGGCACGATCGTGGAGCGCGGGCGGCACGAGGAGCTGGTGGCGCGCGGCGGCGCGTACGCGGCGCTGGTCAAGGAACGGTGAGATGACTACCGCACACGAAGGGGACGTGGTCCTCGGCGCCCTCGGCCAGATGGGCACACGGGTCGACTGCGCCGGGTTCAGCCGCATCGACCTCGAAGGTCCGCAGGTGCTGTGGCTGGTGGTGTCCGGCGCGGTGGACCTGTTTGCGGTGGACTCCGAACAGCAGGGCCACTGGCACCACTTGGGCCGTCTGGAGCCGGGTGCGCTGCTGCTCGGCCCGGTGGCCGGTCCCCAGCACACCCTGGTGGCACGGCCCTTGAGGGACTGCGTGGTGCACCGCATCGGCCTGCGCGAGCTGTACGAGCCCGCGCACACCCAGACCTGGTCGTACGACGAGTACGGCAACCCCCAGTACGTGCCGCCGACGACGAGCCCGCTGGAGTACGCCCTCGCGCTCGGCGTGGGCCGCAGCCTCTCCATCCTCTTCCAGGCGCCGATGGCCGACGAGCGGGCCGCCGCCCCGACCGACGACGACGTGTTCTGGATGCAGGTGCCGCCGGGCAGCGTGCAGTACGGCTCGCTGTACGGGCAGGAGGCCGCCGCCGACCTGCTGATGGACCCAGGGGTCTGGCAGTCCATGGTCGACCAGCAGTACCGGCTGCTGACCACCCTCGACCGCTGGATCGAGCAGCTGGAGCGCACGCACGAGACCCGGACGGCCGCCGGTATCAAGGCCGGTGAGGCGGTCCGCGCCCAGGCCGACCGGACGCTGCTGGCGTCGATCGGCAGGTCCAAGCAGCGCACGACGGCCGCCGACGCGGACGCGAGCTACGCGGCCTGCGCGCTGGTCGCCGAGGCGGCCGGGATCACGCTCGCCGAGAACGCGCACAGCGGCACCGAGAGCGACCGTCTCGACCCGGTCGAGCGCATCGCGCTCGCCTCCCGGGTCCGCATCAGGTCCGTGCGTCTGGACGGCCGCTGGTGGCGGGACAACATCGGTCCGCTGGTGGGTCACCGGGCCCTGTCGGGTGCGCCGGTCGCGCTGCTGTGGCGGCGCGGCGGCTATGTGGCGGTGCATCCGGCGACGGGCCGCGAGACGCCGATCGAGACGGACAACGCGGAGGAGTTCGAGCCGCGCGCGGTGATGTTCTACCGCCCGCTGCCCGACCGCACCCTCAGCCCGCTGCGGCTGCTGCGGTTCAGCATGGGCGGCACCCGCGCCGACGTGACCAACCTGCTCCTCAGCGGCCTGGTGACGGTGGCGATCGGCGCGCTGGTCCCGATCGCGACCGGCAAGGTGCTCGGCGAGTTCGTGCCGAAGGCGCAGACCGGTCTGATCGTGCAGGTCTGCCTGGCGGTGATGGTCAGCGGTGTGGTCACGGCCGCCTTCATGCTGCTCCAGAACCTCACCATGCTGCGCCTGGAGGGCCGTATCGAGGCGACTCTCCAACCGGCCGTCTGGGACCGGCTGCTGAGGCTGCCGACGAAGTTCTTCACCGAGCGCTCGACCGGTGAACTGGCCAGCCAGGCCATGGGCATCAGCTCGATCCGCCGGATGATGGCGGGCATCGGCCCGACGGTCGCCCAGTCCGTGACCGTCGGCGCGATGAACCTGGGCCTGCTGTTCTGGTACAGCGTGCCGATGGCGATGGCGGCGATCGGCATGCTGGTCGTGATCGCCGCCGGCTTCCTCGGTCTGGGGCTGTGGCAGGTGCGCTGGCAGCGGCGGCTGGTGGTGCTCGGCAACAAGCTCAACAACCAGGCCTTCCAGACCCTGCGCGGCCTTCCCAAGCTCCGGGTGGCGGCGGCGGAGAACTACGCGTACGCGGCCTGGGCCTCGGAGTTCGCCCGCAGCCGTGAGCTCCAGCAGAAGGTCGGCCGGATCAAGAACCTCACCACGGTGATGGGTTCGGTCTATCTGCCGCTGTGCACCCTGCTGATGTTCATGCTGCTCGCGGGCCCGGCGAGGGGTTCGATGTCGGCGGCCGCCTTCCTCACCTTCAACACGTCGGTGACGATGCTGCTGACGGCGGTCACCCAGCTCACCGGCTCCTTCGTCTCGGCGGTGGCCGCGCTGCCCCTGTTCGAGGAGATCAAGCCGGTCCTGGAGGCGCAGCCCGAGGTCCGCACCGCGAGCACCCGGCCGGGGCCGCTCACCGGCGCGATGGAGGCCCGCAGGCTCTCCTTCCGCTACTCCGACGACGGCCCCCTGATCCTCGACGACGTGTCCTTCGAGATCCGTCCCGGTGAGTTCGTGGCGATCGTCGGCCCGAGCGGCTGCGGCAAGTCGACCCTGCTCAGACTGCTGATCGGCTTCGACCGCCCGGTCTCGGGGAGTGTCCTGTACGACGGCCAGGACCTGGCCGCGCTCGACCAGTCGGCGGTCCGCAGACAGTGCGGTGTGGTCCTCCAGCACGCCCAGCCGTTCACCGGCTCCATCATGGACGTCATCTGCGGCACCGAGCCCTACACGCCGGACGAGGCGATGGCGGCGGCCGCGATGGCGGGGCTCGCGGAGGACATCCAGCGGATGCCGATGGGGCTGCACACCATCGTCTCGGGCAGCGGGGCGATCTCCGGCGGCCAGCGCCAACGGCTCATGATCGCCCAGGCGTTGATCCGGCGCCCTCGGATCCTCTTCTTCGACGAGGCGACCAGCGCCCTGGACAACGACACCCAGCGCACGGTCATCGAGTCCACCAAGGCCCTCAACGCCACCCGGATCGTGATCGCCCACCGGCTCTCCACGGTGCTGGACGCGGACCGGGTGATCGTGATGGAGAACGGCAAGGTCGCCCAGCAGGGGCCGCCCGCCCAGCTCCTCGCGGACACCGGCGGGCGACTGCACGAGCTGGTGCGGCGGCAGATGGCGTAGGGGTTCAGTCCATGCCGGGGACCGGGGCGCCGGAGGGGATGCCGGCGTCGACGTACGCCTCGTAGAGGTCCTTCCACTGCGGGCCTTCCACGCGCTCGCCCCGGGCGTGGGTGTCGAGGGCGGCGAGGCACACCTCCCAGCCCGCGCCGTTGCGGGCCGCGGTGTCGGCGGCGCTCAGGACGTCGGTGAGCGTGAAGCGGGTGCGCTTCTCGCCCAGGGGCTCCAGGTCGAAGTGGAGTTCGTCGCCGCCCCACTCGAAGGAGAGGTGCCGGGGTGCGTGGACGGCGATGACCCGGCCGGTGGACTCCGGCAGGTTGGGGTCGCCGCTGAAGCGGATGGTGCCGCCGGGGCGCAGGTCGATCTCGGCGTGGGACGGGAACCAGTGGGCGAGTTCGCCGGTGTCGGTCACGAACCGCCAGACGCGGTCGACGGGGTGGTCGTAGGTGCGGCTGAAGCGGACGGCGGGTCGGCCGTCGTCCAGGGTCAGATACGTGCCGGTGAGGTCTGCGGCCATGGTGGATCAGTCCTTCGGGGCGGGTTCCTCGGGGGTGTCCGACGCGGTCGCGTCCAGCCGGTCGCCGAGCGCGTCCAGGCTGCGGTTCCAGAGCCTGCGGTACGGGGCCAGCCAGGCGTCCAGTTCGGCGATCGGGGCCGGGTCCAGGGCGTAGACCCGGCGTTGCGCGTCCTGCCGTACCCGGACCAGACCGGCCTCCCGGAGCACCTTCAGATGCTTCGAGGTGCTCGGCTGGCTCAGTCCGGACGCCTCCACGATCTCCCCGACGGGCCGCGGACGCTCCAGGAGCAGCGCGACGATGGCCCGCCGGTGGGGGTCGGCGAGGGCGGTCCAGAGTGCGGGGTCGGACATGGCTCCAATATGCCCCGCTGGTTATATTCCCGTCAAGGAATACTCCCGGGTCGCGACCTCAGCGAATGCGCCCGAGCTGCACCCTCAGCGCCGCCGCGAAGCCCGCCGGATTCCGCAGGAACTCCATGTGGATGCCGGGGAACTCCACCCAGGGCGCCCCGATGCGGCGGGCGATCTCGACCGACGGGCGGGCGTAGTAGGTGTCGCGGTCCTCGGCTCCCGCGCCGAGCACGATCGGGAAGGGGGCGGCCCGCAGCGCGGTCTCGTCGGGCCGGAAGGCGGCGAAGCCCGGCCATTCGGCGCCGAAGAGGTGGTCCTGGTTGCCGAGGAACCGCTTCCAGAGGTCGTCCGGCCAGCGGTACGTCCCCTCACCTCGCACGGTCTCCGCGAACCGGCGCCCCGCCGCTGGGACGCCGCCCTCGGCGTACAGCGCGGCGACCTCCGCGAAGAAGTCGCGGTCGGGGTCGCCGTCCGGGAGGACGTTCACGGCGGGCGGTTCGTGTGCGATCAGCCCCGAGAGCGTCTCGGGGTGGAGCGCGGCCAGCGTGAGGCCGATGATCGCGCCGCCGCTGTTGCCGAAGACCAGGGCCCGGCCGCCGGCCGATTCCGCGATCAGGGCCCGGGCGTCGGCGGCCTGCCGGGCGAGTTCCATCGGCGCGGGCGAGCGTCCGGTACTGCGGGAGTTGCCGCGCCGGTCGTAGGTGATCACGGTGAACTCGTCCGCGAGGTCGTCGGCGACCGCGGAGTAGTACCCGGCGTCTCCCCCGGCGCCACTGATCATCAGCAGTGCCGGACCGCTGCCCCGCACCTCGAAGTACAGCCCGGCCCCCTCGCTCTCCAGAACCCCACTGCGCATGCTCACTCCCCTTCCCCAGCGAAACGTTGCCGTTTCGCTGACAGTGCTCTAATCTCGACGTGTACGAAACCGTTTCGTTTACGACTCGGTGGACCCAGCCGACTTTCCCTGGAGTGGTTTCCCATGTCCGAGAAGACTCTGACCGAGAGCGGTCGGGAGAGCGCCGTCGAAGCGCACCCCGAGGCCTCGGCCAAACGGTGGTGGATTCTTGCCGTCATCGCCCTCGCCCAGCTGATGGTGGTCCTGGACGCCACCATCGTGAACATCGCGCTGCCCTCCGCCCAGGCCGACCTGGGCTTCTCGGACGGCAACCGGCAGTGGATCGTCACGGCGTACGCACTGGCCTTCGCCTCCCTGCTGCTGCTCGGCGGCCGGATAGCCGACCTCTTCGGCCGCAAGACGGCCTTCCTCGTCGGGGTCGTCGGATTCGCCGCCGTCTCCGCGCTCGGCGGTGCCGCCACCAACTTCGAGATGCTGGTCACCGCCCGTGCCCTCCAGGGTGCCTTCGGCGCGCTCCTCGCGCCCGCCGCGCTCTCGCTGCTCAACACGACGTTCACCGACGCCCGCGAGAAGGCCAGGGCGTTCAGCGTCTACGGCGCCATCGCCGGCGCCGGCGGTGCGGTGGGCCTGCTGCTCGGCGGCATCCTGACCGACGCCCTGGACTGGCGCTGGACGCTCTACGTCAACGTCGTCATCGCCGTGGTCGCCTTCGCGGGCGGCTGGGTGCTGCTGCACAACCACCGTGACGCCGCGAACTCCAAGCTGGACGTGCCGGGCACCGTGCTGGTTGCCGCCGGACTCTTCTCCCTGGTGTACGGCTTCTCCAACGCCGAGACGCACGACTGGAACTCCGCGCTGACCTGGGGCTTCCTGATCGCGGGCGGGGTCCTGCTGGCCGCGTTCGCCTGGTGGCAGACCCGCGCCCCGCATCCGCTGCTCCCGCTGCGCATCCTGCTGGACCGCAACCGCGCGGCCTCCTTCGTCGCCGTGCTGATCTCCGCCGCGGGCATGTTCGGCGTGTTCCTCTTCCTCACCTACTACCTCCAGCTGAACCTCGGCTTCAGCCCGACCAAGACCGGTGTGGCGTTCCTGCCGATGGTCGCCGCGCTGATGGTGGCCGCGCAGGTCAGCACCACGACGCTGACGCCCAGGATCGGCCCGAAGACGGTCATCACGCTGGGCTTCGCGGTCGCCGCGGTCGGTATGGGCTGGCTGACCGGGATCGGCGTCGGCTCCTCCTACGTCTCCGCGGTGCTGCCGCAGCTGATCATCATCGGGTTCGGTCTGGGCCTCGTCATGCCCCCGGCCATGCAGCTGGCCACCAACGGGGTCGCCACCGAGGACGCGGGCGTGGCCTCGGCGACGGTCAACGCCATGCAGCAGGTGGGCGGTTCGATCGGTACGGCGCTGCTGAACACGCTGGCCGCGAGCGCCGCCACCGACTACCTGGCCGGCAAGGACGCGACCAGCAAGCTGGTCCAGGCCCGGGCGACGATCGAGAGCTACACCACCGCCTTCTGGTGGTCGGCGGGGTTCTTCGCCGCGGGCGCCGTGATCGCCTTCCTGCTCTTCCGGCGCGGGGTGCCGGAGCAGGACGCGGGCGCCGCACCCGTCGTACACATGTAGTCGCCCCGCAGGGAGCCGCCCGACCGGCCCCGCAAGGAGCCGCTTGACCGGGAAGGGCCGCCGTCAGCAGGGAGACGGCGGCCCTTCCCGGTCACCCTGTTGCGCGCCGACGTTGCGGTGGGCTCACGGTGGGTACCCACAGGGCCATGCGGATAAGCGTGATGGACGTGGGTTCGAACACGGTGCGGCTCGTGGTGGCAGACGCCCAGGACGGCGTGCCGTTGCCGGTGCACACGGCGAAGTGGCGGCTGAGGCTGTCCGACCGGGTACGGCCGGGCGGGCCGGTTCCGGAGGAGGCCGTGGAGCAGTTGGTGGAGGCGGTCGCGGGGGCGAGCAGGACCGCGGCGAGATGGGGCGCGGCGGGGCCGCTGGCCTTCGCGACGGCCGTCGTGCGTGCCGCGCCGAACCGCCAGGAGGTGCTGCGTGCCGTGCGGACCCGCACCGGTGTCGGGCTGTGCACCCTGCCGGGCGAGGTGGAGGCGGAGCTGACGTTTCTCGGGGCACGGCGCTGGATGGGCTGGCGGGCGGGGCCGCTCGCTCTGATGGACATCGGCGGCGGCTCGTTCGAGGTCGCCTTCGGGCGCGGCCGGCTGCCGGACTTCGTCGCCTCGCTGCCGCTGGGCGCGGGGCGGCTGACCCATGAGTTCTTCGAGGGACAGGACCCGCCGAGCCCTGACCTGGTGCGGGCGCTGCGCCGCAAGGTCCGCCACCAACTGCGGGACGTGGCGGCACGGATCCGCTGGGAGGGCCCGCGCACGGCGGTCGCCACCTCGCGGACCTTCCAGCAGCTGGGCCGGCTGTGCGGTGCCCCGGCCGGACGGCACGGCCCCTTCACGGAGCGTCAGCTGCGCCGCGCCGACCTGCGCGAGGCGGCTGCCGCACTGGCCGCGCTGCCGTCCGCACAGCGGGCCGAACTCCCCGGCATCTCCGCGCCGCGCGCCCTGCAGAGCCTGGCGGGCGCGGTGATCGGCCACACGGCGATGAAGCTGACGGGCCTCGAGACCGTCACGATCTGTCCCTGGGCGATCCGCGAGGGCGTCCTGCTGCGGCACATCGAGGACGGCCCGTCCTGGTGGGCGGAGATAGCCCGCCGCAACGAGGAGACCGCTCCCCCGGAGCCGGTGCCGTTGCGCATCGCGGGGGCCAGGCACTGAACGACCCGGCCGGTCTCCACTCGGCCGGTGCTCGGTCCGGGCGGCGCCCCCAGCGGACGTGCCGCCCGAGATCTCGCTGATCACGTGGTGCGCGCTGTCCTCGTTGTTGCCTCTGCCGACAGAAAGTCAACTCGATTGACAGAGATTCACCGGGTCGAGTGAACCAGATCTTGTGGACCTCCCGGGATGGATGTTCCAGGCCGCTTCGGGGTAACTACCGAGACCGAACGCGTCCCTCGCCGAGGTGGAGCGGCCATGACGCCGGAGTCCGACGACCGCCCTCCCGGAACGCCCGCGGCGAACCCGTATGCCCGCACCCTGGTGAACGACGGGTTCACGGTGGTGGAGGCGGCCGGGGAGATCGATCTCGCGACGGCGGGCTTCCTCGGGGAGCATCTGGACGCGGCGACCTCGGCCGCCGGGCCCGAGGTGCTGGTCGACCTGCGCCGGGTGGAGTTCTTCGACTGCTCGGGCCTGCGGGCGCTGTGCCGCGCCGAGTCCCGGGCCAGGGAGCGTGGCGGTCGGCTGCGCGTGGTGGCCGACGGGCCGCGTCTGCACCGGCTGCTGCGCGCCTCGGGGCTGTGGCTCCGCTTCCCGCCCCTCTCGGAGATCCCGGAGTTCCCCCGGGAGCGCTGACCCGAGGGCCGGCGGACGGCCCCACTCCGTCCGCCGGCCCTCGGTACGGGACCACAGGGTTCCGTGAGAGGGGCGGCACTCCCCAACTGCGGGCCCCTCGGGCAGATCACGGGATCCCGTGCGATCCCGGTCCTCAGAACGTGAAGACGCTGGTCCCGTAGGAGCTCTTCACGCATTCGTTGGGGAAGGCCGTCTCGTAGGAGACGCGCTTGCCCCGCCAGACGCCGTCTACCGTGACCAGCACGGGGTCGTACTCCTTGGTGCACAGGGTGTCGGATCTGGTCCCCAGGGCGTCGAAGTCGCCGCCGGCGGCGCGCAGTTCCGCGCAGGCCAGGGCCGCGGCCGGGTGGGTGCCCGAGGCGGTCGGGGCGCAGGTCAGGGTCACGGCCCGTTCGGGGGTGACGGTGGCGGCGCTGTCGCCGTGGCCGAGGGTGAGCACGAGGGCCGAGGGGGCGTAGAGGCCCGAGGGAGCGGCGGCGGCCGGTTCGGCGAGCGCGGCCCCGGTCAGGGGTCCGCAGACGGCGGTGGCCGTGAGGCCGAGGGTCGCTGCCCAGCGCGCGGTGTTCCGCATTGTGTGCATCCTTCCGCTGGATTCGAGGGTGTGCCCTCCGACTCGGTCGGTGCCGGAGCGGCGAGCGCGAGTCTGCCGAGTCCGGGCCCGAACTTCACATCGACCCCATGGATTTCAGTAACCTTGCGTGTTGAATCAGTGGCGTGAAGTCACATAATCCGAACACCAGGACCCTTCTGCCGAGCGGGTCTTGATCGCCGGATCCGGCCGGATGGCCGGAACACCCCGCTTCGGCAATAGGCCTGAAACATTCCGCTTCAGCCGTCGGCGCACACCGTCGCAGCCCCTTGCGTTCATGAGAAGGCGGAGTAATCGTCATTACATGATTACGAAGGAACAGCGAGAGAAGCTGCGCGGCTGGTTCGCCGGCCGGCTGCCCGACGATCTCTTCGAGGCCCTGGTCGAGGTGGCCGTCGACCGCGAGGAAATCACCGTGATCGGCCGCGTCCCGGAACCGCGGCTCGCCGCGGACGCCTCGGCCACCGAGCGGGAGGCGGCACGTCAGGGCCGTGTCAAGGAGTTCCGGGAGCGCACCCGGGAGGACCGCATGGCCGTCGCGCGCGAGGCCGAGCACAGGTACCGCCGGAAGGTGTCCTGGGGCGTGGAGTGCGGCGGCGAGCGCGTCCTGTTCACGCATGTGGCCGCGCCCGTGATGACCCGGCTGCGCCAGCCCGAGCGACAGGTCCTGGACACCCTGATCGCCGGCGGGGTCGCCCGCAGCCGCAGCGACGCGCTCGCCTGGTGCGTCCGGCTGGTCCAGCGGCACACCGACGACTGGCTCGGCGAACTGCGAGAGTCCCTGGAACACGTCGAGCGGGTACGCGCGCAGGGCCCGGACGCCGACGAGGTGGTCGATTCCTCCACTGAGGACGCCGAAGATGGATAGAACGTCCACTGGCCGGGGTGCCGTCGCGGACCGTACCGTCGGCACACCCAGCAGGACGGCAGCCGCGTACGCCGCACACCCCGTGGCGGACCCGGCCCGTCCTCCGCCACCGCGCCACCCCGCGCTCCACCGCCGCCTCCCGCTGGAGCCCCCTTGTCCCCGCAGCCCGACACCGCCAGGCAGTCCCTCACCGAGGTCGAGACCCACGGGGTGGACCGCATCCCCGACGCGGACCGCACCGCGAGCCCGCTGGACCTGTTCCGGCTGGCCTTCGGCGGCGCCAACACCTTCTCCACCTGTGTCCTCGGCGCCTTCCCGATCCTGTTCGGGCTCTCCTTCTGGCAGGGCCTGGCCGCCACCCTCCTCGGGGTGCTGGTCGGCGCGCTGATCCTGTGCCCGATGGCGGTGTTCGGCCCGGTCAACGGCACCAACAACGCCGTCTCCTCCTCCGCGCACCTCGGCGTGCACGGCCGGGTGGTCGGCTCCTTCCTCTCCCTGCTGACGGCCATCGCGTTCTTCTCCATCTCGGTGTGGAGCTCCGGCGACGCCCTGGTCGGCGGCGCGCACCGGCTGTTCGGCCTCAGCCGCAGCGATCTGACGTACGGCGTCGCGTACGCGCTGTTCGCCGGCCTGGTCCTGGCCGTCTGCGTGTACGGCTTCCGGTTCATGCTGTTCGTCAACAAGGTCGCGGTGGCCTCGGCGACCGCGCTCTTCCTGCTCGGCGCGATCGCCTTCGCCGGCGACTTCGACGCGTCGTACGCGGGTGTCTTCACGGATACGGCGGACGCGGCGACGCAGGACCTGTTCTGGCCCTCCTTCATCGGCGCGGCGCTCATCGTGCTGTCGAACCCGGTGTCGTTCGGCGCGTTCCTCGGCGACTGGTCGCGCTACATCCCGGCGAACACCCCGCGCCGCCGGGTGATGGGCGCCGCGTTCCTGTCCCAGATCGCGACGCTGGTGCCGTTCCTCTTCGGCCTGTCGACGGCGAGCATCATCGCGGCGAAGGCCCCGGACTACGTCGACCCCGCCGCCCCCGACTTCGTGGGCGGACTGCTCGCGATCTCGCCGGGCTGGTACTTCCTGCCGGTGTGCCTGCTGGCCCTGATCGGCGGCATGTCGACGGGCACGACGGCGCTCTACGGCACCGGCCTGGACTTCTCCTCGGTGTTCCCGCGTCTTTCGCGGGTGCAGGCCACGGTGCTGGTCGGTGTGCTGTCGATCGGGTTCATCTTCATCGGACGCTTCGGGCTCGACCTCGTGCAGTCCATCTCGACCTTCGCCACGATGATCATCACCTGCACCACACCGTGGATGGTCGTGATGATGCTGGGCTTCTGGACCCGCCGCGGCTGGTACGACCCCGACGCCCTCCAGGTCTTCAACCGCCGTCAGCGCGGCGGCCGTTACTGGTTCACACACGGCTGGAACTGGCGGGGCATGACCGCGTGGTGGGTCTCCGCGGTGCTCGGCGTCCTCTTCACCAACATCCCCGGCCAGTTCGTCGGCCCCCTGGGCGACCTCGCGAACGGCGTCGACATCAGCCTGCCGCTGTCCCTGGTCGTGGCCGCGGTGCTGTTCCTGACCCTGCTGCGGGTCTTCCCCGAACCACGGGCGGTCTACGGCCCGGAGGGCGCCCGGCTGGCCCGCACCGTCGAGGTGCCGGTGCCGCCGATCACCGGGCCGGGGGCGGTGTCGGTGCCGTCGACCACGTTGCGGGCATGACCAACTTCGTACTGGTGGCGGGCGCGAGGCTCGGAGCGTCGGCGTGGGACGAGGTCGCGGCGGAGCTGCGCGCGGCCGGACACGATCCCCATCCGCTGACGCTGTCGGGCCTCGCGGAGAAGCGGGGCGTCCCGGCCGGACAGCAGACCCATGTGCGGGACATCGTCGACGAGGTGGAGCGGCTGGATCTGCGCGACGTGGTGCTGGTCGGGCACAGCTACTCGGGCATACCCGTGGGGCAGGCGGCCCAGCGGATCGGCGACCGGCTCGCCCGGGTGGTGCTCGTGGACTCCAGCGTGCCCGTCGACGGGGAGTCGTTCCTCGGGGGCTGGCCCAGCGACCACGTGCGCGAGCAGATCGAGGAGCACGACGGCTTCTGGCCGCCGGCGGGTCCGGAGCACTACTCGGGCCAGGGTCTGACGGACGACCAGATCGCCCGGATCATCGACCGCAGCTCCCCGCACCCGGGCACGACACTCACCGAACCGGCCGTCCTCACCGGTCCCTTGAGCACGCTCCCGGCGACCTACATCAAGTGCCTCCTCGACGACGAGGAACCCATGCCGGTGGTGGCCGAACTCCTCAAGAACGCCTCGTGGAGCCTGGTCACGATGAACACCGGCCACTGGCCGATGTTCTCCCAACCTCGCGAACTGGCGACGATCCTGGGGGCCACGACGGGCTGACCCGTCTCGGGCCGCGGGTCTGGTCAGGTGGTGTCGCCGGCTGCCCCACCCCGCATACCCACCGGTATGGTCGGCCCCGGCGCACGCTCGACGACGAGAGGCGGGACGGTCCGATGCCGAAGCACTGGGCGGACTTCCAGTACGAGATCTACCTGAACGGCATGTCCGGTGCGGTGCCCCGGCTCCCCACCGACCTGACCCGGCTGGAGGAGCTGACCGAGCAGCGGCTCGGGCCCGGTCCCGTGGGTTATGTGGCGGGCAGTGCCGGTGACGGCAGTACGGCGCGGGCGAACCGGGCGGCCCTGGAGCGGCGTCGGATCGTGCCGCGCATGCTGCGGGACGTCCATGAACGCGATCTGTCCGTCGAGGTGTTGGGGCGCGCCCTGCCGGCCCCGCTGGCGCTGGCGCCGGTAGGGGTGCTGTCGATCATGCATCCGGACGCGGAGCCGGCCGCCGCCCGGGCCGCGGCGGCGCAGGGCGTGCCGTACATCCTGTCGTCCGCGTCGAGCACCCCGATGGAGCAGGTCGCGGAGACGATGGGGGACGCCGAGCGCTGGTTCCAGCTGTATTGGCCGAAGGACCCGGAGGTCGCGCTCAGCTTCCTGAACCGGGCGAAGGCGGCCGGGTTCACGGCTCTGGTCGTCACCCTGGACACCCCGTTGCTGTCCTGGCGGCCACGCGATCTCGACCAGGCGTATCTGCCGTTCCTGCACGGCGTGGGCACCGCCAACTACTTCTCCGACCCGGCGTTCACGGCGGGCCTCGCCAAGCCGGTGCACGAGGACCCGAACGCGGCCGTGCTGCACTTCGTCGGCATGTTCGCGGACCCCGGCAAGACCTGGCCCGACCTCGCGCTGCTGCGGGAGAACTGGGACGGGCCGATCGTCCTGAAGGGCGTCCTGCACCCGGACGACGCCCGGCTGGCGGCCGACGCCGGGATGGACGGGGTCGTGGTGTCCAACCACGGTGGCCGGCAGGTGGCCGGTTCCGTCGCGGCGGCCGACGCGCTGCCCCGCGTGGTGGAGGCGGTCGGCGACCGGCTGACCGTGCTCTTCGACAGCGGTGTCCGCACCGGCGACGACGTCTTCAAGGCCCTCGCGCTCGGCGCCCGCGCGGTGCTCCTGGGGCGGCCGTACGTCTACGGCCTCGGCCTCGACGGACAGGCGGGCGTGGAACACGTGATCCGCTGTCTGCTGGCGGAGCTGGATCTCACCCTGGCCCTCTCGGGCCACGCGGGCCCGGCCACGGTCGGCCCCGCCGACCTGGTGGAGGACCCCGTATGAGGACGGGCCCTCCCCAGGCCGGTGTCGGGGCCTAGGTCCGGTCCGTGAGGTCCGCGGGCCGGGCCTGCGGGGCCTCGCTGCCGGTGATCGACAGCGAACCGGGGCTGGCGCTGGAGGCCGGGTCGGTCAGCCAGCGCTGCTGGTCCGAGCCGTCCCGGACCTTGACGACGACGGCGGCGCCGGGGTCCTCGTTGGTGGTGGCGAGGGCGAGCTGCTCGTCCCAGCGGGGCAGCAACTCGCCCCGCACGGTGAGGTCGTAGCGCACGTCCTCGCCGCGCTTCGCCTTCTCGTCGGCGCAGTCGCCGAGGACGACCACCCCCGCGTCCGCGTGCGAGTCCAGGCACAGCTCCGGATTCGCCTCGCTGCGCAGCAGGCCGTCGGTCTCGTACGACCACTGCTGGGTCCGCTCGGCCGAGCAGGCGGCCAGTTCGATGGCGGCGCCCTTCTTGACCGTGCCCCCGATGTCGAGGCAGAGGTCGGCGGCCGCGTTGCGCAGCCGGGTCACGGCGGGCGCGTTGGGCAGCTGGGCGGTGCCCGGGGTGCCGGTGTCGGCGCCCGGGGCGGTGTCGGTGCCGGTGGCGCTGGTGGAGGCGGCCGGGTCGGCCCCGTCGTCGTGCGACCACAGGCCGGAGGCGAGCATCGCGGCGAGGAGCCCCGCGGAGGTGAGGCCCACTCCGGTGAGGACCGTCCGCGAGGAGCGCAGGCCGCCGCCGGTCCCGGGGGCACGGCGGCCGGGTGCCGGGATGCGGTCCAGGATGCGGCGGCGTCCGGCGCCGTGCCGGCCGGTGCCCCGGGTGCGCTCCTCCTGGGGCGTACGCCCGGCGCGCAGTTCGAGATAACGGCGGGCGCCCCAGCCGAGCACGGCCTCCGAGAGCAGTACTCCGAGTCCGCCCTCGAAATGGCTCAGCTGTTCCGCGGCGGAACGGCAGTAGCGGCACTCGGCGAGATGCTGCTGGACATCCGGGAGCAGGGTCCCGCCGCGCCGAATCGGAACGTCGAGGAGGCGGTTGTAGAAGCGGCAATCCTTGGTCGGCGCGAGTTCCCGATGGGCATGTACACATCCTTCCCGGAGTTTTTCACGCGCCTGTTCGAGCGCCGCCGACGCGGTGTCGGTATCCATGCCGAGGAGTGCGGCGGGCACGCCAATCGACTCGCCCTCCACCTCGGTGTGCCACAGAAGACAGCGGGCGAGTCCGGGAAGGGCCTGGAATGACCGCTCGGCGAGCTTGCGATTTTCGGGGGTCATGGTCTTCGCGGCACGCATACCGCGGCCGCCGTTCGGTTTCACCAGATCCGGCAGAACGCCGGTTATCCGGTCCTCGGCCGTCCACTCCCGGACCGTGTCGCGCACGGCCACGAGGGTTCTGGGGCGCAGCGCGAGAGCCGGTTCGCCGAGGGCGAGCCGGTCCAGGACCTGGTGGAAAGCCGCCGCGGCCACCATGGAGGCGGTGTCGGACGGGGAGGCGAGACAGATGACGGCGTATTCGTGGGCCGGCTTCCAGTGCCGCGCCATGAGCAGCGCGACGGCCTGGGCGGCATCGGCGTCGGGACGGCCTCTCAGCCGGGCGGCGAGATCCTCGTCGGATTCACCGGAGGTGCCGCCGGGCGGCGGGTAAGGCGGGAGTGGCGGGTGGGGGGTGGGCACGGAGCGGATTCCTTCCCATGGGCATGGGACGTACAGAAGTTCTCGTTGCCGAAAAGGAGTGCCGATCGGGCGCAACCTTTTCGGGCGCGCGCGGGAAGCACGAATTCGCCGACGTCTCTCCACCCCGGTTCCCCACGGGACGAATGCGACCCGGCCCTTGCCCCCCACACAGGTGGTTCACCCTTGCACAAGTCACTCACGGCCAACAAGGCACCTGAGCAACATCCACGCCAATTGAAAGATAGTCAGATCGCGTCGCAACTGTGTGCCCGCGCACCGGCTTTCGACATTCCATGCGCCCCGTGTGAAACCCGCGCACGCGCCGGAGCGCCACGCACGCTCCCCTCACCGGACGACCGGTGGTCCAGTGGAACCGGCCCCTCTCGGAGGCCCCGCGCGGAACGGCGGCTCTCCCGCGCGAAACCCCGGCCGCCGACCCCGTTCCTCCCGCCCTCGGTCGGCGGCCCCGGGGGCGGGGCGGTCGGCGTCCGGCCGGGGTGGCCCGCCCCGGCCCTCACCCGTACGGCAGCGGCTCTTCCCGCTACGGCACCACCGCCCCCACGCCCTCAGATCTGCCAGGAGCGCAGCCGGTCGGCGGCTCCGTACACGTCGGCCTTGCCGGAGATCAGATCGCGGGCGAGGTCCACGAGGGCGCCGTAGGGCGGGTCGATGCCCACGCCGCTGACGAACATGTAGGCCACGGCGGTGGCGCAGGCGAAGCGGGCGTTGGCAGCCGGTAAGGGCTTCAGCAGGGCGAGGGTGTGCAGCAGGGCGGCCGCACGCCAGGCGGGGTCGGAGTCGACGCCGAGGCGCGGCGGGTCGACGCGGTGCCGGGCGACGGCGGCGACGAGGGCCGAGAAGTCGTTGACCGTGGGCTGGTCGGGCAGGACCTCTTCGTGCCGCTGGAGGAGCCAGGGCACGTCGATGTGGACGACGGAAGCCATCGGTCAGGCGACCCGCCCCGCGCCGTGGCCGGCCGGTTCGTCCTCGGGGAAGGCGGCCGCGAACTCGTCGGCGTGGGCGGAGAAGAACCGCCGGAACGCCTCGGCGCCCTCCTGAAGGGCCCGGTGCCGGGCGATGTCGGCCGCGGCGGCCTCCCGCACGAGGGCCTTCATCGACGTACCGCGCTCCTTGGCGATCTGCCGCAGGTCCTCTAGTTCACGATCGCTGAACTCCACATTGAGAGCTGGCATGCCTTCACGGTACCGCGCGGGTACTTACCCGTAAATACTCCCAGGTCACAACCAGTCCTCTGCGGTACCGCGAGGCCGGAAGCACGGTGTCCGATTCCCGCCGGACGCGCTTCGCCCGGCGTCACAGACTGAAGCCAGGAGGCAGACCACGAAGCGGAGGACAACGTCATGACCGTCACCCCCGACCTGGCCGCCCGCCGGGTCGCCGAGACCGACTGGACCGCGCTCGCGGCCGAGCTGGACGTGCACGGCTGCGCGCCGACGGCCCCGCTGCTGACGCCCGCCGAGTGCCGGGACCTGGCGGCGCTGTACGAGAAGCCGGAGCTGTTCCGCACCACCGTGGACATGGCACGGCACCGCTTCGGCTCGGGCGAGTACCGCTACTTCACCCACGACCTGCCCGCCCCGGTCGCCGCCCTGCGCGCCGCGCTCTACCCGCGTCTGCTGTCCGTCGCCCGCGACTGGGCGGTCCGCCTGGACCGCCCGGCGCCCTGGCCGGACTCCCTGGAGGAGTGGCTGGAGCGCTGTCACGCGGCCGGGCAGGGCCGCTCGGCGCAGATCCTGCTGCGCTACACGGCGGGCGACTGGAACGCCCTGCACCGGGACGTCTTCGGCGACCTGGTCTTCCCGCTCCAGGTCGTGGTCGGACTCGACGTGCACGGCACGGACTACACGGGCGGCGAGTTCCTGATGGTCGAACAGCGGCCCCGAGCCCAGTCCCGGGGCACGGCGACCGTGCTGCCCCAGGGCCACGGCGTGGTCTTCACGACCCGCGACCGGCCGGTGCGGAGCAGGCGGGGCTGGTCGGCCGGGGCGATGCGGCACGGGGTGAGCGTGGTCCGCTCGGGCGACCGGCGCGCGCTGGGGATCGTGTTCCACGACGCGACCTGACCTCCGTGAGGCGTGGGTCACATTCCCGCCGTCGGATGTCACATTCCGGTACCCCTACGGCCTCGCAGTAGTGAGCGCGCCACTGGGAGGCCACAAGAGATGTCCGAGATCCCCGTTCCCGACACCGAGGACGCCACCGGTGTCTTCGTCGAGCACCGCGAGCTGCTGTTCGGCGTCGTCTACAACATCCTGGGCGGCGTCGCCGACACCGAGGACGTGCTCCAGGAGACCTGGCTGTCGTGGTCGCGCCGGGGCCCCGACGGGATCGACAACCCCCGTGCCTATCTGGTCCGGATCGCCGTCAACCACGCCCTCCAGCGGCGGGCCGTCGTCAACCGCCGCAGGGAGACCTACGTCGGCCCCTGGCTCCCCGAGCCCCTGATCACCGACGAGGAGAGCGCCGGCGACCCGGCGCTGCGGACCGAGTCGGTGTCGCTGGCGATGCTGGTGGTCCTGGAGTCGCTGTCCCCACTGGAGCGCGCGGTGTTCGTGCTGCACGAGGTGTTCGGCTACGCCCACACCGAGATCGCCGAGATCATCGACCGCAAGCCCGCCGCCGTACGGCAGCTGGCGCACCGGGCGCGGGCCCATGTGCACGCCCGGCGACCGCTGTACGAGGCGCATCCCCGGGTGCGCAGGGAGGCGACCGAGCGGTTCGTACGGGCCGCGCTCGGCGGGGACATCGCGCAGCTGATGGAGATCCTCGCGCCGGATGTCACGGTGTGGACGGACGGCGGCGGCTCGCGCAGGCAGGCCCTGCGTCCGGTGCACGGCCGCGACAAGGCCGCCCGGCTGCTCAGCGGGTACGCGCGGCGGGGCGGGACGGGGCACCTGGAGCTGCGCTACCGGCGCGTCAACGGCGACGACGCGGCCGTGCTGTTCGAGCACGACTCGCCGTACGCGGTGATCGTCCTGGACCTCACCCCGGAGGGCGACCAGGTCTCCAACCTCTTCGTCGTCACCAATCCCGACAAGCTCACGCACGTCCTGAAGGAGGAGGCGTGACGGCCTCGGAGCGCCGGTCGGAACCGGCGAGGGGCGAGCGGCTGTCCGGCTGGCTCGACGGCCGCCTCGGCACCCGCACCCTCGGCGCGAAGTACCTGCGCAAGGTCTTCCCGGACCACTGGTCCTTCCTGCTCGGCGAGATCTGCCTGTACAGCTTCGTGGTGCTGATCCTGACCGGCGTGTGGCTGACGCTGTTCTTCCATCCGTCGATGAACGAGGTGACGTACCACGGCAGTTACACGCCCCTGAACGGCGTACGCATGTCGGAGGCGTACGCCTCGACGCTGAACATCAGCTTCGACGTGCGCGGCGGACTGCTGATCCGCCAGCTGCACCACTGGTCGGCGCTGATCTTCGTCGCCGCGATGCTCACGCACATGATGCGGCACTTCTTCACGGGCTCGTTCCGCAAGCCGCGCGAGGTCAACTGGCTGTTCGGCTGGGCCCTGTTGTTCCTGGGCCTGTTCGAGGGCCTCTTCGGCTACTCACTGCCGGACGACCTGCTGTCGGGCACGGGCATGAGGTTCGTCTACGGCGCCACCCTGTCGGTGCCGGTCGTCGGGACGTATCTGGCCATGTTCCTGTTCGGCGGCGAGTTCCCCGGCCATGACATCGTGGCCCGCTTCTACTCGCTGCACATCCTGGTGATCCCCGGCATCATGACCGCGCTCGTGGTGGCCCACCTGATCCTGGTCGTGTACCACAAGCACACCCAGTTCGCGGGCCCCGGGAAGACCGAACGCAATGTGGTCGGGACGCCGTTCTTCCCGGTGTACCTGGCGAAGGCGGGCGGCTTCTTCTTCCTGGTGTTCGGGGCGCTCACGCTCATCGCTGCCGTGGCGAGCATCAACCCGGTCTGGTCGTACGGCCCTTACCGCGCCGACCAGGTCTCCACGGGCGCCCAGCCGGACTGGTACCTGGGCTTCGCGGAGGGCCTGGTGCGCGTCATGCCGGGCTGGGAGATCACCCTGTGGGGGCACACGCTGATCCTCGGTGTGCTGATCCCGGTCGTGATCTTCCCGCTCCTGCTGGTCTTCATCGGCGTCTACCCGTTCCTGGAGGCCCGGTTCACCAAGGACAGGCGGGAGCACCACCTCCTGGACCTCCCCCGCAACCGCCCGGTCCGCACGGCGATCGGCGCCTCCTGGATCAGCCTGTATCTGATCCTGCTGGCGGGCGGCGGCAACGACATCGTGGCGACCCGGCTGCACCTGTCGGTCAACACGATCACGTGGGCGGTGCGGATCGGGATGGTCGTCGTCCCGGTGGTCGTCTTCGTCGTGACCCGGCGAATCTGTCTGGGCCTACAACTCCGGGACCGTGACCTGGTGTTGCACGGCCGGGAGACCGGGGTGATCAAGCGGCTGCCGCACGGTGAGTACGTCGAGGTGCACCAGCCGCTCGACCGGGCCCGGCTCCACACGCTCACCGCGCACGAACGGCCCGGTGAGCCGGTGGAGCACGAGCACGAGAAGGTCAGCCTTGATCCGCCACGAAGGACGCCATCCGGGTCAGGGCCGAGTTCCAGTTGATGGTGTGCTCGTTCGTCGACCAGGACTGGATGTCGTCGATGTAGCAGAACTGGCCTGTGCAACCCTGGAGTTTGCTCTGCGCGTAGGGGTCCTGGATGGATGAGTTCGGCCCGCCGGCGAGGGTGCCCCTCGGTGGGTTCGGCAGGTTCGGGTCGAGCTCGTGGGCGTACCAACGGCTGTGCTGGTTGTGGGAGTTCACCTCGCCGTAGCCCGTCACGTACGACATGTTGAGCGCGTTGCGGCCGAAGAGGTAGTCGACGCTCTGGAGGGCGCCGTCACGGTACTTGGAGCCGCCCGTGATGTCGTACGCGGTGGCGATGACGATGCCGTTGTGCAGGATCTGGTGGTTGGACCCCCAGTCGTACAGGTTCTCCGGCGGGGCGTACGGCATCCCGTAGGGCTGTGCCTTCAGGGTCGCCAGGTAGGTGTCGGCGCCCTTGACGACGGACCGGCGCACCTTGTCCCGGCCGGGCAGCCTGCTCGGTACGGTCGCGAGGTCCAGGCGGGCCGCCGCCGCTGTGCGGGCCCAGTCGTAGCCGAGGGGGCCGAAGATGTCGGCGGTGTGCACGGGCGAGGCGAGCACGTGGTCCGCGAAGGGCTTCTCCCCCGTGGTGAGGTACAGCTCGGCCGCCGCCCAGTAGAACTCGTCGCTCACGTCGGAGTCCGGGTAGGCGCCGCCGCCGATGCCGTCGTCCGGGTCGGCGTAGATCGCGGGGTGGGCGAGAGCGGCTGCCCAGGCTTTGCGTGCGGCTGCCAGGGCCTTGGCCGCGAACGCCTTGTCGTAGGGCTTGAACAGACGGGCCGCCTGCGCCGCCGTGGCCGCCAGGTTCAGGGTCGCGGCGGTGTTCGCCGGGTGCAGTTCGCGTTTCTGCGGGTCCGCGCTCGGCAGCAGCGGCAGGCCGGTCCACTGCTCGTCGTGGATCTTGTGGTGCGCCATCCCGGCGAGCGGCTGCCCGTCCGGCACCTGCATCTTGAGCAGGAACTCCAGCTCCCAGCGGGCCTCGTCGAGGATGTCCGGCACCTTGTTGCCGCTCTCGGGGATGGCGAGGGTGCCGTCGCCGAGCTTCCCGGGCTCCCCGGTGCGGGCCAGCAGTTCGCGTTCGTAGGTGCTCAGCAGCTCCCAGGTGGAGATGCCGCCGTTGACGACGTACTTGCCGTGGTCGCCGGCGTCGTACCAGCCGCCGGTGACGTCGAGGGTGTAGTCGCAGACGCCGGGCTGGCAGGGCACGTGGGAGTCGCCCTGGTTGGGGGCCACGTTCACGTGCCCGGCGGCGCGGCCGTAGCCGGGGCGCAGGTCGTCGCGGATCGCGATGCCGCTGCGCTGGGTGTAGTAGTACTTCGCCGCGTCCGTGCGGAGCCGCTCGTAGGCGCTCGTGCCGATGTCGAAGGGCCTGCTGGTCTCGCCGTCGGCGACCAGGGTGAAGCCCTCACCGCGCTTCTTGTAGGCGCCGAAGTCGATCGAGTGGACGTTCTGCCCGGAGGAGGCGTCGATGCCGCGCGGGACGCTCCAGCCGTGCGCGACCGTGGCTCCTGAGGCGCTCTTGAGCTGCCAGGGCAGTTTCGCGGTGGCGTCGGTGACCAGGGTGGCGTTCTTCGGCCCGGCGGGCAGATAGGCGACCTGGTTGACGCGCACGCGCGGTCCGGTGTCGGGCTCGTACACCTCGGGCGGGACCCCGCCCAGCAGGGACACGTCGTCCATGCAGAAGCGGAACGGGTCGGCGCTGCCGCCGAGTTGGAAGCCGACCTGGCCCTGCGCGGTGTCGACAGGTGAGGTGAACGTGTAGGAGTAGGAGTTCCCCGAGACGCTGAGTTGCGGGCTCACCTCGAACCAGGTGTCGTAGGGCGCCACTTGCAGCCCCACGATCGCCCGCAGCACATGCCCGTCGGGCGAACCGTTCGCGGTGAAGGAGAACTTGTACGACTCCCCCTTGACCAGGGTGACGTCGTTCTGGCCGACGGCGGCGTCCCAGCGGTTGGCGGTGCCGCCCGGGATGTCCGCGCAGAGCCGTCCGTCGGACAGGCCCGCGGTGACGTTGCTCGTCGTCCACCAGGGCTCGGTGGTGGTGTCGAAGCTGCCGTTCTTGAGCTGCTCGACCTCGTCGGCGGCGGCCGGGGAAGCGGGCGAGGCCACAAGTGCCGTTCCCAGCAAGGCCGTCAGGCACAACAAGGTGGTTCTGCGTCGTTTCACGTCTGGGCTCCTCCGGTGAGGTGCGGGTGACGCTCGCGATGGGAGCGCTCCCAGATGCGGACGCAGCCATGCTTGTTGCAGGCATGACACCCCGTCAACGGTCCGGACGGGACGGAATCCCGTCCGGACCGTTCTCTCAGACGGCTGGGATCTCCAACTTGCTGATCCGTACGGCCCCCTTGGCTCCGTCCGGCGAAGCGCTGGTCAGCCTCAGCCGTACGCGCGAGCCCTGGGCGGCGGCGAAGGTGATCACCGTGGGCTCGTCCGAGGAGGTGGCCCACTCCACCGCGGCCCCCTCGACCGGCACATACCGCTCGCCGTCCCCCACCTCGACCCCGACGGCGGCGGGCAGACCGTGGACCGCGCTCAGGGTGAAGGAGGCCTCCACCCGGGCGAAGGTCCTGGTCCGGCCGAAGTCCACGGAGACCCAGTCCTCGGCCCGCGCCCCGCTGAACGCGGGCAGCAGCGCGGTGGCGGCCTTGCTGAAGGCGTTGGACCAGCCCGTGGCCGGGTCGCCGTCAAGCATCGCGGCGGGCAGGGTGTCCGGGCGGCCGGAGTAACTGGCGTCCGCATGCGGGAAGTTCGGCGGTGTGGGATGGTCCGGGGCGAAGGCCGCCGGTTCGGTGGCCGCCACCGACCGCGCCGCAGTGGTGCGCACCTTCACCACGCCCGTCCTCAGCCCGTCCGCACTCGCCGTGACCTTCAGGACGCCCGGTTCGGCGCCGGAGCGCACGATCGCGAGGGCCTTGCCGTGGAAGGCCGTCCGGGTACTGGCCTGATAGCGCTCGGCGCTCTCCTCACGGCCGTTGTCGAGCCCGGCGAGGGAACCGCCCTTGACCGCGAAGGAGATCAGGTGCTCGGCGTCCGGCACCACCACGCCCCTGGCGTCCACCACGTCGGCCGTGACGAAGACCAGTGAACGTCCGTCAGCGGCAAGGGACTTGCGGTCCGCGGTGAGTCGTACGGCATGGGGCTCTCCCGCCGTGCGCAGCACATCGGTCGCGACGGTCTTGCCGTTTCTGCGGGCCACCGCCTTCAACTCGCCCGGCGCGTACGGCACCTTCCACGTCAGATGCAGCTTGCCGGCGCTGCCGTTCGGGCTGGTGTAACTGCCGGGGTAGGGCCCGTCGGTGAAGGTCTTGTCGTCGCCGGTGGCCTCCGTGGTCTCCAGGTACGCCCGGCCGTCGGTGGTCCTCTTGGTGTCGAAGCTCCGGACGCCGAGGGACTTGCCGTTCAGGAACAGCTCCACGGTGGGGACGTTGGCGTACGCCCACACCTCGACGGTGTCGCCCTTCTCGTGGTTCCAGGTCATCGGAAGCAGATGGACCATCGGTTCGTCGACCCACTGGCTGCGGAAGAGGTGGTACATGTCCTTCGGGAAGCCCGCGGTGTCGACCGCGCCGAAGAAGGACGCCTTCACCGGGAAGACGTCGTACGGCGTGGGCTCCCCGATGTAGTCGATGCCGGACCAGAGGAACTGCCCGGTGAACCACTTCCGGTCCCGGTCCTTCTTGTGGCCGTACTCTCCGCTCATGGTCCAGGAGGCGAGGTTGTTGTCGTACGACGAGACCTCCCGTCCGCCGGGGGTGTGGTTCTCACCGGTGTTGAGGTGCTCGGGTTCCTGGTAGGAGCCGCGTGTCGAGGTCTCGGAGGAGGACTCGGACTCGAAGAGGAAGAGGTGCGGGTAGCGGGCGTGCAGGGCGTCGACCGACTTGGCGGTGTTGTAGTTGAGGCCCAGGCCGTCGAGCTTGGCGAGGATCAGGTCGGCCGGGGTGCCCGGGGCCGGCACGCTGCGGTGGCGGTGCGAGCCGATGACGACGGGGCGGGTGTCGTCGTACGCCTTGATCCCGGCGATGAGGCGGTCCGCGATGGTCAGCCCGGACGTCGAGGTGAACTCGGAGATCTCGTTACCGATGGACCACATGAGGACGGCGGGCGAGTTGCGGGCCGCGAGGACCATCTCGGCGATGTCCCGGTCGGACCACTCGTCGAAGAACCGGCCGTAGTCGTAGCGGGTCTTGGGGCTCCTCCAGCAGTCGAAGGCCTCCACCAGCATCACGATGCCCAGTTCCTCGCAGACCCTGATCATCTCCGGGGAGGGCGGGTTGTGGGAGGTGCGGAAGGCGTTGACGCCCATCGACTTCATGAGGGTCATCTGCCGGCGGATCGCGTCGGTGTGCACGGCGGCGCCGAGGGCGCCCAGGTCGTGGTGGAGGTCGACGCCCTTGAGCTTGTGGTGGGTGCCGTTGAGGTGGAAGCCCTCGTCGGGGTCGAAGCGGAAGGTGCGGAAGCCGAAGGGGGTGCGGTAGGTGTCGGTGACCGCGCCGCCGACCCGCAGTTCGGTCAGGACGGTGTAGCGGTTGCCGGGCGTCGCGATGTCCCACAGCTTCGGGGCGCGGACCGTGAGTTCCTGGGTCGCGGTGACCCTGTCGGTGACGGCGACGCCGGCGGACGTACGGGCCACGGTGCGGCCGCGCGGGTCGAGGACCCGGGTGACGACCTCGACGTCGGTGCCGTTCGGGGAGACGTCGACCACCGAGGTCGTCACGCGGACTACGCCCCGCTCCCCGGTGATCTCCGGGGTCGTGACGCGGGTGCCCCAGCGCTCCACGTGCACCGGCTCGGTGATGACCAGGCGGGCCTCGCGGTAGATGCCGCTGCCCGAGTACCAGCGGCTGCTGGGCAGCCGGTTCTGCACCTTGACCGCGAGCACGTTCTCGGTGGTGCCGTCGGTGTGCACCAGGTCGGTGAGGTCGAGGGCGAAGCCGGTGTAGCCGTAGGGGTGACGGCCGACCTCGGTGCCGTTGCAGTGCACGGCGGAGTCCATGTAGACGCCGTCGAACTCCACCGAGATCCGCTTGCCGGCGAGGGCGGGCGGCAGGGTGAAGGCGAGGCGGTACCAGCCGAGCCCGCCGGGGAAGAAGCCGGTGCCGCTGGTGGTGCCGTTCTCGGTGGTGGGGGCGAGCTCGATGCTCCAGTCGTGCGGCACCGCGATCTCGCGCCAGTCCGAGTCGTCGTACCCTGGGGCGGCGGCATCCGCGTACGCCCCCGTCGGGTCGGTGATGCCGCCCGGGTTGACCAGCGCGAAGCGCCAGCCGTCGCGGAGAGCGACGGTACGGCGGCCTGAGGCGTTCCCGGTGGCTCCGGCGGCGTCGGCGGCCCGGGCCGCCGGGACGGCCACCGGGGTGGCCAGTAGCGCCCCCGCGGCGGGCGCCGCCGTGGAAGCGAGCAAAACCGATCTGCGAGTGACCGACACGCGGCTCTCCCTCATCAGGGCCCAGAAGTACTCACAACTGATCGTGAACAAACACAATCTGACGGTGAGCCACTTGGGGCCGTCAAGGGTGCGGTGAGCTGCTTCTGCCCCCTGCGCCACATCGGCCGGATTTCCCTCTTGACGCGGCCCGGGCGGCGGCCGGCCGTGCGCGGGGGTTCGCCGTTCGTGTCCGCGCGCGACGCACTAGGCTGGAACCCAAGTGACCTGTTTGTTCACTGTGAGTGTGCGCAATGGAGTGGCGACGATGACCCTCGTGTACCCGTTCGACGACGCCGCGACGGCACGGGCCGTCGTCGGCCAGGACGGCACGCTGGTCGCGTGGAACGCCGGGGCACAGCGGCTGCTGGGCTGGTCGCCCGCCGAGGTCGTGGGCCGCCCGGCGGCGAACCTCCTGGTCAGCGGGGGCGCGGAGGTGCCCGAGGGGCCCATGGGAGGCCGCTGGGACGGCGTCCTCACGCTCTGCCACCGGGACGGCACTGCCGTGTCGGTGTGGCTGCTCGCCCACCACCAGGACTCCTCGGACGGCGGCCCGGACCACTGGCTCGTGGTCACCCCGCTGGACCGCGGCGGCCCCCGCTCCCCCGACGACCCGCTGGGCACGGCCGTGCTCGCCCAGTCGCCCTGCGCGGTCGCCGTGTACGACGACCGGCTGCGGCTGCGCCGGGTCAACGACGCCATGGCCGACGTGATCGGGCTGCCCGAGGAGCGCATCCAGGGCCTCAGGCTGTCCGAGATCGGCGGCAAGGCGGCGAGCGAGGAGCTGGAGGAGCACGTGCTCCAGGTGCTCGACACCGGCCGGGCCAAGGACGTGCAGACGTACATGCGGACCGGCGGCGAGGAGAACGCGCACGCGTGGCTCGCCCGGCTGGCCCCGATCACCGATCCCGCGGGCCGGGTGCGGGGCGTGTGTCTGGCCGCCCACGACTTCACCGACCACTTCCTGGCCCGCGAGCGGCTCCAGCTGGTCAACGAGGCGAGCGTGCGCATCGGCACCACCCTCGACGTCACCCGGACGGCCCAGGAGCTGGCGGACGTCTGCATCCCGGCCCTCGCCGATTTCGTCAGCGTCGATCTGCTGGACCCGCTGGAGCACGGCGAGCCCCCGGCGGCGCTCGCCGCCCCCGTCGAGCTGCGCCGCGCCGCCCATCAGTCGGTGGACCCCGGCAACCCGCTGGCGGTGGTCAAGCCGGGGCACACCGAGGTCTACCCCGCCACCTCGCCCCAGGCCGACTCGCTGGTCGCGGGCCGCACCATCGTCGCCACGGTCGCCTCCGGGCGCCTCGACCAGTGGCTGCACTGGAACAAGGAGCGCGGCGAGCGGGTCAGGGAGTACGGCATCCACTCCACGATGTCGGTGCCGATCCAGGCCCGCGGCCAGACCCTCGGGGTCGCGGTCCTCACCCGGTTCCGGCGCCCCGACCCCTTCACCCCGGACGACGTGCTGCTCGCCGAGGAGATCACCGCGCGGGCCGGGGTCTGCATCGACAACGCCCGCAGGTTCTCCCGCGAGCGCGAGACCGCCCTCGCCCTCCAGCGCAGCCTGCTGCCCCGCTCGCTGCCGCGCACGGCCGCCGTGGAGGCCGCCTCGCGCTATCTGCCGGCCGCGCGGGCCGGGGTGGGCGGCGACTGGTTCGACGTGATCCCGCTGTCGGGGATGCGGGTCGCGATGGTCGTCGGGGACGTGGTGGGGCACGGCATCCAGGCCTCGGCGACGATGGGCCGGCTGCGCACCGCCGTCCGCACCCTCGCCGACATCGACCTGGCCCCGGACGAACTGCTCACCCACCTCGACGACCTCGTCGTACGGCTGTCCGCGGAGGCCGGCGGCGAGGGCAGCCCCGGTGAGGTCGGGGCGACCTGTCTGTACGCGGTCTACGACCCGGTGTCCCGGCGCTGCACACTGGCCCGGGCCGGGCATCCGGCGCCCGTGATGCTGACCCCGCGCGGGGTGGCGCACGAGGTGGAGCTGCCGGCCGGGCCGCCGCTGGGGCTCGGAGGCCTGCCGTTCGAGTCCGCCGAGCTGGATCTGCCCGAGGGCACCGTGCTGGCCCTGTTCACGGACGGTCTCATCGAGTCCCGGGAGCGGGACGTGGACGCCGGTCACAGCCTGCTGCGCGAGGCGCTCGCCGTGCCGGCCGACTCCCTGGACGAGAGCTGCGACCGGGTCCTGCACGCGCTGCTGCCGTCGGGCGGGGCCGCGGACGACGTGGCGCTGCTGCTCGCCCGCACCTTGGGACTGCCCGCCTCGCAGGTGGCGACCTGGGACATCCCGGCCGATCCGGCGCTGGTGGCGCCGGTCCGCAAGCAGGTCGTCCAGCAGCTGGGCCGCTGGGACCTGAGTGAGGCGTCGTTCACGGCGGAGCTGGTGGTGAGCGAGCTGGTGACGAACGCGATCCGCTACGGCGCCCGTCCGATACGGCTCCGGCTCATCCATGACGCGACCACGCTGATCTGCGAGGTCTCCGACACCAACCACACCGCCCCGCATCTGCGCCGCGCCAAGACCTGGGACGAGGGCGGCCGGGGGCTGCTCCTGGTCGCCCAGCTCACCCAGCGCTGGGGCAGCCGGCACACCGGCGACGGCAAGACGATCTGGGCGGAGATCGGGCTCCTCGACGAGGAGTGAGCCCCAGCGCGTCAAGGAGGTCGAGACGGGACCCGGCGGCCACGCTGCCCGAGGGTGTGCCGCAGAACGGGTCCTGGCTTCCGTGCTTCCGTACCTGGCTGGGATCGAGCGAACTTTTCCGGGCCGCTCCGCATCGGACCTCCATGACGGGGCACAAGGCCCCGTACGCGCGCGTGCGTGGAATCTCCGGGAGTGTGGAGACATGACGAACAGGTCCCCAGTGTTTCGGCGGGCAGCCCTGCTCGCGGGCTCGGTCGCGTTGGCCGGTCTGCTGGCCGGCTGCGGAAACGGCGACGACACGGCGAGCGCGCCGAACACCGAGTCCGGTACGGCGACGCCCGCGACCGGCAGCACCACCCCCTCCGCGACCGCCACGGACGGCGACGGCGGCACGAGCGCGCCGAGCGGCGTCCCCACCGACGCGGTCAGCAACTCCCTCACCCCGTCCGCGACACCGCCCCCGGCCTCCGGGACCCGCTGCCGCACCTCGGAGCTGAGCGCCTCCGTGGGACGCAACGACCCGGGCGCCGGGCAGGAGAACTTCCCGGTCGTCCTGACCAACAAGTCCCGCCGCACATGCACCCTGTACGGCTATCCGGGCACCGCTTTCGTCGACGCGTCCGGCAAGCAGCTGGGCCCCGACCCGAAGCGGTCCTCGGCCGATCCGGAGACGGTCAGGCTGGCGCCGGGCCGGAGCGCCTGGGCCGGGCTGTCCTTCGCGAACCCCGAGGTCAGCGGGGCGGGCACGGCCACCCCCGCCGCACTGCTCGTCACCCCGCCGGACGAGAAGGACCCGCTGAAGGTGACCTGGAAGGGCGGCGAGGTCCCGGTGTCCGGCACCGAGGCGTCGGTGCGGCTGATCCCCTTCAGCCCCGGCACCGGGGCCTGAGGGGGCGCGGTCGGGGGTAGACGCAGGGTTCTTACCCGCGCCTGATTTCATGTCCGGGCACGCTCTGCTCACGTCCCGAAGGAACGGTCCTGAACACCCCGCTCGCCGAAGCCCTGTCCGTCGCCCTGCTCGTCGCCGTACTCGTCTGGGCGGTCCTGCGTCCCTTCGGCCTGCCGGAGGCGGTGCTCGCCGTCCCGGCGGCGGGGCTCGTGGTGCTGACCGGGGCGATCTCCCCCGAGCACGCGTGGGCGGAGGCGGAGCGGCTCGGTCCTGTCGTCGGGTTCCTGGCAGCAGTGCTGGTGCTCGCCCACTTCTGTGACGTCGAGGGGCTCTTCCAGGCCTGCGGTGCCTGGCTGGCCCGGCGTTCGGCGGGCTCGCCCGGGCGCCTGCTGACCGGTGTGTTCGTGCTGGCCTCGGCGATCACGGCGGTGCTCAGTCTGGATGCCACCGTGGTGCTGCTGACGCCGGTGGTGCTGGTCACCGCGTCCCGGATGGGAGCCCGCGCCAAGCCGCACGTCTACGCGTGCGCCCATCTGTCGAACACGGCCTCGCTGCTGCTCCCGGTGTCCAACCTCACCAATCTGCTGGCCTTCGAGGCGAGCGGGCTGAGCTTCACCCGGTTCGCGCTGCTGATGGCCCTGCCGTGGGTGGCGGCGATCGCCGTCGAGTACGTGGTGTTCCGGCGTTTCTTCGAAGCCGACCTGTCCGTCGTCGACCACTCCCCCGAGTCGGCCGAGGAGCCCGAGCTGCCGCTGTTCGCTCTGGTCACCGTCGGCTGCACGCTGGCCGGGTTCGTGGTGGCCTCCGCGTTCGGCGTCGATCCCGCCTGGGTCGCCTGTGCGGGGGCGCTCGTGCTGGCGGGGCGGGCTCTGGTGCGGCGGCAGGCGACCCCGGTCTCGGTGGTGCGGGCGGCGGCACCGGCCTTCCTGGCGTTCGTGCTCGCCCTCGGTGTCGTGGTGCGCGCGGTGGTCGACAACGGGCTCGCCGACGCCCTGCGCCATGTGCTGCCGGACGGGACGGGACTGGTCGCGCTGCTGGGGATCGCCGCGCTGGCGGCCGTACTGGCGAACCTGATCAACAACCTGCCCGCGGTCCTGGTCCTGCTGCCGCTGACGGCCGCGGCCGGTCCCGGCGCGGTGCTGGCGGTGCTGCTCGGGGTGAACATCGGCCCGAACCTGACCTACGCCGGTTCGCTGGCCACGCTGCTGTGGCGGCGGATCCTGCACCGGGACGACCACGAGGTCGCCCTGGGCGAGTTCAGCCGGCTCGGTCTGCTGACCGTGCCGGCCGCGCTCGCCGCCGCCGTGGTGGCGCTGTGGGGGTCGTTGCAGCTGGTCGGGGCGTGAGACGGGGCCTCAAGGTCCCGAACCGGGGCGCACAGGGCGGCTCCCGAACCGGGCGCGGGCCGAGCGGGCTCAGCGCCCGCCGCCGTACCCGCCTCCATAGCCGTAGCCGCCGCTTCCGTAGCCCCCGTAGCCGTACCCGCCGCCGTATCCGTAGCCGCCGTTGTACCCGCCTCCGTAGCCGCTGCCGTAACCTCCGCCGTACCCGCCGCCGTTCTGGCCGCCCCAGGAGCAGTAGTACGGGTTGGGGTAGCAGTTCTCGCCCGTCTTCGGGGGCGTGCTCGACGGGGTGGGCGTGGGCTCGGCGGTCGGGGTCGGGGACGCCTTCGGGGTCGGTGTGCTCGCGGGTGCGGGCGCGGACTTCGGGGTCGGGGTGGGGCTGCTCTCGGCGTCCCAGTTGACCGCCTGCATCTGGAGGTCGGTCTTCGAGGTGTCGAAAACCCAGCGCTGGGCGGGGCCGTCGTCGCGGTTCTTCAGGACCAGCGCGCCGGAGCCGTCGGTGGCGGCGGGGGTCAGGGCGAGGTCCTGGTCCCAGCGCGGGACGAGGGTGCCCTGGAGCGTGAAGTCGTAGCGGATGTCCTTGGCGCCGGGCTTGGTGGCGCCGGTGCAGGGCGCGAGGCGTACCGAGTAGCCGAGGTGGGAGTCGAGGCACAGGTCCGGGTCCTCGGCGCTGCGCAGGAGGCCGTCGGTCTCGTACGTCCACTGCTGGCCCGCGTCCGCGGAGCACTCCGCGAGCTCGGTCTCCGCGCCCTTGGCGGCCTTGTCGCCGACGACGCCGACGCACAGCCCGGACTCGACGTTGTGCAGCCGGCCGCGCAGGTCGCCCTGGCGCGCCTCGTTGGCCCCGGCCCAGGAGGGGTTGCTGGTCGAGGAGGCGGAGTCGGAGCCCGGCACTTCGGTGGGTCCCGCCTCGGTCTGGCCCGAGCTGTCGGCCGAGCTGAGCGAGGACCACAGGACGAGCGGCAGGACGATCAGGCCGCTCACGGTCAGGACGGCGGCGGTGAGGTTGCGGCGGGAGGTGCGGCGGCCGGCCTTGTGGGGCGCGCGCCTGGTTCCCGTCGAGCGCCTGGTTCCTCCGGAGCGTGCGCGGGAGCGGGGTCCGGGGACGGCGGGGGCGGGTCCGGTGGGGACGGGCGGTGCGCCGTGCGGGGCCGGAGCGGCGAACGGCTCGCCCACGAACGACTCGCCCGCGAAGGCCTCGCCCATGAACGGCTTGGCCACGGCGTGCTGTTCGGCCTCGTCGAGGCCAGGACCGGCGTCGACGCTCATGCGCGACTCCACGTAGGCGTGGGCACCCCAGCCCAGGACCGCCTCGGCGAGGGCCAGGCCGAGCCGGCCGTTGAACTGGTGCAACTGGTCCGCGGTGTGCAGGCAGTGCCGGCACCGCTCCAGGTGCTCGCGCAGATCGGGATCGAGGTCGACGCCGCCGCGACGGTAGGTCACGTCGAGCAGCCGCAGATAGTGCTGGCACTCCTGCTCGGGGGCGAGTTCGCGGTGGACCTGGAGGCACTCCTCGCGCAACCGCTCGCGGGCGCGCCTGAGTTCGATGGCCGCGTCCTCCTCGTCCAGCCCGAGCAGGGCGGCGGGGACGCCGAGCGGTTCCGCCTCGACCTCGGTGTGCCAGAGCAGGCAGCGGGCCGACTGGGGCAGCCGCTGGAAGGCGCCGGAGAGCAGACGGCGTTCGGCGGGCGGGAGCAGCCGGGCCGCGGCCCGCTCGCCGTCCGCCCCGGTTCTCAGTGCGGGGTGCAGCATTTCCCGGCGGCCGTCGGAGTCCCATTCCGCCGCTATTCGGCGGACGGTGACGAGCAGATGGGGGCGCCACGCGGCGGTGGGTCCGGTCTGGCGCAGGGACTCGCCGAAAAGGCGAGTGAACGCGGCGGTGGTGAGCATGCCGGCCGGGCGGGGGCCGTCGGTGCACAGCCGCGCGTAGGCGAAGGCGGCCTCCCAGTGCCGGTCGAGCAGTTCACCGACGGGCTGGAGCGCGGGCGTCGTACCACTCCACTTCTTGAGCTCGGCGCTCAGTTGTTCGTCCGTGACCTCGTACGGGCGAAGCGGAGTCGGCGAATTCGACGGGCCTGCGTCATTCACGGCGGCATTCCTCCCGCGGGCATGCTGCATTTAGTCCATACCAATGGGTACGTCCGCCTGGGACAGCTCTTTTGAAGCGTGAGGGGCGTACGGAGGGGGTCGGGTAACACACAGGGGGAAATATGTATTGTCTGTGCGCCGACAGGCACACTTTTGCACAGGTCAGGGACGCCTAACAAGAGATCTCGCGGTTTTGCGCATCGCGTTCGGCCACAGCCGTTTGACGATTCGTCAAGGCCGACGCGCCCGAGATTGCCGTTCTCCGCATTTCCGTAATTGGAAACGGGATTCAGTTAACTCCGCGAAGAGTTCCAGGCAACCATTGAACGTCCACTACACAGCGCATCCACCCGGCCCCGTGAGGTCACGCTCCAACCATTGGGTCCGCGGTGCGGTAGGCCCCGGGCGGCAGGCCGTAGCGGGCGCGGAAGACGCGGTTGAAGTGGAAGGGGCTCGCGAAACCGGAGGCGGCGGCGACGCGTTCCACCGACAGGTCGGTGCCCTCCAGCAACCGGGCCGCGTGCTGGAGCCGTGCCTCGCGCAGCGCCCGCATCGGCGACTGGCCCAACTGCTGTGTGAAGAGGTGGGCGAACCGGGACGGCGAGAGCGACACGCCGAGGGCGAGCGACTCCACGGTGTGCGGCGCGCCCGGGTCGCCGGCGATGAGGTCCTGGGCCCGCCGGACCCTGGGATCCACACCGCTCCGGGCCCGGGTCGCCCGAGCGGCACCCGCGGTGAGCAGCACGACCTCCTCCAGGGCGCACAGGGCGAGTTCGCGGGCCGCGGCCCCATGGGCGACGGCGACCCGGTCCTCGGCGCGCGTGGTGGCGGGCGGCGCGCCGGCGCCGGTCCAGCGGGCGTCGGCGAGCATACGGCGGAAAGCGGCCTCGACACGCGGGTGTGGAACGTCCTGCGACGGAGCCGCCGTCACCGCGTACAGGCCGTCGCCCCGGTCGTGGGGCCGCAGCCAGGCCGTCCAGGAGGGTCTGGCACCGCAGTGCACCCACCAGAACTCCCAGTGCGCGGCGCCCTGTTCGACGGCGTAGCGGTGCGGGGTGCCGGGGGCGAGGACCACGAGGTCGCCGGTGCCCGCCGAGGTCTCGGTGTGTCCCTGGCGCAGGGTGCCGCGGCCGGCCACCGTCCAGGTGAACAGCCAGCTGTCGGCGCCGTGCGGACGCTGGACGGCGTAGCCGGGGCGTTCGTCGTAGCGGCCGACGACCACCAGGCCGGGCGGCGGGCCGGGGTCGCCGGGCGCGGCAGTCCTGGGCAATCCGTCGGCGGTCACGGGCATCCTCCTTCGGCGGGCGACGGCCTAGCGTGACGAGTGGAACACATCTCACCAGGGAGTGGACGCATGACAGTCACAGGCATCGAGTCAGGGCTCCAGCGGTTCGAGGAGGAGGGCTTCCTCGTCGTCCGCGGGCTGTTCGGACGGGACGAGATCGACCGGCTCTGCGACGAGTTCGCGGCGCTGCACGCGGGCGGCCCGGTGCCGGGGCACTTCGAGCCGGCCGAGTCCGCCGACCCGCTGCGCAGGTACCCGCGGGTCATGCAGCCGCACGAGATCAGCGAAGCCGCGCTGCGGGTCCTGCTGGACGCCCGGCTGCGGGAGGTGCTGGAGGGCCTGCTCGGCGAGGAGGTGCTGGCCGCGCAGAGCATGTTCTACTTCAAGCCGCCGGGCGCCCGGGGACAGGCGCTGCACCAGGACAACTTCTATCTGCGGGTCGAGCCGGGCACGTGTGTCGCCGCCTGGGTGGCCTGCGACGAGATCGACCGGGACAACGGCGGCCTGGAGGTCGTGCCCGGCACACACCGCATGGACCTGTTCTGCCCCGAACTGGCGGACTCCGAGGTGTCGTTCGCGCGGGAGTACGTGGCGCCGCCCCCGGGGCTCGCCGCGGTTCCCGTCGACATGGCCCCGGGTGACGTCCTGTTCTTCAACGGCAGCCTGGTGCACGGCTCGCAGCCCAACCGCACGGACGAGCGGTTCCGCAGGTCGTTCATCGGCCACTACGTCGGGGCGTCCACCGAGCGGATCGGGCACTACTACCGGACGCTGTCGATGAGCGGCGCGCGGGTGCCGCTGCCGGAGAGCGAGGGAGCGGGCCCGTGCGGCACGGAGTTCGCGCCGCTCGGGCCGCACTAGTCAGCTGTGCCCGACGACGGGGCGGGCCGTGTACGGCCCCTCCAGCTCCGCCAACTCCTTCTCGCTGAGCTCCAGTTCCACGGCCGCCACCGCGTCCTCGATGTGGTGCGGCCTGCCCGCGCCGACGATCGGGGCGGCCACCGTGTCCTGGGCCAGCAGCCACGCCAGGGCGACCTGGGCGCGCGGGACGCCCCGGTCGCCGGCGATGCGGGTGACCGCCTCGACGATGGTTCGGTCGCCCTCCTGGTAGAGCCGGCTGCCGAAGTTGTCGGTGGAGCTGCGGTCGGTGACCGTGCCCCAGTCCCGGGTGAGCCGGCCCCGGGCCAGCGGGCTCCACGGCAGCGCGCTGACGCCCTGGTCGGCGCAGAGCGGCAGCATCTCGCGCTCCTCCTCGCGGTAGAGGAGGTTGTAGTGGTTCTGCATGGAGACGAACTTGGTCCAGCCGTGCCGCTCGGCCGTGTACTGCATCTTCGAGAACTGCCAGGCGAACATCGAACTCGCCCCGAGGTAGCGGACCTTGCCCGCCTTCACCAGGTCGTGCAGGGCCTCCATCGTCTCCTCGACCGGGGTGCGGGGGTCGAAGCGGTGGATCTGGTAGAGGTCGACGTAGTCGGTGCCGAGCCGCCGCAGGCTGTGGTCGATCTCCGTCATGATCGCCTTGCGGGACAGTCCGGCGGCGTTCTGCCCGGGCCGCATCCGGCCGTTGACCTTGGTCGCAAGCACGATCTCGTCGCGGTCCGCGAAGTCCGCGAGGGCCTTGCCGACGATCTCCTCGCTGGTGCCGTCGGAGTAGACGTTCGCGGTGTCGAAGAAGTTGATGCCGGCGTCCAGGGCCTGCCGGATCAGTGGCCGCGACGCCTCCTCGTCCAGGGTCCACTCGTGCACGCCACGGTCCGGCAGGCCGTAGGACATGCAGCCCAGACAGATCCGCGAGACGTCCAGGCCTGTCGAACCGAGCTTCACGTACTGCATCGTTGCTGCTCCTGCCTTCGAGAAGGGTTCGAGAGGGAGCGTACGACTTCGCAAGCGATCGAGGTCGCCCTCTTGAGCCAGACCGCCTCTTGAGCAAGGCCGCGCAAGGTGCTGAGGGCACTGAGCCCCGTTGGTGCCCCCAGGTGACCGTCCGGCGTGTGCGTGGCCGGACCGGCGGCCCGCTCCCGCATCCTCGGCGCAGATGACCGGCGTCCGGCCGGGTCTCGCGTCGAACAGGAGATTCACCGTGCGGAAGTTCCTCGCCGCGGCCGTCCTGCCGCTCGTCCTCGCGGCACCCGCCTGGGGCCGGTCGGGCGCCCCGCCCGAAGGCCCGGCGACCGTGTGCGCGCCCGCCGGAACCCTGCGGGACGAGGGCGGACAGCGGGCCCGGGTCGGGCTCTGCCTGGGCAGCGGCACCCCGATGATGTCCGTGTCCGCCCCGGCCGTCTGCCGTCCCGCCGGGCAGTGTCTGACCTCCGGGACCTGGACGGCCCGGCGCGACGGCGAGACGGTCGCCCGGGGGACCCTGCCGGGGTCGGCCGGATACCCCGGCCCGGGAACGTACGACGTCGAGGCGGATGTCGTGGTCCGCCCGGCGTCCGAGGGGGCCGAGCTGCGCGGCACGGTCCGCGCCACGCTCACCCTGACGGCGCCGAAGGCCGCGCCCACGCACCGGATCGAGGTGACCGGGCGGACGCTGCGGCGGGACTCCGTGACCACCCTGACGTACACCGTCTTCCGGGACAGCGACCAGGGCGACGGCAGCGCCCGCTTCGGGCTCATCGGCGAGGAGGGCAGCGGGGTCCGGCTGAGCACCTCCGACCCGCGCTGCGTCAATCCGCTGACCGGCCGCCACCCGGCGACGACGAGACAGCCGTACGCCCTCGACTGCGCGCTCACCGACCTTCAGCCCGGCAATCCCTCGACGGTGGTGGTCCGGGTCGCGCTGAAGGACACCTGCTCGACGGTCGTGTCGAAGCTGGGCTACTGGATGCCGCGCGGCCAGGCGCTGTACACCGGCGGAATGCTCGAAGGGCCCGCGGTGGGCTGCGGGTGAGCCGGGCAGGGGCCGCCACCGGCTAGCGGGGCTCCACCAGGTCCAGCACCCGCTCCCACCCGAACTCCTCGCCGTCGCCGCCCTGGTAGGGATATCCGAACCGCACGCCCATCTCCCGCAGCCGGATCAGGCTGTCCTGGTAGGCGGGGTGGCCGGCGAGGTCGTCGGAGACACAGGTCAGAACGCCGATCGGGACGCCCCGGCCGGCCATCTCGCACAGGGTGCCCACGGCGAGGGTGTCGGCGATCCCGGCCGCCCACTTGTTGATGGTGTTGAAGGTGGCCGGGGCCACGACGACCGCGTCCGGCTCCGGGAAGGGCCGCGGCTCCCCGGGGCGGCGCCAGGCGGAGCGGATCGGGTAACCGGTCTGCGCCTCGACGGCGGCCGTGTCGAAGAAGCCGTTCATGGCGGTCGGTGTCGCGATGACACCGACGTGCCACTCCCGTTCCTGTGCGGCGGTGATCAGCTTGCCGACGTCGGCGGCGATGCCTGCGGCGCTGACGACGACGTACAAGAAGGGCGGTATCTCGTCCTGTTCGGTCACGCCGGAACCCTACTCAAGCGGGAAGGTCAGCCCCCGTTCGGCCTCGGGGCGCGGTCCGTGGATGCGGCGCTCCTTCTCCTCGATGGGCACGTCGTTGATGCTCGCCTCGCGCCGGGTCATCAGTCCGTGCCCGTCGAACTCCCACAGCTCGTTGCCGTACGACCGCCACCACTGCCCCTCGGCGTCCTGGCACTCGTACTGGAAGCGGACCGCGATGCGGTCGCCGTCGTAGGCCCACAGGTCCTTGCGCAGCGCGTACTCCCGCTCGCGGGCCCACTTCGCGGTGAGGAACTCGACGATCCCTGCGCGCCCGGTGACGAAGGTGCCGCGGTTGCGCCACACCGAGTCCTCCGAGTAGGCGAGCGCCACCCGCCCGGGGTCACGGGTGTTCCAGGCGTCCTCGGCGGCCTGCACCTTCTGGGCGGCGGTCTCGCGGGTGAAGGGCGGCAGGGGTGGGCGGTCGGTCATGTCAACCTCCGTGACGACAGGCGGAGAACGTGCGTTCTCCGGCTGCCTGTTAACGTAGGAGAACGCACGTTCTCACGTCAAGGAGGGCTCGTCATGGAGAGCGCAGTGGCCCGGGAGCGGGTGCTGGACGCGGCCGAGGAGCTGTTCTACGGGCGGGGCATCCAGTCCGTCGGCATGGACGAGGTCCGCGGGGCGTCCGGCGTCTCACTCAAGCGGCTCTACCAGCTCTTTCCCGCCAAGGAGCAGTTGGTGGAGGCGTATCTGGAGCGTCGGGACGGCCGGTGGCGGGGGCGGCTGGCCGAGTACGTGGAGCGCGGGCCGGACCCCGAGGAGCGGATTCTGGCCGTCTTCGACTGGCTGGGGACCTGGTTCGGCGAGGACGGCTTCCGGGGCTGCGCGTGGATCAACTCGTACGGCGAGCTGGGTGCGACCTCGGACCGGGTGGCGGCCCAGGTCCGGGCGCACAAGCGGGCGTTCGGGGACTACCTGGCCTCGCTCGTGGCCGCCGCGGGGCGCCCCGCCGAACTGGCCGGACCGCTGTTCCTGCTCGCGGAGGGAGCGATGGTGACGGCGGGCATCACCCGGAGCACCCGTCCAGCCGCCGAGGCGCGCGAGGCGGCTCGGATTCTGCTGGCCCACTGAGTCCCGCGAGCGCCGTCACCTCCGTGCGGGCCCGTGCGAGCGAGTCCGCCGAGAGCGGCTCCAGGTGGGCCAGCTGCGGCAGCAGTCCGGCGAGGGTCAGTTCCGCGGCCACGAAATGCGTCTCCCGTACGCCGAGTTCGCCGAAGTAGGCCCTCAGGTACGGCGTCTGGAAGTCGTACGACTCCCTCGGTGTGCCGGGGCCGTAACCGCCGCCCCGCGCCATCACCACGACCACGCGGGTGTCCCGCAGCAGGCTCTCGCCGGTGTCGGGGTCGGTGTACGCGCCGGGGAAGGTCACGCGGTCGATCCATGCCTTCAGGGACGCGGGGACGGCGAAGTTGTACATCGGGACACCGAGCAGCACCGTGTGCGCGGCACGGAGTTCGGCGATCAGGGGCAGGGTGAGGGCCCACTCCCGTTCCTCGGCGGCGGTCTCGATCAGGGCCGACACCTTGTCCGGCGGGACCGGGCCCTCGCGCTCCACGCGGCGGCCGAGGGCGGTGTACGCCGGGCCGAGCGCGGGGACCGGGTCGGCGCACAGGTCGTGGTGGACGTAGCGGCCGGTGGGGTTGCGGGATCGCCAGGTGTTCGCGAACAGACCGGTCAGGCGTCTGCTGACGGAGTCGTCGGCCGTGTCGGCGCTGGAGTCGATGTGCAGAAGGGTCATGCCGGTCACCTCGGTGCTCTTGAGATCGTCAAGGGGGTGACGGGGCACGACGGAGAAAGGTGACCGATGGACGGTCAGAACGGGCCGGCGCTGCGTTTCGAGGCCGAGCGGGGGCGGCTGCGGGCGCTGGCGCACCGGATGCTGGGCTCGCCCGACGAGGCGGAGGACGCCGTACAGGAGGCCTGGCTGCGGCTGGACCGCACCGGCGACGACGGTATCGACAACCTGCCGGGCTGGCTGACGACGGTGGTGTCCCGGATCTGCCTGGACCAGCTGCGCTCGCGGGCGACCCGACGGGAGGACCCGTACGGCCAGGAGCCCCCGGAGCAGGCCGCGTCCGACGCCCCCGAGGACCAGGCCGTACTCGCCGACTCGGTGGGGACCGCGCTGCTGGTGGTGCTCGACCGGCTGGGCCCGGCCGAACGGGTCGCGTTCGTGCTGCACGACCTGTTCGGGGTGCCGTTCGACCACATCGCGCTGGTCCTGGACCGGTCACGGCCGGCCGCGAAGAAGCTCGCCAGCCGGGCCCGGCTCAAGGTCCGGGGCACTCCCGCTGTCCCGGGAGCCGAGCTCGACCGGCATCGGCGGCTCGTGGAGGCGTTCCTGGCGGCCGCGCGGGGCGGTGACCTGGTCGGCCTCCTGGAGGTACTGGCACCCGACGTGGTGCGCCGCGCCGACCCCGCCGCACTGCCGCCCGGGGTGCCGGTCGAGCTGCGCGGTGCCCGAGCCGTGGCCGAGGGAACGACGGCGCTGCGCGAGCGGTCCCGGTCCGCGGCCGTCGCCCTGGTCGACGGCGACGTCGGCCTCGTCGTCGCCCCGCACGGCCGCCTCCTGTTCGCGATCACCGTCACCGTCGAGGACGGCCGGATCACGGCGTACGACGTCGTCGCCGAGCCGGGGCGGTTGCGGCCGGTGGAGCTGGGGGTGCTCGACGCGGTGGGGGTGTGGCGGGGCTGACCGGCGATGCTCGACCTGGTGGGGCTGGGGCAGGGCTGACCGGGGGCCACCCGGCCCGGTGAGGCCGCGGCGGGACTGACCGGGGGCCACCCGGCCCGGTGAGGCCGCGGCGGAGCTGAACCGGGGGATGCCCCACCCAGTCAGGCTGTGCCGGGACTGACCGAGGGCTACCCAACCCCGCGAGGCCTCGGCGGGACCGACCGGGGGCGCCCAACCCAGTGAGGCTGCGGCGGAGCTGATCCGGGGGATACCCCACCCAGTCAGGCTGTACCGGCACTGACCGGGGCTACCCGACCCGCCCGCTCGGCGCGCGTGGCCCGTCGCAGCCCCCCGGTCAGCCGCCGCGCCCCCTCAGCCCACCGTCTCCGACACCCTGATCGCCGAGACCGGACAGGCCCGGGCGGCCTCCCGGACCATCGGGTCGCCGGCGCCGTCCTCACGGCCGGGCAGCAGGGTGCTGAAGCCGTCGTCGTCCTGGGTGAAGACGCCCGGGGCGGCCAGGGCGCACTGGCCCGCCCCGATGCAGACGTCCGTGTCGATCTCGATGTGCATGGCGGAGCCTCTTACCAGGTCACGGGGAGTTCCAGCATCCCCTGGATGGTGTCGCCGGGTTTGAAGGGGATCTCGTCGGCCGGGGCCGCGAGGCGCAGGGTGGGCAGCCGGTCGAAGAGGGTGTGCAGGGCGATCTCCAGCTCCGCGCGGGCGAGGTTCTGGCCGAGGCACTGGTGGATGCCGAAGCCGAACGCGATGTGGTGCCGCGCGGGCCGGTGCCAGTCGAGGGTGTCCGGTTCGGCGTAGACGTCCTCGTCGCGGTTGACGACCGAGGTGGAGAAGACCACGCCGTCGCCCGCCCTGATCGTGGTGCCGGCCACCTCGATGTCCTCCCGGGCCAGCCGCAGCAGTCCGTCGGCGATCGACAGCAGCCGCATCAGTTCCTCGACCGCGCCCGGCAGCAGGCTCGGGTCGGCCCGCAACTCGGCCAGGCGGTCCGGGTGCTGGAGGAGGGTGTAGGTGCCGAGCGAGATCATGTTGGCGGTGGTCTCGTGACCGGCGACCAGCAGGATGATCGACAGGGCGATCAGTTCCTCGCGGGTCAGCTCGCCGTCCCGCAGCTGCTGGTGGACGAGTTCGTCCAGCACCCCGTCACCGGGCTCCCGCTGTGTGCGTTTGAGGTCGATCAGTTCGTCGAAGTACTCCTCCAGCTGGTCCCGGGCGTCCATGACGTCCTCGGCCCCGGGGCCGCGCAGCAGCCGCCGGGACTGTCCCTCGAAGAAGTCGTGGTCGGCGTAGGGCACCCCGAGCAGGGCGCAGATGACGGTCGAGGGGACGGGCAGCGCGAAGGCACCGACCAGTTCGGCGGGCGGGCCCTGGGCGATCATCGCGTCGATGCGTTCGTCCACGATCCGCTGGATGCGGGGGCGCAGCCGGGCGGCCCGGCGCAGGGTGAAGCTGGGGACCATCAGCCTGCGCTGGACGCGGTGCTCGGGGTCGTCGACGCCCAGCAGCGCGGTCTTCCGGTTCTTGACCCCCGCGAAGCGTGCCGTGGGTGCCGGGAAGTCGGCGTGGGTGCGGTCGGTGGACAGGCGCGGGTCGGCGAGCAGGGCGCGGGCGGTGTCGTGTCCGGTGACCAGCCAGGCCGGACGGCCGTCGAAGAGGGTGATCCGGGACAGCGGGCGGGCGGCGCGCAGCGGGGCGTAGCCGGTGGGCGGGTGGTAGGGGCAGGTCCGGTCCTGGGGGAAGGCGACGGGTTCCGTTTCCGTCATGGAAGACCTCGCAGACGAAGGGTGCGTCGTGCAGATCTTCATTAGATGCCCAGGGCATCTATAGGGCGACGAGAAGTTCGGCCAGATCGGTGGCGGGGGGGAATCTGGCCGGGGATCGCCGCCGTGGGGCCGGGAAACGGAAGGCGGTCTCCCGCACGGACCCGCCCGTACCTCTGCACGCACCCGCCGCGCCTCCGCGCAGGCCGACGGAAATCGGCTTGCCGAGGCGCCCGCGCAGCCGCCACTATCTGGCCATGCTGACGACCGAAGCCTTCCTGCCGCCGACCGCCACCGCCGTTCTTCCGGTGCGCGGCCAGCAGCAGTCCGGCCGACCGTGGGGGCCCACGCTTCCGCGCTCGTGACCGCCGCGCTCGTCGCGGGGCTGCTCGCGGGGTACGGCATCGCCGTCCCGGTGGGCGCGGTCGCGACCTACCTCGTCTCCCTCACCGCTCGTACGTCCCTGCGCACCGGGGCCTGTGCCGCACTCGGCGTGGCCACGGCCGACGGACTGTACGCCCTGGTGGCCACGGTCGGCGGCACCGCGGTGGCCGCGCTGCTGCGGCCGGTGCTCGGGCCGTTGCGCTGGGCGGCCGCGCTGGTCCTGGTGGTGCTGGCGGTCCGGGGCGCGGTGTCGGCCGTACGCCAGTACCGCGACCACCGTCTCGCCACCCGGTCCGCCCCTCCCCCGCCGAGCCCGGCGCGGGCGTATCTGGGCCTGCTGGGCATCACGCTCCTCAACCCGACCACGGTGATCTACTTCGCGGCCCTGGTCCTCGGCAGCCGCGCCGAGGACGCCGTACGCCCCCTGGAACAGGGCGTGTTCGTGCTCGCCGCGTTCGCCGCGTCGGCGAGCTGGCAACTGCTGCTGGCCGGGGGCGGCGCCCTGCTGGGCCGGGCGCTGACGGGTCATCGGGGACGGCTGGTGACGGCGCTCGTGTCGAGTGCGGTGATCACGGCGCTGGCCGTACGCATGGTGTCATGATCACGGCGCTGGCCTTACGGATGGTGACGTGATCACGGCACTGGCCGTACGGATGGTGCTCACTCCGTGAAGGCGCGGGCCACGGCGAGGCTGTCCTCGTACACGTGGTGGCGGACCACCAGCCCGTTCTCGACGGTCAGGTGCAGGGCGAACCTCGCCCGGTAGGGCCGTCCGGTGGCCGCGGCGGTCTGCCGGATCTCGCCCAGCACCACCGCGTCCGCGCCGTCGACCAGGATCCGCTCGATCCGCGTCGCGGCCTCGCCGGGCACGTGGTGCACGGCCAGGTCGCGGAAGTGGGCGGCGGCGTCGGCGCGGGTGGCGCGGGGCCGGATCCAGGGGGTGGCCGGGCTGCCGTGCTCGGCCTCGGGCCAGTTCAGCTTCCAGTCGCAGTCCTCGGCGTACCGGGCGGCGATCTCCTCCGGGTCGCCGCGGCCGATGCGGTGCAGCAGGTCCTCGACCGTCGCACGGGTCGTCGTGGTCATCTGCGGGGCCTCTCTCCCGGGGGGGGTGTCGCCCACGACTGTGCCGGAGGACGCTGACAGGGGTCGATTACCCGTCAGGTAATGCCGGTTCCGGCCGTGGGCACCCGGCGGGGGATGAATCTCGTGCGGGGTGGTGTTGAAGTCCCGCGAGACCCCCGTAGCAGACGACGAGGAGAGGGAAACCATGCCTCTTGAGGGCGAGTACGAGCCCAGCCCGACCCAATGGGTGCGCGAGCAGGTGGAGTTGTACGAGAGCTCCGGCGGCACCAAGGGGACCACGCTCATGGACACGGGGATGCCGGTCATCGTGCTGACGACCCGGGGCGCGCGGAGCGGCAGCATCCGCAAGACCCCGCTGATGCGGGTCGAGCACGACGGCCGGTACGCGGCGGTCGCCTCGCTGGGCGGTGCGCCCAAGCACCCGGTCTGGTACCACAACGTCAAGGCGGAGCCGCGCGTCGAGCTCCAGGACGGCGCGGTGAAGAGGGACTTCACGGCCCGGGAGATCACCGGTTCGGAGAAGGACGAGTGGTGGGAGCGGGCCGTCGCGGCGTACCCGCCGTACGCCGAGTACCAGACCAAGACGGACCGGGTGATACCGGTCTTCGTCCTGGAGCCCGTCGACGGGGACTGAACCCGCTCGGAAAAAATCTTCGGATGAGGACGCATGGACCGGTTGCGGCCGGGCACCCGAGCGTCAGGCCCCGCCGCGTTCCCCCGTCGCGGCGGGGCTTTCTCGTGCTTCCCCGGCCGGCCGGTCGGTGACGTCGAGGAAGATCTGGTCGGCCTCGGCCACGGTCCGGGAGACCGACCGCTTGATGCGTACGGCGACCTCCTCGACCCGCTCGCTGTCCAGGCCCGGCACCAGGTCGACGCGGGCGGCCACCAGGACCGAGTCCAGCCCCATCTTCATCGTGAACAGCGCCTCCACGCTGTCGATCTCGGGCTGTGCGTCCAGCAGGGCCCGGATGCGCGCGCCGGCCTCCGGGTCGGCGGCCTCGCCGATGAGCTGGCCCTTGGCCTCGCGGCCGAGCCGGTAGGCCACGTAGACGAGCAGCGCGCCGATGGCCAGGGACGCGGACGCCTCCCAGACCACCTCCCCGGTGACCATGTGGAGCGCCATGCCGGCCATGGCCAGGCTCACCCCGAGCACCGCGGTGCCGTCCTCGGCGACGACCGTGCGCAGCGCCGGATCGCGCATGCCCTGGGCGACCCCGCCCTGCCTGTGCACCTGGTGCAGCGCCCGCACCAGCGAGATCCCCTCGGCGAGGAAGGCCACACCCAGCACGATCAGACCGACCACATAGCCGCTGAACTTCTCCTCGGCACCGTTGCGCAGGGCCTCCACGCCCTGGAAGAAGGAGAAGCAGCCGCCCATCACGAAGATCCCGACGGCCGCGAGCAGCGACCAGAAGAAGCGCTCCTTGCCGTAGCCGAAGGGGTGGCGCCGGTCGGCGGGGCGTCGGCTGCGGTGCAGCGCGGCCAGCAGGAAGACCTCGTTGAGGCTGTCGGCGACGGAGTGTGCCGCCTCCGACAGCAGTGCGGGCGAGCCCGCGAGGAGTCCGCCGACGGCCTTGGCGACCGCGATCACCAGGTTGGCCGCGAGCGCCACCAGCACGGTGACGCGTGTCTTCCGGTCCGCTTCGTCTTTCTTGGATGTCCCACTCACCTTCGCCGACTGCCCGTCTCCCCGGCACTCACACCGTGGCGTCGGCCGAAAACGGGGAACGCGTCCACCAGGACAGGCGCACTCCGGGAGGAAACATGGGCAGCGCGGACGACGGCAACAGCGCGTACGGCCAGAAGGCGTTCAAACGGTCGAAGAGTCACTTCGCGGACCGGGTGACCGCCGACGGCCGGGACGGCTGGCCGGTGGAGCCCGGCCGCTACCGCCTGGTGGTGAGCCGGGCGTGTCCCTGGGCGAGCCGGGCGGTGATCTCGCGCCGGCTGCTCGGTCTGGAGGACGCCCTGTCGATGGGGATCACCGATCCGGTCCAGGACGACCGCAGCTGGCGTTTCACCCTCGATGCGGACGGCCGCGACCCGGTCCTCGGCATCCGCTACCTGAGCGAGGCCTACGACCGCCGCGAGACGGGCTACCCGGGCGGGGTGAGCGTGCCCGCGCTCGTGGACGTGCCCAGCGGGAAGCTCGTCACCAACGACTACCAGCAGCTCACCCTGGACCTGGCCACCGAGTGGCGGGACCTGCACCGGGAGGGGGCGCCGGATCTGTATCCGCACGCTCTGCGCGACGAGATCGACACGGTGATGGCGGAGGTCTACGAGGACGTCAACAACGGGGTGTACCGGGCGGGGTTCGCGACCGGCCAGGAGGAGTACGAGGAGGCGTGCGCGGGTGTGTTCCGGCGCCTCGACCTGCTCACGCCACGGCTCGCCCGGCAGCGGTATCTCGTCGGGGACACCGTCACCGAGGCGGACATCCGGCTGTTCACCACGCTGGTCCGCTTCGACGCCGTCTACCACGGCCACTTCAAGTGCAACCGGTGGAAGCTGACGGAGAACGAGGTGCTGTGGGCGTACGCCCGCGACCTCTACCAGACGCCGGGATTCGGTGACACCGTCGACTTCGACCACGTCAAGCGGCACTACTACCAGGTGCACAGCGGCATCAACCCGACCGGTGTCGTCCCGCTCGGACCGGATCTGGCGGGCTGGCTGACCCCGCATCACCGTGCGGAGCTGGGCGGCCGTCCGTTCGGCGACGCGACCCCGCCGGGGCCGCCGCCCCCGGACGAGCGGGTGCCGGACGCCGGACGCCCCTGACCGACTGCGACAGCGACCAAGGAGATCGGCATGGCAAAGAAGAAGAAGCTGAAGCTGCCCCTCGCCTACCAGCCGCTCGGGTTCGTACTGGGCTGGTCCAGCGGCTGGCTGGCGGGGCTCGCCTTCCGCAAGACCTGGATGGCGATACGGCACGAGGAGGACGCGCCCGACGCGCTGGACCAGGACCGGGGCTGGGGGGAGATCCTGCTGGCGGCCGCGGTCCAGGGCGCCATCTTCGCGGTGGTGCGCAGTGCCGTGGACCGCACGGGCGCGAAGGCCATCGAGCGGTCCACGGGCGTCTGGCCGGCCGCCGAGAAGGGCGGCCGGGACTGACTCACCCCTGCTTGGGCGCGGTCGGCGTGACCAGGCGCAGGGTGAAGGAGTGGCCGGCCGGGTCGGAGTAGCCGCGTTCCTCGAACGGCCCCGAGGCGTCCTTCGTCTCCAGCGGGCGCCCGCCGAGCTCCACCACCTTGCGCTCGGCCGCGTCCAGGTCCTCCACCACGAAGTCCAGGTGGGCCTGGAGGGAGTTCTCGGGGCGCGGCCAGCTCGGCGGGGTCGCCTTCACGTCGCGGCGGAACCCCATCCGGATGCCGTCCGCGCCCCTGATCTCCACGCGGTTGGCGGTGGCGTCCGTCTCCTCGCCCTCCAGCAGTTCCTTGTAGAACACGGCGAGTTTCTCGGGCTCGGCACAATCGAGCACGACGACCCCCGTTTTCACCAGAGCCATGTCTCCTCCGAAAGGTCCGGCCACGGGGCGTCGGCGCCCAGCGGCCCAGTACCTTGCGGATATCCCGGCACGGCCGATTCAGTCGGCGACCAGCCACTCCCCGTCGCGCATCAGCTCCCGTCCCCGGAGTTCGTCGGCCTCCCGCCAGGCCTGCACCCGCTGCGGCCGGACCCTGAAGTACAGGTAGGGAGTGGTCAGTCGGCGTGGGTCGAAGCCGGTCCTGGCGGCGAACCGGTCGCCCTCCTCCTGCCCCAGCTGGGCCTGGGTAACGGTCTCGACGGTGCCCTCGATCATCACGACGTCCCGCGTGGGCCCGAGCCCGAGCCGCGTCCTTCCGGTCGCCTGGAGGTTGCGGCCGGTGGGGCTGGTGGCCGGGGTGGCGAGCAGCAGCGTGGACCCGTCCCAGAGGAAGGAGAGCGGGACGAGGAACGGCACTCCGGAGTCGTCGTCCGGGGCGGTGGCGACCCAGACGTCCTCGTCGTGCTCCAGTCGGTGCAGGCTGTCCTGCTTGCGCTGCTTGGCGGGGCGGGCGGGCTGCGCTGCCATCTGCGTGCGTCCTCCTGGTCGATCTTCGACTGAGGGCTCCAGTCTGGCCGTCCGGACCTCTTTCCCACCGCCCGATCACCTACCTCCGGGACCCCTGGCTACTTCCTGGACATCAGTCCAGCTATAGTGGACACCTGTCCAAGACTTGGGAGAGGAAGCTGATGGAGATCCTGGCGAATGTGCTGGTCGGCCTGGTGGCGGCGCTGCACGTGTACATCCTGGTGATGGAGATGTTCCTGTGGCAGAAGAAGCCGGGGATGTCCTTCCACGGGTTCGACCGTGAGATGGCCCGGGCCACCGCGGCCATGGCCGGCAACCAGGGGCTCTACAACGGCTTCCTCGCCGCGGGCCTGGTGTGGGGGCTCGTCGCCGGTGATCCGACCGGGTTCCGGGCGCAGGTCTTCTTCCTGGTGTGCGTGATCGTCGCCGGGGTGTACGGCGCGGTCACCGCCAACGTCCGCATCCTCGCCGCGCAGGCGTTGCCCGGCGCGCTCGCCCTGGCCGCCGTGCTCGTCGCCCGGTGAGCCGCCCGGCGCCCGAGGACCCGCGGGCGGCCCGCACCCGGGCACGGTTGCGGGAGGCGCTGCTCGCGGAGTGCGCCGCGAGATA
>NZ_JAAGLY010000410.1 GCF_010548375.1 Streptomyces sp. SID13726
AACATGACAACGGCAGTCACCGGGACCGGAGCACCGAGGAGGAGTCTGAGCACAGGGCTCAGGCCGACCTCGAAGGTGCTGCCCGAGCACGCTCGGGCCCACAACCGGTCCCTCGTGCTGCAGCACCTGTTCCACGAGGGACCCACCTCGCGCGCCGACCTGGCCCGCGCCACGTCCCTCACCCGGGTGACGATCTCGGACCTCGTGTCCGTGCTCATCGCGGAGGGCCTCGTCGAGGAGCTCGGCGTCCGCCCGGGCCAGCGCGTCGGCAAGCCCGCGATCCTCGTCGGGATGCGCACCAGCGCCTACCAGATCGTCTCCGTGGACCTCACCGACGACGAGGTGCTGCGCGGCGCCGTCCTCACGCTCACCGGCGACTTCGTCGTCCGGCAGAGCCTGGCGGTCGACGGCCGCACCGGCACCGAGCTGGTCGACCTCCTCACGCGCTTC
>NZ_JAAGLY010000411.1 GCF_010548375.1 Streptomyces sp. SID13726
GTTCGACCTCGAGGATCAGTGCGGCCGGGTCGTCGAAGGCCGCGCCGCGGATCTTGACGGCGAGGTCGTGGCGCAGGCTCTCGGGTTCGATCGGCTCGTGCAGCCAGTCCGAGAGCGCGGTGCGCCCCGGATCGGCGACGGAGTACTCCTTCTTGTCCGGCCGGCCCTGCTGCGCCACCTCGCGGACGGCGAGCAGGCCGTCGGTCTCCATGCGCTTGAGGACGCGGTAGATCTGCTGATGCGTGGCGGTCCAGAAATAGCCGATGGACCGGTCGAAGCGCCGGGCCAGCTCATAGCCCGACCCCGGCTTCTCCAGCAGCGAGACGAGGATCGCGTGTTCGAGCGCCATGCCCCTGATCCTTCTATGCACCTCGTTGCATAGACAAGTCGCAGCGCCCGGGTGAGACGCGGCTCACCCGGCGCCGGACGCCGGCCCAGGACGAAGCCTTT
>NZ_JAAGLY010000412.1 GCF_010548375.1 Streptomyces sp. SID13726
CCGGCGTCTCCGAAGCGCGGGTCCAGCTGGCACAACCGCGGCCCGAGCGACCTGTCGAGGAGCCCCGTCAGCCCGGCTCCGCGGGCCAGCCGGTCCCGCACCCACCGGGACGCGGGCGACCGGAGGAGGCCGACCCTCGTGAGCGTCGCGGTGAGGCGCGCGACCCGCCGCGCGTCACCGAGCCGCTCGGCCTCGTACTCCTCGAGCAGGTCTGCGGCACGCCGAGCGCTCGCGGACCGCGCGGCGGCGAGGCGCCACGCCACGGCGACCGCGTCCTGGATCCCGGTGTTCATCCCCTGCCCGCCGGCCGGGCTCATGATGTGGCCCGCGTCCCCCGCCAGCAGCACGCGACCGTGACGCAGGCGGGCGGCGGTGCGGAACCGCACGGTGAAGGTCGCCGACCAGTCGGGCGTCCCGACGACGGCGGGAAGGCCGGTGCGTCGGGCCAGC
>NZ_JAAGLY010000413.1 GCF_010548375.1 Streptomyces sp. SID13726
TATCGGCGGCCTGAGAGTGGTCCGCGCGGACGCAGCTGTACGGGCCCCCGTGCGGGCAGATATGACATGGGGTCAAACAGGTATGGGGTGGTGGTGGGGGTGAGCAGCGTGTGGTCGCTGCGCCGGTCTCCGGAGGGGACTCGACGCGCGTGGCGTCAGCGCGAGGAGCTGCAGGTGATCCTGCGTGGTGAGTACGGGCCGCGCTGGTGGGAGATCGCGCCCGCGTTCGCGGGGGTGCTGCTCGCCTTTGGGTTGCCCATGCTCGTCGTCGGCTGGCTGTGGTCACGGCTGGGCTGGTGGGCCGGGCTGCTCGCCGCGGGCGTCTTGGCCTACGGGGTGCGCGCGGTGGTGCTGCGCCGGCGTGAGGTCGCGGCCCGTAACCGGCGCCGTGCCGTGCGGTTCACCCGCGCGGAGATCGACGCGGCCGACGACCGGGGCCTCCGGCGGAT
>NZ_JAAGLY010000414.1 GCF_010548375.1 Streptomyces sp. SID13726
CAGCATCACCTCGTCGTGGACCACCTGGTAGGCGGACGTCGGCTCCATCTCCGCGTCCGGCATGGTGAAGCGTGGCGCGACCGCCCGCACGCCGGCTCGCGTGTAGGTCGGGCGCAGGACGTGCTGCTCGTCGGTCATGCTGGTTCCTTCCGACACGCCGGGTTCCGGCTCGTTCGACGGTCCTGACGGGGTCGCGTCAGGCGAGGGCCTTGGCCTTGAGGACGGAGAACTCCTGCGCGTCGATCGCGCCGGCGTCGAGCAGCGCCTTCGCGTCCGCGATCTGCGACGACGGGGACGAGCCCGCGACGCCCCGGATGTACGCGTCGGTCGCCGCCTGGGCGCTCGCCACACCCTGCGCGTGCCGCTCGCCCATGCCCTTGCCGCGCGCGATCAGGTAGACGAGCGCCGACAGGAACGGCACGACGATCAGCGCGAGCAGCCACACCGCC
>NZ_JAAGLY010000415.1 GCF_010548375.1 Streptomyces sp. SID13726
TCTGGGGTGAGGACGCGGGTCTGCTGAACCGGACCGCTTACACGCAGACCGGTCTGTTCGCGGTCGAGGTGGCTCTTTACCGCCTCTACGAGTCGTGGGGTGTGCGTCCGGACTTCCTGGCGGGTCACTCGATCGGTGAGCTGGCTGCCGCGCACGTTTCCGGGGTGCTGTCGCTGGCCGATGCGGCCAAGCTGGTGGCTGCTCGTGGCCGGCTGATGAACGCGCTGCCCGAGGGTGGCGCCATGGTCGCCGTGCAGGCCACCGAGGAGGAGGTGCTGCCGCTGCTGGTCGAGGGCGTCGACATCGCCGCGATCAACGGGCCTTCCGCGCTGGTGCTCTCGGGCACCGAGGACGCGGTCGTCGGAATCCAGAACCACTTCGAGGGCCTGGGCCGCAAGACCAAGCGGCTCGTGGTCTCACATGCTTTCCACTCGGCTCTGATGGAGCCG
>NZ_JAAGLY010000416.1 GCF_010548375.1 Streptomyces sp. SID13726
CGAACGGCGTTCCGGCGGTGGTCGGTGGGGAGGAGGGCGAGCTGACGGCGTTCGGGGCGCTGGAGCTCGGCGAGGACGGGGTCACCGGCATCCGGATCATCCGGAACCCGGACAAACTGACCTTCCTCGCGACCCAGCTCCGGGAGCTGTCACAAAACGCCTGACCCGTCGGTTCTTCATCGGTGGAAGCGACGGCGGCCGGCGAGAGGCTGAGACTGATGACGACCAACGACACGATCATGGTGACCGGCGCGACGGGCACGCTCGGCCGCGAGGTGCTGGAGCGGGCCCGCCGCACCGGGCGCCCGGTCCGCGCGCTCACCCGCAGGGCCGCGGTGCCGGACGACTCCGGGGTGGCCTGGTACACCGGCGACCTGACCACCGGCACCGGACTGGACGAGGCACTCACGGGCGTCCGTACGGTGATCCACTGCGCGAGCGACATCCG
>NZ_JAAGLY010000417.1 GCF_010548375.1 Streptomyces sp. SID13726
GACCCACGTAGACCGGGTCGGAGCCGTCGGCGAACGTCATGCGCCCCAGGCACAGGTCGACGCCGTAGCGCTGCAGGAGGCGCAGCCGGCTGCTGAGCCGGTGGATCTCCTGGTCGCGCTCGAGCGCGCCCGTCCCGCCGCGTCCCGGCTCGCGGCGCACGCCGTCGAGGCGCTGCGTGAGGTCCGCGACGGAGTGCTCGAGGCTCGCCGCGATCGCGGCGAAGTGCTGCTCGTCGACCTCGACCAGGGCGGGGTCGGCCTTCGCCGCGAGCCGGTCGGGCAGGTCGAAGACCCGGGCGCCGCCCGGGGTCGGACGGGCGGTCGGGTCGGTCGTTCGGTCGGCGGTCACGGGGGCGTCGGGCAACGTCATCAGCTCCGGTCCGAGGTCGGGCGGGACGGCGCGGACCGACGACTGCCCGCGCACGAACGGCGATTCTGCGCCTCCACG
>NZ_JAAGLY010000418.1 GCF_010548375.1 Streptomyces sp. SID13726
ATGAGGTCGAGCTCGGCGGGCCAGACGTACCGGTGGGGCGTGCGGTGGACCTCGGCGCGGCCGTCGTCGTCGAAACGGACGTGGTGGGACACGACACGCTGGTGCAGGACGTCGTAGGTGTCGACGCCGAGGTAGCCGGGCTCGTCGTGCCAGACGGTCGCGGTGCGGCCGGGTGGGAGGGCGCGCGGCTCGGGGACCCAGAGCTCGACGACGAACCGGCCTCCGGGGGCGAGGTGGCGCGCGGCGTTGCGGAAGCACTCGACCTGGGCGTCTTGCGTGGGCAGGTTCGCGATCGTGTTGTACACGAGGTAGACGAGCGTGTGCTCCCCCGGCACCCGGGCGGTAGCCATGTCCCCGATGACGACGGGCAGGGTCGTCTCGTCGGCCTTCTCGCGGAGCCGGGCGACCATGTGCCGGGAGATCTCGATGCCGGTGACCGGGACGCCGC
>NZ_JAAGLY010000419.1 GCF_010548375.1 Streptomyces sp. SID13726
GAGGGCGAAGTCCAGGACCCGGGGCAGCGGCAGGATGTAGGAGAAGAAGTACTGGTTGATCGAGGTGTCGGGCTCGGTCGGCATCATCGCCCCGGCCGGGACCAGCAGCGTGGAGAGCAGCGGCGTCGCGACGATGCCGGCGACGACGGCCACGACCCAGAGGTTCAGCCGGCGGGCCGGGATCTTCTTGATCCAGTGGAACAGGACGGGGAAGAGGAGGTAGAAGACCGCCTCGACGCCCAGGGACCAACCGGCCGGGTTCACGCCGAAGTTGATCGCGAAGTCCGGGTACCAGACCTGGACCATGAACAGGTTGAGCAGGCCGATCGTCATGTCCGTGAGGGGCGCCGCGAAGACCAGCATGGCCAGCGCCCAGACGATGACGTAGTTCGGGACGATCTTGAGGAAGCGCCGCCGCCAGAAGCGCGGAGCGGTGTCGGTGTCCCGG
>NZ_JAAGLY010000041.1 GCF_010548375.1 Streptomyces sp. SID13726
CGACCGTCCGCGGCACTGCCGGCGGGGGCCGTGCCGGTGTCCGCGGCGGGCGGTGCCGGGGGCGCCGGTGCCACGGGAGGTGCGGGGGCCACCGGCGGAGCGGGAGACGCGGGGGCTGCCGCGACCGGGGGCGGGGGCGGTGCCGTGGGAGGCGCGGGCTGCTGAGGGTAGCCATAGCCGGCCTGCGGCTGCTGCGGCTGTTGCGGGTAGCCGTAGCCGCTCTGCGGGGGCTGGGGTGCCGCGCCGGGGTTGCCTGCCCACGGGGGCGGAGGCGGCGGGGTCGCGCCGGTCGCCGGGTCGAACTGCGGGCCGGGGGCCGGCGCACCCGTCGGCGACGGCGCAGAACCGGACGTATCGGGGTAACCAGGGTGGGGTGCAGGGGTCGCGGGGGCAGGCTCGGGCGCAGGAGGCGCCGCCTCCGCTTCGGGCGCCGCACTCTGCATGTACCAGGCAGGCGCGGCGTAGTCGATGGTGAACTCGCCGGTCAGCTCGCCGGCGGACTCCGCGTCGGACTGGTCGTCGCTGGGCGTGGTCCAGCCCGCGCGCAGCCCGTCCCGATCGCTCTGCACAATTCCTCCTGGTGTGGTCGAGCACCCTCGTGCCGTGTGGGCACTCATGTGCCGGGCTGGGGGCGACCGTTCCTGTTGTCCGAGCCGTCTGGTGTCCCCTGGACGCGAACAACCCACCCGTGGGTTCCGGCGTCGCACCCGTATCAAGCGTAAACGCCACAGGGGTCGGCGGGGCAGGCCCGTCCGCTGTGCGCTCGCACGCATCCGTCCGCTGCCGACCCGGTGGCTGTCGTTTGTCTCTTGATGTCTCTTGAGTCCGGGGCGAATCGCCTTTTTATGGCCTAAGCCGGGCTATTCCGCCGCGAGTCCGCCGTTGTGCGGTGCGGGCTCCAGGTCGAACTCGCCGTCCCGCGCGCCGAGTACGAAGGCCCGCCACTCCGCCTCCGTGTACCGCAGCACGGTGTCCGGGTCCAGGGAGGACCGCATGGCCACCGCCCCGGCCGGGAGGTAGGCGATCTCGACGCGCTCCTCGTGCTCCTCGGTGCCGGGCGCGCTGTGCCACTCGACGTCCGAGATGTCGAGGCCGTACAGCTCGTCCCGCTCGCGCACCTTTCGCGCCTTGACGTCCTCGTCCGGGGTCTTTGCGGCGATGTCGTTCGCGTCAGCCATGGTCAACGGGCCCTTTCTCATGAGCGAACCTCGTGCAGCAGCACCCTACTTGGCCTCGGCCCCCTCACACGGCGCAACGATGCGGTCACGAACTCGTATGAGGGGCCGACGCCTTGGCCACAGCACGGTCCCCCCGGTCAGTCCATCCGGCGGGGCGCCCCGAGGAGACCGGTCTCCGCGTCGGTGGGCTGCGTCATCACGTACTGCCGGTGCTTCTGCGTGCACCACAGCGCGACGTTGTCGGAAAGAGTGGACAGGGACGCGGCGTCGCCCTGCGGCAACCGCATGGACTTGCCGACGACTTCGGACTCCTGCGGGGAGATCCGCTGTACGCCGACGACGTCCGCGTTGGCCAGCAGCCGCGGGGCGGTGGGGCCGAGGTAGGGGAGCAGGGTCAGCACCGACTGCCAGGGAGCCGTGGTGAGACGGCTGCGCGGTGGCCGGATGCCGAGGTCGCGGATGATCAGCACCGGGCTCGCCGGGGACGGGCCCTGCGGGGCGATCCGCCCCACCTGGTGCACCGTCACGCACTGCTGACCGCCGCCGGCCGCCTGCGCCATCGGCGCCCACAGCTGCGGACGGGCCGTCTCGACGGCCACCCGGGCTCCGATCGCCGCCGCGCGCAGGGCGATGACCTGGGCCATCCAGGTGCCGCCGACCAGCACCATGTCCAGCCGGGTCGGGCGGCAGAGACCCAGTACCGCGGGCTGGTTGTCGGGGTCGATACCGAGGATCAGACCGTCGTCGCCGACCGGCAGCGTCAGCTGCGCGAGCACGTCGGCGTCGACGAGGTGGCGCTCGCGCCGGGGGCCGAGCAGACCGAAAGCCGCCCGCAGCCGCCGCTCGGGGCCGAGCCGGGCGGGCTCGGGGTTACGGGGGAGATGACCGGGGCGCTGTCCGGGGAAGCCCGGTGTCGGCGACGATCCGAAGCCGGAGCGGCCCGAGGGACGGACGGTGGGAGCGGACATCAGCGGGTACCTCCCAGCGGCAGGGTGGCCAGAACTCCGGGCAGCTGCTCACGGTCGAGCCGGACGAGACCGACCTTGAAGGCGGACGCGGCCCGCTCCAAGTGCTCGGCCGCCTCGCCCAGTTCGTTCTCCCCGCGGCCGGTGAGACGTACGTGTCCGGACACCGCGAGGACCTTGCCGCGGCGCTTGCTGATGGTGAGCGAGAAGGTGCTGGCGAGCGTCGGCGCGGAGGTCAGCGCACCGATCAGCCGGGGGAAGGCCGGCCCGGCGCCGAACTGCGGCCACTTGGAGATCCAGTACGTGGTGTGCAGCCGGTCGTCGCAGCGCCAGGTGCGGGTGCTCTCCGCCGTACGACGGCCCGAGCGGCTGCCGTCGAGCGCGGCACCGCCGGTGGTGGCCATCGGGTTGACGCAGCTGGAGGTCGCGATGGCGCCGCAGATGTCGGCCTCGCTCAGCACCTTGGCCTGCATGCCGACCCCCATGAGCCGGCTGGCCAGCTGGTCGGCGACGCGCAGCAGCGCCCGCCGGGCCCCCTGCATACCGCCGCCGCGGGCCTCCACGGCCTCCGGGCACAGCTCCGGGTCCAGCTTGAGCGCGACCCAGGTGATGCGCAGCCCCGGGGTCATGCTCTGGGCCTGGAGGGGACCGTAGGAACGTACGGCCATGGCCTGCGGGGGCAGGTGCGGGGCGGGCGCGGGCTGGGTGTGCTGGACGACCTGTACGGAGGACAGCCGGATGTCGTCGACCTCCAGGAGGCCCTGGAGCAGGTCGAGGGGGATGTCACCGGTGCCGTGGGTCGGGCGCAGCGGGGTGTCGGCGGCCTGTACCTGCACCAGCGCGGTGAGGAAGGTGCCGTCGCCGATCATGCCGATCTCGCGCTGCTCACGGTCCTGGAAGCTGTAGGTGCGCAGCGCCGGGTCGCACTCGACGGCCGGGGCGAAGCCGGGGTCGGTGCCGGCCGGCACCGGTTCGGCGTTGCGCTTGCGGCGCTCCCGCAGGGCGCGGGCGGTGCTGAACCACTCGGGCAGCGGACGGCCGCGCCGGCGCAGCAGACCGGCGAGGACCAGCGGTACGGCCAGCACGATGCCGACGGTGAGACCGATGGGGCGCAGCAGCCAGCCGATCAGCAGGACCGCGGCGGCCAGTTCGAAGCCGATCAGCTGCTGGACGCGGAGGGGACCGATGCTGCCGGGGCGCCGGGCGAGCGACGGAGAGGCGGGGTTCGCGGGTCTCGCGGGCCTCTCCGAGGAGGACGACTGTGCCGGTTCGGGCCCGGGGCCCGGCCCCTGGTTCTCCTGGGTACGACGGCCGCCGTTTCGGCGCCGGGACCTGGTCGCAGTGCTCATCCCCCGGTAAACCCCTTTGCATTGTCTGGCCGCGACTTGAGCTGGCGGCGGATCACCGTACCCCGTACCGTACGGTGCGATCGTCACACGGCATAGTAGAGGCCCCTGCAGGAGCAAACGCCACGGAGTACCGGGCGGCCCTGGGGAGTTCCGCATTCGGCAGCAAAGCGAAAAAACGGGGAGTTGACCCATCGATGGCGACACGTCGGGATGAGCTGAACGCTTACTCCTTCGCGCGCAGGCGCACGGTGGCGGCGTTTCTTCAGCCGTCACCGCACGGTTCGGAAGAGGCGGCACCGCGCCCCCTCAAGACCGTCCTGCCGAGTCTCGGTGTGGCGGTGCTGGTCCTCATCGGCTTCGGGGCGTGGGGCATGCTCAGCCCCACCGCGCCGAAGGGCTGGGACTCGCAGGGCAAGAACATCCTCGTCGGCAGTGAGTCGACGACGCGGTACGTGCTGGTGAAGACCAAGGGCGAGAACAAGCTGAGCCTCCACCCGGTCCTCAACCTGGCCTCCGCCAAGCTGCTGCTCAACGGCGAGAACCCGCAGGTCATCAAGATCAAGGAGTCCGTCCTCGACAACAGCAAGTACCCGATGGGGGCGACGGTCGGGATCCCGTTCGCCCCAGACCGGCTGCCTTCGTCCACGGACGCGGAGAAGGCGAAGACGTGGGCGCTGTGCGAGGCGCCGGGGTCGGACGGGCAGCCGGTGCGGGCTACTTATGTGCTGGATCAGAAGGACTATGACGGGTTGCTGGGCAAGGGGAAGAAGGAGCTGAACACGCGCGAGGCCCTGTACATCGAGGGCCCGGCCGCGGAAGGCGACAAGACCGGCCCGCGGTACATGGTCACCGGGGACGGGCGGGCCTACCTGATGGGTGGCACCGCGTGGCGGGTCGGGACGGACGAGTCGAGGAGCACGCTGGAGCGTGCCGTGTTCGGCGACGGCAAGTTCCCGCAGAAGGTCAGCGCGGACTTCATCAAGACGCTGCACGTCGTGGGTGACCTGGACTTCCCCGAACTGGCCGACGTGGGCTCGACGGCGAACATCGAGGGCCTCAACCCCAAGTACGCAAAGGTGGGCCTCATCCTCGAGGCCGAGTCCGGACTCGGCACCGGCAAGCACAAGTACATCGTGCTGAAGGACAAGGTCCAGCCGGTGTCCGAGTTCACGGCCAAGCTGTGGCTGCGCAGCACCTGGGTGGACAGCGCGTACGGCGGTCAGCCCCCGGCTCCGGTCGAGGTCAGCTTCAACGACATCCACCCGTCGGGCGACAACTGGATGTCGGAGAAGCGCTGGCCCGACGAGCCGGTCGTCCAGGCCAACACGCAATGGCAGCAGGGCGGCAACAAGGTCTCGTGCAGCATCTGGCACGGCGGCAAGAAGGACGCGAAGACCGGCGGCCTGGACCAGATGTCGATCTGGTCGGGCCAGGACTACCCCAAGGACGTCTCCCAGAGCGGTTCGAGCACATATGTCTCGCCCGGCAGCGGCCTGCTGTTCAAGCGCCTGACCGGAGCCAACGCGGGCGGCGGCAGCACCTTCCTGGTCACCGACACGGGCCTGCGGTACTCGGTCCCGGCGACGAACGACAGCCAGGTGACCGGCGGCGAGAAGGCCGACTCCCAGCAACAGCAGACCACCAACACCGCTCAGGTCAGGCTCGGCTACGGCAAGATCAAGCCGGTCTCGGTGCCGGCGGCGTGGGCCGACCTGCTGGCGGCGGGGCCGGAGCTCAGCAGCGGCAATGCGGAGCAGGCGCAGGGGTCGTAGGCCTCCCGGGTCCGTAACTCGTGCACATGACTCACACTTCACGAACGCACTTGTGAAAAGCGTGAGTTGAGTTCATCGCGATCTAGCTACGGGCCCCAACTGATGTTCGCTCTGTCAGCGGATGCGACTAGAGTGGAACCGGACCGGACTGGATACGCCTGTGGCCATTCGGTGAAGGCGTTCCGAGGGAAGGTCCGACAAGAACTCCTACGTCTCATGGGGGACACAACATGGCTGGACAGCAGTTCACCATGACCGAGGAGGAGATGGTCGCGTTCAGCGGCAAGATCTCCTCGGTCAACTCCTCGATCCAGGGCGAAATCTCCCGCCTGCAGACCGTGATCGACACGATCACGGGCGGCTGGAAGGGCTCGGCGGCCACCGCGTACAACAACCTGCAGTCGCAGGTGAACCAGGATGCCAACAAGATCAACCAGATCTTGAACGACATCAAGGAAGCGATCGACCAGAGCACCAAGGCCTACGCGGCTTCGGAAGACGAGCAGCGCGCGTCCATCCAGAACATCGCGGCCTCGTCCCCCTTCGGATGATCGGACCCGTGCGCCATGGCGCACGGCCGTGACCGACCATCCACACATCCGAGGAGACATAGAAGAGATGTCCGGGCAGATTCTTGTAAATTTCGCCACGATCTCCCAGGCCGCGCAGGACGTCCGCAGCACCGCGGGCAAGATCCGTACGCAGCTTGACGAGCTGGAGAGCGGCGTCAAGCGCATCTCCGCCAGCTGGGAAGGCTCGGCGCAGGAGTCCTACCGCGCCAAGCAGGCCGAGTGGGACCAGCGCGCCGCGTCCATGCAGCAGACGCTCGAGGCCATCGCCAAGGCCCTCGACAGCGCCGCCCAGAACTACCAGGCGACCGAGTCGAAGAACGCCCAGATCTGGGGCGGCTGACGTGATCGCTTGATGGGGGCGGGTGCGCGACGGCGTACTCGCCCCCATCGGCGGTTCACGGGGCGTGCGGACGATTCGGCTCATAGCCGGTTCATTGGTACGCGGCTGAGCTGATGTCTCGCCGGTACACGCGCCCCGTACAGAAACACAACGGGAGGACGTGACAAGTGGGATCCGGGGCACCGCGCGCCGCGCGTCGAAGCGCCGCAGGCACCGCCGCCCTGGCGGTCCTCGCCTGTGGGCTGCCCTTCGCGGGCGCCGCGCCGGCAGCCGCCGCGGACAGGGTGCGGACCGTCTTGGCGGACGACGACGTGCGCTTCCAGGTCGACGACACCAGCTGCTCGTTCCCGTCCGACATGATCAAGGGAACCCCCTGGTCGCTGCAGCGCGTCGTCCTCGACCAGCTGTGGCAGGACACCAAGGGCCAGGGCGTCAAGGTCGCGGTCATCGACACCGGCGTGGACACGGTCAACGCGCAGCTCAAGGGCGGCGCCGTCGCCAACGGCACGGACTTCCTGCACAAGGGCGGCAACGGCAAGACCGACAAGGTCGGCCACGGCACCAAGGTGGCGGGCATCATCGCCGCCCGGAAGGTCGACGGCACCGGCTTCATCGGCATCGCCCCGGAAGCGACGATCATCCCGATCCGGCAGAACGACGACCAGGGCAGCGGCAACGTCAACACCATGATCGACGCGATCAGGTGGGCCGCCGATCACGGCGCCAAGGTCATCAACATCTCGCAGGACACCGCGTCGAAGATGGCCCCGGAGGTCGACGCCGCGTTCCGGTCGGCCATCAAGTACGCCCAGGACCAGCACGACGCCCTGATCGTGGCCGCGGCCGGCAACGACGGCGCGGACGGCAAGGTCAAGGACACGTACCCGGCGGCGTACGACGGCGTCCTCGCGGTCGCGGCCTCCGACCGCAACAACGCCCGCGCCCCCTTCTCCCAGTCGGGCCCCTTCGTGGGCGTCGCGGCCCCGGGCATCGACATGGTCTCGACCGTGCCCGTGGGCGGCAACTGCGTCGACCAGGGCACGAGTTTCGCGGCCCCCTACGTCTCGGGTGTCGCGGCCCTGATCCGCGCCAAGCACCCGACGTGGACCTACAAGCAGGTCATCACCCAGATCGAGCAGACGGCCGACCGGACGAAGTCGGGCCGCGACGACTTCGTCGGCTGGGGCGTCGTCGACCCGGCGGCCGCGGTCAACGACGACACGACGGCCCCGTCGGCCGACGGCCCGAAAGCCGACCCGGTCGGCACGGTGGGCCACTCCGCCAACGTCGAGGCCGCGACACTGGTTCTCGGAGAGTCCGAACAACAACGCACGGAGCGCTACGCACTGTACGTACTGGCGACGGGCTTCGCCCTGGTCCTCCTCCTGTTCGGAGGCGGCCGGGTTCTGAGTGACTGGCGACGCAAGCAGGGTGTGGGTAAGAACGTGGAGTCAACGGGGAGCTGAGCATGGCTGAAGAAGTAAGCGTCGATCTCGACGAACTCGAGAAGACGGTCACCGCGCTGAACCGAGTACTCGGTGATCTCGGCAAGGCGGACACGGACTCGAAGACGAACACCTACCTTCCGGCGGGCGCCCTCGGAACCGGCTTCGGCGAGGCGGAAGCGCTCGCCAACGCCCACAACGAGATCAAGACGTACATCGAGGATGCCGTGAAGTACCTCAACACCGTCATGGACGAGTTCGGGCAGAAGACGAAGTACGCACACGGCGCGTACCAGGATTCCGACTACGACGCTCAGGCGAGCTTCCCGAACGCGGGAAAGCAGTGACCCATGGACAGGGTGACGGCTGAGGTGCGAATCAACGAGGGGGCACAGGGGCATGGCTGACAGCGACGGTCGGATCGACTACGACTACACCGAGATGAACATGTGCTTCAACGAGAAGCACACCACCGCCTTCGCCAGTGGCAAGGACATGGACGAGATGAAGGCCATGCTTCAGCATGCCAAGCCTCAGCTCGTGTCAGGCGTCGCCGCGGGCTGGAGGGGACTGTCGGAGCAGCTGACCGGCATCCAGTCCGAGTTCGAGAAAGAAGTGGCCCGCATCCAGGAACACTGGAAGGGGGCGGCCGCCGAGAGGTTCGCCGCGAAGGCCAAGCAGGTCAGCAAGAGCATCGGCGACACCGCCAAGTACGCCAGCCACACCTCGACCGCGATGGCGAACGCCGGCAGCACGCTGAGCCACATTCAGCCCGAGGTCATGGCGATGGAGAAGCCGAGCAAGATCTCCAGCGCACTCAACAGCCTGGGCGACGGCTTCACCCGCAGCGACGACGGCCTGAACAAGGACCTCGCCGCCGGGAAGGGGGCGCAGGACGCCCTCGACGCCAACCATGACGACCTTTCTGCGGGTCGGGAGGCGCAGTTGAAGATGGCTGCGAAGATGGAGACGTTGGGGGCTTCTTATAACTCTCAGGCTAAGGCCATGGGGTCGTGGAACAAGAGGCAATGGAGAGACGATGAGCATGACTATCCCGGAGATCCTGGCGGCGTAATGCCTACCCCGGTGGTCATGCCGACGGCCCGCTCCTCTGGTAGTCCACAGAACGTGTCGTCCGGTACCGCTCGGACCGCTCAGACGAGTGGGATCAGTTCATCGAAGTCTGTTACTCCCCCTTCGGGGGTCACTGGCGGTGCTCACAAGCCGACTGCGCCCACGGGAAATGTCGGTACAGCGATTGACGGCATTTCGGGCGGCCGCACCGGGGCGCCCACGGTTGGTGGTACCGGAACAGTCGGTGGTGGAACCGCTGGTGGCGGTATCGGTGGAGCCGGTGGCTTCGTCGGGGGAGCGGTCGGCGGGGCTGCTGGAGCCGGGGCAGCTCGCGGCGGCATGGTCGGCCGTGCTGGGGCTGGTACTGCAGGCATGGCAGGTCGTGCTGGCGCGGGGGGCGTAGGTGGTGCAGGCGCGGCCAAGGGTGCTACCGGGCGAGTCGGTGGTACGGCTCGTGGCGGCGTAGTCGGCGGCGCACCCAAGTCCGGTGCAGGCGCTGGCAGGGGTACGGCTGGTGGCTCCGGACTGCACAACAGCCGCGGTGCTGCGGGTAAGGGAGCCAGCGCTGTCCGCAAGGGTGGTATCGCAGGCGCTCCTGGTTCACGCACTGGTCGTCGCAAGGAAGACGAGCAGCGCGAGGGTGAGCGTCCCGACTACCTGGTCGAGGACGAGGAGACCTGGACCCCGCAGACCAACGCGGCGCCCAGGGTCATCGAGTAACGAGCCGGGCGATATACCGCAGTTTGTAGGAAGGTGTGGGGATGCGCCAAAGGTGCATCCCCACACCTTCCTAGGAGAGGAACACACGGATGGGCTTCACCCAGGTACTTCGCGTAGCGGGCAGCGGCACGTTGGCTGTCGCACTGCTTTGGGCCTCTGCTCCGCTTGCCAGTGCAGATCAAGTCCGAGACGACCAGTGGGCACTTGAAGCGTTGAACGCTGAATCGGTGTGGAAGATCTCTCAGGGAAGCGGTGTCACGGTTGCTGTCATCGATACCGGGGTGAACGCTGACCATATTGACCTCAAGGGAAATGTCCTTGAAGGTAAGGATTTCTTGGATGGAGGCAGCGCAACTCCAGAGCCAGGGCCAGGTGAAAATCATGGAACGGCTATGTCTTCAATTATTGCAGGCCATGGGCATGGTGCGAATAATGAAGACGGAGTGATGGGGCTAGCGCCCAAATCAAAGATCTTGCCGATTCGGGACTACGGCACGAAGGGGCCGGGGCTCCCTGCATCCATTCGGTATGCAGTCGACAAGGGTGCTTCCGTCATCAACGTTTCTGAGTGCTTTGATTCCAGCGATAAAGGAGAGCTGGATAAGACTTCTGAAGCGGTAGCTTATGCACTGAAGCACAATGTGTTGGTCGTTGGGGCCTCCGGCAATGAAGAAGATAAGGGTGGTGAATGTTATCCGGCTGCTTCGCCTGGAGCGCTCGGAGTAGGGGCAGTAAAGAACGACGGAGCGATCTGGGAAGGGTCAAATCCAGGCGATTTTGTGTCGTTGGCGGCTCCTGGAACCAATATTGTGTCCGCAGATGGCATTGGCAACGGATATCATGCGGCAAATGGAACGTCAGACGCGGCGGCCTACGTGTCGGCGGCAGCTGCCTTGTTGCGATCGAAGTTTCCTGACCTGACAGCGGGGCAAATTGCAAACCGTCTAGTCAAGACGGCAGCACTACCGGACGCCGAGAAGGACCTGTCCCTCCCGGACAAGAGCTACGGCTACGGCATCATCCAGCCGCTCGCCGCTCTCAAGGACAACATCCCGGCCGGCTCCAAGTATGGTCCGCTCACCGTCCCGGAGTCCCTCAAGGAGAAGTCCTCCTCGCCTTCGCTCGGATCGTCCGACCAGGAACAAGAAAAGGCTGATCAGAAGGCAATGCTCATCTGGGCTGTCATCGGTGTCGTTGGTCTGGTCGTGATTGGCCTGGTCGTGCTTCTGGTCGTCAAGGCGTCCCGGCGGAACAGGAACAATGGTGGCGGCGGCCCGGGCGCACCTGGGGCGTACCCGCAGTACGGCCAGCAGCCGGCCCCGCCCCAGCAGAACCCGTACCAACAGCACGTCTCGACACAGCAGAATCCGTACCAGCAGTCCACCCCACCGCAGAACCAGTGGCCGCCGCAGCAGTAGTCGAAGAGCCTGCAGGCCTGCTGACGACGGGCAGCAGATGGATAGTTGGCGGCCAGGACCTTCAGCCGCGATCCACGTTGCGCTTCCCCTCGACGGCCGACAGCTGCACGTCGAGGGCGAGCGTCGGTGGACTGCTTCAAGTCGGCCTTGTTCGACATGGTGGGTCACTTCGTTGACACCCAGATCGCGATAGGGCCTCTCGGTAGGTCGATGAAGGAACACACAGAACGCTACGTGCCGTACACGCCTGCGGCGCAAAAGCGTGTGGACAAGTACGTGCAGTCAACGGGGAGCTGAGCATTGTGGCTGAGCAGTACAAGGTCGATCTGAGCGAGATCGAAGGAACGATCACCAAGCTCAACGGCGTCATCAGGGACATGACGACGTCCAAGTCGAGCTGCATGGGTAACACGTACCTTCCGCAGGGCGCGTTGGGCACGGGCTTCGGTGAGGCCAAGGCGCTGTACGACGCACACGAGGCAATGAAGGAGCGTCTCTACGAGATCGTCGCGCACCTGGAAGAGGTGCTGGACGACTTCGGGAACAAGACGAAGAGGACGCACGACGCGTTCAGCGACGCTGAGGCGGAGAACTATGCGGCGTTCAACAGGAAGTAACGGGATGTCCTGCTACGTGGATTCAAGGGGGCTGTAGACATGGGCGACAAGGACATCGACGACTTCGCGTACGTCGAAGTGAACCAGTGTGTTTCGGCGAAGCACACCACGTCGTTCGGGCTCGACTTCGACATGGATCAGATGAAGGACATGGTCCGTGACGCCGACCCGGCGACAGTGAAGAGGGTCGCGCAGGCCTGGGAGGCGCTCAGTAAGGACCTCGTCGGCGGTGGCGGCATCAAGGAGACCCTCGACGCCGCGGTCCAGCACGTGCTCGCCCACTGGGAAGGGCAGAGTGCTGACCTCTTCAAGGCCCGGGCACAGGTGATCAGCAAGAAGATCACCGACAGCTCCAAGTACGCCGACCACACCTCGGTCGCCCTCAAGGGCGCCGCGGCAACCCTCGAAGACATCAAGCCCCAGGTCATGGCCATGGAGAAGCCCGGCAAAGTCTCCAGCGCCCTCGACTACATCGGCAACATGGGCGACCGCGACGACACGGGCGCGAACAACGCCCTCAAGAGCGGCGAAAGCTCTCAGTCAGCGCTTGACGGCAACGCGGGGAGCCTGTCCGAGGGGCGCGAGGCGCAGCTGCGGATGGCTGTGAAGATGGAGGCGTTGGGGGCTGCTTATAACAGTCGGGCTGCGGAGATGGGGTCGTGGACCAAAAGTAAGGTCAGGGACGATAGCGAGGACTATCCCGGCGATCCCGGTGGTGTTGCTCCCGCTCCTGTAGTTGTGCCTACGGAGACGTCTCCGCGAAGCCCGAAGAGTGTGTCCTCCGGTACCGCTGGACGTGCGCAGACGGGCGCGATTGGCCAGTCGAAGTCGGTGTCACCGCCTTCAGGTATCACTGGTGGAGCACATAAGGCGTCGCAATTGCCTCCCAATGTCGGTACGGCGATTGACGGCATCACTGGCGGCCGCACCGGCACGCCGACGGTGGGTGGTACAGGTACGGTCGGCGGTGGAACAACGGGTGGCGGGGGCATCAGTGGTGGTGCCGGCTTCGTTGGCGGCGCAGTCGGTGGGGCTGCTGGAGCCGGTGCCGCTCGCGGAGGCATGGTCGGTCGGGCCGGTGCTGGCGCCAGCGCTGCAGGTATGGCAGGTCGAGCTGGTGCCGGAGGCGTGGGTGGTGCAGGTGCCGCCAGGGGCGCTACCGGGCGAGTCGGCGGCACCGCTCGTGGTGGCGTAGTCGGCGGCACGCCCAAGTCTGGCACTGGCGCAGGTAGGGGCACCACTGGTGGCTCAGGACTGCACAGCAGTCGAGGGGCTGCGGGTAAGGGGGCCAGTGCTGTCCGTAAGGGCGGCATCGCAGGCGCTCCCGGTTCACGCACTGGTCGTCGCAAGGAAGACGAGCAGCGTGAAGGCGAGCGCCCCGACTACCTGGTCGAGGATGAGGAGACGTGGACTCCGCAGACCAATGCGGCGCCCCGAGTCATTGAGTAGCGGCTACGTGCTCACTGGCACATGACAGGATGCGTGGGCGTGGCTTCCGAGCCACGCCCACGGTCGGTAATGGGAGAGGGAAGACGTAATGGCCTTCAGGCGAACGATGTGTGCACTCGGTGCCACGGCACTGACGGGCGCGCTGATTCTTGCGACGGCTCCCGCTGCTTCTGCCGATCAGACAAGACGTGACCAGTGGGCACTCGATGTGCTGCAGGCCAAGTCCGCTTGGAAGGTGTCAACGGGCAAAGGCGTCACAGTTGCTGTCATCGATACAGGGGTCAATGCCGAGCATCAGGATCTCAAAGGTAATGTGCTAAAGGGCAAGGACTTCGTGGACGGTGACAGTGATGCTGCGCCAGCGGAGTCCGACTCTAATCTGTCCACCAATCATGGCACAGAGATGGCTTCGCTAATTGCGGGGCACGGTCACGGTGCAGGGGCGGCCGATGGTGTGATGGGTCTGGCGCCAGCAGCCAAGATCCTTCCCATTCGGTGGGGTGGTGGTAGCTTCGCAAATGAGATTCGCTACGCTGTAGATAATGGCGCATCTATCATCAGTATTTCGGTGAGCACCAGCCAAGGATTTTCCGAGGATCGAGCGGCCGTGGATTATGCACTTCAGCATAATGTCCTCATCGTGACGGCTTCTGGAAATGAAGGAAAGGCTGGCATGATTGACTTTCCTGGAGAATTCCCAGGAGTCCTGACTGTCGGTGGTGTGGACAAGAGTGGAGATATCTGGGAAGGGTCGAACTATGGACCGCAAGTCCTTCTTACGGCTCCTGCCACTGATATTGTGAGTGCTGGATGGCCTGGTAATAAACTGCGCATCGGTACAGGCACTTCCACCTCGGCGGCGTTTACCTCCGCGGCTGCTGCCTTGATCAAGGCGAAATTGCCCGAATTGACTCCCGGGCAGATCGCCAACCGTCTAGCTAAGACTGCTGTCCTTCCTGCCTCCGCTAAGGGGCTGTCTCTCCCCGACGAGAAATACGGATATGGAAGTATCCGTCCTCTTGCCGCATTGACAGATGATATCCCTGCAGGGTCGAAGTACGGTCCGCTCGCAGCCCCGGGGTCTGATGGCTCGTCTGCCGCTGCAAGCACTGGTACCTCCGACACCGACTCTGCTTCAGAAAAACAAAAGGCAGACCAGAAGCAGATGCTCTTCTTCGCCGTCCTTGGTGTTGTCGCCTTGGTCGTGATTGGCCTCATCGTCCTGGTGGTTGTGAAGCTGTCCAGGCGCAACAAGAACAACAACGGTGGGCCTGGTGGCCCGGGCGTGTATCCGCACTCCGGTCAGCAGCCGTTCCCGCCGCAGCAGAACCCCTACCAGCAACCTGTCTCGCCGCAGCAACAGAATCCATACCAGCAGCAGTCGACCCCGCCTCACGGCCAGTGGCCGTCGCAGCAGTAGGTGTGGGTATCAGCGGACTCGTTTGATCGGTGTGTACGCGGGCGCTTGGACGACTCGTTTCGTCCTGGCGCCCGCGCTGGTTCTCAACCGGTGATCATGTGTCGCATGCTGGGAATGCCTCTTGGTTCGTCAGGTGTACTCCCGCAGAGTGCACATCCGATGACCGGCCTTTAGTGTCACTCGTCGAACGGGTGTCTGGTGGGGGCTCTGGGGGTACCTTGGGCGGGGCGGTGTCTATGCCTGCCTCGGCCTCACGCGACTCGGGGTAAGTCGCCTCTCCGGCTGCTTGGCGTTTAGAGTTGGAAGTAACCTCTAGACCTCTGTTTGTGTTGAATTCTGAAGCGGAGTAAATCTTCACCATGAATCGACTGCCCGCGGCAAAGTCGATCCTCGCGACTGTGGCTCTTGGTGTGCTGATCGTCGGTTGCTCGGCCTCTGTGCAGGTCGGAAAGTCTGAGCTGAAAATGTCTGCGGACAAGTTGGCTGCTCTGGTTGCCGAGAAGCTCGCCATCGCAACAGGGCAGCCGAAACCGGATATGAGCTGTCCTCAGGACATCGTCGGTAAGGTCGGCAATGAAACGCGTTGTGAGTTGACTGCGGGCGACGGAAGCACATTGGGTGTGACGGTCACCGTGTCCTCTGTCGATGGAGATCGGATTAATTTTGATTTCGAGGCCGATGAGGCGGCTTCTCCAGCCAAGTGATGGCTGGTCGACAACCCCTTTGCGTTTCGTCCTCTGCCCGTGAATCAATTCAGTGCAAATGTGAACAGGAGCGAGATGCCATGTCGGGTGGCACGGACATCGAGGATCCGGCGGCTCTGAATCATGCGGGAAGTGGTGCACACGAGATCGCGGGGCGGACGCGAAGTGTCGGCGAGTATCCGGTGGATGAGACGCACTCGGCATCCCGGGACTTCGCCCGCGGCAATTGGGACGGCCGGCTAGGAACGGCGCTGAGCGACCTGGCGGCGACCTGGACGAGTCAGGTCACCGCACTCGCCGGCGACTGTGACAGCCTCGCGGGCCAGTGCGGTGGCTCGGGGTTGCTGTTTCTCCGCACTGAAGAGGCGAATACCCAGTACATGCGTTCCCTGTCGAGTGAGCCTTCGCCCTTCGGGTGAGCGGGCCGCGAGCCTGGCAAGCACGGCAGTAACGACCTCACCAGACACACCACGCACCATGCACCATGCACCACGCCACGGGGGACTCACCGCAGCCATGCCGACGTATGAGCAGCTGTACCACCTCAACCTGAGCAACTCAAAGCGGCAGCGGATCGCTGGCAGGAGACAGTCGCGAAGTTCGGAGGGCTGCATACGGCGTTCGGTGACAACGTCGCCAGGCCGTTCAGGCAGGCCGGCTGGGCGCAGCCGGTGCTCACGGCGGCGAAGGCCGGCAGCGATGTACGGACTGCTCACCGGGCGTTCGAGGACGCTCGCAAGGAGGCGCAAGGCATCGCGGGTGTCCTCGCCTCGCTCCACGCCGAGTTACAGAAGGCCAAGGACGACCTTCACCACCTCGTTGATGTCGAGGCCAAGGAGCGGGGTCTGCATGTCAACGCCGTCGGTGTTGTCATCCCTCGCATCGACTTCTCGAAGGGCATCGGTACCGCCTACGACCCCGACGGCCAGATCCTCATCCGCGAACGACAACAGGCATGCGACGCCTTTGCCCGTCGTATCGACCATGTCCTGCAACGTGCCACCCATGCGGATGAGACCGCGTGCTGGGCCCTGCGCCGAGACCTCGGAACGAGCCGAAGCAACTTCAACGCCAAGGTCGTCACCTCCCTGGCCGATGCCAACGCCGTCCGCGCGGGCGAGCTGAAGAGGAACGCCCGTACGAAGGCTGATGGATGGAGCGTCGAAGGCAAGGCCGATGCCTCCGGGCTTGATGTCGGTACGTCCGCGAGCGGCCCCGACACCGGTGCCGGGGCACTGGGCGAGGCCGAGGCGCATGCCGACCTCGGGCGTGCTTCGGCGGAGGGGGCGCTCACCAACGGTGCGTTCAAGCTCGCGGGGGAGACCGAGGCGTACGCCGGGGCCAAGGTGTCGCTGAGCAGCGGCAGCAGCAATGAGGGTATTCACGCGGGGGCCGGCGGCTTCGCCGGCGGTGAGGCGTCAGCCAAGGGAAGTGCCTATCTGGGCCCGGTCGGTGTCCATGGGCGGGCGGACGGTCTGGCGGGTGTCGAGGCGAGTACGACGGCCAGTGCGGGGCGTGAGGGTCTGGTTCTGGGGACGGAGGCGTTCGCCGGCGCGAAAGGCAGTGCCACCGGGGGAGCGGACATCGGCGGTATCGCGGCGGGCGCGACGGCCGAAGGATGGGCCGGCATCGGGGCCGAAGCGGAAGTGACCCTCGGCAAGTCCGCGGACGGCAAGTGGGAGATCGGTACTCGGACCGGCCTCGCATGCGGCCTCGGTGGCTCCGTGGGCTTCGAGTTCACCGTCGACCCGGAGAAGGTCGGGGACACAGCCGGTGACATCGCCGACGGGCTCGGCAGGCTCTTCTGATGTTGTCTTGTGCAGAGCCATGGCTGTTTGCGCACCGGTAGCCGATCAACTGCACGAAGGAGGCCGAGATGGCCACAACCCTGCCCGTACCGATCGAGTTCGCGCTTCCGGCCGGCTGGCGCGCCGCGCCACCGGACGAAGTCGGCGCGCCGGGGGCGGCGTTCGTCGCTTTGCATCCTCGGTCTGACGCGGGGTTCACCGCGAACATTGCGATCGACGGAGAGCACCGACCGGACGGAGCCACTCTTTCCGAGATCGCCGACCGGTCCCTGGCACGACTGCGTGGACCGGGTGCGACGGTCGTACTCACCGACCGACGCGATATGGGCTCAGCGGAGGCACCCGGGCTCGTTCAGAAACTGACCATCTCTGGCGGTGTCGGTGGCTTGTCGCGGGACCTTGTCCAGACTCAGGTGTATCTGTCCCTGCTGGATGTCGCCGATCCGCACAATCGGATGATGATTCGTTTGGTCCTGACGGTCACTGCTGCCCAATACTCCGAAGTTCTGGGTGACTTCGAGGAGTTTGTTCGCACAGTTCGACCGAGTGCCGGAAACGTGTCGTAGCCGCCAACCGGCCTTGCACCTGCAACTAGCTCCTCATAGGTTGATGTCATGGGATTCTTCGACAAGCTGACCGGAACCAAGCGGCCGGCTGACGGCATCACTCCGTTGTCCGCCGAGAAGGTGCACGCTGCGCTGCTCGGACTCAACGGTGCTGACGTTCCGTACGTCGTCAAGAGCAGTGAGGAAAATGCGGACTTGGTGGCCGAGTGGCGTCTCCTGGAGCCCGCCTGGCGAACCTTCTTCCTTCGTGCTCAGGTGAGTCGGGTGTTCAAGGTTCATATGCGCCTGGTCCCTGAGAAGAACGAAGTCCGTGCCCTCGACCAGCAATTCGAGGTCGAGTGGGTCGGTGACACGCCCCGGATCGCGCTCTCGTCCGAGACTCAGCGCGGTCAGGTGAGGACTGTCTCGAAGCGACGGTCACTCGGTCGAGGTGAGAACGGCGAGAGGGAAGAGACGTTCAGCTTCGACAGCGATGATCTGAAGGATCCCTTGCAGAGCGTCGTCCTGGATTCCGGTTGGGTCTGGCGCGGAGTGGTCTCCGGCAAATTGTGAGCTGTTGTGGGGAGGCTCTTCGGATGAAAGGCAGGGGCAGTGTGGGAGCTGTCGAGGGGAAGTCGATGCAACTTCCTTATGCGACCGACGGAAGTGACTTCAGAGGTGCATTGAGATATCACTACGTTTACGCGCTGAAGCGATTTGCCAGGCTTGGCCCGATCTTCCTCGTCGTAGCGCTTCTGGTGTTTCTCTTGGAGATCGATTCTTTGTTCCTGTTGGGCGCTGCGGGATGGATCGGACTCGTCTTCACACTGATCGTGTTGTGGAGCCGTGTGCTCTGGATCAAGAAGTGCTCCCGGGTCTTCCATACCTATCCTCTTGAGTTCAGAGGGCCGGTCACCAAGGTGAACAGGGATGGTGAGTTGTTCTTCCTGCGCTTCGCGGACCAGGGCAATGAAGCCACGATGTGCGCGAAAACGCCTCTGAAGTGTTCGAGCTGGCCCGACGGCATCGCGGACGGTATGTGGTTCGCCGGTGATGATCCGTTCGGTGGCGCGGCCATCGTGCCCGGGTCGGGTGAGCTCATGTTCATGCAGCCCACCGCGTGGAAGCTGCTCGCCGATCGGCGGAAAGGCGCGGGGGCGGAGCGCAACAGGCGTGCCTGGCGGGCCTGGATCCACTGGCGGGTGACTTTCCGCATCCGCGTCTTTGGGACGTAGGCATGTCGTGTGTCCGGTCTCGCGGTACGTGACCGGACGGTCTTGGTGTGAGCTCAGCAACCGTTGGTCTTCGCCAGGAAGGCCGTCGGTGTCTGACGGACACCCGGGACATGCTTCTACCGTCACAGCGCCGCGGGAGTAGAGCGCGACCTTTTCTCGGTGGCTCTCTTCTGTGCAATCTCGCGGGCGGTTGGTGTGGCCTTGGTCGCCCGCCACGGCCCGGTTTGTCAACTGAATCGGTCGTCGGCAGCGTCGTAAGCGAGGAAGGATCCCGCTAGGCAGGTTGACGTGGCTCGGCGACACCAGCTTCTTGTATTTCTTGTGAAGCAATTGCGTCGACCTTGGACCCGGTTGCCCCGGTGGCTCCCGCAGCTCGCCGTGTCCTCCGTCCCGCAGCCGCTCAACGCCCCCCCCGCTCAAAGAAAGATCCGGTATCTTCAGGCACTTGATTGGCATGTCCTCGCTCAGGTGCACGGTTGGGTGGGCCGGACATGCCGGCCAGTCTGACAACGGGGATGGGACAAGGGATGAGTACGCCCTTCGATGCGCCGCAGCGCGGCGGAAGCACTCAGACGCGGCTGAACTCCGCGGCCGCGGAAGGCGGTGGCGGTGGTGGCGGGGGCGCCGCCGGTGGTGGGACCAACGTCGAGACCCAGCGCCTCGACGAGGCCGCCAACGCGCTCGTCGAGTTGCGCGGTGACACGGAGAACGTCGACAACACCGCCGACGACGACACCCTGAACGCTGTCAGGGGGCTCAACAAGCACACCGCCGGGGGTATGGCGGAGGCGGGCTCCTGGGCCACCGCCGGGTCTCTGATGACGATGGACGTCCGGTGGGGCTCCCAGGTCATCAACCTCAAGACCATGCTCCAGGACATCAGCGACAAGCTCCACACCACCACAGGGCACTACACCCGCACCGAGCAGGAGGAGCGGGCCCGGCAGAACTCGATCGGCACGCCCTTCGGGTGACCTCGGCCGCCCGGGTGGCCGTCGCGCCGCCCGGGCAGTCCGTCGAGTCCTGCCGGAACCCCCTTCACAAGGAGCTGTCGCACATGGTGTCCATCCCCTACCTCGACAAGGCCGACCTCGCCCCGCTGGCCGAGGCCGCCGTGTCCTGGAGCGCGTTGCCGGCCAAGTACGAGTCCCTGCAAAGGGAGTTCGAGCAGCGCGTCATCAACCACCTCAAGGGCCACTGGGACGGTGCCGCGTCGGACGCGGCGTTCACCACCATGGGCAAGGCCCGCACGGAGTACGAGAACGCCGCCACCGAGGCCGGGCGCATCGGCAAGTTGCTCCAGGACGCGCACGGTGAGTTCGCCGCCTCCCAGAAGCAGTTGCACGCCCTGCTCGACGAGGCTCGCAGCGACCACTACAAGGTCTACGACGACGGCAGGGTCGAGGACGTCGACCCGCGCCAGGACAGCCCGACCGCCTCCGCCTCGCCGGGCCTCGCGGAGGAGCGGAAGAAGAAGCTCGACTCGCTCGTCTCCCGGCTGACCCGGACCCTCGAACTGGCCACCGCCGCCGACGAAGCAGCCAGCGCCGCACTGGAACGCGACGCCAACGGCGACAGCCAGTCCTTCAACACCAGCGTCTACACCACCCTCGACTCCGTCGAGGCCGACCAGGCGTCCGCGCTGATGAACAAGAAGGACCGGCTCTCCGACGCCGAGATCACCAAGCTCAACCTGCTCCTCTCCGCCAACAAGAACGACCCCGAGTTCTCAAGGGAGTTCGCGGTCAAGACCGGCGGCGAGAACATGCTCAGCAAGTACAACGAGCTCATGAGCCCGCCGGCCGGCACCACCCTCTCCAAGACACAGCTGGCCCAACTCAAGGAGCTCAAGGCGAACTTGGGCACCACCATCGGCACGGCGACCACATCGGACGACCACCGAAAAGGCGGACCCGACCCGGACATCACCAAGTTCCAGAACGACCTCCTCAAGGCGGGCCGGCGCGACTTCAACGCCAACCCCACCGAGTCGCCGTACGGCCTCAGCGGCTACCAGCTCACCAGCAGCCTGATGAGCGAGGGCAAGTGGGACAAGGACTTCCTCCAGGACTACGGCGACGCCCTGATCACCGTGGAGAAGAACGGCTCCAACGCTGGGCAGAATCCGGACGCTTACTGGGGGTATCCGCGGACGCTGGGGTCGACCAACATCGGGGCGCTCGACCCGATGACGGGGTTCATGGACGCGCTGGGGCACAACCCGGATGCGTCCACCGAGTTCCTCGGCTCGGAGACCACCGTCAATGGCGAAAAGGTCGACCACTACGACTACTTGATGAAGGACCGGCACTGGCCCGACGGCGCCGGTTACACAGGTGATCCCAAGAATCCCAGCGGCTACAACAATCTCGGTCACGCGCTGGAATCCGCCACGACCGGCCACGCGTACGATGCTCCGATCCCGAACCCGCTTCCGAAGCACACCACGGATCAGGCCGAGCTGACCTCGAAGATCATCTCGGATGTCTCCGAGCACCCCGAACTCGCCCACAACGGAATGAACGACAGCCTCGGCCGCATGGCCGCGGAGTACATGCCCGACATCAACCGTGCGCTGGCCAACGACGAGAAGAACCTCAACAAGCTCTACCCCGAAGGCGACAGCGCGCCGGCGATCATCGGTGACAAGAGGGAACGTGACGTCACGCGGTTCCTCTACACCGTCGGCCAGGATCCGGACGGGTACGCGGCCATTAATTACGGTCAGACGCAGTACACCAGTTCGCTCATGGAATACCACCTCGAGCACCCGGACGCCTACGGGGTCTCCGCCACCGAGAAGATCGAGAAGATCAGTACGAACTCGGCGGAGATCGAGGGCATCATCGGAACGGCCCGCAAGGACGCGGTCATCCACGAGAAGGTCGCGGACGACGCGGTGTTCAACAGCCGGATCGAGGCAGCCGGAGAGTGGGCGAAGACCGGCGTCGGTATCGGAATCGGTGCCGGTACCGCCACCATCGCGTCTCCTGCCGGAGGAGCCGTTGCCGGTGCCGCGGCCGAGTGGGTGAGCGGCCAGGTCATCGACTCGATGGTCTCCGGGGCATCGAGGGACTCGCTGGGAGAAGTCGTCTACAGCACGGGCGGCGAAGTCGAGGATCGCAAGCGGTCCTTCATGGCGGTCACCAGTGAAGCGGCGATGCTCGGGAACGAGCGAGCCGAGACCGGGTTGAGCCAGGAACAGGTGGACACCGCGGTGGGCAAGGGACTCGACAGCGGCCACGGCAACGCAAAGGACAACCTGGACGACTACGCCGAGGATCTCGATGCCGATACCACCGGCCTGGGAAGTTGAGGAACGGCACATGACCGCCCCTACCCGACCCACACAACCCGAGGTCTCTGTGAGTACGAGCTCAGCTGTTCGAAAGCGCCTGGCCGTTGGCTTGGTCGCCGTTCTCTGCCTAGCTGCGGGCACGGTGATCGGTGACCGTTTCGTCCCGTTCCGGGGTGAGGGAGCCTCAGCTGACTGCGGTGGCCTCCTCTCGGCCGTCGACATGGGCTTTCTTCAGCAGACCGGGTTCACCGGCCGCAGGATCACCTCCACCGAGTTCACCGAGTCCGGCCAGGGCGATGCGTACCGGCTGGACTGCGCGATCAACGGCGACGACGAACCACAACTCGACGCGAGGGTCCGCGTCACTTCAACGGATGCCGAGGCGTGGCAGGCCGATCTCAAGGCCCGGGGCCGCCTGTCGGGCACGGTCAAACGACTGAGCGTCTCGGCCACCGACGGGCAGGAGGCCGCGGCACTGTCCGGTGACTCCAGCGCGGCTGTCTACCTTCCCTGCAAGCTGGCCGGGAACAAGACCATCCATCTCGGCGTCTCAGTCAAGGCTCCTGGCGCGTCCAACGGCAACGCGGACAATCAGCGCCTCACCGTCGCGGCCATCGCCTCCCGCCTTGCCAATCACGCCGTCGATGAGGCCGGATGCCTGAAGCCTGTCGCAGTCGTCGACCAGTCACCCACCTTCGCTTCCTGAGCCGGGAAGTGGCTCGGCCGTGGGCCACAACACCTGTTTGCCATCAAGCACTGAGATCCGTCGGCGCTGTTTGGAGTTGCCTGGGGGTCCGGATGGCTGGGCTTCTGCACGGCGGCGTACGAATGCGGCGAGCGAATCCGTGCGGGAGTCGGAGACGGCCAGGTGGGGACGCCGTAGAACCGACAGAAGGCAGTGGACTCCAACGTCACTGGCGAAGCGCGGTAGTTCAGGTTGCGCGGAGGTGACCAGGCGCCTTCAGGTGTCGCCTGATCAGCCGCCCACGATGTCGTACGGCAGGACAGTGGGTGTTGGGATCGAAGTCCGCTACAGGCGACACGGCTTGCCGTCGGCGACCAACTGTGTCAGGGATCGCTGCGGCAGTTCCAGGAACTGCCGCAGGTTATCGGCTACCTTGTCGAGTTCTGGTTCGTCCAGCGATGCCGTCCGAGTCCGGTAGACCGTCCCATCAATGCCTGCGACGTAAGACAGGCCGCCGCCGTTCGAGCGGATGACCAGGCCACCGGCCGTCTGGTCCCCGTCGACGGCCACAACGCCGTACTCCTGGATCCGCAGCAGGATGTCACGTGCCTGGTCGAGCTGGGGTGAGGCTCACTTGAGCGAGCGTGCGAGCCGCGGCTCGATCGTCGCGATCGGCCGACCGGACCACGTTGACGTCTGAGGGAAAGCCGTACCGACGCTCGAACTCGCCTGTCATGACCGTCAGGGTCCCCGAGGCTCTGTCGGTCCACGTGGCCAGCCAGGCAGCCGAAATTGAACGGTCACTCATGAGGCCGGATCATGGCAGGGGCCAGGGGCCAGGGGCCAGGGGCCAGGGGCCAGGGGCCAGGGGCCAGGGGCCAGGGGCCAGGGGCCAGGGGCCAGGGGCCAGGGGCCAGGGGCCAGGGGCCAGGGGCCACGGGCCACGGGCATCCGGGGGGAGAAACGAGCGGGCATTTCAACCACGCAGAGCTCCGCTCCACGACCCAACGATAGGCGCCAAGTCCGGTGTCGTGTCGGGTGCCGCGGAGTGCGATCGCGGGCACGATGCCACGTATGTGGACCCGATCACGGAATACGTCGTGGTCGTAGCTGCGATTGCCGCTCGTCAGGAGCACCGCCAGCGTCGTGCCGTGCCCGTCGGTGATCAAGTGATGTATGGAGCCGTCTCGTACGCGGTCGGCTCACCTTTACGGCACGATCCACGGTCGTGTCACCACGCCGGCCGGTGCGGTCAACTCGCGCTCCAGGCACGGCGATCAGTGCGCACTCACCTGGTCGAAGGGGCCTGGGATCAGACCACCCATCCGGTCCGTATACGCGGGTAGAGACGTTCTACGAGGAGTTGACGCCGTACCCCCATCGTGTGCAGGTACGTGACTCTTCGAGCCTCCTGAGGTTGCGGAAGTGCACGTCAGAGGTCTCGAAGGATGGGGAGTGCGGAGGACGTATGCCTGGTGATTTCTACTTAGATCCGCAAGAACTGGGGAAGTTGGCGAATGCGTTCGGTACGCGGGCGTACGACCTGGCGAGTGCGGTCGAGGGATTTCGGCGTAGGACGGGTGCAGAGCAGGTCCACGACGGGTTCGGATTCTTGACGGAGTCGGACGAGGTGACGTCCGCTTATATCGAATTGGCCGAAGGGATGGTCGATTCGCTGGGGAATCTGGCTCGCCATTTCGATGAAGTAAGTCAGGCACTCAAGGACAACGCCAAGAACTCCGAAGAGTCCGATGACTTTCTCGCCGGTCTGTTCAAGGGCGGTAAGACGTGAGCGAGGAGAGCGTCGCGGAGAAGGTCTATGAGGCCGGGATCGAGGTCGTGAATCCCGGTGGGCGACCGGATGTGCTGCGCGCGGCGGCCAAGGGGTGGCGGACCATGGGGGAGGAGCTGGAGGAGGCGTACGGCGGGCTCGACAGAGCCGTCCAGGGAATCCTCGGTGAGCACTGGAGAGGGGAAGCGGCCGAGGCTTTCAGCGCGTACTGGAAGCACGTCGGGGAGGCTGTCGACGAGACCGGGCCGGTCTTCGAGCAGGCTGCGAAGGGGCTCGAAGAGGCAGCCGACAACATTGACGAGATCAACGACGAGATCCATCAGATCTACCTCGAGATCGGAGTCTCCATCGCCGCGTCCGCCGCGCTCTCCTTCGTCACACTGGGCTTCTCCGCGCCTGCCGGAGTTGCCAACGCCCTACGGCTTGCCGCCCAAGCCGCCAACGCGGCTTCGAAGTTGGGGCGACTGCTCGGTTCGGTCGCTCGTCTGTTTCGGCATGTTCGCTCGATTGTGAGACTGAGCAAGCGATGGCGTCTGATCACCGAGCTCGGTGTGCAGTGGGGTGCCGGGACCGGTACAGGGATCGTGACGAGCCTGGCCACCGACAGCGGTCCGGAGTACAGGAACAACGCCGTCAACGGCGTGGTGGGTGTCCTCGGCGGAAGGTACGGGGCGGGGCACCTGGCTTCGAGGCTTGGCGGAGGCATGTGGGCGAACGCGGTCGACGGCACGACGGTAGGTGTCCTCACCTCACTCGCCGGTGACACCATCAACAACCTTCACAGCAAAGACCGGTTCGACGCATCGCAGATGGCGCTCGGGGCCGTTGCGGGAGGTCTCACCGGTGGAGCAGGCGGCGCGGCCGTCCACAGGGCCACGGACGGTCGGACGCTCTCCTCGGCGCACGGCCTGGTGGGCGATGTGGCGACCAACGCTCCCATCGGCTTCGGCCTCGGCGTGGGTGGCAATGTCTCCAAGCACCTCGACGGCGCCGTCAACGGTGACCCCAACGCGGACGAGGAAAGGGACCGGCCCGGTGCGGTCGCCGACACACGGAAGCACGCGAGTCAGGATGCCAAGGGCTTGCGGGAGCGACCCGATGCGCGGCGGTACGGAGCATTCGGGTGAACAGTGAACGGGCCCTGGACAAGGGTGTGAACGAAATGGTGCACGGCACCGAGGTCCAGCTCTTCCCACGCTGTGGGCGGTTCGTTGCCGCAGCCGCCCCGCTCGCTCTCGTGGCACTGACCGCGGCATGGCTTTTCCTGGGAGCTACACCGGTGCGTGCGGCCATTTTGTGGTGCTCACTGGCGCTGCTGGCCGCATGCGTGGTGATTTCGGGAGTGGCGCTGGTGCGCGGGGGCGGCCGGTCCCGGCACGAGACCTACCTCTGGGGTGTGCGGACGGCCTCGTCAACTCCCGGGCGGGGAGAAGGCGCAGTACCGGCACAACTGGGCGGTGTGCGCTGGCCGTCGGCCCGCTTCGCAGGGGTGATGGTCGCGGTTCCCGCTCTGCTGGCACTCTGGGTGACGATGGCTGCCGCCGATGCGCGGGACAGGGGGACGAGTTCCGTACTCGCGCAAGCGGGCGCGGTGATCGAACGGCGTCCCGTCGTGAAGGTCGAGAACGAGGTTGCCGAGGGCAGCAGTCGCTCGGCCGCCGCCACGGCCGACCTAACTGTGCTCCTTCCGTCGCTGACCGGCGGGCACGCGGTGCCGGCCACATTCGAGGCGGCTACCAATCGACGCCAGGGCATCGGCAGCGAGTTGTACGTGGCGTATGTTCCCGATCGGCCCGAGCTGGGTGCCATCGGTGACGACCAACGAGAGGACGTGGAGCGTCAACTCGCAGGAAGGGCTCTTCAGTTCGGCGACTCATGGGTCATCGGCGGATTGTGGGCCTTGGTGACACTTCCCCTGCTCGTCCACTGGTGGAGGAACGACAGCCCCCGGCGTCCGCCACGCACCGTCGGCCCGGACTGGAAGGCACTGAGAGTCACTATCACTGGGACCGGCGCCCACACCGACGCGCCCCCTCCCGGCAGCCCGGAAGCGGCCGACGACAAGAAGCGCAGGGAGAACACTCGGCAGTTGCCCGGCCTTGTACTCGAGGGCCGTGGTCGGCAGATCCCCTTCCACTCGCAGATGGCCACGGAAGCCGCCGGAGCTGCGCTGGCCAACGCTCGGGGCTGGTTGCTCTGGCACCCCCGGCAGTGCCGTGGTCGTGACATGGTCGCCGAGCTCGTAGGTGACGACGGCTGGCAGCTACCGGGCGCGGTTCCGGTGCAGGTGGCCCAGCAGATCGAGGAAGCGGGCCTCATGGATGCGGCACATCCGGACCCCGAGCGGCAGGTGCAGACCCTCGACCTCGGCGCCGGCTGGCTCGTCACCTCGTCCCCCCCCGTCGTCGTGGCCTTCGCGACAGCTCTTGCTTGCCTCACCTCCCTCCTCCTCATCCCGGACGTCGGCTCCTGGCGGCTCTGGACCGCTGCGGCCGGATTGCTGGTACCCCTGGTCGGGTTCGCGATCCAAGGGGTGGCGCGGGTGGGCAACAGCGCCGAAGCCAAGGCAAGTTGACGTCAAGGGCGAGCCGCGCAGGCCATGACACCTGCTCGGCTCGCCCCTCGGCGAGGGCATCCCCAGAACTTCGTGCCTGCACCCACCCGGGACGTGTGCAACGCCACCATTCCGACTGGCGTACCGAGCGAGCCGCCCCCCCGGGTACCCGCTGTACGCGCACTCGGCAGGAAAGCGGGCCGCCCTGACAGCTGCTCAGGCACCGTACGTGCAGATCGCCGGGTTCTGGCCGTGTCCGTATCCGGCAGATCCATGATCACTGGGCGAACCGTCGTCGATGTCTTCTGTGCTCTCTCCACCTACACCGACTCAGCTCGCCCCACCCGCCAAAAAGCCGAGGAAATCGTGTGAACATTCCGTGCCCGAGTCGTCGCAGGACCGGACGACGGTGCTGGTGTGTTCGGAAGTTGCCGCTCCGATAACCTGAGCGGCGGTGACTGGATCACGACGACAGAGCAACGGGGAGACACGGGGATGGCGGACTTCCAGATCGATGTCGATCGGATGAAGACCCTGATCAACAGGTTGGACCAGGTGGACGACCGGATGCGCGGCGCGCAGCAGCGGTTGAACAAGGTCGGTCCGACGGGACTCGGTACGGACGGCCTCGACAACGCCTGTGACGACTTCCAGGACGACTGGGGCGACGGCATCAAGCGGATCGCGGACGCCTCCAAGACGCTGCACGAGGGGCTCCAGAAGACCGTCGAGGCGTACCAGACGACCGACCAGGACATGCAGAAGGGCTTCAGCCAGAAGTAGCCCGCCGGGACGTAACCCGCCGGGACGTAACCCGCCCGGTCGCAGCCCGCCGCGCGACCGCCACCGCACCGCAGCCGCACCACCACCGTCACACCCGACCCACCACACACACAACGGGGAGTAGAAGATGGGGATGTTCGACGATCCCAACTGGCCAGGGCTGACCTTCAACCCGGCCAAGGGCGACCTGCACACGATCGAGTCCCTCGCGTACGACGTCAAGACCGTCGGCGACGAGCTCGACGAGATGCGCGAGATGCTGGTGAGCATCGGCAGGACCGACGGGGTGTGGGACGGCGAGGCCGCGAAGAAGTTCCAGGACAAGGTCGGCGAGCTGCCCAAGTACCTCCAGCAGGGGCACGAGTCGATGAGCGCCTGCTCCCGGGCGCTGCGCGGCTGGCACGACGAGCTGGAGACCATGCAGCGGCAGGCCAAGAACCTCGAGGAGCGCGCGGTCGAGGCCCGCAAGCGGCTGGAGCAGAAGAACGCCGACGTCGACCGCGTCAACGTCAAGATCGAGGGCGCGCAGTTCCAGCAGCTCACCGAGCAGCAGGCCAAGTCCCTCTCGGAGGAGGCCGATTCCGCCTCCTCGGCCGCCAAGAGTGCCGCGTCCGACCTCCAGAGCCTCATCGACAACGCCGAGGCGCTGCGCAAGTACTGGGAGGAGCAGGCCGGCAAGGCGGAGAAGGCCATTCGCGAGGCCGCGCAGAACCGGCCGCCGGACATCAGCATCTGGGAGTCGATCGGCAACGGCCTCAAGGCCGCTTGGGACGGCTTCACGGACTTCCTCGCCGACAACGCGGACCTGTTCTCCAAGATCGGCTCCGTGCTGTCCATCCTCTCCCTGGCGACCATGGCCATCCCGCCCGTCGGCGCGATCCTCGGCGGCCTGGCCATCGGCGCCAGCGCCCTCGCCCTCGCCGGTTACGGTGCCAAGACGGCCCGCGGCGAGAAGGTCGGCGTGATGGACTGGGTCGGGGCCGGCCTCGGTGTGCTGCCGGGCATCGGCGCCGTCAAGGGCATCACCGCGGGAGCCAAGGCCGCCAGGGCCGCGGCCACCGGCGAGCGCCTCGCCGGCGTCTTCTCCCACGCCGACGAGATGGCGACCTCGGTCAACATGGCCCGCGGTATGGCGGACGGCCTCATGTACAAGGGCCTGGCGCGTGCGGGCAAGGCGATGGGCCTCGCCGACGAGGCCGTGGACGTCGGCAGCGGTCTGATGCGCGGCACCATGGGCGGCATCAAGGGCGTGGGCCTGGCCTTCGGGCTGATCTCGGGCGGCGGGTCCAACACCCAGGCGGCCGCGGCGCCGTCCAGCAACTCGTTCATGTCGGCGGCGGGAGCGGCGTAACCGATGGACACCATGCTTCCCGGCGACGCCCCGGCGGCGGACGCCCCGCGCCTCAACTTCCGTGTGCCGCCCGCCTTTTACGAGCTTCCCGTCTGGGAGACCCCGGAACTGGTCGGCGAGGCGCTGATCGAACTGGCCCAGGACGTCTACCCGCAGGGCAACCCCGAGCTCTGGTTCCAGTACGCGGCGACCCAACTCCCCGTGGTCGCCCAGATGATGGACGCCGGGGTCGGCTACGCCGGGTTCTGTCTGCTCGACCTCGACGGCCGGCGCAGTACGGCGACGGTGACGGCCGCTCTGCTGGAGTCCGTGCCGGACGGCCAGAAGATGACGGCGTCCAGCGTCGCCGCCGAACTCGCCGGTCTCGGTGACCAGGCCCAGGTCGAGACGGTCTGGCTCACGGCGGGCGAGGCGGTGGCCCGCTTCAGCGCGGACGTCACCACGCTCCCGGCCGAGCTCACCGACTCCGGGCAGCCCGAGGACGTGGAGGTCGGGAAGATCGCCGTCTTCCTGCCGCTGCGCAAGGACGCGGAGATGGTCCTGTTCGAGCTGAGCACGCCCTGTATGCAGGACTGGGACCTGTACTCCGACCTGTTCTTCAACATCGTGAACACCCTTGAGGTGAACACCGGCGACACCCCGTCCGACACCCCGTCCGAGACACCGCCCCCGCAGCAGGTGCCGGCAGACGGCCCGATGACAGGTGGACAGATGGACGTGGCGAGCGGCGTCCAGGTCCCGCTCCAGGCGAAGTCCGTCCGGGACGTGTTCGGATGATCCGGACGAGCCGGACGAGCCGCTGAGGGGTGACGAGCATGCCGGGCGCCGACAGCACCGCCCCCGAGGCCGAGGAGCACCTCGGGCTGCTTCCGGTGACCGCCGCCCAGCTGGCGGCGGTCCCGGGACTGACCGAGCAGGCCCGGACGATCGGCGCCGAGCGGGGCATCGACTACGGCGCCGACCGTGAGGTCGCGGCGCTGCTGCACCGGCACATCCGGCTGCTCGGCGGCATGAACTCCCGCGGGCTGTGGGGCGGCCTGCTGCTCGCGCCCGGCGCGGTCGGGGCCTGGTTCCTGCTCGGCGGCCCCGACCGGAGCACCTCCGGCCCGACGGCCGACGTGATCCTCGCCGCCCCGGTGCTGCTCCTGCTCGCGCTCGGCGTCCACCTGCTGTCCCGGGCGTTCTGGTTGCGCCACGTGTGGGTACGCCGTGGCACCCGCGACCAGGTCAACGGATACCTTCAGATCCTGTCAGCGGCGGGGCTCGCACACCACGAACTGCCCGCATGGCTGAAGCCGGTCACCGGAAAGAGATGGCGATGACGACTGTATTTGGCGTGCACGCGCAGGCCCCCCAGGAGAACACGGCCCTCAACCTCCAGAGTGTCATCAAGGTGAGAGGCGGCAACCCCGTCTACGTGGCCCGAGGACTGTCGTCCGACAGCACACCGGAAGCCCTCGCCACCGACTTCACCCTGTACGAGGACCAGGCGGGCCAGAAGCCGCTGTGCACCGTGTCCCGCCGCGCCCCGGACACCAGACTGACTGTGACGGCCCCCGACGGCGCCGTACTCGCCCTGCTCCACCCCCCGGCCGGCAACCGCTACACCCTCGAACTCCCCGACGGCACAAGCCTGTCCGGCCGAGCCGGCACAGCCGCGTCCTGGGCGGTCTACGTAGTCCTCTCCCCCCTGACCCTCCTCTACAACGCCGCGAGCCTCATCGGCGGATACGGCATCGACTGGCACCTCCCGTCCCGCACGAACTGGCGCACCGGCACCTTCGCCCCCGCCCCCCTGAAGTTCAACGGCATCACGGACAAGTACAGACTCCGCCCGACCCAACTGGACCCCCGAGTCGCCTACGCCCAGGCGGTCCTCCACTTCTGGTCGACCTGACACCACACACCACAACGCCGCCCGTACGACGATGGCGGCCCCCTCCCCGGGCGCCGCCATCGCCGTACCCCTCACTCCCCATCCCTCAGCCGACCCACGCCCCCGCCGCCCCGGCCCGCTCCCGTGCCTCGTCGCCGCCCCCACGCCTGCGGGCCGGCATCCGCCGGTCCACGGCCGTACGCTGAGCGACACCCAACAGCCGCCGCGGGCCCGGCACGGAGACGACCCCGGGACACCGCGGATCCCCCGCGAACCAGACCTCACCCACCGCGCCCGACCTGACCTTCCGGACCCAGCAGGTGTACCCGGCGCCGAGGAAGCCGCCGTAACCGAGGGAGACGGTCCTGCCCGGGCGCTCGGGGTCCGCGAAGGCCAACCGCGTGGTGCCGTGTACGCCGTCTTCGTCAGGGGGACGTCCACCGCGTTTCACTCCAAAGAGGTCAGCCGAAGACCGCGCGCACGGGCGCCTCGACCCCGGACGCGGGGGTCGGGGCCTTGAACTCCTCGCGAGCGTCGACGGCCGTCGTCGGGAGTCGGCCTCCGCCGGACGGGTTTCGTCCCGACAACAAAGAGGGGCGGACCGTGGACACGGCCCGCCCCTCACCGGATGAGGCTCAGCTCTCCGGCAGGTACCCCGTCTGGACGAGCTGGCCGCTCGTCCGGCGTGAGATGAACTGGCCTCGGCCCTGGGGCATCGGCGTGGCCTTGATGTTGTTGAAGACCGGGCCCTCGGAGGGGTCGCCGGACAGGACGATGCCCTGGGCGCCGAGTTCCTTGATCCGGGTGAGGACCGGTTCGAAGGAGGAGCGGGAGGCGCCCGACGTGGTGCGGGCCAGGATGATGCGCAGGCCGAGGTCGCGGGCGAACGGCAGGTACTCCATGAGCACCGACATCGGGTTGCCCATCGACGTGGCGACGAGGTCGTAGTCGTCGATGAAGATGAACGCGTCGGGCTCGTTGTACCAGGAGCGGTTGCGCAGCTGGTCCGGTGTCACGTCCGGCCCCGGCATCCGGCGGCTCATCGAGCCGGCCAGCGACTCCATGACCTCCTGGAGCTGCGGACCGGAGGCGCAGTACTTGTACATGTGGCTCTCGGGCACCTGGCCGAGCAGCGCGCGTCGGAAGTCCGAGACCACGAACAGCGCCTTGTTGGTGGCGTACCGCTCGGAGACCTGCTTGGCGATGAACCGCAGCAGCGAGGACTTGCCGGACTCGCTCTCGCCGTAGATGACGAACAGCGGGTCGGTCTCGAAGTCCACGAAGACCGGCGAGAGGGTGAGCTCGTCGACGCCGATCGCGATACCGCGGCCGCCGAAGTCGCCGCCGCCGGGCAGCTCGGACGCGGGCAGCATCGTCGGCAGCATCCGCACCCTCGGGGCCGGCGCGCCCTGCCAGGCGTTGTTGACGTTCTGGACGAGGTTCGCCATGCCGTCGGCGAGGTCCTCGACCTGCGTCGACCCGTCGATGCGGGGCGTCGCCGCGAGGTAGTCCAGCTTCTCCGGCGACAGACCGCGCCCGGGCTTGCCCATCGGCACGTTCTCGGCGCGCTTGCGGTCGAACTCCGACTCCATCGCGTCGCCGAGCCGCAGTTCGAGGCGGCTGAGGATCTGGTCGCGCAGCGCGGGCCGCATCTCGGTGTACCGGGTCGCGGTGATGATCAGGTGGACACCGAAACCGAGACCACGGGTCGCGATGTCCGCGATGACCGGGTCGAGCAGCTCGTAGTCGTTCTTGAACGTCCCCCAGCCGTCGATGATGAGGAAGACGTCGCCCCACTGCTGGTCGGGGTAGTGCCCCTGGGCCCGGCGGGAGCGGAAGGTGTTCATGGAGTCGATGCTCTTGGAGCGGAAGAACTCCTCACGGGCGTTGAGGATGCCGTGCACCTCCGCGACCGTACGACGCACCTTCTCCTGGTCGAGCCGGGAGGCGGCGCCGCCCACATGGGCCAGGTGGTCCAGCGCGATCATGCCGCCGCCACCGAAGTCGAGGGCGTAGAACTGCACTTCGGCCGGGGTGTGCGTGAGCGCGAACGACGTGATCATCGTGCGCACCAGCGTCGACTTGCCGGACTGCGGGCCACCCACGATCAGCGCGTGACCGGCGGATCCGGAAAGGTCGGCGTACATCACGTCACGGCGCTGCTCGAACGGCTTGTCGACCAGGCCGACCGGCACGATCAGCTTGCTCTGCGCGTGATAGCCCTCGGCGTGCAGACCGCGCTCCGGGCTGACGTTCAGGACCGGCAGCACCTGGTCCAGGCTGAACGGCTCGTCCAGCGGCGGCAGCCACACCTGGTGCGCGGGCGGACCCTGGCCGTCCAGGCGGCTGACGATGACGTCGAGGACGGTGTCGGCGAGCGCGTCGTCGACCTGGTTGCTGCGGGTCTCCGGCTCCGGCTCGGCGAGGATCCGCACCGGCACCGGCGCCGCGGTGAACAGCACGGGGGAGCGGTCGATCCGTCCGCCGCCCTGCGCGACCGGCCCGTTGGCCCGGTAGGTGCCCGACACGTACGCGGCCTTGAACTGCACCATCGTCTCGGTGTCGTACTTGAGGATGCCCGCGCCGGGGACGTTCGGCAGGTGGTAGGCGTCGGGCACGCCGATCGCCGTACGGGACTCGGCGGCCGAGAAGGTGCGCAGACCGATGCGGTACGACAGGAAGGTGTCCAGACCGCGGAGCTTGCCCTCCTCCAGCCGCTGAGAGGCGAGCAGCATGTGCACACCCAGCGAACGGCCGATCCGGCCGATCTGGATGAACATCTCGATGAAGTCCGGCTTGGCGGCGAGGAGTTCGCTGAACTCGTCGATGATCAGGACGAGCGAGGGCAGCGGGTCGAGCGCGGCACCGGCGGCACGCGCCTTCTCGTAGTCGGTGATGTTGGCGTAGTTGCCGGCCTGCCGCAGGAGTTCCTGACGGCGGGTCAGCTCACCGGTGATGGAGTCGCGCATCCGGTCCACGAGCGTGAGCTCGTCGGCCAGGTTGGTGATGACCGCGGAGACGTGCGGCATGGAGCCCATGCCGGTGAAGGTCGCACCGCCCTTGAAGTCCGCGAGGACGAAGTTGAGCGTCTCGGAGGAGTGCGTGACCGCGAGGCCGAGGACCAGCGTGCGCAGCAGCTCCGACTTGCCGGAACCGGTGGCGCCGACGCACAGGCCGTGCGGGCCCATGCCCTCCTGGGAGGCCTCCTTGATGTCCAGCATGACCGGCTCGCCGTTCTCGCCGAGGCCGATCGGCACCCGCAGCCGCTCGTGCAGCGTGCGCGGCCGCCAGGTGCGGGAGACGTCCACGCCCGCCGCGTCACCGATCTGCATGAGGTCGGTGAAGTCCAGGTTGGCGAGCAGGGGTTCGTCCGCGTCGGCCGCGCCGAGCCGCAGCGGCGCCAACTGCCGCGCCAGCGACTCCGACTGGGCCTGCGACAGCACGTCGGGGACACCGGTGAAGACCCCCGTGCCCGCCTCCAGCTCCATCGCGTCCGGCCACACCCGCACTGACAACGAGCCGCGCAGCTCGTCGAGTTCGCCGGGCACCACCTCGAGGATGGTCACGCCCTGGAGACCCTCCGCCGAGGCCAGGACCGAGTCCGCGGGGACCCCGCCGCCGTCCAGGACGACGACCACGTGCGGCTGGTCGAGCACCGGCGAACCGTCCCGGCTCCAGCGCGGGCGGCCCTCCAGCTGGTGGGCGAGCATCTCCTCCAGCTCACCGAGGTCGTAGCAGAGCAGACGCCGGGTGCCGGCACCGTCGGACTCCTTGTGCTGCATGTGCGGCAGCCACTTGGTCCACTCCCAGTCCACCGCCGCGCCGGGGGTGGCCACGACCGCGATCACCACGTCCTCGGGGGAGTGCAGCGACGCCAGTTGACCGACGACGGAGCGCGTCTGGCCGTAGACCGTCTCGGCGTCGCCGGAGATCGTCACGTGGTAGAAGGAGCGCAGCCCGATGGCCAGCGGGAGTTCACCGAGGGTGCCGTAGCTCGCGATGAACTGCTGCATCGCGTGGGCGGTGAGCGGCTCCAGCTCGTCCACGGGCGCGGTGTCGGGGGCGACCAGCGGTGTGGCCAGCTGCTGCGGGCCCAGGCCGATGCGGACCTGCACGAAGTCCGGGTCCATGGAACGCCGTTCCCACAGCCGCGAACCCTCGGCGACCAGCGCCCACAGCTGCTCCGGCGCCGGGTGCAGGTAGTACTGGGCGTCACGCTGCTTGTGCACCGTGCGCCGCACCTCGCGGCGCTTCTGCGCCAGGTACTTGAGGTAGTCGCGGCGGGCCTCGGCCATCTGACCGGACGGTCCCTTGCGGGCCCGCACGATCTGGGCGACCAGCATGGCGACCGTGGACACCATCATGAGGCCGCCCATGATCTTCATGAACCCCTGGGCGCCGGGCATGAAGAAGAACGCCGCCGACGAACCCATGCCCAGCATGGGCAGCAGGTTCATCAGAAGGCTGTCGTCCTCGGTACGAGGGAGTTCAGGAGGGGACTCGAGCTTGACCTCCTCACTCGGCACCTCCGGCGGGAATACCCGCGGCGGGCGCTTGACGATGACGACGCTCACCGATCCACCAGTCCTTCACGCAATCGCAATGTTGAACCGCCCCCGTCGTGACGGCCCCCGTATGTTCGTCAACTCATGGGGCTTTGCCAACTCATGAGTCGGGCGTTGATCCTACTGTTCTGCGGGCCCATTGAGCCGGGAGGGGATGGGGAGATGCCGCAAGAGGACGGTAGGGTGACGCTCCAAACGAAGCGCGGAACGGGTTTCGCCCTGGCAAACCGCGACGAATCACCGAGTACTGGACTAGGGGGAACCGTCAGGTGAGTACGGTTTCAGCAACCGGATTCTGCCGGGTCACGGTGGCGGCACCGAACAGCAGGATCGATGTGGCACTTCCGGAGGACGTGCCGCTCTCTGACGTCTACCCGGAGATCCTGCGGCTGTCGGGACAGACTCCCGAAGAGGCCGCGCCCACCGGGTACAACCTCGTGCGCAGGGACGGCTCCGTCCTCGACGACGGCCGCTCGCTCGCCGAACTGCAGATACGCGATGGCGAATTGCTGCTGCTGCGGCCGTTCGCGGACTCGCTGCCGCCCGCCGTCTTCGACGACGTGGTGGACGCCGTGGCCGCCGTCGTCGAGGCCGACCGGCGCAGCTGGAACGACGGCATGATGCGCGGGGTCGGCCTGGTCGCCGGCACCCTGCTGCTGACGATGATGGCGCTGGCGCTCTGGTTCTCCGAGCCGCTCCGCCACGACATGCACGGACTGCCCGGTGTCATCGCCGGCGTCACCGGTGTCGTCCTCGTCGCGCTCGCCTCCGTGCGGGCCCGGGTCTACGACGACCACCACGCGGCCGTGGCCCTCGGCCTCGCCGCGCTGCCGCACCTGATGGTGGGCGGCTCCGGGATCATGGCCCTCGACGCGGGCGAGGGACCCGGCCGCCTGAACCTCCTCGTCGGCTTCGCCGTCGTCCTGGTCGCCGCGGTGCTGCTCGTCCTGATGCTGCCGCAGAAGGACGCGCCCTTCATCGCCGCCGCGTTCGGCGCCGGCATCGGCGTCCTCGCCACCTTCGCCGCGATCGTCTCCGAGGCCGAGCCGCGCGAGAGCGCCGCCGTCACCGCCGTGGTCATGGTCGCCGTCATCGGCTTCCTGCCCGGCTGGTCCGCCCGCTTCTCCCGGCTGCCCATCGGCTTCCGCTCGCCCGACCAGATCGCCAAGCGCGGCCGCGCCGAGGACCAGCAGGAGCAGGAGCCGGTCGACTACCAGCTCATCACCGACCAGGCCCGCCGCGGCCACGAACTGCTGCTCGGCCTCGTCGGCGGCTGCGCGGTCACCGGGGTCGCCTCCGCCGGAGTGGTGCTCGGCTTCTCCACCAGCGGCTGGGCCCAGCTGCTCTCGCTGGCGGCCGGCCTCGCCATGCTGATGCGGGCCCGGCTCTTCCTGTACACGTCCCAGGTCGTGACCCTGATGATCTCCGGCATCATCACCGTCAGCCTGCTGGTCCTGGGCCTCGCCCTGAACCCGCCGGCCGACATCATCAAGGACCTGGTCTACGACCACAACAGCGCCCCGCTCGACATCCGCACCGTCTGGCTCTCCGCCGCGGTGGCCCTGGGCGCCACGCTCCTCGTCGCCATCGCCCTGATCGTGCCCCGCAAGGGCGTGACCCCGTTCTGGGGCCGGATGCTCGACCTGAGCGAGGGTGCCGTACTCCTCTCGCTCGTCCCGCTCTGCCTCGCGGTCCTCGACCTCTACGCGGCGGCCCGCGGCATGACCAGCTGACACCCGGCCCGGTCGACCGACGGCGGCTGTCACCCACACGGGTGGCAGCCGCTACGTCATTCGTACGACGCCGGCGTGGCCCGGGGCACTGCCGCCGGGCTGATACCCTGGCTGGCGGCCGTTTGTGTACGCACCCCCGGAGCTCACCGCTCCGGAGGCCGCGCCCAGCGGATCCCCGCCTCCCGAGTTACGGAAGCTCCCCTGAGAAGTGGACCAGGGGCACTCGGTGGCTACCCAAGAGACTACGAGGAGTACGCGTGTCGCTCGACGCCGCTACGAAGAAGCAGATCATGACCGAGTTCGGCCAGAAGGAGGGCGACACCGGCTCCCCCGAGGTCCAGGTCGCGATGCTCTCGCGCCGTATCTCGGACCTGACCGAGCACCTCAAGACCCACAAGCACGACCACCACTCCCGTCGTGGTCTGCTGATCCTGGTCGGTCAGCGCCGTCGCCTTCTCCAGTACCTGGCGAAGAAGGACATCCAGCGCTTCCGTGCGCTGGTCGACCGCCTCGGCATCCGCCGCGGTGCGGCGGGCGCCAAGTAGGACGCCGTGAAGGGAGCGGTTCCCGAAACGATCGGGGGCCGCTCCCTTTGCCGTACGTACGGAAAGTCATGACGTAGGTACGGAAACGTGCGCAGTGTCACACCCGCTTTGTAGTGTGGTAGCACAACGCAGTATCACGAGGAGAAGTGCACCTCGCCGCCGCCGGTCCTCGGTAGTGGCCCCCGGGCCTTGCGAACCCGGGTGCTTCGATCGAAGACCGGCCCGCACCAGATGGAGCGCTTCTCCGCGCACGTCCCCCCGCCACACGGGCGGATCGGGACAAAAGACGAAACGCAGACGAAAAGTAACGGAGAACACGCTAGTGGAGAACGAGACCCACTACGCCGAGGCCGTCATCGACAACGGCTCCTTCGGCACCCGCACCATCCGCTTCGAGACGGGCCGCCTCGCCAAGCAGGCCGCCGGCTCCGCCGTGGCGTACCTGGACGACGACACCATGGTGCTGTCGGCCACCACCGCCTCCAAGAACCCCAAGGACCAGCTCGACTTCTTCCCCCTGACGGTGGACGTCGAGGAGCGGATGTACGCCGCCGGCAAGATCCCCGGCAGCTTCTTCCGCCGTGAGGGCCGGCCCTCCGAGGACGCGATCCTCACCTGCCGCCTCATCGACCGCCCGCTGCGCCCGTCCTTCAAGAAGGGCCTGCGCAACGAGATCCAGGTCGTCGCCACCATCATGGCGCTCAACCCCGACCACCTGTACGACGTCGTGGCGATCAACGCCGCCTCCGCGTCCACGCAGCTGGCCGGCCTGCCCTTCTCGGGCCCGATCGGCGGCGTCCGCGTCGCGCTGATCAACAACCAGTGGGTGGCCTTCCCGACGCACTCCGAGCTCGAGGACGCCGTCTTCGACATGGTCGTCGCGGGCCGCACCCTGGAGGACGGCGACGTCGCGATCATGATGGTCGAGGCCGAGGCCACCGAGAAGACCATCCAGCTGGTCAAGGGCGGCGCCGAGGCCCCGACCGAGGAGGTCGTCGCCGCCGGTCTGGAAGCCGCGAAGCCCTTCATCAAGGTCCTCTGCAAGGCCCAGGCCGACCTCGCCGCCAAGGCCGCCAAGCCCACCGGCGAGTTCCCGATCTTCCTCGACTACCAGGACGACATCCTGGAGGCGCTCTCCGCCGCCGTCCGCCCGGAGCTCGCCTCCGCGCTGACCATCGCCGGCAAGCAGGAGCGCGAGTCCGAGCTGGACCGCGTCAAGGCGCTCGCCGCCGAGAAGCTCCTCCCGGAGTTCGAGGGCCGCGAGAAGGAGATCTCCGCCGCGTACCGCTCCCTGACCAAGCAGCTCGTCCGCGAGCGCGTGATCAAGGAGAAGAAGCGCATCGACGGCCGTGGCGTCACGGACATCCGTACGCTCGCCGCCGAGGTCGAGGCCATCCCGCGCGTGCACGGCTCCGCGGTGTTCGAGCGTGGCGAGACCCAGATCCTGGGCGTCACCACCCTCAACATGCTCCGCATGGAGCAGCAGCTGGACACCCTCTCCCCGGTGACCCGCAAGCGCTACATGCACAACTACAACTTCCCGCCGTACTCCACCGGCGAGACCGGCCGCGTCGGCTCCCCGAAGCGCCGCGAGATCGGCCACGGCGCCCTCGCCGAGCGCGCCCTGGTCCCGGTCCTGCCGACGCGCGAGGAGTTCCCCTACGCGATCCGCCAGGTCTCCGAGGCGCTGAGCTCCAACGGCTCGACGTCCATGGGCTCGGTCTGCGCCTCCACCATGTCGCTGCTGAACGCCGGTGTGCCGCTGAAGGCCCCCGTCGCCGGTATCGCCATGGGCCTGATCTCCCAGGACATCGACGGCGAGACGCACTACGTCACGCTCACCGACATCCTCGGTGCCGAGGACGCCTTCGGCGACATGGACTTCAAGGTCGCCGGCACCAAGGAGTTCGTCACCGCCCTCCAGCTCGACACCAAGCTGGACGGCATCCCCGCCTCCGTCCTGGCCGCCGCCCTCAAGCAGGCCCGTGACGCCCGCCTCCACATCCTCGACGTGATGATGGAAGCGATCGACACGCCGGACGAGATGTCCCCGAACGCCCCGCGGATCATCACCGTCAAGATCCCCGTGGACAAGATCGGCGAGGTCATCGGCCCCAAGGGCAAGATGATCAACCAGATCCAGGAGGACACCGGCGCCGAGATCACGATCGAGGACGACGGCACCATCTACATCGGTGCCTCCGACGGCCCGGCCGCCGAGGCCGCCCGCACCACGATCAACTCGATCGCCAACCCGACCATGCCGGAGGTCGGCGAGCGCTACCTGGGCACGGTCGTGAAGACGACCACCTTCGGCGCGTTCGTCTCCCTGCTCCCGGGCAAGGACGGTCTGCTGCACATCTCGCAGATCCGCAAGCTGGCCGGCGGCAAGCGCGTGGAGAACGTCGAGGACGTGCTCGGCGTGGGCGCCAAGGTCCAGGTCGAGATCGCCGAGATCGACTCCCGCGGCAAGCTCTCCCTGATCCCCGTGATCGAGGGCGAAGAAGGCTCCGAGACTGCATCCGACAGCGGCTCCGCCGCGGGCAAGAAGGACGACACCGACAAGTGACGTCGAGCAGCTCCACGGCGACGGCCCGCACCTCCTCGGAGGCGCGGGCCGTCGCCCGTACCCAAACCCTGATCAAGGGCCAGAACGGCATCGGCACGGTTCGTAAGACCACCCTCCCGGGCGGCCTGCGCATCGTCACCGAGACCCTCCCCTCGGTCCGCTCCGCGACCTTCGGCATCTGGGCGCACGTCGGCTCCCGCGACGAGACCCCGTCTCTGAACGGCGCCACGCACTACCTGGAGCACCTCCTCTTCAAGGGCACCTCGAAGCGCAACGCGCTGGACATCTCCTCGGCGATCGACGCGGTCGGCGGCGAGATGAACGCGTTCACGGCGAAGGAGTACACGTGCTACTACGCGCGCGTGCTCGACACCGACCTGCCGCTCGCCATCGACGTCGTCTGCGACATGCTGACCGGCTCGCTCATCCTCGAAGAGGACGTCAACGTCGAGCGCGGCGCGATCCTCGAAGAGATCGCCATGACCGAGGACGACCCGGGCGACTGCGTGCACGACCTGTTCGCGCACACCATGTTCGGCGACAACCCCCTCGGCCGCCCCGTCCTCGGCACCGTCGACACCGTCAACGCCCTCACCGCGGACCGCATCCGCCGCTTCTACAAGAAGCACTACGACCCCACCCACCTGGTGGTCGCGGCCGCGGGCAACGTCGACCACAACAAGGTCGTACGACAGGTCCGCGCGGCCTTCGAGAAGGCGGGCGCCCTCCAGCACACCGACGCCACGCCCATCGCGCCCCGCGACGGAAAGCGCGCCCTGCGCACCGCGGGCCGCGTCGAGCTGATCGGCCGCAAGACCGAGCAGGCCCACGTCGTCCTCGGCATGCCCGGCCTGTGCCGCACCGACGACCGCCGCTGGGCCCTCGGCGTCCTGAACACCGCGCTGGGCGGCGGTATGTCCTCCCGGCTGTTCCAGGAGGTCAGGGAGAAGCGCGGCCTGGCCTACAGCGTCTACTCGTACACCTCGGGCTTCGCCGACTGCGGCCTCTTCGGCGTCTACGCCGGCTGCCGGCCCTCGCAGGTCCACGACGTGCTGAAGATCTGCCGCGACGAACTCGACCAGGTCGCCGAGCACGGCCTCTCGGACGACGAGATCGGCCGCGCCATCGGCCAGCTGCGCGGCTCCACCGTGCTCGGCCTGGAGGACACCGGCGCGCTGATGAACCGTATCGGCAAGAGCGAGCTGTGCTGGGGCGACCAGATGTCCGTCGACGACATGCTGACCCGGATCGCGTCGGTCACCCCGGACGACGTCCGCGAGGTCGCCCGCGAGATCCTGGGACAGCGCCCGTCGCTGTCGGTCATCGGCCCGCTCAAGGACAAGCAGGCCGCCCGGTTGCACGAGGCCGTGGCCTGACCTCCGTCCGTTTCGGCTGTTTTGGTTAAGGAAGCAAGAAGATGAGCAAGCTGCGTGTGGCCGTCCTCGGTGCCAAGGGCCGGATCGGAGCCGAGGCGGTCAAGGCCGTCGAGGCGGCCGAGGACATGGAGCTGGTGGCCGCCCTCGGCCGCGGCGACGACCTGGCGGCCCTCACCGAGGCCGGCGCCGAGGTCGTCGTCGAACTGACCACGCCCGCCTCGGTGATGGAGAACCTCGAGTACTGCGTGGGCCACGGCATCCACGCGGTCGTCGGTACGACGGGCTGGACCGACGAGCGCCTCGCGCGGCTGAACGACTGGCTGGCCGCATCCCCGGAGACGGGCGTGCTCATCGCGCCCAACTTCTCCATCGGAGCCGTACTGAACATGAAGTTCGCGCAGATCGCGGCGCCGTACTTCGAGTCGGTGGAGGTCATCGAGCTCCACCACCCGAGGAAGGTCGACGCCCCGTCGGGCACCGCCTCGCGCACGGCCCAGCTCATCGCGTCGGCCCGCGCCGAGGCGGGCACGGCCCCGGCGCCGGACGCCACCGAGACGGCCCTGGACGGCGCGCGGGGCGCGGACGTCGACGGGATCCCCGTGCACTCCGTCCGGCTGCGCGGTCTGCTGGCCCACCAGGAGGTCCTGCTCGGCGGCGAGGGCGAGACGCTGACCATCCGTCACGACTCCCTGCACCACAGCAGCTTCATGCCGGGCATCCTGCTGGGCGCCCGCCGGGTGGGCACGGCCCCGGGCCTGACCTTCGGCCTGGAACACTTCCTGGACCTGGGCTGATGCGCGCCAAGCTGACCTACGCCGTCACGGCTGCCGTCCTGCTCGTCTACTTCGTGCTGGTCGGCAGCCGCGGCGTGATGCTCATCCAGTCCGGCACCCTGCTGACGGTCACCTTCGGCGTCGCGGTGCTGATCCTGCCGGTGATCGGCCTGTGGTTCCTGTGGAAGAACACCCAGTTCGTCCGCCGGGCCAACGCCCTCGCCGCCGAACTCGACGCCGAGGGCGGCCTGCCCGTCGACGAGCTGAAGCGCACGCCCGGCGGCCGCATCGACCGCGACTCGGCCGACGAAGTCTTCGCCAAGCGCAAGGCCGAGACGGAGGCGTCTCCGGGCGACTGGCGCAGCTGGTTCCGCCTCGCGATCGCCTACCACGACGCCCGCGACACCCCACGCGCCCGCAAGGCGATGCAGCGCGCGATAGCCCTGCACGACGGCAGGACGATCGAGGCCTAGCCTCACGCCCGTCGAAGGGGCCGGCCCGCGGTGAACGCGGGCCGGCCCCTTCGACGTCTCCCGCGGGTCAGACCCGCCCGTGCTCCGCCGCCCACGCCTCCACCGCGTCCGCCGCCCGGTCGAAGGCCGCGCCGCGGGCGAGGAAGTCCGCGTTGTGCGTGGTCAGCAGCGGCGACTCGTCCTCGGGCGACCGCCCCTGCCGTACGAGGGTCAGGGCCTGTCCCTGGACCGTGCGGGGCAGTCCGAGCCAGCGCACCGGCTGCTGCGCCGTCCGTACGGCGACGACCTGGTCCCACGACACCGTACGGGTGAAGAGGAAGCCCACCCGACGCACACCGCGGGCGCTCACCCAGACACCCACGCGCAGCAGTCGCAGGGCGCCGATGATGACGATCCCGGCGATGCCGAGCACCACGGCGGCCTCGGACGGCGAGTCGGTCAGCGCGATGATGACCGCCGCGAACAGCACGTACGAGGCGAGCAGCAGAAGGACCGCTGCCAGGCCCACCCGCCACGGCCCGGGCCGGTAGGGGCGCCGCCAGTGGTCACGGTCGTCGAACGGCAGAGCGGTGTCGTCCGTCGTCTCGAATGCGCGGTCGGCCGTCAGGAAGGGCAGGGGCACGGCGGGTCCTCACTCGATCCATACGCGGGCTGTGCCCGGTGAGGCTATCCGCCGGTGTCCCCGCGATCCACCTTCGGGGGCCCGGATGAGTCAGTGTCCCTGGGACGCCTGCGACTGCTGTGTCTCCGAGGGCGGCTGATCCTGCGACAGCGCCGGCATCCCGAGGACCAGTGACCCCACGAGTCCGGCGACGATGGTGAGTCCCAGCAGCCAGCGCCCGGCCATCTCACCGGCGGACGCGCGCTGACGGGGTGGAGGAGCGACATTGCTGCGGAACCTGTCGGCTTCGGCGAGAAAGGCGAACGGTACGGGCTCGCGCCGACGCAACATGGGGGTGCATCTCCCTTCCGGGATCGAACGGTTGACTCCTGTCTGTACAGACGAGTGGTTGCCGCAAAAGGTGCCCGGTTTCGCCGAATTGACTCGGTCACGACAGTGAAAGTCCCGTTTGGTGGGTCGTAGAGTGGCGTCGCCATACGACGAGCTGGGAAGGACCCCCGAACCGTGACCCCCACCCCCGACGACGATTTCAAGATCGAGCTGCGCGACGACGTCACCGTCGAACTGGTCAAGCACAGCGCGGCCGACTCCGACGTGCTGTTCGCGGCCCGTGTGTCGACCGTCGGAGAGCAGTCCCTGGACGAGCTGAACAAGGACCCGGAGCGCTCCAAAGGGCTGATCAACTACCTGATGCGGGACCGGCACGGCAGCCCGTTCGAGCACAACTCCATGACCTTCTTCATCAGCGCCCCGATCCTCGTCTTCCGCGAGTTCATGCGGCACCGCGTGGGCTGGTCCTACAACGAGGAGTCCGGCCGCTACCGGGAGCTCCAGCCCGTCTTCTACGTCCCCGGCGCGGACCGCAAGCTCGTCCAGCAGGGCCGCCCGGGCAAGTACGTCTTCGTGGAGGGCACCCCCGAGCAGCACGAGTCCGTCGGGAACGCGATGGCGGAGTCGTACCGCCAGGCGTACACCGCCTATCAGGAGATGCTCGCGCAGGGCGTCGCCCGCGAGGTCGCCCGCTCGGTCCTGCCCGTCGGCCTGTTCTCCTCGATGTACGCCACCTGCAACGCCCGCTCGCTCATGCACTTCCTCGGCCTGCGCACCCAGCACGAGCAGGCGAAGGTGCCGTCCTTCCCCCAGCGGGAGATCGAGATGGTCGGCGAGAAGATGGAGGCGGAGTGGGCGAAGCTCATGCCGCTCACCTACGCGGCCTTCAACGCGAACGGCCGTGTGGCGCCGTAACGGACGCCTGTTTCCCCATAGGGCACAGATGTGCGGGTCCACCTCGCGAAGTGTCCGTATTGCGGCATTTAGCGAAGTTCATCTAGCCTGATCAAACGGACCCGGCACTGCTTGAACCCCCGAGCAGGCAGTGCCGGGCTCCACCTTTGTCCTGACTTTCCCCGGCCCCCTAGGGCAGACCCCGCCTTGAGCAACGAGTAGCGTGTCACCCATGGCTCCGACCTCCACTCCGCAGACCCCCTTCGGGCGGGTCCTCACCGCCATGGTCACGCCCTTCACGGCGGACGGCGCACTCGACCTCGACGGCGCCCAGCGGCTCGCCACCCACCTGGTGGACGCGGGCAACGACGGCCTGGTCGTCAACGGCACCACCGGCGAGTCCCCCACCACCAGTGACGCGGAGAAAACGGACCTCGTACGAGCCGTACTGGAGGCGGTCGGCGACCGCGCCCACGTCGTCGCGGGCGTCGGCACCAACGACACCCACCACAGCATCGAGCTGGCCCGCGCCGCCGAGCGCACCGGCGCACACGGCCTGCTCATCGTGACGCCGTACTACAACAAGCCCCCGCAGGAGGGCCTCTACCGGCACTTCAAGGCCGTCGCCGACGCCGCCGAGCTGCCGGTCATGCTCTACGACATCCCCGGCCGCAGCGGCGTCCCGATCAGCACCGAGACGCTGGTCCGGCTCGCCGAGCACCCCCGGATCGTCGCCAACAAGGACGCCAAGGGCGACCTCGGCCGCGCCAGCTGGGCCATCGCCCGCTCCGGCCTCGCCTGGTACTCCGGCGACGACATGCTGAACCTCCCGCTGCTCTCCGTGGGCGCGGTCGGTTTCGTCTCGGTCGTCGGCCATGTGGTCACCCCGGACCTGCGCGCCCTGGTCGACGCGTTCACCTCGGGCGACGTCCAGAAGGCCACCGAGATCCACCAGAAGCTGCTCCCCGTCTACACGGGCATGTTCCGCACCCAGGGCGTGATGACCACCAAGGCGGCGCTCGCCCTCCAGGCACTGCCCTCGGGGCCCCTGCGCGCCCCCATGGTCGAGCTCTCCGCGGAGGAGATCGAGCAGCTCAAGATCGATCTTGCCGCCGGCGGGGTACAGCTCTAGCACCAGACTTCGCGCGCCCGGCGCGCAACCAGACTCAACAACTGAATAGGCGGGCCACCGGTGCCCGCACCACAACGACAACTGCTACACGCACGAACGTCACGCGCGCCACGTGCCCACCGGTACGTGGCGCGCGTGGTGAGGAGAGTCTTTTGAGTCATCCGCATCCCGAACTGGCCCCGCCCCCGCCGCTTCCGGAAGGTGGCCTGCGGGTCACCCCACTCGGCGGTCTCGGCGAGATCGGCCGAAACATGACGGTCTTCGAGTACGGCGGCCGCCTGCTCATCGTCGACTGCGGCGTGCTCTTCCCGGAGGAGGAGCAGCCCGGAATCGACCTGATCCTGCCGGACTTCTCGTCCGTCAGGGACCGCCTCGACGACATCGAGGGCATCGTCCTCACGCACGGCCACGAGGACCACATCGGCGGCGTCCCCTTCCTCCTCCGCGAGAAGCCGGACATCCCGCTGATCGGCTCCAAGCTGACCCTCGCGCTCATCGAGGCCAAGCTCCAGGAGCACCGCATCCGCCCGTACACCCTTGAGGTGGCGGAGGGACACCGCGAGCGCATCGGCCCCTTCGACTGCGAGTTCGTCGCGGTCAACCACTCCATCCCGGATGCCCTGGCCGTCGCCATCCGCACCCCCGCCGGCATGGTGGTCCACACGGGTGACTTCAAGATGGACCAGCTCCCGCTGGACGGCCGCCTCACGGACCTGCACGCGTTCGCACGGCTGAGCGAGGAGGGCATCGACCTCCTCCTGGCCGACTCCACGAACGCCGAGGTCCCCGGCTTCGTCCCGCCCGAGAAGGACATCTCCAACGTCCTGCGGCAGGTCTTCGCCGGCGCCCGCAAGCGGATCATCGTGGCGAGCTTCGCCAGCCACGTCCACCGCATCCAGCAGATCCTGGACGCGGCCCACGAATACGGCCGCAGGGTCGCCTTCGTCGGCCGCTCGATGGTCCGCAACATGGGCATCGCCCGCGATCTCGGCTATCTGAAGGTCCCCCCGGGCCTGGTGGTCGACGTCAAGACCCTTGACGACCTGCCCGACCACGAGGTGGTCCTGGTCTGCACGGGGTCCCAGGGCGAACCGATGGCGGCCCTGTCCCGCATGGCCAACCGAGACCACCAGATCCGGATCGTCAACGGCGACACCGTGATCCTGGCGTCCTCGCTGATCCCGGGCAACGAGAACGCGGTCTACCGCGTGATCAACGGCCTCACCCGCTGGGGCGCCAACGTCGTCCACAAGGGCAACGCCAAGGTGCACGTCTCGGGCCACGCGTCCGCGGGCGAGCTCCTGTACTTCTACAACATCTGCCGGCCCCGGAACCTGATGCCAGTCCATGGCGAATGGCGCCACCTCCGGGCCAACGCCGAGCTGGGCGCCCTCACCGGCGTCCCGCACGACCGCATCGTCATCGCCGAGGACGGCGTGGTCGTCGACCTCATCGAGGGCAAGGCGAAGATCGCGGGCAAGGTCCAGGCGGGTTACGTCTACGTCGACGGCCTCTCGGTCGGCGATGTCGGCGAACCGGCGCTGAAGGACCGCAAGATCCTCGGCGACGAGGGCATCATCTCGGTCTTCCTGGTGCTGGACTCGTCCACGGGCAAGATCACGGGCGGTCCGCACATCCAGGCGCGCGGCTCGGGCATCGAGGACTCGGCGTTCAGCGACGTGATCCCTCGTATCACCGAGGTCCTGGAGCGCTCGGCCCAGGACGGCGTGGTCGAACCCCACCAGCTCCAGCAGCTGGTGCGCCGGACCCTCGGCAAGTGGGTCTCCGACACGTATCGCCGCAGGCCGATGATCCTCCCGGTGGTCGTGGAGGTCTGACGTACCGTCGGACCTCCGTCCGGGTGAACCAGGAGCGGGCCGCCTCGATTTGCATCGAGGCGGCCCGCTCCAGTACGTTTACGGCTCCGCCCGAGGGGGAACCCGGCAGCTTCGTGCTCCGGACCAGTTCCCGATCGGGCCGGGAAATCCGACTCAGAACTTCTGATAAAGTCGGAACCGCCGGAAAGGGAAACGCGAGAGCGGGAACCTGGAAAGCACCGAGGAAATCGGAACCGGAAACGGTCTGATAGAGTCGGAAACGCAAGACCGAAGGGAAAAGCCCGGAGGAAAGCCCGAGAGGGTGAGTACAAAGGAAGCGTCCGTTCCTTGAGAACTCAACAGCGTGCCAAAAATCAACGCCAGATATGTT
>NZ_JAAGLY010000420.1 GCF_010548375.1 Streptomyces sp. SID13726
ACGCGGAACTGACGGTCGACACCCGCAGCGGCAAGGTGTTCACCGAGAACGCCGACAACGACGGCGACGGCGACGACGGCGGGAACAAGGCGCTGGTCGCCGCGGAGGTCACCGCCCAGAAGGCGATGAAGGCGGCCGTGGCCGCCCATTCCGGCCAGGTCCGGTCCGTGGAATGGGACGACGATGACGACAACGGCTCCCGCTACTGGAACGTGGAGATCCAGTCCGGGAACAAGACCGCCAACGTCCACGTCGACGCCACGTCGGGCAAGGCGACGGTGTCCGGATCGGACTCCGACGACGACGGCAACTGAAACGCGCCGGTCCACGGGTTCCCGTGCGGACCCGATCGGGCGCCCCTAGACTGGCGAACGCCCGGATTACCCCGATCTTCGAGGGAGTGGCGTCATGGCCAAGCGCGGCAACAAGAAGCGAGCACGCAAGAAGA
>NZ_JAAGLY010000421.1 GCF_010548375.1 Streptomyces sp. SID13726
CCCCCGGCGAACACCCAGTACCCCTCGGCCATCAGCCGCTCGTTGAACGCGCTGATCTCGGGCCGCCGGTCGGTAGCGCCAGGCTTGGTCGAGTCGTCGATCACGGAGATCAGGTACCGCATGCGAACGCTCCCTCGTGTGTCCTGCTGATTCTGCGGCATGCCGGCTCAGCCGTCCTGCACGACGCGCCACCGCGCGACGGTCCCGACGTGCTGCGGGCGCCCGGCCGGGCGGAAGACCTGGATCGTCACGCCCATGGTGTCCACGCGCGACTCGACCAGGTCCAGCGCCGCCTCCGGCCCGACGTCGGGAAACAGCCTCCTCCCCTGACCGAGGACCACGGGGACGGTGATGAGCGTCATCTCGTCGACCAGGTCGTTCTCCAGCAGGCAGCGCGTGAGCACGCCGCTGCCGTGCACCTGCAGCTCGCCCCCCGGTGTGACCTTCA
>NZ_JAAGLY010000422.1 GCF_010548375.1 Streptomyces sp. SID13726
GTGGGACCACTGGTCGAGGGCGAAGTTCTGGCCGTCGTAGCTCAGCCGCTGCTCGCCGCCCGCCCCGTTGGCCGTGATCGCGAACCGCGGCCCGTTGCCCGCGCTGACCGTGAGGAACATGCTCTTGCTGGAGCTCCCGCCGAGGTCGAACACGCGCGACCACGTCGCGAGCGCGCCGGGCTTGATCCACGTGGAGACGGACCAGTCACCGGTCAGGCCGCTCAGCGTCCCGTTGGGCAGGGTGACGTACGATTTGCTCTTGCAGAAGTCGATCGCCGTCCCGATCCGGCCGGGCTGGCGGTCCCCGTCGGCCGTGCAGTTGGACGTCGGCGAGCCGTCGGTCCACTGCACCACCGGCGCTCCGGCGTCGGTGCTCATGTCCTGGACGCCGAGCGTGAGCCCGGTGCCGTAGTTCGCGAGCTGGACTCGGCGCTCGGGGTCGGGCAC
>NZ_JAAGLY010000423.1 GCF_010548375.1 Streptomyces sp. SID13726
GGCGTCACGGGCGGCCTCGGCCGCAAGAAGCTCATGCCCGCGGTGTACGACCTGGCCAACCGCGGGCTGCTCCCCCCGGGCTTCGCGCTCACGGGCTTCGCGCGCCGCGACTGGGCGGACCAGGACTTCGCGCAGGTGGTGCACGACGCCGTCAAGGAGCACGCGCGCACGCCGTTCCGCGAGGCCACCTGGCGCCAGCTCTCCGAGGGCATCCGGTTCGTCCAGGGGTCGTTCGACGACGACCAGGCGTTCGAGCGCCTGCGCGAGACCGTCGAGACGCTCGACGCCGAGCGCGGCACGGGCGGCAACCACGCCTTCTACCTCTCGGTGCCGCCGAGCGCGTTCCCGGTCGTGTGCCGCCAGCTCGCCGAGTCGGGCCTGTCGCGCTCCCAGGAGGACGCGTGGCGGCGCGTCGTCATCGAGAAGCCGTTCGGGCACGACCTGCAG
>NZ_JAAGLY010000424.1 GCF_010548375.1 Streptomyces sp. SID13726
CTGCCGGGCGAACAGGCCCACCACCGTGCGGCACGGCGGGCGGGTGGTGGGCCAGGGCGTCTGGCCGTCGGTCAGGACCACGATGACGTCCGGCCGGGCCGCCGACCGCAGGGCCTTGGCGAAGCCCGTACGGAGATCCGTGCCGCCGCCGCCCACCAGCGGGATGCCCTCGGCGCGGCACAGCGGGTGCGCGATCCGGGCCGCCGCGTCGCAGGGCACCACCGTGACCAGGTCCCGGCGGCCGCCCACCGCACGGGAGATCGCGGCCACCTCCAGCAGCGCGCTGCCCAGTTCCGCGTCGCTGACCGACCCCGAGGTGTCGATGACCACGCAGACCCGGGGCGGCCTGCGCCGCAGGCTCGGCAGGACCGCGCCCGGCACCCCGGCGGAGCGCCGTGCCGGGCGGCCGTACGTGTAGTCCTCGCCCGCGCCGGAGCCGGAGGCCGC
>NZ_JAAGLY010000425.1 GCF_010548375.1 Streptomyces sp. SID13726
CCGAGGTCGCGTCGATGTTCGACGGGATCGCCTCGCGCTACGACCTCACGAACGACATCATGTCGTTCGGCCAGGACCGTGCCTGGCGCCGGGCGACGGTGCGCGCGGTCGGCGCGCTGCCGGGGGAGAAGGTCCTCGACCTCGCGGCCGGGACCGGGACGTCGTCCGAGCCGTTCGCCGACGACGGGGTGCGCGTCGTGCCCTGCGACTTCTCGCTCGGCATGCTCCAGGTCGGCAAGGAGCGCCGGCCCGACCTCCCGTTCGTCGCCGGCGACGCGACGCGCCTGCCGTTCGCGGACGGGACGTTCGACGCCGTGACGATCTCGTTCGGCCTGCGCAACGTAGTCGACACCGAGGGGGCGCTGCGCGAGATGCTGCGCGTCGTGCGGCCGGGCGGGCCCGTCGTGATCTGCGAGTTCTCGACCCCGACGTGGGCGCCGTTCCGGG
>NZ_JAAGLY010000426.1 GCF_010548375.1 Streptomyces sp. SID13726
TGATGCAGCCGCCACGCCAGATGCGGGCCATCGCGCCGCGGTCGATGTCCCAGCCGTACTCGGCCGACGCCGCCGCGATCTGGTCGAAGCCCTGCGAGTACGCGACGACCTTCGACGCGTAGAGCGCGAGGCGCACGTCCTCGACGAACGCGTCGCGGTCCTGCACGTCCCACGCGGCGGCGTCGGCGGGCAGCGCCGCACGGCCTGCCTCGCGCTGCGGGACCGAGCCGGACAGCGCGCGGGCGAACGTCGCCTCCGCGATGCCGGTGATCGGCACGCCGAGGTCGAGGCCGTTCTGCACCGTCCAGCGGCCGGTGCCCTTCTGCTCCGCCTGGTCGAGCACGACGTCCACGAACGCCTTGCCGGTCTCCGCGTCCACGTGCTGGAGCACGTCCGCGGTGATCTCGATGAGGAACGACTCGAGGTCGCCCGTGTTCCACTGCGCGA
>NZ_JAAGLY010000427.1 GCF_010548375.1 Streptomyces sp. SID13726
TCTCGCTGAGCTTCATCGGGTCATGCTTCCTGGTCGAGGATGCGCTTGGCGCGGTAGAAGGAGTCGTCCTTGAGCTGGCCGAACAGCACCAGCGCCGAGCCCTGTGTGGCCGACACCTCGTACCGGCCAGGGAAGAACATCAGCATCGGCTTGTCGGAGACGACGGTTTGCAGGTTGTTCAGCACCGTGTGCGACCGTACGAACGGGAACACCTCACCGATACCAGTGAGGAAGAGGATCTGGAACGCCTCGCCCGCGATACGTTCCCTGATTGCCGGCGCCAGGTGGATCTGCGGGTCGAGCATGTTCTGGAGCATCTTGAGGAAGTCCTGCTTGTCCATCGATGGCTCGGCGGCGAGGACGCGCTCCCACACGTCGCGCTTCTTCAGCAGTTCGACGCACAGATCGTAGAGGTTGATCTCGAAGTCCTTGATGCCCTGCTCGGT
>NZ_JAAGLY010000428.1 GCF_010548375.1 Streptomyces sp. SID13726
GACGGCGCGCCGCGACTTCCTCGAGACGTTCCACGACCGGATCCTGCGTCCGCGCGGCCTCGACCACAAGGTCGTGTTCCCCGGCCCGGGCGGCGCGAACGCCGTGGAGGCCGCGCTGAAGCTCGCCCGCAAGGTCACGGGCGGGAGTCCGTCATCACGTTCACCAACGCGTTCCACGGGATGACGCTGGGCGCGCTGTCCGTCACGGGCAGCTCGATGAAGCGCGGAGGAGCGGGGGTCCCGCTCGTGCACGCGACCCCGATGCCGTACGACGACTACTTCGACGGGGACGTCCCGGACTTCGTGTACCTGGAGCGGCTCCTCGCGGACGGCGGGAGCGGGCTCAACGAGCCCGCCGCGGTCATCGTCGAGACGGTCCAGGGGGAGGGCGGCATCAACGCGGCGCGCGCGGAGTGGCTGCGCGGGCTGGCCGACCTGTGCTCCCG
>NZ_JAAGLY010000429.1 GCF_010548375.1 Streptomyces sp. SID13726
CCTCCGGCGGCTCCGGGAGATCTTCGCCGAGCTGCTCGGCGTCCCGGTCGAGCAGCTCCTCGCGGGCGGCAACGCGAGCCTCACGCTCATGTACGACACGCTCGCGTACGCGACCCTCTTCGGCGTCCCCGGCTCCGAGCGCCCGTGGGGCCGCGAGGAGAAGGTTCGCTGGATCTGCCCCGTGCCCGGCTACGACCGCCACTTCTCCGTGTGCGAGGCGCTCGGCATCGAGATGGTCACGGTACCCATGACCGCCGACGGCCCGGACGCCGCCGCTGTCGCCGAGCTCGTCGCGAACGACCCCACCATCAAGGGCATGTGGGTCGTGCCGACCTACGCGAACCCCGACGGGTCGGTCGTCACCGAGGAGGTCGCGCGCGCGCTCGTGTCCGTGCCCGCCGCCGCCCCGGACTTCCGCATCCTGTGGGACAACGCGTACGCGCTCC
>NZ_JAAGLY010000042.1 GCF_010548375.1 Streptomyces sp. SID13726
GGCGGACCGCTCCTCCTCCTCGTTGGCCTGGGTCTCGGCGCTGCACGCGGCCGCCGGGAGCGCCGAGACCCTGGCCAACGAGGAGGAGGAGCGGTCCGCCGCCCTCCAGGAGGTCGGGGAGTCCGCCCACCGGGACTCCACCTCGGCCGCCACCGAGGCGCAGCGTGCCCGCAGCGAGGTCGGTCACCTGCGCCAGCGGCTCAACGAGGTCGAGCAGGAGACCGCCGAGGCGGTCCGCGCGGGCTGGCTCGACGACAGCGCGCCCGACGCCGACCCCGCCCGCGCCGCCCTCGCCGCGAGCGACGCCGAGAAGACGGCGGTCGCCGCCTGGGACACCGCCCGTGAGGCCTCGCACCGGGCCACGGAACACGCGCGCGAGGCGGCCTCCGTCGAGTCGCGCGCCGAACTGACGGCCGCCCGCGCGGAGGACGCGGCCACGGCGGCCGCGCGGTCCTACGAGGCCGAGCGCAGGCTCGCCGAGGGGCTGGCGGGGGAGGAGCGGCTCGCCGAACTGCTGAGCCTGACCGGCACCCGCCAGGGCGTCCCGAAGCCACGGCACGACTCCGCCGCGAGTGACACCACAGCGGAAGGCGCCCTCACCCCCGAGGACCTCGACCGCTTCGCCGACGAACTGCGCGAACTGCTCGACGACACCGTGTCCGCCGCCGAACGCCAGCTCTTCGAACTGCGTACGGCCGCCGCCGACGACTCCCGCATCCTCGGCGCCCTGGGAGACGGCGGGCTGCTGCCGCCGGGCCCGGACGTGCTGGCCACCGTGGAGTTCCTCGGCGAACAGAGCATCCCCGCGCTGCCCGGCTGGCGCTATCTCGCACAGGCCGTCGACCCCGCCGACCACGCGCGCGTGCTCGCCGCCCGGCCCGAGCTGGTCGACGGCGTCATCATCACCGACCCCGACACCCACGCGCGTGCCCGCGAGGCCCTCAACGACGCGGCGCTGCTTCCGCGTTCGGCCGTCGCCGTCGGTACGGCCGCCGCGCTGCTGGCGCCGACTCCGGCACCCGACGCGGCGGGCGGTGACGTCTTCCTCGTACCGCCGAACCCGGCCATGCACGACGAGCACGCCGCCGACGAGGAGCGGCAGACGCTGCGCGCGCGGGCCACGGAGCGCGACGAGGAGATCCGTTCGCTCGCCGCCCGGCTCGGCAAGGACCGGGAGCTGTCCGCCCGGCTCGCCTCCTGGCGCACCGGCTGCCCCTCAGGGCGGCTCGTCGAGCTGGCGGAGGCAGCCCGGGACACGCGGGCGTTCGCCGAGGAGTCGGAGGCCGAGCTGGCCGAGGCGCGGACCGTGCGGGCCGAGGCCGACGAGACCGCCGCCGAGGCCACGCAGCTGCGGGACGAGCGGCAGGAGGCCGCCCAGAAGGCACGGCGCGCCGCCGACGCCCTCGCCGGGCTCGCCTTCCGGCTGCGCGAGCGGGCCGGCTGGCAGGTCAAGGTGCGCGAACTCGCCGACGAGGCCACCGAGTCGGAAGCCCGGGCCCAGAGCTGCCTGGAGCGCGCCCGCGCCGCCGACGAGGACCGCCGCGGCGCCCAGCGTGCCGCCGACGACGCCCGCCGCACCGCGCGTGCGCTGCGTGCCGAGCGCGCCGAGATCGCCGGCGCCCCCGACGACGTACCGGAGGACGACTCGGACACTCCGAAGTCGTCCCTGCCCGCCCTGCGCGAGGCGTACCGGGCCGCGTCCCAGGTGTACGAGAAGGTCGGCGTCGGCGCCGACCTGCGGGCCGAGCAGGCGCGGGCGGAGAGCGACGAGAGCGGTGCCCTGACCGAGCTGGACCGGCTGAGCAACAAGGTCCGCACGCGCGCGGAGCAGCTCCTCCAGTCGCCCGACGGCTCCGACGGACCATCCCGGCAGGCCGCCGCCGCCCGCGCGGAGGAGCTGGTGCAGCTCCTGGAGACGCGGATGTCGACCGCCAGCGAGCAGCTGGGCCGGCTGCGCGGCGAGGCCGAGCGGCACGCGCCCGAGGACGGCGAGGCGCACACCGCCCTGTCGGAGGAGCTGGAGCCCCGCGACGCCGAGCACGCGCAGGCGCTGCTGCGCACGGCGACCGCCGAACTCGCGTCCCGCACCGAGGCGTTGACCCAGGCCCGGGAGGCGCACACGGAGCTGCTCGACTCCCACCGGGCCGCCGAGGACGCGGCGGGCGGCTTCGACGAGATCGCCGCGATGCTCCGCGACCTGCTGCGCGAGCATGTCTCGGACGAGGAGCAGGAGGAGCAGGAGGCGTACCCGGGCAGCCCGGAGGAGGCCCGGCAGGCCGCCGCCGAGGCGCGCAGGTCGCTGCGCGGCTGCGCCGCCGACCTGTCCGCCGCCGAGTCCGCGGTGCGCGAGGCGAGCGACGTGCTCGTGCGGCACGCCAACGCCACCCGCTACGAACAGGTCCGCACACCCGCCCGGCAGCAGATCCGGGAGCTGCCGGCGTCCGCGCTGCCCGAGCACGCGCAGAAGTGGGCGGACGCCTTCGCGCCCCGACTGCGGGTCCTGACCGACGAGTTGGCGCAGCTGGAGCGCAACCGGGACTCGATCGTGGACCGGCTGCGCGGGCTCGTCGAGTCGGCGCTGGCCACGCTCAGGTCCGCCCAGCGGCTGTCCCGGCTGCCCGAGGGGCTCGGCGAGTGGTCGGGGCAGGAGTTCCTGCGCATCCGCTTCGAGGAGCCCGACCAGGCGACCCTGACCGAGCGGCTCGGGGAGGTCGTCGACGAGGCGACCCGCGCGGCCGTGAAGAAGAACTCCGACCTGCGGCGCGACGGAATGTCCCTGCTGCTGAGGGGAGTTGCCGCCGCCCTCCAGCCCAAGGGTGTGGCCGTCGAGATCCTGAAGCCGGACGCGGTGCTGCGGGCCGAGCGGGTGCCGGTCGGGCAGATGGGCGACGTGTTCTCGGGCGGGCAGCTGCTCACCGCGGCCATCGCCCTGTACTGCACGATGGCGGCCCTGCGCTCCAACGACCGGGGCCGCGACAAGCACCGGCACGCGGGCACCCTGTTCCTCGACAACCCCATCGGGCGGGCCAACGCGACCTATCTGCTGGAGCTCCAGCGGGCCGTGTCCGACGCGCTCGGCGTCCAGCTCCTGTACACGACCGGCCTGTTCGACACCACCGCGCTGGCGGAGTTCCCGCTGGTCATCCGGTTGCGCAACGACGCCGACCTGCGGGCCGGGCTCAAGTACATCAGCGTGGAGGAGCATCTGCGGCCCGGACTGCCCCAGCAGGCCCCGGCCGGTGAGGGCGAGGCGGTGCGCAGCGAGATCACGGCGACCCGGATGTTCAAGCGGCCCGCGCCGACGGGGAGTTGATCGGCCCTCAGAGACCTGTCTCCAGTGCCGCGGACTTGCCTTCGGCGACCCGCCTACCGGTGATCCTCCTTGAGGAGATCGGCGCACCTCTCGCCGATCATCATCGTCGTGATGCACGGGTTCACGGTCACCAGGTCCGGCATGACCGATCCGTCGGCGACCCTGAGCCCCTCGACCCCCTTGACCCGCAACCGCGCGTCGAGCGGGGCCGAGGGGTCGTCGTCCGCTCCCATCTTCACCGTGCAGGACGGGTGGTAGACCGTGTTGTGGGTCCTGCGGATGTAGTCCAGCAGCTCCTCGTCCGACCGGACGTCGGGGCCGGGGGCCAGCTCCGCGCCCGCCCAGCCGCTCAACGCGGGCCGCGCGGCGATCCGGCGGGCCAGCTTCAGGCCGTACGTCATGACCCGCACGTCGTGCTCGTGGGTGAAGTACCGGGGGTCGACCCTCGGCTTGTCGCGGTAGTCGCGGGTGCGCAGCCGTACCGTGCCCCGTGACCTGGCGCGGGTCACGTTCGGCGTCAGGCAGAAGGCGTTCTCGGAGGTGGGGTAGCCGTACCGGGCGGTGTTCATGTCGAACGGCACCGAGCCGTAGTGGAACATCAGGTCGGGCCGGTCCAGGCCCTCCTCGGTGTCGTAGAAGATGCCCGCCTCCCACCACTGGCTGGACGTGGTGGGCATGGGCTGTCTCGCCTCCCACATGATCACCCCCTCGGGGTGGTCCTGGAGGTTCTCGCCGACGCCCGCCGAGTCCACCACGACCTCCACGCCGACCTCGCGCAGATGTCCCGCCGGGCCGATCCCGGACAGCATCAGCAGCTTCGGGGTGTCGATGGACCCGCAGGACACGATCACCTCGCGCCGGGCCCGTACCGTGCGGGTGTGGATCAGGTCGGGGTCCAGGTACTCCGCGCCCACGCAGCGCCGTCCGTCCAGCACCAGCTTCCTGGCGCGGACGCCGGTGCGGACGTCCAGGTTGGGCCGCTTGCCCAGGACGGGGTGGAGGTAGGCCACCGAGGAGGACTGGCGGATGTTGTTCTCGTCGGAGTTGATCTGGAACCAGCTCGCGCCCCGGATCACCGTCCGGCCGGTGTTGAAGGCCACCGTGGGGATGCCCTCCTGCGCGCACGCCTCCAGGAGGGCCGTGCCGCACGGGTCCTCGCTCTTGAGGGTGCGCAGCTTCACGGGGCCGGTGCGGCCGTGGTGGTCGCCGGGGGCGTCGTTGTTCTCCAGGCGCCGGTAGAGCGGGAAGAGGTCGGCGGCGCTCCAGCCCGCGCAGCCCGCCGCGGCCCAGTCGTCGAGGTCCTCCGCCGGGGCCCAGAAGGCGATGCAGGAGTTGTGCGAGGAGCAGCCGCCCAGGATCTTCGCGCGGGCGTGCCGCATGAAGCTGTTGCCCACCGTCTGCGGCTCGACCGGGTAGTCCCAGTCGTAGCCGGACTCCAGCAGGCCCATCCAGCGGTCGAGCCTGAGGACGTCGTCGTCGCCGACGTCGCTCGGGCCCGCCTCCAGGACGCACACGGTGACCGAGGGGTCCTCGGAGAGGCGGGCCGCCACCACGTTGCCGGCGGTACCGCCGCCGACCACGACATAGTCGAACTCATCGGCGTTCATGAGAGCTGACCTCCTTGCGGCGGCCCGGCCCACGGCCGGTCGCGTGGCCGCGTCTCAGTCGGACGCGGGAGTGGTGAAGGGAGCCGCCGGCGGGACGGCCCCCTCGCTCTGGTGCTCGGCGAGCACACCGGTCCGGTGCCGTTGCACGAACCAGTAGTAGGCGAAGCCGCCGCCCGCGATGATCCCGACGAACAGGACCGCGCCCCAGCGCAGATACCAGTGGAACGGGGCGGCCGCGTTGTAGACGGCGGCCCGCGGCCAGATCAGGTTGGTGGTCATCGCCGCGCCCCACAGCACGGCGACGACGTTGACGGGCAGACCCCAGCGGCCGAGCGAGAACCTGCCGTCACCGGCCGGCTGCCACCTGCCGCGCACCCGGGCCACCAGCATCGGGACCGTCACGCCGAGATAGGCGAGGTAGATCATGATGATGCCGATGCTGGTCACGACCGTGAAGATCTGCGGCTGGCGGATGTTGACCAGCAGGATCGACAGCGCCAGGATCCCGATGATCACGGTCGGCAGGATCGGCGTCTGGAACCGCGGATGGCACTTGGCGAGCCGCGAGGACGCGGGCAGATTGTTGTCCCGGGCCATCGCGAACGCCAGCCGGATCGCCGCCGTGTGCACCGCCAGGGCACAGACGGTGACCGCGATCAGCACGCACCACAGCATCGCCTTGCCGGCCGTCGGTCCCAGGACGTCCAGGACGACGTACTGGAGTCCGTCCGTGGACAGTTTGTCGCCCTTCAGGCTGGAGACGCTCATCAGCGCGAGCAGCAGGATCAGACCGCCGAGGACGAACGAGGCCACGATGGCCCGGATGATCGCGCGCGGCGCGTTCCGCGTCGGGTCCAGCGACTCCTCGCCGAGCGAGGCGGCCGTGTCGAAGCCGTACATGACGTACGCCGACGCCAGCGAGGCCACCAGGAACGCGCCCAGGTACCCGGTGCTGTGCCCGGCCCCGGTGCCGTTGGTCTCCAGGACCACCTGCGGGCCGCGCGTGATGTGGACGGCGAACAGGATGATCAGTACGACGGTGGCGATCAGCTCGATGAACACACCCGCGGTGTTGATGGTGGCCATCAGCTTGACGCCGAAGGCGTTCACCACCGTGGTGAACAGGATCAACACCGCTGCCAGGACGACCGCGTTGGTCGCCACGTCGTACTTGCCGGTGCCGTCGCCCACGAACTGGAAGACCGACGAGATCTGCGGGAGCGTCAGCTGATAGGCCAGCGACACGGCCGAGATGGACACCACGGACGCGATCAGCATCATCCAGCCGGCCAGCCAGCCCAGATGCGGATTGCCGATCTTCTTCGACCAGTTGTAGACCGAGCCCGCGACCGGGTAGCGGGCCGCCAGCTCGGCGAAGCACAGGGCCACCGTGAACTGGCCCACGAAGACCATCGGCCACGACCACCAGTAGGCGGGGCCGCCGCTGCCGTAGCCGAAGTAGAACAGCTGGAAGGTGCCGGTCAGGATCGAGATGTAGCTGATGCCCGCGGCGAAGGTGTGGAAGTTGCCGAGGGTGCGCTTGAGTTCGGGCCGGTAGCCGAACTCGGCGAGTTCGGCGTCGTCGTTCTGCGGTCCTTGTGGTTGCTCCGTCTTCGTCATGAGCGGGCTCCTGGTGGGCCGGGAGGGGAGGAAGCGGCTCGTGCGGGTGCCGGGCCCGGAGGGAGGGTCAGGCGAACCAACCCTGAGGTGCGGGACGGGTGTTGCGCCAGATGTGCTTCGCCTCGCGGTACTCGGCCAGTCCCGCGGGACCGAGTTCGCGCCCGAAGCCGGACTGCTTGAAACCGCCCCACTCGGCCTGCGGCACATAGGGGTGGTAGTCGTTGATCCAGACGGTGCCGATGCGCAGCCGGGACGCCACGCGCGCGGCCCTCGCCTCGTCGGTCGTCCATACGGCGCCGGCGAGGCCGTAGATGGTGTCGTTGGCCAGCCGCACCGCCTCGTCCTCGCTCGTGAACCGCTCGACGGTCAGCACCGGTCCGAAGGACTCCTCCTGGATCACGGACATGTCCGCCGTGCACTCGTCCAGGACGGTCGGCGGGTAGTAGAACCCCTCGTCCAGGCCCGGCCCGGTGGGACGTACGCCGCCGCAGCGCAGCACCGCCCCCGCCGCCAGGCCCGCGGCGACGTACGCCTCCACCTTGGCCCGGTGCGCCGCCGAGATCAGCGGTCCGGTCTGGGCCCGCTCGTCGAACGGGCCGCCCAGCCGGATCTCCTCGGCACGGCGGACGACCTCGGCCACGAAGCGGTCGTGCAGGGAGTCCTCGACCAGGAGCCGGGCGCCTGCCGAGCAGACCTGCCCGGAGTGCAGGAACACGGCGGTCAGCGCCATGTCCACGGCGGTGTCGAAGTCGGCGTCGGCGAAGACGATGTTGGGGTTCTTGCCGCCGAGTTCGAGCGCGACCTTCTTCACGGTGGCCGCCGCCGTCGCCATCAGGTGCCGGCCGGTCCGGAGGCCGCCCGTGAAGGAGACCAGGTCCACGTCCGGGTGGTCGGCGAGCGGGGCGCCGGCTTCCGGGCCCGCGCCGAGGACGAGGTTGCCGACGCCCGGGGGCAGCCCCGCTTCGTCCAGGAGGCGCATCAGGTGGATCGCGGTGTGCGGGGTCAGTTCGCTCGGCTTGAGCACGAAGGTGTTGCCGGCCGCGAGGGCCGGGGCGACCTTCCACGCGGTCTGGAGCAGCGGGTAGTTCCACGGGGTGATCAGCCCGCAGACCCCGACCGGTTCGTACACCACACGGCTGTCCACGCCCTCGGTGCCGGTGTCGACGACCCGGCCGGTCTCGCTCGCCACCAGCCGCCCGAAGTAGCGGAAGCAGTTGGCTATGTCGTCGATGTCGTACTCGCTCTCGACGAGCCGCTTGCCGGTGTCCAGGGACTCGGCGCGGGCGAGCGCGTCCTTGTCGCGGAGCAGGAGGTCGGCGACGCGCAGCAGGAGGTCTCCGCGGTCGCCGGGGGACGTTCTCGGCCAGGGGCCCTCGTCGAAGGCGCGCCGGGCGGCGGAGACGGCGTCCACCGTGTCCTTGCCGCCCGCCTCGTCCACGACCCCGACCAGGGAGCCGTCGGCCGGGCAGCGGATCTCGCGGGTCCGCCGGTCGACCGCGCCCCGCCACGAGCCGTCGATGAACAGGTCCGGCATGGCCGCCTCCCGGCTGCTGAAGGACCGACCCGTGGCAGATCCCGTACGTGTGCGTCGGGGACCAGCACATCACCGTTCCGGCGCGTTCGCGACGCCGTGGCGGGGTGGAGTCCGTGAGCTTGCCGTGAAGCCGGGACCGGTCGGCCGGTAGGCCGGTCGGGGGCGGGTCGGTGAGGGGCGGCCTTGAGCCACCTCAATGGCCTAATGGGGGCCGTTGCGGTCGTCGGTGGTGGCCGTCCGCCCGGCTGGCTTCACCCGGGCCTGCCAGTGGGCTTCAGGTGCCTCTGACGACCTGGGCTCCTCGGACCCCTCAGGCGGCTCCGGCGCCTATGAGTGCGACAACTGCCCCGTGCCGCCGCCCTGGCGCCGTATCCGGTCCTGGGCGCGCTCGGTGGCGCGGGCCTGGCGGCGGGCCTTGCGCCGCTCGCGTCGCAGGGCGCGGGCGGTGCTGCTCGGTGTCGACACCACGCCGTGGCGCTGGTTCCACACCTGGCGGGTCACCCAGACGTCCAAGGCGCCCCAGGTGGCCACCACGGTGCTGGCCACACCGCTGATCACCATGGGGAACGCCAGCCAGGAACCGGCCAGGGTGCACAGGAACGCCACCATGGCCTGGATCAGCGTCACGGAGATGATCAGAACCGCCCGCACCGCGGAGGTCCGCACCGGATCCGGCAGCCTGCGCCTGCGCGCGGGCTCCTCGATCCACAATGGCCGGTACGGCTCCTCCCGGACCGCACCGCGCCGGCCCGGCGCGTCCGCCCTCGCCGGAATGTCGTGAACCGGCGCCTGCGGGCGCCGCGACGCCGTCGTACGCACCGTCTCTACGCCGCTCTCCGGCGCCTCCTGCCGTTCCGCCGTGCCCATCACCGTGTCACTCCCCACCGCCGGCAGACCCCTCGTCCCGGTGTCCGTGGACCGGGCTCTCAGGTGGCTGCCCGGCTTGCGCTGGTTTACGCCGCCCAGTTGCAGATGCGGCTCCTGTGGCCGAATCCACCGCCATTTCCCGAAGAGAAGGACGAACAAGACCTCTTCAAGATTCCCGCACGATGTCAAAGAAACGAAAAAATCCAGCCAACTGCCCGCCCCGGCCGATCGGTTCCGGTCGCCCGCCGGTTGCCTGATCGCAGGAGGCAATCTCCCCCAATGGCCGGACAACTCCCCATGTCTCGTCGGCGGTGCGGAAGTTCAGGTTCCGGATGGAGCTTCGAGTTACGTGTGCGTCGGTAGTAGGCTCGCGCCGTTTGTTGACGTACATATGTACCCCCGGCCGGCGGGGGTCGAGCTGGGGGAGGCCATGCGCTTTCGCGGGAAGTCGATCCGCCGGAAGATCGTGGCGCTGCTTCTCGTGCCGCTGGTGTCCCTCAGTGCGGTATGGGGCTTCGCCACGGTGCTCACGGGACGTGAAGTGGCCAGGCTCTTCCAGGTGTCCACCGTGGTCGAGAAAATCGGTTACCCCACCGAGGACGTCGTACGCGTGCTTCAGCAGGAGCGCCGTCAGACTCTCGTCTATCTGGCCGATCCGCGCGCCTCGGACGCCCTGTCCGCGCTGCGCAGCACACGGAACGCCTCCGACGACGCCATCGCCAAGTTCCGTGACCACGCGCGGGATCCCGATGTCCGCGACGGTCTGGACGAGGACGACGACGAGCGGCTCACCGCCACCCTGGACGCGTTCGCGGGCCTAGCCTCGCTGCGCCGCAGCGTCGGCGAGGGCACGGTCTCCCGGCTCCAGGCCCTCGACCTGTACAACCGGCTCGTCGACCCGGCCTACGCCCTGCTCGCCACCCTCGACGGCGTCGACAGCGTGGAGTTGGACAAGCAGGCGCGGGCCCTGGTCAACATCACCCGCGCCCGCGAACTGCTCTCCCGCGAGGACGCCCTGCTCGGTTCCGCCCTCGTGGTGGGCAAGCTCACCCGCGACGAGATCCGGGACGTCTCCGACCTCGTCGCCCAGCGCACCCTGATGTACGACATCAGCCTGAGCGTGCTGCCGCCCTCCGAGCGCGAGCGCTACGAGCGGTTCTGGAAGAACGCCGGCACCGCCCCGCTGCGCTCCGCCGAACAGTCCGTCGCCTCCGCCGAGCCCGGCACCGCCGGCAGCGTCAGCGCCAAGAGCTGGGACGCCGCCGCGGGCAGCGTGCTCGACGAACTCGCCACCCTCGACGACCAGGCGGGCGACCGCCTCCAGGACCGCGTCCGCCCCGACGCGCTGGGCGTCATCATCAAGGCGGGTGCCGTCGGTGTCCTCGGCTTCCTCGCCCTGATCTTCTCGATCGTGCTCTCCGTGCGCGTCGGCCGCACCCTCATCCGCGACCTGAGGCAGCTGCGCCTGGAGGCACACGAGGCCTCCGGAGTAAGGCTGCCCAGCGTGATGCGGCGCCTCTCCGTCGGTGAACAGATCGACGTCGAGACCGAGGTCCCACGCCTGGAGTACGACAAGAACGAGATGGGCGAGGTCGGCCAGGCCCTCAACACCCTCCAGCGCGCGGCCGTCGAAGCCGCCGTGAAACAGGCCGAGTTGCGGGCCGGTGTCTCCGAGGTCTTCGTCAACCTCGCCCGCCGCAGCCAGGTCCTGCTCCACAAGCAGCTCACCCTGCTCGACACCATGGAGCGGCGCACCGAGGACACCGACGAACTCGCCGACCTGTTCCGCCTCGACCATCTCACCACCCGTATGCGCCGGCACGCCGAGGGCCTGGTGATCCTCTCCGGCGCGGCCCCCTCCCGGCAGTGGCGCAAACCCGTCCAGCTCATGGACGTCGTACGCGCCGCCGTCGCCGAGGTCGAGGACTACGAGCGCATCGAGGTCCGCAGGCTGCCCCGGGTCGCCGTGACCGGCCCGGCCGTCGCCGACCTCACCCACCTCGTGGCCGAACTCCTGGAGAACGCCACGGTGTTCTCGCCGCCGCACACCGCCGTCCAGGTCCTCGGCGAGCGCGTCGCCAACGGCTTCACGCTGGAGATCCACGACCGCGGACTCGGCATGGCCGCCGACGCGCTGCTGGACGCCAACCTGCGGCTCGCCGAGACCCCCGAGTTCGAGCTGTCCGACACCGACCGGCTCGGCCTGTTCGTGGTCAGCCGGCTCGCCCAGCGGCAGAACGTCCGGGTCTCGCTCCAGCCTTCGCCGTACGGCGGTACGACGGCCGTGGTGTTCATCCCCGACGCGCTGCTGACCGACGACATCCCGGACACCAACGGCATCGGCTTCCGCCTCGACCGGCCCCGGCCGTCGAAGGAGGCCGAACTGGAGGAGGCCCAGCGGCTGTCGGCCCAGGGCGCGGCCCCGCTTCCCGGCATGCCCCCGGCGATCCTGGACGGGCCGGTCGAGCTGGAGGCCCCGGTCGACCTGGACGCCCTGAACGACTTCCCCGGCGTGCTCGACTCCGAGGACAGCGAGCGCGGTGGGCTGTTCCGCTCGCGCCGCTCCCTCGTGCAGGGCGATGACGAGGGCCCGGGCGGCGACGGGGCCGGACTCGGCGAGGTCGGTCCGGACGCACCGCTCCAGCTGCCCGTGCGACGGGCCCCCAAGCTGGTCAGCTCCCACGGACGCCCGGTCACCGACGAGCGGACGGGCCGCGAGGAGACGGACGAGCCACCGGCGATCGGCCCGTCGCGGTCGCACCCGGCCCCGGCGGTCGGCCCCGGACCCCGCTCGGAACCGCCGACCCTGCCGAGCCGCCGCCGCGCCGCGGCACTGCGCCGGGGGACCGGCGTGGCGGACCGCCTCGACGAGCTGACGGAGTCGTCGGCGTCGTCCTCGGCCCGGGAGTTCGGCGCGGAGCCCGGCGCTCCCGCCCTGCCCAAGCGCACCCGGCGCGCGGAGATCGCGTCCAGCGGGCCGGGGACGGGTGCCGAGGACGGGGACCGTGACGGGGGAGTCGGCGGTTCCGGTGTCGGGAGGGTCGACTCGAACGCCCTGGGGACCGGTTCGGGTTCCGGTCCGGGTCTGGGCTCGGGCCCCGCTCTCGGTGCCGCAGGACGGGTCGGGGCGGACACCTACGGCAGGGCGGGCTCCGACTTCGGCACCCTCGGAGCGGGCGGCTCGACCGGCTCCCGCTCCGGTGGTACCGACGGCTCCCGCTCCGGCGGTACCGACGGGCCCGGCGCGGGCAGGCCGCCCCTGGGTGCCGCGCGTGGGCCGCGGGACGCCGCTTCCGGCACCGCGCCGCTGCCCCGCCGGGTGCGGCAGGCCAACCTGGCCCCGCAGCTGAAGCAGAGCCCCGAGCGGCGCCCCCAGAACCAGGCTGAGCCCGCCGAACGGGACGCCGACGAGGTACGCAGCCGGATGGCCTCGCTCCAGCGCGGCTGGCAGCGTGGCCGCGAGGAGAACGCCGTGGGCGACGACACGTCAGGCGGCACAGCACCACAACGAACGACTAAGGGGGACGGTCGATGACCGCACCGAAGGCGACCGACAAGTCCGGCGAGCTGAACTGGCTCCTCGACGACCTGGTGGACCGCGTCGCGAGCATCCGCAAGGCGCTCGTGCTCTCCAGCGACGGCCTCCCGACCGGCGTGTCCCAGGACCTGACCCGCGAGGACAGCGAGCACCTGGCCGCCGTGGCGTCCGGGTTCCACAGCCTCGCCAAGGGCGTGGGCCGGCACTTCGAGGCCGGCAACGTCCGCCAGACCGTGGTCGAGCTGGACGACGCCTTCCTGTTCGTGACGGCCGCCGGGGACGGCAGCTGCCTCGCCGTCCTCTCGGACGCCGACTCGGACGTGGGCCTCGTCGCGTACGAGATGACGCTCCTGGTCAAGCGGGTCGGTGTGCATCTCGGTGCCGCTCCGCGCACCGATCTGCCTCAGGGCGGGTAGTGAGATGGCATGAGCACAGACGGTCAGGGAAGAAGCCACTGGTTCGACGACGAGGCCGGACCGGTGGTCCGTCCGTACGCGATGACGCGCGGCCGCACCACAAGTGTCGGCCAGCACCGTCTCGACCTCATCGCGGTCGTCGTGGCCGAACCCCACACGGACGACCCCGACGGGGACCACTCGCTGTCCCCGGAGCACGTGGACATCGTCGACCGGTGCCGGGACACCCCGCAGTCGGTCGCCGAGCTGTCCTCCGAACTCGACCTGCCCATAGGCGTCGTACGGGTCCTCATAGGCGACCTCGTCGATTCGGAGTGGGTTCATGTGAACCGTCCGGTGCCGCCGGCCGAGCTTCCCGACGAGAGCATCCTGCGCGACGTGATCAACGGCCTCAGGGCGTTGTGACCGACCGTCCCGCCCCTCCGGCGGCCGTTCCGTCAGCGCTTCGCGGCGCTCACGGACGGCGTCCGGGCAGGGCGCCGTCCGGCTCGCCCACCGCACGCGTCGAGTCACCCCCTGCCGATATGATCTGACTGATCGTCGACAACCCTCCGCGGTCGGCCGGCCTGCCACCGGCCCGCGGACACGGTGCCGAGCAGTGCGATCGGGGAGACGGACGTGACGAGAACCCGACAGTTCCGCGAGCCCATGACTGTCTCCACGCTGTCCCCGCACCGTAGGGTGCCCCCGTACGGCAGGCCCGCCGACGAGTCCGCTGTGCCGGGCCCCGACCGCGCGCAGGACGTGGAGGGTTCGGTCACCCGGCTCGACGGCCGTGACAGGGCGGACGTCGGCACCCGCGACGTACTCGTCATCGGCGACGCACTCGTCACAGAGACCCCCGGCGGCGGAGACCACGGCCCGCCGTCGCCTCACCACCCCAGGCAAGCAGGAGAAGAGACCAATGATCTTCGGGCGTTCTGAGCGCGGCAAGCCCCCGGTCGAGCCCGTCACGCTCAAGATCCTGGTGGCCGGCGGCTTCGGCGTGGGCAAGACCACGCTTGTGGGCGCGGTCAGCGAGATCAGGCCGCTGCGCACCGAGGAACTGCTCACCGAGGCAGGCCGCCCGGTCGACGACACGAGCGGTGTGGAGGGCAAGCGCACCACCACCGTGGCCATGGACTTCGGGCGCATCACCCTGCGCGAGGACCTGGTGCTCTACCTGTTCGGCACCCCCGGGCAGGAGCGGTTCTGGTTCATGTGGGACGAGCTCTCCGAGGGCGCGCTCGGCGCGGTCGTGCTCGCCGACACCCGCCGCCTGGAGGACTGCTTCGCCGCCGTCGACTACTTCGAGCGGCGCTCCATACCCTTCCTCGTCGGCGTCAACTGCTTCGAGGGAGCGATCCGTTACCCGGAGGAGGACGTACGCCAGGCCCTGGACCTCGACGACGACGTACCGGTCGTGCTCTGCGACGCCCGGGACAAGCAGTCCGTCAAGAACGTCCTCGTGGGTGTCGTCCAGCACGCGATGGCGTACTCGGCGCGGCGCCGCCAGAGCGTCACGACCTGAGGCACGGGTGCGGCCCGTACCCCCGCCGACAGGGGTACGGGCCGCGGCCCGAGCGGCACCACGCGCGTGTGCCCGCCTCTTTCGCGGCACTACGCGCGCGTGCCTAGTTCTCGCCGTCCTCCTCCCAGGCGAAGCTCTTCTCCACGGCCTTGCGCCAGTTGTGGTACTGGCGGTCCCTGACGGACGCCTCCATGTCCGGCGTCCACTCGACGTCCTTCTGCCAGTGGGACTTCAGCTCGTCGAGGTCGTTCCACACCCCGGTGGCGAGCCCGGCCGCGTAGGCGGCGCCCAGGCAGGTCGTCTCGGAGACCTTCGGCCGGACCACCGGAACGTCCAGGACATCCGCCTGGTGCTGCATGAGCAGATTGTTCTTGGTCATGCCGCCGTCCACCTTCAGGGTCGTGATCTGCACCCCGGAGTCCTGGTACATGGCGTCCACGACCTCGCGCGTCTGCCAGCTCGTCGCCTCCAGCACCGCGCGCGCGAGATGTGCCTTGGTGACGTACCGAGTGAGGCCCGTGACGACCCCGCGCGCGTCGGAGCGCCAATAGGGCGCGAACAGACCGGAGAAGGCGGGCACGATGTACGCGCCTCCGTTGTCGTCGACGCTGGCCGCCAGGGGCTCGATCTCGTCGGCGGTCCGGATGATGCCGAGTTGGTCGCGGAACCACTGCACGAGGGCGCCCGTGATCGCTATGGACCCCTCCAGGCAGTAGACCGGCGCCTCGGTGCCGATCTTGTAACCCATCGTCGTCAGCAGCCCGTTCTTCGATGGCACCGGCCGGTTGCCCGTGTTGAGCAGCAGGAAGGAGCCGGTGCCGTACGTGTTCTTGGCCGTGCCCACGTCGTAGCAGGCCTGTCCGAACACGGCGGCCTGCTGGTCGCCCAGCGCGGACGCCACGGGCACGCCCGCGAGTTGGCCGACCGCGGTGCCGTAGACCTCGGCGGAGGACCTGATCTCGGGCAGTACGGCGTCCGGGACGTTCATCGCGGACAGGATGGACTGGTCCCACTGGAGGGACTCCAGGTTCATCAGCATGGTGCGCCCGGCGTTGGTCACGTCGGTGACATGCCGTCCGCCGTCGGTACCGCCGGTGAGGTTCCAGATCAACCAGGAGTCGATCGTGCCGAAGGCGATCTCGCCGTTCTCGGCCCGCGCGCGCAGTCCCGGCACGTTGTCCAGCAGCCAGGCCGCCTTCGGCCCCGAGAAGTAGGTGGCCAGCGGCAGTCCGGTCTGTTCGCGGAAGCGGTCCTGGCCGTCCGAGCCGCCCAGTTGGTTGGTGAGGGCCGCGGTGCGGGTGTCCTGCCACACGATCGCGTTGTGCACGGGCTTGCCCGTCGCGCGGTCCCAAAGGACCGTCGTCTCCCGCTGGTTGGTGATGCCGAGCGCGCTGAGCTGGTCGGCGCGCAGCCCGGCCTTGGCGATCGCGCCGGCGACCACGGCCTGCACCTTGGACCAGATCTCGGTGGCGTCGTGCTCCACCCAGCCCGGCTTGGGGAAGATCTGGCGGTGCTCGCGCTGGTCGACGGCCACGATCGCGCCGTCCTGGTTGAAGATGATGCAGCGGCTGGAGGTGGTGCCCTGGTCGATGGCGGCGACGAACTTGTCCGTCATGACGTCCCCTTCGTCGGTTCCTGCGTGAGGCTGCGGTTCAGAAGGCTGCCTTGAAGATCAGCCCGGACAGCGCCCCGCCGATCAGCGGTCCCACCACCGGGATCCACGCGTAACCCCAGTCCGAGGTGCCCTTGTTGGGGATCGGCAGCAGGGCGTGCGCGATACGGGGGCCCAGGTCGCGGGCCGGGTTGATGGCATAGCCGGTGGGCCCGCCGAGCGACAGACCGATGCCGACCACCAGGAACGACACGACGAGGACCGCGGTCCCGGACTCGCCGAGTCCCTTGGTGAGTCCGAAGGCCAGGATCGGCAGGACCAGTCCGACGGTCGCGATGATCTCCGTGATCAGGTTCGCCACCGGATTGCGGATCGCGGGCGTGGTGGAGAAGATCCCCAGCGTGGGCTGGGCGATCTCGTCGTCGGCGTTGGCCCGGAACTGCGCGTAGTAGACCAGCCAGCACAGCACCGCTCCGAGAACGGCGCCGACCATCTGCCCGGCGATGTAGAGGGGGACCTGGTCCCAGTCTCCCGTGTCGACGGCGATCCCCAGGGTCACCGCGGGGTTGAGATGCCCTCCGGACAGCGGGGCGGCGGTGTAGGCCCCCGCCATCACACCGAAGCCCCAGCCGAACGCGATGACGACCCAGCCGGCGTCCTTCGCCTTGGAGTAGTTGAGAAGGACGGCGGCGACCACGCCGGTCCCGAACAGGATCAGAATCGCCGTACCGATGACCTCACCGAGGAATACGTCTCCGTTGCTCATGGCGGCTCCTAGGCCCTGGCCCGGGACGTTCGGCCCCGGTCCTCCGTGCAGGGTGCGTTCCCTTGGCGGACCGCCGAGGGCAGGGAGGTCCCGCGCCCCGCCCGGCGTCCGCGACGAGCGTGCCGTCGCAGCCGAATCGCCCGTGGGGGTATGGGCCTTCGCTCATGGGGGCCCGCGCGGCGTGGTGCCTGGATACGCCGAGAATGTACGGCGATGTCGACTGACACCGGAAGTGTTCACCGGGCCCCGGGGGGCGTCAAGGTCGCCGACGGCAACGGTTGGGGCGGGACGACGGAACCGCGTCGGACGCCCTCGGGCGGTGAGCGGGAGCCGGCCGGGACGGGGGCTGGTCGGGACGGGGTGCGGTCGGGATGGGGTCTGGTGGGGATGGGGTCCGGCCGGGACAGGGTCTGCTCGGGATGGGGCCGGGACAGGGGCTGGTCGGGATGGGGTCCGGCCGGAAAACGGGGTCCGGCTGAACCGCGCTGTACCGGATCGCGCTCTCAGCCCCGCCCCGGCTCCGCCACCGCGTACCCCGCCGAAGCCGCCCCCGCCTCCCTGCCGCGCCGGATCTCGTGCCCCGGCAGTCCCGCCCGGCCCACGACCCAACTCGCCCCGCTGAGCGCCTTGGCGGCCTTCTTGAGGGGTGCCAGACACGCGGCCGCCTCCCGGTGGTCCACCACGCTCCCCGGCACGCACACCACCGTCGCCAGGGACAGCGTCACGGGCCGACCGCCCGCCGCCCAGGGCGCGTCCAGCACGGTGGCGGCCAGCTGGGCCAGTTCCTCCGGTTCCGCCAGCACCAGGAAGTCGTCCCCGCCGATGTGCCCCACGCGCGCGACGTCCGACGCCGCGTACTGGAGCACCCGCCCCACCGAACGGATCAGCTCGTCGCCCGCGGCGAACCCTGCCCCGTCGTTGACCTGCTTGAAGTGGTCGACGTCCAGCCAGCTGAGCGTGAACGTCCGCCCGGCCGCGATCCGCCGGTCCACCTCACCCGTGATCGCGTCCGAACCGGGCAGCCGAGTCAGCGGGTTGAGCCCGGCCGCCTCCTCCACCCGGGTCTCGCTGAGCGCCCGTACGAGATCCGCGAGCCGTACGACGCCCACGCAGCGGCCGTACCGGTCGACCACGGCCACGTCGTCGGAGGTACGGTCCCGGCTTCCCACGGCCACCACGTCCAGGACCTCCCAGGCGGTGGCGTCGATCCCCACCGTCCGCGGCGGGTCACCGAGTTTGACGGCCGGGCGGTCGGCGTACAGGGCGTGGCCGTAGCGCCCCGACATGGACAGCAGGAAGCGCGACCGGTGCACCGAGCGGACCGGCACCCCCTCCCGGTCCACGAGCAGCACCCCGGACACGTCAGGCGATCCGGTCAGCAGCGCCCGGACCCGGGCCGCCGACGCGGTGGCCGGCAGCAGCGCGGCGGGGCGCACGAACTCCCGTACCGACGGCCCCGACCGCGGCAGCGCCGTCTCACCGGGGGAGCGGGGCGGCACGTACACCTCCGCGGCGGGCAGCCGGGACGGCGGCGCGAACAGCGCGCCCTGCGCCAGCTGAGCACCCGCCGACAGCGCGTCCGCGCACTGGAGTTCCGTCTCCACCGCCTCGACGCACAGAAGCGCCCCGATCTCGTCGCACAGCGTCCGCATGGCCCGTACGGCGGGCGGCCGGGCCAGCAGCGACGCGTCGAGCTTCATGAGATCGGGCGACATGTCGACAAGGAGTCTCAGGGGTACGTCGCCGTCCCCGATGCCGTCCGCGCTGATCCGGAACCCCTGCGCCCGCAGCTCGGCCACCGCCTCCAGCAGAGCCTGGTGCGGCACATGCGTGTACGGAGGACTCACGTCGAGGGTGATCTCCCACGGCATCCGCCCCGCCTCACGCACCGCCTGGTGCAGCGGGCTGAGTCCGCCGAGATCGGCGAGCGTGCCCGCGAAGACGTTGATGTGCAGCGGCAGCAGCGTCTCCCTGCGGGCCGCCGCCCGCAGCGCCAACACCGTGAGCCGGCCGTCGAGTTCGGGATCGCGACGGGCCTCAGCCAGGATGTCGCCGGCTTCCGGACGGGCGAGTATCTCCAGCCCGGCCACGCCACTGGTGGCCAGATTGACCACCGGCTGGAAGGCGAAGCGGAGAGTGTCCGTCCAGGAGCGCACGGGAGCATAATGGCGCCATTCGTGCACGCCCGAGCGCAGTTCATGAGACGTTCACGCAGGATTCCGGGGTGCTCACGCAGCGTGCGAGAAACCCCTTTCGCCCGATCACCGTACGGCTATCACCGCCGACCCGTGCCCGAAGAGCCCCTGGTTCGCGGTGAGGCCCACGCGCGCGTCCGCGATCTGCCGGTCACCCGCCTCACCCCGCAACTGCCAGGTGATCTCGCAGACTTGGGCGATCGCCTGCGCGGGGACGGCCTCGCCGAAGGAGGCGAGTCCGCCGCTGGTGTTGACGGGTGTGCGTCCGCCCGGGGCCGTCGCGCCCTCACGCAGAAGCTTCGCGCCCTCACCCTCGCCGCACAGCCCGAGGTCCTCGTACCACTGCAACTCCAGGGCGGTGGACAGGTCGTACACCTCCGCGACCGACAACTCCTCCGGTCCCACGCCGGCTTCCTCGTAGGCAGCACGCGCGATCGACGCACGGAACGTCTCCGCGGCCGGTTCGACCGCGGCCGCCGAGTCCGTCGCGATGTCCGGGAGGTCGAGCACCGGGTTCGGATAGGTGGGCGTCACCGTCGACACCGCCCTGATCCGCACCGGCTCGGCCACACCCCGCCGACGCGCGAACTCCATGCTGGAGAGCACCAGCGCCGCCCCGCCGTCCGAGGTCGCGCAGATGTCGAGCAGCCGCAGCGGATCGGCCACCACGGCGGACGCCGCGACCTCGTCGGCGGTCACCCGCTTGCGGTAGCGCGCGTTCGGATTCAGCGCGCCCAGGGCGGAGTTCTTCACCTTGACCTGGGCGAAGTCCTCCGGCGTGTCCCCGTGCACGGCCATGCGCCTGCGCGCATACAGCCCGAAGTACGTGGGATTGGTCGCCCCGAGCACCCGGAACCGCAGCCAGTCCGGATCGTCGGGCCGGTCACCGCCCGCGGGCCGGAAGAACCCCTTGGGCGCGGAGTCGGCGCCCACCACGAGCACGACGTCGGCCAGCCCCGCCAGGATCTGTGCCCGCGCGGCGGCCACCGCCTGCGCCCCCGACGCGCAGGCCGCGTACACGCTGGCCACCCGGGCACCCTGCCAGCCCAGCGCCTTGGCGAAGGTCGCCCCGGCCACATAGCCCGGATAGCCGCCCCGCACGGTGTCCGCGCCGACGATCGAGCCGATCTCCCGCCACTCCAGCCCCCCGTCGGCGAGCGCCGCCCGGGCCGCCGCCACCCCGTACTCGACGAAGCCGCGCCCCCACTTGCCCCAGGGGTGCATGCCCACCCCGAGCACCGCCACCTCGCCCGCCATCACGCCACCCCCGTCGGCCGCCAGTGCCATGTCGTCCAGGTCGTCTCCGCGTCCTCATGGAGCACACCCGGGACGACCTCCACCTCCATGCCCACCGCCAGATCGCCGACGGTGACCCCGGGAGCCGCCTGTCCCAGCACCACGATCCGCTCGGCGGCCAGCTCCACAGCGATCAACGCGTAGGGCTCCCACGGAAGTTCCGGATTGGTCACATAGGGTGACGGAGGCTTGTACCGGCTGTCCGTGTACGACCAGACGCGCCCGCGCCGCGAAAGGGGAATCTCCGCCAGATCTCCACCGGCGCATCCGGGGTTGCGGCAATGGCCGTCCTCGCGCGGGAAGAAGACCGCGGCACAGGCCGAACAGCGCGTACCGAGAAGCGCGAAGTCGTCTCCGTCACCGGCGAACCACCCGGTGACCACTGGTGTGTGCGTGCGCGCCAAAACCCCTCCCCGGACCGGATCTGACGGAACGTCAGAAGTGTCGCACGGGCGGCCGCAAAGGGGCAGGGGGCCCAACGGAACCGGAGCTCCCGATGATCGGATACAGTCCGCCGCGTGTCCGAAACTCAAGCCTCCAACCCCAACTCCGAGCCCGGCTCCCACTGTTCGAGCTGCGGAGCGCCCTACGGGGAGGGCGTAGCGGGCTGGCCCCGCACCTGTCCCGCCTGCAACACCGTGGCCTACCGCAACCCCCTGCCGGTCGCCGTCGCACTCCAGCCCGTGTACGACACCCAGGGCACCGCCCTGGTCGTCATCACCCGAACCGTCGCCCCCGCGCGCGGAGGCATCGCCCTGCCCGGCGGCTACATCGACGACCGCGAGGACTGGCGGCACGCCCTGGTCCGTGAACTCCGGGAAGAGACCGGCATCGAGGCGGCCGCCCGCGACGTACGGCTCGTCGACGCGATCAGCTCGCCCGACGGCCACCTGCTGCTCTTCGGGGTCCTCCCGGAGCGCCCCGCCGACGGCCTCCCGCGGTCCGCGGCCACGGACGAGACGGACGGCTGGCACCTCCTGCGCAGGCCGGAGGAGCTCGCCTTCCCGCTGCACACCGTGGCCGTACGCGCCTGGTTCGAGGGCCGCTACGTCTGACGCTCAGCGCGCTTCGAGCCCGCGCAGCCGCACCGGGTGGGACGGCTCGCTCAGACCGTCCTCACCCTCGCGCTGAACGACCACCCGGCGGCCCGTCCAGCGGGCGACGTAGCGTTCGATCTCCGGCTCGTCCCACCCGTCGCCCGCATCCGCCACGACCAGACCACCGCCGCCGCGCCCCCGCTGGGGCGCCCACACCTCCAGCTCGACACCGCCGTCGTCCGCCCGCACCGGGATGACGGCGCCCGCGCGCGCGAGCACCGGGATCCGCGAGAGCGGCGCGTCGACGAGCACCTGACCTGGACCCTCGTACACCTTCTCCGTCGCGGTGTCGTACCACCGGCCCCGCGGCAACTGGACGGCGCGCCGGTCGCCGCCGGGGTCGAGCACCGGCGCCACCAGCAGGGCGTCACCGAGCAGGAAGGCGTCCTCGCAGTCGCGCAGGGCACGGTCCTCGGGCGCGGACCACCACAAGGGCCGTACGTAGGGCGCTCCGGTACGGCGCGCCAGATGCGCCAGCGTCATGAAGTACGGCAGCAGCCGCCGGCGCTCGACGAGCGCCACGCGCGCGTGCTCCAGCACCTCGGCACCGAACTCCCAGGGCTCCCTGCGCCCCGCCCGCAGACTCGCGTGCGTCCGGAACAGCGGCAGCCAGGCGCCGAGTTGGAACCAGCGCAGATACAGCTCGGGCGACGGACTCCCGTCGAAGCCGCCCACGTCGGGCCCCGAGTACGGCACCCCGCAGAGGCCGAGCCCCATCACCAGCGACAGCGAGGCCCGCAGCCCCGGCCAGCCGGTGGCCACGTCCCCGGACCAGGTGCCGCCGTACCGCTGGAGACCCGCCCATCCGGACCGCGAGAACACGAACGGCCGCTCGTCAGGGACCAGCTCGCGCAAGCCCTCGTAGCCCGCCTGCGCCATGCACAGCGCGTAGACGTTGTGCGCCTCGCGATGGTCACCGCCCCGGCCCTCCAGCGAGTGCCGGGCCGAGCGCGGCAGCGTGGACTCCCCGAAGGCGTTGAACGACGTCGGCTCGTTCATGTCGTGCCAGAAACCGGCGAACCCCGTCGCGAGCCGCTCCTGATAGAGACGCCCCCACCACTCCCGCACACGCGTGTGCGTGAAGTCCGGATAGACCGCCTCCCCGGGCCACACGACCCCCTCCACGAGCCGCCCGGCCGCGTCCTTCACGAACGCGTCCTCGGCCGTCCCGCTGTCGTACACGGCGTTGCCCGCCACGGCCTTCACCGCCGGGTCGACGATCGACACCAGCCGGATCCCGTCCCGCCGCAACTCCTCGGCCAGCTGGGGCAGCTTGGGGAAGCGCTCATGGTCGACCGTGAACACCTGGTGCCCGTCGAAGTGATCGATGTCCAGATGCACGGCGTCCAGCGGCAGACCGTGCTCCTGATAGCCGGCGACGATCCGCCGGACCTCCTGCTCGCTGCCGAAGCCCCAGCGCGCGTGATGATGACCCAGCGCCCACGACGGCGGCAGCGCGGGCGCACCGGTCAGCGAGGCCCAGCCGAGCAGCACGCGCGCGGGTGTCCCCACCATCACCCAGCAGCGCAACGGACCGCCGTCCATGCGCAGCTCGCTCGTCCCCGCCCGGTCGTGCCCGGACCCGGCACCCTCCTCGCCCTCCCGCAGGCTCACGGTGCCGTCCCACGAGGTGTCGTGGAAGACGAGATGGGTGCCGGCGTCGGCCACCACCAGCTGCACCGGCATCGTGAGGTACAGCGGATCGTCACCGGGACCGAACGCCCGGCCCGGATCGGTGTTCCACAGCCGATACGACCCGTCCCGCAGCCGCGGGCCCGACGCCCGCCCGCCGAGCCCGAAGAACCGCGCGTCTGCGGCCACCTCCGAGCGCTGCATCCAGCGCGCCGCGCCCCCGCCCACCGGCTCCCACCAGCGCGGCGGCAGATCCCGGCGCAGCGTCACCCCGCCGGGCGTACGCACCTCGACCGCGCCGTGCCGCGACACCACGACCGTCGCCCGCTCGGCCACCACCCGCCAGCCGCCGTCCTTGTCCGGCTCCAGCGCCGCCCTCGGATCGGGCTCCGGGCAGCGGCCCGCGAGCGCGTACGACGGCTCGGGCTCGGCACCGTCCCAGCCCCAGAACACCGCCCCGTTCACCGCGACCCTGATCCGCAGCTCGGAGCGGCTGAACCGGATGACGCCCCCACCCGGACCCGGCTCGACGCTCTGCACCGGACCCGGCACCCGCGCCCGCTCGGCCCCGCGCGCGGGCAGCCCGGTGGCGTCGGCACGCCTCCTGCGCCACGCGGCCCGTACGGTACGCAACCCCTGAGGAGCCCCCGCCGAGCCGACCGCCTTCACCGAACGCACCAGGTCACGACCGTTCATGCTGCTCACCCTGCCACTCACTGCGCCACCCGCGCGTGCCGTTCAACTGCCGTTCACCCGTGCTGAGACCACATCTTCACGACGCGGACTATGTGGGGCGCACCCTGGCGTAGAAGTTGATCACATGGCATCGTCCCTGTCAGCCGCGTCACGCGCACACCCCTTGCCCGTGCGCGGGAGACGCACACGACGCGCACAGTCCGGGAGCCGCCCCATGTCGACCGAGAATCCCCAGCCGCTCTGGCAGCCAGATCCGCAGCGCATCGCCCGGTCCCAGGTCACCAGGTTCCAGGCATGGGCGGCCGAACACCACGGTGCCCCGGCCGACGGAGGCTACCCGGCACTCCATCGCTGGTCCGTCGACGAGCTGGAGACCTTCTGGACAGCCCTCACCCAATGGTTCGACGTACGGTTCTCGACGCCCTACGCGCGCGTACTGGGCGACCGCTCGATGCCCGGCGCCGAGTGGTTCCCCGAGGGGAGGCTCAACTACGCCGAGCACGCCCTGCGCGCCGCCGACACCCGCGCGGACGAACCCGCCCTCCTGCATGTCGACGAGACCCATGAACCGCGCCCGGTGACCTGGTCCGAACTGCGCCGCCAGGTCGGCTCCCTGGCCGCCGAACTGCGCGCCCTCGGCGTGCGCCCCGGAGACCGCGTCAGCGGCTACCTCCCGAACATCCCGGAAGCGGTCGTCGCCCTCCTCGCCACGGCCGCCGTAGGAGCCGTCTGGACATCCTGCGCCCCCGACTTCGGCGCCCGCAGCGTGCTGGACCGCTTCCAGCAGGTCGAACCCGTGGTCCTCTTCACCGTCGACGGCTACCGCTACGGCGGCAAGGAGCACGACCGCCGCGAGACGGTCACCGAACTCCGCGCGGAACTGCCCTCCCTGCGCGCCGTCGTCCACATCCCGCTCCTCGGCACCGAAGCCCCCGTAGGCGCGGTGGAATGGTCGGCCCTGACGAGCGCCGACACCGAACCGGTCTTCGAACAGGTCCCCTTCGCCCACCCCCTGTGGGTGCTCTACTCCTCCGGCACGACCGGCCTGCCCAAGGCCATCGTCCAGTCCCAGGGCGGCATCCTCGTCGAACACCTCAAACAACTCGGCCTGCACTGCGACCTCGGTCCCGAGGACCGCTTCTTCTGGTACACGTCGACCGGCTGGATGATGTGGAACTTCCTCGTCTCCGGCCTCCTCACCGGCACGACCGTCGTCCTGTACGACGGCAGCCCCGGCTACCCCGACACCGGCGCCCAGTGGCGCATCGCCGAACGCACGGGAGCCACCCTCTACGGCACCTCGGCCGCGTACGTCATGGCCTGCCGCAAAGCCGACATCCACCCGCGACGCGACTTCGACCTCTCCAAGGTGCAGTGCGTCGCCACCACCGGATCACCGCTCCCGCCCGACGGCTTCCGCTGGCTGCACGACGAGGTCCGCGAGGACCTGTGGATCGCCTCCGTCAGCGGCGGAACGGACGTCTGCTCCTGCTTCGCCGGCGCCGTACCGACCCTGCCCGTGTACATCGGCGAACTCCAGGCACCCAGCCTCGGCACCGACCTCCAGTCCTGGGATCCCAGCGGTGAACCCCTGATCGACGAGGTCGGCGAGCTCGTCGTCACCAACCCCATGCCGTCGATGCCGATCCACTTCTGGAACGACCCCGACGGCAGCCGGTACCACGACAGCTACTTCGACACCTATCCCGGAGTGTGGCGCCACGGCGACTGGATCACCGTCACCTCACGCGGCTCGGTCGTCATCCACGGCCGCTCCGACTCCACGCTCAACCGCCAGGGCGTCCGCATGGGCTCGGCCGACATCTACGAGGCCGTCGAACGACTCCCCGAGATCAAGGAATCCCTGGTCATCGGCGTCGAACAGCCCGACGGCGGCTACTGGATGCCCCTGTTCGTGCATCTGACCCCGGGAGCCGTGCTGGACCAGGCACTCCTGGACCGCATCAAGCACACCGTCCGAGAGAACCTCTCACCCCGCCATGTCCCCGACGAAGTCATCGAGGTGCCGGGCATCCCGCACACCCTCACCGGCAAGCGCATCGAGGTCCCCGTCAAGCGCCTCCTCCAGGGCACCCCCCTGGACAAGGCGGTCAACGCGGGCTCCATCGACAACCTCGACCTCCTCCACTTCTACGAGGAACTGGCCCGCAAGCGCGCCTGACGCTCCAGGCCCAGCCGCATCCCTCACCGGGCGGCCGGTCACCGATCCATCGGGTCCGGCCGGCCGCTCGGCCCCCGTTGTCAGTGCCGCCGGTTACTGTGAGTGAGCATTGATCGACTGCGCACAGGGGGAAACATGGCGCACACCGACCACCAGACGATGCGACGCGTCCTGCGCCGCGAAATCGCGGGCACCATCGGCCTGCTCACCGACGAACACGACTTCCGCGTCATGCGGCGCTACCGCAGCTTCACCTTCGACGACCACACCACCTACCTGAAACAGGTGGAAGACCTCCTGAGGACCCGCGCCTCACAGGGCAGCCACACCACCGTCGCCCTCTTCGACCCACTGGAGTACGAGGAGTACTGCGAGGAGAGCGGACTCAACCCGGACATCCCGTCCAGCCGCACACGCTTCACGGCCGAGCTCGCCCACTCCGGACCCACACTGCCCTACGAGGGCCAGCCCCTCACCGATCTCGTCCCGGCCCTGGTCGACGAGGCCGTCCGCCAGGCCACCTGGGAGTACGCGACCACACTCCTCGCCCGCCTGGGCGCCTGCGGCTCCTGCGGGGAGGACGTCGGCCGAGCGGCCTTCGCCCGCGCCTCCGACCTCCTCGTCAAGATCCTCGACACGGCCCAGCCGGGCGAACACCACCTGGTGTGCAGCATCACCGGCACCCCGGAAACCCTCGTCGCCGTCCTCCACTCCGACGAGAACACCGACGGATCCGTACGACTCGACGAGGCCGAGGCTCTCGAATTCACCACCGTCCTCGCCCTGGGCATTGCCACCCAGAGCCCCGGCGGACTCGTCATGCGCACCAGCTCACCGGGAACCACCGACCGCGTCTACGGCTGGCGCCTGCGTGGCGACGGACTCGAACCCCTCACCGCGGGAGAGGTCTTCGACGCCTACTGCACCGACATCGACTCCGGTGACCTGATCTCCCCGGAATCGGGCGTCGACTACTGCGTGCCGCCCGACCTCGGACCGGAAGGACAGACACCGCGGCACAGCCACTGAACCCGACGAGGGCGCCCCACCCGCAGGTGGAGCGCCCTCACGGAACCGTCAGCCGGCCGAACCCACCGGACTACTCGCCGGACAGCACCGCCTGAGCCGCGGCACGCGCCTCTTCGGCACTGTCCGCCGCACGCGCGGCGGCGGCAGCCCGCTCGCACTGGGCCAGCGTGTACTTCGCCAGCGTCGCCCGGACATAAGGAATGGACGCCGCACCCATCGAAAGAGAGGTGACCCCCAGACCGGTCAGCACACAAGCGAGCAGCGGGTCGGACGCGGCCTCGCCACACACCCCACAGCTCTTGCCCTCGGCCCTGGCCGCCTCGGCGGACACCGCGACCAGGTCGAGCAGCGCGGGCTGCCACGGGTCCTGAAGGCGGGACACCGCACCCACCTGACGGTCGGCGGCGAAGGTGTACTGAGCGAGGTCGTTCGTCCCCAACGACAGGAACTCGACCTCCTGAAGAATCGAGCGCGCCCGCAGCGCGGCCGAGGGGATCTCCACCATCGCGCCGAACTTCGCCCGCAGCCCCGCTTCCCGGCACGCGTCGGCGAACGCCTTGGCGTCGGCACGGTCCGCCACCATCGGGGCCATGACCTCGAGGTAGACCGGCAGCCCCTCGACAGCCTTCGCCAGCGCCGTCAACTGGGTGCGCAGCACCTCCGGGTGGTCGAGCAGCGTCCGCAGACCCCGCACGCCCAGCGCCGGGTTCGGTTCGTCGGACGGAGTCAGGAAGTCGAGCGGCTTGTCCGCGCCCGCGTCCAGCACACGGACGACGACACGTCCCTCCGGGAACGCCTCGAGCACCTGACGGTAGGCGTCGACCTGCTTCTCCTCGGACGGCGCGTTCTTGCTGTCGTCGAGGAAGAGGAACTCGGTACGGAACAGGCCGACACCCTCGGCCCCGGCGTCGAGCGCGGCGGGAACGTCCGCCGGACCACCGACATTGGCCAGCAACGGCACCTTGTGACCGTCGGCGGTGGCACCCGGACCGGTCGACGCGGCCAGCGCGGCCTTCCGCGCGGCGGCAGCGGCCTCCAGCTCGGCCTTCTTCTCGTCGCTCGGGTTCACGAAGATGTCGCCGGAGCTGCCGTCGACAGCGATGACCGTGCCCTCGGCCAGCTCACCGGCACCCGGCAGCGCCACGACGGCCGGCACACCGAGCGCCCGGGCCAGAATCGCGCTGTGACTGGTCGGTCCGCCTTCCTCGGTGACGAACCCGAGCACGAGCGTCGGATCCAGCAGCGCGGTGTCGGCGGGCGCGAGGTCACGCGCCACCAGGACGTACGGCTCGTCGCTGTCCGGGACACCCGGCATGGGCACCCCGAGCAGGCGAGCGACGATACGATTCCGTACGTCGTCCAGGTCGGCGACGCGTCCGGCGAGGTACTCACCGGCGTTCGCCAGCAGCTCGCGATAGGCGGCGAACGCGTCGTACACGGCACGCTCGGCCGTGCTGCCGACGGCGATACGCCGGTCCACGTCCGCCATCAGCTCCGGGTCCTGGGCCATCAGGGCCTGCGCCTCGAGCACCGCCTGGGCTTCGCCCCCCGCCAGATTGCCGCGCGCCATCAGATCGGCCGCCACAGCCTCCACGGCCTTGCGGGCGCGCCCCTGTTCACGCTCCGCGTCCTCCGCCGGGATCTGCTTGGCAGGCGGCTCGAGCACCGCCGTTCCCATGTGCCGAACCTCGCCGATCGCCACACCGTGGCTCACGCCGACGCCTCGCAGCGTTGTCTCCATCTCACCCGTCTCCGATAGTGCGGCGGGTCCCGCCGCCGCGTTGGTTGTCGTCCTGCTCGCCGTCATACGACGGCACTGACGTCACTTCCAGGAGAAGAGACTGTCGCCGGCCTTCACATCGCCGCTGTCACGGAGTTCGGAGAGGGCCTCGGCAGTGGCTTCGAGAGCCACGACCGGGCAGACCGCGGACTTGCCGGCGGCCTCGACGGCGGCCGGGTTCCAGCGCACGACCGCCTGACCGCGCGCGACGGTGTCGCCCTTGTTCACCAGCAGTTCGAAACCCTCGCCGTTCAGCTGCACGGTGTCGATGCCCAGATGGACGAGCACGCCGTGGCCCTGGTCGTCCACGACGACGAACGCGTGCGGGTGCAGAGAGACGATCACTCCGTCGACGGGCGCGACGGCCTCGGACGGTTCACGGACGGGGTCGATCGCCGTACCCGGGCCGACCATGGCCCCGGAGAAGACCGGATCCGGCACGGCGGCCAGTCCGATGGCGCGTCCTGCAAGAGGGGACGTCACGGTGGTCATGGGAAGCCTCCCAGGGGTGGAGCTGCGTATATGCGTCGTCACTGCCTGTCTCGGACGGCGCTGTGCAGCAGCGTATGTCATATGAAGTGCGGGTTCCGCACGAAAGATACCGCTAAGTGGTCTAGACCACCAGCCCAATCGATTTGCACCCTCTTCGAGGCCCCGTGTACAGTCGTACTCCTGCTTGAGGCCGAGCGGCGCGACCAAGCGTCGTCCTTGCCTGGCAGCACCCAACTTGTCAGATCCTAACTCGGGATCACCTTCTGCATGCCTGCAGGACGGTGGTCAGGGGGCCGGAAAAACACTGATAGAGTTTGGAACACCGAAGGGAAGCCCGGAGGAAAGCCCGAGAGGGTGAGTACAAAGGAAGCGTCCGTTCCTTGAGAACTCAACAGCGTGCCAAAAATCAACGCCAGATATGTTGATACCCCGTTCCCGGCCATCATGGCTCGGGGCG
>NZ_JAAGLY010000430.1 GCF_010548375.1 Streptomyces sp. SID13726
CGTGGTCGTGCGCGGCGCCCAGCGCGGCCGTGAGCTTGGCTTCCCGACCGCCAACGTGGAGACCCTCCCGCGCCCTCCGCCCCGGAGACCCCGGATTCCCCTGAGACCCCGGAGCCGAGCGCCGAGACCCCGGCGCCCCCGAGCGAGCCGACCGCAGCCGCCGCACCAGGCGCACCCGGCGACGAGCCCGCGACCCCCGACGAGGCCACGGACACCACCGCCGAAGCCACAGCTCCGGAGGTCCCGGAGGCACCGGAACCCCCGGAGGCCCCCGCCCCCGCCGCCGACCCCGAGCAGCCCGCCGCCGAACCGCAGGCGACGACGCCCGGCGACGCACCCGCTCCCGCCGCACAACCCCCGGCACCGGAGCAGCCGCAGCCCGCCGCACCCCAGCCCCCCGCTCCGGAGCAGGAAGGCCAGCAAGAGGGCCAGCAGGAAGGCTGGCG
>NZ_JAAGLY010000431.1 GCF_010548375.1 Streptomyces sp. SID13726
CGTTGGGGCCAAGTTGGTCCAGACCAATCCCCCTGTCAAGACTCTTTGCAATGTGGCTTGAACTGATCGGCCCTCCGATCCCGGATGTCCGGGTTTCCCGCCACCTGTGACCGGGGCCGCCAGTACGGGAATCACCAAGGCCCTGCCCCGCCAGGGACGACGCGGATATGGTGCTGGGGCAAGGGGGAAGGGCGCCGATTGTTTGCGGTCGCGCAGGGGTGCGCGTACGCGACGGCTGCGCCGACGTATGGGGCGTACGGGGTGAACAGGGGGATTCGCGTGCCGACCGCCATTGCCGTCACCAGCGCCGATCTGGTGCTGCCGGCCCCCGACCGGCACACACCGCCGGCCGTCGTCCTGCATCCGCCCGGACAGCTCGACCTCGCCGGCGCCCTCGCCGAGACGAGCGCCCTGCTGGAGCGCCACGGTCAGCTCGTCGCCGTCG
>NZ_JAAGLY010000432.1 GCF_010548375.1 Streptomyces sp. SID13726
AAGTTCATCTAAGAGCTTCGGCCGAAACCCTCTCGATCGCCCCCTGACTACTTCGCATTCGCAGGAGCATTCCCATGGCTGAAGTCCTCGTCTACGTCGACCACGCGGACGGTGCCGTCCGCAAGCCCACCCTCGAGCTGCTGACGCTCGCCCGCCGCATCGGCGAGCCCGTCGCCGTCGCCCTCGGCGCCGGTGCGGCCGACACCGCCGCGGTGCTCGCCGAGCACGGCGCGGTCAAGGTCCTGACCGCCGACGCCCCCGAGTTCACCGAGTACCTCGTGGTGCCGAAGGTGGACGCGCTGCAGGCCGCGTACGACGCCGTATCCCCGGTCGCCGTGCTCGTCCCCTCCTCCGCCGAGGGCAAGGAGATCGCCGCCCGCCTCGCGGTCCGCATCGGCTCCGGCATCATCACCGACGAGGTCGACCTGGAGGCCGGTGACGAGGG
>NZ_JAAGLY010000433.1 GCF_010548375.1 Streptomyces sp. SID13726
CTCGGCGAAGTAGCCGGCCTCGATGGTCAGCGCCGTCTCGAAGTCCACCTGGGCGCCCTCGACGGCACACGCCAGGATGTTGCGCGGGGCCGGGTACGGGGCGCCGTTCAGCTGCTTCCTCAGGTTGGCCGGGAAGGCCGGGAGGTTGGCGGCGAACTTCGGGTTCGACGGCGTGCCGCCCGGGATGCGGTAGCCGGGTACGTCCCAGGGCTGCTTCGACTCGGGGTTGGCGTCGATGAAGGCGCGGGCCTTGGCCAGCATCTCCTCGGGGGTGGCGGCCAGTTCGTGGACGAGGCCGTTGTCGAGGGCGCGCTGCGGGTTGTACTGGGTGCCCTGGAGCAGGACCTTGAGCAGCGCGTCGGCGATGCCCATGAGGCGGACCGTACGGGTGACACCGCCGCCGGCCGGGAGCAGGCCGAGGGTGACCTCGGGCAGGCCGATCTTG
>NZ_JAAGLY010000434.1 GCF_010548375.1 Streptomyces sp. SID13726
GACGAACCGGAACCACGCGTCGTCGACCGTGCCGGGACCGCACCCCGGCGGCACCTCGATGACGGTCGGGCCGTCACGCTCGACGTCGAGCACGACGATGGCGTACACGGTGTCGGTGTTGCCCGTGAGGAAGAGCGGATCGGAGTCGAGCAGCCTGTCGGTGATCGCGCCCTGGTGACACTCCGCCCCGGCGACCTCGGCCATCCCCCGCCGGATCGCCTCCAACGACGCGGCCGGAATGCAGCCGAGGAACGCCTCGACGCCCCGCACCAGGTCCAGGTGGTCGAAGGCCCGGGTCGCCGTCTCGGGCGTCGGGACGCCGTCGACGAACCGCAGCTCGCCGATGCTCGTCGCCACCCGGTCCGGGGTGGTGATCTGGGCCGGGACCGCGGTGTTGTACCCGGGCCGGACGTCGAGACCCATGCTGTCCTCCCCTGTGCCGACC
>NZ_JAAGLY010000435.1 GCF_010548375.1 Streptomyces sp. SID13726
GCCTACGACCGGCTGGAGGACCTGCTCGGCCGTTACCCGCTGCGCGGGATCAAGGGCCCGGTCGGCACCGCCCAGGACATGCTCGACCTGCTCGGCGGCGACGCCGCGAAGCTGGCCGACCTGGAGCAGCGGATCGCCGCCCACCTCGGCTTCGCCCAGGCCTTCACCTCCGTCGGCCAGGTCTACCCGCGCTCGCTCGACTACGACGTGGTCACCGCCCTGGTGCAGCTGGCCGCCGCTCCCTCGTCGATCGCGAAGACGATCCGCCTGATGGCCGGCCACGAGCTGGTCACCGAGGGCTTCAAGCCCGGCCAGGTCGGCTCCTCCGCGATGCCGCACAAGATGAACACCCGCTCCTGCGAGCGCGTCAACGGCCTGATGGTGATCCTGCGCGGCTACGCCTCGATGACCGGCGAGCTGGCGGGCGACCAGTGGAACGAGGGCG
>NZ_JAAGLY010000436.1 GCF_010548375.1 Streptomyces sp. SID13726
AGCGCGATGACGCGCTGCGGGAACCCGGCGGGCGTGTTGATGCCCGTGCCGACGGCGGTGCCGCCGAGCGGGACCTCCGCCGCGCGGGGGAGCGCCGCCTCGAGGCGCTCGACGCCGTAGCGGATCGCGGCGGCGTAGCCGCCGAACTCCTGCCCGAGCGTGACGGGGGTGGCGTCCATGAGGTGGGTGCGGCCCGACTTCACGACGGTCGCGAACTCCGCCGACTTGGCCTCGAGCGTCTCGGCGAGGTGGCCGAGCGCGGGCACGAGGTCCCGCACGACGCCCGCGGTGGCGGCGACGTGCACCGACGTGGGGAACACGTCGTTGGAGGACTGCGACGCGTTGACGTGGTCGTTCGGGTGCACGTCGCGCCCGAGCGAGCGCGTGGCGAGCGTCGCGAGGACCTCGTTCGTGTTCCTGTTCGACGACGTCCCGGACCCCGTCT
>NZ_JAAGLY010000437.1 GCF_010548375.1 Streptomyces sp. SID13726
CGTGCCGCCGTAGACCGCGATGCCGTTGGCCAGGGTGTTCGACTGGACCGTGTTGTTCTCGAACACGTTGCCCGCGTTGGCGGCCTTCTCCGACCACATCGCGAGGCCGTCGTCGCCGGTGTTCCGGACGAAGACGTTCCGCACGACCGAGTTCGTCACGCCGCCGTGGAAGTTCAGCGCGTCGGCGACCTGGTCGACGACGACGGTGTCCTCCACGCGCAGGTCGTCCATCGGCCCGTCGAACCACAGCCCGACCTTGGTGTGCTGGATGTACAGGCCGGAGATCGACGAGGCGCTCAGCGCGCCGCCGACGCCGTTGACCTGGTCGGTGTCGACGCGCTCGCGCACGTCCCCGACGATCGCGAAGTCGCGCAGGTGGACGTTCGTGCTGCCGCCCTCGTCCGCGTACCTCCCGTAGAACCCGACGCCGGTGTGCACGGAGCCG
>NZ_JAAGLY010000438.1 GCF_010548375.1 Streptomyces sp. SID13726
AACGCCGGGCTCGCCCGGCGCGTCAACATGTGCGGGGCCGAACACGGCCTCGATCTCCGCTACGACAAGACGTCCGTGGCCCGGTGGCTGCGCGGCCAGCAGCCGCGCGGCCGGGCGCCGGGCATCATCGCCGAGGCGCTGGGGCGCAAACTCGGCCGGACCGTCACCATCGACGAGATCGGCATGGCCAACGGCAAGAACCTCGCCTCCGGCATCGGCCTGCAGTTCTCCCCGACCGTCATCGGCGCCATCGAGCAGGTCAGCGAGTTGTGGCGGAGCGATGTGGGCCGCCGCGACTTCCTGTCCGGATCCAGCGTGGCCGCCTCGGCGCTCGTCGAGCCGAGCCGGGACTGGCTGATCACCGGCGCCGACGCGCAGGTGGCGCGCAGCGGCGGCTCGCGCGTCGGGATGCAGGACGTGGAGGCGGTACGGGCGACGACCGACG
>NZ_JAAGLY010000439.1 GCF_010548375.1 Streptomyces sp. SID13726
GACGGCCCCACCGACCGACGGGAGCACCCGGCCCGACGATCCGACGACGTCCGGCTCGACGCCGACGGGACACGGGCGAGCAGGTTGGAGCCTCGACGACGGACAGGGGTCGTCCACGACCTCCGGGCCCGGCACGTGGCCCGCTCCCGGCGTGGGGGCTCGTCACTCCACGAGCTCGTACGGTCGGTGAGCACGGGCGGCGGCGAGCGCCTCGGCCCACCAGTCGAGCTGGCGCAGCATCCTCGAGGCAGCCGCCTCCGCACGCTCCGGCCGACGCAGCGTCCCGCTGTCGTCGAACGCCTCGTGAACTCGAGGAATCGCCACCCCGGTCTGCATCGTCACGACGTGGAGCTCGGCGAAGACGGCGCGCAGCTGTTCCACCGCCCGCAGGCCGCCCGAGCTGCCGCCGTAGGAGACGAACCCGCCCGGCTTGGCGAACCACTC
>NZ_JAAGLY010000043.1 GCF_010548375.1 Streptomyces sp. SID13726
CGGCCGGCGGCTCGTAGCCGTAGCCGCCGGCTCCCGCGCCCGGGCCGCCGGGGCGGCCGGCCGGGGCCGCGCTTCCGGGCGCCTGCTGGTCGGTGGAGCCGGCGAGCGTACGGCTGCGCACCCGGTACAGACCGGTGTCGAGGTCGTCCGCCTTCTCCAGGTTGACCTTGATCGGGCCCATGAAGGTGTAGCGCTGCTGCTTGGCGTAGTCGCGCACCATGCCGGCCAGCTCGTCGCCGAGCTGGCCCGAGTAGGGGCTGAGCCGCTCGAAGTCCGGCGTGCTCAGCTCCACGATGAAGTCATTGGGTACGACCGTGCGGTCGCGGTTCCAGATGGTGGCGTTGTTGTCGCACTCCCGCTGGAGCGCGCCCGCGATCTCCACGGGCTGCACCTCGGACTTGAACACCTTGGCGAAGGTGCCGTTGACCAGACCTTCGAGACGCTGCTCGAACTTCTTCAGGACTCCCATGGGGCACCTCCTCCGTCCTTGCCGTCCTGGGTACTGCGCCGGCTGCTGCTTACCTGGTACTGCTTACTGATCGTATCCACGCGCCGGTGAATCGGCTGGTTCCCCCTGTCGGCACTGTCGACGGGTGTCGACGCCTCCGAAGTTCCCTGTGGAGCTCCCCTTCGAACTCCTCCGTCGAACTCCTCTGTGAAGGATCGTAGAGGCGGCCGCAGACAAGTGTCCCGCACCTGACTGTGGACCCCTACCGGCTCCTGGGGAGACGGGGGTTACCGGTACGAGGTTGATACGTGAACCAGTACAGGTTGATACGTGGCCGGCGGCACCCCGGTTCGGTGGCCCCTTCCCGAAGCCGCTGGTGGGCGGCTGCCCCCGGATATGGGATGTGAACCCACCCCCGCCAGCGTGCTAATGTTCTGCGTGTCGGAAGGCGCCGAACCGCAAGGCGAAGGGCCCGAGGACACACCCAATGCGCGGGTGGCGGAATAGGCAGACGCGCTGGATTCAGGTTCCAGTGCCCGCAAGGGCGTGGGGGTTCAACTCCCCCCTCGCGCACAGCGAAATCCCCCAGGTCTCGGACCTGGGGGATTTTCTCGTTGTCCCCGGTGGTACCGGGCGGGGCCGTAGGGTGCCAGGGCCGTCGCCGGTGTGATTTTCCTGTCGGTGTGAGGTCTCTCTCACTGGGGGTGGGGTGGCCTGGGTGCGGCCCGTCGGGCGGGGTGGTGGAGAGCCGACGGTTGATCTTGGGGTGGGTGGGTGGCGTGGGCGAGCGGGAGGGCCGGGGGCAGGGTCTTGGGCGGCGATGCCGTGGATGCGCGGCGGCAACTGCCTTGGGGCCTCCGCAGGGTCGGTCCGGCCTGTGAGTCCGGTTAGGTCATGCCCCGAGTGCTACCAGTGGGTCAGGTCGAACGCTTCCGAGGGCCCGGTGTGATGCACCCGTGGTGTGAGGCCGCTCTCACTGCCTCGTCCCGGCCGCTCCGACCGCCTCGCGGCGCAGTGTCAGGGCGGCTGGAGCGACCGAGAAGGCGACGGCGAGGACGGCGCAGGCGCCGGTGACGGAGGCCAGCTCGGGCCAGGGGATGCGCAAGGGTGCCTCCCGCGCCCCCAGCAGGCCGAGCGCGCCCCGCATGCCCGCCAGGTCGAGCACCGCGACCAGGAGACCCAGCAGCGCTCCGACCGCCACGACCGTCAGGGCCTCGGCGCCGACCAGCCGCAGCACCTGGTGGCGGGTGGCGCCGGCCAGGCGGAGGATGGCGAGGTCGCGTACCCGGTCCGAGGTCGCCATGACCATCGTGTTGGCCAGGGAGATCCCGGTGTAGAGCAGGGCGATGCCGAGGACCAGCAGGAAGCCGTAGGTGGTGGTGCGGTCGGTGCCGGGGCGGATCGCGTGCAGCCACTCTTCCCTGGTCAGGACGTGTCCGCCCGCCCCGCGCAGGGCGGCGGCCACGGCGGTGGGGTCGGCGCCGGCGGTGAGGGTGACGTCCACGCGGTCCACGCTCGCGCCGGGGGCGTTGGCCGGGGTGACGTAGACGCCGTTGTCGCCGGTGCCGGTCGTCATCACCGCGGCGATCCGCAGCGACCGTCGGGTGCCGTCGCCGAGCCAGACGTCCACGTACTGGCCGACGGTGTGCCGCTCCCACTCCTCGTTGACGATGATCGACCCGTCGTCGAGGTCCGACGGGTTCCCGGCGGCCAGGGGGAGGTCGGCGGTCGCGGCGAGCGGTCCGGGCTCGACGGCATGGGCCTCGGACCGGATGAGGGCCACGCCGTCCTCCAGGACGTACACGGCGCTCGACGCGGTCGGGGAGGTCGTGGCGCCGGGGATCGTGCGGAGGTGGTGGAGGGTGGGTGCGTCGAAGCCTGGGCTGGAGCCGGGGTTCCTGGGATCGGAGCCTGCCGGGGTGACCACGAAATCGGCGACGGTTCGGTCGCGCGTCTCCGCTGCCCTGGCCGCGTTCAGCGTCGCGGTCGCGCCCAGCAGGGAGCCGGTGAGGGCGACCGTGACCAGGACGGGTGCCGCGACGGCAGCGGTACGGCGGACCCCCGCGGCGGCGTTCTCCCGCACCAGCATCCCGCCCGCGCCGGGCAGCCGGGCCGGCAGCCAGGCGATCAGCCGGGTCAGCGGGCCCACCAGGACCGGCGCGAGCAGGGCGACCGCGGTGATCAGCAGCATCGGACGGCTCACATAGGTCTTGCGGTGCAGCAGGTCGCCCGGGTCGGTGACCAGGGCCAGGCCCAGCGTCACCGCCGCGGTCAGCAGCAGACCGGCACCGAGGACCAGACGGCCCCGGGTCAGCGCCGTCGCGTCGACGGACGCCTCGCGCAGCGCCTGGGCCGGACCGGTGCGGCCGGCCCGCCAGGACGCGGCGACCGCACCGAGCAGCGCGACGAACAGACCGGTCCAGAAGGCCGCCTGGTACGGCCACTCGGCGTCGCCGATGGTGAACCAGCCCGGTGCGAGGCCGACGTCGACGACCCACCCGGCGAGCCGCGGGGCGCCGTAGGAACCGAGCACGCAGCCGGTCGCCGAGGCGAGCACGCCGACCAGGAGTGCCTCCGTGAGGACCGTCCGGCGGAGCTGACCGGGGGTGGCCCCCGCGGTGCGCAGCAGGCCAAACTCCCTGCGCCGCTGGGCGACCGCGAAGGCGAAGGTGGACGCCACGACGAACACCGACACGAAGGCGGTGACGCCTCCGGCTGTGCCGAACAGGGCGTTCATGGCGGTGAGCGCCTCGCGGTCGCGGTCCGGGCCGGGGTCGGCGAGGCGGCGGGCGGCGCCGGTGAGGACGTGGAGTTCCTGGCCCGCGACCGCCCGGCGCACTGCCTCCGCGTCCGCCTTCACGACCAGCTGCGTGCTCTTCGGAGACAGTTCGGCGGCGCGGGCGTCGGTGTAGAAGACGGCGTTCTCGAAGCCCCGGTCGCGGAGGGTGCCCACGACTCGTACGGTCCCGTCGCCGGTGTGCAGCCGATCGCCGGGGTGCGTCCAGGTACCGGTGACGGCCACTTCGTCGGCGGTGCGGGGCGCGCGGCCCTCGGTGAACTCGTACGGGGCGAAGGCGGCCGTGGACCAGGGGTGGCCGACGAGGTCGCCGGGGCCGGTCCGGGTGCGTACCGCGAACGAGCGGTCCTGGACGACCGGGCCGAGCTTCCTCAGCGCGGCCACGGTGGTTGCGGGGACCGCTCGGGGGTGGGCGAGGGTGCGTGTTTCACGTGAAACATGCGCGGCGATCGAGGTCGGCACTGTCAGGGTGTTCTGCCCCTGGACGACGACCGGCGCCGAGGCCGTGGCGAACCGCTCCGGGCGGCGCTCGGGGGCGTCCAGTGAGGAGGCGAGGACGAGGCCCATCACGGTGAGCAGGGCGACGCCGAGGGAGAGCGCGATGAAGCTGCCGACGAAGGTGGACCAGCGGGTGCGGAGGGTGTGGAGGGTGATGGTCAGCATGGGTGGGGCTCCGGGTGGGGGGCCTGCGGGTGGGGGCTCTTCGAGTTGTGGTCCTTCGAGTCGGGGCCCCTCGTGGGGAGGGGGCTCGGTGGTGTGGCTTCCAGCCTGGTCATGTGGGCGGCGATGGTGTCGGCGTCGGCTTGGAGGAGTTCGCCGTTGACGCGGCCGTCGACGAGGAAGAGCACGCGGTCGGCGTAGGAGGCGGCCACGGGGTCGTGGGTGACCATGACGACGGTCTGGCCCTCGCGGTCGACCATGGAGCGCAGCAGGGTCAGCACCTCGCGGCTGGTCCGTGAGTCGAGCGCACCGGTGGGCTCGTCGCCGAAGAGGACCTCGGGGCGGGTGACCAACGCGCGGGCCAGGGCGACCCGTTGCTGCTGGCCGCCGGACAGTTCCGTGGGCCGGTGCCGGGCGCGGTCGCCGAGGCCGACCTGCTGGAGCACCTCGCGGATCCGGGCCTTCGGTACGCGCCGGCCGGCCAGCCGCAGGGGCAGGGCGACGTTCTGTTCGGCGGTGAGCGAGGGCAGCAGGTTGAACGCCTGGAACACGAAGCCGATGCGCTCGCGCCGCAGCAGGGCCAGCCTGGTCTCGCTGAGCGCGGTCAGCTCGGTGCCGCCCAGGGTGACCGAGCCCGAGGTGGGCCGGTCCAGGCCCGCGGCGCACTGGAGCAGGGTCGACTTGCCGGAGCCGGAGGGGCCCATGACGGCGGTGAAGGTGGCCCGGGGGAAGGTGACGGTGATGTCGTCGAGTGCGGTGGCGGCGGTGACGGCGGTGACGGCGGTGACGGCGGCGGCGGTGGCGGCGGCGGTGGCGGCGGCGGGGTCGTGGGGGGAGCCGCGTCTCCTCTTCTGTGCCGTGCCGTAGGTCCTGCTGACGGATCGCAGGCTGATCGCGTCGGTGTTCGTGGTGTTCATGGCCCTCCGCTCGTCCGGTGTCGTCGGTGGCTCCACGAAACCGTTCGGAGGGGCTCCGGCGCAGTGCGGCGGGGGCTAGACCTGGGGTAGGGCCGGCCATACCCCAGGGCCTCCGTCCTGGCCCATGGCCGGGCCCCGCACCGCGCTTCTACGGTGATCCGCATGCATCCTCGGAATGTGTGGCAGGCCATGTCCCGGCCGGGCTTCCTGCTGTCGGCGTGGCCCTGGCGCGCGGTCGGCTATCTGGTGAGCGGCGCGGTGACCGGCGTGGTCGCGCTGGTGGGGATCGTGGCGCTGGCCGCGGTCGGCGGGGCCTTCACCGTCGTACTCGTGGGGCTGCCGTTGCTCGTCCTGCTCGCGCTGTCCGGGGTCGCCGTCGCCCGGGTGGAGCGGCCGCGGCTGCGCCTGGTCGACCTGGCCCCGGCACCCGATCCGCACCGGGCGCCCGCCGCCACGGGGCTGTGGGCCTGGCTGACGACCCGGCTGCGGGAGCAGGCGACCTGGCGGGAGTTGGGACACGCCCTGCTGTTCGCCGGACTGCTCTGGCCGGTCGACGCCCTCGCGGTCACCGTCGCCCTGCTCTTCCCGGTCTCCATGGCCGCCGCCCCGCTGCTCATGGCCACGGTCGGCGACGGCGAGGAGGCCAAGGTGCTCAAGCAGTGGACCGTCACCAGCTGGCCGACGGCCTTCGGGGTGGCCGTACTCGGGCTGCTGCTCCTGGCCCTCGGCCTGTACGCGCTCGGGGTCGTGGCGGGTGCCCGGGCTGGGCTCACGCGGGTGCTGATCTCCTCGCGGGACGGCGAGTTGGACGCCAGGGTGGTCGAACTGAGCCGCTCGCGGGTGCGGTTGGTGGACGCCTTCGAGGCGGAGCGCCGGCGGATCGAGCGCGATCTGCACGACGGCGCCCAACAACGGCTGGTCGCCCTGACGATGACGCTGGGACTGGCCCGTCTCGACGCCCCGCCGGGGCCGCTGGCCGACCAGCTCGCCAAAGCCCACGACGAGGCGGGCCGGGCGCTCGCGGAACTGCGTGAGCTGATCCACGGCGTCCATCCCAAGGTCCTCGCGGACTACGGCCTGACGGAGGCCGTCGCCGACGCGGCGGACCGTTCCGTGATCCCGGTCGACGTCGATCTGGCGGTGCCCGGGCGGCTGGAGCAGGCGGTGGAGGCGGCCGCCTACTTCGTGGTCTGCGAGGCCCTCGCCAACATCGCCAAGCACAGCGGGGCGGCGCGGGCGCGGGTGAGGGGCGGGCACACGCGCGGGTGGCTGTCGATCGAGGTGTGGGACGACGGCCGCGGCGGCGCCGACGCTTCGGCGGGCAGCGGGCTGACCGGACTCGCCGACCGGGTGTCGGTGCTCGATGGCACACTCTCCCTGTCCAGTCCGGCGGGCGGCCCGACCCTGTTGCGTGTGGAGTTCCCTTGCGAGGTGACCGAGTTGACGGAGACGCGTCGGGCGGGCGGGGGGACGGCGGAGGCCGGTCGCTGCGCGTAGTGCTGGCCGAGGACAGCGTGCTGCTGCGCGAGGGGCTCATCGGCCTGCTCGACCGCTGCGGTCACCAGGTCGTCGCGGCCGTCGGCGACGCGGAGGCGCTGGTCACCGCGGTCGAGGAGCACGGCCCGGACATCGTCGTCACGGACGTCCGGATGCCGCCCGGCTTCCAGGACGAGGGGCTGCACGCGGCGGTCCGGCTGCGGGAGCGGCGCCCCGGCCTGCCGGTCCTGGTGCTCAGCCAGTACGTGCAGCGGACGTACGCCGCCGAACTCCTCGACTCCGGCGACGGCACCGGGGTGGGCTATCTGCTCAAGGACCGGGTCGGCCAGGTCGAGCAGTTCGTCGACGCCCTGTGCGAGGTCGCGGGCGGCGGCACGGTCGTGGACCCCGAAGTAGTACGGCAGTTGCTGCGCCGCCGCCGCGATCCGCTGGAGCGGCTCACCCCGCGCGAACGGGAAGTGCTCGCGCTGATCGCCGAGGGGAAGTCCAACGGGGCGATCGCTCGCCAACTGGTCGTGTCCGAGGCGGCCGTCGGCAAGCACATCGGCGGCATCCTGACGAAGCTGGACCTGCCGCCGGCGGACGAGACGCATCGGCGGGTGCTGGCGGTGTTGGCGTACTTGCGGGCGTGAGACGGGTGTTGAGGGCGTGGGGGCGGGTGTTGAGGGCGTGAGGCGGGTGTTGAGGGCATATCGGGCCGACGGTGATGCCTGATGGTGCTTGATCTTGCTGGGGGCTGCGCTTTTCCTGCCGGGGTTTTCCACAGTTGTGGAGTTGTCCACAGGGTCTGACGCGTTTCGGCTGGTGGTTGTACGGTCGGCACGAGTTGATGTTCTTGCGAGTCGCGGGGGAGGCGGTCGGCGTGTCCGATGCCGGTGTGGGTGCGGAGACCGGGTCGGCCCGGCGGAGGCCGCTGGTGCGGGGGTTCGCGCAGTGGCCCGTCGAGGGCTCGCCCAAGCAGGAGGGCAAGGCCCTGCGGGAGAGCGTCCCGCGCAGTGCGCACTCCGCGCTCGACCTCGACATGGCCCGTCCCGGCGCGGTGAGCGCGGTCGAGGAGTCGAGCCTGGGCCGGCTTCCCGAGCTGACACCGCTGCGGGTCGGCCGGATGGCGGCCACGCCCTTCGCCTTCCTGCGCGGTTCGGCCGGCCTCATGGCCCACGACCTCGCCCGCACCCCGATGACCAGGATCCGCGCCCAGATCTGCGGCGACGCGCACGCGGCCAACTTCGGCCTGTACGGCGACGCCCGCGGCGGCCTGGTCATCGACCTGAACGACTTCGACGAGACGGTGTACGGCCCCTGGGAGTGGGACCTCAAGCGGCTCGCCGCCTCCCTGGTCCTCGCGGGCCGGGAGACCGGTGCCGACGAGGACACCTGCCGGGCGGCGGCGCACGGGGCGGTGGGCGCGTACCGGCGCACCATGCGGCTGCTGGCCAAGCTCCCGGTGCTGGACGCGTGGAACGCGATCGCGGACGAGGAGTTGGTCTCCCACTCCGACGCCCATGACCTGGTCGGCACGCTGGAGCGGGTCTCGGAGAAGGCGCGGGCCAACACCAGCGGGCGCTTCGCGGCGAGGTCGACGGAGCCGACCGAGGACGGCGGACGCCGGTTCGTGGACACCCCGCCGGTGCTGCACCGGGTGCCCGACGAGGAGGCCGCGGCGGTCGCCGCGTCCCTGGAGCACTACCTGACCACGCTCTCCGAGGACCGCCTGCCGCTGCTGGCCCGGCACGCGGTGCACGACGTGGCGTTCCGGGTGGTCGGCACCGGCAGCGTGGGCACGCGTTCCTATGTCGTCCTGCTCCTGGACCACCGCGGCGAACCGCTGGTCCTCCAGGTCAAGGAGGCCCGGACCTCGGCCCTCGTGCCCCACCTGGTCACCGCGGGCTTCGAGGTGCCCGAGGTCGATCACGAGGGCCGCCGGGTCGTGCTGGGCCAGAAGCGGATGCAGGTCGTCAGCGACATCCTGCTGGGCTGGACGACCGTGGCGGGCCGTCCCTTCCAGGTCCGCCAGTTCCGCAACCGCAAGGGCAGCGTCGACCCCGCCGCACTCTCCGCCGACCAGATAGACGACTACGGCCGCATGACCGGCGCCCTGCTGGCCCGCGCCCACTCCCACAGCGTCGACCCCCGGCTGATCTCGGGCTACTGCGGCAAGAACGAAGAGCTCGACGAGGCCGTCGCCACCTTCGCCGTCACCTACGCCGACCGCACGGAGGCGGACCACACGGACCTGGTGACGGCGGTACGGACGGGGCGGATCGGCGCCGAGACGGGGGTGTGAGGCGGCGGGGCGTCCGGTGTGGGGCGGGCGCGGGCGCGGCCGTGCCTGCACTGTGCCCGTGCCTGCACCCGCGTCCGCACCCGCGTCCGCACCGTGCCCGCCCCAGCCCCGCACCCGCGTCCGCCTCACACCCGCTCACAGGCGTGGGGCGCCGCGCGATCAACCCCCGCTCGCCGATTCCCGCCCGGCCGCCTGGCCCGCACCCCGGATGACGCCCACCTCGCCCGCACGCGGTTACGCTGTCCGGATGACGTCCCCGGAAGCCGATCCCCACGGCACAGCCGCCGCAGGCACCGAGCGGCTGGAGCGTGCCGTGCGGGCCGCCGAGCAGGCGCTCATCGAGTACGAGATCGCGGTGGAGACCTTCCGCATCGAGGTGGAGAACTTCTCCCGGCTGCATCACCAGAGACTCGGCCCCATGTACACCCGCCTCGACGAGCTGGACGCCCAGATCGCCGAGGCCCGGGCCGCCCGCACCGGCGACCCGGAGGACCGGCGCAGGGCCGAGGAGGCCCGGGCCCGGGTGCTGCCGATGCCCGGTGTCGAGGAGCTGTTCCACGGCTGGATGGACGGGGAGGGCCTGTTCCCCGAGGCCGCCGCGATGCTCAACGACCAGCCCGTGCGGCCCCCGCAGCGGGTGCGCCCCAGCGACGAGGCCCGCAAGCTCTACCGCGAACTAGCCCGCAAGGCCCACCCGGACCTCGCCCAGGACGACACCGAGCGGGCGCGGCGCGAGGAGTTCATCACCCGGGTCAACGCGGCCTACTCGCGCGGCGACGAGGCCCTGCTGCGCGAGCTGTCCGAGGAGTGGGCCGCCGGGCCGAAGCCCCCGGAGCAGGGCCCCACGCCCAGCGAGGAGCTCTACGCCCGCCTCGAATGGCTCGCCCAGCGCAAGGAACTGCTCACGGTGGTCGCCCGGGAACTGGAGGAGGGCGCGATCGGCTCGATGCTCCGGATGGCACCGGACGACCCGGACCGCCTCCTGGAGGAGATCGCCGAGAAGCTGCTGGCCGACGTCTCCGCGCGCGAGTCGGAGCTCGCGGAGCTGCTGGCGCAGGAGTGACCGTCGGCGCCTTCGCGGGCGTCGGGTAGCGTCGGGCCCATGAACTTCGGTGCTGGTGTGCCCACGGTCCAGGTCACGGACCTCAAGGACGGCGACTTCCTGCTGGATGTCCGCGAGGACGACGAGTGGCAGGCGGGTCACGCCGAAGGGGCGCTGCACATCCCCATCAGTGAGTTCGTGGCCCGCTACGGCGAACTGACCGAGGCCGCCCCGCAGGACGGCCGGGTCCATGTGATCTGCCGGTCCGGCGGCCGTTCGGCCCAGGTCACGATGTACCTGGCCCAGCAGGGCATCGACGCCGCGAACGTCGACGGCGGCATGCAGCTGTGGGCCGAGGTGGGCCGTCCCGTGGTGACCGAGGACGGCCGGCAGGGTTTCGTGCTCTAGCCTCCGGCGGTCCCGAGAGCCCTCGGCAGTCGGAAGTACCCGGAGCCCCGGGCGGTCCTGTGCGACGGGCGTTCAGTCGTCCTGGCCGGTCGAGTTCCGGTCGTAACGGTTGGCGCGGCGGGCCAGTTCGCCCGCCGCGAGGGTCGCGGCGGACACCGCGCGGGTCCAGCGCGGTCCGCCCCGGGCCGCCCACCAGACGCAGACGCATCCCCCGATGGTGAGCACGAGGACGACGGACAGGACGAGCAGGATCATGCCCGGCCTCCTTCTGTTGTCGGCGTTCCGTCATCCTCTCAGTCGCCGATCAAGGACTCCTTGGTTCCGCCTCACCCCAGGGAATGCGCCGCCAGCAGGTCCCCCAGCGCCTCCTCGTGCGCCGCCGCCGGGCCGAGCGACAGCTCCAGGTGCTTGGCCCAGGCGTGGTACCGGTGCAGGGGGTAGTCGACGTCGGCCCCGAAGCCGCCGTGCAGATGCTGTGCCGTCTGCACGACCCGCCGCACCCCCTCCGAGGCCCAGATCTTCGCCACGGCCACATCCCCCGCGACCGGCAGCGTGCCCCGCGCCCCGGACCCGAGCCGCCACGCGGCCTGCCACAGGGTGACCTCCATCGCCCGCAGGTCGATGTAGCGGTCGGCGGCCTGCACGGCGACGGCCTGGAAGGTGGCCACCGGGAACCCGAACTGCTCCCGCTTGCTGGTGTATTCACTGCTCATCCGCAGCACCCGCTCGCCCAGCCCGAGCGCCAGCGCACAGGTGCCCGTGGTCAGCAGGTCCCGCAGCCACTCCCACGCGCCCTCGACGTCGATCACGTCCCGCGCGGCGATTCGCGCCGACTCCAGCCGCAGCTCGCCCAGCCGCTCCCCGCTGGTGGAGAACTGCTCGCCGAGCGCGACCCCGTCATGGACCGGGGGCACCAGCGCGAGCACGGTCCGGCCGGCCGCCGTGTGCGCGGGGACCACGACGAAGTCCGCGTCGTACGCCCACGGCACCGCCGTCTGCACCCCGTCCAGGATCCAGTCGGCGTTCCCGCCCTCCTCCTGCCGTGCGGTGACGGCGAGTTCGGCCGGGTCGTGTCCCGTGCGGCCGCTCGCGGCGACGGTCAGCACGGCCTCCCCGCGCCCGGCCCGCTCCAGCAGATCGGCCTTCGACTCCGGCCCGCCGTAAGCCTGTACGGCCGCCATGGCCGCGCAGCTCTCCAGCAACGGCACCCGCGCCAGCACCTTCGCCGACTCGCGCAGCACCAGGCACAGTGCGATGGCGTCGAGCCCCGCCCCGCCGTACTCCTCGCCCAGCAGCAGGCTCAGCAGGTCCGCGTCGGCGAGCCTGGACCACAGCGGGCGGTCGAACTCGTCGGCCACGGCACCCGTGGTGAGCGCAGGGGACGGCACCGCGTCCGGCGCGACATCGGCGAACACTCCGCGCGCCGCCTCGGCCGCCGCCTGCTGCTCCTCGCTGAAGGTGAAGTCCACGGTCCTGTCCTTCCGACGGGTCGGCAGATCGGGTCAGCAGATCTGACGGTCCGTCAAGATAGAACAGGTTCTAGAAGAAGGGAACGGGCTGCCGGGACCCTCCTGCCCGAGAACGGCTCCTCGTCCGCCCACCCACTTCATCTGTCGAAGTCCAGCTCCACCTTCTCCGTCACCGGATGCGACTGGCACGCCAGCACGTACCCCGCCTCGGTCTCCTCCGGCTCCAGCGCGAAGTTGCGGTCCATGCGGACCTCGCCGGAGACCAGGAAGGCCCGGCAGGTCCCGCACACCCCGCCCTTGCAGGCGTAGGGCGCGTCGGAGCGGTTGCGCAGCACCGTCTCCAGGACCGACTCGCCGTCCTGGACGGGCCAGCTGCCGCCGCGTCCGTCGAGCCGGGCGGTCACCGTGCTGTGCGCCGGGGCGGGGGGCCTCGGGGCGGGGGCGGCCTCGTCGACGTGGAAGATCTCCTCGTGGATGCGGGTGCGGGCGACTCCCAGTTCCCGCAGGGCCCGCTCGGCCCCCTGCACCAGCCCGTACGGCCCGCACAGGAACCACCCCGCCACCCGGTCCACCGGCAGCAGCGCGGGCAGCAGTCCGGTCAGCCGCTCCCGGTCGAGCCGCCCGGACGGCAGGCCCGCCTGCTGCTCCTCCCGGGAGAGCACGGTGACCAGCTGGAACCGCTCGGGGTGGCGGTCCTTCAGGTCGGCGACCTCCTCCAGGAACATCGTGGACGCGGCGGTGCGGTCGCTGCGGATCAGGCAGAACCGGGCCCCGGGCTCCCGCGCCAGCAGGGTCGCCACGATCGACAGCACCGGGGTGATGCCGCTGCCGCCGACGATCGCCGCGTACAGACCGGGCGCCGGGTCGAGGGTGAACCGGCCCGCCGGGGTCATCACCTCCAGTTCGTCACCGACGGCGATCTCCTTGAGCGCGTACGTCGAGAAGGCGCCGCCCTCCACCAGCCTCACGCCGACCCGCAGTTCACGCGGTCCCGCCCCGCCGTCGGGCACCGGGGAGCAGATCGAGTAGGTGCGGCGGATCTCCTCGCCGTCGCGGACGCGGCGCAGGGCGAGATGCTGGCCCGCGGCGTGCCGGTACTCCTCGCGCAACTCGGGCGGCACGGTGAGGGTCAGGGCCACGGAGTCGTCGGTGAGCCGGTCGACCGCGGCCACCGGGAGCGGGTGGAAGCGGGCCATCACAACTCCTTGAAGTGGTCGAAGGGTTCACGGCAGTCCACACAGCGGCGCAGGGCCTTGCACGCGGTGGAGGAGAAGCGGCTGAGCAGCTCGGTGTCGGCGGAACCGCAGTGCGGGCAGCGGACGGGCTCGACGGGTCCTACCGGCTCGGCCTCGGCGCCCTCGGCAGCGGCGCCGGTGAGGGCCGTAGCGGCGGGCGTCCCGGGTCCCGCCGTCGCGTCGAGGGTGCGTGTCGGCCCCAGGCCCACCGCCACCGGCCCGGCCGCCGTCGGCGTAGTCGCACGCGGCGGCGCGATGCCGAACTCCCGCAGCTTGCGGCGTCCTTCGTCGGTGATGTCGTCGGTCGACCAGGCCGGTGCGAGCACGGTACGGACGGTGACCTCCCGCACGCCGTGGTCGTGCAGCACCCGCTCGATGTCCACGGACATCGCCTCGATCGCCGGGCAGCCGGTGTACGTCGGGGTCAGCTCGACCTCGACGGAGTCCGCGTCCCTGACGTGCACCGCGCGCACCACGCCCAGTTCGTGCAGGGTGAGGACCGGCAGCTCGGGGTCGGGCACCGACCCGGCGAGTGCGAGCAGTTCGCTCTCCAGCGCGGTGAGCGTCACCATGACGCCCCCGGGTGGCTGCGGTGCAGATGCTGCATCTCGGCGAGCATCCGCCCGAAGGACTCGGTGTGCAGGCCCTGTCGTCCCGCTCCGGCCCGCCACGCGCCCGTGCGCGGCCCTTCGGGGACGGTCAGGGTGGCCCGGCGCAGGATCTCCCCGACGGACGTGAGCCACACGCTCTCCAGGCGCTCGCCGTCGACGTCCACGCCGGCCACCGGCTGGAACATCTCGCCGGTGAACCGCCACAGCGCCTCACAGGCCCGCCGCATCCGCTCGTGGCTCTCCTCGGTGCCGTCGCCGAGCCGCAGGGTCCACTGCTCGGCGTGGTCGCGGTGGTAGGCGACCTCCTTGACGGCCTTCGCGGCGAGCGGGGCGAACGGGCCGTCGCCCGCGGCCAGTTCGGCGTGGAGCAGATGCTGGTAGGTGGAGAAGAACAGCTGGCGGACGATGGTGTGGGCGAAGTCGCCGTTGGGCTGCTCCACCAGCTGGAGGTTGCGGAAGGCGCGCTCCTCGCGCAGATAGGCCAGCTCGTCCTCGTCACCGACCATGGACAGCAGTACCCGGGCCTGGCCGAGCAGGTCGAGGGCGATGTTGGCGAGGGCGACCTCCTCCTCCAGGACGGGGGCGTGGCCGGCCCACTCGCCCAGGCGGTGGGAGAGCACCAGCGCGTCGTCGCCGAGGACGAGGGCGGCGGCGCCCACGGTCGCGTCGACGGTCACAGGTGCTTCACCCCGTCCGGGATCTCGTAGAACGTGGGGTGGCGGTACGGCTTGTCGGCGGCCGGTTCGAAGAACGGGTCCTTCTCGTCGGGCGAGGAGGCGGTGACCGCGGCCGAGGGGACGACCCAGATGGAGACGCCCTCGCCGCGCCGGGTGTACAGATCGCGCGCGTTGCGCAGGGCCAGCTCCGCGTCCGGGGCGTGCAGGCTGCCGGCGTGGGTGTGGGAGAGGCCCCGGCGCGAGCGCACGAAGACCTCCCACAGGGGCCAGTCGGTGTTCGTCATGCGCGCGTCGCTCCTGTCTCGCCGGTGTGCCTGGCCGCGTGTGCGGCGGCCGCCTCCCGCACCCAGGCGCCCTCTTCGTGGGCCCGCCTGCGCTGGGTGATCCGCTGTTCGTTGCACGGGCCGTTGCCCTTGAGGACGTCACGGAACTCGGTCCAGTCGATCGGGCCGAAGTCGTGCTGTCCCCGCTCCTCGTTCCACCGCAGGTCCGGGTCGGGGAGGGTGAGGCCCAGGGACTCGGCCTGCGGGACGCAGATGTCGACGAAGCGTTGGCGCAGCTCGTCGTTGGAGTGCCGCTTGATCTTCCAGGCCATCGACTGGGCGGAGTGCGCGGACTCGTCGTCGGGCGGGCCGAACATCATCAGGGACGGCCACCACCAGCGGTCCACCGCGTCCTGGGCCATCGCGTGCTGCTCCGGGGTGCCCTGGCTCAGCGCCAGCAGCAGTTCGTAGCCCTGGCGCTGGTGGAAGGACTCCTCCTTGCAGACGCGGACCATCGCGCGGGCGTAGGGGCCGTAGGAGCAGCGGCACAGGGGCACCTGGTTGGTGATCGCGGCGCCGTCCACCAGCCAGCCGATCGCGCCGACGTCCGCCCAGGTCAGGGTGGGGTAGTTGAAGATCGAGGAGTACTTCTGGCGGCCGGAGTGCAGCTTGTCGAGGAGCTCCTCGCGGCTGGTGCCGAGGGTTTCCGCCGCGCTGTAGAGATAGAGGCCGTGGCCCGCCTCGTCCTGGACCTTGGCCATCAGGATGGCCTTGCGGCGCAGGGACGGGGCGCGCGTGATCCAGTTCGCCTCCGGCTGCATGCCGATGATCTCGGAGTGGGCGTGCTGGGCGATCTGCCGCACGAGGGTCGCGCGGTAGGCGTCGGGCATCCAGTCGCGCGGCTCGATGCGCTCGTCGGCGGCCACGGCGGCGTCGAAGGCGCTCTCGTACGCGGTGGTGTCGCCGACGGCGCCCTGGGCGCCGTACTCCTGTGTGCTCGCCGTCTGGTGCGCGGCTGCTGTCGCCATGAGGCCCCCTCGACCTGGGCTTCGCCGGAACATGCTCCCGACCGATCGTTCGGTTCGTGCGATTCCATGGTGTGCCGGGCGCCGTAAGGTGTCAACCGCTGTGGAAAACCCGCGACCGCCCCTGTGGAAAACCGGGGCGGGAGTGACCACGGCCACGGCGGGGTCTGCCGGTGGGGGCTGTGCGCGGGGGTCGGGCCTGAGTACCGTGCCGGTGCGAGCCGCCGCGGCGAGGCGGGTGCCGGGCGCTGCGGTGCCCTGCGGCCGGGGCGGCCGGAACACGGACCGGAATCGGGAACGGGGCGGAATGGACGCGTACGACGGAGGCTCGAACGCCCGGCGGGTGCCGGACGCCCCGGGCGAGCCGGGCGATGCCCCCGCGCCCGACGAGCCGGCCGCCGCCGGACCCGACCCGTACCCCGACCCCCGTACCGGTGTCGCCGCCCTCTCGCTGCGCTACCAGATCGGCGTCGCCCTGGCGCTCGCGATCGTGGCCGTCGGGGTGTGTGTGCACATCGGCATGGTGTTCCTGCATGTCGCGCCCTCGAACACCTTGACGAAGAAGCACGGCAAGGCGGTCGACGACTGGATCTATCCGGAGTTCGAGCAGAACTGGAAGCTGTTCGCGCCGAACCCGCTCCAGCAGAACATCGCGGTGCAGGTGCGGGCCCGGATCCGCGGCGCCGACGGCGGCAGCCGGACGACCGGGTGGTACGACCTGTCGGCCCAGGACGGCCGGGCGATAGACGGCAACCTGCTGCCCAGCCACACCGAGCAGAACGAGCTGCGCCGCTCCTGGGACCTCTTCGTCGCCACGCACGACGGCCAGAACCGCCCGGTCGGGCTGCGCGGCTCCCTGTCCGAGACGTATCTGCGGCGCATCGTCGTGCTGCGCCTGGAGCGCGCGGACGCGGCTGGCCGGGGTGACGTCCTCACCAGCGTCCAGGTGCGCTCGCGGACCACGAACGTCCGCCCGCCGAAGTGGAGCGACGAGAAGGTCTCGCAGCAGCCCGTCTACCGCGAGCTGCCCTGGTGGGCCGTGACGGACGACGACACCGAGGGGAGCGCACGGTGAACCGATTCGCCCTGGCGGTGTCGAGCGGCATCGCCCGTGTCACCGAGGCGGCTCTCGGCCCCTACCAGACCGCGATGATCCGCATCGGCTTCAGCGCGACCTGGCTGCTGTTCCTGCTGCGCGAGTTCCCGCACCGCCAGGAGCTGTACGGCCCGGACGGCCCCTGGAGCTGGAACCTCGCCGAGCAGCTGGTCTCCCTCAACGGCGCGTTCACGGCCCTGATGTGGTCGGACGGGCAGCTCTGGTTCGAGACGGTCTATGTGCTCGCCGCCCTGTCGAGCCTTCTGCTGCTGCTCGGCTGGCGCACCCGCACGATGTCCGTGCTCTTCATGGTCGGCGTGCTCTCGCTCCAGAACCGCAGCATCTTCGTGGGCGACGGCGGCGACAACGTCCTGCATCTGATGTGCCTCTACCTCGTCTTCACGCGCTGCGGCCAGGTCTGGTCGCTGGACGAGCGCCGGGCCGGGCGCGCACGGGTGGCACGCGCGCGTGGGGAGCATGTCGTGGACCGGGTCGGCCCCGCCCTCTGGGTCGTCCTCGGGCTCGCGCTGGTGACGGCGACCTTCCTGGGCCGGCTGGACGGCGACGTGACCGTGCCGGTGCTGCTGTGGGTGGTGTGGTCGGCGCAGGCCCTGTGGTGGGCGGTGGGGCGTTTCACCAGGTCGGGACAGTCGCGGATCATGCTCGACGTGATCGCCGACGTCGTGCACAACGGCGCCGTGCTCGTGATCATGGCCGAGGCCTGTCTGATCTACGCGACGGCGGGCTGGTACAAGATCCAGGGCTCGCGCTGGCAGGACGGCACCGCCGTGTACTACCCCCTCCACCTCGACTACTTCTCGCCCTGGCCCGCCCTCGCCGACCTCCTGTCGGCCAACGCCGTCATGGTGATGCTCGTGACCTACGGCACGGTCGCCGTCCAGGTCGCCTTCCCCTTCACGCTGTTCAACCGGCGCGTCAAGAACGTCCTGCTGGCGGCGATGATCACTGAGCACGCGGTGATCGCGGTCGTCCTCGGCCTGCCGTTCTTCTCGCTGGCGATGATCGCCGCCGACTCGGTCTTCCTGCCCACGTCGTTCCTGCGCCGGCTCGGCGACGGGGCGGCACGCGTGCGTGAACGGCTCGTACGGCGGGTGCGGGGCGTCCGTGCGAAGCTGCCGGAACCACGCGCCCCGGAGAACCCCGAGCCCACGCACGTAGGCTCCACGGCATGACCGACCCCGTGGGCGCCTGGCACCGCCTCGCCGATACCGCAGTCCTCCTCGACGGCTTCCACGCCCTCAAGCACGCCGTCCGCTTCGGGGCCGAGGTCCCGGTGGCGGTCGCCGTCGACCGGGTGGCGGCGCTCGCCCTCGCCGAGGAACTGGCGCCCGACGTATGGGACACCCTGGACGCGCTGCTGACCCAGGTGCCGGAGCCGGTGTACACGTCCCTGCTGCCGCGCCCGCACCCCACCGCGGTGGCCGCCCTGGCGCTACGGCCGTCCCGGGCCGCGCATCTCGAGAGGCTGGCGCACACGCCGCGCACCGCCCCCGTGGTGGTCCTCGACAACCCGCGCAACCTCGGCAACGCGGGCGCCGTGATCCGGCTGGCCGCCGGGTTCGGGGCGACCGGGGTGGTCACCACGGGCACGCTCGACCCCTGGCATCCGACGGTGGTGCGTGGCGGGGCAGGGCTGCACTTCGCGACCGCGGTGGAGCGCCTCACGGTCGCCGAACTGCCGCCCGGCCCGGTGTTCGCCCTGGACCCGGAGGGCGACGACATCCGGGGCGTGAAGCTCCCGGACGACGCCGTCCTCGCCTTCGGCTCCGAGCGCAGCGGGCTGTCACCCGAACTGCGCGCGCGTGCCGACCACTTGTTGTCCCTGCCGATGCGCCCCCAGGTCTCCAGCTACAACCTGGCGACGAGCGTGGCGATGACGCTCTACCACTGGAGCCTCGGCGGCTCCTAGGCCTCGCGCCGGACCTCGACGACCCGGAAGCGGTTGGCAACGAACGCCCCGTCCGTGAGGGCCGCGTTGGCCGCCGGGTTGCCGCCCGAGCCGTGGAAGTCGGAGAAGGCGGCCGTCTGGTTGACGTACACCCCGCCGACGAGGTTCAGCGACAGCTGCGCCGCCTCCTCCAGACAGACCTCCTGGACAGCCTGCTCGACCTCCTCGTCGGTGGTGTACGCGCCGACGGTCATCGCGCCCTTCTCGCGGATCGTGCGGCGCAGCAGCTCGACCGCCTCGGAGGCGGAGTCCACCGCCACGGCGAAGGACACCGGGCCGAAGCACTCGCTCATGTAGGCGGCCTCGTCGTCCGGCTTGGCTCCGTCCAGCTTGACGATCACCGGGGTGCGGACCACCGCGCCCGGGAACTCCGGGTTGGCGATCTCCCGGGAGGCCAGGGCGACTTCGCCCAGCCCCGCCGCGGCCTCCAGACGGGCCTTCACGTCCGGGTTCACGATCGCGCCCAGCAGCGCGTTCGCGCGCGCGTCGTCGCCGAGGAGGCCGTCGACCGCGCGGGCGATGTCGGCCACCACCTCGTCGAAGGTCCTGGGACCCTCGTCGGTGCGGATGCCGTCCCGGGGGATCAGCAGGTTCTGCGGGGTCGTGCACATCTGGCCGCTGTACAGGGACAGCGAGAAGGCGAGGTTGGACAGCGCGCCCTTGTAGTTGTCCGTGGAGTCGACCAGCACGGTGTTGACGCCGGCCTTCTCGGTGTAGACCTGCGCCTGGCGGGCGTTGGCCTCCAGCCAGTCGCCGAACGCCGTCGAGCCGGTGTAGTCGATGATCCGGATCTCGGGGCGGGTGGCCAGGGTCTTGGCGATGCCCTCGCCGGGGCGCTCGGCGGCGAGCGCGACCAGGTTCGGGTCGAAGCCGGCCTCGGCGAGCACGGCGCGCGCGACCTGCACGGTGAGCGCGAGCGGCAGCACCGCGCGCGGGTGCGGCTTCACCAGCACGGCGTTGCCCGTCGCCAGGGAGGCGAACAGGCCCGGATAGCCGTTCCACGTCGGGAAGGTGTTGCAGCCGATGACCAGGCCGATCCCGCGCGGGACCGGCGTGAACTGCTTGGTCAGCGCCAGCGGGTCGCGCTTGCCCTGCGGCTTGGTCCACTCCGCGGTGTCGGGGGTGCGGACCTGCTCCACGTACGCGTACGCCACCGCTTCCAGGCCGCGGTCCTGCGCGTGCGGGCCGCCCGCCTGGAACGCCATCATGAACGCCTGGCCGCTGGTGTGCATGACCGCGTGCGCGAACTCGTGGGTCCGGTCGCTGATCCGCTTGAGGATCTCCAGGCACACCACCGCGCGGATCTCCGCGCCCGCGTCCCGCCAGGCCTTCTGGCCCGCCTTCATCGCGGGCAGCAGCACGTCCACGTCCGCGTGCGGGTACTCGACGCCCAGCTCGATGCCGTACGGCGACACCTCGCCGCCGACGAAGCCGTCGGTGCCGGGCTGGCCGAGGTCGAGACGGGTGCCGAGCAGGGCGTCGAAAGCGGCCTTGCCCGCGGCCATGTCCAGGCTGCCGCCCTCCCCGTAGGCCTTGGGGTGCTCGGGGTGCGGGGACCAGTACGCGCGGGTGCGGATCGCCTCCAGCGCCTGGTCGAGGGTGGGCCGGTGCGCGGCGATCAGTTCGTGGGCGGTCAGTTCGGCGGCCATGCGGGACCAACTCCTCGTCTTTCGAACTCTTCGTCGAGTCCATGACCTGGGCAGAAACATGGGCAGGAACAGCCAGTCAGAGTTAGAGTAACCGAACGATCGGTCGGGACAAGGGGGTCCGCCGCATCTGTGGAAAACCCCGTGCGGGAGGATCGCGCACATGACAGCACTCGACCTCAGCAGCCCCGTGGCCGTCGTCGGCACCGGCACCATGGGCCAGGGCATCGCCCAGGTCGCGCTCGTCGCCGGGCACTCCGTGCGGCTGTACGACGCCGTCCCCGGCCGTGCGCGGGAGGCGGCCGACACCATCGGCGCGCGCCTGGACCGGCTCGTCGAGAAGGGCCGGGTCTCCGCCGCCGACCGGGACGCGGCACGCACGCGTCTGCTCCCCGCCGAGCAGCTCACCGACCTCGCGGACTGCACCCTGGTCATCGAGGCGGTCCTGGAGGAACTGGCCGTCAAGCAGGAGCTGTTCCGGGCGCTGGAGGACATCGTCGGCGAGGACTGTCTGCTCGCCACCAACACCTCCTCCCTGTCGGTGACGGCCGTCGCCGGCGCCCTGCGCAACCCGGGCCGCTTCGTGGGCCTGCACTTCTTCAACCCCGCGCCGCTGCTGCCGCTGGTGGAGGTCGTCTCCGGGTTCGCCACCGACGTCTCGTCGGCCACGCGCGCGTACGAGACGGCCCGCGCGTGGGGCAAGACCCCGGTCGCCTGCGCCGACACCCCCGGCTTCATCGTCAACCGCATCGCGCGGCCCTTCTACGCCGAGGCGTTCGCGGTCCACGAGGCCCAGGGCGCCGAGCCCGCCACCATCGACGCCGTGCTGCGCGAGTGCGGCGGCTTCAAGATGGGCGCGTTCGAGCTGACCGACCTGATCGGCCAGGACGTCAACGAATCGGTCACGCACTCCGTGTGGCGGGCCTTCTTCCAGGACGTGCGCTTCACGCCCTCGCTCGCCCAGCAGCGCCTGGTGGAGTCGGGCCGGCTCGGGCGCAAGAGCGGACAGGGCTGGTACGACTACACGGACGGCGCCGAGCGCGACGAGCCGCACACCGCGGAGCGCGCCCAGCCGCCCGCGTACGTCGTCGTCGAGGGCGACCTGGGCCCCGCGGCCGAGCTGCTCGCGCTGATCCGCGAGGCGGGCATCCCGGTCCGCGAGGAGGAAGAGGACCACGGCACCCGGCTGGTCATGCCGAGCGGCGGCCAGCTCGCGCTCGCCGACGGGCAGACCTCGGTGGAGTTCCGGGACGTCGTCTACTTCGACCTCGCGCTGGACTACCGCAGGGCCACCCGTGTCGCCCTGTCCGCCTCCCAGGACACCTCGCAGCAGACCCTCGGCGAGGCCGTCGGGCTCTTCCAGGCGCTCGGCAAGGACGTCAGCGTCATCGGTGACGTGCCCGGCATGATCGTCGCCCGTACGGTCGCTCGGATCGTCGACCTCGCCCATGACGCCGTCGCCAAGGGCGTGGCCACCGAGGAGGACATCGACACCGCGATGCGGCTCGGGGTGAACTACCCTCTGGGCCCGTTCGAGTGGAGCCGCAGGCTCGGCCGCAACTGGGCCTACGCCCTCCTCGACGACCTGCACATGCGCGACCCCTCCGGGCGGTACGCGCCCTCGCTCGCGCTGTACCGCCACGCGTACGCCTCCGACAAACGGGAGGGCAGCACCTCATGACGACCGCCAAGCGGGACACGTACACCCCGGAGACGCTGCTCTCCGTCGCCGTCCAGGTCTTCAACGAGCGCGGCTACGACGGCACCTCCATGGAGCACCTCTCCAAGGCCGCCGGCATCTCCAAGTCGTCGATCTACCACCACGTCTCCGGCAAGGAGGAGCTGCTGCGCCGGGCCGTCAGCCGGGCCCTGGACGGCCTCTTCGGGATCCTCGACGAGGAGCACGCGCGCGTGGGGCGGGCCTCGGACCGCCTGGAGTACGTCGTGCGGCGCATGGTCGAGGTGCTGATCGCCGAGCTGCCGTACGTGACGCTGCTGCTGCGCGTGCGCGGCAACACCGGCACCGAGCGGTGGGCCCTGGAGCGGCGCCGGGACTTCGACCACCGGGTCGCCGAGCTCCTGAAGGCGGCCGCCGCCGACGGGGACGTGCGCGCCGACGTGGAGGTGCGCCTCGCGACCCGTCTGGTCTTCGGGATGATCAACTCGATCGTGGAGTGGTACCGCCCGGACGGCCGCGGCATGAACGAACGCGAGGTGTCGGACGCGGTCGCCCAGCTGATCTTCGGGGGACTGCGCAAGGCGTCCTGAGCTCAGCCCTGCGGCTCCAGGTCCTCCTCCTCGAAGACCAGCAGGGTGCGGGTGCTGAGGACCTCGGGGATGGCCTGGAGGCGGGTGAGGACCAGCTCGCGCAGGGATCTGTTGTCGGGGGTGTGGACCAGCAGCAGGACGTCGAAGTCGCCGCCGACCAGCGCGATGTGCGAGGCCCCTGGCAGCTGTCGGAGCTGTTCGCGGACCGTGCGCCACGAGTTCTGGACGATCTTCAGGGTGATGTACGCCGAGGTGCCCTGGCCCGCGCGCTCGTGGTTGACGCGGGCGCCGAAGCCGCGGATGACGCCGTCCTCGATGAGCCGGTTGATCCGCGCGTAGGCGTTGGCACGCGAGACATGCACCCGTTCGGCGACCGACCTTATCGACGCGCGGCCGTCCGCCTGGAGCATCCGGATGATGTCCTGATCGAGAGCGTCGAGGGGACGCGGGGCCGGCAGCGGGCCGGAGCCCTCCGGGCTCTCGGCCATTTGTTCAGGTGCCATGTCCCCCCGCCTCCCTACCATGGACGTACTGCGTCCATCTCAGGCTGTGGAGAACCGTTTGTCCACAGCCTGAGGGGGCCTGTAGCCAAAATGTGCCGACGACCGAACAATCGGTAGGTGAGGCGCCTCACAATCCGTGCTGCGCCGGAGCCGCTCCCACGAGGAGGTGCCGTCATGACGGTCATGGAGCAGCGGGGCGCGTATCGGCCATCGCCGCCCCCCGCCTGGCAGCCCCGCACGGACCCCGCGCCGCTGCTGCCCAACGACGAGCCGTACCGCGTGCTCGGCACCGCCGCGGCCGCCGAGGCCGACCCGGCCCTGCTGCGCCGCCTGTACGCCGAGCTGGTGCGCGGCCGCCGCTACAACACGCAGGCCACCGCCCTCACCAAGCAGGGCCGCCTCGCCGTCTACCCCTCCAGCACCGGCCAGGAGGCCTGTGAGGTCGCCGCCGCGCTGGCCCTGACCGACCGCGACTGGCTCTTCCCGAGCTACCGCGACACCCTCGCCGCCGTCGCCCGGGGCCTCGACCCGGTCCAGGCGCTCACCCTGCTGCGCGGCGACTGGCACACCGGCTACGACCCGCGCGAGCACCGCGTGGCCCCGCTGTGCACTCCGCTGGCCACCCAGCTCCCGCACGCCGTCGGCCTCGCCCACGCGGCCCGCCTCAAGGGCGACGACGTGGTCGCGCTCGCCATGGTCGGCGACGGCGGCACCAGCGAGGGCGACTTCCACGAGGCGCTGAACTTCGCCGCCGTCTGGCAGGCCCCGGTGGTCTTCCTGGTCCAGAACAACGGCTTCGCGATCTCCGTCCCGCTCGCCAAGCAGACCGCGGCCCCGTCGCTGGCCCACAAGGCCGTCGGCTACGGCATGCCCGGCCGCCTGGTCGACGGCAACGACGCGGCCGCCGTGCACGAGGTCCTCACCGCCGCCGTACGGCACGCGCGCGCGGGCGGCGGCCCCACCCTGGTCGAGGCGATCACCTACCGCGTGGACGCCCACACCAACGCCGACGACGCGACCCGCTACCGCGGCGACGCCGAGGTCGAGACCTGGCGCGGACACGACCCGATCGCCCTCCTGGAGCACGAACTGACCGAGCGCGGCCACCTCGACGAGGCCGGGATCGGGGCCGCGCGGGACGCCGCCGAGACCATGGCCGCCGACCTGCGCGCGCGCATGAACCAGGACCCGGTCCTCGACCCCATGGACCTGTTCGCCCACGTGTACGCCGAACCCACCCCGCAACTGCGCGAGCAGCAGGCGCAGTTGGCGGCCGAGCTGGCCGCCGAGGGGGACCCCCGATGACCACCGTCGCGCTCAAACCGGCCACCATGGCGCAGGCCCTCACGCGCGCGCTGCGCGACGCGATGGCCGAGGACCCCGCCGTGCACGTCATGGGCGAGGACGTCGGCACCCTCGGCGGCGTCTTCCGGGTCACCGACGGACTCGCCGAGGAGTTCGGCGAGGACCGCTGCACCGACACCCCGCTCGCCGAGGCGGGCATCCTCGGCACGGCCGTCGGCATGGCGATGTACGGGCTGCGCCCGGTCGTGGAAATGCAGTTCGACGCCTTCGCCTACCCGGCGTTCGAGCAGCTGATCAGCCATGTGGCCAAGACACGCAACCGCACGCGCGGGGCGATGCCGCTGCCCATCACCATCCGGGTCCCCTACGGCGGCGGCATCGGCGGCGTCGAGCACCACAGCGACTCCTCCGAGGCGTACTACATGGCGACCCCCGGGCTCCATGTCGTCACACCCGCGACCGTCGCCGACGCCTACGGACTGCTGCGCGCCGCCATCGCCTCCGACGACCCGGTCGTCGTCCTGGAGCCCAAGCGGCTGTACTGGTCGAAGGCCGCCTGGAACCCGGACGCCCCCGAGACCGTTGAACCCATCGGCCGCGCGGTGGTGCGGCGCTCGGGCCGGAGCGCCACGCTCATCACGTACGGGCCGTCCGTACCCGTCTGCCTCGAAGCCGCCGAGGCCGCGCGCGAGGAGGGCTGGGACCTGGAGGTCGTCGACCTGCGCTCGCTGGTGCCGTTCGACGACGACACGGTCGCGGCCTCGGTACGGCGCACCGGACGGGCGGTCGTCGTGCACGAGTCGGGCGGGTTCGGCGGACCGGGCGGGGAGATCGCGGCCAGGGTCACGGAGCGCTGCTTCCACCATCTGGAGGCACCGGTGCTGCGCGTGGCCGGGTTCGACATCCCCTATCCACCGCCGATGCTGGAGCGTCACCACCTGCCCGGTGTGGACCGGATCCTGGACGCCGTGGGGCGTCTTCAGTGGGAGGCGGAGAACTGATGGCCCAGGTGCTGGAGTTCAGGCTGCCGGATCTCGGCGAGGGCCTGACGGAGGCGGAGATCGTCCGCTGGCTGGTGGAGGTCGGCGACGTGGTCGCGGTCGACCAGCCGGTCGTCGAGGTCGAGACGGCCAAGGCGATGGTCGACGTCCCCTGCCCCTACGCCGGTGTCGTCACCGCCCGCTTCGGTGAGGAGGGCGGCGAGCTTCCGGTGGGGGCGCCGCTGATCACGGTGGCCGTGGGGGCACCGGCCGACGGCGGTCCGGGCGAGACCCCGCAGACCGAGGGCTCGGGCAATGTCCTGGTCGGGTACGGCACTTCGGAGGCACCGGCGCGCAGGAAGCGGGTGCGGCCGGGGCAGGCGGTGCCTGTGGCGACCGGGACGGCTGGGGCGAGCGGTGCGGCTGGTGCGGCTGGTGCGACCGGTTTGGCTGGGGCGGCTGGGGCGCCCCAGGTGGCGAACGGCTCGTCCGGGTCGCTCACCGGCCGACGTGCCGCGCCCGACGGGACGGCCCGGTCGGACGGGACGGTCCAGTCGGACGCGTCGGCCGGGTCGGACGCGCCGACCACGGGAGACGGGTCGGCAGCCGCACCGGGGGCGGTCGACGGCCCGGTGGCCGTGATCTCGCCGTTGGTGCGCCGCCTCGCCCGGGAGAACGGTCTCGACCTGCGCGAGCTGGCCGGTTCTGGGCCCGACGGGCTGATCCTGCGGGCCGATGTCGAGTACGCGTTGCGCGCGGCCGCCACCCGGGACGGTGCGTCCGCGCCGGTGACCGGGCCGCACGCACGCGTGACCCCGTCGACGGCAAGCGGCCCGCAGCCGCTCACCGCCTCCGGCCTCCTCCCGTCGTCGACCCCCGCCGCCGCGGGGACCCGTGTCCCCCTCAAGGGCGTCCGGGGCGCCGTCGCCGACAAGCTCTCCCGGAGCCGGCGCGAGATCCCCGACGCCACCTGCTGGGTGGACGCCGACGCGACCGAGCTGATGCGGGCACGCACCGCCATGAACGCGTCCGGGGGCCCGAAGATCTCCCTGCTCGCGCTGCTCGCCCGGATCTCGACCGCCGCCCTCGCCCGGTTCCCCGAGCTCAACTCCACCGTGGACATGGAGGCCAGGGAGATCGTGCGGCTGGACGCCGTGCACCTCGGGTTCGCCGCGCAGACCGAGCGGGGACTGGTCGTACCGGTCGTGAAGGACGCCCACGCGCGCGACGCCGAGTCGCTGTCCGCGGAGTTCGCCCGGCTGACCGAGGCGGCCCGCACCGGCACCCTCACCCCCGCGGAACTCACCGGCGGCACCTTCACGTTGAACAACTACGGCGTCTTCGGCGTCGACGGCTCCACCCCGATCGTCAACCACCCCGAGGCGGCCATGCTCGGCGTCGGCCGGATCGTCCCCAAGCCGTGGGTGCACGAAGGGGAGCTGGCGGTGCGCCAGGTGGTCCAGCTCTCGCTCACCTTCGACCACCGGGTCTGTGACGGCGGCACCGCAGGCGGCTTCCTGCGGTACGTGGCGGACTGCGTGGAACAGCCGGCGGTGCTGCTGCGCACGCTGTAACGCCGGGCCCTGTGACCCCGGGCCCTCTGAACCACGCCCCGCACATCAACACCCCGCAACCCGCACCCCCCACCGACCCCGATCACCGTGCCGCCCGCACGTTCCCTGTGATCGCGGCGGCACGCATACTCGGGGGGTGACCGCATACGACGTCGTCGTGCTCGCCGGGGGTGCCGCCCGGCGGCTCGGTGGCGCGGACAAGCCCGGCGTGCGTGTCGGCGGGCGCCCGCTGCTCGACCGGGTGCTCGCCGCCTGCGCCGACGCCCGCACCACCGTCGTCGTCGCCGATCCCCGGCCGACCGCCCGGCCGGTGACCTGGGCCCGCGAGGACCCGCCCGGCGGCGGACCGCTCGCCGCCCTGGACGCGGGCCTGAGACACACCACGGCACAGCACGTGCTGGTGCTCTCCGCCGATCTGCCGTTCCTTCAGGAGGGCACCGTACGGCTGCTGTTGACCGTCCTGCGCACGGGCGGCGCCGACGGCGTGCTGCTCACCGACGCCGACGGCCGCGACCAGCCGCTGGTGGCCGCGTACCGCTCGCCCTCGCTGCGCACCGAGCTCACCGCACTGACGAAGGAGCACGGCGCGCTCACCGGCCTGCCCCTGCGCCGGCTGACCGCCGTCCTCGACCTCACCCGCGTCCCCGACCCCGTCGCGTCCTTCGACTGCGACACCTGGGACGACATCGCCACCGCCAGGGCACGCATCAGGGAGCATGGGCACGTGTTGGATGAATGGATTTCCGCAGTCAAGGACGAGCTGGGCATCGACCTCGACGTCGACACCGGCGTGCTGCTCGACCTCGCCCGGGACGCCGCCCACGGCGTGGCCAGGCCCGCGGCGCCGCTGACCACCTTCCTCGTCGGCTACGCGGCCGCACAGGCGGGCGGCGGCCCCGAGGCGGTCGCCGAGGCCTCCCGCAAGGCCGCGGCCCTCGCCCTGCGCTGGGCCGACGAGGACAGCGACGCAGCGAAAAGCGACGCAGCGGATGGCGATGCCGGGAAGAACGACGCAGCGAAGAGCGACGCGGCCCCCGACACCCGCCCGGACGCCGGATGACGGCCGCCCGTTCCCTGCGTACGGGCGACCACACCGGGCAGGCCGAAGACGCCGACGAACTCGACGTCGAGGAGGCGCTCGCGCTGGTGAAGGAAGACAACGGCAGAGACGGCCGGAGCGGTCACTCCGCCCCCGCCCCCGCCCCCGCCGCCGCGCCCCCGCCGCAGGCATCCGGCCCGGTACCGCGCCCGGACGCGCACCACAGGGCCACCCCCTGGCCCGAGGCCCGCGCGAGCGCCGCCCG
>NZ_JAAGLY010000440.1 GCF_010548375.1 Streptomyces sp. SID13726
TTGGTGCGGAAGTCGTACCACTCGTCGAACCGCTCCCACCGTGAGGGCAGGTGGGCCGTCGACTCGTGGACGTGGTCCTCGACCTTGACGGTCGCGGTCTGGTTCTGGGGGTGAGCGCTGAAGTACGCGCCGACCAGCCCGCCGTACCAGGGCCAGTCGTACTCGGTGTCGGACGCCGCGTGGATGCCCGCGTACCCGCCCCCGTTCTGGATGTAGCGCTCGAACGCGGCCTGCTGGTCGTCGTTGAGGACGTCGCCGGTCGTGGACAGCCACACGACGGCTTCGTACTGCGCGAGGTTGTCGTCCGTGAACGCTCCCGCGTCCTCGGTCGCGGTGACCTCGAAGTTGTTCTCGGCACCGAGCTGCTGGATCGTGGCGATGCCCGCGGGGATCGACCCGTGGCGGAAGCCACCGGTCTTGCTGAAGACGAGCACGTCGAACGGT
>NZ_JAAGLY010000441.1 GCF_010548375.1 Streptomyces sp. SID13726
CCGCCCGCGGACGAGAACGAAACCACGCGCCGTCGAGCACGAGGCTGCTGTCGTTCTGACGCCCAGAACGACAGCAACGTCGTGTTCGGCACCGGGGGGCGGTCAGCGGAAGCGGCGACCCTCGTCGCGGCGGTAGGCGCCGACCGCGAGGGCGGCGAAGACCACCGTCCAGCCCACGAGCACGGGCCACGCGAGACCGTACGCCGGCTCGCCCGTGAGCGCCTGCACGAGCAGGTCGCGACCCGCGCGCGTCGGCGTGGCCATCGAGATCGCGTCCAGCCACGGGGGGAAGAGGAACGGCGGGAGGAACAGGCCGCCGGCGAACGCGAGCGGGAAGAGGATCACCTGGACCACCGGCAGCGCCGCCTTCGGGGGCAGCGAGTAGCCGATCGCCCTGCCGGGCAGCGCGAACGGCACGGAGACGAGCAGCACCGTCCCGACGCC
>NZ_JAAGLY010000442.1 GCF_010548375.1 Streptomyces sp. SID13726
CGCCGTGACCCCCGCCTGGAAGATCAGCGTGCATGCCGCCGTCGCCTCCGGGAGCATCGTCCTGCTCGCCATGACGTACGGGCCCCGCATGCTCCTGGCGTACCCCTTGGTCGCCGTCGTCGGCTGGTCCCGGATCGAGCTCGAGGACCACACCCTCGCCCAGGTCCTCGCGGGCGCCGCGGTGGGCGGGGCCGTCGCGGCCGCTACGTTCGCGCTGGTCCGGTAGACGGCCGCGGGCGACTCCGCCGAACGGGGCATCCGAACGTCCTCCGATTCGTTCAAAGGAGCAGGACCGTGAACGGACAGCAGCCGGACGAAGGGGAACCATCGTGGAGAAGAACGCCTGGGCCGTCACCGGAGAGCTTGCCGCCTTCTTCGACGAGGCCACCGCCCATCTCCCCGCCGACCAGCGCCGGGTACTGCAAGTACTGAAGATCGGGGAG
>NZ_JAAGLY010000443.1 GCF_010548375.1 Streptomyces sp. SID13726
TACCTGTTCTGGGCGAAGCAGCTGGACCTGTCCGGCACCCTGTGGCCCCTGATCATCCCGATGGCGTTCGGCGACGCGTTCTCGATCTTCCTGCTCCGCCAGTTCCTGCTGACCATCCCCGACGAGTACCTGGACGCGGCCAGGGTCGACGGCTGCGGCGAGGTCCGCACCCTGCTGCGCGTCGTCCTGCCGATGGCCAAGCCGGGGATCGCCGCCGTCGCGCTGTTCCAGTTCTTCTGCGCCTGGAACGACTACTTCGTCCCGCAGATCTATGCCTCGGACAACCCCGCCGCCTGGACCCTCAGTTACGGACTGGAGTCCTTCAAGGGGGCGCACCACACCAACTGGAACCTCACCATGGCCGCGACCGTGCTGGTCATGGCGCCGGTGATCGTCCTGTTCTTCTTCGCCCAGAAGGCGTTCGTCGAGGGCGTCACGCTGAC
>NZ_JAAGLY010000444.1 GCF_010548375.1 Streptomyces sp. SID13726
GAAGTAGATGGCACCGGCGGCCTGTTGGGAGGGCGCGACCCGCCCGACGGGACGGGCGAAACTCTTGGCGAGGGTCGTGATCGTCTTCACGTAGCCCTGCGTCTCCCGGTACGGCGGCACCCCGCCGTACTTGATGACCGCGTACGCGCCCGCGTTGTAGGCGGCCAGCATGTTGGACGTCGCGTCACCCGGCACGCTCGCCACGTCCTTGGCGAGTTCGCAGTCGTACGAGGCCGCCGACGGGATCGCGTCGCTCGGGTCCCAGATGTCGCGGTCCCCGTCCCCGTCCCCGTCGATGCCGTGGCCCGCCCAGGTGCCCGGGATGAACTGCGCGATGCCGCGCGCGTCCGCCGGGCTCACGGCGCTCGGGTTCCAGCCGCTCTCGGAATAGAGCTGCGCGGCGAGGAGGGCCGGGTTGATGGCGGGGCAGAGGTTGCCCCACT
>NZ_JAAGLY010000445.1 GCF_010548375.1 Streptomyces sp. SID13726
ACCGATCCAGTGGTTGACGATCTTCATTGCCTTGCTCCTTCACAGATGGCGACGTCGCTGCGCGGCTTGCCGGTCGTACTCTTCGCGGGCCGCGGCCGCGGGTTTCCGTGTCGCGGTCTCGGCCACAGGAACATCCCACCACGCCTGTGCCGGGGGCGGGCCCGACACAGTGTCGGGTGTTCGGGTCTGTGCGTAGACACATGTGGGACGGTCCGCCGCACGCGCCTCGGCGAGGGCTTTCCGCAGGTCACTGATGGTGCGGGTGCGGATCACGGCCATCCCGAGGGAGGCCGCGTTGGCCGCGAGGTCCACCGGCAGCGGGGCGCCGGTGTACGAACCGTCGTCCGCCCGGAAGCGGTACGCGGTCCCGAAGCCCTCCGCGCCGACGGCCCCGGAGAGGCCGCCGATGTAGGCGTAGCCGTGGTTCTGGATCAGGAGGAGCT
>NZ_JAAGLY010000446.1 GCF_010548375.1 Streptomyces sp. SID13726
CAGGTAGCCGCGCACGCCCTGCATCCCCCGCAGCCACCACTGGGCGTACACGTGCGGCGAGCGCCGCTCGATGCCCGCGACGATCCGGTCCACGGCCGGGCCCAGCGGGTACGTGCGGTTCGACGGCCACGGCAGCCGCTGCCGCAGCTCCCGCATGACCTCGTCCTGGTCGGCGCCGCCGACCATGTCCGTGTCGGTCCAGGAGAGGTACCCGACCCCGACCTTGACCCCCTTGTGGCCGACCTCGGCGCGCAGGCAGTGCGCGAAGGCCTCGACGCCGGACTTGGAGGCGCAGTACGCGCTCATCATCGGCGCCGGCGTGATCGCGGCGAGCGAGGCGATCTGGAGGAAGTAGCCGCGGCTCTCGGCCAGTACGGGGAGGAAGGCGCGGGCGGTGACGGCGCCGCCGATCAGGTTCACCTCGAACACCCGGCGCCATGCC
>NZ_JAAGLY010000447.1 GCF_010548375.1 Streptomyces sp. SID13726
CCTGGGTGAGGCAGCCCTGCTCCAGGAGGCTGCGGGCCTCGTCCACCGCGGCCGGGATGTCCGGCTTGGGCGGCGTCGGCGTGGGCGGGGAGGTCGGCTGCGGCGGGATGGTGGCGGCGCGGTCCGGCCACGGTGCCTGCGGGCGCAGGAAGGGGCGGGTCGGGTCGAGCGCGCCGGCCGGGGTGCCCTGCTTGGGCAGCAGCGAGGTCAGGGACTCGTACACGTGCTGTGCGGAGGCCGGGCGGTCCTGCGGGTCCTTGGCCAGGAGGTGCAGCAGGACCGCCTCCAGCTGGTGCGGGACCTCCGGGCGCAGCCGGCGCACCGGGACCGGCGGCTCGTACAGGTGGCGGTGCAGGACGCCGAGGGCGGTGGACCCCGCGAAGGGGACGTTGCCGCTGAGGAGTTCGTACAGCAGCACGCCGAGCGCGTACAGGTCGGTGTA
>NZ_JAAGLY010000448.1 GCF_010548375.1 Streptomyces sp. SID13726
GCGCTCCAGCGCGAGCGGGCGAGCTTCACGAACTACCGCAACCGGTCGCTGCGCGACCAGGAGGCCGCGCGCACGAGGGGGATCGAGGACGTGCTCACCGCGCTCCTCCCGGTCCTCGACGACATCGACCGCGCGCGGCAGCACGGCGAGCTGACGGGGCCGTTCGCGGCCATCTCCGACAAGCTCGACGCGTCGCTCGAGAAGTTCGGGATCGAGCGCTACGGCGCGGTGGGGGACGAGTTCGACCCCACCGTCCACGAGGCGCTCATGCACCAGCCCGACCCCGAGGCGACCGCCACCACGGTGAACCTCGTCATCGAGCCGGGCTACCGGATCGGGGACCGGGTCGTGCGCGCCGCGCGCGTCTCGGTCGTCGGCCCCGAGTAGCCACCCGTCCCGCGTGCCCGACGGCGCGGGCGCACCTCCCGCGCCGAGGTGCCCC
>NZ_JAAGLY010000449.1 GCF_010548375.1 Streptomyces sp. SID13726
ACCGGGGCGCTCTCCTCCTCCTCGCCGAGGGTCCCGAGCGGGGTGACCCGGACCCGCAGCAGCAGCTCTCTGGCCGCGGCGTCGACGCGTTGCACGGTGGCCTCGACGTCCACCCTGTCGGGAGCCGAGGACCCGGCCGTGTGGACCGTGTCGATCGCCTCCCGTTCGGCGAACTGCAGCCACGACCCCACGGCCACCGCCACCACGATCAGGATCGCGAGGGGAAGCAGGACCGGCAGGAGCGAGGCCCGGGGGCGTCCTTGGCGAGGCGGGTACGAGGGTGGGGCCATGGTGACTCCGACGGGTGAGGCGGCCGTGGTGCGATCCTCCTCGACGGGGCTGACGATCCTCCGCATCCGGGCGCGCGTGTCGGTGGCGACGGCTGGCGCCCGTAGTCCAGGCCGCGCCGGGAGGCGGTGGACAGGTTGCTGATCATCGCGAA
>NZ_JAAGLY010000044.1 GCF_010548375.1 Streptomyces sp. SID13726
GCGACCCTCTCCCCGACCTGGGGCATCTACTCCGGCTACGAACTCGCCGAGCACACCCCCCTGCGCGCGGGCAGCGAGGAATACCTCGACTCCGAGAAGTACCAGCTCAAAACCCGCGACTGGGACACCGACGACTCCCTCGCCCCGCTCATCACCCAGCTCAACACCATCCGGCGGGACAACCCTGCTCTACGGCAGCTGCGCGATCTCCACTTCCATCACGCGGACCAGGACTCGGTGATCGCGTACTCGAAGCGGAGCGGTTCGAACACGGTTCTGGTGGTCGTGAACCTCGACCCGCACCACACCCAGGAGGCCACGGTCTCGTTGGACATGCCGCAACTCGGCCTGGAATGGCACGAGTCGGTGCCGGTGCGCGACGAGCTCACCGGCGAGACCTATCACTGGGGCAGGGCGAACTACGTGCGTCTCGAACCGGGCACTCGTCCCGCGCACATCCTCACCGTCCTGCGACCGTCCACCCCGCAGATCGGAGGGTCACCCACAACATGATCGTCAACGAGCCGGTCCCGGACACCTTCGAGGACACCCCCGCCAAGGACCGCGACCCCGACTGGTTCAAGCGGGCCGTCTTCTACGAGGTCCTCGTCCGGTCCTTCCAGGACAGCAACGGCGACGGCGTCGGCGACCTCAAGGGCATCACCGCCAAGCTGGACTACCTCCAGTGGCTGGGCATCGACTGCCTGTGGCTGCCGCCGTTCTTCAAGTCACCGCTCAGGGACGGCGGTTACGACGTCTCCGACTACACCGCCGTCCTTCCGGAGTTCGGCGACCTCGCCGACTTCGTGGAGTTCGTCGACGCCGCCCACCAACGCGGCATGCGCGTCATCATCGACTTCGTCATGAACCACACCAGCGACCAGCACCCGTGGTTCCAGGAGTCCCGCGCCAACCCCGACGGCCCCTACGGCGACTACTACATGTGGGCCGACGACGACAAGCAGTACCAGGACGCGCGGATCATCTTCGTCGACACCGAGGCCTCCAACTGGACCTTCGACCCGGTGCGCAAGCAGTACTACTGGCACCGCTTCTTCTCCCACCAGCCGGACCTCAACTACGAGAACCCGGCGGTCCAGGAGGAGATGGTCTCCGCGCTGCGGTTCTGGCTGGACCTGGGCATCGACGGCTTCCGCCTCGACGCCGTGCCGTACCTGTACCAGCAGGAAGGCACCAACTGCGAAAACCTTCCGGCAACCCACGAGTTCCTCAAGCGGGTCCGCAAGGAGATCGACGCTTCCTACCCGGACACGGTGATCCTGGCGGAGGCCAACCAGTGGCCGGAGGACGTCGTCGACTACTTCGGCGACTACGAGTCCGGTGGCGACGAGTGCCACATGGCGTTCCACTTCCCCGTCATGCCCCGCATCTTCATGGCCGTCCGCCGCGAGTCGCGCTACCCGGTCTCCGAGATCCTCGCCAAGACCCCGGCGATCCCCTCCAACTGCCAGTGGGGCATCTTCCTCAGGAACCACGACGAGCTCACCCTCGAAATGGTCACCGACGAGGAACGCGACTACATGTGGGCCGAGTACGCCAAGGACCCACGGATGCGCGCCAACATCGGCATCCGCCGCCGCCTCGCCCCCCTCCTCGACAACGACCGCAACCAGATCGAACTCTTCACCGCCCTGCTGCTGTCACTCCCTGGCTCGCCGATCCTCTACTACGGCGACGAGATCGGCATGGGCGACAACATCTGGCTCGGCGACCGCGACGCCGTACGCACCCCCATGCAGTGGACACCCGACCGCAACGCGGGCTTCTCGTCCTGTGACCCCGGGCGGCTGTTCCTGCCGACCATCATGGACCCGGTCCACGGCTACCAGGTCACCAACGTCGAGGCGTCGATGGCGTCCCCGTCGTCGTTGCTGCACTGGACCCGCCGGATGATCGAGATCCGCAAGCAGAACCCGGCGTTCGGACTGGGGTCCTTCACCGAGCTGCCGTCGTCCAACCCGGCGGTGCTGGCCTTCCTCCGCGAGTACGAGGACGACCTGGTGCTGTGCGTGCACAACTTCTCCCGGTTCGCACAGCCGACGGAGCTGGATCTGAGTACGTTCAACGGGCGGCACCCGGTCGAGCTGTTCGGCGGGGTCCGCTTCCCGGCCGTCGGTGAACTGCCGTACCTGCTGACGCTCGGCGGACACGGCTTCTACTGGTTCCGGCTGCGCAAGGAGACCGCGTAGCCACCCGGCACTCGCGGCGGGGCGGTTTCCACCGTCCCGCCCGGGGCACGCATCAGTAACACCCCGACCAGCCAGCCCGGGGAAAGGACGCCACGCCATGTCGGAAGCCGTCACCAGCACCGCCACGACAAGTCCCGGCCTCCTCGCCTCACTTGATCCACTTCTGCGCGAGTGGCTGCCGAGGCAGCGCTGGTTCGCGGGCAAGGGGCGCCCGGTCAGCGGGTTCTCGCTGGTGGCGGCCACCGAACTGCTGCCGCCCACGGCCAAGCTCGGCCTCTACCACCTGCTGGTCCGCGCCCACCAGCCGCTCACCGTCGGCGCCCCACCGCACCCCGGGGACTGCTACCAGCTCCTCATAGGTGTGCGCGAGGCGCTGCCGCCCCGGCTCGCGCCCGCGCTGATCGGCCATGTCGAGGAGGGACCGCTCACCGGCCGTACCGCGTACGACGCCCTCCACGACCCCCTGCCCGCCGAACTGCTCCTGGAGGCGATCCGCACCGGAGCCCGGATCGGCGGGCTGCGTTTCGAACGGGACCCGCACCAGGAGATCCGGGACGGACTGGTGGCCCGGGTGATGACCGCCGAGCAGTCCAACTCGTCGATCGTCTATGGAGATACGTTCATCCTGAAGCTGCTGCGCCGGATCGTGCCCGGCGTCAACCCCGATCTGGAGCTCCCGCTGGCGCTGGCCGGGGAGGGCTGCCCTCGGGTGCCCGCGCCGACGGGGTGGCTGCGGGCGGAGCTGGCGGGAGAGCCGTACACCCTCGGCGTGCTCCAGCCCTTCGTGCAGGGCGCGTCGGACGGCTGGGAGCTGGCCCTTCGCGAACTGGCCAAGGGCGAGGACTTCGGTGCCGAGGCCCATGCGCTCGGGCGGGCCACCGCCGAGGTGCACACGGCGCTCGCCCGGGCCCTGCCGACCGTGACGCTCGGCCATCAGCAGCTGCACCTGCTGGTCGACGGCATGGTCGAGCGGCTGGAGGCGGCCGTGCAGGCGGTGCCGGCGCTGCGGCCGTACGCGCCCGGTCTGCACTCGGCGTTCACCGCGCTCGGCGATCTGGCCGCCGAGGGCTCCACCTGGACCGCGCAGCGCATCCACGGCGATCTGCACCTCGGGCAGTGTCTGCGGTCGGCCTCCGGGCACTGGTCGCTGATCGACTTCGAGGGCGAGCCGTCCAAGCCGCTCGCCGAACGCAGGCTGCCGCAGCCGACCGCCCGGGACATCGCGGGGATGCTGCGCTCCTTCGACTACGCGGCACACTCGACCGACCTGCCGGTACCGGGCTGGGCCGAGGCGTGCCGGGCCGCGTACTGCTCCGGATACGCCGAGGCCGGCGGCACCGACCCGCGGACCGATCCGGTGCTGCTGCGCGCGTACGAGACGGACAAGGCGATCTACGAGGTCGTCTACGAGGCCCGGCACCGGCCGGACTGGCTCCAGGTGCCGATGGCCGCGGTGGCGCGGTACGCGACAACCGACCCGATCTGACCCGACCTTCGCCGAGGAGGCACCGCACGTGACCCCGCCCACCCCCAGCGGTTCGGATCCGAAGAAGAAGGCTGCCGGAAAGAAGGCAGCCGCGAAGAAGGACGGTACGAAGAAGAACGGCACGAAGCAGGATGGTACGAAGAAGAGTGGCGTCAAGAAGGCGGGTGACGGGAAGAAGGCGGAGGCCGCGAAGAAGGCCGGTGCCTCGAAGGTGCGGGAGGCCGGTGTCCCGGCGCCGGAGGCGCCCCTGGCGGAGCCCGTGGTGCCCGTGTCCCCCGCCCTGGACTCCGCCGACCGCGAGCGTCTACGCTCCGGCACCCACCACGACCCGCACTCGGTGCTCGGGGCCCATCCCGTACCCGGCGGGGTCGCCTTCCGGGTCTTCCGGCCGTACGGTCTCGCCGTGACCGTGGTCGCCGGGACGCTCCGGGCCGAGCTGGACGACGACGGCGACGGCTTCTTCTCCGGTCTGCTCCCGCTGAGCGAGGTCCCGGCCTACCGCCTCCTGGTGACGTACGAGGGGACGGTCCAGGACACCGAGGACGCGTACGCCTTCCTGCCCGCGCTCGGCGATCTCGACCTGCATCTGATCGGCGAGGGCCGGCACGAGGAGCTGTGGACGGCGCTGGGCGCCCGGCCGATGACCCACCAGGGCGTGACCGGCACCCGGTTCACGGTGTGGGCGCCGAACGCGCGGGGTGTGCGGGTGGCCGGCACCTTCAACTTCTGGGACGGTTCGGCGTTCGCGATGCGCTCGCTCGGCTCGTCCGGCGTCTGGGAGCTGTTCGTGCCGGGGGTCGGCGAGGGCGAGCTGTACAAGTTCGAGATCACCCGCCACGACGGTTCGAAGACCCTGCGCGCGGACCCGCTGGCCCGCCGGACGGAGGTCCCGCCGAACACGTCCTCGGTCGTCCACGCCTCGCACCACGAGTGGGGCGACGCGGAGTGGCTGTCCCGCCGGGCCGGGGGCGTCCCCGCGCACGAGGGACCCTTCTCGGTCTACGAGATCCATCTCCCGTCCTGGCGACCGGGCCTGACGTACCGTCAGCTCGCCGACCAACTGCCCGCGTACGTCAAGGACCTGGGCTTCACCCACGTCGAGTTGATGCCGGTCGCCGAGCATCCCTTCGGCGGCTCCTGGGGCTACCAGGTCACCGGTTTCTACGCGCCGACGGCCCGGCTCGGCACCCCCGACGACTTCAAGTACCTCGTCGACGCCCTCCACCAGGCAGGGATCGGCGTACTCATGGACTGGGTGCCCGCGCACTTCCCGCGCGACGACTGGGCGTTGGCCGAGTTCGACGGGCGCACCCTGTACGAGCACGAGGACCCGTTGCGGGCGGCCCATCCCGACTGGGGGACGCTGGAGTTCGACTACGGCCGCCGGGAGGTGCGCAACTTCCTGGTCGCCAACGCCGTGTACTGGTGCGAGGAGTTCCACATCGACGGCCTGCGCGTCGACGCGGTCGCCTCGATGCTCTACCTCGACTACTCGCGCGAGCCGGGCCAGTGGGTGCCGAACGCGCACGGCGGCCGGGAGAACCTGGACGCGGTGGGCTTCCTCCAGGAGATGAACGCGACGGTCTACCGCCGGGTGCCGGGCGTGGTGACGATCGCGGAGGAGTCGACGGCCTGGGACGGCGTGACCCGCGCGACGCACCACATGGGCCCCGGCGGCTTCGGGGGCCTGGGTTTCGGGCTGAAGTGGAACATGGGCTGGATGCACGACTCGCTGGACTACATGGCCCACGAACCCGTGCACCGCAAATACCACCACCACGAGATGACGTTCTCCATGGTCTACGCCTACAGCGAGAACTACGTCCTGCCGATCTCCCACGACGAAGTCGTCCACGGCAAACGCTCACTGGTCTCGAAAATGCCCGGCGACTGGTGGCAGCAACGCGCCAACCTCCGCGCCTACCTCGCCTTCATGTGGGCCCACCCCGGCAAACAACTCCTCTTCATGGGCCAGGAATTCGCCCAAGGCGCCGAATGGTCCGAGACACACGGCCCCGACTGGTGGCTCCTCGACCCCGCCTACGGCGCCGAACCCGACCACCGAGGCATCCGCGACCTCGTCCGCGACCTCAACACCGTCTACCGCACCACCCCCGCCCTCTGGCAACGCGACACCGACCCCTCCGGCTTCCAGTGGATCGCGGGCGACGCCTCCGAGGACAACGTCTTCGCCTTCCTCCGCCACGACGCCGAGGGCACCCCCCTCCTCGCGGTCTCCAACCTCTCCCCCGTGGCCCGCCACACCTACCGCCTGGGCGCCCCCGACGACGTCTCGGCCTGGCTGGAGTCCCTGAACACGGACGCGGGCCGGTACGGCGGCGGCGACATCACCAACCCGGACGTGATCAAACCGGACCCCCAGGGCCGGCACGGCCGCCCGGCCAGCATCCAGCTGACACTGCCACCCCTGGCGACGGTCTGGCTGCGGCCCGCCTAGCCCGGCGAGAAGCCCGAGGTCTCGTCCCAGGGGACGCCGTCCCACTCCTCCCGGACGTAGGCCATGATCCGGTCGTTGACCACCTGGTCGGTGGTGCCGCTGAGCGTGGTGGTCAACATCAGGTCCCGTCCCGCCAGTTCCTCCGGGCCCAGCACCTCGGCGGCATCCTCCAGGTAGATCTCCAGGATCTCCCCGCCCACGCTGACCTGGAGGTACTGCTCCACCTCCGGCTCCCCCGGACGCCGGACCCGCAGCCGCGTCGCCGCCCAGCCGTCCCCCTCCTTGACCACACCCCGCGAGACCCCGCCGTCCTCACCCTCCAGGTGCGCCAGCAGTTCCTCCAGCGCCACCAGATGAGAACGGCCTCCCGAGCGCGCCAGGGCGCCGCATTCAAATGCCATTGCTGCTCACCATCGAATCTCAGTCTCCGTCAAAGACATAAGTGACGCTTATGCCGTACTTCTTCTCCAGGTAGGCGTCCTTCTTCGCCTGAAGCTTGTCCTTCCCCGCGCCGCCGGACTTGGTCTCGACGTAGTGGGTGACGTCGCCGTTCGAGTCGAGCAGGCCGATGTCGTACTTCCGCTCACCGTACGGGGTGTCGAAAGTCAGCAGCTCCGGCTTCTGGCCGTCGGTGACGACGGAGAGACCGCGCTGCCGCATGGAGTCCGCGACATGGTCACGATAGGCGTTGCCGACGAGTTCGTTGAGCTTGACCTGGGAGATCCCGAGCAGCTTGCACAGGTTCGCGTCGTCGTTGTGGACCAGGACCGGCACTCCGCCCACGAGCACGTAGTACGTGTGCAGGTCGGTGACGGTGAGGTTGTACATCTCGGCGGCGCCGGGACGGACCGCCACGCCGGCCACGACCGCGTGCCCGTCGGTGGCGGTGTTCAGGGTGTGTCCGGGAACGAGCCGTCCGGCCGCGACCCAGGCGTGCAGGGTGTCGTCCCAGAAGGGGTGGTTGAAGGTGGTGTGGAGGGTCTGCGCGCCGCCCTTGCCGTGGCTGACGCGGATGTCGACCAGATCCTTGTCGCGGTGGACCAGCCGGGCCGCCACGGTCCGGGATCCCCGGTGCTTTCCGTCGGCCGGATCTGCGGCCTCGACCTCGTCGCCGGGTTCGATCTTCCCGATCTGTCTGGTCCTGCCGTCCTTGAGGAGCACCTCGGTCGACGGCGTGAAGCTGCACGTCCTCTTGGCGTCTCTGGTCAGCGCCCGGATGAAGCGGGCACCGCCCACCTCGACCGCTCCGGCGTCGTAGGTCGAGACCGCCTCGCCGAGCACGTCACACTCGTCCTCGTTGCCCTTGACGCAGCGCACCCAGGGCACCAGGACGGTCATGTCGCCCAGTGCGGACAGCATCTCCTTGCCGAGCTGCTTGTCGGCGTCGATCTCCGCCTGCGTGTAGCAGACGTCGAACTTCGGGTTGGGGTCGAAGGCGTTGCCGAAGCACTGGTTGGGGTTGAAGAAGTAGTCGTAGACCTGCTTGATCTTCTTCTTCTGGTCCTTGGTCAGGCCCGGGCTCCTGGTGGTCTTCGAGGCCTTCTTGGCGGAGCCGTGGTCCGGGACGCCGTCGCCGTTGTGGTCGTTCTTCGGGCAGGGGACGTCCGAGCCCCAGCCGCCGCAGTCGAGATGCTCGCCGGTCGGGTCGCTGAAGGTGACGGGGCTGCTGTTGGAGTAGGCGTAGGCGTTGAGCTGCTGGGGGTCGGTGGGGTCGAGGACCGGGTCGACGGAGAGGAAGCGGCCGGTGTCCGGGTCGTAGTCGCGGGCCCCGAGATGGACCAGGCCGGTGCTCGCGTCCTCGGTGCCGCCCACGTAGCCCTTGTCGCCGGGCCAGCTCGCCGGTGCCGTGCCCCGGGCCGTGCCGAAGGGGGTGGAGCGGCGCTGCTGGAGGGTGCCGGAGGCGGCGTCGACGGCGAGCTGGGAGGTGCCGTTCTGGTCCCCGAACAGGAAGGAGAGCTTGTTGTCACTGGTGCGGACGGCCTGGTTGCCGCCGCCGAGGTCGTAGTAGCGGGTGGCCTTGGCCGCGGCGGCGTCCTTGACCAGGGTGAGCTCGGTGGTGCCGAGGAAGAGCGTGGTGTCGGCGTCGGTACGGGTGATCAGCCGGTTGCCGTCGGCGTCGTAGACGTAGGAGGTGGTCGCGGTGCCGCCGCTGCCGTTGGGCTTGGTCACCTTGGTCAGCCGGCCCTCGGCGTCCCAGTCCAGGATCTGCTGGTCGCCGCCGATGGTCCGGGTGTGGGTGTTGCCCTCGGCGTCGTAGCCGTAGGTGTTGCGGGAGACCCCGGAGGGCCCGGTGGTGTCGATCTGGGTGACGCCGTGCGGGCGCGCGGTGCCCGCCGCCGGGTAGGTGTAGGTGCGGGCGACGTCCTTGGCGGTGTCACCGGTGGGGTCGTGCCGGGTGTCGGTGAGGCGGTTGCCCGCCAGGTCGTAGGTGTACGACAGCCAGTACGGGGCGGGCCCGCCCAGGACCGAGGACGACGGGGTGGCGGCGCAGTCGGTGGTGTTCTGCGCCCAGGCCTCGGTGAGCCGGCCCAGGTAGTCGTAGCTGTAGCACTGGTTGTCGGTGCCGTCCCGGGAGACGTCCGCGACCGAGGTGATGTCACCGGCCTCGTCGTAGCCGTAGGTGGCCGACTTGTCGGTGCCCGAGACGCCGTCGCGGGTCACCGCGGAGTTGTGCAGCCGCTGGGTGCCCCACTCGTAGGTGTTGTCGACGTTGGTCCTGACCCCGCCGGTCGCCTGGTACGTGTACTGGAGCGGCTTGCCGGTGTAGCTGTAGACGGCGTCGGTGAGGTAGGTGGCGCCGCCGCTCGCGCCGATGGTCTTGACCCGCAGCACGTCGTCGTAGCTCGGCGTGACGGTCTCGGCGGCGAGTCCGCCCGCGGCCGGGTAGCTCGTCGACTGGACGGTGCCGTCCACGTTGTACTGGATGTTCGTCTGGTAGGACCCGGCGAGCGCCTTCTCCGAGCTCGGGATGGTCACCGTGGTGCGGTGCGGGCGGTACAGGGTGTCGTAGAGGCTGTAGGTGGTGGTGTACGCCGAGCCGCTCGCACCGCCCACATAGCGGGTGGCGGAGGCAAGTTGGCCCTCGAAGCCGGCCGGGTCCCAGACGTGCTTGGTCAGCAGGGCACCGGAGGCGTCGCCCTCGTGGGTCTCCAGTTCGCGGCCGAGGCCGTCGTAGAGGTGGGTGACCTTCTTCTGACCGGCGTCCAGGGTGTAGGTCAGCTGCCCGCGGTCGTCGTACTTGGAGGTGGTGGTGCCCTTGTCCGGGTCGGTGACCTGGGTCAGGTTGCCGCGCTGGTCGTACTGGTAGGTCCAGGAGTTGCCGGCCGGGTCGGTGAGCTTGGTCGGCTTGCCCGTCGGGCCGTACTCGTAGACCGTCTTGTCGGCGCTGCCGGTCGGGGTGGCGCCGTGGTACTGCCACAGCTCGGTGGTGTTGCCGCGGGCGTCCGTGACCCTGGTGGTGGGGGCGGCGCCCTTGGGCGGGGTGACGGTGGCGCGGTCGCCGCCGTAGGCCGTCGTCGTCGTGGCCAGGATCGCGCCGCTGTCGCCGTTGCCCGCCATCTGCTGGGACTTGGTGACGCGGCCGAGTCCGTCGTAGGTGTTCAGGGTCTGGGTCTCCACGCCCAGGGCGTCGTTCGGAACGAGGAGGTCGGGGGACGCGGCCGCGGTGTTGTAGTACGAGGCGAACTGCTTGGCGGTCAGGCCGCGTTCGTCGTAGAGGGTGTCGGTGAGCAGGCGGCCGCCGCTCGGGCCGGGGGCCTGGGTCTGGCGCTCGCGCAGGAAACCGTCGTAGAGCGTGTACGACGTCTTGCGGCCGGTGCCGAACAGGGTGGTGGCGCCGACCGCGGCGGGCTTGCCGTCGGTGATCGTGTAGGAGAACTCGTAGTTGGGGGTGTCGCTCGCCTGTGCCCGGTTGGGCTGCCAGATCTTGAGGGTGCGGCCGAGGGCGTCGTAGGTGGTGTCGGTGCGCTTGCTGTTGGTGTCGAGCACGCTCGTCGGCAGGCCGCGCACGGTGTCGTAGGTGGTCGTGGTCACCTGTGCGGTGGACGCGGTGCCCGCGGTGGCAGGCGGGGTGGTGACCGTCGAGGTGGTCGGGAAGCCGGTCGTGGGGTTGTACGCCGTGGTGGTGGTACGGCCGTCGGTGCGGACCGTGCGCACGGGTGCGGTGGTCTCGGTCGCCTTGACGGTGGCGGTGATGTCGGTGGCGGTGAGCTGACGCCCGTAGGTGTCGAAGCCCGCGGTCGCCTCCAGGTAGGTGCCGGTGGTGCCGTCATGGCTCAGCAGGGTGGCGGTGCGGGTGGCGTCGCCCTTGGTGGGGGCCACGCCGTAGTTCTGGCCGTCGTACGCGGAGCGCACGTCGGAGATGACGTCCTTGGTGCGGTCGGGGGTGTCGGCGCACTTGACCGCGACCGTCTCCGAGCGGGACGGCTTGGTGAGGATCCAGTCGGTGGTGTCGTCGACGTAGGTCGTGCGGGTGCACTGGTTGTCCTTCGAGGTGGTCTCGTCGCCGAAGTCGTCGCTCTGCACGACCCGGCCGGCGGTGTTCTCGAAGGTGTTGGTCCGGTACGTCGTACGCCACTTGCTGCCCGCCCCGTCGTCCAGGGAGGTCCAGGTGCGGGTCGACGCGGTGCCGGTCAGGTTGGCCGTGGTGATGCCCCAGACGCGGACGCGGGACGCGGTCTGGTGATGCCAGGGCGTGCTGACCGTCTTGTCCAGGACGTTCCCGCCGGGCCCGCTGTACTGCTCGGTCCTGTACTCGAAGCCGGCCACCGGGTCGTCGTCGGTGATGGTGCCGCCGTTGTCGTCGGAGACGGAGGCCGACTTGGTGCCGCCGGAGGGGGCCGCCCGGTCGCCGTCCATGCCGCGCAGGAACCAGTGGTCGGTCTGCGACTTCATGCCGACCGGGTCCTGGCCGCCGGTCTGCACCCGGACGTGCCCGTAACCGCGCCAGGTCGACCAGGTCTTGTACTTCTCCTTGGTCAGGCCGTCATCGTCGTCGTAGTGCCAGGCCGCCCCGTCCAGATAGCTGTAGCGGGTGACCATCTCCGGCGAGGACTTGGTGCGGTCGACCTGGGTGACGGAGTCGACGACGTACTTGTTGAACCACTGGAGGCTCGGGTCCGCGTCGCCCGACTTGGTGAAGTACACCGGGAAGCAGCGGGTGGTGTTGGTCTGCGGGGTCGGCGGGTTCGCGGCGTCACAGGCGGCCGTCGAGTACTGCACGGCGAGTTCGCCGCCGGACTCGTCGTCGATCGTCGACAGGCGTTCCTTGATGAAGGGGGAGGTGTCGTCGCCGTCGATGTCGAGCCGGTTGGCGCGCTGGTCGTAGGCGAAGGTGACCTTGGGCAGGGCGATCTCGGGGGTCGTGGCCCTGCCGGTGTGCTGGATCGAGGTGAGCAGCAGCTGGTAGTCGATGTCGGCCATGCCCCAGCGGTGGTCGAGCGTCCAGTTGTCGACGGGCTTGTAGCTCCCGTCGGACTGGAGGACCTCCGTGGTGACCCCGGTCAGCCGCTTGCGGGTCCAGAAGCTCGGTGAGTACGACTTGGTGCAGTCCACGCCGGACTTGCAGTTCAGGTCCCACGGGGTGTCGTACCAGTAGAACGACTTGTCGTCGATCGTGTCGACCGCGCAGGTCACCCCGGTCTCGGGCAGGCAGCGCTCGGCGGAGGTGAACCGGACCCTGGCGAGGGCCTTCGCGGAGTAGTTGGAGGTGCTGCGCAGCCCGTAGTCGATGTGGTCGAGGGAGCCGCCGCGGTCGTAGACCGTCTCGTCGGCCGGCTTCAGGTCGCGCGCGTAGTAGTTGGTCTCCTTGTTGTAGTAGTACGCGATGGTGTTGCCGTGGGTGTCGACGGCGTAGTCGAGGTTCCAGCGCCAGCCCTGCCGGCACCAGGAGTCGGCGAACGCGGCGGCGTGGCAGGGCTCGCCGTCGTCGTCACCGAACACCGGGACGTTCCAGGCGGAGTTGGTCTCGGCGCTGCCGGAGGTCCAGCCGGGTAGCCGGTTGTAGCCGAAGTAGTACTGGGAGCCGTCAGTGGTGGTGACGCGCCAGTACTCGTCGTTGTGGGCGCCGTTGGAGCGCACGTCGCCGGTGGTGCCGTAGACCCGCTCGACCTTGGTGCCGTCGTCGCCCTTGATCCGGAAGGTGTTGGTGCCGGTCGCGATCAGCTCGCCGGAGTGGCCGTTGAACGACAGCGTGGCGTTGTCGTAGGCCCAGCACACGTCACCCGGCTTGGTGCCGTCGGCGTTCTTCACCCCGTCGTCGGCGCAGGACTTGTAGCTGCGCTCGATGGAGCCGGGCCACAGGCTGAAGCCGTCGCCGGCCCAGGAGGACTGGTTGTTGGTGTTGGCGGTGCGGCCGTCGATGCCGCCCGAGGAGTACGCCAGGGTCACCTTCGGCGCGAACGCGCCGGGGACGCCGGGCACCGGCATGTCGTACGACCAGGAGAAGTCACCGGAGTTGAGGTCGGTCTGCCAGGACGAGGAGGCGGAGAGCTGGCTGGCCGTGTAGTCGCCGTGGTCGCTGGAACCGCCGGAGGTGGCGGCGAGCAGCATGGGGGCGGCCGTGGTGGTGGTCGCGTCGGCGGTGAGCTGCTGTGCGGCGGTGTCGTTGCGCGAGGCGACCGGGGTCGGGGTCGTGCACCTGCTGTCGGTCGGCCGGGTCGCGGCGCACTGGGGCAGACGTACGAGCTTGAGCCGGGCCGCGTACGAACCGCCGTACGCCTGGGCGAACTTGGCGTAGTCCACGCTGACGCCGACCGTGTCGCCCCGCGTCCCTTGCTGCGGGGTGACGGAGAAGAGCAGGCCGTCGACCCCGGCGCGCTCGGTGGTCCGCTGGTCGAGGACGCGGACGACCGCCTTGCCGGAGAGGGGGGTTCTGGCCTTCTTCCGGGGTGCCTGGAGGGAGATCGGCAGGCTTCCGGCCCGCGTCGCCCCCTTCGCCACCGTGACCGTCGCCGAACCCGCCGCGGCCCAGCTGTGTCTGGGCGTGCTCCTCGGGACCCGCGGCTCGCCGTCGCGGGTCCGGGCTCGGGGTGTCACGCTGTGCCCCGTCAGCGGTCTCTCCGCGCTCGGTACACGCGGTGTGCCGGTCGCCTCCGCCGTCGGCGCGGCCGTGACCTGGAGGATCGCTCCCACCAGGACGGCGGGGACGAGGAGGGCGACCCGGCCCCGTATGCCTCGCGCCGTCATCCGTGCTCGCATCATGATCGCTTCGTCCTCGTTCCTGCGGTCAGGGCCCGGTGGTGGTGTCGAGATCGGCACCACCGGCGAGGGCGGCGATCTGGCTGTCGGTGGCGGCGCCCTGGAGCACCCAGACGTCGTCGACGGCGCCGCTCCAGTACTCGCCCCAGGTGCTCGCGCCGGTCTTGAGCCGGCCGAGCTGGAGCCCCTTCGTGGCGGCGAAGGGCAGGACCGCGGTGTTCCACGACACCTCTTCGGTGCACGCGGGATCGTCGGGCACGCCGTCGTCGTCGTTGTCGACGCAGGACCTGACCTGGGTCTGGCCGTCGACATAGAGGCTCATCCGGCCGGCGAAGGCGTCGTAGACGACCAGGATGTGGTTCCAGGACGTGTTGTTCTCGAAGTTGCTGTGCTCCGCCGTGGCCGTGGTGGCGCTCGCGCTGTCCGCGTTGGCCATCACCAGCTGCCAACGGCCCGTGTTCGCGGGGTCCTTCGCGTCCGGGACGTAGCGCACCGCGAACCCGTTGGTGGTGGTCCCGGCCATGCTCATCACGGTGACCGCCTTGGTCGGCCTGGCGGGTGCGGTCACCCAGGCGGACACCGTGAAGCTCTTGCTGGTGTCCACGGGTGAGGTCGCGGTCGCCGCGTAGCCGCCCGCGGTGCCGTCCAGTGTCAGGTCACCGGTGCCGATCATGTTGGTGAAGCTGGTGTCGTCGATCGCCGCGCCGCTGCCCAGGGTGAGCGGGTGCGCGGTGTGGTCCTCGCGGACCAGGTCGTCGGCCGAGCTGCCCGAGGCGGCCGCGTCGAGCTTCCAGCGGCCCTCCACCGTGGCCGTGCTGTCGAACATCGCCGCGATCTCGGGGGCGGACAGCGCCCGGTCGTACAGCTGCACGTCCGAGATCTGGCCGGGGAAGAAGCTGCTCGGGGTCCCGCTGAAGCGGCTGGCGCCGATCATCACGGGGCCGCCCGCGTAGAAGGGCGCGCTGACCTTCGTGGTCGCCACCCACTTGCCCTGTACATACAGGCGCAGGTCGTCGGAGACGGCGTCGTAGGAGCCCACGACGTACGTCCACTCACCGCCGGGGGCCAGCGCCGGATCGCCCTGCGCCGCCCGGAGCGGGGTGCCGCTGGTGGTGTCGGAGGAGTACTGGTTGAAGCTCCAGCCGTAGGTCGCCGAGTAGTACAGCTCGAAGCCCGGCATCACGCTGCCCTCCTGGGCCGCGATCACCGCCCCGTGCGTGGGTTTGGTCCTGGAGAGCTTGGCCCAGGCGGCGACCGAGAAGCTCTGCTGGTTGTTGAGGTGCGGTCCCGCGGTGGCCGCGTAGTCGTCGACACCGTCGAGGCTGAGCGCGGTACCGGCGCGGCCCGCTTGTCCGAGCTTCGCCCCGCCGCTGAGCACCGCCGGGTTGACGTCCGCGCGGCCGGTGACCCGGGTGGTGGCGTTGCCGTCGGTGTCGGTGGCCGGGTCGTCGAGCGGGAAGACCGCGCGGGCCGGGCGGCCGTTGCCGATGTCGCCGCTGTTGTAGAGGTTGCCGACCTCGGTGGCGGACAGGGGCTTCTCGTACATCCGGACGTCGTCGATCGTGCCGGGGAAGAAACTGCCCGGGGCCCCGCTGTAGGAACCCGCGCCGATCTGCAGCCCTCGGCGCGCGTCCCACGGGGTGGAGTACGCCGTCGTACCGGCGAGCGTGCCGTTGACGTAGAGGGACAGCTGCTGGGCACCGAGCCCGTAGACACCGACCAGGTGCACCCACTCACCGGCCTTGACCCCGCCCGCGGCCGCCTGCATCGCGCGCACCGGGGTGGCCGAGGCGGTGTCCGCCGAGTACTGGTTGAAAGCCCAGCGGTCGTAGGTCTTGGAGTAGTAGAGCTCGAACCCGGGCGCGTTGTTGCCCGGTTGGGCCGCGATCACCGCGGCGGTGTCGGGCAGCTTGTCCAGCTTGACCCAGGCGGAGACCGAGAAGCTGATCGAGGTGTCGACGGTCGGGATGTCGGAGACCAGGTAGTCGTCGACGCCGTCGAAGTCGACCGCGGTGCCCTTCTTGCCCGTGGTGCCCAGCGTCGGATCGCCCTCGACGTCGAGGGTGCGGGTGCCGGCGCTGCCCTCGGCCCGGGTGGCCGTGGCCGGTTCGTCCAACTTCCACTCGGCGCGCACCGGCTGGCCCTGCTTGACGCGGTACGTGTAGGTGGTGGGTTCGCTGACCCGGCCGGCCGAGTCGACGGCCTGGACGGCCAGGAAGTTGGTGCCGGAGCGGGTGGGGCGGAAGCTGACGGTACGGGCCGCGCCGGCGGAGGTGGTGACCTCGGTGGCGGAGGACGCGTCCTCGTTGACGCCGTACCAGTACTTCACGACGTCCGTGTCCGGGGTGTCGAGCGTGAAGGTGCCGTAGCGGCCCACGCCGTCGTAGACCGGGTCGTTGGGATCGGCGTCGTTCTTGGCCGGGTAGTCGCCCGAGGTGACGGTGGGGCCGACCGGGATGCTGGTGTCCCAGACGAAGTAGCAGCTCGTCGCCGATCCGGAGGACGACCAGGGCGAGGCGCTGTAGTACGTGCCCGCGTCGTAGTCCCAGGTCCGGGCGACCCAGGCCACCGTCGTGTTCTTGGGGATCTTCTTGCCGTTGGAGAGCGTCTCGGTGAGCGTGGTGCTGAAGTCCTTGCCGGAGGCGCGGGGTGTCATCCGGGCGGAGGTCCACTGGGCCTTGAGGCCGCTGCCGGTGTCCCAGAGCAGCTGGAACTGCACGCTGACCTGGTCGCCGTCGGGGTCCTTGACGTCGTTCGCCGATATCTGCGGCAGCGAGCGGACGGAGACCTTCTTCGCGGGGGTCCGGCAGGTGCCGCCGGGGGACATCGTCAGCTGGCTCATGGCGAGCTGCTTGGGCGGCTGGTTGTACTTGACGCGCAGGTAGGCGTCGTCGGAGAACCGCTTCCAGCCGTACTTGTCGTCCTCGTTCGCCGCCCGCAGCCCGAAGGAGGTGTACGCCGAGTCGTGCGAGGAGGCGTACTTCACGCCCGCCGTCGCGTCGAACTCCACGTCACCGCCGGGGCAGGAGGAGCTGCCGCCCTTGGCGACGTCCCTGGAGTCGAGTTCGTCCAGCCAGTTGTCGGAGGAGCTGTTCCAGGTCGTGCCGGAGTCGAAGGACTTGGTGCGCCACAGCTGGACGGAGCGGCCGTCGCAGGAGCCGGACCAGGTCTCGTGCGCCACGAAGGTCGCGCTCAGGATGGACTTGCCGGCGAACTTGGACGTGGGGAACTTGTAGAACAGCCGCTTCACATCGAAGGGGGCGCAGTAGTCCCAGCCGCAGTAGCCGACGCCCGCGTCCGAGTCACCGTTGAACCGCCACTGCGGCGAGGACGCCCAGTAGCGCGAGACCATCGTCCACTCGCCGGCCTTCGGCGTGTACGTCTGCGGGTCGATGTAGACCGGGAACGCGGTGTCCTTGCCGGTCAACAGCGCGTGGTCCGGGGTGAGTTCGAGCTTGTCGCCGTCGGGGGCCACGGCCACGCCGATGGGCGCGACCTTGGCGGCGTCGCCGGGCCCCTCGGCCGTCGGGGCCTCCGCGGCGGGTTCCGTCGCGGCGGCCGCCGTGACGGTGGTGACCGACGTACGGTCCGTGCTCGTGAGGCTCTTCGCGGCGGGAGACGCCGTTGCAGGCGATGCGACAGCGGGTGAGGCGACCGCGGTCGACGCGCCGCCCGCCCCCGTCCCGGCCGGAGCCGCCTCCCGAGTCGAGTCCCACATCACCGGCTGTCCCGCCTGGAACACCACCCCGCCGGCGTTCTCGTCGACGGCCTCGATGCCGCCGGAGTCCGAGGTCCGCAGGTCCAGTCCCGGGGAGTCGACGCCGAGCTTCAGCTGGGCGAGGGCGGGGTTCTTCGCGGCCTCCGGGGTGTTGACGACCAGCACCTCGGAGAAGCCGTCGGTGACGGACCGCAGCTTGAGGTCCACGCCGGGCATTACGTCCCGGTAGGTGGCCGTGTCCCCGTCGAGCGAGGGCGTGGGCAGCGTGCCCGGCCAGGTGAACGACAGTCTCCGCCCGGCCCGTTCGAGCGTGACCAGCGGATCCTTGCCACCCCCGGAGAAGGCGAGGCCGACCGCGGCCGCATTCGGGGTGACGGAGCCGTCGGAGCGCCGGGCGAGGGTGTCGTCGAGCGCCTTCCACCGCCCGTCGACCCGGGTGCGGACGGGCTTGAGGTGCTGCACCTCCTCGAACTGCCCGTCGGGGGTGGCGTACACCTCGCTCGACTCCGTGCGCAGCGAGGTGATCTCGACCTCGGATCCGCCCGTGGCGGCCGCTTCCGCGGCGGCCGCCGGTGTCGCCGCGGCCGTGGGTGTGTGCTTGCCGGTACCGACGGCCCGGGTCGGGCGGGGCACCGCATGCGCCTGGCCGCCGACCCCCGCCGACGGCACCACGCTCGCCACCACGGCCGCCGCGATCACGGCGATCACCGATCTGCCGCACCGCCGTTCCCGAGACACACGCATGCCCCCGCCCCCTCCGCCATCACAGCGTCCCCACGTCGGGGTCATAAGAAGTTCAAAAACGGACGGGACCTTAACCGGCTCTTACTTGTGCACGTCAAGGACGTGCCGTGAGGGTTCGTGACCATTCCATTAGGTAAAGAGGACACCTCCGGGCGCACGTCCGTTACGCCGGTCCCGGATGATCTGATACCTGCTCACCCGTTTCCTCCCGGGGGCGTATCGAGACATAAGGGAGCACTCGCGTGGTCGGCGCGGGGCGGTGCGCCCTCGGCGCTCCGGTCGGCCGACCCGTTTCTCATTACCGGAATTTGGGATCCTTTACGGAAGGATCCGCCCCTCTTCCTTACTTCCGGGCATCAGCCGGCGCAGCACCGTGAGCAGGCGTCGGGCATAGCCGTCGGCGGGTTGGGGTGCGGTCGGTTCCGTGGGGTCCGGGCGCCGGGGCGGCAGGGTGCCCGGTTCCAGTTCGTAGCGGACCGGCAGGACGCGCAGGCCCCTGACGACCGGGCCCGACCGCCAGGGCAACTGGTCCGGCGGCAGGGTCAGTTCGGCGCGGGTGAAGTGGTCGAGGAAGCGGCCCACCGCGGTGGTCACGATCATTCCGCCCAACTCGCGGGCGGCGCTGGGGCATTGGTGGGGTCCCGCGCCCCAGCCGAGATGGGCCCGGGTGGAGACCGTCGCGCCCACCATGTGGGAGGAGCCGATGGCCAGCAGGTCGCGGTGGGCTGCGGCGGCGGACGGGGACACCGCGTCGCCCGCCCGCACCCACACGTCCCCGAGCCGCACGTCCCGGGCCGCGAACCGGAAGCACATGTTGGCGACCGGAGGGTTGGCCAGCGCCGCCCGGTTGACCGTTTCGCCGAGCTGTCCCGCCGAGAGGCTGCGCCGGACCGTGGCGTTGCCCCGCAACACCTCCAGCAGGGTGTTGAGCACCATGTTCCCGGTGATGTCGTTGAGGTACACGGCGTTCATGAACAGCTCCCGCCCCAACTGCTCGTCCGTCAGCCCGGGATCGGCGAGCAGCAGATAGGAGGTGAGGTCGTCGCCCGGCCGTGCCCTGCGATGCGCGGCCAGCCGGGTGAACGCCCCGAGCGCCCGCCCGGTCGCCGCCCCCGACTCCGGTCCCCCGTCCAGCATCCGCCACAGGTCCATGACGAGTTCGTCGCCCAACTCCACCGGACAGCCGAACAACTTGGTCGTGACCATGAGCAGCAGCGGCCGGGTGTACTGCGCCCCGAGATCGGCGAAGCCCACCGCGCCCGACTCCGTGGCCAGCATCCCGACCAGTTCGTCGGCGTACCGGGCGACGGCGGCCCGCAGTTCCCACCCTTCCGGGCTCCGCGCGTCCTGGAAGGGGCTGAGCGCCGAGTGGTGGGTACGGCGGGCGCCCAGGTGCTCCTCGCCGTCCATGAACATCATCTGCCGTACCTCGTACCCGGCCAGCAGCGGCCAGTCCCGCGGCAGCCGCCCCTCCGCCCGGGCCCGCCAGTACCGGACGTCCCGCCGCCACTGGCTCTCGTTCCGCAGCACCTCGGTGACCTCGGTGTACCCGAGCGCCAGCCACACCGGCACACCCATCAGGCCGACCGGCGCGACCGGCCCGTAGGTGCCGCGCAGCCGCTCGTACACCGCGCCCGGGTCGGCGTCGAACTCGGCGGTGAGCAGCGGCTCGACGGGCAGGGAGCCGAGCGGGGCACCGCCGGTCGGTGGGACGGCGTGGGAATGGTCATCCATACCGCACACGCATACCGCACCGACCGTGCACGGGCGGTGACTCCGGCGTGAACTGTTACGCCTTGGTGATCCCTGGTACTCAGGTGGTGACCAGCGCCTTCGGCAACCGGCCCGTGTGCAGCACCCCCAGCCGCTGGGTCGCCCGGGTCAGCGCCACATAGAGGTCGCTCGTGCCGTACAGCCCCGGCTCGACCACCAGCACCGAGTCGAACTCGAGCCCCTTGGACTGCCGGGGGTCCAGGAGGACGACGGTCCGCGTGAGGTCGGGCTGTTCGCCGGCCGTCACCCCGTCGAGCCGGGCGGCGAGCCTGCGGTGCAGATGGCGCGGGGCGATGACGGCGAGCCGTCCCTCGGCGGGGGTCAGCTCCTTCACCGCCTCGGCGACCGCGCCGGGCAGATCGTCGGTGGCGCGGACCCAGGGCCGTACGCCGGTCGAACGCACCGAACTCGGAGGTTGGAAGTCCGGGTTCTCCGCGCGTACGACGGCTGCCGCGAGGTCCATGATCTCGGCGGGGGTGCGGTAGTTGACGCCGAGGCGGGCGTGCTCCCAGCGGTCCTCGACGTACGGCTCCAGGATCCCGGACCAGGACCCGACGCCGGCCGCCTCCGCGGTCTGCGCGGGGTCGCCGACCAGGGTCATCGAGCGGGTCGGGCTGCGCCGCATCAGCAACCGCCAGGCCATCGGGGACAGTTCCTGCGCCTCGTCGACGATGATGTGCCCGAACGCCCAGGTCCGGTCGGCCGCCGCGCGTTCGGCGGCGCTGCGGTGGTCGTCCTCCTCCTGCCGCTCGGCGAACCGCTCGGCGTCGATGATGTCGTGGGCGGACAGCACCTCGGAGTCCTCGTCGTCGATGTCCTCGAACTCGTAGGTCCGCGAGGCGTACGACACGTCGAGCACGCCCTGCGCGTACGCAACCTGGGTCTCCCGCTCCCGCTCGGCCAGCGCCCGCGCCACCCGCTCGTCCACGCCGAGGAGTTCGGCGGCCTCGTCGAGCAGGGGCACGTCCGCCACGGTCCAGCCCCGGGTCACCGGGCGGCGGATCGCGGCCGCGTCCTCGTCAGGGAGGTAGCCGACCGGGTCGGCGAGGAAGTCGGCGACGAGTCGCTGCGGGGTCAGCCGGGGCCACAACTGGTCGATGGCGGCCCACACTTCGGGGTTCTCGGCGATCTCGTCGCGGATCTGGGTGATGTCGCTGGGGTCGAGGAGGCTGCTGCCGTCGTAGGGGTCGGTGCCGACCCGCTCGGCGTACAGCTCGGTGAGGGTGTTGAGGATATGGCCCTCGAAGTGCTCCCGGGCCACGTTGTGCGGCAGCCGGGCGGCCCGGGTCTTCTCGCGGGCCACCTTCACCAGACCGTCGTCGAGCATCAGGACCTCGCGGTCGTGCTCGATCGCGATCACCGGGTCGGGCAGCGCCTGCCAGTCGCGTACGGCGTCGGCGAGGACGTCCGCCATGGCGGCCCGACCCTTCACCGCGGCCGCCGCCCGGCTGTCGGTCGCCGTGGCCTTCACGCCGGGGAACAGCTCGCCGACCGTGGCGAGCAGCACACCCGTCTCGCCCAGCGAGGGCAGCACCTCGCCGATGTAGCCGAGGAAGGCGGGGTTGGGGCCGACGATCAGGACGGCCCGCTTGGCGAGCAGCTCGCGGTGCTCGTAGAGGAGGTAGGCGGCCCTGTGCAGGGCCACGGCGGTCTTGCCGGTGCCGGGACCGCCCTCCACCACCAGCACCCCGCGATGGGGTGCGCGGATGATCTCGTCCTGCTCGGCCTGGATGGTCTGCACGATGTCGCTCATGCGTCCGGTGCGCGCGGAGTTCAGCGCGGCCAGCAGTACGGCGTCGCCGGTCGGGTCCTCGTGGCCGGTGCGCTCCTGGTCGCCGAGGTCGAGGATCTCGTCGTGCAGGTCGGTGACCCGGCGGCCGTCGGTGCCGATGTGCCGGCGGCGGCGCAGGCCCATCGGGGTGTGGCCGGTGGCCAGGTAGAAGGGGCGGGCGACGTCGGCCCGCCAGTCGATGAGGACCGGGGTGCGCTCGGTGTCGTCGGTGCGCAGTCCGATCCGGCCGATGTGATGGGTGACACCCGAGGTGAGGTCGATCCGGCCGAAGCAGAGCGAGCCGTCCACCGCGTTGAGTGCCGTCAGCAGTCCCGAGCGCTCGGCGACCAGGATGTCCCGCTCCAGCCGGGCCTGCATGGGGGTGTTGCCCTGGGCGAGCGCGTCGGTGACCGACGTCTCGGTGTCGCCGCGCAGGGCGTCCACGCGCGCGTACAGGTCGTCGATGAATTCCTGTTCGCACTTGATTTCATGGTCTGGCAAACCGGTGTTTGACAATTCCGCTCCCGCCCGCATATACTGTGCTCACTGAGCTTCTTTGCGACCTGACCCTTTCGAAGTCGCGAACCATTAAATATACGCAGAGAAAACCCCCGGGCGCAATGCCCGGGGGTTTTCTCGTGTGTCAGTTACGGGGCGTGGCGCTCAGGCTCGTGCCCTGCGAGGTGCCCGACTGGGCGAGGTGGATCGTCGTGTGCGTGGTCGGGGCGGTGGACACCGCGCCGGAGTTGTTGCACATCGACTGGCGCTCGGACGCGTTCATCGGACGCGTCTGGATGGTGACCGTCGCGTACTGCATCTCGTCCGGGTCGTACTGCGTGAGCGTCGGGTAGGCGTACCACTCGAAGTGGCCGTGGCGGCGCTTCGGGTAGTTGATGACCATGCGGCCGGTGACCCGCTGCATCGCCGGGGCGATGGTCGCGAAGCCGATGGAGTACTCCGGCACCTCGGCGCTGATCTCCTCGGTCTCCGAGGAGGAGTACGACCAGGTGTGGCCGAAGGACGTCTGGATCGAGGCGCTGAAGATCTTCGACAGGCCCGCCTCGACACCGGCCGAGACGCTGATGCTGTTCTCCTCGGTGCGGCCCTCGGTGGTCTGCCGCCCGAAGGTGACCTTCCCTCCGCAGGCGTGCACGGTCGAGCCGACCTGCTTCGCCGGGCCGGTGAAGATGCTGCGCTTGGCCGGCTCGAACCGGCACCGGTCGGCCTTGCCCAGACCGTTCACGTTCTGGTTGCAGGAGGTGAGCAGGGCCGACTGGTCGTACCAGTTGTCGTCCGCCGCGTGGGCGGAACCGGCGCCGGCGATCAGCGCGCCGACCATGGCGAGGCCGGACACGGCCACCGTCGTCGACCTGCGCTTGCTGGATTTCGCGAGAAGAGAGGTCACGTTGCGATCTTTCTTGTGCGGTGGGGGGTGGGGCCGGACGGAGGGAGCGCTCCCATGGGAATAGAAAGCGCTCTCTGCCCGACACCCAGAAAGCTATATCAGCCGCCGCTCCGCAAAACCCAAGGAAAGGCAAATATTAGAAGTCTCTGAATTCAACTACCCATTGGTAATCAATTCAGTGACTCAGAGCACATCGATTGTCTCTTCGAGAAGTCGGCGTTTCGACCGGGCCCCCACCATCGACTTCACCGGTTCTCCGTTCCGGAACACCATGAAGGTCGGCATCGAAAGGACTTTATAGGAGTTCGTGGTCAACGGATTGGTGTCGACGTCCAGTTGAACCACCTTGAACCGCTCGCCCTCCTCCGCCGAAAGGGCGCTGAGCACCGGTCCCATCTGCCGGCACGGCGGACACCAGTCGGCGGTGAACTCCACCAGTACCGGCAGTTCGGAACGCAGTACCTCCGCCTCGAAATCCGTGTCCGTCACCTCGGTCACACCCGCTGCCCTGATCACTGTTCGTGTCCTCCCAGTTCGCACATCGGATCCGTGCCGTCGACCAGGGCGAGCCGCGCCCCGATCTTGGCCCGCACGGCCTGCAACTCCCCGATCAGGGAGTCGAGTTCGTCCAGCTTGCGGCGGTAGACGCCGATCGACGCGGGGCAGGTGTCGCCCTCCTCGTGACCGGCCCTCAGACACTCCACGAACGGCCGGGTCTCCTCCAGGTCGAACCCGAAGTCCTGGAGCGTCCTGATCTGCCGGAGCAGCTTCAGGTCGTCCTCGTCGTAGGTCCGGTACCCGTTGCCACCGCGCCGCGCGGGCAGCAGGCCCCGTGTCTCGTAGTAGCGCAGGGTCCGCGTGGTGGTCCCGGCCCGTGCGGCCAGCTCGCCGATTCGCATGCCCCCGAACGTAGTCCTTGACGCCGAGGTCAAGGCAAGAGCGGCTTGTGCTCCACGGGAGAGGTCAGCACGATCGACGTGGTCGTGCGGCCGAGGGCGGAGACGGCCTCCAGGACCTCCTCCAGGTGGACGGTGTCCCGCACGGCGGTCTTGAGGATCCAGCAGTCCTCGCCGACGACATGGTGCACCTCGGTGATCTCCGGCCGCTCGATCAGCTCCAGCGTCCGCGGGTGCTTCAGGGTGTAGCCGCCGTGCGGGTCGACCCGGACGAACGCCTGGATGCCGTACCCGAGCCGGGCCGGTACGACCCGGGCGCCGTAGCCGCTGATCACGCCCGCCGCCTCCAGCCGCCGCACCCGCTCGGTGACCGCGGCCGGGCTCAGCCGCACCCGGCGTCCCAGCTCACTGAGCTTGATCCGGCCGTCGCTCTGGAGGAGTTCGAGGATCTGCCGGTCCACCGCGTCGAAGGCCACCGGGTTTTCGACGGTACCGACGCGCGACGGCCGCGCTTCTTTCGGTGTCGCGTCCCGAACTCCCATGGTTCCCCCTTCAGTACCCGGTGGTGCGCCGGGAGAATTATGGTCATGGAAAAGGCACGGGAGATACTCGTCATCGGCGGAAGCCGCTATTTCGGCAAGCGGCTGATCGCCCGGCTGCTGGCCGCCGGGGACCGGGTCACGGTCCTCAACCGGGGCTCGTCCGCGCCCCCTTCGGGCGTGACCCACCTCATCGCCGACCGCGACGACGAGCACTCCATGCTCGGCGCCCTGGGCTCCCGCGCCTTCGACACCGTCGTCGACCAGGTCTGCTACACCCCGCGCCAGGCGGCGATCGCCCGCCGGGTCTTCGCGGGACGCACCCGCCGCTATGTGATGACCTCGACGGTGGAGGTCTACGAGTACGAGGACTCCATCGCCCTCGTACGCGAGGACGCCGTCGACACCACGACCGTGCCCGTCGACCTCGAACTCCCCTGGGGCGACCCGGAATTCCTCGAATCCCATTACGGGGAAGGAAAGCGCCAGGCGGAATCCGTGTTCGCCACCGACCCCGCCTTTCCCTTTACGGCCGTCCGCGTCGCCCATGTCCTCGGCGGCACCGACGACTTCACCGGGCGGCTCGCCCACTACGCCGACCGGATCCGCACCGGCGAGCCCATCGCCGTACCGGTGGACAACCAGCCGGCCACCTACATCCACGTGGAGGAGATCGCCGACTTCCTCGCCTGGACGGTGGGACAGAACTTCACCGGTCCTGTGAACGCGGCCTCCCACGGGCTGCTGGGCACCGAGGAGTTGTGCGAGGCGGTGGCCGTGCACGTCCCCGACGGCAGGACGGTCCTCCGGCCGGTCGAGGTCGGCGAGGTCTCACCGCTCTCCTTCACCCACTCCTACGGCATGTCCAACGCCCGTGCCACGCGGCTCGGGTTCGCCTTCGGTGAGGTGCGGGGGTGGTTGCCGGGGGTGGTTGCGGAGACGGTGGGGTGAGGGGCGGGGGTTGGGGGTGGGACTGGTGCTGGCGGCTGAGGTGGGCGTGGGTGGTGAGGACGGCGCTTCCTGACCTTCTGGCCTTCTGGCCTTCTCGGTCAGCGTGGGGGCGGAGGGTCGTAGTGGCCCAGGGAGGTGTGAGGGAGGCGGCGGCCGGGGGCGGGGCCTAGGTACACGCCGCCGTAGAACTGGGGGCCGGCTTCGTCCTCGTCCGTCATCCAGTCCTCGTCGTCCACGTCCTCGCCGCCTCGTACGCCGAGCAGCCGGCAGGTGAGGCGGTCGTTGTCGGAGAGGAGTTCGTCGAGGGCCTCGCGGACGTCCGACGCTTCCGTACGGGCCGACTCGCGCTCCGCGGCGATCAGTACGGCCCTGCGGACCAGCTCCTTGGTGAAGGAGGCGGTGGTGCCCTCGGTGCGGGTGACGACCTCCTCGGCGATCTCCTTGCCGAGGTCCAGGCCCGCGCCGTACAGGTCGAGGAGGCGGGCGCGGCCCTCGGCGTCGGGCAGCGGGATCTCGACGGCGAGGTCGACCCGGCCGGGGCGCTGGACGAGGGCGGGTTCGAGGAGGTCGGCGCGGTTGGTGGTGAGGAGGAAGGCCACGTCGGCGTCGTCGCCGAGGCCGTCCATCTCGTTCAGCACCTGGAAGAGCAGGGGCTGTTCGCCGCCGCCGTAGTCGCGGGCCTCGGCGATCAGGTCGCAGTCCTCCAGGACGACGAGGGCGGGCTGGAGCATCCGGGCCAGGGAGCAGGCCGGGCCGATGGCGTCGATGCCGGTGCCGGAGAGGACCACCACCGTGAACTCCGGGAGGTGGGAGAGGAGATAGCGGATCGTGTGGGTCTTGCCGGTGCCGGGCGGGCCGTAGAGGAGGAGTCCGCGGCGCAGGTGCTGGCCGGCCGCGCGCAGCTGCTCGCGGCGCCGGGCCACGCCGACGACCTGGCGCTCCACGCGCTCCAGGAGGCCCTCCGGCAGCACGATCCCGTCGCGGGTGAGGCCGGGGCGGCGGTGGAAGCGGAACGGGCCGAGACCGGAGTGGAAGTCCGAGCCCTCGAAGGAGAGCACCTGGCCGCGGAAGATGTTGTGCTCGCGCACCAGCCGGTCGATGTCGGCGAGCACGCGGTCCCCGAACTCCTTCGTCTCCGCGAGGACTTCCAGCTCGACCTTGTTGCGGCCGTACTCGTCGGCGGGGCCGCGCAGCAGTACGGCGAAGCGGTGGTCGCCGTCGGTGCCGAGGTAGAACCCGCAGGAGACGCACGGGAGTTCGTCGTCCGGGGAGACGGGCAGCTGGGCGTAGTCGACGGCACCGATCACGAAACGGTCGTAGCGGTCGGCGGATTCGAGGATGTCGCCGAGGGAGAGGTCGCCGTGGTGGCGGGCACCGCGCAGACCGATGAGGTCGTACGAGCGGGTCGGCTCCGCCGTGAACCAGCGCTCCAGGGCGAGGTGGACGTTGGGGAGGTCGAATGGCGGGTAGGCCGCCTTGACGACGGGGTGCTCGCTGGGGGTGAACCCGAGGTGGGACCGCAGCCGCTTGCTGAGATCCCGCGCCTCTTCCCGCTCCTTGTCCCGGGGCCGGGCCACCGCCATCAGAAACTCGTAGAACAGCTCACTGACCCGCTCCATCGAGGCGGAATCCACCTCACCCCACTCCACCGACTCCCCCATACCCGCCTCCGTACATCCGACCGAACACACCGAGACCTCCAGCGTGGGGCCCACCGGGGCAAGGGGTCAAAGGATTTGGGGCATGTGGGCGCCAACTGTGCGGAAAGGGGTGGGAGGTGGTAAGAGCGTCGGGCGTCGGGCGTCGGGCGTCGGGCGTCGGGCGTCGGGCGTCGGGCGTCGGGCGTCGCGCGTCGGGCGTCGGGCACCGCG
>NZ_JAAGLY010000450.1 GCF_010548375.1 Streptomyces sp. SID13726
CCGTGAGCAGGGCCGCCAGGTGGACCGCGGGTGCGGCCGACAGCCCGAGGGCGAGGGCCGCCGCGCCCTGGAGCGCGCACCACAGCGGCAGCAGCGCAGCCCGCTGCGTGTGCCGGGTGAAGAAGGAGGAGGCGATCATGCCGAGGGCGAAGACCGCCTCCAGCAGGGAGACGTACTGGCCGCGGCCGCCGTAGTGCTCCCCGACCAGCGGCACGACGAGGGTTCTCACGCAGGACTGGAAGACGAAGTCGGCTGCGCACAGCACGATCACGCCGAGGACGGCGAGGTCGCCGCGGTGGCGGTGGAACATGGCCCGCCAGTCGTGCAGGGCCAGCGGCAGCGCCGTACGCAGGACCCCGGCGGCCGGGCCGCGCGGCTCGGGGGCCGTCGCCGGCAGGCCTCGTACGTGCGCGGCGACGGCCAGCGCGACCACCGTGTCGGC
>NZ_JAAGLY010000451.1 GCF_010548375.1 Streptomyces sp. SID13726
CGACAGGGCGTGCCCCAGCCGCGCGAGCGCCGCGGTGTGGGTGAGCGTGACCGTCTCGACCATGGGGCCGACAGTACACGCGCTCCTGTATTCAGGAAACCCTGTACCGAGCACGGGACCACCTCGCCGAGGCCGCAGCCCCGACCCACCCGCCACCCGAGCCGCCGAACCCGGCGTTGCTCCTCACGGCGGGGCGGCTGTGGGGGAGAACCCCGGGTTCGGCGCCGTGGCGGCGCACGCTACGTTAGTATCTGCGTATGCGTGAAGATACGAAGGGGTGCACCTTCGGGGTGGAGAGCCAGTACGTCGAGCTCGCGGCGGAGGTGTTCTCGCTGCTCGCGGACGCGACGCGGGTCCGGATCGTCCTCGCCCTGCGCGACACCGAGCTGCCGGTCAACGCGCTCGCGGAGATCGTCGGCAAGTCGCCGACGGCGGTCTCGCA
>NZ_JAAGLY010000452.1 GCF_010548375.1 Streptomyces sp. SID13726
CGTACCTGGAAATACGGCAGTTCGGAAGACCTTCACGGCGCCGCTTGGCTCGTTCCCAGGGCTTGGATCCCGGACATCCCGGCCCCTGGGCGATGTACTCGTCCAGGACCGACAGGGCCACATTGCTCATCAACGGCGAGAGGATCGAACCCTGCGGAGTACCGGCAGTGGTGTCCCGAAGCACACGGTCCTCACCGAGGATCCGCGACTCCAAGACCCCCTTCACCAGTGCCAGGACGCGTTTGTCACCGACTCGGGCCCGCACCCTGTCCATCAAGGCAGGATGCGAGATTTCGTTGAAACAGGCTTCGATGTCTCCTTCAACGATCCACTCATACGACTTGGACGTGAAGAAACGCACCTCTGCCACCGCGTCATGAGCCCGGCGCTTGGGACGGAACCCGTAGGAACACGGGATTAAATCCGCCGCGAAGATCGGCTT
>NZ_JAAGLY010000453.1 GCF_010548375.1 Streptomyces sp. SID13726
GTCCGCACCACAGCCCGATCCGCACCCCGCAACATCTGGTCGAGCAGGTCGTGCGGCTGCGGTGGCGACACCGGTTGGGACCGGTCCAGATCGCCGGTCGCCTGGGCATGCCTGCCTCCACGGTCCATGCGGTGCTGGTTCGGTGCCGGATCGACCGGCTTACCCGGATCGATCGGGTCACCGGCGAGCCATCGCGCCGCTACGAGCCTGATCATCTCGGGGTCACTCGCCGCACGCGGGGTGCACGCTCGGCAGGTGCTGTCCGACAACAGGTCGGCCTACCGCTCCCACACGTGGCGCGACGCTTGCCCAAAGCTGGGGATCAAGCACCGGCGAACCCGGCCCTACCGCAAGCTCGGCGTCCGACGACGGGCGGACGCGCTCCTCGATGCCGATCGTCGCGGGATCCGGGATTGATCGCCGTCGAGGTCCCGGGGCGGG
>NZ_JAAGLY010000454.1 GCF_010548375.1 Streptomyces sp. SID13726
TCCACCGAGAACAGCGCGTACGGGCCCACCGGCAACCCGTGGGACCTCACCCGCATCCCCGGCGGCTCCGGCGGCGGCTCCGCGGCCGCACTGGCCGCCTTCCAGGCACCCCTCGCGATCGGCACGGACACCGGCGGCTCCATCCGCCAGCCCGCGTCCGTGACCGGCACGGTCGGCGTGAAGCCCACGTACGGCGGCGTCTCCCGCTACGGCATGGTCGCCTTCTCCTCCTCCCTCGACCAGGGCGGGCCCTGTGCCCGTACGGTCCTGGACGCGGCGCTCCTGCACGAGGTCATCGCCGGCCACGACCCGATGGACTCCACCTCCATCGACGCCCCGGTCCCGCCGGTCGTCGAGGCGGCCCGCAACGGCTCCGTCGCCGGCATGCGCGTCGGCGTCGTCAAGCAGTTCGCCGGCGAGGGCTACCAGGCCGGCGTCAT
>NZ_JAAGLY010000455.1 GCF_010548375.1 Streptomyces sp. SID13726
TCCGGCAGGACAACCCGGGCGCGGGGTCGCGAGCCGTGGTCGTGCGTCGCCCGTCGACGGGCAGCACCTGCAGCGTGAGGCTTCCAGCCAGCGGTTAGTCAGCGGTTACCGAGCGAGTGAGGACGGGACATGCACGCCATCGGTGTGGACATCGGCGGGACGAAGATCGCGGCCGGGGTCGTCGACGAGAAGGGCGAGATCCTCGTCCAGACGCGCCGCGACACCGAGCCCGACGACGTCGCGAGCATCGACCGTGCCATCGCCGACGTGTATACCGAGCTGACCGCCGAGCACGAGGTCGGCGCGATGGGCCTCGCCGCGGCGGGCTTCGTCAGCCCCGACCGGACGTCGGTGCTCTTCGCCCCGAACATCGCGTGGCGCGAGTACCCGCTCGCGCGCAACGTGCGCGAGCTCATCGGGGACACCGACGTGCCGATCGT
>NZ_JAAGLY010000456.1 GCF_010548375.1 Streptomyces sp. SID13726
GCGGGCGTAAAGGTCGTCGTGCGAGGCCCACTTGAACAGCTCGCCGCGGGACTCGGCGAGCACATGGTTGTGGTTCGGCGTGGCGCCGATGTTCCGCGGCAGCCGGAGGTACCGGATGCGCGAGTCCTGCTCGGTGTACTTGCGGCAGATGTCCTGAGTCCCGTCGGTCGAGGCGTTGTCGCAGATGACCAGCTCGAAGTCCTCGTAGGTCTGGCCGAGCAGGGCGTCGAGCGACTCGGCCAGGTACTCCTCGCCATTGTAGACGGGCAGGCCGATGCTCAGCCTGGGTTGGGCGGTCATGAGGTCCTCACTTCGGGGAGGGGGTGGTTGTGCTCGCGCAGGGCGGACCGCAGTTGCAGCCACCACACGGCCGAGCCGCTGACGGTCGCGGCGGCGACGCCCCAGGCCGAGCCGACCGTGCCGGCCACAGCCGCCCCGCC
>NZ_JAAGLY010000457.1 GCF_010548375.1 Streptomyces sp. SID13726
GTACACGTGACGCCGTACTCGGCGGACAAGGCGATCTGCGAGGCGAACTTCGCCGCGACCCGCGTGCAGCGCAAGGGCCCCTTCTTCATCCTCGGCGGCGACATCAACTACCCGCCGCAGGCCGGACCGGATCCCGAGTTCGACCGGATGAAGCCCTACAACCGGGGTGCCCGCCTGATCCTGGGCGACCCGGAGAACCCGGGCCTGCCGGTCGCCGACCGCCGGGTGTCCTGGACCCTCGCGGCGAACGGCCTGGTCGACGCAGCCTGGCACCTGTACGGCAAGACCGCTGACCAGGACCTCCTTCAGCGAACCGGCAGCGACGACCGGATCGACCAGATCTGGGTGAGCCCGGCCCTGGCCCCTGCCATCACCGACTACGGAGTGGTCAGCGGCGGCTCGGACCACAAGGGCGTCTGGATCCGCCTCGACCTCACTC
>NZ_JAAGLY010000458.1 GCF_010548375.1 Streptomyces sp. SID13726
TCCCCCGCAGCCTGGGGCAAACGGCGCGCAGGCCCAGTCGAAGGCGAACACGAAGAACTTCGGCTTCTCCCCGCAGATGGGCTTCACGGTCAACGTGAACGCCAACAGGCAGACCAACGGCGTGCCCGCACAGGGCGGCCGGGCTGGAGCCCAGGGCGGATCCGGTCAGTCGCTGCTCCCTGAGCCGGAATTCGCGTCCCCGGCCCAGGTCCGGAACTACTGCAACGCGGTCCGCGCGGCAATGTCGATGATGGCGTTCGAGCTGGCCATGGGCGCCGAGATCATGAAGGCCACCCTGGCCCAGGTCCCCGACCCCGAAGGCCGCGTCGGTGGCTCCCGCGTCCGTGCCTGGAAGGTCGCCCGCAAGCTCAGCAAGTCGGCGGATGCCGCCCTGGACGCGGCGAAGAACGCCGCAGCTACGTACGCCGCGTTCCAGCGG
>NZ_JAAGLY010000459.1 GCF_010548375.1 Streptomyces sp. SID13726
GGCCGGTGCTCCTGTGGTTCCGGCGCGAGCTGCCGTCGGTCGAGCGCGTCCAGACCGCGCTCTACGCGGCGACCGCGCTGCCGCTGCTGGTCGCGCTCACCGAGATCGCGGTCGAGCAGGACGCGATGACGTCACGCGTCGGCGCGGCGCTCGTCGGCGCGGGCGTGCTGTCCGTGATCGTGCTCCCGATGGTCGCGAGCCGGCTCGGCCCCCGGCTCGCGACCACCGACGGCGCCGACCCGCCGAGCGGTGCACGTGCGCACGAGTGAGGCACTCCGGGGTGCACCGTTCGTGCGCACGCGCAGCGCCCGACGCGGGCCGTCAGGCGAGCGGGCCGGACGTCAGAAGGTCCACTGCTGGTTGGTCGAGCCGTGGCAGTCCCAGATCACGAACCGCTGGCCCTCGTAGAGCGGGTTGCCGCCCTCGTCGTCGACGACGT
>NZ_JAAGLY010000045.1 GCF_010548375.1 Streptomyces sp. SID13726
CGCCGCCCGCGTCCGGCTGCACCGGCTGCTGCCCGCGTTCGCGCTCCCCGGACCCGCTCGGCGCACGGCCCGCCGGCGTCCCTCCCGGCACGGGGAGGTCGATCCGCGCCGGACGGTCCGGGAGCTGCTGCGGCACGGCGGGGAGCCCACGCGCCCGCGTCGGCACGCACGGGTCCTGCGGCCCCGGCGGGTCGTGCTGCTCGTGGACGTCAGCGGGTCGATGGCGCCGTACGCGGACGCGCTCCTGCGCTTCGCCCACGCCGCCGCGCTGGCCCGGACCCGGCCGGCCCCGCCCGCTTCCCGGGCCCGGACCGGCTCGGCGCGTCCGCCCCGCACGGAGGTCTTCACGATCGGCACCCGGCTCACCCGTGTGACCCGCGAGCTCTCGCACCGGGACCCGGACCTGGCGATGCGGGCGCTCGCCGCGGCCGTGCCGGACTGGCGCGGGGGCACCCGGCTCGGTGGGCTGCTGCGGGAGTTCCTGGACCGGTGGGGGCAGCGGGGCCTGGCCCGGGGCGCGGTGGTGGTGCTGCTGTCGGACGGCTGGGAGCGTGGCGATCCGGAGCTGCTCGCGGCCCAGATGCGACGCTTGCACCGGCTGGCGCACCGGGTGATCTGGGCCAATCCGCGCAAGGCGCGCCCGGGTTACGCACCCCTGGCGGCCGGGATGGCGGCCGCACTGCCGAGCGTGGACGCGTTCGTCGAGGGGCACAGCCTGGCCGCGCTGGAGCGACTGGCGGCGGTGGTGAAAGGAGCCGACGATGCGTGACATCCTCCCGGTCCTGAACGGCTGGTACACGGCGGGAGTGCCGTTCGGCCTGGCCACGGTCGTCTCGACGAGCCGCAGCGCACCGCGCGACCCCGGGGCGGCCATGGCCGTGGGTCCGGACGACGAGGTGGTCGGCAGTGTGTCCGGCGGGTGTGTCGAGGGGGCCGTGTTCGAGCTGGCCCAGGAGGTCGTGGCGAGCGGCGAGGCCCGGCTGGAGACCTTCGGGTACAGCGACGCGGACGCCTTCGCGGTGGGGCTCACCTGCGGCGGCGAGATCACCCTGCTCGTCCGGCCCGTGACAGCCGCCGTCGACCCCGTGTTCGGCGAGGTCGCGGAGTCGGTCGCCGCGGGCCGTCCGGTGACCGTGGCCACGGTGACCGAGGGACCGGCACCCCTCGGAGCGACGCTCGCCGTGTGGCCGGACCGGGTCGCCGGCACCCTCGGCACGACCGGCCTCGATGTGGCGGTGACCGCCGACGCACGCGGCGAACTCGCCCTCGGGGCAACGGGGTTGAGACACTACGGTCCACGCGGTGAACGGCGCGAGGACGCGGTCACCGTCTTCCTGCACTCCTTCGCCCCGCCGCCCCGCATGCTGGTGTTCGGCGCGATCGACTACGCGGCCGCGGTCGCCCGGATCGGCGCCTTCCTCGGCTACCGGGTCACCGTGTGCGACGCCCGCCCGGTCTTCGCCACCCCGAAGCGCTTCCCGGAGGGCGTGGAGGTCGTCGTGGACTGGCCGCACCGATACCTCAGCGGCACGGACACCGACGAGCGCACGGTCGTCTGCGTCCTGACCCACGACCCCAAGTTCGACGTACCGCTGCTGGAGGAGGCCCTGCGCCGGCCCGCCGCGTACATCGGGGCGATGGGCAGCCGCCGTACGCACGACGACCGGATGAAGCGGCTCGCCGAATCGGGGCTCGCCGAGGCCGAGTTGTCCCGGCTGCGCTCCCCGGTCGGCCTCGACCTCGGAGCCCGTACACCGGAGGAGGTCGCCGTGTCCGTGACCGCCGAGATCGTCGCCCTGCGCTGGGGCGGCACCGGCACCCCGCTGACGGCCACGGCGGGGGCGATCCACCCGTCCCCCTGAAATCTGCCCGTCCTCACGGAGCCCGCCTGGAGGAAGTCATGGAACTGCACCACGAGTTCACCGTGCCCGTCCCGGTCGACGAGGCCTGGCGCGCGCTCCTCGACATCGAACGGGTCGCGCCCTGTATGCCGGGGGCGACGGTCGAGGAGTACGACGGCAAGACGGTGACCGGCTCGGTGAAGGTCAAGGTCGGCCCGATCACCGTGACGTACAAGGGCACCGCCGTCTTCGAGGAGCAGGACGAGTCCGCGCACCGCATGGTGCTGATCGCGAGCGGCCGGGAGACCCGGGGCCAGGGCACCGCGCGGGCCACGGTGACCGGCACGCTCAGCGGGCAGGACGGCGGTACGGCCGTGTCGGTGCGCACGGACCTGGCGGTGACCGGGCGGCCCGCGCAGTTCGGGCGCGGGGTGATGGCGGAGGTGGGCGACCGGCTCGTCGGGCAGTTCGCCGGGTGTCTGGCGGAGCGGCTGGGCAAGCCGCCGGTGACCGCCCGGCCGGCTGCGGAGGCGCCCCGCCCGGCCCCGGACCCCGACGACGAGCCCCTCGACCTGCTGCGGGCCATCGGTGTGCCGGTCGCCAAACGGGCCGCCGCGGCGATGGCGGCGGCCGGTGTCGTGGTGCTCGCGATCACCCGTCTACGACGACGGCACCGGAGGGTGTGAGACGCCCGCGAAGGGGTAGGCGCCGACGTACGGGAGAGGGCGTCCGAGCCCTCGTCCCCTCCTCCGATCGGGAAGGAGGTCCGTGACATCACACACTCGCAGCGCCCGGGCCGCTCCCCTTCACTCGGAGCGGCCCGGATCTCATGAGCGCCGGTCCGTCGGCGGCGGCGCGCCCGGCAGCAGGGCCAGCGCCAGTACCGCCGCCACCGCGTAGAGACAGGCCGAGCCGAGCGCCACGGTGTGGAAGCCCCGCAGGAAGCGCTCCTGGTCACCGGGCTGTCCCGCGACGGCGCCCGCCACCGCTATCCCGATCGCGCCGCCCGTCTGACGTGCGGTGTTGTTGACCGCGGAGGCGAGACCCGAGCGCTCGGCGGGGACCGTGGCGATGGCCGCGGCGACGACGGCGGGGGTCAGCAGTCCGCAGCCGACGCCCCACAGCAGGAACGCCGGTATCAGGTCCGCGTACCCGGAGTGCTCCCCGGCCCCGGTCAGCAGGGCGAGCCCGGCCGCGGCGACCAGCAGTCCCGCCGCCGCGGGCAGCCGGGGTCCGAACCGGCTGGTGACACGGCCGCCGACGGGGGCCATGACCGCGAGCGGGGCGAACAGGGGGACGACCGTCAGGCCCGCGAGGAGGGCCGAGCGGTGCTGCACCGACTGGAGGCACAGCATCAGCACGAAGAGCGTGCCGAGGGTGCAGAGGTTCATGATCCCGGCGGTGGCGTTGGCCGCGGTGAAGGCGGGGCGCCGCAGGAGGGCGGGCGGCAGCATCGCGTCGTCGCCGCGCCGGAGTTCGGCGGCGGCCAGCGTCACCAGGGCCGGGACGGCGACCGCGGTGGCGGTGCGGACCTCCGGTGACCCGGCGCCCCGGCGTCCGCCCTCGATGAAGGCGTAGGTCGCCGCGCACAGCAGGATCCCGCCGGACAGCATCCCGGACAGGTCGAGGGGCCTGGCCCGGGACTCCCTGCTCTCGTGCACGACCACCGCGGTACCGGCCAGGGCGAACAGCACGACCGGGACGTTGACCAGGAAGATCGCGCGCCACCCGAGTCCTTCGACGAGGGCGCCGCCCAGCAGTGGCCCGGCGGGCAGGGCGAGGCTGCCGATGCCCGCCCACACGCCGATCGCCCGGGCCCGGGCGGCGCCGTCGGGAAAGGCCCGGCCGATGACGGCGAGCGTGCCCGGCAGCAGCAGGGCGGCGCCGACGCCCTGGACCACCCGGGCCGCCACGAGCACACCGGCGCTCTGGGCGAGCCCGCAGGCCAGCGATCCCGCGCCGAAGACGCCGAGCCCGATCAGCACGACCCGTCGGTGGCCGTACCGGTCCCCGGCCGCGCCGCTGGTCAGCATGAGGGAGGCGAGGGCGAGGGCGTATCCGTCGACGACCCACTGGAGGCCGCCCACGTCGGTGCCGAGGCCCGCGCCGACGGCGGGCAGGGCGACATTGACGACGGTGACGTCGAGGAGCACCAGGAAGTACCCGGCGCACATCACGACGAGGACGGTGCGCGGCGACGCGGAGTCGCCGGGGCGCATCGCGCGTCGGAGCAGTGTTGCCGGTGCAGGAGCCATGGGTCCGTCGTATCAGCCGGGACTGACAATGCCGGGTGCCCGCGGCCCCCGGGGTGAAACGGACCGCGGCGCTCAGGTCCGAACGGCCGGTGCGCCTCAGGGCGAGACGGACCTCGGCGGCAGGCGGTGCAGCCGTACGTCGGTGAGGCGGCCGTCGGCCACGGTCGCCGTCATGTAGGTGCAGTGCGGCTGACGGCGGCGGTCGGTGGGCGAGCCGGGGTTGAGCAGGCGCGGTCCGCCGGGGGCGGTGGTGTCCCAGGGGATGTGGCTGTGCCCGAAGACCAGGACGTCGGTGCCGGGGAAGCGGGCGGCGCAGCGGGCCTCGCGGCCCTGGGCTGCGCCCGTCTCGTGGACCACGGCGAAGCGCAGGCCGCCGAGATCGGCGTACGCCACCTCGGGGAGGCGTGCGCGCAGCTCGGGCCCGTCGTTGTTGCCGTGGACGGCGACGAGCCGGGCGCTGCGGCTCTCCAGCAGGTCGAGGGTGGCGGTGTCGACCCAGTCACCGGCGTGGAAGACCACGTCGGCGTGCGGGAGTTCGGCCAGCAGCGGGGCCGGGAGCTCCTTGGCGCGCTTGGGGAGGTGGGTGTCGGACATCAGGAGCAGGCGCACGGGACCAGCGTAGAGGGGCGGCCGTGCGGCCGGTATTCATCAGGCAAAACTGTTCAGTCCCAACTGTTCAGTCTCAACTGTCCTTCCTAGGGTGAAGGGCATGGCCGAGAACCCTGATGGCATCACCGAGTCCGCCGCCCGGTCCGCCCGTGAACTGCGGGTGGTGCTCAGCCGGCTGCGCCGCCGGATGCGGGAGGTCGACCAGGGCGAGGACCTCACGCCGTCGCAGGTGTCGGCGCTCACCCTGATCGGCAAGCACGGGGCTGCCACGGCGAGCGCGCTGGCCTCCGCGGAGGGGGTGCGGCCGCAGTCGATGGCGGCCACGCTGACCGCGCTGGACCGGCACGGGCTGATCCGGCGCGGCCAGGACCCCGAGGACGGGCGACGGCAGCTCGTCACCCTCACCGAGGAGGGCCGGGCCCGGATCGAGGACAACCGGCAGGTGCGCGAGGAGTGGCTGGCCCGCGCCTTCCAGGACCGGTGCACCGAGGAGGAGCGGCAGCTCATGCTGACGGCCCTCGGTCTGCTGGACCGGCTGACCCGGCCGTGACGGTCAGGCTCCTGAAACACCGGCGGAGCGGCCCCGCCCCCGCCGGATTCGACCGCCGGCTCATCGCGCCGATGGTGCTGGGCTCGGTCCTCAACCCGATCAACTCCTCGATGATCGCCGTGGCCCTGGTGCCCATCGGCACCGCCTTCGGCGCCCCGCCCGCGCTTACGGCCTGGCTGGTCTCGGCGCTCTATCTGGCCACGGCCGTGGGGCAGCCAGTCGTCGGACGGCTCGTGGACATGTTCGGGCCGCGGCTCCTCTACCTCGCCGGTACGGCCCTCGTCGGGATCGCGGGGCTGCTCGGCGCCCTCGCCCCGTCGCTGGGGGCGCTGATCGCCGCGCGGGTGCTGCTCGGGTTCGGTACCTCCGCCGCGTATCCGGCGGCCATGCGGCTGACCCGGAGCGAGGCCGAGCGCACCGGACAGGACAGCCCGGCCGGGGTGCTGACCGCGCTCTCCGTCGCCAACCAGACGGTCGCCGCGATCGGCCCGGCCCTCGGCGGGTTCCTGATCGGCGTCGGCGGCTGGCGGGCGATCTTCACCGTCAACGTGCCGCTGTCCGCCGCCTGTCTCGTGCTCGGCGCCCTGCGCCTGCCCCGCACGCCCCGCTCCGGCCGGGCACACGCGCGTGGCCTCGATCTGCCGGGGATGGCCCTGTTCGCCGTCATGCTCGTCTCCCTGATGCTGTTCCTCACCGGCATCGGCCTGTGGTGGCTGCCGGTGCTCTCCGCCGCGGCCGCCACGGGGTTCGCGGTGCGGGAGCTGCGGGTGCCGGAGCCGTTCGTGGACCTGAGGGTGCTGGGCGGAAATCTCCCGCTGATCGCCACCTATGTGCGTCAACTGCTCGGCTACACCACGTCGTACGCGTTCCTGTACGGGTTCACGCAGTGGCTGGAGGAGGGTCGCGGGCTGCACGCCTCGACCGCGGGGCTCGTCCTGCTGCCTCTGTCGGCCGCCGCGCTCACCGTCTCCGTCCTCACCGGCCGCCGCGAGGCCGTCCGCTCCAAGCTGCTGGTCGGCGCTCTGGTCCAGGTCATCGGGTGTGCCGCGCTGCTGCTGGTCGGCTCGGGCACGGCACTGTGGGCGCTGCTCGCGGTCGGCGCGGTACTGGGCGTGCCGCAGGGGCTGATCGGGCTCGCCAACCAGAACGCCCTCTACCGGCAGGCCCCGCCCGAGCGCATCGCCTCGGCCGCCGGGCTGCTGCGCACCTTCACCTACCTGGGCGCGCTGGGCTCCTCCGCCGCCACCGCGGCCTTCTTCGCCCACCGCGCCGACACTCCGGGGCTGCACCAGCTGGCCCTGTTCATGCTCGCCGGGTCCGTCCTGCTCCTGGCGACCGTCCCCGCGGACCGCTCCCTGCGTGTCCTCGCCCCCACCGGAAAGGCCTGAACCCCCATGGCACTCACCACCCTCGACCCGCGGACCGCCCTCGTGGTGATCGACCTCCAGGCGGGCGTCGTCGGCGCGACCGTCCAGCCCCACCCGGGCCCGGAGGTCGTGGCACGCACGGCGAAGCTCGCCGACGCCTTCCGCGCCCGGAACCTGCCCGTCGTCCTGGTCCGGGTCTCCTTCGCCGCCGACGGGTCGGACGCGGTGCCCGGCCGCACCGAGACGTCCCACCCCGCCGGTGCCCGCCCAGCGGGGTGGGACGCCGTCGTCCCCGAACTCTCCGGCCACCGGGGCGACATCACCGTCACCAAGCACAACTGGGGCGCCTTCCACGGCACCGACCTCGACGTGCAGCTGCGGCGACGCGGCGTCACCCAGATCGTGCTGACGGGCATCGCGACCAGCATCGGCGTGGAGTCGACGGCCCGCGCGGCCCACGAACACGGGTACCACGTCACCCTCGCCACCGACGCGATGAGCGACCTGGACGCCGAGGCGCACCGTGGCAGCGTCGAGCGGATCTTCCCCCGTCTCGGTGAAACCGGCACGACGGACGATGTCCTGGGGCTCCTTGCCCAGTTGCCCGGCTGACAGGGCGCACAGCCGTCGGCGCCGGCATCCGCCGGCGCGGCTCGTGCTGTGCCGCCGGCGGCAAGCAAGGCAAGGGAGTCCGGACACCGATGCCGGTCAAGGTCAGCGTCGTCATCCCCGTGTACAACCCGGGGGCCTACATCGAGGACTGCATCGCCTCGCTGCGCAGACAGTCCCTTCCGCCCGACGAGTACGAGGCGATCTTCGTCGACGACGGCTCCACCGACGACACTCCGGCCCGGCTGGACGAACTCGCCGCCGGGGACCCGCGGTTCACGGTCGTCCACCAGGAGAACTCGGGCTGGCCGGGCAAGCCCCGCAACGTCGGGATCGACCGGGCCCGGGGCGAGTTCGTGCTGTTCGTCGACAACGACGACTACCTCGGCGACGAGGCGCTGGAGCGCATGTACGACTACGCGGTCGCCCATGGCTCCGACGTGGTCGTCGGCAAGATGGCCGGCAAGGGACGGCCCGTGCCGGTGGAGCTGTTCCGGCGCGACCACCCGCGGGCCACGGTCGGCAACGCCCCGCTGATCGACAGCCTGACACCGCACAAGATGTTCCGGCGGGCCTTCCTCGACCGCATCGGTCTGCGCTTCCCCGAGGGCAGGCGCAGGCTGGAGGACCACGTCTTCGTCACGGAGGCGTATCTGCGGGCGGAGAACATCTCCGTCCTCAGCGACTACGTGTGCTACTACCACGTCAAGCGCGACGACGCCGCCAACGCGGGCTTCCGCCGCTTCGACCCGGTGGGCTACTTCAAGAACCTGCGCGAGGCCCTCGACATCGTCGAGAAGTACACCGAACCGGGGCCGCTGCGCGACCGGTTGTTCCGGCGCTGGCTGCGCAACGAGATGGTCGAGCGGATGCGCGGCAAGCGGCTGCTCAACCTGCCCGAGGACTACCGGCGGGAGCTGTTCGCCGAGATCCGCGGGGTGGTCGTCGAGCGGTTCGGGCCCGGGGTCGCGGCCGGGCTCCAGCCCACCCAGCAGGTCGTCGCCGCGCTGATCGCCGACGACCGCCTCGACGACCTGGTGGAGTTCGCCGGGTGGGAGGCGTCCATCGCGCCCAAGGCCCGCCCCGAGGGCGTCGAGTGGTGCGACGGCTCGCTACTGATCGGCCTGTCCGCCGAGTTCGTCTCGCGCGGCACCCCGCTGACGTTCCCCGCCGGCGCCACCGCCACCGGGCTCGACGGTCCGCCCGCGTCGGTCGAGGACGCGGTGGGGTGGGTGAGCGCGCACAGCGCGGCCCGCTTCGGCGACGCCACGGTCGACGTGCTGCTGCGTGAACGCTCCAGCGCCGCCCAGTACTTCCAGCCGGTGGAGTTCACCCGGGAGACGGTCCCGGCGGACGAGGACGGCCGGGTACGGCTGGTGCTGCGCGGTACCGCCACCGTGGACCCGGCCCGCGCGGCGGGCGACAGCGCGCTCGGCGCCGGGCTGTGGGACGTGTTCGTCCGAGTGAAGGTGGGCGGCTGGACCAAGGAGTGCCGGCTCGGCCCGGTCCCGACCAAGGGAAGTACGGCCGGGGACGCCGGTGTCGTCGGGGGCCGGGTGGTGCTGCCGTACTGGACGGCGAAGCAGGGCAGTCTCGCCCTGGACGTCGACAGGGCGGGCAAGCGGCTGGGGCTCGGCCGGCTCACGCCCGGGCAGGTCGCCGTGGCCGGGGACCGGGTCGAGGTGGCCGTACCGTTCCATGTGCCCGCCGACACGCCGGTGCGGCTGCGGCTCACGAGGGTGACGGGCACCTCGTCGATGGAGGCGTCCGGCACGCTGTCGCCGAAGGGTTCCATCGCGCTGCTGGACGCCGCGCCGCCCGTCGGCGCCATAAGGGGTGCGGCCTGGCGGGTGGCCCTGAGTCCGGCGCCCGGGGTGCCGGAACCGCGCTTCCATCCGCTGCCGTTCGCCCTCCAGGTGACGGCGGGTCAGGTGCGGGCGGTGCGCCCGCCGCGGCCCGGTGTCGCGGAGCGCCTGGTACGCGGGGCGGGGCAGCTGCTGAGCAGGCTCGCCGCGGGCCTCGGGGTGCGCCGGACATGAGAGCGCCGTCGGCCGGGGAGGACAACCTGTCCTCCCCGGCCGACGGCGTCGGATCGGCCGTGGCCGTCGGGTGGCTCCCGGTCAGCTGTGACCGTTGAGCCGCTCGAGGCTGGTCCGCAGGTGCTCCCAGCCGCGCTCCCGCTTCGAGCCGCGGTTGCGGGCGTTCACCAGCGCCTTCCAGAAGTTCGCCTCGATCAGCGACTCCGGCTTGATGGCCGTGGTCCGCTCCAGGACCGACTCCGGCACCTTCTGCGGGTCCTCGACGACGAACTCGGCGATGATCTCGTCGTACTTGTCCTGGAGAACCGTGTTGGTCGGGTCGGCGCCGAAGACCACGAGCTGACCGGTGGGCTCGGTGTCCACCAGGACCGTCACCAGGTCGGGCCGGTAGCGGTTCAGGACCTCGATCACCTTGTAGACATCACCGGTCCACGCGTTGGTGTGCCGGTCGCGGGCCGCCTCGTCGATGTTGCGCGGCAGCATGTCGTCGAAGACGATCACGCTGGCCCAGTCCGAGTGCTTCTCCACGTTGATGAAGTCGCGCAGCGCGTACTCGAACAGGTGCATGCCGTCGATGAACGACAGGTCGAGGGTGACGTCCCGCCAGTAACCGAACGGGGTGCGGTTGCGCACGATGTTGCGCAGCGGGTGGCGGCCGCCCTTGAGGTGCTGGAGCGGGTTGTCGCGCGCGAAGAAGTCATCGCTGGTGGCCTTGACCAGGTGGACGTCGCAGCGGATCTCCGTGACGACCTTGAAGGCGGGGTCGATCGCGATGCTGGGTACCCGGGAGAACGTCAGGCTGCGGCCGTCGTTGACGCCGATCTCCAGGTAGTTGCGGTTCGCGCTGGCTTTGTGGAGCCCCCGCAGGAACTCATGACGTTTCACTGGGAAATCTCCTTGCGGATGTGTGGCGGTGCTTCGTGCAGGGCGGGACGCCGGTCCCGGGGCGGGACGAGCGGCAGCACGCCGCTGTGGGGGCGGACCCGGTCCGGGTCGGCGCCGATGTGCCGTGACACCTTCCACGCCGGTCCCGGCAGACTGCCCGCGCCGGAACCCGTGGCGTGGAACATACCGTCTGCACAGCCTTCATGGCAGGGCTTCGTACGGAGAGGCACGATCTTTCGTGCGATGTCGGAGGTGTCACGGAGGCGGGCGGATCGCCCGCCGGTGAGGAGAAGGCTCATGAAGTGACGCGCACCCGGCCGTCCCGTACGGGTTCCGGGCCGTCGCCGCCCCGGGCCCCGGTCTCCGCGGCGGCCGCCCCGACCTGCGTGATCCCGGCCGCGCCGGGAAGGGCGCGGCCGGGACGGCGGACTGCCTTGTCCGAGAGCTTGTCCGCGACGGGCACCGGCGGTCCGGCCGAGAGGTGCGTGCTCGGCCGTAACCGTGTACCGGCCCCGCCGGACAGCACGAGAGCCTTCATCTGCGTCACCTTAGCCCGACTGCGGAGCAACCGGCCATGGCCGGGGGGTGACTTGGGGGTTACGCCCCGTGGGCGGTCAGTCCTCGCCCCGGCAGATGTTCCACTCCCCCGTGTGGGTCCCGGCGGGCCCGCCCGGCTCCTCGACGGCCGCCAGGCAGGTCCGCGGCTCGCCCCTGCCGTGCAGGCGGCGGGCCCTGGACCAGCCCGTCTCGGGTCGGCGTACGACGGTCTTCTCTGCGGTCTGCGGGGTCACGACGGTTCACGTCCTTCCATGCTGTCCCTCCGGGTCCCCAGCGGCGGAGGGGGCAAACGGGCCGGGCGGCGGGTCAGGACAGCGGTACCGCACACCCTTTCGGCGTGGACCGGCCGCTCGGGTCCTTGACGGCGGCGGTCGAACTGCGTTCCGCGGTTCAGGTGTTGGGGCGGGCCACGCTGATGTCGCCCAGCGCCGACTCCGGATCGCGTTCCATGGCGGCGTCGCCGAGGGAGACGACGCCGACGGGGCGGCCGTTCTCGACGACCGGGATACGGCGTACGGCGTGTTCGCGCATGAGCCCGATCGCGTGGTCCAGGTCGTCCTCGGGGGTGACGGTCACCAGGTGGTCGCTGCACGCGCCGGCCACGGTGGTCCGCTCCGGGTCGCCGCCCTCGGCGAGGGAGCGCACGACGAGGTCGCGGTCGGTGACCAGGCCGCGCAGTTCGTCGCCGTCGGTGACGAGGACGGCGCCCAGGTCCTGGTCGCGCATGATCCGGGCGACGGCCGTCACCGAGGTCTGCGGTTCCACGGTGACCGGCGCGCCGGTCATGATGTCGCTGACGTGCTGGGTCATGGCGTACCTCTCTGCTGCGGGGATTCCGCGCCCGGGTACCCCGTGTCAGGCGTCCAGTGCGATTTCGCCCCACACCTGTTTGCCGCCGCTGACCGGGACGGTGCCCCAGGCCGCCGACACGGCCTCGACCAGGAGGATGCCGCGACCCCCGGTGGCCTCCCAGCCGATGCTGGTGGGCTTGGCGGGGGTGCGCGGCGAGGCGTCGGCGACGGAGACGCGCAGCCTTCTGCCCACCAGGGCGAGGTCGAGGCGGACCCGGCCGTCGGTGTGCACGAGGGCGTTGGTGACGAGTTCGGAGACGACGAGCAGCGCGGTGTCCAGGGCCTCGTCCCGCACGCCCCAGCCGCGCAGGGTGCGCCGGGTGAAGCGGCGGGCGTGCCCGGCGGCCTGCGGGACGCGCCACACCGTCCAACTCTCCCGCAACGGGTGGCCGGCCATGCCGTCGTAGCGCAGCAGGAGCAGGGCGACGTCGTCGCTGCGGCGGGCGTTGCCGAGCAGGGCGTCGGCGACCAGGCCGAGGTGGGCGGGGTCGGAGACGGACAGTTCGTGGGCGAAGCGCTCCATGCCCTCGTCGATGTCGGCCTCGGTGGACTCGACGAGGCCGTCGGTGGTCAGCGCGACCAGGGTGCCGGGGCGCAGCCGCAGCGGGGTCATCGGGAAGTCCGCCTGGGCCACCACGCCGAGCGGCGGACCGCCGTCGGCCTCCGCGATGTCGGTGCCGCCGTCGGGGTGCCGCAGCACCGGCGGCAGGTGGCCGGCGCGGACGCACCAGGCGGTGCCCTCCTCCATGTCGACGTCGACGTAGGTGCAGGTGGCGAAGAGGTCGGTCTCCAGGTCCATGAGGAGCCGGTTGGCGCGGGCGACGACGACGTCGGGCGGGTGCCCCTCGACGGCGTAGGCGCGCAGCGCGGTGCGCATCTGGCCCATGAGGGTGGCGGCGGCCGCGCTGTGTCCCTGGACGTCGCCGATGACCAGGGCGACGTGGTGGTCGGGGAGCGGGATCACGTCGTACCAGTCGCCGCCGAGCTCCAGTCCGGCGGTGCTGGGCAGGTAGCGGGCCACGGCGACCGCGCCGGGCAGGGTCGGCAGGCGGCGGGGCAGCAGCTGGCGCTGGAGCATGCCGACGAGTTCGTGCTCGGCGTCGAAGGCGTGGGCGCGCATGAGGGCCTGGCCCGCGAGGCCCGCGGAGGCGGTGAGCAGGGCGCGTTCGTCGGGGCCGAAGTGGTGCGGGGTGTCCCAGCCGATGAGGCAGGCGCCGGCCATGCGGCCCGCGGCGGGCAGCGGCAGCACGGCGAGGCCGCCGGGTCCGACCTCGGCGAGCGCGGGTTCGAGGAGGGCGGCGCCGGTGCCGGCGGGCCAGATCTGGGCGCGGCCCTCGCGCAGGGCGGCGGCCAGGGTGGGCATCGCGCGCACCGGGGCGTCGGGCCACTCGCTGCGCCACTCCAGGCGCCACAGCTCGGGCCAGGACTCCGGTTCGGGCGGGTCGAGGACGGTGACGACGAGCCGTTCGTTCTCCAGCTCGGCGAGGGCGATGCGGTCGGCCCTGAGCGGGGCGCGCAGGGCCGAGACGACGGCCTGGCCGACGTCGCGGACGGTGCCGGCGGTGGCGAGGGCGGCGGCCAGGCGCTGGACGCGGGCCACGTCAGTGACGTCGGAGCGCAGGGTCGAGGCGTCGGCGACGGTGCCCACGAGCCGGGCCGGACGGCCCTCGCCGCCGGGCAGCATCCGGCCGCGCAGCCGGAGCCACCTGGGCGGTCCCGAGGGCTGCAGGACACGGAACTCCAGCTCGCGGTCGCCCGGGGACAGGTGACCGGCCTCGAACAGCGACATCAGCGAGGGCAGGTCCTCGGGCACCGTGAGGCCGAGCAGGGTCTCGACCTTGCCGTCGAAGTCGGCCCGGTCCATGGCGAACAGCTCCAGGATCCGGTCGCCGACCTCGACGCGGCCGGTGTCCATGGCGAGGCTGAAGGCGTCGGAGGGCAGGTCCTCGCCCTCGGGGGCCGCCACGGGCGCCGGGCAGACGATCGCGTCGGCGATCAGTTCGAGGCACTTGCGGTCCTCGTCGTCGAAGCCGCCGGGGTCCTCGCCGACGGCGAGCAGACAGGCCCGGCCGTCCTCGCCGTGCGCGGGCAGCACGGCCAGGTGGAAGTCCCGCCGGTCCACCCTGCGGGACTCGGCGCAGGCGGCCAGCTCCTCGGGGCCGAGGAAGACGGCCTGTCCCGAGCGGTGCGCGTCGGCGGCCGGGGAGCCGCCGGAGCGCGGGTAGCTGTCGCGCAGCCCGTACACCGTCCGGGGGACGCCGGCGGACTCGACGAGGCAGAGCAGGTCGCCGTCGCCGGGCGTGTACACGGCGGCGAGCGTCGCACCGGCGAAGACCAGCGCCTGTTCGAGCACCCTGCGCAGTCGTTCAGGCGAGCCGGGACCGTCCGTGAGCGATGACAGGGCGGTTTCGGCGCGCAGCGTTCTCGTTCTGCGTCCCGCAGCGCCCTCACTGACCACGTCCGCCATTACAGCGCTTATACGGCACCTGCGCAGCCCCTGTGAGCGTTCCGAGGAGCATCTGCGGGGGTCGCGCTCGAACGTCCCCGAACAGATCTTGACGCATGCGTTTCTCACGGTGGTCTCGTGACAGCCGTTACTGTCCGTGGCCGCCGTCCCGCTGGAAGGCTCTTGGGTGGGCCACGGAAGGGGACGCATGGACAAGCGCTACGAGGTGTACGCGCTCGCCGACAGACACTTCTACGAGACGCCTGACCGGATCTCCGCGGGCGAGGCACCCTCGTACGAGGCGGCGCGCCGCGAGGTGCCCGACGGCTGGGACGCGGCACGGATCGGCGACTGGCTGACGCTGACGCCGCTCGGCGCGGACGGCGCTCCGGAGCACGGCCCGTCGCAGGGCTGGAAGATCCACGCCTCGGCCACCCGGGCGAACGCGGAGCGCATCGCGTCGATCGTGTGGGACTACTGCGTGCCCCGGCGCATCTCCTTCAAGTTCGTGCCGGGCCCGCACCTGCTGCACCTGCGCAACACCAAGTACGCGGCCCGCGACACCAGCGGCAAGTTCGTCACGGTCTACCCGGCCGACGAGGAGCAGCTGCACGTCGTGCTGCGGGAGCTGGGCAAGCTCCTGGAGGGCTTCGAGGGGCCGTACATCCTCACCGACCTGCGCTGGTACGACGGTCCGCTCTATGTCCGCTACGGCGCGTTCGCCCGCACCTTCGTCGTCGACGAGCGGGGCTCGCTGGTGCCGGCGGTGCGGGACGGCGAGGGGACACTGGTGCCGGACCGGCGGGCCCCGTCCTTCCAGGTGCCCGACTGGGTCGAGCTCCCGGCCTTCCTCGCACCGCATCTCGAGGCCCGCAACACCACGACGGTGGGCGAGCTGCCGTACCGGATCGAGAAGGCGCTGCACTTCTCCAACGGCGGCGGGGTCTACTCGGGCACCGACACCCGGGACGGGCGCAAGGTCGTCCTGAAGGAGGGGCGGCCGCACGCGGGGCTCGCCGCGGACGGAGCCGACGCGATCACCCGGCTGGAGCGGGAGAAGGACGCCCTGGAGCGGGTGGCCGGTACCGGGGTGGTGCCCGAGGTGCGGGACTGGTTCACGCTCGGTGACCACCGGTTCCTGGTGATGGACTTCCTGGAGGGGCGCCCGCTCAACTCGTTCTTCGCCGAGCGGCATCCGCTGCTCACCCCGGACCCCGATCCGCGGGCCGTCGCCGAGTACACGGCGTGGGCGGTGCGCATCCACGGGGCCGTCGAACGGGCGGTGCGGGCGGTGCACGCGCGCGGGATCGTCTTCAACGACCTGCACGTCTTCAACATCATGGTCGGCCCCGACGAGGAGTCGGTGTCACTGCTCGACTTCGAGGCGGCGGCGCCGGTCGAGGAGAACGGCCGCCAGGTCGTCGCCCACCCCGGCTTCTTCGCCCCGCCGGACCGCAAGGGCGTCGACGTCGACCTCTACGCGCTGGCCTGTCTTCGGATCGCCCTGTTCCTGCCGGTGACCACGCTGTTCGTGGTGGACCGGGGGAAGGCGGCCCATCTGGCCGAGGTGATCCTCCGTCAGTTCCCGGATGTGCCGAAGGAGTTCCTCGACGAGGCGGTCGCGGAAATCACCCGGGACATCGCCCCGCGGAGCGAGCGCCGGCCCGTGGCGGCCGCGCCCTCGTTCGTCGAACCGGGCGACTGGCCGCACAGCCGCGACTCCATGGTCAAGGCGCTCCTCGCCTCGGCCACCCCGGAGCGCGCGGACCGGCTCTTCCCTGGCGACATCACGCAGTTCAACGACGGCGGCGGCCTCGGGCTCGCGCACGGCGCGGCCGGGGTGCTGTACACCCTGGAGGCGATCGGCGCCGAACGGTACGAGGAGGGCGAGCGCTGGCTCCTGAAGCACACGGCGCCCCCGCCGACGGGCACCCCGCTCGGGCTCTACGACGGTCTCGCGGGCGTCTCCCACGTCCTGGACCGGCTCGGCCACCGGGAGCGCGCCCTCGACCTGGTCGGGCGGGTCCTCGCGGAGCGCTGGCAGAACCTCTCCTCCGACCTGCACGGCGGACTGGCCGGTCTCGGCCTGGTCCTCGGTGAACTGGCCGACAGGACGGGCGAGTCGGAGCTGCGGGACCGTGCCGCCGAGGCCGCCGACGTCCTCGTACGACGACTCGCGCAGCCCCTTCCGGACACGCCCAAGCGGCGCCGGGCCGGGCTGCTGCGGGGCTGGACCGGGCCCGCGCTGTTCCTGCTGCGGCAGTACGAACGCACCGGTGAGCCCCTGCTGTTGAGGGCGGCCGAGGTGGCGCTGCGCCGGGATCTGGAGTGCTGTGTGACGCACCCGAGCGGCTCGCTGGAGGTCGACGAGGGGTGGCGGACGCTGCCGTACCTCGGCGAGGGAAGCGCGGGCATCGGGATGGTGCTGGACGACTACCTGGCCCAAGGCGTCGACACCGAGGGCGAGTTCGAGAAGGCCCGCGCCGGTGTCCTGACCGCCGCCACCAGCCGCTTCTACGTCCAGCCCGGTCTCTTCCAGGGCCGGGCCGGGATGATCCTGCACCTCGCGCGCACGGACACGCCGGGCGCGGGCCGGGAGCGGCTGGCCGACCAGATCGACGGGCTCGGCTGGTTCTCGATGGACTACCAGGGCCAACTGGCCTTCCCAGGACACCAGATGATGCGCCTGTCCATGGACCTGGGCACCGGAACGGCAGGGTGCCTGCTCGCGCTCGGCGCGGCCCACGCGGCCCCCGGCGCACCCACCACCGCGCACCTGCCGTTCCTGCCGCCGCTCGGGCGGCCCCCCATACGCGGTTCCGCGACCTGACGGAGCCGTGACCCAACCCCGTCCCCACGGGTGGACGACACCGAAGAGAGGAAAACGAGATGGCACTTCTCGACCTGCAGACGATGGAGTCCGACGAGCACACCGGCGGCGGCGGCAACAGCACCCTGAGCCTGCTGTCCTGCGTCAGCGCGGCGAGCGTCACGCTCTGTCTCTGACAGGCATCGTGCGCCCATGACTCCGGGCGGTCCACTCCCGCGAGGGAGGGACCGCCCGGGGTTCTGCCCACCTCGGGAAGGCCGCCGCATGACGACTCCCCCCTCGCCGCCGACCACACACGGCCTCGTCGGTCCGGCACCCGCCCGCTGGCTGGCCCTGTGCCTGGTGAGCACGGCCGCGACCGGCGCCGGGCTGCTGCTGCCCGCCGCCCTCGGCCGCGTCCTGGACCTGCTGCTCGCCCAGGCCCCGGCGACCCGCTGGGTGCTGTACTGCGCGGGGCTGGTCCTGCTGATCGCCCTGCTCGACGCGTTCGAGACCGTCCTCGGCGGCACGGTCGACGCCCGCACCACCGGCTGGCTGCGCCGCCGCCTCACCGGCCATGTCCTGGCCGTCGGACCGCGCGCGGGCGCCCGTTTCGGACCCGGCGACCTCGTCGCCCGTCTCGTCGGCAACGCCGCCCAGGCCGGCACGGCACCCACGGCCCGCGCCGCACTGCTCGCCGCACTCGCCGGACCGGTCGGCGCCGTGGTCGCCCTCGGAATGATCTCCCCCTGGCTCGCGGCCGTGTTCCTGGCCGGGGCCCCGGTGCTCGCCCTGCTGCTGCGCGCCTTCGCCCGCGACACCCGGGAGTGCGTGACGCGCTACCAGGAGGTGCAGGGCAGGATCGCCCAGGCGCTCAGCGAGGCCGTGGCCGGGCACCGCACGATCCGGGCGGCCGGTACGGCGGACCGGGAGACCGCCCGCATCCTGCGCCCGCTGCCCGAGCTGTCCGAGGCCGGTCACCGCATGTGGCATGTGCAGGGCCGGGCCTCGGGCCAGTCGGTCGCCGTGGCCCCGCTGCTCCAGCTCGGCGTCCTCGCCGTCGCCGGGGTCCTGCTGGCCCGGCACCGGGTGACGGTGGGCGAGGTGCTCGCCGCGTCCCGGTACGCGGTCCTGGCGACCGGCGTCGGCGTCCTGGTGGGCCGGCTCGCGGGGCTGGCCCGGGCCCGGGCGGCGACCGGACGCCTCGACGAGGTCCTGGCCGAGCCCGCCGTCGACCACGGCGAGAGCCCGCTGCCGGCCGGTCCTGGGCGGCTGGAGCTGCGGGGCGTCACCGCCCTGCGCGGCGGGCGCGCGGTGCTCGACGGGGTCGACCTCGTCGTCCCGGGCGGCACGACGCTCGCGGTGGTCGGCCGCTCGGGGTCCGGCAAGTCGCTGCTCGCCGCCGTCGCCGGACGGCTCGCCGACCCGCAATCCGGGGAGGTTCTCCTCGACGGCGTGCCGCTGCGCGACCTCACCCACGACGCACTGCGCCGGGCGGTCGGCTACGCCTTCGAACGGCCCGCGCTGCTCGGCGGCACCCTCGGGGAGGAGATCGGGCTCGCGCTGGCCGCCCCCTCCCCCGCCCGGGTCCGCGAGGCCGCCCGCACGGCCCACGCGGACGACTTCGTCCAGCGGCTGCCAGACGGCTACGACACCCTCGTCGCCGACGCCCCGCGCTCCGGCGGGGAGTCCCAACGCCTCGGTCTGGCCCGGGCGTTCGCGCACGGCGGCCGGCTGCTGATCCTCGACGACGCCCTCTCCAGCCTCGACACCGTCACGGAGGCCCGCGTCGCCGAGGCCCTGGTGAGCGGCGGCGCGGGAGGCACCCGTCTGCTGGTCGCCCACCGCGCGGCCACGGCGGCCCGCGCGGACGCGGTGGCCTGGCTGGACGGGGGCCGGGTGCGGGCGGTGGGTCCGCACGCCGAGCTGTGGCGGTCGGCGGAGTACCGGGCGGTCTTCGGGGCCGCCTCGGCCGAGGAGGCGGCGTGAGCGACGGGGTGCACGCACGCGGTCTGCGGTATCTGCGGGCCAGGTGGCGGGTGCTGGTGCGGCTCGGCGGCTGGTCGGTGCTGGAGACCGGGCAGACCTTCCTCACCGGGTTCGCGCCCGCCCGCGCTCTGGACGAGGGGTTCCTGGCCGGGCGTACCGGCACCGGTCTCGCCTGGCTCGGGGTGGCCGGACTCGGGGTGCTCCTCGGGGCGTACGGCACGGTCCGGGTGTACGCCGCCGTCGCCGCGCTGGTGGAGCCGCTGCGGGACGCCCTGGTGACCCGGGTGGTCTCGCGCGGGGTGCGGGAGGCGGACGCGGGGGCGCTGTCCGGGCTGACCCAGCAGGTGGAGATCGCGCGGGACACCTTCGCCGGGCTGGTGATGGTGTCGCGCTCGTTCGTGTTCACGGCCGTCGGCGCCGTCGCCGGACTCGCCTCGCTCGACCCGCTGCTCCTGCTGGTCGTGGGCCCGCCGCTGGTCGCGGGGCTGGCGCTGTTCGCGGCGACCCTGCGTCCGCTGGCCCGCCGCCAGGCGGACTTCCTGGTCGCCGACGAGGCACTGGCCGACGGTCTGGGCCGGGTCTGCCCGGGGCTGCGGGACATCACGGCGGCCGGTGCGGAGGACCGCGTCGCCGCGCGCACGGGCCGGCTCGTCGACACCGAACAGCGCACCGCGTACTCCCTGGCCCACTGGTCCGTCCTGCGGGTGGCCTCCCTCGCCGTGGGCGGCCAGCTCCCGATCGTCCTCCTGCTCGCCTGCGCCCCCTGGCTCCTGGACCGGGGCGTCACCGCGGGCGCCCTGGTCGGCGCCCTCGCCTACGTCACCCAGTCCCTCCTCCCGGCCCTGAACAACCTGGTCCACGGCCTGGGCACGAGCGGCTCACGGCTGGTGGTGGTGGTGCGGCGACTGGTGCGCACGGCGGCCTCCGACGACGAGCGGACCCACCCCGCCCGCCCCACCCCCGAAACCGGCCGTCCCGACCCGCACGACCGCCCGCCCGGCACCCCCACTCCCGCCCCCGCCCTCTCCCTCACCTCCGTCTCCTTCGCCTACGGCCCCACCGCCACCCCCGTGGTCGACGCCCTGGACCTCGCTCTCGCGCCCGGCGCCCACCTGGCCGTCGTGGGCCCCAGCGGCATCGGCAAGTCCACGCTCACCACCCTGGTCGCGGGGCTCCTGCGCCCCACAGCCGGAGAGATCCGGCTCTGCGGACACCCCGTGCCCTCCCCCGGGGCCGCCGCCCGGCGCGTGCTCATCCCTCAGGAGGCATACGTCCACACCGGCACCCTCGCCGAGAACCTAGGGCACCTCCGGGCGGAGCCCGTGCCCGAGGCGGAACTCCTCGAAGCCGCCGAGGCCGTGGGGCTCACCCCGCTGCTCGAAGCCCTCGGCGGGCCCACCGCGGCCGTCGACCCGGGCGCGCTGTCCGCCGGAGAGCGGCAGCTCATCGCGCTGACCCGGGCCTATCTGTCGTACGCCCCCCTCGTGCTGCTCGACGAGGCGACCTGCCATCTGGACCCGCGGGCCGAGGAGCGCGCCGAGCTGGCCTTCGCCCGGCGGCCGGGGACCACGCTGGTCGTCGTCGCCCACCGGATCAGTTCGGCCCGCCGCGCCGACCGGGTGCTCCTCATGGACGGCCGGCGCACCGCGTACGGCACGCACGACGAGCTCGTGCGGGACTCGCCGGCCTACCGCGAGCTGGTGGGCGGCTGGAGCGCCGTACCGTCGAAGCGGTCAGAGCCAGCCCTGTCCCTGCGAGATCCGGATCGCGTCGATGCGGTTGCGGGCACCGGTCTTGCGGGTGATGGCGGCCATGTAGTTGCGCACGGTCCCGTGGGACAGATGCAGACTCCCCGCGATCTCCGCGACGGAGGCCCCCTCGGCCGCGAGCGATAACACGCTCAACTCCCGTCTGGTCAACGGCATCTCGGCCGCCTGGAGGAAACCGAAGCCGAGCGAGTCATCGACGAAACGTTTCCCCTCGGCGACGTGCCGGATCCCCCGCACCAGACGTTCCGGTGCGGCCCCCTCCTTGTCCACGTACCCCAGCGCCCCCGCCTCGACCGCCCTCTTGAGCAGCCCCGGCCGGTTCGCGCTGGCCATCACGAGTAGGCGCGGCGGACTGCGGTCCGGCTCGCGCCCCGATAACTCCCCCAGCGGCGGGATGCCGTACGCGTCCGAACAGTCGAGGTCGGCCGCGCAGACGTCGGGACGCACCGACCTCAGGCGGCCCGGCGCGCTGTGCCACGGGGTGTCGAACACCCCGAGGTCCGGTTCCCGGCGGAGCCACTCCGCCAGTACCGATCTGACCAGACACGCGTCGTGCACCAGAAGCACCCGGATCACTGCTCGTCCCCCTCGACTCGCCCACTCGGTTCCACGGCTCTGTTCCATGGCGATGAACGCGTGCCCCATTGTTCGGGTCCCGGACCGCTCCCGGGCGCGAAGAATTGGCCATCAGGGTGCGCGGGGGCGCACACACGGCGCCCGTACGCCGCCGCGCGCTTCGACTCAGGGGGCATGCTCCCGGGCTCCCGGGGTACACAGCCGTTCTCGCCGTCGCACGGTCACCCCTGTGCCCGGAGCCGGTCGCGCTCGCCGTGCGGGACGCGTCACGAGGGGGCAGATTTGATCCCTGGGACCCGGCGCGCGACAGCGGTCCGCGCCCCCTTTCCGGGACGCGCCCGTGCGAGGAGGTGGTCGGCGTGTCCGACGGGCATACGTCCGCCCCGGCGCCGGCGAGCGCGCGGACCCGGGTGGGCCGCCCGCTGCTCTCCCTGGCGCTGGCGTCGATGATGGACGAGGTGCACGCCCACTCCGGCGCGGTCTATCTCCTCGCCGCCGGTGAACCGGTCCTGGAGATGGCGGTGATGGCGGGTCTGCCGCGGGCGTTCGCGGCGCCCTGGGAGCGGGTGGGGCTCAGCGCCCCGATCCCGGTGGCGGACGCGGTGCGCGAACGCCGGCTGGTGTGGGTCGGCGGCGAGCAGGACATGGCACACCGCTATCCGCGGATCGCGGTGGTGCTGCCGTATCCGTTCGCGCTGGCCGCGGTGCCGGTGGCGACCTCCGCCAAGGTGTACGGCGCAGTCTTCGTGACCTGGCCCGAGTCCCATCCGCCGGAACTGACCGAACGCGAGCGGGAGCATCTGAGCGCGGCCTGCGGGCGGCTCGCGGTGCGCCTGGAGCGGGCCGTGGAGGACAGTCTGCCGCCGCACGCCGAGCCGGATCTGCTCGCGGCGGCGCCGGTCGGGGGCGCGGCCGGGACGCTGGGCTCGGTGGAGGCGGCCCGGATGGTGGCGCGGCTGCCGTACGGGCTGTGCTCGCTCGATCTGCACGGCCGGGTGACCTTCGCCAACGCGGCGGCGGCCGAGCTGATCGGGGCCCCGGTCCCGCAGTTGCTCGGCTCCCAGCTGTGGGCGGCGGTGCCGTGGCTCAACGACCCGGTCTACGAGGACCGTTACCGGGCCGCGCTGATCAGCCAGCACAGCACGTCGTTCGTGGCGCTGCGGCCGCCCGGGGACTGGCTGTCGTTCCGGCTGTACCCGAGCACCACCGGGCTGAGCGTACGGGTCAGCCGGGCCCGGGCGGTGGCGGAGCTCCAGCGGGCCGGGCCGCAGCCCGGGGACTCGCCGTCCCGGCTGGTGACGATCTCGCAGGTGCTGAGCCTCGCGGGGGCCCTCACCGAGGCGGCGGGCGTGCAGGACGTGGTGCAGCTGGTCGCGGACGAGATCGCCCCGGCGGTGGGCAGCCAGGCGCTGGTCGTGCTCGGCTCCCGGGCCGGGCGGCTGCACGTGCTGGGGCACCGCGGGTACCGGGACGCGGGGATCGTGGAGCGGTTCGACGGGCTGCCGCTGGCCGAACCGACCCCGGGCACCCGGGTCCTGAACACCGGCGTGCCCGCGTTCTTCGACTCACGTGAGCAGCTGGAGCACCTCTATCCCGGGCGGCACGCCACCCCCGACGGGTTCGCGGCCTGGGCCTACCTGCCGCTGATCGCCTCCGGCCGCCCCGTGGGCACCTGTGTGCTGGCCTACGCCGAGCGGCACCCCTTCCCCGCGGACGAGCGGGCGGTCCTGACGAGCCTGGGCGGCCTGATCGCGCAGGCGCTGGAGCGGGCGCTCCTCTACGACGCCAAGCACCAGCTCGCCCACGGCCTCCAGGCGGCCCTGCTGCCGCACACCCTGCCCCCGCTGCCGGGCATCGAGGCGGCGGCCCGGTATCTGCCGGCCACCCAGGGCATGGACATCGGCGGCGACTTCTACGACCTGGTGCCGGTGAACGGGCACGCGGCCGCCGTGATCGGGGACGTGCAGGGGCACAACGTGACGGCGGCGGGGCTGATGGGGCAGATCAGGACGGCGGTACGGGCGTACACGACCGTCGGCCAGCCCCCGGAGGAGGTCATGCGCAGCACCAACCGGCTGCTGATCGACCTCGGCGCCGACCTCTTCGCCAGCTGTCTGTATCTGGGGCTCGACCCGGCGCGGGGGCGGGCCGTGATGGCGCGGGCGGGGCATCCGCCGCCGCTGCTGAGGCGGCCGGACGGGCGGGTGCGGGTCCTGGACCTGGCCGGGGGCCCGCTGCTCGGCATCGACGGCTCGGCCGTCTATCCGACGACGGAGGTGGAGCTGGCGCCCGGCTCGGTCCTCGCCCTGTACACCGACGGGCTGATCGAGTCCCCGGGCGTCGACATCGAGGACGCGCTGGCGGACCTGGGCGAGCGGCTCGCAGAGACCGGCGGTCTGCCGCTGGACGAACTCGCCGACGACCTGGTGCGGCGCAGTGCGGCGGCGCGGGAGCGGATCGACGACGTGGCGCTGCTGTTGCTGCGGGCGGTGGAGTGAGCCGGAAACGCCGTGGTCCGGCCCTCCCGCCGGAGGGCCGGACCGTTGCACCGCCCGGTCGGAACCGCGCGTCGGACCGGGTGGTGGTCGTGCGGACCGGCGTCGGCAGCGGTGGGTGTGGGTGGGGGGGGGACCGCTGCCGACGCGGCCGGTTCAGAGGGTGGTGCCTGAGCTGCCCGGCTCAGTTGTGCGACTGGCCCGAGGCGTCGCCCGTCTCCTGACCGGCACCGGCCTCCTGACCCGCTCCGGCCTCCTGGCCGCCGCCGATCTGGTCGCCGCCTGCTTCCTGGCCGCCGACCTCCTGGCCGCCCGCCTGGTCACCGGGGCTCGCGCTGGCGTCGCCGCCGGCCTGGCCGTCGCCCGCACCGGCACCGGCGTCGCCACCGGCCTCGTCCTGGGCGTGGGCCTCGGCGTCGC
>NZ_JAAGLY010000460.1 GCF_010548375.1 Streptomyces sp. SID13726
GTCGCCCCTTGGTGCGGAACACCCCGCCCCCGGCGGTCGCCCGCTCGCGGGTCGCCGGGGTCAGGGCCGTCTCCAGCGCGACGGACAGCGACTCGGCCGTCCGGGCCGGACCGTCGTGGGCCGCGCCGATGCCTAATGCTGTGGCCGGGAAGGTTCACCGGGTCGCGGCGCCCGGCACGGCACCTCGCCGCGTTGTCGGACCACGCAAGTACGTCCAGTAAAGGCCGCGGCCCTCCGCATTGCGATGCACCGCACCGAACACCGCGACCCGGCAAACCTTCCCGGCCACAGCACTAGCTCGATAGCTCCATGGCTCCATAGCTCCTCCGGAACCGGCCGGTCCTTCGGGGCTCCGGCGTCCACCTGACCCGGCGGCGGGGGAGTCCCCGGACTCCCCCGCCACCTCGGTCACCTCCAGTCCGCGGGCACCTCGCCCCGT
>NZ_JAAGLY010000461.1 GCF_010548375.1 Streptomyces sp. SID13726
ACCGGCTGCGGGCGCACGCCGCTCACCGCTCGGGCCTGTTCACCACCCCACGAGAGAAGGTGGCCGTCTGATGGCAATGGCAGCCGGCGTCAAGCTGATGCAGAAGGTCTCCTCGACCATGCTGTTCGCCAAGCTCGCACCGCACTTCATCCCCGCCATGGACAAGGCCGTGCACAAGCTGACCCGCGGCAAGGTCATGCTCAGCGCCCAGATGCTCCCCGGCGTGATTCTGACCGCCAAGGGAGCGAAGACGGGCGAGCCGCGCACCACGCCGCTCGCCTGCATGCCGGAGGAGGGGGGCGTCAGCTGGCTCCTGATCGGCTCCAACTTCGGCCGCCCCGGACATCCGGCGTGGACCGCGAACCTGCTCAAGCATCCTGACGCGGAGGTGAGTTGGAAGGGTCAGGACATCGCCGTACGGGCCCGGTTGCTGGAGGGT
>NZ_JAAGLY010000462.1 GCF_010548375.1 Streptomyces sp. SID13726
CAGGCGGGCCTGCTGGGCGGCAAGACGGGCCGCGGGTTCCACATGTACGACCGGGACTGAGGGGTCCCGGTCCGCCGCCCGGTACGACTCCGCCACCGGTGCGGCCGGCACCCGCCCCGGACCCCGCTCTCCTCCTGAAGGCCCGCGGGGTGACGGTGACCTATCAGGGCGTCCCGGCCGTCAGGGAGGTCGACCTCGATCTGCGGGGCGGCGCGATCACCGCGCTCATGGGCCGCAACGGCTCCGGCAAGTCCTCCCTGCTGTGGGCGCTCCAGGGCACCGGACCCCGCAAGGCCGGCACGGTGCTCATCCCCGCCGCCGGCGGGGGCAAGGACGCCGACCCGCAGAAGCTGTCGCCTTCCCGGCCTGCCCTTCACCGGGCAGTTCCACCGCTACATCGCCTTCGACCTCGCGACCTCCCTCGGCTGGGACACCGGGC
>NZ_JAAGLY010000463.1 GCF_010548375.1 Streptomyces sp. SID13726
AGAGTTCGGGGGCGAAGTCCGCGGCGTGCCGCATGGCGAGTGCGGCGCTCGTGCAGAACATCACGGTGTGGTCGAGGTACGCGGCTTGTTCGGCGGCGGTGCGTGCGTGGACGGCGCATCCGCAGGTCACGGTGATGGCCTGGAGGTGTGCGAAGAAGAGGCGGTGCCCGGACTTCCAGCGCAGCTGTGCGGTGTGCTCGTCGGCCGGGGGAGCTGTGCAGTCCTCTGGTGGGTGTACGAGTCGGCCGCTTCCGTGGCGCTGATGCCGCTGGCCCAGCAGGGCCGAGCCGCTGCCCACCAGCGTGGAGCGTTCGGCCGGGCTGAGCGACGAGGCGGCGCGCGCGAGGTCGAGGGCGGTGTCGATCTCGGCGACGAGAAGGGCGCGCAGGAAGAGGTCGGCGGGGCCGTGAGCGCGGGCCACGCCGAAGAAGGTGTCGTG
>NZ_JAAGLY010000464.1 GCF_010548375.1 Streptomyces sp. SID13726
TGAGGTCCCTCCAGGTGTACGGACCGACCGGCGTGTTCGTCTCCCGTGCCCCCAGGGAGGTCCGCCCCCGGTGCAGCACGGCGCTGAACTCCGTGTCGCTCTGCCCCAGGGCCGTGTCGATGTCCTCGCACGGCCCGTGCGGCCCGGCCTGGCCCCGGTCGCCCTTCGGACCCTTGTCACCCTTTGGCCCCTGCGGCCCGCGGTCACCCTTCGGACCCTTGTCACCCTTGGGCCCCTGGGGACCCCGGTCGCCCTTCGGCCCGCACGCGTTCGCCGGCTTGGCCGCCTTCCTGGCCTTCGCCGCCTTGGCCGCCTTGCCGGGAGCCTTCGCCGGCAGCGTCCTCGCGTCCGGCTCAGGACACTTGGCACTGCTCCAGCCGGGCGCGACCGCCGCACCCGTTCCCTGAGCTGCGGCCCTCGCCGGAACCGACGTACCCGC
>NZ_JAAGLY010000465.1 GCF_010548375.1 Streptomyces sp. SID13726
GCAGATGATGATCTCCGGGTTGAGCGCGAGGCCGCGGGCGATGCCGAAGCGCTGGCGCTGGCCGCCGGAGAACTGGTGCGGGTACCGGTTGATGTACTCCGGGTTGAGGCCCACGACGTCCAGGAGCTCCTGGACCTTGCGGCGCCGGTCGCCCTTGGGAGCCACCTCGGGGTGGATCTCGTAGGTCTCCCCGATGATGTCGCCGACCGTCATGCGCGGGTTCAGCGAGGTGTACGGGTCCTGGAACACCATCTGGATGTTGCGGCGGACGGCCTTCAGCGCGCGCCCGGACAGCTTGGTGATGTCCTGGCCCTTGTAGAAGACCTCGCCCGCGGTGGCCCGCTCCAGGTTCATCAGCAGCTTGGCGACTGTGGACTTGCCGCAGCCGGACTCACCGACGATGCCCAGCGTCTCGCCCTGGTACAGGTCGAAGCTGATG
>NZ_JAAGLY010000466.1 GCF_010548375.1 Streptomyces sp. SID13726
CGAGCGGCTTGTACCCGCGTTACTCACGTTCGGCGCGGGCGCGGACGCCGGGCAGCATCTTCTGCGTCATGAGGAAGCTGACCGGCTGTACCGCCTCGACGGTGGCCCGGCCCACGGCGCCGAGCGGCAGGTAGCGCTCACGGACCAGCAGGCGCGACCGTGGCGTGCCGTCCTCGCCCGGCGGCAGCGGGCGGACGACGAACGCCCACGAGAACCGGAACGGCATCGTGTCCGGCTTCCCCGGCCCGGGCGCGCCGAGCAGCACGAGGTGCGAGCCCGGCTCCAACTCCGCGACGCGCAGGACAGCCTCGTCGGCGAGGTGGACGTCGTCGCCCACGGCCAGGTCCTGCCAGCGCTCCTCGATCGCGTCGGCGCTGCGGATGTCCAGGCCGACCAGGTTCTCCAGGGCGTCGTAGGAGTAGAAGCCGCCGCGGCCCT
>NZ_JAAGLY010000467.1 GCF_010548375.1 Streptomyces sp. SID13726
GGACGGTCGGACGCCCACGATGGTGGGCCCCGACCTTGGGGAGTCTAGACCCGTTGTCGTGAGCGCGGTCACAGGAGTCCACCATTCGGCGGGACCGCTCGCAAATGCCCGGCACCGGCTGTCGGCGGTGCAGCAGAGGCTGCTCCCGGGTGGGAGCGTCAGCGCGCCCGGCGCTGCCGGACCGCCTCGTACAGCACGACCGTCGTGGCGCTCGCGGCGTTGAGCGAGCTCGCCGAGCCGAGCATCGGGATGCTCACCATGACGTCGCACGCCTCGCGCCACCCCGCGCTGAGGCCGGACGTCTCGTTGCCGGTGAGGACGAGGGTCGGGCCGGTGAGGTCGTGGTCCGCGAGCTCGACGTCGCCGTCCTCGTCCGTCCCGAGCAGGGTCAGGGGGACCCCGGCGGACCGCTGCGCGGCGACCCAGTCGAGGACGTC
>NZ_JAAGLY010000468.1 GCF_010548375.1 Streptomyces sp. SID13726
GGACCGCGATCGATGGATGACATCCCAAGGAGGTGAGGAGGCACAGTTGCTGAGCAAGTCCGCGCTATCCGCACACGGCAGACGATCCTTTCTGCGGCGGCCAAGATCTTCGAGGAACACGGCTACCAAGCAGCCACCATCTCCCAGATCCTCGGCGAGGCCGGGGTGACCAAGGGAGCGCTGTACTTCCACTTCCAGTCCAAGGAGGACCTGGCCCAGGGGGTGCTCGCCGAGCAGGACCAGCAGCTCATGTTTCCCGATCGCGCCTCCAAGGTGCAGGAGATCGTGGACGTGGTCATGCTGCACGCCCACCGCCTGCAGACCGACCCCATGGTGCGCGCCGGCGTACGGCTGTCCATGGACCAGCTGGCCCAGGGCCTCGACCGCAGCGGCCCCTTCCTGCGCTGGGAGGAGTTCGGCACCACGCTCCTCGACC
>NZ_JAAGLY010000469.1 GCF_010548375.1 Streptomyces sp. SID13726
GCACCTCGTGGGCGAAGCGCCCGCGGTGGTAGGCGGGCCAGCCGCGCTCGCGGCCGATGCGGTTGTTCATGGCCGCGAAGTGCTCGTAGACCTCCTCCTGCGCCTGCTCGTCCGTGTCGGCGACGTGGCCGGGCGAGTGCACGCCGACCGGCAGCACCGGGTTCCCGAGCTCCTCGACGGCGCGGTGGTAGAGGTCCACGTAGGGCCGGAACCGCTCGGGCTCGCCGCCGATGATCGCGAGCATGAGGCCGAGCCCGTGCCGCGCCGTCCGGACCACCGACTCGGGCGACCCGCCCACGCCGACCCACGTGCGGAGCCGACCGCTCTCGGTCTTGGGCCAGACCTCCTGGTCGGCGAGCCCGGCGCGGGGCGTGCCCGACCACGTGACGGGTCTCTCGTCGAGCAGGTGGACGAACAGGTCGAGCTTCTCCTCGAA
>NZ_JAAGLY010000046.1 GCF_010548375.1 Streptomyces sp. SID13726
TCCCGCCGCACCGGCGAGCGCACCCCCGCCCTGCGCGCCGAACTGGGCGCGATCGGCCGCTCCACCGAGCACTCGGTGGGCCTGGCCGGCGGCGGCCACCGCGGCGCCCTGTGGACCCTCGGTCTGCTGGTCGCCGCGGCCGCCCTGGAACCGGCGGCCCGCTCGAAGGACGTCTGTACGGCGGCCAAGCGCATCGCGGCCCACACCGACAAGCGCGCCCCGCGCCGGGCCTCCCGGGGCTCCTCGGTCTCCGCGAAGTACGGCGCGGCGGGCGCCCGGGGCGAGGCACGCGCCGGATTCCCGCACGTGCGGCGGGCGTTGGACGCGCTGGCGGAGGCCCGCCGCAAGGGCGCCACCGAACCGGAGGCCCGCCTGGACGCCCTGATCACCGTGATGTCCACCCTCCAGGACACCGAACTCCTCTACACCGCGGGCCCGTTGGGCCTGCGCCATGTCCAGGCCGGCGCCCGCGAGGTCCTCGAAGCGGGCGGTACGACGACCCAGGAGGGCCGCGAAGCACTGCTCGCCCTCGACGCCGACCTGCACACACGCGCGTGGAGCCCCCGCGGCAGCGCGGGGCTGCTCGCGGGGGCCCTGTTCGTGGACGCCCTTCCGACGGCGGTCAGTTCACGAGCGGCGGTCAGTTCACGAGCGCAGGCCGCCTGACCGGCGCCTCACGACGGCCGGCGGCCCGACGGGTCGCCGGCCCCATCGCGTACGACGCCCCGAGCGTGGCCCCGCCGAGCAGCAGCCACCCCGGCGTGCCCCACTCCACCAGCAGCGTGGTCAGGACCAGCGGCCCCAGCGTCCGGGCCACCGTCACCCCGGTCCCGAAGAACCCCTGGTACTCACCGACCCGTTCGGCCGGAGCCAGGTCGAAGGAGAGCTGCCAGGACCCCGCCGACTGCCCCATCTCGGCGATCACCTGCAACACCGCCCCGGCGACCGGCGCGCCCACGGCCACCCACGGCGAGGCCCCCGCCGACAGCGCGAACACCGCGCAGGCCGCCAGCATCACCCACCCGGACCGCCGCACCGCGCGCGTGGCCGACGCGAGCCCCGTCACCCCGCGGGCCATCCGCACCTGGAACACCATCACGGCCCCGGTGTTGAGGACGAACAGCGCGGACACCAGCCAGTCCGGAGCCGCGGTCCGCTCGGCGATCCACAGCGGGATCCCCAGGCTCAGCAGGGGCATCCGCAGCAGCAGGACGGTGTTCAGCAGCGTCACGAGGGCGTACGGCCGGTCGCGCAGCACACCCGGGCCGCTCACCTTCTCCACGGACCCGCGAGGCGCCACCGACGGCAGCCGCAGCAGCAGCCCGGCACAGACCAGGAAGCTCACCGCGTCCACCGCGAACACCCCGAGATACGCGGCCCGCGTCCCGGCGTGCAGCGCGAGCCCGCCGAGCCCCGCGCCCACGGCCAGCCCGGCGTTCAGCGTCGCCTGGAGGTGGGCCAGCAGCCCGGTCCGCTCACCGGCCGGCACCAGCCCCGCGAGCAGCGCCTGCCGGGCCGCGGCGAGCCCCGACTGCGCGGAGGCGTAGGCGCAGGCCGCCAGGACGAACGGCACGAAGTCCCGCACCACCAGGAAGGACGCCACCGCCAGCCCCGTCGCCAGCGCCAGCAGCACCGCCGTACCGCGCGCCCCGCGCCGGTCCGCGAGCCGGCCGAGCGGCACCCCCACCACCGACCCGATGGCCCAGCCGACGGTGAGCCCGAGGCCCACGCGCGCGGGGGCGAGCCCGACGACATGGGTGAAGTAGAGCGCCGACGTCACGTAGTAGGCGCCGTCACCGACGGAGTTGCTCAGCTGGGCCAGCGCCAGCACACGGTGCGGCCCTGCGGACGGGACGAGTGAGTGCTTCATGGGAACGACACTAGAAGCGCGGTGGACCGCTCGACAGGCCCAATAAAGGTGCTCAGGAGTGGCCCAATTCCAGTACCCGGGCCAGCACCTCCAGGGCCTGGGCACAGGCTGCTTCCCGAGGTGTCCCGTACCCCACGACGAGCCCCTGACGAGGGCCGGACGTGTGCCAGTGCTCGCCGAGCGACCCCACGGCGAGCCCCTCGGCCTCGGCCCGCGCCAGCACCGCCGCCTCGTCCTCGACCTCCACGAGCGCGTGCAGCCCGGCCGCGATCCCCTCCACCCGCCACCGCCCGCCCAGCCGCGCCACGAGGAGGTCCCGGCGCCGCCGGTACCGGAGGCGGCACGCGCGCACGTGACGGTCGTAGGCATGGCTGCGGATCAGCTCGGCGAGGGCCAGCTGCCCGATGGTCTCGGCGCTGTGGTCGCTGTGCAGCTTGGCCTCGGCGACGGCCCCGACGAGCTGCGGCGGCAGCACCATCCACCCGAGCCTGAGCGCGGGCCCGAGCGTCTTGGACGCCGTGCCCAGATAGACGACCTGCCCCGGCGCCATGCCCTGGAGCGCGCCGACGGGCTGTCGGTCGTACCGGAACTCCCCGTCGTAGTCGTCCTCGACGACCAGCGCCCCGCGCGCGCGTGCCCAGTCGGTGAGCGCCCGCCGCCGCGAGGGGTGCAGGGTCACGCCGGTCGGATACTGATGGGCGGGAGTCACGACGACGGCCGCGGGATCCCGGAGATCATCGACCTCGACCCCCAGGTCGTCGACCCGCACCGGCACCACCCGCCCGCCGGCGTGCCGTACGACGTCCCGGTGGAAGGGCAGTCCGGGGTCCTCCATGGCCACGGTGCCGCCCTCCAGCACCCGGGTGAGCAGCGCGAGCCCCTGCACGGCCCCGGAGGTGACGAGGATCCGCTCCGGAGGCGCGACGACCCCGCGGGTCCGCCCGAGATACTCGGAGAGGGCGGTCCGCAGCTCGATCCGGCCCAGGGGATCGCCGTAGTCGTAGGCGGAGACGGGCGCGCGGTCGACGGCCTTGCGCAGGGCCCGCATCCAGGCGGCAGCCGGAAACGCCCCCACATCCGGGCTCCCGGGCCGCAGATCGAAAAGAGGCGCACGCGCGCGTGCGCCTCTCTCGGACGCCCCGCCCTCCGCGGAGGGCAACGGAGCGACAACGGTCCCGGCCCCCTGCCGAGCGGTCAGATACCCCTCGGCGACCAACTGCTCATAAGCCGCCTTCACGGTCCCCCGGGAAACCCCCAACTCCTCGGCAAGCCGCCGGGAGGCGGGCAGCTGGGCTCCGGGAGCCAGCCGCCCACCCCGAACGGCATCGCGCAGGGCTCGCTCAAGCCCAGCACGACGCCCTTCACCAGGTTCAGCACTCAGATGCAGGTCCACGAGAACCTACCCAGGGGCGCGGGGCTGTGACATTTGCGGCTCCGCCGCGGGGCGCGACAAGCCACAACGCACCCGCACCCGAAACTCAACCCTTGAGGCCCGCCATCCACGCCTCGACCTCATCAGACTGCCGGGGCAACCCGGACGAAAGATTCCGATTCCCATCGACCGTCACCAGGATGTCGTCCTCGATCCGCACCCCGATCCCCCGGTACTCCTCGGGCACGGTCAGATCATCGGCCTGGAAGTACAGCCCGGGCTCGACGGTCAGCACCATCCCGGCCTCAAGCACTCCGTCGACATACGACTCCACCCGCGCGGCAGCGCAGTCGTGGACGTCCATGCCCAGCATGTGCCCGGTGCCGTGCAGCGTCCACCGCCGCTGAAGCCCGAGTTCGAGCACCCGCTCCACGGGCCCCTCGACAAGCCCCCACTCCACGAGACGCTCCGCCAGCACCCGCTGAGCCGCGTCATGGAAGTCCCGGTACTTGGCGCCCGGCTGCACGGCCGCGATCCCGGCCTCCTGGGCGTCGTACACCGCGTCGTAGATCCGCTTCTGCACGGCGCTGAAGCGGCCGTTGACCGGCAGCGTGCGCGTGACGTCGGCGGTGTAGTACGTGTGCGTCTCCACCCCCGCGTCCAGCAGAAGGAGGTCACCGGACCGCACGGGTCCGTCGTTGCGCACCCAGTGCAGCGTGCACGCGTGCGGCCCGGCCGCGGCGATGGTGCCGTAGCCGACGTCGTTGCCCTCCACACGCGCGCGGAGGAAGAAGGTGCCCTCGATGTAGCGCTCGGAGGTGGCCTCGGCCTTGTCGAGGACCTTCACCACGTCCTCGAAGCCGCGCACGGTCGAGTCGACGGCCTTCTGGAGCTCGCCGATCTCGAACTCGTCCTTGACGAGCCGCGCCTCGGACAGGAAGACCCGCAGCTCCTCGTCCCGCTCGGCGGTGACCTTGTCGGTCAGGGCGGCCTCGATGCCGGCGTCGTAGCTCCGCACGACCCGCACCGGACCGGTGGACTCGCGCAGGGCGTCCGCCAGCTCGCGCACATCGGAGACGGGAAGGCCGTACAGCTTCTCGGACTCGGTGAGCGAGTGCCGGCGCCCGACCCACAGCTCGCCCTGCCCGGAGAGCCAGAACTCGCCGTTCTCGCGGTCGGAGCGCGGCAGCAGGTACAGCGTGGCGGTGTGGCCGCCGGAGACGGGCTCAAGCACGAGCACGCCGTCCTCGGTCTGGTTGCCGGTGAGGTACGCGTACTCGACGGACGCCCGGAAGGGGTACTCCGTGTCGTTCGAACGCGTCTTCAGGTTGCCCGAGGGGATCACCAGCCGCTCGCCCGGGAAGCGGGCGGACAGCGCGGCACGGCGGGCCGCGGTCTCGGCGGACTGCGCGATCGGCTCCAGGTCGTGCAGCTCGGTGTCGGCCCAGCCGGACTTCATGCTGTCGGCCAGCTCGTCGGAGACGCCCGGGTACAGGCCGTTCTTCCGCTTCTTGATCGGCTCCTCGGGCTCGGCTTCCGGGGTCTCCGGGGTGAGCTCTTCGGCCACGGTCATCCTCCTAGATACGGCACTGGACCCCCTCCATCGTACGGTCGTACGGAAGGGGGCCCAGGGGCGAAAGACCTGTTACACCGTGCTACTCGAAGTGCGCCGCGAGTAGTACGACGTCCTCCTCCGAGTCCGCCGCGTCCAGCCCCTCGGGCAGCACGGTCCGCAGGACGTGGTCGGCGATCGCGCCCGGGTCGTCGCGCAGCCCCTTCGGCACCCCGGCCGCCGCCGAGTGCAGGCGCGCGAAGGCGCGGTCGGTGGCGTCGCCGGTGCGGTGCAGCAGCCCGTCGGTGTACAGCAGAACCGTCTCTCCCGGTTCGGCGCACAGCTCCACGCTCGGCGCCTCCCAGCAGGCGAGCATGCCGAGCGGCGCGGACACGGACGTCTCCACGAACTCGGTGCGCCGCTCGCCGATCAGCAGCGGCGGGCAGTGCCCGGCACCGGCCAGGGTGATCTTGCGCAGCGCGGGCTCGCAGTAGGCGAACAGGGCGGTGGCCGAGCGGGCGGGCTCGGTCAGTCGGAGCAGCAGCTCCAGGTCGGACAGGACCGCGACCGGGTCCTCGCCCTCCATCACGGCGTACGCCCGCAGCGAGGCCCTCAGGCGCCCCATCGCGGCGATCGCGCTCGGGCCGCTGCCGGTCACCGAACCGACCGCGAGGCCCAGCGCCGCGTCGGGCAGCGGCAGCGCGTCGTACCAGTCGCCGCCCCCGCGCGGGCCGGTGCGATGCCGTGCCGCGAGCCGCACTCCGGCGACCCGGGGGAGCCGGGACGGCAGCAGCTCCTCCGCCATGGTCGCCATGCACGCGCGCGTGCGCTCGACTTCGAGGAGCCGGGCCAGGTGCTCGGTGGCGTACCGGCAGTACAGGCCGACGAGGTGGCGCCGGCGCTCGGACGGCTCGGCGGGCTCGTCGTAGAGCCACACGGCGGCGCCGAGGCGGCCGGCGGAGTCGGTGGCGAGCGGGAGCGCGTAGCAGGCCGCGTAGCCGAGACGGGCGGCGACCTCGCGGTGACGCGGGTCGAGGCCGTCCTCGGCGAGCAGGTCGGGCTGGGCGATCTCGCCGTCGCCGCCCGGGAGTCCGGCCGCCGTGTCGAGGAGTCGGCCGTACGGCATCGCGCTGCGCGGGACCGTCTCGATGTGCCCGAGGTCGGCGCGGGCGAGGCCGAGGCCGATGGTGGTGTCGGGGCCGAGGCCGTCGTCGGGTTCGAGGACGACGAGTCCGCGCCGGGCTCCTACGAGGGCGGATCCGGCGCGCAACAGCTCCTGGAGGGCGTCGGGCAGTGCGTCCGTGCGCGTGAGGCGTTCGGTGAGTTCGTGGAGTGTCGTGAGGTCCGAGACCCAGCCGGCGAGACGGTCCTGGAGCAGCGCGCCGGGTGCGTTCGGCGCGAACGGTGCGGTCACCGCGGAGGTGCCCGAGGCGGCAGGCGCGGGCGCGACAGTGTGTGCGGGTGCGGGAACCGTTGAATCGATTCCAGCCACTTTCGGAGGGTGAGGGGCGTTCATGGCGTCCGGCTTTCCGACCGGTGCGTATTGCTCAAAAGCATCGCAAACCCCCATGTCATTCTGCGCCGCTAGCAGTGTCTCCACATGTACACGCACTCGTAAGGGGATGTCCAGCATTGTCCTGCCGGGATTCCTGGTGTCCATGGGCAACTGGTGGAGAGTGGGTCCAAAGGCAAAGTTGGCTCAAAACTGCCTCGGGTTACGGTGTATTGAGGTCGACTGGCCTTGCTCCACAGAGCGTCACAGCGGTCGTGATGGGTACGTACTCGGTAAGGACCAGGGGTGGTGGACAGCCACCCGGAACCTGGCGACCGACCCGGGCGTCTTAGCCACCGACGACCGAGCCCCATCCTCCCGTGGCGGAGGCGGAGAGAAATACGCGCGACGGCAAAACGCCATACTTCGCCACCCCCCGCCACGCTCATGCTTTTGATAGACGCAGTATGGGGTTCCCCTTGTCCAGGACAAGGGTGTGATGCGCCAACAGGTACGCACAGTGAAGTGATCGACACATGGTGTGATGTGGTCCACGGTGTTGCCAGCGGTGCAACGGAAAGGAACGAGCGCTCATGCGCGAGATCCTCGGAAGGCGACGCAGGCTCCTGTCCCAGCAGAGCGACGGGAGGCCTGAACTGCTCAGCGCGGCCCTGACCTTCGCGAAGGAATGGCAGTGGCCCGTACTCCCGGGCGTGGCACCGGACCCCGAGGGCCGGGCCCGCTGCGGCTGTCCCGACCCGGAGTGCACGGTCCCCGGCGCCCACCCCTTCGACCCCGGCCTGCTCGCGGCCACCACCGACGAGCGCATGGTGCGCTGGTGGTGGACCAACCGCCCGGCCGCGCCGATCGTCATGGCCACCGGCGGCAGCGCCCCGTGCGCGGTCAGCCTGCCGGCCCTCGCGGCCTCCCGCGCCCTGGCCGCGCTCGACCGCGAGGGCATGCGCCTGGGACCGGTGGTCGCCACGCCGAACCGCTGGGCGATCCTCGTCAAGCCGTACTCCCTGGAGCAGTTGGGCGAACTGCTGTACGCCCAGGACCACGTCCCCGGCTCCCTCCGCTTCCACGGCGAGGGCGGCTACCTCGCCCTGCCCCCGTCCGAGACCGGCCACGGAGACATCGTCTGGGAGCGCGCTCCGCTCCCCGGCTCGGCCTCCCCCTGGGTCCCCGACGTCGAGGCCGTGGTGGACGCCGTCGTCGAGGCCCTCACTCGTACGGGTGTGAGCGCACCCGAGTTGTAGGGGTGTCGGGCGCGGGCGGAACCGGCAGCCCGTGCCCGGTCGTTATCGTCCGCTTCATGAACCTTCGTCTGCTCGCCCTGTCCGGTGCCGTGGTCTGCGCGGTCGCGCTGCCGCTGGCCGTGGCCTCCGCGGGCCAGGTGGGCGAGAGCGGCCGTACGGTCGTACGCGATCTCGTACGGCCTTCCGCGGTGCCGTCCGCCGCAGAGTCCTCTCCGGCACGGCAGTCCGCCGAGCGTCCTTCCGGGGCCGACGACTACAAGGCGCCCCGTCCGTCCGCGACCCGCTCGCCGCTGCTGCTCGGCCTGGGACTGGCCACCGCCGCCCGCTGCGGTCCCGAACTGACCTCCCCCGACGGCATCGAGGCGCAGACCTGTGTGCTGACGCAAGGTGCCGAGACCTGGGCGCGCACCTACTACCGCAACGCGACCGGCGCGGCGCTGGACGCCGTGCTCAGCCTCATGGGGCCCGGCGGACGCACCGTGCAGATGCGCTGCGCGGTCGGCGCCGACGACGAGCCGGACAGCTGTGAGACGCCCCGTGGGAGTACGCGGGGGGCGCCGGAGGACTACTCGGCGGTGGCGGAGTTCGCGGCTTCGCCGGGCACCGGACCGCTGCTGCTGCGGTCGGGGAGCAACTCCGGCGGTACTCCGGGCAGTTGACGCGCGACGGCGTCCCGTACCGGAGCCCGGACAGCGAAAGACCCGGTTGCTGGCGACGGGGGATGCACCAGCAACCGGGCTACTCGAACGGTAACAAGAGATCGGCCGTTCGCAAATTCGAGCGCCGCCCTCCCTGGCCTATTCGGACACCGATTCGCTTGTCTCGGAGGGGAGTTGCGGGCGGAGTCGATCGTTCCGCTTCGGTCCGGTGCGGCTGACCGACCGGTCAGCCGCACCGGCTCGGTCAACTCAGCGTGACCTGACGGTTGGTGAGGCCGCCGCGGGCCCGGCGCTCGTCGGCGCTCAGCGGAGCGTCCGTGGCCAGAGCGCCCGCGAGCCGCTCGGCGAACTCGGCGGCCGGCTTCTCCACGTCCTCCGCGGTGACCCCGCTCGGCAGGTCCCAGACCGGGACGGTGAGGCCGTGAGCGCGGAAGGAACCGACCAGCCGGGTGCCCTCGCCGAGGCTCGACCGACCGGCCGCGTGCAGCCGCGCGAGCGCGTCCAGAAGCTGCTCCTCGGGGTGCGGCATGACCCAGCGCAGATGGTTCTTGTCCGGGGTCTCGCACCAGTAGGCCGCGTCCACACCGGTCAGCCGGACGGTCGGGATGGCCGCAGCGTTGGCCCGCTCCAGGGAGGCGGTCACCTCCGGCGTGGCGTTCTCCGCGTCCGGGACCCAGAACTCGAAGCCCTCGTGCACAACTGGCTCGAACGTGCCTTCGGGGTCGAGCAGATCCTGGAGCCGCGGACCGTCGGCGGGGGCGCGGCGGCCCTCCACCGGGGTGCCGGGGGCCGCTTCCAGCGCGCGCCGGAGGGTGTCGGCCAGGTCGCGGCTGATGTCGCCCGACGCCGTGTCGTTCTGGAGGCCGAGCAGGACCGAGCCGTCGTCGCGGCGCAGCGCGGGCCAGGCCATCGGCAGCACGGTGGCCAGCGTGACCGACGGGACGCCCTCGGGGAGGCCGCCCTTGAGGGTCAGCTCGACCGTGGCGGCGGGGACCAGCTCGCGCAGGGCCACCCAGTCGCCCTCACCCGCGAGCTCCTCGAACGGGCGGTGCACCAGCTCGGCCGCGGCCTGTGCGGCGGCCCGGCCGTGGCAGGCCTTGTAGCGGCGGCCGCTTCCGCACGGGCAGGGTTCGCGGGCACCGACGACCGGGACCTCGCCATCCGTGATCTGCGGGCGCTTGGCCTTCGTCTGGGGTCGCTTCTTGGCCATCGTGGCTGTCTCCCGGTTACGGCTCGTCTCGTACGGGCGCGAGCCTAGCCGCTTGCGACTTGGCCGACGGGAGCCTGTGGACAACGCCGGGGTGTTCCGGGGCGGGCGGTGCTCTCGGTGCTCTCGGGCCAGGCCGTCTCAGTCCAGGTCGTCGAACGCGTCGGCGAAGCCCAGGTCGGGTATCGCGGACACCGCGGGGGCCGTGACGCGCGTAGCGAAGTCGTCGCGGCGGCGCCCGGCGTCCGGATCGTGAACGTCCGCGTGGACGATCACCCAGACCGTGACCTCGCCCCGGGCGTCGTCCCTGACGCCCCAGTCGTCGGCCAGCGCGGTGATGATGTTGAGCCCGCGGCCGCCGTGCGCGGTGACCGACGGGGTGGCCGGGGCCGGGCGGGTGGGTCCGCCACCGTCCGTCACCTCGACCGTGAGCCTGCCGCCCGTGTCCACCCGCCAGGCGGCCCGGACGTCGCCGTCACCGGCCAGGGCGTCGCCCAGCGGCCGGCCGTGCTTGCACGCGTTGCTCAAGAGCTCCGAAAGAATCAGAACGGCGTCGTCGATGACCGATTCCGCCACGCCGCCCGTGCGCAACTGCACACGCATCCGGTGTCTCGCTTCCCCCACGCCCGCAGGGCCATGGGGTACGGCCATGCTCGACGACGTGGGCACCTCCTGTGCCACCACCAACGCCACCCCCGAGACCTCCTTCGCCCCACGCCACGGTGTGGATGCCCCATTGGCCTGTACCGGAAACCGGCCAATCCCGTTCCGCTGACGCATTCATAACGATCGAATACGCATCGAACGCGCCGGGGCACACCCTGTGACGGAAGCGACGTCAGCGGCCCAGTCGGTCGAGCACCGCGCGCGGGCGGTTGGTGATGATGGCGTCCACGCCGAGCTCCACGCAGAGATCCACGTCCTCGGGCTCGTTCACGGTCCACACGTGCACCTGGTGACCCGCGGCCTTGAGGCGCCGGATGTAGCCGGGGTGGTTGCGCACGATCCGGATCGAGGGCCCGGCGATCCGCACCCCCGCGGGCAGCCGGCCGTCCCGCAGCCGGGGCGAGACGAACTGGAGCAGATAGACCGTCGGCAGCGTCGGCGAGGCGGCACGCACGCGGTGCAGCGAACGGGCCGAGAAGCTCATGACCCGGACCGGCGACTCGGCGGCCGAGGCCGGGGCGTCCAGGCCGAACCGCTTCAGGAGCAGCAGCAGCCGCTCCTCCACCTGGCCCGCCCAGCGCGTCGGATGCTTCGTCTCGATGGCCAGCTCCACCGGCCGCCCCGCGTCGGCGACGAGTTCGAGCAGCCGCTCCAGGGTGAGGACGGAGGTGTCCTCCCGGTCCTCGGGCCGGTACACCCAGTCCGGCTCCTCGTCGCGGGTGCGCCACAGCTCCCGGGTCCGGCGGGAGCCGAAGTCCAGGGTGGCGAGTTCGGCGAGTTCCAGTGCGGAGACCGCGCCGCGGCCGTTGGACGTACGGTTGACCCGTCGGTCGTGGACGCAGACGAGATGGCCGTCCGCCGTGAGGCGTACATCGCACTCGAGGGCGTCCGCGCCGTCCTCGATGGCCTTCTTGTACGCGGCGAGGGTGTGCTCGGGAGCGTCTTCCGAGGCTCCGCGGTGGGCGACGACTTGAGTCAGCTGCTGCCGTGCGTGGGTCACCGCGTCATGGTGCCACCGCGCGGGGGTACGCGTGCGAACGGAGGTATCCGGAGGCATACCGTTTGCGCCTTATTTGTCTTACATGGCCTATATAAAGAGCAGCCACGGACCCACAGCCACCGCTTATGGTGCCCTGACGGCCCGTGGGAAAAGCTGACGGCATACAAAAGGACATGCACAGCTGACGCACGCCGGACATCGAGCGGCACTGGCCGAGCGTGACCGAGTGCGACCGACAACAGACAGCCGTGGACCGAGGAGAGAAGCTGTGAGCACCGAGAACGAGGGCACCGCGGTACCCCCGGCCCCGTCCGCACCCCCCGTGCCGGTGGACGCTCCCGCGGCTTCGGAGACCCCGGCCCCCGACGCGGGCGCCCCCACCACCCCCATCCCGCCGGTGCCGCCGGGCACCCCCGCGGCCCCGCAGGGACCGGAACTCGTGCACGCCGGACAGGCTCCGGCGGCCGGGGCGTACGGCTCGGCGGAGACGCCGGGCGGGGCTCCGCAGCACCAGGGCGCGGAGGGCGCGCCGACCTACCCCGGCGCGGAGGGCGCGCCGCAGTACTCGGGCCCCGAGGGCGCCTGGCCGCCGCCGCAGGTCCCGGTGACGCCGTCGTACGCCGACGGTGGTGCGGGCGGTATGGGTGGCGCGGGCGGTATGGGTGGCGCCGGCGGTGTCTGGGGTGCCGCGTACCAGCAGCCCGCGCCGAAGCCGAAGAACGGCCGCGGTGGACTCGTCGTTGCGATCCTGGTCGCCGCGCTGGTCGCCGGCGGCCTGGGCGGCGGCCTCGGCTACACGCTGGCCAAGAACAACGACGACAGCTCCTCCACGACCGTCTCCGCGTCCACCAGCGGCGGCAGCGTCAAGCGGGACGCGGGCACCGTCGCGGGCGTGGCCCAGAAGGCGCTGCCCAGCACGGTCACCATCGAGGCCGAGTCCACCAGCGGCGAGGGCGGCACCGGCACCGGGTTCGTCTTCGACACCGAGGGCCACATCGTCACCAACAACCACGTGGTGGCCGAGGCGGTGGACGGCGGCAAGCTGAGCGCGACCTTCCCGGACGGCAAGAAGTACGACGCCGAGGTGGTCGGTCACGCGCAGGGCTACGACGTCGCGGTCATCAAGCTCAAGAACGCCCCGAACGACCTCAAACCGCTCACCCTCGGCAACTCCGACCAGGTGGCCGTCGGCGACTCCACGATCGCGATCGGCGCCCCCTTCGGCCTGTCGAACACGGTCACGACGGGCATCATCAGCGCGAAGAACCGCCCGGTGGCGTCGAGTGACGGCAGCGGTTCGAACGCGTCCTACATGAGCGCGCTGCAGACCGACGCCTCGATCAACCCCGGCAACTCGGGAGGCCCCCTCCTCGACGCGCAGGGCAACGTGATCGGCATCAACTCCGCGATCCAGTCCACCGGCAGCGGCGGCCTCGGCGGCACCAGCCAGTCCGGCTCGATCGGCCTCGGCTTCGCCATCCCGATCAACCAGGCCAAGTACGTCGCCCAGCAGCTGATCAAGACCGGCAAGCCGGTCTACGCCAAGATCGGCGCCTCCGTCTCCCTGGAGGACTCCTCGAACGGCGCGAAGATCACCACCGAGGGCGCCGGCGGCTCCGACCCGGTTGAGGCGGGCGGCCCCGCGGCCAAGGCCGGCCTCAAGCCCGGCGACGTCATCACCAAGCTCGACGACTCGGTCATCGACTCCGGCCCCACCCTCATCGGCGAGATCTGGACCCACAAGCCCGGCGACAAGGTCAAGATCACCTACGAACGCAGCGGCCAGACCCACACGGTCGACCTCACCCTGGGGTCCCGGACGGGCGACAGCTGAGCCACGCCCCCATGAGCCGACCGGCTACTCTTGTCCCCGCGCCGCCGATCACCGGCGACGCGGGGAGGCGTGCCCGAGCGGCCTAAGGGAACGGTCTTGAAAACCGTCGTGGCAGCGATGTCACCGTGAGTTCGAATCTCACCGCCTCCGCGGAGGTCGTAGTCGTACTGAAGGGGTGTCCCGGGTTCGGGGCGCCCCTTCGGCGTGCCGGGCTACGGCAGTTGGCGGGTGATCGCGTGGCGGGCGGCGGGGGAGAGCAGGGAGCCCGCTCGGGTCAGGAAGTTGTGGAGGGCGGGGCCGTGTTGTCTGGCCAGGTCCGCGTTGTGGGCCAGGACGTCGAGTTCGTTGGCGGCGGTGATCTCCAAGAAGGCCCGGAGGGCGGCCGGTGAGGGGTGGTCGTCGTGGCCGGTGAAGCGGTTTCGGAAGGGGATCGTCGGGGTGCCGTCGATGCGGGGGTAGACGGTGGCGCGGTCGCAGGCGGCGTACAAGTGGACCAGGGCTTCTGCCTGTTCGCCGATCAGCGCCGTGAGCGTCGAGCGGTCGGTGACGGGCAGGAGTGCTGTCGCGAAGCCGTCGGTTCCGTAGGCTGCGTGGCAGAGCCCTGCGGTGCGGACGGGCGGGGCCGCTCCCCAGTCGCCCAGCAGTCGCTCGACGCGGTTCAGGTGTTCCAGGAGTGTTCCGCCCGGATGCGGCAGCCGGTCGGCTCCCCGGTCGCGGAGGAACGTCTCCAACGCCTCGCGGCCCTTCCCCGTCAGGTGCTGCCGGCCGGCTGATGCCATGGTCTGGCTTCCTCTCGTCGGTATGGACGTCCCCTGTGCGAGGGAATGACCTTTGCACGCATTGCCTGTATTCGACGCGACTCGTGTCGGAGGGAGAGCTGTCTTGGCCACGTTCGTCGTGTTCGACCTCGAATTCACGTCATGGGAAGGTGCGTTGGAGGGGGACTGGGGAGGGAGCGGGCAGCTTCGCGAGATTGTGCAGATCGGGGCGTTGCGGCTGCGTGAGGACTTCTCCGTGGCCGAGGAGTTCGAGGTGTTGGTGCGGCCCGTGGTCAACCCGCGGCTGTCGGCGTACTTCAGCGAGCTCACCGGGATCGACCAGGGGACGGTGGACCGGGAGGGGGTCCCGCCCGCGGCGGCGCTCGGTGATTTTCTGGGGTTCTGCCGGGGGCGGTCCGTGCTCTCCTACGGCAATGACATGGTCGTTCTCGGGGAGAATGTGGGCTGGGCCCGGGGACGGGGAGAGGAAGTCAAGAACGGGTTTCTCGGTGCTCATTTTCTGAATGTCCGGCCCTGGGTGAACTCCGTCGCCCCGGTCACGGCGACCGTCAATGTCGGGCGGCTGTGGAAGGTGCTCGGTCTTCCCGAACCCGCCGCCGGATCGGAGCATTCGGCGCTTTTCGACTGCCATTCCTTCGCCGCCGCTCTCCGTCATCTCAGCGGCGCCGGGGCCACGCTGCCCGAGGGGCTCCTCGGACGGCCCTGACCGGATGGGCTCTGACCGTATCGGCCCTGACTGGATGGGCCCTGACTGGATGGGCTCGGCCACCGAGACCGGTCCCCTCACGCGCCGGTACCGCCGGGACACCTGCCCTCCTCACGCGCCGGCACCGCCCAGACACCTACCCTCCTCACCCGCCGGTACCGCCAAGACACCCGCCCCCTCACCCGCCGGCACCACCAAGACACCCGCCCCCCTCACGCCCGATATCCCGTCATCCGAGCCGCCGAAGCGATCGTCGCCCGAGCCTCCCGTTCCGTCAGCCCCGTGTTGAGCGCCGCGTCCACCAGCGGAGCGACGAGCGCGGGGCCGATGCCGTTCTCGTAGGCGCGGCAGGCCGCCCAGAACAGGCGGGTGTTGCGCTGGCCCTCGTGGGCGGCGAGGACGAACTGGATCGGGCCCTGGCCGTGGTCGCCGGCGGAGGGGTGGGTCGCGGGGTGGGTCGGGCGCGGTGGCGGGAGGAGCAGGCGGAGCAGGGCGGGGGGACAGGCGGCCGGGGCGAGGTGCGCGGTGCCCGGAGCCGTGCCGTAGACGCCGTGGTCGGTGCGGGAGCCGGGGCCGACGAGGTAGCCGCCGGCGCCCCTGATGTCGATGCCCGGAGCCAGACGGCCGGCCGAGTTGGGGACGGCGGCGTCCGGCGGGCCGGTGAGCCAGAGGTGGCGGCCGCCGCTCGGGGTCAGTACGACGACGGTGTCCGGGATCGTGAACAGGTGGCGCAGGGCCAGTTCGCGCAGGGCCGCCGAGGAGTCCGTGCCCGACTTGGTGTCCAGGTCGATGCCGATGAGGTGGTGGGGCGGGAGGCCGCACGCGATGCCGTACCCCGTGGCCCAGGGCGCGGCGGCGAACAGCTCGCGGATGCGGACGGGGTCCGTCGAGGCGTCGTAGACCCCGTGGCCGAACGTGCCGCACTCGCCGTGGCAGGGCGGTGGCACGGGGTCGTAGCGGTGGGGGGAGCGCAGGGCCGGGAGCTTGGTGCGGGACAGGGGGATGACGGCCAGCCCGCGCTCGGCGGCTGACAGGGCGTGTGCGAGGGCCAGCGTCGTGGCCTGCCGGTCTGTGGTGGCCATGCCTCTATGTTCGTACGGGTGTTCGAAAAAGGGAAGGGTGAGCGGGCGCGACTCGCCGAGCCCGGCGGATTGGCTGGAAATCTGCCGGAACGCTTCCCCTGTTGTCCCACTTGATCGACAACCTCCACAACCACCCTGACCTGCACGGTGAAGTCGTGAAAGGGGTTTATCGACTTGTCCTCACGCTTCAGGGGGAATAACCCCTTCCGCTCTGGTTCGCCGGGGATTCGGTGGGCAACTCTGATCTCGCGACGTCGTGCACCACACCGAGGCGGTCGGCCAACTGCCCGGTGAACAGCCTTACTTGACGTACTACCGGCAACAGGCCGGGTTCTGGAGGAAACACCATGGCAAGCATCCGTACCGCCCGCGTCATCGCCGCCGTCTCCGCCCTCCCGCTCGCCGCCGCGCTCTTCACCGGCGTAGCGGCGGCGGACAACGGCGGCTTCGCGGACGACGGATCGAACGCGGGTGTCGCGAGCATCGTGGGCAGCGGTGTCGGGCACGACAACAACGGCAACTCGTCCACCACACAGCAGAACGCCGTCGGCTCGGGTGCCTCGAACCAGAGCAACACCGCGCAGGTCAACGGCTCCGCGTTCACGGCCATCAACCAGGGGAACAACAACACGTCCGTCAACTTCGGCCCGCTGTGGTGGTGATCCACGGGGGCTGACCGGCCCTCGACGGGGTGTGCTTCGTGGGGTGTGACACGTCCGCGCGGCGGTGCTTCGGCGCCGCCGCGCAGGCGTGTTCGAGGGCACCGCGCTCGCCTTCCCGTTGCCCGCTCGCGCCTGCCCGCCTTGACACCGCACAGCATCTGACGGACAGTCAGGAAATCTTGCGGACAAGGAGGTTGCCGTCATGGGCGACGATCCGGACGGCGTGACGGACCCCGCACCGGAAGGCGGAGACCCCGATGGCGCGGTGGTCGGGCCCGGGGCTTCCCGGACCGGCAACCAGGCCGCGCGGCAGGGCAGTTGGACCGCGGACCCACCGGTGACCCCGTCGCCACCCCCCGGCCTCCTGCCCCGCCTGAAGTCCTACGAAGGACACCCCGCCGCCGTCTCCGCCACCGGCAAGGACCCCGTCAACCTCCCCATGATCCGCCACTGGTGCGAGGCCCTCGGCGACACCAACCCCGCCTACACCGGCCCCGACGCCACCGCCCCGCCCACCATGCTCCAGGCCTGGACGATGGGCGGCCTGAGCGGACACACCGGCGGTCGCGCCCCGGCGTACGACGAACTCCTCGCCCTCCTCGACGAGTCGGGCTGCACCTCGGTCGTCGCCACCGACTGCGAGCAGGAGTACCTCCAACCGCTGCGCCCCGGCGACGAGATCACCTTCGACACGGTCATCGAGTCGGTCTCGGACCGCAAGACCACCAAGCTAGGCACCGGCCACTTCGTCACCACCCGCACCGACGTCCGCGTGGCCGGAACGCTCGTCGGCACCCACCGCTTCCGCATCCTCAAGTACGCGCCGGCCCGAAGGCCGAAGAAGCCCCCGCGCCCGCGCCCCGTCGTCAACCGCGACAACGCCGGCTTCTGGGAGGGCGTCGAACAGCGCAGGCTCCTCATCCAGCGCTGCACCGCCTGCGCCACCCTCCGCTTCCCCTGGCTCCCCGGCTGCGCCCACTGCGGCGGCCCCGACTGGGACACGGTCGAGGCGAGCGGCGACGGCACCGTCTACTCGTACGTCGTCATGCACCACCCGCCCTTCCCCGCCTTCGATCCGCCGTACGCCGTCGCCCTGGTCGAACTCGCGGAAGGGGTGCGGATGATCAGCAACGTGGTCGGGACGCCGTACGACAAGGTGCGGATCGGGACGCCGGTGCGCCTCGAATTCCGTGCCTACGACGACGACTTGGTCCTCCCCGTCTTCAGCGCCGTAGAGGCCGTGGAGACAGCGGAGGCCATGGAGTCCATGGAGGCCGTGGAGGAGGGCGCGTGAGGCCCGGTGACGTGCTCCCGCCGCTGGAGATACCGATCACCCGCACGCTGATCGTCGCGGGCGCGATCGCCTCCCGGGACTACCAGGATGTGCACCACGACCCGGAGTTGGCCCGTGACAAGGGCTCCCCGGACGTCTTCATGAACATCCTCACGACGAACGGCCTGGTCGGCCGCTACCTCACCGACCACTTCGGACCGCGGGCCGTGCTCAGGAAGGTCGCGATCAGGCTGGGCGCCCCCAACTACCCCGGGGACACGATGGTGTTGACGGGGACCATAGAGGCCGTCGACGGCACCACCGCGACCGTCCGGGTCGTAGGGACCAATGCCATCGGCAACCACGTGACGGGCACCGCCACCCTCACCCTGGGGAGCGCCGAATGAGCACGCGCGCGCGTGACCGGCTCGGCGGACAGGCCGCGATCGTCGGCATCGGGGCCACCGAGTTCTCGAAGGACTCCGGCCGCAGCGAGCTGCGCCTGGCCGCGGAGGCCGTCCGCGCGGCGCTCGACGACGCCGGACTGAGCCCCTCCGACGTGGACGGCATGGTCACCTTCACGATGGACACCAGCCCGGAGATCACCGTCGCCCAGGCCTGCGGGATCGGCGAGCTGTCCTTCTTCTCGCGCGTCCACTACGGCGGCGGCGCGGCCTGCGCGACCGTCCAGCAGGCGGCGCTCGCGATCGCGGCGGGCGTGGCCGAGGTGGTCGTCTGCTACCGCGCCTTCAACGAGCGCTCGGGCCGTCGTTTCGGCTCCGGGGTCCAGCACCGCGAACCCTCCGCCGAGGGAGCGGCCCTCGGCTGGTCCCTCCCCTTCGGCCTGCTCACCCCGGCCTCCTGGGTGGCGATGGCCGCCCAGCGCTATCTGCACGCCTACGGCCTCACCCCGGAGGCCTTCGGGCACGTGGCCGTCACGGACCGCCGGCACGCGGCCACGAACCCGGCGGCCTGGTTCCACGGCCGCCCCATCACCCTCGCCGACCACGCGGCCTCCCGCTGGATCGTCGAGCCGCTCCGGCTCCTCGACTGCTGCCAGGAGACCGACGGCGGCCAGGCGATCGTCGTCACGTCGACGGCACGCGCGCGTGACCTCCCCAACCGGCCCGTAGCCGTCACGGCCGCGGCCCAGGGCGCCGGCCGCGCCCAGGAGCAGATGACCAGCTTCTACCGCGACGACCTCACCGGCCTCCCCGAGATGAACGTGGTCGCCCGGCAGCTCTGGCGCACCTGCGGCCTCACCCCCCGGGACGTCGACGTGGCGATCCTGTACGACCACTTCACCCCGTTCGTCCTGATGCAGCTGGAGGAGTTCGGCTTCTGCGCGAGAGGCGAGGCCGCCGACTTCGTACGCGAGGACCGGATCCCCCTCAACACCCACGGCGGCCAGCTCGGCGAGGCCTACCTCCACGGGATGAACGGCATCGCGGAGGCCGTACGACAGTTGCGGGGGACCGCGGTGAACCAGGTGCGGGGGGCGGAGCGGGTGCTGGTGACGGCGGGGACCGGAGTGCCCACCTCAGGGCTGGTGCTCACCGCGGACGAGTAGCCCCCCAGGGGTAAACCCGCAGTACGTCCGCCCTCCTCGTCCACCTTCAGGAGGTGCAGCCAGCCCCACCTCTACAACCTGAGGCGGAGTTGTCTTCGGGACCTGTGGCCGATGAGCGGGAGGCGGTCTCGAACCTAGCGTGGAGCCATGACCACACCCGTCTGCACCAGCGCTTCGAAGGCCGCCGTACCGGTGACGCAGACCCTCGCGTACCCCTCGTTCGCCTCGTACGTGAAGGCCCGCCAGCCGGTGCTGCTGCGTACCGCCCGGTCGCTGACCGCGAACCCGAGCGACGCGGAGGACCTGCTGCAGACCGCCCTGACCAAGACCTACGTCGCCTGGGAGCGCATCGAGGACCACCGGGCCCTCGACGGCTATGTGCGCCGGGCCCTGCTGAACACGCGGACCTCGCAGTGGCGCAAGCGCAAGGTCGACGAGTTCGCGACCGACGAGATCCCCGAGCCCGACCCCCTGCCCGGCGGCGACGACCCCGCCGAGCAGCAGGCCCTCCACGACGCGATGTGGCGGGCGATCATGAAGCTGCCGGCCCGGCAGCGGGCGATGGTCGTCCTCAGGTATTACGAGGACCTCAGCGAGGTGCAGACGGCCGAGGTGCTCGGCGTCTCCGTCGGGACCGTGAAGTCGGCGGTGTCCCGGGCGCTGGGCAAGCTCCGCGAGGACCCCGAGCTGGTGCTCGCCCGCTAGAACCGGCCCGGGAACCGTCGGCGACGGTCGTCCGTTGTGAACACAACGTGACGTGATCGATCGCCCGGCTCTAGTGACATACCGCGCGGTATGTGCGCAGAATCGGCGCAACCCTTACTACCGCGTAGGCAATGCCGCCCCGGGAGGACGCCGTGCTGAGCACCATGCAGGACGTACCGCTGCTGATCTCCAGGATCCTGACCCACGGGTCGTCGATCCACGGCACCTCACAGGTGACCACCTGGACCGGCGAACGGGAGCCGCACCGCCGCTCCTTCGCCGAGATCGGAGCCCGTACCGCCCAGCTGGCCCACGCCCTGCGCGAAGACCTCGGCGTCACCCGCGACGAGCGGGTCGCGACGCTCATGTGGAACAACTCGGAGCACGTGGAGGCGTACTTCGCGATCCCCTCCATGGGCGCGGTCCTCCACACCCTGAACCTCCGCCTCCCGGCCGAGCAGCTGGCCTGGATCGTCCAGCACGCGGCGGACCGGGTCGTCATCGCCAACGGCTCGCTGCTCCCCCTGCTCGCCCCACTGCTCCCGCACCTCAAGACGGTCGAGCACGTGGTGGTCTCGGGCCCCGGCGACCGCTCGGCCCTTGAGGGCTCCCACGCGCGCGTGCACGAGTACGAGGACCTGATCGCGGGCAAGCCCACCAGCTACGACTGGCCCGAGCTGGACGAACGCCAGGCCGCCGCCATGTGCTACACCTCCGGCACCACGGGCGACCCCAAGGGCGTGGTCTACAGCCACCGTTCGATCTATCTGCACTCCATGCAGGTCAACATGGCCCAGTCGATGGGCCTGACCGACCAGGACACCTCCCTGGTCGTCGTCCCGCAGTTCCATGTGAACGCCTGGGGCCTGCCGCACGCCACCTTCATGACCGGCGTCAACATGCTGATGCCGGACCGCTTCCTCCAGCCCGCGCCCCTCGCCGAGATGATCGAGCGCGAGAGGCCGACCCACGCGGCGGCCGTCCCCACCATCTGGCAGGGCCTGCTCGCCGAGCTCACCGCCAAGCCGCGGGACGTCTCCTCGCTCACCCAGGTCACCATCGGCGGCTCGGCCTGTCCGCCCTCCCTCATGGAGGCCTTCGACGCGCTCGGCATGCGGGTCTGCCACGCCTGGGGCATGACGGAGACCTCCCCGCTCGGCACCATCGCCCGCCCGCCGGCCCATGTCGTCGGCACCCCCGAGGAGTTCGCCTACCGTCTCACCCAGGGCCGTTTCCCCGCCTCCGTCGAGGCCCGCCTCAGCGGCCCCGGCGGCGAGCGGCTGCCCTGGGACGGCGAGTCCGCGGGCGAGCTGGAGGTCCGCGGCCCCTGGATCGCGGGCGCCTACTACAACGGCCCCGACGCCGAACCCCTGCGCCCCGCCGACAAGTTCAGCGAGGACGGCTGGCTGAAGACCGGCGACGTCGGCACCATCTCCGCCGACGGCTTCCTCACCCTCACCGACCGCGCCAAGGACGTCATCAAGTCCGGCGGCGAGTGGATCTCCTCGGTCGAGCTGGAGAACGCCCTGATGTCCCACCCCGACGTCACCGAGGCGGCCGTGGTGGCCGTCCCCGACGACAAGTGGGGAGAGCGCCCGCTGGCCACGGTCGTCCTCAAGGAGGGCTCCACCGCCGACTTCGAGTCCCTGCGCGCCTTCCTCGCCGCCGAGGGCAAGATCGCCAAGTGGCAGCTCCCGGAGCGCTGGTCCATCATCACGGCGGTCCCGAAGACGAGCGTCGGCAAGTTCGACAAGAAGGTCCTCCGCAAGCAGTACGCGGCGGGGGAGCTGGACGTCACCCAGCTCTGAGAAGCCGTCCAGCTCCGAGAAGCCGTCCAGCTCCGAGAAGCAGCAGGTGTACGACGGTCAGGGGCCCGCGCGAGCACGGGGCGCCCTGACCGTCGTAGAACCGGACGACGGCGCCCCGTGGGTCAGTTCGTGCCGATCCGGGCCAGCAGATCCACGATCCGCGACTGGACCTCCGCGCTCGTCGACCGCTCCGCGAGGAACAACACGGTCTCCCCGGAGGCCAGTCGGGGCAGATCGGCCTGGTCCACGGCAGCCGTGTACACGACGAGCGGCGTCCGGTTGAGCTGCCCGTTCGCCCGCAGCCAGTCCACGATCCCGGCCCGCCGGTGGTGCACCTGCATCAGGTCCATCACGACGAGGTTGGGCCGCAGCTGTCCCGCCAGCGTCACCGCGTCCGCGTCACTCGCCGCCCGCGCGACCTGCATCCCGCGCCGCTCCAACGTCGACGTCAGCGCCAGCGCGATCTCCGCGTGCTCCTCGATCAGCAGCACCCGCGGCGGATGCTGCTCGCTGTCCCGGGGCGCCAGCGCCTTCAGCAGTACGGCGGGATCGGCGCCGTACGCCGCCTCCCGCGAGGCCTGCCCCAGCCCGGCCGTCACCATGATCGGCACCTCGGACGCCACCGCCGCCTGCCGCAGCGACTGGAGCGCGGTCCGGGTGATCGGCCCGGTCAGCGGGTCCACGAACAGCGCGGCCGGGAACGCCGCGATCTGCGCGTCGACCTCCTCGCGCGACTGCACGATGACGGGCCGGTAGCCACGATCACTGAGCGCCTGCTGGGTCGTCACGTCCGGCGCGGGCCACACCAGCAGCCGCCGCGGGTTGTCCAGCGGCTCGGGGGGCAGCTCGTCGTCCATCGGCTGCGGCCGCGGGGTGTCCGGGATCTCGACGGCCCCACCGGGACCGTCCAGCGGCTCGGGCCCCTCGGCGGCGTTCTCGTCCGGCGCTCCTATGGCATACGACCGCCCGGCCGCCTCGGTCGCGTGCGCGAGCCGCGACTGCCCGGCCAGCGAAGGCTGCGCCTGCGCCGGTACGGCCTGCTGCTCGGCCGTCGGATGCGGCCGCGCCGCCTGCTCCGTGGCCGCCGCGGCGGCGGCAGCGGGCTCGGGCCGGGTACCGAGCTTGCGCCGACGCCCGCCCCCGCCCGACTGATGCGGCGGAGGCGTGGCCGTCCCCGGCTGCTGCACCTGCGCCGCCTGCCGCGTGAACGGCACCCCCTGCCCGAGGGTCCGCACACTGATCGCCCGGCCCTGGGTGGAGTTGGGGTCGACGGGGGCGGAGGGTGCGGAGGGTGCGGAAGGCGGGGTGGGCGGGGCGGGCATCGCTGCGGCCTCGGCGGGCAGAGGCTGTGCGGCCCGGGCCTCCGCGGGCACCGGGGCAGCGGGCGGCGGAGTGGGCTGTCCTGCTTCGGGGGCGGGCTGGTTCGGGGGTACGGCGGTGGCGGCGCCGTTCGCCGCTACGGGGGTACCGGCGCCGGGCGTGGCTTGGGGGTGGGGCTGCGGCTGCGGCTGGGACGCCTCGGCGGGGAGGGGCTGGCCCTGGGCGGGGACTCCCTGTGCCTGTGCCTGTGCCTGTGCCGGTGCGGGCTGTGGGGCCAGGCCCGCCTGCGCGGTCGCGTTCTGTACGGGGACACCCGGGTACTGCGCCGACGGCACCGCGGCGGGGACGGGTTGCCCCGGTTGCCCCGGTGCGGCCGCCTGCGCCGGGACTCCTTGGGCGGGCGTACCGGCGGCCTCGGCGGGCCGGGCCACGGCGCGTCGGCGGCGGCCCGTCGGCGCACTGGTCGGGTGCGGCTGCGGCGGGGTGTGGTCGTCGGCCTGGTCGTGCGGCACGGCGTCGTGCCGGCCGTCGTCGCCGTGGCCGTCGATGGGGACGGGCTGACCGGGAACGGGCTGACCGGGGAGGGGCTGACCGGGAACGGGCACGGCCTGGCCCGGGACCTGGGCGAGCCCGTTGGCCGGAACGGGAGCGGCGGCCGGGACCTGACCGGGGACCTGCCCCTGTGCCTGCCCCGGGACCTGTCCCTGAACCTGCCCCGGGATCTGCCCCTGAGCCTGCACGGGCACCGGCACCGGCCCGGGCCCCGGTCCCGGAACCTCCGTACCGTCCGCCGCCCGGTCCGCCTCAGCGGGCGGGAGCGCGAAGACCGGACGCGGCCCGGCCTCCTGCGCGGCGGCCCGTTCCGAAGCGGCGGCCAGCGCACGCCGTCGTCGCCCCTCCTGCTGAGGTGTGATCTCGCCGGACGGACCCGGCCCGGAGACCTGGGCCTGACCCTGACTCTGACCCTGGACCTGCGCCTGCCCCGCCTCACCGGAGCCGCCGGCCGGCAACGCGGCGGGCAGCGCGTGCTGTTCACCGTCCTCGCGGCGGGCCCGTCGGCCGGTGGGCACCGGTACGCCCTGCGGCGGCACCGTCCCGCCCAGCCCGGACCCCACGGCGGCGGCACCGGCGGCATGCTCGGCGGCCGTCACCACGGCACCCTCGGCCACACCGGTCACGGCACTGCCCGGGGCGCCGGGCAACGCGAGCACTCCGGGGG
>NZ_JAAGLY010000470.1 GCF_010548375.1 Streptomyces sp. SID13726
GCCCGAGCCCGTCCCCGCGGACGCGGCGGCGGCCGCCCGGGTGCCTGAGCCCCGGACGGCCGCCGTCGAACAGCCGGTGCACCACTGAGCCGTACGCGGACCTGCCGCACGGGGCCGCGGCCCCTTCGTACTCCGGTGCGTCGCGTCGTTATGCGGTGACCACCACCGTCTTGCCGACCTTGTCGTGGAGACCCTGCTTGTACGGCTTGTCCACGAGGATCGACACGATCAGCACGATCTGCCACAGGCAGGGGCAGCAGATGAGCGCCGGCAGCCAGAGCATCGCGGCGCGGCCGAGCGCCGCGCCCGACGGCGGGACGCTGCCGTCGTTGAGCATCGCGACGCGCAGCCCGAGCGCCCTCTTGCCGAGGGTCCTGCCGTCCTTCCTGCCGAACCACCAGTCGTAGCCGACGAAGAACACGATCGAGATCAGCGT
>NZ_JAAGLY010000471.1 GCF_010548375.1 Streptomyces sp. SID13726
GAGCGCGGGCAGCGCGCGCTCGGCGAGGGCGGCGCTGCGCTCCTCGTTCTCGGAGCGGTCGGGGCGGTAGACGGCGTCGTGGAACCAGGCGGCGAGCTCGACGGCGGCGGGGTCGGCGGCGTGCGCGGCGAGCACGTCGATCCGGGCGAGCACGTCGGCCAGGTGCGCGGTGGTGTGGTACCGGCGCTGGGGCTCGGCCCAGGCGGCGAGGAGCCGGTCGGCGTACGGGTCGGGATTGTGCCCGGCGGCCGCTCCGGCGGCGGTGGTGGTCGCGTGCCAGCGGGCGCGGAGCGGGGCGGTGTCCATGCGGTCCATGCGCACATTGTGCGGGTGGCGTGATTGTGCTGGTGAAGGGTGGGCGGAGGCCCGTACCCTGGATATTGGACTAGACCTATTTTCCAATGCAGGACGAAGGATGGGATTACATGAGCAACCG
>NZ_JAAGLY010000472.1 GCF_010548375.1 Streptomyces sp. SID13726
ACCGTCCAGCTCGCCTCGCTCGTCGCGACGGACGGGCTCGGGGAGGACGACGTCCGCGCAGCCCTCGCCGAACACCTGCCGAGGTCGTCCGCACCTGACCTCGTGGTCGTCGTCGACGCGCTCCCCACGCTCGTGAGCGGCAAGCCGGACGCGAGAGCGGCCGCTCGCGTCGTCGAGGCCTACGTCGCCCGAGCAGCCGCAGGGACCCGGTCCGAGTCGGGCACGGGCGAGCAGGACGAGCTCCTTGACGCGGGGGTCGAGGTCGTCCAGCACGCCGTCGCCCAGGTGGTCGGCGTCGCCGACGTCGGGGCCGACGAGGACCTTCTCGCCCTCGGCGTCGACAGCGTCTCGTCCATCGGCATCGCCGCGCGGTGCCGTGCGGCCGGGCTGGCCGTCGGTCCCGCGGACATCCACACGGCGCGGACCCCGCGGGAGA
>NZ_JAAGLY010000473.1 GCF_010548375.1 Streptomyces sp. SID13726
CCCGGTCGCAGACGCGCGCCTGGAGCGCGACGTTGTCGATGCCGGGGGGCACGAGGCGCTGGTCGGGCACCGCGGCGTCCGGCTCTCGGGCGGTCAGGTGCAGCGGCTCGCCCTCGCGCGGGCGCTCGCGACCGACGCCGAGCTCCTCCTCGCCGACGACGTCTCGAGCGCGCTCGACGCGGCGACCGAGATCGAGCTGTGGACCTCGCTCCGCGAGCGGGGGACCACCGTCATCGGTGCGACGTCGAAGCGGGCCGCGCTCGCGCGAGCGGACCGCGTCGTCGTGCTCGACGAGGGACGCATCGCGGCCGAGCGTCGCATCGACCAGAGCTACCGCCCCGGCGAGGCGCGCGACCCCGCCGACCCCCGCTTCTCCCGGCTCCGCACCGAGCTGCCCGACGCGCCCGGCGTGGTCCGGGACGACAGGAAGGACACC
>NZ_JAAGLY010000474.1 GCF_010548375.1 Streptomyces sp. SID13726
GCGCCCTGTTCGTCAACGACCTGACCATCACCCCGGACGGCACCGCCTACCTGACGGACAGCGTGCGCGCGGTGATCTACCGGGTCACCCCCGACCGGCTCGCGGCCGGCTCGGGCACGCTGCTCCCGGCGTACGACCTCAGCGGGCACCTCACCCCGTCCCCGGCGGGCAGCTTCTCCCTCAACGGCATCGTCTCGGACCCGGCGGGCCGCTTCCTGCTGGCCGTGGACATGACCGCGGGCGACCTCCACCGCATCGACCTGCGCACCGGCCCGATCTCCCGCGTCGCCCTCGGCGGCCGGGACCTCACCCATGCCGACGGCCTCGACCTGGCGCCCGACGGCACCCTGCGGGTGGCCCACAACACCACGAACACCCTGACCCGGTGGCACCTCAGCCCCGACGGCACCCGGGCCCGGCTGACCCGTACGCTCAC
>NZ_JAAGLY010000475.1 GCF_010548375.1 Streptomyces sp. SID13726
GTGATGGCTGTCTGCTGGACGCCAGTCGCGTTGTCGTACCACACGGTGGCCCAGGCTCTGGCAGGCGCGGGGTTGGGCATGGCAACAGCCAGCCTGTGGCTGTGAGGTGTCAGGTGGACTGCGCGCCGGGCCGATCGCGTTCCGCCTGCTCCAACACCGCCGCAAGAGCGGCCAGCATCTGCGGCGAGACGCCCATCTCCTCAGCGCCGCGGGCCGCCATCGTGAAGCCCTGACCGCTGGCCGCCAGGCGCTGGATGCCTTCCACGACCTGGCGCGCCACCACGTCGTCGGGTTGGAAGACCATGGGCGAGACACCCAGGACCTCCGCCAGCCCGTCCAGGAACACCACCCTGTCGGCCGCGCCGCCCAGGAGGTCGGCAAGCTCGCTCCCCCCGAGCGCGGGGCGCCGAACTCGGCGGCGCTCAGAAGCTGTCG
>NZ_JAAGLY010000476.1 GCF_010548375.1 Streptomyces sp. SID13726
GGGCTGGGGCTGATCGCCTTCGGGTACGTGCTGAACCTGCTCTACGACATCGCGAAGTTCAGCGCCATCGGGGCCCGCTGGGCGGACGCCGACTGGGACGTCCTCAGCACGGAGGTCGCTCCGGCCCTCGCCTCCGTGTCCGCGCTGCTGATCGCGACCGGGTTCGTCCTGCCGCTCGTCTCCCAGCACGTCATGAACCAGTGGGACATGTGGCGCCGGTACGCGCAGCTGCGCCCGCTGGCCCGGGAGCTGAAGGGCGCGACGCGGCACAGCATCGCGCTGGGCGGCGGTCCGTGGACGCCCATCGAGATCCGGTTGACGCAGCGCGAGTCGGACATCCACGACGGGATCCTCACGGTCAGCCCGTACCTGCGGGCAGGGGTACGGGAGAGGGCGCTGCGGGAGGAACTGGAGGCGGGGCGTCCGGCCGACGAG
>NZ_JAAGLY010000477.1 GCF_010548375.1 Streptomyces sp. SID13726
CTCAACCACATGGCGGGGGCGGACCAGGGCGGCGGGACGGGGGTTGCGGGCTCGTCGTACGGCGTCGAGACCTACCCCGGGCTCTACGGGCCGAACGACTTCAACGACTGCAAGGAGAACATCGGCAACCGGTACGGAGACCGGTACGTGGTGCAGAACTGCCGCCTCGTCTCGCTCCAGGACCTGCGGACGGGCTCGGAGTACGTGCGCGGCAAGATCGCCGGCTACCTCAACGACCTGCTCGCCCTCGGTGTCGCCGGGTTCCGCATCGACGCCGCGAAGCACATCCCGGCCGCCGACCTGGCGGCGATCAAGGGGAAGCTCACGAACCCGGACGTCTTCTGGGTGCACGAGGTCATCGGCGCGAGCGGGGAGCCGATCCAGCCCTCGGAGTACCTCGGCTCCGGGGACTCGCACGAGTTCTTCTACGCGCGC
>NZ_JAAGLY010000478.1 GCF_010548375.1 Streptomyces sp. SID13726
CCCGGTATGCGCAACGCCCCGATGGACGCCCTCGGCCGCGCCCTGGGCCGCGTGGCGCCGCCCTGGCCCGTGCAGTTGATCCTCCTCGACGCCGCGCAGGACCCGGTGGTCGACTTCATCGCCGAGCGCGTACGCCCCTTCTACACGGCTTAGCGCCGCTTAAGCTGGGTGCCGATACGGGTGGACGGGCGGACGAAGAGGGGTACCGGGTGAGTGCGTCAGGAACGGCCGGGGCCGGGCAGGTCGAGCACATGATGCGCCAGGTGAAGCCCGGGCGCTTCGAGAGCTACGAGTCGCTTCTGCACGCCCTCGCCGAGGGCCGCCTGTGGATGCTGCTCTGGCAGGGGCAGCCGGGCTCCCCGGACGCCCAGTACGGCGGCATGGAGGTCGAGGGCCTCGGGTACGCGCGCTGCGTGACCTCCCCGCAGGAGCTGG
>NZ_JAAGLY010000479.1 GCF_010548375.1 Streptomyces sp. SID13726
CCTCGCCCAGAACCCCGCTCTGCTGAGCAACCTGTGGGCCTACGCGAAGTCCTGGTACGAGGCGCGGACCACGTCGTACACCGACGCCCTAGCGGCAGCCGACGCCGCGAGCCAGAAGGCAGCGCTTAAGCTCGCCGAGGAGAACAAGAAGTCCGCGCAGAAGCGCGCCGACGCCTACGCGAAGGTCGCGCAGTGGATCGCCGACGTCGCAGACGACGTCTCCCCGTACGAGCCGAAGGACGGCTGGTGCTCGTCGTGCTTCGCCAGGACGGAGCACCGCAAGTCGAACCGGCCAGCGGGTCAGCTCCCGGTGTTCGTCTGCGAGTCCTGCGGCTCACCGACCCTCCCGTGCGTCGCGCCGGGCTGCGAGAACATGGCCGTGCGCGAGCGTGGCGCGCTGCGCGTTCCCCAGTACTGCGCCGAGCACCGGCATGA
>NZ_JAAGLY010000047.1 GCF_010548375.1 Streptomyces sp. SID13726
TCGACTACCGGGGCCCGGTCTCGGTGGAGTGGGAGGACGCCGGCATGGACCGCCTCCAGGGCGCGCCCGAGGCGTTGAAGAGCCTGAAGAAGTACGACTTCGAGCCACCGACGGCCTCCTTCGACGCCGCTTTCGGAGGCGGCGACAACTAGGCGCTCCGCCACAGGAGGCGTAAATCGGCCCGGTGTTGACAGACCGTCAAGGAAAGCCGCCGGGCTGATCCGGCCTGCCCGCTCCCGCCTTTGTCCTGGTTCTGGAAGAAGTTCGCCGTTTCGGTGCGCAAGGGGTTCCGGCCAAGGACGAACGGGGCTACGGTCCCTTCGTGCACAGGAACCACACAGTGGTTCGAAGTTGACGACCGGTTCAGGCCGTACGAGCACCGTTGTACGGCGCCGCAGCGAGCCGACCGACCGAGGACGGTCCTGCACAGCGCAGGGCCAAGAGCCCTCAGACACCGCGTAGTTCTCAGCGGCGGCCCCGCGCCGCCCCCTCGCGCACCGCGACCGCGCGCAACACGGAGCAGGTCTCGGCGCCGCGGCCGAGCCGTCCCAATGCCGACGGTGGACGGAAGAGCCTCAAGGCCCCGCCCACCGTCCTCCAACCACATCGGAACATCGACATGGCAGGGAGGCAGCCCGTGAAGGACGACGGGAACGGATCAGAACCCGAGACCGGCGGGCGGGCCGCACGCACCGGTGCCTGGCTCGTCGGAGCCCGCGGATCGGCTGCCACCACCGCCGTCGCCGGATGTGCGGCGGTCGCCGCCCGACTGCGGCCGCCGACCGGCATGGTCACCGAGACCACGCCCTTCAACCGTTCTGCCGCACGGGATCGCCCCCCCGTACGCACCGAACTCCGGGCCGCGGACCAGGAGATGCGGCTGGGCGGCCCCCTCCCGGGCGACACGCGAAGCGACGAGAAGCTCATCACCGACTTCGCGGCCGACCTCGTCTTGTTCCGCGTCCGCAACGCGCCGGCGCGGGTGGCCGTCGTCAACCCGCTCCGGGCAGCGCTCGCCGCCCGATCCGGTGCGCGCCTGACCCCGCCGGCCCGCAGGTACATCCGAGACCTCGGCGACGTTCCGCAGACGAGGCCGGCCACCTCCCCACGAGCGACCACTGGCGTCCGCTCGCCCTGTTCTCCACCCCCCCCCGCGCAGTATCCGGCCGTGGAGCGGCCACCGAAGTGAAGTCCCTTCTCCTGTGGCTCGCCGGCCTCGCCGGAGGCGGAAGCCGCACGGCACCCGCAGCACCGCGACGACGAAAGAGAGAACCACTGTGACCGCGTTCAACGACGAAGCCGTCACCGGCGACGCCCTGCGCCGCACGCTCGGCGTCAACCGCCGCCGCTTCCTCAGCACCTGCACCGCCGTCACCGGGGCGGCGATCGCGGCCCCGGTCTTCGGCGCCTCGCCCGCCCTGGCGCAGAACAGATCGCAGACCGGCGGTCATGACCACGGCCGTTCCGCCCTGGTCCCGCCGCACAAGCGCGGCATCATCCTCTACACCGTCCGGGACGCGATCAGCCGAGACCCGCTCGCCTCCGACCTGCCCTCCGGCTTCCGCGAGGTCTTCAAGCAGCTCTCCCGATTCGGCTACCGCCAGGTGGAGTTCGCCGGATACGGCCAGCACGCCAACGCCCCCGGCGGCGCCGACCTGGGCACGGTCAAGGGCGCGAAGCTGATGCGCTCCTGGCTCGACGCGTACGGCCTGCGGGCGCAGGGCAGTCACGGCTACATTCCGCCGTCCTGGCCGCTGACCCCGGCCGACCGGGACACCTTCAAGCGCTGGCTGGAGATCGCCAACATTCTCGGCATGGAGCACATGGGGACCGGCGCCGACCCCGTCAACACGCCTTACCGGGCCGACTGGGACGCCGCCGCGCAGAAGTGGAACACCCTGGGCGCCATCGCCTGCCGCGAGGGCATCAAGCTCTACACCCACAACCACGACAGCGCCTACGACTTCCTGCTCGACGGCGGCCCGCTGGACGCGCAGGGCCGGCCGACCCGCAGCTCCGGCATCCGCAAGCTGGAGTACTTCCTGAAGGTCACCGACCGCAAGAGCGTCTACCTGGAGCTGGACGTCTTCTGGGCACACGTGGCCCAGTACAAGTTCCACACCTACACCGCCCACGACGGCTCCCAGCGCGAGCGCGTCTTCGACCCGGCCGCCCTCGTGGAGCGCAACAGCACCCGCTTCCCGCTCTTCCACGCCAAGGACGGCGTCGTCAACACCCAGAGCGGCCTGGGCTACGACATGGTGCCCTTCGGCACCGGCGACATCGACTACCGGCGGTTCTTCACCCGGGTGGGAGCCAAGAACTACCGCAACCCGATGGTCGAGCAGGACAACGCCCCCAGCACGACCGTGCCCGGCCAGTCCCTGGAGTTCGCCCGCATCGGCTACGACAACCTCGCGGCCCTGCGAGCCCGCCACTGACGAAGCGTCATCTGACATTCCAACAGTCGCGTGCCGGCACGCAACGCCTCCTGCACGCCTGTTAGTTGACCCGCCTCCACCCGCACCGGTCGTCGGCCGCGGACCCGCATCGCGGCCGCCGACCAGACCGAAGGAGTTCTGAGTGCGCAACAGACGGATCGTCACCCTCCTGGGGGCTGCCGCCCTGGCCGGAGCCGTCGGGCTCATGCCCGTCTCCCCGGCGCAGGCCGCCAAACCGGACCCGGCACCGCCGGCCGCGTCGGACTTCCAGAAGGTCACCCTCAACGACCGCCCGGGCGAGCCCATGGCCCTCGCCGTCCTCCCCGACCGGCGGGTGCTGCACACCGCACGCACCGGAGAGGTCCGCATCCACGACCCCAAGAGCGGCGTTAACTTCCTTGCCGCCGACCTGAAGAAGAGCCCCGCGGGGCTCTACCAGCACGACGAGGAAGGCGTCCAGGGCATCGCCATCGACCCCGGCTTCGCCAAGAACCACTGGGTCTACCTCTACTACTCGCCCCGCCTCGACACCCCCATGGACGACCCGGCCACCCCCGGCGTCAACGAAGGCGACGCACCGCTGTTCGGCACGGCCGCGGACTTCGCCAAGTACAAGGGCGTCACCCGCCTCTCGCGGTTCAAGCTCGTCGGCAACAAGCTCGACTTCGCCACCGAGCAGAAGGTCATCGAGGTCCCGGCCGACCGCGGCATCTGCTGCCACGTCGGCGGCAAGATCGACTTCGACGGCAAGGGAACCCTGTTCCTGTCGACCGGCGACGACTCCAACCCGTTCTCCTCCGACGGCTACGCCCCGCTCGACGACCGCGCCGACCGCAACCCGGCCTACGACGCCCGGCGCACCGCGGGCAACACCAACGACTTGCGCGGCAAGGTTCTGCGCATCCAGGTCAAGCCCGGCGGCGGATACCGGATTCCCCACGGCAACCTCTTCGCGCCGGGCACCCCGAAGACCCGCCCCGAGATCTACGCCATGGGCCTGCGCAACCCGTTCCGCTTCGGGGTCGACGACAAGACCGGCGAGGTCTATGTCGGCGACTACTCGCCCGACGCCCAGAGCGCCAACCCGGGCCGCGGCCCCGCGGGCCAGGGACGCTGGATGGTCATCGACCGCCCCGCCAACTACGGCTGGCCGTTCTGCGTGACCCGGAAGATGCCCTACCAGGACTACGACTTCGCCACTCAGACCTCCAGCGGCGCCTTCGACTGTGCGAAGCCGGTCAACGACTCGCGCCACAACACCGGCCGCGGCGTGCTGCCCCCGGTCGAGGACGCGGAGATCGTGTACGGCTACGGGGCATCCGCGGAGTTCCCCGAACTCGGCACGGGCGGCATCGGACCCATGGGCGGCCCGGTGTACCAGTACGACCACCGCAACAAGTCCCAGAACCGCTGGCCTTCGTACTTCGACGGCAAGCCGCTCTTCTACGAGTGGACCCGTGACCAGATGAAGGCCATCACCCTGGGCAAGAAGAATCAGGTTCTCAAGATCGAGGACGCGATCCCCACGATCACGACGGACGGCCCGATCGACGCCGAGTTCGGCCCCGACGGCGCGCTCTACGTCCTCGAATACGGCACCGGGTACTTCGCGGAACTGCCCGAGGCCCAGCTCTCCCGTATCGACTTCACCCGCGGCAACCGCACCCCGGAGCCCAAGGTCGCCGCGGACGTGGTCAACGGCACCAGCCCGCTGACCGTGAAGTTCTCCAGCGCCGGCACGAAGGACGCCGACGGCGACGCCCTGCGCTACGCCTGGGACTTCGACGCCGACGGCACGGTCGACTCCAGGGAGGCGAACCCGACGCACACCTTCACTGACAACGCCGTCTACGACGCCACCCTGAAGGTCACCGACAGCACCGGGCGTTCGGCCTCCGCGTCCGTCCCCGTCGTCGTCGGCAACAAGGCGCCGGTCGTCTCGCTCACCACCGACCCGGCACCGCACGGCGGCACCCCGTTCCACTGGGGTGACACGGTCACCTGGCAGGTCACCGTCACCGACGACCAGCCGGTGGACTGCGCCAAGGTCAGCGTCTCGTTCATCCTCGGCCACGACTCGCACGGCCACCCGCTGTCGACGAGCAACGGCTGCTCGGGATCGTTCAAGACGTTCGTGGACGGAGGTCACTCCGGTTCGGACAACCTGAAGGCGGTCTTCAACGCCTCCTACACGGACACGCCCCCGGCCGGCCTGCCGTCCCTCTCGGGCAGCGCCGAGGTCGCTCTGACACCGGCCGACTGACCGGCGGTCACAACACCGTGGCGGGGCGCCCTGTTACAGGGCGCCCCGTTCGCGGGTTGGGGGGATTCATGGGGGAGCTGTCGTCAGCGCTGGAGTGTCAGCAGACCCGGGCGGTAGGGCAGGAGACCGTAGTCGCCGCCCGAGCTGGGGCTGCGGCCCTGGTAGAGCAACTGCAGATTGCAGGGGTCGACGGTCATGGTCTGGTCCGGGCCGGTGCGGATCAGTTCGCCGTGGCTGATGTCGTTGGTCCAGGTGGCGCCGCTGTTGGCCTTGCCGGCGAAGGGGTTGCCCTCGGTCGCGGCCTGGGGTGTCCAGGTTCCGTTGAGACTGGTGGCCGTGAAGGAGCGGAAGTAGCGGCCCTGCGAGCCGATCGCCTCGACGATCATGAGGTAGCGGTTCTGACCCTGGAGCTTGTAGACCTGCGGGGCTTCGAACAGGTTGTTCGTCGTGTCGCTCATGACCACGGTGGAAGTCGCGCCGAAGCTGCCCGGGAAGTTCCCGATAGGCATGCTCGCCCGGTAGATCTTGCCGTTGTCACCGGCGAAGAACAGGTACATGTTCGTCCCGTCCCCGATGAGCGTCTGGTCGATGGGCCCGGTTCCCGAGCCGGAGATGCTCCCGGAGAAAAGCACCTGCTGGGCTGACCAGCCGTTCGGGTTGGTGGGATCGCTCGATGTCCGGTACGAGAAGGCGGTGCTGCCCCACTGATAGGCGAGCACCCAGATGTTCTTCGGGGCGAAGTAGAGCAGCGTGGGCGCGACGGTGGAGGACGACATCGTGTTCTGGCTCGCCGAGGCCATGTCCGACCAGTTGGAGAACGGGCTGAAGCTCATCGAGCCCCAGCGTGTGCCCGTGTCGTGGGTCGTCGCGTAGACGAGCTGCCTGCCGTTGTACGGCACGACGGTGAAGTCCTTGAGCGAGACCCACCCGGCCTTGGGCTGCGCCAGCGCACCGGTGGAGGTCCAGCGGTAGGCCGAGGGAAGGTCGCACGCGCTGGGGGAGTCGGCGCCGACCTTGACGAGCTGCCACTGCTGGTTGGCGCCGCCCCAGTCGTCGTACTGGACGATGTTCGCGTTGTCCGCGGTGGACGCGCCCTGCACTTCGAGTGCCTTGCCGGTGTGGCGCGAGACGAGCCGGACGTAGCCGTCCGAGCTGTCGGCCAGCCGCCACTGCTGGTTGGAGGCATTGAGGTCGGCCCACTGGACGATCGAACCGCCGTTCGCGGTGGACCAGTTGTACAGGTCCAGGACCTTGCCCGAGTGCCGGGACTTCAGGCGGTAGTAGCCGCCCCCGGAATCGACGAACTGCCACTGCTGCTGGGCCTGGTCGTTCCTGGCCCACTGAGTGATGCGGGCACCGTCGGTGGTGGCCATGTTGTAGACATCGAGGGCCTTGCCGCTGTTGCGGTTGACCAGCACGTACGAGGCGCCTGGGTCCACGGTCGCCGCGTCGGCGGGCTGAGCGCCGAGGACGGTGGCCACGAGCAGCAGCGGCGCGAGGACGGTGAGCAGGCGTCTGAGCGGGACCGTGGACGGGTGGCGTAACCGCATCTGAGGGCCTCCATGAAGGTGGGGGACGGGGTGGACTTCTCGAAACATTCGAGAAGTCCACGGATCCTTCGATGCCACAAGCTAGAAATGGGCAGCCCCTCGGTCAAGACCTGTCACCGTTCTGTCTGCAGTGATGTCTGGGACTGCAGATCTCCGAATGTTTCGAATGACGGATTGAAACTTTCTTCGCGAAATCTATTGACGATCCACCGTCAAGCGCTCAATCATCCGAGTCCGAGGGGCGACCGACGAAGTGCCCGACGCCCGCCCCTGCGCTCCCGCCATTCTGTGATGTCCGTTTTGGAGGCACAGTCATGGGTTCGTACGCCCTGCCCGGATGCGAAGTCCGCCGGAGGAGCCGACGTCTACTGCCGGCGTTGCTCATCGGCATCCTCGGCGTCCTCAGCGCAGTCGGTGCGCTGGTGACACCGCCGGCCGCACACGCCGCCGAGAGCACGCTCGGTGCCGCCGCGGCGCAGAGCGGCCGCTACTTCGGCACCGCCATCGCCTCCGGCAGACTGGGCGACTCCGCGTACACGACGATCGCGAGCCGTGAGTTCAACTCGGTGACGGCCGAGAACGAGATGAAGATCGACGCCACCGAACCGCAGCGGGGCCAGTTCAGCTTCACCGCCGGTGACCGCGTCTACAACTGGGCCGTGCAGAACGGCAAGCGGGTCCGCGGACACACGCTGGCCTGGCACTCCCAGCAGCCCGGCTGGATGCAGAGCCTCAGTGGTAGCACCCTGCGCCAGGCGATGATCGACCACATCAACGGCGTGATGAGCCACTACAAGGGCAAGATCGCCCAGTGGGACGTCGTGAACGAGGCCTTCGCCGACGGCAGTTCGGGAGCCCGCCGGGACTCCAACCTGCAGCGCACCGGCAACGACTGGATCGAGGTCGCCTTCCGCACCGCGCGCGCCGCCGACCCCGCCGCCAAGCTCTGCTACAACGACTACAACGTCGAGAACTGGACCTGGGCCAAGACCCAGGTCATGTACACCATGGTCCGGGACTTCAAGCAGCGCGGCGTGCCGATCGACTGCGTCGGCTTCCAGTCGCACTTCAACAGCGGCAGCCCCTACAACAGCAACTTCCGCACCACCCTGCAGAACTTCGCAGCCCTCGGCGTCGACGTGGCCATCACGGAACTCGACATCCAGGGAGCCCCGGCCGCGACCTACGCCGGCGTGACCAACGACTGCCTGGCCGTCTCGCGCTGCCTCGGCATCACGGTCTGGGGTGTGCGCGACACCGACTCCTGGCGAGCGGAGCAGACACCGCTGCTGTTCAACGGCGACGGCAGCAAGAAGCCCGCCTACACCGCCGTACTCAACGCACTCAACGGCGGTACCTCCACGCCCCCTTCGGGCTCCGGGACGATCAAGGGCGTCGGTTCCGGCCGCTGCCTGGACGTCCCCAACTCCACCACCACCGACGGCACCCAGCTCCAGCTGTGGGACTGCAACAACGGCACCAACCAGCAGTGGACATACACCGCCGCGAGTGAACTCAGGGTCTACGGCAACAAGTGCCTGGACGCTGGTGGCACGGCCAACGGCACCAAAGTCCAGATCTACAGCTGCTGGGGCGGCGACAACCAGAAGTGGCGCCTCAACTCCGACGGATCCATCGTCGGCGTCCAGTCCGGCCTCTGCCTCGACGCCGCCTCGAACGGCACCGCCAACGGCACCCTGATCCAGCTCTACTCCTGCTCGAACGGCGGCAACCAACGCTGGACCCGCCCCTGATGAGCCCGGCGACCGGCCAAGGGATGCAGCGAGGAAGGCCATGACGGCGGCGCCATGGATCGCCGGACCACCGCACTGACGGGGGTCCCGTTACGCCGAGCCTCGGCATACTGGATCGAACGTGTCGTCAACTCGTGTGCAGCGCAGCCGAGTTCGGCGCACGGGCCGTAGCGAAGCCTCCGTACCCCCACAAGGAGTCCGCATGGCAACACACATCCGCCGTCGCACCGTTCTCGCCGCCGGCGCGGGCGCCGCCGGTCTGTCCCTGCCCGGCGTCGCCGTGTACGCCGACGACCGTGCGGCGACCAGCGTGAGATTCACCCTCGACGCTCAGGTGCTCGACGGCGGCGAACAGGTCACCTCGGTCACCCTCAAGACCGCCCGGCTGGGCCCGATCGACCCGGCCGGCCTGACCACCGGCACCTTCGGCGTACACGCCAAAGCCACCAGCCCCATCCCCGTCGCGGCCGACGACGTCATCTTCAGCGAGTACGACCTCGACCGCACGGTGACCGCCGTACGGCTCGACGACCACGGCGACATCGTGCTCGAACTGAGCCACGGCGAGGGCCGGATCGGGGGCGGCACGCTCGGCTACATCGCGGGCAAGGGCCGCAACGTGCTGCTCGACCTCGACTACACCATCACCCAGCACGCCCCGATCACGCTGCGCGATCACCGGTCGATCACCATCGACGACTTCGTGCAGAACCCACGCCTGTCGAGCCCCGAGGTGGACGCGTTCAGCTCCCACATCTCGGGCTCGGGCATGAAGTACCGGCTGTACTCACCCGCTGCTTCCCCCACCTCCCGAAGGCGTGGGCGCCCGCTGATCGTCTGGCTCCACGGCGCGGGCGAGGGCGCCTCACTGCCCGACCACTACTACGACAACGAGACCACGCTGCGAGCCAACCGCGGTGCGCTGGGCTTCGCCACCCCGCAGGCGCAGCGCATCTTCGACGGCGCCTACGTCCTCGCCCCGCAGAGCACCTCCTACTGGATGGAGGACGGCCCTCGCTTCGCCCCACTCATCCACGAGATCATCAGCGACGTCACGCGCAGGAACCACGTCGACCGCGACCGGATCTACGTCGCGGGGTGCAGTAACGGTGGCTACATGAGCATGAAGATGACCACCGTCCACCCCACCCTGTTCGCCGCCTCCGTGCCGATTTGCGGCGTGGTCACCTCGTTCCCGGCCGGGGGCCCGCCGCTCATCCCCGACAGCGAACTGGCCCGGATCACCACCCCCACCTGGCTCGTCGCCTCCCGCGACGACCCGACCGTGGAACCACAGGCCAACACCGTCCACGCGCACGACGTGATCCCCGGTTCGCGGATGACGCTCTACGACCAAGTCGTCTGGAACGGACACCAGTTCAACGGCCACTGGTCGTGGATCTACGTCGCCCGCAACGACCCCAGCATCGACGGAACTCACATCTGGCAGTGGATGGCCAGGCGGCATCAGCACTGAGGGGGCGGTGACGCAGGCCCGCGTCGGCAGAGCCAGTCATGTTCCGTGGGGCGCAGGCCGTCCGCTCAGTCGAGGACCGCGGTGGCCTCGATCTCGACCAGATGATCGGGGACGTCGAGGGCCGCTACGCCCAGGAGCGTCGCCGGCGGGACCGGGGTGATGCCAAGCTTCGCTGACGCCCGCGAGATGCCCTCCAGGAGCGGGGGCATCTTGTCGGGGGTCCAGTCGACGACGTAGAAGGTCAGTTTCGCCACGTCGTCGAAGGAGCCGCCGGCCTCGGCCAGGGCGGTGCCGACGTTGAGGTAGCACTGCTCGACCTGCGCGGCGAGGTCGCCCTCGCCGACCGTGCTCCCCTCGGCGTCCCAGGCGACCTGACCGGCGACGAATACCAGCTTCGAACCGGTCGCGATCGACACCTGCCGGTAGACATCGATCTTGGGCAACCCGCTCGGATTCACCAGGTTGATGGCCATGCTGTCCGTCTCCTTGTCCTGAGCGCCTGCGAGGCGCCTATGGTCTCTTGCGGTTACTCAGGAACCGTAGGAGAGTGACCGCTGACATGGAAGAACGCACTTTTCGGTGACTGGGGAACCTGATGGTGACCAAAGAGATCAAAGGCCCGTCCGAGGACGCGGACTTCCGGCGCGCGGATTCGCTGGCGCGAGAGATCTTCTCCGACGTCGCCAACAAGTGGGCGTTCCTGATCATCGAGACCCTCGGTGAACGCACCCTGCGCTTCACGGAACTGCGCAACGAGATCGAGGGCATCAGCCACAAGATGCTCACCCAGAACCTGCGCATGCTGGAGCGCAACGGCCTGGTCGAGAGAGACGTGCACCCCACCGTCCCGCCGCGGGTCGAGTACACCCTCACCGAGCCGGGGCAGGGCCTGCGCGCGACCGTCGTCGCGATGTGCGACTGGACGCACCGCTACTTCGGCCACATCGAGACCGCCCGCCACCGCTTCGACGCCTGACGGCTGTTCAGCGGACCCAGGGGTTCTGGGTATGGCTGTGAGCCTGTCGCCGTTGGACGACTCAAAGAGCCCTGGACGGCCTCCTCCTTGCGGTGCGGGGAAGGGCCCGGTGTGGCGGATACGTACGGTGCTTACGTGTTTCCCCCGACGTAATCGGATTTGAGTTCGATAAGACTTGCTCTCGCACTGACAACCGTCTTGAGGGGAAGCACCGTTGGACACGCGCTTGCACCAGGCACGGTCGTCCGGCTCCGAAGAGCCCCTGATCGGCCGCGAGCAGGAGATCGGGCGGCTGCGGAAGGTCATCACCGGGGTGTCGCACGCGGGTCCGTGGTTGTTGGAGATCACCGGGGAGCCCGGGATCGGCAAGACCCGTCTGCTGGCGGAATGGACCGCACTCGCCGGGCGAGCGGGGCTGACCGTGCTGTCGGGCAGGGTGTCCTGTGGAGATCGGGGGCATCCCTTCGCGCTGTTCCGAAACCCGGTCGTCGGGGCTCTCGAACTGCCCGGTGCAGCGGCATCACTCGCGCCAGAGGACCGGGCCCTGCTGCTTCGGCACTTCAAGGAAGCGGATGCGGGGTCGGAACCCGGCGGTGACGGAACGGCGGTCGGATCCGAGCCTGCGGACGGGGAACGGGCGCGACTGCGCCGATGCATCGCCAGTCTGCTGTGGACGGCGGCCGAGGACCGCCGACGCCTGACCCTCTGTCTCGACGACATCCACTGGGCCGACGACGCGTCCATCGACCTGCTGAACCACCTCCTGCGCCGGGCCCGGCTCCGGACACCGCTGATCCTCGTGTGTTCCGTACGTCCCGGACAGCGGCCGAGGTCACTGGTGGCGAGCCTCGCCGACCCGGACGACGCCTACCAGGTGGAACGGTTCCGCCTCGGGCCGCTGCCGCGAGGTACGGCTGCTGAGCTCCTCGCCTGCGAACCGACGACTGAACGTCAGCGGTTCCTCCACGAAGCCGGTAACGGCAATCCGTTCTACCTGAAGGCGCTGGCCCAGTCGCCGGGAACGTTCACGCCCCCCGACGGGAGCAGCCCATGGGCCCTGTCGGACGAGACGGTGACGACGGCGAGCGCCGCGCTGGCCCGTGAACTCGATCCGCTGGACGCTGTGGAACATGACGTTCTGAGGACCGCCGCCGTGCTCGGCGAGGAGTTCGACCCCACCCACCTCCCCGAACTCACCGGTCGGGACACGCCGAGCGTCACGCGGGCTCTGGACCGGCTGATCGACGCGGACCTGATCCGGATCGATCCCGCAGGAGGGCGGAACTGCCGCCTGCGTCATCCGGTGCTGCGCGCCGTCGTGTATCAGGCCGCCCCGCACGGCTGGCGCCGGTCCGCCCACGCACACACCGACCGCGTCCTGCGGGAATGGGGCACCTGCCCTGCGCGCCGGGCACCGCACGTGGCCCGGTCCGCGCAACAGGGTGACCGGGACGCGGTCCGCCTGCTGACGGAGGCCGCCGAACAGGTGCGGGAGGCGAATCCGGCGGCCGCCGCGTCGTGGCTGACCACGGCGCTGAGCCTTACGCGCGGGGACGGGAACGGGGACGGGCTGCGGGCAGGGCTGATGACGTCCTTGGCCCGCTCGCTCGGGGCCATCGGGCATCTGCCCGAATCCCGGGAACTGCTGAGACGGGTCCCCTGGCCTTTCGACGCGCGCCCCACCAGGTCGGACTTGGAAATCGTGACGTTGCACGCCATGGTCGAACGCCATCTCGGCAACTACGCTCAGGCGGATTCCCTGGTGACGGAGGCGCTCGCACTCCTGTCGGCGGACTCCGCCGACCCGGCCGACGTCGCCGAACTGAGCGCTCCGCTGCGGCTGGAGTTGGCCACGGTCAGCCTCCTGCGCCGGACGTTCCCCCGCGCACAGGCCCTGGCCGCGGAGGTGCTGGAACATGCGACGGGCAGCGAGAGCAGACACCTTCGTATGGCCGCCACCGTTCGTCTCGCGCACAGCAGCGCGTTCGAGGGAGACGTCCCCACTCTGCTGCATCGGGCCCGGGAAGCCGGCGCTCTGGTGGACTCGACAGGAGACGCCGACCTCGCTCCGCACCTGGACACCCTCTCCCAACTGGGCTGGGCCGATGCCCTCGCGGAGCGGCATCACGACGCGCTGCGCCACACGGCCCGCGGTATCAGGCTCGCCCAGGACTCGGGGCAGCTGTTCGTCCTGCCCTATCTGCGGCTCGCCCACGCCTATGCCAGCGTCAGCGTCGGCAGGCTCACGGACGCCCTGCACTCGGCCGAGGGCGCCGAGGAGGACGCTCATCGGATGAAGCGGCCGGCGCTGCTCGGGTTCGCCTTGGCCCTGCGCGCCTGGGCGACCTCGCTGCTGGACGGTCCCGATGCCGCGGCGTCGACCGCGGAGCGAGCGGTGCAGGAGGTCGGCGCGGGCGGCAGGCTCTGGGCGGTCACCGCTGGGGTGCTGGCCACTGTCCGGCTCGGCCAGGAGCGGCCCGCCGAATGCCTGGAGCTGGTGCGGTCGGCCATGGATCACGACCGGCACCCTGGCACTGCCCGGTCCATCAAGCCGATCTGGTATGCCCTGGGCGCCCGGGCCGCGGCGATGCTGGGTGAGCGCGAGGAGGCCGCCGAGTGGGCCCAGCGGGCGTCGCTGGAGGCGGATCTGCTGGGACTGCCGGGCCAACGTGGGTATGCCGCCCTCGCGCGGGCCCACAGCGCCCCGGATCCCGTCGGCCCGTTGGAGGAGGCGGTGTCTGGTTTCAGGGCCGGCGGGCTGGTCCTGATGGAGTGTCAGGCGAGGCTGCTGCTGGCCCGGGAGTTCATGTCACGCGTCCCTCGCGATCGGCTGCATCCCCAGGCAGAGGCACAGGTGCATCCGCAGGCGCAGGTGCTGGAACAGGCGCTGGAGCACTCCAATCGCGCGAAGTCGCTCGCGGAGACCTCGGGCGCGCGCCATCTCTACCGGCAGGCGGTGGATCTACAACGCCGGCTCGGGGCACGCCGGCCCCGCATGAGCCGGGAGGCGGCAGAACCGCTGCCGGACATGTCGGAACGAGAACGCGAGATCACCCGCATGGTGACCCTCGGCATGTCCAACAACGACATAGCCCGCGTCCTCGTCGTCTCGCCCAAGACCGTCGAGGCCCACCTCACCCGCATCTTCCGCAAAGCCGGCGTGCGCTCCAGAGTGGCCCTGGTCGCCGCGCTCTCGCACACCGGCCCGGAACACGTCGGCTGAGACCGGGCGCGCGTGCCGCCGGAACCGGACCGCCCCCTTCCTCCGACAGGAACCCTGTGCGCAGTCGTCGCTGGACCAAAGCATCGGCCGCATGTGCTCAGTGGCCACAACTGTGGTGAACAGGCGCTTCGTTGATTCACCGAACCCCGGAGGCTCCGTACGGTGTGTCCAGGATGGCGAGTGACTCGGGGTGCACCATGGCCCCCGGGAGGCGTGGATGAGGGACGAGGACACCCGCCGCCAGCAGGTGCGCGAGGGGCGGGGCCGGGTCGTGGGGGATGCGGTTGCGAAGCCAGTCGGCGGAGACCGCGGGGCTGGAGCGCAGGCACGTCAGTACCGCGGTCGTGGCCGCGTCACCCTCGGACCGTTCGATCGCCTCGTCGATCAGGGTGCCGTAGGCCGTGACGGTCGCGATCCGGTGGTGGGCGGTTTCGGCGACCGTCCGTGCGAACAGCTCACCCCACACCTCCCACCGCCCCTCGGCTGCGGCGACCACGGCCTCGTCGTGTTCGACGCGGTGGTGTTCGATCCAGCCCTCGATGTCCAGCAGGAGCCCCGGCATGAGACCGGCGGCCACCAGGTCGCACTCGGCGAGCAGACGCGAGGTCCGGCCGTTCGCGTCGGGGAACGGATGGATCGTCAGCAGCCGCACCATGCTGAGCGCCGCCGCGTCCAAGGGCGCGGACGTGGTTCGGGTGCCCCACTCGTACCAGCGCTGGACGTGTTCGCGCAGTTCCTCGCCGGCACCGACGGCCATGACGAAGCGCCGTCCGTCCGGCCAGCTCACCCGGGAGGTGGAGCGCCGGAAGCCGCCGGTGCCGGGGATGTTGGGGTCCGCGGCCACGAGCATCTTGTGCAGTTCGGCGAGTGCGTCAGGGGTGAAGCAGGGTCGGCGGTCCGGCCGTTCGGCACGCTCCGCGCGAACCGAGTGCACGGCCAGCAGACCCGCCGCAGCGCGGTTCTCGGCGGCTTCGGCGATCCGGGCGGTCACCTGCCCGTGCTCGACATCGGCGAGGTGGCGCTCGTGCATCTTCGTGCGGAAGCGGGGACGGTGGAACAGGTCGGGGTTGTCGAGGTGCCGGCGCGTGGCCTCGGTGAGCGTGGCCAGCGCGGCCAGTGCCCTGGCACCGGCCGCCCCGGGGACCACCTCGGCGTCGAGCGGTGGCACGACGGGCGTGACCCGTCGTGCCACCGGTTCGGAGGAGTGGACCGTCATCAGGAGGGAGCCCGCCTCAGCAGGAACGCCCGGTCAGGACACCCGTCGGCGCCGTGACGTTCACGAACTCGGTCTTGTACGTGAGACTGAGCCAGTCGAACGTGGTGATCGCGTAGACCTTGGTCTGGTACTCGACGAAGAGCGACCAGCTCTCACCCGGTTGCAGGGTGACATCGAGGCCGTAGCTCTTGGTGATCTGGGTGTTGATCTGGGTCCCGAGAGTGGCGGAGAGAATGTCGCCCGCCTTCGCCGAGATGTTCCCGCTGACCTGGTACGTCACGTTGTAGCTGATGGTCTCTGTGTGCTTCTCCGCGACGCTGCTGGCGTTGCGGTAGCAGTTCGTGTGTTCCTCCCACTTCTTGCCCTGGCTGTGTTCGATGGCCATTTCCTGGCCTCCGCCTCCGCCGGCATCCGATCCCCAGCTGTAACTGGGGATCGACGGGTCCTCCGGGGCCGCGGGCATCGTGGCATTCTCGACGAGGTTGAGAGTGGGCACATCGAGGTCCGGCCCCACTTCGACGGGCGCCAGGCTGATGTTGGTCCCATTGGTCACGACAGTGGGCAGTTGCGCGTCCACCGGCCCCTGGTCGCCGGGGTTGTCGGGGTCGCCGGGGTTGTCGGGATCACTGGGGTTGTCGGGGTCGGGGAGCTCGGGGTCCTCGTTGATCGGCGGGTCCTCGTCGCCGCATGAGGAGTGGTCGTCCACGCAGGAGGCGAAGGCCTTGTAGGGGGCGGTGACGGCCGGCACGGTGGTGAGCACCGTGGCGCCGAGTGCGGCCGCCACCGCCATGGTTCTGAGTCTCACGTTTCCTCCGGATCGGAAGGGGCGGATGTTCCGGGCCGTTCCAACTGCCCTGATTCTTCGAGCTGTTCGGAACAGAGGGGCAGTCGTCGTCGGCCAGTGCGGAACAGGTCCTGGGCATGGTCCTGCGCCTATGCAGGAGCCCGCGGGGCAGGGCTGCGGGAGCCCGGGGGGTTCGGCCCCGCAGCCCTGTTCCTGCGAACAGCACCAAGTCTTCGCACCGTCGACCACCACAGCATTGGGGAATTCCCTACACCCGCCCGGCCGTCCTCCGGAATCGGCTCGTCACCCGCCCTAGGCGACAAGGTCGAGAGAGAGGGCCCAGGACGCCGACGGAGAACTGGGTGAGCGCCAGCCGTCCAGTACTGCGAGCTGACCCGACGGCAGGGCGTTCCGCAGTGCTGTCAGACCTCAAGTCCGTAAGACGTGAACGCGTAGACCTCGGGGGCCTGCTTCTCGAGTTCGCGCGCCACTCTCGCGCCATACCGTGTCCAGCCCACTGCCGTGTCGGTTTTGATTTCCTCAGGCATGTCGGCCCACGCATAGGAGTAGTACACCAGGATGCCCAACGCCTTCTTCTCGTCCTGGTCGTAGCCCCAGTTCGACGGTCTCACCGGATCGCCGTGATCGTCGGTCAGGTTCAGGCCGAGGCAGGCGTCTTGGACAAGCCGGAGAACCGTGGCCTGCTCCTCCTCCGACAGGTCCGCGCCGTCCTTCCTGGAAACGAAGACCACGGGGCCGTACGCCGACATGGGCACCTCCTGATCACGGGGCCCTGGACGGGAACGGCGTGACCGCCGCCCTGATGACCGATCCGGATGCGCAGGCACGATCGGGCGGTAAGCCCCTGATGCAGGGCGGTCCCTCCGAGGTGGGCGAGGGAACCCCGTCAGCGGTCCTTGACGCACCGGGCGGAACGGCCGGGACGGACGCCGGTTGTGCAAAACGTTTTGGGTCCTTAGCGTCTGCTGCCAACGAAAGGACAGGCGGCATGCGACGACTGATGGTGACGTCCTGCTCGGTGCTCGACGTGCCCGAGCAGGGCCCCTGCCAGGTGCGGGACGGCCAGGACATCCTTGTCCAGGACGGCGACATCGCGTGGATCGGCCCGGCGGGCACCGGCCCCCGCCATGCCGACGCCGAGATCCTCGACGGTTCGGGGCTGCTCGCCGTACCCGGCCTGGTGAACGCCCACACGCACAGCCCGATGGTCCTGATGCGCGGAGCGGCGGAGGACGTCAGCGTCGAGGCGTGGTTCAACGAGCGGGTATGGCCGATGGAGGTCAACCTCACCCCGGACGACATCCGGCTGGGCGCCGAACTGGCGTGCGCGGAGATGCTGCTCTCCGGGGTCACCGCGTTCGCCGACCACTACTTCCACGCCGAGCGCATCGCCGAGGCCGCTGTCGCCACCGGCATCCGGGCCGACATCGCGCCCACCTACTTCAGCAGCAGCGGCCGGGAAGCCCTGGAGCGCACCGCCGAGACCGCCGTAGCCCTGCACGGTGCGGGCGGCGGACGGGTCAGGGCGTCGCTGGGGCCGCACGCGCCGTACACCGTGGACGAGGGCGACCTCACCCGGATCGCGGCCCTGGCCAGGGAGACGGGACTGCGCGTCCACATCCACGCGGCCGAGCACATCGAGCAGACCACGTCGAGCCTCGCCCGGATCGGTGTCACGCCCATCGAGGTGCTGGAGCGCACCGGTGTCCTCGACGCAGGGGCGCTCATCGCGCACGGGTGCGGGATCACCGAACCGGACCTGCCCCGCCTCGCGGCCCACCGGGACCGGACAGCCGTGGCCTGCTGCCCGAAGGTGTACCTCAAGCACGCCCTGCATCCGCTCACCCCGGTCAGGGACCTGCTGACCGCCGGTGTGGCCGTCGCCGCCGGCACGGACGGGGCTGCCGGGCACAACACGCTGGACGTGTGGGAGGCCATGCGCCTGGTGGCCCTGACACAGAAGCAGGCGGAACGCGACGCCACCTGGATGACGGTCTCCGACACCATCCGGGTGGCCACCCGGGGCGGGGCGAGGGCGCTCGGTCTCGGGGACCGGATCGGGGCGCTGGAAGTGGGCAGGGCGGCCGACATCGTGCTGATGGACCTGCGCGGCCCGCACTGCCGTCCGCTGCACGACCCGGCCGCGGCGCTGGTCTACAGCGTCAGGGCGAGCGACGTACGCGATGTCGTGGTGGACGGACGGGTCGTCGTACGCGACGGACAACTGCTGACGGCGGACGTGTCCGGACTGCTGGCCGGGATCGAGGCGAGGGTCCCCGCCCTCCTCGACACCTCGCACGGAAGGGCGGTGCAGCACTATGACCCGTGAGCCGGAGGACGACGGGCGCCGAAGGCGCCGGCCCGCGTCGATCAAGGACGTGGCGGCGGCGGCCCGGGTGAGCCCGACGACCGTCTCCCACGTGCTCAGCGGCAACCGGCCGGTCGCGGAGGAGACCGCGGAGCGGGTACGGGCCGTGGTGAACCGGCTCGGCTACGTCCCGGCGTCCACGGCCCGCAGTCTCCAGGCCGGCGCCACGAACGTCATCGGCCTGCTCGTCCCCGACATCACCAATCAGTTCTTCGCCGAACTCGCCAAGGGAGTGGAGGACGCCGGCCACGACCTCGGCTACGGGGTCATCCTGTGCAACACCGAGTTCGACCCCGCCCGTGAGGACCACTACCTCCAACTGCTGCGCAACCGCTTCATCGACGGGATGGTGTACGCGGCCGGCTCGATGCCCTCCCGGGACCGGCTGGCCTCGCTGCTCGGCCGCTTCCCCATCGCCCTCGCCGACGAGGTGGTGCCGGGCCTCGACGACGAGACGATCCTGGTCACCGCCGACCACCGCAGGGGCGGACAGCTGATCGGCGAACACCTCAGTGCGCTGGGCCACCGCCGGGCACTGGCGGTCAGCGGCCCGGCGGACCTGGTCAGCAGCGTGGAGCGGATCGCGGGCTTCCGGGACGCGTTCGGCACGGACGGGGTCACCGAGGTGGAGGGGGCGTTCGTCGAGCGGTCCGGCTACGACACGGTGGCCGACGCCCTGCGCAAGGCCGGCCGGCGGGGCCGCTTCACGGCGGTGTTCGCCGCCAACGACCTCATGGCCCTCGGCGCGGTCGCCGCCCTGGAGGACGCCGGACTCCGCGTCCCCGACGACGTGTCCGTGGCGGGGTTCGACGACATCATGCTCGCCGGCCGGGTGCACCCGTCGCTCACCACCGTCCATCAGCCGGCCTACGACATCGGCCGGACCGCCGCCGCCCAGCTGCTCCAGTACGTCCACCGGGGCGAGGTCCCGCCCGCCTCCCGCCACATCCTGCCGGTGCGGCTCAAGAAGCGCGCCAGCACGGCCGCGGTGCGCTGACCCGCCCCGCCCTCCCTCAAGCCACCACCCCACCACCCCACCGCACACCGAGCAAGGAGTCACGATGCCGCACGTCCTCGTCGTGGGTGAGTCATGGTTCACCCACTCCGTCCACCAGAAGGGGTTCGACTCCTTCCACACCAGTGAGTACGTCGAGGGAGCGACCGTCTTCCTCGACGCGCTGCGCGACCGGGGCCACCGGGTGACATACGTGCCCGCGCACCGGATCGACACAGAGCTGCCCGAAACGGTCGAGGGCTTCGCCGCGTACGACGCCGTCGTCGTCAGCGACGTCGGAGCCAACAGCTTCCAGCTCACGCCCCCCACCTTCGCCCACTCCCTCCCCACGCCGGACCGCACGGAACTGCTGCGGGCCTACGTCGAAGGCGGCGGGGGCCTGCTGATGGTCGGCGGGTATCTCACCTTCACCGGGATCGACGCCAAGGCCCGCTGGGGGCGTACCCCACTGGCGGCGGCCCTGCCGGTGCACCTGTACGACCGGGACGACCGGGTGGAGCTGCCCGCCGGAGCCGCGCCCAGGGTGGTCGCGCCCCATCCAGTGGTCGACGGACTGGGGGAGCGCTGGCCGGATCTGCTCGGCCTCAACGAGGTGGCTGTCCGCGACGACGCCGACCTGCTCGTCGAGTGCGCCGGTCATCCGCTGCTGGTGGCGGGCCGATACGGGGCGGGAAGGTCCGCGGCCTTCACCTCCGACCTCGCCCCCCACTGGGCCCCGCCGGGCTTCCTCGCCTGGGAGGGCTACCCCGTGCTGTGGGACCGGCTGATGCGCTGGCTGGCCGGAGAGCCCCTGCCCGCGACCGCCTCCGCGCAGGAGAGGCAGCGGGTCTGATGGCCACCCCTCACATATCCGCCGCCCCGGGCGACTTCGCACCCCAGGTCCTCATGCCGGGCGACCCGCGCCGGGCCCGCCGGATCGCGCGGGACTTCCTCCAGGACGCCCGGCTCGTCACCGAGGTGCGCGGCATCGAGGGATACACCGGCACCTGGCGCGGACGGCCGCTGTCCGTGCTGGCCTCGGGCATGGGCATGCCCTCCCTCACCATCTACGCCACCGAGCTCTTCCGCGTCTACGGCGTATGCGACATCGCCCGCGTCGGCACCTGCGGCGGGATCCCGTCATCGGTGGCGCTGCGGGACGTGGTCGTGGCCACCGCCGCGCACACCGACTCGGCGATGAGCGCCCAGCGGATCCCCGGTGTGCAGCTGAGCCACACGGCGACGTTCGAGCTGGCCGCGGCTGCCGTGGCGGCGGCCGGGACGGGCAAGGGCGTGCACGTCGGGTCCGTTCTCACCAGCGACCACTTCTATCTCGACCGCCCCGAGCTGTTCTGTGAAGTGCCGTTGCAGTGCCACTGAGGGGATGTCGTCACTGAGTCAGTGTCAGGTGTCGGAGATAGGCCCTCTGACCTGCGGTTGAGTGGATGCTGGTGGTGGCGGCTGCTGACATCATGAGGT
>NZ_JAAGLY010000480.1 GCF_010548375.1 Streptomyces sp. SID13726
GGCAAGGGCTCCCCCCGCCAGGCCCGCATCGCGGGCAAGGTTCCCGGCGTCATCTACGGTCACGGCACCGCCCCCCAGCACGTCGACGTCGAGGGCCACGGCCTGCTGCTCGCGCTGCGCACCCCGAACGTCCTGCTCTCCCTGGACATCGCGGGCGCCGGCACCGAGCTGGTCATCCCGAAGGCCGTGCAGAAGCACCCCCTGAAGCGTTCGATCTCCCACGTCGACTTCCTGATCGTCAAGAAGGGCGAGAAGGTCACCGTCGAGGTCGCCGTCGTCCCCGAGGGCGACCTGGCCCCCGGCAACAACATGCTGGAGACCCTCCTCAACACCATCACGGTCGAGGCCGAGGCCACCCACATCCCGACCGAGGTCACCGTCTCGGTCGCGGGCCTCGAGGCCGGTGCCTCCATCCACGCCAAGGACCTGGTCCTG
>NZ_JAAGLY010000481.1 GCF_010548375.1 Streptomyces sp. SID13726
AGCTTCTCGTTGTAGAAGAGCAGGCGGGTGCTGGCCACGAAGGGCATCCCGTACTGGACCCGCCGGACCTTGCCGGCGTCCGCGAGCGGCGCCAGGAAGTCGGCCTCGGTGCTGACGGAGAGCAGCTCCTCCGCCGTGTACAGCTTGCCCGCGGCCGCGTAGTCGGCGTACGCGCCGATCTGCGCGATGTCGGGGGCCTTGCCGGCCTTGACCATCTCCGCGACCTTGGCGTCGACCTCGGACCAGGAGTAGACGCTGACCTCGACCTTCACGCCCGGATGGTCCTTCTGGAAGCCGGCGGCGAGGTCCTTCCAGTAGCCCGCGGAGGAGTTCTGCGGATTGTCCCCGTAGTCGGCCGCCACGACCCGCAGGGTCACCTCGTTGTCCCCGGTGATGCTCCCCACGGCTCCGCAGCCGGTGAGTGCCGCGGCGGT
>NZ_JAAGLY010000482.1 GCF_010548375.1 Streptomyces sp. SID13726
AGCGCGGCCTACCAGGAGGCGCTGGCCGTTCTCTCGGACGGCGTCGAGCGCGACTTCCGCATCGTCGAAGGCATCGACTGACCGAGGCCCGGGCGGATCTTCACGGAGATCCGCCATCCGCCTTCGGTCTTGACCGTCTGTCAGCGGTCGAGTTCGAGGTCCGTCAGAACGAGCAGGGCGCGGAGCCGGCTGGTGGCGCGGGCGGGGCTCGAGCGGCGTTCGGTGAGGATGCGCCAGGTCTTCAGGTCCGCGGAGCCGTGCTCGACGGGGGTGCGGCCGGCAGTGATGATCCGGTTGGCGGTCTTCTCGCCGGTGGTGAGTTTGCGGGCGAGGGTGGCCTTGCGGCCGGTGACGACGACTTGGTCGTTGCGTTCCTCGTTGCGTTCCTCGTCGAGGCCGAGGAAGTACGGGTCGTCCAGGGTGCCGAGGCCGGC
>NZ_JAAGLY010000483.1 GCF_010548375.1 Streptomyces sp. SID13726
GTCCGCCTGTCGGGTCATGCCCCTATCGTGGCGCACCGAGGGGCGATGTGCCCGGTCTCTCGCGTTTCGTCCCTCTCGTGTCGCGCGCCCCGACGGACCCGGCCACCGCCGCGACGACGGCCGACGACGGGCGCAGCACGACACCCAGGCCCGCGACCTGGGCGAGGCCCTCCTCGGTCGTGCCCGAGACCGCATCGGGCACGACGACAGCGCGCAGGTCGCGCTCGCTCGCGTCGGTGAGCGTCGCGCGCGGACAGTTCGGGAAGTTGCATCCCGCCACGACGACCGTGTCCACGCCGCGCTCGCGCAGCAGGTCCTCGAGCGGGGTGCGGTGGAACGCGCTCCACCGGGGCTTCCACACGACGACCTCGTCGGGGCCCAGGACCTTCGGCCGCCCCGCCAGCAGCACGTCGGGGTCGAGCGACCGCGCACCC
>NZ_JAAGLY010000484.1 GCF_010548375.1 Streptomyces sp. SID13726
GGCATCGACCTGCCGCTGACGATCCCGATCGGTCCCGTCGACCTCGAGTGGGGCCCGGTGTTCATCGTCGCGGTGTTCACCACGCTGCTCGCGATCGGTACCAAGCTCAGCACGCGCGTCAACAGCGTGTTCACGGTCATCAAGGTGGGCATCACCCTGTTCGTCATCGTCGTCGGGTTCTTCTTCGTCGACGCGTCGAACTACTCGCCGTTCGTGCCGCCCGCCCAGCCAGCGCCGGAGCAGTCGGCGCTCGAGCAGCCGCTGGTCGGCTTCCTCACGGGGCTCGAGCCCACGACGTACGGCGTCATGGGCCTGCTCGCGGGCGCGGCGCTCGTGTTCTTCGCGTTCATCGGGTTCGACGTCGTCGCGACCACGGCCGAGGAGGCCAAGGACCCGCAGCGCCCGCTCCCGCGCCGCATCATCGGCGGCCTCGC
>NZ_JAAGLY010000485.1 GCF_010548375.1 Streptomyces sp. SID13726
TGGTAGAGGACCCCCGCCGCGTCCATGCGTACGACCTTCGGCGCCAGGTCGTACCGCTCCATGATCTGCAGCGCCGACGGCGAGAGCGCGTTGACGTACGCGAGCAGGTTGTCCGCGACGTTCTTGTCGTCAGCAAGCACGGTGCGGAACGTCAGCGGCGACGTGTTGTAGAACGGCACCTTCGCGATGCCCTGGAGGATGAAGTCCTCACCGGGCCCGAGCGTCTTGTCGCCGTAGGACGCCACCTGTCGCAGGACGGCCGCCTTCGTCGGCTCCAGCACGGCGTCGAGCCGCCGCAGCGCGAGCAGCGGGAGCATGATCGAGCCGTACTCGTGCTGCTTGAAGCTACCGCGGAGCTTGTCCGCGACCTTCCACACGAAGGCGACCTTGTCCTGGAAGCCCAGGGGTTGTGACATGTGGAAGAACCTCGTTCG
>NZ_JAAGLY010000486.1 GCF_010548375.1 Streptomyces sp. SID13726
GCAGGAGCGCGGCCGCCGCGCGCAGGTACTGGCGCAGCGCGTCGGACGAGAAGCGCGTGAAGGCGAGCGGCTGCGTGGGGTTCGGGCGCGACGCCGCGAGGCGCGGCGGCAGGATCTGCTCCCACGCGCTGTACCGCTGCGACCAGAACGCCGTGCCCCACGCGTCGTTGAGCGCGTCGAGGGTCGTGTAGCGGTCGCGCAGCCACGTGCGGAACGCCGCCGCGGCGTCGTCGGAGAAGTCGTCGACGTTGTGGCAGCCGAGCTCGTTCGAGACGTGCCACGCGACGAGCGCCGGGTGGTTGCCGTAGCGCTCGGCCATGCGCTCCACGAGGCGCAGCGCGTGCTCACGGAAGACCGGCGACGTCGGGCGCCACTGCTGGCGCGCCCCGGGCCACAGCGTCTCGCCCGTGCGCGTCTGCGGCAGGATCTCCGGG
>NZ_JAAGLY010000487.1 GCF_010548375.1 Streptomyces sp. SID13726
CCGACGCACCGTCACGGGTGCTGTCACCCCCGACCCAGGAGCAGGACGTCGACGTGGTGCTCGCCGAGACCCGGGACCACGCCGGTCCCCCGGGTCCGACCGTCCCCGGCTGGGCGGGGGTGGGGCACGCGCGTGCGAGACCGGGTCCTCGCCACGTGCGCCCGCGGGGCGGACCGCCTCGCGGGCGCCGGGACGACCTCGACGGTCTGCGCGCGGTCGCCATCCTCCTCGTCGTCGCCTATCACGTGTGGCTCGGGCGCGTCTCCGGCGGCGTCGACGTCTTCCTCATGCTCTCCGCCTTCTTCCTGACGGGCTCCTTCGCGCGCAGGATGGCGGCGGGCAGCCACCTCGCGCTGGGGGCCTACTGGGCGCGGACGTTCAAACGCCTCGTGCCCACCTCGGCCGTCGTGCTGCGCTCCGCGCTCGTCGCCGT
>NZ_JAAGLY010000488.1 GCF_010548375.1 Streptomyces sp. SID13726
CGTCGTCGAGGTCGACGGCGCCGTCGAGGAAGTTCTGGATGGCCCGGCGCTCGGGCGTCGACAGCGGTTTGACCCCCGCCAGCTTGTCGACGAAGAGCCGGTAGCCCTTGTCCGTGGGGATCCGGCCGGCGCTGGTGTGGGGCTGGGCGATGTAGCCCTCGTCCTCCAGCACGGCCATGTCGTTGCGCACGGTGGCGGGCGAGACGCCGAGCCGGTGCCGCTCGGTGAGCGCCTTGGAGCCGACCGGCTCCTCCGTCCCGACGTAGTCCTGGACGATGGCGCGCAGCACCTGGAGTCTGCGTTCGCTGTGCATCGCGCACACCTCCAGCTGGTCGTCGTCGCGCGTCGTGGTCGGTTTGATCTGCTTCGTTGGCACTCCGGGCGTTCGAGTGCCAGAGATCCCCCGGCCAGTGTACGGCCGGGTAGTCAGCCC
>NZ_JAAGLY010000489.1 GCF_010548375.1 Streptomyces sp. SID13726
TCTTCATCTCGGCGATGTTGCCGAGGTGCAGCGCCGCTCCGCCCATGAGCTGGACGTCGAAGTGCCGCTGACCGAGCGTGCGGCGCGACGCCTCGCGCACCGCGGCGAACGCCTCAGGGAGCAGGTCGTCGAGGGACTCGCCGGCCTCGAGGCGCGCCTTGAAGCGGTCGGTCTCCTCCCGCAGCTCCTCGTCGGTGAGATCCTCGAAGCCCGGCTCGAGCTTGTTGACCTGGTCGGCGAGGCCGGACAGCTTCTTGAGGATCCGGCCCTCGCCGATGCGAAGGACCTTGTCGAGGATCGAAGGCACGCAGGACTCCCGTATCGATCGGTGCCCGGGCCGGGTGGTCCGGGAGCAGCGCCGACGCTCTGCCGCGCGGGCGCGCACGGCAGCGGACGTCGGCAACGTCACACATCATCGTAGGCGCGTCGGAGC
>NZ_JAAGLY010000048.1 GCF_010548375.1 Streptomyces sp. SID13726
CCTGAAGCTGGACGAGGAAACCCTGCGGCGGCGGGAGGAACTGCTCGGTCAGGGCGACCCGCTCTGCCTGTCCGCACGGTCCGCGATCGCGGCGGGCCACCGGGAGCTGGGCCGCCACCGGAAGGCCTCAGCGGTCTCCACGGGCGCCTCCGTGACGGGCGTCTCGGCAGCCGGCGTCTCCGCGGGCGCGGACACCCGACGGGTCGCACGCCGACGCGTACGGGCGGGCGGCGCGACCTCGGCCGGCTCCTCCGCGGCGGACGCGCTGTCCTGAGCCACCGGCTCGGCGGCCACCGGCACCACGGTCTCGGCGGCTTCAGCCGCCACGGGCGCCCCGGCGGGCGCGGACGCCCGACGAGTGGCACGCCTACGCGTACGGACGGGCGGCGCGGCCTCGGCGACCTCGACGCTCTCGTCGAGCTTCTCCTCGTTGTCCGTGTCGTCCGTGTCGTCTGTGTCGTCCGTCACGAGGTCCTCGGCCTCCGCAGCCGGTATGGCCGGAGCGACGACCTCCTCGCCGTCCGAGGCGGCGGCGACCGGCGGTCCCGCCGGCCTGGACGCGGCACGGCGCCGCCGGCGGGGCGGCAGGGTGTCGCTGGGGGTGTTGGATTCGGAACCCTCGATGGGTTCGGTCGGTTCGAGCATGCGGGCTTATCTCCCGTCAGGCTCCCGGGCGCCGCGCCTGGTCCGGCAGGGATGCCGGTGACGTCCGCGGCTCGCGCGATGCGCGGTGCCGCCGTCCGGGGCGCGGGCGCCGCACGGGAGCTCTCTGTGTCCTGTCTCGCCGGTTCCGTACGCCCTGTTGGCTACGGCCTGGCGAAAGTCTTCTGGTGGGTGCGCTGCCCGACCCAGGTGGCTCCCGAGTACGAGGGCGGCGCTACGACGCCCGTCCTTCGCGGGACCTTCCTTACGCCGGCACCTTCGCGGCGGCAGTCGGTTCGGCCGTTGAGTGGGCCTCGGCTGCCTCGCGGTCGGGCGCGAGCGGGTCGGTCACCGTGCCGGTCTCTTCATCGAACAGCCCCTGCGCCAGCCTGGTCACCGCTGCGGGGACCGGCGGCGCCAGGTCGGCCACGGCGCGGAGACCGGACAGGACGTCGTCGGGTCGAACGGCAGGCGTCACGTGCCGAACAACCAGCCGCAGTATCGCACAGGGCTGGTCGGTCGGCCTATCAGCCTCTTCACTGTGCGTTTCAAGTTGTACGACCGCGGCGCGGGCGTCGAAGGTCCTGAGGCCGTTCTTGGTGGTGCGCTGGACCTCCACCACCTCGGCGGTGTTGAACGCGGTGACCGCGCTCTCGGCCGCCGCCGGGGTCACGCCGTCCAGCCTGAGCTCCCAGACGGAAGCGGTGAGCCGGTCGGCGAGGCCCGAGGTGCGGGCCTCGACCGCGTCGACGATGTCGAGCCCGGTGGGCAGCGACTCGTCGAGGAGGATCCTGAGTTTCTCGGGGTCGCGCGCGGCGGTGAGCGCGATCTCCAGGTACTCCGCCTCACTGCCCGTGCCGGTGGGTGCGGCATTGGCGTACGACACCTTCGGATGCGGCGTGAACCCCGCCGAGTAGGCCATCGGCACCTCGGCACGGCGCAGCGCACGCTCGAAGGCGCGCTGGAAGTCACGGTGGCTGGTGAACCGGAGGCGGCCGCGCTTGGTGTAGCGCAGTCGGATGCGCTGCACCGCGGGTGCGGGCGGCGGGCCTTCGGGCTGTCGCTTGCCCAGTGTCGCTCAGTCCTTCGTGAGTGCGGTCGTACTGCTACCAAGAGTACGTGTGTCGGCGGCCGTCGGTTCCCGCCGGAGCACCGCTTCCCTCTCACGGGGTTCGCCGAAGAGCATGCGCCGGAAGTCGGCCCTGGCCTCGCGCACGGACTCGCGGGCGGAGGCCAGCGTGGCCCGGGTGATCCGGCCCACACTGCGGGCGGCCTCGGCGGCGGGACGCAGCACCACGTCCCGGACGACGTGCCCGACCGGGGTGAGCACCGTGCGGTACGCCCAGCGCACCGGCTCCACGAAGACCCACCGGAAGAGGGTGCCGAGGAACCGCCCGACGGCGAGCGAGATGTGCCCGGCGATCCGCCAGGCGTGCCCGAGCGCGTCCCACACCTCCCGGCCGACGACGGCGAGCACGCGTCCGACGGGTGTGAGGACCCAGCGCCACAGGGCGAGGGCGGGCAGCACCAGCAGGATCCGGGCGATCCAGTACAGGGCGACACCGACACCGCCCGCGATGGTGTTCGCCAGCCACGCGATCCCCCGGCCGCACCAGGCGAGCGCGTGCCAGAGGGGCGTGAAGATCCAGGCGAGCACGGCCCCGACGCCCCGGGCGAGCCACAGGACCCCGTGGCCGACAGGGGTGAGCACGCGCGCGTACAGCCACTCCAGCCCGGCCCCGATCCCGCGCGCGACCCACGCGATGCCGTGTCCCAGAGGGGTCAGCACATACCGGTACAGCCACACCAGGGGGATCACGAGGAGCACCTTGCCGAGCCAGCCGAGCGCCTTGGCGAGGGGGACGACCCCATAGCGCCACAGGGCGACGCACGGCCACACGACCAGGGCCCGCCACAACGGCCTCAGCACACTGTCCCGCAGGAACCGCCCCGTCACGACGAGGGCGTCCCACACCACCCGAACGGGCACGACCAGTACGAGCACGACGATGCGCACGGGGATCCGAATCGCGACCGTCAGGCACCCCTCCGGTCCGGGTGTCCGCGGCGCGGGCTGCTTCTCCAGGTCCATAACGACGTAGACGCCTCAGTTCCCCGTCCGGATCCAGTACCGCAGCTTTATGCCGCGCCGGTCCTCGAATTCTCCGTCATTGGCCTCGATCACCTTACGAGACGCGGTGTTGGTGGTGTCACAGGTGACCAGGGCGGGGTCGACGCCGAGTTGACGGCAGCGGGGCAGGGCGCCCCGGAGCATAGCCGTGGCGTGGCCCCGCCTCCGAGCTCCAGCAGCTCCGGGGTGAGCCGGTGCCGGATCGAGAGCCGGCCGAGGAAGGTGTCGCCCTCGACGTACCAGAGGTTGGACATCTCCACCCAGTCCGGGCGGCGCGGCCGTTCCGTCTCCGCGCGCAGCATCCTCACGAAGCCCGCGAATCCCTCCGGGTCCCGCCACACCTTCGCGTACTCCCCGAGGGACCCGCTCTCCAGCACGGCCGGGTCGAGGCCCGCCTCGGTGAACTCCCGTACGGCGTCTAGGTAGGAGGCGTGGAACCGGACGTCGGGTGCGGCGAGCTGCGGCATCTCCTCATGATGGCGGGGACGCGGGCCGCCCAGCCACGGGATTACCCGGCGCACCCCGACGCCTTCGCGGACACCTGGGCCTGCCCACCGTACGGATTCCGCACTCCCACCCCTCCTGCGCCCAACACGCACCGGACGAGCACCCGTTGGAAACAGCGGCCAGCGAGCCCCGGCCGTCATGGCGGGCCCGTTCTGGGACCCCGGGGAAAGCCCGTGCACTATGTCCCCATGATTACGCTTACGAAGGAAGACGGCCCCGCCGACCTGGACGGCGTGACCCATCTGTCCATAGGGGTCTCCTGGGACCCCACCGCGGGCGCCAGCGGCGGAGTGATCGGCAAGCTGCGCCGCAAGAGCGGCACGGACCTCGACCTGATCGCCATCGCGATGCACGACGGCGACCCGGTCCGCCTCGCGGGCCTCGACTCGCTCGACCCCATCGGCAACGGCTCCCTGCTGCACAGCGGCGACAACCAGACCGGCCACGGGGACGGCGACGACGAGACGGTCACCGTCGAGTTCGCGAAGATCCCGCCGCACATCACCTCGATCGTCTTCGTCGCCGCGGCCTACAAGAAGGGCAGCTCCTTCCAGAAGGCCCGCAACATCAGCTTCAAGGTCTACGACGCCACCGGCGGCACCTCCCAGCAGGTCGCCGACATCTGGCCGAGCATGCTCACCACCGACAACGGCTGCGCGGTCGCCAAGGCGGTGCGGGTCGGCACCACCTGGAAGTTGGAGGTCATCAACGTGACCGGCAAGATCAAGCAGGGCGACGAGCTGGCGCTGATGAGGTTCGCCGCGAGCAAGTAGCGGGAGGCGAGCAGCCGGGGAGGATGCGGCCGGGGAGGGGCGGCCGCACCCTCCCCGGCACTTCCTGCATACCGCTTGCCTCTTACCGCCTCCTGCCCTTGCCCGCCTTGGTCCGTCCTCTCACGGGGGACGCGGGTCCGGGCACGCGCGGCGCGGAGAACTGCCGGTTGATCACGGTCTGGGCGCGGATGGCGTCGGGCAGGTCCGGCAGCGCCAGCAACTGGTCGCACGCCCGCACGGCCGCCGCGTAGTCCCCCACCCAGTGGGCGGCGATGGAGAACTCGAAGAGCAGCCCCCACCGGTACACCCAGGACCGGGTGAACAGCAGGTCGTCCGGTTCCGGCCGGCCCACGACGTCCCGCAGCACGGCGTGCGCGGTGCGGTACCGGCCCCGTAGCCGCAGCCCGGCGGCCAACTCGTAGCAGGCTTCGAGCCGTTCGGGCCGTGCCTCCCAGGCCCGCGAGAAGGCGTCCATGGCCGCGGGCCAGTCGTCCGTCCGCTCGGCCCGGAGCATCCCGGCTTCAAGCAGCGAGCAGTAGACCTCCTCGCCCCAGCCGCCCATCGCGGCCCGGCGCTCGTACAGGGCGATCGCCTCTTCCGCGTGCCCGAGGTCGCGTTCGGTGTTGGCGAGGTAGAAGACGGTGCGCGGGTTGCCGGGGTCCCGTCGGAGCTCCTTCCTCAGCAGCCGTGCGTCCCGCTCGAACTTGTCGCTACGACAGCCGCCGTCCGCGTGGTCCTCCACGACCAGCGCGTCCAGGTTCTCCTGGCTGTCGGGCCCGTCGGTGCACGGGTACTCGTGGGTGACGCCCTCGTAGCGCCAGAGCAGGTCGCCCCGCAGGAGGTGCTTGAACCGGTGCTGGGTGCCCGGGACGTCGTAGCGCAGCATGTACGAGCCCGCCGTGAGCCGGGGCAACGGGGCGTCCCCGCGCAGCACATGGTCGGCGTCCAGGGTGAGCAGGTAGTCGGCGCGGCCCTGCGCGCGCTGGATGTTCCGGGTCCGGTTGCGCCCGAAGTCGACCCAGGGTTCCTGGTGGAGTTCGCCGGGGACGCCGTCGAGGATCTCGCGGATCAGGTCCTGGGTGCCGTCCGTGGAGCCGGTGTCGTCGATGACCCAGTAGTCGATGAAGGGGCGCACGGCGCTCAGACAGCGCTCGATCACACGCGACTCGTTCTTGACGATCATGCACAGGCAGAGGCTCTGCTGCTTCACCGCGCCAAGGTCGCACAGGCGCTCCACGAGGTCGCCGATCCACACGGAAACCACCTCGCACCACCCCCCGAACAGCCGTGACCAGGGCCTTTCGGGTGACCGTCGGCAAAAAATGCCCCATCAGAACGTACCGGTTAGTCCGATACGTCGATAAGTGGGCGCGTTCCGACGCCGTACGGCCTTCCCTCCGACCCGCCCGAGTCAAGCTCGCACTCGAATTCGGACCATCACCCGAACCGGTCGGTACGACGGAGGACAAGGAGTATCGCGATGAGACGGACAGTGAGACCGAGACCTGATGTCGGCGCACCGTCGCCGCTCGGGCCCCTGGCACGAGACACGTTCAAGAAGGCCGGCATGGTGGCGTCGCTGGCCCTGGTCCTGGCCACCGGCCTGGCCGCCCCCGCCACAGCGGCTGCCCACACGGTCACCGACCACACCCGGCTGACGACCCCCACCACCGGCGACCACTGCAAGCCGGGCCACCACCACCGCGCGACCCCCACGACGGACAAGGGCGACTGCAAGGGCCCCACCGGCCCCACAGGCCCGAAGGGCCCAACCGGCCCCAAGGGCAACACCGGAGCACAGGGCCCGACAGGACCGAAGGGCCCGACGGGTCCTCAGGGCCCCCAGGGACCGCAGGGGCCTCAGGGGCAGCAGGGCCAGCCCGGTCAGCCGGGCCAGCCGGGGGCGACGGGCGCGACCGGGCCTGCGGGGCCGGAGGGCGCGACGGGGGCGACTGGATCGACCGGGCCGGCTGGACCTGAGGGCGCGACGGGAGCCACGGGACCTGCCGGACCTGCGGGACCGCAAGGTGCGACGGGAGCGACAGGCGCACAGGGTCCGGCCGGGCCGGCAGGTCCCACAGGAGCGGCCGCTCCGTGCTCGGACATCGACGCCTATCACCCCCAGGGCAACGTCGAGTACCGCAGCGTACTGACCAACGGCCGCTACTACGCGGGCATCCGTGACCTCACGGGCAACGACGACAAACCCATGCTGTGGACCGACCTCACCGGCCACGACGGCTACCCCGCGGGCGGCGACGCCGGACTGCCGTGCGGCGCGGCCCTGGGCGAGCATCCGACCTCGGGCGGCGTGGAGTTCGACGTACTGACCACCACGGGACGGGTCTACTCGATCAGCTGTACGTTCAGTTCGAACATGGGCAACCCGTCGATCCTGAACTGCGGCACCCCCACCGACAACGACTGGGTGGAGATGAACCGGCGCCCGGCGCCCGGCGTGATCAACGGCGGCACCATCGTCCCCTGACGCCCGGAAGAGGCCCCCGTGGCACCGAACACCGATGCCACGGGCCCTCCCCTCATCTCACCTCATCACGCACCGACCGATGAGTTCCGCGGCCCGGCGAAGTCAGCCCCCACACGAGCGAAAGCCACACCCCGAGCTCTGTGAGGGAACATGACCGCACAAGCACTGCCGCCGGTGGTCGACACCGCCACCTGGGAACAGCGCCTCGCCGAACTCCGCGCCAGGGAGAAGGCCGCGACCCGCGAGCTGGACGCCATCGCCGCCGAACGCCGGCGCCTGCCGATGGTCGAGATGCCGGACTACACGCTGGAGGGCGAGGACGGCCCCGTACGGCTGGCGGACGTCTTCGACGGCAAGCGGCAACTGATCGTCTACAACCACATGTGGTTCACGGGCAAGGAATGGCAGTGCCCGGGCTGCACAGGCTTCACGGCCCAGTTCACCCGCCTGGACTTCCTGGACGACTACGACGCCCGCTTCGTCATCGTCACCCAGGGCCCGATCGAGGAAGCCCTCGCCTACAAACACCGCGTGGGCAACCGCATGACCTGGTACTCCACGGCCAACAGCCCCTTCGGCACCGACGTCGACGCCCCACCCGACGGAGGCTTCGCCGTGAACGTCTTCCTCCGCGACCCCGACACGGACACGGTCTACCGCACCTGGCACACCAACGGCCGAGGCACCGAACACCTCACCCACACCTTCCCCTTGATCGACCTCCTCCCGTACGGCCGCCAGGAATCCTGGCAGGACTCCCCCACCAACTGGCCCCAGTCCCCCACCTACAGCCGCTGGCCCACCGCCAAAACCATCGCCCACCTGTACGGCCCCAACCCCACCGACGCCCCCTGACCCGGCCGAGGCAGCCCGGAACATCAAAAGGGCGAGGCCTCCTCCCTCCCGGGAAGTGGCCTCGCCCCACGCACCTCAGCACTCAGTGAGAGTGACCGCCCGCAGCAGAAGCAGACGCCGCGTTCTTGACCGCAAGAGGCAGCAACTTCTTCCCCGTAGGCCCGATCTGAATGGCCGTGTCCATCTGCGGGCAGACTGACACAGGGCCAAATCCACGCAGCCGCGAGCCGTGATCACTGCTGGCCAGTCATCTGCCGCATAGTCCGCTGCAACCACCGCCGCAGTCGAGGAGCGGTGGACTCTCCGGTAGCTACCTCAATGGCTCCGCGCCGGGACCGTGGTACGGCTTCCACGTAAAGGGGAGTCGCCACAATCAGCCTGTGCTGCCACACACCAGGAGGGAAGTTACATAGCACTCGCGCGTGACCGTGGAGATACGCAGGCCCCTCGTACTCGGTCATGAGCATGTCGTAGGCGGAGCGTGCAGCGAACTCCTTGTCCCGCCAACGGGTCGTTTTGAGGTCATCGGGCAAGGACGTATCCCCTCGCGCCTCCCTCTCAACCAGGGTGGCTGCCAGATCATGGAGCCAGTCAGACCCAGATCCCATCCGTGTCGGTGGGGCGTCAAACTGGGTCAGGACATGCTTCCGTGAACCGCAGAGGATGATCTGAACTCCGGAGCAGGCATCTTCATCCCGCCTCAACGAACACGTTGGCTCTTCAAGCGACATGAAGGTGTAGACACCGCTGTCGTCGAGACCCCAGTCACGCAGCCGAGGCCCGTGGCGGAAGAGCCCTGTGAACTCCATCCAGTCATAGCTCGCCAATGACGCGCAGGAGCCGGGCACGTTGGTGTGTGCGCTGCACTTTGCACGAACGTGAGCAAGCACCTGCTCTAATCGTTGCCCGAGCGACTCCTCGACGGCCGGGGCCTCACCGACCACCAGGCGCACCCCCACTCCGAAGGCCGATGCCTCTGCCTCCAACGCCCGGTCGCTGATACCGCCGCCGTCATGGGGCAGAAACTCTCCGAGCTTCGCACCAGATAGGTAGAGCAACTCCCGCACCACGCCTCCACGAACGTCAGCTGAGTTCATCGCACAGAAGGGCTATCTAAGCGTCCCCGAAGGCGTATCGGACCGGAACTGACCGCTTGTTTGCAATGGTCAGCAGTTCGTCACTGGCGGGGTATTCATGCTCCTGAGGGAGAAGCCGGGTTGCTGAGTCCGGTTCACCGCTGCTGACGAGCGCGTGGATCTCGTGGGCAAGCGGGGTCACGTTACTGATGGACACGATCCACTCGTCCGCGTAACGCGACGATGCCTCGCCCGAGAGCCCCAGTTGCAGCGAACGGTGCGGCAGGGGACGCAAGTGCAGGTCGCGTTCGGGATCCCACTGGACACGGGCCGGTGAGCGCTTGAGGTCACGCTGCCAGGCGACGCGATCGGGATGCAGTCCGCGAACGTAGCTCGACAGGCAGGCGTGACGCAGCGCCCAGTCGAAGCCGTCGCGAGTGATCTCGACGGCAAGGACAGTCTCCTGCCCAGTGCTCGTGCCCCAGTTGGAGCGGTACATCATCCACATAAAACTGGGCTTAATCCACGTCATGCGGTCCGGCTTCCACGCGGCGGGGAAGCGGCCATCGCAGATGGCGGGCAGTCCGATTTCAGGGGAGTACGCCTGGTAGACGGTGATCGTGGATGCCGTGTGAAGCGCGCGGATCCTGCGGTGCGGTTCCTCCATGGCGTACAGCGTGGAGTCGGCCAGGTCATGAGACCACCGATTTTCGACCGCCGCTCGTTGCGACGGTGCACGTCGGACGCAGCAGACTCCTGCGCGTCAGCCCGTCCGCGACATGCCCGTGACGCCTGAGCCGCAGCCGTGCCGGATGTCGGAGTGTTGTGTTGGAGATAGCGGGAGCCGGTCGAAGCCAGCCGCCAGCGATGCCTCAACCTGACTTCGTAGCAGGCCGCTGAGCTGGGTTGTACCTCGAGATCCCTGAGCCACCGAGCAGCTTCGGGCGGGTAAGTCTGCCATAGATCAGTTTGTCAGTCTCCGCCCGTACGCTGTTCGCGATGTAGGTCGAGAGGTGGGGAGGGGCTCATGGCAAGACGGCTGTCGGTAACGCAGCGGATCGCTCTGATCAACAAGTGGAGGAATCCGCCGGGCCCTTCAGAGCGACTTCGGCTAGAGCGGGCCGAGCGCATGGTGAAGGAGGCCGTCAATGCGCACGGACCCTTCCAGGGGCTAGACATCACAGTCGCGGCGAAGGGTTCTTACCCCAACAAGACCAACGTCCGCGGCGACAGTGACGTGGACATCATGGTGAAGCTCAACGACCCCTTTCACACCGACGGCATGGCGGAATGGTGGTTTGGTCAACCCGCTGGGTACCGGGGGCCGTGGACCAAGGCCAAGCTTCGTGAGGAGGTCCACGCGGCACTCACCGACTACTTCGGGTGGGTGGGCGCGGACCACAACCTCGCCTTCTACGTCCCCGAGGTCGCGGGCAGCCGTCCGAGCATCGACGTCGTGCCGTGCTTCAAGTGGGTGAAGTATGACTTCGCGGCGCCCGGGGGCGAGTACGTGGGGAGCGTCGTCTACGGGCGCAACGGCAAGAAGGTCATCAACTGGCCCGAACTCCAGTTGACCAACGGCCGCACCAAGAACACCAACACCAACCTGCGGTACAAGTTCGTGGTGCGGGTCCTGAAGAACGTGGAGAACGACCTCGCGGCCGAGGGCGTGATCAAGGCCTTGCCTTCGTACTTCTCCGAGTGCCTGATCTACAACGTGCCGGACCACGTCCTGCTCGCCGGCGACTTTGATGACGCGGTTCGCGCGAGCTTGCAGGAGGTCTATCGGCAGATCACGTCCTTCTTCGGGCCTCAACGTATGTGGGAGCCGAACGGGATGAAGAAGGTGTTCGGCGAAGGCCAGAAGTGGAGCGAGAAGGACGCTCGAGAATTGATCGAAGGTGCCTGGCACTACCTCGGCTACGAGGACTGACGATGAGTACAGCCACCACCATGCGCATTGGCGCCACCATCGCAGCCACCCTGTACACGGTCATCCTGATCCTGCTGGGCCTGTACCCGTCGCAGTTCCGGTACCTGTTCGCCTACATTCCGGCAGCGGTCGGGTACGGCGTCATCGTCTTCGACAAGTGGGCCTGGCGCTGGCCCGTCATTCACCGTTTCACCGCACGCCCTTGGGTCACCGGGACCTGGCGCGTGATGCTGTCCCCAAGTCCGGACAGCCGAATACCCAAGGGAGGAAACCGGGGCCCGATCGTCACCTACATGACGGTCGAGCAGACCTTCTGGAGCCTGCACGCCACGCTCCGCACTAAGGAGAGCACATCCCGGTCGAGCAACGCCACCATCGGCTCCCCCGAGAACTCCGGTACCGCAGAGATCGGGTTCCTCTACGACAACACGCCCCGCGCAGAGCACCAGCACCGCAGCCCTCGGCACGAGGGAGCCTGCCGGATCTCCGTCGCGGGCCTGAACCCCCGGGCAGCAACCGGGTATTACTACACCAGCCGCTTCACCGCCGGCGACATGGACTTCACCCTGCTCAACCGCTCCACTGACTACGCTACGTTCGCCGAAGTCCAAGCCGCAGACCCAGAGCACACCACAAGCTGACTCAGCCCCTGCCGGAGGAAGCCGGTTACCCGGTGCGCTGTCAACCTCAAATGAGTGGAGGCCGGCATGGAGGGCGGGCTCGTGATGATCAGCATTGCTAGAGGGTTGTGAACGCTGCTTGACATGGCTCACAAGCCGCGTTGACAGACTCCTGCGCGTCGGCCAGGGACTGGGGAGCCACTGTGGCTCTCAGAGGCCGGCTGGGTGGCTGGAAAGCCAGTCTGTGTGTTGGCCACGCACACGGTCGCGCTCTACAGGCGCAAGGATGAGGTCTGCGCCGCCGTCGTAGTAATGGTGGATGCATCGCAGTTCCGTGTCGGCTATGAACGCTTCGACGAGCGTCTCGTCCGCGTCGGCTCGCAGCAGCCCGTCGACGCAGCCGCGGACCCCGGCGCCGGTCGGCGTACAGTCCCGTGTGGGTGTGAAACTCCAAGGTCGGGGTCGTGCTGCTCCACTTATAGCGACTGTCCGGGCCCGGTTACAGAGGGGTCGAGGTGCCGGAGGTTAGGTCGGCGACCAGGGCTGCGGTGGAGGTGGTCTGCTTGAGCATTTCCGATTCGGCGGCTTCGTGGTACGCCACGAACCTGATGCCGCCGGTCTGCAGTCGGTTGTAGAAGTAGCAGTCGCTGTTCGCTCCGAAGGCGCCCGGCTGCAGCTCGACCAGCGGGGCGAGTCGCAGAGCGCTGCCACCCTCGCGGGGCAGGAGGTAGAGGCCGTCTTCTTCCAGGGCGGAGCTGCTGGGGATCCGTTCCTGGCGGAACGGGGTGTTGGGCCCCATGGCGAGATCCACGTCATGGTGGAATACCCCGTTCCTAACCCGGGCACCACCGGCGCGGACGAGGGGGAAGTCTTGCCAGCCGGCACCGATCAGATTACGCAGGGTGTGCATGTGACCGGTCATGGTGGCGAGCTGTTCTTTGAGGGAGTCCTCGCTCGTTGCCCCTGAATGGCCACTCCAGGTGTTGCGCAGGTGGATGACCTCTGCGAACAGGTTGGTGACGTCCGTGCTGAGGAGGGTTTGCAGGAAGTCCGGCGGAGCGTCCGCGAACGCTGCCTGTACGCGGGCCTGTTCGTCGGTGTCGGTGCCGGTCAGCGCCGTACGGTACCTCTTGGTCAGACGCTGCAGCACGATGTGCCAGAGTCCGAGGGAGGCCCGCTCTGGTGAGAGCCCCGCCCTTTGGAACTGCGTGGCAAGGGCGGGCAGCTCCTGTTCGAGGACGGATGGGTCCTGCAGAAGGGCGGACAGGACGACAGCCGCGTGGAACTCGATCGTGGCGTCCCAGAAGTGGAACATCTGGGCGTGACGGGCGTGGAGATTGCTCTCGCCCTTGGACTCGTAGGCCCACAGTGCGCTGGCTATGGGGAAAGGGAGGCTTGCCGCCCATTCACCCAGATCCGCCGAGGGGATTAGACGGCTGGCCTCCCGGTAGATGTCCGAGCGCCGCCGGGGGTCGCTCCACAGTTCCCTCTGCGAGTCGGCAAGGTGACGGCGGGCTGTGGCAAGGGCCCGTTCCGTGCGGGCCATCTCCTGCTGGACGGCAAGCTCTGGCAGAGCGATGAGGAGTTCGTCCGCGATGCGCCATGCCTGGTTGAGATTGAGGGCGCGCGGGCTGACATAGTCGTTACTGCCGGATCCGGTGGCTGCGGCGCGCAGGAGCCGACCCAGTGAGGAATTGAGCCAGCCCGCGAGGTATTCAGCGTCGACGTGTGTTCCCCTCGTCTGAAGGACGACGATGCGGTTGTCGGGGGCGACGTCACCCGGGTCGCCGGTGACTGCGTCGAGGTGCGGTTCGACCGGGAGGATGAGCGCCTGCTGTCCCGCGGCTGCCGAGAGCAGAGCCGCGCGGTCGGCCGCTTTGGCCGAGGGGACGTAGCAGACGTGCTCGGTGACCTCGGTGAGCCGTGCCGTCTTCCAGTGGTGCCGAGTGAGCTCGCGCAGGGCGCGGGGAGGTTTGGCGGACCGGAAGACACGGTCAACGTCGAACCTCGTGATCTGGGAGTTCGCCACCTCGCGCACATCCGGCGGCGTCACGCCGTAGCGGGCGTCGCGCCATGCTTCCAGAGACGCGCCAGCCGGCAGCAGCACGGCCAGTGAGGGTGCCTGCCGACGTTCGGGCCTGCCGGTGGCCGCCGTGGCGGGGTGGGTGACGCTGACACGGCGGTAGGAGAGTTCCTGTGCCGGCACCGTCCGGCTGTAAGCCGTCGGCTTGGACTGTTTCAGACTGCGTGCCAACTCATCGAGGGCTGCTTCGCTGATCACGCGGCGCTCGAGTCGGCGAGAGGACGTCGCATCCTCGTAAAGGCCGCGCAGGTCGATGAACTGCACCTTGTGCCGACGAGCTTTGGACTTGGTATTCGAGAAGACCAGGGCGAACAGCCTGATGTGCGTGTGTGCGCTGAGTCCTTCGGGCAGGGCGACAACGGCGTCCAGCAGATCCTGCTCAAGCAGCCAGGTGCGGACGACGTTGCCGCCCGTATCGAGCAGCGGTGCGGTAGCTGTGAACATGATGCCCCGGCCGCCGCCGTCAGTCGGCTCGCGAAGCTTGCTGATCAGGATCTGGGCGAAGAGCAGTGAGGCGTTATCGGGTTGCGGCAGCCCGGCGGGGTACCGGCCCTCCGGCTGTGCGGCCTCATCCGCGCAGAGGGCGAGACTGTTGCGCCACGACATGTTGTAGGGGATCTCGGCGACCGTGTAGTCGAATCGGCGGCCGCGGAAGGCGTCTTCCGCCAGAGAGTCCGACACACTGAAGGCGGCCTCCGCGTCCGTGAGGAAGGCGTGCGCTCTGGCGCGTTGAATGCTGGAGGAGTTGATGTCCTGACCGGCGATGCTGACCGATGTGCCTGCCTGTAGTGCGAGAGTTCCGGCCGCATCAAGGGCCAGCGTGGCGGAGCCGCAGGCAGGATCGTACAGATGCAGCGGCTGCACACGGTCTGCGTGCTCGTACGCCGTCAAGGCGGTTGAGGCGACCCTCACCAGGGACGCTGAGGTGGCGAACTCGGAATGCTGGTTGACCGGGCGCAGCAACGTCCTCGCGTACTGGCGGATCTGTGCCGGGGAATAGGCGCTCAGAACCCGGTATTCGCCTTCCAGCGCGGAAGCCAGAGCCGGGGCGCGGCCCCGCATGCGCTGGGCGACACCTTGGAGATCGGCGATTCCAGGAGCTGTCAGGCCCGTTGACCGGGTCTTCCAGTCGACGGCGTTCCACAGCAGCGTGTCAGCTAGTTCATTGACAGAGAAGTAGCCACGGAGGGAGTCGAAGAGCTCCCAGAGGTGCCGGTCGACCGCCTGCTGCTCGTCCGTCATGAAGCCCCGGTCTCTGTAGGCGCGTGGCCGTGGCCGCCTGGAGCCGCGGCCGCTGTGTCACCTTCCAAGAAGGTCAACTTACCGAAGACTGTGTCCTACGTCGTGAGGCGGACGAGACGCCTGCAGCAGCAGAGTGCGGCTGCGAGTCCGAGGCAGGTAGTTGCGGGGATGGCGCTCGTAGCGAGGAATTAGGTCTATGAGCGTGGCTTGACGTGGATCAAGCCCTCGTTCCTCTCGCGGGTGGGAGTCGGCCGTAGGAACGACGGCTTGATCCACGTCATGGAGTCGCGCTTCACAGCCGGTCGGGTCGGGCGCAGGCTGTTGCGGCTACTCCTCCGACTCCACGGGAGCCGGGGCGATGTCTGTGGGGCGTGACGCTCCCCAGGGCGTCACGAATAGGGTACCGAGCTTGACCCCCGTCCCGTCCAACCGGCAGTACCCGCCCGGGTTTTTGCTGCCCGAAAGGTACTGCTGGTGGTAGCGCTCAGCCAGCCAGATACTGCCCCGCCCCTTCCTACCGCCGCCTGTTGCCACCCACAGTTCCGCCAGCCACACACATCATTTCGGAGATCGCCGCTTCCTCAAGGCCCAGCCACCTCGGAGACAGCCCGCGATGCCAGTACAGAACTCAGCAGTGGCGTCCGGGAGGGAACCGAAGACGCCGGCGGGCGAGAATGTGGAAGGCTCACTGCCGCCAACGCCGCCGCCTCCGCCTCCTCACCCACTCCCCCAGCGCCTCGACCATCCGATCAAGTGCCACGGTCACCTCAGTGCGTGTGACCGCGCGAAGTGGGCGTCGGATCAGTGTTCTTGACCGTGAAGGACAGCAACTTCTTGCCCGTCGGCCCGATTTGTATGGCCGTGTCCATCTGCGGGCAGCGATCATCCATACTCGGGGTCAAACCGCGTACTGCCACTTCAGAGGCGCGGTAGGGCACTCGCCACTCCGGCCTGGGCCTTCCCACTAAGTGGTAACCCTTCGGTGACGGCGGTCAGTAGATACTCCCCGTAGGCGGCCACTTAGCGCCCCATTCATGGCCAAGGGTTGCCCCACGGACGGCCGTATATCTCCCCGGACCTGGACCGATACCGGTCGACGAAGCTGGCCGG
>NZ_JAAGLY010000490.1 GCF_010548375.1 Streptomyces sp. SID13726
GCACCTCGCCCCGCCCCCCCGGACGAGCGCCGACGACGACCGGCCCCGCCGGTGAGGACCTTCGGCGCGGCGTGGGGGAAGGACCTCGGCCTACCGTGGAGGTGCGGTCGGTCGCCACGGCCCGCCGAGGGTTCACCGAGGACCGGTCCGGGACCGCCCGCCGCGCACCGACCGGTGCGCGCGGCCCGACGGACGAGGTGAGGACGATGAAGGCGGCGCGGTACCACGGCAAGGAAGACCTCCGGATCGAGGACGTCCCGGAGCCCGAGACCAGGCCGGGGACCGTGAAGATCCGGCCTGCGTGGACGGGCATCTGCGGGTCCGACCTGCACCTGTATCTCGAGGGCCCGTTCCCGCCCGCGCCGTCGGAGACCGAGCCGCACCCGCTGTCGGGCGAGACGCTGCCCGTCGTGTTCGGGCACGAGTTCTCCGG
>NZ_JAAGLY010000491.1 GCF_010548375.1 Streptomyces sp. SID13726
CGAGCACGGGGTCGGAGTCGGCGATCTCGCTGCGCAGGTGCCGCGCGGCGCGCGCGAGCGAGAGCTGGGACTCCTGGGCGCGGGCGTCGATCTCCTCGGCACGGTTCATGCGGGTGATGGTGTCCTGCATGTCGCTCACCCCGATCTCCCGACCGCGGGAGTCGACGCCGCGCGTCGCCTCATCGATCTCGTCGGACATGTCCTCGAGCAGGTCGCTCGCGTACGACACGACGCGGTCCGCCGCCTCGTTGAGCGCGTAGAGCAGCGCGTACGCGACGCCGTAGGAGGATCCGGTGAGCCACGGGGTGCGCCGCATGCGCGCGATCGCCTTGTCGAACACGCCGTAGTGGCGCTGCGGCTGGGCGGTCACGACGACGTCGGGGAGAGGGCGAGCACGATCCGCTCGTAGACGACGCGGTCGCCGTCGCGCCGC
>NZ_JAAGLY010000492.1 GCF_010548375.1 Streptomyces sp. SID13726
GGTAAGGCCGCAGTCATCTTGCCGCACGGTGTACTTTTCCGCGGCGGTGCCGAAGCAATCGTCCGCAAGGAGTTGCTGCGCCGTGGCTACATCAAAGGGATCATCGGCCTGCCCTCGAACCTCTTCTACGGCACCAACATTGCGGCCCGCATCATCATCCTCGACAAGGAGAACGCCCAGGCGCGCACTGGCGTCTTCATGATCGACGCTTCCAAGGGTTTCATGAAGGACGGCAATAAGAACCGCCTCCGCAGCCAGGATATTCACAAGATCGTCGACGTCTTCAACAAGCAGACCGAGATCGAGCGCTACTCGCGCATGGTGCCGCTCCACGAGATCGCCGACCCGAAGAACGACAACAACCTCAACATCCCGCGGTACCTCGACTCCTCCGAGCCGGAAGACATCCAGGACCTTCACGCCCACATGCACG
>NZ_JAAGLY010000493.1 GCF_010548375.1 Streptomyces sp. SID13726
CCCGCCGAGCGCGACGGGACCCGCACGGTCATCAGACCGGCACGGTCAGTACGACCGGTAGGGCGGGCGCGCGCCGTCGGGGGTGCGGCTGCCCGGGGTCAGCGGCGCGCCGGGGTCGCGGTCCGTGGAGGACTGGAGGTCGGCGTCGAGCTGCGACAGGTCGGCGTTCAGCGCCGCCATCAGCTCTTCCATCTGCTGGAGCAGGCCCTTCGGCGCGCCGCCCTGGGCGTCCGCCGCAGGTTCCTGACGTGCATGGTCGTGTGCTGCCTGTCCGGTCTGTCCGACGTGCTCGGGCACGGACTCGTGGGACATGGCGGCCTCCTCGGCCCTGGCCCTTCCGAGGCGGAAGGGGGCGGTGGGCGCGTCGGCGAAAGGCCGCCGGCGCGCGGGCCGGGCGGTCCGGCTCCGTCCGAGCCAACGAGCCCCATCCGGG
>NZ_JAAGLY010000494.1 GCF_010548375.1 Streptomyces sp. SID13726
TACACTCCGGCAGATGAGCAGCAGCATCACCGCACAGCGCGGATCCGGCGCCGGCGAAGCGGAACCCGGAACCACGGCCGCACCCGCCTGGAAGGGGTGGCCGCTGCGTGCCGCCCTCGCCGTCGGCTCCGGCGTGCTGCTCTACCTGAGCTTCCCGCCCCGCCCCCTGTGGTGGCTGGCCCCCTTCGCCCTCGCCATGCTCGGTGCCTGCCTCCGCGGCCGCCGCGCCCGCGCCGGCTTCGGCCTCGGCCTCCTGCACGGCCTGGGCTTCCTGCTGCCGCTGCTCGTCTGGACCAGCGAGGGCGTCGGCCCGATCCCGTGGCTGGCCCTCGCCACCCTCGAAGCCCTGCTGATCGGCCTCACCTGTCTCGGGATCGCCCTCGTCAGCCGGCTCCCCGCCTGGCCGCTGTGGGGCGCGGCCGTCTGGATCGCC
>NZ_JAAGLY010000495.1 GCF_010548375.1 Streptomyces sp. SID13726
CACAGCTTCTTCATGCCGGACTCGCCCCAGACTTCCACGCCCTGGGACCAACTCTGCAGCACGGTGTCCAGGACGATCCCGCGCGATCCGTAGTGCGAGTAGAGGTTCGGCAGCTCGCGCCAGCGGCACACGTTCGCGGCCTCGTCGAGCACGCCGACGAGCGGGGTCGCCAGGCGCCCGCCCGCGGACTCGGCGGCCAGCTCCTCGGCCGCCTCCACGACGGCGACGGTGAGCGCGGTGACGAGCGGCCCGGCCGTGCCGCGCCCTTCCTTGGACAGCGAGTACAGGGTGCCGGGCTTCGTCGGCGCCGACTCCCCCGCCGCGGACGGCAGTCCGGCGCGCACAAACTCTTCTGGGCTGAACTGGGGCCGGGTGTCGGCGGGGCCCTGCGGGGTGATCCAGGCCGCGACCTGCCGGTTGGTGAGGCAGGACG
>NZ_JAAGLY010000496.1 GCF_010548375.1 Streptomyces sp. SID13726
CGGCCCCGCGGGCGTCGACCTCGTCGAGGTGGACACGTGGGAGTTCGCGGCCGACGCCGCCGGCCCGGCCGTCGAGCTCGACGTCACCGCGTCCGCCCGCTGCCTCGCGGGCAAGGCCTACGTGGCGGTGCGTGCGACGAACTCCGGGGACGTCCCGGCCGATGTCGCGCTCGCGACGCCGTTCGGGACGCGCGTCGTGAGCGACGTCGCGCCAGGCGCGAGCGCGTACCAGTCGTTCGCGGCCCGGTCCACGTCGCTCGCGGCCGGGGTCGCGACCGTCACCGGCACGGCGCCGGTCGACGGCACCGACGTCAGCACGCCGTACGAGGTCGCGTTCGACGCGCTCGCCTGCGGGGGCTGAGGGCGGACGGGCGCACGTCGCGCCCGGACGTCCCGTGAGCGGGTCGGCGTCGCGGACGCCGGCCCGCTCTG
>NZ_JAAGLY010000497.1 GCF_010548375.1 Streptomyces sp. SID13726
CGGCGAGGATGCGGCGGACGCTGTCCATGGCCCATGCGTAGCCGCGGTCGAAGCGGTCGGTGGCGGAGTCGGGCCTGATGGCCTGGTGAAGGGCGGCGAAGATCTGCTCGGGGGTGAAGGGCACGTCAGGTCCTTGGGGTCGGGGTGTGGGTGATGCGGATGTCGTCGTCGGGGAGCCCGAAGTGGACGGCGAGGGCGTCGACGGCCCAGCGGAACTCTTTGGCAGTGCCGATGAGGGTCTCGTCCGGGGTGAGGACGGCGTAGTTCGCGCTGGCGTAGGTGGGCTCGAGGCGGACCAGGCCGCCGACGCCATAGGCGGGGAAGTCGACCTGGTCGGTGAAGTCCTCGGCTGGGCCGTACGACGTGGTGACGGCGTCGCTGGGGGGCAGGTCGCCGGTGGCGATGATCCCGCAGCGGCGCGCGGGCCGGACG
>NZ_JAAGLY010000498.1 GCF_010548375.1 Streptomyces sp. SID13726
GGATGCACAGCACAACGACCCCGGTACCAGCAGGCACCGGGGGTCGCTGTACTCCCTTCCGGACCACCCCAGTTGCTTCCAGGCGCGGGGGTGGTCCGGTCTTGCGTTTTCGGTTGTGAAGCGCGGCCCCTTGCTACTCGGGTGGGGAACCCGATGACCCAAGCCAAGAGGCCGCCCCCCGTACGCCGGAGGGCTGACCCTCCAGCCCCCGGACCGTCACCCGCTCCCGAGAGAGCAAACGAGGACGTGACGGCCCGAAGATCACCACAACGGCTTGCCCCCGGCGCCGTCGGTAAGGTCGAGACGGGCCCACACGGTCTTTCCGCCCTTGTCTTCCGGCGTCCACCAGACCGAGGTGGCCAGCCGCTGAACGATCAGCAGCCCCCGCCCGCTGTCAGGCAGCACAGCCTCAGACAGTTCACCAGCGAGACC
>NZ_JAAGLY010000499.1 GCF_010548375.1 Streptomyces sp. SID13726
GATCGCGTGCGCGTGGGTCGGGTCGAACGCGTAGAGCGTGAGGTCGCGCCGCTTGAGCACGACGACGACGAGCGTCACCGCGCCGAGGACCAGCACCTGGAGCAGGTCGGCGCGCGACACCCCGAGGAGATTGCCGAACAGGATGTGGTTGAGGTCGGTCTGGCTCGGCGTCACGGAGATGAGCACGAGGCCGGGCGCGAAGAGCGTCGTGAACACGACCCCGATGGCTGCGTCCTCCTTCACGCGGCTCGTGTCCCGGACCGCGCCGATGAGCAGGACCGCGAGCAGCCCGAACACCAGCGCCCCGAGCGCGAACGGCGCCCCCACCACGTACGCGAGCACGACGCCGGGCAGGACCGCGTGCGAGACGGCGTCGCCCATGAGGGACCAGCCGACGAGCACGAGCCAGCACGACAGCACGCCGCACACGAT
>NZ_JAAGLY010000049.1 GCF_010548375.1 Streptomyces sp. SID13726
CCAGGCCGCCGCTCCGGCTCCGGCCGCCCCGGCGCCCGCGCCCCCCGCTCCGGCCCCCGTCACCCCGGCCCCGGCTCCGGCCGCGACCTCCGGTGACGACGGCGCCTACGTCACGCCGCTGGTCCGCAAGCTCGCCGCCGAGAACGGCGTCGACCTGGCCGGCGTCAAGGGCACCGGCGTCGGCGGCCGTATCCGCAAGCAGGACGTCATCGCCGCCGCCGAGGCCGCGAAGGCAGCCGCCGCCGCTCCGGCTCCGGCCGCCGCCCCGGCCGCCTCCGCCGCCAAGAAGGCTCCGGCCCTGGAGGCCTCCCCCCTCCGCGGCCAGACCGTCAAGATGCCCCGCATCCGCAAGGTCATCGGCGACAACATGGTCAAGGCGCTGCACGAGCAGGCGCAGCTGTCCTCGGTCGTCGAGGTCGACGTCACGCGGCTGATGAAGCTGCGCGCCCGGGCCAAGGACTCCTTCGCCGCCCGTGAGGGCGTCAAGCTGTCCCCGATGCCGTTCTTCGTCAAGGCCGCGGCCCAGGCGCTGAAGGCGCACGCGCCGATCAACGCCAAGATCAACGAGGGCGAAGGCACGATCACCTACTTCGACACCGAGAACATCGGTATCGCGGTGGACTCCGAGAAGGGCCTGATGACCCCGGTCATCAAGCACGCGGGCGACCTCAACATCGCCGGCATCGCGAAGGCCACGGCGGAGCTGGCCGGCAAGGTCCGCGCCAACAAGATCACGCCCGACGAGCTGTCCGGCGCGACCTTCACCATCTCCAACACCGGTTCGCGCGGTGCGCTCTTCGACACGATCATCGTGCCGCCGGGCCAGGTCGCGATCCTCGGCATCGGCGCCACCGTCAAGCGCCCCGCCGTCCTGGAGACCGAAGAGGGCACGGTCATCGCCGTACGCGACATGACCTACCTGACCCTCTCCTACGACCACCGTCTGGTGGACGGCGCCGACGCGGCCCGTTACCTGACCGCGGTCAAGGCGATCCTGGAGGCGGGCGAGTTCGAGGTCGAGCTCGGCCTGTAGGTCACCTGGTGTGCGTCGCGGTGCCCCCGTCCGGAACTCTCCGGGCGGGGGCACCGTCGTCTCACCGGGGCGTCAGCCTCTTGTCCGACCAGCCCCACAGCTCCTCCACCCACACGTTGGGGATCGAGAGCTTGGGCGCGGGCGTGAGGCCCTTCGTCCGGTACGCCTTCAGGACGTCGTAGGTGGCGTCCAGGCAGTCCCGGGAGGTGAGCTTGCCGGTCCTCGGGTCCACGCCGACGAGGAAGCCGCGCCCCTCGACCGTACGGATCATCGCCCGGGCCCGGTTCACGTCGTGCGTCGGGGACTTGGTGCAGCGGTAGCGGCTGTAGGGGTGCTCGGACGTGCCCGGGTAGTGGGCGTCCGTGCTCATCTCGCTGAGCATGCGGGCGTACGATCCCTGCGCGTGCCAGGCTCCGATGTCGCCGCCCGGCGGGGTGTAGAGCTTGCCGCTGGGGTTCTCGACGGCGCCGTAGACCCAGCGGTCGGTGCCGGGGAGGTTGAAGCCCCAGCCGACGTGACCGAACTTCTGTGCCCCGTCCGGCTTGATGAAGACACAGGCGGCACCGCCCGCCCGGGCCGCGCCCGCCAGGTTGGTGATCGCCTCGGTGCCGCTCGGTGTCGCCCCGGCCGTCGCCCGTGCGGCCGGGTGTCCGCAGCCCGCCACGGCGACGATCGCGCCGATCACGGCCGCGACCGCCAGTGCCCGTCGTCCCCCGATGTCCATGCCGTCCCCCTGTGGTGCGAAGGGGCGCCCCGCGCGGGAACCCCTGACCAACGCGACACGCCTGGAGGCCGAGGGGTTCCGTGTCTTGACAGAAGTCGTGTGGCTGGGAGCGTGTAAGCCTCGTCTCACCTGCATGAAAGCGCCCCCGTGCGCCCCTCCCCGGCGGGCGCTCGGCCTTATTGTCTAAACGTCAAACGCCCTTAAGGAGCTCTCATGACCGCGCCCGTCGTCCACTCGCTGCGCGAACAGATCCGCGAGCACATCGTGGAGGGGATCGTCAGCGGGCGCTGGCAGCCGGGTGAGCGGATCGTGGAGCGGCGGATCGCGACCGAGCTGGAGGTCAGCCAGACGCCGGTGCGGGAGGCGCTGCGCGAGCTGGAGTCGCTGCGGCTGATCGAGTCCGCGCCGAACAAGGGCGTACGGGTGCGGAACCTGACGGCGGCCGACCTGGAGGAGAGCTACCCGGTACGGGCGGGCCTGGAAGCCATCGCGGCCGAGCTCGCGGCGGAGCGGCTCGCGCAGGACTGCTCGGCGCTGGAGCCGCATGTGCTCGCGCTGTACGAGGCGGACCGCGAGTCGGACGGTACCGGGCAGGTGCGGCACACCGTGGGCTTCCACCGCGAGCTGGTGCGGGCGGCGGGCAACAAGGTGCTGCTGCACACCTGGGAGGGCCTGGGCATCGAGGTCTTCACGGCCCTGTCGATCCGCTGGCTGGGGACGGTCCAGCAGTCGTACGCGGAGGAGCACGAGGAGCTGGTGGCCGCCTTCAAGCGCCGGGATCCGCGGATTCCGGAGATCGTGAAGGCGCATGTGCTGGGGTGCGCGCCGAGGGCCTGACGGCCGGGGGCGACGGAGGTTCGGCGGCGCCGGACAGCACCGGGGAGCGTGCCGGACCGCACCGCACCGGGCAGCGGGCCGGACAGCACTGGGCAGCGCACCGGACAGCGCCGTCGCGGCTGAGCACCACGGCGGCGGAGCAGCGGCGACCGGCATCTCCGAGAGGTCGCCCGACACCCGAGCGCACCCTCGCTCAAACGGCCCCCGACCTGCAAAAACCCGCGTTTTGACAGTCACCCGGTGCCATCGCCGAAGGCACCCCGTGCCGACTTTCTCGGGATCGAGAAGTTTTACCCTGAACCCTTTGATCGATCATCGATCAGGGAGTTAGAGTCGCCGACGGGCTCCTACCGGGGCACCACCGCCCTGTCCTGCCAAAGACACAAGGGCACCCCCCTTCGACTGAGGAAGGCGGCGACATGACCGACCCCTACGCCATCCAGCCGAGCGAGCTCGACCAGCTCCCCGACCGGGACCCCGAGGAGACCGCCGAATGGCAGGCCTCCCTGGACGCGGTCGCCAAGGCGGCCGGCCCGCACCGTGCCGCGTACCTGATGCGCCGCACACTGGAGAGGGCGGAGGGCAACGGCATCGCGCTGCCGAAGCTCCTCGAGACGGACTACGTCAACACCATCCCCACCTCCGCGGAGCCGGGCCTGCCCGGTGACCCGGAGATGGAGGCCCGCATCACCGCGTGGAACCGCTGGAACGCGGCCGCGATGGTGACCCGCGGCTCCAAATACGGCGTCGGCGGCCACATCGCCACCTTCGCCTCCGCGGCCTGGCTCTACGAGACCGGCTTCAACCACTTCTTCAAGGGCAAGGAGGGCGACGGCTCGGGCGACCAGCTCTACATCCAGGGCCACGCCTCCCCGGGCATCTACGCCCGCGCCTTCCTCGACGGCCGGCTGACCGAGCACCACCTCGACCACTTCCGCCGTGAGTCGGGCGGCGACGGTCTCCCGTCGTACCCGCACCCCCGCCGCCTCCCGTGGCTGTGGGAGTTCCCGACGGTGTCGATGGGTCTCGGCCCGCTCTCCGCGATCTACCAGGCGCGCTTCAACCGCTATCTGACGGCCCGTGGCATCAAGGACGTCTCGCAGTCCCACGTCTGGGCCTTCCTCGGCGACGGCGAGATGGACGAGCCGGAGTCGACCGCGGCACTCGCACTGGCTTCGCGCGAGGGTCTCGACAACCTGACCTTCGTCATCAACTGCAACCTCCAGCGCCTCGACGGCCCGGTCCGCGCGAACTTCAAGATCGTGCAGGAGCTGGAGGCCCAGTTCCGCGGCGCCGGCTGGAACGTGATCAAGTCGCTGTGGGGCAACGCCTGGGACGAGCTGTTCCGGCTCGACACCACGGGCGCGCTGGTACGACGGCTGCGCGAGGTACCGGACGCGCAGGTGCAGACGTACCAGACGCGCGACGCCGCCTACATCCGCCAGGACTTCTTCGGTAAGGACCCGGCGCTCGTCGAGCTGGCGAAGCTGCTGTCCGACGACAAGATCCTGGAGTGCTTCCACCTCTCGCGCGGTGGCCACGAGGCGAGCAAGGTGTACGCCGCCTACAAGGCCGCCGTCGAGTTCAAGGGTGCGCCGACCGTGATCCTGGCCCAGACGGTCAAGGGCCACACCCTCGGCGAGGGCTTCGCGTCGAAGAACGCCAACCACCAGATGAAGAAGCTCTCGGTGGACGAGTTCAAGACAATGCGCGACCTGCTCGAACTGCCCATCTCGGACAGCCAGTTCGTCGACGGCGTGGTCCCCTACGGCCACCCCGGCGCCGACTCCCCCGAGGTGCGCTACCTCCAGGAGCGCCGCGCGGCCCTCGGCGGCCCGGCCCCGGCCCGCCGTACGCACGCCCTGGCCCCGCTGCCGGCCCCCGCCGACAAGACGTTCGCGTCCTTCGACAAGGGCTCCGGCTCCCAGAACGTGGCCACCACCATGGCCTTCGTCCGGCTCGTCAAGGACCTGGTCCGCGACAAGGAGACCGGGAAGCGCTGGGTGCCGATCGTCCCCGACGAGGCGCGCACCTTCGGCATGGAGAGCCTGTTCCCGTCGCTCGGGATCTACTCCCCCAAGGGTCAGACGTACGAGCCGGTCGACCGCGACCAGCTGATGTACTACAAGGAGGCCAAGAACGGCCAGATCCTCAACGAGGGGATCACCGAGGCCGGTTCGATGGCCGACTTCATCGCCGCGTCCACCGCGTACTCCACGCACGGTGAGGCGATGATCCCGTTCTACATCTTCTACTCGATGTTCGGCTGGCAGCGCACGGCCGACCAGATGTGGCAGCTCGGCGACCAGCTCGGCCGCGGCTTCCTGGTCGGCGCCACCGCGGGCCGGACCACGCTGACCGGCGAGGGCCTCCAGCACGCGGACGGCCACTCACCGGTGATCGCGGCGACGAACCCGGCGTCGCTGTCGTACGACCCGGCGTTCGCGTACGAGATCGCGGCGATCGTGAAGGACGGCCTGCGCCGCATGTACGGCGAGGCGGCGCCGGGCGAGGACCCGAACGTCTTCTACTACCTCACCGTCTACAACGAGCCGATGCCCCAGCCGGCCAAGCCGTCCGCGGCGGGCGTCGACGAGGGCATCGTCAAGGGCCTGTACCGCTTCAACACCGCGGAGTCGGCGGGGCTCTCCCCGGCCGCCAACGCCGCCCGCATCCAGCTGCTCGGCTCCGGCACCGCGATCCACTGGGTGCTCCAGGCGCAGCGGATGCTGGCCGAGGAGTGGGGCGTGGCCGCCGACGTCTGGTCCGCGACCTCGTGGACCGAGCTGCGCCGGGACGCCCTGGAGGCCGACGCGGCCCTGCTGCGCGGCGAGGAGCGGATGCCGTACGTCCGGCAGGCGTTGCAGGGTGCGGACGGGCCGGTCCTCGCGGTCTCCGACTACATGCGGCAGGTCCCGGACCAGATCGCGCAGTGGGTCGAGCAGGACTGGTCGTCGCTGGGTGCGGACGGTTTCGGTCTGTCGGACACGCGGGAGGGCGCCCGCCGCCACTTCGGGGTCGACGCCGAGTCGGTCGTCGTGGCAGCGCTGGCGCAGTTGGCGCGGCGCGGGGAAGTGAAGGCGACCGCGGTGAAGGAAGCCCGGGAGCGGTACGGGTTGTAGTTCGGCCGTGGGCGGGTGGGGGCCGGTCGCGACCGGCCCCCACCCGCCCACGCTCCCCCGGCATCATGGCGGCATGCGTGCTGCCCGCCTCATCAAGATGGTGCTCCTGCTCCAGTCCCGGCCCTCCATGACCGCCGCCGAACTCGCGCGGGAGCTGGAGGTGTCCGAGCGGACCGTCACCCGGGATGCGCAAGCGCTGTCGGAGGCGGGGGTTCCGGTGTACGCGGACCGGGGGCGGGCCGGTGGATACCGGCTGATCGGGGGGTACCGGACGCGGCTCACCGGGCTGGCCCGGAGTGAGGCCGAGGCCCTGTTCCTCTCCGGCGTGCCGGGGGCGTTGCGCGAGATGGGGCTGGAGGACGCCGCCTCCGCCGCCCGGCTCAAGGTGTCCGCCGCGCTGCTGCCCTCCCTGCGGGACGCCTCGCACACCGCGGCGCAGCGCTTCCATCTGGACGCGCCGAACTGGTTCAGCGAGCCCAGGTCACCCGAACTGCTCCCCGCGGTCGCGGAGGCGGTCTGGGACGACCGGCGGGTCACCGCGCGCTACCGGGGCCGGGAGGGCGAGGTGGAGCGGGAGCTGGAGCCGTACGGGCTCGTGCTCAAGGCGGGGGTCTGGTACCTGTGCGCCCGGGTCTGCGGCGGCGACTCCCTCCGGGTGTACCGCATCGACCGGTTCACCGCGGTGACGGCCGCCGAGGAGCGCTTCGAGCGGGACGAGGGGTTCGACCTGCCCGGGTTCTGGGCCGCGCAGGCGGAGCGGTTCGCGCGGTCGATCCTGCGGGCCGAGGCCGTCGTACGGCTGTCTCCCGACGGGGTGCGCAGACTGCCGTACACCGTCGACCGGCAGGCCGCGCGGGAGGCGCTGGAGCGGGCGGGCGCGCCGGACGTCGAGGGCCGGGTGACCGTGACCCTCGCGGTGGAGTCCGAGGAGGTGGCGCACGGGCAGCTCTCGGCGCTCGGGCCGGACGTCGAGGTGCTGGCGCCGGAGAGTCTGCGGACGCGGTTCGCGCGGGACGCGATGCGGCTGGCCGCGCTGTACGGGACATAACAATCCGCCGCACTCCACGTGCGCCCCACCCCTTCAGGCCCGATGCTTGTCCCGTGATGGACGAGACGGAGTTCTGGGAGCTGGTGGACGCCACCCGCGACGCCGCCGAGGGCGACCCCGAGGAGCAGGCCGACCTGCTCGTGGACCGGCTCCTGGCGCTGGACCCGGAGATGGTCCTCGACTTCGCCCGTCACTTCGAGGCCCGCTACAACCGCGCGTACACGTGGGACCTGTGGGGCGCCGCGTGGATCCTGCTGGACGGGGCGAGCGACGACGCGTTCGACTTCTTCCGGTGCTGGCTGATCGGCCAGGGCCGCGAGGTGTACGAGGGCGCGGTGCACGATCCCGACTCGCTCGCCGACCTCCTGGCCGACTTCGACGAGGAGATCGACGGCGACGGCGAGGAGCTGGGCTTCTCGGCGGACGAGGCCTACGAGCAGCTCACCGGGACGGTCGCTCCCGACCTGGGCATCCCGCCCGCGCCCGCCGAGCCGCTGGGGGCGCCGGTCGACCTGGAGAGCGACCGGATGCTGGCGGAGCGGTATCCCAAGCTGTGGGAGCGGTTCAGGGCCTGAGCGGCGGGCCGGTGCTCCGGTGTCTGCCGTCTGTCGGTCAGGCCGCTGCGGTGGCCCGGCGGCGGGTGGTGTCGGTCGGGAGGTACGCCTGGGTCTGGTCGGCCTTCACCGCGTGGTGCATGGGGGCCGCGTTGGCCTGGTCGAGTGCGGACGCGGTGACGGCGGCCGGGCCGAGCACGACCGTCGCGACCGCGCAGACGACCGTCCAGACCCGCTTGTTGCTCTTGCTGTGGCTGCTCATGATCCCCACCTCCGTCGGCTTCTGGTGACGACCGTAGGAGGTGGAGTTCTGAGGACCCTGCGGTCCCACTGTGGTGTTCCTGTGAGCCCCGGCGGGCTCAGGGGCGGCCCTGGAGCCGGGCCGCGGTCTCTCTGATCTCCGGGAGCAGGGCGCTCAGCGCGGCGCCGGGGCAGGTCGTCATGTAGCCGTCGTCGTGTCCCGCGAGTGCGGGCAGGTCGGCGGTGGTGCCGGTGGCGTAGCGGCTGAGGCTGTTGCTGGAGGTGAGGCGGACCGTGGTGCGGGGGTCGATGCCGGTCAGGCCCAGTTTCCAGGCGGCCAGGGCGGCGATCGCGTCGGTCATGGCCTTCGGAACGGGGACGCCTGCGGTGAAGGTGCCGAGGGCCGCCACGCCGGTCGTGCGGTGGTTGAAGCCCTGGGTGTGCGCGCCGGTGACGGGACGGCCGACCCCGCCCGCCCGGCCCTCGTAGATGGTGCCGCAGCGGTCGACGAGGAAGTTGTAGCCGATGTCGTCCCAGTCCCGGGCACCGGTCTGACCGGCGGCGAGGTAGCGGATGATGCGGGGCGCGTCCGCGCAGTCGTAGTCGTTGGGCGAGTCGGTGTGGTGCACGAACACCGCGACCACCCGGTCGTCGTAACGCGGTGGCGGCGGCGTACGGGCCACGGTGTTCGCCTCCCCACCACCGTCGGCCCAGACGCCCCTCGGCACGATGTGCGGCCGGGGTGCGGTGTGGGGCTCGACGCCTTGCCGGGCTGCTACGGCGGTCTGTACGGCCCTGTCGGCGACCGTGCGCTCGATGCCGAGGGCGCACAGGGCGAGGACGAGGACTGCGGCGAGGCCGGGGGCGCAGGCGAGCAGGAGGAGGACGGGGCGGGGTGGGGTGGGGAGTCGCCGGGGGTGGGGGGTTGGGACTGTGGGGTGGGAGGGGGCTGTGGGGTCGGCGGGGCCGGGGAAACCAGGCGTCTCGGCGGAGGCCACCGAGCCGGCACCCGCGGCACCACGTGCGGCGTGGAAGCGTCGCAGGAGCCGGGTTCGTACCGTGTGACGTATTCGGGCCGCGCCGGATATTCGGGCCGCCGTTCGTCGTCTTCGCATCCCCCGGGCTCTTCGGACACGCATGGGTCCCACTGTCGGTCGGATTCGGGTCGTCCGCGATGTGTGGTGTGCCACCCGGTGGAACCATCGTCCTGGTCCGCGACGTTTTTCCAGGTGCACGCACGCGTGGCCGGTTCTGGGCGGCACGCGGGTGCGTAGCTGATCACTGGGCGCCTCGCCTGCGTACTGATGGGTCCGAGAGAGAGAAAGGCGGCTCCGTGGACGTGCTCGACATCCTGCTGTTGCTGGTGATCGCCGCCTACGCGGCGTCCGGCTACCGGCGCGGCCTGGTGGCCGGCTGTGTCTCGCTCGCCGGGTTCGTCGGCGGAGCGGTCGTGGGCGTGTGGGTGCTGCCGTGGATGATGGACCTGGTCACCCCGGGCAGCACGGCGGCGACGGTGACCGCGGTGCTGACCGTGCTGGTCCCGGCCGCCGTGGGCCACGAGCTGGCGGGCCGGCTCGCGCTGCGGCTCAGGAGGGAACTGGACCAGGGGCCGCTCAGAGTCGCCGACGGCGTCGGCGGGGCCGTCGCCAACTCCGTGGCCGTGCTCATCGTGGCGTGGGTCGCCGCGAGCGTCCTCGGCGCCTCCTCGTCCCCGCTGGTCACCGGCGCCATCCGGGACTCCGCGCTGCTCGGCGCCGTCCAGGACTCCATGCCGGACACCACCCCCTCCTGGTTCTCCCGGGCCACCTCCGCCCTCACCGAGGCGGGCTTCCCGCAGGTCTTCAACCCGTTCGAGAACGAGTCGACGGCCGAGGTCGCCAAGCCCACCGGGGACAGCGTCACGGCCGCCGCCACCAACGCCGCCAAGCTCAGCACCGTCAAGATCGAGGGCGCCTCCGGCACCCAGGGCCGTGAGGGCAGCGGCTTCGTCTACTCGCCGCAGCACGTGATGACCAACGCCCACGTGGTGGCCGGCATCGACGAGCCGAGCGTCCGGGTCGGCGGGGTCGGGCAGTCGTACGAGGCCCGGGTGGTGCTCTTCGACCCGGACAAGGACGTGGCCGTGCTCTACGTCCCGGACCTCAGGGCGCCGGTCCTGAGCTTCGACGACAGCGCCGCGCGGGGCGACTCCGCGGTGGTCGCGGGCTATCCGCAGGACGGCGACCTGAACCTCCAGGCGGCCACGGTGGCCAACCGGGTGAAGGCGAACGGCCAGAACATCTACAGCAACGCCACCGTGACCCGCGAGATCTACTCGATCCGCTCGACCGTCCGCCCCGGCAACTCCGGCGGACCGCTGCTGACCACCTCGGGCAAGGTCTACGGCGTGGTCTTCGCCCGCTCCACCTCCGACGACGAGACGGGCTATGTCCTGACCGCCGACGAGGTCGCCGGCGACGCCCGGCGCGCCGCGGACGCCACCTCGCCGGTGGACACGGGCGAGCTGGTCACGTCGTAGCGCGGCAACCTCCCGGATGATGGGGCCACGGTCCCGCAAGGCACCCCGGAGGCTCCCGTGCCCGTGTTCTTCCTGATCTCGCTGCTCGTGGCGGGGGCGGCGCTCTGGTTTGTGGTGCGCAGACGCCGTACGACCGCCGCGGCCGACCAGGTCGTCAGAGACGGCGCCCCATGAGCACGTCGTCCACGTACTCCCCCGCCAGCAGGAACTCGCCGGGCAGGACGCCCTCGACGGCGAAGCCCTCGGCCTCGTAGAGCGTGCGGGCCGGGGTGTTGTGCCCCAGCACGCGCAGGGTGAGGCGGCGGGCGCCCCGGCGGCGGGCCTCGTCGGTGATCGCGTGGATCAGGGCCCGGCCGACCCCGCGGCCCCGGGCCTCCTCGCTGACGACGAAGCCCTGGATCTGGCGTACATGGGCGTTCGCCTCCAGCCCGGTCGGGAAACCGAGACGGACGTATCCCAGGATGCGCCGCTCGGCCTCGGCGACCAGACAGTCGTCGGGCAGGTGGCGCTCGTCGAAGAAGGGGCGGTACGGCGGCTGCTGCTCGGGCATGACCTCGTGCAGGGGCGACCAGGCGGCCCGGTCGAGACGGGCGAGTTCCTCGTCGTCGTCGGGCAGGGCGCTACGTATGGACAGCTGGGACATGGGCGCCACCCTACGGCCGGGGTACCGGAACCAGACATCACTTTTACGCACCCACCAGGCAGGATGAGATCATGGAACTTTCAAGAATCGCGGTGGCCGGGGCGTCCGGGCTGATCGGCTCGGCCCTGGTGCGCTCCCTCGCCGCGGACGGGCACACGGTCGTGCGACTGGTGCGCCGGGAGCCCCGGGACGAGACCGAGGTCCGCTGGGACCCCGAGGCCGGGCGGGTGGACGCGGCCGGGCTCGCCGGGTGCGACGCCGTGGTCAACCTCGCCGGGGCGGGCGTCGGTTCGCGGCGCTGGACGGACGCGTACAAGAAGCGGATCCACGACAGCCGGGTGAACGGCACGACCGCCCTCGCCAAGGCCGTCGCCTCCCTGGACGAGCCGCCGAAGGTCTTCGTGAACGGCAGCGCGATGGGCTACTACGGCGAGACCGGCGACCGGGTCGTCGACGAGGACTCCCCCGCCGGGCAGGGTTTCCTGCCGGAGCTGTGCGTGGAGTGGGAGGGGGCGGCGGCGCCCGCGCAACAGGCCGGTGTGCGGACCGTGTTCACCCGTACCGGGCTCGTGGTGGGCCGTGGCGGCGGGGCCTGGGGCAGGCTGTTCCCGCTGTTCCAGGCGGGGCTCGGCGGGCGGATGGGCGACGGGACGCAGTACTGGTCGTTCATCGCGCTGCACGACGAGGTGGCCGCGATCCGCCATCTCCTGGAGACCGACGGGCTGTCCGGGCCGTTCAACCTCACCGCCCCGGACCCCCTGACCAACCGTGAGATCACCGAGGCGATGGGCCGCGTGCTGCACCGGCCGACCCTCTTCGCCGTCCCGGCACCGGTGCTGCGGACCGTGCTCGGCGAGATGGCCGGGGACGTGCTGGGCAGTGCGCGGGTACGGCCCACGCGGCTGCTGGAGTCGGGGTTCACGTTCGCGTTCCCGGACATCGAGGGGGCGATCCGGGCGGCTTGAGAGAGACAACGGCGGCCCGGGTCGGACAGTTCGACCCCACCGACGACCGTCAGTGACGACATGCGACCGTTGTGCGACCGTGCCCTGTCGATGCGCGACTGTCCTTGACCGATCACAGCCCTACCCTCGACCCGAACTCGGGTATCCCCGGAGCCTGTTGGGGGCATGACGTCCCCACCGGCCGCGCAACCTCGAGGAGGGGCACGTGCTTGAGCCCGCGTACCAGGCGGACGTCGTCATCGTGGGAGCCGGGGTCGCCGGACTCTCCGCGGCGCATCGGCTGACCAGCGCAGGAGTGACCACCGCGGTGTTGGAGGCCGCCCCCTTCGTGGGCGGCCGCATGTCGACCGACAAGGTCGACGGATTCCGGCTCGACCGGATCGGACAGCTGCTCTCCACGGCGTATCCCGAACTACGGCTGACACCGGGGCTCGACGGCCTCGTGCTGCGTCCGTTCGCGCCGGGGGTCCTGCTGCACGGCGACGGGCGCCACCACCGGGTGGACGCTCCGGCGGGCGCCAGGAGCGCAAGGGGCGCACTGCACGCAGTGCGCGCCCTGGCGAGCGCCCCTCGG
>NZ_JAAGLY010000004.1 GCF_010548375.1 Streptomyces sp. SID13726
CGCGGCGGGCGGCGGCGACGGCGCCCGCACCCCGTCGGCAGCGGCGGGCGGCTGGGCCGGGGCCTGGACCCCGTCGGCAGGTGTCGGGGCGCCCGTCGCGGACCACTGCGGGTCCCCCGCCGGTCTGCGCGGTGGCGGCGGGGCCGCGTACGGGTCGGAGTCCGGGCCGGTGCTGCTCATGATGCGTCCTCCTCCTTGGCCACGGTGCGGCCGTCGAACGGTGAGCCGCCGGTCGCCGCGGTGGCCAGGGACTGGATCAGCTCCCGGCAGCGCGGCTCGACGGCGTCGGCGTCCCGCAACTTGGCGTTCCAGTCGGTGAGTTCGGCGGACGCGGCGCGCAGATGGTGCAGCGACTCCAGCTTGGCCGCCTCCAGGATCCCGCGGGCGTTGTCCTGGAGCCGCCCGGCGGCCTGGGCGCCGTTGTGGAGGATGAGCCCCCACACCCCGCCGACGATCGCGGCGATCACGAGGGCGTACCCGATGTGGATGGACCCGATGACCACCAGGATGCCCAGCAGCACCAGGGCGAGCGGCGTCGCCTTCTTGACCCACGGGTAGGCGTAGGAGGCGATGAAAGGCGCCATGTGCTGGTCCCAGTGCGCGGCCAGCGACCGCTCCAGCTCGGGCAGCTGCTGGGTGAACGACCCGGTCCACGGCGGCAGTTGGAAGGTCTGCGCGGCCACCGTGTACGCGGTGCCGTAGCGCGCCTGGACGTCCTGCGGCACCGCGGCCCGGTAGTCCCGGGTGAACTGGGCGTGCGCCTGGAGGAACCACTCGTGGCAGGCGGCGACGGCCAGCCGCTGGGTGGCGGGCGAGGTGCCGATCGCCGACGGGTTGAGCGCCGCGGTGGTCTGCACGGTCAGGTAGTCGAGCGTCTCGTCGTACGACGCCGAGTCCGCGTCGGCGGTGCGGCGCGCCTGGTCCAGGTCGCCGGCGTGGTCGATCACCGCGTGGTTGAAGGCCAGTTCGCGGCGGAGCGGCAGCTCTTCGTTGTCGTACTCGGAGACGAGCCGGTCGAGGATGTCGTCGATCTCGTCCTCCAGCCGCGCGGAGGGCTGGAACTCGCGGGACATGACCGCCTCGTACTTGTCGAGGACCGTCCGCTGGGCGCGGGCCCGGCCCAGGATGGCGTCGAGCTGCGGCCACTGCGGGCAGACCTGGACCAGCCGGGGGAACTCGGCGGCGGCGGACGGCGCGGCGAGGGAGTCGATCTCCTCGCGCCAGCGGGTGATCTGGCGCTGCTGGGTCTCGGTGCTGTCCATGAGCTGCTCGCGCCAGCCGGTCAGCGTGCCGGTGAGCAGTTCGCGGCCGGCGAGCCCGAACGCGCCCTGGGCGATGGACTCCAGGATGACCGCGAACTCCCGGCCGAGGGCCGCGGGGTCCTGGGCGATCAGATAGTGCCGCAGCCAGCGCACCGACGCGTCCTTGCGGTCCTGGCGGCGCAGCACCAGCGCGAAGAACAGCGAGGTGCGGTCCGGGGAGCGGCGGAATGCTTCCTCGACGGCCTTGTCGCACAGCGTGCGGTCGTCGGCGGACCAGGAGGCGAGCGCGACCAGGGCGGGCGCCAGCCAGTAGCGGGGCGTCTGGATCATCAACTGGTCGCCGACGGCCCGGACGTTCTCCTCGGAGACCAGTCCGAGGTCGAAGGCCTGGAGCATGCCGGTCGCGGTGCGCCGTACGGTCTTGTGGTGGCCGAACTCGTGGTCCACCTGGTCCTGGATGACGCCGACGCGGGTCTCGGCGCGCTGGACGTTCGCGGTGAGCTGGGCGGTCTTGACGAAGGCGAGGAACTCGTCGCGCAGTTGCGCCAGTTCGCCGCGGGTCTGCTGCTGGTTGGCCTCGACCGCCGAGACCTGGCCGGACACCGAGCCGACCTGCTCGCTGAGCCGGACCACGAGGTTGCTGACCTGCTGCACCTTCCGGTGAAGGGCGTAGTCCACCTCGGACATGCGGTTTCTCCGATCGAACGGTACGAATCACACGGGGATCACTCGGGACGGACGGCGTGAGGGACGGAGGGCGTCGGGGACGAACGGCATCAGGGACGGACAGCGCCGGGAACGGACAGCGCCAGGAACGGACGGCGTCAGGGACGGACGACCGTCCCGTCGTCGAGCACCGGCAGGAGCAGCCCGCCGGAGTAGACCTCGACGAAGGCGTAGCCGCCGGAGCGCACCAGCATCCGGGCGTCCGCGAAGGGCTCGGGCACCTGGTCGGAGGGGGCGAAGTGGCGGACGATCACCTGGAAGAGGTCGAGCTGGTGGTCGACGTAGGGCGGACCGAGATAGCAGCGGGCGAGGAAGCCGAGCGGGATCTCGCCGTAACTGGTCCGGTACTCCCCGGCGATCCACTCCGCGAGCTGCCTGCGGGCGTTCTCGTCCAGGCCCGCGTCGAGGCGGCCCACGGCCTCGCGCAGTTGCTGCGGCCGGGCGGCCAGGCGCTCGCGGCGCAGCGGGCCGGCGGGCCCCGGCGCCCCGACGGTGCGGCGCGGGCCGCCCGTGGTGAGGCCCTGGTCGGTGGCGCGCAGGGCGTCCGACGACGTGGAGGGTGTGCCGGCCGTTCCTGGTCGCACGATGCGCCGAGGCCGCTCGAACTGGCCCATGTGTCCCCCGACTCGAGTTCTGGCACGCGTTCCGCGAAAAGGTGAAGAATAGTGACGTCGAGTCAATAGTGCGACCACACGGAGCACTTCACACCCGTACGACCGAATTGAAGCCCGGAACCGCCCCGTTACCGACCAGTTCCCTGGAATCGTTGACCGGCCCGGCTGCGAGACTTCCCGCCATGGGGTCGATCTACGCGTTCATGGCAGGCATCAACGACTATCCGGCGCATGTCGCCACTCCGCTCACGGGCTGCGTCAACGACATCCGCGCGGCCCGTCGGCTGCTGGTGGAGCGGACCGGGGGCGCGGTCGAGGTGCGGACGGCGCTGGACGGCGAGGCCACGGCGGCGGCCCTGGAGGACGGCATCCGTGACTTCCTGGGGTCGGCCGGGTCCGGGGACACGGCGCTGTTCTGGTTCTCGGGCCACGGCACCCGGCGCCCCGCCGGCGGCGGCGACCTGCTGGTCGAGGCGACGGGCTGGAACCAGGCGCTGGTCTGCGCGGACGGCCCGCTGCCCGACAAGCGGGTCGGCGCGCTGCTGGACGCGGTCGCGGCCCGCGGGGTCCAGGTGGTGGCGGTGCTCGACTGCTGCTACTCCGGGGGCGCCACCCGGGAGGACGGCCCGGTCCCGGCGGACCTGACCGCCCGGTTCGCGCCGCCCCGGCCGGAGTGGCGGACGGTGACCGCGGACCGGGACGCCGTACCGGACCAAGAGGCCGGGCGTCACCTGCTGTTGGCGGCCAGCAGGCTCGACCAGCTGTCGTTCGAGGGGTACTTCGACGGCGTCAGACACGGCGTCTTCACCCACGCGCTGCTGAGCGCGGTGCGGGCGGCGGGCCCCGACGCCACGTACCGGCAGCTGCTGGCGGCGGCGGACGCGCGGGTACGGCGGTCCGGCGGGCGGCAGCAGCCGGTGCTGTTCCCGCCGTCGCCGGGCCTCGCCGACCTGCCGTTCCTGGCGGGCGCGGTCGCGGGCGTGGCGAGCGGGTATCTGCTGCGCCGGGGGCCGGACGGCTGGGAGGTGGACTGCGGCAGCGGGCACGGGCTGCGGGACGGCGCGGGCGCCGACGGCACGGAGTTCGGGGTGGTCGGCGAGGGCCCGGCCGCGGGGGCGGTCGTACGGGCGCGGGTGGTGCGGGCCGACCGGTGCCTGGTGGACCCGGTGCGGTGGACGCCGGACCCCGAGCTGGCCTACCCAGTGGCCCTGACCGCGCTGGCGTCGGCGCCCGCGACGGTGAGCGTGGAGGGGCCGGACGGACGGCTGCGGGCGGCCCTCGCGTCGTACGGTCCCGGCGGCGGGCCCGCGCCTCTCGTACGGCTCGTCGACGCGCCGGAGGAGCAGGGCGACCCGCACTTCCGGGTGGTCGTGGCGGACGGCGCGGCCCGGGTGTTGGGGCGGGACGGGACGGAGTTCGTGGCGCCGCTGCGGTTCGGGGAGGGCGGGTCCGTGGTGCCGCGGGCGGCGGACGCCGACGCCCGCCGGGTCGTCGACTGCCTCACCCATCTGGCCCGTTGGCACCGGCTGCGGGATCTCACCGCCCGGCCCTCGGTCTTCGACAGCCAGGTGCGGGTGGAGATCGTGCCGTGGGAGGCGCCCGACGGGCCCGCGCTGGTGCCGGACGGGCGGGGCGAGATCGTCTGCGAGTACCGGCCGGACGCGACGGGTCCGCGGGAGCCGTGGGTGCAGATCCGGCTGCACAACCGCTCGCAGCGCCCGCTGTGGTGCGTCCTGCTCGACCTCACCGACAGCTGGGCGGCCGATCCGGCGCTGTTCCAGGGCCACTTCATCGGGCCCGGACGGACGGGGTACGCCCTCGACGGCGAGCCGGTGCGGCTCTTCCTGCCGGAATCGCGGCCCGCCGTGCCCGGGGCTGAGGTCAGGGACTGGCTCAAACTCATCGTGGCGGAGGGCGAGTTGAACACGGCGCCGTTCCGGATGCGGGCCTGGGACGCGGAGCGGACGCCGGGCAGCCGCGGGGACGGCGACGAGGTCAGCGGTGTACTGCGGTTCGACGCGCCGGTACGGCCCGCTCCCGGCCCCCGGGAGGCCGGTCGGGTCCCGCAGGGCGCGGCGGGGCGGTGGGCCACCCGCACGGTGACCCTGCGGACCGTCGTACCGGCGGGCGGCTACTGACCGAGGTGGGTGAAGCCCGCCCAGGCGCTGAGGTCGTCGGGGTCGATGTGCGGGACCCGCTCGGCGAGGCGGGCGGGCAGGTCGGCGGGGAGTTCGCGGGCCGGGTCCAGCATCCACAGCTGGGCCCGGCGCAGGGCACGCGCGGGCGGTTCGTTCCCGGTGCGCAGGTAGTGGTGGGTGAGGAACATCAGCACCGAGGTCGCGTCGTCCGGCACCGGCCACAGCGAGCCGACCACGGACCGGGCACCGGCCACCAGGAACGCGGTGGCCAGGCTGTACGCCTCGTTGTACCCCCGCCCCGACACATGGCTGCGGCACGCGGCGAGCAGCACGATCCCGAGCCGCCCCCGCCCGGCCCCGCCGACCGCCTCGGTCAGCTCCTCGGCCGCCAACTCACCGCCGTGCAGCGCGAGATGAGAGGTCCGCCGGGTGTCCCGCGCGATGGCCGCGTGACAGGCGAGATGCAGCACGGCACCGTCCCGCGGGGCGTCGCGGTCCCGCTCTTCCCCGCCTTCCGCTTCCGCTACGGCGGTCTCGTCCCCGGAGGCGGCGCGCGTCAGCCACTCCAGCACCTCCCCCGGCGTCCCGGGCCCGTCCGCCTCGCCCGTCTCCCGGCGGCCCAGGAAGCGACCGCGCGGGTAGAAGGCGCGCTGGACGGCGTCGGCCTCCTCACCCGCGTACCGGAGGTCCCCGGTCGGGTTGCCGACGACGAGGGCGGGGCCGGCGTGGGTGACGGCGGGGCGGGCGGCGACGTCGCACAGCAGGCGGGCGGAGGCGGCGTAGGAGATCTCCGCCTCCTGGAGCGCGTACCGGCGTTCGTCGTCCGGGCCGGTCCCCCACGCGGCGTGCCAGGGGACCAGGCTGAGGGTGTCCATCGGCACGAACACCAGCCGCGGCACCCGTCCGGTCCGGGTGTCGAACATGTCGAGCAGCGGGCGCATCCCCGCGTACCAGGCCCATCCGCACAGCCGGTCCAGGCGTTGCCGCAGCGACGGGCCCGCGGCGGCGGCATGTCCCGGCACCGGGCCCATGTCCCGGTCCGTACCGCCTCCTCGGGGCTGCGCGTACTCCCGCAGGGCCGCCGCGTCCGCCTTCAGCGTCGGCAGCGGCACGCTGTGCACGTCCCCCCTGGAGGTGACGACGACGGCGCTGCCGGGGGTGTCCTCACCGGCGGGGACGAGGTAGACGAGGGCGTCCTTGCGCAGGGTGCGCAGCGCCTCGCCGATCTCCTCGGGCGAGGGCGGGTCCAGGAGCCGGTCCTGGACGGAGTGCGCGCCGGTGAGGGCGGCCAGGACCCGGCGGCGCAGGCTGCTGGGGACGGTGACGGCGGCGCGGAGCGCGGTGAGCGGGTCGGCCGCCGTGCTGCCGAGACCGGCCGCGTGCCACTCGTCGGCGAGGTCGCCGTGCCCGGCCGCGACCAGGCGTTCGGGGACCGTCCGGGAGGTGGTGGCGGCGTGCAGGACGAGACCGCGGCAGGCGTCGAGGGCGCGTACGGCGTCCTCGGGGGCGTTGTCCCGCAGGCACCAGCCCGCGACCTCGAACGCGGTGTCGGTGGCCTCCCGCACGGCGTGCGCCGCGTGCTCGGTGCCGGACTGGAGCAGCGCGGCCCAGGCGTGGCCGCGCAGCGCGTCGAGGCCGGTGCGGCGGCCGGCGCCGCGGTCGTCCCGGCGCAGTTCGCCGCGGACCCGGTAGGCGCGGCCGAGGGCGAGTCCGCAGGCGGCGTAGAGGCGGTGCTCGGGGCCGCCGCACATGCGCAGCGACTCCTCCAGCATGGTGATGCCCCGGGTGAGGTGCCGGGTGCGGACGGAGGGCAGCCGGTGCATCTCGGCGAGCGCGCAGTGGCCGCTGCCGAGGCAGTGGGCGTAGCGCAGCCGGCTGTCGCTGCCCTCGTCGACCAGGTCGTAGGCCTCCTGGAGCAGTTCCATGGCCTCGGCGAGCATCTCGGCGTCGCGTTTCTCACCGGCCCGGATGAAGCGGGTGATGCCGTTGTCGCCGAGCACCCAGGCGCGGTGGTCGCGCGGCAACTGCTTGGCGGCGCGCCGCAGTTGGAACAGGGACGGGCGGCCGACCAGGGGTGGCGCGGGCGGTGCCCCGAGGAGTCCGGCGAGGCGGTCGCGGGCGGAGCGGGCGTTCTCCAGGTGGGTCCACAGCTCGATGCGGGCCGGGTCCTCGGGGTCGAGGTCCGCGTGGACGGCGAGGAGTTCGGCGAGGTGCCGGTCGGTGCCGGCGAGGTCACCGCGCTGGGCGGCGGCCTGCGCGTCGAGCGCGGACTGCTGGGCGTCCAGGACCTGGCGCATGTGCGGGCTGAGCTGGGGGCTCTCGCGCAGCTTGCGCCACATCGCGGCCCCGGCCTCGACGTCGTCGCCGGTGCCCGCGGTCTGCCCCCGGTGGGTGGTGGCTGCGGCGCGGGCGAGGTCGATGCCGTGGCCGAGCTGTTCGTCGCCGCCGATCGCCTCGGCGCGGGCGAGATGGTCGAGGACGGTGTCCATGCCCCGCCCGCTGCCCGCGAGTTCGTCCCGCAGCCGGGTCTGGGCGACCACCGCGTGGGCCTTGCGCTGCCACTCCGGGTCGTCCTGTCCGTGCGCGAGGACGCAGTCGATCAGCTCCTCCTTCTGCTCGGCGGCGACATGGGTGCCGTGCGGGTCGAGGAGCATGGTGTGGGAGAGCAGGGCGAGGGCGAAGAACGCCCGGCCCGCGCCCTCCTCCAGGGCGCGGTAGCGCGCGAATCCCTGGTCGAAGCCCTCGGCGAGCCGGTCGAGTCCGCCGAAGCCCTTGAAGATGCCGGGGAAGTCGTCGCTGGTGCCGCTGAAGTCGAGGAAGCCGCGCCCCTGTTCGAGGTCCCTGAGCATGTCGACGTACGCCTGCCGGGCCTCGTCGGCGCCCATCCCGGCGGGCGGCTCGGCACCGGTGGCGCCGGTGTCCTCCAGGGTGAACCAGGCCCAGCTGCCCATCATCCGGGCCATCTGGCGCAGTTGGTCGTCGAACTCCTCGTCGGCGAGGACCAGGGCGGCGGCCTCGGCGACATCGCGCAGCCGGCGTTCCTCGGGGTCGTCCTGGTAGCGGCTCTGCTGGAAGACGGCGAGCATCAGGGCGGTGGTGCTGACCGGGCCGTCGCGGTCGGCCTCCCACTCGTCGAGGGACTTGCGGATCAGGGCGATGCCCCGGTCCTGCACGGTCACGTCCCGGCGGACCCCGCCGCGTTCGAAGAGCAGCCGGCCGAAGCAGTCGAGGTACACCGGGGGCAGCCGGTCGACGTCGGCGGGGTCGGCGAGCAGTCCGGCGAGTTCCACCTCGGCCGCGGCGGCCTGCGCCTGGTCCTTCCAGGTGGCCCAGATGAGGGTGCGGACGAACGCGCTGCGGATCTCGGCCTCCCAGGCCCAGGTGGGCGGTTCGCCCTCCCGCTGGCGGGCTTCGAGGAGCGCGGTGCCGAACGCCTCCCTGGCCAGCTCCAGTTCGTCCCGGTCGCGGGTCATCCGGCCGTGCGTCATGAGCGCGAGTCCGTGGCTGTGGCGCAGCAACGGCAGGTCGCCGCCGAGCGGTTCGGCGGCCAGCGCGGCGCCGTAGTGCCGGGCGGCGGCCTCCGCGTCGGCGGGCTCGGAGGACAGCTCGACCCGGTCCAGGTGCAGATAGCCCCGGGACACGTCGAGTTCGACCGCCTCCTCGCTGCCGGGCTCCACTGTCGCGGCGGCGTCCGCGTACAACCGCAGTGCCTCGTCGAGGAGTTCGAGGCGCCGCTCGACCGCCTCCTCGCAGGCCAGGTAGCGCTGCTTGGCGCAGGACGCGAGCAGCTGGCGTCCGAGGTCGTGCACGAGGTCGTAGTCGTCGTCCCCTGCGGGCAGCCCGGCGACTCCGTCCCGCAGCAGCTCCCACATGGCGTCGAGGAGTCCGGGGTCCGGCTCGCTGTCGTACTGGAAGGCCCGGACGTGCCCGTAGAGGATCCGCCAGGCGGCCCAGTCGCCGTCGTCGCCCGGGGCCCGGAAGGCGTGTCCGAACGCCTCGGCGGCCAGCGGCAGATGCTCCTCGGGGCCGTCGAGGAGCAGGAGCCGGTAGCTGAGTTCGCCGGCCAGCCCGCACAGACGGGGTACCTCCGGGTCGTCGGAGGCGGTGTGCGCGAGGGTGTCGAGGATCTCCTCGCGCCGGTCGCGGAGTTCGCGGATCTCTTCGGGGGCCGACGTCGGTGTCTCAGCTGTCACGAGGCGAGCTTTCCAGGAACGCGGGGGGACCGAACCGGTGAATGCGACATTCAGGGGGCGAGTTGGACGCCGTAGGCGCCGAGCACCGAGTCGAGCCAGGCGAGGCCGTCGGCGGTGTCGAAGTCCATGACGTCCTCCTCGTCGGCGGGCAGCGTCCCGTCCAGGCCGCCGCGGTCGCCGAACAGCACCACCGTGCGTTCCATCGGCTCCCGCTTCGACGGCCACACCATCCCCTGCGCCCAGTCCCCGGCGTGCCGGCGGATCCAGTGCGCCCAGTCGCGGGTGTACGGGTACTCCTGCGCCTCGGCGTGCACCAGCCAGGTGTCCTGGTGGACGGCGGCCAGGTCGCGGGCGCTCATCAGCGGCAGGACGGTGAGGTCGGCGGTGAGCCGCAGGGTGCTCATCCGGCGGCCCTCGACTGCGCGGTGCGGCAGCAGCCGGGGGGCGCCGGTGGGGTCGAAGGGCAGCGAGCGCAGCAGGGTCTCGCAGACCGCGGCCGCGGGGCCGAGACCGGCGTACAGATAGCCGTAGCGGTCGCAGGAGGTGGCGTCGAAGCGGCCGCCGCCGTAGAGGCAGTGCGCGGGGCGGGGGTTGAAGTCCGTCGCGGTTCTGCGGGAGGAGTGGATGCGGTACAGCAGGGTGCCGCGGGGCAGGGTGACCTTACCGGGGGTGCCGGTCAGGGTGTCGGGCGGCCGGTAGTGGGGCACGGTCACTCACTCTCCATCAGGAACCGTGCGGTGTCCGCGAGTTGGCGGTCGCGGCCGGTGCCGAGCAGGCTCGCGGGGCTGGTACCGAGCCAGGCGTTGGCGGACAGCCACCAGTCGGCGGCGCCCCACGGATCGCGGTCGGCGGACAGCAGGCCGTTGACCTCCAGGACGACCGGCCAGGGCAGGGTGTCCTCGGAGAACTGGAAGCGCGGCAGCCGCACCCGGCCGCCCTCGCCCCGCAGCCGGATCAGGTCGGGCGCGAAGGGTGAACCGCCGTTGCGCAGCAGGTCCTCGGCGTCCAGGGCGGGTTCGGCGAGGAGCCGGTCACGGACCGGGCCGAGCACCGGGCCGACCATGCGGTGCCCGTCGATGAGCAGGACGGCGAGGTCCTCGGGGGCGTACCCCTGCACGGTCACCCGTCCGCCCGCGGCCGGGGTGGCGACCGGCCGGGCGCCCTCGTCGGCCCCGAACTCCTCCGGCACCCGCTCCCGCAGCAGCCCCGCCGCCTCCCGCGCGGCGTCGAGCCGGATGCCGGGGTCGCCGTCGCCGGCCCGGACGAGACCGAGCAGGGCGGCGAGCCGGTCGCGGGTGTCCCGTCCGAGCCGGCCGGCGACCAGGCCCCACTTGGCGGCGGCGGAGGCGAGCACGACGTACGCGTCGACGGGCTCCCCGCTCTCCGGGTCGAGATGCGGGGGCGGCGGGTGTCCCATCAGTCCTCCCTGGGCGCGAGCAGGCGTTCCAGCAGGTCGGCGCGGGCGTGTCGGCGTACGACGAAGTGGATCTCCCAGTCGGCCCCGCGGGCGAGTTCGGCCTCGACGGCGGCCCACAGCGCGCCGAAGCTCTCCAGCGGGGTGAGCCCGCCGCGGCCCGCGCCGAGCAGGGGCAGGCACACCGAGCGCAGCGGCGGGTCGTGGCGGCCGGACTCCTCGGCGAGCAGCGCGAAGACGCGGGCGACGCCTCTGGTGATGTCGGCGGGCTGGACGTCGTAGTCGTTGGTCTCCGGACGCGGTACGGCGACGGCGACGTGGTAGATGCGGCGGATGCCCTGGCCGTCGAGGACGCCGGCGGAGGTGGCGGCGACAGTGCCGGGCTGTGCCGCCCGGCCGGGAGCCCCGTGCCGGGCGGTCCAGCCCCGTAGCTCGTCGTCGATCCTGTCTTCGACGAGTCCCCCGACGGGGTCCCGGTGCGCGCCCGCGCGGCGCAGGGTGGCCGAGACGGACGACTTGTAGGGGGCGGGCAGCGCGAAGTAGATGTTGGTCGGCGAGACCACCACGTCGATGTCGCGGACCAGGTCGACGGAGTGGACGTGCAGGGTCACGGGGACCGTGCGGTCGTGCACCCTCACGTGCAGGGTGCGGTGGGCTGCGGGCATGCGGTCGTACGGCACCGGGCTGTTCTCGGCGCCGCCGGGTGTGCCGTCGCGGTGCAGTGCGACGACCTGCTCGGCGACCTGCCCGAGGACCATCAACTCGTGGTGCTTGCGGAACCGTTCGACGCTCACGCCGTACACCTGGGCGGCTCGCCTGCGCCGGTCGGAGGCGGGCCAGTCGCGGGTGCCCTGGGCGAGCCCGAGGCTGTACTCGGCGGCGGTCTGCAGAGTGCCGCCCCCCATCCGGGAGACGGCGAGCCGTAACACCTTCTCCACCGGCCCCCCAGGCAACTCGCCGTCTCCCCGCGGCACTCCACGAGCGACCCCGGCAAGCACCGGTACGTCGAGCCCCCGAAGCCTCACGACTCCGGCCCGCCGCACCTTCCGCACCTCCGCGAGAACCGCTCCATGATCGGGCACGGGAGGAGACGACGGCATGACGATCAGCATCGCACCGCCACCCACACCCCACAAGCCCGTTCCGCCCTTCCATTCCACCGCACGGGCTGGGCGTGAACGGGGGTGTGTTCAGGGCGGATTCGGGGCGGGTGGGGGTGGGCAGGGGGGGGGGTGGGGGGCGGGTGGGATCGCTGAAGGGCGCGGGGCGCGGGGGCGCAGGGCGCCAGGGGCGTCGGCCGGAGATCGGGGCCGGTGCTGGGAGGCGCGGGAAGCCGAAGGGCAAGAGGCGGGTCGGAGGGGGCAGGGCTCGGTGGGATCGCTGAAGGACGCGGGCGCCCGGGGGCCATCAGCCGGAGACCGGAGTCGAAACCGGGAAGCACGCGCGGGAAGCCGCAGGCCGGGAGAGGGGCTGGAAGAGGGGCCGGGTGCGGTGGCATCACTGAAGGGCGCAGGCACCGGGGGCCATCAGCCGGAGACCGGAATCGGAACCGGGAAGCGCGCGCGGGAAGTTGAAGGACCAGACCTGGGAATCGCGAGGCGGGCAGGGGGAGTTGAAGGGCCGACAAGAGCCGCCGACGCGGGCGCGGGGCGCGGTCCCGCCCGGGGACGTGGTTGCCTGCGATCCGGCAGTCCCGCCCTCGCCGAGGAGGAGTCGGACGCGCCCGCCGCCCCGGTGCCACCCCGCGGCGCCGACCGCTCGACCCGCGCCCTGGACTCCCTGGTCGCCCGTCGGCACCTCAGCGTCAGTTCGCCGCGCCGGCCCTGCTCAACGCGGTGGTCCTTGTGTGCGGCGTGCTGAGCAGAGCCAGGGGGGCGGGACTTGGGAGCGGGCGCGGCCGGGAAGCCTCCTTGGCGCGCCCACCGCGCCCACCGCTCCGGCCTCGACCAGGCCCCGCAGATCGCGAGCCGCACGCCACCGGCACCGTCGCCACCACCGCCCCGCCCCCACTCCCCCCTACACGAACACGCTCAACACCGCCGCCACCACGAACCCCGCCACCGACAGGACCGTCTCCAGCACCGTCCACGTCTTCAGGGTGTCGCGTTCGCTGATGCCGAAGTACTTGGCGACCATCCAGAAGCCGCCGTCGTTGACGTGGGAGGCGAAGATGGAGCCGGCGGAGATGGCCATGATGACGAGGGCGACGAAGGCCTGGGAGTGGTGGCCCTCGGAGAGGAGGGGGGCCACGATGCCGGCCGTGGTGACGATGGCGACCGTCGCCGAGCCCTGGGCCACACGCAGGACCACTGAGATCAGGTACGACAGGACGATCACGGGGAGACCGACGTCGTTGAAGGTGTCGGAGAGGGCCTGAGCGACCCCGCTGGCCTTGAGGATCGCGCCGAAGACCCCGCCCGCGCCGACGACGAGCAGGATGTTGCCGACCGGCTTGAGGGAGGCCGTGGAGACCGTCTCGAGGGACTTGCGGGACCAGCCGCGGCGGATGCCGAGCAGGTAGTACGCGAGGACCAGGGCGATGGTCAGGGCGACGAAGGGGCTGCCGAAGAACTCGATCACCGAACGGCCCGTGGACGGGTCCAGCGCGATCGAGGAGAACGTGGCGGCGAGGATCAGGATCAGCGGCGTACCGATGATGCCGAGGACCGTGCCCAGCGGGACGGGGTCCTCACGCGGTACGACACCCTGCGTCCGCTGCTCCTCGATCACCGCCTGCTTGGCCTCCGCGGCCGCCTCCACCATGTCCTGCGGCACGGCGACGAAGATCCGCCGCCCGATCCACGCGGAGTACGCCCACGCGGCCAGCACCGCCGGGATGCCGCAGATGATGCCCATGAGGATCACCCAGCCGAGGTCCACGTGCAGCAGACCCGCGGCCGCGACCGGACCCGGGTGCGGCGGCAGGAACGCGTGGGTCATCGACAGGCCCGCCAGCAGCGGCAGACAGTAGAGCAGGATCGACTTGCCGCTCCGCTTCGCCGCCGCGTACACGATCGGCGCGAGCACGAAGATGCCGACGTCGAAGAAGACCGGGATACCGAAGATCAGACCGGTCAGGCCCATCGCGAGGGGCGCGCGCTTCTCCCCGAACAGGTTCAGCAGCCGGGACGCCAGCACCTCCGCCCCACCGCTGACTTCGAGGATCGCCCCGAGCATCGTGCCGAGGCCGATGATGATCGCGACGTGCCCGAGGATGCCGCCCATCCCGGACTCGATCGTGGACACCGCGTCCGACCGCTGGACCGTGCCGAAGAGTTCGGTGACCGAGAGACCCGCGAGCAGTCCGACGGCTATGGAGACGCCGAGCAGCGCCACGAAGGGCTGGAGTCTCACCTTGATGATCAGGAAGAGCAGCAGGGCGATACCGATGGCGGCGACGGTCAGCAGACCGGCGGTGCCGTCGATCAGGAGGAGCAGGCCACCGGTGTGGGGTGGGGCCTCGGGGGCGGTGGCGGCGAGCGGGAGGGACGACATGGGGGTCCTCTGGGTAAGTACATCCGGCTTTCGGGCAGGGGGGATCGCGGCATGACCGCCCGTGAGGGGGTCATGCCGGTTACGGCGTGCGGGAGTTGAGGGGCCGTCGGCCCGGGTGCGTCAGCCGAGGACGGCGAGCGCGTCGATCTCGATGAGCAGTCCGGCGGGCAGGCCGACGTAGACCGTCGTACGGGCGGCCGGGGGCGCGGTGAGGCCCTGCTCCTCGAAGTAGGTGTTGTAGATCGAGTTCATCTCGGCGAAGTGGTCGACGTCCGTCAGATAGACGCGGATCATCATCACGTCGTCCCAGGAGGCGCCGCCCTCCTCCAGGATCGCCTTGACGTTGGCGAGCGTCTGGAGGGTCTGCTCACGCAGGGTGGGCCCGGCGGGCGTGGGCGGCTTGCCCTCCTCCGCCGGGAGGAACCCGACCTGCCCGGCGACCTGGAGGATGTTGCCCTTCCTGACCCCGTGGGAGAACTTCGCCGGCGGGGTGGTGTGGGTCTTGGGGGTGAGCGCGATCTTGTCCGTCATACGGATTCCTTTCCTGTGGTTCTGCCCGAGTACTCGCCGCTGACGGCATCGGCCGTACGGCGGACCTGTGGAAGCAGGGTGAGAAGTTCCTCGGCGGTGACGACGACGTTCGGCGCGGAGACCGACATCGCGGCGACGACCCTGCCGTCGGCACCGCGGATGGGGGCCGCGACGCAGTTGATGGACTCCTCGTGGCCACCGAGGTCGGTGGCCCAGCCCTGTTCGCGCACGCGCTCCAGCTCCTTGAGGAAGGCGGGGGCGCTGGGCGTCGAACGGGCCGTGTACATGGGGTAGTCGAGCTGGTCCGCGAGGGCGTTGCGCTCGGCCTCGGGAAGGTCGGCGAGCAGCAGCTTCGCGACCGCGGCGACGGTGATGGCGACGGGCTTGCCGATCCGCGAGTACATCCGCACCGGGTACCGGCTCTCCACCTTGTCGATGTACAGCACCTCGTCCTCCTCGTACACGGCGAGGTGGACGGTGTGCCCGCACTGCTCGTTCAGCCGTACGAGGTGGGGGTGGGCGATCTCGCGGATGTCGAGGTTCTCCATCGCCTCCTGGGCGAGGGCGATGAGCCGGGCGCCGAGACGGTAGCGCTGGTCGGACTGGCGGTAGACCATGCCGTGCTCGTGGAGCGTACGCAGGAGTCGCAGCGCGGTGGACTTGTGGACACCGAGCCGGTCGGCGACCTGCCCCAGATCGGCGGGCCCCTCGGCGAGCAACGGCAGGATGCTCAGCGCCCGATCGACGGTCTGACTCATGGACTACGTACCTCCTCCGGGGCCGTACCGGCTTGCGTCCAGCCGGGGCCGAGTCGAAGTGTCCCCCACGTGTCGTCCCCGACGGCGACGAGGCGATCGGCGTGTGCGCGGGAGGGGGGTACGGCGAGGTCCCCGGGGACGGTGAGCGCGGCGGCGGCCCAGAGGTGACCGTGCCGGAGGCGGTCGCGGAGGGGAAGCCCCCGAAGGGTCGCGGAGAGGAACCCGGCGGCGAAGGCGTCCCCGGCACCGGTGGTGGCGACGACGTCGACGGAGAGGGCGGGTACGAAGGTGCCCGACGAGGCGGGCGTATCGACTGACGGAGCCGGGGACCCGGCCAGGGGCGCGGGGAACTGCGCGGCCAGCCCACCACTGCCCGCGGCCGAGACGAAGGCAGTAGCCCCCACGGACCCCTGCTTCACCACCAGCACCGAAGGCTCGGGCAGCACCGCCCGGACCGCGGCCGGACCCCCCGCCACCCCCCACGCCTCCTCGGCCTCGTCCTCCCCCACGAACACGATGTCGGCCCCCCGGGCCAGTTCCAGCAGCACCCGCGGACCGTCCGCGTCCCGCCACAGCCCGGCCCGGTGGTTGACGTCGAAGGACACGAGCGGCCGATCCGCGCCAGGAGCCGTCAACTCACGCAGCAACCCCAGACAGTCGTCCGACAGAGCCGCGGTGATCCCCGACAGATGCAGTACCCGCCCCGCCCGCACCACCGGCAGATCCACGTTCTCGACCGACATCGCCGAAGCCGCCGACCCCGCCCGGTAGTACGCGACCTCATGTGCGTCCGAGCCGCGCTCCCCCGCCGTACGGAAGTACACCCCCGTAGGCCGCGAGGAATCACGCCCGACGGCCGAGACATCGACCCCGTACCCCCCGACCGTCTCGACCAGGTGATCCCCGAACCCGTCCACCCCGACCCGGCTGACCCACCGCACCACGAAGCCGGCGGCAGCCAACCCGCATGCCACGTTCGACTCCGCCCCGCCGATCGCCCGCTCGAAGGACGGCACGTCGGCGAGCCGGCCCGCGCGGCTGGGCAGGAACGTGACCATGGACTCGCCGAGCGCGACGACGTCCACGGCGTCGGGGGCATTCACGATGGTCGTGACTCCTTCATTGACCTGGCGTTGGCGTGGATGTTAGACAGCAGTAAGCGATATACGCAATGACCGTTGCAGACACTGCAACTCACCTGATCAGGGAGGCCCCGTGTCCGCAGGAACCGGCACCGAAGCGCTCGCCCGCCTCGCAGAGGACCGTGTCGACCACCGCTTCAAGGGCCTCCCCCCGGACGCGGACGGCCTGACCGTCGCCGAGCTGACCGCCCAGCGCCGCAACCTCTTCACCGACGGCTTCACCACCCCCGTCCTGGCCCTGTCCGCCGAGCGCCTGGAGCACAACCTCGCGCTCATGGAGACGTACGCCACCCGCCACGGCCTCGCCTTCGCCCCGCACGGCAAGACGACCATGGCCCCCCAGCTCTTCCAGCGGCAGATCGACCACGGCGCCTGGGGCATCACCCTCGCCGTCCCCCACCAGGTACGGGTCGCGCGGGCGTACGGCGTCCAGCGGATCTTCCTCGCGAACGAACTCGTGGACCCGGCCGCGCTGAGGTGGGTCGCCGCACAGCTCGACGCCGACCCCGCCTTCCGCTTCGTCTGCTACGTCGACTCCGTGCGCGCGGTGGAACTGATGGACGCGGCCCTGCGCGGCGCCACCCGCCCCGTGGACGTCGTCGTGGAACTCGCCGCCGGAGAGGGCGCCCGCACCGGCACCCGTACGGAGGCGGAGTGCGCGGCGATCGCCGACGCGGTCGCGGCCACCGGGACGCTACGGCTCGTCGGCGTCGCCGGTTACGAGGGCGAGGTCCCGCGGGCGGACCCGGAGCGCGTGCACGCCTGGCTGCGCCGACTCGTCGCGCTGGCGGCGGAGTTCGACAAGGCGGGACGGTTCACCGCGGCAGGGCTGGACGAGATCGTGATCAGCGCGGGCGGCAGCGCCTGGTTCGACGCGGTCGCCGACGTCTTCGCCGAGATCCCCGAACTCTCCCTGCCCGTACTGAAGTTGCTCCGCTCCGGCGCCTACGTCTCGCACGACGACGGCCACTACCGCAAGCTGACCCCCTTCAACCGGGTCCCCGAGGAAGGCGCGCTGGAGCCCGCGTTCCGCCTCTGGACGCAGATCGTCTCCCGCCCCTCCCCCGAGCAGGCCTTCGCCAACGCGGGCAAGCGGGACGCGGCCTACGACCTCGACCTCCCCTTCGCCCAGGTGGTCCGCCGCGCCGGTGCCGAGCGCCCCGCGACCGGCATCGAGGTGACCGCCCTCTCCGACCAGCACGCCTGGCTGCGCACGGCACCCGAGGCGGACCTGGAGGTCGGCGACTGGCTCGGCCTGGGTCTCTCGCACCCGTGCACGTCGTTCGACAAGTGGCAGCTGATCCCGGTGGCGGAGGCCGACGGCACCGTAGTCGACTACATCCGTACCTTCTTCTAGAGACAGCGGGAGGACCGGCATGGAAGAGCTCGTCATCCGGGACGCGGACGTCGTCGACGGCAGCGGCGCCGACTCGTACCGCGCCGACGTGGTCGTGGACGGCGGCCGGATCGTGTCGATCGTCAAGGAGGCGGCCGACGCGGGCTGTCAACGCCCCAGGGCCCGGCGTGAGTTGGACGCGGAGGGCCTGGTCCTCTCCCCCGGCTTCATCGACATGCACGCCCACAGCGACCTGGCGCTGCTGCGCGACCCGGACCACAGCGCCAAGGCCGCGCAGGGGGTCACGCTCGAAGTCCTGGGCCAGGACGGGCTGTCGTACGCCCCGGTCGACGACCGCACCCTGGAGGAGGTCCGCCGGGCCATCACCGGCTGGAACGGCTACGGCGACGACATCGACTTCGACTGGCGCTCGGTCGGCGAGTACCTGGACCGCCTGGACCGGGGCATCGCGGTGAACGCGGCCTATCTGATCCCCCAGGGCACGGTCCGCGCGCTCGCCGTCGGCTGGGAGGACCGCGAGGCGACTCCCCGGGAGCTGGACCGTATGCGCGAGCTGGTCGCCGAAGGCATGGAGCAGGGCGCGCTCGGCATGTCCTCGGGCCTGACCTACACCCCCGGCATGTACGCCAAGGACGCCGAACTCACCGAACTGTGCCGGGTGGTGGCGCGGTACGGCGGCTACTACTGCCCGCACCACCGCTCCTACGGCGCGGGCGCCCTTGAGGCGTACGAGGAGATGGTCGCCCTGACCCGGGAGGCCGGCTGCTCCCTCCATCTCGCCCACGCCACCATGAACTTCGGCGTGAACAAGGGCCGGGCACCGGAGCTGGTCGCGCTGCTGGACGAGGCGCTGGAGTCGGGCGCGGACATCAGCCTGGACACCTACCCCTACACCCCCGGCTGCACCACCCTCGTCGCCATGCTCCCGAGTTGGGCGAGCGAGGGCGGCCCGGAGAAGATCCTGAAGCGGCTCGCGGACGACGGGACCGCGGAGCGCATCCGCCACCACCTTGAGGTCATCGGCTCGGACGGCTGCCACGGGGTACCGATGGAGTGGGACACGATCGAGATCGCGGGGGTCGCCGATCCCTCGCTGTCGCGCTACGTGGGCCGCCGTCTGGACAGTTGGGCGACCGCACGGCATCTGCTGCTCGCGGACCGCCTGGCCCCCTCGATCCTCCAGCACGTCGGCCACGAGGAGAACGTCCGCACGATCATGCGGCACCGGGTCCACACCGGCGGCTCGGACGGCATCCTCCAGGGCGCGAAACCGCATCCCCGGGCCTACGGCACGTTCCCGCAGTATCTCGGCACGTATGTGCGGGAGTTGGGGGTGCTGTCCCTGGAGGACTGCGTGGCCCACCTCACCTCACGCCCGGCGGCCCGACTCCGCCTCCCGGACCGAGGCCTGGTCAAGGAGGGCTACCGGGCCGACCTGGTCCTGTTCGACCCCCGGACGGTGGCGCCGGGTTCGACGTTCGAGGACCCGCGCAGACTGCCGTACGGCATCCCGCATGTCCTGGTCGACGGCCGGTTCGTGATCGAGGACGGCCGCCGCACCGATGTCCTGGCGGGCAGGGCGGTCCGTCGCAGTCCCATGTGACGGAACACCTCGCGCCTTACTGTTCGGTCCTCACGGCTTGGGCAGGGTGCACGCGCTCGCGTTGAGGTTCAGCTGGTTCCCCGTCGTGAAGCAGGCCGGGATGTTGTAGATCTCCTGCGCGTAGTTGATGCCCTCGCGAACGGTCACGTTGCCGTTGGCGTCGACCTCGCACGGGTTGTTCTCCGTGCACCGCTGCCCGTCCTCGTTCCCGGTGTTGTTGACCGCGACGACCTTGCCGGTGGCCTGGTCGATGACGGGCGAGCCCGAGGTGCCGCCGATGGTCTGGCAGGCGGAGGTGTAGCGGACCGAGTCCTTCCAGGTCCAGTCCCCCTCCTTGAGCCGGTACACGAACCCGTCGATGCTGCAGCTGTACAGCCGCTTCCAGTACCCGGAGGCCACGGTGATCGCGGTCCCGGCGGTCGGGTGCGTGTCCTGCACGGTGAGCGCGGAGATCCCGTACGCGCTCTTGATCGAGGCGTACGTGGAGGTGAGCTGGTAGATCGAGACGTCCGTGTCGGTCATCGTGCCGTAGGCGAGCTTGCTGGCCCGCAGGGTCGCGACGCGCGTACCGGCGGAGTTGAGCAGCCCGAAGGTCCGGCTGGACGCCTGGTTGGTGAGCACCTCACCGGGCTCGGGGAAGCCGGTGGTGAGGCAGTGCCCGTTGCTGAGCACCAGCGCCGGGTCGCTGTCCAGGGAGTTCGGGAACCGCACGACCGAGCCGGAGCAGTTGCTGAGCGCGACGGTACCGGCGAGGGTGACCGCCTGGAGCGTGGGCGACGCGGCCTTGGCCGACACCGCCGTACCGCTGCCCTGGTCCACGGGCGCGGGCGCCGCGACCGCGGGCGCCGCACCCGCCCCGGCGATCACCAGGGCGAGCAGCGCGGCGGCGAGAGGCTTCTTCATGTGGGGGTCCTCTGCGTGACGAGGGTGACCGGAGATCTTCCGGCCACCCACCGATTTGTCATGTGCATCTTCAATGCACAGGGGCCCCAGGACAAGCGGCCATTTCCAGCCACCCCCGCCGTCACGTGCCGCGCTGTCTCAAGTGGCGGAAAACACCAGCCGGGCCGCGTTACCGGGCCGTAAGCTCCCAGACATGCAGGTGATCCAGTCGACCAAGCTCGCCAATGTCTGTTACGAGATCCGGGGACCGGTTCTCGAGGAGGCGATGCGCCTGGAGGCGGCAGGGCACCGCATCCTGAAGCTGAACACCGGGAACCCGGCCGCGTTCGGGTTCGAGGCGCCGCCCGAGATCCTGGAGGACGTCCTCCGGAACGTGTCGACGGCCCACGGCTACGGCGACGCGAAGGGACTGCTCGCCGCGCGCCGGGCGGTCGTGATGCACAACCAGACCATCGGCATCGAGACCGACGTCGAGCACGTCTTCATCGGCAACGGCGTCTCCGAGCTGATCGTGATGGCCATGCAGGGCCTGCTCGACGACGGCGACGAGGTCCTCGTTCCGGCGCCCGACTACCCGCTGTGGACGGCCGCCGTGTCGCTGTCCGGCGGTACGGCCGTGCACTACCGCTGCGACGAGCAGGCGGACTGGATGCCCGACCTCGCGGACGTCGAGCGCAAGGTCACCGACCGCACCAAGGCGATCGTCATCATCAACCCCAACAACCCCACGGGCGCGGTGTACGACGAGGCGATGCTGAAGGGGCTGACCGACATCGCCCGCCGGCACAACCTGCTGGTCTGCTCGGACGAGATCTACGACAAGATCCTCTACGACGGCGCCACGCACACCCCGACGGCGTCGATCGCCCCGGATCTCCTCACCCTCACCTTCAACGGCATGTCGAAGGCGTACCGGGTCGCCGGCTACCGGGTCGGCTGGATGTCGATCTCCGGCCCCCGCGCGCACGCCGACTCCTACATCGAGGGTCTGACCATCCTGGCCAACATGCGCCTGTGCGCGAACATGCCGGGGCAGCACGGAGTGGTCGCCGCGCTCAGCGGACGCCAGTCGATCAAGGATCTCGTACTGCCGGGAGGGCGGCTCGTCGAGCAGCGGGACGTGGCGTACGAGCTGCTGACCCAGATCCCCGGGGTGAGCTGCGTGAAGCCGAAGGGGGCGCTGTATCTCTTCCCGCGGCTCGACCCCAAGGTGTTCAAGATCAAGGACGACCGGCGGATGGTCCTGGACCTGCTCCGGCAGGAGAAGATCATGGTCGTCCAGGGTTCCGGCTTCAACTGGCCCGAGCCCGATCACTTCCGGGTGGTGACCCTGCCGACGGTCGGGGATCTGCGGGACGCGGTGGGGCGGATCTCGAACTTCCTCGATGGCTATAGCCAACTTTAGACAGAATCTAAGCTAGGATGGTTTCCTGACAGCACAGGAGGCCATCCCATGTACGAGCCGATCCGTACCAAGTCGGTCCACAGCACGATGGCCGGCACCACCTCCGACTTCCCCCACCGGTCACGTGAGGAAGAGCTGGACATCCAGCTCGCGGGCCATCTCGCCGCACTGCTCGCCGTCACCGACGAGCTGCGCGCACTGGCACCGTCCGCCGACCTGGACACCGCGGCCGAGCGGCTCGCCGGGCAGGTGACCCTGCTGCGGGGCGGAGGGGCTCCGGTCCGCGCGACCCTGATCGCGAGCTCCGAGGTGACCGACCTGCACCGGCACGCCCACGCGGTGGCGGGCCGAGCACTGCTCGTGGCGGCGTCCCGGGCGGACACCGCATCGGCGATCCTGGCGGCGGAGCGGATGGACGCGCACGCCGCCGCGCTGGCCGAGCCGCGCGAACTCGCCGCCCACTGATACGGCCCGCCCCTTAACAAGAGCGGTCGTTTCGATCCGGGACCGGCACTACACCTCCCGTTCACCCAGTTCGCCCAGGAACTTACCGTTCCGCGAGCACGCTCCCCGGCGTGAGACGAATCGCAGGAATCGTCCTCGCGGTTCTGCTGATCGGCGGCGTGGTGGCGGCTGTCGTGGCGGGGCGCAGCGATGAGGACAAGGGCACGGCAACGAAGACCGTGCGGGGTGTGATCGGGTCGGAGAAGGCCGAGTTCTTCGCCGATCCCGACGTGGTGAAGGCCCTCGCCGCCAAGGGCTGGACCGTGAAGGCCGAGACCTCCGGGTCCTGGGCCATGGAAGGGCTGGACCTGGGCGGGTACGACTTCGCCTTCCCGTCCAGCCAGGCACCGGCCACCGAGCTCGCCGCGAAGTACAAGGTACGGGGGACCCTCCCCCGCCCCTTCTACTCGCCCCTCGTCGTCGTGGCGCACAAGAGCGCCGCCGAGGTCCTGGCGAGCAACGGCCTGGCCACCCTGGACGCGGAACACCGCGGCACGCTGAAGATGGCCGCCTATGTGGCCGCGGCCCGCGACGACCGCACCTGGCAGCAGCTCAAGGGCGCCGCCAAGTACGGGGAGTTGACCGGCACCCTCTACCTCTCCAGCACCGACCCGGAGACCTCCAACTCCGGCGCTCTCTACCTCGCCGCCACCTCCTACGTGGCCAACGGCGGCAAGGTCGTCGCGAGCGACGCCGAGGTCGAGAAGGCAACTCCCCTGCTGCACAAGCTCGTCAGCGTGCAGGGCGCCCAGCAGTCCAGCACGGACGCGGCGTTCCGGGACTTCGTCAGCGGCGCCGGCAATCCGCTCGTCCTGGTCTACGAGTCCCAGGTCGCCGCGCTTCTCGCGGACGGACAGCGGCCCGACGACCTGGTCGTGCTCTACCCGGACACCACGGTCAACAGCGACCACACCGTCGTACCGCTGACCGACAACGGCACGGCCCTCGCCGAACTCCTCTCCACCGACCCGCAGTTGCGGAAGCTGGAGGTGCGGCACGGGTTCCGGCCGCAGGGCGAGGCCACCGAGTTCGCGTCGGCCGGCACCTATCTCAAGCAGGAACTGACCGGCGTCCGCCAGGCGCCCGTGCCCACCTCCAAGGTGCTGCACGAGCTGGCGCGACGGGCGCGCGGATAAGGGGGGACAGCGCACATGAGCGACAACACCGAGGACACCTTCGTCCTGACACCGCCCGAGCCCGTGGCCGCCGTGCCCCGGGAGAAGGCCGGCGGGCTGGTCCCCGTCGACGACTCGGTCCGCACCGGCATGGCCGAGAAGGCCTCCGCCTACGTCGAGGGGCTCGCGGCGCTCGACGCCCGCTCCCCCGAGTTCGCCGGCAAGGTCGGCGAGATCACCGCGCTCGGCGCCGGCGAGATGCGCAGCGCCGCCGCGCAGTCCAACCGGATGCTGGAGCGGACGGTCCGCAGCCTGCCCTCGAAGGGCGGTGACGCCCAGTCCCAGGTGGCCGGTTCGCTCGTCGAACTGCGTCGGGTGGTCGAGGACCTGGACCCGCGGGACCTGCCGGCCGCCAAGGGCCGCAAGTTCCTCTCCAGACTTCCCGGCGGCAACAAGCTGCGCGACCACGTCGCCAAGTACGCCTCCGCACAGGGCACGTTGAACAGGATCGTGGGCTCGCTGCGCGGCGGCCAGGACGAACTGCGCCGGGACAACGCCTCGTTGCAGACCGAGCGGGTACGGCTGTGGGAGACCATGGGCAAGCTCCAGGAGTACGTCGTGCTCACGGAGGCCCTGGACACGGCCGTCGAGCAGCACATCGCGGGCGTCCCCGACCCCCAGGAGGCCGACGGTCTCCGTGCCGACGTGCTCTTCCCGGTCCGGCAGAAGCACCAGGACCTGCTGACCCAGCTCGCCGTCTGCGCACAGGGCTACCTCGCCATGGACGTCGTACGCCGCAACAACGACGAGCTGATCAAGGGCGTCGACCGGGCGGCCACGACGACCGTCTCGGCCCTGCGGATCTCCGTGATGCTGGCCTCCGCGCTCGACAACCAGAAAAAGGTCATCGAGCAGGTCAACGCGTTGCGCGGGACGACCGAGGACCTGATCCGGGGCAACGCCGAGATGCTGTCGACCCAGAGCGGGGAGATCCAGCGCATCGCCGCCGACCCGGCGGTCGGCGCCGAGACCCTGCGCTCCGCGTTCCAGCAGATCTACCGGACCCTCGACGCGATCGACACCTACAAGGTCCAGGCGACCGAGGCGATGGCGGCGACCGTGGAGTCACTGACCACCGAACTCCAGGGCGCGAGCGTCTACTTGGAGCGCAGCCGGTCGCGCGGCGCGCTGGAGGGGGGCCTCGGATGAGACGCGCGCTGGTCACCTGCCTGGCCGCCCTCGGCCTGCTCACCGCCTGCACCGCACAGGGCGAGCCGGGGGCCGACATCCCGACGCCCGGCGTCCCCGGCCCCGCCGAGCCCGGCACCCTCCGCGTGCTCGCCTCCAGCGAGCTGAGCGACATGGCCCCGGTCCTCGAACAGGTCGAGAAGGACACCGGCGTCAAGGTCGAACTGAACCCCATCGGCACCCTGGACGCCGTGGAAATGCTGGCGAAGGGGAAGACCGACGGCCGGTACGACGCCCTGTGGCTGTCCTCGAACGACTACCTCCGGCTGCGCCCCGACGCGGCGAGCAAGGTGGTCTCCGAGACACCCGTCATGTCCAGCCCGGTCGCGATCGGCGTGAAGCCGGCGACCGTCGAGGCGCTCGGCTGGAAGCCCGCCGACGTCACCTGGTCCCAGGTCGAACAGGCCGTCCAGGACGGCAGGCTGACGTACGGCATGACCGACCCGGCCCGTTCCAACTCCGGCTTCTCCACGCTGGTCTCGGTGGCCTCCGCGCTCTCCGGCGCCCAGTCGGCGCTCACCGACGCGGACGTCACCAAGGCCACGCCCCGGCTGAAGGAGTTCTTCAAGGGGCAGAAGCTCACCTCGGGTTCCTCGGGCTGGCTGGCCGCGGCCTACGACCGGCGCGGTGACGTCGACGCGCTGCTCAACTACGAGTCCGTCCTCAAGGGCATCCCGGGCCTGACCGTGATCCGCCCCCGCGACGGAGTGATCACCGCCGACTACCCGGTCACCTCGCTCAAGTCGACGAGCGCACAGACCCGCGAGGACGTCCGCCGGGTGGCGGAGGACCTGCGCACCGAGAAGATCCAGCGGCTGATCACCGAGCGCACGCACCGCCGCCCGGTCGTCACCTCGGTCCGGCCGGCCGCCGGCCTCGACACGACCCGGCGCCGCGAACTCCCCTTCCCCGGCACCCGATCGGTGGCCGACGGCCTGCTCGACTCCTACGAGAACGAACTGCGCCGCCCCTCCCGGACCGTGTACGTCCTGGACACCTCGGGCTCGATGGACGGCGACCGCCTGAGCCGCCTCAAGACGGCCCTCACCGACCTGACCGGCGACTTCCGCGACCGCGAGGAGGTCACGCTGATGCCGTTCGGCTCGGAGGTGAAGGACGTACGCACCCACGTCGTCGACCCGGCGGACCCGCAGACCGGCCTGAAAGCGATCCGCGAGGACACCTCGGCGCTCTCCGCCGACGGCGACACCGCGATCTACACCTCGCTGGAGAAGGCGTACGACCATCTCGGCACCGACCGCGACACGTTCACCTCGATCGTGCTGATGACGGACGGTGAGAACACGGCCGGCGCGAAGGCGAAGGACTTCGACGCCTTCTACTCCCGGCTCGGCCGGGACGCCCAGGACATCCCCGTCTTCCCCATCCTCTTCGGCGACTCCGACCGCTCGGAGCTGGCCCACATCGCCGACCTGACCGGCGGCCGCCTCTTCGACGCCCAGAAGGGCTCACTGGACGGCGCCTTCGAGGAGATCCGTGGCTATCAGTAAGTACCTCGAGTCCCGGAAGAACATCACGGGCAGCGCGTGCGGCCTGGTCGGCCTGGTGCTCACCTTCACCGGAGTGGCGGGCCCGTACTGGCCGGTGGTCGTGGCCGGCCTCTACGGCGCCGGCGCCCTGATCGCCCCACCGGAACGCCCCGCCCCACCGGCCTTTCCTGACCCGTCGGCCCAACTGGACGAGGTCCGCACCGACTTCGAGAAACTACAGACCTACCTCACGGACATCGACCTGTCCGTCACGGCGGCGGCCCGCCTGCGCGAACTCACCGAACTGCTCTCGGCGTTGCTGGACCGGGGCTGGAGCACGGAGCTGCTGGCGCAGGACCCGGAGGGTGTGCACGCCCTGTCCCGTATCGTCCGCAGAGATCTACCGGAGGCAGTGGACAGCTTCGCCCGAACACGCTGGTGGACAAGGATGACCCCGGGCACGGAGTCCCCCGAACTCCACCTGGAACAGCAGCTGAGCCTCATGAAGAAGGACGCCGAGCACCTGGCGAAGGGCCTGAGGGACACAGAGGCCAGGCGACAGGAGACCCACACCCGCTACTTGGAGGAACGGTCAGGTCAGTGACCCAGGGGCGGCGAAGGCCCACCACCCCCTCCCCGTCGGGGCGGACGGGAACAAGGTGGCGGGCCCAGAACCACACACCTCATTGTGCGCGGCCTCGCCGTAGCGGAACGAACGTCACCCCAGCCGCTGCACCAGCGCCCGGTACTCGTCCCACAGCTCCTTCGGCGTGTGCTCCCCAAACGTGTTCAGGTGATCCGGCACCAGAGCCGCCTCCTCCCGCCAGACCTCCTTGTCCACCGTCAGCAGGAACTCCAGGTCGGAGTCGGCCAGTTCCAGCCCGGCCGTGTCCAGCGCGGCAGCCGTCGGCAGGACGCCGATCGCCGTCTCCACACCCTCCGCCTTGCCGTCCAGCCGCTCCACGATCCACTTCAGGACGCGGCTGTTCTCACCGAACCCGGGCCACACGAACTTGCCCGCGTCGTTCTTGCGGAACCAGTTGACGTAGTAGATCTTCGGGAGTTTCGCCTGGTCCTTGCCCTTGGCGACGTCGACCCAGTGCCCCATGTAGTCGCCCATGTTGTAGTCGCAGAACGGCAGCATGGCGAAGGGGTCGCGGCGCAGCTCACCGACCTTGCCCTCGGCCGCCGCGGTCTTCTCGCTGGCGACGTTCGCGCCGAGGAAGACGCCGTGGTTCCAGTCGAAGGACTCGGTCACCAGCGGCACCGCCGAGGCGCGGCGCCCGCCGAAGAGGATCGCCGAGATCGGCACACCGCGCGGGTCCTCCCACTCGGGCGCGATGATCGGGCACTGCGCGGCGGGGGTGGTGAAGCGGGCGTTGGGGTGGGCGGCCGGGACGTCCGACGACGGCGTCCAGTCGTTGCCCTTCCAGTCGGTGAGGTGGGCCGGGGTCTCCTCCGTCATCCCCTCCCACCAGATGTCGTTGTCGTCGGTCAGCGCCACGTTGGTGAAGACGGAGTTGCCCCACAGCGTCTTCATCGCGTTGGCGTTGGTGTGCTCACCGGTGCCGGGCGCGACGCCGAAGAAGCCGGCCTCGGGGTTGATGGCGTAGAGACGGCCGTCCTCGCCGAACCGCATCCAGGCGATGTCGTCGCCGATGGTCTCGACGGTCCAGCCGGAGATCGTGGGCTCCAGCATGGCGAGGTTGGTCTTGCCGCAGGCGGAGGGGAACGCGGCGGCGACGTACTTGGACTCGCCCTGCGGCGGGGTGAGCTTGAGGATGAGCATGTGCTCGGCGAGCCAGCCCTCGTCACGGGCCATCACGGAGGCGATGCGCAGGGCGTAGCACTTCTTGCCGAGCAGGGCGTTGCCGCCGTAGCCGGAGCCGTAGGACCAGATCTCGCGGTCCTCGGGGAAGTGCGAGATGTACTTGGTGGAGTTGCAGGGCCACGGCACGTCGGCCTCTCCGTCGGCCAGCGGGGCGCCCAGGGTGTGGACGGCCTTGACGAAGAAGCCCTCGGAGCCGAGCTCGTCCAGGACGGGCTGTCCCATGCGGGTCATCGTGCGCATGGAGACGGCGACGTACGCGGAGTCGGTGATCTCGACGCCGATCGCGGACAGCGGCGAGCCGAGCGGCCCCATGCAGAACGGCACGACGTACAGGGTGCGGCCGCGCATGGAGCCGCGGAACAGGCCCTTCTCCCCCGCGAAGATCTCCCGCATCTCCCCCGGGGCCTTCCAGTGGTTCGTCGGTCCCGCGTCCTCCTCCTTCTCGGAGCAGATGAAGGTCCGGTCCTCGACGCGCGCGACGTCGGTCGGGTCGGAGGCCGCGTAGTAGGAGTTGGGGCGCTTGATCGGGTCGAGCTTGCGGAACGTGCCCTTCGCGACGAGCTCCTCGCACAGGCGCTCGTACTCGGCTTCGGATCCGTCGCACCAGACCACGCTGTCCGGCTGGGTCAGTTCTGCGATCTCGTTCACCCACGAGATCAGTTCCTTGTGCTGGGTGGGGATGACCAGGGGAGCCGCGATGTCGCGCGCCACGATTGCTCCTAGATGAGGGATTTTTTGTTGGAGGCCCCGTGGGGGCTGCGACCCGGATGCTTCTCGGTGGTGACCTTGGCGCTCATCCGGTGCCGACCGCACTCATTTGATCATCCGACCGTAGCGCCCATCTGTCCAGAGGGCATCACAGGTGAGCGGAGTGAGGATCGCCACGCTCTCTTTGTGCACAGCGCGTTTATTTGCGTGCACGTAGAGTTCGGCTGACCGACTCTTTACTGGTCAACTCCCGTGAGATGATGGCCACTCTTGGCCGTTCCTCATCCCGCACTCACGCGTAACTTACGGTTCCGTAGGTACGATGCCGGGCATGACGCCGCCCGCCCACGACGCCGAAGCGCCCTCTCTGCCGCACCAGATCAAGCAGCACGCCCAGCAGCTCGCGGAGCCGATCAAGCCCAAGCTGCGCGGCTGGCTGCATCTCGGTATGTTTCCGGCCGTCCTCGTCTCAGGGCTGGTCCTCACCGCCCTCGCCGACTCCACCAGAGGCCGTATCGCCTGCGGGATCTTCGCCCTGACGGCCTGTCTGCTCTTCGGTGTCAGCGCGCTGTACCACCGGGGCAACTGGAGCCCGCGCATGGACGGCGTCCTGCGACGGCTGGATCACGCCAACATCTTCCTGATCATCGCGGGCACCTACACCCCGCTGACGATGCTGCTCCTGCCGGGCGCCAAGGGGCAGTGGCTGCTGTGGGGCATCTGGGGCGCCGCGCTGGCCGGCATCATCTTCCGGGTCTTCTGGGTCGGGGCCCCGCGCTGGCTCTACACCCCGTGCTACATCGCGATGGGCTGGGCGGCCGTCTTCTTCCTTCCGGACTTCATGCGCACGGGCGGCATCGCGGTCCTGGTCCTGGTCATCGTCGGCGGCCTGCTCTACAGCGCGGGCGGGGTGATCTACGGCATCAAGCGGCCGAACCCGTCACCGCGCTACTTCGGCTTCCACGAGGTCTTCCACTCGTTCACCCTCGCCGCGTTCGTCGTCCACTACGTCGGCATCTCGCTGGTGGCGTACCAGCACGCGTAACCCCTCCCCGGACTCTTCCAGGGCCACGGCACCGAGCCGTGGCCCTTTTTGCATGCCTCCTTGGATTGACACTCTCTACCTTTTGAGAGCTACTCTCATTTCATGGACACTCTCACTCCAGATCCCCGCCGCTGGTGGGCCCTCGGAGCCCTCGTCGCGAGCATGCTGACGCTGGGCTTCGACCTGACGATCCTCAATGTGGCGCTGCCGACGATGGCCGCCGACCTCGACGCCGGCACCGGCGCACAGCAGTGGATGGCGGACGCCTACGTCGTCGTCTTCGCGGCCCTGATGCTCCCGGCGGGCCTGCTCGGCGACCGCTTCGGGCGGCGCCGGATGCTGATCACCGGCCTCGTGATCTTCCTGGCCGGCTCCCTGGTCGGCGCCCTCGCCGGCGACGTGAACGCGGTGATCGCCGCCCGCGCGGCGATGGGCGTCGGCGGCGCCCTCGTCACCCCGCTCGCGCTCTCCGTGCTGCCCACGCTCTTCGCCCCCGACGAGCGCACCAAGGCCGTCGGCATCGTCTCCGCCGCCTCCGCGCTCGGCCTGCCGCTCGGCCCGATCATCGGCGGCTGGCTGCTGAACCACTTCTGGTGGGGCTCGGTCTTCCTGGTCAACGTCCCGATGGCCGCGATCGGCATCGCCGCCTGCGTCTTCCTCCTCCCGGAGACCCGCGACCCCGCCTCGCCCCGGGTCGACGCCCTCTCCACCGCGCTCACCGTGACCGGCCTCGGCGCCCTGGTCTACGCGATCATCGAGGCACCCACCCGCGGCTGGGGCGACCCCCTGGTCCTGGGCATGCTGGCCGCGTCCCTCGCCCTGATCGCCGCTCTGGTGGTGCGTGAACGCCGGGTGCGGCGCCCCATGCTCGACATGACCCTGCTCGCCCACCGCGGCTTCCTGTTCAACACCGTCGCCGCGACCCTGGTGAACTTCATCCTCTCCGGCCTGCTCTTCGTGCTGCCGCCCTTCCTCCAGGCGGTCCTCGGCCACGACGCCCTCGGCACCGGCGTCCGCCTGCTGCCGATGATGGGCGGACTGCTCGTCGCCTCCCGCCTCGCCCCGAAGGTCGTCGCCCGCTTCGGCGCCCGCGCCACGGTGAGCGCCGGCCTGGTGGTGCTGGCCTTCGCCGGGCTCCTGGGCAGCCGTACGACCATGGACTCCGGCTATGGATTCGTCGCGCTGTGGCTCTCCCTCACCGGCTTCGGCTTCGGCCTCTCGCTCATCCCCGCCATGAACGGCGGCCTCAGCGCCCTGCCCCGCGACCGCGCGGGCAGCGGCTCCGGCCTGCTGATGACCATGCGTCAGGTCGGCGGCGCGATCGGCATCGCCCTGCTCGGCAGCCTGCTCTCCAGTACCTTCCGGGACCGCCTCGACGTCACCGGGCTGCCCGCCAGGGCCGCCGACACCGCCGGGGAGTCCGTGGTCGCCGCTCACCTGGTCGCCGAGCGCACCGGCTCGGCCGATCTGCTGGCCTCGGCGAACAGCGCGTACGTCCACGGCATGGGCGTGGTCCTGCTGGTCTGCGGGATCGCGGCCCTGGTCGCCGCACTGCTCGCCGCGGCCTTCCTGCCGTCCACACCGCGCCCCGCCGAGACCTCCACAGCCCCGGACATGGCTGCCGAGGAGGCCGATGCCCGACAATGACTCCCATGACACCGGCACGCTCCTTCCCTCTCTCCGACAGCCCCCAACTGGGACTTCGCGAGCGGAAGAAGATCAAGACCCGTATCGCGATCCGCGACGCGACGTACGCCCTCATCAAGGAACAGGGCTACGACGCCACCACGGTCGAGCAGATCGCCGAGCGTGCCGAGGTGTCGCCGTCCACGGTCTTCCGCTACTTCCCCACCAAGGAGGACATCGTCCTCACCGACGAGTACGACCCGATCCTGGTGGCGGAACTGCGCGACCGGCCGGTGGGCGAACCCTGGATGGAGTCGCTGCGGTACGTGATGCGCAAGGCCATCGAGGTCGGGCTCGCGGAGGACGGGGAGGCCACCCGGCTCCGCTCCCACCTCATGGTCCAGGTCCCGGCCGTGCGCTCCCGGATGCTGGAGAGCATGTCGGTCACCGGCCGGATGCTCGCCGAGGCCGTCGCCGAGCGCACCGGCCGGCCCGAGGACGACCTGGAGGTCCGGGTCTACACGAAGTGCTTGATCGGCGGCCTCGCGGAGATCTCCCTGTACTGGGCCGAGAACGACTTCCAGGACGACCTCTCCGACCTCCTCGACCGCGCGCTCACGGTCATCGAGCACGGTCTGCCCATCAAGAAGGGCTGAGGCCGGCGCACCGAGGCCGGGGAGCTCAAGGGGCCCTCAAGGAGGCCACCGCTCAGCCCCCCAAGGCCACCCGCAACGCGTCCGCGTCAGTGGTCGGCGCGTCACACGTGAAGTGCCGGCAGACGTACGCGGTGGGTTCGCCGTCGACGAGCACCCGGTCGGCGAGCAAGGGCAGTTCGTCACTGCCGGGAGTCCCGAAGGCTACGACCGCCCCCGGCGCGTTCCCCAGAAGTGCCGTACGGTGCAGGGCCCTTGCCGCGGGGTCGGCCGGAGAGGACCCCACGACGGCGACCTCCCGCGGCCCGTCCAGGAACGCCTCGGCCACCGCGAGCCCCCATCCGATGAACCGCGGCACCCGGGGCCCGAGCGCCTTCACCACCCCCAGTGCCTTCTCCGCGGCGGCCCGATGCGGCTCGGCACCCGTCTGCGCGGCGTACGACAGCAACGCCCCCGCAGCCGCCGTCCACCCGGAGGGCACCGCGTTGTCGGTGGGATCCTGTGGCCGCCGGATCAACCGCTCCGCGTCCGCCGCGGTGTCGAACAGCGCCCCGTCCTCCCCCGTGAACCGGCTCAGCACATGGTCGAGCAGGAACCCGGCGAAGTCGAGCCAGACCCCCTCCCCGGTCACCGACGCGAGCGCGAGGAACCCCTCGGCGACATCGGCGTAGTCCTCCAGCACCCCGGCGTTGGCGCCGACTTGGCCGTCCTTGCTGGTACGGGACAGCCGGGCCTGCTCGTCCATGTGCAGCCGTACGAGAAGGTCACCGGCCGATACGGCGGCCTCGACCAGGTCCGGCCGGTCGAAGTACGCGCCGGTCTCGGCGAGCGCGGCGATGGCGAGCCCGTTCCAGGCGGCGACGACCTTGTCGTCCCGGCCGGGGGCGGGCCGCTCAGCCCGCGCGTCGAGCAGCCGCCGCCGGACGGACTCGACCTTCTCGGCGTCGAACACCGTTTCCTGCTGCGGGAGTTGGAGGACGGACTGCCCGTGCTCGAAGGTGCCCTCCTCGGTGACGCCGAAGTACCGGGCGGCGAGGTCGGCGTCCTGCTCGCCGAGGACCTCGCGCAACTGCGCCGGGGTCCACACGTAGTAGGCGCCCTCGACGTGCTCACCGGTTCCGTCGTCGCTGTCGGCGTCGAGCGCGGAGGCGAACCCGCCCTCGACGGTGCGCAGTTCACGCACCATGAAGTCGGCGGTGTCGAGCGCGACGCGCCGGGCGAGGTCGGAGCCGGTGGTCCGCCACAGGTGGGCGTAGACGCGGCACAGCAGGGCGTTGTCGTACAGCATCTTCTCGAAGTGCGGCACGACCCAGTCGCGGTCGACGGAGTAGCGGGCGAAGCCGCCGCCGAGCTGGTCGTGGATGCCGCCGCGGGCCATCCGCTCACAGGTGTCCTGGGCCATCTGGAGCGCGCCCTCGGCGCCGGTGCGGGCGTGGTGCCGCAGCAGGAACTCGACCACCATGGACGGCGGGAACTTCGGTGCCCCGCCGAATCCGCCGCGCTGGGCGTCGTACTCCCTGGTCAGACCGAGCAGGGCCGCGCCGAGCTGCTCCTCGCCGGGTGCCTGCGAGTCGCCGTAGGAGATCTCCCGTCCGGCGAGGTCCCGCACGATCTTCCCGGCGACCTCGGCGACCTCGTCCCGCCGGTCGGTCCAGGCACTGCTCACGCCCTCCAGGACCTGGCGGAAGGACGGCATGCCCTGGCGGGGCGCGGGCGGGAAGTAGGTGCCGAAGTAGAAGGGCTCGGTGTCCGGGGTGAGAAACACGGTCATGGGCCAGCCGCCCTGCCCGGTGGCGGCCTGCACGGCCTCCATGTACACCGCGTCGACATCGGGCCGCTCCTCACGGTCGACCTTGACACTGACGAAGTGCTCGTTCAGGAAGTCCGCGGTGGCCTGGTCCTCGAAGGACTCGTGGGCCATGACGTGGCACCAGTGGCAGCTGGAGTACCCGACGCTCAGCAGCAGCGGTTTGTTCGCCTTCCGGGCCTCCTCGAAAGCCTCGGCCGACCAGGGCCACCAGTCGACGGGGTTGTCCGCGTGCTGGAGGAGGTAGGGGGACGTCTCGTGGGCCAGTCGGTTCGGCATGGGGTCCATCCTGCCGCAGTACCCCGCCGATCAGGCGCCAGGCGCCCCACGACCCTGGTTCACCGGCCCTCCACGACGACGTTCCGACCGCGCCCCCTCGCCCCGATGCCCCGTCACCCGCACACTTGACCAAGAAAGCCGTTGCCGCCGGAGGGGGAAGTGACATGCGGGACAGCCATCGGGCGGAAGCCGAACGGCTGTTGGTGCGGGCCGTGGAGGAAGAGGTACGGCGTTCGGGCGGGCGTACCGACGGGGGTGTGCTGCTGTCGCGGGCGCGTGGGTCGCTGGACGCGATGGCGCAGACCGCGGCAGAGGAGTACGAGAGCTACACGCACGCGCTGGACGAGGCGCAGGCCGGTCAACTCACCTTCGGACAGCGGTACTCGAAGGAGGCGTCCGGAACTCCCCTGCTGGTGGCGGCGGTCGCCGCGGTCGCTGCCGCCGTCGCCGACCTGGCGCTCGGCACCGACACCGGCACCGCGCTGGGCGCGGGCGTGGTCGTGGGGGTCGTGGGCGCGGCGGCGACGGTGGTGAAGGTCGCCGGGTCGCATCTGCCGGCCGCGCATCACCGGGCGGGGGCGATCACCCAGCCGGGCGGCCCCGAGCAGCTCCGGCTCCAGTGGCTGACCGCCCTGGAGGTACGGGGCATCCGGCCCTTCCTCGACCAGCAGCGGGTGCTGAGCGCGTCCACCGGGCCGAAGAAGCCGGGGCCCCGGCTGCGCGGCACGGACAAGAGCGCGGCGGCTCGCGGGCGGAGTGTGCTGGAGCAGTCGTTCGGTCAACTACCGGAACCGGTCGGCGAGTTCGCGGACCGGCGGGCGGAGATGGGGCGCATCCGGCAGTGGGTGCAGGCCTCGCGGGCGACCACGGACACCCGGCCCACGGTGGTCGTGCTGCACGGACCGCCCGGCAGCGGCCGTACGGCACTCGCCGTACGCGCGGCGCACGACCTCAAGGACTACTTCCGCGGCGCGTGCGTGGTGGATCTGCGCGGCGACAGCCCGGAGGAGTCCCCGCTGACCACCCGGGACGCGCTGCTGCATCTGCTGAACCGGCTCGGCGCCCCGCGCGAGCAGCTGCTGTTCCGTGAGCGTTCGTCGCCGGACCAGCAGGTCAAGCGGCTGAGCGAGCTGTATCAGCAGCATCTGACCGGTGTGTCCGTGACCATCGTGCTGGACGACGCCTCGGACGCCGAGCAGGTCCGCACCCTGGTCCCCGAGCGCTCCGACAGCCTGGTCCTGGTGACCGCGCGCGGCCCGCTCGGCCTGCCGTCGGAGCTGGCCGCCCGGGTGTACGAACTGCCGGTCGAGACCATGGACGCGGCGGGCGCGGAGGAACTCCTGGACGCGGCCGCCCAGTCGGGCACCGGCCCGTACGACGCCCAATCCACCGACCTCATCAGGGAGTTGTGCGGCGGCCTGCCGCTGGCCCTGCGTATCGCGGGCTCCGCCCTCGGCCCGCGCTCGCCGCGCCAACTGGCCACGGATCTGGGGGCGTACGGCCCGGTCGAGCCCGTCGAGCGGGTCCTGTGGCTGCGTTACACCGACCAGTCGGAGCCGGCCCGCAGACTCCTGCGCCGGCTCGCGCTGGCCGGCCGGGCCTCGCTCGGCGCCGCCGCGGCGGCCGCGCTGCTGGCCACGGACGAGACGGAGGCGACCCGGCATCTGGAGGCGCTGGCCCGCGCGGGCCTGATCGACCACGTCCGCGGCAGCCGGTACCGCGTCCATGACGTGGTCCGCGCGTTCGCCCAGGCCAGGCTGCTGGACGAGGAGGAGCCCGCCGAGCGCACGGCCGCGCAGGAACGTCTCATCGTGAACTACGCCGATCTCGCCGACTCGGTGCTGCGGCTGGTCGACGGCAACATGTCGACCCGCTCGGACCGTTTCAGCCCGCACGGCTTCACCTCCCTCGACGAGGCGCTGCGCTGGCTGGACGACGAGTCGAGCTTCATCACGGCGGCGCTCAGACACGCGGAGGGCGTGAACCAGGGGGCGGTCCTGAACCTCCTGGGCGCGCTGTGCGACTACTGCCTGCTGCGCGGCGACCTCTACCGGCTGGGCGAGATCAGCGAGTTGGCGCAGGCCGTGGACCAGGGCCTGCTGGTGCGTTCGGTGCAGTGGCGTACGGGTATAGCGGCCCGCCAGCTGGGCGAGCTGGACAAGGCGCGCACGACGCTGACCTCGGTGGTCGACCTGTACATGGAGGCCCATCACGACGCGGGCGCGGCAAGGGCGCTGTGCTCCCTCGGCATCACCCTGCACCACCAGGGCCAGCTGACCGAGGCGGCGGCGAAGCTCCAGGAGGCCCTGGACCTCCAGGCGCCGCCCGAGCTGGCCACGGACCGCGCCTGGACGATGCACGCCCTGGCTGCGGTGGAACGCGACCGCGGCCGCGTGGCGGAGTCGCTGGACCTGCTGACCCGCTCCCTGGTCCTGCACCGCGCCGGCGAATCCGTGCACGGCGAGGCGTGGGCCCACTTCCAGCTCGGCCAACTCGGCCTGCGCATGGGCGACGTACCGCGCGCGGAGACCGAACTGCGCACGGCCCTCGATCTGTACGGCCGTACCCGCGACGCCCGCGGCGAGGCGTGGGCGCTGACGCAGCTGGCCCGGGCCCGGCTGGTGGCGGGCGACCCGTCGGCGGCGGTCGACGGACTGCGCCAGGCGGCGTCCCGGCACCGCGACAACGAGGACGCGCGCGGCGAGGCGTGGACGGTCTACTACCTGGGCCAGTCCCTGGAGGAGACCGGCAACCTCGATCTCGCGGTGCGCGAACTGGAGCGCTCCCGCACGATGTTCTCCCGGATGCGCGACGTCTACGGCCTGGCCTGCGCCCGCCACCACTCGGCCCGCGTCACCCGTGACCAGCGCGCCGCCCAGACCGGCTCGTTGCGCAACTCCGGCTTCGCCAGACAGCTGCTGGTCGACGCCCGCGCCGACTTCCAGCGCATCGGCGTCGCCCACGGCGAGGCCTGGACCTGCCTCGAACTGGCCGTGGTCGACGCGGGCAACGGCCGCACCCCCCAGGCCCTGACCCTCTGCGACGAGGCGATCACCCTCTTCACCTCGTACACCGACCGCCGCGGCGAGGACTGGGCCCGCTTCCTCCGCTGCACCCTCCTGCCCTACGCGGCCCCGGGCGGCGTGGAGATCGGCTCGGCCGTGGCCCAGGAGGAACTCACCCAGCTGGCCGACCGCCACCACGACACACGCGACGAGAAACTCGACGACTACGTGACCGCGTACGGGCTGCTCCTGGAACGCGGGGTGGACCTGGACACCGGCTGGCAGGCATGGCGCCTGGGAATGGTGCCCAACCGGCATGCCCGGGAGGTGATGGGGGTGGGGGTGACGCCGGCGCACTGAGGTGCGGGGGCCGGGGCGCTGAGGGGCGGGGGCCGGGGCACCCCGGCACGGCATACGTCACCCGCGGCCCGGTCGGCGCGACGCACTCGCGACTCGACCGGGCCACCGGTTCCGGCCTCCGGGGCCGCTACGGGCCCTGGTGCAGCCGTGGATCAGCCCTCGGGGTGCCTCTGGGTCAGCCCTTGGCGGACGACGCCGTGCCCGAGGAGGTCTCCGCGGTCTCCTTGGCGGAGGTGTCCTCGTCCGGGGTCTCCTTGAAGTCGACCTTGCCCATGTGCTTGCTCATGGACTTCATCAGGACCCACACCGCCAGGGCCATCGCCGCGAAGACGATGAAGCCGAGGACGCCGGGGGTGACCTTGTCCTCGTCGACCTCCTTGGCGAAGGTCACGAAGTGCGTCATTGCCAGGCTTGCGCTTGCGCTCATGTCAGGCATTGTCCCGGACGCCCGCGAAGAGGTCGTCCTCGGGGAGGGAGGTATCGACGAGCGACTTCGCCAGCTCGTACTCCTCCGTCGGCCAGACCTCCTTCTGGAGGTCCAGCGGGACCTTGAACCAGCCGCCGTCGGGGTCGATCTGGGTGGCGTGCGCGATCAGGGCCTTGTCGCGGATCTCGTAGAAGTCGGCGCACGGAACATGCGTGGTCAGGGTGCGGTCGCTGATCGGCGAGTCGTCCCAGCGCTTGAGCCAGTCCCCGTACGGCGAGTCCAGGCCCCGCGCGATCAGGGCGTGGTGCAGCGCCTCGGTGCGCGGACGGTTGAAGCCCTGGTTGTAGTAGAGCTTCTGCGGCTGGTACGCCGGGCCGTACTCCGACTCCGGGTACTTCTCGGTGTCGGCCGCGCCCTCGAAGGCCACCATCGAGATCTTGTGGGTCATGATGTGGTCGGGGTGCGGGTAGCCGCCGTTCTCGTCGTAGGTGGTGATCACCTGCGGACGGAAGGAGCGGATCTGCTTCACCAGCTCGCCGGCCGCCTTGTCGACGTCCTCGAGTGCGAAGCAGCCCTCGGGCAGCGGCGGCAGCGGGTCGCCCTCGGGCAGGCCCGAGTCGACGAAGCCGAGCCACTCCTGCTTGACGCCGAGGATCTCGCGGGCCTCGTCCATCTCCTTCTTGCGTACCTCGTGGATGTGCTCCTCGATGTACTTGTCGCCCTGAAGCTTCGGATTGAGGATGGATCCGCGCTCCCCGCCCGTGCAGGTCACGACCAGCACGTCCACCCCCTCGGACACGTACTTCGCCATGGTGGCCGCGCCCTTGCTCGACTCGTCGTCGGGGTGGGCGTGCACGGCCATCAGTCGCAGCTGGTCAGTCAAGACTCAATCCTCGTAAGTCGGCGCCCCCGGTGTCTTCGGGCGCGAACGGCGGCTTCTATAGTGACCGAATCGGGGGGCGATTAATTCCACGGCCTGGTTTCCCAGGGAGACGATCATGAGTACGGCGAGCACACGACTGCCCGAGGGCCGCTACGGCCGCTCCTCGGACGAGCGCGCCGACCACAAGCTCAAGATCGCCGGTGCCGTGCTCGGCGCCCTCGTGGTGGTGCTGATCGGCTACTTCGCCTATCACTACGTGGGCCAGAACAAGATCAGCGGCGAGGTGATCGCCTTCGACGCGAAGAAGTCCGTGGTCGAGGTGCATCTGGAGGTCCGCAAGGACTCCGGCACCTCCGGGTACTGCACGGTCCGCTCCCAGGCCGCGGACGGCGCCGAGGTCGGCCGGGCCGACTTCCGCTTCGACGGGGACTCCACCCGCATCGACCGGCTCGTCACCCTCCGTACGACGGCCCCGGGCACCACGGCCGAGCTGCTCGGCTGTCACGCCGACTGACATCACCCTCGATACCCGGCGGCTGACCTGCGCCGACGTTTTTCTGATGGCTTATGTCCTCCCCCTTCGGCCGCTGAATTGTTAGGCTCGTGGTTTCGCCCACCCCTGAAGGAACATTCTTCTGGGTAGGGCGATGCTTTGTATTCCCAGTACCTACGAGGAGCACCTGTGACCCAGACCAGCGAAGACGTCACCTGGCTTACGCAGGAGGCGTACACCAAGCTCAAGGAAGAGCTGGCGTACCTGTCTGGTCCCGCGCGCGAGGAAGTGACCGCGAAGATCGCGGCCGCGCGCGAGGAGGGCGACCTGCGCGAGAACGGCGGGTACCACGCGGCCAAGGAAGAGCAGGGCAAGCAGGAGCTCCGCATCCGCCAGCTGACCCAGCTCCTGGAGAAGGCCAAGGTCGGCGAGGCTCCGGCATCGGCGGACGGCGCGGTGGCGCCGGGCATGGTCGTGACGATCGCCTTCGACGGCGACAAGGACGACACCATGACCTTCCTGCTCGCCTCGCGCGAATACGCGAGCGCGGACGTCGAGACCTACTCGCCGCAGTCCCCGCTGGGCTCCGGCGTGATCGGACACAAGGTCGGCGAGGACGCGGAGTACGAACTGCCGAACGGCAGGAAGGCCTCCGTCACCATCCTCAAGGCCGAGGCCTACAGCGGCTGACCCCGGCCGACCCCTTCGCCCTTGCCGGACCCCCGGCGCCCTCGTGGCGCCGGGGGTCTCGTCATGCGGTGGCCGAGCGGTACTTGCGGACCGCGAGGGTGCGGAAGACGACGATGATCAGGACCGAGTAGATCAGCGAGGCCCAGACCGGGTGCTGCATGGGCCAGGCGCCGGACTCGGACAGACCGGGGTCGCCGAAGAGCTTGCGGGAGGCCTGGACGGTCGCGCTGAACGGGTTCCACTCGGCGACATGCCGCAGCCAGGGCGTCATCTGGCCGGTGTCCACGAAGGCGTTCGAGATGAACGTCACCGGGAACAGCCAGATCAGTCCTCCCGAGGTGGCCGCCTCCGGGGTGCGCACGGACAGGCCGATCAGCGCGCCGATCCAGGTGAAGGCGTATCCGAGCAGGAGCAGCAGGCCGAAGCCGCCCAGGATCTTGCCGATGTTGGTCGAGTCCACGGAGCCGGGGCGCCAGCCCACGAGCAGTGCGACCAGGGCGAGGACCAGGAGCGTCAGGGCCGTCTGCACGAGGTCGGCGACGGTACGGCCGGTCAGCACCGCGCCGCGCGCCATCGGCAGCGACCGGAACCGGTCGATGAGCCCCTTGTGCATGTCGTCGGCGATGCCCGCGCCGGCGCCCGCGGTGGCGAACGTGACGGTCTGCGCGAAGATGCCCGCCATCAGGAAGTTCTTGTAGACGTCCGGGTCGGTGCTGTCGCCGATCTTCATCGAGCCGCCGAAGACGTATGTGAACAGCACCACGAACATGATGGGCTGGACCAGGCCGAACAGGATCATCTCGGGGATCCGGGTCATCCTGATCAGGTTCCGGCGGGCGATGACCAGGGAGTCGTTCACGCTGCTCACTTGGTGGTCTCCTTGTCGCTCTCCTCGTCCTTGACCTCGGCCGCGTGACCTGTCAGGGACAGGAAGACGTCGTCGAGGGTGGGGCGGCGCAGGCCGATGTCGTCGATCTCGATGCCGCGGCTGTCGAGTTCGCGGATGACCTCGGCGAGGAGCTTGGCGCCACCGGTGACGGGCACGGTGAGCTTGCGCATGTGGTCCTCGACGGTGGTGTCGCCCTTGCCGAAGCCGCGCAGCACCTCGGAGGCGGCCTGGATGTGAGCGCGCTCGTGCACCACGACCTCGACGCGCTCGCCGCCGGTGCGGGCCTTGAGCTGGTCGGAGGTGCCCTGGGCGATGACATGGCCGTGGTCGACGACGGCGATGTCATGGGCGAGGTGGTCGGCCTCCTCCAAGTACTGGGTGGTCAAGAGGAGGGTGGTGCCGCCCGAGACCAGCCGCTTGATGACCTCCCACAGCAGCTGCCGGTTGCGGGGGTCGAGGCCGGTGGTCGGTTCGTCCATGAACATCACGGGCGGTGAGACCACGAGGGCGGCCGCGAGGTCGAGGCGGCGGCGCATACCGCCGGAGTAGGTCTTGGTGGGGCGGTCGGCCGCGTCCACGAGGTCGAACTGCTCCAGCAGCTCGGCCGCGCGGGCCTTCGCCGCCTGGGCCTTCATCTGGTAGAGCTGTCCGACCATCTGGAGGTTCTCGCGGCCGGTGAGGTATTCGTCGACCGCCGCGAACTGGCCGGACAGTCCGATGGAGCGCCGTACCTCGTCGGGCTGCTTGAGCACGTCGAGTCCGGCGACCACGGCCCTGCCGCTGTCGGGGCGCAGGAGGGTCGTCAGACAGCGGACGGCTGTCGTCTTGCCCGCGCCGTTCGGTCCGAGGAGGCCCAGGACGGTGCCCTCCGGGACGTCGAGGTCGACGCCGTCCAGAGCTCGTACGTCACCGAAGGTCTTGACCAGACCTTCGGCATAGATGGCGCCTGGCATATAAGTCTCCACGTCGTCGGGGATTCTCTGGAAAGCCTAGGTTTGTGCGATTTCCTCCGCCCGGCGAAGGGCGGAGCGGGGATCGGCATGCGACACACCATAACGCGATGTATCGCGTCTCTCAACGGACTTACCCGAACGAGTGACGCCTGAGTTCCGAACCGGGTCCCGACCTCAGTCGATGACCGTGTAACCCGCCTCGCGCAGGGCGCGGCCGACCTCGGCACAGTGCTCCGGGCCCTTCGTCTCCAGGTGCAGCTCGACCTCCGCCTCCGCGAGCCCGAGCCGTGGATCGGTCCGGACGTGGCTCACGTCCAGGACATTAGCGTCGACCACTGACAACACCCCGAGAAGCGTCGCGAGGGCGCCCGGGCGGTCCGTCAGCCGGAGCCGGACGGCCAGGTAGCGGCCCTGCGCGGCCATGCCGTGGCGCAGCACCCGCTGGAGCAGCACCGGGTCGACGTTGCCGCCGGAGAGCAGCGCGACCACCGGTCCCTCGAAGGAGCCGGGGTCGCTCAGCAGAGCCGCGACCGGGCTCGCCCCGGCCGGTTCGACGACCAGCTTGGCCCGCTCCAGGCAGAGCAGCAGGGCGGCGGACAGCTCGTCCTCCGAGACCGTGCGGACCTCGTCGACGAGTTCCTCCACGATCGCGAACGGCACGTCGCCCGGCCGCCCGACCTTCATGCCGTCGGCCATCGTCACGGGGTTGTCGACCGACACCGGGCGCCCGGCCGCCAGCGAGGGCGGGTACGCGGCGGCGCCCGCCGCCTGGACGCCGATGATCCGCACGTCGGGCCGCAGCGCCTTCACCGCGATGGCGACCCCGGCCGCGAGTCCGCCGCCGCCGATGCCGAGGACGACCGTGCGCACCTCGGGGCACTGGTCCAGGATCTCCAGGCCCACCGTGCCCTGGCCGGCGATGACGTCCGGGTGGTCGAAGGGGTGGATGAACACCGCGCCCGTCTCGGCCGCGTACTCCTGGGCGGCGGCCAGCGTCTCGTCGACCACCTGGCCGTGCAGGCGCACCTCGGCGCCGTACTCCCGGGTGGCGCTGATCTTCGGCAGCGGGGCGCCCTTGGGCATGAACACCGTGGAGCGCACGCCGAGCAGGGTGGACGCCAGCGCGACGCCCTGCGCGTGGTTGCCGGCGCTAGCGGCGACCACGCCCGCGGCCCGCTCCTCGGGGAGCAGTCCGGCGATCCGCACGTAGGCGCCGCGGAGTTTGAACGACCCGGTCCGCTGGAGGTTCTCGCACTTGAAGTGCACCGGCGCGCCCACCAGGTGGGTGAGATGGCGGCTGCCCTCCATCGCCGTCACCCGCGCCACGCCCGTCAGCATCTTCTGCGCGCCGCGCACGTCGTCGAGCGTCACCGGCGGCACGGGGCGGGCCTTGCGGTAGTTCATGACTCAAGTCTCGCAGTTCACACGCGCGCGCTCGCGCTGTGACCAACGTCCGAGACGGGTTTGCGCAGCGCTGGTACGGCTCGCCTTCCGGCCGCGTACCCTGTCCCCCAACCTTGCAGCCCTTCATGAAGTGAGCCCCCGGCCATGCCCACAACACCAGAAATGTCGATGGACATGACGACCGTCGGTGACACCGGTCTTCTCGACACGCTCCAGCACGAGGTGGCGGTCTTCGCCCGTCGTGCCGAACAGACCCGGCTCGGCGGGGTGGGGCAGGTGCGCAACTCCATGGACCGCGCCGCGTACCTGCTGCTCAACCGGCTGGACAAGGAAGGCCCGATGGGCGTCAAGGCGCTCGCGGCGAGCATGGGGATCGACTCGTCGACCGTCACCCGGCAGGTGGCGCCGCTCGTCGACACCGGACTGGTCAAGCGGACCTCGCACCCCGAGGACGGGCGCGCGGTGGTGCTCCAGCTGTCCCCGCGCGGGCAGGCCCGTCTGGAGGAAGTGCGTTCCTCCAGGCGTCAGTTGATGGCCGAGCTGACGGACGACTGGGCGCCCGAGGAGCGCGAGGCCTTCTGTACGCTCCTCACACGCTTCAACACCGCGCTCTCCTCCCGGATGGCGGTACAGGGCGTACCGGGCCCGGAGGCGCAGTCCTCGTAGCGCGGTCCTTGTAGTGCAGTCCTTGCAGTGCAGTCCTTGCAGTGCAGTCCTCGTAGCACGGTCCACACGCGTGTGCCGCCCCGCCTCTTGACCGGACGGCCGTGCCGGGCCTCATATGAGACCGGGTCCTCGCGGTCGTACGAAGCCGTCGTACGGCCATCCGCAGACGGGGAGGTGCGGTGCGGCAACGACAGGCGTCCCAGGGCACGCGTCGCGCCCGGGAGTTCGAGGCGTTCGTCGCGGGAGCGGCGGGGCGACTGCTGCACGCCGCGACACTGCTGACGGCGGAGGCGCCGGACGACAACCCCCGCGCGCGGCGCCTGCTGACGCTCTCGCTCGCCCACACGTACGCGTGCTGGGACCGGCTGCGCGGTGAGGACCCCTACGACCGTGCCCGGCAGTATCTGGCGCTGCGTTTCGCGCACGGGGCCTGGCGCCGCCACGGCCTCCTCCCCGGCCGCCAGCACCCCGTCGGGCCGCTGGCCCGGCTCGCCCCGCAGGAGCGTCTGATCCTGGTGCTGCGCCTGTACGAGGGGGTCGCCGAGGAGCAGGCGGCGGCTCTCCTGGGCCTGCCCACGGAACGCGTCCACACCATCTGCGACCGGGCGACGGCGACCCTGCTGCATCCGCCGCGGGGGCCCGCACCGGCGGTGGTGGGGGCGAAGGTGGCGGCGTCGTGAGGGGGACCGGCCCCGTCATGGGCGGGACGGGCCCCGTCATGGGGCGGTGCGGCGAGGCGGGTCGGCTCGTGGCCGAGTCGCCCGGATCCGGGAGGCGCGGATGAATCGGGCGCAGCGGGAGGCCGCCGTACGGCAGGTCATGGAGGGCGCCACGCCCCAGGTGCCACCCGAGCTCTACGGCGACGTGGTGCGGCGCGGCTCGCGCATGCTGCGGCGCCGGACGGCGGCCCGCCGGATCATGTGGCTGCTGCTGTTCGCCGCGAGCGTGGCCTTCGTGGTGTGGGCGCTGACGGCACGCCCCTGGGTGGAGCCGCCCTCGGAGACGACCCCACCCCTGACGGGCTGGTGAGCCCGGCCGGTCCTACTTGGCCAGCGCCTGCTGGAGGTCCTCCAGCAGGTCGTCGACGTTCTCGATGCCCACGGACAGGCGGACGAGGTCACCGGGGACCTCGAGCGCCGAGCCCGCCACGGACGCGTGCGTCATCCGGCCGGGGTGCTCGATCAGCGACTCGACACCGCCGAGGGACTCGCCCAGCGTGAAGATCTTGGCGCGGTTGCAGACCTCCACGGCCGCCTCCTCGCCGCCCTCCACGCGGAAGGAGACCATGCCGCCGAAGGACCGCATCTGCTTGGCGGCGACCTCGTGGCCGGGGTGCTCCTCCAGACCCGGGTAGAGCACCTTCGTCACGCGCGCGTGCCGGGTCAGCATGTCGGCGACCTTGGTGGCGTTCTCGCTGTGCCGGTCCATGCGCACCGACAGCGTCTTGGCGCCGCGCAGCACCAGCCAGGAGTCGAAGGGCCCGGCGACCGCGCCCATCGCGTTCTGGTGGTACGCCAGTTCCTCGCCGAGCGCCTCGTCGGCGGTGACCAGGGCGCCGCCCACGACGTCGGAGTGCCCGCCCATGTACTTGGTCAGCGAGTGGACGACGACGTCGGCGCCGAGCGACAGCGGCTGCTGGAGGTAGGGCGTGGCGAAGGTGTTGTCGACGACGAGCTTCGCGCCGGCGTCCCGGGAGACCTGGGCGACGGCGGCGATGTCGGTGATGCCGAGCAGCGGGTTGGAGGGGGTCTCCACCCACACGGCCTTGGTCTTCGGGGTGATCGCGGCCCGTACGGCGGCCGGGTCGCTGGTGTCGGCGACCGACCACTCGACGCCCCACCGGGCGACGACCTTCGCGAACAGCCGGAAGGTGCCGCCGTACGCGTCGTTGGGGATGACCACATGGTCGCCGGGGCTGAGCAGCGTACGCAGCAGGCAGTCCTCGGCCGCCAGTCCGGACGCGAACGCGAGGCCCCGGCGGCCGCCTTCGAGGGCGGCGAGGTTCTCCTCCAGGGCGGTGCGGGTCGGGTTGGCGCTGCGGCTGTACTCGTAACCGCCGCGCAGGCCGCCGACGCCGTCCTGCTTGTAGGTCGAGACCTGGTAGATCGGGGGGACCACCGCACCGGTGAGGGGGTCCGCGGTGTTGCCCGCGTGGATCGCGAGAGTCTCGAAGTGCTGACTGATGTGCCTGTCGCTCATGGGCTCCGAGGGTAGTCCGCTCGGGGGACCGATGACGGCCGGCGGGCGTCAGAGGGCCGGACGGAAGGGTTTTCCCCAAGGCGTGCGGGCCGGAGCGGCACATATCCACATGGCCGTGCGCACCGCTTCGGCGGGTTTTCCACAGGCGGAGCGGGGCCGTCGCGGGAGTTTTCCACAGGGCGGGTGGGCGGGTTGGTCAATTGTCGGCGGCGTCTGGAACCCTTGAGGCATGGAAATTCTCTGGGTCCTGATGGCGGTGCTCCTGCTGGGCTTCGTCCTGCTCCCGTTCCTGCGGCGCAGGCGGGGCGGGATCGAACAGGTGCCGGCGGGCCACCCGGACGCCGCGGACCCGGCGGACTACGGCTTCGTACGCCAGGAGGAGCTGGACGTCCGGATGCCCGGTCCCGACCAGGACCTGCTGGACGTGCTGGACCTGGTGCAGCGCACCCAGGACTACAAGGCGGCCTCGCAGCTGCTCGCCGGCACCGAGCGGGAGGGCGAGCCGCGCTGGCAGCGGGTGCAGGCCTTCGCCGGGGCGGCCTCGCTGGAGCTCCAGCAGCGGCCGGGCGGGGTCAGCGACTCGCCGGGCGGGCAGTGGCTGCGGGTGTGGCGGGCCGAGCAGCCCAAGGACGCGGGCGGCGCGGCCGTGCACGCGGAGTTCCTGGTGCAGCAGGCGTGGCGGACCTCGACGCCGGGCACGGACGAGTTCCGGATCATCATGGAGGAGGCCAAGGCGGCCTGCGGCGCGGCGGCCCTGCTCGCCCCCGGCGACCCGATCCCGTACATCGTCGAACTCTCCGTCGCGCGTGGACTGGCCTATTCGCAGCCGGAGTTCGAGCAGCTGTGGCTGAAGATCCTGGACCGCGCCCCGGCCCACATGGGCGCGCATCTGGCCGCGCTGCACTACTGGTGCGAGAAGTGGCACGGCTCGCGGGAGCTGGCGTACGGCTTCGCCGAGGCGGCCGCCGCCCGCGCCCCGCACGGCTCGCTGCTCGCCGCGATGCCTCTGTTCGCAGTCTTCGAGCACCTGCCCGAGGTGAACCTGGTCAGTGGCTTCTACCAGAGCGAGGTCGTCACCAAGGCGATCCACGGCGCGCTGCACGCGGTCCACTCGGCCCGCGCGGACGACCCGATGCTGGCCCACGTCCGCCATCTGCTGGTCTTCTTCCTGGTCCGCGGAGAGCGCTGGGCCGAGGCGATGAACCAGCTCGTCCACATCGACGGCCACGTCGGAGCCCTCCCCTGGACCCTGTCCGCCGACCCGGCCGCGGAGTTCGCGGTATACCGGGCGCTCGCGGTGGCGGGGTACGAGGCGAACGGGGGGAGTCCGGCGACGTTGACGCAGTGAGGGGGACGCGGGTGTGAGGGACGTGGGTGCGGGGGACGCGGGTGCGATGGCGCCCACGCGGTGACACCGGCACGGCGACGACGACCGGCGCCGGACGCAGGCCCAGCCCCTGCCGCGCTGCCCCTGCCCCTGCCCCTGCCCCTGCCTCCAGGCTTGCCGGAATGCCGGACGGGGCGGAAACGTTGTTCTCGGTGCGCCCAGGCATCCATGCCCGGCACGCGCGCACGAACGAAGGAGTCCGCGTCATGATGTTCGGCCGTACGCCCGTCCTGCCCACCCCCGAGCAGGCGCTGAAGGGCCGCCCCGAGCCGATCTTCACGGTCCCCGACCGCCACACCGTCCTCGGCACCCCGCTGCTCGGCCCGTACCCGGAGGGCTACCAGACCGCCGACTTCGGCCTCGGCTGCTTCTGGGGCGCCGAGCGCAAGTTCTGGCAGCTCCCCGCGGGTGTCTGGACGACCCTGGTCGGCTACCAGGGCGGCCACACCGAGAACCCCACCTACGAGGAGGTCTGCTCGGGCCTCACCGGCCACACGGAGGCGGTCCGCGTGGTGTTCGACCCCGCCCTCATCTCGTACGAGCGCCTCCTGAAGACCTTCTGGGAGTCCCACGACCCGACGCAGGGCTTCCGCCAGGGCAACGACGTCGGCACGCAGTACCGCTCGGCGATCTACACCCACACCCCGGAGCAGGCCGCGATCGCCGAGTCCTCCCGGGCCGCCTACCAGCAGGTCCTCACCGCCTCCGGCCACGGCACGATCAGCACCGAGATCCTGCCGGCGGAGGGCCGCACCTTCTACCCGGCCGAGGCGTACCACCAGCAGTACCTGGACAAGAACCCGGCGGGCTACTGCGGGATCGGCGGCACGGGGGTCTCCTGCCCGATCGGTGTGGCGCCGGCTGAGGGATGAGCAGCGGCCTCGACAGGGACCACCTGTCCGCACTGTGGCAGCGCCGGTATCCGAAAGGGCCTCCCATCGCCCACGAACTGCGCGCTGCCTACGGTGACCGCTGGGTGCGCTTCCACAGCCTGCCGGGCTCGAAGCGCTACCCGCAGACAGAGGGCGAGTACGCCATCGCTCTCCACCGGTACAACACGGTCCTGGACGAACTCTTCGCAGGCACCGAGATCTACGTCGTGACCGTGGCCTGGTCCTGGGAACGAGGCGGACCGGAAAGCCCGCCGGAGCGGCACCAGGCTCACCCTCAAGGCACCCGATGGACGACGCTCGCTTTCGACGATGATCCCGACCCCGAACTCCACAGCTACACGCACCTCTACGCCGACCGCCGCCCCTGGCGGAAAGGCACGGTCGACGGTGTCCTCCGCAAAGTGGCGGACGACGTACTCAGTGGAGTGATCATCACCGACAGCGAACTCAGCCGCATCCACCATCCGTACGACGGCGGCGCGGACGTCATCGCGACGAGTTCCGCGGAACGCGACCGGATGCGTGACAGCCATCAAGACTGGCTGCCTCGAAACCCCGCCGGTCTTTGAGACGACGGTCGGCGGGCAACCAGCCGCTGTCGCCGGGCCACCGCCCGCACCCCCAACCCCCGCCCCCTGTCAAGCATTTCAGCCCCATTTCAGCCACACCGAAAACGAATCGCACCCCCCGTCACCCCGCCCTACGATCACCGGCATGCTGATTCGTCGGACATTACGGATGATCGTCGTGTTCGCTCTGGCTCTCGTCGGAGCGTTCGGAGGGGCTGTGGGGGTGGCGCAGGCCGGAGAGGGGGGTGGGGGGTCGTACGGGCGGCAGTTGTTGTTCTACAACCACTCGTACGGGGTTCTCGATCGGGAGACCGCGGATGCCATCGAACACTCCGCGTATTTGCGGGAGTTCGCCAATTTCCAGGTGCGCACCACTACCGGCAGCGGTGGGCAGACCTGGACCGGACGGTATCTGATGGGGCGGGAGACCTATCTGGAGTTGTTCGGGGTCGGTGATCTTCCGGGGGCGGACGGCACGCTCGGGGCCGCCGGGCTGGGGGTGTCGACCGAGCGGGACGGGGATCTCGCGACGGTCGAGGAGCGGATGAAGGCCGCAGGGGCCGACCCCATCGAGTTCCTCCAGACGCGGGACTTCGGCGACGGGGTGCCCGTGCCGTGGTTCGACGCCCTCCTGACCGCCACCGAGTACGACGCCTTCAGCGCGTGGGCGATGGAGTACCGGCCGGAGTACTTCGCCGATCCGCGCGGCAACACCGAGCCGGCGAGCTTCCCCGGTGACGTGGGCCGGGAACGCTACCTGTCCGACGACTACCGCACACACCAGATGCGGGACGTGACCTCGGTCCGCATCGCGCTCACCGAGGGCGACCTCGCCGACACCGTGCCGCTGCTGCGCGCGGGCGGATTCGCCGTCAAGGACACGGCCGGCGGTGGGGTGGTCGCCGAGGGCGGCGGCACCACGATCCGCCTCGACGCCGTCGCGCGCGAACGAGCCGGGTACCAGCGGGTAGAGATGTCCCTCAACCGGCCCGTGAAGGACCGGCACGTGGAGCGGATCGGCAACTCGACGCTGACCGTCGGCCCGGGCAGCCGTGCCGTGTGGACGTTCGCCGGGAACGGCACTCCGTAGCCGCCCCTCAGTAGCGCGCCGCGCTCTGCAACAACGGCGGGTACACCGCGCTCGGCACACCGTCGACCGTGGCGCCCGCGTACTTGAGCATGGCGCCGACCTGCTGGTTGAGGTCGTGGGGGAAGTTGAGGGTGGGGGTCGAGACCTCGTCCAGTACGGCGGTCTGGGCCGGCGTCAGGCGCACCGACAGGCCGGCCAGGTTCGCCTCCAGGTGGGCCGGGGTCCGCGGGCCGATCAGGGTGGACGTGACGCCCGGGCGGGCCTGGACCCAGGCGAGGGCCACCGCGGCGGGGCTCGCCCCCACCTCCTCCGCTACGGCGATCAGCGCGTCGATCACCGTGAACTGGGCCTCGGTCGGCCCGCCCAGCACCGCCGAACGCCGGGTGTCCGCGGGGACGGCGGTGTCACGGCGGTACTTCCCGGAGAGGAAGCCGCTCTTGAGGGGGCTCCAGGGCAGTACGCCCATCCCGGCGTCCTGGGCGAGCGGGATCAGCTCGCCCTCGATGGTGCGTTCCAGCAGGGAGTACTCCATCTGGAGCGCGGTGACCGGGGTCCAGCCGCGCAGCAGGGCCATGGTGTGGGCCTTGGCGGTGAACCAGGCCGGGGTGTCGGAGAAGCCGACGTGACGGATCTTGCCCGCGGTGACCAGGTCGTCCAGGGTGCGCAGGGTCTCCTCGACCGGGGTGGTGCGGTCGTGGTTGTGCAGCCAGTACAGGTCGACGTGGTCGGTGCGCAGGCGGCGCAGCGACTCGTGCAGCTGGCCGAGGATCGCCTTGCGTCCGGCGCCGCCGCCGTTGGGGTCGCCGAGGTGGAGGTTGCCGTAGAACTTGGTCGCGAGGACCAGCCGGTCGCGCAGGCCGGGACGGGCGGCGAGGAAGTCGCCGAGGATCGCCTCCGAGTGGCCGTTGGTGTAGAAGTTCGCGGTGTCGAGGAAGTTGCCGCCGTGGTCGAGGTAGGTCTGGAGGATCTTCTCGGAGTCCTCGACCCCGCAGCCGAAGCCGCCGTCCTCGCCGAAGTTCATCGCGCCCAGGCAGAAGGGGCTCACCTTGAGGCCGGAGCGGCCGAGTCCGACGTACGAGTCGAGTGTCATGGAGTGCTCCCGGAGGGGATCGCAGGAATCGCGGACTCTTCGAGGGAACCACTGTGAGCTGGTCAGTTGTTAGTGCGATCGCATCGACCTCTTGCACGATCCTGCTCGATTCACCAGGATCGGAGACGTGTCTCTCGACGAGCTGCGCCACCTGATCTCCCGCCATGCCGGCCGGCCGACCGGCATCGACCGCGTCCTGCTCTCCCGGGTCGACGCCCCCACCCCGCCGACCGCCTCCATGGCCGACCCGGTGATGGCGCTGGTCGCGCAGGGCTCGAAGCGGCTGACGCTCGGGGACCGCATCCATGACTACGGCACCGGGCAGTACCTGGTCGTCTCGGTGGACCTGCCGGTCACCGGGCACTACACCGAGGCGAGTGCCGAGGAGCCGTTTCTGGCGTTCGGGCTGACGCTGGAGCCGTCGAGGATCGCCTCGCTGCTGCTGGAGAGCGGGGGTTCGGGAAGGCCCGCCACAACTGCCCCTCCCGGCCTGGCCGTCAGCGACTCCCCCGCCGAACTCGTCGACGCGACCGTGCGGATGCTGCGGCTCGTCGACCGCCCCGCCGACCTCCCGGTGCTCGCGCCGATGATCGAGAAGGAGATCCTGTGGCGGCTGGTCACCGGTGAACAGGGCACGCTGGTACGGCAGATCGGGCTGGCCGACAGCCGGCTGCGGCACATCGGACGGGCGATCCACTGGATCCGCGACCACCACGCGGACGCGCTGCGCGTGGAGGATCTCGCCCGGCTGGCCGGGATGAGCGTCTCGCCCTTCCACCGGCACTTCCGCGCGGTGACCGCGATGACACCGATCCAGTACCAGAAGCGCATCCGCCTCCAGGAGGCCCGGCTGCTGCTGATGAGCAGTGCGGACGACGTGGCCTCCGTCGGCTTCGCGGTGGGGTACGACAGCGCGTCGCAGTTCAGCCGCGAGTACCGGCGCGCGTTCGGCCGGCCGCCGGGTCAGGACGCCGTACGGCTGCGGGAGCGGGCGGGTGTCAACTCCCGCTGCCGTACGGCCTCGTGAGGATCTCCAGGCGGTGTCCGCTCGGGTCGTCGAAGTAGGTGCCCCGGCCGCCGTCGTTGCGGTTGATCTCGCCGGGGCGGCGGTGGAAGGGGTCCGCCCAGTACGTCAGCCCCGCCTCCTCGATACGCCCGAAGATCGTGTCGAACTCGCCCTCGGAGACGAGGAACGCGTAGTGCTGCGGTGTGATGTCGCCGGAGGCGTCGGCGAAGTCGAGGGTCACGCCGTTCGGGATCTCCACGGGGACGAAGGGGCCGTACTCCGGGCTCACCTCCAGGCCCAGGATGTCGGCCAGGAAGCGGGCCGAGGCGTGCTTGTCGTGTGCGGCGACGATGGTGTGGTTCAGCTGAACGGTCATCGTGACCTCCTCGTCCCGACGATACTCCGGGACCGGTTAAGGTAAGCCTTGCCTTAGCAAAGCGACGGCAGTGCATCAATACCTCAGCGAACCAGTACCTCCCGGAGCAGCAGTGCGTACAGCAGCAGTGAAGGCCCTCGTGGCCGCGACCGTCGTCGGAGGGCTGCTGTCCGGCTGTTCGTCGTCCGACAGCGGCAGCGGCAGCAGCGGCGCCGAGAAGAAGGCCGCCGGTGACCGCAACCCGGTGATGGGCGCCTCCACCGGCCCCTCCGCCGCCCCGAGCACCCTCGCCGCCGGCATGGGCTCCGACCAGGACACCGACGGCACCTTCCCGCGGACGGTCACCCACTTCGAGGGAAGCACCACGCTCAAGAGCGAGCCGAAGAGGATCGCCGTGCTCAGCACGGGTCAGATCGACGACCTGCTCTCCCTCGGTGTCGTCCCCACCGCCACCACCCGCGCCGACAACGCCGGACTCGTGCCCGACTACCTCGCGGACGCCTTCCCTGCGGACAAGAAGCGGCTCGCCGGCATGACCGACGCGGGCACCCGGCAGGCCCCCAACCTGGAGACCCTCGCCGCCGCGAAGCCCGACCTCATCCTCGCCAACGACTCCCTCGGCGACCTCTACCCCAAGCTCTCGAAGATCGCGCCCACCGTGATCACCGCGGGCAACGGCATCAACTGGAAGCGCGACCTGCTGCTCGTCGGCGACGCGCTCGGCAAGGGCCGGGCGGCGCAGAAGCTCCTCGACGGCATCGTGGCCGACGCCGGGACGAAGGGGCAGCGGGTCCAGGGCGACCCGACCGTCTCCATGGTCCGCTTCACCCCGGACCGCACCCGGATGTTCGGCGTCTCCTCCTTCACCGGGTCCATCGCCGTCGACATGGGCCTCGCACGGCCCAAGTCCCAGCAGTTCAAGGCCATTTCGGAGGATGTCGGCGCGGAGAGCATCGACACCGCGGACGGCGACTGGATCTTCTACTCCGTGCAGGGCGACGCGTCCAGGACTGACGCGGCGAGTGTGGTGGCCGGGCCGCTGTGGAAGTCGATGAAGGCGGTGCGGGCCGGACAGGCGGTGAAGGTCGACGACGACCCCTGGTACCTCAACGCCGGTCCGACCGCCGCACGTCTGGTGATCTCGGAACTCGCCGAGCACCTCGGCGCGTGAGCCCGAGAAGCCTCGCCTGGCCGGCGGCCGTCCTCGCGGTGGCCGCCGCCGGCGTGCTCAGCCTCGCCGTGGGCACGCGCGCGGTGCCGCTGTCCGCCGTCGTGGACGCCCTGCTGCACGGCGGCGGTTCGCCGGACGCGCTCGTCGTACGGTCCCTGCGCCTGCCCCGCACCGAGATCGGGCTCACCGCCGGGGCCGCCCTCGGTGTCGCGGGCGCCGCGCTCCAGGCCGTCACCCGCAACCCCCGCCCCGACCCCGGCATCCTCGGGCTGAGCCAGGGCGCGGCGGCGGGCGTCGTACTCGCCATCGGCCTCGGGCTCGCCGACGGCTTCTCCGGGTACGTCTGGTACGCCTTCGCCGGTGCGGTGGCCGCCGCCTGCCTGGTGTACGGCATCGCCGCGCGCGGGCGGGGCGGGGCGTCGCCGGTGAAGCTGGCGCTGGCCGGAACCGCCTTGTCGGCGATGACCGCGGGCGGGACGACCGTGGTGCTGACGTCCAGTTCGGCCACGCTGGACCAGTTCCGGTTCTGGCAGGTCGGTTCCCTCAGCGGACGCGACGCCGGGACCGTCGTACGCATGCTGCCGTTTCTGCTGGTCGGAGCCCTGCTGGTGCTGGCGTGCGCCCGGGGTCTCGACGCGCTGGCCCTCGGCGACGAGACGGCCCGGGCGCTGGGGCACCGGGTTTCGCTGGTACGGGGGTCCGCGGCGCTCGGCGCGACGCTGCTGACCGCGGCGGCGGTGGCCGCGGCGGGACCGATCGCGTTCGTGGGCCTCGCGGTGCCGCATCTGGCCCGGCGGGTCGTGTCGGGCGGGCATCGGGCGGTACTGCCGCTGTCCGCGCTGTTCGGGGCGGCGTTGCTGGTGGCGGCGGATGTGGCGGGACGGGTGGTGCGGGCCCCCGCGGAGGTGCCGGCGGGTGTGATGACGGCGTTGGTGGGGGTGCCGGTGCTGGTGTTTCTCGTACGGCGTCGGGGGGCTGTTTCGTGAAGGGGGCTCGGCGTGAGGGTGCGCGTACGGAGGTGCCACTTCAGGTGGTCTCGCGGCTGCGGGTGCGTCGTGGCCGGCCGCGCAGTTCCCCGCGCCCCTGGGTGGGTACGGCTGGACTTTCTTCGACTGCACCCGGTCAGGGTCAACCCCCACCGGCCCGTGCTCGCACCACGACCGTCCTCCGCCCTCACCCCCGCGTCTCCCTCCTCGTGCATCGTCGTTCCGTGGCCGTCGCCCTGGCCCTCATCGGCCTCCTCCTCACCGCCATGACCGCCTCCGCCTCCCTCGGCCAGACCTACATCGCGCCCGCGGACGTGTGGCACACCCTCCGTACCGGCACCGGCCCCTACGACCTCGTCGTGGGCGAACTCCGTGTCCCCCGCATCGCGCTCGGCGCCCTGCTGGGCGCCGCCCTCGGGCTGGCCGGGGCGCTGATCCAGACCGTCACCCGGAATCCGCTGGCCAGTCCTGACGTGATCGGCGTGGGGCACGGTGCCGCCGCTGCCACCGTGCTCGCGCTCTCGACCGGGGTCGTGTCCTCGCCCGGCGCGCTGCCGGCCGTCTCCGTCGTGGGCGGACTCCTCGCGGCGGCCCTCGTGTACGTGCTGGCCTGGCGGCGCGGGATGCAGGCGAGCCGGTTCGTGCTCACCGGGGTCGGGATCGGAGTCGCGCTGTCGGCCGTGGTGCAGCTGTATCTCACCGACTCCGAGCTGGAGGCCGCCGAGCAGGTCAAGCTGTGGCTCACCGGCAGCCTCAACGGGCGGGGCTGGGAGCAGGCGGCGCCCCTCACCGTCGTACTCCTGCTGTGTCTGCCCGCGCTGGTGTGGGCGAGCAGGGCGGCGCGACCGCTCGGGCTGGACCCGGACACCGCCGCCGCGCTCGGGGTGCGGGTGGACCGGGCGCGGCTCGGGCTGACCGTGCTGGGGGTCGTGCTCGCCGCCACCGCGACCGGGGCGGCCGGACCGATCGGGTTCGTCGCACTGACCTCACCGCAGCTGGCCCGACGACTCACCCGGACGCCTCAACTGCCCCTTCTGTGCTCGGCGTTGACGGGCGCGGTGGTACTGGTCGCCGCCGATCTCGCGGCCCGGACCCTGCTGCCTCCGCTGGAGATCCCGGTGGGCGCGCTGACCTCGCTGGTCGGGGGGCCGTATCTGCTGTGGCTGCTGGGGCGGCGGGGGGCTGTGCGCTGACTTGGGCGGGGACGGGGACGGGAGGGTCGTAGCGGAGAGGGGGCGCGGGGGGCCCTAGCGGAAGGGGGGGCGTGGCCGAAGGGCTCACGGACAGCCGTAGCCACCGGCACCGGTCACGGCGGGGACGCAGGTCGCCGTCGTACGCCGAAGGGCCCCGGCGCGCGGCCGGGGCCCTTCGTCTTGAGCGATCGGTGTCGGATCAGATCGTCGCCGTGTCGATCACGAAGCGGTAGCGCACGTCGCTGTTGACCACGCGCTCGTACGCGTCGTTGATCTCGGACGCGGCGATCAGCTCGATCTCCGCGCCGATGCCGTGCCCCGCGCAGAAGTCCAGCATCTCCTGGGTCTCGGCGATGCCGCCGATGGCCGAACCGGCGAGGGTCTTGCTGCCGCCGATGAGGGAGAAGAGGTTCAGGGAGACCGGCTCCTCGGGGGCGCCGACGTTCACCAGGGCGCCGCCCGCCTTGAGCAGGCCGAGGTAGCCGCCGAAGTCGAGGGGCGCGGAGACCGTGGAGAGGATCAGGTCGAAGGAGCCGGCCAGCTCCTTGAACGTGTTCTCGTCGCTGGTCGCGTAGTAGTGGTCGGCGCCCAGCTTGAGGCCGTCGTCCTTCTTGCGCAGCGACTGGGAGAGGACGGTGACCTCGGCGCCCAGCGCGTGCGCGATCTTGACGCCCATGTGGCCAAGGCCGCCCAGGCCGATCACGGCGACCTTCTTGCCGGGGGCGGCGCCCCAGCGCTTGAGCGGGGAGTACGTGGTGATGCCGGCGCACAGCAGCGGGGCGGCCACGTCGAGGGAGAGGCCGTCCGGGATGCGGACGACGTAGTTCTCGTCGACGACGACCTTCTCGGAGTAGCCGCCGTAGGTGGGCTCGCCGTCCTTGCCGATGGCGTTGTACGTGCCGACGCCACCGCCGGTGCAGTGCTGCTCCTGGCCGGCCTTGCAGTTCTCGCACTCACGGCAGGAGTCGACGAGGCAGCCGACGCCCACGCGGTCGCCGACCTTGTACTTGGTGACGCCGGGGCCGACCTCGGAGACGACGCCTGCGATCTCGTGGCCCGGGACCATCGGGAAGATGGCCTCGCCCCAGCCCTCACGGGCCTGGTGGATGTCGGAGTGGCAGATGCCCGCGAACTTGATGTCGATCAGCACGTCGTGCTCGCGGACCGCACGGCGCTCGATGGTGGTGCGCTCCAGGGGGGCCTTCGCGGCGGGTGCGGCGTATGCGGCGACAGTGGTCATGCCGGGGGTTCTCCTAGCGGGGGGTCCGTGCCCGGCTGCCTTCTGTCTGTCCATCCGTCCGGGCACGGTCACCAGCCTGCCCCATGAATCGCGATCCACCCAGGTCACGGCTCTGCGTACGTCCGCTGGTCCTACTACTGGCGGGGACAGGATCGCAGGCGTACGACCATGAATACTTGACGTATGGACGAGAGGGCCGAGATGGCCGAGGAACTGCCCGGAAGCGGCTCACTGGACCGGCGTGCCGAGCTCAGCGAGTTTCTGCGCACCCGGCGGGCCCGGCTGAAGCCGGAGGACGTGGGGCTGCCGGACTTCGGGCGGCACCGCAGAGTGCCGGGGCTCAGGCGCGAGGAGCTGGCGCAGCTGGCGGGCGTGTCCGTGGCGTACTACACCCGTCTGGAGCAGGGCAACGGACGGAACGTCTCGTCGGAGGTCCTGGACGCCATCGCCCGCGCGCTGCGGCTGACCGACGCCGAGCACGCGCATCTCACCCATCTGGCCAGGCCCAAGCAGCGCAAGAAGAAGGCGACGGCGCGGACCGAGCAGGTGCGCGGGACCGTGCGGCAGCTGGTGGACTCGATCGAGGTCCCCGCGTACATCAGTGGCCGGCACGCGGACATCCTGGCCTGGAACCGGATGGCGGCGGCGGTGTTCGGGGACTGGTCGGAGCTGCCGGTGCAGGAGCGGAACTGGGCGCGGCTGGTCTTTCTCAGGCCCGAGTACCGCGAGCTGTTCGTGCCGTGGGAGCAGAAGGCGTACGACGTCGTCAGCAGCCTGCGCATGTCCGCGGGCTGTCACCCGGACGATCCCCGGCTGTCGGCGCTGATCGGGGAGCTCTCCGTGAAGAGCGAGGAGTTCAGGCGGCTGTGGGCCACGCACGACGTCAAGGAGAAGAGCCACGGTGTCAAGCAGCTGCGCCATCCCCTGGTGGGTGAGCTGACCCTGAACTTCGAGTCGTTCCCGCTCTCGGACGGCTCGGAGCAGGTCCTGGTCACCTACCATGCCGACCCGGGGTCGCCGTCGGCGGAGGCGCTGCGGCTGCTGGCGAGCTGGGGCGCGGACGCGACCCGGGCGGGGGAGTCCGCGCGGCCGTGAGACGGCCCACCGTGAGACGGCCGGTTCACCCCTGATACGGCGGGGCCGCTCCCCAGTTCCACTTCGGTACCGGCTGCTCGGCGGGCGGCTTGGCATCCGGGCCGGAGAAGTGGACGGCGAGCCGGGTGCCCCACTCCACGTAGGCGAGGAACGCCGAGCGGAACTCCGCGTCGGTGGGCAGGCCCGCCTCGTCGGCCGCGTCCTGGATGAGGTTCACCCAGCGGCGGCGCTGCGGTTCGGTGATGCCGCGGCCCATGTGCTTGGCGACCATGTGGCCGTGGCCACCCTGGGTCTCGGAGTAGGCGGACGGGCCGCCGAAGACCTCGGCGAGCCAGAGGGCGACATGCTCGGCGTGCTCGGGTGCGAGGCCCTCGAACACCGGGGCCAGGATGTCGTCGGCGAGGACCTTCTCGTAGAACACCGTGGTCAGCTTGGCGAAGGCCTCGGTGCCGCCCGCCCAGGCGTACAGCGTGGGCAGGGCGGCGCCCCGGCCGCGGACCGTCGTCGGCTTGTAGTGGCGCATTTCGTCGATGTTCGCGATGTACGGCCGGATCTCGGCGAGGAAGTCCGGGAACAGCTCCGACTCACGGAACCCCTCCAGGTGGTCCGTGGTCGAGGTCCAGGTGATGCGCAGGACGTAGTGCTCGAAGTCCTCCTCGCAGCGCGCCAGTTCGTAGTCGACGCACTGCGGGGCGGCCGCCAGCTGGTTCGCGGCGTGGGTGTAGGCGGACAGGAACTCCGCCGAGCGGTCTTCCGGGATGCGGTAACGGATGTACTCGACGGTGTGTGTGGTCATGCCCTCACACAAACACGGACGCCCTGCCGGAGGCTCCCCCTCCGACACCCCGTTCGCTGTGGGCTCACCCCGCCCGGGTCGGCTCGGGTGGGGCGCCGGTGAGGGCGCCGGTGTCGAGGTAGCGGATCTCGTAGAGGCGTTCGGTGAACCTCCAGCCGTCCGGGGTGCGCCGGTAGCGGTCGTGGTACAGGGAGTGGTTGCTGTGCGAGGTGCCGTCACGCAGCCGTCCGAACTCCACGATGTACGCCCGTCCGTACGCGCTGTCGCCGTCGACCCGGACCACTCCCGGGTGCGCGGTCTGCACGAAGTACTCCCACCGGCTCCGCAGCCGTTCGATGCCCTCGCGGATCTCCTCGGGCCCGGTGAACCGGACGTCGGCGGCGGGTATCCGCAGGACGCCGTCCTCGGTGAACAGGGCCGCCAGACGGTCGTAGTCGCGCATCATGCCCGCGTCGCTGAACTCGCCGGGCAGTACCTGGATCTCGATACGGTCGGCAACGGTCTGTAGGTCGGTCATGGACCCTCCTCGGTCTCATCTCCACGACGACCCGGCCCCGCAGAATGTGAGGACCTCACCTTTCGGGGCGCTGTCCCGTCGTACCGGTGAAGGAGGCGACCTGTATGGACACACCGTCCGAGCCGGCCCTGAGCGCGATCATGGGTGAGCGGCGCCGGCTGATCAATCTCGCGTACCGGCTCCTCGGGTCCCTGGCGGACGCCGAGGACGTGGTGCAGGAGACGTACGTCCGCTGGTACGCGATGTCCCCCGGGCAGCAGGCGGCGATCAGGTCGCCGGGTGCCTGGCTGACGACGGTCGCCGGGCGGATCTGCCTCGACGTACTCGGCTCGGCGCGGGCCCGGCGGGAACGGTACGTGGGCGCATGGCTCCCCGAACCCCTGCCGGACAGCACGGAGTTGACGCAGCCCCCGCCGGACCCGGCCGACCGGGTCACCCTCGACGAGTCGCTCTCCATGGCCTTCCTCGTCCTGCTGGAGTCGATGACCCCGGCCGAGCGGGTGGCCTTCGTCCTCCACGACGTCTTCCGCTACCCCTTCACCGACGTGGCCGCGATCGTCGGCCGCACCCCTGCGGCCTGCCGCCAACTGGCGGTATCTGCCCGCCGCAGGGTCCGCGAGGCCCAGCCCGTCCCATCCTCGCGCCCCCGACACACCGCGGTGATCCGCGACTTCAAGGAAGCCTGGCAGTCCAAGGACATCAACGCCCTCATCCACCTCCTCGACCCGAACGCCACCGCCACAAGCGACGGCGGCGGCCACGTCGCCGCCCTCCCCCACCCCCTCCAAGGCGCCGAACAGATCGCCCACTTCTTCACCCACCTGCTCACCGCCGCCCCGACCCTCCACATCACGGAACGCACGGTCAACGGCCAACCGGGCCTGGTCGTCGAACTGGACGGCCGGGTCGAGGCGGTCCTCGCCTTCGAGGTGGCGGAGGAACAGGTACGGCGGATCTGGGCGATGAGGAATCCGGAGAAGCTGCGGTCCTGGACGGCGGGTTAGGACACGGAGAAGGCCCGCCGAAAGCGGTGCTTCCGGCGGGCCTCTCAACTACTGGGCGCTACGCGTCACTTGCCGTAGTACGCGTTGTAGATCGAGACCGTCGACTTGTTGCCCTTCTTGTCGGCGATCTTGGCGTGGAAGGAGATGGCCTTGCCCTTGGCCGGGTTCTTGACGGTGATCTTGCCGGCGGTGACGGTGGTCTTCTTCCAGGTCTGGCCGTAGTCGTAGGAGACGTACACCGTGAGGGACTTGAGGTTGGAGCCCTTGGCGGCGCCTTCGACGGTCACCGGGATCTTGACCGTCCTGCCGGCCTCGACGCGGTTGTCCAGGCCGGTCTTGGCGTTGAAGCGGGCCGTGGAGGCCGGGAGCTTGGGCACGGTGCCGACGGCCGGCTTCTTCGAGCGGAACTCCCAGCTCGCGTCGATGCGGGTGGAGGCGGCGGCGACACCGACGCTGCGCTTGACCGAGGTGGTCAGCTTGTACGCCGCGTCGCCGGACGGGACGGTGAACGGCTTGGCGCCGAACAGCGGGTCGTCGTTCGTGCCGACCTTGACGCCGTTGCGGTACAGGCTCGTGCTGACCGACGTGAAGTCCGAGGCGCCCGCGTGCCCGTCGCCGTCGGCGAACAGCGGCACGGCGCCGTAGAGGGTGTTCTCGTCGCGGAAGAGCCCGTCGTACGCGTTCAGACGCGGGCCGAAGACCGCCTTGTTGAAGGTCTTCGTGTACTTCTGGCCCGCCTTGAAGGTCTGCATCTCGTCCATCGAGTAGTAGGCCTCGATGACGGGGAGACCGTTCGCGTCCTTGCCCTTGTGCTGCGCGAAGCCGAAGGCCCACTTGGCCTTGTCGGACGTCGACACGTACACCGTGCGGGAGTTCGGCAGCTTCAGCTCCACCGGAACGCCGAGGACGGAGTCGTTGGGGAAGTATCCCGACACGATGAGCACCCCGGTCTTGCCGGGAGCCCCCGCACCGAGGTCGTTGCGGACCGTGGCAAGTTCGCTCGCCTTGAAGTGGCGGACCTTGCCGCCCTGGAACTTCTTGACGTCGGCGGTGGTGGCCACGTCGTACTCGGCCTTGTCACCCTTGGTCCACTGCCCGCTCCACGTCTGGTGCAGACCGGTCACGTCGCCGCCGAGGGCCGCCACGCGCACGTCCGCGAAGGTCTGGGCCTCGACGACGAAGCCGATGCCGGCCTTGTCGTACATGTAGCTGATCGCGCCGCGTTTCGGCTTGGCCTGCGCGTCGGGGACGGTGATGTCGGCCGCCTTGGTCCGGCGGGCGTCGATCGTCACCGAGACGTTCTTGGTGACGCTCAGCTTCGGCTGGACCAGCCAGTCGACGCCGCCCCGGAAGTTCACGAAGTCCTTCCCGATCCAGGCGTCCAGGAGGTAGTCGCCCTTGGGGACCCGCATCGTCGCCGTACCGGACTCCGAGACGGTCACGGTGTGGCCACGGCCCTCGGCGAGGCCCGAGTAGCCGCGCAGGACGGTGTTGTAGTCGGCGGTCGGCTTCCCGTCCCGGCCGATGTGCTTGACCGTGACGTCGTACGACTCCACCTCGCGCTGCACCGCGGCGGCCGTACGGACGCTCTGGCCGCCGCCCGTCGCGATCACGTACGCCGAGTAGGCACCGTCGAGCGTGCCGCCCAGCTTCGTGTCGACCGTCATATCGACGGACGCGCTGCCGCCGGCCGGGACGGTCACCGTGGTGGCCGCGAGCTTGAAGAAGCCCGAAGGAGCCGCCTGGCCCTTGGGGTCGGTGGCCGTCGACGTCAGCTTCAGCGTGACGTCCTGGGTACCGAGGTTGCGGTACGTCAGCTTCCTGGTGACCGGCTTGTCGTCGGAGTGCGGCCACTGCTGGGTGCCGAAGCCCACCGACACCGGGTCGGCGATCACGGTCTGCTTGATGGCCTTGTCGACCTGGACACGGCCCGAACCCTGCTGGAACGGCGTGTAGTTGCCGCCCTTCGTGGAGCCGGTGAGGGCGCCCTTGAGCTCGGCGTGACCCCAGTCGGGGTGCTCCTGCTTGAGGATGGCCGCGGCGCCCGCGACATGCGGGGTCGCCATCGACGTACCGGAGATGGTCAGGTAGCCCGGCGGCTTCTCGCCGACCTCCAGGTCGATGACGCTGCCCTTGGCCGCGGCGGCCGTGATGTCCACGCCGGGCGCGGTGAGGTCCGGCTTGACCGCGCCGTCGCCGACGCGCGGTCCCGTGCTGGAGAAGTCGGCCAGCCGGTCCTTGTCGTCGACGGCGCCGACGGTGAGCGCGGCATCCGCGCTGCCCGGCGAACCGACGGACTCCGTACCGGAGTTGCCCGCCGCGACAGCGAAGAGGATGCCCTTCTCGGCGGAGAGCTTGTTGACCTGCGCCTCCAACGGGTCGATCTCCGGGGTGTCCTGGCCGCCGAGGCTGAGGTTGACGACGTCGGCGCCCTGCGCGGCCGCCCAGTCCATGCCGGCGAGGATGCCGGAGTCGTCACCGGAGCCGGTGTCGTCCAGGACCTTGCCGTTGAGGATCTTGGCGCCGGGCGCGACGCCCTTGTACTTGCCGTCGGACTTGGCGCCGGTGCCCGCCGCGATCGACGCGACGTGCGTGCCGTGCCCGAACTTGTCGGTGGCGTCGGCCGCGGTGGTGAAGTTCTTGGACGCGATCACCTGGCTCTTGAGGTCCGGGTGGGTCGTGTCGACTCCGGTGTCCAGTACGGCGATCTTGACGCCCTTGCCGTCGTAGCCAGCCGCCCATGCCTTGGGGACGCCGATCTGCGGCACGGACTTGTCGAGGCTGGCCCTGCGGGTGCCGTCGAGCCAGACGTGGGCGATGCCGGATGCCGTCCTGCCGCCGTTGGTGACGGCGTCCCACAGTTCGGGTGTCTCCCGGTGCGGTGTCTGGACGGCGTCCGCGTTGAGCGTCGTGAGGGTCCGGCGCAGGGTGCCCGCGTCGCGGACGTCGGCCTTGGCCCCCGCCGCGGCGCCCTGGTAGCCGACGATGACCTTCAGTCCCTTGGCCTGGGACTTGCGGGTGGCGGCCTTGTTGAGCTCGGTGATGTCGAAGAGCCGCTGGTCGAGCTTGCCGCTCGCGACCAGCCGGACCGCGTCCCCCGGGATGACGAGCGTGTGCCCGTCGACCTTGCGGATCTGCACGGGTATGTGTTCGCGCCCCTCGGCCCGCTCCAGGCTCACGACCCGGCCCTTGGAGTCGACGGCGACCCGGTCACCGGTGATCAGGGTGATGCGGTGGTCAACGGTGAGCACCGAGTGGGCGACGGCCCCCGCCGCACCCCCTGCTCCGCTCGCCCCGCTCGCCCCGCTCGCCGCCTGCTTCGTGTCCGCCGACGCCGGGCTGGTCATGCCCGCCGCCAGAGCCACCGCGGCAGCTGCGGCGATCGTGGCCGCGCATGCTTTTTTCACTTGTCTGCGCAAGATTCCCCCTTGCAGAAGAACCGAGCGAATTCCCCGTTCGCCCGGACGGGGGTGGTCTCGCACACGCATGCGTGCACCCCCCGGTTTCCGCAGTATGCCGAGGGGTGATCACGACCTTCAAGAGGCAATCCCTGACAGGCAAAGTCTGTTACAAGACTGACGGTTTCAGGGGTAGTTGAGGTCGGCTGCTCAGGAGGCGGCGTTCTCCTTCACGGTGATCCGGCCCTTGCGGATCGTGGCGACGCGCGGGGCCTTCTTCGCGATGGCGGAGTCGTGGGTGACCATGATGAAGGTCAACCCCAGCTCCTTCCACATGCGTTCGAGTACGTCCATGATCTCGTCGCGCATCGACTCGTCGAGGTTGCCGGTCGGTTCGTCGGCGAGGAGCACCTTCGGCTGCTTGACCAGGGCCCGGGCGATGGCGACGCGCTGCTGCTGGCCGCCGGACATCTCGGAGGGCAGATGCGACAGCCGCTCCCCGAGCCCTACGGACGTCAGCGCCTCGGCCGCCCGTTCCCGCCGTTCCTTTCCCTTCACACCGAGGGGTACGAGGGCGGTCTCGACGTTCTCCTGGGCGGTGAGGGTGGGGATCAGGTTGAAGCTCTGGAACACGAAGCCGATGTTCTCGCTCCGCACCTTGGTGAGCCGGGCCTCCGACAGCTTGGCCAAGTCGGTCCCGTCCAGGACGACTTCGCCCTGCGTCGGCTTGTCGAGCCCGCCGAGCATCTGGAGGAGGGTGGATTTGCCGCCGCCGGTGGGGCCCTGAATGACGAGACGGTCCCCGTCGGCGATGGTGAGATCCACGCCGTCGAGGGCGCGGACGGTGTCCTTGCCTCGGGTGTAGTGCTTGGTGACGCTTCTGAGTTCGTACATGGTGAGCTCCTGGGTGGGATTCGGGGTGGCGCGGATCGTGTTCGGCCGCGGGCTCGGTGGGGGCTGGTCGCGCAGTTCCCCGCGCCCCTGGGTGGGTACGGTCACGCTTCTCGTCCGTGCGGCCGTCGCGCGAAGCGGGCGACGGCCGCACTCACCCAGCCGCGGCTGACGGTGCTACTCCACACGCCGCAGCGCGTCCGCCGGCCGCAGCCGCGACGCCCGCCACCCGCCGAAGGCACCGGCGATGAGACCGCCGGCCACCGCCAGACCCACCGCGATCGCCACGGTCGTAAGACTGACCGGAGCCGTCAGTGCGACATCCAGCGTCTTCTCGGCGGCTCGCCGACCGGGACCGCCGAAGCCGCCACCACCACCGCCGGGACCGCCCGCGCCACCGCCACCGCCACCGCCCAACTGCGCCTGCAACGTGGGGCTGATGGCCGTCACGACGTACGCCCCCGCGAGGCCGAGCGCGATGCCGAGCACGCCGCCCAGCAGCCCGTTCACCATCGCCTCACCGACGACCTGCCGGGTGACCCGCCCCGACTTCCACCCCAGCGCCTTGAGCGTGCCGAACTCCCGCACGCGCCGGGAGACCGCTGAGGAGGTCAGCAGACCGGCGACCAGGAAGGCCGCGACGAGCACCGCGATGGACAGCCACTTTCCGACGTTGGTGGCGAGAGAGGAGGCCGTGGACAGCGAGCCGGAGACGGTGTCCGCGAGGTCGGCCGAGGTGGTGACCGTCGTACCCGAGATGTTCTTCTGGATCGACGACTTGACGGAGTCGATCTTCTGGGAGTCGGTCGCCTTGACGTAGATCGTGGTGACCTTGTTCTTGGAGTCGCTGAGGGTCTGCGCCTGGGTGAGCGGGATGTAGACGTTGGCCGCCGCGTCCCCGCTGTCCGCGGTGGCGACGCCGATCACCTTGAACTTGACGCTCTTGATGGTGACGGTGGACCCGACCTTGAGCTTCTTCTCCTTGGCGTACGCGGAGTCGAGCACGGCGACCTTGGCGTCGGCCTCGGTCGACTTGAACGTACGGCCGCTGCTGATCTTGGAGGAGGTCAGCGGGCCGAGCGCGGGCTTGGTGACGTCGGTGCCGTAGACGGAGTAGTTGTTGACGTCGAAGTTGGCGCCGCCGCCCCGCACTTCACCCTGGGGCTGCCCGGTGCCGCCGCCGTTGCCGCCGCGGCCCTGCTGGTCGCCGCCGCCGTTCCGGTCCTGCTGGAACTGGCCGCGGGTGAACTGCCCGTTCACCTTGATGACCTGGAGGCTCAGCCCGCCGACGGCGTCGGAGACACCGGTCTGCTGGTCGACCTTGGTGACGGTCGAGGTGGCCAGGGTCTGGAAGCCCTGCACCATGACCCGGTCGCTGCTCTGCTCCGAGCCGGAGCCGTTGGCCTGCGCGTCGAACTGGAACCGCGGCCGCTCCGACGAACTGGCCTGCGGCTGGGCGGCCTTGGTGACCGTCATGTCGGTCCCCAGCCCGTACAGCGACTGAAGAACCTTGTCCTGGGCCTTCCCCATGCCGGACGACACGGAACTGACCACGATGACCAGCGCGATCCCGAGCGCGAGCCCGGAGGCGACGACGAGCGCCGCCTTTCTGCGGCGGCGCAGTTCGCGCCTCAGGTAGGTGAAGAACATGGCCGCAAGCTAGGCACACCGCGTGATGACTGGATAAGCCCCAAATAAGAGCTGCATGAGAAGCCTGTAGACCAGCCAGGCACAACCCTGGACGAGCCTGTCAGCACCGGGCCCGTGATGGACCGGCGGAACCCTGCGGCGGTGTGCCGGTTCCCTGCCCGCGCCCTTCCAGTTCGCACCAGACCGTCTTGCGGTCGGCACCCTGGTCCACGCCCCATCGCCGGGCCATCGCATCGAGAAGAGCCAAGCCGCGGCCGGACTCGTCCGTCGCGGTCGCCCGCAGCAGGACCGGCAGGGCACGCGGGTCGGGGTCGGTGACCTCGACCCGCGTGTGGCCGTGCTCCGTGACCAGGACTCGGACGGTCACCGGAGTGCCCTCGCCGAGGTGGTCGATCACGTTGGCCAGCAACTCGCTCACGCAGAGGCGGACTTCACCGCTGTGGCTGCCAAGGAGACGGCGTACCTCGGGCACCGCCCTCGGGACGGCGAGCAGGTCGAGTTCGAAAGTCACTGTACGGCCGCCTTGCGGAGGGCGGCAGCGATCTCACGGGCCGTTACGGCGTCGCAGTCGCCCAGGGCGATCAGGGAGGGGACGCCGACGCGGAGCGAGGGCAGCGTGATGCCGTGCAGAGCGAGAGCCTCGCGGAGCTCCTCCAGACAGAGCGTCGTGTCGTACGGGGTGTGCATGAGCCGGGCCTCCTGTGCGCTGTGTGACCAATCGCTCACAGGCTGACGGGAAACTGGGTACCGTGAAAGGGAGTTCGCGTTCGCGACCCGCACTGCGAAAGGTGGGCGATGGCACAGCGCAAGGACATCGACGGCTCGATGAGCGTCCCGACCTTCTACGGCAAGGAGTTGAGGTGGAAGCGGGAGGCGGCCGGACTGTCCCTGGAGGCGTTGCTCGAAGGAAGCTTCTTCGGCAAGACGTATCTCAGCGACATCGAGCGCGGGGAACGGCGCATGCCGGTGGAGCTGGCCCGGCATGTGGATCGGGTGCTGGAGACGGACGGGTTCTTCGAGCGCCATTGTGAGGATGTGCGGAAGGCGCGGAGGGGGCCGCACGCGGCGTACTTCGAGAAGATCCTGGAGGCGGAGCGGCACGCGGAGTCCATCGAGGAGTGGTGCCCCAGCACCTTCCCCGGATTGCTCCAGACCGCCCCTTACGCGCGGGCCCTGGTCCGGTCGGCCCACCCCGCAGCCGCCGACGACTGGGTCGAGGAGAAGGTGACCGCCCGTCTCGCCCGCGCCCGGCTCTTCGACGAGGACCACTCCACCCCGGAGTACTGGGCGATCCTGCACGAGTCACTGCTCACCGACCCGATCCTGCCTCCGCGGGAGATGGCCGAACAGCTGGACCGGATCGTGGAGCTGGCCGAGCGGCGCCGGATCGTTCCGCAGGTCGTCCCGCGGAAGGCCGGGGCGTATCCCTTGATGGCGGCCTCCATCATGGTCATGACGTTTCCCGACGCCCCGCCGCTGGTCTACACGGAAGCCTCCTACAGCGGTGACACCATCGACGATCCGGCCCTCGTGAAGCAGTACCGCAAGGCATACGATCGGCTCAGGGCCGTTGCGCTGTCACCAGACACGTCCCTGGACATGATCAAGGCAGCCGCAGAGGAATACCGAAATGGCAAGCAACCGGACCGACTTGAGTGACGCGCTCTGGTTCAAGAGCAGCTACAGCAACGGCGACGGCGGCGACTGCGTCGAGATCGCAGGCAACTTCCCCGGCGCCGCTCTCTGGCGCAAGTCGAGCTACAGCAACGGCGACGGCGGGAACTGTGTCGAAATCGCCGCCAACATCCCCGGTCTCGTCCCGGTACGCGACTCCAAGGTGCCCGACGGCCCGGCTCTGCTCCTCACCGCAGGCGCGTGGGCCCCGTTCGTCGCGGCGCTCAAGTCGGACTGAAACGGCGGTCAGGGGGTCGCGGCACCGACCTTGACATGCTGCATCCGTTCCGCCGTCGTCGAGCCGGTTCCGGGGTCGTCTCCTGTGACATTGAAGGTCGCGAAGTACTCCACCGTGCTCCCCACGGAACCGACGTCCAGGTAGACGGGCAGAGTCTGGTTCCCGATCCGCATGGTCAGCCGAAGGGTGACGGTGTTGTCGGCTCTCAGGTAGCCGTTGTACCGGGCCACCCCGACGTGCTGTTCAGCGCCGCTACCCGACCCGTCGAAACCCTTGCACCGCAGGGCCGCGTCCGCGAGCCCTGCCATGACCTTGTCGGCTCCCCCGTCGGCATATGAGGCAAGCCGCACCCGCACCATGACGCCCGACCGGTCCTCGGCCACCGCACTGCGCTCCACGGCAGCCACCGACTTGACGGCCCCGCTCTCACCCAACGCATCGGCAACGGGCTGACACGCCACCTCGCCGGCCACCATCAGTGCCCCACCAACAGCCCCGTCCGCAGCCTTGGGAACGCTCACCTCCCACCCCGGCACGTCGCCCTTCTTGAGCACGGCGTCCTCCAACTGCGCACGCGTCAATGCGGCCTTCCCAGCAGAGAGACCAGCCTGTGCGGCAGCAGTCGTGCCACTCGACGAGGCCGAAGGCTTGGCTCGAACCAGTTTCACGCGGCCACCCATCGACACTGTCCCTAAAGGGTGTTGCACAAGGCTCTGAACTGGGCATCTCCCGTGCATGGCCGGGGTTTTACGTGCTGAGCGGGTGTGGGTGGAGACGTTCACGGGACTGCGGATGACGCAGTTCTCGGGTCTGTTGAAGGTGGTGCGGGAGCGGGGCGGCAACGGCACGCTGCGGGGCCGGCCGTGGTCGTTGCCGTTGGCTGAGCGGGTGCTGATGGTTGCCGTGTACTACCGGACGAATCTGACGATGCGGCAGCTGGGCCCGTTGTTCGGTGTCTCCTCGTCCACCGTGTGCCGGGTCATCCAGCGGCTCGGTCCGTTGCTGGCGGTGGAGCCCGTCTCCCGCCCGGCCGATGCGGCGGAGAGGTTGTGGATCGTTGACGGCACTCTGGTCCCGGTCCGCGACCGCAAGGTCGGCTCGTCGTCACGCAACTACCGGTTCTCCGCGAACGTGCAGGTCATCGTCGATGCCGACACTCGCCTTGTGATCGCCGCCGCTCGCCCGGTGCCGGGCACCACCGCGGACGCGCATGCCTGGCGGGCCACCGGGCTGAGCGAGCACTGCCAGGGCGTGACGGTCCTGGGCGACGGCGCCTACCTCAATTGCGGGATGGTCGTGCCGCACCGCAAACGCCCGCATCGGCCCCTGCTGCCGGGCGAGGAAGACGACAACGCCGCCCACCGCAAGGTGCGTGCCCGGGTGGAGCATGTGATCGGCCGGATGAAGAACTACAAGATCCTCCGTGACTGCCGGCAGCGCGGCGACGGCCTCCACCACGCGGTCCAGGCTGTCGCCCACATGCACAACCTCGCCCTCGCATCATGACCAGAAGACCGCGATCGCAGACTCTGACCTGCCCGAACACGGCCTTGTGCAACACCCTTTAAGCCTTGTCCCGTAAATGATCTACGTCATGCTGGTTGACCAGTGTTGTTTCCCGGTCATCCAGCAAGGGTGAGGTTGTGGAGGCGGGCGACGCCGAGCACGGCGTGGTGAACCCCGTCGCCTTTCAGGCGGCAGTCGCGGAGGATCTTCCAGGTCTTCATACGGGCGAAGGCGTGCTCGACGCGAGCGCGGACTTTGCGGTGGGAGGCGTTGTGTTCCTCTTTCCAGGCCGGTAGTTCGCTCTGGCCTTTCTCTCGGCGATGCGGGATGACCAGGCCAGTGCCGCGGTAGCCGCCGTCCGCGATGACGGTGGTCTTGCCGACGGCGGCTTTCGCCCCGGACAGTAGCCATGCCTTGCAGTCGTTGTGGTTGCCGGGTAGAGCTCGGCCGACGGCGACAACCAGTCGGGTGTCGGCGTCAATGACGACTTGGTGGTTGGTGGAGTACCGGTAGTTTTTCGACTGCTCGGCGATGGTGTGATCGCGGGTGGGGACCAGAGTGCCGTCCACGATCAGCACGGTGTCCTTGCGGAACCGCTTGCGCTGCTGGAGCGCAAGCGAGGGCCCGAGGTGGTCGATGATGCGATCGGCAGCCGACTTCGATATCCCGAACAGCGGTGCCAGTTGCCGCAGCGTGAGGTTGGTGCGCCAGTACGCGTCGACCAGCAGGACCCGGTCTTCCAACGGCAGGCTCCACGGCCGGCCCTTGCGCACGGGGTCTGTACCCTCGCGTCGTAACGCCGTGATCACACCAGTCACTGCATGATCATTCCACCGCTTCAGGAGCTCCCTGCTCAAACGCGAGGCGGCAGCGCTCGACCTGCTCGGCCACCTGCTCCATGAACCAGCGCATGATCTCGTAGGGGATGACGCGCTCGTCGTGGCTGTGGATATGGACGGCCGGCTCCAAGCTCGGGTCCTCGTCGGGTATCACCGCCACCATGAAGGCAGCTCCGGGCAGGTGCGTCTCTGTGTTGGGAATCTCAGCCCATGCAGCTGGCGCCGGCACGGCCTCGCTCAGCTCCACACACCAGGCGTCGTCCGGCAACGCGTAGTGGAACTGGACGGCGTAGTGGCGGCCTGCATGAACGCGCAGCTCTGGCATGCCCGCAGGCTGCCACAGCTGCGACGCCGGAGTCTCGCGAGTATCCGCTCAGCACCTGGTTGCCGCCGCACTGCCGACCATTTGCGGGACAGCTCTTAGCACCGCAAAGGACGAAACCGACGGTACCGAAACTCATCCAATCGAGCCACAAAAAACCAATCGGCTCAAGAACTCTTCGAATGAACTCGCCACACGCCGAGGAATTTTATCCTCGTCAACACAGGAACCCGTCGGCTCCGCAAAGGGTCCTGATGCGGAGTAGTCATGCATCACAGCATCATGCCCGCCAGAAGGCATGTCACAAATGACCACCCCGATATCCGGATAGCCCCACTCAGCGATCATATCGACGCTCCCAAGACCAGAACAAGAATCAATCCCCCACTTGCCACCGATCCCGAGAAGAGCTCGAATCTCGAAGTGATCGGCAGCCCAGGACGTCGAGAATTCAGTCGGGAAGCATCGCCGCCTCAAGACCTGCATACAAGTCACCGTCCTCAAACACTTCACTCATCGCTACCCACCTCCGGAAAACCCTCCTGTATGCACTGTACGTTCGTGAGCCTCCGTCTCAATGAGCTTCTTCGAGTTGGCCGCCGGTCAAGTGACGGTGGATGAAGCGCAACGAACGAGGCTCCCGGCTGTTGATCGAGATGTCTGACATCTCAATCCCGTTGCTCGGGGGCCTCGTTGGTCGTCCATCCTGCTGCACTCGACCTGCCACATGCACTCGTGGAGTGGGTCACCATGCTGATCGTCACCCGTGATGGTGACCGCCGCTGCAAACTCTGTCAGTCCCGACGCGCGATGGTGGCACTGGTGTACCTGCGCGAACACGCCATCCTGGCAAGATCGCCGCTGGGTTCGGGATCAGCGAGTCCACCGCCCACGCCTACACCAGCCAGGTCATCGACCTGCTCACCGAACGGGCACCGGGCCTGCTGAAGGTCCTGCGCGAGACCGAGGCGGACTTCGTCCTGCGGGACGGAACCTTCGCCGAGTGCGACCGGGCCGGCGACGGCCGGGCCGACTATTCCCACAAACACCGACGCCACGGCGTGAACGTGCAGTTCGTCACCGACCCCGGCGGCGAGCTGCTGTAGCTCTCGCCCGCCCCGCCAGACCACACGCACGACCTGACCACGGCCCGCACTCACCGGATCATCCGCATCTACGAGCGCCAGGGCGTTCCCCTCCTGGCCGATCTCGCCTACCAGGGCGGCGGCCCCTGGCTGACCACCGGCATCAAACACAAGCCCTACAGGAACCCACCCCCGCCGAGAAACCCTCAACCGGGCACTGGCCGCGGCACGAACGCCAGCCGAACGCGGCATCGCCCGCTTGAAACCCTGATCACCACTGCACCTGTCCAGGCCGCCGACGAAGCCACCCTCGCCCGCTGAGCGAGAGGCCAATGGGCCATCAAATCCCAGCATTTCATCAGAGATGTGACCTCCGGCGAAGACGCCGGCCGGGCCCGCACCGGCAGCCTTCCCCGAGTCCTCGCCACCTTCCGCAGCCTGACGATCAGCCTCGCCCGCCCCGCCGGATGGACAAACAACGCCGCCGCACACGACCCGTACCCAAACGACCCAGCCGACGCCCTGTGCTTGGCCGCTCAGGAGCCGTGGACCCCTCATCCCGAAGTCAGAAGCACCAAGCCGGTCACGATCACAGCCCGCATTTGTTCTGTCCGTCTACTGGTCAGAAATTCGACCAACCGCTTCTATCTCTCTCTGGATCCAGCGCTCGTCGTCCGCTTGAAGTACACCGTCTTCATCGACGAAGAAAATCCCGTCCCGGTAACACCCGACGAGAGTCTCGACCATTTGCTCGATGCTCCCGTAGGCGACTCTCGAATCCTCGCCGACCACGACACTGACGACATGCGATCGCGCTGTTTCCAGATCGTACGATGCCGCGTAAAAATCCCCCCCACCTGTACCGAGCAGCGGGAAGAAGTTCGACAGCAGGAGCGGATCACGTGGACTGTCGCGTCTCATCGCGGCGGATTCGGTGGCGGACAGCGGCTCATACCCAGGAACGAGAGCAGCGTCGTTCTGGGTTTGTCCGGGAAGATAAGCGACACCGTCACGCCAACTGAACCAGGTGGCAACATGCGAGGGGACTGGCCGACCGAAAACCTGCTCAAGGAACTCGACGGTTGCCCCAGGGTTCCCATGGGTCACGACGGGAAGATGCAGCCGTTCCGCTTCACCCCAGAGCTCCCTGATCAGTTCCTCAAGCATGCCCATCCTCCTCAACGAACCTTGACCGCGAATTGGTCTCCGGGACCGACACCCGCAGTCCGATAGAACTCCTTGAGAGCCCAACCATGGCTGGAATTTATCGACCCTGGAGAAAGTGTGAGCGTTGCTCCCGATCCGCCCTCAACGGTCGAAGCGAAAGGATACTCCTCCCAGGTTGCATTCGAAGCGAACTGCCGAGGCCTTGGGGCATGTGCTTGTGCTTGACGCCTGGCGGCTCTGGCGGCTGCTTCACCTCCGCCCCGCCTGGTAACGATCGCCGGAGCGCCATTGCTCACAGCCTTGAGGAAGTTGGCTGCTTGCGGCCCGTGAGCAGCCGAATCGATCTCGTGCACAGGAAGCACAGTTGCTTCCCCGGCAGAATCCACCGCGAATACCCTGCAGTTGTGGACAAGGATCGGGGTAGCCCCTGCGAGCACGTAGTACGTATGCAGGGTGGCGACCGTCAGGTCGTACGTGGTCTCGTGCCGGTGGAAATTCCGGACGCCGACCAAAGTGACCGTGGCACCGGCCGCCGTGCGGAGCTTCGTACCCGGAGTCAGGTCGTGCGCGTCGGTCCAGCGGTGGTGGGTCACGTCCCAGAACGGGTGGTGCCAGGTGGTGGTGAGGCTCTGGCGGGGTGTCGCCTGAGACCGCTGCGGCGAGCCTCGGCTCGGGGCCGCCTCCACCGTCAGCGCCGTGAAGTCCTTGTCCGTCTTCGTGACGATGACCTGCTGGATCTTTTCCGGAGCCGTCACGCCCGTCTGCGGATCTGTCGCCAAGACCGTGTCGCCGGCCTTCACCCTGCTGATCGGCTTCGACGTGCCGTCCGCCATCTCGACCCCGGTACCGGGGACAAAGCTGTGAACTGGGCAGCCGGCTCCCTCGACCGCATCCGCCCCGGCGTTCTCCGCTTCCGCGAAGGCCCGCTCCGCCCGCACCGCGTCCTCGGCCACCCTCGTGGCCTCTTCCGCGTCCTTCACCGCCGTATAGGCACGATCCAGCGCCCGCCAGATCTTGAAGGCCTCCACCCCGACCTTGATCGCTTTGAAGACCTTGCCCCAAGGGACCGCCGTCAGGGCCGTGTTGACGCAGCCCATGACATCGCCCTTGGTGAAGCAGTTGTAGGCGTCGGTCAGGCCAATGACGTCCGCGACCAGGCTCAGTAGCTGATGCTTGAAACCGGAGACCTGCTTCTTCGCCGCGGCGGCTGCCGCGTTCGCCGTGGCCTTGGCCCGCTCCGCCGCCTTGACCTCGGCCTGCCGGTCGTAGGTCTTGCTGTTGATGTTCCCGCCGCCCGTACCCGTACCCTCGCCGAGCTTGTGGCCGTCGGTGCAGTTGCCGTGGTGGCAGTACGCGGTGTTGCTGCCGCCCGGGTCGACCGGGCCGGTCGTCACGTACCGGGTCGGGTTGCTCTTGCTGCCGCCGGTGCCGCCGATCGGGTAGCCGACACCGCACTGGTCGGCCATGCACAGGCCCGACGGGTCGGACTCGGTGACCGGGGAGTCACCGGCGTAGTCGTAGGCGTTCCAGGTCTGCGGTGACCCGGGGTCCAGCACGGGGTCGGCGCTGAGGAACCGGCCGATCGTCGGGTCGTACTCGCGGGCCCCCAGGTTGGTCAGACCCGTGTTGTCGTCCTGGACCCCACCGACGTAGCCCTGTTGGCCGATCCATGTCCCCGACTGGTCGCGCGTCTCACCGAAGGGTTTGTACTGGCGGCGGACGACCTGCTGGGTCTGCGAGTCGATCTGCAGGGTGCCGGTCCCCTGGCGGTCGGGGACGAGGTACGTGTACTTGCCGTCGGAGGAGTGCATGGCCACCGTCTCGCCGGCCATGGAGATGTAGCGCACCCCGTCGGCGCTGGTGGCGCCGGACTTGAGCGTGATCTCCTCGTCGCCGGTGTAGAGCGTGGTCGCGTCAGGGCTGCGGCGCAGCAGTAGGCCGCCGTCCGCGTCGTACAGGTACTTCGTGTCACCCGCAGACCCCGTCGAGGACAGTTCGGAGAGGTCGCCCTCGTCGTCGTAGGTGAGGGTGTCGGTGCCCGAACGGGTGGTGCGGGTAAGGGCGTTGCCGTCCGCGTCGTAGGTGTAGGAGTCGGTGGTGTTCGCCGTCGCGTCGCCCGGTACGACCGTGTCCACCTGGGACACCGCGTGAGCCGGGCCCGCGCCCGCCGCGACCGGTGTGTACGAGGAAGTGGCGTCCTTGGACGTGTTGCCCGAGGTGTCGTGGTCCACCTGGCTCGCGCGGGCGCCCGTCGCGTCGTAGCTCCACGACTGCCAGTACGGCGACGGACCGCCCACCGTCGAGGACGTGCCCGGCGCCGGTGTGGCCGCGCAGTCGTCGGTCGCGGTCCACGCTGACTTCAGTCGCTGCGCCCAGTCGTAGGAGAAGCACTGGGTGTCGGTCTGGCCGGTCTCCAGCTTGTCGGCGATCTTCGTGACGTTGCCGGACGGCTGGTAGGAGTACGTCGTCTTGTCGGCGATGGCCGTGCCGGACTGTGTGACGGTGGAGGAGTCGGTCAGGCGGTGGGTCTGGTCGTCGTAGTTCAGGGTCTGCTGGACGAAGTTGCCGGAGATGCCGTAGGTGAACTGGTACGGCTCGTCGAACTCCGTGTAGGTGAGCTTGTCGACGTAGGACCAGCTGTTCGTGCCGCCACCGACTGCCGTGGGGCGGTCGAAGGCGTCGTAGGTGTAACCGACCGTCTCCCCCGGCAATTTGACGGCGGCCGGGTCCTGGTCGGTGTAACTGCGCAGCGTTCCGGTGAGGTTGTACGTGTTCTGGTGGATGTAGGTGCCCGCCAACGCGCCCTCGGCAGACGGGACGACGTCTTCGGTGGCCTGCGCCCAGCCGTGGCTGTCGTAGCCGAGAACCTTCTCGGTGTAGGCGGCGCCGGCGGTGCCTCCCACGTAGCGGACGGAAGTGGTGGGCCGTTCCTTCTTCAGCGTGTCGTACGTCCAGGCCGCGAGTTCGTTGCCGGCCGCCTGAGGGACGCCGCCCGTCGTGTCGAACTCGGCTGTCTTGCGGCCCAGTTCGTCGTACTTGTAACTGATGGTCTTGCCACGTGCGTCGGTCGCGGTCAGCAGCTGGCCGGCGTCGTCGTAGGTGGAGGACGAGGTGCCGGTGTCGGGGTCGGTCTGGGAGGTGCGGCGGCCGAGGAGGTCGTAGTGGCTGCTCCAGGTGTGGCCCTGGCCGTCGTCCTGGCCGGTCTGGTGGCCGGCGTCGTCGTAGGAGTAGGTGGCGGTGTCCGCGGCGCCGGTGGGCGTGGTGCCGTGGTAGCGCAGCAGCTTGACCAGCTGGTCGCGGCCGTCGGTGTACGTGGTGGTGGGTGTGGCACCCGCGGGCGGCGTGACGTCGACGCGGTCGGAGCCCGGGTAGGCGGTGGTGGTGCGCCAGGTCTCCGAGGCGAAGGTGTAGGCGATCGAGGCCGTCACCCGGCCCGCGCCGTCGTAGACCGTGCCGGTCTGGGACGGGGTCTTGTCGTCGGGCGCGTCCACCAGCGTCCCGGTGGGACCACCGGAGTTGTAGTAGGAGTCGGAGCTGCTCACCGGCCAGCCGTGCGAGTCGTAGACGGTGTCGGTGATCGTCCGGCCGCCGTCGACGGTGGCGGTCTGCGTCTCCCGCGGGCGCAGCATCGCGTCGTAGATCGAGACGCTGGTGCGATAGGCGTTGCCGCCGGTCAGCGTCTGCGTGGTGACCGTGGACGGCACCGACGCCGAGAGACTGTAGCTGTACTTGGTGTTGGGGTTGTCGTCGGTCGGGAAGCCGGGGTTCCACACGGCGGTCAGCCGGCCCAGCGGGTCATAGGTGCTGGTGGTGGAGTAGCCGGCCGCATCCGTGGTCTTGAGGTCGAGTCCTCGGGCCGGGTCCAGGGTCGTCGTGGTGGTGAAGGCGGTCGTCTGGCCGGTGACCTTCGGTTTGGTGACCGTGAGGGAGGTCGGGGACGCGCCGGTGGTGGGGGTGTAGGCCGTGGTGGTGGTACGTCCGTCCGCGTCGGTCTCGGTGAGCTCGCGACCGTAGGTGTCGTAGGTGTTCTTCAGCGCCGTGATGTGGTGGACGGTTCCGTCGGCGGCGACCGAGTCGGCCTTCTGGACCATCGTGACGTCACCCTTGGTGGGTGCGGTGGTGTTGTCCGTGGAGCCGTCGAAGAACGTCAGGTCGTCGCTGAGCAGGTCCTTCGTGTAGTCCGGTGTCGCCGAGCACTTGACCGAGAGCTCCTGGACCCGGCGCGGCACCGGCAGGAGGCCGCCGTCCGCGTCGGTGTCGTACCAGGTGCGAGTGCACTTGTCGTCGGTGGACGTCGAGGTGTCGCCCAGGTCGTCGACGGCCGTGGGCAGTCCGGTGGCGCCGTCGATCGTGTAGTCGACCTCCGTGGTGCGCTTGGTGCCGTCCGCCTTGGTCGTCACCGTCCTGGCTCGCCCGATGTTGGTGCGGTGCGCCACCAGCGGGTCGAGACCCGCGTTCGTACGGGTCTGGGTGGCCGTCGTCGCCGAACTCCATGGGTCGGTGACACCGTCGGACAACAGGGCACCGCCGTCGCCGTTGTACGTCAGGGCCTCGAAGGACTGTCCGGCCAGCCAGTCGGAGTCCTTCTGCGGATCGTCGTTGGCGGTGTCGTCGAGGGTGACGCTGCGAGTGCCGGAGGACGTCTTGTCACCGTCCATGCCCCGGAAGAACGTCTCCCGGGACAGGGTGGTCGTTCCGGGGGACGTACCGGTGCGGGTCTCGACCGTGCCGTAGCCGCGCCACTGGTTCCAGGTGCGGTACTTGGCCTGGGTCAGCGGGTCGTCTCCGAAGTGCCAGGCGGGGTCGCCGAGGTACTTGTACGACGTCTGGACGGGCAGCCCGTGGGCCGTGGAGTCCTGTGCCGTCACGGAGTTGACGACGAACTTGTTGAACCAGTCCAGCTGGGGCGAGGTCTGGCCCGGCGGGGTCCAGTACTGCGGGTAGCAGCGGTAGGCGTTGGCGTCCGGGCTGGGCGGCAGGACGGCAGTGCCCGTGCGATGGCACTGCGGCGCGGAGTAGTTGACCGTGATCACCTCACCGGACTCGGTGGTGACCGTGGTGATCCGGTAACGGGTGATCGGCTGGTAGCCGTCCAGACCGTCGACGCGGTTGGCCAGCGCCTGTCCGGCGAACTGCACCGGCGGCAGGTCCAGGCTGCCGCCGTCCTTGCCGGTGTGCACGATCTGGCTCAGCCAGAGCGAGGGAGTAGTGGTGTCTCCCGTGGCGGGGAAGGTGTGGCTGAGCGTCCAGGCGTCGACGTCCTTGTAAGCGGTGCCGACCAGGATCTGGGTACGGATACCCGTCAGCCGCTTGGTGGTGAAGAAGGCCGGGCCGTGGTTGTCACAGGTACCCGTGGACGGGCAGGTCTGGTCGACGGGGACGTCCGGCCAGTGCGAGGCGTTGGCCGTCGTCATCTTGGCGGACGCGCAGTCGAAGGCGGAGTCGGCCAGACAGCGTTCGGAGGTGTCGAAGAAGACCTGGGCGGCGGCCGGCGCGGTGCTGTCGTAGACCTTTCCGGCCAGCTGCCCGTACTGGATCTTGGAGAGGTAACCGTCACGGGTGTACGGCGTCGGGGTCGTGGAGTTGTCCCGCCCGTAGTAGCCGGTCGTCGGCGTGTACCAGTAGCTGATGGCGTTGCCGTGCGGGTCGACGGTGTAGTCGAGGTTCCACCGGTAGCCCTGCTGGCACCAGGAGTCGGCGAAGGCGGACGCGTGGCACGGTTCGCCCGTGTCGTTGCCGTAGACCGGTGCCGTGAACACCGAGTTGGTGGTCGCGGCCCCGGTGGTCCAGCCCGGCAGGCGGTTCAGGCCGAAGTAGTACTTGGTGCCGTCGGCGGTGGTGACGACGAAGTACTCGTTGTCGTTGTCGCCGTTGACCGTGTCGGTCTTGATCTCGATCTTCTCGCCGTTGTCACCCTGCGGACGCCAGGCGCCGGTCTTGGAGTCGTGGACGAGCGTGTTGGACGAGCCGTTGAGCGACAGGGTCAGTGTGTCGACGTCGTCCGACCAGCATTCGTCCGAGGTCTTCGGTGAACCGCTCGCGGTGTCGTCGGAGCAGGAGGCGTAGCCGCGCTCGACGAATCCGGGCGAGTAGTCCCAGCCGTCGCCGATCCAGGAGGACTGGGCGTTGGTCGAGGAGGTACGGCCGTCGACGGCCTGTGAGCTGTATCCCAGGGACACGCTCGGGGTCAGGCTGCCGGGGACGTCGGGCACGGAGATGGGGTACGAGTACGTGAAGGCGCCGCTCGAACCGCCGGCCGACCACTGGCCGGACGCGGCCAGGGAGGTGGCCGCATAGGTGCCGCCGCCGCCCGACGCGGTCGCTTCCGCCGCGAGCACCATGGGCTGTGCGGTGGTAGCGGCGGTCAGTGGGACGGCGGCCGAGACCGTCCGGGTCTTTGTGTCGTCGGTCGAGCTCAGCGGAGTCTGCTTGCGGCAGGAGGCGGCTTGAGGGGTCGTCAGGGCGCAGGCCGGAAGCTGTACGAGGCGCAGCCGGCCGGCCCAGTCACCACCGTAGGCGTCCTTGAACGCCGAGTAGTCCAGGCCCACTTGGGCGGTGCCTGTCCTGTCCGGCCGGACGGTGAAGACCACACCCCGCACCCCGAGCTTCCGCGCCGCCGTCTGCCCCGGCAGCGACACATGCACGCGCGTGCCCGCGGCTGCTCGGTGCGCCCCCTTCGCGGCGGCGACGGTCACCGGAACACCGTCGGCCCCCGCGGAAGCGACGCCCGATGCGGGAACCGCCACGTCGGCCGCGCCCTTGGCAGGCCAGGTCCGGTGCGCGTTGTCGGCGTTCCAGCGGGCCATGGAAGGTATCGCGACCCTCTTGCCCTTGACCGGGGAGACGGGTACCGAACGCTCCTTCTCGGCCTTGGCTAGATAGTCCACCCGTTGTCCTGAGGCAGCCGCGTTCGTCGGCGAGAGAATTCCGACGAGCAGACCCAGGGCGCCGATAGCGACGATCCACAGAGCGGGCGACCTTCGCACCCTCATGGTCTTTCTGTAAATCCGCCACTGATAATTACGACGCACTGCTGCCCCCCATTTCAGCACGGTTGTCGATGGATATTCGACCAGACGGTCCCCCACCCTTCACAGCAAATCCACACCTAGAAAAGGTATGGAGATCACCACGCATCGCCCCTTGTTCGACCAAACTTGGCGGGCGAATCAGTCAACTTCCCCACGAACACGCCCTATTGCTCGGCAACATCACCATCCACCCCACGGGAAAGCAAAGTTGTACACCTCATTCACATATCTGTTGTCGGCTTGACACAGATACGAGTAGCCTCCCTCGCGCCTACTCCATGGGCTTTCCACTCGGACTCGAACTGGGGGTCAGATGTCCGACCGATTCCGTCGGCTTTCATTCGGCGGTACATGGAAAGGGCGAACGCCGGGAAGATTCCTGGTCCTCGCCACCGTCAGCGCACTCTGCATGACTCCGCTCGCCGCTCAGCAGGCCTCAGCCGATACTGCGGCCGATTCCCCGCCGGGCTCCGTCGCGGACGTGAACGCCGGGCAACCGGACCTCACCCCGGCCCCGACGGACGACACAGATCCACCGGCGCCGACCGGCTCGCTGCGGCCGTCCGACGACGGCGACCTGACGACCACCGAACAGACCGCGGTGGCGGCCGCCCAGAAGCAGGCCGCGGTCACGGGCGAACCCGTCCAGGTGGCTGCCCTGACCACAGAGACGACGACCACGACGGCAAACCCGTCCGGCACGCTCACCTACGACTCCAGCCTGCTGCCTGTTCGGGTGCGCAAAGCCCACCGGTGGGTTCCGGTGGACGCGACGCTCCAGCACAACGCCGACGGTTCCTGGAGTCCGAAGGCCGCCGCCGAACCCCTCGCCCTCTCCGGCGGAGGAACTGCTCCGCTCGCCACCATGACCGAGGGAAAAGCCTCTCTCGCCCTCTCCTGGCCGCACGCACTGCCCACCCCGCAGGCGTCCGGCGCGAGCCTGACCTACCCCGACGTACTGCCCGACGTGGACCTCAAGGTCACCGCGGACACCCAGGGCGGCTGGTCCGAAGTCCTCGTCGTCAAGAACGCACAGGCCGCGACCGACCCAGGGCTTGCCCAACTCGCCCTGACCACCCGGGCCAAGGGCGTCTCCGTCGTCGACGACGGCCACGGCAACCTCGCCGCGACCACCCCCGACGGGCAGGTGCTGTTCAGCGCCCCGCAGCCCGCGATGTGGGACTCGACCGGCGCCCCGAAGGACACGGTCACGGCCCCCGCTCCCCAGGCCCATGTAGCCCGCGTCAAGGGGCAGTTGCGAGGCCACATGCTCTCCCTGACGCCCGACACCCATCTACTCGAAGACGCACGTACCAAGTTCCCGGTGTACATCGACCCCACCTGGAACCCGCACTACGCCAGTGGCGCCAAACAGCACTACGTGGAGACCCAGCAGGGCTGCCCCACCGCGAAGAACTACGACTCCACCCAGTACGGCGACCCCGGTGTCGGCTACAACAGCTGGTCGGGCTGCATCGGCGGCGAGCGCTCGTACTTCCAACTCGCGGTGCCCTCAGCCATCTACGATGCCCACGTCGTCTCCGCCACGGTGAACGCCAAGGAGAACTACTCCGCCAGTTGCAGCCTGTCCTCGGACGTCTACCTCTACTGGTCCGGTGCGATCAGCTCCTCCACCACCTGGAACAGCAAGCCGTCGCTGACCGGCAAGCTCGCCACCAAGAGCTTCGGCCCCGCCTGCACCAGCGAGCCCTCCGGCGGCTTCTCGGTGACCTCGACCATCGCCAAGGGCGCTGCCGCACACTGGAAGAGCTGGACCTTCGCCCTGGTCAACAGCCAGAACGGCAGCGGTGACGGCAACTACTTCAAGCGGTTCGACAACAACCCGTCGATGTCGATCGAGTACAACCACGTGCCCAACAAGCCCGGCACACTGGCCACCAAGGTCGGCTCCACCTCGCTCGGCTGCGGCACCGCGACCCCGTACCCGATCGTCGGCAAGACTCTCGCCACCACCCCGCCCACCCTCAATGCCACGGTCAGCGACACCGACAAGGACGCGCTCGCCGCGACCTACTCGTACTGGGTGGGCAGCAGTTCGGCCACCACGACCACCAGTGCCACCGTCGCGAGCGGAGCGAACGCGCCGAAGCAGCTGCCCTCCGCGTTCATGAGCGGACTGGCCGACGGCAGCGTGGTGAGCTGGAAGGTCACCTCCAGTGATGGCGAGGACACCTCCGCGGTCTCGGCGACCTGTCACTTCACCGTCGATCTGCACAGCCCCGCCCAGCCGACCGTCACCAGCGCGGACGGCCTCTACCCCGAGGACCAGTCCGGCACGACCACGGCAGGCACCCCGGGCACCTTCACCATCTCGGTGGACCCCGGCGCCAACGGCAACAACGCGGCCAAGTTCCTCTACGGCCTCGACGCGGCCCCTCCGACCTCCAACACCCCGGCCGCGCAGACCAAGACGGCCGCCGGCAACAAGGCCACCGTCACCGTGACCCCGGTGGCGCCCGGCACGCACACTCTCTACGCCTACGCGGTCGATTCGGCCGGCAACGTCTCCTCGCAGCAGCAGTACGAGTTCACAGCCCTTGGGCACGCCACGAAGACCTACGCCGGCCTCCAGGCGGCCTTCGACAACACCGCCACCACCGACGACAGCGACCGCGCCACCGCCGACGCCGACGGAGTGGGAGCCACGCTCTCCCTCCAGAGCCTCAAGGCGGCGGGCTGGCAGCCCGGCGGGAAGATCACCGTGGACGGTGCCGCCTTCACCCTGCCCAACTGGGGCTCCGCAAGCGGCGACAACGTGATGGCGGCCAACCAGACCATCCAGATGAACGGAACCAGCGGCCAGGCCCTCGTCTTCCTCGGGTTCTCCACCTACGGCTTCGTAGGATCCCAGCACCAGGGCGGCGACACCGCCAGCCCCGTGGTGCCGGACAGCACCAACACCTCGGCCACCAACTGCAGCCTGGGCAACGGCACTTACGAGGACTGCGTCACCCCCAAGGGCGCCATCAGCTACGGCGACGGCACCACGCAGCCGTACTACCTGACCATGCCCGACTGGGTGTACGGCTCCGACACCCTGGCAGCCGTGACCCTGCTCCATCGCAACACACCGAGCGCCCAGGAGACCCGGAGCACCAACATCTACGCCTTCGCGGTGCCGTTGAAGGCGGGCGCCACCGTCGACTCGGTAAGGCTGCCCGACCTGGCCGACGCCGCTCGCAAGTACGTGCCGGGCCTGCACATCATCGGCATGTCGGTCCGAGACACCGCCACGGCTGCGAACGGAGCTTCCTGGACCGGCAGTTGGAGTGCGCCCAGCGAAGAGCGGTTCCACTTCTCGGACATGGGGGCCTTCAGCAACCAGACCTTCCGTGAGGTCACCATGGCCAGCGCGGGCGGCGACTCGGTACGGCTGCGCCTGTCCAACGCCCTCGGTACCGACCCGCTCACCCTGGACCATGTCACCGTCGCCCCGTACGGCAACGGCGCCACCCTGACCTCCCCACCGGTCGACGTCACCTTCGGCGGGGCGAAGTCGGTGGTGATCCCGGAGGGCGGCGAGCTCTACAGCGACCCGATCCCCATGACCGTGGCCCCACGCGGGGTGATCACCACCAGCATCCATCTGGTGAACCAGGTCAACTACCTGGTCATGCATCCGTGGGCGGCCGGGGACACGCTCAGCTACGTCAGTGCCACCGGCAGCGGCGACCACACCACCGACACCGCCAGTACGGCGTTCACGGGCACGGGCACGATCTCAGCGGGCCGTTTCGCGGACATCCTCACCGGGGTCGACGTCACGACCACGGATCACCGGCCGACGGTCTCCGTGCTGGGCGACGGTCTCGTGGACACTCGCACCACCGGCACCACGGCGGCCTACAACGGCTCACGCTTCAACCAGTGGCTCGCGTACCGGCTGGTCAACAACACCGACGGCGTCCCTGTCTACGGCGTGGTCGCCTCCGGCATAGAGAACAACTACCTCGGCACCGACCAGGGAGCAGGGGCAGGCGGCCGGGCCGCACTCACGCGCCTGGACCGGGACGTCCTGTCCGTCCCCGGCATCCGCACGGTCGTGGTCACCCAGGGCCTGGAGGACATCGTCGCGGGCCATGACGACGTCGACATCGACAACGCACTCGGGCTCCTGCGAGATCAGCTCAAGGGCTGGGGCATCAAGGTCGTCTTCACCACTCTGACCCCCTGCGACGGCTACGGCCCCTGCACCGCGGCCGTCGACCAGAACCGCATCGACTCCAACACCTGGATCACCGACCAACTCGACTTCACCACACCGACCGTTAGCTACGTCGACGCGGAAGCGGTCGTAGGGGTCACGGACACCGCGAGCACGGCGGACCCGCAGGCGCTGAAGCTGGGCAGCGACACCGCCCCGGCGGACTTCGACGCCGGTGACCACGTCAACCTCACGTCCGACGGATACAGCGCGATCAGCGACACCTACGACCTCGCCTCACTCGGCCCGGACGCATAGAAGGACCCCAACGGCGAACCCCCACCGCACAACCCAGAAGGCGGCCACCCCCAAAGGGGCAGCCGCCTTCCCGTATCCGTCAATCCGTGAATCCGTCAATCAGCCGGCGTCCCTCAGACCGCCGACCCCGCCTTCCAGTCCGCCCAGCTCAGGTTCCAGCCGTTGAGGCCGTTGTCCGGGGCCACCGTCTTGTCGCCGGTGTTCTTCACGACCACCACGTCGCCGACGATGGAGTTGGTGTAGAACCAGTAGCCCGCCGTGCCGGTGTCGTTGGCGCCCTTGGTGTCCGAGAGGCCCACGCAGCCGTGGCTGGTGTTGACGCTGCCGAAGATGGACTTGGCGCCCCAGTAGTTGCCGTGCACGAAGGTGCCGGAGTTGGTGAGGCGGATGGCGTGCGGTACGTCCTTGATGTCGTACTCGCCCTTGCCGTCGTCGTCGGTGAAGCCCACGGTCGCGCCGTTCATGCGCGTCTCCTTGAACTTCTCGGACATCACCATGATGCCTTCGTACGTCTTGTTCTCCGGCGAACCGGCCGAGATCGGGATGGTCTTGATCGTCGCGCCGTTGTGCGTGATCTTCATCTGCTTGGTCTTGGCGTCGACGTACGAGACCTGGTTGCGGCCGATCTTGAAGGAGACCGTCTTCTGCTGGACGCCGTAGACACCGGAGGCGCCCTCGACACCGTCGAGCGCGAGCTTCAGCGTGACGGTGGAGTTCTCCTTCCAGTACTCGTCGGGGCGGCAGTCCATGCGCTGGGTGCTGAACCAGTGGCAGACGACTTCCTGACCGCTGGTCGTGGAGACGGTGATGCCCTTCTGGACGGCCGCCTTGTTGGTGATCGCCTTGTTGAAGTTGATCGACACCGGCATGCCCACGCCGACGGTCGAGCCGTCCTCCGGCGTGAAGTTGCCTATGAAGCTGTTGGCCGGGGAGACGGTCGTGAACGAGGCGTTCTCGTGCGCGACGAGACCGTCCGAGTCCTTGGCCTCCGCGGCGACCTTGTAGGTCGTGGAGCGCTCCAGCTGCGCCTCGGGCTTCCAGCTCGTCTTGTCGGCGGACAGCGCGCCCGCGACCTTGGAGCCGTCGGCCGTCGTCATCGTCACGTCGGTGAGCGTGCCCTTGCTCACCACGACGGCGGCGGAGTTGTTGATGGAGGCGTTGTCCGAGCCGTCCTTGGGCGTGATCTTGATCTCGGCCTGTGAGCTCTTCTTGGCCGCCGCCTCGTCGGCCTTGGCCTGCGAGGTGTCCCCGCTGCCGTTCGATGAGCTGTCGTCGCTGCTCGAACACGCCGAGAGCACCAGCACACCGCCGAGCAGAGCGGACGCGACCGTCAGGCCCCTGCGCCGCTTACTGACCGTCATCACACGCTTCTCCATCGTCGCCGATTCCCAGAAACCCCGAGAGTCCCCGTCAATAAAAACTAAACGCTACGACCGGTTCGTCCCGTTCCACCTTCCGCGAAGGTGTGGGGCACACCACGCCCACCGGGGCGGGGGGTGCGTCTGTCGGCCCGTGCGACCCCTGAGACGACGAAACCCCGGACGGCGGTTGCCACCCGGGGTCACGAATTTCCCGGGCACGCTCAGCCGACGGCTTCTTCTTCCTCGTCCTCCTCGACATCATCCTCGTCGAGGTCCCAGTCCGGCGAATCCGGGTCGTAGTCGATCTGCTCGCTGCTCCAGGATGCCTGGGCCAGTTCGACCCCCGGAACCTCCCCCACCAGGTCGAACGGGTCCACGAGGTAGGCGAGGGCCTCCGCAGTGTCTTCCGTCACAGCACCCTCGGCGTGCGCGCGCTCGTCGTCCGGCATGTCCGGATCGTCCGCGATCCGGGCGAGCGCGGCCCGAGTCACGGCGTCCTGGTCGTCCACCTCGACGACCAGTTCCACCCGAAGTCGTACAAAACGTGATGTCTCTGGAGTGCTCATGCGGGGAGCGTAAAGCCCATCCCTCCCGTGACTTTCCCGTGACCCGCGCCTTTCACTAACATCGGCCCACACGGCCAATTCGCCAGCGCCACAAGGGGATCGATATTCCGTGTCATCCGCTCGCCGTCCGTTGCTGACCGCCACCGCCGCGGGGACCCTCCTGGGTGCCCTGTGGTTCGTCCCGTCCGCCAACGCGTCCCAGGACGCGCCGGCGAGAACAGAGCCGTCCGTGCAGGCCACGGCACAGGCGCGGGCCACGACCACGAGCGCGGACACCGTTACGGACGACACGCGGCTCGCCGACACCGGCAGCTTCGACACCACGCCGTACGTCGTCGGCGGCACCCTCTTCCTCACTCTGGGTGCGGGCTTCGTCGTCTATTCGGTACGCCGGGAACGCCTCGGTTTTTAAACGCGCTTGACGATTTCTTGGACCAACGTTCATAGTCCGCGCATGAAGAGATCATCGAGGGCGCGCATGGGCGCCACGGCGACCGTGAGCGTGCTGTCGCTCGCCCTCGTCACAGGGTGCGGCGGGGGCTCGGACGACGACTCCAAGGAGCCCGCCGCCGCCTCCAAGCCGGGCACGAGCGCGAGCACGACCGCGAATGCGAGCACCACGGCGAAGGCACTCACCGCCGCCGAGTTGGAGAAGCTGCTGCTCGTCCCGAGCGACCTCCCCAGGGACAAGGTCGCCGACGGCGACGACACCCTGCCGAAGTCCCGGAGCGAGCTGAAGACGGACAAGGACGCCTGCGCCCCGCTCGGCCACGCCCTGGCCGCCCTCCCGCCGGGCGACACCGACGCGGGCGCGAGCAACACCGTCACCTCGGAAGAGCGCGTCGGGGACTCCTTCGCCGTCACCATGACCAGCGTCGGCCTCTCCTCGTACGACGGCGACGGCGCCGAGCGGGCTCTCGCGGCCGTCTCCGCCGGGATCGCGGCCTGCGCCGGGGGGTTCGGCATCACCGCCCAGGGCGAGGAGATGAAGATCACCAAGGTCGCTGCGGGCAAGGCCTCGGGCCAGGGTGACGCGTCGGTGGCCTTCGTCCTGGACGCCGACATGGACGGCGAGGGCACGGGCAGCTTCACCGTCCAGGTGGTGCGCGTCGGCAGCACCGTCTCCACCTACTACTCGGTCGACTCCGCCTCCATCGAGGGCGGCAAGGCCTCCACCGTGCCGCTCGCCGTGCTCGACGCGCAGGTGGCCAAGCTGAAGTGACACCGAGGGCCCCGCCGTCGTCGTACGGCAGAGCCCTCGACCAACCCGGCGAACGCCTACTACCGCAGTGGCCCGGTGACGGCCTCCACCGCCGCGACCAGCCGCCCCTCACGCACGAACACGTCGGCCGCGGCGAGGTCGGGCGACAGGAACCGGTCGGGCCCGGGACCCTCGACCCCCGCCTTCCGTACGGCGGTGATGGCGGCCCGGGTCGCCGGCGCGGGACTCAGCCCCTCCCTCAACTCGACGGCGCGCGAGGCGGCGTAGAGCTCGACGGCGAGCACCCGCGTGAGGTTGTCGACGGCGGTACGCAGCTTGCGCGCGGCGGACCACCCCATCGACACGTGGTCCTCCTGCATCGCGGAGGAGGGGATCGAGTCCGCCGAAGCCGGCACGGCCAGCCGCTTCAACTCGCTGACCAGCGCGGCCTGGGTGTACTGCGCGATCATCAACCCCGAGTCCACACCGGCGTCGTCGGCGAGGAACGGCGGCAGCCCGTGCGACCGGTTCTTGTCGAGCAGCCGGTCGGTCCGCCGCTCGGCGATGGACGCGAGATCGGCGACGGCGATGGCGAGGAAATCAAGCACATAAGCGACAGGCGCCCCATGGAAGTTGCCGTTGGACTCCACCCTCCCATCAGGCAGCACAACGGGGTTGTCGACCGCGGACGCCAACTCCCGCTCCGCCACCAGCCGCGCGTGCGCCAAGGTGTCCCGCCCGGCCCCGGCGACCTGCGGGGCGCAGCGCACGGAGTAGGCGTCCTGCACCCGGGGAGCGTCGTCCTGGTGATGCCCGGTGAGCTCCGAACCCTCCAGCACGGCAAGCATGTTGGCGGCGGAGTCCCCCTGCCCCGGATGCGGCCGGATGGCGTGCAGCTCGGGAGCGAGCACCCGGTCGGTACCGAGCAGCGCCTCAAGACTCAACGCGGCCGTGACGTCAGCGGACTTGTAGAGCATGTCCAGATCGGCGAGCGCCATGACCAGCATCCCGAGCATGCCGTCGGTGCCGTTGAGAAGGGCGAGCCCTTCCTTCTCCCGCAGTTCGACGGGCGCGATCCCGTGCTCCGCGAGCAACTCACCGGCGGCCCGCACCACACCGTCGGGCCCCTCGGCGTCCCCCTCCCCCATCAAGGTGAGGGCACAGTGCGAGAGCGGCGCGAGATCCCCGGAGCACCCGAGCGACCCGTACTCGTGCACCACGGGCGTGATCCCGGCGTTGAGCACATCGGCCATGGTCTGCGCGACCTCGGGCCGCACCCCCGTGTGCCCCGAGCAGACGGTCTTCAGCCGCAGGAACATCAACGCCCGTACGACCTCCCGCTCCACCCTCGGCCCCATTCCCGCGGCATGCGAGCGGACGATGTTCCGCTGCAACTGGGCCCGGAGTTCCTGGCTGATGTGCCGGGTCGCGAGGGCGCCGAAGCCGGTGCTGACGCCGTAGACGGGCTCGGGCTTGGCCGCGAGGGCGTCCACGATCCCGCGGGCGGCGGCCAGCGCCGAGACCGCCTCCTCGGACAGCTCGACACGAGCACCGCCCCGGGCCACGGCCAGGACGTCGGACGCGGTGACCCCGGACGTCCCCACCACCACAGTGTGCATATCCATATTCAGGAGCGTACGCACTGAATTCCAGGATGTCACTACTGGTTCGGGGTTACGCCCCTTACACCCCGGCCCGCCTCAGGGCCGCCGCCCCCGGAACCGCCGCCGCTCGGCCGACGCCCCGGAAGTCGCGGTGTCCGCCAGCCGTACGACGGGGTCGTCGGCCCCCGCCCGCCCCGCGACGACCGGCCGCACGGCACGCTCGGCCTTGGCCCGGTACTGCGCGGCATCGGCGAGCCGGAAGAGCCGCCGGGCGGACCGCACGGGCCCGATCGCGTCCCCGGTCGAGGCGACCCCGCAGGCCACGCCCTCCCCCAGCTCCAACTCCCCGGCCCGACGGCAGAGTTCATCGGCGGCCCGCACCACTTCATCGGCGGAGGGCCCGACGGCGAGCAGACAGAACTCGTCCCCACCGAGCCGCGCGGCGAGCGCCCCCGGCAGCATGGCCCCGCACAGCGAGAGCACCGACCCGAAACGTTCCAGCAGCCGATCCCCGACGGCATGCCCACAAGAGTCATTGACCTTCTTCAGCCCATTGAGATCACACACCACAAGGCTGACGACGACACCGTCCCGCTTGTGCCGCTCCACGGCCTCGTCCAGCCGCACATCGACGGCCCGACGGTTGGCGAGCCCGGTCAGCGCGTCGGTGAACGCCAGCCTCCGGGCCTCCTCCAACCGCTCCGCCTGAGCGATCCCGGCGGCGACGACAGCGGCCAGCACGGTGGCGAAGTCGGCGTCCTCCCTCCCGAACACCGCGGCACCGGCGGGCCGGGCGACATACAGCTCCCCCCAGGCCCGCCCGTTCAGCACGATCGGCGCGACGACACAACACCCACGGCCCCGTCTGCGCAGCGCGGCCACCCGCTGGTGCACATACCCGGGCCTGCGCCCCGCGGCGGGCCCCTCCGCCGTCTCCACCCACGCGTTGGGCTCCCCGCCCCCGGCCCACCGCTCATGCAGAAACTCGGTGATCTCCGGAAACTGATGCACCGGATACGCCTCCCCCTCCGGAAACTCCTCCTCCCCCACCACCCGCTCCCCCACATTCACCAACACCCGCAACCGCCCCAGCTCCCGCTCCCACACCGACAACGCCGCGAAACTCCCACCGAGCGCCCGACAGGCCCCCACAGCAGCGGCCCGCCACGCCTCCCTGGAGCCGTGAGCGGCAGCCATGCCCTGAGCCAGCGCAACGACCGCGACCAGCCGAGTGTCCTCACCCATCACTCCAGGCTAGGGAGGATTTGGGTGGGGGTCGGGGTGTGGATGGGACGTTCGGGTGAGTGGGGCGCGCCTATGGGGGTGCCGGGTTCGGTTGTGGGGCGGCTGCGGGCGAGTGGGGGCTGGTCGCGCAGTTCCCCGCGCCCCTGACTAGTTGCAGCGGACCTGCACCACGACGGGCCGTTCGCCGCGTACGGCGCGCAGGGGACGGGGTGGGGGGTGTCCGCCCGCAGCGGCCGGCGTCCATAACCGAGCACAACTCAAGAGACCGAGCCGCCGGACCGAGGACGGATACCCCCCACCCCGGCCCCGACCCACAACACACCCGCACGCGCTACACACGCCCCCACCGGACCGCAACGGGCCGCCGCAGGCATCCAGGGGCGCGGGGAACTGCGCAAAACGCCCGCCCCCACCGAACCCGCAGACGCAGACACGCACCCGACCGACAACCACCGCACCCGCACGCCATGTCACCGCCCCGGCCAAACAGCCGCCCGCCCCTCATTGAACGCCGCCACCCCCTCCACCCGATCCCCCGAAAACGCCACAGCCCGCCACGCCGCGTCCTCCACCTCCAACCCCGCCCGCAGATCCAACCCCTGCCCCAACCGCAACGCCCGCTTCGCCGCCCGCAACCCCACGGGAGAGTTCGCCGCGATCCGAGACGCCAGTTCCAGCGCCGCAGACCGGTCCTCCCCCTCTCCCACCAGCTGATCCACCAGCCCCAACCCGTACGCCTCCTCCGCAGCGACCCGCCGCGCGGTGAAGATCAGCTCCGCGGCCCGAGCCGCCCCCACCCGCCGAGGCAGCAACTGCGTCCCCCCGCCCCCCGGAATCACCCCCACCGACACCTCGGGCAACCCCACCACGGCCGTACGGTCCGCCACGATCAGGTCGCACGACAGCGCCAGTTCGAACCCCCCACCCAGCGCGAACCCGTGCACGGCAGCGACCGTCGGCATGGGCAGCTCCAGCACCCCCGTGTACGCCCCCCGAGCCACCGGCCGCTGCCGCACCAACTCCGCGTCGCTGAAGGAGTTCCGCTCCTTCAGATCGGCCCCCACACAGAAGGCCCTCTCATGCGTGGAGGTGACCACAACCACCCGCACACCCCCATCCGCCCCCAACGCGGAACAGGCAGCCCCGATGGACCGAGCCATCTCGGTGGAAACGGCGTTCATGGCCTTGGGCCGATCAAGAACCAGCTCGGCAACATGCCCCTCCCCGTCCCCATGCCGCCGCACCACCACGAACTCCCCGAACCGCTCCTCACCCATGACACCCTCCCGGTTAACGCGGGTTAACAGAACCGACGGCCCGATCATCGCAGCCCCGCCCCCACCGCGAAAGGTTCCCTCCCCACCCCCCGACACCCCGTTCGAGTGACATCCCGCCCAACTCCGACCCGACCCCTCACAGCAGCGCATAACGTGCGCCCCGCCACGGCGCACAGGGGGCGCGGGCACCCAGGGGAGGATTCGGGATGACGACGGCGACGACCACGATGACGCAAGCGGCAGCGGCAACCGCAGGGATCACGGAGACCGGCGGCCCCCGGCTCTTCGCCCCCCGAACCCCCCGAGGGCGTCACCGCAAGCCCCGCCCCCGCAAGGTCATGCTCGCCGCGGGCGGCCTGGCCCTCGCCGCCGGCGCCCTGAGCCTCGTACGCCTGACCCCCGACACAGGAGTGGGCGGCTTCGGCACCACGGAAGCGGACCCCCAACAGGACCCGTCAACGGACTACGGCACAGGCACAGGCACGGGAACGGGCCCGGAACGCGCAACAAACGCCGCAGCAACCCTCAAGGCGGCCCCCACACCCGCCCCCTCCACAACCACCCCCATGGGCGGAGTCTCATCAACCCCCACCACCCCGACCACCGCCGCCCTCCCCCCAACCGGTTCAGCGACGGCATTCCCCCTGGAAGCACTCCCCACAACGATCCCCCAGGCCCCGAACACCCCACCCCCCACAGCCACCACGACAACCCCCACCCCCCACCCCCCGACGACAACCACCGCACCCCACCCACAACCGGCCCCGACGACACAGCCCCCGGCCCCCACACAACCCGCGCACCCCGCGCAACCCACAACCGACCCCGGCCTCTGCGTCCCGATCATCGGCCTCTGCGTACAACAGCGCAGCTAGGCCACCCCACCCCCTGCAACCGGAACCGCAACCGCAACTACAACGCCACCCCATCCCGCCGAGTGAGCAACCAGGGCTCCACAACCCCCAACCCCCGCACCGGCCGCTGCCACATCGGCTGCAACGCGAACCGGTACACCGGCGGCTCCTCCCCCTCCTTCTCCGTCGCGGCCGCCGCCTCCGCCGCCTCCGCCTCGGAGGCCGGCGCCTCGCCCGAGCGGATCAGCTCCTCCGCGAAGGCGCTGTCGACGAGCACGGCGTCCCGGGGAGCTATCGAGGTCAGCCGGGAGGCGAGGTTCACGGTCGTACCGAAGACATCACCCATACGGGTGGTCACCGTGCCGAACGCGATGCCGACCCGCAGCTCGGGCATGGTCTCGTCGTTCGCCATGGTCTCGATCAGCCGCAGCGCGATCTCCGCGGCGACACCGGGGTCGTCGGCGCTGTAGAGCACCTCGTCGCCGAGGGTCTTGACGAGCCGCCCGCCGCGCGCGGCGACGAGGTCGGCGGCGGTGGTCTCGAAGGCCTCGACGAGCTCGCCGAGCTCCTCCTCCTCCATCCGGCGGGTCAGCCGCGTGAACCCGACGAGGTCCGCGAAGCCGACGCACAGCCGCCGGTCGACCATCTCCTCGTCGTCGGCGGCCTGCACGACCCGGCCGGTCGCGGCGGCGAGCTGGCGGCGCCAGACGTAGACGAGGAACTCCTCCAGCTCCGGCAGCAGCAGCTCGATGAGGGGATACGTCACCTCGGTGCGCGTCATGCCGGGTTCCGGGGGCTCGGTCAGGCCCTCAAGGAAGGAGTCGATCTGCCACTCGGCGAGCCGGGCGGTGGTCTGCCCGGTGGACCGGGCCACCTGTACGGCCATCGCCTCGCTGAGCAGCCCCGCCTCCACGAGACCCGCGAGCCGCCGCAGCGCGAGCACGTCGGCCTCGGTCAGCGCCTTGGCCTGCCCGATGTCGGCGAAGCCCATGGCCCGCCAGAAGCGGGAGGCCAGCTCCATGGAGACACCGGCGCTGCGGGCGGCCTGAAAAGGGGTGTAGCGCCGCTCGGCACCGAGGATGAGCCCTTCGAGGCGCAGGGCGAGCGGGTTCTCACCGGGATCGGCGGACGGCGGATCGAACCGGCCGTCCGCGTCCGCGCCCGCACCGGAGCCCGTGTCGTCGACGGTCACGCCTGCTGCCCTTCCGATCTGTCACGGTCAGGTATCGACCGGCCTCAACTGTACGGCAGGTGTGCGCCAGCTCACTCCGTGGGAGCCGCAATTCGCCACGGCCCCGCACCACCGGGCGGCGCGGGGTCACACCGGTCGCAGGTGGACGATGTCTCCCGCTCCCACCGGCTCCTGTACGCCCTCCTTCGTCGCGATCACCAGGCGGCCGTCCCCGTCCACACCCACCGCCTCGCCGACCAGCGACCGGTCGCCGGGCAGCTCGGCCCGTACGGTACGACCCAGCGTCGCGCACCCCGCCGCATACGTCTCCTGCAACCCGCTCACCGTCGGATCGCCGGCCGCGGCCCGCCAGCGGTCGTACCACTCCTCGAGGGACCGGAGCACGGCCCGCAACAGGGGGTCACGGTCGGTGCTCACCGCGCCCGCCAGCATCAGCGACCCGGCGCCGGGCACCGGAAGCTCCTCCTCGCGCAGGGTGACGTTGATGCCGACGCCCACGAGGACGCCGTCCTCGCCGGCCCGCTCGGCGAGGATGCCGCCGGCCTTGCGCTCCTCGTCGCCGACGGTCACCAGGAGGTCGTTGGGCCACTTGAGGGCCGTGTCCACGCCGGCCGCGCGCGACAGCCCGGTGGCCACCGCGACGCCGGTGAGCAGCGGCAGCCAGCCCCAGCGGGCCACGGGGACCTCGGCGGGGGTCAGCAGGACCGAGAAGAAGAGGCCGGACCTCGGCGGCGCGGTCCACTGGCGGTCCAGGCGGCCCCGGCCCGCGGTCTGCTCCTCGGCGACGAGGACCGCGCCCTCGGCGGCCTTGCCCGCGGTGGCGCGGGCGACCAGGTCGGAGTTGGTGGAGCCGGTACTGGGCACCACCTCGACCCCGGACCACAGCCCGCCCTCCCGCACCAGCCCGCGGCGCAGCGCGGCGGTGTTGAGGGGCGGCCGGTCCAGGTCCGACCAACGGCTGTTGTCTCCTGAAACATCTCGCGGCGTCATGCAAGCCACCCTAGGTGTGTGAAACGCCGCACTGCTGATTCGTAGGGGCCCCACTACTCTACGGATGAGTAACCGTCCCCCCTTTTGAGCAGGCAGGGAGCCGCGATCCCGATGTCCGAGCCGGAAGCGACCGACATTCACACCACCGCGGGCAAGCTCGCGGATCTCCAGCGTCGTATTGACGAGGCGACGCACGCCGGCTCCGCACGCGCCGTCGAGAAGCAGCACGCCAAGGGCAAGCTGACGGCCCGTGAGCGCATCGAACTCCTCCTGGACGAGGGCTCGTTCGTGGAGCTGGACGAGTTCGCCCGGCACCGCTCGACCAACTTCGGCCTGGAGAACAACCGCCCGTACGGCGACGGCGTCGTCACCGGGTACGGCACGGTCGACGGCCGCCCGATCGCCGTGTTCTCCCAGGACTTCACGGTCTTCGGCGGCGCCCTGGGCGAGGTCTACGGCCAGAAGATCGTCAAGGTGATGGACTTCGCGCTGAAGACCGGCTGCCCGGTCATCGGCATCAACGACTCCGGCGGCGCCCGTATCCAGGAAGGCGTGGCCTCCCTCGGGGCGTACGGCGAGATCTTCCGCCGCAACACCCACGCGAGCGGTGTCATCCCGCAGATCAGCCTGGTCGTCGGCCCGTGCGCGGGCGGCGCGGTCTACTCCCCGGCGATCACCGACTTCACGGTCATGGTCGACCAGACCTCGCACATGTTCATCACCGGCCCGGACGTCATCAAGACGGTCACCGGCGAGGACGTCGGCTTCGAGGAACTGGGCGGCGCCCGCACCCACAACGCGGTGTCCGGCGTGGCCCATCACATGGCCGGGGACGAGAAGGACGCCATCGAGTACGTCAAGCAGCTGCTGTCGTACCTGCCGTCCAACAACCTCTCCGAGCCGCCGGTCTTCCCGGAGGAGGCGGACCTCGCCCTCACCGACGAGGACCGCGAGCTGGACACGCTGGTCCCCGACAGCGCGAACCAGCCGTACGACATGCACACGGTGATCGAACACGTCCTGGACGACGCCGAGTTCTTCGAGACGCAGCCGCTGTACGCGCCCAACATCCTCACCGGGTACGGCCGGGTGGAGGGCCGCCCGGTCGGCATCGTCGCCAACCAGCCGATGCAGTTCGCGGGTTGCCTCGACATCACCGCGTCCGAGAAGGCGGCCCGCTTCGTCCGCACCTGCGACGCCTTCAACATCCCGGTGCTCACCTTCGTGGACGTGCCGGGCTTCCTCCCGGGCGTCGACCAGGAGCACGACGGCATCATCCGCAGGGGCGCCAAGCTGATCTACGCCTACGCGGAGGCGACGGTCCCGCTGATCACGGTGATCACCCGCAAGGCCTTCGGCGGCGCGTACGACGTCATGGGCTCCAAGCACCTCGGCGCGGACATCAACCTCGCCTGGCCCACCGCCCAGATCGCCGTGATGGGCGCCCAGGGCGCGGTCAACATCCTGCACCGCCGCACGATCGCGGAGGCCGAGGCCAACGGGGAGGACCTGGAGGCCGTCCGCGCCCGTCTGATCCAGGAGTACGAGGACACCCTCCTCAACCCCTACATCGCGGCCGAACGCGGCTACGTCGACTCCGTGATCATGCCGTCGGACACCCGCCGCCACGTGGTCCGGGGCCTGCGCCAACTCCGCACCAAGCGCGAGTCCCTGCCCCCCAAGAAGCACGGCAACATCCCCCTCTGAGGAGGCGTTGTGAACATCAAGGTCGTACGGGGCAACCCCACCCCGGAGGAACTGGCCGCCGCCCTGGCGGTGGTCCGAGCCCGCGCCGCGACGGCATCGGAGCCGTCCGGCGCGGAACAGCCGAAGGACGCGTGGAACGACCCGTCGAGGATCGCCGCCCACCGCCTCCCCCAGCCTGGCCCGACGTCCTGGGCACGTTCCTACTGGCCCGGGTGAGGCTCCCCGGGGGCGCGGAACCGCGCCCCCGGCCACAACTCAGGGCGCCATTTGAGTACCCGTACTCAGGCGCCCCGCGACGGCCGAGCCGCACGCTGGTGACATGTTGTGGTCCGACCCCGAGAACGAACCGCCGAAGGAACTGCGCGACATGCAGGAGATGCTTCGGCGGCTGGGCATCTTCATGGCCCTGGCCATGGTGCTCGCGATGATTGTGGTCGGACTACGCTGACCGCATGACCGATCAGCCGCGCCGCCGCCTCATCCTCGCCTCCCAGTCCCCCGCCCGGCTGAACCTCCTGCGCCAGGCGGGCCTGGCCCCCGAGGTCATCGTCAGCGGGGTCGACGAGGACGCCGTCACCGCCCCCACCCCCGCCGAACTGGCCCTCGCCCTCGCGGAGGCCAAGGCATCAGTGGTCGCCGCGCTGCCGCAGGCGGCCCCCGCCCTGGTGATCGGCTGCGACTCGGTCCTCGACCTGGACGGCCAGGCGCTCGGCAAGCCCGCCGACGCCGAGGAGGCGACGGCCCGCTGGAAGGCCATGCGCGGACGCGCGGGGACGCTCCAGACCGGCCACTGCGTCTACGACACCACGAGCGGCCGGTATGTCTCCGGCGTCGCCTCGACGGTCGTGCGCTTCGGCGAGCCGACCGACGCGGAGATCGCCGCGTACGTCGCCTCCGGTGAACCCCTCTACGTCGCCGGGGCGTTCACCCTGGACGGCCGTTCCGCCCCGTTCATCGAGGGCATCGACGGCGACCACGGCAATGTGATCGGCCTCAGCCTGCCCCTGCTGCGCCGGCTGCTGGCCGAACTCGGCGTCGGCATCACGGAGTTGTGGGCGCCGGCGGAGGCGTGAGCGGCGAACCGCCGTTGCCCTGGGGCTCCTTCGGCCGCTCGGAGTCCGCGGGCTCCTCGGGTCCTTCCGGGCCCCCGGTGTCCCGCGGTCCCGCCGCGGCCGGACCGCGCGGGCTGTCGTAGCTGACCAGCAGCACCACGAGCAGCGCGAGCATCACCATCATGAAGAGGAACTGGCCCCGGCCGATCAACGACCAGGCGACCGCGCCCAGCAGGCCGTGCACCACGGCCGCGCTGATCAGCAGGACCCGGCCGAGCCCGGCGGGCTGCCGGTCGCGTATCGCCACCAGCAGGGCGACCAGCGCGCACAGCGCGAAGTAGAGGCCGAAGACGATCCCGCCGATCTTCGAGCCCAGCGACATCGCGTCCGGGTCCAGACCGGCCAGGGACATGTTCTGCGCGTCGACGAGGTTGCCCAGCACCCAGTTCAGCAGCGCCACTCCGAGCGCCTCGACGAAGAGCACGACCGCCACGATCCACGCCACCGGTCTGCGCACCACCGGTCCCCACCCACTCTCGAGCCGCGCCCTTGTTACCCGAAGTACCTTCAATACGACTCGAACGCTACTAACGGGTAAACCGCGGGACAAGGGTTCGGCCGGAGGCAAAGAATCGTTGGGCCATTCGTAGGGACTCCACAAAGAAACGGAGTGGTCCGCAGCACGCTCTCACAGAGACCTTGACCACAGAGGAGGGCTAGGGTTTTCGGGAGGAGTCCTGCGTACCGAGGTGCGACAAGGGATTTCGCGGGTCGAGCGAGCCTCGTATCACGCTCCGTGTGGGCAAGCTCACCACAGGGGACGGGTCGATGAGTCGTGTCGGCTGTCCCTAAACTCGGCTTGTTTCAAGGAGGGAGCCTCAATCGTGCGCAAGGTGCTCATCGCCAACCGTGGCGAAATCGCTGTCCGCGTTGCCCGGGCCTGCCGGGATGCCGGTATCGCGAGCGTGGCCGTGTACGCCGACCCGGACCGGGACGCTCTGCATGTCCGTGCCGCGGATGAGGCGTTCGCCCTGGGCGGTGACACTCCCGCGACCAGCTACCTCGACATCGAGAAGGTGCTGAACGCCGCGCGGGAGTCCGGCGCCGACGCGGTCCACCCGGGATACGGCTTCCTCTCCGAGAACGCCGACTTCGCGCAGGCGGTCCTGGACGCGGACCTGATCTGGATCGGCCCGCCGCCGCAGGCCATCCGCGACCTGGGCGACAAGGTGGCCGCCCGGCACATCGCCCAGCGCGCGGGCGCGCCCCTGGTCGCCGGTACGCCCGACCCGGTCTCCGGTGCCGAGGAGGTCGTCGCCTTCGCCGAGCAGCACGGCCTGCCGATCGCCATCAAGGCCGCCTTCGGTGGCGGTGGCCGCGGTCTGAAGGTCGCCCGGAATCTCGAAGAGGTGCCCGAGCTCTACGACTCCGCGGTCCGCGAGGCGGTCGCCGCCTTCGGCCGGGGCGAGTGCTTCGTCGAGCGCTACCTGGACAAGCCGCGGCATGTGGAGACCCAGTGCCTGGCCGACACCCACGGCAATGTCGTGGTCGTCTCGACCCGTGACTGCTCGCTCCAGCGCCGCCACCAGAAGCTGGTCGAGGAGGCCCCGGCGCCGTTCCTCTCCGACGAGCAGGTCGCCGAGCTGTACGCCTCCTCGAAGGCCATCCTCAAGGAGGCCGGCTACGTCGGCGCCGGCACCGTCGAGTTCCTCGTCGGCATGGACGGCACGATCTCCTTCCTGGAGGTCAACACCCGTCTCCAGGTGGAGCACCCGGTCACCGAGGAGGTCGCCGGCATCGACCTGGTGCGCGAGATGTTCCGCATCGCCGACGGCGAGGAGCTCGGCTACGGCGACCCCGAACTGCGCGGCCACTCCTTCGAGTTCCGCATCAACGGCGAGGACCCGGGCCGCAACTTCCTGCCCGCCCCGGGCACGGTGACCACCTTCGCGCCCCCGTCGGGACCGGGCGTCCGCCTGGACGCGGGCGTCGAGTCCGGCTCGGTCATCGGCCCGGCCTGGGACTCCCTGCTGGCCAAGCTGATCGTCACCGGCGCCACCCGCGAGCAGGCCCTCCAGCGGGCCGCGCGGGCCCTGGCGGAGTTCCAGGTCGAGGGCATGGCCACCGCGATCCCCTTCCACCGCGCGGTGGTCAAGGACCCGGCGTTCGCCCCCGAACTGACCGGCAGCGCCGACCCGTTCACGGTCCACACCCGCTGGATCGAGACCGAGTTCGTCAACGACATCCCGGCCTTCGCGGCCCCGGCCGACACCGAGGCCGAGGACGACGCGGACCGCGAGACGATCGTCGTCGAGGTCGGCGGCAAGCGCCTGGAGGTCTCCCTCCCGTCCTCGCTCGGCATGTCGCTGGCCCGCACCGGTCTCGCGGCGGGCGCCAAGCCCAAGCGCCGCGCGGCCAAGAAGTCCGGCCCGGTGGCCTCCGGCGACACCCTCGCCTCCCCGATGCAGGGCACGATCGTCAAGATCGCCGTCGAGGAGGGCCAGGAGGTCAAGGAGGGCGACCTCGTCGTCGTCCTGGAGGCCATGAAGATGGAACAGCCCCTGAACGCGCACAAGTCCGGCACCATCAAGGGCCTGTCCGCGGAGGTCGGTGCGTCGATCACCTCCGGTGCGGCGATCTGCGAGATCAAGGACTGACCTCTGAACGGCCTTGCGCCGTACGGCATTTCGAGGCGCCCCGCGGACTGGATCAGTCAGTCCGCGGGGCGCCTCGCTCCGTACCGGTCGATGAGCAGGCCCAGTTCACGGCCCCGACGCAGCAGGGCCGCGGTGTGTCCGGCCGCCTCCAGCTTGCGGTGCGGGGCGGCGACGTAGCCGCGCACGGTCGCGGGTGACAGCCCCATCCGGCGGGCGGTCTGGGTCGCCGTACGGGGTCGGGGGCGGCCGGTGTCGTCGAGGGCCGCGACTCCGCAGCCGTAATCCTCGGCGAGGCGCGACGCGGCGGCGAGCGGCAGCCGGTACCACTGTCCGGCGTCGGCGGGCACCAGCCCCATCAGCACCGTCAGCGCCCGCTCCCACAACTCCTCCGGGCGGACGGCGTCCGCCGGTTCCCGCCCCAGCTCCACCACACGACGCGCGTCCGCCCCGCTGATCTCCCTGGCACTCTCCCGGCGCCGCTCCCGCCAGAGACGTCCGTCGGGGCCTTCGCTTGAGTCGACGTACGAGGGCGCGGGACCGGGCGGCGAAGCCCGGTCCGGGACGCACCCCCGGAGCCCCCGGAGCCTCCGGAGGCCTCAGCGGCGCCGCAGGTCCGCCACCCGTGCCCGCTCCGCGCCCGGCGAGGGATCGCCGAGGACCGCGGCGGTGCGCAGGGTCGGGCTCGCGCCCGGGACCTGACCGCGGCGGGGCCCGGGAAGGGGCACGTCCCGACGCTCTTGGCGGCGCGCCGGGACCTGATCACCCCCCGGCGCTCCGGACGCGCCGGCCACGGCGATCTGCACCCCCTGGTCGGCGAGCGCCTGGAGTTCGGTGCCGGCCCGGTCGTCGTGGGCCGGGGGCTCGTCGGTGACCAGGCGGGTGATCACGTCCGTGGGCACGGTCTGGAACATGGTGTCCGTACCGAGCTTGGTGTGGTCGGCGAGGACGACGACCTCGGCGGCGACCTGCACCAGCGCCCGGTCGACGGACGCCGACAGCATGTTGGACGTGGAGAGCCCGCGCTCGGCGGTGAGCCCGCTCCCGGAGAGGAAGGCGCGCGAGACCCGCAGGCCCTGGAGCGACTGTTCCGCACCGGAGCCCACCAGGGCGTAGTTGGAACCGCGCAGGGTGCCGCCGGTCATCACGACTTCCACCCGGTTGGCATGGGCCAACGCCTGTGCCACCAGAAGGGAGTTGGTCACGACGGTCAGCCCGGGTACCCGGGCGAGCCGGCGGGCCAGTTCCTGTGTGGTGGTACCGGCCCCCACCACAATGGCCTCGCCTTCTTCGACGAGTCCCGCGGCGAGATCGGCGATGGCCGTCTTCTCGGCGGTCGCGAGATGCGATTTCTGCGGAAAGCCGGACTCCCGCGTGAACCCGCCCGGCAATACCGCACCGCCATGTCGGCGGTCGAGGAGTCCTTCTGCCTCCAGTGCGCGCACGTCCCGCCGTACGGTCACTTCGGAGGTCTGGACGACGCGGGCGAGCTCACGGAGCGACACGGCTCCGTTGGCCCGCACCATTTCGAGGATCAATTGGCGACGTTCTGCAGCGAACACGAAACTGACAGTAACCCCAACGACCGTCTGGTTTCAGCAGTTTGCGCCGAATTACCGAAGTTGTTCGCACAGTAGGACGGGAAGTGGTATAGGGCCTAATCTCCCCGCCTATGCCGCACGAATGGTCGACAACTCCCCGTGACCAGGCAGGAATCGCTTTCGGCCGTCAGGCTTCGCCGGTCTCCTTGCGCGTGTGCAACTGCCGTGCGACCTCGGCGATCGACCCCGAAAGGGACGGGTAAACGGTGAACGCGTTCGCGATCTGTTCGACGGTCAGATTGTTGTCGACGGCGATCGAGATCGGATGGATCAGTTCCGAGGCACGGGGCGCCACCACGACACCGCCGACGACGATTCCGGTACCGGGCCGGCAGAAGATCTTGACGAAGCCGTCGCGGATGCCCTGCATCTTGGCGCGCGGATTCCGGAGCAACGGCAGCTTCACGACCCGGGCGTCGATCTTGCCGCCGTCGACATCGGCCTGGGAGTACCCGACGGTGGCGATCTCGGGGTCGGTGAAGACGTTCGACGACACCGTCTTCAGGTTCAGCGGAGCGACCGCGTCCCCGAGGAAGTGGTACATGGCGATACGCCCCTGCATGGCGGCGACCGAGGCGAGCGCGAACACCCCGGTCACGTCACCGGCGGCGTACACACCGGGAGCCGAGGTCCTGGACACCTTGTCGGTCCAGATGTGCCCGGACTCCCGCACCCGGACGCCGGCCTCCTCAAGCCCCATCCCCTCGCTGTTGGGAATGGCACCGACGGCCATCAGACAGTGCGACCCGCTGATGACACGACCGTCCGCGAGCGTGACCTCGACCCGGTCGCCGACCCGCTTGGCGGACTGGGCACGGGACCGGGCCATGACGTTCATGCCACGCCGCCGGAAGACGTCCTCCAGCACCGCGGCCGCGTCCGGGTCCTCCCCGGGCAGCACCCGGTCCCGGGACGACACGAGCGTCACCTTGGACCCGAGCGCCTGATAGGCACCGGCGAACTCGGCACCGGTGACACCGGACCCGACGACGATGAGCTCTTCGGGCAGCTCGGTGAGGTCGTAGACCTGGGTCCAGTTGAGGATGCGCTCCCCGTCGGGCTGGGCGTCGGCCAGCTCACGCGGATGCCCGCCGGTGGCAATGAGCACGGCATCCGCGACGAGGGTCTCCTCACTCCCGTCGGCGGCCCGCACCACGACCTTCCGCGACCCGTCGAGAGCCTGCATCCCCTCAAGCCGCCCACGCCCCCGCAGCACCCGGGCGCCGGCCCGCGTCACGGAGGCGGTGATGTCATGCGACTGGGCAAGGGCGAGCCGCTTCACACGCCGGTTGACCTTCCCCAGATCGACGCCCACCACCCGGGCGGCCTGCTCCAGCGGCGGGGTGTCGTCGGCGACGATGATCCCCAGCTCCTCATAGGACGAGTCGAAGGTCGTCATGACCTCAGCCGTCGCGATAAGGGTCTTCGACGGCACGCAGTCGGTCAGCACCGACGCCCCGCCCAGACCGTCGCAGTCGACGACGGTCACCTCCGCGCCGAGCTGGGCGGCCACCAGGGCCGCCTCGTATCCGCCGGGTCCGCCACCGATGATCACGATCCGAGTCACATGCTCCATTGTCCCGCACGCCCCGGCGTGCCACGGCCTGGGGGCCGCCCCGAGATACCTCTGTTACGGGAGAGACACCGGAGAAGCCTGCCGTACCCTCGACGCATGTCGCTCTACGCCGCCTACGCCGGCAACCTCGACGCGCGGCTGATGACCCGCCGTGCCCCGCACTCGCCGATGCGCGCCACGGGGTGGCTGAACGGGTGGCGGCTGACCTTCGGGGGCGAGCACATGGGCTGGGAAGGGGCACTGGCGACGCTCGTCGAGGACCCGCTCTCCCAGGTCTTCGTGGCGCTCTACGACATCGCTCCGGCCGACGACGACTCACTGGACCGCTGGGAGGGCGTAGGGCTCGACATCTACCGCCGCACCCGTGTCCGGGTCCACACCCTGGAGGGCGAGGAGCAGGCCTGGACGTACGTCCTGAACGGCTACGAGGGCGGCCTCCCCTCGGCTCGCTACCTGGGCGAGGTGGCCGACGCGGCGGAATCGGCGGGCGCGCCCCACGACTACGTGATGGAACTGCGCAAGCGCCCCTGCTGAGAAAGGCGCCGACGGCGCGATTGGTTGGAAACGACAAGACAACGATCGCCATCCCGTCAGCTCCGTCATCTACGCGCGTAGGCTCCGACCGGCTACGCTCATCCGCGTGAACGCATCTCTTCTTCCGGACGACATCCAGGGCGACCCGCACGGCGCCGCCGACGCCGCCGCCGCGCGCCTGCGCGAACTGACCGGCGCCGAGACCCACGACGTCGCCCTCGTGATGGGCTCCGGCTGGGCACCGGCCGTGGACGCCCTCGGCGCCCCGGACGCCGAGTTCCAGGTCACCGAGCTGCCCGGCTTCCCGCCGCCGGCGGTGGAGGGACACGGCGGCAAGATCCGCTCGTACAAGATCGGCGAGAAGCGGGCACTGGTCTTCCTGGGCCGCACGCACTACTACGAGGGCCGCGGTGTCGCCGCCGTCGCCCACGGCGTCCGCACCGCCGTGGCCGCCGGCTGCAAGACCATCGTCCTCACCAACGGCTGCGGCGGTCTCCGCGAAGGCATGCGTCCCGGCCAGCCGGTCCTGATCAGCGACCACATCAACCTCACGGCCACGTCCCCGATCGTCGGCGCGAACTTCGTCGACCTCACCGACCTCTACTCCCCCCGCCTCCGCGCCCTCTGCAAGGAGATCGACCCTTCCCTGGAGGAGGGCGTCTACGCCCAGTTCCCCGGCCCCCACTACGAGACCCCGGCCGAGATCCGTATGGCCCGCGTCATCGGAGCGGACCTGGTCGGCATGTCCACAGTCCTCGAAGCGATCGCCGCCCGCGAGGCCGGCGCCGAGGTCCTGGGCATCTCCCTGGTCACGAACCTCGCGGCAGGCATGACGGGCGAGCCCCTGAACCACGAAGAGGTCCTCCAGGCCGGCCGAGACAGCGCGACCCGAATGGGTTCCCTACTGGGCCAGGTCCTCGACCGCCTCTGAGGGAACGCGGTAGGGGGTGCCGGGTTCGGTTGGATGGCGGCTGCGGGTGCGTCGTGGCTGGTCGCGCAGTTCCCCGCGCCCCTGACTACCTGCAGCGGACCTGCACCACGACGGGCTGTCAGCCGCCGACGGCGCGCAGGGGACGGGGTGGGGGGTGTCCGCCCGCAGCGGCCGGCGTCCGTTACAGGGCCCTTCTCAGATCGACCGAGCCGCCGGACCGAGGACGGATACCCCCCACCCCGGCCCCGACCCACCCACCGAACGCAACGCGCTACACAAGCCCCCACCGAGGCCGAGCGGGCCGCCGCAGGCCTCAGGGGCGCGGGGAACTGCGCAAAACGCCCGCCCCCACCGAACCCGCAGCCGCAGACGCAGACACGCACCCGACCGACAACGAGAGGCTGACGCAACCGTGCACGACGACCTCATCGCCCGTGCCAGGACCTGGCTCGCCGAGGACCCCGACCCAGACACCCGCACCGAACTCGCGCAGCTGATCGAAGCCGAAGACACCACAGAAATCACCGCCCGCTTCAGCGGCACACTCCAGTTCGGCACCGCAGGCCTCCGCGGTGAACTCGGCGCCGGCCCCCTGCGCATGAACCGCGCCGTGGTCATCCGCGCCGCCGCCGGCCTGGCCGCGTACCTGAAGAAGCACGGCAGCACCGACGGCCTCGTGGTGATCGGCTACGACGCCCGCCACAAGTCCGAGGACTTCGCCCGCGACACCGCCGCGGTGATGACCGGCGCCGGCCTCACCGCGGCCGTCCTCCCCCCCCCCCTCCCCACCCCCGTACTCGCGTACGCGATAAGGCACTTGGGCGCGGTGGCCGGCGTGGAGGTCACCGCCAGCCACAACCCGCCCCGGGACAACGGCTACAAGGTGTACCTCGGCGACGGCTCCCAGATCGTCCCGCCCGCCGACGCGGACATCGCCGCGGAGATCGACGCGATCGTCTCCCTGCACGACGTCCCCCGCCCCACCACCGGCTGGCGGACCCTCGACGACAGCGTCCTCGACGCCTACCTGGCCCGCACGGACGCCGTACTCGCGAAGAACTCCCCCCGCACCGCCCGCACGGTGTACACGGCGATGCACGGAGTGGGCAAGGACACCCTCCTGGCGGCCTTCGCGAGGGCCGGCTTCCCGACGCCCGACCTCGTCGCGGAACAGGCCGAGCCCGACCCGGACTTCCCGACCGTCGCCTTCCCCAACCCGGAGGAGCCCGGCGCGATGGACCTGGCCTTCGCGAAGGCCCGGGAGACGCACCCCGACCTGATCATCGCGAACGACCCGGACGCGGACCGCTGCGCGGTGGCCGTACCCGAGAACGGCGACTGGCACATGCTCCGTGGCGACGAGGTGGGCGCCCTCCTCGCCGCCCACCTGGTGACCCGCGGAGCACAGGGCACGTTCGCCGAGTCGATCGTCTCCTCCTCCCTCCTCGGCCGGATCGCCGAGAAGGCGGGTCTGCCCTACGAGGAGACCCTCACCGGCTTCAAGTGGATCGCCCGCGTCGAGGGCCTGCGCTACGGCTACGAGGAGGCCCTCGGCTACTGCGTGGACCCCGAGGGCGTGCGCGACAAGGACGGCATCACCGCGGCCCTCCTCATCACGGAACTCGCCTCCGCGCTCAAGGAGGAGAACCGCACGCTCCTCGACCTCCTCGACGACCTGGCCGTGGAGCACGGTCTGCACGCGACGGACCAGCTCTCGGTCCGCGTGGAGGACCTGTCGGTCATCGCGAGGGCGATGGAGCGGCTGCGCGAGCACCCCCCGACGGAGCTCGCGGGACTGCCCATCACCAAGGCGGAGGACCTGACGCGGGGCACCGACAGGCTGCCCCCCACCGACGGCCTGCGCTACACCCTCACCGGCGCCCGGGTCATCGTCCGCCCGAGCGGCACCGAGCCGAAGCTGAAGTGCTACCTGGAGGTGGTCGTCCCGGTCGCGACCCACGCCGACCTCCCGGCGGCGCACATCACCGCGACCGGCCTGCTGACCGCCCTCAAGCACGACCTGTCGACGGCGGCAGGCATCTGACCGAACCGGCACCTGACCCGAACCGGCACCAGAACCGAGGGGCGGCCCCCGTCCGGGCCGCCCCTCACCCCTCTCCTCAACTCTCCTCAGCGCGCCTTCCGCGCCACGACGAACCGGTCCACCTCGACCCCGGTCGCCGCCAGCGCCCGCACGGTCAGCGTCGAAGTCCGCCCCGCGGAAGCCGGCTTCACATCGACGCGGATGAACGAGTACCCGGTGTACCGCACCCGCGACCAGTCCACGCTCTCGGTGACCTGACCGCTCGCCCCCGTGTAGTACGTCGGCACCGGACCGACCTCGTCCTCGTGCCCCTCGTAGCTGTCGGCCACGGGGAAGCTGTACACGCTCTCCCCGCCCGCCCCCGCGGTCACGTACACGACACCGCCCCGGGCCGGCTCGTGCGTGCCCCCGATGGGCAGTTCGCGCACGGCCTTGTCCCGCACCACCGGGTCGGTGCGCTCGTAGACGTGGTTGTGCCCGTTGACGACGAGATCCACCTGGTGCTTCTCGTACAGCGGCACCCACTGCTCGCGCACCCCGCCCTCGGAGGCGTGCGAGCTGGTGGTGGAGTAGGCGCAGTGGTGGTGGAACACCACGATGAAATCGACCCCGGGCGTCCGCCGCAGCTGACCCAGCCGCTTGTCGAGCCAGGCGGTCTGACGACCGTCCGTGTAACCGCGGTTCGCGGGGATCTCGTACGACACGTCGTTGGCGTCGACCGAGACGACGGCCACGTTGCCGTGCACGAACGAGTACACACCCGGTGCCTTCTCCGGATCGAACCCGTTGCCCGGCAGCGTGAAGCGGGCCTCGTTGCCGCCGTACCCGTTGGGCGAGTACCAGGCCTCCATGTCGTGGTTGCCGAACGCCACCATCCACGGCACCCGGCTGGCCGTCGGTTCGATCTGGGCGAGGAACTGGTCCCACTGCCGGGCGTCGTAGTTGCTGCTGTCGGCGGGCAGGCCGTGGCCGGTCTCCTCGGCGTAGCAGATGTCGCCCGCGTGCAGGTGGAAGGCCGGATTCTGGGCCTGGACAAGGGCGTTGAGCCCGATGGAGGTGTAGCTCGGGTTCTGGTCGCCGAACGCGGTGAAGGCGAAGGGCCTGCGGGTGTGGGTGTCGGGGGCGGTGGTGAAGGAGTAGACGGTGTGCGCGGCACCGGCGTGGGCCGGGTCGAAGCCGTCGTGGCCGACGCCGTAGTAGTACGTCGTCCCGGGCCGCAGGTTGTCGAGGGCCGCGTGCACGTAGTACTGGTCGATGTCGGCGCTCTTGCCGACCCCGGCCGGGGTGAACAGGTCGCGGATCTCGGCGTGGACGCGGTGTCCGAGGTCCAGCGGGCTCAGGCCGATCCGCAGGAAGGGGTTGCGGACGGGCAGCGGCACCTGCCAGGACACCCGCATCTGGGTGCGCGGGTCGGCGCCGTAGGCGAGGTGGCGGCCGAACGGGGCGACGAGCGCGCCGTCGACGTGCTCGGTGGCCGAGCGGGTGACGAGGTCGGGGGTCGCCGCCGCGGCCGTACCGCTCGCGGCGAGGCCGGCCGCGCCGGCGACCGCGCTCGCGGCGAGGAGACCGCGCCGGGACAGGGACCGCCGGAGGTATTCGTGCCGCTCCGGCATGCTCAGGGTGTCCGCGAGCCGCGCGGGGATGCCCATGCGCGGGGTGTTCAGGGGTGCGTTCATGGCCGAAAACTGACAGCGCCCGGTGAATGGCGACTGGACTGGACCTCTGGGTTGACCCATGTACTGGTCGGGAGCACCCCATCGGGTGATTTAGGGATGGATGTTGACCTTGGTTCCGCGTCCCGCCCCGGCCCCCGGGCAACGGTGGACGGGAAGCGCCCCCGAGCCAGCCCTGGAGCCCCCTCACCGTGTCCTCGACCGCCCTCCGGCCGCCACCGAACCGTGCGGCCACCGCCCCGGAGGCACCCCGCCACCGCGTCCCGCCCCTCGCGCGGGCCCTGCTCGCCCACATCGGCGTCCGCGCCCTGGGCCTGGTGGTCCTCACGCTCTGGGCCCACCGTCAACACCACGGCGTCTGGCCGGTTCTGGCCACCCAGTGGGACGCCGAGTACTACCTGGGCATCGCCGACCACGGCTACGCGCACCACCTCGGCGGCATGGACGGCGGCAACAACCTGGTCTTCTTCCCGCTGTACCCGGTCCTCGTCAAGGCCGTCGCCGCCGTCACCCCGGGCACCCGCGCCAGCACGGGCCTGTGCCTGGCGGTCGCCGCCTCCCTGCTCGCGGCCTGGGGTGTCTACGCGGTCGGCGCCCGGCTGCACGGCCCGCGCGTCGGCGTCCTGCTGACGGTCCTGTGGGCGGCCCTCCCGGTCGGCCTGGTCCAGTGGATGGGCTACACCGAGTCCCTGTTCACGGCGCTCGCGGCCTGGGCGCTGTACGCCCTGCTCGCCGACCGCCCCCTCACCGCGGCCTGGCTCGCGGTCCTGGCCGGCCTGACCCGCCCGACGGGCATCGCGGTGGCCGCCGCGGTCTCCCTCACCTGCCTGCTGTCCTGGCGCCGCCCCCGCGCCCTGGCGGCCGCCGCCCTCGCCCCGCTCGGCTGGTGCGCGTACGTCGGCTGGGTGGGCCTGCGCCTGGGCCGCTGGGACGGCTACTTCGCCGTACAGCGGACCTGGCGGAACGAGTTGGACGGTGGCTTGGAGACCCTGCGCCAGTTCAGGAGCCTGCTGCTCTACGACTCGACACCGGAACTCTTCCTGCTCCTGGTGACGGCGACCCTGCTGGCGTCGACGGCCCTGTGGGCCCTGTCGGCCCGGGACCGCCAGCCCTTGCCGCTGCTGGTGTTCACGGCCGTCACCCTGCTGATCGTGCTGGCCAGCGGGGGCGTCTACTTCCCCCGGGCCCGCTACCTGCTGCCGGCGTTCCCTCTCCTGCTCCCGATCGCCGTACGCCTGACGAGGGCGACGGCCCGCTACCGCAGGTTCGCGCTGGCCGCTGCGGTACTGGGCTCGGCGTACTGGGGCGCCTACATGACACTCGTATGGACAGGCCCGCCGTAGGAGCCTCCAGGGGCCGCGGGGCCGTTCCGGTCCGCGGCCACCGCCGCGTGGGCGCGACCGGCCGCGACGGGCCCGCGGCCGCCGGACGGCGAGGTGCGGCACCCGCCGGACGTCACCCGACCGCGAGCAGGATCGCCAGCAGCACCGCACCGGCCACCGCGGGCCCGGCGATCTCGTACGCCCAGCGCACGGTCACCTCGCCCTGAGAGGTCTCCGCCTTGGTGCGGGCCTCCAGCAGTTCGCGCAGATCGTCCATGATCTTGTCCGTCTCGGCCCGGGTGGGGCCCTCCGGGAGCGGGGTGCGGCCGCCGAGGGCGTCGGTGTGCATCCCGCCGCCGAACAGCCCGAGCCCCCGGCTGGACCCCCGCCCGCGGCCCGAGGCCTGCCGGGCCGTCTGCCGGGCCGCCTTCTTGCGGCCGCGCAGGGAGACCGGGATCGCCCACAGCTGGTACTTGACGCCGGCCTTGCTGAGCACCTCGTTGGAGTAACCGGACCGGAGGGTCTCGACCTCGCCCCAGGGCACCACGATCACCCGGAAGGGGTTGCGGATGCGCAGGCGGTCGTTGTTCGCGAAGACGGCCGGGCGCAGGGTGAAGGCGGAGACCAGGGGCACGAGCAGGATCAGGGCGGCGAGGGCGAGCCACGGGGTGCGCCCGGAGCCGGAGACGACTGCGTCGACGCCGAGCCAGCCGATGATGACGAGGAGGAGGAAGCCGCCGATCAGTGCCATGGGTGAGCGGTAGATGCGGTCCCTGGACTCGGGGGGTGCGGACGTCATGCCCGCGATCCTAAGCGCCGCAGGGGCCCCCTTCACGTGTGGGTGCGGCTCCGCACCCCCCGATGTGGGCGCACGGGCCCCCTGTACAGCCGCTACGCGCGTAGATATGCTCGTCTGGTGACCATGCCCACCACTGCATCAGCCGCACATCCGCTCACGGACGTGACCGCGTCCGACAGCTCGCTGCGCCGGTTCCTCCACGGGCTGCCCGGCGTGGACGCGGTCGGCCTGGAGGCGCGCGCCGCCTCGCTCGGCACCCGTTCCATCAAGACCACCGCGAAGGCGTACGCCATCGACCTCGCCATCTCGATGGTCGACCTGACGACGCTGGAAGGCGCGGACACCCCCGGCAAGGTCCGGGCGCTCGGCGCCAAGGCGGTCCGCCCCGACCCGACCGACCGCACGACCCCCGCGACGGCCGCGGTCTGCGTCTATCCCGACATGGTGGCCGTCGCCAAGGAGGCCGTCGCCGGCTCCGCCGTCAAGGTCGCCTCCGTCGCCACCGCCTTCCCGGCCGGCCGCGCCGCCCTCGACGTGAAGCTGGCCGACGTGCGCGACGCCGTGGCCGCCGGTGCCGACGAGGTCGACATGGTCATCGACCGCGGGGCGTTCCTCGCGGGCCACTACATGAAGGTGTACGACGAGATCGTCGCCGTCCGCGAGACCTGCGGGACCGCCGCCCGGCTCAAGGTCATCTTCGAGACCGGCGAGCTGTCGACGTACGACAACATCCGCCGGGCCTCCTGGCTCGGCATGCTCGCCGGCGCGGACTTCATCAAGACGTCCACCGGCAAGGTCGCGGTGAACGCCACCCCGGCGAACACCCTCCTCATGCTGGAGGCGGTGCGTGACTTCCGCGCCCAGACCGGCGTACAGGTGGGCGTGAAGCCGGCCGGCGGCATCCGTACGACCAAGGACGCGATCAAGTTTCTCGTACTGGTCAACGAGACCGCCGGCGAGGACTGGCTGGACAACCACTGGTTCCGCTTCGGCGCCTCCTCGCTCCTGAACGACCTGCTGATGCAGCGTCAGAAGCTGGCCACCGGCCGCTACTCCGGCCCCGACTACGTGACGGTGGACTGATCACCATGGCATCGGCATTCGATTACGCGCCCGCACCCGAGTCCCGCTCGGTCGTCGACATCGCCCCCTCCTACGGCCTGTTCATCGACGGCGAGTTCGTGGAGGCGGCCGAGGGCAAGGTCTTCAAGACCGTCTCCCCGTCCACCGAAGAGGTCCTGTCCGAGATCGCCCAGGCGGGCGAGGCGGACGTCGACCGCGCGGTGAAGGCCGCCCGCAAGGCCTTCGAGAAGTGGTCGGCACTACCCGGCTCCGAGCGCGCCAAGTACCTGTTCCGCATCGCCCGGATCATCCAGGAGCGCAGCCGCGAGCTGGCCGTCCTGGAGACCCTGGACAACGGCAAGCCCATCAAGGAGACCCGCGACGCCGACCTCCCCCTGGTCGCCGCGCACTTCTTCTACTACGCGGGCTGGGCCGACAAGCTGGAGCACGCCGGGTTCGGCGCCTCGCCGAAGCCCCTCGGCGTGGCCGGCCAGGTCATCCCGTGGAACTTCCCGCTGCTGATGCTCGCGTGGAAGATCGCCCCGGCGCTCGCGACGGGCAACACCGTCGTCCTGAAGCCCGCCGAGACGACCCCCCTGTCCGCCCTGTTCTTCGCGGACATCTGCCGCCAGGCGGGCCTGCCCAAGGGTGTCGTCAACATCCTTCCGGGCTACGGCGATTCGGGCGCCGCACTCGTCGCGCACCCGGACGTCAACAAGGTGGCGTTCACCGGCTCCACGGCGGTCGGCAAGGAGATCGCGCGCACGGTCGCGGGCACCCGCAAGAAGCTCACCCTCGAACTGGGCGGCAAGGGCGCCAACATCGTCTTCGACGACGCCCCGATCGACCAGGCCGTCGAGGGGATCGTCACCGGCATCTTCTTCAACCAGGGCCAGGTCTGCTGCGCGGGCTCCCGCCTCCTCGTCCAGGAGTCGATCCAGGACGAGCTGCTGGACTCCCTCAAGCGCCGCCTCGCCACCCTCCGCCTCGGCGACCCGCTCGACAAGAACACCGACATCGGCGCGATCAACTCCGCCGAGCAGCTCGCGCGGATCACCTCGCTCGTCGAGAAGGGCACGGCCGAGGGCGCCGAGCCCTGGTCCCCGGAGTGCGAACTCCCCTCCTCCGGCTACTGGTTCGCCCCGACGCTCTTCACCAACGTCACCCAGGCGCACACCATCGCCCGCGACGAGATCTTCGGCCCGGTGCTGTCGGTCCTGACCTTCCGCACCCCGGACGAGGCGGTCGCCAAGGCCAACAACACCCAGTACGGCCTGTCGGCGGGCATCTGGACCGAGAAGGGCTCACGGATCCTCGCGGTGGCGAACAAGCTCCGCGCGGGCGTGATCTGGTCCAACACGTTCAACAAGTTCGACCCGACCTCGCCCTTCGGCGGCTACAAGGAGTCGGGCTTCGGCCGCGAGGGCGGTCGCCACGGCCTGGAGGCATACCTCGATGTCTGATCGCCTGTCTGTCTTCAAGACCTACAAGCTGTACGTCGGCGGGAAGTTCCCGCGTTCCGAGAGCGGCCGGGTGTACGAGGTGACCGACGCAAAGGGCAAGTGGCTGGCGAACGCACCGCAGTCGAGCCGCAAGGACGCCCGGGACGCGGTCGTCGCCGCGCGCAAGGCGTTCGGCAGCTGGGCCGGCGCGACCGCCTACAACCGCGGCCAGGTCCTCTACCGCGTGGCGGAGATGCTGGAGGGCCGCAGGGCGCAGTTCGTGTCGGAGGTCGCCGACGCGGAGGGTCTGTCGAAGTCGAAGGCCGCCGAGCAGGTGGACGCGACCATCGACCGCTGGGTCTGGTACGCGGGCTGGACCGACAAGATCGCCCAGGTGGTCGGCGGCGGCAACCCGGTCGCGGGCCCGTACTTCAACCTCTCCTCCCCCGAACCGACCGGCGTGGTGGCCGTCCTGGCCCCACAGGAGTCGTCGTTCCTCGGCCTGGTCTCGGTACTGGCCCCGGTCATCGCCACGGGCAACACGGCGGTCCTGGTGGCCTCGGAGAAGTCCCCCCTCCCCGCCCTGTCCCTGGGCGAGGTCCTGGCCACCTCGGACGTCCCCGGAGGCGTGGTCAACGTCCTCTCGGGCCGCACGTCCGAGATCGCCACCACGCTCGCCTCCCACCAGGACGTCAACGCGATCGACCTGGCCGGCGCCGACGAGATCCTCGCCAAGGAACTGGAGATCGCGGCGGCGGACAACCTGAAGCGAGTCCTGCGTCCACAGCCTGTGGACAACTGGACGGAGACCCCGGGCACGGACCGCATGACGGCCTTCCTGGAGACGAAGACGGTGTGGCACCCGACGGGTTCGCTGGGCGCGTCGGGTTCGTCCTACTGATCCCGTGCAGGCCATGAGCCGCGCCCACCCACTTTCAGGGTGGGCGCGGCTCACCAGTTCGATAAATTGACCACTGGATGCACCTAGTGCAACCCTTCCGGCATGGCCAAGATCGCCATCAGCGCCGCCCGTGCCCAGCTCGGCGACCTGGTCCGCCACGCCGCCCACGGCCGCGAGACCATCGCCCTCACCGACCACGGACACGTGGCCGCGCTTCTCGTGTCACCGCAGGTGATAGAGGACCTCGAAGACGCCCTGGCGCTGGCCGACCACCAGCGCCGCAAGGCGGAGGGGACGCTTGAGCCGGGGATCCCCATGGACGAGGTACGACGGCGGCTGGGGTTCGAGAAGAAGTGACCTACGAGATCGTCTTCGAGCCGCGAGCCCTGGACGCGGGGCCGCGGTTTCTCAAGGAGGATCCGGGCGGCCTGGCCATGGTCCTCGACGCCATCGACGAGCTGGCCCACAATCCGCATCCGGCGACGTCGGTGCCGTACGGATCACGGGATGTCCGCCGCCTGTACGTGGGCGACTGCCGAGTCCTGTACATCATCGACGACGACGTGATCCGCATCATGGCCACCCCTCTCGGCCGCACCGCCTGATCGAGACCGAGGGCCGCACCTCCGCCACCCGGAAGGCGCGGCCCTCCACCCGCCCCGCCATCAACCGTTCAGCAACCCCGCCACCTGCCCCACCACCGGCATGGACCCGATCGACTGCGCCTGAGCCACCGGACCCGTCAACGCCTGCGTGGCCAGGGGCTGGAAGTCGGCGAGCTGCGTGCCTACGCCGTTGTCCAGCGGGTCGACGCCCGTCCCCGCCAGCGGGTTCGGCTTGAGACCGGAGACCGGCCCGGTGACGTAACCGACGGTCGACGTGAGGCCCTGCAACCCGGCCTGGGGGTCGACGCTCCCCAGCGAGGTGGGCCGGGTGCGCACCACGTCGACGACCGGTTCCGCGGCGGACGCCGTCACCGCTCCGGCGCCGAGCGCCACTCCCGCCGTCGCCAGGGCGACGAGCGCGCGCTGAGCGGTCGGGTTCTCGTATCGGGCCATCGTTTCTGCCACCTATCCGTACAGGGGGTAATCGAGTCGGCACGAAGGGTAGTTGAAGTGTGACGCGCGCTTCAAAGCCGACCCGCGGGGTCGATGAACAGCAGGTGAATGCCTCACACTGGTGTCCCGTGAGTCCCCAACCGCCCATACCGACGCGAGTCGTGCTGCTCTGCGGCCCCTCCGGCTCCGGCAAGTCCCTCCTCGCGGCCCGTTCCGGCCTACCGGTCCTGCGGCTCGACGACTTCTACAAGGAGGGCGACGACCCGACACTGCCGCTGGTGGCGGGGAGCTCCGACATCGACTGGGACCACCCCGGCTCCTGGGACGCGGACACCGCCGTGGCGGCGATCGTCGAACTGTGCCGCACGGGCCGTACGAAGATCCCGGTCTACGACCTCTCGCTGAGCGCCCGCACCGGCGAGGAGGCGGTCGACCTGGGCCCGACCCCGCTGTTCATCGCGGAGGGCATCTTCGCCGCCGAGATCGTCACCCGCTGCCGGGAACTCGGCGTGCTGGCCGACGCGCTGTGCCTGAGCCGGGGTCCGGTGCGCACCTTCCGCCGCCGGTTCCTGCGGGACCTGCGCGAGGGCCGCAAGTCGGTGCCGTTCCTGCTCCGCCGCGGCTGGCGCCTGATGCGCCTGGAGCGCTCGATCGTCGCCCGCCAGACCGCCCTCGGCGCCCACGCCTGCGACAAGGACGAGGCCCTCACCCGCCTCGGCGCGGCGGCGAGCCACCGTCCGACGGCGACCCCGGCGGCCTGAGGCGACCGCGCCGGGCGACTTCGGCGCCGCCATGGCCGTAGACACAGCAAAGCGGGACTGGACGGACCCCCCGGCCCTCCAGTCCCGCTTCTTGGTGCTCCCCGTGGTGGTGCTCCCCCGTTGGCCCCCCGTGACCCCCGTAGGTCCCCCCCGGGTACCGGCCCCCCAGCCGGTCCCCGGTCCCCCGTTACTTGCTTCCCCCCACCCTCAGGCCACCAGCTCCCCGAAGGCGTTCTCCTCGTCACGGCCGAAGCTGAGGACCTCGTCCTCGCGCAGCCGGCGCAGGGAGCGCCAGATGCTGGACTTCACCGTGCCGACACTGATGTCGAGGATCTCCGCGATCTCCGGGTCGGTGCGGCCCTCGTAGTAACGGAGGACCAGCATCGTGCGCTGGAGTTCGGGGAGCCGGGCGAGCGCCTGCCACAGGACCGCGCGCAGTTCCGTGCCGCGCATCGCGTCCGTGTCGCCGGGCGTCTCCGGCAGTTCCTCGGTCGGGTACTCGTTCAGCTTGCGGCGGCGCCACGCGCTGATGTGCAGGTTCGTCATGGTGCGGCGGAGGTAGCCCCCGACCGCGGCCTTGTCGCTGATCCGGTCCCACGCCTTGTACGTCGAGAACAGCGCGCTCTGGAGCAGGTCCTCGGCCTCGAAGCGGTCGCCGGTCAGGTGGTAGGCGGTTGCGTACAGGGAGGCGCGGCGCTCCTGGACGTAGGCGGTGAACTCCGCCTCCGACAGCGAACGACGCTCCCCCGTGTCCTCCCTGTACGACGCTCCCCCGTGCGCATCCCCCGTGAAGGTGTCAACCACCGACATGTACGCGGTGTGCTGACGCCCGGTGCCGCGAGCGCACCCCCGCCCGCTCACGGCACCGGACTTGTCGGAACCCCGGCCCCCGTTCACGTCGTGGAGACGCGTGATCACTGCGCTAGTGCTGGTGCTGTGCAGCGTGTTCATCTCGCGCCCCCCGTCGTGGACTTCCGGTGTTCGGTCTGCCCGGGCGGTGCCGCCTTGCCCGTGCCGAAAAGCTTGCCCTCGCACCTTCATGACCGTGTCCGCCGACTGTCACAGACCTGTCACAGGGGTCGGTCTCAGGAATTGCACAGCGGACCCACGGGTGGGTGTCGTACGGACTGCCGTGTCCCCACAGGTCGAACCGCACCCCCTCCATGGGCCAGAATGAGCCCGTGCCTTCCCTGTTGCTGATCGAGGACGACGACGCCATCCGTACCGCCCTGGAGCTGAGTCTCACGCGCCAGGGCCACCGGGTTGCCACGGCTGCCACCGGCGAGGACGGCCTCAAACTGCTGCGTGAGCAGCGGCCGGACCTGATCGTGCTGGACGTGATGCTGCCCGGCATCGACGGGTTCGAGGTGTGCCGGCGCATCCGGCGCACGGACCAGTTGCCGATCATCCTGCTGACCGCCCGGAACGACGACATCGACGTGGTGGTCGGCCTGGAGTCCGGCGCCGACGACTACGTGGTCAAACCGATCCAGGGGCGGGTGCTCGACGCCCGGATCCGGGCCGTGCTGCGGCGCGGGGAGCGCGAGTCGACCGACGCGGCGAGCTTCGGCAGCCTGGTCATCGACCGCGCGGCCATGACCGTGACGAAGAACGGCGAGGATCTCCAGCTCACCCCGACCGAGCTGCGGCTGCTCCTGGAGCTGAGCCGGCGGCCCGGACAGGCGCTGTCCCGCCAGCAGTTGCTGCGGCTCGTGTGGGAGCACGACTACCTCGGTGACTCGCGCCTGGTGGACGCGTGTGTGCAGCGGCTGCGCGCGAAGGTCGAGGACGTGCCGTCGTCCCCGACGCTGATCCGGACCGTGCGGGGCGTGGGCTACCGGCTGGACACGCCTCAGTGACCGAAGCGCAAGGGGGGTTCCGCGGCTGGTTCGCGGCTCGCAAGGGAGTGTGGTCACGGCTGCGTTTCACCAGTCTGCGACTGCGTCTCGTGGTCGTCTTCGGGCTGGTGGCGCTGACCGCCGCCGTGTCCGCGTCCGGGATCGCGTACTGGCTCAACCGCGAGGCGGTCCTCACCCGCGCCCAGGACGCGGTGCTGCGCGACTTCCAGCAGGAGATGCAGAACCGCGCGGGCGCCCTGCCCGAGAACCCCACCCAGGACGAACTCCAGCAGGCGGCCGGGCAGATGGCGGGCAGCGGCCAGCGCTTCAGCGTGCTGCTCGTCGCCACCGACGCCAACGGCCGGACCGTGTACGGCAATTCGGGCGCCCTGGACGGCTTCACGCTCCAGGACGTGCCCGTGTCGCTGCGCGAGGCGGTGAACGAGAAGCAGGCCGTCAGCTCCGCCAACAAGTACGCGTACCACCTGTACTGGCAGCGGATCGTCGAGCACGACACCCCGTATCTGGTCGCCGGCACCAAGGTGATCGGCGGCGGCCCGACCGGTTACATCCTGAAGTCCCTGGAGCCGGAGGCGAAGGACCTCAACTCCCTCGCCTGGTCGCTCGGTATCGCCACCGGGCTCGCCCTGATCGGCTCCGCGCTGCTCGCCCAGGCCGCCGCGACGACCGTGCTGAAGCCGGTGCACCGGCTCGGGGTCGCCGCCCGCAGGCTGGGCGAGGGCCGGCTGGACACCCGGCTCAGGGTCTCCGGCACCGACGAACTCGCGGATCTGTCACGGACGTTCAACTACGCGGCCGAGGCGCTGGAGAAACGGGTCGACGACATGGCCGCCCGCGACGACGCCTCGCGGCGCTTCGTGGCGGACATGAGCCATGAGCTGCGGACGCCGCTCACCGCGATCACCGCCGTGACGGAGATCCTGGAGGAGGAGCTGGAGGCGGAGTCCGGCTCGATGGACCCGATGATCGAGCCCGCCGTGCGGCTGGTGGTCAGCGAGACGCGGCGACTGAACTCCCTGGTCGAGAACCTCATGGAGGTCACCCGCTTCGACGCGGGCACGGCCCGTCTTGTCCTGGACGACGTGGACGTGGCCGACCAGATCACCGCGTGCATCGACGCGCGCGCGTGGCTGGACGCGGTGGAGCTGGACGCCGAGCGCGGTATCCACGCCCGCCTCGACCCGCGGCGCCTGGACGTCATCCTGGCCAACCTGATCGGCAACGCGCTCAAGCACGGCGGATCGCCGGTGAAGGTGTCGGTGCGGGCGGCGGCGGACGAGGTCGTGATCGCCGTTCGGGACGGCGGCCCGGGCATCCCCGAGGACGTCCTGCCGCATGTCTTCGACCGGTTCTACAAGGCCAGCGCCTCCCGCCCCCGTTCCGAGGGCAGCGGCCTCGGCCTCTCCATCGCCCTGGAGAACGCCCACATCCACGGCGGCGAGATCACCGCGGCCAACTCCCCCGACGGCGGTGCGGTGTTCACACTCCGCCTGCCCCGGGACGCCTCGGACCTGGCCGCGGAGCTCGAGGGCAAGAAGGACGACGGGGCGAAGAAGGGGGACGCGTGATGCGCACGGAGGGACGACACCCGGGGCGGGCGGAGACAGCGCGTGCCGCGCGGGGCGGGCGCCGGCTGCTGGCGCTCCCCCTGCTCGGCCTCCTGCTCGCCGGCTGCGGCATCCGCTCCACCGAGGTGCCCACCGACTTCGGGCCCGCGCCCTCCCGGGTGCGGTGTTCGCTGTCGGAGCCGGGTGCGGCGTCGCAGGCGTCACGGGGGCTGGCCGTGCAGGTGTTCCTGCTGTGCGGGTCGTCGCTGGTGGCCGTGGACCGGACCCTGCGGGTGCCGGACGGCACGGCGGACTCCGAGCGCCGGGTACTGGTCGCGCAGGGGCTCCTGGACCAGCTCGCGGAGGCCCCGTCGACGGCCGAGCGCGAGGCCGGCTACGCGACGTACGTGCGCGGCGGCACCACCGTGGGCGGGCCCCGGCAAGGTGACCCCGAGGACACCCTGCGGCTGAGCACCCCGCCCGCCGAGCTGTCGGCCTACTCCCTCGCGCAGCTCGTGTGCACCTTCTCCGACTCGGCCGCGGCCGAGGGCGACGGCTCCGTGATCCTCGGCGGCCCGGCCACCGCCCCGCTGCGCCGCTACGAGTGCACCGACGAGGTCCGCTCCCGGCCGGGCAGCGAACAGCCCCCGTCGAGCGAGGTGACGGGCGGCTGACGTACGCCCGGCCACCACGTGTGGCGCACACCTCACGCAGGTACCTGGGGGTGTTCCGGAACCGATCGTGCCGAGGGCGGCGTCTTGTGGATCGTGCAGCGTCAAGGCCTCATCGGCGGCAGTGCCGCCTTTCGCGTCCGTGTGGCAGGAGGTGTCCTCCTCGTCGCACACCTCGCGTTCGTCGCCTGGTTCGCGCTACGGCCCCTGGACGTGCCCTGGGTCGTCCCGGCCAACCTGCACCCGCTGGCGACGATCCGGGCCGACCTCGCGCTCGGCTGGCCGGAGGCGGCCCGCCGGATCGGCGAGGGGCTGGCCCTGCTGGCTCCGCTGGGCTTCCTGCTGCCGATGGTGCACGGAAGGCTCGCGGCCTCCCCGCTCGGCTCCCTGATCCGCACCTCCGCCGCGGGCGCCCTGATCTCCCTCGGCATCGAACTCCTGCAGACCGGTGTCCCCGGCCAGGTCGTCGACATCGACTCGCTGCTGCTGAACACCGTCGGCGTGGCCCTCGCGCACCTCGCGGTCGTGCCGGCGGCCCGCCACTGGCTCCGCCGCAGGTCCGACCGGGGCGGGCGCACCGCCGTCCGCCAGGAGGAGCCGGCTCAGGGTAGGACCCCGACGATTCCCAGGGTCGGCATCGCACCGTAGAGCGACGCTTCGCGTTGTTCGTCTCCGTAGCGTTGAAGACAGCTGGAACGGGTCACCCGGACCAGCCGAAGGGGTCCGTCCGGACCCGCATCACCGACGCTCGCGAAGGAGCCGCAATGTCCCGCCTCGCCCGCCCCACCAACGGCCGCATGATCGGCGGAGTGTGTGCCGCGCTGGCACGGCGCTTCGGCACCTCCGCGACCACCATGCGGGTCATCTTCCTGGTGTCCTGCCTGCTGCCGGGCCCGCAGTTCCTGCTCTACATCGCGCTGTGGATCCTGTTCCCGTCCGAGGAGAAGGCGCAGGCCGCCTGGTAACCGCCCTCGCACACGTACGCCGGTGGGGCGCACCCCGAGTTCGAGGGGTGCGCCCCACCGGCGTGTGCCAGGGGTGCGGGGCTCAGCCGAGGGGCAGGCCGTTCACACCGGTGCCGGCGCCGCCGGGCAGGACCTTGCCGACCGGCAGGCCGCCGAGGAGACCGGCGACGGGCGCGGTCGGGCCGTCGGCGAGCACCTTCTGGGCGGCGGGCTGGGCGGCCGCGAGGCCCGCACCGAGAGCCGGCTGGGCCTGCGCCAGCGCCTCACCGGCACCCGGCAGCGCCTTGGTGACGTTCTCCGTCGGGAGCCCCTGGACCTGGGAGAGGGTGCCCAGCGCCTGGGTGGCGTCCGGCAGCGCCGGGGCGGCGGTCGCGGCACCCGCGCCCGCGGCGGCGAAGGCGGCACCGAGGGCGGCGACACCGAGGGTCTTGGCAGCAGACTGCTTCATGAAATGCGTCCTCGAAATGGGTTTACGGGGAAGTGAGCGGTCCAAGACCGTAAACACGCGAGGGCACCCACCGCAAACATCGAAATGCGGACGGATTGTGAACACCCGCCCGCATTCCTTGCCTGAGAATTTACTCGGTCAGCCTTCGTCGGCCACAGAACCGCTGGTGGAGGCGGTCTGCTGGAACAGCCATTCGGACTTCAGCTCCGCATATCCGGGCTTGACGACGTCATTGATCATGGCCAGTCGTTCATCGAAAGGAATGAACGCTGATTTCATCGCATTGACGGAGAACCACTGCATGTCGTCGAGCGTGTAACCGAACGCGTCGACAAGATGCTCGAATTCCCGGCTCATGCTGGTCCCGGACATCAGCCGGTTGTCGGTGTTCACGGTGGCCCGGAAGTGCAGCCGCCGCAGCAGCCCGATCGGGTGCTCGGCGTATGAGGAGGCGGCGCCGGTCTGGAGGTTGGAGCTGGGGCACAGCTCCAGCGGGATCCGCTTGTCCCGGACGTACGAGGCGAGCCGGCCGAGCTTGACCGTGCCGTCCTCGTGGACCTGGATGTCGTCGATGATCCGCACCCCGTGCCCGAGCCGGTCGGCGCCGCACCACTGGAGCGCCTGCCAGATGGACGGCAGCCCGAAGGCCTCACCGGCATGGATGGTGAAGTGGTTGTTCTCGCGCTTGAGGTACTCGAAGGCGTCGAGGTGCCGGGTGGGCGGGTAACCGGCCTCGGCCCCGGCGATGTCGAAGCCCACGACCCCCAGGTCCCGGTAGCGGTTGGCGAGTTCGGCGATCTCCAGGGCCCGGGCCGCGTGCCGCATGGCGGTGAGCAGGGCGCCGACGCGGATGCGGTGGCCGTTGGCCCGCGCCCGCCGCTCCCCTTCCCGGAAGCCCTCATTGACGGCCTCGACGACCTCTTCGAGGGTCAGGCCCCGCTCCAGGTGCTGTTCGGGGGCGTACCGCACCTCGGCGTAGACGACCCCGTCCTCGGCGAGGTCCTCGGCGCACTCGGCGGCGACCCGCACCAGCGCGTCACGGGTCTGCATGACGCCGACGGTGTGCGAGAAGGTCTCCAAGTACCGCTCCAGCGAACCGGAGTCGGCGGCCTCGCGGAACCAGACGCCCAGCCGGTCGGCGTCGCTCTCGGGAAGCGCGGTGTACCCGGTCTCCCGGGCGAGGTCGACGATCGTGCCGGGACGCAGCCCGCCGTCGAGGTGATCGTGCAGCAGGACCTTGGGTGCCCGGCGGATCTGGTCCGAGCTCGGGGAGGTCCCCATCCGGTCAGTCTGGCTCGTCATTTCCGCACTCTAACTCCTACGCGCGTAGATCGCCCGCTGTACGAATCCGCCGATACGTAACGGTGACCGCCCCGCCCCGTGTCGTACACCCGGGCTTCTGACACTGTTCTGTCATGGCACAGCAAGCGACGCCGGTTCGCAGCGCCCGACTGGGCAGGACACTCGGCCCGGAGCCGGTGGCGGTGAGCGGGGTGGTGCTGCTCCTCCCGGGCGGCGACGAAACCTCAACTCGCAGACCCTCCACGGTCCTTCAGACCTCCGGCGTACGCGCGCTCGGCCGCCGGCTGGCCCGCGCCGGACAGCCGGACGGGCTCGCGGCGCACCTCGTGCACTACCGCTATCGCGGATGGAACGGCAGCGAGGCGCATCTCGCGCACGACGCGGCCTGGGCGGCGGACGAGGTCGTACGGCGCTACGGCGACGTCCCCGTGGCCCTGGTCGGCGTCGACATGGGCGGCCGGGCCGCGCTGCACGCGGGCGGCCACGAGGCCGTCAACTCCGTGGTGGCGATCGCCCCTTGGCTGCCCGAGGAGGACGTGGCGGCGACGCCCGAACCGGTGAAACAGCTCGTGGGGCGCCGGGTGTTGATCGTCCACGGCACCAACGACGAGCGCACCGACCCTGAGTTGTCCTTCCGCCTCGCCTCCCGCGCGAAGAAGGCGAACCGGGAGGTGTGCCGCTTCGAGGTGCACTCCGACGGACACGGACTGCATCAGTACCGGGCGGAAGTCCAGGCGCTCACCGAGGACTTCGTACTGGGCGCGCTGTTCGGGCGGGCACTGTCCCGACCGGTGCAGGACGCGCTGGCGGCACCTCCGCCACTGGGGCTGCGGATGCCGCTCGCTTCCGGGTTCGGGCGCAGACGGTAGGGCGGGGAGGAGAGGAGGAGTTGGCGCTCGGACTGGTGTTCTTCGGCCTGCTCCTCGCGGTGGGCGGAACAGTGATCCACCGCAAGGATCTGCGCCTGTGGCGCGACGCGGCTTCCGTCACGGGGATCGTGGAGGACAGGGTCTTCAGGCCGGGGCAGTCGCGGCCCACGAGTGTGATCGTCAGGTTCACGACTCCGGACGGTGTGACCCGGCAGGGCTCGGTGGGCGCCCCGCAAGGACCCGAAACGGTCGACCTGGGGGATCCGGTCGAGCTCGTCTACAACCCGGCCGACCTCAGGGACGTACGGAGAGCCGAGTCCCATGACCCGGAGCGACGTCCGCGCCCCAACGCGCTGCTGGTGCTCGGTGTGCTGTTCCTGGTCGTCGCGGCGGGGCTCGTGATCGCGGAGCTCTGAGCCGGGAGGGCCGCCGGGTTCAGCCGGGAGGGCTCCGGGTTCAGGGGAGCAGGTTGCCCCTTCTCGACAGCAGGAACTTCTTGAAGGCGGTCACCGGTGGGGTGTCCGGGTGGCCGTCCAGCCAGGCCACGCCGATCTCCCGGGCGGCCTTCGGGGCGGTGACCGTCAGCTCCACGACTCCCGGGCGGGGGAAGGCCGGGGGCGGCAGCAGCGCCACCCCCAGCCCCGCCGCCACCAGCCCCCTCAGCGTCTCCGCCTCCTCCCCCTCGAAGGCGATGCGCGGCTTGAAGCCGGCCTCCTGGCAGAGGTCGTCGGTGATGCGGCGCAGCCCGTAGCCGGGTTCCAGGGTGACGAAGGACTCGTCGGCGGCCTCGGCGAGGCGTACCCGCTTGCGCGCCGCGAGGCGGTGGTCGGCGGGTACCACGAGCCGCAGCTTCTGCTCGTCGAGGCGGCGGGCCACGAGGTCGGGGGCGTCCGGGACCGGGGAGGTCAGGCACAGGTCCAGCTCTCCGGCCCGCAGCCGCTCGATCATCGCCTCGCCGTAGTTCTGGACGAGGCTGAAGCGGACGCGCGGGTGATCGGCGCGGAAGGCCCGGATCAGCCCAGGTACCGTCTCCGAACCCATCGTATGGAGGAAGCCGAAGGCGACCTTGCCGGTGGCCGGGTCGGCGTCCGCGCGGACCTCGTCGGCGGCCCGCTCGATCTCGGCGAGGGCGCGTTCGACGGAGCCGAGGAACGTGCGCCCGGCGGGGGTGAGGGAGACCGTGCGGCCGATGCGGGCGAACAGGTCGACGCCCAGGTCCTGTTCGAGGCGGACCATCGCCCGGGAGAGCGTCGACTGTGGTACGTCCATCTCCTGCGCGGCCCTCGTGACGTGTTCGGTGCGGGCGACCCCGGCGAAGTACGCGAGCCGGGGCGCGAGCAGCGCGACGATGTCTTCTGTGTCACTGGACGGTGACAGATGAGCCTGTGACCTCTGCTGATGCACCATGGGAACGATTATGGCGAATCCATGCATTGGACGGATGAGCGGCGGGTCCTTAGGTTCGAAGCATGCCTGCCAGTACCGAGGCGTCCACCCGCGTGGGCGCCGCATCCCCCGTCCCCGCCACCGACTCCCGACTGACCCCGGGCGGACCCGGCTACCGCCGGATGAGCTTCGCCCTCTTCCTCGCCGGTGTCGCGACCTTCGCGCTGCTGTACTCCACCCAGGCCCTGCTCCCGCTGATCTCGGGCGAGTTCGGGGTGGCGGCGAGCGAGGCGAGCTGGACGGTGGCGGCGGCGACCGGCGGACTGGCGCTGTTCGTGCTGCCGATGAGCGCCCTCTCCGAGCGCTACGGACGCCGTACGGTCATGACGGGCTCGCTCGCGGTCGCGGTGACGGTCGGACTCCTGGTCCCCTTCGCGCCCTCGCTGCCCGCGCTGGTCGTGCTGCGCGCGGTGCAGGGCGCGGCCCTGGCGGGACTGCCCGCCTCCGCGACGGCGTATCTCGCCGAGGAGGTCCGGCCGAAGGCGCTGGTCACGGCGATCGGCCTGTTCGTGGCGGGCAACAGCGTCGGCGGGATGAGCGGCCGGGTCATCACCGGCTGGGTCGCGCAGGAGTGGGGCTGGCGGGTGGCCGTCGGGGTCATCGGCGCGATCGCGGTGGCGTGCGCGGTGGCGTTCCGCCTGCTGCTCCCGGCGCCGCAGCACTTCAAGGCGGGCTCCCTGAAGCCGGCCGTCCTGCTGGGCACGGTCCGCGCCCACCTCTCGAACCCTCTCCTGCGGCGCCTGTACGCGATCGGCGCGCTGTTCATGACGGTGTTCGGCGGCGTGTACACGGTGATCGGCTACCGCCTGACCGAGGCGCCCTTCTCGCTCCCCCAGGGCGTCATCGGCTCGATCTTCCTGGTCTACCTGGTGGGCACGGTGTCCGCGTCGACGGCGGGCCGCCTGGTCGGCCGGCTGGGCCGCAGGGGCGCCCTGTACGCGGCGGGCGGCACGACGGCGAGCGGTCTGCTGCTGTCCCTCTCCAGCTCCCTGTGGCTCGTCCTGCTCGGCCTGGTCCTGATCACCGGCGGCTTCTTCGCGGGCCACGCGGTGGCGTCCTCGGCGGTCAGCAAGACGGCCACCCACGGCCGCGCCCAGGCCTCCGCGCTGTACCAGTCGGCGTACTACATCGGCTCCAGCGCGGGCAGCACGGTGGGCGCCCTCGCCTTCCACGCGAACGGCTGGACCGGAACGGTCGGAGTCGGCCTCCTCGCGGTACTCGGCGTCGTGTCGATCACCGTCCTCGGATCACGTGCGGCCCGGGCCCAGCAGCGGCTCGCAACGGCCTGAGCCGCACGTCCCCGTTTCCCCCGGTCGAGGTCGGTCGACCGGGGGATCGGTTTGTCCGGCCTCGACGCGGGGGGCTTCGCCGGTGTCGGGGGGGGGCGGTTGGAGCAGCGGCTTCGCCGGTGTCGGAGGCACGGTCGGGGCAGCGGCTTCGCCGGTGTCGGAGGCGGGGCGGTCCCATTCGGCCCTTCCAGTGTTTGAGGTACGGCCGTCCCATTCGGCTCCTCCCGGGCTGGCGGCGCGGCCGACTCGCTCAACCCCTCCGGCGTCGGCGGCACGACCGCCCTACACAGCCCCTCCCATGCTGACAGCGCGGCCGCCCCACTCAGCCCATCCGGCGTCGGAGGCACAACCGCCCTACTCAGCCCATCCCACGCTCACGGCACGACCGCCCCACTCAGCCCCTCCCACGCAGAAGACGCAACCGCCCCACTGCATCCCCTCCCACACCGGCAGCGCAACCGCCCCACCCACCCCCTCCCTCCCCTGAGGCGCAACCGCCCCATTCAGCCCCTCCGGCGTTTGAGGAGCGGGGGTCCAGGGGGCGGTGCCCCCTGGGAGCGGGGGCGAGGGGGCGGCGGCCCCTGGAGGATGGGACGGGTAGGGGCGGCGGGGGCGAAAACCGTCCGACCTGCACGTTCCCCCACTCGGCACGCCATTGTCAGACCCCTGCGGTAGTTTCCGAGTACTGGGCGCAAAGGCGCGACACAGCACGGCCACAGGGGTGGGTGGACGATGACGGACGGCACGGCTACTACGACAGACCTCGACCTCAGGCTCGAGAAGCACCGCACGGAGCTGACCGGGTACTGCTACCGCATGCTCGGCTCCTCCTTCGAGGCCGAGGACGCGGTGCAGGACACCCTCGTACGGGCCTGGCGGAGCTACGACAAGTTCGAGGGCCGCTCCAGCCTCCGCTCCTGGCTGTACCGGATCGCGACCAACGTCTGCCTGGACATGCTCACCGCGGGCAACAAGCGCGCCCGCCCCATGGACCTCTCCGAGTCCACCCCCCTCGCCCAGGCCGCCCTCTCCCCCCGCCCTGACCACACCTGGCTGGAGCCGATGCCGGACAACCGCGTCCTGCCCACCGTCGAGGACCCGGCGGAGGCGGCCGTCGCCAAGGAGACCGTGCGGCTCGCCTTCATGGCCGCCCTCCAGCAACTGCCGCCCAAGCAGCGCGCGGTGCTCATCCTGCGCGAGGTGCTGGCCTGGAAGGCGAGCGAGGTCGCCGAACTCCTCGACACCTCCGTCGCCTCGGTCAACAGCGCCCTCCAGCGCGCCCGCGCCACCCTCGCCGAGCGGGAGGAGCACGGCGCCGACGCGGCCGTCTCCGACCCCCTGGACGAGGAGCAGCAGAAGCTCCTGGACCGCTATGTGAAGGCGTTCGAGGGGTACGACATGACAGCCCTGACGGCGTTGCTCCACGAGGACGCCATCATGACGATGCCGCCGTTCGACCTGTGGCTGACGGGCCACGCCGACATCGCGGGCTTCATGACCACCCTGGGCTCCGCCTGCGAGGGCTCCCGCCTGCTGCCGGTACAGGTCAACGGCCTGCCGGGATTCGCCCAGTACAAGCCGGACCCGGAGAAGGGCGGCTACAGCCCCTGGTCGATCCAGGTGCTGGAGATCTCAGACGGCCGGCTCACCGGGTTCCACTTCTTCCTCGACACCCAGCGCTGGTTCCCGCTCTTCGGCGTGCCCCTCCACCTCGAAGCGGAGGCCGACGAGATCGAGGAGGGCGTGTAGCCCGGGATCGGGGTCGCGCAGCCGGATCCGGCCCCCGCCGCGCCGGGCCGCGAGCTGGAGCCGCGCGAGCAGGTCGACGGCACCGAGCCCCGGCGGCCCGAGCCCGGCGACATCACACACCACGACCCCGGCACCGGTCGCCCGCAACAGCTTGCGGACCTCGTCGCTCAGCCCCGTCACCTCGTCCCGGGTGACGGGGCCGGCAAGCACGAGTACGGCGGGTGTCATGGCGTCCACGAGCGGTAGACCGGGCGGGCGGGCGTAACTCATCGGCCACGCAGAATCACATTGACCTGGGCGCCGCCTTCCCCCGAGGGTTGCCTGTATGCGCCACCGATCATCACCTCCCTGGATACCGCACGCTCTCCTCACCCTTGAGGAGCCTCCGTGCAGGGAGTGCTGACTGGCTTCGCGGTGATCGCGGTCGTCATCGGCGTCGGCTACGTCATCGGCCTGCGCGGCTACCTCGGCGACCAGGGCCGCGAGGTCCTGACCAAGCTGGCCTTCCATGTGGCGTCCCCGGCCCTGCTGTTCACCACGCTGGCGAAGGCCGACCTGTCGGTGATCTTCTCCAGCCGCCTGCTCGTCACGGCACTGAGCACGACAGCGGCGGCGGGCGTCTTCGTCGCGGTGGGTGTCGTACGCGGCTGGGGCCTGGGCCGTACGACGATCGGCGCGCTGTGCTCGTCGTACGTCAACTCCGGCAACCTCGGCATCCCCATCGCGGTGTACGTCCTGGGCGACGCGTCCCTGGTGGCGCCGGTCCTGCTCTTCCAGCTGGTCGGGGTGACCCCGGTCGCGCTCACGGTCCTGGACCTGGCCTCGGGCACAGGCGGCAAGAGCCCGCTGTGGCTACGGCTGCTCACTCCCCTGCGCAACCCGATCGCCCTCGGTTCCCTGGCCGGGGTGGCGGTCTCGGCGGCGCACATCCACGTCCCGGCCGCGGTGATGGACCCGATCTCCCTCATCGGCGGCATGTCGGTCCCGGCGGTCCTCCTCGCCTTCGGCATCTCTCTGTGCGGCAGCACGATGCCCGGCCGCGGACCCGACCGACAGCTCGTCCTCCTCTCGGTCGCCCTGAAGTCGGTGGGCCAGCCCGCAGCCGCCTGGGCCCTCGCCACCGGAGTCTTCGGCCTCCACGGGCCTCAGCTCCTGGACGTGGTGGTCACCTCGGCCCTCCCGGCCGCCCAGAACCTCTACACCTACGCCTCGACCTACCACGTCGGCGAACGCCTGGCCCGCGACTCGATCCTGGTCTCGACGGTGCTGTCGGTACCGGTGCTGGTCGTCGTGGCGACGGTCCTCGGCTGAGTCCCGGCCCCGGGCACGCGAAAGAGGCCAGGCATGCGGAGGGGGCCGGAACCTCTCCCAGGCCCGGCCCCCTTCGTTCACCTGCTTCAGGAAATGCGCTCCAGCACCACCGGCGAAGCCGTGAAGTCCGTCCCCGCCGCCCCGATGTCGTAGGAACCCTCGATCGACTGGAGGGCGTACGCGAAGCGTTCCGGCGTGTCCGTGTGCAGGGTCAGCAGCGGCTGGCCCTCCGCCACCGTGTCGCCGGGCTTGGCGTGGAGTTCCACGCCCGCGCCCGCCTGCACCGGGTCCTCCTTGCGGGCCCGGCCCGCGCCGAGGCGCCAGGCGGCGACGCCGATGCCGTAGGCGTCGAGGCGGGTCAGGACGCCCGAGGCCGGGGCCTTGATGACGTGCTGCTCGCGGGCGACCGGCAGTGCCGCGTCCGGGTCGCCGCCCTGGGCCGCGATCATCCGGCGCCAGACGTCCATCGCCGAGCCGTCAGCCAGGGCCTTCGCCGGGTCGGCGTCGCGGATGCCCGCCGCCGCCAGCATCTCGTGGGCCAGCGCGACGGTGAGCTCCACGACGTCCGACGGGCCGCCGCCCGCGAGGACCTCCACCGACTCGCGGACTTCGAGCGCGTTGCCGGCCGTGAGGCCGAGCGGGGTCGACATGTCGGTCAGGAGCGCGACCGTCCGCACCCCGTGGTCGGTGCCCAGGCCCACCATCGTGGACGCCAGCTCGCGCGCGTCCTCGATGGTCTTCATGAAGGCACCCGTGCCCACCTTCACGTCCAGGACCAGCGAGCCCGTCCCCTCCGCGATCTTCTTCGACATGATCGAGGAGGCGATCAGCGGGATCGCCTCGACCGTGCCGGTGACGTCCCGCAGGGCGTAGAGCTTCTTGTCGGCCGGAGCCAGGCCGTCGCCCGCCGCGCAGATCACCGCGCCGGTCGTGTCGAGGACGTTCAGCATCTCCTCGTTCGAGAGCAGTGCGCGCCAGCCCGGGATCGACTCCAGCTTGTCCAGGGTGCCGCCGGTGTGGCCGAGGCCCCGGCCCGACAGCTGCGGGACCGCCGCGCCGCACGCCGCCACCAGGGGCGCCAGCGGCAGCGTGATCTTGTCGCCGACACCGCCCGTGGAGTGCTTGTCGGCGGTGGGGCGGGACAGGGACGAGAAGTCCATGCGCTCGCCCGAGGCGATCATCGCGGCGGTCCAGCGGGCGATCTCGCCGCGGTTCATGCCGTTGAGCAGGATCGCCATCGCGAGCGCGGACATCTGCTCGTCGGCGACCTCCCCGCGGGTGTACGCGTCGATGACCCAGTCGATCTGCTCGTCGCTGAGTTCGCCGCGGTCCCGCTTGGTGCGGATGACGGAGATGACGTCCATGGCCATGCAGGGCTTTCCTTCCGAGAATTACTTGGTGAGGTGCTCCGGCCCGAAGGCCTGCGGGAGCATCTCCGAGAGCGGCAGCACACCCGCCGGGGTCTCCAGGAGGAGATCGGCGCCGCCGAACTCGTACAGCAGCTGCCGGCAGCGGCCGCACGGGACGAGCACCTCGCCCCGGCCGTCCACGCAGGTGAAGTGCGTGAGGCGGCCGCCGCCCGTGTTCCGCAGCTCCGAGACCAGACCGCACTCGGCGCACAGGCCGAGGCCGTAGGAGGCGTTCTCGACGTTGCAGCCGGTGATCGTACGGCCGTCGTCGACCAGGGCGGCCACGCCGACCGGGTAGCCGGAGTACGGGGCGTAGGCCCGGGACATCGCGTCCCGTGCCGCGGCCCGCAGCGCCTCCCAGTCGACGGTGGCCGGGGAGGTCACTTGCCCTGTCCCTTCCGGTACGGCATGCCGTCCGCCTTCGGCATCCGCAGGCGCTGCGCGGAGAACGACAGCACCAGCAGGGTGACGATGTAGGGGGCGGCGGAGACGACCTGGCGCGGGACCTCGTCGGTGCTGGTGTACCAGAAGAACATCACGGCCGAGATGACGAGCGTGATGGCCGTCGGGACGTACTTCTTCTGCCAGGCCAGGTAGGCCGCGCCCGCCACGAGCAGGATCGCGAGCAGCAGGATCAGCGCGTGCACGTTGGTGGTGCCGCCGCGCAGGTTGAGGCTGTCGGTGTAGCCGAACAGGCCCGCGCCGAGGGCGAGTCCGCCCGGCATCCAGTTGCCGAAGATCATCGCGGCGAGACCGATGTAACCGCGGCCGGCGGTCTGGCCGTCGAGGTAGACGTTCGAGGCGACGATCGACAGGAACGCGCCGCCGAGGCCCGCGAAGCCACCGCTGATGATCACGGCGATGTACTTGTACTTGTAGACGTTGACGCCGAGCGACTCGGCCGCGACCGGGTTCTCGCCGCAGGAGCGCAGCCGCAGGCCGAAGGACGTGCGCCACAGGACGTACCAGGTGGCGGGTACGAGGGCCACGGCGACGACGGTCAGCGGCGACAGGTCGGTGATCAGACCGCCGACGAGCCCGGCGAGGTCGGAGACCAGGAACCAGTGCTTGTCGTTGAGGGTCTCCAGCCAGCCGGACAGGCCCGGGACGTCGAAGGTGCCCAGCGAGTCGATCGGCGGGGACTGCTTGGAGGAGCCCTGCGGGGCGTCCTCGAAGGTGAACTTCGACAGGTAGCGGGTGGTGCCGAGGGCGAGGATGTTCAGCGCCACACCGGAGACGATGTGGTTGACGTTGAAGGTCACCGTGGCGATCGCGTGCAGTACGGCGCCCAGCGCGCCGCCGATGATGCCGAAGACGACACCGGTCCAGGGGCCCCACTGGTAGCCGGCCCAGGCGCCGAACCAGGTGCCGAGGATCATCATGCCTTCGAGGCCGATGTTGACGACGCCCGCGCGCTCGGCCCACAGACCGCCGAGGCCGGCGAGGCCGATCGGCACGGCGAGGCGCAGCGCGGTGGACATCTGGCCGGTGGAGGTGATGCCGTCGGCGCCGGAGATGAGACGGACGACCGAGGTGAGGACCAGCACGCCCGCGATGATCAGCAGGAGCACCGGCAGGGAGAGGCGGCGGCCGCCCTTGGCGGGCTGCTTCGCCTGCGGCTTGGCAGTGGTCGCGGTGGACATCAGGCAGCCACCTCCTTCTTGACGTTCTGGGCGGCAGCGGCGGCGAGCTCCTCGCCGACACGCTTCTGCTGGCGGCGCAGACCCCACTGGCGTACGGCCTCGTAGGAGATGACGACCGCGAAGACGATCAGGCCCTGCATGATCGTCGCGATCTCCTTCTCGTACGGCGTCGGGATCGCGTAGTCGAGAGCGGGCGAGGCCTTGTCGAGGAAGGCCCAGAGCAGGGCGGCGAGCGCGATGCCGCCGGGGTTGTTGCGGCCGAGCAGGGCGATGCCGATGGCGGTGAAGCCGAGGCCGGCCGGGAAGCTCAGGCTGTAGGTGTGGGCGTCGCCGAGGAGCAGCGGCAGGCCGGAGATGCCGGCGACCGCGCCGGAGATCAGCATCGCGGTGAGGACCATGCGCTTGGCGTTGACACCGGAGGCCGCGGCGGCGGTCTCGGACTCGCCGGTGGCGCGCAGGTCGAAGCCGAAGCGGGTGCGGTTGAGGACGACCCAGTAGGCGATGCCGACGGCGACGGCGAGGAAGACCAGGCCGTAGATCTCGCCGACGTCCGCGCCGAGGTTGATGCCGGGGACCCAGCCGGAGTCCTTCATCACGCCGGTGGTGACGTTGTCGCCGACCAGGACGCCGAAGTTGTCGCGGAGGCTGAGGTAGCCGATGACGCTGGTGGCGATCGCGTTCAGCATGATCGTCGCGACGACCTCGCTGACGCCCCGGGTGACCTTCAGGACGCCCGCGACACCGGCCCACATCGCGCCGGTGAGGGCGCCGACGAGGAGCAGCATCGGGATCTGGAGGAAGGACGGCAGGGCGACATGGGCGCCGACCACGGCGGTCATGAACGCGCCGAGGCGGTACTGGCCGTCGACGCCGATGTTGAAGAGGTTCATCCGGAAGCCGAGGGCGACCGCGAGGGCGGCGATGTAGTACATCGACGCCTGGTTGACGATCAGCACCTGGACGTCGGAGAACCCGGCCTGCTCGATCATCAGCCGGTACGGCTCGATCGGGTTCTTGCCGGAGGCGATCAGCACGACCGAGGTCAGCAGGATCGCCGCGACGAGCGCGATGGCCGGGCCGGCCACCGCGAGGAGCGCACGCTCCTTGTCGAACTTCTTCATCGGGCCTCGTCCTCCGGGGCGCTTGCTTCCTCGGTGTGCTCAAGGTGTCCGGTGGCGGCACCCGTCATGGCCGAGCCCAGCTCCTCCGGTGTGATGGTGGCGGGGTCGGCGTCGGCGACCAGCCTGCCGTCGAAGATCACCCGCAGGGTGTCCGACAGACCGATCAGCTCGTCCAGGTCCGCGGAGATCAGGAGTACGGCGAGACCCTCGCGGCGGGCCTCCCTGATCCGGTCCCAGATCTGGGCCTGCGCGCCGACGTCCACACCGCGGGTGGGATGGGCGGCGATCAGGAACTTCGGGTTGTGGCTCATCTCGCGGCCGACGATCAGCTTCTGCTGGTTGCCGCCGGAGAGGGAGGCGGCCGTGACGTCGATGCCGGGGGTGCGGACGTCGTACTCCTGGACGATCCTGCGCGTGTCGTCCTGGGCGCCCTTGGGGTTCAGCCAGAAGCCCTTGGCGTTGGGCGCCTCGGTGACATGGCCGAGGATGCGGTTCTCCCAGAGGGGGGCCTCCAGGAGCAGGCCCTGGCGGTGGCGGTCCTCGGGGATGTAGCCGACGCCCTGCTCACGGCGCTTGCGGGTGGCCCAGGGGGTGATGTCCTCGCCGAGGAAGGTGATCGTGCCCGAGTCGGCGTTCTTCGTGCCGATCAGGGCGTCGATGAGCTCGGTCTGGCCGTTGCCCTCGACTCCGGCGATACCCATGACCTCACCGGCGTGGATGGTGAAGGTGACGTCGTCGAGGGCCTTCTTGACCTGGCCGCCCTCGGTGGCGAGGCCGATACCGCCCGCGGGCTCGGCCTCCACGCCCAGGGAGGCGCCGCCGGACGCGTACACGGTGAGGTTCTCGACCGTGATGACGGGCTGGTCGGTGACCGTGGACTCGGCGGTCTCCGGGGTGGGCAGTTCGCTGCCGACCATCATCTCGGCGAGCTGGCGCGGGGTCGTCTCGGCGGGTACGGCGGTGCCGACCGTCGTGCCGCGGCGGATGACGGTGATCTCGTCGGCGACGGAGAGGACCTCGCCGAGTTTGTGCGAGATGAAGATGACGGCGAGGCCCTGGGACTTGAGCTCGCGCAGGTTGTCGAAGAGCGCGTCGACCTCCTGGGGCACGAGGACCGCGGTGGGCTCGTCGAGGATCAGGGTGTCGGCGCCGCGGTAGAGGACCTTGAGGATCTCCACGCGCTGGCGCTCGGCGACCCCGAGGTCCTCGACCAGGGCGTCGGGGCGGACGCCGAGGCCGTAGCGCTCGGAGATCTCCTTGATCTTCTTGCGGGCGCCGCCGCCGATGCCGTGCAGCTTCTCGCTGCCCAGGACGACGTTCTCCAGCACGGTGAGGTTGTCGGCCAGCATGAAGTGCTGGTGGACCATGCCGATGCCGCGGGCGATGGCGTCGGCGGGGCTGGAGAAGGTGACCTGCTCACCGGCGACCGCGATGGTGCCCTCGTCCGGCTTCTGCATGCCGTAGAGGATCTTCATCAGGGTCGACTTGCCGGCGCCGTTCTCGCCGACGAGGGCGTGCACGGTGCCCTTCTTGACCGTCAGATGGATGTCGTGGTTGGCGACGACACCCGGGAACCGCTTGGTGATCCCCGCCAACTCGACCGCGATCGTCGACCGATCGGTGAGCGGAGGGCTGCTGGTCGCGTCGATGGCGCACTCTCCTTGGGAAAGGGGCCATCTACGCGCGTAGCGCCCCTGCTTTAAATAGTGCCCGGATCTGACCGGTTCTTTTCAGAGAGCCGATCCGTTCCGAGCATTCTGCCGCGCGGACGGGGTGCGGGCGGCAGCAGGCACCGCACTCGCTCCGTCCACCCGGCGGACGGTCCGGGCGGGGCCCGGCACGTCCCTGTTCACAGTCCGCTCACAGTCCACTCGCGGTCCACGAGCTTGGCGCACCGGCCGCTGCCCCGGCGGGCGGGACCGGTACCGGGGCCGATCCTGTCCGCACCCCGTTCCGTGGCCGTGACGCTGCCATTACAGCGTCTTTTTGGCCACGGCCTCTAGGGCTGTGTGCGGTGCGTCGTGCCGGTGGGTGGTGCCGGTGCGTCGCGCCGTGGGTCGGGGGCTGCTCGGCGTGGGTGGGCCGTGCCGTGTTGCGGCAGTGGGGGTTCCGGTGCTCCGGGCTTCCCGGCGGGCCGGTGTGCTCAGCTGCCCGGCGTTCCCGCCGTCCCCACCGCTTCCACAGTTCCTGCTGTTCCCGTTGCTCCCGCTGTTCCTGCTGTTCCCGTTACTCCCGGTCCCCCGGCCCCCGGTCAGGTTTCCCCGACCGGGAGGCCGGAAGGTCTCACCGGAGGACTGGGAGGTCTCCCCGAAGGGTCAGGAGGTCTTCACCGTGATGGTGCCGGCCTTGATGCCCTCTTCGGCCTTCTTCACCGCGTCCTGGATGGCGGTGTCGGCGGCGAACTTCGGGTTGGAGTCGGAGAGGCTCACGCCGCCGTTGGCGAGGCTGCCGCGGATCTCGCCGGTCTCCGGCTTGCCGTCGTGGACCGACTTGGCGAGCGTGTAGACCGCGCCCTCGACGTTCTTCATGGCCGAGGTGAGGATCGAGTCCTTGTACTTGGCCAGCGCGTCCTGCTTGTACTGGTCGGAGTCGACGCCGATCGCCCAGATCTTGTGTGCCGAGGCGGCCTTGATGACGCCCTGGCCGGAGAGGCCGGCGGCGGCGTAGACGACGTCCGCACCGGCGTCGATCTGACCCTCGGCGGCACTCTCACCCTTGTCGGGGCTGGAGAAGCCACCCTCGGCGGCGGTCTCGGTCAGGTACTGCGACTTGACCGAGACGCCCTTCTTGGTGTCCTGGACGCCCTGCTTGAAGCCCGCCTCGAACTTGTGGATCAGCGGGACGTCCACGCCGCCGATGAAGCCGACGGTGTTGGACTTGGTGGCCTTGGCGGCCGCGACACCGGCGAGGTAGGAGGCCTGCTCCTCGTGGAAGACGAGGTTGGCGACGTTCTTCGCGGTGAAGGAGTTGTCGTCGACGATGCCGAAGGTGGTCTTCGGGTACTTGGCCGCGACCTCCTTGACGGCCGGCGCGTAGGCGAAGCCGACGCCGATCACCGGGTTGTAACCCTGCTTGGCCAGGGTCTCCAGGCGCTGCGTCTTGTCCGCGTCGGACTCGCCGTCCTGCGGCTCGACCGCGGTGGACTTGTAGCCGAACTCCTTGTCGGCCTTGTCCAGGCCGGCGGTGGCGGCGTCGTTGAAGGACTGGTCGCCCTTGCCGCCGACGTCGTAGGCCAGGGCGAGGCCCAGGTCCTTGTTGCTGGAGGAGGACGAAGAGGAGGAGGACGAGCTTCCGCATGCGGAAACAGTCACGGCAAGAGCTGCGGTTGCAACGCCTGCAACCGCGATACGGGACACCCGGCGCATGGAACGAGACTCCTTTGTGCAAGCGCCCAAACCAGGCGCTGGTTCCGCCGCAGCGTAACGCGCGTAGACCAGACGGAAAACCCCATCTGTCCGGTCCGTTATCGAGCTGTGGCCACAGTTGTAGAACAGAGTAAGGACAGTGGTGCGCCCCTTGCGGGAGGCAAGGGGCGCACGAGCTGTAACGATGCCCGGTAGGGCGTATGGAGACCGCCGTCCGGGGCCCTCCGGTTGTTACGAGGTCTTGACCGTGACCTTGCCGTCGACGATGTCCTGCTTGGCCTTGTCGACGGCCGCGACGACGTCCGTCATCGCCTTGTACTTCGGGTTGGAGTCGGCGAATCCGACCCCGCCGGTCTTCAGCGTGCCGCGCACGGTGCCGTTGAGCGGCTTGCCCTCGTGGACGGACTTGGCGAGCTCGTAGACGGCGCCGCCGACGTTCTTCAGGGCCGAGCCGAGGATGTAGTCCTTGTACTTGGCGAGCGCGCTCTGGTTGTACTGGTCGGAGTCGACGCCGATGGCCCACACCTTCTTGCTGGCGGCCTCGGAGATCACGCCCTGACCGGACAGGCCGGCCGCGTGGTAGATGACGTCGGCGCCCTTCTCGATCTGGCCGCTGGCCGCCTCCTTGCCCTTGTCGGGGCTGGAGAAGCCGCCCTCCTGGGGCGTCTCGGTCAGGTACTGCGACTCGATCTTGATGGCCGGGTCGACGGACTTGACGCCCTGCTCGAAGCCCGCGCCGAACTTGTGGATGAGCGGGATGTCCACACCGCCGATGAAGCCGACGTGCTTGGCCTTGGAGGCCTTGGCGGCGGCGACGCCCGCGAGGTAGGAGGCCTGCTCCTCGGAGAAGACCATGTCGGCGACGTTGGCGGCCTTGACGGTCTCGTCGTCGATGATGCCGAAGGTGATGTTCGGGTACTTGGCCGCGACTTCCTTGATCGGCCCGGCGTAGATGTAGCCGACGCCGATCACCGGGTTGTAGCCGGCCTTGGCGAGCTGCTCCAGACGCTGCGTCTTGTCGGCGTCGGACTCGCCGTCCTGCGGCTCGATGTCCGTGCCGCCCATCTTGAATTCCTTGTTCGCCTGCTCGTAGCCGGCGTAGGCGGCGTCGTTGAAGGACTGGTCGCCCTTGCCGCCGATGTCGTACGCGAGGCCGATGCCCTTGCCGGAGTACTTGCCGGACGCGGACGACGACGAGGCGTCGCTGGTCCCGGCATCCTTGCTGGACTCACCGCACCCCACGGCCGCCAGCGCGATGACCGAGACGGCCACTGCCACTTGGGAGAACCTGGTCCTCCGGGATATTCGAGTCTTCCGAGTTGTCTGACGCACAGCACGCACCCCTTCGCACCACGGCAACCGTCACCGGCCCGCGTCCCCAAGTCGCCGCCCGTGGCGGTGATTTCGGCGCACAGTAACGCGCGTAGAAGGGTAGGGGAACGGGGTTGTTCGTGGACGTTATCGATTCGTGCCGACACCGGGTTACGACCGTGCGCCGACCGTTACGCCCGGGTGACACAAGCGGACGAAGGCATGCGAAAAGGGGCACCCCGGGGGATGCCCCTTTCCTTTTTCTACGAGGGTGTCAGGCGCCGTCGATAAGCGCGGCGGCGGTGAACAGCTCGACCCCGACGGTGATGGCGGACTCGTCGGCGTCGAAGTCGCCCTGGTGGAGGTCGCGCACGGTCCGCTCGCCCGGGGTGCGGACCCCGAGGCGGGCCATGGCCCCGGGGACGTGCTCCAGGTACCAGGAGAAGTCCTCGCCGCCGAGGCTCTGCTCGGTGCCCTCGACGGAGTCGGCGCCGCGCCGGGCGGTCATGGCGGTGCGGATCAGCTCGGTGATGTCCGGGTCGTTGACGACGGGCGGGACGCCGCGGACGTAGTTGATCTCGGACTTGGCCCGGTGCAGATTCGCCACCTCGTCAATGGCGGCGACGACGATGTCGGGGGCCTGTCGCCAGGTGTCGAGGTCGAGGCAGCGCACGGTGCCGGAGAGCTCGGCGTGCTGCGGGATGACGTTGGGCGCGTGCCCGGACTCGATCCGCCCCCAGGTCACGGCGAGCCCGGCCCGGGTGTCGACGCGCCGGCCGACGATGGCGGGCACGTCGGTGACGACGCGGGCGGCGGCGGTGACAAGGTCGGTGGTGAGATGCGGCCGGGCGGTGTGCCCGCCGGGCCCGTCCAGGGAGATCTCCAGCCGGTCGCAGGCGGAGGTGATGGCACCGGTCCGCAGCCCGATCCTGCCGGCGTCGACACGGGGGTCGCAGTGCACGGCGAGGATCTTCCCGACCCCTTCCAGCACCCCGCACTCGATGGCGTCGGCGGCACCGCCGGGCAGCACCTCCTCGGCGGGCTGGAAGAGCAGCCGTACGGGCCGGGGCAGCAGCCCCTTCCTGTCGAGCTCGGCGAGCACGAGCCCGGCACCGAGCACCACGGTCGTGTGGACGTCGTGCCCGCAGGCATGCGCCCGGTCGGGCACGGTCGACCGATACGAGCACTCACTCTTCGTGTCCGGGATGGGCAACCCGTCGATGTCGGCACGCAGGGCGAGCATGGGCCGCTCGCCGTCCCACTCCCCGATGTCACACACGAGCCCGGTCCCGACGGCGAGCACACGCGGCTTCAGCCCGGCCTTCTCAAGCCGTTCCTTGATCGCCGCGGTGGTACGGAACTCCTGGTTGCCCAGCTCCGGATGCATGTGCAAGTCACGCCGGAAGTGGACGAGTTCGGCGTGCAGCGCGTCGCTCAGCACACCGGGAAGCACGGCTTCCCCGGGCAGATCGACCTCGGACTCCAGTGACATCAGTTGCTTCACCCTCTAAAGGGTAGGACGCCGGGGCGACCAACCGACCCGCGATCAACAAAACTTCAACCCGCCGGGGGAAGAAAATTTGGCCGCTCGACGCATGGATGTGATGTGAGATGGGTAGGAACCTCTTTTCTCACACATACCATGCCGCGCACCCCGCAGGCGCTTCTGTTCGTCTGTCGAAACGGTGCGGGGACGGGGTTGAGGCGGAGTCCCGGAACGGTCACGGCCGGATGCGGGGGCATGACGCAGGGTGCTCGAAGGGGTGGCGCCACCCCCCGAGGGGCTCAGAGCCCCCGACGAACGATTCACCTACCCGGCCGATCCCAGCTCGCACCACACGAACTTCCCCCGATTCCCACCCCTGGCCGACGGCTGCCACCCCCACACATCGGCACAGGCCTCGACCAACGCGAGCCCGCGCCCTTCCTCCGCTCCCACGTCCGCAAGAAGACCCAACTCCCCCGGAGGCTCGGGAGGTTCGGGGTCGGCGTCCCACGCCCCGATCCGCAACACCCCCACCGCCCACCGCACCCGCAACGCCGCCGACCCCTTCGTATGCCGTACGGCATTGGAGACGAGCTCCGCCGCGAGGAGCTCCGCGGTGTCGACGAGGCGGATCAGGCCGTGCATCGTCAGGATGAGCCGGAGGGTCCGGCGGGCGACGATCACGGCGCGGACGTCGTCGGGGATGTACAGCGTGTACTCCCAGGGTTCGTTTTCGGGCATGCGGCAACTCCGTTTCGGCGTACGGGATGGACGCGGTGGCATCGCCGCAATCGTCACGGCAGGGCGAAGCGGTGCACTTCCGCAGAGTGTGCGTTGCATCACCGACGGTAGGGATTAGCGTTTAGGTTTCGCAAGCCGATCCCGTAATCTGACTCCGAACGAGCCGCGCCGCCAGGCGCGTTGGGAGGAGTACGCGATGGCGCTGAGGCGCGAGCCCACTGCACGTCAGCTGCGCTTGGCGGTCGAACTGCGCAGGCTCCGCGAAGCAGCAGGCTTGACGAACCGCCAGGCCGCCGACCTGCTCGGGGTGAGCACCGCACAGATCAGCCAGATCGAGTACGGGCTGGCCGGCGTGAGCGAAAAGCGCCTACGCCGGATCGCGGCCAATTACACCTGCGCCGAAGGCGAGTTGATCGAAGCCCTGGTGGCGATGGCGACCGACCGAACCCAGGGCTGGTGGGAGGAGTACCGGGGGACTCTCCCCGCCGCCTACCTGGACCTCGCAGAGCTGGATCACCACGCCGCTTTCCGCCACGACGTAGCCGTGATCCACGTGCCGGGGCTCTTCCAGACGGAGGATTACGCCCGGGCCCTCTTCGCCTACATGAACCCGGAGTTCCCCGACAGCGAGGTGGGACTGCGGGTGGATCACCGGATGAGGCGGAAGGTCGTCATCGAAGGTCCCGAGCCCATGCCGTACGAGACGGTGATCCACGAAGCGGCCCTGCGCATCAAGGTGACCGGACGTGCCGCGATGCGAACCCAGTTGGCCCGCATCCTGGAGATGTCCGAGGCTGATCACGTCACCGTTCGGGTCATCCCTTTCGCCGTCGACGACTTCGCTGGAGCCGGAAGCGCTCTGGTGCACCTGGGTGCGGAAGTCCCCCGGCTGGAGACCGTGGTTCGCGACGCCCCGCACGGTACGGCCTTCCTCGACTCCGAGGCTCAACTGGAGCACTTCCGCAAGCTCTTCCGTAGGGTGAAGGAGGGGTCGCTCCCTCCGGAACAGTCGCGCGACCTCATCCACCAGCTGGCCAAGGAACTGTGAGGACCGCCATGACCGCCCCCGCCCAGTGGAAGAAGTCGTCCTTCTCCGGTGGAGGCGAGGGCAACGACTGCGTGGAGATAGCGAACCTGCGCACCCACATAGCGATCCGCGACTCGAAAGTCCCCACCAGGGCCACCCTCACCTTCCCCCCCACCCCCTTCACCACCTTCCTCGAAGCCCTAAAGTCCCCCCACTCCCCCACCCGATGACCACCAGGCAAACTCCACACGGTGCTCCCCGACTTCACCCCCGCCGACCCGAAGCCCCCCGCTAGGGTGCAGCCCGTGAACGCCGAGACCCCCGACTTCATACGGGCCACCCGAACCGCGTACGACACGATCGCCGAGCCCTACACGGAGCAGTTCTCGGACTGGGCCGGCATCCCCACGCTGGACAGAGCGCAGATCAAGGGTTTCGCGGAGTTGGTGAAGGAGCAGGCGAAGGGCCCGGTGGCCGACATCGGCAGCGGCCCGGGCCACGTGACCGCCGCGCTCCACGCCCTCGGCATCCCGGTGTTCGGCGTGGACGTCTCCCCGAGGATGGTGGAACTGGCCCGCAGAGCCCACCCGGACCTCCGCTTCCACGTCGGCTCGATGACATCGCTGGACCTGCCGTCGGAAACGCTGGGCGGCATCACGGCCCTCTACTCGATCATCCACGTCCCCGACGACCACCTCGCCACGGCCTTCTCAGAGTTCCACCGCGTCCTGGCCCCCGGCGCCCACGCCCTGATCGGCTTCCAGTACGAGCCGGGCGGCGCCCAGCTGCACCTCGACGAACGCTTCGGCCACAAGATCTCCCTCGACTACTACCTCCGCACCCCGGAGGCAGTGGCGGAGCCCCTGTCCAAGGCGAGCTTCCAGGTCATCCTCCAGATACTCAGGGAGCCCCTCGGCGAGGAGAAACTGTCCCGGGCGTACCTGGTGGCGAGGAAGCCGGCTTAAGAAAATCACCGTCCAGAATCTGTAGATTTCTCAGCTCTCGCGCCAGTCGATCGAATTGAGTTTCCAGATTTCGCCGCGCGACAACTGCCAGAGAACCACGACCACACCCTCCCAGGTATCAGCAGTGATTTCTCGTTGCCGAGCCTGGCCATCATCGACGTTCTCCCACACCAGATTCTTGTCCGGGTAAACACTCAAAGACCAGCCAGACTCATGGACCAGCGACACATCAAGATGCTCACCATCCGCATTCTGCAGTTCTGCCAGAATTTTGCGAATTACCGCCGCGCCAGGTTCATCGACGGACTCGCCCATGATGTTGTTCATGAAGTACGTCACTAGCCTCGATCTTTCGCGAGGGTCCACCGACGGAGTCGGTGGACCCTCGCGCTTCCTGGAGTTGACGATGGGCAGGTCGGCGGCCCGGTTGTCGCGTCGGGTGGGCGCCGGGTTCCACTTCCCGGGGCGGGTGATGTTGTTGGGACGGTGGAAGGTTGCCGGTCAGCCGGGGTTGGGCAGGAGCGCGAGTCGTTCGAGGGCGGTAGTGATCTCGCCGGTCCAGGGCCAGTGCCGGGTGAGGCGGAGGATCCTGCGTCGGCCAGTGGTGGCCAACTGGGCGGCCGCGGAGAACAGGCGGAATCGCAGTCGGCGAGGTTCCCAGAGCCGGGCTGTACCGGTGAGGGCGAGCATGGGCATCCAGGCGAGCAGGTCAAGGGCGATCTGGACGATCTCCAACCAGACCTTGTTCTGAGCTGCCCGGTGGAGGGGCAGGTTGCGCAGCCCGGTGGACCGGGCGGCCCGGATCCGGTCCTCGGCCCGGGCCCGCAGCCGGTGACGGAGTTCGAGAGCGGCGATCGGCCGGTCAGGGGTGTTGGTCGCGAAGCACGTGATCCGCATGCCGTCCGCGTCCGTGATCCTCAACTGGGCCCCAGGGTGGGGCCGTTCCTTTCGGACGATCAGCCGCATGCCCTTCGGCCAGCCGTCCAGCAGCCTGCCGGTGAGCTCGGCGATCCAGGCTCCGTCACGGGCCTCACCGTTGGTCTCGACGGCCGGGGTCCAGGCTGAGGCAGGGACCTTCAGCACGTGTTCGTGGATCGCTTCGGTGATCACCATGCCGACGGAGTAGGACAGCCATCGGCCTCGCCTGGCGAGCCAGGACACGAAGTCGTGGGTGCCGCCGGCGGAGTCCGTGCGGATCAGGGTCTGCCGCCCTCGCCGGTAGTGCTTCGGCAGCTGGGCGAGGGCCAGTTGGGCGGTGGTGATGTGGTCGGCAGCGGTGTTGGAGCCGGCGTTCCCCGGTCGCAGAAGGGCAGCGACGGGCTCTCCGGTTCCACCCGGGCCGTGGTCGACGAAGGCCGTCAGGGGTGATGGCCGTAGGTCTTCTTCCAGGTCGCGGCCGCGTCCTCCTTGTCGGAGTGCGCGATCACGAGGACGCCGTCGAGGTCGACCGTGACCTGTCCATCGGTGTCCGGGGCGTTCTTGCCTGCCAACAACCAGACACGGCCCCGGACTTCGGCCCGTGCGGACCGGATGGCCTGCAGGGCTTTCTCGCCGGAGGCGGCGAGGGTGTCGATCAGACGGGAGACCGTCGGGTCGGAGGCGACCGGGCCGAAGACGGCTGGCTCACACCGCAGCATCGCGACGTCCGCGAGGCAGTCACCGCCCAGTGCGACCGCCAGAGCAACGTCCAGGAGGGCCTTGCCGGGATCGTGGACGGCCCGCGGTTTGCGCCACGGAGCCAGAGCCTGGGATACGGCCTGGCCAAGGCCCGTCTTGCGGACCGTCTCGACGAGCAGGACCGACCCGGCCTGGGTGACGACCTGGCGGCCGTCGTCCTGGACGCGGACACGGGGGTAGGACCCGATAGGGTGCTTCACCTGGGAAGTGCCTCCGGCGGTGGCAGGAACAAGGACCTAGACAATCCTCATTCTTGCTGGTCAGAGGCACTTTCTGCTTTCCTGACCGCCTGCCGGACAGCCCGCCTGGTGAAAGCGCGAGGCTAGGCCATCATCTCCGATTGGGCTGCGCTCCGTGACCCACACCTCGATGGGGCAGTACGCAAGATCTTGATGTCGTGGTCTGTTCGCAGAGGGTGGTGCCGTCCCAGGTGAAGTCGATCCGTTCGACGACGGTCTCGCCGTCCTCGGCCAGGCGGAGTTTGGCCCGTGCGGCGCCCCAGAGGGTCGTAGCGGTAGCGCCAGGTGGTGCCGCCCGGTGACCGCTGGGGAAACTCCGCGCCCGCCGCCCCGAGACGCACCGAGCGGTTCTCCGACTGGGCGGGCATCCCGCTGCTGGACAGAGCCCAGATCAACGGCTTCGCGGAGTTGGTGAAGGAGCAGGACGCGGGCCCGGTGGCGGACGTAGGCAGCGGACCCGGTCATGTGACCGCCGCGCTCCACGCCCTCGGCATCCCGGTGTTCGGCGTGGACGTCTCACCGAGGATGGTGGAACTGGCCCGCAGAGCCCACCCGGACCTCCGCTTCCACGTCGGCTCGATACGGCGTTCTCAGAGTTCCACCGCGTCCTGACCCCCGGCGCCCACGCCCTGATCGGCTTCCAGTACGAGCCCGGCGGCACCCACATACACCTCGACGAACGCTTCGGCCACAAGATCTCCCTCGACTACTACCTCCGCACCCCGGAGGCAGTGGCGGAGCCCCTGTCCAAGGCGAGCTTCCAGGTGATCGTCCGCGTACTCAGGGAACCTCTGGGCGAGGAGAAGCCGTCCCGCGCCTATCTGATGGCGAGGAAACCGGCGTAGGGCGACTTCTCCGACAGGCAGAACAACCCCCGAGATCGAACTCATCGAGGCGGACCGCGAACCGGTGGCTCGACAGGTGCATTTCGGCGGGTCGTTCGAGTGGCGCGAAAACCAGCCCTTCAGCTACCACGAGGACAACGCCCTCGCCCGAGACATGCCCGCCGCTCCCGACACTCCATGTGTCGCGGTCTCACGCTGCGGAGTTGCCGGTTCTGCAAGCGAGAGTCTTGTCCACCCCATCTGCAGTTCGAACCCGTTCACTCCGCGAACGTAATCGTCAATCCATCCCGGAGCAGAGACGCTCCCTCGCCGATGAAATGCACCTTCGCATTGTGGGGCGGTTCGACAAAATGAACCAGAGAGCCGTACCGATTGATCCAATCCAGCAGAACCCGGGAGCCCACTGCCGAATCATCGCCCGCAGGATCCACGCTGAATCGCTGTCCCGCTCTCACGATTCCGCCAACACATCGAACGATGCACGTAGCCGACCCGAAACGCACCGCTTCCACCGAGTAGATTTGAAGCTTTCCCAGATTTTGATCATCCATACTTGTAAGCTTCCGCGACGAATTTCCGCACTTGTTCGAGCGACATTTTCGGAGCGTCGAACAATGGCTTTCTGCGCCAGTTCTCCGGCGGGGAGACTGACGGCGACCCCCGCTTCGCGCGGTCCGGAAGGCAGTAAGCGGTGAAGTAAGACGGTAATCCAAGTAAGAACCGATCTACGCAAGAACGGACCTATTTAGATTCCCGGGAGAACCCCGCACGGACGCGGCAGCCCGGATAGCCCTACCTGAAGGGCACTCCAGAGAATGCGAGGTACTCGTACTCTTCCTCAAAGAAAGCAACCGCCGCCGTCTTGTCATGGGAGATGATAACTAGGTCGTTCCCTATGGCTGCACGAAGCTCCTGCGCCCACCCATCTTCGCCTACTTCACAGTCGAGCCAAGGGAAAAAGAGCAGACCAGTCCTACAATAAAACCTGTTCCCCATTCCCGCGTCATTGGCGAAATTTTCAATCCAAAGATTTATCTGCTCTTCGATTTCATCATTAATTCTCGAGTCCGGCAAAGAATCGGAACGCATCCATTCCGAAACCCTCAGACGCACCCAGTCAGGCATCTCATCATCTTGCACGTACCCAAAGCTGCGTACACCCGTGAGCAATTCCGAAATTTCAGAAGCCTGTCCTTCTTCCCTTCGTCGCTGCAACCTCAACCGCAACTCACTGCTCGCCACTAACTGCCCCCAGGGTAGTAGAAGTGATGCTTATCCCCGACCTGCTGATAGCGTTGACCCATCATATTCACTTTAAACTCCCCCGATTTCGGCTGCCCCGCATGAAAGTGCGGATTCGGAGCGTTCGGGTCTCTTGTATGTTCCACGACAACCCGTGAACCACTGGGTGTTTCATACTGGTAGTAACGGCCATGGGAGCCAGGATTTGGATCGTACACGTAGTTGCTGACCCGGTGGCGCTGGGCGGGATCATCACCGACCGTCCACTGCCGAGAAGGCTGCTGACTGCGTGGGACTCCTGCTCTGTCCTTCGCTGCATTGAATGCCTCTTTTCGGTTGGCAAAGTCCAGGTTGCACGGTGCCAAACCGAGAGGGTCGGTCCAGGTGTGGGGATTATGGACGTAGGTGCCGGGGTTAGGGGCAGGGCCAAGTCCCAGAGGGTCAGGCGTTGTGTATCGGGCAGTCTCGGGGTCGTAGTGCCGAAAGAAGTTGTAATGCAACCCCGTCTCAGGGTCGAAGTACTGCCCCGGGAAGCGCAGTGGGGTGTACGCCGTGCTGTCTGCGGCCCATGCCGTTGTGCCCCATAGGGTGCTTCGGGTACGCCAGGCTATGTCGCCGGCCTCGTCGATGAGTTCCGTCGGGGTGCCGACCAGGTCTGTGACTATGGCGAAGAAGCGGGAGTCGATCTCGTTCCGGGGAACGTCTGACGCCGTGATGCGTTCCGTCTGGGCGATCGGGTGCAGGCCCTGGTGGTCCCAGGTCAGGGTGACCGGATTCGGCAGATCCGCTGATGTCGTGGTCTGTTCGCAGAGGGTGGTGCCGTCCCAGGTGAAATCGATCCGTTCGACGACGGTCTCGCCGTCCTCGGCCAGGCGGAGTTTGGCCGTGCGGCGCCCCAGAGGGTCGTAGCGGTAGCGCCAGGTGGTGCCGTCCGGGGTGGTGACCGACGTCAGCCGGTCCTCGGCGTCCCAGGCGTACCGCCAGGTGTCCGGCTTGCGGGACAGACGGGTCTTCTGACGCAGGGTGATGCGGCCGGCTTCGTCGTGTTCGTAGCGGACGCTGCCCGCGCGAGTGATGCGGGTGCCGGTGTAGGAGCGGTCACCGGTCGCCTCCTCGCCCGGGTGGCCGGTCGGCCAGGCCGCCTGGGTCTGGTTTCCCGCCTCGTCGTAGGCGTACGTCTCCGTCCAGTTCGCGGCGTGGACGGCGGTCACCCGGCCCACTGTGTCGAGGTCGAAGCGGCGAGGGCCGTTGAGGTCGTCGTCCACGGCGGTCAGGTTGCCGTCGGCACGGTAGGTGTAGGCGCGCTGCTGGAGACGTCGGCCGGCCGGGCCGGTGAGTTCCTGTTTGGTCAGGCGGCCCAGAGCGTCGAAGGCGTTGGTGAGGGTCACCGACTCGCCTATGCGGCGCGTCAGTTCGCGGCCCGCATCGTCGTACGTGAAGTCGAGGGTGCGGCCCGAGGCCACCATGCCGGTACGGCGGCCCGCCGCGTCGTACGTCCACGTGCTGGTCGCGCCGGTCGGGGTGGTGCGGCCGATGCGGCGGCCCCGCACGTCGTAGGCGTATGTGAGGGTGCGGCCGTCGACCGTCTCGGACAGCACCCGGCCCGCCTCGTCCCGCCGCAGGGCCAGGACCGCGTCCGAGCCGGCCGCCTCGACCAGGCCGCCCCTCTCGTCGTACACATATCCCGTCACCTGGCCCGCCGCCTCCTTGTGCACCACGCGGCCCAGCACGTCCCGCTCGAAGCGGATGTCCTGTCCCAAGGCGGTGGTCTTCGAGGTCAGTTGGCCCGCCGCGTCGTGCGCGTAGGACACCGTGCGGTCATCGAAGTCCGTCTCCGCGATCAGGCGGCCCGCCGGATCGTAGGCGTAACTCCACGTCAAACCCTGCGGGTTGGTGACCTGCGTCAAGCGGAGTTCCGTGTCGTGGGCGAACTCGTAGCGGACTCCGTCCGGACCGGTGCGGGCGGACAGCAGGTCGAAGTGGGTGTACTCGAAGCGGGAGACCGCGCCCGACGCGTCCGTGTGGGTGGTGCAGTTGCCCTCGCCGTCGTACGTCCAGGATTCCGTCGTGCCGTCCGCCGCCGTGCGGCGGGACATGCGGCCCTCCACCGTCCACTCCAGGGCCGTCACCGCGCCCGTGGGGTCCGTGATCCGTACCGGGCGGCCGAAGGCGTCGCGTGCGTAGCGGGTCACCGCGCCCAGGGGGCCGGTGATCTCCAAGGGGAGGCCCGCCGGGTCGCAGTGGACCCTTGTGGTGTCCCCGAGGGCGTTGGTGACGGAGGACAGGTGGCCCCGGTCGTCGTACGTGAAGCGGGTCCTCGTGCCGGAGGCGTCGGTCACCGCCGTTCGGTTGCCGAACTCGTCGAATCTCTGCGTGACTTGGGTGCCGTCCGGGGCCACCACCGTGATCGGCATGCCCTGGTCGTCGTACGCGATGCTCGTGTAGCGGCCGTCCGGGCGTACCGCCAACACCGTGCGGCCCGCCTCGTCGTAGGCGTAGCTCATCGTGCGGCCCAAGGGGTCAGTGACCGTGAGGGGGCGGTGGGCGCGGTCGTGGGTGGTGCGGGTCGTGGCGCCGTCGGGGGTGATCACCGCCGCCACCTGGAGGTCGGCGTTGATCTCGTAAACGGTGCTGTGGCCGAGGGAGTTGACCGCGGTGACGGTTCGGTCGCCGTAGGTGTACGTGTAGCTCAGGTGGCCCGCCTCGCCGCCCTGGGAGACACAGCGGTCCTCGTCGTCGTAGGCGTAGTGGTACGAGGAGTTGTTGGTGTCGGTCCAGGCGGTGATGCGGCCGAGCGTGTCGTTGGTGAAACTCGTCGGCAGGCCCGAGGACTTCGTGACCGTCGAGAGGTGGCCTTCGGTGTCGTAGCCGAAGCGGACCAGCTCGATGTCCTCGGCGGCGGCCAGGTGGAGGGCCGTGATGCGATCGCCGGACCGCTCGATGCGCAGGTCGTAGCCCGCCGAGTGCACGATCCCGGTCGGGGCGCCCTCGTCGTCGTACTCGAAGGTCAGCCACTGGCCGGAGCGGTCGATGATCTGGGAGAGCAGGGCGATGCCGTCGCCGTCTCCGCCCGGACCCGCGAAGTCCCAGACGCGGCCGGCCGCCGGGTCGGTGACCGTGTAGTCGCCGTACTCGTCGACCGTCAGAGGGTGCCCTTCGCCCGCCACGGGCAGGGTCGGGACGCCTGGGGCCGGGTGCGGGTACGCCAGCAACGAACCGTCCTCGCGGACGAGGACGACTCCCTCCGCGTCGATCTCCAGACGCTGGTCGGCCGTCGACGTCCAGCACGGGCCGAACCAGCGGCCCGCCCGGTACGAGGACTCGAACTGGCGGGAGAAGACCAGCGGGAGACGGGCGGGGAGCGACACGTCCGTCTGCGGCAGCGACATGCGGCCGGTGGCCATGTCGATCGGGTCGCTGCCGAACAGCTTGCACTTCAGCTCTCGGGCGACGTCCAGGGGCCCGCGGCGCGTGCCGTCGCGCGCCGCTCCCGTCGCCGCGTCCTTGGCCGCCCCCCGCAGCGCGTCCTTCAGCGCGGCCCGGCCCGCGCCCCCCGCGCCCTTCCCGCCGATCAGGTTGGAGAGCAGGTACCCCGCCGAGTCCCCCGGGTCGCTCGACCATCCCGTCCCCAGCAACGACATCGGCAGCCGCTCGGGGTGGGCCACCGTGCCCACCAGGCCCGCCAGCAGGAGCTGCGAGTTCTTCGACCACTCGCCGGGGTGGGTGAGGTTGTAGGGGTCGAGGGGGTTCAGCGTGCGGGCCAGCTTCAGGGCGTCCGTGCCGCCGCGCAGCAAACCGCCAAGCACGTGGACCGAGTTGAGCTGGGTGCCGACCAACAAGTCCGCCGCGCCCGCCCCGACGCGGTCGGTGAACTCCGGTTCGGGAGGGGCCGATTCGAGGGCGGCGGCGATCCGGTGGCGGGTCTCCCCCGCCGCGTCGGTGCGCTGGCGGCGGGCCTCCTTGAGGATGTCCTCGGCCTCGTTCCGGCCCGCCGTGCCCGGGTCCACGAAGGCACCGGGCTTCGTCGGCTTCGTGCCCGGGTCGCCGCCCGCCTCCGCCGTCGCGTTGTAGCGGTCGGCCGCCTGGTTGTAGTCAGCCACGCTCGTTTCGTACGCGTCCGCCGCCCGTCGCGAGGCGTCCCTCGCCTCGCGATACGTGTCGATCGCCAGCTGCGCCTGCTGCTGCGCCCAGCGGACCATGTCCGCGTACGCGTCCAGCGCGGAGGCCGCCGCCGTGCACGCGTCCGCCGCGGTCAGCCACTGCTTGGGCTGGACCTCGAACTTCGCCCGGAAGGCGTCGGCCGCCTGGCCCTGCCAGCTCCCGGCGTCCAGTGAGCGCATGCCCTGGCCGACGTTCTCGAACGCCCCCGCGAACTTCCGCAAGTGGGCGGCCCGTTCCTCCAGGGCCGGCACGCTGCCGTGCAGCAGTTCCTTCGGATCCTCGGTCTCGCCCAGCGCGCGTTCGGAAACCGTGCCGCCGAGGCGGTTGTTCACGCCCTCGCCGAAGTCCCGTACGCCTTCGGCCATACCGTCCGCGCCGGCCGCCGACAGGCCGTCCGCCACGCCGTCCGCAGTCCAGTTGACGGCCTCGCCAACCCCCTTGCCGACCCCCGCCGCCGCGCTCTCCAGACCGTCGCCGAGGTCGTCGACCAGATCCCCGAAGCCCATCAGCCCTCGCCCTCAGCGGAGTTGGCCGGTCCGCTCCACTGCCAGTCCGTTCGGGGGTCGAGGAACGCGTCCGGTGTCACCGTCGAGGTCGAGACGTCCTCCGCCGCCTGCGACCAGGCCGCCTTCACCTCGTCCTGACCGGACGTGAACGACTCCGCGCTGTAGTCGGCGTGCGCCGCCTGGGAGACGGGGTTGTCCTTCAGCGTCTGAGACCAGGAACGTTCCTTCACCTCGTCCGGCGACAGGTACGGGTTGCCCGTGCCGGCCGTCCACACCGACTTCAGTGTGTCCGACACGTACTGTTCCTGCTCGTGGTACAGGCCCGCCGACAGGCCCAGGCGGCCCGCGAACTCGTTGGCGTCCTGCATCAGCGAGCGCACGCCCCAGCCCCAGCGGTCGCAGAAGTCCGAGAACACGCCTTGCAGGCCGTCGTCGCCCACCTCAAGGCCCGTCATCGACAGGTCGTCGAAGCCGCGGCCCAGGTTCGCCTCGATGTCGAAGCCGAAGTCCTTCAGTTCGGCCATCGCCTGGTTGATGCCTCGGGTGATCCGTGCCATCGCCTCCGGATCGGCCTGGTAGCCGTCGCTCACGCCCCGGCCACCTCGGAGTCCAGCGCCACCGCGTCCGGCACGATCCCCGTCACCGGCGGCAGGACGAGGCCGGCCGGGCTGCCCGCGTCCACCGCGATGCCGGTCGGGCCGTCCACGGAAGGGATCACCTGGTCCAGCAGCCGCGCCCCGTGCACCGGCACCCAGTCGGGCACGGCCTCACCGCGCGCCTCGGCGAAGCGTTCCAGCGCCGCGCGTTCCGTGAACGCAAACAGCCAGCGAATGCCGCCCGCCTCCGCCGACAGCAGCGAGCCGTCGGCCACCGGCACCAGGACCTCCCTGCGCCGGAACTCCCCGATCTCCGCCCGTCGTTCCCGCAACGCCTCGGCACGCACGCCAGCCGCCCCCGTCGTAGCCCTCATCGAACATCGAACGTCGCACAAGTGAACGACGATGCTAGACGATTCAGCTGTGCGCCGGCCTCGGTGTTTCAGACAACCGGGGCCGCCGCCACCGCCGACAGCCGGTGCACATCACGTGCCGTCCCCGTGACCCCCGACAGGAAGCCCTGGGCCCGCGGCGAAGCCGTCTCCGTCAGCCAGTCCGGGTCGATGTCGCAGACCGCCACGCGGACCTCCGTGCCGGCCAGCGCCAGCGGCAGGGTGTGGACGACCGTCGAGGGGAAGCTGAGGATCGTACGGCCGATGGGGCCGCGGCGGGCGATGAGTTCGAGGGGGAGGTCGGGGCGGACGATCTCCAAGCCCGTCTCCACGGCGAGACGGTGGAGCTTCTCCGTGGACTCGCGGCGGTGGGCGAAGTAGCGGGTGGCGCCATGGGTCTTGGCCAGGCCGGTCACCGCCTCCAGATAGCGGTCGGCGTCCACCACGCCCGTCTCGACGAGCGAAGTGCCCACCATGTCCGCGCCCTTGGTGATGCGCGGCGGTCCGAAGCGGGCGCGGGTCCAGGCGAAGGAGTTGACCGAGGTGGTCACGCCGGGCGGGGTCTCCTCCATCGGCATGGAGGTGAAGATCTCGACTCCGCGTCCCTCTCCGGGCGTCAGGCGTTTGCGGGCCGCCGTGGAGATGGGGGCGAAGGCCAGGTCGCGGGGGCTGGGCCGGCCGCCCTTGCGGTGCCAGCGGACCAGGCGTTCACCGCGGGCCAGTTGGGCGACGAACTCCATCGTCGCCGTGCCGTCGTCGACCACGACCAGGTCGGTGGCGCGCGTGATGGTCAGCAGGAGCTGCACATAGCGGGAGAAGGGGTCGCCGAGCACGACACGGTCGGCCCTGCGGAGCATGCCCGCGAGGCCGCCGATGGTCTGGAAGGGGGCCGCGGGGCCGCCCCTCGCCTCCTCCCAGCGGACCTCATGGCCCTCGTCGCGGGCGAGTTCGGCCATCCGGCGCAGCTGGCCGCGGGTCATGGGGTCGGTCGGGGACAGCACGACGAGGGTGAGCTCCGCGCCGGACGCGCGGGCGTGGGCCCACTCCAGCACATTGAGGAGCTGTACCGGACTCTCGACGAACGCGAGAGTGTGGGGGCCGGTGTTCCCGGCACGGGGGCTCATCGACGTACGACCGTCCCGTCGTAAGGCGCTCATCAGGCGCGCGTATGCAGTGGGCGCTCGAAGGAGGTCGGGGCCCGGAAGGTCTCCGGGCCCCTCGCTCGCCGAAGAGGGATCAGACCGAGACGGGCTCGCCGGCCGCGGCGGCGATCTCCGCCTCCGCGACGACACCCGAGACACGGCGCAGCTTCTTCATCGGGCCGAGCTCCGAGTCGTAGACCTTCTTGACGCCGTCACCGAGGGAGGCCTCGATGGTGCGGATGTCGCGGACCAGGCGGACCAGGCCCTGCGGCTCGACGGAGGCGGCCTGGTCGGAGCCCCACATGGCGCGGTCGAGGGTGATGTGGCGCTCGACGAAGGTGGCGCCGAGGGCGACCGCCGCGAGGGTGGTCTGCAGGCCCGTCTCGTGGCCGGAGTAGCCGATCGGGACGTTCGGGTACTCGTCCTGGAGCGTGTTGATCACGCGCAGGTTGAGCTCCTCGGCCTTGGCCGGGTAGGTCGAAGTGGCGTGGCAGAGAAGGATGTTGTCCGAGCCAAGGACCTCGACCGCGTGGCGGATCTGCTTCGGGGTCGACATGCCGGAGGACAGGATGACCGTACGGCCGGTGGCGCGCAGGGAGCGCAGCAGCTCGTCGTCGGTCAGGGAGGCGGAGGCCACCTTGTGGGCGGGGACGTCGAACTTCTCCAGGAAGGCGACGGCCTCGGTGTCCCACGGGGAGGCGAACCAGGCGATGTCCTTGCTCTTGCAGTACTCGTCGATCTGGCGGTACTCGTCCTCACCGAACTCCACGCGGTGGCGGTAGTCGATGTAGGTCATGCGGCCCCAGGGGGTGTCGCGCTCGATGTCCCACTGGTCGCGCGGGGTGCAGATCTCGGGGGTGCGCTTCTGGAACTTCACGGCGTCACAGCCGGCCTCGGCGGCCACGTCGATGAGCTTGAAGGCGTTCTCCAGCTCGCCGTTGTGGTTGATGCCGATCTCGCCGCAGATGTAGACGGGCTGGCCGGGGCCGGCGATCCGCGAGGAACCGAACGCGCGCAGGCGGGAGTTGGTGCTCATGGCAGGAACTGTCCTTACTTGTCGAGGGAGTCGAGAGAGGGGCCGAGGATCCAGCTGGCGATCTCTCGGATCGCGCCGTCGCCACCGGGGAGGGTGGTGACCGCACGGGCGGCGCCGCGTACCACGTCGTGGGCGCTCGCGACCGCCACGGGCCAGCCCACGAGGGCGAAGCACGGGAGGTCGTTGACGTCGTTGCCGACGTAGAGCACGCGCTCGGGCGCGATGCCCTGCTCCTCGCACCACTGCTTCAGTGCGAGGTCCTTCCGGTCGATGCCGTGCAGGACCGGAATCTGTAGCTTCCGGGCCCGGGCGGCGACGACCGGGTTCTGCTCCGTGGAGAGGATCAGCATCTTCAGGCCGCTCTTGCGCAGGGCGGCGATGCCGAGCCCGTCTCCGCGGTGCACGGAGACGAACTCCTTTCCATCGGCGTCGATCAGCACCCGGTCGTCGGTCTGGGTGCCGTCGAAGTCCAGGACGACCGCGTCGATGTCGTCGGCGGTCGGCAGCGAACCGGGGCGGTCCGCGTCGAAGAGGGGCGCGAGTGCCCGCGCCCGCGACAACTCGTGGTGGTCGTCGATCTCCAGCACGCGCGCGGGGTCGGTGCGCACGAGTTCGGTGCGGCCGAAGAAGCGGTGCTGGTGCTTGCGGAAGCCGGTCGCGTCCATGCCGTAGACGGCGCCGGTCTCCAGGAAGTCCTGGGGGCGGTCCTGGCGGCGCGGGCGGAACGACTTGTCGTGGTTGACGCCGTAGCCGCCGCCGACGGCCGCGTCGGCCTCCTCGACGGTGCCCGCGCGGGCCTCGTCGTCGGCGTCGCGCCACACGAAGCCGTGGAAGGGGGCGACGGTCATCGCGGAGTCCGCGCTGTTGTCGACGATGGCGCCGACGACTCCGTCCACGTCCTCGCGGATGATGAACGGGCTGGTGCACTGCACGAGGAGCACGATGTCGACCGGCGCTCCGTGCAGAGCCTCGTGGGCGTCCATGGCGTGCAGGACGGCGGCCTCGGAGGTCGCGGTGTCCCCGGCGATGGCGGCGGGGCGCAGCACGACCTCGGCGCCGGCCGAGCGGGCGGCCGCGGCGATGGCCTGGTCGTCGGTGGAGACGACCACGTCGGTCACCAGACGGGAGGCGCGGCACTCGCGTACGGCCCGGGCGACCAGCGGGACGCCACCGACCGGGGCGAGGTTCTTCGCGGGCACGCCCTTGGAGCCGCCGCGCGCGGGGATGACCGCGAGTACCCGGCGCACGGAGGCGTGTTGGCCGGTTTGCGGGTGGGACATGGGGTGGGCTCCTTGGGCTGCGGGCGGAGAGTTCGGGGGTCGTTCGTCGGGTGCGGGTCTGCGGGGGCTGGTCGCGGTCCGCGGCGGAGCCGCTGATCGATACAGCCCCGCGCCCCTAAGTGGGTTGGCCTTCAGCGGTGTTCACAGCTCGCCCATCCGTCTGATCACCGGGGCCACCCGCTGGACGCCGTGCCGGTATGCGCCCCTCGCCGCCCTGCGGACGATCTGGCGGACCGGGCCCGGCTCCTTGTCGTGGGCCGGGGCGCCCGGGAGCGGGGTGCCGTCCGGGCCGAGGTGGTGGCCCGCGAGGATGCCGGGGAGGTAGCCGGGGGCGGTGACCGGTGTGTAGTACGGGGTCAGCGGGGGCCGCTCGGAAGCGGCCAGCAGCTTCGCGATCCGCTCCCGCGCCGCGTCGAAGGCGTGCTCGTACGTGCCGTCCGCGGCCACGCCCTGCCGGGCCACCCACTCCTCGTCCGGCACCGGCCGGTGTCCCGCGTCCAGTTGGTCCCAGGAGGCGAGGCAGCCGGAGCCCACGAAGTGGTGGTTGCCGAGCACCTCGCGTACGCCCAGGTCGCTGAGGATCACCGTCGGGATCCGGCGGTGCAGCGACTCCAGCGCGGCCGTGGAGCTGATGGTGACCAGCAGGTCGGTGCGGTCGAGGACCTCGCCCATGTTGCCGTACACCAGACGGAAGTTGGCCGGCGGATCGAGCCGCTGGATCAGCTTCTGGTACGGCAACTCCTCGATGTGGGTGGTGTGTTCGCCGGGCTTGGAGCGGAGCTTGAGGAGGACCTCGCGCTCGGGGTGCAGCCGGGCGTGCTTCACCAGGCGCTCCAGCAGGTACGTCCGGTCCCTGCGGTTGTCCGGCACCGAGGGCTGGACCGCGAACACCACGGTGTACGGGTTGTGTTCACCTTCGTAGCCCGCACCGCCGAGGAACGGCAGCGCGACCTCGGTGACCGAGGAGGCGTCGGCGCCCACACCCTCGTAGACCGCGGTGAACCGCTCCGCGTCCTGGCGGGAGTTGGCGAGGACCAGGTCGGCGCCGTGCCGCAGGAGCAGACCGTCGGCGAGCTTCTCGTAGACGACGCCGACATAGCCGGTGACGACGACGGGACGCTTCTCGACGCCCTTCCAGACCCGCGCCAGGCCGTGCAGCATGGCCTGGACACCGCCGCCGACGAGGGCCAGCACGACGATGTCGTACGACTTCTCGGCCATGGCGTGCAGGAACTCGACGGCCGTGACCTCGCGCAGCGAGTTCGCGCGGACGCCCACTTCCTCGAGCTGGCGCGCGGTGGGCGTGGCCCGGCCGCGCAGCAGGTATCCGTCCAGCGCGAGACCGACTTGCGCCCCGGCTCGGGGTCCGGCTTCCATGGACGGGCCCGGGGCGATGCGGTCGGCGGTCAGCGCACCCCATTTCCAGCGGGTGTCGGAGTCCGCGAGGACGGCGATTCGGAGGGACTTCGTTGTACTTGGCGGCACGACGAAGACGCTAGGAAGCAATTTCTAGGTGCGGCCCAACCGCGAATCAACGAAAAGTTAACAACACACCACCGAGAGCCGAACTGGCCCGCTGAAGACCGGGAAGTACACGGGATGCACCGTTCCGACACATCGAGTTCACCCAGAATCCCCTTGCCGGAAAGTTACCCAGCCGGACCGCCTTCTAGCGTTTCGCGGGTGCCTAAGCTCTCCGTCATCGTGCCGTTCTACAACGTGCAGCAATACGCCCCGGACACCCTCCGAAGTCTTCGCATGAATGCCCGACGGGACTTCGAGTTCGTGCTGGTGAACGACAAGTCCAAGGACGAAACTCCGGCGATTCTCGACCGTGCGGCCGAGGAACTCTCGGACGTCGCCCAGGTGCAGGTCATCCACCACGAGACGAACGGAGGGCTCGCCACCGCGCGCAACACCGGCCTGGACGCGGCGCGCGGCGAGTACCTGACGTTCCTTGACGGCGACGACTGGCTCGCGCCGGGATACCTCACGGAACTGGTCACCGCCATCGAGGAGTTGGGCTGCGACTTCGTCCGCACCGACCATGTGCAGACCGTCGCGCGCGCCCGTACCGTGCACCGGGTCCCGATCGGGCGGCGGAACGAGGTGATGAACCCCCGGGACGCGATCCTGCCCGCCGACCGCTCCACCTCCGTCGACTACGCGTACGCGTGGGCCGGTGCCTACCACCGCCGGCTGCTCGACAAGGGCCTGCTGCACTTCACGCACGGGCTGCGCACGGCCGAGGACCGGCCGTGGATCTGGAAACTGCACCGCGAGGCCGAGTCGTTCGCCGTGGTGAGCCTGCTCGGCGTGTTCTACCGGCGCGGGGTGGCCTCCTCCCTGACCCAGATCGGCGACGCCCGCCAGCTCGACTTCATCCGCGCCTTCGACCAGGTCATCGAGGAGACGGCGGCGGACCGGGACGCGGACCAGCTGCTGCCCAAGGCGGTGCGCACCTACTGCGCGATCATCGCCCACCACCTCTCCGACGAGTCCAAGTGGGAACCCGCCGTGGCCAAGCAGCTGCGGACCATGAGCGCGGCGGCCATAAAGCGGATGCCGCAGAGCGCGCTCGGTGACGTACTCGACACGATGGACCTGGACCGCTCGGCCAAGCTGCGGCGGCTGCGGCGGCGGGTCACCTCTGCAAAGGCGGCCGCGTGATGTCCCGGACCAGCTCCCGTACGACCCCGCGCACCACCCCTCGTACGACCCAGATCTTCTGCGCCTCCACGCTGTACGGCGCGGTCACGCTGGCCGCCGCGATCGACTCGGACCTCTTCGAGGAGGCCGAGCGCAGGGTGCTGCTGGTGTTCAACAACACCGCGACACCGGAGACCTCGACGCCGCTGGACGAGATGCCGGGCTTCGGCCCGCTGCGCGACCACTTCGACGAGGTGCTGTCGTGGAACGAGGCGATCCGCCCCTTCCACCCGGGCTCCTGGACCCCCCGCCCGGACGACGTCCCCCTCTTCGAGCGCTATCTGCGGCTGCTGTGGGGCCTCGGCGACGACCGGGTCGAGCTGGTCCTGGAGTCCATCCAGGTCGCCCCCGCGCTCACCGTGGCCCAGCTGTTCACCGGCGCCCCCGTCGACGTGTACGCCGACGGCCTGATGAGCTACGGCCCCACCCGCAACAAGCTCGACCCGCTGGTCGGCACCCGGGTACGCAGACTGCTGCACCTGGACCTCATCCCGGGCCTCACACCGACATTGCTCACCGAGTTCGACGTGCCGCCGGTCGTGGTGCCGACCTCCGCCTTCCTGAAGGCGATGGGTGAACTGACCGCGTCCGTCGAGGAGTTGCCGCGGCTGCCGGACGACTCGGCGCTGCTGCTCGGCCAGTACCTGTCGGCGCTGGGCATCCTCACCCCGGAAGAGGAGGAGGAGCTGCACGTACGGATGCTGAAGGGCGCGGTCGCCAAGGGCCACCGTACGGTCGTCTTCAAGCCGCACCCCAGCGCCCCGGGCCGCTTCAGCCGCGCCCTGGAGGCCGAGGCCGAGAAGCTCGGGGTGGACCTCACCGTCCTGGACTCGCCGGTGCTCGCCGAGGTGCTGTTCGAGAAGGCCCGGCCCGCGCTGGTCGTCGGCTGCTTCTCCACCGCGCTGTTCACGGCGTCCGCCCTCTACGACCTGCCGGTCGCCCGCATCGGCACCGAGCTGCTCCTGGAGCGGCTGACGCCGTACCAGAACAGCAACCGGGTGCCGGTCGTGCTGGCCGACGCGGTGCTGCCGGATCTGGAGGGGCGCAAGGGCGAGGAGGTCCTGCCGGCGGACACGCTCAACGCCCTGGTGACCGCGCTGAGTTTCACGATGCAGGCGCAGATCTACCCGCCGCTGCGCCCGGCCGCCGAGCGCTATCTCTCCCGGCATCTCGGCCCGCGCACCCGGCGTTACTTCCGCAAGCGGCGTCTGACCTCGCTGGGCCTGCCCGGCGGCATCCCGGAGCGGCTGGCGTTCCTGCCGCACAACGCGACCGCGCGCCGGATGGTGCGCAGGGCACGGGCGTTGAAGAAGGCCGTACGGAAGTAGGCGGTGCGGGGTTCCGTCGGCCGCGGTTGCGCGGAACCCCTGGGAAGACTGAGGGAATCCTGTACGACAGCCAGGTGAACGCTTGGAGAGGACTGAGCAAAGGGCCACCTGATCGAACAAAGGTGCTCAGGGTGATGCCTAATCTGCTGGTGGACGCCACTTCTGCCTGCTAGGGGTACCACCGTGACCGAGACGGTCCTGAGCACCACCAAGCCGCAGTCCGTCACGGCTGCACCCGTCCAGGCCGCCCCCACGAAGCGCTCCGGCGGCCGCCTGCGTGCCCTGGACGGGCTGCGGCTGATCGCCGCGCTGATGGTGGCGCTCTACCACTACGGCGGCCGTGGCGGCGAGGTCACCAAGGCCTGGGGCAGCTCGGCCGCGGAGCAGTTCCCCACCCTGCACACGCCGTTCGCCTACGGCTGTCTCGGCGTCCAGATCTTCTTCGTGATCAGCGGGTTCGTGATCTGCATGAGCGGCTGGGGCCGCTCGCTGCGTTCCTTCTTCGCCTCCCGGGTGTCCCGGCTGATGCCCGCCTACTGGGCGGCCGTCATCCTGATCACCGCGGTCTTCGCGCTGCCCTGGGTCGTCTACAAGACGGTCTCGCCGAGCGACGCCCTGGTGAACCTGACCCTGCTCCAGCAGCCGCTGGGTGTCGACCGGGTGCTCGGCGTCGACTGGACGCTGTGGGCGGAGATCCGCTTCTACGCGCTGTTCGCCCTGGTGGTGGTCCTGCCGGGGGCGAGCCGGCGCCGGGTGATCATGTTCTGCGCGTGCTGGACGCTGGCCGCCGCGATCGCGCAGGGCGCGAAGATGCCGCTGCTGGACATCGTGCTGATGCCGGAGTACGCGCCGTTCTTCATCGGCGGCATGGGCCTCTACCTGGTGTACCGGGACCGCAAGGACGTCTACGCCTGGGGCATCGTCGCCGTCAGCTTCCTGATCGGCCAGCACTACGCGGTGCGGGACCTGTGGAACGCCACGGACCCGAACGCCTTCGCGCACCGCACGACCTTCGGCATCGTCCTGGTCGTCGCCTTCGGGTACCTCGCCGTCGCCGCGATCGCGCTGGGCTGGCTGGACTGGGCGAACTGGCGCTGGCTGACGGTGGCCGGGGCGCTGACGTACCCCTTCTACCTGGTGCACGAACACCTGGGCTGGGTCGCCATCCACCTCTTCCACCAGAAGCTGGACATCCCGTCGGGCGTGACCTTCGGCCTCACGATCGCCTCGATGCTGACACTGGCGTGGCTCCTGAACCGCTTCGTGGAGGACCGACTGACACCGAGGCTGCGCCGGGCTCTGAGCCAGGCGCGCTGAAACAAGGCGTGCGGAGCTGTTCACCTGACGTTTGCCTCTCCGCCCGCTCGGCCGCCGGGGATTGAGCAGACTGGCTTCATGGGTGACGCACAGCAGACGTACACGTATCCCGGGGAACTCCGCGATGTGCCCGGGTGGTTTCCGCCGCTCGACCAGGTCCTGTTCTCCTGGTTCCTGGAACGCCAGGAGAAACCCGGTGACCTGCTGGAACTCGGTACCTATATGGGCAAGAGCGCGATCCTGACCGCGCGCCATCTGCGGGACGGCGAGAACTTCACGGTCTGCGACCTGTTCGGGGGCGAGGCACCGGACGGCGCGAACCGCGCGGAGACCTCGAAGTCGTACGCCTCCCTCACCCGCCAAGCCTTCGAGCGCAACTACCTCTCCTTCCACGACACCCTGCCCCGGGTGATCGAAGGCCCCAGCTCGGTGATCTCCGGCGAGGTGGCACCGGGTACCTGTCGGTTCGTGCACATCGACGCCTCGCACCTGTACGAGCATGTGCGCGACGACATCGGCGCGACCAAGGAGATCCTGCGACCCGAGGGCGTGGTCGTCCTGGACGACTTCCGCTCCGAACACACCCCGGGCGTCTCGGTCGCCGTGTGGGAGGCCGTGCTGAACCGCGGGCTGCGCCCGATCTGTCTCAGCACCCAGAAGCTGTACGGCACCTGGGGCGACCCGGAGTCGGTGCAGGAGGAGCTGCTGGCGATGCTCCAGGAGCGCACGGACGTCGGGCTGAGCGTGCAGGAGGCGGCGGGGCACCGGCTGGTGCGGGCCCGGGGGCAGAAGATGCAGGCGCCGTCGTTCCCGCGCTCCCGGCACTATGTCGCCCCGGTGGCCACGCCGGCTCCGGCACCGAAGCCCCGCCGCTCCCCGGCCCGCCGGATCGCCGTAGACCTGCTACCCCCGGTCGTCACCCGCGCGGTGCGCAAGGTCAGGTCTCGGTAGTGGGCCGGTACCGCTGCTCGATACCCGCGAGCACCACCGCCAGCCCCTCCTCGTAATGGCGGTCGTAATCCTGGAAGATCTCCGCGCCCGCCGCGGCCGACAGGGGGAAGTCGGCCATCAGGCGGGCGCGTTCGGCCACGTCGTAGCCCTCGCGGCGCTCGCCCGGGAGGGGCTCCACGCCCTGTTCCTCGGTGACGAACCCGAGGGTGTAGAGGTACGACGTCGAGGTCGCCCGGACCGACTGGGCGAGGGTGAACCCGGCCGCCGTGAACAGGCGCAGGGTCTCCTCCATCTGCTCGACGTGCACGAGTCCCGTGAAGCGTGAGCCGCTGTAGACCTTGGCGCCGTCGCGGTAGCCGAGCAGCGCGGTGCGCAGTCCGCGGTTGGACTTGAGCAGCCGCTCCCGCCAGGTGTCGGCCGGGTCGAGCGCGGTGCCGGCGACCATCCGCCGGTACATCTCCGTGGCCATCTCGTCGAGCAGCGCCTGCTTGTCCTTGAAGTGCCAGTACAGGGCCGGGGCCTTGACGTCGAGCTCTCGCGCGATGGCCCGCAGGGTGAGGCCGTCGAGACCGACCTCGTTCAGCAGCTTCAGCGCGGTGTCCGCGACCCGGGCCCGGTCGAGGGGCGGGCGTTTCTCCGTACTCACACTTGACAGCTTAACAGCGTTAAGGGCACGCTCGTAGCCAACGGCACTTAACAGCGTTAAGGAGAAGGTCATGGACACGGAGACCACGGACGTACTGGTCGTCGGCGCCGGCCCCACCGGACTCGCCCTCGGCGTCGACCTCGCCCGGCGAGGCGTGCGGGCACTGGTCGTGGAGAAGGCGGACCGGCTGTTCCCTGGCTCGCGCGGCAAGGGCATCCAGCCGCGCACCATGGAGGTCTTCGACGACTTGGGCGTCCTCGACGCGATCCTCGCGGTCGGCGGCGAGTACCCGGTCGGGATGGTCTGGCAGGACGGAAGGCGGGTCGGCGAGCACCGGATGTTCGACGCGGCCGAGGTGACGGACGACTCGCCGTACTCCACGCCCTGGATGGTCCCGCAGTGGCGCACCCAGGAGGTGCTCCACGCCCGCCTGGAGGAGCTGGGCGGGCGGGTGTCCTTCGGCCGGGAGGTCGTGGGGTTCGAGCAGGACGCGGACGGCGTCACCGTGCGCTTCGCGACCGGCCCCGACGTCCGCACCCGCCACCTGGTCGCCGCCGACGGCGGCCGCTCGGTCGTCCGCAGGACCCTCGGCATCGGGATGACCGGGGAGACCGTCGACCCGAACCCCCTCCTCGTCGCCGACGTCCGCATCACCGGCCTCGACCGGGACAACTGGCACATCTTCCCGCCCCGCACCGAGGCCGACGGCTTCCTCTCGATCTGCCCGCTGGCCGGCACCGAGGACTTCCAGGTCGTGGCCCAGTTCCCGGAGGGCACCCGGCCGGAGCTCTCCCTGGACGCCGTCCGCGAGGTCGTCGCGGCCCGCTCCCACCTCGCCCCCGAGTCGGTGACCGAACTCCGCTGGGCCTCCGACTTCCGGCCCCGCGCGGCCCTGGCGGACAGCTTCCGCGCCGGCCATGTCTTCCTGGCCGGGGACGCGGCCCACGTCCACTCCCCGGCGGGCGGCCAGGGCCTGAACACCAGCGTCCAGGACGCGTACAACCTGGGCTGGAAACTGGCCGCGGTCCTGCGCTCCGGCGCCCCGGCCGCCCTGCTCGACACCTACGAGGAGGAACGCCGGCCCATCGCGGCGGACATGCTCGGCATCTCCACGGGGGTCCACCGAGGCGAGATCCGCCGAGGCGAGGCGACCCGCCAACTCTCCCTGAACTACCGGGACTCATCCCTGACGGAGGAGACCCGCCCGCAGGTCACCGGCCTCCGGGCGGGCGACCGGGCCCCCGACGGCAAGCTGGGCGCGGTACGGCTCTTCGACGCGTTCAGGGGCCCGCACTGGACGCTGGTGGCGGTGGGGCTGGAGGCACCGGAACAGCCGGCATCGGTACGGGTGGTCGAGGGCGAGACGCAGGAGTCGTACGGCAAGGGCCTGTTCCTGGTGCGCCCGGACGGGTACGTGGGCTGGGCGGGAGAGACCGCTGAAGGACTCGGGACGTACCTCGGGGGCCTGGGCCTCAGGTCACGCGCTGGCGAGTGACAGCTTCACCGCGAACCCGAGGAACAGCGCCCCCGCCGCCGAAGTGGCCCCCGCCGACAGCATCCGCCGCCGCCGGAACACCTCGGCCAGCCTGGTCCCGCCGAAGATCAGCACGGTGAGATACAGGAAGCTGGCCACCTGCGCGAAGGCCCCCAGCACGACGAACGACACCGCCGGATACGCGTACGCCGAGTCCACGAACTGCACGAAGAACGCCACGAAGAACAGAATCGCCTTCGGGTTGAACAGGCTGATCACCAGGGCCTTGCGGTACGGCCGCTCCCCCGCCGTCTCGCCGTCGGAGACCTCCGCCACCGGCGACCGCCGGCTGCGCCACATCCCCCACGCCGCCCGCAGCATGCCCACCGCGAGCCAGGTCAGATATCCGGCCCCCACGTACTTCACGATCCCGAACAGCACGGCGTTGGCCTGGAGCAGCGAGGCGACCCCGGCCGCGGACAGGGTCATCAGCACGGTGTCCCCGCACCAGACGCCCGCCGCGGCGGTGTAACCGGCCCGCACTCCGCGCCGGGCGGCGACGGAGACGACGTACAGCGAGTTGGGGCCCGGCAGCAGGACGATCAGGACGAGGCCGGCCAGATAGGTGGGGAGATCTATGACACCGAACATGAAAAGGAGTGTCGCACGCTAGAACGTGTCCGACGGGGCATAGGTCCCCCACACCGAGCGCAGCGCATCGCACACCTCGCCGACCGTCGCCCGGGCCCTGAGCGCGGATTTCATGGGGTGGAGGACGTTGTCCTCGCCCTCGGCCGCCTTCTTCAGGGCGGAGAGGGCCGATTCGACCGCGGCCCGGTCCCGGTGCGCGCGCAGGCTCGTGAGGCGTTCGGCCTGCCGGGTCTCGATGGCGGGGTCGACGCGCAGGGGTTCGTACGGCTCCTCCTCGTCCAGCCGGAAACGGTTGACGCCGACCACGACCCGGTCACCGGAGTCGGTCTCCTGGGCGATCCGGTAGGCGTTGCGCTCGATCTCGTTCTTCTGGAAGCCGTGTTCGATGGCGGCGACCGCGCCGCCGAGGTCCTCGACCTTGCCCATCAGGTCAAGGGCGGCCGTCTCGACGTCGTCGGTCATCGCCTCGATCGCGTACGACCCCGCGAACGGGTCGACCGTCGCCGTCACGTCGGTCTCGTACGCCAGCACCTGCTGGGTCCGCAGGGCCAGCCGCGCCGACTTGTCCGTCGGGAGCGCGATGGCCTCGTCGAAGGAGTTGGTGTGCAGGGACTGCGTGCCGCCCAACACCGCGGCCAGGCCCTGTACGGCGACCCGGACCAGGTTCACCTCCGGCTGCTGGGCGGTGAGTTGGACCCCGGCGGTCTGGGTGTGGAAGCGCAGCATCAGGGACCTGGGGTTCCGCGCGCCGAACTCCCCGCGCATCACCCGGGCCCAGATCCTGCGCGCCGCACGGAACTTGGCGACCTCTTCGAGGATCGTCGTACGGGCGACGAAGAAGAACGACAGGCGTGGGGCGAAGTCGTCGACGTCCATGCCGGCCGCGACCGCCGTACGGACGTACTCGATCCCGTCGGCCAGTGTGAACGCGATCTCCTGCGCGGGCGAGGCGCCCGCCTCCGCCATGTGGTAGCCGGAGATCGAGATGGTGTTCCACCTCGGGATCGCGGTCCGGCAGTACTGGAAGACGTCCGCGGTCAGCCGGAGGGAGGGCTTGGGCGGGAAGCAGTAGGTGCCCCGCGCGATGTACTCCTTGAGGACGTCGTTCTGGATCGTGCCCGTGAGCCGGTCGGCGGCGACTCCCTGTTCCTCCGCGACCAGTTGGTAGAGGAGGAGCAGCAGTGCGGCCGGTGCGTTGATCGTCATCGACGTCGACACCTGGTCCAGCGGGATGCCGTCGAACAGCACCCGCATGTCGTCGACCGAGTCGATCGCCACGCCGACCTTGCCGACCTCGCCGTGGGCGAGCGGGGCGTCCGAGTCGTGGCCCATCTGGGTGGGCAGGTCGAAGGCGACCGACAGGCCGGTCGTGCCGTGGGCGATCAGCCGGCGGTAGCGGGCGTTGGACTCCGCCGCCGTGCCGAAACCGGCGTACTGGCGCATGGTCCAGGGGCGGCCGGTGTACATCGACGGGTACACGCCCCGTGTGAAGGGGTAGCCGCCCGGTTCGCCGAGCCTCTCCTCGGCGTTCCAGCCCGCCAGGGCCTCGGGACCGTAGACGGGCTCGATGGGCCGTCCGGACTCCGAATCGCGCGTCATACTCACCACCGTAGGGCGGACGGGGGCGGACCGCCGCCGGGTCGTTCGCGGGCGGTCGGGTGCGGGGAGACATCTGGGGACGCCGGTGAGACGACAGGGGACCTGATGCGTAGTAGGGGCATGGGGAGAGCGTTCGCCGCGCTGCTGGTCCTGGCGGTGGCCTGCGGCTGCACGGTGCGGACCGACGACGGGAAGCGGCATCTGCCGGTGCGGATCGAGGTGCCGAAGCGCAGTACGCCACCGGCGGCGGACGACGATCCGAAGCCGAGCCCGACGCCACCGCGTACCTCGGCCGCGCCCGCCGTGCTGTGGGCGCGCGGCGACTCCGGGCGGGACGTACGGGAGTTGCAGGCCCGGCTGCGCCAGGTCGCGTGGCTCTTCGACGGTCCGACGGGGTCGTACGACGATCTCACCGAGCGGGCGGTCAAGGGGTTCCAGGGCAAGCGCGGGCTGCCGAGGACGGGGAAGACCGACACGGTCACCTGGAAGCGGCTGCTGAACATGACGCACGAGCCGGGGAAGTGGGAGCTGTACCTGATGGGCGGGCAGCCGGCCGACGCGCCGGACCCGCGCTGTCTGACCGGGCGGGTGCTGTGCATCAGCAAGAACAGCCGCACCCTGCGCTGGATGATCGACGGGCGGACGGTCATGACCGTGCCGGTGCGCTTCGGCTCGGTGGGCACCCCGACCCGGGAGGGTGTGTTCAGCGTCTACTGGAAGTCACGGCACCATGTGTCGACGCTCTACGACTCCCCGATGCCGTACGCGATGTTCTTCAGCGGCGGCCAGGCGGTGCACTACTCGGCGGACTTCGCGGCCCACGGCTACTCGGGCGGCTCGCACGGCTGTGTGAACGTCCGGGACGAGGCGGCGATCGCGGATCTCTTCGCCCAGGTGCGGAGCGGCGACAAGGTCGTCGTCCACTGGTGAGAGCGGGGAAGTTCAGGGGCGCGGGCGGGACCGGGGGAACGTGTCCCGCCCGCGCCGAGGTGCACGAGCCGTAGGTACGGGGGGAACCCCGGCTCTGTGCGACGGCCGATGACCAGTCGGCTCACTCAGTACTGCGCCACGGCCTCCGAAAACGTCACACCCGCCGCGGCGGAATCCGTGACGGGTGTGATCAGTGCAGGTCAGCGCGGTGCGCAAAGGTCAGAGCGCGCTGTAGGTGGGGGCGGGCGCCGGGTCCGGTGACATCGTTGCCCGGTGCGGGACGGGCGGGGCGGGCGGAGCGGGCGTGTCGGTGGCCACGACGTCGGTGGCGCCGCCGTCCGTGCCGTGGTGGTTCCCGCCGGAGCCCTTGAACCAGCCGCCGTGTCCGCCGTTGCCGTGTCCCCTGCCGCTGTTCCCGCCGCCGCTGTTTCCGCCGCCGCCCCAGCCGTCGCGGTCGCCTCGGCCGCTCTTGTCGTTGTCCTCGTTGCCGCCGTCGTCCTCGCCGCCCTTGCCACCGCCCCTGCGGTCGTCGGCGCCGGTCTTGGTGCCGCCCTCGGACAGCACGCCCTTGCAGTACTTCCAGACCCGCGGCGAGCCGCCCGCCACGCCCTCCAGGGAGCGCTTGCGGCCGGGGTCGAGGTTCTTGCCGTCCCGTATGTCACGGCAGGCCGAGGCGGCTCCGCCCCAGCCGCCGCCCGGCCGGGCCCCGCGCCCGTCGGAGCCGGTGCCGGAGGCCTTGCCGGTGTCGTCGCCCGCCGAGTCGCGGGAGCCGCCGGCGCCGGCGGAGGGGCCGGGCGAGGGCACGGTCGGCGAGACGGAGGGCGAGGGGGAGATGAGCGGGCGGTCCGGGGTGACGGCGGGCGAGACCGTGGCGCCGGGGTCGGGACGGCCCTGCCCGGACGGCTGGAGCACCCCGGTACCGGCCACGACCGCGGCTCCGCCCACCACGCCCGCGGCCAGTACGGCGGCCAGGGCGAAGTGCGCGGGACGGCGCCGGCGCGGGCGTACGGCCTCCGGATCGGGGGCGCCGATACGGACGAGACAGGCGTCGTCGGAGTCCGCCCCGGCGCGGTGCCTGCCCTTGACGGGCGGGCCGACCCGGTCGTCCGCGCGCTCGGCGCGCACCTTGCGGAAGGCGGCCAGCGCGGCCCCCTCGCCGGGCAGGGCGGCGCTGCCCCGCACGGGTTCCGAGGTCAGGGCCTCCAGGGTCTTCGCGAGGCGTTCGGCCTGGTCACGGGCGGTCGCGTCGACGGCTTCCAGTGACTCCCCGCGCAGCAGACGCTCCGCCGTCTCGAGGTCCAGCCACCGGTCGGGGGTCCGGGGGTCGTCCCCCGGATAGACACAGCGCTCGTCGGCCATCACATGTCCTTCTGCGTCCGCGGACGCAGATGCGTCACACTCGCGGACGTCACCGCACTGTCCTGCGGTTCTCTCTGGGGCGGCAGCGCGTCGAGGGCGCCGGCCGATTCCGGATCCTCGCCGAGGAGTTCGGCGAGCCGCTTCAGGCCCCGGTGCGCGGCGGTCCGTACCGCGCCGGGACGCTTGCCGAGGGTCTCGGCGGCGGTCTTGGCGTCGAGTCCGACGACCACGCGCAGCACCACGGCCTCGGCCTGGTCCTGGGGCAGCCGGGCGATGAGCGAGAGGGTGGTGTCGGTGGCCAGGGCCTCGATGGCCTCGCCCGCGGTGTCCGACTCGGCGGCCTTTCCGGTCAGCTCGGTCTCGTCGCCGCCGATGGCCGGGCGGCGGCCGCGCATCCTGATGTGGTCGAGGGCGCGGTTGCGGGCTATGCGGGCCGCCCAGCCGCGGAACCGGTCCGCGTCCCCGTCGAAACGGTCCAGGTCACGGGCTATCTGGAGCCAGGCCTCGGAGGCCACGTCCTCGGCGTCCGGATCGCCGACCAGCGTCCGGACGTATCCGAGCAGCCGCGGGTGCACCGCGCGGTACACAGTCCGGAACGCGGTCTCGTCCCCGTCCTGTGCCGCAAGCACCGCGGCCGTCAACTCCGCGTCGTCCCCCAGCACCCGTGAATCCTCAATACGTGGTCGCGATCGATGGTCGCCGCTTCGAGCCGTCGAGGGGTTGTGTTGATCGTTCGAGAAGTGCGGTGATCATTCAACATCCGCGCCCGGCGCGAAAGGCACGTTACGACCTGAAACCGTTGCTCGTCCATGTCCGTACAAAATGCAACTACCCCGTGATCCGGGGTGGGCCCCGGTGGGGTGTGACAGAAACCGCACTCATGGCGCTGAAGAAAGTACGGGCCGCCGCGCGGCCCGTGCCGCGCGACGGCCGGGGCCTCTCCTGTGGGGGGTGGCGGCTCCGGCCGTCTCCGCGGTCCGTTTCTCTGACCGGCGACGATGCGTGACTTTCGAACGTGGAGGCTGCGGGCTGTCGCCAACGTCGGGCCGGACCGGCTCCGTCGGTGACACGATGCCGTTCGCGTATCTGTTCGTGGCTGCGCGGTCCGTACTACGGCCTCCAGCCGAGCTGGCCGAGCGGATGGCGACGTACGGGCTCACGGTCTCCTGTTCGGACCTGCCGGCCGGGCTGTCGGCAGCCACCGCGCACGAGCTTCTCCTGGACTCGAGATACGACGAGACCTATGTGTGCGCAAGTGATGAGCTGACGTGGCAGGACCTGCTACGTCGCGCAGTGGAGTTGCACGCGCATCTCGAACAAGTCGTCCAATGGCTGACCGAGTTGGGTATCCCGGTGCCCGACATCGGAGAGCAGCTGCGCCGTGCCCTCGCCCGAGTCCCTTGTCCTCTCGGTGTCAACTGCCGTAAAGGGTAGGCAGGTCGACGAGGAGAAGGTCGTCGCGACGGTCTGCCAGGTCGACCAGGTCCGGGGAGAAGCCGTGCAGGGAGTACAGGGCCAGAGTGGCGGCACCGGTGTCATGGCCCTGGTCTTCGAGCAGGGCACGGATGCATTCCAGGCGCTCCAAGTCACCGGTCCCACGCCGTGCGGCCGTCGCCTTGGCCTCGCCCAGCAGCGCGATCCGCGCGCGGGGAGCCTGCGGGCGCTCACCGGCAGCCAGGGCAATGACATCCACCTCGTGCTTGGTTCGGGCAGCCTGGTCGGCGACCTCGGTGGTTCCGACCGGTCCGGGCAGACCGTCGGGCAGCAGGCTGTGGGCGTAACGACGGGTGAAGTCGCGGGCCAGGTCCTCGAAGTGGGGGCCGAGGATCTTGGAGTTGAAGGTCGGGGCGGCCTGCTGCCACACCTGCTCGGCGAAGCCCTGCTCCACGGCGGCGGCCTGCGGGAGGGTGATGAGCTGGTTGAAGCGGATGACGGGGTCGGCGAGGGTGATGACGGGGTGCCTGGAGCGGAGGATGTCCTGTTCCCGCCGGATGTAGCCGGTGGATTCCAGGACCCCGAGGGGGTGAGCGACGGCGTTGCGCGGGCGTTCCAGAGCGGCGCCGATCTTGCTGGGCGTGGTGGCGCCGTTCGCGATCGCGGTGAGGATGTCGTAGTACAGCGTGTGTTGGGTGATCCTCGGATCCTCGCGCAGCAGGTACTCCGTCTCGGTCCGTGAGTACACCGCCCGCCCCGGGTCCAGCAGCGTCCGGGCGAGCCAGGTGTCGAAGCCGTCGTCCGGATACGGACGGGCGGCTACCGACCGGTAGCCTGGGGCCCCGCCCAGTACCGCGTGCACCTTCAGAGCGGTCAGCGGGTCGGCGATCTGCCAGAAGGCCCGGCTGTCGCGGTAGTCGAAGGGGCCCAGTCGCAGATCGACCACGGCACGCCCCCGCAGCGGCTTGGTCCCCGAGAGCAGTTCGTGCATGACGCTCATCGCGGAGCCGCACAGGACCAGCCGCGGACCCGGCCCAGCGCCGGCCCGGGCGCCGCGTTGGCGCTCGTCGTAGAGCTGCTGAAGCAGACCCGGGATCTCGGGTGAGTGCTGGAGCAAGTACGGCAATTCGTCGATCACCAGGAGTGGTTGCGAGGAACGAGCCGTCACGTCAAGAGCGTTGGACAGGACGTCACGCCAGTCGTTCAGGCGCAGACTCCCCGGCCTCAGACCGGCATGCGTGGCGACCGCGTCACTGAACCGCTGGAGCGCGGGCAGCCGCCCCTCCTCCCGGACCGCCGTGACATACAAGCCGCCGACCTGCTCGGACAGTGCTTGCAGAAGGTACGACTTTCCGTACCGCCGTCGTCCGGACACGATGCCGAGCCGCATCGCCGGGTCCGGATCGGTGAGGAACTGGGCGAGCAGATCCCACTCCCGGTCCCGGTCGATCACGTCGCTCGGTTTGACCGGCAAGCTCTCCTTCACCAGCCCCTCCTCATCTGAACTACGACGGAATGCGTCTAAGTGTACTTCGACAAATACCGTCGTAGTGAGATTGATCAGGTGGGCCGAACGGTCAAGGAAGCCGTCACACCGGAGTGGTCAGCTGCCGGGAACCGCCAGGTCGCCCTCGATGTACTGGGCGCGTCCGAAGCCGAACGACCAGTCCTGCGGGCCGTTCTCGATGATGCTGAGGAAGACGTCCTCGCCGCGGATACCGAGGGCTTCGAGGTGTCCGGCGATGGTGCGGAAGAGCCGTTGCTTGACCTCGGTGGTGCGGCCGGACTGGGTGAAGATCTGGATCATCACCAGCTGGTCGGTCCGGTCGAAGCCGAGGCCGGCGTCCAGGGCGATGACATGGTCGGAGTCGTGTTCGGTGACGACCTGGAAGCGGTCGCGGGCCGGGACCTGGAGGACGTCCAGGATGCCCTGGTGGGCGGCGTCGGCGATGGCCCGGATGTCCTCGGGGCGGCGGCCGCGGATGAGGTCGATGCGTACGAAGGGCATGATGCTCGTTCCTTGAATCGTGGTGGTGGGGGGTTCAGTGGCGGGCGGCCGTGGCCCGCAGGCCCGCGTTGACCAGCATCCGGACGGCGACGGTGGCCGCGGCGACGGCCAGTGACGTCCAGGAGGGGGCCGCGGCGAGCCGGATCAGCCCGGCCGCCAGGAGGAAGTCGGTCAGCAGGGCGACCGTGGGCTGGACGCGGCGCAGACGCAGGCCGACGCAGACGGCGGAGAGCAGACCGAGCAGGGTCACCAGCAGGGCCGTCTGACGCAGCAGCTCGGTCATGACGGGGCCGCAGGGGTCGCGGCGGGCCGCTCACCCGCCGGCTGCTCGACCTCCTTGCGCTCCTTCTCGATCTCCTTGCCCAGGAAGAAGTTCAGGACGGTCCGGATCGCGGCGATCGCGGCCAGCTGTCCGATCTCCGTGAACGTCGGCGCGATGGCCGTCCGCAGGATGTCCCCGGCCAGCTGGAACTCCAGGCCCAGAGTGAGGAACCGCCCGAGCGACAGCCGGATGCGGTTGAACTCCCAGTGCGGCTCCCGGACACCGGCCCGCAGGGACCAGGGCGCCGCGCCGCGCAGCAGCTGCACGAACGTCCAGAGCGCGCCGACGAAGATGACCAGCGCACCGGCGAACTCCACCAGGTGCACCAGGGTGTCGACCACGTCCTTGAGCGTCGACTCCGGCAGCAGATAGCCCTCGGCGAGGGTCGTCGGGACGGCGGACACGACCGTCAGCGCCAGTAGTCGTTCGCGGCGGCGATGGTGGCGAACTCCAGGGCCACCACCTGCCCGATCGCGATCAGCGCGTCCGGGTTCTCGGCGTACACCGGGCGCAGACGTCCGCGTACCTCGTCGTCGGGCTGCGTCGCCTTGATCACCAGGCGGGCCATCTTCACGGCCAGCGCCCGGCCGTCCTCAGGGGTGGCGGTGATCAGCGTGTTGTTCGGTACAAGTGCCATGACACGAGCCTCGGCCACCCGCACCGCCCGCGTCGTGAGCAGTTCTGCTCAACGGCTACCTACTTGGCGGCCCACCAGGCGGCGATCTGGGCGCGGGAGGAGAAGCCGAGCTTGGTCAGGATGCGGTTGACGTGGTTGTCGACGGTACGGGGGGACAGCACCAGTTCGGCGGCGATCCTGCGGTTGGTCATGCCGCGGGCGACCAGGGCGACGACCTGTTCCTCGCGGCGGGTGAGTCCGCTTGCGGGGGCCGGGGGCACGGCGGCCGTACCCGTACGGCTCGGGTTGCCGTCGCTCCGGTTGCCCAGGGCGTAGTCGATGGCCTGGGCGACGCCGTTGACCGCGGCCCCCGCCTCCAGTGCCTGGTCGTAGGCGTCCGGGCCCAGTGCCTTGCGGACCAGGTCCGTGCACCGGTCGTGGTACTCGCGGTGGCGGTCGTCCGTGACGTGGGTGATGCCTACGTTCCCGCGCAGCGACCGGGCCGTGCCGAGGAGCCGGCCGGCCCGTCTGTGGTCGCCCGCGGAAGCGGTGATCCAGGCGAGCTGCTCGACCATGTCGGCCACGCCGAGGGCGTCGCGGAAGCCGCGCAGGGTCTCCAGCGCGGACAGCGTCTGGTCCCGCGCCTCGGCCTGCTCGCCCTGCTCCCACGCGCGGCGGCCCAGCACCATCAGCAGCCGGGCCCGGGACCAGCGTTCCCCGTGCTCCTCGGCGGCGGCGAGCGCCCGCGCGCTGGTCTCGGGCGCGCGCGGGTCCCCGCCCAGGGTCTGGGCGATCCCCAGCTGACACCGCCAGCGGACCTCGCCGTACCGGTCGCCGAGCGCGGTGTGCGCGGCCAGGGCCTGCCCGACGAGGTCTACGGCCTCCTCGGCGCGCCCCTCGTGCAGGGCCAGTACGCCACGGTGCCCGAGCACGTCGGCGGCGGCGGTCGCGTCCCCGAGGCGTACGGCGAGTTCGGCGGCCTCGTCCAGGTAGCGGTGGGCCGCGGCGAGGTCGGGCTGGATGCAGGCGACGTGGGTGGCGACGAGCAGTGCGCGCAGCCGGGTCGCGGTGGGCTCCGGCGCCACGGTCAGCGCCCGCTCCAGGTACCGCCGCCCCTCGCTGAGGCAGCCGCCCGCGATCCAGTGGAAGACCAGTGCGGCGGGCAGTGCCAGCGCGGTCTGCCGGTCCGCGCGGAGGTCGTGGCCGGGTCCGGTGCCGTCGTCCGGGGCGGTGTTCGCCTCCGTGTCCTGCTGGTACTCCAGGGCCGCCATCAGATTGCTGTGGTCGGCGTGCAGCCGGGCCAGGCTCTCGGCCTGACAGTCACCGAACCAGTCCTGACGGCACCGCTCGGCGAGGGTGAGGAAAAAGGCCCGGTGCCGCCGCCGCAACCGCCACTCCTCGCCTTCCGCCAGGTGCTCCGCCCCGTACTGACGGATGGTCTCCAGCAGTCGGTAGCGCGGGAGTTCATCGGTACCGGCCAGCTCGACGAGGGACTGGGCGACCAGACGGTCCAGGACGTCCAGTACTTCTTCGGTGGCTAGGTGGGTGGGTGGGGGTGGTGGGGGTGGTGGGGTGTCTTGGCGGGGTGCGGGGTGGTCTTGCGGGGTTGTCGGGTCGTGTTGAGAGGGTGCGGAGTGGTCTTGCGGGGTCGCCGGGCCGTGTTGCCGGGGCGACGGGGCGTCTTGCGGGGACGCCGAGCGGTCTTGCGGGTTCGCCAGGCCGTCTTGCGGGGATGCCGGGCCGTCTTGCGGGGCCGCCAGGCTGCCTTGCTGGGACGCCGAGCCGTCTTGCTGGGACGCCGAGCCGTCTTGCGGGATCGCCAGACCCTCTTGCCGGGGCGCCGAGCCGTCTTGCAGGTTCGCCAGGTCTTGTTGCGAGGTCGCCGGGCTCGCACCCGGAGCGGCCGTACCGTCGCCGGGGGCCGTGGAGCGCGCGACTGGGGCGCCCTGGCCCTCAGCCGGGACCGCCGGACGCCCGCCCGGAACACCTGAGCCCTCGCCCGAACCCGCGGAACCCACGACCGGGGCACCCTGCCCCTCACCCGGGACCACCGGACGCTCACCCGGAACACCAGAGCCCTCGCCCGAACCCGCGGAACCCACGACCGGGGCACCCTGCCCCTCACCCGGGACCACCGGACGCTCGCCCGGATCACCTGGACCGTCGCCCGAACCGGCCAACTCCACACCCGAGGCGTCTTGCCCCTCACCCAAGCCCGCCGAACGCTCACTCGAAACACCAGAGCCCTCACCCGAACCCCCGGAACCCGCGACAGGGGCACCCTGGCCCCCGCCCGAACCCTCCAACCTCACACCCCGAGCACCCACACCGTCGCCCGGGACCGTGGAGCCCACACCCAAGGCACCCTGGCCCTCACCCGGAACCACCGGACGCTCGCCCCGAGCACCCGGACCATCGCCCGAACCCGCCGGCCTCACACCCGGAACACCCGGACCGTCACCCAAACCCGCCAACCCCACACCCGAAGCACCCCGGCCCCCACCCAGACCCACCGGACCCACCCCCTCCTCCGCACAGACCTCCCCCGCGCAGACCTCCTCGGCCGCCTCCAGCGTGAAGCTGCCCGCGAACACCGACAGCCGGCTCCACAGCAGCCGTTCCGCCGGCCCGCACAGCTCCCAGCTCCAGTCGATGGCCGCGCGCAGGGTCCGCTGGTGGGGCTGGGCGGTGCGGCTGCCGGCGGTCAGGAGGGCGAAGCGGTCCTCCAGTCGCTCGACGACCGGCTCCACGGACAGGGTGCGCAGCCGGGAGGCGGCCAGTTCGATCGCCAGCGGCAGCCCGTCGAGGCCGGCGCACAGCCGGTCGATCGCCGCCCGGTTGGTCTCCGTGAGCCGGAAACCGGGCCGTACGGCGGCCGCCCGCTGCACCAGCAGCTCGGCCGCGTCCTGCGGGGCCAGCGGCGCCACGGCGATGACGTGCTCGCCGGTCAGCCGCAGGGTCTCCCTGCTGGTGGCGAGGATCCGCACCTCGGGGGCGGCCGAGAGCAGGCCCTGCGCCAGTTCGGCGCACGCCTCCACCAGGTGCTCGCAGTTGTCCAGCACCATCAGCAGCCGCCGCCCGGACACCTGCGCCGCCAGCAGCTCCAGCACCGGCCGGGTCCCCTGGTCCACCACCCCGAGCGTCACCGCGGCCGCCTCGACCACCAGCGCCGGATCGCGCACGGGAGCCAGGTCCACCAGCCACACCCCGCCGGGGAAGGACCGGGCGGACGCCGCGGCCGTCTCCAGCGCGAGCCGGGTCTTGCCCACCCCGCCGGCCCCGGTCAGGGTCACCAGCCGCGCGCTGCCGAGCAGCCGGCGCACCTCGGCGAGCTCACGCTGCCGCCCCACGAAGCTGGTGAAGGCGGCGGGCAGGCCACTCATCGGGCGCGTCACGCTGGTCACGTCAGAAACCCTCTCATGTCTCCTCGCGTACCGGCCCCGCACCCGGCACCCGCCCCCGGCGACGCACGGTCCCCCACAGCACGGGCGGGGCGCCGAAATGGGTAGCCGTTGAGCAGAACTGCTCACGACATGGGGCCGGTGTCCGGCAGAGGCTCGTGGCCACGGACCTCACCAGCGAAGGAACCCTCATGTCGCACCACCTCGACTCCCCCGCAGCCCGCCAGGACGTCCGGCTCGACATCACCGACCTCTACGTCTTCCGCGGCGAGCGCGGCACCGTGTTCGTGCTCAACGTCAACAACTCCATCACCGGCCCCGACGCCCCCCAGGGCTTCCACCACGAGGGCCGCTACGAGTTCCGTGTCGACACCGACGGCGACGCCCGCCAGGACCTCGCCTACCGCTTCACCTTCGGCGAGCCCGGCGCGGACGGCGGCCAGCCCTGGGTCCTGCACCGGCTGACCGGCGACCAGTCGCGCGACGACCACGCCACCGGCACCGAGATCGCCACCGGCGTCACCGGCGGCGAGGTCACCGGGAGCGCGGGCGAGCGAGTCTGGGCCGGTCGTGCCGGGGACCCGTTCTGGATCGACCACGACGTCCTGGCCGCCGTGGGCGAGGCGTTCGGCCACGGTGAGCGCGCGGACCTGTCCGCCTGGGACCGGAGCAAGGCCACCAACGTGTTCGCCGGCCAGACCGTGCACTCGATCGTCCTGGAGCTCTCCGACGAGGAGCTGCTGCGGCAGACCGGCGGCGCGCACGCCCTGGGCATCTGGGCGGTGAGCGTCCTGGCCACCGACGCCGGGGGCTGGCGGCAGATCCAGCGCGCCGGGCACCCGATGTTCCACCCGATCTTCAGCCAGCACGACCCGGAGCTCGGCGACCGCTACAACACCACGGCGCCCGACCAGGACCGGGAGCTGTACACCGACCTGATCGCGGGCCGGGTCGCCGACGTGGTGGCCGCCTACGACACGGCCGCGGACCCGCGCGCCTACGGCGAGGCCGTGACCGCCTTCCTCTTCCCCGACGTGCTGCCCTACCGCGTCGGCAGCGCGGCCGGCTACGGCTTCGCCGGCTGCAACGGCCGCACCCTCACCGACAACGTGGTGAACGTGATGTTCAGCCTCGCCACCAACACCCCGTTCGACATCGGCCTGACCAAGTCCAGCGTCACGGCCCGCCCGACCGCGGCCTTCCCGTACGTGGCCCCGGCCTCCTGACCGGCTCCGCCCCGGCCGTCCCCGACGCCCTGGGCGGGGTCACCTCCCGACCGCCTTGCCCTTCGTCTTGCCGACGCCCTTCCGCTTCCCCGGCTTCACGCCTTCCCCGGCCGTGTCCGCACCCGCCCGCGCGGCGCAATAAGCGCTCACCTTCGCCGTCCCCCCGGCAGCCGCGGCCAGCCGCTGCAAGGCCGTGGAGTCCAGCGCCCCGCCCCTGCCCACGAGCTTCTCGTACGCCCGGCAGTGGGCCAGGGTGTCCTTCGCGGTGGCTGGCCGTTCGGCGGGGACGGACGCGGTGGCTTCGCCCTTGCTGTGCGAACCGGCGGCCGGCACGCTCGCCGTGGTGACCCCGGGACGTACGGGCTCCGCCCCCACCGCCCCCTTGGCCGGGCCACCGTCCCCGGTACCGATCGCCGCGTAGGCCACCCCGCCGAGCGTGAGGCTCGCGAGCAGCAGGGAGCCCGTCGCCTTCAACGACCGTCCGCCCCAACGCCGCCCACGCGGCCGCCAGTCGTCCCGTCGCCGGGTCCGCGCCCGGTGCGCCCCCGCGTCCCGGGCGGCCCGGAACGCCCCGAGCACCCGCCGCTCCGCCTCCCCGTCGGGCCTCTCCCCCCGGATCGCCGCGCCGAGCATGGCGGCGAGGGGGCTGTCGTCATAGGCCGACTCGTCGTGCGCCGTCCCGTCGCCGGAGTCTTGCACCGCCTCACTGCCCGACTCGTGCCCCGCCTTCTCCTCGTACGACGACTGCGCCCCGCCAGAAGTCCGGTGACCGTCCGCCGACGCGGGCCGGGAGCCGCCGCCGTCACCGCGGACCGGCTTCCCGCCGGAGACACCGTGATACACACGCCCGGGGCATGCGGGCCGGTCTCCGAAGGGTCCCCCCTCCTCGCTCCGCTGGTCACCCATGCCGTGTCCGTCCCTGTCCGACGTGGCGTCCTCGCCTGTCATGTCGACTCCCCCAGCGTCCGGGGCCCGTCATCCGTCACACCCTCGGTGCCGAGTTGCTGGGCCAGGCGCTTGAGGCCCCGGTAGGCCGCGGTGCGCACCGCGCCGGGGCGTTTGCCGAGGACGCGGGCCGCCGTGGGGCCGTCCAGGCCGACCACGACCCGCAGCAGCACCGCCTCGGCCTGGTCGCGGGGCAGGCCGCGGACCAGGTCGAGGGCGAACCCGGTGGAGAGCGACTCAAGGGCCTGGTCGTGGGTGCTGTGCGGGCCGGGCAGATCCAGCATGTCCTGCTCCAGGGCCGTCGCCCGGGGCCGTACCCGCAGCCGCCGCAGATGGTCCAGGGCCCGGTGCCGGGCGATGGTCGCGCTCCAGCCGCGGAACCCGGCCCCGTCGCCCTTGAAGCGGCCGAGGTCCCGGGCGATCTCCAGCCAGGCGTCGGAGGCCACGTCCTCCGCGTCCTCGCCGACCAGCCCGCGCAGATACCCGAGCAGTCCGGGTTGCACCAGCCGGTAGGCGACCGCGAAGGCGGCCTCGTCGCCCTGCTGGGCCCGTGCGACGGCCGCGCCCAGCTCCCCGTCGTACGCCGCGCCGCGTCGGGACTCGCCTCCCTGGCCCAAGAACCGTCCCGTCCGCCGGTCGATGGCGAGCCCACGCCGTCCGGCGCCGTCGCCCTTGCCCTCGTCCCCCACGGGCAACAGCGCCGGACCGCACAGAAGTGTCACAGCCGGCCGGCACCCCGCGGACGGGCCGCTGTGACGCCTGGACAGGTTCGGACGCTGTGTAAGTGCCACCCCTGTGACGGGTGGTGTTTCTGTGACTGATCTCAGGGGTGGGGTAGTTGAGTCGTCGAAAGACGCGCGCGTACAGACCGCTCAGCATGAAGCGACGGGCCTGGCTGACGCTGGGCGCGGTGGTCGTGACCGGCGGTGGTGTGACGACGTACGCCACCGCCGGCCCGGCCGACAACTCGGCGGACACGATCGAGAAGCGGCCGGTGAAGGTCTACGACCTCGCGCTGAAGGCACCCGAGACCGGCGAGCGGGAGCTGCCGCGGACCGAGACCAGGCAGTTCTCGTTGCTCGGCGTCTCGTGGACCGGCGCGACCAGGCAGCTGGACGGCAGGGCGCAGGTGCGCACCCGGAGCCTCGACACCGGCGCGTGGACGTCCTGGCAGGACCTGGAGACGGACGCCGACCCGGTCGAGGACCCGCAGGAGCGAGCCGGTGCGCGCGGTGCGTCCGAGCCCCTGTGGGTGGGGCCCTCGGACGGCGTCGAGGTACAGGTCGTCCACGAGGACGGCACCACAAGTTCCGGGCTGCCCAAGGGACTTGAGGTCAACCTGGTCGACCCGGGCGTGGTCACCGAGGCCGAGACGCGGCCCACCGAGGCCGAGCCCACCGCACCCGAACCCGCCGCGTACGCGCGGAGCGTGACCACGGCCCTCGCCGCCGACACCCCCACCGCACCGGCCTCCACGGTCCCCCAGCCGCCGATCACCTCGCGCGCCGACTGGGGCGCCGACGAGACGATCAGCCCGGACCCCTCGGAGTACAACACCGACGTCAAGGCGGTCTTCGTCCACCACACGGCCGGGAGCAACGACTACTCCTGCACCGACTCGGCGGCGCTCGTCCGCGGTATCTACGCGTACCACGTGCAGAGCAACGGCTGGAACGACATCGGCTACAACTTCCTGGTCGACAAGTGCGGCACCGTCTTCGAGGGCCGCAAGGGCGGGGGGGACCTGCCGGTCCTCGGCGCGCACACCTTCGGCTGGAACCGTGAGTCCACCGGCATCGCGGTGCTCGGCGACTACACCGCCGCGGGCGCCTCGACCGCCGCGCTCACCTCGGTCGCCCGCGTCGCCGCCTGGAAGCTCGGCCAGTACGGCGCCGACCCCGCCTCGACGGTGCAGCTCACGGCGGGCGCGACGCAGAAGAACCTCGCCGGTACGAGCTTCACCTCGGGCACCGCGTACCCCTTCGACCGGATCTCGGGTCACCGCGACGGCTACGCCACGGAGTGCCCGGGCACCTCGCTCTACGGGCAGCTGGGGACCATCCGCGCCTGGGCGGCCGGCCCGGTGCAGGGCCTGAAGCTGACCTCGCTGACCGGCGCGGCGCTGTCCGGGTCGACGTACTACACGAAGGGCGCGATCACGGCGAAGTGGTCGGCGACCACGCCGAGTTCGCTGATCTCGAAGGTCGAGCTGCTGGTCGACGGCAAGGTCGTCGCGTCCGTCGCGGGTACGACCGGTTCGGTGAGCACGACCCTGGCGGCGGGCAGCCACAAGGTCGCCGTACGGGCCGTGCACCAGTCCGGGAGGACCGGTGCGGCGACCGCCGCGCTGACCGTGGTCGCGGACACCACCGCCCCGGCCTTCTCCACCGCGCCGAGGATCTCCCTGCGCACCGGCACGGTCAGCACCACCGCGGTCCCGGTGACGCTCGGCTGGAAGGCCACCGACAACACCGCCCTCAAGCAGGTCGGCCTGCTCTCGCCGACGACGGCCACCTTCGGCCCGACGACCACCAGCTCTAGCCGTACCGTCAAGTCCGGTTCCGCGAGCACCTGGTCGATGAGGGCGTACGACGTCGCGGGCAACACGCGTACGTCGTCGCCGTCGTACACGCCGATGATCCTCCAGGAGACCTCGGCGACGAAGTCCGGCAGCTGGAGCGCCCGTTCGTCGAGCAGCTACCTCGGCGGGAAGTCGTACTCCAGCGGTTCGAAGAACGCGAGCCTGACCTGGACCTTCACCGGCCGGTCCGCCGCCTGGGTGGTCTCGCGGGCGGCCACTTCCGGGCAGGCGTACGTCTACGTGGACGGCACCAGGGTCGCGACCGTGGACCTCAAGTCCTCGGCCACCGCCTACCGTCAGGCCATCTGGACCAAGTCCTGGTCGAGCAGCGCCAAGCACACCGTGAGGATCGTGGTGGCCGGCACCAGCGGCCGTCCGACGATCACGACGGACGGCCTGGTGTACGTCAAGTAACCCTCTAGAGCGCCGAATCCACCGGCTCGGGCGTCCGCTCCCCCGCACCCTGGGGAGTGGGCGCCCGTTCCGCGTTCACCACGACCCCGGCGATCAGCGCGGCGAGCAGCAGTGCGCCGAACGCCCACCAGGTGGCCACGTTGAAGCCGTGCACGGTGGCCTCCGCCTGGAGGAGCCGCCGGTCCACACCGGGTCCCGCGTGCGCGGTGAGGTAGGTCGCGGTCACGCTCGCGGCGATCGTGTTCAGCAGCGCCGTACCGATCGAACCGCCCACCTGCTGCGCGGTGTTGAAGGTCGCCGAGGCCGCGCCCGAGTCGCGCGGGGCGACGCTTCCGGTGGCGAGCGAGACGGAGGTCATCATCGCCGTACTCATGCCGAGGCCGAGCATCAGCATGCCGGGCAGGACGTGCGAGGCGTACGCCGGTTCCACGCCGACCTGCGCGATGACCGCCAACCCGCCCGCGGCTAGCAGGAGTCCGGGCACCATGAGGAGACGGGGCGCCACCCGGCCCAGCAGCCGTGCGGCGATCTGGGTCGAGCCGACGATCATCGCGGCCGTCATCGGCAGGTACGCGAGCCCGGTCTTCAGCGGCGACCAACCCAGCACGCCCTGAAGGTAGTAGGTCAGGAAGAGGAAGACGCCGAACATGCCGACGGTGACGAACAGGACGGTCAGGAAGGCGCCGACGCGCTGCCGGTCCTTGATCACCGACATCGGCAGCAACGGCACCCGCGCCCGGGTCTGCCACACCGCGAACACGGCGAGCAGGACGACTCCGGCGACCAGCAGGGTCACCACGAGTCCGTCGCCCCAACTCCTGGACTCCGCCTCGGAGAAGCCGTAGACCAGCGACAGCATGCCGCCCGAGCCGAGCAGCGCGCCGGGCACGTCGAGACGGGCGTCGGGATGGCGCTCCCCGGGGGCGAGGATCGCCCAGGCGCCCGCGAACGCGACGAGCGCGACGGGCACGTTGACGTAGAGGCACCAGCGCCAGTCCAGGTACTCGGTGAGCAGTCCGCCCGCGAGCAGCCCGATCGCGGCGCCCGCTCCGACGATCGCCCCGAACACCCCGAACGCCTTCGCGCGGTCCTTGGGGTCGGTGAACGTCGTCGCGAGCAGCGACAGCGCGGAGGGCGCGAGCAGCGCGGCGAACACGCCCTGGAGGGCGCGGGCCCCGAACAGCATGCCTTCGCCGGTCGCGGCCCCGCCGAGCGCGGAGGCGGCGGCGAATCCGACGAGCCCGATCATGAACGTGGTCCTGCGCCCGGCGAGGTCGGAGATCCGGCCGCCGAGCAGCAGGAGCCCGCCGAAGGCGAGGGTGTACGCGGTGATGACCCATTGCCGGTTCCCGTCCGACATGTTCAGGTCGGCCTGGGCGGACGGCAGGGCGATGTTGACGATGGTCATGTCCAGCACGACCATCAACTGGGCGAGTGCGATGACTACGAGAGCCCACCAGCGGCGGTTGTCGGCCATGACCCCATCGTGCGCCCACCGCCACACCTTTGGGAACGGCAGCGTCTCTTATTACGGCCTTTTTGCCGAACCCCGTCCTACGACCTCGTCGCGTCCCGGCACAGCAGCCGCAGCGAGCCGTCCCCCAGGAAGCAGCGGCGGGCCTCGTCCACCGGGTCCCACAGCCGGCCGTCGGGCGTACGCACCCAGTGCTCGCCACCGCTCGCCCACCACTCGGCACCGGTCTGACGCACGACGACCTCACCGGCGTAGGCGCCGAGCCCGCGCAGCACGGTCTCCACGGCGGCGTACGGCGCGCCCTCCCGCCGTATCTCGTCGATCAGCCGGTCGACGCGCCACAGGCTCTGCGCCGAGTAGTCGAGCCGCACCCGGGCGCCCTCACGGAGAGCCGCCGCCGCGTCGGCGGCCCAGCGCACGGGTTTCGTGGCGGCGGAGGGGCGGGGGTGCTCACGCGCGGTCGCACCGGCGGGCGGCCAAGCGGTCGTACGGGGCGTCGAGTGGGCGGGCGGACGGGGGGCGGGCGAGTGGGCGGGCGGACGGGGGGCGGGCGGATGGGGGGCGGGCGAGTGGGCGGGCGGATGGGCGGTCGTATGGGCTGTCGCTTGAGCCGTCACATCAGTCGTCACATCAGTCGTCACATGGGGAAAAGCGTGGTGGGACGGGGTTTCGTCACACGATTCGGGGCCCTTCACCGGGACCGGCGCAGGACCGCCCCACCTTCACCGCAACCGCCTCCGGACAGTCACAGGACCCTTGCGGCAAGGGTGTTGACCGCGACCGCGGGTCACCGCACCCTCACCCCCGCCGCCGGCTCCTCCGCGACACCACCGCGCGCAGCACCCGGCGGCCCTCCGTCGAGACCTCCAGGGCGGGGCGCAGACCGGCCGGGCCGTGGTCGGCGAGGAGTTCCAGGACGGCGATCTGGCGGCGCAGTTCGGCTGCGACGAGCGGTGACATGCCCTCCGTACGGCCCTCTCGGCAGGCGTCGACCGGGGCGGCCGCGGACTTCAGCGGTTCGAGCAGCCGGTGGATCCGCAGCGCGGCGACCGAGCAGGCGTCCGCCCACTCCCGTACCTCCCCGGCGGAGCGTCCGGCCGGCGCCTCGGCGAGCATCCGGCGGGCCAGCACCACGGCTTCGTCCTCGGCCCCGGCGCCGCCCGGCTGCGGTGCGACGGGACTCGGCAGCTTCCCGCGCACCTGCGTGAGCCGCTCGCCCCACTCCCCGGTCCCGGCGTCGTCCGCGAGCCCGGCCCACAGCGGGCGCAGGACCTCGTCGTCGCCACCCAGCAGCGGTACACAGCGATCCAAACAAGCCAACCCGCTCGCGGCCAGTCCGCGTTCGTCGGCCTGGCCCATCAGCTCCACCAGACTCATCCACGCCTCCCTCGCCGGGCGGTGTCCCCTTACGGAACCCGCACTTCCCCTTACTGCGTGCGATGGCCCGACCGTGTCACAGGGGCACCACACCGAGCCGGTCGAGCATACGGAAGAAGAGGTTTTCGGCCAACGGGTCGGGTTCGGAGGTCAGTACGTCCAGGAGCGGTTCCTCGGGGACCTCGCAACCCGCCTCGGCGGCCCAGGCGACGGCTCGCGCGGCCGCGTCCCGGGGTTCGAGGAAGTAGTCGTCCAGGGTGAGCCCCTCGGCGCCGCCCTCCAGGTACTCGGCCATGGCGGTCCGGGCCAGACAGGTCGTCCAGGCCCCGCTCTCCGGCCCCGCCGCCTCCAGCACCACCGACGCGCTGTCCATGACGTAGCCGAAGAGCGCGGGCGAACCGGTCTCCAGGGCAAGGGAGTTCATGTTCCCGACGTCGCCCTCGCCGCTCGCGTACTCCCAGACCTGCCATCCGCCGGGCGCCGACTCCCGCAGGACCATGCCCTCGGCACCGGCCAGCGCGTCCAGCTCGGCGAGCGGCCGCTCCCCGCGGCCCACGACGAAGTAACCCCAGTAGCCCATCCCCGGCCCCCCTGGCTGCTCGGTACGGTTCGGGGCCGAATACACCACATTCGTACGGCAGTTCGCAGCAGGATGGACCAAATCCGTCACACGGCGACGGCCACCCCGGGTCCCGCGTGCGCCTTCCGGTCCTGCATCCGGGTCACTCGCAGCACCAGCGCGGCGGCGACCAGCGCGGCCAGCAGGTCGAGCGTGTCCGCGATCATCACCTGGGACATCGCGTCGTGGATCTCCGCGGAGGTGTCGGCGTCGTCGTACGCGTTGTACAGGACCTGCCCGGCGGCGGTGGAGACGAGCCACAGCGCCCACCAGGCGTTGAGCAGCGCCCGCCCCTCGGGCCGGTTCCCCGCGCTGCTCGCGTCCCAGATGTCGACCATGATCCGGCGCGGGTACCAGAGGTTGACGATCGGCACGACCCAGCCGCCGAGCGTCCAGCCCCGCCGCATCCGGTGTCCGACCGGGTTGAAGACCTCGGAGTTGACCCGGACCCGCCAGAACCAGACCAGGTAGACGACACCGCAGACGATCAGCGCGAAGCCCTGCGCGCCCCCGGCCACGGAGAGCAGGGTGTGTGCCAGGTCGCCCCGGTCCGAGGCGTAGTCGGCGGGGTCACCCGTGACGTCGTACATGAAGTAGTCGGCCCCGAGGGCGAACACGTCGACGGCGGCGGCCAGTCCGAGCAGTGCGGCGGCGGCCCGGCCGAGCCCGACCGGCGAGCGCAGCCAGGCGTTCGGCGCGACCCCGGTCGGCGGGGCCTGGAAGCCGGCGGGCGCGGCGCACCCGGGACACAGCACCCCGTCGGGCAGGGCTTCGGCGTGCCGGCAGCGCGTGCAGAGCATGGTGTGTCCCCCGTGATGTGAATGGTCAGCAGACCGCGCGGGTTCTCCCCAGTGCCTCACGCGCGGCATGCGGAACATACGGTTCGTCGGCCTCGTACGTCCACCGGGAATACGGGACTCCGGGAATCCAGGCATCCCGGAGCCCCGTGATCCCGGCGGCCTCAGTCCAGCCGGTCGCCGAGCGCCTTGAACTGCGTCCAGGACAGCTCGGGCCGGTCCGGGTCCCACAGCTTCTGCACGGTCGCCCGCAGCGGCATCCGGATGCCGGCCGCGACCTGGTCCTGCGTCTGCGAGCCCGCGAGGTCGCACCAGACCGCGAAGGACCCGCCGAGGATCTGGTCGTCGTAGCTGGCGGGGACGGCCGCGGTGCCGCGTACGACCCTCGGGGTCCAGGACTCGTAGATCCGCTGCCCGGTCGGGTAGACGAAGGTGTTCGGCTCCCCGAGGACGTAGTAGAGGAACTCGTCGTTGTAGTTGATGACCTTGCGCCCGGCGCTCAGGTACTCCACCGGCACCCGGGCGCCGATCTCCTTGCCTGTCCAGTACGCGACCCGCAGGTCGGCGGCGGGCTTGACGGACGTACCCCGGAAGAAGCCGTCGTTCCAGGCGCGCGGGACCTTGTCGTGGGCCCGGACGGTGTCGGCGCGGTCGTTGAGCCACCCCGTCGTCAGGTCGGCGACGGAGGCCCCTGAGCCGTAGGTCTCCCGGGCGGCGGTGGCGAGCTGCGGGTAGGTCGTGGCGGGGCTGGAGACGGTCAGCGCGCGGTACTCGTCGCCGCCGAGGTTCCAGTCGGCGCCGGGGAACAGCTCGGCGTACTCGTTCAGCAGATCGTCGACGATCTTGGCGGAGGCGGGCTTGGAGATGTCGACGGCACCCCGCGCCGCCGTCCCCGCCGCGCTGCGCAGCTGGAGCTCGGGGTGGGCGGCGATGACCGCGCCCAGGTGCCCGGGCGAGTCGATCTCCGGTACGACGGTGATGTGCCGCTGCGCCGCGACCGCGAGGATCTGCCGCACCTGCGTCTTGGTGAGGTGCTGCCGCGACACGATCTCCGGGTGCGAGTCGGACTCGATCCGGAAGCCCTGGTCGTCGGAGAAGTGCAGGCCCAGCTGGTTGTACTTCAGATCGCCGAGTTCCTTGACCCGGTCCTCGATCCACCCGGCCGTGAAGTGCTTGCGCGCGATGTCCAGCATGAACCCGCGCACCGGCTTGGCCGGCTCGTCGCGCACGACGCCCTCCGGCGCCGTACCGCCGCCGTGCACCTCCTGCTTGAGCGTGCGGGTGCCGTAGAACACCCCCGCGTCGTCCGCCGCACTGATCACGACCCGCCCGCCGCGCACGGTCATGGCGTACGACTCCGGGTCCGCCCCCTCGTCGTCGTTGAGCGTCAGCCGTACGTCCCCGGCGCGCACGTCGTCCTTCTGCCCGGCGTACGTCAGCCCCAGCTCACCGGCGACCAGCCGCCCCTCGTCGGCGAGGTCGGCGTCGTTCACGACCACCCGGAGCCCGGCGGCCGGGCGCCAGCCGGGGCCGCGGGCCGGGGTGTGGGCGCGGACGGCGGGGATGGTGCGCGGGGTCTTGGACAGCGGGTAGGAGCGGGTGGGACTGGGTGTCGGGCTCTGCGGCCGGGAGGCGGCGGACCCGGCTTCGTCGGGCGCCGTGGACCGCGCCTGCGCCCGCGCCGATCCGGCGGGCGCGCTGTCGTCGCCGCCCGCCCACAGCCCGAGCCCCACCCCGGCGGCGACGGTGACGGCGACCGCCCCGGCGATCAGCCCCCGCGCCTGCCGCTCCGGTCGCTTCCTGTGCTGGCTCACACCGCCCACGCTAGGGCCTCGGGCGAAGACGTGCGTCCACCACACGTTCCGAAACTCTCCCGTGCGGGTGAAATTCGGGCATCCGTCGGACAGGTCATGTCCACTCTCGGTAGCGTGAGGTCACACCGCTCACAGCTTCCCCTGTCGAAACACACGTGACGCCCACACACCTTTCCGGCCGACCGGCCATACCGTCCCTGCCCACCGTGCTGGACGCCTTCAACTCCGCCCCGGCCGACGAGGCCCGCGCGCTGCTGTCGGCCTGTCTCCGCAGCCTGCGCTGGGCGGACCGGATCGCGACCCACCGCCCCTACCCCACCGTGGACGCCCTGCTGGCCGCGTCCGACGAGGCCGCCTACGACCTCACGACCGCCGACCTCTCGGAAGCACTGGCGGGAGAGTCACTGCCGGCCCTCCCCGACGGCGGCTACTCCGCCGCCCAGCTGGCCCTCGACGCGGCCCACGCCGCCTACGAGGCCCGCTTCGGCCACGCCTTCGTCATCTGCCTGGACGGCCTGGCCCCGGCCGAGGCCCTGGACCACGTCCTGGAGGGCATCCGGTCACGTTTGACGAACGATCCGGAGGACGAACGGGTGGTGGCGGCGGAGGAGCTACGGCGCCTGGCAAAGGAACGTCTGATGTCTTCCCTGAGGGGCGCGAGGAACTGCGCGACAAGCCACACGCACCCCGCACCCGGCACATAACAGTCGAGACCACCCCAGATGCCGCCTACGCTCACCCATCCGCGTGCCACTTTGATCACACCGGTAGGCCCGGCGTAAGCCCAGCGCTAGCGTCTCGCTACGATGCTGGGGGCCGGTGGACCGTACCCGGCCGGGCCCGTCCGACAAAGCACAAGCCGGCGCGGCCCCAATACCCCGCTCCCGGAGGGACTTCCGTGCCGGCTGGAACGCTGTACCGCGGCCGGGAAGGAATGTGGTCCTGGGTGGCTCACCGAGTCACCGGCGTCCTCATCTTCTTCTTCCTGTTCGTTCACGTGCTGGACACCGCTCTCGTCCGTGTCTCCCCCGAGGACTACGACAAGGTCGTAGCCACGTACAAGACCCCGCTCGTCGCGTGCCTGGAGTACGGCCTCGTCGCCGCCATCCTCTTCCACGCGCTCAACGGCCTGCGCGTCATCGCCGTCGACTTCTGGTCGAAGGGCCCGCGCTACCAGAAGCAGATGCTCTGGTCCGTCGTGGGCCTGTGGGTCGTACTCATGATCGGGGCGATCTACCCCGTCCTCGGCCACGCCGCTCGTGAACTGTTCGGGAGCTGAGACTGATGGCGACCACTGAAACCACCGCTTCCGGCATCGGCCCCGTCGAGGGCCCCTCCGGTTACGACGCCGACAACCCGGCGCCGCTGATCGAGGCCCCCCGCAAGCGCACGAAGAAGACCCCTCGCTCGACCCGCGGCAACTTCGAGATGGTCGCGTGGCTGTTCATGCGGCTCTCGGGTGTCGTGCTGGTCGTCCTGGTCATCGGCCACCTGCTGATCCAGCTGGTGCTGGACGGCGGTGTGTCGAAGATCGGCTTCGCGTTCGTCGCGGGCCGCTGGGCTTCCCCGTTCTGGCAGGTCTGGGACCTGTTGATGCTGTGGCTCGCGATGCTGCACGGCGCCAACGGTCTGCGCACGGTCATCAACGACTACGCCGAGCGCGCGAACACCCGGCTGTGGCTCAAGGGCCTGCTCTACACCGCCACGGTGTTCACCATCCTGCTGGGCACGCTGGTGATCTTCACCTTCGACCCGAACATCCGCTAGGCACGGGGCTGCGAGAATCATGAAGATCCACAAGTACGACACCGTCATCGTCGGCGCCGGTGGCGCGGGCATGCGCGCGGCCATCGAGTCGACGAAGCGCAGCCGCACCGCGGTGCTGACCAAGCTGTACCCCACCCGCTCCCACACGGGCGCCGCGCAGGGCGGCATGGCCGCCGCGCTGGCCAACGTGGAGGAGGACAACTGGGAGTGGCACACCTTCGACACGGTCAAGGGCGGCGACTACCTGGTCGACCAGGACGCCGCGGAGATCCTGGCGAAGGAGGCCATCGACTCGGTCCTCGACCTGGAGAAGATGGGCCTGCCGTTCAACCGCACCCCGAACGGCACGATCGACCAGCGCCGCTTCGGCGGGCACTCCCGCAACCACGGTGAGGCGCCGGTCCGCCGGTCCTGCTACGCCGCGGACCGCACCGGCCACATGATCCTCCAGACGCTGTACCAGAACTGCGTCAAGGAGGGCGTGGAGTTCTTCAACGAGTTCTACGTCCTGGACCAGCTGATCACCGAGGTCGACGGCGTGAAGCGGTCGGCGGGCGTCGTCGCCTACGAACTGGCGACCGGCGAGATCCACGTCTTCCAGGCGAAGGCCGTGATCTACGCGTCCGGCGGCACCGGCAAGTTCTTCAAGGTGACGTCGAACGCGCACACGCTGACGGGCGACGGCCAGGCGGCGGTCTACCGCCGGGGCCTTCCGCTGGAGGACATGGAGTTCTTCCAGTTCCACCCGACCGGCATCTGGCGCATGGGCATCCTGCTGACGGAGGGCGCCCGTGGTGAGGGCGGCATCCTCCGCAACAAGGACGGCGAGCGCTTCATGGAGAAGTACGCGCCGGTGATGAAGGACCTCGCGTCCCGAGACGTCGTGTCCCGCTCCATCTACACGGAGATCCGTGAGGGCCGCGGCTGCGGTCCCGAGGGCGACCACGTCTACCTCGACCTCACGCACCTCCCGCCGGAGCAGCTGGACGCGAAGCTCCCGGACATCACGGAGTTCGCGCGCACGTACCTCGGTATCGAGCCGTACACGGACCCGATCCCGATCCAGCCCACCGCGCACTACGCGATGGGCGGCATCCCGACGAACGTCGAGGGTGAGGTCCTGTCGGACAACACCACGGTCGTCCCGGGCCTGTACGCGGCCGGCGAGGTCGCGTGCGTGTCGGTGCACGGCGCGAACCGTCTGGGCACGAACAGCCTCCTGGACATCAACGTGTTCGGCCGTCGCGCGGGTATCGCCGCCGCCGAGTACAGCCAGAAGGCGGACTTCGTGGAGCTGCCGGAGAACCCGGCGGAGCTGGTGGTCTCCCAGGTGGAGCGGCTGCGAGGGTCGACCGGCACGGAGCGCGTGGCGGTGCTGCGCCGCGAGCTCCAGGAGACCATGGACGCGAACGTCATGGTGTTCCGCACCGAGCAGACGATCAAGACGGCGGTCGAGAAGATCGCGGAGCTGCGCGAGCGGTACAAGAACGTCTCGATCCAGGACAAGGGCCGTCGCTTCAACACGGACCTGCTGGAGGCGATCGAGCTCGGCAACCTGCTGGACCTCGCCGAGGTCATGGCGGTCTCCGCGCTGGCCCGCAAGGAGTCCCGCGGCGGTCACTACCGCGAGGACTACCCGAACCGCGACGACGTCAACTTCATGCGCCACACCATGGCGTACCGCGAGGTGGGCGACGACGGCGCCGAGTCCATCCGTCTCGACTACAAGCCGGTCGTCCAGACCCGCTACCAGCCGATGGAGCGTAAGTACTGATGGCAACCCCAGTTCTGGACAAGGCGGACGCGGCCGGCGAGCCCGAGCCCGGCTTCGCCGACTCCCCCTACATCACGATCACCCTGCGCGTCCGCCGCTTCAACGCGGAGGTCTCGGCGGAGGCCACCTGGGAAGACTTCCAGCTGGAGATCGACCCGAAGGAGCGTGTCCTCGACGCCCTCCACAAGGTCAAGTGGGACATGGACGGCACCCTGACCTTCCGCCGCTCCTGCGCCCACGGGATCTGCGGTTCGGACGCGATGCGGATCAACGGCAAGAACCGTCTTGCCTGCAAGACCCTCATCAAGGACCTCAACCCGTCGAAGCCGATCACGGTCGAGCCCATCAAGGGCCTGACGGTCCTGAAGGACCTGGTCGTCGACATGGAGCCGTTCTTCCAGGCGTACCGGGACGTCATGCCCTTCCTCATCACGAAGGACACGAACGAGCCCACGCGCGAGCGTCTCCAGACGGCCGAGGACCGCGAGCGCTTCGACGACACCACGAAGTGCATCCTCTGCGCCGCCTGCACCTCCTCCTGCCCGGTCTTCTGGAACGACGGCCAGTACTTCGGCCCGGCGGCCATCGTCAACGCCCACCGCTTCATCTTCGACTCGCGTGACGAGGCGGGCGAGCAGCGCCTGGAGATCCTCAACGACCGCGACGGCGTCTGGCGCTGCCGCACGACCTTCAACTGCACGGACGCCTGCCCGCGCGGCATCGAGGTCACGAAGGCGATCCAGGAAGTGAAGCGAGCGCTGATCACTCGACGCTTCTGATCTTCCCCGTTTCCACATCAGGGCCCTGTTTCCGTCACTTCGGAAACGGGGCCCTCATGCGTTTCTGACGAAATTTCGCCCTCTACTGAATACTTCGTTCCGCCTGTCACACTCCGGATCGGTGCGATCCAGGCACATCCGACGACGTGGCACACGAGAGGCGGATGCATGGACAAGCGCGGTGCCCGGCCTCATGATCCGGAAGACAGCGAGACCTCACGAGCCGTTCCGGGAGCGGGCTATCCGGCATCCGTCCACTCGGCCGTGAACGTGGCAGCTCCCATGCTGGCCGCCGCTGCTGTGACTCTTACCGGCGTGGTCGCTGCTGACGAGATCAAATTCCGCTGGCCCGGTGCGGCCATGCTCTGCCTCATGCTGGCGGCAGCCAGTCTCATAGCCAGCGTGCAGTTCGGATTCCGGGCCCAGATGTACCGGTTCACAGAGGACGAACTCGATCACTGGTTCGTCGGGGCCGCCCCGGATCCGTATCCCGAGGGCAGCGACAGCAAGGTGCACACACTGGCGGTGGCCCGGAACACATGGGAGATCAAGGTTCGTCCAGCCGTGTACACCTACAACGTCGGAACCGTGCTTCTCGGCCTGGGACTCGCAGGCTGTCTGATGCCGAAGCCTGATTCCGAACAATCCGGTGTCCGCTGGGCGGCGATGGCGGTGGCCCTGGCTCTCACGCTCGGAGAGCTGGTCTGGGCCCTGAAGCTGAACGTGCCCCACACCCCCGCCATGAGCCCTCCCCTCGAGGGTTCGCCGACTGCCCCTGTACACGTCGAGGGTCCCGGCGGAGACGCCTCTGCGCCCGGGACTCCGGTCGAAAGGAGGGCCCACGATGATGCATGAAGTCGTCCTGCCGGGTCAGGGGGTGACGCACCACTGCCCCATCTGCCGGGCCCCGTTCACTGGCATGTACGGCTGGATATCCAAACAACGATGGAAAAAGGCACAAAAGGAGGGTCCGGCGGCTGTCGCCGCACTTCTTTTCGACGCCAAGAGCACCGTCAATCACAAACCCACGACCTGCCCCGGCCGTTTTCTTCCCGGATGCGTCCTGGCCAATGAGCCGGACCCGCGCAAAGCCGAGGCTGAGGCCCTGAAGATCCAGCAGACGTACTTCGGGGGCACCGCCGGAGGAACACCCCCGACGGCGTGAGTAACATGACGGCCTGACGGAGAGACAACACCGGAGACAGGTCGCGGTGAGGGACGGCGAGAACGGGAAGGGCGCGGCGACGCGGCCTCGAATATGGGCTGGTTCGGCCGCGCTTTCCGTTGGATGCTTCCTGCTCGGGGATGCCTTTCATCGAATCCGGGCGGCTCTCCACGTCGTAGGTGAGTGGTGGCCCTGGGCCTTGTTGGTACTCGCGGCCTTCAATCTGCTGCGCTCCGCGATCTCCATCAGCTCTCTGATCGGCCCGGCCGTCCTTGCGGCAGCCGCCTTGTGTGGCCTTGCCCTGTCCCGCAACCTGGATGTGCGATCCGTTGTGGCTCTGGGCACCCCGCTCCTCTTGGCCGGCCTCGGGCTTGCCTTGCTCCTGAGCGCCAGTCGAGGTGATCGACGAAACCGGTGGAGCCGCGTCTTCTCCACCGGGCGGGTGCGTGTTCCGCTGAACAGCGACGAGTTGCTCGTCTTCCGAGCCGTTTGTGGTGAACTCCGCGCGGATCTCACCGCAGCCGACACCTCGACAGTTCCTTCGGCTGTGCACATCACTGCTGTCGCGGGCCACGTCCATCTGCTGGTGCCACGCTTCTGGCGGGTCAGGCTCCATACGTCCGGCAAGCTGCTCACCCGAGTCACCGAAGGGCGGGGACAGGACAGGACACCTGAATCAGCCATACATCAGGGCGACGTCGACATACACCTATTGGCTGTCTGCAGCGCGGTCAGCATCGCATACGGCTGACTTCCGCAGTGAGCCGTGTCTATAGGGCAGGTCCGCGATCCACTCCCCTGCCAACGAGTCCGTCACCTGCTCGAAGACTTCACGCTCGTTCGCCTTGTCAGGAAGGCGATGGTGCAACGCGTCCAGCAGGTCAAAGCGGTGCAGGTCGTAAGCCACGCGCATCAGGGACGAATAGCTCTGAGCCGCGACCACGGCCCCCTTGTACGCAAGTGCGGCAACGACCAACATTGCTGCCGGAATCCAGAGCACACGCGGCTCGTCGTAGAAGGAAACCCCTGACAGCAAGGCCGAGGCGAGGAAACTCCAACAAAGATTGGCCGCCGAGTCCAGGGCGTCTCGCGCCGACTGGAGTGTGCGATGCATGCGGGGCGGGAGCTGCATGTAGATGCGCGGCCAGGAGATCAGAGTGTCAAGGCCGTACCGCTCTCCTGCGGTGATCTCTCCCGTACGCAAGGCATTGCCGAGCGCGGTGGGGAGCAGGACATCCGGGGACGGCTTCATCGCGAGGCGCCGTTGGGCATCGGCTGAGAGCCGTACGACTGTTTCGTTCGACGGAGCCTGGCGTGCCCTCGCGTTCAGCGCCACCCACTTCCGTCGCTGAATCTCAGTACACACTCCCGCCAGCTGAGCAGTGATCCTCCAGCGCTCCCAGTACCCCTCCAGAGCCCGAACCGCTCGGACCTGAAACGGTGACAGAAGCATGGCCAACACGCTCGCGCACGACGCTATGCCGAGCACGGCTTCGATGCGGCCAGGCACAGCCGTCGGCAGAACCACTGCCCAGTCGCTGCGCCCGCCGAAGCTGCCCGCCCTGCTCAACACCCATGCACAGGTCACGAAAAGCGCACTGGGCACGAAGTTGACTGCCAGCAGCCGTCGCACCAAGCCCGACCTTCCCCAACGCATCCTGACGGAACACAAGTATGAGTTAGACACTCGCGTTCTGGACAGGCCTTGACGTTTTGTACGGCGCGGGGAAGGGACACGGGCTCGTCGTCATCGACCTCGTCGGTCAATCCCTGTCAGATCGATCTCGATGTCGAACGGTACCGAGACCTTGAGGCGCTGGTGGAAGATGCCGGTGAGCCCGTAGGACTTCGTGGCCGGGTCGAGTTCGTAGACGTAGACGACGGGGAAGCCCTTGTCGTCGTCCTGCTCGACACGCCAGAAGTGCGGTACGCCGGCGGCCGCGTACTTGTGAGGTTTGACCTCGCGGTCGCGTTCTCTGGAGTCCGCCGATACGACCTCGACGGCCAGAAGGATGTCTTCCGGCTCGTACCAGGTCTGGTTCGGGCCGGTCACCGCGTCCACCGGGAAGACCACGATGTCCGGCTCTGGACGGTTCTTCGAGTCCAGCCTGATCGTCATCTCACGATCCACGTCCAGGTGGTCCGGTGCTTGCCGCAACAAGGCGTTGTCCAGCAGACGCATGGTCCGGCTGTGGAAGCGTGTCTGCGGACTCATGAAGACGAGACTCCCGTCGATCAACTCCGTGTGCGGGGGGAGTCCCGGAATCCGGTCGAGGTCGTCCGCAGTCCAGCCTTCGGCAGGCGGAATCGGCCAGCGGTACGCCGGCTCGTCGTCCATGCCGTCGTCGGTTGCGGCGCTCATCGGTGCTCCCATGGGACGGAGTCTCGCCATTCGGTTCAGCGTAGCCAGCGAGAACGGCAGCCGCCTCACCTCATCGAGTGATCCAATGCACGAGTCGTTCAGTATCGACCGCGTGATCAAGACAGGCGGAGGCTCAAGGCCGGCCAAGTCCTATGCGGCTGTTGTGACTTGTGTGGTCGCGGTCGCAGACTGCCGCCATGGCACTCCTGAGAAAAGCCGTCGCGCTCTCCACCGCCGCGGTCGCGCTGCTCGTGATACCCCCCACTGCCTCGGCCGCACCCACGTCAGGGACCGCGCACAGGAAGACGTTCGTCCGGGAGAACTTCGATCGGCTTCCCCTCGGGCCGGTCACCGAGGGGCGCGGTTGGACCACCGACTCGGCAGGCGGCACGCTGACCGTCGTACCCGGTGCGAAGGGGCACGGGCGGGAACTGCGCATCCGCACCGAGGACAACGGACGGGCCTTCCTCGTGTTCGATGAGCTCGCCCCGCCCGGCAACAGCTTCTGGGGGCGGGTGCGGCTGCGGGTCGGTGGGTTTCCCATCGCTCCCGACTGGGCGCACTGGACGATCGCCGAGGCGTCGGGGGCGGACTCGCCGACGCTGGTGCGGCCGCTCGGGGGCCAGTACGCGCCCACCGACAACGGCAACTTCTGGGGGGCCGGGTCGGATCTCGGGCCCACCGGGGACTGGACGTCCTGGAAGACGTCGTCGCCGGCCGTCGCCGGGGCCTGGCAGTGTGTCGAGTTCCATCTGGACGCCTCCGACAACCGCGTCAGCGTGTACCTCGACGGCGTGGAGCGCAGCGACCTGACCGTGTCCACCAAGGTGCACGGCGGAACGTCCGACGACTTCGTCTTCCCGCGCTTCGACAAGCTGAAGCTGGGCTGGCAGCTCTATCAGGCGAACCCGACGCCGTCGTCGTACGACATCCGGATGGACGACATCGCGCTCAGCACCCGGCGGGTGGGCGGCTGCGGGGACGGGAACGCGAACAGGAGCTGAGCCGGGGATTGTGCCCGTGCGCGGAGTGCGATCCACTTCGGCGGTCTTGAGCGGAGGGTCCCTGGGAGGGGCAGGGAGCAGTGGTGCGTGCCGTTGGAGAAGAGGCCGTGTCGTTTGCGGGGTGGAGATCCGTACGGACAGACGGTTCACCACGTGGTGCGCGGGCTGTACCGGGTGCGCCGTGCGCTGGCGCGGCGGTACGGCGAGTGGCTCTTCACCGAGTTGAGCGGCGGGGGCGAAAGAGGTGAAGACGGTGGCGGACGGCGGCGGTTCAGCGCTTCCGGTCCGCTCGCCTACGCCCTCGCCCTCGGCGTACACGCATCTCGGTGTCCGTTGCCGGCTGTTGACGCTGGGGCTGCCGCTGTGGGAAGTGCTGACCCCGCAGGAGCGGATCGCCCTGCTGGGCCACGAGCTCGGTCACTTCACCAGCGGGGACACCTGGCACTACTACGTCCAGCCCACCGAGGACCCGAACTCTCTCGAACTCGTCGTCAACCTCCTCTACTTCCTGCCTCGTTGGCTGATCGCGGACGTGGTGAGTACCTGGCCGACGCGGGGGCCGCCCGGAGTCCGAGACGAACGTCCGCGCCGGGCCGTGGCCGGGAGATCATCAGGGACGGGTACGCGTACGCGTGACGGCTCCTCGGGAGACCTCAGGACGCCCAGACCAGGTCACGGCAGCCCTGCCTCGCAGCCTCACGACCTCTCACAACTGACTCAGGATCGTCGGGTCCGTGATCTTCGTGTCGGCCGCCAGCATCATCGCCTTGCTCAGGATGACCGCCAGCATGCGATCCCCCTCGTAGGGCAGGTAACCGGCCTGCGGTGCGGACGGGTTGGACTTCGGGACGATGCAGAGGTACTGGTCGTTCGGGGTACGGAGGATGTTGCCCGAGCCGAGGTGGATCTTGTAGGTGTGGCGGTCGCCCTTGACGTGCAGGAAGCGGCCCTCCAGGGTGCAGCGGTCGGCTATCGCGAGGCGGGGGATCAGACGGTCCAGCAGCAGGCGCCTGGTCTCGGCGCTCTGGTTGAGCTCGCCGAAGCCGTACGACGTCCAGTACTCGCGGAACCGGCCGCCGGGGCCGCCGTCCTGCCAGGTGGGGTCGTTGCCGACGCTGGCCACGCCGACGAACAGGTCGACGTCGCGCAGGACTTCGGAGAGGACCAGGGGCGGGACGGCGGAGAGGGGCAGGGGGTCGACCGGGTTCGCGCCGTCCCGCAGCCACATGCGGTACTCGCCGCCGCAGCAGTGCGCCGAGTTCTGCGGGGCGTCGATCGGGTAGAAGCGGACCTGGTCGGTGCGCAGCCGCAGGAAGGAGCCGGAGTCGGTGATGCCCGAGAAGTCCTCGCCGCCTTCGCCCTCGATCCAGTACTCGGCTCGCAGGCCCCAGCGCGGGAGGTCGCGGGTGGCCGGGGGTGCCTCGTCGTCGACGGCCAGGCGGAGTCTGTTGGTCCAGCCGCGCGCCGCCGCCAGGGAGTGGAACTGGTGCTGGCGCAGGACGTGGGCCGCGAAGCGGTTGGAGTAGGTGTCGGTGGCGCGCTCCGCGTCCGTGAGCAGGTAGACCTCGCGGTGGGCCTGCTTGAAGGGCTGGGTGACGGTGTGGCGCTCCAGCCAGTCGCGCCAGGCGACGATCTCGGCGGGGGCGTGGTCCACCGGGTGCCAGAGGCGGACTTCGGTGCCTTCGGTGACCGGGGTGTCCGCGAGGGTGCGCAGGGCGCCGTCCGCGAAGCCGACCGTCGTGCCGTCGACCGTCCACAGGAGTCGGCGGGCGAGGGTGCCGACCAGGGGGTGGTCGAGGTAGCGCTCGCGCCAGGCGGCGTAGGGCCAGGTGCGGTCCGCCAGGAACTGGCGGTCCAGGCGCTCGCTCTGGGCCGAGAGCATCTTGTCGACGTCCTTGACAGCCGCCTTGAGCTCCTTCAGCTCCTCGGCATGATCCCGGCGTACGGCGGCGGGGACGCTCTTCACCGGCTTGCCGCTCGCGTTGCTCCACGTCAACACGGCCTTGGAGCCCTGGACTTCGAGGACGGCGGTGACCTCGCCGAGCCGGTGCTCCGCGCGTCCGACCTCGGTGAGGCCGTACGCCGGCACGGCGAGTTCCTCGATCTCCTCGCGGCTGAGACCCAGGGCGGCGGCGCGGGTCTCCAGGGCCGCGTCGAGCAGCTTGGCGGTGTTCTTGTACGTCACCCGGGTGGCCAGGCGGGCCAGTTCGGCGAGGGCGGCCTCGCTGTCGATGCGGGCGAGGGCGTTGACCCCGGCGTTGGCGACCTTCGGGTTGCGCGGGCCCAGGCCGGCGACCTTCTTGAGGGAGGTCTCGACGAGGGTGCCGAGGGCGCGGGCGGTGCCGGGGTGCGGCGGGAGGAGGGAGAGCAGCCAGGCGAGACCGCGCAGGGCGTTCGCGTTGTAGGGGTCGTAGGCGCTGTTGACGTCCGGTTCGTACGGGCCGCGTTCCAGTTCGAAGGTGCGGGGGCGGCCGACGAGGGCGAGCCAGGGAAGCGCGGTCTCGCGGACGTGGTCGGCGCCGAGCGCGGCGATCAGGGCGGTGGCCTGCTGGTCCCACTTGGCGGAGGGCTTGGCCGCGGTGGCGGTCGCCGTGTGCGCGAGCAGGTCCTTCCAGGCGGGGCCGGTTGCCGACTCGGTGTCCCGCAGGGCCTGTTCGGCCCATTCCTCGCCGACGTTGAGGGGCGGCTCGGTGAGCTTCTTGGCCAGCTCGGCCAGGGTCGGCTCCCAGTGTGTGCTCACGGCCGAGCGGCGGAAGACGGCCACCACGGCGGGGGCGAGCCTGCGGCCCGCGACGAGTTCGGCCTCGGCGAGGGTCTCGTGACGCGAGGTGTAGTAGACGCAGTTCTGCCGGGCGAGTTCGTCGAGCCTGCGCAGCCGCTCCGCGACGAGCGGGGCGTCGGGCAGGTCGCGGGAGACGATCCCCAGCAGGGTGAGGGCGTTGCCGCGGGCGACCGGGCCCGCCTCCGGCGAGTGGTACTGCGTGACCAGGCCGTCGACGAGCAGTTGGCGTGTCTCCGGCGGCAGTTCGCGCAGCCGGTCCAGGACTCCGGTCCACAGGCCGCCCCAGTGGCCGTTGTTGACGCAGGCGGCCTTGAGCATGTCGACGGCGAGCTGCTCCAGGTCGCCGTCGGCGACGCGGCGGCCGATCAGGTCCTTGTACTTCTGGATCTCGCCCATGGTCAGCCACCCACCAGCGGGACGAGCTTCAGGAAGGTGACCTCGGTGCCCAGTACGAGGTCGATCTCCTCGTCGAGCTCGGTGGCCTGGCGGTCGCCGACCAGCACCAGGAAGCCGTTGCCCGCGAAGGCCTTGAGGGCCAGCTCGGTCTGGGTCTCGGGGTCTATGCGGCGGGGCGTGCGCAACGCGTAGCCGTTCAGCACGCGTTCGGTGTCCTCGGGCTGGACCAGGCCCTGGAAGACGGCGGGCGTGCGCGCGTTGTACTCGGCGACCTCCTGGAAGACCCGGCGGCGGATCAACTCGCGCACGGCGAGCCGCTCCTCGGCGATCTCCAGCCCCCAGCCGTCGCTGCGGCTCCCGCTTGTCGTCTCGTCGACGAACATCACGATTCCCATGCCAAAACAGTACGAGCCGCCACTGACAACGGCCCCTGCCCCGGCGATCAGACGAGGTTGCGGACCACCGTCCAGGTCACGGCGACCGCGAGCACGAGCAGTTGAGCCCGGGGGCTCAGGGTGGGGCGCCAGCGGCGGCCGCGCAGCCCCGCCCACGCCCAGCGGCCCAGCAGGACGAGGGCGTACGGGGAGGCGAGCAGGAGGACCCGGTTGTCCAGCCAGGCCTCGGCGAAGTGACCGTGCATCAGGTCGTACACCATGCGGGTGCCGCCGCAGGCCGGGCAGAGCAGCCCGGTGAGCATCCGGAACGGGCACTGCGGCAGGAGGTGGCCGGGCTCGTGCGGGTCGGTGCGGTAGAGGTACACGGCACCGGCGGCCGCGGCGGTGAGCATGGCCGCGGGCGCCGCCGCGGGGTGGCGGAGCGGGGAACGCCGTACGGAGGACTCGGCGGCCGGTGACGTCCTGACGTCGGGCTCGGCGACCGGTGACGTCCCGATGGTGGACTCGGTGCCCGGCGACGCCCCGGCGGCGGGCCCGGCGACCGGTGGCGTCCCGATTGCGGGCCCGGCGCCCGGCGACGCCCCGGCCCCGGCGCCCTCCGCCCTAGCTGCGGAGGACCCGGCCGTGTTCATCGGTGTGGTCGTTCCCGGTGAGCAGGAGGATGCCGTCGACGAGGGACCAGATGCCGAGGCCGCCGCAGGTGAAGAGCTGGGCGAGCCCCATGCCGACGTTGCCGAGGTAGAAGCGTCCGACGCCGAAGCCGCCGAGGGTGAGCTGGAGGATGCCCGCGATGACCTTGGACTTGTCGGAGTACGGGCGTCCGTACGGGTCGTAGCCGTAGGGGGCGTTGGGGTCGCCCGTGTACGTCCCCGGAGGCGGCGGGTAGTAGCCGGGCGGCGGGAATCCGGGAGGCGGGTACCCCGGCGGCGGATATCCCTGCTGCTGGTATCCCTGCTGAGGACCGGGCGGCGGGCCGGGCGGGGGACCCTGCTGACCGCCCTGCTTCTCATGAGCCCGCTGCTCGTGACCGTACTGCTCGTGACCCTGCTGCTCGCTCAAGGGGGACTGCTCCTGGGGACCGAAGCGGGCGGACCCGCGAAAAGACGACAATGAGCCCGGTCATCATGCACGACGGACACCGCGTCGCAGAAGCCTGTTCCGTGACACCCGGCTTAATCTGACGACATGTCAGATGACCAGTCGTACGAACTGCTCGGATTCGACAACGTGCTGCTGCCCGTCGGGGACCTCGGCGAGGCGGTCGCCTTCTACGAGCGCGCGGGCTTCACGGTGGGCTTCCGGCTCGACGAGGCCGGGATCGCCCTGCTGAAGGTCGGCGCCGAGACCCCCGGGATCCTGCTGCGCCAGGAGGACGGGCTCGGGCACCGGCCACCGCCGTGGCCCGCCACACGCGTGTGGCTGGAGGTACCGGACGCCAAGGCGGCCGCCGGGGAGGTGCGGGCGGCGGGCATCGCGCTGCTCGACGAGCCCTTCTCGGTGGCGACCGGCTGGACCGTCGAGACCGCCGACCCCTGGGGGAACGTCGTAGGACTCACCGACTACACCAAGCGGCCACAGCTGGCCAGGCGAACCCAGGCACAACGGGCTTGAGCGCGACGGGCCCGAGAGCCCCGAGCCTGAAGCGGCTCCCCCGCCTCACCGGGCCGCGACAACGGCGACCGCGCCACTGATTAGGCTTTCGTGCGTGCCCGCGAACAACGACGGCCCCGGTGAGGGCGGTACCCCCAGCAAGTCCGAGCCGACGAGCAAGTCCGAGCAGACGCGCGCGCTGATCCTGGAGACGGCGATGCGGCTGTTCCAGGAGCGCGGGTACGACCGGACCACCATGCGGGCCATCGCCCAGGAGGCCGGGGTCTCGGTCGGCAACGCGTACTACTACTTCGCCGGCAAGGAACACCTGATCCAGGGCTTCTACGACCGGATCGCCGCCGAGCACCAGGTGGCGGTCCGCGAGGTCCTGGCCCGGGAGAGCGACCTGGAGGCACGGCTCGCGGGCGTACTGAAGGCGTGGCTGGACATCGCACAGCCGTACCACGAGTTCGCGGTGCAGTTCTTCAAGAACGCCGCCGACCCCGACAGCCCGCTCAGCCCCTTCTCGCCCGAGTCGGAGCACGCGCGCGTGGAGGCCATCTCGGTGCACCGGGAGGTGCTGCGGGGCGCGACGCGGACGAAGGTGCCGGAGGAGCTGCGGGACGTCCTGCCCGAACTGATGTGGCTCTCCCAGATGGGCCTCGTCCTGTACTGGATCTTCGACCGCACGGAGGGGCGGGAGCGGAGCTACCGGCTCGCCGAGCGGGGCGCCAGGCTCACCGCGCGGGGGGTGACGCTGGCCCGGTTCCGGGTGCTGCGGCCGCTCGTACGGGAGGTCCACGAGCTGTTCACGGACTTCCTGCCGGGGATGACGAAGATGATCCCGGACCCCGGCAGGAAGCCGTAGTTGCCCAACCCGACGGCGTCCGCTCAGTTGACGGCGTCGACCTCGCCCTCGGAGACCTCCGCCAGCTCGACGTCGTACACCAGCGGCCCCTCGCCCACGACGACGTGCCGCGCGCGGGAGCCGTACGACGCGGCCGTGGTCGCCAGCAGATACGTCCCCGGCGCCGGGACCGAGACGATGTACGAGCCGTCGGCCAGCGACACCACGCGGTCCAGTTGGCGTCCCCCGCCCGACAGCAGGCTGACGGCCGCGCCCGCCACCGGATCACCGTCGGCCGTACGGACGAAGCCGTGGACGACGGAGGCCGGGCCGTTCGCCACCGGCGCCGCAGCGACCGCCTCCTCCTTGGGCTCCACGGCGAGATGCGGCAGCCGCCGCTCCAGCCACCGCGGCAGCCACCAGTTGGAGTCGCCGAGCAGATGCATCGCGGCCGGCACCAGGGCCGTACGCAGGATGAAGGCGTCCAGGGCGACCGCCGCGGCGAGTCCCACGCCCGCCATCGCGGCCCCGTAGTCGCCGCTGAGGACGAACGCCAGGAAGACGCAGACCATGATCAGGGCGGCGCTGTTGATGACGCGGCTGGTCTCGGCCAGGCCGACGCGTACCGCGCGCGCGTTGTCGCGCGTGTGGACCCACTCCTCGTGCATACGGCTGACCAGGAACACCTGGTAGTCCATGGAGAGGCCGAAGAGGAGCGACAGCATGATGATCGGGAGGAAGGCCGCGATGGGGCCCTCCTTGCCGAGTCCGAGCAGGTCCAGGCCCCAGCCCCACTGGAAGATCGCGACCAGGACGCCGAAGGAGGCCGCCGCCGCGATCAGGTTCATGAGGGCGGCCGTCAGGGGGACCACGATGGAGCGGAAGGCGATCAGGAGCAGCAGGAAGCCCAGGCCGATGATCGTCGCGATGAACAGCGGCAGCCGGTCGGCGGTCACCGACGCGAAGTCCTTGGAGACCGCCGTCACGCCCCCTACGTGCCCCTCCACGCCCGCGGCTGGGATCACCCGGTCCCGCAGGGTGTCGATGAGTTCGTCCGTCTCCTTGGCCTGCGGTGAGGTGGTCGGAACGACCTGGATGACCGTGACGCCGCCTGCTGGGGGCGCAGAGGCCGCCTGGGCCACGCCGTCCGTCTGCCGGATCGCCGTCACCAGGGAGGGGCCGGCGTCGCCCTTCACGACGACCTGGAGCGGCCCGTTGAAGCCGGGGCCGAAGCCCTCGGCGAGCAGGTCGTACGCCTTCCTGGTGGTCGACGAGGCCTCGTCGTTGCCCTGGTCGACGGTGCCGAGGCGCAGTGACAGCAGCGGGACGGCGAGCAGTGCCATGACGGCGACCGCGAGAACGGCCACCGCGCGCGGGCGGCGTTCCACGGTCGCGGACCAGCGGGCTGCGAGACCGCTCGGGCGCTGGGTGCCGGAGCCGCCCGCGGCGAGCCTGCGCCGCTGGCGGCGGCTGAGCACGCGGTGGCCCAGGAGGCCCAGCAGCGCCGGCAGCAGCGTCACGGCCGCGAGGACGCTGAGCACGACGGTCAGCGAGGTGCCGATGACCACGCCGTCCAGGAAGCGCAGGTTGGTCACCAGCATGCCGGCGAGCGCGATGCACACCGTGCCGCCCGCGAACAGCACGGCCCGCCCGGAGGTGTCGAGGGCGGTGACCGCCGCCTCCTCGGGGTCGAGGCCGCGCTGGATGCCCTTGCGGTGCCGGGTGACGATGAACAGCGCGTAGTCGATGCCGACGCCCAGGCCGATCAGCGTGGAGAGCAGCGAGGCGAGTTCGGGCACGTCGGTGACATGGCTGAGCAGGGTCGTGGAGAACACGCCGGTGCCCACGCCGAACAGGGCGACCAGGATCGGCAGCAGCATCGCGAAGACCGAGCCGAAGGCCAGGAACAGCACGACGGCCGCCGCGAGGATGCCGACGATCTCGGCGGTCCCGGTGGGCGGCTCCTGCACGCGCGTGATGGCCTGTCCGCCGAGTTCGACCTGAAGGCCGTCCCCGCGCGCGTGCTCCGCCGTGTCGACGACGTCCTGCACCAGGTCCTTCGGTACGGCGTTCGCCTGCTCGGCGAAGGTGACCTGGGCGTACGCGATCCGCCCGTCCTCGCTGATCTGTGCCGCACCGCGCGCCCCGTACGGGTCGGTGACCTCGCCGACGCCCTTCATAGCGCCGATCTCCTTGAGCGCGGGTTCGATCCGGGACCGTACGGAGTCGTCCCGTACCGAGCCCTCGTCGACCTTCCACACCACCGTGTCGGTGTCGCCCGCGCGTTCCGGGAAGGCCTTCTGCATCAGGTCGTACGCCGTCTTGGAGTCCGTGTCGGGCAGTGAGAAGACGTCCGCGTAGTTCGTGCCCGCGGACGAACCCGCCGCGCCGAGCCCGAACAGCGCCCCCACCCACAGCAACAGGACCACCAGCCGGTGCCGGTAGCACCAGCGTGCCAATGCCGCCACGCTCAACTCTCCTCAGTAGGTCGGTCGGTTGGTCCCCCAGGTCCTGGGCAACAGGATTGGCGGCGGCACGCGCGCGTGGACATGAGACGCCCATGACTCTCAAGGAACTCCAAAGCGGGATCCGGCCCGACTGTCAGTGGCCCGGCCGATACTGGGGACATGACTGGGGGAGAGACGGCACAGCCGGGCACGGTGCTGGTGGTGGAGGACGAGGAGAGCATCGCCGACGTCCTGGCCATCGCCCTGCGCTACCACCGTTTCGAGGTGATGGTGGCGGGCTCCGTCCGCGAGGCGCTCGCGCTCACCGGGCGGACCCGGCCGGACGTGGCCCTGCTCGACGTGATGCTGCCCGACGGCGACGGCCGCGCCCTCGGCCGCGAACTGCGGGCGCGGCGGCCCGACCTGGCCCTGGTCTTCCTCACCGCGCGGGACTCCCCCGCCGAGATCGTCGGCGCCCTCGGCTTCGGCGACGACTACATCACCAAGCCGTTCAACATCGACGAGGTCGTCGCGAGGATCACCGCGGTCCTGCGCCGCACCCGCCCCGCCGACGTCCTGCCCCAGCGCCCCCTGCTGCGCTACGGCGATCTGGAGCTGGACGAGACGACGTACTCGGTGCACCGCGACGGCCGTACGGTCGAGCTGACCCCCACCGAGTACGCGCTGCTGCGGTTCCTGGTGCGCAACGGCGGCCGGATCGTGCCCAAGGATCAACTCCTGCGCCATGTCTGGCAGTACGAGCACACCCCGCCCGAGTCGACCGTCGTCGAGACCTACATCAGCTATCTGCGGCGCAAGCTGGACGTCCTGGGCCCGCCGGTGATCACCACCCGGCGGGGTGTCGGATACGGGCTCGCATGAACCTGAAGGTGCGCTGCGGCCACGGCATCCACTCCCTGCGCGGCAAGCTGACGCTGGCCAATGTGGCGCTGCTCGCGATCGGGATCGTCGCGGCGACCGTCGTGAGCGTGATGGGCATGCGGTACTACCTGCTCGACCAGATCGACCGCGAGCTCATCAAGACCCGTGACTCCCTGGGTGGTTCGCAGCTCACCCTGCGGGAGATCGACTCGCTGAGCATGCTGAGCTTCGTGCGCGACCGGCTCATGCCGGACAAGCAGGAGTCGAGCGACGAGCGCTCGGGCGAGACCGTCTTCGCGGCCGTCGACAGCCGGGGCGAGCCGATCGGGATCCTCGGCTTCGACCCGACCGAGGCCCAGCGGGGCCTGGCGCGGGCGGTCGGCGACCCGCGCGCGCTCGCCGCCGACTCCGGGCCGCGTGACGTCACCCTGGACGGCTCCACCTACCGCACCACGGCGGCCCGCCTGGGCGACGGCAGTTACGCGCTGCTCGCCGCGCCCACCGACGTCCTGCACCAGGGCGTGGCCAAGGCCGTCCGGCTCGACCTGGCGATCGGCAGCCTGCTGCTCGCCCTGCTGGCGTGTCTCACGATGTTCAGCGTCCGGCGCCGGATGCGGCCGCTGGAGGACATGGTGGAGACCTCGTCGGCGATCGCCGAGGGCGACCTGACCCGGCGCGTGCCCTCCAGCCGCGAGGCCACCCTGGAGGTCGAGCAGCTGCGGGTCGCCCTCAATTCCATGCTCCACCAGGTCGAGTCGGCGTACCGCACGCGCGAGCGCAGCGCGGCCCAGCTGCGCAGCTTCGTCGCCGACGCCTCGCACGAACTGCGCACCCCGCTGTCCGCGATACGCGGCTACCTCCAGCTGTACGACAAGGGCATGCTGCGCGACCTCGACGAGCGCAAGCGGGCCTGGGAGCGGGTCCTCGCGGAGACCGACCGCATGGGGCGGCTCGTCGACGAACTGCTCACCCTCGCCCGCCTCGACCAGCAGCCCGAACTGCGTTTCAGGAACGTCGACCTGAGCCGTCTGGTGCGGGACGCGGCCGAGGACCTGCGGGTCCAGCAGCCCGAGCGGCCCGTCGAGGTCGCCGCCGAGGGCTCGCTGCTGGTGCGGGCCGACGAGTCGGGGCTCAGACAGGTGCTGGGCAACCTGGTGGGCAACGTACGCACGCACACACCCGCCGAGGTGCCGGTGCGGCTGGGCGTGGAGCGCGAGGACGGGGTCGTACGGCTGTGTGTCGCGGACGAGGGGCCGGGGCTGCCCGCGGAGGACGCGGCGCGGGTCTTCGACCGGTTCTTCCGGACCGGCGGCGGCGCGGGCAGCGGTCTGGGCCTGGCGATCGTGCAGGGCGTGGTGCGGGCCCACGGCGGCGAGGTGGCGGTGCGCACGGCGCCGGGCGAGGGGCTGGCGGTGACGGTCACGCTGCCGTCCCGGGCGCCCGTACGGTCGTAGAGGCGCCCGTACGGTCGTAGAGGTCATGGACGCGCTGGACGCGCTTCTACGGCCGCTCAGTCGGCCAGTACCAGGGCCCACACGGTCTTGCCGTGCCGGCCGCGGCTCCACACCCCCCACGCGGCCGCGATGTTCTCCACGAGATGCAGGCCCCGGCCGGTCTCCTCCCACTCCCCTACCACCCGCAGCCGGGGTTCCAGCCGGCCCTCGTCGGAGACCTCTATGAGGCAGGAGCCGTCGGCGAGGGCGGTCACCGCGACCTCAAACTCGCGCTCCAGGAGCGGTCCGTGGCGGACCACGTTGGTGGCCAGTTCCGACACCAGCAGCACCGCGTCGGCCAACGCCTGATCGTCAGGCCCGTGCCCCCAGTCGGCCAGATGGTCCCGGACCCGGCGCCGGGCCAGGCCGACGGAGGCCGGGTGCCGCGGCAGCCGAAAGGAGTTGCGTCTCAACACGTTTACTCCTCACCCCGCGCACACCTCCGTCACATGGTGCTGCGTTGAGTGGCTGCCCGGCGTCACTCGGGCGAATGTCAGTTCCATGGAAATGCGTCAGATACGGCGCGATCGCGTCGGGATCAGATCCAGTCGAGGCGCCACAGCCGGAACACCCCGGTGCCGTCCGAGAGGTACTGGCCGCCGCCGACGTCCTCACTGGTCACGACGTAGTCCTTGGCCTGCCACAGCGGGATGACCGGGACGTCCTTGGCGACCGACGCCTGGAGATCGCGGAAGTCCTGCTCGGCCTCACCACGGTCGGCGAACCGCTGGCTGTCCTGAATCAGATGGTCGACCTCGGGGCTGCTGTAGCCGGTGTTCATGGTGCCCTCGGTGCCGACGAGCGGGCCGCCGTAGGTGTCCGGGTCGGGGTAGTCGGCCACCCAGCCGACCGCGTACGCGTCCAGCTTCCCGGAGGCCCAGCGCTTCTGGAAGTCGGTCCACTCGTAGCCCTTGAGTGTCACCTTGAACAGGCCGCCGGCCTCCAGCTGCTTCTTGAGCTGCTTCGCCTCGGCCTCGGCGGACCCGCTGTTGAGGCCGTAGCCGTAGGTGAAGCTGACCGGCGTGGTCACACCGGCCTCGGTGAGCAGGGCGCGCGCCTTCTTGACGCTGGGCTCCGGGTAGGTGTCGAAGAACGACGTGGTGTGGCCGGTGATGCCGGTCGGGATCAGCGAGTAGAGCGGGTCGACGGTCCCCTCGTACACCGAGGCGGCCAGCTGCTCGCGGTTGATCAGCCAGGCCATGGCCTGGCGCACCTTGGTCTCGTGCAGCGGCCTGCCCGCGCGGGTGTTGAGGTAGAGGTTGCGGATCTCGGAGCTGTCGGCCTCCGAGACGCGCTGGCCCGGGTCGCTCGGGTTGAGTCCGGCGAGGACGTCCGGCGGCAGCTGGCGGTAGGCGACGTCGAGCTGCTTGCCCTTCCAGGCGTTGTTCAGCTTGGTCGAGTCGGTGTAGTAGTCGAGTTCGACCGGGCGTCCGGCGCTCTTGATCATGCCCTTGTAGCTGCCGTTGGGCGCGAGGACCGCCTTCTTCTCCTTGGTGTACGAGGTCAGCTCGTACGGTCCGGTGCCGTCGACACCGCTGTCCTTGCGGAGGGAGTTCGCCGGGTACTTGGAGCTGTCGACGATGGAGCCGGCGCCCGTGGCCACCTTGAACGGGAAGGTGGCGTCGGGCGAGGAGAGCCGGAAGGTGACGTCACGGCCGCTGGCGCTCACCGACTGGAGGGTGTCCAGCAGGGCGGCCGGGCCGACGTCGGAGTTGATCTTCTTGACCCGGTCGAAGGAGTACTTGACGTCCTGGGCGGTCATCTCGCGGCCGCTCGGGAACTTCAGGCCCTGGCGCAGTTCGCAGCGGTACGTGCGCAGGTCGGTGCCCTCGAAACCGCAGCTCTCGGCCGCGTCGGGCACCGGAGTGGCACTGCCCGGCTCGAAGGCCAGCAGCGACTGGAACACGTTGTTGAACAGCGCCCAGGAGCCGGCGTCATAGGCGCCCGCCGGATCGAGTGAGGTGACGGCGTCCGTCGTCCCCACCTTGATCGTCTTCCCGGTGTCCTCCTGCGACGGCAGCAGCTGCCAGCCGCCCACCCCCACGACTCCCAGAACGAGCAGCGTCGCGAGAATCCGCATGCGAACCGATCGCATCGGTTTGCCCTCCCCGGACCCCTACGGGTCCCAGTGCACATGCCACCCCCTAGTGGCGCGGATCACCTAACCACAGGTGTTTCACCTGGGGGAAGAGGGATTTGTCGAGTTGGGAAAGACGTTACCGCAAGGAGTTTCGGCCATGTTTCACAGGGCTTCCACAGGGTCTCCCGCCGAAGGTCTCGTGTTCAGGCCTGCTTCGACGCCAGCTCGATCACCGTGATGTCCGACGGGGCACCCACGCGCGTGGGCGGGCCCCAGGCGCCGGCGCCGCGGCTGACGTAGAGCTGGGTGTCGCCGTAGCGCTCCAGGCCTGCGACGGTCGGGTTCGCCGCCTCCGCGAAGAAGTTGCCTGGCCAGAGCTGGCCGCCGTGGGTGTGGCCGGAGAGCTGGAGGTCGACGCCGTGGTCGACCGCGTCGTGGATCTGGACCGGCTGGTGGGCGAGGAGCACGCACGCGCGTGCCGTGTCCCGGTCACCGAGGGCCCTGGCGAAGTCGGGGCCCTGGCCCTCGCTCTCGCCCGCGATGTCGTTGACACCGGCGAGGTCGAACCACGGCAGTTCCGTACGGTCGTTCTCCAGCGGGCGCAGGCCCAGGCGCCGTACCTCGTCGACCCACTGCTCGGCGCCGGAGAAGTACTCGTGGTTGCCGGTGACGAAGAACGAGCCGTGCCTGGCCCGGAGCTGGGCAAGGGGGGCCGCAGCCGGGCCGAGGTCCTTCACGCTGCCGTCGACCAGGTCGCCGACGACCGCGATCAGGTCGGGCTGGGTGGAGTTGATGGTGTCGACGACCTTCTGGGCGAAGCCGCGACCGAGCACGGGGCTCAGGTGGATGTCGCTGACGACCGCGATCCGGTAGCCCTGCGCCGCGCGCGGGAGCTTGGCGAGCGGCACGGTGACCCGCTTGACCCTGGGCCCGCGCAGCACGCCGTAGGTGCCATAGCCGACGGTCCCCGCGGCGAGCACGGCGGCGGCGCCCCCGACCACGCGGGAGACGAACAGACGGCGGGAGGGGCCGTTCGCGAGGGCGGGCGCAGCGGGCCCCTGCGGTCCGGCCCCGCCGGGCTCATGGGGCCCAGGGGTCGGGCTCACGGCCTCCTGGCGCTCCTCCGCCGGCGCTCCCGCCGGTACCCGCTCCGGATGCGGTACGGCGGTCACGGCCGCCGGCTCGCCGCGCCCGTCCCGGCGTTCGAGGAAACGGCGCAGCAGGGGTCGTACGACCTCACCCGCCACGACCGCGAGCAGCAGGTAGACCGACAGCGCCAGCCAGAGGAAGCCGGGCCAGGCCAGCACGCGCTGGAGCCAGAAGGGCGCGTGCGCGCGCTCCGCGACCAGGGCGCCGATCGCCAGCACCCAGCCGCCGCCGATGACGGCCGCGCCCACCCTGCGGGCCCGTCCTGGACCGCGGGTGGTGTCACGGAACAGGCGGCGCCACAGGTACCAGTTGGCCGTCACCAGGACGGCCAGGGCGAGCAGCGCGAAGACGACGATCACGATGTGCCAACTCCCGCGGTCGGCTATGAGTTCCCACGCAGTGCGCGCACTCCACGCAACCCGATGAGCCCGACGACCGTCCCCAATACGAAGGAGACGACGGCCAGCAGCAGGTGCACCCAGAAGTACCCCGTCGGGTCGCCCGCGTCGTCGAAGGCGAGCCCGCTGGCGTCCGCGACTAGATTTTTGACGAAAGTGACCCAGATGATCCAGCTCCACACCCCGAAGGCGAGCAGGAACCAGGAGACGGGGCGGCTGAGCTTCATGGGTCCAGTATCGCGGACCGTTGTCCGCTTCGGCCGCCGGGGTGGGGAGGGCGGTGGGACTTCGCACCCGGCGGCATGTACGTTCCTGAGCGTGTCCGCACCCCACAAGAAGACCGCCGGGCGATCCCTGCTGGTCACCTCCGCCGCCGCTCTGTCGTCCCTCGCGCTGACCACGCCCGTCGCGTTCGCGGCCCCCAGTCCGTCGCCGAGCACCAGTCCCTCGGCCACTCCCCCGGCGAACATGTCGAAGGTGGGCGGCGCGCGGCTCGGCCAGGCGGGCACGCAGGTCAATCTCGCGAACGGCGTGCCGGTACTGCCCAAGGACATCACCGCGCGCTCCTGGATCGTCACCGACGCCGAGTCAGGTGACGTGCTCGCCTCGCACAACGCGCACTGGCGGCTGCCTCCGGCGAGCACCATGAAGATGCTCTTCGCGGACACCGTGCTGCCGAAGTTCGCCAAGACCGAGACACACAAGGTCGTCCCCTCCGACCTCGCGGGCATGGGCGCCGGCTCCAGCCTGGTCGGCATAAAGGAGGGCGAGACATACACCGTGCACGACCTGTGGCTCGGGGTGTTCCTGCGCTCCGGCAACGACGCCGTGCACGTCCTGTCGGCGATGAACAAGGGCGTCGCCAAGACGGTCACGGAGATGAACGAGCACGCCGAGGAGCTCCAGGCCCTCGACACGCACGTGGTCAGCCCGGACGGCTACGACGCCCCCGGGCAGGTCTCCTCCGCCTACGACCTGACCCTGTTCGCGCGCTCCGGGCTCCAGAAGAAGGACTTCCGCGAGTACTGCTCCACGGTCACCGCGAAGTTCCCGGGCGAGACGAAGAAGGACAAGAAGGGCAAGACCGTCCGCAAGCCCTTCGAGATCCAGAACACCAACCGGCTGCTGAGCGGCGACTACGACATCTCGCAGTACCCGGGCATCGCGGGCGTCAAGAACGGCAACACCACCAACGCCGGTTCGACCTTCACCGGGGTCGCCGAGCGCAATGGCCGGGTGCTGCTCGTGACCGTGATGAACCCCTCCAAGGAAGAGCACAACGAGGTCTACAAGGAGACCGCGAAGCTCTTCGACTGGGGCTTCAAGGCGGCCGGCAAGGTGGAGCCGGTGGGTGAGCTGGTGCCGCCCAAGGGCGCCGATCGGGCCAGTGCCCAGCCGGGTGCCTCCGGTGAGGCGGGCGAGGGGGGGGGCGGCTCCGGCGGCTCGGGGGCGGGGTCTTCGGCGAAGCCGGTGGCGTCCTCGACGGCGAACGGCGGCTCCGGCGGCGTCGGGACCGCGCTCGCCGTCACCGGCGGCCTCCTGGTGCTGCTCGCGGGCGCCGCGTTCCTCGTCAACCGCCGTTGGCCGCTGCCGGATCTGGTACGTCGTCGCTCGACTCGTCAGTGAGTTCCTGCTCCTTGCTCCCCGTCGCCGTCCAGGCGGAGCAGAACAGCACCAGTTTCGCCGTGAAGTTGATCCACAGCAGCAGGGCGACGGGGACGCCGAACGCGCCGTACATGCTCTTCGTCGCGACGCCCTGCATGTAGCCGCTCAGCAGCAGCTTCAGCAGTTCGAAGCCGACCGCGCCGATCAGCGCGGCGACGACCAGCCGGTGACGCCTCGGCTCGACGCCGGGCAGCAGGGTCAGGACGTACAGCAGGAGCAGGAAGTCGGCGAGTACGGCGATGGCGAACGCGGCGATCCGCAGCAGGACGCGGCCCGCGCCGCCCTCCTGGAGGCCGAGTTCGCCGCCGATCCTGTCGACCAGCGCCGAGGCGACGGTGGAGATGGCGAGGGTGACCAGGACCGCGCCGCCGAGGCCGATCAGGATGCCCAGGTCCTTGCCCTTGCGCAGGACCGCGTTCTCCTCCTCGTCGGGCAGCTCCCACACCGCGCGCAGGCACTCGCGCATGGAGCCGGCCCAGCCGATGCCGGTGAACAGCAGGGCGGCACCGGCGATGAGGCCGATGGTGCCGGCGTTCTGGACCAGGTCGTGGATGTTCAACTGCTCGGAGATGCCGGGCACCTGGTCGGCGATCTTCTCCTGGAGCTCGTTCTGCTGCTCGGTGCTGAGCGTGGCCGCGGCGACGGCGGCGGCCACGGTGAGCAGCGGGAACAGCGCGACGAAGCTGGTGAACGTCATCGCCGCCGCCAGCCTGGTCCACTTCACGCGGTCCAGTCGCTCGTACGACCGCCACGCGTGCGTGGCCGTCAGGCGCACCCAGAGGGGCCCGACGACGGGGAGTCTCTTCAGCCAGTCCATGATCGGATCTTGCCCTCCGTGCGGAAGACCGATGTACGGGTACCCCGAAAACCCGGGGTGGTGGCGTAGGCCGTGCCGACGGGTTCGCGGTGACCTGCTACCACTGGGCCACCGCCAGGCCGTACATCGCGAGCCAGGTCAGCACGATGAGGGCGAGGGCGCGGTCGCGCAGGAGGACGTCCTCGGGTTCGCCCGCGGTGCCTCGGTCGGCGAAGACGGCGTAGCGCAGGATCGCGAGGATGAAGGCGACCATGGAGAGCTGCCGCCAGGGCAGCGGGCACGCGGGCGTGTCGTGGTCCGCTTCGAGGGCCCAGAGGCAGTAGCCGAGCACGGCGACACCGGCCGCAAGCTGCCAGACGAAGCGGAGGTAGCCGGTGGTGTACTCGGTGAGCAACGCGCGCGTGGCGCCCGCTTTCCCGGCCATCTGGACGGCTTCGGAGTACCGCTTGGCCGACACCATGAACAGCGCACCGAACCCGGTCGTGATCAGGAACCAGCGCGAGAGCGGAATGCCGAGCGCAAGCCCGCCCGCGGTGGCGCGCATCAGGAAGCCGGTCGTGACGACGACCAGGTCGACGACGAGGACGTGCTTGAGGCTGACGCAGTAGGCCAGTTGCATGCCGATGTACGCCGCGAGGAGCGCCGCGACGACCGGGGAGGCCAGCCAGAGCGCGGCGGCCGGTGCCAGGACGCCCAGAGCGCCGCCGACGGCGTACGCGACGGGGACGGGGACCTGTCCGGCGGCGACGGGGCGGTGGCGCTTGACGGGGTGGGCGCGGTCGGCGTGGACGTCGCGCGCGTCGTTGATCAGGTAGACGGCGGCGGCGCAGGCCGTGAACAGGGCGAAGACGAGGGCGAGTCGGGTGAGGGCGTGCGGGTCGAAGAGCCGGCCCGCGGCGGCGGGGGCGGCGATGACCAGGACGTTCTTGACCCACTGCTTGGGGCGGGCGGTCCTGAGCAGGCCCTGGAGGACGCCGGTGAGGGTGCCGGGCGCCGGTGGCGGGGTGGGGCGGGGAGGTGTGCGCTGTTCCAGGAGGGCGGGGCGGGCGTTGTTGGTGAGGGGCGCTGTCTCCGTCATGCGCGCCTCCTGTCGTCCCGTACTGCGTCGGCCGTCGAGTGCTGTACGTCGCCGGTCGTCCGGCGCCTTACGCCATCGGTCGTCCGGCGCCCTACGCCATCGGTCGTCCAGTGCTGCATGTCGTCGGTCATCCAGCGCGCTCCCACACGCGCGGTGAGCGCGCCAAGGGCCGCGCCCGCGACGACGTCCGACGGGTAGTGGACGCCGACGACCAGACGGGAGAGGCACATCGCGGCGGCGAGCGGCGGGACCACGCGCGCGCCGAGCGTGCCGTAGGCGACGGCCGCCGCGGCGGCGGAGGTCGCGTGGGAGCTCGGGAAGGAGTGCCGACCCGCCGTGCGCACCAGGGGCTCGACATGCGCGGGGCGGGGGCGCCGCACCACCCTTTTCACGCCCATGCTCACGAGGTGCGCGCCAGCGGTGAGCGCCGTACCGCGCAACCAGGCACCGCGCCGCGCGCCGTCCACGGCGGCTCCTGCGAGCCCCGCCGCGAGCCACAGCGCACCGTGTTCACCGGCCCGGGACAGGGCGCGCGCGGCCCCGGCGACGTACGGCTCGCCGCCGTACGCCCGGAGTGCCGAGAGAAGCTGGTGGTCCATGCGATCCATGGGGACTCACTGTTCACGGCGGCGTGACGGGATCTCCGCCCATATTGAGCGACATCCCATTAATCACCCATTTCGGGGAGAGTGAGGATGTTTCAAAACTAATCGTGATCAAAGCGGCGATACGGTCACGGGCATGTCTGCCGACACCGTTCCCGTCACCGGATGGGGCCGCACCGCGCCCACAGCGGCCCGTCTGATCCGTCCACGGAGCTACGAGGAGGCCGTGGCAGCCGTCCGGGGCTGCGGGGGCCGCGGCGGCATCCCCAGGGGCCTGGGGCGGGCGTACGGGGACGCGGCGCAGAACGCGGGCGGCGCGGTGTTCGACATGACCGGCCTGGACCGGCTGCACGTCGTCGACGCGGACAACGGGATCGTGCTGTGCGACGCGGGCGTCTCCCTGCACCGGCTGATGGAGGTGCTGCTGCCGCTCGGCTGGTTCGTGCCGGTGACGCCCGGCACCCGCCATGTCACCGTCGGCGGGGCGATCGGCGCGGACATCCACGGCAAGAACCACCATGGGTCCGGCTCCTTCTCCCGCCATGTGCTGTCCTTCGAACTCCTCACCGCCGACGGCGAGATCCGCACCGTGGGCCGCGGCACGCCGCTGTTCGACGCGACCTGCGGAGGCATGGGACTCACCGGGATGATCCTCACCGCGACGGTCCAGCTGCTGCCGGTCGAGACGTCGCTGATGTCGGTCGACACGGAACGAGCGCGTGACCTCGACGATCTGATGGCCCGTCTGAAGGCCGGCGACCACCGGTACCGGTACTCGGTCGCCTGGATCGACCTGACGGCACGCGGGGCCGCGACGGGACGGGCGGTGCTGACGCGGGGGGACCACGCACCGCTGGACGCGCTCAAGGGCGGCACGCGTGCGCGCGGGAACCCGTTGGCGTTCCGGACCCGGCAGTTCCCCGCCCCGCCCGCGCTCCTTCCCGAGGGGCTCGTCAACCGCACGACCGTGGGGCTGTTCAACGAGCTCTGGTACCGGAAGGCGCCCCACGCGCGTACCGGCCGACTCCAGCGGATCTCCGCGTTCTTCCACCCCCTGGACGGCGTGCCGCACTGGAACCGGGTCTACGGCCGCGGCGGCTTCGTGCAGTACCAGTTCGTCGTCGGGTACGGCCACGAGGAAGCCCTGCACCGGATCGTGCGGCGGGTGGCGGAGCACCGGTGCCCGTCCTTCCTCGCCGTCCTCAAGCGGTTCGGGGACGCCGACCCTGGCTGGCTCTCCTTCCCGGTGCCCGGCTGGACCCTCGCCCTGGACGTCCCGGCCGCGCTGCCCGGCCTCGGCGCTCTCCTCGACGAACTGGACGAGGAGGTCGCCGCGGCCGGCGGGCGGGTCTACCTCGCCAAGGACTCGCGGCTGCGGCCGGAGCTGGTGGCCGCGATGTACCCGCGGCTCGACGACTTCCGTGCGCTGCGCGCGGAGCTGGACCCGCGCGGGGTGTTCGTGTCCGACCTGGCCCGCCGACTCAACCTCTAGATCACCCCAGGAGCTGCTCGTGAAGGACGCCTTCGGCATCCCCCAGTCCCTGCTCGTCCTCGGCGGCACGTCCGAGATCGCGCTGGCCACCGCCCGCCGCCTCGTCGTCCGCCGCACCCGCACGGTGTGGCTGGCGGGGCGCCCCTGCCCCGCTCTGGAGACGGCCGCCGCGGAACTGCGCGCCCTGGGGGCGGACGTGCACACCGTCGCCTTCGACGCGCTGGACCCCGAATCCCACGAGGCCGTGCTCGGCAAGGTCTTCGCCGAGGGCGACATCGACATGGTGCTGATGGCCTTCGGGATCCTCGGCGACCAGGCCCACGACGAGCGCGAGCCGGTCGCCGCGGTGCGGGTCGCCCAGACCAACTACACGGGCGCCGTCTCGGCCGGACTGGTCTCCGCGCGCGCGTTGCAGGCCCAGGGGCACGGCTCGCTGGTCGTGCTCTCCTCCGTCGCCGGTGAGCGCGCCCGCCGCGCCAACTTCATCTACGGCTCCAGCAAGGCAGGCCTCGACGCCTTCGCACAGGGCCTCGGCGACGCCCTGCACGGCACCGGTGTGCACGTCATGGTCGTACGCCCCGGGTTCGTACGGTCGAGGATGACGGCCGGACTGGAGGAGGCACCCCTCGCGACCACTCCGGAGGCCGTCGCGACGGCGATCGAGCTGGGGCTGCGACGGCGCTCCGAGACGGTGTGGGTGCCGGGGGCGCTGCGGGTGGTCATGTCGGCGGTGCGGCATGTGCCGCGGGGGCTGTTCCGGCGGCTGCCGCTGTGACGTGTGACGGCGGCCCGCTGTAACTATCGGTACAAGGAGCTGTAACTACAGGTACGGCGAGCTGTGATTGCAGGTACGGCGGCCTGTAACTACAGGTACAGACTGCGTGGCCGCGGTTACAGCTGGCCCGTCGGCAGCGAACCGCGCTCCACATGCCCCGCCTGGGGCGGCACGACCGACCCGCCGAAGGTGAACTCGCGCAGCTTGCGCCACACCCCGTCGGGGCCCTGCTCGTAGAGCGCGAAGCCGGTGCACGGCCACTCGGCCTCGAACCCGGCGAGTTCGGCGAAGGCGCGGTCCATGGCCGCCTCCTCGATGCCGTGCGCCACCGTGACGTGCGGGTGGTACGGGAACTGGAGGTCGCGCGCCACCGGCCCGGAGGCGTCACGGACCTGCTTCTGGAGCCAGGTGCAGGCCTCGGCGCCCTGGACGACCTGGACGAACACGACCGGCGACAGCGGCCGGAAGGTGCCGGTGCCGGACAGCTTCATCGGGAAGGGCCGGCCGGCCGCGGCGACCTCGGTGAGGTGCGCCTCGATGGCCGGCAGCGCGGTGGCCTCGACCTCGGTCGGCGGCAGCAGGGTGACATGGGTGGGAATGCCGTGAGCCGCGGCGTCGCCGAAGCCCGCGCGCCGCTCCTGGAGCAGGCTGCCGTGAGGCTCCGGGACCGCGATCGACACGCCGATCGTTACGGTCCCCACGTCGTCTCCTGTTCGTCCCTGTCGTCCTGTCGGATTCGTTCCCAGCCGTCCGGCTATCGACTGTACGGCCACGGCTGTGCTGTGGGCAGGCGCAGGCGTAGTGATGTGCAGCGCTCTGCCCGGTGGTGCTCGTGTGCGGTGGTACGCCTCGGCGGCCGGGGCCGCCGGTCCGCGGCGACGATCAGTGCTTGGCGGGCAGGAAGCCCACCCTCTCGTACGTCTGGGAGAGGGTCTCCGCGGCGACCGCGCGGGCCTTCTCCGCGCCCTTCGCCAGGATGGAGTCCAGCGTCTCCGGATCGTCCAGGTACTGCTGGGTGCGCTCCCTGAAGGGCGTCACGAAGTCGACGACGACCTCGGCGAGGTCCGTCTTGAGCGCGCCGTAGAGCTTGCCCTCGTACTGCTGCTCGAGCTCCGGGATGCCGGTGCCGGTCAGCGTCGAGTAGATGGTGAGGAGGTTGCTGACGCCCGGCTTGTTCTCGGTGTCGTAGCGGACGACGGTGTCGGTGTCGGTGACCGCGCTCTTGACCTTCTTGGCGGTGGCCTTGGGCTCGTCGAGGAGGTTGATGAGGCCCTTCGGCGTGGACGCCGACTTGCTCATCTTGATCGTCGGGTCCTGAAGGTCGTAGATCTTCGCCGTCTCCTTGAGGATGTACGGCTTCGGGATCGTGAAGGTCGCGCCGAAACGGCCGTTGAAGCGCTCGGCGAGGTCGCGGGTCAGCTCGATGTGCTGGCGCTGGTCCTCGCCGACCGGGACCTCGTTGGCCTGGTACAGCAGGATGTCGGCGACCTGGAGGATCGGGTACGTGAACAGGCCGACGCTGGCGCTGTCGGCGCCCTGCCGGGCGGACTTGTCCTTGAACTGGGTCATGCGGGAGGCCTCGCCGAAGCCGGTGAGGCAGTTCATGACCCAGGCGAGCTGGGCGTGCTCGGGGACGTGGCTCTGGACGAAGAGCGTGCAGCGCTCCGGGTCGAGACCGGCGGCGAGGAGCTGGGCGGCGGCCAGGCGGGTGTTGGCCGTGAGCTCCTTCGGGTCCTGCGGAACCGTGATCGCGTGCAGGTCCACGACCATGTAGAACGCGTCGTGGGACTCCTGGAGGGCCACCCACTGGCGGACGGCGCCGAGGTAGTTGCCGAGGTGGAACGAGCCTGCGGTGGGCTGGATTCCGGAGAGCACACGGGGTCGATCAGAGGCCATGCTCACCATTCTCTCAGGTGTCGGCGGCCGATCCGGAACCAGTCGGAAACAGATGTGCCACGGGTGGGAACCGATTCGGTCCGGGCGGTGTACCAATCGTGTGAGGACGCGGGAGGGGGGCCGCATCGTCGATGAGGCCGCGGTGATCGCACGCGTACGCGCCGGAGAGCCGGAGGCGTACGCGGAGCTGGTGCGGGCCCATACGGGCATCGCGATCAGAGCGGCCACCGCGCTCGGGGCGGGGGCGGACGCGGAGGACGTGGTGCAGCAGGCCTTCGTCAAGGCGTACTGCGCGCTGGGCCGCTTCAAGGAGGGCTCGGCGTTCAAGCCGTGGTTCCTGTCGATCGTGGCCAATGAGACGAGGAACACAGTGCGGACGGCGGCGCGCCAGCGCACGCTCGCCGGCCGGGAGGCGGCCTTCGTGGAGGCCGAGCCGCTCATACCGGAATCGGCGGACCCGGCGGTGGCGGCCGTGGAGATAGAGCGCCGCGCCGCACTGGAGTCCGCCTTGGAGAAGCTGAGCGAGGAGCACCGCCTGGTCGTCACCTACCGCTATCTGCTGGAGATGGACGAGCCGGAGACGGCGCAGGCGCTGGGCTGGCCCCGGGGCACGGTGAAGTCCCGGCTGAACCGCGCCTTGCGCAAGCTGGAGAAGCTGCTGCCTGATTTCGAGCCCGGGAGAGGGGGTGAGGAGCGTGGGTGACGGGAGGAGTCCGTACGAGGGTGAGGGCGGCCGGGGTCCTGAGGGCGCCGGAGGGCGGGGGCCGCGCGGCCGGGGCAGTTCGGGAGGCGACCGGGGTCCGGGAGCGCGGGGACGTGAGCGCGGGAGGGCGCGCGGGGGCGGTGAGTCCGGGTTGCCGGACGAGCTGCGGACGCTGGGCCGGTCCCTGGGGGGCGCCGAGGGTTCCGTGGACTCGGAGACGATGGTCGAGCGGGTGCTGGGCCAGATACTGGCCGAGCACGTGCCGGTGCCGGTGGCCGAGCCGCCGGGTGCCGGTGAGCGATTGCGGGCTGCGCGGCGGTGGGTACGAGTGCGGTGGCGTTCGCTGACCGCGACGCTGTGCGGGCTGCTGACGGTCCTCGCGCTCACGCCTCCGGTGCGGGCGGCAGTGCTGGACTGGTTCGACTTCGGCGGGGTCGAGGTGCGCCACGACCCCACGGCGGTGCCCTCTCCGGGCGCCGAGGTGCCTGGTTGCGGGCGCTCGGTGTCGTCGGCGCAGGCCGAGCGGCGGGCGGGGTTCGCGCCTCTGGTGCCGTCGGCGCTCGGCACTCCGGATGTGGTGACGGTGTCGGCGGAGCCCCGGGGCCGGTCCCTGGTGAGCCTGTGCTGGCGGGAGCGCGGGGACACGATCCGGCTCGACGAGTACTCGGCCCGACTGGACATCGGCTTCACCAAGACCGTGCGGGAGAAGCCGGAGTGGCTCTCGCTGAGCGGGGACTCCTCGGACCTCGGTGGGGTCAATGACACGGCTCTGTGGTTTCCCCGGCCGCATCTGCTGAGTTTCTGGCTGGTGGACGCGGAGGGCTCCCAGTACACGCGTGAGCAGCGCACCGCCGGGCCGACGCTGCTGTGGATGCACGGGGCGGGGGTGTCCGGCGTGCCGGATGTGACGCTCCGGCTGGAGGGCGTGGCGTCGAAGGGGCGGGCGTTGGAGATCGCGAGGTCCCTCGGCGACCCGGCGGAGGAGTCCCCGAAATAGTGCGCGCGGGGTGGGAACCCCGTCGGGCCGGGCGGTGTACCAGAAGTGACAAGCGGCTCGCGGACGGGCCGCACGGGGATCGTCTGTTGGGGGTTCGGATGACAAGGCATGGGACCGGTGGCAGGAGTCGATGTCGTGAACTGACAGCAGGGGCGGGCGCGTTGGCGGCGGCGCTCTCCCTGATGGTGTGGGGCGCGCCCGCAGCGTCGGCCGGCGGACCGACGAGCGTGCTCGTGGTCTCGCCGGAGAGCGGGGAGACGGCGTCGCTCTACTTCTCCGACGAGGAGTACGGCGAGTTGGAGCGGCTGCTCGGTCCGCTGGGCGTGGGCACCCGTGTCAAGCCGCCCGAGGCGAATCTTCAGGTAGCGCGCCAGATCAACGTCACGTGGCTGGTCCATGACGTCTCGCCCTGGCGGCTGGACCAGGTCTTCCCGCTGAGCGAGGGGAACGCGGTGTGGATACACACCACGAACAACATGCCGGAGTCGATGAACGGCACCTGGCACCGCACCAAGAATCCGGCCCAACTACGCGCTCTACTCAAGGACTTGGGAGTGATGGGCAAGGTCTCCGGCGAAGGGCATGCCGTCTTCCCGGCACCGGAGCAGGAGGCGGTGCCCGACGCGGGCGCGGTGGAGAGGGAGACCGCCGGGCCCTCCGAGGTTCCGGCGCCCGCGGTCACCGCTGCAACGGCGGACGACGGCACCGAGTGGTGGTGGGCCCTGCCGGGCCTGGCGGCCGGGGCCGTACTGGCGCTGGTGCTGCGGCCGTTCGCGCTGCGGTTGAGCTGGGGGCAGCTGCGCGGGGAGTCGGGGCCGCGGCAGGAACTGCGCGACGTGTGAGACGGGGTCGAGGTCGGAGGGGGATGGCAGTGCGGAAGGGACGTGCAGGGCCGCGGCTCGGGGTGGTTACAGCTCTTGGGGTGGTCGCGGCGTTCAGGGCGGTCACAGTTTTCGCGCCGCTGGCGGTGGCAGCGGCGGTGACCGTGCCCGGCGCTCCGGGGGCCGAGGCCGCGGTGGAGCCGGTGCGGGCGGTGGGCGTCGACAGGCCCGATCTGGCGATGGTCGTCACCGGTGTCGCGGGCCGGACGGCGGCGGTACGTTCCGGCGATCCGGAGTTCGCCCGGTTGTGGGAGCTGTTCCAGCCGATGTACCTGGGCACGGAGCGGGTGCCGGACGCCTGGGAGGAGGGCCGGTATCCGTCGGTGCGGGTCACCGTGATGTGGGGACTGACGGGTGTCGGGGGCTGGCCGCAGACGAACAAGGCGCCGGGTGGTGACGTGGCCGTGGAGCGGCAGGACCAGCTGGTCCTGGCTCAGGACGGCACACCGTGGGTGCGTACCGATCCGGCGCCGGAGTCGGAGGACGACGACATCCGCTGGCACCGGGCACCGAGAGCGGTCTTCGACCGGGCGGACCGGTTGGGGCTGTTGGGCGCCGACGAGGAGCGGGACGGGGCGGCCGAGGGCCCTGCGGGACTGGGGCGCGGCGCCTGGTGGGCCGTGCCGGGGCTGGCCGTGGGGTTCGCGGCCGGGGTCGGCGGCACCCGCCTGATACGCCGCGCGGCGGCCCGGCCGGGAGCCGGACCGCCGCGGGAGGAGCCACGACAGGAACTCATCGATCTTTGAGAGTCGCCGGTCTTTGACAACTCAACAGAGAGCGTGGATCAGCCCAGGTCGACCTCGGGGTAGAGCGGGAAGCCCGCCACGAGGTCGGTGGCCCGGTGGGAGATCTCGTCGGCGACCTTCGGGTCGAGGACGTGCTGGGCCTTGGAGGGGGCGCCCTTGCTGGTGGTGCCGGGCTCCGTGGTGGTGAGGACCCGGTCGATGAGGGCGGCGACCTCGTCCATCTCGGCGGTGCCGAGGCCCCGGGTGGTGAGGGCGGGGGTGCCGATGCGGATGCCGGAGGTGTACCAGGCGCCGTTGGGGTCGGCCGGGATGGCGTTGCGGTTGGTGACGATGCCCGACTCGAGGAGGGCGGCCTCGGCCTGGCGGCCGGTGAGACCGTAGGAGGAGGTGACGTCGATCAGGTTGAGGTGGTTGTCGGTGCCGCCGGTGACCAGGGTGGCGCCGCGGCGCATCAGGCCGTCGGCCAGGGCGCGGGAGTTGTCGACGATGCGCTGCGCGTAGTCCTGGAACGAGGGGCGACGGGCCTCCGCGAGGGCGACGGCCTTCGCGGCCATGACGTGCGGGAGCGGGCCGCCGAGGACCATCGGGCAGCCGCGGTCGACCTGGTCCTTGAGGGAGTCGTCGCACAGCACCATGCCGCCGCGCGGGCCGCGCAGCGACTTGTGGGTCGTGGTCGTGACGATCTGGGCGTGCGGCACCGGGTCGAAGTCGCCGGTGAGGACCTTGCCGGCGACGAGACCGGCGAAGTGGGCCATGTCGACCATGAGCGTGGCGCCGACCTCGTCGGCGATCTCGCGCATGATCCGGAAGTTCACCAGGCGCGGGTAGGCGGAGTAGCCGGCGACGATGATCATCGGTTTGAACTCGCGGGCCGAGGCGCGCAGGGCCTCGTAGTCGACCAGGCCGGTGGCGGGGTCGGTGCCGTAGGAGCGCTGGTCGAACATCTTGCCGGAGATGTTCGGGCGGAAGCCGTGGGTGAGGTGGCCGCCCGCGTCCAGGGACATGCCGAGCATGCGCTGGTTGCCGAAGGCCTGGCGAAGCTCGGCCCAGTCGGCGTCGGAGAGGTCGTTGACCTGGCGGACACCGGCCTTCTCCAGGGCGGGTACCTCGACACGCTGGGCGAGGACGGACCAGAAGGCGACCAGGTTGGCGTCGATGCCGGAGTGCGGCTGGACGTAGGCGTGGCGGGCGCCGAAGAGCTCCTTGGCGTGCTCGGCGGCCAGCGACTCGACGGTGTCGACGTTGCGACAGCCGGCGTAGAAGCGGCGGCCGATGGTGCCCTCGGCGTACTTGTCGCTGAACCAGTTGCCCATCGCGAGGAGGGTGGCCGGGGAGGCGTAGTTCTCCGAGGCGATCAGCTTGAGCATCTCGCGCTGGTCGGTGACCTCCTGGCCGATGGCGTCGGCGACGCGCGGCTCGACGGCACGGATCACGTCGAGGGCGGCGCGGAAGGCCGTGGACTCGGTGGACAGGGGCTGCTGCTCTGACATGGCGGCCTCCGGGCTGCGTGGCTTGAAGCGGTCACGGGTTCACGGTTCGGCCCAGGCGCACGGCACTCGGTCATTCACAGGCCGCTCCCCGATGGTCCGTCCCATCCCAGCGCGCCAGTCACGGCCTGCCGGCCAGCGTACCGGGCACGCCCGGTGGCGGCTGGGGCGAGTCCACCATGCGAGCCGGGCTCCGAGGCCCGGCTCAGGGTTCCGGGCCTCGGAGCGGACGGGTGGGCATGGCGGACGGGCAGCGGGACGGGCGAGCGAGCTGACGGACCTGGTGGTCAGGACAGACGGGCGCGTCGGCGGACGAGGCGGTCGGTGCGGGCGATGCGGGCGGTGCGGGCGATGCGGGCGATGTCAGAAGAGGACGTCGGCGAGGCGGTCGATCTGGTCGGGGTCCGAGGCCCAGCAGTAGAGCATCACCTCGTCGGCGCCGATGCCGAAGTAGGCGTCGGTGGCCTCGCGGATCTCTCGCGGGGTGGTGAGCAGGCCGGCCTCCATGTACTCGACGTGGCCGCTGAAGGCGTAGTAGTCGCGGAGGTTGCGGCGGGCCCGGTGCAGGGTGCTGTCCGGGCCGAGGGCTACGTTCGCCTGGGCGACGAGGCGGGGGCGGCCGGGGCGGTCGTACTTCTCCCAGGCCCTTTCGGCGTCGTGGAACAGGTTGGCCATGTAGGTGGGCGGCAGGGCGGCGCCGAGGAAGCCGTCGCCGAAGCGGCCGACCCGTTCGAGGGCGGCGGGGGCGAAGCCGCCGAACAGGATCTCCGGGCCGCCGGGGGTCGCGGGGGCGGGACCGATGGGGCCGACGTGTTCGCCGTAGGGCTCGCCGGACCAGGTGCGGCGGAGCAGGGCCAGCTGTTCGTCGAGGCGGCGGCCCCGGCGGTGGAGGTCGATACCGGCGGCGAGGCAGTCGTCCTCGCGGCCTCCGACACCGATGCCGAGGGTGAAGCGGCCGCCCGAGAGGCGGTCGAGGGTCGCCGTCTGCTTGGCGAGCAGGGCGGTGTTGTGGAGGGGCGCGAGCAGCACTTCGGTCTGGACGCGGATGCGGGACGTGGCACCGGCCAGCGTCGCGAGGGTGACGAGGGGTTCGGGGTTGTCGTAGACGAGGCGGTCGAGCAGACCGAGGGTGCGGAAAGGGGCCGCGTCCGCGCGCCGGGCCCAGGTGAGCAGCAGGGCGGGGTCGTCGACGGGAAGGCCGAGGCCGATGTTCATGGGGAGTGTCCTCCGGAGGGCGTACGGGATCCGCCGGTCGGCCGGATCCGGTGCCGCCCCTCCGTGGTGCCACGCGCTGTGCGCGGACCTGCTCCCGTTCTGCGGCGATGGTTCCAGAGAGCGTGTGCTTCAGAGTGAGGGGAACGTAGCGGGGTGGGTGGGGGCGGGGCAACGTGTTTTCAGCGGCGGGCCGCCGCCCCCTGGAGCCGTCCCGACTGCCCCTGGAGCCACCCCGCCTAAAGGATCACGTGCGGCAGAAACCGCGCGTACTCATCCGTCACCAATCCGGACGACTCCCGGATCCCCAATCCCGCCGACTCGTCCTCCACCACCCAGGCGCCGAGGACGACATGGTTGCCGTCGAAGTCGGGAAGGGGCGCCAACTCCTGGTAGCAGCAGGGTTCTTCGCGAAGCGCGGGGGCCGAGCCCGGGGCGTGGACCGTCACGCCCGCGCCCTCCCGGCCGAACAGGGGCTTGGAGACGTAACCGGTCGTCGACGCCAGGTCGCGGGGGCCGTCCAGGTGGGCGGGGAGGAGGTTGGGGTGGTCCGGGTACAGCTCCCAGAGGATGGCGAGGAGGGCCTTGTTGCTGAGGAGCATCTTCCAGGCGGGTTCGATCCACAGGGTGCTGCCGGTGCCGCCGCCGTTGTCGAGGGTGTCGAGGACGTGGTCGGCGAAGCGGTCGGTGGTGAGCCACTCCCAGGGGTAGAGCTTGAAGCAGCTGCGGATGAAGCGGAGCTGGTTGTCGACGAAGCGGCCGGAGAGGGGGTCCCAGCCGATCTCCTCCATGGAGATCCAGTCGGTGTCCAGGCCTGCCTGTTCGGCGGTCTCCTTGAGGTAGGCGACCGTCATGAGGTCCTCGCCGAGTTCGTCGGCGGAGGAGTGCGCGAAGTACAGGGGGCTGCCGGGCGGGAGGAGGGCGGCCTGCTTCTTCCAGGAGGTGACCAGGCGTTCGTGGAGGGAGTTCCACTGGTCGGCGCCGGGGAAGCGCTCCTCCATCCAGAACCACTGGGGCGAGGCGGCCTCGACGAGGGACGTGGGGGTGTCGGCGTTGTACTCCAGGAGTTTGGCCGGGCCCGTGCCGTCGTAGCGGAGGTCGAAGCGGCCGTAGACGGAAGGGAGTTCGGCGCGCCGGTGCCAGGCCTCGGCGACCGCCTCGGCCACGCGCGGGTCGGTGATGCCGAGGTCGGCGAAGCGGTTCTCGGTGACGATGTGCTCGGCGGCCGCCAAGCACCTGCGGTGGAGGTCCTCGACGACCTCCGCCAGCGCCTCCACCTCGGGAAGCGTGAAGGCGTAGTAGGCGCTCTCGTCCCAGTAGGGGCGCAGGGAGTCGTCGGGGTGGCGGGTGAGCGGGTAGACGAGGCCCTGGGCCTCGACGGTCTGCTGCCAGCCAGGACGTGGGGTGATGGTGTGTCGCCGCATGATGGTCAGCCGCCGGAGCTGCCCTTGCTGATGCCGCTGTCGCCGCTACCACCGCTGCCGCCACTGCTGCCGAAGCCGCCGCGGTCGACGCCGCCGCTCCCGCTGCCGCCGCTGGTCGAGGAACTGCCGGAGCCCTTGCCGGACTTCTTGCTGAAGGAGCCGCCCGAGACCCAGCTGCCCTTCTTCTTGCCGCCGTAGTAGTAGGAGCCCTTGGTGGCGGTGGAGGACTTGCAGTTCTTGTCGGCGACGACCTGGTAGCCCTTGCCGAGGGTGTAGCTGTCGCGGTCGACGCACCGCTTGTCGGGGTCGGAGGAGCAGGCGGTGAGGGCCGCGGCGAGCAGCCCTACCCCGCCGAGTGCGACCGTGCCCGAGCGAAGTTGCCGGCGTGTGTCCGCCATGGTGGTGTCTCCCCGTTGGTCAGGCCGTGGGCCTGGTGTGCAGTTGTCCGGCGGACAGCCTAGAGATCAGTAAGAGTGCACCCCGAGGCAGGCCCGCCCTCACCGCCTCGCCTAAGGTCGCTTTGTGCTCTTTGGAATGGTGTGCGCCCTGGGCGCCTCGGTCTGCTTCGGTACGGCCACCGTGTTGCAGGCGATGGCGACGCGAGAGGCGGGTCCGGGCGAAGGCGACGGTGCCGGCGAGGGAGCGGCGTTCGCGGTGACGCTGCTGCTGCGGGCGGTGCGGCAGTGGCGGTACATCGCGGGGTTGGCGCTGGACGGGCTGGGATTTCTGTTGCAGATCGCCGCGTTGCGGTCGGTCCCCATCTACGCGGTGGGCGCGGCGCTCGCGTCCAGTCTTGCGGTGACGGCGGTGGTCTCGGCGCGGCTGCTGCGGGTGCGGTTGAGCGGGAGCGAGTGGGGCGCCGTCGGGGTGGTGTGCGCCGGGATGGCGTTGCTGGGGATCGCGTCCGGCACGGAGGGTGACCGGGGCGGGCCCGCGGCCCTGAAGTACGCGCTGCTCGGGACGGCCCTGGCGGTGCTGGGGCTGGGGCTGCTGGGCGGGCGACTGCCGGAGCGGGGGCGGGCGTTGGCGCTCGGGCTGGGGGCGGGGTTCGGGTTCGGGGTGGTCGAGGTGGCGGTGCGGCTGATCGACTCGCTCGCCCTGCCGGACCTGATCGCCAATCCGGCGGCCTACGCGCTTCTCGTCGGTGGGGGCGCGGCCTTTCTGTCGCTGACCTCGGCGTTGCAGCGGGGGTCGGTGACCGCGGCGACCGCCGGGATGGTGATCGGGGAGACGATCGGGCCCGCGCTGGTGGGAGTGGTGTGGCTCGGGGACCGTACGCGGGAGGGGCTGGGGTGGGTGGCGGTGCTGGGCTTCGCCGTGGCCGTCGCGGGGGCGCTGGCGCTGGCCCGGTTCGGGGAGGCACCTGCGAATTCCGCCCCGGATTCGATCTCCTGAATTGTTGAAAAGTTACTCGGGGTACGGCTCGACAGAATAAGCCAAGGCGACCGAAAGGCCGATAAAGAGCCACGATACGGACATTCGAAAAACGTCGTTGAATATTTGAACGTGATGTGAAGGCATTGCGTACTGGGTGGCGTGAGCAGTAATCCCGTCACCGTCACCGTGGCCTATCAGGTGGTGCCGGGCCGTGATGCCGACTTCCACTCGTGGGGGTGGGCCATGCTGGCCGCGAGTTCGCGGCAGCCGGGTTTCCTGGGGGGTGGCGTCCTTGTCGACCGAGAGGCGGAGTGGCATGTGGTCTATCGCTTCGCCAGCGAGGGAACGGCCCGGGCCTGGGAGGATTCGACCGCCCGGACGCAGTGGGACGCCCGGGTGGTGGGCTTCGCCCGGCAGACGGAGCGCAGGAGCGTGCGGGGCACCAAGGTGTGGTTCGATTCCCAGACCACTGCTCCGAAGGCACCCGCACCGCCGGCGAAATGGAAACTGTGGTTCGTGAACATGAGCGCGGTCTTTCCGCCGGTGCTCCTGTTCAATCTGATCGTTCTTCCTTATCTGGGCGGACTTAATCCGCTCGTCCGCACGCTGCTGTTGTGCCTATGCGTGACGGCTCTGGTCACCTGGATTCTTATGCCCCGGCTTCAGCGTTTCTTCAAGAAATGGCTGTATCCACCGCTCCAGGCACTTCGCGGACGGCACAAAAGACGGACCGCATAGGTCCGGAACGAACCGAGGGAGGTGGGCGGGTGAAGACCCTGCTCATCGACAATTACGACTCGTACACGTACAACCTGTTCCAGCTGGTCGCCGAGGTCAACGGCGAGGAACCGGTCGTGGTCCTGAACGACGCCGTCGACTCGATTCCCGATCTCGGGACGTATCTCGCGGAGTTCGACAACGTCGTCGTGTCGCCGGGGCCCGGGCATCCGGGCCGGCCGCGTGATTTCGGCCTGAGCAGCGCCGTCATCGCACAGGCGCGCATTCCCGTACTGGGAGTGTGCCTGGGACACCAGGGAATCGCGCTCGGGGAAGGCGCTTCGGTGGAGCCCGCCCCGGAACCGCGGCACGGGCATCTGTCGGCGGTCCGGCACGACGGACGGGATCTGTTCCGGGGGCTGCCGCAGGGTTTCACCGCGGTCCGCTATCACTCCCTGGCCGTGTCCGAGCCGCTTCCCCGGACGCTGGAGGCCACCGCCTGGGCCGAGGACGGGGTGGTGATGGGGCTCAGGCACCGGAGCCGGCCGTTGTGGGGGGTGCAGTTCCACCCGGAGTCCGTGCTCACCGACTTCGGTCACCGGATGCTCGTCAACTTCCGCAATCTCACGGCGGAACGGGCCCGTAAGCCGCGCACGAAGAACACCGCGGTCACCCCGGACGCGGCGGCCGTCCCCCGGCCCGCGCCGGTGATCCCGCGCCCCCGGCGGGCCACCCCCGCCTACCGGCTGCACACCCGGCGGATCGCGGGCGCGGTGGACGCGGAGGCCGCGTTCACCCGGATGTACGCGGCGTCGAAGCGGGCGTTCTGGCTGGACAGCGCGCTGGTCGAGGAGGGGCGGGCGCGGTTCTCGTTCTTCGGTGACGACACGGGGCCGCTGGCGGAGTTCGTGCGGTACGACGTGGAGAGCGGCCGGTGCGAGATCGAGCGGGCCGGCCGGCCGCCGCGGAAGGTGTCGGCGAGCGTCTTCGACTATCTGGGGCGGCAGTTGAAGAGCCGTCGGGTGGACGGTGGCGGGCTGCCGTTCGACTTCACCGGGGGCTATGTCGGCTACTTCGGCTACGAGACGAAGGCCGACTGCGGATCGCCGAACCGGCACTCCTCCGAAGTCCCGGACGCCTGCTGGCTGTTCGCCGACCGGTTGATCGCCGTGGACCATCTGAAGCGGTTCACCTACGCGGTCTGTCTCGCCGAGGACACCCCGCAGGCCGCGCGGGAGGCCGAGGACTGGCTGGAGGGCGCGCTGGCCCAGCTGACCTTCGTCACCACCGAGCCGCAGCAGACGGCACCCGCCACGCAGCCCGATCCCGACCTCGGGGCCGCCGAGCCGTGGCTGGTGCGGGACCGGGCGACATACCTCGCCGACATCGAGGCGTGCCGGCGGGAGTTGCGGGCGGGGACCAGTTACGAGGTCTGTCTGACGAACGCGGCCCGGTTACCCGCACCGCCGGACGCGTACGAGTTCTACCGGGTGCTGCGCCGGGTCAACCCGGCTCCGTACGGGGCGTTTCTGAGGTTCGGGGACGTCGACGTGGCCGGTTCGTCGCCGGAGCGGTTTCTGCGGATCACCCGGGACGGGATCGCCGAGGCCCGGCCCATCAAGGGCACCGCACCGCGTGGGAGCGGTCCTGAGGAGGACGCCCGACTGCGGGACGCGCTGGCCTCGGACGCCAAGACGCGGGCCGAGAACCTGATGATCGTCGACCTGCTCCGCAACGACCTGGGGCGGGTGTGCCGGACCGGTTCGGTGCGGGTGACCCGGCTGATGGCCACGGAGACGTACGCGACCGTGCACCAGCTCGTCTCCACCGTGGAGGGGCGGCTGCGGGAGGGCACCGACGCGGTGCAGTGCGTACGGGCCTGCTTCCCCGGCGGTTCGATGACCGGGGCGCCCAAGCTGCGCACGATGGAGATCATCGACTCCCTGGAGACGGAGGCCCGCGGTGTCTACTCCGGTGCTCTCGGCTACCTGGGGTGCAGTGGGGGCGCGGATCTCAACATCGTGATCCGTACGGCGGTGTTCGCGGACGGGCTGATGCATCTGGGGGCCGGGGGCGCGATCGTCCTCGACTCCGATCCGGTCGCCGAGTACGACGAGATGCTGCTGAAGACGGCGGCCCAGATGCGCGCCCTGCACCTGTACACGGCGGACCGGATAGCGGAGCAGCGACAGCGGACGACGGCTCGCGACGACGCACATCGCGGGCACGCGGGCACGGCCACGGTCAGGGCCACAGCCGCCAGCACCGCCGCCACCGTAGCCACAGCCGCTACCACGGCCGCCACCACCGAGGAGCCGGTCCGATGACGACTCCGCATACCGTGCTGCCGCCGGCCGACGCCGCCACCTCCGACACCTCCGACACCTCCGGCACCGACCCATCTGGCCCCTCCCATACCTCCAATACCGCCACCGGCACCCCCGCCTCCCACCCCTCCGACACCCCCGGCAATCTCGCCGCCCAGCTCGCCGATCTCGCCGAGCGGCGCGGTTGGGGCGGGCGGCCGGCCTTTCATCAAGGGCACCGGGTCTGGACCCACGGTGAGGTGCACGCCCTGGCGGCCGGGGCGGCGAGTGTGCTGGCCGGGTACGGCGTGCGGCCGGGTGACCGGGTGGTGCTGGCGTTGCCTGACGGGATCGCGTGGGTGACGGCCTTCCTGGCCGTCGCGCGGGTCGGGGCGGTCGCCGTGCTGGTCAACCCCGAACTCCCGGCGGCGGACCACGCGTTCGTGGCAGCGGACACCTCGGCCGTGCTGTGTGTGACGGGGCCGGGGCTGGAGGACAGGTTCGCCGACCGGGCGCGGCTCGGTGCCGACCAGCTGCTCGCGCTCACCGCCTCCGCCGAACCGGCCCCGGCTCATCCGGTGGACGCGCACGCGCCGTTGTACGTGCAGTACACGTCGGGCACCACGGGCCGCCCCAAGGGGGTCGTGCACACGCACGGCGACCCGAAGGCGTATCACGACCTGATCGGGCGGCGGCTGCTGCGGATCACCGGGGACGACGTGACGCTGTCGGTGTCGAAGCTGTACTTCGCCTACGGATTCGGGAACGCGTTCGTCTTCCCGCTGTTCTCCGGGTCCTCGGCCGTGCTGGTGGACCGGCGCCCGAACCCGGCCGCCGTGGACGAGCTGGTGGCCCGGCACCGGGTGACGCTGCTGTACTCGGTGCCGTCGGCGTACGCGGCGCTCGTGGCCGACCGGGGCAGCGGGCACGAGGCCTGTTTCGCCTCGGTGCGGGCCGCGGTGTCGGCCGGTGAGGGGCTGCCGGAGGAACTGGGCAAGCGGGTCACCGAGTTGCTCGGCGCGCCGGTGCTGGAGCAGATCGGCTCCACCGAGGCCGGTCACGCCTTCTGCGCCAACAGCTTCGACCACAACGCTCCGGGCACCGTCGGGCGCCCCGTGCCCGGCTTCGAGGTGGAGCTGCGTGACCGCGCGGGCCGTCCGGTACCGGACGGTGTGGAGGGCGAGCTGTGGGTGCGCGGTCCGACGGTGACCCCGGGCTATCTGAACCGGCCCGAGGAGACCGAACGCACCCTGGTCCGCGGCTGGTTGGCCACGCACGACCGGGCGGTGCGGGAGCCCGACGGCGCCTACCGGCATCTGGGCCGAGCCGACGACATGGAGATGGTCGGCGGCATCACCGTCTCCCCGCTGGAGGTGGAGGCCGTGCTGCGCACCCACCCGGCGGTGAAGGAGGTCGCGGTCGTGGCCGTCATCGACGGGACCGGGGTGGGCCGGCTGCGGGCGTTCGTCGTACCCGCCGCTCAGAGGGACAGCGCCGAACTCCCAAGCCCCCCAGGCCCCCAAGGCACCCAGCGCCCCCGAGGACTCCAGCCCGCCCAGGGCCTCCAGAACCTCCAGAACCTCCAGGAGGAGCTGTTGAAGCTCGCCCGCGAGCACCTGGCCGCGTTCAAGGTGCCCAGGAGCGTCAGCCTCGTCCCCTCCCTCCCCCGCACCGCCACCGGCAAGCTCCGCCGCCACCTGGTCCGCCAAGGCGCCTGGTGACCCGGCAACGAAAGCACCCCGGACGCGCCCCCGCCGGCACCCTCAACTCCCCCTCCCCCAACATCCCCGCCCTCACCCCCATCTCCCCCATCTCCCCCGACACCCCCACAACCACCCCCACCGCAGAGAGGAACAGCCCCATGCGAGAGCAACAACCCCCCTTCGCCGACCGGGGGTTCTACCTGGGCCCGGTGTTCCGCCGGGCGGCCGATCGGCACGGCGCTGTGTTCGTCACTCTGGACCGGCCGCTGGACACCCACCCGGGACTCGGTGTCGACCTCACCTACGCGGTGCTGGCGGAGGTCGTCGAGGAGTTGTCGGGGCGGCTGTGGGAGGCGGGGGTACGGCCCTCGGAGCAGGTGGTCCTGCACAAGACGGACAACGTCGACATCGTGCTGCTGACCTGCGCGATATCCCGGATCGGCGCGGTGCCGGTGCTGCTCTCCCCCGGTCTGGCCGGTGAGGTGGCCGGGGAGCTGATCGAGCGGCTCAGGCAGCCGTGGCTGGTGACCGACCGGGCCAAGCTGGAGGGTCCGCTCAAGGGGGTCGGGCTGCGGGTCCGGCAGGTCCTGTCCGTGGACGAGGCGCCGGGGGCCCACCGCCTCGCGGAGTACGCCGGTTCCGAGCCGCCCGCTCCGGTACGCCTGCATCCGCGCGAACCGGCGCTGATCACCCACAGTTCGGGCACCACCGGGCTCCCCAAGCTGGCCGTGCACTGCGCGAACACCATGTGGAACCGGCTCGTTCCGCAGAAGGCGATGGGCTGGCCGACGCGTGGGGAGACGGCGGCGCTGCACATGTCGTTCGTGCACTCGCGCTTCTACCATCTGCTCGGCGTGCTGCTGCACTTCGGCAGTCCGCTGGTGCTGATCACCGACCCGGACCCGGCCGCTGTGGGACCGCTGCTGACCAGGCACCGGCCCGGGATCGTGGAGACGCACCCCAACACCTTCGTGCTGTGGGAGGAGTTGGCCGACGCGCCCGGGGCGCCGCTCGCGCGGGTGCGGTCGTACGGCTCGACGTTCGACGCGATCCATCCGCGCACGGTACGGCGGCTGCTGGACGCCTCGAAGCGCCGTACGCCCTGGCTCGTCCAGCTGTACGGGCAGAGCGAGACCGGGCCGGTCGCCTTCCAGTGGTTCACCCGGCGCAGTGCAGCCCGGGCGGACGGCCGGCGGGTCGGCATCGGGATACCGGGCTTCACCCGGGTGCGGGTCACCGGCTCCGACGGACGGCCCGCGGCACCCGGGACCACCGGGCGGATCGAGGCCCGCACCCGGGGCCGCATCCTCACCTACCTCGGCATGCAGGACCGCTACGAGCGTCAACTCAACGACGGCTGGTGGGAGATGGGTGACATGGGCTACCGCAGCCGCCTCGGCACCCTGCATCTGATCGACCGGGAGATCGACCGGATCGACTCCGTGCACAGCAATCTCGAGGTCGAGGACACCCTGATGGAGCGCCTGGAGGAGCTGCGTGAGGTGGTCATCGTGCCGGGGGCGGACCGGGAGCCGGTGCCGGTGGTGTGTGTGCGGGGCGAGCGGCCGCTGGACCCCGAGCGGTGGCGGGAGGCGACGGCCGATCTGCCGGCGATGGCCGAGCCCAGGCAGTGGCGGTTCGAGGAGCTGCCCATGACCGCGACCTGGAAGGTGAAGCGGGTCGAGATCACCCGGATGCTCGCGGAGGGTGCGCGCACGTGACACCGGTCGTGGTGGTCGGCGCCGGGCCCGTGGGCCTGTCGGCGGCGCTGGCGCTGCGGGCGCGCGGGCTGCCGGTCGTGCTGCTGGAGGCGGACCCGGAGGACCGTGAACGACCGGGCAGCCGGGCCCTGTTCGTGCACCGCGAGACCCTCGCGCTCCTCGACGGGATGCGGCCGGGGCTGGCCGGCGAGATCACCTCGTACGGGCGGACCTGGCAGACCCGCCGGACCCTGTACCGGGGGCGCGAGGTGTACTCCCGCACCCATCCGCCGAGGCCGGGCCCGCCGCCGTTCACGAGCCTGCGCCAGGTCGACACCGAGCGTTTCCTGCGGGCGGCGTGCGAGGGAGCGGGGGTGGAGTTCGTGTGGGACACCCGGGTGCTCGACGTCCGCACCACCGCGTCCGGGGCGTGGCTGAGCTGCGGGGACGGCCGGGAGTGGAGCTGCGAGTACATCGTGGCGGCCGACGGCGCCCGGTCCGCCGTGCGGGGCGGGCTCGGTATCGCCATGGAGGGCGAGCGCGGCGAGGGATTCCACGTGGTCGTCGACGTGGCCGATGTGCCGGGCGCCGAGCTGCCGTTGGAGCGGGTCTTCCACTACGAGCATCCGGGCACCGGGGGCCGCAGTGTGATGCGGGTGCCGTTCACCGGGGGCTTCCAGGTCGACCTCCAGTGCCGGGACGACGACCAGGAGGAGGACTTCGGCACCGAGGAGGCCGTACGGCGGTGGCTGCCCGCGGTCGTGGGCGAGGGGTACGACGAGCGCGTCCTGTGGGTGTCGACGTACCGCTTCCTGCGGAAGGTGGCCGCGTCCTTCACCGATCCGCACCGGCGGGTGCTGCTGGTCGGGGAGGCGGCGCATCTCTTCCCGCCGTTCGGGGCGCGGGGCATGAACAGCGGCATCGCGGACGCGGCGGCCGCGGCGGAGGCCGTCGCGGAGGGGACCGTGGAGGCGTTCGCAGGGGTACGACGGTCCGCCGCGCTGTTCAACAGTGCCGCCGCCGGTACCGCGCTGGACCATCTGCGGCCCCGGCGCCGGATCGTGCGGGTCGGGCAGCGGGCGGCCGCGGCGCTGGCGCCGGTGCTGCCGTGGTGCGGGTCGTGGCTGGAGCACGCGCCGTACGGGCCGCGGCACGGATCGCCGGTGGTCGCCGGCGGCAAGTACTGAGGAAGGAACGGCTGTGACACAACCGGTCATCGCTCAGGGGCTGTTGGCGTGGTCGCCGAGCCGTGGGCTGACCCCGGCGGCGGAGGCGACGGCGCCCTTGCTGGTCGCTGACTCCTGGCTGGTACGGGACGGCAGGGTGCGCGGGCTCGAACGGCACCGGGAGCGGTTCCTGCGGTCCTGCGGGGAGGTCGGCGGGCCGCCGTTGCGCAGGCTGCTGGAGTTCTGGCGGGACATGACCGACGCCCTGCCCCGCACCGGAGAGTGGTTCCCCCGGGTCGAGCTGGCCCCCGAGTTCCGTACGGGGACGGCGGACCCCGAGTCGCACGCCTCGCCCCGGGCCCTGGAGCTGCACCTCCTGTTGCGGCACGCTCCCCCGCTGGGGACCGACGTACGGGTCTGGGCTGCGGGTCAGTCCGATCCGCGGGCCGTGCCCCGCCGCAAGGGGCCGGACCTGGGCGCGCTCGCCCGGGTTCGGGAGCGGGCGTCCGGTGCGGGCGCGGAGGAGGCGGTGCTGGTCGCGCCGTCCGGCGCCGTGCTGGAGGCGGCCACCGCCAGCGTGCTGTGGTGGGAGGACGACACCCTGTGTCTGCCGCCGCCCCGGCTGCCGGTGCTGCCCGGGGTGACCGTGGCGCTCATCCAGGACCGGGCCCGGCGCGAGGGCCTTCGTGTCGACCACCGCGAGCGGACCGTGGCCGAGTTGGACGGCCGTGAGGTGTGGCTGGTCAACGCGCTGCACGGGATCCGGCCGGTGACGGGCTGGATCGGCGGGCCGCTCGAAGCGGCACCGGCGAGGCGCGCCCCGGAATGGCGGGCGTGGCTCGACGACATCATGGAGCCGCTGCCGGAGAAATAGAGAACCGGGAAAGAGGGAACCGGGGGAAAGGGAAACCAGGGAACCGGGAACCGAAGAAAGAGAACCGAAGGAACGGGCATCGGGAATTCACGCCGATGCCCGTGTTCCCCGTTATTTCTTGACCGGCTGATAACCCCCGGGAACCATCCGGGTCGCGATGGCGATCCGGTTGTACGCGTTGATGACGGTGGCCGCCCAGATCAGCGCCGCGAGCTGTGTCTCGTCGAAGACCTCGGCGGCTTCGGCGTAGACGGCGTCCGGGACCTGGCCGTCGTGGACCAGGGTCACGGACTCGGTCAACGCCAGTGCGGCGCGCTCGCGTTCGGTGAAGAAGGGGGTCTCCCGCCAGGCGTTCAGGGCGTAGATCCGCTGCTCGGTCTCGTCCGCGGCGCGGGCGTCCTTGGTGTGCATGTCGAGGCAGAACGCACAGCCGTTGAGCTGCGAGGCGCGGATCCGGATCAGTTCCAGGAGTTCCGGTTCGACCTTGGCCTCCTGGGCCGCGGAAACGGCGGCGGTGTGCAGGGAGCCCATCGCCGCGGACACGTGGGGGGTGATTTTCTTCAGGGCCACACGGGATATGGCTGCGCTATCGCTCATGGGGTGACTCTATCCGCGCGACCGTATTCGGGAATAGCGGATCGCTGGAATCGGCCGCGTTATTCGGGCAACACCGCGCACAGCGCTTCGAGCGCTCCGGACCAGGCGTGGTCCGGCGGGGTCCCGTAGCCGACGACGAGCGCGTCGCGCCGCTCGACGGCCGCCTGCGGGTGCTGGTAGCGGTCCAGCGCGTGCACCGCGAGGCGCTGCCAGGCCGCCGCCCGCAGCACCGCCGGCTCGGTGCCCGCCGGCAGTCGCAGCACCACGTGCAGTCCGGCCGCGATCCCGGTGGCGTGGACCCGCGGGGCCCGCCGTGCCAGCTCGGCGACCAGGGCGTCACGGCGGCGCCGGTAGCGCAGCCGGGCGGCGCGCACATGACGGTCGTAGGCGCCGGAGGTCAGGAACTCGGCGAGGGTCAGCTGGTCCAGGGACCCGCAGGTGTCGGCGTGGCCCTTGGCCGCGAGCACCGGCTCCATCAGGTCGGGCGGCAGCACCAGCCAGCCCAGTCGGAGGCCGGGGGCGAGGGACTTGCTGGCGGTGCCCGCGTAGACGACGTGGTCGGGGTCGAGGCCCTGGAGGGCGCCGACGGGCTGGCGGTCGTAGCGGAACTCGCCGTCGTAGTCGTCCTCGACGACCAGTCCGCCGGTGCGGCGCGCCCAGTCGACGACGGCCGCCCGGCGGTCGCGGTGCAGGGTGCCGCCCATCGGGAACTGGTGGCCGGGGGTGAGCAGCACCGCGCCCTGGCCGGTCAGCTCGCCCGGGTCCGTGCCGCGGTCGTCGAACGGCAGCGGGGCGGTGCGCAGGCCCGCCGCCGCGAGGAGGTTCCAGTGCACGTCGAGGCCGTACGACTCCACAGCGACCGTGCGGGCACCGCGGGCCCGCAGCACCGCGCCGAGCAGGCGCAGGCCGTGCGAGAAGCCGGCGCACACCAGGATGCGGTCGGGGTCGGCGCGTACGCCCCGGGCGCGGGAGAGGTAGCCGGCGAGGGCGGTGCGCAGTTCGATCCGGCCGCGCGGGTCGCCGTAGTCGAGGGCCTGGTAGGGGGCCGTGGCGAGGGCGCGGCGGGCGGCCTTCAGCCACTCCGTGCGCGGGAAGGAGCCGAGGTCGGGGGTGCCGGGGATGAGGTTGTGGGTGGGGTGCGCGGGTTCACGGGGGCGGGGTGGAGGTGGGGGCGCGGGTGAGGTGCCGGTCGGCGGGGCGCCCGTACCGGCCCGGCGTCCGGCGGGCGCGGGAGAGACCCTCGCGGGACCGGCACCTGTGGGAGCGGCCCGCGCGGCACCGGCACCCGTGGGAGTGGCCCTCGCAGGAGACACCCCCGTTGGAGAAACCCTCGCCGGAGCGATCCCCATCGCCACACGCGTACCGGAACCCTGGCGGGCGGTGAGCCAGCCCTCGGCGACGAGGTCGGCGTAGGCGTCGGCGACCGTGTTGCGGGCGACGCCCTGGTCGGCGGCGAGGGTGCGGGAGGAGGGCAGCCGGGTGCCGGGGGCGAGGCGGCCGGTGCGGACGGCCTCGCGCAGGGCGTCGGTGAGGCCGCGCCGGATGCCTGGTCCGGTGGGTTCCAGATGCAGGTCGACGCCGAAAGTGGCCCAGGGTTTCGCCATGGAAGTGGACCATACTCCTGGGCTGCCTCGATCCTAGGGTCGAGACATGACCACTGAAGAGATCACCGAGTACGCGGCCGAGCGGCCGGCCAGGTTGAGCTGGGCCCAGCTGGCCCCCGACGTCTACAAGGCGATGGCGCGTCTCGACACGGCCGCCAAGAAGGGTCTCGACCCCCGTCTGGTGGAGCTGGTGCGGCTGCGCGCGTCCGCGCTCAACCACTGCGCGTTCTGCCTCGACATGCACACCAAGGACGCGCTCGCGGCGGGCGAGAGCGTCCAGCGGATCGTGCAGCTGAACGCGTGGGAGGAGTCGCGGCACTTCTACACGGACAGGGAGCTCGCCGCGATCGAGCTGACGGAGGCGGTGACCGTCCTGACCGACGGTTTCGTGCCGGACGCGGTGTACGAGAGGGCGGCCAAGCACTTCGAGGAGGCCGAGCTGGCGCAGCTGATCGCCACGATCGCGGTGATCAACGCATGGAACCGGTTCGGCGTGACCTCCCGTATGACTCCGGGCCACTACGAGGCCGGGAAGCACCAGTGAGCCGTACGGACCTGCTCGACCGCGAGGTCGGCCGGGCCCTGTCCGCGGTGAGCGCGACCGCCAAGCGGGGGCTGGGCGATCCGGCCCTCGCCGAACTGGTCGTCATCCGGGCCTCGCAGCTCAACCACTGCGCGTTCTGCCTGGACATGCATCTCGCGGTCGCCCGTGAACAGGGGGTGAGCGAACGGAAGTTGGAGCTGCTCGCCGCCTGGGAGGAGGCCGAGGGCGTCTTCGACGAGCGGGAGCGGGCCGCGCTCGCGCTGACGGAGGCGGTGACCGTGCTGACCGACGGCTTCGTGCCGGACGCGGTGTTCGAGACGGCCGCCAAGCACTTCGACGAGAGTCAGCTCGCCCATCTGGTCGGGCTGATCGTCGCCATCAACAACTGGAACCGGGTGATGGTCAGCCGCCGGACCCCGCCGGGGGGTCACCAGCCGTGAGCAAGGTCGAGGTCTTTCGCGCACTGCACAAGGGCCGGCTCCCGGGCGATCCGCTCGTGCTGCCCGGCCCCTGGGACGCGGCAAGCGCGCGGGTGCTGGAGGAGGCCGGGTTCCCGGCGCTCGCCACGCCCAGCGCGGGGGTCGCGGCCTCGCTCGGGTACGAGGACGGGTCCACGCCGGCCGACGAGATGTTCGCTGCGGTGGCGCGCATCTCCCGGGCCGTGGACATCCCCGTGTCGGCCGACGTCGAGGACGGATACGGGCTCCCGCCCGGGGAGTTGGTGGAGCGGCTGCTGGAGGCGGGCGCGGTGGGCTGCAACCTTGAGGACTCCCACCGGGGCGTTCTCAAGGACCCGCGCGAGCACGCCGACTGGCTCGCCGAGGTGCGGTACGCGGCCGCTGACCGGCTGTTCGTCAACGCCCGCGTGGACACGTTCGCCTGCCGCGCCCCGCAGGCGAAGTCCGGACAAGGCCCCGAAGGCGCCGACCCAACCCCCGGACCGGCCACCGGACAGGCCACCGGACCCGAGCAAGCCGCCGAGCAAGCCGCCGAACAGGCCATCGAGCGAGCCGCGTTGTACGTCGCCGCGGGCGCCGACTGCGTCTACCCGATCGGCGCCCCGGCCGCCGTACTGCCCCTGCTGCGGTCCGGGATCCAGGGCCCGATCAACGTGGGCGGCCGGCTGGACGGCAGGGGCCCCTCGCCCACCGAACTCGGTGAACTCGGGGCCACCCGCGTCACGTTCGGGCCGGGACTCCAGCGCTGGGCCGCGCTGGCGCTCCAGGGCATGGCCGACGAGCTGAAGCGGTAGGGGTGTTCAGGACAGCCACGCCTTCCACGTGGACTCGTGGCTGTCCACCCACCTCTTCGCCGCCTTCTCCGGGGTCAGCTTCTGGTCGGCGATCATCAGGGAGACCTCGTTCTGGTCCTCGGTCGTCCACTTGAACTTCTTCAGGAAGGCCGCCGCCTTGCCGCCGCTCTTGGCGAAGTCGGTGTTGAGGTACTTCTGGAGCGGGGTGTGCGGGTAGGCGCAGGCGACCTTCGCCGGGTCCGCGTCGCAGCCCTCCTTGTAGGCGGGCAGCTTCACCTCGGTCATGGGGACCTTCTTGAACAGCCACTGGGGGGCGTACCAGTAGGTCAGGAAGGGCTTCTTCTCCTTGGCGAACTGCCGCATCTGGGTGATCTGCGCGGCCTCCGAACCGGCGAACACCACCTGGTAGTCGAGGTCCAGGTTCTTCACCAGCGCCTTGTCGTTGGTGACGTAGGACGGGGAGCCGTCCATCAGCTGGCCCTTGCCGCCGCTCTCCGCCGTGCGGAACTGCGAGGCGTACTTGTCGAGGTTCTTCCAGTTCGTGACGTCCGGGTGCTGCTCGGCGAAGTACGTCGGCACGAACCAGCCGATGTGCCCGGTCACGCCGAGTCCGCCGCCCGGCGTGATGGTCTTCTTGTCCTTGACGTACCGCTGTTCCTGCTCGGGGTGGCCCCAGTCCTCCAGGATCGCGTCGACCCGGCCCTGGCTGAGCGCGTCCCAGGCGGGCACCTCGTCGACCTGGACGGTGTCGACGCGGTAGCCGAGCTCGTGCTCCAACAGGTACTGGGCGACGGCCACGTTGGCCTGCGCGCCGACCCAGGACTGCACGGACAGGGTGACGCTCTTGGCACCCTGGGCGTTGGCGAACGGCGAGGCCTGCTTGGTCATGTCGGCGGCACCGCAGCCGGTGAGCAGCAGCAGGGCGCCGACTCCGGCGACGAGACGTCCTCGCATGTCAGGCTCCCTTCCTCTTGCTGCGTTCGGTCGGTTGCGTCACCCGGTCGAGCATCAGGCCGAGGCAGACGATGGCCGCGCCGGCGACCAGTCCGGTCGCCAGGTCGCCCTGGGCCAGGCCGAAGACGGTGTCGTAGCCGAGTGCGCCACCGCCGACCAGGCCGCCGATGACGACGACGGCGAGGACCAGGACCACGCCCTGGTTGACGGCGAGCAGCAACTCGGGCCGGGCGAGCGGGAGTTGGACCTGGCGCAGTTGCTGCCAGCTGGTCGCGCCGAGCGAGTTCGAGGACTCCATCGCCGCCGGGTCGACCTGGCGCAGGCCCTGGGTGGTGATGCGCACGACGGCGGGCAGGGCGTAGACGACGGCCGCCGCGGCGGCGGGCGCGCGGCCCACGCCGAACAGGGCGACGACCGGGATCAGGTACACGAACTGCGGCATCGTCTGGAAGACGTCCAGGACGGGTCGGAGCATCCGTTCGAAGCGGTCGCTGCGGGCCGCCGCGATGCCGATCGCGAAGCCCAGCACGAGGGTGACGGCGACGGCCGCGAGGACCTGGGAGAGCGTGTCGAGCGACGGCTGCCACACCCCGAGCACGCCGATCGCGGCCATGGCGAGGACCGCGGTGAGCGCGGTGCGCCAGGTGCCGATCAGCCAGGCCAGGGTGGCGACGACGAGCAGCACGGACCACCAGGGCAGCGCCTGGAGTCCGTCGCGGACCGGGTCGAGGACCCAGGTGGTGAAGTGGGCGGCCCAGTCGGCGGTGCCGCCGATGACGGGGACCCCGGAGTAGAGGTGGTCGGTCATCCAGTCGACGGCCCGGTTGACGGGCTCGGCGATGCTCACCGTCCAGGCGTCGGGCCAGTCGAGACGGCCGAGCAGCCGCCCGGCGACCGCCACGGCGACAGTCCCGGCGAGGGCGTACGCCCATCCGGCGCGCCCGGGGCGCTCGGCACCGTCGTCCGCCGTGCCCGCCGCGCCGGTCACCCGGTCGAGGACCACGGCGAGCAGCACGATCGGGATGCCGGCCGCGAGGGCCGCGCCCACGTCGACCGAGGCCAGCGCCTGGTAGACGCGGTCACCGAGGCCGCCGGCGCCGATCACGGAAGCGATGACGGCCATCGAGAGGGCCATCATGATCGTCTGGTTGAGGCCGAGGAGGAGTTCCTTGCGGGCCAGTGGGATACGGGCGGTCAGCAGCCGCTGGCGGGCGGTGGTGCCGAGCGACTCGACCGCCTCCAGCACCTCCTTGTCGGCTCCGCGCAGCCCGAGCGCGGTGAGCCGGGCCATGGGCGGGGCGGCGTAGACGACGGTCGCGAGGACCGCCGCGGGGACGCCGATGCCGAAGACCAGGACCACCGGGAGGAGGTAGGCGAAGGCGGGCAGCACCTGCATGGTGTCCAGGACCGGGCGCAGGATCTTGTCCATACGGCGGGACAGCCCGGCGGCGAGCCCCAGCACCGTGCCGACCAGGACCGAGGCGAGCACGGCGACGACCATCAGGGCGAGGGTCTGCATGGTGGGGACCCACATGCCGAGCAGCCCGCAGGCGAGGAACGCGGCCGCGGTGCCCAGGGCGAGCCGCACCCCGGCGACCCGCCACGCGACGAGGGCGCCGAGCGCGGTGACACCGGCCCAGCCCGCGCCGAGCAGGACGAGATAGACGGCGCGTACGGAGATCACGACGGCGTTGCTGACGTAGCCGAAGAAGTAGAGGAACAGGGGGTGGCTGTCCCGGTTGTCGATGATCCAGTCGCTGGCGCCGGTGAGCGGCTTGGTGAGGTCGACGGTGAGGGCGTCCGGCCAACTGCCGCTGGCCCAGCGGGCGTTGGCGAGCGGGACGAGGATCGCGGCGGCGAGGGCGATGAGGAGGAGCTTGTGGACGGCCCGGTTCTTGAGCAGCCCGGTGGGGAGGGCGCGGGGCGTGGACGCGGTGACGGTCGCCATCAGACGGCCTCCTTGCGGAGCTCCGTTCCGGCGACCACCCGGAGCAGGCGCTCGTGGTCGACGACGCCCAGGCAGTGGCCGTTCTCCACCACGCACGCCGGGCGGCCGCTGTCGGCGACGACCTTGATCGCGTCGGCGACCACCGAGTCCGGGGCCAGTGCGCCGGGGTGGGCGGGGCCCGCGCAGTCGCCGGGTTTCATGGCGCGGCGGACCGTCATGACCTGTTCGCGCGGGACGTCCCGGACGAACTCGCGGACATAGCCGTCGGCCGGGGAGCCGACGATCTCCTCCGGGGTGCCGAGCTGGACGACCTTGCCGTCGCGCATCAGGGCGATACGGTCGCCGAGCTTCAGCGCCTCGCTCAGGTCATGGGTGATGAAGACCATCGTGCGGCCCTCCTCGCGGTGCAGCCGCACGACCTCCTCCTGCATGTCCCGCCGGATCAGCGGGTCGAGCGCGCTGAACGGCTCGTCGAACAGCAGGACCTGGGGGTCAACCGCCAACGCCCGGGCCAGGCCGACGCGTTGCCGCTGGCCGCCGGAGAGCTGGGAGGGCCTGCGCTGTTCCATGCCCTCCAGGCCGACCTTGGCGACGACCTCGGCGGCCCGCGCCCGGCGCTCGGCCTTGCCCATGCCCTGGATCTCCAGGCCGTACGCCACGTTGTCGAGGACCGTGCGGTGCGGGAGGAGGCCGAAGTGCTGGAAGACCATCGCGGCGCGGTGGCGGCGCAGTTCGCGCAGCCGGGACTTGTCCATCGCGCGGACGTCCTCGCCGTCGATGCATATCGTGCCCGCGGTCGGCTCGATGAGCCGGGTCAGACAGCGCACCAGCGTGGACTTGCCGGAGCCGGACAGGCCCATGACGACGAAGACCTCGCCCTTGCGGACGTCGAAGCTCACATCGCGCACGGCGGCCGTGCAGCCGGTGAGGGAGCGCAGTTCGTCGGGGTCGAGGGCGGACAGCTCGGGGTCGTCGGGGACCCGGTCCGCCTTGGGGCCGAAGACCTTCCACAGGCCGTCGACGGAGAACACGGGGTTGTCCGTCGTCGGCGGCTTCTCCATGGTCGCGGTCGTACTCATCACGCACCACCTCCCAGCAGGTCTACGGCCTTCTCGCCGACCATGAGCACCCCGATCATGGGGTTCACGGCGGTCATGGTCGGGAACACGGACGCGTCGGCGATACGGATGCCGTCCAGGCCGCGGACCCTCAACTCGGGGTCCACGACGGCCAGTCGATCGTCGGCGGCACCCATACGGCAGGTGCCCGCCGGGTGGTACACGGTGTGCGCGACCTTGCGGGCGTACTCGCTCAGCTCCTCGTCGCCGGTGACGTCGGGGCCGGGGCACACCTCCCGCTTCAGCCAGCCGGCGAGCGGTTCGGTGCGCGCGATCTCGCGGGCGATCCTGATGCCGTCGACGAGGGTGCGGCCGTCGTAGTCGTCCTCGTCGGTGAAGTACCGGAAGTCGAGGGCGGGTTTGACCCGTGGGTCCGCGCTGGTCAGGTAGAGGCGGCCGCGGCTCTTCGGCTTGGGGATGTTCGGGGTCATCGAGACGCCGTACGCGGGGCGTTCGTAGCCGAGGCGCTCCGGGTTGTCCGTGAAGGGGATCTGGTAGAAGTGGAACATCAGGTCCGGGCCCGGGTGTTCGGGGTCGCGGCGCACGAACAGGCCCGCGTCGGAGTCCATCGCGGAGTTCTCGGGGAGGGGTCCGTTCGTCTCCCAGACGATGACCGACTCGGGGTGGTCGAGGAGGTTCTCGCCGACGCCCGGGAGGTCGTGCACCACCGGGATGCCGAGCGCTTCGAGGTCCTCGCGCGGGCCGATGCCGGAGTGCAGCAGCAGCCGGGGCGAGTCGACGGCCCCGGCGCACAGCAGGACTTCGCGACGGGCCCTGATCAGGGTCTCCTCGCCGTCCTTCGAGCGCACGCGCACGCCGTCCGCGCGCGTGCCGTCCAGCTCCAGCTGGTACGCCCAGGTCTCCAGCAGGATCGTGAGGTTGGGGCGCTCGTCCATCACCGGGTGCAGATACGCCACCGACGCCGAGGAGCGCTTGTTGTTCTCCGGGTGGTAGGCCAGGTCGAAGAAGCCGACGCCGTCGTTGAAGGGCTTCTTGTTGAAGCCCTCGATGCGGGGGACGTCGAGGGATTTCCGCGCCGAGTCGACGAAGTCGCGGGCGATGGCGTTCCGGTCCTTCTCGTCGACCGGGACGATGTTGTTCTTCAGCCGCGCGTAGTACGCCTCCATCGGCACGGCGCCCCAGCCCTTGGCACCGGCCGACTCCCACTCGTCCCAGTCGGAGGGGAGCGGCTTGAAGGCGATGAGGGTGTTGTGGGAGGAGCAGCCGCCGAGGACCCGGGCGCGGCTGTGCCGGATGTGGGAGTTGCCGCGCGGCTGCTCGGTGGTGGGGTAGTCGTAGTCGAGGTCGCCGCCGAGCAGGCCCATCCAGCGGCGCAGGGTCAGGACGTCGTCCCGGTCGACGTCACTGGGGCCGCCCTCGATGACGGCGACCGTGGTGTCGGGGTTCTCGGTGAGGCGGGAGGCGATGACGGAGCCGGCTGTTCCGCCGCCGATGACGACGTAGTCGTACTCCTGTTTGATCTCGGACATGGGGGTACTCCAGGGAGGTCTGGGGAGGGAGAGACGGCGCGTGGGCTCAGCCGGCGAACCAGCGCACCGGCTTCGGTGCCAGGTTCTGGTAGACGTGCTTGGCCTCGCGGTACTCGGCGAGTCCCGCGGGGCCGAGTTCGCGGCCCACTCCGCTCTTGCCGAAGCCGCCCCACTCCGCCTGCGGGAGGTAGGGGTGGAAGTCGTTGATCCAGACGGTGCCGTGGCGCAGGCGTCCAGCGACCCGGCGGGCGCGGCCCGCGTCGGTGGTCCAGACGGCTCCGGCGAGGCCGTACTCGGTGTCGTTGGCGAGGGCGATCGCCTCGTCCTCGGTGCGGAACGTCTCGACGGTGAGGACCGGCCCGAAGACCTCCTCGCGTACGACCCGCATCTCGCGGTGGCAGCGGTCGAGGACGGTCGGCTCGTAGAAGTAGCCGTCGGCGGGGCGTTCGGCCGAGGGCTCGGGGCGCTGGCCGCCGGAGCGCAGCACCGCGCCCTCGGCGAGCGCGGAGGCGACGTACGACTCGACCTTGGCGCGCTGCTGCTCGGAGACCAGCGGCCCGCACTCGACGCCGTCCGCGGTACCGCGGCCGAGGCGGATCTTCCCGGCCCGGCGGGCGAGTTCGGCGACGAAGCGGTCCCGGACGGACTCCTCGACGATGAGGCGGCCGCCCGCGGAGCAGACCTGGCCGCTGTGGATGAAGGCGGCGTTGAGGGCCTGGTCGACGGCGGTGTCGAAGCCCTCGGGGGTGGCGCAGGCGTCGGCGAAGACGACGTTGGGGTTCTTGCCGCCGAGTTCGAGGGCGACCTTCTTCACCGAGACGGCCGCCGCCTGGGCGACCTTGGTGCCGCTGACCAGCCCGCCGGTGAAGGAGACGAGGTCGACGTCGGAGTGCTCGGCGAGCCGGGCGCCGACGGTGTGGCCGGGCCCGGTGACGATGTTGGCGACGCCCTCCGGCAGCCCGGCCTCGGCCAGCAGCTCGATGAGCGCGATCGTCGTCATCGGGGTGATCTCGCTCGGCTTGACCACGAAGGTGTTGCCGGCCGCGAGCGCCGGGGCGATCTTCCAACTGGCCTGGAGCAGCGGGTAGTTCCAGGGGGTGATCAGCGCGCACACACCGACGGGTTCGTGTACGACGACGCTGTGGACGTCGGTGGAGCCGGCGTCGACGACCCGGCCGGGCGACTCCCCGGCCACCAGGTCGGCGAAGTAGCGGAAGGCGTCGGCGACACAGTCGATGTCGACCCGGCCCTCCTCCACGGTCTTGCCCGCGTCCCGGCTCTCCAGGAGGCCGAGTTCTTCGCGGTCGCGTACGAGGAGGTCGGCGACGCGGCGCAGCAGTGCGGCGCGTTCGGCGACGGGAGTGAGCGGCCAGACGCCCTGGCCGCCGTCGAAGGCCCGGCGGGCGGCGGCGACCGCCAGGTCGGTGTCCTTCTCGTCACCCTCGGCGACCACGGCGAACGGCCGCGCGTCGGCGGGGTCGATGATCTCGCGGGTGGCTCCGGAGACGGCTGCACGCCACTCGCCGCCCGCGTGGATGGTCTGCGGCTCCTGCCGCGCCTGCTGTCCGGCCATGATCGGTGTTGCCTTCCGTTCCTGTTCAGTGCCCCTGTGTCACACGCGTGTCACTCACGGGGACCGTCACCGCCTGCCCCCGGGTCTCGATTGCATGCGCAATCGACGGCCGAAAGTGCGCCGGGTCACTGAACATGCGGACAAAATGGGCGAAACGTACGCTGGACGTGCCCACCGTGGAGGTGACGCCATGGCACGGAGAGTGTTGGTCTGTACGGCGGCGAGCGCGGCGCTGCTGCTGTCACCGGCCCTGGTCCCGGTGGCCGCGGCCGCCGATGATCCGAGCGCGCGTGAACTCGTGGACCAGGCGAAGGAGAACCTCCTCGACGCGAGGTCGGTCCATCTGGAGCTGACGGACCGGGGCGCGGACACCCGCACCAGCAAGACCCAGCCGACCTCGATGGATCTCGCCCTCGACCAGGACGGCAACTGCGCCGGGTCGCTGCGGATGGGCTCGGGCGGCGGCAGCGTCGAGATCGTCAAGCGGGGCGACGAGGTGTGGATGAAGCCGGACACCGCGTTCTGGAAGGCGCAGGTGCCGGGCGCTCAGGGCGACGCGGTGGCCGAGCTGTTCAAGAACCGCTACATCCACGGCTCCACCAACGACGCCATGCTCAAGGGAATGGCCGACACCTGCGATCTGACCTCCTTCCAGAAGGACATCACCGACGACTCATCCGACGCGGGGCGGCTGACCAAGGGCGCGGAGACGAAGGTCGACGGCACGGACGTGATCCCGCTGAAGGGCACGTCGGAGGGCAAGCAGGCGGTGCTGTACGTGACTTCGGACGCGCCGCACCGGCTGGTGCGGGCCACACAGAAGGGCGGCGGGACCGACATGACCCTGTCCTTCTCGGACTACGGCAAGCCGGTGCCGTCGAAGACACCGTCGGCGGACGACAGCGTGGACGTCGGGAAGCTCCAGGACGAGTTGCAGAGCGTGTGACCCGGCGGGCCGCGCTCAGCCGGCCGACGCCCGCTCGCAGGTGCCGGGGGCGCAGAAGCCCTGCAAAGCGGTGGTCAGGAGGTCCAGTTCGTCCTCGCGGCCGTCGTTCTCCAGGCCGTACGCGGCTATCGCGTAGATGAGGCCGTCCTGGGCGACGAAGCGTTCGTCGTAGACGTGCCAGGGGCCGATGTCCGGTTCGCCGCTGAGGGTGTCGGCGAGGTACTCCAGCCGCTCACCGGTGAACTGGCCGTCCTCGACGGGCCGCAGCCCGAGTTTCTCGAAGCCGTCGGGCTTGGTGGTCTCGTCGGAGAGGTACAGCGCGAAGGACGCCCCGGGCGACTCCTCGGCCACCTGGTACACCTGGAGTCTGCGTTCGCTGTCCGGGCTGCGGTAGTTGACCACGTCGATGCCGTACCGGGACCCGACGGTGCTGCGGGTCCAGCCTTCTGGGCGCGCGATCCGGAACCCCTCTTCGTCCTCGTACAGCTCGTAGCCCGCGGGGAGTTCGGGCGTGGAGGGGAGCGGGGAAGCGGACTCTTCTTCGGGCTCGGGGGTCGGCGAGTCGTAGGAATCGCTCTGCTGCGAGACGACTTCGGTGGGGGACGGGCTCGTGTCGCCGCCTGCCTTGTCGTCCTTGTCGCCGCCTCCCACGACCGAGGTCAGCACGAGGGTCACGGCGACGGCGACGGCCGCGGCACCCACGACGACGGACCAGACGAGCCGCCGGTTCGCCCCACCGGCCGGTGCGGCGGGCGCGGCGGGCGCGGCCTGATCCCCGGCCGCCCAGGAGACCCCGGACCACTCGGCCGCCGGGCCCCCTCCCCCACCGACCTGCTCCACGGACGACCAGCCGCCGTCCACGGTTCCGGGACCGTGCCAGGTGCTGCCGGCACCGAGACCGGGCCCTGCGCCTGCTCCCTCCCCTGACCCTGCCCCCGCCCCGGGCCAGCCGGCGGATGCGGTGACCGAGGACGGCGCGGAGGACGCCTCCGAAGACGACCCGGTCGAGGCGGTCGGCCCGGTCGAGGCGGTCGGCCCTGTGGAGGCGGTCGCCCCGGCAGCCCCCGCGGTCACGTCACCGGACGCACCGCCGTCCGCCCGCCAGGGCCACGACGAAGTCCCGCTCGTACCCGACCCGTTGGAGGCTCCGCCCAAGGTGGGCCAGACCGAAGCCCCGCTCGCGTCGCCGGGACCCGCGTCCGCCCCGGCCGCCGGGGGCCACACCGGTGAGACCAGTTCCGTGGACGGTGTCCCGCCGCTCGCCGACGCCGTAGGCACGTCCGCCGATGTCCCTCCGGCCGCCCCTTCGCCCAGCGCGGCCGGAGGCCACACCGGTACGTCGTCCGACCGGACCGGCGCCTGCGGAGCCACCCCTGCACCCGCACCGGAAGCCGCACCCGACTCCCCGTCACCCTCCTCCCAGCGCTGGGTCTCCTCGTCCCAGTACCGCGCTCCCCCGCTCACCGCACCCTCCTCGAACACCGGCAGCGCACGCCGCCGTTCAGAACAAGCCACCCCCACCCAACAGCCCACCGCACCCCGCTACAAGCCCAGAGCCCCGGCAACCCCACTGAAGCCGAGGCGAATCTCAGGACGCCGGCGGATCCTCCCCGACCAGGCCGTCGATCGACTCCCGGATCAGGTCGGCCTGTCCGAGATGGCGGGCGTACTCCTCGATGAGGTCGATCAGGACGCGCCGCACACTGGGACCGCGCCCGTCCGGCCAGTCGAGCCGGACGGGTTGGTCGACACCGCCCTCGGACAGCACCTGCCGGAGGTTCACCCGGGACCGGGACACGGCCGCCGCCCAGAGGCCGTACACCTCCTCCGGGCTGTCGGAGGCGGCCGACCGCCACTCCCAGTCGGGCTCGGAGTCCCAGTCGACCGCGTCCCACGGCGGTCCCAACGCGGTACCGAGCAGCCGCCGGGTCAGGTACTCGTCCTCGACGAGCGCGAGGTGCTTGAGCAGGCCGCCGAGCGTCATCGCCGACGGCGCGAGCCGCTGGTTCAGCCCCGCCGCGTCCAGGCCGCCGGTCTTCCACCCGAAGAGTCTGCGCGACCGCTCCAGGGAGCCGATCAGCGTGTCGACCTCGCTCCCCGCGACCGGCGGCTCCAGCGGAATCTCCTCGATCTCCTGAGTCATGCCACGCAGGTTACGGGCCAGGACTGACAACCCGACCCGCCGTCGGCGCATCCCTGTGGACGACGCCAATATCTTTGACTACAGTCAAAGATTATGACCCCGGTGACGACAGAGCACGTGGCGCGGTTCCGCAGTTTCAACCGCTACCTCACCCGCCGGATCGGCGTCCTCGACGACCACTACCTCGGCCAGGACCGCCCCCTCGGCGAGGCCCGGCTGCTCTTCGAGGTCGGGGAGGGCGCCTCGCTGCGCGAGTTGAGGAGCCGGCTCGGTCTCGACGCGGGCTACCTCAGCCGGATGGCGAAGACCCTCCAGGCCCAGGGCATGGTCCGGATCAGCGTCCACCGGGACGACAGCAGGCTGCGCGTGATCGAGCTGACCCCGGCCGGTCGCGCGGAGGTCGAGGAGCAGAACCGCCGCGCCGACGCCTTCGCCGCCGGTCTCCTCGATCAGCTCACCGCCGACCAGCGCACCCGGCTCACCGAGGCGATGGGCACCGCCCAGCACCTGCTGCGGCTGGCCGGCATCACCGTCGTCCGCGTGGACGGCGCCCACCCCGACGCCCGCGCCTGTCTGGACGCCTACGCCGCCGACCTCGACGCCCGCTTCCCCGAGGGCTTCGACAAGGCGGACCTGGTGCGGCCCGAGGAGGTCTCCGGGGACGCGGGCGCGTTCTTCGTGGCGTACGAGGAGGGGCGTCCGGTGGGCTGCGGGGCGCTCAGGCGGCTGGAACCGCGCATCGGCGAGCTCCGCCATGTGTGGGTGCACCCCGACGCCCGCCGCCTCGGCCTCGCCCGACGGATCCTCGCGGCGCTGGAGGAGGAGGCCGTCGTACGGGATCTCGCAGCCCTGCGCCTGGACACCCACGCCTCGCTCACCGAGGCGCAGACGATGTACCGGGCGTGCGGCTACCGGGAGATCCCGCGGTACGTGGAGCACGTATACGGCGACTACTGGTTCGAGAAGCGCCTGACCGGGCCCGCCCGAAGAGGTTCCGCGTCCGGATAATCGCGCACTATCGCGTCCAGCCGAAAACGAGTACTATCGCGTTCTGGCCGCCGTTGAGCCCAACTCCCGGCCCCCGTATGCCCGTTGTCCCGAGGAGCCGCCGTGCCCGCTCTCCTGAACCCGGTTCTCGGCATCCTCCTGCTCCGCCGCGCCATCGCCGAGCCCGAGCCTGTCGCCCCGCCGGCGCACACCCCGCCGGCCGAGCACCGGCACCACTCCCTCACCGGACAGCGGGTGCGCGTGCGGTGCCGGGAGCGCAGGGCGAGCCGGTGTCTGCCAACGGCCCCCAGGGGTACGACGGTTCACCCGCACACCGTACGCGCGCGGACCGGAGGAGCACTCACCCGCACTCCGTGCCCACTGGGCAGAAGGAGGCCAGCGCCCTGGTGAGCGGCTCGCGCACCAGGTCCGGTTCGAGGGACTCGGGGCCCGCGGCGCGGATCGCGTACAGCGTCCCGTCGGCGGCCTCGAAGCGGTGGTCGACGACCTGGCGGGCGCCGAGGTCCGAGTCGTCGTAGCGATAGGAGACCTCGCTCCAGGCGGTGCCGGAGTCACGGCCGAGGACCTGGTAGCCGGGCTGTTTCGCGAAGCCGTAGCCGGGGTCGTTCTCGGCCTGGTCGAGGGAGTCGGCCGGGGTGTCCTCGGCGAGCCGGAAGATCTGGATCCGGCGTCCGTCGGAGGGGTCGTCGTAGGTGACGACGGGAGCGAGTTCGCCCTGCTTCTCGGTGCGGGTCCAGCCCTCGGGCACGTCGATCGAGTAGCCGACCGGGTCCTGGGTGCGCCGGTAGCCGGCGGCCGTGGACAGCGAAGGCGTGGGAGTGGGCGTCGGCGTCGCCGACGAGGTGGGTGTGTCCGAAGGGCTGGGCGTGTCCGACGAGGACGCGCTGACCGTGACACTCGCGGCCGGACCCGCCGCCGTACCGGAACCGGAACCGCCGGCGGAGCTGGTGGAGGTGTCCCGGATGAGGAACCAGATACCGACGCCGACCGCCACCCCGACCAGGACGGCCAGGGAGACCGCGGTGAACACCCGACGGGCGCGGTGCGGCGGCTCCGCGGTGACCACCGTCGGTGCGGGTGTCCAGGGCGGCGCGGCCGAGGTGTGCGCCTGGGCCGTCACCCACGGCGGCGGGGCCGAGGGCTGCGCCTGGGCCGTCGCCCAGGGCGGTGGCGTCAGCGCGGACTGGGTCTCGGCCGTGGCCCACGGCGGCCGTTCCGCCGTCCCCGCCTGTTCGCCCGCTCCCGTCCCCGCCCGTGCCTGCTCGCCCGCTTCCGGCCGCGCCCCCGCCTGTTCGCCCGCTTCCGGCCGCGCCGGGTCCGCGGGCACGGAGGTCTGGGTCTCGGCGGCCGACCACGGCGGCGCGGTCCCCGTCTCCCCCGAACTCCAGGCCGCCCGGCCTCTCTCCTCGCTCGGCTCGTGCTCCGCTCCGGAATCGGAGCTGTGACCGTTCCACCCGTTCATCGCGAACCCCCCGCATCACGCCACCGGGTACCGCTATGACGGTAGGGCGAAAAACGGCCACGGGCCCCACTCCGGAAGGAACCGGAACAGGGCCCGCGCAGGCTCGTGACAGAGCCGTCGAGAAAACTCGGCGCCGGAAGGGCTCAGATGAGGCCGAGCGCGCGCACCGCCTCGCGCTCCTCCTCCAGCTCCTTGACGGAGGCGTCGATACGGGCGCGGGAGAACTCGTTGACCTCCAGGCCCTGGACGATCTCGTAGACGCCGTCCTTGGTGGTGACCGGGAAGGACGAGATCAGGCCCTCCGGGACGCCGTAGGAGCCGTCCGACGGGATGCCCATGGAGGTCCAGTCGCCGTCCGCGGTGCCGTTGACCCAGGTGTGCACGTGGTCGATGGCGGCGTTGGCGGCCGACGCGGCGGAGGACGCGCCACGGGCCTCGATGATCGCGGCGCCGCGCTTGGCGACGGTCGGGATGAACTCCTCGGCCAGCCACTTCTCGTCGTTGACGGTCTCGGCGGCGTTCTTGCCGGCGACCGTGGCGTGGAAGATGTCCGGGTACTGGGTGGCGGAGTGGTTGCCCCAGATCGTCAGCCGCTTGATGTCGGCGACCGTGGTGCCCGTCTTCTTCGCGAGCTGGGTCAGCGCGCGGTTGTGGTCGAGGCGGGTCATCGCGGTGAAGCGCTCGGCCGGTACGTCCGGAGCGGCGGCCTGGGCGATCAGCGCGTTGGTGTTGGCCGGGTTGCCGACGACCAGGATCTTGACGTCGTCCGCGGCGTGGTCGTTGATGGCCTTGCCCTGGGGCTTGAAGATGCCGCCGTTGGCCTCCAGGAGGTCACCGCGCTCCATGCCCTTGGTACGGGGGCGGGCGCCGACGAGGAGACCGACGTTGGTGCCGTCGAACGCGACGTTCGGGTCGTCCGTGATGTCGATGCCCTGGAGCAGCGGGAAGGCGCAGTCGTCGAGCTCCATGGCGGTGCCCTCGGCGGCCTTGAGCGCCGGGGTGATCTCCAGGAGGCGGAGCTTGACCGGCACGTCCGCGCCGAGCAGCTGGCCGGAGGCGATGCGGAAGAGCAGGGCGTAACCGATCTGGCCGGCCGCGCCGGTGACGGTGACGTTCACGGGAGTGCGGGTCATGGCGTTCTCCGTATGACAGCTGGCGGTGGGGCGTCCCTGCCCCGGACGTTTGATCGATCTCTCGGCATCAAGAGATCCACCGGTCAGGCTATCGCGCATCCGGCACCCCGAACGTCCGGCCCCATGTGGCCCACCCCACAACGCCCCCGCGACACCCCCACAAAAAGAGGCGGCCGCCCGTCCGGGAGAGGGGGGACGAAGGCGGCCGCCGTATGGGGGTACCGTTTCCGGACTCCCGTGGGGGTAAGGGTCGCGTGCCCCCGATTCAACGGCTCATGCACGCGCCGCGAGGTTTTACGCACTCACTCGGTGCACCCCTGCTGCCCCGAAGCGAGCGTCACGCACGCCTTCGCCTCGCCCGCGTCCTTCACCGCGACCATCGGCGTGTAGGCGATCGTGTCCCCCGCCTCGGTGATGCTCCCGCTCTGCTCGGCCACCTTCCCGGCGGACACCTCGACCTTGTCCCCCTGGCCGGCCTGGGTCACCCGCCCCCACGCCGCCCCGCAGGTCTCGCTGTACCGCACCTCGACGACGGTCGCCCCCACCGCCGCGGTCTTGGCGGTGGTCACCAGATCCCCGCTGCACCCCATCGCCTCGGCGTCCTTCCCGGTGCACCCCGCCCCACTGCACTTCACCCCGGCGGGCAGCGAGACGGACGCGCTCGCGGACGGCGACGGCGACTTGGCGGCGCCCTCCTTCTTCTCCCCACCCGGATCGGTCAGGTAGAACACGGCGGCGACCACGACCAGCACCCCGACGACCCCCGCGAGGAACATCGTCAGCCGCCGCTTGCCGCCCCCGGAACCACCGGAGCCGCCAGACCCACCGGAACCCGCGAAGCCCGCCTCCCCCGGACGCGCGTCCTGCGGCTGGTCGTACGGCCCCGGCGCCCCCGGCGTCCACCCCGGCCCGTCGGCCGGGACGGGCGCCGCAGCGGCCGTACGCCCGGAAGCCCGCGACGGCCCCTGGTACCCGGCGACACCCCAGGAGTTGGCACCGGAGGAGCTGCGGTCGGCCTCCGGCGAAGCCCCCTGCGGCGGCACCGTGGGTGCCACCCCCGCCGGTCCCGCGATCCCCGGCGTCGCCGTCGCGCTGCCGCTCTTGCGGGCCGTCTTGCCACCCTTGGCGTTCGCCGGCGGCGCCCCGAACTCGCCGAGCGCGGCCCGCGCCTGGGAGATCCGGATGGCCTCCATGGTCATGTCGTGGCGCATCTCCGAACGGCTCCAGGCACGCTCGGCGAGCTCCCACATCGTGGTCAGATGGATCGGGTTGGTGCCGGTGACCTCGGCCAGGGCGACGATCGCACCCTTCGGCGCGAGCAGCCGGCCGTTCAGATACCGCTCCCAGGACGTCTTGCTGTAACCCGTACGGTCGGCGACGGCCGCGATGCTCAGGCCGCTGCGGTCCACGAGCCGCCGCAGCTGGCTCGCGAACTCCCTGACCTGCGGATCCAGTTCATCCGGCAAGGCCCTCCAACGAGGCATTGCTCCCCCCTCTTTCCCCCCGGTCGGTGCTGGCTGTTCCTCGCTCTTCCCCGTGCCACAAGGATCTCAGTTCCCCGGACAGGGGCGCACGGGAGCATCCACAAGCTCGACACGTTAGTCGTACCGTCGAACAGCGCCGTATCAAATACGCAAACTTGTCAATACATCACCACAGGGGGAACACACCGGAAATACCGCCCGTCACGGAAGTTCCCGGATCACCCAGACGCCACGGCGCCGACGATCCCGATCAGCAGGACGAGCGCGAGCAGCAGGGCGGCGGAGAGCAGGAGCCGGTTCATGCCGGCGACGGTCTCCTTGGGCGGCTCGTCCCACCAGGGCAGCGTGGGGTCGTCCTCGTACTCCTCGCCCCGCACTCCGGCGGACGGGGCGGGGGCCGTCGCCGGGCGGGGCCAGGCCTGGACCGCCAGTTCCCAGCGCACCGCGAAGCGTTCGGTGTCGGCGCCGTCGAGGCCCGCGATCCGGCACAGGGCGGCCACGGCCTGGCGGGGCGGCGGCTGGGTGGCGTTGAGATAGCGGTGCCAGGAGGACTTGCTGTACGCGGTGCGGGCGCCTAGGGAGACGAGGCTGAGCCCCGTGCTGTCCTTGAGCTGCCTGAGCTGCTCCACGAAGTGCCGTACCTCCGGCGGCAGATCGTCCGGCAGCGCCTGCCAGCCACCCATCACCCACCTCCACGGCGTCCCGACCTGTTCCCGGTCCTGTCCTGTTCCCAGGAGTTCGACGACGTCAGAGGCCTGATCGGTTCCTGGCACCGGGGCGCCTGTGGCAGCTCGCGGACACCGTGCCGGAACCGTCACCGCTGTGACACAGCGCACTGACAGCGGTTGAACAGGCAGCTCAGGACACGGGAGGCTGAAGCGTGACGGCGGCCCGTCCCTCATCGGGGGAGGGGATGGGCCGCCTTCGCCTGGGCCGGCTTTGCCTGAGCCGGCTTCACCTGAGCCGCCTTCGTCCTCAGCTGCTGCTGACCGTGAAGTGCAGGGTGTCCTTGAGGAACGGGATCACCAGCCACGGGTCCGGCTGCACCATCAGGGCCAGCAGGACGATCGCGGAGCCGAGAACGCCGTAGGTGGCGATGTCGGTGAAGCGGGAGCGCACGGCGAGCATGCCGACGTCCGGGAGCAGCCAGCGCAGCACGGCACCGGCGAGCAGGGCGACACCGACGAGCAGCGTGCCGAGGCGGAACTGGTCGAGGGCGGTCAGCAGGAGCCCGATCCCGACCGTGGCCAGCACCGCGAGCACCGGCCACTGCCGGGCGGGCGCCGGAGCGTCCCGCGGCGCGGCCCGGCCGCCGCCCTCGGGCCGTGCGGTGTCCCTGGTGAACAGCGGAAACCGCCGGGTCACCCGGCGCGGCCGTCCCTCGGCGTCGGGAGCGCTGATCGCGTCCCGCACCACCATCTCGGCCTGCCGCTCGGGGTCCTCCGCGTCGACGGACTCGTCCCGAGAGGCACGGGAAGCACGGGAAGCACGGGAAGCCCCCACCGAGGCACCCGTCGAGGCACCCTCCGACGAAGTCCCCGACGAGCCACCCGCCGAAGCATCCCCGCCATCCGCCGCACCCGGCTCACGACCCCCGGTCTCCACGCCCGTACCCGTAGCCGCGCCCGCGCCCGTTCCCTTCCCCTGCTCCCCCGCCTCAGGCGACACTGCGCTCCGCCGCCTCGACCACGTTGACGAGCAGCTGGGCGCGGGTCATCGGGCCTACGCCGCCGGGGTTGGGGGAGATGAAGCCGGCGACCTCGGCGACGCCCGGGTGGACGTCGCCCACGATCTTGCCCTCGGCGTTGCGGGAGACGCCGACGTCGAGGACGGCGGCGCCCGGCTTCACGTCCTCGGGGCGGATCAGGTGGGCGGAACCGGCGGCGGCGACGATGATGTCGGCGCGCTTGAGGTGGGACGACAGGTCACGGGTGCCGGTGTGGCACTGGGTCACGGTCGCGTTCTCGCTGCGGCGGGTGAGGAGCAGCGGCATCGGGCGGCCGATGGTGACACCGCGGCCGACGACCACGACCTCGGCGCCCTTGATCTCGACGCCGTAGCGGCGCAGCAGGGTCAGCACGCCGTTCGGTGTGCAGGGCAGCGGCGCCGGTTCGTTGAGGACCAGGCGGCCGAGGTTCATCGGGTGGAGCCCGTCGGCGTCCTTGTCGGGGTCCATGAGTTCGAGGATGCGGTTCTCGTCGATGCCCTTGGGCAGCGGCAGCTGGACGATGTAACCGGTGCACGAGGGATCGTCGTTGAGCTCGCGGACGACCGCCTCGATCTCCTCCTGCGTGGCCGTGTCCGGCAGTTCACGCTGGATCGAGGCGATACCGACCTCGGCGCAGTCCCGGTGCTTGCCGGCGACGTACTTCTGGCTGCCGGGGTCGTTCCCGACGAGGATCGTGCCGAGGCCGGGCGTGACGCCCTTCTCCTTCAGCGCCGCCACGCGGGCGGTCAGATCGGACTTGATCGCGGCTGCGGTGGCCTTGCCATCGAGAATCTGGGCGGTCATGTGCCCATCCTCGCGGATGACCCGCCCCGGGTTCCAATCCTGGTTGCACTTGCACAACACCTGGCGAATGCGGCTGGACAAGCCGTGTCCTCTTTGAGAACGATGTAGGGCGCTGTATCGCGGCTGCTGTTCGGGGGGCATACCGCTCTGTTCGTGACGTTCCTCCGCACAATTCCGCAACGTCCCCTTTGCGCCAACGGAGGATTCCCACCATGAGTTTCGGCTCGCCCAACAACCCGTACGAGAAGCCGCAGAACCCCCAGCAGCCCCCGCAGCAGCCGGGTTACGGCTACCCCCAGCAGCCCCCGCAGCAGCAGCCCGGATACGGCTACCCGCAGCAGGCCCCGCAGGGCGTGCCGCCGCAGCAGGGCTACCCGCAGCAGCCGGGATACCCCCAGCAGCCGGGCTACGGCTACCCGCAGGCGCCGCAGGTCCCCGCCTCCGCCTACGGCTACCCGCAGCAGCCGGGTTACGGCATGCAGCCCTCGTACGCGAACTGGGGCCAGCGCTTCCTCGGCACCCTGGTGGACGGCCTCGCCTTCCTGGTCCCGTACGTCCTCGTCATCGTCGGCGCCAACGCCAAGATGGCGTTCCTGTCGCTGCTCGGCGGTCTCGCGCTCCTCGGCCTCGCGATCTACCAGCTGATCATCGAGGGCAAGAAGGGCCAGACGCTCGGCAAGCAGGCGCTCGGCATCCGGCTGGTGCGGGAGATCGACGGCCAGCCCATCGGCGTCGGCATGGCCTTCGTCCGCCGCCTGGCGCACTTCCTCGACAGCATCGCCTGCTACCTCGGCTGGCTGTGGCCGGCGTGGGACGCCAAGCGCCAGACCTTCGCCGACAAGGTCTGCTCGACCATCGTCATCCGTACGAACTGAGCACCGCTTCACCACAATCGGCGCCGGATCGCCACGGTGCCTTCTCGCCATACTTTCCGCGGGGCCGTGTCACGCCGTGACACGGCCCCGCGGCGTCGCCCACCCTTGCTCGTACACACGCGGGGACGGGGAGACGAACCGTGTACAGCATCATCGTGGTACCTCCGCCGACCACGGAGGACCGGACGGCACCCGGCCAGTTGCGGCTCGCGCCGGGCGAGCGGCTGACCTTCGGACGCAGCGCCGCCTGCGCGGTGCGGATCCCTCACGAGGGCGTCTCGCGACGAGCCGGCGAGATCACCGCGCAGGGCGCCTTCTGGGCGCTGAGCAACCTGAGCGGGCGCCAGACCTACGTCGTGGAGAACCCGGAGGGCGCGGGCGAGCACATCAAGGTCGGGCCGGGGCGGCTGGAGGCGCCGGTCCCCTTCGAGTTCTCCCGGATCGTGCTGCCGGCCGCGGGCGACCTGCTCGCCGTCGACGTGTGGGCGCCGCGTCACGACTATCTGCGCGAGGCGGACGGCCTGGAGGGCGCGACCACCGCGCCCGCCTTCTCGCTGGACGTGTCCAAGCGCTACTTCGCCGTCCTGGCCGCCCTGTGCGAGCCCCGGCTGCGCGGCGCGCCGCACGCGCCGACGCCCACCGTCGACCAGGTCGTGGACCGGCTGCGGCCGGCCTGGCCGGCCGCCTCGCGCACCTCCGTGCAGTGGAACATCGACTACCTGGCGGTGAAGCTGCGCCTCAAACCCGGCCCCGAGGAGGCCGATCCGGGTCCGCGGCTGAACGGCAAGAAGGAGTCCCTGGTCTCCCTCGCCCTCCGCTTCGACCTGGTCCGGGAGGAGGACCTGGCGGTGCTGCCGGCGGCCGGCGGGGCGGTCCGGTGACCGAGCCGTACGCCGTGCCGGTCCCCCGGGGCTACCGGGTCGGCGGCTGGGAGGTGCGCGAGCCGATCGCCACCGGCGCCTTCGGAAGCGTCTACGAGGGCCGGCGACGGGACGGCCGACCCGCCCTGGCCGCCCTGAAGTTCCTGCCCACCGGCACCGGTACCCCCCGCCACCTAGCCCACCTGCGCGAACTGGTCGACCGCGAGGTGGAGTTGTACCGCAGACTCCAACGCCCCCGCCTGATCCGGCTGTACGACACCCTCGTCGTCGACGACCCCGAGCGCCCGGAGCTGGACGGCGCCACCGTCCTCGTACTGGAGCTCGCGCGGACCTCCCTGTCCTCGCTGGTGGCCGCGGAACCCCGCCCGGCGTCCGGTCCCGCGCTGCTCGCCCAGATCTGCGAGGGGCTGGCCCAGCTGCACCGCGCGCACTGGGTGCACGGGGACCTCAAGCCCGCCAACGTCCTTCTGATGGACGACGGTTCGGCCCGGCTCGCCGACTTCAACATGGCGGCGGAGCTGGAGGGCACCCACGCCTACACGCCCGCCTTCTCCACGCCCGACTACACCCCGCCGGAGCTGCTCTGGTCGGAGGTCGGCGAACGCGGGCGCCGGATCCGCCCCTCCGCCGACATCTGGGCCTTCGGCGTCCTCGCCCACCTGGTCCTCACCGACACCTTCCCGCTGCCCGGCGGCACCCCGTCGGCCCGCCGGGACGCGGCGGCCGCGTATGCGCGGGGCACCGACGACCTGCGGCTCTCCCCCGAACTCCCGGACGACTGGCGGGAGATCGTCCGCGACTGCCTCACCCGCACGCACGCCGACCGCGTCACCATCGAGCCGCTGCTGCGCCGGGTCGAGGCGGCCGCCGGCACCATCCCGTCCCCTCGCCCACGGCGCCGACCCGGCCGTACGACGGTCCTGGCGGCCCTCGCGGCGGCGGTGGCCGTGGCCGCCCTGGGGCACGGGCTCACCACCTGGGCGACGGACCCGGACTCCCCCGGCGGGGCGGCCGGTTCGAGCGCGCCCTCGGCCTACGGGGCCGCCGAACTCCGTACCGACCGGGGTGTCCCGGCCGTCTACCGGCCGCTGATCGTCGAGTCGGCCCACGACTGCGCCGAGCCGGACGTCACGCCCGCGCTGCTCGCCGCGATGCTGAAGACGGAGAGCGGCTTCGACGCGAGCCTCTCCGACCCGGCCAACGACGAGTACGGCATCGCCCGTTGGACCCCGAGGGTCCTGCGCTACTGGATGAACGCCGACGGCACCCCGGCGGACACCGTCCCCCGGCCGCCCTTCCCGCCCGCCGAGTCCATCCCCGCGATGGGCCGCTACCTGTGCTGGATCGCGCCCCGCCTGGACTCCGGACTGCCGGGCGACCGGCGGGTGTTGATCGCCGCCGCGTACCGGACGTCGTACGACAAGGTGAACGACGCCCGCGGTGTCCCCGCGAAGTACCGCGACTACACCGACCGCGTCGCCCGCCACCTCAAGGAGTACACCCCGCCCGGGAGGAAGTGACCCTGGGACATCTCAGGTTCCCCCGGGCGGGCCGGTACGGGACGGTGGTGGTCGCGCCGCTCCGGCCCCTTCGGGGGAGGGTCGGAGACCGGGCAACGGAAGGCCGTGAAGACTGCCGGATCACGGCAGTGATCCGGCACGGGGCCCGGAGCGAGGATGTCCGTGCGCCCACCGGTCACGGTGGACGCACGGACATCCGACGTTCACCAGGAAGGTTTCCCACGTGAGACTGACCCGCGCCGCCGTCCTGACCGCGGCCGCCGCCCTGGCCCCGGCCCTTGTGCTGACCGCCCCGGCCTTCGCCGCCGACGCGACCCCGTCCTCGGTGTCCGCCACCGCGGCCACGTCGGTCTCGGCGGACTACCCCGTCGACGAGATGTCGGACGACGAGGTCCGGGTCGCGATCATGCGCATCATCGGCGCCCCCACCACCGGCCGGGCCGTCTACCGCGAGGCACAGCGGGCCATGGACGGCACCATCGAGGACCAGCGCGCCTTCCTGAAGACCGGCCTGCGGCTCGCCCAGGCCGAGGACGACCGCGTCGCCATCTTCCGCATCCTCGCCGACCCGGCCACCAGCCCCGCCGTACGCGCGGCGGCCCAGGTGGCCCTCGACGACGGCTCACCTGAGGCGCTGCGGTACTTCCTGGAGGTCGGACGGTACGAAGCGGACGCCTGACACCCCCGCCCCACCGCTCCCTGGCCGTCCCGGCCCCCTGCCCGGCGTCGGAACGATAGCCTCTTCCCAGCCAACTGGCGTGACATGTGGGCCCGTTGCGAGGGAAGAGGCAGGTCGGGGGCGCGTGACAGACATACCGGCGGGGGAGACCACGCTCAGGCAGGCCGGCGCGGTCCCGCTGGTGCCCGCCGATCCCGGACGTATCGGACCGTACGTCCCACTGGGGCTGCTCGGCAGCGGCGGCATGGGCCGGGTCTATCTGGCCCGGCGCGAGGACGACGGTCCGGGCCTCGCCGCGGTGAAGGTGATCCGGCCCGAGTACGCCGAAGGGCCGGACTTCCGGCGGCGGTTCGAGCGGGAGGCCGCCGTGCACGGGCGGGTCCGCACCCCGCGCGCCCCGCATCTGCTCGGCACCGGCTTCGACGACTCGCTGCTGTGGATGGCCACCGAGTACCTGCCGGGCCTCACCCTCGTGGACGCCGTGCGCGAGTGCGGGCTGATGGAGCCGGCCGGGGTGTGGCGGCTGGTGGCGGAGCTGGGGGAGGCGCTGTCGGCGCTGGCCGCCGCAGGGGTCGTACACCGGGATCTGAAGCCGTCCAACGTGATCCTGTCCCCCCGGGGCACGCACGTCATCGACTTCGGCATCTCCCGCGCCGCCGACAGCAGCGCGATCACCACGACCGGCAACCGGGTCGGCACGCCCGCGTACATGGCGCCCGAGTATCTGCGCGAGGGCCGCTGCGACCACACCTCGGACGTCTTCTCGCTCGGCTGCACCCTCGTCTACGCCGCCACCGGGCACGCCCCCTTCGGCGACGGGACCGGCGTGGACGTCATGCACCGGGTCGCCTTCGAGGCGCCGGACGCCGAGGTGATGGCCGAACTCGCGCAGTCCGACCCGGCGTTGGCGTCGCTGCTCACCGCCTGTCTCGCCAAGGACCCCGCAGGGCGCCCCACTCCGGGGCAGCTGACGGACGCGGCCACCGCCGCCGGGCACGGCCGCGCCGCCAACTGGCAGGAACCGCTGGCCGCCCGGCTCCGCGACCGGCAGCAGGGGTGTGCGGTGCTGGACGGGATGTCCGTACGGCAGACCGATCGCTTCCGCACACCGACGGCACCGGTGCTCTCCCCGGTCGCGGGGACCGGTGAGACCCGGCAGCGCCGTAGGAGGCCGTTCCTGGCCGGGGTGGCGGGCATCGCCGTGGGGGCCGTGGCCGTCGGCGCCTTCCTGCTCACCCGCCCGGGCCTTGACTCCCCCGCCGCGGCGGCCCCGACCGGCTCCAGCAGCGTCAGCGCCTCCGGGACACCGGCCTCCGAATCGCCCAGCGCCTCCGCCTCACCCTCCGGCAAGGACAAGGACGAGGAGAAGAAGGAGGAGGAGCAGAAGGACAAGGGCGAGGGCCGGCAGGCCGCCACCGAGGAGAGCGGCGAGCCGGACAGCACCCCCTCCGCTTCCGCCGGCGGCGACAGCGGCGGCGGCGACACGGGCGGCGGAAGCGGCGGCACCGCGACCACCCCGGCCCCCACCGCCACGGTCACGAAGACCACCGCGCCCCCGGCCACCCCCGCCTGGATCTCCGGCTGCACCTACTACTCCGGCACCGAACTCACCGACTACGGCGACAAGGGCCAGCGAGTCGTCCAGGTGCAGTGCATGCTCACCAAGCGCGGCTACAGCGTGGGGAGTTCGGGCGTGGACGGCGAGTTCGGCAAGGACACCCGGACCGCGGTCAGGCAGTTCCAGAGCGCGAAGGGCCTGGAGGTGGACGGCCAGGTGGGGCCCAACACCTGGGCGGCGCTCCGCAGTTCCACGTAGCGCCGCCCAAGTGGTGTTCCGTCAGTGGAAGAAGTGCCGCGTCCCCGTGAAGTACATGGTGACGCCGGCCTTCTTCGCGGCCTCCACGACGAGTTCGTCGCGGACCGAGCCGCCCGGCTGGACGACCGCCTTCACACCGGCCGCGGTGAGGATCTCCAGGCCGTCGGGGAAGGGGAAGAAGGCGTCGGAGGCGGCGTACGACCCCTGCGCGCGCTCGGCACCGGCCCGCTCGACGGCGAGCTTCGCGGAGTCGACGCGGTTGACCTGGCCCATGCCGACGCCGACGGAGGCGCCGTCCTTGGCGAGGAGGATCGCGTTGGACTTGACCGCGCGGCAGGCCTTCCAGGCGAAGGCCAGCTCGGCGAGTTCCTCGGCGGAGAGCGCCTCGCCGGTCGCCAGGGTCCAGTTCGCCGGGTCGTCGCCCTCGGCCTGGAGCCGGTCGGTGACCTGGAGGAGCGCGCCGCCGTCGATGGGCTTGATCTCGGCGGGGTGCGCGGGCGCGGCCGGGGCCTTCAGGACGCGGATGTTCTTCTTCTTGGCGAGGGCCTCAAGGGCGCCGTCCTCGTAGTCGGGCGCGACGATGACCTCGGTGAAGATCTCGGCGACCTGCTCGGCCATCTCCTTGGAGACCGGCCGGTTGACGGCGATGACCCCGCCGAACGCCGACAGCGGGTCACACGCGTGTGCCTTGCGGTGCGCCTCGGCGACGTCCGAACCGACCGCGATCCCGCAGGGGTTGGCGTGCTTGATGATCGCGACGGCGGGTTCGGTGTGGTCGTACGCGGCACGGCGGGCGGCGTCCGTGTCCGTGTAGTTGTTGTACGACATCTCCTTGCCGTGCAGCTGCTCGGCCTCGGCGAGACCGACACCCGTGCCGTCGACGTAGAGCGCGGCGGGCTGGTGCGGGTTCTCGCCGTAGCGCAGGGTGCTCTTGCGCTCCAGGGCGGCGGCGATGAAGTCGGGGAACTGCGACTCGTCGGCCGGGGCGTAGGCGCTGGCGAACCAGCTGGAGACCGCGATGTCGTACTCGGCGGTGTGCCGGAAGGCCTCGGCGGCGAGCCGCTTGCGGGTAGCGAGGTCGAACCCGCCGTCCTCGACGGCGGCCAGGACGTCGGCGTACCGCTCGGGGCTGGTGACGACGGCGACCGAGGGGTGGTTCTTGGCGGCGGCGCGGACCATGGAGGGGCCGCCGATGTCGATCTGCTCGACGCACTCGTCGGCGGAGGCACCGGAGGCGACGGTCTCGCGGAACGGGTAGAGGTTCACGACGACGAGGTCGAACGGCTCGACACCCAGCTCGGCGAGCTGCTCGCGGTGGCTGTCCAGGCGCAGGTCGGCGAGGATGCCGGCGTGCACGCGCGGGTGCAGGGTCTTGACCCGGCCGTCCAGGCACTCGGGGAAGCCGGTGAGCTCCTCGACCTTGGTGACGGGGACGCCGGCGGCGGCGATACGGCCCGCGGTCGACCCGGTCGAGACGAGCTCCACGCCCGCCGCGTGCAGGCCGCACGCGAGGTCTTCGAGGCCGGTCTTGTCGTAGACGCTGATGAGCGCCCGGCGAAGGGGCCGCTTGTTCTCGGCGGTCACTGGATAACTACCTTTCGTCCCTCAATGCGATGGCCGGTGCGGGCGAGCCGCCCCACGACCTCGACGAGCAGCCTTCGCTCGACTTCCTTGATGCGCTCGTGCAGAGCGCTCTCGTCGTCCTCGTCCCGGATCTCCACCACGCCCTGGGCGATGATCGGTCCGGTGTCGACGCCGTCGTCGACGAAGTGGACGGTGCATCCGGTGACCTTGGCGCCGTACGCGAGCGCGTCACGGACCCCGTGGGCCCCGGGGAAACTGGGCAGCAGGGCGGGGTGCGTGTTCACGAACCGCCCTCCGAAGCGGGCCAGGAACTCCTTGCCCACGATCTTCATGAACCCGGCGGAGACGACGAGGTCGGGTTCGTGGGCGGAGACGGCCTCGGCGAGGGCGGCGTCCCACTCCTCGCGGGTCCCGTGGTCCTTGACCCGGCACACGAAGGTCGGCAGCCCGGCCCGCTCGGCCCGCGCGAGCCCCTCGATGTCCTCCCGGTCGGCCCCCACGGCCACGATCTCGGCGCCGTACGCCTCGGGCCCGGTCGTCGCGATGGCGTCGAGGAGCGCCTGGAGATTCGTACCGGATCCGGAGACCAGTACGACCAGGCGCTTGACCGGCTCGGCCACGGTGGGGCCCTTTCTCGGGGGATCTTTTGTACGGTCGTACGAATGCATCGAGCCCCGGTATACGGGGAAGCCTACGAAGCGGCCGACCGTCAGCAACGATACCGGCACACCGGAAGGCCCCCACGGGACGGGGGCGTGGCCGGAAGGTAGCGTCTGCCGGGAGCCTCTCCGGGAACGCGGACGGTGTGCGGTGCGTTCACCCAGTGACGGCTCTCGCCAGACGACTCGTACTCCAAGGGGAAGACGCTCACTTGATGCCGGACCGCAGCCCGCGACTCCTCACGCTCTCCCAGCATTCGGTGCGGGGAGGGGAGCGCAGCGGCGTGCTGCTGCGGGAGCACCCCGCCTCGCCGCCGGACGCGCCTTCCTCCGGCAAGAAGAACGGACAGGGCGGTACGACCGGCCCGGGCGACACCACCGAGGAGAACAACCCCTTCGCCCCACCGCCCGAGGGCACACCGGACCGCCCCTGGCAGCCGCGCCGCCCTGAGGACGACGGCGGCGACAGCAGGGAGGGCGGTGGCGGCGGTGGCGGCTACACCCCCTGGGGCAACCAGTGGAGCGACCGCCAGCCCGGCCGTTCCGACGGCGGCTTCGGCGACCGGCCCCGCCCCGGCGGCCCCGAGGGCCAGAACAACCCCGGCCCGGGCCCGCGCTGGGACCCGACGGACCCGGCCCAGCGCCGCGCCCGCTACGCCCTGCTCTCCGGCATGTGGGCCTTCTTCTTCGTCCTCTTCGGCTGGCAGCCCGTGGGCCTCCTCCTCGGCGCCCTGGCCCTCTACTGGGGCGCCAGCGCCCTCCGCGCCAAGCCCCACACCCCGAACCCCGACGCCCCGACCCCGCCCCAGTCGGCCCGCCCCCAGACCACGGCGGCGGTGAGCGGCCTCGTCACGGCCTCCCTGGCCATCATCTTCGTCGCCGCCGGCTTCACCGCGAGACTCGTCTACGACGACTACTACACCTGCACCAGCGACGCCCTCACCAACCAGGCGCAGCAGGCGTGCACGGACCTTCTGCCGAAGGAGCTGCGGAGCATCCTGGGCACGAGCAGCTGAGTCAGCCCCTTCGGTGCTTCAGGAGCGGGGCGGGACAAGCGGCCCGAGGATCACGCCTCGTCCGCCCCCTTCTCGCCCCCCTCCTCCCCCGAGGCCTCCTTCAGCGCGGCCCACCGATCCTCCCGGGACGCCCCGTCGTACCAGGGCGTGGCCAACGACCCCCCGGCCTCCACGGAGGCGGCGACGGGCAGCACCTCGTACGGTTCGAGCTCGGCGTCCTGGTCGTAGGGGACGTACCCGCCGGCCTCTGCAGAAGCGGGCGCGGGCACCGGCACGGCCGCAGCCGCCTTCCTCCGCGAGAACCACCCCCGCACCCCGCCCCCGCTCCGGCACCGCCAGGCCCTCACCCCCACCGCCACCAGGACCCCCACTCCCCCGACCCACCCCAGCGCCGCTCCGCCCACCTGCCACCACACCGGCCCGAACCGGGCCAGCGCCGCCACGCCGAGCCCCCCGCCGGCCAGCACGCCGAGCACCGCCACCGCCCCCGCGCACAGCACGGCCGCCCACCCGGCGACCCCGGCCGTCCGACCCCGGGCCCACCCCTCACGGGCACCGGCACGCCCGACGAACCACCCCACCACCACACCGGCCACCACCGGCACCGCCGCGGAAGCCCAGTGCACCGGCCCGCCGGCCCCCGCCCCCGGCACAGCCGCCAGCAACGGAAACGGCGGGAGCAAGGGCGCGGGGTCCGAGGACAACGGCCCCACCACATGCCCGGCACCGAGCACGAACCCGGGCCCCAGCGCGTATCCCGCCCCCCACACCGCCGCGTTCGGCACCAGCGCCACGCACAGCAGCAGCACCGCGAACCGCCCCGACACCCCTTCCGTCAGCTGAAGGAACGACGCCCGCGCGGCCCCGCCGTGCACCACCAGCGACACCCCGAGCAACACCGCCCCACCACCGACGAGCACCGCCACCCCGGCCCCCGCGCCCCGCAGCGCGACCCCGAGCCGGGCCCGCGCCTCCACCCCGAGCACCAGCCGCCGCAGCCCCGCGGGGAGCAGCACCAGCACCTCGTCCACCGCCTCGGCGGGACGGCCGTACGCCGTCCAGACCCCCGCCGCGGCGGCCGCCATGACGACGACCGGCAGACATCCGCAGGTCGACACCCACGAGGGCCGCAGCGAACCGCCGGACGCGTACAGCGCGGCGGCCGCCCCGACGGCGAGATACCCGAGCACCACCCCGGCCCACGCGGTCCGCGCGGACGCCGGCGGCGGCTCCTCGTCCCCGGCGGCCGCGTCCCGTGCCGCCCGGTGCACCAGCCACAGCGGTACGGCGAGCAGCAGCAGCGGAGTGACGCCGACGGGCGCGGCCACCCCGGAGAGCGTGTCGGTCCGCACCAGCTCCGCCCCGTGCGCGAGCAGCCACAGCGCCGCCGCCACGTGCAGCGCGCCGCCGGGCCCGCTGTCGGGATAGGGCGAGCTGATCCACAGCACCATCACGAGCACCGCGAACGAACCGAGGCCGAGGCCCGCGGCGAGGGCACCACCCAAGAGGCTGGCGGCCAAGCCGGGCGTTCGGTCGCGCAACCGGGTGAGCAGGGGCGACAACGTCGTACGGCGAGCGGTCATCTGGATCACGACCGCCATGCTCCCAACGACACGCGCTTTCTCGTCGTAACAGGCGAACCCCCGATGTGTCGCTCAATATACGACTATGTACTTTTTCGTACGAAGGGGCGCCCTGTGACGCAGAGCCCTGCGACCCCCCTCCCTCCGCCCAAGGAACGCCGACGCCTGCGTGAGGCCGGGTCGTTGACGCAGGATCAGGTCGCGGCGCGGGTGGGCGTCACCCGCGAGACGATCCGCGCGTGGGAGACCGGCCGCACGACTCCGCGCGGCCGCAGACGGGAGGCGTACGTGAAACTGCTGGCCGAGTGCGCCCACAAGCCGCCTGCGGAACCGAAGGTGACGGTGGTTCAGAAGGTGACGGTCGACCAGAAGGTGACGGTGGATCAGAAGGTGGCGGTGGTTCAGAAGGACCCGGCACCGGAGCCCGCTCCCACACCGGCCCCCGAACCCGAGCGCCCGGCCGCCCCCCTGACACCGGCTCAGGCCTTCGACGCGCTCTACGCGTTCTGCTCCCCCGCGCTGGTCCGCCAGACCTATCTCCTCACCGGCCGCCGCGAACTCGCCCGCGAGTCGGTCGAACGGGCCTTCCAACTCGCCTGGCAGCGCTGGCCCGAGGTGGCGGTGGACCGGGACCCGGCAGGCTGGGTCCGGGCGACGGCGTACGAGTACGCGCTCTCCCCCTGGCACCGCTTCCGCCCCCGCTACCGCAGCCCCGAGGCCCCCGTCGCCGACCCGGCCGACCGCGCGCTGATGGCCGTACTCCTGAGACTCCCGCCGTCCCAGCGGCGCACGCTCCTGTTGTACGACGGTGTGGGCCTCGATCTTCCGGAGACGGCGGCGGAGACGGAGGCGAGCACCCCGGCCACGGCGAACCGGCTGATGAACGCGCGCGAGCGGCTCGCGGCGCGGCTGCCCGAGCTGTCCGACCCCGCCGAACTCCACCGCCGGCTCGCCGAGTTGGCCTCCAAGGAGCGGTTGCGCGCCGCGAGACCGCCGTCCGTGCGGGACGGGAGCGAACGCCGGGCCCGTTTCTGGACCCGGGCGGCGATCGCGTTCACGGTGGCCCTGATCGGCACGACCGCGCTCACGCTGCGGACGGCTCCGACGCACTACGAGCCGCCGATCGCTCCGGGGGCGGAGATCCAGGGGGTGCCGCCGCGGGTGGGGCAGGGTGCGCTGTCGGACGCCGAGGTGGAGCTTCGGGAGAAGCTGCGGGAGGCGATGGTGAGCGGTCCGGAGAGGCTGGTGCCGGTCGGCCGTTGACGGCAGTGGGCCCGCCCCCTTCTCAGGGGGCGGGCCCACCGGTGTTTCGGACCGTTCAGCCGGCCAGGCCGTGCCTAGTTGCCGCCGTGCCTAGTTGCCAAGGATGGCGCGCGCCAGCTTCGCCGTCTCGGTCGGCGTCTTGCCGACCTTGACGCCGGCGGCCTCAAGGGCCTCCTTCTTCGCGGCGGCCGTGCCGGAGGAACCGGAGACGATGGCGCCGGCGTGGCCCATGGTCTTGCCCTCGGGCGCGGTGAAGCCCGCGACGTAACCGACGACCGGCTTGGTCACGTTCTCCTTGATGAACGCGGCCGCGCGCTCCTCGGCGTCGCCGCCGATCTCACCGATCATCACGATGAGGTCGGTGTCGGGGTCGGCCTCGAACGCGGCGAGCGCGTCGATGTGCGTCGTACCGATGATCGGGTCGCCACCGATGCCGACGGCGGAGGAGAAGCCGATGTCACGCAGCTCGTACATCATCTGGTACGTCAGCGTGCCGGACTTCGAGACCAGGCCGATGCGGCCCGGCTTGGTGATGTCGCCCGGGATGATGCCGGCGTTCGACTGGCCCGGGGTGATGAGACCGGGGCAGTTCGGGCCGATGATCCGGGTCTTGTTGCCCTGCGAGACGGCGTACGCGTAGAACGCGGCCGAGTCGTGGACCGCGATGCCCTCGGTGATGACGACCGCGAGGGGGATCTCGGCGTCGATCGCCTCGACCACGGCGGCCTTGGCGAAGGCCGGCGGGACGAAGAGGACGGATACGTTCGCGCCCGTCTTCTCGATCGCCTCGGCGACCGTGCCGAACACCGGGATGTCGGTGCCGTCGATGTCCACGGACGTGCCCGCCTTGCGCGGGTTCACGCCGCCGACGATGTTCGTGCCGTCGGCGAGCATGAGCTTGGTGTGCTTCATGCCCGTGGAGCCGGTCATGCCCTGGACGATGACCTTGCTGTCCTTGTTGAGGAAGATAGCCATGGCTGGTGTCCTCGTCCCTTACTTCGCAGCCGCGAGCTCGGCGGCCTTGTCGGCCGCGCCGTCCATGGTGTCCACGCGCTGGACCAGCGGGTGGTTGGCGTCGGAGAGGATCTTGCGACCCAGCTCGGCGTTGTTGCCGTCGAGGCGGACGACGAGGGGCTTGGTGACTTCCTCGCCCTTGTCCGCGAGCAGCTGCAGCGCCTGCACGATGCCGTTGGCGACCTCGTCGCACGCGGTGATGCCGCCGAAGACGTTGACGAAGACCGACTTGACGTCGGGGTCGCCGAGGATGATCTCCAGGCCGTTCGCCATCACGGCGGCGGAGGCGCCACCGCCGATGTCGAGGAAGTTGGCCGGCTTCACGCCACCGTGGTTCTCACCGGCGTACGCGACGACGTCCAGGGTGCTCATCACGAGACCCGCGCCGTTGCCGATGATGCCGACCTCGCCGTCGAGCTTGACGTAGTTGAGGTTCTTCTCCTTGGCGGCGGCCTCCAGCGGGTTCGCGGAGTCCTTGTCCTGGAGGGCCTCGTGCTCCGGCTGACGGAACTCGGCGTTCTCGTCGAGGGAGACCTTGCCGTCGAGGGCGATGACGTCACCGGAGGCGACCTTGGCCAGCGGGTTGACCTCGACCAGGAGGGCGTCCTCCTCGACGAAGGTCTTCCACAGGGTGACCAGGACGTTCGCGACCTTGTCGGCCACCTCGGCCGGGAACTTCGCGGCCTCGACGATCTGGCGGGCGACCTCAGGGGTCACACCGACGTTGGCGTCGATCGGCGTCTTGGCGACGGCCTCGGGGCGGGTCTCCGCCACCTCCTCGATCTCCATGCCGCCCTCGACGGACGCGATGGAGAGGAAGGTGCGGTTGGCGCGGTCCAGGAGGAAGGAGACGTAGTACTCCTCCACGATCTCCGGGGCCGTCTCGGCGATCATCACCTTGTGGACCGTGTGGCCCTTGATGTCCATGCCGAGGATGTTGGTCGCGTGCTCCACGGCCTCGTCGGCGGTGGCGGCGAGCTTCACGCCACCGGCCTTGCCACGGCCGCCGACCTTCACCTGGGCCTTGACGACGGACTTGCCACCGAGACGCTCGGTGGCTGCGCGGGCCGCCTCAGGCGTGTCGATGACTTCACCGGCCAGCACCGGTACATCGTGCTTGGCGAAGAGGTCCCTCGCCTGGTACTCGAACAGGTCCACGCGCTTCCGTCCCTATCAGTGATCTCGCGGTTCGTTGTCTGCGTGGGCGTGCCGCGAGGGCAACGTGACGTCCGACCACTGTCTGTGTCACAAGGGAGGCGCACACGGTGTCCGAGCGCGCGGCATGTCCGTCTCGCAGGTTATCGCTGCTTGCAGGAGGCCCCTAAATCGAGGGTCACACCTGAGCGGTGATACCTGTCACATGATGCCGCGCTCACTGGCACGGCGTGCCGAAGGTGAAGGGCCTCACCGGGCTGGGGTGAACCCGGTGAGGCCCCTTGAACAGCCCCTTCAGGGGCTCAGGGCGGACGATCCCCACCCCAATGGGGACCTCCGCACCCTGTCCGTGAGGCTCCGGCAGGACGGACCGACGGTTTTCGGCCGTCCGGGGGCCGTCGTCTCACGAAGTCGGTGGTGGGGGCACGGTCGGTCAGCCGCGGTTCCGCACGCCTTGCGGGCAGCCCGGGGTGACGGACTCGGCAACGCCGTCGACACCCGTGGTTGCGTGCCCGGCGAGCGGTCCGGCGGCGCTCTGGACGGTGCCGGTCGGGTCGGCTGCGGTCCGCGTGAGGGGGATGACGGTGCCGGTGACCTGGCGGTGGATGCTGGTCACCGTGCCCGTGATGTGGCTCGGGAGGTAGGAGACGGTGGCGTCGGCGGCGGTCGTGACGGCGGTGGTGACAGCGGTCGTGACGGCGGTGGTCTCGGCCGTCGCGGTGCGGCCCGCGTCCGCGATGACCTGCCGCCTCTTCGTCCGTACGACGCCGTCGGCGCCCTGCGCCCGGGAACGCGCCGCCGCCTGGACACCCTGGAGCTTCGTCTGGGCGTCGGCCGGGGCGGGCTCGGCTTCGGGGGCGAGGGCGGAGAGGGGGCCGAAGAGGTGGTCGACGCCGGGCTCGGGTGTGGTGGGCCGGGTGGGTGCGGCGAGCCCGGTCGGGTCGGAGGCCTTGGTGGCGGCGGCCTCCGCTGCGGCCTTCTTCACCTCGGCCTGCGCGGCGCGGGCCGCCTTGGCGCCCTGGATCGCGGCGGCGCCCTTCATCTTGGACGCCTTGACGTGGGCAGCCCGGGACATCTGGAGGACGGTGACCTTGGCGTCATCGGCCGTCCGATGCGGCTGGGCGGTACCGGTGACGCCTGTCGTGTCGGTGACGACGCCGTCGACGGTGCCGGTGCCGGTGACCGAGCCGAGGGTGCCGGCCGACGCCTCGGACGCGGTGTCCCACGTGGCGAGCGCGGTCGCCGGAAGCTCGTCCGCGCTGGCCACGGCGGAGCCGAGCGCCCACGCACCAGTGACTCCGGCGGCTGTGACGACGGAACGGCGGGTGTTCTTGTTCATGAGTGCGTCAGATCCCTGGATCTTGGGGTGCCTGGAGAGGCAGGGGGACATCCGGAGCCACAGGGCTCCAGGGGATCCGTCCGGATCGGAGGGGTGTCCGAACGGCCGGGGCAGACCTGTTCCGCCCCCGCGCGGCAGGTCAGCGGCGGGGGAAGGCCTGCCCTAGCCGGGGAAGACGGGGATGTCCCGGTGCCTGTCCCGGGTCCCGGCCGCGTCGACGCCCGCGGCGGCACCGGGCACGAGCCGCAGCGGCGCCCGGTGGTCAAGAGTGACGGCATGCGCGTCGCTGTGCCGCGACGAGCCGTTGTCCACGGCCGACTTGCCGCCGAGCGCACCGCCCGGCTGATCGGCGGGCGCCCGATGCGCGGGCACGTGCACGGAGGAGGCGGAACGGCGGGCCTCGTGATCCGCGGCCCCCTGCGTCACGGTGCCGTCGACCACGAACCGCGGCCCGTACACCGCGCCTTCACCCACGGAACCCTCGTCCCCGACCGGCTTCTTCACCCCGGCCGCACCGCCCGCCTGGGGCTGCGACGCCGAGGTGACCGGCGCGGGCAGGGTCTGGCCGGGTATGCCGGGCAGCGTGGGCGTGGGAAGTCCGGGCAGCGTGGGCAGGGTCGGCCACGACGGCGACTCGGGCAACGTCGGCAGGCCCGGCAGCGCGGCCAGCGGCGGTATCCCGACCGTCTCGGCCAGCCCCGAGGTCACCGTCTCGACCAGGTCACCGACCGGGCGTACGACGTGGTCGCTCACCGTCCCCACGAGGTCCTCGGTCACCGGACGGAGGACCGTGTCGTCGTCCGGCTGACCGAGACCCTCGGTGAAGTCGCCGCTGGCGTGGCCGGGTTCGGTGGGAGCGGGGGGCTTCGGCTTGGCGGGAGCGCTGGGCTTGGCGGGGGTCGGCTTAGCGCCAACCGGCCGGGTAGCACTGTCCGTTGGTGTTGCCGTTGCCGTCCGCGTCGCCCCCGCCAGGGCCGAGACCACCGTCATCTCCGCGTCCGTGGGCCTCGGTTGGGCCAACGGATGCACCAGCCGACCGATCACCTCGCCGCCGTGCAACGCCCCGCCCTCGTCTCCGTCCGCCGCCTGCGCCTGCCCTCCGCAGAGGAAGCCGAGCACGAACAACCCGCCCACCAGCAGCCCCACTTGCCGCACACGCCACCCCGCCGCCGTGCGCAGCACGCGCAGGACTACAGCGGGGAAGGCTGCTGGCCGGGTCAAGAGAGGGCGGTTCCTTCCGTGCGACGGAACGAAGCGGAACGAAGCACAACGGCGTGGAAACGGAATGAAAGCGGAGCGGAAGCGTGAAGACTGTGGAGACGCCGATCCTTGCACGGCGCTCCCGAGGTAGCGCAAGCCCCCTGTTACCGATGCGCAGTCATGTCCGTTTTCCTCTTCGAAGACGCAGGTCACCGGGTCGACAAATCCCCAACCCGCGGCCCTGGTTCACGCCGTCTCGGGTATCGGGAGCGGCCGTTTCTCGATCGCCGCCGCCATCACTTCCGGGAACAGGTCGGGGGTGCAGGCGAAGGCCGGTGCCCCCAACGCGGCGAGTGCAGCGGCGTGCTCCCGGTCGTAGGCGGGCGCCCCTTCGTCGGACAGCGCGAGCAGCGTCACGAACTGCACCCCGGACGCCTTCATCGCCGCGACCCGCTTGAGCATCTCGTTGCGGATCCCCCCTTCGTAGAGGTCGCTGATCAGCACGACCACCGTCTCCGCGGGCCGGGTGATCTGCGACTGGCAGTACGCCAACGCCCTGTTGATGTCCGTGCCCCCGCCGAGCTGCGTACCGAACAGCACGTCCACCGGGTCGTCGAGCTGGTCGGTGAGGTCGACGACCGCCGTGTCGAAGACGACGAGCCGGGTGTTGATCGACCGCATGGACGCCAGCACCGCCCCGAACACGGACGCGTAGACGACGGACGCCGCCATCGAACCCGACTGGTCGATGCAGAGGATGACCTCCTTCTTCACCGACTGGGACGCCCGCCCGTATCCGACGAGCCGCTCCGGCACGATCGTGCGGTACTCCGGCAGGTAGTGCTTGAGGTTGGCCGCGATCGTGCGGTTCCAGTCGATGTCGTGGTGGCGGGGCCGGTTGATCCGCGCACTGCGGTCGAGCGCCCCGGTGAGCGTGGCCCGGGTACGGGTCGCCAGCCGCTTCTCCAGGTCCTCGACGACCCTGCGCACCACGGCCCGTGCCGTCTCCTTCGTGGTCTCCGGCATCGCCTTGTTGAGCGACAGCAGCGTCCCGACCAGGTGCACGTCGGCCTCCACCGCCTCCAGCATCTCCGGCTCCAGCAGCAACGTCGACAGCCCGAGCCGGTCGATGGCGTCCCGCTGCATCACCTGAACGACGGAGGACGGAAAGTAGGTCCGGATGTCCCCCAACCACCGAGCAACGGCGGGCGCCGACCCCCCGAGCCCCGCCGAACGCTCCCTCCCCGCCTGCCCCTTGCCGTCCCGCCGCCCATAGAGCGACGTCAACGCCCCGTCCATCGCGGCATCCCGCCCGGAAAGCACACACCCGGTCCCATCAGCCGCCTCCCCACCCAACACCAACCGCCAACGCCGAAGCCGCTCTTGGGCGGGGTCGCCGTCGGGGTCGGTCGCGGGGAGGCCCGCCGCTGAGGTGGTCTCGGGGCCGGCCGAGGGGACGGCGGACCCTGAGACCGTCGCCGATCCCGATCCCGATCCCATGTCCGGGTCCCTGTCCGGCTCGATGGGCCCCGAAGCCGTCGCCGCCCCCACGACTGAACCACGCGTCGCCGCAGCCGTCGATGTCCGAGTGTCCGTGTGAGGGGCCGCGTGAGAGTCCGTCAGCCCCGTGCCAGGGCGAGGCGTTGCCGAGAATGCCGCCGATCCCATGGCCATGCCGGGCGCCACCGAGGACGCCACCGGCCCCGAGGCCGAGCCGTCGGCCGCCGACCCCATCACAACCTCCTCGTCCTCACCCCGCCCCCGATCCACATCCGAGCCGAGCGCGCGGTCGGACTCCGAGTCGAGCACCGGCTCCCTCCGTCCCGTCGTCATCCGCGCACCCCCGCCCCCTGCCGATCCCAGAGCGGGATCACGAGCACGGTGGCGGCCGGGCCGCGCTCGGACCGCAGCCCGCTGCCGAACCCCTTGCCGTGTCCGGACCGGCAGCCGGAACCGAGCCCGCCCCCGCCGCCACCGGTCATCGTCCCCGTCCCCGTCCCGTCGACCGGTTTCCGCAGCCTGTCGGTCATCATCCCGCCACCCCCGCAAGGTCGTTGCCGTCGGCGTTCGCCAAGTCGTCGTGGTCGTTGTCGTCGGCGTGGTCGTCGTCGTGGTCATGCTCGTCGTCCAGCCCGAGCAGCAACCGCACCACCGGCAGCACGGCGTCCGCGCGCTCACCGTCCAGCTCGGGCCCGAAGCCCGGTATCCCGGAACCGCCCCCCGCCGTGCCTCCCCGCTGCCCGGGGCCACGCCGGACCAGTTCGCCCAGCGTCCGGCGCACTCCGGGCTCGTACGCCGAGAACGTCCGCCGCAGCAGAGGCAGTACATCCGTGAACGCCTCCGCCGACACCCCCGTCAGCCAGGCGTCGACCAGGCCGAGCAGCCGCTCGTCGTGGACGAGGAGCATCCCGCCGCCGGAGCCCCCGCCGACGAACCCCTCGATCCACGCGGCCGCGTCCCCCGGCGGTGTCCCCGGCGACAGCACGAGCCCCATCAGCCGAGCCGTCTCGTCCTGCGCCAACTCCCCGTCGTCCAGCAGCAGTCGCACCGCCCGCCCCCGGACCACCCCGGGCACGGTGTCCCGCGCGGACAGCACCTTGAGCACCGCCTGCCAACGCCCCCGCAGCCCACGCTGCACCGAGACCGCTGCCGGGACCGATGCCGGGACCGATGCCGATGGCGATGCCGATGCCGGAGTCGGAGCCGATACCGCCGCCGGGCCGTCACCCGCACCGCCCGTCCCGGACCCGTCCTGCCCCGGCGCCACCTCCCCCAACAGCCCCACCGCACCGTGCACCGCGTCCACGTGGCCCCGCATCTCCTCCGCCGCGTCCGCGTCGAGCGCGGCACAGGCCGGCGGCAGGCCGACGAAGACCCGCTCGGCGAGACCCGCGGCGACCTCGGCCAGCGCCCCGGTGTCGGTGCCGCGCACATCGCCGTAACGCAGCGAACGGACGAGAGCGGGCAGGGCCTGGGCGAGGTGACCGACGTCCGCGTCCAGCGCGGCCCGGTCGGCCAGAACCCGCATCACCACGGGCAGGGCCTGGGGCAGTTCGGCCAGCAGACACCGTTCGGCGAGAGCCGTGACGTCGGCGAGACCCGGCGCGGTGACGGCGTCCGCCTCCGCCTTGGCCGTCGCGGCTGCCAGCACGGTCGTACCCCACACCCCCGCTTCGGCGACCCGCACGGACAGCTCCGGCTCCCACCGCAGCCGCCACGTCTCCCGGAACGTCCCCGTGCTCCCCCGCGACGCCGCCGGCTCGCCCCACCCCACGCCGAGCAGCCGCAGCCGGTGCAGCAGCCTGCTGCGCTCGGCGTCGTTCTCCTTGCGCAGATCCAGTTCCAACTCCCGCTCCAGCGCCTCCGGCTTGAGCCGCAGCCGACGCTGGATCCGGTCGAGGTCCCGCTGCAAGGGCACCGCCGGCGCCGCCTGGGGCACCTCGCCCAGGACGTCCCCCACGACCAGCCGGTCGTGCACCAGCCGCAGCGGTACGTCCGAGCCCTCGCACATCACCGCCCGCACCGCGTCGGTCGTCTCGGTCAGGCCGGGCAGCGGGCGGCCGCGCATCGCCGCGAGCGTCTCGGCCAGCCGTACGGCCTCGATGACGTGCGCCGAGGACACGATCCGGTCCTCGTCCCGCAGCAGCCCCGCCACCTTGGTCAGCCACCGCTCGACGGGCCGGTCCGGCGCGCCGAACAGATGGCCGTACCAGCCGGGCGAGTCGATCCCGGCGCCGTAGCCGCTGTGACGCGACAGCCTGCGGTGCGTCCACGGCACCCACGTCATGTCCGCCTTGACCTTGGGGAGCCCCTTCAGCAGCGCCTTGTCCGCGGCGACGGTGGTCCTCGTGCGCAGCGCGGGCACGTGCCAGGCCCCGCACACCACGGCCACGTCGTCCCCGAACTCACGCTGAGCCGCCCGCACCTGGAGCCGCATGAACGCCTCCCGCACGAGATCCCGGTCGTGTCCCCCGGTCCCGTACGTCTCCCGCAGCACCCCCATCGCCTCTTCCAGCACGGTGAACGGCTCGAACACGTCCCCGTCCCCCGCGCCCCGGTGCTCGACGACGTCCTCCCACCACCGCTCCGGATCGTCGTACCCGGCGGCCTCGGCAAGCACCGCGAGCGGATCAATCCGAACGGCTTCGTGGGCGGCCTGCTCGCCGTCCGAAGGGTCGGTGCGCTCCGGCCCCTCAGCACCCTGCGCCTCCTCGTCCCTCCCCCACGCGAGCGTGTGCGTGGCCGGGAGGTCGATGAAGCGGGCGGGAACGTCGTGGTCCAGGGCCCAGCGGATCGCCACCCACTCCGGGGAGAACTCGGCCAACGGCCAGAACGCGGAGCGGCCGGGCTCGTCCACCGCGTGGGCGAGAAGGGCGACCGGCGGCCGCATGTCCTCCTCGGCGGCCAGCGGAATCAGCGCGTCGGCCTCGGGCGGCCCCTCGATCAGCACGACCCGCGGCCGGGCCGCGTCCAGCGCCGCCCGCACGGCCCGGGCAGACCCGGGCCCGTGGTGCCGTACCCCCAACAGCCAAGGCCGCGCCCCGACTTCACCCGCACCCGTCACACCGTCCCCCTCCCCTCCGAAACCGCTCGGAGCCGCCGGGAACCAGCGAGCCCCGACACCTCACACGTCACGAACGACGAACCGCCACCGGCTCCCTTGTTCCCTTGGCCCCCGGCCGGACGCCCCCACCCCAGGTCGTCGTTCACACGCTCACCTCGCGGCACGCCCGGTAGAAGTCCTTCCAGCCGTCCCGCTCCCGGACGACCGCCTCCAGGTACTCCTGCCAGATGACCCGGTCCGCAGCCGGATCGCGGACGACGGCCCCGAGGAGCCCCGCGGCCACGTCACCGGCGCGCAGCACCCCGTCGCCGAAGTGTGCGGCGAGGGCGAGCCCGTTGGTGACGACGGAGATGGCCTCGGCCGTCGACAGCGTGCCGCTGGGCGACTTCACCTTCGTACGGCCGTCGGAGGTGATCCCGTCGCGCAGTTCACGGAAGACCGTGACGACGCGTCGGATCTCGGCGATGCCGTCGGGCGCGGCCGGCAGGTCGAGGGAGCGGCCGATCTGGTCGACGCGGCGCGAGACGATGTCGACCTCGGCCTCGACGCTCTCCGGCAGCGGCAGCACGACCGTGTTGAAACGGCGGCGCAGGGCGCTGGAGAGGTCGTTGACCCCGCGGTCGCGGTCGTTGGCCGTGGCGATGAGGTTGAAGCCGCGGACCGCCTGCACCTCCTGGCCCAACTCCGGTATCGGCAGCGTCTTCTCGGACAGGATCGTGATCAGCGTGTCCTGCACGTCGGCCGGGATTCGGGTCAGCTCCTCCACCCGGGCCGTCATCCCCTCGGCCATGGCCCGCATCACCGGGCTCGGTACGAGGGCGTCGCGGCTCGGGCCGTTCGCGAGCAGCTGCGCGTAGTTCCAGCCGTAGCGGATGGCCTCCTCCGGGGTGCCCGCCGTGCCCTGCACCAGCAGGGTCGAGTCGCCGCTGACCGCGGCGGCCAGGTGCTCGGAGACCCAGGTCTTCGCGGTGCCGGGCACGCCGAGCAGGAGCAGGGCGCGGTCGGTGGCGAGGGTGGTGACGGCGACCTCGACCAGGCGGCGCGGGCCCACGTACTTCGGGGTGATCAGCGTGCCGTCCGGCAGGGTGCCGCCGAGCAGGTACGTCGCCACCGCCCACGGCGACAACTTCCAGCGGGCCGGGCGCGGGCGGTCGTCCTGCGCGGCCAGCGCGGCGAGTTCAGCGGCGAAGGCGTCCTCGGCATGCGGCCGCAACGCCTCGGTCTCCTCGACCTGCTTCGGTTCCACGGATGTCGGTTCAACGGACACAGTCATGGCTGAGGCCCCCTCCAGCTCGGCCGGTTCGGATCTGCCACCAACCGTGCACCACGCCACTGACAATCCGATCCGACCTGCGGAAACGTGCTCGCAGGGGGCGAAGCAGCGGGCGGCCCGGGGCCGATTGTCAGTGGGGGGATCTACCTTCGATGACATGACTCAGCAGGGGGTGCGCTGGACGGCGGATCAGGTGCTGGCACTGGCTCCTGACGCCGCTTCACGCAAAGCGGGAAGCAAACTCGGCGCGGCCGGTCCGTGGTCCGGGGCGGGCAGTTCCGACGAGGGGACGGTGTGGGGGCAGTGCAAGGGCAGTGGCAGCAAGCCGTATCAGACGGTCATCGACATCGCGGACGCCGCGGGGCCCGCGTACAAGTGCAGTTGCCCGAGCCGCAAGTTCCCGTGCAAGCACGCGCTCGGGCTGCTGCTGCTCTGGGCGGGCGGGGAGGGCGCGGTGCCGCCGGGGCCGGCGCCGGACTGGGCGGAGCAGTGGACAGCGGGGAGGAGGCAGCGGGCGCAGGAGAAGCGGACGGCGGACGCGGCCGGTTCCGCCGCCGGGTCCGGTGATCCGGAGGCCGCCCGGCGCAGGGCGGAGCGCCGGGCCGTGCGGATCACGGCGGGTGCGACGGAGCTGGAGCAGCGGATGGTCGACCTGCTGCGCGGCGGCCTGGCCGGGGCGGAACAGGCGGGGTACGGCCTGTGGGAGGAGACGGCGGCCCGCATGGTCGACGCCCAGGCACCCGGACTCGCCTCGCGGGTGCGGGAGTTGGGGGCGATACCGTCGTCCGGTCCGGGCTGGCCGGTGCGCCTGCTGGAGGAGTGCGCCCTGATCCACCTGCTCGACCAGGGCTGGCTGCGCCGCGAGCGGCTGCCGGACGGCCTGGCGTCGACGGTCCGTTCCCGGATCGGCCTGCCCTCCTCGGCGGACGGCCCGCCGGTGCGGGACCGCTGGCTGGTGCTCGCCCAGTACGACACGTCGGACACCCGTCTGACGACCCGCCGGATCTGGCTGCACGGCACGGACTCGCGCCGCACCGCGCTGCTCCTCTCCTACGGCGCCGCCGGCCGCGCTCCCGAACTGGCGCTGCCGGTGGGGCTGGAGCTGGAGGCCGAGGTGTCCTCCTATCCCGGCACCGGACAGCTGCGGGCCGCACTCGGCGAGCAGTTCGCACCGCCCGCCCCGTCGGCGACCCGGCCGCCGGGGGTGACGACACAGGAGGCTGCGGCCCGGTACGGCGAGGCGCTGCGGGACGATCCCTGGCTGGACTCCGTCCCGGTGACCCTGGACGGGGTGATACCGGCCCCGGACGGCGATTCCTGGCAACTGGCGGACGCCGTCGGCGACTCGGCGCTGCCGCTGGCTCCCGCGGCCCGTTCCCGCCCGGGTCTGTGGCGCCTGGTGGCGCTCTCGGGCGGCGCCCCGGTCAAGGTCTTCGGCGAGTGCGGCCACCGCGGCTTCACGCCGCTGACGGCGTGGCCGGAGGGGGCGGGCGAGGCGGTGCAGCTGTGCTGAACGGAACTGTGCGAGCAGCCGACCGGACGGAAAGGAACCGCATGGACAAGACCTCCGCGCCGAACGCCTGGGAGGAGCTGGTCACCTCGGCGCTGCTAGGCACCGAGCGCCGTACGCCGCCCGGGGTCGCGCCCGGTCCCGAGGCGCCGGTGGCGTTGCTGGACGCGGCGGCCGTGGAGACCGTACGGCGGCGGGCCGGACTGCGTCCGACGCGCGCGGCGGAGCGACCGCGGCCCGCGCCCGAGGACACCCGCCCGGTGCTGCCCGCGGCGGCGGCCCGCAGACTCTCGATGCTGCTCGCGGACCGTCCCGGCACGGGCGGTGGCGGCCGCAGGGGTACGGCACCGGATCTGATGGAGCTGCTGCCGCAGTGGCTGACGACGGCGAACTCCCGCGGATACGCGCCGCCACCGCAGTTGCTGCCGGCGCTGCTGGACGCGGCCCGGGGCCGTACGGACCTGCGACCGGCGGCGCTGACCCTCGCCGGACCGCGCGCCCTCTGGCTCGCCCGGCTGAACCCGGACTGGCGGTTCGCCCTGCGCGCGGCACCCGGCGGGGGCACGGCACTGCCGCCGCCGGAGGACACCGCGGGCACCCGACAGCTGTGGGAGGAGGGGCTGTTCGCGGAGCGGCTCGCCCTCTTGGCGGCGATACGGGACCGGGACCCCGCCGCCGCGCGCGAGCTGCTCGCCACGACCTGGGCGTCGGAGCGGGCCGAGGACCGGCTGATGTTCCTCGACTCGCTGCGCACCGGGCTGGGGGCGGACGACGAGCCGTTCCTGGAGCAGGCACTGGCGGACCGGAGCCGCAATGTGCGGGCCACGGCGGCGGAGTTGCTGTCGGCGCTGCCGGGTTCGGCGCTGGCGGCGCGGATGGCGGTCAGGGCGGGGGCGTGCGTGGCCGTCGACCGCACGCAGACCGAGCCGGCGCTCGTCGTGGAGGCACCGCACGAGTGCGATCCGGGCATGGAGCGGGACGGTGTCGCGCCCAAGGCGCCCTCGGGGCGGGGCGAACGGTCCTGGTGGCTCGGGCAGTTGGTGGAGGCGGCACCGCTGGGGGTGTGGCCGGGGCGGCTCGGCGGGCGGACACCCGAGGAGATCGTCGCGCTGCCGGTGGCGGACGACTGGCGCGGCGAACTCCACGCGGCCTGGTGCCGGGCCGCCGTACGGCAGCGGGACGCCGGCTGGGCACGCGCACTGCTCGGTCCGCCCGCCGCGCCGGAAGCGGGTGGCCCGGGCGCCGTGTCACTGGCCGAACGGGCCAAGCTGCTCGGCACGCTGGGGGCGGAGGAACGGGCCGAGTGGGTCGCGGGGTTCATCGCGACGCACGGGTTGTCGGAGGCGTTTCAGCTGCTGGGGGTGTGCGGAGTGCCGTGGGCCGCGCCGCTGGGGCGGGCGGTGGTGGACGCGCTCAACATCGCCCGGGACGCGGGGAGTTATCCGTGGAGTTTCAGTGGGGTGATGGGACTGGCGGAGCGGTGTCTCGATCCGTCCGAGGCGGGGCGCCTTGAGGGGCTGATGGCGGTGCCGGACGAGAGGGAGGATGCGAGTCCGGGGGCGGGGGGTTACTGGGCGGAGGCGTTCCAGAGACTGGTGACGACGTTGCGGCTGCGGGCGGCGATGGCCGAGGAGTTGAGGGGTGCGGCCCAGGAACTAGGAAGGGGTTGGGTCAGGTGATTCGGCGGGTGCGGGTCGGTGGGGGCTGGTCGCGCAGTTCCCCGCGCCCTTATATGAGGTCCCGGCATCGAACAGTCGGGCCCCGACGTCCCCCGACGTCCCCCGACGTCCCCCGACGCCACCCCCTCTACGCCCCCGTCGGCTGCCCCACCGCGCCCCGCACCCACTCCACGATCGACCGCATGGTCGCCCCCGGCGTGAAGATCTCCGCCACGCCCCTCTCCTTCAGCGGCGCGATGTCCGCCTCCGGGATGATCCCGCCGCCGAAGACGAGGATGTCCGCGGCGTCCCGTTCCTTCAGGAGGTCGATGACGGCAGCGAAGAGCGTGTTGTGGGCGCCGGAGAGGATGGAGAGCCCGATCGCGTCGGCGTCCTCCTGGATCGCCGTGTCGACGATCTGCTCGGGTGTCTGGTGGAGGCCGGTGTAGATGACCTCCATGCCCGCGTCCCGCAGCGCCCGCGCGATCACCTTGGCCCCGCGGTCGTGCCCGTCGAGCCCCGGCTTGGCCACCACCACGCGGATCGGACCGGCTGCCACACCCATCACTGCCTCCATGAAGCGACTCAAGCGACCGAAGCGGCCGAAAGGACCGCACCGACTCCCACCAACGTTCCCACCAAAGCCACCCGCGTTCCCCTCGACGCCCCCTCAGGCAACCCCCTTACAACCCCCGCCCCACCCCAGAAAGTGAACGAACGTTATCTACAGCATCGCTCGACCGGCAGTTTCACCAAGGACGCCAAGGGGGAAATCACATGGTGGGACACGTTCGGGAGCCGCAACGAGGTCGTCCCGCCGCCGCGCCGCGGACCGCGCGACACGGTGGTGAGACGCGTCGGCGACGGCACGAAGGGCACGTAGGACAGGTAAGGCACGACAGCGGGGAGCCTCGTCGCCACACCGACAGAGCGACTCGTCACGTCACCGGCGCACCAGCAGCACCACCAGCGCACAGCCATCACCGGCACCAACCGGCACCACCGCACCAAAGCGCCACCGCACAGCCCGCACCACCTGAAGCACCCGCACCACCGGTTCCACCAGCCAAGCCGGCACCCCACACCCGAACCCGCGGAACCCCGCCGCCGCCATACCGCCCCGCGCCCCATTCGCGCTCCGCCGACACCGCCGTCGCGACTCCCATGAGCGCACACGGGGGACGGAGCCGTCCTCACCGTGTGCCGACAGGAGGTCGGCCATGAAGGTCACCAAGGCGGCGCTGCCCGTTCTCCCGCTCTGCCGGCGACTGCTGCCCGACAGTCTGGCGGGACTCTCCCTGGCCCTGCTGAAGGCGACCGCCCTGGAGCTCGCGATCCTCGCCGGCCATCTGCTCCTCTATCCCTCCGGCATCACCCAGGAGCGCCGCGCCCCACTGCCCCCGTCCCCGTCCCCGTCCCCGGAGGACGGCGCCGCGCAGCTGCCGACGGAAGCCAAGCCCCCGGTCGTCCTGCTGCACGGCTTCATCGACAACCGCTCGGTCTTCGTGCTCCTGCGCCGCAGCCTCGCCCAGCACGGCAGGCAGCAGGTCGAGTCGCTCAACTACTCCCCGCTGACCTGCGACATCCGCGCCGCCGCGGAGCTGCTCGGCCGACACATCGAGGGGATCTGCGAGCGCACGGGCAGTCCGCGGGTGGACGTGGTCGGGCACAGCCTCGGCGGCCTGATCGCGCGGTACTACGTGCAGCGCCTCGGCGGTGACGCCCGGGTCCGCACCCTGGTCACGCTCGGCACCCCGCACTCCGGCACCCGGGTCGTGCCGCTGGCGAACGCGCACCCGATCGTGCGCCAAATGCGCCCCGGCTCGGAGCTGCTCGAGGAGCTGACCCTGCCCGCGCCGGGCTGCCGTACGCACTTCGTCAGTTTCTGGAGCGACCTCGACCATCTGATGGACCCGCTGGAGACCGCCTGCATCGACCACCCCGACCTGGTCGCGCAGAACGTCCGGGTGAGCGGGATCGGTCATCTCGCCCTGCCGGTGCACCCCGCCGTCGCGTCCGGCATAAGGCAGGTGCTCGACACCGCACGGGCCGGGGAGGAGACGGCCGACCGCGCGGGCGGACTGACCGTGGCGTAACGGCCGTATCGCCCACCCCGCGGCCACCTTCGCGACCGCCTCCCGACCACCCCATGACCGCCGCCCGATCACCCGGCGGCCACCCCACGCCGACCCCCACAACCGACCCCCAAAGCCGCCCCCGCAATCCGACCCCCGCAACCGCCCCGCACAACACCGCAACAGCCGGCTCACAGCCTCCGGGCACCCCACCAGCGTCGAACAACCTTCGAACACAGGGCCAAAGTCCCGCCCGCAGTCCCCCGAAACACGGCCGAATGCCCGTTTCCTGCGCGCCCGAAACCAGTTGAAGATTGTCGCGCCCGCGTACCGCCGGGTACAGTCGCCGCACTGCTCTGGCAGCCCCTGTTGTCGAGGCGAAAGAGAAGTTGGTGAACGACCGTCACCCGTCGGGGACCCTGACCACCCCGGCTCCGGCTTCCGACGCCGACTCGTCGCCCTACGCGTCGTACGGCACCCAGGAAGTCCAGTTCGACGACTTCACCACGTACGGCGGCTACGACGCCACTGGTTTCGACACCACCGGTACCCACGCGACCGCCGCTCACACCACGGGCGCGCAGCACACCGGCACCTTCGAGGCCGACCCGCTCTTCGGCAACATGCCGGGCGACGGCACCGGTTCGTACGACACCTCGACGTGGTCCACCGGCGGTCACCAGACGCTGAACTACGACATGTACGCGGCCCAGCACCACGCCGCCTACGACACCGGCGCGTACGACGCCACGCAGTGGGGCGGCGACCACCAGCAGCTCTCCGCGATCCCCCCGCAGGCGAACGGCACCGACGCCAGCGGCCAGTGGGACGCGAGCGCCTGGCTCCAGCCCGACCAGTCCGCGACCCCGGCCGACCGGACCCAGCAGTGGGAATGGGGCACGCAGACCTTCGACACCGGCACGTACGACGCCACGCAGTGGAACTCCGACGGCACCCCGGCCGACCCGCAGGCTCAGGCGACGACCGCCTTCGAGCAGACCGGGTACGACGAGAACCAGCCGTACAACGAGAACCACGCGTACGACGACAGCCAGCCGTACGACGAGGCGAATCCTTACGGCGACGCCTACGCCGAACACACCCCGCACGACGGCGAGTTGACCGCCACCGGCGAGATGCCCGCCCTGCACGACCTCGACACCTCCGACCTCAACACCCCCGACGCCGGCGCCGAAGTTGACCGCGGCACCTCCCTCCTGGACGACCAGGAAGAGGTCTCCCCGGCCCCCGGCCCCGCCCCCGGCTCCCGTGTAGCCGCGCGCAACGCCGGCCGCTCCCGTCGCCGTACGCCCGCGAAGCGCTCCGCGCTCATGACGATCGCCGTCCCCTCGGCGTGTGTCATGGGTGTCGCGGGGATCGCCGCCGCCTCGGTCGGCACGCTGACCGGTGACGACAAGGACACGTCGGCGACCGCGGCCGAGACGACCGCCGTGAAGCCGTCCGCCGCGAACAACAAGCTGGACACCCAGCTCGCGAGCCTCTCGGCCGGCGCCGACGACTTCGCCGACCGGGCCAGCCGTACGCAGGAGCGCATCGACCTCAAGGCCCAGCAGGTCGCCGAGAAGAAGAAGGCGGCGGAGGAGGCGGCCCGTAAGGAGCGGCTGCGTCCGAAGTTCGCGCTTCCGGTCACGCAGCGGGGTCTCAGCGCCTACTTCGGCCAGTCCGGCGTCAACTGGATGTCCGTGCACACCGGCATCGACTTCCCCGTCTCCTACGGCACGACGGTGATGGCCGCGACCGACGGCACCGTCCGCACGGAGTGGAACAGCGCCTACGGCAACATGATGGTCGTGACCGCGAAGGACGGCACGGAGACGTGGTACTGCCACCTCTCCAGCTACCGCGTCTCCTCCGGTACGACGGTCAAGGCCGGCGACCCGATCGCGTACAGCGGCAACTCCGGCAACTCGACCGGCCCCCACCTGCACTTCGAGGTGCACCCCGCGGGCGGTTCGGCCATAGACCCGCTGCCGTGGCTGCGCAGCCACGGACTGGACCCGACGTAACCCTCGGGACAACCCCTCGGGCCCAGCGCCCTTCTCGTTCTCGGACCGCGCGGGCTACAGCTTCTCCACCGGCGCGTACCGCAGCAGCAGCCGCTTCGGCTTGGCCTCCCCGAAGTCGATCGTCGCCTCGGCGTTGGACCCCGTGCCCTTGACCCCGACCACGGTGCCGAGCCCGAACTGGTCGTGGGTGACCCGGTCGCCGACGGCCAGCGAGACCACCGGCTTCTCCGCACCCCTGCGGGTGGCGAACCCGGACGCGCCCGACGCCGAGGAGCGCGAGCGGGACGACGACAGCGAGGCGGCGACACCCGAGACCGGTCCCGCGGGAGCGGCGGTCGGACCCGTGCGCTTCCAGTCCACGTGCTGCGCCGGGATCTCCTCCAGGAAACGGGAGGGCGGGTTGTACGACGGCTGCCCCCACGCGCTGCGCAGCGAGGACCGGGTCAGATACAGCCGCTCACGCGCGCGCGTGATGCCGACGTACGCGAGGCGCCGCTCCTCCTCCAGCTCCTTGGTCTGGCCGAGGGCGCGCATGTGCGGGAAGACGCCGTCCTCCATGCCGGTGAGGAAGACGACCGGGAACTCCAGGCCCTTGGCGGTGTGCAGGGTCATCAGGGTGATGACACCGGAGCCGTCCTCGTCCTCGTCGGGGATCTGGTCGGAGTCGGCGACGAGCGCGACCCGCTCCAGGAAGGCCGCGAGCCCGACGGGAGCGGCGACCGCGGCGGCACCGCCCTCGCCTCCAGCCGCGCCCTCCGCCGGAACACCGTCCGCCGCCGCCCCCTCCGCCGCGCCGGACTCCTGCTCGAACTCCAGGGCCACGGCGGCGAGTTCCTGGAGGTTCTCGATGCGGGTCTCGTCCTGCGGGTCGGTGGACGCCTGCAACTCGGCGAGATAGCCGGTGCGTTCGAGGACCGCCTCCAGGACGGTCGCCGGGCCCGCGCCGGACTCGACGATCGTACGGAGCTCCTCCATCAGCGTGTTGAACCGCTTGACGGCGTTGGTGGAGCGCGCGGCCATGCCGTACGCCTCGTCGACCCGCTTGAGCGCCTGCGGGAAGCTGATCTTCTCGCGCTGGGACAGGGCGTCGATCATCGCCTCGGCGCGGTCGCCGATGCCCCGCTTGGGGACGTTGAGGATCCGGCGCAGCGGCACCGAGTCCTCCGGGTTGGCGAGGACACGCAGGTAGGCCAGGACGTCCCGGACCTCCTTGCGCTCGTAGAAGCGGACTCCGCCGACGACCTTGTAGGGCAGGCCGACCCGGATGAAGATCTCCTCGAAGACACGGGACTGGGCGTTGGTCCGGTAGAAGACGGCGACATCGCCCGCCTTCGCGTCCCCCGCGTCCGTCAGACGGTCTATCTCCTCGGCGACGAACTGCGCCTCGTCGTGCTCGGTGTCGGCGACATAGCCGGTGATGCGCGCGCCCGCGCCCGCGTTGGTCCACAGGTTCTTCGGACGGCGGGACTCGTTGCGCTCGATGACGGCGTTGGCGGCGGTGAGGATCGTCTGCGTGGAGCGGTAGTTCTGCTCCAGGAGGATCGTCGTCGCGTCCGGGTAGTCCTCCTCGAACTGGAGGATGTTGCGGATGGTCGCGCCCCGGAAGGCGTAGATCGACTGGTCGGCGTCACCGACGACACAGAGCTCGGCGGGCGGCAGGTCATGCTCGGCGGGCGGGGTGTCCTCGTCGCGCGCACCGGTGCCCACGAGTTCGCGCACCAGCGCGTACTGGGCGTGGTTGGTGTCCTGGTACTCGTCGACGAGGACGTGGCGGAAGCGGCGGCGGTAGTGCTCGGCGACATCGGGGAACGCCCGCAGCAGGTTGACCGTCGTCATGATCAGGTCGTCGAAGTCGAGGGCGTTGGCCTCGCGCAGCCGCGACTGGTACATGGCGTACGCCTGGGCGAGGGTCTTCTCGAAGCCGTCGGCGGCCTGGGCGGCGAAGTCCTCCTCGTCGATCAGCTCGTTCTTCAGGTTGCTGATCTTGGCGCTGAAGGACTTCGGCGGGTACCGCTTGGGGTCGAGGTCCAGGTCGCGGCAGACCAGCGCCATGAGCCGCTTGGAGTCGGCGGCGTCGTAGATCGAGAACGACGACGTGAAGCCGAGCTTCTTGCTCTCCCGGCGCAGGATGCGCACGCACGCGCTGTGGAAGGTCATCACCCACATCGCGTTGGCGCGCGGGCCGACGAGCTGCTCGACGCGCTCCTTCATCTCGCCCGCGGCCTTGTTGGTGAAGGTGATCGCGAGGATCTGGCCGGGGTGGACATGCCGCTCGCCGAGGAGGTGGGCAATGCGGTGGGTGAGCACCCGGGTCTTGCCGGAGCCGGCGCCGGCCACGATGAGCAGGGGGGTGCCGGAGTGCACGACGGCCGCGCGCTGGTTCTCGTTCAGCCCTTCCAGCAGGGCCGCCGGGTCCACCGCCGGGCGCGGGGCGCCGTCGCGGTAGTAGGCGTCCCGGTCCGGGGGCACGTCGAACTTCCCGCCGAACAGGTCGTCCGGAACGGGCTCCGGAGCGTGTTCGTCCTCGGGCGGCGGCGGGGGCTCCCCCTCGTGCCCGCGAGGGGCCTGGAGGTCCGCCAGGAAGCTGTCGTCAAAGAGGCTGCTCATCGCTCTCCGAGTCTAGGGCGCCCCACTGACAGCCCGCCGCCGCCCCGAGAACATCGTGAGCTTCACCCATCGTGATCCCCCCGCTCCCAGGTGTGATCACCAGCGGCGACACCCGGCTCGCGAGCGGCAGGTCACGAAAATGTATCGGGCATATCGAACATCAACCTTCACAAGGGCCACACCAGTTGGCTACCGTGCCGAGCAGGCCGTACGACCCCCACCGGCGAACGTCGCCGGGCCGCACGGCCTCCGCCGAGTCCGCAGCGCCGCCGCGCGCCCGGAGCCGGGGACCCACCGAACCCGGGGTGAATCGGCCGACTCCCGCGCAGGGGAGCGCCGTAGGGCAACCCTTCCCGCCCGAACCCGACAGCTAACCCGGTAGGCGGAGTACGGAAGGAGTCGCCTCCCTTGGCGTCGCACCGCAAGTCGCGTCCCGCTGGTACGCGCGTGGCAGGAATACGGACCCCGGCCCTCGCGACGGCCGCCCTCACCTCCGTGGCCCTGCTGTCCCAGTCGGCGAACGCCGCGCCGGCCACCGATGACAGACCGAGTCTCGAAGAGGTCGAGAAGAAGGTCGACGACCTCTACCGCCAGGCCGAGTCGGCGACCGACAACTACAACGCCGCCAAGGAGAAGACGACCAAGCAGCGCAAGCAGGTCGACACGCTCCTGGAGGACGTCGCCCAGCGCACCGAGAAGCTCAACGAGGCGCGGGAGGAGCTCGGTTCCTTCGCCGCCGCCCAATACCGCACCGGTGCCGCCGCGCCCGACACGGCGACCTTCCTGCTCGCCGACACCCCGCAGGACTACTTCGACCAGACGCAGCTGATGGGCCGTCTGACGAGCCGCCAGAAGGGCGCGGTCGACGACTACGTCACCGAGCAGTCCGCGACGATGAAGAAGCGCCAGGAGGCCTCCGAGAGCCTTCAGACGCTCACCGAGTCGCAGAGCGACCTGAAGACCGCCAAGGCGACCGTCCAGAAGAAGCTCGCCGACGCGCGCGCCCTGCTGTCGGATCTGACCGCGCAGGAGAAGGCGCGGCTCGCGGCGATCGAGAAGGAGAAGCAGGAGGCGGCGGCCCGCAAGGCAGCCGAGCTGGCACAGCAGCAGGCGGCCGCGGAGAAGGCCGCCCAGGAGGCGGCTCAGCAGGACGGCTCCTCGGGTTCGAGCGCGTCCACGGCGACCGACTCGTCGTACGCCACCAAGGCCGCCAAGGCCCTGGCGTTCGCCCGCGCCCAGATCGGCAAGCCGTACGTCTGGGGCGCCACCGGCCCCGGCTCCTACGACTGCTCAGGCCTCACCCAGGCCGCCTGGAAGGCCGCCGGGGTCGACCTCCCGCGCGTCACCTACGACCAGGTGAACGCCGGCACCACGGTCTCCCTGGCCGACGCCCAACCCGGTGACCTGGTCTTCTTCTACGACGACATCAGCCACGTCGGCCTCTACATCGGCAACGGCATGATGATCCACGCCCCGAAGCCGGGCGCATACGTCCGCGAGGAGTCGATCTACTACGACGGCGAGTCGGCGATCTACCGGGTGGTTCGGCCGGCCTGAGGCGCCTCTACGCGCGCGTGTGCGTGTGCGTGTGCCTCTGCGGGCCTCTGAAGGCACCCACAAAGACACACGCACACGCGCGCGTAACCGTACGTAATCGTGTAACCGTACGTAATCGTCTCGAGTCGCCCACCCGCCCGGAGCTTCCTAGCATCGGCTCCATGTCCGCTACCTCCCCGCCCTCCCCCCTGCGCCTGTGGTGGACGCAGCGTCCACCGGCCGCCGGAGCCGCCGTCATGGCGACCGGCATCGTGTCGGTCGGGCTGCACCTGACCGGTCACGAGACGCTGTCCCGGGTCGCCCTGGTGATCAGCTGCGCGGCCTGGCTGGGGCTGGCCGCCGACTTCGCCGTACGACTGCTGCGGGAGCGTGCGCGCTGGGTCGCGGAGGCCGAGACACCGGGCGCGCTGACGGCCGTGGCCGCCACCACGGTCCTCGGCACCCGGTTCGCGGCTCTGGGCTGGCAGACGCTCGCCGAGGCCCTGCTGGCGCTGGCCACGCTGCTGTGGCCGGTGCTGATCGTGCTCGTCGTGGGCCACTGGAAGCGGCGGATGCCCGGCGGGGTGTTCCTGGGCTGTGTGGCCACCCAGGGCCTCGCGGTGCTCGCCGCCACGCTCGCCGCGACCGAGTCGGCGGCCTGGCTCGCCCACACCGCGCTCGTGCTGTTCTGGCTCGGCCTGGTCCTCTACGGCGTCGCGCTCTTCCGCTTCGACCTGCGCCAGGTGCTGGAGGGGGCGGGCGACCACTGGGTCGCGGGCGGCGCGCTCGCCATCTCGGCGCTGGCCGGCTCCAAGCTGATCGCCGCCGACAGCGCGCGCCTGTACCTGTGGAACGACGACGACCACGGCGTCCTGCGCGCGGTGACCATCGTCCTGCTGGTGCTCGACCTGGCCTGGTACGCCGTACTGCTGGTGGCGGAGTTCGCGCGCCCCCGGCTCGCCTACGACGTGCGGCGCTGGGCCACCGTGTTCCCCATGGGCATGACGGCGGCGGCCACCCTGTCGGTCTGCGCCGCCGTGGACGTCTCCTGGCTGCGGACGCCGGGCGAGGTGCTGTTGTGGATGGCGGTGGCGGCCTGGCTGGCCGTGGCGGCGGGGGCGGTCGACGAGGCCCGTACGGCGCTCAGGTCCACAGGACGGCGATGAATACGTTGGCCGTGGTCAGCGCCCCGACCAGGCCGAAGAGGCTCTTGTCGACCTTCTCGTCGTCCCGCTTCACATAGACGAGACCGAGGATCACGATCAGCAGGGCCAGCTTCACGCCGATCTTGATGTTGTTGACGTGCTGGTCGTCGGCCTGGTTGAGGCCGACCAGGATCACCCCGGTGACCAGCATCGTCGCGGCGCCGTGCAGCATCGCGGGGACGAACCGGGCCTCGCCCCGGCCCATCGCCTTCATCTGCGTGAGGAAGCCGCCGAGCAGCGAGGCGATGCCGATGATGTGCAGGCCGACGAAGAGATGGATGAGTACGTCCATGAGGCCGGAGCCTATTCCTGGACCCTCCGGCCGTCTCCACCGGCCCCTCGGGCGGATCTTGCATATATGCGGCCCATAGCACCGCTCATCCCCCGTCGGCCCCGAAATCCCGACTTCGGTCAGCGCACCGCGTGAAGTCGACGGCGCCGGCGCGGGATCACGGTCACCTTCGGTCACCGGGCGGTCCCCTCGCGGCACTTCCGCACAACGCGTTACCGCACCGACACCGTCAGGTTTAGCGTCCTCCACCAGGTGACCGGCTCCCCACCGCCGCCCGGGCCAGGGGCGGCAGTCGGCCACCACCGCCGAGAAGGTCCGGCGGCGGCCGGCTCCCCCTGTGCGGGCCGCCGCCGGACGCGCACACCGCCCCGGGCGGTCGTACGGCCGCTCCCCCCTGGCGTTCGTACGTCCCCAAGTCCCGGGTCGGCGGTCGGACGAAAGGACGTGCAGTCCACGTGGCAGCGCACCGCAAGCCCCGTCAACGCTCGGCGGGCGGCCATACGGTCCGTACGGCGGCGACGATCGCCCTCGCCGGGGCGGCCACCGCGACGGGCTTCGACGGGACCGGACACGCCGAGCCGCAGCTCACGCCGGCGCAGGTCAAGGCGAAGGTGGACCAGCTGTACCAGCAGGCGGAGGTCGCCACCGAGAAGTACAACGGCGCACAGGAGAAGGCCGAGGCGGCCGAGCGCCGGCTCGGCACCCTGCGGGACGAGGCCGCGCGCCGGACGGAGCAGCTCAACGAGGCCCGGGACGCGCTGGGTTCGGTCGCAGCGGCACAGTACCGGGGCGACGGCCTCGACCCCGCGATGCAGCTCGCCTTCTCCAGCGACCCCGACCGCTACCTGGACGGCGCCGAGTTCGTCGAGCGGGCCGGTGCCCGGCAGGCGGCCTCGGTGGCGAACGTACGCCGACAGCTGCGCGACATCGAGCAGTTGCGCGGCGCCGCGCACATCGAACTGGCCTCGCTGAAGTCGCGCCAGGCGGAACTGAAGCGCCACAAGAAGACCATCACCGGCAAGCTGAACGCGGCCCGGGACCTGCTGTCCCGACTGCCCGCCGCCGACCGCGCCCGACTCGGTGTGGCCGAGCCCGCCGCCGACCGCGCCTCCCGCACCTCGACGGCCGCACGCGACGACCTGACGCCCCCCGGGTCGGCCACCTCGGAAGCCCCCAACTCCCGTGCCGCGGCGGCCGTCTCCTACGCCTACTCCAAGCTCGGCAGCCCCTACGTCTGGGGCGCCACCGGCCCCAACGCCTTCGACTGCTCGGGCCTCATCCAGGCCGCCTACCGCTCCGCGGGCGTCTCCCTCCCTCGCACCACCTACGCCCAGATCGACGCGGGCAGACGCGTCTCCCGCTCCGAACTCCGCCCGGGCGACCTGGTGTTCTTCTACTCCGGCATCAGCCACGTCGGCCTCTACATCGGCAACGGCCGCATGATCCACGCCCCGAACCCCTCCGCCCCCGTACGAGAGGCACCGATCGACCAGATGCCGTTCGCGGGAGCGACCCGGGTGGTCTGACCGGACCCCCGCCAAATCCCGCCGCCCACCTGTACCTTGTCCTCACCGCGTGAGGAGCGAGGTACGCAGGGTGAGGGTCTATCTGTCGTCGACGGTGTCCGATCTCAAGGAATTCAGGACGGCGGTACTGGCCGCGCTGCGCAGGCTCCCGCTGGATGTCGTCGCCATGGAGGACTACGCCGCCTTCGACGAGCGGCCGTTGGAGAAGTGCCTCGCCGATGTGGAGAGTTGCGACCTCTACATCGGGCTCTTCGCCTTCCGCTACGGCTTCGTCCCCGAGGTCGGCCCGCACAACCCCGACGGCCGGTCGATCACGGAACTGGAGTACCGCAAGGCCGGCACCGCGGCTCGCAAGCGGCTGGTCTTCCTGGTCAAGGACGGCGCGAGATGGGACACCAACCACATCGACGCCGTGACCCATCCCGGCGAGCCCCCCGCCCTGGGCATCAGACGCCTGCGCGAGGAGCTGATGAAGGAGCACGGCGTCGGCTGGTTCGCCAATCCCGACCAGCTCGCAGCGGAGGTGATGGCGGCCGTGGCGGGCGACCTGCGGCTTCCCGCCGGTGCGGCCGACCCGCCCAGGTCCGTCGCGGAACCACCGCATCCACGACGGCTGACGCGTGATCTGCATCTGCTGCACGCCCCCAGGGACCAGGAGACGGCCGCCCGGCTCGCCACCGCCGTACGCGGACTGTGGAGTGTCACCACGTCCTCCACCGACCTGCTCACCTCCACCCCGCAGGAGATGCTCACCCTGGACCGGGCCGTGACCGCGGCACGTACGGTCGCCCTCCTGCTCTCCCCGTCGCTGATGACCGTCCTCGGCGAGAACCCGGAACGCACCCGCCGCATCCTGGACCTGGCCCGCGCCCGCACAGCCCACCCCTTGCTCGGCATCACCGTCCCCGGCTCCGACCCCGCGGTGGCCCCCGATGCCACGCGCTGGGGAATCACCGAGGTCATAGCCGAGTCGGCCGCGCACCCGCTGCCTAACCGGCTGCACGCCGTGCTCTCGAGAGCCGTCGGACTGCAACGCCCCGACCACGAGATCGGCCTCCCCGTCGTGATCGTGACCATGACCGACGGGGAGGCGGAGTGCCTGCTCGGCGAGACACCTCCGGGGCAGGTGGCCGACATCGTCCAGGGCTTCGGCCTGTCGACCGAGTCGGTTCGGGCCCGGTACGACACCTCGCGGACGGACTGGAGACCCTTCGGCGCGGAGAGCCGCACCATCACCGAGGTCCTGGACACCGCCGTGGCCGGGGTGAACGATCCCGACCTGCTGCTGCGCGGCAGAAAGATCAGGCTCCAGCCGTACCTCTTCGACGATCTGCTGTCCTACGACCCCGCGCACTCCCTCCTCTTCCGCGACATAGCCCGCAACGGCTGCCTGGTGGTGGCCGACGAACTCTCCCTGCTCCACCCCGACCTGGAGGCGGCCTTCCTCGCGTCCCCGCTGAACGACGGCGCACAGGTCTCCCTGATCACGCTCTCCCCGGGCGACCCGGCCACCGGTACTCCGCACGAACTCATCCGGGACGTACTGGCCGAACGCCTCCACCACGCGCACCACCGCTTCGGCGACGTGCTCGATCCGCTCTGCGAGATGAACGTCGCGGGCAGACTCCATCTGGACAGATGGCTGCACGCCAGCCTGCCGCAGACCCTGGACGCCTACCGCAACGCCAGACCCAGCGTCGACAAGGCCCGGCGTCTGGAGGCGGAACTGGGCACCCGGCCCACTGTCTCCATGGCCCGGCTCATCACCGAAGGCGGAGGGACATGATCGTCACCTTCTACTCCTACAAGGGTGGCGTCGGCCGTTCCATGGCACTCGCCAACATCGCCGACCAGCTGGCCAGAAGCGGAATGCGGGTCCTGATGGTCGACTTCGACCTGGAGGCACCCGGCCTGGAGCACTTCTTCCCCATCGACCACGCGCGCGTGCGGGGCCGTGAGGGTCTGCTGGACCTGCTCCTGGCGTTCAAGTACGCGATGTCCGTGGCCTCTTCGGCGGCCGACGAGGGCGAGGAGGACGCGTACCGCGACCTGGACCGTTACATCACCACCGTCTATCCCCGCCGCTCCGACGGCGGACGCCTCGACCTGCTCACGGCGGGGCTGCGCCAGACGGACGACCAGATCTCCCGCTACGGCGCCGAACTGCGCCGTTTCGACTGGCAGGACTTCTACTACGTCTGGTCGGGCGAGCTCTTCTTCGAGTGGTTCCGCCGCACCTGCGCCGAGCGGTACGACATCGTCCTGGTCGACAGCCGTACGGGCGTGACGGAACTGGGTGGCGTGTGCGCCTACCAGCTGGCCGACACCATCGTCGCCCTGTGCGCGCCCAACCTCCAGAACCTCGACGGCACCGCGTGGATGGTCCGTCACTTCCTCTCCCCCCAGGTCCGCGCGGTACGCGGCGACCGCCCCCTGGAGGTCCTGGTCGTCCCGGCCCGCGTCGACCAGCAGGACCCGGAGCTCCTCGACGACTTCGCCGGACGCTTCCGGCGCACGTTCGACCCGTTCGCACCGGACGTCCTGGAGCGGGCCGGGCTCACCTTCTGGGAACTCCAGGTGCCCTATGTTCCGGCCTACGCGTTCGACGAGCAGGTCATCACGGACCCGGGGCGGGCGGTGGAACGCCGGGCGCTCGTGCGGGCGTACGACAGTCTGCGCAACGCGATCGCCCTGCTGGCACCCGAGCGGAACGCGGTGGCGGCGCTGCGTCCGGCGCCCGCCGACGAGGAACGGGACACGGGCAGCCGGGGGCCGGTCGAGACGCTGTACGACCCCACGACGCGCTTCACTTCGCCGGACGTCTTCCTGTCGTACGGCAACACGGGCCGGGAGGCGGCCGGTCAGATCCGCGAACTGCTGGCCGGGCAGGGCGGGCTCCGGGTCGCGGAGGCCGCGCCCGGCGAGCGGTGGGAGCGGTCCGTGCGGGCCAAGATCAGCCTGGTTCTGGTCGGCTCGCCGAGCGGGGTGAGCCCTGACGAGCTGGGCGAGCTGGGTGCCGTGGCCGCCAGGGGAGAGACCCGTCTGCTGCCGGTGGTGCTGCCCGGCACCGGCCTGGTGCCGCTGGAACTGCGCAACTACACGTACCTCGATTTCAGCCGGGGTCTGGACGCGAATCGGCTGCTGGAGACCGTGCGGGCGGGACTGAACCGGTCGAAGACGGAGGGCCGACCGCCGCTCCGGCAGGAGCTGGCTCCCTATCGCGGGCTCATGCCTTTCTCGGAGGCCGACGCGCCGTTGTTCTTCGGCCGGGACGGGCTGATGAACAAGGTCCTGGACACCCTGGAGCGGTTCGGGACGTGCACGGTCGTCGGCGAGGCGGGGAGCGGCAAGACGAGCCTGGTGAACGCGGGGGTTCTTCCCCTGCTGCGCCGGAACGGCCTGCCGGGCAGTGACGTCTGGCCGGTCGTCAGGGTCGACCGCTACGACAGCGCCCAGGAGTTGCAGGAGGCGCTGCGTTCCGTGACCGGCCTTTCGGGTTCCACCCATAAGGTCGTGGTCGTACTCGACCAGTTCGAGAGACTGCTCGCCCGTGACGCCGCCGACCGCGAGGGACAACTCGCCCTGCTGCGAGGGCTCGTCGGCAAGGAGACGATTCTCCCGTTGACCCTCCTGCGCGCCGATTTCCTGGCCGAGGCCCACGAGCACGCCGCCTTCCTCGTACAGCCGGAGCGGAGCGTGAACGTCTGGCCCATGTCCACCGGCGAGCTACGGCAGGCGGTGGAGATGCCGGCCCGGGCCGTGGGTCTCCAGCTGGAGCCGGGCCTCGTCGACCTCCTGCTCAAGGACGTCGGCGACGAGCCGAGTGCCGCGTCCACCCTTCAGTTCGTCCTGCACAACATGTGGACGTACCGGCGCGAGGGCTATCTCACCCACGAGGCGTACATGGATTCGGGTGGCGTGCGGGGCACCCTGGTCCAGGCCGCGGAGGAATGGTTCCGCTCGCTCTCCACGGACGACTACAGCCGGGCTCGTGAGTTCCTGTTGCATCTCGGTACGGTCGGTTCCGACGGCCAGCTCTACAGGCGAGCGGTGTCCACGGCGACCATCGCGGCCATGGGAGCCACCGATCTGAGCGAACAGCTGCTCCAGCGACGGCTGTTGGTCACCACCTACGAGGCCCGGCACCCCTGCGTACGGCTCGCCCACCACGCGCTCGTGGACGCGTGGCCGACGTTCCGCCAGTGGATCGAGGCGGCCGGCTCCGCGCTCCAGCTGCGCCAGAGACTGGCCGCGGCCGCCGAGGACTGGGAGAGCTCCGGGCACCCTGTGGAGGCACTGCTCGGCGAGAGGAGCCTGGCCGTCGTCGAGTCCTCGATCATGGGCTGGATGCTCGGGGAGGTCGAGAAGGGCTACCTGGCGGCGTCCCAGGCCGACATCAGGAGGAAGCGCAGGACAGGACATCTGATCAGCACGGTCCTGTTCGTCTTCGGTGCCGGGATCTCCATCCTGTACAGCGTCTTCAACACGGGCGGCGACGGGGCGAGGTGGTGGTCGTCGTCAGCGATCGTGCTGGGCGCGATCGTGGCCGTCCTGCTTCAGTCGGCCATCCTGCACCGCAACGAGCGCCGTTCGCTCACTCCTTGAGCCGGACTCGCGCCCGGCCCGCCCTCACACGAGCCTCCGAGCCGTCGCCCACCGAGTCAGCTCATGCCGGTTCGACAGTTGCAGCTTCCTCAGGACCGCCGAGACATGGGACTCGACCGTCTTGACGGAGATGAACAGCTGCTTGGCGATCTCCTTGTAGGCGTAGCCGCGGGCGATGAGGCGCAGGACCTCGCGCTCGCGCTGGGTGAGGCGGTCGAGGTCCTCGTCGACGGGTGGGGCGTCGGTGGAGGCGAAGGCGTCCAGGACGAAGCCTGCGAGGCGCGGGGAGAAGACCGCGTCGCCCTCCTGGACCCGGAAGACGGAGTTGACGAGGTCCGTGCCGGTGATGGTCTTGGTGACGTAGCCGCGCGCGCCGCCGCGGATCACGCCGATCACGTCCTCCGCCGCGTCCGAGACGGACAGCGCGAGGAAGCGGACGGGCTGGTCGGCGTCGGCCATCAACGGGGCGCAGCGGCGCAGGACTTCGACCCCGCCGCCGCCCGGGAGGTGGACGTCGAGGAGGACCACCTCGGGGCGGGTCGCGGTGATGACGGTGACGGCCTGGTCGACGTCCGCGGCCTCGCCGACCACCTCGACGCCGGTCTCCTCGGTCCGCCCGATCTCGGCCTGGACGCCCGTACGGAACATACGGTGGTCGTCGACGAGCACCACACGCACCCGGCGCTCCTCGGTGCCGCCGGTGGCCTCCGCCGTGCCGTTCGCCTCGTCGCTCATGACGTCTTCTCCGCCCTCTCCATCTCCAGCTCGACCTCCGTGCCGCCGTCCGGCACCGCACGCAGCCGGGCCGTGCCCCCGTGGCGCTCCATGCGGCCGATGATCGATTCTCTGACACCCATGCGGTCGGCGGGTATCGAATCCAGGTCGAAGCCGGGGCCGCGGTCCCGGACGGACACGAAGACCTTCCTGCCCTCGACCTCGGCGTAGACCTGTACGGCGCCGCCCTCGCCACCGTACTTGGCGGCGTTCACCATCGCCTCGCGCGCGGCCTGCATCTGTGCGCCGATCCTCTCGTCGAGCGGGCAGTCGCCGACGACCACGACCTCTATGGGCACGCCGTGCTTGTCCTCGACCTCCGCCGCGTTGCGCCGCACCGCCTCGGCGAGGTCGGTGGGTTCGTCGGCCTCGTCCTTGCCGGTGCCCTCGGGCTTGTAGAGCCAGGTGCGCAGGTCGCGCTCCTGGGCGCGGGCCAGGCGGCGCACCTCGCTCGCGTTCTCCGCGTTGCGCTGGATCAGGGTCAGGGTGTGCAGCACGGAGTCGTGGACGTGGGCGGCGACCTCGGCGCGCTCCTGGGCGCGGATGCGCATGAGGCGCTCCTCGGAGAGGTCCTGGGTCATCCGGACGAGATACGGGCCCGCGAGGAGCGTTATCCCGACGAGGACCGCGAGGGCCGCCTGGAGGACGGAGCCGAGGTGGGCGGCGGAGCCCTGGAGGACGAAGACCCCGGAGACGCCGGCGGTGACGAGGAGGACACCGCCCGCGGCGCGCAGCAGGCTGAGGGTGCGCCGACGGCGGCCGACCTCCATCCAGCGGGCCCGGCGGGCGTTGTCCGCCTGGCGCCAGACGAGGGCGACGCCCGCGCCGACGAGGACGACGGGCCAGAGGTAGGCCTTGGCGCCATTGCCCACGTTGACATTGCCGACGAAGACCATGGCCACGACGACCATGAGGAGCAGGGCGACGATCTGGCCCTTGTCGGGACGGCGGGCGACGAGCCTGCGGCGGCCGTCGGGCGAGGTCTCCGTGGACACGAGGGACGGGGGCCGCTGGCCGCCCACCCCTCCTACGCCCAGGGGTACGAAGAACCAGAACGCGGCGTACAGCAGGGCACCGAGGCCGTCCGCCATGAACAGGCCGACGAAGACGAGCCGGACCCAGATGACGGGCAGCCCGAGATGTCCGGCGAGCCCCCGCGCCACACCACCCAGCCAGCGTCCGTCACTGCTGCGGTAGAGCTTGCGCGGCGGCCGCGGTTCGACGAGTGGCGCTGCTGCGGCTTCCGGCATGCCATCGATGGTCACACGGCCCGGGTGCCGGGGCATCAGGGTTGTCCCCCGAGACTCCCCTGATCTTCGCCGCGGGCCCGCCTCGAACGCTTCCCTCCGCGGTCTCAGGGCCGATATCAGGGTCCGGCCAGGGTCGTTCCGACTCCCGTCGCGGCCCCTCGCCCGTCACCATGGACACATGACAGATCACCAGCACGCCGCGGGCGCCGGATCCGGCGGAGGCCCGGACCCGAGCACCGGCCCCGTCGCGGGCACCCCCGCCGGCGCGCAGCCGCCCGGAGAGGGGGGTGTGTCCACCGCCGAGCACAGCACCGCCCCGCTGCCCTTCCGGCGGGACCGGCGCCACAAGATGCTCGCCGGGGTGTGCGCCGGGCTCGGGCGGCAGTGCGACATGGATCCGGTGATCTTCCGGATCACGCTGGCGGTGCTGTCCGCGATCGGCGGCATCGGCCTGATCTTCTACGGCTTCGCCTGGCTCCTCGTCCCGTACGAGGACGACGAGGAGAACGAGGTGCGCAAGCTCCTCACCGGCCGGGTCGACGGCCAGGCCCTGACCGGGGTGCTGTTCGCCCTGGTCGGCTGCGGGGTCTTCCTCACCATGCTCAGCAACACCGGGGTGCTGACCTTCGCCGTGGTCCTCTCCCTGCTCCTCGCGGGCGCCGGGTACTGGTCGCGCAACCGCGGCACCCCCGACCCCGACCCGCTCGCCGCCCAGGCGGTCGCCGACGCCCCGCCGGAGGCCAAGGCCCCGCCGGTCGCCGCCGGCTACCCGTCCTGGTGGCGTGACCCCATCGTGAAGGACGGCACCCATGTCGGGGGCACGGGCTATCTGTGGGGCCCGAGCGACTCCCGGGACCGTGACGTCGCGGCGGCGGTCAACATCGGCCTGGGCACCCCCTGGACCCGGCGCGCGGACCTGATCGCGGCCCGCGCCCAGCAGCCCAAGCCCCGCGGCCCGCGCTGGATCGGCTTCCGGGTCTTCTTCCTCGCCCTGCTGGCGGGCGGCCTCGGCACCGCGGCGACCTGGGACGAGCACCCGCTCGGCACCAGTCTTCAGACCGGCCTGGCCTGTGCGCTGATCGTCTTCGGCCTGGGCATAGCCGTCAGCTCGTTCCTGGGCCGCACCGGAGCGGGTTCGATCCTCCTGGCGGTCATCACAGCGGCCCTGCTGGCGACCGCCGCCGCCCTCCCCAAGGACATCACCACCCACTGGGTCCGCACGAACTGGACCCCGGCAACAGCGTCGGCCGTACGCCAGGACTACGAACTCGGCACCGGAGTGGGCACCTTGGACCTGACCCGCCTCGATCTCACCAAGGGACAGACCGTCACCGCCCAGGCCGACGTGGGAGTGGGCCGACTCGTGGTGATCGTGCCGCCGGACGTCACCGTGAAGGCGAGCATCGACGTGGGCGTGGGCGACATCCAGCTGCCGGGTGACCCGGAGAAGGACGTGGACGTGGAACCGGGCAAGCACAAGGAGGTCACCCTGCCGGCGCCCTCGACGGCCAAGAACCCCGCCACCCTCGACCTCGACCTGCGGGTCGGCATCGGCCAGGCGGAGGTGACCCGTGCTGCGTCATGAGTTCCAGCCGGGAAGGCTGATCGCCGGCGTCTTCCTCACCCTCGCGGGCATCACCTACGCCGGCGACGCGGGCGGCGCCTGGGAGACACCGTGGTTCGCGGTGATCCCCATGGTCGTAGGGGGCCTGTGCCTGGCAGGAGCGGCAGGCGTGCTCACCCGCACGATACGAAACCGCAGGGCCCCGAGCCGCAAGCAGCCCGAGCCCGACCAGCAGCCACCGACGGGCCCGGCCTCAAAGCAGCAGTGACCGCGTCACCGCCGCCACCGGTAGCTCCGCCGACCGGAGCTACCGGTAACCTCCCGCCCGCTGCCTTCGTCGGGCGCGCAAGGCGGCGTCCACGGAAAACACGGAGGCACCCGCGAGGACGAGCGGCAGCCAGGCCATCAGGTACGCGAGGTCGTTGCCGTAGTAGTACGGATCGGAGGCCCAGCTCACCGTCAGCCACAGGCTCAGCGAGATCAACGCCCCGCCGAGCGCGGCCAGCCGGGCGAGAATGCCGAGCAGCGTCCCGATCCCGACAGCGAGCTCACCGAAGGCGATGGCGTATCCGAACCCGACGGGACTCTTCAACGACAGATCCACCAGCGCCGGGATCGCCGACGAGTCCCTGACCGAACGCATCATGTCCCCGATGGACCCCGCCCCGGAGCCCTTCATGAAGGCACTGTCGGTCAGCTTGTCCAAGCCCGCGTAGATAAAAGTGACCCCGAGAAAGATCCGCAACGGCAGCAGGGCGTACTGGCCCACACTGTCCCGCCAGGACCGTTCCTCGTCGAAATAGGGGGCGTGCGTGTCCGTACGAAAACTATGAGTCATCGCTCCGAGCCGCCTCTCACCAGCGTGCCGAGACCCCTCACATGACGATACGCATGAACGGGCAGCGATGCTCAATGCCGTTCGGCCGAGTTTTGGGCGCCTACTGGAGTGCCGGGTTCGGTTGTGGGGCGGCTGCGGGCGAGTGGGGGCTGGTCGCGCAGTTCCCCGCGCCCCTAACGAGTTGCAGCGGACCTGCGCCACGACGGGCCGTCAGTCGCCGACGGTGCGAAGGGGACGGGGTGGGGGGTGTCCGCCCGCAGCGGCCGGCGTCCGTTACCGAGAACTACTCAAGGGACCGAGCCGCCGGACCGAGGACGGATACCCCCCACCCCGGCCCCGACCCCACCACCACAAGCACGCGCTACACACGCCCCCACCGAACCGCAACGGGCCGCCGCAGGCATCCAGGGGCGCGGGGAACTGCGCAAAACGCCCGCCCCCACCGAACCCGCAGCCAACCACCAACCCACCAACCCACCCACCCTCAATCCGTCACATCAATCGCATACCCATTCGTCTCCACCCCCGCCGCAGTAACCACCCGCACCTCCACCCGCCCCGCCTCCACATCCGCCGGCACCGGCACAGTGAGCACCTCGTCCGAGGGATTGCTGAAACCCCCCGCCACCGGCACCAACGGCACATGCACATTCACCACCCCGATCCGCACAACCATCCGCGCCAGCCGATCCGCCCGCTGCGCCCCCGGCGGCACGAACCCCGCCCCCCGGATCTCGATGTCGTCGCCCGTCCGGATCGGCCCGTCCAGATCCCCCGCCTCCCGCGACCGCACCACGGAAAGGATCACCGGCCGCCCGCCCTCCGCGTACTTCCCGGCCACATACGTCGCCGCGGACACCAGCACCACCACCGCCAGCCCCCACGGCAGATCCGGCAGCTGATCCGGCCGCCGGGCCAGCCGCACGCCCGCGAACAGCAGGGCGACGGCCCCGATCACCACGTACTGGATGTCCGCGAACGCGCCCCGCCCGGAGTCGTCGGTGAGCAGGTCCGCCGCCCGGGGCCGGTCCGCCCGCACCTTCTGGAGCCGCTGCCCGATCACCCGCAGCCCCACCACCCGCCGCACCAGCACGGCGATCCCGCACACCACGGCGAGCACGGTCACCACACCCGCGCCCCGGGCCAGATCGAGCCCGGAGATCAGCAGGTCCCGCTCGCGGGAGTCGGAGGCCGCGGCGAGCCGCCCGACCAGCACCAGCACCGCGTAGGCGACGAAGAGGACCCAGGCCACCGCGACCGCCCGTGACGTCGACAGCCGGTTGTCCTCACCGATCACCGGCGCGAGCACCCCGCCCCGGGCCCGGTGGAACCAGGACGCGGCGGTCAGCGCGGCCGCCACCACCAGCGCCGCCAGCAGCCCGGCCGTACGCGCCGCGGTCCAGCCCACGCCGATCGCCGTCAGCGCCTGGACGAGGAGCAGCACCACCACGGCCGCCCACACCGCGTACGCGGTACGGCGCCACAGTCGCGCGAGCCAGGCGGTGCCCTCGACCCGTCCCCGCTCGGCGACGACCTCCGCGGACTGGGTCAGTTCCTCCGAGACCCACTGCCGGGAGGCCGACGCGGAGTGCGCAACGGCCGCGGGCAGTCCCTGTCCGGCGGCGAACTCGTCCCGCTTCAGCAGGAACTCGGCCACCGCCCGCCGGTGCCCGGCCCGCGCCCCGTGCGGACAGTCCCCGCAGGTGCAGCCACCTTCGTGCGCACCGAACGCACCCGTGTCCGCGCCCTGTCTCACATCCTGCACCGCCACGACCGACGCCCGCCTTCCCCAAGATGTCCCGCGACCGCACGGCGGACGACGCCGACCGGCTCCGACTCTGGCCCCGGAAAAACTCCGAACAACTCCCCCGCGACGACAGCGAATTGTGCCCTACGGCACACCGCCCCCGCCCGGCAGGTCCGGTCCGCGCAAGTGAAGCGACGGGTGAAGAGGGGCCCGCCGTGTTGACCCGGCTGCGAGAATTTCCGTATGGCCGAGATCATCCAGCGTGACGGGACCTGGGCCTTCGACGGCACAACGGTCAGAATCACGCCGGGACTCCACCGCTCCGTGCCACTGTTCCGGCAGACGTACGGCGAGATCGCCGTGCCCCTGGAGGCCATATCGGGCGTGGCGTTCGAGCCGGAACGCAAGCGCGGCCGGCTCAGGATGCGGCTGCGCGAGGGCGCGGACCCGCTCCTGCACGCGACCGGCGGCAGACTGCCCGACCCGGCCGACCCGTACCGCCTGATCGTGGACGTCGACCGCGCCGGGGTGGCCGAGTACGTGGCCGAGGAGATCCGCCGCTCCCTCCTTCTCGACCAGATCCCCAAGGAGCCGACGAAGACATACCTGTTGCCCGGGCCCCCGGTCCCGGTCTCGGTGCGCTCCTCCGACGGCACGGTCTCCTTCGACGGCACCCGGATCCGTATCGACTGGGCCGACACCTCCGACCGCGTCAAGCGCGCGACGGGACCGCGGATCATCCACGTCGGCAATCTCACGCACGTCGAATGGCTGCCCAACTCCGGGTACGAGGACGGTTTCCTGCGGTTCGTGACGAGGGAGACGTCGTTCTCGAAGCTGCCGCCGGAGAAGGACCCGTACGCCCTCGATCTGTGGGGCAGCACCCGCCGGGACCTGCTGACGGCGCTGGTCGCCACGGCGGTCACGGCCCGGCTGCCCCATCCGTCGGCCCCCGCGATCACGGCGTCGGCACCGGCCGCCGCGATCGCCGCACCGGCCGACCATCACGACGTACTCCTGCGCAGACTCCGGGAGTTGGGCGAACTGCACCGCGAGGGCGTGCTCACGGACGAGGAGTTCACGATGACGAAGGCAGCCGTACTGCGCGGCTTCTAGCTCAGCGGATCCGGCTCGCTCAGCTCAGCGGATCTCGCTCGCTCAGCTGAGCAGATCCCGCTCGCTCAGCTCAGCAGATCCGGCTCGCTCCGGCTGATGTCCTGCCACATCGGCTGGTAGTTGATCCACGCCACCAGGTCCCCGCCCAGCTGCTCCCGCGTGGCCACCGCGGCCCGGTGGTCGATGAGCACCGGCCGCCCGGCCGCGCGGACGGTCAGCTGCACCTGGCTGGAGCGTTCCATCGACACGAACCACCAGGCGGCCGCGTCCACCGAGTCGCCGACGGTCAGCAGCCCGTGGTTGCGCAGCACGAGCGCCTTGCGGGTGCCGAGCGCGGAGGCGATACGGCGGCCCTCCTCGGCGTCGACGGCGACTCCGGTGTAGGCGTCGTAGAGCGCGTGGTCCTCGTAGAAGGCGCAGCTCTCCTGGGTGAGGGGGTCGAGGAGTTCGCCGAGGGCGGCGAGTGCCCGGCCGTGCACGGAGTGGCAGTGGGCGACGGCGACCACGTCGGGGCGGGCGGCGTGCACCTGGGAGTGGACGGTGAAGGCGGCCTGGTTGACGTGGTAGCGGCCGTCGATGACCTGCCCGTCGGAGTTGGCCAGCACCAGGTCGCTCACGGTGACGTGCTTGAACGGCATGCCGAAGGGGTTGACCCAGAAGCAGTCGCTGAACTCCGGGTCACGCGCGGTGATGTGACCCGAGACCCCGTCCTCGAAGCCGAGCCGGCCGAAGATCCGCAGCGCGCCGGCCAGCCGTTCCTTGCGGTGCCTGCGCTCCTCCTCGAGGGAGTCGTGCATCGGCGGCATCGCGAACTGCAGCTTCTCGGTGGGCAGCGGTATCGGCGGAGTGGGCCCCAGGGGCGTCCCGTGCATGTGTCCTCCAGCACTGGGTTGTCTTACGGGGCGGAAGTTACCGTCGGTCAGCTCAGGAGAACAGAGGTGGTTTGTAAAGATGCGTACACGGTCGATACCCGACAGCAGATGTCCGGTATCGACGGAAGACTGTCCGGTATGAACTGGGCTGCCTTCACTTCCGCGGAACCCGATCTCGCCAAGACCGTCGAGGAACGCTTCGGCGCCTTCACGCACCACGTCCTCGCGACCCTGCGCAAGGACGGCTCACCGCGCACCTCCGGCCTGGAGGTCCGCTTCCTGGGCGGTGAGCTGTGGCTGGGCATGATGCCGGACTCGCTCAAGGCCCTCGACCTGCGCCGGGACCCCCGCTTCGGGCTCCAGGCCAACCCCGGCGAGGGCCAGACCCTGGGCGGCGGGGACGTCAGGATCGGCGGCCTCGCGCACGAGGTCACCGACCCCGGCGCCAAGGCCCGGTACACCGAAGAGGTGGAACCGCCGGAGCCGTTCCACCTCTTCCGCACCGAGCTGACGGAGGTCGTGCGGACCTACGTCGAGGACGACAAGTACCTGGTCGTCCAGGTCTGGAAGCCCGGAGAGCCGATGCGCACCCTCAAGCGGACCTGAAAAGACCTACTCCCACTCGATGGTGCCCGGCGGCTTCGACGTCACGTCGAGCACCACGCGGTTGACGTCGGCCACCTCGTTGGTGATCCGCGTCGAGATGCGAGCGAGGACGTCGTACGGCAGCCTCGACCAGTCGGCGGTCATGGCGTCCTCGGAGGAGACCGGGCGCAGCACGATCGGGTGGCCGTAGGTCCGCCCGTCGCCCTGGACGCCCACGGACCGGACGTCCGCGAGCAGGACGACCGGGCACTGCCAGATGTCCCGGTCGAGGCCGGCCGCGGTGAGCTCCTCGCGGGCGATGGCGTCGGCGTCGCGCAGCAGGTCCAGGCGCTCCTTGGTGACCTCGCCGACGATCCGGATGCCGAGACCGGGACCCGGGAAGGGCTGGCGCTGGACGATCTCGTCCGGGAGCCCCAGCTCCTGGCCGACCATCCGCACCTCGTCCTTGAACAGCTTGCGCAGCGGCTCGATGAGCTGGAACTCCAGGTCCTCCGGGAGCCCGCCCACGTTGTGGTGGGACTTGATGTTGGCGGTGCCGGTGCCGCCACCGGACTCGACCACGTCGGGGTACAGCGTGCCCTGGACGAGGAACTCCACCGCCGGGCCCGCGTCCGCGATGATCTCCGCCTGCGCCTGCTCGAAGACCCGGATGAACTCGCGGCCGATGATCTTCCGCTTCTCCTCGGGGTCCGAGACACCCTTGAGAGCGGTGAGGAAGCGCTCCTCCGCGTCGACGACGACCAGCTTGACGCCGGTCGCGGCCACGAAGTCCTTCTCGACCTGCTCGGTCTCGCCCTTGCGCATCAGGCCGTGGTCGACGTACACGCAGGTCAGCTGGTCTCCGATGGCGCGCGCGACCAGGGCCGCGGCCACCGCGGAGTCGACGCCGCCGGACAGACCGCAGATCGCGCGCTTGTCGCCGACCTGCTCCTGAATGAGAGCGACCTGCTCCTCGATCACATTGCCGGTGGTCCAGTCCGGCTTCAGACCGGCGCCCCGGTACAGGAAGTGCTCCAGGACCTGCTGGCCGTGCGTGGAGTGCATGACCTCGGGGTGGTACTGGACGCCGTAGAGCTTCTTCTCGTCGTTCTCGAAGGCGGCGACCGGGACGACGTCGGTGGACGCGGTCACGGTGAAGCCGTCGGGGGCGGCGGAGCAGGCGTCGCCGTGGGACATCCACACCGGCTGCTCGTCCGGGGTGCCCTCGAAGAGGGTCGAGCCCGACTTCGAGACGTGGAGAGGCGTACGGCCGTACTCACGCGCGCCGGTGTTGTCGACGGTGCCGCCGAGGGTGGTGGCCATCAGCTGGAAGCCGTAGCACATGCCGAAGACCGGGACGCCGGCCTCGAACAGCGAGCGGTCCAGGCGCGGTGCGCCCTCCGCGTACACCGACGAGGGGCCGCCGGAGAGGATGATCGCCGCGGGGTTCTTCGCGAGCATCTCCGCGACCGGCATGGTGCTCGGCACGATCTCGCTGTAGACCCGGGCCTCGCGGACGCGACGGGCGATGAGCTGGGCGTACTGCGCGCCGAAGTCGACGACCAGGACGGTGTCGGGGGCGGCTGGGGTCGCTGATGACACGGGTTGCCTTCCGGCGGTGAGCGAGGTGGGTATGAGGCGGAGTCTACCGGTGCCGAAAAGAAGCCGTGGCATACTGGCCCCATGCTCAAGACCGCGACCTTCCAGTTCACCTATGGCACCGGGCCCACCGGCTGCCATGGTCGTGCCGCTTGAGCAACTGACAAGCGACTTCCCAGGCGCCCCGGGCCGACAAGGTCCGGGGCGCCTGTCGTTTCTTCCGGACCCTGCCGCTCCGGGGCACCCCACCCCACCCACAGGAGCCCTGCGTGACCACCACACCGGAAGCGACCATCGCGGACGCCCGTGCCCGCATCGACACGATCGACGACCGGATCATCGGTCTGATCCAGGAGCGGGCGGCGGTCTCGGCCGTCGTCCAGCAGACCCGGATCGCGTCCGGCGGCCGGCGGGTCCACCTCGCCCGTGAGATGGAGGTCCTCGGCCGCTACCGCGAGGCGCTCGGCAAGCCGGGCACCTCGCTCGCCATGACGCTCCTCGAACTGTGCAGGGGTCGCATCTGAGTTCGCACCCCGCCTCACCCGTACGGCGCGTGACCGCGGAGCGCACCGCTTCGTTGGTGGTGGTGTCCGTGCCAGCCAGGGGCGGGCCCGACAGAACCACGCGTGGCTCGCTGGAGCGATGAGGCGTACGGAACGTGCCGTGCGTCGTGGGACCTCGCTCCAGGAAGTGACCGGACGGCAGGGGACAGCAGCCCGGTCACCCAAGAGAACGGTCGGCTCCGGGACGCCGGGGCCGGCCGGCGGGACAAGTAACGGCACAAGGCTGGGCCAAACGGTTGCGGTGGCCGCGTCCATCCAGCACGATGCCTAGAAAGCCCCCAAGTCCCGCCGTAGACAACTGCATTCGAACTGCGATGCCGTACTGCCAAAGGTCCAGACCACCCGCGCGCCCTTTGTGCGCCGGGGCGCCGACCCAGGCACACAGGCAAGCGGCGCAACCCCCCGGCGCCGCTCCCAGGCACCGGCGCTGCCCTGACGTCGGTGCTGACGAAAGAAGGGCCCCGCGGTCCGTCCCGCGGGGCCCTTCGCATGTCGTCAGCCGAGGCCCTTTGCATGTCGCCAGCCGGGCCCTTCGCATGTTGTCAGCCGGGCCCTTCGCCTTCATGAGTCCGGCACTCCGCCGGATCCGGGTTCAGACCCGGGACACCGTCCCGCAGTCCTTGACGCGCCCGATGTCCTCGCTGCGGTCGTACGGGTCGGTCGTCGGGCCCGAGGGCGCCGGGTCCGTGGGCTCGGTCGAGGAGGAGAACTGCGGGTGCAGGAAGCCGTCGTAGACGTCGCAGGTGGTGTTGCCCGCGCTCTCGTCGTAGCGCAGGACCGAGAGCCTGCCCGGGGTGACCTGGTACTTGGCCGGGTCGGGGAGCTCGACGTCGAGGACGCGGCGGACGATGGTGCGGGTGACCTCGGTGGTGCCGTCGGTGCGGACGACCGGGTAGACGAAGGTGTAGTCGGCGTGCACGGCCACGGAGGCGTGCTTGCCCTCCGTGAAGGTCATCCGGCCGCGGATCTTGACGACGTCCCCGACCAGCCGGACCTCGGCGGGGTTGAAGCGGCTGAACATCGACAGCGGGTCGTGGTCCTTGTCCGGCTTGCGCAGTCCGGTCTTCAGGCGGTCGAGGACGTCGCCCTGCTTGGGGTCGAGGAGGGCGAGCGCCGCGGTGGGCTGCTCGCCGCGCAGCGTGGCCGGGTTGAGGTTGGACTCGACCAGGAGCTTCCTGGTCAGCTTCAGGGTCTGCTCAACCTTCACCGCGGACTGGGCGCCCACGGCCTTCGCCTTCGGTACGACGATCCCGGCCTCGCCGTCGGCCCACTGCTTGGCCGGTGAGCCGGCGAACGGGTCGTCCAGCGTCGGGATGTCGGCGGACACGGCGGAGGGAGGGGCGGTCGGGGCGGTCGTCTCCTCGGGCAGCGGGGAGGCGGCGGACTCGGAGGTGCCGCCGCTGCCGAAGGGGTCGCCGGGTATCAGTGAGGGCTTCACCGCGACGACGGCCGCCACCACGGCGACCGCGACGGCGAGGACGCCCCACACACCACGCCGGCTCTTCTTCTCCTGCCACGCGGGACCGGTGCGCCAGCCCTCGGGCAGTTCGCCGCGCGCTTCCTGCTGCCGCAGCCGCTCCGTCACCTCACGGGCGCGCGCGGACGGTTCCTTGGGGGCGGAGGCTCGGATGTCCCGTTCGGTGTCACGGGTGAACTGTTCCCAGACGTCGTCCGGGATCTTGGGGTCTTCAGACACGTCCGACAGTTCTAATCGCTGGGAAAGCCCGTTCACAAGAAGAACCCATGTGTGACTCAGCCCACATAAGAATTCTGTGAACGACCGCACAACCATTCACAGTCGCCACGGATCAAACCTCACGTACCAAGGGCCCTCCCGCGCCCCACACGCGGAGGTTTTCCTCTGACGCGTGCTGCGGGAAAGCGCAGTACACCCGACTCACCGAGGTCTTCATGAAGCTTCGTCGTGCACTGGCCGCCGCGGCCGCGACCGCCGCGATAGCGCCGCTGGCCCTGTTCGCAGCGCCCAGCGCCTTCGCGGACGAGTCGCCCTCGCCGTCCACGGCCGAGAGCACGCCCGCCGCGGACGACAACACCCCGAGCGCCCCCGCGAGCACCCCGGCGGACCCGGCGACGACCCCGGAGGCCCCGGCGAGCACCCCCGCCTCCAGCAGCCCCTCGACGGACACGTCGAGTTCGGCCTCCGCGTCCGCGAGCGCCTCCACGACCGCCTCCGGTTCGGCCTCCGCCAGCGCCTCCGCGAGCGAGAGCGGCCGGCCCATCGACGAGTGCCCGGTGGACGAGGACGGCAACCCGGTCGTCAACGACAGCGAGGTGCTGCACAGTTCGCTGACCGGTCTGCCGGAGACCGTCGTGGCGGGCAGCGGCTGGACGAACTTCAAGTTCAACGTCAGCAACTCCGGTGACGAGACGATCAAGAACATCACGCCCGTCGTCGGGGTCGCCGCGGTCGACTGGGACTTCGAGAAGGACTACAGCAGCCTGGTCACCGTGCAGGTCAAGCAGGGTGGCAAGTGGGTGGACATCGCCACCGACTTCGGTGAGGGCGGCGCGTTCAACACCTTCGCGCTCGACGCCGGCAAGTCGGTCAGCTACAGCCTGCGCGTGCAGGTCGACCGCGAAGTGCCGAGCGCGATCGGCCTCGCCGTCGGTCTCGCCCAGTACTCGGACGACAAGGGCTGCTGGTTCTCCGAGGACGAGAACTACGGCATCTACTACTTCGAGGTCCTGCCGGCCGGCTCCGACCCGGGCAAGCCGAACGACTCCAAGCCCCAGACCGGCGGCAAGAAGCCGATCTCGAACGTCAACGACGTCGACGTGGACGGCCAGCTCGCCGAGACCGGCTCCAGCTCGGCCCTGCCGGTCCTCGGCCTGGTCGGCGGCTTCGCCGTCGTCGCCGGTACCGGTGTGGTCTTCGCGGTGAAGCGGCGCAAGGGCCTGGCGGCCGGCGCGCACGCCTGAGTCATCGGGCCGCAAAAGCCGTAATACAGCTTGACGCAAGAAAACAGCGAAGGACCTGCGCTCGGAGGGGGGCGCAGGTCCTTCGCTGTTGTGTGTCCTACGGCCGTTGTCGCGCGCCTTGGTTCCACGACCGCTGTCGCGCGCCTTGGTCCTACGGCCGCTGTCGCGTGCCTTGTCCTACGACTTCTTCGGCACCGCGGGCATCCCCAGGAACGGCAGCTTCAGCGCGCCGAAGGCCTCCGCCGGGACCGCCGGTGCCTCGGGCTCGACGGCGCCGAGCCGGACGTAGGCCTCGCCCTGGGCCGGACGCGGGTCCTGCTGGCCCTTGTTGGGCCAGTACGACATCGCGCGCTCGGCCTGCGCGGTGATCGTGAGGGACGGGTTCACGCCGAGGTTGGCGGAGACCGCGGCGCCGTCCACGACCGAGATCCCGGGGTGGCCGTAGAGCCGGTGGTACGGGTCGATGACGCCGGTCTCGCGGGAGGCGCCGATGGGGCAGCCGCCGAGGAAGTGGGCGGTGAGCGGGGTGCCCATCAGCTCGCCGACGTTGGACCCGGCGAAGCCGTTGATATCGGCGGCGATGGCGGTCGCGCTCTCCGAAGCGGCCCTGATCTGCTTGGGGTTGGGGGCGCCGTGGCCCTGCCGTGCGGTGAGCAGGCCCTTGCCGACGCCGTCCGGTTTCAGGTACGTCGTCAGGGAGTTGTCGAGCGACTGCATGACCAGGCCGATGATGGTCTTCTCCGACCAACGCCGGTTGGAGAGGGAGCGCAGCACGAGCAGGGGGTGGCGGGCCGCGTTCGCCAGCCAGCCCATCACCCTCGACGAGCCTTCCGTGTACGGCACTTGGAGGATCGAGAGGCTGCCCATCGAGTTGGAGCCCTTGCCGTAGCGGACCGGCTCGATGTGGGTGTTCTCGTCCGGGTGGACGGACGAGGTGATGGCGACCCCCCGGGTGAAGTCGACCTTCCGCTCGCCGGTCGCCTTGCGATAGCGGCGGTTGTCGGTCTGGGCGCCGACCAGGGCCTCGGAGTTGGTGCGGGTCAGCTCGCCCAGCTTCTCCGAGATGTACGGCAGTTGGCCGCCGGTCTTCATGCGGTGCAGCAGGGTCTGGGTGCCGTAGGTACCGGCGGCGATGACGACCTGGCGGGCCTTGAAGGTGCGGCCCTTCGCCTTGCGGCGCTCGTCGGTGGGCAGGGTCGCGATCGCGTAGCCGCCCTGGGAGTCGTCGGTGACCGAGACGACGGTGGTGAGGGGGTGGACGACCGCGCCCGCCTTCTCGGCGAGGTAGAGGTAGTTCTCGTTCAGGGTGTTCTTCGCGCCGTGCCTGCAGCCGGTCATGCACTCGCCGCACTCGGTGCAGGCCCTGCGGGCGGGGCCCGCGCCGCCGAAGTAGGGGTCCGGGGTCTCCTCGCCGGGCGCCGCCTTGCTCGTGCCCTCGGCGTCCTCGCCGTCGCCGAAGAACACGCCGACCGGCGCCATGTGGAAGGTGTCGCCGACGCCCATCCGCTCGGCGGCCGCCTTGAGGTGGACGTCGGAGGGGGTCATCGTCGGGTTGAGCCGTACGCCCAGCATGCGGCGGGCCTGGTCGTAGTACGGCGTCAACTCCTCCTGCCAGTCGGTGATGTCACGCCACTGGGGGTCCTCGAAGAAGGGCTTCGGGGGGACGTAGAGGGTGTTGGCGTAGTTCAGCGAGCCGCCGCCGACGCCGGCGCCCGCGAGGACCATGACGTTGCCGAGCAGGTGGATGCGCTGGATGCCGTACATGCCGAGCTTCGGGGCCCAGAGGTAGTTCTTCAGGTCCCAGGAGTTCCTGGGGAGGGTCTCGCGGGTGAAGCGGCGGCCGGCTTCCAGGACACCTACGCGGTAGCCCTTCTCGGTGAGGCGAAGGGCGGTGACGCTGCCTCCGAAGCCGGAGCCGACGACGATGACGTCGTAGTCGTAGGTGTCCTGGGGCACGTGCTCTCCTCGTTGAGAACCGGGTGTTCCTACTTGAACCGGAAGGCCTTCATCAGCCGCAGGCTCCGGCTCATGAACTGCGCGTACTTCTCGTCGTCCATCCCCAGCGCGGGCGCCATCGGGAGCAGTCGCTGCTCGGCGACCGTCTGGGCCTCGGTGTACTTGAGGATGCCTTCGGAGCCGTGGCGGCGGCCGAGGCCGGAGTCCTTCATGCCGCCCATGGGGGACTGGACGCTGCCGTAGGCGGAGGCGTAGCCCTCGTTGACGTTGACCGTGCCGGCGCGGACCCGGGAGGCGACCTCGCGGCCCCGCTTGGCGTCCTTCGTCCAGACCGAGGAATTGAGGCCGTACGCCGTGGAGTTGGCCTCCTGGATCGCCTCCTCCTCGGTCTTGAAACGGTAGATCGAGACGACCGGGCCGAAGGTCTCCTCGGCGCACACGGCCATCGGCTCGGTGACGCCGTCGAGGATGGTCGGCTCGAAGAAGTAGGGGCCGATGTCCGGGCGGGCGACCCCGCCGGCGACGAGCCTGGCGCCCTTCTCGCAGGCCTCGTCGACGTGCCGGGTGACGGTCTCCAGCTGCCGCTCCCCCACCAGCGAGCCCATGTCGGCGCCGTAGGCGAGGGACTTGCCGAGCCGCATGGCCCTGGTGCGGGCGGCGAAGCGCTCCAGGAAGGCGTCCGCGATGGACTCGTGGACGTACAACCGCTCGATGGAGATGCAGAGTTGGCCGGCCGAGGAGAAGCAGGCGCGGACGGCACCGGCGGCGGCCTTCTCGATGTCGGCGTCCTCCAGGACCAGCATGGCGTTCTTGCCGCCGAGTTCGAGAGAGACCCCGACCAGCCGGGCGGCGGCACCCTGGGCGACCTCGCGGCCGGTGCGGGTGGAGCCGGTGAAGGAGACGTAGTCGGCGCGCTTGACGACCTCGGGGCCGACGGCCGGGCCGTCGCCGAGGACGACCTGGAAGACGTCGGCGGGAAGGCCCGCCTCGACCAGCAGGTCACGCGCCCACAGCGCGGTCAGGCAGGTCTCGGTGTCCGGCTTCATGACGACGGCGTTGCCCGCGACGAAGGCGGGGAGCGCGTCGCCGACGGACAGTTCGAGCGGGTAGTTCCAGGGGGCGATCTGGCCGACGACCCCGCGCGGGTGGCGCAGCTCGGTGACCCGGGTGAGGGTCGGCATGGCGCCCGCGTGCCGCTTCGGCTTCAGATAGGCGGGCGCCTTGCGGCCGTAGTGCCGGGCGGCGACCGCGACGGCCTGGACCTCCTCGTGAGCGTGCAGCCGGGCCTTGCCGGTCTCCAGCTGGATGAGGTCGAGGACCTCGGCCTGGCGCTCCAGGATCAGATCGTGGAAGCGCAGCAGGACGGCCGCGCGCTGCCGTACGGGAGTCTGCTCCCACACCGCCTGCGCCCTGCGGGCCGCCGCGAAGGCCTTCTCCACGTCCTCGGGCGTCGACTCGGGCAGGTCGGCCAGCTTGTCGCCGGTGAACGGCGTGTGGTTGGCGGTACGGCCGGAACCGGTCACGCCCTTGGTGAGCTGGGCGACCAGCTCCGGGGTGACCACGTCGGCGGCGGTACGGGCGCCCTCGGGGGCGGGGGCGAGAGGGTTCGTGCCGGTCTGGGCCGGGGCCTGCGCGTCCGTCATGAGCCGCAGGGTATTCGGGTGCGGGGCCTTTGGGTACCCGTCGGTAACGGGCATTCACGTCCCGCACCCACACTGCCAGTGATCGGTGGCAAAGAACCCGCTGATCAGGGCGTTGTACGGGGACGATCACCCCGGTCTCATTTTCGCCCGATCTCCAGCCGCGCACGGGCGCCCTTGAAGAGCGCGGCGCCCTTCCGCTCCTCCGGGGTGCCCTTGGGCATCCGCACCTGGAGCTGGTACATCCGGCCGTCGTCGGTCCGTACGACGAGCTGGAGCACCCTGACCGGCCGGTCGTCCGGGTCGTAGGTGACGTCGGAGAGCGCGGCCTCGGCGCCCTGGAAGGTGGTGGCGGTGTAGCGCCCCGCGCCCCGCTCGTGCCCCTCCATGCCGATCACGGCCTCCTTCGCCTCGGCCAGCGGAGCGGCGGGCGCCCGGTCCCACTCGGCGAACTGCACGGCGACGACCTCGTCGACCTCGTCGTGGTAGACGCTCAGCCGGGAGGCGTCCCCGGCCTCACCCACCTGGTAGAGCTGCCGGTACTGCCGGGGCAGATAGAGGACCGCCCCCACCGCCCCCTCCCGATGCGCGACCCACTCACCGGCCCCGTCCGCGAAGGAGGTCCCGAGCCATATGCCTCCGGCGAGCAGGATCCCGAGGGGGCCGACGGCGAGTCTGAGGAGGGTGCGGCGGCGGGAAGGGGTGGTGGGGGCGGGTGCGGCGAGGGAGGCGGGTGCGGGATCTTCGCGTGCTTCTTCCGGTACGGCGATGGAGGGCGACTTTTCCGGTACGTCGATGGAGGGCGACTTGTCCGGTACGACGGTGGCGTGCGCCTTCGCCGGTACGACGGTGGCGTGCACCATCTCCGGTACGGCTACGGCACTCTCGGCGCCGTCGGCCGGGGACTCGCCCCCGGCATCCCGCGCCAACTCCCCCAGAACCCTGGCGACTTCCCCCGCCTCGGGCCGCTCGTCCGGCTCCGGGGCCAGCAGCCCGGCGATCAACTCCCGCAGCGGTCCGCCGTGTTGGGGCGCCGGCGATGCCGTACGGCTGGAAGGCGGCCGTCCGTCGACGGCGGTGTACAGGAGCGCGCCCAGGGACCACAGGTCGGACGCGGGGCCGGCGTGGGTGCCGGAGACGCGCTCGGGGGCGACGTACTCCCCGCCCGCGGTGGGGGGTTCCTCGCCCTGGACGTGGTCGATACCGAAGTCGGTGAGGACGACCCGGCCGGTGCCGGACTCGACGAGCACATTGGCCGGCTTCACGTCACGGTGCACGATCCCGACGGAGTGAGCGGCACGCAGGGCACCGAGGACGGCGAGGCCGATGCGGGCGGCCTCGGCGGACCCGAGCGGTCCCCGTCGTACCGTCTCGTCCAGCGACTCGCCCCGGACCAACTCCATGACGATCCAGGGCAGTCCGCCCTCCCCGTCCTGTTCCTCGACCACCACGTCATGGACGGTCACGGCGGAGGGATGCTCGACCCGGGCGGCGGCGCGGGCCTCCCGCTGGAGCCGGTGCACCGCCCGCCGGTGCCCCTCGTCCTCCGGCTCACCGGGCAACCTCGGTTGCTTGACGGCGACTTCACGCCCGGCGAGCTCGTCCCGGGCCCGCCACACGGTCCCTGCGCCGCCGGAGCCGATGCGCTCGACGAGGCGGTAACGCCCGCCGAGCAGCACGCCGTTGGGATCCTCGGGACCCCCGTCGTTGCTCATGCCCCATCAGTACCGCGCGACACGCCTCGTTGTCGACGCGGGTCCCGGCCGGGTCAGATGTCGCTCCCGCCCGCGTCCAGGAAGCCGAGTGGTGTACGGCTGACCGCACCTGCCGGCGGAGAGACGGACATGCGCGGCCGGCGCGGCGGCGCCCGCGGTCCCGGTACGTGTGTCCACATGTGCTGCCGACCGGCCCTCAGAGCTTGTCGACGCCGAGGTTCGCGAGCGCCGTCCGAGCCACCTCACGCCCCCGCTCGGTGAAGTCGCCCTTGCCGGGATAGCTGACCGTGAACTTGTACATGTCCCCGGCGGCGGTCCGGTAGTAGAGGATCTGGAGTTCGCGCGGGCGGGGATGCTGGCTGTCGGTGGTGATGTAGGTGACGGTGTTCCGGGCGGCCTTGTGGCCCTGGTACGTCGTCTCCTCGGGCCGGGTCTTCGCACCCTCGGGCATGCCGAGGTCGTAGTCGCCGCTCTCTTTGAAGCCGCTGTCGTCGTCGTACATCTCGGCGGCGGCGGAGCCCGCGATGTTGCTGCCGGTGTCCTCGGCCTTGCGGTCGAGGCTCAGGCCGATCCAGATGCTGCCGCTGTAGTCGGTGTACGTGATCCAGTGCTTCTTGTCCGTCTCCCGGTCGGGCGTGGCCGGCTGGTAGTCCTTCGGCACGGCCAGCGTCGCGGCGACGTCCTTGGTGTGCTTCTTGGCCCAGCTGTCCGGCAGCGGTCCCGCGAACGGGTCCGCGATCACCAGATACGCCACCGCCGCGGCCGCGACGACCGCCGCGCCGAGCCCCAGCCACGCCTTGCGGCCCAGCCGGAGGCCGCGCGCCGGGACCTCCACGGTCCGCACGATCTCCTTGGGCTCGGGGGCGGGCGGCTGGGCGGTGGCCTCCAGGAGCGCCCTGACCCGGGCGGCGTTCGGGCGGTGCGCCGGATCCTTCTGGAGGAGGCCGTTGATGGCCTCGGCGAGCGGGCCGTGTGCGGCGGCGGGTGGCGCGGGCATGGCGTTGAGGACGGACTGGAGGGTCGCGGGGGTGTTGCTGCGGCGGAACGGCGAGACGCCCTCCGTGGCCGCGTACAGGACCACGCCGAGCGACCACAGGTCGGAGGCCGGTCCCGGGCGCTGGCCCAGGACCCGCTCGGGCGCGATGAACTCGGGCGAACCGACGAAGCCGCCGGTGTCGGTCAGACTGGTCTCGCCCTCGATCTGGGCGATGCCGAAGTCGGTGAGCACGACCCGGTCGTGGCTGCCGAGCATGACGTTGTCCGGTTTCACATCCCTGTGCAGGATGCCCGCCGCGTGCGCGGCCTCCAGCGCGCCGAGCACGTCGAGGCCGATTCTCGCCGCTTCCCGCGCCCCGAGGGTGCCCTCCTGCAACGCGTCGCCCAGCGAACGGCCCCGCACCAGCTCCATCACGATCCACGGCCGGCCGTCCACGACCGCCACGTCATGCACGTTCACGACATTGGGGTGGTCGAGCCGGGCGGCGGCACGGGCCTCGCGACGCATTCGCTCGAAGGCGTTCCCCTGTTCGCGCTCGGGAAGGTGCTCCGGGACGCGGGGCTCCTTGACGGCGACCTCGCGGTCCACCGTCTCGTCCTTGGCCCGCCACACCGTACCCATGCCACCGTGCCCGAGCTTGGCGAGCAGACGGTAGCGCCCCGCGATCAGCCGGCCGACACCCGGCTCGGGCTGAGGGGGTCTGGGAGGTTGCAGAACATAACTCGTCGTCTCGTCGGACTCGTGGCCGACTCCCCCGCTGCTGCTCATGGGTTCATCCATATCGCGCCGGACGCTCGCACATCCAGAGGGGACGCATTCCGGTCACACACCCGTGACGTATCCCTACGACTCCCTACGTCGCCGTGAAGGTGTCGACCGCCACGTCGAAGTGCTCCTTCGCCTCCCGCACCTTCCCGACCGGCGCCGACACCCACACGTCGTAGAGCCGCCCGTCGGCCTCCCAGCACAGGTCGTAGGTGTGCCGGGCGCCCTCGGCCGCGCTGAAGCCGTCCCAGGTGAACTCCCAGAGGGCGGCGGGGTGTCCGCGGTGCGCGGTCGAGGTGACCCGTCCGTCGCGGTAACCGGGGTTGACGGCGGGCCCCTTGGCGGCCGCCCGCCTCATCACGCCCAGCGGGCCGCCGGGTTCGGGCTCGACGACCCTGACCCCGATCCTGAAGGTCTCCCCGGGCGACACATAGAAGACCCGCTCCCCCTGCGGCTCCCGGCCGAACCCCTCCGGCACGGCGAGCGCGAACCCGGCGGGGTCCTCGGCGACGCGGTACCCGGAGGGGGCGATGGGGAGGGCCGCGGTGGGCGTGGAACCGGCGGTCGGGGTCCCGGGCACGGAACCGGTGGTCGGCGTTCCGGGCGCGGACCCGGCAGTCGGCGTCCCGGACGTGGAACCGGCGGTCGGTGTCCCCGGCGCCGAACTCCCCGGCCCCGTACGCCCGTTCCCGTCCCCGCCCCGGTCCGCCAGCAGTGCCGCCGACACCCCCGCCCCCGCCAGCGCGGCGACCAGCAGTGCCGCCAGGAGCGCGCCCCGCCGCGACCCCGCCAGGGCCGCCCGCACCCCGCGGACCGACCGCGACGGCGCCGGGGACGGCCGTGGCGGCTGATCCCGCTCGGGCGCGGACCGTCGTAGCGGATGATCCCGCAGAACCGCGGGCCGCCGTAGCGGAAGGTCCCGCTGGGTCGGTGTGTACGACCGCTCGGGCGCCCGGCGCGGCGGTGTGCGGCCCGTGTCCAGGAAGGCCCGCAGCATCCGCTCGGCCTCCACCGCGTCCAGCCGGCGCCCGGGGTCGCGCTCCAGCAGCCCCCGTACGACGGGGAGGAGGGGCGCGGCCTGGGCGGGCGGCCGGATCTCGTCGATGACGACGGCGTGCAGGATGCCGCCCAACGAGTCGCGCCTGAAGGGGGATTCGCCGCTGAGGGCGGTGCACAGCAGCGCGCCCAGGGACCACAGGTCGGCCTCCGGACCGGTCCTGACGCCGGACATCCGCTCGGGCGCGGTGTACTCGGGTGAGCCGACGAACGACCCGGTCTCGGTGAGGGTGGTGGCGCCCGCGACCTGCGCGATGCCGAAGTCGGTGAGCACGACCCGGCCGGTGCCTGACTCGACGAGCACGTTGGCGGGCTTGATGTCCCGGTGCAGCACCCCGCCCTCGTGCGCCGCCCGCAGCGCGCTCAGCAGGTCGGCGCCGATCCGCGCGGCCTCGGCCGCGTCGACCGGACCGTGCGCGGCGATACGGTCGGCGAGCGAGCCGCCGTCGATCAACTCCATGACGATGTACGGCCGTTCGTCCTGCTCGACGACGTCGTGGACCACGATGACGTGCGGGTGGCGCAACTGGGCCACCGCACTGGCCTCGCGCAGGGTGCGGTCGCGCTGGAGCCGGGCGTCGGCCTCGGAGAGGGTCTCGTCCTGGGGCAGTTCCTTCACCGCCACCCGCCGGCCGAGGAGTTGGTCGGTGGCCCGCCACACCACGCCCATGCCGCCGCGCCCGATCCTCGCCTCCAGGCGGTAACGGCCCGCGATCACACGGAAGGTGCCTCCCTCGGTCCCCATGCGCCCCATCATGCCGCAGCGGACGGATCCGCTCCGGGGCGGCGACCGGCCAACTCCGTCAGCCGGTCGGCTCGTTCCAGCCCTGGAGCACCGCGGTGAACTGCTTGCTCGTGGTCGCCCAGCTCGACGCGGGCGACGACATGTAGATCGCGTACTCGACGCCGTCCCGGGACATGTACGTCTCCTCGACGGCCCGGCGCGGCCCCGGGAACTCCGTGTCCTTCGCGAGCGCGGTCCAGGTGTACTCCCAGCGGGCGCCCGGACGGTCCCGGTAGGTGTTCTCCACCAGGCTCACGCGCTTGTAGTCCCTGAGCCGCTGGAGCTGCTGCTCCAGGTCGAGCTGATGGGCGTAGGGGTCGTTGAAGTCCGGCGAGGTGTCGACGGCGATCCGCACGAAGTGCTTGCCCTTGTCCGGCGAGTAGTCGATCTGGGTCAGCCCGTCGGCGGGCTTGCCGAACACGCTCCGCTTCCAGCCCTTGGGCAGCGAGACGCTGAAGCCCACGGGATCGTCGTACCGGACCCAGCTCCCCTCGTCCGAGGTCGCCGTGGGGGCCGGCGACGCGCCGCCCTTGTCCCGCCCCTGGTCCCAGGTCTGGAGCGCGACCGCCGTCCCGGCGCCGACGATCGCGGCGAGCGCCACGACGAGCGCGACGGAACGCAGCCGACGCCGCTTGCGCGGCACCGCGGGGGCCACCGGACCGGTGCCGGTGTGATGCGGCGGCCCGACGGTCGTGGCGGCGGTCGGCTGGTACGGCGATCCGGGGCCCGAGTGGTACGTCGGGCCTGAGCCGGAGGAGTACGTGGGACCCGAGCCCGAGGAGTACGACGGTCCTGAGCCCGAGGAGTACGTCGGTCCCGTGGCCGAAGGGTACGAGGACCCGCTGACCGGGGTGCCTGTGGCCGACATACCCGTGGGCGATGCACCCGTGGGCGGTGTGCCTGTTGGCGATGTGCCTGTTGGCGGTGTGCTGAGCCCACTGTGGGATCCGCTGGAGGCCCACGGCTCATGGTGTGGACCCACATGTTGCGTCTGCACATAAGCCTGTGCCGCGCTGGGCCGACGTCCCTCCGCCGCCTCGGCGAGCATCTGCTCGGCCTCGGCCGCGTCCGGGCGGGCCGCCGGGTCCTTGTGCAGCAGGGCGGCGATGACGGGTCCGAGCGGACCGGCGTTGCGCGGCTCCGCGGGCTCCTCGTCGACGACGGCCTGCATGGTGGTCAGCGGGGTCGTACGGCGGAACGGCGACCTGCCCTCGACCGCCGTGTACAGCGTGGCGCCCAGCGCCCACAGGTCGGCGGACGGGCCGGGGTCGGCGCCGCGCACCCGCTCGGGGGCGAGGTAGTCGACCGAGCCGACGACCTCTCCGGTGCGGGTGATGGTGGTGTCGCCCTCGATCTGGGCGATGCCGAAGTCGGTGAGCAGGACCCGGCCGTCCTGGCCGAGCAGGACGTTGCCCGGTTTCACATCCCTGTGCAGGACGCCCGCGGAGTGCGCGGCGCGCAGGGCCCGCAGCACCCACATCCCGATCCGGGCCGCCTCCCGCGCCTCGACCCGGCCGTCCGCCTTGACCGCGTCGGCCAGCGAACGGCCCTCGACCAGCTCCATCACGATCCACGGCCGGCCGTCGTGGTCGAGCACGTCGTGCACGGTGACGACGGCCGAGTGGTTGATCCGGGCCGCCGCGCGCGCCTCGGCACGGGTGCGGGCGAGCAGCACGCCCTGGTCGCTCTCGGAGACATAGAGCGCGGCGGTCAACTCCTTGATCGCCACGGCCCGGTGCAGCACCTCGTCGTGGGCACGCCAGACCCGGCCCATGCCACCGTTGCCTATCGGGTCGGCCAGCCGATAGCGCCCCGCGAGGAGCAGGCCCTGCATCTGATTCACGTTGCCCCGCAATGCTCTTGACGCAGTCAGACTAAGGACCGGCCCGCGCCGAGGGGAACCAGGGGGGCGTCAAGGAGACCGCACTGTGACGGTTGTCGCTTCCGCGAAGCGTCAGTGAACCCATGGCTCCCGAACGGCGTCCGTCAGCCGGTCACCTGGTAAGTGGCCGATGCCTGCTCGTACAGCCGGGTCACCTCGTCGCGTTCGGCTTCCGGACCGCGCACCTGCACCACGTGGTACTTCCCGCCGATCAGGATCGCGAGGTTGCGCACATACAGCTCGCGCCCCTCGGAGTCGGTCCAGGTGAACTGTCCCTCGGCCATCGCCCGGGTGCCCACCTGGATCGACTTCAGCCCGGTGGCGGTGGCCCAGCTGGAGTCCCGGTAGGGCTGGAGCTCGGGCTCCTTCTCGCGCTGGTAGACCATCGGATCGCTGCCGTCGACGGCCGCGGTGTCCCGCCCGGGTACGACGATCAGCTCGAAACTGCCCTGCGCGTACACGACCTGGCCCTGGCCGTTCCTCGGGGTGCGGTCCCAGCCCTTCGCCACGGCGACCTTGAAGCCCTCGGCGTCCGTGCGCAGGGTGAAGCCGTCGGCGACCTCGGGCCCGGCGGTCTGGGTCTCGGCGGCGCCGCTGGAGGACCTGGACGGCTCGGGGGTGGTCTGCTCGGGGCGCGGCTCGCTGCCGCCGGCCTCGCCGCTCGGCTCCGGGCTCTGCGCCGGACCTGCCTGGCTGGTGGAACCGGTCTCCTTCGCGGAGCCCTTGTCGTCGGCGTCCGACTTCGGCATGAAGTACATGGCGTACGCGATCGCCGCGGCCATCATCAGCAGGACGAGCAGCAGCAGGGTGCGGCCCAGGCGGCGGGGTGAGGGGGCGGCCTCCTCCCGGGCGCGCTTGTGCCGTCCGTGCGCACTGGTCGCGGGCAGCCCGGCGCGCCGTCTGCGCACCAGCTCGCCGCGGCGCCGGATGATCGGCAGCCGGCTCGCGTCGACCGGCGGCGCGGCGACGACATGCGCACCGGCCTCCGGCTCCGGCGCGGACCGCACCAGCGACCGCAGCCAGCCCCGCAGCTCCTCGAACTCCAGCCGCTCGGTCGGGTCCTGCCGCAGCAACGACTCCACGACCGGCCGCAGCGGCCCGCACTCCTCCGCGAACGCGGGCGGCTCGGCACACACCAGCTGCACCAGCTCGGCGGTCGACTCCTCGGGATACGGCGCGTGCCCCTGCACGGCCCGGAACAGCAGGGCCCCGAGCGCCCACAGATCGGTGGCCGGCCCGATCGGCGCGGCCAGCTGCCAGTTCTCGTGCACCGGCCCGGCCTGCTCCGGCGCCCACCGCTCGGTGACGGGCCCCACCACGGCCATCCGAGCCTGCCGGGCCCGCTCGGCGGCGAGCGCGGTGGCGGGCCCACGACGAGCGGGCACCGGCCCGGCGGGGGCGAGCTCGTCCCACCGGGTGGGAGCACCCGAAGCCCTCCCGCCGTCGGAACCCTGACCGAGCGACGGCACGGGCCCACCGGGCGCCCTGTGCGCGTCCGGGGCCCCACCGAATCCACGACCGTCCGTACCGGCCCCCTGCCCGAGGGACGGCACGGTCCCACCGGGCGCCCTGGGCGCGTCCGGGACCCCGGCATAACCCACCGCGTCCTGCCCGGCGCCCGGCGCCTGTCCGAGGGGCGGCACGGGCACGCCCGGTGCCCCGCCGAACCCGGGGCCCGCGAGGCGCCCGTCACCCGCGCCGCCGCGATCCGCCGAGGGCGGCAACGCCGTACGCCCCTGCTCGGCCTGGCCCAGATCCGCCACCCCGGCCCGCGGCGCGGCACCGTGCCAGGAGGTCGGCCGCACTCCGTAGGGGTCGGCTATCTGACCCGGCGGCACGGCACCGGGTACGTGCTCGACGCCGTTCGCCCCCGCCGGATAGGGCGGCTGCGCCACACCGTTGCCCGCCGGATACGGCGACTGCGCCACGCCCTTCGCCGGTGGGAAGGGCGATTCCGTCGCGCCGTTCACCGAGGGGAAGGGTGCCGTCGCCCCGTTCGCCTGTACGGCCGGGTCGTCGCCGTAGGTGCGCGCGGCGGGGTCGTTCTCCGGGGCCGGGCGGGCTCCGGGGAGGGCCGCTCGGCCGTTCTGCGCCTCCTGGACCCGGGCCGCGGCCCGCGCGCCCGCGCGATACGCGGCGATGGCCCCTGCCCGCGCCGCGCGGATGTCCGTACCGCCGTCGGCCTCCCGCCGGACGAGCGCGCCGGAGGGGGCGGCCGCCCCGTTCCCCGTCTCCACCCCGGCGCTGGGCAGCCCACGGGCCTCCCGAGCCTCGATGGCGGCCCGCCGGGCGGCCTCGGGATCCTCCGCCCCGAATCCGGCCGCACCACCTGCTCCGGCCCCGACAGCCGTGGGTCCACCGGCACCACCGGGTCCACCGTCATCCGACCCGGCGCCGAACTCCCCGCCCTCAGAGCCCCATTCGCCCGCCTCCACCGGCACCGGGTCGTAACCGCACAGTGCCTCCTCGGCCGCGCCCACCGCGAGGCCGGTCAGCATCACCCGGCCGTCGTCGCAGACGAGCACCGTCCGAGCGGTGATGTTGCGGTGCACCCAGCCATGCGCGTGCAGCACCCGCAGCGCCGTGAGGACGTCGGAGGCGACCTCGGCCGCCCGGTACGGCGTCAGCGGCTTCTCCGCGAGCAGCGCCGCCAGTGGCCGCGCGGCCACCAACTCGCTGACGACCCACAGCGAACCGCCCTCGGCGAACACGTCGAAGACCTGGTCGAGCCGGGGGTGGTCGGGAATACGAGCGGCGGCCTGAGCGGCCTCGACGGCCCGTCGCACGGCCGGTTCCGTGGGCCGACGGGCGCCGTTCCGTCCCGAACTCCGGCGCGCGCCCTGGGGGTTCCGGGCCGTGAACCCGTCCGGCAGCCCCTCCGCGTCGAGCACCTCCGCCTCGACGACCTCGGGCAACGGAACCTGCCTGACCAGGACTTCCTGCCCGCTGTAGGTGTCGAAGGCGCGGGTCTCCTTCAGTTCGTACTCGTCGGACGGAGGCAGCGGCAGGCGGTAGCGGTCGGCGAGTACCCGACCCGCATAGTCGTCCACGTTGCCTCCCTCGGCCGCCCGGTCGGTCAATTCCGTTCGCCTCACGGCCCGTTCCGTACCCGCACCTGGATGCGGACGGTCCGCAAACACTCACGATACGTGCCGGAGGCAACCCGCAAAGAGGGGATTCCAGATCTCACGGCCCAAACACAGGACCGCTCACCGAACCGCCCGTCACGACTTCGGTTCGAAGGTACGAGCGAGCGTCTGCCATGTGTCCTCGCGCAGCTCACTGCCCCAGTTCGCGGCTTTCGCCGTGTACATCAACGCATATCCGAGTTGGTCGCCGACGACGAATCCCCGGTCGATCGTCCGGTACTTCGTCCCGCTCTCCACATAGGTGAACTCCCAGTCGGCCGTGTTCCAGCCGCGGTAGCTCACCTTCTCTATTCGGATCTTCTGGTACTGGGAACGCTGCATTCCGCGCTCCTGGTTCCTCCAGTCCGCCACCGGGTCGCCCTTCGGCTCGGACGTCCAGGCCACGAGCAGCCGCTGCCCGTCGGGCCCGGTGAACCGGTCGCCCGCCGAACTGCTGGTCTGGAACTTCCAGCCCTTCGGCAGCCCGATGGAGTACCCCTGGCCCCCCTTGTACGTCGAGGCCACCGCGCTGTCGCCGGAGGAACCGCCCGAACCGGAGGAACCCTCCGAACTCTCGCCGCTCTCCTGGGCACTCGGCGTGTTCTCCGCGGCCCCCGACCCCGTCTCCGCCGAGGCGGACCCGGTCGCGGCCCCGTCGGTCCGGGTGCCGCCGCTCTCGTCCTCCTTGGTGTCGGCACTGGAGCTCGCGCCCGCCGTCACCTTGGTGCCACCGCCCTTCGCCCCGTCGGTGTCGTCGTCCCCGCCGAGCGTGAGGGCCAGCACGGTCCCGATGACCGCGAGCACCACGACCACCGCGATGATCACCAGCGTCCGCCGCGGCACCACGTCGGTCAACGGCGCCCTCGGCACCGGCCTCGGCGCCATGTCCGGCGGCGGCGTCATCACGGGCCACCCCGAACTCCGGCCGCCCGCAACCGCGTCGGACTGCCGCGTCTGCCCGTCCCGGACACCGGCGTCCCCACCCGAGCCCGAGGCCGACGCACTCGCCGCGCCCTTGCCCGGAGAGGCCGGAGCCGCCTTGGGAGCCGGTACGGCCTTGGCGGCAGGCGCGGCCGGGGCACCCGAGGCACCCGGGGCCGCCTTGGGAGCCGACGCCGAGGAGGACGGCGCAGCGGACGGCGAACTCGGCGCAGCCGAAGAAGCTGACGCGGACGAAGAGGCAGGCGCCGACGAGGAGGCCGGAGCGGCGGACGCACCCCGGGAGGCCTTCGCCACCGGAGCCGCCTCGGAGGCCTGCGCGGGCACCTTCCCGGCACCCGAACCCGCCGCACCGCCCCCGGACTTGGCCCGGGCCGCAGCACCCGCCGAGGTCGCCGCCGCACCGGCCGCCTTGCGCACGGAACGCAGCGCCCCGCGCAGCCCCTCACCCTCACCACGCTTGCCACCGGACCCGCCGTCACGCTCCTCCGGCTGGGCCGGCAACGGCACCACCCGGGTCGCGTCCGGCGCCGGCTCCGGCTCGGCCTCCTTCGGCTCGGGCGCGTGGATCACCGCGCTGAGCATGGCCCGGGCACCGGCGTCGTCGAGCCGCAGGGCGGGGTCCTTGGTGAGCAGGCCGTAGATGACGTCCTTCAACGGCCCCGCGTTCTTCGGCTCCTCCAGCGACTCGGTCATCACCGCCGTGAGGGTCGCGATCGCGGACCCCTTGTCGTATGGAGGGGCGCCCTCGACCGCCGCGTACAGCAGCCCGCCGAGCGACCAGAGGTCCGCCGCGGGACCCGGCTTGTGCCCGCGGGCCCGCTCCGGGGAGATGTAGGAGGGGGCGCCGACGAGCATGCCGGTGGAGGTGATGGACGGGTCGCCCTCGACCTGGGCGATGCCGAAGTCGGTGAGCACGACCCGGCCGTCCTCGGAGATCAGCACGTTGGACGGCTTCACGTCCCGGTGCAGGATGCCCTCGCGGTGCGCGGACCTGAGCACGTCGAGTATCGCGAGGCCCACCTCCGCGGCGCGCTTCGGCTCCAGCAGGCCGTCCTCGCGGATGACCTCGGCGAGCGACTTGCCCTCGACGAGCTCCATCACGATCCACGGCCGGTCGTCCTCGTCGACCACGTCGAACACGGTGACCGCGCTGTTGTTGCGGATCCGCGCGATCGCCTTGGCCTCACGCAGGGTGCGCGTGATCAGCCGGCGCTTCTCGTCCTCGTCGATGCTGGACGGGAACCGCAGTTCCTTGACGGCCACCGTCCTGCCCAGGGTCTCGTCCTCGGCGCGCCACACCGTGCCCATGCCTCCGCGGCCGAGCACTCCTCCCAGCCGGTACCGCCCGGCGAGGAGACGCTCGCTCTCGTTCTGCCGGGATGCTCCCGCCCGCTCCGCGTCCGACATGCGTCCCCTCATGAACCCGCCCTGACAGAGCCTCCATTGTCCCTCACCCGACAAGTGCCCGACGCCCAGGGTGCCCCTGACTCCGCCTCCCCCACGGCACGCCCCCACCGACATCGACACAACACCCCCGCCCGACCCACACCACCCCCGCCCACACACCTCCCACCGACCCACGCCGCACCTCAACTCACAGCTCCAGCCGACCCACGACACCCCTCACCCCACACTCCCCGGCCCGCCCAAACCCCCACCCCCGCAACCCGGCATGATGACCCCGACAAGGAAGGACCCCGATGCCACCGTTGAGGACCCTCCTGGCCCTCCCCGTGTCCCTCGCGCTGCTCGCCCTGGCCCCCGTCACCTCCACCACACACGGCACCCCGCCCGCGGACGCCCTCCTCCCCCACCTGGTCACTCAGGGCGAGGCCCCCGCCGCCGCGCTGCTCGCCCGGGAGGAGACCGGTGAGCAGACCGGTGAGGAGACCGGCGCGCGTTACGCCGAGGCGGGCCCGGGAATCGCCCGCGCCGACCACTTCCGCGCCGGCAGCATCACCAAGACGTTCATCGCGACCGTCGTCCTCCAACTGGCCGCCGAACACCGGCTGAAGCTGTCGGACACCGTGGAGCGGCACCTGCCCGGTCTGGTGCGTGGAGCGGGCGGCGACGGCCGCGCGCTGACCCTGCGCGCCCTGCTCACCCACACCAGCGGTCTGCCCGACTTCACCGCGGACACCCGGGGCCTGGTTCCCCTCACCCCCGTTCAAGCCGTCCGTATCGCCCTCACCCACCCTCCGGCCGACCCCGGCCGCTACTCCTACTCCAACACCAACTACGTCGTACTCGGCATGGTGATCCAGCAGGTCACCGGTCACTCCTACGCCACCGAGGCCGAGCGTCGGATCATCGCTCCCCTGCGCCTGACGGGCACCTCCTTCCCTGGCTCGCGCACCTCTCTCCCCGCCCCGCACGGCCGCACCTACTCCGCCGACGGAACCGACGTCACCGCGCTCGACCCACGGGTGGCCGGAGCCGCGGGCGAGCTGGTGACCACGCTCGCCGACCTGGACCGCTTCTACGCGGCGCTGCTCGGCGGGCGGCTGCTGTCCTCGCGCTGGCTGCGCGAGATGACGGACACCCGCACCGCACACGGCCTGTACGGCATGGGGCTGTTCCCGGTGAAGCTGCCGTGCGGCACGACGGTGTGGGGGCACAACGGCCGCATCACCGGCAGCTACGTGCGCACCGCAGCCACGGTCGGCGGCCGTCGCGTCCTCACCTTCCGCGTGAACACGACGGACATCGCAGACCCCGACCTCGAACCGGCCCTGCTCGCCGCCGAGTTCTGCCCCCGCACCTCGTAGAACGACCGGGCCCCGAACGAAGATCCCACCTCACAACACTCGTTCGAGTGACGCTGACCGACCCCGCCACTGCCCGACCCCGACGCCGGCGCATCCCAACCGACGCCGACGCCGACACCGACCAACGCCAACCCCGACCTACAACGGCACGATGTCCGGCGCCCCCAACCGCGCCGCATCCGCCGTCAGATCATCCGGCTGCCGCTGCGACTCCCGCTCCGCCTCCACCCGCTTCTCGTAGTGCTGGACCTCGCGCTCGATCTGGTCCTTGTCCCAGCCCAGCACCGGCGCCATCAGCTCGGCGGCCTCGCGGGCGGACCGCACGCCCCGGTCGAAGGTCTCGATGGAGATGCGGGTGCGCCGGGTCAGCACGTCGTCCAGGTGCCGCGCGCCCTCGTGCGAGGCGGCGTACACGATCTCGGCGCGCAGATAGTCGTCGGCGGCCGGCATCGGTTCGCCCAACGACGCGTCGGAGGCGATGAGTTCGAGGACCTCCTCCGCAAGGGCGCCGTACCGATTCAGCAGGTGCTCGACCCGGACGACATGGAGCCCGGTGCGGGCCGCGATGCGCGCCCGCGCGTTCCACAGCGCCCGGTACCCCTCGGCGCCGAGCAGCGGCACGTCCTCGGTGACGCACTCGGCGACCCGTACGTCGAGCGCGTGGACGGCCTCGTCGACGGCGTCCTTGGCCATGACCCGGTACGTCGTGTACTTGCCGCCCGCCACGACGACCAGCCCCGGCACCGGATGCGCCACGGTGTGCTCGCGGGACAGCTTGCTGGTGGCGTCCGACTCCCCGGCGAGCAGCGGCCGTAGACCCGCGTACACGCCCTGCACGTCGTCCCGGGTCAGCGGCACCGCGAGCACCGAGTTGACGTGTTCCAGCAGGTAGTCGATGTCGGCGCTGGAGGCGGCCGGGTGGGCCTTGTCGAGGTCCCAGTCGGTGTCGGTGGTGCCGATGATCCAGTGCCGACCCCAGGGGATGACGAACAGCACGGACTTCTCGGTGCGCAGGATCAGCCCGGTCGAGGAGTTGATGCGGTCCTTGGGCACGACGAGGTGGATGCCCTTGGAGGCGCGGACGTGGAACTGCCCGCGCTCGCCGACCATCGCCTGGGTGTCGTCGGTCCACACGCCGGTCGCGTTGACGACCTGCTTGGCGCGGATCTCGTACTCCCCGCCCGCCTCGACGTCCTGCACGCGCGCCCCGACCACCCGCTCGCCCTCGCGCAGGAACCCGGTCACGCGCGCGCGGTTGGCGGTCTTGGCGCCGTAGGCGGTCGCGGTGCGCACGAGGGTGGCCACGAAGCGGGCGTCGTCCATCTGGGCGTCGTAGTACTGAAGGGCCCCGACGAGCGCGTCCTTCCGCAAGGCGGGTGCCACCCGCAGGGCGTGACGGTGGCTCAGGTGCCGGTGCGTGGGCAGGCCCCGGCCGTGTCCGCGGGCCATCGACATCGCGTCGTAGAGCGCGACGCCCGAGCCGGCGTACAGGCGCTCCCAGCCCTTGTGCTGCAAGGGGTACAGGAAGGGCACGGGCTTCACGAGGTGCGGGGCGAGCCGTTCGAGCAGCAGCCCTCGCTCCTTCAACGCCTCGCGTACGAGGGCGAAGTCGAGCATCTCCAGATAGCGCAGGCCACCGTGGATCAGCTTGCTGGAGCGGCTGGAGGTGCCCGACGCCCAGTCCCGCGCCTCGACCAGGCCCACGGACAGGCCCCGGGTCACCGCGTCGAGCGCGGTGCCCGCACCGACCACGCCGGCGCCCACCACCAGCACGTCCAGTTCACGCTCGGCCATCGCCGCGAGCGACTCGGCTCGCTGCGCCGGTCCCAGTGTCGCTGTCCTCACCACTGCCTCCCGCTGTCGGTCACGCCGGTCTCACACGCGTCCCGCCCCTGCCCAAAGTCTGACCGGCCCGCACGACTTCAGCCACCAGTCGCCCCCAGCCTGTGGACAACTTTCACTGCCGCGTACCCCGAAGGCCACACGGGATCACCGGCCCCACCCGAAGACACACGGAATCAATCCCGTATTTCGGTCATATTTACTCCTAGTCTGACATTGCGCTCGCTCGTCCAGTCCACAGGGCTTGCGCACCTGTCCCGCTTCGGCTACTGGGAAGGACGGCCCACGCCATGCCCGCAGATCTCGCCGTGATCGGCCTCGGCCCCTACGGACTGCCCCTGGCCCAGGCCGCCGTCGCCGCCGGCATCCCCACCCTCGGCTACCGCACCGGCCCCGAGGCCGGCTCCCTCAGCCCCGCAGAACTGCGCCGGATGCTCTCGGGGGGCTTCCGGACGGCCGCGGGCCCCGCCGAACTCGGCCGTGTCCGTACGGCGGTCATCTGCGCGCCGACCCCGGCGGGCCCGGACGGCGGCCTGGACCTGAGCCAGGTCGAGACCGCGGCCCGCACCCTGGCCGCGCACCTGCGCCCGCACACCACGGTCATCCTGGAGTCCCCGGTGCCCCCCGGCACCACGGAGGACGTTCTGCGCCCGATCCTCGAAGAGGGCTCACGCCTGCGCGCGGGCCGCGACTTCCACCTCGCCTACTCCCCCACGCGCGTGGACCCCGGCAACCGCGACTTCACGCCCGCCACCACCCCCAAGGTGATCGGCGGCCTCACCCCCGCGTGCACGGAGTCGGCGGCGGCCTTCTACTCGCGTCTCACCGACAAGGTGGTACGCGCGCGTGGCCCTCGCGAGGCGGAGACGGTCCAGCTCCTGGAGACCAACTTCCGGCACGTCAACATCGCCCTCGTCAATGAGATGGCGGTCCTCTGCCACGACCTCGGCGTCGACCTCTGGGACGTCATCCGCTGCGCGGAGACCAAGCCGTTCGGCTTCCAGGCGTTCCGCCCCGGCCCCGGCGTCGGCGGCCACACGATCCCCCGCGACCTGACCGCCGGAAGCCCCGGCGGCGGCCGCTCCCTGCGCATGGTCGAACTCGCCCGGCAGGTCAACGACCAGATGCCGCGTTACGTCGTCCAGCGCGCCGCAGCCCTCCTCAACGAGCACGGCAAGTCGGCCCGCGCCGCCCGCGTCCTGCTGCTCGGCGTCACCTACAAGCCCGACCTCGCCGACCAGCAGGCCACCCCCGCCCAGGAGGTCGCCGTACGCCTGATGGAACTCGGCGCCTCCGTCAGCTACCACGACCCCCACGTCCCGTCCTGGAGCGTCCTGGACCGCCCGGTCCCCCGCGCGGACTCCCTCTACGAGGCGGCGGCCGACGCGGACCTGACGATCCTGCTCCAGCAGCACCGCACGTACGACCTCCAGGGCCTGTCGGTGAAGGCCCAGCTGCTCCTGGACACGCGCGGGGCCACGCCCACGGGGGCGGCGCATCGGTTGTGAAGGGGGGCGCGTGGGTGCGGCGGGCTCCGGGGCTGGTGGCATGCGGGGCGCGGCGCGGGTACCTTACGGAGACAGGTGGGGTCGGTCGTAGCGGGTACTACGGCGGGCTCGTGGATGGATCCGGGAAGGTCCGCCCCTGGTTCTCGCAGGGACGGCCATTCACCATCACGCCAACAAGGTGGAGCCCGCCGCAGGGGCTTACTGCGACAGGCTCCTAGCTGGTTTACGGGTGTCCGCCCCTACTGTTTATAGGGGCGGCCGCTCACCAGCCAAAGATCCGCAGAACCCACCTCCTCCGGCTTTGGACCATCCGAAGACGAATCCGATCCCAGCGGGTGGGCTTGCGGTGACGGCCCATGGGCACGCCCCCTTCCATGACGCCGCCCAGTGAGCCCGGTGGGCGGTCCGTTGGAGCTCCGGGCCGGGCCCCGGGCCACCGGGTCCGGAGACGTGCTCCTTGGAAGGGGGCGCCCCAAACAGCGGGTCGCCGATCAAGGACACTACCGCCCGCTTACGCCCGTTCGGCCCACATTCGCCCCGAACGCAACCACACGCCCCCACCCCGCCGAACGCGCCCCCACCAGCTCTTTCGGGCACGCGAAAGGCCGGCCGCCCCACCCGGGACGACCGGCCCTCAAGCCGCCGTAAGCCCTGCCTACGTAAGCCCTGCCTACCGCTTGTGCTGCGAGTCCGCCACCGTCACCTCGACGCGCTGGAACTCCTTCAGCTCGCTGTACCCGGTGGTCGCCATCGCCCGCTTCAGCGCGCCGAAGAAGTTCATCGAGCCGTCGGGGATGTGCGACGGGCCGGTGAGGACCTCCTCGATGGTGCCGACCGTGCCGAGGTCGACCTTCTTGCCGCGCGGCAGCTCCTCGTTGACGGCCTCCATGCCCCAGTGGTGGCCACGGCCAGGACCGTCGGTGGCGCGAGCGAGCGGGGAGCCCATCATCACGGCGTCCGCGCCGCAGGCGATCGCCTTGGGGAGGTCGCCGGACCAGCCGACACCGCCGTCGGCGATCACGTGCACGTACCGGCCGCCGGACTCGTCCATGTAGTCGCGGCGGGCCGCGGCGACATCGGCCACGGCGGTCGCCATGGGCACCTGGATGCCCAGCACGTTGCGCGTGGTGTGGGCCGCGCCGCCGCCGAAGCCGACCAGGACGCCCGCCGCACCGGTGCGCATCAGGTGCAGGGCGGCCGTGTAGGTCGCGCAGCCGCCGACGATCACCGGGACGTCGAGCTCGTAGATGAACTGCTTCAGGTTCAGGGGCTCGTGCGAACCGGAGACGTGCTCCGCCGAGACCGTCGTACCGCGGATGACGAAGATGTCCACGCCCGCGTCCACGACGGCCTTGGAAAACTGCGCCGTGCGCTGCGGGGAGAGCGCGGCGGCGGTGACCACGCCGGAGTCGCGCACCTCCTTGATGCGCGCGCCGATCAGCTCCTCCTTGATGGGGGCGGAGTAGATCTCCTGGAGGCGCCGGGTGGCCGTCTCGGAGTCCAGGCCGACGATCTCGTCGAGCAGCGGCTGCGGGTCCTCATGCCGCGTCCACAGGCCTTCGAGGTTCAGCACGCCGAGGCCGCCGAGCTCGCCGATGCGGATCGCGGTGGCCGGGGAGACGACCGAGTCCATGGGGGCGGCCAGGAAGGGCAGCTCGAACCGGTAGGCGTCGATCTGCCAGGCGATCGAGACCTCCTTCGGGTCGCGCGTACGACGGCTGGGGACGACGGCGATGTCGTCGAAGGCGTACGCCCGGCGGCCGCGCTTGCCGCGCCCGATCTCGATCTCAGTCACGTGTGTGGCCTTTCCCTGATGCGTTGCAGCGCCTTCCAGTATCCCCGACGGGTACGACAAGGGCGGCCCCGGATGCTCCCGGAGCCGCCCTCACGCGCGCGTGGCTGTCAGTGAAGACTCACTTACGGCTGTAGTTCGGCGCCTCGACCGTCATCTGGATGTCGTGCGGGTGCGACTCCTTGAGCCCCGCCGAGGTGATCCGCACGAAGCGGCCCTTGGACTCCATCTCGTCGATGGTGGCCGCGCCCACGTAGCCCATGGTCTGGCGCAGACCGCCGACGAGTTGGTGCAGGACGCTGGAGAGCGGGCCGCGGTAGGGCACCTGGCCCTCGATGCCCTCGGGCACGAGCTTGTCGTCGGAGCCGACCTCGGCCTGGAAGTAGCGGTCCTTCGAGTACGACTTCGCCTGGCCGCGCGACTGCATGGCACCCAGCGAGCCCATGCCGCGGTACGACTTGAACTGCTTGCCGTTGATGAACTGGAGCTCGCCGGGCGACTCCTCGCAGCCGGCGAGCAGCGAGCCGAGCATCACGGTGTCGGCACCGGCGGCGAGCGCCTTGCCGATGTCGCCGGAGTACTGGAGGCCGCCGTCGCCGATCAGCGGGATGCCGGCCGGGCGGGCGGCGAGCGAGGCCTCGTAGATCGCGGTGACCTGCGGGACGCCGATGCCGGCGACGACACGGGTCGTACAGATGGAGCCCGGTCCGACGCCGACCTTGATGCCGTCGACACCGGCGTCGATGAGCGCCTGGGCGCCGTCGCGGGTGGCGACATTGCCGCCGATGACGTCGACGCCGACGCTCGACTTGATCTTCGACATCCAGCTGAGCGCGTTGCTGTTGTGGCCGTGCGAGGTGTCGACGACCAGGAAGTCCACCCCGGCCTCGGCGAGCGCCTGGGCCCGCTCCAGGGCCTCGGGGCTGGCGCCGACGGCGGCACCGACGAGCAGGCGGCCCTCGGAGTCCTTGGCGGCGTTGGGGTACTTCTCCGCCTTGACGAAGTCCTTGACGGTGATGAGGCCCTTGAGGACACCGGCCTCGTCGACCAGCGGAAGCTTCTCGATCTTGTGGCGGCGCAGCAGTTCCATGGCGTCGGTGCCGGAGATGCCGACCTGGCCGGTGACCAGCGGCATCGGCGTCATGACCTCGCGCACCTGGCGGCTGCGGTCCGACTCGAAGGCCATGTCGCGGTTGGTGACGATGCCGAGGAGCTTGCCAGCCGGGTCGGTGACCGGGACGCCGCTGATGCGGAACTTGGCGCACAGGGCGTCGGCCTCGGCGAGGGTCGCCTCGGGGTGCACGGTGATGGGGTCGGTGACCATGCCGGACTCGGACCGCTTGACCAGGTCGACCTGGTTGACCTGGTCCTCGACGGAGAGGTTGCGGTGCAGCACGCCGACGCCGCCGAGGCGGGCCATCGCGATCGCCATGCGGGACTCGGTGACCTTGTCCATGGCGGCGGACAGGAGGGGGATGTTCACCCGGACGTTGCGCGAGATGCGGGACGAGGTGTCGACCGCGTTGGGGAGCACCTCGGACGCCCCCGGCAGCAGCAGCACGTCGTCGTAGGTCAGCCCGAGCGTCGCGAATTTACCGGGCACTCCGTCGACGTTTGCAGTCATGACACCTTCCCCAAATGGCCTTGATCGGTGCGGATGTCCATGCTAACGGGAAGCAAGGGTGGCAAATTCCACGGTTCGGACCCGCTCCGGGCTTCGTATGTTCGTACGGAAGGGACGCGTCGGTCGTTCAGCCCTGGCCGTTCAGCCCTGGGACTACTGCTCCGCGAGCGCCCGCAGCCTGCTCAGCGCCCGGTGCTGGGCCACACGGACCGCACCGGGTGACATTCCCAACATCTGACCCGTCTCCTCCGCCGTCAACCCCACGGCGATGCGCAGCAGCAACAGCTCGCGCTGGTTCTCGGGGAGGTTGGCCAGCAGTTTCTTGGCCCATTCGGCGTCACTGCTGAGCAGTGCGCGCTCCTCGGGGCCGAGCGAGTCGTCCGGCCGCTCGGGCATCTCGTCCGAGGGGACGGCCGTGGAGCCGGGGTGGCGCATCGCGGCGCGCTGGAGGTCGGCGACCTTGTGCGCGGCGATGGCGAAGACGAACGCCTCGAAGGGGCGCCCGGTGTCCCGGTAGCGCGGCAGGGCGAGCAGGACGGCTACGCAGACCTCCTGCGCGAGGTCCTCCACGAAGTGCCGGGCGTCGCCCGGGAGACGGGACAGCCGGGTGCGGCAGTAGCGCAGGGCCAGCGGGTGGACATGGGCGAGCAGGTCGTGCGTGGCCTGCTCGTCGCCCTCCACCGCGCTGTGGACGAGCGCACCGATCGCCCCATGGGGATGGGCAGCCTCGTCGTCGCGCATCGGTCCATGGTGCCTTGGCGTCGTTGGATCCGTGGCATCGCGCTGGTTGTTGTGCACCGAAGCGTTATGAGCAGGTGCGCCGGAACCCATCCCCTGCGCCCTCCCCTTCCGCTCGACCGACTCGTCCCCGAGAGACTCCACATCTCAAGGATGCGGCATCGCCGCCGAAACAAGCACCCGCGCCCCAAAGGGGCGCGGGGCCGTGTCAATTTGCGGCTACCGCCGCGTGGGCTCGACCAGCCACGAACAACCCGCACACGGCAACGGCCGGCAGGACCGAACTCTCAGCGAACCAGACCCCACCGGAACCCAAGAGCGACGGCATGCGCCCGGTCGGACGCACCGAGCTTCTTGAACAACCGCCGCGCGTGCGTCTTCACGGTGTCCTCGGACAGGAACAGCTCCCGGCCGATCTCCGCGTTGGACCGACCGTGGCTCATGCCTTCGAGCACCTGGATCTCACGCGCGGTGAGCGTCGGCGCCGCGCCCATCTCGGCGGACCGCAGCCGACGCGGGGCGAGCCGCCAGGTCGGGTCGGCGAGCGCCTGCGTCACCGTGGCCCGCAACTCCGCGCGGGAGGCGTCCTTGTGCAGGTAGCCCCGCGCACCCGCGGCCACCGCGAGGGCGACCCCGTCCAGGTCCTCCGCGACGGTGAGCATGATGATGCGCGCACCGGGGTCGGCGGACAGCAGCCGGCGCACGGTCTCGACGCCGCCCAGCCCGGGCATGCGTACGTCCATCAGAATCAGGTCCGAACGGTCCGCGCCCCAGCGGCGGAGGACTTCCTCGCCGTTGGCCGCGGTCGTCACGCGCTCGACGCCGGGCACGGTCGCGACCGCGCGGCGGAGCGCCTCTCGGGCAAGCGGGGAGTCGTCGCAGACGAGGACGGATGTCATGGCCGTCCTCCGCAGCTGATGCACGTCACCTTGAGCCTCCAGGCTGGTACGAAATCGTCACCTGTGCGGTCGACCGTCTCGGACGCCTGCCCGAGCACTTGTTGTTTCAACCGCCTCCGCACTCTCAACGACGGTCACCCGAAAGAGTTACGGGGCTGCGCACTGTCTTCGGCACTCTACGTGAGGGTGCGGACACGGTGCAGACATGCGCGACGGACCCACAACGTTTCATCACAACCCATGCCCCATTCAGACCCTTTTCTTCCCATTTCCTGGTGTCTGAGGCTAGATTCGCAATGAGTCATATTTTCATCTCCTTAGATCGTAGATGTACGGTCGTGGACACCGTATCCGCCCAGAACGGCTACAAGGGGTCACGCAATGGCAGATTTCTCCCGCCTTCCAGGACCGAACGCGGACCTGTGGGACTGGCAGCTTCTGGCTGCCTGCCGCGGGGTGGACAGCTCGCTCTTCTTCCATCCGGAGGGCGAGCGCGGTGCGGCCAGGAGCGCTCGCGAGAACTCGGCCAAGGAGGTCTGCATGAGATGCCCGGTGCGCGCGCAGTGCGCGGCGCACGCGCTGGCGGTGAGAGAGCCGTACGGCGTGTGGGGCGGGCTGACCGAGGACGAGCGCGAGGAGCTCATGGGACGGGCGCGGCACCGGCTGGTGTCGGCGTCGTCCGTGGGGAGCGGCGCATCGAACAACTGAAGGAACGTTTCTCCAACGGGAAGGGCACGCACGCGCGTGCCCTTCCGCGTGTGCGGCCTACTTGCGGCCGGCGGCGGTCGCGAGCTGCTCCAGCGTCGCCGCCACCGCCGGCACCCGGGCCAGGTCGGGGAGGGTGAGCGCGACGATCTCCCGCCGGACCGCCGGTTCCAGCGTGACCACGCGCGCGCCCCGCGGCCGTACGGACTCGATCGCGAGCTGGGGCAGGACGGCGACGCCCAGGCCCGCGCCCACCAGGCCGACCACCGCCGGGTAGTCGTCGGTCGCGAAGTCGATGCGGGGCGTGAAGCCGGCGTCCTCGCAGACCTCGACCAACTGGCCGCGGCAGCGCGGGCATCCGGCGATCCAGGACTCCCCGGCGAGCTCCCCGATGGCCACGGACCCCGCGCGCGCGAGCCGGTGCCGCTCCGGTACGAGGGCGACGAGCCGGTCGGTGAGCAGGGGCCGTACGACGAGGTCGTCCCACTCACTGCCGCCCGCGGCCCCCTCGTACCGGAAGGCGAGCGCGATGTCGCAGTCGCCCTCTCGCAACAGGCCGACGGAGTGCGGCGGTTCGGCCTCCTCCAGGAAGACCCGGGTGCCGGGGTGCGCGGCGCGCAGGGCGGCGAGGGCGGTCGGGACGAGGGTGGAGCTGCCGCTGGGGAAGGAGACGAGCCGGACGCGGCCGGCTCGCAGGCCGGCGATGGCGGCGACCTCCTCCTCCGCGGCCGTCAGCCCCGCGAGGATCCCGGCGGCGTGCCGCACCAGCGCCTCCCCCGCCTGGGTCAGCCGCATCTCGCGCCCGCCGCGGATCAGCAACGGGGTGCCCACGGACGCCTCCAGCGCCTTCATCTGCTGGCTGACGGCGGGCTGGGTGCAGCCCAGTTCGCGCCCCGCGGCAGAGAAGGAGCCGGTGGTGGCGACGGCGCGCAGGACACGGAGATGACGGGCCTCGATCACCCTTCGAGGATAAGCGGCGCTTTGACCTCGCGCCGAATAATGCGTGGCCCCTTTGGGGATGGTGCCCTACCGTGACCGTCATGAAGCTGCTGTCGGTGAATCTGGGCCGCGAGAAGGCCGTCGCGTACACGGACAATCCCGAGGGCGTCACCGGGATCGACAAGCGGCCGGTCGACGGACCCGTGCGGGTGGCGGCACCCGGCCCCAAGGGCGTCGGCGGGAGCGCGCTGGCCGGGGACGCGGTGTGCAAGAGGCAGCACCACGGCGGTGACGACCAGGCGGTGTACGCGGTCGCGCGCGAGGACCTCGACGACTGGGAGCGCGAGCTGGGGCGCACGCTGGCCAACGGCCACTTCGGCGAGAACCTCACCACCCAGGGCATCGACGTCTCCGGGGCGCTGATCGGCGAGCGCTGGCGCATCGGGGACGAGGTGGTGCTGGAGATCACCAGCGCCCGCATCCCGTGCGGCACCTTCCAGGGCCACATGGGCGAGCAGCGGTGGGTGAAGCGGTTCACGCAGAAGGGGGCGCCGGGCGCCTACTTGCGGGTGATCGAGCCCGGTGAGATCCGTACCGGTGACCCGGTCGAGATCCTGCACCGGCCGGACCACGACGTGACGGTCGCCCTGGCCTTTCGCGCGATGACCACCGAACGGCCGCTCCAGCCAAGGCTGTTGGCGGCGGGCGAGGCGCTCCATCCGGAGCTGCGGAAGTGGGCGCTGGACTATGCGGACAAGCACGGCGCCTGACGGGCCGTCGGCCTGCGGTTGTTCGCCGGGGCTTCACCGATCGGGAGGCCCTGTGCAGTGGGCCGGCGCTGTCGGTCCTGGTCATTAACCTTGCGCCATGACAACGGCATTGATTACGGGATCGACCGCGGGCATCGGTGCCGCGTTCGCGCGGCGGCTCGCGGCTGACGGGCACAACCTGGTGCTCGTCGCCCGCGACACCAAGCGGCTCCAGGAGCAGGCGACCGAACTCCACGACCGCCACGGCATCGAGGCGGAGGTCCGCACCGCCGACCTCGCCACGGACGAGGGCATCGAGTCGGTCGCCGCCCGCCTCGCGGACCGCAAGTCCCCGGTCGACCTCCTGGTCAACAACGCCGGCTTCGGCAACAAGGGCCGCTACCTCGACGTCTCCATGGCCGACGAGCTGAAGATGCTCAAGGTCCACTGCGAGGCGGTGCTGCGACTGACGTCCGCGGCGGCGGAGGCGATGCGGGAGCGGGGTCGCGGCGGTGTCGTGAACGTCGCGTCGGTGGCGGCCTTCGTCCCCCGTGGCACGTACGGCGCCTCGAAGGCGTGGGTCGTGCAGTTCACGCAGGGCGCGGCGAAGGACCTCGCGGGCAGCGGCGTACGGCTGATGGCCCTGTGCCCCGGCTTCGTGCGCACGGAGTTCCACCAGCGGGCCGGTATGGGCACGGACAACATCCCCGGCTGGATGTGGCTCGACGCGGACAAGCTGGTCGCGGCGGCCCTCACGGACCTGGCCCACGGGAAGTCACTGTCGATCCCGGACCCGCGTTACAAGGCGCTGATGGGGCTGGTGAAGGTGGCGCCGCGGGGGCTGCTGGGTGGGATCACGTCGAAGACGGGGCGGAAGTACGGGCCGCAGTAGGGCCGGTGCTTTCCTCTGCCTACGTCTGCCGTCCTGCCGTCAAAAGGCGGACAATAGGGATGTTCGAGCCGGACTCGGGGGCCCGGGAGTGCTTGAGGAGTGACGCGCGAAGCGCACGATTACCGCGACTACCGCGACGCGCACGATTACCGCGACGCGCACGGTTGCCGCGAAGCCTACGGTTGCTGCGAAGCCCGCGAAGGGGAAAGCCCCCGTTCCCTGTGAGGGGACGGGGGCCTCCTTGTGAGCGTGGGCTCAGTGGGCGTGGCCGTGGCCGTGCCCGGCGGCGGCCGGCTCCTCTTCTTCCTTCTTCTCGACGACCAGGGTCTCGGTCGTCAGGAGGAGGGAGGCGATGGAGGCGGCGTTCTCCAGGGCGGAGCGGGTGACCTTGACCGGGTCGATGACGCCGGCCTTGACCAGGTCGCCGTACTCGCCGGTCGCGGCGTTGAAGCCCTGGCCCTTGTCGAGCTCGGCGACCTTGGAGGTGATGACGTAGCCCTCCAGGCCGGCGTTCTCGGCGATCCAGCGCAGCGGCTCGACGACGGCCTTGCGGACCACGGCGACACCGGTGGCCTCGTCGCCGGTCTTGCCCAGACCGCCGTCCAGGACCTTGGCGGCGTGGACCAGAGCGGAGCCACCACCGGAGACGATGCCCTCCTCGACCGCGGCGCGGGTCGCGGAGATGGCGTCCTCCAGACGGTGCTTCTTCTCCTTCAGCTCCACCTCGGTGGCGGCGCCGACCTTGATCACGCACACGCCGCCGGCCAGCTTCGCGAGGCGCTCCTGGAGCTTCTCGCGGTCCCAGTCGGAGTCGGTGTTCTCGATCTCGGCCTTGATCTGGGCGACCCGGCCCTGGACCGCGGCGGAGTCACCGGCACCGTCGACGACCGTGGTGTCGTCCTTGGTGACCGTGACGCGGCGGGCGGTGCCCAGCACCTCCAGGCCGACCTGGTCGAGCTTGAGGCCGACCTCCTCGGAGATGACCTCGGCGCCGGTGAGGGTCGCCAGGTCCTGGAGCATCGCCTTGCGGCGGTCGCCGAAGCCGGGGGCCTTGACCGCGACCGCGTTGAAGGTGCCGCGGATCTTGTTCACGACCAGGGTCGACAGGGCCTCGCCCTCGACGTCCTCGGCGATGATCAGCAGCGGCTTGGAGGCGCCCGACTGGATGACCTTCTCCAGGAGCGGCAGCAGGTCCTGGATCGAGGAGATCTTGCCCTGGTTGATCAGGATGTACGGGTCATCGAGGACGGCCTCCATACGCTCCTGGTCGGACACCATGTACGGGGACAGGTAGCCCTTGTCGAAGGCCATGCCCTCGGTGAAGTCCAGCTCCAGACCGAAGGTGTTGGACTCCTCGACGGTGATGACACCGTCCTTGCCGACCTTGTCCATCGCCTCGGCGATGAGCTCGCCGACCTGCGAGTCCTGGGCGGACAGCGCGGCCACGGCGGCGATGTCGGACTTCTCGTCGATCGGGCGGGCCGTCGCGAGCAGGTCCTCGGAGATGGCGGCGACGGCGGCGTCGATGCCCTTCTTCAGGGCGGCCGGGGAGGCACCCGCGGCGACGTTCTTCAGGCCCTCGCGGACCAGCGCCTGGGCCAGCACGGTGGCGGTGGTCGTACCGTCACCCGCGATGTCGTTGGTCTTGGTCGCCACCTCCTTCACCAGCTGCGCGCCGAGGTTCTCGTACGGGTCGTCGATCTCGACCTCGCGGGCGATCGTGACACCGTCGTTGGTGATGGTGGGGGCGCCGAACTTCTTGTCGATGACGACGTTGCGGCCCTTGGGGCCGATCGTCACCTTCACCGTGTCGGCAAGCTTGTTGACGCCGCGCTCGAGGGCGCGACGGGCGTCCTCGTCGAACTTCAGGATCTTCGCCATGGGAGCGTGAGCCCTCTCGGAAATCTAGGGGTAAAAGAAACTGCGCCCCGGGCGCCCGGCTTGTCAGTGGTGGCGGGGGCCAGGGGCGCAGCTCGAAAAACTTCTGAGGTGTCTTACTTCTCGATGACCGCGAGCACGTCGCGGGACGAGAGGACGAGGTACTCCTCGCCGTTGTACTTCACCTCGGTGCCGCCGTACTTGCTGTACAGCACGATGTCGCCGACCTTCACGTCGAGCGGCAGGCGCTCGCCGTTCTCGAAGCGGCCCGGACCGACGGCGAGGATGACGCCCTCCTGGGGCTTCTCCTTCGCGGTGTCCGGAATGACCAGGCCAGAGGCCGTGGTCTGCTCGGCGTCGAGCGGCTGGACCACGATGCGGTCCTCGAGCGGCTTGATGGCAACCTTGGAGCTGGCGGTCGTCACGATCCGACCTCCCCCTTCGGAGATCTCACGGGGTTAACTGTCTGAGGTGGCGACCAGGTCGATCCGTCGTCGCGGGTGCCGGACCTGCCCGTCGCTGTGTTGGCACTCTCCAGTGGGGAGTGCCAGACCCGAGACTATGACCGTGATTAGCACTCGGTCAAGCGGAGTGCCAATTGACGGTGGCGCGGCGCCCGGTTTTTCCGGCCGCGACTCCGGTGACCTGCCCGGGAAACACCGATTCGCCGCCGCGAGCTGAACCCTGGGCGCCCTTTCCCGGCGCTCCATGCCCCGGCCTGCCTCTCCGACCGCCCACGGAGTGACCGGTCGCTCTGCCGTCGGACGTGGGGGCGGGAGCCCTTGGGCCGCGGGGGCGTGGCTGGTCGACGGGTGCCCGGCCGGGGCGTGGCCGACTGGGACGGCGGAGGCCAGGACACCGGTGGCTGGGACATGGCCGACCGGGACGCCGGGGGTCGGGACACCGGGGGTCAGGCCGCAGCCGACCAGGACACCGGGGTCGGCCGAGGGCCGGGACGCCGGAGGGCGGAACGCCGAGGACAGGGACGTAGCCGACCGGGACCCCGGGGCCGATCCGGCGACCGCCGCGCTGAGGTCTCTCACCGGGGCAGGCGCGGCGGTCGGGCCCGCGGCCGTGCGCGGAGAGGTCGGCGGTGATTCCGTGGGGTGGGCAGCACGTCGGGTACGGAGGCGCGGGGCGACGGCCCGGGCTCCACCCTCGCCCTCACGACACCCCGGCTTTGTCTCCCCCGTCCTCGCTGTGCCCCGAGCCCTCGCTCCCCTCACCCTGACAGCGACCCCGGCCTACTTCCCCCTGCCCTCACTGCACCCCCAGCCCTCACTCCCTCACCCTCACAGCGACCCCGGCCTGCCTCGCCCGCCCTCACCACGCCCCTTGCCGAACTCCCCCGTCCTCACTGCACCCCCGACCCTCGCTCCCCTCACCCTCACAGCACCCCGCCCTGCCCTCCCCGCGCCCTCACAGCACCCCGGCTTCCCTCCCCGCGGGCCCGGCGACCATGGCGGCGGCCCGTACCGTGGACGTCCTGTCCGGCGCGCTCAACGCGGCCCCCACGGCCACGGCGCTGCGCCGGGGCGCGGCCCCCGCCGCCCTCGCCGCCGCCCACACCTGCACCCTCACCACGCTCAGCCGCCACGAGACCTCCGGCGCCCCCACTCGCGTACCGGCCCCGACCCTCACCGTCTCCACGGCGACCGCCCTCGCGGCGGCACTCCCGGTCCGTGAAACGGCCCCGCCCTCACAGCACAACCCCCCAGCCCCCAGCCCCCAGCCCCCAGCCCCCTACAGATAGTCCTCCAACCGCCCCACCGTCAGCCCCCGCCGCTCGATCTCCCGCAACACCCCCACCGTCCGTTCCGTCAACGTCCGCCCCGTCCCCGTCCCCGTCCCCTCCCCCGCCGCCACCGACACGATGTCCCCCGCCCTGAGCCCCCGCCCCGGCGTGCCGTTCCCCTCCAGGGACACGCTCCACAGCACGATCGCCGAGAGGCCGCAGTCGGCTGCCGCGTGCAGGGTTGTGGTGTCGTACGTGCCGTAGGGGGGCCTGAGCAGGCGGGGGCGGATGCCGAAGCGGGACCGTACCTTTTCCTGCTGGCCGCAGATCTCGGCGCGCTGGCCCGCGTAGGGCAGGCCGCGCAGGGCGGGGTGGTCGAGGGTGTGGTTCTGGATGCTCGCGCCGACCGACTGGAGGCGCGCGAAGTGGCCGTAGCCAGGGCCGACCACGCTGTCCGTGAGGAACATGCTGACGGGCAGCCGCAGTTCACGGACCATGTCGACGAACCGCGGGTCCTTCTCGGCGCCGTCGTCGTAGGTGAGGAAGACGACCTTGTCGGTGGTCGCGACCCGCTTCACGACGGGCGGCAGACCCCGGCCCGGCGCCGTGCGGGCGGGCGGGCGCGGGGGCGCGGCCAGGGGTGTCGCGAGCCCCCAGCGACGGTACGGCCGCTGCCCCGCCGGCCCGTAGGAACCCTGGCCCTCGCCGGGGCCGTACGACCCCACCCGCTGAGCCGCCTTCTTGCCCAGCCGCTCGATGGGGTCGACGGACTGGGCGCAGCCGGTGAGCAGCGCGCCCACCAGGACCGCGCCCACCAGGGCCCGTGGTCTCACAGGTAGTCCTCGAGACGGGCGACGGCGTACCCGTCGGCCGTGACCTTGTCCAGGAAGCGCCGGACCATGTCGGGCATCGTGCCCTTCCAGTCCTCGCGGCCCCGGAAGTGGCTGAGCACGATGTCGCCGGGGTGGATCCGGCGGTCCCACTCGCGGTACTCCCAGTGGTCGACGAAGACCTCCTCGTTCCAGATCGGCGCGTACTTCACGCCGCAGGACTTGGCGGCCCGCAGGGAGTCCTCGTTGTAGTTGCCGTAGGGCGGGCGGAACAGCGTGGGCCGCTTGCCGTAGTGCTTCTCGACGACGTCCTGCATCCCGCAGATCTCGCGCTTCTGGCGGGCGTACGACAGCCCCGGCAGATAGGGGTGGTGCAGGGTGTGGTTGTTGAGCACGACCCCCCGGTCCTGCATCTTCTTGAAGTAGCCGTAGTCCTCCTTGACCAGGTAGTCGCTGAGGAAGGCGGTGTACGGGATCTTCAGGTCGCTCATCATCCGCAGGAACGCGGGGTCCTTCTCGGCGCCGTCGTCGATGGTGAGGAAGACGATCTTCTGGTCGGTGGGGACGGTCGTGAAGACCGGCGGCAGCCCCTTCTCCTCGTGGCCGTCGACCTCGAAGCCGCGGCGCGTGGTGATGCGGGGCTTCGTCGCGGGCGCCGGCGGGGCCGTCAGCGGGACCCTCTTCAGCCCCCAGCGCTTGGCGGCCGCGAACCTGGCCTGCTCGGCGCGGAGCCTGGCGGCCTGGATACGGATCTTGTCGGCCTGGAGGTCACCGGCGGGGGCCGGGGGCGCCTTCAAGGGCTGCCCACCGGGCCTCCCCGGTTCTCCCCGTTCTCCCCGTTCTCCCTGCTCTCCCCGCACTCCCCGCACTCCCCGCTCTCCGCCGCCGTCCGGCTGCGCGCACCCGGCGACGAGGGCGGCGACGGCGAGCAGGACGAACGCGCCCCGTGCCCGGCGCCCACCCGAGACCCCCGTACGACCCAAAAGACTGTTTTTGTAAGTTTGTCCTACTGTCCGCATGAGGCCGGATCCTCGCAGGTCACACCCCCCGGTCCCGGGTCGACACCGCCGCCGGAGGCGTACGGTCCACCGACTGGCCCACAATGACCCGGTGAACGACCTCGCCCCCCTCCTCACCCCCGAGGGCCGTGCCCTCCTCGACGAAGTGCGCGGCACCGCCCCCGCCGACGAACTCGCCGTGGCCACCCGGCTGCGCCGCGAGCACCCCGCCGAACTGGTCTCCGCGGCGCTCGGCCAGGCCCGGCTGCGGCAGCGCGCGGCGGCGAAGTTCGGGGACGGGGACGCGGGGCGGATGTTCTTCACGCCGAACGGGGTCGAGCAGTCGACGCGGGCGAGTGTCGCCGCCCACCGGGCGGAGCGGTTCCGGGCGCTGGGCGTGCGGTCCGTCGCCGACCTGTGCTGCGGCATCGGCGGGGACGCGATCGCGCTGGCCCGGGCCGGCATCCGGGTCCTCGCGGTGGACCGGGACCCGCTGACCGCGGCGGCGGCACGGGCGAACGCGGACGCACTGGGGCTCGCCGACCTGATCGACGTACGGGAGGCGGACGTCACGGAGGTCGACACGGCCGGGTACGACGCCGTGTTCGTGGACCCCGCCCGGCGCTCCGGCAGGCGTGGGCGCATCTTCGACCCGGAGGCCTACTCGCCGCCGCTGTCGTGGGCGGTGCGGGCGGCCCTGGACGCCCCGCACGCCGCGCTGAAGGTCGCTCCCGGCATCCCGCACGAGGCGGTGCCCGGGGAGGCCGAGGCGGAGTGGATCTCCGACGGCGGGGACGTGAAGGAGGCGGTGCTCTGGTTCGGCACGGAGCCGGGTGCCGTACGGGCCACCCTGCTGCCGGGACCGCGGACCCTGCGCGGCCGGGGCCTGCCCGATCCCGGAGTCCGGTCCGTCGGGCGGTACTTGTACGAGCCGGACGGCGCCGCGATCCGGGCCCATCTGGTCGCCGAGGTGGCCGAGGAGGTCGGGGGCGGGCTCGTCGACCCGACCATCGCGTACGTGACGGCGGACTCCCTGCTTCCGACGCCGTACGCCACCGCCTACGAGATCACCGATCAACTCCCCTTCAACGTGAAGAAGTTGAAGGCGCTGCTGCGGGAGCGGGGGGTGGGGATCCTGACCGTGAAGAAGCGCGGGTCGGCCGTCGAGCCGGAGGAGCTGCGGAAGAAGGTCAAGCCGCAGGGGCCGCACTCGGCGACCGTGTTCCTGACCCGGGTCGCGGGGGCGCCGACCATGCTGATCGGCGCCCCCGCGCGGGCCGTCACTGGTGCTGGACGGTCCTGAGCTGCTCCAGGTGCGGATCGGCGCCGACCGGGCCGGTGCGCGCCACGGTGGCGGGCTGGCCGTCGTTGCTGCGCAGGGCGTAACTGCTCATGCGCGCGCTCGCGGGCTCGTCGCCGTTGCGGTACGCGGTGTAGACGAACTGGCTGCTGCTCGCGCTGATCGCCGCGCCCGCGGTGTTCAGCGCGTCCGCGGTGACCGCGCCCGTGGCGCCGAAGGCGATCGCGGAGTTGGTGCTCGCGGACTCGCGCAGCAGGTAGTTCTTGGGATCGTTGGACAGGGCCGGGCGGTTGGTCCACAGCACGGGCCCGAAGACGTTCATCGCCGCGGCCGCGGCGAGGCCGTCGCGCCAGGAACCGGAGTAGGCGAGGGCGACGTTGCTCGGCGCGCTCCACCAGAACTTGGCGATGTTGACCGCGAGGGCCTCCTTCGTGCTGCCCGAGATCGGGTAGTACGAGTACGAGGAGGGCCAGCGGGAGAACGCGGTGTGGGTGAGGGCGTACTTGGCGTCCGCGCCCACCGTGATGACCATCGTCTTCTTGGGGTTGAGGGCGTTGAGGTACGACTTCACCGACGCGGTCAGCTTCTTGCCGTTGGTGAGGACGACCCCGCCCGAGCTCGCGGTGCCGTCGGCGCCGGCCGCGGCGGAGGCCGCGAGGGCACCGTAGGCGTCGGAACCGGAGGCCAGGAAGACGTACTTCGGGCTGGTGGTGATGTTCTTGGCGACGGCCACCGAGGTCGCGTAGCGGTCCGCGCCCGACACCCGCTTCGGGACGAAGCCGAGGGCCTTGACCTGGGAGACGACGGAGTCGCTGAGGATCGGGGTGCCGCCGACGAGGTAGACGTTGGCGCCCCGCTTCAGCACCCGCTTCAGCTCGGCCTTCACCGCGGCGGACAGCCCGGTCCTCGGGGTCGTGAGGACCGGCCCCTGCTTCTTGCCGGCCAGCGCGGGCGCGCCGAGGGAGTACTCGGCGTTGTCCCGGTTGGTGAGCACCGCGGCCTTGGCGTCCATCAGGCCCGCCACGTGTCCGCCGACCTTGTTCCAGGTCCAGCGGGAGGCGGCGACGGCGGTGGCGTAGCTGTCGGAGCCCCAGATCCTGGCGGTGGCGTTCTTGCGCAGCGGCTGCCAGCTGGGGTTGCTGCCCTGCGGGGTGCCCGGGACCGCGGTGAGCGCGCCGGTGGCCAGGTCGACGTACTCGGTGGTGTGCGTGTCGGCGCTGTCGCCCGTGGTGTGCGCGTCGAAGAGGATGCGCGTACCGGTGGGCGACCAGGACGGGTTGAGGTAGTAGCGCGGGCCGGTGGTGACCTGCTTGACGTCGGTGCCGTCGGCCTTCGCCGTGAAGATCTGGAACTTTCCGTCGGTGTCCTTGCGGACGAACGCCAGCCTGCTGCCGTCGGGCGAGTAGGCGGGCTGCTCGGCGTTGGTCAGGACCCGCTTGACGGTCTTCGCGGCCGGGTCGTAGACGTAGACGCCGGCGTTGTCGTAGCAGCCGTAGTTGACGCGGCGCTCGAAGGCGATCGGCCCCGACGGGCTGACCGTCGGGTCGTTGTCGCAGACATCGGCCGGTTCCTGGGCCGCCGTCAGCAGCGGGCGGGGCGCCCATGAGCCGTCGGAGGGGCCGTAGGCGAGCTGGCCGCCGGTGGAGAGGACGACGTAGCGGCCGCCCCACCAGAACGTCAGGTCCTCGTACGACGCGCTGGAGCGCACGCCCTCCGCCCAGGGCAGGGTGATCTTCGAGCTGCCGCTGGGGCGGATGCTGGAGATCTGGCTGGCGGCGCTGATCAGACGGCTGCCGTCCGGGGCCCAGGCGGCGTAGTCGCCGTAGACGTTGGCGACCGCGGCGGCCTTGCCGGTGGCCGGGTCGACGAGCACCGGGCCGTCGGTGAGGATCTTGCCCTCGGTACCCGGCCAGGGCCCCGCGTCGTCGGCGGCGGCGCCGGGCGCGGTGGCCAGGGTGCCGACCGCGGCGAGTGCCGCCGCGGTCGCGAGCGCCGCGGCACGGCGGCGCGTGAACAGTCTCAAGTGGTCATCCCCCACGCATGTTTCACAGCCTCCACACAGAGGCCGAGTCACTGTAAAGCGCGTCGGGACACAAGGGGAACAAATTTACCCAAGGACAACCGTTCGGCTTCACTCAGGGACAACCGTCCGACGGTGAATCACTGACCGCACTCCCGCGCCCGGCCGAGCAGCAGCTCCCGCTCCCGTTCGTTGCGCGTCAGCGCGGCCGCCCGCTCGAACTCGGCCCGCGCCTCCGTCGTACGCCCGAGGCGCGCGAGCAGGTCGCCGCGCACGCTCGGCAGCAAGTGGTACTCGAACAGGGCGGGTTCGGCGGTGAGCGCGTCGACGATCGCGAGGGCCGGGTCCGGGCCCTCGGCCATGGAGACGGCGACCGCGCGGTTGAGTTCGACGACCGGCGAGGGGGCGCGGGCGGCGAGCAGGCCGTAGAGGGTCGCGATGGCCTTCCAGTCGGTCTCGGCGTAGGAGTACGCGTGCGCGTGGCAGGCGGCGATGGCGGCCTGGAGGGCGTAGGGGCCGGGAACTCCGGTGGCGGTGGCGTCGGCGCGGCCGAGGGCCTTGATGCCGCGGGCGATCAGCATGCGGTTCCACCGGCTGCGGTTCTGGTCCTTGAGGAGGACGGGCTCGCCGTCCGGTCCGGTGCGGGCGGCCGTGCGGGCGGCCTGGAACTCCAACAGGGCGGTGAGGCCGTGCACTTCGGGTTCCTTGGGCATCAGCGCGGAGAGCAGCCGGGCCAGCCGCAGGGCGTCCTCGCAGAGGGAGGGGCGCAGCCAGTCGTCGCCGGCGGTGGCGGCGTAACCCTCGTTGAAGATCAGGTAGATGACGTCCAGGACGGACCCGAGGCGGGCCTCGCGGTCGGGGCCGTAGGGCACCTCGAAGGCGATGTTCCTGGTGGCGAGGGTCCGCTTGGCGCGCACGATGCGCTGGGCGACCGTCGGTTCCGGGACGAGGAAGGCGCGGGCGATCTCGGGGGTGGCCAGACCGCCGAGCAGGCGCAGGGTGAGCGCGGTGCGGGCCTCCGCGGAGAGCACCGGGTGGCAGGTGGTGAAGACCAGCCTCAGCAGGTCGTCGTCGATGTCCTCGGGGTCGGACGGCTCCTCCGGCGGGGCGCTCTCCGGCAGCTCCCGGCCGATCTCGGCGAGCTTGCGGGCGTAGTTCTCGCGGCGGCGGACCAGGTCCACGGCCCGGCGCCGCGCGATGGCCATGAGCCAGGCGCCGGGGTTGTCCGGCACGCCGTCGCGCGGCCACTGCTCCAGCGCCGCGACCAGGGCGTCCTGCGCGAGCTCCTCGGCGATGCCGACGTCCCGCACGACCCGGGTGACACCGGCGATGATGCGCGGCGACTCCATGCGGAAGACGGTCTCGACGGAGGAGCGCGCCTCGGCGGCACGGGCATCGGTGGCGCGGGCATCGGCAGCACTGGCATCCGTGGCGCGGGCATCCGTGGCGCGGGCATCGCTGTCGGGGGGCTGCGAGGTGGTCACAGCCCCCCATTCGACACCTGTACGGCCGTACAGCCAAGGAAGCGGGCTCAGCCCTCCATGATCTCCCGCACCTCGCAGGTGACCGTCCAGTGCTCCTCGTGCACCTTCAGGAAGCGCTTGGTCCACTCGATCGCCTCGGCCCTGTCCTTCGCCTGCACGATCGCGTAACCGCCGACGACCTCCTTGGCCTCGGTGAACGGCCCGTCGGTCACCGACAGCTGCCCCTTCTCCCAGTGCACCCGGGTCCCCTGCGAGGTGGGCGTCAGCCCGGCGGTGTCCAGCAGCACCCCGGCCTTCGTCATCTCCTCGATCAGCTCGCCCATCCGCTGCATCAGCGCCTCGCTGGGCCCCTCGGCGGGAGCGGTCTGCTCGTCGATCCGGACCATCGACAGGTAACGCGGCATGGTGACTCCTCGATCGCTGCGGAGGCCGGTCCTTCCCGGCCTCTCACCAGTGCGTCGATCGGGGGGCGGGGCGTTCGACAGGCTCGCCGGAAAATCTCGAAGTTTTTTTCCGGGGCGGGTCGATCCCGCCGTTTCCGCAGGTCACGGCTTAGCGCAGCGACTTCCACAGCTTGCCCGCGGCCGGCTCGTCCGCCACCACCCGGTTGGGATCGGACGGGGCCGTCACCACCGGCATGGTGATCGTCTTCACGTCGGCCGCCGAGAGGGCCTTCAGGCTTTCGCCGAGGCTCGTCAGTTCGGGGAGGGAGTCCAGGCCGGTGTCGGTGGTGAGGCTGCCGGTGACGGCGTCGGCGACGGAGTACAGCTGGGTGGGGCTGGTGAGGAGGTTCGTCGAGGAGATCTGCTCCAGCAGGGCCTTCACCAGCTTCTGCTGGAGACCTATCCGGCCCAGGTCGCTGCCGTCGCCTATGCCGTGCCGGGTGCGGGCGAGCGCGAGAGCGGTCTTGCCGTCCAGGTGGTGGGTGCCCGCCTTGAGGTCGAGGTGGCTGTCGGCGTCGTCGATGTCCTCGTCCGTGGTGACGGTGACCCCGCCGAGGGCGTTCACCAGCTTCGCGAAGCCCGAGAAGTCGATCTCGATGTAGTGGTCCATGCGGACGTTCGTGATCGACTCGACCGTCTTGACCGCGCACACCGGACCGCCCACCGAGTAGGCGCTGTTGAACATCGCGCCGTACGCCACCGCCGTGGACCCCCCGCTCTTGAGCGGGCACGAGGGGCGGGTGACGAGGGTGTCGCGCGGGATGCTGACGACGGTGGCCGCGGTCCGCCCCGCGTCGATGTGCACGACCATCGCGGTGTCCGAGCGGGCCCCGGTGCTGCTGCCGCCGCCGAGCGCCTGGTTCTCCTTGCCGCTGCGCGAGTCCGAGCCCAGCACGAGGATGTTCACGGCCTCGGTCGGCAGGGGCGTGGCGGTCCCGGAGGGGGTGGGCGTGGTGACCGCCTTGGCGGGGCGGTCGTCGCCGAGCGCGCTGTTGATGTCGACGCTCTTGATGTTGGCGTTCAGATGCCAGTAGACCCAGCCGGCCGTACCGGCGCCCAGCACCAGCAGACCCGCCAGAGTGAGGCCGGCGACCTTCAGCGCTCTCGGTCGCCGGCCCGGTCTTCTGCCCGCGTCCCCGTTCTCGTCCTGTCCCGTCACAGGGAAGAACATAAGTCCGAATTATTACGGGCAGGAACCTCGAGACCGCATTACTTCGGAAATTCTCAGACTTCTCAGCCCAGCGTCACCGTGGGCACCGGATTGCTCCCGCTCCAGGACGCGTTGAACCCGAACGTCACCGAGCCGCCGGCCGGCACGGTCCCGTTGTAGGAGGCGTTCGAGCAGCTGACCGCCGCCCCGGACTGGGTGCAGTTCGCGTTCCACGCCTGGGTGACCTGCTGCCCGGCGCCGTACGTCCACACGGCCTTCCAGGACGACAGCGCGGCACCCGAGCAGGAGATCGTCACCTGGCCGGTGAAGCCGGTGTTCCACTGGCTGGTCACGCTGTAGGCGGCGGTGCAGGCACCCGTCGGCGGCGGGGTGGTCGTACCGCCGAGCGCCTCCGCGATGGCGTGGTACGCCGGTTTCGGCGCGTAGTTCTCGTCGTACGGCGTCGCCGCGCCCTGTCCCGGGAAGGTGCTCGGGATCCAGGAGTCGGAGTCGGTGAAGCCCCACACGGTGACACCGGCGCAGCGCGCGACCGCCACGCAGGCGTTCATGACGGCCTTGTAGTCGGCGGCCTGCTGGGTCAGCTTCGCGGTGTCGGAGGGCAGCGCCATCCGGATGTCCAGCTCGGTGATCGCCACGTCGACGCCGAGGTCGGCGAAGCGCTGGATGTTCTGCTGGAGCGTCGAGGGCACCTGGCCGACGATCAGATGGGCCTGGAGTCCGACGCCGTCGATCGGAACGCCTTGCTCCTTCAGGGACTTGACCAGGTTGTAGAGGGCCGTGCTCTTCGCGTTGACGCCCTCGACGTTGTAGTCGTTGATGTACAGCCTGGCTGCCGGGTCGGCGGCGCGGGCGGCGGTGAGGGCCTGGGCGATGTAGCCGGTGCCGAGGCCGTTGTACCAGAGGGTCTGGCGGTAGGTGCCGTCCTCGTTGAAGGGTTCGTTGACGACGTCCCAGGCCGCCAACCGCCCCTTGTACCGGCCCACTTCGAGCGCGATGTGGTCGTTGAGGAGCTGGCTGAGCTGGGGCTGGGTCCAGGTGCCGTTCGTCAGCCAGCTCGGGTTCTGGCTGTGCCAGACCAGCGTGTGCCCCCGCACCTGCTGACCGTGCGCCTCGGCGAAGTCCACGATCTGATCGGCCTCGGCCCAGTTGTACGTGCCCCGGGTCGGCTCGACCGAGCCCCACTTCATGGCGTTGCCGGGGGTCAGCGAGTTGAACTGCGCCCCCGCGATGTCGCCGTACGTGCCGGTGAGCTTGGACCCGGTGACGGCCGTACCGATGACCTTGCCCTTGGCGGCCGCGAGGTCACGCAGCGGGGTGTCGGCCGCGTGCGCGGCGGGGGCCATGGCCAGGAGCGCGCCGACGAGGAGCAGGGGCAAGCCGGTTCTCAGAGATCTCATACGGGTGCCTCCGAAAGTTTCGGTCGTACAACCGATTGGCTCGGAGGAGTGTGGGGGCAGGCATCCGGGTCGTCAAGGTCACCCGCCCAAAGGGGCGCGGGACTGTATCGATGTGCGGCTCCGCCACGGGGCGCGACCAGCCCCGCCGGACCCGCACCCGGCCCGGCACCCCGCTAGGCGCCCCGCTCCAGCTCAGCGCAGCTGCTGCGCACGACCAGGCTCGTCGCCAATTCCACCCGCGTCGCCGCGGGGTTGTCCGCGTCCCGCCCCAGATCCAGCACCAGCTTCGCCGCCGCCTCGGCCATCTCGGTCAGCGGCTGCCGTACGGTCGTCAGCGGCGGGCCCACCAGGGGAGCCACCGGAAGATCGTCGAAGCCGACCACGCTGAGGTCCTCCGGAATGCGCAGCCCCAGCTCGCGCGCGGCCTCGTAGACGCCGAGCGCCTGGAGGTCGTTGCCGGCGAAGACCGCGGTGGGGCGGTCCGGGCGGCGCAGGAGTTCGAGGCCCTGGCGGTAACCGGTCTCGTGGTGGAAGTCGCCGGCCATGATCAGCTCGGGGTCGACGGGCAGCCCGGCGGTCTCCAGGGCGGCCCGGTAGCCGTCGATGCGGGCGCGGCTGCACATCATGCGGGACGGGCCGGTGATCGCGCCGATCCTGCGGTGGCCCAGCTCGACCAGATGCCGGGTCGCGGCGAGCCCGCCCTGCCAGTTGGTGGCACCGATCGAGGGCACGTCGGCGCCCGGGTCGCCGGCCGGGTCCATCACCACGAACGGGATCGACCTGCTGTTGAGCAGCGCGCGCTGGGACTCGTCGAGCCCGGACAGCACGAGGACCACGCCGTAGGGGCGGCGGGCGGCGACCTGGTCGGCCCAGGTGCGCCCGGGGGTGAGCCGCCCGGCGCTCTCGCTGAGCACGACGCTGAGACCGGCATCGCGCGCCACGTTCTCCACGCCCCGGATGACCTCCATCGCCCACGCGCTCTCCAGTTCGTGGAAGACCAGGTCGATCAGGGGCGAACGGCTCGCCTCGGCACGTCGGCGCCGGTAGCCGTGCGCGCGCAGCAGGTCCTCGACGCGGCTGCGGGTCGCGGGCGCGACATCCGCACGGCCGTTGAGGACCTTCGAAACTGTCGGCGCCGATACGCCGGCCTCGCGGGCGATCTCGGCGAGGGTCGCGGTCTGCCGTGTTCCAAGGGGCTCCGGGGGTGTCATGGCGGCGATCGTATCCCTGCGCGACCTCTTGACGAACCCTCTTGACGGCCCTAGGTTCCCAAAACATTCGGATTTAGTGTCGAAACATTCGGCAGGCCCTGGGGGTCGTCGTCGACCCGACAGTCGAGCCCGACAGGAGTTACATGACCACCGCGCCCTGGCGTGACCCCGCCCTGACCTCCTCCGCCCGCGTCGACGACCTCATCTCCCGGATGACCCTTGAGGAGAAGACCGCCCAGCTCTACGGCGTGTGGGTGGGCGCCAGCACGGACGGGGACGGGGTCGCCCCGCTGCAACGCGAGATGACCGCCGCCTCCTCCGTCCCCGAGTGGTCCGAGCTGATCACCCGGGGCCTGGGCCAGCTCACCCGCCCCTTCGGCACCGCCCCCGTGGACCCGGCGCTGGGCGCGCAGGCGCTGGCCCGCGCCCAGCGCCGTATCGCCGCCGCGGGCCGCTTCGGCATCCCCGCGCTCGCCCACGAGGAGTGCCTGGCCGGCTTCACCACCTGGCGGGCCACCGCCTATCCGGTCCCGCTCGCCTGGGGCGCGAGCTGGGACGCCGCCCTGGTCGAGGAGATGGCCGGCGCCATCGGCCGCGACCTGCGCACGGTCGGCGTCCACCAGGGCCTGGCCCCCGTCCTGGACGTGGTCCGCGACCCGCGCTGGGGACGGGTCGAGGAGACGATCGGCGAGGACCCGTACCTGGTGGGCACGATCGGCGCCGCCTATGTCCGGGGCCTGGAGTCGGCCGGGATCGTCGCCACGCTCAAGCACTTCGCCGGGTACGCCTCCTCGGCCGGCGCCCGCAACCTCGCGCCGGTACGCGCGGGCGTGCGGGAGTTCGCCGACATCACCCTGCCGCCCTTCGAGTTCGCCCTGCGCGAGGGCGGCGCCCGCTCGGTGATGGCCGCCTACACCGACACGGACGGCGTCCCCGCCTCCGCCGACCCCGGCCTGCTGACCGAACTCCTGCGCGAGGACTGGGGGTTCACCGGCACGGTGGTCGCCGACTACTTCGGCGTCGGCTTCCTCCAGACCCAGCACCGGATCGCCGGCACCGAGGCGGGCGCGGCGCACGCGGCCCTCGCGGCGGGCCTCGACGTCGAACTGCCCACCCTCAAGTGCTACGGCACCCCCCTGATCGAGGCCGTCCGCGCGGGCGAGATCCCCGAGTCCCTGATCGACCGGGCGGCCCGCCGGGTCCTGCTCCAGAAGTGCGAACTGGGCCTCCTGGACGAGGACTGGGACCCGGAGCCCGCCGAGCGGATCGACCTCGACTCGACGGCGAACCGCGCCCTGGCCCGCCGCCTGGCCGAGGAGTCGGTGGTCCTCCTCGACAACCCGGACGGCCTGCTCCCGCTGGCCCCCGACACCCGGATCGCGGTCGTGGGCCCACGCGCCGCCGACGCCCTGGCGATGCTGGGCTGCTACTCCTTCCCCTCCCACGTCCTCACCCACCACCCGGACGTCCCGATGGGCATCGAGATCCCCACGGTCATCGATGCCCTGCGCGCCGAACTCCCCGACGCCAAGGTCACGTTCACCGAGGGCTGCGGAGTCGACGACCCGGACACCGGCGGCTTCGAGGAGGCGGTGGCCAGGGCCGCCGAGGCGGACGTGTGCGTGGCGGTGCTGGGCGACCGCGCGGGCCTGTTCGGGCGGGGCACCTCCGGCGAGGGCTGCGATGTGACGGACCTTCAGCTGCCGGGCGTGCAGGGCGAGTTGCTGGACTCGCTGGTCGCGACCGGCGTCCCGGTCGTCCTGGTCCTGCTGACCGGCCGCCCCTACGCGCTGGGCCGCTGGCAGGGCCGGCTCGGCGCGGTCGTCCAGGCCTTCTTCCCCGGCGAGGAGGGCGGCCCGGCGGTCGCGGGGGTCCTGTCGGGCCGGGTCAACCCCTCCGGCCGCCTCCCGGTCAGCGTCCCCCAGGTCCCCGGCGGCCAGCCCTGGACCTACCTCCAGCCCCCGCTCGGCCTCGCAGGCGAGGTCAGCAACCTCGACCCGACCCCGCTGTACGCCTTCGGACACGGGCGCTCCTACACGGAGTTCGCGTGGGAGGACTTCGGCGGAACGGCCCCCGAGATCACCACGGACGGCACCTACGACGTCTCGCTGACCGTGCGCAACGCGGGCGACCGCGCGGGCGCCGAGGTCGTCCAGCTGTATCTGCACGACCCGGTGGCCTCGGTGACCCGCCCGGACGTCCGCCTGATCGGTTACCAGCGGCTGGAGTTGGACCCGGGCGAGTCCCGCCGGGTCGCCTTCCGCTTCCACGCCGACCTGTCCGCCTTCACCGACCGCAAGGGCCGCCGGATCGTGGAACCGGGCGACCTGGAGCTACGGCTGGCGGTGTCGAGCGCGGATGTCCGGCACACGGCACGGCTGCGTCTCGCGGGGCCGGTACGGGAGTTGGGCCCGGACCGGCTGCTTCGCTGCGAGACGGAGGTGTCGGGGGCGGGGTGAAATCGGCCGGGGCGGTACGGGGCCGATCTCAGTCGGAGCCCAGCGACTCGAACCGCCACCGGTGCACCGCCCGCATGGCCAACTCGCCGCCCGGCTCCGGGAGTTCGGGCAGCTCGGCGTCGTAGGCCGCGTCCCACCACGTGATGACGAGGACGCGGTCCTGCGCCGCCTTGAAGGTCTCGCGCCGCAACGGCCGTACAGGAAGCTCCTGTCGACGCGCCCAGGCGAGCAGCTCCTCGCCCCTGCCCTCGACCGCCCGGGCCTCCCACATCAACGCGACCGTCACGAGTAGAGGTTCTCCTTGCTGACCTCGTGGACGTGGTCGTGGCCCGGGACGTGCGGGTCGGTCACCGGCAGGGAGGAGTCGGCCGACAGGTCCCAGCTGGAGGCGGGGCGGTTGCGGGCTACCATCTCCGCGCCGAGGGCGGCGACCATCGCGCCGTTGTCGGTGCACAGCTTGGGGCGCGGGACCCGCAGCCGGATGCCGGCGGCCTCGCAGCGCTCCTGGGCGAGGGCCCGCAGCCGGGAGTTGGCGGCGACCCCGCCGCCGATCATCAGGTGGTCGACGCCCTCGTCCTTGCAGGCCCGCACGGCCTTGCGGGTCAGCACGTCCACGACCGCCTCCTGGAAGGACGCCGACACGTCCCGCACCGGCACCTCCTCCCCCGCGGCCCGCCTCGCCTCGATCCAGCGGGCGACCGCCGTCTTGAGGCCGGAGAAGGAGAAGTCGTACGCCGGGTCGCGCGGCCCGGTCAGTCCGCGCGGGAAGGAGATCGCGTTCGGGTCGCCCTCCTTCGCGTACCGGTCGATGACCGGACCGCCGGGGAAGCCGAGGTTGAGCACCCGGGCGATCTTGTCGAAGGCCTCGCCGGCCGCGTCGTCGATGGTCGCGCCCATCGGCCGTACGTCGGAGGTGATGTCGCTGGACAGCAGCAGCGAGGAGTGCCCGCCGGAGACCAGCAGGGCCATCGTCGGCTCGGGCAGCGGGCCGTGCTCCAGCTGGTCCACGCAGATGTGGGAGGCGAGGTGGTTGACGCCGTAGAGGGGCTTGCCGAGGGCGTAGGCGTACGCCTTCGCGGCGGAGACCCCGACCAGGAGGGCACCGGCGAGGCCGGGACCCGCGGTGACGGAGATGCCGTCGAGGTCCCTGGCGCTCACCCCGGCCTCCTTCAGGGCGCGCTCGATGGTCGGCACCATGGCCTCCAGGTGCGCCCTGCTGGCCACCTCCGGCACCACACCGCCGAACCGGGCGTGCTCGTCCACGCTGGACGCGATGGCGTCGGCCAGCAGGGTGGTGCCCCGGACGATGCCGACGCCGGTCTCGTCACAGGAGGTCTCGATGCCCAGGACAAGCGGTTCGTCAGCCATTGATCTCGGTTCCTCGTACGGAAGTTGAAGGGTCGGTCAGCCGCATGACCAGGGCGTCCACATTGCCCGGCTGGTAGTAGCCGCGCCGGAACCCGATGGCCTCGAAGCCGAAGCGCTCGTACAGCTTCTGCGCCCGGAGGTTGTCGATCCGGCACTCCAGCATCACTTCGGCGCACTCGAAGGCGGTCGCGGCCCGCAGCAGTTCGGTCAGCAGCAGCGCGCCGAGCCCGGTGCCCCACTGGTCGCGGGCCACGGCGATGGTCTGGACGTCGGCCAGCTCGGCGGCGGAGGCGAGCCCGGCGTACCCCACGAGCCGCTCGCCGGCCTCGGCCACGACATAGCGCCGGGTCGCCTCGGCGCCCCGGGCGTGCGCCAGTTCGGACCAGAACATGCCCCGGGACCAGGCGTCCTCGGGGAAGAGGTCCTTCTCCAGCTCCAGGACGGGATCGATGTCCCACCAGCGCATCTCACGCAGTACGGGATTCACGGGTGTGGTCACTTGGGGGTGACCACCTTGTAGTTCTTGGGGACCTGGGCGTCCGGCCGCCGCAGGTACAGCGGCCGCGGCGCGGGCATTTCCTCCCCGGCCGCCAGCCGCTCGGCGGCGAGCGAGGCGAGCGCACCGGCCGACACGTGCTCCGGCTCGCGTACGTCGGTGAAGGTCTCGGGGTAGAGCAGCGCCCCGGCGCCGACGGCGGGCAGTCCCGCGACCCGCTCGGCGATGTCGGCGGGCCGGTCGACGGCGGGTTCACCGGTACGGGTACGGGAGTCCTCGTACCGCGCCCAGTAGACCTCTTTGCGCCGCGCGTCGGTCGCCACGACGAAGGGCCCGGTGCCGGCACCGGCCGCGTACGCGAGCCCGTCCAGGGTGCACACCCCGTACACGGGCACCCCGAGCGCGAGCCCGAAGGTGTCCGCGGTCATCAGTCCGACCCTGAGCCCCGTGTAGGGCCCGGGCCCGGTCCCCACGACGACCCCGGTGACGGCGTCCAGCTTCACCCCCGCGTCCCGGAGCACCCGGTCGACGGCCGGCAACAACAGCTCCCCGTGCCGGCGCGCGTCGACCTGGCTGAAGGAGGCGACTACGTCTCCCCCGTCATGCAGGGCGACGGTCACGGCGGGAGTGGCGGTATCCAGAGCGAGCAAGAGCACGCAAACAGCCTACGGGTCCTGAGGGGATGTGCGGCCTCAGGCGGCTTTTAGGGGCGCGGGGCTGTATCGACATGCGGCTCCGCCGCGTGGGCGCGACAAGCCCCAGCGGCGCAGCACCCGAGAGACAACCTGCTACGGTCACCACAAATCAGGACCAAGCACTCAAGAGGTAGCGGTGGCCCCCAGCAACGCAGCTTTCGTGACCGGCCTCACCACAGCGGCCCTCGCAACCGTCGGCTTCCTCGCCTACCAGGCCTCCGCGACGGTCCCCACGAAAGCCCACACCGCCACCGCGGTACCGGCGGCGGTCACCTCGAAGGCCCCCCGCGACAAGCGGAACCCCACCGCCCTGCCCCACGGCTCCGGAACCGGCGAACGAGTCGTCTACTCCCTCGACGACAACCGGGTCTGGCTGGTCGGACCGGGCGCCAAGGTGACCCGCACCTTCAAGGTCACCCCCGGCACCATCGACCCCACCCCCGGCGTCTACGCGGTCACCTCCCGCTCCAACACCGTCACCGGCACCGACGGCATCCCCATCGAGCACGTCGTCCGCTTCACCGGCGTCGACGGCGTGGCCATCGGCTTCAGCGCGGCGATGAAGGACACGGCACCCCCGGCCTCCACCACGACGACCACCGTACGGACGGGCGGTATCCGGGAGTCCCGCGAGGACGGCGACGCGATGTGGTCCTTCGCGACGATCGGCGCGAAGGTCGTGGTGATCCGCTAGAGCTGCGGCTCAGGCCGCTTTCGGACGCTCGACGGCGGCCGGGAGCGTGCCGGGATCGGGCAGTCGCGGCGGTGTGGAGACGGCTTCCGCCGCCGCGCAGGACGCCAGCAGATCACGCATGGACACACCGCCGACGATCGCGTACGGCTGCGGCTGGGGCCGGTTCTCGGTGGCCGACATGGACGCCTCCTGAAGTTCGGGGGCGGCGTAGTTAGGTACACCTAACTACGAGCTGGGTACCATGTGACCACGCACAAGACGCCGAACGCAATATCTTGCCGACGTCTTGTCGGAACGTTCATACGATCCGCCGCCGGCCCTCAGGCCGTGAGCACACCGAGATCGGCCGCGGCCCACCGCTCCCCGAGCGGGGTCAGCGTCACGTGCCGTACCTCGTCCGTGGTGTCACCGACCGCGCGGTGGATCTGGACGTGCAGCCGGTCGTCGGTCAGCTCCTCGACCTTGCCCTCGCCCCACTCCACGACGATCACCGAGTCCGGCAGGGACACGTCGAGGTCGAGGTCCTCCATCTCGTCGAGCCCGCCGCCCAGGCGGTACGCGTCGACGTGCACGAGCGGCGGCCCGTCCCCGAGGGAGGGGTGCACCCGGGCGATCACGAAGGTCGGCGAGGTCACCGCCCCCCGCACCCCGAGCCCCTCGCCGAGTCCGCGGGTCAGCGTCGTCTTGCCCGCGCCGAGCTCGCCGCTGAGCATCACGAGGTCACCGGCGCGCAGCAGCTTGGCGAGCTTCAGGCCCAGTGCGCGCATCTGCTCGGGCGAGGTGACGGTCAGCCGGGTCTCAACCGGGCTGTGCGGTACTGCTTCCATAACCGCCCACCGTAGCCCCTGCGGGTACGGCACCCGCGCGGGTGAGGAGGTCGGCGAGGCGGTCGGTGACCACTTCCGGGTGTTCCAGCATGACCAGGTGCCCGGCGTCGGGCACCAGCACCAGCTCCGCCTCGGGCAGCAGCCCGGCGATGGCCTCGCTGTGCTCGCTGGGCGTGACCATGTCCTGCACCCCGGCCAGCACCAGGACCGGTAGGTCGGCGAAGTGGGCGAGCGCGGCGGTCTTGTCGTGGCTGTCGAACGCCGGGTAGTACTCGGCGACCACGTCGATCGGGGTGGACTCGATCATCCGCTCGGCGAACCGGACGACGGCCGGGTCGACGTCCCGGGACGCGAAGGAGTAGCGCTTGATGATCCCGGCGAACAGGTCGGCGGTGGCCCGCCGTCCCTTCTCGACCAGGTCGGCCCGCTGCCCGAGCACCTTGAGCACGCCCGGCAGCACCCGCCGTACGGCGTTGACGCCCGCGACCGGGAGCCCGAAGTTGACCTCGCCGAGCCGCCCGGACGACGTACCGACCAGGGCCACCGCCACCACCCGCTCGCGGATCAGCTCGGGGTACTGGTCGGCCAGCGCCATGAGGGTCATCCCGCCCATGGAGTGCCCGACGAGCACGATCGGTCCCTGCGGGGCGGCCGCGTCGATGACGGCCTTCAGGTCGCGTCCGAGCTGCTCGATGTCGACCGGCACCCCGTCCTGCACCTGCCGTACGCCCCGCCCGGACCGGCCGTGGCTGCGCTGGTCCCAGTGCACGGTCCGTACGACACCCCTGAGGGCGGCGCGCTGGAAGTGCCAGGAGTCCTGGCTGAGGCAGTAGCCGTGGCTGAAGACGACGGTGACGGGGGCGGGGGCCTTGCGGCCGAACAGCCGGCGCCGGCGCGGGGACAGCGCGGGCACGGCCTCCGGGTCGACGTCGTCGACCTCGTAGTACAGCTCGGTGCCGTCGTCGGCGTACGCCTTGCCGGGGGTGCCGCGCAGGGAGCCGTACGGGCCGGTCGAGTCCAGGGCGAGCCGTGCCTTCTTGCGCATGCCCCGGCCGACGGTGAGCCGCTCGATGGCGACCCCGGCCGCCGCGCCCGCGGCGACGACCCCTATCGCGGCGCCCGCGATCCCGGTCGCCCGCCGCCAGCCGCCGCCCGCCCCCGTGGCGGAGGCGAGGGCCACCGACGCGGCGTCCACGACGGCCTCCGCACTGCTCTCGCTCACGTACCGCTCCTGTTCGCTGGGTCGGGTGATACCGGTGTGGCGGGACTGGTTGTTCTCGCACCTACTTGTGCGATTACCCCGCTTGTTCCTCGTTCACATAGACGCGAGGAACACGTGTTCCGATGCGGGTGACAATTTCGTACGCGATGGTCCCCGCCGCCTGCGCCCAGTCCTCGGCGGTGGGCTCGCCGCCGTCACCGGGTCCGAAGAGCACCGCGCGCGTGCCGGTCGCGGGCCGGTCGCCGCCGAGGTCGACGACGAACTGGTCCATCGCGATCCGTCCGGCGACGGTCCGCCACTTGCCGTCGACCAGCACCGGTCCGGCCCCGGAGGCGTGCCGCGGGACGCCGTCCGCGTAGCCGACGGGCACCAGGCCGAGGGTGGTCTCGCCCGGGGTGACGTAGTGATGGCCGTAGCTCACGCCGTGGCCGCCGGGGACCTGCTTGACCAGGGCGACCGACGCGGACAGCGTCATCACCGGTCGGAGTCCGAAGTCGGCGGGGCTGCCGATCTCGGGGCTCGGCGAGATGCCGTAGACCGCGATCCCGGTGCGGACGAGGTCGAAGTGGCTCTCCGGAAGGGTGAGCGTGGCGGGCGAGTTGGCGATGTGCCGGACCTCGGGACGCGCGCCCCGGACCTCGGCGTCCGCCAGCATCTCCCGGAAGCGGGTCAGCTGGGCGGCGATGGAGGGGTGGCCCGGCTCGTCGGCGCAGGCGAAGTGCGACCAGAGGCCGGTGACCCGGAGCAGGCCGTCGGCCTCGGCTCCCAGGGCGGCCTCGACCAGCTCGGTCCAGTCCTCGCCCGGCTGGCAGCCGTTCCGCCCGAGGCCGGTGTCGGCCTTGAGCTGCACGCGCGCGGGGCGGCCGGCTCGCCGGGCCGCCGCCATGACCTCCCGCAGGGCCCACATCCCGCTGACGGACACGTCGAGGTCGGCCTCGATCGCCTCCCGCCAGGGGCCGCCGGGCGTCCACAGCCAGCACATGATCCGCCCCGGCAGCCCGGCCTCCCGCAGCGCGAGCGCCTCCTCGGGGGTGGCGGTCCCGAGCCAGCCGGCCCCCGCCGCCACGGCCGCGCGGGCGCACGGCACCGCGCCGTGGCCGTACGCGTCGGACTTGACCACGGCCATGACGGCGGCCCCCGGCGCGTGGGCGCGCAGGGTACGCACGTTGGCCCGCAGCGCGGCCAGGTCGATCTCGGCGCGGGCGCGGAGCGGTGCGGTCGGGGCGGTGGCTGTCTCGTTCATGGCGTCCCCAGTGTCTCAGAGGGGACTGACACCACCGATGAGCACGTCCCCCGCGGCGCGCACGCGTGCGCGTGTCACAGCCGCAGGCCGTGCCGGGCCAGGTACTTCACGGGGTCGACGTCCGATCCGTACTGGCGCCTGGCGCGCACCTCGAAGTGCAGATGAGGGCCGGTGGTCCGGCCGGTGCTGCCGCTGCTCCCGATGCGCGTACCGGCCTTGACCTTCGCTCCGCGCGCGACGGAGATGCGCGAGAGATGGCCGTAGACGACGTACCGGGAGTCGCTCATCTTGATCGTCACGGCCTTCCCGTACGACCCCGACCAGCTGGCCAGTACGACGACTCCGGAGCCGACCGCGTAGACCGGGGTCCCCTTCGGCACGGCGAGGTCGACACCGGTGTGGTAGCCGACCAGCCAGTTCCCGCGCACCCGGTAACGCATCGTCACCTTGGCCCGCTTGCGAATGGGACGGGTCCACTTGGCCGGCGCGAGGGAGCGGTCGGCGGTCTCGTCGACCTCCACGTCCTCGGCCGCGGCGAGCAGTTGCTCGTACTCGGGGTCGTAGTCGCCGCCGCAGGTCCCTGCGGGGAGCTGGGCCGATGGGTCCTGCGGGTCTTGTGGGTCCCGTGGGCTTTGCGGGTTCTGCGGGTCCTGTGGGCTCTGCGGGTCGCCGTGCAGTCCGAGAACGGGACTCCCCAGAACGACCGCCGCTCCGCCGAGCAATTCCCGCCGGGTGGTGCCGCGTATATGTGGCTCATCCATGCAGTCAGCGAAACATCGCCCTTTCGGCTCCGCATATTCGGCCGAGGGGGATTAGTCCCATCAGGTAGTCACTCCTCCCGGACGTCCCGCCAGGCCCCCGGCACCGCCTCGGCCACGTCGTGTGCCCCCACCGGCGCCCCGTCCGCCGCGAACCGTCCCGCCAGCCCGTGCAGGTACGCCGCCGCGCTGCCCGCGTCGAGCGCGCTCAGTCCGGAGGCGAGCAGGGAGCCCGCGAGGCCCGACAGCACGTCCCCGCTGCCCGCGGTGGCGAGCCAGGCGGTGCCGGTGGGGTTGACGCGGACCGGGCCGTCCGCCGGGTCCGCCACCAGCGTCGTCGAGCCCTTGAGCAGCACGGTCGCGGAGTAGCGCGCGGCGAGTTCCCGGGCCGAGGCCAGCCGTGCGCCCTCGACCTCCTCGCGGGCCACTCCGAGGAGCGCGGCGGCCTCTCCGGCGTGCGGGGTCATGAGGGTCGGGGCGGTACGCGCGCGTACGGCGTCCCGGTCGGCCAGCCGCAGCCCGTCCGCGTCGATGAGCACCGGCACGTCGGAGGCCAGCACCTCGCCCACGGCCGCGGAGTCGTCCCCGGCCCCCGGCCCGACGACCCACGCCTGCACCCGCCCGGCACGCGCGGGCCCCTGGTCGGAGACGAGCGTCTCGGGGAAGCGGGCGAGCACGGCGTCCGCGGCGGGCCCGACGTACCGCACGGCCCCGGCGCCGCCCCGCAGCGCCCCGGCCACGGCGAGCACGGCGGCCCCGGGATAGCGCGCGGACCCGGCGGCGATCCCGACGACACCCCGCCGGTACTTGTCGCTCTCCCCGCCGGGCACGGGCAACAGCCGCCGTACGTCGGCGTGTTGGAGCGCCTCCAGCTCGGCCGACGCGGGCAGCGACAGCCCGATGTCGACGAGCCGCACCGACCCGGCGTACTCCCGCGCCGGATCGATCAGCAGCCCCGGCTTGTGCGTCCCGAAGGTGACGGTGAGGTCGGCCCGCACGGCGACCCCGTGCACCTCCCCGGTGTCCGCGTCGACCCCGCTCGGCAGGTCCACGGCGACGACGGCGCCCCGGGCCCGTCCGGCGACCTCGGCGAGCCGGGCCGCGTCGGGCCTGAGCCCGCCCTTGCCGCCGATCCCGACGATCCCGTCGAGCACCAGGTCCGCCCGGTGGATCAGCTCGTCGACGCGGTCGGGGTCGGGGGAGTCGCCGGTGCCGCGGGTGCCCCCGGCGCTGCCGCCGCTGCCGCCGCTGCCTTGGGCGCTGCCGGAATCGACGGGGCCGCCGGAGTCACCGGGGCCGCCACGGCCGTCGACACCGACGACCCGCCCACCGGCCCGCCGCAGCGCGGCCAGTCCGCCGGAGTGGGCCCGCTCGGGCGCGAGCAGCACGGCGGCGACCCCGGCCCCGCGCCGGGCGAGCCGGGCCCCGGCGTAGAGGGCGTCCCCGCCGTTGTCCCCGCTCCCGACGAGCAGCACGACCCGCCGCCCGTACACCCGCCCCAGCAAGTCCGCGCAGGCGGCGGCGAGTCCGGCCGCCGCCCGCTGCATGAGCGCGCCCTCCGGCAGCCGAGCCATCAGCTCACGTTCCGCCGCCCTGACCGTCTCCACGCTGTACGCAGTACGCATGGCCCGAGTCTCCCCCGTCCCCGCCCGACCTCGTCGGACCCCCGGCACATTTCTCCCCCGCCCCCGGACTCCCGCTCCCCGCTCCCCGCTCCCCGCTCCCCGCAGACGCGACCAAACCCACAACAACTCCCCTAGGATGCCCTGGAATTGATCATTCCGGATCTTGTACGAGTATGAGGTGGTAGCGCACATGTCCCGAACTCCGTCACGCCGTACCGTTCTGCGAGGAATCACCGCGACCGGCGTCGCCGTGATCGGCTTCGATCCGGCCGCCCGCAGCTGGGCGACGACCGGCGGCCCCGGCCTCGCGGGCATCCCCGCCCTGGACGGCACGCTCGTCATGGACGAGGCGTCGCTCACGGCCGCCTCCGACGACTACGGCCACATCGTGCACCGCCGCCCGGTGGCCGTCCTGCGCCCCGGCTCGGTCCGTGACGTCGTCGCCATGGTCCGGTTCTGCGGCGAGCACCGGCTGCCGGTCGCCCCGCGCGGCCAGGGACACGCCACCAACGGCCAGGCCCAGGTGGCGGGCGGCCTGGTCATCGAGACCTCGCCCCTGGCCGACATCGGCCCCCTGACCCCGCACAGCAGGACGGTCACCGTCGGCGCCGGCGCGAGATGGAGCGAGGTCGCCCGGGCCACGATCGCCCACGGCCTCACCCCACCCGTCTTCACCGACTACCTCGAACTCTCCGTCGGCGGCACCCTCTCCGTGGGCGGCCTCGGCGGCCAGACCCACCGGCACGGCGCCCAGGCCGACAACGTCACCGAGCTCCAAGTGGTCACCGGCACGGGCGAGTTCGTACGCTGCTCGGCCACCCGGCGCCCCGACCTCTTCCACGCCGTCCTGGCCGGCCTCGGCCAGTGCGCGATCATCGTCGCCGCCACGCTGCGCCTGATGCCGGCGCCGGAGAACGTACGGCACTACCTGCTGCCGTACGACGACCTGGAGACCTTCCTCGACGACCAGCGCACCCTGGTCCGGGAGGGCCGCTTCGACTACGTCGAGGGCCAGGTCTCCGCGAACGCCGACGGAGCCTTCGCCGTCTACACCCTGGAGGCGGTGACGTACGCCCCCGCCCCCGACGACACGGCCCTCCTGAGGGGCCTGCGCCACACCCGTTCCGGCGTCCAGGCCACGACCCGCCCCTACTACGACTTCCTGGACCGTATAGCCCCGGCGGTCGCGGCCCTGAAGGAGGCGGGCCTGTGGTCGTACGCCCACCCCTGGCTCAACCTCCTGCTGCCGTCGACGAAGGCGGCCACGGTCACGGCCGAGGTTCTGGCCAAGCTGACCCAGAACGACCTGGGCCCGGGCGTGGTCCTGATCTACCCGCTCCTGCGCGAGCACCTCACCACCCCGCTGCTGCGCACACCGGACGACCCGACGCCGTACCTCTTCGCCGTCCTGCGCGCCACACCCCCGGACGACACGGAGACGGTCGACCGCCTCCTGACCGCCAACCGCACGGCCTACGACACCACGGCGGCGGCCGGCGGCACGCACTACCCGGTGGGCAGCGTCCCCTTCACCCCCGAGGACTGGCGCACCCACTTCGGCCAGGAGTGGGCCCGCCTGAGGACGGCGAAGCGCACGTACGACCCGAGGGGAATCCTGGTACCGGGCCAGGGAATCTTCTGACCCGGTAGACAACCGGGCCGGGGAATACCTCCCGGCCCGGTGAAGTCTCTGGCCACGGCGCCGGCCCGCTCACCCCTCGGCGATCACCACCGCCGACGCGACCCCGGCGTCATGGCTGAGCGACACATGCCAGGACCGCACCCCGAGCTCGGCGGCCCGCGCCGCCACGGTCCCGCTCACCCGCAACCGAGGCTGCCCACTCTCCTCGACATACACCTCGGCATCCGTCCAGTGCAGCCCCCCGGGCGCCCCGAGCGCCTTCGCGAGAGCCTCCTTGGCAGCGAAACGAGCAGCAAGCGACGCGATCCCCCGCCGCTCCCCACCGGACAGCAACAACTCCCCCTCCACGAACAACCGCTGCGCCAGCCCAGGCGTACGCTCCAACGCCACCGCGAACCGCTCGATCTCGGCAACGTCGATACCGACCCCGATGATGCTCATCCCCGCACTTTACGGAACCTCCCCCTCCCCGACGAACAGCTCCTCGGCCCGCTCCACCGTCCGGGAACGCTCCAGATCGGTACAGCTGGTGATCCGTTCACTCACAGTCTGCAGAGCACTGAAGGTCTCACGAAGCTCCGACGTAGCGATCGGATCGATCTCCATCTGCAGATGACACACGTCGTCGTCGCCATGGGGAGTCAGGCGCACGAAGAAGGCGAAGCCATCCCCCACGGGCTCCGCCTTCAACGTCAGCGGATTGTTGCGACCGGAGGTCACCGCCAACCAACTGGCTGCACAGGTCCGAGCCAGTTCCAGCCACACATCGTCATTGCCGGGCGGATCTCCGTCGTCGGGAGCCATCTCTCACCGTCAAGCACGCCGTTCTCGTCCGATTCCGTGACGGCACGGCAGATCCACGGCTCGTCGTCCCCTCGGGCACGGAGGCCTCGGTCACCGTCGCCGGCCTGCTCCAGGTGGCGACCCAGGGTGTGGAGCCGACGCTCTACGGGGACATCGCGGTCGAGCGGATCGCCGTACTGGACGAGGCCGACCCCGCCTCCGTGGTCGTACCCCTGCCGGCCCGCCCCGAGCACCGCACCCCACGCGGGCGCCGACGAACAGCCGGCCGCCTGCGCCGGGCCACCCGCGGCAGACAGTACCCGCCCCTACTCCACCGTCACCGACTTCGCCAAGTTCCGAGGCTGATCCACCTCGTTCCCCCGAGCCGTCGCCAGCTCGCAGGCGAACACCTGCAAGGGAACCGTCGCCACCAGCGGCTGAAGCAATGTCGGTGTCGCAGGAATGCGAATCAAATGATCCGCGTACGGGGCCACCGCCTCGTCGCCCTCCTCCGCGATGACGATCGTGCGCGCGCCCCGGGCCCGGATCTCCTGGATGTTGGACACGATCTTGTCGTGGAGGACGGACCGTCCCCGGGGTGAGGGGACGACCACGACCACCGGCAGGTCCTCCTCGATGAGCGCGATCGGCCCGTGCTTCAGCTCGCCCGCCGCGAAGCCCTCGGCGTGCATGTAGGCGAGCTCCTTGAGCTTCAGCGCGCCCTCCAGGGCGACCGGGTATCCGACGTGCCGCCCGAGGAAGAGCACCGTGTCCTTCGTGGCGAGCGACCGTGCCAGTGCCCGCACCGGCTCCATGGTCTCCAGTACGCGCTCGACCTCCCCGGAGATCTGCGACAGATCCCGGATCACGGCCCCGACCTCGTCCCCCCACTTGGTGCCCCGCACCTGCCCGAGATACAGCGCGACCAGGTAACACGCCACGAGCTGCGTCAGGAACGCCTTCGTCGACGCTACGGCGACCTCGGGCCCCGCGTGCGTGTACAGGACCGCGTCCGACTCCCGGGGGATCGTGGAGCCGTTGGTGTTGCAGATCGCCAGCACCTTGGAACCCTGCTCACGGGCGTGCCGTAGCGCCATCAGGGTGTCCATGGTCTCGCCGGACTGGGAGATGGCGATCACCAGGGACCGCGCGCCGAGGATCGGGTCCCGGTAACGGAACTCGCTGGCCAGTTCCACCTCGCAGGGGATACGGGTCCAGTGCTCGATGGCGTACTTGGCGATGAGGCCCGCGTGGAAGGCCGTACCGCAGGCGACGATGACGACCTTGTCCACCTCCCGCAGTTCGGCGGCGCTGATCCGCACCTCGTCGAGGGTCAGCGAACCGGCCGCGTCGATACGGCCCAGCAACGTGTCGGCGACCGCCTTCGGCTGCTCGGCGATCTCCTTGAGCATGAAGTAGTCGTAGCCGCCCTTCTCGGCGGCGGAGGCGTCCCAGTCGACGTGGTAGGAGCGGACGTCGGCGGGGGCGCCGTCGAAGCCGGTCACCACGACGCCCTCGCGCCGCAGCTCCACCACCTGGTCCTGGCCCAGCTCGATCGCCGACCGCGTGTGGGCGATGAACGCGGCGACGTCGGACGCCAGGAAGGCCTCACCCTCCCCGACGCCCACCACCAGCGGAGAGTTGCGGCGCGCGCCCACCACCACGTCCGGCTCGTCGGCGTGCACGGCCACCAGCGTGAACGCGCCGTCCAGCCGCCGGCACACCAGCCGCATCGCCTCCGCGAGGTCCGCGCAGGAGGAGAACTCCTCGGCGAGCAGATGCGCGACGACCTCGGTGTCGGTCTCCGACCCCAGCTCGTGCCCGCGCTCCGCCAACTCGGCCCTGAGCGCGGCGAAGTTCTCGATGATCCCGTTGTGGACCACGGCGACCCGGCCCGCGTTGTCGAGATGCGGATGGGCATTCGCGTCGGTCGGGCCCCCGTGCGTGGCCCATCGCGTGTGCCCGATCCCCGTCGAACCCGCCGCCAACGGCCGGTCCACCAGCTCCTTCTCCAGATTGACCAGCTTCCCGGCCTTCTTGGCCGCCGCCAGCCCGCCGTCCGCGAGCACGGCGACACCGGCCGAGTCGTACCCCCGGTACTCCAGCCGTTTCAGTCCGGCCATCACGACATCGAGCGCCGACTGCGACCCCACGTATCCCACGATTCCGCACATGCGCGGCAGCCTAGGGGGCGGAGGGCGCCGGAACACGGCACTTCGTGCCCGAATCCGGATATTCACGCGGGGGTACGAGCGCCTCGAACGGCTCTACCATCCGGGTCATGCCCTTGAGTGTTCCGCGGTCGCCGTACCGGCGCCGCCTCAGCGTGGCCGTCGCCGTGGTGGCTCTGGCGGCCGCCTCGGGATGCACGGTTCCCATCGACGCCGTCGCCGGTATATCCGTCACCGCGGACGGTCATCTGCTCGGCGTGATGATGGTCTGCGGACACCGGATCGACGGGGCGACCCTCTACCGGGACAGCGACGACCCCGACCGTGATCAGACGCTCGGCTCCTGGAGCGCCGAACCCCACCTGGAGCCGGGCCTCACCACCTGGCCCCTCGACGCCCCCGCCGCCGGCTGGACCACCGACACGCCCTTGGGCTCCCTCACACCCGGTGCCACCTACGCCCTCTACGGCTGGACCGAGGACAACTCCTGGTCGTCCAGCAGCGTCTCCTTCACCCCCGCCGACACGGACAGGCTCTCCCCCGGTATGGTCCGCTACTCGGACGACACCGAAGTCACGGTCCCCATGGCGGAGTTCAAGGCCAAGGCCTGCGAGGACGACTGAACGGGGCCGAGCCCCGACCGGCCGCCGGCGTCGACGGGGAGCGCGGACGAATCATGGAGCGACGTGAGCTACAGCCTGCACATCTGGCGGTTCGTCGACGGCGAACCCGTCCCCATGGACGAGACCGCGATACGCGCCGTCCTCGGCCCCGTCACCGTCGGCGGCATACCGAACACCGGTCTCCCCGAGGACTGGGGTGACCTGGAGGCCGAGGACGGTGGAGAAGCGACGGTGTACGGCGGCGCCCAGGAGCTCATGTTCACCCACTGCTCCCCCGGCCGGATCCTCGACCTGATCGCGGAACTCGCCCGCCGCACCGGCGCGGCCGTCATGCCCGACGACTGTCCGATGGTCGTCACGAGCGAGGCCGACCGGAGACACCTCCCGGAGGCCTTCCGCGCGGAGGCGATCGTCGTGGCGCCCGAGGCCCTGACCGGCCGGACGCTCCAGCTGCTCATCGCACCCCAGCCGGAACCCGCGAGCGCCCCGCCCTCCCCACCCACCCGGACCTGACGGCCACCGGCTCCCTCCACTCCCCCGATCCCCCGAACGGCGGTATCCGCCCGTACCGCATCCCCTCCGGCACAGCCACCGAGCGCCACGGCGCCACGTTCGCCGACGGCATCGAGGGGGACGTACCGCAAGAAGGCCGCCGCGTGACGCACCCCACCCCCCACCCCGTTCAAACTCCGTTAACAATGGACTGTGATCTCTCCGGTCTCCTCGATGCCCCGGAGCGCCCACCGGCACAAGCCGGAGGCGACTCCCTACGTCGACCTCACCCGTTCCGAGTGGAGCGCGCTGCGTGAGAAGACGCCGCTGCCGCTGAACGCCGAGGAGGTCGAGAAGCTGCGCGGTCTCGGTGATGTGATCGACCTCGACGAGGTGCGGGACATCTACCTTCCGCTGTCCCGGCTGCTGAATCTCTACGTCGGTGCCACGGACGGGCTGAGAGGGGCGCTGAACACGTTCCTCGGCGAGCAGGGCTCCCAGTCCGGCACCCCGTTCGTCATAGGGGTCGCCGGATCGGTCGCCGTAGGGAAGTCGACCGTCGCCCGGCTCCTCCAGGCCCTGCTCTCCCGCTGGCCCGAACACCCGCGCGTGGAGCTGGTCACGACCGACGGGTTCCTGCTGCCCACCCGGGAACTGGAGGCCCGCGGGCTCATGTCCCGCAAGGGCTTCCCGGAGTCGTACGACCGCCGGGCGCTGACCCGTTTCGTCGCCGACATCAAGGCGGGCAAGGACGAGGTCACCGCGCCGGTCTACTCCCACCTGATCTACGACATCATCCCGGACCAGCGGCTCACCGTCCGCCGCCCCGACATCCTGATCGTCGAGGGGCTGAACGTCCTCCAGCCCGCCCTCCCCGGCACCGACGGCCGCACCCGCGTCGGTCTCGCGGACTACTTCGACTTCAGCGTGTACGTCGACGCGAGCGCCGAGGACATCGAGCGCTGGTACCTGAACCGTTTCCGCAAGCTCCGCGCGACCGCCTTCCAGGACCCCGACTCGTACTTCAGGAAGTACACCCAGGTCTCCGAGGAGGAGGCCGTGGACTACGCCCGCCACCTCTGGCGCACCATCAACAAGCCCAACCTGGTCGAGAACATCGCCCCCACCCGCGGCCGCGCCACCCTCGTCATCCGCAAGGGCCAGGACCACAAGGTCCGCAAGCTCAGCCTCCGCAAGCTCTAGAGGACCGCGCCTGTTAAAAAGGCGTCATGCTGCATCTGCGCCTGATCACGCCGACCCACCAGACCGACGACGTGGTCCGTCTGATCGAGGGGACGGTCGGCACCACCCACCTCGTCGTGCTGCGGGGTGCCGCCCGCAACCCCGAGGGCGACGTCGTGATGTGTGACGTGGCCCGCGAGGCCGGTGACGAACTCCTCACCGATCTCCAGGGGTTGGGCCTCGACACCAACGGCTCCATCGCGGTGGAGAACATCGACCTGTCCCTGTCGAAACGCGCCGACAAGGCCGAGGCGGAGGCTCCAGGCGAAGGAGCGGACGCTGTCCTGTGGGAGCACCTGACCGACGCCACGCACGAGGAGTCGACACTCTCCGTCACCTACCTCGCCTTCATCACGCTGGCCACGATGATCGCGGCCTGCGGTGTGGTGCTCGACAACGCGGTCCTCATCGTCGGCGCCATGGCGGTCGGCCCGGAGTTCGGCCCGCTCGCCGGCATCTCCACGTCGATAGTGCAGCGGGCCCCCCGCCTGGCCCTGCGCTCCCTGATCGCCCTCCTGGTCGGCTTCGCCGTGGCGATCGCCGTGACGGTGGGCTTCAGTCTCTTCATGGACGCGGTGAAGCTGTTCAGCGAGCAGAAGCTGGAGGGCGACCGCCCGCAGACCGGCTTCGTCTACGCGCCGGACTACTTCTCCTTCATCGTCGCCGTCCTCGCGGGCGCCGCCGGCACCCTCTCCCTGACCTCGGCCAAGTCCGGTGCCCTGGTGGGCGTGGCCATCTCGGTCACCACGGTCCCGGCGGCAGCCAACGCGGCGGTGGCCCTCAGCTACGGCGACACCAAGCAGACCTGGGGCTCGACGGAGCAACTCCTCCTGAACCTCCTGGGCATCGTCCTGGCGGGAACGACGACCCTGCTGCTCCAGAAGTGGGCCTGGCGGAAGCGCGCCTGACGCCCGGGCCCCACATCCGCGAAGTCAGCCCAGCGCCGACTTCACCGCATCCGCGAGCCGCCCCGCCACAGACCGGGCCTGATCGATATCGGCCGCCTCGACCATCACCCGAACCAACGGCTCGGTCCCAGAGGGCCGCAACAACACCCGCCCGGTCTCACCGAGTTCCCGCTCCGCGTCGGCAACGGCGGAAGCCAGGTCCGCGGACGTCGACACCCGACTCCGGTCCACGTCAGGCACGTTGATCAGCACCTGCGGCAACCGCTCCATCACAGCGGCCAGTTCGCGCAACGACCGCCCACTGGACGCCACTTGGGCCGCCAGCATCAGCCCGGTCAACGTGCCGTCCCCCGTGGTCGCGTGATCGAGGATGATGACGTGCCCGGACTGCTCACCCCCGAGCGCGTACCCGTGCTGCTTCATCGCCTCCAGCACATACCGGTCCCCCACCGCGGTCTGGACGAGCCGCAGCCCCTCCCGCTCCAGCGCCAGCTTGAACCCGAGGTTGGACATGACGGTGGCCACCACGGTGTCGGCGCGCAGCGCCCCCCGCTCCTTCATCGCCAGCGCCAGCACCGCCATGATCTGGTCGCCGTCGACCTCCTCACCGGTGTGGTCGACGGCGAGACACCGGTCCGCGTCCCCGTCGTGCGCGATACCGAGCGCGGCCCCGTGCTCGACGACCGCGGCCTTCAGCAGACCGAGGTGCGTCGACCCGCAGCCGTCGTTGATGTTGAGCCCGTCCGGGGAGGCCCCGATGGTGATCACCTCGGCACCGGCCCGCGAGAACGCCTCCGGCGACACCCGGGCCGCGGCGCCGTGCGCCTCGTCGAGGACGATCTTCAGCCCGTCGAGCCGATTCGGCAGTACGGCGATCAGGTGCGCCACGTACTGGTCGAACCCCTCGCCGTAGGACCGCACCCGGCCGACCCCGGCGCCGGTCGGCCGCTCCCACGGCTCGCCGTGCCGGTGCGAGTCGTAGACCGTCTCGATCCGCTCCTCCAGCTCGTCGTCGAGCTTGTGCCCGCCGCGGGCGAGGAACTTGACGCCGTTGTCCGGCATGGCGTTGTGGCTGGCGGAGAGCATGACGCCGAGGTCGGCGCCGAGCACGCCGGTGAGATACGCCACCGCGGGGGTGGGCAGGACACCGACCTTCAGCACGTCCACGCCGGCGCTCGCGAGGCCGGCGACCACGGCCGCCTCCAGGAACTCCCCGGACGCGCGGGGATCACGTCCGACGACCGCCGTAGGCCGGTGGCCCTCGAACGAACCCGCCTCGGCCAGCACGTGCGCCGCCGCGACCGACAGACCGAGCGCCATCTCGGCCGTCAGATCCGCGTTGGCGACACCGCGCACGCCGTCCGTGCCGAAGAGTCGTCCCACTTGTCCTCCTGAAGAAGCGTCAGTTACGGAGATCATCCGATCACATGAGCCTTTGAGCGCCTTGTGCCGTTATACGCCTAAGGCTGTGATAAACGAACGCCCCGGCGGCACTGTGGCGTGCCGCCGGGGCGAACGGACGTACGTCGGACGTACTGCTGACGTGCGAGTACGAGCAGGCAGCGAAGCTTAACGCTTGCTGTACTGCGGAGCCTTGCGGGCCTTCTTGAGACCGGCCTTCTTGCGCTCGACCGCACGGTCGTCGCGGCGGAGGAAGCCGGCCTTCTTGAGGGCGCCGCGGTTGTTGTCCACGTCGGCCTCGTTCAGCGCGCGGGCCACGCCGAGGCGCAGGGCACCGGCCTGACCGGAGACACCGCCACCCGCGATGCGGGCGATGACGTCGTAGCGGCCCTCGAGCTCGAGCACCTTGAAGGGCTCGTTGACTTCCTGCTGGTGCACCTTGTTGGGGAAGTAGTCCTCAAGGGTGCGACCGTTGATCTTCCACTTGCCGGTGCCCGGGACGATCCGGACGCGGGCGATGGCGTTCTTGCGACGGCCCAGGCCGGCGGCCGGCTGCGGGTCGCCGAAGCGGCCGGCGAGCGACTCCGAGGTGTACTCGCCCTCGACGGGGACCTCGGACTCGGTGGTGTAGCTGTCGATGTCGACGATCTCTTCGCCCTCGACGGGCGTCTCGACGGTGGTCTCGGCCACGATTTTCCTCAGCTTCTCTTCAGTCTTGGGGGTGGCCGGAACTACTGCGCGACCTGGGTGATCTCGAACGGCTGCGGCTGCTGCGCGCCGTGCGGGTGCTGGTCACCCTTGTAGACCTTCAGCTTCGAGAGCATCTGACGGCCCAGCGTGTTCTTGGGGAGCATGCCCTTGACGGCCTTCTCGATGGCCTTCTCGGGGTTCTTGTCGAGGAGCTCGTCGTAGCGGACGGAGCGCAGACCACCCGGGTAGCCGGAGTGGCGGTACGCCATCTTCTGGGTCCGCTTGTTGCCGGACAGGTGCACCTTGTCGGCGTTGATGATGATGACGAAGTCACCGGTGTCGACGTGAGGGGCGTAGATCGGCTTGTGCTTGCCGCGCAGAAGAGACGCGGCGGTGGTGGCGAGACGGCCCAGGACGATGTCCTGAGCGTCGATGACATGCCACTGGCGAGTCACATCGCCGGGCTTGGGGCTGTACGTACGCACTTCGCAGCCTTCTTCTTCAGTGGATGGGTGCTGACACATGGCATCACTGAAGCGATCGTGCAGCTGGGGACGACAATGCCGGGGACGCTGCCCGTATGCCGCCCACTGGTAACTGCTCCAGGGAACCTAGGTACCGGTCTCTCGCGTGAGAACGAGCGAGCCAATACACAATGAACCAGCAGGATACCGGGGTACCCCGGACGGGTCAAAACGGGGTCACGGAGGCGCCGTGACGACACCGTGACGCCGGCTCGGCGGCCGAGATGTGCGGCAGTGCCGGAAAGGTCCCCGAAGCCAGTGTCCACAGGCCCGACGGCACCTTCCGTACCCCGTCTAAGATGCGCCCCATGAGCTTTGGGCAGCAGGGGGGACCCCCGTCCCAGTGGGATCCCTGGAAACCGCAGTCGCAGCAGCCGTGGGGCAGCGACGGGGGCGAGCAGACCCCGGACTGGGCCGCGCTCGCCGAGGCCTCCGAGACCCGCAACAGACGGCGCCGGCTGTTCCTCATCGGCGGTGGCGCGCTCGCCACCGTCGCGATAGGCACCGCCGTGGCGATGGCCGTCGTATCGGCGAACAACGGCGACGACGAGGCGAACAAACCGACCTCGTCGCTGCCGGCGACCGCCGACATCCCGAGCGCCACCGGGACCGCGCCGTCGTTCGCGCCGACCAGCGCGCCGCCGCCGCTGGACCCGAAGGACTTCATCTCCAGCAAGGTCAAGGACACGGCGCCGCTGAGCGCGCAGCGGCTCTTCCCGGGCACGCAGCTGACCATGGGCACGACCGTGTACAAGAAGGGCACGACCTCCGACACGAAGAACTGCGCCGCCGCCGACACCGTCCAGGCCAGTCTCGGCAAGATCCTCAAGGCCGACGACTGCACCCAGTTCATGCGGGTCAGCTACACCAAGGACGGCGTCTCGGTGACGGTCGGCGTGGCCGTCTTCGACACCGAGGCCAAGGCGGCCAAGGCCAAGAGCCAGGTCGACACCAAGAAGGACATCGTCAGGTCGCTGTCCGGCGGCGCGGTGAAGCCCTTCTGCAACTCCGCGATCTGCCGTACGACCTCCAACTCCTACGGCCGCTACGCCTACTTCACCATCGCCGGTTTCGCCAACGGCAAGAACGTCACGGAGAAGGACACCGCGGTCTTCGGCATCGGCGACAACCTGGCCGAGTTCACGTTCCGCCAGATCCACCGGCGGGGCGAGCTCCAGGCGTCCACGGCGGCGAGCGAGTGACCCGGCGCGCGGTGCGGCGCGCCGGGGACTCTCAGCCCTGCTCCCAGGAACCGCTCAGGGCGGGCTCCGGGTAGGGCGCGACGGGTTCCGGACGGCTGCCCGCCGTCCGGAAGACCCAAGTGCGGTAGGACCAGAACCGGAAGAGCGTGGCGACGCCGATGCCCAGGAACTTGCTGACATTGGTGGCGAGCGTGCCGTCCCAGCCGAGCCCGTAGGTGGTCGTGTAGAGCACCGAGTTCTCGATGACCAGGCCGATACCGCTGAAGAACAGGAAGAGGGTCAGCTCCTTCCTGCGGCTGCCCCGGTCCTCCTCGTCGCGGTTCCGGTACGCGAAGTACCGCAGCCCGAGGTAGTTGCTCAGGATGGCCACGACCGTGGCCAGGACGCTCGCCCGGACGGTCTGCCACTCGGTGGCGGTCCTGATGAGGTTGAAGACCGCGAGGTTGACCACGAAGCCCGACGCACCGACCATGCCGAACTTCGCGATCTCGCGGTACAGCTTCCCGAACCGGGAGGGAAGCGCGTGACGTCCGCTGCTCACCGTCCCGTTCAGCCCCGCCGGTTGCGCAGTCGCAGCCGCAGGGGCATCACCGCCGACTCGATCTGTGTGGCGAGGTTCATCTTGGACTCGCCCTCGGTGCGCTCCTCGAAGCGGATCGGGATCTCGACGGCGCTGTGCCCGGCCCGCACGGCCTTGAACTTCAGCTCGACCTGGAAGCTGTAGCCCGCGCTGTCCAGAGTCGTGAGGTCGATGTCACGCAGGGTGGCGGCCGACCACAGGTTGAAGCCCGCGGTGATGTCCCGGATCTTGGTGCCGAGCACGGTCCTGGCGTACCGGTTGGCGAACCGGGACAGCAGGACGCGGTGCCTGCCCCACTCCTCGTCCAGCGAGCCGCCCTCCACGTACCGGCTGCCGACGACCAGGCCGACCCCGGACGCCACGGCCGTACCGAGCATCCGTGGTACCGCTTCCACGGGGTGGCTGCCGTCGGCGTCCATCTGGACGACGTACGCGGCGCCCTCGTCGAGCGCGGCGCTCATGCCGGCCACGTACGCCCGCCCGAGCCCGTCCTTCTCGGTCCGGTGCAGCACGCTCATCCGGTGCCCGTCCGAGTTGTACTTCTCGGCGAGCTCCTCGGCGATCCGCCCGGTGCCGTCCGGGCTGGAGTCGTCGACGATCTTCAGGTGCAGCCCGTCGATGGGCAGCCCGAGGACCAGCTCAGCCATGCGGGGCAGGTTCGCCGCCTCGTTGTAGGTCGGCATCACGATGGTGACCGGTACGCCGGGGTGTCTGTCGTAGGCCGTCATTGTCTTTCTCTTCCCCTCCCCTGGAGGCCCTCAAGGGTTCCCTCCCCGACGGGCGCGGGTCTGCCCAGCGCCCGGAAATGCCAGCCCGCCACGGTCCAACGGCCCGCGTCGAGCGTTCCCCTGCCGTCCACGATCCGTGGGCGGCTCACCAGCTCTGCGGCCCGCTCCGGATCGAGTTCCCGGAACTGCGGCCACTCGGTCAGATGCAGGACGAGATCGGCGCGTTCCAGCGCTTCCTCGGCCGACAGCGCGTATCCGAGCAGCGGATATGCCTTGCGGGCGTTGTCCAGCGCCTCGGGGTCGTAGACCGTCACGTCGGCGCCATCCAGGCGCAACCTGGCGGCCACGTTGAGCGCCGGTGAGTCACGGATGTCGTCGGAGCCGGGCTTGAAGGCCGCCCCGAGTACGGCGACACGGGCCCCCAGCACCGATCCGCCGCACAGCTCCCGCGCCAGCCCGACGACCTTGTCGCGGCGGCGCATGTTGATCGCGTCCACCTCGCGCAGGAACGCGAGCGAGACCCCGAGTTCGTCGGCGCGGTGCGCGAAGGCCCGGATGTCCTTGGGCAGGCACCCGCCGCCGAAGCCGACGCCGGCCCGCAGGAACTTTCCGCCGATCCGGTCGTCGTACCCGATCGCCTCGGCCAGGACGCCTACGTCGCCGCCCGCGGCCTCGCAGACCTCGGCCATCGCGTTGATGAAGGAGATCTTGGTGGCGAGGAAGGCGTTGGCCGCCGTCTTGACCAGTTCGGCGGTCGGGAAGTCGGTGCTGACGACCGGGGTGCCCGCGCCGAGGACCGGGGCGTACACCTCGCGGAGGAGTCCCTCCGCGCGTGCCGACCGCACCCCGAACACCAGCCGGTCCGGACGCAGCGTGTCCTCGACGGCGTGGCCCTCGCGCAGGAACTCCGGGTTCCAGGCGATCTCGGCCCCGTGCCGGGCGGCCAGCCGCTCCGCCGTGCCGACCGGCACGGTCGACTTGCCGACGATCAGCGAGCCCTCGGCCGCGTGCCCGGCGATCGCCGCGAAGGCCGCGTCGACGTGGGTCAGGTCGGCGCCGCCCGAGCCCTGGCGCTGCGGGGTGCCGACGCACACGAAGTGCACCTCGCCGAAGGCCCCGGCCGCCGCGTGGTCGGTGGTGAACGCGAGCCGCCCGCTCGCCGTGTGCCGGGCGATCAGCTCGGGCAGCCCGGGCTCGTGGAAGGGCACCTGTCCGCCTTGCAGCGCGGCGACCTTCTCGGGGTCCACGTCGACCCCGAGCACCTCGTGTCCGAGTTCCGCCATGCAGGCGGCGTGGGTGGCACCCAGATAGCCGGTGCCGATGACAGTGAGCCGCATGCGGTACGGCCTTTCATGAACAGGTTGGAGGAAGGAGACGGGTGGGCGACGGCTCAGGAGGTCTTCGCCCAGATCCGGTACGAGCCGGTGCCGCCTCCGCTGAGTTCGAAGGGGATCGTGCCGACCATGCGGTAGTGGCCGCTCGCGGTGACCTGCCGCGCGAGGTACTTCTCGAGATCCGGTGTCGCCACCCCGTCCAGCACGATGAGGTCGAAGTAGCCGGCCTCGATGGCGAGCCGGTACCCCTCCCGGCCGTGGTGGATCTCGCCCTTCCGGTCCGAGTAGCCGATGCCGTACGTCGACGTCCACTGGTCGTGGTTCGTCTTGTCCTGGAGGTAGTAGACGGGCACCTCGTAAGTGGCGCCGAGATAGCGGCCCTTGGGCTTCATGTACGGCTCGATCGCCTTCACGAGCGGGGTGGAGTCCGGCCACAGACCGAACCGCCACTCGGACTGCGAGACACCGAGGCACAGGGCCGTGACCCAGATCATGATGCCGAGCTGCGGATAGCGGAAGTGCTTGCCGACCAGCCGGATCACACCGACGCCGGCCATCGGGGCGGCGAAGAGCAGACCGAAGTCGAGGTGCTTGTAGAGCGAGACCGACGTGCTGAGGTGGATCTGGTAGGCCGGGGCGAGCAGCGCGGTACCGGCCAGCACCAGACCGAGCAGGGCACGCCAGCGCCAGCCGGGGCCCGCCAGGCCGTGGGAGCGCGGCGACTCGTTCATACGGCCGCGCAGCGCGTAGGCGACGGCCCCCGCGGCGGCGGCCGCGGTCATCAGGCCACCCCACTCCACCGACTTCTCCACCAGCGACATCGCGGTGTCGGTGCCGTGGGCACGGTTGGTGGTCGTCGCCCGCACACCGGCGAGCACGTCGGTGTAGAGCAGGCCCACGCCGGCCAGCGCGGCGGTGCCGAGGCCGAGCAGGAAGGCCCGCACCAGGCAGCGCCAGCCCTTGTGGTGCCAGGCCGTCAGGGCGGCCAGGACGATGAGGGTGGGCACGTACAGCGCGGACGCGTACTTCACCGCGACGGCCAGCACCATCACCGGCGCGGCGAGCAGCACGGTGATCGCGGGGGCGCGGTTGGTGCGGACGACGATCCACGCGGCCAGCGCCAGGAGGAAGATCGCGGGAGCGTCGTAGGTGGCGAACCAGCCGAGCACGATCGTCGGCTGGGTGACCGCGAACAGCGCGGCGGCGACCAGGGCCACCCGCTCGTTGAACATGCGCCGGGTGAAGGAGTAGAGCAGCGCGGTCGCGCCCAGCATGCACAGCAGGCTCAGCGCCCGGGCGCCGGACAGCCCGAAGGTGCCGTCGATCACGGCCGCGGCGACCGGGTACAGCATCGGCGATCCGGAGAAGTACGTCTCGTACCCGCTGTGCAGCGGGGTGCCGTTCATCCAGTGATCGATGATGTTGTGGCCCGCCGCCAGGTACAGGGCCTCGTCCTGGAACGCGGTGTTGGACAGCCTGAGCGACAGCACGGCCTGGACGAGCAGGACGACGGCGAGGACACCCCGGCTGACCCAGGCACGCCGTCTGCTGGGGGCGTCGTCCCATCCGGCGTCCGGCGTCTCGGGAATGTGGTACCCGGGCGCCACGTCCGTGTCGTCCGGCACCTGCTGGTACTGAACCGTGCGCAGGGCGTACGTCGGCTGGTCGTCGAAGCCGCTGCGGGGCTGCTCCGGGACGGCCGGCGCGTACGGCTGTTGCTGCGGCTGCTGCGGGTTGGCGTACCCGTACTCCTGCTGCTGGTACTGCTGCGGGGCCCAGCCGTCCGAGTTGAACCAGCCGCCGTCGTCCTCCGCGTACGGATCGTAGGGCTGTGGCGTGTAGTGATCGTTTCTGGAGGTCATCACGGCTTCCGTACGTCGAAGCCGAAGCTGTCGTCGGCGGCCAGGCGCTTGAACTCCTTCAGGGCCAGCGGGCTCGCCTCCAACCGCCAGTCGGCACGCTTCCTGTGGTTGAACCAGATGAAGCCGATCAGGCTGTCGTCGTCCTCGACGCCCTCGAAGAGGTTGCGGATGTCGGCCCGCCGCCGCTCACCGGGCTCGGCCGCGGTCTCGACGAGGATCATGGGCTTCTTGGTGAAGGCCCGGATCTCGTCCATGGTCGGTCCGAAGACACTGCTGAAGGCGTTGTCCTGCTCGATGGTCCAGTAGCCGACCAGGCCGACCCAGTCGACGTAGCCGTCGCCCGGGTAGTAGGGCTTCAGCTCGACGTTCTTGACCGGATTGATGATGTTGGGCGACCAGGACCAGATCACGTTCGAGGCGCCGAGCTCGATGAACGTGTCGTGGATGTGCCGCCAGGCAGCCACGTACTGCTCGGGGGTGACGTACTTCGTGCCCCACTTCTCCCAGTGGCCGTTGAACTCGTCGGCGAAGTCGATCACGACGGGCAGGTTCAGTCTGCGGACCGCGGTCGCGTACTCCTTGAGGTACGCGTCCGACTTGCCCGCCGCGATGTCGGCGAGGCTGGTGTCGAAGGGCTCCCAGGACATCAGTGTCATGGCGCCCTGGCTCCAGGCCCGGCGCACGCCGCTGGCGTCGAAGCCGTCGCCCCAGGCCGCGTAGTACTCGACGAGGTTGGGCTGCTTGCCGACCATCCTCGTGTACGCGTCGACGCCCTTCATGGAGGTCGGCGCACCGTCGACGGCGGCTCCGAAGTACTTCTTCGCAGGCTTGATCAGCGGTACGACGTCGTAGGGGACGTTCGAGTCCGCATCACCGGAAGAAACGTTTCCGCTTTTGTTCTGTCCAGAGGATGAAGCATTGTTCGACCCGTCGAGCACAGAGCAGCCGCTGAGGGCGAGTGCGGCGAGCAGGACGGCGGAGACCGCGCCGCGGGTGCGGGTGAGCAACTGCATCAGGCGACCGCCTTTTCCCGGGGCTGGACCAGCACACGGCCCACGACGAGGGCGTAGAAGAGTCCGGAGGACAGGATCAGGGCGAAGTTCGGGGCGTCCATGGTGAACGTCCGGTAGACCGCTCCCACGACCCAGATCAGCGCGGTGCCACCGCTCCAGACCCACATCCCGATCCAGAAGCGGCGGGTCTTGTTCTTCTTGGCCCCGGAGGAGCCGGTCGGCTGCCAGCCCATGCGGTTCTTGCGGAGGATGTCCCAGATGGCGAAGACGTGCGCCCAGCCGTACATCATGCGGGCCGCCCAGGCCTCCAGGCGGTAGGGCGCCCGGTGCCACATCGGGAAGACGATCGTGGTGTAGATGACGCTGGGGGCCACCAGGAGCAGATGCTCGACCCGCAGCTTCTCCGGCATCATGATCAGCAGCACGATGGGGATGACCGGCGCCGCGAAGGTGAACAGCGCCGTGTGGATGTAGTAGAAGAACCCGGACATGTAGCACAGGCGGCTGGACAGCTTGATCCTGCGCTGCCAGAACTTCCTGCTGCCGAGCAGGCTCATCGAGCCGGAGCACCAGCGGTACTGCTGGTTGAAGAAGGCGCCGGCGGTGTCCGGGCACACGCCCGTGGAGACGGCGACCGGGACATAGCGCAGGTCCCAGCCGAGACCACGCAGGTCGAACCCGGTGTGCACGTCCTCGGAGTGCTCGATCAGCGTCGTACCGCCGTTGGTGTCCAGTGCGGCCCGCCGGTACACGGCACAGGAACCGACGCAGATCGCCCCGTCGCTGCCCTGCCGGGAGACCTGCACGGACCGGTAGAACAGCTCCTGGACCGCGCCCGCGCCGCGCTCGATCCAGTTCTGCGAGTCGAGCACCCGGAAGTACTGCGGGGACTGGACGATGCCGATGGCCGGGTCGGCCTCCATGTACGGCAGCAGCTCTTCGAGCAGGTCGGCACGCGGGGTGAAGTCGGCGTCCAGGATGAGGATGTACTTGCCGTCCGACTGCCCGAACCCGAAGTGCAGGTTGCCGGCCTTCTTGAACCAGCCGCGGTTCTCCCGGGTGCCGTAGCGGAACCCGAAGTCGCGGGCCATCGCCTCCAGTTCGGGACTGGCGCCGTCGTCGAGCACGAACGGCACACAGACGCCCGGGTAGCGGTCGGCCATCTCCCGCACATGCCGCCAGGTGTTGTGCAGCACCTCGATGGGCTCACCGCACACCGGCAGGAACACGTCCACCGTCGGATAGACCTCGGGCCGCCAGTCATGGACCAGCTTCTTGTGGTGCGCGATGTCGAAGTCCCTGGTGAAACCGTTCACCCGGAGCGACACCAGGTAGTACACGACCGTGAAGACCAGCAGCGGTGTGTAGATCCACAGCACCGGAGTGGACTGGGCGAGCTTGAACTGGCTCACCACCAGGCAGCAGAAGCTGACCAGCGAGCTGATCGTCAGGATCCACAGATACCGATGCGCGTAGGAGTACTTCTCCCTGTCCGACGGCGGCAGCGGCAACAGCCCCAACGGAACTCCGTCACCTCGCCTGGCCCTTCGACGTCCCCCGGTCCGTACCGGACCAACTGAACTCATGCGAAATCCACCCTTGGGCCCTCTGGCCCGTTGACCCCCACCCTGTGCCCGGTCATCCTCTTTCGAACCAATGACCGAGCCGCGAAAGATTATCCGAGTTGTGTGAGAGATGTAAGGGTCAAGTGGAGAAGTAAGTCCAAAAAGTGGCGCTATGTCCCCTGAGTGAAGGCAAATGAGGGGTAACTAACAGGTTTCGCAACCGGACGTCCCGGGCAGCGTCCGCCGGTTCCGCGCCTCCTTGTTCCGTGCCCCCAGCAGCTCGTCCGCCGGATATCCGACCTCCTCCAAGGTCAGCCCGTGCGGCCGTACGACGTGGACAGCCGAGTCCCGTACGCCGGCGGCCAGCACCTTGGCCGGCCAGTCGGGGCCCCGGTGCCCGTCCCCCACGAACAGCAGCGCGCCGATGAGCGAGCGCACCATGTTGTGGCAGAAGGCGTCGGCGCGGACCGTCGCGGTGATGATGCCGTCGTCGCCGCGTACGAGGCTCAGCCGCTGGAGCGTGCGAATGGTCGTCGCGCCCTCACGTCGCTTGCAGTACGCGGCGAAGTCGTGCTCCCCGAGCAGCCGGGCCGCGGCCTCGTTCATGGCGTCGACGTCCAGCGGCCAGTCGTGCCACAGGACGTGCCCCCGCAGCAACGGGTCGACGCCACCCGGGTTGTCGGTGACGCGGTAGGCGTACCGCCGCCACATCGCGGAGAACCGCGCGTTGAACCCCTCCGCCGCCTCCCCCACCCCCCACACCCGCACATCCCGCGGCAACCGCCCCGCCAGCCGCTTCAGCAGCTTCTCGCGGTGCTCCCCCCACACCGCCTCCGGCAGATCCACGTGCGCCACCTGCCCCCGCGCGTGCACCCCGGCGTCGGTGCGCCCGGCCACGGTCAGCTCGTACGTCACGTCGCCCGACCGCGTCACGGTCCGCAGGGCGTCCTCGATCTCGCCCTGTACGGTCCGCCGGCCGCCGGCCTGTTTGGCCCAGCCGGAGAAGTCGCTGCCGTCGTAGGAGAGGTCCAGGCGGACGCGGACATGGCCGGGCTGTACTTCGTCGCTCACCCCCAGATCCTCTCAGGAACGCGGAACGGGCCCGCCCCGAGGGGCGGGCCCGCACTGGTGACGATCAGTGGCGGCCCGGGTTCAGCACGATCGTGCCGGAGTCGTTCGCCGGGTTGCCCTCGTTCGGCATCGTGTACGCGAAGAACGCCCGGCCGGTGGCGTTCTTGATCACCTCGTCGACGCGCAGCCCGAACGTGAAGGTGCGCGAGGCGTCCTCCAGGATCGGGGTGTCGATGTCGCAGAGGTAGTCGCCCTGGGGGTCCTCCCAGTCGGCGGCCCGGCAGTTCTCGGGGGCCTCGGTGACCGTGGTGCCCGGAGGAAGGTCCACCCAGAACGAGATCGGCTCGCCGCCGGAGCGCAGCAGCGCCAGCCAGGCCGGGCCGTGGTTGGCGAAGCCGACGTCCACCGAGACCGTCTCGCCCTTGCGGGCCCGCAGCCGCTCGCCGGTCAGGTCGAGGTCGAAGGTGTTCTTCGTCGGGAGGTCCGCCTCCGCGAACCGCGCGTAGTCCGCCGGATCGGCGTCCGGCAGCCGGACCAGCCCCAGCCGGGGACCGGTGCCCGCCCGGTAGTCGCCCTCGGCCAGCAGCTCGTCCACCTGGTCGGCGGGCACCGCGCTGAAGCTGTAGGACATCACGTCGTAGAGCGCGAAGCGCGCCGTCCTGATCGGGAAGGGAACGCTCAGTCCGTACGCCGCCTCCGCCGCGAACTCGCTGTCGAAGACGCACAGTGCCGTGGAACTCCCGAACACCTCGTCGGGGTCGCGCGGGTCGTACCAGCAGTTCCTGAAGTTGCCGGGGAAGGAGAGGCCCCGGCTGCCGTAGATCCGCAGGACCACGCCGTCGCCGCCCAGACCGCCGACGTTGCGGAAGCCCAGCGGTGCCCGGAAGGTGTCCCCCGCGCGGAAGCCCGCGGGCTCGGCCAGCTGCTTCATCCGCAGCTCGGGGCCGCCGACCAGTACGTCCACGCTGTGCCCGGTGAAGGCCAGGCCCTCACCCGCGGCCGTGACCTCGATGGTGCCGACCTCGCCCGCGGCGCTCTCGTCGGTCACGTCGAGTCTGATGCCGCCCAGGTCGTTGTAGTCCCGGCCGGCGTAGATCTCGTAACCCCGGCAGGTGGCGACAAGCCCCGCGACGGAGCAGCCCTGCCAGCCGCCGAGCCGGGAGAAGTCCACGGCGGCGACCCCGGCCAGGGAGCTGGCGTCCACGGTGACCGTGTACTCGCCCTGGTGGATCGGGTAGGTGACGCCGTTCTCGTCCGGCACCGGCTCACCGGGAGCCCGGAGCCCCAGCTCGATCTGCGGCTCGCCCGGCTCACCCGGCTCACCGGGCTCGGGGTGCAGCGAGAGGTTGACACTGTCGGGCCCGGTGACGGAGACCGGCAGCGGCTCCTCCTGGGCCTGAGCGGGACCGACGAGCGCGCCGGCGGCCAGCGCGGCCAGCGCGAACGCGGAGACACTGCGCCGCGCAGCGGCGAGGTAAGGCATGGGACCCCCCGTGACTCGGACATCACGCGCACCGGATCGGTGACGCATGTACATGACCTGTGAGTCCGCTGTGAGGTTGCCCTGCCTCGCCCACACCTTTCGCCGACATGCGAACGGGCCCGCTCCTCGAAAGGAACGGGCCCGTCACAACGCGGAGGCGTCAGGCGTCCTTGGACTCCTCGGCAGCCTCGTCGGCGTCGGCGGCCTTGGTCGTGTCGACCTTGGTCTCCTCGGCGACCGGAGCGGCCTCGGCGTCCTTGGCGGCACGCTTGGTGGCGGCCTCGGCCTCGCCGGTGGCCTCCTGGGCGACCGTCAGGGCCTCGACCAGCTCGATGACAGCCATGGGCGCGTTGTCGCCACGGCGGTTACCGATCTTGGTGATACGGGTGTAACCGCCGGGGCGGTTCTCGTACCGCGGGCCGATCTCGGTGAAGAGCGTGTGGACGACGCTCTTGTCCGTGATCACCTGGAGCACCTGACGGCGGTTGTGAAGGTCGCCCTTCTTCGCCTTGGTGACCAGACGCTCGGCGTAGGGCCGCAGACGGCGGGCCTTCGCCTCGGTGGTGGTGATGCGGCCGTGCTCGAACAGCGACTTCGCGAGGTTCGCGAGGAGCAGCTTCTCGTGCGCGGCACTGCCGCCCAGACGGGCACCCTTGGTGGGCTTCGGCATGGTGTTTCTCCTGTGTGTCTGCCCCGGCCGTATCAGGTACCGGGGTCAGGAACCCGGTGGGCGGATGCCCACCGGCATACGACCGATCAGTACTGCTCGGTCTCCACGAAACCCGCGTCCGCGTCGTCGTCGGCGCCGAAGGCGTCGGCAGCGGCCGTGGGGTCGAATCCGGGCGGGCTGTCCTTGAGGGCCAGGCCCATGCCGGCCAGCTTCGCCTTGACCTCGTCGATGGACTTCGCACCGAAGTTGCGAATGTCGAGGAGGTCGGCCTCAGAGCGCGCGACCAGCTCACCCACGGAGTGGATGCCCTCACGCTTGAGGCAGTTGTACGACCGAACGGTGAGCTCCAGCTCCTCGATCGGCAGCGCCAGATCAGCGGCAAGGGCGGCGTCCGTCGGGGACGGGCCCATGTCGATGCCCTCGGCGTCGATGTTCAGCTCGCGGGCGAGACCGAACAGCTCGACCAGGGTCTTACCGGCCGACGCCATGGCGTCACGGGGACGCATGGCCTGCTTCGTCTCGACGTCGACGATCAGCTTGTCGAAGTCGGTGCGCTGCTCGACACGGGTCGCCTCGACCTTGTACGTGACCTTGAGCACCGGGCTGTAGATGGAGTCGACCGGGATACGGCCGATCTCCTGGCCCACCTGCTTGTTCTGCACGGCGGAGACGTAACCGCGGCCACGCTCGACCGTCAGCTCCATCTCCAGCTTGCCCTTGCCGTTGAGCGTGGCGAGGACGAGGTCCGGGTTGTGCACCTCGACACCGGCCGGGGGCGCGATGTCGGCGGCGGTGACCAGACCCGGGCCCTGCTTGCGCAGGTACATCACGACCGGCTCGTCGTGCTCCGAGGAGACGACCAGCTGCTTGATGTTGAGGATCAGGTCGGTGACATCCTCCTTGACGCCCGGCACCGTGGTGAACTCGTGCAGGACGCCGTCGATGCGGATGCTGGTGACAGCGGCACCGGGGATCGACGACAGGAGGGTGCGGCGGAGGGAGTTGCCGAGGGTGTAGCCGAAGCCCGGCTCCAGCGGCTCGATCACGAACCGGGACCGGAACTCGTCTACGACCTCTTCGGTCAACGAGGGACGCTGAGCGATCAGCATGTGTGGAGATCCTTCAGTTCAGGGGCACCCACTATTTGATGCCCTGAGGTACTACAAGGGTACGGGCGATACGACCCTTACAGAGCCGTACCGCCCGAAAGCACTGCCTGTGAAGGCGACGCGTCAGACGCGACGACGCTTCGGCGGACGGCAGCCGTTGTGCGGGGTGGGGGTGACGTCCTGGATGGAGCCGACCTCAAGACCGGTCGCCTGGAGCGAACGGATGGCCGTCTCGCGACCCGAACCCGGGCCCTTCACGAAGACGTCGACCTTGCGCATGCCGTGCTCCTGCGCGCGGCGGGCGGCCGACTCGGCGGCCATCTGCGCGGCGAAGGGGGTGGACTTGCGCGAGCCCTTGAAGCCGACGTGGCCGGCGGAGGCCCAGGAGATCACGTTGCCCGAGGGGTCCGTGATCGAGACGATGGTGTTGTTGAACGTGCTCTTGATGTGCGCGTGGCCGTGAGCGACGTTCTTCTTTTCCTTGCGGCGCACCTTCTTGGCAGCGCCCTGACGACCCTTGGGGGGCATCTACTTCTCCTACGGGGAGGTGGTCGGTCCTACAGCGAAGACCGCTGATGAAGCGTTGTCCGCTGAGGACTACTTCTTGCCCGGCTTCTTCTTGCCGGCGATCGCGCGACGCGGGCCCTTGCGGGTACGAGCGTTCGTGCTGGTGCGCTGACCACGGACGGGCAGACCACGGCGGTGGCGCAGACCCTGGTAGCAGCCGATCTCGACCTTGCGGCGGATGTCGGCCTGGATCTCGCGACGGAGGTCACCCTCGGTCTTGATGTTGTTGTCGACGTACTCACGAATCGCGACGAGCTGCTCCTCGGAGAGGTCGCGAACGCGGGTGTTCGGGTCGACACCGGTTTCGGCCAGCGTCAGCTGGGCAAGGGTCCGGCCAATGCCGAACACGTAGGTCAGGGCGACCTCCACGCGCTTTTCGCGCGGGATGTCAACACCGGAAACGCGTGCCATTCAATGGCTCCTGGTGATCTTCGGAGGTCTGACACGAAACCGGTTCCCAGCCGCCGGCCTCTTCACGCTGTCCAATGGATGCAGCCAAAGATTAGGTACGACTGGGTCCTCGGCCTCCGAACCGAGGGTGTCGGACACCAGGTGTCCGGGTTCCGCGTAATTACATATTCAGCTCGCGTCGCGCGAAGTCTCTGCGAATGCAGAGGGTGAGGCCTGTTTGCGATCAGCCCTGGCGCTGCTTGTGGCGCGGGTTCTCGCAGATGACCATGACCCGACCGTGACGGCGGATCACCCTGCACTTGTCGCAGATCTTCTTGACGCTCGGCTTGACCTTCATGGGATCGAGGTTCTCCGAGTCAGAGGGATCTACTTGTACCGGTAGACGATCCGGCCACGCGTCAGGTCGTACGGAGACAGCTCCACCACGACCCGGTCGTCAGGGAGGATACGGATGTAGTGCATCCGCATCTTGCCGCTGATGTGTGCCAGGACCTGGTGGCCGTTCTGGAGCTCGACCTTGAACATGGCGTTCGGAAGAGACTCGACGACAGTGCCCTCGATCTCGATGGCACCTTGCTTCTTGGCCACGCTTCGCCCTTCGAATCGACTACCTTGATCGACTCCCCCGCTTTCCCTCACGGGCCGCATGAAGACATGCGGGTGCACGAGAGCCGACGAGTCAGTCTACGTCAGCGCACCCAGAAAGACGAATCGAGGATTCATGCCCCGACAGGGAGATCCTTAAGCGCCCGAAGGGCCCGCGGACGGCGAACGGTCTAGGCCAGCGGATCCGGAGCCGCCACGACCCCGTGCTCGGCCAGCTTCGCCCTGCCCCCGTCCGGAGCCGTCAGCACCAGCGGCCCCGCCTCGGTCAGAGCCACCGAGTGCTCCCAGTGCGAGGACCACGTGCCGTCCGTCGTGATGACCGTCCAGTCGTCCGACAGGACCTCCGTCTTCGGCGTACCGAGGGACACCATCGGCTCGATCGCCAGGCAGAACCCGGTGACCAGCTTCGGCCCCTTGCCCCGGCGCCGGTCGACGTAGTTCAGCAGGTGCGGGTCCATGTGCATCTCGGTGCCGATGCCGTGACCGCCGTAGTCCTCGATGATCCCGTACCGCCCGCCGCCGGGCTTCGGCTGCCGGCGGATGTACGTCTCGATGGCCCGCGACACGTCGACGAGCCGGTTGCCCTGCTTCATCGCCGCGATGCCGGCCCACATCGACTCCTCGGTCACCCGCGAGAGCTCGATCAGCTCCGGCGCGTGTCCCGAGCCCACGAAGGCCGTGTACGCCGCGTCGCCGTGCCAGCCGTCGATGATCGCGCCGCAGTCGATGGAGATGACGTCCCCGTCCTTGAGGACGACCTCGTCGGAGGGGATGCCGTGGACGACGACCTCGTTCACGGAGGTGCAGATGGTCGCCGGGAAGCCGCCGTACCCGAGGAAGTTCGGCTTCGCGTCGTGCTCCGCGAGGACCTTGCGCGCGACCTGGTCGAGATCCCTGGTCGTCGCCCCGGGCACCGCGGCCTCACGCGTCGCCGCGTGGATGGCGGCGACGACAAGGCCCGCCTCACGCATCTTGGCGATCTGCTCGGGGGTCTTGATCTGCACCATGCGGCGGAAGCCTTTCTCGGACCGGGGACAACCGGGTAAGGGGACGGGCGCCCTCAACGATACGTGCACCCACGCAGCAGCCGCGGCCCCCTGTCCAGGGAACCGCGGCTGACCTGCTCGGACCGGCGGGAGGGGAAGCCGCTAGGCGGCGTCGTCCTCGCGCTTGAGCGCGTCCATGGCACGGCCGGTGACGTCCTCCACCTTGCCGAGCGCCGAGATCGTGACCACCAGGCCCTGGGCCTTGTAGTAGTCGATGATCGGCTCGGTCTGGGTGTGGTAGACCTCAAGACGCTTGCGGACCGTCTCCTCGGAGTCGTCGTCACGCTGGTACAGCTCGCCGCCGCAGACGTCACAGACGCCGTCCTGCTTCGGCGCCTTGTACGACACGTGGAAGACGTGCGCCGAGTCGTTGCGGCAGATGCGGCGGCCGGCGATGCGCTTGACGACCTCCTCCTCGGGGACCTCGAGGTCCAGCACCGCGTCCAGCTTCATGCCCTCGGTCTGGAGCATCTCGTCGAGCGACTCGGCCTGCGAGACGTTCCGCGGGAAGCCGTCGAGCAGGAAGCCGTTCTCGGCGTCGGGCTGCTCCATGCGGTCCTTGGCCATCCCGATGGTGACCTCGTCCGGAACCAGGTTGCCCGCGTCCATGTAGGACTTCGCGAGTTTGCCGAGGTCCGTCTGCCGGCTGATGTTGGCGCGGAACAGGTCGCCCGTGGAGATGTGCGGGATCGACAGGTTCGAGGCCAGGAACGCGGCCTGCGTTCCCTTGCCGGCACCCGGCGGCCCGACGAGGACGATACGCATCAGCGGAGGAACCCTTCGTAATTGCGCTGCTGGAGCTGGCTCTCGATCTGCTTCACCGTCTCAAGACCGACACCCACGATGATCAGGATGCTGGTCCCGCCGAACGGGAAGTTCTGGCTTGCCCCGAAGCCGACCAACGCCATCGTTGGCACAAGAGCGATCAGACCCAAGTACAGCGAACCCGGCCAGGTGATCCGGTTGAGTACGTAGCTCAGGTACTCAGCGGTCGGTCGGCCAGCCCGGATGCCCGGGATGAAGCCACCATACTTCTTCATGTTGTCGGCTACTTCTTCGGGGTTGAAGGAGATGGCGACGTAGAAGAACGCGAAGAAAACGATCAGCAAGAAGTAGAGGGTGATGTAGATCGGGTGGTCGCCCTTGACGAGGTTGGCCTCGATCCAGGTCTTCCAGCCGGAGTTGCCGCTCGAGAACTGCGCGATCAGAGCGGGGATGTAGAGCAGGGACGACGCGAAGATGACGGGGATCACACCGGCCTGGTTGACCTTCAGCGGGATGTACGTCGACGTACCGCCGTAGGACCGGCGGCCGATCATGCGCTTCGCGTACTGCACGGGGATGCGGCGCTGGGCCTGCTCGACGAAGACCACCAGGCCGACCATGACCAGGCCGACCGCGATGACGGTGCCGAACTCGATCCAGCCGTCGGCCAGGGTGCCCTGCTTCTTGATGGCCCACAGCGCGGACGGGAAGGTGGCGGCGATCGAGATGAACATCAGGATCGACATGCCGTTGCCGATACCGCGGTCGGTGATGAGCTCACCGAGCCACATGACGACGGCCGTACCGGCGGTCATCGTGATGACCATGACGATCGTGGTGAAGATCGCGCGGTCCGGGACGATGCTCGACGCGACGGTGCAGCCGGAGAAGAGGGCGCCGCTGCGGGCGGTGGCCACCAGGCCGGTGCCCTGCAGGATGGCGAGCGCCACCGTCAGGTAACGGGTGTACTGCGTGATCTTCGCCGTACCGGCCTGGCCCTCCTTCTTGAGGGCTTCGAGGCGCGGGATGACCACGGTCAGCAGCTGGAGAATGATGCTCGCGGTGATGTACGGCATGATGCCGAGCGCGAAGACCGTGATCTGCAGCAGTGCGCCGCCGCTGAACATGTTGACCAGACCGAAGAGTCCCTGGTTTCCGGACGCCTGGTCCACGCACTCCTGGACGGACTTGTAGTCCACGCCAGGGATCGGAATGTGGGTACCCACGCGGTACACCACGATGATGGCGAGCGTGAAGAGCAGCTTCTTGCGCAGGTCGGGCGTCCTGAACGCCCGGGCGAACGCGGTGAGCACGGTGCCTCCTGCGACCCCCGCGCTACTGCGTCAAGGGTGACGGTCTTGAGGTTCGACGAATATGAGAGAAAGCAGTGCAGGCCACCTTACCGGCGACACTGCCCCCCGTGGAACGACCAACCGGGGATACCCCGTTGTGAGGTATCCCCGGTGGGTACTGCTTTACGTCATCGCGCTCAGACGAGCTCGGTGACCGTGCCGCCGGCGGCGGTGATCTTCTCCTTGGCGGAGCCGGAGACGGCGTCCACCGTCACCTGCAGCGCCACCGAGATCTCACCCTGGCCGAGGACCTTGACGAGGCTGTTCTTGCGAACGGCACCCTTGGCCACCAGACCCTCGACGGTGACCTCGCCACCCTCGGGGTAGAGCGCGGCCAGCTTGTCGAGGTTCACGACCTGGAACTCGGTCTTGAACGGGTTCTTGAAGCCCTTCAGCTTCGGGAGACGCATGTGGAGGGGCATCTGGCCACCCTCGAAGCGCTCCGGAACCTGGTAACGGGCCTTCGTGCCCTTGGTACCACGACCGGCCGTCTTACCCTTCGACGCCTCACCACGACCCACACGGGTCTTGGCGGTCTTGGCGCCCGGGGCGGGACGGAGGTTGTGGATCTTGAGCGGGTTGTTCTCCGCCATGATCAGTCGACCTCCTCGACCGACACGAGGTGGCGGACGGTGTGCACCATTCCGCGGAACTCGGGGCGGTCCTCCTTGACGACCTGCGTGTTGATGCCCTTGAGACCAAGGGAACGCAGGGTGTCACGGTGGTTCTGCTTGCTGCCGATGTAGGACTTGACCTGCGTAATCTTGAGCTGCGCCATGATTACGCACCCGCCCCGGCACGCGCACGGAGAAGAGCCGCGGGAGCGACGTCCTCAAGGGGCAGACCACGGCGGGCCGCGATCTCCTCGGGACGCTGCAGGCCCTTCAGGGCCTCCACGGTCGCGTGCACGATGTTGATCGCGTTCGACGAGCCGAGCGACTTCGACAGCACGTCGTGGATACCGGCGCACTCGAGCACGGCACGCACCGGGCCACCGGCGATAACACCGGTACCGGGGGACGCGGGCTTGAGCAGAACGACGCCGGCAGCCTTCTCACCCGTGATCGGGTGCGGGATGGTGCCCTGGATACGGGGGACCTTGAAGAAGTGCTTCTTGGCCTCCTCAACACCCTTGGCGATGGCGGCCGGCACCTCCTTGGCCTTGCCGTAACCGACACCCACGGTGCCGTCACCGTCGCCCACCACGACCAGCGCGGTGAAGCTGAAGCGACGACCACCCTTCACAACCTTGGCGACACGGTTGATCGCGACGACACGCTCAACGTAAGCGGTCTTCTCGGCGGCAGCAGCGCCACCGTCACGGCCCTTACGGTCCCGCCGCTCGCCGCCACCGGCACCGCTTCCGCGGCGCTGGGGTCCAGCCATTGGATTACCTCTCTCTTTCCGCTAGCTACGAGCGGCTCAGAACTTGAGCCCGGCTTCGCGGGCGGCGTCCGCCAGGGCGGCGATGCGCCCGGCGTACTGGTTGCCACCACGGTCGAATACGACGGCCTCGACACCGGCGGCCTTGGCGCGCTCGGCGACCAGGGCACCGACCTGCTTGGCCTGCGCGGACTTGTCGCCCTCGCCACCGCGGACCGTCGTGTCCAGGGTGGACGCCGACGCCAGGGTGTGACCCTTGATGTCGTCGATCACCTGGGCCACGATGTGGCGGTTCGAGCGGGTAACGACCAGACGGGGACGCTCCGCCGTACCGGAGATGTGCTTCCGGATCCGGATGTGGCGGCGCTTGATCGCGGCGCGCTTGTAGGCGTCGCCCTTCAGGATCTTCTGTCCGTATGCCATGGCTTACTTACCCGCCTTTCCGACCTTGCGGCGGATGACTTCGCCCTCGTACTTGACGCCCTTGGCCTTGTACGGGTCAGGCTTGCGCAGCTTGCGGATGTTGGCCGCAACCTCGCCGACCTTCTGCTTGTCGATGCCCTCGACCGAGAAGTGCGTCGGGTTCTCGACCTTGAACGAGATGCCCTCGGGCGCCTCGACCGTGATCGAGTGGCTGTAGCCGAGCGCGAACTCGAGGTTCGAGCCCTTGGCCGCGACGCGGTAACCGACACCGCTGATTTCGAGCTTCTTCACGTAACCCTGGGTCACGCCGGTGATCATGTTCGCCACCAGCGTGCGGGACAGGCCGTGCAGGGCCTTGTTCTGACGCTCGTCGTTGGGGCGGGTGACGTTGAGAACGCCGTCCTCACCCTTGGCGATGTCGATCGGCGCAGCGACGGTGTGCGAGAGGGTGCCCTTGGGGCCCTTCACCGAAACCGTACGGCCGTCGATGGTGACGTCCACGCCGGCGGGAACCGTGATGGGGAGCTTGCCAATACGCGACATAGCTGTTTCCTCCGATTCCTTTCCGCTACCAGACGTAGGCGAGAACTTCTCCGCCTACGCCCTTCTTGCCGGCCTGCTTGTCGGTGAGGAGTCCGTGCGACGTGGAGATGATCGCCACGCCGAGGCCGCCCAGCACCTTCGGCAGGGAGGTGGACTTCGCGTAAACCCGGAGACCGGGCTTGGAGATCCGCTTGATGCCCGCGATGGAGCGCTCACGGTTGGGGCCGAACTTCAGCTCCAGGACGAGGTTCTTGCCGACCTCGGCGTCCTCGACCTTCCAGCCCGTGATGAAGCCCTCCTGCTGGAGGATCTCCGCGATGTGAGACTTGATCTTGGACGCCGGCATCGTCACGGAGTCGTGGTATGCCGAGTTCGCGTTCCGCAGACGCGTAAGCATGTCTGCGATCGGATCAGTCATGGTCATGAATTGGCCTTCGGCCTCTCTCGCCGGGGTTTCCAGGTGCCCATCCCTCTCCTCGATCCGAGACGAGGCGGGTGCGGTGCGGTGGACCTACGGCGTAGTAAGTCGTACGGGCGTCAGGGCGCCCAACCCTCCTAGCCTAAGCCATGGAGGGGTGGGCCCCTGACCACCCAGATGCTTACCGAGAGCTTCCGGAATCCCTAAATGCGGGGATTACCAGGAGCTCTTGGTCACGCCCGGCAGCTCGCCACGGTGAGCCATCTCACGAAGGCACACGCGGCACAGGCCGAACTTGCGGTACACGGAGTGCGGACGGCCGCAGCGCTGGCAGCGGGTGTACGCACGCACACCGAACTTGGGCTTGCGAGCAGCCTTGGCAATCAGAGCCTTCTTCGCCATCTCGCTCACGCCTCCTTGAAGGGGAAGCCGAGGTGACGAAGGAGCGCGCGGCCCTCAGCGTCGTTGGTCGCCGTGGTCACCACGGTGATGTCCATGCCCCGGGTACGGTCGATCTTGTCCTGGTCGATCTCGTGGAACATGACCTGCTCGGTGAGACCGAAGGTGTAGTTGCCACGGCCGTCGAACTGCTTGGGGGACAGACCACGGAAGTCGCGGATGCGCGGGAGCGCGAGCGACAGGGTGCGGTCCAGGAACTCCCACATGCGGTCGCCGCGGAGCGTGACGTGCGCACCGATCGGCTGGCCCTCACGCAGCTTGAACTGCGCGATGGACTTGCGGGCCTTGGTGACGGCCGGCTTCTGACCGGTGATCGTGGTGAGGTCGCGGATGGCGCCCTCGATCAGCTTGGAGTCGCGGGCGGCGTCGCCCACACCCATGTTGACCACGATCTTGACGAGGCCGGGGATCTGCATGACGTTCTCGTAGGAGAACTCCTCACGCAGCTTGCCCGCGATCTCCTCGCGGTACTTCGTCTTGAGACGCGGAGTGGTGGTGGTCGCCATCAGATGTCCTCACCCGTCCGCTTGGCAACGCGGATCTTGTTGCCCTCGTCGTCGAAGCGGTAACCGACACGCGTGACGACCTTGTTGCCGTCCTTCTCAACGACCAGCTGGACGTTGGAGACGTGGATCGGCGCCTCGGTCGTGACGATGCCGCCGGCCTGCGAACCGCGAGCGGTCGGGCCGGCCTTGGTGTGCTTCTTGACCCGGTTGACACCCTCGACCAGGACGCGCTCGTCGCGCGGGTAAGCGGCAATGACCTTGCCCTGCTTGCCCTTGTCCTTACCGGTGATGACCTGGACCAGGTCGCCCTTCTTGATCTTCATGCTTACAGCACCTCCGGCGCGAGCGAGATGATCTTCATGAACTTCTTCTCGCGCAGCTCCCGGCCGACCGGGCCGAAGATGCGGGTGCCACGAGGGTCGCCGTCGTTCTTCAGAATGACAGCGGCGTTCTCGTCGAAGCGGATGTACGAGCCGTCCGGACGGCGGCGCTCCTTGACGGTGCGAACGATGACCGCCTTGATGACGTCACCCTTCTTCACGTTGCCGCCGGGGATCGCGTCCTTGACGGTGGCGACGATGACGTCACCGATGCCCGCGTAGCGGCGACCGGAGCCACCGAGCACACGGATGCAAAGGATCTCCTTCGCACCAGTGTTGTCGGCGACACGCAGTCGCGACTCCTGCTGGATCACGTCTATCTCCTGTTTGTCTGCCGGTTCCCCGGGAGCCGCTCAGCGAGCGGCTCCCGGAGCCTGGCGGAACTGTCCTGCGGGTTTGCCCGCAGGAAATTACTTGGCCTTCTCGAGGATCTCGACGACGCGCCACCGCTTCGTGGCGGACAGCGGGCGGGTCTCCGCGAGGAGGACCCGGTCGCCGACGCCGGCGGCGTTCTGCTCGTCGTGCGCCTTGAGCTTGTTCGTACGGCGGATGACCTTGCCGTACAGCGCGTGCTTGACGCGGTCCTCGACGGCGACGACGACGGTCTTGTCCATCTTGTCGCTGACGACGAGACCCTCACGGGTCTTGCGGAAGCCGCGGGCCTCTGCAGTCTGCTCAGTCACGTTGCTCTCACTCATCAGGCGCTCTCCACCGTCTCGATGCCCAGCTCGCGCTCACGCATCAGGGTGTAGATCCGCGCGATGTCCTTACGGACGGCCTTCAGCCGACCGTGGTTCTCGAGCTGACCGGTCGCCGCCTGGAAGCGGAGGTTGAACAGCTCTTCCTTGGCTTCGCGGAGCTTGTTCAGCAGCTCCTCGTCACCCAGTTCGCGCAGCTCGGACGCCTTGGTACCGGCCGACATCACGCTTCACCTGCCTCGCGCTTGACGATCCGGCACTTCATCGGCAGCTTGTGGGCTGCGCGAGTCAGGGCCTCACGGGCGATCTTCTCGTTGGGGTAGGACAGCTCGAACATGACCCGGCCCGGGTGCACGTTCGCGATCCACCACTCCGGCGAACCCTTACCGGAACCCATGCGGGTCTCGGCAGGCTTCTTCGTGAGCGGGCGGTCCGGGTAGATGTTGATCCAGACCTTGCCGCCACGCTTGATGTGGCGGGTCATCGCGATACGGGCCGCCTCGATCTGGCGGTTGGTCACGTACGCCGGCGTGAGGGCCTGAATGCCGTACTCGCCGAACGCGACCGTCGTACCGCCCTTGGCCTGACCACGGCGCTTCGGGTGGTGCTGCTTGCGGTGCTTGACCCTACGGGGGATCAGCATGTCGGTCAGGCCTCCGTTCCGGTGCTCTCAGCCGGAGCGGACGCGGGAGCCTCGGCCTTGGGGGCCTCGGCACCAGCAGCCTGCTGCGGCTTACGACCGCGCCGCTCGCCACCACGGCCACCACGGGCCGGGCGGTCGGCACCGCCACCACCACGGGCCGGGCGGTTGCCGGCACGGGCAGCGGCGTTCTCGGCGCGGACCTCGGCGATGTTCTTGACGTCGCCCTTGTAGATCCAGACCTTCACGCCGATGCGGCCGAAGGTCGTCTTGGCCTCGAAGAAGCCGTAGTCCACGTTCGCGCGGAGCGTGTGCAGGGGCACACGGCCCTCGCGGTAGAACTCCGAGCGGGACATCTCGGCGCCGCCGAGGCGACCGCCGCACTGGATCTTGATGCCCTTGGCGCCGGCCTTCATCGCCGACTGCATGCTCTTACGCATGGCGCGACGGAAGGAGACGCGGGAGGAGAGCTGCTCGGCGACGGCCTGAGCAACCAGCTGAGCGTCCGTCTCGGGGTTCTTGACCTCGAGGATGTTCAGCTGGACCTGCTTGCCCGTGAGCTTCTCGAGGTCACCGCGGATGCGGTCGGCCTCGGCGCCACGGCGGCCGATGACGATGCCGGGACGCGCGGTGTGGATGTCCACACGCACACGGTCACGGGTGCGCTCGATCTCCACCTTCGAGATGCCGGCGCGCTCCATGCCGGACGTCATCATCCGACGGATGGCAACGTCTTCCTTGACGTAGTCCTTGTACAGCTTGTCGGCGTACCACCGGGACTTGAAGTCCGTGGTGACACCGAGCCGGAACCCATGCGGGTTAACCTTCTGGCCCATTACCGGGTTCCTTCCTTGCTGCTGACGACCACGGTGATGTGGCTGGTCCGCTTGCGGATCCGGTAGGCACGGCCCTGGGCGCGCGGCCGGAACCGCTTCAGGGTCGGGCCCTCGTCGACGTACGCCTCGGAGATGAAGAGGCTGTCGGCGTCGGTGTGGTCGTAGTTGTGCGCGGCGTTGGCGATGGCGCTGTCGAGCACCTTGCCGACGGGCACGGAGGCTGCCTGCGGAGCGAATCGCAGAACAGCCTGAGCCTCCGTGGCGTCCATGCCACGGATAAGGTCCACCACGCGGCGGGCCTTCATGGGCGTAACGCGGATGTACCGCGCCTGGGCCCTGGCTTCCATGGTTGTCCCTCTCAGTTACTTACGTGTCTGAATGCGATCCGCGATTAGCGGCGCTTCGACTTCCGGTCGTCCTTGACGTGACCCCGGAAGGTGCGCGTCGGCGAGAACTCGCCGAGCTTGTGGCCGACCATCGACTCGGTGACGAACACCGGGATGTGGGTCTTGCCGTTGTGCACCGCGATCGTGTGGCCGAGCATGGCCGGGACGATCATGGAGCGACGGGACCAGGTCTTGATGACGTTCTTGGAACCGGCTTCGTTCTGGGCGTCCACCTTCTTGATCAGGTGGTCGTCGACGAAGGGCCCCTTCTTGAGACTGCGCGGCATCTAAACCCGCTCCTAGCGCTTCTTGTTCGTCTTGCGGCGGCGGACGATGTACTTGTTCGAAGCCTTCTTCGGCGAACGAGTACGACCCTCCTTCTGACCCCACGGGGAGACCGGGTGGCGACCACCGGAGGTCTTGCCCTCACCACCACCGTGCGGGTGGTCGACCGGGTTCATCGCCACACCGCGGACGGTCGGGCGGACGCCCAGCCAGCGCTTGCGGCCGGCCTTGCCCCAGTTGATGTTGCTCTGCTCGGCGTTGCCGACCTCGCCGACGGTGGCGCGGCAGCGCACGTCGACCAGGCGGATCTCACCGGAAGGCATGCGGAGGTGGGCCATCTGGCCCTCCTTCGCGAGCAGCTGCACGGAGGCACCGGCGGAGCGGGCGAACTTGGCGCCGCCACCGGGACGGAGCTCGATCGCGTGGATCGTGGTACCGACCGGGATGTTGCGGAGCGCCAGGTTGTTGCCCGGCTTGATGTCGGCCCCGGGACCGTTCTCGACGCGGTCACCCTGCGACAGGTTGCGCGGGGCGAGGATGTAGCGCTTCTCGCCGTCCGCGTAGTGCAGCAGCGCGATGCGCGCGGTGCGGTTGGGGTCGTACTCGATGTGCGCGACCTTCGCCGGCACGCCGTCCTTGTCGTGACGACGGAAGTCGATCACTCGGTAGGCGCGCTTGTGTCCGCCACCCTGGTGGCGAACGGTCACACGACCGGCGTTGTTACGGCCGCCCTTGCTGTGCAGGGGGCGGACCAGCGACTTCTCCGGCGTGGACCGCGTGACCTCGACGAAGTCGGCGACGCTGGAGCCGCGACGGCCCGGCGTAGTCGGCTTGTACTTGCGGATTCCCATTTCTCAGTCCTCGTCCGATATCGGACGATCCGACCCGCTTACGCGGTCGGACCGCCGAAGATGTCGATACGGTCGCCCTCGGCGAGGGTCACGATCGCGCGCTTGCTGCCGGCACGCTGACCGAAACCGGTCTTCGTGCGCTTGCGCTTGCCCTGGCGGTTGAGCGTGTTCACGCCGGTGACCTTGACCGAGAAGACCGCCTGGACGGCCTGCTTGATCTGGGTCTTGTTGGCGTTGGGGGCGACGATGAACGTGTACTTGCCCTCGTCGAGAAGCGCGTAGCTCTTCTCGGACACGACCGGCTTCAGCAGCACGTCACGGTGGTCCGTGAACGCCTTGCTGGGCGCGGTGACGACGGTGTTCTTGCCCTCGGCGGCGTGGCGGCGCGCCTTGGCGACGCGCGCGGCCTTGGCGGCCTTCGCAGCCTTGGAGGCGATGCTCGGGTGACGCGTAGCCATCAGGCCTCGCTCCCTTCGGTGTCATTGGCCTTCGGGCCGGACACGAAGGACTCGAAAGCGGCCTGGGTGAAGACCACGTCGTCCGAGACGAGAACGTCGTACGTGTTCAGCTGGCCCGGCTCCAGGATGTGGACCTGGGGCAGGTTGCGGGCGGACAGCCACGCGGCCTCGTCGGCGCGGTCGACGACCAGGAGCAGGTTCTTGCGCTCCGAGATCTTGCCGAACAGCGTCTTGGCGGCCTTCGTCGACGGGTTCTCACCCTCGACGACGCCGGAGACGACGTGGATGCGGTTGTGGCGGGCCCGGTCGGTGAGGGCGTGGCGCAGGGCCGCGGCCTTCATCTTCTTCGGGGTCCGCTGCGAGTAGTCACGCGGCACGGGGCCGTGGACGACGCCACCGCCGGCGAACTGCGGGGCGCGGGTCGAACCCTGACGGGCGCGGCCGGTGCCCTTCTGGCGGTACGGCTTCTTGCCGCCACCACGGACCTCGCCACGCGTCTTGACCTTGTGCGTGCCCTGACGGGCGGCGGCCAGCTGCGCGACGACGACCTGGTGGATCAGCGGGATGCTGACCTTCTCGACGTCGAAGATCTCGGCCGGGAGCTCTACGGTCCCGGCGGTGTCGCCGGAGGGCGACAGAATGTCAATGGTGCTCATAGTCCTCAGGCCCCCTTGGCCGCGGTGCGGACCAGGACGAGGCCGCCGTTCGGACCAGGAACCGCGCCCTTGATGAGGAGCAGGCCCTTCTCCGCGTCAACGGCGTGAACGGTCAGGTTCTGGGTGGTGACCCGCTCGTTGCCCATGCGACCCGCCATGCGGAGGCCCTTGAACACACGGCCCGGGGTGGCGCAGCCACCGATGGAACCGGGAGAGCGGTGCTTGCGCTGGGTGCCGTGTCCGGCGCCGAGGCCCTTGAAGTTGTGACGCTTCATGACACCGGCGAAGCCCTTGCCCTTGCTCTTGCCGGTCACGTCGACCTTGATGCCGGCCTCGAAGACCTCGGCGGTGATTTCCTGACCGAGCGTGTACTCGGCGGCATCGGCCGTCCGGATCTCGACGAGGTGGCGACGGGGCGTGACGTCGGCCTTGGCGAAGTGACCCTTGAGGGGCTTGTTCACCTTGCGCGGGTCGATCTCGCCGAAGGCGATCTGGACCGACTCGTAGCCGTCACTGTCGTTCGTACGCACCTGGGTCACGACGTTGGGGCCGGCCTTGACGACGGTGACCGGAACAACACGGTTGTTCTCGTCCCACACCTGCGTCATGCCGAGCTTCTCGCCCAGGATGCCCTTGATCTGCTTAGCCATTCTCAGATCACCGGCCTTCAGAGCTTGATCTCGATGTCGACACCGGCCGGGAGGTCGAGTCGCATCAGAGAGTCAACGGTCTTGGGGGTCGGGTCGAGAATGTCGATCAGGCGCTTGTGCGTGCGCATCTCGAAGTGCTCGCGCGAGTCCTTGTACTTGTGCGGCGACTTGATGACGCAGTACACGTTCTTCTCAGTGGGCAGCGGCACCGGGCCCGCGACCGACGCACCAGTGCGGGTCACCGTCTCGACGATCTTCTTCGCCGAGGAGTCGATGACCTCGTGGTCGTAGGCCTTGAGCCGGATGCGGATCTTCTGTCCCGCCATGGCTACTCCGTAGTCCTGTCTATTTACCGCTCTGGAGCCCGGTCTTCCTTCGACTTCCCCCGACCCACGCGGTCGGGTGTGTCGCACTCTCACCGACACAGATGTCCCTTGTTCGAACATCCCTTGTCTGGGAAAGAGGTCCACCGAGCGCCTGGCCAGTGCCGCACCACACTTCCCAGAAGATTCCCGTACGTCCGCCCCAGCGCTGCCTTCTGGCAGTTAGGGCGACGAGTACTGTGGGACTCGCTTCCGGTCCTCCCGGCGGGAGGCGCGCAGCATCAACACTCGACCGAGCAACCCCGCTAGTCTGCCATACGGGGCATGGGCCTGGCCAATCGAGCCGGAGACAATACCCCGGGAGTGACGCAGGTCAAACACGGGTGCGGCGCCGGGAGCGAGGGCGAGGCGGTGTCGATCATGTTTCCTCAGCAGTTGCTCGATGAAGGACACCGCCCCCACGTGCCGCGCCCGCTCCGAGGCAACGGCTTGTCCGACCGGACGAGCGCCCGGACCGACGACGTCAGCGCACGTCCACGTGGTCCCCGCCGCTCGTCGTGGCCCCCGTCGTGTCGTTGCCGCCGTACGACCAGCGCCAGGTGCCGTCCTTCGTGGCGGTGACCGTGGTCTTCAGGGCGCCGGTGCTGCTCGTCGTGGCCTTCTTCACCGTGACGAAGGAGCTGGTGCCCGTCGCGCGGAACTGGAGGGTGACCGAACGGCCGCCGTAGCCGCCGTACTTCTTGGTCGCCCAGTCCGCCCGGGTGAGCTTGCCCGTGACGGTGATCTTCTTGCCCTTGACCACCGGTTCCGGCGAGGCGTTCACGGTGACCTTCGCCGCGCGCTTGAGCCGGACGGTCAGGGAGCGGGTCTCGCGCTCATGGGCCGCGAGGTTGCCGTTGGCCTTGAACAGGAGCAGGGAGACGCCGGTCTTCCAGGTGGTGGCGTCGGCGTTGGAGTCGACCTCGTCCCGGCTCGGGTCGGGGTCGATGTAGAGGGACCCCTCGCACTCGGCCTTCTTGTCGCTCTGCTCGTAGCAGGTGTAGCCGCCGGGGCCGATGTAGCTGTCCGGGTCGGCGTCCAGGGCCTGCGACAGGCGTCCCCGGTAGAGGAAGGGGGCCGCGTGGTACCGGAACGGGTCGCTCGTGCTGTACCCGGACGGCAGTGTGATCTTGAAGGTGAGGGACGGCTCGACCGGCTTCGCGGTGCCGACGACGATCGGCCTGCCTTTGTTGATCACGATGTCCGACACCGTGATGCCGGTGTTCTGGGCCTGGGCCGCCGGGGCGTTCAGGAGGGTGAGGGCCAGGGCCCCCACGAGCGCGGCCCCGGTGGCCGTACGTCTGCCAGTGGTCATTACCACCTCTTTCGTGGCGCGGGAAAGGAGCGGGCAGACTATCCCATGACCCGATCATGACTTTTGCTTGGCCTACGGCCGCTCGACCACAACACACTGGACGACCGTGCGCGCGGGGCGTGGGCCGCTCCACTGATCTCGACCCTGCTCACGCTGCCCGCGTGCCTGGTCGCCTACTTCCTCGGGGGGTTCTCCGCGATGGCGTGCGACGCGTGCGCCGGCGCCGAGACCGACCGCTTCGAGTCCAGCCACGCCATCGCCTTCCCGGTCCTGCTCGGCGGCCTGGGCCTCGCCCTGTTCCTGCTCGCCGCGAGCTGGGCACGGCCGTGGGAGCGGCACCGTACGGCCCACCGGGTGGGTCTCGCCGCGACGGCGCCTGGGTGCCGTACGGCGGTCAGCCGTTGGCGTTGCGCAGTCGCGCGAACGACGTGTCAAGGCCGCGCTTCAGCAGCCGTGCCACCGGCTGCTCGACGAAGCGGTGGACCAGCCAGCTCAGCAGCATGAACCCGGCGATGACGGTGACGACCAGGAGGCGGGCGTCCATCGTGTCGCGCAGGCGGCTGATCACCGTCGTACCGGCCGCGTAGTGCGTCAGATAGAGGGGATACGTCAACGCGCCCGCCGTGACCAGCCACTTCCACTGGATGCGGTCCGTGGCGCCGAGGGCGACGGCGACCATGACGAGCAGGAACACGGTGAAGATCGCCACGCTCCCCCGCCATCCCGACACGTGCTCCACCTCGTCGATCCGCAGGCCGAGTTCGCGCTGGCCCATCAGCCAGGCCATCGCGAGGATGCCCCACAGCAGCAGGTCCTGGCCGAAGCGGTGCATGAGGTAGAGGGCGAGGCCGGCGATGAAGTACCAGGCGCCCTCGGGGTTGGCGACCAGTTCGAGCAGGGGCAGCTTCGCGATCGGGGCGAGCATGGCCGCGGCGCCCCAGACGCAGCAGAAGACGACGACCTTGCGGTAGGTCAGGCCGCTCCACACCACGACCAGGAAGAGGAGGTAGAAGCGGAGCTCCGACCAGAGGGTCCAGTAGACGCCGTCGACGTTCATGACGCCCGAACCGGACTGGAGCATCGTGAAGTTGAGCAGGACGTCCCGCATCCGCAGCCGTCCCCAGACTCCGGGCAAGGCGACCAGGACGGCCGTGGTGAAGACGATGGCGAACCAGTACGCGGGGTACAGCCGGATCACCCGGGACACGAAGAACTGCCTGGGGGTACGGCCCCAACAGGACATGCAGATCACGAAGCCGCTGATCACGAAGAAGATCTCGACGCCGATCCAGCCGTAGGAGGCGAACCGGAAGACCGTCGGCATGATGTCGGAGACCGGGCGGTCCCAGACGAGGTTGCCGGGCTGGTCCACGCGGCGGGTGCCGGCGTAGTGGTGCATGGCGACCATCAGCGCGGCGAGGAGCCGGATGCCGTCGATGGCGTAGAGCCGGCGGCCCGCGCGGTCGCGTACGACGGCGTGCCGGCCGGGCTGACGCGCCGGGGTGGGGACGGCGAGGGGAGGCAGGGGCTGTTGCAGGCCGCCGACGAGCCGCCGCGGCATCGACGTTCTGCGCTGTTCCGCGTCCTGCATCGACACCTGCGTGTCCGTCCGTCCTCGCGAGGGAATCCGGGCCGGAAGTGGCCATCGGACGCCTCAGGCTACGACTCTCACAACCACCCCACAGCGACCAGACAAGAACATTAAGGACGGCCTCCGCGGGGAGTTGGCCGAAGCCTCGGAAAAGCGTCTCGCAGAGTTCGCCGACTCTTCACCCGCTCCGCGTGCAACCCCGTATGCGTCCGCGGCGGGAATGCGAAAAGGGCCCGTACGACCGGAGTCGTACGGGCCCTTCCGGAGACCTGACGGTCTCGAAGACCTACCGGGTCAAGATCAGGCGGTGATCTTGGTGACCTGGCCGGCGCCCACCGTACGGCCACCCTCACGGATGGCGAACTTCAGGCCCTCTTCCATGGCGACGGGCTGGATGAGCTCCACCTTCATCTCGGTGTTGTCACCCGGCATGACCATCTCGGTGCCCTCGGGGAGGGTCACGACGCCGGTCACGTCCGTCGTACGGAAGTAGAACTGCGGACGGTAGTTGTTGAAGAACGGCGTGTGGCGGCCACCCTCGTCCTTGGAGAGGATGTAGGCCTGGGCCTCGAACTGGGTGTGCGGCGTGACCGAACCCGGCTTGATGATGACCTGGCCGCGCTCGACGTCCTCGCGCTTGATGCCACGGAGGAGCAGACCGACGTTCTCACCGGCCTGGCCCTCGTCGAGCAGCTTGCGGAACATCTCGATGCCGGTGACCGTGGTGGTGGTCTTCTCGGTCTTGATGCCGATGATGTCGACGGTCTCGTTGACCTTGAGGACACCACGCTCGATACGACCGGTGACGACGGTGCCACGACCGGTGATCGTGAAGACGTCCTCGATCGGCATCAGGAACGGCTTGTCGACGTCACGCTCGGGCTGCGGGATGGACTCGTCGACGGCCTTCATCAGGTCGAGGACGGTCTGGCCCCACTCCTTGTCGCCCTCAAGGGCCTTGAGCGCCGAGACCTTGACGACCGGCAGGTCGTCGCCCGGGAACTCGTACTCGGAGAGCAGCTCGCGGACCTCGAGCTCGACGAGCTCCAGGATCTCCTCGTCGTCCACCATGTCGGCCTTGTTCAGGGCGACGACGATGTACGGAACGCCGACCTGGCGGGCCAGGAGCACGTGCTCCTTGGTCTGCGGCATCGGGCCGTCGGTGGCGGCGACCACGAGGATGGCGCCGTCCATCTGCGCGGCACCGGTGATCATGTTCTTGATGTAGTCCGCGTGACCCGGGCAGTCGACGTGGGCGTAGTGACGGGTCTCCGTCTGGTACTCGACGTGCGCGATCGAGATGGTGATACCGCGCTGGCGCTCCTCGGGAGCCTTGTCGATCTGGTCGAAGGCCGAGGCCTCGTTCAGGTCCGGGTACGCGTCGTGCAGCACCTTGGTAATGGCGGCCGTGAGGGTCGTCTTACCGTGGTCGATGTGACCGATGGTGCCGATGTTGACGTGGGGCTTAGTCCGCTCGAACTTCGCCTTCGCCACGGGGTCCTCCTGTGGAGTGGTTCTGGAACGCCTTGCTTCATCGGCGCCAGGTGATCTTTGCTGGAAAGCCTCGGCCCGGGGGCATTCCCCCACAAATGCGGGTGAATACCCCTCCGGGCTCCGGAGTCAAGCCTAAAGCGTGCGAACGCGGTGCGTTACTCGCCCTTGGCCTTCGCGATGATCTCCTCGGCGACGTTCCGCGGAACCTCGGCGTAGGAGTCGAACTGCATCGAGTAGCTTGCGCGACCCGAGGTCTTGCTGCGGAGGTCTCCGACGTAGCCGAACATCTCCGAGAGGGGCACGAGGCCCTTCACGACGCGGGCACCGGCCCGCTCCTCCATGGCCTGGATCTGACCACGGCGGGAGTTGATGTCGCCGATGACCTCGCCCATGTAGTCCTCGGGCGTGGTGACCTCGACGGCCATCATCGGCTCAAGGAGCACGGGGGACGCCTTGCGCGCGGCCTCCTTGAAGGCCTGCGAACCGGCGATCTTGAACGCGAGCTCGGAGGAGTCGACCTCGTGGTAGGCACCGTCGAGAAGCGTGACGCGGACGCCCGTCATCTCGTACCCGGCGAGGATGCCGAACTGCATGGCCTCCTGCGCACCGGCGTCGACCGAAGGGATGTACTCCTTCGGGATACGGCCACCGGTCACCTTGTTCACGAACTCGTACGAGGCGTCGCCGCCCTCGATGGGCTCGATCGCGATCTGCACCTTGGCGAACTGACCGGTACCACCGGTCTGCTTCTTGTGGGTGTAGTCCACGCGCTCGACGGCCTTGCGGATCGTCTCGCGGTAGGCGACCTGCGGCTTGCCGACGTTGGCCTCGACCTTGAACTCACGGCGCATACGGTCGACCAGCACCTCGAGGTGCAGCTCGCCCATACCACCGATGATGGTCTGGCCGGTCTCCTCGTCCGAGTGGACCTGGAAGGAGGGGTCCTCCTCCGCGAGACGCTGGATGGCGACACCCAGCTTCTCCTGGTCACCCTTGGACTTGGGCTCGATGGCGACCTGGATGACCGGCGCCGGGAAGTCCATGGACTCCAGGATGACCGGGTTCTTGTCGTCGCTCAGCGTCTCACCGGTGGTGGTCTGCTTGAGGCCCATGACGGCGACGATGTCGCCGGCGCCCACCGACTCGATCTCCTCACGCTTGTTCGCGTGCATACGGTAGATCTTGCCGATGCGCTCCTTCTTGCCCTTGACGGAGTTCAGCACCGCGGAGCCGGACTCCAGGCGACCGGAGTAGATCCGGACGAAGGTGAGCTTGCCGAGGTGCGGGTCGCTCATGATCTTGAACGCCAGCGCGGACAGCGGCTCCTCGTCGGACGGCTTGCGCTTGACGACGACCTCGGGGTCCTTGACGTCGTGGCCCTCGATGGCCTCGACGTCGAGCGGGGTCGGCAGGTAGCGCACGACCGCGTCGAGCAGGGGCTGGACGCCCTTGTTCTTGAACGCGGTGCCGCAGAACACCGGGGTGACCGTCACGCCGTCGGACTTGCCGGACGCGATGGTGATGCGACGGATCGCGGCGTACAGCTGCTCCTCGGTGGGCTCCTGGCCCTCCAGGAACAGCTCCATGATCTCGTCGTCGTTCTCCGCGACGGCCTCGACCAGCTTGCCGCGGTACTCCTCGGCGGCCTCGGTGTGCGTGGCCGGGATGTCGACGACGTCGTACATCTCGCCCTTCGCCGCCTCGGCGGACCACACGAGGGCCTTCATGCGGACCAGGTCCACAACGCCCTTGAAGTCCATCTCGGCGCCGATCGGCAGCTGCATGACGAGCGGGACGGCACCCAGACGGTCCGAGATCATGTCCACACAGCGGTGGAACTCGGCGCCGGTACGGTCCAGCTTGTTCACGAAGCAGATGCGCGGCACGCCGTAACGGTCGGCCTGACGCCACACCGTCTCGGACTGCGGCTCGACACCGGCGACACCGTCGAACACCGTGACGGCACCGTCGAGGACGCGGAGCGAACGCTCCACCTCGACCGTGAAGTCGACGTGCCCGGGGGTGTCGATGATGTTGATCGTGTAGTCGTTGTCCTCGAGCGGCCAGTGACAGGTGGTGGCAGCAGAGGTGATCGTGATGCCACGCTCCTGCTCCTGCTCCATCCAGTCCATGGTGGCGGCGCCGTCGTGGACCTCACCGATCTTGTAGCTGACGCCGGTGTAGAAGAGGATCCGCTCGGTGGTGGTCGTCTTGCCCGCGTCGATGTGGGCCATGATCCCGATGTTGCGGACCTTGGCCAGGTCAAGTGAAGTGGTAGCCATAAGGCTTCGGTCTTCTCTCGGTCTCGATGGGGTCTGCGACTACCAGCGGTAGTGCGCGAAGGCCTTGTTGGACTCGGCCATCTTGTGGGTGTCCTCGCGCTTCTTGACGGCCGCACCGAGGCCGTTCGAAGCGTCGAGAAGCTCGTTGAGCAGACGCTCGGTCATGGTCTTCTCGCGACGGGCGCGGGAGTAACCGACCAGCCAGCGGAGCGCGAGCGTGTTGGCGCGACCGGGCTTGACCTCGATCGGAACCTGGTACGTGGCGCCACCGACACGGCGGGACTTGACCTCGAGGGTCGGCTTGATGTTCTCCAGCGCGCGCTTCAGCGTGATGACCGGGTCGTTGCTGGTCTTCTCGCGCAGGCCCTCCATGGCGCCGTACACGATGCGCTCGGCGGTGGAGCGCTTGCCGTTCAGCAGCACCTTGTTGATGAGGGAGGTCACCAGAGGAGAACCGTAGACCGGGTCGATGATGACCGGGCGCTTCGGGGCGGGGCCCTTACGAGGCATTTCTACTTCTCCTTCTTGGCGCCGTAGCGGCTGCGGGCCTGCTTGCGGTTCTTGACACCCTGGGTGTCGAGCGAACCGCGGATGATCTTGTAGCGAACACCGGGCAGGTCCTTCACACGACCGCCACGCACGAGCACGATGGAGTGCTCCTGCAGGTTGTGTCCCTCACCCGGAATGTAAGCGGTGACCTCGATCCCGCTGGTCAGACGCACACGCGCGACCTTACGCAGGGCCGAGTTCGGCTTCTTCGGGGTGGTCGTGAACACACGCGTGCAGACGCCGCGACGCTGAGGGGAACCCTCGAGTGCGGGCGTCTTGTTCTTCTCGACCTTGTCCTGCCGGCCCTTGCGGACCAGCTGCTGGATCGTAGGCACTACTTCTCCGGTTTCTGTGTGCCGAATGGTGAAGCTAACCTGGAACATTCGCCGACCCACGCGGTCGGGTGTGTCGAATCCGGCGGACTCCCGCCGCAAGGCGAAAAGGGCGCAGATTGCGGTGGCCGCTTGCGGCTCCCCTAGTGCGGTTGAAGGCACGCACGAGAGCCAGGGCACACCCCAGGCACAAGGTCTGAGCGTACCTAGCTCATTCGCTGTGGTCAAAACAAATGGACACCGGCAAACATCGCGGGGCGGTGGTGTCAAGGGTCTACGCCGGGGGTGATCTTTGATTTCGTGGGGTGGGGGTGGGCGTGGGGAGGGGGTGGGTGGGGCTCGTCGGGGGTGTGGCTGGGGGTGGGGTGGGGTGGGGTGGGTGTGGGGTGGGCGTGTTTCAGGTCTCGGGGGGGTGGGGGCTGGCTGGGTGTCTGGGCCTTGTGCGGGGGGGGGCTTCCGGGGGTGTGGTCGGGCCTTGTCCGGGGGTCGGGCGGGCTTTCTGTCGGCGGGGGGGGTGGCTGGGCCTTGTGAGGGTGGCTTGCGGGTCTTGGCCGGACTTTGCGTCGGGGTGCGGACCTGGGTCTTGCCTGGGCGACTTCCGGGTCCTGGCCAGGCCTTGCGTCGGGGGGTGCTTGTCTGAGTCGAGTACGGGCGACTTTCAGCTCGTGGCCGGGCCTGGCATCGCGGGGTCCGTGTCTGAGCCTTGCCCGGGCGACTTCCGGGTCCTGGCCAGGCCTTGCGTCGCGGGTGCGTGGCTGAGTCGAGTCCAGGCGACTTTCAGCCCGTGGCCGGGCCTGGCATCGCGGGGTCCGTGTCTGAGCCTTGCCCGGGCGACTTCCGAGTGTTGGCCGAGCCTGGCGTCCTTGTCCGGGCGACTTCCGACTCGTGGCCGGGCCTGGTGTCGGAGGCGGGCGCCCATGTCGAGTCCGGGCGTCTTCCGGGCCTTGCCCCGGATCCGCCCAGGCCTCGCCTGACTTTTGTGTACGACGGGCCTGTGCGTCCGGGTCTCGTCCGGGCGCCCTTCGAGCCCTGACCGCTGCCCCTCGATCAAGTCCCGCAAGTCGCGCCCGGCAGTGCGCCCAAGCCGTGCCCGAGCCTGGCCCGGATACGCCGCCCCGCAGCCTGCCGGCTCCCCTGCCCCCCCGCCATGTCCGAGCGACTTCCGGGCCCTTGGTCGGCCCTCGTCCAGGGCGCGCCCGAGTCACGCGCCCAAAGCCCCGTTCCCGTCCCCGTCCCCGTCCGGGCGACTCCCAGCCCTCGCCCCTACCCGGGCCTCATCAGAGCCCCGCATCCAGCCCGTACCGACGCCCCTCGGATCCAAGCCGCGGGCGGCCACTCCCGAACAGGGGCCGCCGACCGCCACCGAGCCTCACCAAACCTCAGCCGGCCCTCTTCCCGTCCAGCCCCGCCCCACCCGTCCCGGGGTCACCCCGAGGTGAGCCCCACGGCGACCATCAGGGTCAGCAGGATCGCCCAGCCGGCCACCGACAGCCACCCGAGCACCAGCCCGGTGAGGGCAAGACCGTCGCCGCCCTCACCGGTCCGCTCGATCTCCGCCCGAGCCGCGTGCCCAAGGATCACCGCCGGAATCCCGGTGAACCCGATCGTCGGCACGCACAGCAGCCCGCACACGGCGGCTCCGACGGCCTTGCCGTTCGCCCGCGGTGGAGGCATCGGCAGAAACGTCCGCGGTACGGCGGTGACGGGCGCCGGCTGCGGCACGGGCCCGAGCGGCAGATCCGCGACGAGCAACGCCAACTCCCCCACGGTCCGAGCCCCGTACGCCCGCTCCACCCGCTTGTCGAACTCCCCCTTCTCCAACCGCCCCTCGCCAAAACCGGCCCGCAGCACGTCCACGGCGCGCTCCCGGTCGGCGTGGGAGGCGAGCATGGCGGAGGCGCCGGGGTGCGGAGCGGCGTATCCGGGCCAGGGGCGCGGGGCGACGGAGGGGTGGGCGTCGGACCAGGGGCGCGGCGCGGCCGAAGCACCGGTGTCCGACCAAGGCCGCTCAGCGGAGGCGTCCCCGCGCCAAGGCCGGTCCACAGGAGCCCCCGGCTCCCCTCGCGACCCACCTCTCCCCTCCCCGGCGGCGCCCGGCACACCGCTGCCCGACGACTCGTCCTCGCCTTCCCAGGACCGCCACGACGACTGCGACACGGAGCACCTCCCGAACCCCCGAGGTTCCTCCATGATGCGGCATTACGTGCCTTTGTCGACGGTACGCGCACCAGCCACGGCGACCAATTGTCGCCCGTTTCCCGCCCCGCCACTTCAAGTACGTTGACTGATTGCGGAGTCAACGGCATCTGTGCAGGTGAACGAGGGGGCGGAGAGTATGACCGGGGGCCAGGCGCATTCGTGGGACGACGGCGGTTTCGACGACAAGGTGCCGTTTCTGGCCCGTCTGGAGAAGGAGGACCGGATCGCCCTGCTCGCCATCGGCCGCCCGCTGGGCTATCCGGCACGCGGTGTGGTGATGCGCCAGAACGAACCGTCCACCCACGTGCTGCTCCTCCTGCACGGCTGGACCAAGGTCACGGTCAACGCCGTCAACGGCTACGAGGCCCTGCTTGCCCTGCGAGGCCCGGGTGACATAGTCGGCGAAGGCTCCGCTCTCAGCAGGCGTCGGCGCTCGGCGACGGTCACCGCCCTGGAACCCGTCGAGGCGGTCGTCGTCGAGGAGAGCCGTTTCACCACGTTCCTCGCGGACAACGCCCGTGTGGCACTGCACCTCCTGAGCCTGTCCACCGACCGACAGCGCTCGACGGACCGCCGCCGACTGGAGTGGGCCGCCCTGACGGTGCGCGAGCGGTTGGCTGTCCTGCTGCTCGAACTCGTACGCACCCACGGCAAGCACACGGACGAGGGCATCGAACTCACCATCGGCCTCAGCCAGCAGGAGTTCGCGGGCTCAGTCGGCTCCTCACGCGAGGCGGTCGCCCGTCTCCTCAAGGAGTTGCGAAGCCGCAAGGTCGTCACCACCGAGCGCCGCCGCATCGTCGTGCTCCGTCCCGATGTGCTGCGCCGCATTGTCGCCGGGGGCGCGGCCTGACCACACGGGGCCCCGTCCCGTCTGTGCACACGGTCACAGTTCCTCCGTGTCATCGGGCCTTCGGCAGGCGTCGAGGGCAGGCCATCGTGCTGGGCATCAGCCCGACTCGCGAGAGGCAGCCATGACCGACCCCGTGTACCGCACCATCCTTCTCTTCGACATCGAGCAGTTCGGCAAGCGCGACAACGTGGAGCAGGCCTATCTGCGCCGCATGCTCTACGACGTCGTCGACGCCACGCTCCTCGCCGCCGACGTGGACGAGACGTCCCGCTTGCGGGCGGACCGCGGTGACTCCGTCATGGAGCTCATCGACACCCGGATCTCCGTGCCGGCACTGGCCAAGATCCTGCTGACCGAGACGCCCGCGCTCCTGCACAGCAAGAACCGCCTGATCGCCGAAAGCGCGCGGATGCGGCTGCGCATCGTGCTCTCCGCCGGCTACGTCGCCGTGGACGAGCTCGGTGGCTGGGTCGGCCGGGACCTCAACCACGCCGTACGGCTCCTGGACTCCGAACCCCTGCGCAAGGCGCTCAAGAGCCGGGGCGAGGACTGCGTGCTGTGCGCGTCCGACGGTGTCTACCAGGGCGTCGTCAGCAACGGCCATCTGGGCGTGCGGCCGGAGGACTTCCACCGGATCACCGTGGAGACCAAGGAGGGGCCGACCGTCGCATGGCTCCACGGCACACCCGCGGACCCGGCTCCGGACGCATCCGCCGCCGGCACTCCCACGGACTCCCCGACCGGCGGCGCCCCGTCCACCCAGCACAACGAGACTCGCGTCAAGGGCGACCACTTCGGCCCCAGCGGTGGCACCAACGGCGACCTGAACTACGACTTCGGATCGTCCCGGCGAGGTGAGCCCCGGTGAGTCAGGACGACACGGCGAAGGGTGCCGCGGCCTCCGCCGACGGAGCAAAGCCCGACGGTGAGCAGAAGAAGCAGGACGAGTCGGCCGAGTCTCAGGACCGGCAGCGGCAGAAGGCCTGGGACGCGCGCTGGGATCTGATCTCCCACGGCCCGGACTTCGTCTCCCCGCTGGCCCGCACCGACGCCAAGAGGGACCTGTTCGGTGTCACCGGTGGCGTGGTCAAGGGCGACGTGAACTACCACTTCGGCTCACGCCCTGAGCCCCTCGAACACCTCTCCGGGGAGATCCCCCGGGAGCAGGTCGAGGAGCTGTCGTACGTCTTCCACAGCTGTCCGAGCTTCGAAGAGGCACTCAGCCGACTGCACAGCGACCGGGTCGTCATCCTCTCCGGCGGTCGGGACACCGGCCGCCGCTCCGCCGCGCTGATGATGCTGCGGCGTATGGGCGCCGAGCACCTGCGCAGCCTCGCAGCACCCGCCTCGCTCTCCGCCCTCCCCGAGCAGCTGGCCGACTCGTGCGGATACCTGCTGCTCAACCTGGCGACCACCCGCACCCACCCGTTGCGCGAAACGCACCTCCTGGCCCTGCGGGAGCGGCTGGAGCGCGCCGGAGGCCACCTGGTCATCACGATCGAGCCGTCGGCGGCGCTGGAGGACGTCCCGGTGGTGCGCTGGGAACCGCCGACGACGGAGGAGATGCTGCGGTCCCACGTCACCCGGCACGCCGGGGCCGCCGCGTGGGCCGACCTCTGCGAGATCGCGCCGGTGAAGGAGTTTCTCGTACGACAGCAGCAGCCCGGCGAGATCGACCCGTTCGCACGGCAGCTCGTCGCCTTCCAGTGCGGCTCGATCGGGGAGGAGGAACTCGCCGCCCAAGGACAAGCCGCCGTGGCCGCCCAGGTCTCCCGCTGGCTCACCGACGACCAGCGCCACCTGCGCGACAAGGCGTTCCTCATCTCGCTCGCGGTCTTCGACAAGGCTCCTTACGCGGTGACGGCCGAGCTCGCCGACCAGCTCTACGCACACCTGCAGCACACGGCCGACCCCCGTACCGCGCCCGAGATCCCGGTCTTCGGCAGCTCCCGCGAGGAGCGGCTCCGCCTTGCCCGCGCCCACGGGTACGTAGGCACGGAGGTCACCGAGTGGGGCCCGCTCGTGGGCCGGTACATCGCGGAGTTCCGCGACGAGCGCACGGCTCGAATCCTGTTGGAGGAGGTGTGGAACCTCCACCCGTCGGCCCGCCCCGCCCTCGTCGAGTGGATCCATGGACTCGCCGACGACGGCCGTCCCCTGGTGCGGACCCGCGCGGCCTCAGCCACCGCACTGCTGGCCACGGCCGACCTGTCCTCCGCCATGGCCCTGCTCATCGAACCCTGGGCCGACGACAGCAACTCCAACTCCTGGCTCACCGCGGCCAACGCGCTCACCATGGCCCAACTCCTCGACGTGCCCACCGTCCTGCGCATCCTCCACGACTGGTGCACCGGCGACGACGACTACGACTACGACTACGAGGGCCGCCGCTGGACGGCCGTACGCGCATATGGCCTGCTGGGCCCGGTCCACTACCAGTACGCCCTGAACGCTCTGGTGGACGCCATACACCTGCAGCGCCCCCACGAGGACCAGGACGACGACGAGTTCGACGCCGAGGCCTATGCGAAGGAGGAGGCCCTCCAGTTCGCGGACGCACTGGAGCTCCTGCTGCTCGCAGTGCGCGAACCGGTGTTGAGCGCCTTGGCCGAACGTCTCGACAGCGACCGCAAGGTTCGTACGTACGCGCTGCTCGCCTTCCTCCAGGCGTGCCGACAGACCGACGGAGCGGCAGACCGTCCGATCGTCCTGGACTGGTACGCGCAGGCCGCGGCGGCCGTCGACGACACCGCGGCCCGGCACCTCGTGGCGTTCTGGGAAGCGGCACTGGCCGGCCGGGACAGCACCTCCGAGGCTCTGCGCATCCTGCGCGGCTGGGTCCTCGCGGCCGACCGCGATCCGGAGTGCGAGGCGGCCCTCACCTCACTGCTGCCCGCCCTCGTCACCACGCCGGCCAACCGGCATCGCGTGAGCCACCTGCTCCGCTCGGTGCGCGACGCCGCGAAGCCTCCGTCCCCGGCGGCCGTCCGGCTGCTGGCACGCATCTCCAACGACTGAGAGGACGACCATGGAACACACCGACCCACGGCCCGAACAGCCGAAGGAACCGACGTACTCCAGGCCTCCCGAACAGCCGGACAGCGGCGGGGATCTGCCGTACCCCGGACGAACCGACCGACCAGACGGACAGGGAGGACAGCACGATGATCGGCGGGGCGAGCGGCTCGACTGGTTCCGACAGCGGCCCGAGCAGCCCTTCACGTCACGCCCCGACGCCGACCCCGTCCACACCGTCTGGCACCTGTCGCGTTACCGGTTCGGCAGCCGACGCTACGCGGGACGCCTCGACCACGCGCTGGTCCTGGTCACCCAGCAGGGGACGTACCGCACCTTCATGCCACCGAAGCGCCCCACGTCAGTCTGGGGCTGCATCACGGTGTACGAGGTGGACACGGATTCCCACTCCTTCCAGCTGAACGTGCCCTTGCCCAGCCGGATCGACAGCTTCGAGTTCGAGGCCACGGCCGACATCACCTGGCGCGTCGTCGATCCGGAGCTGTTCGTGCGCAGCCAGGAGCACGACGTGCCCACCCTGGTCACCCGCAGGCTGCTGCCGGTGATGCGGGCGGCCGGTCGCGGCCACCCCATCGAAGCGAGCGCCGACGCCGAGGAGGCCGTGCAACGGGCGGTGGACGCCACCCCGCAGATCGGCGCGGCCGAGGGCCTGGAGGTCGGCTGCTCGGTACGGCTGCGGCGAGACGCCACCGAGCGGACCCACCAGGACCGGCTGCGCACAGCCCGGCACGAGCAGGAGGCGGCCGAGCCCGAGCACCGGGCGTCCGCACTCCGCGCCGAGTACGAGGCGAAGCGGACCGCCTCGAAGATCGCGTTCTACGAGCACCACCTGGCCAGGGGCGGTACGGCCGCGCTCGCCCTGCACCTGGCGGTGCATCCGGAGGACACGACCCTGGTGCTCCAGCACCTCCAGACCGAGCAGGCCGAGCTGGTGAAGACACAGCTGCACCTGATCGACCAGGCTCTGGACAGCAAGCGGCTGGAGGACTACCAGCTCGCCCAGCCCCATCAGCTCATCGCCGAGCGGATGACCGCCATCCTGCGGGCGACCGGAGTCTCCCCCGAGGGCGAACTCCCGCCGGCCTACCCGGAGCCGCGCGAGAGCCTCCCGGACAACGGCCCATGACCCGGGCCCCGCGCACCTCACGCCCGCGGGCCGACGTCCGCCTGCTCGCCGAACTCCGCGGTGAGATCGCCCGCGCCGACGCCAAGGCCACGGTCCTGGTGGGCATGCTCGGCCTGACGGGGGGCGTGCTGAGCGCCCTCCTGATCAACCTGCGCTGGTCCCCCGGCCGCCTCCCCGCGCCGGCCGCCCTGCTGTGGTGGTCGGGGACCGCACTGCTCGGCACCTCGCTCCTGGCCCTGCTCATGGCCGTGACACCCCGCTACGGCAGGAACCGCTGGGTCCCGGGCCTCCCGCTCACCTACTTCGACGACATCCGCCGCGCCGCCCGCGCCGGTCTCCTCGCCTCCGCTCTGGCGGACACGGAACGCGCCCCCGCCCGGGCGCTGCGCGCCGCCCTCGCCGAGAACAGCCGTATCGCCGCTCGCAAGCACTTCTGGATCCGGACCGGCCTGATCGCCTTCGGCGCCTCGACCGTCCTGCTCCCCGTGTCTCTGTTCGCCGCCTGAAATCCCGTCCCCACCGGAAGGAAGCGCCATGTCCCTGCCCTCCGAACCCAAGGAACCAGAGGAACCCGAGAAAGCCCGGAACGCGGACGAGGTACCGCTGTTCCGCTCCGGCCGCGTCCACATATCCACCCGCCGCCGCGGCGCGGACATCACCGCCCTCGGCCATCTGGCGCTCCACCTCCCCCACGGGCTCGCCAGTCTGGCCGTCGTCTTCCTGGTGTCGTACGTCATCGGCCTCGTGAGCGGCATCCCCTGGTGGCTCCCGTTCGGCTGCTGGGTGCTCAGCGGGGCCCTGGTCTTCAGCCGGCCCTGCGAACGTCTTCTGGCCCGGTGGCTCTTCCGGCTGCGCTACCCCGCCCCGGAGGAGGAGCGGAAACTGCGCCCCGTCTGGCGGGAGGTGGCGGGGCGCGCCGGAGTCGACGCGAACGGCTACCAGCTGTGGATAGAGAACAGCGACGACGTCAACGCCCTGGCGGCGGCCGGCCACATCGTCAGCGTGACCAGCCACTCGCTGGCGACCCTCACCCCCGTCCAGCTCGGCAGCGTGCTCGCCCATGAGCTCGGCCACCACGCCCGGGGGCACGCGTGGGCATCGCTGCTCGCCCTCTGGTACGCGTTGCCCGCCCGGATCGCCTGGCGTCTGCTGCTGCGGCTCGCCTCGCGGGTCAAACGGCTCTCCGCGGGCGCGGCGACTGTCGCGATCGTGGTCGCGGCCGTTGTCGTCCTCGCACTGGCGACCGCGACGTACGGCCTGATCTTTCTCCCGCTGGCCACGCCGTACCTGGTCGCTGCCGTCTCCCGGCGCGCCGAGCTGCGCGCGGACGAACATGCCGCGGGTCTCGGATTCGCCGCGCATCTGCTGGAGGTGCTGCGTGCGGAGCACGACCGGATGGAATCCCGGCAGACCGCACCGGAGGGCGTGATGATGCGGCTGCTCGACTCGCACCCTGATGTCCATACGCGGATGCATCACCTCCAGGCCTTCGTGGAACGCCGGCGATGACACGCCGAAGGGCGGCCACCCCAAAGGTGACCGCCCTCCGACTCAAGCAACCCGCCTACTGGTTGTACGGCCCATAGTCGTAATCCTCCAGCGGCACAGCCTGCCCAGACCCCGTCCCGAAGGGCGAGTAGTCGATGTCGTCGTAGCCGACGGCCGAGTACATCGCGGCCTTGGCCTCCTCGGTCGGCTCGACCCGGATGTTGCGGTAGCGGGACAGACCCGTACCGGCCGGGATGAGCTTACCGATGATGACGTTCTCCTTGAGGCCGATGAGGCTGTCGGACTTGGCGTTGATCGCCGCGTCCGTCAGGACCCTCGTCGTCTCCTGGAAGGACGCCGCCGACAGCCAGGACTCCGTGGCCAGCGAGGCCTTGGTGATACCCATGAGCTGCGGACGACCGGAGGCCGGGTGACCGCCCTCCTGGACCACACGACGGTTCTCGGTCTCGAACTTCGAGCGCTCGACCAGCTCGCCGGGCAGCAGCTCGGCGTCGCCGGACTCGATGATCGTCACGCGGCGCAGCATCTGCCGGATGATGATCTCGATGTGCTTGTCGTGGATCGACACACCCTGCGAGTTGTAGACCTTCTGGACCTCGCCGACCAGGTGGACCTGGACGGCACGCTGACCCAGGATGCGCAGCACGTCGTGCGGGTTGGTGGCACCCACGGTGAGCTTCTGGCCCACCGAGACGTGCTCGCCCTCGCTGACGAGGAGCCGGGCACGCTTCGAGATCGGGAACGCCGTCTCGTCGCTGCCGTCGTCCGGCGTGATGACGATCTTCTTGGTCTTCTCGGTCTCCTCGATGCGGACACGGCCGTCCGCCTCGGAGATCGGGGCGACACCCTTCGGGGTACGGGCCTCGAAGAGCTCGACGACACGCGGCAGACCCTGCGTGATGTCGTCACCGGCCACACCACCGGTGTGGAAGGTACGCATCGTCAGCTGGGTGCCGGGCTCACCGATGGACTGGGCGGCGATGATGCCGACCGCCTCACCGATGTCGACCAGCTTGCCGGTGGCCAGCGAGCGGCCGTAGCACATGGCGCAGGTGCCGACGGCGGACTCGCAGGTCAGGACCGAGCGGGTCTTGACCTCGGAGACACCGTGCTTGACCAGCTCGTCGATGAGGACGTCGCCGAGGTCGGTGTTGGCCGGGGCCAGCACCTTGCCGTCGACGGTGATGTCCTCGGCCAGCGCACGGGCGTACACGCTGGTCTCGACGTTGTCGGCCTTGCGCAGCACGCCGTCCGCGCCGATCTCCGCGATCGCGAGCTTGAGACCGCGCTCGGTGCCGCAGTCCTCCTCGCGGATGATCACGTCCTGCGAGACGTCCACCAGACGACGGGTCAGGTAACCCGAGTCGGCGGTACGCAGGGCGGTGTCGGCCAGACCCTTACGGGCACCGTGCGTGGAGATGAAGTACTCCAGCACGGACAGGCCCTCACGGAAGGACGCCTTGATGGGACGCGGGATCGTCTCGTTCTTGGCGTTCGACACCAGACCACGCATACCGGCGATCTGACGCATCTGCATCATGTTTCCTCGGGCACCCGAGTCAACCATCATGAAGATGGGGTTCGTCTTGGGGAAGTTCTCGTTCATCGCCTCGGCGACCTCGTTGGTCGCCTTGGTCCAGATCGCGATGAGCTCCTGAGTGCGCTCTTCCTTGGTGATCAGACCGCGCTCGTACTGCTTCTGGACCTTCTCGTCCAGCGCCTCGTAGCCCTTGACGATCTCCTTCTTCGCCTCGGGAACGACGACGTCGGAGATGGCCACGGTGACACCGGAACGGGTCGCCCAGAAGAAGCCGGCCGCCTTCAGGTTGTCGAGCGTCGCCGCCACGATGACCTTGGGGTAGCGCTCGGCCAGGTCGTTGACGATCTCGGAGAGCTGCTTCTTGCCCACCGAGTAGTCGACGAACGGGTAGTCCTCGGGCAGCAGCTCGTTGAAGAGCGCGCGGCCCAGGGTCGTACGCAGCCGGAAGGTGTCCCCGACCTGGTACTCCGGGTCGCCCTCCTCGACGGCCGGCGGAGTCCAGCCACGCGGCGGGATGGTGCCCACCGGGAAGCGGATGTCGACCTGCGACTGGAGCGCCAGCTCACCGGCGTCGAACGCCATGATCGCCTCGGCCGTGGAGCCGAAGGACCGGCCCTCGCCCTTGGTGTCACGCAGTTCGCCGTCGGTGGTGAGGAAGAACAGACCGAGGACCATGTCCTGGGTCGGCATCGTCACCGGACGACCGTCGGCGGGCTTGAGGATGTTGTTCGAGGACAGCATCAGGATGCGGGCCTCGGCCTGCGCCTCCGCGGAGAGCGGCAGGTGTACGGCCATCTGGTCGCCGTCGAAGTCCGCGTTGAACGCGGTGCAGACGAGCGGGTGGATCTGGATGGCCTTGCCCTCGACCAGCTGCGGCTCGAAGGCCTGGATGCCGAGTCGGTGCAGCGTGGGCGCACGGTTCAGGAGAACCGGGTGCTCGGCGATGACCTCTTCGAGGACGTCGTACACGACCGTGCGGCCGCGCTCCACCATGCGCTTGGCGCTCTTGATGTTCTGCGCGTGGTTCAGGTCGACCAGGCGCTTCATCACGAACGGCTTGAAGAGCTCCAGCGCCATGGCCTTCGGCAGACCGCACTGGTGCAGCTTGAGCTGCGGACCGACGACGATCACGGAACGCGCGGAGTAGTCCACACGCTTGCCGAGCAGGTTCTGACGGAAGCGGCCCTGCTTGCCCTTGAGCATGTCGGACAGCGACTTCAGCGGACGGTTGCCGGGGCCCGTGACCGGGCGACCACGACGGCCGTTGTCGAAGAGCGCGTCGACGGCCTCCTGGAGCATGCGCTTCTCGTTGTTCACGATGATCTCGGGGGCACCGAGGTCGAGAAGGCGCTTCAGGCGGTTGTTGCGGTTGATCACTCGGCGGTACAGGTCGTTCAGGTCGGAGGTCGCGAAGCGGCCACCGTCCAGCTGCACCATCGGGCGGAGGTCCGGCGGGATGACCGGCACGCAGTCGAGCACCATGCCCTTGGGGCTGTTGCTGGTCTGCAGGAACGCGGAGACGACCTTGAGGCGCTTGAGCGCACGGGTCTTCTTCTGGCCCTTGCCGGTACGGATGATCTCGCGGAGCTTCTCGGCCTCCTCGTCGAGGTCGAAGGACTCCAGGCGCTTCTGCAGCGCCGCGGCACCCATCGAGCCGTCGAAGTAGGTGCCGAAGCGGTCCCGCAGCTCGCGGTAGAGCAGCTCGTCACCCTCGAGGTCCTGGACCTTGAGGTTCTTGAACCGGGTCCACACCTCGTCGAGGCGGTCGATCTCGCGCTGCGCACGGTCGCGCAGCTGCTTCATCTCGCGCTCGGCACCCTCGCGCACCTTGCGGCGCACGTCGGCCTTGGCACCCTCGGCCTCCAGCTCGGCCAGGTCGCTTTCCAGCTTCTTGGCGCGGGCCTCCAGGTCGGAGTCACGGCGGTTCTCGACCTGCTGGCGCTCCACGGAGACGTGCGCCTCCAGGGAGGGCAGGTCGCGGGTACGGCGCTCCTCGTCGACGTACGTGATCATGTACGCCGCGAAGTAGATGACCTTCTCGAGGTCCTTGGGGGCAAGGTCGAGCAGGTAGCCAAGGCGCGACGGAACGCCCTTGAAGTACCAGATGTGGGTGACGGGAGCGGCCAGCTCGATGTGGCCCATCCGCTCACGACGCACCTTGGCGCGAGTGACCTCGACGCCGCAGCGCTCACAGATGATGCCCTTGAAGCGGACGCGCTTGTACTTGCCGCAGTAGCACTCCCAGTCCCGGGTCGGACCGAAGATCTTCTCGCAGAAGAGTCCGTCCTTTTCGGGCTTGAGGGTGCGGTAGTTGATGGTCTCGGGCTTCTTGACCTCGCCGTGGCTCCACTGACGGATGTCGTCAGCGGTGGCCAGACCGATCCGGAGCTCGTCGAAGAAGTTGACGTCGAGCACTATGCGTCAATCCCTCTCAGGGTTGTAAGTCTTGGGGTCTGAAACGGGGGTCCCGGGGCCGGCCGGAGGTTCCTCACCAGGTCCTCCGGCCGGACTCCCGTCAGACCTCTTCGACGCTGCTCGGCTCGCGCCGGGACAGGTCGATGCCGAGCTCTTCCGCCGCGCGGAAGACGTCCTCGTCGGTGTCGCGCATCTCGATGGACATGCCGTCCGAGGACAGCACCTCCACGTTGAGGCACAGGGACTGCATCTCCTTGATGAGCACCTTGAAGGACTCGGGGATGCCGGGCTCGGGGATGTTCTCGCCCTTGACGATGGCCTCGTAGACCTTCACGCGGCCGGTGACGTCGTCGGACTTGATGGTCAGCAGCTCCTGGAGGGCGTACGCGGCGCCGTAAGCCTCCAGCGCCCACACCTCCATCTCGCCGAACCGCTGGCCACCGAACTGGGCCTTACCACCCAGCGGCTGCTGAGTGATCATCGAGTACGGACCGGTCGAACGGGCGTGCAGCTTGTCGTCGACCAGGTGGTGGAGCTTGAGGATGTACATGTACCCGATCGAGATCGGGTCCGGGAACGGCTCGCCGGAGCGGCCGTCGAACAGCCTCGCCTTGCCGGTCGGCTGCACCATGCGCTCGCCGTCGCGGTTCGGGATGGTGTGGTTCAGCAGACCCGCGAGCTCGTCCTCACGCGCACCGTCGAAGACCGGGGTGGCGACGTTGGTGCCCGGCGCGACCTGGTCGGCGCCGATCACCTGAAGACGCTGCGCCCACTCCTCGCCGAGACCGGAGACGTCCCAGCCGCGGCTGGCGAGCCAGCCGAGGTGGATCTCCAGGACCTGTCCCGGGTTCATTCGGGACGGCACACCCAGCGGGTTGAGGATGATGTCGACCGGGGTGCCGTCCTCCAGGAACGGCATGTCCTCGATCGGCAGGATCTTCGAGATGACGCCCTTGTTGCCGTGCCGGCCGGCGAGCTTGTCACCGTCGGTGATCTTTCGCTTCTGCGCGACGTACACGCGCACCAGCTGGTTGACACCGGGGGGAAGCTCGTCGCCCTCCTCGCGGTCGAAGACGCGGACGCCGATGACCTTGCCGGTCTCGCCGTGCGGCACCTTCAGCGAGGTGTCACGGACCTCACGGGCCTTCTCACCGAAGATCGCGCGCAGCAGGCGCTCCTCCGGCGTCAGCTCGGTCTCACCCTTGGGCGTGACCTTGCCGACGAGGATGTCACCGGCGATGACCTCGGCACCGATACGGATGATGCCGCGCTCGTCGAGGTCGGCGAGGACCTCCTCGGAGACGTTCGGGATGTCCCGGGTGATCTCCTCGGGGCCGAGCTTGGTGTCACGGGCGTCGACCTCGTGCTCCTCGATGTGGATCGAGGAGAGGACGTCGTCCTGCACGAGGCGCTGCGACAGGATGATCGCGTCCTCGTAGTTGTGACCCTCCCACGGCATGAACGCCACGAGCAGGTTCTTGCCGAGCGCCATCTCGCCGTTCTCGGTGGCCGCGCCGTCGGCGAGGACCTGGCCCTCGATGACGCGGTCGCCCTCGTCGATGATGACCTTCTGGTTGACCGAGGTGCCCTGGTTGGAGCGGGCGAACTTGGCCAGGCGGTACGTGATGTACGTGCCGTCGTCGTTGGCGGTGGTGATGTAGTCCGCGGAGACCTCCTGGACCACACCCGGCTTCTCGGCCTTGACCACGTCACCGGCGTCGACGGCGGAGCGGTACTCCATGCCGGTGCCGACGAGCGGGGCCTCGCTCTTGATGAGCGGCACGGCCTGACGCATCATGTTCGCGCCCATGAGGGCACGGTTGGCGTCGTCGTGCTCCAGGAAGGGGATCATGGCGGTCGCGACCGACACCATCTGGCGCGGCGAGACGTCCATGTAGTCGACGTCGTCACCGGGGACGTAGTCGACCTCGCCGCCACGACGGCGGACCAGGACGCGGTTCTCGGTGAAGCGCATGCCGTCGTCGAGCGTGGCGTTGGCCTGCGCGATGACGAAGCGGTCCTCCTCGTCGGCCGTCAGGTAGTCGACCTCGTCGGAGACGACACCCTCGACGACCTTGCGGTACGGCGTCTCCACGAAGCCGAACGCGTTGACGCGGCCGTAGGAGGCGAGCGAACCGATCAGACCGATGTTCGGGCCTTCGGGCGTCTCGATCGGGCACATGCGGCCGTAGTGGGACGGGTGCACGTCACGGACCTCGAAGCCGGCCCGCTCACGGGAGAGACCACCCGGGCCAAGAGCCGACAGACGGCGCTTGTGGGTGAGACCCGACAGCGGGTTGTTCTGGTCCATGAACTGCGACAGCTGGCTGGTGCCGAAGAACTCCTTGATGGAGGCGACGACCGGCCGGATGTTGATCAGGGTCTGCGGCGTGATCGCCTCGACGTCCTGGGTCGTCATGCGCTCGCGGACGACTCGCTCCATACGCGCCAGACCCGTACGGACCTGGTTCTGGATGAGCTCGCCGACACTGCGCAGACGACGGTTGCCGAAGTGGTCGATGTCGTCGGTCTCGACGACGATGTTCGTGCCGCTGTCGCCGACCGTCTCGGTCTCGCCCGCGTGCAGCTTCACCAGGTACTTGATCGTCGAGATGATGTCCTCGACGGTCAGGATGCCCGCGTCGAGCGGAGCCTCCGCACCCAGCTTCTTGTTGACCTTGTAGCGGCCGACCTTGGCGAGGTCGTAGCGCTTCGGGTTGAAGTACAGGTTCTCGAGAAGCGTCTGCGCGGCCTCACGCGTGGGGGGCTCGCCCGGACGCAGCTTGCGGTAGATGTCGAGCAGCGCGTCGTCCTGGCCCTGGGTGTGGTCCTTCTCCAGGGTGGCGCGCATCGACTCGTACTCGCCGAACTCCTCGAGGATCTGCTCGGTGGTCCAGCCGAGAGCCTTGAGCAGAACGGTCACGGACTGCTTGCGCTTGCGGTCGATGCGGACACCGACCATGTCGCGCTTGTCGATCTCCATCTCCAGCCAGGCACCCCGGGACGGGATGATCTTGGCCGAGAAGATGTCCTTGTCGGACGTCTTGTCGATGGAGGAGTCGAAGTAGACACCCGGCGAGCGGACCAGCTGCGACACCACGACACGCTCGGTGCCGTTGATGACGAAGGTGCCCTTGTGGGTCATGAGCGGGAAGTCGCCCATGAAGACCGTCTGGGACTTGATCTCGCCGGTCTCGTTGTTGGTGAACTCGGCCGTCACGAAGAGCGGGGCCGCGTACGTGAAGTCGCGGTCCTTGCACTCGTCGATGCTGTTCTTCGGCGGCTCGAAACGGTGGTCGCGGAACGTCAGCGACATCGACCCGGAGAAGTCCTCGATCGGGGAGATCTCCTCGAAGATCTCCTCCAGACCGGACTTGGTGGGGACGTCCTGACCCGACTCCAGAGCCGCCTCGACCCGACTCTGCCAGGCGGTGTTGCCGAGCAGCCAGTCAAAGCTCTCGGTCTGCAGCGCGAGCAGGTTGGGAACCTCGAGGGGCTCCTTGATCTTTGCAAAGGAGATGCGCAGCGGGGCGGTGCTGGCGCCGTTGTTCGTATTCGCGGTCGAGGCAGTGCGCGAGGCGGCCAAGAGGGGGTCCTTCCGAGGGCTCGGACTCACTACGCGCTCCCCGGCCCCTCATCCGCGGCACAGAGACAGGTATCTCCGATTCGACCAAAAGGCCAGGTCGGAGATGGTCCGGTCATCGATGCTGAGGCGAGGGCAGACCCCTGGTGACGGGCAGGGGACAGCTAACAGGCAGCGCAAAGGGTCAGTGTAGCCACTTGGCGCACTGATGTCCAGCCCCGCTTTTCTGTCCGGTCTTCAAAAACCCTCGTTGCCCTCTACGCCCTCGGCATGCCTGCCCTCAACGCACGTTGATACTGCCCTCTTCGTCGCCGATCCATGCCTCGGATTCGGACCGTTCTGGCGACGCGTCCTGAGAATTGCGCGCTGCGTGCGGTTCGTCAAGGCCCCCCCTGCCCGAACCTGGGGTTCCGGGAGACACGACGAAGATCACCATACCCCTCGTCAACGAGGCCGCAAGGCAACCGTGACCGCGCCTCCAGGAACGCCGAAGAGCGACCACCCGGATGGATGATCGCTCTTCGGTGCTTACGCGTTACAGGTCCGAAGGGACCTGTGAGAGGTGTTACTTGACCTCGACGGAGGCGCCGGCGCCCTTGAGGGACTCGGCGGCCTTCTCGGCGGCGTCCTTGGCGACCTTCTCGAGAACGGGCTTCGGGGCGCCGTCCACGAGGTCCTTGGCCTCCTTGAGACCCAGGGAGGTCAGCTCACGCACGACCTTGATGACCTGGATCTTCTTCTCGCCGGCACCGGTGAGGATGACGTCGAACTCGTCCTTCTCCTCCTCGGCCGGGGCGGCGGCGGCCGGACCGGCCGGGCCCGCGACGGCGACGGCCGCGGCGGCGGTGACGTCGAACTTCTCCTCGAAGGCCTTCACGAACTCGGAGAGCTCGATGAGGGTCATCTCCTCGAACTGCGCGAGCAGGTCTTCCTGGCTGAGCTTCGCCATGAGGGGCGATCCTTCCACTAATTCGGCTGGTGCCGGTTGTATCGAAACGGCGGGCGTACTTACGGCCCGCTACGACCCTCGCCTCAGACGGCGTGGATCAATGCGCGAGCCGAGTTACTCGGCACCGCCCTGCTCGTCCTGCTTGGCACGAAGCGCGTCCACGGTGCGGACGAGCTTCGACGGGAGCGCCTGGAAGACCTGAGCAGCCTGAGTCTGCTTGCCCTTGAAGGCACCCGCCAGCTTGGCGAGCAGAACCTCGCGGGACTCGAGGTCCGCAAGCTTCTTGATCTCGTCGGCGGACAGCGCCTTGCCGTCAAGGACACCGCCCTTGATGACGAGGTTCGGGTTGTCCTTGGCGAAGTCACGAAGACCCTTCGCCGACGTCACCGGGTCACCGGTGATGAAGGCAACCGCCGTCGGACCATTGAACAGGTCGTCGAGCGTCGAGATCCCGGCCTCGTTGGCCGCGATCTTGGTCAGCGTGTTCTTCACCACGGCGTACTGGGCGTCTTCACCGAGCGAACGACGCAGCGTCTTGAGCTGCGCCACGGTGAGACCCCGGTACTCGGTCAGCACGGCGGCGTTCGAGCTGCGGAACTGCTCCGTCAGCTCGGCTACCGCGGCAGCCTTGTCGGGCCTTGCCATAGAGCGTCGGCCTCCTTCCGGGTGATGAGGACCGCTCAGAAGGGGCTGCGACAGACGAAACGCCCCGGCGCAGGCGCACGGGGCGTAGCTCGACCGGTATTCGCCGCCGTGAGGCAGCGAGCTCCAGGAGCAACTTCCACAGTCACCTGCGCGGGTCGTCCGCGTTACTCAGCGGATCCTTCGGCCGCCGCGCCCTCTCACGAGCACACGGCAACGACCAGCGGTCTTTGGCTTCTGTAGGAGCGTACGTGACCGGATCCCTGTCAAGCAAATCCGGTCCTACGACGCTCAGCTGCTCTGGAGTTCCTTCATCATCTCGGCCAGGTCGGCGGTCTCGGCGGCGGGCGGCGCCTCGACGGTCACGGGCTTGTTGTAGTCGAGGAAGGTGAAGGTCATGTCGAACTTGCCCTTGGTGGCGTCGCCCCGCATGCGGAACTGCTTGGCGTGGTCCTCGCCGTCGACCCACATGTCCATCGTGAACTTGTCCAGGCCCAGCTTCTCGAACTGCTCGGTGCTCTTCTCACGCTGCTCGCGGACCGCCTTGTCGGCGTCCTTGAAGGAGGCCTTGAGCTCGGCCAGCGTGACGTCGCCCGAGTAGTGGGTCGTCTTGACCCCCTCGACGGTCTCGGTGCCGACCTTCTTCACGTCCTTGGCGCCGTTGAGGAAGGAGGACATGGAGGCCGGGTTCTGGTCGGCTTGGCCGGCGCCGGGCGCGGTGGCGCCGAGGCCCGCGTCCTTGCCGAGCGAGGACAGGTCGAACTTCATCCACTTCTTGCCGTCCATCTCCTTGGCCAGCTCGGGGTTGCCCCCGATGTACATGGCCTTGTCGACGAGCCGGATCTCCGCGGAGCCCTCCGTGGCCGCGGTCATCTTCATGCTCATCGCGATGTCGGGCTTGGTGCGCATGGAGGCCTCGGCCTCGATGTTCCCCGCCTCGGGCATCTCGCCCTTCATGCGGTAGCGGAAGGAGGTGATCTCCTCCGTGTTCTTCGCCGCCTTGGCGACCGCGGCCGCCGGCGTCATCTTCGGCGACTCGTCGCCCCCCTTGGAACAGCTCACCGCACCCGCGGCGAGGGCCACGGCGGCGAGAGCGGCACCGATCGTGCGAGTGCGCGCGGAACGTCGTACAGAAATACCCATTGATTCCCCCCGGGAACACATGGCCGATTCACAGCAAGACCGTGAGCCTAGCCGAGAGTGACGGGAGCGGGCTCACGAATTGAGCGGGGCTCAGGAGGGAGCGGCGCTCGGCTGGGACAGGAGCGCCTTGAAGTCGGCGGTGTCGGCGGCCGGCGGCTCCTGTACGTCGACCTCGACGCCGTAGTCGCTGTAGTGCGCGGTCTGGGTCACCCGGCCGTTCGCGGTGCTGGTCTTCTCGACCTTCTTGACCAGCAGGTTCTTCTCGTTGACCCAGATGTCGACGGTCTCGCCGGTGACGCCCGCGTCCCGGAGCCGGCCGCGCAGTCCGGTGTCGGTGACGTCCTCCACGCGGACCGTGCCGGAGTAGTGCGTGGTGCTCTGGCCGTCCACGGTCTCCTCGCCGATCTCGCGCACGTCCTCGGAGTCCAGCAGCAGTTTCACCGACTGGTTCGGGGTGGTGGAGCGCATCTGGGCGGCGAGGTCGGCGCCGCCGCCGAGGGACTTGAGGTCGTCGTAGGCGTACTTGAGCCAGTGCTTGCCGCCCAGCTTGGCGGCGAAACGGTCGCCCATGTGCGCGTAGTAGGCGTCCGACAGATAGCGGGCCTGCATCGAGGTCACGCCGAGACCGTGCATGGTCTCCGCGGCGGTGCCGCCGGTGTACTCGATGGTCAGGGCGCCGGAGAGGCCGTCGCGCCAGGCGATGACGCCGTCGGCGGTGAGGGAGAGCTGGGTGCCCATCTCCGTGCTGGAGCGCACCCGGGCGGTGTCGGCCCGCTCGGTGGAGCGCTCGGCGGTGCGCAGGGCCGCGAGGGAGGCGGGCGCCGAGGCGGTCCGTCCGTCCTCGGGGCGTTCGGAGTGGGAGGAGGTGCAGCCGGTCAGCGCCGAGAGTATGACTGCCGCCGTGACCGAGACCGTCGTCCGCTTCATCCGTCCCCCTGGTGCAAGTGCCCTGCTCGCACGCTAACCCAGAGCACGGCGCCCCCACACGGGAACGGGCCCCGCACCTCGAAAGGTGCGGGGCCCGTGAACCGGCCGGTGGATCAGACCGCGGCCGGGTCCTCCTCGACGAGGAGGTTGCGCGTGCGGTTCGAGTCGAGCGGAATGCCGGGGCCCATCGTGGTGCTGATGGCGGCCTTCTTGATGTAACGACCCTTGGCGGCGGACGGCTTCAGACGGAGGATCTCCTCCAGGGCCGCGCCGTAGTTCTCCACCAGCTTGGTGTCGTCGAACGACGTCTTGCCGATGATGAAGTGCAGGTTCGAGTGCTTGTCGACGCGGAACTCGATCTTGCCGCCCTTGATGTCGTTGACAGCCTTGGTGACATCGGGGGTGACGGTGCCGGTCTTCGGGTTCGGCATGAGACCACGGGGACCGAGCACGCGGCCGAGGCGGCCGACCTTGCCCATGAGGTCCGGGGTGGCGACGACGGCGTCGAAGTCCAGACGGCCCTTCGACACCTCGTCGATGAGCTCGTCGGCGCCGACGATGTCGGCGCCCGCGGCACGAGCGGCCTCGGCACGGTCACCGGTCGCGAAGACCAGGACCCGGGCGGTCTTGCCGGTGCCGTGCGGGAGGTTCACGGTGCCACGGACCATCTGGTCGGCCTTGCGCGGGTCGACACCCAGACGGAAGGCGACCTCGACGGTGCCGTCGAACTTGGAGGTGGAGGTCTCCTTGGCGAGACGGACGGCCTCGAGCGGGGCGTACAGCTTCTCCCGGTCGATCTTCTCGTCCGCAGCCCGGAGGGCCTTGCTGCGCTTGCTCACAACTGCTCCTGTGTGGTTCGGAAAGGAGTCGTGGTGTACGGGCCGAGCAGGCCCTACCACGGTGGTTCTACGAAGGTGAGGGTCAGCCCTCGACCGTGACGCCCATCGAACGCGCGGTACCGGCGATGATCTTCGCGGCGGCGTCGATGTCGTTGGCGTTGAGGTCGGGCATCTTGGTCTCGGCGATCTCGCGGACCTGCGCCTGGGTGATCTTGGCGACCTTGGTCTTGTGCGGCTCGCCGGAGCCCTTCTCCACACCAGCGGCCTTGAGGATCATCTTGGCGGCCGGCGGCGTCTTGGTGACGAAGGTGAAGGAACGGTCCTCGTAGACCGTGATCTCCACCGGGATGACCCAACCGCGCTGCGACTCGGTCGCGGCGTTGTAGGCCTTGCAGAACTCCATGATGTTGACGCCGTGCTGGCCCAGCGCGGGGCCGACCGGCGGAGCCGGGTTGGCCGCGCCGGCCTGGATCTGGAGCTTGATGAGCCCCGTGACCTTCTTCTTCTTGGGAGGCATAGCTCTCCGGGTCCTTTCGATTCGGGTCCTGCCTGTGACCGGGGGCCACCCGAACGCAGGCATACCGCACAACGATAACGGGTATAGATGCGCGGCCAAAAACCGAGCAGGTCAGGCAAGCTTTGACAGCCCGCCTGACCTGGTCGGAAGCCTTCTGGGAAGAACTAGTTCTTCTGGATCTGGTCGAAGGACAGCTCGACCGGGGTCTCCCGGCCGAAGATCTCGACGAGACCCTTGACCTTCTTGGAGTCGGCGTTGATCTCGTTGATCGTGGCCTGGAGGGTGGCGAAGGGGCCGTCGGTGACGGTGACCGAGTCGCCGACCTCGAAGTCCAGCACCTGGACCTCGACCTTGCGCTGCGGCGCCGGCTTGCCCTCGGCCTCGGCGGCCTCGCGGGCGGCCTTCTCCTCGGCCTCCGGGGCGAGCATCTTGACGATCTCGTCCAGGGTCAGCGGGTACGGGTCGTAGGCGTTGCCCACGAAGCCGGTGACGCCGGGGGTGTTGCGGACGACGCCCCAGGACTCGTTCGTCAGGTCCATGCGCACCAGGACGTAGCCGGGGAGCTTGTTCTGACGGATCGTCTTGCGGTCGCCGTTCTTGATCTGGACGACCTCTTCCTGCGGCACCTCGGCCTGGAAGATGTAGTCCTCGACGTTCAGCGAGACGGCACGCTGCTCGAGGTTGGTCTTCACGCGGTTCTCGTAACCGGCGTAGGTGTGGATGACGTACCACTCGCCAGGGAGGGTCCGCAGCTCCTCGCGCAGGGCGGCGACGGGGTCGACCGGCTCGGCCGGCTCTTCCTCGACCTCTTCTTCGCCCTCGTCCTCGACGGCCTCGACGTCACCGCCGGACTCGTCCTCGACGTGCAGGGCGGATTCCTCGGCGGGCTCGCCCGCCTCGGCGTCGGCAGCCTCGACCTCGTCCAGATCCTCGTCCGCGCCCTCGACGATGTCGAGCTCGTCTTCCACGAGCTCGTCCGGCTCGACGGCCTCGTTCAGGTTCGGGTCAGACACTGTGGCTGCTTCTTCCTGGATGCATGGGGGTGGAACACGCGAAAGGGGCGCCGGTGACGGCGCCCTTCGCTCTCGGCTCAGCCGAAGACGTACTTCGCGACGTGGTTGAGTCCATAGTCAATCACGGTGACCAGACCGATCATCACGATGACGAACACGATCACCACGGTCGTGTATGTGGTCAGCTGGCTGCGCGAAGGCCAGACGACCTTGCGGAGCTCGGCGACGATCTGCCGGTAGAAGAGCGCGAGGCGCTTCAGCGGGCCCTTCTTGGCACGCTTGCCGCCCTTGCGGGCCTTCTTCTTGGACTCCGGCACTTCATCCTGGGCATCAGGCGTGTCGATGGAGCCCACGGCGTCCGCCATTCGTCCTCACCTGTTCCCGGGTCGTGGCCGTGCCGCGCCCGGTTGGAGCCGCACGGCGGTGCATTGCTGCTGTACGAACGTGTGTAGCAGGGCCGGAGGGACTTGAACCCCCAACCGCCGGTTTTGGAGACCGGTGCTCTACCAATTGAGCTACGACCCTTTGATGTCCCCCAACGTACCGCATCCGCTGGGATGCCCGGTTGAAGGCCAACGAGGTGAGAGTGTACGTGCTCCGTGGCCCCCCGTCGAACAGAAAGCACCTGCAAGGGCCTTGGACCCGGAAGATCGCCCAGCACAGGGAGCGAATCCGGACGGTTGTTCAGCCGTTGTTCAGTCCGTGAAACCCGCGTGCCGGGGAAGTTTCCGGTCTGGAACGATGGGCCCATGAGCGCTGCAACCCCTCCCACCGAGCGCCGGGTCTCCGCCCGAGTCGGCGCGATCTCCGAGTCCGCCACCCTCGCCGTGGACGCCAAGGCCAAGGCCCTCAAGGCCGCCGGGCGTCCGGTGATCGGCTTCGGCGCGGGTGAACCCGACTTCCCGACCCCGGACTACATCGTCCAGGCCGCGATCGAGGCCTGCTCGAACCCGAAGTACCACCGCTACACGCCGGCCGGCGGCCTCCCCGAGCTGAAGGCCGCCATCGCCGCGAAGACGCTGCGCGACTCGGGCTACGAGGTCGACGCGTCCCAGATCCTCGTCACCAACGGCGGCAAGCAGGCGATCTACGAGGCCTTCGCCGCGATCCTCGACCCGGGCGACGAGGTCATCGTCCCGGCGCCGTACTGGACGACGTACCCGGAGTCGATCCGGCTGGCCGGCGGTGTCCCGGTGGAGGTGGTCGCCGACGAGACGACCGGCTACCGGGTCTCCGTCGAGCAGCTGGAGGCGGCCCGCACCGAGCGGACCAAGGTCGTCCTCTTCGTCTCCCCCTCCAACCCGACCGGCGCCGTCTACAGCGAGGCCGACGCCGAGGCGATCGGCCGCTGGGCCGTCGAGCACGGCCTGTGGGTGCTGACCGACGAGATCTACGAGCACCTCGTCTACGGCGACGCGAAGTTCACCTCGCTGCCCGCGCTCCTGCCCGAGCTGCGCGACAAGTGCATCGTCGTCAACGGTGTGGCCAAGACGTACGCCATGACGGGCTGGCGGGTCGGCTGGATCATCGGCCCCAAGGACGTCGTCAAGGCCGCGACCAACCTCCAGTCGCACGCCACGTCCAACGTGTCCAACGTCGCCCAGGTCGCCGCCCTCGCCGCGGTCTCCGGCAACCTCGACGCGGTGGCCGAGATGCGCACGGCCTTCGACCGGCGCCGCAAGACGATCGTCCGCATGCTGGGCGAGATCGACGGCGTGCTCTGCCCCGAGCCCGAGGGCGCCTTCTACGCCTACCCGTCGGTCAAGGCGCTGCTCGGCAAGGAGATCCGCGGCAAGCGCCCGCAGGACTCGGTCGAGCTGGCCGCGCTGATCCTGGAGGAGGCCGAGGTCGCGGTCGTCCCGGGCGAGGCATTCGGCACGCCGGGCTATCTGCGGCTGTCGTACGCGCTGGGTGACGAGGATCTCGTCGAGGGCGTCAGCCGGATCCAGAAGCTGCTCGCGGAGGCGCGGGACTGAGGTCGCCGTACAGAGGGGCATCTACTCACGTGAGTGGATGCCCCTTTTTTTGTGCGAGCAAGACCACTAAAGGGGAAAGCGGTACCGGGACGCCCGTGACGTACGGCAGGATCCTGGGATGGAGCGTGTACGTGATGTCTCTGAGCTGCCGAAAGCCCATCTGCACCTGCACTTCACCGGCTCGATGCGCCCGGCGACCGTCCTGGAACTGGCCGACAAGTACGGCGTACGACTGCCCGAGGCGCTGGTCGAGGCACTGACCAGCGGGGAGCCGCCCAGGCTGCGGGCGACGGACGAGCGGGGCTGGTTCCGGTTCCAGCGGCTGTACGACGCCGCCCGTTCGTGTCTCAGGGAGCCCGACGACATCCGGCGGCTGGTGCGGGAGGCCGCGGAGGAGGATGTCCGCGACGGTTCGGGGTGGCTGGAGATCCAGGTCGACCCGACGTCGTACGCCCCGCGGCTGGGCGGGCTGATCCCGGCGCTGGAGATCATCCTGGACGCGGTGGAGACGACCTCGCGCGAGACCGGGCTCGGGATGCGGGTGCTGGTGGCCGCGAACCGGATGAAGCACCCGCTGGACGCGCGCACACTGGCCCGGCTGGCGGTGCGGTACGCGGACCGGGGTGTGGTCGGCTTCGGTCTGTCGAACGACGAACGCCGGGGCATGGCACGGGACTTCGACCGGGCGTTCCACATCGCGCGCGAGGGCGGGCTCCTTTCGGCGCCGCACGGCGGCGAGTTGACCGGTCCCTCGTCGGTGCGGGACTGCCTGGACGACCTGGACGCGAACCGGATCGGGCACGGGGTGCGGGCGGCGGAGGACCCCCGGCTGCTGAAGCGGCTGGCGGACCGGCAGGTGACGTGCGAGGTGTGCCCGGCGTCGAACGTGGCGCTCGGGGTGTACGAGAAGCACGAGGACGTGCCGCTGCGGAAGCTGTTCGAGGCCGGGGTGCCGATGGCTCTGGGCGCCGACGACCCGCTGCTGTTCGGCTCCCGGCTGGCCGCGCAGTACGAGATCGCCCGGCAGTACCACGGCTTCTCGGACGCGGAGCTCGCGGAGCTGGCCCGGCAGTCGGTACGGGCCTCGGCGGCGCCGGAGGACATGAAGGCGAAGCTGCTGTCGGGGGTGGACGACTGGCTGAGCCACCCGGCCTCTTAGTGGCGAAGTGGCTCAGCCACCGGGCCGCTTGAAGTGGGCGTAGGGCGGATAGGGCTTGAAGCAGACCATCACCTCGTAGTGATGTCCGCCGCCGGGCGGCTGGAACAGGCCCCCGATCCCGGAGACCAGGGCCGAGTAGCCCTCGGTGACGCGTTTCTGGCGCGGTCCCCAGCCCGCCGCGTAGGCGAGGGCCGTGGCCGCCTCGGCGAAGACGTCCCGGCTGCCGAAGAGGAAGAACGTCCGCGCGTGCGTGGTGTGCCGCAGGTCGTCCCGGAAGTCCGTGCGCCCGCAGCGCCCGCGCCAGCCCTCGGCGTCCCGCTCCGTGCGGGCCTCGTCCGTCCGTACGGACAGGGGGCGGCCGGCCTTGAGCGTGTGCCGCAGCTCGGGCCACTTGCTGGGGCGCAGCCCGTACGAGTGGTGCACCAGGACGAGGTCGACCAGCTGTCCCCAGCCCTCGTCCGGCGGGACCCCGTCCCGCAGCGGGACGTGGACGATGGTCCGGCGTGAGTAGGCGGCGAAGGAGAACAGGCCCGCGAGCCGGTTCAGGCCGTCGTGGTCGCCGAGGATCATGCCGACCGGTTCCGGGGCGTGCAGTGAGGTGTGGCGCAGGGGCTGGCGGGGCTGGACGACACGGTGTTCGTGGGGGCCGAGGCGGGGTCTGAACTCGGTGAGCCTCAGCCGCATGCGGATGTCCAGGTCGTCATGGGCCCAGGGTGGTCGCCGGGGGCGGGCACCGGCAACCGGGTTTCCGCGGTCGCCCCTCTACAGGCTGACGCCCACCGTGACCGGCTCGTTGACCAGGGTGATCCCGAAGGTGTCCCGCACGCCCGCCACGACCTCGCGGGCCAGGGTGAGGAGGTCCTCGGTGGTGGCCTCGCCACGGTTGGTGAGTGCCAGGGTGTGCTTGGTGGAGATACGGGCGGGGCCGGTGCCGTAGCCCTTGGTGAAGCCCGCCTTGTCGATCAGCCAGGCCGCCGAGGTCTTGGTGTGTCCTTCGCCCGCCGGGTAGGCCGGGGGTACGGCGTCCGCGCCGAGGTGCCGCTCCACGCGCGCGTGGAACTCCGCGAACTGCTCGTCCGTGAGGATCGGGTTGGTGAAGAAGGAGCCCGCCGACCAGGTGTCGTGGTCCTCGGGGTCCAGGACCATGCCCTTGCCCGCACGCAGTTTCAGTACGGTCTCACGGGCCTGGGCGAGCGGGACGCGGTCACCGGGGGCCACGCCGAGGGCTCGGGCCGTCTCCGCGTACTTCAGCGGGGCGGACAGGCCGTCGGCGTCCTCCAGCTCGAAGCTGACGCGCAGCACGATGTAGCGGTCGGGGTCCGCCTTGAAGCGGCTGTGCCGGTAGGAGAACTCGCAGTCGGCGTTGGTGAGAGTGACGGTCTCGCCGGTGCGGCGGTCGTAGGCGGTGACGTCGGTGATGGTGGACGACACCTCCTGGCCGTAGGCGCCGACGTTCTGGATGGGGGTGGCGCCCGCGGAGCCGGGGATGCCGGCGAGGCACTCGATCCCGGCGAGTCCGGCCTCCACGGTGCGGGCGACCGCGTCGGTCCACACCTCGCCTGCGGCCAGCTCCAGGTGGGTGCCGGTGAGTTCGTGGCCCTTGGTGGCGATGACGAGTGCGGTGCCCTCGAAGCCCTTGTCCCCGATGACGAGGTTGGACCCACCGCCGATCACGAGCAGCGGCGTCCCGGTCTCGTCGGCCTCGCGCACGATCTCGATCACTTCGGCGTCGGTCACCGCGACGACCAGCCGCGCGGCGGGGCCGCCGAGTCGGAAGGTGGTCAGGGGGGCGAGGGGGGCGTCGTGTCGTTCGTGCACGCGGTACAGCCTACGGTTACCTCCGGCGGTGGGGCCGCTCTCGACTGCGGGTGCGGTGGGGGCGGGCGTTTTGCGCAGTTCCCCGCGCCCCTGAGATGCCTGCGGCGGCCCCCTGCGGTCCGGTGGGGGCGTGTGTAGCGCGTTCCGGTGTGTTGTGGGTCGGGGCCGGAGTGGGAGGTGCCGTATCGGCGCAGGCCGGCTGCAACTCCTCAGGGGCGCGGGGAACTGCGCGACAAGCCCCCACTCACCCGCACCCGCCAAACAACCGAACCCGGCACCCCCACAGGCGCACCCGAACTCAAGCCAGTCGAACAACCGCCCGAGACATCCCCAGCACCTTCTGCCCGGAACTCATCGCCGTCAGATCCACCCGCACCGCGTTGTCGTCCAGCTTCGCCCCCACCTTGCCGGTGACCTCGATCACGGCGCCGGAGTCGTCGTTGGGGACGACGACCGGCTTGGTGAAGCGGACGCCGTACTCCGTGACCGCACCCGGGTCGCCGACCCAGTCGGTGATCACGCGGACCGCCTCGGCCATGGTGAACATGCCGTGGGCGATGACGTCAGGGAGGCCGACTTCCTTGGCGAACTTCTCGTTCCAGTGGATGGGGTTGAAGTCCCCGGAGGCCCCCGCGTACTGGACGAGCGTGGCACGGGTCACGGTGAAGGTCTGGGCCGGCAGCTCGGTGCCGACCTCGACGTCGGCGTACGCGATCTTCGCGGTCATCTCTGTCACGCCTCCTCGGCGGCCGCGCGCGCGACCAGCTTGGTCCAGGCCGTCACGACGTGTTCGCCGGACTCGTCGTGGACCTCGCCGCGGATGTCCAGGATGTCGTTGCCGGCCATGGACTTGATGGCCTCGATGGTGGAGGTGACCGTGAGCCGGTCGCCGGCGTGTACCGGGCGGACGTAGGAGAACTTCTGGTCGCCGTGCACGACGCGGCTGTAGTCCAGGCCGAGCTGCGGGTCCTGGACGACCTGTCCCGCCGCCTTGAAGGTGATGGAGAACACGAAGGTCGGCGGGGCGATCACATCGGGGTGACCGAGCGCCTTGGCGGCTTCCGGGTCCGTGTACGCGGGGTTGGTGTCCCCCACCGCCTCGGCGAACTCGCGGATCTTCTCCCGGCCCACCTCATAGGGGTCGGTGGGCGGGTAGGTCCGCCCCACGAAGGACTGGTCGAGCGCCATGGGCTCGGCACCTCCTGGTTGCTCTACTGACCGGTATCGGGTCACTCAACGACGCGAGGCCGCCCCCGATCTCTCGGGGACGGCCTCGTGTACGAGCCTGATTTATCGCGTTTCGCGGTGCGCGGTGTGCGCGTTGCAACGCGGGCAGTGCTTCTTCATCTCCAGTCGGTCCGGGTTGTTACGCCGGTTCTTCTTGGTGATGTAGTTCCGCTCCTTGCACTCCACGCAGGCCAGCGTGATCTTCGGGCGGACGTCGGTGGCAGCCACGTGAGTGCTCCTTGACGAACGGATGGGACGGTTTAACGCATAAAAGAGTAGCCGATCGAAGGACCGACCCCACAATCGGCTACTGTCAGTAGCGGTGACCGGACTTGAACCGGTGACACAGCGATTATGAGCCGCTTGCTCTACCGACTGAGCTACACCGCTGTGATGCGATCAGTTCCCGCCTCGCGACGGGAACCTTTCACACCAGAGCCCCAATACGGAATCGAACCGTAGACCTTCTCCTTACCATGGAGACGCTCTACCGACTGAGCTATTGGGGCGAGCGATGAAGACATTACACGCTCTGCCGCCGTTCGCCCAAATCCGTTTCGCGGCGCCCTGTTCGCCTTGATCCACGGGCTTCCCGGCGGCCCCGACAGCCCCTCCAGCACGCCGGACCACACCGGTACGACTATTGCGCTCCTCCCCGTGACGGGCGCGTCGCCACCCTAGGCTCGACTCACTCTGCGTGATCTTGCGTCCCGTTGCGCGGTAACGAGTTCGCGCAGCCCCGAGCCCCTGGAGCGCGATGCCCGACAGCCAGCCGCAGCCGCACCACTCCTCGTCGTCATCGTCTTCCTCCTCCTCGTCGTCCTCAGGGCGGGGCGAGGGGGCCGGTCTCCTGTTGTGCGGGGCGCGGCTCACCGACGGCCGGACCGTGGACGTACGGCTGGGCGGCGGGCGCATCGAGGCGGTCGGTACGGCCGGGAGCCTGGCGACGGGCGACACACGCGCGTGCGGTGCCCGGGTGGATCTCAGCGGCTATCTGCTCCTGCCGGCCCCGGCCGAGCCGCACGCCCACGGCGACAGCGCACTCTCCGCCGACACCTCGGGACCGGTCTCGAACGACCCCCGGGACGTCCAGCGCCGGGCCACGGAGGCCGCCCTGCTCCAGCTCGGGCACGGGGCGACCGCGCTGCGGGCACACGTGCGCGTGGGCGACGTACAGGGACTGGGCGCGCTGGCCGCCGTACTCCAGGCACGGCGTTCGCTGCGCGGGCTCACCGAGTTGACGGCGGTGGCGATGCCTCGGGTGCTGACCGGGGTGGCCGGGGCCGAGGGGCTCGCGATGCTGCGGGACGCGCTGAAGATGGGTGCCTCGGTGGTGGGCGGCTGTCCCGACCTGGACCCCGATCCGACGGGGTACGCGGAGGCGGTCCTGGAGGTCGCCTCCGAGCACGGCTGCCCCGTCGACCTGCACACCGACGCCGCCGACCCGGCCCGGCTCGCCCGCCTCGCCGCCATGGCCGGCGGGCTGCGGCCCGGGGTGACCCTCGGCCCGTGCGCCGGCCTCGACCGGCTGCCCGCCGAGGTGGTGTCCCGTACGGCCGACCAGCTCGCGGCGGCCGGCGTCGCCGTGGTGTGCCTGCCGCAGGGCGGCTGCGCGGGCGTCGACCGCCGGGGCACGGCTCCGGTACGGCTGCTGCGCGCGGCCGGGGTCCGGGTGGCCGCCGGCAGCGGTGCACTGCGGGACGTCTCCAACCCCGTTGGCCGGGGCGACCCGTTGGAGGCCGCGTACCTCCTCGCCTCCCGCTACGGACTGCGCCCCGAGGACGCCTACGACACGGTGAGCGCCTCCGCCCGGGCCGTCCTCGGCCTCCCCGAGGTCCGCGTGGAGGCGGGTTTCCCGGCCGAACTCCTCGCCGTACGCGGCGACCGCCTCTCCGGCGCGCTCTCCCTCGCCTACAGCCGGATCGTGGTGCACCGGGGGCGCGTGGTGGCCCGGACCAGCGCGGTCCGCGAGTACTGCAACTCGGCGGCCGCGGCGGACTCGGGGCTGCCGAGGCAGGGGCGGGGCGAGCTGTCGTAGGGCCGTCGACCGCACCCGTCCGGCGGACGGAGCCGCCTCGGCGTACGGTCGAAGGCATGCGCACAGTCATCGCTGGTGGACATGGTCAGATCGCGTTGCGGCTGGAGCGGTTGCTCGCCGCGCGCGGACACGAGGTCGCGGGGCTCATCCGCCGCGAGGAACAGGGCGACGACCTGCGGGACGCCGGTGCCGAACCAGTCCTGCTGGACCTGGAGTCGGCCTCGGTCGAGGAGGTCGCGGCCCATCTCCAGGGCGCGGACGCGGCGGTGTTCGCGGCGGGCGCGGGTCCGGGCAGCGGGGCGGACCGCAAGGACACCGTGGACAAGGCCGCCGCCGTGCTGTTCGCGGACGCGGCGGTCCGGGCGGGCGTACGGCGCTTCGTGGTCGTGTCCTCCATGGGCGCCGACCCGCGGCACGAGGGCGACGAGATCTTCGACGTCTACCTGCGGGCCAAGGGCGAGGCGGACGCCCATGTGAGCACCCTGGACGCCCTGGACTGGACGATCCTGCGTCCCGGCGCGCTGACGAACGACGCCGGCACGGGCCTCGTACGACTGGAGGCGCACACCGGCCGGGGGCCGATCCCGCGCGACGACGTGGCGGCCGTACTGGCGGAGTTGCTGGAGACGCCCGCCACCGCCGGTCTGACGCTGGAGCTGATCGGTGGGTCGACGCCGGTGTCGGTGGCGGTGAAGTCGGTCGCGGGCAACTGAGTCGGGCGGCCTGGCTCGGAAGCCGCCCGGCTCGGAAGCGGCCTGGCTCAGCAGCGGCTTGGTTCAGAACAGGGGCAGCTGGCCGGGTACGACGGGGACTGCGTACCCGTCCAACGACGGCTGTGCCGCCCCGAGTTCCGCCTGTCTGCGGGAACCCGCGCAGGAGACCATCTGCCCTCTCTCGCGCGCTCCGGGCGGGTCGTGCCGGGCGAAGCGGCCGGCGACCACGGCGATCTCGCGACGGCATTCGGGGCAGAGCCTGCGGCGACTGGACATGGAGTCAGTGTGCCCCGGGCGCGGGCCGCACCACCGCGCACACTCCCCCTTCACCCGGGCCCCACAGAATCCGACCATGCTTGCTTAAGTCAATCAACTGACTTAACTTGGATGTGTCGTGCTGTACCCGACGCACACGGAGGCCCGACCCATGTCCCATGCCCTTCCCCGGCCCTCCGGGGAGCCTTCCGAAGAGCGTCCCGAGGACGCGGAGGTCGCCTCGTCGCGTGCCGGTGTCATCGTGGCGGTGCTGGCCTTCGGCGGGATCGTCGTCTCGCTGATGCAGACCCTCGTCATCCCGATCGTCCCGGAGCTGCCGAAACTCCTGAACGCCCCGGCCTCGGACACCGCCTGGGCCGTCACCGCCACCCTGCTCGCCGCCGCCGTCGCGGTCCCGATGATGGGACGCCTCGGTGACATGTACGGCAAGCGCCGCATGCTGCTCGCGAGCCTCGTCCTGCTGGTCGCGGGCTCGGTCACCGCCGCGCTCAGCGACTCCCTGACGCCGATGATCGTCGGCCGGGTGCTCCAGGGCATGGCGGGCGGTGTGATCCCGCTCGGCATCAGCATCATGCGCGACGAACTCCCCGCCGAACGGCTCGGCAGCGCCACCGCCATGATGAGCGCCTCCCTCGGCGTCGGCGCCGCGCTCGGCCTGCCCGCCGCCGCGCTGATCGCCGACAACTTCGACTGGCACGTCCTGTTCTGGAGTTCGGGCGCCCTGGGCGTCGTAGCGCTGCTGCTGGTGCTGCTCCTGGTGCCCGAGTCCAAGGTGCGCACCGGCGGCCGCTTCGACCTGGTCGGCGGGGTCGGCATGGCGGCCGGGCTGGTCTGCCTGCTGCTCGCGATCTCCAAGGGCGGCGACTGGGGCTGGGACAGCGGCACGGTCCTCGGGCTGTTCGCGGCGGCCGTCGTGGTGCTGCTGGTCTGGGGCTGGTGGGAGCTGCGCGTCGACCAGCCGCTGGTCGACCTGCGCACCACCGCGCGCCGCCAGGTGCTCTTCACCAACCTCGCCTCGATCGCGCTCGGCTTCGGCATGTTCGCGATGTCCCTGGTCCTTCCGCAGCTCCTGCAGTTGCCTGAGGCGACGGGCTACGGTCTCGGCAAGTCCCTGCTCACCGCCGGCCTGGTCATGGCCCCGTCCGGCCTGGTGATGATGGCGATCGCCCCGGTGTCGGCCGCGCTGTCGAAGGCCAAGGGCCCGAAGGTCAGCCTGATGCTCGGCGCGCTGATCGTCGCGGCGGGCTACGGCCTCCAGATCCTGCTGATGACCGAGGTCTGGCAGTTCGTGCTGGTCTCCTGCGTGATCGGCTCCGGCATCGGCTTCACCTACGGCTCGATGCCCGCGCTCATCATGAGCGCGGTCCCGCCGTCCCAGACCGGCGCGGCGAACAGCCTCAACACCCTGATGCGGTCCATCGGCACCTCCGTCGCGAGCGCCGTCGCCGGCGTGATCCTGGCGCAGATGACGACGAACCTCGGACCGGTGGCCGTCCCGTCCGAGAACGGCTTCAAGACCGTCCTGGCGATCGGGGGCGGGGCGGCGCTGCTGGCGTTCGCCATCGCGGGGTTCATTCCTCGGCGGGGGGTGGGGGATGGTTCTGAGCGGGTGCCGGGTGCGGTCGGGGTTGGCGGCGGTGCTGGTGGCGGTGTCGACGGGGGTGTTTACGGGGGTTCGTCCGGTCGTACGGGGGTTGCTGTGGGGGCTTCTTCCGGTGCTACGGGGGTCTCGGCGACGTCAGTGTCGAGGCCTGGGTTGGGATCGGGGTCGGAGTCGGAATCGCCGTCGGGGGCCGGGGCGGTGTTGCTGTCGGGGTCGGCTGACGAGCTTGTCGGGACCCCGGTGAGCGGGCGGGTGTTCGGGGCCGAGCGGGTGCCGGTGGCCGGGGCCGCGGTGACGCTGATCTCGCTCGGCGGGAGGCAGTTGGGGCGGGCGGTCTCGGGCGGCGACGGGTCGTACGGCGTGGCCGCGCCCGCCGCGGGGTCGTACGTCCTGATCGCCTCCGCCGACGGTTTCCAGCCACAGGCCTCCACGATCGTGGTCGCCGACGGGACACCGGTGACCTACGACGTCCTCCTGAGCGGCACCAGCGGGCTCGCCGGCGTGGTGGTGTCCGCGGACAGCGGGGCGCCGGTCGCGGACGCGGTGGTCATCGTGACGGACGTGCGCGGGGAGGTGCTGGCCAACGGACGCACGGATGTGCTGGGCGAGTTCGGCGTCGGGGACCTGGTGCCCGGAACGGTGACGCTCGCGGTCAGCTCCCCCAAGCACCGGCCGCTGGCCCTGGCCGTCGAGATCGGCGGCGCCGGCACGACCCGGATCCAGATCGAACTGCGGCCCGGCGCGCAGGTGCGGGGTACGGTCCGCGGCGCCGGGACCCCGCTGGGCGACGCCCTGGTCACCCTCGTCGACGCCGCGGGCAACGTCCTCGCCACGACCACGACCGCCCACGACGGCGCGTACGCCTTCTCCGACCTCGACGGCGGCGCCTACACCGTCATCGCGACCGGCTACCCGCCCCGGGCAGCCGCGGTCACCGTCTCCGGCCCGGGCGTGGACGACCACGACATCGAACTGGCCCACACCGGGGAGTAGTTGAGGCCATCCGCGACAGGGGCGCCATGGTGATCGACCTCTCACCATGGCGCCTTCAGCCCATGCATCCCGCCCACCGGACCGCCCGCGCCCCGGCACACGAAGAGACCCCCTCCGAACTGCGTTTCCGCAGTTCGGAGGGGGTCTCTTTCTCAGCGTGGCGGCGCCAGGATTCGAACCTGGGAAGGCTGAGCCGGCAGATTTACAGTCTGCTCCCTTTGGCCGCTCGGGCACACCGCCGGGGTTTGCTGCCCTTCGAACCGTCTTTCGGCGGTGCTCCGTGGCAACGACGTAAACAATACCCGATTCCCGGGGGTGCTTCGCCACCCGATTGATCTGCGCCCGGAGGGCGTGGGGTGGCTAGGCTTGGGCGGATGCGGCCCCGGTCCACGCCGGGCTCGGCGCCCGCCCCCACGTACGCCGATACGCATCCGTACGCACGCCGACACGCACCCCGATACAAGGAGCCACAGGACATGGCCGACTCCAGTTTCGACATCGTCTCGAAGGTCGAGCGGCAGGAGGTCGACAACGCCCTCAACCAGGCCGCCAAGGAGATCTCGCAGCGCTACGACTTCAAGGGCGTGGGTGCTTCGATCGCATGGTCCGGCGACAAGATCCTCATGGAGGCGAACTCCGAGGACCGGGTCAACGCCGTCCTCGACGTCTTCCAGTCCAAGCTGATCAAGCGCGGGATCTCGCTGAAGGCACTCGACGCGGGCGAGCCGCAGCTCTCCGGCAAGGAGTACAAGATCTTCGCGACGATCGAGGAGGGCATCTCCCAGGAGAACGCGAAGAAGGTCGCGAAGATCATCCGCGACGAGGGCCCGAAGGGCGTGAAGGCCCAGGTCCAGGGCGACGAACTGCGGGTCAGCTCGAAGAGCCGCGACGACCTCCAGTCCATCATCGCCCTGCTGAAGGGCAAGGACTTCGACTTCGCGCTCCAGTTCGTGAACTACCGGTAGGACACGCACCGCTGGACGAGGAAGGGTGGGCACCTGGCCGGTGCCCACCCTTCTCGCCTGCTGGCTGCGGTTCGGGGATGTCAGTCGCGCGAGTTGCCGAACAGGAGACGGTAGGCGATCAGGAGGACGAGTGAGCCGCCGATGGCCGCCGCCCAAGTGGCCCCGTCGTAGAAGCTCTTGGTGACCGGGTGGTCCAGCCAACGGGCCGATATCCAGCCGCCGATGAACGCGCCCGCGACACCGATGAGGGTCGTCCCGACGAAGCCGCCCGGGTCACGGCCCGGCAGCAGGAACTTGGCGATGGCTCCGGCCAACAGCCCCAGAATGATCCAGCCGATGATGCTCATGCCCTGAACCTGCCCTTCCGCGCTGTGCCCGCACTGTCCGGGGACTGTGATCTACGTCCCGGCGGACCGGGCGGGTGCCCGTGCGCATGGCACGTCGTACTCGTACGTCGTGCTTGTTTGGTGCTGGCACGTCGTGCTTGTTCGGTGTGCTCGTGCGTCGTGCTTCCGGCTTGCTCTCGGCGTGCGTCCAGCGGGTGTTGGTGCCTTGTCCCTGGGGAGGACGTCATGGCAGCACTCCCTGGTTGCGCGGGATCAGTAGGGTGCGGCGCATGACGGGTACCGGTGCCGGACTGCGGCGCACGCTGGGAGTGGGCGACGCCGTCGTCATCGGGCTCGGCTCGATGATCGGCGCGGGGATCTTCGCCGCCCTCGGGCCTGCGGCGCGCGCGGCCGGGTCCGGGCTGCTGTTCGGGCTCGCGGTCGCGGCCGTGGTCGCCTACTGCAACGCCACGTCCTCGGCCCGGCTGGCCGCCCTGTACCCGGCCTCCGGCGGCACCTACGTGTACGGGCGTGAGCGGCTCGGTCCGTTCTGGGGTTATCTCGCGGGCTGGTCGTTCGTGGTCGGGAAGACGGCCTCCTGTGCGGCGATGGCGCTGACGGTGGGGGCGTACGCATGGCCTGGGCAGGCCCACGCCGTGGCCGTCGCGGCCGTGGTGGCGCTGACCGCGGTGAACTACGGCGGGATCCAGAAATCGGCCTGGCTGACCCGGGTGATCGTGGCGGTGGTCCTGGCTGTCCTCGCTTCCGTGGTGGTCGTGTGTCTCGGCTCAGGGGCGTCCGAGGCCGGCCGACTGGACGCGGGGGCCTCCGGCGGGGCGGGCGGAGTGCTCCAGGCGGCCGGTCTGCTGTTCTTCGCCTTCGCGGGCTACGCGCGCATCGCGACCCTGGGCGAGGAGGTACGGGATCCCGCGCGCACCATCCCGCGCGCGATCCCCCTGGCCCTGGGCATCACGCTGGTCGTGTACGCGGGTGTGGCGGTGGCTGTCCTTTCCGTGCTGGGTGCGGATGCTCTGGGGCGTGCGGACGCACCGCTGGCCGAGGCGGTGCGGGTGGCCGGGGCGCCGGGGCTCGTACCGGAAGTGCGGGCGGGTGCCGCCGTGGCCGCGCTCGGCTCACTGCTCGCCCTGATCCTGGGCGTCTCCCGGACCACGCTGGCCATGGCCCGGGACCGGCATCTGCCCGGGGCCCTGGCCGCGGTGCACCCCCGCTTCCAGGTGCCGCACCGGGCCGAGTTGGCCGTGGGCGCGGTGGTCGCGGTCCTCGCCGCCACGGTGGACGTGCGGGGCGCGATCGGGTTCTCCTCCTTCGGTGTGCTGGCGTACTACGCGGTGGCCAACGCGTCGGCCTGGACGTTGAGTTCAGCTCTGACCGCTCGGGTCGTGCCGGTGGTGGGGCTGATCGGGTGTGTGGTGCTGGCTTGCGCGCTGCCGGCGGTCTCCGTGGTCGCGGGGGCTGGGGTGTTGGTGGTGGGGGTGGGGGCGTACGGGGTGCGGAAGTGGTGGGCGGGGCGGTAGGTGGATCGGCGGAGCCGGGTGGCTGCGAGTGTGTGTCCCGTGGGGCCGACGGGTGATGTGTGTCCCGTGGGACCAACGGGTGGTGTGCGTCCCGTGGGGCCGACAGGTGGTGTGCGTCCCGTCGGCCGAAAGGCTTCGGTGGCCGTCAGGACGCCTGCACCGGTGGTGCCGTGCGTATGTGGAACTCCGGCCAGGGGGCCATCTCCAGCTCCTCGTTCATCTCCTCGTACCAGCCCGTGCCGTCGACCCACGCCCGCAGCCAGTCCGTGAGGGTCGGGGCGTCCGTGAACCAGGCGTGTTCGCATTCGCCGGCGTTCGGTTCGAAGAGCAGGACCGGGGCTCCCTCGTCGAGGCAGTCCACGCACGCGTACATCGCGCAGCCCCAGTGGGAGATCGGCAGGACGCCCTCGGGCCAGGGCCAGTCGGGGTCCTTGCGGGCGCTCTTGCGGTTGGCGAGGTACTGCACGACGGCGGCGGGCTCACCGGCCGGTGAGCTGTCGAGCAGGGGCAACAGGCCGTACTCCGGGCCGAATCCGCCGTCTCCTATCCGCAGGTAGAGCTCGGCGAGCAGCGAGGGCAGACGGAATCCCAGCTCGGCCTCGGCGCGGGCCAGGGTGGCCGCGTCCACCGGGTCGGGGAGGGAAGCCCAGCCCCACGGGCGGGTGTTGCGGGCCTTGTCCGCCACCCGTGTCAGCAACTGCTCGCTCTCGGTCATGCATTCATGATGCAGGGCGACACTGACAGTCGGGCAGACCTGTGGACAACCATCGGGTTGTGGAAAACCTCGGGCCGAGGTCAGGGCATGAGCAGCAGGGGCACAGCTGGGGAGCGAGGTCTCAGAGCAGGCTCGGGCCCGGCTGGATTCAGGCTCGGGCCCGGCTCGGTTCAGACGCGGCTCGGGCTTGGGCTCGGTCCGGGCTCGGTTCAGGCGAGCCGGACGTCGATGCGTTCGCCCTCGCTGAGGAAGGCGAGGAGGTCCTCGAAGGTGAGCGGGCCGTGGGCGGTGTGCGGGGCCACGCCCAGGCATTGGCGGGCGACTTCGGAGTCGTGCCAGACCAGGTGGAAGGGCGGGGCCGCGCCCCAGCGGCCGCGCAGGCAGTCGTTCAGGGCGTCCAGGCCCCAGCCGAAGTAACCGCCGGGGCCGTTCACCGCCTCGCCCAGAGCGCAGAAGAAGCCGGGCAGGTCGGTGATGTGGCGGCCGTCGAGGTGGTACGTCGTGCCGGGCGGCCGGTCCTGGCCGCCGTGCACATGGTTGTCGAGCGCCGTACGGAGCCAGAACTGCCTGCTCTCGGCGTCAAGTCGGGCCCAGCGGTTGGGCTCGGCCGGATGTCCCTCGGCCCACAACTCCCACACCTCTTCGGCGGCGAACGGCGGTCGTTCCGACCACAGGTCGAGGGTGAGGTCGACCAGGCCGGGTCCGCGCGCCGAGGGGATCCAGGCCCGCAACTCGCCCTCGGCCGCGGCCTGTACGGGCCGACCGGACGTGTCGACGCGTAGCACCTTGGCATGGCCGAGGTCTTCCTCCCCGCCGTCCAGCGCGGTCCGCAGGGCGCCTTGTGGAGCGCAGCCAAGCAGCCGCAGCGGGGGTTCCAGGGGCTCGTCCGGGGCCTCGCGGACGCAGACCAGGTCGCGGCAGGTGCCGTGCGGTTCGCCGTGGGGGCCCAGCAGGCGGTAGCCCGGGGACAGCGGCGGGCGCCGCGGGTAGTCGTACGGGGTGTGGTCGGGTTCCGTGCCCTCGATGGTGATGTCCCGCAGTTTCAGGTCGCGGGCGCAGGGGCGGTCGCCGAGGACGCGCACCTCGTCCAGCTGCCACTCACCGACCGCGGTGCCGGTCCTGTCGAGGATCTCCAGGGTGAGAGACCCGAGAGAGGCCGCTCCCCCGGCACGCGCGCGGGTGAGGGCCTCGTCCAACTCGCCCTCGGGAGCGCAGCCGAGGAGTTCGTACACCTCACGGGCGGGAGGAGGCGGGTCGGCGAAGAGGTTCTCGGCGTCCTCGCACAGGGCCCACGTCTCCTCGTAGCCCTCCTCGCCCTCGAACTCGGCCTGCCGGTCGTACGACAGCAGGACGTACTTCGGTGCCCCCACTCCCCCGGCCCGTCCGTCAGCGGGTCGCGAACGGCTGGTCCGTGGGGACGATCTCGCGGCCCAGGGGGAACAGGGACACGGGGATCAGCTTGAAGTTGGCGATGCCGAACGGAATACCGATGATCGTGACGCAGAGGATGAGGCCGGTGACGATGTGGCCGAGGGCCAGCCACCATCCCGCGAGGACCAGCCACAGGACGTTGCCGACGCAGGAGGGCGCGCCCGCGTCCCGGCGCTCGACGGTGGTGTATCCGAAGGGCCACAGGGCGTAGATGCCGATACGGAAGGCCGCTATGCCGAACGGGATGCCGATGATCGTGATGCAGAGCAGCGCACCCGCTGCCAGGTATCCGAGGCACAGCCAGAAGCCGCTCAGGACGAGCCAAATGACGTTCAGGATGGTTTTCACTGGGGGCGACCTGCCATCTTCTCGAGCCGGGCGATGCGCTCCGCCATCGGCGGGTGCGTCGAGAACATCTTGGACAGTCCCTGGCCAGGGCGGAAGGGGTTCGCGATCATCATGTGGCTCGCGGTCTCGATGCGCGGCTCGGGGGGCAACGGCAGCTGCTTGGTGCCCGCTTCGAGCTTGCGCAGCGCGCTGGCGAGCGCGAGGGGGTCGCCGGTGAGCTGGGCGCCGGACGCGTCCGCCTCGTACTCACGGGAGCGGCTGATGGCCATCTGGATGAGGGTGGCCGCCAGCGGTCCGAGGATCATGATCAGCAGCATGCCTAGCAGGCCCGGGCCGTCATCGTCGTCGGAGCGGCCGATCGGGATCAGCCAGGCGAAGTTGACCAGGAACATGATCACGGAGGCGAGGGCGCCGGCGACCGACGAGATCAGGATGTCGCGGTTGTAGACATGGCTGAGTTCGTGGCCGATGACACCGCGCAGTTCACGCTCGTCCAGGATGCGCATGATGCCTTCGGTGCAGCACACGGCGGCGTTGCGCGGGTTGCGGCCGGTCGCGAAGGCGTTGGGGGCCTCGGTCGGCGAGATGTACAGGCGCGGCATGGGCTGGCGGGCCTGGGTGGAGAGTTCGCGGACCATGCGGTACAGGGCCGGGGCCTCGAACTCGCTCACCGGGCGGGCGCGCATCGCGCGTAGAGCCAGCTTGTCGCTGTTCCAGTACGCGTACGCGTTGGTGCCCAGCGCGATCAGGACGGCGACGACCAGCCCCATGCGGCCGAAGAAGCTGCCGATGACGATGATGAGTGCCGACAGTCCCCCGAGGAGTACTGCGGTCCTGAGCCCGTTGTGCCGGCGGTGCACGGTACGCCCTCCAAATCGTGCAGCAGGGGAACCCTTTGCTTGCTGTCTCCGATGTCTTCCGATGCCACCGGTCCGTGGTGTCACGTCCAGTGGACCCTCCCGTTCTGCTCAACGCCAGGCGAGGGCCACTAGTTCCCTTGTGCGCGCGGAGGCCCAGGTGGGCCGTCCGGGTGACGGTTCGGGGAGGGGCTTCAGAAGAGTCCGGTGTCGGCGAAGCGCAGCACCAGTTGGGGCGCCCCGGAGAGGGCGATGCCGAGGACGCCGGTCAGGACAAGGGCGGCGGTGAGGGGGGCGGGGACGCGGTGGGCGGTGGATTCGCCGTCGGGGGCCCGGAACAGCAGGGTCGTCCACTGGAGGTAGTAGAACAGCGCGATCACGACGTTGACGGCCATGACCACGGCGAGCCAGCCGAGGCCCGCGTCCACGGCCGCCGAGAAGACGGTGACCTTGGCGAACAGGCCGATGATGCCCGGCGGCAGTCCGGCCAGGCAGAGCAGGAAGAAGCCCAGCAGAAGGGCCGCGACCGGGTTGGTGGCGTACAGGCCCCGGTAGTCGTCGATGCGGTTCGCGGTCTTCGTACGGCCCACCAGCGCGGCCACCGCGAAGGCGCCGAGGTTCACGGCGGCGTACATGAGCGCGTAGGCGACGGTGGAGCCCACGGATCGCTCGGCGTCGCCCGAGTACGCGGCGGCGGCGATCGGGACGAGGAGGTAGCCGGCCTGTCCGACGGAGGACCAGGCGAGCAGTCGTACGGCGCTGTACGCGCGCGTGGTCCGCTGTCGGAGGGCGCCGACGTTGCCGACAGTCATGGTGAGGGCGGCGAGCGCGGCGAGTGCCGGGCCCCAGACGTCGGCGTACGACGGCAGGGCGACGACGGTGATCAGGATCAGGCCGGAGAAGCCGACCGCCTTGCCGACGACCGACAAGTAGGCGGCGATCGGCAGGGGCGCGCCCACGTAGGTGTCGGGCACCCAGAAGTGGAAGGGCACCGCGGCCGTCTTGAAGGCGAAGCCGACGAGGGTGAGGACGACTCCGGTCTGGGCGAGGGTGTGGAGCTGTCCGTCGACGTGCTGGATGCGGTCCGCGACCTGGGTGAGGTACAGGGTGCCGGTGGAGGCGTACACGAAGCTGATGCCCATGAGGCTCACCGCGGTCGCGGTGACCGAGGACAGGAAGAACTTCAGGGCGGCTTCGGACGACTTCCGGTCGCCGTGCCGGATGCCGACGAGGGCGAAGGCGGGCAGGGAGGCGACCTCCAGGGCGACGACGAGGGTCGCCAGGTCACGGGAGGCGGGCAGGAGGGCCGCGCCAGCCGCGGAGGAGAGCAGCAGGAACCAGTACTCCCCTTCGGGGAGTGTCCTGTCGGCGTCCTTGAGGGTGGTGACCGACAGCAGGGCGGCCAGGAGGGCGCCGCCGAGAACGAGGAACTGGATGACGAGCGTGAAGCGGTCGGCCGTATAGCTGCACACATCGGCGTCACCGGTCAGACAGAAGGTGCTGCGGTCGCCGTCCAGGAGGGGCAGCAGGAGGAGTGCGGCGGCCGCGAGGCCCGCGACCGACAGCCAGCCGAGCAGGCCCTTCTTGTGCTCGCCGACGAACAGGTCGGCCACGAGGACGACGAGTCCGACGACCGCCGCGAGGGTGGGCGGCGCGATGGCGAGCCAGTCGACGGACTGGACGAGGTTCGCGGCGAGGGGCTGGACCGCGGAGGTCAGCGGCTCGGCCGAGGAGGCCAGGGTGCTCATCGGTTGCCTCCTGCGAGGAGCTGCTGCACGGCCGGGTCGGTGAGTCCGAGGAGGGCCTTCGGCCACAGGCCCGCCACGACGGTGAGGGCGACGAGCGGCGTCCAGGCCGCGAACTCGTACGTGTGGACGTCGGCGAGCCGCGGGGCGTCCTGCGGTACGGCTCCCATGCAGACCCGGCGGACCACGACGAGCATGTACGCGGCCGTCAGGAGGGTGCCGAAGGCGCCGATCGCCATGAAGGTGAGGAAGGCGGGACGGCTGAGGTCGTCGGCGGGCTTGAACGCGCCGAACAGCGCCAGCATCTCGCCCCAGAACCCGGCGAGACCGGGCAGTCCGAGCGAGGCGACCGCTCCGAAGGCCAGCAGGCCGCCGAGGCGCGGGGCCTTGCCGTAGAGGGCGGCGCCGGTCTCCTCGGCGAGGGTGTCCAGGTCGGTGGTGCCCGTACGGTCCTTCAACGCGCCGACCAGGAAGAACAGCAGGCCGGTGATGAGGCCGTGGGCGATGTTGGCGAACAGGGCGCCGTTCACGCCGGTCGGGGTCATGGTCGCGATGCCGAGCAGCACGAAGCCCATGTGACCGACGGAGGAGTAGGCGATCAGACGCTTGAGGTCGCCCTTGGCGCCCTTCTTGGCGAGGGCCAGGCAGGCCAGGGATCCGTAGATGATCCCGACCACGGCGAAGGCGGCCAGGTAGGGCGCGAAGTCACGGAATCCGTCGGGCGCGATCGGCAGGAGGATCCGGACGAACCCGTACGTGCCCATCTTCAGCAGGACGCCGGCCAGCAGGACCGAGCCGACGGTCGGGGCGGCGGTGTGGGCGTCGGGCAGCCAGCTGTGCAGCGGCCACATCGGGGTCTTGACCGCGAGCCCGATTCCGATCGCCAGAACGGCGATGACCTGCACGGATGCGGTCAGGGACCGGCCGTTGTCAGTGGCGAGTGACACCATGTCGAATGTGCCCGCCTTGATCCCGATCAGGAGCAGGCCGAGCAGCATGACGACCGAGCCGAGCAGTGTGTAGAGGATGAAGCGCCAGGCGGCGGCCTGACGCTCCGCACCGCCCCAGCGGGCGATGAGGAAGTACATCGGGATGAGCACTGTCTCGAACGCGAGGAAGAACAGCAGCAGATCGAGGACGGCGAAGGTCGCGAGGGTACCGGACTCGAGGACGAGCAGCAGTGCGACGAAGGCCTTCGGGGTGGGGCCCGCAGGCATCTTGAAGTACGAGTAGAGGGCGCAGAGGAAGGTCAGCAGCGTGGTCAGGACCAGAAGGGGGAGGGAGATGCCGTCGATGCCGAGGTGGATGCGCACGTCGAGTGCGGGGATCCAGCTGATGTCGGTCGTGGCCTGCATCTTCGAGGGATGGTCGTGGTCGAAGCCGAGCGCGAGGGCGATCGCGGCGACGAGGATCACTCCGGTGACCAGCACACCGTGCCGCAGCACCGCCTGCTCGGGCGACTTCATCTTCAGTCCGGGCGGGGCCGGCAGCAGGGCGGTGACGGCGCCGAGGAGCGGCCCGGCCACGATCAACGCCAGAAGGAACTGCATCACGGACTCGTTGATATCGATCACGCCTGCTCACGCTCCCGTGGCGACGAGGACTGCGGCGACCGCGAGGACGACGGTGCCGGCGAGCAGCGCGCTCACATAGGTCTGGAGATTGCCGGTCTGGGCCCGTCGTACGGCGGCGCCGAGCCAGCGGGGCAGCGCGCCCGCGCCGCGTACGTAGGTCTCGACGACCTCGCGGTCCAGGAACCGCACGAGCGTGGCCGCGGCCTGGACCGGGCGGACGAAGAGCGCCGTGTACAGGGCGTCCAGGTGGAAGCCGACGGCCGCGTGGCGGTGCAGCGGGCCGAGGAGCAGGCGTCCGGGGTCCGCGGGGTCCGGCGCTTGGGCTACGTCTCCGTAGGCGGGCTCGTGGCTGGCGATGGCCTCGGCCTCGACCAGTCCGGCGTCGCCGTCGGGGTGGGCCGCGACCGCGCCCAGCGGGACGCGGGTGGCGAGCGCGCTGGTGTGCCGCCAGGCGGCGTAGGTGACGATGCCGCCGACCAGGGCCACGCCCGTGCCGACGACGGAGGTGGTGAGGGTCGGGGTGAGGTCGCGGCCGTCGAACCAGTCGGGCAGCACGCGGTAGGCGAACGCGCCGAGGGCGAGGGACGGGACCGCGAGGATCCACAGGACCACGGTCATCGGCAGCGGCTGGCGGCCGTGGTCGGGGGCCTCGACGCCCCGGCCGTGGAAGGCCAGCAGCCACAGGCGGGTCGCGTACGCGGCGGTGAGCAGGGCCGTGAGGAGACCGGCGACGAGGGTGATCCAGCCCGCGGCGCCGGGGGCGTGCTCGGTGTGGCCGGTGGCCACGTGCTCGGCGGCGCCGAGGACCGACTCCTTGGAGAAGAAGCCGCTGAAGGGCGGGATCGCGGCGAGCGCGAGGAGCGCCACGGTCATCGTCCAGAAGGCGTCGGGGACGCGGGCGCGCAGATCCTTCATACGGGACATGGCGGCCAGCGAGTTGGTGCCGGCGGCGTGGATGACCACGCCGGCCGCGAGGAACAGCAGCGCCTTGAAGGCGCCGTGGGACAGGAGGTGGAAGACGGCGGCACCGCGGTCGCCGACGGCGAGGGCGCCGGTCATGTAGCCGAGCTGGCCGATCGTCGAGTAGGCGAGGACGCGCTTGATGTCGTCCTGGGCGAGCGCGGCGAGGCCGGAGCCGAGCATCGTCACGGCGGCCATGACGGCGAGGACCACCATCGCGGCCTGCGAGGCCTCGAAGACCGGGAGGAGACGGGCGGTGAAGTAGACACCGGCGGCGACCATCGTCGCGGCGTGGATCAGCGCGGAGACGGGGGTCGGGCCCGCCATCGCGTCGGGGAGCCAGGTGTGCAGCGGGAACTGCGCCGACTTGCCGGCCACGCCCGCGAGGAGAAGCAGGGCGATCAGGGTCGGGTGGTCGAGCCCGCCGTGCGCGACGGCGTCGAGGACCTTCGTGATCCGGAAGGAGCCGGCGTCGGTGGCGAGCGCGAACAGACCGATGAGGAAGGGGACGTCACCGAGTTTGGTCACCAGGAAGGCCTTGAGGGAGGCGGCGCGGGCCTCCGGGGTCTCCCAGTAGTGGCCGACCAGGAAGTACGAGCAGATGCCCATGATCTCCCAGCCGACCAGCAGCACGATCAGGTCGCCGGAGTAGACGACGAGCAGCATCGCGGAGGTGAAGAGGGAGACGAGAGCGGCGTACGAGGGGTAGCGCGGGTCGTCGCGCAGATAGCCCGTCGAGTAGATCTGCACACAGGTGGCGACGAAGGCGACCAGGACGGCGACGAGGGCGGCGAAGCCGTCAATGTGCAGGGCGAGTTCGATCGGGACCGAGCCGGTCGGGGTGAGTTCGGTGGCGGCGTCCACGGCCTGGTCGCCGCCCTGGCGCACGGCGACCACCCGGGCGAGCGCGAGGGCGGCCAGCGGCGGGAGGACGGCGAGCGGGCGGACGAAGCCGGGGGCGGTGCGTCCCAGGAGCAGACCGGCCGCGGCGCCCAGGAAGGGCAGGAGGGGGACGAGGACGGCGAGGGTGGTCGTGGTCACGCGGTGGCCTCAGCCTTCCCGGTCCGCCCGGACCGTGCGGCCTCTTCGGCCGTGCGGGCGTCACTGTCGGAGCCGTCGGAATCGTCGGGGTCGTGGCCCTCGGCCGTGTCGCGGAGCCTGTCGATGTCGGCGGTGCCGCGGTTGCGGTGGACGGCTAGGACGATCGCGAGGCCGATGCCGATCTCGGCGGCGGCGATGGCGATGGTGAACAGGGTCAGGGCCTGGCCGGAGTGCAGGGTCTCCTCGGCGGCCCTGCTGAGCCAGACGTCGAAGGCGACCAGGTTCAGGTTGACGGCGTTGAGCATCAGCTCGACCGACATCAGGACGAGGATCGCGTTGCGGCGGGCGAGGACGCCGTAGAGGCCGGTGCAGAAGAGGAGGGCGGCGAGTACGGCGGGATAGGCGAGGTGCATCAGCGGGCGCCGCCTTCCTGTTCGGCCGACTCTGTTCCCTCGGCGGACTCGGTGCTCTTGGCGGGGGCGGTCGCCGGGGCGGGTGCGGTGCCCTTGGCGGACTCGGCTCCCTGGGCGGACTTGGTTGCCGTGGCGGGTGCGGTAGTCCTGGCGGACGCGGTGGCCCTGGCCTGCTCAGTTCCCGTGTCCGACCCATTTCGCCCGATCGGGTGATTACGGGAATCCGGGACGGATGGGGAACTACCGGTCGCTCCCCGGGAGTTCACAGGGGGAGAGCTCGACTCCGCCTTCGCCTTGCGGGACAGGACGATCGCGCCGACCAGTGCCGCGAGGAGCAGGACGGAGAGGGCCTCGAAGGGGAGGACCCAGTTCTGGAAGAGGCTCGCGCCGGTGGCCTCGGTGGAGCCGGCGGCGGGTCCGTCGAGGTCGATCCAGGTGGCCCGGAAGGCATCGACGACCACCCAGACCAGGGCTGCCGCCGCGGCGACGGCCACGGCGAGGGCGGCCCAGCGATTCCCCGAGTCCGCGTCCGGGGAGCGGCCGATGGGGGCCTTGGTGAGCATCAGACCGAACAGAAGGAGGACGACCACGGAGCCGACATAGATGAGGACCTGCACCCAGGCGATGAACTCGGCGGTGAGCAGGAGGTATTCGACGGCGAGGCCGCCGAGGGCGACCACCAGCCACAGGGCGGCGTGCACCAGCTGCCTGGTGGTCACGGTGACGATCGCGGCGCCGAAGGTGACCAGACCGACGAGCAGGAAGGCGATCTCGACGCCGGTCGGGGAGAGGAAGCCGTGCGTCTCGGCGGCGGCCATGGTCAGCGCGGCGGGGGTGAGGCTCACGCGTCCCCCTCCTGCTGCTCGGGCCTCTGTACGCGCCGCCGCTCGGGCTGCTGCTCGGGCCGTTGTTCGGGCCGCTGATCCGGCTGAGGTTCGGCCTGTGCCGCCGCCAGCTTCTCGGCGGTCTTGCGGGCGGTGGCGATCTCCTTCGGTTCCTCGGCGCCGGCATCGAGGGCCGGTGGGGCCGGGACGGTCCACATCCACTCGCGGAGCTTGTCCCGCTCGTGGGTGAGGTCGCGGATGTCGGTCTCGGCGTACTCGAACTCCGGGGACCAGAACAGGGCGTCGAAAGGACACACCTCGATGCAGATACCGCAGTACATGCAGAGGGAGAAGTCGATGGCGAAGCGGTCGAGGACGTTGCGGCTGCGTTCGCGGCCGCCGGGGGTCGCCGCCGGGACCGTCTCCTTGTGGGAGTCGATGTAGATGCACCAGTCGGGGCACTCACGGGCGCAGAGCATGCAGACCGTGCAGTTCTCCTCGAACAGGCCGATCACTCCGCGGGTGCGGGGTGGGAGGTCGGGCTGGGTGTCGGGGTACTGCTCGGTGACGGTCTTCTTCGTCATCGTGCGGAGGGTGACGGCCAGGCCCTTGGCGAGGCCACTTCCAGGAATGGGGGCCATGGTTACTGAATCACCACCTTGACGATGCCGGTGAGGGCGATCTGGGCGAGGGAGAGGGGGACGAGGAGGGTCCAGGAGAGCTTCTGGAGCTGGTCCTCGCGCAGCCGGGGATAGGTCACGCGGAGCCAGATGACGACGAAGGCGAGCACGGCCGTCTTGAGCAGGGTCCAGACCCAGCCGAGACCGTCGGCACCCCAGGGGCCGTGCCAGCCGCCCAGGAAGAGAACGGTGGTGAGGCCGCACAGGACGACGATTCCGGCGTACTCGGCGAGGAGGAACAGGGCGAAGCGGAGGCCGGTGTACTCGGTGTAGGCACCGAAGATGATCTCCGAGTCGGCGACGGGCATGTCGAAGGGCGGGCGCTGGAGTTCGGCGAGGCCGGCGACGAAGAAGACGATCGCGCCGACGATCTGCCAGGGCAGCCACCACCACTCGAAGGCGTCGAGGATGCCGGGGAGGGAGACGGTTCCGGCGGCCATCGCCACGGAGGCGGCGGTGAGCAGCATCGGGAGTTCGTAGGCGAGGAGCTGTGCGGCGGTGCGGAGGCCGCCGAGGAGGGAGAACTTGTTGGCGGAGGCCCAGCCGGCCATGAGCGAGCCGAGGACGCCCACGCCCATCACGGCGAGCACGAAGAACACCCCCGCGTCGACGACCTCGCCGACGGCGCCCTCGGCGGGGCCGATCGGGATGGCGAGGAGGACGAGGAGGTAGGGCAGGAGGGCTACGGCGGGGGCGAGTTGGAAGATACGGCGGTCCGCGCCCGCCGGTACGACGTCTTCCTTCTGGGCGAACTTCACGCCGTCCGCGACGAGTTGGGCCCAGCCGTGGAAGCCACCGGCGTACATCGGGCCGAGGCGGCCCTGCATGTGGGCCATCACCTTGTGCTCGGTCTGGCCGATGATCAGGGGGAAGGTGAGGAAGACGACGAAGACGATCAGGAGTCGCAGGGCGACGTCTAGCGCGTCGTTCACTGCGGGCCTCCAGTGGGGTGGTCGGGGGTGTCCGGGGTATCCGGGGTGTCGGGTTCCTCGGGGCCTGTGGGCTCCGCGGTTCCGTTGGCCTTCTCGGGGAGCTCGGCCCCATCGGACTGCTCGGACTTCTCGGCCTGCTCGGAGGTCTCCGTGGCTTCTGGGTTCTTCGACGTGGGGCTTCGGTCAGGTGCCGGGTCGTCGAAGGCCGGGCGGGCGTGGTGCCAGGGGGCGTCTGAGCTGCGGGGTGCGGTGGGGGGCTTGGGGGATGCCGGGGGTTGGTTCGGGGCATCGGCGGGCGGTTCGGGGTCGGCTGCCGCGCGTTGGCTCGCGGAACCTGCCGAGGCACTGCGCGCTCGACGGGGGCCGGATGGGGCGCCGGCGGCTCGGGGGCGCTGGGGTGCGGGGGTGTCGGACGCGGGGGGAGCGGACGCAGAGGCGTCGGTTCCAGGGGCAGCCGCCCCCGAGGTACCCGGCGTCGAAGTGCCCGGGGTGTCCTCGGCCGACTCCGTGGTCCCTGGTGCGGTCTGGCTCGCGGGGCCCTCGGGGGTCGTGGGTGCGCGACCCGGTTCAGTTCCGGCGGGCCCGGTGGACGCCGCCGACTGGCTCGCGGAGCCGTCCGCCGCGGAAAGTGCCCGGCGAGCGCCGGCTCCCGCTGCCCCGCCGGTACCGGCTGACGTCTCCGCCTGGCTCACGGACCCTTGCGCCGCCGAACGCGCACGCCGAGGACCAGCCGCCGCAGGCCCCGCCGATGTTCCCGCCGACTCCTCCGACTGGCTCGCCGAACCCTCCGACGCCGTACGCGCACGCCGGGGGCCAGCAGCAGCTGCCCCGCCCGCACCGGCTGACGTCTCCGCCTGGCTCACGGACCCTTGTGCCGCCGTACGCGCACGTCGGGGGCCAGCAGCGGCTGCCCCGCCCGCACCAGTCGACGTCTCCGACTGGCTGGCCGATCCCTCCGCCGCCGTACCCGCACGCCGAGGACCAGCCGCCGCAGGCCCCGCCGGCGTTCCCGCCGACTCCTCCGCCTGGCTCGCCGAACCCTCCGACGCCGTACGTGCCCTGCGGGCCGGGCGGTCCGCCGGGGTGCCTGGGGTGCGGGGGGTGGTTCGGGTGGGGCGGGGTGGGGCTGTGGGGAGTTGGCCCTTCATGGGGCCCCATTCGTTGGGGTCGGGGACTCCTGGGGGGAGCATTTGGCGGCGCTTGGGGCCGCCGTGGTCGGACTCGACCGGTTCCTTGGCGCCGGGCCAGGCCTTGGCCACTCGGGCGGCGAGGACGAAGTCCTTGCGGAGGGGGTGGCCTTCGAAGGTCTCCGGGAGGAGGAGGTGGGCGAGGGAGGGGTGGCCGTCGAAGGTGACGCCGAACATCTCGTGGGTCTCGCGTTCGTGCCAGGCGGCGCCCGCGTAGATGTCGACGGCGGTGGGGAGGGCGGGGGTGTCGTGGGGGACCGTCGTGCGGAGGAGCAGGCGTCGTACCGGGGACATGGCCACCACGTGGGCCGCCACGCGGAAGCCGGTGCCGGGTTCGTCGACCGCGCTGAGCCAGTCGAAGTAGGTGCAGTCGAGGTCGTCGCGGGCCACTCGCAGGGCCGTGAGCCAGGCGGTGGGCGGGACGTCGACCGTCAGGACCTCGTACGACTCCTCAGCGGTGGCCTCCGGGCCGAAGAGTTCCTCGGCGGGGGCGGGGAGCCAGCCGACTGCCGTCACCGCGTCTCCCCCTCACCGGAAGTCCCGGGCCTGTCAGAACCCGCGGTCCCACCAGAACCCGAACCGCCACCAGAACCCGAACCCCCGCCGGAGACAACACCCCCCGCAGCCGCAACCCCGTCACCCGAAGCCACCGTTCCACCCGAAGCCACCGCTCCACCAGAAGCCCCAGCCGGCCTCGACCCCGACCGCGGCCCCGCCCCCGGCCCCCTCACCAACCCACTCTCCAGCGCGGCCACCGAAGCCCGCCCCCCGTTCACCCCGTACCGCTCCCCCAGCGACTCGCGCGCGATCTTCTCCTGGAGCTTCAGGATTCCCTGGAGCAGGGCTTCGGGGCGGGGTGGGCAGCCGGGGACGTAGACGTCCACCGGGATGATCTGGTCGACGCCCTTGGTGACGGCGTACGAGTCCCAGTAGGGGCCGCCGCAGTTGGAGCAGGCGCCGAAGGAGATGACGTACTTCGGTTCGGGCATCTGTTCGTAGAGGCGTTTCACGGCCGGGGCCATCTTGTCCGTGACCGTGCCGGAGACGACCATCAGGTCGGCCTGGCGGGGGCCCGGGGCGAAGGGGATGACGCCGAGGCGGATGAAGTCGTGGCGGGCCATCGACGCGGCGATGAACTCGATGGCGCAGCAGGCGAGGCCGAAGTTGAAGACCCAGAGGGAGTACCGGCGGCCCCAGTTGAGGACGACCTTCATCGGCTCGGGGGCGAGGCGGGAGAGGGCGCCCAGACGTTTCGGCTCAGGGAGCAGAACAGGCTCCGAGGGGGTCACGTCCATGCCAGGACACCCTTCTTGTACGCGTACAGCAACCCCACGGCGAGGAAGCCCAGGAAGATGAACATCTCGACCAGGGTCGTCGCGCCGTAACCGGGAGCGGCGAAGACCGTCGCCCACGGGAACAGGAAGATCGAGTCGACGGCGAAGATGACGTACAGGAAGGCGTAGACGTAGTAGCGGACCTGGGTGTGGGCCCAGCCCTCGCCGACGGGGTCGACTCCGCACTCGTACGTCAGGAGCTTCTCGGGGGTGGGGACCACGGGTCGCAGCAGCCGGCCGGCGCCGAAGGCGACCGCGACGAACAGCACGCCGACGACGGCGAGCAGTCCGACGACCGAGTACGACTGGAAGTAGTCCGACGCCACGACGGTCGGTTCCGGCACGTCCGCCCCTCGCTCCCTGTGAACACCACGGAACACCACTGTTCGACGATCTGTACGCAACGGGAGTCTAGGCCCTGATAAAGGGACGGTAAGCAGCCCGTCACCCCTTGAAAACAGTCGGGAGGACAGGGGTGGGGTTTTCCCCAGCAAGCCGCGGCGGTCCGCCTCATGGCGCGCGGCGGTCTCGCGCGGCACGCTAGCCCATATGACCGATCGCCACTCGTCCCCGAGCCGTGCCACGACCACCGGCACAAACCGAGGAACCGCCCCAGGTGCCGACCGCGGGGCCGCCCCAGGGGCCGACCTCGGAGCCGCCCCGGGAACCGGCCGCGGAGCCGCCCCAGGAGCGGACCGCGGGCGGCTGCCACCGGCACGTTTCGCCTACGACGCGCACACCTGGAAGGAGATCGCGCATCTGCTGGCGAACCTTCCGGTGTCGGTCCTCGGCTTCACCTACGTCGTGACGGTGCTGCTCACCGGCTTCTGGCTGACCGTGACGGTGATCGGGTTCCCGCTGCTCGCGGCGGGTCTGCTGGGCGCCCGTCAGCTGGGCAAGATGGAGCGGGCGCGGGCCCGGGCGCTGCTCGGGCTGCATGTGGACGAACCGAGTCCGCTGCCGTGGCGCACGAAGAAGGGCGGGGCGGGTTTCTTCCCCCAGCTGTGGCTGGGCCTGAAGGACCCGGTCGGCTGGCGGACGGTGCTGTACGACTTCATCCGGCTGCCGTGGGGCATCCTGACCTTCACGGTCACGCTGACCTCGTTGTTCGTGCTGTGGCCGGTGCTGCCGTTCATCGCGCGGGGCCTCGCCAACGTCGACCGGGCGATGGTGCGCGGCCTGTTGTCGCCCTCCGACGAGCTGGAACGCCGTATCGCCGAACTCGAGTCGGACCGTGGGGTCGTGGTGGACGCGGCAGCGTCGGATCTACGGCGGATCGAACGCGACCTGCACGACGGTGCGCAGGCCCGGCTCGTCAACCTCGCCATGGGCCTGGGCCTCGCCAAGGAGAAGCTCCTGGAGGACCCGGAGTACGCGCAGGCGATGGTCGAGGAGGCGCACGGCGAGGTGAAGCTGGCGCTCCAGGAGCTGCGGGACCTGGCGCGGGGCATCCATCCCGCCGTACTGACCGACCGCGGTCTCGACGCGGCCCTCTCCTCGGTCGCCTCGCGCTGCACGGTCCCGGTCAAGGTGACCGCCGACCTCGACGCTCGGCCGGTCCAGGCCATCGAGGGCATCGCCTACTTCACCGTCTCCGAACTGCTCCAGAACATCAGCAAGCACAGCGGGGCGCGGTCGGCGTCGGTCGACGTGTGGCGGTCGGAGAACCGGCTGCTCATCCAGGTCTGGGACGACGGCCGCGGCGGCGCCGACCTCGACGGCGGCACCGGTATGCGCGGGCTCGCGGAGCGGCTCGACGCGGTGGACGGCCTGTTCGTCGTCGACTCCCCGCCCGGCGGCCCTACGGTCGTCACGGCGGAGCTCCCGTGGCGGGACCGGGCGCCCGAGCGGTCGTAGCGGCGGGTGGGAGGGGTGGGGAAAACCCCCCTTCCAAGACGCCGACGGCCTCCATGGTCCGTTGAGCTGCGGCGCAGCAGGGTGGAGGTACGACACCGGTTACGACACCACAGGCGCGGGACGAGAGAAGAAGGACGACGTCGATGGCCACGGACTACGGGTACGACAGCGGGCTCGGGTTCCCCGAGAAGGTACGGCGGCACCGGGTGCCGGCGGGGCTTCGGGCGCCGTTCGAGGGGCGCACCTGGCGGGAGTTCGGCTATGTGCTGCTGAGCCTGCCGATCAGCGTCCTGCTGTTCACCTACGCCGTCACGATGGTCTCGCTGGGCGCGGGCCTGCTCGTGACCTTCCTCGGCATCCCGGTCTTCGCCGCCGGGCTCGCGGGATGCCGGGGCCTCGGGGCGCTGGAGCGGGCGCGGGCGCGGGCGCTGCTCGGTCTCGAGGTCGGCGATCCGGAGCCGCTGCGGATGCGGAAGTCCGGGTTCATGTCGTGGATGGGGGCGGTCCTCAAGAGCGGGACGTCGTGGCGGACCCTGCTGTACTCGGTGCTGCACCTGCCGTGGGCGATCTTCTCGTTCGTCGTCGCGGTGAACTTCTGGGCCTACGGCTGGGCGTTGCTGACGTATCCGCTGTGGTTCTGGCTCTTCCCGGTGTACGGCGGTCAGGGCGGGCTTCAGCTGTACGGCGACGAGACGCACCACATCTATCTGGACAACCCGTTCGAGATCGGCGTGACCGCGCTGGTGGGGCTGTTGTTCACGCTGGCCACGCCGTGGATCGTGCGGGCGCTGACGACGGTGGACCGGGTGATGGTGCACGGGCTGCTGGGGCCGTCGCGGCTGTCCGCGCGGGTCGTGGAGCTGGAGTCCGACCGGGGGGTCGTGGTCGATACGGCGGCTGCGGACCTGCGGCGGATCGAACGGGATCTGCACGACGGTGCGCAGGCCCGGCTGGTGGCGCTGGCGATGGATCTGGGGCTGGCGAAGGAGAAGCTCGCGGAGGATCCCCGGGCGGCCGCGCGGATGGTGGACGAGGCGCACGGTGAGGTGAAGACGGCGCTTCAGGAGCTGCGGGATCTGGCGCGGGGGATTCATCCGGCGGTACTGACCGACCGGGGGCTGGACGCGGCGTTGTCCTCGGTGGCCTCCCGGTGCACGGTGCCGGTGCAGGTGGAGGTGGATCTGCCGGCCCGGCCGGCGCCGGCGATCGAGGGGATCGCGTACTTCACGGTGTCGGAGCTGTTGCAGAACATCAGCAAGCACTCTCGGGCCACGTGGGCGGCGGTGGATGTGTGGCGGGTGGAGGACCGGCTGCTGCTCCAGGTCGTGGACAACGGGGTGGGCGGGGCCGATGTGTCCTCCGGGTCCGGGCTCGCGGGGTTGGCTGAGCGGTTGGATGCCGTCGACGGGATTCTGGTGGTGGATTCTCCGGTGGGGGGGCCTACCCGGGTCACCGCGGAGTTGCCTTGGCGGGGGGAGCGGGCGGTTCGGTGACGGGGGTTCGGTGACAGGGGCGGTGAGGGCGGTTCGGTGACGGGGGCTCGGTGACAGGGGGCGGTGAGGGCGGTTCGGTGACGGGGGCTCGGTGACGGTCGGCGTGGGCGTCGGGGGTTTTCGCCCCCGGCGCCCCTACCCGTCCCATCTCCAGGGGCTGCCGCCCCTTCGGCCCCGATCCCGCTCCTGGGGGCTGCGCCCCCAGCCCCCCATCGGCCCCTGAAGGGCCTCGTCCTCGAACGCCGGACGGGCTGAAGGTGCCTGGGCCGGTGTGCCAGAGGTGACGTGCCTCCTCGCGGCCCCCTCCCCCGGCCCCCCTCTCCCCGGCCCGCCTCTCCCCGACCCCCTCCCAGGCCGAAAACCCAACCCCTCCCCCCTTATTCCTGCCCCTGATTCCCGCTGGCCGGGCGCAGGCGGGTGGGATTGCTGGAATGCTGGGGCTGTCCGGCGGGTGGGCCGGCGGTGGGCTGGGGGGCCGAGAGTCGTGGAGGACAGGGTGCGGGTGGTCATCGCCGAGGATTCAGTGCTGCTGCGGGAGGGCCTGACCCGGTTGCTGACCGACCGCGGGCATGATGTCGTCGCCGGGGTCGGTGACGGGGACGCGCTCGTCAAGACCATCGGTGAGCTGGACGCCCAGGGCGAGCTGCCCGACGTCGTGGTCGCCGATGTGCGGATGCCGCCGACACACACCGACGAGGGTGTGCGGGCCGCCGTACAACTGCGCAAGGCACATCCCGGACTCGGGGTACTCGTACTGTCGCAGTACGTCGAGGAGCGGTACGCCACCGAGCTGCTGGCCGGGTCCAGCCGCGGGGTGGGGTACCTGCTCAAGGACCGGGTCGCGGAGGTGCGCGAGTTCGTGGACGCGGTGGTGCGGGTGGCCGAGGGCGGTACCGCTCTCGACCCCGAGGTGGTCGCGCAGCTGCTGGGACGCAGTCGTAAGCAGGACGTGCTCGCCAATCTCACGCCACGGGAGCGGGAGGTTCTCGGGCTGATGGCGGAGGGCCGTACGAACTCGGCCATCGCGCGGCAGCTCGTGGTCAGTGACGGAGCAGTCGAGAAGCACGTCAGCAACATCTTCCTGAAGCTCGGGCTCTCGCCGAGCGACGGGGACCACCGGAGGGTGCTGGCCGTCCTCACCTATCTGAACTCATGAGCGCCGTGAACCCCTGAACGCCATGGACTCGTGAGCGCCATCAGCTCGTGAGCCTCTACCTCCGTGTCAGGGATCGGGGGAACGGGGGCCGCCGGGCCTGAGAACCGCGGGACGAAAGGGAGCGTCTTCAAGGAAAGCGCCGGGGGGCGAGTAAAACATGACAAGTCAGGGCGTCGTACCGTCTCAAAACCCCGTCCATCATGCGAATGGTCGGGGGAAGGCGACCCCTGCGGTCGTAGGGTTGATCCTGGGAAGGCCTGCGGGAAGGCCGCTCCCGAACAGCCGCCTCGAGGGAGGTCCAGTTCAGTGACCAGTCAGGTCAGCAGCGCAGCGGAGCAGGCCGACGGAACCGTCGTGGGAGAGCAGCGCAAAGAGGCCGGTGTGAAGGATGTCCGCCGCCTCGATCGGGTGATCATTCGTTTCGCGGGCGACTCCGGTGACGGAATGCAGCTCACCGGTGACCGTTTCACTTCGGAAACGGCGTCCTTCGGCAACGACCTGTCCACCCTTCCCAACTTCCCGGCCGAGATCCGGGCCCCCGCAGGCACCCTGCCAGGGGTCTCCTCGTTCCAGCTGCACTTCGCCGACCACGACATCCTCACGCCGGGTGACGCGCCGAATGTGCTCGTGGCCATGAACCCGGCGGCCCTCAAGGCGAACATCGCCGACCTGCCGCGCGGTGCGGAGATCATCGTCAACACGGACGAGTTCACCAAACGGGCGATGCAGAAAGTGGGGTACGCGGCCTCGCCGCTGGAGGATGGATCGCTCGACGGTTACAGCCTTCATCCGGTCCCCCTGACCACGCTGACCGTCGAGGCCCTGAAAGATTTCGACCTCAGTCGCAAAGAGGCCGAGCGCAGCAAGAACATGTTCGCGCTCGGCCTCTTGTCATGGATGTACCACCGGCCCACCGAGGGCACGGAGAAGTTCCTGCGCGCGAAGTTCGCGAAGAAACCGGAGATCGCCGAGGCGAACCTGGCCGCGTTCCGCGCGGGCTGGAACTTCGGCGAGACCACCGAGGACTTCGCCGTCTCCTACGAAATCGCCCCCGCGACGACGGCCTTCCCGGTCGGCACCTACCGCAACATCTCCGGGAACCTCGCGCTGTCCTACGGACTGGTCGCCGCGTCTCGCCAGGCGGACCTGCCGTTGTTCCTGGGGTCGTATCCGATCACCCCGGCCTCGGACATCCTGCACGAGCTGAGCAGGCACAAGAACTTCGGTGTACGGACCTTTCAGGCCGAGGACGAGATCGCGGGCATCGGGGCGGCGCTGGGCGCGGCCTTCGGCGGTTCGCTGGCCGTCACCACCACCTCCGGTCCGGGGGTGGCGCTGAAATCCGAGACGATCGGTCTCGCGGTCTCGCTGGAACTGCCGCTGCTGGTGATCGACATCCAGCGAGGCGGGCCGTCCACCGGTCTGCCCACCAAGACCGAGCAGGCCGACCTGCTCCAGGCGATGTTCGGGCGCAACGGCGAGGCGCCGGTGCCGATCGTCGCGCCCTGCACCCCGGCCGACTGCTTCGACGCGGCGCTGGAGGCGGCCCGGATCGCGCTGACGTACCGCACGCCGGTGATGCTGCTGTCGGACGGCTACCTGGCCAACGGCTCCGAGCCGTGGCGGATCCCCGAGATCGACGAACTCCCGGACCTCACCGTGCAGTTCGCGCAGGGCCCGAACCACACCCTGGACGACGGCACCGAGGTCTTCTGGCCGTACAAGCGCGACCCCCAGACCCTCGCCCGCCCCTGGGCGGTCCCCGGCACGCCGGGTCTCGAACACCGCATCGGCGGGATCGAGAAGGAGGACGGCACGGGCCACATCTCCTACTCCCCCGCCAACCACGACTTCATGGTCCGCACCCGGCAGGCCAAGATCGACGGGATCGACGTACCGGATCTGGAGGTCGACGACCCGCACGAGGCGCGCACGCTGGTGCTGGGCTGGGGATCGACGTACGGCCCCATCACCGCCGCCGTCCGCCGCCTCCGGACGGCCGGCGAGTCGATCGCGCAGGCGCATCTGCGCCACCTCAACCCCTTCCCGCGCAACCTGGGCGCGGTGCTGAAGGCGTACGACAGGGTCGTCATCCCGGAGATGAACCTCGGGCAGCTCGCGACGCTGATCCGGGCGAAGTACCTGGTCGACGCGCACAGCTACAACCAGGTCAACGGCATGCCGTTCAAGGCCGAACAGCTCGCCACGGCTCTCAAGGAGGCCATCGATGGCTGAGACGTCCACGGAAGGCACGGACACGATCGAGGCACTCTCGCTCGTCCCCAAGGCCGAGGCCCGCCAGTCGATGAAGGACTTCAAGAGCGACCAGGAAGTCCGCTGGTGCCCCGGCTGCGGCGACTACGCGATCCTCGCGGCGGTCCAGGGCTTCATGCCGGAGCTGGGGCTGGCCAAGGAGAACATCGTCTTCGTCTCGGGCATCGGGTGCTCGTCCCGGTTCCCGTACTACATGAACACGTACGGCATGCACTCGATCCACGGGCGCGCCCCGGCGATCGCGACGGGGCTGGCGGCCTCGCGCCGCGACCTGTCGGTGTGGGTGGTCACGGGCGACGGCGATGCGCTGTCGATCGGCGGTAACCACTTGATCCACGCCCTGCGCCGGAACGTGAACCTGAAGATCCTGCTCTTCAACAACCGGATCTACGGCCTCACGAAGGGGCAGTACTCACCGACCTCGGAGGTCGGCAAGATCACGAAGTCGACGCCGATGGGGTCGTTGGACGCGCCCTTCAACCCGGTGTCCCTCGCGATCGGCGCGGAGGCGTCCTTCGTGGCCCGGACGGTCGACTCGGACCGCAAGCACCTCACGTCGGTGCTGCGGGAGGCGGCCGCCCACCCGGGGACGGCGCTGGTGGAGATCTACCAGAACTGCAACATCTTCAACGACGGGGCCTTCGAGGTGCTGAAGGACCGGCAGCAGGCCGAGGAGGCGGTGATCCGTCTCGAACACGGCCGGCCGATCCGGTTCGGCGCGGACCTGTCCAAGGGGGTCGTCCGGGATGCGGCGACGGGGGACCTGAAGGTGGTGCCGGTGACGCCGTCGAACGAGGCGGAGATCCTCATCCACGACGCCCACGCGTCCTCTCCTACGACAGCCTTCGCCCTGTCCCGCCTGGCGGACCCGGACACGCTGCATCACACGCCTATCGGGGTGCTGCGGTCGGTGGAGCGGGCGGTGTACGACGATCAGATGTCAGATCAGCTGGATTCTGCCATCGAGCAGAACGGCAAGGGGGACTTGGGGGCGTTGCTGGCGGGGGGCGACACATGGACTGTCGTGGGCTGACCAGTCGGGTGTGATCGACGAGGGCTCGAGGTGTGCTCGCACCTCGGGCCTCTCCACGGGGGCGGGGTGCTTTCACATTGGTGCATTAGGGCTAAAAGAGAGCGAAATTCTGGTGCGGCGCGGGAAATTCGGCCCACCGGTCATACAAGCTGCCGATACCCAAATGATCTTGTTCTACTAGAGAAGGCCCCCAAGTGCCCCGCGAATTCGCCGCCCTCAGCATCGTCCGTCGTATCGGAGACCCACCCAAGGCCCGGGGTAGTCAGACCGCGGAGACCTGTCCGGATGTATTCGAATTGAGTGACGGCCGCTTCGCAGTCATCGGTACGGAAGCCACCGCCACCCTGGACGACCTCCTCCCGCACGGCGTGACACGGGCCGCCCACGAGCGGATCGTGGTGATCGACCGGGAAACCATCATCCGGGCCAAGCGGGACATCCCTGACGCCTGAGCGCGACGACATCGGATTTCTCACGACTTGCGCTCGGTGGGCGACGACGGACCGACGATCCACCATTCGTCCGGGTCGTCGGCGAGTTCTTCCAACATGACATCCACGGCGGCGCCGACCTGCGCCTCCAACGAATCCGACGGAAGACTCCTGCGGTGCTCGACCGTACGGTCCCAGTATTCGGCGAAGAGGGGATTGCGGCACAGCACGCGCAAATGGCCGAGCAGTTCGTCCCAGTCGCAGGCACCGACGCGATGGGACAGCAAGAGATTGCCGTACTGCCTGTTGGCGAAGATCATCTGGCGCCGCCTGGCCTCCGAGAGTCCCGACAGGGTGCTCGCGACCTCGGCCATGGAGGGGTCGTCGACCATCCGGTCCATTTGTTCCAGCGTCAGCCGGTACTGCTGGATCAGGTTCGCCCGGTGAATCTCCTCCGTCATCAGTGTGAGCTGGCCGAGCAGTCCCAGCAGGGTCTCCTCCTGGCGTCGGCGGCGGGCGCCCGGGGTGAAGAAGGCTCGCATCAGACCGAGTCCCGCCGTAACAGCAGAACCGATACGCCTGGTGCGTCCGGCCGGAGTCTGTGTGGCCATGTCAAGGCATCCCCCTGGATCCGGTGACCGTGCGCCGGGAGGTGGCATCGCGGGTCGGTGCACGGTGGGCGTGGCACTCCGCATCCAGCGTGCCCGTCGACTCAAGTCGGCGTGGGAGGCGGAGAGGGGGCGCATGGATGGACGTGTCTCGCATGTCGACCAACGCCCTGACATATGTGTGCCCCCTGGCGCCGTGTACATGCCTTCAGGCGGGCCGAGCCAGGGACATCACTCCTGCTCAGAGCCCCTCTTCCGCGCGTCGTACACCTCCCGCGCCTCCTGCACCGCACTCATCCGGCGCGCGGTCCACTCCGCGAGCCCCCGTACCTGTTCCGCCGCCTCGCGGCCCAGGTCGGTGAGGGAGTAGTCGACCCTCGGCGGGATCACGGGGTGGGCGTGGCGGTGGACCAGGCCGTCGCGTTCCAGGGTCTGGAGGGTCTGGGTCAGCATCTTCTCGCTGACGCCGCGGCCGAAGCCGCCGATCGCCCGGCGGAGTTCGCTGAAGCGGTACGGGCGGTCGAGGAGCTGGATCAGGACCAGGACACCCCAGCGGCTCGTCACGTGTTCCAGGACCAGGCGGTGGGGGCACATGGCCTCGCCCGCCGCCGACCCCGCCATCACCCCTGTCGCCGTCCCCGCCACCTCCGGCGTCCCCGCCATCGAGATCAATCGCTCTGTGCTTACCGACATGCCAGTACCTTACTTCAAAGTGGGTACTTTCGCTTAGTTAGCGCTTCTCCTATGGTTAGTGGCAACGCACCCCACAAGGAGATCGCACACCATGAGCATCGTCGTCACCGGAGCCACCGGACACCTCGGCCGCCACGTCGTCGAGCAGCTGCTCGAGAAGGTTCCGGCCGAGCAGATCACCGCCGTCGTCCGTACCCCGGAGAAGGCCGCCGACTTCGCCGAGAAGGGCGTCAAGATAGCGGTCGCCGACTACAACGCCCCCGAGACCTTCGGCAGCCTCTTCGCCGCCGGCGACAAGGTGCTGCTGATCTCCGGCAACGAGTTCGACAAGGGCCGCCCCGGCCAGCACCAGGTCGTCATCGACGCCGCCAAGGCCGCGGGGGTGGCGCTCCTCGCGTACACCAGCGCCCCCGGCACCCTCACCGCCGCGCTCGCCGACGACCACCGGGCCACCGAGAAGGCGCTGCTCGCCTCCGGCCTGCCCTACTCGCTGCTGCGCAACGGCTGGTACAACGAGAACTACACCGAGAACCTCGCCCCCACCCTGGAGCACAGCGCCGTCGTGCAGGCGGCCGGAGAGGGCAGGATCTCCTCCGCCTCCCGTGCCGACTACGCCGCCGCGGCCGTCGCCGTGCTGACCGGTGAGGGCCACGAGAACTCCACGTACGAGCTGGGCGGCGACGACGCCTGGGGCTTCGCCGAGTACGCGGCCGAGCTGAGCAAGCAGACCGGCAAGGAGATCGCCTACAACGCCGTCTCCGTCGAGGACTTCACCGCGATCCTCGCGGGCGCCGGGCTGCCCGCCCCGCTCGCCGCGATCCTCGCCGGTGTCGACGCCTCCATCGAGAAGGGCGAGCTGGTCGTCTCCTCCGGGGACCTGGCCCGGCTGACCGGCCGTCCGGCCACCCCGATCGCCGAGTCGATCACGGCCGCGCTCAAGGGCTGATCACTCCCCCGAAGGGCCCTGAGGCGCACCACCCCCGGCTGTCATGACCGTATAGCGATACGGGCATGACAGTCGGGGGTGCTCGGCGTTACCTTCTTGCTGGCGAGGACGGCGCGAGAAGGAGGATCCGTGAAGTCGAGAGGCGAACGGCACATAGGTCTGCTGAACGGCTTCGCGGCGTACGGCATGTGGGGGCTCGTCCCCCTGTTCTGGCCCCTGCTCAAGCCCGCCGGGGCCGGGGAGATCCTGGCCCACCGGATGGTGTGGTCGCTCGTCTTCGTCGCCGTCGCGCTCGTCTTCGTACGGCGTTGGGCCTGGGCCGGGGAGCTGCTGCGGCAGCCGCGCAAGCTGGCGCTCGTCACCGTCGCCGCGGCCGTCATCACCGTGAACTGGGGCGTCTACATCTGGGCCGTGAACTCCGGCCATGTGGTCGAGGCGTCCCTCGGGTACTTCATCAATCCGCTGGTCACCATCGCGATGGGCGTGCTGCTGCTGAAGGAACGGCTACGGCCCGTGCAGTGGGCGGCGGTCGGGGTCGGCGCCGCCGCGGTGCTCGTGCTCACCCTCGGATACGGCCGGCCGCCGTGGATCTCCCTCACGCTCGCCTTCTCCTTCGCCACGTACGGCCTGGTCAAGAAGAAGGTGAACCTCGGGGGCGTGGAGTCCCTGGCCGCCGAGACCGCGATCCAGTTCCTGCCCGCGCTCGGCTATCTGCTGTGGCTGAGCTCGCGGGGCGACCTCAGCTTCAGCGCCGAGGGCCCGGGGCACGCGGTACTCCTCGCCTCCACCGGCATCGTCACGGCCCTCCCCCTCGTCTGCTTCGGCGCGGCGGCGATCCGCGTACCGCTGTCCACCCTGGGGCTCCTCCAGTACCTGGCCCCGGTCTTCCAGTTCCTGCTCGGCATCTTCTACTTCCACGAGGCCATGCCGCCCGAGCGCTGGGCCGGGTTCTCCCTGGTCTGGCTGGCCCTGACCCTCCTCACGTGGGACGCGCTGCGTACGGCGCGGGCGGCCCGCAGGGCGATGGTGGTCGGGGTGAGCGGGGGTACGGGCGTCGCCATGGGCTCGGTGGAGGTCGTACGGCAGGTGGATGCCGAGGCCGCCGCGAAGCCGTAGCCCGTCCGCCCCCCGCCGCGTCGGCTTCGGCCCTCGCGAGCGTGGTCGTACGGCGTTGTCAGTGCCCGGCGATATAAGTGGAGGCATGACTCAGACCTCGCCCGCGCCGCTGCACTGGAAGCTCGTCGTCGATGCCGCCGATCCGCATGCCCAGGCCGACTTCTGGGCGGCCGCCCTGCACTACCTGGCCGAGGACAATGACGCGCTCGTGCGGCGGCTGACGGGGTTCGGGGCGGTCGAGCCCGAGGCGACCGTGGAGTATCACGGGCGGCTCGCCTTCCGGGATCTGATCGCCGTACGGCATCCCGACGACCCCTATGACGAGGAGACCGGGACCGGGCGTGGGCGGCGGTTGCTGTTCCAGCGGGTGCCGGAGGCGAAGAGCGTCAAGAACCGGCTGCATCTGGACCTGCATGCCGGGGACGGGCAGCGGGCGGCCGAGGTCGAGCGGCTGACGGGGCTCGGGGCGAGCGTGCTGCGCGAGGTGAAGGAGATGGGCGGCGAGTGGGTGGTGATGGCTGATCCGGAGGGGAACGAATTCTGTGTGCAGTGAGGGGGCGGGCCAGCGGGGTCCGGTATGCGGACGGGGCTGACCGGATCGCGCTCTTGACGGTGGGTCAACCTCAGCTTCACCATCCAGGCACCCAATCGCTGTGGAATCCCTGTGAGTTCGGGGATTCCCTCGGAATTCGGAGCCCCCCACATGAAGCTCTCGGTTCCCGGACGCGTCACGGCCACCGCCGTCGTCGCGGCCGTCTCACTCCTGGCCGGCGGATCCATAGCCGGCGCGGCCCCCGCGGGACAGCCCGCGTTGGCCGCGGCCCCGGACATCCCGGTGGCGAACGTGAAGGCGCATCTGACCCAGCTCCAGTCCATCGCCACCGCCAACGGCGGCAACCGCGCGCACGGCCGCGCCGGTTACAAGGCCTCGCTCGACTACGTGAAGGCCAAGCTGGACGCCGCCGGATTCACCACGACGATCCAGCAGTTCACGTCCTCGGGACGCACCGGCTACAACCTCGTCGCCGACTGGCCCGGCGGCGACACCAACCAGGTGATCATGTCCGGCTCGCACCTCGACAGCGTGACGACGGGCGCGGGCATCAACGACAACGGCTCCGGCTCGGCCGCCGTCCTGGAGACCGCGCTCGCCGTGTCCCGGGCCGGGTTCCATCCCACCAAGCATCTGAGATTCGCGTGGTGGGGCGCGGAGGAGCTGGGCCTGGTCGGGTCGAGGTACTACGTCAACAGCCTCTCCACCGCGAACCGTTCACGGATCAGCGGCTACCTCAACTTCGACATGATCGGCTCGCCGAACCCCGGTTACTTCGTCTACGACGACGACCCGGCCATAGAGAAGACGTTCAAGGAGTACTACGCCGGTCTCGGCGTCCCGACCGAGATCGAGACGGAGGGCGACGGCCGCTCCGACCACGCGCCGTTCAAGAACGTGGGCGTGCCGGTGGGCGGGCTGTTCAGCGGCGCCGACTACGTCAAGACGGCGGCGCAGGCGGCCAAGTGGGGCGGCACGTCGGGGCGGGCCTTCGACCGCTGCTACCACTCGTCGTGCGACACCACGGCCAACATCGACGACACGGCGCTGGACCGCAACAGCGACGCGGTGGCGTACGCGGTGTGGGCGCTGTCGCAGTGACGCGGGGTTAGGGGCGTTCTCCGGGTTCTCCGGCGGATCGAGTCGTCGGGGGTGACGCGGAAGCGGGCCGGGAGGGGCGATGGGTCCCTCCCGGCCCTTGCGTGTCCGGGGCCGTGCGTGTCCGGGTTCGTCCGTGTCCGGGGCCGTGGTCTTCCTGGCCGTGGACTCCCTTGCCAGGGCTAGGAGTTGGCGTTCCGGGCGCGTTCCGCGAGGCGGAGCATGCGGGTGCGGGCCGACTCCAGGCGGTCCGGGTCGTCGGCGGCCGGGCCCTGTCCCGCGGCCATCTCCGTCCACAGGGTGAGCAGGTCGCTGCCCAGGGCGAGGCCCTTCAGCGGGTCGCGTACGGCCCTCCAGGCGGTGGCCGCGCTCTGTACGTTGCCGTAGGCCGCCTCGGCGTCCCCGGCGCGGTGCTGGATACCGGCCAGGTCGAGGGAGATCTCGGTGGCGCGGACCGGCTCGCCGCCCAAGTAGGCGATGTAGGCGGCGAGTTCACGCACCCGCAGCACCTCGGGGTGCTCCGCCCCGAGGGTCCGGGCGCCCTCGTCCCCGACTTCCTCCGCCAGCTCCCCGGCGACGTCTATCCGCCCCTCCCGCACGGCCTCACTGATCCGCCCGACGGACTCCGCGAGTACACCGCCCGCTCCCCCACCAACGTCGCCCTCACCGAGCACCCACTCGGCGACGGCGTCGAATCCGCGCACGGGGGCCGGCTTGGGGTCGGGGTCCTCCAGATGCGGGACCGGGTCGATGAGGGGGGTGGGGCGGTGGGTGGGGGTGGTGGTGCCGGGTTCGGTGGGGAGAGGGAGGGGGGTCGGGGTGGCGTCGACGATCGGGGTGGGGGTGGTGAGTGGTTGCGGGGTCGGGGTCGGGGTGGAGGGGAACACCGGCGACGGGGCGGGAGCCGGGGCCGGGCCAGGGCCAGGGGCCGGGGCGGACGAAGAACCGGGCGACGGCAGCAGGGCGGGCCCGGACGGGAAGCCTGCCGACGGGAATGGGGCGGAGCCGGGCTCGGAGTCGGTTTCGGGGTCGGTTTCGGGGTCGGGCCAGACAGGCTCGGGAGCCGGTGCGGCGTCCGGCTGCGGCGGAGCGGTACCGGCCGATGGCCGCGGACCGGGCTCCGAGGTGGAGTCGAGGTCGGCCCAGGAAGGTGTTCGTGTCGATGTCGCGTCGGACTTGGGCGACGCGGAGGCCTGAGCGGTACCGGTCGACGGGAGCGGGTCAGGTTCCGGGTCCGAGTCGGGCTCGGGCCAGACGGGCGTGGAGGGCTGTACGGCATCGGGCCGCAGCGGCGCCGGGGTGAAGCCGGTCCGTGGGTAAGGGGTGGCGGTCGATGCCGGGGACGCGTCCATGACCGGCGGTGGGCCGAACTCGCCCGTCGGGGGAACGGCCGTTCCGGGAGCCGGGACGGTGGGCCGGGTGTCCGGGAGCTGTCGTAGGACCTGGGTCGGGACCGGTTCGTCGGCCTCCGGGTGCGGCTCGGCCACGGTGCGCATGCGGAATGTCGGGGACGGGTCCGGCAGCGGTCGCAGCGGATGGGCCAGGCCGTCCGGGTCCTCCGGCGCGGCAGAAGCCTCGGCTGCTGCCATACCGCCAAGTCCCGACACCGGCGAAGGGCCCTCCGGCACACCCGGGCCGGAAGCCTCCGGTGCCGTCGGCTCACCCTGCTCACCCGGCTCGCGCCCGCCCGATCCGGCGCCCCCCGCACCGCTCCCCCACGACTCGTCCCCCGGCGGAGCCATCCGTACCGGCTCCGCGCTGAAGCGGCTGGAGCCGTCCGGGGCGATTTCGAGGGGGACGACGTAGCCGATGCGGGCGTCGTGGATGGTGGCGTGGATGGGGTGGCCGGTGGTGAGGGCGAGGTGGTGGAGGTGGGTGAGGACGGCCTGGTGGAGTTCCGAGCCCGGGGGCGCGGTGACCGGGGTGCCGGCCACCATCGCGGGCTCGCCCGTCAGGGGAACCCGGACGTCGATCGGGGCCGCCCCCCGCTGCTGGTCCCGCTTCTTTTCGCGGCTGAGTCGAGACATCTCATCCCTCACGGTCGTGCACGTACTGTCGAGTCTCTCCGCTCGCCCCCGGTTCTCACGTCACCGTGATGTCACAGGCCTGTTCCAGGAGCCGGTGGGCAGGTGGATCGACGTACGGCGAGAGGTGGAGAACGTGCAGCAGGGGCAGGGACCCGAGATCTGGATCCGCGGACCGGTGGCCGCGCCCGGGCGGAGTTTCGCATGGGTCGCCACCCATGGTGGCGCCGGTGTCTCCACCCTCGCCACCGTCTACGGCGGTCACGACAGCGGACGCGACTGGCCGGGCCCCGGCGCCCCCACCTCCGTGCTGCTCGTCGCCCGCACCCACGCCTCCGGGCTGCTCGCCGTCCACCGCGCCCTGGACCTCTTCCGGCGCGGCGAGCACCCGCCGGGCCTGGACCTCGACGCCGTCGTCCTCGTCGCGGACGCCCCCGGGCGGCTCCCGCGCCCGCTGGCCCGGCAGATCCGGGAGATCGAGGCGGCCGTCGACGTGTACCGCGTGCCCTGGGTAACGGCCTGGCGCCTCGGCGAACCCGACCGCACCCCGCCGCGCGGCACCGAGGCGCTGGCCCGCCTCACCCGCCCCACCGGCTGAACACCGCCTTCCGGGGCCGAGAATCACCTCATGACGGACCTCACCCCCGACTCCGCCTCCCTCTCCGCCACGGAGATCGCCGCCGCCGTACGGTCCCGGTCCGCCTCCGCGCGTGCCGTCGACTTCGTCGCCGCCGCGCTGGAACGGATCCGGCGCGTCGATCCCGAGCTGTGCGCGTTCGCCGAGGTGTGGGAGGAGGAGGCGCTACGACGGGCCCGCGAGGTCGATCGCCGCGTCGACGCCGGTGAACGGCCGCCGCTCGCCGGGGTGCCGATCGGGGTGAAGGGGCGGCACGGGCTGCGTGGTGCGGGGCCGCTCCTCGCCGCCGGGTGCGTGCCCGTAGGCGCCACTTCCGTGCCCGGTCCCGGGACTCCCTGGCAGACCTGGGGACTCGGTGCACACGGCCGTACCGTCAATCCCTGGCGCGCCGACCGCACACCGGGCGGCTCCTCGGCGGGTTCCGCGGCGGCGGTGGCCGCGGGGCTCGTCCCCATGGCCACCGGGAGCGACGGGGCGGGGTCGGTCCGGATTCCGGCGGCCTGGTGCGGGGTGATCGGGCTGAAGACGACGAACACCGGGGGCGGTTCCGGAGAGAGCCGCACCGGCTCGGGCCTCACCGCCCCCGGAGTCCTCGTCCGCCACGCCGCCGACCTCGCCGCCTACTGGCACGCGATGTCCGGAAACACCGAGGCACCGCAACCCCAGCCCCTCCCTGCCCCGGCCCTCGCCATCTGGTCCCCCGACCTCGGCTTCGCCGCCCCCGACCCCGGCATCGTCGAGATCGCCCACGCGGCGGTCGTACGACTGGCCGGCGCCGGTGTCGTACGGCTGACCGCACCCCGCGCGCCGCTACGCCTGCACGACCCCGCCCCCGCCTGGCTGGCCCTCCGCACCCCGGGTTCGGACCCGCGGGACGCCGACCGGGTGCGGGCCGGGAACGACCGGCGGCTCGACGCGCTCTTCGCCGGTGCCGATCTGCTGCTGACCCCGACCACCCCCAACCCTCCGCACGGTCACGAAGGCCCGGGCAACCGTTACTCCACGGCTCTCACCTGGGCGTTCAACCTCAGCGGGCACCCGGCGCTCAGCCTCCCCGCCGGACTCGGGCCCGACGGCTGCCCGGTCGGACTTCAGCTGGTCGCCCGGCGCGGTGGCGAGGCGCTGCTGCTGGACGTGGCCCGGGCGGCGCAGACGTGTGCGGAGACGTGTGCGGGCGGTCCGCTCTGGACAGTTACTTGCGTACGCATATAATGCACGTGCGAGTATTTCGTACGTCTCCATGTCTCCGTACGCCGATGATCCAGGAGTTCTCCATGACGCGCCGCTTCCTGTTCGTGCTCGGCAGCAGCCGCAGCGAGGGCAACAGCGAGATGCTGGCCCGGCGGGCCGCCGAGCAACTGCCCGGGGACGTCGAGCAGCAGTGGATCGACCTGGCGGAGCATCCGCTGCCCGACTTCGAGGACCTCCGGCACGACACCGACCATGTGCGTCCGACCATCGGCCACACCGCACTGCTCTTCGACGCGACGCTCGCGGCGACGGACATCGTGATCGTGTCGCCGCTGTACTGGTACTCGGTGTCGGCGCACGTCAAGCGCTACCTGGACCACTGGTCGGGCTGGCTGCGCACGCCGGGTGTGGAGTTCAAGGCGAACGTGGCGGGGCGCACGCTCTGGGGTGTCACCGCGCTGGCGCACGAGGAGGCCGAGGTCGCCGACCCGCTGGTCGGGACGCTCAGCAACTCGGCCGCGTACATGGGCATGCGCTTCGGCGGAGTGCTCCTCGGCAACGGCAGCAAGCGCGGGGACGTCCTGCGGGACACCGACGCCCTCACCCGCGCGAAGACCTTCTTCGACCAGGAGGCGCCGCTCGCCCGCTTCCCCTACGAACAGCTCACGCCGTGATGTCCTTCGCCATGAACCTCGCCCACGCCGCCGAGCCGAACACCCCTGCGTACAGGGCCTGGAGGCCGAGGTTCTTCACCAGGTCGTCCCAGTAGACCGGTTCGCGCATGAGGTCGGCGAAGGACAGCCAGTAGTGGGAGAAGAAGTACGGCTGGAGGGCGTGCAGTTGGGGGATCTGGTCGAGGATCTGGACCGTGATCAGCAGGCCGACCGTCGTGGCCATCGCCGCGATGCCGCTGTTCGTGAGCGTCGACACGAACAGGCCGAGGGCCGCCACGCCGGTCAGTGACGCAGCCACGACCAGGGCGATGAGCAGGGCTCTGCCGAGGCCCTCCGCGAAGGTGATCTGGGTGCCGGAGATCGTCGTCAGGTCGCCGAGCGGGAAGAGGATCGCTCCTACCGTCAGCGCCGAGAGCGCCACCACGAGGGTGGCCACCAGGCAGAACGTCATCACCGTCGCGTACTTGGTGAGCAGCAGGCGGGTGCGGCCGGCGGGGGCGACGAGGAGGTAGCGGAGGGTGCCGGCGTTGGCCTCGCCCGCGATCGCGTCGCCCGCGATGACTCCGATGGACATCGGGAGGAAGAACGGGAGGGTCGCGGCGAGGGCGGTGAAGACCAGGAACAGGCCGTTGTTGGTGATCTGGGAGATAAAGGCGGGTCCGCTGCCGCTGGGGCTGGACGGGGAGTCGCCGCCGGTCTCGATCTTCACCGCGATGCCTACGAGGATGGGGACCGCGGCTAGTACGGCGAGCAGGGCGAGGGTGCGCCAGCGGCGGAACGTGGTGAGGAGTTCGTTGCGGAAGAGGGTGCCGTAGAAGGTTGTACGGCGGCTTGCGCGTTGTGGGGGTTGAGCGCGCAGTTCCCCGCGCCCCTTCAGGTCAGCCTGCGACATCGAAGCCCTCCCCCGTCAGCGCCACGAAGGCATCCTCCAAGGAAGCTCGTTCCACTGCGAAGCCTCGCACCCGGACCCCTGCCGCCACCAACGCGGCGTTGACGTCGGCCAGTTCACCTTCCGGTGGTTCGGAGGTGACCCGGTCCTCCGCGATGACCACGTCTGCAACGCCCTGTTCCTTAAGCACCCTCGCCGCATCCGCCGTGTCCGGAGTCGTGACCACCAGTCTCCCCCTCGCCCCCGCCGCCAGGTCCCCCACCAACCCCTGGGTGATCAGGCGGCCCTGGGCCATCACCGCCGCGTGGGTGCAGACCTGTTCGATCTCGTCCAGCAGGTGGGAGGAGAGGAAGACCGTCGTGCCGTCGGAGGCCAACTCCCTGACCAGGGAGCGGATTTCGCGCATGCCCTGGGGGTCGAGGCCGTTGGTCGGTTCGTCGAGGACGAGGAGGCGGCGGGGCTGGAGCAGGGCCGCCGCGAGGCCCAGGCGCTGTTTCATGCCCAGGGAGTACGCCTTCGCCTTCTTGCCCGCGGCGGCCGACAGGCCCACCCGGTCCAGGGCCGCTCCCACGCGGGCGCGCCGGGTGCGGGGGTCGGCGGTCGGGTCGGCGGCGTCGTAGCGGACGAGGTTGTCGCGGCCGGAGAGGAAGCCGTAGAGGGCCGGGCCCTCGATCAGTGCGCCCACGTGCGGGAGTACGGTCCGGGAGGCGCGCGGCATGGGGCTGCCCAGGACGCGCGCCGAGCCGGAGGTGGGTTCGATGAGGCCCATCAGCATGCGGATGGTGGTGGTCTTGCCCGAGCCGTTCGGGCCGAGGAAGCCGAAGACGCTGCCCGCCGGGACGGTCAGGTCGAGACCGTCCACGGCGAGCTGTCCGCCGCGGTAGCGCTTGGTGAGGGCGTGGGTGTGGATGACGCTCTCATCCGCTCCCTGCGACTCATCCGCTCCCTCCGAAGCGCTGTCACCCGATCCCTCCGGATCCGGCTCCGTGGCGGACGGCTGGTCCATCGGCTCCCTCGATTCGTCGTACAGGTACCGCGGGAGCTACTTGCCCGCGTCGGCCGCCTTCACCAGCGCGTCCTTGGTGACCGCGCCGACGTAGATCTTGCCGTCGTCCGTGATCAGGGCGTTGATCAGGCGGGTCTTGAAGACGGTGCCCTCGCCGAACTTGCCGGAGACCTTGTCGCCGAGCGAGTCCAGGAAGCCGCCGATGTCGCCGCCGCCGGCCTCGGCGCCGGACGGCATGCCCTGGCCGCCGGTGTCGAAGGTGGCTATGGAGTCCCAGCCGTCCCCGATGACGTTCAGGCCGTCCTTGCCGAAGTCCTTGCCGAGGTCCTTGCCCAGGTCCTCGGGGGCACCCTTGGGCGCGCCCTTGCCGAAGTCCTCGGAGTGCTCCGAGGCCTTCGCCGCGTCCTCCTCCTCGACCTTCGCGCCCTTCGGCGGGGTGAAGTCGAAGGTGGAGGCGGCCGGCTTGGCGAAGCTGACCTGGGTGAAGCCGGCGTCCACGACGGCGGCGCCGCCGCTGGCCGGGGTGAGCGTGAACTTCAGCGGCAGGCCGGTCCTGGAGTCCACGGCGACGGTGATCTGGCCGACCGTCGAGCCCTCGTCCTTGGGCTTGATGACCAGGCGGTAGGCGTCCCGCCCCGCGACCTGCGCGGTGCCCTCGACGGTCACCGAGGTGGTCTTGTCGGCGGCCTTGAGGGCTTGCTCGGCGAGGTCCTTGGGCGTGGCCGGGAGCTCTTCCTTCTGCTTGCCGTCGCTCTCGTCGACCGTGGTGTGGAAGACGGAGTTGGACTTGCTGTCGTAGCCCCAGACGTCCTTGCCGTTGTGGATGAGGCTGTACTCCGCCGCGTTCTCCAGCAGCGAGACCTTCTGCTTGTTCTCGCCGTCCGCCGCGACGCGCAGCGTGTGCGTGCCGGAGGCGAGTTCGGTGAGCTTGGTGGAGGGGTCGGCGGAGGCGCCGTCGCCCGAACCGGAGGGTCCGGCGGCGGAGCCGAGCGAGCTCTCCAGGCCGCCGAGGTCCGGCAGGCCGAGGTCGGTGGTGATCTTCACGGTGCCGGACAGCTGCTGGACGTCCGACGCGGCGATCTTCTCGATGAGTTCCTGTGCGCTGACCTTCGGCAGGTCGGGGTCTCCGGAGTCGGCGAGTGCCGGGACGAGCCCGATGGTCGCCGCCGCGACTCCCACCACGGTGGCCGGCACGACGTATCGCGCGGCCTTGCGCCGGCGCGCCGAGCGCAGCTCCTCGGCGTCAGCGGCAGTCGCGCTGTCGTCGGATTCGTACGGTGCCATGTGTGCCTTACCTCCGTCGTCGGCGGCGGCTGTAGCTCCCCTGCGTCCACCCCGTAGCCGCCATTCTCACCCGAATCGGTGAGGAGTGGTGTTTTCCGTGGTGTCCATCTGACCAAATCGGCCATGAGCATGCGTCAGCCCTCGGGGCCAACTCCGTGTACACCTGGGGTATGACACGACATGCGGGCGCCCCCTACGACCCGTAGGGGGCGCCCCTCTGAGGGAAGGGTCAGCTCTGGAGGAACACGTAGTCGGCCTGGTAGGGAACCCCGACGATCGTGCCCGGTGTGCAGGAGCCGGTCGGGGCGACCCCGCCGACGGTGTTCAGCCGCAGGATCTCCACGGTGTCGGCGAGCAGGCCGTGGTGGCGGCCGGACTGAGTCGCCTTCAGGTCCAGCTCGGGGATGTTCCTCTCCCCGTTCGCCGTCTTGGAGACGAGCGCTCCGGTGACCGCGCTGCGGTCGGGCGCGATCCACTGCGGGGTCCCGGAGTTGGGCTTCACGAAGGAGTGCGCGATCCGTCCGCCGAGCACCGCGGCCACGTCCCGCTGGGCGAAGGCGTACCCGCCGCCCTCGGCGGGCTTGCACTGGTAGATCTGCTTGCCCTTGACCACGGACGCCTGGAAGTTGTGCAGCGCGTCCCGGAAGTCGAAGTCGGCGACGGTGACCTTGTGGAGCTGGCCGCGGACGGCTCCGCCGGGGAACTCGGCGGTGTGCAGGTTGGCGTAGAAGGAGTTCGGGTCGGCCTTGAGGCGGCCCAGCAGGGCCTTGTCCTTGACCTTCACGGTGCCGGTGACGGTGTGGTTGCGGCTGCCCTTCAGCAGGTCGGTGAAGTCGACCTTGATGCCGCCGTTGACGCCCCGCGCGCCCTGGTGGATGTGGAGCGCGGTGGGCTTGGCGACTCCGGCCCACTTCACGGCGACGGAGACCTTGTCGCCCTTGACCTTGATGAACTCCAGCGCGGCGCCGTCCCGGTCGCCCACGGCGGGGCCGCCGGCGACGGGTACCTCGTTGGCTCCGCGGAGGCTCGCGGCGAGCAGCGTGCCGCCCTTGCCGCCGGACGCGGCACCGGAGGCGGACTGGCTCACGATCTCCGAGCGGCTCACACCGGAGTGGTCCATGCCGGAGTGGTCCATGCCGGAGTGCCCCGCGTGGTCAGCACGGGCGCCTCCGGCGGCGAAGGCGGGTATCACCGCGGCGGCGATGCCACCGGCGGCCGCCACCGCGACGGCGGTGACGAGCAGGCTCTTACGGCGGTTCGAGAACGTCGTGTTGATGCCCATGATTCTGTTTTCTCCCCGTATTGCGGCCGACGCCCCCTGCGTCGGCTTCTGTGCATGCAATTCGGAGGAGATCTCAGCTTGGATTTAGTCCAAGGTGGTGACGTGCGTCACTATCCCGCGCGGTGCACCACCGCGTCGCACAGCTCCATCAGGGACGCCTTCGCGTCGCACTCCCGCAGCGGGGCCAGCGCCGCGCGCGCGTCCTCCGCGTAGCGCACGGTGTCCCTGCGGGCCTGCTCAAGGGCGGGGTGGGCACGCAGCGCGGCCAGCGCCTCCGCGTGCCGGGCGTCGTCCGTGAGGTCGGAGTCGAGGAGCGCGCACAGGGCGATGTCCTCGGCGAGGCCCAGGCGCTCGGCCCGCTCGCGCAGCCGCAGCACCGGCATGGTGGGGATGCCCTCGCGCAGGTCGGTGCCCGGGGTCTTGCCGGACTCGTGGGAGTCGGAGGCGATGTCCAGGACGTCGTCGGCCAGTTGGAAGGCCACGCCGAGCCGCTCGCCGTACTGGGTCAGGACGTCCACGACCGTCTCGTCGGCGCCGGACATCATCGCGCCGAAGCGGCACGAGACCGCGACCAGCGAGCCGGTCTTGCCACCGAGGACGTCCAGGTAGTGCTCGACCGGGTCGCGGCCGTCCATCGGGCCCGCGGTCTCCAGGATCTGGCCGGTGACCAGGCGTTCGAACGCCTCGGCCTGCACCCGGACCGCCTCGGGGCCGAGGTCGGCCAGTATGTGCGAGGCGCGGGCGAACAGGAAGTCGCCGGTCAGCACGGCCACCGAGTTGCCCCAGCGGGTGTTGGCGCTGTCCACGCCCCGCCGGACGGCCGCCTCGTCCATGACGTCGTCGTGGTACAGCGTCGCGAGGTGGGTCAGCTCGACCACCACGGCCGACGGCACCACACCCGGCGCGTAGGGGTCGCCGAACTGGGCGGCGAGCATCACGAGAAGCGGACGGAACCGCTTTCCGCCCGCGCGCACCAGATGCTGGGCGGCCTCCGTGATGAAGGGGACCTCACTCTTGGTGGCTTCGAGCAGTCCCTCCTCGACAGCCGTCATTCCGGCCTGGACATCGGCTTCCAGAGCCTGGTCCCGCACGCTCAGCCCGAACGGCCCGACGACGGTCACGAGGGGTCTCCTGTCTGCTGGTGTCCACTGGCGGTTATGCGGAATGTCGATAGGTCGCTGCCATCACTCAAGTCAGCGTATCCGGTCACCTTTGGATCACCGATAGCGCCCGCCCCGTCCATGCCAGGCGGTATCGGATCACGACCGGTATGTTTTTGATCAACTGAAAAGAACGGATATCTATCGACTTGTAGGGAAGTAGCGGCCTGTGTCCCGAACCGAAGTCGTGATCCCGCCCGACGACCAGCCGCCTCCCGAGGACGACACCGCGTTCTTCGGCCAGCCCAAGGGCCTGCTGACCCTCTCCGGTCTCGAGGTCTGGGAGCGCTTCTCGTTCCTCGGCATGCAGGCCATCCTCGTCCTGTACTTCGCCGACACGGTCGCGCACGGCGGCATGGGCATGTCGGCCGGAACCGCCGCCTCCGTCTCCGCGGCCTACGGCACCCTCGTCTACCTGGTCTCCGTCGCCGGCGGCTGGCTCGCCGACCGCATCCTCGGCTCGTACCGCGCGGTGCTGTGGGGCGGCATCCTGATCGCCTGCGGCCACTACGCGATGGCCGTGCCGACCGGGACCATGACCTGGGTGGGCCTCGGCCTCATCAGCGCGGGCACCGGGCTCCTGAAGCCCAACGTGGCCACCATGGTCGGCAAGCTGTACCGCACCGACGACGAGCGCCGGGACGCCGGTTTCGCGCTGTACTACATGGCGATCAACATCGGCGCCTTCGCGGGCCCGCTGATCACCGGCTGGCTCGGCGACCACAAGGGCTGGCACTGGGGCTTCTCGGCGGCGGCGATCGGCATGACCTTCGGGCTGATCCAGTACGTCCTGGGCCGCGGACATCTGGCGGGGCGCAAGAACGCGGCCGAGTTCGCGCTCGCGCCCCGGGCGATGCGCAGGACCGTGCGTCTGATCATCGCGGGAACGGCGGTCGTCGCCCTGGCCGCCACCCTGCTCGTCCTCGCCGGCTCGCTCACCATGGACCGCTTCGTCGACCTGCTCACCCTCATCTCGGTGATCGCCCCGGTCGTCTACTTCGCGGTGATGTTCGGCAGCCCCCGGGTCACCGCGGAGGAACGCGGCCGTCTGAGGCCGTACATCGTGCTCTTCCTGGCCTCGACGGTGTTCAACTTCATCCTGTTCCAGGCCTACTCGACGATGATGCTGCTGGCCTCCACGAACGCCGAGACGGCCATCCTGGGCTTCGACTTCCCGGCCAGCTGGTACGCCTCCGCGCTGGGCGCCTTCGAGGTCGGGCTGGCGCCGGTGGTCGCCGCGCTGTGGGTGCGCATGGGCCGCCGCCAGCCGCACGCCTCCAACAAGATCGCCATCGGGGTCGTCCTGGGCGGCCTGTCGTTCCTGCTGATGACCCTGCCGACCAGCGGACACTCCGGCGACGACTACCTGATGTCCGCCTGGTGGATCGTCGGCTCCTACTTCCTGCTCGGCCTCGGTGACATCCTCCTGGAGACCTCCGGCATGTCGGCCACCACCAAGCTCGCCCCGGTGGCCTTCTCCAGCCAGACCATGTCCCTGTGGTTCCTGTCGCTCGCGCTCGCCAACGGCATCCAGGCCCAGACGGTGAAGCTCTACGACGACGTCTCCAAGCCCGCGTACTTCGGCGTCAACGGCGCGATCGCGGTGGCCGCGGGCCTCGCCGTGATGGCCGCCGCACCCTGGCTGCGCCGCACCATGCACCCCGTCCACTGAGGTCACCCGATGAGCATCCACATCCGTACGTCCTTCCCCTACGAGACGGCCCACGAGGACGTCCGCATCCCGCTCCCGGACGGGACGCTCCTCTACGCGCGCGTGTGGCGGCCCCTCACCCCCGAACCGGTACCCGCGATCCTGGAATACCTGCCGTACCGGCTCACCGACTGGACCGCGCCCCGCGACTGGCAGCGCCACCCCTGGTACGCGGGCCACGGCTACGCCTCGGTCCGCGTGGACGTGCGCGGGCACGGCAACAGCGAGGGCATGCCGGGCGACGAGTACTCGGCGACCGAGCTCGCCGACGGCGTCGAGGTCGTCAACTGGCTGGCCGCGCAGCCCTGGTGCGACGGCAGGGTCGGCATGTTCGGCATCTCCTGGGGCGGTTTCAACTCCCTCCAGATCGCGGCCCTCGCACCCGAGCCGCTCAAGGCGGTCGTCACCGTCTGCTCCACCGACGACCGTTATGACAACGACGTGCACTACATGGGAGGTTCCGTCCTCGCGGTGGACATGCACGCGTGGGCGGCGACGATGCTCGCGTTCGTCTCCCGGCCGCCGGATCCGCACTACGCGGGACCGGAGTGGCGGGACCTGTGGCTCAAGCGCCTGGAGGGCGTCGACCCGTTCATCCACACCTGGCTCGACCACCAGACCCGTGACGCCTACTGGCGCCACGGCAGCGTCTGCGAGGACTACGGCGCGATCGGCGCGGCCGTCCTCGCGGTGGGCGGCTGGCACGACCCGTACCGCGACACGGTCCTGCGGCTCGTCGAGCATCTGCCCGAGGACCGCGTCCGCGGCCTGATCGGCCCCTGGTCCCACCAGTACCCCGACCGCGGTCTGCCGCCCGGCCCGGCGATCGGCTTCCTCCAGGAGACCCTGCGCTGGTGGGACCAGCACCTCAAGGGCGCCGACACCGGAGTCATGCGCGAACCGCTCCTGCGGGCCTACGTCAGCGACTCGCACCCTCCGGCCACGGTGTACGACACCCTGCCGGGCCGCTGGGTCGGCGAACCGGCGTGGCCCTCCCCGAACGTGACCACGGTGTCGTACGGCCTTCAGGGCGCCCCTGTTCCGGTCCGTTCCCCGCAGCACACGGGCGTGGACGCCGGCCGTTTCTTCCCCTTCGGCAACGACGCCGACCTGCCGCCGGACCAGCGGGAGGAGGACGCCCGCTCGGTCTGCTTCGAGTTCGCGGTGGGTGAGGAGACGTGGGTGCTGGGGCGGCCCCGGGTGCGGCTCAGGGTGAGCTCGGAGGTGGCGCGCGGGCAGGTCGTCGCGCGGCTCTGCGATGTCGCGCCGGACGGTTCGTCGACGCTCGTCACGCGAGGGGTGCTGAATCTCTCGGCGCGGCTCGGGCGGGACCGGTCCGTGCCCTGGGAGCCGGGGGCCGCCGAGGAGGTGTCCTTCGAGCTGAACGGCATCGGGCACGCCTTCCCGCCCGGACACCGCATCCGGCTCGCCGTGTCCTCAGCGTACTGGCCGTGGATCTGGCCGCAGCCGGAGTCGCGGGCCGGGTTCACGCTGGATCCGGCGGGGAGCTTCCTCGAACTGCCGGTACGCGCGCGTGAGGCGGCCTCGGGCATGGACTCGGAGATCTCCTTCGAGGAGCCTGAGCAGTCCCCACCCCTCGGCGTGAACTTCCCCGCGACCCTCGACGAACCCCGCCCCGAGCGCCTGGTCGTGCGGGACGTGGCCAAGGGTGAGTGGCGGCTGGAGGTCGACCCCCGGTACGGCGGCACGCGCGTGTACCCAGACGGTCTGGAGTTCACCGAGGACGCGCTGGAGACGTACACGATCCAGGAGGCGGACCCGCTGTCGGCGCACGCCCGCTCGGACTGGTCGATCCGGCTGCACCGCCCTGAGCTCGCCTGGGACACCACCGTCCGCACCCGCTCGGAGATCAGCTGCGACGGGACGGACTTCCTCACCTCGAACGAGGTGATCTGTACCGACGGCGACGAGGTGGTGTTCCACCGGACGTGGGAGAAGCGGATTCCACGGACGGCCGGTTGACCACGAGTTGGGCATTCTTGCCCGTTTTACCCCTCTTGCACTCGGCTGTGACTTGGCCCACTCGGGCAGGCGGATCGGCAGGCATCCGGAATGCGCCGATCCGCCTTTGCCCGTGCGCGAGTTGAGGCTTGGCGACCGCAAAGGATCAAGCGCCTCAAATGCCTCCTACCAAGGTCAATAGGCACCGCATGTGAATTCGCCACTTGTTCCGGACATGTGCTCTCGCATACGTTCCGGGCCTGTCGGGCGGACGCCGAATCCTGCCACCGCCCGTACACACCCACCGAGAACCAGGGCAGGAGCGGGGGACCCAGGTAAGTCGCCGGACCGGGCGTCTTCGGACAGACCGGTAAGGCTTGGGGTGAAGTCATGCCTTTCGCGGGCATGGCCGGGCATCTCCCGCCCGAACCCGACAGCTCACCTCGCAGGCGACGGAGAGGAACTTCGCCATGCCTGCTGCCGCTCAGCACCGTCTCAAGCGCGAGAACCGTCTCGCCCGCAAGCTCGCCGTCCTCGGCACCGGGGCCGCCGTGCTCGCCCTCCCGCTCATCGGCGCGACCAGCGCGTCCGCGGCCACCCCGGCCGTGCAGACCGCGACCACGCTCGGCTACTCCAACACCCTCGACGGCTGGATCCGGGCCTCCCTCGCCGTCATGGCGGAGAACGGCATCCCGGGCTCCTACGACGGCATCTACCGCAACGTCATCCGCGAGTCCTCCGGCAACCCGTGGGCCATCAACAACTGGGACTCCAACGCGGCCGCCGGCACCCCGTCCAAGGGCCTGCTCCAGGTGATCGACCCGACCTTCAACGCCTACCACGTGGCCAACACCTCGTGGGACCCGTACGACCCGGTCGCCAACATCACCGCGGCCTGCAACTACGCGGCGCAGCGGTACGGGTCCATCGACAACGTGTGGGGCGCGTACTAGGAACTACGCCTCACCGAACAGTCTTTCGAGGACGACGGCGATGCCGTCGTCCTCGTTCGACAGGGTCACCTCGTCGGCCACGGCCTTGAGTTCGGGGTGGGCGTTGGCCATCGCGACACCGTGGGCCGCCCAGTCGAACATCGGGATGTCGTTGGGCATGTCCCCGAAGGCGATCGTCACCTCGGGGCCCAGGCCCAGGTGTTCGGCGGCCAGCGCGAGGCCGGTCGCCTTGGTGATGCCGCATGGCTGGAGTTCGACGGTCCCGGGTCCCGACATGGTGACGGTGGCCAGTGAGCCGACCACGGAGCGGGCCGTGACTGCCAACTCGTCGTCGGACAGGTACGGGTGACGCAGCAGCACCTTGCTGATCGGCTCGCACCACAGGTCGTCGCGGCGGCCCACCCGCACCGCGGGCAGCGTCGGATGGGGCATCAGATAGCCCGGCTCGATGAGGGTGAGCCCGTCCACGCCGTCCTGGTCGACGGCCGCGTACACCTGCCCGACCTCGGCCTCGATCTTGCCGAGCGCGGTCTCGGCCAGCTCCCGGTCCAGGGTCACCGACCACAGCAGACGGTCCGCGCCGGCGTCGTACACCTGCGCGCCCTGCCCGCACACCGCGAGCCCCGTGCTGCCGAGGTCGTCGAGGAGCGGCCGCACTCTGGGCGCCGGCCGTCCCGTGACGACGAGATGCCGGGCGCCGCCGGCGGCCACCCTCGCGAGCGCGGCCAGCGACCGGTCGGAGAGGGTGTCGTCGGCGCGCAGCAGCGTTCCGTCCAGGTCGGTGGCGATGAGTGAATATGCGGTGGAGGCGGCCATGATCAGAGAATACGGATGGTTGGCCCCTCCGACTCGACGCGAACCGGACGGCTGCTGCTTTCACATCCGTTGACGGCAGTTCCGGTTCCGGGGCGTGACGCGGCGCGTCGGGAACGGCCGCACCACGACCGGGCGTGCCAGGCGACATGCCGCCTGTCGACCGGATGCGGTCGGGCGGGGCGCGACGGCTGTGACGGCGGCCGACGTGACGCGGCGACGGTCGGTCCCGCTGCCCGCGTGCCGTCGGCTCCCGCTCCCTCGCGGAGCGCTACGCCGAGTCCCGCACCACCAGTTCCGTCGGGAGTATCACCCCCGCCGTGTCCTCGCCCGCGATCTGGGCGAGGAGCATGCGGACCATCTCGGCGCTGATGCGGTCGAAGGGCTGGCGCATGGTGGTGAGGGCGGGGGCGATGGCGGTGGCCGCCGGGGAGTCGTCGAAGCCGCCGACAGCGATGTCGTCGGGGACCGAACGGCCCGCCTGCTGAAGGACGCCCACGACACCGAGGGCCATGAGGTCGGAGGCGACGAACACCGCGTCCATGTCGGGGGCCTGGGCGAGCAGGCGCCGGGCGGCCCGTTCGCCGCCGCTGCGCCGGAAGTCGCCCTCGACCACGAGCGCCGCGTCGTACGGCAGTCCCGCCTCGGCGAGCACGTCCCGGTACCCGGCGAGCCGGTCGGGCCCGCCCGGCATGTCCAGCGGCCCGGTGACCATGCCGACGCGCCGGCGGCCGCCGTCGAGGAGATGCCGGACCATGTCCTGCGCGCCCTCGCGGTCGGCGGCGGCCACGTAACTCACCTTGGAGCCGAGCCCGATCGGCTTGCCGCAGACCACCAACGGGATCCCGGCGTCGTGCAGTTCGGCCGCGACCGGGTCACCGCTGTGGTTGGACAGCAGCAGCACCCCGTCGACGTGACCCGAAGTGATGTACCGGGTCAGGCGCCGCCGGTCGTCGTCGCTCTCGGCGAGCATCAGCAGCAGCGGGATGTCGTGCTGGGCGAGCCGCTCGGTGCAGCCCCGCAGCAGGATGTTGAAGTTGGGGTCCTCGAAGAACTTCTCCTGCGGTTCCGTCAGAAGGAACGCCACCGAGTCCGAGCGGCCCGTACTGAGGCTGCGCGCATGCCGGTTGACCACATAGCCGGTCTTCTTGATGGCGGACTCCACGGCCCGCCCGGCGGCGGGCGAGACGTAGTGGCCGCCGTTCAGGAAGCGGGAGACGGTCCCCCGCGACACGCCCGCCTCGCGGGCCACGTCGTGGATGGTGGGGGGCCTGCGGCGGCCGTTCGCGCTGGTGGTCATGTTCCTCGTCAGCTAGAGACGTCAGCAAGAGAAGGGTTGTTCAGGCCTTGACCGAGCCGCTCAGCAGGTCCAGGGACCAGAACCGCTGGATCACCAGGAAGAGCGCGATCAGCGGGAGGATCGCGAGCAGACAGCCGGTGATGACCAGGGTGTAGAGGGCCGGCTGCGAGGCGCCCTGGGCGAGCAGCGTGTAGAGGCCGAGGGTGATCGGGAACTTCTCGTCGTCGGCCAGCATCACGTACGGCAGCAGGAAGTTGTTCCAGATGCCGACGAACTGGAAGAGGAACACCGTGATCAGGCCCGGCATCATCATCGGTACGGCGATCCGCGAGAAGATCCGCCACTCGCTCGCGCCGTCCATGCGGGCCGCCTCCATCAGCTCGGCGGGCACCGAGGCCGCCGCGTAGATGCGGACCAGGTAGACGCCGTAGGGCGAGAGGATCGACGGCAGCAGCATCGACCAGTACGAGTCGGCCATGCCGAGCTTCGACAGCAGCAGGTACTGCGGTACGGCGAGCACGATCGACGGGACCAGGACGCCGGCCAGGATCATCTTGAAGATGGCCTCACGGCCGCGGAAGGCGAACCGGCCGAGCGCGTAGCCGCCCGCCGCCGAGACCGCGGCGGAGAGAAGGGCGCCGAAACCGGCGTAGAAGGCCGAGTTGGCCATCCACTTCCAGAAGATGCCGTCGCGGTAGGCGGTCAGGTCGCTGAGGTTCTGGAAGAAGCCGGTGCCGGGGGCGAAGGTGAAGGTGGAGAAGAGCTCCGACCGGTCCTTGGTCGCCGCGACGACCACCCAGGCGATGGGGACCAGGCAGTACAGCGCGCCGAGGATCAGCACGATCGTGGGCACCCAGGCGGTGCGGCGACCGCTGTCGGGCTTGGCGGTGAGGGTGAGGGGGGTCATGCCCGGTCCTCCCGGGTGTAGCGGTCGGAGATGCGCAGCAGCGTGAAGGAGAGGACGAACGTGGCCAGGGCCAGGACGACCGCGGTGGCGGAGGCGCCGTAGATGTCGGACTGGAGGAAGGCCTTGTCGTAGATGGCCATCAGGGGGCTCCACGAGCTGGGCAGGCCGTTGGTCAGCGGCTTGAGGGTCATCGGCTCGGTGAAGACCTGGAGGGTGGCGATCACGGAGAAGAAGAAGGTGAGGACCAGGGAGGGCATCACGATCGGGATCTTGATCCGCAGGGCGATCTTCAGGTCGGACGCGCCGTCGATCCTCGCCGCCTCGTAGATGTCCGGCGGGATCGCCCTGAGCGCGGTGTAGATGACGATCATGTTGAAGCCGGTGCCGCCCCAGACCGCGATGTTCGCGAAGGAGAGGTAGAGGTTGCCGCCGTCGAACAGGTCGGGCTGCGGGAGGCCGAACTTGTCGAGCAGGTAGTAGAAGGGGCTGACGTCCGGCAGGTAGAGGAAGCCCCACATGAGGGCGGCGATGATGCCCGGCACCGCGTACGGCAGGAAGATCATCAGCCGGGCGAAGGGCGCGCTGCGGGCCTTCGGGGTGTCCAGCATCAGCGCGAACAGCAGCGCGAGGCCCAGCATGGTCGGGATGACGATGAGGCCGTAGCCGAAGGCGCGCAGGACGCTGTGGCCGAACTCGGAGTCGTTGAGGACGTCCGTGTAGTTGCCGATGCCGTTCCAGACCTGCTGCCGGGCTCCCTTGCCGAGGCCGATGCCCTTGACCTGGACCCGGTGCAGGCTCAGCCAGATCGCGTACCCGATGGGCACCACGGTGAAGGCGGCGAAGAGGGTGAGGGTGGGCACCAGGAACCAGTACGGTGCGCCGCGGCCACGGCGGCGGGGGCGGCTGGGGCGGACGGACTGGGCAGTGCCGGTGCCGTCCGCCAAGGGCCCGACCTCGGTGAGGTCGGCGCCCTTGAGCGGCGCGCTGGTCATGCCTCGGTCACCTCGAAGCCCTGCTTCTTCATGTCGGCGAAGGTCTTCGACTGCATGGTGGCGAGGGCGGAGTCGAACTGGGACTCCTTCTTCGCCTTGGTCGCCTTGCCGAAGGCGTCCTGGAAGGTGGTGTACGCCGTGTTGACGTTGGGGCCCCAGGCAGCGGCGGCCGTGGTCGCGGCGATCTCACCGGCCGTGGTGTAGAAGTCCGCCTGGTTCGAGAAGAACTCGGGCGTGGTCAGGACGTCGCCGGACTGGCCCTTGGTCGCGGCCGGGTAGATCGCGACCTCCTTGACCAGGGCGGCCAGCGCCTCCGGGTCGGTGTTCAGCCAGGTGGCGAACTTGGCGGCGGCCTCGGCGTGCTTGGAGTCGGTGGAGACACCGGTGGAGGAACCGCCCCAGCTGCCGGTGACGTTCTCGCCGGACTTCCACTGCGGGAGCGGGGCCATGCGCCACTTGCCCTTGGTGTCGGGCGCGGAGGAGACCAGCACACCGGGCGCCCAGACCGCAGAGACCCAGGCCAGGTGGGTGCCCTTGTTGAGGGCGTTGTTCCAGGCCGGGGTGTACATCGGCTGGTTGTCGATGACGCCCTCCTGCACCAGGCCGCCCCAGAACTCGGCGACCTGCTCGGTGGCCGCGTCGTCGATGCCGACGGTCCACTTGCCGGCCGAGTCGACGGTCCACCACTTGGCGCCGGCCTGCTGGGAGAGGCCCGCGAACAGACCGGGGTCGTTGGAGGAGAAGGTGGTCAGATACGCATCCGGGACGGCCTTCTTGGCGGCGCGGGCGGTCTCGGCGAACTCCGTCCAGGTCTTCGGGACGGTCAGGCCGTGCTTCTTGAAGAGGTCCTCGCGGTAGTAGAACATCAGCGGCCCGGCGTCCTGCGGGATCGCGTAGAGCGCGTCCGTGCCCAGGGTGACCATGCCCCACAGGCCCTCGGCGAACTGGGACTTGGTGTCACCGGCGTACTTGGTGATGTCGGCCAGGACGTCGTTGGAGACCAGGGTCGGCAGGGACTGGTACTCGACCTGGATGAGGTCGGGGGCGTTGCCGGCCTTCTTCGCGGTGATCAGCTTGGAGACGATCTCGCCGCCGCTGGCCTGCTTGGACACGGTGACCGTGATGTCCGGGTTCTTCTTGTTCCAGATCGCGGCGACCTTCTCCATGTTGGGCGCCCACGCCCAGTAGGTCAGCTTGACCGGCCCGCTGCTCTCGCCGGAGTCCTTGTCGTCGGAACCGCCGCAGGCGGCGAGGGTGCTGGTGAGGCCGAGGGCTGCGGCCCCGGCAAGGATGCTGCGCCTGCTGATCTGGCGGCGGTTGATCGACATCTTCATCTCCCCTGACTTGGAACCAGCCGGTCTCGGGACGTCGCGCGTTCGCGGCAACCGCCGTGGGGGGAGGTTCTGCGGACGTGACCGAGAGGCTGTGCGCGAGGGCCGCGCGGCTCTGTGATCGTGCACAGTAGAGAATTGTTTCGTCCCCTTGTCAATGGCGGGGGCGTGGGGTTACCTACTTGTTGCTCGCAGATGTCGGCTGTTCTCGCTGCTGTGCACGATCACAGAAACCCGACGTCATCCCGCCCATTCCTGGGAGCCATCGCATGCCCTCCGCCGCCCCGCACGACCGCCTGCCACTCGCCTTCGGGGGCGACTACAACCCCGAGCAGTGGCCGGAAGAGGTGTGGGAGGAGGACGTACGGCTGATGCGCGAGGCCGGTGTGACGATGGTCTCGCTGGGGATCTTCGCCTGGTCCCGGATCGAGCCCCGGCCCGGCGCGTACGACTGGGACTGGCTGGACCGGATCATCGGGATGCTCCACGGGGCCGGCATCGCCGTGGACCTCGCGACGCCGACCGTCGTGCCGCCCGCGTGGTTCTACCGGGCGCACCCCGAGGCGCTGCCGGTGACGCGGGAGGGGGTGCGGCTGGCGTTCGGGTCGCGCGGGGCGATCTGCCACTCCGACCCCGCGTACCGGGCGGCGGCCTCGGCGGTCACCGAGCGGCTCGGGGAGCGGTACGGCCACCACCCCGCCGTCGTCCTGTGGCACGTCCACAACGAGTACGGCGCCCCCGTCCTCGCCTGCTACTGCGACACCTGCGCCGCCGCCTTCCGGGGCTGGCTCCGGGACCGCCACGGCACCCTCGACGCCCTCAACCGGGCCTGGGGCACGGCCTTCTGGGGCCAGCTCTACGGCGACTGGGAGGAGATCGGGGCACCCCGCGCGACGCCGACCGTGGCCAACCCCGCCCACCAGCTGGACTACCAGCGGTTCGCCGACTCGCAGGCCCGCGCCAACTTCGTGGCCGAGCGGGACATCCTGCACCGCCTCTCCCCCGGCGTGCCCGTGACCACCAACTTCATGGCCGCGCCCAGCCAGTGCTCGGCCGTCGACTACTGGGCCTGGGCCCGCGAGGTCGACCTGGTCACCAACGACCACTACCTGATCACCGACGGCCGCCGCACCCACGTCAACCTGGCCCTGGCCGCCGACCTCACCCGCTCCCTCGCGAGCGGCGAGCCCTGGCTGCTGCTCGAACACTCCCCCTCGGGCGTCAACTGGCAGCCGCACAACCCGGCCAAGGAGCCGGGCCAGCTGGCCCGCAACTCCCTGGGTCATGTCGCCCGCGGCTCCGAGGGCGCGATGTTCTTCCAGTGGCGGCAGTCCCGGCAGGGCGCCGAGAAGTTCCACTCGGCGATGCTCCCGCAGGGCGGCACGGGCACCCGCGTGTGGCGTGAGGTGTGCGACCTGGGGCACCGGGTCGCGGACCTCGCCGACCTGCGCGGCACCCGCACACGTGCCGACGTCGCCATGGTCTGGTCCTGGGAGTCCTGGTGGGCACAGAGCCTGGAGTGGCGGCCCAGCCAGGACCTGGACGCGCGGGAACGCCTCGACGCGTTCTACGAGGCGCTGTACGACCGGCACCTGACGGTGGACTTCTTCGCACCGGACGCGGTCGCGGAGCTGGACCCCGCGCGCCACCCGCTGCTGGTCGTCCCGCAGCTGTACTCGGCCGACCCGCGCCTGTCGGCGGACCTCGAACGGTACGTCTCCCGCGGCGGCACCCTCCTCGTCTCCTTCTTCTCCGGCATCGTCGACGCACACGACACCGTGCACCCCGGGCCCTACCCGGGAGCGCTGCGCGACGTACTCGGCCTGACCGTCGAGGAGTTCGACCCCCTGCTGCCGGGCGAGCGGGTCGCCGTACGGACGTCTCAAGGGGATGTCCTCCAGGCCGACCTGTGGTCCGAGTACGTCGTCCCCGGCGCCGGCTGCGAGACGGTCGCCGTCTTCGAGGGCGGGCGTACGGCGGGGCGCCCGGCGCTGACCCGGCGCGCGCTCGGCGAGGGGGCGGCCTGGTATCTGGCCACGCGGCTGACCGGTGCCGACCTGGCGGCGGTCGTGGACCTGGCCCTCGCGGACGCGGGGGTCGAGCCCGCTGATCTTCCCCGGGACGTCGAACTCGTCGTACGGGAGGGCGAGTCGGAGGTGTTCCGGTTCGCGGTCAACCACACCGACGCCGAGGTGAAGGTCGTGCTGCCGGACGGGAGCAGGGCCGTGGTGGGGGCGGGCGCGGTCGAGGTGTTCCGCGAGCCTCGCTGAGGTCGTCCCGCTTCCTTCCCTCCGTTTTTCCGTGTCGTTCGTTTCACTGTGAAGGGACTTTGACATGCGCAGACGTACTGTTCTGTCCGCCGCCGGGGCCGCTGGGGCCGCCGCACTGGCCGTTCCCGTGCTGGGGGCCGCACCGGCCGTCGCCGCACCGGCCGCGGTGAAGCGGAACCGGCTGGAGATCCGTGGCGTGGACATCTCCTCGCTGCCGAAGAACGAGGACCACGGGGCCGTGTACCGCGCGGCCGACGGCCACCGTGCGGACCCGGTCCGGCTGATCGCGCGGGCCGGTGTCACCCACGCGCGCCTCAAGGTGTGGGTGAACCCCGTCGACGGCTACAACAACAAGGCGCACATCCTGCCGCTGGCACGGCGGTTGAAGCGGGCCGGGGTCGGCATCTGGATCGACTTCCACTACTCCGACAGCTGGGCCGACCCGGCGCACCAGACCAAGCCGGCCGCGTGGGCGGGCCTGGACGTGACGGGCCTGACCAGGGCGGTGTACGACCACACCGCCGACGTCCTCGGCGCGCTGAAGCGGCAGGGCACCCCGGCCCAACTCGTCCAGATCGGCAACGAGTTGAACGGAGGCCTGATCTGGCCCGAGGGCAACTGGGAGCACTTCGACACCATGACCGCCTTCCTCAAGGCCGGTCTGAGCGCGGCGCGCGACACCACGCCCCGCGTCCGCACGATCCTGCACCTGGCGAACGGCGGCGACAACGGGCTGTACCGCTGGTGGTTCGACAACATGGTGTCGTACGGCGTCGACTTCGACGTCATCGGGCTCTCCTACTACCCCTTCTGGCACGGCCCGATCGCGGACGCGGCGGCCAACATGGCCGACATCACGGTGCGTTACGGCAAGCCGTGCGTGATCGCCGAGACGGCGTACCCGTTCACGCTGAAGAGCGAGGACGCCGTCAACGACATCCTCAACGACCCCGCGCAGCTGACCGAGGGCTTCCCGGCCACGCCCGAGGGCCAGGCCGCGTGGCTGCGCGCGGTGGCCGACCTCGCGGCCGGGGTGCCGGACGGGCAGGGTCTCGGCTACTGCTACTGGGAGGGCCTGTGGACCTACCGCGCGGGCAGCGGCTGGGACCCGGCGGACGCGTCCTCGGGCAACGCGTGGGAGAACCTGGCGCTGTTCGACTTCAGGGACCGGGAGCTGCCGGGGCTGCGGACGCTGGGGCGTTACCGGTCGTAGTCGCGTTGCGGGTCGGCGAGGTGTAGACACCTACACCTCGCATACGCCGGACAGCTCCCTCGTGGCGGCGGGCGGGCGACGGAATCGTTGGGGGCATCGAATCCCGCCCCGAGAAAGGGTTGGCCACAGCCATGCGCCGTCGCCGTAGCCTCACCGTCGTCACCGCCCTGACCGCCGTCGCCCTCACCGCCGTCCTCGTCACGGGCTGCGACCCGGACGACATCGACAACTCCCTGGACTGCGTGTCCAACGCCGACACCATCGCGGACAGCGTCAAGGCCATCCACGAGGCCGGCTGGGACGCGGTGAAGGACCCGTCGCGGACCGACGAATCCATCGACACGATCGACAAGAACGTCGACAGGATCAACAAGGTCCGGGGCGACTCGGACGACAGCGAGGTCGACAAGGCCGTCAAGGACCTCGACAAGGCGATCGAGGACTACAACAAGTCCATCCTGAACGGCGACACCAGCCCGGACTCCAGCAGGATCGACGCGGCGGCGGACCGGTTGAAGGACGTCTGCACGTCGTGACACGCGTTTTTCAGGCGGGCCGGGACACCGGACCACCGGCGTCCCGGGCACCCCGCTTCCGCCGCTACCCGTGGGCCGCCGCCAGGTGGCGTGCCAGCCGTGGTGAGGCGAACTCGGTGCCGCACACGAAGCGCATCACCGGGCCGTAGGAGGCCGCCGCCGGCAGGCCGGTGAAGTACAGGCCGGGCACGGAGGAGACGTATCCGGCGCCGAGCCTGGGCGTGCCGCGGCTGACGGCGAGCGCGGTGCGCAGTTCGTGGCCGAGGAAGTCCATCGCGGCGAGGTCGACGCGGTAGCCGGTGGCCGCGATGACATGGTCGGCGGAGAGGCGGTCCCTGGTGCCGGTGGCGGTGAGCACCTCCAGGGACGGGTGACCGCCGGCCGCGTCCGCCGCGACGATCCGGTCCACCTCGGTGACCTGGACCTTGCCCTCGAAGCGGTCGCGCAGCCACCAGGCGCCGAGGGGTCCGAGGACCCGGCGGACCAGGTAGTGGCGGGTGCCGGCCGGGAGCAGTCGGTAGGGGTGCGGGTAGTAGGTCAGCGCCCACAGCGACCAGGCCCGGCCGAAGGGCGACTCGGGGCGCAGCTTCGGCTGCTTCCACGGCGGCGCCCCGAAGTCCACGCTGCCGCGTCCGCGTGCGACCACCCTGACCTGCGCGCCCGCCTCCGCCGCGAGGACGGCCGTCTCCAGCGCGGACTGGCCGGCGCCGACGACGATCAGCTCCTTGCCCGAGTACCGGGTGAGGCCGTGGTGCTGGGAGCTGTGGGAGACCGGGGCGGTGGGCGCCGGGCCGTCGGGGGCGGCTCCGGCCAGCTCCGGGGGCAGGTGGGACAGGCCGGAGAGGCCGGTGGCGACGACGACCGCGCGTGCGGTGAACGACTCCCCGGAGTCGAGCTTCAGGGTGAAGCCCCGCTCGGCGCGGTCCACGGAGACGACCCGCACCTGCTCCAGCTCGGGCACCAGCTTCTGCTGGAACCACTGGCCGTAGGCGATGAAGGTCTCGACAGGCACGATGTCCTCGTCGGTCACCAGTCGCGGGATGCCCGCCGCGTCGCAGTAGTCGACGAGGGTGTGTCCTGGCTGGGGCGCGTCGAGGTTGGAGGCGGCCGGGGTGGACTTCAGGAGCATGCCCGCGGGCATGTGGTCGCGCCAGCTGACCATGGGGTCGCCGAAGACGCGCACGGGTATGCCGCGCGCCCGCAGATGGGCCGCGGTCGACAGGCCGAAGGGCCCGGCACCGATGACTGCTACCGGATGGATCACGAAGTCCCTCCCCAGGACGTCACTTCGTCACTTCGTGGTGGTACCGCTCTTCAATGGGTCGCGCTGCCGCGGCGGTTGGCGCGCCACAGCTGGTAGAGATGCTTGGCGCCGGGTCGCACGAAGCGTCCGAGCATGGTGAGGAACGGCAGCGGGTCGTCACCCGCGAACCAGGCCAGCTCGGTCCCGCTGGGCCGCTTCGGCGCGTGCGGGGTCGTATAGCCGCTGCGGCGGTAGGCCAGCAGGGCGGGCAGGTCGATGTTCTCCACGACATAGCGGTGCCCGGCCCGCTGCTCCCCCTCCGGAACGGTCCGCCCGGTCAGGTCCAGGTGCATGGCACGGACGACGTCCACCCCCGACTCGCTCTCGAAGAGCCGGAACTGGGCGCCCATGCGGGGGTTGAAGTCGAGGAGCTTGTACTGGCCGTCGCGCCGGTCGAAGCGCAGGTCGAGGTCGATGATGCCGGTGTAGCCGATCTGCTTGATGAAACGTGCGGCGAGGTCGGCGAGTTCCGGGTTGTCGACGACGTACGCGTTGGCCGTCATGCCCGCGTGCGGTGGCCAGGAGCGCACCTTGACGCCGGTGAACATGGCGAGCGGGGTGGAGTCCTGGTCGAAGTAGGCGTGCACGATCCAGTCCTCGGCCTCCTCCCTGGGCAGGTACTCCTGGAGGATCACCCCGGGCCGCTCGCCCCAGTCACGGGCGAGGGCGAGCAGCCCTTCGCGGGTGGCGATGCGCGTGGTGCCGTTCACGGCGGGATGTCGGCGCCGCACGAACGCCTCGCGGTTCTTGGCCACCACCGGGAAGCGGGCCTTCTCGGCGAACGCGGCGATGTCGTCGTACGACTGCGGGAAGGCGGCCTCCGGACTCGCGATGCCGTGCTCCACGCACAGTTCGTGCAGGCCCTGTTTGCTGGCCAGGCGCCGTGGGAGGCCGGGCTCCACGCGCGGGAAGAGGAAGCGGCCGAGCAGGTCGTTCTGGTGCTCGGCGATCAGGACCGCGGCCTCCTCGTCGGTCGGCACGAGGACGGCGGGGCGGCCGATGCGGCGCCCGATCCGGATCAGTCCCTCGACCAGCCGGCCCGGGTCCTCGGTGCCGGTCGTCGGCCAGACGAAGGCACGCGTGAGGTACCGGGAGGCGGCCGCCGGTGTGCAGCGGTCCTCCGTGATGGCGTACATGGGCACGCCGAGGCGGCCCAGACTGCGGATCGCGCCGACCCCGCCGTGGTGCAGCGGATAGTCGCCGAACTTGACGATCAGGGCCGGAACTTCCTGGTCGGCCCCGAATGGCACACTGCTCGCGCTCCTGGCCACGGTCCCCCCACGCGTCCCCCAACGGACGCGACCCCACCCATCCCGTCCGTGTCTCGCAAAGGACGCTAAGCCGGAATGGTCCGCTCCGACTATGCCTTAACGGGACATTGCCAACTCTTTGGTCACATTGCTAACCCTTTAGACACTCCCGTCGGCGGCGGCTCGGACGTAACGTGTGGCGCGACCATCCGGACCGCACGGCACGCTCGAGAGTGAGGCAGCACCCCATGCCCCCCTTCGATGTCCCCGAGGGCGACCCCTTCGGCCCGCACAACCTTCCCTACGGCGTCTTCTCCACCGCGTCCTCCCCGCGGACCGTCGGCGTCCGGCTCGGCGACCACGTCCTCGACGCGGGCGCGGCGGCCACCACTCTCGGCTCCCCCTATGCCTCGCTGCTCGCCCGGCCGTCGCTCGGCCCCCTGCTGGCCGCGGGCCGCACCGCCTGGTCGGACGTCCGGCGCGCGCTGACCGCGTGGGTGACGGTCCCGGCGCACCGGGAGGCGATCGCGGACCACTTCCACCCGCTGTCTGCGGTCGACCTCCATCTGCCCTTCGAGGTCGCGGACTACGTCGACTTCTACGCCTCCGAGCACCACGCGCGGAACGTCGGCCAGATCTTCCGGCCCGACGCCCCCGACTCCCTGACCCCCAACTGGAAGCACCTGCCGATCGGTTACCACGGCCGCGCGGGCACGGTCGTGGTGTCGGGGACGGATGTCGTACGGCCTTCAGGGCAGCGCCGGCCCGCCCCGGACGCGGCACCCGTCTTCGGCCCCTCCGTACGGCTCGACATCGAGGCGGAGGTCGGCTTCGTGGTCGGCGTGCCGTCCGAGCTGGGCCGGCCGGTCGGGCTCGGTGACTTCCGCGAGCACGTCTTCGGGCTGTGCCTGCTCAACGACTGGTCGGCGCGGGACGTCCAGGCCTGGGAGTACGTCCCCCTCGGACCGTTCCTCGGGAAGTCCTTCGCCACGTCGGTGTCGGCGTGGATCACCCCGCTGGACGCGCTGGAGGAGGCCCGGGTGGCACCCCCGGCGCGCACGCACGAACTGCTGCCGTATCTGGACGACTCCGCCCCCGAGGTCGAGCCGGGCGGCTACGACCTGCGGATCTCCGTCGCGGTCAACGGCCACGTGGTGTCCGAGCCGCCCTTCTCCACCATGTACTGGACCGCGGCCCAGCAGTTGGCGCACATGACGGTGAACGGGGCGTCGCTCAGGACCGGCGACCTGTACGGCTCCGGCACGGTGAGCGGGCCCTCCGCGGGCGAGCGGGGTTCACTGCTGGAGCTGACCTGGAACGGACGGGACGCGCTGGAACTCCCGGACGGGAAGCGGACGTTCCTGGAGGACGGGGATGTGGTGACGCTGTCGGCGTGGGCGCCGGGGCCGGACGGGGTCAGGGTGGGGCTGGGGGATGTCGTGGGGCGGGTGGTGGCTGGGGGTGTGTGAGGTGGCTGGTGGCCGGTGGGTGTTCGGGGGTGTGTGAGGTGTCCGGGGCTGTTCGAGTCCTGCCGTAGGGCGTCGGCTCACGGCATACTGGCGGCGGGCGGCATACGTGGGACGACGTACCGGCCGCCCCGGACCGTCTCGCTGCCTCACCGTCTCACCGCCTCATTGCACAGCCCCACCTCCCCTGTCTCCGATCAGGATCCGGAGCCCGTGGCATGACTCTCTGCCTGCTCCTTCTGAGCGCCGTCGCCGTGGCGGCCGCCGTGCCGGTTCCGCGTGCGCTCACCCGGGCCGCGTGGCCCGAACGGGAGCCGGTGGTCGGCCTGTGGGTGTGGCAGTGCCTGGTCGCCACGGTGCTGCTGTGCTGTCTGACGGCGCTGGTGCTGGGCGCGGCCGCGGTCTTCCACACCGTCCGCGACCATGTGTTCGCCCCGGCCCCGCCGGCCGTGACCGCGGCCTACGACCTCTCGGCCGCGCCGGTCTGGGCGGTCACGCTGACACTGCTGCTGGCGGCCGGTGCCGGGTGGACCACGGCGATGCTGGCCCGCGAACTGGTCGAGGCGCGGCGGCGGCGCGGGGCCGCCCGGGCGCATCTGCGGGAGCGGGCGCCGGATCTGCCGGCCGGGCTCGGGGCGCTGACGCGGGGGCCGCTGCTCGTGCTGGAGGACGAGTATCCGGACGCCTGGTGGATGCCGGGCAGTCCGGCGCAGCTGATCGTGACGACGGGGGCGCTGCACCGGCTCACCGACCATCAGCTGGACGCCGTACTCACCCATGAGCGGGGGCACGCGCGGGCCCGTCACGACTGGTTGCTGCATCTGTCGACCGCGCTGGCCACGGGGTTTCCGCGGGTGCCGTTGTTCGCCCACTTCTGTGACCAGACGCATCGGCTGGTGGAGCTGGCGGCGGACGACACCGCGTCCCGGCGGTGCGGGCATCTGACGACGGCGTTGGCGCTGATCTCCTTGAACCAGCATCGGGGGGTGCTGTCCTGTGCGTCCAGCCATCGGCTGCTGGGCGAGCGGGTGGACCGGTTGCTGGAGCCGCCGCCGAGGTTGCTTCGCCGGCAACGGGCTCTCACCACGGCGATGGCGACGCTGGTACCGCTGCTGCCGTTGCTGATCGTCTTCGGGCCGGGGTTGTCGGCGTTGGCGTAGAGGGTGGGTCGCAGGCACCCCTGCGCTCCCCCACAGGTGGCACATCTCACCTCGCAGCACCCGAAACCGCAGGTCAGGGCCTTATCCGTCACCCCGTCAGGTGGCGCAACAATCCCGCAACACAGCTTTTCCTACCAGGTAGGTATGGTTCCAGCCATGCCAGCCACCGACCGTATCCGGGACCACGCAGGGCAGGGCGCGACCACCGTCGCCGCCCGGGCCCGGCGCCGGCTGCGGGCGGACCAGGCGCGGCAGCTCGCCGATCTGCTGCGCCAGCAGGTCCTCACCGGCGGGTTCGAGAGCGGCACCCTCCCCCACGAGTCCACCCTCGCCACCGAGTACGGCGCCTCGCGCAACACGGTCCGCCAAGCCCTGGACCTGCTGCGCGCGGAAGGCCTGGTCGAGCGGCTGCCCGGCGTCGGCACCGTGGTCGTGGGCCAGAAGTACCCGCACGGCCTGGACCGTCTGATGGGCCTCGCGGAAACCCTCCGCGAACACGGCACGGTCACCAACGAGGTCCGCACCATGGGCCCCGCCCCCGCCCCCCTCGCCGCCGCCCAGCGCCTCCAGGTCGCCCCCGGCACCGATGTCCTCTACATAGAGCGCCTGCGCCGGCTGAACGGCCTGCCCCTCTCCCTCGACCTCACCTACCTCCCCCTCGACATCGGCACCGCCCTGCTCGGCGCCGACCTGGAGAACACCGACGTCTTCCGCCTCCTGGAGACGATCACCGGCCAGGGCCTCGGCCACGCCGAGATCACCCTGGAGGCGGTGAACGCGGACGCCCACTCCGCCGCCGTACTGGAAGCGCCGCGCGGCGCCGCCGTACTGATGCTGGAACGCCTCACGCACCTCGCCGACGGCCGCCCGGTCGACCTGGAGTTCATCCGCTTCCGCGGCGACCGCATCACCATGAGCGGCCTGCTGCACCGCTCTCTGTAGACCCGTAGAACCCCCTGCTCGCACATTCCTGGAGACAGCCATGCCCTTGTCGCCCCAGCGGGCCGACGTGCCCGTGACCATCGACGAGTCGAAGTGCATCGACGGCTGCACGCTCTGTGTGGACATGTGCCCGCTGGACTCCCTCGCCATCGACACCAGCAGCGGCAAGGCCTACATGCACGTCGACGAGTGCTGGTACTGCGGCCCGTGCGCGGCCCGCTGTCCCACCGGAGCCGTGACGGTCAACATGCCCTATCTGCTGCGGTGAGAGGCCCCCGAACTCCCATGAAACACAAACCAGTCATCGCCGTCCTGCTGCTGCTCGCGCCGCTGGCCGCCTGCGGCAGCGCCCAGGCCGGTGACAGCTCCACGGTCACCGTCACCGTCGGCTACCAGTCCAAGACCATCAACACGGTCACCGCCGGCACCCTGCTGCGCTCCCTCGGCTACTTCGAGAAGCAGCTCAACTCCCTGCACGACGGCAAGACCTACAAGGTCGACTGGCAGGACTACGCCACCGGCGCCCCCATCACCGCGCAGATGACCGCCGGGAAGATCGACATCGGCTCGATGGGCGACTTCCCGCTCCTCATCAACGCGGCCCGCGGCAAGCAGCTCGGCAAGCCCACCCGCCTGGTCTCGGTCACCGGCTACAACCTCCGCGGCGGCCTCAACACGATCGTCACCTCCCCGGACTCGAAACTGGCCGCCCTCTCCGACCTGAAGGGCAAGAAGGTCTCCACCAGCGTCGGCTCCGCCGCCGACGGCACCCTCGTACGGGCCCTCCAGCGCGCCGGCATCGACCCCGACAAGGGCATCGAGAAGCTCAACCAGCAGCCCGCGGTGGGTGCTTCGGCCCTGACGGCGGGCAGCACGGACGCGCTCTCCCAGTTCGTCGCCTGGCCGGGCCTCCTCACCTTCCAGGGCAAGGCGAAGGCGCTCTACGACGGTGCCGAGCTCGACCTCCCCACCTTCCACGGGGTCACCGCCCGCGAGGACTTCGCCGAGCAGCGCCCGGCGGTCCTGGAGGCGTTCCTGAAGGCCCAGGCCGAGGCCACGGACTACCTCAACGACCACCCGGTCGCCGCCGCCGAGTCGGTCGCGAAGGCCACCGGGCTGCCCGCCGAGGTCGTCTACCTCTACAACGGCGCCCACGGCATCGCCACCTTCGACCCGGCGGTCAAGCCCCAGCTGGTCTCCGCGCTGAAGCAGGACGTCTCGGTCCTGAAGGCGGCCAAGCTGACCGGCGACATCGACGTGGACTCCTTCGTCGACGACCAGTACGTCAAGAAGGCCCTGGGGTCCGGGTACGCGAAGCGCCTCGCCGCCGCCCCGGCCGCCTCCGCCGGCGAGGTCTGGCCCAAGGGCGCCACCGAGACGCAGAGCTTCAAGACACCCGCGGAGGTGCTGAAGTACGTCTCCGCGCACAAGGACGGCATCCGCGCCGCCTACGTCCCCGACGCCACCACCGGCACCCTCTGGTTCGCCGACAAGGCGGTCTGGGTGGCCGACGGCTCCCGGCTGCTGCCCTTCGTCGCCCCGGAGACCGCGCGGGCCTACGTCGCCGCGCACGGCGGTGCCCGTGTCGTCACGTACGCCGACGCCCTGGAGCAGGCGTCGTGAGCCGGCCCCTCCCGAAAGCCGGCCGGTACGCGCTCAGGGCGGCCTCGCTCGCGGTCGCCCTCGGCGTGTGGCAGCTGCTGACCAGCCTGGACATCGACCTGTGGCTGCGCTTCTCGCAGTTCCCCACGGTCACCGATGTGGCCCGCACCTTCGCCGACCGCCTCTCCGGCGCCGACTACTGGACGGACCTCACCGACAGCCTCACCCGCATCCTCACCGGGTTCCTGCTCGCAGCGGTGCTCGGCGTGGCCACGGGCGTGCTCGTGGCGCGCTCCCGGCTGGCCGAGGACCTGCTCGGACCGGTGCTGGAGGTGATCCGCCCGATCCCGGCGATCGCCCTGGTACCGGTGGCGATCCTCCTGTTCCCCTCGAACGAGCAGGGCATCGTCTTCATCACCTTCACCGCCGCCTTCTTCCCGGTCCTGGTCTCCACCCGGCACGCGGTCCGCGCGCTGACCCCGGTGTGGGAGGAGGCGGTGCTGACCATGGGCGGCGGCCGGTGGCGGATCCTCGCCTCGGTCGTCCTGCCGGGCGCCCTGCCCGGCATCTTCGGCGGCCTCTCGGTCGGCATCGGCGTCTCGTGGATCTGTGTCATCTCCGCCGAGATGATCTCCGGCCAGTACGGCGTCGGCTACCGGACCTGGCAGGACTACACCGTCGTCAACTACGCCGGCGTCTTCGTCGGCATGGTCACCATCGGCGTCCTGGGCTGGCTCACCTCCACGGCGGTGGAACTGCTGGGGCGCCGCCTGACGCGGTGGCTGCCGAGGACGTCGTACGGGCCTGGCCGGCCCAAGGCCCCCAAGTCCCCCGCGCCGACGCCCTCCCGCACTGCCCGGAAACCCGCATCCGAGCCGGAGGAGGCACGCGATGAGCACCTCGTCTGACACCGTCGTCGACACGGCGGCCCAGGCGCCGTCGCCCGCGCGCGGCACCCGCCTCACCCTCACCGCCGCCGGTCTCGGCCGTCCCGACGCGCCGGTGCTCTCCGGTGTCGACCTCGACATCGTCCCCGGCGAGATCCTCACCGTGGTCGGCTCCTCCGGCTGCGGCAAGTCGACGTTGCTGCGCACCCTGGCCGGCCTCCTGCCGCTGCTCGCGGGCGAGGTCGCCCAGGACGGGCGGCCGCTCACCGGTCCCGGGGCCGAACGCGCCCTGGTCTTCCAGGAGGACGCCCTGCTGCCCTGGCGCACCCTGCGCGCCAACGTCGAACTCCCCCTCGCCATCAAGGGGCTGTCCCGCACCGAACGGCGCGCGCAGGCCGAGTCCTGGCTCGGCCGGGTCGGACTCGCCGACCGCGCGGGGCAGTTGCCGCACCGGGTCTCCGGCGGGCAGCGCCAGCGCGCCCAGTTGGCCCGCGCCCTCGCCGGGCGGCCCAGTGCCGTCCTCATGGACGAACCCTTCGGCGCCCTCGACGCCCAGACCCGCGCCGGCATGCAGGACCTGCTGGTCGACGTGCTCCGGGGCACGGGCGCCACGGTCGTCTTCGTCACCCACGACGTGGACGAGGCCCTGTTCCTCGGCGACCGCGTGGCCCTCCTCGGCGACGGCCGCCTGACCGCCGTACGGGAAGTGCCGCGCCCGCGCGACCGTTCGGCGCACGACGACCCCGCGCGCGTGGCTCTGCGCCGCGATGTCCTGACCTCGCTCGGTACGTGAGCCGGAACGTGAAAGGCACCCTGGTGGACACCCCTCTGCAGATCCCCGCGCTCACCGACGTCGAGGAGCTCTCCTGCGACGTCCTCGTCATCGGCGGCGGCACCGCCGGGACCATGGCCGCGCTGACCGCCGCCGAGCACGGCGCCGACGTCATCCTGCTGGAGAAGGCCCACGTCCGGCACTCCGGCGCCCTCGCCATGGGCATGGACGGCGTCAACAACGCGGTCATCCCCGGCCGCGCCGAGCCCGACGACTACGTCGCCGAGATCACCCGCGCCAACGACGGCATCGTCGACCAGTCCACCGTCCGGCAGACCGCCACCCGCGGCTTCGGCATGGTGCAGCGCCTGGAGTCGTACGGCGTGAAGTTCGAGAAGGACGAGCACGGCGACTACGCGGTCCGCCAGGTCCACCGCTCCGGCTCCTACGTGCTGCCGATGCCGGAGGGCAAGGACGTCAAGAAGGTTCTCTACCGGCAGCTGCGGCGGCGCGAGATGCGGGAGCGGATCCGCATCGAGAACCGGGTCATGCCGGTGCGCGTGCTCACCGCCGAGGGGCGGGCCGTGGGGGCGGTCGGCTTCAACACCCGCACCGGCGGCTTCGTCACGGTCCGCGCGGGCGCGGTGATCCTCGCGACCGGCGCCTGCGGCCGCCTGGGCCTCCCGGCCTCCGGCTACCTCTACGGCACCTACGAGAACCCGACCAACGCGGGCGACGGCTACGCCATGGCCTACCACGCGGGCGCCGAGCTCACCGGCATCGAGTGCTTCCAGATCAACCCACTGATCAAGGACTACAACGGCCCCGCCTGCGCCTACGTCGCCAACCCCTTCGGCGGCTACCAGGTCAACCGGCACGGCGAGCGCTTCGTCGACTCCGACTACTGGTCCGGCCAGATGATGGCCGAGTTCGCGGCGGAGGTCGCGAGCGACCGGGGTCCGGTGTACCTCAAGCTGAGCCACCTCCCGGAGGAGTCGATCTCGTCCCTGGAGTCGATCCTGCACTCCACCGAGCGGCCCACGCGCGGCACCTTCCACGAGGGCCGCGGCCACGACTACCGCACCCACGACATCGAGATGCACATCTCCGAGATCGGCCTCTGCGGCGGCCACTCGGCGTCCGGGGTCCGGGTCGACGACCACGCCCGTACGACCCTCCCCCGTCTGTACGCCGCCGGCGACCTCGCCTGCGTCCCGCACAACTACATGATCGGCGCGTTCGTCTTCGGCGACCTCGCGGGCGCGGACGCGTCCCAGTACTCGGCGTACGAAGGGGAGTTGCCCGCCGACCAGCTCCGCGAGGCGCACGAGCTGATCTACCGCCCGCTGCACAACCCCGACGGCCCGCCGCAGCCCCAGGTCGAGTACAAGCTGCGCCGCTTCGTGAACGACTACGTGGCCCCGCCGAAGTCCGGCGCCCGGCTCTCCCTGGCCCTTGAGTCCTTCGAGCGGATGCGGGACGACATCGCCGAGATGGGCGCCCGGACCCCGCACGAGCTGATGCGCTGCGCCGAGGTCTCCTTCATCCGGGACTGCGCGGAGATGGCCGCGCGCGCGTCCCTGGCCCGCACGGAGTCCCGCTGGGGCCTCTACCACGACCGCCTCGACCACCCGCACCGCGACGACGCCTCCTGGTTCCACCACCTCGACCTGTACAAGTCCCCTTCCGGCGCGATGGAGTTCACGGCCCGCCCGGTGGCCCCCTACCTGGTCCCCATCGAGGAGTTCACACCGGTCGGCGGCCCTTCGCGACACCTCGGCGAGGTGCACGCGGAGAACGTGGCGACGGCGGGGGCGCGGGATCGGGCGCCGGTGGCGGTGACTGCTCAGGGGGTGGCGGAGGTCGCGGTGGAAGGCAGGGTGGCGGTCACGGCGGAGGTCGCCGTGCAGGTGGCAGAGCGGGTGGCGGCACAGGCGGTCGCGCAAGGTGCGTCGCAAAGTGCGTCGCAGGGTGAGCCACAGGTGGCCACGTCGGTCGGTGCCCACCCCGGCCGAACCGTCGCCCGACCCACCGCCGAGCAGACCGCCGCCCGGCTCCTCGAACTCGTCGCCCTCGCCGAGGAGGAGCCCGAACTCGACGCCCTGCGGCCCTACTTGGCCGACCCCGCGTCCGCCGTCCGCCGTGAGGCGGTCGCCGTGCTCACCGAGACGCTGCCCTCGGGCACCGGTCCCGCCCTCGCCGGGGCACTGCGCGACGAGGCCGCCGAGGTCCGGGCCACGGCCGCCGCGTCCCTGCGGGAACTCGTGGAGACCCTGCCGCCCGAGCCCGCCCTGCGCGACGGCCTCGCCGCCGCTCTCGCCGTGCCCGACCCGGTCGTCCGCGCCGCCGCCCTGGATGTCCTGCGTGCCCTGCGCCTCGGGGACGCGGACCTGTTCGCCGGTTCCCTCACCGACACGGACATCCCGGTCCGGATCGAGGCGGTCCGCGCCCTCGTCTCGGTGGACGCCGCCGCCGAACTGGCCCGCGCGGCGACCGCCGACCCGTCCCGCGAGGTCCGCGTGACGATCGCCAAGGCGCTGGCGACGGTGTCGGCGGAACACCCGCTCGACGCCGTCCTCGACGCCCTGGCCCGTCTCACCGAGGACCCCGACGCCCTCGTCCAGGGCGCGGCCTACGGCGCGTTGGGCACCACGGGCTGCCGGGAACCCCTGGCCACCCGCGCCGTGACCGCCCTGTCGGCCACCGCGTGGCAGGTCAGGTCGGGTGCCGCGACCGCCCTGTCCGCCGCCGCCCCCGACCTCGCCGTCCCCGCCCTGGCCAAGGCCCTCGCCGACCCGAACGCCGACGTCCGCAAGGCCGCCGTCCTGGCCCTGACCCGGCACAACGGCACCGAGGACGCCCGCGCGGCCCTGGCAACGGCGACGACCGACTCGGACGCGGACGTCAGGGCCTACGCGGCACGGGGCTTGGCGAGGGGCTCGCAGAACCCGTAGCCACAGGCCCACTCGCACCGCCCACCCGCACCGCCCGGCCGGGACGCCCACCAGGGTGTCCCGGCCCCGGTGTCCCGGCCCCGGTGTCCGCAGAACCGCCACCGCGCGACGCGCCACCCTCATCACCGCCCTCACCCCGTCACCTCCTCCCCTCCGTCAAATCCCTTTGCGCGGGCCGCCGTCCGAATGGTGGGCTGGCCCCGTGAGCAGCCACGACCGGTCAGGGTCGGTCCGGCCGTCGACCCTGACCTGGGTCGGCCGGCATCTCGCCACCGGCGAACGAGTCGTCGAATCCGAGCCCCTGCACGGCGGCAGCACCGCCGAGATGCGCCGCCTGACCGTCGCCGCACCGGACGGCGACACCCGCTTCCTGGTGCTGCGGACCTACGTCGACGTGGCAGACGCCGAGGAGTGGCTGCACAGGGAAGCCGACGCCCTGCCCCTCCTCGCCGGAACCGACCTACCGGCCCCCGAGCTGATCGCCGTCGATCCGACCGCCGTCCACTGCGAGCACCCGTCGCTCCTCATGACCCACCTCCCGGGCCGGACCGTCCTCACCGACGAGGGCATCGAGACCCGCGTCCCCCTCCTGGCCCGCCGACTCGTGGCCATCCACGCCCTGCGTCCCGCCGAACGCCCCCGGGAGTACGTGGCCCTGACGACCGCCGACACCGTCGTCGTCCCCCCGTGCGCCGACCCGACGGCCTGGACCACGGCGATCGACCTGATCCGCAGCCCCGCCCCGCCGTACCGAGGACGCTTCCTGCACCGGGACTTCCACCCCGGCAACGTCCTGTTCGACGCATCACCCAAGAGCCCGGCGGCCCCGCTCATCACCGCCGTCGTCGACTGGGCGGCGACCTCCTGGGGCCCGGCCGACCTGGACGTCGCCCACTGCTCCACCAACCTCGCCCTGCTGCACGGCCCGGCCTGGGGCCGGCGGTTCACCGAGGCGTACGAGGAGGCCGGCGGGGTCCTGGCCGCGGACCCGGACGAGCGCCTGTACTGGCAGGTGCGGCACGCCCTCGCGTTCTCCGAGGACGTACGGCCGGTGGCGCGGGCCTGGCGCGAGGCAGGGCGAACAGACCTGACGGCACGAGCCGTTGAGCAACGGCTCGACGCCTACGTCACCGCCCTGACGCACGCACCGGACTGAACCGGCCGGGCTGAACCAGCCAGGGCCACCCGGAGCCGACCGAGCAGTCCTCTATATCCAGCCCCCTATATCCAGTCCTCCGGCTCGGGCTCGGCGTCCATCTCGGGCCAGTGATCGTCCTCGTCGGTCGTCGCGGGGGACTTGGCAGAGGCGGCCCCGCCCGAAGCGGTCGCGGCGGAAGCAGTCCCAGTGGCAGCGGTCCCAGTGGCAGCGGTCCCGACGGAAGCGGCTCCACCCTGACCGGCCCCTCCCCCGGGCCCCTCCAGCGTGGCCAGCACCCCGACCACGCCCTCCCCGTACGTCGCCAGCTTCTTCTCGCCGACCCCGCCCACGCTCCCGAGCTGCCGCACCGAGGTCGGCCACACCGTCACGATCTCCCTGAGCGTGGCGTCGTGGAAGATGACGTACGCCGGGACGCCCTGCTCCCGCGCCTGCTCGGCCCGCCAGGCCCGCAGTGCCTCGAAGGCCGGCACCAGCGACTCCGGCAGCTCGGCCACCGCGGCCTTGGCCTTGCCCCGCCCGGACGAGGAGCTGGTCTTGGCGGTCGCGGGCTTCTTCGGCTCCTTGCGCAGCGGCACCTCCCGCTCCCGCCGCAGCACCGCCCCGCTCGCCTCGGTCAGCACCAGCGTGCCGTACTCGCCCTCGACCGCGAGCAGCCCCTGGGCCAGCAACTGCCGTACGACACCGCGCCATTCGCCCTCTGAGTACTCCTCCCCGATGCCGAACACGGACAGCTGGTCGTGGTCGAACTGGATGACCTTGCCGGTGCGCTTGCCGAGCAGGATGTCGACGATCTGCACCGCCCCGAACTTCTGCCCCCGCTCCCGCTGGAGCCGCACCACGGTCGACAGCACCTTCTGGGCCGCGACCGTGCCGTCCCAGGTCTCCGGCGGGGTCAGACAGGTGTCGCAGTTGCCGCAGCCCGTCGGTTCCGGCTCCTGGCCGAAGTAGATCAGGAGCTGTCCGCGCCGGCACTGGGCGGTCTCGCACAGCGCCAGCATGGATTCGAGGTGGGCGGCGGCCCGGCGCTGGAACGCCTCGTCCCCCTCGCCGGACTGGATCAGCTTGCGCTGCTGTATGACGTCGTTGAGGCCGTAGGCCATCCAGGCCGTGGAGGCCAGGCCGTCACGTCCCGCGCGGCCCGTCTCCTGGTAGTAGCCCTCGACGGACTTGGGCAGGTCGAGGTGGGCGACGAAGCGGACGTCCGGCTTGTCGATGCCCATGCCGAAGGCGATGGTCGCCACCACGACCAGGCCGTCCTCGCGCAGGAACCGGGACTGGTGGGCGGCGCGGGTGCCCGCGTCCAGGCCTGCGTGGTACGGGACCGCCTCGATGCCGTTGCGCGAGAGGAACTCGGCCGTGGCCTCCACCGACTTGCGCGAGAGGCAGTACACGATGCCCGCGTCGCCCGCGTGCTCCGCGCGCAGGAAGGCCAGCAGCTGCTTCTTGGGGTCGGCCTTCGGGACGATCCGGTACTGGATGTTGGGCCGGTCGAAGCTCGCCACGAAGTGCCGGGCCGTCGGCATGTTCAGCCGCTGGGTGATCTCCTGGTGGGTCGCGTGGGTGGCCGTCGCCGTGAGCGCGATCCGCGGGACGTCCGGCCAGCGCTCGCCGAGCAGGGAGAGGGCGAGGTAGTCGGGCCGGAAGTCGTGGCCCCACTGCGAGACGCAGTGCGCCTCGTCGATGGCGAAGGCGGCGATCTTGCCCCGGGAGAGAAGGTCGAGGGTGGAGTCGAGCCGCAGCCGCTCCGGCGCGAGGTAGAGCAGGTCGAGCTCCCCGGCGAGGAACTCCGCCTCCACCACGCGCCGCTCGTCGAAGTCCTGCGTGGAGTTCATGAACCCGGCCCGCACACCGAGCGCCCTGAGCGCGTCGACCTGGTCCTGCATCAGCGCGATGAGCGGTGAGACGACGATGCCCGTGCCGGGTCTGACCAGGGACGGAATCTGGTAGCACAGCGACTTGCCGCCGCCGGTCGGCATGAGGACCACGGCGTCCCCGCCGGCCACCACATGCTCGATGATCTCTTCCTGCTCGCCGCGGAAGGCGTCGTATCCGAAGACCCGGTGGAGCGTGGCCAGTGCCTCGCTGTCGCTCCCGCCCGGTGTCCCGGTGATCCCTGGCATCTCGCTGATCCCGCCCATCCCGCCCATAGTCCCGTCCCCCGTACGTCGTCCTTCGACCACTGCGTCCACGATAGGGGGCCGGACTGACACAGTCGGAGTTATCCACAGGCCGACTCCTGGACCCGCGTCAAGGACACGATCGTCGCTCACACGTTCGTGGGAGACCTGACGGTTTCCGGCGGATAGTCTGAATGGACCGGCGAGACTCCGTCCCATGGGAGCACTGATGAGCGTCGCACCGAAGGCGTCCAAGCCCACCTGGCCGAGCCCGCCGGAAGGCGGCTGGACCGCCGACGACCTGGACCGCCTCCCGAATCTGCCTCCGCATACGGAACTGATCGACGGGAGCCTGGTCTTCGTGAGTCCGCAGACCCTCTTTCACTCGCGCGCTGTGAGCTTTTTCGAGTGGCAGCTCCAGTCACTGGCCCCGGCGGACTTCGAGGTCATCCGCGAGTTCACCATCGACATCGACCGGCAGAATCGCCCCGAGCCGGACGTGGTCGTCGTGCGCGGGGACGTCGTAGAGGACGCGGAACAGACCCGTTTCCCGGTGGAAGCGGTCCTCCTGGCCATCGAGGTCGTCTCGCCCGACTCCGTCTCCCGGGACCGCGAGACCAAGCCGCTGAAGTACGCCCGCGCGAAGATCCCCTACTACTGGAGGGTGGAGAACGAGAAGGGCCGCGCAGCCGTGCACGCGTTCGAGCTGGAGCCCACCACCCGCGCGTACACCAGCGTGGGAATCTTCCGTGAGCGGATGAAGCTGGACGTCCCCTTCCCGGTGGACCTGGACCTCACGCAGATCAAAGCGCGCCGCGACAACAGTCAGTAGCCCCGTCCCGGCACGCCACAGCGGCCCGGCTCCCTGTCCGGGGGAGCCGGGCCGCTGCCGTCGCGAGCAGGCGCCTGATCAGCGCACGAACACTCCCGCCTGGTTCGCCAGGTCCAGGAAGTACTGCGGCGCCACACCGAGCACCAGCGTGACCGCCACGCCGACGCCGATCGCCGTCATCGTGAGCGGCGACGGCACGGCGACCGTCGGCCCCTCCGGACGCGGCTCGCTGAAGAACATCAGCACGATCACCCGGATGTAGAAGAACGCGGCGATCGCGGACGAGATCACACCGACCACGACCAGCGGTGCCGCCCCGCCCTCCGCCGCCGCCTTGAACACGGCGAACTTCCCGGCGAAGCCGGAGGTCAGCGGGATACCGGCGAAGGCCAGCAGGAACACCGCGAACACGGCGGCCACCAGCGGCGAACGACGGCCCAGGCCCGCCCACTTGGACAGGTGCGTCGCCTCGCCGCCCGCGTCCCGTACGAGTGTGACCACGGCGAAGGCGCCGATCGTCACGAACGAGTACGCGGCCAGGTAGAAGAGGACCGACGACACCCCGTCCGGCGTGGTCGCGATGACACCCGCGAGGATGAATCCCGCGTGCGCGATCGACGAGTACGCCAGCAGCCGCTTGATGTCGGTCTGGGTGATCGCGACGATCGCACCGCCGAGCATGGTGACGATCGCGACGGCCCACATGACCGGCCGCCAGTCCCAGCGCAGGCCCGGCAGCACGACGTACAGGATGCGCAGCAGCGCGCCGAACGCGGCCACCTTGGTCGCCGCCGCCATGAAGCCGGTGACGGGGGTCGGCGCGCCCTGGTAGACGTCCGGGGTCCACATGTGGAACGGCACCGCGCCGACCTTGAACAGCAGACCCATGATGATCATCGCGGAGCCGATGAGCAGCAGCGCGTCGTTGCCCATGGTGTCGGCGAGCGCCGGGTCCACGGTGGTGACGGTGCCGTCGACGACCTGCGCGATGGTGCCGTACGACACCGAGCCCGCGTAGCCGTACAGCAGCGCGATGCCGAACAGGGTGAACGCCGAGGCGAACGCGCCGAGCAGGAAGTACTTGACGGCGGCCTCCTGCGACATGAGCCGCTTGCGGCGGGCCAGGGCGCACAGCAGGTACAGCGGCAGGGAGAAGACCTCCAGGGCCACGAACAGCGTCAGCAGGTCGTTGGCGGCCGGGAAGATCAGCATGCCGGCGACGGCGAAGAGCAGCAGCGGGAACACCTCGGTGGTGGTGAACCCGGCCTTGACGGCCGCCTTCTCGCTGTCGCTGCCCGGTACCGAGGCGGCCTGGGCGGCGAAGGAGTCGACGCGGTTGCCGTGCGTCTCGGGGTCGAGCCGCCGCTCCGCGAAGGTGAACAGGCCGACCAGGCCCGCCAGCAGGATGGTGCCCTGGAGGAACAGGGCCGGTCCGTCGACGGCGATCGCGCCCATGGCCGCGATGCCCGCCTTGGTGGTGGCGTACCCGTCGGCGGCGAGCGCGACGACCGCCGCGAAGGCCGCGCACAGGGCGACGGCGGACACGAACAGCTGGGCGTAGTAACGGGTCCTGCGCGGGACGAAGGCCTCGACCAGGATTCCGATGATCGCCGCGCCCACGACGATCAGGGTGGGCGACAATTGCCCGTATTCGATCTTCGGCGCGTCGATCTTCGAGATCGGGTCGGCCGCGGTTGTCCACAGGCTGTGGACGGCTACTGCGCTCACTTGGCCGCCTCCACCTCGGGCTTGGGGTCCTTCTTGTGTACGTCGGACATGGTCGACTTCACCGCCGGGTTGACGATGTCGGTGACCGGCTTCGGGTAGACGCCCAGGAAGATCAGCAGGACGACCAGCGGCGCGACGACCACGAGCTCACGCATCCGCAGGTCGGGCATCGCGGAGACCTCCGGCTTCACCGGGCCCGTCATCGTCCGCTGGTACAGGACGAGGGTGTAGAGCGCGGCGAGCACGATGCCGAAGGTGGCGATGATGCCGATCACCGGATAGCGCGCGAACGTGCCGACCAGGACCAGGAACTCGCTCACGAAGGGCGCGAGCCCCGGCAGCGACAGGGTCGCGAGGCCGCCGATCAGGAAGGTGCCGGCGAGCACCGGGGCGACCTTCTGGACACCGCCGTAGTCGGCGATGAGCCGCGAGCCGCGCCGCGAGATCAGGAAGCCGGCCACCAGCATCAGCGCGGCCGTCGAGATCCCGTGGTTGACCATGTAGAGCGTCGCGCCGGACTGGCCCTGGCTGGTCATCGCGAAGATGCCCATGATGATGAAGCCGAAGTGGGAGATCGACGCGTACGCCACCAGGCGCTTGATGTCCCGCTGGCCGACCGCGAGCAGCGCCCCGTAGATGATGCTGATCACCGCTAGGACGAGGATCGCGGGCGTGGCCCACTTGCTGGCCTCCGGGAAGAGCTGGAGGCAGAAGCGGAGCATCGCGAAGGTGCCCACCTTGTCGACGACCGCCGTGATGAGGACGGCAACCGGGGCGGTGGCCTCGCCCATCGCGTTGGGCAGCCAGGTGTGCAGCGGCCACAGGGGCGCCTTCACCGCGAAGGCGAAGAAGAACCCGAGGAACAGCCAGCGCTCGGTGTTGGTCGCCATGTCGAGCGAGCCGTTGGCCCGCGCCTCGGCGATCTCGGTGAGGCTGAAGTTCCCGGCGACCACGTAGAGGCCGATCACCGCGGCCAGCATGATCAGGCCGCCGACCAGGTTGTAGAGGAGGAACTTCACGGCGGCGTACGAGCGTTGGGCCGCCGCGTTCTCGTCGGAGCCGGCGTGGGCCCGGTCCCCGAAGCCGCCGATGAGGAAGTACATCGGGATCAGCATGGCTTCGAAGAAGATGTAGAAGAGGAAGACGTCGGTGGCCTCGAAGGAGATGATCACCATCGCCTCGACCGCCAGGATCAGGGCGAAGAAGCCCTGTGTCGGCCGCCACCGCCTGCTTCCGGTCTCCAGGGGGTCGGCGTCGTGCCAGCCCGCCAGGATGATGAACGGGATCAGCAGCGCGGTCAGCGCGAGCAGCGCCACCCCGATGCCGTCCACGCCCAGTTCGTAGCGCACCCCGAACTCCGCGATCCAGGCGTGCGATTCGGTGAGCTGGTAGCGGGCGCCGTCCGGGTCGAAGCGGACCAGGACGACGATCGCGAGGGCGAGTGTGGCGAGCGAGACGAGCAGCGCCAGCCATTTGGCGGCGGTGCGTCGCGCGGCCGGTACGGCGGCCGTGGCGATCGCCCCGATCGCCGGGAGGGCCGCCGTCGCTGTCAGCAGAGGAAAGGACATCGGTATCAGACCGCCCTCATCAGCAGGGTCGCGGCGACGAGGATGGCCGCACCGCCGAACATCGAGACCGCGTACGACCGCGCGAAGCCGTTCTGCAGCTTGCGCATCCGCCCGGAGAGGCCGCCGACCGAGGCCGCCGTGCCGTTGACCACTCCGTCGACCAGGCTGTGGTCGACGTAGACCAGGGACCGCGTGAGGTGTTCTCCGCCGCGGACCAGGACCACGTGGTTGAAGTCGTCCTGGAGCAGGTCGCGCCGGGCGGCCCGGGTGAGCAGCGATCCGCGCGGGGCGACGGCCGGGACCGGGCGGCGGCCGTACTGGAGCCAGGCGATGGCGACGCCGATGACCATGACGGCCACCGTGGACGCCGTGACCGCGGTCGCGCTGATCGGCGCGTCTCCGTGGTCGTGGCCGGTGATGGGCTCCAGCCAGTGCAGGAAGCGGTCGCCGATTCCGAAGATGCCGCCCGCGAAGACCGATCCGAAGGCCAGCACGATCATGGGGATCGTCATGGACTTGGGGGACTCGTGCGGGTGCGGCTCGTGGCCCTCGGCATCCGGCTGCCAGCGCTTCTCGCCGAAGAACGTCATCAGCATCACGCGCGTCATGTAGAAGGCGGTGATGGCCGCGCCCAGCAGGGCGCAGGCGCCGAGGATCCAGCCCTCGGTGCCGCCCTTGGCGAAGGCCGCCTCGATGATCTTGTCCTTGGAGAAGAAGCCCGACAGGCCAGGGAAGCCGATGATGGCCAGGTAGCCGAGGCCGAACGTCACGAAGGTGACCGGCATGTACTTCCTGAGGCCGCCGTACTTCCGCATGTCGACCTCGTCGTTCATGCCGTGCATGACCGAACCGGCGCCGAGGAAGAGCCCGGCCTTGAAGAAGCCGTGCGTCACCAGGTGCATGATCGCGAAGACGTAGCCGATGGGGCCTAGGCCCGCGGCGAGGACCATGTAGCCGATCTGCGACATGGTCGAACCGGCGAGGGCCTTCTTGATGTCGTCCTTCGCGCAACCGACGATCGCACCGAACAGGAGCGTGACGGCACCGACGACGGTGACGACCAGCTGGGCGTCCGGGGCGAGGTTGAAGATGTTGGCGGAGCGGACGATCAGGTAGACGCCCGCGGTCACCATGGTCGCGGCGTGGATGAGGGCCGAGACCGGGGTCGGGCCCTCCATCGCGTCCCCGAGCCAGGACTGCAGCGGCACCTGGGCGGACTTGCCGCAGGCGGCGAGCAGCAGCATCAGGGCGATGCCGGTGAGCGTGGCCTCGGAGGCGCCGGTGACCAGCCCGGGCTCCTCGTGGCTGCCGAGGACCGGGCCGAAGGCGAAGGTGCCGAAGGTCGTGAACATCAGCATGATCGCGATCGACAGGCCCATGTCGCCGACGCGGTTGACCAGGAACGCCTTCTTGGCCGCGGTGGCCGCGCTGGGCTTGTGCTGCCAGAAGCCGATCAGCAGGTAGGAGGCGAGACCGACGCCCTCCCAGCCGACGTACAGCAGCAGGTAGTTGTCGGCGAGGACGAGCAGGAGCATCGCCGCGAGGAACAGGTTCAGATAGCCGAAGAAGCGGCGGCGACGCTCGTCGTGCTCCATGTACCCGATCGAGTACAGGTGGATGAGCGAGCCGACGCCGGTGATCAGCAGCACGAACGTCATCGACAGCTGGTCGAGGCGGAAGGCGACGTCCGCCTGGAAGCCCTCGACCGGCACCCAGCTGAACAGGTGCTGGGTGAGCGTGCGGTGTTCGGCGTCCTTGCCGAGCAGGTCGGCGAAGAGGACGGCGCCGAACACGAAGGAGGCGCCGGCGAGGACGGTGCCGATCCAGTGGCCGACGGCGTCCAGCCGCCGGCCGCCGGTCAGCAGGACCGCCGCTCCTAGCAGAGGCGCCGCGATGAGCAGCGCGATCAGGTTCTCCACGATTCAGCGACCCCTTACAGCTTCATCAGGCTGGCGTCGTCGACCGAGGCCGAGTGGCGGGAACGGAACAGCGACACGATGATCGCGAGCCCGACCACGACCTCCGCGGCGGCGACGACCATCGTGAAGAAGGCGATGATCTGGCCGTCGAGATTGCCGTGCATCCGGGAGAAGGCGACGAACGCGAGGTTGCAGGCGTTGAGCATGAGCTCGACGCACATGAACACCACGATCGCGTTGCGCCTGATCAGGACACCGGTGGCGCCGATCGTGAACAACAGGGCGGCGAGGTAGAGGTAGTTGACCGGGTTCACTTCGACGCCTCCCTCTTGAAGGTGGCCGGTTCGGTCTCGGTGCGCTCCAGGCGGTCCTCGGAGCGCTGCTCCAGCGCCTTGAGGTCGTTCATCGCCTCGGTGGACACGTCACGGATCTGGCCGCGGTCGCGCAGGGTCTTGCTGACCGTGAGCTCGGACGGGGTGCCGTCGGGCAGCAGGCCCGCGATGTCCACCGCGTTGTGCCGGGCGTAGACGCCGGGGGCGGGCAGCGGCGGGAGGTGCTTGCCGTCGCGGACCCGCTTCTCGGCCATCTCCCGCTGGGTCAGGGCGCGTTCGGTGCGCTCGCGGTGCGTGAGCACCATGGCGCCGACGGCGGCCGTGATCAGCAGGGCGCCGGTGATCTCGAAGGCGAAGACGTACTTGGTGAAGATGAGGGTCGCGAGACCCTCCACGTTGCCGCCGGAGTTGGCCTGGGCGACGCCGTTGAACTCCTTGAGCGAGGCGTTGCCGATGCCCGCGAACAGCAGGACGCCGAAGCCGAGTCCACAGAGAAGGGCCAGCCAGCGCTGGCCCCTGATGGTCTCCTTCAGGGAGTCCGCCGCGGTCACGCCGACGAGCATCACCACGAACAGGAACAGCATCATGATCGCGCCGGTGTAGACGACGATCTGCACGACGCCCAGGAAGTAGGCGCCGTTGGCGAGGTAGAACACCGCCAGGATGATCATGGTGCCGGCGAGGCAGAGCGCGCTGTGCACGGCCTTCTTCATGAAGACGGTGCACAGGGCGCCGATCACGGCGACGGTGCCGAGGACCCAGAACTGGAAGGCCTCACCGGTGGAGGTGGAGTAGGCGGCGAGCGCGCTCATGCCTCCACCTCCTCGTCGGAGGGCTTCTCGCCCTTGGAGACCGCGACCTGCCGGACCGTGCCCGGCGCGGCCTCCGTCACCAGGCCCCGGTAGTAGTCCTGCTCGTCGGTGCCCGGGAAGATCGAGTGCGGGCTGTCGACCATGCCCTCGTCGAGCCCGGCGAGCAGCTGCTCCTTGGTGTAGATGAGGTTGGCGCGGCTGCTGTCGGCCAGCTCGAACTCGTTGGTCATCGTCAGCGCGCGCGTGGGGCACGCCTCGATGCACAGGCCGCACAGGATGCAGCGGGCGTAGTTGATCTGGTAGACGCGGCCGTACCGCTCGCCCGGCGAGTAGCGCTCCTCGTCGGTGTTGTCGGCGCCCTCCACATAGATGGCGTCGGCGGGGCAGGCCCAGGCGCACAGCTCGCAGCCGACGCACTTCTCCAGGCCGTCCGGATGGCGGTTGAGCTGGTGCCGTCCGTGGAACCGCGGAGCGGTGGTCTTCTGCTGCTCCGGGTACTGCTCGGTCAGCCGCTTCTTGAACATGGCCTTGAAGGTCACGCCGAAGCCTGCGACAGGGTTCATGAAACCGGGCTTGGTCTCCTTGGGCTCCTCAGCCATCGGACGCCTCCTTTCCATCCGTAGATCCGCCGTCACTCTGAGTATCGGACCCACCACTGACAATCAGCTCCCGCTCCCGCTGGGGGCGGCGCCTCGGCACGGGCGGCAACTCCTGTCCGGGCAGCGGCGGTACGGGGAACCCGCCGGCCATCGGGTCGAATCCGGCCGGTTCCGCGGCGGGCTGCGAGGCCGCCTTCGACTTCTCGCGGAACATGTCGGCGACGAAGGAGAGCAGCAGCAGGACCAGGACTCCGCCGCCGATGTAGAGGGCGATGTCGGCGAAGTCGTAGTTCTGGTTGCGCAGGGTCCGCACGGTCGCTACGAGCATCAGCCACACCACGGAGACCGGGATGAGGACCTTCCAGCCGAGCTTCATCAGCTGGTCGTAGCGGACGCGGGGAAGCGTGCCGCGCAGCCAGATGAAGAAGAACAGCAGCAGCTGCACCTTGATGACGAACCAGAGCAGCGGCCACCAGCCGTGGTTGGCGCCCTCCCAGAAGGTGGAGATGGGCCAGGGGGCCCGCCAGCCACCGAGGAAGAGGGTGGTCGTCACGGCCGAGACCGTCACCATGTTCACGTACTCGGCGAGCATGAACATCGCGAACTTGATCGACGAGTACTCGGTGTTGAAGCCGCCGACCAGGTCGCCCTCGGACTCCGGCATGTCGAAGGGGGCGCGGTTGGTCTCGCCGACCATCGTGATGACGTAGATGACGAAGGAGACCGGCAGCAGCACGATGTACCAGCGGTCCTGCTGGGCCTCGACGATCGCCGAGGTCGACATAGACCCGGAGTAGAGGAACACCGAGGCGAAGGCGGCACCCATGGCGATCTCGTACGAGATCATCTGGGCGCAGGACCGCAGACCGCCGAGCAGCGGGTACGTCGACCCGGAGCTCCAGCCCGCGAGCACGATGCCGTAGATGCCGACCGAGGCGACCGCGAGGATGTAGAGCATCGCGATCGGGAGGTCGGTGAGCTGCATCGCGGTGCGGTGGCCGAAGATCGAGATCTCGTTGCCGGCCGGGCCGAAGGGGATCACCGCGATCGCCATGAAGGCCGGGATGGCCGCGACGATCGGCGCGAGGACGTAGACGACCTTGTCCGCGCGCTTGACGATGACGTCTTCCTTCAGCATCAGCTTGATGCCGTCGGCGAGCGACTGGAGCATGCCCCAGGGGCCGTGCCGGTTGGGGCCGATGCGCAACTGCATCCAGGCGACGACCTTGCGCTCCCACACGATGGAGAACAGCACGGTCACCATCAGGAATGCGAAGCAGAAGACGGCCTTGATGACGACGAGCCACCAGGGGTCGGTGCCGAACATCGAGAGGTCTTCAGCGGCGAGCGGGCTCATGCCTCCACCTCCTTGGGGGCTTCGGCGGCGAGCGGGGCCGGGCCGATGCGGACGAGGGAGCCGGGCACCACTCCGGCGTCGGAGGCCACTCCCCCGCCGGTGGAGTTCAGCGGGAGCCAGACCACCCGGTCGGGCATCTCCGTGACCTGGAGCGGGAGTTCGACGACTCCGGCGGGGCCGGTCACGGCGAGCAGGTCGCCTTCCTTGACGCCCGCTTCCGCGGCCGTCGCGGCCGACACCCGCGCGTGTGCCGCGTGCCGGGTCCCGGAGAGCGCCTCGTCGCCCTGCTGGAGCAGACCCTGGTCGAGCAGCAGCCGGTGTCCGGCCAGGACGGCCTCTCCGGCGGCGGGCCGCGGCAACTGGGCGCCGGTCTCGAACGGTTCGGTACCGCGCGATCCGTCCCAGGGGCCGAGCCGGTCGATCTCCGCGCGCGTGGTGCGAAGATCGGGCAGACCCAGGTGTACGTCCATGGCGTCGGCCAGCATCTGCAACACGCGCGCGTCGGTGGGCGCGAGGGTGCGGGTCATCTGGTCGGGCTTGAGCGCGGCCTCGAAGAAGCGCACCCGGCCCTCCCAGTTGAGGAAGGTGCCGGCCTTCTCGGCGACCGCGGCCACCGGGAGGACGACGTCCGCGTGCTCGGTGACCTCGCCGGGCCGCAGTTCGAGCGAGACCACGAACCCGACCTCCCGCAGCGCCGCACGCGTGCGTGCCGGGTCGGGCAGGTCGGCGACCTCGACGCCCGCGACCACCAGGGCCTGGAGTTCACCGGTGGCGGCCGCCTCGACGATCTGCCCGGTGTCGCGGCCGTAGCGGTGCGGGAGTTCGGCCACGCCCCAGACGGAGGCGACCTCCTCACGCGCGCGCGGGTCGGTCGCCGGACGTCCGCCCGGCAGCAGCGAGGGCAGCGCACCCGCCTCGACGGCACCGCGCTCCCCGGCCCGCCGCGGAATCCACACCAGCTGGGCGCCGGTCGCGGAGGCGGCCCGTACGGCGGCGGTCAGTCCGCCCGCCACGGCGGCGAGCCGCTCACCGACGGCGATCACCGCGCCCTCGGCGCGCAGTGCCTCGGCGGCCCTGCTGCCGTCGTCCTCCAGGCCGACCCCGCCGGCGAGCGCGTCCAGCCACTCGGTCTCGGTGCCGGGGGCGGCGGGCAGCAGGGTGCCGCCCGCCTTCTCCAGCCCGCGGGTGGCGTAGGTGGCGAGGGAGAAGACCTTCTGGCCGTGCTTGCGCCAGGCCTTGCGCAGCCTCAGGAAGACGCCGGGCGCCTCCTCCTCGGCCTCGAACCCGACCAGCAGGACCGCCGGTGCCTTCTCCAGCGCGGTGTACGTGACGCCCGTACCGTCGAGGTCACGGCCGCGGCCCGCGATCCGCGCGGCCAGGAAGTCGGCCTCCTCGCTGCTGTGCACACGCGCGCGGAAGTCGATGTCGTTGGTGTCGAGGGCCACGCGCGCGAACTTGCTGTAGGCGTACGCGTCCTCGATGGTGAGGCGGCCGCCGGTGAGGACTCCGGCCCGGCCGCGCGAGGCGAGCAGGCCCTGGGCGGCGATCTGGAGCGCCTCCGGCCAGGAGGCCGGCACCAGTTCGCCCTCGGGGTTGCGCACCAGGGGTGTCTGGAGCCGGTCGCGCTGCTGCGCGTACCGGAACGCGAAGCGCCCCTTATCGCAGATCCACTCCTCGTTGACCTCGGGGTCGTTGGCCGCGAGCTTGCGCATGACCTTGCCGCGCCGGTGGTCCGTGCGCGTGGCGCAGCCGCCGGAGCAGTGCTCGCACACGCTCGGGGTGGAGACCAGGTCGAAGGGGCGGGAGCGGAATCGGTACGCCGCCGAGGTGAGCGCGCCGACCGGGCAGATCTGGATGGTGTTGCCGGAGAAGTACGACTCGAAGGGGTCGCCCTCACCGGTGCCGACCTGCTGGAGTGCGCCCCGCTCGACCAGTTCGATCATGGGGTCGCCCGCGACCTGGTTGGAGAAGCGGGTGCAGCGGGCGCACAGCACGCACCGCTCGCGGTCGAGCAGTACCTGGGTGGAGATCGGGACCGGCTTCTCGTAGGTCCGCTTCTTGCCCTCGAACCGGGACTCGGCCTGGCCGTGGGACATCGCCTGGTTCTGGAGGGGGCACTCGCCGCCCTTGTCGCAGACCGGGCAGTCCAGCGGGTGGTTGATGAGGAGGAGCTCCATCACCCCGTGCTGGGCCTTCTCGGCGACCGGTGAGGTGAGGTGCGTCTTCACCACCATGCCGTCGGTGCACGTGATCGTGCAGGACGCCATCGGCTTGCGCTGGCCCTCGACCTCGACGATGCACTGGCGGCAGGCGCCGGCCGGGTCGAGGAGGGGGTGGTCGCAGAACCGGGGGATCTCGATGCCGAGTTCTTCGGCGGCCCGGATGACCAGGGTGCCCTTGGGCACGCTGATCTCGGCGCCGTCGATCGTCAGCGAGACGAGGTCTTCCGGCGGGACCGCCGCCTCTCCCCCTCCCGAGGGAGCGTTGGTGGTCACAGTCATGCGTTCACCTCCGGGCGGTCGGCCCAGGCCGTGGACTTCGCCGGGTCGAAGGGACAGCCCCGGCCGGTGATGTGCTGCTCGTACTCCTCGCGGAAGTACTTGAGCGAGGAGAAGATCGGCGAGGCGGCGCCGTCGCCGAGGGCGCAGAACGACTTGCCGTTGATGTTGTCGGCGATGTCGTTGAGCTTGTCGAGGTCGGACATCACGCCCTTGCCGGCCTCGATGTCGCGCAGCAACTGCACGAGCCAGTACGTCCCTTCACGGCACGGGGTGCACTTGCCGCAGGACTCGTGGGCGTAGAACTCGGTCCAGCGGGTGACGGCGCGGACCACGCAGGTCGTCTCGTCGAAGCACTGGAGGGCCTTGGTGCCGAGCATGGAACCGGCGGCGCCGACTCCCTCGTAGTCGAGGGGGACGTCGAGGTGCTCGTCGGTGAACATCGGGGTCGAAGAACCGCCCGGTGTCCAGAACTTGAGGCGGTGGCCCGGCCGCATACCACCGCTCATCTCCAGGAGCTGGCGGAGCGTGATGCCGAGCGGGGCCTCGAACTGGCCGGGATTGGCGACATGGCCACTGAGCGAGTAGAGCGTGAAGCCCGGGGACTTCTCGCTGCCCATCGACCTGAACCAGTCTTTTCCCTTTTGCAGGATCGCGGGAACCGACGCGATCGACTCCACGTTATTCACAACAGTCGGGCAGGCGTAGAGGCCCGCGACCGCAGGGAAAGGGGGACGGAGCCGCGGTTGACCACGGCGGCCTTCGAGCGAGTCGAGCAGTGCGGTCTCCTCACCGCAGATGTACGCCCCGGCGCCGGCGTGCACGGTGATGTCGAGATCGAGGCCGCTGCCCAGGACGTTCTGTCCGAGGTAGCCGGCCGCGTAGGCCTCGCTCACGGCCGAGTGCAACCGCCGCAGCACAGGGACTACTTCACCGCGCAGATAGATGAAGGCATGCGAAGACCTGATGGCATAACACGCGATGATCATGCCCTCGATGAGGCTATGCGGGTTCGCGAACAGGAGCGGGATGTCCTTGCACGTCCCGGGCTCCGACTCGTCGGCGTTGACAACTAGATAGTGCGGTTTTCCATCTCCCTGCGGAATGAACTGCCATTTCATTCCGGTGGGGAATCCCGCACCGCCGCGGCCGCGCAGACCGGAGTCCTTGACGTACGCGATCAGGTCGTCCGGCGACATCGCGAGCGCCTTGCGGAGCCCCTCGTACCCTTCGTGCCTCTTGTAGACGTCCAGCGTCCAGGACTTGTCCTCGTCCCAGAAGGCCGACAGTACGGGTGCGAGCAGCTTCTCGGGGCTGTTGTTCCTGAGTTCGGGTGCCAAGGTCATCACTCCCCCTCCTCGGCGGCGGGCCCGGACGGATGTGCCGGGTCGGAGGCCGACGTGTCCTGTGGCGCGTCGTGCGAGCTCAAGTGCTCCGTCGGGGACGGCTCGTGGACGTCCCCGTCCTTCGTGGCGCCGTCGCGGTCCTGCGGTGCGCCGTCGCGCGGATGGACCACGCGCGCGGGTGCGGTCTCTCCCCTGGCCAGGCGGAGGCCCACCAGCGACGCCGGTCCCGCTCCGCCGGTCGCCTCGACGGCCCCGGGCCGCTCGTCGGGGAAGCCCGCGAGGATCCGCGCGGTCTCCTTGAAGGTGCACAGCGGCGCCCCGCGCGTGGGCTCGACGGGCCGCCCCGCGCGCAGGTCGTCGACCATGCGCTTGGCGCTCGCCGGGGTCTGGTTGTCGAAGAACTCCCAGTTGACCATCACGACCGGCGCGAAGTCGCAGGCCGCGTTGCACTCGATGTGCTCCAGGGTGACCTTGCCGTCGTCGGTGGTCTCGCCGTTGCCGACGCCCAGGTGCTCCTGGAGCTCCTGGAAGATCGCGTCGCCGCCCATCACCGCGCACAGCGTGTTGGTGCAGACGCCCACCTGGTAGTCGCCTGAGGCCTTGCGCCGGTACATGGTGTAGAAGGTGGCCACCGCGGTGACCTCGGCCGTGGTCAGCCCGAGCACGTCCGCGCAGAACCGCATCCCGGTGCGCGTGACATGGCCCTCCTCCGACTGCACGAGATGCAGCAACGGCAGCAGGGCCGAGCGGGAGTCCGGGTAGCGGGCGACGATCTCGCGCGCGTCCGTCTCGAGGCGGGCCCGTACGTCGTCCGGGTAAGCGGGTGCGGGCAGTTCGGGCATGCCCAGGCTGACGCCCCGCTCGGAAGAACTGGTGGTCACCGGTCGACGCCTCCCATCACGGGGTCGATGGACGCGACGGCGACGATGACGTCGGCGACCTGGCCGCCCTCGCACATCGCCGCCATGGCCTGAAGGTTGGTGAAGGACGGGTCCCGGAAGTGGACCCGGAAGGGGCGGGTGCCGCCGTCGGACACGGCGTGCACCCCGAGTTCGCCCTTGGGTGACTCGACGGCCGCGTACGCCTGTCCCGGCGGCACGCGGAAGCCCTCGGTGACCAGCTTGAAGTGGTGGATCAGGGCCTCCATGGAGGTGCCCATGATCTTCTTGATGTGGTCGAGGGAGTTGCCGAGCCCGTCGGGGCCCAGCGCGAGCTGGGCGGGCCAGGCGATCTTCTTGTCGCCGACCATGACCGGTCCCGGCTGGAGCCGGTCCAGGCACTGCTCGATGATCCGCAGCGACTGGCGCATCTCCTCAAGGCGGACCAGGAAGCGGCCGTAGGAGTCACAGGTGTCGGCGGTCGGGATGTCGAAGTCGTAGGTCTCGTAACCGCAGTAGGGCTGCGCCTTGCGCAGGTCGTGCGGCAGACCGGTGGAGCGCAGGATGGGGCCGGTGGCGCCGAGGGCCATGCAGCCGGAGAGGTCGAGATAGCCGACGTCCTGCATACGGGCCTTGAAGATGGGGTTCCCGGTGGCGAGCTTGTCGTACTCCGGGAGGTTCTTCTTCATCTTCTTCACGAACTCGCGGATGTGGTCCACCGCGCCGGGCGGCAGGTCCTGCGCGAGTCCGCCGGGACGGATGTACGCGTGGTTCATCCGCAGGCCCGTGATGAGCTCGTAGATGTCGAGAATCATTTCACGATCACGGAATCCGTAGATCATGATCGTGGTGGCGCCGAGTTCCATGCCGCCGGTGGCGATGCACACCAGGTGCGAGGACATCCGGTTCAGCTCCATCAGGAGCACCCGGATGATCTCGGCCCGGTCCGGGACCTCGTCCTCGATGCCGAGGAGCTTCTCGACGGCGAGGCAGTAGGCGGTCTCGTTGAAGAAGGACGTCAGGTAGTCCATGCGCGTCACGAACGTGGTGCCCTGCGTCCACGTGCGGAACTCGAGGTTCTTCTCGATGCCGGTGTGGAGATAGCCGATGCCGCAGCGGGCCTCGGTGACGGTCTCGCCGTCGATCTCCAGGATCAGCCGGAGCACTCCGTGGGTGGAGGGGTGCTGGGGACCCATGTTGACGACGATGCGCTCGTCGTCGGCCTTGGCCGCGCTCTGGACGACCTCGTCCCAGTCGCCACCGGTGACCGTATATACGGTGCCCTCGGTGGTCTCGCGCGCCGAGGCGGCGGAGGCGGATGCGTGGGAAGTGCTCACGAGTACGACCTCCGCTGGTCCGGAGCCGGGATCTGGGCGCCCTTGTACTCGACGGGGATGCCGCCGAGGGGGTAGTCCTTGCGCTGCGGGTGGCCCTGCCAGTCGTCCGGCATCATGATCCGCGTCAGGGCCGGGTGACCGTCGAAGACGATCCCGAAGAAGTCGTAGGTCTCGCGCTCGTGCCAGTCGTTGGTCGGATACACCGGGACCAGGGACGGGATGTGCGGGTCCGCGTCCGGGGCGCTGACCTCCAGGCGGATCAGCCGGTTGTGGGTGATCGAGCGCAGGTGGTAGACGGCGTGCAGCTCGCGGCCCTTGTCGTGCAGGTAGTGCACCCCGCTGACGCCGGTGCAGAGCTCGAAGCGCAGGGCCGGGTCGTCGCGCAGGGTCTGGGCGACGCGCAGCAGGTGCTCGCGCTCGATGTGGAAGGTGAGCTCGCCGCGGTCGACGACCGTCTTCTCGATGGCGTTGTCCGGGAGCAGTCCCTGCTCCTCCAGGGCGCCCTCCAGCTCGTCGGCGACCTCGTCGAACCAGCCGCCGTAGGGGCGGGTGGACGCTCCGGGGAGCCTGATCGAGCGGACCAGGCCGCCGTAGCCGGAGGTGTCGCCGCCGTTGTTGGCGCCGAACATGCCGCGCTGGACGCGGATCTCCTCACCGCCCTCGCCGCGCTGGCCGGGGAGGTTGGAGGCACCGAGATCCTTCTCGGGGTTCACACCGTTGCCGGTGCCGTTCGCGTCGCTCACCGCAGCAGCCCCTTCATCTCGATCGTGGGCAGGGCCTTGAGCGCCGCCTCCTCCGCCTCGCGGGCCGCCTCCTCGGCGTTCACGCCGAGCTTGGAGGACTGGATCTTCTGGTGGAGCTTGAGAATCGCGTCCATCAGCATCTCGGGCCGTGGCGGGCAGCCGGGCAGATAGATGTCGACCGGGACGATGTGGTCGACGCCCTGCACGATCGCGTAGTTGTTGAACATGCCGCCCGAGGAGGCGCAGACCCCCATGGAGATGACCCACTTGGGGTTCGGCATCTGGTCGTAGACCTGCCTGAGCACCGGCGCCATCTTCTGGCTGACCCGGCCGGCGACGATCATGAGGTCGGCCTGGCGGGGTGAGCCGCGGAAGACCTCCATGCCGAAGCGGGCCAGGTCGTAGCGTCCGGCACCTGTGGTCATCATCTCGATGGCACAGCAGGCCAGGCCGAAGGTGGCCGGGAAGACGGACGCCTTGCGCACCCAGCCCGCGGCCTGCTCGACGGTGGTCAGCAGGAAGCCGCTCGGCAGCTTTTCTTCGAGTCCCATGAGTTAAAGGCCCCTCAGTCCCATTCCAGGCCGCCGCGCCGCCATACGTACGCGTACGCGACGAAGACGGTGAGCACGAAGAGCAGCATCTCCACGAGCCCGAAAACACCCAGGGCGTCGAAGGTGACGGCCCAGGGGTAGAGGAAGACGATCTCGATGTCGAAGACGATGAAGAGCATCGCCGTCAGGTAGTACTTGATGGGGAAGCGCCCGCCGCCGGCCGGCGTGGGGGTCGGCTCGATGCCGCACTCGTAGGCTTCGAGCTTGGCCCGGTTGTACCGCTTCGGACCGATCAGCGTGGCCATGACCACGGAGAAGATCGCAAAGCCTGCCCCGAGGGCTCCCAGTACGAGGATGGGCGCATAGGCGTTCACCGCTCCTCGCTCCTCTCAGTCGGCACTGACTGCTGGCGATGGCATCGGACTTCCCACCCGACTCATACGTCCCGCCGACCTCCGTCCGTCCTGACGAAGATCGCGAACATGTGAAGCAGGTCACAAGCCCAACTGACCCGCATCTTATGCCCGCCGGTCTGTGATCTGCGACACGGGGTATTGCACAAGCTTTGTGATCTCCACCACCTGACGAAGGATCATGAAGTCGGATCAGCGGTGATCTTCACACGAGAAGCGCCCGAGTGATCACCAGAGGTGACATTTCCGCTAGTCGACGCAGGTCGGAAGAGGCGTCTCAATATCAAGAGGCTTCCTCTGCATGCAAATTGGCGCTGGACGCGACGGCTTGGTAGTGGCCCGCATTCACACATCAGAGGGAGGCGCGAGGACGGATGTGGACGCGTGCACACATTCACGAGCGCGGAGCGCGTCAGGACGCAGCCACCCCCGTAACCGTTGCGTGACCTCCGCCACATCCATGAGAGGTCCATAAGAAGGGGGCTTGGCCATCGGCCTCAACCGGTGGTAGATGCGGGGCAATCCGGGCGTAACAGCGAAACCCCATGATCACAGGCTTGATCACCTGCGTCCGCAATGTCCGTTACGGCGTCAATAAAGAGCGGCACACCGGAGATTCGGGCCGGCGATTGAACAACTGTGGCGCAGCACACGTTTCTTGAAGGTATGGAGGAGCCCCTGATACCAGTTGGTCTCATGTCCCACACCGCTCACATACGCAGCCACCGGAAACCCCGCCGCAGCGCGACGACTTCGATCGCCGTGCGTGCCGGAGTCGCCGGTGGCGTGCTCAGCATGGCAGCGGCGGGCGCGTCGGCATCGGCGTTCGCCGCCGAGTCGACGACGCAGACCCTCGAACTGCCCACCCTGTCGGCCGACCTGGGCAGCCAGGTCGCCGAGACCGCCGACGCGATGCAGCAGGCCGCCGCCAACTACCAGCTGGTGGCCGAGCGTGACGCGGCCGCAGCGAAGGCCGCCCAGCAGGCCAAGGCGGACCTCGCCGAGGCCAAGAAGAAGGCTGAGGCCAAGAAGAAGGCCGAGGAGGCACGCCGGGCCGCCGCGGAGGAAGCCGCCTCCCGCAGCTCCGAGCGCTCCACGCTGTCCGCTTCCGCGAGCGCCAGTGTCTCCACCGGCTCGTCCACGGCCACCGGTTCGGCGGCCGCCGTCATCGCCTTCGTGAAGGCGCAGATCGGCGACTCCTACATCTCCGGCGGCACGGGCCCCAACTCGTGGGACTGCTCCGGGCTCGTCCAGGCCGCGTTCGCCCAGATCAACGTCGACCTGCCGCGCGTCTCCCAGTCGCAGTCGACGGCCGGCACCCAGGTCTCGCTGAGCAACCTCCAGCCGGGCGACATCCTGTACTGGGGCAGCGCGGGCAGCGCGTACCACGTGGCGGTGTACGTCGGCGACGGCATGTTCGTCGGTGCGCAGAACCCCTCGACGGGTGTCGCCGAGAAGCCGCTCTCCTACGACCCGCCGACCGGCGCGGTGCGGGTGCTCTAAAGCAGGTGCTCTGAGAGCAGGTTCTCTGAGAGCAGCACAGGACAAGAACACAACTCGGTAGGGCCGCAGCCGCTCGGGGGCAGCGGCCCTTCCGGGTTCACCCGTCTCCGGCGGCCGGTACGGCTCCCGCACCCGGCACCGCTGTGTGCGCCGAGGGGCGGTTGTGGAGCGTGCCCGTGGGACGGACGTGGAACTGCTCCCGATTGCGCGGCTCAGGGCCGCCCAGGCCCGTCAGCGCCGGGTCCATGAACCAGCCGAGGCGGCCCTCGTCCCGCAGGGCCGCCTTCCCGGAGTCGTCGGGATGCCTGGCTTGTCCCGTTCCGGTGTCGTCGTAGAGCCCCGGCGGTGCCCAACGCGACCGCCGCTCCCCCGACCCACGGCTCCCGGCCCCCGGCCCCCGGCCCCCGGCCCCCGGCTCCCGGCCCCCGGCCCCCGGCCCGCAGCGCACGGCCCCCGCCAGGAATCCTCTGCGAGTGTGGCCGGTCCGCTTCTGGGGCTGTTGGATGTGTTCTGTTGTCATGGGCGACGGAGGGTGGGGAGGGACTCCGGAGAACGGAATCCCGCTGCCCGACCGCCCACAGCATCCTCACAGCGCAGAAGGGATCACCATGCCCAGTGTGTTCGTACAAGGCAGGCCCACCGACACGTATCCGCGGCTCGCGCCGGAGGCCCGGCGCGGGCGGGTGCGGCGGATCACCGAGGTCGGCGAGGAGGTGCTGCACAAGCCGTGCCGGGACGTGACCGAGTTCGGGCCCGACCTCGCCGCGCTCATCGACGACATGTTCCTGACGATGTACATCGCGGAAGGAGCGGGCCTCGCGGCCAACCAGGTCGACGTCGGACTGCGGCTGTTCGTCTATGACTGCCCGGACGACGACGGGGTCCGGCATGTCGGGCACATCGCCAACCCGGTCCTCGAACAGCTCGACCCGGCCGGGCGCAGGCTGCTCGACGACAACGAGGGGTGTCTGTCGGTGCCGGGCGCCGTCATGGACGTACCGCGTCCGGCCCGGGCGGTGGTGCGCGGGTTCGACAAGGACGGGGAGCCGCTCGTCATCGAGGGCACCGGGTACTTCGCGCGGTGCCTGGCGCACGAGACCGACCATGTGAACGGGCACGTGTATCTCGACCGGCTGTCCAAGAAGGAGCGTCGGGACGCGCTCCGGCAGGTGGCGGACCGGCGGGACGAGGTGTTCGCCCGCCGGGCCGCCAACGTCGAGGCGCTGAGCGCCGGTTAGTCGCCGTCAGCGCCTGAGGGAGTGGACCAGCGCCCACACCGACACCGCGACGAGGATGACGAAGAGCGGTAACGCGACCCCTGCGTCCATCTCTCCAACATGCCTCCGCGACGGGCCCCGCGTCACGCCTTCGGCGCCACCTTGCTCAGCCCGTTGATGATCCGGTCCATCGCGTCGCCGCCCGTGGGGTCGGTGAGGTTGGCGAGCATCTTCAGGGTGAACTTCATGAGCAGCGGGTGGGTCAGACCGCGCTGGGCCGCGATCTTCATGACCTTCGGGTTGCCGATGAGCTTCACGAAGGCGCGGCCCAGCGTGTAGTAGCCGCCGTAGGTGTCCTTCAGGACGCGCGGGTAGCGCTGGAGCGCCAGTTCGCGGCTCGCGGGCGTCGGGCGGGCGTGGGCCTGGACGATGACGTCGGCGGCGATCTGGCCGGACTCCATGGCGTAGGCGATGCCCTCGCCGTTGAAGGGGTTCACCAGGCCGCCGGCGTCGCCGACAAGGAGCAGGCCCTTGGTGTAGTGGGGCTGGCGGTTGAAGGCCATGGGGAGGGCGGCGCCGCGGATCGGGCCGGTCATGTTCTCCGGCGTGTAGCCCCACTCCTCCGGCATGGAGGCGCACCAGGCCTTCAGGACCTCGCGCCAGTCCAGCTCCTTGAAGGAGTCGGAGGTGTTGAGGACGCCGAGGCCGACGTTCGAGGTGCCGTCGCCCATGCCGAAGATCCAGCCGTAGCCGGGCAGCAGCCGGTCCTCGCCGGGGCCGCGGCGGTCCCACAGCTCCAGCCAGGACTCCAGGTAGTCGTCCTCGTGCCGGGGGCTCTCGAAGTACGTCCGTACGGCGACGCCCATCGGGCGGTCCTCGCGGCGGTGCAGGCCCATCGCGAGGGAGAGCCGGGTGGAGTTGCCGTCGGCGGCGACCACGAGCGGGGCGTGGAAGGTGACTTCGCGCTTCTCGTCACCGAGTTTGGCGTGGACACCCGTGATCCGGCCCGTGCGGTCGTCGACGATCGGGGCGCCGACGTTGCAGCGCTCGTACAGCCGGGCCCCGGCCTTCTGGGCCTGGCGGGCGAGCTGCTCGTCGAAGTCGTCGCGCTTGCGGACGAGGCCGTAGTCGGGGAAGGAGGCGAGATCCGGCCAGTCCAGCTGGAGGCGGACACCGCCGCCGATGATCCTGAGGCCCTTGTTGCGCAGCCAGCCGGCCTCTTCGGAGATGTCGATGCCCATGGCCACGAGCTGTTTGGTGGCACGCGGGGTGAGGCCGTCCCCGCAGACCTTCTCGCGCGGGAACTCGGTCTTCTCCAGGAGCAGTACGTCGAGTCCGGCCTTGGCGAGGTAGTACGCGGTCGTGGAGCCGGCCGGCCCCGCGCCGACGACGATGACATCGGCGGTGTTTTCGGAGAGCGGCTCAGTCACGACGGGATCTCCCCAGGTTCGGAATCAGGTGCGGAGGCAAGTCCGGAATCTGTGTGCCGACCGGCACTGGACATGGGCAGTCTATTCAGCAGAATTGATCACCCGGCTGAAGGGCTGCCCAGTGAACCGAGCTCTGCCCGTAGTACGGCTGCGCGTCCCCACCGACGAGGACGCCGTCGCCTGGCACCGGATCTTCGACGACCCGGACGTCATGGAGTTCCACGGCGGCCGGTCCGCGGAGCTGTACGTCTACGAGGAGCTCACCGCGCGCCAGCGCCGGCACGACGCCGAGCTGGGCTACTGCCTGTGGACCATGGTCGACGAGAACGGCCAGGTCATCGGGTTCACCGGCGCCCAGCCGTGGCCTCGGGACTGGGGGCCGACGGGTGAGATCGAGATCGGCTGGCGGCTCGGGCGGGCGTACTGGGGCCAGGGGTACGCGACCGTGGCCGCGCGGATGACCCTGGAGCGGCTCACGGCGGCCGGTGTCACCGACGTGGTCGCGATGGTCAGACCCGGAAACGAACGGTCGATCGCGGTCACCGAGCGGCTCGGAATGAAGCTCGCCGAGAGGTTCCCGCACCCGCGGTTCTCCGAGGACGCCCTCTGCTTCCGGCTGACCCTGCCCCCAAGTCACGCACAGTAGCCGACTGTTGCAGAAAGATACCCGGCACTTCCGGCCGCCGGGGAGCCGGAGTTACCCTGCCAGTACCGCTGGGGGTGACATCTGTGCGCATAACACCCAAGACGCCCGAAGTGCGCGTACCGCGTCTGGTCGGACTCATGGCCATGGACGCGCGCGAGACGGCCCAGGCGCAGGGCCTGTTCATCAACGCGCCGGATCGGAAGGACTTCCACCTGGCCGTCGTCGACTATGTCGTACGCCAGTACCCGCAGGCCGGCGCGGAGGTGCCGCGGGACTCGGTGGTGTACGTCTGGTTCGACCTCGGCCCCGGTGAGGGCGGCGGCGGAATCCGCGAACCCCGCATGCCGAAGCCTCCGCGCGGTGGACTCCAGCGCGAGCTGGACGAGCCGGGTGATCCCTATGTGGTCCGCTGCGTGACGGGACTCTGACGCTCAACGCTGAGCCGGGCCGGGCCGGGCCGGGCCGGGCCTGGTCAGGTCAGGCCGCTCAGATCTCCTTGACGCCCCGGTGCAGCGCCACGATCCCGCCCGTCAGGTTGCGCCAGGCCACCTTCGACCAGCCCGCCTTCTGGAGGCGTTCGGCGAGGGCCGGCTGGTTGGGCCAGGCGCGGATGGACTCGGCGAGGTAGACGTACGCGTCGGGGTTGGAGGAGACCGCGCGGGCGACCGGCGGGAGGGCGCGCATCAGGTACTCGGTGTAGACCGTGCGGAAGGGTGTCCAGGTCGGGTGCGAGAACTCGCAGATCACGACCCGCCCGCCGGGCCTGGTCACCCGGTACATCTCGCGCAGCGCGCTGTCCGTGTCCTGGACGTTGCGCAGGCCGAAGGAGATGGTGACGGCGTCGAAGGTGTCGTCCTTGAAGGGCAGCTTCGTCGCGTCGCCCGCGGTGAAGGGCAGCCAGGAGTGGTTCCGCTTGCCGACCTTCAGCATGCCGAGTGAGAAGTCGCAGGGCACGACGTAGGCGCCGGTGCGGGCGAAGGGCAGCGAGGACGTGGCCGTGCCCGCCGCGAGGTCCAGAATCTTCTGGGCCGGGCGGGCGTCGACGGCCCTGGCCACCTCCTTGCGCCACACCCGGTCCTGGCCGAGCGACAGCACGTCGTTCGTCAGGTCGTACCGTTCCGCCACGTCGTCGAACATCGAGGCGACTTCGTGCGGCTGCTTGTTCAGGGAGGCGCGGGTCACCCACCCATTCTTGCAGCCGCCCTCCCGAGCCGGGCCGAGGCCCTCACAGAGCGGACCGCCACCACCGGACACCGGGCGACCATCCTGCACACCGGCTGCCACCGACGCACGGCCAGCGAGCACCCTCAGGCGCGCCGGGCCACCGCCCCCACACGCACCCAGCCGCCGTCCCGCCCACAGCCAGCCGACACCCCGACGCAACAGGCAACCGTCCCTCACACACCGGACCGCCGCCCCGGCACACCCGGCCGCCGCCCTCACAAGCACCCGCCCTCCCGCACGCAGCCAGCCGACACCCCCAACACAACAGGCAACCCTCCCCCAACCCACCAGCCACCGCCCTCACACAGCCAGCGAGCACCCTCACGCACCCGGCCGCCACCCGGCACACGCCCCGCCGCCGCCCTCACACACCCCACCGCCCAGCTCACGCAGCAGACCGGCGGCCTCCCGGCAGCAGCTGTGGCTTCTTCTTGCCGGCCACGTCCTCCACCCACCCGCACGCCAGGACGAACACCGCGATCAGCACCCAGCCGATGGCGAACATGAACCACTGGCTGTCCAGGGGCAGCCACTTCTCGAAGGCGGGTACGTTCCAGAACTGGTCGATCAGTGGGACGGCGAGGATCAGGGCGATCTCGTGCCACAGGTAGATCGTCACCGCGCGGGAGTTGAAGATCGTGACGACCCGGTCGGTGCGCCGGAAGCGGGTCAGCCAGGCGAAGTCGATCCGGAAGTACGCCTTGGCCCACATCAGCAGCATCACGTACCCGGCGGACCAGAAAGCCTGGGCGAGGGGGATGTCGTCGAGGTCGTACGAGCCGGTCTCGGCCTGGTGCGTGAACGCCCACCAGCCGCCGAACCCGATCGCGGCGAGCGAGAGCAGCACCACGGCCGCCGGCATCAGGCGCTCCAGGACCTTGTCCCGGTGGGCGAACCCGAGGATCCAGCAGAACAGGAAGGTCGCGAGGTCGGTCAGCGCGCTGCCGAAGCGGTTGTCCGGCGGCTCCCAGAGGAAGTGGAAGACCACGATCGGGGCAAGGGAAAGCAGCAGCACCGGCACGGGGGCCAGCCGGAACACCTTCAGCAGGACCGGGGAGAGCAGCACGAACCACAGGTAGGTCCGCAGGTACCAGAGGATCTCCCAGGCCTGGACCGCCCACTGGTTGCCCGGCGGATCGCCGAGCGGCACGATCCAGAACACGATCTGCCAGCCCGGCATCCAGTCGTGGACCAGCATCGCGAGCACCACGAAGACGCCCCAGAACCAGAACGGCGGCAGCAGGCGCCGCATCCGGCTCTTGACGACCTTGAACGCCGGCCGCTCCAGGGACTTCGCCATCAGCGTGCCGGCCAGGCCGAACATGATGCCCATGGAGGGGAAGACCATGCCGGCCCAGGCCCACCCGAAGGTGTGATAGGTCACGACCCGGATCAGGGCGACGGCCCGCAGGGTGTCGAAGTAGCGGTCCCGGCCCGGGGGCCGAGGCGGAGGCTTCTCCTCCTCCGCCTCGGCGTCAGCGGGGGCCTCGAGAACCGGTGGCTCCGGCTCCGGCTCCGGCTCCACCACCGGCAACGGGGACGTCGCGTACGGCGCGCTCTGCTCGGGGTACCCCTGATCGACGTACTCCTGCGAATACGGCTGCTGCGGGTACGACTGCTGCGGATACCCCGAGTACCCGTACTCCTGGCCATATCCCTGGCCATACCCCCGGCCGTACCCTTGCTCGCCAGAACCCTGCCGGCCAGGCCCCTGCTGCTCCCAGCTCATCTAGCTCACTCCCGCCGGCGTCCCGACCTCGCCGGTCCGCTTCAGCTTCTGCCAGCGCAGTCGGCCGCCGGTGAGGGCGGTGATGCAGGAGTGGATGAGGACGAGGTACATCATCTGGCGGTAGGCCAGCTGCTGGAGCGGCATCATCAGCAGATAGCGGTACTTCTCCTTGTCCAGCTTGAAGGCGTACGCCGCGCACACCAGCTGGATGGCCAGCACCGCGAGCCACGCGTACAGCGCCGCCTGGAAGTCGACGAAGATCATCGAGTAGGCGGTGAACACGTCGATCAGCGGGGCGAAGACCGGCGTGACGATCTGGAAGATCACCACCAGGGGCATGCCGACCCGGCCGAAGCGGCCCGAAGGACCCTTGTCCGTGAGGGACTTGCGGTGCTTCCACAGCGCCTGCATGGTGCCGTACGACCACCGGTAGCGCTGGGACCAGAGCTGCTTCAGGGAGCCCGGCGCCTCGGTCCACGCGCGTGCGTGCTCCTGGTAGACGACCCGCCAGCCCGCGCGGTGCATCGCGATGGTGATGTCGGTGTCCTCGGCGAGGGTGTCCTCGCTCATCCCGCCGACCTGGAGGACCGCCTCGCGGCGGAAGGCGCCGATCGCACCCGGGATGGTGGGCATGCAGCGCAGCAGGTCGTACATCCGGCGGTCGAGGTTGAAGCCCATCACGTACTCGATGTGCTGCCAGGCCCCGATGACCGTGTTGCGGTTGCCGACCTTGGCGTTGCCGGCGACCGCGCCGACCTCCTCGTTCGCGAAGGGCTGCACCAGCTGCCGTACGGTGTCCGGCTCGAAGACGGTGTCGCCGTCCATCATCACGACGATGTCGTAACTGGCGCTGCGGACACCGTTGTTGAGGGCGGCCGGCTTGCCCGCGTTCTCCTGGCGGATGACCCGGACGTTGGTCATGCCGAGCTTCTCCGCCGCGGCCCGGGCGATCTCGGAGGTGCCGTCCGAGGAGCCGTCGTCGACGACGATCACCTCGATCGGGTGGGTGCTCTTCGCCAGCGACTCCAGGGTGTTGGCGATGCACTCCTTCTCGTTGTACGCCGGGACGATCACGCTCACCGGCCGGGTGACCGTGGGCCCCCAGCTGAAGCGGCGCTTATTGCGCTGCCGGTAGTGGCGGCGGGCGAGGATCAGCATCATCCCGAACCGGCCCATGACGGCCACGCCCACGATCACCAGCCCCACCGACAGGGCGGGCACGGTCCACTCCGCGACGGCGACGGCGGCGATGAGCGCCTTGCCCTCGTAGAGGGTCGTGCCGGTGGCCTCGCGGTGGGCCGCCTGGAGCCGCTCGGCGGTACTCCGGCCCTCGGTCGCGCCACCGGGCTGCTGCCCACCGGCCTCACCGACTCCACCGGACTCACCGACTCCACCGGCCCCGCCGCCCCCGGCCGGACCGCTCGCGTCCGCCTGCTGCCCCGCCGGTTCACCGGTGTTCTGCGCCGCCAGGACACCGCTGATGGTGGTGAAGGTGTAGCCCTTCGCCTTCATCTTCTCGATGTACTTCGGCAGCGCCGCGATCGTCTCCTCACGGTCGCCACCGGCGTCGTGCATCAGCACGGAGGCGCCCGAAGTCCCGGACGGCGTGGCCCACTTGACGATCTTCGAGACGCCCGGCTTCTTCCAGTCGTCGCTGTCGGTGTCGACGAAGACGCTGGTGTAGCCCTCCTCACCGAGCTTCTTGTAGACCGGCCAGCTGTAGTTGTCGATCGCGTCCGTCTCCGAGGAGTACGGCGCCCGGAACAGCGTGGTGGTGATGCCGGCCGCGCCCGCGAGGGCGAGCTGGGTCTGGGTCATCTCGCGCCGGACGCGGGCGTCGCTCTGGTAGGAGAGGTCGACGTGGGTGAAGGTGTGGATGCCCACCTCGTTGCCGTCCTCGACCATGTCCTTCACGATCGACGGGTACCGCGAGACCATCGAGCCCACGACGAAGAAGGTGGCCGGGACGTCGTACTTCTTCAGGATCTCCAGGACCTGGGGGGTGTACGTCGGGTTCGGGCCGTCGTCGAAGGTGAGCGCGATCGTCTTGGACGGTACGGAGGTCGTGGTGGCCTGGCCGCCGCGGAAGCTGATGATCGGCCCGCCGTTGAGGATCTTGTCGGGGACCTTGCTGGAGCTGGCGCCGTCGCGCACCCGCTCGTCGCCGCCGACCTCGGCGCGCAGATAGCCGTCGAGCAGCATCACGCTGGTCAGGCCGAGCAGGAGCAGCATGGCGAGGATGACCCGCGGTTTCTGCAACGCCGCGGCCTTGCCCGCCGCCCGCTCCATGCGGGTGGGGGCACGCCGACGGCCGCGGGAGGGCGTCGTCGTGGTCATGTGGTGGGCCGTTCCGGTCAGTTGGAGGCCGCGGAGGCGGTCGCGGTCGGGGCGGCGCTCGGCGGAGCGCCCGTGGCGGTGCCCGTGGGCGGAGTGCCGGTGGGCCGGGACGGCGGGGTGCCGATACCGCCCTGCGGCTGGGCGCCGCCGGGGCCGGACTGGGAGGTTCCGCGCGGGCCGCCGTTGCCGAAGGGGAGCAGCGTCGTGCTGGAGACGCCGATGCCCATGAAGGCGAGGCCCAGCACGACGGCGTACCCGAGGGACAGGACGCCGAGGAGAAGGCCGATCCGGCGCAGCATCTTGGAGCGGCGTCCGGAGTTGTCGACGAACACGGGGCCGTCGGCGGAGTCGCCATGACCGCGTTTTCGGCGGCGACCGCGTACCTCTGTGGGGTTCTCGCAAGCAGGCTCGGATTGCATTCCCGAGACGTTAGGCAGTCTTTATGTGTCCACATCTGAGCTTCATGTGATGCGCATATGAGAAACGTCTTAACCTGTCTGTTTCCTGAGAGGTTCCCGGAAATCCTGCGCAACGCTGTGGAAGGGACACAGAGTTGAGAGCTCTCGCCTCAGACGGGTGTGAGACATTCGCTCTCCGAATCACGAGAGCGGGTGTGTGCCCATGCGGAGTCCCCTGAAACCGATGGCCGGGGTCGGTTGTCTGTTGGCCCTGTTCACGGCCGGGTGCTCGTCCCCGGAACCGAAACAGAGCAGCGGGTCCCCGACAGCGTCGCCGTCCCCGTCGGCCACCGCCTCGGCCTCCCCGTCGACGTCGGCCGTCACCGGCTACGCGCCCTACGTCAGCGCGACCGAGGCGTCCGACAACGACTCCGCGGGGTCTCCGTCGGTGTACAACCTCGCCTTCGTGATCGCCGACGGGAGCGACTGCACGCCCTCCTGGAACGGCACCTCGGCGGTCGGCGACTCCTCCGTCAAGTCCCGGATCAGCGCGCTGAAGACGGACGGGGCACAGGTGCGGGTCTCCTTCGGCGGGGCGTCCGGGAAGGAGCTGGCGGAGACGTGCTCCACGGCGGCGAAGCTGGCGGCGGCGTACGGGGCCGCCCTCGACGCGGCCGGTTCCTCCCTAGCCGACTTCGACATCGAGGGGGACGCGCTGACCGACTCCGACTCGGTGGACCTGCGCTCCGAGGCGATCGCGCTCCTCCAGAAGGAACGGAGCGATCTCGCCGTCTCGTTCACGCTGCCCGTGATGCCGTCCGGGCTCGACGACGACAGCGTGGCGCTGCTGGAGTCCGCCAACGACAACTCCGTCCAGGTGTCGACCGTCAACATCATGACGATGAACTACGGGGAGTCGTACGACGGGGACATGGGGGATTACGCGATCACTTCGGCGAAGGCGGCGCAGGCGCAGTTGAAGTCGGTCTTCGGTACGTCCGACTCCACTGCGTGGCGGGCCATCGCGCTCACCTCGATGATCGGGACGAATGATGTGGACGGGGAGACGTTCACGTTGTCCGATGCGGCTCAGGTGCGGGAGTTTGCTGAGTCGAAGGAGGTGGCCTGGGTGTCCATGTGGTCCACGTTTCGGGATCAGCAGTGTGAGTCGGGGGATTCTGAGGGGGATGACGCTTTGACCAACTGCAGTGGGGTTTCTCAGGCTGCGGGGGCGTTTGGGGAGGCTTTGGCCGGTTGAGTTTTGGGTGCGGGGCGGTGGGGGCTTGTCGCGCAGTTCCCCGCGCCCCTAAAAGCCTAAAAGCCTCTACCTGCGCCTGTGTAGCAAGCGGCCCTTGATCACCGTTGCCACGCATTCCGTTGCGGCGAAGATCGCGAAAGTCGCGTCCTCGCCGGGGAGCAACACCGACTCCATGGGCCCCTGCTCGATGCTCAGGCCCGACCTGTGCACCGCGTCGATCACCGTGGGGCGCTGGAGTGGGCCGACCACTGCCACCGTGCCCTGTGCCAGCAGGCGTTGCACGCCCCGTCTCGCGCTCGCGCCCCACCGGGTGTCCGTCATGGCGAGGGCCGACAGGGACTCGCCCGTGAGGGGTTCGGTGCCCAGGTCCTCGCGGGGGTCCGGGTGGTAGGACCGCTCCAGGAACTCCGGGCCGTGCGGGTGGAGCAGGCCCGGGGTGAGGGCTCCCGGCCAGCGGCGGACCCTTGCGGAGGGATGCGCGGCCGCCAGGTCGTCGTACACCTCTACGGCCGTGATCCGGTGTCCCTCGACCAGGACCGCCCCGCCGGGCAGCGAAGGGCTCTCGCCGCCCGGGACCAGGACGTCGGCGGTGTGGATCGTCAGCAAGGCGGGCCTAGTTGGACGCCAGGATCTTCAGCTCGGGGTGTGCCGTGCCGCCCTCGATCGCCGTCGAGGAGATGTGGGACTGGACGCGGGCGTCGACCGGGTCGTTCGCCGGGTCGTCGTGGACCACCAGGTGCTCGTACGTCGTCGCGCGCTGGGCCGGGACACGCCCCGCCGTGCGGATCATGTCGATCATTTCCTGGAGGTTGGAGCGGTGCTTGGCGCCGGCCGCCGAGACGACGTTCTCCTCCAGCATGACCGAGCCGAGGTCGTCCGCGCCGTAGTGCAGGGTGAGCTGGCCCGCGTCCTGGCCGGTGGTGAGCCAGGAGCCCTGGATGTGGGCGATGTTGTCCATGAAGAGCCGGGAGATCGCGATCATCCGCAGGTACTCGAAGATCGTGGCCTGGGTGCGGCCCTTCAGGTGGTTGTTCATCGGCTGGTACAGGTACGGGATGAAGGCGCGGAAGCCGCCGGTGCGGTCCTGTACGTCACGGATCATGCGCAGGTGCTCGATGCGCTCGGCGTTGGTCTCGCCGGTGCCCATCAGCATGGTGGAGGTGGACTCCACGCCGAGGTTGTGCGCGGTCTCCATGATCTCCAGCCAGCGCTCGCCGGACTCCTTGAGCGGCGCGATGGCCTTGCGGGGGCGCTCGGGGAGCAGCTCGGCGCCGGCGCCCGCGAAGGAGTCGAGTCCGGCGGCGTTGATGCGCTGGATGGCTTCCTCGACGCTCACCTTGGAGATCCTGGCCATGTGCTCGACCTCGGAGGCGCCGAGGGAGTGGATGACCAGCTGCGGGAACTCCTTCTTGATGGCGGCGAAGTGCTTCTCGTAGTACTCCACGCCGTAGTCCGGGTGGTGGCCGCCCTGGAACATGATCTGGGTGCCGCCGAGTTCGACGGTCTCCGCGCAGCGGCGCAGGATGTCGTCCAGGTCGCGGGTCCAGCCCTTGTCCTTGGCGGTCGGCGGGGCGTAGAACGCGCAGAACTTGCACGCCGTCACGCAGACGTTCGTGTAGTTGATGTTCCGCTCGATGATGTACGTCGCGATGTGCTCGGTGCCCGCGTACCGCTTGCGGCGCGCGGCGTCCGCGGCGGAGCCCAGCGCGTGCAGCGGGGCGCCGCGGTAGAGGTCGAGCGCCTCCTCCGGAGTGATGCGCCCGCCCTCGGCGGCACGGTCGAGGACGGACTGAAGGTCGGCCTTCTCGCTCACCGGGGCGTGCCTTTCGTCAAGGATTCGGACGGTCCCGGCCAGCCTACGCCAGCGCACCGACAAGCCCGACGTCAGGCCGTGTACGCCCCGATCAGCAGCCCCGCGTACGCCCCCGCGATCAGGAACGGCCCGAACGGGATCGCCGTCTTGCGCCCCGCCTTCCCGAGCAGGACGAGGACCCCGCCGTAGAGCGCGCCGAGCAGGAACCCGGCGCACGTCCCCAGCAGCACGGTGTCCCAGCCGTACCACCCGAGCACCGCGCCCGCCCCGAGCGCCAGCTTCACATCGCCGAAGCCCATGCCGCCGGGGTTGATCAGCCACAGCAGGTAGTAGGCGACGCCCAGCGCGAGGGCGCCCAGGGCGGCGCGCGGCCAGTCCCCGGCGTGCTCGGGCACGAAGGCGACCGCTCCGAGCAGGGCCGGCGCGGCCACCGCGAAGGGGATGGTCAGCGGGTCGGGCAGCCGTCGTACCCGCAGGTCGACGACCGCGAGCAGGACACCCACGGGGGCGAGGAGCAGCCAGACCGCGAGCTCCGGGCGGGTGCCGGTGGCGGCGGCCAGGGCGGCGCAGACGAGGGCGGTGACGGTGGGGAGAAGGGGGCCGCCGGGACCGTACGGCTTCCCCTTCGCCTTCGTCCTTCCCGTTGCCACGGCCGTCCCTCTTCTTGTTGCTACGACCGTCCCCGCGTCCTGCGTCGGAACGCACCGGCCGCAGCGCGCCCGGCCGAGCCAGCCGTGCAGGGTGTGGCCGTCGGGGCAGGCCGCGCGCCACGGTTCTGCGGACGGGACCGAGAAGCGGTAGGCCGCGCGGGGCAGCAGGGCGCCCGCCGCCGCTCCCCACAGCGCGGCCACGGCGACGAGCGGCCAGGTCACCGGCCGACCTTCGACATCCGTGCCTCGGGGTATCCCTCGGCCTCGCTCTCCGAGGTGTACTTCAGGTCGTCGCCGACGGCGGTGAGGCGGACCGTGTGGGCGGTGGGGTTGCAGCCGGGGTGGTTGTCCTTGGCGCCGACGGCGGTGGTGACGAGTTCCGTGCTCGTGACCTGCTTCAGCGTGAGGACGTCGGTGCAGACGGCCCCGATCGCGTCGGTCTGCTTCAGCCGGCCCAGCTCCTCGCCCACGGACGCCTTCTCGACGGTGATCCGGAAGGTCCCCATCGGCAGGCTCCCGCCGAGACCGCTGCCCTGTCCCTCCCAGGTGCCGAGGTAGCGGGCGGGAACCTCGGACGGCCCGCCCGCCGCGTCGCTGGACTGGGCGGCGGAAGGGGAGGTGGCAGAGGGGGCGGAGGGCGCGGACGGCGAGGGGGTGGCGGCCGGGGCCGAGGACCGGGCGTCGGAGCCGGAACTCGCCGTGTCCTTCTTGCCCTGCCCCGGCAGCAGGTCGAACCCGAACACCGACCCCAAGGTCACCGCGGCCAGCGCCCCCGCGACCGCGAGCGCGACGGTGCAGCTCAGGCGACGGCCACGGCCGTCGCCGTTCGGCGTGGAGGTGGCGGCGACGGAGACGGAGAGCTTGCCGGGACCGGACCCCGGGCCCGGACCGGGCGGTCGATCGGACGGCACCACGGTCTCCTGCGGCACCGCGTCCCGCGGCTCGGGCACACCCGGCACAGCCCCCGGCATCACCGGCGGCGGCCCAAAGACGCCACCCGTGCCGCCCGTACCGCCCGTCCCGACCGAAGGACTGCTGAACCCCACCACCCCCGACGGCCGCTCCCCCACCGCCTCTAGATTCAGCAGCTGTACGGCGCTCCGCCCCACCTGCTCGACCAGCGCACCCGGCAGCCACCCCGCCGCCACCAACCGCGCCGCCCCCTCGGGAGCCAGCCGTCGGGCCACCTCGCCCGGAGCCGGTCTCTCCTGCGCCGACTTGGACAGGCATGCCGCCACCAGGTCCCGCAGGTCGCCGCCGAGCGAGCCGAGTTCGGGCTCCTCGTGCACGACCTTGTAGAGGAGGGAGGCCGAGGAGTCCCCGGGGAAGGGCGGCACCCCGGTCGCCGCGAACGCCAGTACCGCGCCCAGGGAGAAGACGTCCGCCGCGCCCGAGACGCCCCTGCTCAGGATCTGCTCGGGGGACATGTAGCCGGGCGAGCCGATGGAGACGCCGGTGGAGGTCAGGGAGGCGGTGCCGTCGGTGGCGCGGGCGATGCCGAAGTCGATGAGGAGGGGGCCGTCGACGGTGAGCAGGACGTTGGAGGGCTTCACGTCCCGGTGGACCAGCCCCAGTTCGTGCACGGCGGCGAGCGCCTCGGCGAGCCCCGCCCCCAGCACCCGTACGGAGTGCTCGGGCAGCGGCCCCCCGTCCGCGACCGCCGTGGCCAGCGAGGGCCCCGCCGCGTACCCCGTGGCGACCCACGGCACCGCCGCCTCCGGGTCCGCGTCGAGCACCGGCGCGGTCCACGCCCCGCCGACCCTGCGCGCCGCGTCGACCTCGCGCCGGAATCGGGCACGGAACTCCTCGTCGAGCGCGAAGTGCGGGTGCACGATCTTCACGGCGACCGTACGGCCCCCGGCGCTGCGGCCGAGGTAGACCCGGCCCATGCCACCGGCCCCCAGCCGGCCGAGCAGCCGGTAGGGGCCCACGGTGGTGGGTTCGTCGACTCCCAGCGGCTGCATACCGGCCTCCCCCATAAGGTTCTGATGCAGGTTAGGGCTGAAGCAGTTCCACCTTCACGTCCCCGGGGAAACCCGTCGTGGGGCCGACCCGGCGGGCGAACTCCGTGACCGCCGCGAGCTGCGGGCCTCCGAAGCGGAAGTCGAGGGTCGTGAAGTACTTCTCCAGGACCTGCTCGTCGAAGGCCTCCCAGCGGGCCGCCTGCTCCGCGACCTTGCCGACCTCCTCCAAAGAGAGGTTGCGGGAGGCCAGGAACGCCTCGTGGACCTTGCGGGTGATGGCCGGCTCGCGTTCGAGGTAGTCCCGGCGGGCCGCCCACACCGCGAAGACGAACGGCAGCCCGGTCCACTCCTTCCAGAGCGAGCCGAGATCGTGCACCTGGAGGCCGTAGCGCGGGCCGTCGAGGAGGTTCGCGCGCAGCGCCGCGTCCCCGATGAGTACGGCCGCCTCGGCCTCCTGCATCATCAGGCTGAGGTCGGGCGGGCACGTGTAGTAATCGGGCCGGACGCCGTAGCGCTCGGCGAGGAGGAGCTGGGCGAGGCGTACGGAGGTGCGCGAGGTCGACCCGAGGGCCACCCTGGCGCCGTCCAGCTCGTCCAGCGGGACCTGCGAGACGATGACGCAGGACATGACCGGGCCGTCGCAGCCGACGGCGATGTCGGGGAAGGCGACCAGGTCGTCCGCGTTCTTGAGGAACTCGACCAGGGTGATGGGCCCGATGTCGAGGTCTCCCTGCACCAGCTTCTCGCTGAGCTTCTCCGGGGTGTCCTTGGTGAGCTCGAAGTCGAGGAGCGTGCCCGTCCTCGCGAGCCCCCAGTACAGGGGCAGGCAGTTCAGGAACTGGATGTGGCCGACGCGCGGCCGGGTGCGAGAATTGTCCACATCGCGACAGTAGCCCCCTTGGGGTACGCTTCGGACTTCGCCCCCGATGTCAACCGCTCCACGATCTTCAAACATCCGGGTGACGTGATCTTGGCCTCTATTGCTTTCGGCTGCCCGCGTGCTAGGCTCGCCGCAAGTTGCAGTTTGGTTTCCCTTGCAGTACAGAGCCTGCGGAGCATGTAACCGCGGGCTCTAGTCGTTTTCAGACGTATGCAGTTGTGCGGCACTGTTTTCACACTTGCAGGTTCTGGAGCAGGGCAACCCTTTGGGCCCAAGGAGGGCTTATGGCTACCGGAACCGTGAAGTGGTTCAACGCCGAAAAGGGCTTTGGCTTCATCGCCCAGGAAGGTGGCGGCCCGGACGTCTTCGTCCACTACTCCGCCATCAACGCGAGCGGCTTCCGCTCGCTGGAGGAGAACCAGCAGGTCTCCTTCGACGTGACCCAGGGTCCGAAGGGCCCGCAGGCGGAGAACGTCACCCCCGTCTGAGCGATGCCGTCTCCGAGGCGATCCTGCCTCTGATCCGGACCTGAAAGCAGTACCCAAGGAGCCCCGTGCCGCTCGTCGGCAACGGGGCTCCTGCCTTTTTGCCGGACGGCTCCCGCCGGTGACGGACGGGGCCTGTCACTGGTGGCCGCTAGGGTCCCCCGCCATGACCGACACCGACTTCGTGACCGCCACCCGCACCTTCTACGACACCGTCGCCGAGGACTACGCCGTCCAGTTCCGCGACGCGCTGGACGAGTACCCGCTGGACCGGGCCGTGATCGCCGGGTTCGCCGACCTCGTGGGCAGCGAGGGGACCGTGGCCGACCTGGGGTGCGGGCCCGGGCGGATCACGGGACACCTCGCCTCCCTCGGGCTGTCCGTCTTCGGGGTCGACCTCTCGGAGTCGATGCTGGCCATCGCCCGGCGGGAGAACCCCGGGCTGCGGTTCGAGCGGGGCTCGATGCTGGAACTGGATCTTCCCGACGGGTCGCTCGCGGGTGCCCTGTCCTGGTACTCCTCCATCCACACCCCTGTGGACGAGCTGCCCCGCCTCTTCGCCGAGCTGCACCGCGTCCTCGCGCCGGGCGGCCACCTGCTCGTCGGCTTCCAGGCCGGCGACGAGGACCGGCACCACGACGGCCCCTGGGGGCACCCCGTGGCGCTGACCTTCCGCAGGCGGCAGCCGGAGCAGATCGCCGGGCTGCTCCGGGCGGCCGGGTTCGCACCCATCTCACGGACAGTGCGCGAACCGGACCGCGGGGAGGTGTCGCAGCAGGCGGCGCTGATCGTCCGGCGGGACTAGAGCCCGTGCCGCCCTGATCCGGCGGACCAGAACCTGTCCGCCGGATCAGGGCCTAGAGCACCCCCGCGATGTCCCGTGCCGCGACATACCCGAACGTCATCGCCGGGCCGATCGTCGAGCCGGCGCCCGCGTAGCTGTGGCCCATGACGGCCGCGCTGGCGTTCCCGGCGGCGTACAGGCCGGGGACGACCGTGCCGTCGGGGCGCAGGACGCGGGCGCGGGCGTCGGTGACCAGGCCGCCCTTGGTGCCGAGGTCTCCGGGGACGATCCGGAAGGCGTAGTACGGGGGCAGCCACAGGGGCGCGAGGCAGGAGTCGGGGAGGACCGCGGGGTCCGTGTAGTAGTGGTCGTAGGCGCTGTCGCCGCGTCCGAAGTCCGGGTCGTCGCCCTTCAGCGCGAGGGAGTTGAAGCGGTCCACGGTGGAGCGGAGCGCGGCGGCCGGGACGCCGATGGACCCGGCGAGGGCGTCGAGCGACCAGGCCTTGTGGGCGGCGCCCGAGCTGTACCAGTCGGCGGGCAGGACGAAGGTCGGCGCGACGTCCTTGAAGAGGTACCGGTTGCGGTAGTTCTGGTCGACGATCAGCCAGGACGGGATGTCGGGGTCGGTGGGGTTGCGCTCGTACATGGTGTGGACGACGTCGCTGTAGGGGGCGGCCTCGTTGACGAAGCGGCGGCCGGCCGCGTTGACGATCAGCCCGCCGGGCAGGGTGCGTTCGGCGAGGCAGAAGTACGGGTCGTCGGGGAGCGGGATGGCCGGGCCCCACCAGGCGTCCTCCATCAACGCCAGTCCGGCGCCGACCCGTTGGCCCGCCCGGATGCCGTCCCCGGTGTTCTCCTTCGCGCCGACGGTCCACTCCGTGCCGATGGGCTGCTGCTGGTACTGGGCCCGCATCGCCGCGTTGTGCTCGAAGCCGCCGGAGCCGACGATCACGCCCCGGCGGGCGCGGTAGAGGCCGCCCGGGGTCACCGCTCCGACGACGGCGCCGTTCTCGACGTGCAGATCGGTGAGCGGGGTGCTGAGCCGGACGGGCACGCCCGCGTCCAGAAGTCCCTTGCGCAGCCCGGCCGCCAGCGACTGGCCCATGGTCAGCGGGGTCTGCCCGAGTACGGCGGCCCGCGTGCCCCGCGCCAGGCACTCGGCGGCGACGGCGGCGCCCTTGAGGCTCACGGCGGCCAGGGCGAGCCACTTGTAGTCGGCGCTGAACACGACGAGCCCTGCGGGGACTTCGAGGTACGGCGGGTTCAGGTGGGCGAGTTCGGCGCCGAGGATCTTGCCGTCGAGCTGGTCGGGCTCGATGGAGCGGCCGTTCGGGAGCCCGCCCGTCAACTCCGGGTAGTAGTCGCTGTATCCCTCCATCCACCGGAACCGCAGCGGGCTGTTGGCCATGACGAAGGAGATCATCGCGGGGCCGTGCGCGAGGAAGGCCTGCTGCCGGGCCGCGGGCACGTCGGGCCCTACGACGGCGGCGAGATAAGCGGCGGCCTTGGCGGGCGTGTCCGGCACACCGGCGGCGAGGATCACGGGGTTGTTGGGGATCCAGATCCCGGCCCCGGACCGGGCGGCGGACCCCCCGAACGTGGGCGCCTTCTCCAGCACGACGGTGCTGAGTCCCTGCTTCGCGGCGGTGAGCGCGGCGGTCATTCCGGCGGCCCCGGAACCGATGACGACGACGTCGTACGTCCCGAGAACCGGCAAGTCGGCGGCGCTCACCCCTTGTTGGACCCCGGTGGCAACGGCCAGCCCGGCTCCGCCGGCCAGCAGACGTCTTCGGGTCACACTCATTCTCGGCCCCCTGCGGTTGGTATGGACGAAGGGTCCGGAACGTCCTGCGGGGGTCTTGAGAAGTCAAGGGGTGTGAAGGACGTCGAGGGCGTCCTGCCAGGCGAGTCGGAGGGCGGGGCGGGCGTCCCAGCGGGCGAGCTGGGCCCTCGTGTGGTGGGTCGGCACCCGCCCGAGAGAGCGTCCGCCGTCCCGAAACCCACCTTGATCACCTGGACGGCGACGGTCCCGCCTCTGGAGGTCATCGAACCTACCGGAATTGGTCAAGACCTCTTCTGGCCCTCTGGCCCCTTGAGGCGTACGCGGGTTCACTGCGCCGCATGAGAAGACCTCGCCCTTCCCGACGGCGCGCCGCCGCCCTCCTCACGGCCGTACTCGCCTCACTCGCCCTCGCCGCGGGCTCGGCATCGGCCGGTACCCCCGTGCCCGTCGAGTTCGGCACCGACTACCACGACCCCGTCACCGCCGCCCCGCCGATCAGCACCCCGCACACCAGATCGTGCCAAGTCACCGTCGCCGAGGCTCGGTTCAAGGACTTCACGCCCTATACGGGGACCTACACACCTCCGACCGGATGCGGGACACCCGGGCGGTGGTCCAAGGTCGTGCTGCGGATGGACGGCAGCGTGAAGGGGCGGCAGTACGACCGGCTCGGATATCTGGACATCGGCGGGGTGCAGGTCTTCAGGACGTCGACGCCGGAGCCCTCGCAGGACGGCATCGACTGGTCCGTCGAGAAGGACGTCACCGAGTACGAGAAGACGCTGAGCGGCACACGATCCGTCGACATGCTCATTGGCAACGTTATCAACGACACCTACACGGGCATCCTCGACGTCAAGGTGACGCTCACCTTCTACGCGCCGGAGCACGGCCGCACCGCGGGCGCTCCCGACCAGGTCATCCCGCTCAGTGACGGCGACGGCGTCACCGTCGGCGCCTCCCTCACCACCCCGCGCAACTCCGAGCGCATCCTCGCCGAGGTGTACGCCACCGGGTCGGGCGGCGGCTGCGAGGAGTTCTGGTACTCGGCCACGACCCCGAAGGCGTCGTACTCCTGCCAGGGCGGGGACGACGGGCCGTACCGCGAGGTGCAGGTGAGCGTGGACGGGAAGGTCGCCGGGATCGCCTCGCCCTACCCGAACGTGTGGACCGGCGGCTGGTCGCCCTATCTGTGGTCGGTGATCCCCTCCCCGACCGCCTTCGACGTGCGGCCGCTGACCTTTGACCTGACGCCGTTCGCCGGGCTCCTCAACGACGGCAGGGCGCACACCGTGGACGTGAAGGTGGTCGGGGTGCCGGCCGGGCAGACCGGGTGGAGCGCGCCGACCAACGTCCTGGTGTGGCAGGACGCGCACAGGTCGGTGGTGAAGGGGGCCGTCACGTCGTACGAGAAGAGCGATCCGGCCGTGAGCAACAGCTTCACCGACGGCTCGCTGCGGCATCTGGTCACCGGCGGCAAGGACCGGCTCAAGGTCAGCGGCTGGCTCGACACCTCGCACGGCCGGATCAGCACGACCGTGGAGCGCACCGTCACCACGAGGATCGACCACCGGTGGACGCCCGACGAGAACACCGACGATCAGACGGGCGCCTGGACCGACCACCAAGTCGTCGTCCGTAACGGGCACTTGTCCCGGACAGACCGCGACTACGCCCTGGACGGCCGCGCCACCATCGACAGCGCGAACCGTCTGCGGGTCGTCATGTCCGTCTCCGACCGGGCCCGGCTCGACGCCACCCGCATCGACGACACGTACCACGGCGACGCCGCCTTCACCCTGGGCGTGGCCCGCGAGGAACGGCACGCGGTGGCCACGACAGGTGAGCGGTACCGGCTGAGCGCGCCCGGCGAGCACTACGACCACACGCTCGCGACCGAGCAGGGGGTGCTGACGAAGGACATCCTGCGCTGAGGCCGGTACCCGGTGGCGGCGGCACCGCGGCGGGCACCTGCGGCCCGCGGTGCCGCGTCCGGGGTGCCGCGTCCGGGGTGGCGCGTCCGGGGTGGCGCGTCCGGGGACCGTCGTTCATCGTCGGCCTCCGGCCGTGAAGGGCACCGGGCTACGGAGTGTCACACCTCTGCCTTACGCTTCACCTCGCCGGCCAGGGGGCCGGTACGGGCCGTTGACAACGGCCACAGTCTTGGGGGGTTCAATCACCGTGCGCATTCGCACACTTCCTGCCGCCGTCGCGACGGCCGCGCTCTTCGGTTCGCTGCTGCTCGCCGCCTCTCCCGCGGCCGCCGACACGAGCGTGCCGATCGGCGTCGGCGACGTCCATGACACCGTCGTCGACGGCGCCCACCAGCACCTGTACATGAGCACCGGCGACGGGATAGCCGTCGTCGACCACAACGGCAAGGTCGTCACCACACTCACCGGCCTGCCCCAGGTCTCGGACCTTCAGCTGAGCGCGGACGGCAGCACGCTGTACGCCGCCGTCACCGGCGCCGACAAGATCGTCGCCTTCGACACGGCGACGCTCGCCCAGACCGGCTCGTACCCGACCGGCGCGGGCACGGCACCGCGTCGCATCGCCGTGACGCAGGGCCGGATCTGGTTCGGCTACGGCGACCAGTGGGACTCCGGGCTCGGCGAGGTCGACCTGACCGCGGACCCGGCCACCGTACGGCTCGACCTCGCGGGCGCCCACGACTTCGCCAGCACGCCGATGCTGTACGCCGATCCGGCCGACCCGGACACCCTGGTCGCGCTGGACGGCGGCATCAGCAGCGGGCCGATCGTCGTCTACGACATCTCCTCCGGCACCCCGGTCATCCGTGTCACCGCGGACGAGGGCGGCTTCTACAGAGACGCCGCGTTCACCCCCGGCGGGCAGTCGATCGTCGTGGTCGGGCCGTTCCGCCGGGCCGCCGTCGAATACCGGCTCTCCGACCTCGCCCAGGTGCACACGTACCCGGTCAACGACCAGACGGATACCGTCACCGTCGCCCCGGACGGCACGGTCGCGGTCACCTCGCTGGACACCGACAACACCGGCGACACCTACGACGGCCGCGGCGGCGCCGACGCCCCGGCCAGCGTCCGCAACCTGTCGAGCTCGTGGATGCCGTGGGGCGGTCATACGACGGCCTGGTCGGCGGACGGCACCAAGCTGTTCGTGCTGACCGGATCGTCCGACTCCATGCAGTTCCAGACGGTGAACGAACCACGCAAGTACGTCACGAAGCTCGCCGTCAACGCCCCGGCCACCGCCACCCGAGCCAAGACGCTCACCGTCAAGGGCACCCTCACCACCGGTCTCAAGCCGCCCGCCGGGACCCCGGTGAACATCGTCCGCACCGACCTGCTCTCCCCCGCGGGCAAGTCCCTGGGCACCGCGAAGCTGGGCGCCGACGGCGCGTTCTCCTTCACCGACGCACCCCCGGCCGGCGGCTCGGTCCGCTACTCCGTCACGTATCCCGGGGACGCGGCACACACCTCGTCGTCCGCCTCGGACACCGTCACCGTGTCCCGGGCCACGCCCGCCCTGACCCTCACCAACAACAAGAAGACGTACGACTACGGCAAGAAGGTCACCTTCACCGCCCACCTCGGCACCACCTACAGCAACCGCACGGTGGAGATCTGGGCCGACCCCTACGGCGCGGACAAGCCGAACAAGCTGCTGAAGAGCGGCAAGGTCGACGCGCACGGAAACCTGTCGGCGAGCGTCACCATGTCCCGTGACACCGCCGTGAAGGCCGTCTACAAGGGCGATGCCCGCTACGCTCCGCGGACCGCCAAGTCCAACGCGTACGCACACGTGAAGATCGCCGCCTCGCTGTCCAAGTACTACAAGACCGGCACGATCGGCTCCACCCGCTACCGCTACTTCCACAAGAACACCGACGCGATCCTGACCACGACGATGACGTACTACCAGGGCCGCAAGCAGCGCCTGGACCTCCAGGTCTACTCCGGCGGCAGGTGGACCAGCGCCGGCTCGGAGTACTTCGCCCTCGGCACGAACGGCAAGAGCGTCGTCAACCTCGGCCACGCGGGAACCGCGGGCGTCCGCGCCCGGATTCGCGCCGTGTACGTGGACCCGTCCTCGGGCGACAGCGTCAACACCACCACCATCGGCTCCTGGCAGTACTTCTACTTCAGCAACTGAGCCCGATCTCGGCCCACACGGTCTTGCCCACGTCCCGTTCCGTGACGCCCCAGGTGTCGGCCAGGAGGGTGACGAGGACAAGGCCGCGGCCGTGTTCGCCGTCATCGTCGTTCCCGGTGACGAAGCGGAGCCGACGGTCGCCCCTCGGGTCGCTCACCTCGATCCGGAGGGTGTTCCCGGGCAGGAGCAGCAGCCGCAGCTCGAAGTCCCTTCCGGGGACCCGGCCATGGGTCACGGCGTTGGCGGCCAGCTCCCCGACCAGGTGCTGGGCGGTGTCGTTCGCCTCGCTGTCGTGGTGGTGGCCCCACTCCGCGAGCTGGGCGGCCGTGAGTCTGCGGGCCAGACGGGCGCCTCTCGGGGTGGCGCTCAGACGCTGGGTCAGTTCGGCGGTGGGGGTGGAGATTTCGGCGTTCACGTGACTCAGCGTGGTGGGTTGTCTCTACGCTGACCAGGAGTGACGCGGCGACTCTCCGTGGCTGTACGGGTGCCGTCGGTTCGGTGTACGGGTTGTCGGGCGGGAGGGGTGGGGCGGGTGAGCGAGCGGAGGCCGGAGAAGCCGTCCGAAGCGGACGGTACGGCGGGGTTGTTCGTCGCGCTGGGCAAGATGGTGAAGTTCCTGCGCGAGCGGAAGGGACTCACGCAGAAGGAGTTCGGCGAGCTGGTGGGGTACGGACCGGACGCGGTCTCCTCCATGGAGCGGGGGGTGCGGACGCTTCGGCCGGAGGTCTTGCTGAAGGCGGATGAACTGCTGGATGCCGGGGGGTTGTTGAAGGAGGTCATCCCTGAGGTCGAGGAGGCGATGGCGAAGGCGCGGACGCGGCATCCGGAGTGGTACCGAAGTTATGCCGGGTTGGAGGCGGAGGCGGTCGAGCTGCACTTCTATGCCAACCACGGGGTGCCGGGCCTGTTGCAGACCGAGGATTACGCGCGAGCCGTGTTCTCCAAGCGCCGTCCGCTTCTCGACGAGGAGACGATCGAGAAGCGAGTCGCGGACCGCCTCTCCCGCCAACTGGTCTTCGAGCGTCGGCCATCGCCGATCGTAAGTTACGTCCTCGAAGAGATCGTGCTGGACCGGCCGATCGGCGGACGGCACGTGCACGCGGACCAGCTTCGGCACCTCCTGCGCGTCGGAGGTATGCGGAACGTCGAGATCCAGGTCATGCCGTCCGGGCTGGAGGAACACCCCAACATGGACGGCGCGTTCAACCTGCTGACGCCCAAGGGGCACGGTCAGGTGGCCTACACGGAAGTTCAGGGATACCCCCGGCTGATCACCGACGCGGAGGAGGTCAGGAAGATCGCCGACCGCTATGGGATCATGCGAGCGATGGCACTCTCCCCCGCGGAGTCCCGGAAGTTGATCGAGCAGAAGCTGGAGGAGCTATGAACATCGAGCAGCTCACCTGGTTCAAGTCCAGCTACAGCAGCGGCGAGGGCGGCGAGTGCCTCGAACTCGCCTACACCTGGCGCAAGTCGAGCTACAGCGGCGGTGAAGGCGGCGAGTGCCTTGAGGTCGCCGTCACCCCCACCACCATCCACCTCCGCGACTCCAAGAACCCCACCGGCCCCCACCTCACCCTCTCCCCCACCACCTGGTCCGCCTTCCTCTCAGGGGAGTTGGTCGGCCAGCGGCGCTAGCGCACGTGCCGCCGCCACGAGGCGTGCGGCCTCAGTGCGTACCACGGTGCACTTGTCCACTCCGCCTGGCGGCTAAGGGATCGTCTCAACTGGCTTGATCACTAGGCCGACGGCCGTGGTGGCGATGGTGGGGCGGCTGGTGCCGGACGGGTTGTGGGAGTTGTTCCAGCGGGTGGTCCCTGCTGCGCCGGTTCGTCCGCAGGGCGGCGGCCGACGCCGCTACGGTGACCGCGAAGTGCTGGCGGCCATCCGGTTCGTGGCCACGACGGGGTGTACCTGGCGGCAACTGCCGCCGGTCTTCGGCCTGTCCGGGCCGACCCCGCACCGGCGGTTCACCGAATGGAGCCGGGCCCGGGTATGGGGCAAGCTCCATCGCCTGGTCCTGGACGAACTCGGCGCGCGTGGCGAGTTGGACTGGTCCCGGTGCGCCATCGACTCCGTGAACATGCGCGCGACGAAAGTGGGGACCTGGCGGGTCCGAATCCTGTGGATCGCGGCAAGAAGGGATCAAGGATCCACTTGATCACCGGGCGGACCGGTCTGCCCCTCTCCATCGGTATCTCCGCCGCGACCACCCACGACAGCCAGGGGCTCGAACCCCTGGTGCGCGGCATCCCACCCATCCGCTCCCACCGCGGGCCGCCGACGACGGCCCGCCAAGCTCCATGGCGACAAGGGGTACGAGTACGACCACCTGCGCCGGTGGCTGCGCTCTCAAAACATCACCCCGCGCATCGCCCGCAAGGGCATCGAGTCCTCCCAGCGCCTCGGCCGTCACCGATGGACCGTGGAACGAACGGTGGCCTGGCTTGCCGGGTGCCGCCGTCTGCGCCGCCGCTACGAGCGCAAGGCCGAACACTTCCTAGCCTTCGCCGGCATCGCCGCCACGCTCATCTGCTACCGGCGTCTGGCTGCGTGAGCCGGTTCATGTGGCTCCGAGGAACCCGGGTTCGGCGCCGCCGAACTGCAGGCAAGAGTCGCGGCTCAGCCCCATCAGTTCCGCCATGGGCACCGCACGGCGACTGGTCGCCGGCAGATCCTGGCGGGCCTCGGCCGACCACAACGGCGGGAAGAACGACAATCCCTGCCGGCCGTTCAGCATGGACACCTCGCTGCGCCAGCCGTCCCACCGCAGGCTCCCATAGAACTCCTGCAGCCCTCCGGAGAGAACCCAGGACAGCCAGGTCGAGTGCCCGGCGCCCAACGCCTCCCAGCCAAGGGAATCGGGGGCGAAGTAGATGATCTCGCCCGGCTCGCCGGGTCGACCGGCCGCACGCGAGTCGACCCCGTTGAGCGCGAACACCCCGCCCAGCACATCGTGCGCAACCACAAGTCCCGCCCCTGGCCGCCAGGCCGGATCGAACGTCGAGGGCATCACGTTGATCTCCGCCAGGCCCGGCAGACTCTCGGTGTCGGCGCCACCCGGGCTTCCGAAGATCCGCAACCAGCCACTGTCCACCAGCAGACCGCCGCAATTCAAGACGATCCCGCCCAGGTTCGACCGGGCCGAGACCTGGAGCTGCAACAGCGAAGCACGGCCTGTCTCGGCATCGCCGGCCAGCACCTCAACTGGTACATCAGTCCCGGACAGCTCCTGCAGAAGCAGCGGCCAGGCTGGATCGCCCACGTTGAGCAGCTCATCGACCTCGCGCATTCCAGCATCGTCGCACCAGCACTGAAGACGCGGCCCGTCGGGGCTCACCCACCAAACGAGATGATCTCTAAGGAGCAATATCGTCGCCGGCCGAGCGGACCACCTACAGGCAACAGTGCGCAACCGGGTCTGACTGGAGATCGTCCAGACCGCCCGTGACCCTCTGGCCTGGATGCCCATCCTCGCACTGACCGGCAAGACCCGGCTCTGGGAACCCTGCCGCCTGCTCACCGCGGCCTCCCAGCTCGCCACCGCGGGCCGCCGGCGGATCCTCGGCCCGAGCCCACAACTGGCTCTGCACCCAAGAGATCACCGCGGCTTCCCCGTCCGCGCGAGCATCATCACAGCCCGAGCAGTGGAACTCGGCACCCCCGGAGTGACGCCCGCGCCCTTGGCCTGCCCGCGGCCCCTCACAACCATGGAGACGGTCCCCCTCGTTCGTGAGACCAGCAAGCCGCCATGTGATGTGAATCATCACGGTGATTCGAGTCAACTTGTCTTATTAAATCGCAGGTTGTAAGTGTCCGCCTATAGGTTCCCTGTGACCATTCTTGATCGTTCTAGGGGGAACCTTGTCGCGTCTACGCGCGAGATTCTTGGCCTTGGCATGCGCCGGGGCGACCGCATTGACCGTTCTCGGCGCTGCCCCGCCAGCCAGTGCCGCCGCGCCTACCGATGCGTGCAGCATCCTGTATAGCGCCCGTATCACCTTCTGGGGGATGACCTGCAGCCAACCCGGCGAGCCGATGATCGGCGGCTTCGCCACCTGGCGGAACGTACCGATCACCTTCGATCAGACCGACACTGGCTCTGCCACCGTGCAGGTGGGCAACTATCTGAGAGTCACCCCGAATACGTCGAGTAGCCCGCTGGCCGCCAACATCGAGATCGGCCTGTACGCGGAGAAGACGGGAAGGACCACCCACACCTACGGGCCACGCTGGACGGAGATGACGACCAGCGGCGGCCGCACCAAAGCCATCACGGCCGGAGTAAACCCGACCAAGGCGGACAAGCGCAACCACACCTACATGACCGTGCGTCAGGACAGCGGCAACCAGTGGGATGTGCTCTACGACTTCAACAAGGTCGGATCTACCACCAGCCAACTCAAGGTGCTGGGCGGCAACACCAACCGTATCGATGTCGGCCTGGAGGTGACCGGCCCGAGGTACGTCGATGTCCCCTCGATCGCGAACCGAATGCAGTTCATGACCGGGAACAAGGTCTGGGAGAAGGTGGCCACGCGCAACGTCGCCAAGTCCGTCACCCTTCCCTCCTGCAGCGCCAGCCACCCGGCGCCGAACTGCTTCACCACCAAGCTGGCCGACGGCACGAACTTCACCCAGTGGACGGTGAGCAAGCCGCGCCGGCAGGCCGTCGCCCTCACCTCACAGCACACCGCCACCCCGTCTCACGTCCCCGCCGCCGTGGACTCGTCAGGCACGTTCAACGGCGTGGATCAGCAGGCCCTGCAGGCCTGCCTGGACAACGACCCGGACAGCTGCCTGACGACCGTGCCCGGACTGTCCGAGTGCGTAGTCACCGCACGGGTCTGCAACGCGGCGGCCCTGACCACCGGAGACACCGCCGACGACAGCACAGGCGAGGTGGACGTATCCGCCACCGACATCCGCTCCCGGGCCGCAGCCGCCTTCGATGTCCCCGCCGACGCCCTCGCCCTCGACCCGCCGCAAGCCAGCCTCCGCTCGGCTGACGGCATTGGTGACGCCGCCTGGACAGTGACCTCCACCAGTACCACCCCCGGGCTGCTGCACACCGACCGCCGCTTCGACGGCTTCACCGCCCGCTACTCCGCTCGCACTGGCGCGCTGCTGGAGGCCTGCTGGGGTGACCTCTGCGATGCCTCATGACCGCCGTCAGCCGCATCCACCGCAGTCACCCCGCCGCCCCCACCCGCCTGCAAGGAGTCTTCAGGTGAACACCCGTACCACGCTGGCACGTTACGCCCGCGGCGTCGTGACGGCCGCCGCCCTCACGCTCACGGCGGCGCTCACCACTGCAGCCCACCCGGTCCCGGCCACAGCCCAACCGGATACCGCAGCGGTCGAGTTCGTCGACGCCGCTTCCGTCCCCGCCGACCAGTTGCAGGGCTTCAACCAGCCCGTCCCCCTCGGCGACTATCTCCGCTCGCACGGCACGAGCACCCTCGCCCGGCAGACGGCGGCCACCACCGCTCCCGCCGATGAGCAGGATCTTCGACAGCAGTGCGCCAGCCATGCCGCCCAGGCGAAAACGACCACCGGCTGGATCAAGTCCCGATTCGAAAGCTGCCAGAAGCGCCCGTACGACCTGGTCCTGCGGGATGTCAGGGGCACAACCTCTGTCGGCCGCCTCTGGTTCGACCAGTGGGTCCTAGGCTTCACCCACGACGGCGATCGCCGCGTCGACTACGTCGCCAGCATCGAGAACATACGTGTCCAGACCGTACCCACCGAGGACGCCACCAAGTGGCGCGTCGGTCAGCACTTCCGTTCCAGCATCGACGCCTCCACCAGCGACCCGGACCCGCAAGTGACCGAGCCGACGACGAAGGAACGCGACGAACTGCTCGGCGTGTGGGACCGCACCCCGCAGTGGACCCTCACCTACACCTCCCCCGACAGGGGCCCCCTCTTCGACCAGGGCAACCAGCAGCGCGTCTACTCCACCGTCACCATGGACCTGACCGCCAGCTCACCCACCGTCGCCCCCTACACCGGGGGAGTCGACAACTACCACTCCAACGTCCGCTACGACTACGCCGGAAAAGTCGCGGGCAAGTACAAGGGCACCGTCTTCACCGGCGCCCGGGTCGAACTCGCCATGAGCCAGAAAGACCCGGCGGTCAATGAGAGCGCCTTGCACATCTATGACGCTCTGAACCGTCCGGAGCGGACGTTCCCCTCCTGGCCCGGCAAGACCGTCCCCGGCGCCAAGGAACCTCTCCACCGGCTTGTCGACCAGAGCAAAATCGACAAGAACCGGCAGAAATCCATCGGCGAATGCAAGAAGGTCTGGGGCGACTACTCCGGCAGCGGCCTGCAATGCGACGAGTATCCCTTCGCTTCCACCCAGGAAGGGTCCACCAAGGGCGACAACCGCTTCTCCGTCCGGCTGATCGACGGCACCGACAACCGCAAGGGCGGGGAGCGCCTTGCGGAGATGTACACCCTCAACCGCATCCTGGACGGCGACCCCTTCTACATGAAGATCACCAACTAGCAGGAAGGCTCCCCATGGCGCTTCTCGCCGAACACAACGTCACCGCCACCCCCGGTCGCCGGGTCGTGGAGGTCTACGACGCAGACGCCTACCTCGGCGACGAAGCCGCCCTCGACGCCGCGGAGGTACAGGTGGTAGCCGGAAACGGCTACCACCTGTACCTCCTCAGCCTGCAACCCGACATGAAGGTGCAGGTGACCATCCGGATCTGGGACACACCGCCCGGCGCGCCGACAGAATGCGAAGGCCAGGTCGACATCAGCCTCGAGTCCGAAACCGGCACCCTCGTCATCGGCCAACTCGACCGCGGCCCCGCCGCCGAGATCACGCTGCCCCGCCCCGGCGTCTACGAAGGCCACGCCTGGTGGATCAACCGCCAGGCAGCCGCCGACTACTACGACACCACCCTCGACCAGCTCACCGATGCATCCCCCGACGACTGGCTGACCGAGGCCTGGAGCAACTGCCCCGTGACCGAACGCTACGTCCTCGACCTCGCCTACAGCAGAGAACCCGAACCCGTCGATGACGAGGACATCTGAGTCTCGAACTTCGCCTCTGCGAAAAGGTGTCTCGGGTCATACCCGCGTGTCCGAGACCGTCCGCAAAGCCGACCTGGACACCGGAATGTCAGCGGCGCCGACGCCGTGGCGGACGGCTCGGGCGGGTCAGCGCTCGTACAGCCCTTCGATCTCGCCCGCGAAGTCCCGCATCACGGCCTCCCGCCGCAGCTTCATCGACGGCGTCAGATGACCGGCCGCCTCGGTGAGGTCGGTGGGCAGGACGGTGAAGCGGCGGATGGACTCCGGGCGCGACACCAGCTTGTTCGCCTCGTCCACCGCCCGCTGGAGGATCTGGCGCAACTCCTCGTCGTCGACCAGGAGTTCGGCCGGCACCGCGTGCTTGCCGTTCATCTGGCGCCAGTGGTTGACGCCGTCCATGTCGAGGCTGATCAGCGCCGAGATGTAGGGGCGGCGGTCGCCGAGGACCATGCACTGGGAGATCAGCGGATGCGAGCGCAACCAGTTCTCCAGCGGGGCCGGGGCGACGTTCTTGCCGCCCGCCGTGATCAGGATCTCCTTCTTGCGGCCCGTGATCGTCAGATAGCCCTCGTCGTCCAGCTGCCCGATGTCACCGGTCGGGAACCAGCCGTCGGCCGAGGCCGGGGCCACCCCCTCGCCGAACGGGTCCCAGTAACCCCGGAACACCTGGCCGCCGTTGAGCAGGATCTCGCCGTCCGCCGCGATCCGCACCCGGGTGCCCGGGATGGGCCAGCCCACCGTGCCCAGGCGGGGCTTGAGGGGCGGGGTGCAGGTCGCGGCGCCGGTCGACTCCGTCAGGCCGTAGCCCTCGTAGATCTCCATGCCCGCGCCCGCGTAGAACGCGGCGAGGCGGCGGCCGAGCGGGGAGCCGCCGGAGATGATGTGGCGGATTCGGCCGCCCATCGCGTTGCGGATACGGCGGTACACCAGCGGGTCGTAGAAGGTGCGAGACGCCTTCAGCGCCGCGCCGGGGCCGGAGCCGGTGCCCGCGTGCCGGGACTCCACCGCCTCGCCGTAGCGCACGGCGACGTTGGTCGCGCGGTCGAAGACCGAGACCCGGCCGCCGCTCTCCGCCTTGGCGCGGGCGTTGTTGAAGACCTTCTCCAGCATGTACGGGATGACCAGCAGGAACGTCGGCTTGAAGCTGCCGAGGTCGGCCAGCAGGTCCTCGGCCTGGAGGCTGGGCGCGTGGCCGAGGCGGACCCGGGCGCGGACGCAGGCGATGGCGACCATCCGGCCGAAGACGTGCGAGATGGGCAGGAAGAGCAGGGTCGCGAGGTCCGCCTCGTCCGACTTCGACTTGAAGACGGGGTAGAGGAGTTCGACCGCGTTGTCGACCTCGGAGAGGAAGTTGCCGTGGCTGAGCACACAGCCCTTGGGGCGGCCTGTGGTGCCCGAGGTGTAGACGACGGTGGCGACCGTGTCCGGGCCGAGCATCCCGCGCCGTACGCCGATCTCCTGGTCGGGGACGGACTGGCCGAGCTCGCCCAGCCGCTCCACATGGCCCTTCTCCATGACCCACATGTGCCGCAGGTCCGGCAGCCGGCTCAACTCCGGTCCGAGCGCGGTGGCTTGGCCGGCGGTCTCGGTCACCAGGGCCACCGCGCCGGAGTCCTGGAGGATGAAACGGGTCTGGAAGACCGAGGACGTGGGGTAGATGGGGACCGTGACCAGGCCCGCGGCCCAGGCGGCGAAGTCGAGGAGCGTCCACTCGTACGTCGTCCGCGCCATGATCGCGACCCGGTCGCCCGGCACCAGGCCCTCGGAGATCAGGCCCTTGGCCACCGCCAGCACCTGCCCCGCGAACTCCGCCGCCGTCAGGTCGACCCAACGGCCGTCGTCCGTACGGCGGCTCATCACCCGCTGCTCCGGCGCCGCCTCCGCGTTGTCGAAGGGCAGGTCGGCGAGCGAGCCGTGGGTCACCGGCGGGACCATCGGCGGCACCGACACCTCGCGGACCTCGCCGTCCAGCCGCACGATCTCGGGTTCCACGAGCAGGGGCGCGCCGTCGTAATCGGTACCGGACGTGTAGGAGAGGGACATCAGCGACTCCTGGGGCGTGCAGCTGGATTCCGCACTACTGCGATGTTGTACGTGCGATTCGTGCCTGGGCGTTCACGAGCAGTGCGCGACCCGGGTGTTACCGCCGGTTAACATGGCGATCCTAGGGTGCCCTCATGAGGGGTCCGTGCGGATTCCGGGGTGATCCGGCGCCAGGCCTGTGCAGTATCGGCCCGGACGTGAGCATCCGTCAGCACCTGTGCCGGTCTTTGTGATTCCGGACCGGTGCGCGCCCGGCCACTTTGTCACCCGCGCGCACTCCGCCGGGGCCCGAAGGCCCCTCCCGCGTACATTTTCTCGATCTCCGCGGCGAACTCCTCGGCGACGACGTCCCGCTTGAGCTTCATCGACGGGGTCAGATGGCCCGCCTCCTCGGTGAGGTCCACCGGCAGGACGGTGAAGCGGCGGATGGACTCCGGGCGGGACACCAGCTTGTTCGCCTCGTCCACCGCCCGCTGGAGCACCTTGCGCAAGTCCTCGTCGTCCAGCAGGAGTTCGGCCGGGACCGGGTGCCTGCGATTCATCCGGCGCCAGTGGCCGACGCCCTCCATGTCCAGGGTGATCAGGGCCGAGATGTAGGGGCGGGCGTCCCCCACGACCATCACCTGCGAGATCAGCGGGTGGGCGCGCAGCCAGTTCTCCAGCGGGGCCGGGGCCACGCTCTTGCCGCCCGCCGTGATCAGCATCTCCTTCTTGCGGCCGGTGATGTACAGATACCCCTCGTCGTCCAGGTGCCCGAGGTCGCCGGTGGCCAGCCAGCCGTCACCGGTCGCGGGGGCGAGCCCGTCGGCGTGCGGGTCCCAGTAGCCGCGCAGGACGTGGTCGCCGGCCAGCAGGATCTCGCCGTCGGCCGCGATCCGGACCCGGGTGCCGGGCAGGGGCCAGCCCACCGAGCCCATACGGGGTTTGAGCGGGGGCGTGACCGTGGCCGCGCCGGTCGTCTCCGTGAGGCCGTAGCCCTCGTAGATCTCGATGCCCGCGCCGGCGTAGAACGACGACAGCCGGGTGCCGAGCGGGGAGCCGCCGCAGATCATGTAACGGACCCTGCCGCCCATGGCGTTGCGGATCCGGCGGTAGACCAGCGGGTCGTAGAAGGTGCGGGCCGCCTTCAGCGCGGCGCCGGGACCCGGCCCGTTGCCCGCGTGGCGGGCCTCCAGCGCCTCGCCATAGCGGCGGGCCACGCCCACCGCGCGGTCGAACGCCGTTACCCGGCCGCCGGTCTCGGCCCGCGCGCGGGCCACGTTGAACACCTTCTCCAGCATGTACGGGATGGTGATGAGGCAAGTCGGCCGGAAGCTCGCGAGGTCCGGCAGGAGTTCGTCGGACTTCAGGCTCGGCGCGTGGCCGAGGCGGACCCGGGCGCGGACGCAGGCGACGGCGACCATCCGGCCGAAGATGTGGGACATCGGCAGGAAGTGCAGGATCGCCGCCTCCTCGCTGGTCCGCGCCCGGAAGACGGGGTAGAGGAGTTCGATCGCGTTGTCGACCTCGGCGAGGAAGTTGCCGTGGGTGAGCGCGCAGCCCTTGGGGCGGCCGGTGGTGCCCGAGGTGTAGACGACGGTGGCGAGCGTGCCGGGGCTCAGCATGCCGCGCCGCAGCGCCACCTCCCGCTCCGGCACCTGCGCGCCGCGCTCCGCCAGCCGCTCCACGTGGTCCCGCTCGATGACCCAGACGTGCCGCAGGTCCACCAGCTGATGGAGTTCGGGGCCGAGCGCGGAGGCCTGCTCGGCGGTCTCGGTGACGAGGGCGACCGCGCCGGAGTTCTGGAGGATCCAGCGCGCCTGGAAGACTGAGGAGGTGGGGTAGATCGGGACGGTGACCAGTCCGGCGGCCCAGGCGGCGAAGTCGAGGAGCGTCCACTCGTAGACGGTGCGCGCCATGACGGCGAGCCGGTCGCCGGCCACCAGCCCTTCGGCGATCAGCCCTTTGGCGACCGCGAGGACCTCCTCGGCGAACTGAGCGGCCGTCACGTCCACCCAACTGCCGTCTACCGTACGGCGGCTGAGGACCCGGTCGGCGGGGGCGATCCGGGCGTTGTCGAAGGGGAGTTCGGCGAGCGAGCCGCGGGTGGACGACGGGACGAAGGGCGGCACGGACACCTCCCGCACCTGCCCGTCCGCGTACCGGATCTCGGGCTCCACGAGCACCGGGGTGCCGTCGTACGTCGTGGAGTGGACCGCCATGGCGGTCGGCGGCTGCGAGGTGGACACGGACGACTCCAGAGGTTCACCAAAAGTGACCCGCGAAGCGTTCCCGCAGGTCAGAGAGGAGATCGTACGGCGCCTGCGTGTCGGCTGTGTGAGGATACGACGGTCGTTCGACGCGGGATATGTGCAGCCTCGTCGTTTTCCTTGCGTCCGGGACCTTACCGGGCGGTATCCTGAGCAATTTTCAGCTTCTCCCACCCTGCCCGGCTCGTCGGGAACCCTTCGATATCAAGGCTTACCTCGGGTAACCTGACTCTGGAGTAAGTCAGGGGACCCAGTGGGGGAGTCGCACATGGCCGACCGATATCTGAGCTTCACCGGTACCGCGCCAGGCCGGTTCCTCACCCGCCGTCTGGGACTGCCGCAACCGGCACCGCTGCACCGCTGGTCGCCCGGTTCCCCGGAGTTCGAGGGCGGCGTGCTGCTCCTGACGGCGGGCAAGACCGAGCTGTCCCTCCCGGAGTTCCCCAAGCCCTCGGACACCCCCGACGCCGTCCTCCTCGACGCCACCGGAGTACGGGACGTCGAGGGACTCACCGAGGTGCACACCGCCCTGCACCCGGTCGTGCGGTCGGTCGCCGCGAGCGGGCGGGTCGTGGTGCTGGGAGCACCACTCGACCCCGCCGACCATCACCAGGCCGCCGTCCAGCAGGCGTTGGAGGGGTTCACTCGGTCGCTCGGCAAGGAGATCGGGCGGGGGCGGACGGTCAATCTCGTACGGCTGACGGATGCTTCTGCGGCTGGGTCGACGCTGCGGTTTCTGCTTTCTCCCAGGTCGGCGTATGTCAGTGGGCAGGTGATCGAGGTCGGGGATGGGGATGGGGCCGGGTCCGATGCCGGGGCCGGGTGGCCTTGGGAGGTGCCGGTGGAGGTGCCGGTGTCAGTTCCGGTTCCGGTTCCGGTGCCGTTCGCCGGGCGAACCGCGCTGGTGACCGGCGGTGCGCGGGGGATCGGGGCCGCGGTCGCCGAGACCCTGGCGCGGGACGGGGCCCGGGTTGTCGTACTCGACGTGCCGTCGGCTGCGGCGGATGCCGAGCGACTGGCCGAACGGCTCGGCGGGAGCGTTCTGACCCTGGACATCACGGCCGAGGACGCGGGCGCGCGGATCGTGCGGGCGCTGCCGGACGGACTGGACGTGCTGGTCCACAACGCGGGGATCACCCGGGACCGACGGCTCGTCAACATGCCTGCCGAGCGCTGGAGTTCGGTGCTCGACGTGAACCTGGCGAGCGTACTGCGCACCACGGACGCCCTGTTGGCGGCGGGGACGTTGCGGCGCGGCGGGCGGATCGTCGCCACCGCGTCCATCGCGGGGCTCGCGGGCAACGCCGGGCAGACCAACTACGGCGCGAGCAAGGCCGGGATCGCCGGGCTGGTGCGCGCCCTCGCGCCCCGGGCGCTGGCCGGGCACGGGGTCACCGTGAACGCGGTCGCGCCCGGGTTCATCGAGACGAGGATGACGGCGGCGGTGCCGCTGTTCATCCGGGAGGCGGGGCGGCGGATGAACTCCCTTGCGCAGGGCGGGCTTCCGGCCGACGTGGCCGAGACGACGGCGTGGCTGGCGGATCCGGCCTCCGGTGCGGTGAACGGTCAGGTGGTCCGGGTGTGCGGCCAGAGCCTGCTGGGGGCGTAGTGGGTACCTACTCCGACAGCACCGACGCCAGGGACCGCTCGGTCGTCCTCACCCGCTCCCCCGCCCTCGCCCCGCTCCTCGCCGCCGGGGCCCTGCGCTCCCCCTTCAAACGGCCCGGCGCGGACGCGGAGTTCCCCCGCACCCGGCTGGTGCTGCCCGGCCTGCGCGTCGACCTCGCCCGGCTGGCGGCGTACGAACGGGTCTGCGGATTTCCCACTGGGGACGACGCGTTGCCGGTGACGTATCCGCATGTGCTGGGCTTCCCCCTGGCCATGCGGCTGATGAGCGCACCGGACTTCCCACTGCCACTGCTCGGACTCGTCCACACCTCGATCGAGATCACCCGGTACCGGGCACCGGAGGCGTCCGGGGAGTACGAACTCACCGTGTACGTCGATGGATTGGCCCCGCATCGACGCGGTACGGAGGCGGCGGTGGTGACGGAGATGCGGGCGGGTGGGGAGGTTGTGTGGGAGTCGGTGAGTACGTATTTGGCTCGGCACGGTGGGGAGGCCGGGACTTCTGGTGGGCCTTCTGCGTCTGGGGAGCCTTCTGAGCATTCTCAGTCCGGTGAGCCTTCTGAGTCCGTGCGGCCGGAGCGGCATGAGCCGTTGCCCGAGGTCGCCGAGTGGCGGCTGGCCGGGGACATCGGACGGCGGTACGGCGCCGCGTCCGGAGACCGCAACCCCATCCACCTCCACCCCCTCACCGCCCGCCTCTTCGGCTTCCCCCGCGCCATCGCCCACGGCATGTGGACGGTGGCCCGCTGCCTGGCCGCCCACGGCACACCCCAAGCGGTCCTGGTACGAGCGGAGTTCAGGGCACCGGTCCTGCTGCCCGGATCGGTGACGTACGCGGCGGCCGGGGAGCGGTTCGAGCTGCGGGGTGGGGAACGGGTGCATGTGGCGGGGTCGGTGGTGGCGCTTGGTTCTTGAGGGGGGTGGGGTGGGCGGGGTGGGTCTTTGCCGGGCCGGGCCGGACCCTCACCGGGCCAAGCCTCCGCCAGGCCGCTATGTCGACCGACCCCTCACTGGACCCCAACCGGCGCCTGCCACGGGCGACCGTCCATGAGGTTGCCCAGGCCTGCCCAGGCGAAGTTCATCAGGGTGGCCGCGGCTTGGCGGGCGGTGATGTCGGGGGTGGCGTTGGCCCAGGCGGCGAGGGATTCGGCGGCGCCGACGAGGCCCTCGGCGAGGCCGGCCATCTCGTGTTCGCGGAGGTCGGGGTCGCGGTGGGCCTCACGGGCCGCGACCACGATCAGATGGGTCACGAAGGCGACGATCTCCTCACGCATCGCGGTGACCTCGGCGGCGAACGCCTCACCGTGGATACGGGCCTGGAGATGCAGCACGGACCAGCCGTGCGGATTGCCCCCGGTGTGCGTGAAGAACGCCAGCAGCCCGTCCCAGAGTTGCCGGTCGGCGGGGAGGTCGGTGCGGACGCCCACCCGCACGGCCTCGGTGAGCGCGGCGGCCTCGCGCCGGATGCACGCGGTGAAGAGGTCTTCCTTGGAGTTCAGGTACAGGTAGACCAACGGCTTGGACACACCGGCGAGTTCGGCGATCTCGTCCATCGAGGCCGCCATGTACCCGCGCTGCCCGAAGATCTCCACAGCGGCGTCCAGCATCTGCTGCTCCCGCACGGCACGCGGCATCCGCTTGCTCTTCACGACACCCATGCCCAAAGCGTACGGTCACGCGGGCACCGCGGCGGAGGCGTTGGACTCAGGAGGTCTGCGGGGCCTGCCCCTTGGACGGGGTCGCCTCGTCCACGGCCTCGTCCTCCTGGCTGCGGTTGGCCTCCAGGTTCGCCTTCATCCGGTCGACGCGCTGGACGACCTGGATGGAGGCGCGGTCCCGCTCCTTGCGCAGGACCACGAAGCTGATGGGGGCCGAGAGCAGCAGCGAGAGCAGGACGATCCACATGCCGTTGGAGTCACCGAGGCCGCGCGGGGCGAGGCCGGAGTAGACGAGGCCCCAGACGACCACGAGGCAGCCGACCAAGATCCCGAGGCGCATCAGCGTGTAGCGGAGCATGTCAATCCACTCTTCCGGTTCCAAAAAGGGGCACCGTCCAGTGAAGCACGCCGGAGCCGCGATCTTGGAGGGGGGTCACGGTCACGTCAGGGGCAGCAGCATGATGATGTCGTCCCGGTCGTCGTCGGGCGCGACCCGGATCGCACCGGGTATCCGGCCGACCTCCTTGTACCCGCAGGAGCCGTAGAACCGCTCCAGTCCGAGACCGCCGCGACAGGTGAGCCGTATCGCCTCGATACCGTCGATCCCCCGGGCCGCGTCCGCGGCGGCGGCGAGCAGGTCACGGCCGTACCCCTCGCCCTGATGCCGGGGATGGACCATCACGGTGTACAGCCACAGCCAGTGGGTCATCAGCCGGTGCGTGTTGAAGGCGAGAAACGCGGTCGCCGCAACCCGCCCCTCCTCGTCCAGCCCCACCAGCAGCCGGGTCCGCCCCTGCTCCATCCCCACAAGGTGCTTCACCAACTCGGGCCGGATCACGTCCCGCTCCACAGGCGCGACGAACCCGACGGCACCACCGGCATTGGACACATCGGTCCAGAGATCGAGCAGCCCGTCCCGCAGCTCGGGAGTCACGGCGGGATCGAGGGTGAAAGTAAGAGGCACAGGTCGAGGCTAGCCATTACACCTCGACCACCTCAAGCGGGCTACGGGGTCACGTACGTCACGCCCGTCACACCCGCATCGGCTGCGGCGACTCCCGTCGCTCCGGGTCCGCTCCCTCGTACTCGCGGATGATCTCGTAGCGCGTGTTCCGCTCCACCGGGCGGAAGCCGGCGTCGCGGATGAGGTCGAGCAGGTCCTCGCGGGTCAGTTTGTTCGGGGTGCCGTAGTTGTCGGCGTCGTGGGTGATCTTGTACTCGACGACCGAGCCGTCCATGTCGTCGGCGCCGTGCAGGAGGGCCAGTTGGGCGGTCTGGACGCCGTGCATGACCCAGAAGACCTTGACGTGGGGGACGTTGTCGAAGAGGAGACGGGAGACCGCGAAGGTCTTCAGGGCCTCCGCGCCGGTCGCCATCTGGGTCCGCGCCTGGAGGCGGTTCCGTACCTTGCCGTCCTTCATGTCCACGAAGTCGTGCTGGTAGCGCAGCGGGATGAAGACCTGGAACCCGCCGGTCTCGTCCTGGAGTTCACGCAGCCGCAGGACGTGGTCCACGCGGTGCCTCGGCTCCTCGATGTGGCCGTAGAGCATGGTGCACGGGGTCTTCAGACCCTTCTCGTGCGCCAGCCGGTGGATCCGGGACCAGTCCTCCCAGTGCGTGCGGTGGTCCACGATGTGCTGACGGACCTCCCAGTCGAAGATCTCCGCGCCGCCGCCGGTCAGCGATTCGAGCCCCGCGTCGATCAACTCGTCGAGGATCTCCGACGCCGACAGGCCCGAGATCGTCTCGAAGTGGTGGATCTCCGTCGCCGTGAACGCCTTCAGCGAGACGTCGGGCAGCGCGGCCTTCAACTCCCGCAGCGAGCGCGGGTAGTAGCGCCACGGCAGGTTCGGGTGCAGGCCGTTGACGATGTGGAGCTCGGTGAGGTTCTCGCCCTCCATCGCCTTCGCGAGCTTCACCGCCTCCTCGATCCGCATCGTGTACGCGTCCTTCTCCCCCGGCTTGCGCTGGAAGGAGCAGTAGGCGCAGGACGCCGTGCACACGTTGGTCATGTTGAGGTGGCGGTTGACGTTGAAGTGGACGACGTCGCCGTTCTTCCGCGTCCGCACCTCGTGCGCGAGACCGCCCAGCCACGCCAGGTCGTCCGACTCGTAGAGCGCGACGCCGTCCTCACGGGTCAGGCGCTCACCGGCCCTGACCTTCTCCTCCAGCTCGCGCTTGAGCCCGACGTCCATGCCCACACCTTTCTCCGAAGACCTGTCCCACGTTACGTCTACGCCTCTTCGGGCAGCTCTCCGACCCGGTTCTCCCACTTCGTGGAGAGCACGATGGTCGTACGCGTCCGGGAGACGCCCTTCGTCCCGGACAGCCGCCGGATGGTCTTCTCCAGGCCGTCCACGTCCGACGCCCGCACCTTCAGCATGTACGAGTCGTCGCCCGCGATGAACCAGCAGTCCTCGATCTCGCTGAGGTCCCGCAGCCGCCGCGCCACGTCCTCGTGGTCGGTCGCGTCGGAGAGCGAGATGCCGATCAGCGCGGTGACCCCGAGGCCGAGCGAGGCGGCGTCGACGGTGGCGCGGTAACCGGTGATGACCCCGGCCGCCTCCAGCCGGTTGATGCGGTCGGTGACGCTGGGTCCCGACAGACCGACGAGGCGCCCCAGCTCCGCGTAGGAGGCCCGGCCGTTCTCCCTCAGGGCCTGGATGAGCTGCCTGTCCACCGCGTCCATGCGATCGATGCCTTCCGATGAGAAGTCCGTCTGAAGAGTGGTTCCTGAAGTACTGAGTGAGGTGGGTCGTGCGTGATGCCCACCGGATGCCGCCGGGCCGCTCACCGCCGCCCGGACCGGCGGCTCACTCGGAGCCGTCGTCGCGGGCGGCGCCCAGCTCGCCCTCCCAGCGGCGGTACAGCCCGTGCCCGACGCCCGCCGCGTCCAGCACCCGCCCGGCGACGAAGTCCACCAGGTCCTGGATGTGGGTCGCCCCGGAGTAGAAGGCCGGCGAGGCGGGCACGACGGTCGCGCCCGCGTCGTCCAGTGTCACGAGGTGGCGCAGGGTCTGCCCGTTCAGCGGGGTCTCGCGTACGGCCACGACCAGCTTGCGGCGCTCCTTGAGGGTGACGCTCGCGGTCCGCTGGAGGAGGTCCTTGGAGAGCCCGAGGGCGACGCCCGCGACGCAGGCGGTGGAGGCGGGGACGATCAGCATCCCTTTGCTCGGATACGACCCCGAGGACGGCCCCGCGGCCAGGTCCCCGGCATGCCAGTACCGTACGGCGGTGATGTCCGCCTCGAAGGCGCCGGGCTTGCCGTCGGCACCGCGGGCCAGCCATTCGCGCAGGTCGTCCTGCCAGTGCGCGTCCCGGAAGGCGATCCCCGTCTCGTCGAGCAGGGTGAGCCGCGAGGCGCGGGACACCACCAGGTCGACGCTCTCGCCGGCCGCGAGGAGAGCGCGCAGCACGGACGCGGCATACGGGGTGCCGGAGGCGCCGGACACCCCTACGATCCAAGGCGTACGCCGCGTCTCTCCTGGCTTGACTGGGTTCACACCCCCGAGCCTATCCGGCGTCGCAGGGTGGGAACCGGGCAAGGGGGTCCGGGCGTTCCTTGTACGGGGACGAGTGAGCGGCGGGGGTTGCCATGACCGGTACTGGGCTCGAGTGGTCGCGCGGGGACCGTGCGAAGGCGGCGGCCAAGCTGATGGTGGGCTGGGTCGCGCTCCTGTGGCTCCTCGAAGTGGTCGACGTGGCGAGCGGCCATGCCCTCGACAGCCTGGGCATCGTCCCGCGCACCGCGTCCGAGCTGATCGACGTCGTGCCGGCCGCGTTCATCCACTTCGGCTTCGCCCATGTCGCCGCGAACAGCGTCCCGCTGCTGGTCATGGGCTTCCTCGCGGCCCTGGGCGGCATCCGCCGCTTCCTCGCCGTATCCGCCCTGATCATCGTCGCCGACGGCCTCGGCGTCTGGCTCATAGCCCCCGCCCACACCAACACCGCAGGCGCCTCGGGCCTGATCTTCGGCCTCTTCGGCTACCTCGTGGTCACCGGCTTCGTGGAGCGCCGCCCGCTGGGCGTACTGGTCGGCCTCCTCATAGCGGCGATCTGGGGCACATCGATCCTGGTGGGCCTGGCCCCGACCCAGTCGGGGGTGAGCTGGCAGGGGCACCTGCTGGGCCTGGTGGCGGGGGTGGCTGCGGCGTTCGTGTTCAGGCGCCGGGCGACGGGGCGGGGTGTCGCTCAGGTCTGAGGGCGTGCCTTCGGGTCGACGGGCAGGCTCCCCGTGGGAATCAGCAGCCTGCCGAGGGGCGAGTTGACGGTCACGTCCCGTCCGTAGGGGAGCGTGTCGTGGCCCAGATAACCGTCAGGACCTGGGTTCCACATCGTGACCGCGTGGCCCTTGAGGGGATCGAGCAGCAGGTAGTTGGCGATGCCCCGGGACGCGTACCAGCGGGGCTTCAACTCGTAGTCACGGCGGACGCTCTCCGGTGACACCACCTCGGCGACGAACTCGATCAGACCGGCGGCGTACGCGCTGCGGTTCTCGTCCTCCGCCTCGGCCGGGACGACCGCGAGGTCCGGGCAGAACTCGTTGGCGTCGTCGAACACGAACGCGACGTCGCTCATCTGCGACCACTCCGGCGGCAGCTGTTCGTCGAGGATCGTCCACAACCGCTGGATGGTCGTCCCGTGCACCGGCCGGACCGGACTCAGCATGATGCTGCCCTCGACGATCTCCGTCAGCCAGCCGGGGAACATGTCCTCCAGCTCGCTGAGCCGCGAGTGCACACGGTCGATGCCCGAGACGTTCACGCCGGCCTCCCTGGGGTCCCGCCCTCGGTCGTAGGCCGCACGCTACTCACACGGTCAGACCACGCACCAGAAGATCCAGCAGCGCACACACGAACAGGGCGATCCCGATGAACCCGTTGACGCTGAAGAACGCCCGGTTCAGCCGGGACAGGTCATGCGGTCGCACGATCGAGTGCTCGTACACGAACGCCCCCGCGACGATCATCAGGCCCACCCAGAAGAACCCGCCCGCGTCCGTGGCGACGGCGTACCAGACGAGCAGGGACATCGTCAGGAAGTGGCAGACCCGGGCTCCCCAGATCGCGCCCGGGATGCCGAAGCGGGCCGGGACCGACATGACGCCGACCTCGCGGTCCGTCTCGACGTCCTGGCAGGCGTAGATGAGGTCGAAGCCGCCGATCCAGATGCCGACGGCGAGACCGAGGATCACCGCGTCCCAGGACCAGGACCCGGTGATCGCGAGCCAGCCGCCCACCGGGCCCATCGCCTGGGCGAGACCGAGGATGGCCTGCGGGAAGTTCGTGAACCGCTTGCCGTACGGATAGACCACCATCGGGATCACCGCGACGGGCGCGAGCGCGAGGCACAGCGGGTTCAGCAGCGCGGCCGAGCCCAGGAAGACCACGACCGCGATCAGCGCCCCGGTCCACGCGTGCTTCACCGACATCGCCCCGGTGACCAGCTCCCGGTGCGCCGTCCGGGGATTGCGCGCGTCGATCTCCCGGTCGATGATCCGGTTCACGGCCATCGCGAAGGTCCGCAGACCGACCATGCAGACCGTCACCAGGAGCAGCCGCCCCCAGTGGATGTTCGCGTCCCACTCGTACATCGCCGTCAGCGCGGCGATGTAGGCGAAGGGCAGCGCGAAGACCGAGTGCTCGATCATCACGAGCCGGAGAAAGGCTTTCGTGCGTCCCGGTTGCGGGAGTGCCGCGGAGGCGCTGCTCACAGGCCGTACTCCTTCCACCGGCGGTCGACCTTCGCCGCCGTCTCGGGGTCGGACAGCACCATGTCGGGCCAGCCGCCGTCCCGCGTGTAGCCCTCCTCGGGCCACTTCTTCGTCGCGTCGATCCCCGCCTTGCCGCCCCAGAACTGCTGGTAGGAGGCATGGTCGAGATGGTCGACCGGTCCTTCGACGACCGAGAGGTCACGGGCGTAGTCGGTGTTGCCCAGCGCCCGCCAGGCGACCTCGTGCAGATCGTGGACGTCGCAGTCCGCGTCGACGACCACGATCAGCTTGGTCAGGGACATCATGTGTGCCCCCCAGACCGCGTGCATCACCTTCTGCGCGTGCTTGGGGTACTTCTTGTCGATCGAGACGATCGCGCAGTTGTGGAAGCCGCCCGACTCGGGCAGGTGGTAGTCCACGATGTCCGGCACGATGATCTTCAGCAGCGGCAGGAAGAAGCGCTCGGTGGCGCGGCCCAGCGGCCCGTCCTCCGTCGGGGGGCGGCCCACGACGATCGACTGGAGCAGCGGCCGCTTCCGCATCGTCACGCAGTCGATCTTCAGCGCCGGGAACGGCTCCTGCGGGGTGTAGAACCCGGTGTGGTCGCCGAAGGGCCCCTCCGGCAGCATTTCCCCCGGCTCCAGCCAGCCCTCGATCACGACCTCCGCCTGCGCGGGGACCTGGAGCGGAACCGTCTTGCAGTCCACCATCTCGATCCGCTTGCCCGCGATGAACCCCGCGAACAGGTACTCGTCGATGTCCCCGGGGAGCGGGGCCGTGGAGGCGTACGTCACCGCGGGCGGGCACCCGAAGGCGATGGCGACCGGCAGCCGCTCACCGCGCCGGGCGGCGACCTGGTAGTGGTTGCGGCTGTCCTTGTGAATCTGCCAGTGCATACCGATGGTGCGCTTGTCGTGGCGCTGGAGCCGGTACAGCCCGAGGTTGCGGATCCCGGACTCCGGGTCCTTGGTGTGCGTGAGCCCCAGGTTGAAGAAGGAGCCGCCGTCCTGCGGCCAGGTGAACAGGGCCGGGAGCCGGTCCAGATCGACGTCGTCCCCGGTGAGGACGGTCTCCTGCACCGGCGCGTCCCCGGACTTCACCTTCTTCGGCGGCACATGCGTCATCGCGCCGAGCTTCCCGAAGGCCTCCCGCACGCCCACGAAGCCCTGCGGGAGTTCGGGCCGCAGCAGCCCGCCGATCTTCTCGGAGATCTCGCCGTACGACTTCAGCCCCAGCGACTTCAGCAGCCGCCGGTCGGTCCCGAAGACGTTCATCGCGAGGGGCATGTCGGAGCCCTTCACGTTCTCGAAGAGCAGCGCCGGGCCGCCCGCCTTCTGGACGCGGTCGACGATCTCCCCGACCTCCAGATACGGGTCGACCTCGGCCTTGATCCGCTTGAGGTCTCCCTCGCGTTCCAGTGCCCTGAGCAGGGAGCGAAGATCGTCGTAAGCCATGGGGTCAAGTATCCCCGAGCCGCTACCCTGACCCCGTCAGGGGCCTGTCACAGGCTCCACACAACGTTCCCTGGGGGCCAAAAGCACATGTTCCGGCTGCTGATGTACCTGATCCCGCTGGCGCTGACGATCTACGCGTTCATCGACTGCCTCAACACTCCCGAGGACGAGGCCAAGCACCTTCCCAAGATCGCCTGGGTCTTCATCATCCTGCTGTTCTGGATCGTCGGCCCGATCGCCTGGCTCGCCGCGGGCAAGCTGCGCACCCCGCCGGCGAACGGCCGCACCCCCTCCGAGTGGCACCGCAACCACCGCATGGAGTACGTCGCCCCCGACGACAACCCCGAGTTCCTGAACTCCCTCAAGGCGGACCACAAGAAGGACGAGTCGCTCCTGAAGGACTGGGAGGCCGACCTGCGCCGCCGCGAGGAGGAACTGCGCCGCAAGGAACAGGGCGAGGACCCCAAGACCGGCTGACGCGAGACCGTGGAGATTCAGGCCGTACTGACGCGAGGCCGTACGCGGCACCACGGTGGCGGTCGGCCGGTACTCAGCCCTCCTTCGCCGGATCGGAGCCGTACAGCGCCGAGGCCGTGACCGCGTGCCCGGCGTCGCAGCCCTGCTGCTCGTCGGCCGGGGCGGCCCACAGGGGGATCAGGTCGGCGTCGGTGGACATCCGCAGGTAGTGACAGACGCCGTTGATACGCAGGGCGGCGGCGTACACGTCGGCGCCGGCGGCCTCGCCGGCGACGCCGGTCACCGTGTCCCCGGCCGCGACCAGGCGCTTGTCGTGCAGGAACCGTGTGACGCCCTCGGGGGTGTGGTCGTAGCCGGAGGACGACGTCGCGCGGTAGCCGCTCGCGGTGTCGGGCTGCCGGGCGAGCAGCGCCCCCAACTGGGCGGCGAGGCTGCCGGGTCGGCCGTCGGTCCGGGTGGCCGGGCAGCCGACGTCGGCCCGCCGCACGCTGTGGGTGCCGCGGGCGAAGGAGATGCGGTAGCAGCGCACGGGGTAGGCGTCGGGGTCGACGGTGGTCCCGCGGGGCGGTTCGAGGCCGAGCATCACCTCGGCCGTGTGGTTCAGCCCGGCCGACCGGACGCTCAGCAGCGCCCCGCCGTGCTCCTCGACCCGGGCGACGAGCGTCCCCTCGGTGAACGGCCCGCCGTAGGTGCCGCCGCCCGCCGAGTAGAACCCCGCGTCGAGATCCTTGCCCAGGTCCTGGACGATCGCGGCGGCCTGCGCGTCGACGGCCGAGGTGTCCGGGGCGGTGAGCCCCTGGTACCCGAGCGTCCCGCCCACCCCCGCGGCCCCGGCGACCAGGGCGGTGGCCGCCACCGGTAGCCCTCTCGGGACGGTGCGCTTCCTCATGTCTCCCCCAGTTCGACCGCCCCCGGGACGGGGGCCGTCGAACTGTATCCCCCGTGCGCGCGCCCCTCTCAGCCGACCGTGATCGAGTCCAGCTTGGCCCTCAAGTACACGTGGGAGTCGACGGGTTCGTACGCCACCCGCCCGACCGGCGCCGGGACGGACTCGACGCGGGTGCCGGGGGTGCACTCGCCGAAGTAGACGAGGGACATCAGCTCCTCGGCGGGCACGTCGGCCGGCGGCGGCAGCACCCGGTGCCGTCCGGACCGCCACCGGTCACCGGTCCAACGGGCCATCAGGTCACCGATGTTGATGGTGAAGGCGGCCGGGTCGAAGGGCGCGTCCTCCCAGCCGCCCTCGTCGGTGAAGACCTGGAGTCCGCCCTTGCCGGCCTGCCGGTCGAGGATGGTCACCGTGCCGAAGTCGGTGTGCGGGCCGATCCGGAACTGCCCGGGCTGCGGTTCCCCCAACACCTCCGTGCCCGGGTACCAGTTGATGTTGAAGCCGTACGTCGGATGGTCCATGTGCCGGGAGAAGAAGTCGGGTTGGACGCCGAGCGCCTCCCCGAGCAGCGACAGCAGCAGCTTCTCCAGCTCGCCCATCCGCTCCAGGTACTCCTCGCACAGCTCCCGCAGTTCGGGCGCCTCGGCCGGCCAGACGTTCGGCGCGTACCACTCCGCGTTGACGACCGGGTCCTCGAAGGGCTCGTGGGTGGCGAAGGTCAGCGACTCCTTCAGGTCGGGCGGGGTCTCGGTGCCCTCCGAGTAGCCGTTCGCCTCGGCGCCGGGCCCGAGCCAGCCGCGGCCGCCCACCTTCGCCTCGTACGCCTTCTTCGTCCCCACGGGCATCCGGAAGAAGCCCCGGGCGGCCTCCCGGATGCGGGAGCGCAGGCCGGGGTCGACCCCGTGCCCGGTGACCAGGAAGAACCCGGCGGTCTGGAGGGCGTCGTCGAGGGTGCGGGCGATGGCGGCGCGGGCCTCGGGGTCCCCGGCGAGCCAGGGGCGCAGGTCGATGGTCGGGATGCGGGGGTCACTCACCGATGTCCTCGTTCCACAGTGCCGGGTTCTTCTCGATGAAGTCGGTCATCATCCGCACGCACTCGGGATCGTCGAGCAGCACGATCTCCACTCCGTGCGCGGCCAGCCAGTCGTGGCCGCCGTGGAAGGTGGCGGCCTCCCCGATCACCACGCGCGAGATGCCGAACTGCCGGACCAGGCCTGAGCAGTACCAGCACGGGGAGAGGGTGGTGACCATGGTCGTGCCACGGTACGACCGCTGCCGGCCCGCCGCCCGGAAGGCCGCCGTCTCGCCGTGCACCGAGGGGTCGTCGTCCTGGACGCGCCGGTTGTGGCCGCGCCCGAGGAGGGTGCCGTCGGCGCCGTAGAGCGCGGCCCCGATCGGGATGCCGCCGCCGGCAAGCCCGGTGCGGGCCTCCTCGACGGCGGTGGCGAGCCAGGCGCGTGCGGTGGCCTCGCCCAAGGGGGCCAGGGCGTCCAACGGGTCCAGAGGGTTCATGTCCTCACTCTCCAGTGACCGAAACACGAGGGCAACGCACGACACCGTCCCGGAGATCACCTACCCGCGGTCGCTCACGGCGACGTGCGCGCACCGGCCGGTCGCAGGGTGACGAGGTGCGTCCCGTTGTAGGGCGCGTAGCACGTGACGGTCGGGGGTGTGCGCAGTACGTCGTCCTCGGCGAACAGCGTCCGTACGGCCTCGAAGGACACGTCGCCGCTCACCACGGGCGCGACCCGGTCGTAGAACGCACGTGAGCCCTGCGGCAGCGGTGTCCCCGGCTCGCCCTCGTCCTCACCCCAGACGTCCCAGAGCAGGGTCTCCACCTTGTTGAGCGCGGCGAGGTCGAGCCGGATGTTGCCGGCGACGAAGCGCTCCCCGAAGAACGGGCCGTCCTGCGGCGGGTGCAGGCCGAACGTCCTCTCGTCGAGGCCGTCCTCCCGGATCGCGCGCCAGGCCTCGCCCGCGACCAGGAAGCGGGTGCGCGGGACGTCCATCGGGTCGAAGTCCGCCGGCCAGTGGGCCGTGATCTCCGGGTCGGCCAGCTGCGCGTCCGCCAGCAGCCAGCCGCGTTCCTCGTCCCAGTACTCGGTGACCACGTGATCGCTGTGGAAGCCGGTGGTGCCGAAGTAGTCGGCGAAGCCGGACCGCAGCCGGGCCGGAATGCCCGCGTGGCGCAGGAGGGAGACGTGCAGCAGCGTGAAGTCGCGGCAGATCCCCACGAACCGGTCGCCGGGCACGCGCCGCGCGGTGAGCGGGGCGGGGTCGCGGGCCAGGACGATCCGCAGGACGTCGTCGATGTACCGGGTCTCGGCGTCGTCGTGGAGGCGGTCGGCCGGGTGGGCGTGGCCGAAGAGTTCGCCCTCAAGGCGATGGATCATCAGGTCCCGTACGATCCGGGCCAGTTGACGAAGGTCGCGCGGCAGACCGTCGTAGGCGGACACGAGGTCGCCGGGATCGGAGAACGCGCTCTGCGCGGCATAGAAGTCGAGGGACACGACAGGCCTCCCGAAGGGCATCATCGACCACGTGTTCGATTACGGGCCGGTGCACTCCACCGTGTCAAAATCCGCCGCCAAATGTCCAGGAGGCCGTGTGTCCGGGAGGCCGTATATCCAGAAGCTGATGACCTTGTGGCGCCTGCCCCGCCGTAGCGCGCCGTGCCGGCCGGTCACCCACCGTGACTGCCAGGATCGTGCCCATGAACAGCAAGACTTTGACGAGGCTGGCGCTCGGCGCGGTGAGCGCCCTGGCGATGACGATCTCGGGAGCGACGGCCGCCTCCGCCGGAGCGAACGGCTGCAACCAGCGCACCTGCATCATGGTCGACGGCGTCGGGCTGCGCGTCGAGACCATCGGCGCGGCGACCACCTGGAACGGCGACTTCACCGGCCACTTCCACATCTGGGGCGGCGGCATCGACACCAACAGCCCGACCCAGTTCTGGGGCTACCACCAGAAGTTCACCGTGCCGGTCCACCGCGACCTGCCCAACGGCGCGGTGCTGTGCGCGGAGGGCTGGGAGCACACGAGCAGCGGACTCCAGGCGCGGGGGCGGGCCTGCGCGGAGGTGCACTTCTAGACAGCCGTACGTCGCCGAGACAGCCGTACCTCGCTGAGACCAAGGCGAAGGGCCCCCGTTCCGATCGGAACGGGGGCCCTTCCCTGTCGCCGTGCTACACGCCCGCGTAGGAGTGCTTGCCGGAGACGAAGATGTTGACGCCGTAGTAGTTGAACAGCCAGCAGCCGAAGGCGATCATCGCCAGGTAGGCGGCCTTGCGGCCCTTCCAGCCGGCCGTGGCGCGGGCGTGCAGGTAGCAGGCGTAGGCGACCCAGGTGATGAAGGACCAGGTCTCCTTGGGGTCCCAGCCCCAGTAGCGGCCCCACGCGTCGCCCGCCCAGATCGCGCCCGCGATGATCGTGAAGGTCCAGAGCGGGAACACCGCCGCGTTGACGCGGTAGGCGAACTTGTCGAGGGACGCCGACGCGGGCAGCCGGTCGAGCACGGAGTTCGCGAACCTGCCGGGCGTACCGCCGTTCGCGAGCTTGTTCTCGTAGCTGTCCTTGAAGAGGTACAGGATCGTGGCGACCGCGCCGACGTAGAACACCGCGCCGCAGAAGATCGCCGTGGAGACGTGGATGTACAGCCAGTACGAGTGAAGGGCGGGAACCAACTGGTCGCTGGCGGTGTACAAGACAGTGACGGCGAGGCCGAGATCGAGGAGGACCGTGGTGATCAGGAACAGGCCCATCCAGCGCACGTTCTTCTTCAGCGCCAGCAGCGAGAGGTACACGGCTACGGCCACCGTGGAGAAGGTGATGTTGAACTCGTACATGTTGCCCCACGGCGCCCGCTCCACCGAGGCCGCGCGGGCGATCACCCCGGCGAGCTCGACGAGAAAGGCGAGCACCGTGAGCGAGATGGCGATACGCCCGTAGAGGTCGCCCTGCTCGTCACCGCCGTGCGCCCCGGGCCCGTCGGGCACGTCCCGCGCCCCGGCCGCCGACCGCACCACGACCTGCGGCCGCTCCAGTACGGCGGTGGAGCCGCCCTTGTTCACGGTCACGGCCGGTGCCGTCTTCGTCTTCTTGGCGTCCGTGGTGAGCGCGGCGGCGGTCCGGCCGACCTTGCTGCGGCTGCCGAGCAGCCACTCGGCGATGTACGCGAAGAAGGCCAGCGTGTAGACGGCCATCGAGGAGTAGATCAGCGTGTTGCTGAGGTTCGCGAGGTGTTCGTTGGTGGCGGCGGCGAGATTCGTCGCGCCGGCGAGTTCGGTTGCGGCGGCGAGAGTCACTTCTCAGGCCTTTCGGCAGGTACGACTTGGGGATCGGGGGTGTTGTCGTCATGCGGGGAGTCGTCGTCGGGGTCAGGTGCCCCCGGGGCCTGCTCGTAGAGAACGCCCGCCAGGTCACCCAGCTCCTCCGGCACCTTCGCCGACTCGCTGCGGCCGAGGCCGGCCATCTCGACGACCGTCACCCCGTCGGCACCGCGCACCGCGCGGACCCACACCCGGCGGCGCTGGATGAACAGGGAGGCGGCGAGGCCGAAGATCGCGGTGAGGGCGCCGGCGAGCGCCCAGCCGCTGGCGGGCTGCTGGACGACCTGGAAGTTCGCCCACTCCTTGGTGCCCGCGTAGGTGATCGACCCGGCGCCGTTCGGGAGCTTCATGGTCTGCCCGGGCCTCAGGTTGGACCTGAGCTGCGCGCCCTTGGCGTCCTTGAACTCCTTCACATGCGACTTGTCGAGCTGGTACACGCTCTGCGGGATACCGGAGTCCACCCCGAGATCGCCGTGGTAGGGCGTGAGGTTGAGCACCGGGTTGTTCAGCGCGGGGAAGGTGGACGCGGTCTCGCTGCCCTGGGTGTACGTCGGCAGGAAGAACGCCGAGATGCCCAGCTGCTCGCTGACGCCCTTGGCGTTCTTGTAGCCGTCGAGGACCTTGACCACACCGGTGGAGGTGACGTTGGAGTCGAGCGGAAGCATCGCCACCGCGTCGCTGTAGACGACCTTGCCCTTGCCGTCCCGCACCGTGATCACCGGCGCGTAGCCGTGGGCGGTGAGATAGACCTTCGCGTCGCCGATCTCCAGCGGCTCGTTGACCTTGACGAGGCTCTTGCGGTCCTTGCCATAGGCGCCCTCGCTGTAGGTGATGGCCGCCTGGTAGGTGCGCGGGGTGCCCTTGTTGGGGCCGCTGGTCTCGTAGGTGCCGGTGAACTTGTTCAGGACGAAGCTGAACGGCACCAGGTCGTCGGTGCTGAAGAGGTTCCCGGACTTGAAGTCGTCGTAGGAGATGAGGGTGTTGGAGAAGCCGTCGCCCTCGACGACCAGCTTGTTGCCCTCGGACTTGAAGAGCTGGCCCCAGGCGAAGGCGGTCAGCATCACGATGAGCGCGATGTGGAAGGCGAGGTTGCCGACCTCGCGGAGGTAGCCCTTCTCGCCCGCGACGTTGTCCCCGGCGAGGTGGGCGCGGAAGCGCTTCTTCTTCAGCAGGGCGAGCGCGGCCTCACGGACCTGCTCGGGCTCGGCCTCGGTGCGCCAGGTGGTGTGGGCGGGCAGCCGGGTCAGCCGCTTGGGCGCGCCCGGCGGGCGGCTGCGCAGCTGGCCGACGAACTGCCAGGTGCGGGGCACGATGCAGCCGATGAGGGAGACGAACAGCAGGATGTAGATCGCGGAGAACCACACCGAGCTGTAGACGTGGAAGAGGCCGAGCTTGTCGTAGACGTTCCCGAGGGTGGGGTTGTTCTTGACGAAGTCGGCGACCTTCGTGGCGTCGGTCCCGGACTGCGGGATCAGCGAGCCGGGGATCGCGCCGAGCGCCACCAGCAGGAGCAGCAGCAGCGCGACCCGCATGGAGGTGAGCTGGCGCCAGAACCAGCGGGCCCAGCCGATCACGCCGAGGGTGGGCATGCTCAGGCTCTCCGCGGGCGCGGTGGACAGCTGGGAGCCGGCGGCGCCGAGGTCCTGGTCCGTGGCGGGAGCGTCGGGTGTGGTCTTGCTCATGGATCAGATCCCCACAGTGAAGCCGGCGGACCAGGACTGAATGTCCTGCACAAGGCTGTCCCACACGCCGGTCAGCAACAGCAGTCCGGTCACGATCATCATGGTGCCGCCGATGCGCATGACCCAGACGTAGTGGCGCTTGACCCAGCCGAAGGCACCGAGCGCCTTGCGGAAGGCGACCGCGGCGAGCACGAAGGGCACACCGAGGCCGAGGCAGTAGGCGACGGTCAGTATGGCACCGCGGCCCGCGCTGCCCTGCTGGGAGGACAGGGCGATCACCGAGGCAAGGGTCGGGCCGATGCAAGGAGTCCAGCCGATGCCGAACAGCGCGCCGAGCAGCGGGGCGCCGGCCAGACCCATGCCGGGCCTGTTGTGGAAGCGGAACTCCCGCTGGGTCATCCAGGGCATCAGGCCCATGAAGAAGACGCCCATGAGGATCATGAGCACACCCAGCACCTTGGACAGCACGCTCTGGTTCTCCTGGAGCGTCTGGCCGAAGTAGCCGAACAACGCCCCGCTGGAGACGAACACCGCGGTGAAGCCGAGCACGAACAGCGAGGCCCCGGCGACCATCCGGCCGCGCCGGGCCTCGGCCAGATCGGTGCCGGTGACGCCGGTGACGTACGACAGATAACCGGGGACCAGCGGCAGGACGCACGGAGAGAAGAAGGAGACGAGACCGCCGAGGACCGCGATGGGCAGCGCGAGCAGCAGGGCACCGTTGAGCACGGTGCCGTTGTAGCCGTCCGCCGCGAGGGAGGTGACCGCGCTCACGTCACTTCTCCGCGAGGACCGGGTTGATCATCTTGCGCAGCTTGTCCTCGCTGAGCGCGGCCAGCGAGCGGGCGGCGATCTTCCCCTCCCGGTCTATGACCAGCGTGGAGGGGATGGCCTGCGGGTTGAGCGTGCCCTTCTTGAACCGGAGCATCAGCTTGCCGGTCGGGTCGTACAGGCTCGGGTAGGTGACGCCCTGCTCCTTCTCGAAGGCGAGGGCGTTGGAGGTCTTGGTGTCCCGGGTGTTGATGCCGACGAACTGCACGCCGTCGGCCTTGACGTCCTGGTAGACCTTCTCGAAGCCCGGCGCCTCGGCCCGGCAGGGCGCGCACCAGGAGCCCCAGACGTTCAGGACGACGACCTTGCCCTTGTAGGAGTCGACGTCGAGCTGCTTGCCGTCGATGGTCGCGCCGGACAGGTCGGGGACCGCCGTGCGCTTGCCCTGCGCGACGGTGGAGATGCCGTCGGCGCCCATCACGAAGTTGGTGTCACCGCCCCCGCCCGAGGTGCCGCCCGAGCCACAGGCGGAAAGGGTCAGCGCGGCGGCTGCGGCACCCGCGGTGAGCAGGGTGGCACGGACTCGGGAGCGGCTACGGCTGGCGGCACTCATGTGAAAAGTTTCGCATGCCCGTTCTGGGGATCTTGCGCACCCCCCTTGCGGGCGGAAACCCGCATTTCAGGCAGCGTTTGAGGAGGGCGAAGAGGACGATACCGAGGACCCGGCGGACGAGCCCTTGAGGAACGTGTTCCAGCCACCGGCGGGCTGCTGGCCGACGTCGAGCGTCCGCAGCTGCGCGAGCACCTCCGGCTTCTGTACGTCCATCCAGTCGACGAACTGCCGGAAGGAGACCATGCGGACGTCGGCGCCCTTCTCCTTCTCCTGCGCGATGTGCTTCAGGGCCTCCTCGACGGAGTCCATGTAGATCCCGCCGTTCCAGTGCTCGAAGTGGTTGCCGACGAAGAAGGGGGCGCGGTTGGACTCGTAGGCCCGCTGGAAACCGGCGATGTAGGCGCCGGCGGACTGCTTGCGCCAGGCCGGGTAGTTGTAGGCGGGCGCGTTGGTCGAGTTGATCGACTGGTTGGCCAGCATGTTGTAGTCCATGGACAGGACCTCGAAGCTGCGGCCCGGGAAGGGGACGGCCTGGAGGGGCAGGTCCCAGACGCCGTTCTTCTTGTCGGGCCAGACCTGGCGGCCGCCGGGCGAGGAGGCGTCGTAGCGCCAGCCGAGCTGGCGGGCGGTGGGCAGCAGGTTGTTCTGGCCGAGCAGACAGGGGGTGCGGCCGCCGACGAGCTCCTTCTCGTAGTCGAAGGGCAGCGCGGGCAGGTCGGTCCAGCCGGTGTTGGTGCGCCACTCCTTGACGAAGCCCTTGGCCTGCTCGATCTCCGAACGCCACTGCGCGGGCGTCCAGTTGCCGACCGTGCCGTAGCCGGAGCAGAAGTGGCCGTTGAAGTGGGTGCCTATCTCGTGCCCTTCGAGCCAGGCCCGCCGGACGTTGCTCAGGGTCGCCTTGACGTGCTCGTCGGTGAGGTAGCCGATGTCGGAGGCGCCGCGGGGGTTGTTCGGGGGGTTGTAGAGCCGCTTCTTCGACTCGGGCAGCAGGTAGAGCCCGGAGAGGAAGAAGGTCATGTGCACGCCGTGCTGCTTGGCGAGGTCGAGGAAGCGCGGGAAGAGCCCGTTGCCGACCTCACCGGCGCCGTCCCAGGAGAAGACGACGAACTGCGGCGGGGTCTGGCCCGGCTCCAGCGGTACCGGCTTGGCGGGCTGGTGCGGCTGCTTGCCGGTGTAGGAGGTGGAGCCGTCCCCGATGGGGCGGGCGGTGGGCGCCGGCTTCTTGCTCGGTGCGGAACTCGGGGTGTGGGACACCCCGTCCGACCCGCTGAGGGTCCCGCACCCCGAGAGCCCCACAGCCGCCGCGGCTCCCGCGCCGAGTCCCAGTGCTCCCCTTCGGGTGAGAGAGTGCATGCTTCCCCGATTCGTCACGTTCTCTGGTGGTCACCCAGTCAGAGGAGACAAAGGGAAGGAAGGTTCCGGCACTACTTCCGGATTCGGTAACAGGAGCGCGCCCCGAACAGGCGTGGGGAACTGCGCGACCCACCACGACGGCGGCGCAGCTCCCCACGGACCGCCTACGCCCCGAACGCCTTGCTCTTGCCCTTCACCGGCTTGGCCCCGGCCCGCAGATGGACCGGCACCAGGTCGATCGCGGGCTCGCTGTACCCCACGGACACGATCCGGTCCCCCCGGTACGTGAAGGACGTCAGGGACGCGAGCGTGCACTGCCGCCTGCGCGGGTCGTGCCACAGCCGCCGCTTCTCGACCCAGGACCGCACGATCCAGATCGGCAGCTGATGGCTGACGAGCACGGCCTCGTGCCCCCGAGCCCGGTCCCTGGCCGCGTCCAGCGCGCCCTTCATCCGCACGACCTGGTCGACGTACGGCTCGCCCCACGACGGCTTGAACGGGTTGACGAGGTGCTTCCAGTTCTCCGGGTTCTTCAGCGCCCCGTCGCCCACCCCGAAGGTCTTGCCCTGGAAGACGTTGTCCGCCTCGATGAGCCGCCCGTCGGTCGCGATGTCGAGCCCGTGCGCCTTGGCGATCGGCGTGGCGGTCTCCTGCGCCCGCTCCAGCGGCGAGGCGACCACGTGGGTCACGTCACGCGAGGAAAGGTGCTCGGCGACCCGGTCGGCCATCTGCCGCCCCAGCTCGGAGAGGTGATAGCCCGCGAGACGGCCGTAGAGGACGCCGTCCGGGTTGGCGACCTCGCCGTGCCGCATGAGGTGTACGACGGTGATGTCGCTGTCGTTCTCGAACGTGCCGCTCATGCTGCCGTGGCCTCCGCCGCCGCTCGGGCCGCCGCCGGGAGGGCGTCGGCGATCCGCTGAACCGCCTGGTCGTCGTGGGCCGTGGAGACGAACCACGACTCGAAGGAGGACGGCGGCAGATAGACGCCGTTCTCCAGGAGGGAGTGGAAGAAGGCGGTGAACCGGAAGGACTCCTGCGCCTTGGCGTCCTCGTAGTCGCGCACCGCGCGGTCCGTGAAGAACACGGAGAACATGCTGGAGGCGTTCTGCACGGTGTGCGCGACGCCTTCCTTGGAGAGCGCCCCGGAGACCAGGGACTGGATCTGCCGCGACACGGCGTCGATCGCGTCGTAGGCCGCGTCGTCGAGCAGGCGCAGCTGGGCGAGCCCGGCGGCGGTGGCGATCGGGTTCCCGGAGAGGGTGCCGGCCTGGTAGACGGGCCCGGCGGGAGCGAGGTACGCCATCACGTCGGCACGCCCCCCGAACGCGGCGGCGGGGAACCCACCGCCCATGACCTTGCCGAAGGTCATGAGATCGGGCTTGACCCCGTCGATCCCGTACCAGCCACTCCTGCTGGTCCGGAACCCGGTCATGACCTCGTCGGAGATGTAGAGGGCGCCGTTCTGCGCGCAGGCGTCCTTGAGCCCCTGGTTGAAGCCGGGCAGCGGAGGCACCACGCCCATGTTGCCGGGCGAGGCCTCGGTGATCACACAGGCGATCTCGCCGGGGTGCCGGTGGAAGGCCTCGTGGACAGCTTCGAGATCGTTGTACGGCAGCACGATCGTGTCCCCGGCCTGCGCACCGGTGACGCCGGGGGTGTCGGGCAGCGCGAAGGTGGCGACACCGCTGCCGGCGGCGGCGAGCAGCGAGTCGACGTGGCCGTGGTAGCACCCGGCGAACTTGATGACCTTGGTGCGCCGGGTGAAGCCGCGGGCGAGCCGGATGGCGGACATGGTGGCCTCGGTCCCGCTGGAGACGAGCCGCACCTGCTCCAGGGGCTCGATGCGGGCGACCATCTCCTCGGCGAGCGCGACCTCGCCCTCACCGGGGGTGCCGAAGGAGGTGCCCTTCGACACGGCCTCCTGGACGGCGGCGATGACCTCGGGATGCGAGTGCCCGAGGATCATGGGGCCCCAGGAGCAGACGAGGTCGACGTACTCGCGCCCGTCGGCGTCCGTCAGATACGGGCCGGTGCCGGACACCATGAAGCGGGGGGTGCCACCCACCGCGCGGAAGGCGCGGACCGGGGAGTTCACACCGCCGGGCGTGACGGCCGACGCGCGGTCGAACAGGGCCTGCGAGACAGGCGCATCATACGAATAGGGCAATTCACTCATATCCCGCGACTACTCCGACCTTCTGCGACGTTCTCGGACTTCGTTGCCTGTGACTACCTCAGGGTAGGCCAGGGCTCGAAACCCCCCGGCGCCCGACGATCTGCGAAACTGGATGCAGATACACACAGCTCACAGAGACGATGGCACCGAGCCGTTTGTTCAGGGGCTGCGAAGATCCTGCGGACAGGTGTTTCAACGCACGTTTCGGCGAGCGGCCGTGGGGGAGGTCACTGACACGATGATCGGGTTGCGCGGCGGGGGCCACGCGTCCTAGAAAAGCAGTCGGGTGGAGATATGCATCGCGGTGGCGGACTGGGCGAGGGGACTGATGACCTGGGTCCTCGACGTGCCCGGCGGGGGAAGCACCGACGCGAGGCGGAGGAAGCGGCCGAGACACGTCAGGGACACGGTGTCTCCGGCACCCCGGGTGAGTCGGAACGCGACGAGCGACGTATCGAACGTCGGATCGATCGGTTGAGGGCGGAAAGCAGGAATGGTGGTCGGGTGGGGGTGACGTACAAGTACTTCGGCGCGCCCGACGGCGCGACCGCGGCCCGCGTCCCGATCTCGATGCGCCCCGAGGAACTCGGCGGCGACGAGCTCGGCATGAACGGCATGTTCACCAAGATCAAGCCGGAGACCATGGCGGCGATGGTCCTCACCGGCATAGAAGGCGTCCCCCTCCACAAGGTCCCCCCGCTCGAACTGGTCGTCCTCCACCCCGACTACGCGGTAGTCAAACTCCCCATGACCGTCGTGGACCCCCTCCGCGGCATCGGCGAGGAAGCGGTCGGCGCGGCAGCCTTCATCTGGTCGACGGTCCCGGACCGGGGCGGCCCGCGGGACGCGTTCAACGTGTATCAACTGCTGCATGAGTGGCAGGACTTCAGCCACCGCCTCCACGAGGCCGGACACCAGCCGTACTGCTTGGTGTGGCCCTGAGCCGAGGTTTCATCGTGTGCGGGCGGGGTTCTCGAACCCCGCCCTTTCTCTTTCTTCGCCTTCTCTTCGCCGGGGCCGGCTCAGCCGCCGAGCACGGGTACGGAGACCCCGCACCGCACCGGCCGCGCATGGGCTGGATCGAGGGCGTTCTCGACGAGTTGGAGGGCGTTGGTGTCGTACGAGATGGACAGGTGCTCGGAGGCGTCCTGGGGGCACACGTCCTGGAGTGTGATGTTGTGGACGGTCGCGCCGGGGCCCGCGGTCAGGAAGGAGTGGTGGTAGGGGGTGACGACCTCGTCGTAGCGGGAGGCGATGGCCGTGTAGTCGACGCCCGGCTGGGTGTCGCCGTCCCGGTCCAGCGTGGTGTTCACCCGTGAGCCGATCATCTGGTCCGCGTACGCCTGGCCGACGACGAGGGACAGCGGGCCGGTGAGGCCCAGCAGGTTGGTCAGGGTCCCGAGGCCGGAGCCGGTCGTGCCGTGGTTGGACGGTGCCAGGCCGATGAGCCGGCGCACCTTGTTCCGCCCGGGGTCCGCCGGGTCCGTGCCGCCCTCGAACCGGAGATACCAGCGGGGCAGCAGTCCGCCGCCCTGGGAGTGGCCGACGAGGTCGACCTGGCGGGCACCCGTGGCCTCCAGCACGCGGTCGACGTAGGCGGCGATCTGCCGTGCGGACACCGGGATGTGCGCGGTGGCCTTGAACGGAACGCCGGGCGGCCCACCGAAGTTGGGGGCGAAGACGCAGTATCCGGCCCGCTTCAGCCGGGGGGACAGCATGCTCCAGTTGGCGAACGCGTTCTCCCACGTGCCGTGCAACAGGACGACGGGGCGCGGGTGTTCACTCGTGGGCCTGCACTGCCAGTCGTCGGCTCCGGCCGGCGGCGCCTCCGGGTGGACGAGCGAGGCGGCCAGCGCCACCGGGAAGGAGTCGATCTCCGCCGAGGAAGCGGCTGGACCGGGGCGCCCGTCGGACGCGACCGCCGCCGCAGCCTGCGGACCGGCCACCAGGCTCAACGTCAGCCCTGCGCAGATCGCTGCCCACCACCGTGCCCGTGCCCGTGCCCGTGCGCGCTGCCGGTGCGACATCTGGCCACTCCTCGGTCGTCCGCTGGCCGGCCCAGCGCCGACCCGCAGATGATCGAGGCACGGAGAACCCCCGCAGCGGCGCCTCCGCCCACGGCCCCTCTTATGGAGCAGCCCGGTTCATCCACCCGTGGCACACGTACGCACCGCCTGCCGAACGGAACGGATCCGGGGAGGGCCGGGCAGCATCACCGTGGCGGGACAGTCCGCGGGTGCCTTCTCCGTCGGCGCGCTGCTGGCCGTGCCCTCGGCGACCGGCCTGTTCCACCTTCGCGGCGACCGGCGACCCAGGCCGGCCGCCGTATGACATCACCGGGGCGGCCGACTCCCATGCCATCGGCGGCACTTCGGGCACGGCCGACACCATGGTCACGTCCATGTCTGTGCGTCAGCCGAGAGGGCCGCTAACCTGAAGCGAGAATTACGTTTCCGACAGCCCGGGACGACTCGCGAGGAATCGGGACAGGGAGCAGCCGATGCGTGTGGAGAAGGAGCAGGTCGCCGTCGTGACCGGCGCGGCCAGTGGGATCGGCTACGGCCTCGCCGAGGCGCTCGCCGCCCGCGGTGTGCGCCTGGTGCTCTCCGACATCCGCGAGGACGGCCTGGCCGAGGCCGCCGCGTCCCTGAAGGCCGCCGGCGCCGAGGTGGTGACCGTACCGGCGGACGTCCGGGACCAGTCCTCGGTGACCGCGCTGGCGGACCGCACGATGACGGCGTACGGCCGCGTCGACCTGGTGTGCAACAACGCCGGGGTCGTCTCGCCCGCCGCTCCCCTGTGGGAACAGCGGGCGGACACCTGGGAGTTGATGATCGGCGTCAAGCTGCTCGGTGTCGTGCACGGCGTGACGGCCTTCGCCCCGCTGCTCATCGAGCGGGGCACCGGGCACTTCCTCAACACCGCCTCCTCGGGCGGCCTCGCTCCCCTGCCCGACCGCACGCCCTACACCACCACCATGCACGCGGTGATCGGCCTGACCGAGACCCTCGACGTCGAGCTGAAGCGCGTCGCGCCGACCCTGGGGGCGACGGTCCTCTGCCCCGGCCTGGTCGACACCCCCCTCGGCCGGAACTCCGCGGCCCTGGGCGCCATCGAGCTGCCGCCCGGCACCCCCGCCTCGATGCGCGACCTCGCCGCACGGAACGGCGGCATCCTCACCCCGCGCGAGACCGCCGAGGCCGCGCTCACCGCCATCGAGTCCGGCCACCTCCACGCGGCCCCCGGGACAGGTGTCACCGAACGCGCCCGGGCCCGCGTGAACACCCTCCTCAACAGCCTCCCGGCCACCTGAACGAGCCACGCCGAACAGCGACGCCGTACCGAAAGCCCTACCGAACCCGCAACCCGCAACCTGCCCCCGCTCCAAGACGCCCCCCTTCCCCACCGATTACCATCCCCCCGTGAACACCTACTGGCACGCCGTCCTCCCGCCCCTCCGCGCCTGACCGGGCGCGCACACCGAGGTCGATCCCAGCCCTCACCGGCCCCCACCCGCCCACAGCGGCGATGCGGGGCCCATGTCGTACGCGCCCGTCCCGGACCAGGTCCCAGACGCCTACGACGACGGAAGTTCACACACCGTGCCGAACCGCACCACTCCCCTTGCCTCCGCGCGCCCGGACACCACCGGCCCGCGCCCGACCCGTACCGGTGGCCTCCTCGACGGCCCCGCACCGATCCTCGCCTCGGCCGTCCTGTGGGGCACCACCGGGACCGCCGCCGCCCTGGCCCCGGCCGGCGCACCGGCGGCGGGCATCGGCTGTGCCGGGCTCGCCCTCGGCGGCCTGCTGCTGTTCCTCACCTCACGCGGCGCCCGCGCCCTGCCCGCCGCCTGCACGCGCCGTGAGCGGGGGCTGCTGGTGCTCGGCGCGCTCGCGGTGGCCGGATACCCGGTGACGTTCTACCCCGCGGTCGCCCGCACCGGCGTGGCCGTGGCCACGGTGATCGCGCTGGGCAGCGCGCCCGTCCTGACCGGCCTGCTGGCCTGGGTCACCGGCGGGGCCAGGCCCACCGGCCGCTGGACCGCGGCCACCGCGGCGGCCGTCCTCGGCTGCACCCTGCTGGTGCTGGGCCCCGAACTCGCCGGCCGTGCCACCCCGATGGACCCGACGGGTGTACTGCTCGCCGGGGGCGCCGGACTGTCGTACGCCGCCTACTCGTTGATCGGCGGCAGGCTGATCACGCGGGGGCACTCCTCGGACGCCGTGATGGGCGTGCTGTTCGGCGCGGCCGGTCTACTGGTTCTGCCACTCGTCCTCCTGACCGGCACGCAGTGGCTCGCCACCGCCCGGGGCGCGACGGTGGCCGGCTACCTCGCCCTGTTCACCGTCTGCCTGGCGTACCGCCTCTTCGGCTACGGCCTGCGCCGCACCCCGGCCTCGCTGGCCACGTCCCTGACGCTCGCCGAACCGGCCGTGGCGGCGGTGCTCGGGGTCACCGTCCTCGGTGAACGCCTCCCCGTCGCCTCCTGGTGCGGCCTGGCCGTCCTCGGGGCGGGCCTGGTCCTGCTGACCGCTCCCCGGCGCCGGAAGCGTTAGCCCGACCGCCCACCCAGGGCGCCGGAAGCGTTAGCCCGACCGCCCGCCCGGGCGCCAGAGGCGTCGGCCCACCCGGCGCCCCGGCCGCCGCCGTCAACCGGCCCGGCCCGGCACCTCCTTCATCTCGTTCACGACCGCCCGCTGGGTGATCGCGACGGTGAAGGTGACGGTCCCCTTCTCGAAGGTCTCGCTCGGCCCGACCTGGACGCTGCGTTCACCGAGGAAGGCGTAGGTCTTCTTGTCGAAGATCCACTCCGTGCGCTGTCCGCTCTGTTCGTCGAGCCGCGCGACGGCGACGCCGTGGCGCCCCACCGCGTCCACGGCGTCGTCCACCGCGACGACCCCCGGGATCGCGGCGGCGGCCCGGTAGAGGGCGGAGGTCAGCTTCGCGGGCGGGTAGCTCTCGGTCAGCATGTCCCCGATGGCGACGAACGCGGCCTGGTCGCGCGGGACTTCGGGGTCCCGGACGGCGTCCGACTCCTGGTAGATCTTCCGGAGCAGGGCGTCGGGGTCGGTGGGCAGCTTGGCCAGCCGGTCGTACGCCGAGCTGACCGGGTTCGGCCCGGCCAGCGTGATGCCGTCCTCGCCCGTGTTGCCCGGCTCGATCAGCCAGCCGTTCCGACCGTCGGGGGACTCCCAGACCTGGCGGGAGTGCAGCTGCTCGCTCACGATCGTGGTCTTGTCGTCGACGGTCTTCGGATACGTGCTGGCGACCTTGGACGCGATGTAGAGGAACTGGTCCTCGCGCACGCCCGGTCCGGAGACGTCCGCGGCGGCCAGGGAGATGTGGTCGAGCAACTGCCCGGCCCCCTGGGCGTCGGCGGTACCGATCCGGGTCGTCAGCGCGGGTCCGGTGGCGAGGGACGTCTTCCCGTCCCCGCCGCCACCGGCCAGGGCGAGCCCGCCGACCACCGCGCCGGCGAGAGCGCAGGCGAGCGCGGGCAGCAGGACCGCCCGCCGCAGGAACGGGTTGCGCCTGACCGGGGCGACGGCAGGGGTCGTACGGAGGTCTTCGCGGATCTGGGCCATCATCTGCTCCTTGTGGAACTGGTGGCGGCCCGCCGGCAGATCCCGCTCCACTGAGGGCAGCAGACCCTGGGTCTCCGTCCACTCGGCCGGGTGCGGCTGGGAGGGGCTGGCGTTCATCGGTTTCCTTCCTGTGCGGACCGGATCGCGTAGTCGCGATCACCCTTTGTCTGCCGGTTCGGCGGGGTGAGTTCCCTTTTTTCTCGCGAAGCCCGCTTGAGTTCGGCCTCGGCCAGCTTCCGCAGCCGCCCGCGGGCCCGGGACAGCCGGGAGCGGACGGTCCCGACGGGGACCCCGAGCGCGTGGGCGGCCTCGGCGTACTCCAAGCCCTCCCACAGACACAGCACCAGGACCTCGCGCTCGGGCCGCCGGAGCGAGGCGAGCGCGGTCAGCGTGGCGGCGATCCGGCGCCGGTCGTCGACCCGCCCGGCGATCTCCTCCGCGTGGTCGGCGACCGTCACGAGCCCCGCCCCGGCCGCCGCGTTCGCCGCCGCCCGGTAACGCCGGTTGCCGCGATGGTGGGAGCGGGCCACGTTGGTGGCGATGCCGAGCAGCCACGGCCGCAGCGATCCCCCCTCGGCCTCGACCGACGTGCGCCGCCGCCAGGCCTCCATGAAGGTCGCCGACATGACGTCCTCGGCCACGGACCAGTCGGCGGTCAGCCGGAAGGCGTGGTTGTACACCGAGCGGGCGCACTCGTCGTAGAGCTCCGCGAAGGCGTCCGGATCCCCGGCCCGTATCCGGGTTCGCATATCTGTGGTCACGTTCTCAGCTGCCCGGGGGGATCACCGGGTTCCAGTGACCCCTGTCACATCACTGTCAATGTTGTGCACTTTATTGACTGCGATTACCAGAGCGCCTAATTTCGCGATGTCCTTCCCCCGCTCAAGGGAGACCGCGATGCCCCCGTCCCCCACCGCGTCCGACCGCACCCGCCAACTCCGCCGGGTCGCCCTCTCCGGCCTGCTCGGCACCGCCGTCGAGTTCTACGACTTCCTCGTCTACGGCACCGTCGCCGCACTCGTCTTCGGCGAACTGTTCTTCCCCGGCGCCGACCCCGCCGTAGGGACGATCGCCGCGTTCGGCACCTTCGCCGCCGGATACGTGGCCCGCCCGATCGGCGGCATCGTCTTCGGGCACTTCGGCGACCGGCTCGGCCGCAAGAACATGCTGCTGCTCACCATGGGCCTGATGGGCGGCGCGAGCTTCCTCATCGGCCTGCTGCCCACGTACGACACCATCGGCGTGTGGGCGCCCGTCCTGCTGATCACCCTGCGCGTGCTCCAGGGCATCGCCATCGGCGGCGAGTGGGGCGGCGCCACGCTCATGGTCGTCGAGCACGCGGGCGAGAAGCGCCGCGGACTCTGGTCCAGCTTCACGCAGATGGGAGCCCCGCTCGGCTCCCTGATCTCCGCCGGCGTCGTCGCCCTGGTCGTCACCCTCCCCAAGGACCAGTTCGCGGCCTGGGGCTGGCGGGTGCCCTTCCTGCTGAGCGTGCTGCTGCTCGGCGTCGGCCTGTTCGTCCGCCTCAAGGTGGTCGAGAGCCCGCTGTTCGCCGAGGTGAAGAAGGACCGCGCCGAGTCGAGGCTCCCCCTCCTCGACGTCCTGCGCCGCCCGAAGCCCGTGCTGCTGGCCTGCGGTGTCGGCATCGGCGCCTTCACCGCCCAGTCCCTGCTGACCAGTTACCTGATCGCGTACGCCACCGGCATCGGCTATCCCCGCCCGCAGGTGCTCACCGCACTCACCGTCTCCGCCGCGACCGCCCTGGTCGTACTGCCCTGCGCCTCCGCGCTCTCCGACCGGATCGGCCGCCGCCCGGTCGTCCTCACCGGCGCGATCCTGTCCGCCGCGACCGCGTTCCCCGTCCTCGCCCTGGTCGACTCCAAGTCCCCGGGCGCCCTGATCCTGGCCGTCGTCATAGGCCACGGCATCTCCCAGTCCCTGATGTACGGCCCGCTCGGCGCCCTGTTCAGCGAGATGTTCGGCACGAAGGTCCGCTACACCGGCGCGTCCCTCGGCTACCAGGGCGCCACCCTGGTCGGCGCCGGCTTCTCCCCGATGATCGCCGGAAGCCTGGTCGCGAGCAGCGGCGGCGGCACCCCCGTCGCCCTCCTCATCTGCGGCGGCTCCCTGATCACCGCGCTGACGGTGTGGTTCGTCCGCGAGACCAGCCGTACGTCACTGGGCGACGGCCCCGCCGGACAGCCCACCGCACCCCGCACGGAGGGCGTCACCGCATGAGCACCGGCGCCCCGCACCGACCACCTCACCGCCGATGACCTCGTACGACCGCCTGCCGAGCTGTCAGTGGGCGGTCGTACCCTTGCCCCCGTGGAGGACGACGACATCCTGGACACCGCGGACGGGCCGCAGCCGCGCCCCCAGTCGCTCATGCTCACCTTCTTCGGCAACCACGTCCTGGAACAGGGGGAGCTGGGCGTCTACTCGGGCAGCATCATCGACGTGCTGGGCCGGGTCGGCGTGGGCGAACAGGCCGTGCGCTCCACCCTCACCCGCATGGTCAACCGCGGTCTGCTGCGCCGCCAGCGCGAGGGCCGCAAGATGTTCTTCGCCCTGACCCCGCAGGCCACCCGGGTCCTGATCGACGGCCGCACCCGCATCTGGACACAGGGCGCGGTCAACGACGACTGGGACGGCTCCTGGACCCTCCTCGGCTTCTCCCTGCCCGACTCCTGGAAACGCCAGCGCCACGACCTGCGCTCCCGCCTCACCTGGTCCGGATTCGGCGCCCTGTACAGCGGCCTGTGGATCGCCCCCGGCCAGGTCGACGTCTCCGCCACGGTCACCGAGCTGGGCCTGACCGCCCACGTCAAGATCTTCCACGCGCAGGCCGCCGAGGTCACCGACATCGAGCAGATGATCCGCGACACCTGGGACCTGGAGTCCATCGCGGCCCGCTACGTCACCTTCGACAAACGCTGGACCGCCCACCTGGGCAACGGCCCGGACGACGACCCCATCGGCACCCGCCTGCGCCTGGTCAGCGAGTGGCTGTGGACCATCCGCACGGACCCGAGACTCCCGGCCCGCCACCTCCCCCCGGCCTGGCCGGCCCGCACGGCCCAGGAGACCTTCCAGCGAGTGGCGGAACAGACCCACCCGGCACTGGAAGCGGCACGGACCGTACTGGAGACGACACCGTTGCGCCAGGAGCCCACCTGAGCCCGCGCCTGGAGAAGCCCCAGCCCTTTACCACCCCCTCCCCTCCCCCGATCCGCTCTTGACCCGAGCCAGCCCTCCCCGAGGCCGGGCCGCCGCCCGGCGGTCACCCGTGGTTCACGTCCCCCGCAAACGATGCGCACATGAGACGTGTCACCCCAGCCCTGGCCACCGCGGGCGTAGCCGCCCTCCTCGCGGCCGCCGCGTTCCCCGCCCAGGCCCACCCGGACCACCGCAGCGACAGCACCAGCTACGGCACGAAGGCTCCCTACGAGCCCCGGCAGAACCCCCGCACCTACCAGAAGGCCCCGGCCGGATTCGTCCCCGTCTTCACGGAGAACGTCTCCCGCCACGGCTCCCGCGCCGCCACCGACAGCGAGGACGGCGACCTGGTCCTCGCGCTCATCGCGAAGGCCGGGACGGCGAACGGACTCACCGCGAAGGGCCGCGCGTTCGGCCCCAAGGTGCAGGCCCTCCAGACGGCGATGAGCAAGGTCGGCTACGGCGACCTCAGCGGCCGGGGCGAACAGGAACTGAAGTCCACGGCGACCCGTCTCGCCGAGCGGCTGCCGAGCCTCTTCTCCACGATCGCGAAGAAGAACGAGAAGATCGACGTCGTCAGCTCGGGCCAGGGCCGGGCGGTGGACAGCGCGAACATCTTCGCCGGCACCCTCGCCTCGAAGGACCCGTCCCTCAAGCCGCTCATCGGCGCCACCCGCACGGACGTCGACCTGCTGTACTTCCACAAGGCGGCCGGCGGCAAGGCGTACCGCGACTACATCGCGAACGACCAGCGCCTCGCGACCACCCTGAAGACCCTCACCGACCAGCCGAAGACCCACAGCGCGGCCGGCAGCGTCCTGAAGAAGCTCTTCAGGACCTCCTTCGTCGACACCCTCTCCGCCGACGACCAGGTGGCCGCGGCCCAGGCGGTCTACAACCTGTACGCCATCGCCCCGGCCATGGTCCAGGAGAGCCCCGGCGGCAAGGGCTGGGGCCTGGAGAAGTTCATCTCCAAGCGCGACGCGGACTGGTTCGGCTACCTGAGCGACACGGAGGACTTCTACGAGAAGGGCCCCGGCTTCGCGGACAGCGACATCACCTACAAGATGGCCGACGTCCTGCTCGACGACTTCTTCAAGAAGGCCGAGGCCAAGCGCGCCGACACGACCGACCTCGGCGCCGAGCTCCGCTTCACCCACGCCGAGGAGATCATCCCCCTCGCCGCCCTCATGGGCCTCCCCGGCAGCACCCGCCCCGCCACGACCACCCACCCCTACACCTACGCCACCAACCCCTGGCGCGGCGCCGACGTAGCCCCCCTCGGCTCCAACATCCAGTGGGACATCTACCGCAAGGGCACCACGTACCTCGTCCACATGCTCTACAACGAGCAGGAAACCGCCTTCAAACCCACCTGCAAGCCCATCTCCAAGGGCAGCAAGTTCTACAACCTGAACGAACTGGAACGCTGCTTCGGCAGAACGACGAACTAGCAGGCCTAGGGGGTACCGGGTTCGGTTGTGGGGCGGCTGCGGGCGAGTGGGGGCTGGTCGCGCAGTTCCCCGCGCCCCTGACTAGCTGCAGTGGACCTGCGCCACGACGGGCCGTTGGCCGCGTACGGCGCGCAGGGGACGGGGTGGGGGGTGTCCGCCCGCAGCGGCCGGCGTCCATAACCGAGCACCTTCTACAAGGGACCGAGCCGCCGGACCGAGGACGGATACCCCCCACCCCGGCCCCGACCCCACCACCGGACCGAAAGCGCTACACAAGCCCCCACCGGAGCCGAGCGGGCCGCCGCAGGCATCTCAGGGGCGCGGGGAACTGCGCAAAACGCCCGCCCCCACCGAACCCGCACCCGCACCCGCACCCGCACCCGACCGACAACCGCCCCCTGCCCCCCTCACCCCCCACCCCCCACCATGAACCCAATAACCGCCCCACCCCCCTCCCGAGGAAACGCAAACGGCGCCCCCCCGTGCGACAACGCAACCTCCCGCACAATCGACAACCCCAACCCCGACCCCGGCAACGACCGCGCATCCGCAGCCCGATAAAACCGATCGAACACCCGCACAAGATCCTCCGCAGCGATCCCCGGCCCCCGGTCAAGAACCTCCACCCGCACCGGCCCCCCCACAGAAATCCCCGACACCGAGATCTCGATCGGCCCACCCCCCTCCCGATCGAACTTCGCCGCGTTCTCCACCAGATTCGACAGCGCCCGCTGCAACATCCCCGGCCGCCCGTCCGTCACCGTCGACCCACTCACCCGCACCACCACATCCCGCCCCGTCCGCCGCCGGGCCAACAACGCCACGTCCTCCGCGACATCCGCGAGATCCACCCGCTGCGGCGGCTCGCTGTCGGCCTGGCCCGCCGCGAGATCGACCAGCTCGTTCACGAGATCGGTCAACTCCCGGGCCTCCTGCCCGAGATCGGCGACCAGCTCCTCCCGAGTCGCCGGCGGCAGCTCGTCGATCCGCCGCAGCAGCGAGATGTTCGTACGCAGAGACGTCAACGGCGTCCGCAACTCGTGCCCCGCGTCCTGCACCAGCCGCCGCTGGTCCTCCTCGGACTGCGCGAGCCGCCCCAGCATCCGGTCGAAGGCCCGGCCGAGCCGCCCGACCTCGTCGTACCCGGTGACCGGCACCTCGATCCCGAGCCGCCGGGTCCGCGCCACGTCCTCCGCGGCGGAGGTGAGGATGACCAGCCGCCGGGTGATCCGCCGGGCCAGCCACCACCCGAACAGCCCGGCCCCGACGACCACCGCGACCATGAGCAGGAACGTCCGCTGCTGAAGCGCCCGCAGCAGATCCTCGGTGTCGCTGAACTCCTGCGCGACCTGCACGGCCCCCCGCCCCCCGCCGAGGGACACGGTGGCGATCCGGTACACGTCGCTGCCGACGGAGACCTCCTTGTGCAGCACCATCCGCCCGGCCACGGCGGACGCGGCGATCCGCCGGTCCGCGGAGACCACGGGCAGCCCCGGACGCCCGGGATCGGCGACCTCCCCGACGGGCCCGAGCACCTGCACATCGGTTCGGGCGGGCCGTACGAGATCGTGTCCCGGCGCGGAGGAGGAGAAGTCGTCCGGTGTCATCCGGTGCTGGCTGACCTCGTCGCGCAGATCCTGCACGACCTGGTCGAACACGGACTCCTGGTCCACCCGCACGAGCCGCGCTGCGGCGCCGTACGACAGCACACCGACCAGCACGGTGACGGCGGCGGTGACCGCGGCGAAGGACACCGCGAACGTGGTCCGCAGGGACAGCAGCCGGGGCCGCGGCCGGGCCCACAGCCGGGCCAGGCGGCCCACTCAGTCCTCCCGGAGCACGTAACCCACGCCGCGCACCGTGTGGATCAGCTGCGGAGCGCCGGGGTCGTCGAGCTTGCGGCGCAGGTAGCCGACGTAGACGGCGAGGTTCTTGGAGCCGGGCCCGAAGTCGTAGCCCCAGATGCGGTCGTAGATCGTCGAGTGGTCGAGCACGATGCCCGCGTTGCGCACGAGCAGCTCCAGCAGCTCGAACTCGGTGCGGGTCAGCTCCAGCTCGCGCGACCCCCGCCAGGCCCGCCGCGCCTGGACGTCCATGCGCAGCCCGGCGGCCTCGATCCGGCCCTGGGGGAGGTCGGGCGCGGGCGGCGCCTTGGGGGCGCCGGACGTGGGGGCCATCCCGTCGGGGCTGGTGCGCCGCAGCAGCGCCCGCAACCGCGCGAAGACCTCCTCGACGTCGAACGGCTTCACGACGTAGTCGTCGGCGCCCGCGTCCAGTCCGGCGATCCGGTCCTGGGTCTCCACGAGCGCCGTCAGCATGAGGATCGGCGTACGGTCGCCCTCGGCGCGCAGCACCCGGCAGACCTGGAGGCCGTCGATGCCGGGCATCATCACGTCGAGGACGAGGACGTCCGGCGGCGTCTTGTGGGCCTGTGCCAGCGCCTCGACCCCGTCGGCGACCGCGGTGACCTGGTACCCCTCCAGGATCAGGGCCCGCTCCAGGGCGTGACGGATGGCACGGTCGTCTTCGGCGAGCAGCACAGTCTGGGACACGTCCCCAGTCTGCCAAGCCCGCCGAGTCGTACGACGTGATGAGCAGCTCACCGGGTGCCCTTCTTACTGGCCTCTCACCCGATGGGACGCAACGCGGCGAGCCGCTCCTCGAAGGGCACCACATCGGTGAAGCCGTCCGCCGCGACCGCGCCGGAGGCCCGGCCGGCGCCGCCGCGGACCGCCGACACCCCGCCCATCAGGGCCGCCAGCTCCCCGGCCGCCCGCTCGATCCGCCCGTCGAGCCCTTCCGCGCCCCAGTCCTCGGAGGCGGCGTACACCCCGGTCGGTACGACGACGGCCTTCAGGTGGGCGAAGAGCGGGCGCAGGGCGTGGTCGAGGACCAGGGAGTGCCGGGCCGTCCCGCCGGTCGCCGCGATCAGCACCGGCGTCCCGGCCAGCGCCTCCGGGTCCAGCACGTCGAAGAAGGACTTGAACAGTCCGCTGTACGACGCCGAGAACACCGGCGTGACGACGATCAGCCCGTCGGCCCCGGCCACCGCCTCCTGGGCGTCGGCCAGTGCCCGGCCCGGGAACCCGTTGGTGAAGTTCTGGGCGATCTCCACGGCGAGTTCCCGCAGCTCCACGACCCGCACCCGCACCTCGTCCGGCGCCGCCGAGACGGCCGCCGCGGAGACGGCCGCGGCCAGCCGGTCCGCCAGCAGCCGCGTGGACGACGGGACGCTCAGCCCCGCGGACACGACGACGAGCCTCATGCGACGACCTCCTTGTTCTGCTCCGCGGCCAGCAGCGACACATGCGTGGGCGCATCCGGCACTCCGGCCGGCCGGCCCGCCGCGAACTCCTTGCGCAGCACGGGTACGACCTCCTCGCCGAGCATGTCGAGCTGCTCCAGGACAGTCTTCAGGGGCAGCCCGGCGTGGTCCACGAGGAAGAGCTGGCGCTGGTAGTCACCGGCGTACTCGCGGAACTTCAGCGTCTTCTCGATGACCTGCTCCGGGGAGCCCACGGTCAGCGGCGTCTGGTCGGTGAACTCCTCCAGGGAGGGTCCGTGGCCGTACACCGGCGCGACGTCGAAGTAGGGCCGGAACTCCCGTACGGCGTCCTGCGAGTTGCGCCGCATGAACACCTGGCCGCCGAGTCCCACGATCGCCTGCTCGGCCGTGCCGTGCCCGTAGTGGGCGTAGCGCGACCGGTACAGCTCGACCATCTTCTTGGTGTGGTCGGCCGGCCAGAAGATGTTGTTGTGGAAGAACCCGTCGCCGTAGTACGCGGCCTGCTCGGCGATCTCCGGGGACCGGATGGAGCCGTGCCACACGAACGGCGCGACGCCGTCCAGCGGCCGGGGCGTGGACGTGAAGCCCTGGAGCGGCGTCCGGAACTTCCCCTCCCAGTTCACGACGTCCTCGCGCCACAGCCGGCGCAGCAGGGCGTAGTTCTCGACGGCGAGGTTGATGCCCTGCCGGATGTCCTGCCCGAACCACGGGTAGACCGGCCCGGTGTTGCCGCGCCCCATCATCAGGTCGACGCGCCCGTCGGCCAGGTGCTGGAGCATCGCGAAGTCCTCGGCGATCTTCACCGGGTCGTTGGTGGTGATCAGCGTGGTGGAGGTGGACAGCACGAGCCGCTCGGTCCGGGCCGCGATGTACCCGAGCATGGTGGTCGGCGACGACGGCACGAACGGCGGGTTGTGGTGCTCACCGGTCGCGAACACGTCGAGCCCCACCTCCTCCGCCTTCAGCGCGATCGCCACCATGGCCTTGATCCGCTCCCGCTCGGTCGGCGTACGCCCGTTCGTCGGGTCCGGCGTGACATCCCCAACGCTGAAGATCCCGAACTGCATGCTCGCTCACCCTCCACTTTGTTGACGGTTCAACTATAACCGCACACGGGGAGAACGACACCACGCCGGCACCTATTCCCCCAGGGGCGCGGGGCTGATCAACATGCGGCTCCACCGCGCGAGCGCGACCAGCAACAGCCCTTCCCAACCCCGGCCACCAAATCCCACCCAGGGGCGCGGGGAACTGCGCGACAAGCCCCCACACACCCGCACCCGACACACGACCCCCCGACCCCCGCCCCCTCAGAAGTAGTACTCATCCCCACTGTCCAAAACCAACACCCGCTGCCGGTCATTCGACCGATTCCGATCCACCGTCCCCCCACCCCACACCGTGTCGATCTCCAGCAACACCTCCGACGGCACCCCCTTCAACCGCACCCGAAGCTCCACCCGCTCCCCCAACCCGTCCGCCGCCAACGCCCCCACCCGGCACAACACCACCCGCTCCCCCGACCGAGCACACCCCGCAGGCAACCCCTGCCGATCCACCAACGCCTCCGACCACCGCAACCGCACCGTCGCGTCCGGTACAGCCGACGGCCCGTGGTTCCGCGGAGTGAACCGCACATCCACCCGCCCCCCGGCCATGGACGCGGCCCCGTGATACGCCAGATCCGCCTCGGGCCCACCCCCGCTCCCACTCCCACCACCACCCCAACCCAGCACCGCAGCCACCCCCACCGCACCCCAGACCACGAGCATCCGCATACCGAACCTCCTCACCGAGCACGACCAAGACGACCTGGGATGTATCCCACGTACGCCGACCGGCAGGCGCCCTCCAACAGGTGACACGGACCCGAGGTGCGAAGCTGAACCCCATGCTCGTAGCCCGCTCCGCCGCCCTCTTCGTCGTAGCCGCCCTCTTCGAGATCGGCGGCGCCTGGCTCGTCTGGCAGGGCGTACGGGAGCACCGCGGCTGGATGTGGACGACCGGCGGCATCCTCGCCCTCGGCGCCTACGGCTTCGTCGCCACCTTCCAGCCCGACGCCCACTTCGGCCGCATCCTCGCCGCGTACGGCGGAATCTTCGTGGCCGGCTCGATCCTCTGGGGCATGGCGGCGGACGGCTACCGCCCCGACCGCTGGGACATCACCGGCGCACTGATCTGCCTCGCGGGCATGGCCGTGATCATGTGGGCCCCGAGGCACTGACCCCACCAGGCCCCCACCAGGCCACCACCAGGCCCGGAACAGGCCCCCACCAGGCCCACACCAGCCCCCGCCTATCCTGGGAACGCCCCGACACACCGCCCCGACCCGAGGAGCCCCGGCCCATGCCCAGCGCAGCGTCCCGCATCGCGATCGTCACCGGTGCGAGCAGCGGAATCGGCGCGGCGACCGCCCGTGGGCTCGCCGCCGCCGGCTACCGCGTCGTCCTCACCGCCCGCCGCAAGGACCGTATCGAGGCCCTCGCGGAGGAGATCAACGCGGCGGGCCACCAGGCGACGGCCTACCAGCTGGACGTGACCGACCGCGAGGCGGTCGACGAGTTCGCCACCGCCTTCAAGACGGTCGGCGTGCTGGTCAACAACGCCGGCGGAGCCCTCGGCGCCGACCCGGTCGCGACCGGCGACCCCGCCGACTGGCGCACGATGTACGAGACGAACGTCATCGGCACCCTGAACGTCACCCAGGCCCTGCTCCCCAAGCTCGACGCGAGCGGCGACGGCACGATCGTGGTCGTCTCCTCGACGGCGGGCCACGGCACCTACGAGGGCGGCGCGGGCTATGTCGCCGCCAAGCACGGCAGCCACGTCCTCGCGGAGACCCTGCGCCTGGAGATCGTCGGCCGCCCGGTCCGCGTGATCGAGATCGCGCCCGGCATGGTCAAGACCGACGAGTTCGCCCTGACCCGCTTCGGCGGCGACAAGGAGAAGGCGGAGAAGGTCTACCAGGGCGTGGCCGAACCCCTCACCGCGGACGACGTCGCCGACACCATCACCTGGGCGGTGACCCGCCCCAGCCACGTCAACGTCGACCTCCTGGTCCTGCGCCCCCGCGCCCAGGCCTCCAACACGAAGGTCCACCGCGACCTGTGACCCCGTCGTGCCCCACGCCCCCGAGTGCGCGGAAAATACCGGGCGTCGGCGCGCCCGGACCGCTACCTTGCACCTGAGACCGTGACGACAGCCGCGAGGAGGTGGGACCCATGAACGCCGTACGCACATGGGTGCTCCCCCTGGCTTCACGGTCCGGCGGCTGACGCAGACGTCGCCGGGAGCGCCTCTCCACAGGCACTCCCGAAAGGGTGACACCGATGCACGACACCATCCGCGAACGCGACTTCACGGTCGGCGAGGTCCCCGGCGTCCTCTGGTCCCCGGCCACCACCCCGGCCCCGGGCAGGCCGCTGATCCTCATGGGCCACGGCGGCGGCACCCACAAGAAGGCCCCGGCGATGACGGGCCGCGCCGAACTCCTGGTGAACCAGGCCGGCTTCCACGTGGCGGTCATCGACGCCCCCGGCCACGGCGACCGCCCCCGCACGCCCCACGACGACCGCGAGATCGCCGAGCTGTACCGGGCGAGGGCGGCCGGTGAACCGGAGGGCCCGATCGCGGTCCGCTACAACGCCCACCTGGCCGACCAGGCCGTACCGGAATGGCGGGCGACCCTGGACGCCCTCCAGGAACTCCCCGAGATCGGCCCGGAGGCCCCGGTCGGCTACTACGGCATCAACATGGGCACGGCGATCGGCATCCCGTTCGTGGCCACCGAACCCCGGGTCAGGGCAGCGGTCTTCGGCCAGCACTGGCCCGACGCCCTCACCGCCCACGCCCGGCGGATCACCGTCCCGGTGGAGTTCGCCATGCAATGGCACGACGAACACATCCCCCGCGACGCGGCCCTGACCCTCTTCGACGCCTTCGCCTCCCCCGAGAAGACCCTCCACGCCAACGCGGGCACACACAAACAGCTCCCCCGCTTCGAGGCCGACAGCGCGGTCCGCTTCTTCCTGCGCCATCTGACGGTCTGACCGGCGCATGAATCCGGCCTGACCGGCGCATGGCCGAGGCCCCCGGCGGACACCGGGGGCCTCGGCCTCACCTCTACCTCTGATCTGGCACGTCAGCCCTTCACGCACACGACCTGCTTCAGCTTCGCCACGACCTCCACCAGGTCCCGCTGCTGGTCGATGACCTGGTCGATCGACTTGTAGGCGGCCGGGATCTCGTCCACGACACCGGAGTCCTTACGGCACTCCACGCCCCGCGTCTGCTCCTCCAGGTCCCGTGTCGAGAACCGCCGCTTGGCCGCGTTGCGGCTCATGCGCCGACCCGCGCCGTGCGAGGCGGAGTTGAAGGCCTTCTCGTTGCCGAGGCCCTTCACGATGTACGACCCCGTCCCCATGGAGCCCGGGATGATGCCGTACTCGCCGGAACCGGCCCGGATCGCGCCCTTGCGGGTCACAAGCAGGTCCATGCCGTCGTAGCGCTCCTCGGCCACGTAGTTGTGGTGCGCGCTGATCTCCGGCTCGAAGGTCGGCTTGGCCTTCTTGAACTCCTTGCGGATCACGTCCTTGAGGAGCGCCATCATGATGGTGCGGTTGTACTTGGCGTACTCCTGCGCCCAGAACAGATCGTTGCGGTACGCCGCCATCTGCGGGGTCTGCGCGATGAAGACGGCGAGGTCGCGGTCGATGAGCCCCTGGTTGTGCGGGAGGTTCTGGGCCACGCCGATGTGGAACTCGGCGAGTTCCTTGCCGATGTTCCGGGAACCGGAGTGCAGCATCAGCCAGACGGAACCGGTCGTGTCGGTACATACCTCCACGAAGTGGTTGCCCGAGCCGAGGGTCCCCATCTGCTTGTTGGCCCGCTCCCCCCTGAACTTCACCGCTTCCGCGACCCCGTCGAACCGCTTCCAGAAGTCGTCCCACCCGGCGGTCGCGAATCCGTGCATCCGGCCCGGATCCACCGGAGCGTCATGCATCCCCCGCCCCACCGGAATCGCCTGCTCGACCTTCGACCGCAGCCGGGACAGATCCCCCGGCAGGTCGTTCGCCGTGAGAGACGTCTTCACCGCCGACATACCGCAGCCGATGTCGACGCCCACCGCCGCCGGGCACACCGCGCCCTGCATGGCGATGACGGAACCGACCGTCGCCCCCTTGCCGTAGTGGACGTCCGGCATCACGGCGAGGCCCTTGATCCACGGCAGGGTCGCGACGTTGCGCAGCTGCTGGAGCGCGCCGTCCTCGACGGTCGCCGGGTCGGCCCACATACGGATCGGGACCTTCGCGCCCGGCATCTCCACATACGACATATCGTCCTCATTCCCCCGGAATACAAACAGAAGTCTTAAATCGCAAAACCGGCGCCAAGGTCGACGAATGGGATGACGGACCGGCGTCCACGGCTGTGCGTGCGATACACATTGTCTCCAGGGCACACCCCCGTGCGGCAAGCGAATAACCTGCGGGGACACTGAGAACCCCCACGCTTCGGAGACATTCCGAGAGGAGCCCCACCGTGCAGCGGAAGGCCTACGTACCCGGCGTCGCCGCCCTCCTGGCGGCGCTGTTGGCCGGCTGCACCGGCAGCTCCGGCGGCGACGGCACCACCGACGACGCCAACCCCGGCGACGCGGGCACCGCCACCGCCGCCGCCCAGCCCGGCAGGTACCGCACCCTCCCCGAGGCCTGCGGCGTGGTCAGCCAGAGCACCCTCGACGCCCTGCTGCCCGGCATCAAGCAGATCACCGACGAGGACCAGCGCGCCAAGGGCTACGAGGGCGAGGCCACGCTCACCTACGACACGGACCGCAAGGTCGGCTGCCGTTGGAAGGTGGAGGCCACGGACGCCACCGAGTACCTCTCGATCGACTTCGAGCGCGTGGTGTCGTACGACAACGCGGTCAGCGACGACAGCCAGGCGCAGCAGCTCTTCGCGCAGGCCCAGGAGAAGGCCGACCTGCCGGAGCCGGCGACCTCCAGCGCCACCTCGGACGCGACGGAGGACGGCAGCACGGAGGACGGCAGCACGGAGGACGGCAGCACGGAGGACGGCACCGCCGGCCCGACCGCCTCCCCCACCACCACCCCCCCCCCCACCGCCACCCCGAGCGGCACCGCGAGCCCCAGCGGCTCCGCGTCCCCCTCCTCCTCCGCCACCCCGTCCGATCTCCAGCCCCGCGTCCTGGACGATCTGGGCGACGAGGCGTTCCTGGACGACGCGTTGAGCAACTCCGGTTCGACGGCCCAGCAGCGCAAGGTGACTGTGGCGTTCCGCACGTCCAATGTGATCGTGACGATCGAGTACGAGGAGCAGCCGACGACGATCGGCGTCACCCCGGACAGCAAGGAAATGCAGGACAACGCCCGGAAACTGGCCTCCCAGCTCGCCGATTCACTGACCGGCTGAGCGCTCTCCACACACCCCTCACCCGCTCTCACAAAGCATTCGAAGCTGGACCGCACAGCATCCTCACCGCGTACGGTGGCCCCTCGGACCCGATCCGACGGCAGGAACCACAAGCGTCATGAGTGAAGGAACCATGCAGCGACGAGCAGAGCGTGCCCCGCGAGCGAAGCGTCTCCACCGCGTCCTTGTCGGCGCGGCCGCAGTCCCCGTGATGCTGATCGCCGCCGGCTGCTCCTCCGACTCCGGCTCGGGCGACGGCGGCAGTGCCGACAGCGGCAAGGCCGCGGACGGCGGCGCCTCGGCGTCGGCCTCCGCGAGCGCGGCTCCCACGGTGCAGGCGGCGGCGTACAACTCGCTGCCCGAGTCGTGCAAGACGCTGTCGACGAAGACCCTGAAGTCGCTCGTCCCCGAGGCGTCGAAGTCCGGCAAGCAGGGCACCTCGGAGGCGGGCACCCGGGGCAGCTGCTCCTGGAGCAGCCTCGACAACAACGGCGTGAAGGGCTCCCAGTTCCGCTGGCTGAACGTCTCCCTGCTGCGCTTCGAGTCGGACACCTCGCGCGGTACGGGCGAGGCGCAGGCGCAGACGTACTACGACCAGCAGGTGCAGGACGCCGAGTCGGTGGACGGCGCGAAGAACACCAAGTCGCAGCCGGTGTCCGGGACGGGCGACGCGGCGACGCTGGTGCGCTACGACCTGAAGAAGAAGGAAGGCGCCTTCAAGCAGCAGACGGTCGTCACGCGCGTGGAGAACGTCGTCGTCACCGTCGACTACAACGGCGCGGGCCTGGCCGGCGACAAGACGCCGAGCGCGGACAGCCTGGTGAAGCTCGCCGAGCAGGCGGCCAAGGAGGCGGTCGGCGCGGTGTCGGCGGCGAACGGCGAGGGCGCGGCGAACCCGGCCCCGTCCGACTCGGCGTCCAAGGCCCCCTCGAAGTCCGCGTCCCCGTCGCCCTCTACGTCGAAGTCGGCATCGAAGTCGGCATCTCCGTCCAAGTCGGCCGCGGCGAAGAGCTGAAGTCGAACTGACGGCCCGTACCGGCCACCCGTGCGCAGCACACATGTGCCACTCTGTTGCGCGCAACAACACGTACAGGGAGGGGAGTACGCGTGGCCGCGCCCATGCAGCTGACTCGAATGCACCGCGTGCTCATAGGCGTGGTCGTGTTCGGCGCCGTGATCATCGCCGGCATCGGCTTCGCGGGGTCCTACGCGGCCGTCCGTGAACTCGCGATCCAGAAGGGCTTCGGGAACTTCAGCTACGTGTTCCCGATCGGCATCGACGCGGGCATCTGTGTCCTGCTGGCCCTGGACCTGCTCCTGACGTGGATCCGTATCCCCTTCCCCCTCCTCCGTCAGACGGCCTGGCTGCTGACGGCCGCCACGATCGCCTTCAACGGCGCGGCGGCCTGGCCGGATCCGCTCGGTGTGGGCATGCACGCGGTGATCCCGATCCTGTTCGTGGTCGCGGTGGAGGCGGCCCGCCACGCGATCGGCCGGATCGCCGACATCACGGCGGACAAGCACATGGAGGGCGTCCGCCTCACCCGCTGGCTCCTCTCCCCGATCCCCACGTTCCTCCTCTGGCGCCGCATGAAGCTCTGGGAGCTCCGCTCCTACGAGCAGGTCATCAAGCTGGAGCAGGAACGTCTCGTCTACCGGGCCCGCCTCCACTCCCGCTTCGGCCGGGCCTGGCGCCGCAAGGCCCCGGTGGAGTCCCTGATGCCCCTGCGCCTGGCCCGCTACGGCGTCCCGCTCGCGGAGACCGCCCCGGCGGGGCTGGCGGCGGCAGGCATCGAACCGGCGTTGCTGCCCCCCGCGCCCGCGGCGGCTCCGGCCCCGCAGCGAACGGCGCCCCCCGGTGAGCAGCGCCTGGAGCTGAACAGCACCCGCAGGCCGCAGCAGGCCGAACCCGAACCGGTCCCGGATCCGGATCCCGATCCGGACCAGAGCCCCTGGTTCGAATCCCCCAAGCAGGTCGAGTACCACGGCGGCTACAACCCCGACTACGACCCCGCGGAGCAGTACAACCGCTGGTACGAGGAGCAACTCGAGGCGGAGCAGTACGAGTTGCAGCAGATCCAGTACGAGGAACCCCCCAGGGAACCCTCCGCCGAACCCTCGATGGAGGAGACCGGCAGCTTCCCCATCCCGGTGACCACCGGCCGCACCCGGGAACTGGGCGAGGGCGGCGGCTCCCCGGAACCGACGGAGGAAGACTTCTACCAGGTCTTCAAGAAGTCGATAGACGGCAGCTACCCGTCCCCCGGCCAGCTCAGGGGTGACGTGGAGGCGACCTACGGCGTCGTCCTCCCGCAGCGCGAGGCCGAACGCATGGTCAACCGCTTCACGAACCGCCACACGGCGGAACTCCAGGAAGACCACATCGCATAAGAACCGAAGAGAAGAAGGGGCCCTCCGCACCGGAGGGCCCCTTCTTCCGTACCGCCTGCCTACTCCCCGAGCAACGCCCGGACCCGCTCCTGCCCCACCGCCAGCAGCAGCGTGGGCAGCCGGGGCCCGGTGTCCCGGGACACCAGCAGCTGGTACAGCAGCGCGAAGAACGCCCGCTGGGCCGTCTTGATCTCGGCCGGCAGCTCCTTGGGCGTGGCGTCGGCCGGGAACCCGGCCTGCACCTTGGGCACGCCGTACACGAGATGGGTCAGCCCGTCGAGCGACCAGTGCGAGGCCAGCCCGTCAAGGAGCAGCCGCAGCGACTGCCGGGACGCCTCGTCCAGAGACTTCAGCAGCTCGGCGTCGGCCTCGTCGCGCACGATGGTCCGCTGGTCGGCGGGCACCTGCGTGTTGATCCAGGCCTCGGCCTTGTCGTACCGCGGCCGGGCCTCGTCCAGCGCCGAGATCGGATCGGCCGGGTCCAGCTCGCTGAGGATCCGCAGCGCCTGGTCCTCGTGCCCGGCGGTGATGTCGGCGACGGACGCGAGCGTCCGGTACGGCAGCACCCGCGCCGTCCGCGGCAGTTCACCCTCGGCGGTCCGCACGGCACGCGCGTGTGCGGCCACGTCGGCCGGCAGGGCGGAGCCGTCGGCGACCTTGGCGTCCAGCTTGTCCCACTCGTCGTAGAGCCGCTGGATCTCCTGGTCGAAGGCGATCTTGAAGGACTGGTTGGGCCGACGGCGGGCGTACAGCCACCGCAGGAGCTGCGGCTCCATGATCTTCAGCGCGTCCCCGGGGGTCGGCACCCCGCCCCTGGACGAAGACATCTTCGCCATGCCGCTGATCCCGACGAAGGCGTACATGGGCCCGATGGGCTGCTTGCCGCCGAAGATCCCGACGATCTGCCCGCCGACCTGGAAGGACGACCCGGGGGACGAGTGGTCGACACCGCTCGGCTCGAAGACGACACCCTCGTAGGCCCACCGCATCGGCCAGTCGACCTTCCAGACCAGCTTGCCGCGGTTGAACTCGTTCAGCCGGACGGTCTCGGAGAAACCGCAGGCGTTGCAGGTGTACGACAGCTCGGTCGTGGCGTCGTCGTACGAGGTGACCGTGGTGAGGTCCTTCTCGCAGTTGCCGCAGTAGGGCTTGTACGGGAAGTACCCGGCGGACCCGGCGGAGCCGTCGTCCTCACCGGCGGCCCCGGACCCCTCGGCGGCCTCGACCTCGGCGTCGTCGAGAGGCTTCTGCTGCTTCTTCGCGGCGGGAGCCTTCTTCGTCCGGTACTGGTCGAGGATCGCGTCGATGTCGCCCCGGTGCGCCATGGCGTGCAGGATCTGCTCGCGGTAGACGCCCGAGGTGTACTGCGCGGTCTGGCTGATCCCGTCGAACTCGACACCCAGCTCGGCGAGCGCCTCGACCATGGCGGCCTTGAAGTGCTCGGCCCAGTTCGGGTACGACGACCCCTTCGGCGCCGGCACCGAGGTCAGCGGCTTGCCGATGTGCTCGCCCCAGCTGTCGTCCACGCCCGCGACGCCGGCCGGGACCTTGCGGTAGCGGTCGTAGTCGTCCCAGGAGATGAGGTGCCGGACCTGGTGGCCACGGCGCCGGAGCTCGTCGGCGACGAGGTGCGGGGTCATGACCTCGCGGAGGTTCCCCAGGTGAATGGGCCCGGAGGGGGACAGCCCGGACGCGACGACGACCGGTTTGCCCGGGGCCCGACGCTCCGACTCCTCGATGACCTCATCCGCGAAACGGGAGACCCAGTCGGTGGTCTCAGCGCTCTGACCCACGATCGGCACGTCCTTCTTTCTGGCTTGGGCAGCTTGAACAAGCTGCGCCTATCAGTCTAGGCGGCACAGTCACCTGCCCAGGGGCGCGGGGAACTGCGCGACAAGCCCCCACCGGCCCGCAGCCAAAAAACCGCTTCACACCCCGTGGGATACTGACGAGGTCTATCTGATCCCCCAAGGAGAACGGCACCCACTCCCATGGCCCCGGTCAAGTCCCTCAGCGACGCCGTCAACCAGCAGCTCACCTCCGCGATCTCCGCCACCCTGCCGGAGGCATCCGCGGACCCGTTGCTCCGACGCAGCGACCGGGCGGACTTCCAGGCGAACGGCATCCTCGCCCTCGCCAAGAAGGCGAAGTCGAACCCCAGGGAGCTGGCAACGCAGGTCGTCGCGCAGGTCACCACCGGTGGCCTGATCAAGGACATCGAGGTCTCGGGGCCCGGCTTCCTGAACCTGACACTCACCGACCGGGCGATCACCGAGAACCTCGCGGCCCGGTACGCCGACCCGGACCGACTGGGCGTCCCCCTCGCGGAGCGGCCCGGCACCACGGTGATCGACTACGCCCAGCCGAACGTGGCCAAGGAGATGCACGTCGGCCACCTGCGCTCCGCGGTGATCGGCGACGCCCTGCGCGGCATGCTCGACTTCACCGGCGAGCAGACGATCGGCCGGCACCACATCGGCGACTGGGGCACCCAGTTCGGCATGCTGATCCAGTACCTGTTCGAGAACCCCGGCGAGCTGGCCCCCGCGGCCGAGGTCGACGGCGAGCAGGCCATGTCGAACCTGAACCGGGTCTACAAGGCCTCGCGCGCGCACTTCGACGCGGACGAGGACTTCAAGGAGCGCGCCCGGAAGCGGGTGGTCGCTCTCCAGTCGGGCGACAAGGAGACCCTGGAGCTCTGGCAGCAGTTCGTGGACGAGTCGAAGGTCTACTTCTACTCGGTCTTCGAGAAGCTGGACATGGAGATCAGGGACGACGAGATCGTCGGCGAGTCGGCGTACAACGACGGCATGCCCGAGACCGCCCGCCTCCTGGAGGAGAAGGGCGTCGCGGAGGAGTCCAACGGCGCGCTCGTCGTCTTCTTCGACGAGATCCGCGGCAAGGACGACGAGAAGGTCCCCCTGATCGTGCGGAAGGCCGACGGCGGCTTCGGCTACGCGGCGAGCGACCTGACGGCGATCAGGAACCGCGTCACCGACCTGCACGCGACGACCCTGCTGTACGTGGTCGACGTACGCCAGTCCCTGCACTTCAAGATGGTCTTCGAGACCGCCCGCCGCGCCGGCTGGCTGACCGACGAGGTCACCGCCCACAACATGGGCTACGGCACGGTCCTGGGCGCGGACGGCAAGCCGTTCAAGACGCGTGAGGGCGAGACCGTACGCCTTGAGGACCTGCTGGACGAGGCGGTCGAGCGGGCGACCGCGGTCGTGCGGGAGAAGGCCGAGAAGGTGGGCCTGACCGAGGAGGAGATCGTCGAGAACGGGCGGTACGTCGGGATCGGCGCCGTGAAGTACGCGGACCTGTCGACGTCGCCGAACCGCGACTACAAGTTCGACCTGGACCAGATGGTCTCGCTGAACGGCGACACGTCGGTCTACCTCCAGTACGCGTACGCCCGTATCAAGTCGATCCTGCGCAAGGCGGAGGACGCCTCCCCGGCACCGCACCCCGAGCTCGAACTGGCCCCGGCGGAGCGGGCGTTGGCCCTCCACCTGGATGCCTTCGGCGCCACGGTCTTCGAGGCGACGGCGGAGTACGCCCCCCACAAGGTCGCCGCGTACGTGTACCAACTGGCGTCCCTGTTCACGACGTTCTACGACCAGTGCCCGGTGATCAGGCCGCGCCCGGCCCAGGACATCATGGAGAACCGCCTGTTCCTGTGCGACCTGACGTCCCGCACCCTGCACCGGGGGATGGCCCTGCTGGGCATCAGGACGCCTGAGCGCCTCTAGGACGCCCCGGAGTCACAGGCTCAGTACGGCTCGCAACGCGATGTCGACCCGTTCCATCTGCTCACCGGGCAGGTCTCCGTGGTACGTGCCGTCCTCGAAGCGGGTCCGTGACCCGCACGGCGACCAGGGATTCCGGGTGCAGGTCGTCCAGGTCCATGGTGTCCCTCGGTTGCCGATCTCCTGAGAAACCCTCCGGGATCCAGGAGAACTCGCACCACACCGCCTTCCCCAACGTCCGCTCCCGCACCCCCCACTTGTCGCTCAGCGCGGCGACGAGCAGCAGCCCCCGGCCGCCCTCGTCGCCGTCGTGCACGACATGCGGCACACCGCCGCCGCTGTCGTGGACCTCGACGACGAGCCCGTGCCCGTCGAACCGCATGAGAAGCCTCAACTGGCGGCCGGGCGGCACCCCGTGGAGCACCGCGTTGGTCACCAGCTCACTCACGCACAGCAACACGTCGTCGGCGCGTTCGGTCCCGGCGAGGCCCCAGCCGGCGAGCGTCTGGGCCGCGAACATCCGTGCGGCCGGGACGGATCGGCGTTCGCGGCGGAAGAACCTCTCGCGCAGGGGAGGGAGTTGGAGTGTCTCGTTCACGGGACGAGGGTTGCGCAGAGTGACTAGGGTTGATCACTTGGTGAACCCGTACAGATTTTTTGTACGGGTTCACACCCGGTGACGTACGCGTCCCAAGGGGGAGGGAGACCTGCATGAGCGCCAGGAAGCCGCCGCGGCCGAAGAATCTCACGTCCATGAAGATGCTGGGCAAGCAGTTGGGGGCGGCCCGCCGTATCGCGGGCCATACCCAGGGCGCCCTGGCCAGGCTGGTGAAGGTCGAAGAGGAGACGATCGCGTCGATCGAGCAGGGCAGGCGGAACCTGAAACCGGACCTGGCAGCACTGCTCGACGAAGTCCTGGACACCAAGGGGATGTTGGCGACGGGAGTGGCCCATCTCCCGGACATCGACCAGTTCCCGCTGTGGGCCGAGCTGTACATGCAGCACGAGCGAGAGGCGATCGCGCTGTCCTGGTACGACAACGCGGTTCTGCCGGGTCTCCTCCAGATCGACCCGTACGTCCGAGCCGTACTTCGTAACCGCGTTCCCGCGTACGACGAGAGCGAGATCGAGACGCGTACGGCGGCCCGCGTGGAGCGCCAGGAGATCCTGCACCGCCAGAACCCGCCGACGCTGAGCTTCATCGTTTGGGAACCGGTGCTGCACATGAGGATCGGCGGGCACGAGGTCCGACGGGAGCAACTGCGGCACCTGCGAGCGGTGTCCGAACTCCCCTGCGTGTCACTCCAGTTCCTGCCACTGGACAGCCCCTACAACGCTGGGCTGAACGGCCCCTTCACCCTCCTGGAAACCCCGGACCACCAGCACCTCGCGTACACCGAGTCGCAACGCGGCAGCCAGTGGGTTTCCGACCCGGATGAGGTGTCCAGGCTGGCGCGCAAATATGCGATGCTGCGGACACAGGCCCTGACCACACAAGATTCCAGGGACCTGCTCGACCGCCTGCTAGGAGAGCAATGAGCGCCGAAGCACTTCAGTGGTTCAAGTCGACGTACAGCGGCGATGAAGGCGGCCAGTGCGTCGAGGTGGCCAACTCCCCCCGTGCCATCCACATCCGCGACTCCAAGCAAACCCCCGCCCCCACGGCCCCCACCCTCCAGGTAACCCCCACCACCTGGACCGCCTTCACCACCGGCCTCAAGTAGCAAAGCCACCGTCGGCCATTGTCAGTGGCGGCACCTACAGTCACTGGCATGGCGACTCTTCCCAACCCGCTGCCCACCCTCGCGGCAGACCCCAGCGGCCGCTCCCTCGGCCTTGAACTCCCCCTGGGGAGACTGATCGACGCGGCGGACGGCCCGTTGCTGTGGCATGCCGCGTACTCCGCCTCGCCCGGGGCCTGGGCGGCGTTGGGCGGCCGGGCCGGGCGAACCGGGCTGCTGCCGGTGCTGTTGGACGTCGGGGGGAGTGAAGGCGGGCCGCAGGAATGGGAGTTGAGGCCCGAGGAGATGTCGTACCCCGGGGACCACGACCCGGAGGAGCTGCTGGCCGAGTACTGGGAGTACGCGGTCGAGGAGCCCGACGACCTCGACGAGACGATCGAGCCGTACGACGAGACGTGGCCCGGCACGGCCCGGGGGCCCGAGTCGCTGCCCGCCGACCCGGACACCCGCGCGGCCGAGTCGCTGCCCGCCGACCCGGACACCCGCGCGGCCGAGTCGGCGGACGCCCTCCTGGGCGAGGGCACATGGTTCAAGGACCCGCGTCTCGCCCTGGTCCCGGCCCGCCGTACCGCCGACATCCCGGCGGCGATCGGCTGGACGGGCCCGGTGAACTACGAGGGCGACACGGCCCGCCTGTGCGCGGTGCTGCGCTCCTGGGAGGACCGCTTCGGCATACGGGTCGTCGCGCTGACCTTCGACCAGCTGGTGGTGTCCGTCGCCGCCCCGCCCACCACGCGGGAGGAGGCGGAGGCCGTCGCCGCCGAACACTTCGCGTTCTGCCCGGACAACATCACCCAGGGCGACGACGAAACCCTGCGCGAGTACGCCGAGCACCAGGTGCTGGACCAGCGCGTGTGGTCCTTCTGGTGGGACTGAGCCGGGCCGGGATCACGGCAGCCGAGACCGTCACCCGGGCAGCAGCACCGCGCCCGCCGGCGCCGTGATGCCGAACTCCTCCTCCAGCAGACTCCGCGCCTCCGCCTCCTCACTGACCTCGCGCTTGACGACACTGCCGTCGGCGCGGGTCTCGGTGAGGAGCGTGCCGTGGAGGAGGAGATGCCGGTCGGGGGTGACGCGCTGGACGTAGAGGCGCTGGGTGAAGGGTGAGCGCGGGTTGGTCGCGATGTGCCAGTTGATGACCTCGAAGTCGGGCTTCTCGAACGGCTCCAGGGTGAAGGCGTACTGGTCGGCCCAGCCGCCTCCGCCGCCGTCGTAGGCCTGAAGCACCCACAGCGGCGACGGCCCCCGGTACGCCACCCGCACCAGCCGATGGAGCCGCCCGGCGCCCCGGAACTCGGTGTCGGCCGTCAGCGGCACGGGTTCGAGGAGCGCCCCGATCGCCCCGAACCCGACGTCGGCGAGGTAGGGCCGCGGATCGGACTGCTGCTCACCGGGCACCTCCACCAGCAGCGCCATGTGCGTCCGGGGCCGGCTCTCGTAGCTGTCGGCCCCGATGACGACCCGGGCCGCCAGCCGGGTCACCCGGAAGCCGAGGCTCTCCAGGGCGAGGGCGAGCAGGGTGTTGTGCTCGTAGCAGTACCCGCCGCGCCGGCCGCGCACGAGCTTGGCCATCAGGTCGCCGGGTTCGAGGGAGGGGGCGTGGCGGCGCAGGGCGTCGAGGTTCTCGAAGGGAATCCCCCGCATGTGCGCCAGATGCACGCCGGCGAGCGTCGCCAGGTCGGCCCGCCGTGCCCCCTCCCACCCGATCCGCGTCAGATACGCGTCCAGCTCGAACCCCGGGTCCTGCTCACTGTCGTCGGCCATGCCCCCACGGTAGGCACGCCCCGCCCGCCCGTCGCCGGACCACGGCCGCACCTGCCCTGGAACCTTGGTCCTAGGACACCTTCGTACCGGTGGCCCCGTAGACGTTGATGTCGTCGTCCGTGACGTCGTTGATGTCGCGGTAGCGGATCTTCTCGATGTCGTCGAGGCTCTCGAAGTCCTCGGCGTCGATGGCGGGCGGCGCGGGCGCGGGCCCGGGGTGCCACAGGTGGGCGGGCACGACCCCGGGGGCGTCCAGTTCGACCCCGGAGACCTCGCCGAAGAACCGCTCCACCTCGGTCCTGGACCGGAACACAAAGGTGAACCCGCGCTCGGTGTACGTCCGCTGCACCGCGCGGGCCGGCCCGGGGTGCATCTCGTCGGTCAGGTGGCTGAGCACCAGCCGGCTCCCCACGGGCAGCGCCTCCACGAGGTCCCGCACGATCGGGTAGGCCTCCTCGTCCTCCACGAAGTGCAGGATCGCGACCAGGCACAGCGCGATCGGCTGGTCGAAGTCCAGGGTCTTGGCGGCCTGGTCGAGGATCTGCGCGGGGCTCTTGAAGTCGGCGTCGATGTAGTCCGTACGCCCCTCGGGTCCGCTGGTGAGCAGCGCGCGGGCGTGGGCCAGCACCACGGGGTCGTTGTCGACGTAGACGACCCGTGAGTCGGGCTGGACGCGCTGGGCGATCTGGTGGACGTTCTCGGCAGTCGGCAGCCCGGTGCCGATGTCGAGGAACTGCCGGATGCCGTCCTGCTCGGCGAGCCGGTTGACGGCCCGGCGCATGAAGTCGCGGTTGTGCCGTACGTCGAGGTAGCCGCGCGGGTTGGCGGCGAGCGCGGCGGCGGCGGCCGCGCGGTCGGCGGGGTAGTTGTCCTTGCCGCCGAGGAAGACGTCGTAGACGCGCGCGGGGTGCGCCCTGGTGGTGTCGATCCTCTTGGCCAGCTCGGCCGGGTCCTGGCTCAGCGCGTCACCGGACATGGGCGTCTCCCCTATGAGTTCGGTCCTTCAACGGACAACCACCACGATGGTCAAGAACCTAACCCGCGAAGGCAGTTGATGGTGCCCAGTGCCCGAAGTGGTCCGTCCCGCATCCCACTCGCCGAACACGGGACACCACATATCCCCAGCTCAGAGCCACCCCACCAGCACCCCCGTCCCGAATTCACAGACAGCCCTGGCGACCGCCCCCACCGACCCAGCAGCCTGATCCCATGCCCACCGAAGTCCCCCCGCACCCCCTCATCCGCACGGCGATCGCCCTCACGGCCCTGGCCCTCCTCGCGCTCCCCGCCCTGACGGGCTGCCACGACGGCCAGGGCGTACGGGACGAGGGCCCGGCGAAGGACAGGGCGGCCGCCGTGGAACACCAGAAGGCCGCCCGGGGTTGACCGGACGGCCTCTGATCAGACGTGAGTCAGACGGTGCTGGTGCCCTCAGACGTGCGCGGGGGCGAAGCCCTTCGGGTTGGGGCCGTACTTGTTCTCGCTCGGCTCGCTGTCGAGGAGGGAGAACACGAACAGGGTGATGCCGCCGACGAGCGGAACGAACCCGAAGAGGAACCACCAGCCGCTGCGGCCCGTGTCGTGCAGCCGGCGAATCGTGACACCCAGGCTGGGCAGCAGGATCCCGACCCAGAAGATGAGCGGCAGCCACGTCATCTTGGCGGCGAAGCCGATGGCCGCGAGCACGATGTAGATGATCGCGACGAACAGCATGTACATCCAGTACTCCTTGCGGCGCGCGCGACCGCTGAAGACTGCGTACTTCTTGAGTACCTCGATGAACCAGCTCATGGTGGTGTCCCCCCAGAGATCGCCGTTCGGAACCGTTCCGAATGGATCAGGCCAGGGGCAGAAGATATGGAGAATGACGAGAACTCGTCAATTCGGCTGATGTAAGCAGCTCATCAAGTCGAACACCTGACCCAGCTGCACAAATCCCCCACTTCGGAGGGCGTTTTCCGGACAGACCACCAGAAGCGGATCGGCCGAACACCCGGCGGTTGTCCGTCCGTTGTCCGGAACGAGCCCGCCCCGTAGCCGGACCGAGCTCGAACCGTTGCCCGACACGCCGCCGAACGCCTCCCTCAACGCAGCTTCTGCGCGACCTCGGTGGCCCAGTAGGTGAGGATGTTCCGCGCCCCGGCCCGCTTGATCCCGGTCAACGACTCCAGGATCGCCCGGTCCCGATCGATCCACCCCTTCTCCGCGGCGGCCTCGATCATCGAGTACTCCCCGGAGATCTGATAGGCGACAACCGGCACGTCAGAGACATCGGCGACCCGCGCGAGGATGTCCAGATAGGGCCCGGCAGGCTTCACCATCACCATGTCGGCCCCCTCCTCCAGATCGAGCGCCAACTCCCGCAGCGACTCCCGCGCGTTGGCAGGATCCTGCTGGTATGCCTTGCGATCCCCCCGCAACGAGGACCCGACGGCCTCCCGGAACGGCCCGTAGAACGCGGAGGCGTACTTCGCCGTGTACGCGAGGATGGCGACATCCTCCCGCCCGATCTGATCAAGGGCATCCCGTACGACCCCGATCTGCCCGTCCATCATCCCGCTGGGCCCCACAACATGGGCGCCCGCGTCGGCCTGCACCTGGGCCATCTCGGCATACCGCTCAAGCGTCGCGTCGTTGTCGACCCGCCCCTGCTCGTCCAGCACCCCGCAGTGCCCGTGATCAGTGGTCTCATCAAGACACAGATCGGACATCACGAGCAGCTCGTCCCCGACCTCGGCCCGCACATCCCGCAGCGCAACCTGCAGAATCCCCTCCGGATCGGTCCCAGGAGTCCCGAGGGCGTCCTTCTTCCCCTCCTCGGGCACCCCGAACAACATGATCCCGGAAACCCCGGCGGCCACGGCCTCGACAGCGGCCTTCTTCAAACTGTCCCGAGTGTGCTGCACGACCCCGGGCATAGCCCCGATGGGCACCGGCTCACTCACCCCCTCCCGCACGAACGCGGGCAGAATGAAATCCGCCGGATCCAACCGAGTCTCAGCAACCATCCGCCGCATGACACCCGTACCCCGCAGCCGCCGAGGCCGCGAGCCGGGAAAGGTTCCGTACTTAGCCATACCCCCACGCTACGCCCGCCCCTACAGCCCCTTTACCGACTCAGCGTCGGACTTAGGGCGCGCCTATGGGGGTGCCTCGTGGTGTGGTCTGGCGGGTGCGGGTGCGTCGTGGCTTGTCGCGCAGTTCCCCGCGCCCCCAACTAGCTGCAGCGGACCTGCGCCACGACGGGCCGTTGGCCGCGTACGGCGCGCAGGGGACGGGGTGGGGGGTGTCCGCCCGCAGCGGCCGGCGTCCATAACCGAGCACCTCTTCAAGAGACCGAGCCGCCGGACCGAGGACGGATACCCCCCACCCCGGCCCCGACCACACAACGCACCGGAACGCGCTACACAAGCCCCCACCGAACCGCAGGGGGCCGCCGCAGGCATCTCAGGGGCGCGGGGAACTGCGCAAAACGCCCGCCTCCACGCACCCGCACCCGCACCCGCACCCGACCACCAACGCGAAACAACCACCTACGTCGTAGACCGACGCCTCCGCGCCCCCGGCCTCCGCTCACTAGGCCGAGTAACCGCATCCCCCGCCTCCACAGCCGCAGCCCGCCGCTTCAACCCAAAGTCCGCCAACGCCTCGGCCAACTTGTGCACAGACGGCTCAGGAGCCATCACATCCACCCGAAGCCCATGCTCCTCAGCGGTCTTGGCGGTGGCAGGCCCGATACAGGCGATCACCGTCACGTTGTGCGGCTTCCCGGCGATACCCACCAGGTTCCGCACCGTGGACGACGACGTGAACAGAACGGCGTCGAACCCACCCCCCTTGATCGCCTCCCGAGTCTCCGCAGGCGGCGGCGAGGCCCGCACAGTCCGATACGCGGTGACATCGTCCACCTCCCACCCAAGCTCGATCAGCCCCGCGACCAACGTCTCGGTGGCGATGTCGGCCCGAGGCAGAAACACCCGGTCGATCGGATCGAACACGGGGTCGTAGGGCGGCCAGTCCTCAAGCAGCCCGGCCGCCGACTGCTCACCGGAAGGCACCAGATCAGGCTTCACGCCGAAGGCGACCAGCGCCTTCGCCGTCTGCTCCCCGACCGCCGCGACCTTGATCCCCGCGAAGGCCCGGGCATCGAGCCCGTACTCCTCGAACTTCTCCCGAACCGCCTTGACCGCGTTGACCGAGGTGAAGGCGATCCACTCGTACCGCCCGGTCACCAGCCCCTTGACCGCCCGCTCCATCTGCTGAGGCGTACGCGGCGGCTCGACGGCGATGGTCGGAACCTCATGCGGCACGGCGCCGTAGGACCGCAACTGGTCGGAGAGCGAAGCCGCCTGCTCCTTGGTGCGTGGCACGAGAACCTTCCAGCCGAACAGCGGCTTGTTCTCGAACCACGACAGCTGGTCCCGCTGCGCGGCGGCGGACCGCTCACCGACCACGGCTATCACCGGCCGACCGCCGTCGGGCGACGGCAGCACCTTGGCCTGCTTCAGCGTCTGCGCGATGGTGCCCAGCGTCGCCGTCCAGGTCCGCTGCCGAGTGGTCGTACCGGCGACGGTGACGGTCAGCGGCGTATCGGGCTTGCGCCCGGCGGCCACCAGCTCTCCCGCGGCGGCGCCCACGGAGTCGAGGGACGTGGACACGACCACGGTCCCGTCGGACGCCCCCACCTCCGTCCAGCACCGGTCGGAGGCCGTACGCGCATCGACGAACCTGACGTCCGCGCCCTGCGCGTCCCGCAGCGGCACCCCGGCGTACGCGGGTACGCCGACCGCGGCGGCGACACCGGGCACGACCTCGAAGGGCACGCCCGCGCGGGCGCAGGCCAGCATCTCCTCGGCGGCGTACGCGTCGAGCCCGGGGTCCCCGGACACCGCACGTACGACCCGCCTGCCGCCCCGCGCGGCCTCCATGACAAGATGTGCGGCATCCCGTACAGCGGGGACAGCAGCGGTTGTTGACGTGCCGTCAACGATTGTTAGTTGGGGCGCGCCCGTGCCCGGACCCGGAGTCGACGACGACTCGGTGTCCGTGTCCACGACGGCGACGCCCGACCGAGCGTGGACGCGCACGACGTCGAGCACTTCGTGCCCGGCGACGAGTACGTCCGCGTTCGTGAGCGCCTCTACGGCGCGCAGAGTCAGCAGTCCCGGATCTCCGGGTCCGGCACCGAGGAAGGTGACGTGCCCGTGTTCAGGACCGGCGGGAAGGGTGGTGGGGCTCACTGTGCTCGCTCCCCCATCAGACCGGCCGCGCCCTGGGCAAGCATCTCGGCAGCGAGTTCACGGCCGAGCGCCATTGCTTGGTCGTACGTCTCGGGCACGGGACCGGTGGTGGACAACTGCACCGTGCGAGAGCCGTCGGTCGTGCCGACGACGCCCCGCAGGCGCATTTCCTTGACAATCTGCCCGTCGGCCAGAAGGTCGGCCAGCGCGCCCACAGGGGCGGAGCAGCCGGCCTCCAGGGCGGCGAGCAGGGACCGTTCGGCGGTCACGGCGGCCCGGGTGAACGGGTCGTCGAGCTCGCCGAGCGCGGCGATCAGGTCCGCGTTGTCCGCGGTGCACTCGATCGCCAGTGCCCCCTGGCCGGGGGCGGGCAAAACCGTGTCGACCGAGAGGAAATCGGTCACTTCGTCGATACGGCCGATGCGCTGCAACCCAGCCGCAGCGAGCACCACCGCATCCAGCTCACCATCGCGCACGAACCGCACCCGGGTGTCGATGTTCCCCCGGATCGCAACCGTCTCGATATCAAGTCCGTGCGCGCGGGCGTACGCGTTCAACTGCGCCATGCGCCGCGGCGAACCGGTACCGATGCGGGCCCCGCGGGGCAGGTCGGTGAACTTCAGGGCATCCCGGGCGACCAGCACGTCACGCGGGTCCTCACGCTCCGGTACGGCGGCCAACGCCAGCTGGTCCGGCTGCCCGGTCGGCAGGTCCTTCAGCGAGTGCACCGCGAAGTCGACGTCACCCTTGAGCAGGGCCTCGCGCAGCGCGGTCACGAAGACGCCGGTGCCGCCGATCTGGGCGAGCGCCTCCTTCGACACATCGCCGTACGTGGTGATCTCGACGAGCTCGACGGGCCGTCCGGTCACCTGGCTCACGGCGTCCGCCACCTGCCCGGACTGGGCCATGGCGAGCTTGCTCCGCCTGGTCCCGAGCCGTAGCGCCTTGGTACTCATGCCGACCCTCGGCCTTCCTCGTCGGTGGTGCTTTCCTCGGCGCGGGAGACGGCGGCCACCGTCTCGGGGTCGAGGTCGAACAGAGTCCGCAGCGCGTCGGCGTACCCGGCACCGCCGGGCTCGGCCGCGAGCTGCTTGACCCGTACGGTCGGTGCGTGCAGCAGTTTGTCGACCACGCGCCGCACGGTCTGCGTGATCTCCCCGCGCTGCTTGTCGTCGAGCCCGGGCAGCCGCCCGTCGAGCCGGGCGATCTCACCGGCGACGACCTCGGCGGCCATGCTCCGCAGCGCGACCACGGTGGGCGTGATGTGCGCGGCCCGAAGCGCGGCCCCGAAGGCGGCGACCTCGTCGGCGACGATACGGCGGACCTGGTCGACGTCGGCCGCCATGGGCGCGTCCGCCGAAGCCTCCGCCAGCGACTCGATGTCCACGAGCCGCACCCCGCCGAGCCGGTGCACGGCGGCGTCGATGTCCCGGGGCATGGCGAGGTCGAGCAGGAAGAGCGAGGGCGTCGGCCGCGGGATCTCGGCGACGGGCTCGGGCCGACGCCGCTCGGGCACCCACCCGATCACGGCGGCGGTGGCGGCGAGCGCGGCGATGACACCGGCTTCTTCCACCGGATCGACGACAGCGACGGACCCCTGAGGCCGAGGCGCGTTGTCCACCCAGGCGGCATGCTGCTCAAGCTCGGAGGCGGCCATCCCGGCGACGGCGGCCTCGCCGAGCACGGAGAACCCGGCGGTGGCGGGCATGGGAGCGAGATCGAGCGGACAGTTCTCTTCCGCCGTCTGATCCGCGGACGGCCTTGCCGCTCGGGCGGCTCCCGCCCCGGAACGGGACGGCATCCCGCCGTCGCCGGGCTGTGTGTCCAACCCCCGCCCGGCGGCAACGGCCTCAGCGGTCAGAACAAGCCCGGTGGCCCCCGTACAGGACACCACGACATCGGCACGTGTCAGCTCGTCCGACACCGAATCCATCGGTACCGCACGGGCAGCCACGTCCCCGGCATCGTTGAGGATCTCCGCGAGCCGCTCGGCCCGTTCAGCGGTCCGGTTGGCGACCACGATCTCGGCGACACCCGCCCGCGCCAGCGTCGCCGCGGCCAGCGAGGACATCGAACCGGCCCCGATGACCAGCGCCTTCTTGCCGAGCGCCCAGTCCGGCACAGCCGTACCGGCGGCCAGCTGCTCCAGCCCGAACGTGACCAGCGACTGCCCCGCCCGGTCGATCCCCGTCTCGGAGTGCGCCCGCTTGCCCACCCGCAGCGCCTGCTGGAACAGGTCGTTCAGCAACCGCCCGGCCGTGTGCAGCTCCTGCGCCCGCGCCAGTGAGTCCTTGATCTGCCCGAGGATCTGCCCCTCGCCCACGACCATGGAGTCCAGCCCGCACGCCACGGAGAAGAAGTGGTGGACGGCCCGGTCCTCGTAGTGCACATAGAGATAGGGAGTGAGCTCGTCCAGCCCCACCCCGCTGTGCTGGGCGAGCAGCGTCGACAGCTCGGCGACACCCGCGTGGAACTTGTCCACGTCGGCGTACAGCTCGATCCGGTTGCAGGTGGCGAGCACCGCCGCCTCGCTCGCCGGCTCCGCGGCGACCGTGTCCTGGACCAGCTTCACCTGGGCGTCGACATGCAGGGCCGCCCGCTCCAGCACGCTGACCGGAGCGCTGCGGTGACTCAGCCCGACAACGAGGAGACTCATGCCGGCATCACGGCGGGTACGTCCCCGTCGGGCCCTTTGTCGGCGGAGTCGCCGCGCGCGGCGGCGGCCGCGGCGGCGCCGTCGGCCTCCTCACCGGCCTTGCGCTGCTCGTGGAAGGCGAGGATCTGCAACTCGATGGAGAGGTCGACCTTGCGCACGTCCACGCCGTCCGGGACGGTCAGCACGGTCGGCGCGAAGTTCAGGATGGAGGTGACCCCGGCGGCCACGAGCCGGTCGCAGACGGGCTGGGCGGCACCGGCGGGGGTGGCGATCACACCGATGGACACTCCGTTGTCCTCGATGATCTTTTCCAGGTCGTCCGAGTGCTGCACCGGAATGCCCGCGACGGGCTTGCCGGCCATCGCCGGATCGGCGTCGATCAGCGCGGCCACACGGAATCCGCGGGACGCGAAGCCGCCGTAGTTGGCGAGCGCGGCGCCGAGGTTGCCGATACCGACGATCACAACCGGCCAGTCCTGGGTCAGGCCGAGTTCGCGGGAGATCTGATAGACGAGATACTCGACGTCGTAGCCGACACCGCGCGTTCCGTAAGAACCCAGGTAGGAAAAATCCTTGCGCAGCTTCGCGGAGTTGACCCCCGCGGCGGCGGCCAGCTCCTCGGAGGAGACCGTGGGTACCGAGCGCTCCGACAGTGCGGTCAGGGCTCGTAGGTACAGCGGAAGCCTGGCGACGGTGGCCTCGGGAATCCCTCGGCTACGGGTCGCCGGTCGGTGAGTTCGGCCAGTTGCCACGGTGCTCCTGCGGGTAGAGCGGGGCTGTGGGCGGTCGTACGTCCCCAGACCGCCCCGTCGAATGCAGGCTATGTCTTTGTGAACGCGTGCACAAAGATGGTGTCCGATTTGCCCGGCCAACGTGACCGGGGTCACGCGCGTCTCTCTTGGAGGCAAAACCGCACACTTCCCTCAATAATCCCGCCCCCCAAGACCACGTCGCCATCGATCCTAAGCGGTCAGGGCCTCCCGCAGGCGCGCCTCGTCCACCCGCCAGAAGGTGTGCTGTTCGCCGTCGACGAGTACGACCGGGATCTGTTCCCAGTACTGATCGTGGAGTTGAGGATCCTCGTCGATGCTCTTCTGCTCCCAGGGAACCCCGAGATCTCCACACACCTTCTCGATCAGCAGCTGTGCGTCATCACACAGATGACACCCCGGCTTGCGGATGAGGGTGACGAGCCGTTCCCCGGGAAGCCTGGCCGCTCTGCGGCGGAAGATGGGACTCATGCCGACCATTGTCCCGTCTGTTTAACGGCACGGTCGCGGAGAGTTCACACCCTTCAAACCTCTCGACTCCGGAACCACCGAACAGACTGGCTATGCTCACGACATGGCCGCTCTCGGATGGCTCACTCCCCGTAGGCGCTCCGCCACGGCGCGGAGCGTGTTGGCAGGCGAGGCCTCGGCGGAGGCCGCGCGCAAGTCGGTTCCCGACTCGGTCTCCGACGCGGAGCCGGAGTTCCCGGTGCTCGGCGACGTACAGGCCGCCGCGTTCTTCGACCTGGACAACACCGTGATGCAAGGTGCGTCCCTCTTCCACTTCGGCCGTGGCCTGTACAAACGCAAGTTCTTCGAGACCCGTGACCTCGCTCGCTTCGCCTGGCAGCAGGCCTGGTTCCGGCTGGCCGGCTCCGAGGACCCCGAACACATGCAGGAGGCCCGGGACTCGGCGCTCTCCATCGTGAAGGGCCATCGCGTCGCCGAGCTCCAGTCGATCGGCGAGGAGATCTACGACGAGTACATGGCCGAGCGCATCTGGCCGGGCACCCGCGCCCTCGCGCAGGCCCACCTGGACGCCGGTCAGAAGGTGTGGTTGGTCACAGCCGCCCCGGTGGAGATCGCCCAGGTGATCGCCCGACGGCTCGGCCTCACCGGCGCGTTGGGCACGGTCGCGGAGTCGGTGGACGGCGTCTACACGGGCAAGCTGGTCGGCGAGCCGCTGCACGGCCCCGCGAAGGCGGAGGCGGTCCGCGCCCTGGCCGCGGCGGAGGGCCTGGACCTGTCCCGCTGCGCCGCCTACAGCGACAGCCACAACGACATCCCTATGCTCTCGCTCGTCGGCCACCCCTACGCGATCAACCCGGACACCAAGCTCCGCAAGCACGCCCGTCAACTGGACTGGCGTCTGCGTGATTACCGCACCGGCCGGAAGGCCGCGAAGGTCGGCATCCCCGCGGCGGCGGGCGTAGGAGCGGTGGCGGGCGGCACGGCGGCGGCGATCGCCCTCCACAAGCGCCGTCGGTAACCAGGCAAACACACCAATCCACGGGTTTTACCGGCGTAACCCCGTGTGCAGCGACATTGGCTGCACACGGCCACAACACGCCCTGTTCCCTGACAGAACGCGACCGTTTTCGATCAACAACCGGTCACTCTGCGGTACTTGATGGGACTTCAATCGGTTACAGAAGCGACGTAATCGATGAATAGAGCAACTGGGTGTAGCAGTGCCTGCACTAAGCGTTATTCTCCTCAGACGCAATCCGGTACCCCTTCCGTCGCTACGACGGGTGAACGGTCCCGCACTGCACGTGATGGAAGCTCTGCCTCTGGGAGTCCCGTGTACCCACACGTCGGGGTTGACGCCTCGGGCCTGGCTACGCTGCGCGCAACGGTCCAAGACCTGTTGCGCGGCTTCGTCCCCACCGCGTACGCCGTCCCCGCCCTCGCCGTAGCCACGGCACCGATCGGCCCTTGCTACGCACTGGCCGACGGTTCCGCGGCCGTCGGCAGACGAGGGCGTTCGACCGGTGCCGCTACGGCCCGCCGTCCCGCCGCGGACAGCGACAGCGCCCGCATGATGGACCTGGTCGAACGCGCCCAGGCCGGCGAGGCCGACGCCTTCGGCCGCCTGTACGACCAGTACAGCGACACCGTGTACCGGTACATCTATTACCGGGTGGGAGGTAAGGCGACCGCCGAGGACCTGACGAGCGAGACGTTCCTGCGCGCGCTGCGCAGGATCGGCACCTTCACCTGGCAGGGCCGAGACTTCGGCGCATGGCTGGTCACCATCGCGCGCAACCTCGTCGCCGACCACTTCAAGTCGAGCCGCTTCCGGCTCGAGGTCACCACCGGCGAGATGCTCGACGCCAACGAGGTCGAGCGCTCCCCGGAGGACTCCGTCCTGGAGTCCCTCTCCAACGCGGCGCTGCTCGACGCCGTGCGCCGGCTCAACCCGCAGCAGCAGGAGTGCGTGACCCTCCGCTTCCTCCAGGGCCTCTCGGTCGCCGAGACCGCCCGGGTGATGGGCAAGAACGAGGGCGCCATCAAGACCCTCCAGTACCGGGCCGTCCGCACCCTGGCCCGGCTCCTCCCGGACGACGCCCGCTGAGAGCGCACGCCCGGTAACCGCCAACTCGCTCTCGGTGAAAGTCCGTTGACTCCCCGATCCGATCATCCGCAGTCCGTAACCCAAGTGCCGCGCCACTCGTTGTGCGGGATGCAGGCTCCCTGTGGTCACTCCCTGGCCGACTCCGATCACCCGATCGTGTGCTTGTGCCCAGGGTGTGCAACCCTCAGGACCCCCTGGGGAGTCGACCGTCATGACGAGAGGAGGTGCCGCCAGTGATCGCGAACGTATCGGCGCACCGGCGGGCGAACGCCTTCGCCCAGGCCCTGGAGGAGCAGTCCGACCGGGACACGGCGGCCGAGCGGTCCGATGGACACCCGCCGGCCGCCGCGGAACACACCGATCAGGACCGTCTGTTGGTCCTCACGGAGTGTCTCGGCGAACTGCCCAGGCCTGAGCTGGACCCCGAGGTCAAGGTCGTCCAGCGGGCCCAGCTGGTGGCCGCGATGGAGGCGATGCTGCTGGAGGGCGGGGCGCCGGGCGCCTCGGTGCCCGAGCAGCGTTCCCATCGGGCCGCCAAGGGCACGCACCGGGCGAGCCCGCTGGGCAAACTGCGACCGCGTTCCCGGCTCACCAAGGGCCTGGCCGCGGGTGGCCTGAGCGTCGGAGTCGCCGCCGGAGCCTTCGGCGGAGTCGCCGCGGCCAGCTCGGACGCCCTGCCCGGCGACTCGCTGTACGGCCTCAAGCGCGGCATCGAGGACATCAAGCTCAACTACCTGTCCGACGGGGACGACGAGCGCGGGGTCGCCTACCTCGACCAGGCCTCCACCCGGCTGAGCGAGGCCCGCCGGCTGATGGAGCGCGGCCGGGGCGGTCACCTCGACCACGAGTCCCTGGGCGAGATCCGCCGCGCCCTGTCCGGCATGCAGCACGACGCCACCGAGGGCCACCGGCTGCTGCACGAGGCGTACGAGCGCGACCCGAACTCCCTGGGCCCCATCCAGGCCCTCGACAGCTTCTCGCGCTCGCACCGCGAGGTCTGGGGCGCGCTCCGCGACCGGCTGCCGGTCCAGCTCGGGGACGTCAGCGACCAGGTGTCCTCGGTCTTCGACGCCATAGACGAAGAGGTCGCCCCGCTCCAGTCCCTCCTCCCCCAGCCCCCCGCCCAGAGCGGCGGCAAGGGAAGCGGGCGGCAGGGCGGCTCCGGCCCCTCGTCCTCGGACACGTCGACCGGCTCCAGCCGTTCGACCGCCCCGGGCACCGGCGGCTCCACCGAGCACAGCGACGGCGGCAGCCCCAGCAAGTCGGCCACCTCCGGCAGCCAGGACGACGGCCTCCTCGGCGGCAACACCGGCGGCCTCCTCGACCCCCCGAAGGACACCGGCACCACCACCCCGACCTCCCCGGCCCCCTCAGCCGACCCGGACGTCACCCTCCCACCCCTCCTCCCCGGCCTCCTCCCGGGCCTGGGCATCAACGCCGAGGACGCGAACTAGCTCTTCCGGTACGACGTTGGGGGCGCCCTTCTCAGGAAGGGCGCCCCCAACGTCGTACGACCAACAACCTCAGAAGAACACCGACCGCCGCTGCACCAGCAGCTTGGCCCCTCCTGTCTGCTGCCCTCGCACTGCTGCGCAGGCTTCGGACAGCTGCGCCGGACTCCGTCCAGCGGCTCCACCCGGCCGGGGCGCTCCTACCGCCCTTGTCGGTCGGCACACGCATCCACCAGCCGACTCAGAAGAACACCGACCGCCGCTGCACGAGCAGCTTGTACAGCGTGTGCTGGATCTGTTCCCTCACCTGGTCGGTCAGGTTGAACATCAGCATCGGGTCCTCGGCGGCCTCCGGCGGGTAGCCGTCGGTCAGGATCGGTTCGCCGAACTGGATGGTCCACTTGGTCGGGAGGGGGACCGCGCCCAGGGGGCCGAGCCAGGGGAAGGTCGGGGTCAGCGGGAAGTACGGGAAGCCCAGCAGGCGGGCCAGGGTCTTCGCGTTGCCGATCATCGGGTAGATCTCCTCCGCGCCGACGATCGAGCACGGGATGATCGGGGTGCGTTGGCGCAGCGCCGTCGAGACGAAGCCGCCCCGGCCGAAGCGCTGGAGCTTGTAGCGCTCGCTGAACGGCTTGCCGATGCCCTTGAAGCCCTCCGGCATCACACCGACCAGTTCACCCCGCCCCAGCAGCCGCTCCGCGTCCTCCGCGCAGGCGAGGGTGTGACCGGCCTTGCGGGCCAGCTCGTTGACCACCGGCAGCATGAACACCAGGTCCGCCGCGAGCAGCCGCAGATGCCGACCAGCCGGGTGGTGGTCGTGGACGGCGACCTGCATCATCAGGCCGTCCAGCGGCAGCGTGCCCGAGTGGTTGGCGACAATCAGCGCGCCGCCCTCCGCCGGGATGTTCTCGACGCCCTTCACCTCGACCCGGAAGTACTTCTCGTACACCGGCCGCAGCACCGACATCAGGACCTGGTCGGTGAGCTCCTCGTCGTAGCCGAAGTCGTCGACCTCGTAGTCCCCGGTGAGCCGGCGGCGCAGGAAGCTGAGGCCCCCGGCGATCCGCCGTTCCAGGCCGCCCTCGTCGTTCGCCTGCTGCGGCGGCTGTTCCTCACGCGTCACAGGAACATCATCCTGCGCGGAAGCCCGGCTGGGCAGGGGCTGGACCTCACGGACGTCACGGACCAGCGCGGGCTCGGGGTTCTTGCGTCGGCTCCCCGCGCCCCGGCGCCGCGACGGCCGCTGTACGGCGCCCGCGCGGGACCGGTCGTCGTCGAACGGAATGACCTTGGCATCCGCCATCGTTGATGCGCTCCTCAGTTGGCGCTCGGCGTCGGGGGGTGGCCGCCACCCGCGAGGGGCAGCGCGGCGATCCGGTCGACGGCCCCGGCGAGGGACTCCGGCGGCAGCAGCCCGGGGCCCTGGCTGCGCGCGAAGTCCGCGAAGGTCTCCGCCGTCGTGTACTTCGGCCGGAATCCGAGCGTCTCGCGCATCTGGACCGTCGACACGACCCGGCCGTGGGTGAGCAGCCGGATCTGCTCGGGCGAGAAGTCCGTCATGCCCAGCGTCCGCACCAGCGACCCGGCCCAGGTGACGGCCGGCAGCAGCAACGGCACCGTGGGCCGCCCCAGCCGCCGGGAACACTGCGACAGCAACAGGACCCCGTCGCCCGCGATGTTGAAGGTTCCGCTGTTGAGCGTGCCCCGCTCCGGCTCGTGCGAGGCGATCCTGAGGACCTCGATCACGTCGTCCGCGTGCACGAACTGGAGCCGGGGGTCGTACCCGAACACCGTCGGCAGCACCGGCAGCGAGAAGTACGAGGCGAGCGGGGTGTCCGCCGTCGGCCCCAGGATGTTGGCGAACCTGAGCACACACACCGCCACGTCGGGCCGCCGCCGCGCGAACCCCCGCACATACCCCTCGACCTCGACCGCGTCCTTGGCGAAACCGCCGGAGGGCAGGGACTTGGGCGGGGTGGTCTCCGTGAACACGGCCGGATCCCGCGGTGCCGAGCCGTACACGTTGGTACTGGACTTCACCACGAGCCGCTTCACGTTCGGCGACTTCTGACAGGCCCCGAGCAGCTGCATGGTGCCGATGACGTTGGTCTCCTTGACCGTGGTCCGGCTCCCGCTGCCCAGCGCCATCGCCGTCACATCCAGGTGTACGACGGTGTCGGCGGCCGTCTCGGCCAGTACCCGGGCGATACCGGGCTGCCTGATGTCGGCCTGGATGAAGTCGGCACCGCCGAGATGATGCTCGGGCGATACCGCGTCCACGCCGATGACCCGGTCGACCTGCGGGTCACGCTGGATGCGTCGTACGAACCGGCCCCCCAGCTGACGGGCCACTCCGGTCACGAGCACGACCTTCCCCAAGATCAGCGCCTTCCTTCCAGCCGTAGTCCAGCCTGGTACAGCCCTTGTACAGCCCCAGTCCTGTGCCGCGTTCCCCGTGTTCCGCCAACTTAGCGGGTCGTTGTTGCGCTGTGATGACCGCCCACTGCGCGAGGTGACGACATCCGGCCCACCGGACACGCGTGTGGCCCCCCACCGGCATTGGGTGGGGGGCCACAAACACGCTGCCTGCGCGGCGTCGCCTTACTTCTTGTTGCGACGCTGAACGCGCGTGCGCTTGAGCAGCTTGCGGTGCTTCTTCTTAGCCATCCGCTTGCGCCGCTTCTTGATAACAGAGCCCACGACTACCCTCGCTCACTTCTCATCACTCGGTGCTGGGCATCATGGGCCCATACGACCTACGAGGGGCTAGCCTACCCGCCCGAGCGCTGAGGTCGTAATCGAGGTGAACCGGGGAGATCCGGCAGGGATCCACGAGTGCCCTGAGGCCCCTTGGGAATCTCCCCGAGATCACTGCCGTCAGGCTGTCTCCACCCCCACATAGCTCTCGCGAAGGTACTCGTGAACCGCGTTCTCGGGGACGCGGAACGACCGCCCCACCCTGATCGCGGGCAGATGACCGCTGTGCACCAACCGGTACACGGTCATCTTCGACACTCGCATCACCGAGGCGACCTCCGCCACGGTAAGGAACTGAACCTCACTCAGAGGCCTCTGCTCAGCAGCCATGACACACCTGAACCTTCCGCACTCGACGGCCACCGGCTTCCCCTTCCGGTGACTCTTCGTCGCTGCGTGCTCACTCCCCAATGTAGGGGCGGGTGATGCAAGTGGGGAAGAGGTGCACCCATCGGCGGCCTACTGTGACAGACACGCTCGATTGAGTACGTAGCGGGTCAGCGGCCGGTAGTAATCAGACCGCACAGCGTCATCAAGTGGAACGACGACGGACACGGCCCCCTCGGCCTCCCCCACAAAGAGCGCGGGGTCATCCGTATCCGCGAGCCCAATGGCCTCAAACCCCAGCTGACCTGCTCCGCAGACCCATCCGTGATCCCCGATCACGAGCTCGGGAAGCGGCCCGCCGCCCTCCGCCGCGGCCGCCAGCGCGGTACGAACCGGGAGCGGCGAATGCGTGTGTGCGCCGGTCTCACGACCGGAGCTCTTCGCGTCGGGTTCCCGCACGAGCGCGACTCCTCGTACGTAGTCAAGGTTGTACGTGCGTAGACCGAACCGGGTCGTTATGTCGACACAGTGACCATGCGCAGGGGTGAGGACGGTACATCCCGCCGCCGAGAGGGCGTCCGCGAGAGCGGCGTAGAACCCGAGCAGTCGGTGCGGATGTCCGGTCCCGATCAGCACAGGGCCACTGCGCTGGGCAACTGCCGCGAGGCGCTCCGCGAAGGCGTCGAGCGCGAGGAGGGTGCGATCGGGATCGATCACATCATGCCCGGATCTGCATCTCGGATCGGCCGAAACCCCACACTTGTCGGCCATGAGATCGATCAAATCCCGCTCACTCCACGACCATTCAGGATCAATCCCGATCAACACCCGAGGATCCCGAGCCGCGAACAACCGATAACTCCGCAGACTCTCCTCCCGCGAGGTGGCCACGGGCCCAGCGAGACGAGCGGCCAGCAGATGGGCGCGGAGGGCGCCGGTGCTCAACACGGGAGTGATGGTGGCGGATGAAAGGCAGGCGAAGGGAGCGGAACAGGAAAACACCGCACAGTCGGAGTAGCGCCCTCAGGGGCGCGGGGAACTGCGCGACAAGCCACAACGATCCCGCAGCCGCCAGACGACAGAACGCGGCACTTCCCTAGGCCAACAGCCCCCGCAACGGAAACACCGCCCGCCGAGTAGCCAGCACCGCCTGATCCAACCGATCCGCAGGGTCGTACCCCGCATCCCACTCGGCGTACGCCACCGGCCATCGCCCATCAGTCATCCGCGCCGGCGCCAACTGCCGTGTCCGCGCGAACACCTCCTGCCGCCACCCCTCGGGAATCACCGCCTCGGGCTCGATCTCCCGCCCCGCGGCGATCCCCACCAGATGCGTCCAGGACCGGGGCACGACATCCACCACGGCGTACCCCCCACCCCCGAGCGCGATCCACTTCCCCCCGGAACAGGAGTGCGCCAACTCATGACAAGCCACCTGCACAGCCCGCTGTGCGTCCAACGACACCGCGAGATGAGCCAACGGGTCCTCGAAATGCGTATCGGCACCGTGCTGAGTGACCAGCACATCCGGCCGGAAGTCCGCGATCAGCTCCGGCACCACCGCGTGAAAGGCCCGCAACCACCCCGCGTCCCCCGTCCCCGCCGGCAGCGCCACGTTCACCGCGCTGCCCTCCGCCGAGTCCGCCCCGGTCTCCTCCGGCCACCCGGTCTGCGGAAACAGCGTCCGCGGATGCTCGTGCAGCGAGATCGTCAGCACCCGCGGGTCCTCCCAGAACGCCGCCTGCACCCCGTCCCCGTGATGCACGTCGACGTCCACATAGGCGACCCGCTGAGCCCCCAACTCCAGCAGCCGGGCAATGGCCAGCGAGGCGTCGTTGTAGATGCAGAACCCCGACGCCCCACCCGGCATCGCATGGTGCAGCCCACCCGCGAAGTTCACCGCGTGCAGCGCGTCCCCCCGCCACACGGCCTCCGCCGCCCCCACCGACTGCCCGGCGATCAGCGCGGACACCTCGTGCATCCGCGCGAAGGCCGGATCGTCCATCGTCCCCAGCCCGTACGACTGGTCGGCCGCCCCCGGATCGGCGGAAGCCGCCTTCACGGCCTCGACGTAGTCCTCCCGGTGCACGAGCCGCAGGGTCGACTCACCCGCGGCCTTCGCCGACACGACCTCCATGTCCCGGTCCAGCCCGAAGGCGTCCACCAGGCGCCGGGTCAGGTCGAGCCGGACCGGATCCATCGGATGCTCAGGACCGAAGTCATAGCCCGTTACTGCCTCGTCCCACATCAGCTGTGCGCGGCCGCTCATGCCCGCCACCGTATCGGTCCGGTTGAGCGGCGAACGACTTGGCGTACACCAGCGTCACCAGCACCAACACCATCGGCACCAGCATGGCCCCGCGATAGCTCCACGCGTCCCCCAGAGCCCCCACCAACGGCGAACCAACCAGAAACCCCACGTAGTTGAAGACATTGAGCCGAGCGACAGCCGCATCGGAGGCCCCCGGGAACAGCCTCCCGGCCGCCGCGAAGGTCTGCGGCACCAGCACGCAGAGCCCCATCCCCAGCAGCGTGAACCCGAGCATCCCCACCCACGGCCCGGGCGCCACGGCCACCACCGCGAACCCCCCGGCCGCCACCAGCGACCCCAGCCGTACGACCGCCGCCGCGCCGAACCGCCGTACCCCGAAGTCGCCGACGGCCCGCCCGATCAGCGTGGTCACCATGTACACGTTGTACGGCACGGTGGCCAACTGCTCCGAGCTCCCCAGCACGTCCTGGAGGTACTTCGCGCTCCAGTTGGAGACGGTCGAGTCCCCGATGTACGCGAAGGTCATCACCAGACACAGCGGCAGCAGCAGCTTGAAGACGACACCGTCCCCGCCCTCCGCCTTCTCCTCGACGACCGTCGCGTCCCCGTCGACGTACCACCGACTCCCCACCAGGCACAGCGGCAACAGCACCACCACGACCGGCAGATACGACACGAACAGCGCGAGATGCCAGTGCGCCCCCACCCACGCGAGGGAGGCCCCCACGATCCCGCCGAGACTGAACACCGCGTGGAAGCTGAGCATGATGCTGCGCCCGTACGACCGTTGCAGGCTCACCCCGAGCATGTTCATGGACGCGTCGAGCATGCCGACGGCGAGCCCGAAGGCGGCGAGCGAGATCCCCAGTTCGACCGTAGAGTCCCCGGCTCCGACCCCGAGCAGCGCCAGGAGCACGACGGGCTGGGCGCACCGCAGCAGCAGGCTCGGCGGAATCCGCTTCACCAGCTGCTCGGTGGAGACGCTGCCGACCCCGGCGAGGATCGGCACCGCGGCCAGGAAGGCCGGCAGCAGCCCGTCGGAGATCCCGTACCGGTCCTGGATCGCGGGAATCCGCGTCACCAGCAGGGCGAAGGCGACGCCCTGCGCGAAGAAGCTGAACGCCAGCGAGGCCCTACCGCGCCGCAGCACATCTGTCATGGCGGCGAGCGTAGGGCCCCGGCGTACTCGTGGGTAGATCCAGCCAAAGATGAATTTTCCTCAGCTTCCCTGGATTCCCCGGCTTCACCGGCTTCACCGGCTTCACAGGGCGAGGGCGACCTCACGCTTCCGGTCCGCACCGGCCTTCGTCTCCGCGATCAGCATCCCGGCCATGGGCCCGGCGGCCAGCGCCCCGCTGACCAGGAAGCCCAGCGTCATCGCCACGACCATGATCACGGACCCGAGCCAGACCATCGTGTCCACCGGCACCGTGTACGCCCCCACGACCCGCACCACGCACTCCGTCAGCAGGATCACACCCCACACCACGGAGAACCGCCGCTCGGCCCGCCGGAAGTCCGCCGACCCCGCCTGGAGCCGCGCCCAGGCCGCTTCCCGCTCGGCGATCCCCTTCACCAGCCAGGGCTTCATCCCCGCGGTCATCAACGGCTTCCCCATCGCCACGGAGACCAGGACACCGATCCCGATCACACTGCTGACCCCGCTGTCCTTGGCGAGCATCAGCCGCGGATCACCGGCGACGAGGCTGAGCAGCAGCCCGACGACGTTGACGACGAGGATGAGGGCGGCGAGGCCGTTGACCGTCCGCTCCTTCACGACGCTCCAGACGGTCCGCACGGCCGGCACCACACTGCTGAGGCCGAGCGCCATCAGCGTGCTCATCCCGAGCCCGTTCCTCAGCAGGTAGTACGCCCCGATCGGCACCGCCACGTCCACGACCAGAGGAGCCAGGTTGGCACGCTTCGAGTTCGTCTTCGTCGTCATGCCCTCAGCTTCCCGTCCGGCGGGGGTACGGCAGTAGAAACGATCGTCCGGACCTCGGCATGACAAATGTCAGACGAGCAGGTCCACCAACTGCCCCATGTCGGAGACGAGTTCAGTGGCCCCCGAGAGCCTGTCCGCAGGCGTCATCGCGGTGAACCCGTACACGTCCATCCCGGCCGCGTTGGCCGCCCGCACCCCCAGCGGACTGTCCTCGACCACCACACACCGCCCGGGCTCGACCCCCATCCGCGCGGCGGCATGGAGAAACAGATCCGGCGCCGGCTTCCCCTGCCCCACATCCTCCGAACTGAAGATCCGGGCGTCCTCGAACCACCGGTCCAGCCCGGCCGCCCGATGCCCCACCCTGATCCGCGCATGACTCCCGGAGGACGCGACACAGTACGGCACCCCGTCCGCCGCCAGCTTCTCCAGTACACCGGTGACGCCGGCCACGGCCTCCAACTCCCGCTCGAACGCGGCGAAGACCCTCGCGTGGAAGACGTCGTCGAAGTCCTCCGGCAACCGCCGCCCGGTCCGCTCCAGGATCAGGTCATGGACCCGGTGCATGGCGGAGCCCATGTAGTCCCGGATGGAGTCATCGTAGGAGGTCGGGTGCCCGAGCTCCGTCAGATAGGCGGCAAGGTGCCGATTGGAGATCGGCTCACTGTCGACGAGGACTCCGTCGTTGTCGAAGATGACGAGGTCATAGCGCATGGAATTGAGGGTAAACGCAGAAAACCCCCGTGCCGAATGGCACGGGGGTTTTCTCACAATTTGTTCGGCGGTGTCCTACTCTCCCACAGGGTCCCCCCTGCAGTACCATCGGCGCTGTAAGGCTTAGCTTCCGGGTTCGGAATGTAACCGGGCGTTTCCCTCACGCTATGACCACCGAAACACTATG
>NZ_JAAGLY010000500.1 GCF_010548375.1 Streptomyces sp. SID13726
CTCGATGCTCATCGTCATCCTCGTGACCCTCACCGAGACGACGGCGGACATCATCGCCGTGGGCGAGATCGTCGGCACCAAGGTGGACCGCAAGCGCATCGCGAACGGCCTGCGCGCCGACATGGCGTCGTCCGTCGTCTCGCCGTTCTTCGGCTCGTTCACGCAGTCGGCGTTCGCGCAGAACGTCGGGCTCGTGGCCATCACGGGCGTGAAGTCCCGGTTCGTCGTGGCGGCGGGCGGCGCGATCCTCGAGGTCCTCGGCCTCCTGCCGGTCCTGGGCCGCGTCGTGGCCGCCGTCCCGACGCCGGTCCTCGGCGGTGCGGGCGTCGTGCTGTTCGGCTCGGTGGCCGCGTCCGGCATCCGCACGCTCGCGAAGGTCGACTACTCCCGGCCGATGAACCTCATCATCGTGGCGGCGTCGATCTCGTTCG
>NZ_JAAGLY010000501.1 GCF_010548375.1 Streptomyces sp. SID13726
TGGTTCTTGCGGCGGCCGGCACCGATGACCTCGATGCGGTGCAGCGGCGGCACGGCCGCGAACACGCGGCCCGCCTCGACGAGCGGCTTCATGTACCGGTAGAAGAGCGTGAGCAGCAGGGTGCGGATGTGGGCGCCGTCGACGTCCGCGTCCGTCATGAGCACGATCTTGCCGTAGCGCGCGGCCTCGAGGTCGAACGACCGCCCGGAGCCGGCGCCGAGCACCTGGATGATCGCGGTGCACTCGGCGTTGCGGAGCATGTCGCTCACGGACGCCTTCTGCACGTTGAGGATCTTGCCGCGGATGGGCAGGAGGGCCTGGAAGTCGGAGCTGCGCGCGAGGCGCGCGGTGCCGAGCGCGCTGTCCCCCTCGACGATGAACAGCTCGCTGCGCTCGACGTCGTCGCTGCGGCAGTCGACGAGCTTGGCCGG
>NZ_JAAGLY010000502.1 GCF_010548375.1 Streptomyces sp. SID13726
ACGGTGCCCTCGATGCCCGCCGCCAGCAGCAGGGACCCGGCCACGCCCCCCGGCGAGGTCGGGGAGTCCTGCGTCATCGCGGCCCAGTCGGTGAGTCTGGTGTCCGCGGCCAGCTTCACCCGCTGGCCTTCCTTCAGCGTCATGGACTCTGCTCTTCATCTCTCGGATCGGTACGGGCCCTCGCACGGGGCGTCCCGTGGGCGGTCCCATTATCCGCGTCGGTCCCGGCCCCTCGGCCCGGCATGATCCGGAACACACCTCTTAGGGCTCGATCAGGCCGACGCGGATGGCGTAGCGGGTGAGTTCGAGGCGGTCGCGCAGGCCGAGCTTCTGGAGCAGGTTCGCGCGGTGGCGCTCGACGGTCTTGGGGCTGAAGACGAGCAGGTCGCCGATCTCCTTGGAGCTGTGGCCTTCGGCGACGAGTTTGAGG
>NZ_JAAGLY010000503.1 GCF_010548375.1 Streptomyces sp. SID13726
GTAGGAGAGGTTGCGCGCCTTCTCCGTCGCCCGCCCGCCGACGCCCACGAACTCGAGCAGCGCGAGCGCCCGGTCGATCGCGTCCCGCTCCTCGCGCCGGTGGCGCGGGGTGCGCAGCAGGGCGCCCGGGACCGAGGTGCGGTGCCGCGCGTCCGACCCGACGACGACGTTCTCGAGCGCCGTCATCTCGTTGAACAGGCGGATGTTCTGGAACGTGCGGGCGATGCCGCGCTGCGTGATCCGGTAGCGCTTGAGCTTGCCGACCGGGGAGCCGTCGAACACGACCTGCCCCTTGGTCGGCCGGTAGACGCCGGTCATCGCGTTGAACGCCGTCGTCTTGCCTGCGCCGTTCGGCCCGATGAGGCCGAGGATCTCGCCGCGGCGGATGTCGAACGTCACGTCGTTCAGCGCGACGAGGCCGCCGAACTGC
>NZ_JAAGLY010000504.1 GCF_010548375.1 Streptomyces sp. SID13726
TACCCTGGACGGTGATGTCCACGATCGCCCCCGCCCCCGTCCCCGCCGTGCTCGCACCCGGTGCCACCTCCGGTGCGCCGGTCGACGACGCGCACCCGCGCACCTACGTCGTCCGCACGCTCGGCTGCCAGATGAACGTCCACGACTCCGAGCACATGGCCGGGATGCTGGAGGAGGCGGGCTACACGCGCGCGAGCGCGGACGACGAGGCCGCGAACCGCGCCGACGTCGTCGTCATCAACACGTGCGCCGTGCGGGAGAACGCCGCGACGCGCCTCTACGGCAACCTCGGCCAGCTCGCCTCCGTGAAGGCCGCGCGGCCCGGGATGCAGATCGCCGTCGGCGGCTGCCTCGCGCAGAAGGACCGCGGCACGATCGTCGAGAAAGCGCCGTGGGTCGACGTGGTCTTCGGCACGCACAACCTCGACGC
>NZ_JAAGLY010000505.1 GCF_010548375.1 Streptomyces sp. SID13726
CGCGCGAGGTACTCGGTGTCGGCGAGGTTGCGCTCCGCGCGCTGCCGGTCCTGCTCGGCGGTGACGCGGTCGCGGTCGTCCTGGCGGTTCTGCGCGAGCAGGATGAGCGGCGCGGCGTACGACGCCTGGAGCGAGAGCATGAGGGTGAGCGCGGTGAACCCGAACTCCGCGGAGTCGAACCGCAGGCCCTCCGGGCCCCACGAGTTCCAGATGATCCACACCGCGCAGAACACGGTGAGATAGACTAGGAACCGGGGCGTGCCGAGGAACCGGGCGATGCCCTCGGTCGCGCGCCCGACCGCGTCCTGGTCGACCTTGACCCGCGGGATGAGGGAGCGGCGCGCGCTCTTCGGCGTGTCGAGGCGGTCAGCCACGGGTCACCCCCGTCGCGCCGCCCCGGGCTGCGGGACGCGGCAGCGACCCGGGCGC
>NZ_JAAGLY010000506.1 GCF_010548375.1 Streptomyces sp. SID13726
CCGTGGAAGCCGATGTCACCGATGGGCGCGGTGATCTCGACGAAGAGCCCCAGTCGGCCGACGGAGGAGCGACCGAAGAGCAGGGGGACGAAGAGGTCGGATCCGACCTCCTCCAGGGTGTGGCCGAGGTACAGCTCGCCTGGCTGGAAGACGTGGCCGTCGTCGCCGATCTCCGTGCGGCGGGTGGGGTTCGGACGGTGGGTGTCGAGTACCTGGTCGGTGTAGGTGAGCAGGGTCCCGCCCAGGCGGACGTTGTAGCTGTTCGGGTTGACCTGGGTCGCCGTGAAGGGGGAGATGCGCAGCCGTCCGTCCTTCGAGGCGGAGGTGATCTCGGGGCCGGTGAGGATCACTGGTCGACTCCCTTGGTCAGGATGCTTCTGATCGCCGAGCCGAGGCTGAGGCCGGCGGGGTGGGATCGGCCGCCGAGA
>NZ_JAAGLY010000507.1 GCF_010548375.1 Streptomyces sp. SID13726
TACCTCGGCGTCGAGTCGGCCGCCGTCAGCGCGGGCGAGGTCCGCGACCCGGCCCGCAACGTCGGCCGGGCCACCATCCTCGGCACCGCCGGCGCGGCCGCCGTCTACCTGCTGGGCACCCTCTCCGTCTTCGGCCTGGTCCCCCACGACGAGCTGGCCGCCTCCGAGGCCCCCTTCACCGACGCCGTCAACGCGATGTTCGGCGGCACCTGGGGCGGAACGCTCGTCGCCTGCGCAGCCGTGATCTCGATGCTCGGCGCCCTCAACGGCTGGACCCTGCTCAGCGCGCAGACCCCGTACGCCGCCGCCCGCGACGGGCTCTTCCCGAAGGTCTTCGAGACGAAGAAGCGGGGCGTCCCGGTGGTCGGAGTGGTCGTCACCGTCGCCTTGGCCTCCGGCCTGACGGTCTACAACTACACGGCCGGCTC
>NZ_JAAGLY010000508.1 GCF_010548375.1 Streptomyces sp. SID13726
GTCGGCGGCCTCGAACCAGGTGGGCTCGTCGCGCAGGGCCTGACCAACCGGCAGATCGGCGAGCGCCTGTTCATCTCGGCGAAGACGGTGAGCGTGCACGTGTCCAACGTCCTGGCCAAGCTCGGCGCGTCCGGGCGGGCCGAGGCCGTCTCGCTCGCGCACCAGCGCGGGCTGCTCGAGGTCTGAGCGATGGGCTCGCCGTCCGACCGGTCTCGGGGCTCGTCGTCCGGCCGGTCGCCCGGGTCGTCGGACGGCGGTCCTGCCGGCACCCTCGTCCTCGGGCGCCACGGGCAGAGCACGTTCAACGCGGGCGACCGCTTCACGGGCCTCCTGGACGTGCCGCTCTCGGACGTCGGGGTCGCGGAGGCCGGGCGCGCGGCCCGGCTGCTCGCGGACGCCGTCGCGCGCGAGCCTGCCCTGGCCCCGCG
>NZ_JAAGLY010000509.1 GCF_010548375.1 Streptomyces sp. SID13726
TCGGGCCTCTCGCCGGCCGGTAAACTCGGCCGGGTGACCACGCCTGACACCGCCTCGATCCCGCACGCCTCGGACGCCCCCGCCGCGGGCGGCCCCGCCCACCGTTACACGCCGGCGCTCGCGGAGCAGATCGAGCTCAAGTGGCAGGAGCTCTGGGAGCAGCGCGGCACCTTCTGGGCCGCCAACCCCACGGGGGAACTCACGGACGGCGACGGCCAGGGCCCCGAGGGCGCGAGCCCGTACTTCATCATGGACATGTTCCCGTACCCGTCGGGCGCGGGCCTGCACGTGGGGCACCCCCTCGGGTACATCGCGACGGACGTCGTCGGGCGCTTCCGGCGCATGCGCGGCGAGAACGTGCTGCACGCGCTCGGCTACGACGCGTTCGGCCTGCCGGCCGAGCAGTACGCGGTGCAGACGGGCCAGCA
>NZ_JAAGLY010000050.1 GCF_010548375.1 Streptomyces sp. SID13726
GGGGGGAGTCGGGGGAGCGGCAGCCGATAGGGCGGGGCCCGGGGGAGCGGCGGACGAAGGAGCCGAGGTCGGCGGAACGGCGGCCGACGAGCCGGGAGTCGGTGGAGCGGCAGCCGATGAGGTGGGGCTCGGCGGAGCGGCGGGCGGAGGAGCCGAGGTCGGCGGAACGGCGGCCGACGAGCCGGGAGTCGGTGGAGCGGCAGCCGATGAGGTGGGGCTCGGCGGAGCGGCGGGCGGAGAGGTCGAGGTCTGCGGAACGGCGGCCGGTGGGGCGATGAGCCAGTCCGCTTCCTCCGTGGTCGGGGCCTGGGGTGTGGTGGCCGGTGGAGCCGGGTCCGTGGTGGGGGTCGGCTCGGAGGGGGGTGGTGGGGTGGTCATCTGGGTCGGCCCTCGTCGGTGGTGTGGTTCCCGGTCGCCGAGGATATCCGGCCGGGGTGGTGAGCCGGGCGGGCCGTGGTGGTGTGGGGCCGGTGGTGGATGGAGCTGCTGCACGGCTGGGGCCAGGACCTGGACGCCGGCGAGCAGACGGCGGTGGCGCAGAGCGCGGACTCCACCGACGGGAAGGCTGTCTTCTGGGTACCGGACGACGAGTGCGCGGGCCATCTGGACTGTGACTCCGACGAATCCCTGCACGGGTTCACCCAGACGCCCTCGGACGACATCGCCTCCGACCGCAACTTCTCGGCGACCGCGCCGCCCAGTAGGGAGTCGTACCACCCCAACAGCGAGGGAGCGCAGTTGTACGCAGCAGCCCTCGAACACGTCCTGGCCAACCGTCACATGACCGTCCCCCGCGCCCTCGGCAGGACCGTCGCCGCCCTGCTGGGCCTCTGCGTCCTGGCGGTGGCCGGCGTCCTCGTCGACATGCGGATGACCCGGCACCGCGAGGAGGCGGCGGCCGAGCGGAAACTCGCCGCGCTGGTGACGCGGGTGCAGGACCATCTGACGGACGCCTACCGGGCCGACGGCGAACTGCCCACCGTCGCCCGGCGGATCAGCACCCCGCCGCCGGTCGCGTACGCCCGGCTGCGCGCCGACCACACCAGCACCATGCTCTTCTCCACCGGCGACGCGGTGCGCGTACGGGACGAGAAGGGCATTTCCTGCCAGGGGGACTCAGAAGAACTCCGACCACGGCTGGTCCCAGATCTGCTTCACGCACAGGACCAGGAACAGCAGGCCCGCGATCGCCAGCATCGCGTTGCTCACCGGTCCGTTGCGCCATTCCCTGGGCGTGCGCGTCGAGTTGAGGAGCCAGATCAGGGTGCCGGCGAGGAACGGGAGGAAGGCCGCGCCGAGGACGCCGTAGAGGATGATCAGGCGGAAGGGTTCGCCCTGGAAGAGCAGGACGATGGGCGGGAAGGTCAGCCACAGCAGATAGGCGCGGAACGGCCAGGAGCGTTCGCGGGCACCGGAGGCGACCTCCGCGCCCCGCTGCTCGCCCTGGCCCCGGAAGCGGGCCACGAAGTCCGCGAACATCAGGCTCACGCCGTGCCAGACGCCGATCAGCGAGGTGAACGACGTGGCGAAGAAGCCGATCAGGAAGAACTTCGCGGTCGCCGGGCCGTACTCGTCCTCCAGGATGTCGCTGAGCTGGAGCAGGCCCTTGTCGCCGCTCGCGATCGCCACGTTGGCGGAGTGCAGCAGCTCGGCGCCGACGAAGAGCATGGCGATGACGAAGATGCCGGTGGTGATGTAGGCGACCCGGTTGTCGAGCCGCATCACCTTCATCCAGCCGGTGTCGGTCCAGCCCTTGGCGTTGACCCAATAGCCGTACGCGGCAAGGGTGATGGTGCCGCCGACGCCGCCGATCAGACCGAGGGTGTTGAGGATGGAGTCCTTCTCGTCGGGAAGGACGGGGAGGAGACCGGCGAAGGCGTCCGCGAGGTTCGGCGCGACCCGGATCGCGAGATACACCGTCACCACGAACATGACGCCCACCAGGACCGTCATGACCTTCTCGAAGACCTCGTACTTGTTGAACCAGACGAAGACCAGTCCCACCAACCCGCAGGCGATTCCCCACCATTCGAGGTCCATCACGTCCGGGAACAGCGCCTGGAGCGGCAGCGCGCTCGACGACATCGCGGCGGCGCCGTAGACGAAGCCCCAGATCACCACGTAGGCGGCGAAGAACCAGGTGGTCCAGCGGCCCAGGCTGGCCCAGCCGTCGAACAGGGTGCGGCCCGTGGAGAGATGCCAGCGGCCCGCCGCCTCCGCGAGGGAGATCTTCACCAGGCAGCCGATCACCGCGGCCCACAGCAGGGTGTAGCCGAAGTTGCTGCCCGCGATCAGCGTGGCGACCAGGTCACCGGCGCCGACACCCGTCGCGGCGACGACGATCCCGGGGCCGATGTAACGCCAACTGGACTTACGGGGTACGGAGCTTGCCTCACCGGTCACTGTGTTGTCCGTGGTGTCCGCCATGAAGGTCAAGAAACCCTAAAGATCTCGGACCGGCAAGAGGGCATACCGTGAAGGAAACCGTCGCCGCGCGGAGATCATGCGTGGCCGGACGCCTGTCGCCAACCACAGCCGTCCGACCCGCACGTACCCAGTTCGAACCAGACCGTCTTGCCCGGTCCGTCCTGGTGACAGCCCCAGCGCAGCGCGAGCGCCGCCACCAGGAACATCCCGCGGCCGCTCTCCGACATCCCGGCGTCCAGCACCTGCGGGGTGCGCCGCCCGGAGTCGGCGACCTCGCAGCGCAGCACGCCGTGCGCGGCGGTCAGGGTGAGCGTGAACCGGCTCGCCGAGTGCAGCAGGGCGTTGGTGGCCAGCTCGCTCACCAGAAGCTCGGCGGTGTCGGCCAGGTCGGCCGGCTCCGTGAGCCCCCACCCCTCCAGCTGTCTGCGGACCTCGGCACGGGCCTCGCGCACGGCGGAGGGGCGGGGGTCGTACCGGACACTCAAGTGACCGGCCCCCAGCGGAGGTTGGGGGTAGTCGGCGTATCGAGGGTCGGGGTCCGGGAGCCGGCCCCCGGAGAGTTGCAGCATGCTCCCAGGGTGACCGGCGCGGGCGTACCGCACACGGGGAGGACTACCCGAATCCATACCTGCACCGCACCCGTACGGCTATGCGTACTGCAGTCGTACGGTTGACCCGTCCCGGTCGTTCCGTACGTCGACGTACGCACACACCTGGCGCGCGTACCAGAGCCCCTGGCCGGGTTCCAGGTCGGTGGTGTCCGGCGGGACGAACCCGACGAGGGGGTCCTCCAGCCGCCGCCCGGACCGGAGTTCACAGACGCAGTGGGTGTCCCGCCCCCACAGCAGCGCGTCCCCGCCGTGCGCCCCGACCGCCTCCGCCGCCTCGGCCACGGCCGTCGCGAACAGCTCCGCGTCGGCCGCGGCGAGCCCCCGGTCCCGCGTCCTTCGCGCCACGGCGTCGGCGGTCAGGTCGGTCAGGAGTTCCGCGTCCGGCGCGGGCGGCGGCAGCGGTACGGCGTCCAGCTCGGCGGCGAGGCGTACCGGGTCCTCGTACACGCCGGTGTCCGGGTGCGCGCGGCGGGCCGCGTCGATGATCGCGGGGCCCGCGGTGCGGGTGTCGTAGGCGCACAGGGCGGTCGTGGCGAGCGGCGCGAAGAGGAGGTTGGCGAGGGCCTCGTACCGGATCCACTCGGTGGTCTCCCGGGGGGAGCGGCCCGCCCTGCCGTTCCAGACGGGCTCCATCAGCAGATGGATACGGCCCCCTGGCGCGGCGTGCGCGGCCAGGTAACCGGCGCTCTGCGCCACGGCGTTGGCCGCTGAGCCGGTGTACCAGTCCGTGTGGTCGATGAGCGTGACGCGCTGGGCGTCCTGCGCGAGGGCGTCCCTGACGAGCCCGAGGTTGTGCGCCGAGGCGATGGCCACGGGCGGGGGTTCCTCGGGGGCGTCGAGCGCTTCGGTGAGGAAGGGGAGGGCGGCGGCGAGGCCGACGTTGTCGGTGGCGTAGACGGTCATGCGGTGGTCGAAGGAGGTGGGGTGGGTCGGCATGGGGTCCTTTCGGTGGGTGGGGGAACCGGGTGAGGGTGGGTGTCGCTCGCCGACGCCGGACGGGAGCCGCCCCGGCGACCGGCCCCGCCGGACCGCGGCCGTCAACGCTGCGCGGTCACCCACGTGGCGATCTGCGTTCTCGTGTTGAAGCCCAGCTTGTTGAGGATGCGTTCGACGTGGCCCTCGGCCGTGCGGCGGGCGATGACGAGACGGTCGGCGATCTGCTGGTTGGCGAGACCCTCGGCGACGAGTTCGGCGACCTGGGCCTCCCGGGGGGTGAGGCGCAGCCGGGAGCTCTCCGGCGTGCGCGGTGCGGGAACGCCCGGCTCCTGGAGCGCGTGGCCGACGAGTTCGGTGAGGGTGAGCCCCGCACCCCGGTCGTACGCGGAGGTGAACCCGGCACGCCCCAGTGCCCGGACCGCACAGCTCTCGGCCTCCCGCCGCGCGGAGTTGAGCGTCTCGGAGCCCCAACGCCCCTGGTCCACCGAGGTCCAGGCGTGGTCCGCCCCGCCGAGCAGCACCGCGGCCCGTTCGTGCGCGGAGCGCTCCGCGGCGATCCTGGCCGTGAGGTCGAGCGTGAGGGCGAGCCCGATGACGTCGTTGACGGCGAGTTTGAGCCGGAGGGCCTCGCGGGCGTACCGCTCGGCGCGGGGCCAGTCCCGCTTCACGGTGTGGGCGAGGGCGAGCATGCGCAGGACGTAGGAGCGGACCCATTCCTCACCGTGTTCCTCGCAGAGCCGCAGGGTCTTCTCGCAGACCTCGACGGCGCGGTCGGCATGTCCCAGGAAGCCCAGCGCGCAGGCGAGTTCGACCTGGTCGAGCCCGACGAGGCTGAGATGCTGGCCGGGCACCCGGCCGCGTGCGACGCAGGTCTCGAAGTGGGCGAGCGCGGCGGGCAGTTCGTCGGCGAAGAGCCGGACGACCCCGATGACGTACTCGGCGTGGGCCGCTTCGGCGGCGTCCCCGAGCCGCAGGGCCAGCTCCCGGGCCTCCTCGGCGCGGCGCCGCCCCCTGGTCAGGTCCTCGGGGCACCCGGCGAGCAGTCCGGCCACCCACAGCCCCCGGGCCCGCTCGGAGCTGGGCCCGGGGCTGGCCGCCAATGCCCGCTCCAGCCAATACCGCCCTTCCCTGGGCGCACCGCAGGCGTGCCAGTAGAACCAGAGCGTGCCGGCGAGCCGCAGCCCGACGAGGGCGTCGTCGGGGCCGGGGCGGCGCTTGGCGAGGGCGACGTCGGGGCCGGGGCGGGGCTCGGACGGCGGGGCCTCGTCGCCCACCGCCCGGAGGCTGAAGTCCAGCGCCGCCCGCAGGTTGTCCTGGTCCGCGCGGAGGCGGGCGACGATGTCCCGCTGTCCGGGGCCGAACCAGGCCGCCTCGCACTGCGCGGCCCGGCGCAGCATCCAGTCCCGGTGCCGCCGCCGGGTGGCCGCTTCGTCGCCGTCCTGGCCCCGCAGCCGCTCCAGGCCGTAGTGGCGCAGGGTGTCCAGGAGGCGGTAGCGCACGCCGTCCGGTCCGGGCTCGCGGCTCAGTACGGACTTGTCCACCAGGCCGGCGACCGCTTCGAGGACGTCCTCGCGGCGCACCGACGTGCCGTCCGCGCACACCGCCTCCGCCGTCTCCAGGTCGAACCCGCCGGCCGCCACCGAGAGCCGGGCCCACACCAACTGCTCGCGCTCGCCGCAGAGTTCATGGCTCCAGTCGACGGCGGCCCGCAGGGTGCGGTGGCGCGGGAGGGCGGCGGGGCTGCCGGAGGTGAGGAGGCGGTAGCGGTCGTCGAGGCGCTCCAGGAGCTGTTCCACGCCGAGCACGCGCATGCGGACCGCGGCGAGTTCGATGGCGAGCGGGAGTCCGTCGAGGCGCCGGCACAGCCGGGCGACGGCGGCCCGGTTGCCCGCGGTGAGCGTGAAGCCGGGGACGACCGCGGCGGCCCGGTCGGCGAAGAGGGCGAGCGCCGGATAGCCGTCGGCGGCGGACAGGTCGCCGTCCGGATCGGGGACCGGCAGCGGTCGTACGTCGAGGAGGTTCTCCTCGGTGAGGCCGAGCCGGTGGCGGCTGGTCGCGAGGATGCGCACCCCGGCCGTGCCGTGCAGCAGCGCGGCGGCGAGGTCGGCGCAGGCGGGCAGCAGGTGTTCGCAGTTGTCGAGGACCAGCAGCAACTTGCGGTCGCGGACATGGGCGACCAGGGCGTCCGACGGCGGGCCCGCGGAGTGGTCGTGGAGGCCGAGGGCGTCGGCGACGGCGAGCGGGACCAGTTCCGGGTCGTGCAGTCCGGCCAGGTGGACGAAGCGGACGCCGTCGGGGAAGGTGCGTTCGGCGCGGGCCGCGAGGCGGGCGGCGAGGGTGGTCTTGCCGACGCCGCCGGGGCCGGTCAGGGTGACCAGGCGGGCCCGGGTGAGCAGTTCGCGGCCCGCGGCCTGTTCACGGCGCCGGTCCACGAAACTGGTGGTCTCGACCGGCAGGTGCCGCATGATCAGCCAGTCCTCCGGGGTGGGGGCGGAGATCCCACTGTGGGCCCGGTTCTCACATATATGCACACACGGCTCACACTCCCGGGTGCACTTCCTCGGGGATCATTCCGGGCTGCACGGACCCGCGTACACTGCGCCAACTCTTTCCGCACTCTTGACCTGACCATGTCATCCACAGACGATGAGCGGCACACCCGCACCTGTACGTCGCTGAACCACCCCCCGCTCCACTCCCCCACTTCCGGAGATCCCGGAACCTGGAGAAATCAGGAGACTTCATGCGACTTCGCATACGCGGTTCCGGCGCCCGCGGCGGCACCCGCTACGCCGCCCTCGCCGCCGTACTGGCCCTCGCCCTCGCCGCCCCGCTCTCCGCCAACTCCGCCAACGCCGACAGCGCGCCGAAGACCGCGCCCAGCACCGAGGACGTCCGTCAGTACGAGATCCACCAGCACTCGACTCCCGTGACCCGTACGGCGATCCAGCGGACCGGGGTGACGGTCGACGAGGCCGACGAAGAGACCGTGGTGGTCTCCGGGCGCGCCGACCAGATCAAGAAGCTGCGGCAACTCGGGTACGAGGTCACCGAGTTGGGGTCCGCCCCGAACCGGACCGCGCAGGACGAGGTCCGGCTCTTCGACTTCCCCTCGGCCGACTCGCGCTACCACAACTACGCCGAGATGAACACGGAGATCAACCAGCGCCTCGCCGCCTACCCGAACATCATGAGCAAGCGGGTCATCGGCACGTCGTACCAGGGCCGGGACATCGTCGCCATCAAGATCAGCGACAACGTGGCGAACGACGAGGCCGAGCCCGAGGTGCTGTTCACCCACCACCAGCACGCCCGTGAACACCTCACGGTGGAGATGGCGCTGTACCTGCTGCGCGAACTCGGCGCGGGCTACGGCTCCGACTCCCGGATCACCAACATGGTCAACAGCCGTGAGATCTGGATCGTCCCGGACCTCAACCCGGACGGCGGCGAGTACGACATCGCCACCGGCTCGTACCGCTCCTGGCGCAAGAACCGGCAGCCCAACTCCGGTTCCTCCGCGGTCGGTACGGACCTCAACCGCAACTGGGCCTACCGCTGGGGCTGCTGCGGCGGCTCGTCCGGGTCGACGTCCTCCGAGACCTACCGGGGTCCGTCCGCCGAGTCGGCGCCCGAGGTCAAGGTCGTCGCCAACTTCGTGCGCAGCCGGGTCGTCGGCGGGGTCCAGCAGATCAAGTCGAACATCGACTTCCACACGTACAGCGAACTGGTGCTGTGGCCCTACGGGTACACGTACTCCGACACGGCGACCGGGATGACGGCGGACGACAACGCCGCGTTCAAGGCGGTCGGGCAGAAGATGGCCGCGAGCAACGGGTACACCGCGGAGCAGGCGAGCGACCTGTACATCACCGACGGGTCGATCGACGACTATCTCTGGGGCACGCACAAGATCTTCTCGTACACCTTCGAGATGTACCCGTCGTCCAGTTCCGGGGGCGGGTTCTATCCGCCCGACGAGGTGATCGAGCGGGAGACCTCCCGGAACCGGGACGCGGTGCTGCAACTGCTGGAGAACTCGGACTGCATGTACCGGTCCATCGGCAAGGAGGCGCAGTACTGCTAGCAGCACTCGCCGGCAGTACCGCTCTCCCCGTACCGTCCGCTGTCGCGCGTCACCGCGAGCCCGCGGCCACCAGCCTCGCGGTGACGGGTTCGAGCTCGGCGACCAGTTCGTCGAGCTCGGCCGGGGACAGGGCGTCGTAGGGCGGGGCGGCCAGTTCGTCGGTGAGGGTCTCGATGCGCCGCTTGGTCTCACGGCCGGCGTCGGTGAACCGGCCCTCGCCGTCGACGAGTCCGCGCTCGCGCAGGCCGTCCATGATCGCGGCGAGCCGCTTCTTCGGCAGGTGGTGGATGCGGCCGAACGACTCCGGCGGGTGGATGCCCATCTCCAGCGCGGAGAGCACATGGGCCTCCGCGCCGCCGATGCGGGCACCGACCAGAGCGGCGATGTGGCCGTCGCCGCGGTGCTCGCGGAGCATGGTCGCGGAGTGCCACAGCCGGGCCACCGGGTCGCCCGGCACCTCGAGGGAGCGCATCCCGGCGTACATCACCCGGCCTTCCATGGGCGCGCTCGTCGCGGCCTTCGTGGTCAGGTCGGCGGCGCGCACCAGGCCCGGGGAGCCCGCCAGTCCGGCGCCGAGGACGCGCCGCAGCGAGGCCGCGCTGCCCCGCTCCCGCGCCGCCACGGACGCCTCGGGCGGGATCGTCTCCCACGCGCTCGGGATGTGCCGCGCGGCCTCCCCGTCGGCGAAGTTGTAGAAGGCCGCGTGCACGACCTCCGCCGGCACCCGTCCCAGCGGCGCGGCCCGGCTGGCGAAGTAGCCGTCCCAGTAGGTGGGGTGGCCGAGCGCGGCCAGCTCCTCGTTGCACTCGTCCTCGAAGAAGGTGACGAGGCAGATCGGCTCAAGGAGCTCGAACATGCGACGGGCGGTGTGCGTCATGGCCCTCATCATGCCCGTGGGCTGCCGGGAAAGTGGCCGGTTCCCAGCCGCCGCTTCCCGGCCGGGTCTCAGTCGTCTGCCGGCCGGGTCTCAGTCGTCTTCGGTGTCCGTGGCGGTGTCCTCGGGGGCGTCCTGCTCCGCTTCCGGAGTCTCGTCCTCGAAGTACTCGTCCATGACCGCGTCGAGCTGTTCGTCCCACTCCGCGAAGCTGGCCCTCGACGTCGCCTCGATCTCGATGGGGTACCAGCGGCGGTCGGGGGTGTGGACCGTGATGGTGAAACGCTTGCCGAAGCGGGGGGACTCCGTCTCGACGGCGCCGATCTCGTCCCAGCGGAACTCGCAGGACTGGTCGTCGAGGGAGAGGCGGACGCCCCGGTGGTCGGCGACGATCCTCGCGCGCCGGTCGGCGGCCTCGAAGACGGGCCCTTCGGGATCCTCCTCGGCCTCGCTGTCCCCCTCGGCCCCGGCGCCCTCCTCGGACGCCTCCGGCTCCGGCTTCTCCTCGGCCGCGGGCTCGTCCGTCGCGGTCGCGACGACGGCCTCCGGCTCGGTGTCCTTCTGCTCGCCGGACACGGGTGAGGTGAGCCCGGGGACGAAGGCCGGGTCGAATCCGGCGCCTTCCAGGGGCTGGCTGCTCGAACCTATGCGCTGCTCCACAGCGGGAAGTATGGCGGACGAAGCTGTGCCTTGGGGCGCCGGGGGCGGAAGCCGGCCCATGAGCCGGCCGGGACGGGACCGACTCCCACCGATTCCTTCCCACGTGCCCGTTCCGGCCCCGGCCCCCTCACACGTCGACGAGGTCACTCGTCCATGAAGACGATCCTCCGCGCAGGACCCGATGTACCCGGTGCCGAGGTCGCCGCCGAACGGCCCGCCGGGACTGCGCGTTCCCGGCCCCAGGCCCGGATCTCCTCGATCTGCTCGGGGTTCACACGGCTCAGCGGCACCGTGTTGGCGAAGGCGTCGAGCAGGAAGGACGGCTTGAGGCGGTCGGCGCCGCCGCAGCGGTAGGCCTCCTGGCCCGCGTCGTGCAGGGTCGACTCGATGTCGGAGCCCGCGAAGCCCTCGGAGAGGTCGACGAGGCGGTTCACCTGCTCCGGGTCCGGGTCGTACTTGAGGTAGCGGCGGAAGTAGAGCTCGATGATCTCCTTGCGGTCCTGGCCGTCGGGCAGGTCCACGAAGAACAGCTCGTCGAAGCGGCCCTTGCGCAGCAGCTCGGGCGGCAGGCTGCGGATGTCGTTCGCGGTGGCCACCACGAAGGCCCTGGACCGGGACTCCTGGAGCCAGAACAGGAACTGTCCGATGATCCGCTGCGGCACACCCGACATGTCGTCCCGCCCGGCCAGCCCCTTCTCGATCTCGTCGATCCACAGGATGCAGGGCGCCACCCGGTCCGCCATCGCCAGCGCCTCCCGGAACCGCCCCTCGGACTCACCGAGGTACTTGCCGTGGATGCTCGCCATGTCGAGCCGGTACAGCGGCAGCCGCCACTCGTGCGCGATGGCCTTCGCCGACAGCGACTTGCCGCAGCCGGGCACCCCGACGAGCAGCACACCGCGCGGCGGCCGCAGCTCGGTGTCGCGCAGGTCGGCGTGCATCATGTCGTGCTTGCGCCGCAGCCACTCCCGCAGACTGGTCAGCCCGCCGACCGTGTAGTCGCTCTCCTTGAGATGGACGCGCTCAAGTCCGGTGAGATCGCTGAAGATACGGTCCTTGGCCTGCGCCAGCCCGAGGACGTCCCCCTTGGCGATGGAGCCCTTGGCGGCGATGGTGGCCATGAGGTTGATGCACTCGGCCTCGGTGACCCCGCTGAGGTACTCCGCCGCGCGGCGGGCGTCGTTCTCGTCCCACTCGATGGGGATGTGGCCCTGGTGGTCGCTGAGGAACCCGGCGAGGGTGCCGTACATCTCCTCGGTGTCGGGCAGTTCGAGGTGCAGGCTCATGCCGAGCCGTTGCAGACCGCTCCAGATCGGGGCGTCGGTGATCAGGACGATGCTGCCGGAGTTGTTGTCGGCGAGCCGGGCGAGTTCGGCGATGTGCCGGGTGACCGGGGTGTCGTCCTCCAGGTGGTCGGGGTCGACGAACACCACCGTGGCGTTGGCCCGGCTGCCGAACTGTCCGGCCGCGAAGTCCATCGCGCCGGTGAGGGAACGGTCGTCCTGGACCGGCGCGTTGGTGCGCAGGTCCCGCAGCCCGGTGGCCCGGGTGTAGATCCAGAACGGCATGCTGCTGCGCCGCGGTTGGGTGGCCGCGTCCCGCAACAGCCGCAGGGCGCGCTGCTGTTCGATGGTCCGCATGCCGATCACGGGGACCCGGGCGGAGATGTAGCTGTCCAGGTGGGACAGGCTTTCGGAGTAGTTCGACATGCGGGCCTTCGTTGTCGGGTGCGGGTCCGTGCGGGCTGGTCGCGCGTGTCCCCGGGACTCAGTCGGTGATCACTCGGCGTCGCGGGACACCGGCCGGCGGGGCCGACCAGGGGTCGGGTGCCGCGGGTTTCGTGGGCTGTACGACGGCCGTGAGCAGGTTGTCCCGGAGCGTGCGGCGGCGTTGTTCCAGCCAGCGGAGGTCCGTGGTGCCGGCCGTGGCCAGGTTGTCCAGGGTGCGTTCCAGCTGGACCTGGAGGTCCTGGATCTGGGTGTCGACCAGTTCCGTGAAACGGGTGCGGGTCGACTCCGGCAGGCCGGGGTGCGCGGCCAGGGCCCGCACCGAGCGCAGGCCCTCCCTGGCCTGGGTCAGCGCCCGGCCCGCCGAGAACTCGTCCGTGGTCGCGGTCATCGCGGCGAGGAACCGTTCGGCCCAGTCGCGGAGCCTGCGGTTGAGGGCGTCGCCGAGATGCAGGGCGAACCGCTCCCAGGTGTCGCCGGGGAACTCCGCCTCGACCAGCACCGGCAGGGCCGCGGGGTCGACGGCCTCCGCGGCGGCCCAGCGCCGCAGGAAGTCCACCCAGGTCTCGTAGGCCCCGCCGTGCCCCCAGTACGCACTCACACCGAGCCGCCCGGACGCCGTACGACGGTCTCGCCCGGCGGCAGCGGCTCCCAGTCCGGCAGCCCCTCGACGACGTTGCGCACCCGGCTGGTGACCCGCTCCCCGCCGGCCCGCCGCGAGGACCCCCAGGGCGAGGCCGCCCCGGACGCGCCGACCGTGCCCCAGGACGGCGCGGGGGCAGTTGTAGGTCCGGGCACGGGCGCCGGTGCCGGGCCGGGCACCTGACCGGCATAGGCCCTGGTGCCGGCGCCGGGCACCGGCCCCGAAGGGGGCGCCTGACCGCCGTAGGGCCCGGCACCGGTGGCCTGGGCGGGCACCTGCCCGGCGGCCGACCACGGGGTGGCGGCGGGCGCGG
>NZ_JAAGLY010000510.1 GCF_010548375.1 Streptomyces sp. SID13726
CGCCGGAGCCCCTGGGGCTCGTCCGTACGCCCACCGGCCACGCCGGGGTGGACGGGCACCTGGAACGGCTGGCCGACGCCGACCACCTCACGGCGGACGGACACGTCGCGGTGTACGAGGATGTGCACAGGGGGTTGCGTGACGCGCTGACCGCGCTGGACGCACCGCCCGTCCCCGGACCGTACGAAAACAGGAGCTGAACCGAACGTGGCAGGAGTGGCACGCCGCCGCCTGGACGCCGAACTGGTACGCCGCAGCATGGCCCGCTCGCGCGAGCACGCCGCCCAGCTGATCGCCGCGGGCCGGGTGACCGTCGCAGGCGCCACCGCGACCAAGGCGGCCACCCAGGTCGAGACCAGTGCGGCCCTCGTCGTCCTCAAGGACGACGGCGACCCCGACTACGTCTCCCGGGGCGGCCACAAGCTGGC
>NZ_JAAGLY010000511.1 GCF_010548375.1 Streptomyces sp. SID13726
GATCGAGTCCAAGTTCGGTCCCGAGGGCTCGCTCTACGTGCTCGACTGGGGCGGCGGCTTCGGCCGCGACAACCCGAACTCGGGCCTGCACCGCATCGACTACCTGTCGGGCTCGCGCCCGCCGGTGTCGAAGCCGGTCGCGACGCCGGACTCCGGCATCGCGCCGCTCGAGGTGACGTTCGACGGCACGGGGAGCACCGACCCCGAGGGCGAGGAGCTCACGTACGCGTGGGACTTCGACGGTGACGGTCAGACCGACGCCACCGGTGTGAGGGTCACGCACGAGTACACCGAGCTCGGGCAGTTCGACGTCATCCTGCGGGTCACCGACCCGGAGGGCCTGTTCACGCTCTCGACGAAGCAGATCACGGTCGGCAACACGGCGCCCGAGATCAGCGTCGACGTCGCGGACGGGGCGATCTTCAACT
>NZ_JAAGLY010000512.1 GCF_010548375.1 Streptomyces sp. SID13726
TCGACGCCGGTACCACCGAGACCCTCACGACGCTCGCCGCGGCCCTCCCCCGCTGACGCCGAGCACGACACGAGCCCGCGTCGAGCACGACATGAGGGTCGTCATCCGCTCGACAACGACCCTCATGTCGTGTTCGACGGGGGTCAGCGTCAGCGCTGGGCGGCGAAGAAGTTGCGCAGGAGGCGGGCGCACTCGTCCTCGCGGACGCCGCCGACCACCTCGACGGCGTGGTTGGCGCGCTGGTCGCGCACGAGGTCCCAGACCGAGCCGGTCGCGCCGGCCTTGGGGTCCCACGCGCCGAGCACGAGCCGCTCGACGCGCGCGAGGACGAGCGCCCCGGCGCACATGACGCACGGCTCGAGCGTGACGACGAGCGTGCAGCCCTCGAGCCGCCACTCCCCGAGCGTCGCGGCGGCCTGCCGCAGGG
>NZ_JAAGLY010000513.1 GCF_010548375.1 Streptomyces sp. SID13726
CCCGGTCGAGCACGCGTGACGCTTCACCACCCGCGTGGACGAGGCCGAGGAATGCGTCGAACAGGCCGGCGGCCTTGAGGGCGAGCTGGCCGTTGTAGTCGTGGATGTCGAGCATGCCGCCCTGGGTGCGCGCGGTCGGCGAGAGCTCCGCCTCGTAGATCGTCGACGGAATTCCGTGGACGTGGAGGACGCGGGCGAGCGTCAGTCCGCCGAGCCCGGCTCCGATGATCGTGACATCAGTGGTCATGGCGATTCCCTGCCTGTCGCATCTCTGGATCCCTGCATCTCTTGATCTCTTGATCTCTGTATCTCTGGAATGTCGTTCCACCCCACATTGGAACCCCGTTCCAGCGATGTCAAGCTGGAACGGGGTTCCAGAGATGTGCCAGGATGGGCGCATGGCAACCAGGGCGCGTCGTGCGGAACG
>NZ_JAAGLY010000514.1 GCF_010548375.1 Streptomyces sp. SID13726
TTCTTGAGCGAGCTCCGCGCGAACACCGACCCGGAGCCCACCGAGTGGTAGGCGCGCTCCTCGTACCGGCCGCCGGTCACGTCGTAGGAGAAGATGCGGCCCGTGGCCCGGTCGAGGTCGAACCCGGCGAACAGCGGGACCACGGCGAGCCCCTGCATGGCGAGGCCGAGGTTCTGCCGGATCATCGTCGACAGGCGGTTCGCCTTGCCGTCCAGCGAGAGCAGGGCGCCCTCGATCTTCTCGTAGTGCTCGAGCTCGAGCTGGAACAGGCGCACGAGCTCGACCGCGATGCCCGCGGTCCCCGCGATCCCGACCGCCGAGAACTCGTCCGCCGGGAAGACCTTCTCGATCTCGCGGTTCGCGATCATCGAGCCCATCGTCGCGCGACGGTCGCCCGCCATGACGACGCCGCCCGCGACGCACTCGG
>NZ_JAAGLY010000515.1 GCF_010548375.1 Streptomyces sp. SID13726
AACCTCGTCGCCGCCGGGCTGATGGAGATCCGGGGCTCGGTGCTGGTCGCGGCCGACGGGACCGAGACCGAGGTCGACGCGATCGTCTTCGGCACCGGCTTCCACGTGACGGACATGCCGATCGCCGACCGGGTGGTGGGCGTGGACGGCAAGACCCTGGCGGAGGTCTGGAAGGACGGGATGCAGTCCCTGCGCGGGGCCACCGCGGCGGGCTTCCCGAACTGGATGACGATCATCGGGCCGAACACCGGGCTCGGGAACAGCTCGATGATCCTGATGATCGAATCGCAGCTGAACTACATGGCGGACTACATGCGCCAGCTCGGCGTCTTGGGCGGCAAGGTCGCCCTCGCCGCGCGGCCGTCCGCGATCAACGCCTGGAACCGGCAGGTCCAGGCCCGCATGGAGCGCACAGTGTGGAACACCG
>NZ_JAAGLY010000516.1 GCF_010548375.1 Streptomyces sp. SID13726
GTACCCGCGGGCGGCCAGCAGACCGACCACGGCGGTCAGCTGCTCGTCGCTCAGGATCGGGACGAGCAGCACGCCCTCGTCCGGGACGGCCTGCGAGCCGGCGACCCCGTCCAGTCCGGTCTCGGCCAGCGAACGGGCCATGCCCGGCAGGTCGGAGGAGTCGACGGGGCGGATCCGCAGGGTGCGGCCGCCGACGCGGGCCTTCAGCTCGTCGACCTTGCCGTTGGCGATGACCTTGCCCTTGTCGATGACCGTCAGCTCGTTCGCGAGCTGCTCGGCCTCCTCCATGTACTGGGTGGTGAGCAGGACGGTGGCCCCCTCGGCGACCATCCGCTGCACCTCGTCCCACACCTCGTTGCGGGTGCGGGGGTCGAGGCCGGTGGTCGGCTCGTCCAGGTAGAGCACGGCCGGGCGGCCGATCATCGAG
>NZ_JAAGLY010000517.1 GCF_010548375.1 Streptomyces sp. SID13726
TCGGCGCCGGAGCCGGCGACGAGGCTGGAGACGACCTTGTCGAGCTGGGGGCTGCTGCCGGCCGCGGCGGCGAGTTCCGCCAGCCGCGGACCGAGGATGAAACGTCCCTGCATGTCCCTCGCCACCATCCGGTGGTGTTCCAAAGCCACGGCAAGGCGATGCGCCGTGGGTCGTGCGAGCCCTGTCGCCGCGACCAGCCCGGCGAGGGTGGCCGGACCGGACTCCAGTGCGCTCAATACCAGAGCTGCCTTGTCGAGAACGCCGACGCCGCTAGAGTTGTCCATGAAACGATATTCGCGTCTCACACTGTGAAACGCAAGTTCAATTTTTCCAAGAACCAGCGAGTCTGTATGTGCGGGTCCACGAACCACTGGGTCCGAGCCGTCGTCCGGTGCGTGGGGTACGGGCGATCAGGCGCAACAGATCT
>NZ_JAAGLY010000518.1 GCF_010548375.1 Streptomyces sp. SID13726
CCAGCTCGCGGACCAGAGCGCGGCGGCGACGGCCGAGCGCCCGACCCCGCCGCCGCCCGGACCCGAGCTCGAGCACACGCTCGAGGCGCTGCGTGGCGGTCGTCCCGCGACCACGGCAGACTGACCGCGTCCGGCCCCGCTCTCCTCAGACCCACCCCGCACCCGGAAACACCACCGAAGGAACCCACTGGTATGAGCAGCACGATCGCCGGCAACGGGGAGAAGTCCCTCGTCCTCGCCTCGGGGCGCGCGCACCCCGAGCTGGCCAACGACGTCGCGCGGGAGCTGGGCATCGACCTGCTGCCCACGACCGCGTACGACTTCGCGAACGGCGAGATCTACGTCCGGTTCGGCGAGTCGGTGCGCGGCGCCGACGTCTTCATCCTCCAGAGCCACACCGCTCCGATCAACCAGTGGATCATGGAGC
>NZ_JAAGLY010000519.1 GCF_010548375.1 Streptomyces sp. SID13726
GCCGTAGCGGCCCGCGTCGGTGTGGGACGTCGTGGGCAGGGCCACCTCGGCGAACAGTTCGTCCCCGCGCCGCCAGGCGGCCTTGAGCCCCTGGAAGACGGGGCCGTAGCCGTAACCGCCGGCGAGCAGCTGCTCGTACGCGCCGGAGACGTCCAGGGCGGTGGCGCCGGAGGGCGGCCACTGCCCGAGGTCGAAGGGCGCGGCTGCCGCTTCGTCGGGCCGGCTGCCGAGGGTCCCCTGGGCGTGCTGGGTCCACGGCCGGTCCTCGTCGTCCTCGGGACGCGAGTACACGCCGAGGGAGCGGCCCCCGAAGTCGTCGGGTGCGCCGACGACGATCTGGACCTGGACGGCTCCGCGCTCGGGCAGGATCAGCGGTGCGTGGATGGTGAGTTCGTCCACCTGGTCGCAGCCGACCTGGTCCCCCGC
>NZ_JAAGLY010000051.1 GCF_010548375.1 Streptomyces sp. SID13726
CAGCCCGCCCCCGGCGGCTGGCCGGCCAACCGGCCGCAGCCCGAACCCCCGGCGCCGCAGGGCGGCTACGGCTTCCCGCAGCCCCCCGCGCCCCAGCACCCGCAGAGCGGCTACGGCTACCCGCAACCGCCCCAGCACCCGCAGAACCCGCAGGGCGGCTACGGCTATCCCCAGCCGCCGGCCCCGCAGCACCCCCAGAGCGGCTACGGCTTCCCGCAGCCGCCGCACAACCCCCAGAACCCGCAGAGCGGTTACGGCTTCCCGCAGCCCCCGGCGCCCCAGCCCCCGCAGGACGGCTACGGCTACCCGCAGCAGCCGGGCCAGCCCGGTCAGCCGCCCCAGAACCCGGCCCAGCCGCAGCCGCAACCGCAGCCCGGACAGCAGCCGCCGCAGGCGCCCAACCCCAGCCCCTACGCCGGTGCCCCCGGTCAGCCGGGTGTGGACCCCCGCACCGGTGCCGCCTGGCCGGCCGCCGTCCAGCACGACCAGCGGCAGCAGGTCGCCGGGGCCGGTGCGCCGCTCGGGTACAACGCGGCCGTCGAGCTGACCTCGGACCGGCTGGTCAACAGCAAGAAGCAGAAGGCCAAGAGCAGCCGGCCCGGCCCGGGTGGCTCGAAGTTCAAGCTCGGCGGCAAGAAGGAGGAGCAGGAGAGGCAGCGCAAGCTCGACCTCATCCGCACCCCCGTGCTGTCCTGCTACCGGATCGCGGTGATCAGCCTCAAGGGCGGCGTGGGCAAGACGACCACGACCACCGCCCTCGGCTCGACCCTCGCCACCGAGCGCCAGGACAAGATCCTCGCGATCGACGCCAACCCGGACGCCGGCACCCTCGGCCGCCGGGTGCGGCGCGAGACCGGCGCGACCATCCGCGACCTGGTCCAGGCGATCCCGTACCTGAACTCCTACATGGACATCCGCCGGTTCACCTCGCAGGCGCCCTCCGGTCTGGAGATCATCGCCAACGACGTCGACCCGGCCGTGTCCACGACGTTCAACGACGAGGACTACCGGCGCGCGATCGACGTACTGGGCCGCCAGTACCCGATCATCCTCACCGACTCCGGCACGGGTCTGCTCTACAGCGCCATGCGCGGGGTGCTCGACCTCGCCGACCAGTTGATCATCATCTCGACGCCTTCGGTGGACGGCGCGAGCAGCGCCAGTACGACCCTGGACTGGCTGTCGGCGCACGGGTACGCGTCACTCGTCTCGCGGTCCATCACCGTGATCTCCGGTGTCCGCGAGACCGGCAAGATGATCAAGGTGGAGGACATCGTCACCCACTTCGAGCAGCGCTGCCGGGGCGTGATCGTCGTACCGTTCGACGAGCACCTGGCGGCCGGTGCCGAGGTCGATCTCGACATGATGCGGCCGAAGGTCCGGGAGGCCTACTTCGACCTCGCCACGATGGTGGCCGAGGACTTCGTGCGGGCCCAGCAGGAGCAGGGTCTGTGGACGGGCCAGGGTGGCAACCAGCCGCCGACCATGGCTCCGCCGATGCCGGGCCAGCAGCAGGCCCCGGCCCCGCAGCCGCCGTTCCAGGTCCACCCCGGCGCCCAGCCCGGCCAGCCCTGGCAGACGGGCCAGCCGCAGCAGGGTCAGCCCCAGCCCGGTTTCCCGCAGCCGCCGTACGACCCGAACGCGGGGCGGCCGCCGCAGCAGTAGGCAGACGAAAGAGGGCCGGCACCTTCACGGTGCCGGCCCTCTTCGTATGAGCACGCCTCAGGCTCCGGCGGCCTCGATCAGCTCGGTGCAGCGCTTCACGTCGTCGGCGATCGCCTTCAGCAGCGCGTCCAGCGAGTCGAACTTCGCCTGCCCGCGGACGTAGGCGAGGAAGTCCACCGCCACATGCAGCCCGTACAGGTCGAGCCCGACGCGGTCGATGGCGTACGCCTCCACGGTCCGCTCGGTGCCGTCGAACTGCGGGTTGGTGCCGACGGAGATCGCGGCCGGCATCGCCTCGCCCTGGGCGTGCAGCCAGCCGGCGTAGACGCCGTCGGCGGGGATGGCGGTGTGCGGGAGGGTCTCCACGTTGGCGGTCGGGAAGCCAAGCTCACGGCCGCGCTGGGCGCCGCGCACGACCACGCCCTCCACCCGGTGCGGGCGGCCCAGGATCTCCCCGGCCCCCTCGACGTCGCCCTCGGCGACCAGCCGCCGGGTCAGCGTGGAGGAGAACGGCTCGCCGCCGCCCGCCGCGCCGGACACGTACAGGTCGACGACCTCCACCTCGAAGTCGTACGTCTTGCCCTGCTCGGTGAGGAAGTCGACGTTGCCCGCGGCCTTGTGGCCGAAGCGGAAGTTGGGGCCCTCGACGACCGCCTTGGCGTGCAGCTTGTCGACCAGGACCTTGACGACGAACTCGGCCGGCGAGAGCTTCGAGAACTCCGTGGTGAAGGGGAGGATCAGGAGCGCGTCCACGCCCAGGTCCGCCATCAGCTCGGCGCGGCGGTGGTGCGGGGCCAGCAGCGGCGGGTGGCTGCCGGGGCGGACGACCTCGCTGGGGTGCGGGTCGAAGGTGACGACGACGGAGGGAACGCCCAGCTCGCGGGCGCGGTCCACGGCATGCCGGATGATCAGCTGGTGCCCGCGGTGGACCCCGTCGTAGGAACCGATGGTGACGACGCTGCGCCCCCAGTCCTCGGGGATGTCCTCCAAGCCACGCCAGCGCTGCACTGTGACCGCTCCTCGTCGAACCCGTGTCCGTATTGATTCTCAAGACTTACGCAGGTCTAAGGGTGCCATGCCGCGTGCCCGGCGCCCGCATCGGCATGGGGGCTGTGACCCGACGCACGCGAAGTCAGGCCGGTACCCGCACGCCCGCCAGGTTCTCGATCATCCGCCGGGTGCCCGGTCCGACCACCGCCGCCCACTCCTGCGGGGCCTCGGCCAGCCAGCCGGCCACCCGCGCGGCGAACCCGGGGACATGCCGGCCGAGGTCGACGAGGCCCCGGTCGAAGCGGGTCGCGCCGTCCGGGGTGCGGACCAGGAGAAGGCCGGTGCGGTGCACGAGGTCGCGGATGTCGTCACCGCCCCGCTCCCCCGCGCGGGCCGCGGCAGGGGGCAACAGGGCTGCCAGGACGGCCGGTTCGCGTTCACGGTCCAGGAGGAACGCGAGGAGTTCGTCGCGCAGGGGACGCGAGGGCGGGGCACCGGGAGCCACCAGTACGGCCGCCAGCGCGGCCCGCACCCCTTCGGGACCGCCGTCGAGCAGCCGGCTGACCAGCGGCAGGAGTACGGCCCGGGCGGCGGGCCCCTGGTCGAGGCGCCGGTCGACATAGGCGGCCACGTCCCCGGCGGTCTCCGGGCGCCGCTCCACCGCCTCCCGCACCAGTACGGCGACCTTGCGGGCCAGGGCGGGCGTGGTGACGTCGGCGAGCGTCCGCAGCACCTCCCCGGCACCCGGCCGGCGCAGCCGCTCCCGGAAGGCGTCCAGGACCGCGTCGGGGTCGGTGGTGAGGGCGGGGACCAGCGCGTCGGCCGGGAACCGCGGGTCACCGGCCGCGAAGTGCCCGAGCGCCTGCGGGAGATGACGGGCCCGCGTGCGCGGATCGCGGACCAGCAGGGCGAGCGCGCCGCCGTGCAGCGTGCAGTCGTCGGGGCGGGCCAGCAGGGCGAGGGCGGCGTAGCGCAGCAGCTCGCGGTCGGCCTCGGTGCGCACGTGCGGCGCTGCCCGCAGTCCGTACGCCACCGCCGCCACCCTCCTGGCCGGCCGCTCGTCGTGCGCCCAGCGGTCCACGGCCCGGCACACCGCCGACGGCTCGTCCTCGGCCAGCACGGCGAGCAGCTCGTCGGCCCGCCGGTGCGCGCACCCGACGAGGACCTCGGTGAGATCGTCCAGGGCCCTGGTGCGATGGGTGTGCAGCAGCGCCTGCGCGGCCTTCGCCACGGTCGCGTGCGGGGTCGCGGGCAGCGGCCGCTCGTCGTCGAACCACGCGGTGAGATGCGGTTGTACGGCGGTGGGGTCCGTGGCGAGCAGTTCCGCCACGGCGTCCAGGAACCGGGGGCCGGGTTCGCTCGGGGGCCCGTCGGCGAGGACGAGCCGGCGCAGCAGGTCGAAGCGGGCGCCCGGCGGCAGCGGGAGGGCCGTCCAGAACGCCGGTCCGAACGCGGGCGGGACCGGCTGCTCCTGGCGGCGCCGGGCCACGAGCCGGTCGGTGAGCTGCCGCAGGACCTCGGTGTACGGGGTCGCGTCAGGCACCCTCAGCAGGGTCTCGGTGAGGAGCCGGGTCGCCCACCAGGAGTGCGGGTCGGCGTCGAGGGCGTGGATCAACTCCTCCAGCTTGTACGCCAGTCCGGACGTGCCGTGCTGGCGGGCGACGAGGAGCAGGGCCTGGACGACCGGTCCGATGCGGTGGTGCGGGACGGGCAAGGGGCGGGTCTCCCCCGGGACGCGACGGCGGTGGACCAGGGCGCGCAGGGCTTCGTCGAGGTCGAGGTGCATGCCCTGGATCCAGTCGGCCAGCTCCTCGTGCGCGAAGCGGTAGCCGGTGCCGGCGGGGACGAGAAGGCCCTCGGTGAGGACGGCGGTGGCCCAGCCGGTGCCGCCGAGCCGCCCGGGCGCCGGGCCCCAGGGGAACACCGCCTCGAACGACTCCCGGTCCAGCCCGCCCTGTCCCGGGCCGAGACTGCGCCGGGCCGCCTCGTGGACCTGTCCGGAGACCTTCGCGGCGAGCCGGCGGACCGCGGTGCCGCGCAGCCCGCTCGCCGTGGCCAGCCGTACCGCGACACGCAGGCACAGCAGGTCGAAGTAGGCGGAGAGGACGTCGTCGCGGTCCACGGGCGCGGGCGGGGCCGGTGGCAGGGCCGCGCGGACCTCGGAGAGCAGACGGAGGGTGAGGGGGTGGCGGGCGTCGGGGCCCGCGAGCACACCCTCGGGGATCGCGTAGCGGGCCCGGGCGCGGCGGGCCTCCTCGTCGCCGAGGTCGGTGAGCCGTACGCAAGGGGCGCTCCCCGGGCCACCGTGATCGGAGCCGTGCAGCAGCCCGGCCGGGAAGTCCGCCCCCTCCCAGTACTCCTCCCGGCACGCCACGACCAGCCGCGCCCCCGTCTCCGTCAGCCACTCGGCCGTGCCCTCGGTCCACTCGGCGAGGCGGTGGGCGAGGACCGGGGGCATCTCCTCGGGGCCGTCGAGGAGGAGGAACAGGGGGCGCCCCGCAGCCTGCGAGAGCCGGGCCAGGCGTTCGGGACCGAGGTCGCCGAGGTCGGCCGGGACGGTGTCCGTGGAGGTCGCCACGATCCGGGCGGCCCTGGTGAGCGCACGGCGGGCCGCGTCGGCGACGGAGTGGTCGGTGTCCGCCAGGTCGGCGCCGCGCAGCCAGAGGGTGGGGGCCGGGGCGGGCCCGCGGTGGCGGCGGGCGGCGAGGGCCGCGAGTTCCGTCGTACGGCCGCTGCCGGGCGGTCCGACGAGACCGAGCACCTTGGCCGAGCCCTCGGTGAACGCGGCGAACTCCCTGGATACCGCGGCCCGTTCGACCGGTTCTGTGGCGTCCGCGCGGCCCACGTAACCGGCGAGGGCGCCCGGCGGACCGTCCTGGCCCACCGAGGTGGCCGTCAGTTCCAGCACGCCGGCGAGGTTGAGGTCGGCGCCGTACGCCGGGACGGTCGCCGCGTTCTCCGCGAGGAGGTCGGCGAGGGGGCCGGGCCGCAGCGCCGGGCGGAGCGGAACGGCGTAACCGCTGTCCCGGTGCCCGCTCTGGAGGGCGGTGCCGAGTACGGCGACGACCGCGCCGGTCCCGGCGTCGAGCACGGGTCCTCCGGCGGCCCCGCCGCCCAGTCGCAGCGCGTCCCGGCCCGCCGTGCCGATCGCCAGCTCCAGGGCGTCGTCGAGGAGATGGAAGCGGTCGGTGGCCGTGTAGGTCACGGACACCTCGCCGAGCACCCGTGCCTCCCGCCAGCACCCGGCGGCCAGCCGCACATAGGTCCCGGTCCCGACACCGTCCCGCACGGAGAGCGGCAGCGGCTCCACCCCGAGCCCCTCGGTCCGCACCAGCGCCAGGTCCAGCTCGGGCAGCACGGTCACGGCGTCGGCGGCCACGACACAGCTGCGGTCGCCGGCGGCCCGCAGCACGAGCCGGGGCAGCCCGTCGACGGCTTCGTGACTGGTGACCACGGTCCCGCGATGATCGGCCACGAACCCGATCCCCCGGACCCGCCCGGCCAGATCATGCACCCGCACCAGATCCTCGTCCCGCCCGGGCCCACCCACCTCGTCCGGCCCCTGCCGCCGCCCCCGGGCATGCCGGGCCCGCCCGCCTTCACACGGACTGTGCCGGGGACGCCCGGCGTCTCCGTCGACCTCTTTGGCTGCACGATTCCCGGAGCGAGCACCACGCACGGCCCGGGCGCCCCGGCCCGCCTCGGGTTCCGACTCAACGGCATCACGCGAACCGGAGCCCGTGTCCGAGCCGCCGCCCTCACGCAGCCGCCCGGCCGTCTCCGACCCGCCGGAGGCAAGCGGTACCGGTCCGCCGACGGAGTCACCCTGTGCCGCCATGGCCGACCTCCCCGCCGTACGCACGTTCCTGCTTTCGACGGTAGGTGCGGGGTGATCAGCGGGACAGATCGCGTGGTGAACGCGCCCCCTTCCACTCCCCCGGTTCACTCCGAGCGCCTGCCCGCGCGGGTGAATGGATGGGGACGGGCGGATACACCCTAGGGGTGGGGGAACCGAGGGGGACTGTGGAGCGGCGGCACAACCCCGTGATCGCCGCTCCACGGGCAAGCAGACCCCGGTGGCCCTCAGCCGAAGACGGCGAGGCTCTTCGCCTTGCCCTTCTGCTCCTCGACCAGCGCGAGGAAGACACCCTCGGGGTCGAAGACGGCCACCGCACCGCGCCCGGTGTACTCCTCGGGCATGTCCAGCCGTACCCCGTTGGTGAGCAGCTTGGCCCGCCGCGCGTCGACGTCCCAGCGCGGGAACGCGGCTGTGGCGGCCTCGGCGATCGGCATCACCGCGAGGTCCTGCTGGAGCTGGTCGAGGGTCCTCGCGGAGTCCAGCTTGTACGGGCCCACCCGGGTGCGGCGAAGGGCCGTCAGGTGGCCGCCCACCCCGAGATCCGCGCCCAGGTCCCGCGCGAGCGCCCGGATGTAGGTGCCGGACGAGCAGACCACCGACACGACCAGGTCGAGGACCGGCGTGCCGTCCTCGGCGACCGCGTCCCGGACGTCGTACACCGCGAAGGACGAGATCCGCACGGGACGTGCCGGGATCTCGAACTCCTCGCCCTCGCGCGCCCGCTTGTACGAGCGCACCCCGTCGATCTTGATGGCGCTGACCTTGGACGGCACCTGCATGATGTCGCCGCTCAGCTTGGCGATCCCGGCGTCGACGGCTTCCCGGGTGACCTTCGAGGCGTCGACCGACCCCGTGATCTCGCCCTCGGCGTCGTCGGTCAGGGTCGTCTGGCCGAGCCGGATCGTGCCCAGGTACTCCTTCTCGGTCAGCGCGAGGTGCCCGAGGAGCTTGGTCGCCTTCTCGACGCCGAGGACGAGCACGCCCGTCGCCATGGGGTCGAGGGTGCCGGCGTGTCCGACGCGGCGGGTCCTGGCGATCCCGCGCATCTTGGCGACCACGTCGTGCGAGGTGAAGCCCGACGGCTTGTCCACGATGACAAGGCCGTCGGGCGTCCGGTTCTTCTCGGTCATTCGGCGGCGTCGTCCGTCTCGTCCTCGTCGCCCGGCTTCCGGTACGGGTCGGCCTCGCCGGCGTACTTGGCACCGGCCGAGACCTCGCGCACCTTCTCGTCGGACTGGCGGGCCTTGTCGAGGAGGTCGTCGATGGTCTTGGCGGTGTCGGGCAGGGCGTCGGCCACGAAGGTCAGCGTCGGGGTGAACTTCACGCCCGCCGCCGCCCCGACCGCCGAGCGGAGCACGCCCTTGGCGCTCTCCAGTCCGGCCGCCGCGGCCGCCCGCTCCTCGTCACCGCCGTACACCGTGTAGAAGACGGTCGCCTCCCGCAGGTCACCCGTGACCCGGGTGTCCGTGATGGTGACGTGCGATCCGAGCCGCGGGTCCTTGATCCCGCGCAGCAGCTTCTGGGCCACCACCTCTCGGATGAGGTCCGCCAGCCTCTTGGCGCGCGCGTTGTCGGCCACTGGTCCGTCTCCTTAAGTACTTACTTCTTGCTTCAGTCTTCGTCGCTGTGGAGCCTGCGTCGAACCGAGAGCAGTTCCACCTCGGGCCGCCCGGCGACCAGCCGCTCGCAGCGGTCCAGTACGTCGGTGAGGTGTCCCGTGTCCCCGGAGACCACCGCGAGCCCGATCTCGGCCCTGCGGTGGAGGTCCTGATGGCCCGTCTCCGCCGCGCTCACCGCGTACTTGCGCTGGAGCTCGGCCACGATCGGACGGACGAGAGAGCGTTTCTCCTTCAGCGAGTGCACGTCGCCGAGGAGCAGGTCGAAGGACAGAGTCCCCACATACATGTGTGTCCGGATGTCCCGCCGGTTCGGGGTACGGGCGCCACGCTTCGACGCCGATACGGGAACCGTACACGCAACGGCCGGGGCCGATCGACGGAAATTCCCGGAGGGAACAGCTCCGCCGATCGGCCCCGATCGCGTGCTACGACGGTCAGCCGCGCGGCTTCTCGCGCATCTCGTACGTCGCGATGACGTCGTCGACCTTGATGTCGTTGAAGTTTCCGAGGTTGATACCGCCCTCGAAGCCTTCGCGAATCTCGGTGACGTCGTCCTTGAAGCGACGCAGACCCTCGATGTTGAGGTTCTCCGCGATGACCTTGCCGTCGCGGACCAGACGCGCCTTGGTGTTGCGCTTGACCTCGCCGGAGCGGATGAGAACACCCGCGATGTTGCCCAGCTTGGACGACTTGAAGACCTCGCGGATCTCCGCCGTACCGAGCTCGACCTCTTCGTACTCCGGCTTGAGCATGCCCTTGAGGGCCGCCTCGATCTCCTCGATCGCCTGGTAGATGACCGAGTAGTACCGGACGTCCACACCCTCGCGCTCGGCCATCTGCTGCGCACGCCCGGCGGCGCGCACGTTGAAGCCGATCACGATGGCGTCGGAGCCCATCGCCAGGTCGATGTCCGACTCCGTGACCGCACCGACGCCGCGGTGCAGGACCCGGATGTCGACCTCTTCGCCGACGTCCAGCTGGAGCAGGGAGGACTCGAGAGCCTCGACGGAACCAGAAGCGTCACCCTTGATGATGAGGTTGAGCTGCTGGACCTCGCCGGCCTTGAGCACCTTGTCCAGGTCCTCGAGGGAGACGCGGCGCGTGCGCTTGGCGAAGGCCGCGTTGCGCTCGCGGGCGGCACGCTTCTCGGCGATCTGACGGGCCGTACGGTCCTCGTCGACCACCAGGAAGTTGTCGCCGGCGCCCGGGACGTTGGTCAGACCCAGCACCTGGACCGGCGTGGACGGACCCGCCTCGGCGACGTTGTTGCCGTTGTCGTCGAGCATGGCCCGCACGCGGCCGTAGGCGTCGCCCACGACCATCGTGTCGCCGACCCGCAGGGTGCCTCGCTGCACGAGGACCGTCGCCACGGCACCGCGGCCGCGGTCGAGACGGGACTCGATGGAGATGCCCTGCGCGTCCTGGTTCGGGTTGGCCCGCAGGTCGAGCGAGGCGTCCGCGGTGAGGACCACAGCCTCCAGCAGGGAGTCGATGTGCAGACCCTGCTTGGCGGAGATGTCGACGAACATGGTGTCGCCGCCGTACTCCTCGGCCACCAGGCCGTACTCGGTCAGCTGACCGCGCACCTTGGTCGGGTCGGCGCCCTCGACGTCGATCTTGTTGACCGCGACGACGATCGGGACGTCGGCCGCCTTGGCGTGGTTGAGCGCCTCGACCGTCTGCGGCATGACGCCGTCGTTGGCCGCGACGACCAGGATCGCGATGTCCGTCGACCGGGCACCACGGGCACGCATGGCGGTGAACGCCTCGTGACCCGGGGTGTCGATGAAGGTGATCGCGCGGTCCTCGTCGTTGACCTGCGTGGAGACCTGGTAGGCACCGATGTGCTGGGTGATGCCGCCGGCCTCGCCCGCGATGACGTTCGTCTTGCGGATGGCGTCGAGGAGCCGGGTCTTACCGTGGTCGACGTGACCCATGACGGTCACGACCGGCGGACGGACGACCAGGTCCTCGTCGTCGCCCTCGTCCTCGCCGAACTCGATGTCGAAGGACTCGAGCAGCTCACGGTCCTCCTCCTCGGGGCTGACGATCTGAACCGTGTAGTTCATCTCGCCCGCGAGGAGCTGCAGCGTCTCGTCGGAGACGGACTGCGTGGCCGTGACCATCTCGCCGAGGTTCATCATGACCGCGACGAGCGACGCCGGGTTGGCGTTGATCTTCTCCGCGAAGTCGGTGAGGGAGGCACCGCGCGACAGGCGAATGGTCTCGCCGTTGCCGCGAGGCAGCATCACGCCGCCGACCGACGGGGCCTGCATGGCCTCGTACTCCTGGCGCCTCTGCCGCTTCGACTTGCGACCGCGACGCGCGGGACCGCCGGGACGGCCGAAGGCGCCCTGCGTGCCACCACGGCCACCGGGACCGCCGGGACGACCACCGAAGCCGGGACGACCGCCGCCACCGGCGCCGGGACCACCCGGACGACCGGCGAAGCCGCCGCCACCACCGCCGCGACCGCCGGGACGGCCTGCGAAGCCGCCACCGCCGCCGCCACCGGGACGACCGGCGAAGCCGCCGCCGCCACCGGGAC
>NZ_JAAGLY010000520.1 GCF_010548375.1 Streptomyces sp. SID13726
GACGCTCGGGACCGCCGGCCGGGAGGTCGAGGCCGAGACGGACGAGCACGGCGTCGCCGAGGCGCGCGTGCCGCTGGAGGACGACCGCGACCTCGTCTCCCGGTACGCCGGTGACGCCGTGCACGCGGCGGCGCAGGACGCGGACTCGGTACCGCGCGTGCCGCAGCCGCCGGGAGACGTCCTGTTCCTCGTGGACGAGTCGGGCAGCATGGGCGGCTACCAGGCCGCCGTGCGCGCCCACGTCCTCCTCATCGCGAGCGAGCTGGCGCGCGGGATCGACTACCAGATCGGTCTCGTGGGCTTCGGCGCCGACGGCCAGGACTACCTGCCGCACACCCACCTGCCCGCGACGGACGAGCTGACCGACGTCGAGGCGGCGCTCGCCGGCCTGCGGACCAGCGGCGGGACCGAGCCGGGGATCGATGC
>NZ_JAAGLY010000521.1 GCF_010548375.1 Streptomyces sp. SID13726
GCGCTGCGCCCGCGGGTTCTTGACCTGGTGGGCCTCGTCCACGACGAGCATCCCCAGCTCCTCGGCGGCCGGCTCGGGGAATCCGGTCAGCGCCTGGAAGGTGGTCACGGCCACCCCGCCCTCCCCCCGCCAGTCCGCGAACGCGTCGTGCCGGCCGGGACCGTGCAGGGCGACCGCGCGCAGGGTGCTGCGCGCCTCGATCTCGCGGGTCCAGTTGATCAGGACCCCGGCCGGGCAGACCACGAGGAAGTGGCGGTGCCCCTGAGCCGCGAGGTGCGCGAGGGCGGCGAGTGCCTGGATCGTCTTGCCCAGTCCCATCTCGTCGCCGAGGATCACCCGCCGCTGGGCGAGGGCGAAGCGGGCCCCGAAGGACTGGTACCCGCGCAGCGAGACGCGGCGGTGCGTGCCGACGAGGGGCTGCGCGCG
>NZ_JAAGLY010000522.1 GCF_010548375.1 Streptomyces sp. SID13726
TCCGAGGAGACGACGAGGTTCTTGATGTTGCGGCTGACCTCGGTCACGTCCTCCTTCACACCCGGCACGGTGGTGAACTCGTGGAGCACACCGTCGATGCGGATGGAGGTGACCGCCGCGCCCGGGATGGACGACAGCAGCGTGCGACGCAGCGAGTTGCCGAGCGTGTAGCCGAAGCCGGGCTCCAGCGGCTCGATGGAGAAGCGCGAACGGTTCTCCGAGATGACCTCTTCGGTCAAGGTGGGGCGCTGTGCGATCAGCACTGGTGGTTTCCTTTCGGTGAGCGTCCGCCATATGACGCTGCACGGTTCAAGGCGAGGTGCGTGCCTGCGGCACGCGGCCCCGGCCGGGACTCTGTCCACCCGGCCAGGAAGGGTGCGTCGACCCCGTCAGGAGGCGGCTGCCCCGTGACGGGCGCCGTCGACG
>NZ_JAAGLY010000523.1 GCF_010548375.1 Streptomyces sp. SID13726
CTGCTGCGTGCGGCGACTTCCTCCGCACCCGGGATACCGGTGAAGGCGACGGTCGCGACGGGCGATCCCGACCCCTTCACCACCGGGCCCGGCTCCCTGTTCACCCGGGCCATGGCCGGCGGCGAACCGCTGCTGCTGACGGGCGAGGAGCTCATCGCGGAGCTCGCCCCGGTCGACCCCGGTCAGGCCGCGCGGGTCCGCGCGTACGGGGTCCACTCCTGGCTGCTCGTACCGATGTCGGCCCGCGGGGCGGTGCTCGGCGCCGCCGTCTTCGTACGGCACGCCCGCGCCCAGGGGTTCGAGCCGGACGACGTCCTGCTGGCCGAGGAGATCTCGGCGCGCGCGGCCGTCTGCATCGACAACGCGAGCCGCTACACGCGCGAGCGCACGGCGGCCCTGGCCCTGCGGCGCAGCCTGCTGCCCCAA
>NZ_JAAGLY010000524.1 GCF_010548375.1 Streptomyces sp. SID13726
GTGGCCGGTACGGTCCGGTTCCGTTCCGTTCGGTTCGGTTCGGTTCGACGCATCGAGGACGAGGAGGGCCGGACGTGCCCATCGCAACCGTCAACCCCGCGAACGGCGAGACGCTCAAGACGTTCGACGAGCTGGACGCCGGGCAGATCGAGCAGCGCCTGGCGGCGGCCCACGCGGCCTTCCGGAGCCACCGCACCACGGGGTTCGCCGAGCGGGCCCGCCTCCTCGACCGCGCGGCCGACCTGCTGGACCAGGATCGTGACGACATCGCCCGCACGATGACGATCGAGATGGGCAAGCCGATCGCAGCCGCCCGGGCCGAAGCGGCGAAGTGCGCGAAGGCCATGCGCTGGTACGCGCGCAACGCCGAGCGGCTGCTGGCCGACGAGCACCCCTCGCAGGCCGACGTCGCGGACGCCGGAGCCT
>NZ_JAAGLY010000525.1 GCF_010548375.1 Streptomyces sp. SID13726
TCCTCGTGGCCACGCGGAGCTCCCTGTCGCTGCTCTTCCTCGTCTTCCCCCTGCTGATCTGGTCGGCCGTACGCTTCCAACTGGCCGGCAGCGCGCCCTGCGTCCTGCTCGTGTCCGTCCTGGCGATCTCGGCGGCGACCGACGAGGTCGGCCCGTTCGCCGACCACACCCTCTTCGAGGTCATGGTCAACCTCCAGGCGCTCAACGGCTCGGCGGCCCTCACCGCGCTGCTGCTGTCCGCGCTGGTCACCGAGCAGAACAACATCCGCACCGAGATCGAGCGCGTGTGCGGGGAACTGGCCGAGGTCGTCGAGCGGCTCGCCCCGGGCCGGCCGGGGGAGTGACCGGCCCCGCTCAGGTACGGGCACCCGCGGGGGCAGCGCGTCCGCCCGCGACGGCACGCGCGAAGGCGTACGGATCCCCGTT
>NZ_JAAGLY010000526.1 GCF_010548375.1 Streptomyces sp. SID13726
ACCCGAGCCTCACCCTGCTCGACGGCGCGTGGCCCGGGCCGGGCGAGATCGTGCTCGAGCAGAGCGCGGCGGAGACGGCGGGGCTGTCGGCCGGTGACGCGACGACGGTCGTGCTGGGCGGCGAGTCGACCCCGGTGACGGTGTCCGGCGTCTTCGGGATCGAGGCCGCCGCGGCGGGCGCGGTGCTCGTCGGGATCGACGGGGAGACCGCGCGCGACGTGTTCGCGCCCGACGGGATGGTGCCGCAGCTCGCGGTCTGGGCGACGCCGTCGTCGGGGGCCGTCGACGAGGACGCGCTCGCGCAGCGCGTCGGCGACGTGCTGCCCGAGGGCGCCGAGGCCGTGACGGGCGAGCAGGCGCGCGCCGAGGCGATCGAGGCCGTCGAGGAGGTGCTCGGGTTCGTCGAGTCGTTCCTGCTCGTGTTCG
>NZ_JAAGLY010000527.1 GCF_010548375.1 Streptomyces sp. SID13726
CCGCCCGGCTCCAGGACCGGCGGCGGATCTACCGCGAGATGTCGGGCGTACGCAACGAGTTCCAGCGGGCGCTGACCGAGCCGCCGCCGACGGGGGCGCGGGCCGCCGCCTGGTGGCCGCTGGTCGTCGCCGTCGAACGCATCGTGGACGCGACCACCGCCGCACGGGTCCGGGTCAACCACGGCGCCGAAGCCCCCCGCGCCGAGGAAGTGGCGACCGTCATCGCCGATCTGCGCGCCCTCGCCGAGGGGGTGCGCAAGGCCAGGACCCCCACCCAGCTGCACCCCGCGGCGCTGCCGCCCGGGGACGAGGGCTCCGTCCTGGCCCCGGTGCGCCACGAGCTCGCCGCGGCCCGCGCGATCGCCACCGACGAGCACTGACGCGGGACCGCCCTCCCGTGCCCTGGGGGCGCGTCGCCCGAATGG
>NZ_JAAGLY010000528.1 GCF_010548375.1 Streptomyces sp. SID13726
TCGAGACGTCCGCCGGCGGGTGGCCGGCCTTCTTCGCGGCGGTCACGCAGCCGCAGACGGCGGCGGCGTTGACCCTCACGGTCACCCAGGCGCTCGCCGTCACCGCAGTGAACGTCGTCATGGGCACGCTCGTCGCGTGGGTCCTCGTGCGCGACCGGTTCCCCGGAAAGCGGCTCCTCGAGGTCCTCATCGACATCCCGTTCGCGCTCCCGACGATCGTGGCCGGTCTCGTGCTGCTCGCGCTGTACGGGCCGTCGGGGCCGCTCGGGGTGGACGTCGCCAACACGCGTGCCGCCGTCTTCCTCGCCTTCCTCTTCGTCACCCTCCCCTTCGTGGTCCGCAGCGTGCAGCCCGTGCTCGCCGAGCTCGACCGCGACGTCGAGGAGGCGGCCGCGTCGCTCGGCGCTACCCGGCTCACGACCTTC
>NZ_JAAGLY010000529.1 GCF_010548375.1 Streptomyces sp. SID13726
CCGCCGCCCTGCCGTGGACGCTCGGGCTCGTCGGCATCGCGACGATCCTCAGCTTCTTCCTCGGCAGCGGCCTCGGCGCGATCATCGGCTGGCGCCGCGGGAGCAAGGCCGACGCGATCGGGCCCATCTCGACGTTGTTCTCGACCGTCCCGTACTTCTGGATGGGCCTCATCGCGATCGCGGTCTTCTCGAGCATGCTCGGCTGGTTCCCGGCGTCCCACGCGTACAGCAAGGGCGCGTCGCCCGAGTGGTCGTGGGAGTTCGTCTGGGACGTGGTCCAGCACGGCACGCTGCCCGCCCTGACCATCGTCGTCGCGTCGCTCGGCGGCTGGGTGCTCGGGATGCGGAACATGATGATCACCGTCCTCGACGAGGACTACGTGACGGTGGCCCAGGCCAAGGGCCTCCCGCCCCGCAAGGTGCTC
>NZ_JAAGLY010000052.1 GCF_010548375.1 Streptomyces sp. SID13726
CGCCCCGCCCGAGGAACCCCCGCTCGCCGCGGCGGCCGCGCCCGCGGCACCGGCCGCCCCCGCTCCGGCGCCCCCGGCGATGAGCCCGATGGCCTTGGCGTACCCGGCGGCCCCGAACCAGCCGATGACCGCGAGCGGTACGACGGCCGGGATACCGCTGGCGACCTCCTTGATCTGGCCCGCGGCCAGCCGGCACTTGGCGCACTCCTCCAGGTGCTTGCGCAGCCCCCGTTCGGCACGTGTGCGCAGCCCGCCGCGGGCGTAGGCGCCGAGCCGGTCGGCGTAGCGGGCGCACTCCTCGTCGGTGGCGAGGGTCGCGCTGACATGGGCCTGGAGATAGGCCTGCTTGAGGCCCTCGCGGGCGCGGCTGGCCAGCACCCGGGTGCCGTTGGCGTCGAGCCCGAAGAGCGTGGCGACGTCGCTGGGCGACTCGTCCTCGACCTCGGTGTGCCACAGCACCGCCTGCCAGCGCTCGGGCAGCGACCGGAAGGCCTGCATGGCCATGGACTGCTCGGCCACGTGCATCGCGCGTACGTCGGCGCCGAGGTCCAGGGTGTCGTCGTCGGAGACCTCGGAGGTGCGCGCGGCCTGGGCGGCGAACACCGCGAAGTCGTCGACGAGCTGCTCCCGCTTCGCCGACTTGGTCCAGCCCGCGGCGACCCGGCGGACGCTGGTGAGCAGGTAGGCGCGTACGGCGTGCTCGGGGCCGTGGCCGCCGCGCACCGCCTGGAGCACGCGGGCGAAGACCTCGGCGGTGAGGTCGTCGGCGGTGTGGGCGTCCCGGCAGCAGGTGCGGGCGTAGCGGCGCACGGCGTCCGCGTGGCGGCGGTACAGCTCCTCGTAGGCGCTGTCGTCGCCGGAGCGCATCCGCTCGATCAGGTCGGCGTCGGAGGGCGGCATCTCCCTGGGCGGCGGCAGGACGCTGCCGTCCTCGCGCCGGTCGCGCTGCGCGGGCACGCTGCCCTCGACCGGTTCCCCGCCCTGGGCCGGGATGCCGGCCTGCGGGACGCCCGCCCGGCCGCCCTGCTCCGGCACCTGCGGGGTGCCGTCGGCGTCGCCCTCGCCCTCACCGAGTGGCTCGTTCCGCCCGTCAACGCTCATCGCGGAATGCCCCCGCCGCCAGCCCAACCAGTCCCGAACACCGGGTCAGAGTGCCATATTGGCTTTTGGTCAGTGCCCTGCAGTACGGCCCATCCACTCGTCCGTGGGGACTTCCCGCAAAGCAGTACTGAGCGTCACCCGTATGGGGAAGACTCAACTGTCGCAGCGGGTGCAGGTGTTGGTCCGCCCGCCCGAAAAGCGCCGGAATGTCGCGGGGTGCGGCCGGGACCCGGCCGCACCCCGCTGTCACCCTTTCGAGTCACGCCCGCATCACGCCCGCATCACACCGGTCGCGAGCGCAGCCCCTCCAGCAGGATGTCCAGCAGCCGTGCCGAGGCCGCCGCCTGCTGCGCCGCGTCCGGCAGCGAGGGCGCGGCCGTGGCGATCACCAGCAGGACGTCCGACACCGACACGTCGGTCCGCAGCTCACCGGCCGCACGCGCCCGGTCCACGAGCTGGCCCACGACCTCGAGCAGCGCCGCCGCCCCGGCGTCGTCGTCGGGGCCCAGCACGGGCTCCTCCGGCACCAGCCGCAGCTCACCCGTGCCCGGCTGTGTCCGCTGCTGCGGCACCCGCGCCGCGTCGAACTCCGAGCCCTCGCCCTCGTCGGCGACCCCGACCCGCAGCACCTGCGGCGGCAGCAGCCGCCCGGCGCCGGACGCGACCGAGGTGCGCAGGAAGCGCGAGAGCGCCGACCACGGCTCGTCCTCCTGGCCGAGCGCCGACCGTGCCTGGTCGGTCAGCCGGGAGGTCTCCTCCTCGGCTATCCGGCGCACCAGGACGTCCTTGCTCGGGAAGCGCCGGTACACGGTGCCGACCCCGACCCGCGCGCGCCGCGCCACGTCCTCCATCGGCGCGCCGTAGCCCAGCTCGCCGAAGACCTCGCGCGCCGCACGCAGTACGTGCTCCAGATTGCGCTGTGCGTCCACGCGCAGGGGGGTCGAACGCGATCCGTCTCCGCGTCCGTGGCCCGCCGCGCTCATCGTCGTCCCCATCGCACCGCCACCGGGTGCGATGGCGGACGCCGTAGACCAATGAGAGTCCTGAATGTGCATAAATGTTCCCCCGGTAATGACGTCTCCCCCCGGAGACTCTCCCCGCCATCGAAAGCCGGAGCGTGCGGAACAAGCCCGTTTCGCGAGTCCGCCCGTCGCGGACCCGGAGCGCATCCCCCTACACCCCGTCGACACACGAACATAGTTGAGTGGGGGTCAATTCAGAAGGGGCAGGTTCCGCACGGAGCGCCCCCCGATCGGAGTACGAGGGGCAAACGCCCCGATTGCACCCCCTCCACCCGCCCGGCGCACACCCGTTGACCTGCGGACCTTCCACGCACCCCGAGGATCGGGCCGACCCGGCGCGCCGATGAACTCCGGTCACACAAATTGTCGAGGCTGTGGACAAACTCAAGCGCCGGGTGCGTCATGGGATGGTGAAGGAACGTGCGCGCATTCTGGTTGTCGGCGGCGGCTACGTCGGGATGTACACCGCGCTGCGTCTGCAGCGGAAGCTGAAACGGGAACTCGACCGGGACGAAGTCGAGATCACCGTCGTCACCCCCGACCCGTACATGACCTATCAGCCGTTCCTCCCCGAGGCGGCGGCCGGATCGATCTCCCCGCGCCATGTCGTCGTACCGCTGCGCCGGGTCCTGGACCGCTGCAAGGTCGTCGTCGGCGAGGCCACCGCCGTCGACCACGCCAAACGCACCGCCTCCGTCACCACCCTCGCCACCGAGGAGGAGCGCACGGGCGGCGAGCAGCTGTCGTACGACGAACTCGTCCTCGCCCCCGGCTCGATCGCGCGCACCCTGCCGATCCCCGGCCTCGCCGACCACGGCATCGGCTTCAAGACCGTCGAGGAGGCCATCGGGCTGCGCAACCACGTCATCGAGCAGATGGACATCGCCTCCTCCACCCGCGACCCCGCGATCCGCGACGCGGCCCTCACCTTCGTCTTCGTGGGCGGCGGCTACGCGGGCGTGGAGGCGCTCGGCGAGCTGGAGGACATGGCCCGCTACACCGCGCGCTACTACCACAACGTCAGTCCCGACGACATGAAGTGGATCCTCGTCGAGGCCTCGGACCGCATCCTGCCCGAGGTCGGCGAGGAGATGGGCCGCTACACGGTCACCGAACTGCGCCGCCGCAACATCGACGTACGGCTCAACACCCGCCTGGAGTCCTGCGTCGACCGCGTGGCCGTCCTCAGCGACGGCAACCGCTTTCCCACCCGTACGGTCGTATGGACGGCCGGCGTCAAACCCAGCCCGCTCCTCGCCGCCACGGATCTCCCCCTCAACGAGCGCGGCCGGCTGAAGTGCACTCCCCAGCTCACCGTCGAGGGCGCCACGCACGCGTGGGCGGCCGGAGACGCGGCCGCCGTCCCCGACGTCACCGCCGACGAACCCGGCAAGGAGACCGCCCCCAACGCCCAACACGCCGTACGCCAGGCCAAGGTGCTCGGCGACAACATCGCGCACGCGCTGCGCGGCGAGCCCCTGGAGACGTACGCGCACGCGTACGTCGGCTCGGTCGCCTCCCTGGGCCTCCACAAGGGTGTCGCGCAGGTCTACGGACGCAAGCTGAAGGGCTACCCTGCCTGGTTCATGCACCGCGTCTACCACCTCAGCAGGGTCCCCACCTTCAACCGCAAGGCCCGCGTGCTGGCCGAATGGACCCTGTCCGGGCTCTTCAAGCGGGAGATCGTCTCCCTCGGTTCACTCGAACATCCCCGAGCGGAGTTCGAACTCGCGGCCGGTGGAAAGCCTCCTCACGACCCCACGAACGACCCGAAGGGGTCGTCCTGACCGGACCGAGGAACTCCACGGACCGCCCCGGCGTCTGACGGATGTCGACCAGGTCGGCCCCCTGCCACACTGATGCCCGACCTCGGACGGGCAGCCGCCCGCCCCTCGAACCCAAGAGGTCTTCCCACCGTGCTGCACCCCCGGGCTGCCGTCCCCAGCCCACCGGCCGGGCCCGGAGCCGGCCCGAAGACGCCGAAGACGACGACACGAGGCAAGGATTCGTGAACTTCACGCGCTGGAGCGCCCGCCTCCCCGGAACGCAGCGCCGCGCCGCAGCGCGGACCGACGACCTGGTCACCGAGGACCGGCTGAGCGAGGGCGCGGTCCCCGCCGCCCGCGCCGAGCAACTGACCGTGCCGGTCCCCGCCGTCGACGAGCTCCCGGTCCGTGAGGTCCTCGACCGCGTCCCCGCCCTCGTCGCCCTCGTCCACGGCCCCGACCACCGCCTCGCCTACGTCAACGACGCCTATGTGGTCGCCTTCGGCCTGCGCCAGACCGGCGAACCCGCCCGCGACGCCCTCCCGGAGCTCGACGAGATCGGCCTCCTCCCGCTCCTCGACCAGGTCCTGCGCAGCGGCAAGCCGCGCACCCTCAAGTCCCGCAAGGCCCCCGACGGCCGCTCCTACACCTTCACCTGCACCCCGGTGACGGAAGGCGACGGCGGAGTGCTCGTCTTCGCGACCGACGTCACCGACCACGCGGAAGCCGCCGAGCGCCTCAGAGCCAGCGAGCGCCGCCAGCGCGAGACCGCCGTCACCCTCCAGCGCTCCCTGCTCCCACAGGAACTGGAGGAACCCGACGACCTGCGCATCGCCGCCACCTACCTGCCCGGCGGCACCGAGGCCGCGGTCGGCGGCGACTGGTACGACGTCATCACCCTCGGCGGCGGCCGCACGGCCCTGGTCATCGGCGACGTCATGGGCCGAGGGGTGCGCGCGGCGGCGGTCATGGGCCAACTCCGTACGGCAGTCCGCGCGTACGCCCGCCTCGACCTGCCCCCGCACGAGATCCTCCAGCTCCTCGACGGCCTCGCCATGGAGATCGACGCCAACCAGATCGCCACGTGCGCGTACGCCATCCACGACCCGAACGAGGGAAAGCTGGTCTACTCCTCGGCCGGCCACCTGCCGATCCTGGTCCGCGACGAGAGCGGCGCCGTCCAGCGCGCCGACGAACCCACCGGCCCGCCCCTGGGCACCGGCGGCTGGATGCACGCGTCCGGCTCGATCCCGTTCGGCCCCGGCTCCACGGCGGTGCTGTACACCGACGGCCTGGTGGAACGCCGTGACGAGGACCTGGACGAGGGCATCGCCGCCCTGCACCCCGCCCTGGCCGGCGCGACCGGCACCCCTCAGGTGATCTGCGACCGCCTGGTCCGCTCGGCCGGCGTCACCGCGGAGCACGACGACGACGTGGCCGTCATGGTCATGCAGCACCCGGCCCGCACCGGCCCCGACGGCGAACTCTTCCGCAACGCCGCGCTGGAACTCCTGGGCGGCGTCGAGGCGGCGCCACGCGCGCGTGCGTTCGCCTCCGGCGTGCTCACCAGCTGGCGGTTCCCGATCGAGCTGCACGACCTGGGCGTGCTGGCCGTGAGCGAGCTGGTGGCCAACTCCCTCCAGCACGGGACGCCCCCGATGCGGCTAAGGCTCCGCCGCACCGACCGGCGGCTGATCGTCGAGGTCACGGACGGGGACGACCATCTGCCCCGGCGCCGGAGAGCGGAGCCGGGGGACGAGTCGGGGCGGGGGATCGCCATAGTGGCGACGGTCGCCTCGAACTGGGGATCGCGCCGGACGCCGGGCGGCGGGAAGGCGGTCTGGTGCGAGTTCGTGCTGCCGAAGGGGTAGCGCCCTAGGGGTGTCCGATCGATGCCGGTTGCGGGTGCGCAGGGGCTGTTCGCACAGCTCCCCGCGCCCCTGGGGAGCCGTGGCTAGGCCACCACCGACTCCGTCTGCGCTCCGCCCTGGGCCACGACCCGGCTCTTCCTCAGGAACGGCTGGTTCTGCACCGGGGTGAGCTCCCTGCCCAGGCGTATCGCCAGATAGGTGATCCCCAGCGAGAACAGCAGGAACGTCACGATGTACGGGGTGTGCAGGGAGGCCCCCATCGGACCGCCCACCGCCGGGCCCACCGCCAGGGCGAGCTGCTTCACCAGGGCGAAGGCGGAGTTGTACTGGCCGGCCATGCCCTCCGGCGCCAGGTCGGCGACCAGCGGGGCGACGGTCGGGGACAGCATCGCCTCACCGAGACCGAAGAGGGCGTACGTCGACACGAACGCGGCCGTGGCCATCTCCTGGCTGCCGTGTCCGAGGCCCGCGTAGCCCGCGGTGACCCACGCCACCGCCCAGATCAGTCCGACCATGGCGATCACCCGGGACCGCCTGCGCCGCTCGACGAACCGCAGCACGGCGAACTGCGCCACCACGATCATCGCGGTGTTCGCGGCCAGGGCCGTGCCCAGCGCGGAGGTCGAGATGCCGGCGGCCTCGACGCCGTACGCGCTCAGACCCGACTCGAACTGGCCGTAGCAGGCGAAGAACAGCACGAAGCCCAGCACGGACAGCTGCACCATGGCGCGGTTCCCGAGCAGCTGCTTCCAGCTGCCCTTGGCGGACTGGCTCGGCGCACCCTCGATCCGCGGCGAGCGCGGCAGTCGTACGGTCGCCATCAGGACCACCAGCAGCAGGAACATCGCCGCCTCGATCGCGAACAGCACAGTGAAGGACGCGGCGCTCGTGGTGTCGACGAGGTGTCCGCCGATGAGGCCGCCAACGCCGAGCCCGAGGTTCTGGAGGAAGAACTGCGTCGCGAACACCCGCGAGCGGGTCTCCGCGGTGGAGCAGTCCACGATCATCGTCGCCAGCGCCGGCTGCATGACGGCCTGCCCGGCTCCGAGCGCCGCCGCCGACAGCAGGACGGTGGGCGCGTGGGCGGAGAGCCCCAGACTCAGCGCGCCGATCGCGGCCGTGACCAGAGCGGTGAGCAGCACCGGCAGCGGGCCGCGCCGGACGATGGCCCGCCCGGCGAACGGCAGCACGATCAGTGCCGCCACGGCGAAGACGGCGAGGACGAGCCCCGCCGTCATGGCTCCAAGGTCCCGCACCTGCGCCACGTAGACGTACAGGTAGGGGACGGTGAAACCGAGCCCGAACGCGCTGAGTGCGTTGCCCACGTGGATCCGGCGCATCGCTGCGCCCATCGCCCTGGTCACGTTCACCTCTCTCACTAGTTAGATGTGAAGACTTCAAAGCTAAAGTTCGAAGCTAAAGAGTACATAGCGAAGGACTTCAAAGCAAAGTGCCCGCGTGCCATACTGCGGCCATGGCCGAGACCCCTGGCATGCCCGAGCCGACGCTCGAAGAGCAGATCGCCGCCTACCAGCGCGAGTTCCAGGACCTCGACCCCCAGATCGAGCAGATCGTCTCGGCGCTCTCCCGCCTCAACCGCCGGATGAACGTCGCCTACGGCCGCCAGACCGCGGCCCTCGGGATGAGCAACGCGGAGTGGGAGGTCCTCAAGGCCCTCGTCCTCTCCGGCGCCCCCTATCGGATGGGCCCGAGCGACCTCGCCAAGCGCCTCGGCCTCACGCCGGCCGCGATGACCCACCGGATCGACCGCATGCTCGCGGAGGGACTGGTGACCCGGGAGCGGGACGAGTCCAACCGGGTCCGCGTGATCGTGGAGCTGACCGTCGAGGGCCGCGAGAAGTGGCTGGAGGCGATGCGGATGGCCACGGTCTTCGAGGAGGACCTGCTCCAGGACCTCTCCCCGGAGGAGCGCACCACGCTCGGCGACGTCCTCACCCGGCTCCTGCGTAGGGTGGAGCACGCGCAGCCGGACGCCGGCGGGCGTCTGAGCGACCTCGATTAAAAGATCTTGACATGGGCTGCTTGACAGCCCTCGGCTCGATCCGTAAAGTTCTTCGGGTTGCCACGGAGCCGTAACGGTTCCTCGGTAGCACCTCCGCCGCGACAGCGGCAACTCAAAACCATCAGCCCGATCTCCCAGCCGGGATGAATTCGGCGTGCCCGAATTCAATTCGATTTGGACGCGGCCCCTCGATTTGGGACCGCCACGAGAATCCGCTAAGGTTTGAGACGTCGGAACGGCCCAACGGCCGGGAAGGCAAGCCCCGCTGACTGGGAGTCAGGCCCGAAAGGATCTGATAGAGTCGGAACCGCCGGAAAGGGAAACGCGAGAGCGGGAACCTGGAAAGCACCGAGGAAATTGGAACCGGAAACGGTCTGATAGAGTCGGAAACGCAAGACCGAAGGGAAAAGCCCGGAGGAAAGCCCGAGAGGGTGAGTACAAAGGAAGCGTCCGTTCCTTGAGAACTCAACAGCGTGCCAAAAATCAACGCCAGATATGTT
>NZ_JAAGLY010000530.1 GCF_010548375.1 Streptomyces sp. SID13726
GAACGCGGGTGGCCCGCGCGCCAGGCGGTGACCGCCGCCAGTACCCGTACGGCCTCCGCGGTGCGTCCGGCCGCGGACAGCAGGACGGCCGCGCTGTCGGAGAGCGAGGCCAGGACCCGCTCGGCGCAGTGCGCGGCAACGGCGGTGGCCAGGGCCGGCCCCAGCTTCGCGAGGCCGGCCCGCGGGCCGTGCACGCGGGCGGTGAGGACGGCGTCGATGTTGTCGAGTCCGGCAGCAAGCTGCGGGGGCGCCGAGATCCTAGCCGAGACGGTACGGGCGAGCTCGCACTCGGCACGGGCCTGCCCGAGGGCCCCGCGGATGAGGGCGAGGAGCGCCGCGAGCATGCCGCTGTAGGCCTGGACGTCGTACACCCCGCCGTAGCGCTCGACTTCGGCCGCGACTTCCGCCAGCAGCCGGCCGGCCTC
>NZ_JAAGLY010000531.1 GCF_010548375.1 Streptomyces sp. SID13726
CGGTCCAGAAGGCGAAGGAGAGCGGGAAGCGCGCACGCGCCGTTCCGACGGGGACGACGTCGAGTGACGCACGGTCGGCCGCGAGCGGACCTGGTGCGAGGTCGATCGTCACGTCCACGCCACGCGACGGACCTGCGGGCTCCTCTCCGAGCAGCCGTACGACCTTCTCGTACGGCGCGTCATGGTGCGCGAACGCGCGTGCGTCTGCTCTCCTCGCGCGCAGCACGAGGTCGCCGAAGCGGGGGTCTCCGTCGGTGCGGAGCCGCAGCAGGACCGTGTCGAGGAACAAGCCGGCGACCTCGCTCCACCCGGCGACGTCACGGGTCGTCACGCTCGTCCCGACGACGACGTCAGACCCGGCCCCGAAGCGTGTCAGAGTGGCCGCGACCGCTGCGTGGAGGACCATGAACGGCGTCGACCGGCAC
>NZ_JAAGLY010000532.1 GCF_010548375.1 Streptomyces sp. SID13726
GGGGGCGGCTTGCGGGCGGACAGGTGCCCGAGCTGTACGAGGTCGAGCATGCCGGCGACCCGCTCGCGGATCTCGGCGCGGGCCACGCCCTTGCGCTTGAGGCCGAAGGCCACGTTGTCCGCGAGGGAGAGGTGGTCGAAGAGGGCGTAGCTCTGGAAGACGGTGTTGACGTTGCGCTTGTCGGGCGGGAGCCCGGTGACGTCCTCGCCGTCGAGCAGGACGCTGCCCTCCGTGGGATCGGCGAAGCCGCCGATCATCCGCAACAGGGTGGTCTTCCCGCAGCCGGAGGGGCCCAGGAGGGAGAAGAACTCGCCCGGGGCGATGTCGAGGGTGACGTCGCGGACGGCGTACGCGTCGGCGCTGCCGGCGTACTGCTTGCCGACCCGGTCGAGCCGGACCGCGGGGGGGGGGGGGGGGTGCGGGGG
>NZ_JAAGLY010000533.1 GCF_010548375.1 Streptomyces sp. SID13726
CGCGCGCACGACCGTGCGGCGGCTGTCGGGCGGGCAGCGGCAGCGCCTCGCGCTCGCCGCGGCGATCGTCGGGCGCCCGGAGGTCGTCTTCCTCGACGAGCCGAGCGCAGGCATGGACCCGCAGAGCCGGCACGCCGTGTGGGAGCTCGTCCGCGAGCTGCGCGCGGAGGGCGTGGGGATCGTCCTCACGACGCACCTCATGGACGAGGCGGAGGACCTGGCCGACCACGTCTACGTCGTCGACCAGGGCAAGGTCATCGCCGCCGGCGCGACGCGCGACCTGCTCGAGACCGGCGCCGACGGCGAGGCGGACCGCACCGTCCGTTTCGAGGCCACGCCCGGGCTCGGCCTCGACGGCCTGAGCGAGGCCCTCGCCGGGGCGGGACTGCCCGACGGCGCGGGCGCACCCGCCGCGTGGAGCGTCG
>NZ_JAAGLY010000534.1 GCF_010548375.1 Streptomyces sp. SID13726
CGAAAGCCCGCCGCAGGCGCAACGGTGGCGCGGGCGCCGACGTACCCGCACCCACGCCGGCCGGCGTACCCGTACCCGCACCCCCGCCGGCAGGCGTTACGCGTCCGCCAGGACCTGGCGTTGGCGGCCCAAGCCGTCGATCTCCAGTTCCACCACATCCCCCGCCCTCAAATACGGCTTGGGATCCGGCTGGCCCATCGCCACCCCCGCCGGTGTCCCCGTGTTGATCACGTCGCCCGGGTACAGCGCCATGAACTGGCTCAGGTAGCGGACGACCTCTGCCACCGGGAAGATCTGGTCCGCGGTGGAACCGGCCTGCTTCGGTTCGCCGTTGACCCAGAGACGCAGGCCCAGGGCCTGGGGGTCGGGGACTTCGTCGGCGGTGACGAACCAGGGGCCGATGGGGTTGAACGTCTCGCAGTTCT
>NZ_JAAGLY010000535.1 GCF_010548375.1 Streptomyces sp. SID13726
GCTTCTCGTACGTGACCAGGTGCTCCGCCTCGCCGGGCGCGCAGTGCGCGGGAAGCGGCTCGGTCCACCGGTTGTAGGCGGCCGACGCGTTGTCCTGGCACCACCAGGAATCGGGGGTCACCCGCCGGTAGCCGAACTCCGTCCCGGCCGGTGCGCGGCGGATCCCGAAGGCGTACGGGAGGTCGTACAGGCCCGTCGGCGTCGTGTTGGTGCCCTGGGTGCGGGTCGCGCCCTCGGTCAGGCCGTTCGCGCCGAAGCGGGCGTCGGCGCCGCCGGCCTCGTACCAGCGCCCCGCCCTGCGGTCCCACCAGGTCAGCCGCCCGGTGGTGGATCCGGGGGCGGGGGCGACGGCGGTGATGAGCTGGCTGCCGCCGCCGGTGTCGGCGAGACGGGCCGGCAGCGGATCGGACCCGTACGGGCCCTGC
>NZ_JAAGLY010000536.1 GCF_010548375.1 Streptomyces sp. SID13726
GCCGAGGACGGGATCAGCGCCGACACCCTCGCCGCCAACGACTGGAGGACCGCCCCGGACTTCGAGCTGGCTCCCCCCGAACCGGCCGCGCACGAGGTCGCGGCGCCGGAACCGCCGGCCCCCGAACCCCCGGCCCCGGAGATCCCGAGCTTCGACGACGACTTCGACATGTGAGAGGCCCCCAGCATCGAGCCCCGGCGGAACTGTCCGCCGGGGCTTTCGCCTTGTGAGTACCGTGCAGACATGCAGATCAACGGGGCGGAGCAGCGAGGACACGTTCTACTGATCGCCGGGGACCAAGCGGCCCATCGCCGCACAGTCCAGGTGGCGCCCAGCGCCAACCTCGCGGCACTGTCCGCCGTGCCCGTACCCGTGCTGCTCGACAGCAGGGTGCCGGCCGACGCCGTCGACCTCGACGGCGTCAG
>NZ_JAAGLY010000537.1 GCF_010548375.1 Streptomyces sp. SID13726
CGTCGATCCCGTACGAGCGGTACGTATGGTCCGGGACAGCGGTCAGGACGGTGTCGGGACCCGGCCGGTCGCTCTCGCGGGCCGAGTTCACCAGCCGGGCCGTGCCGCGGTCGTCGCGGGCGGACAGGGCGCTCGGCACCGCGCTGGTGATCAGCAGCAGCGCGACGCCGAGGCCGACGCCCAGGCCCGTGAGGAGGGTGCGCGTCCAGCCCTCGCGGCCGCCGCCGAAGGCGAAGCGGGCGCCGAGGCCGAGGTCGCGGGCCCAGACCCGGAGCACGCCCCGGCTCATACGGCGCGCTCCATGTCGCGGGACCTGCCGTCGCGTACGACGATCTCGCGGTCGGAGTACGCGGCCACGCGGGTCTCGTGCGTGACGAGGACGACCGCGGCGTTCGCGGACCGGGCGGCCTCGGCCTGCTCCTGCA
>NZ_JAAGLY010000538.1 GCF_010548375.1 Streptomyces sp. SID13726
TGCCCACGGCGGTGGCCGGCCCGGCCCGATCGGATCCGATCGGTTACCGGTTACAGGTCTTCTGGGCGCCTGGTTCGCGCTGTTCAGGGCATCCGGGTGGGGGCTCCCGGCCTGTAACCGGTAACCGGTAACCGGCTGGTGCTCGTCGCCGTACGTCATCTCGCAGACGTACGGGTCCCCGCGGAGACGTACGCGACGACTGAGGCCGGGCACGGCTACTGCTTCTTGCGCCGGTAGCGGGTGAAGACGCTGACGAGTTCGGCCAGCGCGCGCACCAGGGCGACGGTGTCGGATCGGTGTCCACGGAACAGGGCGACGATGCAGACGGCGGTCGCGCACACGAGCCCGGTGAGCAGGACGAGCAGGGCGAGGGACATCGGGTCGAGCGGCATGTAGTCCTCCAATGGGACAGAAGCGTTCCCCA
>NZ_JAAGLY010000539.1 GCF_010548375.1 Streptomyces sp. SID13726
GGGTTCGTCGCCGTCCTGGTCCTGGGCGCCACCGGCTACCTGGGCGTGGTCCACCGCGCGCTGGCCGGGCCGATCGGCGCGGTGGGCGGGGTGGCCTCGGCGCTGGCTGCCGCGTTCGGCGTGGCGCTTGCTCTGCGTCGCCGGTGACCCGCGCGGTCGAACAAGGTGGTCGACGGACTGCACCTCGGTGGAGAAGTTCGAGGGCTTCATGTTCGTCTTCTGCAACCTGAGTCGTACGTCGATTACCAGGAGAACGACATGACGCGCAATCACGACGGCGCACGACGTCAAGTGCGGCTCCTTCGACAAGAAGAGCAGCGAAGCGCCACTTCGTGGTCGGGAAGATGAACTCGATGGACGACATCATCGACGGCGTCGCTCTTGAGTCAGCTCAGGGGGTATGCGCTGGTCAGATACGGTCCCG
>NZ_JAAGLY010000053.1:0-2500 GCF_010548375.1 Streptomyces sp. SID13726
ACGGTCGTTGCCTCAGAACTAACACAGTGGACGCGAGCAAATATGGACAAGCCCTCGGCCTATTAGTACCGGTCACCTCCACCCCTTACAGGGCTTCCAGATCCGGCCTATCAACCCAGTCGTCTACTGGGAGCCTTAACCCCTCAAAGGAGGTGGGAACACTCATCTCGAAGCAGGCTTCCCGCTTAGATGCTTTCAGCGGTTATCCCTCCCGAACGTAGCCAACCAGCCATGCCCTTGGCAGAACAACTGGCACACCAGAGGTTCGTCCGTCCCGGTCCTCTCGTACTAGGGACAGCCCTTCTCAATATTCCTACGCGCGCAGCGGATAGGGACCGAACTGTCTCACGACGTTCTAAACCCAGCTCGCGTACCGCTTTAATGGGCGAACAGCCCAACCCTTGGGACCGACTCCAGCCCCAGGATGCGACGAGCCGACATCGAGGTGCCAAACCATCCCGTCGATATGGACTCTTGGGGAAGATCAGCCTGTTATCCCCGGGGTACCTTTTATCCGTTGAGCGACGGCGCTTCCACAAGCCACCGCCGGATCACTAGTCCCGACTTTCGTCCCTGCTCGACCCGTCGGTCTCACAGTCAAGCTCCCTTGTGCACTTACACTCAACACCTGATTGCCAACCAGGCTGAGGGAACCTTTGGGCGCCTCCGTTACTCTTTAGGAGGCAACCGCCCCAGTTAAACTACCCATCAGACACTGTCCCTGATCCGGATCACGGACCCAGGTTAGACATCCAGCACGACCAGACTGGTATTTCAACGACGACTCCCCCCGAACTGGCGTCCGGAGTTCACAGTCTCCCAGCTATCCTACACAAGCCGAACCGAACACCAATATCAAACTGTAGTAAAGGTCCCGGGGTCTTTCCGTCCTGCTGCGCGAAACGAGCATCTTTACTCGTAGTGCAATTTCACCGGGCCTATGGTTGAGACAGTCGAGAAGTCGTTACGCCATTCGTGCAGGTCGGAACTTACCCGACAAGGAATTTCGCTACCTTAGGATGGTTATAGTTACCACCGCCGTTTACTGGCGCTTAAGTTCTCAGCTTCGCCACACCGAAATGTGACTAACCGGTCCCCTTAACGTTCCAGCACCGGGCAGGCGTCAGTCCGTATACATCGCCTTACGGCTTCGCACGGACCTGTGTTTTTAGTAAACAGTCGCTTCTCGCTGGTCTCTGCGGCCACCCCCAGCTCACACTGCAAGAGTGATCACCGGTGATGGCCCCCCTTCTCCCGAAGTTACGGGGGCATTTTGCCGAGTTCCTTAACCATAGTTCACCCGAACGCCTCGGTATTCTCTACCTGACCACCTGAGTCGGTTTAGGGTACGGGCCGCCATGAAACTCGCTAGAGGCTTTTCTCGACAGCATAGGATCATCCACTTCACCACAATCGGCTCGGCATCAGGTCTCACCCTCAATGAGCGGCGGATTTACCTACCACTCGGGCTACACCCTTACCCCGGGACAACCACCGCCCGGGCTGGACTACCTTCCTGCGTCACCCCATCACTCACCTACTACAAGTCTGGTCCGTCGGCTCCACCACTCCCCCTTGCCCGAAGGCTCCGGGGCGGCTTCACGGACTTAGCATCGCCTGGTTCGATGTTTGACGCTTCACAGCGGGTACCGGAATATCAACCGGTTATCCATCGACTACGCCTGTCGGCCTCGCCTTAGGTCCCGACTTACCCTGGGCAGATCAGCTTGACCCAGGAACCCTTAGTCAATCGGCGCACACGTTTCCCACGTGTGTATCGCTACTCATGCCTGCATTCTCACTCGTGAACCGTCCACCACTGCCTTCCGGCGCAGCTTCACCCGGCACACGACGCTCCCCTACCCATCCATACAGGCGTTGGCCCTCTTGTATGAATGACACGACTTCGGCGGTACGCTTGAGCCCCGCTACATTGTCGGCGCGGAATCACTAGACCAGTGAGCTATTACGCACTCTTTCAAGGGTGGCTGCTTCTAAGCCAACCTCCTGGTTGTCTCTGCGACTCCACATCCTTTCCCACTTAGCGTACGCTTAGGGGCCTTAGTCGATGCTCTGGGCTGTTTCCCTCTCGACCATGGAGCTTATCCCCCACAGTCTCACTGCCGCGCTCTCACTTACCGGCATTCGGAGTTTGGCTAAGGTCAGTAACCCGGTAGGGCCCATCGCCTATCCAGTGCTCTACCTCCGGCAAGAAACACACGACGCTGCACCTAAATGCATTTCGGGGAGAACCAGCTATCACGGAGTTTGATTGGCCTTTCACCCCTAACCACAGGTCATCCCCCAGGTTTTCAACCCTGGTGGGTTCGGTCCTCCACGAAGTCTTACCTCCGCTTCAACCTGCCCATGGCTAGATCACTCCGCTTCGGGTCTTGAGCGTGCTACTAAAATCGCCCTGTTCGGACTCGCTTTCGCTACGGCTACCCCACCCGGGTTAACCTCGCAACACACCGCAAACTCGCAGGCTCATTCTTCAAAA
>NZ_JAAGLY010000540.1 GCF_010548375.1 Streptomyces sp. SID13726
ACCTGCGCGCCCGCCGTCCTGGCGCTCTTGAGGACGGCGAGTCCGCTGCTCGCGAGGCCGCTCGTGGTGGTGGGGAGGGTGTACGAGACCTGCAGCGGGCGGCCGTTCGCCGCGGCCCAGTCCTGGACCTTCTTGATCGCCTGGTTGCGCCGGTCGATGCCCGCCTTGTTGGTCAGCGAGTTGTCCTCGATGTCCGTGTCGAGCCGGGAGACCTCGTAGGTGGTGATCACCTTCTCGTACGCGGCGGCGATCGCGTCCACGCTGGTGCAGCTGTCGGCGATCTCGGTGCCGCCGTTGTCGGCCGCGTAGCCGCCGAAGGAGGGGATCACGTCGCCGCCGCGCGAGCGGATGGCGGCGAAGTCGGCGCCGAAGACGGAGGCGGAGACGGGCTGTCCCGTGTCGCCGTTCCAGTACGGGGTGCAGG
>NZ_JAAGLY010000541.1 GCF_010548375.1 Streptomyces sp. SID13726
CTCGGCGTGCTCCGGGTTCATCGCGAGGACGCTGCTGTACCCCTTCGCGCCGCGGCCGGTGTCGAGGGCGAGCGCCGCGTCGAGGTAGAGCAGGTCCTCGTGCTCCGGGGCGACGGCGAGGCCCTGACGCACGAGGGTGCGCGCCCGGTCGTCGTCCCCGAGCCGCGACCACAGCCGCGCCGCCTGCGCGAGCCGGTCGGGGTCCTCGGCCGCTCGTGGGCCTACGGCCTCGCGCAGGAGGCGGCGCTGAAGATCCGCGAGGCGGCGCAGGCGTGGTCCGAGTCGTACCCGGCGCTCGACTACCGGCACGGGCCGGTCGCCGTCGCGACCGACGCGACGCTCGTGATCCTGCTGGGCGAGGACGACCCGGCGCTCGCCGACGACGTGCGGCGTACCGGCGCGACCGTCGTGCACCTCGAGGGGG
>NZ_JAAGLY010000542.1 GCF_010548375.1 Streptomyces sp. SID13726
GGGGGGAGCCGGCGGTCCTCGACCTTCCGGGCGTGGTGCGCGACCTGGCGGCCGCGGGCGGTCCGGCCCGCACCGTCCTCGCGGGGAGCACGTGGGAGGACGGACGGACGAAAGGCTTCCTGCTGACCTCGGCGGACCCGCTCTCCACCGGGCCCTCCACCGGGCCATCCACCGGGCGCTCCATCGTGCGCCAGGCCGGGAAGACCAGCGGGGAGAGCGTGACCAGCAGGTAGGTGCCGCCGAACAGCAGCAGCGTCCGCGTCGCCCCGAATCCCTCGACCAGCAGGCCCGCCGCGAGCCCGCCCAGCGGCATGGTCAGCTCGCAGCCCGCGGTGGTCACGCCCGAGACGCGGCTGCGCAGCTCCTCCGGGATCCGCTCGTAGACCACGGTGGTCAGGATCGGGTTGAGCATGCCCGCGCCCAG
>NZ_JAAGLY010000543.1 GCF_010548375.1 Streptomyces sp. SID13726
CGAGGATGTCCGCAACCGTGCAGGCCGGCGCGTTCCTGGTATACGAGGCCGATGACGGCGCAGCCGCCACGGCACCTTTGGACACCACCGTCATCAGCGAATCCGTCTCCACCGTCCTTGAACCGCGTGACATCGAACCGCGCGCGGCCGTGCGACAGCTCTGGTTCTCCTGGCTGGCCGGCCACCTTCACCTCCTCGTGTCGCAGATCGAGGCCCGGCCCGGAGGGCCGCGCGAAGAGGGCCTCGATTTGATGCTGCAGTCGACCCGCACCGACCTGGACGCAGGCCTCCCCGAGCAGGCGGCGGCCGCGTATGTGAAGCTGCAGGAACTGGCCCGCATCTGCCGCTTCTTCCTCGGCCTCGCCCTCGACCAGCCGGGAACAGGCCGGTGAGCCGCACCTTCCGGACTGGAGACCGGGTGCT
>NZ_JAAGLY010000544.1 GCF_010548375.1 Streptomyces sp. SID13726
TCGGGCATCTGGTGGGTGCAAACGGCGCCGAGCGCGGCGGCGACGAGCCGTTCGACGACGTAGGGGTCGTCGAGATCGAGCATCCGGGCGGCTAGGCCAAACAGCCGCTTGGGCTCTGGACGGCCATAGCGCTGGAGGGCTTTCGTCGCCAAGTCCCGCATGCCCGTGTTAGTGGAGGTCAGCAGCCAGGCGATGGCCAAGGCATCCAGGTCATCCCTCTCGGTGCGACTGTCGCTCCCGGTCCACCCGTCGATCGCTCGTTCTAGGTCTGCCGTGAGCCGGCCCGGAGCCCGGTCTCGCGCCCATTCGGTCCAGCGCAGGTCGCGTTGGGGAAGGGGTAGCTGGCGCAAGACCCGGTCGAGGAAGGCAGCGTTCAGGCGGTGCGGGGCAGACCTGCGGATCTCCCACAGACGGTCGAACGCG
>NZ_JAAGLY010000545.1 GCF_010548375.1 Streptomyces sp. SID13726
ACGACAACCTCTTCACCAACGTCATGGCGCGGTTCAACCTGCGCGCGGCGGCGTTCGTCGTCGAGCGCATGAAGGCCGAGCACCCCGAGGACTACGCGCTCCTCGTGGACCGGCTCGGGCTCGGCGCCTACGAGGCCGCGGAGTGGGTGCGCGCGGCCGACCACATGTCGATCCCGTACGCCGAGAGCATCGGGATCCACCCGCAGGACTCGCACTTCCTCGAGCGCGAGATCTGGGACCTCGCGCATACCCCGGCGAACAAGCGGCCCCTCCTGCTGCACTACCACCCGCTCGTCATCTACCGCTACCAGGTGCTCAAGCAGGCCGACGTCGTGCTCGCCCTGTTCCTGCAGGGCCAGCACTTCACGGCGGAGGAGAAGCTCGCCGACTTCGAGTACTACGACCCGTTGACCACGGGCGACT
>NZ_JAAGLY010000546.1 GCF_010548375.1 Streptomyces sp. SID13726
ACCTGCGCGTCACCGGTCGTCGTGCTCGTCACCCGGGCTCCTCCTTCGTCGGGTCGCGGGCGTCGTGCCCGTGGTCCTGCAGGTCAGCGTAGGAGCCACGTCCCACACGAGGAGCGGTGCGGCGCCGGGACCCGGCGGCGCACGGCTCCCGTACCGTGCCGTGCCGATCGGTCCTGGTGCGGACCGACGAGCACGGTCAGTACTGGCTCTTGCGCTCCCAGTCGGGGTCGAACGCGCTCGCCGCGGCGACGGCGACGTAGTCGCGGTACGCCTCCGCGACGAGCACGGGCGGCAGGTCCGCGATGCGCGCGGTCCCCCGGCCCGACGCGCGTCCCGTGCGCTCGAACGTCAGGGCCGTCACCGCGGCCGCGATGTTCTCCTCGGGGACGAACGACCCCGTGAACTCGATCTGCACCACGACCC
>NZ_JAAGLY010000547.1 GCF_010548375.1 Streptomyces sp. SID13726
CGGCTGCTCGCCGCGGTCGCCCGAGGAGCGCGTACCGGGCGGCCTCGGCGGCGGTGAAGGAGGAGACGAAGGTGAACGCCCGCGGGGACGGACCGTGCGCCCGGAGGTCCGCGAGCCGCTCCAGCGCCTCGTCGACGGTCGGAAGGTGACCGGCAGGCACCCACCACAGGACCAGGTGTGCCTCGACATGCCGTTCGAACCACTCACGACGCCGCCGCATCACCTCCAAGTGCCCGCTGCGGTAGGTGAAGTCCCACAGCGCCTCCCGGGTCTCCCACACGGACATGTTGACGATGACGTCCTCGCCCGCCGGCCGCAGCTCCGTGGCATCGGCCGCCCCCTCCTCCACCAGCCGCCACACGAACCCCGGCGTGCCGTCGGCGGCGGCGTTGACCGGATCGAGCAGCTCGACGAAGGGCGCCA
>NZ_JAAGLY010000548.1 GCF_010548375.1 Streptomyces sp. SID13726
CCCGTGCCCTCGCTCACCGCCGCGAGCGCGCGGTCGACCTCCTGCGCGCGGGAGGAGAGCCGCTCGAGCCGTCGTGCGGACCGCGTGTCCGCGCGACGGTGCGGCTCGGGAACCAGGTAGTCGTGCTGTTCTGACATTTCGGGACCCTCCGTCCGGGGGCTTCTTCGCCCGTCGACCGGATGAAATGTTAACAACCCTCCGTAAACAAGGGATCACCACATCGTTTCCCGGCCATCACACGACCGCCACCTGGGCCGACGGCGCTTGCCGTGCGTGGGTGGGAGGGCTAGCCTGGCCTCGTTCCCCGTCGTGGCCACGGTTCTCGTGTGCCCCGACCCGGGTGCGTCGCCCACGGCGCCGCCGCCACGAGAGCGAGGTGAGCCCCATGCCGGACGGCAGCAGTCATAGAACCGTGCACTGCGC
>NZ_JAAGLY010000549.1 GCF_010548375.1 Streptomyces sp. SID13726
AACGTGATGATCGGCTCGTGGGCCCGCGACTCGACGGCCACGAAGAGTCCCAGCAGGACGACGGCCACGGCGAAGGAGACGAGGGTGCCCCCGTCGCGCCAGCCGTCCTCGGACGCGCGGATGAATCCGTAGACCAGGGAGGCCATGCCGCCGGTGGAGGTGAGGGCCCCCGCGATGTCGAAGCGGCCCGGATGACGCTCGGACTCGGTGATGTAGAGCGGCGTGAGCACGGCGATCAGCAGGCCGATCGGCACGTTGACGAAGAACACCCAGCGCCAGTCGAGCCACTCGGTGAGCATGCCGCCCGCCAGCAGGCCGATCGCGCCGCCGCCCGCGGAGACGGCGGCGAACACGCCGAACGCGCGGTTGCGCGCAGGGCCTTCGGCGAACGTCGTGGTGATCAGGGCCAGCGAGGTCGGCGAG
>NZ_JAAGLY010000054.1 GCF_010548375.1 Streptomyces sp. SID13726
GTGTCAACGGCCACTCAGTTCTCCCCGGAGGCGGCCAGTAATTCTCCCCACTGGCGGCCAGCAGTTCTTCCCCAACCGCGGCCAGATATCTCCCCGCTGTTGGTGGGTGGATCAGCGCAAGGGGATCACCCCCTGACCGCTGGTGGCCTGGTTCAGCCGGAAGGAATCACCCTGGGTGACCACGACGTGAGCGTGGTGCAGCAGCCGGTCGACAGTGGCCGTGGCCAGGGTCTTGGGCATGATCTCGTCGAAGCCGGAGGGGTGGAGGTTGCTGGAGACGGCCAACGCCCGCCGTTCATATGCGGCATCGACGAGGCGATAGAAACCCTCGGCGGCGTCGGGTGACACCGGCAGGAGCCCGATGTCGTCAACGATGATCAGGTCTGTTCGGATCAGCCGGGCCATCGCTCTGGCCAGCGAGTCGTCGGCCCGGTGGCGGCGGACGAGGGCTCCGAGGTCTTCGATGGTGAACCAGGCGACCGTCATGCCGGCCTCGATGGCGGCCTGACCGAGGGCCTCGGTGAAGTGCGACTTTCCGGTCCCGGACGGCCCGCAGATGCAGAGGTTCTCCTTGCGGCTGACCCACTCCAGCATCTTCAGCGAGTCCTGGGTCGGCCGCGGAATGGAGGAGGCGGTCTCGTCCCAGTCGCCGAAGGTCTTGCCCGCGGGGAACCCGGCCCGCTTGCGGCGAGTACGGAGGTTCGCGGCGTCCCGGCCGGCCGCCTCCTCCGAGAGAAGGACACGGACGACCTCGGCGGGGTCCCAGCGTTGGGCCTTCGCGGTGGGGATCAGGTCGGTCAACGCCCGCCGGATGTGCGGGAGTTTCAGCCGCCGGGTGAGCTCGATGGCCTCGGCGAGGGGATCGCCGTGGGTGCCGGTGACGGTGCGGATCGGGGTGGCCATCAGTGCTCTTCCTTCTCATCGGCGACGCCGAAGTTGGACCAGGCGGAGGTGCCCGGCTGCAGGCTGTGGTTCTCGGATGGCCGTGTGGGTTCGACTGTTTCCAGGCCGACTTGGTAGGTGAGGATGCGGATCAGGTCGTTCTCCGCGAACCGTCCGGCGATGGCCGCGGAACCCAGGGCCCGGTCGACGTCGGCGGCGGAGTGGAGCTTGGCCAGCGCGACGGCCTCGGCCATCTTCGACTTGACCCTGCGGGCTCCGGCCGCCCCGGCCTCGATCAGCCAGGACGCCGCCCCGGGACCGAGCGCGAGGAAGGCGGCCTCCTCGGCCGAGTTCGCCTTCGGCGTCCGGTCGCCCGCCTTGTCCTGCCGGGGCGGGTAGTGCTCGTCCTTGATCTGCGGGCTGCCGGGAGTCGAGCGGTCGTGCCGGGCGACCTCGACGGGTCCGTCCTCGCCGACCGCGGTGACGATCAGTTCGTCGCCGTTGAACCGGGCCCAGACGCGGGTGTCGACCAACTGGTGCGGGACCGAATAGCGCACGCCGTCAACGGAGATGGTGGCGTCCCAGTTCACCCGTCTCGTGGTGCCGAAGGCGACCGCGAAGGGCTCCTTCGGCAGCGGGTGCAGCCGCCCGCGTTCCTCGGCGAGGGCCTCGGCGGGCTTGCGTCGGCTGGCCCGGTGGATCCGGTTGTTGACCTCGTCGCAGAAGTCGCGGCAGGCCGCCTCCAGGTGTCCGAACGATCCGTACTGCTCAAGCAGGTTGGCGTCGGTGGGCACCAGGTCGGCCTTCGCGATGCGGACCGTCGCCTCGGATCCTCCCTTGGTTTCCGGGTCGGCCGGCAGGCAAGTACGGATGGTCAGTCCGTAGTGCCGGGCGACCTCGACGATCTCCGGGTTGCGGACCGCGATGTTCGCGACGTGCATCGTGGTGACCGTCTTCTCGTTGTCGGTCAGCGCATAGGCCGGCACCCCTCCTATTCGCCGCAGGGTGGCGTCCAGGCAGGCCACGATTGTCGGCAGGGTCTTGTCGAACACCGGGATGACGACGCGGAAACGGGACCAGGCCAGCCAGGCGCACCACAACGAAGTACGACGTCCGCCGATTCGCGGGCCCTCGCCCCAGTCCCACTGCAGCCACAGACCCGGCTCGGTGATCCACGGCCGATAGACCCGCCGTGATCCGGCCCGCAGGCTCGCCTTGACCTCCGCGACCGCCCGCCGGGTGGTCCTTTGCCCGCCCGTGAAGCCCATCGCCGTGATCCGCCGGTGCACGACATCGGCACGGATCCGGCCGTGGGAGTTCACCACCAACTCCTCGATCTTCGCGAGGTATTCGTCGATCGGGCGGGCCCGGTGCTGGCGCTCGGTCGGGCTCTTGCCCTCGGCCCGAGCCTGCACATACCGGGCCACCGTGTGGTGGTCGCAGCCGGCCAGCTCGGCCGCCGCTCGGTAACTCCCCGTGAGGTCGTATGCCTCAAGGATCTCCATGATCTCCCTGCTGTTCTTCACACCGGCCAGCTTCGTCGACCGGTATCGGTCCAGGTCCGGGGAGATATACGGCCGTCCGTGGGGCAACCCTTGGCCATGAATGGGGCGCTAAGTGGCCGCCTACGGGGAGTATCTACTGACCGCCGTCA
>NZ_JAAGLY010000550.1 GCF_010548375.1 Streptomyces sp. SID13726
TGACGACGAACTTGTTCTCTTCGCGCTTGATGAACTTGACCAGGCCGCGCAGGCCGCCGAGCCCTTCCATCACGGAGAACACCGGGATGAGGGCGAGCACGACGATCGGCTCCCACCAGCGCCGCCGGCCGTTCGCCGAGACCAGGGCATTGAGCCGCAGCCCCTCCCAGTACGTCCAGATGACGTACGCGAAGTTGATCGCCCACATGATCACGACGGTCTGGGCCACCGGCGAGGTGTTGAAGTCGCCGATGAGCCAGGCCACGAACAGCACGGTCGCGACGTGCTGGAGCGGGCCGAAGACCCAGGTGGCCACGCAGAGCAGCAGGAACCAGCGGTACCGGAACGGCACCGTGCGGTTGAAGCAGAGGGCCACCAGCCCCCACGCCCAGCGCTCGCGCTGCTTCACGAAGTCCCTCGTGG
>NZ_JAAGLY010000551.1 GCF_010548375.1 Streptomyces sp. SID13726
TTCCCAGAGCGTGATCAACAAGGACATGCTCGTGCGCAGCTGGGGCTGGCTCGGCACCGTCTCCGCGGCCCTCGTCATGACCGCCTTCTTCTACGTCCTGTGGCGCGCGGGCTGGCACCCCGGCGACCCCACCGGACCGGGAAGTCCCCTGCACCACGCCTACCTCACCGCGACCACCGCCACCTTCGCGGGCATCGTCACCTGCCAGGTCGGCACGGCCGTCGCCGCCCGACCCGACCACGCGGCCCTGCGCGACATCGGGTTCTTCACCAACCCGCTGCTCCTGGCCGGCATCGCCTTCGAACTCGTCTTCACCGCGGCGCTCGTGTACGCGCCGCCGCTCCAGAACCTCTTCGGCATCGCCGCCCTCCCGCTGGACGTAGTCCTCCTCATTTCTGCCTTCCCGCCGCTCGTCTGGGGAAC
>NZ_JAAGLY010000552.1 GCF_010548375.1 Streptomyces sp. SID13726
CGACGTACTCCCCGCTGCTCGCGGACGTCAGCATCACCACGAAGAAGGCGATGAACCCGATCACCGCATGCGGCAGATAGGCCAGGTACGGCCGTATCCGCGCCGGGAGCCGCCGCGTCACCGGCCCGTCGGTGCGCATCGGCGCCAGCGGCCGGTAGGCGAAGGCGTCCGTGATCAGATCCTGGCGCAGGCTCCGGAACAGGCCGGAGGCCATCCGGAACTCGGGTGCCCGGGGATTCGCCCGGGAGGTCGTCTCGCTCATACCCACACCGTAGGTCGGCCGCCCCCTCGTCCGCGTCGCCGCTGAAGGGGATATCCCGGCCTCCCTCTCAGGTACTACCCGGGCCGCTCAGTAGCCCGCCGGACGGACCAGACCCGTCTCGTACGCGAACACCGCGGCCTGGGTCCGGTCCCGCAGGCCCA
>NZ_JAAGLY010000553.1 GCF_010548375.1 Streptomyces sp. SID13726
CCGCACCCCCACCCCTGAGGCAACGGCCCGCACCCCTCGAGGGTGCGGGCCGTCGTCGTCTCCGCGGGGCGGACGTCGACCGCTCGGACGGTCCGTCACCAGCCGTGCTGTGCCCAGGCGGCGGCCGCCTCCTCGCCGTCGAGCCACTCGACCCGCAGCCGTCGCCCCCGCACGACGAGGCCGTCGCCGTCCTCGCGGGGGAGCGGCGGCGCCTCGGGGTCGTCGCTGTACAGGTCCTCGGCCAGGGCCGGGTCGGCGTCGTCGAGGTGGGCGCGCCACTGCACGCGCGGCTCGGGGTTCACGTGCCGCGGGAAGGCGTAGGGCCCGACGGTGTCCCAGTGCGTGCACACGCGCGTCACGAGGTGCCCGACCGGTGGCGAGGCGCCGTCCGCGTCGTGCCAGAGGCGCGCGACCCGCCCGGT
>NZ_JAAGLY010000554.1 GCF_010548375.1 Streptomyces sp. SID13726
CGAAGGCCACGGCGGCCCCGCAGCGTCCGCGCATCTTGGCCGCCACTTCCGTCTGTGCGTCGTCCAGGTCCCCGAAGAAGGCGATGAGGAGCCCGTCACCGCCGGCTCCGGCGAAGCCCCCGCCGTGGCCGCCGCCGCTGCGCACCGCTTCGTACGCGCGCGTCAGTCCGGCGCCGTCGGAGTGCCCGACGACCGCGAGGGTGTCCATCATCAGCCCGGCGGCCTCCGCGGACTCCTGCCCGCCGGAGGAGAAGCCGCCGCCGTCGCCGGGGACCGCGGTGCCCGAGTCCGTCAGCAGCCGCGTCGAGAAGCCCTGTTCGAGCAGGTGCACCAGGGTGGACGCGGCCCCGGACACCGCCCACTCGAACGCGGAGTCCGGTCCGGCGCCCTCGAAGGCGACCCCGCGGGTGTCCAGCAGGACC
>NZ_JAAGLY010000555.1 GCF_010548375.1 Streptomyces sp. SID13726
GCCCGCTCGTCGACGCCGTGCTCGCGTCGGCCTCCGTCCCGGGAGCCCTGCCGCCCACCCGCATCGGGGACGAGCACTACGTCGACGGCGGCGTGGTCTCCTCGATCCCGCTGGGCGAGGCCGTGCGCCGCGGCGCGCGGACGGTGTGGGTCCTTCAGGTCGGGCGGATCGAGGAGCCGCTGCGCCCGCCGCGGACCGCGGTCGAGGTCGCGAAGGTGACGTTCGAGATCTCCCGGCGGCACCGGTTCGCGCGCGAGCTCGAAGAGGTCCCCGACGACGTGACCGTCCACGTCCTGCCGAGCGGCGGGCCGCTGCCCGGCGACGACCGGCTCTCGTCGTCGCGCCGGCTCGACACGACGCGCGCCCGCGCCGCCTCGTCGTACGCCGCGTCCTGCCGCTACCTGGACGAACGGGGCGCCGAC
>NZ_JAAGLY010000556.1 GCF_010548375.1 Streptomyces sp. SID13726
CGGGCGGCGGTGTGCACTTCTCGCTGTCGCACAGCGGCAGCTTCGCCCTCCTGGCGTTCGCCGCGACCCCGGTGGGGGTGGATGTGGAGACCGTCCCGTCCGATGACGCGGTGGCGGACATCGCCTCCGTGATGCACCGGGTGGAGATCGCCGAACTCGGCGCCCTGGAGCCGCCGGAGCGGCCCGCCGCCTTCGCGCGGGCGTGGGTGCGGAAGGAGGCGTACCTCAAGGGGCTGGGCATCGGTCTCGGCCGCGACCCCTCGGCGGACTACGTGGGGACCGGCGAGACGCCCGCGGCCGGCCCGGCGGGCTGGTCCATCGCCGATGTGGCCGTGGGGGAGAACCGCGCCGCCGCGGTCGCCGTGGCCGACCCGGGCGCGGCGGACATCACGCCCTCCGCAGCCACCGCGCACTGAACCGGC
>NZ_JAAGLY010000557.1 GCF_010548375.1 Streptomyces sp. SID13726
CGGGTGCGTGCGCCCCGGCTTCCGGGACTCGTCGATTCTACGGGGGCCCGGCGTCGCGTCCCACCCCATTCCGCAGGGGGTACGTGTGAGGCGGCTGGTCGACAGCGGGGTCGCGCTTGCGCGGCGGTCGGACACCCCCACCAGGACGCCTGGTGCGCGGCCCGGCGGTAGCGTTGACCTGTGACTTTCCAGGAGGGTGGCTCGTTCGAGGGCGGGCGGGTCCGCAAGGGCGGCGGTCGGCGCGGCACGATGATCGCGGGCGGCGGGATCGGAGCCGTGCTCGTCGCGCTGCTCGTCGCGTTCCTCGGCAACCAGACCGGTGTCGACCTCAGCGCGCTCACGGGCGGCGACGGGGCGGACTCGGGCGCCTACGGCGAGGGCCAGCAGGAGGACATCGACACGTGCACGGCCGAGGAGGCGAA
>NZ_JAAGLY010000558.1 GCF_010548375.1 Streptomyces sp. SID13726
AGGGCTGACCGTGGAACGACATGAGCTGATGCGGCTGCTGGCCGGCGACGACGCGGTGTCCAAGGCTGCTCTGGCGGCCCTCATCGACGGCGGCGAATATGTCATATGGGAGGAGACCGAGCTGTCCCCCGAGGTCCGGGCACGGGCCTAAGAGAGCCGGCGCAGGTCGTACCAGCGAAGGGGCATAGAGACCACGGGTCTGGAGCGAGGCGTGCAACTGCTCCGCGAGCACGCCCAGCCCATCCGCGCAGGGAAGATCACCGCCGTCGATGGCTCATGGATCTTCCAGCTCTTCCTCACCGAAGACGTCAGCGATCTGGTGGCCTGCATCGGCGGACGGCTGCCCGAGCGGCGTTCCACCCACCAGCAGGTCACGGGGCGGGCCACACGTCGCCCTGAGACCGCTCAAGGGCCTCCATGA
>NZ_JAAGLY010000559.1 GCF_010548375.1 Streptomyces sp. SID13726
TTCCTTTTTCCCGAGCTCCAGTCCGTCCGTCCGTCGCGGGAGGTCGCACGCGACCTCGTTGCCGCGGCGGGCAAGGCGCTCGTCCTCACCCCGTCGAACGCCTCCGCTGCGCGCGCCGTCGACCTGAAGCCGAGCACAGCTGAGCTGCTTGGCCCCGGCGGCACTGCCGAAGATCTGCTCGACAGGTTCCGCGCCTTGCCGTCGGCGGTGCTCGTTCTCGCGAACCGATATGACGGCCTCGATCTTCCTGACTCGCAATCGCGCGTCACCGTCCTCGACGGCATGCCAAGAGGCGCTCACCTTCAAGAGCGATTCATCTCGGAGACGCTTGCGGCGGGGCGGGTACTGCGCGAGCGCGTCCGAACACGTGTGGTACAGGGTGCCGGACGTTGCACCCGAGGGCTGGACGACTACAGCATGG
>NZ_JAAGLY010000055.1 GCF_010548375.1 Streptomyces sp. SID13726
GGTCGTCGTGCCCCGCCACCTGCTCACCGACGTCGGCGGCCCGGCGGAGGTCGACGTCCGGACCTTCGGCGCCCGCATGCCGGCCTGCAGCCGGGACCACCCGACCTACGGGATCATGGGAATGACCCACGTGGTCCCCGCCTCGCTCGCGTGGATCTGGCGGCTCGTCGCGCCGCGCGGGGACAAGAACCCGTCGATCGGCGAGTCGCGGTCGGCGACGGAGGCTCTGGCTCACGGCGGCATGGTCGCGGAGGGCGTCGGGTCGTACTGGCCGTTCGCGACGGGGACGAAGGTCGCGGCCGCGAACCTCCTGCTGCGCCAGCTCGTGGAGATGGACCGGACCCGGTACGTCCTGACGCCCAACCAGCACATCGGCGCGTACAAGGTCGACTTCGCCGCGGAGTGGCTCACGCGCGAGTACCTTGCGCGGCGCGGCGGCGGGCGCCTGCGCCCCGAGGAGCTCACCCCGGCGCGGTGCCCGCTGTTCGGGTACACGCTCACGGAGATGAAGATCGACGGCCAGCTCGTGCGGCCCACGTTCCTGCGGCCCGAGCTCCAGTCCCAGGTCGGTCTGGAGGCCTACGACGCCGGGGCGCGGATCATCACCGACTTCTTCGCCAGCGAGCTGCGGCAGTTCCTCACCGACGACCTCGACCCGCTGGGGCGGCAGATCATCGAGGTCTGCCTCCGCAACGGCTCCGTCGAGGAGTACGCGGCGCTGACCCCCGTCTACGTCTGAGACGCACGGCCGGGACCGCCGCAGCAGGCGGCCCCGGCCTCGCTCGGGCGAGTCTCGCCCGGCGCGTACTAGGGTCGGAGCATGGGTCTGACGATCGGCTACGCCGCCATGCTCGAGCAGTTCCACCCGACCGAGGCCGTCGCGCTCTCGGCCTACGCGGAGGAGCACGGCTTCTCCGGCACCATGGCGGCGGACCACTTCCAGCCGTGGGTCCCGGCGCAGGGCGAGTCGTCGTTCGTGTGGAACGTGCTCACCGCGCTCGGCGAGCGTACGACGGGCGACCTCGGCCCGGGCGTCACGGCGCCGACGTTCCGCTGGCACCCCGCGATGGTGGCCCAGGCGTCGGCGACGCTCGCCGCGATGTACCCCGGGCGGCACTGGCTCGGCCTGGGCTCGGGGGAGGCGCTCAACGAGCACGTGGTCGCGGGGTACTGGCCGGAGGCACCCGAGCGCATCAACCGCATGTTCGAGGCGATCGACGTCATCAAGAAGCTGTTCCAGTCCGGGCTCGACAACAAGGACGTCAAGCACTCCGGGACGTTCTACAAGATGGAGTCCACGCGGCTGTGGACCATGCCCGAGGTCGCGC
>NZ_JAAGLY010000560.1 GCF_010548375.1 Streptomyces sp. SID13726
TGCGTGACAGCTGCCCGCCCGCCCTGCTCGCCCGGCTGCGCGAAAGCGTCCCGGACGGGTTCGCCCTGGACGCCTCCCACCAGCCGCACATCACCACCCTCCAGCGCTACGTGCGCACCGGGGAGCTGGAGGCCGTCTATGACGCCATCGGCGACACCCTGGCCGCGACCGACACGAGCGCACTCTCCTACCGGGCCGTGGCGATCAAGCACGCCGACTTCGGGGTTCCGGGTCAGGGGCTCGCGGTCATCCTCATCGAGCCCAGCCCCCAGGTGTACGACTTCCAGGCCGCCCTCCTCGCCGCCGTCGCCCCCTTCGCCGAGTCCGGCGGCACGGCCGCTGCCTTCGTCATCGACCCGGGCGAGGACATCAGCCAGAGCACCCGCGACTGGGTCGACGGATACGTCCCCCACCAGATCGG
>NZ_JAAGLY010000561.1 GCF_010548375.1 Streptomyces sp. SID13726
GTGTTCGCTGGTCCGTTCTTCAAGAGACACTCCAGATTCGTGTGGCGTTCCGCGGTCCGCAGTCGGCGGACGCGGCGGGTTCAGTAGCGAGTCTGTGAGCCCGGCGGGTTGTTGCGCTGGCCCCTTCCGGCGGTGAAACAACTACGGGATCGGGCCCCTCTGGCGGGATCCCGGCCGGCGCCTCCGCCGCGAAACCGCCTTGTCCGGACCGCCCGGGGCAGGTTGGGTCGGCTGGGAGGCGGGGCCCGGCGGGGGGGCGCCGAACGCTCAGCGTCGATGAGGTCGGTATGGGGCGTCGGGAAAAGGCCTTGGACCCGGCCGCGAGCCCGGTGGCGAACTTCGCTTCCGCTCTACGGACGCTGCGTCAGGAGGCCGGCAATCCGACGTACGCCGTCATGGCCCGCCGCAGCCCGTACTCGGT
>NZ_JAAGLY010000562.1 GCF_010548375.1 Streptomyces sp. SID13726
CGCCTGCGCCACGCGTGACGGTCCCTCGGGACCGCGGTCACCAGGTCGCCCGTCACGACGACGGACGACCACCAGCGCACCACCACGAACCTGCTCGGCACCCCGGACGCGAGTCCGGGAGGAGAACGCCACAGGCAGGGGAACCCCCGGCTCGGAGGCCGGGGCTCGTGAAAGCAGACCGGCCCAGTGGGCCGGGCTTCCGGCCAGGAAGTCAGGGGCGGATGCCGTCGCCGTCGTCGCGGTGGCTGACGGTCAGGTCCGTCTCGGCCGGCAGGGAACCCTGCCCGACGATCTGCAGGAAGGACGCCAGCGTTCGGTTGTTCTTCCGGGAGCACTGGTCGTAGACGACGGAAGCCCGGCCCGTGGAGGCGCTCCCGACGCGGAAGCGGTGCTGACCGACCAGGTCGCACTGGGTGTAGCG
>NZ_JAAGLY010000563.1 GCF_010548375.1 Streptomyces sp. SID13726
TGCTGGCGGCGGGGGACGAGGTGCTCCTCGACCGCCCGGTGCGCGAGCGGTACGCGGCGCTCGCCGCACTGGTGCCGCGGGAATCCCGGGTCCGCCGGCTCGTCGTCGAGGACCCGCGGGAGCAGGCGGCGCAAGCCGAGGAGTTCTGGGCCGAGACCCTGCGCCGCGGTCACGAGGGGGTCATGGTCAAGGGCCTCGACTCCGCCTACGCGGCCGGGCGGCGCGGCAGGCAGTGGCTCAAGGTGAAACCGGTGCACACCCTCGACCTCGTGGTGCTCGCCGTCGAGTGGGGCCACGGCCGGCGCACCGGACTGCTGTCGAACCTGCACCTCGGGGCGCGGGCCGCCGACGGCACCTACGCCATGCTCGGCAAGACCTTCAAGGGGCTCACCGACGAGATGCTGCGCTGGCAGACCGAGC
>NZ_JAAGLY010000564.1 GCF_010548375.1 Streptomyces sp. SID13726
TACCTGACTGGCTGGCCTCGGCTCGACAAGGACTCCTTGACCCGGCCGCTGGTCGAGGCGCTCCTGGTTGCTCATGGCGGCGATCCTCACGACAGGCACACACCGCTGTACCTGGAGAAGGCGCGGGATGCCGAGTACCAGTGCCTGATGGAGACCGCAGGCGACAACATCCGTGCCGGGATCAGCACCGTGCTCGATGCGCCGTTCCTGCGCGAGTTCTCCGACCCAGCCTGGATGCAACGACTGATCAACAGGTGCAAGGCCCAGGGCGCCGAGGTCGCCGTGATCTGGGTGAAGTGTGATCACGAGAGCATGCGCGAGTACATCACGTTCCGCAGTGCGGCCCGCGACAGCTGGAAGCTGAGTAACTGGGACGACTACATCAAGGGCGTCGACGTGGACTTCGCTCCGAAGGTGGAC
>NZ_JAAGLY010000565.1 GCF_010548375.1 Streptomyces sp. SID13726
GCGCCGATCTGCAGCGGCATGATCCAGTTCGTGAAGCCCGCGAAGAGCGGGGTGGCGAACATCAGCAGCATGATCGTGCCATGCATGGTGAACGCCTGGTTGAACTGCTCGTTCGACATGATCTGCGTGCCCGGACGGGCCAGCTCGGCGCGCATGAAGAGCGCCAGCAGACCGCCGATGAGGAAGAACACGAACGACGTGACCAGGTACATCGTGCCGATGGTCTTGTGGTCGGTAGTGGTCAGCCACTTCACGACGACATTGCCCGGCTGCTTGCGCCGTACCGGCAGCTCGTTTTCATACGAGTCGGCGGCGGCACCCTGAGATTCGTTGAGGATGCTCACAGTTTGTTCGTCTCCGCATTCCGGGCCGGGTCAGTCTGCTTGATGCCGGCCGGGAGGAAGCCGGTCTGCCCCTTCT
>NZ_JAAGLY010000566.1 GCF_010548375.1 Streptomyces sp. SID13726
GAGCACCTCCGGATGATGCTCCGTCAGCTCGTTCACGGTCCGGGGGACGCCCACCGAGAGGTGGATCCTGCGCTTGGCCCCGCTTTCTTCGGCCATGAACGCGTAGCTGTCCCCGTCGACGCCCGCCAGCACCGCCAGTTCGGCGTCGGACAGTCCGAACCGGGCCTGGACCCGCCCGGGATCCTCGCGCAGCACGGGCAGCAGGGTCCCGGGGGAGGCGATGACGGAGGCGAACGCCTCGCGCAGGCCCATCACCGCACCCCCGCGCTCGCGTTCGACCGCATGTCCCAGCCGGTGTCGAGGATGCCCCGGGCGTGGTCGAGTTCCGCCTGGAGCTCGCCGAAGTCGGCCGGGAAGTTCTGGTCGCGCTCCAGCAGTGTGGCGCGCACCGGTGCCCTGCCCACCAGCTGCGCGAGCAGC
>NZ_JAAGLY010000567.1 GCF_010548375.1 Streptomyces sp. SID13726
CGCGGAACTGGATGGCGTCGTCGGCGCTCAAGCCTAGGGCGCGGGCGGCCTGCAGGAGGGCTTCGGCGTCGCCCTTCCTCACCTTCACTCGCTGCCGCGCGTTGTCACCCGTGGCGATGTTGTTACCGTCCCCGTTCACGGTGATGTGGAAGTTCTGCGTGACGCGCTCGACCCGGCTGTCCGCGACCGTGGGGCCGTTGGGCTCGCCAGCGTCTGGCGCGACACCTTCCAGCGCGAGGGCGAGATCAAGGACGCGCGTGCGGATCGAGGCGAGAATCCCGCGTAGCGTGTTGCGGGGAATCATGAGACGCGCGTCGACAAGCGACATCATTCGCATGCGGGCGCCACCTTCCCCACTGCTCGCCCGGCGGTTGTACTCGACGACCGCCCACGGGTCCCAACGAAGGACCGGATCGTGCG
>NZ_JAAGLY010000568.1 GCF_010548375.1 Streptomyces sp. SID13726
CGCCCTCGACTACGCGGCCCTGGACCGGCGCGCCAACCGGATCGCCCACCGCCTGCGCGCCCTCGGCGCCGGCCCCGGCACCCTGGTGGGCGTCTGCCTCTCCCGCGGCCTCGACATGCCCGCCGGGCTCCTCGGCGTCCTCAAGTCCGGAGCCGCCTTCGTCCCCCTCGACCCCGACTACCCGGCGGCCCGCCTCGGCCACGTCCTCGGCGACGCCCGCCCCGCCGCCGTCCTCGTCGACGCGGCCAGCACCGCCCGGCTGACCGCCGCGGCCGCCCTCGCCGAGGGCGCGGATCCCGTCCTGCTCGACCTGTCGGCCGCCTCCCTCGAGGACGTCCCCGACACCGACCCGGGCGTCACCGTCGGCGCGCACGACCTCGCGTACGTCACGTACACCTCGGGCTCCACCGGAAAGCCCAA
>NZ_JAAGLY010000569.1 GCF_010548375.1 Streptomyces sp. SID13726
AGCCGACGGGCGAGGGCGGCCTCGAGATACTCGGCGCTGACCCGGTCCCCGGCGAGGGCATGGAGCGACCCGGCCTGCTCGCGCATGCGGGTGAGCTGCGTGCGGGCGGCGGCCAGGAACTCCTGCTCCCGAGCGAGCTCGCCCGACGTGTCCTCGGCAGGTGCGCCGGTCGGTGCGTCGGGGCCGGACGGTACGGCGGGGGGGGGCACGACAGACCCCCGGGGGCCGGGTGCGAGGGGGCGGGCCATCCTACGGGGCCGCCGCCCCCTCAGTGGGCCGGTCGCTGGTCCGACGATCCGCCCGGGACCGGTAACCTTGCCGGTGCGGACGAGTCGGTCGGACGGTCGCGTCGAGGGGCCTCGGTCCCTCGCCGAGGAACGTCCGGGCTCCGAAGGGCAAGGTGGTGGGTAACGCCCACCC
>NZ_JAAGLY010000056.1 GCF_010548375.1 Streptomyces sp. SID13726
CTGAGCTGTACTGAGATTTGTGGAGTCCCTGATGCCAGGGTTACGGTCCTGGCGAAGGAGAACCACATCAGTGCCGGCACCACGGAAGTACCCCGACGAGCTGCGTGAGCGCGCGATCCGCGAGGTCCGCACCACCGGCCGACCCGTCGCGCATGTCGCGAAGGACCTCGGCATCCACAAGGAAGCCCTGCGGCAGTGGGTCCGCCAGGCCGAAGCCGACCACGGCGAGCGCGATGACCGGCTGACCACCGCCGAACGCGACGAGCTCAGGCAACTCCGCAAAGAGAACGCCGAGTTGAAGCGGGCGAACGAGATCCTCAAAGCCGCCTCGGTGTTTTTTGCCCAGGAGATCGACCGTCCCCGGACGAGGCCGAGCAGGTGATCGACCACCTGCGTCAGATGGACCTCGGGGTCGATCCCGTATGCCGGGTGCTGGAGCTGTCGCCGTCGACGTACTTCGCCCGCAAGAAGCGGCCCAAGTCGGCCCGCCGGCTCCGCGACGAGCAGCTCATGCCCATGATCGAGGAGATCCACGCCCAATCCGGCGGCACCTATGGCGCCCGAAGGATCACCCGCGCACTGCGGCGCAAGGCCGTCGATGTGGCCCGCTGCACGGTCGAGCGGCTGATGGCCGAACTCGACCTGGAAGGCGTCGTCCGCGGGCAGCGGCGCCGCACCACAATCCCCGAACTGTCGGCACCGAGGCCGCCGGATCTGGTCGACCGCGACTTCACCGCGTCTCAGCCGGACCAGCTGTGGGTCGCGGACATGACGTATGTCCGCACCTGGTCGGGCTGGGCGTATGTGGCGTTCGTCCTGGACGTGTTCTCCCGGATGATCGTCGGCTGGCAGATCGCCAACCACATGCGGACTGAACTGCCCCTGGACGCACTGGAGATGGCTCTCTGGCGCCGACGCATCAAGAAGGACTCCGGCCTCATTCATCACAGCGACCGCGGGTCGCAATACGTATCAATTCGATACACCGACCGGCTCGCCGACATCGGCGCCTCCGCGTCGGTCGGCTCCGTCGCGGACTCGTACGACAACGCCATGGCCGAGGCGCTGAACGGCACCTTCAAGGCCGAGTTGATCGAGATGCAAGGCCCCTGGAAGGACGTCGACCAGGTCGAGCGGGCGATCTTCCAATGGGTCACGTGGTACAACGAAGAGCGTCTTCACTCCGCGCTCGACTACGTGCCACCTGCCGAGTACGAACGCGACTTCTGGCAGGGCCAAGAACGAGTCCCGCAGTCCGCCTGAAACAAGATCACCGGACTCTACGAAACTCGGGACAGCTCA
>NZ_JAAGLY010000570.1 GCF_010548375.1 Streptomyces sp. SID13726
GTCAAAAGCCGCAGAGCGTAGGTATGTCTTAGGTCGTGCCATCTCCACCGCCGGGCGGGAAGGTGCGGGGTGGTCTCGTCGGCGAGCGCGTTCATGCGCGTCCAGGCCCGGTGGCGGTAGCCCTTCCACGCGTCCGCCCCCGGCATCAGCCCGCCGCGGCAGACGAACAGGGATAGTGCCTCCAGGCCGAACTCGCCCTCGTAGACGGTGATCCGCCGCAGCTTGGCGTCCATGGCGGACATCTCGAACTCGCGCACGACACCGTCCAGGACGCCCCGCACCCAGCCGCCGGCGATGTCCACCTCGCTGACCACGAACAGGTCGCGGGCCTTGCGCTCCAGGGTCCGGACCGCCCGGCGGACGATGTCCGGCCTCTCCAGCAGGCAGAACAGGTCCGCGTCGGCGACGCCGTCCTCGGTG
>NZ_JAAGLY010000571.1 GCF_010548375.1 Streptomyces sp. SID13726
GCCATCGCCTCGCTGTAGCGGCGCAGCACCTCGCGCTTCATCTCCAGCGTCCGGGGCTGCTGCTCCGCCCAGTCGATCAGCTCGTCGATCGGCCTGGTCAGGTCCTCGAAGACGCTGATGATGATGTCTTCCTTGGTCTTGAAGTGGTAGTACAGCGCCGCCTTCGTGACCTCCAGCCGCTCCGCGATCTCGCGCAGCGACGTCTTCTCGTACCCCTGCTCGGCGAAGAGCTCCAGTGCGACGTCCTGGATGCGCTGACGCGTGTTGCCGCGGCGCGCCTGCGGACTGCTGCTGGACATGGCTCTCCTCAAACTACTTACTTGACGCCCGGCTAGTGACGGGTCTACCTTCCCCAGTGTAGTGAACTAGCCGGGCGGCAAGTAAGGGCCTGGAGCACATGGGTAAACGGGGAGTGACAT
>NZ_JAAGLY010000572.1 GCF_010548375.1 Streptomyces sp. SID13726
GTTGGCGCCTCCGGGGCCGGGTTCTTCGCGGCCGCCGTCGTCACCCCCTGGATGGTGGGCCGGCTGGGGACCCGCGGCTGGATCACGGCCTGCTCCGCCGGGGCAGCCGTCCTGGTGCCCCCGCTCGGCCTGTTCTTCACGCCCGGACCGATGCTGGTCGCGGCCTTCGTGCTGGGCCTCGCCACCCAGGGCGCGAAGATCTCCACCGACACGGCCATCCAGTCCCATGTGGACGACGACTTCCGCGGCCGGGTGTTCTCCGTCTACGACGTGCTCTTCAACATCGCGTTCGTGGGTGCGGCCGCCGTGGCCGCCCTGATGCTCCCCCCGGACGGGCGGTCCGTCACGCTGATCGTGAGCGTGGCCGCCCTCTACGCGGTGACGGCGGTCTACCTGAAGCGTCGGGAAGCGCAATCGTG
>NZ_JAAGLY010000573.1 GCF_010548375.1 Streptomyces sp. SID13726
GCTCGACTACCGGTGGGGCGTGACCCGGCGGCTCCTCGACGACCTCCTGTCCGCTCTGCCCGACCGCCCGAGCACCATTCGACGTGGGCAGCCGGCCGACGCGCTCCTCACCGCAAGGACCACCGCCTGATGCTCACCCCGGACACCCGCGTCCTGCTCACCGACGCGCTCCGCCCGCCCGCCGGCCTGCGCGTCGACGCCGCGATCGCCACGACGTTCTCGCTCGACCTCACCGCGCTGCTGCTGGGTCCCGTGACCTTCGCGACGCTCGACGCGAGCGCCCAGGTCGACGGCGACGACCTCGCCGCGACCGATCCCATCGGCCTGCTCGAGGCCGTCCAGCGCTACAGCGAGCTCACCACGGTCTTCTGCCAGGCCGGCGGGATCAGCGTGCCGGCGTCGTACCGCTCGGTGCTCAC
>NZ_JAAGLY010000574.1 GCF_010548375.1 Streptomyces sp. SID13726
CCTCGCGACGAACAAGCGCTCGTTCGACGTCCTCGGCGTCGTGCTCTCGGTCGTCGGGCTGTTCGCCGTCGTCTTCGGGCTCCAGGAGGGCGAGACGTACGACTGGGGCACCATCGCCGGGCCGATCACGGTCTGGGGCGTCATCGGCGCCGGGCTGCTCGTGCTCGTGGGCTTCGTCCTGTGGCAGCGCGACCTCGGCGACGGCGCGCTCCTGCCCCTGCGGCTCTTCCACTCCCGCAACTTCTCGCTCGCGAACGTCGCGGGCATGTCCGTCTCGTTCGCGATGATCGGGATCTTCTTCCCCCTGACGATCTACCTGCAGTCGATCCTTGCGCTGTCGTCGCTGCACGCCGCCCTCGTGAACCTGCCGGGGTCGCTCGTGTCGGGGATCGTGGCGCCGCTCGCGGGTCGCCTGTCCG
>NZ_JAAGLY010000575.1 GCF_010548375.1 Streptomyces sp. SID13726
CACTCATGCGCTGCTCGCCGGCCTGCGCGTCCGCGAGGCGGTGACCACGAACTACGACCGCCTCTACGAGGACGCGGTCCGCGCGGCGGCTCCCGCACCGGACAGCGGTGACCCGCACGACGTCCTGTCCGTCCTACCGTGGGGTCGCGTCCAGGGCGACCGCCCGTGGCTCCTCAAGATGCACGGCGACGTGCACTACCCGGAGACCATCGTGCTGTCGCGGAGCTCGTTCGTCGGCTATGACTCTCGTTGGAAGCCCGTCGGCTCGATCCTCCAGTCGCTCTTGATGACGCGGCACCTCCTCGTCGTCGGTGCGTCCATGACGGACGAGAACGTCCTGCGTTTCGCCTACGAGGTCGCCGGACTGCGCGAGGAGCTCGCGCGCCAGGTGCCGGCCCATCGTCAGGCGGGAGTCCTCG
>NZ_JAAGLY010000576.1 GCF_010548375.1 Streptomyces sp. SID13726
TCGCCGGAGCCGTGGCCCTCGGCGAGACGGCCCTCACCGCCTGCTCCGGAGCCTCTGCCGGCGGCGGCAAGGACGGCAAGCTCGACGTCATGTCGTCGTTCTACCCGATGCAGTTCCTCGCCGAGCAGATCGGCAAGGACCACGTGAAGGTCGACACCCTGACCAAGCCGGGCGTCGAACCGCACGATCTGGAGATCACGCCGAAGCAGACCGGGCAGCTGGGCGAATCCGATGTCGTCCTCTACCTCAAGGGCCTGCAGCCCGCCGTCGACAAGGCCGTCGCCCAGTCCGGCGTGAAGCACGTGGTCGACGCCGCCGAGCTCACCGGGCTGGAGGTCCACGGCCCCTCCGGCCACGACCACGCCCACGAGGGCGAGGAGGGCCACACCGAGGGCGAGGGAGGCCACGGCCACGCCCAC
>NZ_JAAGLY010000577.1 GCF_010548375.1 Streptomyces sp. SID13726
GGTCGGCCCGCCCGCGACCGACTGCGCACCCCCGCCCGCCGTCACCAGCCGGGCCCCGCCGAGCAGCACGTACCCCGCGAAGTAGAGGAGCAGCGCCCCGGTGACGAGCGGCGGCCCGCCACCGTGCCCGTGCCCGCCCCCGCCGGTCATCGTCAGCGCCATGTACGCCATGGCCAGCGAGCCGACCAGGTGGTGCGCGTGGTGCACCCCGCCCCGCAGCAGCCACAGGGCGTGCAGTGCGGCCCCGCAGAAGACGGCCAGCAGGACCGCGGGCCCCCACGGACCGATGCCCGGGGGCACGGCCATCACCGCCATCCCGAAGCCCATCAGGGCCTCGCCCGCCGCCCCGCCGCGGGCCTCCCGCTCCGATCTGCGCGCCCGCGACAGGCAGTACGCACCGCTCACCGCGCACAGCAGGA
>NZ_JAAGLY010000578.1 GCF_010548375.1 Streptomyces sp. SID13726
CGGGTACTGGAGCATCGTGTTCCCGCCGTACGTGAAGGAGTTCTGCACCTCCGCCGCGTCCCCGGCGACGAACTGGAACGCCGCCCCGGCCACCATCACCGCCCCGAAGATCGCCGCCCCGGCCAGCACCATGAGGGGCACCAGCAGCACCTTCCCGGCCGTCCACTCCACGTCCAGCTCCGAGACCGCCCAGACCAGCACCGCCAGCCCCTGTCCGATCCGCCCCACCCGGCGCAGCGCGAAGCGGTTGGCCGCGACCTGCGCGAGCACCGGGACCGGGCGCACCAGCATGGTGTCGAGCGAACCGTCGCGGATCCGGACGCCGATCCGGTCCGTATTGCCGAGGAGCAGGTCGGCCAGTCCCAGGGAGGCCGAGGAGGACCCGTACAGGAGGGCGATCTCGGGCAGCGTGAAGCCGC
>NZ_JAAGLY010000579.1 GCF_010548375.1 Streptomyces sp. SID13726
CCTGGCCGGACTCGGCGCGTACATGCTGTTCGTGGGCATCGCCGGCGACCCCGACTCCCCGCAGCAGGCCGAGACCGGCGGGATCACTCTGTTCCTGCTCGCCGCGCTGCCGCTGGTCGCGGCCCGCGGGCTGCGGCTGGGCCGGCGCTGGAGCCGCGGGCCCGCGCTGATCACCCAGCTGATGGCGCTGCCGGTGGCCTGGACCCTGTACTCCACGGGCGGCGCGATGATCGCCGCCGCCGTGGCTCTGGCCGCGGCCGCGGTGGCCGTCTCGGCCCTGCTGGTGAACCCGACGGCGACCGAGGCGCTGGGAATCGGGCCCGGCGAGCAGGCCCGATAGCCCGTTCTTCGTTCCTACTCCTCGACGAGGAGCTTCTCGCGCAGCTGGGCCAGGGTGCGGGCCAGCAGCCTGGAGACGT
>NZ_JAAGLY010000057.1 GCF_010548375.1 Streptomyces sp. SID13726
CCCGAACATCTGGAACGAGGCGGGCACCTCGCCCGCCGGGCCCTTGAACTGCGTGTCGAGGTAGCCCTTGATGATGAGGCCGACGCCGAGCGTCGCGATGAACGCGTTGACGCGCAGCCTCGCGATGACGAGGCCGTTGACCAGGCCGACGACCGCCGCGACGCCCACCGCCGCGAGGACGCCGAGCCAGACCCGCGACGGGTCGCCCGCCATGGTCGTCGCGCCGACGATCGAGCTGAGCGCCACGACGTACCCGACGGACAGGTCGAGCGACTTGCACAGGATCGCGAACGTCTGCCCGATCGCGACGAACCCGAGGAGGCTCGTCTGCGTGAGCATGTACGCCGTGTTCGCGGTGCTGAACAGGTTGCCGCCGCCGACCGCGACGAGGACGCCGGCGATCACGAGGATCCCGACGAGGGCGAGGTAGACGATCTCCGTCGACCCCAGGCGGCGCCGGCGCGCGGGAGCGCGGCGCGCGGTGGGGGCGGCGGTCGCGACCGCGGTGCTCATCGGTCCTCCTGCGGGCCGTCGGTGGGGTGCTGGGCGGACGCGGGCGGTCCGTCCGGCGTGGTGGCGGGCTCTGCGCCAGGGAGGTCGTCGGCGTCGGCGAGAGCCTCGAGGTCGACCTGGACGTGCTCGCCCGAGGTGTCCTCCCCCGCGCCCGTGGCGAGGGCCATCACGGTCTCCTCGTCGCTGCCGGCGGGGAGCTCGCCCGCGAGGCGGCCGTCGCGCATGACGAGCACGCGGTCGGCCATCGCGACGACCTCGGGGAGCTCGGAGGAGATGAACAGGACGGCGACGCCGCTCGCGGTGAGCTCGCGCATGAGGTCGTAGACGGCGCGCTTGGCACCGACGTCGATGCCGCGCGTCGGCTCGTCGAGGATGAGGAGCTCCGGCTCGGTGTACATCCACTTGGCGAGCAGGACCTTCTGCTGGTTGCCGCCGGAGAGCTTCGCGACGCCCTCGTGGACGCTCGGCGCCTTGATGGAGAACGCCTTGCGGTACGACTCCGCCGCGACGAACGCCGCGTCCTGGTCGATGACGCCCGCCTTCGCGATGCGCGGGAGGTTGGCCGCCTGGATCGTGCCGAGGATCGAGTCGAGCAGGTTCAGTCCCAGCGCCTTGCGGTCCTCGGGGACGTACGCGATCCGGTTCTCGATGGCCGAGAGCACCGTGGGCAGGGACACCTCGCGGCCGTCGATGCGCACGACGCCGGACCGGTAGCGCCCGTACGAC
>NZ_JAAGLY010000580.1 GCF_010548375.1 Streptomyces sp. SID13726
CCGGCTGGCCGCGCTGCCCGATCTCGACGAGGCGGCGGCGACACTCGCCAAGGTCCGCGAGCAGATCCGCTGCCGGGTCACCCACGAGCAGCGCCACTGCCTGCAACAGGCCGTCGACAAGGTCTTCGAGGAGATCCGGCGCTGCACGGGCGGCCGGGGCTGCTGCGTGGACGACTGCGGGTGCGATTTCGACGACACGGTCGGCCGGGAGGACACGGTAGCCACCCGGGCGGCGCGCATCGCCCGGTACACGGCGGACACCTCGAAGGCCGCGGCCTGTTTCACCGACCTGGACGGGGAGCTGACGGCCCTGCCGGAGCGCGCGGCGAAGATCAGGACGGACGCGGCCCAGCTGCTGGCGGACGTCTGCGACGCGGTCCTGGGCAAGGACGTCGTACGTCTCTACGCGCGCCTGCTGG
>NZ_JAAGLY010000581.1 GCF_010548375.1 Streptomyces sp. SID13726
GCGACCACCTGGTGACCGTCACCCCCGAGGACGCCCTGGACCACGCGGGCCCGGGCCTTCCCGGTGGGCTGGAGCGCAGGCCAGGCGAGGAGCCCGGTCCGCAGGGCCGCCCGGCGGGGATCCCGCGCCCGGAGCAGCTGCCCGACCTCCTCCTCGCCGATACCGCCGAAGGAGCCCAGCGCGGCTTCGAACTCGGCCGGTGTGGTCAGGGCGGGCGGGTTCAGCGGGGGGTCGGGGGGCTTGTTGCCGCCCCGGAAGCCCTTGCGGTGCAGCTCGGCGAGGAACGGCAGCTCCTCGCGGAGGATCTCGTGCTGGCGTACGGCGGTCAGCACGTCCCGTACCCGGTCCCAGGGCTCCACGTCCGGCCGCGAGGTGACGTCCTGCGCCCAGAGCTCCATGAACGCCGGACCGAGGGCCGG
>NZ_JAAGLY010000582.1 GCF_010548375.1 Streptomyces sp. SID13726
CGCGACGCCCGGTCATCCGGTCGGGCGCCCAACGGAAGGAACGAGCAATCGTGGACGTCACCACTCTCGCTGAGGTCACCGGCAACATCGGCACCGTCGGTTACGGCCTCGCCGCCATCGGCCCGGGCATCGGCCTCGGCATCCTCATCGGCAAGACCATCGAGGGCATGGCCCGCCAGCCCGAGGTCGCCGGGCAGCTCCGCGCGACGATGTTCATCGGTGTCGCGTTCGTCGAGGTGCTCGCGCTGCTGGGTCTCGTCGCCGGCTTCATCATCCAGTGATGACGGCGCTGGCTGACGCCGCGCTCACCGTCGCGGCGGAGACGGGCGAGGAGCACGCGGGCATCGAGCTCTTCCTGCCCGCCGGGTACGACCTGCTCTGGTCGACCGTGATCATGGTCGTCCTCGCGATCGCGTTC
>NZ_JAAGLY010000583.1 GCF_010548375.1 Streptomyces sp. SID13726
GAGGGCGAAGGCACCGGTGAAGAGGATGCCCGCGACCGGGAGCAGCGCGACGACTCCGGTGTTGATCGACCGGACGAGCGTCTGGTTCACACCGAGGTTGGCCCGCTCGGCGTAGGTGCTGCGGGTCTGGTCGAGGATGCCCGCCGTGTTCTCGCGGACCTTGTCGAAGACCACGACCTTGTCGTACAGCGAGTAGCCCAGGATCGTGAGGAACCCGATGATGGTCGACGGCGTGACCTCCCACCCCACCGCGGCGTAGACGCCCGCGGAGATGAGCAGGTCCGCGAGCAGCGCGATGATCGCGGCGAGCGACATGCGCCAGGCGCGGAAGTAGATCGCCATGAAGACCGCGACCAGGCCGATGAACACGACGACGCCCCACAGCGCGCGCGACGACACGTCGGCACCCCAGGTCGGG
>NZ_JAAGLY010000584.1 GCF_010548375.1 Streptomyces sp. SID13726
GCCGTGTTCTCGATGCCGACCGACAGGCGCACGAGCCCCGCGGTGGTGCCGGTGGCGGCGAGCTGTGCCTCGTCGAGCTGGCTGTGGGTGGTGGACGCGGGGTGGATGACGAGGCTGCGTACGTCTCCGATGTTCGCGAGGTGGCTGAACAGTTCCAGTCCGTCCACGAACCGCCGGCCGGCCTCGACGCCTCCGCGCAGCTCGAACGAGAGGACGGCCCCGGCCCCGCGCGGCAGGTAGCGGCGTGCCGCCTCGTACCAGCGGTTGGACGGGAGGCCGGGGTAGTGCACCGCCGAGACCTCGTCACGCTGTTCGAGCCACTGCGCCAGTGCCAGTGCGTTCGACGAGTGCCGCTCCAGACGCAGGCTCAGCGTCTCCACGCCCTGCAGGAGAAGGAACGCCGAGTGCGGTGCGATGG
>NZ_JAAGLY010000585.1 GCF_010548375.1 Streptomyces sp. SID13726
ACGGCGAGGAACTCGAACTGCTCCTGCCACGTCGTGTACGTGCCGCTCACGAGCACCGTCGGGGCGATCTGGCTCAGGCCGTCGTAGACGTCGGTGGCCTGCTTGAGCGGGAAGCCCCACCCGCCGCCGACGATGAGGTCGGGCTCCAGGGCGAGGATCGCCTCGAGGTTGAAGCCGTCGGCGCTCCACTCGATGAGCTCGGTGCCGTCCGCCTCGGCCTGGTCCTTCCAGAACGGCGAGAACTTCGGGTCCGGGTCGTCCGTCACCTCGGGCACCGTCGCGAGCACGGGGACGTCGAGCTCGTACAGGTAGCCCGCCAGGGCGTGGTTGAGCACGACGACGCGCTGCGGGTCGGTCGGGACGGTGACGTCGCCCTGGTCGGTCGCCCCGACCCGCTCGGAGGCGGTCTCGGACGCGG
>NZ_JAAGLY010000586.1 GCF_010548375.1 Streptomyces sp. SID13726
AAGACCGAGGGCGGCTGGACCGGCTTCCCGGACACCGGGGACCTCGCGGCGGACCTCAAGACGGTGCTGCGGGCGACGGTGGACCAGTTCAACGACGAGAAGTACGAGGCGCCCATGCGCGCCTTGACCGCCGCCGGAGCGACCGACCCCGACCTGAGCGCCCGCTTCACCGAGCAGCTGCTGAAGCCGCAGCTGGCCCTGTACGTGGAGCGGTTGCGGGCGGCCCGGGAGGCCGGCGGGCTCGCGCCGGACGCGGACCTGCCCCTGACGGTGGAGATGCTGGTGGGACCGCTGACGTACCGCTGGCTGATGGGAACGGCCCCGCTGACGCACGCGTTCGCGGACGAGCTGGTGGACCGGGTGCTCGGTGGGGTGTCGAAGGTCACCGAGGGCTGACGGGGCGGTGACCGGTCAGGAA
>NZ_JAAGLY010000587.1 GCF_010548375.1 Streptomyces sp. SID13726
CCGTGCGGGAAGAGCACCGCCAGCGAGTCGTCCAGGTCACCACCCCCACCGCCCAGGGTCTGGTCACCGTCTATGCGGGCACCTCGCTGCGGGAGGCCGACGCCGCGGACGAGACCATCACCGCCGCGCTGGCCATCACGGTGCCGCTGCTCGTACTCACCGTCGCCGTGGTCACCTGGCGGGTTACGGGCTGGGTGCTGCGTCCGGTTGAGGCGATCCGCGCTGAGGTCGCCGAGATCAGCGACCGCGACCTGCACCGCCGCGTGCCCGTTCCGAACAGTCAGGACGAGGTCGCCCGGCTCGCCGTCACGAGGAACACCACCCTGGACCGGCTGGAATCCCCCGGAATCCGCCAGCGTCAGTTCATCGCCGACGCCTCGCTCGAGCTGCGCAGCCCGATCACGGTGCTCCGCACCCA
>NZ_JAAGLY010000588.1 GCF_010548375.1 Streptomyces sp. SID13726
GTCGGGCGGCGCGAAGGCGAAGCGCACCGGGGGTCGCACGTCCGGGCGCCGCAAGGCGACCGAGATCGCCGAGCCGGAGGTCGAGACCCCGGCCGCGGCGGCGCTCGCGGAGCTCGGCGAGGCCGTCGGGCGCTCGTCGCGCCGGGGCGAGCCCGTCGTGACCGAGAACGCCGAGGTCGACGGCGAGACGACGCCCGTCGAGCAGCCGACCGACGAGCCCGCGCTCGTCGCGACGACTCCGGAGACCGACGACGACGCGCCGTCGGGCGAGGACGTCCCGATGGAGGTGCGCGTCGCGCAGACGCTGGCCGACCTCGAGGCGTCCACGAGCGGCCCGGTCACCGCGTCGGTGCTCAAGCGCACGGTGTTGTGCAAGGACCCGACGTTCAGCGAGGCGGACTACGGGTTCCGCAACTTC
>NZ_JAAGLY010000589.1 GCF_010548375.1 Streptomyces sp. SID13726
TGCTGTCATAAGTACTCATCGTTTCGGTCGTCTGCGAAGGTTGGCATGTATCGGATACTTTACATTGAGGTGTTCTCACCGGGCCGTAAGAGAGGTGATCAGCGCAGCGGTGCGCTGACCTGCAGGTTCGTCCGGTGGCCCGGTTTGACAGCAGCAACGTCCCAGGACCAGTGCAAGTCGCCAAACACACATACCGGATGACTGGGACCCTGCTTGGTCACCTATCGTGCCACCCTCGACGTGCCTGCTCACACCCTGCGCACCGTGACGCGCTGGATCGCGGCGCACCGCCGTGACCGTGACATTCGCCCGTGGCAGCGGGCCGCGACCGCCCGCACTCACGCGCTGCTGGTGCTGCACTGGTTCAAGGAAGGCGCGCGCCTGCGCCTTCTGGCTCGTGATGCGGGGAGCTCGACCG
>NZ_JAAGLY010000058.1 GCF_010548375.1 Streptomyces sp. SID13726
AGGCTCTGCTGCCGGCTGGTTGAGGTCTCCGACCCTGATCTGGTTGCGGGCCGCGGCGGATGCCCTCACCTGCGCCCGTGCCGAGTGCTGCGACTGGGCGCCACCAAGGTCTGTACCCTCCGTCCGCCCCGCACCCGGGCGGACGGAGGCCTTTCCCCATAAGTCCGCCTTGCGCGATGCGCGCGCGATCCGGGGAGGGGCGTCGGCGGCCTCTTCCAACAACTCCCCCTGGTCCAAGGAAGCTCAGTAAGAGCTGCTTGGGGCTACGGAGAGGCCGTCGGGCAGTGCCTGGGCCGATGCGCCGCCGGGCCCGGCGACCCGAGCGATGCACGGACAGCGGCGCTCGGTATATCCGAGTTGCGCCGTCGAGTCAGGTTTGCTCCCCGGTCATTCTCCTGCAGTTCCAGTGTTCCCCAACACGAGCCCTTGCTGGATTCTTTGCGCTTGGGTCAGGCTGGGGAAATCACCTGCGCTCGCCAGAGAGGCTCACCCGTTATGACTTTTCGGCTCACTTCTGTACCGGCGCAAGATGATCCCGATCTGAGAAAGCTTCATTTCATTGGTCTCGGTGGTTCGGGCATGAGCGGAATCGCGCGGATTCTGGCCGCCCGGGGCGCCGAAGTCTCGGGTAGCGACATAAAGAATTCACCCCGCTTGGACGCACTCCGAGAGCTGGGTGTCACGACGTGTATCGGACACGTTCCGGCCAACCTTGGCGACGCGCGTACTGTCGTGGTGTCCAGTGCGATTGCGGAAACCAACCCCGAACTCATAGCGGCGCATGAGCGCGGCCTCACGGTCCTGCACCGCGCAGACGTGCTGGCTCGGCTTATGTCTGGGCGACGTGGCATCGGCGTGGCAGGTAATGCGGGCAAGACGTCCACCTCCGCGATGCTGACCACCGTTGCCCGGCACGCCGGGCTCGATCCCTCCTTCGCCTTTGGCGCCCTACTCCACGGGTTTGGCACCAACGCCCACCATGGGGAGGGGCCGTTCTTCATCGCCGAGACCGACGAAAGCGACAGTTCCTTTCTGCGTCTCACCCCAGACATTGCGGTGGTCACCAATGTCAGCGACGACGATCACATGGACGTGCACCCTTCGGCCGAGCACTACATAGAAGCCTTCGACCGGTTCATTGACCAAGTTCCGGAGGGGGGACTTGTCGTTGCTGGGGTCGACGACCCTGGCGCG
>NZ_JAAGLY010000590.1 GCF_010548375.1 Streptomyces sp. SID13726
CGGCGTCGACCGCACCGGTCAGGCCGCCGAACTGCGAGCGCACGGCGCCGATGTCGTCGTCAGTGACCTCTCCGAGCTGCTGGCCCACCGATGATCACTCACGAGAACTTCGCGACCGAGCCCTGGCAACTGCGGGAGACGGCCCTCGACCTCGACGTCCTCGCGCAGAGCGAATCGGTGTTCGCCCTGTCCAACGGCCATCTCGGCTGGCGCGGCAACCTCGACGAGGGCGAGCCCCACGGCCTGCCGGGCTCCTACCTCAACAGTGTCTACACGAGCCGCCCCCTGCCCTACGCCGAGGCCGGGTACGGGTATCCGGAGTCGGGGCAGACGACCGTCAACGTCACCGACGGCAAGGTCATCCGGCTGCTCGTCGACGACCACCCCTTCGACCTGCGCTACGGCGAACTCCTCTCCC
>NZ_JAAGLY010000591.1 GCF_010548375.1 Streptomyces sp. SID13726
GGATGGCGAAGCCGTTGAAGGCGAAGTCGTGGTGCGCGCTCTGCGAGGGCGGCGGCGGAGGCAGTACGACGTGGGCGTGGCGGGAGGTCTCGTTGAGGTACGGGTCGATGCTGACCATGAAGTCGAGCCCGGACAGGGCCGCGTCGAGGCGCCGCCCGTCGGGGGCGGACAGCACCGGGTTGGCGGCGATGGCGACCAGGGCCCGGATCCGTCCCTCCCCGGCCGTCTCGATCTCCTCGGCCAAGGCCGCGATGGGCAGTTCGCTCTTGGCCTCGGGGTGGCCGCTGACCCGGCTGAGCCAGCGGCCCAGGGTGAAGCCCTTTCCGGGCCCGGCGGGGCGCGGGCGCGGGCCGGCCGCCGGGAGCGGGAAGAGGACTCCGCCGGGCCGGTCGAGGTTGCCGGTGAGGACGTTCAGCAC
>NZ_JAAGLY010000592.1 GCF_010548375.1 Streptomyces sp. SID13726
GGTGGCCTTCCGCGCCGGGCTCACCCGCAAGGAGGCCCGCTCTCGGGACCCCGTACGGCTGCTCGTGGGGGCGACCCTGCCGCGGCTGACGCTGTTCCTGGCCGCCGTCGCCTCCCTGCTCGTCGTCGCCGCGCCGCTCGTCGTCGCGGTGCTCGCGCCCGGACTGCCCGATCCCGCGCTGGCCGTGGAGTGCACCCGGATGACCGCGCTGACCGTGCTGTCCTTCGGGATCGCGGGGTACTTCAGCGCCGCGCTGCGGGCACACCGCTCGTTCGTACCGCCGGCCGCGATCTACGTCTCGTACAACGTCGGGATCATCGGGACGATGATCGCGCTGCACGCGGTCTGGGGGGTGCGGGCGGCCGCCGCCGGGGTCGCCGCGGGCGGGCTGCTGATGGTGCTCGTCCAACTGCCCGC
>NZ_JAAGLY010000593.1 GCF_010548375.1 Streptomyces sp. SID13726
CACCTTGGTGACGTCGAACGGGTTGAAGCGGTACTCCGCCGCCTCGGCCGCCGGCATGATCTGCACGTGCAGCGTCCAGGACGGGTTCACCCCGCGCTCGATGGCCTGCACGAGGTCGCGCTGGTGGCTGTTGGCGTCCGCGCCGACCTGCTCGGCGGCCTGCTCCGAGGAGAGCGAGCGCACACCCTGGTTCGTCTTGAAGTGGTACTTGACGAAGAACGCCTCGCCCTGCGCGTTCGTCCACTGGTACGTGTGCGAGCCGTAGCCGTTCATGTGCCGGTACGAGGCCGGGATGCCGCGGTCGCCGAAGAGCCAGGTGATCTGGTGGGTCGCCTCGGGGGAGTGCGACCAGAAGTCCCAGACGTTGTCGGCTTCCTGGATGCCCGTGAACGGGTCGCGCTTCTGCGAGCGGATGAA
>NZ_JAAGLY010000594.1 GCF_010548375.1 Streptomyces sp. SID13726
CGCGTACGTCAAGACGCTGGGCCAGGAGTACGTGGGCTCGGGCGGCTTCCCGTCCCCCGGCATCGGTGGGGGCCTGGAGAACGTGCTGGCCACGGCCGACGCCATGGACCGTCTCGGCGAGCGTTCGGTCGCGAACGGCACCGGCAAGCTGTTCGGTCACAACCACGACCAGGAGTTCAACACCAAGTACGAGTACAACGGTGAGCTGACCTCCGCGTGGGAGATCCTCGTGGCGGAGACGAACCCCGAGTACGTCGCCTTCGAGCTGGACACGGCCTGGGCGGCGAACGCCGGCGTGGACGTGCCGGCGCTCATCGACGAGTACGGGGACCGCATCGAGCTCCTGCACATCAAGGACGCCGTGAACGTGAACGCGCCGGGCGACATGCGGCAGGTCGCCCTCGGCCGGGGCGACCT
>NZ_JAAGLY010000595.1 GCF_010548375.1 Streptomyces sp. SID13726
GGACCACGATGGAGCGGCCCTCGGGCGTCTCGTCCGCGAGGGACGACAGCTGGGCGGCGTCGGCCAGTTCGGCTTCCGTCGTGCCCTTGACGGGGACGAACTCGGCGGCCTGGCGGTTGCCGAGGGTGATGGTGCCGGTCTTGTCGAGCAGCAGTGTGGAGACGTCACCGGCGGCTTCCACCGCACGACCGCTCATCGCGAGGACGTTGCGCTGGACGAGCCGGTCCATGCCGGCGATGCCGATGGCCGAGAGGAGCGCGCCGATCGTGGTCGGGATCAGGCAGACCAGCAGCGCGGTCAGCACGATCATGGACTGCTTGGCGCCCGCGTAGATCGCGAAGGGCTGGAGGGTGACCACGGCGAGCAGGAAGACGATGGTCAGCGAGGCGAGGAGGATGTTGAGGGCGATCTCGTTG
>NZ_JAAGLY010000596.1 GCF_010548375.1 Streptomyces sp. SID13726
GATCTGCGGCGTGACCCTCACCCTCCGCGCGTCGTCGAACACCTGCGACGACACCGGCGCCGTCGCCCCCATCTCCTGAGACCGCACGCTCTGCGGCACACGATCCGGCGCCAGCACCACCCCCACCGCCGCACCACCCACCAGCAGCACCACCGCACCCAGCACGACGGTGGCGACCGCGACGCCGGGCCCGCGGCGCTTCCTCATACCCATCAGTCCCGCTCCCACTCGTCCGCTGACGTCTCGTCTGCTGCTCACGGGCATTGCGTACTGGCCGGTCAGCCGGAGAGCCGCGAGAGCGGATCGTTGATGCAGGTCGCGGCGCGTGGATCCGTCCTGTCGAACGGGGGATCCGCGAACGTCTCGTCGAACGCTTGGCCGTCGAACTCCGGGCCTCCCAGGCCGGGCTCGCGCAG
>NZ_JAAGLY010000597.1 GCF_010548375.1 Streptomyces sp. SID13726
TCCGGCGTGCCGGGCTCGAACGTTCCGAGGAGGATGCCGGTCGGGGTGTCGATGTCGGCCACTAGAACGGCCACCTCTCGGTGACGACGGGCCGGCGGCCGAGCGGGATACGGAGGCTGCGGAACGGGTCCCAGCAGCCGCAGGGCTCGAAGTCGGGCTCTTCGCCGTAGGGGCCGATGCCGGGGCCGCGGGCGATGTGGCCTTCGCCGTGGCAGTCGTGGCAGGTCGGGTTGGGCTGCTTCTGCAGGTAGATCGCGGATTCGTAGAGGTCGATGCGCCAGCGCCGGATGGTGATCGTGTTGCGCATGACGCCTCCTTTCAGGGTGTGGAAAGCCCCGCCCCCAGGAGGGGGGAGGTGGAGGCGGGGCCGTGGCCGGAGCAGCGTGGGAGCGCTCGACGGCCGGTCTGGGATGGGC
>NZ_JAAGLY010000598.1 GCF_010548375.1 Streptomyces sp. SID13726
GTACAGCGTGCGGTCCTGGGGCAGGTTGGACTGGTGCGCGTAGTGCGGACGCGGGTCGCCCGAGATGGCGTGCCCGAGTGCGGTGCGCGCCTCCTGCGGGACGATGTAAGACAGATAGCCGGTGGCGGTGTCCAGCGGCCCGGGCAGGCAGGTGGACGTCGGGTTGTTCTCGCAGATGCCGCTGCTGCCGTCGGCCGCCGAGGCGTAGATCCAGTTGTACTCGTCGGCCATCTCGGCCTTCGTACCCGTGTTGTAGTACACGTTCATCGGGTAGCGCGGCACGGTCAGTGTGCTGCTGCCCGCCGAACGCTGCTGCGGCTCACGGGAGTTGTCGGAGGCGGTCCACTGGATGCCGTTGTCGGCGAGGGCGCCCGCGAGGTTCGGGTTGTCGGCGGGCTGCTGCGTCAGTGTCTTCA
>NZ_JAAGLY010000599.1 GCF_010548375.1 Streptomyces sp. SID13726
ATCGTCTTCGCGAAGTCGGGGGAGTCCATCGTCTTGGCGATGTTCAGCGAGCCGAGGTTGCAGGAGATGTCGCGGCCGACGTGGTCGTACGAGAGGTCCTCGTTGAACGTCGAGGGCGTCGAGACCTGGAGGATCTCCGAGCACAGGTTCGAGTGGGTGATGCGGCCCTTGATCGGGTTCGCCTTGTTCACCGTGTCCTCGAACATGATGTACGGGTAGCCGGACTCGAACTGCAGCTCGGCGATCGTCTGGAAGAAGTCGCGCGCCTTGATCTTCGTCTTGCGGATGCGCGAGTCGTCGACCATCTCGTCGTACTTCTCGGTGACCGAGATGTCCGCGAACGGCTTGCCGTAGACGCGCTCGACGTCGTACGGCGAGAAGAGGTACATGTCCTCGTTCTTCTTGGCGAGCTCGAA
>NZ_JAAGLY010000059.1 GCF_010548375.1 Streptomyces sp. SID13726
CGGCTGAGGGGTCCGCGAGCCGGCCGAGCGCGTGGCCGAGCCGCTCGACCGTGGAGCGCGCGAGGTCGGCGGGCAGGTCGTCCGGGGCGAACCACGCGACCGCGAGCGACTCGTCGTCCGCGACGTGCGCCGCGGCCGCGGCCGTGGGGGACACCGGCCGGCACAGGAACGCGAGGTCGAGGTACTGCGAGCGGTCGCCGTTGGGGTACTCGACCGGCTCGGTGACGGTCACCGCGACGAGCGCGTCCACGACGACGTCGACGCCCGTCTCCTCGCGCACCTCGCGCGCGAGCCCGACCGCGGGGTCCTCGCCGGGCTCGAGGATCCCGCTGATCACGGCCCACTGCCCGGTGTGGGCGCGCTGCCCGAGCAGCAGGCGGCCGTCGTCGTCCACCACGACGGCCGACACTCCCGGCATCCAGAGGAGGTCGGTCCCGACGTGGGACCGCAGGGCGGCGACGAACTCGGGGATCGGCATGGCCCGAGCCTAGGCGGGCACGCCCGCACACAGGCCGACCGGCACGTGAGACGCGCCGTCCGACCCGCGGAGGCACTGTGCTACGGTCGCTCCGTGACTTCTCAGTGGTATTGGCGCTTTACGCAGGCTCCCGGTGGGGCCGTGCGGGCGTTCGCCTGACCACAGATCACCACCCGGAGCCAGCACAGGGCCTTGGACGCGGACCGCGTCCGGGCCCTTCGTCGTGAGACGGGCCGCTCCGGGACCACGGGCGGCAGCAGGCCGGTGAAGCGCCAGGTGAAGACCGCCGAGCACAGCTGAGCACCCCGACTCACGGCGCTCCCCGAACCCCCGCCGCACAGACCAGGAGCCTCCCGTGACCAGCACGACCACCCACCCCGAGTCCGCGTCGTCCAGCCCGACGTCCACCGCGTCGTCCGACCAGGTGACGAGTACCGTCGACCCCGTGGACAGCCCCGAGCTCCAGGCCCGCACGAGCGACCTGCGGGTCCGCGCGCTCGACGCGCTCCCCGCCCCGCGCGCGATGCTCGCTGACCTGCCGCTCGGCGCCACGCGCAGCGACCTCGTGACGACGTCGCGCCGCGAGGTTCGTGACGTCCTCGCGGGCGACGACGACCGGCTCCTCGTCATCGTCGGCCCGTGCTCGGTGCACGACCCGGAGGCCGCGCTC
>NZ_JAAGLY010000005.1 GCF_010548375.1 Streptomyces sp. SID13726
GTCCCCCTGGCCGCCCGTGCGGTCACCCGCGGTGCCCGCCGCGCCCCCGTGTCCGTGCGGCTCGACGACGCCCTCGGCCTCACCCTGGCCGCTCCCCTCGCCGCCCTCACCGACCTGCCCTCCTTCGACACCTCGGCCATGGACGGCTGGGCGGTCGCGGGACCCGGGCCCTGGGCCGTACGGGACGAGGGCGTGCTGGCCGGGCACGCCGGGCCCGCGCCGCTCACCGACGGCGAGGCGGCCCGGATCGCCACCGGCGCGCGCATCCCCCCGGACACCACCGCCGTCCTGCGCAGCGAGCACGGACAGCTCGACGAGAAGGACCGGCTGCACGCCACCCGCGAGGTCGTGCACGGCCAGGACATCCGCCCGCGCGGCCAGGAGTGCCGCAGCGGCGACCAGCTCCTGCCGCCCGGCACCCTGGTCACCCCGGCCGTCCTGGGCCTCGCAGCGGCGGCCGGATACGACACCCTGGCCGCCGTCCCGCTGCCCCGCGTCGAAGTCCTCGTCCTGGGCGACGAGTTGCTCACCGAGGGCACCCCGCGCGACGGGCTGATCCGGGACGCGCTCGGCCCGATGCTGCCGCCCTGGCTGCGCGCGCTCGGCGCCGAGGTCACCGCCGTACGCCGGCTGGGCGACTCCGCCGAGGCGCTGCACCGGGCGGTCGCCGGTTCCGAGGCCGACGTGATCGTGACGACGGGCGGCACCGCGGCCGGGCCCGTGGACCACGTCCACCCCACCCTGAAGCGCGTCGGCGCCGAACTCCTGGTCGACGGCGTCAAGGTGCGCCCCGGCCACCCCATGCTGCTGGCCCGGACCAAGGAGCACCAGCATCTCGTCGGCCTGCCGGGCAACCCGCTGGCCGCCGTCTCCGGCCTGCTCACGCTCGCCGAGCCGCTGCTGCGCACCCTGGCCGCACGCCCCGCCCCGGAGCCGTACACCCTGCCCCTGCGCGAGGAGGCGCACGGCCACCCGTACGACACCCGGCTCGTCCCGGTCGTGCTGCGCGGCGACAGCGCGGTCCCGCTGCACTACAACGGCCCGGCGATGCTGCGGGGCATCGCGGCCGCCGACGCCCTCGCCGTCGTACCGCCCGGGGGTGCCCGGGCCGGTCAGGAGGCCGAACTGCTCGATCTGCCGTGGGCGTCCGCCGGAATCGGGGTGTGTTTCACGTGAAACTTCCGGGCCATGACGCGATCGCCCGGCAGGCGGACGAGCATCTGGTGACCCATCGGGTGAAGCTTCCGCGCAAGGTGGTGGAGCATCCGTTCCGGCAGGTCGCCAAGCGGGTGCTGATGGCCCTGCTGGTCCTGACGGCGACCGCCCTGATCGTCTATGTCGACCATGACGGGTACAACGACAACTCGGACAAGTCCGTCGACTTCCTCGACGCCTGGTACTACGCGACCGTCACCCTCTCCACCACCGGATACGGCGACATCACCCCGGTCAGCGACGCGGCCCGGCTCACCAATATCTTCGTCATCACGCCCCTGCGCGTGCTGTTCCTGATCATCCTGGTCGGCACCACGCTCGAAGTCCTCACCGAACGCACCCGTGAGGAGTGGCGGCTCAACCGCTGGAGGTCCACCTTGCGCGACCACACCGTCGTCATCGGCTTCGGCACCAAGGGCCGGTCGGCGATCCAGACCGTCTGCGCGACGGGCCTGAAGAGGGAACAGGTCGTGGTGGTCGACCCCAGCGGCAAGGCGATCGAGGCGGCGACCGCCGAGGGCTACGCGGGCATCGTCGGGGACGCGACGCGCAGCGAGGTGCTGAAGCGGGCCGAGGTGCACAAGGCGCGGAAGATCATCATCGCCACCCAGCGCGACGACACGGCGGTGCTGGTGACGCTGACGGCCCGGCAGCTAAACAAAGCCGCGAAGATCGTGGCCGCGGTGCGCGAGGAGGAGAACGCGCCGCTGCTCAAGCAGTCCGGCGCCGACGCGGTCATCACCAGCGCCAGCGCGGCCGGCCGGCTGCTCGGGCTCTCGGTGCTGAGCCCCGCCGCCGGCATGGTCATGGAGGACCTCATCCAGCAGGGCAGCGGCCTCGACATCGTCGAACGGCCCGTCATAAAGGCCGAGGTCGGCATGAAGCCGCGCGAGACGGACGACCTGGTGGTGAGTGTGCTGCGCGGGCACCGGGTGCTCGGCTACGACGATCCCGCCGTGGGCACGCTGGAGCTGACGGACCGGCTCATCACGATCGTGCGGGCGTCGCCGGGCATCCAGGTGGCACCCGACGCGCGCCCGCTTCCCCCGATGCCTTCGAGCTGATCACTTGCGGTTGTAGAGCCGCATGGTGACCGGCCCGAAGACCGCGACGAACAGGCCCGCCCAGCCCAGCGCCCAGGCGACCTCGTCGGCCGGCCAGTCGCCCGCCATCAGCCCGCGCACCGCCGAGGCGAGGTGGGTGACCGGGCTGTTGTTGACGAAGGCCTGGAGCCAGCCCGGCATGGTGCTCGGGTCGACGAAGACGTTGGACAGGAAGGTCAGCGGGAAGATCACCATCATGCTGACGCCCATCACCGACTTCTCGGTGCGCAGCAGCAGCCCGAACATGGTCCAGATCCACGAGAACGCGAACGAGAAGACGACCAGCAGGGCGATCCCGGCGAGCACTCCGGCGACTCCGCCGTCCGGGCGGTAGCCCAGGACGATGCCGACGGTGAGCATCACGACCGAGGCGATGGTGTAGCGCAGGGCGTCGCCGAGCAGATAGCCGACCATCACCGACGGCCGCCAGATCGGCAGCGTGCGGAACCGGTCGAAGACGCCCTTCTCGATGTCGGTGTTCACCGAGATGCCGGTGTACATCGTGATCATCACGACCGACATGACGAGGATGCCCGGCAGCAGGAACTGGATGTACTCCTTCGGGGAGCCGGCCAGGGCACCCCCGAACAGGTACGTGTACATCAGCACCATCATGATCGGGAACGCGGTGACGTCGAAGAGCTGCTCCGGCACGTGCTTGATCTTGAGGATCGCCCGCCAGCCGAAGGTCAGCGAGGCCGACAGGGCGCTCGGACGCGGCGGCCGCTCCCCGGTGACCAGCAGCGCGGCCAGCGACTCGGCGCTGACGGGGGCGAGATCCTGGGTCTCGGTCTGGGTCACGGTGCTCATGCCGCCATCTCCTCGGCGTCGTCGGTGGGGTGTCCGGTGAGGGCGAGGAACACCTCGTCCAGGCTGGGCTGCCCCAGCGAGAAGTTGTCGACGGTGATGCCGGTGCGGGCCAGTTCGGCGAGTGCCCGGGAGGCCTGCTCGGCGGCCGTGTCACCGGCCTCCGAGGCGAGCCGGGCCGTCAGCGCGACCGAGTCCGGTTCCAGCTGCACCCGCGCGTCCAGGGACCGCCGTAGGATCTCCGCCGCCTCGGGCCGCTGTCCGCCGTCGCGCAGTCGCAGATGTACGGTCCCTGCGCCCACGGAGGCCTTCAGCTCGCCCTTGGTGCCCTCGGCGATCACCCGGCCGTGGTCGATGACGGCGATCCGGGAGGCCAGCTGGTCGGCCTCGTCGAGGTACTGCGTGGTCAGCAGCACGGTGGTGCCCTGGGCGACGACCGCGCGGACGATGTCCCAGACCTGGTTGCGCGAGCGCGGGTCGAGGCCGGTGGTGGGCTCGTCGAGGAAGAGCAGCTCGGGGGTGTTGAGGATGGACGCGGCGATGTCGATACGGCGCCGCATTCCGCCCGAATAGTGCTTGACCTGCTTGTTCGCCGCCTCCGTCAGCCCGAAGGCCTCCAGGAGCTGACCGGCACGCACGCGTGCGTGCTTCTTGTGGTGGCCGAGGAGACGGCCCAGCAGGACCAGGTTCTCCATGCCGGTGAGGTCCTCGTCGACGGAGGCGTACTGGCCGGTGAGGCTGACCCGGCCGCGGACCTCGTCGGCCTCGCGGACGACGTCGTGGCCGAAGACGTGTGCCTGGCCGGCGTCTGGGCGCAGGAGGGTGGCGAGCATTTTCACGGTGGTGGTCTTGCCGGCGCCGTTGGGTCCCAGGACGCCGTAGACCGTGCCTGCCGGCACCGCCAGGTCGACTCCGTCGACGGCCCTGGTGTCGCCGAACGTCTTGACCAGGCCCGCTGTCTCGATGGCCAGGGCTGACGTGTGCTGGCTCATGGGTGGACTTCCTTCCGCGTACTTGGGCTACGCATGGGGAGACCTTTACCGTCGCGCGAATTCATCGGTCCCGCACGTGAGAATTTGGGTGGGTCAGGTTGTGGGGCGGTGCGGGTAGCGTCGGTTTCATGTATGCGATCACGATTCCTGAACCCGGTGGGCCCGAGGCGTTGGTCTGGGACGAGGTCCCGGATCCCATCGCCGGTGACGGCGAGGTGCTGGTCGACGTGGTGGCCGGGGCCGTCAATCGGGCCGACATCCTTCAGCGGCAGGGGTTCTACAACCCGCCGCCCGGTGCCTCCCCCTATCCCGGACTGGAGTGCTCCGGGCGGATCGCCGCGGTCGGGCCCGGGGTCTCCGGGTGGGCCGTCGGTGACGAGGTGTGCGCGCTGCTCGCGGGCGGCGGGTACGCGGAGAAGGTCGTCGTACCGGCCGGGCAGCTGCTGCCCGTGCCCAAGGGCATCGACGTGAAGCGGGCCGCCGCGCTGCCTGAGGTGGTCTGCACGGTCTGGTCGAACGTCTTCATGGTCTCCCACCTGCGCCCCGGCGAGACGCTCCTCGTGCACGGCGGCTCCAGCGGTATCGGCACGATGGCGATCCAGCTCGCGAAGGCCGTCGGCGCGAAGGTCGCGGTGACGGCGGGCACGCAGGAGAAGCTGGACCGCTGTGCCGAGCTGGGCGCGGACATCCTGATCAACTACCGCGAGCAGGACTTCGTCGAGGAGATCAGGACGGCCACCGACGGGGCGGGCGCCGACGTCATCCTCGACAACATGGGCGCCAAGTACCTCGACCGCAATGTGCGGGCCCTCGCCGTCAACGGACGGCTCGCCATCATCGGCATGCAGGGCGGCGTCAAGGCCGAGCTCGACATCGCCACGCTCCTGACCAAGCGGGCCGCGATCAGCGCGACCTCGCTGCGGGCCCGGCCGCCGGCCGAGAAGACGGCGATCGTGGCGGCCGTACGGGAGCATGTGTGGCCGCTGCTCGACGCCGGGCACGTCCGTCCGGTGGTCGACCGCGAGCTGCCGATGAGCGATGCGGCCGGTGCGCACCGGGTCGTCGAGGAGAGCGGACACGTGGGCAAGGTTCTGCTGGTCGCGTCCGCGTCCTAGACCTCAGCCGCGGCGCACCCGCAGGGCGAGCAGGCCGAGGCCCAGGCCCAGGCCGACCAGGACCAGGCCGGTGCCGAGGGGCAGGATGAACACCTTGGGCTCGGCCGCGGTGGGCTGCGCCGCGTGGGGCCGCGGCGGGACGGCCGGGCGCCGGGGCGGCTCCGATACGGCGGTGAGGGCGCCGTCGTCGTTGCCGTCGCCGGAGTCGGCGCGGGGCGGTGGGGACTCGGTGTCGGCGGGGGTGACCTCCTCCGAGGCCTCTGGGTCCTCCGGCCGTCCGGGCCGTTGCCTGCCCTCGCCCGCTCGGCTTCCCGCACGGGTCGGGGTGGCTGTGGAGGACGGGGTCGGGGCTGCGGAGGCGGAGGGGGAGGCGCGGAGCGGGCCGTGGGCCGGGGTGGCGGTGGTGCTTGGTGCGGTGGCGTCGACGTACGACTGTGTCGGCCAAGGAGTCGTGGCTCCGGGACCACGCACCGACCCCGGCACCGACCCCGGCACCGACCCCGGCACCGACCCCGACCCCGGCACCGGCACCGGCACCGGCACCGGTACCGGCACCGACCCCGGCACCGAGCCGAACCCGGCCGCCGTCGACATGACCACCCGTGCCCCGACGCCGTACGCCTGGCTCGCCCCCTGGGGGATCGCAGCCGTGCTCGATCCCACCACGATCGCCAGTGCCGTCGCGCATAGCCAGGGAGTCACGGGACAAGGGTGGCATTTCGGTCGGGTGCTGGCATTTCGGGTGGTGCTGTGGTGTCGATCTGCTGGTGGAGCGGTGGATCAGGTGTCACCGGGGGCACCTCAGTGGTGAGGTGTACGGGTGCGAGAGAATGGCGGCATGGAGATGCCGAGGAACGAAGGTTCGCCGGAAAGCCCCCAGATCCTGGTCGTGGGACAGGACGGGATGGCGCTGGGCGGCGGGGGTGACGAGGACTCCCGCGAGGTTCCGGTCACGGAGATGGTCGAGCAGCCCGCGAAGGTCATGCGGATCGGCAGCATGATCAAGCAGCTGCTCGAAGAGGTGCGCGCGGCTCCCCTCGACGAGGCCAGCCGGGCCCGGCTCAAGGAGATCCACCACAGCTCGGTGAAGGAGCTGGAGGACGGGCTCGCCCCCGAGCTGGTGGAGGAGCTGGAGCGGCTCTCCCTCCCCTTCAACGAGGACGCGACCCCGAGCGACGCGGAACTGCGCATCGCGCAGGCCCAGTTGGTGGGCTGGCTGGAGGGTCTCTTCCACGGGATCCAGACCACCCTGTTCGCCCAGCAGATGGCCGCGCGGGCGCAGTTGGAGCAGATGCGCCGCGCACTGCCCCCGGGCGTCGGCGGCCAGGAAGAGGGCGGCGACCCGCGCGCGGGCGGCCGCACGGGCGGACCGTACCTGTAACCACCGACCGCGAAGGGCCCGGCAGCCGACGCTGCCGGGCCCTTCATGTCACCTGTGGGAAGCGCTCGTTCGGGTTCTTTCTGCCAGGCGGGCCGGCGTGACCTTGGACACGGCACCCCGGCCCGTCCCGTCGGGCGGTGCGGCGGGCCCGGTGCCCGTTCCATGACCGTAAGCGAAAGAAAAGGCGCGCGGGCGTTACAGGTGCCCTACCGCCGGTACACAGGATTTGCACGCCGAGACGTAGTACAGGTTTGATGACCGGTCCGTCTCGGGCCGGTCCCCGGGCTCATCCCGGACCGGCGGCTTGCGCTGAGGCTGTAGCGTGGCCGACGGAGACCGTAACAACACCGCGCGCACCGCGGGCAGAAACGACGGCGAGGACCGATGGCACAGCAGCAGCGCGCTCAGGGCCCGTCCGACCCCGAGGCGGCTGGCGGCGGAATGTCAGATGCGCCGGAGCTGTGGGGTAACGGCGGACTGGTGGGGGACGGCCGATATCGGCTGACCCGCAGACTCGGCCGGGGCGGTATGGCCGAGGTGTTCGCGGCCGAGGACGTACGGCTCGGCCGCACCGTGGCGGTCAAGCTGCTCCGCGCCGACCTCGCCGAGGACCCGACCTCCAAGGCCCGCTTCACGCGCGAGGCCCAGTCCGTGGCCGGCCTCAACCACCACGCGATCGTCGCCGTGTACGACTCCGGCGAGGACTTCGTGGGCGGCCAGTCGGTGCCGTACATCGTCATGGAGATCGTCGAGGGACGGACGATCCGCGATCTGCTGATCAACGCCGAGGCGCCGGGGCCCGAGCAGGCCCTGATCATCGTCTCCGGCGTCCTGGAGGCGCTCGCCTACTCGCACCAGCACGGCATCGTGCACCGTGACATCAAGCCCGCGAACGTGATCATCACGCACAACGGCGCCGTCAAGGTCATGGACTTCGGCATCGCCCGCGCCCTGCACGGCGCGTCCACCACCATGACCCAGACCGGCATGGTCATGGGCACCCCGCAGTACCTCTCCCCGGAGCAGGCCCTCGGCAAGGCCGTCGACCACCGCTCCGACCTGTACGCCACGGGCTGTCTCCTCTACGAACTCCTCGCGCTGCGGCCCCCGTTCACCGGCGAGACCCCGCTCTCCGTCGTCTACCAGCACGTGCAGGACATCCCGACGCCTCCGTCGCAGGTCTCCGACGCCGTGCCGCCGGAGCTCGACGGCCTGGTCATGCGCTCGCTCGCCAAGGAGCCGGACGACCGTTTCCAGACGGCCGAGGAGATGCGCGGGCTCGTCCAGTACGGCCTCCAGATGCTGTACGACCAGGGCGGCCACACCGGCACCTGGAACACCGGCCCGGTGACGGCGCACGACGGCCGGAACACGCCCTCCGGTGGCTTCGCGAGCACCAGCGTGCTTCCGCACCCCGGCGCCGCCTCCGGCACCACCCAGATCCCCCAGCCGATCCTGCCCGGCGGCTACGGCGGCGGGGACGACGGCGGCTTCGAGGGGCACGGCAACCGGGGCAGCGGCCGCGGCAAGCTGTGGATCCTCGCCGTGCTCGCGGTGATCGCCATCGCGGCGGGCGTCGCCCTCGCGCTCAACGGCGGCGGCGGGGGCGGTGCCGGCACCGACACCACGCCCACGGCGACCACCTCGCAGAGCACCGACGACCAGTCGGCGAGCGAGACGCCGAGCGACGAGGCTACGGAGGAGTCGACCGACACCTCCACGGACGACAGCGGCAGCTCGGGCGGCTCGTACACGCCGTCCTACACCCCGTCGTACACGCCGTCCTACACGCCGACGCCGACGCCCACGGAGCCGACCGAGGAGCCGACGACCAGCGAGCCGACGGACGAGCCGACCACGGCGGACCCGACCGGCGACCCGACCGGTGACCCGACGGGCGGCACCATCTCGGGCGTCACGGACGGCGGCACCGGCGGCGACGACTGACCGAGCCGCGGCTGACCGAGCCCAACCTTCACGCGCGCGTGCGACCCGAGGACGGGTCCACGCGCGCGTGCCGTTTCAGTCGACGAACGCGTCGCACACCGCGTCGTACTCCCGCGTCCACCACACCACCAGCGCCGAGGCCGCCGGGAACTGGGGGTCCGCGCGGGTGTCGCCGCGCTCGTAGTGCCAGCGCAGCATCCAGAAGTCGTTGAGCCGCTCCCACCACACCCGGTGCACGGCCGCGGCCAGCTCCGAGGGCGTGGCGCCCGCGGTACGCCGGTACGCGCGCGCGTACGCCCGCACCTTCGGCAGGTCCAGCGGCCCCGGCGGTCGTACGAAGAAGATCGCGGCGGCGCGTACGGCCTCCTCGGCGCGGGGCTGGACGCCGAGCCGGTCCCAGTCGACGATCGCGGCGGGCGCGTCGCCCCGGTAGAGCAGGTTGAAGGGGTGGAAGTCGCCGTGCACCCAGCCCGCCGGGGCGCCGCGCGGAGGCCGCCGCCCGACGTGCTGTTCGAGCAGTGCCCGCCGCTCCAGGAGCCGGTGGCGGGCCAGCTCGTCGAAGGAGTCCGCGGGACGGTGCCGGCGCACGCGCGCGAGGAGGTCGTCGATGAGGTCGAGGGTGCGGACGGGGTCGGCGCCGGCGTCGGTCCTCCCGCCCCGCTCCCGGCCCGGCTCCGTCCCCACGCGCGCGTGGGTGGGCATCACCCGCTCCAGGCTCGCGTGCACCACTCCGAGCAGTGACCCCAGGCGTTCGCACTGGGCGGTGGTGAGCTGGGCGCCGTGGCGGTGGCGGCCGTCGATCCAGGGGTGCAGGGCGTAGGCGTGGCCGCCGACCACCGCGACCGTACGGCCGTCGCGGGCGGGGAGCGGCGGGGCCACCGGGACGCCGAGGTCGGCGAGGCGCTGGGTGGCCCGGTGCTGGCGGGCGATGGCCTCGGGGGCGGCCGTCTCGGGGTCGAAGTGGTGCTTGAGGAAGTAGCGGCCGCGGGTCGTACGGAGCCGGTAGCCGCGGTTCAGCAGCCCTTGGTCGACCGGGTCGCAGGCGAGCGCGGACCCGGCGGAGTACTGGCGGAGGAGGGCGCCCAGCGGGGGCGCGTGAGGCATGAGGGGTGGTACAGGAGAGCGCGGCACGCGGCAGATGCTAGGGCACGGGAAGGGGCCGTGAACTGGGCATTGTCACAGCCAGTCATATTCGTTCACGGTGTGTACTTGAAGTGGCGTTCCAGGCCGCCGTCCGTCGAGTGCACGGTCCCGAACTGTGGCTCGACGGACAGATAGACGGGCTCGTACGGCTCCCCGTCGACCAGTCCGGGCGCGGGCCCGAACCGCTCGACCTCCGCCGCGGTGGGCTCGTACGCCACGCACTCGCCCACCACTTGCACCGACCACAGGCTCTCCCCCGGCCGGGCGGAGCCGAGGTTGTCCGAGCCGTACGCCACCACGCTGCCGACGCACGCCCGGTGGTAGCCGACGCTCCTGGGCATCCGGATCAGGAGCCGGCCGTCCGCCACGATGTGCCGGGCGAAGGCGAGGAAGGGCAGGGCGCGCATGCTGGTCGCGACCCGGCCGTAGTCGGTGCGGGCGAGCAGGTCCACGGCGAGCTGTTCGACGGGGGGCTGGGAAACGGCAGGGGGCATACGGAGACTGTGCGGGACGGGCGGACCGCTCCAGTAGGGCCGTAGGTCCTCACTTCGGTGCTTCTCCGTGACTCAGCGCTTCTCCGCCTGTAGGCGGGCCACATACGCGGCGGCCTGTGAACGGCGCTGCATGTCGAGTTTGGACAGCAGGCTCGACACATAGTTCTTGATCGTCTTCTCGGCGAGATGCAGCCGCTCGCCGATCTGGCGGTTGGTGAGGCCCTCGCCGATCAGGTCGAGGATGCGGCGCTCCTGGTCGGTGAGGTGCGCGAGCCGGTCGTCCCGCTTGACGCCGCCGTCGCGCAGCCGCTCCAGCACGCGCGCGGTGGCGACCGGGTCCAGCAGGGAGCGTCCGGCGGCCACGCCCCGGACGGCGTCCAGCAGCTCGGCGCCGCGGATGGCCTTGAGGACGTATCCGGAGGCGCCCGCCATGATCGCGTCGAAGAGCGCCTCGTCGTCGGCGAACGAGGTCAGCATCAGGCACCGCACCGAGTCGTCCCCGGAGCGGATCTCCCGGCACACCTCGACCCCGCTGCCGTCGGGAAGCCGTACGTCGAGGACCGCCACGTCGGGCCGGGTGGCCGGAATCCGCGCCAGGGCGTCGGCGGCCGTACCGGCCTCTCCGACCACCTCGATGTCGTCCTCCACCGAGAGGAGCTCATGGACGCCTCGCCGGACGACCTCATGGTCGTCGAGTAGAAATACCCTGATTTTTCCTTCTTCGCGCACTCGACAAGTCAAACACGGAAAGTCTTCCGGTGGCCTGGGTGGACGGGATAACGTGCCGTTGCTCCGGCCTCCTGCAAGGCTGTGACCAGCGACCCTTCGAGCCTTTCCCGATTTACTTGGAAATCCAAGCAAAATCGCAGGTCAAAGGGGGTTTCACAGAAATGTGGAGCACTGGGTAACGTGATTCTTGCAGGGCGCTCGCCGGGGCACCTGTCACGCCTGTTCCGGCCGAGTCGCACCCACCCCGTGCACGGGAGTCGGGAAACAGGTGAGCCGCACTGGTACCCGGCAACCCCGGGGGCCGGACCGACGGAGGAGCACACGTGACCGTGGAGAGCACTGCCGCGCGCAAGCCGCGACGCAGCGCCGGGACCAGGAAGTCCCCGAGCACCAAGCCCGAACTCGTTCAGCTGCTGACGCCCGAGGGCAAGCGCGTCAAGAACGCCGTGTACGACAAGTACGTCGCGGACATCACCCCCGAAGAGCTCCGCGGTCTGTACCGCGACATGGTGCTCACCCGCCGTTTCGACGCCGAGGCCACCGCACTCCAGCGCCAGGGCGAGCTGGGCCTGTGGGCCTCGCTGCTCGGCCAGGAGGCCGCCCAGATCGGCTCCGGGCGCGCCCTGCGTGACGACGACTACGTCTTCCCGACCTACCGCGAGCACGGCGTGGCCTGGTGCCGTGGGGTCGACCCGACCAACCTGCTCGGCATGTTCCGCGGGGTGAACAACGGCGGCTGGGACCCGAACAGCAACAACTTCCACCTGTACACGATCGTCATCGGCTCCCAGACGCTGCACGCCACGGGGTACGCGATGGGCGTGGCCAAGGACGGCGCGGACTCGGCGGTCATCGCCTACTTCGGCGACGGCGCCTCCAGCCAGGGCGACGTGGCCGAGTCGTTCACCTTCTCCGCGGTCTACAACGCCCCGGTCGTGTTCTTCTGCCAGAACAACCAGTGGGCGATCTCCGAGCCCACCGAGAAGCAGACCCGCGTCCCGCTCTACCAGCGCGCGCAGGGCTTCGGCTTCCCCGGCGTCCGGGTCGACGGCAACGACGTGCTCGCCTCCCTGGCCGTCACCAAGTGGGCCCTGGAGCGGGCCCGCGGCGGCGAGGGCCCCACGCTCGTCGAGGCGTACACCTACCGCATGGGCGCCCACACCACCTCCGACGACCCGAGCAAGTACCGGGCCGACGAGGAGCGCGAGGCGTGGGAGGCGAAGGACCCGATCCTGCGCCTTCGCCGGTACCTGGAGTCCTCAAACCACGCGGACGAGGGATTCTTCGCGGAACTGGAGACCGAGTCCGAGGCGTTGGGCAAGCGAGTGCGTGAGGTGGTGCGTGCCATGCCGGACCCGGACCACTTCGCCATCTTCGAGAACGCGTACGCGGACGGACACGCGCTCGTCGACGAGGAGCGGGCCGAGTTCGCCGCCTACCAGGCGTCGTTCGCCGACGCCGAAGGGGGAAACTGAGATGGCGGAGAAGATGGCGATCGCCAAGGCGATCAACGAGTCGCTGCGCAAGGCCCTGGACTCCGACCCCAAGGTCCTCGTCATGGGCGAGGACGTCGGCAAGCTCGGCGGCGTCTTCCGTGTCACCGACGGCCTCCAGAAGGACTTCGGCGAGAGCCGGGTCATCGACACCCCGCTCGCCGAGTCGGGCATCGTCGGCACCGCGATCGGCCTGGCCCTGCGCGGCTACCGCCCGGTGGTGGAGATCCAGTTCGACGGCTTCGTCTTCCCGGCCTACGACCAGATCGTCACCCAGCTCGCCAAGATGCACGCGCGCTCGCTGGGCAAGGTCAAGATGCCGGTCGTCGTGCGCATCCCCTACGGCGGCGGCATCGGCGCGGTGGAGCACCACTCGGAGTCCCCGGAGGCGCTCTTCGCGCACGTGGCGGGCCTCAAGGTGGTCTCCCCCTCGAACCCCTCGGACGCGTACTGGATGATGCAGCAGGCCATCCAGAGCGACGACCCGGTGATCTTCTTCGAGCCCAAGCGCCGGTACTGGGACAAGGGCGAGGTCAACACCGAGGCCATCCCGGGTCCGCTGCACAAGGCCCAGGTGGTCCGGGAGGGCACCGACCTGACCCTCGTCGCGTACGGCCCGATGGTGAAGCTCTGCCAGGAGGTCGCCGCCGCGGCCGCCGAGGAGGGCAAGTCGCTGGAGATCCTGGACCTGCGCTCGGTCTCGCCGCTGGACTTCGACTCGATCCAGACCTCGGTGGAGAAGACCCGCCGCCTGGTCGTGGTCCACGAGGCCCCGGTGTTCTTCGGTTCGGGCGCGGAGATCGCGGCCCGGATCACCGAGCGCTGCTTCTACCACCTGGAGGCCCCGGTGCTCAGGGTCGGCGGCTACCACGCCCCCTACCCGCCGGCCCGCCTGGAGGAGGAGTACCTGCCGGGCCTGGACCGGGTGCTCGACGCCGTCGACCGTGCCCTGGCGTACTGAGGAGAGGGTCGTGACGACGATGACGGAAGCGTCCGTACGCGAGTTCAAGATGCCCGACGTGGGCGAGGGGCTCACCGAGGCCGAGATCCTCAAGTGGTACGTCCAGCCGGGGGACTCGGTGACGGACGGCCAGGTGGTGTGCGAGGTCGAGACGGCCAAGGCGGCCGTCGAACTGCCCATCCCCTACGACGGGGTGGTGCGCGAGCTGCGCTTCCCCGAGGGCACCACGGTGGACGTGGGCACGGCGATCATCACCGTGGACGTGTCGGGCGGCACCGGCGCGGCGCCCGCCCAGGAGACCCCCGCGGTCGCCGAGCACCCCGCCGCGCCCGCCGCTCCCGCTCCCGCCGAGGAGAAGCCCGAGGGCCGCAAGCCGGTCCTCGTCGGCTACGGCGTGGCCGTCTCCTCGACCAAGCGCCGGCCCCGCAAGGGCCCCGAAGTACCGGTCCAGCAGGCCTCGGTGGAGATCCGGACCGAGCTGAACGGCCACGGCCCGGCCCCCGCCGAGCAGGCCACCGCAGGCCAGGCTCCTGCGAGCCAGGCCACCGCAGCCCAGGCCGCCCCGGCGCAGTCCCGCCCCCTGGCGAAGCCGCCGGTGCGCAAGCTGGCGAAGGACCTGGGGGTCGACCTCAGCACAGTGGTCCCGTCCGGCCCGGACGGCGTCATCACGCGCGAGGACGTGCACGCGGCGGTCGCTCCGGCCGAGGCCCCCGCACCCGTGCCCCCCCTGACGGCACCGGCCGCGGTGTCCGCCGCGTCCGCCGCCCCCGCCGCGTCCTACGACTCGGCGCGCGAGACCCGGGTCCCGGTCAAGGGCGTCCGCAAGGCCACGGCCGCGGCGATGGTCGGCTCGGCGTTCACGGCCCCGCATGTCACGGAGTTCGTGACGGTGGACGTGACGCGCACGCTGAAGCTGGTCGAGGAGCTCAAGCAGGACAAGGACCTCCAGGGCCTGAGGGTCAACCCGCTCCTGCTGATCGCCAAGGCGCTGCTGGTGGCGATCCGCCGCAACCCGGACATCAACGCGTCCTGGGACGAGGCGAACCAGGAGATCGTGCTCAAGCACTACGTCAACCTGGGCATCGCGGCGGCCACTCCGCGCGGTCTGATCGTCCCGAACATCAAGGACGCCCACACCAAGACGCTGCCGCAGCTGGCGGAGTCCCTGGGCGAGCTGGTGTCCACGGCGAAGGATGGCAGGACCTCCCCGGCCGCGATGCAGGGCGGCACCGTCACCATCACCAACGTCGGCGTCTTCGGCGTCGACACCGGCACCCCGATCCTGCCGCCCGGCGAGTCCGCGATCCTCGCCGTCGGCGCGATCAGGCTCCAGCCGTGGGTCCACAAGGGCAAGGTGAAGCCCCGTCAGGTGACCACGCTGGCGCTGAGCTTCGATCACCGGTTGGTGGACGGGGAGTTGGGCTCGAAGGTCCTCGCCGACGTGGCGGCGGTCCTGGAACAGCCCAAGAAGCTGATCACCTGGGCCTGACCCGGCGGACCGGCCAAGACCGAGGGGACGGCCACGACTTCGTGTCGTGCCCGTCCCCTCGGCCGTCACCGGCTCACCTCACCGTCACCGGCTCACCGAATCCGTCTCCGGATCACTTCATCCGTCTCCGGCTCACTTCAGGTGCCGGTCGAAGAACCGCGCCGCCGCGTCCCCCTCGTACTGCGGGACACCGGTGTGTCCGCCCATGTTGGCGTGCAGCGACTTCTCCTTGGAGCCGAAGGCGTCGAACAGGTCCAGGGCGGCCTGCCGGTCGTTGCCCTCGTCGTCCCACTGGAGCAGGACGTGCAGGGGAACGGTGACCCGGCGGGCCTCCTCGAACATGGCGCGGGGGATGAAGCTCCCGGCGAACAGGACAGCGGCCGAGATACGCGGTTCGACCACCGCCAGCCGGGTCCCGATGGAGATCACGCCCCCCGAGTATCCGACCGGACCGCCGATCTCGGGCAGCGACAGGAGGGCATCCAGGGTCGTCTGCCACTCCGGGACCGCCTCGTCGACCAGGGGGAGGATGAGGGCGTCGATGATCCCGTCGCTGACCGGCTCACCGGCGCCCATGGCCCGGCGCAGGTCCGCGAGGGCCTGCGCGACGGCGGGCCGGCGGGGCCGGTCGCCGTTTCCGGGGAGCTCGATGGCGGCCGTGGCGTAGCCGCATGCCGCCGAGTGCAGGGCTCGGCCCACCAGTCGGGGGTAGGCCCTGCGCAGCCCGACGGGAGGGGGGCTGACGAGGATCAGCGGCACCGGCGCGGACGCCGTCGCGGACGCGGGCGTCCACAGGATGCCGGGGATCTCGCCGAGGGTGAACTCACGCTCTAGGACGCCGTCTTCGAGGTGCTGTTCGGAAGTGAAACGCATGGTCGTGCCTTTCGGGAAAGCGCTGGAACGGCGCTCCCGGACGACCTATCGCCCGACCGCGACCCCGGAGGGGAGCACCCACGTGTTTACGTTCACGGGTACCACCTCCTGGTCTCTTGCACGGCCTCCGGAAAACTAGCAGGGGCCGCCGCGACCCGCCAACGGGTTTTCGCGACGGCCCCTGCCGGGCTGTGTGCGTCAGCTGATCTTCGCGTAGCCGTAGTTGATGAGCTTCTTCACGTCCGCCGTGCGGTTGGCGGCCGAGGAGGCGGTCATGACCGCGCCCATGACGGACTCGCCGTTCTTCGTGGCGGCGAAGACGAGGCAGTACTTGGAGTCGGTGCCCGAGCCGGTCTTGATGCCGAGGGTGCCGTTCCAGCCGAGCAGGGTGTTGGTGTTCGTCCAGGCGGCCATGGTGCGGGTGCTGCCGGTCTTGGTGATCGTCTTGGCCTTGTACGACTTGGTCTTGACGACTGCCTTGAAGGTGCTGCTCTTCATCGCGCTGCGGGCGAGCAGCGTGAGGTCCCGCGGGGTCGAGGCGTTCGAACCATTGCTTATTCCGTCGAACGAGTCGAACTTGGTGTTCTTCATGCCCAGGCTCTTGGCCGTGGAGTTCATCTTCGCGATGAACGACTTGGTGCGCGCGGAGACCGTGGAGCCGGTGCCGAACTTGTCGGCCAGCGCCATCGCCGCGTCGCAGCCGGACGGCAGCATCATCCCGTAGAGCAGCTGACGGACGGTGACCTTGTCGCCGACGATCAGGTGAGCCGACGACGCGCCCTTGCGGACGATGTAGTCGCTGTAGTCCTTCTTGATCGTGATCTTGGCGTCCAGGTTCAGGTTCGACTGCGACAGGACGACCTTGGCGGTCATGATCTTCGTGGTGGAAGCGGTGAGCCGCTTGGTGTCAGGTGCCTTGCTGTAGAGCGTCTTGCCGTTCGCGCTGTTCATCAGGAACCCGCCCTTGGCGGTGATGGTCGGCGTCGTGACGGCCTGCGCGGGTGCCGCGGTGAGAGCTCCGGTGGCGAGCACTGCGCCGGTCGTGACGACGACGGCTGCGGCTCTGCGGACACGGAAGCTCTTGTTGGCGGTTTTCAAGTCAAATACCCCGAATGCGTCGAATGCCCCTGAAGCGCGGCCGAGTTGAAGGGGAAGAAGGTGGGGCCGCGCATGTCTGACACGTAGATAGCACGGAAGGTTGTGCGGCCGCTGGGGCGGGGTGCGGCTTTCAGGGGGCCGCCCCGGCCGAGGGGTCCGCATGCTGGACGTGATCCACCATGCGTACGTGTTGTATCTAAGCTGTGGGCATGACCCTGGCCGTGAAACAGCCCCCCGCCGCCGACCGTGTGTACACCCACGTCAAGCAGGGTGTCCTCGACCGCCGCTACGAAGGCGGCACGCTGCTCACCGAGGGCGAGCTCGCCGAGGCCGTCGGGGTCTCTCGCACGCCCGTGCGGGAGGCGCTGCTGCGTCTGGAGGTCGAAGGGCTGATCAGGCTCTACCCGAAAAAGGGAGCGCTCGTCCTGCCCGTCTCCGCCCAGGAGATCGCGGACGTGGTCGAGACCCGCCAGCTCGTCGAGGGCCACGCCGCCCGCAAGGCCGTACCGGCGTCCCCGCGGCTCATCGCCCGCCTGGAGGAGCTGCTCGCCCAGCAGAAGGAGCAGGCCGAGGCCGGGGACCTGGCGGGCGCCGCCGTCACCGACCGCTGCTTCCACGCCGAGATCGTCCGCAGCGGCGGCAACGAGATCCTCAGCCGGCTCTACGACCAGCTCCGCGACCGGCAGCTCAGGATGGGCGTCGCCGTGATGCACGCCCACCCCGACCGGATCACCAAGACCCTCGTCGAGCACGAGCAGATCCTCCGGGCGCTGCGCTCCGGGGACGCGGAGGCGGTCGTAGCGCTGATCCACGGGCATGTGGAGTGGTTCTCCAACCTGGCGCGGGGGGAGGTCCGATGAGCCGCTCCCCGCTTCCCGGCGACCCTCCGGGCGGGCGGCGCGCGATGGCCGTGTGGGGCATCGGCGTCTCGGTCTACTTCGTCGCCGTCATCTTCCGTACGTCCCTCGGGGTCGCCGGCCTCGACGCGGCCGACCGCTTCCACGTGAACGCCTCCGCCCTGTCGACCTTCTCGATCCTCCAGCTCCTCGTCTACGCCGGCATGCAGATACCCGTCGGCCTGCTGGTCGACCGGCTCGGCACCAAGAAGGTGCTGGCCATCGGGGCCGTGCTGTTCACGGCGGGACAGCTGGGCTTCGCCTTCTCCCCCTCCTACGGCACCGCCCTCGCCTCCCGCGCGCTGCTGGGCTGCGGTGACGCGATGACCTTCATCAGCGTGCTGCGCCTGGGCACCCGCTGGTTCCCGGCCCGCCGCGGACCGCTGGTCGCGCAGTTCGCCGGGCTCGCCGGCATGGCGGGCAACCTGGTCTCCACGCTGGTCCTGGCCCGGCTGCTGCACGGCATCGGCTGGACGGCCGCGTTCGCGGGCAGCGCGCTCGCCGGGGTCGTCGTCCTGGTGCTGCTGCTCCTCTTCCTCAAGGACCACCCCGAGGGCCACGAGCCGGAACCCTTCCCGCACCGCGGCGCGGCCTACGTACGGCGTCAGATCGCCGCGTCCTGGCGCGAGCCCGGCACCCGGCTCGGCCTGTGGGTGCACTTCACCACGCAGTTCCCGGCGATGGTGTTCCTGCTGCTGTGGGGACTGCCGTTCCTCGTCGAGGCGCAGGGGCTGTCCCGGGCGACGGCGGGCGAACTGCTCACCCTGGTCGTGCTCTCCAACATGGTCGTCGGGCTCGTCTACGGCCAGGTCGTCGCCCGGCACCACGGGGCGCGGCTGCCGCTGGCGCTCGGCACCGTGGGAGCGACGGCGCTGCTGTGGGCGAGCACGCTGGCCTACCCCGGCGAACACGCGCCGATGTGGCTGCTGGTCGTGCTGTGCGTGGTGCTCGGCTCGTGCGGCCCCGCCTCGATGCTCGGCTTCGACTTCGCCCGGCCGGCGAACCCGCCGGAGCGCCAGGGCACCGCCTCCGGCATCACCAACATGGGCGGCTTCGTCGCCTCGATGACCACGCTGTTCGCGGTGGGCGTGCTGCTGGACGCGACCGACGGCGACTACGGAGTCGCCTTCTCGTCGGTGTTCGTGCTCCAGGCGCTCGGGGTCAGCCAGATCCTGCGGCTGCGCGGGCGCGCGATCAGCAGGGAGCGGGAACGTCTGGTCGCCAGCCGGGTCGAGACGGTGCACGTCCCCGCGTAGCCGCCCGGGCCACGGGGGACTCACACCCGATTCCTACGGCGTCACCGTGAAGTTGCGCAGGATCGCCGCCGTCAGTTCCGGGTCGCCCTCCGCCTTCACCCGGTCCGACACCGCGTCCAGCGGCACCCGGCCGCAGGCGAGGCGGACGTAGGTCTCCCAGTCGAGGGTCAGGGTGGCGGCCGGGCCGAGCGCGGGCGCGGTCTCCAGGGTGCCGCGGCCCTGGATGTCGACGCGGATGGTGCGCAGGAACTCGATGGGGCCGTGCACGTCGAAGACGATCGCCGAGCTGCGCGGGGCGTCGGCCTTGACGGCCACTATGTCGGGCAGCGCGGCCAGCAGGACGTCCCGGGCGATGTGCGCGCCGGGGGAGTCGAGGTCACCGGGGCGGCCGAGGGCGGTGCGCAGGTCCTGTTCGTGCACCCAGACGTCGAAGGCGTGGCCGCGCATGGACTCCGCGAGCGTCAGTTCGGTTCCGAGCGGGCCGCGCACCTTGGTGCCGGGGTCCCGGGACTCGTTCCGCAGCTGGCGGTTGCGGCGGATGATGACGTACTCCAGCTCGGAGGTCATCTCCGGCGCCGTGTGGTGGCGGCGGACGTCGACCTGCATCTCCATGTACCGCTGGTGGTCGTTGGTGACGTGGAACAGGTCGCGGGGGAGGGTGTGGATGGGCCGGGGGTCGCCCAGCATCTCGCAGTCCAGCCCGATGACATGGGAGACCACGTCCCGCACCGACCAGCCCGGGCACGGGGTGCGGCGGTTCCACTCTCCCTCCACGAGCGGGGTGACCAGCTCGGATATCGCTTCGATGGAGTGGGTCCAGGCGTCGGCGTAGGGCTGGAGGGTGGGATGCAGACTCACGGAACGGGACCCCTCGGCGGTCGGAGCACGGGCTGGTGATGGCGGCGTTGCCAGTGGAGGTGGTGGCTGTCGGCGGGTGTCTTGAAACGCTAAGTTACGCTGCTGTGAGGCACCCCGGCAGTGCTTTCGTGTGACGATCGTAGGCCCGTGTGGACGGCTCGAATGCCAGGACGGTGGTAGTGTGCGCGCCTCTCTGATCCAGATTGCCGTGGATGAGGGTGAATCGGTTGATTCGCGCCGTGAGCGAGTGGCCTCGCTGGTGCGTGATCAGGCCGGTGCCGATCTCGTCGTGCTGCCGGAGCTGTGGACCACCGGGGCGTTCGCCTTCGAGGAGTTCGGCCGAGAGGCCGAGCCGCTGGTGGGGCCGACGTACGAGGTGATGGCCAAGGCGGCGAGCGACGCGGGCGTCTGGCTGCACGCGGGGTCGATCCCCGAGCGCGACGAGGCGGGGCGGCTCTACAACCGCTCGCTCGTCTTCTCCCCCGCCGGTGAACTGGCCGCGAGCTACCGGAAGATCCACCGCTTCGGCTTCGACAAGGGCGAGGCGGTGCTGATGGGCAGGGGCGAGGACCTGGTGACGGTCCCGGTGCCCGGCACCACCCTCGGGCTCGCCACCTGCTACGACCTGCGCTTCCCCGAACTCTTCCGCGGACTGGTGGACGCCGGTGCCGAGGTCCTGGTGCTGCCCGCGGGCTGGCCGGAGCGGCGCCGGGCGCACTGGACGCTGCTGGCCCAGGCGCGCGCGGTGGAGAACCAGGCGTTCGTGCTCGCGTGCGGAACGGCCGGGACCCACGCGGGAGTTCCGCAGGCCGGTCACTCGATCGTGGTGGACCCGTGGGGCGAGGTGCTGGCCGAGGCCGGATCCGGTGAAGAGATCCTCACCGTCGAGTTCGACCCGGCGAAGGTGGCGGCGACCCGGGAGCAGTTCCCCGCGCTCAAGGACCGGGTGCTGGGACTGGAGACTCCGGGGCGCTGAACCGCCGTACGCGAAAGGGCCGTCAGCCGCCCGGAGCCGGCCGTACGCCCACCGAGCACGGCACCGGGTGCGCGGCCGCGGAGCCCGGTCCGGCCAGCAGGGACGCGGCCAGCCGTGCCGCGTGCTCGCCCGCGACGACCAGTTCGACGCAGTCGTCGCGGTCGCCGCGGACGGTGATGTGGAAGGAGACATGGCCCTCGGTGTCGTACGACAGGGTCACGGCCCCGTCCACCACGCCGGGGATGGTCGTCGGTGCGTTCATGCTTCCGCCTCCTGGAGTGAGTTGCGCAGCGCGGCCGTCAGCCGGGTGCCGTACAGGCTGATCACCAGGCCGAGGACGATCAGCAGGCCCGAGACCACCTTCAGGGCGGGCAGGGCCTCGTCGAAGATCACCACCGAGCCGAGCACGCCGAAGACGGGGACCAGCAGCGACAGCGGGGCGACCGTGGAGACCGGGTACTCCTTGAGCAGCCAGTTCCAGACGCCGTACGCGAAGAGCGTGGTCGGGTAGGCCTGGAAGAGGATCGACGCCACGGCCGTCAGGTCGAGCGCGGACGCGAGGCCGGTGTAGCCGGACGTGCCGTGCACCGCCAGGTCCAGCAGGAAGAGCGGGACCGGGGAGAACACGCAGGACCAGACGAGGAAGGCCAGGACGTCGTCCGGCGCGGCCTTCTTCAGCAACACGTTGGCGGTGCTCCAGGAGAACGCGCCGAGGACCACCAGGGCGATCCCGGCGGCGCTCACGCTGCCGTCGGTCAGGAAGAAGACGCAGGCGAGGCCGGAGAGGGCGACCGCAGTGCCGTAGAGCTGGTTGCGGGTGAGCCGTTCGCGGAAGACGGCGGCGCCCAGGAAGATCGTCAGGAACGCGCTGAGCTGGAGCACCAGCGAGGCCAGGCCCGCCGAGAGGCCGGCCTCCACACCGAGGTTGACCACACCCCACAGGCCCACGCCGAACACCAGGCCGTAGCCGGCGAGATACCGCCAGGGCACGGCGGGGCGGCGGACGAACAGCACCGCGGGGAACGCGCAGAGCGCGAAGCGGACGCCGGCCAGCAGGAACGGGTCGACCGACTCCAGGCCGATCTTGATCACGGAGAAGTTGATGCCCCAGATCGCGGTGACCACCACCGCGAGCAGGACGTGCCGGGTCCTCATGGGCTCTGCCTCCCGTCGTCGGCGGTGGTCCGGAAGTCCCGGCGGTGCCACAGCAGCGGCCGGGACGCGGGGGCGGCGGTGTGCAGTCCGGTCAGTTCGCCGATCAGCAGCTGGTGGTCGCCGACCGGGACGAGGTCGGCCGTACGGCAGCGCAGCGCGGCGTGCGCGCCGACCAGCCGGGGGAGCCGGGTGCCGGGCCAGTCCTCGAAGGGGAGTCCCGCGAAGCGGTCGGCCCCGTGCTCGGCGAACTTCCGGGCCACCGGCGCCTGGTGCTCGCCCAGCAGGTTGACCACGAAGCCGGTGACCTCGCCGAACGCCGCCCGGCAGCTGGAGCCGTTCGACAGCCCCACGACGACCAGCGGCGGCTCCAGCGACGCCGAGGTCACCGAGCTCGCGGTGAAGCCCCAGCGGCGGCCGTCGGCGTCCCGGGTGGTGATCACCGTCAGCGGGGCCGCGAGCAGGGACATCGCCTCGCGGAACACCGCCGGGTCCGCGGCGGCACCCTTGGTGAGCGTGGTCATGCGGTCCTCCCCAGTTCGGGCACCGGCTCGGCGGTGACGGTGTCGGCGAGCGCCCGCCGGAACGCCCCGATGGTCAGCGGCATCACGACCGCGCCGACCGCCGCGAGACCCAGCGCGAGCACCGTGATCAGGTGCTGCGGTCCGAACGAGGCGCCCAGCGTGCCGATCAGCAGCCCGCCCACGGGGTACGGCGCCCAGCCCACCAGGAAGAAGGGGCCCATGACCTTCCCGAGGTGCTCCGCCGGGATGACCTTCACGCGCTCGGTGCGGTTGAAGACGTTGAAGTAGGCCACCCCGACCATCGCGACCACGAACCCGGCCGCGTACAGCGGGAATCCGGTGGCGAAGCTCAGCACCAGCAGGGCCGCGCACTGCACGGTGTAGCCCACCACCCCGAGGAAGGACACCCCGAACCGGCGCACCAGCAGCGGGGTGAGCGCCAGGTTGGCCAGCCCGCTGACGCCGACGAGCGTGTTGAGGAGGGCGAACGACGACTCGGGGGCGCCCAGTTCACCGGTGACCACGGCGGCGTTCGCGGCCAGTACGGTCGCGAAGACCAGGTTGATCGAGAAGTTGAGGACGGCGAGCAGCACGACCGGGCGGTTGGTCATCAGCAGCCGCCAGCCGAGGCCCAGGTCGGAGAGGGTGGCCCGGACGTTCCCGGCCGCCTGTCCGCCGGTGCCTGCGGTGCTCACGGTGCCTCCGGTACGGGGCAGGCCCAGCCAGCAGGCCGCGCCGCCCGCGAACAGGGTCGCCGCCAGCACCAGCAGCCAGATCTTGCCGAGCAGGGCCGCCGCGAGGACGGCGAGACCGGGTCCGAGCGCGGTGGCCAGCAGCTCCATGTTCTGGAACAGCGCCTGGGTGCGCGGCAGGTCGTCGCCCTTGGCGAGCCGCGGCACCACCTTCTCCACCGACATCCGCACGACCGGCATCACGGAGGCGAGCAGCGCCCCGTTGGCCATCAGCAGCCCGACGGTCCAGGACGGCACGGCCAGGCACAGCGCGACCGTGCACAGCAGGACGACGGCCCGCCCCGAGTTGCCGCGCGAGAACAGCCGTACCCCGCCGTCGCGGTCGGCGAGCAGGCCCGCGAACGGGTACATCAGCAGCGCCGGAAGCCACTCGATGGCGAAGGAGGCGCCGAGCGTGGAGACCTTGCCGGTCTCCTGGTAGATGAGCAACGGCACGGCGAACAGGACGAGTTGGTCGGCCATCAGGCCCGAGCAGACACCGGTGGCGAACAGGAACCGGCGCAGCCGCTCGGCGGGGGTCCGGCTCACCGGACACCCCCGGACGGGGCGAGTTCCTCAGCCGCCTCCAGCTCACGGACCAGCGGGACCACCCGGGTGTAGAAGTGCCGCATCTCGTCCCGGGCCGGCCAGCCGGAGAAGATGAACTGGCCCACCCCGGCCGCCTTGTACTCCAGCAGGTACCCGGCCACCTCGGCGTAACTGCCCACCAGGCACAGGGCGGGACCGCCGCGGTAGGCGACGGCCCCGGAGAAGATCAGCGGCGACAGCCAGCCGTGGTCGGACTGCTCGGCCAGCCGGAAGGAGTTCTTGACCGCGTGCGAGTCCGCGGCGGCGACGAATTCCGCGACGAACTCACGGTGGTTCTCGTCGGTGTCCCGCATCACCTCGGCCAGCTCGGCGAGCGCCTCCTCACGCGTCTCGCGCGCCAGCACCTGCATCCGCAGCCCGACCTGCCGGCCCTGCTCCAGGAACGGCCCGGTGACCTTCGCGATCTCCTCGGGGGTGTCGCCGTACCGGAACCAGCAGTCGCCGTACCGCAGCGCCATCCGCTGGGCGGGCCCGGAGGCACCGCTGACATAGATCTCGGGCCGCCGCCCCTCGTGCAGCCCGAGCCCCAACTGGGCGTCCTTGAGGCGGTAGTGGTCTCCGTCGTACGACAACGGGGCCTCTCCGCCCCACAGTCGGTGCAGGATGTCGAGGAACTCCTCGGCGCGCGCGTACCGTTCGTCGTGGGCGAGGAAGTCGCCGTAGTACGCCTGCTCCACCGGGGAGATCCCGGCGACCAGGTTGAGCGCGATCCGGCCCTCGGACATCCAGGACACGGTGTTGACGATCTGGGTGAACAGCGTCGGGGAGAGCAGGCCGGGGCGGTAGGCCAGGATGTAGCGCACCGCCCGGGTCTCGCGGACCAGCGCGCCGAGCAGCGGCAGCGGGTCGGGCAGGCTGTAGCTCTGGGCCATCAGCAGGGACTCGACGCCCAGCCGGTCCGCCTCGCGGGCGAAGTCGATGGCGCCCTCCAGGTCCAGGACGTTCGAGCGGTACTGCTCGGTCGACTTCTTCTGGCCGCTGTCCAGGGCTGAACCCCAGTGGAACCTGAGCGCGGTGGGGGCGCTGCTCATACCTGTGCTCCTTCGTGAGCGTGAGTGCGGATGCGCAAGGAGGCGAACAGCCGGGCCATCCACTCCCGGGTCTCCTCGGGCGAGCCGGTGCCGGCGATACCGGCGAGGGGTGTCTCGTGGGCGCCGTAGGTGATGTGGTCGGGCAGGGCGGTGCCGTGCGCCGCCTCCTGCCAGGTGACCGAGCGCGGATCGGCCGAGAACTCCTCGGCGCCGTCGAAGCCCGCGAAGACACCGGGGGCCAGATGGTGGCCGGGGTGCACGAACCAGCCGTACCAGCGCGCGGACCCGCGCTCCGGCAGCAGGCCGGCCACCCGCTCGCCGAGCAGGACGCGCAGCTCCCAGGAGGGCAGGTGGACGCCGGTGCGCAGCTCGAAGGTGGCGGCCACGTCCGCGCCGCCGACCCGGTTGCCGACCTCCAGGAAGACCAGCTCGCCGCCGCTGTCCCGGATCGCCTCCAGATGGAAGCTGCCCTCCCGGATCTCCACCGCGTCCAGCGCCCGCGCGACCCACTCCCGGGCCGCGTCCGTCAGCCGGATCTGGAAGGACCCGAGCGGCACGCCCTGCGCGTAGCCGAGGCAGGTGCCCAGGTACTCGCTGCCGGTCAGCGCCAGCACCCGGCCGTCCTGGACCAGTCCGTCGAAGTGCAGCACCGGCCCGTCGACGAACTCCTCCACCTCGTACGACGCCACGGCCTCGTCGGTCACCTCGGTGCCGTCCAGCTCGGACACCCCCGAGGTGCGGCCGGTCACCGAGGCGTAGGCCTCGCGGGGATCGCCGTACACGACGACGTCCTCGCTGGAGGCGCCCCGGTGCGGCTTGAGGACGGTCGCGCCGGACCAGGGCGCCCGGCCGTCCGCGCGGAGGAAGTCGGTGAGCGGCAGGAAGCGCGGGACCCGCAGTCCGGCGCGGTCCACGGCCCGCTTCATCAGCACCTTGTCGCGGGCCAGCAGGACGCGCGCGACCGGGGCGCCCGGGACGCCGAGGCGCTCGCGCAGCCGGGCCGCGTCCAGGAGTTCGTACTCGGACATCGAGATGATCCGGTCGAACGTCCGCGGGTCCCCGTCGAGCCACTGAACGGCCTCGTCGTACGGGTCGCGCAGGCCGGGCCGCTCCACCTCCTCGCGGCGCAGGCCCTCGGGGAGCGTGTCGAGCGCCGGGCGCCTGCCGAAGTAGGTGACGTCGTGGACGTCGTGGTCGATGCCCCGGTGGTACTCGATCTTGGGGTAGGGGACGCGGTGCAGGACGAGGATCTTCATGGGCAGGTCTCCAGCAGTGCGGGGGCCGCGGGCCGGTGGGCGGCGCAGGCGGTGTCGAGGGCGGCCGGCCACACCTCGCGCAGGGTGTGCACGACCTCGCGGACGTCGGTGTGCGCGGAACGCAGGACCACGCAGCACTGGGCGGCGAAGTCGGCGTTGTCGCGGGCGGTGGCGTGCAGTTCGCGGCGGTCCGGCGCGACCCAGCCGAACTCGGGCGCGGTCAGCTCGTCCGGCGCGAGGCCGTGCCGGGACCGGGTGGCGGCCAGGGCGTCCTCGAACGGGTCGGCGTCCGGGCGGACGTCGGCCGGGGCGAACGCCCGGTCCGTCGCCACGCCGAGCATCACGGTCGCGGCGGCGCAGTCCGGCTCGGGCAGCGCGGTCTCCACGGGCCGGCCGAAGGCCGCGTCCACCCACTTCTCGTACAGGTCGACGCCGTGCACCCAGCGGGCCAGCGACCAGATCCGCATGCCGGCCGGGCGGCGGTTGGGCTCGACGACCGCGGCGGCCGTGTCGTCGTCGCTGAGCTTGATCTCGTTGTGGAAGGGCCCGTCGCACTGGCCCACCAGCCAGTTCGCGAGGCCGCCCGCGCGGCGCAGGGTGGCCCGTCCCGCCGGGGTCACCCGGGCCGGCAGCACCTGGGCGACCTCGACCGGGTAGCGGCCGGGGGCGCTGACCTTCTCGGTGACGAAGGAGAGCTCGCCGAGGCCGTCGTAGGAGAACTCCCTGCGGTACGGGATGAGTTCCTCGCACAGCACGCCGTCCGCGAGGTACGGGCGGACCTCCGCCCAGGCCGCGTCCAGGTCGTCGCCGGGGCGGACCAGGACGACACCGCGGTTGTTGCCCTCCTTGGCGGGCTTCACGACGAAGCCCTCGGGGTGGCGGCGGGCGAACGCGGCGATGTCCGCCGGGGATTCGACCTCGACGAAGTCGACGGGGGTGAGGCGCTGGGCGGAGAGGAGGTCCCGGTGGCGGTGCTCGGTGTCCCGGTAGGTGATCTTGCAGAAGGCCGCGGCCGCCGGCTGCGGGGCGTCCACCCTCAGGCCGAGCCGGGTGAGGAGGTCGGCTCCGCTGTGCACGGCGTCGTCCGAGAAGACGACGCCGGCGGCGAACTCCTCGCGGCGGGGGGACAGGAGCTTCTCGCCCTTCGCGGCGAAGTCCGGGTCCAGGGGGTCGAGTTGCACGACCTCGTCGCTGATGCGGGTGTCGGTGTCGGTGGGGTGCGCGCGGATCAGGGTGGTGAGGGCGCCGTGCCGTTCCCGGGCGTAGCGGCGGATGCGCTGTACGTCCGCCACACGGCTCAGGTTGTAGTCGACTATCAGGAAGCGCATGGTCGTGGGTCTCCGTTTCGGGTGCGGCGCCGTCGGGGCTGGTCGCGCAGTTCCCCGCGCCCCTAAGCGGGTTGGGCGTAGCGGACTTCGATCGCGTGCTCGGAGACCTGGACCAGCCTCGGCAGGAGGACGTCCCGTTCGTCGAGCCGGAAGCGCCACAGGAGCTGGCCCAGGAAGACCTCCCGGGAGCGCGGCTCCACGGTGTCGCCCTCCTTCAGGAGGATCTGCTCGACCACCGGAGCCAGCGGGAGGTCCTCGGCCAGGCCGATGCGGGTGATGCGGCCGGGGTGCGCGAAGAAGACCCGGAAGAAGGTCGCCCGGTCGGTGGGCGGGGTGCCGTCGGGGGCGTAGGCGAGGGGGCGCAGGCGTTCCCTGGACCGCTCCGCCGGGTGGGTCAGGACGTCCAGCCAGAGGTCCAACAGGCTTGCCTCGCCGTTGAGTTCGCGGACGCTCGGGCTGATCAGGGCGCCGCCGACGCGGGGGTTGACCTCGATCAGGTCCCAGCGGGAGCCGTCGTGGCGGGCCTCGACGTGGAAGCAGCCCCAGCGCAGGTCCAGATGGGCGAGGAGGGCGGTGAGCCAGGTGATGCCCTCGGCCGTGACCGCCCGGTCCACGGAGTACGGCGGGCTCACGCACGCGTCCTCCAGGACCGCGCCCGCGGTCTCCGTCAGCACGTACTTCTCGTGCACGCCGGCCACGAAGACCTCGCCGTCGACGACGAGCACCTCGAAGCTGAACTCCCGGCCCGGCAGGTAGTCCTCGACCAGGAACGCGGGTCCGGTCTCGGCGAAGACGGAGGCGTACACGGTGTCGCCGGCCGCCTCGGCGGTGATCCGCTCGATCTCCGCCCAGCTCGTCGTCGCCGACAGCGGGAAGGTGCCGTAGGAGGCGATCCCGCTCACCGGCTTGACGAAGTGACGCCCGGGCCGCCGCTGGTGTTCGGCCAGCGACTCCTCGGTGAGCGCGACGGCGCGCACGGCGCTCAGACCGGCCGCCGTGAGCTTCTGACGGAGTGTCAGTTTGTCGCGCAGGGCCAGCACTTGGTCCGGGCCCAGGTCGGGCACGCCCAGCAGCGCGTTGGCGTGCGCCATCAGATGCCGGTAGCCCTCCCACACGGTGACACAGCCGAGCAGGGTCTCGCCGCGGGCGCGCAGCTCCCCGACGTACGACTCCACGTCGGCCCGCGTCAGCACGTGGGCGCCGGTGGCGTGGACGTGGGTCGCCTTGGCCGCCAGGTCGTGCAGCCGGGCCGGGACGTGCTCGGGCTCCGGCAGCGAGGTGAGGACATGACTGCGCAGGCCGCGCGCGTCCAGGGCCGCGATCAGATCCTCCATGAAGGAGAAACCGACGTGACTGAGCAGCAGCACGCCATTGCCGGGGGTCGTGCTTGGGTTGCTCACGTTGGTGTCCCTTCGGTGGGGTGGTGGGTGGGTGGGTGGGTGGTGCGGGGGGTGGGGTTTGGGGGCTGGGCTTCTTGGACCTGGACCCGAGGGAGATCGGGTCCAGGGCCGCACCGCGCAGGCGCCTGCGCGGTGCGGGGTCCGGTTCAGGCCGTCCGGTGTCCGACCGTGGGCGGAAGCGCCCGGCGGTCGGGTCAGGCGGCGGCCTTCTCCGTGGCGCCCAGCGTGTCGGCGTAGAGCTCCTCGAAGTACTGGGCCAGCAGGCGCTGGTGCTCCGCGAGGTAGCGCTTGAGTGCCTCGATGTCCTGCTCGCCGCGGATGAGGAAGCGCAGCGCGGCCCAGACCTCGCCCGGGTGGTCGTCGTTGATGTCCGTGTGCGAGTGGCTGATCTGGCCGCCGATGTTGCCCTCGCCGACGGACTCCTTGAGCGCGACGAGCTTCTTCGGCTCCAGCTTCACGTTCACGTACTCGACCAGGTACGAGTAGGCGACCACGCCGAGCGGGCCCTCGTGGTCGAGCAGGTAGGAGAAGTAGCCGGTCAGCAGCTTGGTGGAGAGGTAGGGCTCGACCGCGAGGAAGTCCTCACGGCTCACGCCGACCTTGGCGAGGTCGTCGATGAAGAGCTCGTCGTGGAGCATCTCCTCCTGCTCGTAGTTGGCCCACACCTGCGCGGCCTCGGGGCTGCGCTTGGCGATCTCGGTGAGCGCCTTCGACTCGGCGACGCGCAGCAGCCGGATGCGCCAGGCCGTCTCGATCAGGTTCCGCTTGTAGTACTCGGAGTCGACGTCCTTGCCCTCCAGATGCGCGGCGGCCGGCACGGTCTCGTACCAGTCCGCTATCTGACGGTCGATCTGTACGTCGATCTCGGCGCGGAGTTCGGCGGAGGCGGCCGCGTTCAGGAACGGGCGGCGGTTGTCGTAGCCGACGTTGATGACGCGGTTGGCGAGGCTGGACATGGTGGATTCCTTGTCTTCTCAGGTGCGTTGTCGGATGTGGTCGGTGGGGTGGGTTCTCAGGAGTCCGCCGGGAGGCGGATGGTCGCGGAGTCCAGGAGGCGGCACTGGCAGGCCAGCCGGTGCCGGCCGTCGGCCCGGCCGAGGTCCTCCAGGAAGTCGAGCTCGTCGGGGTCGCTCGCGCCGAGCGCTTCGGCGCCCTCGACGACCTCGACCACACAGGCCCCGCAGGCACCGGAACGGCAGCCGAACGGGATGACGCGCTGCGGGGTCTCGTACTCGACGTCGGTGAGCGGGGAGCCCGCGGGCAGCAGGATCTCCAGACCCTGCGGGAGCAGGGTGAGCTTCTTCAGCAGCACGGCGGTCACAGGCCTTTCGCGTGCGGTGGTCACCGGCCCTGGGGTGGCGGACGGTCGGAGGAGTGCTCGGGGGCGAGCCGGGTGCCGGGGCGCAGGGCCACGGCGGCGTGGTGCACCGCGGTCGCGGCCTCGCCGAAGCCGACCGAGATCAGCGGGACCCGGCCCGGCCGGGCGCAGACGTCGCCGACCGCGTAGACCCCGGGCAGGCTGGTGCGCTGGGAGGCCGGATCGACGGTGAACTGGCCGAACTCCAGTTCGGCGCCCCAGTCGGCGAGCGGCCCGAGGCGGGTGACGAAACCCAGGGCGGCGACGAGCGACTGGGCGGGCAGGTCCACGGTGTCACCGGCGCCGCCCCCGGAATGTTCACCGGATTCCGTGGTCACCGTCACCCGCTCCAGCCACTCTGTTCCGTGACAGGCGGTCACCCGAGCGTCCGTCAGGACGCGTACGGGAGCGTCGTACACCTGCTTGACGCTGTACTCGTGGGCCCGGAAGGAGGCGCGGCGGTGGACCAGGGTGGTGCTGCGCGCGAGCGGTGCGAGGGCCAGCGCCCAGTCCACGGCGCTGTCCCCGCCACCCACGATCACCACGTCCCGTCCCTCGTGCTCGGTCAGGCGCGGCACGTGATAGGCGAGACCCCGGCCCTCGTACGGCAGCGCGGCGGGCAGGGTGCGGGGCGTGCAGCGGCCGAGCCCGGCGGCGATCACCACGGCACCGGCGTGCACGAGGTGCCCCCGGTCGGTGCCGACGGTCCAGCCGTCGCCGCGCCGGGTGAGCGTGGTCGCGCCGTGCCCGAGCAGATAGCGCGGTTCTCCGGCGGCCGCCTGCGCGACCAGTCCGTCGATCAACTCCCGCCCCTTCACGGCGGGGAGTCCGGCGATGTCGTAGAGGGGCTTCTCCGGGTAGAGGGCGGCGACCTGGCCGCCGGGGTGGTCGAGCGCGTCGACGACCGCGCAGGTGAGACCGCGGAAGCCGGCGCAGTAGGCGGCGTAGAGGCCGGTGGGGCCGGCGCCTATGACGGCGATGTCGACGGTGGACTCGGAGGCGGGTCCGGGGTCCGGTGCGGCGGTGGGGTTCGCGAGGGGTTCGTAGGCGTTCGTGCCGTTGGATCCGGTCGTTTCCGTCTCCGTCTCCGTTTCCGTCTCCGTTTCCTTTTCCGCCCCCGTCTCTGTCTCCGTTTCCGTCTCCGTGGTCACCACTGCTGCTCCCCGCGTTCCTCCCGCAGCCGCAGCACCTCGTACAGCACGCGGTGCACCGGGGTCGGGACGTCGTGCCGGGTGCCGAGGCGGACCACCGAGCCGGTCCAGTCCTCGAGTTCGGAGGGGAGGCCGGCCAGGATGTCGCGCTGGAGCGAGGAGGTGCCGTGGGCGGGCTGGGCGTCGATGAAGTCGAGGGTCGACGCGACGACACCCTCGGGCAGCCGGACCCCGGCCGCCGCGGCGAGCCGCTCGATCTCGCGCATGCCGTCGGTGAGCAGCGCCCGGGTCCCGGCGCGGGAGCGCAGCACCCCGAACGGCGAGTCCGTCACCGCGCCGAGCGAGCCGAAGGGCACGACGAACAGGAACTTCGCCCACAGCTCGGCCCGGACGTCCGCCGTGACGGGCGCCTTCACCGAGGCTCCGGTGAGCGCCGCCCGCAGCCGCCGGACCCGCTCGGAGTCCCGGCCGTCCCACTCCCCGAGGGTGAGCGAGCCCTCGCCGCCCACGTGCTGGACGCGGCCGGGCCCGGACAGCCGGGCGATGATCTTCGCGACGCCCGGCAGCACCGCCTCGCGTCCGAAGACCTCGGCGACCCGTTCCGGCGCCTCGACGCCGTTCTGCAGTGTCACGATCCCGGTGTCCGGTCCGACCAGCGGCTTCGCCAGTCGCAGTGCGGGCTCCAGCTGCCAGGTCTTGACCGCGAGGAGCACGAAGTCGGCCGTACCGATGCCGTGTGTGTCGTCGGTGGCCCGCACGGACGGCAGGGTGAAGCCGCCGTCCGGGCCCTCGACCGTGAGTCCTTCGCGGCGCAGTGCCTCGAGATGCCCGCCGCGGGCGACGAACCGGACGTCGTGTCCCGCGGCCGCGAGCCGTCCACCGAAGTAACCACCGATACCACCGGTACCGATTACCGCTGTTTTCACGATTCTTTCCTCGCTCTTTGCCCGATCTTTATCCGGTGCGGTGGGCGGCTAATGTTGCCGGAGCATTGCTTTATTGCGGGACTATTGCGGAACGAGAGATCCCCATTCCGTTTCGCCGTCGGCTATAGTTGATCCGTTTCACCGGCTGTCGTTTCCCGGAAGGATCAGTGCCAGATGGCGTCGTCCGCGTGCACGGATGCGCTGATCGCGCTTTGCTCCTGCCCGACCTGCTCGGCACCTGCGACCGCGCCCAGCAGGGCGTTCGTCGTCGCACCGGTGGCGAGAATTTCCACAAGCGAAAGGGCGGCTATGAACGAGACGAAAGAATGCTTGACACGCACTAGTGATTCCCCCATGTGTGTAGCGACTGTCGGGGGGTTTCCCCGGGCCGCGACAAATACCCTGCCGGATCGTATGCGGTACGCGCCACAGAAGACCGGTGGTGAGAAGTGCCAGACGAGTTCTTCTCAGGCCTGATTCCGCCCATCGGTGAACTGCATGAGCGGCTGTACTCCACAGCCCTGGAGAACGGAGTTCTCAGTCCGCTGCGCGCGGCCGCCGAGCTGGACGTCGCCCAGGCGGAGGTCGAGACGGCCGTACTGGATCTCGTCGAACTCCATCTGCTGCACCCGGCCGAGGACGCCGACGACCTCGGCGACTCGGGGAAGCGGACGTACACCGCCAACAGCCCGGACGTGGCCGCGACTCATCTCAATGGGCCCGTGGAGGCCCGGATACGGCAGATGCAGCGCCAGGTCGACCAGGTCAACAGCCATGTCATGACCATGCGTACGGTGTTCGAGCGGGCCTGGCAGAGCCACTCGCTGCTGGCCACCGTGGAGCATCTGACCGAACTTGACGCGATCCGCACGGTCCTGGAACGGCTCTCGGCGACCACGCGCGCGGAGATGGCCTCCGCGCATCCCCTGCTGCCGCCGCAGGCCGTCCTGGAGGAGGGCAGACGGCGGACCGCGGAGGCGGCCGAGCGGGGCGTGCTGGTCCGCACCCTCTACCCGCACTCGGTGCTCTCGCACGCCTACATGCGCCAGCACATGGGCGCGGCCACCGAGCTGGGCATGCAGTTCCGCACAGTCGGCCACATCACCGACCGGATCATCCTCTTCGACGACACCGCCGTCATCACCGACCCGGAACGGCCCCCGGGCCAGGGCGCGCTCGTGGTCCGCGACCGCTCCCTGGTCCGCTATCTGTACCGGTCCTGGGAGAGCATGTGGAACTCCGCGCGCCCCTTCACGGCCGCGGACGTCGACCCGCCCGCCGCGCCCAAGGACGAGGTGCGCCGGGCCGTGCTGAGCATGCTGGAGTCCGGCATGAAGGACGAGATGGCCGCCCGCCGGCTGTCCATGTCCACCACGACCTACCGCCGCCACGTCTCCGAGGTCCTGCTCGAACTCGGCGCCCAGAGCCGCTTCCAGGCGGGAAGCTACGCGCGCCGGGTGGGGTGGCTCAGCGACTGAGCGGAGGAGCGGCGCGACCGGGCCGAGGATCGGCGCGAGCGGGCGGAGGAGCGGCGCGAGCGGGCGCCCCGGATGTCAGTCGTCCTCCCGGTCCTTCTCGGCCAGGTGGATCACACAGACCGCGACCGCGATGAGCAGCGCCGGGTCCGCGTCGTCGCGGACGATGTCGACGCCGTACGTCTCGCGTACGTGCAGCCAGCGCCGGGAGACGACCGCGAGGAGTTCGCCGTCGTACTCGACCGCGAACTCGCGGTCCAGGATCTTGCCGCTGACGTCGAGTTCGGTGCTGCCGTCGGCGAGCGCCACCCGGTAGTGGTTGCGCAGCAGCGACAGCCGCTTGCGCCTGATGGTGGCCAGCGGCTCGCCGTCCCGCTCGATCACCATCGTGTCGCGCAGGGCGAACATCTTCTGGTGGATGTCGATCAGGACCCGCCCGCGGGTGTCCTTCAGCTCGAAGGTGTCCCGGATCCGCATGGCCTTGCCGTCGACGAGGAAGACCTTGTTGCCCTGGTCGTCCTCGATCCAGTAGTCGTCACCGAAGCCGAGCAGCCGGTCGCGTACGAGGAATCTCATGCCGTTACCGCTTCCCCGCCGGCCGCCCCGGAACGCCATCGATGGGCCGACGGGGCACGCGCCGAGGTGACTGTCGGTGGCGGGTGGCACTCTTGAGCCATGAGCAGGTCCACGAGTGATTCCGCGGGTTCCGCACCCCGCCGCGTCCGCGTCCGCGCCCCCGAGCTGGTCGGCGAGGGCGGCTGGCTGAACACGGGCGGGCAGGGGTACACCCTCGCCGACCTGCGAGGACGCATCGTCGTCCTGGACTTCTGGACCTTCTGCTGCATCAACTGCCTGCATGTCCTCGACGAGCTGCGCGAGCTGGAGGAGAAGCACTCCGACACCGTCGTCGTGATCGGGGTCCACTCACCGAAGTTCGTCCATGAGGCGGAGCACGCGGCGGTGGTGGACGCGGTCGAGCGGTACGGCGTGGCGCATCCCGTGCTCGACGACCCCGAGCTCGCCACCTGGAAGCAGTACGCGGTGCGGGCCTGGCCGACGCTCGTGGTGATCGACCCCGAGGGGTACGTCGTCGCGCAGCACGCGGGCGAGGGCCATGTGCACGCCATCGAGCGCCTGGTGACGGAGCTGGAGGCCGAGCACGCGGCGAAGGGCACCCTGCGCCGCGGCGACGGACCGTACGTCCCGCCGGAGCCCGAGCCGACCACCCTGCGCTTCCCCGGCAAGGCGCTCCTGCTGCCCTCCGGGAACCTCCTGGTCAGCGACACCACCCGGCACCGACTGGTGGAGCTTGCGGCGGACGGCGAGACCGTCGTACGCCACATCGGCTCCGGCACGCGCGGCTTCGCCGACGGCACGGCGGACACGGCGACGTTCAACGAACCGCAGGGCCTCGCCCTTCTCGACGACGGCGCCGTGGTCGTCGCCGACACCGTCAACCACGCCCTGCGCCGCCTCGACCCCGGCACCGGCGAGGTCACCACCCTGGCCGGCACCGGCCGCCAGTGGTGGCAGGGCTCCCCCACGGCGGGCCCCGCGCGCGAGACCGACCTGTCCTCCCCGTGGGACGTGGCCGTGTGGCACGGCCTGGTGTGGATCGCGATGGCCGGTGTCCACCAGTTGTGGGCGTACGACCCGGGCGACAGGACGGTCGCGGCCGTGGCCGGCACCACCAACGAGGGCCTGGTCGACGGCCCCGGCGCCGAGGCCTGGTTCGCCCAGCCCTCCGGCCTCGCCGTGTCACTCGACGGCGAGCATCTGTGGCTCGCCGACTCCGAGACCTCCGCGCTGCGCCGGGTCGACCTCGACGGCACCGTCCACACCGCCGTCGGCACCGGCCTCTTCGACTTCGGCCACCGCGACGGCCCCGCCGGACAGGCCCTGCTCCAGCACCCGTTGGGCGTCACCGCGCTGCCCGACGGCTCGGTCGCGGTCAGCGACACCTACAACCACGCCCTGCGCCGCTACGACCCGGCGACCGGCGAGGTCACCACCCTCGCGACCGACCTGCGCGAACCGAGCGACGCGGTGCTGGTCGGCGACGACATCGTGGTGGTCGAGTCGGCCCGCCACCGCCTGACCCGCCTGCGCCTGCCGGAGGAGGCGGTCCGTGTCACCGCGGTCGCCCACCGCACCCGGCGCGCGGCGACCGAAGTGGCCCCGGGCAAGCTCGTGTTGGACGTGATCTTCCAAGCTCCCGCGGGCCAGAAACTCGACACCCGCTACGGCCCGTCCAGCCGCCTCCTGGTCTCCTCCACCCCACCCGAACTGCTCCTCGCGGGAGAGGGCGCGGCCACGGACCTCACCAGAACCCTGGAACTCAACCCTGCGGTCCCCCGAGGCGTCCTGCACATCTCGGCGATGGCGGCCTCCTGCGACGACACCCCCGACACCGAATACCCGGCCTGCCACGTGCACCAGCAGGACTGGGGAGTCCCGATCAGAGTGACCGAGGGCGCGACCAACAGACTCCCACTGATCCTCGCGGGGATGGACGAAGGTGGTTAGGGGCGCGGGGAACTGCGCGACAAGCCCCCACCGGCGGTCAGCCGAATCACAACGGGACTCGCTCAGTACTCGTCTCGCCGATGCCGGTCATCCACAACGGTCGTGGACGCCGGAGGCACGACCACCTGCCGCCGCCGTCGCGCGATACTGCTGAACGTCGTCACCCCGATCAACCCCACGATCATCAGAATGACCCCGACCAGATCCAGATTGACCCCCTGCATGTCCCAGTCCGTCGCGAACGTGAGAATCGCTCCCACGGCGATGAGGATGATGCACCCGCCGAGGCCCATGAGTGTCGCCTCCCTGTCCGGCCCGGTCGTTCCGGCCCGCACACGCGGGTACCCCCACTCCGTCCGAACTACCCCTCCAGGAACGCCACCAGCGCGTTGGCCAGCAGATGCGGGTCGTCCGCGCCGCACAACTCCCGGACGCTGTGCATCGAAAGGATCGCCACCCCGATGTCCACGGTCTTGATGCCGTGCCGGGCCGCGGTGATCGGCCCGATGGTGGTGCCGCAGGGCATGGAGTTGTTGGAGACGAACGACTGGAAGGGCACCCCGGCCCGCTCGCAGGCCGCCGCCCACACCGCCCGCCCCGAACCGTCCGTGGCATAGCGGTTGTTGACGTTGACCTTGAGGATCGGCCCGCCGTTGACGCGCGGGTGGTGCGTCGGGTCGTGCCGCTCCGCGTAGTTGGGGTGCACCGCGTGCCCGGTGTCGGAGGACAGGCACACCGTCCCCGCGAACGCCCGCGCCCGGTCCTCGTACGACCCGCCGCGCGCGAACACCGACCGCTCCAGGACCCCGCCGAGCAGCGGCCCGTCCGCGCCTGTGTCGGACTGCGAGCCGTTCTCCTCGTGGTCGAAGGCGGCGAGCACCGGGATGTACGGCAGTTCACGGGAGGACACCGCGGTCAGGGCGGCCACGCCCGCGTGCACGGACAGCAGGTTGTCCATGCGCGGTCCCGCCAGCAGCTCCTTGTCCCGGCCCAGATAGGCGGGCGCCTCCACGGAGTGCGTCATCAGGTCCCAGCCGGTCACCTCGCCCGCGCCGAGCCCCAGTTCCTCCTCCAGGAAGGCGATCAGGTCACCGTCGCGCACATGGTCGCCGAGCCCCCAGACGGGCTGGAGGTGGCGCTGCTTGTCGAGCTTGAGGCCGTCCGAGGACACCGCGCGGTCCAGGTGGATGGCGAGCTGGGGCACCCTCAGCAGCGGCCGGTCCACGTTCACCAGGCGCGTGGAGCCGTCCCGCAGGGTCAGCCGGCCGGCCAGCCCCAGGTCACGGTCGAGCCAGGAGTTCATCAGGGGGCCGCCGTAGATCTCGACGGCGACCTGGCGCCAGCCGTGCGCCCCCGCGTCCGGCAGCGGCTTCACGCGCAGGTTCGGGGAGTCGGTGTGCGCGCCGACGATCCGGTACGGCGTGTGGGGCGCCGCGCTCTCGGGGACGTACCAGGCGATGATCGCGCCGCCGCGCAGCACGTACTTGCCGCCGCTCGTCCCGTCCCAGGCGTCCGTCTCCGAGACCTGGCGGAAGCCTGCCTTCTCCAGCCGCTCGGCGGCGTTCGCCACCGCGTGGTACGGCGTGGGGCTCGCCGCCAGGAAGGACATGAGGTCGTCGGTGTGGCCGCGGTCGAAGCGGTGGGGTGCGCTCATGGGGTTCACCTTAACGACGTACGAGAGCCCGCTCCCGGCGATGGGGAGCGGGCCCTCGTGAGGACGTGTGCAGCTGTACAGATGTGTCCTAGAACGCGGCCTCGTCGAGCTCCATGAGGTCCAGCTCGACGCCCTCGGCGACCTTGCGGGCCAGGGTCACGCCGGGCAGGACGTTGGCCGCGAAGAACTTCGCCGCCGCGATCTTGCCGGTGTAGAAGGCCTTGTCCTTCTGCGAAGCCGTCTCCAGCTTCTCGGCGGCGACGGCCGCGCCCTTGAGGAGCAGGTAGCCGACGACGACGTCACCGGAGGCCATCAGCAGACGGGTGGTGTTGAGGCCCACCTTGTAGATGCTCTTGACGTCCTGCTCGGTGGCGGCGAGGTCGGTCAGCATGAGGCCGACGATCGCCTCCAGCTCGACGGCGGCCTTGGCCAGGTGCTCACGGGCGCCCGCGAGCTCCTCGCCGCCGGTGCCGAGCGCCAGGAACTTCTTGATGTCCTCGGCGAGGGAGTTGAGGGCCGCGCCCTGGTTGCGGACGATCTTCCGGAAGAAGAAGTCCTGGCCCTGGATCGCGGTGGTGCCCTCGTACAGGGTGTCGATCTTGGCGTCCCGGATGTACTGCTCGATCGGGTACTCCTGGAGGAACCCGGAGCCGCCGAAGGTCTGGAGTGACTGGGCGAGCTGCTCGTAGCCCTTCTCGGAGCCGTAGCCCTTGACGATCGGCAGGAGCAGGTCGTTCAGGGCCTCCAGGGCCTTGACGTCCTCGCCCGCCGCCTCCTTGACCTGGATCTCGTCCTGGACGGAGGCCGTGTACAGCACCAGGGCGCGCATGCCCTCCGCGTACGCCTTCTGCGTGATCAGCGAGCGGCGCACGTCCGGGTGGTGGGTGATGGTGACCTTGGGCGCGGTCTTGTCGCCGAAGGCGGCGAGGTCGGAACCCTGGACGCGCTCCTTGGCGTACTCCAGCGCGTTCAGGTAGCCCGTCGACAGCGTGGAGATGGCCTTCGTGCCGACCATCATCCGCGCGAACTCGATGATCCGGAACATCTGGCGGATGCCGTCGTGCTTGTCGCCGATCAGCCAGCCCTTGGCGGGGTGGCGGTCGCCGAAGGTCATCTCGCAGGTGTTGGAGGCCTTCAGGCCCATCTTGTGCTCGACGTTGGTGGCGTAGGCGCCGTTGCGCTCGCCCAGCTCGCCGGTCTCGAAGTCGAAGAGGTACTTGGGCACGAGGAAGAGGGAGAGCCCCTTGGTGCCGGGCCCGGCACCCTCGGGGCGCGCCAGCACGTAGTGGAGGATGTTCTCCTCCATGTCGTGCTCACCGGACGTGATGAAGCGCTTGACGCCCTCGATGTGCCAGGAACCGTCCTCCTGCTGGACCGCCTTGGTGCGGCCGGCGCCGACGTCGGAGCCCGCGTCGGGCTCGGTCAGCACCATGGTGGAGCCCCAGGTCTTCTCCACGGCGATCTTCGCGATGTGCTTCTGGACGTCGTTGCCCTCCTCGAAGAGGATGCCGGCGAACGCCGGGCCCGAGGAGTACATCCACACGGCCGGGTTCGCGCCGAGCAGCAGCTCCGCGTACGCCCAGATCAGGGAGCGCGGGGAGGTGGTGCCGCCGATCTCCTCGGGCAGGCCCAGGCGCCAGTACTCGGAGTCCATGAAGGCCTTGTAGCTCTTCTTGAAGGAGGCCGGGACCGGCGCGGTGTTGGTCTCGGGGTCGAAGACCGGCGGGTTGCGGTCGGCGTCGGCGAAGGACTCCGCCAGCTCGTTCTCCGCGAGGCGGGTCAGCTCCTCCAGGACGCTCTTCGCGGTGTCCGTGTCCATCTCCGCGAACGGTCCGGTGCCGTACACCTTGTCGCGTCCGAGTACTTCGAAGAGGTTGAACTCGATGTCGCGCAGATTCGACTTGTAGTGCCCCATGGCGACGGCTCCGTAGAGAGATCGGCGAGGCACTTGGTTCCTCGCGCTCGTTCACATACCAACAAGTAGCTACGATGATGCTACCCGTCGGTAATAAGCCGCAACCCCGATCCGGCCATCTGTGACGGTTCCCACCGGCACCGCCGGCGGCCGGTCGCGGCCCGCACGGAAGACGCCAGTGGCTGTCCGCCGCCCGCACCCCCCTCGGTACGCTTACGCCCATGTACGGCTACGACCAGAATCCTGGTGCCCAGCAGCAGTACGGCGTCCCGCCCCAGCAGCCGATGCAGGGCGGGTACGGCCAGCAGCCGCCGCTGTACCCCGAGCCGTCCCCGCCCTCGCTCGCGGACGCGGTGCGTGCCTTCACCACGGGACAGATGTCGGCCGAGGACTTCCAGCAGGTCTTCGCCACGTCCAAGGTGTACTGCCCGCGCGGCGACAACCCCGGATTCCTCGCCCTGCACAACACCCAGCAGCCGGTGATCCCCATGTTCACCTCGCTCAAGGAGCTGCGGCGGTACGCGGGCAAGGAGTCCAAGTACTTCGTCATCACCGGCGCCGAGGTGATCGACCTGCTGCCGACCGGCTACGGCTTCGTCCTCGACATGGAGGGCGAGCACCGGATGGTCTTCGACGCGAAGGCGGTCGAGCAGATGGTGGAGTTCGCGATGCGGCGGATGTACGGCTGAGCCGCCGCGACGCGGGTTCACCGCGCCAGCCGTAGCTCCAGGCCGTCCAGGACGACGTCCAGCGCGGCCGTGAACTTCGCCTCCCGCAGCGCGGCCGGGTCCGTGGTGGCCGCCTCCTGCGTCTCGCTGTGGCCCCGGGCCAGATGGCTGTGCGGCGCCGTGGCCTGCTGGACCGCGGGCAGCAGCCGGGCGATGAGGCCCGACTCGGAGTCGCCGGAGCGGGCGACCGTGGTGAGCCAGGCGGCCTCCGTGGTGCTCATGCCGATCACGTACGACATCACGGCGTCGATCGCCGTGGCCGGATTCCGGAATCCGGCGGCCGTGAACAGGGCCGCCAGCCGCTCCGAGTAGGACATGAGGTTGGGGCCGAGATAGGCGAGCCCGGCCTGTCCGAGGACCGGCGGCAGCCACGGGTGCCGCAGGGCCGTCGTACGGAAGGAGCGGGACGCCTCCGTGACGGCCCCGCGCCAGTCCGGGCCGTCCGCCGCCGGGACGTGGATCTCCGCGGCGACCTCGTCCACCGCCAGCTCCATCAGCTCGTCCTTCGTGGCCACGTGCCGGTACAGGGAGGCCGCGCCCGCGTTCAGCCGGGTGGCGAGCTTGCGCATGCTCAGGGCCTCGACGCCCTCCGCGTCCAGCATCACGATCGCCTCGCGCACGATCGCGGTCCGGCTGAGCGCGGGCTGGTCGGCCTCGCGCTGCGGACGGGCCCAGACGGAGGGGACGGGGCTCGGCTTCGTCGTCATCGCTGCTCCTTCTCCTGCGGCGCCCTTTTCGCAAGGCGCCTTCCGGCACGGTCCGACCTGCTGCGTACATCGTTCGCGTCCAGCGTACATGAATCGGGACTTGCGAACACTGTTTCCCTGTGCGTACAGTGTTCGCAACGAAGGAACGGTGTTCACGAAGCCGGAGGGGACCTGTCATGGATGCCTTGGAAACCCGCGATCCACGCCGCTGGTGGATCCTGGTCGTGCTGTGCCTCAGCTCGCTGGTGCTGGTCGTCGACAGCATGGCGCTGACCGTCGCCGTGCCCGTGATGACCGAGGAGATCGGAGCGAGCGCCCAGGACACCCAGTGGATCCTGGACTCCTACATCCTGGTCTTCGCCGGCCTCCTGCTCACCTCCGGCAGCCTCGGCGACCGGTTCGGCCGCCGCAGGGTGATGCTGATCGGACTCCTGCTCTTCGGGGCCGCCTCCCTGGCCGCGGCCTGGTGCGCCACCCCCGGTGAGGTCATAGCCGTCCGGGTCGCGATGGGAGTCGGCGGCGCGCTGATCATGCCGTCCACCCTCTCGATCCTCATCACCGTCTTCGACGAGGAGGAGCGCGGCAGGGCGATGGCCGCCTGGAGCTCGGTGGCGATGCTCGGCCTGGTCGGCAGCCCGGTCCTGGGCGGGATCCTGATCGCCCACTTCTCCTGGCAGTCGATCTTCTACCTCAACGTGCCCGTGGTGGCGCTCGCGATCGTCGCCGGTCTGGCGCTGATGCCGGAGTCCCGGGCGCCCTGGCAGAAGGCCGACCCGCTGGGCGCGGTGCTGTCAGCGGCCGGGATGACCGCCCTGGTCTGGTGGATCATCGAACTCCCGCAGCACGGCGTGTGGACGGCCGCCCTGCCGGTGGCCCTCCTGTCCCTGGCCGGCTTCGTGATCTGGGAGAACCGCACCGAGTCCCCCATGGTCCCGCTGGTCCTCTTCAAGCACCGGAACTTCAGCGGGGGTTCGCTCTCGCTGGCCCTGGTCCAGATCGGCAACGGCGGTCTGCTGCTGGTCCTCACCCAGTACCTCCAGTTCGTGCTCGGCTACTCGCCCGTCAAGGCGGGCCTCGCCTTCCTGCCGCTGGCGGTCACGGCCCTGCTCGGCAACGGCGTCGGGGTCAAGCTCGCCGCGAAGTACGGCAACCGGTGGGTGATCCTCGCGGGGATGCTGGTGATGGTGGCCTGCTTCACCCTGCTGACCACGGTCTCGGCGGACTCCGGCTTCACCGTCCCGGCGGTCGCGCTCGGACTGCTCGGCCTCGGCGCGGGTCTGGCGATGCCGGCCGCGGTGGCCGCGCTGATGGGTACCATCCCCGAGGACAAGGCGGGCGTCGGCTCGGCTCTGAACGACACCGTCCAGCAGGCCGGTACCGCGCTGGGCATCGCGATCCTCGGTTCGCTCCTGTCGAGCGGCTTCGCGGACCGGATGCCCGAGGGGACGCCGGAGCAGGCGAGGCACTCGATCGCCGGGGCGGTGGCCCTGGGGGACAGCGCTCTGGTGACGGCGGCCCGCGAGGCCTTCACGGCCTCCATGTCCACGACCTTCACGGTCAGCGCGATCGGAGTCCTGGCGGCGGCGCTGCTGGCGGCGCTGATGATGCGCGACGACCGCCGGGGGGCGGAGGGCCCGGAGGGGCCGGCCGCGCGGCCCGAAGGGGCTGACGAGATCGAAGGGGCCGAAGCGGCTGAAGGGGTCGAGGGGGCTGATCGGGAGACGGAACTCGCCGCGTGAGCCGACGCGGGGAGAGGGCGACGCCCGGAGGGAATGTCCTCCGGGCTTTTCCCGTTGGGGTGGCAGAAAGTTCAACGCTCAACTAAACTCGAAGCACAAGGAGGTACCGACATGCCAGCAGTGACTGTCGACAACCCGCTGACCCTGCCCCGCGTGGCCGCGCCGGCAGACGCGGTGGCCCGCCCCGTCCTGGGTGTGACGACGGCGCCCAGCGGCTTCGAGGGCGAGGGCTTCCCGGTACGCAGGGCGTTCGCCGGGATCCACTACCGCCACCTCGACCCGTTCATCATGATGGACCAGATGGGCGAGGTGGAGTACGCGCCGGGCGAGCCGAAGGGTACGCCCTGGCATCCGCACCGCGGCTTCGAGACCGTCACCTACATCATCGACGGGATCTTCGACCACCAGGACTCGCAGGGTGGCGGTGGCACCATCACCAACGGCGACACCCAGTGGATGACGGCCGGTTCGGGCCTGCTGCACATCGAGGCGCCGCCGGAGTCGCTGGTCATGTCCGGCGGTCTCTTCCACGGCCTCCAGCTGTGGGTGAACCTGCCGGCCAAGGACAAGATGATGGCCCCGCGCTACCAGGACATCCGGGGCGGCAACGTGCAGTTGCTGTCGACCCCCGACGGCGGCGCGCTCCTGCGGGTGATCGCCGGTGAGCTGGACGGCCACGAGGGCCCCGGGGTCACCCACACCCCGATCACGATGATCCACGCGACACTGGCGCCGGGCGCGGAGCTCACGCTGCCGTGGCGGGAGGACTTCAACGGCCTGGCGTACGTGCTGGCGGGCCGCGGTTCGGTGGGCGCGGAGCGCCGCCCGATCCACCTCGGCCAGACCGCGGTCTTCGGCGCGGGCGGCTCCCTGACGGTCCGTGCGGACGAGCAGCAGGACTCGAACACACCGGACATGGAGGTCGTCCTCCTGGGCGGCCGCCCGATCCGCGAACCGATGGAGCACTACGGCCCGTTCGTCATGAACACCCGTGAGGAACTCCAGCAGGCGTTCGACGACTTCCAGAAGGGGCGGCTGGGGACGATCCCGGCTGTGCACGGAATGACCGAGGGCGGGCTGTAGGTCCGGTACTGTACGACACAGGCCCGATGCCGCAACTTTGGTTTGCGGCATCGGGCCTGCTCTGTGCAGGCGCTACCGGACTACGGCAGTACGTAGAACGGGGCGCCGTTCGGAGTGCGCCCCACCTGGCGTACGCATTCCTGCTCGGACAGCAGCTCCAAGCTGTCCTGGACGCGGTCGGGCGAAAGCCCGGTGCAGACGGCGATCTCCTCCGCGGTGTAACCGGCGCCGCCGTGCAGCAGTGCCGGGGCCAGGTGGGCGGCCACCGCATGGACGTCCTCGGTGACGACGAGGTTTCTGGACCTCCAGTTGGCCAGGAGCTGCTGGGGTGTCAGCTCCGGGGCACGGACGGGGCGGGTGCGGTCGTCGGAGCGCCGGAGGGTCTTGGTGATGTCGCGGAGCATCTCGACGATCGTGTTCTGCTGGTCGTCGATCTGTCGTAGCGTCGCGTCCGTCCTGGCGCTGCGCGCTTCGAGTCGGACGAGCGCGTCGGTGAGTTGCTGGGGTACGGCGTAGGCAGTGGTGCCGGTGGGCTGTACAGGCGCTGGGTCCAGTGAGTAGGAGCCGTCGCGCTGGATGGTGGCGATGACTTCTGAGACCCACTCCTTGAAGGGTCGTGACGTCGGCTTTGTGCAGCCGTTGACCAACCGGATCAGGCCCTGGAGGTCCACCAGGTGCATGTCTCGGCGCCACTCCCGACCTGCGGGAATGCTGAGAACGTATCCTCCAGTTACGTTCTCAAGAATCTCTCGGTGCTCTGTCGGGACGTGGTCCGTCAGAGTTTTCCGAGGGTTGGTGTAGCCCAGCTCCTTGAGTAGGTCCACCGCCGGAAACCAGTGCGTCCCGTCCGGCATCGTCAGCCTCCGGACCCGCGCCCCCGTCGCCGCGAACACGAAGTCGTTGATGTCGATCGCGTCGGGGCGCTGTTCCTTGTTGTTCTGCTCGTCCATCGAGCATCACCTCCGCTCGGGAACGTAGGCGTCGGCTTCTGCAACTGGTGTCTGAAGAATGGCCGTTCACCCGATATAGCGAAAGAAGTATCGATTCAGTCGATGTCGCGGAGCTGTCGACGGCCCCCTGTGATCGCCTGACCCCATGCAGCTCCTCCCCACCCCCGTCCGCCGTCTGGCCGCCTGGTGTCTCGTCGTTCTGCTGGTCGCCGGGGTCGGCTATGTCGGGATCGCGTTGTGTGTGGAGTTCAGGACCGCTGTCGTGCCGGTGTTGCTGGCGTTGCTCGGGACCGCTCTGCTCGGGCCGTTGCACCGGCGGCTGGTCGGGGCCGGGCTGCATCGGTCGCTGGCCGCCGGGGTGACCTGTGTGGCGGTGGTCGCCGTTGTCGGCGGGGCCGTGTACATCGTGGTCGCCGCGCTCATCGACACCGGTGACCAGATCCTCGACTCGTTGAAGGACGCCGCCCAGGGGGTGGCCGATCACTTCGGGGCCGCCGGGACCTCGCTCGACGATCTGGCCTCCAACGCCAAGGAGTTGCTGTCCAAGTTCGGGGGGACCGCCGCCTCCGGGGTCATCAGCGGGGTGAGCGTCGTGGGCGAGAGCATCGCCATGGCCGTACTCGCGCTGCTGCTCGTGTTCTTCTTCCTGCGGGACTCCCATCTCGCCGTCACCACCCTGCGCTCTTTCGTGCCCCGCTCCTCCGGCGACCTGGTCGAGGCCATGGCGCGACGGGCGTACGGAGGGGTCGAGGGGTTCATGCGGGGGACGACCCTGATCGCCCTGATCGACGCCCTCTGCATCACCGTCGGGCTGCTGGTCCTCGATGTGCCGGGGGCCGTCGGGCTGGGCGCGCTCGTCTTCGTCGGGGCCTACATCCCCTACCTCGGCGCCTTCATCTCCGGTGCCGTCGCCGTGCTCGTCGCCTTCGCCGACCGGGGGTTCGTGATCGCGCTGTGGGCGCTCGGGGTGGTGCTCGCCGTGCAGGTCCTGGAGGGGCATGTGCTCCAGCCGATGATCCAGAGCCGGACCGTGCAGATGCATCCCGCGGTCGTCATGCTCGCCATCACCGCCGGGGCCTCCGTCTCCGGGGTCCTCGGGATGCTGCTCGCCGTACCGCTCACCGCCGCCGCCTTCGGGGTCGTGCACGAGCTGCGGGAGCGCTACTCGGAGACCTCGCCCGAGGACTCGTAGAACTCGAACCAGATGCTCTTGCCCTCGCCCCGCGGGTCGACGCCCCACAGGTCGGCCAGCAGTTCGATCAGCATCAGACCGCGGCCGGAGGAGGCCAGTTCGCCGGGGCGGCGCTTGTGGGGCAGGTCGTCGCTGGTGTCGGTGACCTCGACGCGCATCCGCCGGTCGCCCGTCTCGCCCCGGACCTCCGCGAGCAGCAGGGCGTCCGCGTCGGTGTGGACGAGGACGTTGGTCAGCATCTCGGAGAGCAGCAGGACCGCGGAGTCCACCTGGTCGGACGAGGGCCAGTCGTGCAGCAGCTCGCGCAGCTGCTGGCGGGCCACCGCGACCCGCTCCGGTTCCGCCTGGGCCACCGAGAGCATCGTGCGCCGCACCGCCGGCCGGACCGCGACCGTGTCCGGGCGGCCGCACTCCTCGCCCTGCCGGCACAGCAGCAGCACCGCGATGTCGTCCTCACGGCGGTCGGCCAGCGGACCGGTGGTGTGGTGGGAGGAGGGCCCGTGGACGGCCTGGACCAGGGCGTCGGCGAGCCCCTCCAGATCGCCGTCGTGGGTCTCCAGGATCGTACGGATGCGCTTCCAGCCGGTCTCGAAGTCATGGCCGCCGGTCTCGATCAGGCCGTCGGTGCAGAGCATCAGCGTCTCGCCGGGCTCCAGGACGATCCGGGTCGTCGGGTAGTCGGCGTCCGGGTCGATGCCCAGCGGGAGGCCGCCGTCCGTGCGGCGGGCCAGGACCGTGCCGTCGGCCATGCGGATCGCCGGGTCGGGATGGCCGGCCCGGGCCACCTCCAGGACCCCGCTGCCCGGATCGGCCTCGACGTACAGACAGGTCGCGAAGCGCGGGTCGACGACGTCCTCGTCGCCCATGCCGTGCAGGAAGCGGGAGGCGCGGGAGAGCACCGCGTCGGGGCGGTGGCCCTCGGAGGCGTAGGCGCGCAGGGCGATCCGGAGCTGGCCCATCAGCCCGGCCGCCCGCACGTCATGGCCCTGGACGTCCCCGATGACCAGGGCGAAGCGCTCTCCCCCGGGCAGCGGGATCATGTCGTACCAGTCGCCGCCGACCTGGAGGCCGCCGCCGGTCGGGACGTAGCGGGCGGCGACGGTCATGCCCGGTATCTCGGGGCCGAGCATGGGCAGCATCGAGCGCTGGAGGCCGTCGGTCAGCTCCCGCTCCGACTCCTCGACCCCGGCCCGGGAGAGCGCCTGGGCCAGCATCCGCGCCACCGTCGTCAGCACCGAGCGCTCGTCCGGGGTGAAGGCGACCGGATAGGTGAAGCCCGCCATCCACGCGCCCATGGTGCGGCCCGCGACCGTCAGCGGCAGGAACGCCCAGGACTGGCGGTCGAAGTGCCGGGCGAGCGGCCAGGTGACCGGGTAGCGCCGCTTGTACTCGTCGGGGGAGGAGAGATAGACCGCGCGGCCGGTGCGCACGACCTCGGCGGCCGGATAGTCCGTGTCCAGGGCCATGTGGGAGAAGGGGCCCTCGTCGCCGGGCTGCTGACCGTGGTGGCCGATGATCGTCAGCCGGTCGCCCTCGACGCCGAAGACGGCCAGTCCGTCGGGGCTGAAGCCGGGCATGGACAGGCCCGCGGCGACCCGCAGCACCTCGGCGGTCGAGCGGGCCTCGGCGAGGGCGCGGCCCGCGTCCAGCAGGAACGCCTCGCGGGAGCGCCGCCAGTCACCGGTGACCGCGGTACGCCCGGCCGGGGTGCCGGGGACCGGTTCGGTGACCTCCTGGAGGGTGCCGATCAGCTGGAAGGACCGCTTCTCGCGGTTGTACGACGGCTTGGAACGCGAGCGCACCACACGGATGACCCGGCCCTGCTCGTCCATGATCCTGATCCGCACCTCGGCGAGGGTGTCCTCGGCGACGGCGAGCCCGACCACGCTGATGATCTCGTTCCAGTCGACCGGGTGCAGACGGGCCCTGGCCTGGGCCTCCGTGAGCGTGGCCTGCTCGGCGGGCAGCCCGAGCAGCCGGGCCGCCTCGGCGTCGACCGTGACGAGCTCCGTGGCCGTGTCCCACTGCCACAGGCCGGTCGCGAGGGCGGTGAGGACCTCCCCCACGGCGGGCAGGGGCTCACCAGTGCGCATTGCCCCACTTTAAGAACAGGAGATCCCCGAGTGCCACTGTTCGCCGAGTCGTAATGGTGGGGAGGCGATCTCGGGGGCCCCGGTAGGCTGGGTGCTGTTTCACGTGAAACACACCCCGATCCGCGAAGGCTGGATGAACGACGATGCATCGGTACAGGTCCCACACCTGCGGCGAGCTCCGCTCCTCTGACGTCGGCACCGACGTCCGGCTGAGTGGCTGGCTGCACAATCGGCGCGACCTGGGCGGCATCCTCTTCATCGATCTGCGCGACCACTACGGCATCACGCAGCTGGTCGCCCGTCCCGGCACCCCCGCCTACGAGGCCCTCGACAAGGTGACCAAGGAGTCGACGGTCCGCGTCGACGGCAAGGTCGTCTCCCGGGGCGGCGAGAACATCAACCCGGAGCTGCCCACCGGCGAGATCGAGGTCGAGGTCGGCGAGGTCGAGCTGCTCGGCGCGGCTGCCCCGCTGCCGTTCACGATCAACGCCGAGGACGGCGTCAACGAGGAGCGGCGCCTTGAGTACCGCTTCCTCGACCTGCGCCGCGAGCGCATGCACAAGAACATCATGCTGCGCTCTTCGGTGATCGCCTCGATCCGCTCGAAGATGGTCGCGCTGGGCTTCAACGAGATGGCGACCCCGATCCTGTCCGCCACCTCCCCCGAGGGCGCGCGCGACTTCGTGGTCCCCTCCCGTCTGAACCCGGGCAAGTTCTACGCCCTCCCCCAGGCGCCGCAGCAGTTCAAGCAGCTGCTGATGATCTCCGGCTTCGACCGCTACTTCCAGATCGCGCCCTGCTTCCGGGACGAGGACGCGCGCGCGGACCGTTCGCCGGGCGAGTTCTACCAGCTCGACGTCGAGATGAGCTTCGTCGAGCAGGAGGACGTCTTCCAGCCGATCGAGCGGCTGATGACGGAGCTGTTCACGGAGTTCGGCGGCGGCCGTGAGGTCACCTCGCCGTTCCCGCGCATCCCGTTCCGCGAGTCGATGCTGAAGTACGGCTCGGACAAGCCGGACCTGCGCGCCCAGCTGGAGCTCGTCGACATCACCGACGTCTTCGAGGGCTCGGAGTTCAAGGCGTTCGCCGGCAAGCACGTGCGGGCGCTCGCGGTGCCGGATGTCTCCGCGCAGCCCCGGAAGTTCTTCGACCAGCTCGGTGACTACGCGGTCTCGCAGGGCGCCAAGGGTCTGGCCTGGGTCCGGGTGGCCGAGGACGGTTCGCTGTCCGGCCCGATCGCGAAGTTCCTCACCGAGGAGAACGTCGCGGAGCTGACCAAGCGGCTCTCCCTGGCCGCCGGTCACGCGGTGTTCTTCGGTGCGGGCGAGTTCGACGAGGTCTCGAAGATCATGGGCGCGGTCCGCGTCGAGGCCGCCAAGCGCGCCGGGCACTTCGAGGAGGGCGTCTTCCGGTTCTGCTGGATCGTCGACTTCCCGATGTACGAGAAGGACGAGGAGACCGGCGCGATCGACTTTTCGCACAACCCGTTCTCCATGCCGCAGGGCGGCCTTGAGGCCCTGGAGACCCAGGACCCGCTGGACATCCTGGGCTGGCAGTACGACATCGTCTGCAACGGCGTCGAGCTGTCCTCCGGCGCGATCCGGAACCACGAGCCGGACATCATGCTGAAGGCGTTCGAGATCGCGGGCTACGACCGCGAGACCGTCGAGGAGAAGTTCGCGGGCATGCTGCGCGCGTTCCGCTTCGGCGCCCCGCCGCACGGCGGGATCGCCCCCGGCGTCGACCGGATCGTCATGCTCCTCGCCGACGAGCCGAACATCCGCGAGACCATCTCCTTCCCGCTCAACGGCAACGCCCAGGACCTCATGATGGGCGCGCCGACGGAGCTGGAGGAGACGCGGCTGAGGGAGCTGCACCTGTCGGTGCGCAAGCCGCAGCCGAAGTAGATCGGCACAGCCGTAGCGCCCAGGGCGTGCCGCCGGATCCGGTGGCACGCCCTGTTTGCGGGCACCGGCGACGCCTCACGCGCCCTTGCTCGCAGAGTCTCGGCGGACGCGTGCAGCCCTGGTTTGCAGGTCCTGGCGATACCGTCACGCGTCCCTGGCTTGCGGGTCTCGGCAACGGTGTGCGCCTGCACGGCTCACGTCGAGGGACCGACGGGCCGGGCGACCGGAGTGCTTCGCCGGACCGCGGTGCGGCAGATGCAGGTGGCTGTGTGGCGGGTACAGGCGACCGTGTGATGTGTGCAGGTGGCTCGGAACCGACGGCGGTTCCGGGCCACTTCGTTATTCACAGCTTCTTCCGATGTTCCTGCCAGGATCTCGGCCTCTACGGTCCCTGGGCATGACGGACACTCAAGAAACCGACAGCACAGGGAAGTTGACGCGGCGCAAGGCCGTCGCGGTGGGCGCGGGAGCGGTCGCGGCGGTCGGGCTGGGGGCCGGTGCCGCGGGCGCCCTGACCGCGGGGAGAAAGCCGAAGCCCGCGGCCGGGGCCTGCTACAAGCTCACCTCGGAGACCACCGAGGGGCCCTATTACATCGACGCCGACAAGCTCCGCCGGGACATCACCGAGGACCGCGAGGGCATCCCGCTCCTCCTCGACCTCAGGGTGATCGACTCCGAGACGTGCAGACCGATCAGGAACGCGGCCGTCGACATCTGGCACTGCGACGCGGTCGGCGTCTATTCCGGCTACGAGTCCCAGGGCAACGGCGGCGGAGGCGGAGGGCCCGCGCCCACCGGGGCGCCGACCGACGTACCTACCGACGTACCTACCGACGCCCCCACCGGGACCCCCACCGGCCCTCCCCCGGGCGGCGGTCACCAGGAACCCACCGACGACACCCGCTATCTGCGCGGCACCTGGCGCACCGACCGGCACGGTCACGTCGGCTTCCGGACCGTCTTCCCGGGCTGGTACCGGGGCCGTTGTGTGCACATCCACGTCAAGGTGCACGTGGACGGTGAGTGGACGGACGCCGGGTACGAGGGCGGCCACGCCTGCCACACCGGCCAGTTCTTCTTCGACGAGGAGTCCGTCCTGGCCTCGGCGGAGCTGGAGCCGTACGCGTCCAACGAGGCCGAGCGCACCACGCTCACCGAGGACACGATCTACGACCAGAGCGGGGTCACGGGCGGGCTGCTCCGGCTGAGGTATCGCAAGGGCGACATCGGCAGGGGTGTGCGCGGGTCGATCACGGTCGGGGTGGATCCGGAAGCGACGAACGACGGTTCGTAAGAGCACCGGCTCGTAAAGGCGTCCTCCATCGATAGTTCACATATATGGCCATCCGTCAGCCCATTGACCCGGACGATTGCCATCCGTAGCGTTCTCCGGGCTCAAGTACGTGATGCATGGTCATGTATGTGAACGTCGAGGAGACAACGATGTCAGCCGAGAGCCGCGCCGTCGGCAAGTTCCTGCGCAGAATGATGCCGCTGCTGGTCCTGATGCTGCTGGTCAACAACCTGGACCGGACGAACATCGGGTTCATCCAGGAGGACCTCCAGGCCGACGTCGGCGTCAGCGCGACCGCCTACGGTCTCGGCGCCGGGCTCTTCTTCATCGGGTACGCCCTCTTCGAGGTCCCCAGCAACATGCTGCTGGAACGCTTCGGCGCCCGGGTCTGGCTGACCCGCATCATGATCACCTGGGGCCTGGTGATCGTGGCGATGTGCTTCATCCACAACGTCACGATGTTCTACACCCTGCGCTTCCTGCTCGGCGTCGCCGAGGCCGGCTTCTTCCCCGGCGCCATGCTCTACATCACCCAGTGGCTGCCCGACTCCAGCCGCGGCCGGGCCACCGCGATCTTCCTGGGCGGTTCGGCCGCCGCGGGCATCGTCACCGGCCCGATCACCGGCGCCCTGCTGGAGCTGCACGGAGCGGGCGGGATCGCCGGCTGGCGCTGGATGTTCGGCCTGGAGGGCACCTTCTCGGTGGTCGTCGGCATCGTCGCGGGCTTCTTCCTGGTCTCCCGGATCGAGGACGCCCGCTGGCTCGACGCCGACGAGAAGGCGGCCCTGCGCGCGGCCGTCTCCCAGGACGAGCGGGCCCGCAGCCACGCGCCCAAGGTCTCCCGCCTCAAGCTGCTGATCCACCCGCAGGTCCTGCTGCTGACCGGCGCCTTCTTCGCGATGACCCTCACCGGCTACGCGATCACCTTCTGGCTGCCGAGCCTGATCGAGGAGATCGGCGGACTGTCCTCCTTCGAGGTCGGCGTCCTGTCGGCGATCCCCGCGGTCTGCTCCATGATCGCCATGTACTCGATGAGCCGCTTCACCGACCGCGCCCCCGACCGCCGCCCCTTCCTCGCGATCACGCTCGTCCTGTCCGCGATCGGCACCTACCTCGCCACCCTGGGCAACCCCTGGTTCGGGCTCGCGGCGATCACCCTCGCCGGTGTCGGCTCCAAGTGCGCGGCCACCCTGTTCTGGCCGATGGCCCAGTCCGGGCTCGACCTCAGGATCGCCGCGCCGGGCCTCGCGCTGGTCAACTCCATCGGCAACCTGGGCGGCTTCGTCTCGCCGTTCCTCTTCGGCTATCTCAAGGACACGACCGGCAGCACCAACGGCGGCCTCTACATCCTTACGGCGGCCTCGCTGCTCGCGGTGGTCGCCGCGAAGTACATCCGCGGCGCGCGGACCGCCGTAGAGCTGAAGGAGGCCACAGGAAGCCACAGTCCGCTCCCACGCTGAGGACAGCCTTCTTACCTAACTTCCCTGTTCATGACGGGAAACCAGCCGGAACACCAGCAGACGGCCCACGAGCCGAAACACAAGAAGGACCTGACGCGGCGCAAGGTCGTCGTGGCCGGAGCGGGCGCGGCCGTGGCGGTGGGCGCCGCCGGCACCCTCGCCGCGTCGGGTGCCTTCGCGGGCGAGAAGAGCACGGCAGCCTCGGCGAGCGGCACCTCCACCGCCGCCGGGACCTGCTACAAGCTCACCTCGGAGACCACCGAGGGCCCCTACTACATCGACGCCGACAAGCTCCGCCGGGACATCACCGAGGACAAGGAGGGCATCCCCCTCACCCTCGCCCTCAAGGTGATCGACTCCGAGACCTGCAAGCCGCTGCGCAACGCGGCCGTCGACATCTGGCACTGCGACGCGCTCGGCCTCTACTCGGGCTACGAGAGCTTCTCCCAGGGCGGCGGCACCGCCCCCACCGACGCCCCCTCCGGCACGCCGACGGACACCCCGTCCGGCACCCCGACCGGCGAACCCCCGTCCGGGGCGCCCTCCGGCGGCACCGGCGGTGGCGGCGGCCACGAGGAGCCGACCAGCGACACCCGCTATCTGCGCGGCACCTGGCGGACCGACAAGCACGGGCTGGTCACCTTCAAGACGATCTTCCCGGGCTGGTACCAGGGCCGTTGCGTGCACATCCACACCAAGGTGCACGTCGGCGGCGAGTGGACCGACGCCGGCTACGAGGGCGGCACCACCTGCCACACCGGCCAGCTGTTCTTCGCCGAGGAGGCCGTCCTCGCCTCGGCCGAGGTCGAGCCGTACTCCACCAGCACCACCACCCGCACCACGCTCACCGAGGACACGATCTACGACCAGAGCGGCACCACGGGCGGCCTGCTCAAGCTGAAGTACCACAAGAAGGACATCGCCAAGGGCGTCCAGGCGTCCCTCACCCTGGGCGTCGACCCGGACGCGACGAACGAGGGCACGTCCTGACGTCGTAGCCCCGTGTTCGTGCGCAGAGGCGCCCGGGACCGCACGGTCCCGGGCGCCTCCGTCGGTGAACGGACCTGCTACGGGAGGCGGGTGCGGCCGTCATGGCGAGTCCATGGCCGCCGCACAGGTTCCTCGGTGCCTCCGCATAGTCCGGAGGCGTGTCATAGGGGTCATGAGGTCGTGTCGGCCTGCTGACCTGCTGAGACGCTGGAGGAAGCGATGGGGTTCATGGTGTTGCTCGCGCTGGTGCTGATCGCCGGTGCGGTCGCCGTGGTGGCGGCGCAGCGGCGGGCGGTGGGTGGGGTGGGGGTGGTGCCGAAGGTGCCAGTTGCCCCTGTCGCGCCCGTCGGTCCCGTCGCGCATACCGTTTCCGACCTCGACGCCCGGGCTGAGGCCGAGCGGTGGGTCGAGAGGCTCGGCGGGAGTCTGTCCACACTGGACTCGGGCGGTGACTCGGGCAGTGGCTCGGGCGGTGATGTCGGTGGCGGCAAGGCCGCCGGGCAGGCGCTGGCCGACGCGGAGGAGCGGTACCGGGCCGCGCGGGGGCAGCTCGCCGCCGCCGGTACGCCCGCGCAGTACGCGATGGTGACGCAGACCGCGGTGGAGGGCCTCTACTACGTCCGCGGCGCCCGGATCGCGCTCGGGCTCTACCCCGGGCCCGCCCTTCCCGATCTCGGTACGGCCACCGTCACGGCCAGGGACGGCCGGGTAACGGTCGACGACCGGACGTACGCCGTCTCCGACCGGCCCGGCGGGGCGACCCCGTACTACTACCCGGGCGGGGTCGTGGGCGGACGGCGGGTGCCCGGGGGCTGGTACAGCCGACCCTGGTGGAAGACGGCGCTGGTGGCGGGCGCGGCGGGGGCGGGCGGGATGCTGCTGGCCGACGCGCTGTTCGACGGGTTCCACCAACACGGGCCGGGCGGGGGCCTGTTCGGCGGACCGGGTGGATTCGGTGGACCGGGCGGGTTCGACGGGATCTTCTGAACTCCGTCCCGCCGTAAGCCGACACGGGTTTGATCCACGGCAACTCATCCGGGACCGGCGGCGACTGAGGGGTCGTAAGCCTCTTCACGAGGGCTTCACAAGCCTCCACGTGAGGGCTTCACAGACCGCTCCAGCTGTACGAACCCGTAAGGACGTTCCCTGTGGCCTCCCCCTCCCCCTCCCACCGCCGCTCCCTCCGCAAGCGCCGTACCCTCGTCGTCTCCGCCGCCGTGGTGGCCGCGGGCGTCGGCGCCGGTGCCGTCGTGATGAACGCGAACGCCGGGACCGTGGACCTGTACCACCAGACGCTCGCCGCGAAGGACGGCTGGGCGTCGTCCGGTACCGGCACGACCGGCGGCACCAAGGCCGACTCGGCGCACACCTTCACCGTCGCCGACCGGGCGCAGTTGGTGAAGGCGCTCGGGTCCGCGTCCGACACCACCCCGCGGATCATCCGGATCAAGGGCACCATCGACGCCAACACGGACGCCGCCGGCAAGAAGCTGACGTGCGCCAACTACGCGTCGGGGACCGGCTATTCGCTGACGTCGTACCTGAAGGCGTACGACCCCGCGGTGTACGGCCGCTCGAAGCTGCCGTCGGGCACGCAGGAGAAGGCGCGGGCCGCGGCGCAGGCCAAGCAGGCGAAGAACATCGTGTTCAAGGTGCCGGCCAACACCACGATCGTGGGCGTGCCGGGCACGAAGGCCGGGATCTCCGGCGGGATGCTCCAGATCCAGAACGTCGACAACGTCATCGTCCGCAACCTCTCCTTCGCCGCGACCGAGGACTGCTTCCCGCAGTGGGACCCGACGGACGGCGACGACGGCAACTGGAACTCCAACTACGACTCCGTGACGCTGCGCGGCGCGACCCATGTCTGGGCGGACCACAACACGTTCACGGACGCGCCGCACCTGGACTCCGCGAACCCGAAGTACTACGGCCGCGAGTACCAGATCCACGACGGGGCGCTGGACATCACCAAGAGCTCCGACCTGGTGACCGTCTCCCGCAACCAGTTCACCAACCACGACAAGACGATGCTGATCGGCAGCAGCGACAGCGAGCCGAGCGGCAAGCTGCGGGTCTCGATCCACCACAACGTCTGGAAGGGCATAGTCCAGCGCGCCCCGCTGGCCCGCGTCGGCCAGATCCACATCTACGACAACTACTACGACGTCACGGCCCTCAACGGCTACGCGGTGCAGTACAGCATCAACTCCCGTGCCAAGGCCCAGGTCGTCGCCGCGAACAACTACTGGAAGGTGCCGTCCTCCGTGAAGGTCGCGAGGCTCCTCTCCGGCGACGGCACCGGCGCGATCAAGGGCTCCGGCAACCTGGTCAACGGCACGGCGACGGACCTGGTCGCCGCCTACAACGCCGCGTCGTCGAAGGACCTGAAGACGACGGTGAACTGGACCCCGACCCTGACGGCGGGCCTGGAGACCTCGGCTTCCGTCGTGAAGAACCTGCCGACGTCGCTGGCGACGACCACGGGGGCCGGAGTGCTCTCCTAGCTCACGTGCAGCTCACGTGCAGCTCACGTGTCGTAGGTCCCGTCCCACGGCTCCGCGAAGGCGAGGCGGTCCGGGTACAGCTCGGCCCACTGCTCGCCCTCGTCCTCGCGGAGGACCAGGCCGAAGAGGACGCCTTCGTGGGTCACCTGGAAGGGGCGGATCGCGATGTCCGTGTAGGAGCGGCGCGGAAGGCTGCGGAGCAGGGTCGCGCGGTGCACCTGGGCGCGGGTGAGGGGAGAGGCGTCACCCTCGGGGTTGCGCTTCTGCTCCGCCCAGGTACCGGCGCACCAGATGTCCGAGTCGCGGTAATTGCCGTCCGCGTCGAAGGTGTGCAGAACCGCGTAGAGGCGTTTCTGCTCTTCCCAGCCTTCCTCAAGGTGGAACCCCTCGGGAAAGGCATACGTGATCGACGCCAGGAACTGACCCTCCGCATACCGCCCGATCGTCTCGGTGCGGTGCTGCGGCTCGTACGCGACAGGAATGACCCCGGGCACTGCCATGGCGCAAACCATACGTCTTGGCGGGGACACGGCGATGCCCGGGTCGGTATCCGGACCACTCGGGGGGAGCTTTCGAAGCAGTCGTGACAGAGCTGATGGACTTGCTGGCTTCGCCCGGCCGCACGACTACGGTTCGAGTGGTAGAGCCGCCTGCTCGGCAGCCGGACCGAGGTACGTGTACCCGGAGGACCGCGCGATGCCCAGGGAGTCCAGCTGCTGCCGGAACCGGACCCGGAAGTGGACGTTGTCTCCGAGCCCGGGACGCATGCGCAGCAGTTCTTCGGGATCCTCGAAATGGACCTCGTACGCGAGCGAGTTCTTGGCCGTACCTGTTTTGACCTTCACCACACCGCTTTCCCGGAGTTCGGTGATGCGCCCGGAGACGATCATCTCCTGGTCGCGGTCCCTGGTCTCCCTGAGCCGCTTCACATAGCTCCTGCCACGCGCGGTCAGGTGGGCGCGGCGCAGGCTGCCGTCGGCGCAGTACCAGGTGACGCCCAGGTCGAGCGCATACTTGCCAAGAGCCCGGGACACGGATTCGAGCGCGTCGAAGAGCTTCGTCCACTCCCGGATGTCCCGCTCCGACTCCAGAGCGTCGAGGAGCAGGGTGAGAGTGCCGAGGCCGGAGGCCGCGGCGGACGTGGCGGGTACGCGAAGGGCGTCGGGGTGCGAGGACTCGACGGGAGTGAGGACAGGTCGGGCGTGGATGACGGTGCTGCCTGCCGAGATTCCGGTGAGTTCCAGCTGTACCGGCGTACCTGCTGCTTCCGAGACCAGCTTTTCCACGGGCTCGAGCAGTGCGTCGCCCCACTCGAAGCGGAGAGTACCGCCGTCGGTGTCCGGTCCGGTCAGGCGGAGCTGAAGTTCCTCTTCGAGCTGAGCGTCCGGCGCGTACTCCCGTGCCGCGGCCAGCCGGCTCGCGCGGTGGTCGGCCTCGATCTCCTCGTCGTCCCTCTCCTCCGTGCCCAGTGATTCCAGGAGCTGGGCGGCACGTCGGGATTCGGCGGGATCGTCTTCCTGGAGCGCGCGCCTGCGGTCGCGCCAGCTGTCGCCGGTCACAGTCGCACCTCCAGGTAGCCGCGTGCCGGGGCGGCACTGTCCTCTGACGGTGAGCGGTCTTCTGCGTCCGGCAGCCGACAGCGCTGCCACCAGTCGTCCCACACACCTCGTTCTGTGAAGTATGTCCGTTCGTCCGGAGTGAAGCGCTCCGGCTCGAAGACATGCGGAACGGGCCGGTACCCGATGCGCAGCGGCGAGACGCCGAACTTCTCCCGCATTCTGGACCGGCTCTGGAAGGCGGAGGTCAGCCATTTCGAACCCGCCTTCCCTCTTACGGCACGTTCGGCACGGGTGTCGATGAGCAGTGTGACGTCAATGTTCGCCGGGTCGAGTTTGGCACTGACGAAGCTGCCGCCGAGCCACAGGCTGTGGATGAGCGGTAGGCCGCCGAGGGCGTCTGCGTAGGCGTCCTCCAAGGTGAGGAACCGGTCGAGGTAGTCGTGCAGGCCGTCCCACAGCCGGGTACGGGTCCGGGAGTCCTCGAATTGGGGAGCGCTGACCAGCAGGGACTCCGCCTCGTCGAAGGAGACGGAGTATCGGCCCAGAGGGAGGAAACCGTTTTTGGCGAAGGAGGGCGACACGCAAGGTCCTGTCCGACGAAAGGGAGATTCATCCTGCCTGGTCGGCTTTGCAGCTGTGGATGGATTTCAGGAAAAAGGTCCCAAAGGCTGCGGACCGTGGGGTGCGCGCGGGCTCAGAATCCCAAGTACGTGATCTGGACGATGAACACGCGCTCGCTGCGCACGACGACCTGATACGTGAACATTCCGCCTGGAACGATGACATCGCCGCCCCTTGGGTCGCCGCCTTGGTGAGCCCGGCCGTGGATATGGACCGCCTCGGCGGCTCTGACCAGTTCGTCCGCCTTGCTTGCCACCTTGGCGAGGAACTCGGCGGGCGCGGTACGGGCGACCTCCTCTGCTCCGAAGGCGTACTCCCACTTCCAGCTCAACCGCGGACTGCCGTCATGGCTTCGTCCAGTACGGCGGTCAGCTCGCGCAGGGCCTCCCGCGCGACGTCGGGATCCTCGTCCTCCAGCGTGCTCTGCGCACGCTCGAAACGAGAGGCCAGGTCGGGACGGCGGGCGATCTCGATGTCCCTGGCCCAGCGGAGGACCCAACTCTGTACGGGGCTCAGGGACTCCCACTTCACGGCCTTGGCGAAGGCATCGTCCTTCGTGGCCTGCATCTCCTCGAGACGGGCCGGAGCCACGACGGCGAGGGCCGTGCGCAGGGCGTCAGGGGTCTGCTCGGGGCGCGGGACCAGTTCCCGCCCGTGGTCGGCCAGCGTGCTCATGGTGTCCTCCAGGAGTACCCCTGCCAGGGTATCCGGGCCGGACCGGGCGAGGGCTCGCATGCTCACACGGGCTCCTTCGGATTGGCTCGGCAGCCGCGGCAGCGGCCGGGGGTGGGGGAACGGAAGGCGAGGCCGCAGCCGTCGCAGGTCTTGAAGGGGTGTCTGGGCTCCGGCGCCGGTGAGGCCGGGGGCCTGGGCGGGGGAAGGGGCGGCAGCTGGGCCGTCAGGCGGTGGGCGAGGAAGGCGGCCGGGCGGATCAGGGGTTCGTTCGGGAGGTTCTCGGTGAGGGCGTGGCGTATGGCGGTGGGGGCGATGTCTCGCTCCAGCCACGCGGCGACGCCGGGGGCGAGGTGTTCCGCGTCTGTGGCGGACAGGAGGAGACGGGGGTCGCGGCGGCGGAGGCCGGCGAGGATGTCGATGGCTGCCTGGAGGAGGGCGGGGGAGGTGTATCCCGGCTGCGGCACGGCGGGGAGGCGCTTCTTGCGGGGAGGGGGCTTGTCCGCGGCAGGGTGCTGGGCGGCCCTGTTGGAGCTCTCGGTGGGGCTGGTGGTTCGGTGCCCTGGCCTGTTGCAGGAGACCGTGCGGGTGACCATCTGGCCGGTGGGGGTGCGTACGTGGGAGCGGCGGAGGTAGCCGTTGGCTTCGAGTTCACGGAGGGCGGCGGCGATGCGGGTGGGGCCCTCGGGGAAGCGGTTGGCGAGGGTCTTGATGTCGACAGCCGTGCCTGGTCGTACCGACTGGATGTAGCACGCGAGCCCGATGGCGAGCAGCGACAACTCCTGGTGCTGGACGAGGTGGTTGCCGATCACCGTGAAGTTCTCGGTGTGGCGGGCGTTGTCGTGGACCACGCCGGAGTGGGGTCGCGCGTGGGGGTGGTTTTTGCCCGGTACGCGGGACTGGGCGCGCGTGGGCGCACTAGGATTTTCGGTATCCATCGGGAAGAGGGTCCGTTCTTCCTTGGTGGTCAGGCCCTCGCCTTGGGATTGCACTCCCGGCGAGGGCCGACGCATGTCTGGGGTTGTCGGTCTTGCTGCGCTGAGCGTAAGGCAGGCAACCGGTCCCGAATCCAGCCGAGTTGGGCATATTCACCCTCGCGGGTGAGTTTGCCCGGCGGGAGGGAGGGGTGGGGCTTGGTGGGGTCCTTTTCTCCCCGTGGGTGGTGCATAGGGAGCGCAGGTCACACCGGAACGCGGCCCCTCGGATTCCGGCGCAGCGGTTGTCCAGGCCTTGTCCAGAGGTGTCCGGACTGTCCGGAGTACGTGTACGGGTAGGGGCGTTGCGGCACGGTCGTACGACGGAGGGGTGCGGGATGTCGGTGGAGTCGGAGGCGGGACGGCTCAAGACGGAGGCGGACGAGCCGGGTTGGGAGGTGGATCCGGACGACGACTGGGGGCTGGCCGTACTTGCCACGGTGGGGCGGCAGTTGAGGCTGCGACGGGAGGCCGTGGGGCTGCGCGTGCCCGACTTCGGGGAGGCGGTCGGGTACGGCGAGGACATGGTCTACAAGATCGAGGCGGGTAAGCGGATTCCTAGAAAGGAGTATCTGGACCGGTCCGACGAGGTGTTGGACGCGGGCGGGCTGATCTCGGCGTCCTGGGAGGACGTGAAGAAGGTCCGGTACCCGAAGAAGGTGCGGGACCTGGCGACGCTGGAGGAGAAGGCGGTCGAGATCGGGGTGTATGTGTGCAGCAGCATTCCAGGCCTGCTCCAGACGCCCGACCACGCACGGGCCCTACTGGGATCCTGGCTGCCCGTCTACGCGCCTGAGGATCTGGAACGCCGTGTGGCCGCCCGGATGGCCCGGCAGTCGGTCTACGAACGCTCGCCGGCTCCCACCCTCGCCTTCGTCCTGGAAGAGGCGACGCTGCACCGCGGGGTTGGAGGCACAATGGTGCGGCGACAGCAGTTCGAACGTCTGCTGGAGGTGGGGCGGTTGCCCAACGTCACGCTTCAGGTGATGCCGTTGGACAGTCCACCGCATCCGGGCATGAGCGGGAGAATCGAGTTGCTGAAGTTCGAGGACGGCACCGCCGTCGGACGCTGCGACGGAGCGTTCAACGGCCGCCCGGTCTCGGACCTGAGGGAACTGCGGATCCTCGAGCTGCGATACGGCACCATCCGGGCCCAGGCTCTTCCCCCGGGGGAGTCGGCGGCCCTCATCGAGCGACTGCTGGGAGAAACATGATCCGCAAGCCCACTGCCGGTGACGCCTCCGAGCTGGCGTGGTTCAAGAGCAGCTACAGCGACGGCCCCGACGGGGACTCCTGCGTCGAGATCGCCAACACCCCCACCACGATCCACGTCCGAGACTCCAAGTACCGCGACGCCGGCCCCCGCCTGGCCCTCGCGCCGCAGGCCTGGGCGGACTTCGTGGGGTACGCCTCGGGCAGCTGATCAGTCGCCCTCCGACGTCGTCGGCGCGCGGTTGATGGTGTCCCGTTTACTGCTGGGCGGAGGTCAGCATGTCGTCGTCGATGTCGATCGGCGTCCTGGACATGTGACCTCCGGCCTGGAACCCCAGCGGGACGACGGCGGCGAGTAACCCCGTCGGTGCTCTCGGGACAGCCGAGGCTAGCCGCCGAAGCGCTCCTTGTACGTCTCCAGGTCCTCGTCGGTCAGCTTGGCGAAGAGGACCGGGGGGACCGTGAAGGGGATGCCTGGGGTGAGGGTGGTGAGGGATTTTGCCTCGGCCGGGGTGGTCCAGGTCGCGGTGTCGTTCTCCAGGGTGAACGCCTCACGCATGACCTTCGCCGTGGCCGGGATGAAGGGTTCCGAGACCACCGCGTAGAGGTGGATCAGGTTCATCGCGGTGCGCAGGGTGAGGGCCGCGGCGGGCTGGTCGGTCTTGATCTCCAGCCAGGGGGCCTTCTCCTCCAGGTAGGAGTTGCCGGCCGACCACAGGGCGCGCAGGGCCGCCGCCGCCTTGCGGAACTGGAGGGACTCCAGCTGCGACTCGTACTCCGCGAGGAGCTCCGCGATCTGCTCGCCGAGCCGGGTCTCCGCCTCGCCGGGCTCGCCGCCCGCGGGAACCTCGTCGCCGAAGCGCTTCTTGGAGAAGGAGAGGACGCGGTTGACGAAGTTGCCGAGGGTGTCCGCCAGATCCTTGTTCACCGTCGCCGTGAAGTGCTCCCAGGTGAAGGACGAGTCGTCCGACTCCGGGGCGTTGGCGATGAGGAAGTAGCGCCAGTAGTCGGCGGGGAGGATCTCAAGAGCCTGGTCGGTGAAGACGCCCCGCTTCTGGCTCGTGGAGAACTTCCCGCCGTAGTACGTCAGCCAGTTGAAGGACTTGACGTAGTCGACCTTCTTCCACGGCTCGCGGACACCCAGCTCGGTCGCCGGGAACATCACCGTGTGGAACGGGACGTTGTCCTTCGCCATGAACTCGGTGTAGCGGACCTCCGCGTCCACGTCGTACCACCACGACTTCCAGTCGCGGGTCGACGGGTCCTCGTCCGACCACTCCTTCGTCGCCGCGATGTACTCGATCGGGGCGTCGAACCAGACGTAGAAGACCTTGCCCTCCGCCGCCAGCTCCGGCCAGGTGTCGGCCGGTACCGGCACGCCCCAGTCGAGGTCACGGGTGATCGCCCGGTCGTGCAGGCCCTCGGTGAGCCACTTGCGGGCGATGGAGGAGGACAGGTGCGGCCACTCGCCCTCGTGGGCGGCCACCCACTCCTCGACCTCGTTCTGCAGCTTGGACTGGAGGAGGAAGAGGTGCTTGGTCTCGCGGACCTCCAGGTCGGTGGAGCCGGAGATCGCCGAGCGCGGGTTGATCAGGTCGGTGGGGTCCAGGACCCGGGTGCAGTTCTCGCACTGGTCGCCGCGGGCCTTGTCGTAGCCGCAGTGGGGACAGGTGCCCTCGACATAGCGGTCCGGCAGGAAACGGCCGTCGGCGGGCGAGTAGACCTGGCGGATCGCCCGCTCCTCGATGAAGCCGTTCTCGTTCAGCTTGCGGGCGAAGTGCTGGGTGATCTCGACGTTCTGCTCGCTGGAGCTGCGGCCGAAGTAGTCGAAGGCCAGCGCGAAGCCGTCGTAGACCGCCTTCTGCGCGTCGTGCGCCTGCGCGCAGAACTCGGCGACCGGGAGCCCGCGCTCCTTCGCCGCCAGCTCGGCCGGGGTGCCGTGCTCGTCCGTCGCGCAGATGTAGAGGACATCGTGACCACGCTGGCGGAGGTACCGGGAGTACACGTCCGCCGGGAGCATGGACCCCACCATGTTGCCCAGGTGCTTGATCCCGTTGATGTACGGAAGGGCGCTGGTGATGAGGTGTCGAGCCATCGGGGGCTGCTCCCAGGTCGGGTGGTTTCAAACGTGTGCTTGCGAACCTTGAAATCGTATCCGACACGGGTGGGCCGCCCGCTTCCCGTTTTAGGGGGTGGGAAGGGGGCGGCCGCTTGTCTCCGAGGGGGGTGCGGTGGTGCGGTGCTACGGCGTCACGGGCGCCAGTTCGCCAGGATGCCCTCGTAGATCTCCGTGTCCGTGAGCTCCTTCGGGGTCTCGCCCGCGAGGAAGTGGGAGGTGTTGGGGAGCTTGAGCTTGCGGAGGTAGTCGAAGGCCTTGTTCTCCGGGTCACCGAAGGCGACGAACGAGAAGAAGACCGTGGGGTGGGTCTTCGCCGCGGCCGTGAGGGCCTGGGTGGCGGGGGTCTTCGCGTCCGGGGCGCCGTCGGTCTGGAACACCACCAGGGCGGGGGTGTCCGGGTTCTCCTTGGTGTGGTGCGCGAGGACTTCCTCGACGGCCGCGTGGTAGCTGGTACGGCCCATGCGGCCGAGCCCTGCGTGCAGGTCGTCGATCTTGTTCTCGTGGTCGGTGAGGGTGAGTTCGCCGGTGCCGTCGAGTTCGGTGGAGAAGAAGACGACGTGGACCGTGGCGGTGGGGTCCAGGTGCGCGGCGAGGGCGAGGGTCTGCTCGCCGAGGGCCTGGGCGGAGCCGTCCTTGTAGTACGCGCGCATGCTCGCGGAGCGGTCCAGGACGAGGTACGTCTTGGCGGTGGTGGTGTTGAGGTCGTGGGTGGAGAGGGTGGTCGCGGCGGCGTCGTAGGCCGTGCGGAGGGTGGGGGGTACGGCCTTTTCGTTCCCACCCGCACCACCCGCACCACCTGTGCCGGTCTCGTCGTCGGCTGCGATCGCTGCCGCGAGGGGTTCGGGGGCGGGGGCGGGTTCGGGGCTGACCTCGGCGGTCGGCTCCGGCTCCGGCTCCGGCTCTACGGTGGTCTCGGGCTCCGGGTCGGGGGTGACCTCGGCGACCGGCTCGGGCTCGGGCTCCGGAGTGGGTTCCGCTTCCTCGGCGGCCACGGGCTCGGGGGCCTCGGCGGCCGGCTCCGGTGACTTCTCTTCCTCCACCGCTACGGGCGCGGGCTCATCGGCCACCGGCTGCTCTACGGCGGTGTCCTCGGCCCCCTTCTCCTCGGCGACCGGCTCTTCCGCCGGGGCCTCGGGCTCAGCCGGTGCCGCCTCTTCCGCCGCGGGCGGCTCGACAGCCGTCTCCTCAGCGGGCTCGTCGGCGACAGCTGCCTCAGCGACCGGCTCCTCGGCGACCGGCTCCGCTACGGCGGTCTCGGGCTCAGCGGCCTCCGCCACCGGCTCCACCACCGCGGCCTCCGGCTCCCCGGCAGGCGTCGCCTCCGTCACCGGCTCCGTCGCCACGGCGGTCTTGGGCTCAGCCGACGTCTCCCCAAGCACCGCTTCCTCAGCGACCGTCGCTTCAGCAGGCACGTCCCGCTCAGCGACCGGCTCCTCGGCCACCGGCTCCTCAGCGACCGGCGCCTCCACAGGCGCCTCCCGCTCAGCCGCCGGCTCCTCAGCCGTCGCCTCCTCGGTCACCGGCGTCTCGACAACCACCGGCTCCTCAGCCGCTGACTCCTCAGCCACCGGCGTCTCGACAACCACCGGCGTCTCCGCCCCCGCCGTCTCCGTCGCAGCCGCATCCCCCTCCCCAGGCGACTGCTTGGGCACTGCCACCTTGTCGAAGGCAGCCGAGACGAGCTCGTGCTCGGACTCCGTGGAGAGCGTGGCGGAGCGCGGCTCGGGGACCGTTGCCGCAGCGGGCGTCGGTGTCGGCTCTGTCGTGGCGGTGGAGGCCGGTGTCGGCTCCGTCGCCGGGGACGGGAGCTTCGGTTCCGTCGCCTCCTGCGAAGGAACCGCACCCTCTGCCTCGGTGGCCGCGGCCTTGCGTGATCGGCCGCCGAACGCGTTCCGCAGGAGAGTGAGAATGCCCATGTGCGCAACCCTTCGCATGAGTTGATGCCCGTCAATCCCTGGCCAGGACGGACACGTAAGGTTAGCGGCCCTTGATGGCGATCTTGGGCAGGGGCGGGTGCCCGGGACGCCCGCAGTCAAGACCTACTTCCGGACTTCACCCACGGACGTCCCCAACTTTCCTACGTCCACCCCGGGTTCATCCACCGTTCACCGCACCGCCCCGCTCTCGCACAAACGCGCCCCTACCGTCCGTCACGCGAGCTTCAAGGGGAAGCAAGGGGAGAGTAAAAGTGCGTATACAGCTGCCGTTGATCGACACCCGGGCCGGCAAAGAGTCGCATCCCGGCGGGCGGTCCGCCCTGACCTGCCGTTTCCGGTGTGGTGACGCCTGTTTCCACCCGGCGCCCAACACCTCCGCCAACCCGTACGTCGGCGATGTCATCGCCACCGCCCTCAGCCGCCGTTCGATGATGCGCGCCGCCGCCGTCGTGACGGTCGCGGCCGCCGCCGGCACCGCGGGCACCGTCGTGGGCGCCCCGTCCGCCGAAGCGGCTCCGCTGGGCACGCACAAGCCCAAGCCCAGGCCCAAGGGCGCCCGCGGTCTGCGGTTCACCCCCGTCGCCCCCAACACCGCCGACACCGTGACCGTCCCGGCCGGGTACTCCCAGAACGTCGTCGTCCGCTGGGGCGAGCCCATCCTGCGCGGTGCCCCCGCCTTCGACCCGGACCGGCAGACCGCCGCCGCCCAGGCCGGTCAGTTCGGGTACAACAACGACTTCCTCGCGCTGCTGCCCGTGCCGGGCGAGCGTGGCCGGCAGGTGCTCGTCGCCAACCACGAGTACACCGACGAGGTCCTGATGTTCCGCGGCTACGACGCCGCCAACCCCACCCGCGAGCAGGTCGAGATCGCCTGGGCCGCGCACGGGCTCGGGGTCGTCGTCGTGGAGGAGAACCGGAAGAACGGCGCGCTGACCGTCGTACCCCGTCATCACCTCAACCGGCGCGTCACCGCCACCACCGAGTTCCGGCTCACCGGTCCCGCCGCCGGGTCCGACCTCCTCAAGACCTCCGCCGACCCGACCGGCCGCAAGGTCCTCGGCACGCTCAACAACTGCTCCGGCGGTACGACCCCGTGGGGCACCACGCTGCACGGCGAGGAGAACTTCAACCAGTACTTCGCCAATGCGAGCCGGGCGACGGACAAGCGGTACGGCCTCGGGACCGGCGCCAGCGAGCGCAAGTGGGAGCGGTTCGACAAGCGGTTCGACGTCGCCCAGGAGCCCAACGAGTCCCACCGCTTCGGGTACGTCGTCGAGCTCGACCCGTACGACCCCTCCTCCGCGCCCCGCAAGCACACCGCGCTCGGCCGGTTCAAGCACGAGGGCGCGACCGTACGGCTCACCCACGACGGGCGCCCTGTCGTGTACTCCGGGGACGACGAGCGGTTCGACTACTTCTACAAGTTCGTCGGCAGCAAGCGGATGAAGCACGGCAGCAGCAGGGCCGTGCGCGAGCACAATCTGTCGCTGCTCGACGAGGGGACGCTCTACGTCGCCCGGCTCACCGGCGACTCCCCCGCCATCGAGATCGACGGCACCGGGAAGCTGCCCGCCGACGGGGAGTTCGACGGCAGCGGAGAGTGGATCCCGCTGGCCACCGCCACCGCGAAGGGGGCCGTGTCGCATGTCGAGGGCATGTCCGCCGACGAGGTGTTCGTCTTCACCCGGCTCGCCGGGGACAAGGTCGGCGCGACCAAGATGGACCGGCCCGAGGACATCGAGCCCAACCCGCACTCCGGCAAGGTGTACGTCGCCCTGACGAACAACACCAACCGCGGTGTCGGCTCCAACGGCCCCGCCGACGAGGCCAACCCGCGCAACGCCAACAAGCACGGGCACATCCTGGAGCTGACCGAGCGCTGGAACCGGCCCGAGAGCACGAAGTTCGCCTGGACGCTGTTCCTCGTCGCCGGTGACCCGGAGGACCCCGCCACCTACTTCGCCGGGTTCCCGAAGGACGACGTCAGTCCCATCTCCTGCCCCGACAACGTGGCCTTCGACCCGCACGGCAACCTGTGGATCTCCACCGACGGCAACCAACTCGGCTCCCACGACGGACTGTTCGGCGTCGCGACCAAGGGCGAGCGGCGCGGTGAGCTGAAGCAGTTCCTGACCGTGCCGACCGGCGCGGAGACCTGCGGTCCGCTGGTCCAGGACCGGCGTGTGCTGGTGGCCGTGCAGCACCCGGGCGAGATCAGCGGGGCGACGGTCGAGGCACCGGCGAGCACCTGGCCCGACGGCCCGGGGAAGATCGTGCGGCCCGCGGTCGTGGCCGTGTGGCGCAAGGACGGCGACGACATCGGCGTCTGAGCCGGGGCGAAGGCCGAGTCAGCCGGGGCGAAGGCCGCGTCAGCCGCGTCAGCCGCGTCGGCCCGTCGCCGGTCAGGGAGCGGCCGGAACCGTCGGTCGCGCCCCCCGGCGATCGGCCGCGGGCGTGGCTCCGGTCCCGGCCCCGGTCCCGGCCAGTTCCAGCCATTCCCGGTACGCCGGCGCCTGCCGAGCGGTCTCCCAGTACGCCTCCTCCAGCGCCGGACGGACCCCGTCCAGGTCCGTCTCGGTGCGGGCGGCGAGCAGCAGCCGTACGCCGAGCGGGTCGCCGTGCAGGCGCCGTACCGCCATGTCGGGGCGGGGGACCCGGGTGGGCTGGCAGACGGTGACGACCTCGCCGGTGGCGACCAGGGCGTCGGCCGTGTGGTAATCGCCGTGCAGGACCACGGGGTTGACGCCGGAGGCGCGGAACATCCGCTGCACGGCGTCCCATTCGCCGTCGACCGTGGGGTCGATCATCCAGCGGTCCGAGGCCAGGTCGGCGACGGCGACCACGGGTTTCGCGGTCGCCGGGTGGTCGGCCGGCAGCGACACGAACTGCGGCTCGCGCTCGACCAGGACCCGCAGGCACAGCTCCCTCGGGATGTGCAGCGGACAGCCCTCCACCTCGTGCACGAAGGCCACGTCGAGCTGGCCGTCGGCGACCATTCGCAGCAGGGCGTTGGGGGAGACGTTCATGTCGAGGGTGGGGTCCTGGCCGTGGGCGCGCAGCCGGCGCAGCCAGCCGGACAGGGCCCGGCTCGCGGTGGACCCGATGCGCAGCTGCGGACCGCCCGTGGCGGCGGCGCGGGCGTCGGCCACCAGGGAGCGCATCTCGGCCACCAGGGGGCGGGCGCGGCTGAGGACGAGTCTGCCCAGCGGGGTCGGGCGGCAGCCGGATCTCGCGCGGACGAACAGCGGGCCGCCCAGGGCCTGTTCGATCCGGCGCAGCTGGGTGCTCAACGACGGCTGGGCCACGCCCAGTTGGCGGGCGGCCCGGTGCAGGCTGCCGGTGTCGGCGATGGCGCACAGCGCGCGGAGGTGTCTCACCTCAAGGTCCATGCGATCGGAGCGTAAGCCTGGGGCAGAGGTTGCACCAGATGTGTGCGACGGCGGGGATAGGGCCGCGCTATCGCCGGTTGGCATCATCACAGCCGCCGCACAGGCACCGACACTCACATCGACGACTCACCCCCACCAAGGAGTCCTCGATGCGCAAGCACACCTGTGCCCTCGCCGCGACAGCGGTGGCCCTCGGCCTGGCAACGGCCGTTCCGGCAGCGGCGGTTCCGTCCACCGTGACCCCGGCCCAGGCACCGCGGGCCGGCTACACCGCTTCCTCGACGACGGACACCAGCGACGCCTTCTTCCAGGCCGTGCTGAGGTCCGTGGCCGAGAAGCGGGCCGCGAACCCGAACAGCGCCGCCGCCGTCACCGTCGTCTACGACGCCTCCAGAGCACCCACGTTCAGCGCCCAGATAGCCCGCAGCACCCAGATATGGAACAGCGCGGTCTCCAACGTCCAGCTCCGGTCGGGGTCTTCGTCGAGCGCCGACTTCTCCTACCGCGAGGGCAACGACTCGCGCGGCTCGTACGCCTCCACGGACGGGCACGGCAGCGGTTACGTCTTCCTGGACTACCGGCAGAACCAGCAGTACGACTCCACCCGCGTCACCGCGCACGAGACCGGCCACGTACTCGGCCTTCCGGACCACTACACCGGCCCGTGCAGCGAGCTGATGTCGGGCGGCGGCCCCGGCACCTCCTGCACCAACTCCATCCCGAACGCGGCCGAACGCAACCGCGTGAACCAGCTGTGGGCCAACGGCCTGGCCGCGGCCATGGACAAGGCCCTGGAGAAGTCCGGGCGTTAGCCACCACCCCCCACCCCGGTGCGGGCCGCCACCACGAGGGCGGCCCGCACCGGCATGCGGTCAGCGGGGTGAGGTGATGGCCCGTGCGGCGGCCACCTCCTGGCGTACCGGTTCCAGGACGCTGCCCGCGGGGCCGGTGAGGTCGGTGCGGACCTCGTAGAGGGTCTCGGCCTCGCGCAGGCCGTCCGCCAACTCGCGCAGTTGCAGGGCGACCTGGTCGATCTCGGCCGTCGAGGGCGGCTGGGCGCCGTGCCGGACCCGGACCCGGGCGGCCGTGGTCGCGTCCACGATCCGCTCCACGGCCACGACCAGCGGCCACCAGGCCGCCGCCCGGCGTCCGGTGGGCGGCGGTTCGGTCAGGGCCCGCTGGAACTCCGTACGGACGACCGAGAGGTCGCGGTAGAGGCGGCGGCGCATCCGGGCCCGGGCCGCCGGTTCCGCGCCCTCGGAGAACGCCGACTCGACATAGGCCGCCGTGTCCGCCACCGCGTCCGCGAGCCGGTCGCCGACCCGGGTGTGCCAGCTCTCCGGCCACAGCAGATAGCCCGCGACCAGGGCGATTCCGCAGCCCATCAGGGAGTCGAGCAGCCGTGGCATCAGCAGTGCGGTGCCCTGGTGGTTGAGGACGTCCGACAGCAGGAGGATCACCGGGGTGATCGCGGCCGTCTGATAGCCGTAGCCCCGCGGGGTGAGCGCCGGGATCAGCGGGGCCAGCAGCAGCATCACCGGGACGTCCCACCATCCGCGAGGGACCTGCGAGAGGACCGCCGCCGCGACCACCAGCCCCGCCACCGTGCCCAGCGCCCGCAGCAGCGCCCGCGAGAACACCGAGCCGAAGTCCGGCTTCAGCACGAAGGTGATCGTCAGCGCCACCCAGTAGGAGCGGGGCACGGGGACGATCGAGACCAGCGTCTGGGCCAGGCCGATGCACAGGGCCAGGCGCAGGCCGTAGCGCCAGGACGCCGCCGACAGGGCCACGTTGCGGGCGGCGCGGGCGGCGCGGACGCCGAGTCCCGCCGGGCGGCCCAGCCGGTCGTCTATGCCGCGCGGGTCCACGTCCGGTACGGCGACCACCTCGGCCGCGTGCCGCAGCGCGTGGTCGACGGCACGCGCGGTCTCCGACACCGGGACAGGGAGCTTCAGCCCGGTCGGGCCCATGTAGCCGGTCTCCACGGCCTGGGCGAGGTGCCGTACCGCCGCCGGGATCTCCGGGTCCAGCGGCCGGCCGGAGAGATGGGCCGCGGGGGCCGCCTCCACCACCGGGGTGATCGCGTTCAACTGGGCCAGCAGCCGGGTCAGTTCGGGGCTTCTGCCGTGATGGCGGGCGCGCCGGGCGAGGATGAGGTCGTACGACTGGTTCAGGGACTGGGTGACGGCGTGCCGTGCCTCGTCGTACTCCTCGCGGCCGCACGCGGCCATCAGCGCGGCCACCGTCCGGTAGGTGCCCGCGACCGCCGACCGCTCGGGCACCCCGGACCGCAGCGGCCAGGCGAGCAGGGCCAGCAGCAGGACGAGCAGTCCGCCGCCCGTCATCAGCAGCGGGGCCAGCCACCAGTCGCCCGGCATCGGCAGGCCCGCGCCCACCACGGAGTTCAGCAGGAGCAGCAGGCCCGAGACCGAGGCGACCGCGCCGATCGTCGAGATCATCCCGGAGACGAGCGCGACCCCGGTGACCACGCCGACGGCGAGCCAGCCCTGGCCGTACACCAGCGAGCCGAGCGTGACGCCGACCGCGCCGAACAGCTGGGGGACCGCGATGTTGAGGATGCGCATCCGGTACGCGTCGGCGGTGTCGCCGATGACCCCGGACAAGGCGCCCATGGCGGCGAGGGCGCCGTACGCGGCCTGGTCGACCGCGAGCCCGATCGCCAGGGGCAGGGTCATCGCGAGCGCGGCACGGGCCACGGCCGACCGGTTCAGGGGCGCCTGCTGGGGCTGGAGGTTCCGGACCAGCCAGTCGGGCGGGGTGAGGCCGATGCGGGACATGGCGTCATTATGGGCGCCGAGGTCATCGGGACCCGTGCAGCGTGACGTCCACGAGCAGCGCCCGGTGGTCGGTGTCCGCCAGGTCCAGGAAGCGCGCGTCCCGCGCCGAGAAGTCCGCCGACACCAGCACGTGGTCGATCTGCGCGCCGATCGCCGGGGCGGTGCGGGCCGGCCAGGTCGGGGTGCGGCCGGAGCCGGCGAGGCGGGCCGCGTCGCGCAGGCCGGTGTCGAGGATCGCGCGGAAGGCCGCGTGGTCCTGGGAGGCGTTGAAGTCCCCGGCGAGGATCGCCGGGCTCCGTGCGGCCGTCGCGGCGAAGTCCCGCAGCTTTCCCAACTCCCCGCGCCACACGTCCAGTTGTCCGGGCAGCGGCGGCATCGGATGCGCGAGTTGCAGGCGTACGGCGTGACCGCGCACGTCGGCGACGGCGCCGGGCATGCCCATCGTGGCCGGGACCGGCGGGGCCGCCCGCAGCGGGAAGCGGCTCAGGATCACCGACCCCGTCGAGCCGCCGCCCTCCACCGACCGCCGGTAGGGGTAGTCACCGGCCAGGGTCCGGCGCAGGGTGGCCGAGCAGCCGTACTCGCACTCCTCCACGAACACGACATCGGGTCGCTCCTCGCGGACGGCGGTGACGAGGGCGCCGGTGGCCCGGCCGAACTCGACGTTCGAGGTCAGGACGCGGAAGGAGGCGAGCGCCCGGCCGTCCGGTTCGCCGCCGCTGCCGTACGGCTCGACGAACCAGGCCAGCAGGCCCAGGACCACGGCCGCCCACACCGTCCCCGGCCACCAGCGGGTGAGCAGCGCGAGCGCCAGGCCCGCTCCGGCGGGCGCCAGCAGCCAGGGCAGGAAGGCGAGGAGCTGGGGGACGGGGGTGATGCCGTCGGTGTCGGCGAGACGGCAGCCCAGGACCGCGCTCACGGCGGCGAAGAGCAGGGCGGCGGTCCAGATACCGAGGCTCCGGCGGGTCACCGTCCCGAGCCTACGAGCGGCTGTCGACCTTCGCCAGGAACTCCCCGAGCGCGGCGTTGAACTCCTGCGCCCGCTCCAGATTCGGCAGGTGGGCCGCGCCCTCGAACACCCTGAGCTCCGCGTCCGGGAGCGCCGCCCGCATCGCCGCCGCGTCCGCGACCGGCGTGTAGGTGTCGTCGGCGCCCACGGCGACCAGCGCCGGGACGGTGACCCGGGTCAGCAGCTCGCGGTAGTCGGGGCGGGCGGCACGGGCGCGCAGGGCCGCGGCGGCGGACTCGGGTCGGGTGGCCGTCATCATGCCGTGGACGTGGGCCTTGACCTCGGCGGAGGCGTACGGCGCGACCATCTTCTCCAGCACCTCGTCGGCGTACGGGCCCATGCCCTCGCGCAGCAGCCGGTCCGCCGCGGCGTGCCGGGCCCGCACGCCCTCGGGGGTCTCGGCCGCCGGGAAGGTGTCGGCGAGGACCAGGCCCCGGATCCGGCCGGGGAAGCGCCGGTAGCAGTCCATGACGATCTGGCCGCCCATGGACAGTCCCGCCAGCACGCAGGCCGGTACGTCGAGCCGGTCCAGCAGCGCCTCGATGTCCTCGGCGAACTGTCCGAAGGTCTCGACGGGGGACCCGGCGGGCGTGGCGCCGTAGCCGCGCAGGTCGGGGGTGATCACCCGGCGGGAGGCGGAGAACGCCTCGGTCTGCGGGTGCCACATCGTGTGGTCGAAGGGGTGGCCGTGGACAAGGACCAGGGGGATCGCCGTCATGTCGTCGACCCTAGGCAGCCGGTTTTCGTCGGTGCAATAAAATCTTTGTCCTCGGTGCAATCACAGGGGGACCCGTGCACGACTTCCGGCGCATCGCCGACCGCATAGCCGCCGACATCGTCTCCGGGCGACTGCGTCCCGGCGAACGGCTGCCCCCGCAACGGCAGTTCGCGCGGCGGCACGGGATCGCCCCGTCGACGGCGGAGCGGGCGTACGGCGAACTCGTGCGGCGGGGACTGGTCGTCGGCGAGGTGGGACGCGGGACCTTCGTGCGGGCGGGTGTGCCGGTGCGGCCGGGCCGGGGGATCGTCGAGGACGCGGGGGCGCCCGTCAACCTGGAGCTCAACTACCCGTCCGCGGAAGGCCAGTCCGAGCTGCTCGCCGGTGCCCTCGCGCCCCTGCTGCGGCCCGACGTGCTGACCGAGGCGCTGCGTCCCGCCGCCGCGAACGGCACCCCGGCCGCCCGTGCGGCCACGGCCGCGCTGCTCACCACGCCCGGCTGGCGGCCCGGCGCGGACCGGGTGCTGTTCACCGGCAACGCCCGCCAGGCCGTCGCCGCCGCCCTCGCCTCCCTGGTCCGGCCGGGCGGCCGGGTCGGCGTCGAGGAGCTGACGTACCCCGTGGTCAAGGAGATCGCGGCCCGGCTCGGCCTCACGCTGGTGCCGCTGGCCACGGACGCGGACGGACTGCGGCCCGAATCGGTCGCCGCCGCGCACCGCACGGCTCCCCTGTCGGCCCTGTACGTCCAGCCGACCCTGCACAACCCGACCTCGGTGACCATGAGCCGCGCCCGCAGGCGCCAACTCGCGCTCACCGTCGAGGACTTGGGCATCCCGGTCGTCGAGGACCGCATCTGGTCGTTCCTCGCGGACACCGACGACCCGCTCGCGGCCCACGCGCCCGCGCTCACCCATGTCGTCGACGGGCTCTCCAAGCGGGTCGCGCCCGGCCTCACCGTGGGCTTCCTCGTCGTACCGGGGGAGCGGGTGGCGGCGGTGGCCGACGCGGTGCGGTCCGGGGGCTGGAGCGCGGGGCGGTTCGCCCTGGAGGCCGCGGCGGGGTGGATGGCGGACGGGACCGTGGCCCGCCTGGTCGGCGCCAAGCGGGCCGAAGCGGCGCGCAGGCAGCGGCTGGCGGCCCGCTGCCTGGACGGTTTCGCCGTACGCTCCGACCCGCGCGCCTACTACGCCTGGTGGGAACTCCCCGCACCCTGGCGGGCGGAGACCTTCACGGCCGCCGCCGCGGCGCTCGGCATCGCCGTCTCCCCCGGCCCCTCCTTCGCCGTGGACCCGAACCGCACCCCGGCCGCGGTACGGCTCGGCCTGGCGTCGGCCCCCACGGCGGACCTGGAACGAGCCCTGCGCACCCTCGCCGAACTCGCCGCGCGGGGCGCGGGTCAGTCCAGCAGGCCGTCGTAGTCGGGCAGCTTGTAGGTGGCGTCGGCGTAACCGCCGTTCAGGTCCGTGGTGTTGTTGCCGATGTTGGCGACGACGTCGTAGCCGTTCGCCTCGATCGCCTTGCGCTGCGAGGTCTTGAAGTCCTGGACGGACTCGGTGACCAGCTGCGCGACCGTGCGGGCGTACAGGCCGTCGACGGTGTAGCCGACCGACTTGAGGTTGGACGTGGTCACCGAGTTGAAGAGGTTGCTGCGGGCGCTGATGAAGAACACGCTCAGGCCCTTGGCATGCGCGTCCTGCGCGAGCGCCAGCACCGGCGGGGTGGCCGGGGTGGAGGTGCCGACGCCCTCGAAGTGGCTCTCCAGCGCGGTGTTGTCGATGTCCAGCACGATCGCGAGCTTGGCGCCGGAGGTGTTCGCGGCGGCCCGCTGGTCGATGTAGGTCTGCGCGGGACCGGTGACGGCGGCCACGTCGGACAGCCACTGCGCCTCGGTGACCGTCGAGTCGGCGGCCTGGGCGGGCAGCGCGGCGGCGAGCGACAGGGCGAGGCCGGTCACGGTGGCGGCGACGGCGTGGCGGGTGGTGATACGTGTCATCGTGCGAGCTCCTCGGATCACGGCGGCCACGCGGTTCGGGCCGGCGGCCGGTCGTCAGCTCACGTTTCCCGGGTCCGGCGTGGGGCGGGTGGCGGCCGGGGGATCACCGGGTGACACGAAGGTCATGGACTGGTCAGAAACCTGTGAGACGGGCCGGGGCGAACTCGTCTCGCGGCTTCGGAGGCGGGCACCGGCCCAGGCGGCGAGGGCGATCGTCAGGCCCAGGGCGACCAGCAGCCAGGAGGCCTGGCGCAGGGTGGCCGTCAGGGCGTCGTAGATGGCGCCCGCGGCCGGGCGGTGGGCCGGGTCGGGCAGGTCGGTGAGGGTCAGATGGCGGCCGACGGCCACGGCGAGACCCAGCAGCGCACCGCCGAGCGCCGTGCCGAGGGCGGTCGCGGTGAGCGCGCGGCGGCGGCAGGCGGCGACCGCGATGCCGGCCACGGCGAGGACCGCGGCCGTGACGGGCAGCCAGAAACCGGCGACTTCGAGCACGTCGTAGCCCTTCCGGAGACGGTCGAGCTCGGGCGCGGGGAGCACGGCGACCCGGGCCCGGGGGAGGTCCAACGGCAGGTGCTCGTAGGACAGTTGACGCTCCACGTCGGCGAGGTCGACGGTCACCTCGTGGCTGCCGCCGTCGTGCAGCGCGCTCAGCACGGCGTCGTGGACGGCCCGGTTGCCGGCGTCCCACGCGGCGGGGAAGGCCGGGGTGCGCGCGAAGTCGTGCACGAAGGGCCGCAGCGGCTCCGAGACCTCCCCCTCCACCGCGTCCCGCACCGCCGGGTCGGCGGCGAGCGGTGCCATCGCGGTGACGTACCGGCCGGAGTCCGCGAGCCCGTACGCCGCCCAGGCCGCCAGCGTGCCGAACGGCAGCAGCAGACAGGCCAGGGCGATCAGTACAGCCGACAGGGCGCCGCGGACACGGGGGGTCATCCCTCCAGGCAAGACGCCCGAAGGCGCCCGCGCGAGCCGTGGAGCTGGGGATTCCACCTTCCGGTGGAGGGTTCACCCGAACGGGTGTCTCATGGATCAAGGGGATGAAGGAGGCCGACCATGCGCACCACTACGGCCCTGCGGACCCTGGCCGTGGCCCTGCTCACCGGCGGAACGCTCGCCGTTTCGGCGGCGGGCACGTTCGCGGCGGCAGCCCCGCCCACGTACGCCGAAGGCCACGGTGGCGGCGGTCCGATCTGGGGCACCATCGTCTCCCGCACCGCGCTCAACGTGCGGGCGGAGCCCACCACGCACTCCGCCGTCGTCGACCAGCTCTCACCGGGCAGTCAGGACCGGGTCGAGTGCATGGTCCGCGGGCAGAGCGTCAACGGCAACCCGTACTGGTACTGGTTCACCGGTGCCCAGGGATGGGTGAGCGCCGAGTTCGTCGACACCGGCTGGCGTTCCGTGCCGACCTGTGCGGATCCCTGCCCGCAGTGGAAGGACAACACCTGGAACAACGCCGACTGGAGCGACCCGAGCTGGAACTCCGGTTCCGACTCCTGGGCAGCCTCCGGCTCCGGCTCGTGGAGCGCCTCGGGCTCCTGGAGCTGGAGCGCGGCCGGATCCTCGTCGGACGCCTGGAGCTGGGTACCGGGCGCCTGGTGAGTGGAGGGATGAGGGAAGCGTCCGGGCCCCGGCCTCAAAGCCGGGGCCCGGACGCATGGTCCGTCAGCGTCACCGTCAGCGGATGCGGTTCCCCTCGCCGTCCTCGTGCGTGTAGTACCGGTAGAAGAACACCCCGAAGATCCCCGCGGCGACCGCGAGACCGACCGCCGTGGAGCGCAGCACGCTCTCCCCGCTCTGGCTGTACAGGAACCCCACCGCCGCGCCGGCGAACCCGGACTTCACAGCGGAATGCAGCTCACGCTTGAGCAGCGGAGCGAAGGTGGCCACGGCCAGGCACAGCACGATGAAGGCGACCGCCGTCACGAAGCCGAACAGCAGGTTCCAGCCGGTGATCGGCCCGCCGTCACGGCGGTTCGCCGCCGCCCAGTAGCCGTAGACGAGCCCCAGCACGACCGGGATGCCGTACCGGGCCGCCAGATGGACCTTCGGGCTGAACACGTCGGGTGTCCGGGCGAATCCGCCCGCGGGTGCCGCATGAGCCATGAGGGCACTCCTCTCTCTCCACCCCCCGCTACGCCCCCGGACTACCAGAGCACACCTGCCGGCAGACCCTGGCAAGTCGAATGACGGCACCGGCTTCGCCGTGACCCCGCCGACCGGCCGGCCCGGTCCGCGACGGGGCCGACGAGCGGGCAGGAAAGGGACGTTTGCGATCCTGAGAACTCCCCTTTGCAGCGGCACCGGTTACCGTGCTGCCGTAAGTGATCCACGGGGGATGGGGAGGGACCGATGCCGGGAACCGTGCTGCTGCTCGCCGCCTCGCCGGTGGGCAAGAGCTGTCTGGTGGACGCGGCCTCCGTGCTCCCCGTCCTCGCGGCGGTGTCCCCGACCGTGCTCTCCGGCACCGACACGGCCAACGTCATCGAACTCGCCGACCCCCTGGACCCGCAGGCCGTCCTCACCCGGCTGCGGGCCGCCGCTGCCGCACCCGGGCCGCTCACCGTGTTCGTCGCGGGCCAGCTCGCCCTGGACCGCCGCCAGCACCTGCCCCACCTCGCGCTGGCCCGCACCACACCGGCCACGGTCCGCTACACCGCGCTGCCCTGGCAGTGGATCCGCGAGGAGTTCCGGCTGCGCGCCCCGGGTTCCACGACGCTCTTCCTCGACCTGCACGCCGACGCGGACGCCTGGGCCTGGCTGCGGGCCCACGCGCTGGACTCCGGGCGCAACAACGCGGTGTACGGGCGGATCGCGCCGCCGCCGTCCCGTCGTACGGTGGCCTCGCCGGCGTACATGAAGACGATCGCGACGATCCTGCGCAGCGGATGGCGGCCGCCGGTGGAGCAGTTGCACCAACAGGCGTTCACCAGGCTGGGACCCGACGCGTACGGGGACGTCGTACTGACGGTGCCGCCGGTTCCGGTGGCCGCCCCCGGGGGCTTCGCCGCCAGACCCCCCTACCGTCCCGAACGGCCTCGTCCCCGGACCCCGGAGGCGCCGAAGCCACCCGAGCGCCCCCAGGACCCGCACGTCCAGATCACCGCGGCGGTCCAGGCCGGCCGGCACCAGGACGCCGACGCCCTCGCCCTGGCCCACGAGCAGGCCGCCGCGCAGGCCCACGGGTCCGCCTCCGAGCAGGCCCTGCACTGGTCCGAAGTCCGGGCGGATCTCGCGATGTTCGCCCGGGACTCGGCGCGCAGCTGCCGGATCTGGCTGACCGTGGCGGAGACCCGGCTGGCCGGCGGACAGGCCCCGGACTCGGCGGCCGTGGAGAAGGCCGTGGACCGCGCCCACCACCAGTGGGGCCAGGTCCGCGACAAGTCCAGCGCCCAGGAACTCGGCGCCCCGCTCGCCCAGTTGCGCACCCGCGTCCCCGGCCGCCGACCCGGCGCGCTGGAGAACGTCCGCAAGCAGCTCAGGGAGTTGCAGGCGACCCCGTTCTAGACCAGGTACGCCAGCGCCCCCGACACCAGCGTCCGCACCCCCGGACCCACCGTCGACAGATCCGGCGCGAAGTGCGGACTGTGGTTGCTCGGGACCGCGTCGAACTTCTCCATCAGGTCCTCGCCCGGTGCCGCGTCCCACACGTCGGCCGGGGTGGAGGTCACGAACCAGTAGGAGTACGGGAGTTCGCCGACCGCGAGCAGGGAGAAGTCCTCGCTGCCCATCGCCGGGCCCGAGTCGAAGACGGTGTCGGTGCCGAGGACCTCGCGGTGCACGGCGGCGATGCGGTGGTCGGTCTCCGGGTCGTTGACGGTGACCGGGAAGGAGCCGCCGAGGGTGACCTCGGGCTCGCGCGGACAGCCCGCCGCGTGGCACTCGCCCTCGGCGATCCGGCGGATCGCGGCGAGCATGCGGTCCCGGACCGCCTCCGACTGGGTGCGCAGGTTCAGGGAGATGCGCGCGGTCGAGGGGATGACGTTCGGCGCCGTGCCCGCCTCGATCCGGCCGACGGTCAGGACCGCGGACTCGCGCGGCTTGATCTCCCGGCTGACAACCGTCTGGAGCCGCGTGACGATGTACGCGGCCGTCACCACCGGGTCGACGGTCGTCTCGGGCCGTGAGCCGTGCCCGCCCCGGCCGTGCACCACGATCTCCACGTCGGTCGTCGCCGACATGATCAGACCCGGCACATGCGCGTACAGGCCCGCCGGTCCCGGTGCCACATGCTGGCCCAGCAGCACGTCGGGGCGCGGGAAACGGTCGTAGAGCCCGTCCGCGACCATCGCGGCCGCCCCGCTGCCGGTCTCCTCGGCGGGCTGGCCCACCAGGAGCAGCGTCCCGGACCAGGTCTCCCGCCCGTCCGCGAGCGCCTTCGCCGCCCCCGCCAGCCAGGTCACGTGCAGGTCGTGCCCGCAGGCGTGCATGGCCCCGGGCCGCTCGGAGGCGTACGGCAGCCCGGTCCTCTCCTCGACCGGGAGGGCGTCCAGGTCGGCGCGGAGCAGGACCGTCGGCCCGTCGCCGTTGCGCAGGACCCCGGCGACCCCGGTGCCGGCGATACCTTCGGCGGTCTCGAACCCGGCCGCCCTCAGCCGCCCGGCGAGCAGCCCCGCCGTGCGGTGTTCCTCGAACGACAGCTCGGGGTGGCGGTGCAGATCCCGGTAGAAGTCCTCCAGATCGGGGAGCGGGAGGCCGGCGGTGAGCTCCAGCGCGGTACGGGCGGCGGCAGACGTCATGCGGGCAGCGTAGGCGCCGCGGACGTCACCCGCATGGCCGCACATCCCGCGGCCGGGGGCCGGTCGCGCTGCTATCCACGAAGCAGGGGGACGGCATCCACCTAAGGAAGGCCAGCATGGCCACGACCCTGTCCATAGATTTCACACAAGGCCTCAACGACGCCTGGTCGAAGGTCGCCCAGTTCGTTCCCAAGCTGGTCGCCTTCCTGGTCGTCCTGGCCATCGGCTGGTTCGTCTCGAAGATGATCGCCCGCGTCCTGGACCGGGTCCTGCGCAAGGTCGGCTCCGAGCGGCTGTCGGAACGCGCGGGCACCCAGCGGCTGCTGCGGGACTCCCAGTACGACATGACGGGCATCGTCTGCAAGATCGTCTACTACGCGCTGATGCTGATCACCCTCCAGCTCGCGCTCGGCGTCTTCGGCGACAACCCCGTCTCCACGATGATCAACGGCATCGTCGCCTGGCTGCCGCGCGGCATCGTCGCGGTCGTCCTGATCGTGGTCGCCATGGCCATCGCCAACGCGGTCCGGGGCATCGTCGGCGGCGCCCTGTCGTCGGTCTCCTACGGCCGTACGGTCGCCACCGTCCTGTGGGCCTGCATCCTCGCCCTCGGTGTCATAGCCGCCCTCGGCCAGGCGGGCATCGCCCGGGACGTCACCCGGCCGCTGCTGTACGCGGCGCTCGCCACCGTCGTCGGTGTCCTGGTCGTCGGTGTCGGCGGCGGCATGATCCAGCCGATGCGGCAGCGCTGGGAGCGGATGCTGACCACGGTGGAGACCGAGTCGACGCGCGCCAGGGGCAGCATGAGCGCCTACCAGGCGGGCCGCGAGGACGCCATGCGCGGCCAGCCGGCGCGGGAGCGCACGGACCTGCCGGGCGGCACCGGCATGCAGGGCGGTACCGGTATGCCGGGCGGCACCGACATGTGACCCGCCGGTCCCGGACACGGGAAAGCGGCCGCCGGCACCAGGGGGAGTGGGTGCCGGCGGCCGCCGTACGGGGGGTGACGCGTCAGAAGGCGGGGACCGCGGAGGGGCGGGCCTTGTTGACGTTGCTGAGGAAGTTCTTGCCGATCTGGAAGTTGGCGTTGCCCCAGTTCTGGTTCAGCTTGTCCTGGAGGTTCTTGTTCAGCCCGGCGAAGTTGACCAGCGCGGGCGTGTCCCAGTTGCCGTTGCCCCAGGCGATCGGCTTCTCGCCCCACTTGGCGAAGCGGAAGGCGTGGGTGCTCGGACCGTCCTTGTGGTAGACGATCTCGACGTGGTTGCCGTTCATCGGCACCTCGTTGATCGGGTGGGTGCTGTACCCGCCGTGCCGGGAGGCGGCCAGATAGCGCGGCTTCTCCTCGCCCTGCTTCTGGAACACCACGACGGACTCCCAGTCGTGGCGGTGCCCGCACTCGGTGATGCTGGTGGGGTCGCACTGGTCCTTCTCGAAGTACAGCGTGTACGCGTAGGCGCACCAGCCGTTCTTGCACAGGGACTGCGCGTAGGTGTTCGCCTTGCCGAGGTGGTTGGTGCGGCAGCCGCCGGTGAGCGAGCCGGACGGGTTGAGACCACCGTTGACGTTGCCGTTCGCGTCGACGGCGGCGGCCGGGAAGCAGCTGTCCGAGTCGTAGTCGAAGTACGGCATGTACTTGTTCTGGAAGGTGGTTCCGCTCCACGGCAGCGGGTTCAGGATGCCCGCGCTGGCGCTGCCTGCCATGCCGACGGCCAGGGCGGCGGCGCTGCCGATGACGAGCGCGGCCTTGCCGAGGCGGGACTTCGTGCTGTTCTTGGTCTGGGGCATGAGAGGCAGCCTGGCAACCCGCACGTTGATAGGCAGCTCATTTCGTCACTGAAATCAACGCGATCAATCCGCATGGCCCACAATCCCCACGTGTATCCGTCATCAACCTCACATCTTGTGTTCGTTTACGACGGATCGTGCGCAAACGTACGTTGTCGCCCATGGGACGCCCCGAACGACCGCTGGACCCGGACGCAGGTCCCGTCCAGCGCCTCGCACACGAGCTGAGGGAACTGCGCAGATCCGCGGGCTCCCCCTCGTACCGGGCCATGTCGGCGCTCGGCGGCTTCTCCGCGACCACCCTGTCCCAGGCCGCCGCCGGTGAACGGCTGCCGTCGCTCGCCGTCGTCCAGGGATACGTCCGGGCCTGCGGCGGCGACCTTGGGGAGTGGGAACCGCGCTGGAAGGAGGCGGAGTCGCGGCTGAACGAGGCGGGCCGGGAGGAACCGGCCGACGCGGCGCCGCCCTACCGGGGCCTCGCCCGCTTCGAACCCGACGACCACGACCTGTTCTTCGGCCGCGACCGCATGCTCGACCAGCTGCACCGGCTGGTGTGCGACCACCGGTTCGCGGTGCTGTTCGGGGCGTCCGGCAGCGGAAAGTCCTCCCTGCTGCGCGCCGGCCTCATCCCCCGCCTCCGGCAGGAGACGGCCCGCCGCGAGCGCCCGGCGGTGCTGCGCGTCCTGACCCCCGGACCCCGGCCCGCCGCCACCTACGCGCATCTGCTGACCCCGGCCGAGGGCGAGCGGGAGAGCTGGGTCGTGGTCGACCAGTTCGAGGAGGTCTTCACCCTCTGCCACGACCCGCGGGAGCGCTCCCGCTTCATCGACCTGCTGCTGGCCGCCCGCGACCCGGACAGCCGGCTGCGGGTCCTGATCACCGTACGGGCCGACTTCTACGCCCGCTGCGCCGAGCACCGCGCCCTCGCGGACGCCCTGGGCGACGCCGGGCTGCTGCTCGGCCCGATGACGGCGGACGAGCTGAAGGAGACGGTCGTAGGGCCCGCGCAGGCGGTCGGGCACCTGGTCGAGCGGGAGCTGACCGCGCGGCTCGTCGAGGACGTCCTCGGCCGCCCCGGCGGACTGCCGATGCTCTCCCACGTGCTCCTGGAGACCTGGCGGCGGCGCAAGGGCCGGCTGCTGACCCTGGCCGCGTACGAGGCGGCCGGCGGAGTGCACGGCGCCATCGCGGCGAGCGCCGAGGAGGTGTACGGCCGGCTGTCCCCGGCACAGGCCCGCACCGCCCGGCAGCTGCTGCTGCGGATGGTCGAGCCGGGCCACGGCACCCCCGACACCCGGCGCCCGCTCGGCCGGACCGAACTCGACGAGTGCGCCGACCCGGAGACGCCGGTCGTGGTGGACCGGCTGGCCAGGGCCCGGCTGCTGACCGTGGACGAGGAGGGCGTGCAGCTCGCCCACGAGGCCCTGATCACCTGCTGGCCCCGGCTGGACGGCTGGATCGAGGAGGAGCGCGACCTGCTGCGCCGCCGGCGCCGGCTGAGCGACGCCGCCGCCGACTGGGAGTCCGCCGGACGCGACCCCGGCGCCCTGTACCGGGGCGCCCGGCTCGACGAGGCGCGCAAACTGCTGACGGACGAGGGGAGCGCCGGTTTCCTCACCGCGCCGGAGCGGACGTATCTCGACGCCTCGCTGGCCGCCCGCGACGCCGACGACCTCGCCGCCGCCGCGACCGCGCGCCGGGGCCGACGGCTGCGCACCGCGCTCTCCGCGCTCCTGGTGGTGGCGCTGGTCGCGGGCCTGGCCGCCTACCAGCAGCACCGCGACAACCAGCGCCGGCGCACCGACGACGCGGCCCGCCGGGTCGCCGAGATAGCCGACGCGATGCGCACCACCGACCCGCGCACCGCCCAGCTGCTCGGCGCCGCCGCCTAGCGGGTCGCCGAACTCCCCGAGACCCGCCGGGCCCTGCTCGGCTCCCTCACCCAGCCCGAGACGGACACCTTCACCGACCCGGCGCCGGGCGACACCCCGCAGCGGCTGCTCACCGGCTCGGGGCGCGTCCTGCTCAGCGTCGAGGACGGCGTCTGGCGCACCTGGGACGTGCCGGGGCACCGCCGGATCGCCTCGGGCCGGCTGCCGGAGAGCGGCTCCGTGCTCGCCGTCTCCCCCGACGCGCGGCTGTTCGCGGTGCAGATCGCCGGGGCGGGCGTACGGCTGTGGGACGCGACGGCCGTGCGGTGGACGGCCGCCCCGGCGCTGCCCGCCGACACGGCCGACGTCCGCTTCACCGCCGACGGCCGGGCCTACGCGGCCGACCGCATGGCCGACGACACGGTGACCCTGCGCTCGGTCGCCGGCGGCCGCCCGCTCCTCTCCACCCGCGCCCTCGGCCTCGCCGACGTGGCCCCGAGCGCGGACGGCGGCCGGGTCGCCGTCTGCCCGGCCGGGCGGCGCACCCCCGAGGTCCGCGACACCGCGAGCGGCCGGGTGCTGCCGGGCCACTGGACGGCCGTCGCCGACGCCTGCGCCGACGGGGACACCTCGATGCTGGTGGCCGGCGAGGGCAGCGGCCACCGGTTCGCCGCCGTCACCGCGGGCGCGATCCGGGTCTGGGACACCGGCTCCGGCGACCAGGTAGCCGAGATCGCCGACGCGCACGTGTCGTACGCCGCCTTCAGCCGCGACGGTGCCTTCCTCGCCACCGGCGACGGCCAGGAGCTGCGCGTGTGGCGGCTCTCCGACCCCGAGACCCCCGTCTTCCGCCGCTCCCTCAACAACCAGCACCTGTACGGCGGTCTCGCCTGGGACCCCCGCAGGCCCGAGCTGCGCTACCTGGAGGGCGGCACCGTCCACACCCTCGACCTGGGCAGCGCCGTCGGCCCCGGCTGGCGCGCCGACCCCGTGTCCGACGTGCGGTTCGGCCCGGACGGCCGGACCCGGGCCACCGTACGGCTCGTCGGCGACGACTACGTCTTCCAGCTGTACTCCACGCGCGCGGGGAGCCCCGGACGCACCCTGCCGCCGGTGCGGCTGCCCGTCTCCAGCGACCCGTCCGCCCCCGTCCTGGCGGTCGACGCGCTGCCCCTGATGGCGTTCGCCCCGGACGGCTCCGCCTTCGTCTACGGCGTCTCCGCGCCCGGCGCGGACGCCCGCACCCAGCACTTCACCCTGTGGGACCTGCGGCTCGGCCGGGCCCGCGCCACCCTGGACCTGCCCGGGCGGGCGGTCAGCACGCTCGCCCTCGGCCCCGGCGGACGCACCCTGTACGTCTCCCGCCCGGCGGGGTACGAAGAGCCGAGCGGCGAGGTCCGCGACGAGGTCTGGGACACCGGGCGCGGGCGCCGGACCGCCGTGCTCGACGGGATGGCGAGCACCGACCTCGCCGTCGACCCGGGCGGCCGGCTCCTCGTCGGCGACGGCCGCACCGCCCGGCTGCCGTCCGGCCGGGTGAGCCGCCACGACCTGGTCCAGGGCGAGGAGGTCGGCGCCCTCGCCTTCAGCGCGGACGGCGCGCTGCTCGCGGCCGGTGACCAGACGGGGCGGGTCGCCCTGTGGGACGGTGCGCTGAAGCGCCGGGCGGGCGTGCTGCGCAACGTCTTCCCCGGCCCGCTCGGCGACACCCCGGAGGCCGTCTCCGCGCTCGCCTTCGACCCGGACGGCCGCACCCTCGCCGTCGGCGGCGACGCGGGCACCCTCCAGCTCTGGGACGTGCAGACCCTCCAGCCGCTCGGCGGCCCGCTGACCACGCCGGGCGAGCGCGTCGACTCGCTGGCCTTCAGCGCCGACGGCACCACGCTGTACGCGGGCGGCGCGCACGTCCCCTTCCAGCGGTACGTCATCACCCCCGAGCAGGCGGTCGCCCGGGTCTGCGCCCGCGCGGGCGGGGACCTCACCAGGGCGCAGTGGCGGACGTACATCCCCGACGCGGGGTACCGGAAGATCTGCTGACGCGACTTTGCGGAACCTTTGGGATGCGTGTGTCCGTTGGTCGGGGTGAGAGCACTCAGACGACTACCGAGGTGACGTCAATGGCACTGTTCGACCGGCTCAAGGACCAGGCCAAGAACATCCAGCAGCAGGTCCAGGGCGGACGCGGGACGACCACCGGCGGCGCGGCTCCCGGCCACGGCTCTCCGTACGGCACCTCGCAGGGCGCCGGCGCGCACGGCGGATCGCAGGGCGGTGCGCGCGGCGGTTCGCGGGCCCAGCTCGTCGGTGTGCTGAAGTCGCAGCTCGGGTCCCTGAAGACCGAGTTGAAGAGCGGCGCCTACCGGGACGCGAGCATGGCGATGTGCGCCCTGGTCGCGGCGGCGGACGGGCAGGTGGACGGCGCCGAGATCCAGCAGATGGAGTCGCTGATCCTGGGCAACGACGTGTTGCAGAACTTCCCGCCGGAGCAGCTGCGCACGCGTTTCCACAAGCATGTGGACCAGCTCACCCGCAACTTCCCGCAGGGCAAGGCCGAGGCGCTCCAGGAGATCGCCAAGGCCGCCAAGAAGCCCACCGAGGCCCGCGCGGTCGTCCAGACCGGCATCGTCATCGCCGGCGCCGACGGCCACTTCTCCCAGGCGGAGCAGTCGATCCTGCGCGAGGCCTGCGCGGCGCTGGGGGTGGACCCCGCGGAGTTCCAGCTCTGAGGGAGCTCCCTCAGCCGAGCAGGTCGTGCCGCGTCACCAGCCAGCTGATGGCGGTGAGGCGGCACACCGCGAAGTCGTGCCCGACGGGCTCCCGCCAGTCGATCTCCCCGAGCGCGTCGAGAAACCCGAGCGCGTAGTCGGCGAGCTCCTCCCGGCGCGGCGCCCGCGGCACCAGCCCCGCACTCCCACCCCCGAGCCGCTCCCGCACCTCCGCCACATGCTGATCCACGGCGGCCACGAAGCCGGGCTCGAACGCGAACTCCGCGAACCGGGGCGCGAAGGAGCTGCTGATCTTGGCCAAGGGGGACATTCCTCCACGGTAAAGGTGGGTTTCGTGGGGGAGGAGGGGGGTTCGGGATGGTTTCCGTCACATACGCCGTCACACGTACGATGGGATGGCCTGGCGGCTCCCGAAGGAGATGGCTGTATGAGTGAGCAGACCGTCTACCGGCATCTGCGTGAGCTGCGTGAGCACTTCACGCCGCCATCCGGCTTCACGTATCCGGAGATCAGTGACGGGACCTTCGTCATGATGATGAGCCCCCGCCCTCGTCACCAGGTCACCGCCAAGGATGTCGCACGTCAGCTGGACCCGCAGCTTCCCGACGGGATACTCACCTTCGAAGCCACCGACACCGATGACGACGGTCTGGGCAAGCTCCGGGTCCCCGATCTCATCGTCACCGCACGCGAGGCGATGCTGACCGACGGCCCGCTGGACCCGCGTGAGATCTTCCTCGCCATCGAGATCGTGTCGCCGTCCAACCCGAGCAACGACTACGAGGTCAAGAGCCGCGACTATCCCGCCATGGGCATCGGCCACTACCTCATTCTCGATCCCCGCGACGGCACCTGGACCTACCAGTGGGGCATCGACACCAGCGCCGGGCGTCCCTGTTACGCCAACCGTCTCCGCAAGCAGCCGTACGGCACCCCGCTGGCCGTCGCCACCGACCTCGGCACCTGGAAGCTCGACACGAGTGAACTGCCGCTCTACAGCCGGAAGGACATGATGCTGGGCCCGGAGACCGACGGGACGTGACCGTCCTGGGCCGGGCTCACTGCGCGGTGCGGCCGGTGTCCTGCTGGGTCTGCTCGGCCTGTTCGGTGGGGTGGGGTTCCGTGGCTCTCGCCGGGCCCGTGTTCGCCGCGAGGATCAGGGTGGCGACGGCCACGATCGCGGCGGCGAGACCCCTGGTGTAACGCGCGGTGGTGCTGGTGCGTTCGAGCACGGCGACCTCGCTGCGGTGACGGTGAGAATCCATGGCGGTGACAACGTATTAAGCGGGGTTAATACGCCGTTTAACCTAGGGGCTGCGGGAGCCGAACGGCAAGAGGGACTTGGGGAGTTGGCCATGTCGGAGCGGGACGGCCCGGGGGTCATCGGGCGACGGGTGCAGCAGCTGAGAGTCGAGCGCGGGCTGACCCAGCGACAGCTGGCCGAACCGGCCTACACACCCGCCTACATCTCCACCCTGGAGTCCGGCCGGGTACGCCCCTCTGACGACGCCCTGCGCCATCTCGCCGACCGGCTCGGCGTCGGCTTCGAGGAACTCGCGACCGGCCGCCCGGCCCACCTCGTCACCGATCTGCGCCTGCGCCTCACCGAGGCCCAGCGCACCCTCGCCACCGGGGAGGCCGAGGAGGCCGCCGAGCAGTACGCCCGCCTCCTCACCGAGGCCGACACCCTCGACCTGGCCGAGGTCCGGTCCGCCGCCCTGCTCGGACTCGGCGAGTGCGCCGTGGAGACGGGCGAACTCGGCGCCGCCCGCCAGTACTTCGAACGCGCCGAGCAGGCCCTCGGCGACGACGTCCCGCTGCCCGCCCGCGTCCCGGCCCTGCGCGGACGCGCCCTCTCGCACTACCTCGCCGGTGAACTCCGCTACTCCGTCTACCTGTTGGAGTCCACCCTCGACGAACTCAACCGCGGCGGCCTGCACGACCCCGACGCCCTGCTCCTGCTCTACGCCAGCGTCATCGGCCCCTACATGGACATGGGCGCCCACGCCCGCGCCGCCCAGGCCGCCGAACTCGCCCTCGCGCTCGCCCCGCAGGCCGGCGACCCCGCCCTCGTCGCCCGCATGCACCGCTCCGTCGCCCGCACCCTGCTCGCCGAGGGCCGGGTCGCCGAGGCCGACGCCTCCCTCGCCAAGGCCGCCGAGCTCTACCGGCAGCTCCAGCTCCGCACCGAACTCGCCAACTGCCACTGGATGCGCGGCTACGTCTACGCCCAGAACGGCGAACTGGAGCGCGCCGAGGACGAGTTGAGACAGGCCCTCGCCATGCTCTCCGCCAAGCGCGCGGCCCTCTACTCCAGCCAGGCCGCCGTCGAACTCGCCGACGTGCTGCACCGGCGCGGCAAGTCCGAGGAGGCCGCCGCCCTGCTGCACGGCGTGCTCAGCGACCTCAGCTCCGAGCGCGGCGCCCTGCACTCCGCCGCCGCCCACCGGCTGCTCGGCATCATCGCCGAGGACGCCCGGGACACCGAGGCCGCCGAGGAGCACTACGTCCGCGCCCTGAGCCTCCTGGAGCGGGCCGGTGCCGCCGGTGACCTGGCCGACCTGTGCCGGCTGCTCGGCGATCTGCTCCGCCGTACCGGACGGGTCGAGGCGGCACTGGACGCGTACCGGACCGGCCTCGGCCACCGCACGGCCCCCGGCACCACCACCCTGGGCCCGGCCCCGGCCCAGCCACCGCTGTAGGGGCCCGCGCGCCGGCCGCCGCCGTGGTGAGGTTCCGGGCCTCGCACACTCTCGCCTCCACAGCCCCCTATGTGACGATTCAGGGCCAGTGCACAGTTGGAGACGGTTAACCTGCGCGGGGACAGCGGAGGCAGGGCGGGGCGGGGCGCGTGGAGAACCAGAGGACGGTGGGCGACGGGCTGCGGCTCGTCGTACTCGGCGTACGGGCCCTGGTCTACGCGGCCCTCGGCGGCGCCGCGCTGCTCGCCATCGCCACCGTTGCCTCGGTGCTCGGCCCCACTCTCGCGCTCGACCTCTACACCCCGCCCGTCGCCGCCTGGTGGACCGTCTTCACGGCGATCGCGGTCCAGGGCGTGCCCTTCCTGCTGCTCGGCACGGTCGTCTCCGCGGCGATCGGCGCCTTCGTCCCCGAGCGCGTCTTCACCCGGCTCCTGCCCCGCAACCAGGCCCTCGCGGTGCCGGTCGCGGGCGCGGCCGGAGTCGTCCTGCCCGGCTGCGAGTGTGCCTCCGTGCCGGTCGCGGGGAGCCTGATGCGGCGGGGGGTGGCCCCGGCCGAGGCCCTCGCGTTCCTGCTGTCCGCGCCCGCCATCAACCCCGTGGTGCTCGTCGCGACCTCCATCGCCTTCCCCGGCCGGCCGGCGATGGTCCTCGGCCGACTCGTCGCCTCGCTCGCCACGGCCGTCGTGATGGGCTGGCTGTGGGCCCGGTTCGGCCGGGCGGAGTGGCTGCGGCTGCCCCGGGGCGGGCCCGCTCACGCCGAGCGGGGTCTCAAGGCCTTCGGCGCCGGACTCCAGCACGACTTCCTGCACGCGGGCGGCTTCCTGGTGCTCGGCGCGGCGGCCGCGGCGACCTTCAACATCACGGTCCCGCGCTCGGTGCTCGACCTCTTCACCGGCTCCGCCTGGCTGTCGGTGCTGCTGCTGGCCGTCCTCGCGGTCGTGCTGTGCGTGTGCAGCGAGGCCGACGCGTTCGTCGCCGCCTCGCTCAGCGGCTTCTCGCCGACCGCGCGGCTGGCCTTCATGGTCGTCGGGCCGATGGTCGACCTCAAGCTGATCGCGCTCCAGGCCGGCACCTTCGGCCGCTCCTTCGCCGTCCGCTTCTCGGCCGCGACCTGGGTGGTGGCCGTACTGAGCAGCACGCTCGTCGGGTGGTGGCTGCTGTGAGGCGCTACGGCCCCTGTCTGCTCCTCGCCCTCGTCGGCGCGGCGGTCCTGCGGATCTCCCTCTTCAGCGACCTGTATCTGCGCTACGTCCAGGCGGGGCTGCGCCCGTACCTGGTGGTGTCCGGCGTGCTGCTGGTGCTGCTGGGGGCGGCGATGGCCGTCGTACGACGGACGGGGCGGGACCGGGAGGGGGCGTACGGCTCCGAGGGCGCGCATGGCTCTGAGGGGGTGCATGGCTCTGGCGGGGTGCACGGATCCGAGGGGACGCACGGCTCTGAGGAGGCGCACGGATCTGACGGATCTGAGGGGGCGCACGAGTCCGACGGAGAGCCGGATCCCGACGGAGAGCCGGATCCCGACGGAGAGCCGGATCCCGACGGAGAGCCGGATCCCGACGGAGAGCCGGAGCCTGATGGAGCGCACGGGCCCGACGCGGCGCATGGGCCCGACGCGGCGCACGGGCACAGTCACGGTGCCGCCGGTCCCCGGGTCGCCTGGCTGCTCACCCTTCCCGCCCTCGCGCTGCTGCTCTTCCCGCCGCCCGCGCTCGGTTCCTACAGCGCCGGGCGGGAGGCCGCGCAGCAGGCGGCGCAGGGGGTCGGGAGCTTTCCGGCGCTGCCCGCCGGGGACCCCGTCGAGCTCACCGTCGCGCAGTTCAGCTCACGCGCGATCTACGACAGCGGGCGCTCGCTGAAGGGCCGTACCGTGCGGATGACCGGCTTCGTCACCCACGGCGACGACGGGACCTGGTACCTCACCCGGCTGCTCGTCTCCTGCTGTGCCGCCGACGCCAGCACCAGCAAGGTCGAGGTGCGCGGCGCCGCCGACGGGGCGCCGCCGGTCGACACCTGGGTCACCGTCACCGGCACCTGGCACCCCAAGGGCAGGCTGGGCACCGACGGCGCCTGGCCGCCGGTCGTGGACGCGAGCGCGGTACGGCGGGTGAAGGAGCCCTCGGACCCCTACGAGAAACGCTGATCCCGGGCGGCCGCGCGGTCGGACCTGCGGCGGCCGCCCGGGGGTGAGGACGCGCGCGGCTCCCTTCGCGCGGTCCTCCAGGAAGTCCCCGGCCCGCACGGGACGGCGGGAGGCGCCCCGGTCGGCGACGCGGGAGGCGGGGACGGTGGCACGGCACCGCTCAGAACGGCGATGGCCCGGGGGCGTGGGTGAGGGGGACGGACCAAGACATGGGCGGCTCCGGCACAGTCGGACGCTGTGCGGCCGCTCCCTGACCGTCCCAGCCGACGGTAATGAACGGGTGAGCGGTCTGTGAAGGGCGCATGCGGGTACTCGGACGGTCCGGCATCCGATGGAAGGACGTCCCGTGACGGACCCAGCCTCCCCGCCCGACGGGCCGGGACGCGGTGAGCAGATCCTGGCCAGGCTCCAGCAACTGCTGCTGGACTCCGACCGGTTGGACGACTTCCTGCGCGAACTCGTACGGCTCGCCGCGGGCTCGCTGCCCGCGCCGGTGTACTGCTCGATCACCCTCAGCGCCGAGAGCAGCTCCCACCCCTACACGGCCGCCGCCAGCCACGAACTCGTGGACCACTTCGACCAGCGGCAGTACGACGAGGGCGAGGGCCCCTGTCTCGACACCCTCAGGACCGGCGTCCCGAACCTCGTCGACGACGTCGAGGAGGAGGACCGCTTCGGCTCCTTCCCCGCCATCGCCGCGGAGTACGGCCTGCGCAGCATGCTCGCGCTGCCGCTGGCCGCGCCCCGGCAGCAGGTTGCCGGGGTCCTGAACATGTACTCCACCCGGCCCGGCGGCTTCACCCCGCAGGTGCGCGAGCAGGCCGCCGTGTTCGCGGGCCACGCCTCGGGCGCGCTGGGTGTGGCCCTGAAGTTCGCGGGCCAGCTCCAGTTCAGCCTGGACCTCCAGAGCGCCATCGCCTCCCGCACGGTCATCGACCAGGCCCTCGGCATCCTCATGGCCCAGGAGGGCTGCGGCCACGAACGCGCCCTGGAGATCCTCACCCGCGCGTCCCAGCACCGGAACGTCAAACTCCGTGACCTCGCCGTCGACCTGGTCCGCAGCGTCTCCGGGAAACCGCCTTCCGTACGGCCGCTCACGCCCCGCAACTCCCCGCTGAGCGGCGCGGGGGACGAGGCGTTTCGCCCGGTGGACGAGGGGTAGCCGGGCGGTGCCCTGGGCGGGTACGGCATCGCGCCCCCGGTGCCGGTGAGCCCGCTCGGGGGCCGACGACATGACAGCCCGCGCTGAGCGGCTGAGCGAAGGAGGCGGTGGCCGTGCGGCCCAGGGACGACCGCGGCGACGGCATCGGTGACGAGTTCGGCCCGGTCGCCGGTCAGGGGCCGGGGGCGGGGGGCGGCTTGCGGGCGGACGGTCGGTCCGGGGGGTTCGGTGTGCCCGGGGACGAAGATCCCGGGTCCGGTCGGTCCGGTCGGTCCGGTCCGTCCGAGGGGCGGGGGGCCGGATCGCCGGGTGCGGCCGGTTCGGGTGAGCCCGGCTTCTCGGAGCCCGGATTGCCCGAGCCCGGCGTCTCCGAGCCCGCCTCCGGAGTTTCCGGTGACCCCTCCCGCGCCGCCTCCCGCGAGGCCGAGCGCGACCGTGACCGGGTGTGGGCCTCCGACGTGATCGCGGACGGGGTGCGGGGCGCCGACCCGGGGGCGATCCCCGGCAAGCTGTGCGGGGTCGCCGTGAGACTGCTGCCGGTGACCGGCGCGAGCGTGTCGCTGCGCAGCAACGGCATGCCGGTCCAGCTGAGCGCCAGCAGCGACCGGGCCGCCCATCTGTGCGAGGTGCAGGCCACGTTGGGCGAGGGGCCCTGCATGCGCGCGGCCGAGACCGGCGACCCGGTGCTCGCCGCCGACCTCACGGCGGGCCCCGACCTGCACCGCTGGCCCGTCTTCGCCCAGCAGGCCATCGCCGTCGGAGTACAGGCCGTGTACTCGATGCCGCTCGGCAACGACACGGTGTGCGTCGGCACCCTCGACCTCTACCGGGACGCCCCCGGCGAACTCACCCGGCGGGAACTGAACACCGCCCGGCTGGTCGCCAGCGTCATGACCGTCGCCCTGATGGCGCTGCCCCGCCCGGTGGAGGAGGGCCCCGGCGCCGACGAGCCCTGGCTCAGCGGCCTGGCCGGCGACCACGACGCCGTCTACCAGGCCATCGGCATGATCATGGTGCAGCTCGGGGTCGGCTCGGACGAGGCCCTGGCCCGGCTGCGCGCCCACGCCTTCTCCCACAACCGCACCGCCCTGGAGGTGGCCCGGGACGTGGTCGCGCACCGCACCCGCTTCGACCGGGACTGACCGGGCCGCCCCGCCGGGGTCACACCTGGACCCGCCCCTGCTTCCTGACCTCCGTCAGCCGCCGCACCCCCAACTCCACGGCGGCCCGCGTGACATCGGTCTGCACGTCGCCGAAACCGCCGTAGCTGAGGCTGATCACGTCCTCACCGACCCGGACCGCGGCGATCTCGACGGTGAGCGTGGTGGGCTCGCCGTCCGGGGACTCGCCGGTGAGCAGGACCCGGAGCCCCTGGCGGCCGTCGCCGCTCTCCGGCAGCCGGGTCTCCGTCACCTGGGCGCCCAGGACCGCGCCGGTGGTGGTCGTGGCCGCGAACTGGGCGCACTTCGCGGGCAGCGTCCTCAGCCAGGCCAGCGTCTTGTCCACCTCGGCGGGTGCGACGGCGGCCACCTGGTAGCGGAGCTGCGTCTCGTTCCACTCGTCGTCCATGCCGACGACCGCGCGGGGGTGGGCGGCGTCGCCGAACAGGTCGTCCGCGTACAGGTTGTCGAGCAGCCGCTGGCAGTCCGCGTTGTCGGTCTTCGCCTTCAGCACCCCGTCGTGCCAGGTGGCCGCGCCCTGCGTCGGGGTCCACGGCTCGCCGAGATCCGCGTCGGTGACCAGGGCCGCCTGAGCCATCGCCTCGGTGAGGGTTGAGGCGGAGGCGGGCTTCGGGGTGGCGGACGGGGGCGGAGCGGTGGTGGGCCGGGCGATGGGGGGCTTGGGGGCGGTGGGCGGGGTGGTGAGCGCGGAGCACGCGGTGGTGGTGGCGGTGAGGAGGGTGCCGAGGGCGAGGACGGCGGCGGTGGCGCGCGGTGGGGTGCGCGGGGCGGGGACGGGGGCCGGGGTCATGCTTCCAAGTGATCACCGGGTCCGGCGAGGCCACCAGCGCACCGGTCCGTCCGGGTTACCGGTTCGTCCGGGGCCACGGCCGCGGGCCGCCGTATGAGCGTCATCGTCATCGAGTTCGTCACCCTGGACGGCATCGTGTCCGACCCCGACGGCTCCGGCGGCACCCTCGCCGAGGGGGTCATGCTGATGGGCCGTACGACCTGGCAGGCGTTCACGCGCATCTGGCCCGGCCGGGACGACCCGTTCGCCGCCCGGATGAACGCCGTACCGAAACTCGTCGCCTCCCGCTCCCTGACCGACACCTCGGCCTGGACGAACTCCCGGCTCCTGGAGGGCGAACTCGCCGACGCCGTACGGCGGGAGAAGCGCGACGTCGTCGTCACGGGCAGCCTGAGTGTCGTGCACGCCCTGATGGCCGAGGACCTGGTCGACGAGTACCGCCTGCTGACGTTCCCCACGATCGTGGGGGCGGGCGTGCTGTCCTGCTACCGCAGGGCTTCCGTCAGCTGAAGGGGACGGCGTCGGCCGGGTCGGTGTGCCAGTTGGTGACGACGGGCTTGTCGACGGTGATGGTGCCGACCGGCAGGGAGACGGGGTCCGGGTCGTCGTCACCGACGGCGACGATGATCGAGTCCAGCTCCTTGCCACCGTCCGAGTTGGTGGACTTCGGGTTCACGCCGGCGTAGGCGACGGTGCTCCCGCTCAGCTTGATCTGCTGCCCGACGGACTGCTCGGCGGGCCCCGCCTCGGTGCCGTCCGACCCGAACGCCACGGTCGGCAGCGCGGCGGGCAGCCAGCAGGTGATCCCCGACTTGGCCTTCGCCATCACCAGGATGTATCCACCGGCCTGGCTCTCCGAACGGGTGCTCCAGGAGATGTCGTTGGCCCCGCAGACCTGCTCGACGGGCTCGCGCTTGCCGTTGCCGGTGTCCGCGCCGGAGCCGGTGCCCTTGCCGGTGCCGGTGCCGGTGGCCTTGGATCCCGTACCGCTTCCCGTACCGCTGCCTGTGGCTGGCGAGGCGGAGACGGACGGGGACACGGAAGCGGTCCCCTTCGCCGCACCGGTGTCCTCGACCGGGTCCGCGCTCGCGTCCTGGCAGGCGGTCATCAGCAGGGCTCCGCCCACGAGCGCGACAGAGGCGAGGAAGGCCTTGCGACGGTTGCCGGACATATGAGATCCCCCAGGTCATGGATGGTGGAGACCGGATCGGCTCCGGCCTCGCGCTGCTTCCTTGATCACTATGAGGGAGCTGTGGGGCGGTCGGCTCCGGGCGTGATCGTTCCCGGACAGCGTTGTCACGTGGTGGTGACATGACCTCCTGGTCACGGAGCGGGTCCACGCACTCCGAACTGCGGACCGAGGAGGACCGCCCGACCGAGGCCGCCGCCACCTTCGAAACCGGCCCGGACCGATCACATGCACCTCGCAGCGCGATGCTCAACGTCGGGGCCAGGCCTCGGCCTTGCGGTGGACGCAAAACACGTTGGCCGGTCTGTCACGGAGCTGCGACGATGCCTCCCGATTCGCTGGCGGAGGGCATTTGTTCGTTTTCCTGTGTGGGGGATGCGGCGCCGAGCTGACCACCCCGCTGTCCCGGGTCGCCCTGCCGGCACACGCTCGTCAGAAGTACGGGAACGGGCTTCAGCTCCCGGTGCTCATGGAGTCGGGCACGTTCGCTGAGGACCCGGAGCCCTGGGGGCCGCCGTGGCGGAGATGGGAGGAGATCCATCCGGACGAGGCGGTGGCTCGTGGTGTCTACGCGCCGGTCCACGCCCTCTCCGACGGCGCCCCCGGCTCGATCGTCATCGCACCCGGCGACGCCCGCGGCACCCGTCTGATCCCCGAGCGGGCCGGCGGCTACTGCTGTGGCCTCGACGGAGCAGAGGGCCCCAACATGGCATGCGAGGAGTGCGGCCTGCCCGTCGCGAGCCGGATCGACGACTGCTCACTCTGGCAGGCGGTACGGCTCGCTCCCGACGCGGTGCGCCGCCTCCTCGTCGACGGCGCCGACCCCGCACCGCTCACCTGGGCAGAGCTGCTGGAGGGAGGGAAGTCCACGCCTCCGTTCGAGCCGATCGCCACATGGGGGTCGAGGCTGGGGCCGAACCACTTCTGGTCGTGGAGCCCACTGTGGGAGGCCGCGGTCGGCCGGGCACTCGCACATCTGCTGGCAGCCTCGGAGGGCCGGCCGGTGACCACCCCGGACGGTCTGAGCAGGGAAGTGTTCCAACGCGCCCTCGACGCCCTACTGCCAGTGGGGCCGCCGGTACGGCGCGCCGTCCTGGCCGGACCGGGACGACCCACCCCCGACGCGGACGCCGACATCCTCCTCGTGCCGGTCCATCCGCAGACCGGAGAGACCTGGACCCCGGAAGGCCCCGCCACCACGGCCTGTCCGGTGCCCCTCCCGTTCGAGGTGTGGTTGTGGCTGGCCTTCCCCAAGCCGCATCTGCCGGTTCCCGCGTCGGGCGGCATGCCCGACGGAGTCCTCCGCGACGATCCACCCGCACCGCGTCCCCGGTACTTGTTCCGGGCCGACCCGGGCGCCTTTCTGCACACGCTGGTCCGGCTGCCGGCCGTCCGTAGTCCGTGGTTGCGCGAGATCCCCGAAAACCTTTGACGCGTCGCAGCAGGCGAATCAATTTCCCCCACAAGCTTGTCTCATAACGTCTTGGCGCTGATAGATTTATCGTCCCCGCGAGTGCTCCAACAGGATCGGTGATCATGTGCGCCTACAGAGTGAAAATCATGCTCAGTTCGACGATCGCAGACCTTTCGGCGGAGCGGTCCGCAATAGCGAGATCGCTCCAGGCGGCCAGTAACGTGGAGCTGACGGGCGTGAGTCCGGGAACGACTCCCTCACGTGCGGGGAGCCCGTTCTATGAAACCGTGAATATCGCCGAGGAATGTCATCTGTACTTCCTCATCCTCGGTGGAAAGTACGGCTACGAGACCGAGATGGGAAAGTCGGCGACGCAGCTGGAGTATGAAGCGGCCTACCGGACGGACCCGACCAAAATCATCGTCATGCGTAAGGAGAACGTGACTCCGGACGCTCGGCAGGCGGAATTCATTGCCCAGGTGGAGGATTACCACAAAGGCTACTTCGTGAATCGCTTCAAGACGAAGTCCGAAGCTGCCGAGAAGGCTATTTCCTCTTATTATGCATGGCTTCTTGATCGCGCTTCGATCGGGCGCAAACTTGACTACTTCGACCATTTCATTCGCATCGCCAGTCAGCGGTCTCCTTTCCCGGGGGCAAGAGCGGAATATCGTCTCACTGACGACCGTATCGAATTGACTTTCAATATCGTCGGCCATGTTCATTCTGTTCACTTTGACAAGGTGGCACTCTACAACGACTTCTGGGGAAGCGTTCTTCATCTTGAGAAGCGATTCGAGGAATGGAGGGGGAAGGGTTTTGGTGTCGGTCCAACGCATTGAGATGCCGATGGCGAAGTATTACGAGGGGGTGATTCGGGACAGGGATTCCGAGCCCGCGGAGATCAGAAAAGCGCTGGTGAATCTTGGGCGAGAATTCGGTCGCGTGCTGGCGGGAATGCTGTGTCTTGAACCTGCTGTCGTCGTCACTCCTCTCGACGAAGAATGCAGCACCCTGAAACTCAGGGACGACCTGACCGTCGTCGTCACCACCAAGGCTGATCTCGAGTTGTTCGGGAGGGTTCTGGCGGAATCGCTCGAACCCGCACTCGTGGGGTTTATGGACTTCGAGGGCAGACGCGGTCTCGAAGCGCTGGAGTCGCCGGTGAGGGAGATCGAGCTGCCGGCCACCCGAGGCCGCAAGGTGACCAATCTCGTCATCGCGAAGTCGGTGCTGGCCACCGGCTGTACGGCCATCTCCCTGACCCAGACCGCCCTCAACGCATACCAACCCGAACGCATTCTGATCGCTTCACTGTTCTACTCGATCACCGGAATCAATGAGCTCGCCGCCGAATTTCCGACGGCAGAATACCTGGTACTGGGTGAAGCCGACCGTCTCGACGGAAACGGAATGCTGCATCCGGGCGTCGGACTCATTGAAAAGAGAATCCAGATCTAGCGCGAGAGGTGTGAAACAAATGAAGCCGAATCAAACCTACCGGCATTACAAGGGGAACGAGTACAGGATCGTCGCCCTCGGAAAACATACCGAGACAGGTGAAGAACTGGTGGTTTATCAGGCACTCTACGGAGACGGGCAGGTCTGGGTGCGGCCACAGGATGTCTTCCTCAGCGAAGTGAATTTCGACGGCGCGACGAGGCCGCGGTTCCACTTGACCGGAGAGGCCGGTTCCTGACCGAATCGAGTACGGCGCCGAAAACCCTTCGCCCCACCCCCACCACCCCCGCTACCCTCCTCCCCATGCAGCCCGCCCACCCCTTCCCGTCGATCACGACGACGCCGGAGCAGGTCCCGGCGCGCTGACAGCTGACGCAGTCCGAAGCCCCGGGGCGAGTGCCCCGGGGCTTCGTCGTTCCCGTCGCTTCCTCGCCCCCCCACCGCCGCGAGGGAGAACCTCATGTACGACCACCGCCGACTCGGCCGTGAACTCGATCTGTTCGACACCGACCCGCTGATGGGCGCGGGGCTGCCGTACTGGCTGCCCGGCGGGGCCGTCGTACGGCACGTCCTGGAGGAGTACGTCAGGGACGCCGAGCGGGCCGCCGGGTACCGGCACGTGTACTCGCCCGTGCTCGGGAAGCGGGAGCTGTACGAGATCTCCGGGCACTGGGACCACTACAGCGAGGACATGTTCCCGCCCATGAGGCTCGGCGGCGAGGAGGTCGTACTGCGGCCCAGCCTCTGCCCGCACCACGCCCTCATCTACCGCTCCCGCGCCCACAGCTACCGCGAACTGCCGCTGAGGATCGCCGAGTTGGGCGGCATGTACCGCTCCGAGCCGTCCGGCGTCCTCGGCGGCCTCACCCGCGTCCGCGCCATCCAGCTCAACGACGCCCACATCTTCTGCACCCTGGAGCAGGCCGTCGAGGAGGCCCGCGCGGCCCTCGCGCTCATCCGCCGCGCCTACGACGACCTCGGCATCCGCGCCACCAGGTACCGCCTCTCCCTCCCCGGCGACGGCGGCAAGTACGTCGCCGACCCGGACCTCTGGCGCCGCGCCACCGCCCTCCTCGAAGACGTCCTGGACGGCACCGAGTACGAGTCCGTGCCCGGCGAGGCCGCCTTCTACGGCCCCAAGATCGACGTCCAGATCACCGACCCGGCCGGCCGCGAGTCCACCCTCTCCACCGTCCAGATCGACTTCCACCAGCCCGAACGCTTCGACCTCCACTACACCGGCCCCGACGGCGCGAAACACCGCCCGGTCATGGTCCACCGCAGCGTCATCGGCAGCGTCGAACGCGCGGTCGCGCACCTCCTCGACACCCACGGCGGCGCCTTCCCGGTCTGGCTCGCGCCCGTCCAGCTCATGGTCCTGCCGGTGGCCGACGCCCAGGAGGAACAGGCCCATGACGTCGTACGACAGGCTCTCGCGCTCGGCATCCGCGCCGAACTCGCCGGCCCCGCCCACGGCACCCTCGGCGCCCGCGTCCGCGCCGCGCGCCTGGTGCCGTACCAGGCGGTGATCGGGGAGCGGGAGGCCGACGCCGGCTGTGCGGCCGTACGGCTGCGGGACGGCCGTAGGCCCGGCGCCGTACCCGTCGGCCACCTGCTGGAACGGATCCGCGCCCGGGCCGCCGATCGCGGGGCCGAACTCTGGCCCGCTGCGTAAGGTCGGACCCGTACGCCAGTGACGAAAGGACCCCCGCCGTGACCGGTCAGCCCATCCCGGTGATCATCGACTGCGACACCGGTGTCGACGACGCCCTGGCCCTGCTGTTCGCCGTCCGGCATCCCGGCCTCGACCTGCGCGCGGTCACCTGCGTCGCCGGGAACACCGACGTCGACGGTGTGGTCCGCAACACGCTGACCGTCCTGGAGCAGGCCGGGGCCGGGGACATCCCGGTCGCGCGGGGTGCCGAGCGGCCGTTGATCGAGCCCGTGCGCACCGCGCAGCACGTGCACGGGCTCGACGGCATGGGCGACCTGGGGCTGCCCGCGCCGACCCGGGTCGCGGTGGACACGGACGCGGTGACGCTGCTCAGGCGGGAGATCCTCGCCTCCCCGAGGCCGGTCACCCTGATCCCGACCGCGCCGCTGACGAACATCGCCCTGCTGCTGCGCACCCACCCCGAGGTGGTGCGCAACATCGAGCGGATCGTGTTCATGGGCGGCGCGGTGGCGACCGGAAACGCCACGCCCGTCGCCGAGTTCAACGTCTGGCACGACCCGGAGGCCGCCGCCGTCCTGCTCACCGCGGGCGTCCCGATCACCATGTACGGCCTGGACGTGTTCGAGCGGGTCATCGTCCCGGCCGCCGACGTCCAGCGGCTGCGCGGGAGTTCGGAACCGTATCTGCGCATGGCCGGTGAACTCCTCGCCCACCGCGACCCGGCCACCTCGGGCGACCCCACCCCCACCGGCGGCCTCGGCGACGCGGGCGCGGTCTGCGCGGTCGTCGACCCGGGCGGACTGACCACCGAACTCCTGCCGGTGGAGGTCGCGTTGGCGCCCGGCCCGACCCGCGGCCAGACGGTCGTGGACCGGCGCCCGCGGCCCGGCGAGTCCGAGATCCACGAGGGGGAGCGCGAACTGACCCTGGTGGACGTGGCGTTGGGGGTCGACGTGGAGCGCTACGTAAAGCTGTGGCTGACGGCGGTGGAGGGGTCGTAGGCCCCCTTCCGGTGAGAGGGTGACCGGAAGCCCCCTTGCCCCGGCATGGGTGGATCCGTCACCCTCAGGGGGCACCGCCACCGCCCGATGACCGACCACCATCGGAGAACTCCCCATGCTGCGGGTGCACTTCACCGCCGACGACCTCGGCCGCGTCCGCGTCGCCGCCGCGCCCGACCCCCTGTGGGAGATCACCAACAGCTTCCAGGCACTCGCCGGGGAGCACGCACCCCTGCTCTTCGGCGACTGGCGCCGGCTGGTCCGGTCGCGGCTGCGCCCCGCGCACGCGCTGCTCGCCGCCCTCCTCCCGGCCCGCGGCTACACCCCGGACTTCCTCACCCCCGACCTCGACGGCTCCTACGACCTGGAGAGCGCCGTCGACACGGTCCTGCGCACCCCGCGCACCGCCCTGCGCAGAGACCTCACCGCGCTCGCCGCGTCCCCACGCCGGACCCGGCCGATGCCGGGCGAGGCCCGCGCCCTGGCCGACGGCGAACCCCCGGCCCTACGGCGCCTGGGCGCGGCCCTGCACGGCTACCACCGGCACGCGCTCGCCCCGTACTGGCCGCACATCCGCGCCCAGGTGGACGCGGACCGCGCGGTACGCACCCGGGCGGTCCTGACCTCGGGCACGGACGGCCTGCTGGCGAGCTTCGGACCGGTCCTGCGGTGGCGGCCTCCCGTACTGGAGGCCGACTACCCCTTCGACCGCGAACTACGGCTCGGCGGCCGGGGGTTGCTCCTCCAGCCCTCCCTCTTCTGCTTCCGCAGACCGGTCACCCTCGCGGCCCCCGACCTCCAGCCCGTCCTCGTCTACCCCATCCAGCACGCCCTCGGCTGGACCCGCCCGACCAGCACCTCCGCCAGAGACCTCGCCGGCCTCATCGGCCGCACCCGCGCCGCGATCCTCCAGGACGCGGTAGCGGGCCGCACGACCGGCGAACTCGCCCGCCGCCTGGGCATCTCGGGAGCGGCGGCGAGCCAGCACACGGCGGTACTGCGACGGGCGGGGCTGCTGCTGAGCGTGCGGAGGGGGAGGCATGTGCTGCATACGGTGACGCCTGCGGGGGTGGCGTTGTTGGAGGCGGCGGGGGTGGTGTGAGGGTGCTTGTGTGGGTGGGGCGGCGTGCTCGGCGCCGTAGGGACGTGGGCGGGATCTGTAAGTGACGGGCAGAGTCTGTTCGTGACGGGCAGGTTCTGTTCGTGACGGGCGGCGTCCGTTTAAGGCAGGGCTTCAGGGTGTGGCGGGGAGCGGCGTGGCGGGGTCAGCTTGTGGGCGCGACGAACGTCCCGTACTCACAGGGGGTTTGAGACTTCATGCGCGACACCCGACGTACCCTGCTCGCGGGCCTCGGTGCCCTGGGCCTGGCGCTGACGGCCGTGTTCACGGCGGGCCCCGCCGGAGCGGCCCCGGACAACCGGGACTTCGGCCAGATCCTCACCATGCCGGCCGCCCCGCCCGCCTCGGCCCTCCCTGCGGGCGCCGCCGCGGAGCCCCCGACGGCCTGGCCGAAGCCCAACAAGATCCTCCACGTGGGCGCACGCGAGTCCATCACGTGCGAGAGCGGCAACCTGTGCACGGCGACCTACGACCCGACGCAGGGCGACTACGTCGTCTACTACTTCTACTACTGCGACACCTACACCCTCTCCAACTGGTCCGGCACCGGCTCCTACCGCAACGCCCAGACCGGCGGAGCGACCGCGAGGTTCTACGGCCAGACCGGCGGCCTCGTCACCTCCGTCCCGGCGGGCGGCAGCAGCAACTCCTACAACTGGGGCCCGATCTGGTCGATCAAGAACTGCTGACGCAGTGCGGGCCGGGGCCACCGCCGAGTCCGCCCTTCCGGCCCGATAACTAGACTCCGGCCGCATGCAGACCACCCCTCCGCCCCCGCCTTCGTCGATCCCTGTCGCGCCGGCCGGTCTGAGCGACAGGGCCAGGAGGTTCGTAGAGATGGACGGGATCTGCGTGTTGAGGCGGGAGATACGGCGTCACCGTGACGCGTGGCTCGCGGAGGGGATCCCGGCCGCGGAGATCGATCGTGCCGCCGCCTTCCAGGACCGTTGGGGCGGCCTCGCCCTGCCACCCGCGCCCTTCTACGAGGGCGGACCGCGCGTCCTGGCCGCCGGCCGCCCGCGCGGCTCGTCCGGCTCGGGCTGGTCGTTTCGGGCAGGAGACTGCCGGGTCTCCATGCCCTACGGCTTCCTGATCGGCCCCGACGGCACCTTCGGCCTCGACGCCCACCACTGGACCCCCCTGCACGCGAGCACCGACGGCTGGGTGGAGTCCCTGGCCCTCGCCGCACACGCCGCCCGCTGGGCCAAGACCGTCACGAAGCTCAGGGGCGGCGCCGTCGACTCCCTGAACCTCGACGACTACGAGCCCGTACCCGAAGTACAGGGCCTCACCGACACCTGGTGGCGCGGCCACGACTCCCTCATCGCCGTGTACCGAGGCGAGGCGGTCGGCCTCGACGCCCCGCGCTGCCTCGAAGCGCACGTCTACGGCGGCCTGGACGCGTGGGGCCTTCAGGACTGAGCCGGTCAGTGCGGTGTGCTGCGGGTGTGGCTGTGGACGAGCCGCAGGAAGGTGTTCCAGGCGCCGGGGACTATGTGGAGTACCGGTCCGTCGGGGGACTTGGAGTCACGGACGGCGACGGTGGGGGGGATGTTGCGGGCGACTTCGACGCACTCGCCGTGCGCGTCTCCGCTGCTGTACGTGGATTTCTTGAAGTCGTGGTCGGACATGGTGCGTTACATCTCCTTGCGGATGCTGTCGATGAGTCTCACGGAGTTGCTGTGCGCCAGTCCGAGCCGCGTGATGCGATCGAAGGTCGCGTTGTGGTGCGCAGCATCAGTCTCGCTCTCCAACCAGACCTTCGTCGACGACGTATCCACCTGTACGACGTCCAAGGCACCGGGCTCGGCGAAGGAGACGACTGTGAAGGCACAGGTCATCCCGGGGTGGGCGCCGGCGATGAACGGGACGACCTGCACACGTACGTTGGGCAGGCGCGCCGCCTCCAGCAGGTGCTCCAGCTGAGCCCGCATGACGTCCCGGCCCCCGACCAGTTGGCGTACGGCGCCTTCGTGCAGCAACGCCCAGAGCTGTAGCGGGCGTTCGCCGCCCAGCCGCGCCTGCCGGGCCATCCTCGCCTCGACGAAGGTCTCGATCTCGTCGAGGTCGTCCCAGGACCCGTTGCCGACCGCGAGGGCACGGGCGTAGTCGGCGGTCTGCAAGAGGCCCGGGACGAAGGAGAGTTGCCAGGTACGGAGTCCGGTGGCGATGTCCTCCAGTGCCACGTACTCGATCTGCGCCATCAGCTGGGGGTACTGGTTCCACCAGCCCTTGGCCCGGCGCCGCTCCCGGTCCGCCTTGGCCAGGGCGAGCAGCTTGCCGATCACCGCCTCGTCCGTCTCGCCGTACAGATGGGACAGGGCCCTGATGTCGGGATCGCGCAACGGCACCTGTCCGCGCTCGATCTTCGCCACCTTGGTGACGGATGCCGTCAGGGCCTCGGCGGCATGCGTCTGACGAAGGTCGCACGTCTCTCGCATCCGCAGCAGCTCACCACCGAGCCGTCGCCCCAGAACGGTCGTGATGGTCTTCCCACGGTTGGGATCCCTGCCTGCCATGCGCGCCCCTAGCTTCGACTCATCAGGGCCAGCAATATTTCTGTCCTGTTCGATTGCTGGCCAACTCCCCAAGAGGCTACCGTCAGTACCGAATCGCCCACTCAGCGACACCAGTTGGCGGAAGCGCACCGTGCTGCCGCACGGCGAAGCCACCCCAACTCCCCCTGGAGGAACCCGTGTCCGACTCCTGCCCTCCCGGCCCGCCCAAACCCTTCACCCGCCATGACGCGATGACCTACACCCCGACTGCCCGCAGCATCCCCCTCGCCCGCAGACACGTCGCCCAACTCACCACCGCCTGGGGCCACCCCACCCTCGCCGGCGACGCGGCCCTCCTGGCAACCGAGCTGTGCACGAACGCCTTGCTCCACGGCTCCCTGCGAGACCGCCTCATCCGCGTCGAAACATCCCTCACCCCCACGGCCCTGCGCATCGCGGTGACCGACCCCACCGGAGAACGCCTCCCCGGCCCCCACCCACCACCCCACCCCGACGCCCAGTCCGGCCGAGGCCTCCTCATCGTCCGGATGCTGGCGGGTCGTTGGGCGGTGGAGAGGCTGACGGTCGGCAAGACGGTGTGGGCGGAATTGGATGTGCCCGGCGCCTGACGCCACCGTCGAAGCTCCTCCCGCGCACCCCTCACCTGCCGAGGTGGGACGCGGCCGCGGCCGATCGGTCACCCCGGCCCCCACGTCTCCGGCCCCACCCCCCGCCAGTCGATCCACGGCGACACGGCTACCTCCGACGGGTCGATCTCCAGGCCGGCTCGGCGGAGGAATTCCGCGACGTCGGCCGCGTTGTGGGCCAGGCCGAGGATCTCGCCGTCGACGCGGACTCGGCGGCCGCCGGTGGGGGAGGGTGGGTGGACGATCACGCGTATCGGGCCCGACATGTCCTCAGGATCATCCGGGACGGGCGGGTCCGCACTCCGGTACGGCGTCATAGCGGGCCTCGGTTCCGGTCGCGGAGTTCTTTCCATGCCGCGGGGGCCGGGCGGCGCTGCTGCCAGTGAGGGTGGAAGAACAGCCGTGTCGAGAGGTGGTACAGGCGTCGGCGCAGGTCGGTGCGGTCGGGGCGCTCGGCGAGCTGCCGGTACGTGGTGTGCCAGTCCTGCTGCGCCTGGGCGAGGTCGTCGGGGAACGAGCGCATGCCCGGATTCAATCATGTGTTCGATTTTCTGCGCCATCGGATGGGTACCGGCCTCGCTAAAACGCCTTTCGTACGTCGTCACACCCCCACTAGCATCTGCCCAACCCCGTGACGCACAAGGAGCGAGCACATGGTCATGGTCGGTCGTCCCGGCGCGCGTTGACTTCGTCGGCCCCTCTGGGGCCCGTCATCGCGTGCCGCCCTTGATGCGCGGCGCAGCGAGCCTTTTCGTCCCGCTGCCCTGGAACACCTCTGATGGTCGGCGGGTGTCGTCTTCGGTTGGCCGAAGGGGTCCCGTTCCGTGCTGTTCTGTGATTCGTCCGTTTCCGCGAGCCTGTGGCGGGACGCTGATTTTCGTCGGCTCTGGGTGGGGCAGGCCGCCTCCCAGCTGGGGGAACACGCGAGCCTGGTCGTTCTGCCGCTGCTCGCTGTTCTCACGCTTCACTCCGGTGCCGGGGAACTGGGTGTGCTGCGTGCCGTCGGGCAGGCGCCGGTTCTGTTGTTGTCGCTGTTCGTCGGGGCGTGGGTGGACGGGTGGCGGACTCGTACGGTGATGGTGGTGTCCGATGCCGGGCGGGCGCTGGTGCTCGGGGTGGCCGCCGTGGCCGGATGGTTGGGGTTGCTCGGGCTGCCCGGGTTGCTCGGGCTCGCCTTCGTCGTCGGGGTCCTGTCCGTGTTCTTCGACGTCGCCTACCAGGCTTCCCTCGTACGGCTCGTCCAGCGCGACCGGCTCGTCCAGGGCAACAGCGCGCTCGAAGGCAGCCGGTCCGCCGCGCAGATCGGCGGGCCCGCTCTCGGGGGTGCCCTGGTCACGTTCGTCTCGGCGCCGCTCGCTGTCGCATCCGGGGCGGTGTTCTTCGGGCTGTCCTTCCTGGCAGTCGGAAGGATCCGGCGCGCTGAGGCCGTTCCTGAACGGTCTCCTGTGCCGGTCCGGGTTCGGCGGCGGATCCGGGAGGGCATCCGGTTCGTCGTCGGCGACGCCTCGCTGCGGACCGTCTGTCTCGCCTCGGCCGCGTTCCAGTTCTTCTTCGCGGCGGTGATGACCGTATACCTGCTGTTCCTGCCGCGTGACCTGCGACTGTCCGGGACCGCCGTGGGGCTGGCGCTCGCGGCCACCGGGCCGGGGGCGCTTCTCGGGGCGTTGCTGGCGGCCCGGTTGCCGCGGCGGTTCGGGTACGGGGTGGTGCTCGTGGGGGCGGCGGCTCTCGGGGACGGGGTGTTCCTCGTCGTGCCCGCGCTGCACGGGGGCTCCGCGGTGACCGTGCCCGTGCTCGTCGCCGTCAACTTCGTCTTCGGGGTGCTCGGTCAGCTGGTGAACGTCACGGTCATGGCCGTACGGCAGACGGCCACGCCGGACGGGATGCAGGGGCGGGTCGCCGCGACGATCAACTTCGTCGGGATGGGGATGAGTCCGCTCGGCTCGTTGCTGGGTGGGGTCCTGGCGTCGGCGTGGGGTACGCGGGGCGCCCTCCTCGTGACGGCCGCGGGCATGCTGCTGTCCCCGGTGCTTTTGGCCCTGTCCCCACTCGCTCGCCTGGGACGGACCTTGCCCGAGTCCTGAGCTTGAGTCGGGCGCGTATGGGGGTGCCGGGTTCTGTTGTGTGGCGGCTGCGGGTGAGTGGGGGCCGGTCGCGCAGTTCCCCGCGCCCCTGGGGGTTGCAGCCAGCCTGCGTTATGAGGGCACGTTGGGCGCCTATTGGGGTGCCTTGTCGTGTGGTTTGGCGGGTGCGGGTTCGTCGTGGCTTGTCGCGCAGTTCCCCGCGCCCCTGGGGAGCTACACCTACCCTGCGCCGATAGCCGACCCCCCTCGACCGCGGCGCCCCACGCGCGCCACCACGGGCCGTTAGCCGCGTACGGCGCGCAGGGGACGGGGTGGGGGGTGTCCGCCCGCAGCGGCCGGCGTCCGTCGCCCCGTGCCAATCAAACGACAGCCACCGCCGGACCGAGGACGGATACCCCCCACCCCGGCCCCGACCCCACCACCGGACCGAAAGCGCTACACACGCCCCCACCGGGGCGAAACGGGCCGCCGCAGGCCCCAGGGGCGCGGGGAACTGCGCAAAACGCCCGCCCCCACCGAACCCGCAGACGCAGACGCAGACACGGACACACAACCCCCCGCACCCAAAGGACCGCCCCACCGCAACCGGCAGGACGGTCCAGAAGGATTCCGCGACGACGTGCGTCAGGAACGCGCGCCCTTACGGCGACGCGTCGCCAGGACGATGCCCGCGCCACCCGCGAGCAGCACAGCCGCCCCGCCCGCGATCAGCGGAGTGTTGCTGCTCGCGCCGGTCTCGGCGAGGTCGCCGCCGCCGCCGTTCGGGGTGGGGGCGCCCGGCGTCGTGGTGGACTCCGAGGCCGAGGGGGTCGGCGTGGACGTCGACGGGGTCTCGGACGCCGGCGGAGTCGACTCCGAGGCCGGAGGCGTGGACTCCGAGGCCGGCGGCGTCGACTCGGGGGCGGTCGGGGTCGCCGGAGGCGTGGTGGGCGGGGTGGTGCTCGGCGGGGTGGCCGTGCAGTCCTTCGTGCCGCCGTTCCAGGCCGCGATCAGCTTGTCCTTGATGACCGGGCGGTCCGGGCCCTTGGGAAGCTCGCCGTGCTCGAAGCCGTCCTTGGCGTCCAGCTTGCCGTCGTACTTGACCGCGCCGCGGTACAGGTCGATCTGCGCGTAGCAGCCCACGTCGGGGATCGAGATGTCGAGCGTGTCGGTCTGGCCGGCCTTCACGGTCACCGTGTCGAAGTCGTGGAAGACCTGCTCGCCGGAGGTGGCGAAGGTGGCGCCGTGGGCGCGGTAGGACGCGAGGGAGGCCGTGCAGGTGGACGCGTCGCCCGCGGTGCGGACCTTGACGTGGACCTTGCCGTCGTCGGTCGGCTTGAGGTTCTGGTCGTCGACCTTGACCGAGGCGAAGAAGTTCTTCCCGTCGAGGGAGAACTCGCAGCGGTCGGTCTCGGTCTTCGAACCCGCGCCGGTGCCGGGCTTGTAACTGCCGCCCTGCTGCCAGCCCTTGCCGCCGGGGCAGTCGGTGGCCGAGGCGACGGAGGCGAGGGCGGCGGAGAAGGCGAGCGTCGCGGCGCCCGTCCCCAGCAGGCGCCGCATGGTGACACGTCTCGCTATGGACATACGTATCCCGTCAGGATGAGAGTCAGTGGTCTCAGAAAACACCGGGCTCATTGGTCACACGCGCCGCAGTGTCCACACATCGTGGATCTCCTTGCGGAATGCTGTCAACCTGCGGTGATGCAAGGTCCGTTCAAGGGCCATCACAATTTCGACACACCAGGAACGATCAACTCCGAAAAGGCCTCGGGTTCATTTCTGTGTCGACTTGGACAGATATCCCCTTTATTGCCCGAAGGGACTTCCCGACCGGACTTCCCGACCGGACTTCAGGCATTGCAGAGGAGCCCGCGTGACCACCCGCACCACCGCGCCCGACCTCTCCGGCAAGGACCCGGACTGGTGGCGGCAAGCCGTCGTCTACCAGGTCTATCCCCGCAGCTTCGCCGACGCCGACGGGGACGGCCTCGGCGACATCAGGGGCGTCACCCAGCGCCTCGTACACCTGGCCGCCCTGGGCGCCGACGCCCTGTGGCTGAGCCCGTTCTACCCCTCCGAACTCGCCGACGGCGGCTACGACGTCGCCGACTACCGGGACGTCGACCCGCGCCTCGGAACCCTCGGCGACTTCGACGCGATGGTCGCCGAGGCGCACCGGCTCGGCCTGAAAGTGATCGTTGATCTTGTCCCGAACCACACCTCCCGTCAGCACGTCTGGTTCCAGGAGGCGCTCGCCGCCGGGCCCGGGTCCGCGGCCCGTGAGCGGTACGTCTTCCGCGACGGCCGGGGCGCGCACGGCGAGCAGCCGCCCACCGACTGGCAGTCCGTCTTCGGCGGCAGCGCCTGGCGGCGGGTGCCCGACGGGCAGTGGTACCTGCACCTGTTCGCCCCCGAGCAGCCCGACCTCAACTGGGCGCACGAGGAGGTCCGCGAGGACTTCCGCACCACCCTGCGCTTCTGGTCCGACCACGGCGTCGACGGCTTCCGGGTCGACGTGGCGCACGCCCTGGCCAAGGACCTCTCGGAGCCGCTGCGCGACCTCGGCGACCCCGAGCTGAGCGGCGACCACGCCCTCGACCGGATGGCCCCGGGCACCCACCCGTTCTTCGACCGCGACGAGGTCCACGAGATCTACCGCGACTGGCGCACGATCCTCGACTCCTACACCCCGCCCCGCATGGCCGTCGCCGAGGCCTGGGTGCCGGGCGCCCGCCGCGCGCTGTACGCCCGCGCGGACGAACTCGGCCAGGCCTTCAACTTCGAGTACCTCCAGACCCCGTGGGACGCGGACGCGCTGCACCAGGTCATCACCGACTCCCTCACCACCGCCCGCGCGGCCCACGCCTCGGCCACCTGGGTGCTCTCCAACCACGACGTCGTACGGCACGCCTCCCGCCTCGTCCTCCCCCCGGGCACCGACGAGAACGCCTGGCTGCTGTCCGGCGGCCACGCGCCCGAGGCCGACCTCCCGCGGGGCCTGCGGCGCGCTCGCGCGGCCACGCTGCTGATGCTGGCGCTGCCGGGATCGTCGTACGTCTACCAGGGCGAGGAACTCGGCCTGCCCGAGGTCGCGGACCTGCCCTTCGAGGTGCTCCAGGACCCGATCTGGGAGCAGACGGGCCGGGTGCGCAAGGGGCGTGACGGATGCCGGGTGCCGCTGCCGTGGACGCGGAGCGGGCCGTCGTACGGCTTCGGCGCGGGCGGTTCCTGGCTGCCGCAGCCGGAGTGGTTCGAGGGGTACGCCGTCGAGGCCCAGGACGGTGTCGAGGGCTCCACGCTGGAGCTCTACCGCACCGCCCTGCGCCTGCGCCGCAAGCTCCTCCAGGGCGAGGACCTCACCTGGACCGGCTCCGCCCCGGCCGGAGTGCTGGACTTCGCCCGGCACGAGGGGTGGCGGTGCGTCACCAACCTGTCGGAGACGGCCGTCCCGCTGCCGCCGGGCGAGGTACTGCTGACCAGCAGCCCGCTCGAGAACGGGCTGCTGGGAGCAGATACGACGGTCTGGCTCAGCTAGGACCTGTCGTTTGGATCAGTCCGGCGTCGCGGGGTCTGGCACGCGCATCTGCCGCGTTGTCGTCACTCGCCGACGCTCCGCGTCGACTCCCTCCTCCGCCTTGCAGCTGCACGCACCAGACCCCGCTCGGCTTGCCAGGTCTGCACTGTTTCTCACAGCCGGCCTGATCCAAACGACAGGCCCTGGCGCTACCCGACGGTCGGCGTCGGGCTGGCGCCCGCGGCCGGGGTGGCGCCGCCGCTCGCGTTCTCGCCGGGGACCGCGAGCGGGGTGGACGTCGGGTTCGCCGGTGGGGTGAGCACGACCATCGGCGCACCCGGCTGCGGGGCCGGTGGCGTGAGGTCGACGTCGGGCAGCTTCGGCGGCGTGGTCTGCATGAACAGCGCCTGGTCGAAGTTGACGAAGCCCGTCTTCTCCATGACCGTGATGTGGTCGAGCACCGTGTCGTTGGCCATGTCGGCCAGCGAGCGCACCAGTGAGTTCTTGGTGGTGGAGCGGACCTTCGCGATCGTGTTGAAGATCGAACCGTGCGTCACCCGCAGGATGTTGGCGAAGTTCGAGTCGAACTGCTGGCCCGAGCTGGAGTCGATCGTGTTCACGAAGCCGACCTGCTGCGGGCTCGCCACGTTCGGGATGGTGATGTTGAGCATCGGGGCGATCTTGCGGCAGGCGGCGTCCAGGGCCGCGTGACCGTCGATGAGGTGCCTTCCCGCCTCCTTGACCTCCGGGGTCGTGCCCTTCTGGAGGGCGATCTCCCCCAGCGGGTACTCCCACAGGCCCGCCGCGCGCACCTTGACCACGAAGTCACGGTCCAGCTCGGTCAGCGGGCCCCACTGGGTCTGCGCGATGATTCTGTCCTGTGCGGTGGCCGCCTGGCTGACACCCAGCATCGAGGGGTAGGCGAGTGCGCCGAGGGTCAAGGTGAGGGCTCCGCCCACGAACAGCGTTCCCATCGCGTTGCGCGAGAGTGGCACCGTGCCTCCTGCCCGGTAGGGGATCCCCGCCGGGAGGCGGGTCGGACGCACTGAAGTACGGGACGGAAGACGCCGGTGTTCAATGTGTGACGCCTTTCATGGGCGGCCTACCGGGACCTCACAGGTCACCGGTGCCCGGCGGTCCAGGTCACCACCCCCCGGCGAAGAAGCCGGCGAGTGCGCGCGACGAGTCCGCCGCGCTCAGCGAGTTGGCCACGGTCACCACGAGCACGACGGCCGCGAGCAGCCCCGAGACGACGGCCCCGGAACGCGCCGCGCGCCGCCACAGCACCACGCTCGCGCCGGTCAGCGCGAGCGCGACCAGGGCGGCCAGTACGGCCAGCACGGCGTGGTAGACGGCGAAGTCGCCGATCATGGCGGTCAGGGCGGGGGAGCGCGGGCCGGTGTGGTCGCCCGCGAGCTGCCGGCGGATCTCGGTGAGCGTGCTGCCCAGTTCACCGTCGGGACCGCCGCCCGTCAGCATGGGCAGCAGCGAGGCGAACGGCGCCGCCGCGCCCTGCACGTTGGCCATCAGCGCGACGAGGGCGAACAGGCCGAACACCCCGACGAGGGTGCCGTACACCGGGATCGGGACGCGACCGCTCCGCCCGCCTTCCCGGAGGGCGGTCCGCTGACGGCCGTACCGGCGAAGGACGACGGCGAGCGCGCACGCCACCGCCAGGAGCAGCGCGGAGACGACGGCCTTGACGACGTGGAAGCGGAACCAGAAGTCGACCGTGCTCTCCAGCCCGGCGGGCAGCTCCCCGCCGCCGGAGCGCCAGTACGCGACGAATCCCCCGCGGAAGGACTCCCCGACGTTCGCCGTGCTGACGGAGGTCCGGGCCAGCGCGTTCGGCGCGAGGAAGAAGGCGACGAGACCCGCACCGGCGAGCGCGGTCAGCAGACCGAGCTGCCGCCGGAGCGCGGCGGCGGGGCGGGACGGAGGGGCGAGGCTGCTCATGCCGCGAAGCTATCCCGGAGGCGGGCGGCCGATCTGTGGTGCAGGCCCCCGAGTCGGGGGTGGGGGCAGCCTCAGTTCGGCGGTCTCCCCCTGATCCGGTGTGGTTGACCGAACGTTGACCGGTTCGCGGTCGAGTCCGGGGGAAATCGCGGGAGAGACCTGACGCGCCCCGGACCTAGATTCGCTGCATGTCCATGCCACAGCAGCGGTCCCTGCCCGTCCTCCCGTACCGCAAGCCCACCAAGGGCCGCGACTACTGGGTGATCGACGACGTACTCCCGGACGCCGACGCCGTACGGGAACGCTGTCTCGCCAAGGACGACTGGGTGAAGGGATATCCGTACACCTCGGAGACCTGGCCCGGGCTGCGGACCATGCCGGGGCTCGAACCCGCCGAACTCGCGCGGGTGGAACGGCTGGTGAGGCAGGCGACCGGGGCCGGGGAGCTGTGGGTGCAGCGGGCGCCCGGCGGGGGCACCCTCAACCACAACTGCGTCCAGGTCGTCGGGGAGGGCGAGAGCGAGCCCCGGCCGCACACCGACTCGCGGGCGCTGTGCCGGTACGCGGCCGTCCTGTATCTCAACCCCGGTGTCCCCAAGGACTGCGGCACCAGCTTCTACCGCCAGTCCATGCCGGGCGGCCGGCTCGGCGGGAACGTCGTGCAGGCCCCGCACAACAACCTCGTCGAGGCGCTCGGCACCCGGTTCGTCGCGCCGGACGCCTTCGAGGAGGACGTACGGGTGCCCCACAAGCACAACCGGCTGCTCCTCTACAACGCCAACCTCGTGCACAGCGCCACCGGTTACTCCGGCCGCACGCTGGAGGAGAAGCGGATGACGGCGGTGTTCTTCTGGATGGCGTGAACCGGGCCGGGACCGGCGGGGATCAGTAGCGGACGGCCCGGGACACCTTCGCCCGCACATCCCCCGACAACTCGTGCGTGCTGCGGGCGGTGCCCTTCCCGGAGCCGCCCGCCGGCACGTCCGACACCGTCACCACCACCGCGTCCAGCAGCTTGCCGCCCCCGTCGGTGAAGTCCACCTCGACGGCGAACGACTTCGCCGAGTCCGCGGAGTTGGCGACGGTGACCGCCACCGTCGTACGGCCGTCCGAGCCCGTCGCGGGCGTGCCGAGCCGTACGTCGCCCTTGGCGTCGACGCCGTTCCTGATGTCGTCGAAGCGTCGGCCCGCCTCCGCCGTCGCCGAGGACACCGCGTCCCCGGCCCGGGAGGCGGCCGAGGCGACCTTGCTCGCCACGGAGGACGGGGTGTCCCCGTCGGAGCAGGCGGTCAGGCCGGTGAGGCCGGTGAGGGACAGGGCCGTCAGCAGCGCGGCCGTCGTCCAGCGGGTCATGTCGCCTCCAGGTGGCTTTCCCCCAGTGAAGGGCCGTCCCCGTACGGCCGCACGCCCGCCGTCACCCGAATGGCCCACTCCCGTGGTGGTCGCCGGGGCTCCGCCGGATGGTCGAAGCACATCGACCACGAAAGGTGGACACGGCCATGACCCAGCAGCCGCACGCCACACAGCCGTCCGCGAGCACACCCCCGGCCCCGGCCCCCGCTCCCGGACTCGGCCCCACCCCGGCGGAGAACGCCTGGGCCGCCGGCGGTGTCGTCTTCGCCGGTGTGCTGATGCTGATGAACGGCATCCTGGCGATCTTCCAGGGCATCTCCCTGCTCGCGAAGGACGACGTCTGGACCCGCGTCGGCGACTACGTCTACAAGATCAACCTCACCGGCTGGGGCGTGATCCTGCTCTGCCTGGGCGCCCTCGCCGCCGTCACCGGCGCGTTCATCCTCAGGGGTGCCTCCTGGGCCCGGATGACCGGTATCTTCCTGGCCTCGCTGAGCATGCTCGCGCAGTTCCTCTTCCTGCCCTACGCGCCGGTGTGGTCGGTCATCATGATCGGCATCGACTTCTTCGTCATCTGGGCGCTCGCGGTCTACCAGCCGGAGAAGCGGGCCTGATCCGCCGAGCGGCATTCACGCTGGGCAGTCGCATGGTTACCCTGTGCTGAGCGGAGTGCTTACGGGGGGTGCCATGGGATTCGGCTTCGGGCAGCGGCGTGGCGGTCAACTCCCGGTGGAGCTGACCAGCTTCGTCGGACGGACCGGTGAACTCGCCCTGGTGCGTGAGGCGTTGCGGCGGGCCCCGCTGGTCACCCTGGCCGGGCCCGGCGGCGTCGGCAAGAGCCGCACCGCGCTGCGGGCCGCCGCCTGTCTCGCGGAGACCTTCGAGGACGGCGTACGGCTCGTCGAACTGTCCGCGCTGCACGACCCGGAGCTGGTCCCCGCGACCCTCGCGGGCGTCCTCGAACTGCCGGAGCAGTCCGGGCTGAGCGTGCTGGACGCGGTCGTCGAACACCTCAGGCAGCGGCGGCTGTTGCTGGTCCTGGACACCTGCGAGCACCTCGTCGACGCGTGCGCGATGCTCTGCGACATCCTGCTGCGCGAGGCCCCCGGGCTCAGCGTCCTCGCCACCAGCAGGCAGCCGCTCGACGTGCCCGGCGAACACCTGGTGCCGATCGCCCCGCTGCCCGCCGAGGACGCCCTCGCCCTGTTCGCCCAGCGCGCGGGCACCGTCACCGACCGGGAGCAGACCCTCGCCCTCGTCGAGCGGCTCGACGGCATCCCGCTCGCCCTCGAACTCGCCGCCGTACGACTGCGCGCGGTGCCGCTGGCCGAACTCGTCGCCCGTCTCGACCACCGCTTCGAGGTCCTCACCGGCGGCCGCCGCACCGCCCTGACCCGGCACCAGACCCTGCGCACCGCCATCGGCTGGTCCTACGAACTGTGCACTCCCCAGGAGCGGTTGCTGTGGGCCCGGCTCTCGGTGTTCGCCGGGTCCTTCGAGCTGTCGGCCGTCGAGCGGGTGTGCGCGGGCGGCGACCTGGCCGGCGGGGAGGTCGTCGAGGCGCTGATCGGGCTCGTGGACAAGTCGGTGGTCCAGCGGATCGGCGAGGACGGCGGCCGCTACCGGCTCCTGGACACCATCCGGGAGTACGGCGCCGAGCGGCTGGCCGGGGCGGAGCTGGACGCCGACGCCGTACGGCAGCGGCACTTCCGTCACTACGAGGAGCTGGCCGGGCGGTTCTGGGAGGAGTTCCTGAGCGCGGCGCAGGTGCGGCTGCACCGGGCCGTGCGGGAGGACGTCGCCGATGTGCGGGCCGCCCTGGAGTACGGCTGCTGCGGGGACGGACGGGCCGCGGACGCGGTGCGGATGGCGGCGCGGCTCGGCTTCCACTGGCGGGCGGCGGGCGCCCTGTCCGAGGGCCGGTACTGGATCGACAAGGGGCTCGCCCGGCTGCCCGAGGACTGCGCCGAGCGGGCCTGGGGACTGCTGATGACCGGCGTCTTCGGGGTGTGGACGGCCGATCTGGAGACCGCCCTGGAGCGGCTGCCGCAGGCCCTGGAGGTGGCCCGCAGGGCGGGCGAGGAGCGGGTGGAGCTGTTCGCCGACTCCTATCTGACCGGGCTCGCCCTGCTCGGCGGGGCCGGGGCGGAGGGCGAGGCGGCCATGGAGCGGGCCCAGCGCAGGCTCTTCGACACCCGGGACCCGCTGGGCATCGTCGTCACCCACTACGAGACCGCCCTGCTGCGCGCCGCGCTCGGCGACACCGACACGGCGACGGAGCTGTGCGAGGCGGGCCTCGCCCACCTGGAGGGCACCGGGGAGCGCCAGATCTACGGCTCCACCCTGACCACCCAGGCCGTCATCCTGGCCCTCACCGGCGAGTACGACCGCGCCGCCGACCTCTTCCGCCGGGGCCTGGAGGCCGCGAGCGAGGTCGGGGAGGTGCTGGTGGCCGCGCTCGCCTGTCTGGGACTGGCCTGGACGGCGGCCCGGGAGGAGCGGTGGGTGCGCTCCTGCTGGCTGCTCGGGTACGCCGAGCACGCGCGGCGGCTCAGCGGCGACCCGGTGGCCATGCTGCCGCGGCTCCTGGAGGAGCAGGAATCGGTCCAGAAGGCGGTGCGGGCCGCGCTGGGCGCCGAGGAGTTCGAGCGGTGGCATCGCGTGGGCGCGAAGATGCCGGGGCGGGCGGTGCTGGAGGCGGTCCGGGCCGGCCTCGACGAACCACCGGCGCCGGAGCGTGCGGTACCGGGCCCGCGCACCGCCTCGGCGGCCCTCACCCGGCGCGAGCGGGAGGTCGCCGCGCTGGTCGCACAGGGCCTGTCCAACCGGGAGATCGCCGAGCGGCTGGTCATCTCCAAGCGGACCGTGGACGCCCACGTCGAGCACATCCTCGCCAAGCTGGGGGTCGCCTCACGGACGGAGATTCCGGCGGTGGCGGGGCCGTGAGGTGTGGTTGCTCGACCCTGGGGAGCGGTCGCGCGGTTTTGGGCAGCCGTGCGTGCCGGGGCCCCGTACGTACCTGTCCTGTCGGCTAGGTACACCTATCTGTCGGCCCCGGTATACCGATCTTCGTCGTTCCGGTCGGTGGCCGGTCCCGCGCTGCGACATGCTGGTCGTGCCGCCGGGGGAAGGACGTGCGGGGTGTCGGCAGTGCTGGTCAACCCCACGGCTGTCATGGCAAGGCACCCGGTACCGCGCCTCCCCGGCGGCACCACGCAGCACCCCCTGGCGTGGGGCTGCCCTGGTCGGCGGGGCAGCCCCCACTCCGGGCTGCTGCGGGCTCACACGTGCCCGAGGCCACCGCTGCCGAAGCCGCCGCCCGAACCGGGCTGCCAGCGCTTGCGGTGCTGGTCCTTTCCTCGTCTGCTTCCCGAGTGACGGAGCTGGTACGGCATCAGCCGCTCCCGCCCGTCCGCGGCGGCCGGCATCTCGTCCGGCTCCCGCATCTCCCGGATCTCATGGACCGGCCCGGTCTCCGGGAGGTGCGGCTGCTCCTCGCTGAGCGGCCGCGGCAGCTCCCGGTCCTGGACCCGCATGCCGAACTGCACGGCCCACACCAGTGCGCCGGCGATGAACAGCCCACCGGCAAAGGCGGCGATCACGTTGAGTACTTCGCTCGACGAGGCCGCCAGGACAAACGTCGCCGTACTCATACTCCGATTATCGCCGAATCGGCTCGATCGGGGAGTTCCGCGGCACCACCGTGACCCGGTGGAAGTTGCACTCGGCCGGGCCGCCCGGCTGGGGGCCCTTCTGGTGGGCCTTGAGGGCCACGCTGACCAGGCTCATCAGCAGGTCGACGTCGGTCTCGCAGTCGAGATGCACGGTGACCCAGCGTGACCCCGGCACCAGCCGCACCGCGGTGGACTCCAGGAGGTCGGCGTGGAACCTGTGGATGGCCGGTTCGGTGAGATGCAGGTCCACGTCCCGGCCGGGGTGGAAGTGGACGATCTCGCTGGGTCCGCAACGCAGCGCCAGCCCGGCGCCGCAGCTGGGCAGGTCCTCACGGAGGTCGGACCACGCCGCCAGGCGATCCAGGGCACGCTCGGCCGGAGTCATGTCTCCATCGTCGCCCGATCACCGCCCCGCAACCAGGGGTTGAGTGAAATGTAACCGGGGCGTGAGGTGTCGCGTGCGCCACAAGTGACGCGTCAGCGCTCGAACTTCCAGGTGATGTGGGTGTCCGTCGCGTCGACCACCGTGACCGGGATCTCGACGGTCCTGCCGTTGTGCCGGGTGCCGGTGCAGGTCATCGTCGTCCCGGGGACGGCCTTGAGGCCGGTCGGGCAGGACGGGGCGTAGAGCTCGGTGCCGACCCAGGGCAGCGGGTGGTAGAGGCTGAGGATGCGGCCCGCGACGATCTTGGGTTTGAGGGCCGGCCGGCCGTCGACCGTCACCGTGTCGTACCGGTTCAGCTCGGTCGTCGAGCGGTTCTTCGAGACCATCACGTTGACCAGCGCGAAGAAGGCGAGCAGCGCGAGGGCCCCGCCGACGACACCGGCGAGGATCCCGGAGTTCGGCGGACGAAGACGGGGCACATCGGCCAATCTACGTGGTCAGGGGCGTGCGCGGGGGTGGAGGGTGAGCGGGGTCACGGTGGCGGGGCCGGGCGGGCTGGCGTGGGTGCCGGGGGTGGCGTGGTTGCTGTGGCCCTGTGTGTTCCACGTACTCCACCGTCCCGAGGCCCTTCCCACGGCCTCGCACATCCCTCGCCCGGTCCTCCCCGGTTCTCACCCGGTCCTCCCGCGGATCGCCCAGGCCCGTGCCGACAGGGTGATCGAGCCGTCGGGGGCGGTGGGGACGGCCGTGCGCAGGGTCTCGCGCAGGTCTTCGCGGTCGGCCAGGGTGAGGGCGGCGACATAGCCGGGGGCGGGGCCCTGGCCGGCCAGGAAGGGGCCCCACAGATCGGCGAAGTCGGCGAAGACGGTGGGGACTTCGATGGCCCGTACGACCACGTCGTCGAGTCCGGCGTCGGTCCACAGGTCGTGCAGGGACTGGGGACGGCAGTGCGGGAAGCGGCGGCCCTCGTCCAACTCGGCAGCGGCCGGGTCGAGTTCGGCGGCGGTGTCCCAGAAGTGCCGCAGCAGGCCCATGCCTTCGGCGTAGTCCCACACGTACGCGGCCACGAGACCGCCGTGCGGCCGGACCGCGCGGACCATGCCGGTGACGGCCGCGGCGGGGTCGGGCAGGAAGTTCAGGGTGAGCCCGCTGACCGCCAGGTCGAAGGCGCCGTCCCGGACCGGAAGCGCCTGGGCGTCCGCCACGACCGCGCCCCGGGCCGCCCGTACGAAGGCCTCGGAACGGTCGCAGCCCAGCACTCGGCCGGGGCGGCAGCGCTCCCGCACCACCGCCGACAGCACACCGGTCCCGCAGCCCACGTCCAGCCAGGCGAATCCGTCCGGCCGGCCGAGCCAGGCCGTGAACTCCCGCGCGACCGCCCTGCTCCAGCGGCCCATGAACCGGTCGTAGGCGGCGCCGGACGCCCACACGTCGTATCGCTGTTCGTCCATGCCTCCCACGATCCTCGCCCGACCGGGTTTCTTCTCGGCTTCGCGCCGGGAGGGCGGGGACGAGGGAGTTCACGGCCTGGCTCGGCCGGGACAGGGCGGCACCGTCCACGTGCCCGGGCGGGCTCAGCTGTAGAGCGCGACCCTCGGCTGGACGGTCCCCTGTGCCTGCGGGTTCAGGACCGTGATCCGGTACGTCCGGGTGAGGGTCTCGCCCGGGTGCAGGGTGTGCTGGGCGGAGGGCAGGTCGGTGAAGAGGGTGCCGGTCTGGGAGGCGGTCTGGACGGGCTGCCAGCAGCCGTCCGCCGTGCGCTGTTCGACCAGGACGTCCGAGGGGGTGAGGAACGGGCCCGCGTCGGGGGACTCCAGGAGGAGTTGCGGGGCGACCGCCCGGTCCGCAGCGGTGTCGTTGCGGTAGGTGACGGTGACCTTGTGGTGCTTGCCGTCGGCCGTGAGGGCGGTGGCGGGCCGGTCCACGAAGTCGACCGGTACGGCGGGCTGCTGGGCCTGGGCGACGGCTGCGGGGCTGGTCCGCACGGCCGCCGCCGCGGGGCCCGCGGCGGCCAGGCCCGCGAGGGCCACGGCCACGGAGACGAACGCGATCCTGATCTTTCCGGTGCTCTTCGACACGTTCACTGTTCCTTGGGGTACGTGGGGGAGTTCTCCGTAGATGAGACATCAACTAGTGGGAATGCGTTGCTCGTATCCCGTGGATATTTCGTGAATACCACCCAGTAGGTCATCTACGGCTTCCAATTCCGCCATAGCGGACTGATAGCTTCCGCGTCACCGGCCAGGGGGAACGTCGCCGGTAACCGACCTTCACAAATGAATCCAGGCGGAATTCCTTGCGTACCACGCGTGAAAACCCCAGTGGAAGGCACCGCTGGGTGCCGAGAAGCAGGCGCGGGAGAATACTCGCGGCCTCCGGCATGTCCGTATTGGCGCTGGCGCTCGTCGCTCCTCTCGCGTCCGCGGCCCTCACCAACCCCTCCGACCCGACCCCACCGGTCTCGGCGGACCACGTCACCGACACCTCCCGACTGCCCTCGGGCTGGCAGAAGTCCGGCGACCGGATCGTCACCTACGACGGCGACGGCACCGGACTGCACGTCCTGGTCGCCGACGCGGCCGACGCCTACAAGTGGCACACCGCGGCCACCCTCTCCGAGCCCGGCGTCGACACCGACCAGTGGATCGGCCAGACCTGTCTGACCGGCTCCGGCGACCGGGCCGTCGTGGTCTACGCGCCCCGGCAGGCCGTCAACGACCAACAGGGCTTCCAGCAGGGCGCGTTCGCCGCCGTGGTCGACCTGGCCGACGGCAGCGTGACCAAGCTGCCCGAGCTGGTCTCGCTCGCCTACTTCAACCCCGGCTGCGGCTCCGGCGAACAGGCCGTGCTGACCCGCCCGCAGGGCGACGGCACCGAACTGCTCACCGTCGACACCGCGCGGGCGAAGCTGGTGCGGCAGCAGACCGTCGCCGGGCAGCTGACCTCCGCCGTGCCCTTCGGGGACGGCATCGCGGCCGCCAACGGCGACTCCGTGGTCTCGGTGGACGCCAAGGGCGCCACCAGCACCCTCGCCAAGACCGGCGGCACGCCGTTCCGGCTGGTCCCGGACGCCCACAGCGGGCTCGCCTACCAGGTCCCCGACGGGGCGAAGGTGCAGGTCCGCCGGGTCACCTCGGCGGGCACCGACAAGGTCCTCGGCTCCGGCACGCTGGGCTCCCTCGCGGTGCGCGGCACCGGCGGCCGGGTCTTCGTGACCGGCACGGCCGCCGAGGACGCCGTGAAGTCCCTGCCGAAGAGCTGGCGGACGCTGGACGTACCGGCCACCGCCGAGGTCTCCAGCACCGGCGATCTCGCGCTGACCTCCGTCGGCAACGGCTCCGAGGCGTCCGGCGGCAAGAAGGCCGCCGCGGGCACCGCGCAGCCCGTCGGCATCGACGCGGTGCTGCCCGGCAGCGACACCCGCCTCGACTTCACGGTGAAGCCGAAGGGCGCCGCCGCCCAGGGCACCGAGCAGTCCCCGGCCCTCTCCGAGGGCGTGCACACGGACAGCGTGACCCCGGGCGACGACGACCCGTCGACCTCCACCACCGACCCCGACCGCGCCTGCGCCGTCACCCGCAACGACCCGAAGCTCCAGTCGCTCCAGCCCTCGACCGCGCAGGCCGAGTGGGCGACGGACCTCGCCGTGCAGGGCAAGCTCGACGTGCGCCGACGCAGCGGCTGGAACGGCAGCGAGCTCCCGTCGTACACCCCGCAGGGCCTGTTCCCGTCCACCCCGCTCAAGGGCGGCGGCCGGGTCCCCGCGCAGATCATGCTCGGGGTGCTCTCCCAGGAGTCCAACCTGCTCCAGGCCAGCTCCCGGGCGGCGGCAGGCGAGAGCAGCAACTTCATCCAGGGCGGCTACTACGGCAACGCCGGCAGCGTCCACACCGTCAACTGGGCCGCCGCCGACTGCGGTTACGGCATCGCCCAGGTGACCAGCGGCATGGCCGAGGGGGACACCACCTACACCGCCGAACAGCAGCAGGCGATCACCGTGGACTACGCGGCCAACATCGCCGCCGGTCTCCAGATCCTCCAGGACAAGTGGAACCAGCTGTACGACAAGGGCCTGCTCGTCAACGGCGGCGACCCGAAGTACCTGGAGAACTGGTGGCTCGCGCTGTGGGCCTACAACAGCGGCTTCAACCTGCCCAGCTCGACGGACGCGAGCGCCCCGTGGGGCCTTGGCTGGTTCAACAACCCGGCCAACGGCCTCTACCCGGCCGACCGCAAGATGTTCCTGTCCTCCGGCTACGACGACGCCCGCAACCCCAACCTGTGGACGTACCCGGAGCGGGTCCTCGGCTGGGCGGCCTACTCCCAGCAGAAGACCGACCCGGCGACCGGTGGGACCGTCAAGTCGTTCACCGTCGGCGACTGGCCCACGGGCAACGCGCCCGACGCGCAGCCGGCGTACGACACCTTCTGCGAGCCCACGGTCAACGACTGCGACATCACCAAGCCGCACAAGGTCGAGGGCTCCAGCCAGCCCGTGGGTCCCTGCCAGCGCGACGACTTCAAGTGCTGGTGGAACGAGCCGGTGAAGTGGACGGACTGCGCGGCCACTTGCGGCACCGAGGTGCTCAAGTACGCGACGCACGACCCCGAGCCGAAGGTCACCTCGCCGCGTCCGGCGGCCTGCGCGTCCACGCTCCCCGCGAACGCGCTGATCGTGGACGACGTGCCGAACACGGTGAAGTTCCGGGTCGGTTCGGCCAACCCCTGTGCGGGCCAGCGGAACTGGACCAGCCGGGGCACCCTGAAGTTCACCTTCGGGTCGGCGCAGCAGAACGGCGCGACCGTCTACCCGTCGAAGATCGACTTCCATCAGCTGGGCGCCGGGTTCGGCGGGCACTTCTGGCTCACCCACACCCGGGTGCCGAGCTTCACCGACTCGGTGGTCACCGGCACCTGGACGCCGGACCGGAAGATCGCCGGGTCGGCGGAGGTCATGGTGCACCTGCCCGACCACGAGGCGAACACGCCGTCGGCCACCTACCGGATCGACCTCGGTGACGGGACGGTCGTGGAGAAGACGATCTCCCAGGACACCGGGGGCAAGAACGCCTGGGTGTCGCTGGGGTCGTACGACTTCAAGGGCACGCCGAGTGTGTCGTTGCGGTCGGACACGGCGGACGGGACGGGGGACGCGTCGATCGCCTGGGACGCGCTGGCGTTCGTGCCGGTGAAGGGGAAGTAGTGCCTCTGCCGCGCCGTCGTGGCCGGTCGCGCAGTTCTCCGCGCCCCTGAAAGCCGTGACTGAACCGGCGTAGTCCACTGAGCGCCCGCCGTCGATCCACCGGAGCGACGGCGGGCGTTCCCCTGCACGCACCAGCCCTCTCGACACCGGCCACCCCCACCCACCTGGGGGCGCGGGGAACTGCGCGACCGGCCCCCACCGGACCCGCACCCGCCGACGGCCATCCCCCGGAGGGGGACTCACCCCAGAGACACCCCCGCGCGTGCCGCCTCCACGAACGCCGTGATCAGGGCCGGGTCCTTGACGCCCCGGCTCGCCTCCACCCCGCTGGAGACGTCGACGCCCCAGGGGCGGGTGACGTCCACGGCCTCGCGGACGTTCTCCGGGGTGAGGCCGCCCGCCAGGAGCCACTTCTCGCCCGCGCCCGCGATCTGCTTCCTCGACCAGTCCCACGCGATGCCGGAACCCGGCACCGGGGCGTCGAGGAGGAGCATGTCCTCGCCGAGTTCGCCGCAGCGCGGCACGGCGTCGCCGAAGGCCGCCGCGCGGATCAACGTCCAGCCGCCGCCGGAGAGTTCGGCGTAGTAGGCGCGGTCCTCGGGACCGTGCAGCTGGACCGCCCCGATGCCCGACCCGGCGGCCGCGGAGCGTACGTACTCGAGAGGTTCGCGGCGGAAGACCCCCACGGTCAGGATGTGCTCCGGCACCCGGGCGGCCAGCCGGGCGGCCGTCGCGGGGTCGATGCGGCGCGGGCTCTCGGAGAAGACGAACCCGATGGCGTCGGCGCCGGCCTCGACGGCCGTGTCGACGTCCTGCTCGGTCCGCAGGCCGCAGATCTTCACGAAGAGGGTCATGCGGCCAACCGTATCCAATTCGTATCCATGAACAACGATCACATACGTAACCGTTGACGCGGCCATGGCAAGCGCTTACCGTCCCGAAGGATAAGTGCCCCCGTCGCCGCACACCATGGAGACGAACGATGCACCTGAGATCCTTCATCGCATCCGCCGGCCTCGTCGCCGGCACGCTCGTCGCACTGTCCGGCACCACCGCGCAGGCCGCCACCACCCGGTACGAGGCCGAGACCGGCCCCGCCATCTGCACCGGAGCCATCGAGACCGAGTACGCCGGCTACTCCGGCAGCGGTTTCTGCAACGGCACCAACGCGACCGGCGCCTACGCCCAGTTCACCGTCTCCGCGGCCTCGGCGGGCACGGCCACTCTGAGCGTCCGCTTCGCCAACGGCACCACCACCGCCCGCGCCGCGGACATCATCGTGAACGGCTCCACGGTGTCGTCGGCGTCCTTCGAGTCCACCGGCGCCTGGACCGGCTGGACCAACAAGACCCTCACCGTCCCGGTGAACTCGGGCACCAACACGGTCCGGCTGAACCCGACCAGCGCCAACGGGCTGCCCAACGTCGACTATGTGGACGCCGAGACGTCCGGTACGACCACCCCGCCCGCCGCCGGCACCCTGTACGTGTCGCCGAGCGGCACCGACGGCGCGGCCGGCACGTCGACCGCGCCCACCACGCTCACCTCGGCGATCAGCCGCGTCTCGTCCGGCGGCACGATCTACCTGCGCGGAGGGACGTACACCTACTCCTCGACGGTGACCATCCCGGCCGGCGGCAACGGCACCTCGGCCGCCCGCACCACGCTCGCCGCCTACCCGGGCGAGACGCCGGTGCTCAACTTCGCGGCGCAGAGCGAGAGTTCGTCCAACCGCGGGATCCAGCTGAACGCCGACTACTGGAAGATCCAGGGCCTGGTCGTCGAGCGGGCCGGGGACAACGGCATCTACGTCGGCGGCAGCCACAACGTCATCGAGCGCACGGTGACCCGCTACAACCGGGACACCGGGCTCCAGTTGGGCCGTATCTCGTCCTCGACCCCGGCGAGCGCGTGGCCGTCGGACAACCTGATCCTGAGCGCCGAGTCGCACGACAACGCCGACTCCGACGGCGAGGACGCCGACGGCTTCGCGGCGAAGCTGACCACCGGCACCGGGAACGTGTTCCGGTACACCGTCTCGCACAACAACATCGACGACGGCTGGGACCTCTACACCAAGACCGACACCGGCGCGATCGGCCCGGTGACCGTGGAGTACTCCCTGTCGTACAACAACGGCACGCTCAGCGACGGCTCCCAGGCCGGCAACGGCGACCGCAACGGCTACAAGCTCGGCGGCGACGACATCGCGGTCGACCACGTGGTGCGCAACAGCATCGCCTACCACAACGGCCATCACGGGTTCACCTACAACAGCAACCCCGGCTCGATGACCATCACGAGCAACGTCTCCGTCGGCAACACCGAGCGCAACTTCAACTTCGAGAAGGGCGGTTCGGTGTTCCGCTCCAACACCTCGTGCGACAGCGGGGCCACCGACCGGTACGTCGGCGACGCGGACAGCTCGAACCAGTTCTGGTCCGGCACCAACGGCTCCCGCTGCTCCGCGTACACGGGCGCGCTGGGCTGGTCGTACGCCTCGAACGGCAGCCTGGTGGTGACCTTCGGCGGCAGGCCGGTCACGCTGTAGGGCACGACGGGGACCCCGGGCGCCGGGCCCGGGGTCCCCTCGCCGTCACTGCTGGGGCGAGGCCTGCTGGACCACTTCGAACGACCACAGCGCGGAGCCGCTCGCGGCGGGCTTGGGGCGGTCCGCGCCGCCCTGGTGGGACGTCGTCGTCGACCCCTCCATCCACGCCTTGAACGACTCCTCGTCGCGCCAGCGCGTGTAGACGAGGTAGGTGTCGGTGCCCTCGACGGGACGCAGCAGCTCGAACCACTCGAATCCGTCCGAGTTCTCGACGGTCCCCGCCCGAGCGGCGAACCGCTTCTCCAGCGTCTCGCGCTGCTCCTCGGGGACCGTGAGTACGTTGATCTTGACGATGCTCATGCCCGCAATTGTGCTGCAAGGGGCATCAGAAGGACGTCAGCGGGCGGCGGCCCGTGCGGGCACCTCGCCCTTCCCGTCGACCACCGCGGTCTCCAGCACGGCACTGGTGCCGGCCAGGGTCTCCCTGGTGATTCCCCGGTCCGGGTCGGTGATGTAGAAGCGGGAGCCGAGCAGCGCCAGGGTCTTCCTGTCGAAGATCCACTCGTCGCGGGTCGCGAAGCCGGTGTCGTCGAGGGTGATGGCGATGCCGTGCCGGCCGGTCGCGTCGACGGCGTCCGGGATCTCCCTGACCCCGGGCAGCTTCGCGGCCGCCCGGTAGAACGCGGCGGCGTTGACGGGCGGCATGACCGTGCCGCTGATCAGATCGCCGATCAGGGAGAACACCGCCTGGTCCGTCGACTCGCCCTCCACGGGCCTGGCCTCCTTCCGGAGCCGGGCGAGCAGGACGTCGGGGTCGGTGGGCAGGGAGGCGAGCCAGCGGTAGGTGGGGCGGGCGGCGCCCGGCGGGACCGGCTCGGTGGCGTCGACGGGGATGAGCTGCCCCGGCATGACCGCGTCCTTGCCGCTGGACCTGAGCCATCCGGTGATCCGCAGCGGTCCGGATGCCTGGGCGCTCCAGCGCTCCTCGGTGTGCAGCGCGCCGAGCCTGACCGGCCCGGTGAAGGTCCCCGTGTTCGCGCGCTCCAGCGACCGCACGTACACGAACTGGTCGTCGCGCACCGGGAGGGTGTCGCTCGCCATGGCCGCCGTGGCGATCCGGTTCAGGGTGCCGGAGGCGCCCGAGGTCTTCGCGGCGGGAGTGTGCCCGCCGCCGGTGAGCGTGGTGAGCAGGACTCCCGCTAGGGCCGCCGAGACCAGGGGCACCAGCACGGCCGGACGGACGAACCGGCGCCGTACGGAAGGCTGTTCGGCGTGCCGGGTGTCGTGATCGATCTGCTGCATCAGTACGTCCTTGACGTGACGGTGACGCTCCGGCGGGAGGTCCCACTCCGCCGTGGCCAGAAGGTCCTCGGCCTCGTTCATCGGGTCTCCTCCTTCAGGAACAGGGCCGCGAGCGCGGCCTCACTCTCCATCTCTCCGCGGGCGGTGGGCGGTTCCGCCTCCGCGCTCAGCCGGGCGAGCCGGGCTCGGGCCCGCGACAGCCGCGAGCGCACCGTGCCGACGGGCACCCCGAGGGCCTCGGCGGCCTGCCGGTAGTCGAGCCCGGCCGACACGCACAGCGCCAACACCTCACGGTCCTGCCGCCCCAGCCGCGCGAGCATGCGGTGCACCACGGCGAGCCGCCGCGCGTCGTCGATCCGGCCCGCGGTCTCCTCGGCGAAGTCCTCGACCGGCCGCGGCTGCGGACTGCGGGCCAGGAACGCGAGCCGCCGCCGCAGTCCCCGGTTGACGTTGTAGGCCTTGTGCGTGGCGATCCCGAGCAGCCAGGGCCTGAGCGAGCCCCCGTCCGGTTCCACCGTCTCCCGGGTCCGCCAGGCCGCGAGGAACGTCTCCGACATGACCTCCTCGGCCTCCGCCCAGTTCCCGGTCAGCCGCAGGGCATGGTTGTGGACGGCCCGTGCGTACAGGTCGTACAACTCCCCGAAGGCCGCCCGGTCGCCGTCCCGGATCCGGGCGCGGGGCGGCTCCACCGCATCTGTTTCCCTCACACCCGTAACGCTCCGGTCCCCTCTGCCGAGTTCCTGTGCACTGCATCACATGTCGCGTCCCGTGGAGCACATACGCTGCGGTGTCATGGAACAACGCGAGGTCATGCAGAGGGTCGTCGGCATCCTCACCGAGGCGCTTGAGATGCGGCGGCAGGTGCGTGAGCACCCCGAGCGGCAGGTCGCGTTGACCGGGGCGGTCTCCGCGCTGCTCGTGGAGACGCTGCCGCGGATCCAGCTGCCCGCGGACGCCAGCGGGCACGCGGCGGCGGACGCCGTGGTCGAGGAGCTGGGGCCGGCCATCGTGAGCATCGCCAACTGCTTCGCGTTCGCCTTCGTGCAGCTGGCCGAGGTCCATGACGAGGGGCGCGCGGAGGTCTCGGCCGCGGACGTCCTGCGCCACATCTCGCTGCGGTTCGCCGACGGCGGCGGGCAGTAGCCCTGTCGGGTTCTCCCCGAGATTTCCGGGGCGGAACGACATCCGCTCGGCCGCGAGCGACGAACAGCACCCGGGGATGCGCCTGAACGGGGTTCCCGGAGCGGCGAGGGAGGCGCCGGGAACCCCGTTCCGTGGCGGTGCGTCAGCGCTTGGGCAGGCCCAGCCGGCCCCGGGTCGCCGCCAGCAGGACCAGGGCCGCCGCCGTCGCGGCGATCAGTGTGGCGCGGGCGGCGTCGCTGTCGTGCAGCGAGGGGAACATGTCCGACCAGGCGAGCGACAGGAAGTTGTTGACGCCGGTGTGCAGCAGCATCACCAACGGCATGCTCTCGCCGGACCGGTTGAACACCCAGGTCATCACGCAGCTGAACGCGATCGTCATCGCCACGAACTGCACCGGCACGGTCCACGCCACGTGCGGTCCGCCGCCCCACTGCGTCAGGAACAGCGGCAGGTGCCAGCAGCCCCACAGCACACCGACGACCAGGGTCGCGGTCAGGGGGCCGTAGCGGGCCTGCATCCGGGGCATCGCGAACTCCCGCCAGCCGGGCTCCTCCGCGAGACCTGTGGTGATCATCTGGATGAGCAGTCCGGGGAGGTAGGCGGCAAGGATCGCCGCGGACGGCAGCGCGGGTCCGCGCCCGGCGAGCGCGGCCGAGGCGAGGGTGAGCGCGGCCGGCACCGAGACCAGCACGACCAGGTACCAGCGCCAACTCACCTTGAACCGCAGCATCCTGGCCCGCCACAGCCGTAGTCCCGCCCGTCCCTCGGTGAGGCCGGTGACGAGGAGCGCGGAGGCGATCGGGCCGAGGTAGGCGCCGGGCAGGACGCCGGTGAGCTGGCTGCCCGCGCGGCCGCCGGGGAAGGTGAAGTGCCAGACGCCCAGGCCGTTCTCGGACAGGATGTAGGGCGTCCAGGCGGCCCAGCTCAGCGCGAAGGTGAGCGCGAAGAACCAGAGCAGGGGGCGGCGGCGGACGGCGGCGCGCAGGCCGGTCGCCCGGTCGCCCGAGGGCGGTCGCTGCTGGGTGGTGACGGGGGCTTGGACGCTCACCGCGGGGTCCCTTCGAAGGGGCTGATGTGATGCCTCAAGCACACCAGCGCCGACCTCGCGGATCATTGCCGCGCGCGCCCCGAACTCCGGTACAGCAGGCTGTACTTCACCGCGCCCGGCGCGCGTCCTCCAGGTAGTGGAGCACGGCCGCCACCCGCCGGTCGACCTGGTCCGTGGGCGCGAGGTCGAGCTTGGCGAAGATGCTCCGGATGTGCTTGTGCACGGCCCCGTCGGTCACGAACAGCTTCCCCGCGATGGCGGTGTTGCCCAACCCCTCGGCCATCAGGGCGAGTACGTCCTTCTCGCGTGGGCTGAGCCGTTCGAGCCGGGCGTCCTGGTGGGAGCGGGTGAACAGCTGGGCGACGACCTCGGGGTCGATGGCGGTGCCGCCGGACGCCACCCGGTGCAGTGCGCCGAGGAACTCCTCGACCCGGCCCACCCGTTCCTTGAGCAGATAGCCGAGGCCGCCGACCCCGCCGGTGAGCAGCTCGGTCGCGAAGCTCTGCTCCACATAGGCGGAGAGCACCAGGACGGCGAGGCCGGGCCTGCGCCGCCGGGCCTCGACGGCCGCGCGGACGCCTTCGTCGGTGTGGGTGGGCGGCATCCGCACGTCGAGGATGGCCACGTCGGGCTCGTGCGCGGCCACCGCGTCGAGGGCGCCCTCCGCGGTGCCGGCCGTGGCGACCACGTCCAGCCCCTCGGCCCGCAGCAGCAGGGCGAGCCCCTCCCGCAGCAGGGCGTCGTCCTCGGCGATCACGATCCGCATGACAGCTCCATCTCCGGTTCCCCCGGGCCGTTCGCTTCGGCGGCCCGGCACACGTTCACGCACCGCAAGGCAGCTCCATCTCCGCTCTCCCCGGGCCGTTCGCTTCGGTGGCCCGGCACACGTTCACGCACCGCACGGCAGCTCCACCTCCAGCACCGTCGGACCACCGGCCGGGCTGGTCATGCCGAGGGTGCCGTCGTGGGCGGCGACCCGGCGGCGGATGCCGGTGAGTCCGGAGCCGGCGGTCTCGTCGGCGCCGCCCCGGCCGTCGTCGCGGACGGTCAGCGTGAGCCGGTCGCCGGCGGTGCGGACGGTGACCGCGGCCCGGGACGCCCCGCTGTGCCTGACGATGTTCGTCAGCGCCTCGGCGACCACGAAGTAGGCGGTCGCCTCCACGGAGGCGGCGCACCGGCGCGGGACGTCGACGTCGACCGCGCACGGCACCGCGGACTCCGCCGCGAGCCCGGTGAGCGCCCCCGCCAGGCCCCGGTCCGCGAGCACCGGGGGCAGGATGCCCCGGGAGACGCTCCGCAGCTCGGCCAGCGCCTGCTCGGCCGCCGACTGGGCGCGCTCCAGGAGTTCGTCGGCGCCGGCCGGGTCGCGGGCGACCATCCGGCGGGCCGCCCCGAGCAGCACGGTCACCGTGACGATCCGGTTCTGTGTCCCGTCGTGCAACGACCGCTCGATGCGCCGCAGTTCGGTGGCGTGGGCGTCCAGCGCGGCGGCCCGGGTGGCGGTCAACTCGGCGATGCGCAGGGAGAGATCGGCGTCGGGCCCGGCCGACAGGAGCCGCCGCCCCGGGTCCGCCTGGAGCCGTGCCATACCGGGCGTGAGGCCCAGGATGATCGCGGTCCAGCCCACCCCGAGCAGGGTCACGGCGAGCGCGTCGGGCCAGCTGTGCGCGCTGCCGATGCCGATGGACGTGGCGGTCGCGTTCTCCGGGGCGAGCGGCCAGTACAGCGGGAACGCCGTGTCCCGTACGGCGACCACCGGCAGCACGACACCGAGCAGCCCCAGCGGCAGGCCCAGCACGAAGTGCCGTACCAGCCAGCGCAGTTCGCGCCTGGTCGTGGGGTCGGTGACGGCGGCCCGCAGCCGGGTGGGGGGCGGCTCGGGCGGGACCACCTCGGGGCCCCAGCGGGCGAGCCGGACCCGCTCGGCGCCGGCCAGGGCGTGCAGCGCGCGCACCCCGCCGGGCAGCGCCAGCCACAGCAGCACGAACGGCGCCAGGACGGCCGTACCGAGTCCGGAGACGAGCTGTCCGAGGGCGGCGGCCGCGGTCGCCGCGGTTCCCGCGACCAGGCGCCCGAGGCCGATGGTGGTCATGCGCACCCCTCTGAGCGGAGGACAACGACCTTATGCCGAAGGGGGGTTCGGATCGCCGTCCCGAGCCGGAAAGTACAGCCTGCTGTACCCGGGACCGGGCGGAGTACGGGATCGGCCGGAGCGGGGGCCGGCTCGTAGCGTCGAGGGCGCCGAGAACGACCAGGCGATACCGAGAACGACCAAGCGATCTGGAGTACCCCGTGAACCTTCTTCTGTGGCCCCTGCTCGTGCTCAGCGTGCTCGGCAACGCGGTGGCGTCCTTCACCCCCGCCGACACCGCCGTCCACCTGGCCTTCGGCACGGTCACCGCGCTGACGGCGACCGCTCTCGTCGTACGGCGGCTGCGCATCGGCCCCTGAGACGGCCCTACTTGAGCCCGATCGCCGCGCAGTCCGCCGCGTAGGCGGCGGTGCAGATCTGCTGGACGGTGTAGACGCCGTCCTTGACGACCGTCTGCCGGATGTTGTCCTTGGTGAGGGCGACCACCGGGACCAGCAGCGAGGGGATGTCGTCCTGGGTGGGGCTGTCGACCTTGTCGCGGATCAGCGCGTCGAACTGGAGGTCGCGGCCCTGGACCTTGTACACCGCGATCTGCGCCGCGTTGGTCGCCTCCAGCAGGAACGACTTGTACACGGTCATGTACTGCTCGCCCGCCACGACCCGCTGCACCGCCGCCAGACTCGCGTCCTGCCCGGTCACCGGCAGGGTCTTGGTGGCGCCCGCCTCCTTGAGCTCGTCGAGGACCGCGCCCGCCATGTCGTCGTTGGCCGAGTAGACGGCGGCGATGTTGTTCAGCCCGATGGAGGCGATCGCCTTCTTCATGTTGGCCTTGGCGACCGACGGCAGCCACTCGCGGGTGTCGTACTCCTTGGCGATGACCACCTTGCCGTTGAGCTCGCTCAGCGCGCCCTTCTTGAACAGGGCGGTGTTGGGGTCGGCGGGCGAGCCGTTCATCATGACGACCTTGCTGGTCTCGGCCTTGTCGCCGAGCGCCTCGACGATGGCCCGGCCCTGCACCTCGCCGACCAGTTCGTTGTCGTGCGAGACATAGGCGTCGATCGGGCCGCGGGCGAGACGGTCGTAGGCGATGACGGGGATGCCCGCGTCCTTGGCCTTCTGGACGTCCGGCTCGATCGCCTCGGCGTCGACCGCGTCCACGAGGATCACGTCCACCCCGTCGGAGACCATCTGCTGGAACTGCTCGCTCTGCCGCTTGGCGCTCGCCCCGGCGTTGGAGTAGCTGACCTTCCCCTTGCCGTGGGTGAGGGCCGCCACCTCCTTCTTGATGAGGGGGTAGTCGAACTTGTCGAAGCGGCTGGTGTCCCGGTCGGGCAGCAGCAGACCGAGCGTGATGTCGTCGCCCTTCTTCGGGCTCACGGCGGTGTTGCTGCTGCCGACTCCGCACGAGGTCAGCAGGAGGGCCGACACGCAGACGGCCATGACGGAGGGGAGGTGACGCATGGCGATCCTGTGGGTGGGGGGCTGTCACGTAGGCGCAACAGTAAGTGCCCTCAATCCCGATCAAACGCCCTGACCGTTTCCTTCAACGGATCACCACTCGGCGTCCGCAACTGATCATCGATGCGCACAAGTTGTACGGCGGTCAGGGCGCGGATCATGAGGATCGCGGCGACGGCCGCGGCGACGACGGCGAGGTCGGCGACGAGCAGACCGGTCACTCCGCTGTAGGCGCGGGCGATGACGGCGTCCGAGTCGTCGACGCTCTCCAGACCGGCGCCGGTGAACATGCCGGCCAGCCACAGCACCCACCACACGTTCACCACGACCGGCAGCTTCCGGCCCGGGGCGGTCTTGCGGAACGCGTCGGCGACCAGGCCGCGCGGGATCCACAGGTTGGCCACCGGCACGATCCAGGAGGCGTAGACCCAGACGCCGGCGTACCGGGGGCGCTCGCTGGACAGGGCCCGCGCGTTGTCCCGCAGCCGCCACAGCCAGCCGATGAACGCGGCAGCGCACAGCAGGGTGATCAGATAGCCGACGCCGCTGACCAGGTGGTACGAGTTCTCCAGGGCGTTCAGCGGCCGGTGCCGTCCCTCGCCCTGGTCCGGCGGCCCGCTCGCCGGCACCCCGGCCACGGCCAGCCTGATGTGCCACACGGCCCGCAGCGCCCACGCGGCCCCGGCGAGCCCCAGCGCGACGACGGCGATCCGGGCCGCCCCACGCAGCGGCCGAACGGCGTTCTCACTCACGGTGTCCCCCTTCGAAAGGTCACTTCACCCCGTCATCGTCGCGAGGGCACCGAACGGTTCACGCGCCACCCCGTCATCGCACCGAATCCGCGAACGGCCGATACTGCTCTCCTGCGCCGCCGGCGCCGGCAGCCGCCCCGACCGTCCCGAGCAGCGAGGAAGTGACCGACATGCCTCTCGACGACCAGCGGATGTGGGCGCTTCTGCGGGAACTCGACGATCCGGACCACATGGAGTTCCCCCGCGGCTACGACCACACCGCCACCCGGGCCCGGTTCGACCGGCTCGCGGCCGGGCTGGACCGGTGCTTCCGCTGTGCCTGCTCCGTCGATCGCGGGGTCCAGGACGCCAGCCACCACGGGACGATCCTCGTGCCCGCCGCCGCGACGGACAGCGGCGACCACATCAGCGTCACCGTGAGCAACTTCGGCGACCTCGTCGCCGTCACCCTGGGCAACCCCGGCAGCTACGGCGAGGAAGAGGAGGACCTCCTCCTCGAAAGGACCGACCGGCAGCGCCTCGACGCCGAACTCGGGGCGCTCGGCTACGTCACCGTCTCGGAGCATCTGCTCCGGGCCCGGTACGACGGTGTGAGCAGGCTCGCCGCCTCCTACCCGGCCGCGTACCCGCCGACCTGGTGGACCCGCTTCTTCGACTACCTGTGAGCGCGGACTACCTGTGAGCGCGCGGGAGCGGCTCCGCGCACCGCACAGCCAAAAGGCCCGGGTCGCCGAACGACCCGGGCCTTCCTGGATGCCGTACCGGTCAGCGCAGTGAGCCGATGCGGTCCAGCCGCTCGTTCACGCCGTTGCGGAGTTCCGTCAGGGTCGTGCCCGGCGGGGCCACCGTCGGTTCGACGGACGGCGGCTGGGTCTCGTCCGCGCAGGTGGTGCCGCGGGCCGGGACCTTCAGGTCGACCAGGTAGCTCGTGATCGCGTCCGTGGCGCAGACGCTGCGGCCGAAGGCGGTGTGGCCCTCGGCGTCGAAGGTGAGCAGGCGGCCGTTGTCGAGCTCACGGGAGAGGGCCACCGCGTCCTGGTACGGGGTGTCCGGGTCACCGGTGTTGCCGACCACGAGGATCGGCGCGGAGCCCTTCGCCCGGAAGGAGCCGGAGTAGCGGCTGGGGTGCTCGCCCTTCCACTGGACGCAGGCCGTGGCGTGCTGGTGGTCGTAGGTCGGCGGACCGTAGGCCATGGCCGGGCCCAGCAGCGGGGCCAGCCTGGCGTTGGCCGTGACCTCGCGCTTGAGCAGGGCCTTGTCGGTCGGGTACTTCTTGTCGACGCACTCGACCGCGACGTTCGGGTTGAGGAAGTCGTAGCTGGCCGGGGACGGCGGGCGCAGCAGGAACGACGTGTTGTCGCGCAGCTGCGCCTTGCGCAGGGCCTCGCCGAAGGACGGCCATATGACCTTGCCCTCGTTGATGTTGAACATCAGCCGGTAGACCAGGGTGTAGCCGTTCGCCTGGCCCCCGTTGGCGGTGGGCACCGGGTTGGCGTCCAGGTCGGCCTTCAGCTTCTCGAACGCCCCGCGCGGGTCGCCGTCGCCGAAGCCGCAGGTCGCCTGGTCCGCCTTGCACCAGTCGAGGAAGCGGCCCATCGCGCCGTCCAGGGCGAGGTACTGCGGGCGGTCGTAGGCGTAGGGCCGGTTCGTGTAGTGCTCGGGGTCGTAGGACCCGTCGAGCGCCAGCGCGCGGACCCGCTTCGGGAACATCGACGCGTAGACCGTACCGATGTAGGAGCCGAACGAGCGCCCGTAGTAGGTGAGTTGCTTCTCGCCGAGGGCCTGACGCAGCAGGTCGATGTCCCGGGCGACGTACTGGGTGCCGATGTACGGCAGCACCTCGCCCGCGTTCGTCCGGCAGCCCTCGTCGAACTCGGCGGCCTGCTTGACGGCCGGCTCGTAGGCGTCGGGCCCGGGGACGCCCTTGGCCGCCGTGACGGCCTGGGTGTACGTCGGGTCGTCCCAGCACACGACCTGCGAGCTGCGGCCGACACCGCGCACGTCGTACCCGAAGACGTCGAAGTCGTCGCGCAGGGCCTTCGGCAGGTCCGCGTGGTTGCCGCGCACGAAGTCGACCCCGGAGTTTCCGGGGCCGCCGGGCTGGAGGAAGAGGGTGCCCTTGCGGTGGGCGGGGTCGGCGGCCGGCTTGCGTATGACGGCCAGCGTGATGGTCTTCCCGTCGGGATCCCGGTAGTCCAGGGGCACCTGGGCATTGGCGCACTGGAAGCCGTCCTGGCAGTCCGACCAGGTCAGGGTCGGCACGGTCGGTGCGTCCTGGGCGGCAGCGGACACCGGGGACCCGGTCCAGGCCACGGCGAGCGCGCTCACCCCGGCTCCGGCGAGTCTGAGTCGTCTGAACTTCACTGTTCTTGTTCCCCCTTGGGCTGGTCAAGCCTCAGAGAATCGGTTCTCTCACAGAGCAGACACAGAAAAACACGCGTCCCGGTTCCCACGATCGGCGGGTAGTCCCAGCGGCCTACCCGGGAACGGCCGCGTACTGCGTTCCGAGTACCGGGGATTGTCGGCAGGCGCACGACGACATCGCCGCCGTCGTCCCGACAGCCTGGTGGGACCGTTCGGCACCAGATGTGGAGATCCCCTGCCGTGGCTACTTTCCTTTATCGCGTGGGCCGACTGGCCTTCCGGCGGCGCTGGTACGTCGCCCTGGTCTGGGCGGCCGTCCTGGCCGCCGTCGGGCTCGGGGCGCTGAAGGCCCCGGCCGCCTCCGACGACGAGTTCTCCATGCCGGGGATCGAGTCCCAGAAGGCGTTCGACCTGATGGAACAGCGCTTCCCGGGGGCCACGGCCGACGGCGCGACCGCCAGGGTCGTCTTCGTCGCTCCGGACGGACAGAAGGTGACCGCGGCCGGCAACCGGAAGGCCGTGGAGGACACCGTCGGCGACCTGGCCGACGGCTCGCAGGTCGCCTCCGCGGTCGACCCCTTCCAGGCGAAGGCCGTCAGCAAGGACGGCACGACCGCGTACGCCACCGTCACCTACAAGGTCGGCGCGAGCGACCTCACCGACGCGAGCAAGGCCCAGCTGGAGAAGGCCATCGAGGACGCCCGGCACGCCGGGCTGACCGTCGACGCGGGCGGGACCGCCATGGACGACGGCGGGGGCGCGGGCGGCGCGGCCGAGGTCATCGGTGTCGCGATCGCCGCGGTCGTCCTCCTCATCACCTTCGGCTCACTGGCCGCCGCCGGACTGCCGCTGCTGACCGCGATCATCGGCGTCGGCGTCAGCATGGCCACGATCCTCGCCCTCGCCGACGCGCTCGGCCTGTCCACCACCACCGGCACCCTGGCGATGATGCTGGGCCTGGCCGTCGGCATCGACTACGCCCTGTTCGTCGTCTCCCGGTACCGGGAGGAACGCGCCAGGGGCCGGTCGGCCCAGGAGGCGACGGCCCTCGCGGTCGGTACGGCGGGCTCGGCGGTCGTCTTCGCGGGCCTCACCGTCGTCATCGCGCTGGCCGGTCTCGCGGTGGTCGGCATCCCGATGCTCACCAAGATGGGCCTGGCCGCGGCGGGCGCGGTCGTCGTCGCCGTGTTCGTCGCGCTGACCCTGGTCCCGGCGTTCCTCGGCTTCTGGCCGAGCGCGGTGCTGCGCCGCAAGGACCGCAAGAGCGGCCGGATCGAGGAGGAGGCCGGGGACAACGGCGGCACCCGCTGGGCCCGGTTCGTGCTGCGCCGCCCGCTGCCCGTGCTGATCCTCGGCGTGGTCGGCCTCGGCGCCCTCGCGCTGCCGATGACCTCCCTCCAGCTGGGCATGCCGGGCGACGAGGCCAAGTCGACCTCCACCACCGAGCGCCGGGCCTACGACGCGCTCGCCGAGGGCTTCGGGCCCGGCTTCAACGGGCCGCTGACCGTCGTGGTGGACGCCAAGGGCCACGACGACGCGAAGGGGGCCGCGGCCACCGTCGCCAAGGAGATCGGCGCGACGAAGGGCGTCGTCTCGGTCTCCCCGGCACGCTTCAACCAGGCCGGTGACACCGCCGTGTTCTCGGTCGTGCCGGCCACCGCGCCGACCGACGAGAAGACCAAGGACCTCGTCACCACCATCCGCGGCGAGCGCCCCGGCGTCGAGTCCGCGACCGGCGCCACCTTCGAGGTCACCGGCACCACCGCGCTGAACATCGACATCTCCGACAAGGTGCAGGCCGCGCTGGTGCCGTACCTGATCGTCGTCGTGGGCCTCGCGATCGTGCTGCTGCTCGTGGTCTTCCGCTCGCTGCTGGTCCCGCTGAAGGCGGCCCTCGGCTTCCTGCTCTCCGTCCTGGCCTCCCTCGGCGCGGTCGTCGTGGTCTTCCAGGAGGGGCACGGCGCCGGACTGCTCGGGGTGGAGACCACCGGCCCGATCATGAGCCTGATGCCGATCTTCCTGGTGGGCATCGTCTTCGGCCTGGCCATGGACTACGAGGTCTTCCTGGTCTCCCGGATGCGCGAGGCGTACGTCCACGGGGAGAGCCCGGACCAGGCGGTGACCTCCGGGTTCCGGCACAGCGCCCGGGTGGTCGTGGCCGCCGCGCTGATCATGATCGCGGTATTCGCCGGGTTCATCGGCGAGAGCGAGTCCATGATCAAGATGATCGGGTTCGGGCTCGCCTCCGCCGTCCTGCTGGACGCCTTCGTGGTCCGGATGGCGATCGTGCCGGCCGTGCTCGCCCTGCTCGGCGACAAGGCCTGGTGGCTGCCGAAGTGGCTGGACCGGATCCTGCCCCGGGTGGACGTCGAGGGCGAGGCGCTCACCAGGAACGCCGACCAAGCCGAGCCCGCGCCCGCCGGCGCCGGCCAGGAGACCGCACGCGTCTGACCCTCCTCCCCCCAGGGGCCGCCCGTGTCGTACGACACGGGCGGCCCCCTTCGATGACCATGGGTCCCAGTCCACCCACCGGAGAGCACGATGACCACCAGCCACGAGCGGCGCTACACGGAGCGCCTGGAGGAGTTCTCGGACCGGCGTCCCTTCCTCGTCGACCTGTCGCTCGTCCTGGCGCTGATGGGTTCCGCGACCCTCGGCGCCTCGCTCACGATCCCGGGCGCCGAGCTGCCGTCCGACGACCGGTTCGCCGTGGCCCTCATGGGCGTGTCCTGTCTCGCCCTGCTCAAGCACCGCACCCACCCGCGCCTCACGGTCGTGGTGAACGCGCTCTGCGCCATGGTCGTGATCGCGCAGGGGTATCTCCTCACCCCGCTGCTGCTGGGTCCCGTCATGGCGTCGCTGTACTGGCTGGCCACCCTCACCGAGCGCAGGACCATCCGCCAGTACGGCCTCACGACCATGGCGATGCTGACGCTCGCCGCGGCCTTCTCCGACTCCATGGACCATGTGTCGCTGATCCTGAGGACCATCGGCCCGGTGTTCTGGCTGCTGCTCCCGCTCGCCGCCGGCACCATGACCCGGCTGCGGCGGGCCTATCTGGAGGCCACCCAGGCCCGCGCCGAGCACGCCGAACGCACCCGGGAGGAGGAGGCGCGGCTGCGGGTCACCGAGGAACGCATGCGCATCGCCCGGGAGTTGCACGACGTCGTCGCCCACCACCTGGCGCTGGCCAACGCCCAGGCCGGCACCGCCGAGCACCTCGCGCTGACCAACCCGCGGCAGACCAAGCAGATCCTGCACGACCTCACCGGTACGACGTCGTCCGCGCTGCGCGAGCTCAAGGCCACGCTGGGCCTGCTGCGGCAGACCGACGACGAGGGCTCGGCCCCGCCGGAACCGGCGCCCGGCCTGGCCCGGCTGCCCGAACTGGTCTCCTCGTGCGCGTCCGCCGGGATCACCGTCACCGTCACCACGGAGGGGGAGCCGCAGCCGCTGTCCCCGGGCGTGGACCTGACCGCCTTCCGGATCGTGCAGGAGGCGCTCACCAACGTCACCAAGCACGCGGCCACCCAGACCGCGCACGTCCGCTTCCTCTACGCCGGCACCCGCCTGCTCATCACGGTCACCGACGAGGGCCCGCCCACCGCACCCGCCCCCGGCCCCGCCAAGGGCTTCGGCGTCATGGGCATGCGCGAACGCGCCCACTCCATCGGCGGCGAACTGCGCGCGGGACCGCGGCCGGAGGGCGGCTTCGAGGTGACGACGGCGCTGCCGTTGCAGCCTTCCGTGGCAGAGGGGGAGGAGCGCGAGGAGTAGGAGGAGCGGGCGGGTGATGGTCCAGCTCCTCGGCACGGTCGCTCTCGTGACCCGGCTCGACGCACTCGGGCCACTCGGCGGAAGCCGTCCGGACACCTGGGAGCGGTTGACCAGCCCTACGGTCGTACGGCCTGGTCGATCGTGCCGAACATGTTCTGCGGCTCGGCGGAGGCGACGGCCGCGGTCCGGGCCCGGGACGAGCGGATCACCCTGTTCCTGACGGCGGAACTGGTTTCCTGGGGCGTGGACGCGATCATCGGCAACGACGTGGAGGGACTGGTGACGAGCTGTGGCTGACGTGGATCTCGACCGGGCGCTGGAGGTCGCGCTGGAGCTCGCGGACTGGGCGGCGGAGACGATCCGGCGCCCGCGCGACCCCGCCGACGAGGTGCGGGAGAAGGACGGGCCCGCGGACATCGTCACCGCGACCGACGAGGCGGTGGAGAGGCACGTCCGCGAGACGCTGGCGCGGGCCTTCCCCGGCCACGGGATCGTGGGCGAGGAGTACGGCACCACCCTGGGCGCGGCCGACGCCCCGCACTGGGTGGTCGACCCGGTCGACGGCACCACCAACTACGCCCACGGACTGGGCTGGTGCTCCTTCTCGCTGGGCCTGGCGGCGGCTGACGGCACCCCGCTGCTGGGCGTGGTCGCGGACCCGTGGCGCGGGGAGACGTTCAGCGCGGTGCGGGGCGCGGGCGCCCATCTGAACGGCGTCCGCACCCACGCGGCCGCCCACACCACCCTGACCGGCCATGCCTTCCTCACCGAGTGGGCGGCCCACGCCCACTGGCCCGGCATGGACGCACTCCTCGCCGAACTCGCCGACCGGCACTGCACGGTCCGCGTGATGGGCTCCACCGCGCTCTCCCTCGCCCAGGTCGCGGCGGGCCGCGCGACCGCCGCCGCGATCGGCTCCTTCCACGCGGTCGACGGCCTCCCGGCACTGTTGATCGCCCAGGAGGCGGGAGCGGTGGCCCTGCCCGAACTCCCGGACCACAACGAACCGTTGCTGCTCGCGGCCCCCGGCGCGGCGGAGGAGGCGGCCGCGCTCTGGCGGGGCGCGGGGGTGGTGGCGGGCTGACGGACCCGGACCACTTCCTGCCCGAGATCTGACCAGGAGTAGACCCACCGGGGATACACCAAAGGGCTGGTCAGCGCACATACTTCAGGCAGGCGGGGTGGGCCCGCGGTGGTCCGACGGGGGGGAGCGGCTCGATGAACGCCGACGGCGACGGGCTCGGCAAGGTCCAGGTGAGACTCCGGTGGGACCCGAGCCCCTACGGGGAACCGGCCCGGCATCTCGACATCGTGGCCGCGACCTACGCGGCGGGCGACCCGTACGGGCGGCCGGAGTACGTCGTGTACCACGAGCACCGCTCGCCGGACGGCACCATCACCATGACCCGGCACAGCGAGAACGGCGTGGGCCTCGGCTATGTCGAGGTCATGGAGCTGGAGTTCGACCGGCTGTCCGCCGCGTACGGGCGGGTCGTGGTCGGGGTCGCCATCCACCAGAACGGCGGACCCCGCACCTTCGGCGACCTCTCGCACGCCGGGGTGGTCGTCGTCGAGGGCTACCGCCAGCTGCTGGCCGACGACTTCACCCGCGTCCCCGACGCCACCGCCGCCACGGTCGCGGAGTTCACCCGCGACCCCTCCGGCGCCTGGCGCCTGCGGGAACTGGTCCGGGGCTTCGACAGCAACCCGGAGGGGTTCATGGCGGAGATGGGCCGGGTACGGCAGTGAGCCGCTATCCGATGGTGGAGTTCGGGGCGACCGCGACACCGGGCACGGCGGGAGCCGGGCGCGGGGACCTCGACCGGTGGGCCCGGCGCAGGAACGGTTTCTCGATGGCGTAGTAGGAGAGGAGCGCCATCAGCACCGTCAGGACCACCGTCGCCGCCAGCTGCCCGTCCTCCAGACCGAGCGAGCCCAGCAGCCGTACGACGGGGTAGTGCCACAAGTACATGCCGTAGCTCAGATTGCGGCCCACCCAGGCGAGCGGGGCCAGCGACAGCACCTGGGACAGCCGGCTGTCGGGCCGCAGTTCGAGCCCGGCGACCAGCGTGGCGGACAGCAGCGCCACCAGCAGGAAACCGCCGGTGTACCAGAAGGCGGTCAGCGCCCCGGAGTCCCCGGTGATCGGCACCTGCCAGGCCACCAGCGCCAGCAGCCCGAGCGCGGGCAGGGCCAGCCGCCCGGCCCAGGTCCGCAGCCGCGCGAGCCGCGGGTCGTCCGTCCGCAGCCGCGCCAGTACGACGGCCACCAGGGCGCCGGCCAGCAGCTGGTCGGCGCGGGTGTCGGTGCCGTTGTAGATGCGGTGGGCGGCGTCCGGGTTCCACAGGACACAGCGCCACAGCAGGGGCAGCACACAGAGCGCGGCCGTGCACAGCAGGACCGTGCGGGCCCGCAGCCGGCGCAGCAGGACCAGCAGGACCAGCGGCCACAGCAGATAGAACTGCTCCTCCACACCGAGCGACCAGGTGTGCGCGAACGGCCCGATGGCGTTGGAGTAGGTCCCGGGCTCCAGGGCCCGTACGACGTTCGTCAGGAAGGTCGCCGCCAGCCCCGCGGACCCCAGGGTGGCCTCGCGGCCCAGCAGGGTGGTGGTCGCCACCAGCACCGCGCACACCGCGCACAGCGCCAGCAGCGCCGGGACCAGCCGCAGCCAGCGGCGCCGGTAGAAGGCGAACAGCCCGATGCCGCCGGAGCGGGCGTACTCGGCGAGCAGCAGCCGGGTGATGACGAAGCCGCTGATGGTGAAGAAGAGGTCCACGGCCACCGAGCCGCCCGGCACCAGATCCGGGTCCACGTGGTAGGCGAGGACCAGCGCGACCGCGAGGGTGCGCAGTCCGTCCAGCCCGTTCACCCGGCCGCTGCGCACCGTCGCCGACGGAAAGCCCCGGCCCGCACGTGATGCGGCCGGGGCTGCGGCTCTGCGGACGCCGTCCGCCGTGTCCGCCGTATCAGCCCGTCCGGGAGCGTGCTCCGTCGCGGCCGTCGTGTCCGGTGCCTTCGTCATGGAAGAGATCGCTTTCCACCTGCCGACTGAGTGAGGTAACCCGGTGCGCCTGTCCGCAAAGCACGCTCGCATGCGTCTTTAGGACCCACCTGTGATGAACCACAGGTTTCGCACAGGCTGTCCTTAGCGGAGCGATACAGGGTTCACGGCATGCCTGCCGGAATCAGCCAGGGCACCGTCCGCGTCCTGATCGTCGACGACGAGCCCGAGCTCACCGAACTGCTGGCCTGGGCCGTCGCCGAGGCGGGCTGGCAGCCCTTCCTGGCCGGGGACGGCCGCACCGCCCTCACCCTGGCCCGCGGCTGCGCCCCGCACGCCGTCGTCCTCGACGGGATGCTGCCCGACCTGGACGGCGTGCACGTCCTGCGCCGGCTGCGCTACGAGAACGCCCGCCTGCCCGTCCTCATGCTCACCGCCCGCGACGCCCTGGAGCACCGCCTCGACGGCCTCGCCGCGGGCGCCGACGACTACGTCACCAAGCCGTTCTCCCTCGACGAGGTCATGCTCCGGCTGCGCGCCCTGCTGCGCCGGTCCGGTGCCGAGCAGGACGCCGCCGACGAGCCCGTACGCGTCCTCGGCGGCCTGGTCCTCGCCGAGCGGACCCGCCAGGTCCAGCGCGACGGCACCCCGATCGCCCTCACCGCCAAGGAGTTCGACCTGCTGCACTACCTGATGCGCCACCCGCGCCAGGTGCTCAGCAAGGCGCAGATCCTCGGCGAGGTGTGGAACAGCTCGTTCGACAGCGAGGGCAACCTGGTCGAGGTCTACATCTACGGCCTGCGCGCGAAGATCGACCGCGGCCGGGCGCCGATGATCCACACCGTGCGCGGGGCCGGGTACGTGCTGCGGGCGGCGGACGGCGGGGCATGAGGTTCCGCGCCGGCGTCCGGTCGCTGCGGGTGCGGCTGGTGCTGCTCACCACCGCCGCGCTCGCCGTCGTCTGCGCGACCACGGCCCTGACGACGGTCCTGGTGCAGCGGGCCGACCTGCTGGACGACCTGGACCAGCGGGTACGGGACGCCGCCTCGCGCAGTCAGGGCGGGGTCCGCTTCCGCACCGGGACCACCACCGACCTCAGCTTCCTGGAGGAGCAGGGCCAGCCCGCCGGGACCGTCGCGGGCCGGGTCGAGGACGGCGAGGTCACCGTCGCCAAGGTGGTCGCCAGGGGCGGCACCCGCGAGAGCCTCACCGCCGCCCAGCGCGCCGCCCTCGCCGGCATCGCCGCAGACGGCACCCTGCACACCCGCACCCTTCCCGGCCTCGGCACCTACCGCGTCACCGCGGTCAGCGGCGACGACGCCGGCGTCCTGGCCGCGCTGCCCACCGCCGCCGTACAGGACACCGTCCACCATCTGATCGTCACCGAGACGGCGATCGCCGCCGGCGGTCTCGCCGTCGTGGGCTGCGTCTGCGCGGTGGTCATACGACGACAGCTGCGCCCCCTCGGCCGGGTGGCCGCGACCGCCGCCGAGGTCGCCGGGGCACCCCTTGACCGCGGCGAGGTCACCGGCCTCACCCGCGTCCCGGCCCGGGACACCGACCCCGGCACCGAGGCCGGACAGGTCGGCGCCGCCCTGAACTACCTGATCGACCGGGTGGAGTCCGCGCTGGCCCAGCGGCAGCGCAGCGAGGAACGCATGCGGCGCTTCCTCGCCGACGCCAGCCACGAACTGCGCACCCCGCTCGCCTCCATCGCCGGATACGCCGAGCTGATGGACCGGGGCGCGGCCCCCGTGGAGCCCGGACTCGCCTGGCGCCGGGTCTCCGCGCAGTCCGCCCGGATGACCGGACTCGTCGAGGACCTCCTGCTGCTCGCCCGCCTCGACGAGGGACGGCCGCTCCAGGAGCTGGACGTCGACCTCGCCACGCTGGTCGCGGAGACCGTGTGGGACGCGCGGGCGGCGGGCGCCGGCCACGACTGGCGGCTCGCCCTGCGCCTCGACGAACCGGCCACGGTGACCGGCGACCCGGCCCGCCTCACCCAGGTCGTCGCCAACCTGCTGGCCAACGCCCGCGCCCACACCCCGCACGGCACGCGGATCACCGTCACGGTGGAGGCCACGCGCGCGTGCTGCGCGATCCGGGTCCGCGACGACGGTCCGGGCATCCCGGCCACCCTGCTCCCGACGGTCTTCGAACGCTTCACCCGCGCCGACGCGTCCCGCAGCCGGGGGAAGAGGGGTGGCGGTGGGGACGGAGGCGGGGGAGCGGGGCTGGGGCTCGCCATCGCGGCGGCGATCGTGCAGGCGCACGGGGGGCGGATCGGGGTGGAGAGCGAGCCGGGGTGCACGGAGTTCGCGGTGACGTTGCCGAGGTCGGGCTGAGGTTGCCGTAGGGGCTTCTGTGCGGTGGGCCGGTGTTTTCCCAGGGGATTCACAGACGCGCAGGCCAGTCGCGCGCCGGGCCGGGGCGGGGGCGGGGTGGTTCAGCTGGGCCTCAGTTCGGTCCCCGAGGGTGGGCGTCGGTGGCCGCCCGACGACGGACGGGCCCATGACGAAGGGAGCCAGCGACGATGACCGAGGCTGAGACGGGGGCCGGGGGCACCGGGCGAGCGACGTCCGCGGGGACCGGGGGTGACGTGACCGGCGGGACCGCCCGGGGCGCGCACGCGGGCCGTCGTGACTTCATGCGGAAGGTCTTCCTCGCGTCCGGTGCCACGGCGGTCGCCACGATGGGCGGCGCCGGGGCGTGGTCCGCGCTCGCCGACGACTCCACGGGTACGGCCGACGCCTCCGCGAGCCCCGTCCCGAGCGGCGCGCCCAGCGGCGGCCCGGGCGGCGGTGCAGGCGGCCCCGGCAACCAGACGATCACCGAGGACTTCTTCGGCCTCACCACCGACGGTGAGCGGATCGACGACCTGTTCACGATCCACTCGACGGGGGTGCGGACCGCACCCGTGATCACGGCCGCGAACGCCTTCCTCGCCGGGCTCTCCGACACCCAGCGGACGTCGACGCAGTTCACCGTCCACTCCACCGAGTGGCGCCTGTGGAGCAACGTCGACTCCTACGGCCGTCAGGGCGTGTCCCTGGCCGACCTCACCGACGCCCAGAAGGCCCTCGGCACGGCCCTGCTGAAGTCGGCGCTGAGCGCGGACGGATTGGAGACCGCCGAGAACATCCGCAGGATCAACCAGGCGGCGGGCGAGGCGATCGGCAACACCACCGCCTTCAACGAGGACGCGTACTACTGGACCCTGATGGGCACGCCGTCCGCGGACGAGCCCTGGGGCTTCCAGTTCGACGGCCACCACCTGGTGATCAACTACTTCGTCCTTGGCGACCAGGTCGTGATGAGCCCCTGCTTCTGGGGTTCGGAGCCGACCTCGATGGCGATCGACGGCGAGACGGTCACGGTCTGCCACGAGGAGGTCACCGCGTCGCTGGCCTTCGTCAACTCCCTCACCGCGGACCAGCGGTCCGTGGCGATCGCCTCCGCGACCAAGACCAACGAGTCCATGAAGGCGGGCGCCTTCGCCGACAACACGGTCCAGGCGTACGAGGGTCTGCGCGCGAACGCCCTGAACGCCGCCCAGAAGCGCAAGCTGCTGGCCGTGGTGGAGGCGTTCACCGGCCGGGCGAAGGCGGACGCGGCGAAGGTGCGGCTCGCGGAGGTCCGGGCCCACCTCGCCGACACGTACGTCACCTGGGCCGGCGGCACGGCGGACGACTCGGCGTTCTACATCCGCGTCCACAGCCCGGTCGTCTGGGTCGAGGTCGACTGCCAGGGTCCGGGCCCGCTGGCCGGGGCGTACGGCGCCGCCCAGGGCGACGGGCCGACCCAGAAGCACGTCCACTCGGTGATCCGCACACCGAACGGCAACGACTACGGGAAGGAGCTCATCCGGCAGCACTACCTGACGTCACCGCACCATCGGTGAGACATGGATGTCCCGTCATGGCGGAGGGCCCGTACCCAGGTGGGTGCGGGCCCTTTGTCCACATGCCGGTGCTGTGCGGCCGGTGGCGGGTGCCGGATACCGGGTCCGGGTCCGGTGGCTAGGCGGCCTCGGGCCGGGCCTGGGCACGCGGGCCGGTGTCGCCCTCGACCGGGGTGCCGCCCTCGTCGTCCCCGAAGTCCGGGGCCTGGAAGGGGTTGGTGGTCGGCGGCGGCAGCACCGCGGGGGTGTGCCGGGGCTGCCCCTCCGGAGCGGAGAACAGCGAGGTCAGGTCTATGAGAGGGCTTCCTTCCGGTACAGGCCCGTGAAGGGACCTGGCGTGCCGTGACCGGGCACAGCGGTCCTACAGCTTGGTCATCTTCGAGTACGGGCTCAGAATCCGCATCTGTGACGAGCCGAAATCCACGAGCACAGCGATTCCGTCCTCGACACCGATCACGCGGCCGAGACCGTACATGTCGTGCGTGACCTGGTCCCCCACGGCGAAGTGCTTGGGTACCGGGGCGACCGGAGCCTTGAAGGGACTGGTAGGCAAATGACGCTTCGGTGCAGCAGGCTTTGTCATCGCACCCAGTATGCGCCTATGGAGGCTCGGCTCGCTGCGGGTGTTCACAACGGTTGGGCGACGCCTGGGACTCGATTGCTGCGGACAACCCCTGACCTGCGGTTCTCTCAGACCTACGAGGAACGACGTGAGCAGGGCGACGCCGTACCGACGATGACGCCGCCGTCAGCCGCCGTTGTCGGTGCCCGCCCGCAGGCTCCTGAGGCGCGGCCGGCTTCCGTGGGTTCCGGCTCTGCGATCTCTGCGATGAGCGGTCGCATCCCCGGTCTGTCCGGGGGTGGCCCGCAGAACCCGTCCGGGCCCCAACCGACGACCGGGCCGGGCCGATGACCAGGGGAGACCTGCCAGCGTCGGCCGCGCGACCTCGCTCCGGCGGGGGGCGAGGGGTGGTGCCGAGACCGAGTGCCGCGAGGCCGGTTCGACCGTGGTGGTTGCCCAACGACCCCTACGGCGCGTCCCGTTCTCGCCACCCACCGCACCGAGCCGTCGACGCAGCGTGTCCACAACACCGGATCACCGTGGTCCCACTCCTGGCTCGCACCGGCTCCCGAGGCCGCTCGCGCTGCCACGGACCGGAGCGCGGCCGTGGCGGTCAAACCGGTTCCGTGGCCCGGCGTGGCTGCGTCAGCATGGGGTGAGCGGTGGGAGTGAGCGGTGGGCTGAACTGTTGTGGAGGCAGTCGATGGACGACACGTGTGCCGGGCCGCCCAGGCTGATTCTGCTCTGCGGGCTTCCCGGGTCCGGGAAGACGACGCTGGCGAAGCGGCTCGCGGAGGAGATTCCGGCCGTACGGCTCTGTCCGGACGAGTGGATGGCGGACCTCGGCGTCGACCTGTTCGACGAGGTGACGCGGGACCGGCTGGAGGAGCGGTTCTGGGTACACGCCCAGGAACTGCTGCGGCTCGGCGGCACCGTGATCCTGGAGTTCGGGTTCTGGGCCCGCGCGGAGCGGGACGAGAAGCGCCGGGCGGCCCACGAGCTGGGTGTCCGGGTCGAGTTGCACTACCTCAAGACACCGTTCGACGAACTCGACCGCCGCCTGGAGGGCCGTAACGGACAGGCAGGCCACGGAACCGTCCCGATCACCCGGGCCCAACTCACCGCGTACGCGCACGTCTTCGAGGAACCGACCGAGCACGAGCTGAGCCTCTTCGATGTTCCGCCGCCCCACCGATCACGATCAAGAAGTCGGTAAGAACCCCGTACCGCCTACAACTTTCGCCCCCGACGGCCCGTCGAACTCGCGCCCGGCCCTGATCACAGCGCCGGAGTCCCTGTCCCAGCTGGGAGAAGTCATGAGTTCTGTCTCCGTCGGGCCCGCCCTGCGCCGCGCCGCCTGCGCCGGAGCCGTGGTCGCCCTGTCCGTCACCGGCCTCGGCACAGGCGTCGCCGTCGCCGACGACGAGCCGCAGAGTGACCAACTGTGGGTCCAGGCACCGTACGAGCAGGCGCTCACCGTCGCCCCGGCCGGCGGCACCGCCCAGTACCGTTCGCTCGCGCTCGGCCTGTACCACGACAACGCCGGCTTCCAGGTGACCGAAGGCCGTCTGACCGTCGACGTCTCCGGCCTCAGCGGCGTCGCCGAGGTGTCCTGGCCCGACAACTGCACTCCGGACGGCACCGGCACGAAGGCCGTCTGCGACACCGGCGACGTCCCGACTCGCTACACCCCGCAGGTCCGGCTGAAGCTGCGCGCCGCGTCCGGCGCGGCCGTCGGAACCCAGGGCACGATCGAGTACGCGGCCACCGCCACCGGCGGCCCCGACGGCACCCTCACGGCCCCCGACTCCTCCGCGGAAACCACGGTGACGGTCGCCTCCGGCCCCGACCTGGGCATCCCCACGCCCCAGGACCTCACGGCCGTGCGCCCCGGCACCCGCCTGACTGTCCCCACCGCCATCACGAACACCGGCAACGAGACCGCCCACGGCTTCACCCTCAAGATGTGGTCGACGTACGGCCTCGCGATCACCACCCGCTACCCGCAGTGCACTTACCCGGACCCGGACGCCAACACCCCGTCCTCGTCGGTGACTTACGTGACCTGCGCCTTCGACACCGAGATCCCCGCGGGCGCCACGGTGCAACTCCCCGCCCCGCTCCGCCTGAAGGCCACCCGCCACGCCCTCTACGACCGCTTCGACTACGAGGTCGAGCCCACCGACGGCACCACCGACCTCGACACCTCCGACAACGGCCGTTCCTGGCACGTCACCACCGACAACACCGCCGACTTCGCCGTCCACGGCACAAAGGTGACCGCCGCGGCCGGCGACACGGTCACCGCGGGCTTCCGCTTCACCAACCGGGGCCCGGCCTGGGTGGCCGACGTGGCCTCCGGCGACCCGGTCCCCGCGATCGACTACTACCTCCCGCCGGGCACGACAGCCACTTCGATCCCCACCACCTGCCACACCGCGCACAGCGCCGGCGACGACCCCACGGTCCCCCACTACACCTGCACCCTCCCCACCTGGACCAAGCCCCACCTGAAGGTCGACTTCCCCTTCCAGCTCCGCATCGACGACGCGGTCCCGAACGCGACCGGCCACGTCACGGTCCGCCCCTACGACGAGACCGCGACGACCTTCCCGTTCGACCCGAACACGAAGAACAACTCGACGAAGGTGATCGTGAACCCGTCGGCGTAAGGGGGAGGAGTCCGCGGGATCCGCTCAGGCGGGCGGCCGGGGTGCGAGAACCGCGATGTCATCGCCGAACCCCACCACCAGCCGCCCGTCGGACGCCATGGCCACGGCGGTCACCTCCGAGGGGAACTCCAGATCCGAGCCCACCTGACGACGGGCGACGAGGTCCCACACCCGTACGACCCGGTCGTCCCCGCCGGTGACGACGAGCGGGCGGCCGTCGACCACGGCCGAGGCGAGGGCCCACACGGGACCGGCGTGGCCGACCAGAGCCGCCCGCCCGGCCTCGTCCCACAACTGGACCCGCCCGCTCCAGTCACCGGTGACGGCGACCAACCGCTCCCCGACGGTGGCGGCGGCCAGCGACACCCGCTGCGCGCCGCCGCCGGCCGGGGGCGCGAGCTGCCCCCGACACCGGCCGTCGGCCAGGCTCCACGCCCGGACACTGCTGTCGTCGTGCAGGGTGACACCGACACTCCCCCCGTCTGCGACGGCCACCGCCACCACGGCCCCGACACGCTCCGCCGACGGATCGAGGCCTTCGACCACGTCACCCCTGACGGGATCCCACAGCACCACCCTGGGAACACTCTCCCGCCCCAGGAACACCAGGAACCGCCCCTGCACCACTGCCGTCGCGACAGCCCACCCCCCACCGTCGAGACTCCCCAGCCGCCGCCGCGCACCCAGATCCCAAGCCCCACCCAAAGCAGACGGCCCGACCACAACGCCGACACCTCGACCGCCCACGGCCACACCCCACACCGCCCCACCAACGACCAACGGCTCACCGATCCGCTCACCGGTCCCCAGATCCCACACCAGCACGCCCCCGTCATCACCCCCGCTGACGACGACATCCCGCCCACCCACCACACCCACAACCACCGACCGCACCGAGTCCCCGTGCCCGGCACCACCCCCACCACCACTGACCCACTCCACCCGCCACCCGGCCCCCGGGCTCACCACTCGCACCACCACTGTGTCCTTCCTCGGCCAACTGCCCAGCCCCTGAGACGACTTCGGCCGCCTCCACTTCACCGGGGTCCTTCCGGGTCCCCGGTCGGTACGCTGCGCAGCCCAGGCATTGTCCACGTGATGGGGGAGGGGCAAGTGAGGACCACAGATCCGGAGTACCCGGCCGCGGTCGAAGCGGCTGTCGAGGTATTGCGGGGGCGGGCCCGTCAGGGGAGGACGATCACCTACGGGGAACTGAGCGCCGAACTGGCGGAGCGGGGCTTCGACTCCGTTCCGCCGTATCGCGGGGTCATGACCTACCTGCTCAGGGATGTCTGCCTGCACGGCAACGCCGACGGGCGAGACCCCATGCTCTCGGCGATCGTGGTGAACAAGGCCAGCCGCGAGCCGTCCGAGCAGTTCTCCATCCTGGCCCGGAGCCTCCCCTTCTCCCGTTCGGGAGACTGGAGTTGGCGGGACGAGCAGGAGAGGGTGTTCGGGCGGTACCGCGAGGAGTGACCTGCCGCTCCGCCGACCTCCGCTCCAGGAGTTCGCTCCGAGCACCGGTCAGCCGAAGACGAGTTCGACTTCCCTCTCCAGGCAGAACCTGATGACGGCGACCAACTCCCGGACGTCGTCGACGCGTCGTCGTTCACCGGCATCACGCCGCCGCTGCTCCACGATCGCCTCCAGCCGGGGCAGCATCGCGACGCACTGAGCAGGCGTGAGGTCGGGCCCGGTGTCGTCCGGATGGTCGAGCAGTGGAGTCAGCGTGGTGGACACGCTGTTCCACGGACGGTCGCCGCCGAAGCCGTGCATGTCGGTGAGGGCGAACCCCTCGGCCTCGGCCAGCCACTCCCGGAACAGGTTGAAGCCCGTGTAGGACCAGGAGACGTCCGGGCTGGTCACGTCACCGTCTCCCGGAAAGAGTACGAGCCCCACCCTGTCCCCCTCACTTCACTGCCGCGGCCCCAGGATCGGTCGAGGAGAGGAGCACGGGCAACCGAAATGATCGCCCTTCACCTCGCACCACACCGTCTTGGTGTACGGATCTCCACAGGCCGTTCCCCAGTGCGTGGACAGCGCCTCGACGAGGAGGAGGCCACGGCCCGAGTCGTTCTCAGGGGAAGGGGCCGGGAGGGTGCCGGGGACCGGTGGGCGATCGGCCGGTCGGGGGTCGGTGACTTCGACGCGGAGGGTGGCGTCCTCGGGGTGGAGGGTGAGGCGGAGGCGGAAGTCACGGCCGGGAACGCGGCCGTGCCGGGCGGCGTTCGCGGCGAGCTCGGCGACCAGGAGGACGGCCGTCTCGTGGGCCTCCGTGCCGTACGGCCAGCCCCAGCCGTGCAGTTGCTCCGCCGCCAACCGGCGCGCCAGCCGGGCGCCTCTGGGCGTGGCCGACAGGCGGACGGCGAAGTGGTGGGTGACGGCGGGCGAAGCGACCGGCTGATGGTCGATATCGGCGTTCATGTCACTCAGCGTGGTCGGCTGACCCTACTCTGAACAGCGACGAAGGTGGTACGCGGCGTCACTGTCCGGGTGCTGTCCGGCGCTGTCCGGGCGGTGCGGCGTTACGCCCCGTACCGACGGGAGTTGGGTACGGGCGGCACGTGGAGGTGGCCGGGCGTGGGTAACGGTGACGGGATGGAGCCCTACGGCGCCGACGACGAGGAGTCGGCGGCGGTACTGCGGACCGTGGGCAGGGTCGTCAAGACGCGCCGGGAGCAACAGGGGCTCAGGCAGGCCGAGTTGGCGACAGCCATCGGATACAGCGAGGAGCAGGTGTCCTCGGTGGAGCGGGGGCGACGGGCGCCGAGTCCGGCGTTCCTGAAGGCAGCCGACGAGGTACTGAGCGCCGGCGGGCTGATCGACGCGCTGAAGAAGGACGTCGAGCAGGCCCGGTACCCGAAGAAGGTACGGGACCTGGCCAAGCTGGAGGCGGAGGCGGTCGAGATCTGCGCCTACGACAACTCCGTGGTGAACGGGCTCCTGCAGACCGAGGAGTACTTGACGGCGGTGTTCGCCTCACGGCGCCCGGCGTTCTCGGAGGAGGACGTGGAACGGCTTGTCGCAGCACGGCTGGCACGCCAGGGAATCGTCGGCGGAAACGGGATGATCCCCGCCTTCAGCTTCGTGCATGATGAGGCCGCCCTGCGCCGTCCGGTCGGAGGCAGGGCGGTCCTGCGTCGACAGCTCGAACGGCTGCTGGAGATCGGGCAGATGCGGAACGTGGAGATCCAAGTGCTGCCCATCCACTGCGAGGACAACGCCGGTCTCGACGGTCCCTTCCATCTGCTGCGGCTGAAACAGGGCACCACAGTGGCGCACAGCGATATCCAGCTCGTCAGCCGGCTGGTCTCGGACCGCAGGGAGATCCAGATCCTCGAACTGCGCTATGGGATTATCCGAGCGCAGGCTCTCACCCCGAGAGAGTCGCTGGGCTACATCGAGAAACTGCTGGGAGAGTCATGAGCCTCAAGCCCTTGGCCGGTGAAGCCACCGCGCTGGAGTGGTTCAAGAGCAGCCACAGCAATCCCGACGGCGCTGCCTGCATCGAGATCGCCCCCACCCCCACCACCATCCACGTACGGGACTCGAAGCACCTCCCGGGCCCCCAACTCGCCTTCGGCCCCCACCAGTGGTCCGCCTTCGTCTCGTACGCCGCCACCACCCGCTGCGCGTGACCCGGGGCACACCCGCCCCGGGTCACAGGAACAACACCCCTCAGCCCGCGGTGGCAGCGACCGCGCCCCGCCCTTCCCGCCACCACGAAGCCCCCAGGGCCAACACGACCCCGCCCACCGCATAAGCGACCAGCACCCACAGCGCCGCCCCCGTCGCATGCCCGGAGAAGTACACCGTGTTCCGTACCAGCGTCGTTCCCGCGCCCGGCGGGAGCGCCTGGCCGATCGCGCTCCAGAAGGCCGGCAGCAGGGGGGCCGGGTAGACGCCGCCCGAACTCGGGTTGCCCAGCACCACGAAGAGCAGGACGACCACGCCCGTGCCGAGGAGGCCGAGCAGGGTCTGGAGTGCGAGGGCGGTTGCCGCCGAGGCCATGACGACCAGGGTGCCGATTCCGCTCAGGGCCCAGAAGTGGCCGCCCAGGGCGTCGAACACCGGTCCCACGATCACCGCGCCGGCGATGCCCGAGACCACCGCGTACGGCACGAGCACCCCGAGCCGGATCAGTGTGCGGTGGCGGTTGGCCGGGCGGGAGCCCGAGGCCATGCCCATGATGGTGGCGGTGAGGTAGCCGCCGATCACCCAGCCGAGGACGAGGTAGAAGGACGTCATCCCGCGCCCGTCACCGGAGTTGGGGGAGCGGATGTCCGTGACCGTGATCCGGCGCTTCTCCGACGCCTCGATCTTCTGGGCGATCTGGGTCGCGGTCTGGGAGACCGAAGGGCCGCCGGCCGAGGCGACGAGGAGGGTGTCCTCGGTGCCGGTCGCGTTGAAGAGGAAGGCCGCGTCCGCGCGCCGGGTCAGGACCCGATCAGTGGCAACGGACTTGCTGGAGGCGGCCGTTGCCTTCACGGGGTCGCCGTCCAGGGCGTTGAGCTGGGCGACGATCTTCGCGGAGGCCTCCTGGGGGGCGACCACGGCGACCGGGATCCGGTGCGGGGTGGGGGAGTGGAAGGCGCCCACGTACGAGACGACGAAGGCCAGTTGGACCAGCAGGCCGCCGAGGACCAGGCCGAAGGCGCGGAAGGTGACGGCGTCCTTGAACTCGGCCGCGAAGCCGGAGGATTCCGTGGGGGGTCTGCCCGAGGAAGGGCTGGGGGGTGCGTTCACGGCCGCATCGTCGCACAGCTGGATGAATCCAACGTTCCGCTTGACGGACGGCGTCTCACCCCGCCGAGGCCGGCAGCCCCAGCTCCGCCCAGATCGTCTTCCCCGTCTCCGTCTGCCGGCTCCCCCACCGCTCCGCCATCTGGGCGACCAGCAGCAGCCCCCGCCCGCCCTCGTCGAACACCCGCGCCCGCCGCAGATGCGGGGCCGTACTGCTGCCGTCCGAGACCTCGCAGATCAGCGTCGAGTCACGGATCAGCCGTAGCACGACCGGATCGTCGCCGTAGCGCACGGCGTTGGTGACCAGCTCGCTCACGATCAGCTCGGTGGCGAAGGCCGCCTCGCCGAGGCCCCACGCCGACACCTGCTCGCCCGCCGCCTTGCGGGCGCGGGCCACCGCGGCGGGGTCGCGCGGGAGGTGCCAGGTGCGGACCTTCGCGGTGTCGAGGGCGGAGGTGCGGGCCAGCATGAGGACGATGTCGTCGGCCGGGCGCCCCGGCAGCACCGTCCGCAGCACCTGGTCGCAGGTCTCCTCCAGGGGCCCCGCCTTGTCGGCGAGCGCCCCGCGCAGCAGTTCGAGACCGACCTCGATGTCCCGGTCGGCCGCCTCGACCAGCCCGTCGGTGTAGAGCGCGAGCAGACTGCCCTCCTCCAGCTCCACCTCGACCGACTCGAACGGCAGCCCGCCCAGGCCCAGCGGCGGCCCGGCGGGCAGGTCCAGGAACCGCACGTCGCCGTCGGGGGTGACCACGGCGGGCGGCGGATGGCCGGCCCGGGCCATGGTGCAACGGCGCGACACCGGGTCGTAGACGGCGTACACACAGGTCGCGCCCACCTCGCCGGAGGTCGGGGCCGCCGCCCGGCCGCGCGCCTCGGGGCCCTCCTCGCGGTCGAGCCGTACGACGAGGTCGTCCAGCTGGGTGAGGAGCTCGTCCGGGGCGAGATCGACGTCCGCGAGGGTGCGTACGGCCGTCCGCAGGCGGCCCATCGTCGCCGAGGCGTGGATGCCGTGGCCCACCACGTCGCCCACGACCAGGGCGACCCGGGCTCCGGACAGCGGGATGACGTCGAACCAGTCCCCGCCGACGTCCGCCCCTGACCCGGCCGGGAGATAGCGGTAGGCCACCTCCATGGCGGCGAGGTCCGGCGGCCGGTCGGGCAGGAGGCTGCGCTGGAGGGCGAGGGCGGTGCGGCGCTCGCGGGTGTAGCGGCGGGCGTTGTCCACGCTGACCGCGGCCCGCGCGACGATCTCCTCGGCGAGCAGCAGGTCGTCCTCGCTGAACGGCTCCGGAGTGCGGTGCCGCAGGAAGTGCACCAGGCCCAGGGTGACCCCGCGGGCACGCAGCGGCACCATCATCACCGAGTGGATCAGATGCCGGTGCACGGACTCGGCACGGGCCCGGGAGGACCGGATCCACTCCTGGAGCCCGGGATCGCCGGGCTTCGGCAGGGTGCCGCGGCCCGCGACCAGGGCCCGCATCGGAGGCGTGTCCACCGGGTAGAACGTCGTACCGCCGGACGGGACCACCGACTCCGGGCACCCGTCGAGCACCGACCGCTGCGCGGTACGTCGTACGGTCACCGGCCGGCCCGCGGGGACCGGCTCCGGCTCCTCCCCCTCGGCGACCGACTCCAGCAGGTCCACGGTCACGAAGTCCGCGAACCCCGACACGGCCACCTCGGCCAGCTCCTCCGCCGTCCGGGTCACGTCCAGGGTGCTGCCGATGCGGAGGCTGGCGTCGTTGAGGACGGCGAGCCGGCGGCGGGCCCAGTACTGCTCGGTGGTGTCGAAGACGGCCGCCGACATCCCCCTGACGGTCCCGCCCTCGTCCTTGAGCGGCGACAGGAACATCGACCAGGCGTGCCCCCGGACCTCGCCGGGCGCCTGACCGTGGTTCTCGTGGAAGACCGGCTCACCCGTCCGCAGCACCTGCCGCTGGAGACGGTCGTACTCGTCGAAGGGCGGGTTCGGCTCGATCTCCCACAGGGTCAGGCCCCGCATCTCCGCGACGGTCCGGCCCATCACCCGGGTCATGACCTCGTTGGCGGCCACCAGCCGGGCGTCCAGGTCGTAGATCGCCACCGGCACCGGCAGCTGGGCGAGCGTGAGATCCCACAGGGCCTCCGCCGACACCTCGGCGGGCCCGGCCACCCGCTCCGCGGCGGCCCCGGTCACCAGCCACGGCCGCCCGCCGTCGCCGTCCGCGAGAGGCGTCCCCTGAAGCCGTACGACGACCCGGTCGCCGTCCCTGTGCCGCAACGCCACCTGTGTCGCCCACCGCAGCCCGCCGGCCACGTGGCGCCGCGCCGACTCGGGCAGGTCCGCCGCGAGCAGCTCCGCCGCAGGCCTCCCCACGATCTCCCCGGCCTCGTACCCGAGCAGCTCCCGCGCCCCCGCACCCCACACCGCGATCACCCCACGGCCGTCCACCACGACCGCCAGGTCCTCCGGTACCCGACCCTCCACGGCGCCTCCGCCTGTACCGCCCCAGCTGTCCATACCCCAAGCCTCCCGCCGCACGGCTCCCCTCTCAAGCGAGGAGGGGGTGCGGTGGGCTCGGCGTGGGGTGCCGCAGTCTTGCACGGGGTGGTGGGGGTGGGGGTGGGAATGGGTGATCTCGGGGGAGAGCGATTCGTCCGCTCCGGCACCGGGGCTCCGTTGCGGCTGTGCGGGCGGGTTCAGCCGTACTGGTGGGGAGGGAGTGCGGCGAAGACGAAGCGCTTCACGGACCGTGGCCGGGCCTGGAGCCGGCGCCGGGGCGGCCCGGTGTTCGTGGACCGGGCGCCGGAGTCGGTCGTGCGGCTCGGCCGGCAGGCCTTTCGCACTCCGTCGTCGCGTGACAGCAGCCGTCCGTCGCTCACGCGTTGAGGACGTGTCCGGTCGTCGCGTCGACGTGGGCGGGGATCTCGTCGTGGCGGTCGCCCACGGTCGGCGTCCCGGTCGGCTCGAACATGAGGATCGCGGCTCCGGACGGCGCGTACGGCTTGTGCTCCGTACCCGCGGGGACCGTGAAGGCCGCCCCCTGCCGCAGCAGGACCGCGCGCTCACCCTCGGGCTCGCGCAACGAGATGTGCAGTTCCCCGTCGAGCACCAGGAAGAACTCGTCCGTGTCGTCATGAACGTGCCAGATGTGTTCGCCCTCGACCTTGGCGACCCGGACGTCGTAGTCGTTGACGCGTGTGACGATGCGCGGACTCCACAGCGCGTCAAAGGAGTCCAGGGCCTGGCGAAGAGAGATCGGCTGGTTGCTCATGGCCTCATCCTCGGCGGCTTCGCACGGGCAGTGTGAGTGCTAGGAATTGCACATGGCGAAAGAATCCTCGCACGCCGCTCACTCGGCAGGCGTACATCGGGTGGTCGTGATCGTGGACGAGAACTCCAACCCGTTCGAGCTCGGCTGCGCGACCGAGATCTTCGGTCTGCGCAGGCCGGAGATCGGCCGCGAGCTCTACGACTTCCGGCTCTGCTCCCCCGAGCCCGCCACCCCGATGCGCGACGGATTCTTCACCCTCACAGCAGTCGCCGGCCTGGAGGCGGCCGATACGGCGGACACCTTGATCGTCCCCAACCGCCCCGACGTCGAGGTGCCCCGCCGACCCGCCGTCCTCGACACGATCCGACGGGCACGCGCGCGCGGCGCACGCCTGATCGGCTTCTGCAGCGGCGCCTTCACCCTCGCCGAGGCCGGAGTCCTCGACGGGCGCCGGGCCACAGCCCATTGGCAGTGGGCCGATGCCTTCCGCGCCCGCTTCCCTGCCGTCCGCCTCGAATCAGACGTGCTGTTCGTGGACGACGGCGACATCCTCACCGCCGCGGGAAGCGCGGCCGCACTCGACCTCGGCCTGCACGTGGTCCGCCGCGACCACGGCGCCGAGGTCGCCAATGCCGTGAGCCGTCGGCTGGTCTTCGCGGCGCACCGCGACGGCGGACAGCGGCAGTTCGTCGAGCGTCCCCTGCCCGACCTCCCCGACGAGTCCCTGGCGCCCGTCCTGGCCTGGGCGCAGGCACGGCTCGACACACCCCTCACGGTCTCGGACCTCGCGGAGCGGGCGGCGGTCAGCCCGGCCACGCTGCACCGCCGTTTCCGGGCACAGCTGGGAACGACACCGTTGATGTGGCTCACGGGGGAACGGCTCACCTTGGCCTGCCGACTGATCGAGCGGGGTGAATCACGTTTCGAGGTGGTCGCACGGCGGAGCGGTCTGGGCACCGCCGCCAACCTGCGCACGCTGATGCGCCGCGAGACGGGCATCACCCCGTCGGCGTACAAGCGCAGGTTCGGACCCGAGGTGAACTGACGGAGAGGACATCCAGCCCTGCCGAGCCGGCTGAAAGATCACACGTCCGAGTCGGCACAGGCGGACTCGCGCTCCGCATGACCGGTACGACAGCGGCTTCCGAGCGGCGTTTCCCCGGGCCGAGTTTGCGGTACGAGCAGGGCCGCAGGCCAAGGAGTTGGGGATGAGTGCGGAGATCGTTCAGTTTGTGGGGCAGGCGGGGCCGTATCTGACGGCGGCTCTGGGGGCCTATGGGGCGGGGGTGTTGACCCGGACGGAGAACGCCGCGGTGGACGCGACGGCGAACGTGGGGCGGCGGATGTTGCAGTCGCTCTGGCGTCGTCGGGACGAGCAGGGGCGTGCCGAACTAGAGGCGGCGGTGCAGGACGCGGCCGAGGAGGACGGCGACGGCGACGCGGCGGCTGCGCTGCGGCAGCAGTTCAGGCGGGCGCTGCGCGAGGACGCCGAACTGTTGCGGGAACTGGTCGCGTTGCTGCCCGCCGGCGCGGGACAGGTGACCGTGACCGCGTCGGGCGAGCGGTCCATCGCCGCCCAGACGATCGGTACCGCGATCACCGGTGACAACACCACGCTCGGGCCGTGAGCGGTGATCGGCCGTCCACGCCGAGTGGGCCACAGGCTTCGGGTCCCCGATCGATCGCCGCGGCCGACATCGCCGTAGCGATCACCGGTGACGGCGCCCGGGTGGTGATGCTGCCGCCCGAGGCGGTGCGGTGGGCGCGGGAGGTGAGCGCACCGCCGGGAGCGGCGAACCTGCCCTGGTCGGCGTCCGGCGTGTTCGTGGGCCGGGAGCAGGAGCTGAGGCGGCTGCGGGAGCTGCTGGCCCCGGAGGACGAGGCCGCCGCGGTCCGGCTCCCGTCGCGGACGCAGGCCGTTCACGGCCTGGGCGGGGTCGGGAAGAGCTCGCTCGCGCTGCACTACGCGCACGCGTACCGGCGGGAGTACACCCTGGTGTGGTGGATCACCGCCGAGTCCACCGAACAGATCGTCACGAGTCTGGCCGCGCTGGCCGTGCGGCTGTGCCCGCAGTGGGCGGCGGCCGTGGGCGTGGAGGAGCGTGCGGCGTGGGCGATCCTCTGGCTCCAGTGGCACCCGGGCTGGCTGCTGGTCTTCGACAACGTCGAGGACCCGACGGATCTGCGCCACTACCTCGGCACCCTCGCGGACGGCCATCACCTGGCCACCAGCAGGAAGGCGACCGGCTGGCACACCGTCGCCCCGGCCATGGCGCTGGGCCTGATGGACCCGGACGCGTCCGTGGAGCTGCTGTGCACGCTCGCCCTCGGACCGGAGCGGCCCACCCCGCAACAGCGACGCCAGGCCGGTGATCTGGCCGCCGAGCTCGGGTATCTGCCGCTGGCGCTGGAGCAGGCGGGGGCCTACCTCCACCAGACGGGTACCGCGCTCGGGGCCTACCGGCACCTGTTGGGACGCAGCCTCGACCGGGCGGCGGACGGCACCGACCCGGAGCGCACGATCGCCCGCGTCTGGCTCCACACCCTGACCGCGGTCGAACGCCGTGACCCGCTGGCCGCCAGGCTGCTGCACACGATCGTATGGCTGGCCCCCGACGACATCCCCCGCACCCTCCTCGCCGCGGCGGCCCCCGACCCGATCGCTCTGGGCGACGCGCTGGGCGTGCTCCACGCCTACAACATGATCGCCTTCACCGCCGACCGCCAGGGCATCACCGTGCACCGGCTCGTGCAGCTGGTGGTGCGCACCCGCGTCACCGCCGATGCCGATGCCGATGCCGATGCCGATGCCGAGGTCGAGGCCGGTGCCGGTGCCGCAGTCCCGGGACGGCAGGATGCCGAACAGGCTCTGCGACAGGCCGTCCCCGGCAGGAACGACACCGGCACGGAGGCGGACACCCGGTGGGAACGCCTGCTCCCGCACGTCTTCGCCCTGGTCCAGTCCGCGCCACCCGGCCGGCCCGTCTCGGCCGAGACCGCCGAGATCTACCGTGCCGCCGCCCGGTACCTGCACCGGCAGGGCCGCGACGCCCATTCCGTCCCCCTGCGCGTCGCCGACCTCGCGCAGGCCGAGCAGACGCTGGGCGACACCCACCCGTCCACTCTGGCCGGCCGCACCGGACTGGCCGGTGCCTACGAGGAGGCGGGGGATCTGGAGCGGGCCATCGCGCTGTACGAGGCCACGCTCGCGCAGCAGGAGCGGGTGCTCGGCGACGCTCACCCTGACACTCTGATCAGCCGCAACAACCTGGCCGGCGCGTACGCGGAGGCGGGGGATCTCCAGCGGGCCGTCCCGCTCCTGGAGTCCACCCTTGCCCAACGCGAACGGGAGTTCGGCGAAACCCACCACTTCACCCTGAACACCCGCAACAACCTCGCCCTCGCCTACGAGCAGGCGGGGGACCTGGAGCGGGCGATCCCGCTGTTCGAGTCGACGCTCGCCCTGCGCGAACGGGTCCTGGGCGACGCCCACCCCTCCACCCTGACCAGTCGCAACAACCTCGCCCTCGCCTACAGGAGAGCGGGGGATCTGGAGCGGGCGATCCCGCTGTACGAGGCGACGCTCGCCCAGCGGGAGCGGGTGCTCGGCGACACCCATCCCCAGACATTGGTCAGCCGCATCAACCTCGCGGGTGCCTACCGGGCGGCGGGTGACCTGGAGCGGGCCGTCCAGCTGTACGAGGCCACGCTCGCCCTGCGTGAGCGGGTGTTCGGCGACACCCACCCGGACACCCTCGTCACCCGCAACGGCCTGGCCGGCGTCTACCGCGCGATGGGGGATCTGGAGCGGGCGATCCCGCTGTACGAGGCGACGCTCGCGCAGCGGGAGCGGGTGCTCGGCGAGACCCACCCCCGCACGCTGAACAGCCGCAACAACCTCGCCATCGCCTACGAGGACGCGGGGGACCTGGAGCGGGCGATCCCCCTGTACGAGGCCACGCTGGCCCAGCGGGAGCGGGTGCTCGGCGAGACCCACCCCGCCACCCGGGCCAGCCGGACCAACCTCGCCGGTGCCCGCAGGGCTGTCGAGGCCGCGCGGCGATCGGACTGAACCGGCTCGGCCGGCCGTACCGTGCGACCCCGAGTGATGAGTTTCGGCGCCCGCGCCCGTCACATCTATGACGGGACACGACGAGGCGGACGGATGACGTGATGAGCGCTGACACACGGGCCGAGGAGCTGGGCGTGGGCGGGCTGGGCGAGATCGACGAGGCGGGGTTCTCGGGGCTGGCGGAGCGGTACCGGCGGGAGCTGCATGTGCACTGCTACCGGATGCTCGGGTCGTTCGAGGACGCCGAGGACGTCGTACAGGAGACGTTCCTGCGGGCCTGGCGGCGGCGGGAGACGTGCGAGGGGCGGTCGACGTTCCGGGCCTGGCTGTACCGGATCGCCACCAACGCCTGTCTGGACCTGCTGGCCAGGAGCCGCCCGGAGCCCGCGACCGGGGGCGAGGTGCGGTGGCTCCAGCCCTACCCGGACCGGCTGCTCGACGAGCTGCCCGCGGGCAGCGCGGACGAGCCGGAGGCCGTCGCCGTCGCCCGGGAGACGATCGAGCTGGCCTACCTGGTCGCGGTCCAGCACCTCGCGCCGCGCCCGCGGGCCGTGCTGATCCTGCGGGACGTGCTCGGCCGGCCGGCGAAGGAGGTCGCGGAGATCCTCGGGGACTCCGTCAACTCCGTGAACAGCGCGCTGCAACGGGCCCGCGCGGGCATGCGGGAGCACCTGCCCGCCGAACGGCAGGACTGGACCGGCGGTGAACAGGACGCCGGGACCCGTGAGTTGGTGCGCCGCTACACCGACGCCAGCGTGGCCACGGACATCGGCCGGGTCACCGCGCTGCTGCGGGACGACGTCCGCTGCTCGATGCCGCCCACGCCGGGCCTGTTCGTCGGCCGCGACGCGGTGGTGAAGGACTGGGTCGACAGCGGCTTCGAGGGCATGACCGGCCTGCGCGCCCTCCCCACCTCGGTGAACCGGCAGCCCGCCGTCGCCTTCTACCTCTGGCGGCAGGAGGAGGGCGCCCACCTGCCGCTGACGATCGACGTCCTGCGGATCACCGGCGGGGCGATCACCGAGATCGTCACGTTCCACGCCGACCGCTTCCCACGGCTCGGACTGCCGGAGCGCCTCCCGGCGGACGGCACGGATCAGCCGCCGGCGTAGGCGATGTCCGGCCGCGGCGGCGTCGTCATCCCCGCCCCCAGGAAGTAGTCCACCTGGTGCGACTGCAGGTACCCCTTGAACGTCATCGCTCTCGGCCTAGCCCAACGGCCCGTCCGCCCAGGCCCCCGCCGCCGAGTCACCGAACGGCTCCGGGCGGGCCGCGGGCACCTCGTGGCAGGTGAAGCCGAGGCGGGTCAGGGCCCGGCTCACCTCGTTCGCGGTGAAGTCGCGGCGGTCCTGGCGGGTGATCACCTGCCCCACCTGCTTGACCGGGTAGACACGGCCGCCGACGGTCACGCAGGAGCCGGTCGCGGCCTCGGGCTCGACGCCCTCCATGGACTTCTCCACCTCGGCCATGGTCAGGTCGAAGGGGAAACGTGCGATGACGATGCGCATGGTGCCTCCACAGGGAGCGAGCGGTTGAAGGTCCTACGGATGGTGGGGGTGTCGTACGGATCGGGTCCGGCCGTTCCGTACGGTCGGCCCGGCCGGCCGCGCTGTCTCCCGCGGCCGGCCCGATCCGGACGGCAGGCCCTAGCGGCTGGTCCGCGACGAGCGGCGGCGGCCCCTCGCGCCCCGGCTGCGGGAACCGGCGGGGGACGTGCCGGTGCGCCGCTGGGGTTCGGGCGCCGGGACCGTGATCGTGACCGGCACCCCGGACGGCGTCCGCGCGCCCGTGATGCGGCTCAGTTCCTCCTCGCCCGGGCGGACCCGGGTGGTGCGCGGGGTGATGCCGGCGTCGGACATGAGGCGGTCCATGCTGCGCCGCTGGTGCGGCAGGACCAGGGTGACGACGGTGCCGGACTCGCCCGCGCGGGCGGTGCGGCCGCCGCGGTGCAGGTAGTCCTTGTGGTCGGCGGGCGGGTCGAAGTTCACGACGAGGTCGATGTTGTCGACGTGGATGCCGCGGGCCGCGACGTTGGTGGCGACCAGGACCGTCACCTGGCCGTCCTTGAACTGGCCGAGGGTGCGGGTGCGCTGCGGCTGGGACTTGCCGCCGTGCAGCGCCGAGGCGCGGACGCCCATCGACAGCAGGTGCTTGGCCAGCCGCTCCGCCGCGTGCTTGGTGTCCAGGAACATGATCACGCGGCCGTCGCGCGCGGCGGTCTCGGTGGCGGTGGCCCGCTTGTCGTCGTCGTGGACGTGCAGCAGGTGGTGCTCCATGGTGGTGACGGCGCCCGCGGACGGGTCGACCGAGTGCACCACAGGGTCGTGCAGGTAGCGCCGCACCAGCAGGTCGATGTTGCGGTCGAGCGTGGCCGAGAACAGCATCCGCTGGCCGTCCGGGCGGACCTGGTCGAGCAGTGCGGTGACCTGGGGCAGGAAGCCCATGTCGGTCATCTGGTCGGCCTCGTCCAGGACGGTGATCTCCACCTGGCGCAGGACGCAGTCGCCGCGCTCGATGAGGTCCTTGAGCCGGCCGGGCGTGGCCACGACGACCTCGGCGCCGGAGCGCAGCGCCGCCGCCTGCCGGCCGATCGACATACCGCCGACGACGGTGGCCGCGCGCAGCCGCAGCGCCCGGGCGTAGGGGGTGAGCGCGTCGGTGACCTGCTGGGCGAGTTCCCGGGTGGGGACGAGGACCAGGGCGAGCGGCTGGCGGGGTTCGGCCCGGCGGCCGTCGAGACGGGCCAGCAGGGGCAGGCCGAAGGCGAGCGTCTTGCCGGAGCCGGTGCGGCCGCGGCCCAGGACGTCCCGGCCGGCCAGCGAGTTCGGCAGGGTTGCCGCCTGGATCGGGAAGGGCACGGTCACGCCCTCGGTGCGCAGCGCGGCCTGCATCTTCTCGGGCAGGTCGAGCTCGGCGAAGGCCGCCACGGCGGGCAGCGCCTCGGTGCGGCTGGTGGGCAGGGTGAACTCGTGACTGGGCCGCCGGGTACGGGGACGGGACGTGTTGCTCCCGGGGCGACGGGTGCGGTTCATGGCGTGGGAGGACCTTCCTCGATGCGTGCGGCACGTGTCGAGGAATTTCTCCGAGGGCAGTGCGAAACCGCCCGAGAATTCCCAGGAAAGAGCCGAGGGAAATAGCGCAGAAACAAGAGGTGAAGCAACGGGTCGGGGCCCGCACCCTAGGGTGCGGGCCCCGACCGTCGAGTACGCGTCAGCGTCAGGCGGGAACGATGTTCTCGGCCTGCGGGCCCTTCTGGCCCTGCGTGACGTCGAAGGTCACCTTCTGGCCTTCCTGAAGCTCGCGGAAGCCGGAGGTGGCGATGTTCGAGTAGTGCGCGAACACGTCGGCGCCGCCGCCGTCCTGCTCAATGAAGCCGAAGCCCTTTTCCGCGTTGAACCACTTCACGGTGCCAGATGCCATATTGAATCTCCCTAGGGGTGGCCCCGTGAATCCTGATAGATAATCACCGGAACCAAAACTGCAATTTCTATCACGGTAACACACGGTAGGACCCCCGATCCACGCCGCCGAAAATTCTCGCGCCGGGCGGACCGAAAACCTCGCCGCGCGCGGTGCGTGATTCTGCTGCGGCTGGGACAGTTATCTGCGGGCCAGCTCCTGGCGCATCTCCTCGTTCAGCCGCAGGGCTTCCTCCAGCCGGTCCTCCAGCACGATGATCCGGCAGGCGGCCTCGATGGGGGTGCCCTGGTCGACGAGTTCGCGGGCCCGGGCGGCGATGCGGAGCTGGCCGCGGGAGTAGCGGCGGTGGCCGCCCTCCGAGCGCAGCGGGGTGATCAGCTTGGCCTCGCCGATGGCCCGCAGGAAGGCCGGTGTGATGCCGAGGATGTCGGCGGCCCGGCCCATGGTGTAGGCGGGGTAGTCGTCGTCGTCCAGATGGTCGACGGGGGAGGTCTCGGCGGGCATGGCACCTTCGTTTCGGAAGCACGGCGAGGGGCCCGGCGGGCTCGGCACGGCTTCGGTCCCGTCCATGTGGTGCCCAGGCGGTCACAACCCTAACGTCGGCACCTACGAAAATGTGGCGCAGCTCCGGCAGATTGTCCCGCCCGCGGAGGCCCGCCCCGAGGGCAGCCCCCGCCCCGGCCTCAGGAGAACAGCAGGCGCCAGGTCAGCGGTCCCGGTGTGCCGTCGGCGTCACCGCGGAGCTCCTTGCGGGAGTGGTGGTCGCCGAAGCCGCGCTCGACCAGATGCTTGCCGAGCGGGAGGACATGGGCGTCGGAGGCGCCGGCGACGAAGTACTTGCGGCCGGGAAGGCCGGGACCTTCGGCTTGGTCGGCGTCGGCGTCGGCGTCGGCGTCGGTGTCTGCGTCGGCGTCTGCGTCGGCGTCTGCGTCTCGTCGTCCACGTCCAGATCGGCCCTGGCGTACTTCACAGCCGGGCGAAGCCGATCGCGCCCGGGTCGCCGTGCACGTTCTCCGGGACGTGCAGGTGCCCGCAGATCCCCGTGAACGCCTCCCACCGCGCGGTCCAGGGCGCGCACCCACAAGGTCATCGGGCCCACTCCGCCCGGCGGGACCAGACTGAGCGTGGCCGGATCGCCGAGGGTGCCGGTGCTTGAAGCAGCGGGTGTCCGTGTACGGGGCGACGGGGCGACGGCCTGCGGGATGCCGTGCTCGCCGATGTCCGTGCCGACGACCATTACGTAGCAGGGCGCCGACCAGTCCGACACGGCGGGCACGGTGGAGGTCGTTGCGGTGGTGGTCCGGCACCTGTGAATGCGGCGAGAGTCGGACCAGGAGCCCGGCGTGCCCCGCCGCGTGCTCAGGCCGGGTACGGAGTCCGCTCCCGGGCCGTGCGAAGTGCCTCGGTCCACCAGGCGAGTTGCTCCAGCAGGGTCTTGGCGTAGGCGGTGGTCTCCGGGGTGAGCGGGGTGCCGTTCTGCCACGTGGTGTAGCAGTTGGGGAAGGAGAGGCCGTCGCGGATGGTGACCGCGTGGAGTTCGGTGAGGACGTTCTCCAGGTGCAGGACCGCGTGCCGGCCGCCCGCCGCGCCGCCGTAGCTGACGAAGGCGACGGGCTTGGCCGCCCACTGGGTGAAGTGCCAGTCGATGGCGGCCTTCAGGGACGCCGGGTAGCTGTGGTTGTACTCCGGTGTGACGAGGACGAACGCGTCGGCGCTCTCCAGCGCCGAGGTGAGCGGCGCCATCCCGGCCGGCCGCGGATAGGTGTCGGTGCCCTTCGGGGACGTGCCCGGCAGGGCCAACGGCAGCTCCACGTCGGCCAGATCGACGACCTGCACCTCGAACGCGCCGTGCGCGGCGGCCTGTTCGGCGACCCACGAGGCCACGACCGGACCGAACCGACCCTCCCGGACGCTGCCGACGACGACCACCAGCTTGCTCTTGTCGTTTTCCATGCCCACCACGGTCGAGCCGCCCCGGGGCCGCAGCCAGACCGCGCTCAGGCTGGCCCCCGCAGGGCCACCCTGAGCCCTCCGTGGGCGACCGTCCCCGCCCTATGCTCGACACCATGGGGACGCCACTCGGGGACTTCGTCCGGGCCAAGCGGGACAGCATCCAGCCGCACTCGCTGGGACTGCCGGACCACGGCCGCCGCCGCTCACCGGGCCTGCGCCGCTCGGACCTCGCGACCCGGGCCGGCGTCAGCGTCGAGTACCTGACCCGGATCGAGCAGGGCCGCGACCGCAACCCCTCCATCGCGGTCGTCAACGCCCTCGCCGACGCCCTCAGCCTCGACCCCTCCGAGCGCGCCCATCTGCGCTACCTCGCGAAGATCACCGGCGGCGAGTGCACCGCGCACCTCCGGCCCGCCCCGCCGCCCCGCCGGGTGCGCCCGGACGTCCTGCGCACCCTGCGCCTCCTCGAACCCGGCATCGCCATGGTGACCAACCGGCTCGGCGACGTCCTCGCCCGCACCGCCGCGTTCGAGGCGGTCACCGGCGGCACCGGACTGCTCGACGCCGACGCCCCGAACCTCACCCGGTACGTCTTCACCGACCCGCGCGCCCGGGAGTTCTTCGCCGACTGGGACGTGGTGGCGGACGAGCAGGCCTTCGACCTCTGGCTCGGCCCGTCCATCGAGAGCTCCGAGTGGCTGGCCACGGACCTCGCCTCCGCCGCAGGCCCCGAACTCACCCGGCGCCTGAACCGGCACGTCGTCCCACAGCGCGGCCCCCTGCGCCTCCGCCACCCCTCCGGCGGCGAACTCCGCCTGCTCCGCGAGACCCTCGAACTCGCCGCCGACAGCCAGCAGTTGATCGTGTTCCTGCCCGCCGACGAGGCCACGGCGGAGGCCGTCGACCGGCTCTGCCGTCCGGCCCGGGGCGGGCTCCGGGCGATCTCGTAAGCACGAGAGGGCGGCGCACTCCGACCAGCTGCTCGGCCCTACTTCGGGTCGGTGTTGAACTTGGTGGTCGCCCAGCGGTAGCCGAGCGCGGTCAGGGCCAGGCACCAGGCGACGGCGAGCCAGCCGTTGTGGCCGATCTCAGTGCCGAGGAGGAGGCCGCGGAGGGTTTCGATGGCCGGGGTGAAGGGCTGGTACTCGGCGACCGGCTGGAACCAGCCCGGCATCGCGTCGACCGGGACGAACGCGCTGGAGACCAGCGGCAGGAAGATCAGCGGCATCGCGTTGTTGCTGGCCGCCTCGGCGTTCGGGCTGACCAGGCCCATGCCGACGGCGATCCAGGTGAGCGCGGTGGCGAACAGGACCAGCAGTCCGAAGGCCGCCAGCCACTCCAGGAGCGAGGCGCCGGTGGAACGGAAACCGATGGCCACCCCGACCGCCCCGACCAGGACCACACTCGCCACCGACTGGAGCACGCTGCCGATGACGTGCCCCACGAGCACCGAGCCGCGGTGGATGGCCATCGTGCGGAAGCGGGCCATGATGCCCTCGCTCATGTCCGTCGACACCGACACGGCCGTGCCGATGGTGGTGCTGCCGATGGTCATCAGGAGCAGGCCGGGGACGAGGTAGGCGATGTAGTCGGAACGGTCGCCCCCGCCGATGCCCGCGCTCATGGTGTCGCCGAAGACGTAGACGAACAGCAGCAACAGCATGATCGGCGTCAGCAGCAGGTTCAGGGTGAGGGAGGGGTAGCGGCGGGCGTGCAGCAGGTTGCGCCGCAGCATCGTGGACGAGTCACGGAGGGCGAGGGACAGGGAACTCATCGGACGGTCTCCTTCAGGGGGTCGGTGCTGTCGGTGTTGTCGGTCAGGGCGAAGAACACGTCGTCCAAGTCCGGGGTGTGCACGGTCAGTTCGTCGGCCTCGATACCGGCCGCGTCCAGCCAGTCCAACAGGGCCCGCAGTTCGCGCTGGCTGCCGTCGCTGGGCAGCCGCAACACCAGGGCCTCGTCGTCGCGGGACGCCTCGCCCAGCGCACCGGCCGCGGTGCGGTAGGCATCCGGGTCGGTGAAGCGCAGGCGCAGATGGCCGCCGGGGATCAGCCGCTTGAGCTGTTCGGCGGTGCCCTCGGCGGCGATCCTGCCCTGGTGCAGGACCGCGATCCGGTCGGCGAGTTCGTCGGCCTCCTCCAGGTACTGCGTGGTCAGCAGCACCGTGACCCCGCCGGTCACCAGCTCCCGGATGATCTGCCACATCGTGTGCCGCGAACGCGGGTCAAGACCGGTGGTGGGCTCGTCCAGGAAGATGATCCGCGGATCACCCACCAGGGTCATCGCGATGTCCAGGCGCCGCTTCATGCCCCCGGAGTAGGCCGAGGCGGGCTTGCCCGCCGCCGCCGTCAGATCGAACCGCTCCAGCAACTCGGCCACCACCCGCCGCCCCTGCGACCGGGGCAGGTGATGCAGGTCGGCCATCAGCAGCATGTTCTCCTCACCCGTGATCAGCCCGTCCACCGCGGAGAACTGACCCGTCACCCCGATCACCGATCGCACCGCCTGCGGGGCGATGGCCAGGTCGTGCCCGCCCACCCGGGCCTCACCCCCGTCAGCGGAGACCAGCGTGGACAGGATCTTCACCGCGGTCGTCTTGCCCGCACCGTTCGGCCCCAGCAGCGCGAACACCGAACCCGACGGGACACGGATGTCGACACCGTCCAGAACAGTCTTGTCACCGAAGGACTTGCGCAACCCGACGGCGGAGATGGCCAGTTCGGTCATGGGAGTGCTCCTGTTCCGTTTCCGGGTCCGTGGGATCAGAGGCTGCGGGCGGTGATGTCGCCGTGGGCCGTGGTGGCGTGGATGGTGAGGTCGGCGGTGCCGCTGTTCTGGAGCGAGTTGCTGACGCGGCCGTAGCCGGTGCCGGCGTCCAGGGCGGCGGAGACCCCGCGGGCGGCGGCGACGGAGATCTCGCCCTGCTCGGTGCGCAGGGTGATCTCGCCGCGTACGGCCTCGGCGATCCGGATGTCGCCCCGCTGGGTGCTGATCCGGGCGGCGCCGCTCAGCCGGCCGACCGCGATGTCGCCGTCGAGGACGGTGAGGCGGGTCTCCGCGGCCTCGTCGATCTTGACCGGGCCCTGCGCGACCTCGAAGGTGACGTCGCCGAGGCGTCCGACGCCCCGGAGTTCACCGGCGGCCGCCTTGCCCTCGACGCGGGAGCCGGCCGGCAGCTGGACCGTCACCTCGACGGAACCGGAGGGGCCGAAGTACTGGTTCTTCGCGGCCGGGGCCGCGATCCGCAGGACGCCGTTGTCGTAGCCGACCTCGATCTGCTCGGCCGCCTTCACGTCACGGCTCCTGGCGGAGTCCGAGGGAAGGACGTCGACGGTGGTGTCGGCGCGGTCGGCGGCGATGAACCGGATGTGCCCGGCCGGGATGTCGACGACGGCGGCGACGGGGGCGGGGGTGTCGAACTTCCGCATGATGCTCTCCTGTGTGCTCGTTGACGTTTCCGATATTGGAAAAGCTACGTTGCGTTCATGGATTGGGCAACATGCATGTTGCACTTGAAGAGAATCAGTGCAGCTAGATGCAGGTATTTCATTGCAATGGTTTGGGATTTAACGCAACGTCAGCCATCATTGCGTTGCAATGGATGGAGAATGAACGCTATTCTGGCGACGTCAGAGACGTACGAAGGGAGACCGCGGTGCCGGGAGGCAGGCTCAGTCAGCAGGAACGTCAGCAGATCGCGCTGGGACTGGCCGACGGCCTCGCCTACGCGGAGATCGCCAGGCGCCTGGACCGTCCCACCTCGACGGTCACCCGCGAGGTGATGCGCAACGGCGGCCCCACCGCCTACCGCGCCGACCTCGCCCACCGCGCCACCGAGCACCGGGCCCACCGGCGCCGGCAGTCCGTGCCCCGGGGAGCGGAGGCGCCCCCGCAGGCCGACGGACGCGACGCCGAGGCCGTACGCGAGTACGAGGAGGCGTGGACCACCCTGCTCATGCAGCAGGGGCTGCCCAAGATGATGTCCCGGGTGCTGACCTGCCTGTACACCACGGACGCGGGCAGCCTCACCGCGTCCGAACTCGTCCAGCGGCTCCAGGTCAGCCCGGCGTCCGTGTCCAAGGCGATCACGTTCCTCGCGGGACAGGGGCTCATCCGGCGGGAGCGGGACGAGCGGCGCCGGGAGCGCTATGTCGTCGACAACGACGTCTGGTACCAGGGCATGATCGCCAGCGCCCGCTCCACCGCCCAGCTCGCCGAGACCGCGCGCCAGGGCGTCGGCGTCCTCGGCCCCGACACCCCGGCCGCCGTCCGCCTGGAGAACATCGCCCGCTTCGTCGACTTCGTGGCCGAGAGCATGATCCGCGCGGCGGAACAGGCCCGCGAGGTGCTCTACACCGACGGGCCCCAGAGCATGGACGGCTGACCGGCGGGTGGCCGCTCAGCCCACCCGGTCGATCCACTCGTTGCCGCCCAGCGGGTAGTCGTACCCCGGGCGGCCGACGTCGGCACTGGTGCGGAACGGCGTACCCGCGTTGTCGATGTGGACGGTGCCCCGGCGGCCGCCGCTCGACCAGTTCAGCGTGAGGTCCCAGCGGACGTCGTGGGCCGTGGTGTGGGCGTCGACGTAGAAGACCTCGGGGTCGGACTCGCTGACCTTGTACGGGAAGCCGCGCTGGCCGTTCTTCACGGTGACCGTGGGGCTGCCGCTGTCCAGGGCGACGTCGAACGACTTGGTGCCCACGCCCCCGCCGCAGCCGACGCCCATCGAGTAGTCGTTCCAGGCCAGCGGCGCGGCCTTGGAGAGGACGCGGACATGCAGGGATTCCAGTACGACGGTCTCGGCGCCGGTGCCCTGGACGGTGAGCGCGACGCGCTGCTCGCCGGAGGAGACCGCGCCGTACGCGGCGGCCCAGCGCGGGGCGTTCTCCTCGGTCGCGGGCGGGCCGACCTGCTCGGGTTCGCTGTCGACGAGGAAGTGCTGGCTGCACGGGTCCTCGTAGACGTAGGGGCGGGTGCCGACGGTGAGCGGGACGCCGGTGCCGACGGGCCGGTCCGCGCTCTGTCCACCGCCCCCTGCCGTCCCGGAACCGGCCGTCCGGGCGGGGGAGGCGGAGGCCGGCGCGGACGTCTCGTGCCCGCTCCGGGCCGGGGACGGGGTGGTGGACGACGTGCCGGTGGCGCCGGTGTCCGCGGTGCCGGTGGGCCCCACGTCCAAGGTGCCGGTGATGGGCTCCGTGGTGTCCCCGGCCGCCACCGGATGCAGCGCGAACGCCACGGCCCCCAGCGTGGTGGCCACCGCGACGGCGACGATCAGCGCGGTACGGCGCCGGTGGAGCCAGGAGTTCCGGGCCGCCGGGACGGTCGCGGCGGCCGTCTCGACGAGAGGCGGCTCGTCGTCACCCGGTGCGTCACCGAGGCCGTCGGTCGGCTGTACGACGCTCCCCGCGCCGCTTCCGTCCCGCGCGGGACCGTCCGCATCCGCCCCCGGGGGCGCCGGTGCCTGTTCCGTCCTGCGTCCCCGTGCCGCGTCCGCCAGAATCCAGCGGCGGTGCAGTTCCACCAGCTCCTGCGGGGTCGCCCGGCAGACCCGGGCGAGGCGCTCCACCGGGGCGTACTCGACCGGTACCGCGGTGCCGTTGCAGTAGCGGTGCAGCGTGGACGTACTCATGTGCAGGCGCTTGGCGAGCACCCCGTAGCTGAGTCCCGAGCGGTCCTTGAGTTCCCGCAGCCGGCGCGCGAACGCCTCCGTCTCCTCGGCCTCCATCGCCCCTGACACCTGTTCCCCTTCACCCCCGTGTCCCATTCGCGCGTTCCAGGGGAACCGTGTTCGCCCTGGTCACCGCACGTTTCGGCGTTCCAGCGTCCCCAACTGCCCGCCAGGCGTGGCGGTCGGGACGGATCGCCTCACAAGCTTCGGTCATCCAATCAGCACGGCCACCCGAACACCGAAGGGGCACAGCCACATGTCCAGCTTCCGCACCGCCCGCACCCGTCTCGCCGGCACCGCCGCGACCGCCGTACTCGCCGCGCTCTCGCTGACCGCGTGCAGCGACGGGACGGGCACCCACGACGAGGGGGCGGCGCTCACCGGTTCTGTGTCGGGGTCCACCTCGGGCTCCGCCTCGGGGTCCCCCTCCGGTTCCACCGGCTCCGGCGCCGCCGCGGACAGTGCCGGCTCCGAGGCAGCGGTCACCTCCAAGGCGCCCGCCACTGCCAAAGCGCCCGCCACCTCCAAGGTGCCCGCCTCCTCCGCCAAGCCGGTCACCTGTGAGGGGTCCAACACCAGGACCGTCGCCGCCCCGCTGAACCGCCCGGTCAACCACATGCTGCTGACCGTGACCAACACGGGCAGCAGGACCTGCTTCCTGTACGGCTACCCGAGCGTCCGGTTCACCGACGCCCAGTCCGAGCCGCCGGTCATCGAGGACTCGCAGCCGCAGGCGGTCGTCACGCTCCAGCCGGGCGAGTCGGGGTACGCCTCGGTGAACCTGTCCGCCACCGACGGCAGCGGCTCGAACGGCTACACCGCGGACTCCCTGACCGTCTATTTCTACGGCCGCTCCATGAGCGGGAGCGTCGGCGCCGCCGCCCGTCCGTCGCTGCCCGCGAAGGGCGTCTACATCGACGACTCGATCAAGGTCACCTACTGGCAGCAGTCGATGGACGACGCCGTCAGCTGGTGAGGGAACCCTGTCAGTACTCTTTTCATCTTTCCTCCCTGGGAAGAAGCTTTGAACGGCATATGGAGAACTGACGGAAATTGCGACAGATGAGACCCCAGGCGAGACTCTGGGCCGTGGCGGGCGTCGTGGGGCTCGGATTCCTCGTCGCCCTGGAGATCGCCGCGCGCCGCTACGGCCTGCCCGGCCCGATCACCACCCAGACGCGCGAGCTGTGGTGCCCGCCCAAGTCGGGCCTCCTGCTCTACGCCGGCATGGCGCTGATGACGATGGTCCTCACCTGGCGGCAGCGCTTCGTCGCGTTCGGTTCGGCGATAGCCGTCGACGTGGCCTTCTTCGTGGTCCGGACGGCCTGTGGCGTGACGGTGACGGAGGGCCAGCCCTTCGGCAACGGCGCGCTGTGGGTGCTGCTGGCCCACGGGGTCGTCGCCGTCACCCGGCGTACCGGCCGGGAACGCGTCCTGCTGCTGAAGGGCGTGGGCCTCGGCCTGCTGCTGGTGGCGGGCCGCAAGACCGGTGACACCTGGCTGGTCATCACCTCGAAGACCCGGCCGACCGTGCTCGACCAGTACGTGGCGACCGCCGACCACGCGCTCGGCAACCCGTCCTGGGCGATGGGACGGCTCGTCACGGCCACCGGGCCGTTCGGCTTCAACTTCCTGGACTTCGTGTACGGCCAGCTCGCGGTCGCCGCGGTCGTCGTCGTGCTGTGGCAGCTGCGGCACGTGGCGGCCGAGCGCCGGTTCCCGCGCCACCACCTGGTGCGCAGCTTCCTGGTCATCGGCCTCCTCGGGCCCGCGGTCTACATGATCTACCCGGTGGTCGGACCGGTCTTCGCCTACGGCACCGGGACCGAGCACTGGGCCTCGATCGCCCTGTGGGCACCGCAGGGCCCGCCCAGCGCGCAGTGGGCGGTGGCCGACCTGTGGCCGCGGACCGTACCGGCGATCCAGGCCCCGCGGCCCATGGGCTTCGACGCGTTCACCCCGCGCAACTGCATGCCCAGCCTGCACACGGCATGGGCGACGGCGATCTTCATCCACTCCCGCAAGGGCCCGCGCCCGCTGCGGATCGCGGGCGCGGCCTGGCTGGTCGCCACGCTCTGCGCCACGCTGGGCTTCGGCTACCACTACGGCGTCGACCTCATCGCCGGTGTGGTGTTCACGCTCACCGTCGAGGCGGCCCTGCGCACCCTGGACCGCGACTGGGACCGCACCGGCCTCAGGCTCACCGCCTACGGCGCGGCCGTCTTCGCCGTACTCCTGACGTCGTACCGCTGGCTGCCGTTGCAGATGGCCGAGCACCGCTGGCTGGCCGGCCCGCTCCTCCTGCTGGCCATGGGCTCGATGATCTACGCCTATGTGCGGACCGTGCGGCGATGGGAGGCGGAGACCGTCGCGGAGGCCGGGCTGCCGCGGCCGCGGCTCGAACCGGTGGAGGCCGAGCGGGCCTGCTGAGGGCCTGCCCGGCCGCCATCCGCCCGCCGCCCGCCCGGCCGGTTCACGTGGCGGTGAAGGCCAGGACCGTGTTGTGGCCGCCGAAGCCCAGGGAGTGGCTGAGGGCCAGGCGGACGGGGTGGGTGCGGCCGGGCCCGGTGACGATGTCGAGGCCGGTCGTGGAGTCGTCGGGGGCGTGGAAGTTGGCGGTGGGCGGCACGGTCCGGTGGGTGATGCTCAGTACGGTCAGGGCGGCCTCGATGGCGCCGGCCGCTCCCATGGTGTGGCCCAGGACCCCTTTCGCCGACGTCACCGCAGGAGGCCTGCGGGGGTAGAGCGCGCGGATCGCGGTGGCCTCCACACGGTCGTTGAGCGGGGTGCTGGTGCCGTGCGCGTTGACGTGGTCGACGTCGTCAGGACCGGCGCCCGCCTGGTCGAGGGCGTTCAGGGTGGCCGCCCGCAGTCCCGCTCCCTCCGGGTGCGGGGCGGTGGGGTGGTGGGCGTCGCTGGTGCTGCCGTGGCCCGCGAGCCGGGCCAGCGGACGGGCGCCGCGGGCGGCTGCGTGCCGGCCGCGCTCCAGGACCAGCACCCCGCAGCCCTCGCCGAGGACGAAGCCGTCCCGGTCCCGGTCGAAGGGGCGTGAGGCGCGTCCGGGGTCGTGCTCGCGCCGGGACAGCGCGCCCATCTTGGCGAACGCGGCGGCGCACAGCGGGGTGACCATCGCGTCGGTGCCGCCCGCCACGGCGATGTCACAGGCCCCCGACCGCAGCAGCAGACAGGCCGTGACGATCGCCGTCGCCCCCGAGGCGCAGGCCGTGGAGGTCTGCAGGGAGGGCCCGGTCACCCCCAGGTCGAGGGCGAGGTGGCCCGCCGCCATGTTGGGCAGGAAGGCCGTCATGGTGAGCGGGGACAGCGCCCCGGGACCGGCGGCGAGGAGCTTGTGATGCTGGGCTTCCAGGGTGTCGATGCCGCCCGCCGCCGTGCCGACCACCACGGCCACCCGGGCCGGGTCCCACTCCGCCGGGTCCAGGCCCGCCGAGCCGAGCGCCTCCCGGGCCGCCGTCAGCAGGAACCGCGTGCTCCGGTCGAAGCGCCACAGCCGCCCCCGGCCCGACGGCAGGTCCGGCACCCGGCACGACATCCGCACCGGCGCCTCGGCCAGGGCGGGGTCGGCACGCGCGGTGGACGAGGCCGCGCACACGGCCTCCCAGGTGGCTGGGGCGCCGGTTCCGCCCGGGGTCACGAGGCCGATGCCGGTGACGGTGATGTCGTCGGGTGCCGGGTTCACTGGGCGGCCTTGGGCTTGGGTGCCGGGTCGGCGGTGGTGGGGAGTGTGGTCGCGCACGCCGTCTCCGAGGTGGCTGGGGCTCCGATTCCGCCCGGGGTCACGAGGCCGATGCCGGTGACGGTGATGTCGTCGGGCGCCGGGTTCACTGGGCGGCCTCGCGCCTGGGCGCCGGGTCGGCCGTGCCGAGCAGTGCGGTCACCGCGCGCGCCACGTCGGTGACGGTGACGTCGGCGGAGGCCGCGGAGTCGTCGAGCGGTACCCGCCACTCCTCCTGGAGGGTGACGTACAGCTCCACCACGGCCAGCGAGTCCAGGTCCAGCTCGCCGAGGGTGGCGGTGGCCCGGATGCGGTCGGGGTCGACCTCGAACTTGTCGGCGAGCAGGGTCACGAGGTGGTCGTAGACGCGGTCCATGGCTGGCTCCCTGTGGGGTCGGGGGTGTCCGGGGCGGTGCGGTCGGTCGGTGGTGCCTCGGCGCGCGGGACCGCGTCCGGCCAGCGCAGGGCGGCCGAGGCCCAGGTGAGTCCGCCGCCGAAGGCGGTCAGCAGGGTGCGTTCGCCGGGGGCGACGGACCGGTGGACGCCGGGGTCGGCGAGGACGAGGGGGATGGAGGCGGCCGCGGTGTTGCCCAGCTCGCGGATGTTGCCGTGGCGGTGGGCGGGCGGGATGCCGAGGCGGTCGGCGACGGAGTCCAGGATGCGCTGGTTGGCCTGGTGGCCGACGAAGGCCCCCACCGACTCGGGCGCCCACTCGGCCTGCCGCAGCACGGCGTCCGCCGAACGGGTCATCCGCCGTACGGCGTGGGCGTAGACCTCCCGCCCGCGCATCCGGAAGTGCCGGTCCCGGGGGTCGGACGGCGGCCGGTCGCGCGGGTGCCGGGAGCCGCCGTACGGGACGGTGATGAGGTCGCCGCCGCTGCCGTCGGCGCCGAGGTCGGTGGCGATCACGGCGCCGGGTTCGCCGGCGGTCCCCAGGCGCAGCAGGACGGCTCCGGCGCCGTCGCCGAAGATCGGCGCGGTCTCGCGGTCGGCCGGGTCGACGATGGTCGTGTAGGTGTCGGCGCCGATCACCAGGACCGTGGCGCAGGCGGCGCCGCGGATCAGGGCCGTCGCCGTGGCCAGCCCGTACAGGAAGCCCGAGCAGACGGCGGCGAGGTCGAAGGCCGGGATGGTGCCGAGGCCGAGCCGGTGCGCGACGGCGGGCGCGGTGGCCGGGCAGGGGTGGTCCGGGGTGCTGGTGGCCAGGAGCAGCAGGTCGGGCCGGGGGCGCCCGGCGGACGCGAGCGCCGCCCGCCCGGCACCGACGGCCAGGTCGCCGGTGCTGGTGCCGGGCCCGGCGTGCCGGCGGCGGGCGATCCCGGTGCGCTCCCGGATCCAGGTGTCGTCCGTGCGCAGCGCTCCGCGGGCCACGACCGTGTCGTTGTCGACGACCCGGTCCGGGAGACAGGCGCCGATGCCCGTGACGACCGCGGTGACCTCGGGGGAGTCCGGTGGGCGCACGACGGTCCTCATGCCGGGGCGAGGGGCGGGGCGAGGGGCGGGGCGAACGGTGAGGCGGGCTTGGGGTGACCGGCCAGGCCGCCGTCCGGGACCGAGAGGCCGCCGTCCACGACGAGCGCGTGCCCGGTGACGAAGGAGGAGGCCGGGGAGGCGAGGAAGAGCGTGGCGCCGACGACCTCCTCCACCGCGGCCCAGCGCCCCAGCGGGACATGGCTGGTGAGCCAGTCCGAGAGGGGGCCCGCGGTGCTGGCGAACTCCGTCATGTCGGTGCGGGTCCAGCCGGGGCACAGGGCGTTGACGCGGATGCCCTGCCGGGCCCAGCCGACCGCGAGACTGCGGGACAGGGAGAGCTGCGCGGCCTTCGTGGCGGCGTACGCCTCCATCATGGGCGTGCCGACGAGACCGGCCACCGACGACATCAGGACCAGACTGGCGCGCTCCGAGGCGGCCAGATGAGGGTGGGCGGCCCGGCACAGGGCGGCCGTGGCGTTGAGGTTGACGGTGACGACGCTGTCCCAGTCCGGCTGCTCGGCGAGTTGCAGCGGCAGCAGTAGGGGGCTGCCGTCCTCGGCCGTCGGGAGGGTGCCCGCGTTGTGCACCACGACGTCCAGGCCGCCGAGCGCTGCCGCCGCCGCGTCGGCGAGACCGGCCGCGACACCGGGTTCCGCGAGGTCGCCGGCGAGGGCCACGGCCTTGCGGCCCCGGTCCTCCACCGCCCCCACGGTCGCGTCGAGGGCGGCCCGTGTCCGCGCGGTGACCGCCACGTCGCAGCCCGCGTCGGCCAGCGCCTCGGCGACGGCCCTGCCGATGCCCCGGGAGGCGCCGGTCACCAGGGCGCGGGCGCCGTCGAGACGGAACAGATCCAGGACGTTCACCGGAGGACTCCTTCTGGTGCGGAGGGGTGGGTGGGGGTGTGCGGCAGGGCGGGTGCCCCGCTCCAGGTCAGCAGGGCGCTGCCCCAGGTCATCCCGGCGCCGAAGACGGCGACGAGGACCCGGTCGCCGGTCCGCAGCCGCCGGCCGGCGGCGGCGCGGGCGAGGGCGTACGGGGCGCTGGCGGCGCCGATGTTGCCGACCTCGTCGCCGACGACGGCCGCCCGGCCGGCGGGGATGCCGAGGTCGGCGCCGATGCGCCGCAGCAGGACGGGGTTGGGCTGGTGGGCGATGACGCAGTCGACGTCGTCGAGGCTCAGGCCGCCCTGTTCGAGGGCGTCGGTGACCAGCCGGGGGAAGACGTCGGTGATGAACCGGCCGATGGTCCGGCCGTCCATGTGGACCCGGTGGCCGCCGTCGGCGAGCGTCGCCGCGCTGGCCGGCCTGCGGCTGCCCCCGGCCGGGATCAGCACCCGGTCGGCGAGGGCGCCGTCGGAGCCGAGGCTGAACCGGGTGAACCCCTCGGCGGCGGGCACCGGGCCCAGTACGGAGGCGGCGGCCCCGTCGGCGAACAGCACCGCCGTGCCCCGGTCGGCCGGGTCGAGGAACCGGGAGTACACCTCGACGCCGACCACGGCCGCGTACCGCACCTCGCCGGAGACGCGCAGCCAGTCGTGCGCCACCTTGGCCGCGAACAGCCAGCCCGAACAGGCGGCGCTGACGTCGAGGGCCACGGCGTTCCGGGCGCCCAGCACGGCCTGCACCCGGCACGCGGTGGAGGGGCCCAGCTCGTCGGGCGTCGAGGTCGCGCACACCAGTAGCCCGATGTCGGCGACGTCGATCCCGGCGGCCTCGGCGGCGGCCCGGACCGCGTGCGCGGCCAGGTCGGAGGCGGCCTCGTCCGGCCCGGCCACATGCCGGCTGAGCACTCCGGTGCGCTCGCCTATCCACTCCGCCGTCACCCCGGCGCCGCGCGCCACCTCGGCGTTGGTGCGGACCGTCGGCGGCAGATAGCTGCCCATGCCGAGGACTCCGATACGGCGCTCCCCGCTCATGCCGTGCCCCCGCGGGTCCAGGTGGGGTCGGCGGCGAGGTCCTTCGGGAAGGCGAACGCCTCGGTCAGCAAAGGGAGTCGGGGCAGCAGCGCGTCGCACAGCTCGTCGGCGGCACCGGGCAGTTCCCGGACGTCCGCGGGCCGGAGCGTGCCGTGGGCCAGCAGCGAACCGGCGAGGCGCCGGGCGGCCACGACCCCGTGCAGGGCGGCCAGCGGACGCAGCGCCTCGGCCAGCGACTGGTCCTGTACGGCGTCCAGCGCGCGGACCGTGTCCCCGGCCAGGAGCGCGGTCGCGTGGACCTCGCCGAGCAGACCGGCGTCCTCCAGCAGCGGGTTCCACACCTCGAAGGGCGTGCGGTCGCCCGTGGCGCGCGAGCGGTGCGCCAACTCCCGTGCCAACGTGGCCTCATGACGGCGTACGACGGCGGTCCACCAGCCCGGTGCGAGAGGCGAGGGCAGTGCCGTGACGGGTGCCTCGGGTCCGTCGGCCTCGCGCGCCTCGTCGGCCAGGGCGCGGCCGATGTCGTAGAGGATGAGCTGGCTGTCGCCGCCCGCGGTGTCGAAGGCGTCGTGGAAACCGCCGTACGCGGCAAGGCGGTTGGCGTCCAGATGGCCGGAGAAGCCGCAGCGCCGGCGGCACTCGGCGATCAGTTGGGCGGCGAGCCGGACCGTGACGGCCTTGTAGGCGGCGAGCGGGCGGCTGACGGCGGCCCAGGGCGTGAAGCCCATCGCCGTGCCGGTGCCGGGCGGTTGTGCGCGGCCCGCGAGGGACTCCTCCCACACCCGGCGCGCCCCGTGCGCGGCGCAGGTCAGGGCGAACGCGTCGGCCAGCGCGCCCAGTACCGCGCGCTGCTGGGTCCGGTAGCTGAGGAGGGGGGCGCCGGGGGACAGCCGGGCCTGGGTGGGGCGGCCGCGGGCGTAGTCGACGGCCTGTACGGCGGACTGGCGGGCGGTGGCGGCGGCGACCGCGGGCATGGTCGCCCACAGGCCCTGGCCGACGCGCAGGGTGCGTTCCAGGCGGCGTTCGGGGGAGCCCGCGGGGTCGTGGAAGGTGCCGTCGGACTCGCGGGCCGCGCCGTCCGCGAGCCACTGCCCGTACGGCACGCGGACGTGGTCGAAGCGGACCTGGACGTAGTCGAGGGGCAGCGCGCCCAGGCCGAGCGGGGAGGACACCTCGATGCCGGGCAGGAGTCCTTCGGCGCCGGACAGGTCGACCACGAATCCGAAGACCCCGCGGTCGGTGCCGTCGGTGACCAGCCGGGCCAGCACCACCGCGGTCTGCGGCACGTCCAGGGTGCCCGCGCTGCCGAACTTCGCGGCGCCGGGGTCCGGGGTGTGCAGGACGAACTCGCCGGATTCCGGGTCGAGTTCGGCGACGGTACGGGTCGCGAGGTGGCTGTTCGCCCGCCCGGCCTCGGTGATCAGGTAGACGCCCTTGGCCCGTCCTGAGCGCAGTGCCTCCATGCGCCCGGCCAAGTGGGTTGATCCGTCGCCCAGTCGGGCCATCGAGCCGAGGCAGAGCAGGTGGTGGACCAGTGCCGCGAGACACAGGGACGGGTCGGTCACGGCCGTCCACGCGTGGAGGGCGGTCAGCCGCGCGGGGTCCTCGAAGAGCCGGTCCGCGGGCGGGAGGGTGGCGCCCAGGGCTCCCAGGCGGTGCAGGAGTTGGGGGTCGTCGGTGGCGAGGGCCTTGTGGAGTTCGGTGAGGAAGGCGGGGTCGCAGGGGCCGTGGACGAGGCGGTGCAGCTCTTCCTGGGCGGTGGGGGGCATCGCTGGGGCTCCGGGGTCGGGGGAGGGGAGGGGAGGTGCGGACTCGGAGGCGCTGTTCGATGTGGGGGTCGCCGGGTGGGGTGGGCTTCTGGGGGGGGGCGCCGGATGGGGTCGGTCTCTGCGCGGGTCGTGCGGGTCGTGCGGATCGCCAGGTGAGGTCGGTGTCCGTGTCGGTGTGTCCGTGTTCGACGTGCGGATCACCAGGCGAAGTCGGGTTCCGTCAGCGGGGCGTGGACGGGGAGCGCGTCTGCGGCAAGCACTCTGCGGGCACTTGCCGCCAGCGCGCTGCCCGTGCCCGCCTCGAAGGCGACGTCCGGGCGGTGTTCGGCCACCTGGTGCAGCACCGTGGGCACCACGGCGGGCAGGGTCAGGCAGTCCGCCAGGCGGCGGGGCAGGTCGTCGTCGGGGCCGTAACGGCGGCCCGCCACGGCCGAGTACACCGGCAAGCGCGCCGGAGCGAAGGCGTAGGCCCGCAGTGACGCGGCGAACTTCTCGGACTGGGCGGTGAGTTCGGGGTGGTGGGAGGAGAACGGCAGCCGTAGTCGCGCGGCCGGTACCGACTGGTCCGCGGCCGTCTTCTCGACCCGGGCCAGGTCGGACACCGGGCCGGCGAGCACCACCGAGCGGTCGTCGTTGACGACGGCGACCACCGTGTCGGTCGCCCCGGCCCGTTCCAGCAGGCGCCGCGCGGACGGTTCCGGGCAGGACAGCAGGGTCAGTCCGCCCGGACAGCCGGCGAGGACGAGGGCCAGGTCGTGGGCGGCCCGGGCGCCGTCGGGGACGGTGAGGACCCCGGCCGAGGCCAGCGCGGCGATCTCGCCGAAGCTCACCCCGACGACCGCAGACGGCTCGCCCCAGGAGGCGCACAGGGCCCGGTGCACCGTCAACGAGGCACCGTAGAGCGCGAGTTGGGCGAGTCCGGGACCGGCGTGCGCCAACTCCCGGCCGCTGGGCGGTCTCTGGCCGAGGAGCCAGGGCCCGAGCCGGGGCAGTCCGCGCTCGGCCGTGACCTGGTCGACCTCCTCGAAGACCTGGCGGGCGGCCGTCGCGAGACCGGTGCCGGGGCGGACGGCGCCTGCCAGGGCGGCGACGGAGAAGTCGCCCTGGCCCGGGAACAGATGGACGCTGGAGGGTCGGCGGGACGGACGGTCCGGCCGTTGTGCGGAGCTGATGCGCATCTCAACCCTTCCGTCGGAGCAGGTCAGCGGTGCACAGGGGGCGTACGGCGGCCGTGGGTGCGCCTTCGGTGCGCACTGTGCACGGTCATGAGGAGCGCCGCACCCTGAGCCTGCCTGATCGGCATCGCTTGCAGCGCCTGTGCGAGAGGCGAACGTGTTGAACACACACGGGTGTTGAACCGCCGTACTCACGACCGGCGGAGCGGGACAGGAAGAGGAGCGTGCGATCGCCGCGTACACCGAACCAGTCGCTGCGCATCCTCCTGGCCGAGGCCGGGTGGAGCGGCGCCCAACTGGCGCGCCGGATCAACGCGCTCGCCGCCGCCCAGGGCACGGCACTGCGCTACGACCGCACCTCCGTCGCCCACTGGCTGGCCGGCAGCCGCCCCCGGCCGCCCGTGCCCGACCTCGTCGCGGAGGCCTTCACCCGGAGTCTCGGCAGACCGGTCCGGGCACAGGACACTGGACTGCTGAACCCCGGGCAGCCGCGCCGCGCCGACGGAGCGCCACCCGGTGAAGGGAGCGCCGTGGCACGCCTGGAACGGATACTCGGCGACACCGACCGCCGCGGCCTGGCCCGCCTCGGCGCCTACTCGCTGGCGGCGCTCGCGATCCCGCCCGGGGTGTCCGAGGCCGCCCGTATCCCGGCCGCCGAACCGTCCGCGCGGGTCGACGCCTCCCAGGTCCGGCTCGCCCGGGAGATGCTCACCGTCTTCTCCCGGGGCGACGCGGCCTTCGGGGCGGGCTCGATCCGCGAACCGCTGCGGCAGTTCCTCTCGACGGCGCTGCTGCCCTGGCTGCGGCGGGACATGAAGCCGGCGGTGCGGCGCGAGCTGTTCACGGTGGCCGCGCAGCTCGTGTACCTCTGCGCGTTCACCCACTTCGACATGAACCATCAGGCCGCCGCGCAACGCCTCTATCTGACCAGCGTCGAACTCGCCCGGGAGGCGGGCGACCCGGTCGGCACGGCGCTCGGGCTGCGCGGCCTGAGCGTCCAGGCCCACACCCTGGGCCACTTCACCGAGGCGCATCGGCTGGCCGAACACGCCGTGCGCACCGGGGTACGGCATGTGCCGCCGCACCAGCAGGCCTTTCTCCAGGGCCAGTTGGCGGTCACCCAGGCCGCGCTCGGCGACAGCCGCGCCCTGCGCCTGCTCGCCGACGCCGAGCGCCGACTGGAGGGCACGGCGAGCGGCTCGTCACCGGTCGGCGCCTTCCACCAGGGGTCGCTCGCGCTCCAGCACGCGGCCGTGGCCAGGAGCAGGGGCGATCACCGTACGGCCGTACGGGCGCTCGATCTCTCGCTGCGCAGGCGTCCCGCCGACGAACGCAGGTCGCGGGCGCTCAGCCTCGCCGAACTGGCCGAACTCCAGTTGGCGGCCGGGCACTTGGAGCAGGCGTGCCGGACCGGGCACGAGTTCCTCGACGTCCTGCCGCACATCCACAGTGCCCGTGCCGAGGTGCGGCTGCGCGCGCTGACCGCGGGGCTGCGTCCGCACGCCACGAACACGGTCGCGGCGGCGCTGCTCGCGCGGGCCCGTCCTCGGGGCGGTGCGGGCCGACCAACAGGGTGAAAAGCGCTGTTCGGGGGAGAAACGGAGTGATCGCTACCGGTTGGATGGCGTGTTGACCGACCTCACCCGACCGAGCGTCGACCGACCGACCTCACCCGAGCGTCGGCCGGCCGAGCCAGGAAGCCGTCAGGGAATTGAACAGAAGCGTCCTGTCCGAAGCACTCCACCGCACCGTGCCGTCCCTCGCGCCCGGCACCGTCGTGGTGGCCCGATCGTTCCACCACCCCGTCCGCGGCCCGGTCGACTGCCCGGCCCACCAGCTGCTCGCCGCGCACGTCCGGCGGGCGGGGTTCGCCGCCGACGGCCGCCGCTTACCCGATCCGCGCGCCGCCCTCGACGGGACTCCGGCGACCGTCTTCACCGTGTCCTACGAACACCCGGAAGGCGGCCATCGCGGCCTCGCCCTCGCGGCCCGCGACGACGACCCGGCCGCGCTCGCCTTCGCCCGGCGCCAACTCGACTCCTGGCGAGCCGTCCTGCGCACCCGGCGGGTCCTGTACGTGGGCGCGCCGCAGCCCGCCCAGGCGCCCGGCGCACGGGTGCCGGCCCAGACCTCCGACGCCGCCCGCGGCCCCTGGCAGCCGTGCGGCTGCCCCACCCGCACCGGCTGCCCCGCGACACGAGACGCGGAACGCGCCCTGCGCCGCTTCCTGGACCGCGGCGACGAGGTGGTCGTGATCGGCACGCCGGCCTCCGGCACCTGGCCGCCGCAGCACCTGCTCGGACCGGCTCTGCTGTCGTCCTCGGCTCAGGCGGAGGGTTCGATCGTGGGGCTCCCGGATCGTGGTGATGAGGTGTCGGCGATCGGCGCGCCGCCCTCCGGCACCTGGCCGTCACCGCCCCCGCGCGGACCGGCTCCGCTGTCGCCCCCGGATCAGCCGGAGCACTCGACCGTGAGCCGCCCGGACCGTGGCGACGAGGTGGTCGTGATCGGCGTGCCGGCCTCCGGCACCTGGCCGTCACCGCCCCCGCGCGGACCGGCCCGGGTCGCCACCCCGGAGCAGGCGGAACAGCTCACCGTGACGGACCCGGACCGTCTCGCCTTCGTGGTCGCCCCCGGCACCCCTGTCTCCGAGGCCTCGGCCGTCCTCGCCGTCCTGCGCCGACGCCACCCCCGGCTGCGCGGCCAGCACCCCCAGGAGTGGTGCTACACGATGGATGACCTGCACACGGCGCTCGACTCGGCGCTGCCCCAGTCCGACCGGCTCCTGATCACGACCGGCGCGCAGTCCCCCGACCCCTTCGCCGGAACGGCCCTCGCCCGGCCCGCCCGCCTCGCCCTGCCCACCCGCGACGTGACCGCCCTCCACGACCTGCGCCCCACCGACGTCGACGGCGCCACCCTCACCGTCCTGGACACCACCGCCGACCGCAGCGCCACCCGCGCCCTGGCCCGAGCCCTCGACGGCCTGGGTCCCACGAGCCACATCCGCCGCGAAACCCGCTCCCGTGCCGAACACCCGCACGCTGCCGCGCACCAGCGGTCGTGATCCGGGACTCTCCGCGGGCCCCGGTCACAGCTCCTGGTCCGGCCACCCCAGCAGCCGGGCGCCGATGACCGCCGTCTGGAGCATGTACCGGTGCGCCGGGTCGGCCGGGTCGGCGCCCGTGAGCTGGTGGATGCGTTCCAGACGGTAGGTCAGGGCGCGGACGCTCAGCGAGAGGCGGCGGGCCGTGACGGCGCCGACGCAGCCGGAGTCGAAGTAGACGGTGAGGGTGTCCAGGAGGGGCCGGGCGCCGCCGCGGGCCGTGGTGAGGGGGCCGAGGGCCTGGCGGACGAGGTCGGCCATGGCCTGGCGGTCCCGGGCCAGGACGGGGTAGACCAGCAGGTCGGCGGCGCGCAGGACGGGCTCGTCGAGGCCGAGCCGCTCGGCCATCTCCAGGGCGTTCAGGGCCTCTTCGTACGACTGGACGACCCCGCCGGGTCCGGGCTGGGCCCGCCCGATGGCGACCTGGCCGCCGCCGGTGGCGGTGTGGGCCTGCTCGGCGAAGTAGGGCAGGATCTCCTCCTCGTGGCCCGGTGCGACGCACAGCATCCGGCCGTCCTTGGTGGTGAGCAGGACGTCACGGTGGCCGAACCGGGCCAGCAGCGCCCGCTCCACCCGCCGGGGCACCGGATCGCCCTCCTCGTACGCGGCCGGACCGCGCGCGACGGCGACCGCGTGGGCCTGGGAGAGCCTGAGCCCGAACCGCTCGGCCCGCTCGGCGAGCCGCCCCAGGTCGCTGCGGCCGTAGAGCAGGTCGTCGATGAACTCCCGCCGTACGGCCTCCTCCTGACGCACCGCCAGCCGCTGCGCGCGCTCGTACCCCTCCGCGAACGCGTCCACCACCTGCTGTACGACGGCCAGCGCGCCGTCGGCCGAACCGGCCGGGCCGGGCCACGCCTCGCGGGCCGCGGACAGGTGGGCGCCGACCAGGGTCCGCAGACTGTGCCCCGCCTCCGCGGCCTGTTCCCCGAGCGCGCGCCGCGACTCGATCTCGGCGCGGGTCAGCCGCCGTCCGAGGGCCGCGACCTCGGTGAGGATCTCGGCGTACCCCTCCAGGAAGCGTTCAGTTACCACCCGATCCGCCATGCCACCCCCGTTTTCCCGGAATCCTAACGCTGCGTTGACTGCACTCCGTCAGTAGCCCGGCACCCGGACCCCCGCGAAGGCTGCCGGGAACCGGCAATGCGCGGGACCGGTCAGGGCGGGCACCATGGGTCGCGGGGAGCACCACGGAAAGGTCCCGGTGCCGGACACCGAGAGGTGCCGGCGCCGGGACCCACGGTGGGCCCGTGCCCGCGGTGTATCGCCGTCGGGGCGCGGTTCCGTCCGTGTCCGGCATAAAAGGCGTGTGAAGACTGCCGGAACACGGCAATGAAGCGGCCGCCCTCCCCATGTCAGGGTTCCGTCAAGCCGGGGATCGGCGACAGGGTGGGAAAGGGGGACGGCACGCATGGCCTGGTTTCTCGGAATCGGCATCACGGGGGTCGTGCTGCTCGCCCTGTCGCTGGTCCTCGACGGTGTGCTGGACGGGGCACTGGACGGCGCGCTCGGGGGAGCGCTGGACGGGTGGCTGTCGTTGCCGGTCGTCGCCGGGTTCCTGGCGATGACCGGCTTCGGCGGGGCGATCGCCCTGGGCACCACGGGCGCCGGACCCACGGTGGCGGCCGGCGCCGGTGCCGTCGCGGGACTCGGCACGGCCTGGCTGACGTACCGCTTCGGGCGGCTGCTGGCGCACGACCCGACGGCGTCCGCCCCCACCGGGGACGATCTGGTGGGCACGGCCGGCAGCGTGGTCACGGCCATCCCGGCGGACGGGTACGGCGAGGTGCTGCTGCGGCTCGCCGGGCAGCCGGTGAAGCTCGCCGCCCGCAGCGCGCGCCCGGTGGCCCGGGGGGCCGAGGTGTGGGTGGAGTCCGCGCCGACCGCCACCTCGGTGCTGGTCCGCCCGGTGGACCGCTGAACCCCCCCTGTTTCCGGCGCTCTTCACCCACTCAACCGATTCGGGGGCACAGTCATGAGTTCTGTCGTAGCCGTCGCCGTGCTGGGGGTCGTGGTTCTCCTCGTCCTCCTGGCGCTGGTCGTGGTCACCCGCTACAAGGTGGCCGGGCCCAGCGAGGCGTTCATCGTCACCGGGCGGCGCGGGAAGAAGTCCACGGACCCGGAGACCGGCCGGGTCTTCACCGACAACAGCGGGCAGAAGGTCGTGGTCGGCGGCGGGGTGTTCGTCGTGCCGTTCGTCCAGCAGAAGTTCAGCCTCGACCTGTCCTCCCGGCACATCCCCGTCGCGGTGCGCGGCGCGGTCACCCTGCGCGGGGTCAAGGCCAACCTGGACGGTGTCGCCATCGTCAAGGTCGGCGGCACCGAGGACTCCATCCGGGCCGCGGCCCAGCGGTTCCTGATGCAGCAGGACGGCATCGTCGGCTTCACCCAGGAGGTGCTCTCGGGCGCGCTGCGGGCGATCGTCGGCCGGATGTCCGTGGAGGACGTCATCCGGGACCGCGCGGCCTTCGCGGGCCAGGTCGCGGAGGAGGCGGAGGCGAGCCTGTCCGGGCAGGGCCTGGTCCTGGACGCCTTCCAGATCCAGGACATCACCACCGAGGGCTCCTATCTGGAGGACCTCGGCCGGCCGGAGGCGGCCCGGGCCCGGCAGGAGGCCGACATCGCCGAGGCCATCGCCCGGCGTGCGGCCGAACAGGCCCGGCTGAAGGCCGAGGAGGAGATCGCGGTCGCCCAGCGGACGTTCGCGCTGCGCCAGGCCGAGATCAAGGCCGAGACCGACGAGGCCTCGGCCCGGGCGGCGGCGGCCGGTCCGCTCGCCGAGGCGGCCCGGCAGCAGGAGATCCTCGGGCAGCAGGAGAAGGTCGCCGAACGGCAGGCCGCGCTGACCGACCGTCAGCTCGACACCCAGGTCCGCAAGCCCGCCGACGCCCAGCGGTACGCCGCCGAGCAGGACGCCGAGGCCAAGCGGGTGGCCCGGGTCAAGCAGGCCGAGGCGGAGAAGGCGGCGGGCATCGCGGCCGCGCAGGCGGAAGCCGAGCGGGCCCGGCTGACCGGTGAGGGCGAGAAGCAGCGCCGGAGCGCGCTGGCCGAGGCGGAGGCCGTGGAGGGCCTGAAGCGGGGTGAGGCGGAGCGGTCCCGGCGCGCGGCGATCGCGGAGGCGGTCCGGCTGGAGGGCGAGGCCGACGCGGCGGCGATCGGGGCCAAGGGGGCGGCCGAGGCGGAGGCGATGCGCAAGAAGGCGGACGCGTTCGGGCAGTACGGCGACGCGGCGATCCTTCAGATGCTGGTCGAGGTGCTTCCCCAGGTCGTCGCCAAGGCGTCCGAGCCGCTCAGCGCCGTGGACAAGATGACGGTGATCTCCACCGACGGCGCGGGCCGCATCCCGCGCGCGGTCGCCGACAACGTCGCCCAGGGCCTCGAACTCCTCGGCTCCACCACGGGCGTCGACCTCGCCGAACTCCTCAAGGGCGTCACCCGCCGCACCCCGGAGCCCAAGGACCAGCCGGCCCGGTCCAACGGCAAGGTCGAGATCACCGGTTGACGGTTCCGGCGGCAGGGGTTCACCCCCGGGAACACCTGCCGTCGAGGCCTACCGCACAGGGAACCCGAACGAGTACCCCTGCTGCTTCAGCCACGGCAGGACCTCGCGCAGCGCCTCGACCGTCTGGGCGCGGTCGCCGCCGGCGTCGTGGAAGAGCAGCGTGGGGCCGTTGGGGAGTTCGCGCTGGACCGTGGCCACGATGGCGGCCGTGCCCGGGCGTTCGAAGTCCTTGGTGTCGACGTTCCAGCCCAGCGGGCGCATGCCGCGGGAGGCGGCCAGCTTGCGGCTGTACGGGGTGAACGCGCCGCCGGGAGCCCGGTAGTACATCGGCCGGACACCCCCGGACGCCTCGGTGATCATGCGCTCGGCGTCGAGGATCTGCTGCGACTGGTAGGCCTCGGACTTCTTGTCCATCGTGGTGTCGTGGGACACCGAGTGGTCGCACAGCCGGTGCCCGGCGGCCACGACCCGCTTCACCAGATCGGGGTGGGCCTGCGCCTGCGTGCCGACCATGCAGAACGTCGCCTTCACCCCGTACTCCCGCAGCACGTCCAGGACTTGGGGCGTCCAGGTCGGGTCCGGGCCGTCGTCGATGGTGATGTTGACGCCCCGCGCCCCCTTGTCCGAGGCGTGCGCGATGCTCACGTCGACGGGCTTGACGGCGGCGGCCGGCGAGGCGGACGCCTTCGGCGCGGCACCGCCCACGGCACCGGCCTGCGCGGTCCACACCGAGGCACCGGCGGCGAGCAACGTCACCCCGAGCGCTGCCCCGAGCACCTTGCCGTACCAGCCCCGCCCGCCGTGCCGTGCCATGTCCGCCCCGCTTCCGCGTAGTTCCTCGCCGGTCCTCGATCACCTCGCGACCACCTGGCAGGACGAGAGAAGTCGCCCCCGGGATGCGTCCGTTACCGATCACGGACAATCCCGGGGGAGTTCGGGGACAACTCGCGCCCCGCAACTTTCGGTCCCGGCGACTCCTTGACCGCCGCGACGCGCACAGGGTAGACACAGCGCCAACAGATGTTTACGTAAACATTGCCTTCGACGTCCACATCTCTGTGTCCCGCCGGGACGCGCGCCGCACGGAAGAGCTGGAGTACGAGACATGGCACACCCCACCCGCCGGAGACGGCTTCTGGGCCTCGGCGTCACGGCCCTCGCGACCGGGACCGTTCTTGCGGCCACCGCGCTGCCGGCCGCGCACGCCGAGGTGACCGCGACCGCGGCGGTCACCGTCCGCCCCGACCCCTCCTACCAGCAGGAGAAGTTCGAGGGCTGGGGCACCAGCCTGGTCTGGTTCGCCAACGCCACCGGCGACTACCCGCCCGCCGTCCGCGAGAAGCTGGCCAAGCTGCTGTTCGGCGACGACGGTCTCGCGCTGAACATCGCCCGCTACAACATCGGCGGCGGCAACGCCCCGGACGTCAAGGACTACCTGCGCCCGGGCGGCGCCGTCGAGGGCTGGTGGAAGGCCCCGGCGGGCACCACCCGCGAGGACGTCGACTGGTGGGACGCCGACGACCCCAAGGACTGGAACAACAAGGCCGACAAGACGCAGCGCTGGTGGGTCGACCGCATCAAGAAGGACATCACGCACTGGGAGGCGTTCAGCAACTCCCCGCCGTGGTTCATGACCGAGAGCGGCTACGTCTCCGGCAACTTCGACGCGGGCAAGGACCAGTTGAAGACGGAGTCCGTGGACGACTTCGCCAAGTACCTGGTGGGCGCCACCGAACGCCTGGAGAAGGCGCACCACATCAAGGTCGACACCCTCGACCCGTTCAACGAGCCGAACACCAACTACTGGGGGACCACGCTCGGCGCGGACGGACAGCCGGTCGGCGGCCGGCAGGAGGGCGCCCACATCGGCCCCGAGCTCCAGCAGAAGGTGATCCGCGCGCTGGCCCCGACCCTGGCGAAGTCCCGGACGGACGCGGAGATCTCCGCGATGGACGAGACCAACCCCGGGACCTTCGCCACCAACTGGAACTCCTACCCCCAGGACGTCCGCGACCTGGTCGGCCAGATGAACGTCCACACCTACGGCACCAGCCAGCGCACCACCGTGCGCGACCTGGCCAAGGCCGCGGACAAGCCGCTGTGGATGAGCGAGGTCGAGGGCGACTGGGGCGACGGGCAGAGCTTCACGGACATGCGTCCGGGCCTGGGCCTGGCCCAGCGCATGGTCGACGACCTGCGTGAACTGGAGCCCCGCGCCTGGGTGTTCTGGCAGCCCGTCGAGGACTACGACAACATGAAGCCGGGCGGCGAGTCCGCGAAGGGCGGCAACTGGGGCGAGATCCAGCTCTCCTTCGGCTGCACCGCGAAGGACACCCTCAAGTCCTGCCCGATCTACACCAACACGAAGTTCGACACCGCCCGCAACTTCACGCACTACATCAAGCCCGGCGACCGGCTGATCCGCACGAACGACACCTCCAGCACCGCGGCGATCGCCAAGAAGGGCGACGCGGCCACGGTCGTCCACGTCAACAGCACCACCGAGGCGCGGGACGTCACGATCGACCTGTCGAAGTTCGGCCGGGTCTCCGCCAAGGCCACCGTCACCCCGGTGGTGACCAGCGCCGACGGCAAGCTGGTGAAGCGGAAGCCCGTCCGGGTCAGCGGCAAGCAGGCCACGATCGCCGTGCCCGCCCAGTCGGTGACGTCCTTCCTCGTCAAGGGAGTCTCCGGCGTCGCCAAGGACGCGGCCGAACTGCGCAAGGGCCACACCTACGAACTGACCGGCGTCCAGAGCGGCAAGGACCTCACCATCGCCGCGAACGGCACGGGCCTGGTGATCAGGAACGCCGACAGCGCCGACCGGAGCGGCCGGCAGTGGCAGGTCAAGCAGATCACCGGCAGCGACAACCGCAAGCGGTACGTCCTCACCGAGGCCACCGCGGGCAAGCGGCTGGCCGTCCGGGCCGGTGCCCTGGTCGCCGAGCCCGACGAGGGCCGCCGTGACAGCGCCGCCCAGTGGATCATGTCGACGACCGGCGACGGCACCTGGACCCTCGTCAACGCGGCCACCGGCCAACTCGCCGACGTCGGCGGTCAGTCGACCAGCGACGGCGCCGCCGTGGGCCTGTGGACCCCGAACTCCGGCACCAACCAGCGCTGGAAGGTGACCGAGGTGAAGCCCGCGGCCACGCGGACCGAGTAGCCCCGCCCCCACCCCCACCTGCGACGCCCTCGCCGGTCACCGCCTTCGGTGACCGGGCCGGGGGCGTCGTGCGTTTCCGGCGTCGTACGGCAGGGTGCCGGCGCGGCGCACGGGCCCGGCGTCAGCCCGCCGCGTCGGGGCGACCCGTCAGCCCGGCCAGTTCCGCGTCGTAGTAGCCCCCGCCCCACCCCCACCTGCGACGCCCCCGCCGGTTACCGCCTTCGGTGACCGGGCCGGGGGCGTCGTGCGTTTCCGGCGTCGTACGGCAGGGTGCCGGCGCGGCGCACGGGCCCCGCGTCAGCCCGCCGCGTCCGGGCGACCCGCCAGCCCGGCCGCTTCCGCGTCGTACAGCAGGGCCGGGTCGAGGCCCATCCCCGTGAAGTGGCCCGCGAGTTCGAGGGACAGGACGCCGTGCAGCCGGGTCCAGACGGTCAGGGCGCGGTCGAGGACCTCGGGCGGGGCGGGGTGGCCGGCGGCCCAGTCCCGGTGGGTTTCGAGGTGGACGGCGAACGGCGTCGGCGGGCCGCTCGGGGGCAGCGCGGCGCACGCGTCCAGGAGGATCGCCATGATCTCCGCCGCGATCGCGGTGGTGTCGGCGGGCGCCTGGTAGCCGGGGACGGGCGTGCCGTAGACGAGGAAGTACCGCTGGGGGTCCGCCAGGGCCCACTCCCGCAGCGCCCGCGCCAGCGCGGTGAGGTCGGCGCCGGTGCCCGCGGCCGCGTGGAAGGTGTCGGCGAGGCTGCGGTAGGCGTCCCTGACCAGCTCGGTGATCAGCTCGTCGCGGCCCGCGAAGTACCGGTAGAGCGCGGGTCCGCTCATCCCCATCCGCTTGGCGATCGCGTTCAGCGAGAGCGCGGAGGCGCCCGCCTCGGCGATCTGCTCCCAGGCCCGCTCCTTGACCTCCGTACGCACCTGGGCGCGGTAGCGCTCGCGCGGAGTCTTCGCTTCCGAGTTCACCATGGTTAGAGGCTATCACTGAAGTTATTGACACTCTCGATCCTGTGCTGTTATAACTTCTAACGAAAGCGAAGTCGAGTAACGAACCGCTGCCGTGGAGGCCGTCATGAACACCCAGGAACTCGTCGAGGTCGTCCTGCCGGGCACGGTCGAGCCCAAAGGACTCCAGGTCAGGCAGGGAACCGTGCCCACCGCAGGCCCCGGCCAGGTGGTGATCCGCATGGAGGCGACCGGCGTCTCCTTCGCCGAACAGCAGATGCGGCGCGGCCGCTACTACGACCAGCCGCCGTTCCCGTTCGTGCCGGGCTACGACCTCGTCGGCACCGTGCTCGCGACCGGCGAGGGCGTCTCGCCCGGCCTGGCCGGCACCCGGGTCGCCGCGCTGGTGAAGGTCGGCGGCTGGGCCAGCCACGTCCTCGTCGACGCGGCCGACGTGGTGCCGGTGCCCGACGGGATCGGCGCGGCGGAGGCGGAGACCCTCGTCCTCAACGGCATCACCGCCTGGCAGATGCTGCACCGCAAGGCCCGCGTCCGCGCCGGGCACACCGTCGTGGTGTACGGCGCCAACGGCGGCGTCGGCTCGGTCCTGGTCCAGCTCGCCCGGGCCGCCGGCGCCCGGGTGATCGGCACGGCGTCCGAGCGCCACCACGACGCGCTGCGGGAGAGCGGGGTCGAGCCCGTCGACTACCGCGCCCCCGATGTCGCGGCCCGCGTCCGCGCCCTCGCGCCGCGCGGGGTGGACGCCGTCTTCGACCACGTCGGCGGCCCGGGCATCGTCGACTCCTGGCGCCTGCTCGCCCCCGGCGGCACGCTCGTCTCCTACGGCAGCGCCGCCACCCGGGACGCCCAGGGCTCCAAGCAGCTGCCCGTCCTCAAGCTGCTGGGCCGGGTGTGGCTGTGGAACGCGCTGCCCAACCGCCGCAGCGCCTACTTCTACAACGTGTGGGCCGGGCGGGCCCTGTCGAAGAACCGGTTCCGCACCCGGCTCCACACCGACCTCACCCAGGTCTTCGCCGCCCTCGGCCGCGGCGAGGTCACCGCCCGGATCGCCGCCGAGCTGCCCCTCGCCCAGATCGCCGACGCCGTACGCCTGGCCGAGTCCGGCACGATCGCCGGGAAGGTCGTCCTCAAGCCTTAGCGGAGCCCCCCGAAGCCGACAACGCATAGACAACTTCCTTGCAACAAAGCGGAGTTGTGCGACGAACGGCTCGCTGTACGATCCCGTTCCGCACCAAGGTCATCGAGTTGGACTCCGCGCCCCAGTTAAGGAACCCATGCGTAAATTGACGTCGATCGCCGCCAGTGCCCTGCTCGCGTTCGCCGGACTCACGGCCGCCGCGGGCGCCCCCGCCCAGGCCGCCGGAGACCTGGAGTACGTGGCTCTCGGGGACTCGTACGCCTCCGGAGTCGGAGCCGGCCACTACGACACCGCGAGCGGCGACTGCAAGCGCAGTGCCGTCGGCTACCCGGGCCTCTCGGCGGCCGCGCACGGCGACTACACGCTGAAGGACGTCTCGTGCAGTGGGGCGACCATCGCGGACGTACGGGCGAACCAGCTGCCGGCGGTGACCAGCGGCACCGACCTCGTCACCCTCACGGTCGGCGGCAACGACGCCCAGTTCACGTCGGTGGTGCAGGCCTGTCTCACCCAGAGCGACAGCTACTGCGAGACCGCCACCCGGTGGATGTCGTCGTACGCCACGCACCAGATGGTGACCGAACTGGCCGGGCTGTACAAGGAGATCGAGGACCGGGCGCCGCAGGCGAGGATCATCGTCCTCGGCTACCCGCAGGCCCTCTCCACGACCGGCACCTGCCCGGTGATCGACCTCAGCGCCGCCAAGCGCGCCGACATGAACGCCTTCGCCGACGCGCTGGCCGAGGGCACCCGGGCCGCGGCCGCCCAGGCGTCGGTGACGTTCGTCGACATGCGCGAGCCGTTCGAGGGCCACGGGGCGTGCGGCTCCGACCCGTGGATCAACGATCTCAGCAACGCCTCCGAGGTCTTCCACCCCAACCTGGCGGGCTATCTGGCCGGTTACTCGGACCAGTTGAACAAGGCCTGGGGCTGATCCGCCGGTTGCCCGGGACGGTGACCGTCCCGGGCAGCCGTACGCCGTCGGTCAGGTGGTGAAGCGATGGGTGCCGGAGCCGACCCGGTACACCGCGCAGCCGTCCTCCTCGCGCAGGAACGTCCCGTGCGTACGGCTCACCGCGTCCGCGCGGGCGGCGGGGACCCACACCTCGGCGGTCGTGTTCGGCGGCACCTCGCACGTCAGCGTGAACCGGCCGTCCCGCAACCGCCATCGCGTCGAGACCGGACCGTGGACCGAGGTGAACCTGGCCCGCGCGCTGGTGACTTGGCCACCGGGCCGGGGCCGGACGACGATCTCGCGATAGCCCGGCCGGCCCGGCGAGATACCGGCGATGTTCGCGTACATCCATTCGCCCACCGAGCCGTAGGCGTAGTGGTTGAAGGAGTTCATCCCCGGGTCCTGGAAACTGCCGTCGGGCCGGATGGAGTCCCAGCGCTCCCACATCGTGGTGGAGCCCCGGTCGATCGGATATCCCCAGCTGGGGAAGGTGCGTTGGAGCAGCAGCCGGTAGGCGACGTCGGTGTGGCCCGTGTCGGTCAGGACCGGCAGCAGCCGGGGCGTGCCGAGGAAGCCCGTCGACAGATGCCAGTCCCTGGCCTCGATCAGCGCGACCAGCCGGTCGGCGGCGGCCTCGCGCGCCGCATCCGGCAGCAGGTCCATCGAGAGCGCGAGGACGTAGGCGGTCTGGGTGTCTCCCTTGATACGGCCGTCCGCGCCGACGTAGGCGTTCTGGAAGGCCGCGCGTATCCGCTCGAAGAGCGCGCGGTACGGCCCGGCGTCCTCGCCCAACTCCCCGGCGATACGGGCCGCGAGGTCGGCCACGTGCGCGAAGTAGGCGGTGGCGATGACGTCCTTGGGGGTCTCGTCGTCGACGTTCAGCCAGTCGCCGTACCCCTGCGCGGGCCGCAGCAGCCCGGTGCTGTTCCGCTCCAGATACGTCAGCCAGGCCCGCACCGACGGCCAGGCGTCCGCGAGGACCTGTCGGTCGCCGTACGCCCGGTAGAGCGCCCAGGGGACGGTGACCCCCGCGTCGCCCCACCCGGCGGTGCCGCTGCCGAGGGTGCCGACGACCGGCGCCACGTCGGTGAACGCGCCCTCCGAGGTGCGTGAATCCCGCAGGTCCACCAGCCACTTGGACAGGAAGCGGGCCGACTCCATGGTGTAGGCGGCCGTCGGCGCGAAGACGTTGATGTCACCGGTCCAGCCGAGCCGCTCGTCCCGCGCGGGTGTGTCCGTGGGCACCGAGAGGAAGTTGCCGCGCTGACCCCAAGTGATGTTGTGGTGCAGCTGGTTGAGCATCGGTACGTCGGTCTCGAAGTCCAGGGTGAAGGGCGCGGAGGTGTGCATCACCCGCCCGGTGACGGCCTTCGCCGTCGGAGTGCCGGGGAACCCGGTCACCTCGACGTAGCGGAACCCGTGGAAGGTGAACCGGGGTTCGTGGACCTCCTCCTTCCCGCCGCCCTTCAGGGTGTACGTGTCGGTCGCCGCCGCGCTGCGCAGGTTCGCGGTGTAGAGGGTGCCGTCGGGGTTGAGCACCTCGGCGTGTCGGAGTCGTACGGTCGTCCCGGCCGCCCCCGACACCCGCAGCCGCACCGAGCCGACCATGTTCTGCCCGAGGTCGAACACATAGGCACCGGGCCGGGGTTGCGTGACGCTCTTCGGCATCAGCTCTCGCTCCACCCGCACCGGGCCGTCCACCTGCGCGACGATCAGGTCCGGTCCGACGTCCCCCTCGTCGCGGACGGGCAGCCAGCCGGTCTCGTCGAAGCCGGGTCCGGTCCAGCCCGGGGTCTCCTTGCGGGCGTCGTACGTCTCGCCGCCCAGGAGGTCGGCCGCGACGATCGGTCCGGCGGCGGCCCGCCAGTCCTCGCCCGAGGCGATGCGCTCGCTCGTCCCGTCCGCGTACTCGACCTCCAACTGGGCGCGCAGTGCCGGGCGTTGACCGTACTGTCCGGGCCCGAACATGCCCACGTTGCCCGCGTACCAGCCGGGTGCCAGGCAGACGCCGAGCGCGTTGGCGCCGGGCCGCAGCAACTCCGTGACGTCGTACGTCTGGTACTGGACCCGGGTGCGGTAGTCGGTCCAGCCGGGCGCGAGTTCGTCGCGGCCCACGCGGCTGCCGTTCAGGTGGGCCTCGTAGAGCCCGAGCGCCGTGGCGTACAGCCTGGCCCGGGCCACCGCGCGGCGCGGCAGCCGGAACTCGTGCCGGAGCTGGGTGACGGCGTACGACACCGGGACGACCCGCCCCCACGGCCCGGCACCCCACGCGGCGGCGACCCTGGCCGCCGGCCAGCCCCGGTCGTCGTACCCGAACTCCCGCCATCCTTCGGCGGGTTGCTGGTCCGTCGCCTTCCAGGAGCCGTCGGTGAACACCTTCCGCTCACCGGAGGCGGTACGCACGACGAGGACGGCGACGAGTCCCGCCGGGCCGACGGAGGCGTTGGTCGCGGAGACGGCGATAACGTTGTCACCGGAGCGCACCCGGTCCAGTACGTCGATCACGGCGGGCCTGCGCCAGGTCTCGTTGTCGGTGTCGAGGTCGGTGTGGGCCACCTCGACGCCGTTCACGGCGACGGCGTACACGTTGTCCGCGGTGATGGCGAGCGTCGCGGCCGTGATCCCGGCGGGCAGTTGAGCGGTGCCGCGGAACCAACGGGTCGCGGCCGGGACGCTGTTGGCCGGGTCGCCCTCGTCGAACCAGATCCAGGACGCCCCCTCGAAGGACGGCGTGCCCGTCGGGGCCGAGATCCAGCGCGCGGTCCACTGCCCGGCCCCCATCAGCCCGGTCTCCCACCACGAGGGCGCGCTCCACTCCGAGACCCGCCCTTCGGCGTCCCACACCCGCACGGACCAGTGGTAACGCGTCCTGGGCCGGAGTGCGGGGCCGTCGTAGGGCACGAGGGCGGACTCGGCGGACCTGACCTTCCCGCTGTTCCAGACGTCGGGTCGGGACAGCCGGGCCGCGGTCGTGGCCACCCGCACCTGGTACGCGCTCTGCCGCACACCGGGCCGGTCCGAGACCAGCGGCCAGCTCAGGCGGGGGCGTGGGGTGTCGAGGCCGAGCGGTTGCCGGACGTATTCCACTGTGGGCGAGGTGACTTGCGGGGCGCCGCCGGCGGGTCTTGTGGTCGCCGCGGTCGCCGGTACGCCGTCCACGGTCACCGCCGCGACCGTCGCGACGGCGGTCGCGAGCATGTTCCTCCTGCTGATCACTACGACTCCTCACTCATATGGGCTGGACGCACATGGGTTGGGTGAATCGATTCAAAACGGGGAGGTGTGGGTAACGTAGAGCCGCGTGGGGCCCGGGTCAATCGTCCTGCGACGGTTTTCCTGTGCCGCGTCCGGGAGTTGAACGGTTTCAATCGCGGAACCGGGTCAACCTGTCCCGCCTTCCGGTCATCTCAGTGAGGGGTGAGCACCGGAAGGGAGGGACTGTGTCGGCCGTCAGCCAGCGGGTGCACCTCGTGCTGCTCACCGCCTGGACGATCCTGTGGTTCGCGGTGGTCCAGCCGCACGGCGGCTTCTCCTGGCACTACCTGCGCACCGGCGGCGAACTGCTCTACGCGGGCCCGGCCCGGCCAGACGGCGGACTGAACCTGTACGCCCACCACCCCGAACTCCAGATGGGCCCCGTCAGCTTCCTGGCGGCCGGACTGTTCAACCCCTTTCCCGAGCAGGTCGGGCAGTTCCTGGCCGCCGCGCTCATGTCCCTGCTCGGCCTGGTCATCCTGGTGGTGGCCGGACGCAGCGCCGCCTGGCACTTCCTGGGCACCGGCACCAACCACCAGCGGCTGCGGCAGCGGGTGCTGATCGCGGGCCTCGCCTTCATCCCGATGTGGATCGAGGTCGCCGTCCGCTTCGGCCACCTCGACGACGTGCTGGCCCTCTTCTTCACGGCCCTGGCCGTCCGCGCCCTCACCCGGGGCAACCCCGCCGCGACCGGTGCCTTCCTGGCCCTGGCCATGGACTCCAAGCCGACCGCGCTGGCCTTCCTGCCGCTGCTGCTCGCGCTGCCGAGGGCGCAGTGGGCGCGCGCGGGACTGTGGTGCGCCGCGCTGGTCGCACTGGTGTGGGCGCCGTTCCTCCTCGGTGCCCCGCACTCCTTCGCCGCGGCCGAGTTCACCATCCCCAACCAGCCCGCGTCCGCGCTGCGCTGGCTCGGCGTCGACGATCCGCGCACCCCGAGCTGGGACCGGCCCGCGCAGGCCGCGGCCGGGCTGGCGCTGGGCTGTGTCGCGGTCCTGCGCGGCCGCTGGCCCGCCGTCGTGCTGCTCGGCGCCAACGCCCGGATCGTCCTGGACCCCAGCGTCTACACCTACTACACCGCCTCCGTGCTGCTCGGCACGCTCCTGTGGGACGTGATCGGCCAGCGCCGGCTGGTGCCCTGGTGGAGCTGGATCGCGCTGCTCACCCTGTACGGCGCGGTCTTCGTCGTACCCGACGACGCGGCCCGCGGTCTGATCCGGCTCGGCTTCGTCGCCGTGTCCACCGCGTACGTGCTGTTCTGGCCGGTACGGGACCGCCGTCGCCCGCGTGGCGGAAGACGAGCACCGGTTGCTGTCCCTTTTGCGTTCTTTGGGGAACGCGATGGCCTTCAAAGCCCTCCTTCTTCGTGAAGGAAACCGAACGGGCAGGGAAACCGGGGATCGATGGGTATGGGTCTGACCAGCGAGACGACCGTTGACGTGATGGCGGTACTCGCCGTCGTCTGTGTGGCACTGCTGGTCTGGCTGTGGCCGCGGTTCGCCCGGCAGGGGGTGCGGCAGGTGCTCGGGCGGCTGGTGGCCATCGGGACGACCCAGGTGGTGATCGTCGCGGCGTTCGCGTGCTGGCTGAACTCGTCGTACCAGTTCTTCGGTTCGTGGGGCGAGCTCTTCGGCAAGGTCGAGACGGCGCCGGTCGGCGTCACCCAGGCGGACGCCCGCGGCGGCGGCTCGGTGTCCGACATCGCCGTGAGGGGGGCGCTGGTGCAGCCCGCCACCGACGAGCAGCTCAAGCGGGTCACCGGGCTGCCGAGCGGTCCGGCGGAGGTGACCGGGCGGGTGGAGTCGGTGAAGGTGATCGGCCGCCGTACGGGCGTGGTCGACCCGGCGTTCGTCTACCTTCCGCCGCAGTACTTCCAGAAGGCGTACCGGTGGCAGCGCTTCCCGGTGGTCGTGGCGCTCAGCGGTTACCCGGGCAGCATCTTCAACCTCGCGCAGCATCTGCGGGTGCCGCAGACCGCCGCCGAGCTCCAGAGGACCGGGCGGATGCAGCCGACGGTCGTGGTCATGATCCGGCCCACGATCGCGCCGCCGCGCGACACCGAGTGCGTGGACGTGCCGGGTGGTCCGCAGACCGAGACCTTCCTGGCCAAGGATCTGCCCGACGCCCTGAAGTCCGCCTACCGGGTGGGTCACGACGCCAGCGCGTGGGGTGTCATGGGCTACTCCTCGGGCGGCACCTGCGCCCTCCAGCTGACCATGCGCGATCCGCACGTCTACACCACGGCCGCCGCGCTCTCGCCGGACTACCGGATCAAGGACGACCCGACCACCGGCAACCTCTTCGGCAACGGCCCCGACCGCGCCGAGCGCAAGAACAGCCACGACCTGATGTGGCGGCTCAAGCACCTGCCCGCGCCGCAGGTCTCCGTCCTGGTCGCCGAGAGCAAGCACGGCGAACGGGGCTACCCCCAGACCCAGGCCTTCATCAAGGCCGTCAAGCCCCCCATGCGGGTCGCCTCGATCCTCCCCGACCAGGGCAGCCACAACTTCCCGACCTGGGTACGCGAGATGCCCCCCGCCCTGACCTGGATGAACCAGCAACTCACCTTCCCCCAGGACGTCGTCCCCCAACTCCAGCGCAAGCCCAAGGGCAAGGCGACGGACACCCGCCCCGAACAGAACCACGGCACCCTGAGGGCCGACGGCACAGAACCGACACCTACGGCGCCTACGCGTCGGTGAGATGGTCTGCGGGGTGACTCGGGGGCGATGAGCGGCGGTTCGGGGGCTCGCTTGTTGTCGGTGATGCCGGGTTGTTCGGCGGGTCGGAGGGAGGCGTCGGGTCAGGACGTGACCGGCTTGCACACACCGGGTCCGGCGGCCATCGGCTCGGGTGTCCCGGACCCGGCCGCCATCCGCTCGTTCGACTTGAGCCCGGCCGTCCTCTGACCCGGGCTTGCGCATACCGGGTTCGGTGGTGATTGGCTCGGGCGATCCGGACCTGGCTGCCACCGCCCGGCCGACCCCCGGCTCGCCTGACGCCCTTGCCCACGAGGCGATCCGCCCCGGGCCGATCCGCGGCTCGCGCTGCTGCGAGGTGCGGCGATGCCGTCTTCTCCGCCGGGCGACCTCTCCCCGGCCGTCCCCCACCAAGTTGTCGCCCGCCTGGTCAGGCTTCAACCGGTGTCACCCTCTCTTCAGGGTGGCCCCCCTCAGCGAAGTGCCCCCGGCCGATCCACCACCCGTCCCGCTCCGGATCATGCCGGTGCTACGCCGGCCGGCCCCCTTTCAGGCCAGTCCGCCGCGCTCTCCACCAGGTGATCCGCCTCCCGGTCCGCTGCTCCTCCACCTGGTGTCCGCCCCCCGCCGAGCGGCTCACCCGTCCCGCTCCGGACTGCGCCGGTGCTGCCTCCGCGGTCGGATGACCCCCTCCGGCCGACCCACCGCCCCTTCCACCAGTGGGCCGTCCTTGGCGAGCGGCTCACCCGTCCGGCTCCGGATCACGCCGGTGTTGCCTCCGCTGCCGGACGATTCCCCTCCAGCCGACCGCCGTCCCTTCCGCCAGGTGTCCGCCCCCGCCGAGCGGCTCACCCGTTCCGCTCCGGACCACACCGACACCGCCGCCTCCGCTGCCGGACGATCCCCCTCCGACCGACCCCCGCCCCCTCGACCAGCCGCCCCACGTCGACCCCAGCCCGGCCCACCCCGAAGCCCCTCCCCACCACTCACCCCACGCCCCCGGCCAATCCACCCCCCGCCCCGCTCCGGATTACGCCCGGACCGAGGTACGCGAACGACGGAGGAGCGGTGATGGAGTACAGGTCGATGGAGGGACGGCGCAGGTCGGGGGAGGTGGGGCGGTGCGGGGTGCGGACGGCTGTCGTGGGGGGCGGGGTCGCCGGGCTGAGTGCTGCTTATCTGCTGGGGCGGACCGGGCACGTCACGTTGTACGAGGCCGATGACCGGCTCGGTGGGCATGCGCACACGCATGAGGTGACGTCGGCGTACGACGGCAGGGTGCACCGGGTGGACTCCGGGTTCATCGTGCACAACCGCCGTACGTATCCGAACCTGCTGCGGCTCTTCGACGAACTCGGCGTGGCCACCCGGGAGTCGGAGATGAGCATGTCGGTGCGGTGCGAGGGGTGCGGGCTGGAGTACGCCGGGGCCCGCGGTCCGGGGGGACTGTTCGCCCAGCGGGGCAATCTCGTGCGGGGGCCTTATCTGCGGCTGCTCACGGAGGTGCCGGCCTTTCATCGGGCCGCCCGGCGGCTGCTGGCCGGCCACGGCGACGACACCCTCACCCTCGGCGACTTCCTGGACCGGGAGGGCTTCTCCGCCTACTTCCGCGCCCACTTCATGACCCCGGTGGTCTCCGCCGTGTGGTCCTGTGACGCCGTCACCGCCCAACTCCACCCGGCCGCCCACCTGTTCCGGTTCCTGGAGCACCACGGGATGCTGTCGGTGGGCGGCTCACCGACGTGGCGCACGGTGAGCGGCGGTTCCCGCAGCTACGTCGACCGTGTCGCCAAGCACATCGGCGAGATCCGCACCGGCACCCCCGTCCGGTCCGTACGGCGGCACGCCGACACCGACGGCGTCACCGCCGCCGACGGCACCACCGAGTCGTACGACGCCGTGGTGATCGCGGTCCATCCCGACCAGGCGCTGCGCCTGCTGGCCGATCCGACCGCGCGGGAAAGGGAGTTGCTGGGCGCCTTCCGCTACTCCCGCAACACCACGCTCCTGCACACCGACACCCGGCTGCTGCCCCGCGCCCCCGGCGCCCGCGCCTCCTGGAACTACCTGATGCCGGCCTGCGCGGCCGGTGCCGAGAACGTGCGGGTCAGCTACGACATGAACCGGCTCCAACGCCTCGACGCCACCGACACGTTCGTCGTGACGCTGGGCGGCGAGGACCGCGTCGACCCCGGCCGGGTCCTGGCCCGCATGGTCTACGAACACCCCGTCTTCACCCCGGAGTCGGTCGCGGCCCAGCGAAGAATGCCCGAACTCGCCTCCCCCGTCTGCGTGTTCGCCGGTGCCTACCAGGGCTGGGGTTTCCACGAGGACGGCTGCCGCTCCGGCGTCGAGGCCGCCGCCGCGCTGGGAGCGCGCTGGTGAACGCCGTACCCGCCCTCTACCCCTGCACGATCGCCCACGTGCGGACCGCGCCCCGCCGCCGCACCCTGCGCCACCGCACCTATCTGTGGCTCCTCGACCCCGACCGGCCGCCCCGACTGCCCTTCCCGCTCAGGCCGTTGGCCCGCTTCGACCCCCGGGACCACTTCACCGGCGAGCACCCCTCGATCCGGGCAGGGCTCGACGCGTTCCTGGCCGGGCACGGGGTGCGGCTGGACGGCGGCCGGGTCCTGATGCTGACCCACGCGCGTGTGCTGGGGTACGTGTTCAACCCGCTCACCCTGTACTGGTGCCACGGCCCCGCGGGCGACCTGCGCTGCGTGGTCGCCGAGGTGCACAACACCTACGGCGGCCGCCACTCCTACCTCCTGCACCCGGACCCGACCGGCACCGCGCGCGCCGCGAAACGGTTCTACGTCTCGCCGTTCCTCCCGGTCGACGGCCACTACCGGATGCGGCTCCCGGAACCGGCAGAACGCCTCGACCTGACCGTGCACCTGGACCGCGAGCACGGCAGGGCCTTCACCGCGACCGTACGCGGCACCCGGCGCACCGCGAGCCCAACAACCCTGCTGCGCCTGGCACTTCGCCACCCCTGGTCCACCCTCGCCGTCGCGACCGCGATCCGCGTCCACGGCGTACGCCTGTTCCTGCGGGGCCTGCCGGTCCAGCCCCGCCCCGACCACCGCACCCCGGAGAAAGCCACATGACGACAGCGGAAACCCGCGGCACCGCGCCGTCGGCCGTCGACCCCGCCCGCTGGCCCGACGTCTCCCGCGTCCCCGCCGCCTCCCGCCCGCGTACGGCCCTCACCGCGGCGCTCGTCCGCAGGGCCCTCGGCGGGCTGCCCCTGCGGGTCCGGTACGCCGGGGCCGGGGACCTCGGCGGGGGCGGGCCGCTGATGGAGGTGCGGGACCCGGCAGCGTTCCACGCGCGGGTGGGGACCCACGGCCTGGTCGGCTTCGGCGAGTCCTACATGGCGGGCGAGTGGGACGCCCCCGACCTGGTCGCCGTACTCACCGTGCTCGCCGGACACGCAGCCGAGCTGATCCCCGCCCCGCTGCAACGGCTGCGCGGCCTGTGGGCCCCGCGCCACCCGAGCGCGGAGCGCAACACCCCCGACGGCTCCCGCACCAACATCGGCCGCCACTACGACCTCTCCAACGACCTCTTCGCCCTCTTCCTCGACGACACCCTCACCTACTCCGCCGCCGTCTTCCGGGGCTTCCCCGCGAGCCGGGACCTGCTCGCGGCGGCCCAGCACCGCAAGATCGACCGGCTGCTCGACCTCGCCGGAGTGGGCGAGGGCACCCGGCTCCTGGAGATCGGCACCGGCTGGGGCGAACTGGCCCTGCGGGCCGCCGCCAGGGGCGCCCGCGTCACCTCGCTCACCCTCTCGGCACGGCAACAGGAGCTCGCGACGGAACGGGCGCGCGCGGCGGGGCTCGGCGAACGGGTCCGCGTCGACCTGTGCGACTACCGCGAGGCACGCGGCGAGTACGACGCCGTGGTCAGCGTCGAGATGATCGAGGCGGTCGGCGCCGAGTTCTGGCCCGTCTACTTCCGCGCCCTGGACGCCCGGCTGGCCCCCGGCGGCCGGGTGGCGCTCCAGGCCATCACCATGCCGCACGCGCGGATGCTCGCGACCCGGGAGACCTTCACCTGGATCCACAAGTACGTCTTCCCCGGCGGCCTCATCCCCTCCACCGAGGCGATCGAGCACACCGCCCGCGACCGCACCGCGCTGCGCCTCACCCGCCGCGACGCCTTCGGCGCCCACTACGCCGAGACCCTGCGGCTGTGGCGCGAACGGTTCACCGAACGCGCCGACGAAGTCACCGCCCTCGGCTTCGACGACGTTTTCCACCGCCTGTGGACGTTCTACCTGGCCTACTCCGAGGCCGGCTTCCGCTCGGGCTACCTCGACGTCCAGCAGTACCTGTTCGTCAAGGACGCCCCCGGCCGCACCGAGGAGCGACCGTGAACGGCTTCCCCTGGAGCGCGTTCGCGCTCAACCTCGCCTGGTCCGCCGCCGCGGCCCTCACCGTCATGCTCGTCACCTTCGCCGTCGGGGTACGCGCGGGCGTGCACCGGGTTGTCGACGTCGCCTGGGGCCTCGCCTTCACGGCGGTGGCCACGGTGACCCTCGCCGCCTCCAGCGGGGAGGGCGATCCCGTACGACGGCTGCTGGCGACCTCGCTGACGGCGATCTGGGGGCTGCGCCTGGCGGTGCACATCGCCCGCCGGGCCCGGGGTCACGGCGAGGACCCGCGCTACGACGCGATGCTGGCCAAGGCACCCGGCAGCCGCGACGCGTACGCCCTGCGCAAGGTCTACCTCCTCCAGGGCGCGCTCGTCTGGCTGGTGTCCCTGCCCGTGCAGACCGCGCAGTACGCGCCCGGCCCGCCGACCGCCCTCACCTGGGCCGGAGCCGCGCTGTGGGCGGTGGGGATCTGCTTCGAGGCGGTGGGGGACGCCCAGCTGGCCCGGTTCCGGGCCGACCCCGCGAACCGGGGCCGGATCATGGACCGCGGCCTGTGGGCGTGGACGAGACACCCCAACTACTTCGGGGACTTCTGCGTGTGGTGGGGCCTGTTCCTGCTCGCCTGCGCCTCCTGGCCGACGGCCGCCCTGACCGTCGTATCGCCGCTGGTCATGACCCTGCTGCTGACACAGGGCAGCGGGAAACGGCTGCTGGAACGCCACATGGCCGACCGGCCGGGATACGCCGAGTACCGCTCGCGCACGAGCGGCTTCGTGCCGCGTCCACCCCGCCCGGGGCGGAGGTGACGGGCGGGATCCGGGAGGATGGGCCCGCGGGAGGGTGCGTGCGCGCGCGGAACACGAGGAGCGTCTTATCGAGCCACACGAGCCACACGAGCCACAGGACGACACTGTACGGACGGCGCTGACCCTGCGCCGGCCGCGACCGCCGCACCCGAGGGCGGCCGTCCTGCTGCTGCACGGTGGACAGGAGACGAGCGAACGGGCCGCCCGCCCCTGGCAGTTGGCCGCGCTGCGGCTGGACCCCGTGGCCCGCGCGGTCGCCGCCGCCCTGCCCCACCCGGACGTCCTGGTGGGCCGGGTCCGCTACCGCCTGCGCGGCTGGAACGGCGAGCGCGCCGACCCGGTCCTGGACACCCTGCGCGCCCTGGACACCCTCGCCGAACTCGCCGGGCCCGTGCCCACCGTGCTGGTGGGCCACTCCATGGGCGGCCGAGCCGCACTGCGCGCCGCCGGCCACCCCCTGGTGCGCGGCCTGGTCGCCCTCGCGCCCTGGTGGCCACCGGGAGAACCCGTGACCCAGACGGCGGGCCGCCACGTCATCGCCCTGCACGGGGCCCGCGACCGCGTCACCTCGGCCACCGAGACGGCCGCCTGCGTACGCCGGGCGAGCGCCGGCGCGGCCAGCGCGGGCATGGCGTTCCTCGCCGACACCGACCACGCGATGCTGCACCGCGCCACGTTCTGGCACCGCACCACGGGCGCCCTGGTCGCCCACCTGCTCGCCCCGACGACCACGCCTGAGCCGCTGCCTGAGGAGTGCTACGGGGGTGGGGACTTTCCGGTGCTCTGAGGGGCGGGGGTGGGTGGCTCTTGCCGGGGGCGGTCTCGGTCACCTTGGGGAGGGCGGACGGCGACGGGGGGATGAGGCTCTCGCCGGGGGCAGCTTCGGCTACTCGGGGAGGAGTGGCGATCGGGGCGGGAGGGGCTCCGGCCGGGTCGGTCTCGATCACGTGGGGAGGGGCGGGACGGCGATCGGGGCGGACGTGGCTCCGGCCAGGGGCGGCCTCGGTCACCCGGGGAAGGCCAGCACAGCGACCGGAGTGGACGTCGGCCGTCCCGATCCGCCCTCCGGTTCGAGCGTGATCCCCATGCCCGACGCCCCGTCGACGGCGCCCCGCAGCAGCACGGCCTGGTCGGCGCGGCCGGGGTCCATCAGGCCGGCCGGTCGCATGGTCCCGTCCTCGTCGAACCACAGCTGGTAGACCTTGCCGCCCGGCGGACGGCCCATCCCGGTGACGAGGAGTACGGCCCGGTCCAGTTTCCGGGAGACGACGACGCTGCCGGTGGCGCCGCCGGCCAGGCCGGTGGCCCGGGTCCTGGCGTCCGGCGCGGCCAGTACGGCGGCGATCGCGTCCACCGCCCGCACCGCGCCGCGTGCCCGGTCGCGGGCGTCCTCGGCCCTCTGGTGCTGCCACACCGCGCCCCCACCGGAGACCACGGCCACCGCGAGGCAGGCGGCGAGCGCCCAACGGGACAGCACGGGGGCCCGCGGGCCACTGCGGGGCTGGGACATCGCGTCCGTGCGCTTCTGTCGGGCCCTGGCGACCCGGCTCAGCATCGGGGCTCGCGGGCCGTCGTGACGCTGCTCGATCGGGTCCCCGCGCTTCTGTCGGGCCCCGGTGATCCGGCTGAGCACCGGAGCCCATCGGGTGTCACGGCGCTGCTGCTGCTTGATCGGGCGGGGACGCGCCTGACGTACCCCGGTGATCCGACCCCGCATCGGAGCCCATCGGCTGTCGCGGCGCTGCTGCTGCTCGATCGGGCCGGGACGCGCCTGACGTACCCCGGTGATCCGACCCCGCACCGGAGCCCACCAGCCACCCCCGCACCGCTCGATCGGGCCCGGGCGCACCTGACGTATCCCAGAGATCCGGTCCAGCACCCGTTCCCGCAGCCCCGGTGAGGGCGCGGTGGACACGGCGAGCCCCAGTCGCGCGGCCGTCGCGGTGAACTCGGCGGTCTCCCGTGCGCACTCCTCGCAGCCCGTCAGGTGCCGCTCGAACGCGCCGTTCTCCGCGTCGGACAGGGCGTGCAGGGCGTACGCGCCGGTCAGCCGGTGTGGGTCCACGGCCGTCACACGCTCACCCCCAGGCAGTCACGCAGCCGGATGAGCCCGTCGCGCAGCCGGGTCTTCACGGTCCCCAGCGGAAGCGCCAGCGCCTCGGCCACCTCGCGGTAGGTCAGCCCCCGGTAGTAGGCCAGGGTGACGGACTGCCGCTGGAGCTCGGTCAGCGTGCGCAGACAACGCCGTACCTGCTCCCGTTCCAGCCGGGCCTCGACGCGCTCGGCGACCTCGTCGTACTCGGGAAGGCGTGCCAGCAGCGCGGCCCGGTGGTCCCGGGCGGCCGCCGCGTCCACCGAGCGCACCCGGTCCACGGCCCGGCGATGCGCCAGGGTGAGGATCCAGTTGACGGCCGTCCCCCGGTCCCGCCGGTAACGGGGAGCCGTCCGCCACACCTCCACCAGCACCTCCTGCGTCACCTCCTCCGACTGCGCCCGGTCCCGCAGCACGGCCCGCACGACCCCCAGCACCGACCCCGCCACCACGTCGTACACCCCCGCGAACGCCTCCTCGTCCCCGAGCGCCACCCGCCCCACCAGCTCCTCCAGATCGGGCCCGGCGGACGGACCTCCACCGATGTGCACTGCTTCTCTCACCGAGGGCCTCCGCGGTCCGGTACCTGTCCGTGCGTACCGGGTTCCGGGCGGGGGAGGGGAACGGATGCGCCGGCGGGGACTGGATGCGGAGGCCGGAAGGCCCGTCCGTCACGGTTCGGTACGGACTCCGTGGACGAGTTGGAAGAACATCGAGAAGCAGATGTGCACGCGAACCCGCAGGTGGGCGCAATGGCGTCTTTGCCCGTACTTTAGTGTTGCTCTTCGCACGGCCTGTACCGCTCGCTCGTAATCGCACCATCAGGGGGTCGCCGTATGGCGGATGAATTCAAGGTCGATCTGGGTCAATTGGGATCGTTCGGACGCGTTCTGAAGCAGTCCGTCACGGACCTGGAGGAGGCACGCTCGGCGCTTTCCTCGGTCAGCGCCGAACAGATCGGCACCCCGCGGCTGGACGAGGCGTGCGAGACCTTCCAGAACAAGTGGAAGTACGGCACCGGCCAGTTGAAGGACATGATCAAAGCGGTGGACGAGGGCGTGGAGAAGACCGCGCTGAGCTACCAGCAGTTCGAGGACAACCTCTCGAAGGCCCTCAAGAAGATGGAAGAGACGAACGCCGCGAATACCGGGGGAAAGTAATCCGTGGCCAACAACCCTTATCCCAGCCTCGGTTGGAATCCGGTACCCGGAATCCCCGAGCAGGTCACCGGGCTCTACGGCAAGGTGAAGTCCGCCGCCGACACGCTCAACAACTGCCACCGCCAGATCGAGTATCTGCTCGGGGCGAGCTCCAGCTGGCACGGTGACGCGGCGAGCGCGTTCCGGGACACCCTGGACGGCGACCTCAAGACCGCGATGAAGAACGCCGCGCAGTCGCTCGACAAGGCCGCCGGGGCGCTGAGCAAGTGGGAGGGCGACCTGACCTCCCACCGCGACCTGGCGAAGAAGTACGACGACGCCGCGCGTGAGAACAAGGCCGACGCCACCAAGGCCCAGACCCGCTACGACCAGGCCAAGGGCAACCCCGACCTCAAGCTCGGCGGCAAGGAGTACCCCAGCCAGGCGGAGGCGGACGCCGCGACGGAGCGCCTGCGTACCGCCGAGCGCGAGCTCAACGAGGCCACCACCCACCTCAACAACGCCAACAACGCCTACAACGCCGTCATCACGAAGGCGAAGGAGCTTGAGGGCACCCACACCGACGCTGCCGAGACCGTCGCCCGCAGCCTCGACGAGGCCGACGACAACCTGGCCCCCAAGGAGCCGGGCTGGTTCAGCAAGGCCCTCAGCGCCATCGGCGAGGGCCTCAAGGCGGTCGGCGAGTTCCTCGTGGAGCACGCCGGAACCATCGGAGCGATCGCTGGCCTGCTGGCCCTGCTGCCGACTCCGCTGGCGCCGGTCTTCGCCGGCATCGCGGTCGCGGCGAGTGCGGTGTCCATGGCCAAGAACCTGGCGAGTGAGGACTTCAGGGACTCCGTGATGGGCAAGTACGGCGCGAAGGAGAGCGCGTTCGCCATCGCCTCGCTGGTCGGTGACACCCTCGGCATGGTGCCCGGCGTCGGAGCCCTCGCCAAGGCCGGCAGTGAGGCAGGCCTCGTGGCGGCGGTAGCCCGGGAAGGGGGCGAGGCCATGTCGCTCGGCTCGAAGCTGGGCGCGTTCGGCAAGGAAATCGTGCCTGCCTTCAGCTACAAGGCCCTCGATGTCGCGACCTCTCCCGCCACCGGAGCGCTCCAGTACAGCATCAATGGCGTCAACGTGGCGGCGAACATGGCGTCGTCCCTGGAAAGCATGGGCGTGCTCCCGAAGAACGGCCCCGGACACGATGCGTCCGAGATCACGAAGGGCGCGGCCGCCGCGACCGGCCTCAAGGGTGGAACGGTGGAAGTCCTGGAAGGCATCGGCGAATTGATGAGGGGTGTTCGCCTGTGAATGCGTTCCTTGACACCGTGGAGGCCCGGCCGAAGCCGGAATTCTGGTACGGACTGCCCTACGGATACCTACAGCTGGACCTCCATCCGTCGGCCGAGGGCATCCAGGAGGTGGCCCGGCAGCTCAGCGCGCTTCCCGATGACGTTCGGGACCGCGCCGACCAGGTGTTTCGGCTGTACGCCATCGTCCTGACGATGCTGCGGAGCCAGGAGGTCATGGGCTGCGCCCTCGGTATGCACCCGGATGAACACGGCGGGACCTCGCTGTCCGTCCTCACGGTCTCCACCGTTCCCACCTCGGGGGCCAATCCCGACGCGGTCCTCCTCCAGATGCTGGGGACCGGGGTCGACAACGGCATCGTGCCCGTGGAACTGCCCGTGGGCACCGGCTACGTCCTGGAGACGGAGCGCACCACCATCGCGCCGACCGCTCCCCCCGAGGGCCAGGACGACCCCGCGCAGGGAACCGTCTGGCAGGGCACGGTGGCCATCCCGGTCGCCCGCACCGCGTCGATCATCACCGTGCAGCTGGTCACCCCGGCGGTGGAGCTCGCCGACGACTACCGTGGCGTACTGCTCGGCGTCGCCCGTACGGTGACGTTCGACGACCCGGCGGCGCCGGACCCCGCTGAACCGGCCAACGACTCAGGGGGAGACGAAAGGAGCCCGTTCGGATGACGGTGCCAGAAGAATGGAAGCACGGCCTGGAGTCGGACACTCCGCCGGCGCCGTACGCGACCGACGGGTCGGATTTCCGGGGGGCGGTGCGGTACTACTACGGCGTCGTGCTGAAGAAGTTCCTCAAGGTCTTCCCGGTGTTCCTGCTGCTCTGGATCCAGCTGTACGTTTTTCAGCTCGACTACCTGTTGCCGCTGGGGATCATCGGAATCATCGGCGCCGCGTTCACGCTGCTGCTTCTCGCCGACCGCCTGAACCTGGTCCGGAAGTGCTCGAAGGTGTTCCGGACCTACCCGCTGGAATTCCGCAGCCCGGTCGAGAAGTACAGCATGGAGTCGACCCACACGCTCTTCCTGCGCTTCGGAGGCCAGGCCGGCACCCCCTTCACGCTGCGTGCGAAGGACGCCTTGCGAGGTCGGTGGCCCGTCGGCATCGTGGAAGGCGTCTGGTTCGCGGGTGACGAGCCCTTCGGTGGCGCGTTCATCGTGCCGGGGAGCGGTGAAATGCTCTTCCTTCAGCCCAAGGACTGGAACGAGGCGGAGGAGTACCGCAAGGACGCCGGCTCGGAGCGGATCGAGAAGGCCAGGCAGGCGGGCATCAAGCGTCCTGGCCGCTTCTAGCGGTGCCGCGCGGCCGGGCGTCGGTCGACCCCGGCCGTCTCCCGCCCGGCAAGTGCCCGGCAACCTCCCGGTGGTGGACCACGCGCCGCCCGCCGACCTCGGCGACCTCGGTGACGTTCCCGGCAATGCCTCGGCGTCGACGAAGCCGACCCGCCCCGCCCGGCCACGCAGGACCGTCCGGCGGTGAGACCTCCCATGGCATGCAGGTGTGAGTGCCGTCACAGAGACGAGGTTCGTCGGGCGGACAGGGCTGATCGTGAGACTTTCCCTGCGTGAGCGGATACGGGCCGGTGACCCGGAAGCCTTCGCCGAGTTGTTCGGTGCGCATGCCCGCGCTGTGTACGGTCATGCCGCCCGGCTGACCGGGGACGTGGGCACCGCAGAGGACGTGGTGTCCCTGACGTTCCTGGAGGCCTGGCGGCTGCGGGAGAAGCTGCGCCCCGAGGAGGACCTTCCGCCGCCCGGGGGCGAGAGCCTGCGGGCCTGGCTCTTCGGCATCGCCACCAACGTCCTGCGCAACACCCGCAGGGCCGCCCGCCGCCACGGCGCCGCCCTCGCCCGGCTCCCGCAGCGCCCGGCGGACCACGACACCGTGCCCGACTTCGCGGACGCGCTCGTCGGCCGGATGGAGAACGCCGAACGACTGGCCGCCGCCCGCGCCGCCCTCGGCCGGCTCCGCGCGCCCGAACGCGAGGTGTTCGCCCTGTGCGTGTGGTCGGGCCTGAGCTACGAGGCCGCGGGCGAGGCGCTGGGCGTACCGGCCAGCACCGTACGGTCCCGGCTCGCCCGTGCCAGACAGCGTCTGCGGCGCCTGGCGGAGGCGGAGTTGACGGCTCGACGGACCTCGGGCGGAGCGGAGGGACCGGGACTCGGACCGTGCACCGGACAGGTACCGAGTGTCCGCCCCGAAACGGCCCGGTCGACACAGGAGAAGAACCGATGAACCCCGAAGAGCGCGAGACGCTGTCCCGACTGCTTCCGAGCCCTGGTGAACCGGTCCTGACGGACGACCGTCACGACCGGCTCCAGGACCACCTCCTACGCGAACTCACCACCCCGGCACCGGTCCGCCGGCCGCGCCGCCGGTTCACCCTGATCACCGTCCCCGTGGCGACCGCCGCGATCATCGCCGGCGCGCTCGTGGCCACCCGCACCGAACGCCCCGAGCCCGACCCGCAGGCGGTGGCCTTCCTGAACCGCGCCGCCGCGGTCGCCGCCACGAGGAAGACCGTCCCCGTCCGCGACGACCAGTACGTCTACGTCCGCACCCAGGGCTTCATGAAGTTCTCCGACGACGACATCCGAACCCTGCGCGAGGCCAGCTGGACCGCGGTGGACGGCGAGCACACGGGCCTGCGCCGCATCACGGTCCTGAACGGCCCCCCGTCCCACGCCCGGGACCCCTTCGCCTCGTACTCCAAGGGCACCCACGACCTCCGCCTGAACCCCGACCCGAACATCCCCGCACTCCGGGACCTGGAAGAACTCCCCACCGACCCGGACAAGCTGCTCCGCGAGATCCGCGCCGAGAACTCGTCCGACCCGGCCCAGACCCTGGAGACCATCGGCGACATGCTCCCCGACGCCGCCCTCCTCCCCGCCCTGAACGCCGCCCTCTACCGAGCCGCGGCGAAGATCCCGGGCGTCTCGCTCGTCCCCCGCGCCGAGGACTACGCCGGCCGCACCGGCGTGGGCCTGACCTTCAAGTCCCGCGGGGACCGCACGACATGGGTCTTCGACGCCAAATCCCTCGACTACCTGGGCTCGGCGACGGAAGCACTGCTCGACGTGGGAGTGACGGACAAGCCTGGCGAGGCACCGGCCACGGAAGGGGGTGGCTCGGTAACGGAGCCAGACCGTCAACGGTGAGCCGGAGTGCCCGTCGCCGCACCTTCACCCAGGCTCATCCGATCCAAGGAGCCGGACGCCCCCCCCGGGCCCCCCTCGCCCCCCCGGGCCCGCCTCACCCCACCCCGCCATCGAGCCGCTCATGCAGACAGGCCAGCAGCACACCCATCGGCGCCAGCGCCAACGGCAGCAGCACGAGGGCCACCGCGACCGGGGTGATGAGGACGAGGACGCCGGTGACCCACACGTTGTCGTCGGTGGTGGCCAGCATGAGCAGTCCCGCCCAGTGCGCCACATACGTCCCGAGCCACTTCAGCACCAGGTAGGCGACGGCGACCGCGGCCGCGCCCAGCAGGAAGTTCCCGGTGGTGCGCAGGCGTGCCGTACGGGTCAGTCGCCAGGAGCGGCGCATCGCCGCCGTCGCCGAGGAGTTGTCCGCCACGCGTACGGCGGTGGCCGGTGCGAAGCGGGCCAGGAGGACGAACCCGAGCGCCCAGATCACGACGGGCAGGATCCGGCCCACCAGGACGAACTGCACGGTCGCCGGATCGTGGTACGTCGGCCACACCACCCCGGGCACCATCTCCAGTTCGATGAGGACCAGGACGAGCAGGCCCGCCAGCGCCGGGACGGAAACACACACCAGGGTCAGCGACTGGACGCGGAGAGCGGCCCCCAGATGCGGACGGGAGCGACGCCACAGCGCGCGGAGGGTGAGCGCACCGGGGTCCGTCCCGGTGTCCGTGGCCGCCCTCGCGCGCTCCCGCGCGTGCCCCGCGACGACGGCCTGGGTGGTGAACAGCCAGGCCGTCAGGGCCACGGCGACGAGGAGCAGCAGCGGGTACACGACGTACGCGACCTTGACGAGGCTGTCCCACTGGTCGGCGTACGCGACGTAGGAGTCCTCGCTCTCGATGGAGTACTCGGCGTCTCTCCGGGCCGCGAGGAAGAGTCCCCACGACACGGCGAACCCGGCCGCCACGATCCCCCCTCCGACCAGCAGCGCCGCCGTACAGGCCACCAGCGCGGAGCCGAGCACGGGGCGCCGTTCACGGCCGACGACGCGCAGCGCCTCGGCGGCGACGGGAGCCTCGTCCCGGCGGTCGCCCCGGTGGTCGTCCGAGTCGATCACACTCATGCCCGCGCCCCTTCCCGCCACCCGGCGCGGGAAACGGCGCGGGAAACGGCGCGGGCGGATCAGCCGGCCAGCCGGTTGACGGCGGCGGCGGCGATGCCCGCCATGTAGCCGGCGTCGTCGCTGGGCTGACCGGTGAGTTCGACGATGCCGACCCGGTGACCGCTGTGGATCACCGCGACACCGCCGGCGACCTCGCCGTCGCCGTTGTAGGACGGGTACCAACTGCCCTGGCCGGCCTTGACGTCGATCGCGTGCGCCTTGCCGTAGTACCAGTGACCCGCCGGCTCGTCCTGGCAGCCGCGCACCAGCTGGTTGAGCTGCTTCTCGTACGAGGCCGCAGACGTGCCGCTGGAACCCTCGGCGAGGGACTCGGTCAGCGAGGTGTCCTTGGTGTCGAAGGACCAGGTCACCTCGGCGTAGGCGGCGGCCTTCCCCTTGGTCAGGGTGCGCATCGTGGCCTCGCCGGAGCACGCCGAGAGAGCGTGCTTCCCGCTCAGGCCCACGGTCGCGCCGACCGGGGCGAGGCCCTGCTGGAAGAAGTCCTCGCTCTGGATCAGGCTGCCGGAGCCGAGGCCGGGCCCGGCGGCGGTGACGGTGGCGGCGGCGGTCTGCGTACCGACGACGATCGCGATCAGGGCGGCGGCGCCGGCACAGGCAGCCGCTCCCGCCGTACGACCGCGACGCGAGACCTTCTTGCCGGCTGCTCGGTGGTGGAACATCTCATCTCCTGTCTGTGGCGACGCGGTGCGCGTCGGCGTACACCAGGGAGATGCCGCGGGTCCGCGAGATGTTGGATGGAGACCGGCGGAGATTGATGTGATCCAGCTCACTTTGGCGGGCGGGTCCGGGACGGACTCAGAGCCGCGTCACGGCCGTACGGACGATCCGTGTCATCGCGGCCGTGCCCAGGCAGGTGTCGACCTCCAGGACGCCGTAGTGGGAGCCGTTCCGGAGTACGGCGATGCCGCCGCACGGCTCCTTGCCCCGGGGCGCGGTCCCCGTGCTGTTCAGGTCGCCGTCGTAGGTGCCCATCCAGCTCGCGGTGATGTCCGCGGCGACGTCGACCGTGTGCGTCGGCCCGTAGACCCAGTGGGTGGGCACCGCGCTCTGGCACGGCACCTCCTCCAGCAGCAGGCGCTGCGCGTAGTTCCGGGCCAGTGCCCGGCTTCCGGCGTCGTCGGCGACTTCGCGGGCGATCCCGGGGCCGGTGTTCGCCGCCGTACCGGAGCCGTCGTCGCCCGGGTCCGCAGGCGTCTCCAGCTCGCGGAAGTGCGCGTCGTACGACCCCAGGGTCTCGCCGAGGGTCTTCTCGCCGGAGCAGACCGCGTTGGCGTAGTTGCCGTCTCCGACACGGTCCCGCACCTGGATGCGCTGTGTGACGCCGGCCTTCCTGAAATCGGCGCCCGTCACCAAGTGCCGGTTCGTCACGGGGCCGCTGGAGGGCTTCGGCGCCGAGGAGCGGGCGCCCGGCGAGGACGCGGCGGCGACCGGCGTCGGCGACGAGCCGGCCGGAGCGGAGCGAGCCGGCAGCACGAACCGGCCCGTCAGCAGGCCGAGTCCGATGGCCGCCGTCAGGATGACGGCGATGGTCCGAGTGCGCACGAAAGCACCGATCGAGAGCCGGGACGCCTCAGCAGGCACCGCCGAGACGGTCCCGCATGAAGCGTCGAGCCTGATGGATACGGTCCTTGACCGTGCCCAGGGGAGCGGCGGTGATCTCGGCGACCTGAACGTAGGTCAGGTCTCCCAGATCGCGCAGCACGAACGATTCCACCAGGCCCGGGTGCCGTTCCTCCAGCGCGGCCAGCGAGTCCATCAGGTCCAGGCGGGTCCCCGCGATGACGCTCGTCGTCCGCGGGTCGGCGCCCTCGGGAAGGAACGCGTGGCTGTCCTCGGCGCGCCGGCGCATCGAGCGGTAGGTGGACCGGGCGGCGTTCGAGGCGATCACCGTCACCCACCCGAGGAACGAGCCCCGCCCGCTGTACTCGTGCAGATGCGTGCTGATGGACAGCAGCGCGTCCTGCGCGGCCTCTTCGGCGTCGGCGTGGTGCGGAAGGAACCTGGAGCAGCGGCGCATCACCGTGGGGCGAAGCCTGACGAGAAGGCGGTCGAGCGCCACCCGGTCACCCGCCTGGGCCGACACCACGAGCCGCGCCAGCTCACCGTCGTCGATCATCCTGCCGTCCCCCCGCTTCCCGTACGACCGTGGACTGGGACTCCCACCGACCGCCCCGTGGTTCCCGGCCCCGTCGCCTCGGGCAGAATCTCGCCCCATGCGGAAGCTGGGGCGTTACGTCCTCGAGGACAGACTGGGAGCCGGTTCGTTCGCGACCGTCTGGAGAGCGTTCGATCCGGAACTCGACACGGACGTCGCGGTCAAGGTGCTGGCCGACAACTGGGCGGCGAACGCCGATGTACGACAACGGTTCCTCACGGAGGCGAGGCTGCTCCGCAGAATCTCCGACCCACGTGTCGTACGCGTCCACGACGTCGGCGTCCAGGACGACCGCCCCTACTTCGTCATGGACTACGTCCGAGGCGGCACGCTGGCCGAGAAGGTGGGCCACTGCCACCCCGAGGAGGCCCTCCGGCTGGCGGCCGAGGCGGCGTACGCCGTCCAGGTGCTCCATGACGCGGGCGTGGTCCACCGTGACATCAAGCCGTCGAACCTCCTCCTCGACACCGGCCGCACCCCCACCGCCGTACTCGTCGCGGACCTCGGCAGCGCGAAGCAGCTGGCCGACGCGTCGGGCCTGACCGTGACCACGGGCACCCCCGCGTACATGGCGCCCGAACAGGCCCTCCAGACCGGCGGGTTCGACGGCCGGGCCGACGTCTACGCCCTCGGGGTCGTCACCTACGAACTGCTGACCGGCCACAAGCCCTTCGGCTCGGGCGGCCGCACGACCCTCGCGACGGCCCGGACCCCACCACCGTCCTCACCGACGCTGCCCAGCGAGCTGGAGGTCCCGCACACCATCGACACCCTCCTGCGCGCCGCGCTGTCCGTGGACCCCGGGAGCCGACCGCCCACCGCACAGGCCTTCGCGGACGCGCTACTGTCCCGAGACGGAGCGGAACCGGCCCCGACCAGGTCCTCGGGGCCGACGCCCCTGGTGGTCGGGCTCGCGGCGGTCGCCGTGTTCCTGGTGACGGCGCTGGTGACCTGGTTGGCGCGCTGAACTCGGACGACGACCACCTGCTCGCGGTCCACTTTGTTGTGACTGGCTCTGTCCTCGCCGCGCGGCCCCCGTTGTGATGGACCCGCTGCCACCGTCACCGCTGCTGCCCCCGCCCCCGCCACCGCCACCGAAAGGCCGATGACCATGCCTCGTGCACGCTCGTTCATGCAGGTCGACGTGTTCTCCACGCTCCCTTTCCGCGGCAACCCGGTCGCGGTCGTCCTCGACGGAACGGACCTGGCCGACGAGGACATGCAGGGTCTGGCGCGTTGGACGAACCTGTCCGAGACCACGTTCGTCCTGCCCCCAACGGCCGAGGGGGCGGACTACCGGCTGCGGATCTTCACGCCCCAGGGTGAGCTGCCGTTCGCCGGGCACCCGACCCTCGGCTCCGCGCGCGCCTGGCTGGACGGCGGTGGCGAGGCGCGGCACGCCGACCGGATCGTGCAGGAGTGCGCGGCCGGCCTGGTCACCGTGCGCCGGAGCGAGGAGGACACCCTGTCCTTCGCCGCCCCGCCGCGGGTCCGTGACGGCGCCCTCGACGACGTGTACCTGGAGCAGATCGTGGCCGCGTTCGGGATCACGCGTGAGCGGGTCCTGGCCCACCAGTGGGTGGACAACGGGCCCGGCTGGGCCGTGGTCCAGCTGGCCACCGCCGAGGAGGTCCTCGCCCTCGAACCCGACCTGTCCCTCATCCCGACCGCGATGGTCGGCGCGATCGGGGCCCACCCCGAGGGATCCGAGCACCGCTTCGAGATGCGCACCTTCGCCCCCGGCGCCGGCGTGCCCGAGGACCCCGCGTGCGGCAGCATGAACGCCGGCGTCGGCCAGTGGCTCACCGCCACCGGCGCGGCACCCTCCACCTACCGGGTCTCCCAGGGCGCCCGGCTCGGACGGGCCGCGACCATCGGGATCGACGCCGATCCGGACGGCACGGTCTGGGTCAGCGGCGCCGCCACCGTCCGTATCCGCGGCCGTATCACCCTCTGACCGCCGCACCTCACTCGCCGTCAGGTGAGGTTCTCGGTGAAGAACTCGTCGAGCCTGTCGAAGGGGATGAGGTTCCCCCGGTCGTACAGGTCGACGTGGTCCGCGCCCGGGACGACCACGAGGTTCACGGCGTCCGGGGCCATCTTCTGGACGTCCTCGGAGTAGTAGAGGGAGTGCGCGTCGGCACCGGCCACCAGGAGGGCCTTGCGGGGGGCCAGGAGGTCGATGTTCGTCATCTGCCGGAAGGCGAAGAACGACATCGGGGTGGTCGCGGTCCAGGCGGTGGTGGAGTTGATAGAGCGCGGGTGGTAGCCGCGCTCGGTGCGGTAGTAGTCGAAGAAGATCCTCGTGATCGGGTCGGCGTCCGCCGGGAGGGTCCTGGGCAGGACGCGGTCCGAGGGGGCGACGTCGCCGTTCGCGTCGAAGGGGATCTCGTGTGATCCCCGAGCGAAGGCGCCCTTCTCGGCGTCGGTCCAGCGCTGCCGGCTGAGGTGGTCCACGACCTTCTGGCGCTGCTCCCGCGTGTAGGAGTCCTGGTAGCCGCGGGACATGGCGCGCGACATGTCGTACATCGCGGAGGTGGCGACCGCCTTGATACGGCTGTCCGCGGCCGCCGCGGTGAGCGCCATACCGCTCAGGCCGCAGATGCCCTGGACGCCGATCCGCTCGCGGTCGACGAGCCTGTGCAGGCCGAGGAAGTCGACGGCGGCGCTGAAGTCCTCGGTGCAGATGTCGGGCGAGGCCACGTCGCGCACCGTGCCGCCGCTCTCCCCGGTGAAGGAGGGGTCGAAAGCGAGGGCGGCGTAGCCGCGGCGGGCGAACTCGTTGGCGTAGAGCCCGGAGGACTGTTCCTTGACCGCGCCGAACGGCCCGCTGACCACCAGGGCGGGCAGCTTGCCCCGGGCGTTCTTCGGCACGTAGAGGTCCGCGGCGACCTGGATGCCGTAGCGGTTCCTGAAGCGCACCGAGGTCCGCCTGACGTTCTTGTCCAGCGCGAAGGTGTAGCCGTCGTCGGCGGTGGCCCTGCTCTGTCCTGTGGCGCCCACGGCGGCGCCGGTGGCGGCGATCAGTCCGAGCGCTTTGCGACGTTGCATGGAGTGGACCTCGTATTCGATCAGTGGGGGAAAGGGCGACGGTCGGTGATCGGTGGTGTCGTGACCGGGCGCGATTCCAGGAAAGCGGTCCTGTGCCAGGCGCGGCAGGTCGGGATTGTGGGGGGTACAAGCTCACCCCCCTTCGGTGGGTGTGGAGATGACGTGGGTGCGCCGGAGCTTGGGCTTGCACCGGAAAACCGATCGGTTTACTCTTCTTGAAACCGATCGGTTTACCGTTCTCTGGAGGTAGTCATGACCGACCTGAAGGGCGCCAACGTCTTTGTCACCGGCGGCAGCCGCGGCATCGGCAAGGCCCTGGTGGAGGAGGCGTACGAGCGCGGCGCGGGCAAGGTCTATGCCACCGCCCGCGACCCGCGCACCGTGACGCACCCCGACGCGGTTCCGGTGGCACTGGAGGTCACCGACCCGGTCTCGGTCGCCGCGGCCGCCGCGCGGGCCGGGGACGTCACCGTGCTGATCAACAACGCCGGCGCCTCGCTCGGCGGCCCCTTCCTCGACTCCCCGGTCGACGACATACGCCGGGACTTCGAGACCAACTTCTACGGCCCCCTCCTCGTCGCCCGTGCCTTCGTGCCGGTCATCGAGCGCAACGGCGGCGGCCACCTCCTCAACGTGCACTCCGTGCTCTCCTGGATCGCGCTCGGCGGCTCCTACAGCGCCTCCAAGGCCGCCCTGTGGTCGCAGACCAACTCCCTGCGCCTGGAACTGCGGCCGCGCGGCATCGCCGTCACCGGACTGCACGTCGGCTACGTCGACACCGACCTGGCGGCAGGAGTCGACGCCCCCAAGTCCGACCCCCGTGACGTGGCCGTACTCGCCCTCGACGGCGTAGAGGCCGGCGCCCACGAGGTCCTCGCCGACGACATCTCGCGGCAGGTCAAGGCGGGCCTGGCCGGCGACCTGGCCGCGCTGTATCCGCAGCTGGCCGAGTAGATCCGAGGGCATTGGCAATGAGTGCGAATTCGCAGCAGCAGCATCAGCAGAAGAAGCAGCCGAAGCAGCAGCAGAAGAAGAAGTTCTACGCCCTGAACATGTTCGACGTGGTCGACCTGGAGAAATACCTCGCGTATTTCAGCCGCCTGCCCGAAGCGGCTCCGCAGTACGGCGGTCGAATGGTGGCGTTCGGCCGTTTCCGGGACAACGTCGCCGGTGAACTCCCTCCACGACAGGTCCTGTTCCTTGTCGAATGGGAGTCCGAAGAGGCTTTCAACAGCTTCCGTGACGATCCGGCCTTGGCCGACCTGCATCCGTTGCGGGAGAGCGGGACGGCGTCCTATGTCTGGCAGACCTTCGACGGCTCCGACATGAGCGACCCGGCCGCCGTTTCGCTCGACGAGGTACTGGCGGTGCTCAAGCCCTAGCCTCGATCGACCTTTCGTGAGGGCCCGCCGAGGAAGTCACGGGCGGCCGTCGGATTCGCCTTGATCCAGCGGGCCGTACGGCTCACCGCCAGGACGTAGAGGGTCTCCTTCTTGTCCTGGAGCGGGCGCAGCACGGTGTCCATGAACGACTTGCGGTCGTCCAGGTAGGGGCCGAGCTCAGGCTCTGCCACATCGAGGCGCTCTCGGAGTCGCTGAGGCGCCGTCCTTGGCGATGGCGCCGACCGGGCACGCGGCGACGCACAACTTGCAGTCGATGCACGGGTTGTAGTCCAGCGCCTGCCCGTACTCGCTCACCTCCGCGTCCACCAGCACGGTGACCAGCAGCACGAAGCTGCCGAACTTCGGGTGGATGACGTTGCGGTGCAGGCCCATCACACCGAGCCCGGCGGCCACCGCGACCGGTCCATCTCCTGGGGGAAGCCGACGGAGGGATTGAGCGCGCGGTATCCGGCGTCCTGGAGCGCCCGGGTGACGCCGGGGGCGGGGGAGCGGCAGTCATCCGTACTCCTCGGGATCCTCGGGATTCGGGGCATCAGCTCTCCCGCACAGCGAGAAACCGATCGGTTTCTACGTGCAACCCCGTGCGGCGAGCTGCTACTTGGGCCGGTGATCTGGTTCCTCCCGGACGTCTTCCTCCTGGACGTCTCCCTCCTGGCCGTCGGCGTTCGATCGCCAGGTGACCGGAGCGGGGTCCCACCCCTCAGCGCACACCCGCCACATCGAGCAACGCGCCCACGGTGGGTCCGACGAGCCCGCCCTGCCGGTCGGCCTTGATCCCCGCGCGGGCGCTGGCGCCGTCGAAGACCAGGATCAGCTGACGGGCCAGCAGGTCCGGGTCGCTCGCCCCGCCCTGTTCGGCCTCGGTGCGGAAGAAGGCCGTCAGGTTCTCCTTGACCCGGTGGGCCACCCGGCTCGCGGGATGGCTCGGGTCCTTGAGCTCGATCTGCACGACGAGGTACCGGCAGCCCTGGAAGTCGGGTGCGCCCGCCTGTGCCTCCGCCTGTTCGAAGACGTGCAGGATCCGCTCGCGCGGCGGACGGTCGTCGTCCGCTGCGGGAAGGAGTGCCGTCACATAGGCGGAGGCGCGTTCCTCGAGGCTCGCCGCCAGCAGGTCGTCCTTGCTCTCGAACAGCTTGTACATGGACCGCTTGGACACCCCCGCCGCCTTGCACAGCGCGTCGACGCCGATGTGGACGCCGTCTCGGTAGGTGAGTGTGGCCGCCGCGTCCAGCAGTCGCTCTCGGGAGCTCGGGATTGCTTCGGTGGTCATATCGCGAGGTTAACTCGATTCCGGCCGATTGGAAACCGACCGGTTTCCGGGTGGGGTGTCGCGAGGAGGCGGTAGAGGCCGGGCGGCGCCTCGCCCTTCTGGGCCGCGCTCCGTGGGCCCGGCATCTCCCGCCGCGGTGGACGCGGGCTCAGTGGGCGATCACCGGCTCGCCCTCCGACGGCGCCAGAGCCGCATTCGGCATCAGGAACGCCGTGAGCACGGCACCGATCACGAAGATCCCGGCGCCCCACGCGAGGGTGGCCGTGTAGCCCTCGACCCCGGCCTGGGCCATGGTCAGTGCGCCCGGCTTGTGCGAGGTCAGGTAGTCGGTCGCGGCCGACGAGGCGACGGTGGTCAGCAGTGCCGTACTGATCGAACCGCCCACCTGCTGGCTGGTGTTGATCAGCGCCGAGGCGACACCCGCGTCCTCGTGGTGGATGCCCGCGGTCGCGCCCTGGAACGCGGTGGTCATCACCGTGCCGATACCGAGGCCCAGCAGGATCATGCCCGGCATGATGTCGGCAACGTAGGCGCTGTTCAGCGTGAGCCGGGTCAGCAGGGCCATGCCGGACGCGGAGACCAGGAAGCCGGCGCTGACCACGACCTTCGGGCCGACCCTGGGCAGCAGCAGTGCGGGCACCGTGGTCGACGCGGCCACGATGCCCCCGACCATCGGCAGGAAGGACAGACCGGCCTCGATCGGCGAGTAGCCGATGCTGGCCTCCAGGTAGTAGGTCAGGAACAGGAAGATCGAGAACATCCCCATGCCCAGGACGAACACGGCCAGGAACGAACCACCCCGGGCCCGGTCCAGTACGAGCCGCAGCGGCAGCAGGGGGTGCGCGACCCGGGACTCCAGCCAGGCGAACACCGCGAGCAGCACCACGCCGCCGATCATGGAGCCGAGGGTGACCGGGTCGGTCCAGCTGGTGGACTCGACGTGCGCGAACCCGTAGACGATGCCGAACAGTGCGGCGCTCACCACGACGGTGCCAGGAACGTCGATCTTGGGCCGCTCGGTGACGGCGGGCTTCGCCAGCAACAGCAGCGCACCGATCAGCGCGACGCCCGCGAAGACGACGTTCACGTACATCACCCAGCGCCACGACGCCCATTCGGTGAGCATGCCGCCGAGCAGGAGTCCGACCGCGGCGCCCGCACCGGACAGCGCACTGAAGATGCCGAACGCCTTCGGCCGCTCGGCCGGGTCGGTGAAGGTCACGCTGAGCAGGGAGAGCGCCGCGGGCGCGAGCAGCGCGGCGAAGAGGCCCTGGGCCACGCGCGCCGCGACGAGGATCTCGAAGCTGCTGGCCGCGCCGCCGACGACGGACGCGGCGGCGAAACCGACCAGGCCGGTCACGAAGGTCGTACGCCGCCCGAACAGGTCCCCGAGGCGGCCCCCGAGCAGCAGCAGGCTGCCGAACGCCAGGGCGTACCCCGTGATGACCCACTGCCGGCTGCCGTCACTGAAGCCGAGGTCGTGCTGCGCCTCGGGCAGCGCGATGTTCACGACGGTCGCGTCGAGCGTGACCATGAGCTGCGCCACGCCCAGCACGACGAGCACCCACCAGCGCACGGCGTGTGAGCCGCGGCGGCCCGGGTCTGCTTTTCCGGGGGCGGGCGCCCCGCGGTCGAAGGTGGTACTCACTTGTCCCCTTGGTCGCTGGTCATGGGCCGACGATCGGCAGGAAACCGATCTGTTTCCCTCTCAGGAAAACAGATCGGTTTCCGGGGTGCAAGTGGCGCCCGTTGGGCTTGCGCTCTGAAACCGATCGGTTTACCTTGATGGAAACCGATCGGTTTCTCGTTCTTCGGGAGAGTCACGGCCGTTCCGGTGCCCTCACACACAAGGAGTCGGCGAGATGCCCAGCCAAGAGCCCGAGCCACGCCCCACGATGCGCATCCCGGGGACGACCAGCCACACGATCCCCGCTCCCAGCGGCAGAGAGGGAACACTGCGCTACCTCAAGGCGGGGACCGGCGCCCCCCTGGTCCTGCTGCACACCGTGCGCACCCAGGCCGAGCACTTCCGCCGCCTCATCCCGCTGATCGCGGACCGGTACACCGTGTACGCCCTCGACCTGCCGGGGATGGGCTACTCCGAGATCGTGCCCGGGGCGTCGTACGACGAGCCGGCCATGCGCGCGGGGGTCGAGCGGCTCCTGACCGAACTCGACCTGCACGACGTGACGTTGGCCGGGGAGTCCATGGGGGCGGTGCTCGCCCTGACCACCGCGGCCGACCTCCCGGAGCGCGTCCGACGCGTCGTGGCGGTGAACGCGTACGACTTCCGCGGCGGAATCGCCCGCTCCGGCCTCCTCGCCCGCGTGGTGATCAGCGGTGTCCTGGCCCCCGGCGTGGGCCCGGTGATCGCGGGAGTGGAGCCCAGGCCCGCGCTCACCAAGATCCTCCAGGGCGGCCTCGGCGACAAGGGCGCGCTGCGGGACGACTACGTGGACGAACTCCTCCAGGTCGGCGGGCGCCCCGGCTACCCGGCCGTCGCACGAGGCGTGTACCAGGCCCTGCCCAGCCTCATCGCGGCCCGCTCCCGCTACCCCGAGGTCGAGGCCCCCGTACACCTCGTCTACGGCGAGAAGGACTGGTCCCGGCCCTCGGACCGGGAGGCCAACAGGAAACTGCTGCCGACCGCCGACTTCACGCAGGTACCGAAGGCCGGCCACTTCATCGCCCTGGAACGGCCCGACGTACTGGCCGACCTGCTGAACGCGGTGGGGTGACCGCAGCTCTCGCCTACCCGGCCGTCTTCCCGGACACCTTCGGCGACGGACCGTACTGGTTCGCGCTCGTGGCGCTGTCCACCGCCATGCCCACGAGACGGACGACCGGGTCGGCGACCGGGATCAGGGCGATGAGCATCCTCCGGCCGGACTTGCCGGTGTCGTGCAGCCGGCGAACCGAGACGGCCAGCATGGGCACGACGAGCGGCAGCAGCAGCACGGTCAGCAACGGCTCCTCGACCGCGGCGCTGATGCCGACCAGCAGAAGCGTGGCGGCCACGTACAGCACGGAGAACCACCAGTACTCCGAGCGCCGGGCCCGTCCGGAGGACGTCGCGTAGTTGAGCACGAGGCACGCGCGCACCGCGTCAGCGAAGGACATCTGTCGACTCCGTTCCTGTGGACGTCTCTGCTCGGCCGGGGAGGGCAGCGCTGTCGTGGCCCGCGTGAAAGACCTCCCTGAATTGCGGCATGGCCGCTGCCGCCAGGGACTCACCGGCGGGTGCCTGCACCATCCGCAGCAGGTCGACGGTCGTATCGAGGTCGTCGACGGTCAGTTCCTGCCCGTCGCGCATGCGGATCAGGGCGCCCCTGAACGCGGCTACGGCACCTGCCGCGCGCGGATCGGACGATGCCGGGAGGGTCTCTGACGCGTCGGTGGTCGGGGTCATGGGTGTCTGCTCCTTGTGTGTGAGGGGGATGGTCGGGGCCGGCAGTGGGAGGGGGGGATCAGGTTCGAAGGGGTGGCGGACCGGGGCCCTGGCGCGGTGTCAGGAGCGGGGGAACGTCTGGCCGTCGAGGCGGAAGATGCGCTCGGCCTCGTCGCGGTGGGTGGTGTGCAGTTCCCAGTACAGAGGCGAGATCTCCTCGGGCGTGGCCGCCTCCACTCCGGGGATGACGGAGACGCCGATCGAAGAGTCGATGCCGACGTGGGCGGCCTGGACGCCGGTGCCGGCGAGCTCCCCGTGCAGGTTCTTCACCCAGTTGCGCAGTGCTGCCGCGGCGGCGTTGACGTTGGCCACCCGCGGGTCCGGCCAGATCGAGCCGGCGCCGGTGGTGAAGAGCAGGGTGCCCGCTCCGGCCTCGCGCATGGCGGGCAGTACGGCCCGGGTGGCGGCGATGGCCCCGTAGAGCTGGAAGTTCATCTCGGCCTCCACGTGGGACGGACCGGTCCCGGACGGAGCCGTCAGAACGGTGGAGCCGAACGTTCCGACCGGGGAGTACTCCAGGACGTCGACGCGGCCGAAGCTGGTGGCGGCGTCCTTGAGGGCCTGGGTGAGGGCGTCGCGGTCGAGCACGTCCGCGGGGAACGCCCCGGCGGTGATGCCCTCGGCGGTGAGTAGGCCGACGAGTCCGTCGAGCTTGTCGCGGTTGCGGGAGATCAGGGCGACGTCGAAGCCCTGGGAGCCGAAGGTGCGGGCGATGGCCAGGCCCAGCTGGGGGCCGGCTCCGACGATGGCGATGCTGGTCACAGCGATCCTTTCGTAGTACGTGATCCGGATAGCCCTATCCACTTAATAAATGGATAGGGCTATCCGTTTCCTTTCCGGGGTCACCGTACCACAACTGGATAGGCCGCTCCAGTTGCTAGGATGGCGGCCATGAGTCCTCGCGCCCCACGCCCCGACGCCCCCGCCGGCCGGCCACTGCGCAGTGACGCCGAGCGCAACCGGGAACGGATCATCGCCGCCGCGCGCACGGTCTACGCGCGGGACGGCCTGGACGCCTCCATGGCGTCCGTGGCCCGCGAGGCGGGTGTCGGGATCGCCACCCTGCTCCGTCGCTTCCCCGCCAAGGCGGACCTGGTCGCCGACGTCTTCGCCGACCGGATGGACGCCTACTTCGAGGCCGTCACCACCGCCCTGGAAAACCCCGACCCCTGGGACGGCTTCACCGGCTACATCGAGGCCGCCTGCGCGATGCAGGCCGCCGACTACGGCTTCGCCGACGTCCTGACCACGACCTTCCCCACCGCCAAAGCTCTGGAGCAGCGCCGCAACGAGGCCTACGAGGCCATGGTGGAACTGATCAGCCGAGCCAAGTCCACCGGCCGACTGCGCGAGGACTTCGACCCCTCCGACCTGGTCCTGATCCACATGGCCAACGCCGGCGTCGTCAACGCCACCGGCACCGCCGCCCCCGACGCCTGGCGACGCGTCGTAGCCCTACTGATCCAGTCCTGCGAGGCACCGTCCCGAGGCCCCCTGCCACCCTCACCGAAGCACGACGCCCTCTACAGGGCCATGCTCCGAGCCGACCCGGAGGGCCCGACCACCCCGGCTCGGTGAGCGGAGTTGGCTCTGACGGGGCTGTCGGGCAGGGCGGCGAACAACCCCGGGGGGCATGGCCCCCGGGGGTTCAAATCGGAGCGGGTGATGAGAGTCGAACTTGCGCTCTCAGCTTGGGAAGCGACGGCGCTTGGGGAGTTGGAGGGGCTTCTGAACTGGGCTTATTCATTCCAGTGTGCCGCCCATGAGTACGGGTTCGTACCACTGTCGCCCATGGCTTACCGGTCTTGAGGGCGGGCTATGGGCCCGCCGTCGGCTCCGAGACGTCGGGACTCCATCGAGGTGGTCGGCGAGCGCCCGAGCACGGCAACCGGGCGCAGGCCGGAAGGATGCCGTTGCGGGAGCGCGTCAGGCAAGCGTGACTCAGATGCGGTAGGCGCCCGCCGGTACGCCGCGGGCGACGCCGTACGGAGTCAGGGCGATGACGCCGGTGCCGCGTGACGGTGTGTCGGCGGTGACGTCGAGAGGACTCGTGGCGCCCAGTGAGCAGGCGATGTCCCGGGCGAGGTCGTGAGCGGACCAGCGCCACTCGTCCTCGTCGTCCTCGCTCTCCTGCGCAGCGTCCCAGTCGGGGTGCAGGCCCAGTTCCGTGCGGCGGGCCCGTTCGTACGGCAGCGGTTCGCCGAGCGTCAGCAACTCGTCCTCCGCCTCGCCGGTTTCGCCGTATCGCCGGATCACCGTGCCGTGCTCGGCGACGAGCCAGGCGGAGCCGTCGCCCTGGCCGCCGTAGTAGTACGCCTGGGCCCGGCCGTAACGGGCACTGAGTTCGGTGCACAGCCGCAGCACGTCCTCACGGCGCTCCTGACCGTGCGGGTCGCACCAGGCGCCGAGAACGAGGGTCCAGCCATCGAGTTCCGGGGTGACGAAGACCCGTTCGTAGCCGGTGTGTTCGTCCGTGTCGCAGCCGTGGCCGTCCGCGTCGACGATGTCGTTGCCGAGCGCGAAGGTCACGGGCCGTGGGTCGGTCAGACCGAGGGTGCGCATGATCCCGGCCTGGTCCCCGCCGGGGACGGCCATCCAGTAGTTCCAGCAGGCCCACAGCGGTTCGGGGCGATCGTCCGGGAGCTTGATGCGGATGAGCCGCTCGATCGCGGCGGCGTCGGCGTGCGACAGCGCCGCTTCGCCACCGAGTTCGGCGAGCACGGTCAACGCCCGCGCCCGCTGCCGGCCCGGTCCCCGCTCCCGGACTCGCCGGAGCAGTGGAATCACGTGCTCGCCGGTGCGGGTCAGCGTGTCCTGGGCCTGCCGGGCGACCTCTTGGTCCGGATCGCCGAGCAGCGGCAGCAGGACGGCGGCCGACTGGCCGGCCTCGTCGCAGTACTCGATCCCACGGACGGCCTGACGGCGCACGAGCGGCACGGGGTGGGCGAGGGCCGCGGTGTAACGGTCGAGAACGGCCACGCCGAGCTGGGAGAACGCGAAGCCGACCCGCTTGCGGGACTCCTCGGTGGACGCGGAGACGAGCCCCTGGAGCAGACCGTCGAACCCCGCCTCCCCGATCCGCCCGAGTACGGCGGTGATCGGCCGCCAGTCCACCGGAGACTCCGCGTCCATCACCTCCCGCACCAACCGCTCCACCCCGCCGGCGCCGAGCGCGACCAGGGCGTCCGCCGCTGCCTCGTGCCGTTCCGGCCTGCTGAGGTCCCATATCAGGTCGGCGTTCTCCATGTGCCCCTCCAGCAGGGTCGACCAGGTTTCCAAGCGTCATGATTCGCCCAGCCCCGCTGTTGGCCCCCGGTGGGTGGGCGCCATTTGATCGCCGACGGCGGCCGGGGACGGTACGGCGTTCGCCCTGTGGCACAACAAACCTACAGGCGGCACGACTTGGGACATCCAGGCCGTGGTCAGGCCCGCGCGCGGTGACCCATGGGCTGCTCCCCGCACTCTGTTCACCAGCGCCAATGCCACCGCATCGGTCACGGTCCGAGGTTGAGTTCACGGACGCGTGGGATGGGTGGCACTGAGCAGATCAACGCCGGTCATCTGCCGCCTCAGCTCCCGCAGGGGGATCACGGAGGATCACCTGGGTGCCGCCCAGTCCGCCCGTACCCACTACCGCGTACCGACGGCAGTTCTCCTTGCCCGCGAAGAGCTCCAGCTCATGGCGCTGTCACTGCCAGCCCTTAGGGCGTTTCTGATGGTTCTTGGTGGGCTGGGTGGATCTCTTAGCCGTGCGGGCAGGACGCTTGTATGGTGCGGTGACACGAACTTACGGACGCACAATGGCGGAAGATCCAGCCTCTGTTGCCCGGGAACGGCAGGCCGGGCGGGCAGTGGGCCGATCACCGGAAGGTCGTCAACGGGGTGCTGTTCCGGGCCCGGACCGGGGTCCCCTGGGCTGATCTGCCGGAACGGTACGGGCCCTGGCAGACCGTCTACGAGCGTCATCGCCGCTGGTCGGCCGACGGCACCTGGCAGACCGTCCTGGAAGAGCTGCAGATCGAAGCGGATGCCCATGACCCGGACGAAGCCCACGCCCGCGAAACCTCCCGTCGGGAGGGGGCGGTCAACATCGACTCGACCTCGTGCCGGGCGCATCAGCATGCGGCCGGGGCGCCCCGCAAGGCTCCGGCCGACCACCCGCAAAAGGGGGCGGAATGCGCGAGGAGGCAGATGGACGTGAGGCATTGGGGCGTTCACGGGGCGGGCTGACCAGCAAGGTCCATCTGCTCTCCGACGACCGGGCTCGCCCACTGCACTGGCTGACCTCGCCCGGCCAGCGTGGTGACAGCCCGATGTTCGCGCCGGTGCTGGACGGCTTACGTATCCGGCGCCATGGACCAGGCCGCCCGCGCAGCCGGCCGGACCGGGTCCGCGGCGACAAGGCCTACTCCAGCCGCGACAACCGGGCCTACCTGCGCAGGCGCGGCATCAAAGCCACGATCGCGCAGCCCGACGACCAGCGGGCCCACCGCAAGAACCGCGGACGCTGCGGTGGCAGGCCCCCGACCTTCGACGAGACCCAGTACCGCCGCCGCAACGCCGTTGAGCGGTGCGTGAACAAGTGGAAGCAGTTCCGTGCAGTGGCCACCTGCTACGACAAGCGCGATTACATCTTCAACGGAACCCTGGCCGTCACGGCGATCGTCATCTGGCTCCGCGACACCGTCCAAGAGCCATCAGAAGCGGCCTAGCCGGCCCACCCCGCGCAGATGAAACGTCTGCGCCTCGGCGAGCGACCAGGGCAGGCCCAACGCGGGTACCGCTGGGATCTCCGGCGGGTGCGCTGTGGGAAACGACTGCAGGTGCACGCTCGTCATCTGCTGCCGCAGCTCCCGTAGCCGGGTGATGGCCGCATCGCGCTCAGCCTCCTGCTGTGCTCGCTCCGCCTGACGCCGGACCCGGTCCAACTGAGCAGTGGATGGGACGACAGTGCGGGGACCCGAGGCCCGCCGCGTAGTCGTTCGCCGTCGGTTTCCGCTCAGGGAACTCGACGCGTAGAAGGGGCCGAGCCCCGACGACAGCCGGGCTTCGCCGGTGCCCACGCTGAGTCTTGCCGCACGCGGACCTATCGAGGTTCGGACCCCGCGCGTCGAGACCCGCACACTCATCCCAGGAACCCCGACCCGGAACCCGAACCCCATGGCACGCCCCTCTCCCCACGGTCAGTCTGGCACCGTGAGCGACCGAAAGCGGCCGTGATGGCCGGACTCACCGCGATGTGCGGTTCCCGGCAATTCAATGGCAGAGGCAGCGAGGCCGACGCCCGTGGCGCTTACCGAGGGCGCCGCTTCGGTGGCGTCGGGCCCGGGATGACGTCGAGGTCCATGTGCTCCTTGAACAGGTGGACCAGGTTGGCGCCGTCGAGGAGTTCGAGCCTTCCGTGCTCGTTGGCGAACGCCTCGCTCGCCCGGCCGAACCACGAAGTCGTCACCAGGATGCCCTTGGCCGCACGCTTGTGTTCCACGACGCCGGCGAGGGCGGAGACGGTCTCGAACGGCACCACGTTCTTGGTGCGTTTGGCCTGGATGATGCACAGCCCTTTCATGACCGGGTCTGTGTTCATCGCGACCGCGTCCACACCTTCGTCCTTCGACGGCTGTGTGTTCACGCTGTCCAAGCCGATGGCCTCGAACAGTTGCCGGATGAGGTGCTCGAACTCTGTGGGGGTCAGGTCCATCAGTACAGGGCGGCTGTCCAGGCCGGCCACGACATCCAGGCTGTCCATGAGGCGGAACTTGGACAGGTCGAACGTGACCAACGGCCTTACCGGCTCCAGCTCGTACGGGTTGGGCGAGATCAGTGAACGCAGCCGCTTCAGGCAGGCTCGCGGGTCCACCTGTGTCAGGACCAGCTCGCCGAACTCGGCCCGGTCGGCCTGGAGCGTGATCAGGCACGGATGGACGTTGCGCCCCGTGGCGCGGTCGATCGTGGCCACATGCCCGTTCAAGGCGACGGACCGGACTGCGCCTTCGGTGTCGGCGGCGAAGAGTTCGTGGACGGTACGCAAGGCCGTCTGGGCCAGGACTGACGCGTAGAGTTCCTTGCGCTCTTTGTCCGGCTTCGGAACGGCCGTGATCTCGTCACGGGTCTTTACGTACCGGTACGCGCGGGCCACAGGCACCACGTCTTCCAGGGGCAGGTCGATCTCGACCAGCAAGTCACCGGTGTCCGCCTGAAACGAGACCTGGTGGCTCTTCGGGAAACCGTGCGGATACACGGAGGCTGCCAGGACCTGGTCGACGAACCATTCGACAGCCTCGACATCCCTGTCCTGGTATGCGTTGTGGCGCCCCTCAAGAGTGGCATTCCACGCTTCGACCCTGGCAGCTTCTTCCTGATTTCCCTTCTCGTGCTGTGCGCGGGCCTTCTGCAGCTTCTCCACGCGCTTCTTCTCGTCGCGCGCGTGTTCCCGTAGCGCCCTGTCGAACTGCTTGCGAGCGGCTTCGACCTCCGCGTCGTACCCTTTGCGTCCGAATCCGAGAGCACCCAGCAATCCCCGTGGCGGCGCCGGCTCGTACTCCTCCCACCTGGGCAAAGGCGCGGCTTTGGCACGGCCCGTGGGCGGTGTGAACGGAGCGGGAGTGAACTTCTGCTTCAGTCGCTCGAACGTCAGCGCACGCCCGTCCACGACGGACGTACGCAGCAGGCGGGAAAGCTGCTCGGCATCGTGCTCGGCCACGCTCGTACGGTCGGCAGCCTCTTGGGCGCGGGCCGCTTCGTACGCCAGCTTTTCTTCGCGAGCCTTCCGCTTGGCCGCGGCCTCTGCGGCCTTGCGGGCCTTCTCCCGCTCTCTGGCCTGCCTCGCGAGTTCCCGCGCGTAAGGATCGTTCCCGCCCGCCACTGTTCGCCCCCAGCTCAGTGCATGATCGTCAGCTCGCAACGTTCCGCAGTATCTCGTACCACGTCGATGGCGTCAGTAGGCACTCACCCAAGGCGTCTTCTGGCGTGCACTGGCCCAGCACGGAGAGCGAGAGCCCAGCCCGGTATGCACGGGTGGTGATCAGCGAGAAGGGTCGTTTGACTGCCTGGCCGACGACAACGGTCTCTGCGCTGGTGAACCGAGGCTACCCAGGCCGTGGGTGGTGCACTGGCAGAGGCCGTGGACGTGCGGATGTTGGTGACATATTCTTCTATGTACATCACCAACATAGTGTGAGAGGCGCCGTATGTCCGTGACCCAGATCGACATCGATGACGATGCCCTGGAACGCGCCATGGTCCTGTCCAAGGTCAGGACCAAGAAGGAGGCGGTCAATCTCGCCCTGCGCTTCTACGCCGAACAGCAGGAGCGTGCGGCGCGCATCAGCCGTCACTTCGAGCGTGGGCGTGAGTGGGGTGCTGTTGAGGACGCGGAGCGACTGCATCGGGCGGAGAAGGGCGGCCGGTGATCTATCTGCTCGACACGTCGGGCCTGGTCCGACTGCTCCGTGACCCCAAACTGCAATCGGCCTGGTATGACACCATCGACGTCGGGGCCATCGCATCCTGCTACGTGCAGCGCGCCGAATTCCTCCACAGTGCCCGGAACGGACGCGAGTACGACGAGATCACGGAGATGTTCACCGACCTGTACGCCGATGTGTCGGTACCGAAGAACGCGGGGCGGTGGATCAGCGCAGTGCAACACCGGATGGCTCGGGCCGGTGAGCATCGCAGCGCTTCAGCAGTGGACCTCGTCATCGCCGCGACCGCGGCCCATTACGGACTGGCCGTTCTGCACGACGACGCCGACTACCGCACCATTGCCCGGCACGCATCCGACCTGACCGAGCACAACATCCACGACATCGCCTGAGGGGTGGCCGCAGTGCTCGCGTCCACCGTTGCGGACTCGTTGAAGCTCTGTACACCAGCCAGGAGTTGGGCAATCAACAGTGCTGCGCGGCGTCCGCACGCGCCATCCGTCTCTCCAGTGGGACGGGCAGGCTGAGGGCTCGCAGGCGCGACCGATGTGGTTGATGCGGCGAAACCGCAGGTCAGAGGAGCCGTATCCAGGGGCCGGTTCCTGTGGAGAAATCCTCGCCAACAAAGAAGCCCCAGGCCGATGACCTGGGGCTTCAAGAAGAGCGGGTGACGAGAATCGAACTCGCACTCTCAGCTTGGGAAGCTGATGTTCTACCACTAAACTACACCCGCGCGAGACGCCGGTAGGGCCGGTGTCGGAACGCACTGTCACCCTACCTCATGGCAGACCCCCGGTGCTGGAGCCGTGGGGTCTGAGTGCGTTTCAGGGGTGGGACGGGGCTGCGGGGGGCGGGAGTTGGGGCGTACGGTGGAGGCGGGGAAGAGGGTCCGGGCGGGACCGGAGTGCCGCCTGGAGGGTCGTCCCGTCCATCCCGTAATGTGGCATTTGTCGTCTGGTGAGCAGTAGCCCGACGCGGCTCTTGGGGAAGGGACTCTTGGACTTGATGGAGCGCACCGTCGTCCGTTGTGCCGATGGGCACGTGTTCAGCACCGCTTCGTTCCCGATGCAGCAGGCCGAGCGCCTCGGTCCCGGACGGCTCGTCCGGTGTCCCCGGTGTGCCCGGCTGCGCAGCGTCGTTCCGGTGACCTTGGAGAAGCACTAGAGGGAGTAGTACCTGGCGCGCGGGTCCGTCCGATGGTGGTCGGCCCGCGCGCCTTGCGTATCCTCGGGGCGTGCTTCTCTCAGACAAGGACATCCGGGCCGAGATCGACGCCGGACGCGTGCGGATCGATCCCTACGACGAATCCATGGTGCAGCCGTCCAGCATCGACGTACGACTGGACCGGTACTTCCGGGTGTTCGAGAACCACCGGTACCCCCACATCGACCCCTCCGTCGAGCAGGTCGACCTGACGCGCCTGGTGGAGCCGGAGGGCGACGAGCCGTTCATCCTGCACCCCGGCGAGTTCGTGCTCGCCTCGACGTACGAGGTCATCACGCTCCCCGACGATCTCGCCTCGCGGCTGGAGGGGAAGTCCTCGCTCGGGCGGCTCGGGCTCGTCACGCACTCCACCGCCGGGTTCATCGACCCCGGCTTCAGCGGGCACGTCACCCTGGAGCTGTCGAACCTCGCCACGCTCCCCATCAAGCTCTGGCCCGGCATGAAGATCGGCCAGCTGTGCATGTTCCGGCTCTCCTCGCCGGCCGAGTCCCCCTACGGCAGCGAGCGGTACGGGTCCCGGTACCAGGGCCAGCGTGGCCCCACCGCCTCCCGTTCCTTCCTCAACTTCCACCGGACCCAGGTATGAGCGCCGCGCCCGTCCGGGAGAACCTCACCTACGAGCGTTTCGGCACCGCCGTCCGCGAGCTCGCTCAGGCCGTCGCCGACGACGGGTACGAGCCGGACGTCGTGCTCTCCATCGCCCGTGGCGGGGTCTTCGTGGCCGGTGGCCTCGCCTACGCCCTGGACTGCAAGAACATCCACCTGGTGAACGTCGAGTTCTACACCGGCGTGGGGACCACCCTGGAGATGCCGGTCATGCTGGCGCCCGTCCCCAACGTCATCGACTTCTCCGACAAGAAGGTCCTCATCACCGACGACGTCGCCGACACCGGCAAGACCCTCAAGCTGGTCCGGGACTTCTGCCTCGACACCGTCGCCGAGGTCCGCTCCGCGGTCATCTACGAGAAGTCGCAGTCCCTGGTGAAGTGCGAGTACGTCTGGAAGCGCACCGACGACTGGATCAACTTCCCGTGGTCCGTCGAACCCCCGGTCGTCCGCCGGGCCGGCCAGGTTCTCGACGCCTGAACGGCGTCCGCGTGATGGAGCGTTCGGGTTCTCTCAAGGCCGCCCTGACCTGGAGCGGTCCCGCGGTCGTGCTGCTGTTCACGCTCGGGCGGCGGGCGTCGGGAGCGGGTGAGGGGGAGTTCGCGGGGTGTCCGGACCGGGTCCAGGTCTTCGACCTCTCCACCGAGGGCTGGGACCGGCGGGCGGTCGTACAGGGCTACGACCTCACCTTCGAGGAGAGCCGGCTGGACGACCCGGAGCTTCCCGGGCAGCTGCGGGAGTGTCTGCGCACGGCGGCCGGGCGCGCGGAGGGGATCGCGTGGCTGGCCTTCGAGGGGGCCTTCCACTTCGACTTCCTCTTCACGGACGACATCGCGCATCAGGTCTACGGCTACTGCGTGGCCGGCGGTGAGCCCGTGGTCGTGTGGGATCACGGGACGCTGGCGAGCGAGCGGTGGAGGCGTGAGATCAGCGGCGTGCGAGCGGCTCTCGACCGTGACTTCCCAGAGTGATGGAAGGGGCTTCCGGTGCCTGCCGGGAGCCCCTTCTCGTCGTACGGCCGACCGGGCCGCGAAGCGCTAGAACGTCCCCAGCTTCACGATCGACAGCAGTGCGATCAGCTGGATCGCCGACGCGCCCAGCGCCTTCGGCCAGGGCAGGTCGTGGGAGGCCTTGACCATGAGGGTCAGCAGGGCGCCGGCCGCCACCCAGGTCGCCCAGCCCAGGAGCTGGACGAAGGACGCGTCGCCGCCGAGGAACATGGCCACGATCAGCCGGGGCGCGTCGGTCAGGGACATGATCAGCATGGAGAGGCCGACCGTCGGCTGCCACGCGCCGTCGCCGCCGAGCTGGCGGGCCAGGGCGTGGGTGACGACACCCAGTACGAAGGCTGAGAGGACCATGGCGACCGCGGTCGTGAGGACGATCGGGATCGCGTTCGACAGGGTGGCGTTTATCGCGTCCTCGCGGGCGCCCTCGAAGCCGAAGACGGCGAGGAGGCCGTAGAGGAAGGTCACGACGAGGGCGGGGCCCCACATCGTGTAGTCCCGCATCCGCAGGAAGGTCTGGTTGGGGGCTACGACGATGCCCCTCAGCAGCTCCTTCCAGTGCAGGCGCGGGCCCGCGGGCGCCGCCGGGGCCGCACCGGCGCGGTAGGTGCCGCCCTGGTTGTAGGGGTCGTCGCCGACCGAGAACGCCTGTGTGTGACCAGGGTTGTTGGCCGCGTACGGGTCCGGGTGGTCGCCCTGCGGGTGCGGGGCGCCGCCGTCGCCGAAGTACTCCGGCTCGTCGTAGCCTCTCCCGCCGCCCTGGGTCCACTGGCCCGGGTGGGGCTGCGGCGCGGGGGGATAGCCGTACGACGATCCCTGGGGCGCCTGCTGCCCGTACGGAGGTTGTTGCGGTCGCGTGTGAGGAGCGCCGTTGTCCCGGCCGCGTCCGATCCTGAATCCAGCCACGTCCTCGAACGTACCTGGTCCCGGAGAGTCACGTGCGCGGCCGGGCGTTTCGGGGACGCCTTTGCGGCCGAGCTGTGACATCCCCTAAGGGAGGGGCCAGGGTGCACCTAGGGGACCCCGGGCCGGCCGGTCCGGAGCCTCAGTCCGCCAGGAACGCCGAGGTCGAGAAGGTCACCGACGGCTGCGCGCTCACCAGGGTCTTCCGCGCCCCGGGGAACACCGCCACCGTGTCCTTCGTCTCGCTCCGGTACGTCCGTACCGCGAGGTCCGCGCGGCCGTCGCCGTCGAAGTCGCCGACGGCCAGGACCCGGGTGGTGCCGGTGGCGGGGGGATGGACGGTCACCGTCGCGGTCGTGGCGAGGCCCGACTTACGGCCGTGGAGGATCCGCAGGCGGGAGCCGCTGGAGACCAGTTCGCTCAGGCCGTCACCGTCGAAGTCGGCCGCGTCCAGGACCGAACCGGCGGCGGCGAGCTTCCCGGTGGCGGAGGTCTCCGGCAGGTCGTAGCGCAGGGCCGTGCCGCCCATCGCGCCGACCGCCGCGTCCAGGTCCTTGCCGTGGCCGAAGGCGCCCAGCGCCACGTCGATGCCGGCCGGCAGCCGTACCCCGGTGCGGGTCGGGCCCGCGGGGCCGCCGAGGACGACGGAGGCGGGGCCGGTGCCCTGGGTCGTACGGACGACGAGGTCGTCGTATCCGTCGCGGTTCACGTCGGCGGCCTGGCCGGTCGGCACCTCGCCCGGTGAGGCGATCGGGGCGCCGGCCGCGCGCGGGGCGCCCTTGCGGGTGAACGGGCCGCGCAGATAGCTCAGTTCGCCGCCCGTCGCGTGCAGGACCAGGTCCACCGCGCCGTCGCCGTCGAAGTCGCCGCACACCGGCTGGTCGGGCCAGTCGTTGCCGGCGCGGGCCGCGTCCGGGACGTCCAGGTGAACGGCCTTGCCGGACAGGCCGGCCGGGGAGCCGAAGAGGATCTGGAGCGGGACGGGCGGGCGGCCCTGGCCGTCGTAGGGCGGGTCGGTGGAGACGATCAGGTCGGTGAAGCCGTCCTTGTCGAGGTCGCAGGTCTCCTCCGCGTCGAACACGGCGGGGAGTTGGTTCTTGGTCGCCGCGCCCTGTCCGCGCGGGGTGATCAACTGCCGGGTGGCCGGGACGAGTCCGCGCGCGCTGCCGTAGACGATGCCGATACCGGCGTCGTCGGCGTGCGCCTGCTCCTTGACCAGGTCGCCGAGGACGAGGTCGCGGTGGCCGTCGCCGTTGAAGTCGTCCGGTGTCCTGCTGCCCTTGCCCGCGGGGACCGGCAGCCGGGCCGGGGCGTCGGCGATGCGGACCGGGGTGGGGTCGGCGGAGCCGCTGTGCTGGGTGGGGCCGCAGGCGGTGAGCGGCCCGGCGAGCAGCAGGGTGCCGCAGAGGGCCGCCGTACACACAACACCTCTATGCGCGCGCACCGTTCACCTCGTCAGCATCATTGACAACGACCGATCAATCATGCACGTGTTCGAGGCGTGGCGACAGTCCCGGGCGGGGTGTTCCGGTGCGCGAGGGTTCCTCCGGTGTCCGAGGTCCTTCCGGTGCGCGAGGGCTCCCCCTCGGTCCTCGCGCACCGTAAGGCGTCGGTGCTAGCTGCACGTCCGGTAGTTGTAGCCGGCGATCCGGCCGGCGCCGGTGCCGTCGACGAAGTGGTAGTAGCCGTCGCTGTCACGGGTGACGTCGATGATGACCGAGGTGCCGATGTACCTGGCCACGGTGCCGTCGAAGCCGTTGCTGGAGTTGCGCAGCCAGTTGCCGGCCGCGGTCCAGGTGTTCTTCCCGGCCGAACCGTCGCTCGTCACCTGGAACTTGGTCTGCCATCGCTCGGTCGCGGCCTTGGTCTTGCTTCCGAAGACCCCGTCGATGTCGGAGATGCCGAGCTCGCCGTCGGCCCACAGGATCTTCTGCCACAGGCAGGTCGCGTTGGAGGAGGTGTTGTGGCTGGTGTCCATGATGCCTTCGTTGTCCCAGTCGTCGGTGAAGACCCCGGCGCCGTAGACATAGGCCAGCCCGCTGTAGCTGCCGCTCGCGGACGCCGGGGTGGCGCTGAGGGCGAGGACGGTGGCCGACAGTGCGCCGATCGTGCAGGCGGCGAGTCTGGATCTCTTCGAGTTCATGCGCGTTCCTCCCGGTTCGGGCGACGCCGGAGTACTGGATTCCGGCCACTCGGCACTCTTGGCCTGGCGGAACCTTGGCAGGAGCACTTCAGCGGCGACACACTCTTGCGGCTCAGCGCAAATGTGAAGCTCTTCGGGGGGAATGGCGTGCTCCGTATTCACTTCACCGAGGTCGATCTCGCTCGCGTCCGGGTCGCCGGGGAGCCGGATCCGATGTGGGAGGTGCTCTCCACGCTCCACCGGCTCCAGTCCCGCGGCGGCCGGTGGCAGTACGCCGCCTGGCACCGCGCGACCCGCGCCGAACTGCACGCCGCCGGACTGGCCCGGCCGGTGCGCAGGATGCTGTTCGCGCTGTACCCTCTCGGCCCCTACCTGCCCGACTTCCTGACCCCGGCCGCCGCCGAGGACGGGCTCACGGCGGGCCTCGACGACATCCTCCGGCTGCCCCGGCGGGACGTCCTGGCCGAACTGCGGCTGCTCGACCGGGTCCGTGCCGTGCCGCCCTGGGCGCTGCGGCTGGTGCAGGACGCCGAGCGGCGGGAGTTCACCGAGCTGATCCGCCGCTATCACGCGGTGGCCGTGGCGCCGTACACGGAACACATGGTCGGCGGGATCGTCGCGCACCGCGGACTCCTGGGCCGCGCGCTGCTGGCCCGCGGGGTCGAGGGGCTGCTGTCGAGCCTCGGGCCGCGGGTGCGCTGGCGCAGGCCGGTGCTGGAGGTGGAGTACCGCACGGACCGTGACCTGTATCTGCGGGGGCGCGGGATCAGGATCGTGCCGACGTGGTTCTCGTGGGGGACGCCGGTCGCCCTCGCCGACGCCGGGCTGCCGCCGACCCTCTCCTACCCGCTGACCCGTCCGGCGGTCCCGGAGGCGGAGCTTCCCGAGGCCGGGGTGCCGCTGCGCGCCCTGCTCGGCTCCACCCGCGCCCGCGTCCTGCGCTGTGTCGCCGACGGCCTCACCACGGGGGAGCTGGCGCAGGCCGCCGGGATCTCGCTGTCCGCCGCCAGCCGGCACGCCACCGTGCTGCGCGACGCCGGCCTCACGACCAGTCAGCAGATCGGCCCGATGGTCCTGCACACGCTGACCCCCCTCGGCGCCGGGCTGCTGCGGCAGGTCCGGGAGGCGGCGGGGCTTCCGGGGCGGCCGAGGGGGCCGGGGGTGTCGTAGCTTCGGCGCCGGTTGCCGGGCGTCAGCCGTCAGCTGTCCGCCGGTCTCCCGTCAGTCGTCCCCCTCCGCTGTTCGCCGCCAGTCGGCACGCCATCGGGCTGCTGCGGCAGGTCCGGGAGGCGGCGGGGCTTCCGGGGCTGCCGGGGGGCCGGGGGTGTCGTAGCTTCGCCGCCAGCCGCCAGCCGCCAGCCGCCAGCCGCCAGCCGCCAGCCGCCAGCCGCCAGCCGCCAGCCGCCCCCGTCAGCCGACCCCCGTCCGCTGTCCACGGCCAGTCCGCACGCCACCGGGCTGCTGCGGCAGGCCCGGGAGAGGGCGGAGCTTCCGGGGCGGCCGACGACGGGCCAGGGGCGCCGTTAGCCGTGAGCCGCCCGCTGTCCTCCGTCCGCTCCCAGTCGGCACGCCACCGGGCTGCTGCGGCAGGCCCGGGAGACGGCGGAGGTTCCGGCACTGCTGAGGGGCCCGGGGGCGCCGTAGCTTCGCCGCCCAGCTGCCAGCCGTCCGCCGGTCCCCCTGTCAGCCGACCCCCGTCCGCCACCCCCCCCGTCCACCCCCAACCGGCACGCCACCGGCCTTCCGCGGCAGGCTCCGCACACGACGCCGCCCCCAGACCCGTCGAGGGGTCCGGGGGCGCCGTACGGAGCCGGGACGGTTACTTCACCGGTTCTGGTTCCGGTTCGCTCTCCGTCTCCGTCGCGTCCTCGGGGTCGACCGGGGTCTTGACGGACTCCAGGAGGAGCTGGGCGACGTCCACGACCTGGATGGACTCCTTGGCCTTGCCGTCGTTCTTCTTGCCGTTGACCGAGTCGGTGAGCATGACCAGGCAGAACGGGCAGGCGGTCGAGACGATGTCCGGGTTCACCGACAGGGCCTCGTCCACGCGCTCGTTGTTGATGCGCTTGCCGATCCGCTCCTCCATCCACATCCGCGCGCCACCGGCGCCGCAGCAGAAGCCGCGCTCCTTGTGGCGGTGCATCTCCTGCTGGCGCAGGCCCGGGACGGCCGACATGATCTCGCGCGGAGGCGTGTAGATCTTGTTGTGGCGGCCCAGGTAGCAGGGGTCGTGGTAGGTGATGATGCCCTCGACCGGGGTCACCGGGACCAGCTTGCCCTCGTCGACGAGGTGCTGGAGCAGCTGGGTGTGGTGGATGACCTCGTAGTCGCCGCCGAGCTGCGGGTACTCGTTGCCGATGGTGTTGAGGCAGTGCGGGCAGGTCGCGACGATCTTCTTGGCCGCGCGGGGCTTCGCCGACTCCGGGACCACCTTGCCGTCGTCGTCCAGCTCCTCGCCGAACGCCATGTTCAGCGCCATGACGTTCTCCATGCCGAGCTCCTGGAAGAGGGGCTCGTTGCCGAGACGACGGGCCGAGTCGCCCGTGCACTTCTCGTCGCCGCCCATGATCGCGAACTTCACGCCCGCCATGTGCAGCAGCTCGGCGAACGCCTTGGTGGTCTTCTTCGCGCGGTCCTCCAGGGCGCCGGCGCAGCCGACCCAGTAGAGGTACTCGACCTCGGTGAGGTCCTCGATGTCCTGGCCGACGACCGGGACCTCGAACTCGACCTCCTTGAGCCACTCCAGGCGCTGCTTCTTCGCCAGGCCCCAGGGGTTGCCCTTCTTCTCCAGGTTCTTGAGCATGGTGCCCGCCTCGGAGGGGAAGGCCGACTCGATCATGACCTGGTAGCGGCGCATGTCGACGATGTGGTCGACGTGCTCGATGTCCACCGGGCACTGCTCGACACAGGCGCCGCAGGTGGTGCAGGACCACAGGACGTCCGGGTCGATGACGCCGTTCTCCTCGGCGGTCCCGATCAGCGGGCGCTCGGCCTCGGCGAGAGCCGCCGCGGGGACGCCCGCCAACTGCTCCTCAGACGCCTTCTCCTCGCCCTCCATGGTCTTGCCGCCACCCGCGAGCAGGTACGGCGCCTTGGCGTGCGCGTGGTCGCGCAGGGACATGATCAGGAGCTTCGGGGAGAGCGGCTTGCCCGTGTTCCAGGCCGGGCACTGCGACTGGCAGCGACCGCACTCGGTGCAGGTGGAGAAGTCGAGGAGGCCCTTCCAGGAGAACTGCTCGACCTGGGAGACGCCGAACACGTCGTCGTCACCGGGGTCGGTGAAGTCGATCGGCTCGCCGCCGGAGGTCATCGGCTGGAGACCGCCGAGGGCGGTGCCGCCGGTCGCCTCGCGCTTGAACCAGATGTTCGGGAAGGCCAGGAAGCGGTGCCAGGCCACGCCCATGTTGGTGTTCAGCGAGACCACGATCATCCACACGAAGGACGTGCCGATCTTGATCGTGGCGACGAGGTAGACGAGGTTCTGGAGCGTGCCGACGCTCAGGCCCTTGAAGGCCAGCACCAGGGGGTACGAGGCGAAGTACCCGGCCTCGTAGCCGTCCACGTGGTGCAGCGCGCCCTCAAGGCCGCGCAGTACGTAGATGGCGAGGCCGATGGTGAGGATGACGTACTCGACGAAGTACGCCTGGCCCGCCTTGGAGCCGGCGAAGCGGGACTTGCGGCCGGGGCGGGAGGGCAGGCTCAGCAGCCGGATGACGATCAGTACGGCGATGCCGAGGACCGTCATCACACCGATGAACTCGATGTACATCTCGAACGGCAGGAACTCGCCGATGACCGGCAGCACCCAGTCGGCCTTGAAGAGCTGGCCGAAGGCCTGCGCCAGGGTCGGCGGCAGCGTCAGGAAGCCGACGGCCACGAACCAGTGGGCGAAGCCGACGATGCCCCACCGGTTCATCCGGGTGTGGCCGAGGAACTCCTTCACCAGCGTCACGCTGCGGGCGTAGGGGTTGTCGGTCCTGGTCCCGGCGGGCACCGGCTGGCCGAGCTTGAAGTACCGGACGAACTGGCCGATGGCGCGTGCCAGCAGCGCCACGCCGACCACGGTCAGTACCAGCGACACGATGATCGCGGCGAGTTGCATTTCGGGGCTCCTCGGGCCTGCGAGGGGTTATTACTAAGCGGTAACTTATGCAGTCCGTCTGAGACTACCCCCATCCTGCGCCGCACTGTAGCCGGGCGCGGGGTGATCTGAATCGCTGAGGGTTACCTTAAAACCCGATCGTGTTATTCGTGCTGAATTGGTACATATGGCACTAATTTGGGCTTGTGCTCTACGGGATTCTCGCCGCCACCGCCGCCCTGTTCCTCGCCGCCGTCCTCACCGCCCTCCTCCGCGCCGCCGCCCTGCGCCTCGGGATCGTCGACCGCCGCAGACGCCGGCCGCTGGCGCTGTCCGGCGGACCCGCGGTGGTGATCGCCACCTGTCTGGTGGCGGCCGTGGGCGACTGGCGCGGGGTCACGCCCCTGGGCCCCGAGGTGGCCCGGCTGCTGGTCGCCGGGGCCGCCGTCGCCCTCCTCGGGCTCGTCGCCGACGTACGCCGGGTCAAGGCGCGGTTCCTCGTCGGCGGTACGGCGGTGGCGGCGGCCTGCGTGGTGCCGTACGCCGAGACCGGGGTGCCCGGCGGACTGCTCGCCGTCGGCTGGATCGTCTTCGTCGCCCTCGGGTTCAAGGCGCTGGACCACGCCGACGCGGTGGCCGGGACCGTGGGGGTCGTCACCGCCTTCGGGGTGGGCGCCTGTGCGGCGGCCGAGGTGATGGACGGGCTCGCCGTGCTGCTGAGCGTGCTGGCCGCCGCGCTGACCGGGTTCCTGATGCACAACTGGCCTCCCGCGCGCGTGGGGTTCGGTGCCTGTGGGGCGCTGTTCACCGGGTTCGTGCTCGCGGCCGGGGCCGTGACGACCCGCGCGGGGCAGGAACTCGGCTCCGGCGCCGGGGTGTTGTTCGCGCTGACCGCGGTCGTGGCCGCCGACGTGCTGCTGGTCGTGCTCGCTCGGCGGCTGTCAGGGCGGCCGCTGCTGCGGGCCGCCCCCGACCATCTCGCGCACCGGCTGCGGCGGCTCGGGCTCACCTCGCAAGGGGCGTCCGTCGTCCTCGGCGTGGGGGCCTTCGGCGGGGTACTCGTCGGGGTGCTGGCGCACCTCGGGTGGATCACCGCGACGGCGGCGCTCTGGGTGGGTGGGGTCGCCCTCGTCGTCGTACTCGTCCTGCTGCGGGTCAAGCCTCAGATGCGGCCGCAGGCGAAGGTCGGTGCTGTTCCGCGGCCCGCGTCGCCGCAGGTCACGGGCCCGTTGCGTGTAAGGAACGGATAAGAGTTGAGCCCCTGCGACTCAGGTCTGTTGACCGAGTCGGAGACGTCGTGCACACTTGAGTCCGTTCCACTCAAGTCAGCTGGAGGAAATCACCATGGCACGTGCGGTCGGCATCGACCTGGGCACGACTAACTCCGTCGTCAGCGTTCTGGAGGGCGGCGAGCCCACCGTCATCACCAACGCCGAGGGTGCCAGGACCACGCCGTCCGTCGTCGCCTTCGCGAAGAACGGCGAAGTCCTCGTCGGCGAGGTGGCCAAGCGCCAGGCGGTCACCAACGTGGACCGGACCATCAGGTCCGTCAAGCGCCACATGGGCACCGACTGGAAGATGGAGCTGGACGGGAAGCCCTTCAACCCGCAGCAGATCTCCGCCTTCATCCTTCAGAAGCTCAAGCGGGACGCCGAGTCCTACCTGGGCGAGAAGGTGACCGACGCGGTCATCACCGTCCCGGCGTACTTCAACGACTCCGAGCGCCAGGCGACGAAGGAGGCCGGCGAGATCGCGGGCCTGAACGTCCTGCGGATCGTCAACGAGCCCACCGCGGCCGCGCTCGCGTACGGCCTCGACAAGGACGAGCAGACCATCCTCGTCTTCGACCTCGGCGGCGGCACCTTCGACGTGTCGCTGCTGGACATCGACGAGGGCCTCGTCGAGGTGAAGGCCACCAACGGCGACAACCACCTCGGTGGTGACGACTGGGACCAGCGCGTCGTCGACTACCTGGCGCAGCAGTTCAAGTCCGCCCACGGCGTGGACCTCGCCAAGGACAAGATGGCCCTCCAGCGCCTCCGCGAGGCCGCCGAGAAGGCCAAGATCGAGCTGTCCTCCTCCACCGAGACCTCGATCAACCTGCCCTACATCACGGCCTCCGCCGAGGGCCCGCTGCACCTGGACGAGAAGCTCACCCGGGCCCAGTTCCAGCAGCTGACCGCGGACCTCCTGGAGCGCTGCAAGACCCCGTTCTTCAACGTCATGAAGGACGCCGGCGTCTCCATCAACGAGATCGACCACGTCGTCCTCGTCGGCGGCTCCACCCGCATGCCCGCCGTGGCCGAGCTCGTCAAGGAGCTGACCGGCGGCAAGGACGCCAACAAGGGCGTCAACCCGGACGAGGTCGTCGCCATCGGCGCCGCCCTTCAGGCCGGTGTCCTCAAGGGTGAGGTCAAGGACGTCCTGCTCCTCGACGTGACCCCGCTGTCCCTCGGCATCGAGACCAAGGGCGGCATCATGACCAAGCTGATCGACCGCAACACCACGATCCCGACCGAGCGGTCCGAGATCTTCACCACGGCCGAGGACAACCAGCCGTCCGTGCAGATCCAGGTCTACCAGGGCGAGCGCGAGATCGCGGCGTACAACAAGAAGCTCGGGATGTTCGAGCTGACCGGTCTGCCGCCGGCCCCCCGTGGTGTCCCGCAGATCCAGGTCGCCTTCGACATCGACGCCAACGGCATCATGCACGTGACCGCCAAGGACCTGGGCACGGGCAAGGAGCAGAAGATGACCGTCACCGGCGGCTCCTCGCTGCCGAAGGACGAGGTCGACCGGATGCGCCAGGAGGCCGAGCAGTACGCGGACGAGGACCACCGTCGCCGCGAGGCCGCCGAGACCCGCAACCAGGGCGAGCAGCTCGCCTACCAGACGGAGAAGTTCCTCAAGGACAACGAGGACAAGGTCCCCGCCGAGGTCAAGACCGAGGTCGAGGCCGCCGTCGAGGAGCTGAAGGCCGCGCTCAAGGGCGAGGACACAGCCGAGATCCGCACCGCCACCGAGAAGGTCGCCGCGGTCTCCCAGAAGGTCGGCCAGGCGATGTACGCCGACGCCCAGGCCGCCCAGGCCGCCGGCGGCGACGCCGGTGCCGAGGCGCCGAAGGCGGACGACGACGTCGTGGACGCCGAGATCGTGGACGACGAGCGCAAGGACGGTGCCGCGTGACGGAGGAGACCCCGGGCTTCGACGAGAAGCCCGACGTCCCCTCCGGCGCCACCCCCGACGACGCCGAGCCGAAGGCCGCCGCTTCCTCTTCGGAGGCGGGGGCGGCCCCGGCCGGGGACGCAAGTGCCCAGATCGCCGGTCTGACGGCCCAGCTGGACCAGGTGCGCAAGGCGCTCGAGGAGCGCACCGCGGACCTCCAGCGGCTCCAGGCCGAGTTCCAGAACTACCGCCGCCGGGTGGAGCGCGACCGGATCACGGTCAAGGAGATCGCCATCGCGAACCTCCTGACCGAACTCCTGCCCGTGCTCGACGACATCGGCCGCGCGAGGGAACACGGCGAGTTCGTCGGCGGTTTCAAGTCCGTCGGGGAGTCGCTGGAGACGGTCGCCGCCAAGATGGGCCTCCAGCAGTTCGGCAAGGAGGGCGAGCCCTTCGACCCGACGATCCACGAGGCCCTGATGCACAGTTACGCGCCCGACGTCACCGAGACGACGTGCGTGGCGATTCTCCAGCCGGGGTATCGCATCGGCGAGCGCACCATCCGCCCCGCGCGGGTGGCCGTGGCCGAGCCGCAGCCGGGCGCGCAGACGGCCAAGGACGAGTCCGAGGCCGGCGACGACAAGGACAACGGCCCTGAGGAGGGCTGAGGTCGTAAGTACTGAGCGGAACACCGGAAAGGGGGCGCGTCGGGGATGAGCACCAAGGACTTCATCGAGAAGGACTACTACAAGGTCCTCGGCGTCCCCAAGGACGCCACCGAGGCCGAGATCAAGAAGGCGTACCGGAAGCTCGCCCGCGAGTTCCACCCGGACGCCAACAAGGGCAACGTCAAGGCCGAGGAGCGCTTCAAGGAGATCTCCGAGGCGAACGACGTCCTCGGCGACCCCAAGAAGCGCAAGGAGTACGACGAGGCGCGCGCCCTCTTCGGCAGCGGCGGCTTCCGTCCCGGGCCGGGCGGCGCGGGCGGCTCCTTCAACTTCGACCTGGGGGACCTCTTCGGAGGCGGCGCCCAGGGCGGGGGCCAGCAGGGAGCCGGCGGCTTCGGCGGCGGACTCGGAGACGTGTTCGGCGGCCTGTTCAACCGCGGCAGCTCCGGCACCACCCGGGTGCAGCCGCGGCGCGGCCAGGACATCGACACCGAGGTCACCCTCAGCTTCACCGAGGCGATCGAGGGTGCGACGGTCCCGCTCAGGATGTCCTCGCAGGCCCCCTGCAAGGCCTGTTCGGGCACCGGGGACGCCAACGGCAACCCGCGGGTCTGCCCGACCTGTGTGGGCACCGGCCAGGTGGCCCGCGGCTCGGGCGGCGGCTTCTCGCTCACCGACCCCTGCCCGGACTGCAAGGGCCGCGGCCTGATCGCGGAGAACCCCTGCGAGATCTGCAAGGGCTCGGGGCGGGCCAAGTCCTCCCGGACCATGCAGGTCCGCATCCCGGCCGGGGTGTCGGACAACCAGCGGATCCGGCTGCGCGGCAAGGGCGCACCGGGCGAGCGCGGCGGCCCGTCCGGCGACCTGTACGTCACCGTGCACGTCGACGCGCACCCGGTCTTCGGCCGCAAGGGCGACAACCTCACGGTGACGGTCCCGGTGACCTTCACGGAGGCGGCGCTCGGCGGCGAGGTCAGGGTCCCGACCCTGGGCGGCCCGGCCGTGACGCTGAAACTGCCGCCCGGCACGCCCAACGGCCGCACCATGCGGGCGCGGGGCAAGGGCGCGGTCCGCAAGGACGGCACCCGGGGCGATCTGCTGGTCACCGTCGAGGTGAGTGTCCCGACCGAGGTGTCGGGGAAGGCTCGTGACGCGCTGGAGGCGTATCGCGAGGCGACCGCGGGTGAGGATCCGCGGGCGGAGCTGTTCCAGGCCGCGAAGGGAGCATGATTCGAGATGGACGGTCGTCGACGCAATCCGTATGAACTGACCGAGGAAACCCCGGTCTACGTCATCTCGGTGGCGGCCCAGCTCTCCGGCCTGCACCCGCAGACCCTCCGTCAGTACGACCGCCTCGGCCTGGTCTCCCCGGACCGCACGGCCGGGCGGGGCCGCCGCTACTCGGCCCGCGACATCGAACTGCTCCGCCAGGTGCAGGCGTTGTCGCAGGACGAGGGCATCAACCTCGCCGGCATCAAGCGCATCATCGAGCTGGAGAACCAGGTCGCCGCGCTCCAGTCGCGGGTGGCCGAACTCCAGGACGCCGTCGAGGGCGCCGCCGCGGCGATCCGCCAACGCGAGGCGGCGGTGCACGCGTCGTACCGCCGCGACCTGGTCCCGTACCAGGAGGTGCAGCAGACCAGCGCGCTGGTGGTGTGGCGGCCGAAGAAGGCCAAGGACTAGGCGCCCGACCACGAGACATGGACCAGGCGCCCGACCACGAGAAATGGACTGGGCGTCCAACCACGAGAAGGGGCCCGGAGGTTCGACCTCCGGGCCCCTTTCGTGTCACGGTCACGGGACCAGGGCCACCCAGGCGTCGCCGGGCTCGGACTCGGTGCCGTCGGCGTGCAGCGCGGTCACCCAGTAGAAGTGGGTGGTGCCGGCGGCGGCCGTGCCGTCGGTGTACGAGGTGCCGGTGACCGGGTCGGCGGTCAGGGGTTCGTAGGCGGCGGTGGCCGGGTTCCAGCGCTGGACGCGGTACCCGGTGATGTCGTCCTTGTAGTACGAGCTGGACACGTCCCAGGTGAGGTCGACGCCGGTCCCGTCGGCGGCGGCCCGGGCGCTCACGTCGAGCAGCCAGTCCACCGGGGTCTCGACCGAGGGCCGCAGGTCGAGCTCGGTGACCGTGGTGGACACCTGGGCCTCGGCCGAGCTGTTCGTGCTGTTGCCCGAGGTGTCCACGGCGTCCACGAAGTACGTGTGGCTCTCGCCGTCCTGGAGGTTCGCCGAGTCGACGATCCGGGTGGTGCCCGCCTCGGTCCGGCCCACATAGGTGTACTGGGTGCCGTCGTCCACCGTGCTGAGCCGGTACACGTGGTACTCGGCGATGTCGGCCGCCGGGCTGTCGTCCCAGTCCAGGACCGTACCGTACGCGGTGGCGGCGGCCGTGAACCCGGTGACCAGGGGCGGAGCGGTGCCGTCGCCATAGACGATCGGGCCACCGCCGGCCTGCTCCGACTCCCGCCCGAGCGCGTCGACCGTGGTCACCCCGTACGCGTACTCCTTGCCCGGTACGACCGTGGTGTCGGTGCAGGCGTAGTAGTACCGGGTGCCGTACGTGGTGTCGGTGAGGGTCGGCGCGCAGGGCACCACCCGGTCGTCGACCAGGACGTCCCTGCCGATCGAGCTGTCGTACCGGTACTCCTGGCGGTGGACCCGGAACTGCTGCGGTGCGTGCGGCGACACACTCCAGGACAGGTCGATGCCGCCGCCGTCCTCCGGCCGGTTGTACCGATTGCCGAAGTAGGGGACGGCGAGCGGCCGGGCGATCGACACCACCGACGAGTACCCGGTGTTGCCCGCCCCGTCGGTCGCCGCGATCTTGTAGTAGGAGGTCTCCCCGTACGGGGCGGTGGCGTCCAGTGCCGAGTTGCTCGTGTTGCCGACGACCATCTCGAACGGCCCGTCGGGCGAACCGGCCCTCAGTACCCGGTAGTTCAACGACCCCTCGTCGGACATCCACCACAGCTGCACCCCGTCCAGCGGGGTCTCGCTGAGGACCTTGAGGTCGCGCACGGTCGGCGCCAGCCGGTCCACGGTGGTGACGGCCAGATCCGCGGTGCCGGCCGACTCGTTGCCCGCCCTGTCGTAGGCGCGGACCTCGTAGTAGTACACGGCGCCCGACATCCACAGGGTGGTGTCGGTGGACGACGTGGAGGCGGTCGTCGCGAGCGGCCGGCCGGGGAAGGTGCCGCCCTTGCCGCGCCGGTAGACCCGGTACCCCGCGAGGTCCATCTCCTTGTTCTTCGCCCAGGTGAGCTTCGCCTTGCCGGTCGCCTTGTCGTACGACACCGAAGTGCCCGTCGGCACAAGGGGCTTGACCTTGTCGACGGCGGCGGCCGTGCGCGGCGCGTAGGTGACCTTGACCTTGGCGGCGCCGGTCCAGTTGGCGTAGTCGACGCGCAGGGTGTGCCGGCCGGAGGGGATCGTCACATCGGCGGTCTTCCTGACCGTCGTCGAGACGTTCTTCCACAGGTCGATCCTGCGGACGCCGTCGACGTACACCCGTATCCCGTCGAGCCCGGTGGCGCTCAGAGTGAAGGGGCCGCCGGAGCCGAAGTCGCGGGTGACGGTCCAGCGGACGGAGAAGTTGTCCCTGGGCAGGCCGGAGACGGGCGCGCCGCTCCAGCTCTGGTCGATCGCGGTGTCGCAGTCGGTCTTCCGCGGTGTGCCCGAAAGGCTCGTGTTCGCGAAGAACTGCCGCTTGAAGACCGGGGAAGGGCAGGAGACGGTGGCCGAGGCGGGGGGCGCGACCGCGGTGAGGAGTCCACCCGCGGTGGCGAGCAGCAGCGCGCCGGTCGTCGTACGTCTGGCTGGGTTCATGCAGACCTTCAGTCGTGATCGTCAACGGCAGGCAAAGCCGTTGGCGATCACGACCGACGACGACGGCGAAGGGTTGTACGGCCGCCGTCCCCCGGACTGTGAGATAGGGAACGGCCGGTTTCCTCACGCCGTGGTCACACGCAACGTTGATGTCTCATTGGCTGATTACATCTTGACGGTTTGGTGAAGACAGCGTTGGCTTCCTTCACCTGGGTCGCGTGAAGCACCCTTGTTCCGGAAGGTAAGCGCGCAGTGAACACCGGTGTCCGCCGTATCGCCATAGCCGTGGCCGCGTCCACGATGTCCCTCTCGCTGGCCGCCTGCGGAGCACTCGGTGCCGCGAGCAGCAGTGAGGCGAGCCCGACGAAGGGCAACGACATCACCGTCGGTGTGCTGATGCCGGAGAAGACGAACACGCGCTACGAGGAGTTCGACTACCCGATCATCAAGAAGAAGGTCGCCGAACTCACCGACAAGCAGGGCAAGACCATCTACGCCAACGGCGAGGCCAACGCCAAGAAGCAGGCCACGCAGATGCAGCAGATGATCGACGAGAAGGTCGATGTGATCCTGCTGGACGCCGTGGACTCGCACGCCATCGCGGGCATGGTGAAGAAGGCCAAGGACGCCGGCATCCCGGTCATCGCCTACGACCGCCTCGCCGAGGGCCCGATCGACGCGTACGTCTCCTTCGACAACGAACTCGTCGGCGAGGTGCAGGGCCGCTCCCTGGTCGAGGCGCTCGGTTCGGGCATCGACACCTCCGACAAGATCGTCATGATCAACGGCTCGCCGTCCGACCCGAACGCCGGTCAGTTCAAGGCCGGTGCGATGTCCGAGCTCAACGGCAAGGTGACGATCGCCGAGAGCTACGACGTGGACGGCTGGAAGCCGGAGATCGCGCAGGCCGACATGACCAAGGCGATCCAGGCGCTCGGCAAGGGCAACATCAAGGCCGTCTACTCCGCGAACGACGCCATGGCCGGCGCCGCCATCAAGGCCATGGAGGACGCGGGCATGGACGACCTCCCGCCGATCACCGGCCAGGACGCGGAGCTGCCCGCGGTGCAGCGGATCCTCTCCGGCGAGCAGTACATGAGCGTCTACAAGCCGTACCCGGGCGAGGCCGAGGCCGCCGCCGAGATGGCCGTGACGCGCGTGCAGGGCAAGGACATCCAGTTCGACGCGCTCGCCACGGACTCGGTCGACAGCCCCACGAACAAGGACATTCCGGCCCAGCTCGTCCAGGTCGTCGCGCTGACGAAGGACAACATCAAGAGCACCGTCGTCAACGACGGCATCTACACCGTCAAGGACATCTGCACCGCGGCGTACGCCAGCGCGTGTGCGGCGGTGGGTCTGAAGTAACCCCGGGCCGGCGGAGGGGAGTTCCAGCCTCCTGGTGCGGCGCGCTGCTCGCACACCCCCGTCAACTTGTTGCAACCCGCCGGACGGAGGCCCGTCCTTAGCGGGGCATACCAGCCCTTTTCCTGTGCCATGGCCTGAGGAGCCGTGTTGCGGAGCCGGTCCCGGCCGCGCATAGTTGCGGCGACGAGGGGGCTTCGACGCCCCGTTGGGGAACAGGACAAGAGGGCGGTAGACGCTGGAACCGGGGGTGGGATGGGTCATGACCGTGCACGCGACGGACGACCATCCACACGGTGCTGACCGGCTGTGCGAGGCCGGGGACCGGGTGTACTCCCGGGCCGTTCGGCGTGGCCGGGTGCCGCGCGAGGAGGCCGAGGCCGTCCCCTGCCTGCTCGAACTCGCCCTGCTGCACCCGGATCCCGACGACATGGACCGCATGGTGCCGACCGCGCCCCAGGAGGTCATGACACGGCTGCTGCGCGGGGTCTACGACGAGGCCAGCGCGAGCCAGCGGCGGCTCGGCGAGGCGGTCGCGGCCGTCGAGCGCTACGCCGGACTCGGGCCGCAGGACCCCACGTCCGCCGCGGAGGGGTCGGCGATCCGGGTCCTGGACGGACTGTCCCGGATCCAGGCCGCGATGGACGAGGCGACCGAGGCGTGCACCACGGAGGTCCTCACGGTCCAGCCGGGCGGCATCCGCCCCGAGCACGAGCTGACAGAGGGTCTGCACCGGGCGCTCGCGCTGCGCGGCCGGGGCGTACGGATGCGGGACCTGTACACGCACGTGGCCCGGCACGGGCAGGGGCTGCTGAACTACCTTGAGCTGATGGGCGGTTCGGTGCAGGCCCGCACCCTGGACGAGGTCATCGACCGGCTGATCCTCTTCGACCGCACGGTGGCGTTCATCCCGGCCAACGCCGACCGCACGCTCGCCCTGGAGCTACGGCATCCGGCGCTGGTGGAGTTCCTGGCCACCGCCTTCGACCGGCTGTGGCGGCTGGCGATCCCGCTGACGGCCCCGCTGCCCGACACCGGTATCGAGGGCATCTCGCACCGGGAGCAGTCCATCGCGGCGCTCCTCGCGGAGGGCCACCAGGACGCGGTGATCGCCGAGCGCCTCGGCATCAGCGTCCGCACCTGCCGGGCCCACATCGCCCGCCTCTCGGAGACCCTCGGCGCGGCGAGCCGTACCCAGCTGGGCGTCCGCATAGCGCAGGTCGGCCTGGACGGCCCGACCACCGGGGCCGCCCCGCTCACCCTTCCCGATCAAGGATCCCGGACCGTCCGATGAGGTAACCCAGCTGCGCCCGGCTGTCACTGCCCAGGGTCGCGGCGAGCTTGGCGATGTGGACCCGGGCGGTACGGACGTTCATCCCGAGCCGGTCGGCGATGACGGCGTCGGTGTGGCCCTCGACGAGGAGGGCGGCTATGGCGCGCTGGCGGGCCGTGACGCCGTTCAGCGTCGGCTGCCGTACGGACTGCGGGAACATGGGCGTGGCCAGCCGCCACAGCCGGTCGAACGCGGTGGCCAGGAACTCCACCAGGGCCGGGTGGCGGATCTCCAGGGCGAGCGTGCGCTCCTTGTTGGCGGGGACGAAGGCGACCGCACGGTCGATGACGATGAGACGCTCGGTGACCTCGTCGAGCGTGCGGGCCTCCAGGTCGCCGTGGAGACTCTCGTAGCGGGCCAGGACGCTGGGCGCATACCGGAGGGTGTGCTGGTACAGGGTCCGGATACGGCCGCCCCGGTCGAGGAACTCCTGGTCGCGGGCGAAGGCCTTGACGTGGATCGCGGCGGGTGTGTGGACGGGATTGTGGGTGGCGTGCGGCTGGATCGCGAGCAGCTCGCCCGAGCTCTCGGCCATGGCCCCGGCGATGGCCTCGCCGATGCGGTCCAGCCCGCTCACGACGGTGACCGCCGGGGCGTCGTCGGCTCCGGCCGCACCGCCTGCGATGCGCATCAGCGGTTCGAACGCCTCGGTCAGCCGCTGCTCGCGCCGCCGCTCGTCGGCGATGCGTTCCTCCGCGGCCCGCAGCATCCGGTGCAGGGCGAACGCCGGTGTGACGGGACGCAGCCACCGCGGATCCTCCAGGTCCGGCCGGAGCAGGCCGAGGCCGACCGCGCAGTCCGCGCCGTCCAGGTCCGCGGCGTTCACCCGCCCCTCGCGCAGCGCGAGGGTGTACAGGCGCAGACCCGCCTCGCACAGTTCCTCCGGTCCGTGCGGGTGGGCCGGGGTCACGGGTGGTCTTCCCGCTCCGACAACGGCTGGTCGGGCTTCAGGATGCCGGACTGGGCGATGAGGAAGCCGAGCTGTGCGCGGCTGCCGCTGCCCAGGGCGGTCGCCAGCTTGGCGATGTGGGCCCGGCAGGTGCGGACGTTCATGCCCAGCCGGCGGGCTATCGCCTCGTCGACGTGTCCCTCGACCAGCAGCTTGGCGATCGAGTGCTGGATGTCGGTGATGCCGTCGGGGGCCGTTTCGTAGGGGGCGCCGGCGCTCAGCGGGACCGCACGGCTCCACATGAACTCGAAGACCTTGGTCAGATAGCCCACCAGGCCCGGGTGGCGGAGTTCCAGAGCGACCTGCCGGTCGTCCCGGACGGGGAGGAACGCGACGGTCTCGTCGCAGATGATGAGCCTCTCGACCAGCTCGTCGATGGTGCGGTACTCCACCTTGCCGTCGGAGAACTGCTCCATGTAGGCGAGCCGCTCGGGACTGTACCGGGCGACATGCTGGTACAGGGTCCGGATCCGGACGCCCCGTTCGGTGAGGGTCCGGTCGCGCTCCAGCCCCTCGATGAGCCGGTTCTCGGGGCGCTGGCCCCGGCTCGGCTGGACCGTGAGCACCTCGGACTGGCACTGGGACGTCGCCAGGTCGAGTGCGGTGTTGATCCGGTCGAGCCCCTCCAGGACCGTGATCGAGTGCGCCGGTGCCATCTGCTGGGCGCTCAGCGCCATGAACGGCTCGAAGGCGTCGGCCAGCTCGATCGACATCCGTCTGCGCTCGGTGATCTCGTGTTCCAGCGGATTGAGACGCTGGGCGAGCGCGACCGACGGGGGAACCGGAAGCATCCAGTTCGCGTCATCCGGATCGGGGTGCAGGAGGGCGAAGTCCAGCAGGCAGGGAACCGACTCCGCGTCCGCGCGGGAGACGCGTCCTGTCCGCAGAGCGTTGGCGTAAAGACGGCCACCTTGCTCACACAACTCGGTCACCGCATGGGGATGTGTCGCTTTAGTCCCATTCGATACCAAATTTCCACCCCCCAGGGTCCTGAACATGCAGGAACATGATGCACCGTTCGTGTGGCCATGACGTGCCCGAATGAGCCATCGTCTTACTCGACGGGGGAAAAGGGGACCTTCAAGTGAGGACGAAGCCGACTATGCGGAACAGAATGCTTCGCTCGGTGCTTGTCGCCGCCTTCTCCACCATTGTGGCGTTCGGCGCTCTCGCCGGCCTCTCCGGCGCGAAGAGCGACGTACATGGAGTGGGTGGCGTCGAGGCCGCGCAGACTACGGTTGTCGGTGACGAGGTACAGGCATTCCCGGCGGACACGGTCTGGGACTGACATGACTACTCCACCCGACGACCGATCCTTCCGCAGAGAAATGGCCACCGCCTACCGCTCCGGATGGCACTTCATCGACCTCGTCACCGCGATCCCCCACTCCGGTGACTCGTTGATGGTGACCGTCTTCGGTGAGCCGGTCGTGGTCACGCGGGACGATGACGAGGACGTACGGGCGTACCGGTGTCTGCGGCGGCCTCGGGGGGCGCCGCAGCCCGTTCGGTGTGCGATCCGGTACGGAATGATCTTTGTGAACCTGGATCGACGAGACCATCGGCTGGTGGAACCGGAAACCCCCACCCCGCGGACCATCTCAGCCACCCCCCGCAGTGCCTGACGCGATTCCCCCGTCGTAACAGATCGCGCAGGTGCTTCCCCCCGCAGCGGCGTCACCGTGACCTGAACACGGTGACGCCGCTGCAGTTTCTGACGACATTTCCGGGTATCGGATGATCGGCCGGTGGCTCAAAAACGCCCCATCGCCCGGGTCAGTGAGATCTCGATGACGACCCGCAGCGGGTTCGGCGACGGCACCCGCTCGTAGCGCTCGGCGTACCGCCGCACCGCCTCCTCGATCCGCTCCGGCTCCGTGCCGACCCGCGCCAGGCCCTCCAGCGTCGCCCACCGCCGCCCGGCCATTTGGCACACCGCCACCCGCGCCCCGCCCTCGCCGGCCGCCAGCACGTGCCGTACCTTCGCGCTCGTCCGGCTCGCGATCACCCGGGCGAGGCGGGCCTCGGGGTCGTATGTCACCCCGACGGGCACCACGTGCGGGCTGCCGTCGGGGCGGGGGGTGGTCAGCGTGCACACGTGCCGTTCCCGCCAGAAGCTGAGATACGACGGGTCCGGGGCACCCGGATCCTGGGCGTAGGAGGTCATGCCGGGAACCTAGTACCCGTATCCCTCCCGGAGACTGCCTTGAGTGGAATAGACTCAACTTTATATACGCTGACTGAGTCAGTACAGAGCGAGCTGACACCGAGGAGGAGTACGCGAACGTGGATGCCGAGCTGACCAACCGGAGCCGGGACGCGATCAACGCGGCCAGCAACCGTGCCGTGACCGAGGGGCACGCCGATCTCACCCCCGCCCACTTGCTCCTCGCTCTGCTCCAAGGGCAGGACAACGAGAACATCGTCGACTTGCTGGCCGCCGTCGACGCCGATCAGGCCGCCGTGCGGGCCGGTGCCGAGAAGGTGCTCGGGTCGCTGCCCAGCGTGACCGGGTCCACCGTCGCGCCCCCGCAGCCCAACCGGGACCTGCTCTCCGTCATCGCGGACGCGCAGTCCCGCGCCCAGGACCTCGGGGACGAGTACCTCTCCACCGAGCACCTGCTCATGGGCATCGCCGCCAAGGGCGGGCCCGCCGCCGAGGTGCTGACCCAGCAGGGCGCCACCCCGAAGAAGCTGGTCGACGCCTTCCAGAAGGCCCGAGGAGGGCGCAGGGTGACCACGGCCGACCCCGAGGGTCAGTACAAGGCCCTGGAGAAGTTCGGCACGGACTTCACCGCCGCCGCGCGGGACGGCAAGCTCGACCCCGTCATCGGCCGTGACCAGGAGATCCGCCGGGTCGTCCAGGTGCTGTCCCGCCGTACCAAGAACAACCCCGTCCTCATCGGCGAGCCCGGCGTCGGCAAGACCGCCGTCGTCGAGGGGCTCGCACAGCGGATCGTCAAGGGGGACGTGCCGGAGTCGCTGAAGGACAAGCGGCTGGTCGCGCTCGACCTCGGGGCGATGGTCGCCGGGGCGAAGTACCGGGGTGAGTTCGAGGAGCGGCTGAAGACCGTCCTCGCGGAGATCAAGGACTCCGACGGGCAGATCATCACGTTCATCGACGAGCTGCACACCGTCGTGGGCGCCGGGGCCGGAGGCGACTCCGCCATGGACGCCGGGAACATGCTCAAGCCCATGCTCGCCCGCGGTGAGCTGCGCATGGTCGGCGCCACCACGCTCGACGAGTACCGGGAGCGGATCGAGAAGGACCCCGCCCTGGAGCGCCGCTTCCAGCAGGTGCTGGTCGCCGAGCCGACCGTCGAGGACACCATCGCCATCCTGCGCGGGCTCAAGGGCCGCTACGAGGCCCACCACAAGGTCGTGATCGCCGACAGCGCGCTGGTGGCGGCCGCCACACTCTCCGACCGGTACATCACCTCCCGCTTCCTGCCCGACAAGGCCATCGACCTCGTCGACGAGGCCGCCTCCCGGCTCCGCATGGAGATCGACTCCTCGCCCGTCGAGATCGACGAACTCCAGCGCGCCGTCGACCGGTTGAAGATGGAGGAGCTCGCGCTGGAGAAGGAGACCGACCCGGCCTCCCGGGAGCGCCTGGAGCGGCTGCGTCGTGACCTCGCCGACAAGGAGGAGGAGCTGCGGGGCCTGACCGCACGCTGGGAGAAGGAGAAGCAGTCCCTCAACCGGGTCGGTGAACTGAAGGAGAAGCTCGACGAGTTGCGCGGCACCGCCGAACGCGCCCAGCGCGACGGCGACTTCGACACCGCCAGCAAGCTGCTCTACGGCGAGATCCCCACCCTGGAGCGGGACTTGGAGGCCGCCTCGCAGGCCGAGGAGGAGGCCGCCAAGGACACCATGGTCAAGGAGGAGGTCGGCTCCGACGACATCGCCGACACCGTGGCCGCCTGGACCGGCATCCCCGCCGGGCGCCTCCTGGAGGGCGAGACCCAGAAACTCCTGCGCATGGAGGAGGAGTTGGGCAAGCGGCTGATCGGCCAGACCGAGGCCGTGCAGGCCGTGGCGGACGCCGTACGGCGCACCCGGGCCGGGATCGCCGACCCGGACCGTCCGACCGGCTCCTTCCTCTTCCTCGGCCCGACCGGCGTCGGCAAGACCGAACTCGCCAAGGCGCTGGCCGACTTCCTCTTCGACGACGAGCGGGCCATGGTCCGCATCGACATGTCGGAGTACGGCGAGAAGCACAGCGTGGCCCGCCTTGTCGGCGCGCCTCCCGGCTATGTCGGCTACGAGGAGGGCGGCCAGCTGACGGAGGCGGTGCGCAGGCGGCCGTACAGCGTGGTGCTCCTCGACGAGGTGGAGAAGGCGCACCCCGAGGTCTTCGACGTGCTCCTCCAGGTGCTGGACGACGGCCGGCTGACGGACGGTCAGGGCCGTACGGTCGACTTCCGCAACGCCATCCTGATCCTCACCTCGAACCTCGGCAGCCAGTTCCTGGTCGAGCCGATGACGAGCGAGCACGAGAAGAAGGAGCAGGTCCTGGAGGTCGTACGGGCCTCTTTCAAGCCGGAGTTCCTCAACCGGCTCGACGACCTGGTCGTCTTCTCGGCGCTGAACAAGGAGGAGTTGGGCCGGATCGCCCGGCTCCAGATCGACCGGCTGGCCAAGCGGCTCGCCGAGCGGCGGCTCACGCTGGAGATCAGCGAGGAGGCGCTCGCCTGGCTCGCCGACGAGGGCAACGACCCGGCCTACGGCGCCCGTCCGCTGCGCCGGCTCGTCCAGACCGCGATCGGCGACCGGCTCGCCAAGGAGATCCTTTCCGGCGAGGTCAAGGACGGCGACACGGTCCGGGTGGACGCGTTCGGTGACGGCCTGATCGTGGGACCGGCGACGGGCAAGACGCTCTGAGCACCGTAGTGAGGAGGGGGCGGCGCCCCCTCCTCACAGGGTGAACGCCTTGAACCGCACCTCGGACCAGTTGCGGCTGTCGTGGGTGATCTCGATCTGCACGGAGGCCCGCTCTCCCGCGACCGGGCCCGCGGTCAGGCACGCGTCGACCTGGGCGTCGCCGCACTGCGTGGTCCGCAGTTGCGGCCCTTGCGGGAAGGCCGCCGCCACCCAGGCGTCGATCCCGGCGCGCGGCATCTTGAAGCGCGCGTCGTAGCGGGGTTCGGGCCCGGCCTCGATCCCGCACCAGGCGTCGCGCGCCCCCTCCGGCAGCTTCGCCCCGCCATAGGCCAGGGCCTCGGCGCACGAGGTCTTCTTCACGTCCGCCGCGACCGAGTCGTCCGTGAACAACCAGGCGACCAGCAGCGCGATCAGGGCCGCCACCACCAGCGTCGGCACGGCGAGGATCGCCAGGAAGACGCCCCATCTGGTCCTGCCCTGCGCACCCTGCTCCGTCACCGTCTCGATGTCCGTCCGCGTCATGTGTTCCCCCAATGGTCGGACCCAGTTCTACCTGGGCTGACCGGATCATGTCAGCCCTGGGAGGACAGGGTCCGTCGGGGCTTGCCACCCCCCTCCCCGGATGGGGGAGGATGGCGGAATCCGTACGAAGGGAAATTCACGGTGACCATCGACCCGTCCTCGATTCCGAACTTCGGGGGCCAGCCCGAGCCGCAGCAAGGACCGGCGGGCCCCGTCGTCCCGGATCAGGATCTTGTGAAGCAGCTCCTCGACCAGATGGAGCTGAAGTATGTCGTCGACGACGAGGGTGACCTCGCGGCGCCGTGGGAGCAGTTCCGTACGTATTTCATGTTCCGCGGTGAGGGTGACCAGCAGGTCTTCTCGGTGCGGACGTTCTACGACCGGCCCCACCAGATCGACGAGAAGCCGCAGCTGCTGGAGTCGATCGACGACTGGAACCGCCGCACCCTGTGGCCCAAGGTCTACAGCCACACCCACGACGACGGCACCGTCCGCCTGATCGGCGAGGCGCAGATGCTGATCGGCACCGGCGTCAGCCTGGAGCACTTCGTCTCCTCGACCGTGAGCTGGGTGCGGGCCGCCATCGAGTTCGACAAGTGGCTCGTCGAGCAGCTCGGCCTTGAGGAAGAGGTCAACGACGCCGAGAAGCCCGAGGACGACGAGTAGGCGTTCCTCCCGCTACAGCGGCGTACCGGCGATCACGACCAGATACGCGCCGTAGGCGAACGAGAGCCCGGCCAGGGCACCGGCCACCACGGCCGCGTGCCAGGGCCGGGCTCTCGCCGTCCGCACCAGCGCCCGCGCGAGCGGCAGCAGCAGCGGGAACGCGGGCAGCAGGAAGCGCGGCTTCGACGCGAAGAACCCGGACCCGCCGAGCGCGATCAGCAGCAGCACCCCGCTGTAGACCAGCAGCGGCAGCGGGGCACGGTCGGCCAGCAGCAGGGCGTACAGGAGTACGGCGGCGGCGACCAGCAGCAGCGCCATCGGGAACACGAGCCGGTCGCCCTGCACGATCAGGTGCCGTACGAACCGCAGTGAGCCCCGGCCCAGGTCGAAGCGGGAGCCCCAGCGGCGCTGCACCTCGAAGTAGCCGCCCAGCAGGTCGCCCTTGCGGTGGCCGACCCACAGCACATAGCCCAGCCAGCCGAGCGGGGCGAGCGCGGCGCCCGTCCACAGCCTGTGGGTAACTTTCCGGCGCTCTCGCAACGATCGCCAGATCTCGTACGACGCCGTCGCGAGCACCGCCGCCGCGACCGCGACCCCGTTGGGCCGGGACAGCCCGGCGAGCGCGGCCAGCGTCCCCGCCCACACCCAGCGGCCGCTCAGCACGGCGTACAGCGACCACGCGGCGAAGGCCGTCAGGAGCGGTTCCGTGTACGCCAGCGACAGCACCACCGAGTGCGGCAGCAGGCCCCAGAGCAGCACCAGGGCGGTGGCCACGGCGCGTCCGTGCAGCCGCAGGCCCAGGGCGTGGATCCCCGCCGCGGCCACCGCCGACGCCGTCCACGACACCACGAGGCCCGCCGCGCCGCCGCTCAGCGGGGTCAGCTCCGTCGCGGTCCGGACCAGGGCCGGGTAGAGCGGGAAGAACGCCAGGTCGCTGAAGACGAGGCCGGGCCGGATGTGCAGGGTGCGGACGTATCCGTGCTCGGCGATGCCTAGGTACCAGCGGGAGTCCCAGGACCGCCCCAGCAGAGTGAGCGGCGCGTGCCCGGTGGCCCACGCGGTCGCCGCGAGCACGGCGAGACCGGTGAACCGGGCGGCGGCGAACAGGCCGAGCGCGGTCGCGAGGGAGTGGCGGGGGGTGGTGCGGCGGGCGGTGCGGTGGGTGGCGCCGGGGCGGACGACGGGGGGCGGTGCGAGCGGGCTGACTCGGGTGTCGACGTGGGTGTCGACATGAGGACTGCTGTGGGTGCTGCCGTGGGTGCTGACGTGGGTCACATCAGCACATTGCATAAGAAGTCAGGCATAAGCGAGCATCGCGCCCCCGGTGTCTGCTCAGCCCGTCAGGCTCTTCAGCCGCTTCACCGCTTCCTCCAGCACCGCCGTCTGCTTGCAGAACGCGAACCGCACGAAGGGGGCGCCCGCCTCCCGGTGGTCGTAGAACACCGCGTTCGGGATGGCGACGACGCCCGCGCGCTCCGGCAGGGCGCGGCAGAAGGCGAAGCCGTCGCTCTCGCCGAGCGGGCGGATGTCGGTGGTGACGAAGTACGTGCCGGCGGGCCTGAAGACCTCGAAACCGGCCTCCGCGAGACCGCCGGCCAGCAGGTCGCGCTTGGCCAGCATGTCCGCGCGGAAGTCCGCGAAGTACGAGTCCGGAAGGCGCAGCGCCTCGGCGACCGCGTACTGGAACGGCCCGGAGGAGACGTACGTCAGGAACTGCTTCGCCGAGCGGACCGCCGAGACCAGTTCGGGCGTGGAGGTGATCCAGCCGACCTTCCAGCCGGTGAAGGAGAAGGTCTTGCCGGCCGAACCGATCGAGACCGTGCGCTCGCGCATCCCCGGGAAGCCCGCGAGGGGGAGGTGCTCGGCCTCGTCGAAGACCAGGTGCTCGTACACCTCGTCGGTGATCACCAGCAGGTCCCGCTCCACGGCCAGCTCGGCGATCGCCGTCAGCTCCTCGCGGGTCAGGACGGTGCCGGTGGGGTTGTGCGGGGTGTTGATCAGCAGCAGCCGGGTCCGGTCGGTGACGGCGGCGCGCAGTTCGTCGAGGTCGAGGCGGAAGCTGTGGTCGTACGGCCGCAGCGTGACCGGGACCCTGGTCCCGCCCGCCATCGCGATGCAGGCCGCGTAGGAGTCGTAGTACGGCTCCAGGGCGACGACCTCGTCACCGGGCTCGACCAGGGCGAGCAGGGCGGCGGCGATGGCCTCCGTGGCACCGGCCGTGACCAGGACCTCGGCGTCGGGGTCGTAGGAGAGGCGGTAACGGCGCTCCTGGTGCTCGGCGATCGCCGTACGCAGCTCCGGGACGCCCGGACCCGGCGGGTACTGGTTGCCGCGCCCGTCGCGCAGCGCCCGTACGGCCGCCTCCCTGACCTCCTCGGGACCGTCCGTGTCGGGGAAGCCCTGGCCCAGGTTGATCGAACCGGTCCGCAGGGCCAGGGCCGACATCTCGGCGAAGATCGTCGTCCCGAACTCGGCGAGACGGCGGTTGAGCAGGGGGCGCGCGCTGGAGGTCATGCCGGTCATCCTGCGCCCAAGCTCTGGAGTTCCTCAACTCTGCTTTGGCTCGTGAGACGGAGGGGCATCTCCAGCTCACGCGGTGAGCGAGGCGCCCACGGGGGGTCGCTTCGGGGAAGCCGCTCAGAAAGGAGGGCGGCGCCATGGGGCTCGCTCTCGGCATCATCCTGCTGGTCCTTTTCATGGCCGTCCTGCTGATGGCGATCGCGGGCGCCAACCGCCGTCAGCGGTCCGGCCGAAGCCGCCGGCTGCGCACCGGCTCGAGCTCCTCCGGCTCCGCCGGCAGCTGGTGGGCCGGTGACAGCGGCGGCGGTTCGGACTCCGGAGGCCACGGAGGCGGCCACCACGGAGGCGGAGGTCACTCCTGCGGCGGCGGGTCGTCCTGTGGTGGCGGGTCGTCCTGCGGCGGCGGAGGCGGATGCGGGGGAGGCAGCTGACACGGGGCAGCTGAGCTCCGGCAGGGGGAACCGCATCCGCGGTACGGGGGGACGGAGAGGCGGGGGCGTGGGGTTGGCCTGGGTCGGGGCCCCGCGCTCCCGCTTGTCGCTTTTTCACTTCGTTGCTCCGGCGTACGCTCCGGCCGCCGTGGCGTGCGCCGTAGTTGAACAGTTGAGCTGTGGAGCCCACGGAGGGATGGAAACCCCACGAAGTTGGGTAAAAACGCTGTGGCGGCGCCACCGTTCATGATTCCCTCTAAATCACCTACGCAGCCCCTCGGACGTCGCACGGAAGCTCTCCTGACCTGCCGACTGGGCTGACCGGGCCGAATTCCCGGTGCCGCCCGGAGTGCGCCGGAACCACACCTCCCCCCTTCTTTTGCGTGCTAGCGGAGCCGATCCATGCTCACGACCCTGAACACCTCCTACACCGACACGCGCGCGGCCGATCTCGCCTGGGCCCTGGGGCGCGAGCCGCTGCCCGCCCTCGCCACGCTCGACCTGGAACTGGCCGGGGCGAAGCTTCAGTTGAGACTTCTCGGCGCGTCCCACCAGGTGCTCCTGGAGGAGGCCCGGGGGTCGTGCTCGGAGACGGTGGCGTGCATCCCCGGCAGCAGCACACCGCTGCCGCTCGGCGTGGCCAAGCGGGTGGGGGACTGGGAGTACGAGTTCGCCGCGCGGGTCGAGGCGCTGTCACCGGGTCAGTTCGCGGGCCGGGCCCAGGAGTTGCTGGCGCTGGTGTCCGACCATCCGAACGGACTTGCGGGGGTGTTCCCGGGCAGCCCGCACGCGTTCACGGCGATGCTGGCCCAGCGCCACGAGGGGCAGGTGCACTGGCGGACCTGGCACGCGTATCCGCAGGACGGCCAGTTGGTCGCCACCCGGACACGGGTCGGCGTACGGGTTCCGGCGGGCTTCGCGGGGTGAGGGCGGGCCGTCAGTTCCACACGTGTGGGTGACGAAGCGTGCCCCACGTGTGACGTAACGTCGCATCGTGATCGAGCCGCACGCCCCCGCCCCACCCGGCGCCCCGCCGCCGTGGGCCGGGCCGGTGCGGCTTCCCGTCCGGGCCGGCACCGGGCGGTTCCTCGTCCTCGCCTGCGTCTTCGTCTGCGCCGCCTGCGGACTGGTGTACGAACTCGAACTGGTCGCCCTCGCCTCGTACCTCATCGGCGACTCGGTCACCCAGGCCTCCGTGGTGCTCTCCGTCATGGTGTTCGCGATGGGCATCGGCTCCCTCGCCGCCAAGCGGCTGTGCTGGCGGGCGGCCGCGGCCTTCGGCGCCCTGGAGGCGCTGCTCGCGCTCGTCGGCGGGTGCAGCGCGATGGCGCTGTACGCCGTCTTCGCCTGGACCGGCGACTGGGGCGGCCTGTGGGCGAGCGGCCCGAGCTGGCTCCTGGTCGCCTTCTCCCTCGCCATCGGCCTGCTCATCGGCGCCGAGGTCCCGCTGCTGATGGAGCTGATCCAGCGCATCCGCCGCCAGGACGCGGGCGGCGCGGTCGCCGACCTGTTCGCCGCGGACTACGTCGGCGCGCTCGTCGGCGGCCTCGCCTTCCCCTTCCTGCTGCTGCCCCTGCTCGGCCAGCTGACCGGCGCGATGCTCACCGGCACGGTCAACGCGATCGCCGGCAGCGCCCTCGTCCTCGGCCTGTTCCGCCGCGACCTGAGCCGCCGGGCCCGCTGGCTGCTGCTCGGCGCCAACCTCGCCGTCCTCGGCGTCCTCGCCACCGCCGCCGTACTCGTCGACGACTTCGAACGGGCCGCGCGCGAGGCGGTCTACGGCAAGGACGTACGGGTCGCGCTCCAGACCGGCGTCCAGGAGGTCGTCCTCACCGGCGGCACCGACGGCCGCCCCCTCGATCTCTTCCTCGACGGCCGCCTCAGGGTCAGCGGCCGCGACGAGCACCGCTACCACGAGGCCCTCGTGCACCCCGCGATGGACGGCCCCCACGCGCGCGTGCTCGTCCTCGGCGGCGGCCTCGGCCTCGCCGCGCGCGAGGTGCTGCGGTATCCCGGCGTACGACGGGTCGACGTGGTCGAACTCGACGCGGCCGTGGTGGAACTCGCCCGCCACGACCCGGCCCTGTCCCGGCTCAACGGCCATGTGTACGGCGACACACGCGTGCGTGCGCACACCGCGGACGCGTTCCGGTGGCTGCGCACGGCGCCGGAGTCGTCGTACGACGTGGTGATCGCCGATCTGCCCGACCCCGGCATCACGGCCAGCACCAAGCTGTACTCGCAGGAGTTCTACGGCCTCGCCCGCCGCGCCCTGACCCCCGGCGGGCGGCTCGTCGTGCACGCGGGGCCGGTCGCCTCCCGGCCCCGGGTCTTCTGGACGGTGGAGGCGACGATGCGCGCGGCGGGCCTGTGCACCACGACCTACCGGGTCGGCGGCCGGGACTCCGGTTTCGCCGCGGGCCCCGACCGCACGGCCGGCGCGTCGCGGGCCCCGCGCGACTGGGGGTTCGTGCTGGCCTCGCGCGACGCGCGTCCGGCGCTGGGGCTCGACCCGCGCGGGCCGCGGCCCAGGACGCTGACGGAGCAGTCGCTGTGGGCGGCGGAGCGGTCGGCGGAGGCCACGCGCGTGGGCGGCCTGGCGGCCTCCACGTTGGTGCATCCGCGCTACTGAGCGGCGAGCGCGCGGTCACTTTGCACCAACGGGGGTGCGGGGCCGTCCCCCCTGGGTAGGCTCGGCAACCATGGAGCATGAGGTGTTCGTTCCGGTTCCGGTCGAGCGGCTGCGGGAGGCGCTGGGCGACCCCGCGAGGGTCGCCCGGGCGGTTCCCGGGCTCCAGCAGGACGCCGGCGCGGACCCCGTCGCCGGGCGCCTGAAGGTGCGGGTCGGCAGCCACTCCGTCACCTACCGCGGCTCGGCCCGCGTCTCCGCCCGGGACGACGGCTCCTACGCCGTCGAGGCCGACGCCACCGAGGCCCGCGGCACCGGCACGGTCAAACTCGCCCTCACCCTCCGCCTGAGCGCCAAGAACGACGGCACGACCCTGGCCTTCGACGGCACGGCGACGGCCGACGGACGGGTCACGGAACTGCCCCAGGACGCGGTGGCCGCGGCGGGCGCCCGCCTGCTGAGCCGGTTCGCGGAGGGGCTGGGGGCGGCGGAGGAAGAGACCACGGAGGGCGAGGGGGTCGAGGCGCCCGAGGCGCCGGAAGCGGTGGAGGAGCCGGAAGCGGTCGTCGAGGAGCCGGGAGCCGTCGAGGCGCCGCAGAGCCCCGCAGCGCCGGAGATCCCCGAGGACTTCCAGGTGGAGCCTGCCGAGCCCGTCGCGCACATCGAACCCGTCGAGCCCCCCGCCGAGGCCGCCCACGCCCGCCGCACGATGATCGGCCGCAGCGCCGAGGAGGTCGACCACGCGCCCCCGAGGGGCCGTTACGCCCCCGTACCGGCTCCCCAGACGGTGGCCTCCGGAGTGGCGCTGCGCTGGGCGGCACCGGCGGCCGCGGTGGTCCTGGCGTCGGCGATCGTGGTCACCCGGGTGCTGAGAAAGCGCCGTTGAGTACTGTCGTCCCGTGAGCCATGAAGACATCACACTGACCGCGGGCGACGCGGAAGTGACCTTGCAGCCGGGAAACGGCGGACGGGTCGGGGGACTCCGGGTCGGAGGCGTCGAACTGCTGCGGCAGGGCGAGCGCTTCGGCTGCTTCCCGATGGTCCCCTGGTGCGGCCGTGTCCGCGACGGCCGCTTCCGTGACGGTGCGACGGTACGTCAGATGCCCCTGAACTCCCCGCCGCACGCCATCCACGGCACCGCCCGCGACGGCGCCTGGAGCGTCGCCCGCAGCGGCGCCGACGAGGCGGTGGTGACGTACGACCTCGTCGAGCCCTGGCCCTACCCCGGACGCGTCACCCAGGTGTACGCCCTCGCCGCGGACTCCCTGACGCTCACGATGTCCGTCGAGGCGCACGACTCCTCGTTCCCGGCCCAGATCGGCTGGCACCCCTGGTTCAACCGCACCCTCGACGGCGGCGAGCCCGTGCGGCTCGACTTCGCCCCCGCCTGGCAGGAGGAGCGCGGCGAGGACCACCTGCCCACCGGCCGGCGGACCGACCCGAAGCCAGGCCCCTGGGACGACTGCTTCGGCATGCCCGGCGGCGTCGACGTCACGCTGACCTGGCCGGGGCTGCTGGAGCTGAAGGTCGCCAGCCGCGAGGAGTGGGTCGTCGTCTACGACGAGCAGGAGGCCGCCGTCTGCGTGGAGCCGCAGACCGGGCCGCCCGACGGCCTGAACTCGCTGCCGCGCCTGGTCACCCCGCTGGAGCCGCTGGAAGCCACCACCACGTGGACCTGGCGCCGCCTTTAAGCTGACCGTCATGACGGACGTACGCGGCGCGCTGCTGCAGCAGATCAAGGACAAGGCCGTGGTGCACGGCAAGGTGACCCTGTCGTCGGGTCTGGAGGCGGACTACTACGTCGACCTGCGCCGCGTCACCCTCGACGGCGCGGCGGCCCCGCTGGTCGGGCAGGTGCTCCTGGACCTGACCGCGGACCTGGAGTTCGACGCGGTCGGCGGGCTGACCATGGGCGCCGACCCGGTCGGCACCGCCATGCTGCACGCGGCCGCCGCGCGCGGGCAGCGGCTCGACTCCTTCGTCGTCCGCAAGGCGGCCAAGGCGCACGGCATGCAGCGCCGGGTCGAGGGCCCCGACATCGCCGGGCGCCGGGTGCTGGTCGTCGAGGACACCTCCACCACCGGCGGCTCCCCGCTCGAAGCGGTCGCCGCCGTGCGCGAGGCCGGTGCCGAGGTCGTCGCCGTCGCCACGATCGTGGACCGCGCGACGGGCGCCGCCCAGAAGATCGAGCAGGGCGCGGGAGTGCCGTACCGCTTCGCGTTCTCCAAGGACGAGCTGGGTCTCGACTGAGTCATCCACAGGCTGGACACCTCTGGCGATACATCCGGTCGAGTCTGGAAAGATGGGACGACGACGACGTCGAACCCCCACGCCAAGGTCTAGGTCAGGGCCGTAAGCACGCAGTACGCCAACCCGCAGATACAAGGAGCGGACAGATGCCCATCGCAACCCCCGAGGTCTACAACGAGATGCTCGACCGGGCGAAGGCAGGCAAGTTCGCCTACCCGGCCATCAACGTGACCTCGACCCAGACCCTGCACGCTGCGCTGCGCGGCTTCGCGGAGGCCGAGAGCGACGGCATCATCCAGATCTCGACCGGCGGTGCCGAGTTCCTGGGCGGCCAGTACGACAAGGAGATGGTCACGGGTTCCGTGGCCCTCGCCGAGTTCGCCCACATCGTCGCGAAGAAGTACCCGGTCACCGTCGCGCTGCACACCGACCACTGCCCCAAGGACAAGCTCGACGGGTACGTACGCCCGCTGATCGCCGTGTCCGAGGAGCGCGTGAAGGCCGGCGGCAACCCGCTGTTCCAGTCGCACATGTGGGACGGCTCGGCGGAGACCCTCGCCGACAACCTCTCCATCGGCCAGGAGCTGCTGGAGCGCGCCCGCGCCGCCAAGATCATCCTTGAGGTCGAGATCACCCCGACCGGCGGCGAGGAGGACGGCGTCTCGCACGAGATCAACGACTCGCTGTACACCACGGTCGACGACGCGATCCGTACGGCCGAGGCGCTCGGCCTCGGTGAGAAGGGCCGCTACCTGCTGGCCGCGTCCTTCGGCAACGTCCACGGCGTGTACAAGCCGGGCAACGTCGTGCTCCGCCCCGACCTGCTGAAGGAGCTGAACGACGGCGTGGCCGCCAAGTTCGGCAAGGCGGCCGGTTCGCAGCCGTTCGACTTCGTCTTCCACGGCGGCTCCGGCTCCACGGAGGAGGAGATCCGCACCGCGCTGGAGAACGGCGTGGTCAAGATGAACATCGACACCGACACGCAGTACGCCTTCACGCGGCCGGTCGCCGACCACATGTTCCGCAACTACGACGGCGTCCTGAAGGTCGACGGCGAGGTCGGCTCCAAGAAGACCTACGACCCGCGCACGTGGGGCAAGCTGGCCGAGGCGTCGATGGCCGCTCGGGTCGTGGAGGCCACGCAGAACCTGCGTTCGGCGGGCACCCGCATCAAGTAAGTCCTGTGTTTCCCGTGAGCCCGGTGCCTTCGCGCCGGGCTCACGGTATATCTGGGCACATGCCCGACGTCAGGCTGGCCTCCCCGCAGGGCAAGTGGATCCTGCTCACCACCGTCCTCGGTTCCAGCATGGCGATGCTGGACTCGACCGTCGTCAACGTCGCCCTGCCGCGCATCGGCCGCGACCTGGACGCCGACCTCGCCGCCCTTCAGTGGACGGTCAACGCGTACATGCTCACGCTGGCCGGGCTGATCCTGCTCGGCGGCTCCCTCGGCGACCGGTACGGCCGCCGCAAGGTCTTCGTAGTGGGTGTGGTGTGGTTCGCGGCGGCCTCGCTGCTGTGCGGGCTCGCGCCGAACGCCGGTGTCCTGGTCGCCGTCCGCGCCCTCCAGGGGGTCGGCGGCGCGCTGCTCACTCCCGGGTCGCTGGCCCTGATCCAGGCCTCCTTCCATCCCGACGACCGGGGCCGGGCCGTCGGCCTGTGGTCCGGGTTCGGCGGTATCGGGGCGGCCGTCGGGCCCTTCGTCGGCGGCTGGCTCGTGGACGGGCCGGGCTGGCGGTGGGTGTTCCTGCTCAACGTCCCGCTGGCGCTGGTGTGCGCGCCGATCGCCGTACGGCATGTTCCCGAGTCCGCGGACGGCCGTAGCGATCACGGGCGGTTCGACGTGCTCGGCGCGGTGCTGGGCGCGGTGGCGCTCGCGCTGGTGACGTACGCGCTGATCGAGGCGCGGTCGGGGTCCCTGGTGGTCGCCGTCACCGCGGTCGCGGGGGTGGCCGCCGGGGTGGCCTTCGTGGTCGTGGAGAAGCGGCGGCCCGATCCGATGATGCCGCTCGGGATCTTCGCGTCCCGGCAGTTCACGGCCGTCAATCTGGTGACCCTGTGTGTGTACGCGGCCTTCGGCGGCTTCTTCTTCCTGGCCGCGCTCCAGCTCCAGGTGGTCGTCGGCTGGTCGGCCCTCCAGGCGGGTACGGCCCTGCTGCCGACCACCGCGCTGATGCTGCTGTTCTCGGCCCGCTCGGGCGCCCTCGCCGACCGGATCGGGCCGCGCATCCCGCTCACCGTGGGGCCGCTGCTCTGTGCGGCGGGGATGCTGCTGATGCTGCGGGTGGGGCCGGGGGCGTCGTACGTGGTGGACGTCGTGCCCGCGCTGCTCGTCCTCGGCGCCGGCATGGTCACGCTGGTCGCCCCGCTGACGGCGACCGTGCTGGGGTCGGTGGACGCCTCGCGGGCCGGGCTCGCCAGCGGGATCAACAACGCGGCGGCACGGGCGGCGGGGTTGATCGCGGTGGCCGCGTTGCCGCTGGTCACGAGGATGGGGGAGGAGGCGTACCGGTCGGCTTCGGCCTTCGACGACGCGTTCGGGCGGGCGATGGTGGTCTGTGCGGGGGTGTTGGTGGCGGGTTCCGTGACGGCTTTCGCCACGGTGCGGTCGCTGCCGCCGGGGTGCCGTCGGCCGGAGTGCCGTACGCATGGGGCGGTCATGGCACCGCCGCTGGAGGGGGAGCGGGCTCGGGGGCGGCTGTCGTAGGGCGGGTGCGGGTGTGGGTGCGGCTGCGGGTGCGTGGGGGCTGGTCGCGCCCACGCGGCGGAGCCGCATATCGGCACAGCCTCGCGCCCCTGAAGGGGCGATCAGGTGATGCCCTTTTTGGGAGCGCGGGGAACTGCGCGACCAGCCCCCACCGGCCCGCAGACGAAACCCGGGCCTCCAACGAGGGAGACTGGACCCATGTCGATTCACGAGAACCTCCTCGGGGGCCCGCCCCCGACCCACCTCCCCGACGACCCGGAGCCCCGAGAGCTCCTGGCGAACGGCACCGCCCCCGCGGATGTCGCCGCGAAGTACCCGACCTCCTCGCTGGCCTGGGCCCAGCTGGCCGACGAGGCGTTCGAGCGGGGCAGCGTCGTGGAGTCGTACGCTTATGCCCGTACGGGCTACCACCGCGGCCTGGACTCGCTGCGCCGCAGCGGCTGGAAGGGCCACGGGCCGGTCCCGTGGGAGCACGAGCCGAACCGCGGCTTCCTGCGCGCCCTGCACGCCCTCGCCCGTGCCGCCGGAGCCATCGGCGAGCAGGAGGAGTACGCGCGCTGCACGCAGTTCCTGAAGGACTCCTCGCCGGCGGCGGCCCAGACGCTGGGCTGACCGCAGGCCCGGTGTGAGGTCCGTCTGACTGCTCAGGCGGACCTTGCCTTTTCGCGGGACCATCGAAGAGGATTTGCCGCGGGGACCGGGGCGTCCTGTCGATGACGGCAGGGGCGGACCGCTACCCGGAGTAATACAGGAGACAGCGATGTCGTCCCATGAGGCTCAGGAAACGCAGGAGCCCGAGACCCCGCATCTCGACTTCAAAGGCACGACGCCGTACGAGGACTACGTCAAGGCGGACGTGCTCACCCACCTCCAGCACACCCTCTCCGACGATCCCGGAGAGATGGTCTTCCTGGTCACGACCCAGGTCATGGAGCTGTGGTTCACCGTCATCGTCCACGAGTGGGAGACCGCGGCGACCGCGCTGCGCGGCGACGACGTACCGGTGGCCGTCGCCGCGCTGAAGCGTTCCGTCCGTGAACTGGAGGCCCTGACCGCCTCCTGGAAGCCGCTCGGCCAGCTGACCCCGGCGCAGTTCAACTCGTACCGCAGCGCCCTCGGCGAGGGCTCCGGGTTCCAGTCGGCGATGTACCGCCGGATGGAGTTCCTGCTCGGCGACAAGTCCGCGTCCATGCTCGTCCCGCACCGGGGCGCGCCCCGCGTGCACGCCGAGCTGGAGAAGGCGCTGCACGAACCGAGCCTGTACGACGAGGTGCTGCGGCTGCTCGCGCGGCGCGGGCACGCGATCCCGGCCGCCGTGCTGGAGCGGGACGTCTCGCTGCGGTACGAGCCGTCGGACGAGGTGGAGGCCGCCTGGACGGCCCTCTACTCCGGCCCCGAGGACGCCGAACTCGCCCGTCTCGGCGAGGCGTTGACCGATGTCGCCGAACTGGTGTGGCGCTGGCGCAACGACCATCTCGTCGCCACCCGGCGCGCGATGGGCGCCAAGGCCGGCACGGGCGGCTCCGCCGGGGTGGCCTGGCTGGAGAAGCGCGCCCGGAAGAACGTGTTCCCCGAGCTGTGGACGGCGCGGTCCCATGTCTGAACTCACCTTCAAGGCCGGGCAGTTGGACGCCGGTGATGAACTGGCGAGCCTGCGCTCGCAGTTCGTCCTCGATGACGTCGTGTACCTGGACGGCAACTCGCTCGGCGCCCTCCCGGCCGCCGTGCCGGGGCGCGTCGAGGATGTCGTACGACGCCAGTGGGGGTCGTTGCGCATCCGGTCCTGGGACGAGAGCGGCTGGTGGACCGCGCCCGAGCGGATCGGTGACCGGATCGCTCCGCTGGTCGGCGCGGCGGCCGGGCAGATCGTGGTCGGGGACTCGACAAGTGTCAACGTCTTCAAGGCGGTTGTGGGGGCGGTACGGCTCTCGGGCGGTCCGGCTTCCGGTCGTGACGAGGTCGTCGTCGACGCGACCACCTTCCCCACGGACGGCTACATCGCCGAGTCCGCGGCCCGGATGACGGGGTGCACGCTCCGGGCGGTGACCCCGGCGGAGGCGCCGGGCGTGCTGGGCGACCGTACGGCCGCCGTGTTGCTCAACCACGTCGACTACCGCACGGGCCGCCTCCACGACCTGCCCGGACTCACCGCCGCCGTGCACGCGGCGGGCGCCGTCGCGGTGTGGGACCTGTGCCACAGCGCGGGCGCCCTGCCGGTCGGGCTCGACGAGCACGGGGTCGACCTCGCGGTCGGCTGCACCTACAAGTACCTGAACGGCGGCCCCGGTTCACCGGCGTACCTCTATGTGCGCCGCGAGCACCAGGGCCGCTTCGACTCCCCGCTGCCGGGCTGGACCTCGCACGCCGACCCGTTCGGCATGAGTCCGTCCTACACACCCGCGGAGGGCGCGCTGCGCGGGCGCGTCGGCACCCCGGACATCCTCTCCATGCTCGCCCTGGAGGCGGCCCTGGAGGTCTGGGACGGGGTGTCGGTCGAGGCGGTGCGCGCCAAGTCCCTCGCCCTGACGGACTTCTTCCTGGAGTGCGTCTCGGCGTACGTCGACGAGGGCCGCGTCGAGTGCGTGACCCCGCTCGCCCACGCCGAGCGGGGCAGCCAGGTCGCGCTGCGCTGCGAGGACGCCGGTGAGGTGATGAAGCGGCTCATCGAGCGGGGTGTGGTGGGCGACTTCCGCCACCCGGACGTGCTGCGGTTCGGGTTCACGCCGTTGTACGTCGGGTTCGGGGACGTGGAGCGGGCGGCGCGGGTGCTGGCGGAGGTGCTGGCGGAGACGCTCGGTTCGGTACGCGGCTGACGGGTTGGTTCGGCTGTTCGGCCACGGTCGGTTCAGTACGCGGTCAACAGGCCGGTCCCGCACTGCGGTTGGGCCGGTCCCTGCGCAACTGCTGCGCGTCGAGTCCGCCGGTGTCGTCGCGCGAGCCCCTCGGGGAGGTGATGCGCGGGGGCTTTCGCGTCACGCCTGGATGACGTACACCCCCGCCTTCGCCGCTGCCACCGCCGCGTCCGCCGCGCGGTCGGCCATGGCGGGGGAGGGGGGTGTTCCGGTGGTGAGGAGGCCGTAGTGGAGGGGGCCGAGACCGCGCGTACGACCGTCGCCGGGTCCGTGCCGGGCGGTAACTCCCCGCGGGCGACGGCCGCCACGACACAGGGCGTCCACTCGGCGACCCGTACGGCGTGGAAGTGCCGCAGCGCCTCCGCCGTACGGTCGTCGCCGGCCGCCGCGGCGATCACCGCGCGGAAGAGCGCGGCCTGGCGGGGGTTCGCGAGGGTCCGCTGGATCTGGGCGGCGTGGGTTCGCAGGTCTTCGCGGAGGGAGCGGGGGCGGAGGTGGGGGCGGGGGCGCGTGCGAGTGCGGGGTGCCGGTTCTTCCGACGTGTCCGCGAGCAGGTCGGTGAGCAGGTCGGCGACCAGTGCGCCGGCCGTGCCCCACCGCCGGTACACGGTCGTCTTGCCGACCTCCGCGCGCCGGGCGACCTCCGCGAGATCGAGGCGGTCGAACCCCTGTTCCGCGAGCAGGTCTCCGGCCGCCCGCAGCACGGCCGTTCGGACACGGGCGGTACGCCCTCCGGGACGGACGGTGCCGGGCTGGGCGGACATAACGGCCTCCTCGGTGCGCTCCGGATCGACGGGAGCGGACGCCTCGTCAGCGTAACGAAACAGCAGAACCGTTTAACCCTCACCGAGCGTGACATCCCCGTGTCCGCGCACGTCATCGGCCTGATACCGTCCCGGCCAACGGCCGAATTCTCTTCCACGATGGTTTACCGGTCCGCCAAATCCGTTTCGTCGCTGAGAGGTTGGAGCATGCCGGACGACGCCGCTGCCCGTGCCGCCGCAGAAGCCCGCGCCGCGGCCGAGGAGGAGTCGGCCTTCTCGCACCCGGCCGTCGACCCCGACGCCACGGGCGCGTACGGCGACGATCCCGACCAGGTGATCGACTTCTACGCCCCGCGCGGGGAGGCCTTCGCCGGTGCGGGACTTGCGCCGCTGGTCGTCGTCCTGCACGGCGGGGCCTGGCGGGCGACGTACGACCGACGCCATGTGACCCCGTTCGCGGACTTCCTGGCCCGGCGCGGTTTCGCGGTGGCCAACGTGGAGTACCGGCGCGGTGGGGCGTCGATTCCGGGGCAGGCGAGCGGTGTCGAGGGCGCGCCGGGGTTCGGTGCGGACGGGCCGTCGTCGCCGGGTGCCGGTGTCCGGAGTCTCAACGGCGCTCTGCCGGCCGGGCGTTGGCCCGAGACCTTCGACGACGTGGCCGCGGCGATCGACGCGCTTCCCGGGCTCGTACGGGAGTTTCTGCCGCAGGCCGATCCGCGCCGCATGGTGATGACCGGGCACTCCGCCGGCGGGCACCTCGCGCTGTGGGCCGCGGCCCGGCACGTCCTGCCCGCGGACTCCGGCTGGCGCACCGACCGGCCCGCCCCGCTGCGCGGGGTCGTCGCGCTCGCCCCGATCGCCGACTTCACGGTCGCCGAGAAGCTGGACGTGTGCGGCGGCGCCTGCCGTCAACTCCTGGGCGGCGACGAGGGGTTCGCGGTCCGGCTGCCGTACGCCGACCCCGCGCTCCTGCTCCCCACCGGCATCGCGACGACCCTCGTCCAGGGCCGCACCGACAGGGTCGTACCGCAGGCGGTGGCGGAGGCGTACGCCGACGCGGCGGCGAAGGCGGGCGAGGTGGTGGGGCTGACGCTGCTGGAGGATGTCGGCCACTTTCCGCTGATCGATCCGGCGGCGGATGCGTGTGCGGTGGTGGCGGAGGAGATCGCGCAGCTGGCTTGGTGAGGGGGCGGGGGCCGGGTGTCGGCTGTCGGGTGCCTGTCTTCTTTCCCTTGCCGTGCCGGTCTCTCCCCGTCCCGGTGATACCCGTAATACCTGAGAGCTACGACTCGGAAGAGCTCCCTGGCGGGACGCGGACGATGCCTCCCGCTCCGTAACTTCCCATCCAGACAAGCCCGATGACCGGGCGCACTGGAAGGGACGGGGACGTGGGGAGCAGCTGGAGGGGTTGGCGGTGGCGGCCGGGGCGGGCCGATGAGCACGGTGACTTCGGTGGCTCGCGTGGGTCCGTGGCCGTGGGTGGCGGTGCGGCTGGTGACCCGCGTGGGTCCGTGGCCGTGGCTGGTGGTGCGTCCGGCGACCGGCGTGGGTCGGCGGAACTCACCTCGCAGGGCGACCGGCGGGGCTCGGCGGAACCCACCTCGCACGGCGACCGGCGTGGACCGTCGAAGTCCGCCTCGCGCTCAGGTCGCCGTATCCGCAGATGGCGCCGGGGTCTCCTCGCCGCTCTCATCACCGCCGCGGTGGTGGTCCCCCTCTCCGCGGCCACCCGCCCGGAGATCCCCTCCCCGCCGCCCGCGAACCTCCCGCGGCCCACCGTGGCCACCCTCGACCGGATCTACGCCGCCAACAGCGCCAACGCCGCACAGGCCGCCCGTACGGCACGGGCCCACGGCGACACGCACCGTGCCGCGGCGGACCGGGAGATGGCCGCCCCCACCCGTCACCTCCTCGCCTTCGACGGCCGGGGCAACGGAAAGGCGGCAGAGGTCTTCGGCGACCTCGCCCGCGCCGACCACGTGGCCGTCCTGGTCCCCGGCTCCGACACCTCGCTGGACACCTACCCGCGCTTCCGGGCGACCGCGGATGCCCTGTACCGCCGGCTGACCGGCACCGCCCCCGAGGGCACCCGCAGCGCGGTGATCGCCTGGCTCGGCTACCGCACCCCGGACACGGTCAGCACCACGGTCCTCACCACGGGCCGGGCCGACGAAGCCGCCCCCGACCTGCGCGAGTTCATACGACGACTGCACGGCGTCGTCGGCCGGCACACCACCGTCTCCCTCGTGTGCCACTCCTACGGCACGGTGGTCTGCGCCCGGGCCGCCGCCCACCTGGACATCGACGACCTGGCGCTCGTCGGCAGCCCCGGCACCGGTTCCGGCACCGCCGCCGCCCTGCACACCCGTGCCCGGGTCTGGGCGGCGAGGGGCAAGGACGACTGGATCGGCGAGGTCCCGCACATCAGGACCGACCTCTTCGGCGTGCGCGTCGGCTTCGGCACCGACCCGGTCTCCCCGGCCTTCGGCGCCCATGTCTTCGCCGCGGGCGCGGGCGGCCACAGCGACTACTTCACCCCGGGCTCGGTCTCCCTGGCCAACCTCGCCCGGATCGTCCTCGGAGACACCGCGGAGGTGAGCCGTGCCTGACACCCAGGACTCCCTGCACTCCCAGTACTCCCCGCACTCTTCGGACGGCCGACGTGACGGCATACGCGGGGGCCTGATCCGCATACGCCGAGCCGCCGCCCGTGTCGACGCGGCGACACCTCCCGACCGGGACCGCGCGGTCGACGCCCTGCGCGCCTTCGCGATCCTCGGTGTCGTCCTCGGCCACTGGCTGGTGACGGCCCTGGTGGTCGACGGCGGCACACTGCGCACCGCGAGCCCGCTGGGGCACATGCCGTGGCTGGCCCCGATCTCCTGGGCGTTTCAGACCCTGGCGGTGTTCTTCCTGGTGGGCGGCCATGTGGCGACCCGCGGCTACAGATCGGCGCGGGCCCGCGGGACGACGTACGGACAGTGGCTGAGGAGCCGTCTCGCGCGGCTGTTCAAGCCGGTCGCCGCCGTCCTCGTGCTGTGGACGGTGACCGCGACGGCCCTGCTGCTGACGGGCGCGGGGTCCGCCACCGTCCACACGCTGGTCAAGCTCGCGCTGTCCCCGCTGTGGTTCCTGCTGGTGTTCGGCGCCCTGACGGCGGCGACCCCGCTGCTGCTGCGCCTGCACCCGCTGTGGCCGCTGGCCGTCGTCCTCCACGTGGACCTGGTGCGCTTCGGTCTCGGCGGCCCGGACTGGCTCGGCTGGGTGAACCTGGCGGCCGGCTGGCTGGTGCCGTACACCCTGGGCGCGGCCTGGACGCGGGGCGAGCTGGAGGGGCGGCGCGTGGGGTGGCTGCTGTTCGGGGGCGGGGTGGTGACGACCGCCGGGCTGATCGTGCTGGCGGGCTATCCGGCGTCCATGGTCGGGGTGCCCGGTGCCCAGGTCTCCAACCTGAACCCGCCGACCCTGGCCGCCGTCACCTTCGGCCTCGCCCAGTGCGGTCTCGCCCTGCTGCTGCGCGACCGGCTGCGCGGGGCCATGCGACGCCCGCTGCCGTGGGCGGGGGTGGCGCTGGTCAACCTGTCCGCGATGACCGTCTTCCTCTGGCACCAGACGGCGCTGATGGCCACCACGGCCACCGGTCTCGCCCTGGGCCGGCTCCCCGGTCTGCACACCGTCCCCGACGGACTGGGCTGGGTGGCGGCCCGGCTGGCCTGGCTGCCGGTCTTCGCTCTCGTCCTGACGGTCTGCTGGGCCGCCTTCCGGTCCTACGAGCAGGGGCCGCGCAGGGCCGGGGGCCGTCCGTCGAGGGTGATCCGCGTCCATCGCGGGGCGGACCGGACGGCGGCGAAGGCGGGGCGTCGTGCCTAGGGTGGTCGGCGTGACGGAGACGGGGACCCGGCAGCTGGTCGTGGGGAGCGTGCGGCGCCGGCTGCGCCTTCTGCGGCAGGACCTGTGGACGCTGCGGGCCGACCCGCTGCCCCCGTCGGTCTGGCTGCGCTGGCTGCCGCACGGCGTGGTGTGCCTGGCGGCGCTGGGCATCGCGCTCGGCGACATGGCCCAGCTCCAGGACAACGGTTATCTGGGGTTCGCGTTCGCCTTCCCGATCGGCGTCGCGCAGGGCGGTGCCGCGGTGCTCGCGCTGTGGCGGCCCATCCCGGCGTGGTGGCTGTCGCTCGCGGCCACCGTGGTGGGGGCGGTCGCGCTGCACGGCCGGCTGAGCATGGAACACGGCGTCACCTTCACCTGGCCCTGGACCGTGGCCGGGATCATCGCCCACCTCTTCGTGCTGCTGCTGGTCGGACTGCGGGTGCCCACCCGGGTCTCCGCCGAGGTGCTGGCCGGCACCGCCCTGGTCACATACGTCCTGCAAGGCCTGTGGGGTGCGGCGAACTACCAGCCCACCGGCGTGATAGCGGTCTGCCTCTCCGCGATCACCGTGGTGCTCGGCATGGCGCTGCGCGGGCGCCGCGAGGCCCGCACCGAGCTCGACCGGCAGACCACGCTCACCACGGAGGAGCGGGCCCGGCGCACTCTGCTGGAGGAGCGCAGCCGGATCGCGCGCGAGCTGCACGACGTGGTCGCCCATCACATGTCCGTCATCTCGATCCAGGCACAGGTCGCCCCGCACCTCGTGGAGAACCCGTCCGAGGAGCTCCAGGAGAACCTCGCGGGCATCCGGCAGAACGCGCTGGAGGCGCTGACCGAGCTGCGCCGGGTCCTGGGCGTGCTGCGCGCCGAGCACCCCGACGCCCCCGAGCAGGGCGCCGACCCCGGCACCGGTACCGCGCCGCACGCCCCGCAGCCCACCCTCGACCGGATCGACGCGCTGGTGGAGAACACCCGGGCCGCGGGCGCGACCGTGACGCTCCGGGTCAGCGGCGAGCGGTGGTCGCTGCCGTCGGGCGTGGAACTGTCGGCGTACCGCATCGCGCAGGAGGCCCTCAGCAACGTCCTGCGGCACGCACCGGGCGCACAGGCCCACGTCCACATCGCCTACCTCCCCAACGGCGTGGTCGTGGAGGTCACCAACACCCACCCGACGAGACCCGCACCGCCCTCCCACGGCGCCGGCCACGGTCTCCTCGGCATGCGGGAACGCGCCACAATGCTCAACGGCACACTGCGGGCGGGGCCCGACCGGGACGGGGGCTACAGGGTGTACGCCTACCTTCCGGTGTCTCCGGACGACGAGACCGGGGCTCCGGAATCCGGGGCCGCCGAGGCACCGGTCCCGGCCGACCAGGCCGCGGCCCCCACCGCCACCTCCGCCCCGCCCGACGACCCGAAGGACGACACCGCATGACGAGCGGCACGAGCGGCACGAACGGTGAGAGCGGCACGAACGGCATGGGCGGCGGGCGCGCCCCCGGCGCCGACATCCGCGTCCTGATCGCCGACGACCAGCAGATGGTCCGGCAGGGCTTCAGCGTGCTGCTGGGCGCGCAGCCCGGGATCGACGTGGTCGGGCAGGCGGTCGACGGTCTGGACGCCGTCGCCAAGGTCGCCGAACTGGTGCCGGACGTCGTCCTGATGGACATCCGGATGCCCGAGCTGGGCGGCATCGAGGCCACCCGCAGGATCACCGGCGAGCGCCCGGAGATCAGGGTGCTGGTGCTGACGACCTTCGACCTCGACGAGTACGTGTACGAGGCGCTGCGGGCCGGTGCCTCCGGGTTCCTGCTCAAGGACGCCTCCGCGGAGCAGCTCGCCGAGGCGGTGCGGGTGGTGGCGGCCGGGGACGCGCTGCTCGCGCCCGGGATCACCCGGCGGCTGATCGCCGAGTTCTCCCGTCTCGACGACCGCCCCCGGGCCCCGCTCAGGCGCCGGGTCGGCGAGCTGACCGAGCGGGAGACGGAGGTCCTCGCGCTCATCGCGCAGGGCCTGTCGAACGCGGAGATCGCCGAGCGCCTCGTGGTGGCCGAGCAGACGGTGAAGACCCACGTCGGCCGCATCCTGGTGAAGCTGGGGCTGAGGGACCGGACGCAGGCGGCGGTGTTCGCGTACGAGTCGGGGCTGGTGCGGCCCTCGGGCTACTGACCTCGTCCCTGCCCGGACCAGTAGTACCTGAGAGGGATGCCGAAGGACCCCTCTCACTGGTGACGACGGGGACCCCCGCCCCCGCCTACCGTTTTCATCGTGACCAATACGACCGAGACGCACACGACACCTCTGCGGGGCGGCAGCGGAGGGTACGACGCGTACAAGCCGCGCAGCCCGGAGTTCCGGGCCGCCGTGGACGCCCTGCGCGGCCTGCGGCACGACCTGATCAGTGACGCCTTCGCCTACCGGCCGCTGCCTCCCCTGCGCGTCGACAAGGGGCTTTCCCGCCTCCCGTCCGGCCGGCTGCGGGAGTACGCGATCTGGACACCCCATGCGCTGATCACCGCGGTCGGCCTGCTCGCCATGATCATCGGCGCGGACACCAGCCACCAGGGCACGACCACAAACCTCTTCGTCGGTCTGTTCGCCCTGGCCCCGATCCTGCTGACCACGGTGCGGCCGGTCATGGCCTTCTGGCTGTCGTTGGCCGCGACCCTGATCACCTATCCGGTGGCGTCCGTCAACGCCTGGCAGCAGAACTGGCCATGGCTGCCGGGCGGCTTCGCCTGCCACCTCGTCGTGCTCACCGTGGTGGCCGTGCGCACCAGGCCGCGTACGGCTGCCTGGATGTGGTTGCTGACCGGGGCCTACGGCCTGATATGGCAGGGCACCCTCGGCGACAGCCACTACGACCGCTCCAACACCGTGGAGATGCTGTTCGTCTCCGCCCTGGCCCTGCTCGTCGTGAGCGTGTGGCACATACGCCGGGACGCCGCGCAGACGGTGACCGCCCAGCAGACGGTGACCGCCCACGAGCGCTCCCGCCGCACCCTGCTGGAGGAGCGCACGACCATCGCCCGTGAGCTGCACGACGTGGTCGCCCACCACATGTCGGTCGTCGCCATCCAGGCGGAGGCCGCGCCCTACCGGGTGGAGAACCCGCCGCCGGAGCTGGAGAAGGCGTTCGCCACCATCCGGGAGAACGCGGTGGCGGCCCTCACCGAGCTGCGCCGGGTCCTGGGCGTGGTGCGCGCCGAGGACTACGAGGCGCCGGACGCCCCGCAGCCCACCCTCGCCGATCTGGACGCCCTGCTCGCCAATGTGCGGGAGGCGGGCCTCGACGTCGAGAAGGCGGTCACCGGAGCGGTGCGCGAACTCCCGCAGGGCGTCGAGCTGTCGGCGTACCGGATCGTGCAGGAGGCACTGAGCAACACCCTGCGCCACGCCCCCGGGGCGAGCGCGCGGGTCGAGGTCGGGTACGTCCTGGGCGGCCTGGGCCTGCGCGTGGTCAACGGCCCGCTGCCCCAGCCGTCGCTGGTGAAGCCCTCGCCCGGAGCGGGACACGGCATCACCGGCATGCGGGAGCGGGTCTCCATGCTGAACGGCGAGATGACAGCGGGCCCGACGGACGAGGGAGGGTACGAGGTGACGGTGTTCCTGCCGGTGCCGCGCATGGACGAGGACGACGTATGACGATCCGTGTGCTGGTCGCGGACGACCAGATGATGGTCCGCGAGGGCTTCTCGGTACTGCTCAACGCGATGCCGGACATCGAGGTGGTCGGCGAGGCGGTCAACGGCCGTGAGGCGGTGGACCGGGTCCGTGAGCTCGCCCCCGACGTCGTCCTGATGGACATCCGGATGCCCGAGCTGAACGGCATCGAGGCGACCAGGGAGATCGTCGCGTCCGACGGCACCTCCAAGGTCCTGGTGCTGACCACCTTCGACCTCGACGAGTACGTCTACCAGGCACTGCGCGCCGGCGCCTCGGGCTTCCTCCTGAAGGACGCCTCCGCCCGCCAACTGGCCGACGGCGTAAGGGTGGTGGCCTCCGGCGAGGCTCTTCTCGCCCCCTCCGTCACCAAACGCCTGATCACGGAGTTCTCCAAACTCTCCGAGATCCCCCGCCTCCTGCCCTCGGCCCAGGCGTCCTACGGCGACCTCACCGACCGTGAGACAGAGGTTCTCGTCCTCATCGCGCACGGCCTCTCGAACTCCGAGATGGCCGAGCGCCTGGTGGTGGCCGAGTCCACCATCAAGACCCACGTCAGCCGCATCCTGGTGAAGCTGGGGCTGAGGGACCGGACACAGGCGGCGGTGTTCGCGTACGAGGCCCGGCTGGTGACACCCGGGTAGGGCGGCGGGGGTGGGGCCCTCTGCGCGGGGTGGCGTCAGGGCAGGGTGTTCCAGAAGCCGCAGTGGTGCCGAGCCGCCGCCGTACGGGTCGGGCCGATGCGGTCCGGTGCCAGGGACTGCACCGTCCGGCGCGGCCAGCGCGGGGCGCCGGTCCCGCTGACCCCGCCGGTCCCGCTGATCCCGCTGATCCGGTTGGGGTCGCCGGTGCGGGCGAAGCCGGTCCAGTAGTCGATCATCGTGTCGGCCAAGCGGTGTTGGGCCTCGGTCATCGTGCGGGGACGGCCACCCAGGTCGAACAGGTAGGGGAGTTCGGCGGCGTGGGGTGCGCCGAGCGGGAAGGGTGGGGTGCCCGGGGTGAGCGGTGGGGCGTGTTCGTCGGCGAACTCGTAGCGCCATAGGGGGACTTGGCCGGTCAGGAGGTCGCCGGTGCGCAGTGTGGGACAGGCGAAGTTCGCGTCTCCGATGACCGCGCCGAACACCGGGCCGCCGTTCGACGAGGTGACCGGGTACGCGTGGACGATCGCCCTCGTGTGAGCCGGGTCGGGGAAGAAGGCGGCCACGACGTCCGGCCAGGTCTCGGGGGTCACGGGATTGCCGGCCTGGATGATGCCGGCGGCCCAGCCGTTGCCCTCGTCGTGGTTGCCGCCGATGAGGACGGGGATATGGCGGAAGCGTCCGGCGGCGAGGGCCGCCCCGGGGTCGAGGGGCAGCAACGGAGTGTCGTAGGCGGGCTGTTGGTCGGTGTCCTGTACGGCCAGCAGGCGGGAGACCTTCGTCCCGCGTAGACAGGCGAGGACGTCCCGGGCGGCGGAGCAGCCGGCCTCGGCCGCGAACCGCGCGCCGGTCTCCCGTGCTGTGGACAGGGAGGTGGCGGAGGGGGCGAACGGCCGGTCCGGGCGGCCGGGGCACGGACCGCTCTGGATGATCGCCCGGTCGAAGAGCCCCGCGGCGGCGGGGGAGGCGAGCTGGGCGCAGACGCTGTAGCCGCCGGCCGACTCGCCGGCCAGGGTGACGTTGTGCGGGTCACCGCCGAAGGCGCCGATGCCGGCCCGCACCCAGCGAAGCGCCGCCTGCTGGTCGGCCAGGCCGAAGGTGCCGGAGCCGGGCAGGCCGGCGTGGGCGAGGAAACCGAGGGCGCCGAGGCGGTAGTTGACCGTGACGACCACGGCGTCGCCTCGGGTGGCCATGCGGTGGGCGTCGTAGGAGCTGCCCGCGCCGGTGGTGAAGCCGCCGCCGTGCAGCCAGACGATCACCGGCCGGGGGTGCCGTGGGTCGGTGGCCGGGGTGGTGACGTTCAGGTACAGACAGTCCTCGTCGGTGCTGCCGCCGGGCACCTCGCCGGCCGGCTGGGGGCAGGCGCTCGCGGGGCGGGTCGCGTCCCGGGTCTCGGTCCAGGGTTTCGCGGGGCGGGGTGGCGTCCAGCGCAGAGGGCCGACCGGGGGCGCCGCGTAGGGGATGCCGTCGAAGGTGCGGTAGCCGTCGTGGGCGACACCCCGCACCGGGCCGTCGTGGGTGCGGACCGTCGTGCCGACGGCGGGTGCGGCGGGCCGGGCCGTCCGCGGTACCGGCAGTGCGGGCCCGGCCGTGGCGAGCACGGCGGTCAGGGCGCAGGCCAGGGTGGTCAGGACACGGCGTGTGCTCATGCGGTTCCCCCGTTCCATGGGGCTCCCCCTCGAAGAAGCTCTCCGTTCCATGGGGCTCCCCCTCAAGGAAGCTCTCCGTCCCATGGGCTCCCCTTCAAGGAGGCCCCCGTTCCACGGAGCTCCCCTCGAAGAAGCCCTCCGTTCCATGGGCGCCCCGCTTCAGGGAAGCCCTCTCCTGCATGAACTCCCAGTCGTCACGGCCGCGTTCAGCTGCCGCCCATCCCGCCCTGGGCGGCGATCATGGTGGTGGGCAGATCGCGTACGGCCTGCTCCAGGCCGGGGGCGAGGGTGCCGAGTCGGCCGGTGCAGGCGTCGATGCGGTCCCGTAGCGCGCGGGCGTCCTGCCGTGAGACGACCGACCGGACCTTGCCGGCGGCGGCCAGCGCCGACAGGGCGGCGTCGGCGGCGGGGATGTCGGCGACGGGTGTGGCACCGTGCAGGACGGCCGCCATCCGCTCGCGCTCCGCCCGGAGCACGGCCGGGTCGGACACCGTCACCCGTCGGCCACCCCGGCGGAGCCGGGACGCCTCGACGGTGAGCAGCCCCTGTGCGGCCAGCCGGTCCTCCACGGCCGCCAGGGTCTGCCCGCGATCCCGCCTGACCAGCTGTTTCCAGCCGTGCCCCGGCGCCTGGCGCAGCACCTCGTCCAGCACGGGATCCCCCGTCGATCCCGTCCCGGCCACCGTGACGCTCCCGCCGCCGGTCTCGGTCAGCCGCCCGCGCAGCGCGAGTTCGGCCAGGGCGGCGGCCCGCACGAGCAGCCCGGTCCGGGAGCGGTCGTAGGGCCCCCGGGCCTGCTCGTCATGGGCGAGCAGATACATGCGGTGGTGGAGCGATGCGGTCATGGTGACGACGCTACGGCCGGGTACCGCGCCCGGAGATCGGCCGCGCGGACGGATCCGGTCTGGGAGCCCAGGAGGAGCGGCGCGGTCTCTCCTCCTCAAGGAGGAGCGGTTGCCGAGCGGCGCTCAGGGGTGGCGCGGCCGTACGAGACCGTGGTCGTAGGCGGCGACCACGGCCTGCACCCGGTCCCGGAGGCCCAGTTTGCGCAGCACGGCGGTGACGTGGTTCTTGACGGTGGCCTCGGACAGGCCCAGGCGTCCGGCGATCTCTGCGTTCGACAGCGCCTGTCCGATCAGGACGAGGACCTCGCGTTCCCGGCCGGTCAGGCCCTCCAGGCCGGCGGGCGGCGGCAGGTCGGGCGCGGTGCGCAGGAACCGGTCCAGGACGCGGCGGGTCACCGACGGTGCCAGCAGCGCGTCCCCGCGGGCGGTGAGGCGGATGGCGTCCACGAGTTCGGCGGGCCGGATGTCCTTCAGCAGGAACCCGCTGGCCCCGGCACGCAGCGCGGCGACCACATGCGCGTCCAGATCCCAGGTGGTCAGCACGAGCACCCGGGCCGGGCTGCCGCAGTCGACGATCCGCCGGGTCGCCTCGATGCCGTCCAGCACGGGCATCCGTACGTCCATCAGCACCACGTCCGGCCGGGCCGCCCGCGTCAGCCGCACGGCCTCCTGGCCGTCGGACGCCTCGCCGATCACCTCCAGGTCCTCCCGGGCGTCGATGATCATCCGGAAGCCGGTACGCACCAGGACCTGGTCGTCGGCCACCACCACGCGAAGGGTCACGACTCATACTCTCTCGGCAGCTCCGCCTCCACCGCGAACCCGCCCCCGGCCGCGCGCCCCGCGCGACGGCCGCCGCCCAGCATCCGGACCCGCTCCCGCATGCCCGCCAGGCCGCGCCCCGCGCCCGCTCCGGCGGAACGGGCCGGTGGGGTACGGCCGTTGTCGGCCACGACGATCCGGATCCGGTCCCCGTCGGCCGTCACCGACAGGCGTACCTCGTCGGCGCCGACGGCGTGCCGCAGCGTGTTGGTCAGGGCCTCCTGGACGATCCGGTACGCCGCCAGGTCCACCGCCGCCGGCAGCCCGTCGGCCGGTACGCCGTCACGGTGGAGGCGGACGGCGACCCCGGCCGCGCGTACGGCGTCGGCCAGTTCGTCCAGCCGGGCCAGACCCGGCCGCGGGGCGGGTCCCGCCTGGTCCGGGCCCTCCGCGTCCTCGGGGCGGAACGCCCGCAGCAGCAGCCGGAGTTCGTCCAGTGCGGACCGCCCCGCGCTCTCGATGGCCCGCAACGACCGGCGGGCCTGGTCGGGTCGCGCGGTGAAGACGTCCTCGGCGGCGGCCGCCTGGATGATCATCACGGACAGCGTGTGGGCCACCACGTCGTGCACCTCGCGGGCGATCCGGGCGCGTTCCTCCGCGACCGCCCGCCGGGTCTCCGCCGCCGTCCGGGCCCGCTGCGCCGCGCGCCACTGTCCCGCGGTCCACGCCAGGAGCACCGCCAGCAGACAGACCGCCACGCCGCCCGGCCCGCCGGAGACGAACCCGAGCGCGGCCAGGGCGCACATCCCCGCCAGGGCCACCACCGAGACCCGTCTCGACCGCGTGGCCGACAGCACGCACAGGGCGACCTGCGCCGCGAGCAGCGCCCCCGTCAACGTCACCGCGGGCAGCAGCGCCCACACCCCGACACCCGTCAGCACACCCACGCCCAGTACGGCGAGCGGCCGGCGCAGTACCCACCGCAGGGCACCGGCCTGCGCCGCGACCAGGGCCAGTGCCACGGCGAGCCGCCAGCCCCGGCCCGCGCCGACGGTGATCACCGAGGTGCCGAGCACGCCGAGCACCAGGACGGCCGACCCGCACCACAGCGTCCGGACCGCCCGCGCCGACGGAGCGCTCCCCGCCGCGTCCTCGGTCACCTCGTCCGGCAGGCCCGTGTCCCGGTTCACATCCCGACCCTACCCAGCGGGGCGGCAGGCGTCCCCCCTGGTCAGCGGCGGGTCTCCCGGGCTAGCGTCCCCGCATGGCAGCCTTCGATCCCTGGGACCCGGCGTTCCTCGCCGACCCGTACCCCGCCTACGCCGAGCTGCGTGCCAAGGGCCGTGTGCAGTACTTCGAGCCGACCGACCAGTGGCTCGTCCCCCACCACGCGGACGTCTCCGCGCTGCTCAGGGACCGCAGGCTCGGCCGGACCTACCAGCACCGCTTCTCCCACGAGGACTTCGGGCGTACGGCGCCCCCGGCCGAGCACGAGCCGTTCCACACGCTCAACGACCACGGGATGCTCGATCTGGAGCCGCCGGACCACACCCGGATCAGGCGGCTGGTGTCGAAGGCGTTCACCCCGCGCACGGTCGAGCGGCTGAAGCCGTACGTGACCGGGCTGGCCGGTGAGCTGGTGGACCGGCTCGTGGCGGAGGGCGGTGGCGATCTGCTCACCGATGTCGCCGAGCCGCTTCCCGTCGCCGTGATCGCCGAGATGCTGGGCATCCCGGAGGCGGACCGGGCTCCGCTGCGGCCCTGGTCGGCGGACATCTGCGGGATGTACGAGCTGAACCCGCCGCAGGACGTGGCGGAACGTGCGGTGCGGGCGTCGGTCGAGTTCTCCGCGTACCTGCTGGAGCTGATCGCCGAGCGGCGCAAGGAGCCCGGCGACGACCTGATCTCCGGGCTCATCGCCGCGTACGACGAGGGGGACCGGCTCACCGAGCAGGAGATGATCTCCACCTGCGTGCTGCTGCTCAACGCCGGTCACGAGGCCACCGTGAACGCCACGGTCAACGGCTGGTACGCCCTGTTCCGCAACCCGGACCAGCTGGCCGCGCTGCGCGCCGACCACTCCCTCGTCCCCCGGGCCGTCGAGGAGCTCATGCGCTACGACACCCCGCTCCAGCTCTTCGAGCGCTGGGTCCTGGACGACATCGAGGTCGACGGCACGACCGTCCCGAGGGGCGCCGAGATCGCCATGCTCTTCGGCTCCGCCAACCACGACCCCGAGGTGTTCCGCGACCCCGAGCGCCTCGACCTCACCCGCGCGGACAACCCGCACATCTCCTTCAGCGCCGGCATCCACTACTGCATCGGCGCCCCCCTGGCCCGCATCGAACTCGCCGCGTCCATGACCGCCGTACTGGAGAAGGCGCCGACCCTCACCCTGGCGACGGAACCGCGGCGCAAGCCGAACTTCGTGATCCGGGGGCTGGAGGGGCTGCGGGTCGAAGTCGTGTGATCCGTGGGCGGCTCCGCCGGTTCACCCCCGCCGCCGTCCCGCCGCCCGGACCAGCAACGTGAACACCAGCAGCGGCAGAAAGGCCCCGCCCAGTACCACCAACGGCAGCTCCGTGAACAGGACCGTGAGGTCCATGCCCTCGTTCTCGAAGCCGCCGCCCAGGTGGCGCTGGGTGCGGGGCATGGCCAGCCACAGCGCGGGGCCCGCGGTCGCGCCCACCGCCGACAGCGCGCAGCCTGCGCAGGTCAGTCCGTCCATGCTCCGCTTCATGCAGGGAGAGACGGGCTTTTCCGGTCAGTGGTTCATGCGGTCGGGGCTCGGCGGAGCAGTCCTGTCGGGCCCGCGGCGACCAGTACCGCCGGTCCGGGGTTCATGCGGTCAGGCCCCGGTGCCGCAGTCCCGTCGGGCTCGCCGAGCCCCCGGCGACCAGCACCACCGGTCCGCGGTTCATGTCGTCATGTCCCGGCGCCGCAACCCCACCAGCCCCCCGGCGACCAGCACCACCGCGAGTGCGAGCAGTGTCAGGACCGGTGGCCAGTTCATCGCGTCGCCCGGCAGCTTCGGGAGGTGGCCGAAGGGGGAGAGGTTCAGGACGGACCGGGGTGCGTTCAGGGCGGGGCCCACCCAGCCGATCAGCAGGGCCGCTCCGGCGAGCGCCCAGGCCAGCGGAGCGACCCGGGGGAAGAGGCCGTACAGGAGGACCGTCAGGCCGCCGATCACCCAGACCGCCGGGAGCTGGACCAGGCAGCCGCCCAGGACGGGGCCGGTCTCCTTGCCGTAGCCGACCGCGAAGCCGAGGCCCGCGAGCAGCATGATCAGGGCGGAGCCGGCGAACGCGATGGTCAGGTGGCCGGCGGCCCAGCGCAGCCGGCCGACCGCGTTGGCCAGCACCGGTTCCGCCCGCATCGAGGTCTCCTCGCCGTGCAGCCGCAGGACCGAGGCGACGACGTACAGCGCGGCGATCAGGCCGAGCATCCCGGTCATCGAGGCGAGGAAGGCGTCCGTGATGCCGGACTGCCCGCCCATCCGCTCGAAGATCTCGCGGGCCTGTTCGTTGTCGCCGACGATGTCGGCCACGCCGTCCGTGAGGCCGCCGTAGACCACCCCGGCCAGGAAGAAGCCGATCGACCAGCCGAGCACACCGCCCCGCTGGAGCCGCCAGGCCAGCGCACCCGCCGTACGCAGGCGGCCGGACGCGGGTCCCGGGCGGGTCGGCACGAAGCTCATGCCCACGTCCCGGCGCCCGGCGAGGACGTACGCCAGCGCGCCCTGGCCCACGATCGCCGCCGCGAACAGCAGCAGCACCCACCAGCGTTCGCCCGCGAAGGGGCGCAACTGCGACAGCCAGCCCAGCGGCGACAGCCACGACCACACCGACGCGCCGGAGACCGAGACCGAGTCCCCCGCCGCCCGCAGCACGAAGGCCGCGCCCAGCAGCCCGGCCGTCAGCCCCCGTGTCAGCCGCGCGCTCTCCGTGAGCTGTGCGACGATCGCCGCCATCGTGGCGAAGACCATGCCGACGGCGGCCAGCCCCAGGCCGAACGCCAGGGCGCCGACGGCCCCTTGGGCCGCGAGCCCCGCCGTCACCAGCAGTGCGAGTACGCCGTTCGCGACGGCCGCCGCCAGCAGCGCCGCCGTCAGTGAGGCCCGCCGCCCCACCACACCCGACGAGATCAGCTCCTGCCGTCCGCTCTCCTCCTCGTCCCGGGTGTGGCGTACGACGACGAGGAGACCGGTGACGGCGGCGAGCGCGCCCGCGTAGACGCCGACCCGCCAGGCGGTGAGCGCGCCGAGGGAGTCGTCGAAGACCGGGCCGATCAGCGCGCGCAGCGAGGAGTTGGCGGCGACCTGGTCCAGCAGGTCGGTGCGCTCGGCGGCGGTGCCGTACAGGCCCTTGAGGGTGTTCGGCATGGACAGCACCATCAGGGCGTTCACCGCCACCCACACCGGGATCATCAGCCGGTCGCGGCGCAGGTTGAAGCGGAGCAGCACACCGGTGCCCACGAGCGAGGTCATGACGCCACCTCCTCGTCCTGGTAGTGGCGCAGGAACAGCTCCTCCAGCGTCGGCGGCGTCGACGTCAGCGAGCGCACGCCCGACTCGGTCAACGACCGCAGTACGGCGTCGAGTCGGTCGGTGTCGACCTGGAGCCGGACCCGGTGGCCCTGGACGTCGAGGTCGTGGACGCCGGGCAGTGCGGCCAACCCGTTGGGGGCGCCCGCCAGTTCGGCCGTGACGCTGGTGCGGGTGAGGTGGCGCAGATCGGCGAGCGAGCCCGTCTCGACCGTACGGCCGCTCCGGATGATGCTCACCCGGTCGCACAACTCCTCGACCTCGCTGAGGATGTGGGAGGAGAGCAGGACCGTACGGCCGCGCTCGCGCTCCTCCTCGACGCAGCGCTGGAAGACCTCCTCCATCAGCGGGTCGAGGCCCGAGGTCGGCTCGTCCAGGATCAGCAGGTCCACGTCCGAGGCGAACGCGGCGACCAGGGCCACCTTCTGCCGGTTGCCCTTGGAGTAGGTGCGGCCCTTCTTGGTCGGGTCCAGCTCGAAGCGCTCGATCAGGTCGGCACGCCGGGTGGCGGAGAGGCCGCCGCGCAGTCGGCCGTAGAGGTCGATGACCTCGCCGCCGGAGAGGTTGCGCCACAGCGTCACGTCCCCCGGGACGTAGGCGATCCTGCGGTGCACCTCGACGGCGTCCGCCCACGGGTCGCGGCCGAGGACCTGCGCGGCGCCGGAGTCGGCGCGCAGCAGGCCGAGCAGGACGCGGATGGTGGTGGACTTCCCGGCGCCGTTGGGGCCGAGGAAGCCGTGCACCTCGCCGGTGGTCACCTCCAGGTCGAGGCCGTCGAGCGCGTGGGTGGAGCCGAACGACTTGTGGAGCCCGGAGACCGTGATTGCCTTCGTCATGGTTCTGAACGTACGCTTCTTTCAGAAAATTGTGAAGTTAAGGAAGCGTATGAAGCCCGGTTAGGGTGGTGACCATGACGGATGCGGCGGGGCGTGATCAGGAGGCGGTCTCGAAGTTCGTGGAGAGCTTCGCGGCCCAGCTCGTCGAGGCCGGGATGCAGCGCATGCCGGCCCGGGTCTTCGCGGCCCTCCTCTCCTCCGACGAGGGCACCATGACCTCCGCCGACCTGGGTGAGCAGTTGCGGATCAGCCCGGCCGCGGTCTCCGGGGCGGTGCGCTACCTCGCCCAGACGCACATGGTCTCGCGCGAGCGGGAGCCGGGCTCGCGCCGGGAGCGCTACCGGGTGCACGGCGACCAGTGGTACGAGGCGCTGACCAACCGCGAGGCCATCATCAAGCGCTGGGAGGGCGCCCTGCGCGAGGGCGTCAGCAGCCTCGGCCCCGACACCCCGGCGGGCCGCCGGATGGCCGAGACGCTGGCCTTCTTCGAGTTCATCGAGGGTGAGGTCGCGGCCATGATGGAGCGCTGGCGGACGCATCGCGAGGAGCTCTTCGGGCAGGGCTGATATCGCGTCAGTTCGCCGTGGCGAACTTGCCTCCGTGATCAGTTCGAAGTTACGTTCCCCCGACTGGCTTTCGATCGGGGGTAGTTGTGGGCGTCGTGCTGCCCAGTGAGCTGGATGCGGCCCTGGACCTGATAGGCATCAGCTGGCCCAACGTCGACGAGGACGACTACCGCGACATGGCCCAGGCCATGCGGGAGTTCGCCGACGACATCGACGACGGTGCCGCCGACGCGCATCAGGCGGTCACCGATCTGATCGGGGCGAACGAAGGCCTCGCGATCCAGGCGCTCGAAGCGCACTGGGACATCGTCAAGGGCAAGCATCTGGCCAATCTCGCCGAGGCGGGCCGGGTGGCCGCTGTCGCGCTGGACGCGGTCGCCGTGCTGATCGAGGGCGCGAAGATCGCCGCCATCGCCCAACTGGGCATCCTCGCCGCCGAGATAGCCGCCGCGATCGCCGCCGCCCCGCTGACCTTCGGCCTGTCGACGCTCGGCGGTGTCGCGGGCACCCAGGTCACCCGGATCGCGGTGAAGAAGATCTTCGAGGAGGTCTGCGAGGAGATCGCCTCGCGGATCATGGAGGTCGCGATGGGCCCGGTCTTCCAGGCCCTCGGTGCGATGGCGGGCGACCTCGTCGTCCAACTGGGCAGCAACGCCCTGGGGATGCAGAACGGCGTCGACCTCGACCAGACCGCGAAGGCGGGCAAGGACGGTCTGAACGACGGCGTGGACACCCTCAAGTCCGGCGGTATGCAGCTGGCCAGCGCGGGCGGCGCCGGCGGGTCGATGCAACTGGCCGGTGCCGACGGCGGTTCGAGCTCGGGCGGCTCCGGATCCGGCGGTGGCGGCGGGCAGTTCAGCATGGACCTCGACTCCTACGACCGCGTCGAGAGCGGCCTCAAGGGAGCGGGTGACAAGATCCGCGACGGCGCGGGCTCCAAGCTCGACCGGGCCAAGTCCTCGCACGGCCGCGCCCGCGGCAAGGACCCGCTCACCGCGGCCCTCGACCCCATGGTCGACGAGGTCGTGGAGGGCGTGGGCCGGGGCGTCAAGCGCACCGCCGAGCACCTCGGCGACAGCATGGTCGGCGGCGTGCGGAAGATGGCCAAGAACCACAAGGACAACGACGACGACACCGCGCTCTCCCTGGCCCAGCTCCAGAAGAAGGGCACCGGCAAGGACACCCCCATCTACCTGATGGGCGACGACGGCACGCTCAAGCGCCTGGGGTCGGACGGCGGCCACAGTCCTCTCACCGACAAGGACCGCGACCGCATCGGCCTGGGCTTCGTCGACGGCGACAGCGTGGGCCGGCCGCAGGCGGGCGAGACCAAGCTCAAGCTCCAGGGCAAGCAGCGCCCGCGCCCGCTCAGCGACTCCGAGCAGGTGGACCTCGGCAGCACCGAGCTCTCCCGCGCCGTCCAGCTGGCCCGGCACTCGGACGGCAGCTACGGCAACCACAAGAAGACCGAGAACGGCGACAAGTTCGAGAGCAACAACTACGCCTCCGCGCGCTTCGACCACAAGGGCGAGGGCAAGGGCTTCATCGTCGTCTCCCGCAGCTCCGGCTTCCGGCACTCCGAGCGCATGCTGGGCTTCCCGGTGGTCCGCGACGACGTGGGCGACCGGATGAAGGAGCTGTACACGGAGCGGGCCCCCTGCACCAGCCCGCCCAACTGCAGCGCGTGGATGAAGGAACGGCTCTCGCACGTCGACGTCACGCACAGCGTCGACTACGGCAGTACGAAGGACTCCAGGGCCGCGGGCAACGCGGACATGATGGACTACCTCGACCGCCTCAAGGCGAACCGCAACAAATAAGACATACATTCGCCGGTGTTAGCATCGGCAACCCCCCTCAGGCGCAAGGCAGGCAGGTCACGGAATGACACCCCCGATCGACCGGGAGACCCTTCAGGCCGAGTTCGGCCCGGACGAACTCATCAGGTTTCCCGAGGCCGTGGTGGCGACCGTACGGCACGAGCCCAGCGCGCGTTTCCTGCGCGAGGTCGGCATCCCGGCCCGCCCGAACCCCTGGTTCGACCTCGTGGACGGCAGCGAGGCGGAGGCCAGGACTCTCGGCGAGTGCTACGACGACCTGCGCGAGCGGTGGACCGACCTGCCCGAGGGCGCCGAGAACTGGCTCCTGCTCGGCATGGTCCCCTACGACGACATCGCCCTGGACGGCGTCACCGGGACCGTCCGGTGCCTGCCCGGGGACGAGTCCGACGTCTACCCGCTCAACCAGGACCTCGACTCCTTCGCGTCCTTCCTCTACCTGCTGGAGAAGGAACGCCCGCACTACGACTTCGAGTCGGAGCTGGAGGTCATCGACCCGGAGGGCGCGGCCCGCCGGCTGACCGAGCGGATGCGGGAGATCGACCCGGCGGCCCTGGCGGTCGAGGGGTCGCGCTGGCACGACATCCTGGAGTACGTCGAATCCCCCGAAGCGCGATGAGGCGGAACCGTCCATGACCGTCCCCGAGAACGGCGTCCGCCGCTTCGCCGAGCAGAGCACCGGCGACGACACCCCCGCGAGCCTCCGGCGGCTCTCGGACATCGCGGTCCCCGTGCAGGCCGGGCCCTACTTCGTCACCGCGCCGGACGACGCCGTACGGCTCCAGGAGTTCGCCGAGGCCGCGGGCCGGGAGGTCGTGGACGAGTCCTGCCGGGACTGGGCCCGCCTCGGCTCGGACCACGGCTTCGAGATCTGCGCCGACCACGAGGGCGTCGTACGGGCCGTACTCCTCGACTGGGCCGAGGAGTTCAGGTTCGTCAACTCCACCCCCGAGGCGTTCGCCGAGTCGCTCGTCCTGCTCGACCGGGCGCTGACCGAGATCCTCGGCACCGGGGTCCCGGACGAGGCCGCCGCCGAACACGCCCAGCTGGAGCAGCGGTTGCGCACCCTCGACCCGCCGGCCTTCGAGGGGCGCGAGAACTGGTGGCCGCTCGTCCTGGACGACATCCGTGACACCGCGAGCGCCGAGTGGTTCACCGCCTTCGAGATCGTCGACGGACAGGGCGAGAAGCAGATCATCACGCAGGCCGGCGAGATCGGGGTGCACCCCGAGGAGCGGCTCTGGTCCCGGCTGCGGGCCGCGGGCGTGGAGCCGGAGCAGGTGCTGCGCATCCACACCGAGCTCCAGGCCTGCTTCCTGCCGGGCCACTACTGCTCGCTGTGGCTCGGGCAGACCTTCCCCGACGCGCGCCTGACCCACAACTTCCCCTACGGCGAGACCGCCGAGTCCCGCGCCGAGGGCATCCGGCAACTGATCGAGGCCGCCGAGCGGCAGCCGTAGCGGACCCGGAAACGCGAAGAGGGAGCAGTTCACCATGACCGCCGCTACCGTCACGCCGGACATCGCCGCCTGGCCGCCGCTCCAGGAGCGGGAGCGCGCCCACGGAAGGCGGTTGCTCGACTGGGCGGCCGGCACCGGCGGACCCCGGCTGTGTCTGGTGCGGGGTACCGCGGGCAGCGGGAAGAGCCGGCTGCTCGCCTGGTTCATGGCCGGTTCGGCGGGCCATCCGCGGACCGTCGTGCACGCCCTCGTGCTGGCCGAGGGACTGACCGCCGAGTCCTTCGCGTGGGAGGCGGGGCGCCTGCTCGGCTACGGCCCGCTCGACCCCGCCCGGCTGATCGAGCGGGTGGCCCTGGACGAGCGTCCGGTGCTGTTCCTCGTGCCAGATCTGCACCGGTCCGGGGCGGGCCCCGTGGACCTGCCGTCCGCGGACCCGGCCACGCTGGTCGCCGAACTGCTCGTGCCGCTGCTGGAGTTGGGCCACGTCCGCGCGATCGTGGAGGTCGGCGACACCGAGCTGCTGCCCGTGGACGGCGCCGAGGTCATCGACCTGGGCGGGGACCGCGACGGCACGGAGTCCGGCGGGCCCCCGTCCTTCGCTGACCTCCTCGCGACGGTCCCGCACACCGCCGAGGGGCGCCCCGACTGGGACGGGGCGCCCGCCCCTGCGCTGCGGGACATCCTCGCGGCCGCACTGCGCGCCGGTGACGAAGGGGCCGCCGTACGCGGCCTGTTGAGCGACCCCGGGTTCCTGGTGCACGGTTCGGCGACCGCGCTCACCGCCGTCCTCGCCGACGAACGCCTGGTCGTACCAGGGCAGTTGCGCCAGGTGTGGCGGCGGGCCGCGCCCGGGCTGACCGGCCTGTACGGCGACGGCACCGAGCGCGCCGCCCTGCTGCACGCCGCCGCCGTGGGCACGGACGCGCCCCTGGCGGAGTACCTGCGCCCGCTCGCCGAACGGCACCCGTGGTCCGCCGTGTGGGCGCGACCCGACGTCCCGGTGACCGCGCTGGCGCTGGTGCCGGGCGCGGAACCCGGACTCCTCGCGGCCGACGTCACGGGCCGGCTCGCGGGGTACGACCTGGACACGGGCGCCCTGACGGCCGTACACCCCGCATCCGGCACCTCGTCCGTGCGGCCCGACGGGCTCGCCCCGCGCGACGGCCGCTCGGTGCTGCTGCTCGACGGGCGGACCGAGGCGCTGCTGTCCCACGCGCCCGAGGACGATCCGACGGCCGCGTTCGTGCTCGCGCACATCGCCGAGCACCACGGCTCGGCCGCGCTGACCGACGCGAAGGCCCGGGTCACCGCGGTCGCGGGCGGTGCGGGAAGCCCGTACACCGTGGTCGGCGACCGCTCCGGCGGCCTGCACCTCTGGCCCCCGGCCGAGTACCAGGACGCCCCGCGCTCCCGGCCGGTGCACGAGGGTCCGGTCACGGCGGTCGCCGCGCTGGAACTCGCGGACGAAGGGCTCACCCTCGTCTTCAGCGCGGGCGCGGACGGGTCGGTGCGGCTGTGGGAGACCTCGGACGAACCCATGCCGGCGCCGGTCGAGCAGCGCGAGCCGATGCCCCTCGCGCTCGCCGCGGCCGCCACCCCCGAGGGCCCGGTCCTCGCCGTCGCCTGGAGCGACGGCGCCCTCCACCTCTGGCACGTCCTGACCGGCCGGCTGCGCCCCCTCCCGCTGCCCCACCCCACCCGGACCCTCGCCCTCACCCCCGGAGGACTGCTCCTGACCGGAGGACCCGAGGGCCTGCACGCCGTACGACTGCGGCTGGACCGGCTCTGGGACTAGCCCTGTGGAGCGGTCAGCGCTCCTTCGTCTCCTCCAGTACCGTCCGCCCCAGCAGCAGATACCGCTCCGGCGCGCGCCGCTTCAGGTACTGCGCATACCCGATGCCCAGCGCCGCGACCGCCGCCACCAGCCACGGTGTCGCCTTCAGGACCAGCGAGCCGGACTCGGTGCCGGCCGCCGCGCCCATGTTGGAGACCAGCAGGACGACCACGGCGAGCATCGCGACGCCGCCGATCAGCGGGGCCGTGAAGGTCCGGAACCAGTGGCGGCTCTCGGGGTGGTGGGTGCGGAAGTACGCCAGCACCGCGAAGGAGCACACCGCCTGCACGACCAGGATCGCCATGGTGCCGAGGATCGCGAGCAGGACGTAGGTGCCGGTGTACGGGTCCTTGCCCGCCACCGCGAACGCCAGCAGGAGTACGGCCGTCACGACCGTCTGCACCAGGCCCGCGATGTGCGGTGAGCCGTGCCGGGTGTGGGTGCGGCCGACCGTGTTCTTCAGTACCGGCAGGACTCCCTCGCGGCCCAGCGCGTACATGTAGCGGGCGGCGCAGTTGTGGAAGGCCATCCCGCAGGCCAGCGACCCGGTGATCATCAGCCACTGCATGACCACGACCGCCCAGTGGCCGACGTACTGCTCGGTGGGCCCGAAGAACAGCGCGAGCGGGTTCGCGGTGGCGACCTCGACGGCCCGGGACTCGCCGGTGCCGGAGATGGCCATCCAGGAGACGAACACGTAGAAGACGCCGACGCCCAGGACCGAGACCATCGTCGCCTTGGGGATGATCCGCTTCGGGTCGCGGGACTCCTCGCCGTACATCGCCGTCGACTCGAAGCCGACCCACGACCAGAACGCGAAGAAGAGGCCGAGCCCCGCGCTGGTGCCCTGGAAGGCGTGGACCGGGTTGACGGGGCCCAGGCTGAAGCCGTCCGGCCCGCCGCCGTGCAGGGCGACCGAGACCGCCATCGCCGCCAGGATCGTCACCTCGGTCGCGAGCAGGACGACCAGCAGCTTCTCGGCGACCGAGACACCGAACCAGGTGCCCGTCGCGTTGACCGCCAGCATCAGGACAGCGAACGCCCACCACGGGACGTGCACCCCGGTCTGGTCCTTCAGGGTCTCCGTCGCGAAGGTCGAGAAGATGCCGATGAGCGCCGGTTCGAAGACGACGTAGGCGAAGGTGGCCAGCAGCCCCGACGCGAGTCCGGCGGTGCGGCCGAGGCCGTAGGAGATGAAGCCGTAGAACGCGCCGGTCGAGGTGATGTGCTTCGCCATCGACGTGAATCCGACGGCAAAGATTGCCAGGACGACCATTGCGACGAGATAGCTCGCGGGGGCGCCGGTGCCGTTGCCCGCGGAGACCATGAAGGGCACGTTGCCCGTCATCGCGGTGATCGGCGCGGCCGTCGCCACGGCCATGAAGACGACCCCGAGCATCCCCACGGCATTGGGTTTGAGCCGGTGGACCGTGCTGTCCCGACCCGGCTGCGCGTCCTTCGCCGCCGGGGCGACTCCCTCGTCCACTGCCATCGGCCGGCCCCTCTCCCGTCGCCCGTGCACACCGTGCTGGACCGGAACTCTCCAGCGCGAATGAGTCGAGCAAGGGTCTCGGGGCGTTAAATGTTTGTCAACCAGACCTTTAGCGGCGGGACGGGAGTACGAGGCCCAGCGCCCCCTCCCGCACGGTCCAGGTCCGTCTGCGCACCGGTCCCGCCACCCCCGCGTCCGCCCGGTACCGGAAGTCCGCTCCGGTCACGGTCACCGTGCGGCCCGAGGCCAGCAGGGGGGAGGCCTCCGCGCCCACCGACACCGGCCGCACCTCGACCTCGGCCACCCCGCGGACGCCCGGGGACACCGACACCGCCTCCACGGGCTGGTCCAGGTCGACCAGCGTGACCCCGTCGACCTCCACCCGCAGCCGCGAGGGCCCGGGGGCCACGGGAGGCGCCTCCCGGGCCGGCCGGGCCGGCACCAGGGTCCGTACCAGGGACTGACAGGTCCGCAGCCAGGGCCGCCCCGCCGCCACCGGGTCCCCGCCCAGTACGCGGCCCGGCTCCTCGCGGGGCGCGAGCGCGGGGATCCGCAGCGCCCCGAGGACCACCCCGTCGCTGTCGTCCACCAGCATGTCGAGCCGCCGCTCGGCCCCGTCCAGGACGGCCCGCGCGGCGGCCACCGCCCCGGCGGGCACCCCGAGCGCGTGGGCGATGCCCAGCGCGGGGCCCACCGGCACCACCGACAGCACACATTCGGCCAGCTCCCGCTGCCGGTGCAGCAGCACCACCGCCCGCATCAGCGCGCGGTCGTCACCGACGACCACCGGGCGGCGCGAGCCCCGCCGGGCCAGCGCCCGGGCGAACTCCTCGGGTCCCTCCGGAAGGCACACCTTCGTCGTCGCACCCGCGCTGAGCACGTCTTTCACGATCCGTACGGACTCGCCGTCCGTCTGCCGGGCGACCGGGTCGATCACTACCAGCAGCTGATCGGAAGTCGCGGAAGTCGCCACCTCGGCCATGCCTCGCTTCCTCGGGTAGCATCTTTGTGCAAGAGCCCCTTGCGCTATTGCGCCAGGGGCTTCGTCTATTCCGGGGCATCCGGGTCCGACGGGCAGCGGCCGACGACGGCCGTGGTGCACGCGACGGAGGAACCGTACGCGTACGCCCCTGACCTTGGACATGCCCCGCCCGGAAGGGGTGTACGCGCGTGCCCGCACTTGTGCTGCTCGGTGCTCAGTGGGGTGACGAAGGCAAGGGAAAGGCGACGGACCTGCTAGGCGGATCCGTTGACTATGTGGTGCGCTACCAGGGCGGCAACAACGCCGGCCACACGGTAGTCGTGGGCGACCAGAAGTACGCCCTCCACCTGCTCCCTTCCGGAATCCTGTCGCCGGGGTGCACCCCGGTCATCGGGAACGGTGTCGTCATCGATCCATCGGTCCTGTTCTCCGAGCTGAACGGACTGAACGACCGCGGTGTCGACACCTCCAAGCTCCTGATCAGCGGTAACGCCCACGTCATCACGCCGTACAACGTCACCGTGGACAAGGTGACGGAACGCTTCCTCGGAAAGCGCAAGATCGGCACCACGGGACGCGGCATCGGCCCGACCTACGCCGACAAGATCAACCGCGTGGGCATCCGCATCCAGGACCTCTACGACGAGTCGATCCTGACCCAGAAGGTCGAGGCGGCCCTCGACGGCAAGAACCAGCTCCTGACCAAGGTCTTCAACCGCCGCGCCATCGAGGTGGAGCAGGTCGTCGAGGAACTGCTGGGCTACGCCGACAAGCTGAAGCCGTACGTCGCCGACACGGTCCTGGTCCTCAACCAGGCCCTGGAGCAGGACAAGGTCGTCCTGTTCGAGGGCGGCCAGGGCACGCTCCTGGACATCGACCACGGCACGTACCCCTTCGTCACCTCCTCCAACCCGACCGCGGGCGGCGCCTGCACCGGCGCCGGCGTGGGCCCGACGAAGATCAGCCGGGTCATCGGCATCCTCAAGGCCTACACGACCCGGGTGGGCTCCGGCCCCTTCCCGACCGAACTCTTCGACGAGGACGGCGAGGCGCTGCGCCGCATCGGCGGCGAGCGGGGCGTCACCACCGGCCGCGACCGCCGCTGCGGCTGGTTCGACGCGGTCATCGCCCGCTACGCGACCCGCGTCAACGGCCTGACCGACTTCTTCCTCACCAAGCTCGACGTCCTCACCGGCTGGGAACAGATCCCGGTCTGCGTGGCCTACGAGATCGACGGCAAGCGCGTCGAGGAACTCCCCTACTCCCAGACCGACTTCCACCACGCGAAGCCGATCTACGAGAACCTCCCCGGCTGGAGCGAGGACATCACGAAGGCCAAGACCTTCGCCGACCTCCCGAAGAACGCGCAGGACTACGTCAAGGCGCTGGAGGAGATGTCCGGCGCCCCGATCTCCGCGATCGGCGTCGGCCCGGGCCGCGACGAGACGATCGAGATCAACTCGTTCCTGTGACGCAGACCGGCAGAGGCCCGACCTCCTCCTGCGGAGCCGCCCTGTTCGGGGTGGCTCCGCGCGGGGAGGTCGCGCGGAGCAAGCCGCTTCGCCGTCAGGGAGCGGACCGGGGAATCCGCCTCAGGCCCGGGCGAGAGGGGTGACCGGAGCGGTGGTCTTGAGTGCGGTGCTCTGAAGCCTCGTGATGCGCTCGATGACCAGCGCCAGGAGGACGGCCGCCGCGATCGTGAGTGCCGATCCCGTGACGAGGAGGGTCATCGACCCCTGGGCCACCTGGCCGCCCACCAGGCGGACCACCACGTGCGCGGCCCAGGCGGCCCACCACAGGTTCACCAGTGCCGTGTCTCGCTTCTGCTCCCAAGACGCGGAGCTCGCGCGCCCGATGTCGAGGACGAACCGGCGCGGGACCCAGAGGTTGACCACCGGTACGAACCAAGCGCCGATCGTCCAGCCCCGGCTCGGGAGCGACGCTTCGGGGGACAGCTCCAGGGCGATGCGCCGGGACCGGACGAGCCACACGAGGAAGAGCACGATCGCGAGAGTCATCAGATAGACGAAGACCATGGAGATGACACCCGAGCTGTGCAGGGATGCCTCCGTGCGGTGCAGGTAGTCGTCGCGGACGGCCGCTGCGCGGAGCACGTCCGCCACGGTAGCCACCACCACCGCCGCCTGCGCGGAGCGGGCGACGGTCCAGGGGGCCTTGCGGGTGGCGCTCGTCATCGTCTTCGGCCTGTCTCGGAGGCGGGTGTGGTCGCAGCGGCGCTGAGGCGGAGTGATCATAGATCTGCCTGCCGTACGCCTGTACGACCAAGGTGGTCCACCCGCTCCCCGCATCGGCCGAGCTGACTCATCCTTGAACCGGACATGGCCAATTCCTGGTTTCCCGGTCGGCCGGGCAGACGTCACGCTCTACGCGAGTAGCCCCGTACACCCACCCCTCGTGTCTACGCGCGTCGCGCCATGACGGCCTCAAGGAGTCCCGCATGCCCGTCAGTCCCCTCAACCGCCGGGATTTCGTGAAGAAGTCGGCCGTCACCGGTGCCGCCGTGGCCGTCGCGGGGACGGCGGCCACGCCCGCTGCCGAGGCCGCGGAGCGCAGGCCGGTGAAGAAGAACCGCACCTGGACCTTCTCCATCCTCGGCACCACCGACCTGCACAGCCACGTCTTCGACTGGGACTACTACCTGGACGCCGCCTACAGCGACAAGGCGGGGAACTCCGTCGGGGTCGCGCGGGTCGCCACGCTCGTCAAGCAGCAGCGGAAGGCGAAGGGCGAGGAGCACGTGCTGCTCGTCGACGCCGGGGACATCATTCAAGGGACCTCGCTGGCCTACTACTTCGCCCGCGTGCAGCCCATCACCGGCAAGGGCGCCCCGAAGCACCCGATGGCCGTCGCGATGAACCACATGCGCTACGACGCCGCCGCCCTCGGCAACCACGAGTTCAACTACGGCATCGAGGTGCTCAGGAAGTTCGAGAGCCAGTGCCGCTTCCCGCTGCTCGGCGCCAACGCGCTGGACGCCAAGACGCTGAAGCCCGCCTTCCAGCCGTACACCGTGAAGCGGATCTGCGTACCGGGCGCCCCCGACATCAAGGTCGGCATCCTCGGCCTCACCAACCCCGGTATCGCCCTGTGGGACAAGGACAACGTCGGCGGCAAGATGGTCTTCCCGGGCCTCGTCGAGCAGGCGAAGAAGTACGTGCCCCGGCTGCGCGCCCTCGGCTGTGACGTCGTCTTCCTCACCGATCACTCGGGCCTGGACGGCAGTTCGTCGTACGGCGACGAGCTCCCGTACGTCGAGAACGCCTCCAACCTCGTCGCCCAGCAGGTCCCCGGCATCGACGCGATCCTGGTCGGGCACACCCACGTCGAGGTGCCGTCGTACACCGTGAAGAACGACGAGACCGGCGAGGACGTGCTCCTCTCTGAGCCGTACTGCTGGGGCTACCGGCTCAGCGTCTTCGACTTCGAGCTGGAACTCGTGCGCGGGCAGTGGAAGGTCACCAGGAAGACCGCGCAGACCCTCAACCCCAACACCGTGGACGAGGACCCGGAGATCAAGAAGCTCCTGGAAGCCGACCACGAGCTGGTCGTGAAGTACGTCAACACGGCCGTGGGCACGTGCACCCAGGACCTCTCCGCCGTGGACTCCTGCTGGAAGGACGTCCCGATCATGGACTTCATCCACCAGGTGCAGATGGACACCGTGAAGGCGGGGCTCTCCACCGCCGACGCGGCGCTGCCTCTCCTCTCCGTCGCCGCGCCCTTCTCCCGCACCGCCGACATCCCGGCCGGCAGCGTCACCATCAAGGACATCGCCGGGCTCTACATCTACGACAACACCCTGTACGGCAAGAAGCTCACCGGCGCCCAGCTCAAGGACTACCTGGAGTACGCGGCGAAGTACTACCACCAGGTGCCGGCGGGCACGGCCGTGGACACCTCGACGCTGACCAACGCCAACAGCTTCTGGGACTACATGTACGACACCGCCGCGGGCGTCGACTACGAGATCGACATCGCCGCGGCCGAGGGCTCGCGGATCAAGAACCTTTCCTACAACGGGACTTCGGTCGCCGACGACCAGGTCTTCGTCGTCGCCGTCAACAACTACCGGGCCAACGGCGGCTCCGGCTACCCGCACATCGCGGCCGCCGACATCGCCTACAGCTCCACCAACGAGATCCGCCAGCTGATGATCGACTACGTGACCTCCAAGGGCGCCCTGGACCCGAAGGACTTCGCGGTCACCAACTGGAAGCTGACGCAGGGCGGAACCCCCGTCTTCTAGGACGCGGTCCGGCCCCCGGCCAGGATGCGGTCCGGCCCCGGCACCCTCCGCGAGGCGGGCGCCGGGGCCGGACGGGGTCTCAGCGGTGCCGGTTCAGCAGCCGGAGGCCCAGGTGTGGGAGTCCCCGCGGTCGTTGGCGGCGCCGTTGTAGCCGACCTCCTGGCCGGGGGCGAGGCAGATGGTCATGCCGCCGTTCTGGTGCGCGGAGGCGTACACCTTGACGTGGTCCTTGATGCCGGGGCCGGAGATGCCGTGGTTGGCCCAGGACGAGTCCTGGTCGGCGATGTTGCCCTCCCACCAGCCGTCGTCGCCGCTCCACTCGATCTTCAGGCCCTGGTAGTTGGCGTCCGTCCACGCGCAGAAGTTCCCGCGGCCGCAGGGTGCCGCCTGGGCCGAGGCCGAGGTGGCGAGGACGGCTCCGGTGGCGAGCAGTCCGGCGGTGAGGACGGCGATGAAGCGCTTCACGGTGTGGTGTTTCCCTTCGGGGTGGTGCCGCCGCCCTCCAGCAGGGCGGTCGCTGTGGTGAGGGCACGGGCGCGCAGCCGCCGGTACTCCGCGATCTCCGCGCGGTGCGCCGCACGGACCTCGGAGAGCGGGCGGTGGGCCTCGGCGGCCTCGGGTGCGAGGTTGTTCACGACGACGGAGGTGCGGAACCAGCGGTCCTGGTCGCCGTAGAGCCGCTGTTGCGCCGCCGCGAGACAGCCGTCGGTGTGGGCGCGTACGACGTACCCGGTGGGCAGCCTCAGCGACAGCTCCGGCCGGCCGGCGCCGAACAGGGCGTCGGACACCCGCTGTTGGCCGGAGCTCTCGGTGATGCCCTGCCGGGTCAGACAGTCGTCGGTGAGCTTGCGGGTGGCCGCCTTGATGACGTCGTCGGGGGCGGGCGCGGTCCGCTGGGCGGTGCACGCGGAGCCCGCCCCGAGGAGGACGAGCGCGGCGAGGACGGCGAGCGCCGGGGCCGTACGGACACGCGGGCGTACGGCGGACGTGATCAAGGCGGGGCGCATGCGCGCTGCATGCCCGGGGGTTTAGGAGGGTATGCGAGCATTCACCCGTTCAGTCGGCCGACGCCAGGGCCCGTGAACGCCCCCGCGTGCGCCCGCGCCCACTGCGCGAAGGTCCGCGCCGGGTGCCCGAGCACCTTCTCCGCCGTCGGCAGCACCCGCGCCCCGCGGTCGTCGTCCAGGGTGCGGAGCATGATGGCGTCGACCACCTCGGGCGGGAAGCCGTACCGGGCCATACCGGCGCGGGCCGCGTCGTCGGGGACGGTCCTGGCGTGCAGCTCGCGGCCCAGGATCTCGCCGAGGACCGTCAGCTCCTGCACCGGCGTGAGGGACTGCGGGCCGCTCAACTCGTGGGTGGCGCCCGCGTGTTCACCCGTGGTCAGGGCCAGCGCCGCGATCTCCGCCAGGTCCGCCGGGTCGACGCTCGCCGCCGGGCGGTCCGCGAAGGGGATCGCCACCTCGTCGCCGGCCGCCAACTGGCCCGTCCACTGAAGGGCGTTGGACATGAAGCGGCCCGGGCGCAGCAGGGTCCAGTCGAAGCCGTGGGCCGGGTCGGTCACCGCCGCCTCGGCGGTCCGGTGCCAGCGGGCGATCGGGTCGCCGCCGGTGCCGCCGTCCAGTACCGACAGCTTCACCACCCGGCGGACCCCGGCCCGGGCCGCGGCCTCGGCGAGCGCCAGGTCGTGCGTCGGCCCAGGTGCCGCGCCCACCGCCTGCGCCGACATCAGGAAGGCCCCGTCCGCGCCCGCGAAGGCCGCCGTCAGGCTCGCCGGGTCCGCCGCGTCGCCGTACACCGCCTCCACGCCCGCCGGCAGCCGTGCCTCTGCGGGGCGCCGGGTCATCGCACGCACCGGTTCCCCGGCCGCCGCGAGCCGTCGTACCAGCTCACTCCCCACATGTCCGGTCGCTCCGGTCACCAGGATCATCGCCGTCTCCCTCCGTGGCTGCGTCCAGCGTGCGCGCGGGGGCTGCGCGCCGCGTTGAGCAGGGGAGGAATGTCGTACATCGGCATATTCTGAGAGCGTGCATCGGCTGTCGATCCCGAGAAGGTGAGTGCGATGCGCGTACTGCTCAAAGTGGCCATGGACACGGAGAAGGCGAACGAGGCCATCGGCAACGGCACCCTGCCGAAGCTGATCGAGGCGTCGCTGGAACAGATCAAGCCCGAAGCGGCCTACTTCACCGCCGAGAACGGTGAGCGCACCGCCTACCTGTTCTTCGACATGCAGGACAGCTCACAGATGCCGGTGCTCAGCGAGCCGTTCTTCATGAACCTCAACGCGAAGATCAGCTACACCCCGGTGATGAACTACGACGACGTCCAGAGGGGTCTCTCCCAGCTAGGGCGCTGACCTCAGCTGAAGATGATCATCGACCCCTGGGCGAGGCTCCGGGTCGCCGCCGCGTGCAGGCCCAGCCAGACATGGCGTTCGCGGGCGAAGGGGCTGGGGTCGTACGGCGCGGGGACGGCCGGCTCCTCCAGCTCCGTGGGAGCGCGCGGCGGTTCCGGGGGCGCCGGGGGATTGGCCGGATCGATGCCGATCACCGGCGCCACGAACTCCAGTTCGCGCAGCAGCGCCTGCGAGGAGCCCAACGGGCCGCCGCCCGCGAGGAGTTCGTCGTTGGCGAGGGGGTGCGGGAAGTCGACCGGGACGTACGCGCCCGCGTGGTCGTAGTGCCAGACCAGGTGGGACTGCTGGGCCGTGGTCTCGAACATCTCCAGCAACTGCTCGTAGTCACCGCCCAGTTCGTCGACCGGGGTGACCGGGAGTCCGCAGACCTGGAGCAGATAGGCGCGGCGCAGGAAGTGCAGGGCGTCGTAGTCGAACCCGGCGACCGGGGCGACCTCGCCGGACAGGCCCGGCATGTACTGGTACACCGGTACCGGTGGCAGCCCGGCCTCGGCCAGTACCTTGTTGTATTGCGCGAGTTCGTCGGCGAACGGGTTGTCCGGGGTGTGGCACAACACGTCGACGAGCGGCACCAGCCACAGGTCACAGGCCAAAAGACAGCTCCTCGGATACTCGCGGTGCTCGGACATCATCACACGGTGGTCAGGAGGGTAGCCGCTGAGGTGCCGGGTCGGGGCCCCTCGTACGGCTCGTGCTGGTCCTTTACCCGTGCCGGGGGCGCTCAGTCGGAGGCGAGGCTCTCGATGAGGGTCAGATAGTGGCCGTTGTAGGCGGTGAGCAGCTCGCGGGCGGTCTTGGTGTCGCGCTCGTACAGGGCGTCGGCGATCTCGGTGTGGCCGGACCACAGGCTGCCGCGCAGATCACCGGTGGCGCGGCGCAGATGCTGGACCGTGCACACCCAGGTCTGCACCCGCAGCCGGTGCAGGAAGTCGGCGAGGTAGGGGTTGCCGAACAGGACGCTCAGCTCGCGCCAGAAGCGCAGGTCGTAGCCGATCAGTACGGTCAGGTCGCCCGCGGCGGCGGCCCGCTGGGCCTCCTCACCGCGCCGCCGTACCCCGGCCACGGCCGCGGCGGTACGGGGCTCGTCGAGCTCCTGGAGGATGCGGTGGCCCGCCTCCAGTGACTGGAACATGCCGTCCGTGACCAGGCTGCGAGCCTCGATCATGCCCCGGAAGTCGGCCAGCGAGTACTCGTGCACATGGAAGCCGCGGTGCTGGTCGGCCTCCAGGAGGCCCTGCGCGGACAGGTCGACGAGGGCTTCGCGGACCGGGGTCGCGGAGACGCCGTACTGCTCGGCGATCTCCTTCACGGTGAACTCCTGCCCCGGCTGGAGCCGCCCGGCCAGCACCTCGTCGCGCAGCGCGTCCGCGATCTGCTGCCGCAGCGTGCTGCGGGTGACGGCACCGTTGCCGCTGCTGCCGGGCATGGTCGGGGTGCCTCCCTCGCGCGTGGACATGGCGTGCTCGTACATATGTCTACGAGCACGCCACCTTACGCGTTCGAAAGCGGCAAGGGCTTACTCCGTGTACTCGTCCGCCACGGAGAGCGCAACGTCCAGCGCGGCCAGCCCTTCCTTCAGCTCGGCCTCCGAGACATTGCAGGGCGGCACGACGTGGGTGCGGTTCATGTTGACGAACGGCCAGATGCCCTGCTTCTTCGCCGCGGCCCCGAAGGCGGCCATCGGCGCGTTCGCCTCACCGGCCGCGTTGTACGGCACCAGCGGCTCGCGGGTCTCCTTGTTCCTGACGAGTTCGAGCGCCCAGAACATGCCGACGCCCCGCACTTCGCCGACGCTGGGGTGGCGGGCGGCCAGCTCCTGGAGCGCGGGCGCCAGGACGGTCGTACCGAGGCGCTTGGCGTTGTCGACGACACCTTCCTCGGCCATCACGCCGAGGGTGGCGACCGCGGCGGCGCAGGCCAGCGGGTGTCCGGAGTAGGTGAGCCCGCCCGGGTACGGCCGCTTGCCGAAGGTCGCGGCGATCTCCTGCGAGATGGCGACCCCGCCGAGCGGCACGTATCCGCTGTTGACGCCCTTGGCGAAGGTCATGAGGTCGGGCGTGACGCCGGACAGGTCGGCGGCGAACCACTCACCGGTCCGCCCGAACCCGGCCATGACCTCGTCCAGGACGAAGACGATCCCGTACTTGTCGCAGATCTCCCGGACCCCGGCGAGATAGCCGGGCGGCGGGACCATGATCCCGGCGGTCCCGGGGATGGTCTCCAGGATGATCGCGGCGACGGTGGCCGGGCCCTCGAAGGCGATCGTCGTCTCCAGGTGCTCCAGCGCCCGCGCGGTCTCCTGCTCCTCGGTCTCGGCGTAGAAGCGGGACCGGTACAGGAAGGGCGCCCAGAAGTGCACGACCCCGGCGGAGGCGCTGTCGGAGGCCCAGCGCCGGGGGTCGCCGGTGATGTTCACGGCCTGCTGGGTGCCGCCGTGGTACGAGCGGTAGGCGGAGAGCACCTTGGGGCGTCCGGTGTGCAGCCGGGCCATCCGCACGGCGTGCTCGACGGCGTCGGCGCCGCCGTTGGTGAAGAAGATCTTGTCCAGGTCCCCGGGCGTCCGCTCGGCGATCAGCCGGGCCGCCTCCGACCGGGCCTCGATGGCGAAGGCGGGCGCGAAGGTGGTCATCCTCGCCGCCTGCTCCTGGATCGCGGCGACGACCTTCGGATGCTGGTAGCCGATGTTGGTGTAGACGAGCCCGCTGGTGAAGTCGAGATAGCGGTTCCCGTCGTAGTCCCAGAAGTACGACCCCTCCGCACCGGCGACGGCGAGCGGGTCGATGAGCTCCTGCGCGGACCAGGAGTGGAACACATGAGCACGGTCCGCGGCCTTCACGGCGGCGCCGACCTCGGGGTCTGGCTGAGGGGTCATGCGAGCGAGCGTAAATGTCCGCGATGCGGAAGCGGTATGGGCGTCCTGTCTGTGGACGCGGGCTTTCCACGACAGGTTGTCCAGGGCGCCGGGCCTCGACGGGCGGCGGGCGGGCGGCGACACTGGTGTTCCGGCGTACACGTGCGCGGTCGCGCGGGCGTGTACGCGTGGCTTCGTGGTCTCGGGGGAGGGCCGGCGATGGAGGAGCCGGAGGAACACGCGTCCGCCGAGACCGGGTACGGGGAGGTTCACGGCCAGGCGTACGGGGAGGCCCACGGCCAGGCGTACGGCCCTGCGTACGGGCCGGTGTACGGCCAGGTGTACGGCCACCCCCGGGAGCGCCCCTCGCCCGGTACGTATCTGACGCCCTACCCCTCCGAGCCGGACCCGGCGGCGGGCGGGCGCAGCCGGGTCGGCACGGCGGCGCTCGTCGTGGTCGCCCTGGTGGTGGCGCTCGGCGCCGGCGGCGCGGTGCATGCCGCTCTCGACGACGACGGAACCGGCGTGGCACCGACCGCGCCCCCTGTGTCCGTCACGCCCTGAACTCCACTCCCGCGTATGCCGGTTGAACGCCCGGCGAACTTCGTCCCACCGACCCGTCCGGCTCGCTCGCACAGCCGTACGGTGGTCGTACGAGCGAACTGCGGGAGTTGCGGGGGCACCCACAGTGGAGTGGTTGAGCGCGGAGAACTTCGTGGCGGTCGGCACCGCCGTCCTCGGCATCGTCGCGTCCGGGGTCATGGTCTGGTACGAGCGCCGGGTGCCGCGCCGGAAGCGCATCGGGTACCGCGTGCAGATGGACAACCCGATCGGCGACGACGTCCGGCTGGGCCGGGCCAACGTCCGGCTCGGGCTCTTCGACGAGGCACCCGACATGTCGGACGCCACCCTCGTGCTGCTGCGCATCGAGAACGACGGCTCGCAGGGCATCGACCGCGACGACTACACGGGCCCCGAACGGCACGGCCTGACCGCGGTGTTCAGCGACCGCACGGTCCGCGGGGTCTCGGTCACCCAGCCGATCGACACCGACCACCTGATGGACCACTTCACCCCGGAGCGCGGCTTCGGCTACGAGGCCAACCGGCTGCGCATACCCCGCGTCCCGCTCAACCGCGGCGAGCACTACAAGCTGCTCGTGCTGCTGTCCGGCGGGGACGTGGGCCGCCCGATCCGGATGATCGGCGGCATCCGGGACGGCGAGGTGCACCCCAACCGCAGTGCCACCCCGGACGAGATCCCGCCCGTCTTCAGCCCGGCGGCCCGGATCTTCACCGGGCTGCTCACCCTCTCGGTGCTCGTCCTCGCCACGATCGTGGTCGCCCGCGACGACACCCCGCCCCCGCTCGGCTGTGAGACGGGCCGGCTGACGGTGACCGGCTCCACCGCCTTCGCCCCGGTCGTCGAGACCCTCGCGAAGCAGTACGAGAAGGACTGCGAGGGCGCCGACATCACCGTCGAGGCGCGCGGCAGCGAGGCCGGGGTGTCCGGGCTCGCCGGCACCGGCGCCCGCTCGGCGAAGGACGCGCGGTCGGTGATCGCCTTCTCGGACGGCCCGATGGGCGACCGGCTGGGCCTGCACGGCGAGAAGGTCGCCCTCTCCGTCTTCACCCTCGTCGTCAACGACGGCATCGACCTCGGCACCCGCGGTCTGACCCGGGCCGAGGTGGAGCGCCTGTACCGGGGCGAGGTCAGGCGCTGGAGCGACCTGAACTCCGGCCGCCCCGCGGGCCTTCCGCGCCTGCCCGACCTGCCCGTCGTGCTGGTCAGCCGGGACGCGTACTCGGGGACCCGGCAGATCTTCCAGGAGCGGGTGCTGGCGGGCGCCTGGGAGATGACCCCGACGACCTCCCTGGACTGCGACCCCCGGTCGGACAAGGCGGTGGCCGCCGCCGCCCGCGCCCCCGTCACACGCTGCGAACTCGCCTCCACGGAAGACGTGCTGGACAAGGTCGCCGCCCAGCCCGGCGCCCTCGGCTACAGCGAACTCACCCTGGCCACCGGCCACAAGGGCGTACGACGGGTGCCGCTGGACGGCGAGGCGGCCTCGACGGAGAACCTGGACCGCTACCCCTACCGGGGCGTCGAGTACGCCTACACCTACCGCTCCCCGCAACCCGGTTCCCTCGCCGCCGGTTTCCTCGCCTACCTCGACGAGGGCACCAGCCAGGACGTGATCCGGGAACAGGGGCATCTGCCGTGCGGGCGGTCGGCGGGGCTCTGCGACTGACCGCAGGGCCTCTTGCCCGACACTGACGTGTCCACGACGATGACGGGAAACCGGTCCCGTCAGCCCCCGGAGGACACATGCGTCCCAGCAGGAGAACGGTTCTGACCGCGACGGCGGCGGGAGCGACCGCGCTGGGGGCGCCGGGCACGCCCTCCGCCGCGGCCGGGAACCGCCCGCCCGCGACCGCCCAGCCCCCGTCCCGTGAACTCCGGTCCCTCCTGCGGGAGATCGACCCGGCCCGCATCGAGGCCACGGTCCGCCAACTGGTCTCCTTCGGCACCCGGCACACCCTCTCCGTCCAGGACGACCCGGCCCGCGGGATCGGCGCGGCCCGCGACTGGCTGCTCGCCGAACTGCGCGGGTACGCCGCCGGCTCCGGGGGCCGGATGACCGCCGAACTCCAGTCGTACGTCCAGGAACCGGCCGCCCGCATCCCCACGCCCACGAGGATCACCAACGTCCTGGCGACCCTGCGCGGTGCGGTCACCCCCGAGCGCGTGTACGTCGTCTCCGGGCACTACGACTCCCGCGTCACCGACGTCATGGACGCGACCTCCGATGCGCCGGGCGCCGACGACGACGCGTCCGGGGTGGCCGTGGTCCTGGAGCTGGCGCGGGTGCTGGCCAGGCGCCGGCCGGCGTCGACGATCGTGTTCGCGGCGGTGGCGGGGGAGGAGCAGGGCCTGTACGGATCGGCTTATCTGGCCCAGCAGTTGAAGGCGGCCGGGACCGACGTCCAGGGCATGTTCACCAACGACATCGTCGGCAGCGCGACGGCGGACGACGGCACGAGGGACCCGTACACGATCCGGCTGTTCGCGGAGGGCGTGCCGTCCTCGGAGACCCCCGAACAGGCGGCGGTCCGGCGCTCGGTGGGCGGCGAGAACGACTCGGCGACCCGCCAACTGGCCCGCTTCGTCAGGGATGTTGCGGACAACGACGCCACCGGCATGCGGGTCCGGGTGATCTACCGCCGGGACCGCTATCTCCGGGGCGGCGACCACATCCCCTTCCTCGAACGCGCCTACCCGGCCGCCCGCTTCACCGAGCCCGCCGAGGACTTCGCCCACCAGCACCAGGACGTCCGCGTGGACGGCACCGGCAAGCAGTACGGCGACCTCCCGGAGTTCTGCGACTTCCCCTTCACGGCGAGGGTGGCCCGCGTGAACGCCGCCGCCCTCTGGACCCTCGCCCAGGCCCCCGGCACCCCGCGCACCGTGCGGATCGTCACCTCCGCCCTCACCAACTCCACCCGCCTGACGTGGACGCGGGGCACGGAACCCGACCTGGCCGGCTACGAGGTCGTATGGCGGGAGACGACGGCGCCGGAGTGGACCCATGTGATCGACGCGGGCGAGGTGACCGACTTCGAGGTGGACCTGTCCAAGGACAACGTGTTCTTCGGGGTGCGGGCGGTGAACCGGGCCGGGCTGAGAAGCCCGGTCGCCTTTCCGGCTCCGCAGGCCTAGGTCAGGTCAGGTCAGGCCGGCCGCGATGGCGCGGCGTACGGCGTCGGCCCGGTCCCGGATGTCGGCCTTGGCGAAGAGGTTGTTGATGTGCGTCTTGACGGTCGCCTCGCTCACGAAGAGCTTCTCGGCGATCGCGCGGTTGGGCAGGCCCTGGCCGATCAGGGCGAGCACTTCGCGTTCGCGGGGCGTGAGATGCGCGGGCAGCTGCTGTCCGGGTGCCGTCGGCTTCGCGCGGACGGTGGCCAGCAGCCGGTCCTGGACCTCGCGGTCGAGGACGGACTGGCCCGCCGCGGCGGCGCGGATCGCGCGGACGATGTCCTGGCGTCCGGCGTTCTTCGTCAGATAGCCGCGGGCGCCCGCGCCGAGGGCGGCCAGGATCGAGTCGTCGTCGGCGAACGTGGTGAGCACCACGACGGCCACCTCGGGGTGTTCGCCGCTCAGCCTGCGGGTGGTCTCGATCCCGTCGAGCACGGGCATCCGCAGGTCCATCAGCACCACGTCCACCGGACCGGCGGCGACCGCGGCCAGCACGGCGTTGCCGTCCGCCGCCGCCGCGACGACGTCGATGTCCTCGGTCATGCCCAGCACCGCGGCGAGCGGTTCGCGGATGGTGGCCTGGTCGTCGGCGACGATCACGCGCAACGGCCGGGAGTTCTCGGTGGGTTCACTCATCGCGGGATCACTGCCTTCACTCGCCAGCCGCCTTGGTCCGGTCCCTCGGTGACCGGTCCCGTGGTGAGGGTGCCGCCCAGCAGGGCGACGCGTTCGCGCATGCCGATCAGTCCCATTCCGCTGCCGACCCCCGCGGTCACCGTACGGGTGGCGGGCCGGTTCCGGACCGTCAGCGCCGTAGAAGAGGCCTCGAAGGCCAGCTCCACCCGCACCTCACCGCCCGGGGCGTGCCGCGCGGCGTTGGTCAGGGACTCCTGGGCGATCCGCAGCAGGTTCTGGGTCACCTGGGCCGGTGTCTCCACGGGGGTGCCGTGGACGGTCAGGGTGTCGCGGTGGCCGGACGAGTCGAGCATCGCGGTGAGGGTCTCCACCAAGGGCAGCGAGTCCTCACGGAGCGCGTGGACGGTCCACTGGGCCTGCTTCAGGCTCTCCTTGACGAGGCTGTGGGCCTTGTCGTTGGCCGCCCTGACCTTCTCCAGGTCGCCGGTGTCGAGCAGCGCGTCGGCCAGTTCCAGCTGCATGTTGATCCCGGCCAGCGAGTGCGCCAGGACGTCGTGCACGTCCCGGGCGATCCGGCCGCGTTCGGTCAGTACGGCGGCCTGCGCCTCGGCCCGGGCGGCGCGCTCCGCGCTCTCGGCCGCCGACAGCGCGGCGTCCACGGCCTGGTGCTGGGCGCGGTTGAGGATCCCGATCAGGACCGGTGCGCCGGTGGTGAGACCGACGGCCCAGGGCAGCAGCTGGTGACCGGGTCCGATCTCGAAGTACAGGACGCCGCCGCAGAGCAGGCTGCACGCCAGAGCCAGGACGACGGCCTGTCCGGCCGGCAGCCGGTATCCGATGTGGCCCGAGAGGAAGAAGGCGAAGAGGTAGGCCGTGCCACCGTGGGCGGCGCCGATCAGCGCGGCCGCCGCGAGGACGCCCAGCGACAGCCAGACGACGGCGACCCGGGGCGGGACCTTCTCCGGGGGCAGGCCGCGGGCCAGCAGCGCCGCGCAGTTCAGTACGAACAGGACCGCGACCACCAGCCCCTGCCCGCTGACGCCCATCGGCCGGATCGTCAGGGCCCCGCTGACGATGACCGCCGCGGTCAGGGCCCACTGCGCCCGGGGGTCCCGGCCCGGGATCGGCCGGGGTGCGGCCGACGGGGGCGGGACCTGTCCGGGGGAGGAGGCGGTCTCGGCGGGAGGCACGGCCAGACCATAGCTCACGGCCGGACCGCGACAGGGGTCGAGGCGGGGGCGGGCTCACCGGCGGTCAGCATCCGGCCGCGGACGAGGATCGTGGCCAGCCGGGTGACGACCTCGGTGAGCGCCATCAGGACGAAGGCCGCCACCCATGCCTGGTCGCTGGTGATGTGGTGGGCGATGCTGAACCGGGCGACGTCGTCGGCACCGCCGCCGTGCTCGGTCCACAGCTGGAAGCCCATCCGGGCGCCCATGCCGAGCACCCACAGGATCGCGGAGACCGCGCCCGCCTTGATCAGGACGTGCTCGCCCACCGCCCGGACCCGGGTGTAGACGCCGCCGGCGATGCCGAGCGCGGCGCCCACGGCCACGAGCGCTCCGATCAGTATCAGGTCGTTGCCCCCGGTGGGAACGGAGTCCAGGTAGGTGTGGGCCACGAAGGCCACGATCCCCAGCGGGATCAGGAAGGTCTTGAGGTCCAGCCGGTCTTCCCGCAGCTGCCGGAAGACGACGAGGAGGAGGGCGATGTCGGTGATCCACTCGGTCGTTGTCATGCCCCCAAGCCTGCTGTCGCGAGGCCCGCGACGCCTGGACCCATGGGTGGAACCCCGGGTGGAGAAACACGGCCGGCCGTGGCTCAGCGGGGCTCGGGCGGCCGTTGCCTGGGCATGTTCGGGCGGGCCGGCGGTCCCGGCGGCAGGGGGAAGCGGCCCTGCGCGCCACCGGAATCCTGACGGCCGCCCGACGTCACCGCGCCCTGGATCCCCATCGGCGCCGAGCCGTTGCGGAACTCCACGATCCAGTCGGCCGTCTCCACCCGGACCAGCTCCGTCACGTCCTCGGAGAACCGGCGCAGCACCCCGAGACACCGCTCGGTGGCCTCCGCGGCCGTGCCCTCCGTGGGGCCCAGCACCTCACGGACGCCCTCCGACGCCCAGTCGAACTGGAGTACCTGAAGCCGCCGTTGCACCGCCTGTGCCGTCGCCACGTCCCTTATCCACCCGGACGTCACCCCGAAGTACCGGTCGACGGCCACGCAGGCCACCGCGAGCAGCAGGGCGAGGTAACCCCAGGGCGCGATCCCGGCCCCGGCCACCCCCGTCACGCCCAGCAGCGGCAGCGTCGCCCCGGCCACCGCCCCGACCGCGGCCCCGCCCCGCAGGGCCCGTGCGCCGCGGCGCTTCCACACCCGGTCGGCGAGATACCAGGACGCCGTCTCCAGCGCCCCGTGCTCCACCCACCGGTACAGCTCGTTCAGCCGTACGGCGGGCTCGGCCCAGTCGCCGAGCGGAAACGTCCGCCCGGCCAGATCGGCCCGCCCGTCCTGCGGCGGGCCCTCGGGCTGCATCTCCGGCTGACCCACCCGGCGCTCCCTACTGATCGGTCACCCTGCGTGACGCCTGATGCTGATGTGCCGGACCCTTCCTACCGCCCAATGGGTGGCGAAGGGGGTGCTTTGGTCGCTTTTCCGCTCGGAAGAGGGCCTTGATCAGGTATAGGACTCCACGTCGACTCACTCGAAAGAGTGCTGGGGCGACGCCCGTCCCGACCACGTAGGCTCGTGCCAGGGCGGAAGAACCTCGCCCGCACAGCCGTACCGACACAGGAGCTGATCGTGATCCCCGGTGGTGGCCAGCCCAATATGCAGCAGCTGCTCCAGCAGGCCCAGAAGATGCAGCAGGACCTGGCGAACGCCCAGGAGGAACTCGCCAGGACCGAGGTCGACGGCCAGGCCGGCGGCGGCCTCGTGAAGGCCACCGTCACCGGCTCCGGCGAGCTGCGCGCGCTGACGATCGACCCGAAGGCGGTGGACCCCGAGGACACCGAGACCCTCGCGGACCTGGTCGTGGCGGCCGTACAGGCGGCGAACGAGAACGCGCAGGCGCTCCAGCAGCAGAAGCTCGGTCCGCTCGCGCAGGGTCTCGGCGGCGGCGGTATCCCCGGGCTGCCTTTCTAAGACCGCCCCCGGCCAACTAGCGTACGTAGCGCAAGGAACCCCAGGAAGGACGGCAGTCCGTTGTACGAAGGCGTGGTCCAGGACCTCATCGACGAACTGGGGCGGCTGCCCGGCGTCGGTCCCAAGAGCGCCCAGCGGATCGCCTTCCACATCCTCCAGGCGGAGCCGACGGACGTACGGCGGCTCGCGCAGTGCCTGATGGAGGTCAAGGCGAAGGTCCGGTTCTGCGCGACCTGCGGCAATGTCGCCCAGGAAGAGCTGTGCAACATCTGCCGCGATCCGCGCCGCGACCCCTCCGTCATCTGTGTGGTGGAGGAGCCCAAGGACGTGGTCGCGATCGAGCGCACCCGTGAGTTCCGGGGCAAGTACCACGTCCTCGGCGGCGCGATCAGCCCGATCGAGGGTGTCGGTCCGGACGACCTGCGGATACGAGAACTTCTCGCGCGGTTGGCCGACGGGACGGTCACGGAGCTGATCCTGGCCACCGACCCGAACCTGGAGGGCGAGGCCACGGCGACGTACCTCGCCCGCATGATCAAGCCCATGGGCCTCAAGGTCACCCGCCTGGCCAGCGGCCTCCCGGTGGGTGGCGACCTGGAATACGCGGACGAGGTGACCCTCGGCCGCGCCTTCGAGGGGAGACGACTCCTAGATGTCTGACGCCACACTGCACGCGACCGCCCAGGACCCCGACGACTTCGCGGTCCAGATCGCCGACCAGGTCGAGAGCTTCCTGGTGGCCACCATGGAGGTGGCGAAGGGCGACGAGCCCGACTCGGCCGTCCCTTTCCTGCTCCTTGAGGTCTCCCAGCTGATGCTGGCCGGCGGCCGCCTCGGCGCCCACGAGGACATCGTCCCCGACGAGCGCTACGAGCCCGACCTGGGCCCGGAGGCGGACGTGGACGAGCTGCGCGAGAACCTCGCGCGCATCCTGGAGCCGATCGACGTCTACTCCGAGGTCTTCGACCCCTACGAGCCCCGCAAGGCCCCGGTGCCGGCCCGGATCTCCGACGACCTCGCCGACGTCATCACCGACCTGCGCCACGGCATGGCCCACTACCGGGCCGGCCGCACCACGGAGGCCCTGTGGTGGTGGCAGTTCTCCTACTTCTCCAACTGGGGCTCCACGGCCTCCGCGACCCTGCGCGCCCTCCAGTCGGTGGTGGCGCACGTCCGCCTCAACCAGCCCCTGGCGGAGCTGGACGGCCTCGACACCGACCAGGCCATGGGCGACGAGACGCTGGAGTTCGAGGCGGGCAAGGTGATGGTGGAGGAGATCGCGGGTCCGCTGGGGCTGCGCCCCTCCACGTGACGGCTCTCGGACCGATGTGACGGGCGTCATATGAACAGGTTTCCGTAACGGCGTAATGCACGGGCCCCTTCCGTGGTCTCTCACCACGACGGCCACACCCGGCCCGTGCCCCCGCCCGATTCGGAGCCCCTCATGCACGTCACCCTCCAGCAGCCGACAGGCGCCCGTCTGGTCACGGCCACCGGCCAGGAGATCGCGATCCCCGCGACCCTGCGCTACACCTCCGCCGACCCGCTGGCCGTGCACATCGACTTCCCGCGCCATGTCACGGTCGACGGCGAGGCCACCACCTGGACCTTCGCCCGGGTGCTGCTGGGCGACGGGCTGCGCGCCCCCGCCGGCATCGGCACGGTCCGGGTCCGCCCGGCCGGCCAGGACCTCACCTACGTCGAGTTCCACTCGCCGCAGGGCACGGCCGTGCTCCGCTTCACCACCGCCGACCTGTACCGCTTCCTGGCCCGCACCTGGACGGTGATCGCACCGGGCGAGGAGACCGTGGGCGCGGAGCTGGACCACGGGCTCGTCGCGCTGTTCGGCGGCCGGGTGTGATCCGGTCCGGCGGCCGGGGCGCGCTGTCCGCCCCGCAGGCGTACGCCCTGGGACACCGGCTGCGCGAGGTCCGCGAGGAACAGGGCCTGACCCGGGGTCAGGCCGCCGACGCCGCAGCTCTCTTCCCGACGTGGATCTCGCAGATCGAGGGCGGCGAGATCCACGACCTGGAGACCGTACGGGCCTACGCGCGTGCGCTCGGCGCCCGGGTCACGGGCCCCCGGGTCATGGGCGCCCGGACGGCTCGCGTACGGCGTCCATGACCGGGTCGGGCCCGGCCGCCGACCGGGACCGGCGGTCCGGACCCCTGCCGTCGACCCCTGGCCCGGAACCCCTCCCGTGTCCCCCGTGCCCCGGGAGCCCGCTCCGAGCAATGGCCGATTCCGCGCCTGCCCGGCCCCGGGCCCGGGTCTAGCGTGACCGCCACGCCGCCGCACGCGCCCGGGACCTCCGGGCCGCCGCGGGCGTCGTCTGTCCGGGACCCGCGTCCCGCGGCCGTCCCGGGATTGGGGGACCAGGACCATGGCCACAGGAGCCGTCGAACGCAATCCGAGCGAGTACACCGACATCGCGAACCGCCCCGACCGGCCCGTCGCGCAGCCGCTGCCGGAGGCCGAGTCGGCGCGCCGACTGGAGGAGATCCACCAGTATCTGACGGACCGTTACGCCCGACGGGACGTCGTCACCAGCACCGTGACCAAGGGCGGCATCCACCTCGACTGGGTGCCGGTCGAGTCCCAGGTCGCGGACGGCCGTATCGCCGAACCACCCGGGGAGAACCGGCCGTTCGAGGCGGAGAAGGGCGAATTCCCCGCCGAGCCGGTGCACTTCGAGCTGGAGGACGAGGCCGCCGACCGCGGCCCGCGCGGCACCGTGCCGCTGGTGCGGCTGCCGGTCGAGACGATCCGGCCGACGGGCACCCTCAACGACTGGCTGTCCAAGGGCCCCACCAGCCGGCTCGTCGGTCCGCCCGGCTCCGGGCGCGAGACCGTCGCGGCGGCGGCCACCGTCCACAAGTACGGCTACAGCAGCCAGAGCGTGACCTGCTACGGCACCTCCGGCAACATCAACGCCTGGAACACCTACGTGGAGCGCAGCGACGAGTTCGCCCTCGGCCAGCTCTCCCTCTCCCGCGGCAGCGGCACCGGCTTCCAGACCCTGGAGGTCGGCCACCAGACCTACAAGGACCTGTACGGCGACTGGGTCCCGCACCTGTTCACCTTCTACACGACCAACGGCTACACCCAGAGCGGTGACTTCAAGGGCGGCTACAACGAGAACGTGAAGGGCTGGGTGCAGTACAGCGGTACGGTCCACCCCGGCGCGCTCTCCAGTCCGCTCAGCTCGTTCGGCGGCACGCAGTACCAGATGGCGCTCAAGGTGCAGCTGTGGCAGGGGAACTGGTGGGTGATGGTCAACGGCAGCTGGATCGGCTACTACCCGGCGAGCCTGTACGCCACCACCGGGCTGCGCGACCAGGGCTCGGCCGTCGCCTGGTTCGGGGAGGTCGTCGACAGCGGCTCCGACCCGGCCACCACCCAGACCGACATGGGCAGCGGGCACTGGCCCTACGAAGGGTTCGGGTACTGCGCCTACATGAACAACCTGCTGTACCAGTCCGACACGGCCGGCACGATGACCGGCTACTCGGGCTCCACCTGGGCGTCCCACCCCAACTGCTACACCGTCGAGGGGCACTTCTCCAACACCGGCAGCTGGCAGTCGTACCAGTGGTGGGGCGGCAGCGGAAGGAACTCCTCATGCCCGTGACGGGCGCGGGAGACCCGGCGGACGGCCCGGAGGAGTCCGGGCACGTCCCGCCGGACGTCCTGCCCAGCACCACCGACCCGGACGTGGAGTGCGTCCGGATCGGCTCCCGCGAACACACCGGAGGCGCTGCCCTCGCGGCACCGCCTCCGGGCGGAGCCCCCGAACCCCCGAGCGACTCCCCGTGCCCGCCGGGCTACGTCCCGCGCCGCCGCCGTACGCCCCACCCCACCGACGGCAAGCACGTCCTGCGCCCCGGACCGCCCGAGCGCAACCCGGCGCCCCGGCCCGACGCGGACGGCGGCCCACCGGCACGCTGACTCCCGAGTGGGGCGAAGGCGTTGCCGTGGACGGGAATCGGGCTCTGCGCGGCGGGCGTGGCCGGGGGAGCCGTGGCCGGACCGGCGGTGACGCTCCACGCCCTGCTCGGCCCGGCGGGCGTGTCTGATCACAGGGCCCACAGGCCCTTGCCGACGGCCGTGATCCCTCCGGTCAGGGCGAGCAGCAGGACGAGCAGGCGGGCCTGTTTCTCCGGGATGCGGGAGGCGAGCGCTCGGCCGGCCAGGGCGCCCGCCGTCATCGCCGCGGCGACCAGGGCCCACTGGGTCCCGGTCAGCGTGGGCAGGCCGTTCGAGGCCACCGAGAAGGCGTTCACGACGACGCCGTAGAACATGGCGTTGGGGACGAACTCCCGTACCGTCCAGCCCGCGTTGAGGGCGTAGAGGGACATGGGCGGGCCGCCGACGCCGGCCGCCGAGTTCATGAAGCCGCCCACCGCGCCCGCGGCCACGGCACCCTTCGTGCCGTGCAGGGCGGTCGCCCGGGCGCCGCGCAGGACCAGCAGGACCGCCCCCGTCACCAGGGCGCCCATCGTCAACATCAGCCAGGATTCCGGGAGTTGCCGGGTCAGCCAGGTGCCCGCCGGGACCGTGCAGGCCGCCGCCGCGCACAGCGGGACCATCGCGGTGAGCCGCACCTGGCGCAGACCGCCGGCCAGACCGGCGCAACAGATCGCCCCCGACGCGCAGTTGGCGAGCACGACCCCCTCGGCCGGGCCCAGCAGCAGCACCAGTGCGGGCACGGCGACCAGGGCGAACCCCATGCCGGTGAGCCACTGCACGGAGGACCCGAGCAGCACGATTCCGGCCAGCAGCACGTCTCCCGCCACAGTCCATGGTGTACCCCACTACACCCCCGGTTCGGGAGAGCGCCCCCTCGTTGCGGGCCTTCCGGGACGGGATCGTTGATCTCGCAAGCGAAGCCCCCGGGAGCAAACCCCCCGGAAGCCCCCCAGCGAAGGAAACGACCATGAAGTCCCTGCTCTCCTCCAAGCCCGTCCTCTGGTTCCTCTTCCTGTTCAACCTGGTCGTCGCCGCTGCCGCGCCCTTCGTCGTGGACGGGGCGCAGGGTGTGATGACCGCCGTGGGCATGGGCGTGGTGTCCGTGGGCGCCGGGGTCGGCCTGCTGCGCGGACAGCGACCGGTCCGTCACCCGGCGTGAGTTGGGCGTTTGCTGTCTCTGCCCTGTATCCCGGCTGCACGGGCCCTAACCGGTGCGAAGAGAGGCTGGAGTCACTTCACAGCACCACCTCTCACCGCACTGGAGACAGCGATGACCCGTCGTTCCATAACCAAGCGCGCAGCCGTCGTCACGGCAACGGCCCTCGTGGCCGTCGGGACCATCGGCACCGTCGCCGCCACCGCCGGGACCGAGCCCGCGAAGAAGCCGAGCAAGAAGCAGATCGCGCACCTCTTCGACAACTGGAACGCGGCCCTTCAGACCGGCGACCCGAAGAAGGTCGCCAACCTGTACGCCAAGGACGCGGTCCTGCTGCCCACGGTCTCCAACAAGATCCGCACGAACCACGCCCAGATCGTCGACTACTTCGAGCACTTCCTGCAGAACAAGCCGGTCGGCAAGAAGGTCACCACGATCGTCAACGTCCTGGACAGCAACTCCGCCATCGACACCGGCGTCTACAAGTTCACGCTGACCGACCCGAAGACCGGTGACAAGCGTGTCGTCGAGGCCCGCTACACGTACGAGTACGAGAAGCAGAAGAACGGCCAGTGGAAGATCGTCAACCACCACTCCTCGGCGATGCCCGAAGGCTGATCTCCACCTTGAGGCCGCCCCGGGGCGCGTCCGCCAGAGTCACGGTTCCGCCGTCGTCGGTCACCAGCTGCTTGACGACGGCGAGGCCGAGGCCGGAGCCGGAGCGCCCGGTCAGGCCCTGACCGCGCCAGAAGCGGTCGAAGGCACGGGACTTCTCGGCGTCCGACATGCCGGGACCCTCGTCCAGCACCGACAGCACCACCGCATCCGCCCGTGACTCCGCCCGGACCGTGATCCTCCCGCCGTCCGGCGAGACCTCCAGGGCGTTCGAGAGCACGTTGTCCAGCACCTGGTCCAGATGGCCGGGGCTGGCCAGCACCAGCAGCCGGCCGTCGACACTCCCCCCTATGAGCGCGATGGTGACTCCGCGCTCGTCGGCGGCCGGCCTCCACACCGTCAGCCGTTCCGCGACGATCTCCCGCAGCGACAGCGGCTCGGCCGCCGTCACCTTCGCCTCGGCCCGCGCCAGCACCAGCAGCCCGTTGACCAGCCGGCTCATCCGGACCACCTCGGCGGTCGCCTGCTCCACGTCCTCCCGTACGAACTCGTCGTCCACGCCGTCCGCGATGTTGTCCAGGGACAGCCTGAGCGCGGTGAGCGGGGTACGGAGCTGATGGGACGCGTCCGCCACGAAGATCCGCTGCGAGGCGACCAGCGTGTCCAGGCGTTCCGCGCCCTGGTTCAGGGTGCGGGCGAGCGTCTGCGTCTCCGGGGGGCCGGTCACGGGGGAGCGGGCGGTGAGGTCGCCGTCGCTGAACTTGCTGGCCATCGCGTTCAGTTCGCGCAGGGGCGCGGTGATCCGGCGGGCCGCGTAGGCGCCGATCGCGGCGGCCGCGGCGAGCACCAGCACGGCGAGGCCGGCCCGGAAGCCCCAGATCTGCCAGAGCCGGGTGGTCATGTCGGAGGTCGAGTAGACGATCCGTACGGCCGCGTCGCCCTCGGCGGGGACGGTGACCGTCAGGTGCTTGCCCCACACGAAGCGGGAGCCCCAGTCGGTGGTCGCCTCGTTCTTCTCCAGGGCCCGGGTCAGCGCCGCGTCCGCGGTGGGGGTCTCGAGCCGCGGGTCACAGCTGGCGGTCGGGGTCGCCTGGACGTTGCCGTACGCCTCGGCCACCTTGGCCAGCGCCTCGCACGAGGCCCGGTCGCCGTTGCCCAGCAGGAGCGCCATGGTGATCGCCTCGCGCTTGACGGAGGACTCCGTGTCGTCGCGCAGCTGGTCGGTGAGCGTGAACGCCACCGGCACCGTGAACAGCAGGATGGCCACCGCCACCAGCAGGATGTAGCTCCGGATGAGCTGCCGGTTCATGAAGCCCCGTCGTCCTTGGCGATCTCCAGCCGGAAGCCGACCCCGCGCACCGCCTCGATGGTGATCGCCCCGGCGAGCTTGCGCCGCAGCGCCGCCACGTGCACGTCCAGCGTCTTGGTCGGCCCGAACCAGTTCGCGTCCCAGACCGCCTCCATGATCTGCTCGCGCGACATCAGCGCGCCCGGCTCCTCGGTGAGGAAGGCCAGCAGGTCGTACTCCTTGGGCGCGAGGGACACCTCCTCGCCGTCGAGCCGGACCCGGGCCGCCTTGCGGTCGACGGTGAGCCGGGAGCCGTAGCGGTCGGGCCCGGCGGCTTCGGCGCGGGGCTGCGCGCGCCGCATGACGGCTCGTATCCGCGCGATGACCTCCCGGACCCCGAACGGCTTGGAGACGTAGTCGTCCGCGCCGAGTTCGAGGCCGACCACCCGGTCCGTCTCGTCGCTGCGGGCGCTGATCACGATGATCGGCACGTTCCCGCGCTCGCGCAGCGCCTTGCAGACGTCGAGGCCGTCGGTGTCGGGCAGACCGAGATCGAGGAGTACGACGTCGTAGGGGCCGTCGTGGCGCAGCGCGGCCCCGCCGGTGGAGACCCACTCGACCTCGAAGCCGTAGCGGGTCAGGCCACGTCTCAGGGACTGGGCGACCGGCTCGTCGTCTTCTACTAGGAGTACGCGCACATCCGCACCTTAATGGCCGAAAGTTGATCCACAGTCTTCACGTTCGCCGCATACGGCGATGTGACGCGGTGCACTTTTCCCGGGCCCCCGTGTTGGGCATGCGCTGACCTGGGCGACCGAATCTCACGATGCGATACCGCGGAGGTGAAAATCGGGCGCTCGTTAAACTGAGCCGACACACACGGACTGAGCGAGGAGCGCACGTGGGCCTTGTCGTGCAGAAGTACGGAGGCTCCTCCGTAGCCGATGCCGAGGGCATCAAGCGCGTCGCCAAGCGAATCGTCGAAGCGAAGAAGAACGGCCACCAGGTGGTCGTCGTCGTTTCCGCGATGGGCGACACGACGGACGAGCTGATCGATCTCGCCGAGCAGGTGTCACCCATGCCTGCCGGGCGTGAGTTCGACATGCTGCTGACCGCCGGAGAGCGGATCTCCATGGCGCTGCTGGCCATGGCGATCAAAAACCTGGGCCACGAGGCCCAGTCCTTCACCGGCAGCCAGGCCGGCGTCATCACCGACTCCGTCCACAACAAGGCCCGGATCATCGACGTCACGCCCGGCCGCATCCGCACCGCGCTCGACGAGGGCAACATCGCCATCGTCGCCGGTTTCCAGGGTGTCAGCCAGGACAAGAAGGACATCACCACGCTCGGGCGCGGTGGCTCCGACACCACCGCCGTCGCCCTCGCCGCCGCCCTCGACGCCGAGGTGTGCGAGATCTACACCGACGTCGACGGTGTGTTCACCGCCGACCCGCGGGTGGTGAAGAAGGCGAAGAAGATCGACTGGATCTCCTTCGAGGACATGCTGGAGCTCGCCGCCTCCGGTTCGAAGGTGCTGCTCCACCGCTGTGTGGAGTACGCCCGCCGCTACAACATCCCGATCCACGTCCGGTCCAGCTTCAGCGGGCTTCAGGGCACCTGGGTCAGCAGTGAGCCGATCGAGCAAGGGGACAAGCAGGTGGAGCAGGCCATCATCTCCGGTGTCGCGCACGACACCTCCGAGGCCAAGATCACGGTCGTCGGCGTGCCGGACAAGCCGGGTGAGGCCGCGGTCATCTTCCGCACGATCGCGGACGCCGAGATCAACATCGACATGATCGTGCAGAACGTCTCCGCCGCCTCCACCGGGCTGACGGACATCTCCTTCACCCTCCCCAAGGCCGAGGGCCGCAAGGCCATCGACGCCCTGGAGAAGAACCGGTCCGGCATCGGCTTCGACTCGCTGCGCTACGACGACCAGATCGGCAAGATCTCGCTCGTGGGCGCGGGCATGAAGACCAACCCGGGTGTCACGGCCGACTTCTTCAAGGCCCTGTCCGACGCGGGAGTGAACATCGAGCTGATCTCGACCTCCGAGATCCGTATCTCGGTCGTCACCCGCGCCGACGACGTGGCCGAGGCCGTCCGCGCCGTGCACTCCGCCTTCGGGCTCGACTCCGACAGCGACGAGGCCGTCGTCTACGGAGGCACCGGGCGCTGATGTCCGCTAAGAGGCGGCCCACGCTCGCCGTGGTGGGAGCGACCGGCGCCGTCGGCACGGTCATGCTCCAGATCCTGTCCCAGCACGCGGACATCTGGGGTGAGATCCGTCTGATCGCCTCCCCGCGCTCGGCCGGCCGCAAGCTGGCCGTGCGCGGCGAGGAGGTCGAGGTGACGGCCCTGTCGGAGGAGTCCTTCGACGGGGTCGACGTCGCCATGTTCGACGTACCCGACGAGGTGGCCGAGCGCTGGGCGCCGGTCGCCGCCGCGCGCGGTGCCGTCGTCGTGGACAACTCGGGCGCCTTCCGGATGGACCCGGAGGTGCCCCTCGTCGTCCCCGAGGTCAATCCGCACACGGCCCGGATGCGGCCGCGCGGGATCCTCGCCAACCCCAACTGCACGACCCTCTCGATGATCGTCGCCCTGGGCGCGCTGCACGCCGAGTTCGGGCTGCGGGAGCTGGTCGTCTCCTCGTACCAGGCGGTGAGCGGGGCCGGGCGGGCCGGGGTCGAGACGCTCCGGCAGCAGATGGCGCTGGTCGCCGGCACCGAGCTCGGCACGCACCCCGGTGATGTGCGGCGGGCGGTCGGCGACAACACCGGGCCGTTCCCGGAGCCGGTCGCGCTGAACGTCGTACCGTGGGCCGGTTCGCTGCGGGAGGACGGGTGGTCCTCGGAGGAGATGAAGGTGCGGGACGAGACCCGCAAGATCCTCGGGCTGCCCGCGCTGCCGGTCGCCGTGACCTGTGTCCGGGTCCCGGTCGTCACCGTGCACTCGCTCACCGTGCACGCCCGCTTCGAGGGCGAGGTCACCGTCCGCAAGGCGCGCGAGATCCTCGCGACCGCCCCCGGGGTGGTCCTCTTCGACGATCCGGCGGCCGGGGAGTTCCCCACCCCCGCCGATGTCGTCGGCACCGATCCCACCTGGGTCGGGCGGGTCCGGCGGGCGCTGGACGATCCCACGGCGCTGGAGCTCTTCGTGTGCGGGGACAACCTGCGCAAGGGCGCGGCGCTGAACACCGCGCAGATCGCGGAGCTCGTGGCCGCCGAGCTGAAATAAACACTTTGTAGTATCTGTGTGCGGCGGGTTGTCTGTGTGTCGTGAGTGACGCGGCTAATGGTCCGTACCACTTGCTCCCAGACGTCCCGGCGTCCGAAGATTTTCCTCCCCGCTCTCCGCAACCGCGCGAAGGGCGGGGAGCGTCTTTGCGAACGCCCTTTCAGGGGGCGCGGGGATGCGTGAAGAGGCGTGGGGACGCCTCGACCATTCAGGACACAGGGGAAGAGCGGGTAGGCATGAGCGCGTTTGACGCACGGTCAGTTGTGCTGCCTGGGAGAAGATGGACGGCCGCGTACAACCCTCACGGGGGTGCGGTGGTCCAACTTGCGTGGCTCAGGTACTCGACTTCCGACCCCGCATGCCCGGGGCGCCCGGTGGCATGCCGGTGATCGCGCCCATGCCCGCAGCGCGGCCCGCCCGCATACCCAGTCAACGTGACGGCGCCGAGGAAGCGGCGGCAGCCGGGACCACCGTCGACCACCTGACCGAGACCTACCGCGCGCACTACCGCTCGCTGCTCGGTCTCGCCGCCCTCCTGCTCGACGACACCGCCTCCTGCGAGGACGTCGTCCAGGAGGCGTTCATCCGCGTCCACTCGGCCCGCAAGCGCGTCCGCGACCCCGAGAAGACGCTCGCGTATCTGCGCCAGACCGTCGTCAACCTCTCCCGCTCGGCCCTGCGTCGGCGCATCCTCGGACTGAAGCTGCTGTCCAAGCCGATGCCCGACATGGCGAGCGCCGAGGAGGGGGCGTACGACCAGCTGGAGCGCGACTCGCTCATCAAGGCGATGAAGGGCCTGCAGCGCCGCCAGCGCGAGGTCCTGGTCCTGCGCTACTTCGCCGACATGACCGAGGCCCAGGTCGCCGAGACCCTCGGGATCTCGCTGGGCTCCGTGAAGGCGTACGGTTCCCGGGGCATCGCCGCGCTGCGGGTCGCCATGGAGGCGCCGGCATGAGCGGCCCAGGAGAGCCCGAGGGACGGCGCCACGAGCCGACGGACGTCGGCGAGCAAGAGCCGAAGCAATCGCACGCTGGGAACGGAACTGTGAATCACGGCCCCGACGATCTGAGCTCCACGGGGGAGTTCGACTCGGACGAGCTGGCACTGCGAAGGTTGCTGCACCAGGCGGTCCACGACATGGAACCGCGGGACGGCACCCTCGACCATCTGCGCAAGGCGGTCCCCGCCCGGCGCGCCCGCAAGCGCCAGGCCGTCGTCGGCATGGCGGCCGCGGCCCTCTTCATCGGCACCGCGATCCCCGCGGTGGTGCACGTGTCCTCCACCGGCACCAGCGCCAACACCTCCAACGCCGGGCACGCCTCCCAGATGCAGGGCGGCGCGGGCCAGGGCAAGCAGGCGGAGGGCGGCGAGTCCACCTCCGGCGGCACCTCGGGCCGGACCGAGGACAAGGGCAAGGGCGAGTCGAAGGACGAGGACAAGGGCAGGACCGCGGGCGCCGGCAGCGGCGCGAGCAGCGGCACCGACCCGTCCGCCACGACCGCGGCGAGCGCCCCGGCCTGCACGGCCGTCCAGCTCGGCACGCCCACCGCGAGCACCGATGTCGCGGACTCCGCCGGGACGGTCTACGGCACCTTCCACATCACCAACGGCTCTACCGCGGCCTGCACGGTCAACGGCCCCGGCACCGTCACCCCGACCGCCCAGGGCGCGGCCGACAGCAGCAGGATCAGCACGCTCCGGCACACCTCCGGCGACGCGGCGGCCGGGCTGCCCGACCCGTCCCTGGAGGTCTCCCAGCTGCTGCTCCAGCCGGGTTCGTCCTACGACGTGAAGTTCGCCTGGGTGCCCAACGGGACCTGTCCCACCACGGGCCCCACGACCGGCCCCAGCCCCGACCCCTCGACCTCCCCGGACTCCTCCACCAGCGAGGGCTCCTCGTCCGGCGGCGACACCGGCACCTCCACCCAGCTGGTCACGGAGGACGGCACGACCGACGGCAGCGTGACCGTGACGAACACCGCGGAGGGGGGCACGCCCTCGGTGTCGACGACCGTGTCCGACGCGTGTGCGGGGACCGTGTACTGGACGGGTGTGCTGACGTCGTCGTGACGGTGTGAGCGCGAGCGGGCCGTCGGAGACGCCGTGCGGGTGCGGGTGCGGTTGGGCGCCCGGCCGGTCTAGACGGGAGCCTTCTCCTCGGAGCGCTCCCGGTCCTGCTCCTCGTCGTCCGGGAAGATCCCCAGTGCCGCGTCCCGGGCGAACTCCACCTCGCGGCGCAGCAGCCGGAACCACATGAAGACGACGAAGCCGGCGAAGACGAACCACTCGCCGGTGTAGCCGAGGTTCTGGAACGCCTTCAGGTTCAGTCCGCTGTCGGCGGGCGCGGTCGCCGGGACCGCCTTCATCCCGGAGTCGGCGGTGTTGAGGGTGACCCACGCGTCGTACACGCCGTACGGCACCAGGTTGATCAGCGAGGCCGCGCTGATCGCCGAGGTCTGTCCGGCCGGGAGCCCGCCCTGCGCGCTGACGCCGTTGTCCCCCGGGGTCTCCGAGGCCTGGAGCGCGCCGGTGACGGTGACCTCGCCCTTCGGCGCGGCCGGTGCCTTCGCCGCGCTCGCGGTGCCGGGCAGCCAGCCCCGGACCACGGGCAGGGCCTTGCCGCCGTCGGTGCGCAGCAGCGTCAGGACGTAGAAGCCCTCGCGGTCGTCGAGCTGCCGGCCCGGGACCAGCAGCTGCTTGTCGTAGCGCCCGGTCGCGGTGACCTGCTTGCCGGAGGTGGCCTGGTCGACGGGGAGCAGCTCGGCCAGCGGCCGGGCGGCCTCCCGCACGTCGATGGCGACCTGCTGCTTCGCGTCCCGGCTCGCCGCCATCCGGTCCTCGAACCGGCTCAGCTGCCACGACCCCATGAAGATGCAGAACGGGATGGCGAGCAGCACGAAGACGTTGATGCCAAACCAGCGGGGTGTCAGCAGAAACCGGTACACACTCCCACGGTACGGGGCCGCCCCGGGCCGCCGGGGCGCGGGGTCAGTACCTCTCGGTGAGGTGGTCGCGGCCGGCCGGGGGTTCGTACGGCTCCGGCCAGAAGTCCGTGATCGTGGATATACGGCCGCTGCCGTCGCCCGTGAAGAACGAGACGGCGTACATCTCCTCCAGACCCACCGTGAAGTGGGCCCAGGTGACGACCTGGTCCGGCTCGGCGACCACGCGCTCGATCCGCAGGTGCCAGTCGCCCGGGTACTCCCGGTTGAACTCGACGTACCGCTCCCGGCCGCTGATGCGCTCGCGGGTCTGCGGCAGGGTGTAGACGACGTCCTCGGCGAGGGTGTCCGCGAACGCGCTCCAGTCGCGGGCCTCGGCGAGGGCCCAGAAACTCTCCACGGTCTTGCGCAGATCGGTCATGGGCACGAGTCTGCACCCAGCCACTGACAATCGGCCCGGACCGGGCTTCTCGCCCTGGTGGGAAGGGGTCCGGGTAAGCGGCCGGTAGAAGTTTTCCACAGGCTGAGGACCTCATCTGCGGATTGTCTGTGAAGGCAGGCAGTATGGGGTCATGACTGAGAGCAACGGGTCCGCCGCGGCCGAGCGGAACGACGAGATGCCGGACTGGGAGAAGCGCTTCAGGGCGCCCCGGGTGTCCCTGCCCGACTGGGCGGAGGACGCCCCCGACCGCTCCCTGTTCGTCTCCAACGCCACGGGGACGTACGAGCTGTACGCCTGGGACAGAGCGACCGGCGACCAGCGTCAGGTGACGGACCGGCCCAACGGCACCACGGACGGCGTGCTCTCGCCCGACGGCGCCTGGGTGTGGTGGTTCGACGACAAGGACGGCGACGAGTTCGGCGTCTGGCGCCGCCAGCCCTTCGACGGCGGCCCCGACGAGCTGGCCGCGCCCGGTCTCGACGCCTCCTATCCGGCGGGCGTGGCCCTCGCCCGGGACGGCCGTACGGCGGTGGTGGGCCGCTCGACCGACGACGAGGGCACCTCCATCCACCTGGTGCGCGACGGCGAGGACCCGGTGGAGATCTACCGGCACCGCGAGTCGGCGGGCGTCGGCGACCTCTCCCACGACGGCTCGCTGATCGCGGTCGAGCACACCGAGCACGGTGACGCGATGCACTCCGCGCTGCGCGTGGTCCGCCCCGACGGCTCGGCGGTCGCCGAGCTCGACGACACCAGGGGCGGCACCGAGGAGCTGGGCCTGGAGGTGCTGGGCTTCGCGCCGGTCGACGGCGACACCCGGCTGCTCATCGGCCATCAGCGCCGGGGCCGTTGGGAGCCGCTGGTGTGGGACGTGGCCACCGGCTCGGAGACCGACCTCGCCCTGGACCTGCCCGGTGACGTGGGCGCCGAGTGGTACCCGGACGGCACGGGACTGCTCATCGCGCACAGCTTCGAGGCCCGCAGCGAGCTCTTCCGGTACGACCTGGCGAGCGGCGGCCTGGAGAAGGTGCCGACCCCGCCCGGCTCGGTCTCCGGGGCGACCGCCCGGCCCGACGGCAGCGTGGAGTACCTGTGGTCCTCGGCCGCCTCGCCGTCGGCGGTGCGCTCGACGACCGGCGAGGTGGTCCTCGACCCGCCGGGGATGAGGTCTCCCGGCTCGGTGCCGGTGGAGGACGTGTGGGTGGAGGGCCCGGGGGGCCGGATCCACGCGCTGGTGCAGAAGCCGGCGGGGGCGACGGGGCCGTTGCCGACGGTCTTCGACATCCACGGCGGGCCGACCTGGCACGACAGCGACGCGTTCGCGGCGGGCCCGGCGGCCTGGGTCGACCACGGGTACGCGGTGGTGCGGGTCAACTACCGGGGCTCCACGGGATACGGGCGGGCCTGGACCGACGCGCTGAAGCACCGGGTCGGGCTGATCGAGCTGGAGGACATCGCGGCGGTCCGGGAGTGGGCGATCTCGTCGGGGCTGGCGGATCCGGCCCGGCTGATCCTCACCGGGGGCTCGTGGGGCGGGTACCTCACCCTGCTCGGCCTGGGCACCCAGCCGGACGCCTGGGCGCTGGGCATCGCCGCGGTTCCGGTGGCCGACTACGTCACCGCGTACCACGACGAGATGGAGGCGCTGAAGGCGATGGACCGGACGCTGCTGGGAGGAACCCCGGAGGAGGTACCGGACCGCTTCGAGGCGTCGTCCCCCCTGACCTACGTGGAGCAGGTCAAGGCGCCGGTGTACATCTCGGCGGGGGTCAACGATCCCCGGTGCCCGATCCGCCAGATCGACAACTACGTGAAGCGGCTGGAGTCCCGGGGGGCGGTGCACGAGGTGTACCGCTACGACGCGGGGCACGGGTCGCTGGTGGTGGACGAGCGGATCAAGCAGGTGAAGCTGGAACTGGACTTCGCGGAGCGGCATTTGGGGTAAGGGGGAGGGTTGTCGGGGTGCGGGGGAGAGTTGTCGGGGTGCGGGCCGTTGTGGGCACCCGCACCAGCACCCGCGGCTACGCGTATCCGCACCCGCGGCCACCCGCATCCGCCCCGCGCGCCCCGCACGACAACCCGGCTACGCCCCCGCCCGCTCCCGTCTCCGCCGCCCCAGCAGCTCCGCCAGCCCCCGCCGGGTCGCCGCCAGTACCACCCGGTCCGTCGCCTGGAGCACGTACGTGTCCGGCAGGTCCCATGCCAGCCCCGGAGCGTCCCCGGACTCCTCGCGGGCCAGCACCCGCCAGGAGCCCGCGCGGAACGCCTCACCCACGGTCCGTCCCTCCAGCTGCGGATGCCCGCCCACGTCGACCGCGGCGAACAGCAGCACCCGCCGCTCGACCGGGAACGCCCCCAGGATCTGGCGCCCCATCATCGCCCCGGCGAAGGCGGGCGCCGCCAGGTGGGACACGCTCCGGCTCCGGGTGGAGGCACGGGGGTGGGCCGCCCGCAGGGTGCGGTAGACCGCCGTCGCGAAGTCGTCGTCGTACAGGCGCAGTACCACCCGGAGGTCGGGGCGTACGGCGCGCGCGTACAGCACGGCCTCCAGGTTCGTGGTGTCCGCGCTGGTCACGGCGAGCAGTGCGTGCGCCCGGCGGATCTTGGCGGCCTCCAGGACCCCCTCCTGGGTGACGTCACCGAGCACCACCGGCACCCGCAGCCGCCGGGCCGTGGCGAGTCCGCGGGCCTCGGGGTCGGACTCGACGCAGACCACGGGGATGTTCAGTTCGCGCAGCCGGGTCAGCACCCGGGTGCCGATCTTGCCGAGGCCGAGGAGCACGACGTGGCCGCTCAGTCCGCGGGGCGGTTTGCGCAGCGAGGACGCGGTCCGGAAGGTGCCGAGGGCTTCGAGGACCGCCGCCAGCAGGACCGGCAGGAGCAGCAACCCGACCAGACCGGAGAGGAGTTGGAGGATCTGCCGGCCGACCGGCTCGCCGATCGCCGGGTCGTCGATCGCGAACAGGTCGAGCAGCGTGAGGTAGAAGGCGCGCAGTGGGTGGATCCCGGTCACCAGCCAGAGCGCGACGGCCAGCGCGATCACGCACCCCACCATGCCGGCCAGCGACCACCGCAGCCGGCGCGAGAACAGCGAGGCGAACCAGGGCATCACGCCTCGCCCGCCGGGCAGCGGCGGCCCGGCGTACGACACCTGCTCCAGCACGACGGTCGCGCGGTCGCCTCCGTCCCGTACCGTCGCCGCGTCGGGCAGCAGCGACGGCCCCTGGTCGCCGCCGGGCCCGGTGGTGTCGGTCGGGGAGAGCAGGGCGAGGGTGGCGAGACCGGGGGCGGAGTCCACCCCGGCCCGGGCGGGCGGGCGTTCGACCGCGCGCAGCAGCAGGCCGCCGGTCTGGAGCACCTTGCTGGTGCCGGTGAGCGCGGTGGCGGCCAGCGCGGGCGAGGAGGTGTCGGCGTCGGAGAGCACGGTCGTGGAGGCGTCGAAGCCCGCCCCGCCCGGGTCGCCGGAGGCCAACGCGGCGGCCTGGTCGAGGAGTTCCTCGATGTGCTGGCCCAGGCGCCGGTTGTAGAGCCGCAGGACGAGCCGCAGCCGAGGATTGAGCCGGCGGGCGGTGAGGGCGGCGCGGATGTTGGTCTCGTCGTCGTCGTACACGAGGGCGAGCGCGTCGGCCCGTTCCACACCCGCCTCGGCGAGCGCGGTCTCGTTGGGCTCGACGGCCTCCATCAGCCGTATCCCGCCCGGGGGTTCGCCGCCGGCCGGGGCGGCGCCGTTGCCGTTGCCGGTCAGGCCGACGGCCGCGTTCACCACCCGGTCGAGCAGCGCGGACGCGGCCCGGGCCCGGCCGACCACGGGGGGCCGCACGGTCCGTTCGGAGGCGGGCACGACGAGGGTGACCTGTTCGCCGTAGACCCCCCTGAGTTCGGCGGCCAGCCGGTGCGCGAGTCCGTCGTCCCCGCACACCACCATGTGCGCCGACGGGTCTCCCGCGGCCCCCGGGCCCTGATTCGGAACACTCACGAGGGAAAAGACTGCCTCACCGGGACAGGTGGTTCCAACACGCATCCCGTCGCGGTGAACGACGACGCCCTGCCCGCCGTACTGATGGGGAGGGAACCCAGCGCCCACCGGAGGTACCTCGCCCGTGGCCATCACCAAAGCAGCCCCGCCGGCCGCCGACGAGCGGCACGGCCCGGAGCCGGACCGCGGAGCGGAGCGCGGCGGGGCCGGGGCCGGGCAGCACCCGGAGGACGGGCGGCGGCTCAACTCCCCGCTCGCCCTGACCCTGTTGATGATCCTGGTCGTGCTGTTGCAGGGCCCGATCCGGGAGGCGCTCGGCGCGCCGGTCATGCAGAGCTGGATGACGGTGTTCGTCGCCGTGCTCGTACAGGCGCTGCCCTTCCTGGTGCTCGGGGTGCTGCTGTCGGCGGCGATCGCGGTGTTCGTGCCGCCGTCGTTCTTCGCCCGCGCGCTGCCCAAGAACCCCACGCTCGCGGTGCCGGTGGCCGGGGTCGCGGGCGCGGTGCTGCCGGGCTGCGAGTGCGCGTCGGTGCCGGTGGCCGGGGCGCTGGTGCGCAGGGGGGTCACCCCGGCCGCCGCGCTCGCCTTCCTGCTCTCCGCCCCCGCGATCAACCCGATCGTGCTGACCGCCACCGCCATCGCCTTCCCGCGCAACCCCGAGATGGTGGTGGCGCGGCTCGTCGCGAGCCTGCTGGTGGCCTGCGCGATGGGCTGGCTGTGGCTGCGCCTCGGCCGCACCGACCTGCTGAGGACACCGGCCCGGCACTCGTACGAGGGCCAGGGCAAGGGGGCCGCCTTCTGGGGCTCGGTGCGGCACGACGTGATGCACGCGGGCGGCTTCCTGGTCGTCGGCGCGATGGCGGCGGCGACCCTGAAGGCCGTGGTCCCGCAGACCTGGCTGCGTACGGCGGCGGAGAACCCGGTGATCGCCGTGCTGGCCCTCGCTGCGCTCGCCGTCGTGCTGTCGATCTGCTCGGAGGCGGACGCGTTCGTGGCGGCCTCGCTCACCCAGTTCTCGCTCACCGCGCGGCTGACCTTCCTGGTCGTCGGCCCGATGATCGACCTCAAGCTGTTCGCGATGCAGACCGGTACCTTCGGCCGCGCCTTCGCCCTGCGCTTCGCCCCCGCCACCCTCGTCCTGGCCATCGTGGTCTCGGTCCTCGTCGGGGCGGTGCTCCTGTGAACCGTCAGGCACAGTCGGCGATCCTCTTCGTCCTCGGCGTGGCCCTCCTGCACGCGGGCCTCACCGACCTCTACCTCCGCTACGTCAAGGCGGGCCTGCGCCCGCTGGTCCTGGCCGCCGGAGCGGTCCTGATCGTCACGGCCCTGGCGACGGCCTGGTACGAGTGGCGGTCCAAGAAGAAGGAGCACGAGCACTCCGACCACGAGCACCCCGAGCCCCGGGTCTCCTGGCTCCTCGTCCTCCCCCTCTTCGCCCTGATCCTCGTCGCCCCGCCCGCCCTCGGCTCCTACAGCGCCATGCGCACCGGTACGGCCCTCCAGCAGTCGTACGGCTACGAGCGGCTCCCGAAGAGCGGGCCCCTGCGGCTCAGCCTCGTCGACTACGCGAGCCGCGCGGTCTACGAGCACGGGCAGGGCCTCGCCGGGCGGCAGATCACCATCACCGGGTTCGTCGCCCTGGACCACTCCGGCGCGCCCTACCTGGTCCGCATGGCCCTCAACTGCTGTGCCGCGGACGCCCAGCCGGTCAAGGTCGGCCTGACCGGCCAGATCCCACCGGTCCTCAAGCCGGACGGCTGGCTCCAGGTCACCGGCGCCTACACCGCCGAGCGGACCAAGGACACGGTCAACGGCGGCCCGATCCCGTATCTCAAGGTCACGGTGGCGAAACCGATCGCGACGCCGCACGACCCGTACGACGAGACCTGGAACAAGTGACGTCCCGGCCCTGAGTAACCCAGTCCTGAGGAACCCGGTTCCGAGGAACCCCGCGCTGGAGAACCGTCACCCGCCCCGCGTAGCCGCGAACGCCTCGTCCAGCAGGGTCACCAGGTCCAGGCGGCCGTCGGAGTCGGTCCAGTGGGCGAGGGCGACGTTCAGGCAGTTCAGTGCGGCGCCGGCGAGGACTGTCTGGGCGAGTGTCGGGGGGCCCTCGGTGCCGGCGCGGTCGGCGAGGGCCTCGGCCAGGGCGGGCCGCCAGCTGTGCTGTTTCTCCAGGTGGCGGGCGCACAGGGACGGGGTGTCGTAGACGAGCCGGGTGGTGGCGAGGGCGCCGGCCGGGTCCTCGTGGTAGCGGCCGACGACCGCGTCCAGGGCGTGGCGCAGCGCCGGCCAGTCGTCCTCGTCCGCCGGGCGGGCCCGCAGCGCGTCGGCGACCCGCCGGTCCTGTCCCTCGAAGGCGCCGAGCACGGCGTCCTCCTTGGTGCCGAAGTAGCGCAGGAAGGTGCTGCGCGAGACCCCGGCGGCGGCCGCCAGGTCGTCGAGCGTGACCTTGTCGAAGCCCTCGCTGCGGAACAACTCGAAGGCCACTCCGGCCAGTTGTGCCCGCACGGCCGCTCGGGCGATGTCTCTCGTGGTCGTACGCGCTGCTCCGGTCACCCGCCGATCGTAACGCCCGGCCTTGCAGGAGTGGATCTCAGTGGCTAGCGTGACACTCAGTTTCACTAGTAGAACTTGGATTCAGGAAGGTGTGCCTCGTGCCCCAGACCCTCGGCATCATCGGCGGCGGCATGATCGGCGGTGCGGTGGCCCGGCTCGCCGTCGCCGCCGGACTGGACGTGGTGGTGAGCAACTCCCGCGGCCCCGAGACGCTCACCGGGCTCGTCGCGGACCTCGGCGACCGGGCCCGCGCGGCCACCCCGGCGGAGGCCGCACGCGCCGGTGACCTGGTCGTGGTGGCCGTACCGCTGAAGGCGTACGGTCATCTGCCCGCCGCCGACCTGGTGGGGAAGACCGTGATCGACGCGATGAACTACTACCCGGACCGGGACGGTGACCTGGCCGAGCTGGACGCGGGGGAGCTGACCTCCAGTGCGCTGGTGCAGCGGCACCTGACCGGCGCCCGGGTGGTGAAGGCGTTCAACAACATCGACTTCCACCGCCTGTTCACCAGCGCCCGCCCGGCCGGTGCCCCCGACCGCAGCGCCCTGCCCGTCGCCGGTGACGACCCGGCGGCGAAGGCCGAGGCGACCGCGCTCCTCGACGCCCTCGGCTATGACGCGGTCGACATCGGCACCCTCGCGGACAGCCGGCGCAGCCAGCCGGGCACCCCGGTCTATGTGCAGCCCTACATGGGGGAGCGGCCGGAGGGGCTGAGCCGGGAAGAGGCGGGTCGCTGGTTTTACGAGACGCCCGGGGTGCCGGTGCCCGCCGCCCGCGTCAAGGAACTGATCGACACCGCGAGCTGATCGGGAGACCCCGGATGATCCAGATCCCCACCCGGGACGGCACCGCCGACGCCTACCTCGCCCACCCCGGCGACGGCGGCCCGCACCCCGCCGTCCTCCTCTACATGGACGCCTTCGGCCTGCGCCCGCACCTGAAGTCGATGGCGGACCGGCTGGCGGGGGAGGGCTACACCGTCCTGGTGCCCAACGTCTTCTACCGCTTCGGCCCCGCCCCCGTGGTCGAGCTGCCCGAGTTCATCGACCCCGCCGAGCGCCCGGAGATCATCCGGAACCTCGGGCCCGCCGCGCGCACCCTCACCCCCGAGGGCGCCGTACGGGACGCGGCCCACTACCTCGACTGGCTGGCCGCCTCGCCCCTGACCACCGACGGCCCGGTCGGCGTCACCGGCTACTGCATGGGCGCCGGTCTCGCCCTGCGCACCGCGGGCACCCACCCGGAGCGGGTCGCGGCGGCGGCCGGCTTCCACGGGGCGTACCTCGCCACGGACGCCCCCGACAGCCCGCACCTGCTCGCCGGGCACATCACCGCCGAGCTGTACTTCGGCCACGCCGACCGGGACGCGACCAACCCCGCCGACCAGATCGCCCGGCTGGAGAAGTCGCTCACGGAGGCGGGCGTGGAGCATCGCAGTGAGGTCTACGAGGGCGCCCACCACGGCTTCACCCAGGCCGACACGGCGATGTACGGGTCGCGGGCGACGGAGCGTCACTGGGCCGCGCTGCTCGACCTGTTCGCCCGCAGGCTCTCCCGCTGAGCCGTTCCGTCCGAATGCTTGATTCCCTCTCTCGGAGAATGTAATTTTCACAAGGCGAGAGCGGGAATCTGCATTCTGTCGCAGGGTGCGGGAGCGAAGGGGACCGTCATGAAGCGGGACGACCTGATCCTGATCAGCGTGGACGACCACATCATCGAGCCGCCGGACATCTTCGTGAACCACCTGCCGAAGCGGTATCTGGACGACGCCCCCAAGCTCGTCCACCGCGAGGACGGCAGCGATGTCTGGCAGTTCCGGGACAACACCGTGGGCAACGCCGCGCTCAACGCGGTCGCCGGGCGGCCCAAGGAGGAGTACGGCCTCGATCCGCAGGGCATGGACGAGATCCGGCCCGGCTGCTACGACGTGCACGAGCGCGTCAAGGACATGAACGCGGGCGGGGTCCTCGCCCAGATGAACTTCCCGTCCTTCCCCGGCTTCTCGGCGCGGATGTTCGCCACCGAGGACAGCGACTTCTCGCTGGCGCTGGTGCGGGCGTACAACGACTGGCACATCGACGAGTGGTGCGGGGCGTACCCGGGCCGCTTCATCCCGATGGCGCTGCCGGCCATCTGGAGCGCCGAGCTGACCGCCGCGGAGATACGGCGGGTCGCGGCCAAGGGCTGTCACTCCATGACCTTCCCGGAGAACCCGGCGGCCCTCGGCTACCCGAGCTTCCACGACCCGTACTGGAACCCGGTGTGGCAGGCGGCCTGCGACACCAGCACCGTGCTCTCGGTGCACATCGGCTCCTCCGGGCGGCTCGCCATCCCGTCCGTCGACTCGCCGCCGGACGTGATGATCACGCTCCAGCCGATCAACCTCGTCCAGGCGGCGGCCGACCTGCTGTGGTCCCGGGTGCTGAAGGAGTACCCGGACCTGAGGATCGCGCTCTCCGAGGGCGGCACCGGGTGGATCCCCTATTTCCTGGAGCGCGTCGACCGCACCTTCGAGATGCACGCGACGTGGACCCTCCAGGACTTCGGCGGGAAGCTGCCGTCCGAGGTGTTCCGGGAGCACTTCCTGACCTGCTTCATCACCGACCGGCTCGGCGTCAAGCTGCGGCACGACATCGGGATCGACAACATCTGCTGGGAGGGCGACTACCCGCACAGCGACTCGCTGTGGCCGGACGCGCCGGAGCAGTTGCACGGCGTGCTCACCGAGTGCGCGGTGCCGGACGCGGACGTCGTGAAGATGACCCACGAGAACGCGATGCGGTGGTACTCGTTCGATCCGTTCTCGCACGTTCCGCGGGAGGAGGCGACGGTGGGGGCGCTGCGGAGGGCTGCCGCCGGGCACGACGTGAGCGTGCGCAGCCGGAGCCGGCAGCTGAGTGAGCCGGTGGACAAGTTGGAGGCGTTCCGGGCGCGGGCGCGAGCGGCGGTCGCGGCCGCGGCGAAATGAGCGCCGATTGATACGGCCCCGCGCTCCTGAGGACGCTTAAGGCTTGCTGTCCCAGGAAGGTGCCCCTAGCCTGCGATCTGACGACCCATCAGATTCCGGTTAGGGGGCACGTAATGACCGGTACCACCGAACTGCCCAAAGTCATCAGCGTGGACGATCACGTGATCGAGCCCGCGCATCTCTTCGAGACCTGGCTGCCGGCCAAGTACCGGGACCGGGGGCCGAAGCCGTTCACCGCCGGGATCGGGGAACTCGCCTACGTCGGGGGGAAGTACCGGTTCACCACTGATCCGGAGGGGCAGCTCACGGACTGGTGGGAGTACGAGGGGAACCTGTTCCCGTACAAGCGGATCATCGCGGCCGTCGGGTTCTCGCGGGACGAGATGACGCTGGACGGGATCACGCGGGAGCAGATGCGGCGGGGGTGCTGGGACCCCGGGGCGCGGCTGGCGGACATGGATCTCAACCATGTCGAGGCCTCGCTCTGCTTCCCGAGCTTCCCGCGCTTCTGCGGGCAGACCTTCTCCGAGGCCAAGGACAAGGAGGTCGGCCTCGCCTGTGTGCGCGCCTACAACGACTGGATGGTCGAGGAGTGGTGCGGGGACAGCGGCGGCCGGCTGATCCCGCTGTGCCTCATCCCGCTGTGGGACGTCGACCTCGCGGTCGCGGAGATCCGGCGCAACGCGCGGCGCGGGGTACGGGCCGTCACCTTCAGCGAGATCCCCACCTATCTGGGGCTCCCGTCGATCCACTCCGGCTACTGGGACCCGTTCTTCGCGGCCTGCGAGGAGACCGGCACGGTCGTCAACATGCACATCGGCAGCAGCTCCCAGATGCCGGCCGCCTCCCCCGACGCCCCGCCCGCCGTGCAGGCGTCCCTGTCCTTCAACAACGCCATGGCCTCGATGATGGACTTCCTCTTCTCCGGGGTCCTGGTCCGCTTCCCCCGGCTCAAACTGGCGTACAGCGAGGGCCAGATGGGCTGGATCCCGTACGCCCTGGAACGCGCCGACGACGTCTGGGAGGAGCACCGGGCCTGGGGCGGCGTCAAGGACCTGGTCCCGGAGCCGCCGTCGACGTACTACTACCGGCAGATCTTCTGCTGCTTCTTCCGCGACAAGCACGGCATCGAGGCGATCAGGACCGTCGGCGTCGACAACGCGACCTTCGAGACCGACTACCCGCACGTCGACTCCACCTGGCCGCACACCAAGCAGGTCGCCGAGGACCATGTCGCCGGGCTGCCCGACGACGTGATCTACAAGCTGATGCGAGGCAACGCCATCCGCATGCTCGACCTCGACTTCGACAAGGCCTAGGGCCTGTCGTTTGGATCAGGCCGGCTGTGAGAAACAGTGCAGATCGGGCAGGCCGAGCGGGGTCTGGTGCGTGCAGCTGCAAGGCGGAGGAGGGAGTCGACGCGGAGCGTCGGCGAGTGACGACAACGCGGCAGATGTGCGTGCCAGGGCCCGCGACGCCGGACTGATCCAAACGACAGGCCCTAGGCGCCCACAAGTGACTTGAGCGCCCCGGCGAACGCCGTCTCCGACTCGTCCGCGTGGCCGCGCACGCGCTCGGCGATGGCGCCGGCCCCGCCGTCCTCCACGAGCCGGACCAGGCGGTCGAGGCGGCGGCGCCGGTACTCGGGGGTGTCGGGGACGGTGGAGAAGTAGAAGTCCCCGGCCTCGTAGGCCATGTGGAACACGTGCTTCTTCACCTCGCTCAGCGTCAGGTAGTCGTCGTCGGTCGTCGGGACCGGCTCGGGGGCGCCCACGCACACCACCGGGGTGCCGGCGCCCCACGCGTTGACGGCCAGGTGGTAGGTGTCGGTGATGACCAGGCGGTAGCGGGGCAGGACGTGCAGCAGGTCGCCCACGGTCCGCTCGGCGGGGCCGGCCGGGACGCGGGCCGGGATGTGGGCCACGCCCGCCGGGACGGCCCGGTCGAACCACGGCAGCCACTCCAGCGGGGCCCCGAAGCGGTCGGAGATCTCCTGGCAGAAGCCGGGCAGCCACTCGGGCACCGCGGTCCTGGCACCGAGGAACACCCCGATCGCGCCGCCCTCGGGGACCTCCCGGGACCAGTCGCCGGCCGGGAGCCGGGCGAGGTCGTCCGGGCGGTTCAGCAGGGCCGCGTCCGAACCCCAGTGCTCGGTCGTGCGGTCCCCGCGCAGCCGGGCGACCCGGGCCGCCGAGACCGGGTCGCGCAGCCACATGCGGTGGCTGCGGGTCACCAGGCGGGAGAACAGCGGGCCGAACTCCTTGTCGTCGTCGCCCGAGCAGCCGGAGTAGTCGGACTGGGTGTTGTGCAGGATCGTGCCGCCGTAGCTGAGGGTCCGGGCGAGCAGTTCGTCCGGCTGGTCCGCGAGCAGCAGCGTGCGGTGCAGGATCGCGCGGGCGGCCGCCCGATCGGCGGCGAAGCCGAAGTCGAGCAGCCGGTTCGTGGCGTCCTGGGCAAGGTAGTGCCGGGTGTGCAGGAAGTCGCCCCAGAACACCACCGCGTCGTGGTCGGCGAGTTCGTCGACGTGCTCGATCAGGGACCGGAAGCGGAACGGCAGTTCGGTGCCCGCCGCGTCCGTGCGCAGCGGCACGGTCTCCGGGGTGTGCAGGGTGTACCAGGTCGGCTCGACACCGGGCCCGATCCGCCGTCGTACGGAGTCGAAGGCCAGGTCGACGGTGAGCATTCCGGTGTTGCGGTACCCGATGTTGGGCGCGGTGATGACGGCGACGCGTGCCATGTGTGCGGTTACCCCTGACAGCCCTGAGTCGATGGACAGTTCAACGTACACGTGCGGAGGATCAGCTTCCGTCGGCGCCCGGCCACCGCCACCCGGCCAGCGCCCGCGCCCTGGCCTCCACCACCGCCATCCGTGCGGTGCGCTCGGCCGGGTCCACATGGGCCGGCTGCCCGGTGACCTGGCCCTCCCACTTGCGGTAGAGCAGGCCGGGCTCGGCGGTGAACCAGCCCCGGCTCACCGCGTCCAGCGCCAGCAGCAGCCCCGTGTCCTCGGAGGCGGGCAGCGCCATCCACCCGCCGAGCGCCAGCAGCAGCTCCCGGCGTACGCACAGGGTCGCCGGGTGGACCTGCGCGAGGAAGTCGTGCGCCGCCCAGTGTGCGAGTACGGCACCCCGGTCGAGAGGTCCCTCGGCCGGGTCCCCGGGGAAGCCGGCCGTCGAGCCGTCGGGCAGCCGGTCCAGCGCGCGGGAGACGGCCCAGCCGAGCGCCGGGTCGGCTTCGAGGGCGGCCAGGTCACGGGCGAGCGCGCCCGGGGTGAGCTGGTCGTCGGCGTCCAGGATCCGCACGTACGTGCCGTGCGCGTGGGCGAGCGCCATGGTGCGGGCGACACCGGGGCCGCCGGGCCGGCCCTGGCGGAAGGTCACCCGGGGGTTGTCTGGGACGTACGGGCGCACCTCGTCGGTACGTCCGTCCTCCTGGACCACCCACCGCCACTCCCAGCCCCCGGGCAGCTCCTGGGCACGCAGCGACGCCCAGGCCTCGGGAAGGAAGCGGGCGGAGGGGGCGTGGACGGCGGTGACGACGGTGATGTGCCTGGTCATGACGGCAGTCATCACCTTTCCCCGGGGCAGCGAAACGCCCGACCGCTGGCGACGGGGGATGCACCAGCGGTCGGGCTATGGCCAACAGTAACAAGGCTGGATGGGCGGCGGGAGCGGACTGCTCGGCTGGGACGAGGAGTTGTGAGCGGGATCACGTAATGCGCTTCAGTCGCAGGGAGGATCGTACGAGAGCCGGGGCAGGTACTCCTGCCACTCCCGGGGCGTGAGGACATTGCGGGTCGTGGCGCAGATGTGGCTGACTGCGTCGTCCACGTCGAGGTCCCACAGGCGGACCGTGTCGGAGCCGCTCGACACCCCGAGGAGCCGGCTGGTCGGGCTGAACTGAAGGAAGTTGCCGGTCTTGGCGTTCGGGCTCATCGACTGGCCGATGGGCCCGGCCTCCGACGGGTCGGTGACGTTCCACAGCCGGACCGTGTTGTCGTTGCCGCCGCTGGCCAGGGTGTGTCCGTCCGGGCTGTACGTCAGCGACACCACGGCCTCGGTGTGGCCGGTCAGCGGCGAGCCGATCCGGGCCGCCTCCGACGGGTCGGTGACGTTCCACAGCCGGACCGAGTCGTCGTCCCCGCCGCTGGCCAGGGTGTGCCCGTCCGGGCTGAACGCCAGCGCGTTGACCGGACCGGCGTGCCAGGACAGCGGCGAACCGATCTGTGTCGTACGGGCCGGGTCGGTGACGTTCCACAGCCGGATCGTGCCGTCGGCGCTGCCGCTGGCCAGGGTGTGGCCGTCGGGCCGGAACGCCAGTGAGTTGATGTAGCCCTTGTGGCCGGTGAGCGGCGGACCGTACGGCACCACGTGGTCGGGGTCGGTGACGTTCCACAGCTGGAAGGAGCGGTCGGTGTACGCGGTGGCCAGGGTGCGCCCGTCCGGGCTGTACGCCAGCGCGTCGGGGCCCATGAACCGGGTCCGCAGCGCGATCGGCGGACCGGCGGAGACCGGCCGGGCCGGGTCGCCGACGTCCCACAGATAGACGGTGCGGCTCCCGGTGAGCACCGCGAGGGTGCGGCCGTCGGGCGAGAACACCATCTCCTGGCCGCCCTCGGCCCGCATGAACGGCTTGCTCAGCGGCTTCAGGGCGCCCGAGCCCGTGACGTTCCACAGCCGGACCCCGCCGTCGTTGGCGGTGGTGGCCAGCACCCGCCCGTCCGGCCGGAACTCCCCGCTGCGCCCCACCACGTCCGAGGTCGGGATCGACCACAGCCGCACCTTGCTGTCCCCGCTGCCGGTGGCCAGCGTCCTGCCGTCGGGACTGAAGCCCAGCGCGTACATCTCCCCGCTGCTGCCGGCCAGCGGCTCGCCGACCTGGGAGGGGAACGCCGGGTCGCTGACGTTCCACAGGCTCGCCGTGGAGTCCGCGCTGGCGGCGGCCAGCGTCGACCCGTCCGGACTGAAGGCCACCGACCAGATCGGCCCGGTGTGCCCGGTGAGCGGCGACCCGATCGGCTCGCCGTGCGCCGGATCGGTCACGTCCCACAGCCGTACGGTGTCGTCCGCGCTGCCGCTGGCGAGCGTGTCCCCGTCCGGGCTGAAGGCGACCGAGTGCACCAGGTCGGTGTGGCCCCTCAGGACGGTGCCGTACGGCTTCGGGTCGCGCCGGTCCGCCATGTTCCACAGGCGGATCGTGGTGTCGTCGCCGCCCGCCGCCAGGGTGCGTCCGTCCGGGCTCCAGGCCACCGACCGCACGGCCGCGGTGTGCCCGGACAGGGTGGCGAGCGGCTTCGGCCGGGTCCGGTCGGCGAGGTCCCACAGCCGTACGGTCCTGTCCTCGCCCGCGGAGGCGACGGTCCGGCCGTCCGGGCTGAAGGCGATCAGATAGATGGTGCCCCGGTGCCCGGTCAGGGGGGCGCCGAGCGGCTTCGGACGGGCCGGGTCGGTGACGTCCCACAGCCGGATCCTGCCGTCGTCGCCCGCACTGGCCAGCGTGCGCCCGTCGGGGCTGAAGATCGCGCTGCTCACCCAGCTGGAGTTGCCGGCCAGGGGGGTGCCGAGCGGCTCGGGGCGACCGCGGTCGGCGACGTTCCAGAGGCGGACCGTCCGGTCGTAGCTCGCGGTGGCGAGGGTCTTGCCGTCGGGGCTGAAGGTGGTGAGGTAGACGGCGCCGGTGTGGCCGGTGAGCGGGGTGGCCAGCGGCGCGTTGACGATCGAGATCAGCCGGGAGTTGGTGCCCTGGTCGTCGGGGCGCAGCCGGTGCGCGACCAGGTCGAGGCGGGCGGACAGCGACGGGTCGGTGAACTGGACCCGGTCCGCCTCGGCGACGACCTGCTCGAACACGGCGTCGTTGCGCTGCTGCCAGGCCACCACGGCCGAGCCGACGGCCAGGATCGCGAGGACGACCAGCGCCGCGACCCCGCCCCGGGCGATCAGGACGGTGCGCCGGCGCAGCCGTACCGAGGCGGCCAGGAAGTCCACCGCGCTGCGGGTCAGGAAGGTGTCGCCGGCCGACTTCGCCCAGGTGCGGGCCTGCTCCAGACGGGAACCCCGGTACAGCAGCGAGGAGTCGCGGTTGGAGCCCTCCCAGGAGCGGCCGTCCTCCTCCAGGCGCTGGCGCAGCAGATGGTCGCTGCGGTCCTCGTCGATCCACTCGCGCAGCCGGGGCCACGCGGTCAGCAGCGCCTCGTGGGTGATCTCCACGCTCTCCGCGTCGAGGGTCACCAGCCGGGCGCGCACCAGCGCTTCGAGGGACTCCTCGGTCTTGCCGGGGTCGGTCGACTCCGCCGCCAGCTGCCTGCGGGTGCCGCGCCTGCGGGTGGCCTGGGTGTCCTCGCCGAGCCGCACCAGGCGCAGCAGGAGCAGCCGGGCCGCGGTGCGCGCCGCCGGGTCGAGCCGGGACCAGGCCCGCTCGGCGGTGGCCGCGACCGCGCCCTGGATGCCGCCGGCCGCGCGGTAGCCGGCCAGGGTCAGCCGGCCGGCCTTGCGGCGCTGCCAGGTCGCGAGCAGGGCGTGCGAGAGCAAGGGCAGTACGCCCGCGTCGTGCTCCCCCATGGTCCGAAAGACAGGGGAGGCGCCCCCACCGCGCGGGCGGTCGGCGCTCACCTCGCGCACGATCAGCTCGGCGAGCCCCGGCTCCAGCTCCAGGCCCGCGGCCTTCGCCGGACCGGTCACGGCCTCGCGCAGCTCGCCGCTGGTGAGCGGTCCGAGCACCATGTGCCGGTGCTGGAGCGCGTCCGCCAGCTCGGGGTGGTCGAGGCAGCGCTCGTAGAAGTCGGCGCGGACCCCGAGGACGACGACCGCCGGAGCCTCCTCGCCCGGCTGTGCGGGGGTGCACGCGGCGTGCAGCAGCCGGACGAACAGGCGCCTGGCCGAGTCGTCCGGGCAGAGGGTGAACGCCTCCTCGAACTGGTCGACGATCACGACGGGCCGGGCGGCACCCGCCCGCCCGGCCCAGGCGGCGACCGCCTCCCGCACGGCGGCGGCTTCCCCCGGAGTGTCCGCGGCGTCGGCGACGACCGCCTCCAGCCCGGGTATCCGGCCGGTCAGCTCGGCGAGCGGATCGGCGCCCGGCACCAGCTGGAGGATCGTGCGCCGGCCGGACTCGCCGTCGCCGTCCAGTGCCCCGTCCTCCAGGGCGGTCACCAGACCGGCGTTCAGCAGCGAGGACTTGCCCGCGCCCGAGGCGCCCACGAGCATCACCAGGCCGCCCGAGTCGGACTCGGCCGCCGAGCGCGCCAGCTTGACCAGCGACTCGGTGCTGCGCTCCCGGCCGAAGAACCAGCGGGCGTCCTCCTGGCGGTAGGAGGCGAGCCCCCGGTACGGGCAGACACCGGCCGGGGCCGGGGCCTCCGCCTCGGGCCCCTCTTCCTCCTCCGGCGCCAGCGCCCGCTCCCACAGCCGCTGCCACTGGCCCAGGTCGTACAGTCCCGCGGAGACGGGAGCGGGACTGATCCGGCGCGCTTCGGGAATCAGGATGTGCAGCACCGCCGCCAGCGCGGTGAACTGAGCCGGTACGTTACGGGCCCGCCGCCAGTCGCTGATGCGCTGTGCGGACACCCGGACCGGGCGGCCCCGTTCGTCGACGCGCTGGAGCCGGCCGACGCCTTCGGACACCCGCTTGAGGGGCGGATTACCCGCCTCGCGGTACAACAGGGCGAGACGTTCCGCGAAGGCCGTGCGTGCCCCTGAGTCGGAACTCAAGGTTCCACCCCTTACTTCCCTCGCGCTCGAATCCGGACCGGAAAACCCACTTTATACGGCTGACCTGCGGCTAAGTGCTGGATCCGGCACCGGAACCTCCTCTTCTGCTGCCTCGGCTGGCAGGATCATGACCCCGCGGCGTCGCCGTCGGATCACTCCCTGACAGGCCACCAGCACAGCGCCTCGCGCGCCAACCAGCGCGCCGCACGTTCTCGGCCAATCGCATCCACGGACACCCGCTTCCTCCGGTACCGGTCCCCACGAGGGGAGGGACCGGTACCGGACGAAGCGGGACGGTCAGCCGCCCCCACCTACACTGGGCCGAACATCGGCGAGGGACGGGAGCGGACTGTGGCGAAGGTCGTCGGCGGCTTCCAGGACCCGTCGGCACAGGTGCTCGCCGACGCGGCCGCCGCGTTCGGACTGCTCGCCTCCTCGGCCCGGCTGCACATCATGTGGGCGCTGTCCCAGGGCGAGAGCGATGTCACCCACCTCGCCGACCGGGTCGGCGGCGCGCTGCCCGCGGTCAGCCAGCACCTCGCGAAACTGAAGCTGGCCGGACTGGTCCGGGCCCGCCGCGAGGGCCGCAGGCAGGTCTACTACGTCGACGACCCGGACATCGTGACCGTGGTGCGCGTGATGGTCGGCCAGCTGACGGCCCGCGAGACCGGGAGCCCGGCCGGCCGGCTGCGCGAGGCCGGTGTCTGAGACGTCGGCGGCCCCGGGGCCTGCCGTACCGGACGAACCCCTCTCCCTGCTCCAGGTCTTCCGGCGGCTGGAGAGCGGTCCGCGCGGGCTGAGCGAGGAGCAGGCCGAGCAGCGGCTGGCGAGCCATGGCGCGAACGTCCTGCCGGCCGGCCGGTCCCCCTCCTGGCCCCGGCTGTTCGCGCGGAGCCTGCGGGACCCGTTCACCGCCGTGCTGCTCTGCCTCGGGCTGGTGTCGGCCGTGGTGCTCTCCTGGGGCACCACCGCGGTGATCCTGCTCCTCGTGGTCGTCAGCTGTGTGCTGCGCGCCTCCGGCGAACAGCGGGCCGACCGCTCCACGGCGGGACTGCGCGAACTGGTGGCGAACACCGCCTGCGTCCTGCGCCGGGCGCACGACGACGAGACGCCGGCCGCCCGCGAGATCCCGGTCGAGGACCTGGTCCCGGGCGATGTCGTACGGCTGGGCCCGGGCGACCTGGTCCCGGCGGACGTACGGCTTCTGCGCTCGACCGGTCTGACGGTGCACCAGGCCGCGCTCACCGGGGAGTCCGCCCCGGTGGCCAAGTCCGCGGACGGCGACCCGGACGGCACCGGTCCCCTCCACGACCCCCGGCTCTGCTTCCAGGGCAGCAGCGTCGCCACCGGCAGCGCCGTCGCCGTCGTCACCGGGACCGGCGGCGGGACCCGGCTCTCGGCCGCCCACCGGCCCGCCGGGAAACCTCTGACGACGTCCTTCGACCGTTCCGTCCAGGGGATCTCCTGGATCCTGATCCGCTTCATGCTCCTCACCCCGCCCCTGGTCCTGATGGCCAACGCCGGGCTGCGCGGCCGGGGCCTGGAGACCCTCCCCTTCGCGGTCGCCGTGGCGGTCGGCCTGACCCCCGAGATGCTCCCGGTCCTGGTCACCACCTGCCTGGCCCGCGGCGCCGCCCTCCTCGCCCGCACCCACGGCGTCATCGTCAGACGCCTGCCCGCCCTGCACGACACCGGCGCCATGGACGTCCTGTGCGTCGACAAGACGGGCACCCTCACCCAGGACCGGCCCGTCGTCCACCGCGCCCTGGACGCCGACGGCGACGACGACCCCGAGGTGCTGCGCCTGGCGGCGGCGGCAGCGTGGTGGTCCCTCCAGCTGGCCGACGTGCCCACCCCGGACGCCCTCGACGAGGCGCTGCAGGCCGTCGTCGACGAGGAGGCGCTCCTGGCCCACGACGGCGACACGGCCCTCCCCTTCGACCCGGTCCGCCGCCTGGCCACGGTCGTCGTCCGCACCCCCGGCCGGCTCGGCACCCGGACCCTGATCACCAAGGGGGCCGTGGACGCCGTACTCGCACGCTGCCTGCTCACCGACGACGAACGGTCCGCCCTGCGCGCGCTCGCGGACCGCCAGGCCGCCGACGGGCTGCGGGTTCTCGCCGTCGCCACCGCCGAACGCCCCGCCGGAGACCGTGCCGTGGAGCGCGGCCTGACCTTTCGCGGCCTGCTCACCCTGCGGGACGAACTCGCCCCCACCGCCGCCGAGGCGCTCGCCCAGCTCGCCGCGCGGGGCGTCACCGTCAAGGTCCTCACCGGCGACCACCCGGGCACCGCGCTGCGCGCCTGCCGGGACCTGGGGCTGCCGGTGGTCGCCGCCGACGCCGTCACCGCCGACGGGGTCGACGCGCTCACCGACGCCGAACTCACCGGGCTGGCCCGCCGTACGACGGTCTTCGCCCGCTGCACCCCCGAGCACAAGACCCGGATCACCCGCGCCCTCCAGGCCGGCGGCCACACCGTCGGCTTCCTCGGCGACGGCGTCAACGACCTGCCCGCGCTGCGCGCCGCCGACGTCGGCATCGCCCCGCGCGAGGCGGCCGAGGTGACCCGGGAGAGCGCCGACCTGGTGCTCGCCGAGAAGGACCTCACCGCGATCGGGCACGCGGTCGCCGCCGGCCGGCACGCGGGCGGCAACATCGTGACCTACCTGCGTGTCACGCTCTCCTCGAACCTCGGCAACGTGATCGCGATGCTCTCCGCGGGCCTCCTCCTGCCGTTCCTGCCGATGCTCCCGGCCCAGGTCCTCGTGCAGAACCTGTGCTTCGACGCGGCACAGCTGGCCTTCTCCTACGACCGTCCCGACCCGTCGGCCGCGCACCGCCCGAGTGTCCTGGACCCGCGCGAACTGCTCAGGTTCATCGTCGGGTTCGGGGCGCTGAACGCGGTGGCGGACCTGGCGACCTTCGGCGTGCTGGCGCTCGCGCTGCGGGAGGCGGGAAACGAGGAGGCGCTGTTCCACTCCGGGTGGTTCACCGAGAACCTGCTGACCCAGGCCGTGGTGATGGTGCTGCTGCGGACCGGCCTGTCCCGGGGCGTGCTGCGCCGGCCGGGCCCGGTGACCTGGGCCGCCCTCGCTCTCGCCGGGATCGGCCTGCTGCTGCCCGCGTCCCCGCTCGGCGCCGCCGTCGGCCTGAGCGCGCTGCCCGGGCTGTACTACGCGCTCCTCGCCGGCGTGCTCGCGCTGTACGCGGTGGGCCTGGTGGCGGCGCGGACGCGCTACGAACGGCTGCGGTACGGCAGCTGACCGGGCGGCACCCCGCGTGATTCAGGGGCAGGCGATGTCGAAGCCGTAGCGCAGGGGTTCGGCCGTCACGCTGTGGTCGAGCCGGTAGACGTAGACCCCCTCGACACGCACCCCCGGCGGGGCGGACTCCGCCCGGCAGGGGTACGTCACCTGGACCACCCGGGGCCGGTCGGCGACCTTGAGCCGCATGCCGTCGGCCGGGCCGCCGTCGAGGACCGCGGCCTCCCAGCCGGTCACGTCCGCGGGCTCCACTGTCTGCGCTGTCTCCACGGCGACAGTTTAAAGGTCACGCAATCAAGCGTCCGGCAGTGAGGCCGTCAGGTGCTCCCAGGCCGAGTGCACCTGTGCCCCGACGATCCCGAACTGCGTGATGACGGCGACACAGCGGCCGTCCCCGTCGTCGAGTTCGAGCGCCGAGGTCGGGCCGTGGGCCGCCGTGGAGCGGACCAGGTGGCAGGCGCGCACTCGCGCGAGGTCGATCTCCACCGAGCTCTCGGCGAGCGCCGCGAACACCCGCCCGCCCACGGTCCGGTCGGTGACGTGCACCGGGCCGCCGCACGCCTGGAGGGCCGACGGGCCGAACACCGCGACACCGATGGGCAGTCCGACCGAGCACACGTGGTCGAGCACGGCGGACACGACGTCCACGTCGACCGCCCGGTGCTCACCGCCGTAGCGGCCGAAGGACCGGCGCCGGGCGAGCCCGCCGTCCACGAGGATCGCGTCGAGCTGGGCGAGCTGGTCGCCGTCCTCCCACGCACCCGCCCCTGATCCGGGGACCGGAACCGGGGGAGCGGCGGCCGGTGAACCGGCGTCGATCGTGCCGGCGAGCCCGGCCAGCAGCCGGTCCGCCTCGGAGAGCAGCCGCCCCTGGTGCACGGTCCGGCCCGCCGCGTCCAGCAGGCGCAGGACGACCGTGCCGGTGCCCTCGTCGCGGGCGACCACCGCCGAGGCGACCCCGCCCGCGTCGAGACGCAGGGCGATCGAGCCCGGCCGGACGGCGAACGCGTCGCCGCGCAGGCTCGGTACGGCGTAGCTGCCGGCCTGGTCGATACGGGCCACCGGGCCGCCGGTGACCGCCTGGACGTACCGGAAGAGGGTCAGGCAGCGCGCCAGCTCCGGCATCCGCGCGTCGATCAGCCGCACACCGCCGCCCCGGCGACCGCAGCAGCCCTCGAACGCGCACCCGTCGTGGTGGCTCATCCTCAGTACACGTCCCGTACGTAGCGCTTGGCCCGGCGCAGGTCCGCGAGGTACTCCGCCGCGTCGTCGGCGCCGCGTCCGCGCTGCTCGGCGACGACCCCCAGCAGGGCCGCCTCGACGTCCTTCGCCATCCGGGAGGCGTCACCGCAGACGTAGACGTGCGCGCCCTCCTCCAGCCAGGCGTACAGCTCGCGCGACCGCTCCCGCATCCGCGTCTGCACGTACACCTTCTCGGCCTGGTCGCGGGAGAACGCGAGGTCGAGTTCGCTGAGCACCCCGCGCCTTCGCAGGTCGTCCAGCTCGTCCTCGTACACGAAGTCCGTCGCGCGGTGCCGGTCGCCGAAGAACAGCCAGTTGCGCCCGGCGGCACCCCGCGCGGCCCGCTCGTGCAGGAAGCCGCGGAAGGGGGCGATACCGGTGCCGGGGCCGATCATGACCATCGGGGCGTCGTCGTCGGCCGGGACGCCGAAGGCGGGGTTCGGCTGGAGGTAGACGCCTGCCCCGGACTCACCCACCCGGTCCGCCAGATACGTCGACGCCACGCCCTCGTACCTGTCGTACCGCACCGACGCGACGGTGAGGTGGACGCTGCCCGGGTGGGCGAGCGGGCTCGACGAGATCGAGTACTGACGCGCCTGCAACGGCCGTAGCAACGGCAGGAGTTCGGCGAGCGAGGGAGCCCTGGTCCCGGCGTCCCTGAGCAGGTCCAGAACGTCCCGGCCCCACAGCCAGGAGTCGAGGTCGAAGCGGTCGCCGTGCGCGACGACGGAGGCCAGCTCACCGGCGGGCGCCCGCTCGGCCAGGTCGGCGATCAGCTCCTTCGACGGCGTACGGATCTCCCGTTCCGTACGCAGGAGTTCGGCCGTGCCCCGGTCGTCGCCCGCGCCCAGGTGCTTCAGCAACTCCTCTACCAGAGCAGGGTCGTTCAGCGGTACGACGGCCAGCGCGTCACCCGCCTCGTAGGTGATGCCGCTGTCGCCGAGGTCGAACTCGTAGTGCCGGATCTCCTTCGCGCTGTGCGGGGCGGAGAGGAGGCGGTTCGTGGTGAGCCGGGACCGGTAGGGGGTCCGCTTGTTCCACGGGGAGCGGACCTTCTCCGGTGCCTCGGCGACAGCGCCGCCGCCCTGCGCGCCGGTCTCCGCGGCCAGCCGCTCCAGCACCTCCGCCGTCCAGGCCGCCGCGGGCTCCTCGAAGTCGACGTCGCAGTCGAGGCGTTCGTGCAGCCGGGTCGCACCCAGCTGCTCAAGGCGGGTGTCGATGAGCTTCGCCGCCTGGCAGAAGTCGTCGTAGCCGCGGTCGCCGAGCCCGAGGACCGCGTACCGCACGGCCTCCAGGCGCGGGGCGGTGCCGGACTGGAGGGCGTCCCAGAACAGCCCGGCGTTGTCGGGGAGTTCGCCCTCGCCGTACGTCGAGGTGACGACGAGGACGTGGGACATCGCGGCGAGCTTCTCGGGGGTGACGTCGTCGAGCGCGGTGGCCGTGGAGCCGAGGCCGCGGGCGCGGGCCCCGGCGACGAGTTCACCGGCGAGGAGCTCGGAGTTGCCGGTCTGGGTGCCGAACAGGACGTCGACCGTCGCGGCGGGCGCGTCCGTCGCTGCGCCGGCCCGGCGTCCGGCCGCCGCGATACCGGCGATGAACCCGGCGAGCCAGGACTCCTGTTGGGCGGAGAAGGGCGCGTCGACCGGGATGAGGGACCCGGTGGGGGGCATGAGGGTCACGTGGTCACTGCCTCGGTCGGGGCCTGCGGGAGCCGGGCGAGCCGTCCGGCGATGTCGTCGAGCGCCGCGTTCGCGAGCAGCTCGTCGAAGCGGGCGGCACGGGCCCGGCCGGCGTTCTTCGCGGTCTGGTGGATGATCCACCCGTAGGTGCCGGGGGCGTCCACGCTGAGGTTGTTGCGCTGCTTCAGGGCGCGCTTGTAGTCGTCGAGCCGCTTGATCGCGATCAGCGTGGCCAGCTCGCCGTCCTCGAACCGCTCCAGCGTGCCGCGCAGGTACTTCACCACCTGCTGCTTCACGAAGAAGTCCTCGGTGAGCACCAGATTGCGCACCGCCTCGGCGACCCGCGGATCGTCCGGACCGCTCGCGCTGGGCACCCGCTGGAGCGCGAGGTCCTGCGCGACCCCGAGCACGGTGTACGACGACAGCAGCGAGAACATGTCGTCGCTGCCCTGGTCCCCGAAGGCCGGGGCCCGGCCGCCGAGCACGGTCCGCCGGTCGCGGTAGTCCACCTTGAACGCGCGCAGTTTGTCCGTCGCGATCGAGGTCGCCAGCTCGTCCAGGAGCCGCCCCCGGGTCGCCGCGGCGAGGATCTCACCGGCGTCCTGGTACAGCAGCAGCGCGCGGGGCATCCCGCAGTACACGTGCTCGCGCTCCTGCTCCCAGTCCGCCAGGAGCCGGGCCGCGAGCGGCGACCCGGTGGCCTCCAGATGCCAGGTCAGCAGCAGTCGTACGGCACTCTCGTGGAAGGCGCCGTGCTCGACGTCCGTGACGGGGAACACGAGCAGCGAGTCGGCGCTCACCTGGTCGGGGAGGGCGCCCGTCGGGTCGTACTGATAGAGGAAACCGCCGCTCATCCCGTTGCCGAGACCCTTGCCGAAGCCGCCGAGGTTCAGCACCGTGCCGCCGGTCATGTACTCGCAGCCGAAGTCGCCGAGCCCCTCGACGACCGCGGTCGCCCCGGAGTTGCGCACCGCGAACCGGTCACCGGCCTCGCCCTGCACGAAGGTCCGCCCGCCGGTCGCGCCGAACAGCGCGAAGTTCCCGACGAGCACGTTCCCGCCGCGCTCGGCACCCCCGCCGCCCGGGGCGCGCACCACGATCCGCCCGCCGCTCTGGCTCTTGCCGACGCCGTCGTTGGCGGTGCCGGTGTGTTCGAGGGTGATGCCGTCGTTGCAGAAGACGCCGTACGACTGCCCGGCGGAACCGGTGGTGCGGATGCGGACGGCGTCGTCGGTGAGGCGGCGGCGGCCGCGGTCGTCGGTGGTGATCGCGGGGGCCGGTGTGGAGCTCCCGTGGTTCAGGAGCCGTTCGACGTCGATGGAGAGCTGTCCGCCGACCGACTTGTCGCTGTTGCCGAGCCGGATGCCGTCGATGAGGACGGTGGGCTCGCGCCGGTCGAGCAGCGCCGCCCTGACCTGCTCGATCAGCGAGTCGTCGGTGGTGAAGTCCTTCTCCAGGTACTCCGGATCTTCTACGGCCTTCTCGGGCACGCGCGCGAGCAGCCGCCGTACGTCCAGGCGGCCCACGCTCGCCGGGTGGTCGAGCAGCTGGAGCAGATCCGTGCGCCCCCGGGCCTCCCGCAGGGACCTCAGACCCAGCCGGGCGAGGATCTGCCGTACGTCGTGGGCGATGTTGAGCAGGTACTGCGCCAGCGCGCGCGGATCGCCCTCGAAGACCTCGGGGTTGGTGGTGAGTCCCGCGGGGCACTTCACGTTGCAGTTCTTCGCCATGACACAGCCGAGCATCATGAGCGCGGTCGTCCCGAACTCGAAGCTGTCGGCGCCGAGAAGAGCGGACGTGACGACGTCACCGCCGGTCTGATGGGCGCCCGAGCACCTCAGGACCACCTTCTGGCGCAGCCCGTTCGCGACGAGCGCCTGGTGCACCTCGGCGACCCCGATCTCCGCCGAACGGCCCGCGTACTTCAGGCTGGTGACGGCCGCGGCCCCGGTGCCGCCGGTGTTCCCGGCGACGTTGATGACGTCCGCGCCGGCCTTGGCGACGCCGACCGCGATGGTGCCGATGCCCTCCGAGGACACCAGCTTCACGACCACCCGTACCCGGGCGGCCTTGCAGTCGTGGATGAGCTGCGCCAGGTCCTCGATGGAGTACGTGTCGTGGTGCGGGGGAGGCGAGATCAGCTCGATGCTGGGTGTCCCGCCGCGCGCCGCCGCGATGTCCACGGTGACCTTCGGCGCGGGCAACTGTCCGCCCTCGCCCGGCTTGGCGCCCTGCCCGATCTTGATCTCCAGCTCCTGGAGCATCGGGTCGGCGAGATAACCGGCCCAGATACCGAAGCGGCCCGACGCGAACTGCTTGATCCGCGACCCGCGGAGGGTGCCGTACCGGGTGTGGTGCTCGCCGCCCTCACCGCTGTTCGACATCGCGCCGACCATGTTGGTGCCGTGCGCGACGGCCTCGTGGGCGGTCGCGACCAGGGCGCCGTGGCTCATCGCGCCGGAGGCGAGGGAGCGGGTGATCTCGTGGGCGGGCTGGACCTCGTCGAGGGGGACGCTGTGGGGGGCGTCGGCGAGAAGGCGGGCGAGAGGACCGGTCGCCTCGACACCGTCGGCGTTCACCACGAGGATCTCCTCGCCCAGCCGGGCAAGCCCTTCGGCGAGGGCGGTGTGACGGTCCGAGTCCGGTTGGGGGAAGCGGAGTCGGACAGTGCCCTGGTCCGTGCGGGACACGACGACACCCCGGACCGTGACGCTCGCGTTCCCCTCCGTCGAGAACCGGCCCAGCTCCCGTGCGAAGTCCTCCGGTGTGCGCAGCCCGGTCAGATCGGCGGGCAGCGCGAGGACGTCCCGCAGGGCCGCGGGCCGACGGGACCGCTCCTCGTGCGTGGTCCGCAGGAAAGCCCGGTACCCGGGGGTGATCCGGAACGCGTCGATCTCGGCGTCGCTGAGGGCGTCGTACCCGGTGTTGCGGTAGGCGGCGTCGGTGATGCCGAAGGCGTCGTCGAGCTGGCCGAGGGTGAGCAGCCGCAGGGCGTCCGAGTCACCGGCCCGGTCCTCGCGGAACCGGGGCTTCTCCTCGGTCATGTCCCCGAAGCCCCGCACGGCCGTGACCCCGAACGAGTGCCCCGCCCCGTCCGACCGCTCCTTGAACAGCCCGAGCAGCGGGATCTGCTGCTCCGTGCGGACCGTACGGGCCCGCTCGTGCCACTCGGTGGCGGCCTGCGCGATCCGCGCGAACCCGACCCCGCCGACGGGCGCCTCCATGTGCGGGAAGACGCTCGCCAGGATGTCGTCGCGGGTGTCGAGGTAGTTCGGCTCGAAGAACTCGCCGCCGATGTAGCTCTCGGCGGTGCACAGCCCGACCCGTCCCATGGTCTTGGCGAGGGACTTCTCGGCGGCCTTGCGGAACTTGGCGAGCGCGCGGTCGGTCTCGGTGATCTCGTTCGCCGGCGCGGGGGCGCTCGGGTACTTCTCCTCGGCACGCAGCCGCGCGCTGAGGCTGTACACGGCGGAGGCGCCGAACCCGAGCGCGGTGGCCACGTGATGCGAGGAGGCCAGCTGACCGCTCTCGGCGACGACCGAGACCCGCAGCCGCAGCCCGGTCTCGATGAGCCGCTGGTTCACGGCGGCGACGGCGAGGATGACGGGGAGGGGCGCCCGGGTGGAGGAGACGGCGCGATCGCTGAGAAGGGCGATGCCGCCGTGTTCCGTCGCGAACCGCTCGACGTCGTCGCAGAGTTGACGGAGCGCGGCGCGCAGGGAGTCGGCGTTGGCGGTCTCCTGGCCGCCCTTCGGCTCGTAGAGCATGTCGAACCGCCGCAGCGGCACGATCTCCTGGTCCCGCAGCCGGACCATGTCCAGATGCCCGAGGACGGGCGAGGACACGATGAGCTGCCTGCCGTTGGTGTCGTGCGTCCCGTCGGGCTTCGGCCCGAGCGCGACCCGCATGCTCATGCCGTCGGCCTCGCGGATGCTGTCCAACGGCGGATTCGTCACCTGCGCGAACCGCTGCGAGAAGTACTTCGCCATACCGCCCTCGGTGTCGCTGAGCGCGTTGATGGCGTTGCCGTAGCCCATCGCGGAGATCCGCTCCGACCCGTCGGCGAGCATCGGGTCGAGCATGAACCGGAAGCTCTCCTGGTTCAGCGAGTACGCCACGTACCGCCCGGCGAGGGTGAGATCGCCGTCGTAGCCGAGCGTGGTGGTGCCGCGGTAGTAGTCGGGCGCGGGCAGGTCGTCGAGGTTGACGCGGGCGGCGGCGAGGAGCCGGGAGTACGGCCGTCGCGAGGCGAGTTCCTTCAGCACCTCGCGCGTGCGCATCGTGCGTCCGGTGCGGTGGTCGACGACGAGCATGCCACCGGCCTCGATACGCCCCCGCCGTACGACCTCGTCGTCGGGAAAGGCGATCTGCCCGGCCTCGGAGGCCACCACCAGGTACTCGGCGGTCTCGACGGTCCGCAGCGGCCGCAGCCCGAGCCGGTCGAGCCGCGCCCCGACGACGTCCCCGTCGCTGAAGATGACGGCGGCGGGCCCGTCGTTCTTCTCCTCGTAGAGCGAGAAGTACTCCAGCATGTCCCGGACGTCGACCGGCAGCGTCCGGTCGTTCTCCCACGCGGGCGGCATCAGCGACACCACGGCCTCGACGAGGTCGAGCCCGTCGTCGAACACCCGGCTCTGCAACGTCTGGTCGAGCCGGCTGGAGTCCGACTGCCCCGGCGGCCGCACGATGCTCCGCGTCCGGGCCCGCGCCAAGGCCTCGTCGCTCAGCCGGTTCTTCCGGTCGGTGTTGAGCTCGCCGTTGTGCGCCATGAGCCGGAACGGCTGGGCCATGGTGGGGTGCGGCTCGGTGTTGGTGGAGAACCGGGTGTGGAAGTAGAGCGAGCGCACGGAGTGGCGGGGATCGCGGAGATCCCGGAAGTAGGGGATGACTTCGGCGGAGTTGAGCCGGCCCTTGAGCACTTGGGTGCGGGCGCTGAGGGAGAGGGGGTAGAGCCCGGAGTAGGCCGTGCTGTCACCGTCGCTGCCATCGCTGCTGTCGTCGCTGCTTCCGCCGTACGCCACGGCTTCCACGGCGAGCAGGGCACGGTTGGCGGCGGCGTCGACGTCGGCGCGCGCCCAGCCCTCCGGCGCCCGGAACACCCACTGCACGATGGGCAGTTGGTACCGCTCGGCGGCGGCCCGAGCGACGGAGTGGTCCACGGGAACGTCCCGCACGAGCAGCAACTCGAAGCCCTGCTCACGGACACACCGCCCGACCAGCTCGACGGCACGTTCGCGCTGCGCGGCACCGCTGGGCACGAAGCAGTTGGCGACCCCGAAGAACCCGGCCCGCAGCCGCTCCCCGGTGATCGCCCCGAAGAACTCCACGGACAGATCGACACTGACCCCGGCGCCGTCCCCGACCCCCTCGGCGGACTTGCCGCCCCGGTGCGGAATGGCGCACAGCGCCTCGTCCCCCTTGCGGATGACGTCATGACTCGGCGTGCCGTCGAGACGGGTGATGAACCCGACTCCGCAGTCGCTGTGGTCGCGGGAGGGGTCGTGGAGACCGGGCGAGTTCGTCAAGTGCGCGTCCTGGGAGCGAGTTCCGGCAACGGAACGGCCAGGCTGCGTCGATGAAGCGCTCGCCGCGGGCGGGGACGGGGGGTGTCCTGCCCTGGGGGTGGTGCGGGGATGGTGCGGGGGTGGTGCGGCTGATGATGGTAAGGCTTACCTAATTTCTGCCGCAAGTGGGTGTCGCGGTCAGTGGGTGTCCCGGTCAATGGTCGCCCCGGTCAGTGGCTGCCGGTGAGCTCGCCGCTGAGGGTCTGGTGGATCCGGGCGCTGGGTTCGTTCAGGCCGATGATCTCGACGCTCTTGCCGCGCTGGGCGTACTTGGCCTCGACGGCGTCGAGGGCGGCGACGGAGGAGGCGTCCCAGATGTGCGCGGCGGTGAGGTCGATGACGACCTTGCCGGGATCGCCGGCGTAGTCGAACCGGCCGACGAGGTCGTTGGCGGAGGCGAAGAACAGCGCACCGGTGACCCGGTACACGACCCCGGCACCGTCGGGGTCGAGCACGGAGGTGACGTCGGCGAGATGGGCGACCCGCTTGGCGAAGACGACCATGGCGGTGACGGAGCCGACGACGACACCGACGGCGAGGTTGTGGGTGGCGATCACACACACCACGGTGACGACCATGACGGTGATCTCCCCGGCCGGCATCCGCCGGAGGGTCTTGGGCGCGATGGAGTGCCAGTCGAAGGTGGCCACGGACACCATGACCATCACCGCGACGAGGGCGGCCATGGGAATCGCGGACACGACAGGCCCGAACACGACACACAGCACCATCAGAAACGCACCGGCGAGGAACGTCGACAGCCGCGTCCGGGCCCCGGACACCCGTACGTTGATCATCGTCTGGCCGATCATCGCGCAGCCACCCATACCCCCGAAGAAGCCGGTGACGATATTGGCGACACCCTGTCCCACGGACTCCCGTGTCTTCGACGAACGCGTGTCGGTGATGTCGTCGACCAGCTTGGCCGTCATCAACGACTCCATCAGGCCGACCAGCGCCATCGCGAGCGCGTAGGGCGCGACGGTCGTCAGCGTGTCGAGGGTGAACGGCACATCCGGCAACCCCGGCACGGGCAGGGCGGACGGCAGCTCCCCCTTGTCCCCGACGGTCGGCACCGCGATTGAGGCACCCACGGTCACGACGGTGAGCACGACGATCGACACCAACGGCGCCGGCACCACGGTCGTCACCTTGGGAAAGAACACCATCAACGCCAGCCCGCCCAGGATGAGCGGATAAACCCCCCACGGCACGTCCGTCATCTCCGGCACCTGAGCCATGAAGATGAGCACGGCCAACGAATTGACGAACCCGACCATCACGCTGCGCGGCACGAACCGCATCAACTTGGCGACTCCGAGCACCCCGAGCACGATCTGGAAAACCCCGGCCAGAATCACGGTCGCCACGAGATACCCGAACCCGTGCTCCCGATTGACCGGCGCGATGACCAGCGCGACAGCCCCGGTAGCCGCGGAGATCATGCCCGGCCGCCCACCCACAACAGCGATGGTCACAGCCATGGTGAACGAGGCGAACAACCCGATCGCCGGATCAACCCCCGCAATGACGGAGAACGAAATCGCCTCCGGAACAAGAGCGAGAGCCACGACAAGCCCACCCAGCACCTCGGTACGCAGCACCTTGGGATCGGACAGCCAGGTGGGGCGGGGGAGGTTGCGCAGGGGGGTGGTTGGGGAGGGCGGGGAGGAGAACACGGGGGAGGGGACCTGTCGTACTTGGGCGCGCTGGGGGTGGCGGCTGGACGGGATGGGTATGGCGGTCACTTTAACCTCGAACCTTTGACGCCCCCTCGCGATACATTCGATCATGTATATTGATACACGTTCTGGTGTATATGGAGATGGGTGGGCTCATGAGCAGAACCGTCATCGATCTCGACGACGAAGCGCTGGAGGCCGCAGCGAAGGAGCTGGGCACTTCCACCAAGCGGGACACCATCAACACCGCCCTACGCGAGGTCGTCGCCCGCAACCGCCGCCTGCGTGCCCTGCACGAACTGCAGGACCTCGCGGATGAAGGCGGCCTCGACGTCGAACTCCTCCTGGACAAGCGCAACTACCGAGGCGGTCCCGCGCGGTGAGCGTTGCCGACCACCTCATCGACACATCGGCCCTGGCCCGCCTCCTGCTTCGCCAGACGACCGACGACTGGGAACAGAGGATGGGCGCCGGTCTGATCGCCCTGTGCGACCTCACCGAGCTGGAAGTGCTCTACTCCGCACGCTCCGCGAAGGACCGCGAGGCCGTCCAGGAACGCCTCAACCAGTTCACCTGGTGCCCCATGCCCGACGGCATCTACCGGCGCGCCCGCGTCGTCCAGCGCGAACTCACCGACAAGGGCGAACACCGCAGCGCCGGCACTGTCGACCTCCTCGTCGCCGCAGCCGCAGAAGAAGCAGGCCTCACACTCCTGCACTACGACCGCGACCTCGAAACAATCGCCCGCACCACCGGCCAGCCGGTCAGCATGATCGACCTCAAGTAGCCCGGACCGGGAGCGAGGTTTGCGCACCGTGGGGCCGCCGAGCCGAGGCAACTCGCGTGTGATGGTGGCGGGGTAGCTCGGCGGTCAGATTCCGCAGCGGAAGAACACCGTGTCGGGTACGAGGTGGGGCTTGTCCGGTCCTGGTCGATGCTCGACGTCCGGCTGGCCCGGCCAGTCCTGGCAGATCATGCGTAGCCGCACAGTGACACCGGTCGTCGCCAGCCTGTGACAGGGGCGGCAACGATTTCCACGTGTTCGGCCAGGATGGCTCGGGTGGATATGCGACGTTCTGGCTGATCTGTCAGCACAGCCCACTCGTCGATCAGCCTGTGGTCTTCCTCGGTTCGCTCGGTTCGGAGGGGGAGACCGGTGTCGTAGCGTGCGATCTGGGCGCCTTCTTGCGGTTGTTGGCCAGCGGCTTTGGCCCTCGGGAGGCAGCCACCTCCTCCGAGCCCGACTGGACGCCGCCCCCCATCGCGCATTGATGGCCGTCGCAGAACGATTCGCGGCAGGCCAGCAGCAGTCGGCAGCCGCCGTCATCGAGCAGGCGACTCGCGAGTTTCCAGACTTCGACGACACAACCATGGCGCTCTGTCGCCGACTCGGTCGCACACAGCCATGCTGTGGCCCACCGTTCACACAGTTATCGTCCGGCTCAAGCGTCGAGATGGGGTGCGAGTTGAGTATCTAGGTCACGTGTCGAGCATCAGGCGGACCCGTGGGGCTTGAAGTCGTATGCGCACGTGGGGAGTTCTGCGGTCTGTCGGTGTGCCAGGGGCAGCAAGATCACGGGGCTCACGGTCCAGGTGATGAGCGTTCGGGCGTGGGTGACGGACACCATCCAGGGCGCACGGCGTAGCAGAACTCTGCGGGTATGGACGCGGTGGTCGTAGAGCCGTTCCCGTGCCTCTTTGGAGGTGTCCCTGTCGAGCATCGGTGAGATGGTGCGCAGGATCTCGGAGACTCAGTTGTTCGCCTCGACCTCTGTGCACGCGTCCTAGGAGCCGAAGAGTGACCGCCTCGTCGTACGTCAGCGAAGAGCTCCGCGGTGACCGTGTGGCCGCTGTAGCTGTCATGGACCACGACCCGGTAAGCGATTGCACTGACCATGCCCAAGCCTCGGCCGCGCTCCGCCTCCTGACCTCGGTGCTCGCCCTTCGCGGATCGCTGGGGAGGACGCGGGGAGTGAGGAAGAGGACGACGCGGTGGCCTGACCAGACCCGTTTGGCCTCCCCGAGCATGAAAGAGGGCCAATCGCGATCATGCGATTGGCCCTCTGATCAGCGTCGAGGTGGCGGGACTTGAACCCACGACCTCTTCGTCCCGAATTAGGTCCGATCAAGATCCTTACCTGCTCTGGATGTCGTTTACGCAGGTCAGGTGATTGGTCTCGGTTGGTCTGGGATGGCTCGGCAGGGGTTCTGAGAGAAGATCTTCTCCCAGTTTTCTCCCAGGCGATGGACGCGCGGTGAGATAGCCGTGGCCGTGCCGGACGTTGCATGAGCAAGTTCGCGCGAGCGTGCCGTCACTTGGCAGTCAGAGGCGATGCCGTGCCCTTCGCTGCCGGGCATCGAGGACATCGCCGCCTATTGTTCGTACGTCTCAGCCCGGAGGCCAAGCTGGCCGAGACCCTCCTCAACGACCAAGTCAATGACATGCGGGGGTATCGGCTTCGAGGCTCGAACGGAGACGTCGAGTTCTACGCGGACCTCGGCGCCCTGTGCGGCGAAAGGCAGCACCGCCACTTTTACGACGTCGCGAACTTTGTCAGCCGGGACATCTGCAATATGCAGTCGCAGACTGGTTGGGCCTGCCGAGGGCGGCCTTGGCGCTGGGGCCTCTGAGGTCTTCGGCTCCCTGGTCCCGGAGGCGACAGCCGTTCCTGTCCGCGGGCTACTCGTGTCAGAAGGATACGCAGGAGTTGCCCCAGGGCCGCGCAGGGCCTGGGCGCGTGCGGCCCGTACCAGCCACGTGCCGGGCTGGAAGTCGATCTCATCCGGAGAGATCTCTTCCCCGATGCGGATCACTGCGTCGGCTGCCTGCCAGGTGGCTCCCGAAACGAGGCCGAAGACTCCACGCCTGACCCCCTCGGCGAGACAGTCGCGCAGTACCTCGATAGAGGCAAGCTTCGGCAACCGGGGGAAGCGCCGGAACGCCTTGAGTAGGTCCTCTATCTCGACCGCTTCCACGTCTGCCGGAAGCAGGTCGAAGCGGTCCGACAACAATGCGGCCGGAGCGAGCCTATCCAGTAGACCGTCACCTGACCGCAGACGTTCCGTGACCCGGGAGGTGACGGTCTCGCTGGCGCGGGGGAGCCCGAGGTCGAGGTGCTGTGTGGTGGGCGGGGATCCGCCCGTGCCGTTGGCCAGCAAGAACACGTGTCGGTAGGCCGTGGTGAGCAGCCCGGGGAGTCGGTCCTCGGCGCGTACGACCCTTTCACGAAGGTCGGCTTGCTGTTCCTGATTGAACCGCTTCAGCCGGTGTACGTCGTCTCGCAGTTCGCGCATCGCTGCCAGGGTTCGTGCCAGTGCGCGGGCACGGCCGAGGGCGCCGGTGTCGGGAGCGACCAGGACCAGCGTGTTCTTGTTGGTACGGCCGGACTGGTCGTATTCGCTCAGGATGCGGTGGGCTGCCTCTCTGACGGCGCCCGGGGCAGAAGGCTCGACCCGGTGCTCGGGATCGAGCAGAGCGAGTGTCAGGCGAGGTTCGTCGCGGACGTCCGCAGAGCTTAGGACGTCTGTCTGGGTGCGCCAGGGGGACTCGGCCGGAACCACACTCTTGGTGGCCTTTTCCAGTAGCTCGGCGATCGCGTCCTCGGGTACGGCGCTCTCACGTTCGACGATGACCTTGTTTAGGTTGGGTTCGGTGGTGAAACGGTAGCGGCCACCCTCGTAGCGCATGTACCAGGCGACATTCTTCACGGTGTCCCGGACATCTTCGAGAGCGCCGCGAGACAGCCCTGGTCGGCCCACACCGACGGTCATCTGGGCGTCGGATGCCCCCGGGACCTTGTCGGAGCCGAAGGAGTTGACGAAGGCTGTCGTGGCGAGCTTGGTCGCCAGCCTCAGTTTCTCGACCTCGCCGCCACGGCGCTGGTCCTCGATGCGGGCTCGCGAGTCCTCGCGAATGATGTCAGCGTTCAGAGCCGCCAGGTAGGAACCACCGGTGATCTTCAATATCTCAGCCCGCACGCCGGGGTCATGGAGAGGGATGTCCCCCGGGTGGATAAGGGGGGAGATGCGCCCTTCCGCATGGAGAGCCTTGATGCTGTGTGCGAGGGTGCGCAGCGCACCGCGTGTGCGCTGGAAGCCGGACAGCGAGCCCCAGCGATGGGTGAGCAGGTCGATCAGCTCGGGATGGAAGGGGTAAGCGGCCTCGATGCGATCGCGGTAGACCGGATCACGGTATACAGCTGGCAGAGCATCGCCGAACTGCTCGGCGTAGTAGTCGCCGTAAGCGTCCGCAACGGTACGGCGCTGGGCTGGAGTACCGGTGCTCTGGAACAGCCGGGTATGCAGGACAGGAAAGATGTCATCGCCTTCGACGGGCGTGATGACGTTCTCGGTCCGGCCGAATATCTTTGCCAAGCGCTCCAGTAGATCCTCGTGGTTGATACCCGTGAAATCTTCGAGGTGGGAAGCGGTGAGGGTCGCGACCAGACAGGCGCCGGGGGTGTTGGCGACCGCCGTGGTCAACTCCTTGATGAAGACGAGAGTGTTGGTGGTGAGAGCGCCTTGGTCGCCATCGGCGGTGATGGTCTTCGCCAGGTATTCGAGGGTCTCATCCATCAGGATGAGGCAAGGTGTGTAGCGCTTGAGCAGGGCCACCAGATGAGCGGTGGAGGTCGCTTGGCGGGCCTCGTCTTCCGCGCGAACACCCTCGTATGCTCCTTGCCCGCCAAGTTGAAAGGCGAGATGACCGAGCAGGGTACGTCCCGGCGAGCGGTTCTCCTTGGTGCGATCCGGGGTCAGAGCGGAGCCGTCGAGGACTACGACGGTGGCTTGCGGAAGGCGGCCATCCTTGATGGAGGAGGAGAGCTGGCGGGCAAGTCGGGTGCGTGACAGTGCACGGGCGTTGCCAAAGAGATGATAGGCGGACAGCAGGGTGTGTGTCTTTCCGCCACCGAATTCCGTCTGCATTCTGTGTACTGCTTTGGCGGCGGGATTTCCGGCCAGTCGATTCCCGATCTCTACAAGAGCGGTGCGTAGATTTGCTGTCAAATATGTCTTCTGCACAAAGAGTTGGGCATCGAGGTAATCCTGTGGGCCCTCTCCTTTGCTGACCAAGCCCAGGTCTGCGGCGAACAGCGCCTCGTCGAATGAGCCGTTGACGATGTCCAGGTGCGGAGGGGCTATCTCGTTCCAACTCTTGAGGCCGGCCACGGGACGGACGTTCCTTTCGCTATGCGGGTGCTCGAGCGGTATCAGAGCTGCGGGCCGAAGAGAGTGAGCTCCTCGAAGTCCGGGGAGTACTTGGCAGCCCGTTCCGCCAGGTCGTCGCGGTTGCCACCGAGACCGAGCAGCAGAGTGCGCTCACGGGAGCCTTCCGGCAGGAGCTGGGTGACGGCGGTAACCAGTGCCCAGAAGGCAGGCTCGGTGCCTGCGCCACTGGCGCCGAGCAGCGCGTCGAGTTCCTGGCGGCGACCCTCGTCATAGAGCAGGCAGGCGCAGTGCATCACATCTACCCAGGAGGGGCGCTGGCCGAGCGTGATGCTGCGGCGCTCGTGAGGTCCGAGCAGTTTGTAGTCGGAGCCGGACTTCCGTATCAGCCCTCCCCGTACGGTGAGGGCGTCCAGATGGAGATCGAACGCGCGGCACAGCATGTATGCCTCGTCTGCGGGAATCGCCAGTCCGTCGTATGCCCAGCGCCAAGTGAGATAGAAGAGCGCACGACTGTCCAGGCGCTCCAGGGATTCGCCTCCAGTGAGTGACCTGGTGGCGTGTCGGGCCACAGCTTGACGGGCCAGCACCATCAACTCGTCAACCCCCACTTCGTCTCCCGACAGGCGCAGGACTCGGGAGTAACGGGCGAAGACCTCGAAGGCGGGGCCGATGGCCGAGACGAAGTAGTCGGCGCCGGACAGTTTCATGTCATCGAAGACAGCGAGGCGTTTGGCGATGCGGACGTCCAGGTCGCGCACCACATCGTCGTAGAAGCCGTCGATGGCCTTGCCCACCTTGCGGCAGACCAGTACTACTGAGGAGGCCAGTACCGAACCTACGTTGGCGGTGGTGCGTCCTGTCCTTTCGGACTGCATCGGCCATGAGGTCGTGACCTTAAGGCCGGCCCGACGCAGAGCACGCAGCAGATGTTCCCAAGCAGCGTTGTCGGTGTGGGCGAAGACCAACGAAACGATGCCGTCATCGGCAACGACTCGGGCCACCTCGTCTAGGGCACGTTGCAGACGGGCCTCGAATTCGTCGCGGGATATGTACTCGGCGGAGTCGCGCTGGGCGCGGTTCTGGATTACCTCGGCACGCTTGGGAGTCAGCGCGGTGGCGAAGAGTTCGGGGTACAGGTGTCCGATGGACCTCTTGAGCCAGACGTAGAAGAAGTCCGAGAGGTCGCCGTACTGAAAAGCGTCATAGTAGGGCGGGTCGATGATGACTGCGTCGAACTCACCGTCGGCAAAGGGGAGGTGTTGAGCGTTGGCGCGCTGGACTTGGGAGGGATTGCCCTCGGTGGCGGCGGCGCAGTGGCGCAGGGACTGGGTGATCCAATTGAGGGCGCTTGACCAGCCGCTTGGGCCGTCGCTGAACGGGTCGATCTCGGTGAAGTCCCAGGCCATGCGGATGGATTGCTGAGGAAAGGTGCTGCGCGGCGCTTCCACAGTGGGCCGCCACGTGACGAAGGACGAGTTGTAATCCACCACGCGGTCGACTGCGAGCCCCAGATAGGTCGCTAGAGCCTGGGCCCGTTCCGGCTCCGTGCCGCTCTCCAGCATCGCCACGTGGGCGGACCGTACAGCCTGGGTCAGCACGCCGAGGACCAACCGCTGGCGGGGGGTGAACATGCCCGCCCAGGTGTCGATGCCGTAGGTCAAGGAGCGGAGCGTCCGGAACTGTGAGCGCGTCACCAGCTCGTCAGGGATGGGGCTTGTCCCATCCGGATAGTCGTCCAGACTATCTGCCAAGATTTCGGCCTGCACAACCGCGGCATGGTCGGCAGCCGTGGGCTCACGGTAAGTGCGTATCCCGTCGGGATCGATGTCGAGCACCGCATAGAGGTAGTGACCAAAGCCGTATTCGCGTGCGTAGCTACGTAGTTCCCGGTCCGGACGGGCGGTTCCGCAAACCGGGCAAGTAACGGTCACCTGGGAGCCGCGACTGGTCTTGGTACCGAGTTTCCAGTCGCTGCCGTCAGTAGGCGGGCCTTCTGCGAGGCGCAGTTCGATCCGGTCCCGTCGTTGGTCGTAGTCGAGACGAATCCGGTGCCGGGTGGAATCGGCGAGTTTGCGCGAGGAGATCAGTGGAATCGTCCGGCCACAGTGCGGGTCTGCGCACGGCAGGGTGCGAGCCCAAAAGTACACGGCGGCCCTGGTGCCGTCCTCCCCGCGGGGAAGGGCCTCGGCAAGCCGGGCGTCCGCCGTCTCACGCACCCACTGGCCCCATTGGGTCAACTCGTCGATGAAAGGCCGGCCCCCGTCCTCACCAACACCGCCGAAGCGAGCGGGGTACTCCAGGACGCAACGCTGGATGAGGTGGGCGACGGGGTTGATGTCGACAGCGGTGGTGTCGCACCCGAGGCGCGCGGCCTCCAGAGGGATCGCACCCCCTCCTGCGAAGCAGTCAAGGACTTTGGGACGACGCTCGGGCCAAGCGGCGGCGAGAGCGGTGCGCAGCGGGGCCAGATAGGCGGGCCGGGATGAAGCCTCGAAAGGGGCGGCCTGGCTGATGTCGGTGAGCAGTCTTTCGCGGGCGGGTGGGCTGTCGGTTCCTGGGTCGGGGACCAGGCTGGCGAGCACCACGCTTCGGGCCATAGCGAGGGGTCTGCGAGCCCACCACAGGTGCATGGTGGAGATGTGGCCGTGTCGCAGATGCTTCTCCCGCGCGGAAGCGGCATTGACGGGGGCCAGCGGGAGCTTCTCCTCGATGAGCGCACGTCTCACTGTGTGTCTCCTCCTACGGCCTGCGCTGCTTCGATGACGGGTCCGGGGGCGACGCTGTAGCGCACCTCATGCGTGGGCCGGAATTTCCCGGCAAGGGCGACGGCCGGGTCCTGGATGCGGTAGAGCCGAGGGTGATCGGTAGCGCAGTCGAGCACTACGTAGAGCCAGTAGGCAGGACCGAACTTGCCGGCAGCGATGTACTCGGACCAGGTGAGCTCGACGGACCCCACTCCGGCGCGTCCCTTCACTTCGATGTAGCGAGTGGTCTCAGCCCGTTGGGAGACGAGGTCGAAGCCCAGGTTGTCGGCTTCGACGGACCTGAGGTCTTCGGAGCCATGTGCGTATTCGTGGTCCATGCTGATTTGGACGGCTATCCGTTCGATCTCTGGATCGCTGAGTCCGCGCCTGTTCGCTGCATGCTCGGCCCAGACATCGACAGGACTGGACGACGCGGGCGGAGGTAGGAGCACTGCCTGCGCGAGAACAGTGACAGGCCCGCGGTCCACTTGCCGTGTGCGAGCCGTGTCCGCGATCCGCCTGTCACGGCGTTCGAGCACTGTGCGCCGAATGAGTTCCGTCTTGCGATGACGGCCCTCGGCGCCGGCTCTTCCTTCCTCCAACTCCTCGTCAAGATCGATCAGTTCGGCGTCGTAGCGAGCCAGCAGGGTACGGAACGAGGTGGTCAGGAACTCCTCTTGAATGTCGGCCGTGCGTGCACGGCGCTCGCGGACCTCGCGCAGTCGAGCCTCGTAGACATTGGCTCGCGCCCACGTGATGAGCTGGGATTCCGGACGGGCGGGCGCCAACCCTTCTCCAGTCGGCTGTGCGGGTCGCCCAGGCAGCAGGTCGTACAGTGCGCCGCTCGTGGGGAGGAACTCGCCGGCGGCCTCGATGACGGAAGCCATGCTGCGGTGGACTGTCGAGCGATGTCCGTCGGTGACTTCGCCTTCCAGGATGTGCAGCAGTGCGGGAGCGCTGAGTCCGGGATCATGAAAGACGGCGCCGCGCTGCAGCGAGCTCGTCGTCTGCTCGATGACCAGGTCCAGGATCGCCTCGAACAAAGGGTGCCCGGGACCGCAGAGTTCCGCTCGCGGCGCCCCTGACTCCGCGTCCTGCGCCAGCCGTTGCACGGCGACACTCTTGTCGAAGGTGACTCGCTCGTAGGTGGGTTGCAGCTGGCGGAGCGTACCCAGATCACGGTCGCGTGCGATCAGGATGTCCGGGGTCCGGGTGACCCTGATACTCGCGTGGTCCAGCCGCTCGCGCGCCTGGCCGTGCAGATGGTCGACGGCGTCGAGGAAGAAGCGTTTGAGGTGTTCGGGAGGCAGCCGACGTTCCTCCGCCCGGGTCGTCTCCTGGCGCTGTATCCGCCAGTCGATGTGGCCCGTGACCAGAGCCTTCTCCGAGAGTTCGCGCATGCGCGCGATGAGCTGATCGTCGAACTCCCCGTCGTCTGCACCGAATTGAGCTGCTGCATCCTCAGATGTCCGCTCACCTGATACGACGGCTTCGAGTAGTTCGGGGAGACGGTAGCCGGACAGTATTTCGCCGATGACGTCGAAGACCTGGTCCCCCAGAGCTTCGTTCTGGCGCATGGTCTCGATCTTTCCGAGCACCGTGGCCAGTACGTGCCCCTCCTTGGTGTTGGCCGCGACGAGATTGAAAATATGAACGTTCTCGGTCTGGCCGATGCGGTGCACTCGTCCCATGCGCTGTTCAAGGCGGTTGGGGTTCCATGGGATGTCGTAGTTGACCATGAGGTGGCAGAACTGGAGATTGATTCCTTCGCCCGCCGCCTCGGTGGCGATCATGATCTGCGCATGTTCCCGGAAGTCACGCTCGGCCTGTACCCGTTCCGCAGGGCGCAGGCCACCGTGGATGACAGCCACGTCGAAGTGCGGGGACAGCCCGCGGACCAGGAAGTCCAGGGTGTCCTTGTGCTCGGTGAAAACCAGGAGCTTCTTCGAGGCGTCGTCGCCGACCCCGTACTGATCCAGGATCTTCCATAACTCCTGCAGCTTGATCTCCCCGCCCAGAAGCGCCGTCTCCTCGGCTTGCGCCAGCAGCGGGCGGAGAAGACCGAGTTCGGCCCCGATCTCCTCCGGGTCTCTGAAGAGGGAGAGCTGATCAAGAGCCTGCTCCTCGAGCGCCCAGCGCTCGTCCTCGGGACGGTCACCGTTGGTGTTCTTGTCCAGCAGGGTTGAGCCGAGGTCCGTGGCTGTCGCTGTCGGCTGCTCCAGTTCCCGCTCCAGGCGCTCCACGCGGCGCTGCAAGGTCCGGCAGATGGCCCGTACGGAAGAAGCCAGCCGACGCTGCATGGTCGTCAGGGCGAAACCGGACACGGATGCACGGCCGCCGTCGGTGCGCTCGCGACGGATCTCGGCGAGACCCTGGGTGATGAACTGGGACACCCGGTTGTACAGGTCGAGCTCGGCACCATCGAGGGTGTATGCGACAGTGTGCGCGACGCGTGGCCGGAAGAGAGGACGGCCGCGCAGGTCCACCATCTGTTCCTTGGTGGTCCTGGAGTAGTGGTGCGGCATGATCTCTACGCGGTCGGGGCACCGGTCGCCGTATGCGTCGCGATCCAGCAGCCGCATCAGCCCCCACAGGGACTCCTCGCGGCCGGAGTGCGGAGTGGCCGTGAGGAGCAGCAGTCGTTCAGCGTGACGTGCCACGCGCTCGGCGGCCTTGTACCGGCCTGTGCGGTTGTCGATCGCCCCGCGCTTGTTGACCTTCAGGGTGTAGCCGTGGGCCTCGTCGAGGACCGCCAGGTCCCAAGGGCGTTGTGCGGCGGCGAAGGAAGCGAGGACTGTCTCCGTCTTCAGCAGATCGCGGGAGACGATGAAGACGCCGTCGGACTCCCAGGGGTTGGCCATGGGGTCCGCGTCCAGGGTGTCCCTGGTGATGCGGCGGGCTGCGATCCGGAAGCGCTCGTCGAGTTCGCGCTGCCACTGGAAGCCGAGGTTGGCAGGGGCGACGATCAGCACTCGGTCGGCCGCACTGCGGAGTTGGAGCTCCTTGATGTAGAGCCCGGTCATGATCGTCTTGCCGGCCCCTGGATCATCAGCCAGCAGGAAACGCAGCCGAGGTTCCTCCAGGAACCTGCCGTACACCGCTTCGAGTTGGTGCGGCAGCGGCTCGATGCTGGAGACAGAAAGAGCCCCCATGTCGTTCTGGAAGCGTGTGCGGATCCTGCGCGCTTCCACACCGAGCCGGAAGACTCGCGCGTCCGAGTCGTACCGCCGCTCGCCACCGACGTCGACCACCTCGATGCCGGGCAGCTCATCCTCGGGCAGACTGACACTCTGGTAGTCCCCGGCGTCGCCTTTGACGAGGAACTCCCAGTAGGCGCCTGGTTGGACCTGGATCACGGTGACAGGCTCGGTGTGTCCCGGCAGCCGTAATCGTGCGCCCGCGATCAGCCTCTGCGGATCGAAAAGTGACATCTACGTCCCTCCCCCGACAAGCCGCTGCGCCTGAGCTGCGCCTCGACCGTTCGTAGATTCGGAGAGCGTACACACCGTCGACAGGGAGTCACCCTTCAGGGTACGCCTCAACAGGCGGTACGCAGCGCAGAGTTGAGGTTTCCGTTGCGCCTATCGGGCGTAACCTGCGCAGGTGACGGTGAGGATCCCCAGACTTGCTCAGTTGCTCGGCGCGGACTTCGACGGCCTGGATCGAAGCCATCTGGTCGAGCTTTGCGACCAGCATGCAGCGGAAGACGTGGACTTGGACTTCAAACAGGACAACGCGTACACCAAGGACGCCGATGGACTGGACGAATTCGCCAAGGACGTGTCAGCCATGGCCAACGCGCGAGGTGGCCTGATCGTCGTCGGCGTCACCGAGAATGACCAGGGCAACGCGGAGGGTCTGAACCCCGTCACGATCAGCGACAAACTGCACAACCAGCTTGTCCAGGGCCTACGCAGTCGTGTCTTCCCCTTTCTTCCCCCGGACTTCCGCATACGCATGATCGCTGACAGTCCCACCACTCCGGAGCGCGGCTACATCCTGATCGGGGTCCCGCGTAGTCCGGTCGCCCCGCACGCCGTTCGCCCCACCGGAGGCAAGGGGCAGCAGCGGTACGGGTACGCGCGTCGGCTGGGCCGGACCACTGCCTGGCTGGACGAATCAGAGATAGCGGCTCTCTATCGCGACCGCTTCAAGCTGGCAGAAGACCACTCCCATCGGGTAACCGCACAGTTCGAGGACGACTGCGCGTGGTTGGCGTCTCCCGTTGATGGCAGCATCAGAATGGACATTTCTGTGGTTCCTACGGGACGAGCAGAGCGCCGCATCGACCGCACCTTTCTCCAGGATGTGCGAGGGTTCCTCGGTGCACTAGCGCGTCCCGGGGGTGCACCGTCGGCCGCTTTGTCCCGCGACCTGCTGGGCCACGCGCCGGTGATCCGCCGGGGCCGCATGCGGATCTCCGGACCTGGCGTCCACGCCGTCTGGCACTCCGACGGCAGCGCTCACCTGCAGGTCGATCTGGCTTCGAAACCTGCGCCCACGGCAGAGGATGCAGCCGACCCCGTGCTGAACCTCACCCGTCTGGAAGCCAGCGTGCTCTACGGTCTTCATCTCGCGTGCGCATATGCGGAGTGGGCCGGAGCCTATGGAGATGCCGATGTGCTCGCTGGCACTTCGTCTCCTGCACAGGTGCTCCTGGACCGCACGCCGCTCAATGGAACCGCCCGCTTCGTGCCGGGGGTGCCGGTGTCGAGTGATACGGGAAGCCCGTGCCATCGCATCGGGTATCTGGAAGCCCTGTGCAATGGAAGCATGCAGCTGTGCACGATGGCCCATGCCATTTCGTCCGATTTGCTCGCCGACTACGGTGTCTACGAACCGACTCTGCTGAGGCCAGACGCCACCGTGCGGTCGCAGCGCCTCGCACAGCGTGAGCGGGCTGAGATGGAAGCGTGGCTCGTGTCCACGTCGGACTCGAACTGAAACGATCCCGGATCGTTCAGCGGGCATAGTCGGCCTTGTCGGTGAGCCGCCCAAACCCGGCGTACTGGAAGACAAGTTGGAGCCAGGATGCCGATCCCGGCGGGACGGTGGAGTCGCCGCTTTTGGTGGCTTTCAGTATCAATTGGTTCGGAAGCGATCAGTGAACACGACCGCGAGACGACAAGGTTGGGGGCAGCAAGTGACTGAGCAGCCGGTATTCGTCCTGGGCGGCCATCTGCAGGCCCTGGAGCCGGCCGCGTTCGAAACCGAGGCGGAGTTTCAGGAACTCCTCGCGCGCCATCCGCGGGTGCTGGATTTCGGCTCGCTGGCCGACGGGCAGCCGTTGCGGCTGGTGTTGGTCGCGCGGGAGATGGGCGTTCCGACGAGCGGCGAGAGCGGTCCGGCGTATTGGCTGGACCATCTCTTCGTCGACGCCGACGGGGTGCCCACGCTGGTGGAGGTCAAGCGGGCGAGCGATACGCGTATCCGCCGAGAGGTGGTGGGTCAGATGCTGGACTACGCGGCGAACGGAGCGCGGTACTGGCCTGGAGCGTTGCTCCAGCGCTCCTTCGAGGGGACCTGCGCTGCGGACGGCCGATCGTTGGAAGAGGCGTACGGGGAACTGCTGCTCGGTGACCGTTCCGCGGAAGAGTTCTGGTCGATGGTCGAGGAACGGCTGGCCGCCGGGCAGATGCGGCTGCTGTTCGTCGCGGACCGGATCCCGCTGGAGCTGAGGGCGATCGTCGAGTTCTTGAACCGGCAGATGCGGCAGGCAGCGGTGTACGCAGTCGAGTTGACGCAGTACCGAGGCGACGGAGACCTTCGCGTCAAAGATCCGTCAGTGATCGTGGCGTTCGAGCCCATTGGCCCCTTCGAGGATCTTCCCAACGCATCGCCTGCCAGCCGCCGGGACCTACGCCCCCAGCGCGCTCCAGCGAACCGCCGTACCAAGGCAGAGCTGGAAGAGGAGAACTCCGCGCTGCGAGCCGAGGTCGAATCGCTCCGCAGACAAGTGGCCGGCGAACCCTCGCTGGAATAGCGGTAGTTCGCTGAACTCGCCGGTAGGTAGGGTTGACGGCTGAGCGGGTCGGTCGTATGGCGGTGGTGTGTCGAGTTTCGAGGGCAGGATAACCGGGGGTTCCCCCTTACCCTCGTCCCCGCGGCGCCACGCAGGTACGCTCGGTGAAGAACCAGATCCCTTTGGAGCAGGTGGCGCCCAGAACCCGCCCCTTCTCCCGAAGCCACGGATAACGGTCGTGCAGCTCTGCGAAGTTGTCGTTCGTCACGACCATCGCACCGGAGTCGTCGGCGATGACCGCCACGAGGGCGTCGCCCTTGCCCTCGGTACCGGCTGGCGGCTGGATGATGTCGCCTTTGCTGAGGGCGGCCTCCACGGCTTCACGTTCCGTGTCCGCGACCTTGTGCCGGAAGCTGGCGTCGACCACAACATGAATGTCGGCCTTGGGGTATTTCTTGGCCAGCGCCGCCCGCGCGGCCTGAAGCTGAGAGAAACTCGGGTGATCGTCGTCTTCATAGACCCCCGGGCGGACCGGTGAATGACCGATCCAGGCGAGGTTCGAGCCGTCGACGACCAGGGTGTGCGGACCGCCGTCGAGCGTCACCGGCCGCGCCTTCGGAGGCGCGGGAACGGGGTGGGCGCCTGCGGCCGAGGCGGCCGTCCTGAGGGGGTCCGGATTCGAGTTGCCCTTCAGCAGGCGGTCCAGCTCTTCTCGGACCTCGGGCGTGGGGCCACCCGAACCGAAGCTCTCGACCTCTTGGTCGACCACGACCTCGCCCGTGTGCTCCAGGGTGGCCTTGACGTGGAGCAGGCCATTGGAGTCGTACGTGTACTCCAGATCGAAGCGGGACTCGTCGCGGACCCGCGGCGTGGGGTACGTGAGGGTGAGTTCGGTGAGCTGCACGTTGTCGCGGTGGGCGAGCTCTTTGTCCGGGTCACCCTCCCAGATCTCCACGGACAACTTCCGCGCGTGGTCCTGGTGCGGCGTGTAGCTCTTGCGCTCCTTCCAAGGCAGCGGCGAGTTCCTGGGGATGATCTGGCTGAACCGCTTGCGTCCCGAGGAGTCCTTGACCATCGTGCCGAGCGCATGACTGGTTGCGACCTGGATGACTCCCTCGGTCTCACCGGCGAGCACCGCCGCCGCGATCGACGCGCCACGTGCGACCGCTGTCATCGGGTGGCACAGTTCAGTGGGCACGGGCTCCATCTGGAGTGCTTCGGCGACCGCGGCCCGCACGCTGGGGATCTGGCTCGTACCGCCGATCATGAGGATCTCGTCCACGTCGAGCGGGGCCATGTGCAGGTCCTTCAGACACTGCTCCACAGGCCCGAGAGCGCGGTCGACGAGGTCACCGATCGCCTCCTCCAGCTCGCCCTGGTGGATCTCGACGCCGACACCGTCGGGGGTGATCACCGTGACGGACGGCTGGGAGGAGAGCAGGATCTTGTTCCGCTCCACGTCCAGGCGGAACTGCCGTTCCTGGGCTGGAGTCCAGGCCCTGCGCGCGGGCGCTCGTTCGAGGACGAGCTCACGCAGCCGCCGGTCGATCTCCAGACCGCCGAGCTCCGTCACTCCGCGTGACGCACGCTCCTCGAAGAACCCGTCCGAGTAGTCGAGCACGGTCACGTCGATGGTGCCGCCGCCCCAGTCGAAGACCAGGATCTGGGAGTCTTCGCGGAAGTCGTGGACGTACGAGATGGCAGCCGCTGTCGGCTCGTTGAGCAGGGCTTGGACCTCGATGCCGGCGAACCGTGCCGCTGCCCTGGTCCGGTACCGGGCAGCGCCCGTCGCGTTGGCGGGCACAGTGATGACGGCGCGATCGATGTCGGTGAGGTTGCGCTGGGCGCCGTCGCGCATCGCGGTGAAGACACCCGCTGCGACGGTGGTCGCCGCGAAGCGCCTGCCCTGGATGGTCACGTATTCGTCGCTCTTGAGGAGCCGTTTGCAAGCTTCGGCCGCTTCCTCGGAGCGGAGCTTGGCCTCCCAGCCGAACAGAGGGCCGCGCCGAAGCGAGCTGACACCCACGACCGAGGGGAAGAGCTGCTCAAACCCCGGCCGCCGCCAGTCGGCGTCGATGTGGTGGGCATCGAGCGGCAGCACCTCGGCGTCGTCGCCCTGCCACTGGGCCACGACGGAGTTGGTCGTACCGAAGTCGATCCCTGTCGAGGTCACTTGGCATCGTCTCCCCGCACGTCCACCGCACTGGTCCCGTCATGCTCCGGCAGGGTCCTCGGGGCTGGGATGCGGCGCAGTTGGCCGGCGAGCAGCAGCTTGTCCGTCGCCTGGTCCACGTAGGCGGGCCGGACCAGCTCGAAGCCCTCGCCTTCGCCCTCGACGACGACGAAGAGTTCCTGCTCGTCGGCCTCCTCGACCACACGGACCCCCATGTCGACGAGCGAGGCGCGCACCGCCCGGCGGATGGCCTTTGCCCCCTGCTCGGGAGTGCTGGCAAGGAGGTCGGTCTCGACCAGCCGCGCGATGTGCTCGTCCCGCGTCCGAAATGCCTCCAGCACGCCCTGCCGCAGTGCCGCATTGACCGTAGCGGGGGTCGGACGGACATCCTGCGGAAGCTGCGCGATAAGCTCCGCGGCCCGTTCGGTGAAACGGGCGAGGAGCTGCGCCGGATGAAGGAGCTCCTCCGGCCTGAGGGTACGCAGTTTCATGTCCGCCGCGAACTCCTGGTTCTCCTTGCGGCGGATCCGCCCCGTGGGCTTCTTGGCCTGTCCGGCCGCGTTCGGGCTGCTCTTGCGGCGTGCGGACTTGCTGCTCATGAAGTCGTCCTGTGGTCGTGATCGGGGCGCCGGGGCGCGGTCAGCAGGGTGGGTAGAAGGTCGGCGATCGCGCGGTCGCGTACCGTCGCGAGGTCCGTGGCGGCCTGGTGCGTGGTCCGGCGCGGCATCGCGGCGGTCCGCGGCGTCAGGGACCTCGGTCTCACTGTGGGCAGTCGCAGGGCCGCGGGATCCAGCGGCAGTACGAAGAAGTCGGACCAGTCCTCGGTCCGCTCGGCCTGCTCGATCCGGCGCTTCGCCCAGTTGGCCTGCGCCGCCAGGTCGAGGTCATCCCGGTCGGCCCGCCTGCGCTCGCGCCACTGGTGCTTCCAGTGCTCACTCTTGTGCGGCAGCCCAAGCTCCAGATACGGATTGGCGGGCTGATCCCGATCGTTGCGCTTGGTCCCCCGCCGACGGTCCAGCAGAGCCAGGTTCTCCTCGACCCGGCGGTCGGTTCGGGCGACGCGCGCCAGCGAGACGTAGGCGAGGTCGAGATCGTCATCGAGCAGGGCGAGGTAGGCGAACATGTTCCATGCCTCGGCCGCGTGCTCGGCTGACGCGCCTTCATGATCGACGAGCTTGTCGACCTGCGCCTGGGCTTTCTTCCTCTCGCCCTGGCAGATGAGGTCGTAGGCGTGCCGCAGCGCCACGAGGGCGTAGAACGGACCGCGCGCCGGATTTACCGCGGCCCTCGGCTCCCACAGGGCGCACATCAGCCGCCACAGCCCACGGTCGGCGGGGATGTCCGGGTCCCAGGAGCCCGTCATAGAGCCATCCCGCACCTTGCGCAGGCGAAGCACCAGCTCGCGAGGCAACAGATCCTCGAGTTCCTTGAGGGCGTCCGTCTCGCCATCCGCGACACGCAGAAGCAGGTCGTAGAGGCTGCTCGGCGCCGGCTGGACCGGCTCGCCCGCCAGGAACGCCTCCCGCTCGCCGGGCTCGTCCCAGCCGAGCGAGCGGGCGAGGGCGGCATCCGTCTTCTCTGGTGCGAGCCTGGCGAGCAGGTAGCCCTGTTCGTCGGCGTCCGCCCGCAGGGTCCACGGCTGGTGGCCGCGGTCCAGTACGCCTGCCTCGATAAGGTCGTCGATGATGCCGAGGGGTGCCCAGGGGACAATTGCCCCTAGGTGGTGCGTGGTCAGCTCGTCCAGGTTCCTCCGAGCGAGGGCCTGCTGAAGCGCGAAGGCCCCAGTGGGGTCTTCCTCGGCACCGCGAGGGAGGTCGTCCGCGCCGAGGTCAGCCGCCGGGTCCGCGCCCGCGATGACCGCGAGGCGGCGCTCACCGGCCGGGGAGAGCCAGGGCAGGCCGACCTCGTGGACGGCGGAGAGCACGGCGGCCGTCTGCGCGACGGCCCGGCCCGGTTCGGCGGCTTCGAGCAGCGCCTTGACGGCGGGGAGAAGTTGAGGTGTCGGCTGTCCGTCCAGACACGCACGAATGGTGTCTGTGCTCCACCGCAGGGTTTCGTCCTCTGCATCCATGGACTCCAACAGCCCCCGCAGCACGTCCTCGACACGCACCACCGCCTCCACGCCGAAGACCCCGGCCCTGCGCCACTTGCGCAACGCGAATCCGTCGACCACGCCCCCGGGACCGGTGATCGCGGCGGAGCGGCGGGCGGACCGCCGTGCCCGCCACGCCTCGACCATCTCAGCGCGCGTCATCGATTCCGTGATCGGCAGTTCCCCCGCGCCGAATCCGCCGCCGAGCCGATCGGCCGCAGCGTCCTCGTTCCCCATCCGCCCCCGCTTGTCTCCCGCGTTCGAAACCTGCGTCGTATTTTGTCAGGTCTTCTGACGGTGGTGGGAGGGTCCTCGCTAGGCCACGATGTGCCGCGCTCCCGGCCCCGCCCAGGTCCCGTTGGCGCGCCAGGCGAGGAGCACGCTGAAGGCGCCATCGACCGCGTCGGCCACCCAGGGTTCCGCCGGTTCGCCGCACAACACGATGACGAGGAACTCCGCCTGGCCCTCCGTACGCAGATGGGACACCTCCATGAGGTGGAGCACCGACTCTCGGATGGACGGGTACGTGCTTTCCTCGCTACCCAATACGTCGAAGAGCACGGTGCCTTCAGCCCGCGTGCACCAGGCGTCCACGAAGGCGCTCTCCCCGACCTCCGGCGCGCTGTCGTAGAGGTCGGCGAGCAGGCGGTGCCGGAGCGCTTCGTGGGACCGGTCCGCCCGCGACGCCACCGTGCGCGCGGCCACCAGGCGTTCCAGGCCATTGCTCGCTTCGGCCGGCCGATCCTCCTCCGCCCGTTCCTCTTCGACTTGTTGAGGTGCCGTGCCGGTGCTGAACATGGTCGCCCTTCGGGGCTCGGGGAGGGAGTTGGGGAAGGCTGGTGGTCTGCGGTAGTCCGTACCGGGTTCGCGCACGGTAAGCAGGGAGCGGCCGTCGGGCGAGAGCCGCCACTGGAAGCGGCTGCCCTCGACGATGACACAGGTCTCGAACAACTCGATGTCCGCGGTCCGCAGATCATCGGCGAGCGCTCCACGCATCGCACGTACGAAGGCTTCATCGGCCATACCGCGCATCTGCCCCACCTGCTCGTATCCGGCGCAGGCCGAGCCGGTGGCGTGCACCGCTCCTGCGTCGAGCAGGCGGACCAGTTCCTCGGCACCGAGCAGCGTTCCGCTCTTCCGCACCGGCGCGGTGAGCACCGATCTCCGCGCGGCCCGGGCGTCCTTACCCACCCGGGACTCGACGCCCGCCTCGAACTGCGCGAAGCTCCGCTCCGCATGCACCGCGTCGTAGCCCGTGATCGTGTCGGCCTCGGGACTGAGCACGATGCGGAATCCCGCGAGATCCAGCACCCAGGTGCCGTCCGCGGCGCGCAGGTGCCGGGCCTGCTCGACGAACGGGACGAGCATGGCGTGCAATTCCACCGCCGCTTCGCGCAGGCCGCCCCGGTGCCGTGCGACGAAAGCCCCGCACGCCCCCGAGCTGACTCGCACGGCGGCACGCTGCCGCGCGTCGAGGCTGAGACGGCCCTGGTCCCGCGCACCGACGATTGGGGCAAGGCGCCGGGGCTGGGCCACGACCACCGGTTCAGCGGTGCGGAAGCCCCCGCAGGGGGCCGTCCTGCACCACTTGTCCGCGTGGTGAGTGGAATGGGTGCACGAAGTTCCGTCAGCGAAGTACCGGCTGCACCGGCTCGCCGCGGGCTCCGCGGCAGAGCCCTTCGCGTCACGCGGGGAGGGAGCGGATGCGGCGGTGGGCGGGGAAACCGGGTCCGGGCCGCCGATCTGCGGGGGCAGGGGTAGGGCGTGGACGACGGTCAGCGACTGGGTACACCGCGTCAGCGCGACATACAAATGCCTCAGGCCCACGGACTCGTTTGCGACGATTCCGGCAGGCTCCACCACGACGACGTGGTCGAATTCGAGGCCCTTCGCCTCAGCCGGGGTGAGGACGGCAAGGTTCCCGAGACTCTCCGGACCGAGCGCGCACACCATGTCGCTGACCCACTTACCGCCCGGCGGCACGATCACGCCGATCGAGCGTTCATCCGCTCCGTCAGGCGCGCTCGCCCGTAGCCGTGCTACGGCCTCGGCTGCCAGAGTTCCCACCTTCGCCCCCTGGACCACGGCGACGTCCGTGCCCGTGTCGCGCACCGAGTCGGGCACTGCCACGCCGGGCGCGCAGTGCTCCCCGAGCCGGGCCACGAAGGCCATGACCTCTCCCGGTACGCGGAATCCCGTGAGCAGCTGGGTGACCCGCCATCCGTCCCGGCTGGCGAGCACCTTCCCGAGCCCGTCCCAGTCCTGGTGGAGGTATGGCCCGGTCGACTGCGCGAGGTCGCCGAGCACCGTCATCGAACCGCTGGGGCAGCGCCGTGCCAGGGCCCTGGCCTCCATCGGCGTGACGTCCTGTGCTTCGTCGATGACCAGGTGCCCGTACACCTTCTGGGGGCGTCCACCCAGTACGTACTCCAACTCATCGAGAAGGACCAGATCTTCGCGGCTCGGCTCGGTCCGCGAGCGCGCCGCGCGGCTACCTGGACCGGCTCCCGGGCGGGGCGCGGCGAGCAGGTCCTGCTCGGCGGCCGACAGAATGCCCTCGGCGGCACGGCCGAGGGCGGCCCCGCCTGAGAACAGGCCCCACAGCACGTCCTGGGCCGCAAGGTTGGGGCAGATCCGCTTGAGGAGGCGTACGACAGGGCGGGCCCTGGCCGTCTCGGCCAGGTAGTCGATGTCAGCGGGGCCGGGCAGCAGCCCAATGTAGACATCGGTCAGGTGCTGCGTGATCCGCTGTACGCACCGCTCCCGGCGCACCTGGTACGGACTGTCGCCGGCCAGCGCCGCACCAGCGATCTCCGCTATCTCCTCCACAGGGACAACGACTTCGCGGCGGTTCAGCTCGAAGGTGAAGACCGGCCCACCCACAAGTGCGGTCAACCGTTCCGCCGAGCTGGTCGACTCGCAGTCGACGGCCCTGCGCAGTACCTCAGCCATCCTCGGATCGGCCTTCACCGCGGCGACCTGACGGGGGTCTCGGGGCGACGCTGCCGCCGACCAGAGCGCGGGTAGTTCGAGCATCGACACGTCATCGCTGCCAAGTTCGGACAGAGTGACGCCCACGTAGTCGAGGAATCCCCGATTGGGGCCGATGACGAGGATTTCCCTGGCTGTCCGGTGCTTGTTGTCCAGCAGCCAGGTCACGCGGTGCAGGCCGACCGCCGTCTTACCCGTGCCCGGACCGCCCTGGATCACGAGTGCGCCCGCAGGTTCCTCCGCCACGAGCCGGAGCTGTTCCCGCTGGATGGTCTCGACGATGTCGTGCATCGAGCCATCGCGCGCACGGTCCATCTCGTCGAGGAGGGGATCACGCCACGCCGGTTCCTCAGCCGCCGTGCCCGGCGCGGCGATGGCGACCGGTGCCGCCGGTCCCACCGGTGGTTCCGCTTCCGATCCGTGGAGATCGAGATAGCGCTTGACCACCTGCTGATCACAGATAATCTGACGCAACAGCAGCACCTGTCCCGGATCCCGCTCGCTGGTCAGCCTCCAGTTCACCGCGGCCTGCGAACTCCAGGAGACCACAACGGGATTCAGCTGCTCGTCACGCACCACGCGGCGCCCCACGTAGAACGTCTCACGGCCTTCACCCTCGTCGACATCGGCCCTCATGAAGACGAGAGACTTACCTCCGATGTCGAGGGACGCCAGCTCCCGCTCCCAGGTCTGCCGGGCATCGATGGAGTCCTTGCCGCTGGCCGCGGCGTCGAGGCCGATCAGCTCCGACGCCTCCCGCCGGGCCCTCTCCAGACAGGAATACGCGTGGTCGACCGCGCGCTGTTCAGCAGCGAGCACAGCTGCGCGTCTAGTGCGCTTTGGCATCCTCGCTCTTCCCCTCCTTCCGTATGCAACGCAACGGACCAGCGAGCACGACGGATGTTCCTAATGTAAGTGCGCGTTGATCGTGGCTCCGGGCTGTTGCAGGAGGATTCGCCCTCTGACCGACTCCCTACGGCAGCGGGCTTCAACGCACTGTCGTGCTCATCTTGAAGCACAAGGAACCTGTCGACCTCCTGGGCGGGCGGGGCCTTGGGGAGGGGGCAGAACGCGGCCATGCCGTTGAGGAGCTGGACGCTCTTCTCCTGGACGTCAAGGGTTAAGTCCCCGACGCTGGCACCGAAGCGCAAGACGTGACCGACCGGCTCCTCCGCGGTAATGCGGCTCTTCGCAGTTGAGATCCCCACAGAGTCAAGCCGAGACCTCCTCGAAATGGGCATCCTCCCCTCCAGCCGCGACGAGGGTCCATGCCATGAACGACCGTGACTCAGCAAGGAGTTGCGCGATCTGCGCCGGCGGCGAGGGATGTGCATCAGGTGATCTCCTCGGCCACGAGGCACACGGAGAACCCGGCCTCCAAAGGTGCCACCCCCGTCGTGAGACCGGAGCGCCAACCACGACGACCGTCACGGTACCCTCTCCACTCCCAGCCCCGGCGCTCACCAATTTGACCCGCAGACGATCCCACTGACCAGCGCTCGCATCGCCACCCTCGAGAACAGCAACGGACGACGGCCGATGTCCTTGGAGTCGCGCACTGCGGCGTGTTCGCCCAGTTCCGCGACTTCCACGCAGTCGTTGGCACCCCCGCTGTCCGAGCTCTTCCGCCACCGTGCGTGCGTGAGATCGACGCCGCGTGGGGCTGTCGTGACGTCGTGCCGAGCGGCCATGTTGGGCGTGCTCACTCTTCGAGCTCCTTGCTGATGCGCACGATGCGGGTGCGGGTCTCCGATGGGTCGAGGGCGGTGCCCCTCAACTGGTCGAAGATGTCCATGTAGTTGTCCACGTCTGACGGGGACTCGAGATACACGGAGTTCTTGGGATTCTCCAGCCACACCAGGTCCGGCGTGGGGTGCGGGAAGGTCAGGATGACGAACGGACCGTACAGGCCGGGATGCGCTCCGAGTGAGAACGGCAGCAGCTCCACGGTGACGTTCGGCTGCTCGCTTGCCTCCACCAGCTTCCGCATCTGGTCGCGCATCACTTCGACGGAGCCGACTGTCCTTCGCAGCACGGCTTCGTCGAGGATCGCCCAGAGTCTGGCGGTGGTCTCTCTGCCCAGGCGGCTGTTCTGCCGCTCTATGCGGACCCTGACCAGGGACTCGACCTGCGGTGTCGCCAGGTCCTTCCTCATCTGGGAGATCACCGCGCGCGTAGTCCTCGGTCTGGAGCAGCCCCGGCACCAGCATCGGCTGGTAGCTGGCGAGGCGCGTCGCGCCGGCCTCCAGCGCTAGGTACCCGTCGTAGTGGGTCGGGGTGAGCACCGTGGAGTACTTCCGCCACCAGGGCTTCTGCTGCTCCTTGTCTGCTCGTACAAGGTCGAGCACGTCGGCACGTCGGTCCTCGTTGTCGACGCGTACAGGTCCAGCAGAGCTCGGACGAGGACGGGTGTTGTGCCACGTTCGCCGTTCTCGATCCGGCTCATGAGCGCCCGGGACCTGAAGCGGATGAACTGAGCACCCCAGAAAGGATCCCTCCGGCCATCTGAACGGGCCTCAAAAGGGCTCGGCCTTCCACGGGCGCTTCATCGTGTGCGCAGGACCTTCGAGATCCTGCGCACACGACATTTAGCCAGGGCGTCGGAAGTAATGGCCGAAAGATCAACGGCATCTGACGGAGGATCTTCGGCGGGTGGCGGTGCGCTCCTTATCAGTGGGGCGCGGTCGACGATTCGACGGTCATGGGGCCGTGGCGGGGCGTGGGCTACCGTGGAAGACCTGGCTGGTGTGCCAGGAGAGGTGGATCGCCGCGACAGGGTGGGCGCCTGGCTGAGGTCCGATGAGTGGGCGGCCGGCGAGCGTGATGACGTGCTCGCGGGCGGCGGGGCTGTGGCCGACGAAGCGCTGGGAGACCAGGATGCGGTGGCCGTCGCCGACACCGAGGACGCCTTTGTCGAAGAGTTTGTGGTGCAGCGAGCACAGGCACAGTCCGTTGTCGACGTCGTCAGGGCCGTCGAACGCCCACCAGCGCACGTGCGCGGCCTCCAGCCCGACGGGCACAGTGCCGATCCTGCCGTCGTAGCCGCAGAAGGCGCACCGGTACTCGTAGGCCGTCAGGACCCGCTCCCGCATCCGCGGGTCCCGTCGCCTCCGCACGGCGGCCGAGGGCTGTCCGGTCTGTGCTGGCTCCAGCTCCAGGCCGACGGATTCGCACAGGTCGCCGTGGAGGGAAGGCGGGAAGTGCAGGTCGAGCAGGACCCGTGCCATCCGGCCGAGCAGCTCCGGCTCACTCTGTAGCGCCGCCCGCAGTTCCGGTGACAGTCGCCCCGCGGCCCCCGTGGCCCGTAACTCCCGCACCCCGCTGCCGGGGCTGCCCGGTCCGTGATTGGTGCGCACCTCCCAGACGCCGTCGCTCACCAGGTGGTGGAACGGGTAGGCCGGAGTCGTTCTGTTCGGCGGGCCGTACTCGGTCAGCAGCCGTTGCAGATCCTCCTCCACCGCGCTGTACCGCAGTTCGCCGACGGCATCCTGCTGGAACCGACCGAGCGCGTACAGCAACAGCAACGGCTTGTGCGGAGCGCGGGTCCCGCTTCTGGTCCACTGCCTCAGTTCCGCGGTGCGCTCCAGCCAGTCCATGACAGGCGATCGTAGCCGCGCCTCGTCGACCGGCGGTTTGCGCATGTGTGGAAAGCCTACTGACCTTGAACTCGGATTGTCGTAGCCGGTGACAGAGCTTGATCCTCGCGGTACGCCGTCTCTTATGAGGTATGCGCAGGGCGGCGGTCTGTCGGACGAGCGCCGGCAGTTCCGCGAGGGCATCAGGGTGAGGGCGGCTGAGCGGTTCAACCAGGGTGAGCCGAGTTCGGCGATCGCGAAAGGAGTTACGGGTCAGCGTCCGGTCGGTGCAGCGGTGGCGCAGGTCCTGAGACAAGGGCGGTCCGAGGGCTCTGCGCTCGACCGGGCCGGCATCACCACCCAGGTTGAGCGAGGCCCAGTTCGTGCAGCTGGAGGCGGAGTTGGCCAAGGGCCCGGTCGCGCACGGCTGGCCGGATCAGCGGTGGACGCTGTCCAGGGTCAAGACCGTGATCGGCCGCCGGTTCCACAAGAGCTACACCCTGCAAGGAGTGCGGAAGCTGCTGATCCGGCACGGTTTCTCCTGCCAGATCCCGGCCAGGAGAGCCGTCGAGCGTGACGAGGAGGCGATCTGCGGCTGGGTGAAGGAGACCTGGCCGCACGTGGAAGCACCGCGGCGGCGCTCGGGGCGTGGATCGTCTTCGAGGACGAGTCCGGCTTCTCGATGACGCCGCCGACCGCCCGCACCTGGGCCAGGCGCGGACAGACCCCGGTCATCCGGGTCCGCGGCCGCTCCCGCCGCCGTATCTCCATCGCCACACTGACCTGCTACAAGCCTGGCGAACGCTCCCGGCTGATCTACCGGCCGCGCCACGACGACGGCCGGCGCGACGGACGCAAGAGCTTCGCCTGGACCGACTACCGCGACCTGCTCATCACCGCCCACCAGCAGCTCGGCGGCCCGATCGTGCTCGTCTGGGACAACCTCAACGTCCATCTCGCCTACGGAATGCGGCAGTTCACCGCCCGGCAGGACTGGCTGACCGTCTACCAGCTGCCCTCCTACGCACCCGACCTCAACCCGGTCGAGGGCATCTGGTCCCTGCTGCGGCGCGGCTGGCTGTCCAACACCGCCTTCACCACCCCCGAACACCTCATCCAGACCATCCGCCACGGCATGCGAAAGATCCAGTACCGCCCCCACCTCATCGACGGATGCCTCGCCGGAACCGGCCTATCTCTCACCCGGACGACATCACGAGTTCAAGCTCAGTAACCAGCTACCGGGCCACGATGGAGCGCTCATCCCATTTGCGCGCTTGCCCTTCTCTATGACCTGGTGGCCGGTGAGACCGATGGGCGTGGTCGGTCAATAGTGATCAAAATCAGCCTCTTATCTACAACTTGATTTCAGCATTCACCAACTTAGTCTGAATAACAATAAATTACTCGCCCTGATTACCAGCTGGACGCGATGATTGGGTTGTTGCTGCGCCAGCCGAGTGTGTGGCTATCCCATTGGGGGGCTTCTTGTGAGCATTTCCGTCGACACGCTGCGCCTGTCCAAGCCGCAGGACTCCAGCACGTACCTCGCCATCAGGACGCCTCAGGGCGGCCGCACGGTCTACAGCGTGCGCGTTCCCCTCCTCGACCTTCCGACCATCCTCCCTGTCCCCGATCCGAACAACGTCGACAAGGACAACCGCAAGGTCGACCGACTTCACGCCAAGCACTTCGGTGAGTACCTCGACACGAAGCAGGACTGGGTGGCCCCTGCCCTGCTGGCCCGGGATGGCGGTGGATGCACCTTCGAGAAGGTGGATGATCAGGGCGCCGTCGGCTACCTCGTCGTTCCGTGGGCGATCGGAGGCATCTCCAGCCTGCGGACCATCGACGGCCAACACCGTGTACTGGGCGTTGCCATCGAGAAGCAGCGCATCACGGACGCCATCTCCGCGGTCGATCGCGAGCTGGCTCGCAAGGTCAGCCAGGAGAAGGCCGCGAAACTCGGGGCCGAGCGCGAGAAGCTCATTGGCCAGATGAATCGGCTCAAGGCCGAGTACGTCGGCCTTGACATCTATGTCGAGCCGGACCCGATCAAGTCTCAGCAGATGTTCGTGGACGTTGCCGACAACGCCAAGGGCATCAGCAGTGCCGTCCGCGCCCGGTTCGACAGCTACAAGGTCGCCAACCGTACCCTGTCCGACGTCATCGACCACCCGCTGCTGAAGGGCCGAGTCGACGCCGAGCAGGATCGCATGACTCTTAAGAACCCCAACTTCATGGGTGCCAAGCACGTTGCCGACATCACTCGTGCCGTCATCGCCGGTGCCGGCGGCCGGATCAGTAAAAAGGCCGAGCAGACTCTCACTGACGGTGAGGTGATCGAGCAGGTCAAGGACTTCCTGGACGTTATCTCCAACGCCTTCACCGACCTCGCTGCCCTCACCGAGGACGACCCCGAGGCGGAGCGTCATCCTGGCGATCTCACCATGGCCCAGGAAGTACGCCGGGCCTCGCTGCTCGGCTCGGTGGGTATGCTTCGCGTTCTCGGTGGCGTGTTCCGAGAACTGCGAGCGGGCGAGAATCCGGTCGAGCTCGACGACATCGCCGAGTTCTTCAAGCGCCTCGACCCGCACATGGCTGCGCCGGTTTCCGAGACCAGCATCTGGCGTACAACCGGGGCCAACGCTGACTTCGAGCCGAACGCTTCGGCACCGATCATGCGGACGCAGAATATCGTCCACCTGGTAGGCGTTATCACCGGCTGGTACAAGAAGGCCCCCGCCGCCCTTTAGCTGAAGGACGGCGCTCTTCGAGTTTCTAGCGCGAGGGACCAGTCGACACGCTCGGCCGAGTCCACCACTGTCTCCCGTGGCCCTGCGCACGACCTCTTGTGGGAGCGTCTGTGCCCACCCCAGTGGGTGGCCTCTGGGAGAGAGATTCCAAGATCTTCTCCTGGCTCTCTCTCAACTGGCCCTGGAAACCACTCAGGGGCATGACCCGCTCTCGCGGATCATGCCCCTGAACTGGTACTTCACTGTCGGGGTGGCGGGATTTGAACCCACGACCTCTTCGTCCCGAACGAAGCGCGCTGCCAAGCTGCGCTACACCCCGATCGTCGCTGCTTGTCGCGGCGACGTCGTTTACTTTAGCCCACTGGTGGCTGGAGACGAAATCCGGTTTTGGGGCGGTGGCGGATGGGGTTCGGGCGGGTGTGGTCGAGGGCTACCAGGAGGATCGCGAGGGCGTAGAAGGAGAGGCCGAGGAGGAGGGCGTTGCCGAGGACACTCTTGTAGCCGTGGAGGTCGACGTCCAGGAAGGGGTAGAGGTAGCGGCCGGCGGTGCCCGGGGGGATCAGTTCGCCTCGGGTGAAGGAGAACGCCAGGTAGGCCAGGGGGTAGAGGAGCCAGCTCGCCGCCTGGCGCAGGTGCAGGCGGTCGGGGTGTGTCAGGAACAGCCAGTCCGCCACGGCCGCCGCCGGGATCACCGTGTGGAGCAGGTGCCCGGTCACCGCGTGCCAGCCTGTCGGGGCCGCCGCCTCGCCCGTCAGGGAGAAGGGGCTCGACGCGTTCGCCAGGAGCAGGTGGTACACCAGCGCCGTGATCGTGGCGTAGAGAAGAACCGCTCCCGTCAGCGCGGACGGCAGCGGGCGCCGGGCGCTCCACGCTCTGCGGGCCGACAGCAGGAGCACCGCCGCCAGGAGGATCGCGCTCTGCACGGAGAAGTAGCTCAGCGCTCGGACCGGGCCGCTCAAAAGCAGCTCCACGGTCACGGTTGCGGCGGCCGTCAGGGCCACCAGCACTCGGTACGCGGCGGCCAGTCGGTGGCGTACGGGAGCCACCACCGCCGTGGCGGGGACGGGCGAGGGCAGGAAGGCGGGCATGCCCGGGACTGCGGGAAGGTCCGGGATGTCCCTCGGTATCGGCGCGGTCATGCCCTCACGCTAGGCAGGCGGGATGAAAGGGGCGATACGGGCGGGCCGTGCGGGTTAATCCCCGCTCACGTGCACACCCGCTCACGTGTACACCCCACCCACCCGCGTGCACACACACCCACCCAAGCGCCCATCCAGACACCGGCTCATCCAGACACCGGCTCACCCAGACACCGGCTCATCCACACACCGGCCCACCCACACACCCGCAGCGCCCGCCCTACCCCCGCCCCACCAACGTCAGCAACGTAACCTCCGGCGGACAAGCGAACCGCACCGGCGTGTACCGGTTCGCCCCGCACCCCGCCGACACGTGCAGATACGATGTCCGGCCCTCCGCCGTGTGCCGGGACAGGCCCTTCACCCGGTCCGTGTCCAGGTCGCAGTTGGTCACGAAGGCGCCGTAGAAGGGGAGGCAGATCTGGCCGCCGTGGGTGTGGCCGGCCAGGATCAGGGGGTACGCGTCGGCCGCGAACGCGTCCAGGACGCGCAGGTACGGCGCGTGCACCACGCCCATCGAGAAGTCCGCCGCGCCCGACGGGCCGCCCGCCACCTCCGCGTACCGGTCCCGCTTGATGTGCGGGTCGTCCAGGCCCGTCAGCTCCACCGACACGCCCTCGATCTTGAGCATGCCCCGGGTGTTCGTGAGGTTCTGCCAGCCCGCCGCGTCGAAGCCGTCCCGCAGGTCCTCCCACGGGTTGTGGATGACGCTCACGGCGGGCGCGTTGCCGTTCAGGCCGTGGCGGCCCTGGGCCTTCTCGTACAAGTAGCGGGCGGGGTTGCGGAATTTGGGGCCGTAATAGTCGTTCGAGCCGAAGACGTACGCGCCCGGGAACTCCATCAGCGGGCCCAGCGCGTCCAGGACCTCCGGGACGCCCTCCGGGTCCGACAGGTTGTCGCCCGTGTTGATCACGAAGTCCGGGCGCAGGCCCGCCAGCGAGCGCAGCCAGCGCTGCTTCTTGCGCTGGCCGCCGACCATGTGGATGTCGGAGACCTGGAGCACCCGCAGCGGGCGCATGCCGGCCGGCAGGACGGGGACCGTGACCCGTCGCAGGCGGAAGGAGCGGGCTTCGAAACCCGCGGAGTAGGCCAGTCCGGCGGCGCCAACCGCCGCGATTCCCAAGGGAACTCCGTATCGCGCGCGCATGCCTCCATCGTGTCAGATCCGGGCGGCATCCTTGACCGGCCGCCGTCCGCACGGTAAATGGGCGGGCGCCCGGCGCACCGTACCTGCGACAATCGGACGCATGACCACGCTCAAGTCGAAGCTCCAGGAAGACCTCAACGCCGCGATCAAGGGGCGTGACGAGCTGCGCTCCTCGACGCTGCGGATGACGCTCGCCGCGATCACCACCGAAGAGGTCGCCGGCAAGGAGAAGCGCGAGCTCTCCGACGCCGAGGTCCTCAAGGTGATCACCAAGGAGGCGAAGAAGCGCCGTGAGGCCGCGGACGCCTTCGCCCAGGGTGGTCGCGCCGAGTCCGCCGAGCGCGAGAAGGCGGAGGGCGTGGTGCTCGCCGAGTACCTGCCCAAGCAGCTCGGCGACGACGAGCTGAACGACATCGTGGCCCAGGCCGTCGAGGAGGCCCGGGCGGCCGGCGCCGAGGGGCCGCGGGCCATGGGCGCCGTCATGAAGATCGTGAACCCGAAGGTCGCGGGCCTCGCCGAGGGGGGCGGCGTCGCCGCCGCCGTCAAGAAGCTCCTGGCCGGCTGACCGACCCCGGCGGACCAATCCGACCGGCAGTCCACGCTCGACCCCGGGCCACTGGCACCGCCCGACCCACCCCGGCCCCCACACCGGTCGGCAGCACGCGAACGGCCCCTTCATCACCGTAGGAACGCATTCCGTACGGCGATGAAGGGGCCGTCTCACGTCTCGGCCGTGTGGGCAGAGTCGGCGGAGTCGGTGGAGTCAGCCATGTCGGCTACCTCAGCCGCGTCCCCGCCCGCCCCCATTGCTCTGACCCTGGATGAAGTTCTCCGGGATCGAGAACGTCGGCGCCGGGAAGGTGGTGTTGCCGTCGTCGCCGGTTCCGCCGTTGTCGTTGCCGCCGTTGTTGTTGCCGTTGTCGTCGCCGTTGTCCCCGTCGTCGTTGCCGTTCCCATTCCCGTTGCCGTTCCCGTCGCCCCTGTTCTTCGGCGGGTCCGGGATGTTGACGAGGTTGAAGTTCGGGGCGTCCTTGCCCTCCAGGGCGCCGCTCATCATGTCGCGCCAGATCGGGCCGGGAACCTCGCCACCGAAGACCTTGGTGTGCCAGACGCCGCCGATGGTGATCTGCTGCATCTTGCGCTTGTGCGCCGGGTCGCCGACCCAGACCGCGCCGGCCATGTTCGGGGTGTAGCCCACGAACCAGGCGGCGTAGCGCTCGTCGGTCGTACCGGTCTTACCGGCGCTGGCGCGTCCGCTGAGGCCGGCCTGGGTGCCCGTACCGTCCTCGACCACGCCCTTCAGGAGCGTGTTGATGGTGTCCGCGGTGGTCTCCGACATCGCCCGCGAGCAGGTCGACTTCGGCACCTGGAGCGACTTCGACTGCTCGCCGACCCGCTGGGTGATCGACTCGATGGCGACCGGGGTGCAGTACATGCCGCGCGAGGCGAAGGTCGCGTACGCGTTCGCCATCGTCAGCGGGGACATCTCCTGGGTGCCCAGGGCGATCGACGGGGCCTGCTGGATCTTGCGGCCGTCGGCGCGCTCGACGCCCATCTTCGTGGCCATCTCGGTCACCGGGCAGATGCCGATGTCGCTGATCAGCTGCACGTAGTAGGTGTTGACCGACTTCGCGGTCGCCTCCTTCATCGAGTACGGGCCCACCTCGGACTCGTTCTCGTTGGCGACCGGGACGCCCTTCTCGTTCCACACCCCGCCGTTGCACTCCTGGACGGGTGCCGGGTAGTCCATCTCGTACGGCGACGGGTACACCTTGGTCGCCGGCATGCCGCCCTCTATGGCGGCCGCGGCCACGATCGGCTTGAACGTCGAACCGGGCTGGTAGCCCGCGCCGCCGCCCATGCTCTGGTCGACCGAGAGGTTGAGCGTCGTCTCGTTCTTCTTGTTGTTGATGCCGTACGGCCGTGACTGGCCCATCGCCAGGATCTTGCCGGTGCCGGGCTGGACGATGGTGGCGGCGGTGGCCACGTCGTCGTCCTGGTAGACGTGCTCCTTGATGGAGTCCTGTGCCGACTCCTGGGCCTGCGGGTCCATGGTGGTGCGGATCGTCAGGCCGCCCTGGTTCCAGACCTTGGCCCGGGCCTCCTGGGTCTTGCCGAAGACCGGGTCGGTCAGGAAGACCTCACGGACGTAGTCGCAGAAGAAGCCCGCGCCCTTGACCGCCGTGATGCAGCCGTTCTTCGGCTTGCTGACCTTCAGGCCCAGCGGCTGCTGCTTGGCCTTGTCGGCCTCTGCCTGGGAGACGTCGCCGACCTCGGCCATGCGCTGGAGCACGACATTGCGGCGCTTGGTGGCCTCGGCCTCGTCGTTGACCGGGTCGTAGCGGCTCGGGGACTGCACGATGCCGGCGAGCAGCGCCGACTGTTCGAGGGTGAGGTCCTTGGCGTGCTTGGAGAAGTAGCGCTGGGACGCGGCCTCGACGCCGTAGGCCTGCTGGCCGAAGAAGGTGATGTTCAGGTAGTTCTCGAGGATCTTCTTCTTGCCGAGTTCCTCTTCGAGCTGGATCGCGTACTTCAGCTCGCGGATCTTGCGGCCGATGGTCTGCTGGGTGGCCTGGGCGACCTTCGTCGGGTCGTCACCGGCCTCCTCCACCGCGACGTTCTTCACGAGCTGCTGCGTCAGCGTCGAGGCGCCCTGGGAGACACCGCCGCTCTGGGCGTTCTTGTTGAGCGCGCGCAGCACGCCCTTCAGGTCGACCGCGCCGTGCTGGTAGAAGCGCGAGTCCTCGATGGCGACGATCGCCTTCTGCATGTACGGCGAGATGTCCTTGAGGTCGACCACCGTGCGGTCGCGCGAGTACACGGTGGCGATGGTGCCGCCCTCGGCGTCGAGGATCGTGGTGCGCTGGCTCAGCGGTGGGGTCTTCAGGTTGGCCGGGAGTTCGTCGAAACTCTCCACCGACCCCTTGGCCGCGAGCCCCAGCGCGCCGGCCGCGGGCAGCGCGATGCCGGCCATCACCGCTCCCGCGAGAACACTGACACCGAGGAACTTGGCGGCCTGCTGCGTGGGCGACAGGCCCCCGCCCGAGCGCTTCTTCGACATAGGGGGCAGCCTAATCCGTACTCATGAGCGTTCCGAGGGAGCGGTCACTCCTCGGGATGTTCGGGCGGCCGTACGCGGGCACGACACCGCGCGGCGTCGACCTACTCATTCGCCGGACACGCGCACAGGCCTTGGCCTAAGCTGCTCTCAACTGTCACAGCAGTAGGGCCACGTATCAATACGTCCGGCGACCCCGAATCGTTCCGGAGGTTCCCCGACTTTTTTGGTGGGGGCGTGTCCGAATCCGCCTCGTGTGTCATCAGGTGCCCGTTGTGACGCAAGACAAGTGTCCTGGTTTGCCGGGATAGTCATGTATGTCGCAGGCTCACTCCCCCGGGTGATCTGCCGCTTACGCATAGTCCGTTCGGGCCATTCAAGATTGGGCCCGAAGGGGGTGTTGCGCTGTGCCCGCCTTCCGTAACGTCCTCAACTGGCGGCGGTGAATATGCCGCTGCCGCCGTGGGGGAGCCTCGATTCGGGAGAGGACGGCGCCGGTATGGGCTGGGTAACCGACTGGAGTGCGCAGGCGGCCTGCCGCACTACCGATCCGGATGAACTGTTCGTTCAAGGAGCAGCGCAGAACAGGGCGAAGGCAGTGTGCACCGGATGTCCGGTACGCACGGAGTGCCTCGCCGACGCGCTGGACAACCGCGTCGAGTTCGGCGTGTGGGGAGGCATGACGGAGCGCGAGCGCCGCGCCCTGCTGCGCCGGCGGCCGACGGTCACGTCGTGGCGCAGGCTGCTGGAGACGGCGCGCGTCGAGTACGAGCGAGGGGTCGGCATCCTGCCCCTCGAGGACGACGAGATCTACGAGAACTACGCGGCGGTGAGCTGAGGGCGCGGCCCTCGGTTCGCGGTACCGGCTCAGCTGTCGCCGGTACCTGGTTCGGGCAGCTCAGGCCGCCCGGCCGCGAGCCGGTTCCCGATGTTCCGCAACCCCGCGAGGTCGTGCACGTCGCCGGGCAGCGCGGCGACTTCGGCCACCGCCACTTCGGGGTGGAGCGCGGTGAAGCGGTCACGCGTGCGCTGCTCGCGGGAGAGCAGCTGCATACGGTCGGCGTGCAGCCTCAACAGGCCTGCGGTGAGTTGATCGACGGTGCGGTCCGGGTCGACGGGGGAGTCGGACTCGGCTGCCGGGTCACCGGGTACGGGCTGGGGCGCGAGCTGGGGTGCGGGCGATTCTGAACTGCCGTACGTGTCGGGAGAGTTACGAAGTCCAGCTTTCCCGCCCTCCTGATCGACAATGCGGGGCTCTTCAAGATTTTCCGCGGCCTCGGGATGGTCGGCGGCTTCGAGAGTCTCCGCGGCCTCCGGATTGTCGGCGGCTTCAGGATTCTCCGCGGCCTCGGCATGGTCGGCGGCGGCTTCGAGATTCTCCGCGGCGGCGAGCGCCCGCTCGGCCGAGAGCCGGTCGGCGCCGCTGCCGTGGACGCGGTTGAGCACCAGACCGGCCAGCGGCATGTCCTCCGCGGCCAGCCGCTCCACGAAGTACGCGGCCTCGCGCAGCGCGTCCCGCTCCGGGGCCGCGACCACCAGGAACGCCGTGCCGGGCGCCTGGAGCAGCTTGTACGTCGCGTCCGCGCGCGTGCGGAAGCCGCCGAAGGTGGTGTCCATCGCGGCCACGAACGTCTGGACGTCCTTGAGGAGCTGGCCGCCCAGCAGCTTGCCCAGGGTGCCGGTCATCATCGACATCCCGACGTTCAGGAACTTCATGCCGGCCCGGCCGCCGAGCTTGGCCGGGGCGGTCAGCAGCCGGATCAGCCGGCCGTCGAGGAACGACCCCAGCCGCTTGGGCGCGTCCAGGAAGTCCAGCGCCGAGCGCGACGGAGGCGTGTCGACGACGATCAGGTCCCACTCGTCCCGGGCCCGCAGCTGCCCGAGCTTCTCCATCGCCATGTACTCCTGCGTGCCCGCGAAGCCCGCCGAGAGCGACTGGTAGAACGGGTTGCCCAGGATCGCGGCCGCCCGCTCGGCGTCAGCGTGCGCCTCGACGATCTCGTCGAAGGTGCGCTTCATGTCGAGCATCATCGCGTGCAGTTCGCCCTCGCCGTCGACGTCCTTCACCCGGCGCGGGGTGTTGTCGAGCGAGTCGATGCCCATGGACTGGGCGAGCCTGCGGGCCGGGTCGATGGTGAGGACGACGACCTTGCGGCCCCGCTCCGCCGCGCGCAGGCCCAGCGCCGCGGCGGTCGTGGTCTTGCCCACGCCGCCCGAGCCGCAGCACACCACGATGCGGGTCTTCGGGTCGTCGATCAGCGGATCGAGGTCCAGCACGGGGGCCGGCGAGAGGCGGTGGTGGCGGTCCGGGTGCGGGTTCTGCGGGGTGCGGGTGGGGTGCGGGTCCTGCCGGGTGCGGGTGGGACGGGCTGGTTCCGGGCTCATGACATCCCCTGCTTCCGCAGCTCGGTGGCCAGTTCGTACAGGCCCGCCAGGTCCATGCCCTCGGTCAGCAGGGGCAGTTCGTGCAGCGGCAGGTCCAGCCCGCCGAGGACCGAGCGCTGCTCGTGCTCCAGCGCGTACCGCTCGGCGTACTCCTCGGCCTGCCGGATCAGCGGGTCGACCAGCTTCTCGGCGTTGCCGCCGCGGCGGGCGCCGCCGAGCCCGGCCGCGGACAGCGCCTTCGCCACGGCCGGACGACGGACGGTCCTTACGAGTTCCAGGTCGTCCCTGTCCAACACCTCAGGGCGCACCATGTTCACCACGATCCGGCCCACCGGCAGACGGGCCGCCCGCAGTTCGGCGATGCCGTCGGCGGTCTCCTGGACCGGCATCTCCTCCAGGAGCGTCACCAGGTGGACGGCCGTCTCCTTGGACTTCAGCACCCGCATCACGGCCTGCGCCTGATTGTGTATCGGGCCGATCTTGGCGAGGCCCGCGACCTCGTCGTTCACGTTCAGGAAGCGGGTGATACGGCCCGTGGGGGGCGCGTCCATCACGATGTGGTCGTAGGCGAACCGGCCGGACTTGTCCTTGCGGCGGACCGCCTCGCACGCCTTGCCCGTCAGGAGGACGTCCCTGAGGCCGGGCGCGATGGTGGTGGCGAAGTCGATCGCGCCGAGTTTCTTGAGGGCTCGGCCCGCGCCGCCCAGCTTGTAGAACATCTGGAGGTAGTCCAGAAGGGCCAGTTCGGGGTCGATGGCCAGTGCGTACACCTCCCCGCCCCCCGGAGCGACGGCGATCTTCCGCTCCTCGTAGGGCAGCGTCTCCGTTTCGAAGAGCTGCGCGATTCCCTGGCGGCCCTCGACCTCGACGAGAAGCGTCCGCTTCCCCTCGGTGGCGAGAGCCAGCGCGAGGGCTGCGGCGACCGTGGTCTTTCCGGTCCCGCCCTTGCCGCTGACGACCTGGAGCCTGCTCACGTATTCGAGCGTAACCAGTCGGCGGGGAAGCTAAGCAGGAGGCTGTGGACAACGCGGGCACGGGCTGTGGGTGAGCAGGGGCTAAAGTCGGCCGCATGACCAAGTGGGAATACGCAACTGTGCCGCTGCTCGTCCACGCCACGAAGCAGATTCTGGACACCTGGGGCGAGGACGGGTGGGAGCTCGTGCAGGTCGTGCCCGGGCCGAACAACCCCGAGCAGCTGGTGGCGTACCTGAAGCGGGAGAAGTCGGCGTGAGCGGGGCGGTCGAGGCCCGGCTCGCGGAGCTGGGGCTGACGTTGCCGGCGGTCGTGCCGCCGCTGGCCGCGTACCAGCCGGCCGTGCGGTCGGGGGTGTACGTGTACACCTCGGGGCAGTTGCCGATGGTCGACGGGAAGCTTCCGGTCACCGGGAAGGTGGGGGCGGAGGTCACCGCCGAGGAGGCGAAGGCGTTGGCGCGGACGTGTGCGCTGAACGCTCTGGCGGCGGTCAAGTCCGTGGCGGGGGATCTCGATCTTGTCGCGCGGGTGGTGAAGGTCGTGGGGTTTGTCGCTTCGGCCTCGGACTTCACGGGGCAGCCGGGGGTCATCAACGGCGCCAGTGAGTTGCTGGGTGAGGTGCTCGGCGACAAGGGGGTGCATGCGCGGAGTGCGGTGGGGGTCGCGGTGCTGCCGTTGGACGCGCCGGTGGAGGTCGAGGTCCAGGTGGAGCTGACTTCTGTGGCGTGATGTCGTCTGCGGGTGCGGTGGGGGCGGGCGTTTTGCGCAGTTCCCCGCGCCCCTGGATGCCTGCGGCGGCCCGCTCGGCTTCGGTGGGGGCGTGTGTAGCGCGTGCTGGTGCGTTGTGGGTCGGGGCCGGGGTGGGGGGTATCCGTCCTCGGTCCGGCGGCTCGGTCGCTTACAGAGGTGCTCGGTTCTGGACGCCGGCCGCTGCGGGCGGACACCCCCCACCCCGTCCCCTGCGCGCCGTACGCGACTGACGGCCCGTCGTGGGTGCAGGTCCGCTGCAGCTAGCTAGGGGCGCGGGGAACTGCGCGACCAGCCACAACGCACCCGCACCCGCCAAACCACACATCGAGGCACCCTCATAGGCGCTCGGTCTCGAACATCCGCTCCCCAGGAGTTAGCCTCCGGCCATGGCAAACGGGCAGTGGTACCCAGCGGAATGGCCGGACCGTATCCGTGCGCTGGCGGACGGCACGTTGCGGCCGGCCGAGCCGAGACGGGCTGCCACGGTGATGTTGCTGAAGGACACGGCGGCCGGGACCGTCGTTCACATGTTGCGGCGGCGAGCCTCGATGGCCTTCGCGGGAGGGGCGTACGCCTATCCCGGTGGTGGGGTGGACCCTCGGGACGACGAGCACCAGATCCACTGGGCGGGGCCCACGCGCGCGTGGTGGGCCGATCGGCTCGGGGTGGACGAGACGACGGCTCAGGCGATCGTCTGTGCGGCCGTGCGGGAGACGTACGAGGAGGCGGGCGTGCTGCTCGCCGGGCCGACCGGTGAGTCGGTGGTCGGGGACACCACGGGTGAGGAGTGGGAGGCCGACCGGGCCGCCCTGGTCGCTCGGGAGGTCTCGTTCGCCGGGTTCCTGGAGTGGCGGGGGCTCGTGCTGCGGTCGGATCTGCTCGGGGTGTGGACGCGTTGGATCACCCCGGAGTTCGAACCCCGGCGGTACGACACCTGGTTCTTCGCCGCCGCGCTTCCGGCGGGGCAGCGCACCCGCAACGCCTCCACGGAGGCCGACCGCACGGTGTGGATCCGGCCCCAGGAGGCGGCGGAGGGCTACGACAAGGGCGAGCTGCTGATGATGCCGCCCACCATCGCCACGTTGCGGCAGATCGCCGGGTACGGCTCCGCCGCCGACGTCCTCGCCGCCGCGCCCCTGCGCGACCTGAGCCCGGTGCTCGCGCGGGCCCGGCTGGAGGACGGGGAGATCGTGCTGTCCTGGCCCGGGCACGACGAGTTCACCAAGCACATCCCGAGCGGGGGAGCCACCGCATGACCGACGCCGCAGCTCTGCCCGGCCGGCCGCGGGGCGGGGTCCTCTCGGGTCCCGCCACCCCGCGGGCCGTCAACGTCCTCGCGCCCAACGCCTCCGCGATGACCCTGGACGGCACCAACACCTGGATCCTGTCGGAGCCGGACTCGGAGCTGGCCGTCGTCGTCGATCCCGGGCCGCTCGACGAGGGGCACCTCAGGGCGGTCATCGGTGCCGCCGAGGCGGCCGGGAAGCGGGTAGCCCTGACCCTGCTCACGCATGGCCATCCCGACCACGCCGAGGGCGCCGCTCGGTTCGCCGGGCTCACCGGGACCAGGGTGCGGGCCCTCGATCCGGCGTTGCGGCTGGGGGAGGAGGGGCTGGGGGCCGGGGACGTGGTGCGGGTCGGCGGGCTGGAGCTCAGGGTTGTTCCGACTCCGGGGCACACCGCGGACTCGCTGTGCTTCCATCTCCCGGCCGATCAGGCCGTCCTGACCGGAGACACCGTCCTCGGGCGCGGTACGACCGTCGTGGCCCATCCTGACGGTCGGCTGGGCGACTATCTGGACTCCCTGCGGCGGTTGCGGTCGCTCACCGTGGACGACGGCGTGCACACCGTCCTGCCGGGGCACGGGCCCGTCCTGGAGGACGCCCAGGGGGCCGTCGAGTTCTATCTCGCCCACCGGGCCCATCGGCTGGCCCAGGTCGAGACGGCCGTGGAGGACGGACTCCGGTCGCCCGGTGCCGTCGTAGAACATGTGTACGCCGATGTGGACCGCTCCCTGTGGCCCGCCGCCGAGCTGTCCGTCCGGGCCCAGCTGGAGTATCTGGAGGAGCACGGGCTCATCTAGGGGTCTTCGTGCCGTGCACGCGCGTGTACTCGTTCGCCAGCCAGGGGCCCAGGTCGTCGAGGTACGTCCGTAGTACGGCCTTCTCTCCGACGGGGGCACGGCCCCGTACGGCCGCCTCGCGGAGCTGGTCCGCGCGGGCCGGGTAGTACGCGGCGAAGATCTCGGCCATCTCGTCCAGGTCGCTCGTCCAGCCGTTCCAGCGGGGCATGACCAGGGTGAACGCGGTGCGGACCAGGTGGCGGGAGGTGTGGCGGACCATGCGGCGCAGGGCCGCGTCGGAGTCCGCCCCTTCGGCGCGTTCGCGCCAGCGGGGGAGCAGGAGGGCCAGGTCGCCGTTGGTCTCGCGGGCCAGGAGGGTGTCGGGGCGGTAGCGGGGGAGGTACTCCGCCAGGTCGTCGCCGAGGAGGGGCGTGCAGAGGCAGGCCACGAACCAGCCCATGTCGTGGCGTTCCAGGTCGCTCAGGAGGAGATCGCGGCTGTACAGGAGCGTTCCGACGCCGTCGATCTGCGGGAACTCCCCGTCCAGCGCCTCCCCGAGCGCGTCCACGGCCTTGCGGTCGGTGTCGGTCGGCTCGTCGCGCAGGGCGATCAGGAGGTCCAGGTCGCTGTGTCCCACGCGCGCGGTGCCGCGCGGGATCGAGCCGTAGAGGTAGGCGCTGTGCAGCCTCGGTCCGAACAGGTCGAGCACCCGGTCGCGGGCGGCTGCGACGACCGGCCGGAAGGCGTGCGGGACCCGTCCGAGGGAGCCCTCGCGCTCGATGAAGCCCTGGGCGTCGAGACCCTTGGGGGCGACGGGGGGAACGGTTTCGGCGGCCATGGGATCACTGTGCCCGGGGGCGGGGCCCGGGACAGCTCATTTACGGCCCCGGGCGGGGCGGCGGAGGTCAGCGCCAGCGGAAGGCGCGCAGCCGGCTGTCGTCCTCGCTGGAGTCGCTGCCCAGGACGATCAGGTCCCCGGCCGCGGCGGCCTGCGAATGGAAGCCGTAGCCCCGCACCCGGCGGCGGGCCACGGCACGGCCGTCGGCGGGGTCCAGGACGCTCAGCCGGTCGCCGAAGCTGTGCAGGACCAGGAACCAGCCCCGGTGGGCCAGGACGGTGGCGTACGACGATCCCCTGCCCTGCCAGTCCCAGAGCTGTTCCCCGGAGGTGAGGGAGAAGCCCGCGATGCGGGTGCCCTCGTCCCGGTCGTCCGTGTCGGTGGGCACCAGGCCGATCGCCAGGACGTCACCGGTCACCGCCAGCCGCTCGCCGAACCGTGCGCAGCCGGGCGGCAGCTTGATCGTCGCCTCGTCGTCGGTGCCGCGCGTCACCAGCAGGCGCGGCCGGCTCCGGGCGCCCTGTCCCTTCACCAGCAGGACGAACGGCTCGGCGAGCAGGACGGAGGCGCTCTCCGCGCGCGTGCCGGGCAGCGGGCGCTCGCTCAGGGTCTCGCCGCTGTGCGCGTCGAGCGTGCGCAGGACGGGCTGCTGCCAGCCCGTCGAAACGGCGAGTCGGCCGCCGCCGAGGGCCGCGTCCCGGAGCGACCCCAGGTCCTGCGGGTCCTGGTCCCGGTGCCACTCGACCCGGCCCGTGCCGAGGTCCAGCGCGGTCAGGCCGTACTGCTTGGTCTCACGGGCGCCGTCGTCGTGGTGCAGGACCAGCCCCAGGCCGTCCTGGACGTCGGCGGACGCCAGGGCGACCACCTCCTCGCCGGGCGGCCGCCAGGTCCACAGCGGCGCCCCCGTGGCGCTCCGGAACGCCTGCACCCGGTCGAAGCGGACGACCACGACGGCGTCCTCCGTCGCCCACAGGCGCAGCGGTCTGCCGCCCCGGTCGCCGTTGTCGCCCGCCGATCTCCACAGCCGCTGCGCCGACCGCCGCCACCACGGCCCCCGCCACACCGACTCCGGTGCCCTGTCCTCGTACATCCCCACCCCTGGTGATACGAGAAGGGCCCCGCGGTTCGGCAGGGCCCTTCGACGTCGTACGACTACTGTGCGCGCTCAGCGTGAGCGCTTGGCGAGCCTCTCCACGTCCAGGAGGATCACCGCGCGGGCCTCCAGGCGCAGCCAGCCGCGCTGGGCGAAGTCCGCGAGAGCCTTGTTGACCGTCTCGCGGGAGGCGCCGACCAGCTGGGCCAGCTCCTCCTGCGTGAGGTCGTGGACGACGTGGATGCCCTCCTCGGACTGCACGCCGAAGCGGCGCGAGAGGTCGAGCAGGGCGCGGGCCACGCGGCCGGGGACGTCCGAGAAGACCAGGTCGGACATCGCGTCGTTGGTGCGGCGCAGTCGGCGGGCGACGGCGCGCAGCAGGGCGGTGGCCACCTCGGGGCGGGCGTTCAGCCAGGGCTGGAGGTCGCCGTGGCCGAGGCCCAGCAGCTTGACCTCGGTCAGCGCGGTCGCGGTCGCGGTGCGCGGGCCCGGGTCGAACAGGGACAGTTCGCCGATCAGTTCGCCGGGGCCGACCACGGCGAGCATGTTCTCGCGGCCGTCCGGGGAGGTGCGGTGGAGCTTGACCTTGCCCTCGGTGACGACGTAGAGCCGGTCGCCCGGGTCGCCCTCGTGGAACAGGGAGTCGCCTCGCGCGAGGGTCACCTCACTCATGGAGGCGCGCAGTTCCGCGGACTGCTCGTCGTCGAGTGCCGCGAAGAGCGGGTTGCGCCGCAGAACGTCGTCCACGAGTTCTCTCCTTGTCGACCTGCTCAGGGGATCTTGTTCCCCCTTGGTACCAGGGGAACCCGGTGCCCATTTTGCCGGACGGTCCAAACAGTGTGATCTGTCACAAGGATGCCGCACACCTGTCCACGGGTAAGCGGCAGGGGTCCAATCGGGGGCCGATCCCCCGGGTCCGGGGCGATTGTCGGTGCCGGGCTTTAGGCTGGCCGGGTGTCCAAATCGCCGGTGAGAGCGCAGGCCGAGGGGGCTGGGCGGGTGGTTGTACGTCGGGATTCCGCTGTGGGCGAACAAGGCTCCGGCGGTGAGGAGAAAGCGGCGAAAGCGACAAAGAGGGCTGTGGTGAAGAAGGTTCCGGAGGTTGTGGAGACGGGCGTTCCGGCGAAGGCGGCTGTGAGGAAGAAGGCCGCGACGAAGGCTGCCGCGAAGAAGGCGACGGCCGGTGTGAAGAAGACGACGGCTGGTGTGAAGACGGCGACGGCCGGCGCGAAGAAGGTGGCTGCCAAGTCGGCGTCGGCCAAGTCGGCCTCGGCCAAGCCCGCGTCGGTCAAGAAGGTCGCCGTCAAGCCGGTGCGGGGTGAGTCGACCACCGCGCTCGTCCGGCGTGCCCGTCGTATCAACCGTGAGCTGGCGGAGGTGTTTCCGTACGCCCACCCCGAGCTGGACTTCGTCAACCCGTTCCAACTCGTCGTCGCCACCGTCCTGTCGGCCCAGACCACCGACCTGAGGGTCAATCAGACGACCCCGGCGCTGTTCGCCAGGTACCCGACCCCCGAGGACCTGGCCGCGGCCAACCCCGAGGAGGTCGAGGAGATCCTCCGGCCCACCGGGTTCTTCCGGGCCAAGACCAAGTCGGTCATAGGGCTGTCGAAGGCCCTCGTGGAGAACTTCGGGGGTGAGGTCCCGGGACGGCTCGAAGACCTCGTCAAGTTGCCCGGAGTGGGCCGCAAGACCGCCTTCGTGGTGCTCGGCAACGCCTTCGGGCGGCCCGGCATCACCGTGGACACGCACTTCCAGCGGCTGGTCCGGCGCTGGCAGTGGACCGACGAGACCGACCCCGACAAGATCGAGGCCGCCGTCGCCGCGCTCTTCCCCAAGAGCGACTGGACCGACCTCTCGCACCACGTCATCTGGCACGGCCGCCGCATCTGCCACGCCCGCAAACCGGCCTGCGGCGCCTGCCCCATCGCCCCGCTCTGCCCGGCCTACGGCGAGGGCGAGACGGACCCGGAGAAGGCCCAGAAGCTCCTCAAGTACGAGAAGGGCGGCTTCCCCGGGCAGCGCCTGAATCCCCCGCAGTCCTACCTGGACGCCGGCGGCAAGGCCGCGCCGCCGCTGGGGGCCGGGTGAGGGGGCGGAGGACGGTTGTGAGGGTTGTGCGGGGAGGGGCTGCGGGGGGTGGCGGGTCGGTGCCGGTGCCGGTGCCGGTGCCAGGCCTGGGGCCGGTGTCGGTGCCGGGCGCGGGGCCGGGGTTCGGGTGTCGTGAGGCGGGTGAGGCCCGTCGGCTGGGTGGGAGCCTCCGGGCGGGAAGTCCCGGTGGGCGGAGTGAGTGCCTTGGCGGGGGTGCCCTCGGGTGGCCGAGCACGGCGGAAGGGGTGTGGCTGTCTCGCGGAGAGGCGTACGCGTGCGCGTGGTGGCCGGGAACGGGTTGCGTCCCGGGCGCGTGGGGCGCGCAGACGCCTCGTGCCCGTGCCGCCCACGCCCGTGCCTCGCGGGCACCGCAACCCCGCCGCACGCGTGCGCGTGGCCTGCGTGCGCGTGCCCCGTGGACGCTTCAAGTTGCCGCCGCTCAAGGGCCCGGCGCCCGGACACCCCAAGCCGCCGCTCACGCTCTTGACGCCCGGACGCCTGAAGCTCGCCCCACTCCCGCACCCACCCCCCGACCGGCCCCTCCCCGTCCACTCTCCCTCCCCCCTGCCTCCTCCTCCCGACCGGAACGATCTACGCCCCCTGAGGCGTTGGGACATACAGAACAACGGGGGTGGCGATGACGCACGCGAGTGATACGCAGGGCGGGCCCGTGGTGGTCAGCAAGAAGGGGCTGCCCGGCTGGCTGGACCCCGTCGTGCGGGCCGTGGAGACCGTCGAGCCCCGGCAGCTGAGCCGGTTCCTGCCGCCGGAGAGCGGTGCGGGGCGGCAGTCCGCCGTGCTGATCCTGTTCGGGGAGGGCGAGTCCGGGCCCGAGCTGCTGCTGATGGAGCGGGCGAGTTCGCTGCGGTCCCATGCCGGGCAGCCGTCGTTCCCCGGGGGCGCGCTGGACCCGGAGGACGGCGATCCGAAGGGCGACGGGCCGCTGCGGGCAGCCCTGCGCGAGGCCGAGGAGGAGACCGGGCTCGACCCCTCCGGCGTCCAGCTCTTCGGCGTCCTGCCCAAGCTGTACATCCCGGTCAGCGGCTTCGTGGTGACCCCGGTGCTGGGCTGGTGGCGCGAGCCGACCCCGGTCGGCGTGGTCGATCCCAACGAGACCGCCCGGGTCTTCACCGTTCCCGTGGCGGATCTCACGGATCCCGACAATCGTGCGACAACCGTCCACCCCAGCGGCCACCGAGGTCCGGCATTCCTGGTCGAATCGGCCCTGGTCTGGGGCTTCACCGCCGGAATCATCGACCGCATCCTGCACTACGCCGGCTGGGAGCGCCCCTGGGACCGGGACAAGCAGGTCCCGCTCGACTGGCGCGCATGACAGGGTGAACCCCGTGCCGCGTCCATGTGGGGGACGCTGTATCCGATTGCCGCTGCACGACGGGCCGCACCCCGGCCGACCTGTAGTGAGCGCGAAGTGATGAGGCGAGGCTTGAACCGGTGAACGTGCTGGACATCCTGTTGCTGGTCGCCGCCGTGTGGTTCGCGATCGTCGGCTATCGCCAGGGCTTCGTCGTCGGCATCCTGTCGGTGATCGGGTTCCTGGGCGGCGGTCTCGTCGCCGTCTACACCCTCCCCGTCCTCTGGGACGCGCTCACCGACAACGCCGAGGTCGGCACGGTCGCCGCGGTGGTCGCCGTGGTCGTCGTCATCGTCTGCGCCTCCGTCGGCCAGGCCCTCACCACGCACCTCGGCAACAAGCTGCGCCGGTACATCACCTGGTCCCCGGCCCGCGCCCTGGACGCCACCGGCGGCGCCCTGGTCAACGTCCTCGCCATGCTCCTGGTCGCCTGGCTGATCGGCGCCACCCTCGCGCAGACCACCATGCCGACGGTCGGCAAGGAGGTCCGCGGCTCCAAGGTGCTGCTCGGCGTGCAGGAGGCGCTGCCGTCCGACGCCGACACCTGGTTCAAGGACTTCACCTCGGTCCTCGCGCAGAACGGCTTCCCGCAGGTCTTCAGCCCGTTCTCCAACGAGCCCATCAAAGAGGTCCAGCCGCCCGACCCCAAGCTCGCGGGCAGCGCCGTGGCCGCCCGCGCCCAGCGCTCCATCGTCAAGGTCATGGGTACCGCGCAGAGTTGCGGCAAGGTCCTGGAGGGCACCGGCTTCGTCTTCGGCGACCGCCGGGTCATGACCAACGCGCATGTCGTGGGCGGCGTCGACGAACCCACCGTCCAGATAGGCGGCGAGGGCCGCAAGTACGACGCCACGGTCGTCCTCTACGACTGGCAGCGCGACATCGCCGTACTGGACGTACCCGATCTGGACGCGCCCGCGCTCCAGTTCACGTCCCGGGACGCCGGCAGCGGGGACAGCGCGATCGTCGCGGGCTTCCCGGAGAACGGGGCGTACGACGTCCGCTCCGCGCGCGTGCGCGGCCGTATCGACGCCCATGGCCCGGACATCTACCACCGCGGCACCGTCAGCCGCGATGTGTACTCCCTCTACGCGACCGTCCGTCAGGGCAACTCCGGCGGCCCGCTGCTCACCCCCGAGGGGAAGGTGTACGGCGTGGTCTTCGCGAAGTCGCTCGACGACCCCGACACCGGGTACGCGCTCACCGCGGACGAGATCCAGCAGGACATCGCCCAGGGGCGTACCGCGAACCAGCAGGTGGACAGCGACAGCTGCGCGCTGTGAGGAGGGTCGGCGGGGTGCGTCAGCCTCGGGGGTGACGCAGCCGTACCGAGACCCAGCGGGCCCGGCGGCGCAGGATGCGCGGGATGCCCACCTTGAGGTCCGTGCCGCCCGGCAGTTGCGGGGCACCGCCCTGATGGTGGGAGCTCAGGCCGCTGCCCGAGCGTCGATTGCGTGCTGCGTCACCGTAGTCGTGCGTCCAGCCCATACCCCGACGTGTGCCCCTGCCCCAAGGTCGATAACCTCCCCCACGCCCCCCAATCGGCGTATGCACCGGGCAAGTGGCCGTTCGGTCACCGATCGGGTTCGGGATCCTTCAGCCAATTGATCAGTTCTGTCGAGAACGCGACCGGATCCTCTTCGTGCGGGAAGTGCCCGAGCCCGTCGAACAGCCGCCAGCGGTACGGCGCTTCGACGTACTCCCCGGACCCGGCCGCGCTCCGCGTCCGCATCACCGGGTCCAGCGAGCCGTGCAGATGCAGCGTGGGCACCCGCACCGGCCGCTTCATGCGCCGGTTGAACTGGATGCCGTCGGGACGGGCCAGGGAGCGGACCATCCAGCGGTACGGCTCGATCGAGCAGTGGGCCGTCGAGGGGATGCAGATGGCCTTGCGGTACGTCTCCACCGCGTCGTCGTCCGGCAGCCGCGGGCCGGACCAGTCCCGGATCAGCTCGGCCACCAGCGCCCCGTCGTCGGCGGTCAGCCGGCGCTCCGGGATCCAGGGCCGCTGGAACCCCCAGATGTAGGAACCGGCGCGTGTCTGCTTGACGTCGGAGAGCATCGCCGAGCGCCAGCGCCGGGGGTGGGGCATCGAGGTGACGGCGAGCCGTCGGACCAGCTTCGGGCGCATCGCGGCCGCCGTCCACGCCAGATAGCCGCCGAGGTCATGGCCGACCAGCGCGGCGTCGGGCTCGCCCAGCGAGCGGATCACGCCGGTGATGTCGAGGGCGAGGTTGGCCGGGTCGTAGCCGCGCGGGGTGCGGTCGCTGCCGCCGACGCCGCGCAGGTCCATGGCCACGGCCCGGAAGCCGGCGTCGGCGAGCGCCTCCAGCTGGTGGCGCCAGGTCCACCAGAACTGGGGGAAGCCGTGCACCAGCATGACCAGCGGGCCGTCGCCCACCTCGGCGATGTGGAAGCGGGCGCCGTTGGCGGCCACGTCCCGGTGGGTCCAGGGACCGTCCGGGCGTACGACCGAGGCCTGCTGCTGCGCCGAGGGTGTGGCGGGATCCGTCATGACGACGAGCGTGCCACAGCCTCGATGGCCTTGGCCTCGCGGACCCGCTCCTCCAGCGCCTTGGCGTCCGAACCGTCCGAACGGGTGTGCGGCTTGGCGTTCTGGAGCACGCCCGCCGTCTCCTTCATCGAGGCGGCCACCTTCTGCGGGCCCTTGCCCTTCTGCGCCTTCTTCGCGAAGACGACGCCGATCAGCGCGAGGACGACCGCGACGAGGACGTTGGCCGCGAAGGACAGCAGGAAGCAGACCGCGAGGTTCCAGCCGCTCCAGGTCCTGATGCCGTACGCCAGCGCGAAGTTGAGCATCGGCAGGGAGAACACCAGGACCGCGCCGGCCACGCTGAACATGCCGCCGCTCACCGCGCCGCGCTTGACGTCCTGCTTCAGCTGGGCCTTGGCCAGCGCGATCTCGTCGTGCACCAGCGCCGACATCTCGGTCGTCGCCGAGGCGAACAGCTGGCCGATGCTGCGTTCGGCGCCGACCGGGCTGCCGTCGGGTGCGCTCATCGCGGTCTCCCTATTCACTGGGACTCTTTGTGTGCCGTGTCTTTTGTACCGTCCCGTCAGATCATGCCCGACGGTCGTCCTCGGCGCTTGCCCCGCCCGCCACTTCGGCAAGCCGCTCGGCGGTCTTGAGCTCGGCGATCCGCCGGTGCTCGGCGGCCCTGCGTTCGAGGATCTCGGCCATCCTGAGGTGGTAGGCGGGGTCGTCCTGCTCGTAGATGTCCGGCACGCCGCTGAGGTCTTCGTCGCGCTCCTCGGCCTCATACAGCCTGCGGTACTTGGTGTTGCGCAGCTTCAGCAGCACGGTCGCGAGTCCGGCCGCGATCAGCGAGCCCACCAGTACGGCGGCCTTGACCTCGTCGGTCGTCCTGGCGTCGCCGTCGAAGGCGAGCTCCCCGATCAGCAGCGACACGGTGAACCCGATGCCGGCCAGGGTCGCCACCGCGAACACGTCGGCCCACTCGAGGTCGTCGCTGAGCGAGGCCCGGGTGAAACGTGCCGTCAGCCACGTCCCGCCGAAGATGCCGAGCGCCTTGCCGACAACCAGCCCGAGCACCACGCCCAGCGTCTCCGGCCGGGTGAGGACATCGCCGAGCGCGCCCCCGGAGACCGAGACACCGGCGCTGAAGAGGGCGAACAGCGGGACGGCCAGGCCCGCCGAGACAGGTCGTACGAGATGCTCGATGTGCTCGCCGGGGGAGCGCGTCTCGCCCTCCCGCGTGGTGCAGCGCAGCATCAGGCCCATCGCGACACCGGCGATGGTGGCGTGCACGCCGCTGTTGTACATCAGCGCCCAGATCACGAGCGCGAGGGGGACGTAGACGTACCACCCGCGCACGCCCTTGCGCAGCAGCACCCAGAAGACCACCAGGCCGGCGAACGCGCCGCCGAGCGCGGCGAGGTCGATGTCCGCGGTGAAGAAGACCGCGATGATCAGGATCGCGAAGAGGTCGTCGACGACGGCGAGGGTGAGCAGGAAGGCGCGCAGCGCGCTCGGCAGCCAGGTGCCGATGACGGCGAGCACGGCGAGCGCGAAGGCGATGTCGGTGGCGGTGGGCACGGCCCAGCCGGCGAGGGAGCCGCCGCCGGTGACGTTGGTGAGCGTGTAGACCAGCGCCGGTACGGCCATCCCGCACAGGGCGGCGACCACGGGGAGCGCGGCGGCCCGGGGGTCCTTGAGGTCACCGGCGACCAGTTCGCGTTTGAGTTCGATCCCGGCCACGAAGAAGAAGACCGCGAGGAGCCCGTCGGCGGCCCAGTGCGCCACCGAGAGGTCGAGGCCGAGGGCGGCGGGGCCGAGATGGAAGTCGCTGACGCTCTCGTAACTGTCGCGCAGTGCGGGGACGTTGGCCCAGATCAGCGCGGTGATCGCGGCACCGAGCAGCAGCACACCGCCGACCGTCTCGGTGCGCAGCGCGTCCGCGACGAAGGTCCGCTCGGGGAGGGAGAGACGTCCGAGGACCTTGCGGGTGGGCGCGGGCATCAGGGGGACCTCCGGTCGGTGGGCAGGGCGGAACCGCTTGCCGACCAGACTTCCCGGCACACCTTGAGGGTCACGTTGCTTTGTTTAGTTTACCTAAAAGGGGCGCCGGACGCTCGTCCGCGTCCGGCGCCCCTTTTGTTCGTACGGTGCTCAGTCCTCGCTGGGTGCGGCGGGGAGCTTGGCCTGGATGAGGTCCATGACCGTGGAGTCCGTCAGCGTGGTCACATCACCGAGCTGGCGGTTCTCGGCGACGTCCCGCAGCAGCCGGCGCATGATCTTGCCGGAGCGGGTCTTCGGCAGTTCCTGTACCGGCAGGACCCGCTTCGGCTTGGCGATCGGGCCGAGGGTGGCGCCGACGTGGTTGCGCAGGTCGGCGACGAGGCCCTCGTCCTCGGCGTTCGCCGTGCCGCGCAGGATCACGAAGGCGACGATCGCCTGCCCGGTCGTCTCGTCCGCCGCGCCCACGACGGCCGCCTCGGCGACCGAGGGGTGGGAGACGAGCGCCGACTCGACCTCGGTGGTCGAGATGTTGTGGCCGGAGACGAGCATGACGTCGTCGACCCGGCCCAGCAGCCAGATGTCGCCGTCGTCGTCCTTCTTCGCGCCGTCGCCCGCGAAGTACTTGCCCTCGAAGCGCGACCAGTACGTGTCGAGGAAGCGCTGGTCGTCGCCCCAGATGGTGCGCAGCATCGACGGCCACGGCTCGGTCAGGACCAGGTAGCCGCCACCGCCGTTCGGGACCTCGTTCGCCTCGTCGTCGACGACGGTCGCGGAGATGCCGGGCAGCGGGGTCTGCGCACTGCCGGGCTTGGTCGCGGTGACGCCCGGCAGCGGGGAGATCATCATCGCGCCGGTCTCGGTCTGCCACCAGGTGTCCACGATCGGCGTCCGGTCGGCGCCGATGTGCTTGCGGTACCAGATCCACGCCTCGGGGTTGATCGGCTCGCCCACCGAGCCCAGCACCCGCAGGCTGCTGAGGTCGAACTTCGCGGGGATGTCGTCGCCCCACTTCATGAACGTCCGGATCGCGGTGGGCGCCGTGTACAGGATCGTCACCCCGTACTTCTGCACGATCTCCCAGAAGCGGCCCTGGTGCGGGGTGTCCGGGGTGCCCTCGTACATGACCTGGGTGGCGCCGTTGGCGAGCGGGCCGTAGACGATGTACGAGTGCCCGGTGACCCAGCCGACGTCGGCCGTGCACCAGTAGACGTCGGTCTCCGGCTTGAGGTCGAAGACGGCGTGGTGGGTGTACGCGGTCTGGGTCAGATAGCCGCCGGAGGTGTGCAGGATGCCCTTGGGCTTACCCGTCGTGCCGGACGTGTACAGGATGAACAGCGGGTGCTCGGCGTCGAACGCCTCCGGGGTGTGCTCGGCCGACTGGCGGTCGACGAGTTCGTGCCACCACACGTCCCGGCTGTCGTCCCAGGCGACCTCCTGGCCGGTACGGCGTACGACGAGCACGTGCTCGACGTTGCCGGCCTTGCCGACCGCCTCGTCGACCGCGGGCTTGAGCGCGGACGGCTTGCCGCGCCGGTAGCCGCCGTCGGTGGTGACGACCACGCGCGCGTCGGCGTCCTGGATGCGGGTGGCGAGCGCGTCCGCCGAGAAGCCGCCGAAGACCACGGAGTGCGCGGCGCCGATCCGGGCGCAGGCGAGCATCGCGACGGCGGTCTCGGGGATCATCGGCATGTATACGGCGACCCGGTCGCCCTTCTGGACACCCAGTTCCAGCAGGGCGTTCGCGGCCTTGGAGACCTCGTCCTTGAGCTCGGCGTAGGTGATCGCGCGGCTGTCACCCGGCTCGCCCTCGAAGTGGATGGCGACCCGGTCGCCGAGGCCCGCCTCGACATGCCGGTCGACGCAGTTGTACGCCACGTTGAGCTCGCCGTCCTTGAACCACTTGGCGAACGGCGGGTTCGACCAGTCCAGGGTCTCGGTCGGCTCCTTGGCCCAGCTCAGCCGACGGGCCTGCTCGGCCCAGAAACCGAGCCGGTCAGCCTTGGCCTGCTCATACGCCTCCGCGGTGACGTTGGCGTTCGCGGCCAGGTCGGCGGGGGGCGCGAACCTGCGTTCTTCCTTGAGCAGGTTGGCCAGGCTCTCGTTGCTCACGGCATCTGCCTTTCCCAGGGTGTCCGTTGTGTCCCAGGCCACAGCTCATCAGACCGGGGGGTGCGATGACAAGGGTCGCCGGAAAATTGGTTTAGACCTGTGGGGTGCCTCGGCGGTGGCTGCTGTCATCCGTACCCACGGGCGCCGACCAGGCAGAGTTCAGTGTCTGTAACGCCTTTCACACTCCGGCCCAAGTACGGGTGAAGCGCTGTCCACGAGTCACCGACGAGAGGGGAGACCGAGTGGAAGGCATACGGGGCGGGCCGCAGGCGGCGGTGCGCGACCCTGAGCTCTTCGAGGAGTTCTACCGACGCCATGTGGACGTCATGACGTCCTTCGTGGCCCGGCGTGTCGCGGACCCGCACACGGCCGCCGACCTGACGGCCGAGATCTTCCTCGCGGTTCTCGACTCCGCCCACACCTACCGCCCGGGGCGGGGCAGCGAGACCGCCTGGCTCTACGGCATCGCCCGCAACGTCGTCGCGGGCGAGTACCGCAGGGTGGCCCGCGAGACCGCCCGCGACCGGCGCATCTCGGGCCGACGGCTCCTGGAGCCCGACGACATCGCCCGCCTGGAGGACAAGCTCGACGCGGAGAGCCCGGGCCGCCGTGCCCTGGCCGCCCTGGAACGGCTCCCCGCGGGGGAGCGAGCCGTTCTGGAGCTGATCGTGGTCGACCAGCTGACGGTCCCCGAGGCCGCCGCCGCGCTGGGCATCACCCAGGTCACGGCCCGCGTACGGCTGCACCGGGCGCGCAAGTCGCTGCGCCGGGCGGCGGATGGTCCCGCCGACGGACCACGCGGCACATCTCTGTCGTACGTCACCGGAGGAGGGGGAGAGGCATGACCACCAGGACGACATTCGAGGAACGGCTGCTGGCGGAACTGCGCCGGGAGATCACCCTGCGCGCGGAGGACCGTACGACGGAGGCGGTGCCGGTGTCCGGGTGGCGCCGCCGGCTCCCGTCCCGCACCGCGCCGAGGCTCGGGCTCGTCGCCCTGGCCTGCGCCGCCGTCGCGGGCGCCTGGGTGCTGATCCCGGGCTCCCCGGCCGAGAGCCCGGCCTACGCGGTGGTGTCCCACCCGGACGGGAGCCTGACGGTCACCATGAACGACTTCGGCCTCGGCGGCACGCTGCCGGACGGACTCGTCGAACGGCTCAAGGCGAACGGCATCCACGTGGTCGTGGACGATCTGCCCAACGGCTACGAGTGCGCCGAGCCCCGAGGGAAGGGGGTCCAGGGGCACTCCGATCCGAAGGCGGGGCCCAGCTGGGTGTTCGACCTGAAGCGCGGGGACTCCCTGGCCGTCGAGAAGATGGGGCAGCGCCAGCCCGACGGGAGTTTCGCACGGGTCAACGGCTTCAGGTTCGTCCGCGGTGAGGTCCCTCCGTGCGATCGGGTCCCCGCACCGGAGCCCCGCTCGGCGGAGACGCCCGGTCTCCGCTGAGCGGGGGGTGTGCCAGGGCCTCGCGGGGCCCTGGCAGGGCCGGAGTGGCAGTGGGGCTCTGGCCAGGCCGGACTGGGCAGCGGGGCCCTGGCTACGCCGGACTGGAGGCCCTGGCTACGCCGGACTGGGGGCTTTGGCTATGCCGGACTGGGCAGACCGTCCGCGTCGGTCACCCGGCCGAAGACCTCCGTGCCGGACGCCTCGGTGAGCAGGTACGCCTGGGCCTCGCCCACGTGGAAGTACATGCCGTGCAGCTCCAGCTCCCCGTCCCGCAGGGCCCGGGCGACCGAGTCGTGGGCGCTCAGGTGCTCCAGCTGCTGCACCACGTTGGTCAGACAGAGCTGCTCCACCGCGTCGGCGGGGGCCCGGCCGGCCAGTCTCGCCCAGGGCCTGCCGTCGTCGGCCATGCGGTCAAGGCTCGGCGTGCCGTGCCGCAGCCAGCGCTTGAGCGGGGTCCGGGCGCCGCCCGGCTCGGAGGTGAGCAGTGCCTGCATGGCCCCGCAGCCGGAGTGCCCGCACACCGTGATGGAGCGCACCTTCAGCACGTCCACCGCGTACTCGATCGCGGCCGCCACCGAGTCGTCCCCGCTCTCCTCGCCGGGCGGCGGGACGAGGTTGCCCACATTGCGCACCACGAAGAGGTCGCCCGGGCCGCTGGAGGTGATCATCGAGGTGACCAGCCGTGAGTCGGCGCAGGTGAGGAAGAGCTGGGTGGGCCGCTGGCCCTCGCGCGCCAGCCGGGCCAGTTCACCGCGCACGATCGGCGCGGTGTTGCGCTGGAACGCGCTGATCCCACGGGCCAGGTCGTGCCCGCTCGACCCCGGGGCGCCGGGGGACCGGACGGGCCCGCCCGCCTCGCCGGGAGCACCGGACGCACTGGACGCACTGGACGCACCGGCGTGTCCGGCGGCCGACGGGGAGTGCGGGCGCTCGCACTGGTGGTTGCGCCAGGCCGTCCAGGGGCGGCAGCGGCAGTCGGCGGAGCCGTCCGGCTCCGCGATGCGCGTCCCCGGTCTGCGCCCGGTCAGCTCGACCGAACCGCCCTGCGCGGTGTGCGTCTTCTGCCAGTCCTGCAAGGACTCGAACGCCGCGTGGTCCATGAACGACCCGTCCAGCTCCACGACGGCGACCGCGCCCTGGGGCACGAGATGCAGGGCCCGGCTGAGCCGGGGCACCGCGAGGAACGTCAACTGGCCTCGTACGTGGACGTGGTGGACTCCCTCCCGCTCGTGGTGCGTGATGCGGGTGCGGGTGAGGCGGTGCAGGGCGACCCCGACGGCGACGGCGATCCCCAGCGTCACGCCCTCCAGGACACCGAGGAAGACCACGCCGAGGGTGGTGACGGCGTAGACCAGCACCTCGCGGTGGCGCGTCACCGTGCGGATGTGGTGCAGGGAGACCATCTGGACGCCGACGGCCATCACCAGGGCGGCGAGCGAGGCGAGCGGGATGAGTTCCAGGGCGGGGACCATCAGCAGTGCGGCGATCACTACGAGAACGCCGTGCAGCATCGTGGAGTTCCGGCTCACGGCGCCCGCCTGGACGTTGGCCGAACTGCGCACCGCCACACCGGCGACGGGCAGTCCGCCGAGGGCGCCGGAGACGATGTTGGCGGCGCCCTGTCCGAGCAGTTCGCGGTCCAGGTCGGAGCGGCCGACGCGGGCGGCCCGGCCGGGGCCCGCGGTGACCAGGTCGGGGCGCCCGGACACCAGTTTGTCCACGGCGACCGCGCCGAGCAGCGACTGCACGCTGCACACCAGCGTGGTGGTGAGCACGGCGGCGACCAGGCCGAGCACGGGGCCCTCGGGCAGTCCGGCCAGGGCGTGACTGCTCCAGGAGGGCAGGTCGACCTTGGGGAGGGTGAGCCCGGTGAGCGAGGCGACCGCGGTGGCTCCGGCGACGGCCACGAGCGCGGTCGGCACCTTGCGCAGCAGCTTCCCGGCCCGGCCGGGGACGCGCGGCCACAGGAAGAGCAGCGTCAGGGTCAGCACGCTCACCGACACGGCGGCGGGCTGGAGGTGCGCCAACTGGGCGGGCAGGGCGCGGAGGTTGTCGAGGACGGAGCTCTGCGGGGTGCCGCCGAGGACGATGTGCAGCTGGGCGACGGCGATGGTGACGCCGATGCCGGCGAGCATGCCGTGCACGATCGCGGGGCTGACGGCGAGCGCGCCGCGGGCCACGCGCAGGCAGCCGAGGCCCAGTTGGGCCACCCCGGCCAGGACGGTGATGGCGCAGGTGGTCCGCCAGCCGTAGCGGTGGATGAGGTCGGCGGTGACCACGGTGAGTCCGGCGGCGGGGCCGCTGACCTGGAGCGGGGAGCCGCCGAGCCGACCGGCGACCAGCCCTCCGACGGCTGCGGCGACCAGGCCGGCCTGGAGGGGCGCGCCGGTGGCGAGGGCGATGCCCAGGGACAGCGGCAGGGCGATCAGGAAGACCGCGATCGAGGCCGACACATCGGCACCCGCGACACGGAAGCGGCGGGGCGGGGTCGGCGGCGGGCTGTGGGGTCGGTGGATGCGCCTCGTGCTGTTCGAGTCGCTCGGGTCGGTGGTGCGGGTGGGTACACAGGCTGACATTTTTCCCGTCTCCTCCGGGGCAGCGCGGTCGCGGAACAGGTGGTCCCCCGTCGATGGCGGGGGCGGGTCGCGGCCGTGGGTCACGGCGTGCAGCGGCGGGATGAATCAACGCTCGGTAAACGGATCGTAATGCAGAGTAAAGGCCAGGCATAGACTTTCCGGGCAAATGGGCTAACTGCTCACCTGTAAGAGCGAAGTGGCAATTTCATCGGCTTGTCGTACTAATTCCTTCTCGGTCCCGTGCGAACTTGACGGCGCTGTCGTTGGGCCCCGAGAGAAGGAAGAAGGTGGGCGGAACATGGCCGCCACCCAGAGGATTGCCGCGGGAGCCGTGGTCGCCGCGGTCTGTGCCGCCTCGCTCGCCGGTTGCGCGACCGGCACCGACGTGAAGGAAGGGGCCAGAGGCCCGCAGAAGGCGAAGCCGGCGCAGGCGCCGCCCAAGCAGGCGGTCCGCCTGATCGGCGACGGCTCCACCTCCTTCACCGGAGCCCAGCCGCACCTGCCCAGACCTCAGCGCCTCGCACCCGGCCAGAAGCCGCCGCAGTTCGTGGTCTTCTCCTGGGACGGCGCCGGCGAGGACAGCCAGAAGCTGTTCTCCCACTTCCGCAAGGTCGCCAAGGCCAACAACACGACGATGACGTACTTCCTGAGCGGCGTGTACATGCTGCCGGAGGACAAGCGGGACGAGTACAAGCCCCCGCAGCACTCCCCGGGCCGCTCCGACATCGGCTTCAACGACGAGCAGGGCATCGCCGACACCGTCAAGCAGCTGCGCCTCGCGTGGCTGGAGGGCAACGAGATCGGCACCCACTTCAACGGCCACTTCTGCGGCAGCGGCGGCGGGGTCGGCCAGTGGTCGGTGGCGGACTGGAAGGACGAGATCGCCCAGGCGAAGCAGTTCGTGAAGTCCTGGAAGACCAACACCGGGATGACCAAGGCCGCCCCGCTGCCCTTCGACTACGACAAGGAGCTCATCGGCGCCCGCACGCCCTGTCTGGAGGGCCAGAAGAACTTCATGCAGGCCGCCCGCGAGCTGGGCTTCCGCTATGACACCAGCGGCGTCAACGACCAGCTCTGGCCCAAGAAGAAGCAGGGCCTGTGGGACCTGTCGATGCAGCTCGTGCCCTTCCCCGGGCACTCCTACGAGCAGCTGACCATGGACTACAACTTCATGGTCAACCAGTCCGGCACCGCGACCCAGGGCGACCCGAACAAGTTCCAGTTCTGGGGCGACCAGATGCGCGACGGCCTGCTCAAGGGCTTCCACCGGGCCTACGACGGCAACCGCGCGCCCCTGGTCATCGGCAACCACTTCGAGTCCTGGAACGGCGGCACCTACATGCGCGCCGTCCAGGAGACCATCGAGACGGTGTGCAACAAGCCCGACGTGCGCTGTGTCTCCTTCCGGCAGCTCGCCGACTGGCTGGACGCCCAGGACCCGCAGACCCTGGAGAAGCTGCGCACCCTGGGGGTCGGCGAGGCGCCGAAGCAGGGCTGGCCGGCCTTCCTGTCCGGCCGGCCGGCCCCGGCACCGAAGGGCGTACCGGGGGCGCCGGCGGCCAAGAGGCAGTAGGCGCCCGGCGGTTGTCTCAGACGGCCGCCACCGCGCTCTCCGCGAGCACGAACGAGGGGTCGATCTGCGCCGCCAGGTCGGCCCCCGTGCGTTCGTTGCCCCAGGAGCTGGCGTTCTTCAGGTGGAAGTGCGTCATCTGCTGGGTGTAGCGCTCCCAGTCCCGCAGTTCGTACGTCGCGTCGACGGCCGTCCGCAGCCGGTGCAGGGCACGGCGGTTGACGTCCTCCAGGAGCGCGAACCGGGGCGGCCGGCCCTTCTCCAGGGCCCGCACCCAGTCGGAGTGCCCGACCGTCACCAGCAGGTCGTCCCCGACCTCGGCGCGGAGGAAGTCGAGGTCGTCCTGTCCCTGCACCTTGTTGCCGACGACCTTCAGGACGACGCCGAAGTCGCGGGCGTACTCCTTGTACTGGCGATAGACGGAGACCCCCTTCCGGGTCGGCTCGACGACGAGGAACGTGATGTCGAAGCGGGTGAACATGCCGGAGGCGAAGGAGTCGGAGCCCGCCGTCATGTCCACCACGACGTACTCGCCCCGGCCGTCCACCAGGTGGTTCAGGCAGAGCTCCACCGCTCCCGTCTTGGAGTGGTAGCAGGCGACCCCCAGGTCGGCGTCGGTGAAGGGGCCGGTGACCATCAAACGGACGACGTCGCCGTCGAGTTCCACCGGTCGCGCGCAGGCGTCGTAGACCGGGTTGTCCTCGCTCACCCGCAGCAGCCGGGAGCCCTCGCCGGGCGGAGTGGTCTTGATCATCTCGGCGGCGGAGGCGATACGCGGGTTGGTGCCGCGCAGGTACTCCTTGATCAGCGGGAGCCGCTCGCCCATCGAGGGCACCGCGGCCGCCGCCGCCTCGTCCAGGCCGAGCGCCGGTCCCAGATGCTGGTTGATGTCGGCGTCGACGGCGATCACCGGTGCGCCGGTGGCCGCGAGGTGGCGGATGAACAGGGAGGACAGGGTGGTCTTGCCGCTGCCGCCCTTCCCGACGAAAGCAATTTTCATGTTCACGAAGGGTAGTCGCAAGGTAGCTGTACGTGGCAGGCGTGCGTGAAGAAGACCACTCCATCGAGGGGTGGGCGGCCGGGTTGCGTAAGGTCGTACTCATGAGTACGACAGGCGCGACCGCCGATCCGCTCGCGGCCCTGGGCTCGCTGCCCGGCGTGGCCGAGTCCGTGGAGTCCGTGCGCAAGTCCGTGGACCGGGTCTACGGGCACCGGGTCATGCGGCGCCGCAGCAACGAGATCACCTCCGAGGCGGCCCTGCGCGGCGCCTGCGGCTCGGCCGCGCTGTCCGGCGCGGACTGGGCCCTCGAAGAGGTGCGCCGCCGCTCGGACTTCGGTGTCGACGACGAGGCACGGGTCATGGGCGCGGCCCTGCGGCTGACCGCCGAGGCCGGCCAACTGCTGTCCATCTGGCGGCAGTCGCCGCTGCGGGTGCTGGCCCGGCTGCACCTGGTGGCCGCGGCGGCCGACGAGGACGGGATCGGGCGTCCGCGCCAGACGGGCGAGCGGGTCGACGAGCCGCTGATCGAACTGCCGCTGCCCAGTGCGGCCGAGGTCTCCGGCCGCCTTGAGGGGCTGTCCGAGCTGATCATCGCGGGCAGTTCAGCCCCCGCGCTGGTCACGGCCGCCGTGGTGCAGGGCGAACTACTGGCGCTGCGGCCCTTCGTCTCGTACAACGGCCTGGTCGCGCGCGCGGCCGCGCGGATCGTCCTGGTCGGCAGCGGGCTCGACCCGAAGTCGGTCTGTCCGGCGGAGGTCGGCCACGCCGAACTGGGCCGCGCGGCCTATCTGGCGGCGCTCGACGGATACGTCTCCGGCACTCCCGAGGGCATGGGCGCCTGGATCGCCCACTGCGGACGCGCGATCGAACTGGGTGCGCGCGAGTCGACGGCGGTGTGCGAGGCGCTTCAGCGCGGGGCGGCGTAGAAACCCCTGGAACAGGGTTGCGGCGGTACGAGGATTCGTACCGCCGCTGGCATGTTCACCGGGTTACCAAGCGTCCTCGAAATATTGCCCATCAGGTCGGGAACTCTGCCCGTCACCTGGTGCGGCTGGCCCGTAATCGACGGGTCGACGTCGCGTGGGTGCCTGGTGTCCATGCTCGGTCCGTGGGGCCAAATGCGTTTTTAAGGTGATCCTTTCGGATGTCCTTGGTCTCGCGGGCCGTTAATCCCTTTGTACTCCAGGACCGGAGCAAGCGGAACCCCCGCCAGCCGTTCTTTACTTTTATCCTCAAATAGGCGCCAAGTGGGCGGAATCGCCTCAGGCCACCGTCGACCGTCGCCGATTCGCGTACCAGACGAGGCCCGCCGTGGCCGCCGCCGCTCCTATGGCGGCGACCGCCACGAGCGCCGGGCGGGGCGGTACGGCGAATCCGGGCAGCCGCTGCTTGAGCCGCACCGGGCGGTGGAAATCGAGAATCGGCCACCCGCGCGCGAGAGCCTCGCGGCGCAGGGTCCGGTCGGGGTTCACCGCGTGCGGGTGGCCCACGGTCTCGAGCATCGGCAGGTCGGTCGCCGAGTCGCTGTAGGCGTAGCAGCGCTCCAGGTCGTACCCCTCCGACTCGGCCAGCTCCCGGATCGCCTCGGCCTTCGTCGGGCCGTACGCGTAGTACTCCACCTCGCCGGTGTAGCAGCCGTCCTCGCCCACGACCATGCGGGTCGCCACCACCCGGTCGGCGCCCAGGAGTTCGCCGATCGGCTCGACCACCTCGGCGCCGGACGTGGACACGATGACGACGTCCCGGCCGGCCGTGTGGTGCTCCTCGATGAGGGAGGCGGCCTCGTCGTAGATGATCGGGTCGATCAGGTCGTGCAGCGTCTCGGCCACGATCTCCTTGACCTGCTGGACGTTCCAGCCGCGCACGAGCGCGGAGAGGTACTCGCGGGTGCGCTCCATCTGGTCGTGGTCCATACCGCCGACGAGGAAGACGAACTGGGCATAGGCGGTCCGCAACGCGGCCCTGCGGTTGATCAGGCCGCCTTGGTAGAACGACTTGCTGAACGTGAGCGTGCTCGACTTCGCAATGACCGTCTTGTCCAGGTCAAAGAAGGCGGCTGTGCGGGGCAAGGAGTGGTTTTCCACGACCCCGAGCATAGGCGCAGCCCATTCGGCGTAAGGTGAGGCGCGTGGGTTTGCCTGAGAGGGCTCTCGGGTACACCATGGAAGTCACGGATCGTTCGCGACCGTGCTAACCCGGCCCGGCTCCTCCCCCCCCGAGTCGGCCGTGGAGACGACCCCCACTCTCCCCCCCGGTGGGGGTCGTCGCATGTCCGGGTGGGTTTTCCTTCTTCAGTGCGCGGTCCTCGGGCCGCTTCGAGGCGGCTGTGGCCGCCTCTTTCGTATGCCCATGATCCGTCACCGTGTGTAGCCGTCGTGCTGCTCTGCGGAGGTCGTACACAGGTGGGACAGGGCTCACCGGTATGGGTGACGGCGATATTCACAACCGCTGAGTTGTCCACAGTTATCGACCAAGATCCACACGATTTCCGGGATCGCCGCATCGTGATTCCCACACATCCCGCTCGGGCCGACTTCATGGCCGGATCCGGTTAGTCGGGGGTTTTGGCCGGTTCGTATCGGCCGCTCATATGGAGGCCGGTTGCCGGTTCTTCACATGTTTGGGAATCGCGGGGCCGAAGGGGCCGCGTGAGAGAGGCGACGCGCGAGCCCTTGCGGGGGTCCTCGCGCATCGCGGTGAAGGGGGATGGAGACCGTGACCGCAGCCGTCACACACGACCCGCCGCCCGCCGCCGGAGGGCGGCCCGGGCAGCCGTTGATCGTCACTGAGGACGCGGACCTGCTGGACGACCTGCTGCGCCTGTGCGCGGCGGCCGGCGCGAGGGCCGAGGTCCACCACGGGGTGCCGGAGCCCAGAGGCAGCTGGGAGGCGGCCCCGCTCGTCCTGGTCGGCGACGACGCCGCACACCGGGTGCGCGGAGCCGCGCGCCGCCGCGGAGTGGTGCTCGTGGGCCGGGACCAGGACGACTCCGGGGTGTGGAAACGCGCCGTCGAGATCGGCGCCGACCACGTCCTGATGCTGCCCGACGGCGAGCAGTGGCTGGTCGACCGCATCGCCGACGTCGCCGAGGGCATCGGCAGGCCCGCCCTCACCGTCGGTGTCATCGGCGGCCGGGGCGGGGCCGGGGCCTCCACGCTCGCGTGTGCCCTCGCCGTCACCTCCGCGCGTGAAGGACTGCGCACACTGCTCGTGGACGCCGATCCGCTGGGCGGCGGACTCGACGTACTCCTCGGCGGCGAGAGCACCGAGGGGCTGCGCTGGCCCGCCTTCGCCGCCTCGCGCGGCCGGGTCGGCGGCGGCGCCCTGGAGGAGTCGCTGCCCCGGCTGCACTCCCTGCGGGTGCTGAGCTGGGACCGCGGCGACCGCATCGCCGTACCGCCGCCCGCGGTCCGGGCGGTGCTCGCCGCGGCCCGGCGCCGGGGCGGGACCGTCGTCGTCGACCTGCCCCGCCTCCTCGACGACGGGGTCACCGAGGCCCTCGCCCAGCTCGACCTCGGGATCCTGGTCGTCCCCGGCGAACTGCGCGCCGTCGCCGCGGCCGGCCGCGTGGCCTCCGCAGTCGGCATGGTCCTGCGCGATCTGCGCGTGGCGGTGCGCGGCCCCTACGCACCCGGCCTCGACGACCGCGAGGTGGCCCGGCTGCTCGGCCTGCCGCTGGTGGGCGAGGTACCGGTCGAGTCGGCGCTGCAACGGCCGCAGGGGAGCGGGGCGCCACCGGGGGCGGCGGCCCGGGGGCCGTTGGGGCGGTTCTGCAAGGGGTTCTGGGAGCGGGCGTTGACGGAGGCGGGGACGGGGGCCGGGGCGGGATGAGCGGGGCGTACGGGAGCGAGTGGTCTGGAGGGGTGGTCGTGGAGGCGGGGCGGGGCGGGGTTTCCGGTGGGGGGTCGGTGAGCGGGTTGGTGGCCGGGTCGGTGAGCGGTTCGTCGGGCGGTTTGTCGGGCGGTTCATCGGGCGGGGTGGACGCGGCCGCGGGGCTGTTGGACGGTGTGCGGCAGTGGCTGGCCGAGAGCGGGGCGGAACCGACGCCCGCGCGCGTGGCGCAGGCGCTGCGGGAGCAGGGACGGGTCCTCGGGGACGCCGAAGTGCTCGGCGCCGCCGAGCGGTTGAGGTCCGAGCTGGTCGGCAGCGGGCCCCTGGAGCCGCTGCTCGCCGACCCGTCGGTGACCGACGTCCTGGTGTCGGCGCCGGACCGGGTCTGGGTGGACCGCGGCGGCGGACTCGAACTGACCGCCGTCTCCTTCCCGGACTCCGCAGCCGTGCGACGGCTCGCGCAGCGACTGGCCGCGGTGGCCGGGCGGCGCCTCGACGACGCACGGCCCTGGGTGGACGCCCGGCTGCCGGACGGGACCCGGCTGCACGCGGTGCTTCCCCCGGTCGCCGTCGGCTGCGCCTGTCTGTCCCTCCGGGTGGTACGGCCGCGCGCGTTCACCCTGGACGAGCTGGTCGCGGCGGGCACGGTGCCGCCCGGCGGGGACCGGGTGCTGCGGGCGCTGCTCGACGCGCGGCTGTCGTTCCTCATCAGCGGCGGGACCGGTACCGGCAAGACGACCTTGCTCAGCGCGCTGCTGGGGCTCGTCGGGCCGGGGGAGCGGATCGTGCTCGCGGAGGACTCGGCGGAGCTCAGGCCCGACCATCCGCACGTCGTCCGGCTGGAGACGAGACCCGCCAACCAGGAAGGCGCCGGACTCGTCACGCTCGAGGACCTGGTGCGGCAGGCGCTGCGGATGCGGCCCGACCGGTTGGTCGTCGGTGAGGTTCGCGGGCCCGAAGTGGTGCATCTAACTTCCCAGTACGCACCAACACTTTGAGCATGGGTAAAGCCGCAGCTGAGCGCATGTGCGCTACGCGCTGCGGCCCTGACCTTGGGACTTCGCCTCACGCAGCATGTCGATGATGACCTTGCGGTGCTCAACATCGATCGGCATTTCCCACGCTGTCCGTTCCAGCCGGTCGGACATGTCTGCGTAGGTGGCGCGGTCCTGTTCGAGGATGTCCCGAAGGATCTCGGCCGCATCGTGGGCGCCCGCTCCGTCGAGCCGCTCTGGAGAGAGGCCGACTGTGCGGGCCATGTGGGCAAGCTGCATGGCGCCAGGCTTGGTGGGCACGGCGACGCCGGCCTTCATCACGTAGCCGTTCTCGATCTGCCCCCAGCGGGAGGCCTTGACTACGCCGCTGCGCTCTGCCGCCTGAGCCCTCGTCAGGCCGCGCGCTTGCCTGGCCCGGCGGATGAGGATCGCCTCCGGCGGGGGCTCAGGGGTGGCCTGCTCTGGCTTCATCCACACTCCCGGCTGGGTTGACCGGGCGGTAAGTCTACGCAACGTCGCGTAATTACGCACGTCACAGGCCTTGGCTCCCGTCAATTGTCGTACTCGTTGACGATTACTGTAATCCTGCGTAATGTCTCCGGCATGGAACAAGCCCAAACTTCGCGGCTTGCCCAGGACCCTGCGCGGGTCCGGCGCAAGCGAGTGCAGGCGGGGCTCCCTCAGAACCAAGTTGCGGAACGCGTCGGCATCTCTGCCGCGCAGTTGTGCCGCATCGAGAAGGGGAAGAGCGGAGCTTCAGCCCCGGTCCTCTTGCGACTGGCAGAGGAGTTCGGCTGCGAGGTCGCCGATCTCATGCCGCCGGAGCCGGCGGTCGCATGAGCCGGATCTTGACGGCAGACGCGGCGTTCCTCGCGGGTTTCGAGGAGCCGTGCGAGCACCTCGTACCCGACCCGAACGACTGCCCGAAGTGCCGCCTCACCGAGGCCGAAATCCGGCGCCTGGCCGTCCTGCTCCGCAGTGACACGGCCCCCGCCGCGGGCGCCGTCTCGGCGGCCGCCTGACCCAAAGGTTCGGGGCCGCGCCCGGCTGGACCCGGACGCGACCCCTCGGCACACCTCACCCCAGACGAAATGAGGAGACCGTGACCGCATCATCCCAGACGTCCCCCGGGGCTCTGCCCCCAGAACTCCCGCCCGTGCAGCCGTCGGTGCCGGACGCGGCTCGTGAGGCGTACGCCGCGTACGGTGTCGCGCTCCCGGTGCGCGCCGACATTGCGCAGGCCGTGCCGGACCCGGCGCGCACGGTGCGGCTCGCGACCGGCGTGATCTCGGCGGCGATGACCAACGGGTCGTCGACGGCTGCCGAGATCGCCCAGGCCGAGCTCGCCGCCGGCATCCTCTTCGACCCCGAGCGTGCCGCGGCGATCGCCTCGGCCGCGTACGAGCAGGCCCGGGCCGAGGACAGTGCCGAGCTCGCGGCCGCCGCGCAGGACCGTACGACGCTGGAGTGGCTGCGTGCGCGGTGGCGGGCGATCGGCCAGCTGTGCGAGGGCCGCCCGGACACCGACCTGCTGATGGTCCGCGAGGTCCTGGCGGCCGCCGACGGCACGTCCCCCACCGGCGCCCCGCTCGCCCTGAAGTGGGACGGCCTGGTGATGGGCCCGTCCGGCGACACCGAGGGCGAGAGCACGCTCGTCCCGGTGACGACCGCGCGCGGCGGCAGCGCCGCCCTCGTCCTTCCCGCCGAGCAGCGCCGGGCCCTCGGCTCGCTCCTCGACCTCCAGGTCCGCGACATCAACGCCGAGTGCCCGACGGTCGGTTGCGGTAGCGCCGACGACTTGGACGCCTCGGACCCGACGTTGCTCGGCTGGTCCCGGCTGGAGATCGCCGCGCTCGGTGACGGGCCGCGCTGGTACTGCTGCGACGAGTGCGTGTTCGACGCCCTCGCCCGCGCCGGCGACGACCTCGTCGACCCCGACGAGCCGATCCCGTTCGTCGACACCACCGTGGCCACCCCGGGCGGCGCCCAGTGACCTCCTACGGGCTCGACACCTATCTGGGCTGGGAGCAGCTCCAGCACCTGGAGGACTGCAAGAAGCCGTCCTGGGACATCGCCAGCCGTACCGACGAGAACGCCAGGCGTTACCACGGCTACGGGGAGCCTCCGCTGGCCCACAAGTGCGCGGACGAGTGCTGCACGCACGGGAACACCTTCACCAAGACCTTGGTGCGGATCGTGTGCCACTCGTGCGGGACGGCCCGCGTGGTCACCGTGGAGAGCTCCGAGGACACCGGCGTCTCCGAGACCAGCTCCCGGTGGCTGCCTTACGGGCTGCCGCCCCGCCCGAGGGCGGGCCTGCTGCTGTGGCCCGCGCGGCCGTGGTTGGACGTGGGCGGTGCGCGGGGTGAGGAGCCGTACGACTTCGTCGTCACCCGCACCGGCGTCAAGGCCGTCACCAAGGACACGGTCGTCGGTCAGCTCACCCAGGGCCGCGGCAAGCTCGGCGGCCTGGTGTGGACGGCGCTGGCCGTGCCGGACCCCGAGGGCCGGTACGGCTACGGCCAGCACCTGCGGTTCATGCACTCCAACGACGGCCAAGGGCGCGGCGGTTCGCCGCTGCGGACCGTGCTCGCGGCCGCCCGCTGGGTCGGTGCCCGCCTCGCGGAGATGCCGGGGGGTGGCTTGTGACCAGTCGTGAGACCGAGATGATCGCCGCGCTGGCCGAGGCGAAGTCCCAGGGACTGGCACGGCTGGGGCAGCTGGAAGCGGGCCTGTTCCGGTTCGCCATGGGCGTCCGCGCGTTCCTGGACGCCTTCCCTGAGGACTTGCCGGCGCCGTCCCGGATCAGCCCGCACTTCTCCGACACGGCCCCCAGTTGTTTCCTGCACCTGGTCTGCCAGAACCGCACGGCCGTTGAACTGTGGGCGGCTCGTCTTGACGCACCCGTCAAGACCGAGCCCCACAACCCCGGCAACGTTCATCTGAACACCACCGGCCTGCTCGACGGCCTGCGCGTGTCCGTGTCCTGCATCGACGTCGCCGACCCCGCGGACGGTGGTGTGGCATGAGCGCCATCGAGGAGAGCGCGGCCGCCGTGGCCGGGGACACCGGGAAGGACATCCGCAGCGGCCTCCAGCCGCCGCCGGACGGCGTTCACCCGGGCCTGGCCCTGGCCTTACCGCATCTGCCGTACGGGGACGCCGTGCATGCCGAGGTCGTGGCGAGTCGGCTGTGTCCGCCGGAGTTCGTCGAGGCGGGCCTGGCCGCCGTGGGCGGTCACCGGGTGCTGTTCCTGCGCCTGGTGTGGCCGCCGGATCACGAGGGCCTGGACGAGGCGGCCCGGGCGGACGGACTGACGGTTCGCTGGTCGGCCTCGGCCGGCTGGACGGTCCACACGGTCACCGACTACCGGGCGCTGCCCGTCGGCCTCTACGCCCACCCCGTCCTGGTCGCCGACGCCGCGCGGCATTTCGCGCGGCACGGACTCGGCGGCGCCGAGTGGGTGGAACCGTTCGAGGCCCGCTGGGAGGACGCGGACGCCCTGGAGGCGGCCGTGGCCGCCTTCACGGAGCGGGAGGGCCTGCGGTGAGCGGCGGACAGTGGCTGATCGCCCTGGCCCTGGGGGTCGCCCTCGTGCTGTGGGTGGTCGCCGGCGTCATCGACTCCCGCGGCCGCCGCGCCCTGCCGCGGGTGACCCAGGAGCCGTTCGACGGCGCGCACCGCCCGCCGCCCCTGACCGGGCCGTGGCATCCCGCTTTCCACCTGAACCGAGGCCGCCGCGTCCGCCGGACGCGTGCGACCTACCGCTACCCCCGGGAGCTGTCGTGACCCGTGCCGACGTGATCGCCGCCGTCCTGCGTCGCTCTGTCCTCGAACGCCCCCTGCTGGGCAGCGAGTTGGGGGAGCGGCTGGTGCAGGGGCTCGGCCCCCGGTCCACGGTCGTCGAGTGGACGGCGACCGTGCCGCAGCTCGCCGAGGCCGTCGACCGGGCGCTGGTCAAGGCCGACGCGGCGATGCCCGGGAGCGTGGCCGTCGGTCACGCCCTGGTCGTCGAGTACCAGGGCCGCGACCTGGTCGGCACCTGCCAGTGCGGCCGCCGCCTGGGCCGGATCGACGCCCGCACCCGGCTGGACGCGCTGACCGTGCCGTGGATCCAGCACACCACCCGCGACCTGGCCGCGGCCGCCGCCGCGCACTCCTGACCCCACCCCGTTCTCCCGGGCGGGCGGACGTGCCCTGACACCCGTCCCGCCCGCCCGGGCACCACACCGAAGGAACCTGATGCGCCGCTCTGTTGAGCTGGAGATCATCACCGAGGCCCTGTCGAAGATGGGCCCGCACACCCCGGCCGTGCGTCTGTGGGGCCGTGCCCCGGGCGCCACCGCCGACATGGCTGCCGAGGGCAACGTCTGGGCGGGGGATGTCCACGACGTCGCCCGGCACATCGTCACCCGCCTGCACGGCCGCCCCGACACCCCCGAGCAGCTCAGCCCGCTCGCCCAGGCCGAGGACGCCAAGCGCCGGCGCAACCTCGTCGACGAGCTCGCCGCGCTGACCGGCGCGAACCAGCGGCTCGTCTCGGCGCCCTGGTACCCGGCCCGCCCCGGCGACCTGGTCCACGTCCACTACGAGCAGGCCGGAGAGAGTCCGGCGACCGGCGAGACCTACATCGTCAGCGACGCCGGGGACGGCCTGCTGAGCATGCAGCTGCTCGCCCTCAGCCCCACCGTGCCGCCCGCGCAGGAGCAGTTCGCGGGAGCCTTCGCGTGCGAGGCCTCCGACAGCCCGCTGCACGAGGCGTGGTTCGAGGCGGGCCCGCAGCGGCTGACGATCGTCCGCGACGGCCAGGCCGTGCACGACGGCCCCGCCGCCCTGCGCGCCCGGACGGAGCAGTCGGGCCTGGCGCTCGGGTCGTTGGCCCTCGCGCAGGCGGTCAGCGAGGCCGAGAAGTACCTCGAACGCGGTGAGCCCGACCTCGCCCTGGCCCGGCTGCGCTCGGACAAGCCGCTGCCCCCGTGCGGAGCCCCGGGCTTCACCTCCGAGCAGTCGGACTGCGCGCGGCCGCGCCAGCACCGCGGCGCTTGCAGCGAGAACCCCGACCACGTGGAGCCCGCGCACGAGTGCCCGGCGCTGCCCGAGCAGCTGCACGCGGTCGTCACCGTCGGCGCGAAGGTCACCGGCGTCCACTTCGCCGGCCTCTACGAGGACAGTGATGCGGCCGCCGACGTCGCCGCCGGGTACCAGGCCTTCGCCGAGGGGCTGAACGACCGGTTCGTCCAGCAGGCGCCTGGGCTGCCCGGCGAGATCGTGCTGGAGCTCCCGGCGGAGAACGAACTCGCGAGCAGCGGTGTGCAGTTGGCGGTCGTCGTGCCGCTCCAGCTGCTGCCGGACCCGCGCGCCTACGACGAGTGGGCGGCCGAGGGCATGGCCACGTGCGTCGACCCCGACCCCTACTACGGCCGGGACCTGGACGACGAAGACGACTACCGGGACGGCGAGTGATGAGCGACGTCGACCAGCGCGCGGAAGCGCACCGCCTACAGCGCGAGCGCGGCTTCGGCGCGCGGCGGGTGGCGGCCGAGCTGGGCATCTCGCGGGAGACCGCGGGGGAGCTGCTGAGCCAGCCCGCCGAGGACCCGGACCCGCGGCTCGCCGTCGTCACCGCGGCGATCGTGGCCACCGTGCCGCGCGCGTTCGCGGCGACCACGATGGTCACCGTCGCGCACCGCTACACCCAGGCCGGCCGGTCCGCGTGTGACAGCTGGACCGGGCGCCCGGAGCGGCTCGCCGAGATCATCCTCGCGGCCCTCGACACGGCGCAGCCCGAGCGGCCACGCCCGTTCGTGCTCGCTCCTCGTCTGCGTGAGGGGGCGGCGCAGTGACGCGGGCGGACCGGCTCACGCTGGTGCGCCAGCTGGCCGACGAAGGACTGAGCCGGCGCAGGATCGCGCAGCGGCTCGGGGTCTCCAAGGACACGGTGCGCCGCGACCTGGAGAAGCTGCGGGCCGCCGCCGAGCCGGTCGACGAGCCGCTCGCCGAGCCGCCTGGTGAGCCGGGCGATGTGGATGAGCCGCAGGTCAGCGAGGCCGTGTCCGAGGAGGGCGCGCCGGTGGACGAGCCGGGCGGTGAGCCGCTGGACGAGCCGGTCGGTGCGCGGGTGGCGCAGCTGCCGCGCAGGGTGGCGCACGCGGACGATCTCCTGATCGATCTGCGGCGGTGGCCGGCGCTGCGCCGCGACCTCGCGGTGCTCGCGGCGACCGGCCTGAGCCCGGACGCGCTGATCAACCAGGCGGTCGTCGTGCTCGCGTTCGGCTACCGGCAGGCGGTCCTCGCCGGGCGGATCCAGCCGGGCCAGCCGTTCGTCGTACGGGACCTGACCGTCGGCCCGCCGGGGTCCGTGCCCCGCCGTACGGGCTCCGCGCCGCCCGCCGAGGGCGCCTGATGACCGGGCCGTCCGCCCCACCCCCCAGCGGCGGGCGGCCCACCCCCCTGCGTGACCGGATGTTCGGCCTGTGGGTCGACCTCGGTGACTGGCGCAAGGGCCGCGGCTGGCGCCGTCGACGTCGCAGCCTTCACGGCCCGCGTCACCGCCGAGCACACCCGGACCTGCCCGGGGCCCCGAAGCCCCGGCTGACCAGACCTGGAAGGAACCCGATGGAGAACAGAACGTCCCCGCGCGATGTGGCGGACCGGTGCGGTACGCCGGTGCCGGGCGGGCACTGCACGGCCCCGGCCGCCGCGTCCGACCTGGTCGTCGAGGCGGCCGCCGGACCGTACGACCGCCACCGCTGGGAGGCCGCGGTGCTCGGCAGCCAGATGCACCGCAGCACCCGTCTGGTCGCGCTGACCCTCGCCCACCACGCCGGCGAGATGGGTCACATCCCGGCGGGTGACCTCCAGGACCCCGACGTCCTCGCCGAGGCCACCGGACTGGTCACCCGGCACGTGCGCCAGGCTCTGGCACATCTGGGGCGCTACGGCTGGATGCGCAGGCCGGGGCCGGACACCGCGACTCGGGGGCGGGCAGCGAAGCGTCCGATCACCCTCACCCTGCCCGGGGCCCGGGGCGAGTTGCCGAGTACCGGCGAGGTGCCCGAGTGAGCGGGCACCAGGCGCAGTTAGCGCTGCTGCCCGACGACCCGCCCGCGTACGGCGGCCCGGCGGCCGCCGAGGTGCAGCCGATCCGCACCCAGGGCCGCACCGAGTACGCGGTGCGCTGCGACGGCCCGGGCGGCTGCGGCGCGATCCACCGCCACATCTTCCCCGGCATCCGCACCGGCCCGTGCGGCACCACCTACACCGTCCCCGGCGACGACTCCGCCGAGGACGCCGACACCAGCTAGGACCCCGTGACCCACTCCCGCGAGCTCGCTGCCGAGCCCCGCCACAGCCGTGGCGGGGCCGGTGGTGCTGCGCGCGGGCAGTGGGTGCGCTACCCGCTGCGCCTGGTGCTGGACGCCGAGGCGTACGCGGACGCGGACCCGAAGGTCTACGGCAAGGTCAAGGCCCTCGCCCGGGGCCGCTCGTGCGAGGCCTCCGTCGAGAAGCTCTCGGCCTTCACCGGCCTCGGCGTCTCGACCGTCGAGAAGTCGCTGACGCGGCTGTCGAGGCCTGCGCCGACGGACGGAGTGCAGGAGCTCACCCGCAAGCAGCGCTCGCACAAGGGCACCGGCACCGGCCGTACGAACGAGCGGACGTGCCGCTCCCTCGAGGAGGACGAGCGGTACGTGTGCGCGCCGGTGAGGGCGCTCGACACCCTGCGCGGCATCCTGCACCGCCTCTACCTTCTGCTGCGCTACACGGTCCTCGTCGAGAAGCGGGACCTGTCCCTCGCCGAGATCGGCGCCGTCCTGCGCCACCACGGCGGCAAGAGCGCTGGTCAGCCCCTGCACGACGCCACCGCCGCGCGCCTCCTGGACGAGCTGGAGGGCGCCGGATGGATCACCCAGGACAAGCGGGCCGGCTACCGCGGCCGCCACCAGGTCACCGTCCACGACGACCCGGTCCGCCCCGTCGACGAGCCCGACGGCCGCCCGCCCCGGCCCGGCACCTCGTCGCCGTCGACCCCTGACGCTGAAGGCGGGGCGGCTCCCGACGCTGAAGGCGGGGCCCCCGCGTATAAGGAAGACCTAGAACTGAACGACCGGGGAAGCACCGGCCCGGCCGGTGGTTCTTCCGCCGTAGGCGATCTGACCGTAAGTGGTCGCCCGCCTGTGGATACCGCCGGTAGCCCGATCGTGGACGGTCGCCGTCCGGCCGGTGTCGTGCCGCCCGCCCTGCGCGGCCGTGTGCGCCCCACTGCGCCCCCGGCGTACGCCGGACCCGGGCTCACCCTCAGCCCGCGCGTCTGGGACGTCCTGGAGCCCGTGCACGATCTCCTGCCCCACATCAGCAAGTTCGCCGTGCGGCGCATCGCCCGCGAGGTCGGACGCCAGCTCGACGCCGGGTTCTGGCCCGCCGAGATCCGCGACCAGATCAGCCGCCTGCGCCGCTGGACCCCCGACCAGGACATCCGCGACCCCGGCCGCTGGCTCCTCGGCGCCGTCCTGCCCGTGCGCAGCAAGTGCGGCAGACCCAACTGCCACTGGGGCTTCCTCGCCCACTCCGGCGAGCCCTGCAAGGCCTGCGAGGGCCTCGACCTCGCCACAGCGCATCCCCCGCATACCGAGGCCTGGCACGAGTGCACCCAGTGCCAGCGCCCCTCCCGCCACCGCCTGCACCGCGGCCTCTGCGCCGACTGCGCCTGACCGAAAGGACCCGATGCGATGCACCCGTTCCCGCGCCCCGCCCCACCCAACGGCCCCGGCCACTGCCCCAGATGCGGATCAGAAGTCATCTGGTGCGTCACCGTCAACCAGAAAGCCCAGATGGTCGACCGCCCCCGCAACCAGGACGGCAACCAGGCCGTGAGGTGCGACCGGACCGGCCGCTGGCTCGTCCGCCAGCTCTCCAGCGAGCGCCCCACCCCCGAGGCCGACGAGCGCCTCCACATGCCCCACATCGCCACCTGCACCGTCCCCCCACCCCGGCAGCCCCGCCCGTCCGCACCCCGCAACCGCGGCATACGCCCCGTCAGGTGGCAGCGATGACACAGCCCACCCCGCCCCGACAGGTCATCGCCGACGCCCTCTGGGACTGGTGGACCACCACCGACCCCGCAGCCCCCTTCGACCCCGCCCAGGCCGCCACCGACATCGACACCACCCTCACCACCCACGGCTACACCATCCACACCCACACGACCAGGACCCCACCCGTGCCCACCCTCCGCGCCATCGCCACCCACGCCCTCATCACCCTCCTCGCCACCGCCGCCGCCATAGCCGCCGCGCTGCGCGACGAATGGGGATGGGCCGCCGTCGGCACACTCAGCGCCCTCGCCCTCGGCTACGAATGCCTGCGCGACCTCCGCGACCGCCACCACGGACGCACCGCGCGATGACCCCCGCCCAGACCTTCACGATCGCCATGCTCGGCGGCCTCGCCACCGTCCTCGTCCTCGGCCTGGCCGCCGCCCTCGCCCTCGCCGTCCACACCACGGCCACCCGGCTCATCGACCGCAGCGAGGCCCACCGCGACCGCCGCCGCACCCTCGCCGCCGCCCGCCGGCAGCTCGCCGCCCTGCCCACCACCAGCCACCCCACCCGGAACTGATGACCATGAGATCCCTCACCGAACGCCAACGCCGCTGCCTCGCCCTCGCCGCCAGCGGCCAGCACCACGACGCCATCGCCAAGACCGAGTACGTCACCCCCCAGTCCGTCAGCCGCATCCTCAGCCAGGCCGCCGACGCCCTCGGCACCCAGGGCATCCCCCAGACCGTCGCCGTCGCCCTCATCACCGGCATCCTCAACCCCGCCGACATCACCGGCCCCCACACCACCACCGCCGACACCTACCGCTACACCGACCCCGACGGCGACCACCTCACCGCCCAACTCGTCACCCGCCGCGACCGCCCCGCCCTCGCCCTGCGCACCGCCCGCGCCGACCGCACCACCTCCACAGCCGTCCACATCCCCCTAACCGACCTCCCCACCGTCCTCACCGGCATCCACCGCTTCGCCCACACCACCTGACCCCCTGCGCGCACGCGCGCCTGCGGTTACCGCGCGCACGAACGCAGGCGCGCGCACGCGCAAGACACCCATTACCCGCCAGTACACATGACCACCACCCACCGACCGGAGACCAAGCAGTGAGCCAGCCCAGCACCGAGGACCTCCAGCAGACCCGCGCCCAGCTCATCGCCGAGATCAACGAGGCCCGCAGCCTCCGCGAGGACCTCCAGCGCCTCCGTGGCCAGATCGCGGAGGAGAGGCGGGAAGCCCACGGCCTCCTCAAGGACCTCCACAACGAGATCAAGACCGCCCGCGAGCTCGTCCCGCTCCTCACCGACGAACTGTTCGATGCCGAGGTGAAGAAGCAGGTCGACGCCCTGAGCAAGGCCACCGAGGACGCCATGCGGCGCGCCGTCGCCAAGGTCACCAAGTCCTTCGACGACCTCGCCGACACCCTCATGGGCGAGGACCGCACCAGCCGTCGCAGGGGCAAGGTGCCCATCCCCGACCTCTTCAAGGCCAAGGCCGTCCTCGACGCCGCACGCACCGAACAGCAGCAGCGATGAGCAGCTGCCCGATCTGCCCCCGCACCGCGCCCGACGGACAGCACCTCTGCCAGCTGCACGCCGGCGAGCTCCGCGGATACCTCGCCGAACTCCCCGCCCAGGCCGCGCTCCTGGCCGAGTTCGCCGCGCCCGCCGGACGCCCCGCCCAGGGCCGCCTCGGCGGCACCGGCCGCGCCACCGCCCCCATACCCGTCGACCTCCGCGTCCTGGTCCTCCTCGGCCCCGGCCACGCTGGGCCACCAGACCAGCCCTACGAGGAAGCAGGCGGCGAGATCCCGATCCGCGCCCTCCTCGGCGGCTGGGCCGGCCACATCGCCTACCACTACCCCGCCGCCACCCGCGACCCCCACGGCGTCGCCCGCACCCAGCCCTGCGAGCAGGCCTGGCCGACGTACGGCGAGACCATCACCGGCTGGTGCACCTGGCTCACCGCGTACCTGCCGTACGCCCTCACGCTGCCGCTCGCCGCCGAACTGCACCGCGACCTCGACACCCTCGTCCACCGCATCCGCGACATCACCCACGCCGTACCCCACCGCCACCCCATGACCGCCCCCTGCCCTCGGTGCGACACGTTCGGCCTCGTCCGCACCGACGGCCAATGGCCCATCACCTGCACCGCCTGCGGCCACCAGATCGACCCCGACGCCTACGACCAGCACGCCGCCGAGTTCCTCGCCGCCCACCAGGCCGCCGACCCACCCGCCGCCTGACTCTGTGTCACACTGCCTCCCGCACGCGACTGTCCGTCGCTTCACAAGGTGCACACCGGCCCGCCACACAACCCCCGTCGTGGCGGGCCGCGTGTTCCTGCTGGACAAAGATCACCACTTAGCGTCACACTCCTGCCAACGGCACACGTGTGCCCGCACCACGGAATTCACCGCGCGGAGGTCGCACCTCACGCGCCACCGCGTCAGCCCCGGACCCGCCAGGCCCGGGGCTGACGCCTTCACAAGGTGGGCAGGGGGTGAACGATGGACACCCCCCGCTACACCGCCCCCGAAGCCGCCCGGCTCGCCACCCGATGGCGCCGCGCCATCTCAGGCGGCGCCGCCGCCGTCAAGCCCTGCACCATCCGCCAGTGGGCCAGCCGCGGCCACCTCGCCGCCTGCGGCCTCGACGAACACGGCCGCCGCCTCTACGCCCTCCCCGACCTCGCCCAGGCCGAGAAGAAGACACGCGCCCGCGCCCTCGTCCTCGCGGGCGCCCCCTGACACCCACTGTCCGGCGAGCGGGACCGAACGGCCTTCACACTGGCTTCACATGACGCATGATGGACCATCAGGCACATACGCCCTGGGGGGATCATGCGCACCCGCGCCACCATCACAGCGTCCGGCTTAGCCCTGCTCGCGCTCACCAGCTGCGCCAGCCAGACCACCAGCGAGACCGCCGACCACCGGCCGCCCACAGCCGCAACGTCCGCAGCCACCACCGGCACCACCGGCAGCGTCGACCTCATCATCCCCGGCGCCACCACCGCCCAGGCCCAGGCCGCCATCCGGGCGTACGCCCGAAACATCCGCGGACCCGAGCTGTACTACCTCAAGGTCCAGCACAGCCGAGACGCCACGCGGTACGTCTGCCGAGCCCGCTGGTACGCCGACGCCGACTCCTACCGGGCCCACGCCGGCCCCGGCACTACCGCTCCCGGCACCTGGCCCTACCTCGCGCTCAACTGCCCCTGAGCACCGCAGCACCTCCTGGGTCCGGCCCCATGGAGGTGAGCCCACATGCCCTCCCGCGCTCCTCGCCCGTGCACGACAGGCAGCTGCCCGGGCACCCCCGTACGCGGCTCGGCCAAGTGCGCTGACTGCCTGGCCCGCTCCCGCCGTCCCCGCCCCTCGGCCTCAGCCCAGGGCTACGGCGCCGAGCACCGCGACCGCTTCCGCGCCGGAGTCCTCGCCAAGCACCCGAGCTGCGTGTGCACCGAGGAGACCCACGACCACGCCGCGCCGTGCGGCGCGCCCAGCGAGCATGCCGACCACTGGCCGCTGTCCAAGCGCGAGCTGAGAGAGCGGGACTGGGACGAGCATGACCCCAGGCACGGCCGCGGCCTGTGCCACCCCTGCCACTCCAAGGAGACCGGCCGCAACCAGCCCGCCGGCTGGAACGACGAGGCACCGCCGTTCTGACAGAGCGTGAGGGGAGGGGGCCTCCGATCCCTGGCTCCTGGGGACCGCGGAACGCGGGGGGGAGCCCCCTCTCGCGCTGACAGGTAACGGGATCCGCCGTACCGGGGCCGCCGCCGTAACGATGAGTGACCGTCCGAGGCGGCCGGAGGTGGTCATGGGGAAGCGCGGACCGGTCGGGAAGCCGACCGCACTGCGGGTGCTGCACGGCGACCGCAAGGACCGGATCAACACCGACGAGCCGCAGCCCGACGCCGGCGAGGTCGCCCCACCCGACTGGCTCGGCGACCGTGCCCTGGAGGTCTGGGACGGCTACGCCCCCGAGCTGGAGGCCAAGCGCGTCCTGACCCCGTGGGACGTCGAGGCCTTCGCGAACTGGTGCGACGCCGTGGCCCGTCGGCGGGACGCCGCCGAGCACGTCGACGAGGAGGGCGCCGTCGTCGAGCTGAACGTCTTCAACAAGAACGGCGAGCTCACCGGGACACGGCGCGCGAAGAACCCGTGGCTCCTCGCCCTCGACGCCGCCGACGTCCAAGTCCAGCGGTACGGCGCCCGCTTCGGCCTCACCCCGTCCGACCGGGCAGGGCTGAAGATCCCGAACGAGGGCAACGGCCAGGGCGCGGAGCGGCTGCTGTCCTGAACCTCGGGAGGGTGCCATGTCCCCGGCCGCGACGACCCGGCGCCCCGCCCGCAGCAAGGCCGCCACCCGCCCGCGCCGTACGACGAGGCGGCGCGTCCTCAAGGTCGACCACCACAAGCGGTGGCGGCCGGCCTCCCGCCGCGGCGGCACGTGCGGCTACACCCTCGACGGGAAGACGTGCACCCGGCGGGGCGCGCACTACTGCGAGCCGCGCGCCGACAAGGTCGTCAAGTTCTTCGCCGAGCTGCTCATCCACCCCGCCGGCGCGCTCGCCAACACCCGCTTCGAACTCGCGCCGTGGCAAGAGCACGAGATCATCCGGCCCCTGTTCGGCGAGGTGGTCTGGTCCGAGCAGTGGGGCCGCTACGTCCGCCGCTACTCCCGGGCGACGATCGTCATGGCCCGCAAGAACGGCAAGAGCGCGCTGCTCTCGGGGATCGCGCTGTACATGCTCGTCGGGGACGGCGAGGAGTCCGCAGAGATCTACTGTGCGGCCGCCAACACTCGCCAGGCCGGGAAGGTGTTCGAGCCCGCGGTCAAGATGATGCGGAAGTCGCCGATCCTCGCGGCGCGGCTGAAGCACATCAAGAACATCCGCCGCCTGGTCGACGAGAAGACCTCCAGCCACTACGAGGCGATCCCCTCCGACGCCGACAACGAACTCGGGCACAGCCCGCACTGCTTCATCCTCGACGAGGTCCTCAGCCAGCCGGACGACACGCTGTGGAAGGCCATGGTCACCGGCGCCGGCGCGCGCACGCAGCCGCTCATGCTGGCGATCACCACCGAGACGACCGACCAGGTCTCCTTCGGGGCCGAGTTCATCGACGAGGCCGACCGGGTCATGGAAGACCCGGCCCGGGCGCCGCACCACTTCGCCTACGTGCGCAAGATGCCGCGCGACGTCGACGAGCTGGAGCGGCTGTGGCGGCTGTTCCCCGCGCGGCCCGAGCTGCCCGTCAGCCTCGACCCGTGGGACGAGAAGAACTGGGCCTGGCCCAACCCGGCCCTCGGCAGCTTCCTGTCCGTGCAGGCCCTGCGCGAGGACGCCATCGAGGCCCGCACAGACCTGTCCAAGGAGAACGGGTTCCGCCAGTTCCGCCTCAACCAGCGCGTCTCGCAGGTCACCCGCTGGATCTCCATGGACCTGTGGAACGCCCGCACCGGCGAGGTCGCACCGACGCCGGACTGGGTCCGCGGCCGCCTCAAGGGGCAACGCTGCTGGGGCGGTCTGGACCTGTCCAGCAAGCTCGACCTCACCGCCTACGCGCTGGTCTTCCCCGGGGGCGAGGTGCTGTGGCGGTTCTGGATCCCCGAGTCGGTCGTACCGCAGCTCGCCGAGCACACCGGCGGCAAGTTCGCCGAGTGGGTCGAGGACGGCTGGATCACCGCGACCGACGGCGACACGATCGACTACGACACGATCTACGACGACATCGAGACCGACCACAAGGCGTTCCGGATCGTCGACATCACCTACGACAAGTGGAGCGGCGAGCCCGTACGGCAGGAGATCGTCAAGCGCACCCGGCTGACCATGGTCGAGTCGGACACCACCTACCTGCGGATGACCCCGCCCATGGCCGAGCTGATGCGCCGGCTGAAGTCGAAGGACGACGAGCTGCGCCACTTCGGCAACCCGGTCGCCCGGTGGATGGCCGACACCGTCGAGAAGAAGTCCCCGCGCGATGACCCCGACCGGCTGCGCCCGGTCAAGCCCGACCGCGACAAGACCGGCAAGCGCATCGACGGCATCCCCGCCCTGCTGTTCGCGCTCGACGGCTCGATGCGCGGCCTGCCCAAGAAGTCCGTGTACGAGAGCCGGGGCATGCTCGGCTGATTGGGGGGACCGGTGGATCGCTGGGATGTGCTCGGCCTGGCCGGAGTCCTGCTCCTGGGGGGCGGCCTGGGCCTGCTGGCCCCCTGGCTGGGCATCGCCTCGGCGGGCCTGGTCCTCCTCACCGTCGCCGTCTGCGGAGCGGTCGCCGCGCAGGGCGCGGCCGCGCGCGAGCGGCTCGCCAAGGCCGTCGAGGCGGCGAAGGGCGGTGAGGGCTGATGGGCTTCCTGCGTACCGCGGTGCAGGCCGTCGAGCGCGCCACGTCCGGCCCGCTGTCGGGGATCGCCACCCCGGAGAAGTGGGTCGAGGAGTGGTGGACCGGCGGCATCCACAACAGTGCCGGCGTCCGCGTCGACCAGGAGACGGCGATGATGTACGCGCCGTACTTCGCGGGCGTGCGCGTGATCTCCGAGGACGTCGGCGGCCTGCCGCTGCTCATGTACGAGCGCCTTGAGCGCGGCAAGCAGCGGGCCACCGACCACCCGCTGTACGCGCTGCTGCACGACGCCCCCAACGACATGATGGGCGCGCTCGCCTTCCGGGAGAACCTGACCGGGCACTGCATGAACTGGGGCCGCGGCGCCGCCTACGTCGTCACCCACCAGCGCACCGGGGTCATCGAGGAGCTGTGGCCGCTGCGCCCCGACCGGCTGCACGTGAAGTGCCGGCGCATGGGCAACGGCCGCTTCCAGCGCTGGTACCAGTACCTCGACGACGTCAACGGGATCTACGCCAACCTCGCCCCCGGCGAGGTCCTGTTCGTGGGCGGGGTCGGCGACAACGGCCTGGGCGGGCACTCCATCGTCGAGCTGGCCGCGAACTCGATCGGCCTGGGACTGGCGACCGAGCACTACGGCGCCAAGACCTTCGACAACAACAGCGCCCCGGGCGGCATCCTCACCCACCCGGACACCGTGTCGGACGAGGCCCGCAAGCGGATGCGCGCCGACTGGGAGAACCTGCACCGCGGCATCAACCGGGCCGGCCTCATGGCGATCATGGAGGAGGGCGTCACCTGGACGTCGGTGGGTCTGCCCAACGACGCGAACCAGTTCCTGGAGACGCGCAAGCTCCAGGTGACCGACATGTCGCGGTGGCTGCGGCTGCCCCCGCACATGATCGGCGACCTCGACCGGGCCACGTTCTCCAACATCGAGCAGCAGCAGCTCGACTACGTGTCGATGGCGCTGGCGTCCTGGCTGACCCGCTGGGAACAGGCGATCGTCACGCAGCTGCTGCTGCCCGAGGAGCGGGCCCGCTACTTCCCCGAGCACCTGGTCGACGCGCTGCTGCGCGGCGACACCGCCGCCCGGTACGCGGCGTACGCGATCGGCCGCCAGTGGGGATGGCTGTCCGCGAACGACGTGCGCGAGCGGGAGAACATGAACCCCGTCGACGGCGGCGACGCCTACCTGGTCCCGCTCAACATGGTGCCCGCCGCCGGCAGCAGCGACGCTGGGCCCGCGCGCTCGATCATGCGGCTGGCCCGGGCCCTGCGCGGCCGCCGCTCCTGGAAGGCCCGGGCCAACGTCACGGACGCCTGGGTCTCGAAGATCGTCGACGCGGACCAAGAGGTCGCCGACCTGGAGGCGGAGAAGGTAGGCAAGCTCGTCGACGAGCACCTGCCCGCCCCCGACGAGGACACCGACGGCGGCCGCGGCCGCCGCTCGGTCCTCGCGTTCCTGGCCGCGCTCCGCACGCTGTACGCGGATGACGGCCCGATCGCCGAGCGGATGACGAGCCTGTGGCTGCCGATCTTCACGTCCTTCGCCGCCGACGTCGCGACCGAGGCGGCCGACGAGGTCGGGTACGAGGACGACGTCGACCTGTCCAAGTGGTCGCGCGCGTACGTGCAGTCGCACGTCGGCTACCGGATCTCGTCCAGCTTCGGCCAGTTGCGGAAGATCGCGGATGAGTCCGAGTCCGACCAGGTCGCCGCCGACATCGTCGCCCGGTTCACGAAGTGGCAGGACGAGCGGCCGCAGGAGGTGGCCCGGTGGGAGGGCACCCAGCTCTCCAACGCGGCCGCCCGCGAGACCTGGAAGGACGCCGGGGTCCGCTCGCTGAAGTGGGTCACCCAGGGCTCGAAGACCTGCCCGTACTGCAAGAAGCTCGACGGCGCCACCACGCCGATCGAGGACCCGTTCATCAGCAAGGGCGATGAGCTCGACGGTGACGCCGAGGGCGAGAAGCTCACCGCCAAGCGGAACACCTTCCACCCGCCCGTGCACGTGGGCTGTGACTGTCAGGTGGTGCCCGTCCCATGAGCCAGCCCAGCGAGGAGTACCTGCGCGGATGGCGTGACGGCTACGGCGCCGGCCGCGACGACGAGGCCGCGGACGCACCCCTGCGCGAGGGGCCCACCGACGTCCGGCGCCAGCAACCTCACTCGCCGCGCGATCGGCAGATACGAGACCCCGGGAGGAACCGATGAAGGTCAGGGACCGGCGCGGCCGCCACTACACGCGCGGCTTCGTGCAGCGCGCCGACGGCGACGGCGACACGGACAAGGCGATGGGCAGTCCGCTGCCGATCGTCGCCGCCACGGCGGGCCGCAAGGGAGACGGCCTCAACCTGCTCATGGACGGCGTCGACCTTGAGCGCTTCCAGTCCAACCCCGTGATCGGCTACGGCCACAGCTACTGGGGTGTCGAGGGCCTGCCCAAGGGCCGAGCCCAGGACACCCGCGTCGACGGCGACCAGCTGCTCATGGACGTCGTCTTCGACCAGGACGACGACTTCGCCACCACCATCGAGCGCAAGTACCGCAACAAGTTCCTCAACGCGTTCTCGATCGGCTTCGACGTCCACGACATCGACGACGAAGGCACCGTCAAGGCCTGGGAGCTGTTCGAGGTCTCCGCAGTACCGCTTCCCATGGACCCCAGCGCCCTGGTCGCCGACGGCCGCGCCGACCAGCTGGCCGTCATGCGCGCGCTCGGCCTGGACCAGCGGGGCCCGGGCGGCGAGGCCTTCGCCCAGGCCGTCATGACGAAGCTCGCCGAGCTGGAGATCGGAGCCCTGCGTGCGGGCGCGGTGCTGTCGAAGAAGAACAAGGCCCTGGTGCAGAACGCCGTCGATGCGCTGAGCGAGCTGCTCGCGGCGGCCGGCACCGATGACGAGGACGACGACGCCCGCGCGGCCGCCGACGCCCACAAGGCCCGCCTGCTGCGGCTTGCAGGCCTCTGACCCACCACTCCCGCCCCCGGCACACCGGCGGCACCACCCACACCCACGAGGGGACGGAAGCATGACCACTCTCAAGATCCGCGAGCTCAAGGCGAAGCGGACCAAGCTCGGCGCCGACGCCAAGGCGATCATGGAGGAGGCGACCAGCGCCGGCCGCGCCATGAACGGCGAGGAGAACACCCGCTTCGACAAGCTGATGGACGAGCGCGACCAGATCGACGCCACCATCGAGCGGGCCGAGAAGCTGCTGGAGGACGAGCGGGACAAGGTCGACGACCTCCCCGACGACAAGCGTGGCAAGGGCGGCGACGAGACGGCCGAGGCCAAGGCGTTCCGCGCCTACCTCCTCAACGGCCGCGCCCAGCTGACCGAGCAGCAGGCCCGCGCCCTGAACATGGGCAGCGACCCCGAGGGCGGGTTCCTCATGGCGCCGCAGCAGTTCGTGCAGGAACTGCTTCAGGCCGTCGACGACATGGTCGCCATCCGCCGGCTAGCCACGGTGCAGCAGATCACGACCGCCGAGTCCCTCGGTGTGCCGACCCTGGACACCGACCTCAACGACGCCGACTGGACGTCCGAGGTGTCCACCGGCAGCCAGGACGACAGCCTGCGCTTCGGCAAGCGGGAGCTGCGGCCCAACCCGGTCGCCAAGCGCGTCAAGGTGAGCCGTACGCTGCTGCGGCGCGCGGCGATCAGCCCCGAGAACATCGTGCGCCAGCGCCTGGAGTACAAGTTCGGCGTGACGCAGGAGAAGGCGTTCATGACCGGCGACGGCAACAAGAAGCCGCTGGGCCTGTTCACCGCCTCCAGCGACGGCATCCCCGCCTCGCGGGACGTCGCCACCGGGAGCGCGACCGGCTTCACCAGCGACGGCCTGATCGACGCCAAGTACTCGCTCAAGTCCCAGTACTGGGCCAAGGCGCGGTGGCTGTTCCACCGCGACGCGATCCGCATCGTCCGCAAGATCAAGGACGACAACGGTCAGTATGTGTGGCAGCCGGGCCTTGCCGCGGACCGCCCCGACACCGTCCTCGACTCTCCGTACGAGGTCAACGAGTTCGTGCCCAACACCTTCACCAACGGCAACTACGTGGGGATGTTCGGCGACTTCTCCTTCTACTGGATCGTCGACGCGCTCGCCATGGACATCCAGCGCCTGGTCGAGCTGTACGCCGAGACCAACCAGGTCGGGTTCATCGGCCGCATGGAGTCCGACGGCATGCCCGTCATGGCCGAGGCGTTCGTCCGCCTCAAGGCCGCCACCTCCTGACCCGCGGCCGCGGCCGCACTCTCCGACGGAACGATCCTCCGGAAGGAAACCCATGAGCGACCTCAAGAGCCACATCAGCGTGGTGCAGTCCCTGGCGCCCGCCTCCAGGACCGCGACGGCGAACGGTACCGGCGTGGACCTGGCCGGCTTCGACGCCGCGACCGTCGTCCTCGACCTCGGCGCGATCAGCGGCACCACGCCGTCGTTCACGTTCGAGGTGCAGGAGTCGAGCGACAACAGCAGCTTCGCCGCGGTGGCGGCCGCCGACCTCGACAGCGGCCAGCCCGCCGCGGTGACCGCCGGCGGTGCGGTCGTCGAGATCGGCTACCGCGGCATCAAGCGCTACCTGCGCGCGGCCGTCACCGTCGTGGGCGGCACCTCGACCCCGACCCTGCTGTGCTCGGCCACCGTCGTGCGCGGCAACCCGCGCAAGCTCCCCGCCTGAGAGGACACCATGCGCATCACCATGAAGACCCTGTCGGCTCACCCCGAGGGCACGCTGGAGAACGGCAAGACGTACGACGTGCCCGGGCAGTGCAGCGAGGACCGTGCCGTCGAGCTCCTCGACGGCGGGTACGCGGTCCTCGCCGAGGAGGACCTGGCGGCCGCCGGCCCGGGCACCCGGGCCGAGCCCGACACCGAGATCGAGGCCGACAAGCCGCTGGAGAAGCGGACCGTCGAGCAGCTGAAGGCCTTCGCCGCCGAGCAGCAGATCGACCTGGGTGACGCGTCGAAGAAGGCCGAGATCCTCGACGCGATCACGACCGAGCTCGCGCGGCGTGAGGCGGAGAGCGGCGACTGATGGCGTACGCGACCGCCGAGGAGTTCCGCCTGTTCATCCGGCACGCCGGTCCGTTCACCGAGGAGGAGACGGCGCAGGCGGAGTTCCTCCTCGACCTGGCGGGCGCGTGCATCGAGGAGGAGACCGGGCAGTCCCTGGAGCTGGCCACCGACACGCTCGTCCTGGACGGCGCTGGCGGCCGCAAGCTGGTGCTGCCCCGGTGGCCGGTCACCGCAGTCACCTCCGTGACGCTGCTGAAGGACACCGGTGACGACGAGGTCCTCACGTTCGGAGCGGACCACGACTACACGTGGTCCGCGGCCGGCACCCTCACCCGCGTCGGGGCCTGCTGGCCCGAGGGTGACCGCGCCATCGAGGCCGTCGTCACTGCGGGCCTGGCCTCGTACCCGATGTCGCTGAAGCGGATCGCGATGCGGCTGTGTGTGGCCCCCTGGAGCAACCCGAACAACCTCACCTCGGAGACCCTCGGGGACCTGTCCCGCTCCTACAACACGGCCACCGACGTCGGCATGGAGCTGTCCAACAACGACCGCAAGCTCTTGGGCGCCTACACGGCCAGGACGCAGTCGTGACCGGGCCGATCACCCACCTGCTCAACAGGGAGCTGGAGGTGTGGCGGCCGGTCTCCTCGCCGGACGGCTACGGCGGGCAGACCGCCACCCTGGCCCTTCAGCCCGCGCCGGTCGCCGCGAAGGTCGACCAGCCGTCCGCCTCCGAACGGCTTGTGGCCGCGCAGCTGGACAGTGACCACAGCCACGACATCTACCTCCAGCCGTCCGCCGACGTACGCCGTGGCGACGAGCTGCGCGACGAGGGCACGGGCGAGCAGTGGCGGGTGCTCGCCGTCGTCGCCCCGTCCACGCCCGTCTACCGCAAAGCCCAAGCCCAGCTCATCCAAGGAGAAGGGGAGCCAGATGGCTGACCTGACGACGACCAAGATCTCTGTTGCCTCGGGCATCCTCGACCTCGCGGCCCAGGCGACCGCCGCGGCGGTGGGAGGCGACACCGCCGAGGTAGGCCCCCGCCGGTTCCTGTACGTCAACAACGGCTCGGGCGGATCCATCACCGTCACCCTCGCCACCCCGGGCACCGTGTCCGGACTCGCGGTCGCCGACCCCACCTACGCCATCGCCGCGGGCAAGATGGGGCTGATCCCGCTGGCCAGCGTCTTCCGGGGGACGACCGGCCGCGCGGCCATCACCTACAGCGCCGTGACCACGGTCACGGTCCGCCCGTTCGAACTGCCCGCCTGATGGACGGCGAGCAGCCGCGGCCGCCGCTGCCGCGCGACCCCCTCGAACACCGCCAGGAAGCCGAACGCCTCCTCGACCGCCGCCCCGACCTGGTCATCGCGCACGCGCTGCTCGCGATTGCCGGCGAGCTGGCCCAGATCCGCCGCCAGCTGGGAAAGAGGTGACCGCATGACGATTCCCGAGCTGATCCAAGTCGTTCGGAACGGCAGCAGCTGCCGTGTGTTCGTCGACGGCGAGGAGCTGCCCGCCTCGATCTCACGCGATGACGGCGCCCTGATCGTGGACGTCCACCCGGACACGCTGCCCACCGTCACGGTCAAGCTCCAGGCACACCGGGTGGACGTGGTCAACGACGTGGCAGACGAGGCGGCCGTGCAGAGCCTGCTGAAGGACGGACCCGATGGCGCGTAGGGGACGGGCGCACGTCACCGTCACCGGCATCGCGCGCCTCAAGCGGCGCCTGGAGGATCTGCCCGACGAGATCAGGCAGGGGCTCGCCAAGGGGGTTCAGAAGTCGGCGGAGGCTATCGCCGAGGACGTCGCCCGCAACGTGCCGGTCGACACGAGCGGCCGGGACAGCCACCACCTCAAGGACACCGTCGACATCCGCTACCGCGAGGACGGCCTGATCGCCGAGATCGGCTGGTTCGACCAGCAGGACTACTACGCCCTGTTCGTCGAGTACGGCACCCGCAGCCAGGCCGCACAGCCGACCCTCGGGCCGGCGCTTCAGCGCGAGCGCGGCCGCTACGCGGGGCGGCTGACCGACGAGGTACGGCAGGCCCTGCGGTGAGCGCCCCCGTCCCGGGCCTGGCAGCACTGCCCACCCAGGCCGCCATCCTCGACGCGCTCCTCGCCGACGCCCCCCTCATGGACCTGGTCAAGGGCGTGTACGACTGGGTCGAGGAGAAGCAGCCCTACCCGTACATCGTCATCGGCGAGGCGATGGAGACCCCGGCCAACTCCCATGACCGGTACGGCTCCGAGGTGCTGGAGACCCTGCACATCTGGGACCGCAACCGCGGCTTCGCGCAGAGCCTGACGATCGCGGGCCGCGTGCTCCAGGCCCTGGACCACGCGCCGCTGACCATCGAGGGCCATGTCCACCGGTGGACGCGGTTCGTGTCCCTCCAGACGCTCCGGGACCCCGAGCCCCCGGGCGACATCCGCCACGTGCCGCTGACGTTCCGCATCGGCACCGAGGTCGCCCCCGCGTAGACGTCCGACCACCCACCGGCCCGTGCGCCGGCTCACCCCCAGAAAGGCGGAGACCATGGCCGGTCTTGACGCATTCGGCACCCAGCTCAAGCGCGACACCAACGGCGCCGGCACCTTTTCGGCCGTCGCCAACATCTCAGACGTGTCCGGCCCCTCCCGCTCGCGCGAGGCCATCGAGGTCACCGCCCACGACAGCCCGGACAAGTACCGGGAGTTCGTCAAGGGCCTCAAGGACGGCGGCGAGGTCGAGATCACCATCAACTACGACCCCGGCGACACGACCCACCAGGCGCTCGACGACGACTTCGAGGAGGACGACCTGCGCGACTACCAGGTCGTCATCCTGCCGGGCAAGGCGGATGAGCACACCTGGGAGTTCTCCGCGCTCATCACCGACCTCGGGGACGAGTTCCCCTACGACGACAAGATGGAACGCAAGTGCACCTTCAAGATCTCCGGCAAGCCCACGCTGACCGCGACCGGCTGACCCGGCTGACCACACCAGGAAGGCGGGGAGCGTCATGGCACTGCTGACGAAGGCTCAGATCAACTCGGCCGTCGACCGCGCGTGGGAGGACGTGCCCGTGCCCGAGTGGGGCGAGGGCGCGATGGTCCGGCTGATGGAGCTCACGGCCGCCGACCGGGGCTACATCGAGGCCGGAAGCGTCGTCGCCAACGGGCAGAGCCCGTCGCTGAAGGTCGAGTCGCTCAAGACGTACCGCGAGAAGCTCGTGGGCATGGCCATGGTGGACGAGAAGTTCGAGCGGCTGTACTCCAACAAGGAGATCGCCGCGGGCGAGCTCGGCTCGAAGTCCGGCGCGGTGATCGAGCGGCTGGCGGCTAAGGTCCAGGAGCTGTCGAAGATGGGCCGGTTCGCGGTGAAGGATGCCGAGGGAAACTCCGCAGCCGACCCGAGCGGCTCTTCCGTTTCCGGCTAGCGGAACACCTCGGGATGACCGTGGCCGACCTCGACATGCGGCTGGGGTCGGCGGAACTGACCGAGTGGATGGCCTACGAGAAGATCACCGGTCCGCTCGGCAGGCGCCGCCACGACATCCAGGCGGCGACCATCGCCTCCACCGTCGCCAACGCCAACCGGGGCAAGGGCCGCAAGTTCGAGGTGCGCGACTTCCTGCCGGCCTACGGGCTTAACCGCCAGGGGCCGCAGGAAATGCTGGCGGCCATCCGCGGCATCAACCGGTCGATGGGGGGTGACGAGCATGGCCGACGTGACGATTGAGGTCGCCGCGGACATGGGCAACACGTCCGCGACGATCGACGACGCAGCCGAGAGCGTCGAGAAGCTCGGCGACGCGGCCGGCGACGCGGGCGGTGACCTCGGCCAGGCGGACGGCCAGGCCGGCGGTCTCGCCGGCAGCATGGACAAGGTCGGCATGGGGGCGCTCGGCGCCGCGGGCGCGTTCGCCAGCATGGGCGACATCGTCAACGGCGCCGTCGACCTGTGGAACACGGGGGCGCAGCGGGCTGATGACCTCGCCCGGGCGCAGAACGACGTCGCCCAGGCCGCGCTCGACGTCAAGCAGGCCAACGTCGACATGCGGCAGTCGCAGATCGATGCGAACCAGGCCCAGCTGGACGGCACCCAGTCGGGCATCGACCTCAAGCAGGCCCTGCTGGACCAGAAGGTCGCCCAGAAGGACTACAACGACGCGGTCAAGGAGTTCGGCCCCAACTCCCTTGAGGCTCAGCAGGCGCAGATCGACCTGGAGCAGGCCGACGCGGACGCCACCCAGGCCAAGATCGACGGTAAGCAGGCGACCGCGGACTACAGCCAGGCCACGCTCGACGGCAAGCAGGCGGCCATCGACGCCAGCAACGCCCAGCTCGACCTCAACGAGGCCCAGCGCAACCAGGTCGGCGCGGGCGTCATGGGCAGCTGGGTCGGGGTGGTGTCGCAGGTCGGCACCGCGCTGTTCGGCTTGATCGGAACGTTCGCGCTGTTCGGGGCCGGCACCGTGGCCACCGCGGCGACCGCGGTCGGCTCGGCCGTCGCCACCGCCGCGGCCTGGGTGGGTGCCTGGGTCTCCATGGCCGCCACGGCGGTGGTGGACGCCGCCATCATGGCCGGCGCATGGCTGCTCTCGATCTGGCCGATCGCGCTGATCATCGCGGCTGTCGTCGGTCTGGCCGTGCTCATCATCAAGAACTGGGACTCGATCCGGACCTGGACCGTCAAGATCTTCGAGGCGGTCTGGAGCTGGCTCCAGGGCCTGTGGGACGACGTCGTCGCGCTGTTCAACTGGGCGGTCGCCACGGTGAAGATGATCTTCTTCAACTTCACCCCGCTGGGCATCATCATCAAGAACTGGGGCGCGATCACCGGCTGGGTCTCCCGTCAGTGGAGCGGTATCGCGGCAACGGTCAGCGGCTGGGTCGACAGGATCGGCGGGTTCTTCGATGGCATGTGGGACGGCGTCGTCGGCGGTCTGAAGTGGTCGCTCAACGGGATCATCAGCCTGCTCAACGACGGCATCTACGGCGTGAACAGGCTGATCAGCGGCGCCAACCGCATCCCCGGCGTCGACATCCCGTTCCTGCCCTACGTCCCCTACCTCGCCGAGGGAGGCGTCACCACCGGCCCCACCCTGGCCATGATCGGTGAGGGACGCGAGCAGGAGACCGTGCTTCCCCTGAGCAAGCTCCAGGGGCTGCTGGACATGAAGGGCGGCGGCCAGCCGCCCGTCGTGTTCGACGTGCGCGGCAACGACCCGGCGTTCCAGGAGTGGTTCCAGGGCATGGTCCGCAGCCGGGCCGGCGGCGACGTCGTTGTGTTCGCGGGAGGATGACATGGCACTGCCCCCGAGCCTGTGGGCCGAGCTGTTCTTCGACGGCTCCTGGAACGACATCACCCCGGACGTACGGCAGACCGCTGCCGTCACCGTGACCCGGGGGCAGACGTCCGAGTCCAGCAGCTCGGTGCCCCCTACGTCGTCCTCGCTCGTGCTGGACGACCGGAGCCGCCGGTACGCCCCGCGCAACCCCCGCAGCGAGCTGTACGACAAGATCGGCCGCAACACGCCCCTGCGCTGGGGGTACCGCGAGGGATCTCCGTGGGTGCAGTCGGACGGCACCGGCACCAGCGTGCTCACGACCCCCACCCAGACGGCCTTCAACGTGACCGACCTGGACGTCCGCCTCGACATCGCCCTGGAGTCCTGGGAGGAGCATCAGGGGCTGGCATCCCGGTTCACGGCCTCCGGCGACAACCGGAGCTGGGGCATCTACCTGGGAGGCTCAGGACAGCTCGCGCTCGCCTGGTCCGCCACGGGCTCCTCGACCATCATCACCCGGTTCTCCACCGACCCGGTGAATGCGTACAACGGCCAGCGCATCGCCATCCGGGTCACCCTCGACGTCGACAACGGGGCCTCCGGCTACACGCTGAAGTTCTTCACGGGGCGCACCGTGGACGACCAGGAGCACGAATGGACACAGCTCGGTGACGCGATCACGGGCGGAGCCACCACCGCGGTCTTCGCCGCCAGCTCGCAGATCGAGTTCGGCGACGTCTCCGGCCTGGTCCTGCCCTGCCTCACCGGCAAGGGCTACGCCATGAAGCTGATGACGTCCATCGGCGGCAGCACAGCCATGCGGATGACGACGCAGGACGCCTCCCCGGGCGTCACGTCGTTCACGTCCAACGGCCTGGTGTGGACCGTGACGGGTACGGGCGTCTCGCTGTCGAACCAGCACGTCCGCATGTCCGGCGAGGTGCCTGAATGGCCGTCCACCCGGGACCGCTCGGGCAACGACACCAGCGTCACCGTGGCTCCGACCGACGTCACGCGCCGGATGGACTCCGGCAACAAGCCCAGCGAGTCCTCTCTGCTGAGTTTCATCCGGAACAACAACCCGATCGAGTGCTGGCCTCTGACAGACGGAGTCCGAACGGACTACGCGGGGGGTGCTTCTCTTCTTTCCGGTGCTCGCATGACCTACCGGATGGACATCGGAACAGCGGTTCCTGAATGGCAGGGCACGACCCTTGCCCCCTGGATCGAGCCGGTCGCCGCGTTTCAGGCGGAGACTGCCGGCCGGTTGCAGGGGGTTGTCCCCGTAAGCACCGCTGCCGACAGTGCCTGGTCAGTCGACTTCTTCCTGTCCGGCGGCGGCGAGGGTGCCAACGGCGTCCTCGAAATAAACGACCGAGGCGCGGGCACCGACGCGGACAACAAGATCCGAATCCAGATCCTCATGGACGGATCCATCGACGAAATCACGGTCTTCCGTGCGCTTCTCGGAGAAACCTCGTCGTCTTCCACCTCACTGGGCAGCGTGAGCCCGACTGGAATCTTCAACGACAACCAGCCGCACCACATCCGCGTCAGCCTGGATCCCGGAACCACCAACACGACATATGCCATCTACCTGGATGGCGTCTCTGTGCTGTCCGGAACCATGTCCGCAATAGTGGCCAAGGCCGTGCGCGACGTCTCGGTGAACTGGGCCCTCGTCTCCGGCGGCGGAATCAACACTGCCGACATGGGGTGGGGATTCATCACCTACTGGGACGGGACAGGTCCGTCTGCGGCCGCAACGTACAACGCCTACCTGGGGTTCCAGGGCGAGCGCGCAGGAAGCCGTGTCGAACGGCTTGGGTCAGGAAAGGGCATCACGGCCACAGTCAGCGGCCAAATAGCGTCTCAGGAAAGGATGGGAATTCAAACAAGGGGCAAAACCCTTGCACTGATGAGTGACGCAGCCAAGACGGATTTCGGATACGTACTTGGTTGTCGTGACCGCCTGGAGATCATGTACCGGAGCCACAGCACCCTGTGGAATCAGCACCCGGCACTGACGCTGGACTTCTCGGCCGGTCTGCTGTCGGACTACAAATACCGTGACGATGATCTGCTGACCGAGAACGACGTCACCGTCACAAGGGATGGCGGTTCATTCTCACGTCAGGTCCTGGAAGACGGCCGGCTCTCGGTACAGGACTTTCCCGACGGCGTCGGCTTGTACGACGTCGCCTACACCTACAGCCTGTACGCGGACGAGCAGACCGCCCACACGGCGTACATGCTGCTGCACCTGGGAACCTTCGACGGCATCCGCTACACCCGGATCACCCTCGACCTGGCCAACGAGCGCGTGGCCCAGCTGCTCGACGACATCCTGCGCACCGACGTCGGCGACCTGATCCGGCTGACGAACCTCCCCCAGGAGCAGGGAGCGGACGCCGTCGACTCGCTGGTCGTGGGCTACCAGGAGGAGGCCGGCCCCACCTCGTGGAAGATCAATTTCATCTGCGTGCCCGCAGAACCCTGGAACGGCCTCCTCATCGAGGTCGCCCGGCGGGACCGCCTCGACACGGGCGGATGCCAGCTGAACGAGGCCCTCGACGAGACCGAGACCGGCGTGGACGTGCTGACCACGGGGCTGGCCCGGTGGATCGACTCGGCCACCTACGCCGGCGACTTCCCCTTCGACGTCATCACCGGTGGCGAGGTCATGCGGGTGACCGCCTGCACGGGCACCACGGCCACCCAGACCTTCACGGTGACCCGGGCCGTCAACGGCGTGCGGAAGACCCACGCCAGCGGGCAGCCCATCGCCCTGTTCGCCCCCGTCTACTTCCAGCTGTAGGAGGCCGCATTGACCACGCCGATCCTGGCCGGCATGCGGGCAACCGCGGACCGCATCAACGACGCGCACCCGCGGACCATCGCCTACCAGGCGATCACCGCCAACACGTCCAGCGCGACCGCCGAGACGGTGTGGGTGACCACGGGCGCCGTCACCTTCCGCGCCGGCCGCGCCTACCGGATGACCCTGAAGGCACTGATCCAGGGAAACAGCGCCGACAAGGCGACCCTGCGGGTGCGCAAGACGAACGCCTCCGGCTCCGTCTACCTGGACACGTTCCACCAGGGCATCCAGGTCACGAGCAGCAACACCCTCATCTACGTCTCGAACATCTGCGTCAACACCACGGGCGCCGACGTGACCGCGACGGCCCTGGTCGGCACCTTCCAGCGCAGCAGCGGCAGCGCCGCCAGCGTCCTCGTCGCCGCATCAGCCACTCACGTGGCGTACGTCCAGGTCGAGGACATCGGCATCGCGGCCGACTTCCCCAGCGCGACCGCCATCACCTGAGGAGCACCACATGGCAGACGTCCCCTACCCGTACACCCAGGTCAACGCCAGCTACGGCGATATGCAGACGGTCGCATTCGTGATCTACGGAGGCGGCGACGACAACGGACCGGCGGGGACCGACCTGAACTCAGTGGTGGCCGTCGTGCGGACCTATCTGGAGAGCCTGGAGGGCATCGGCGGAACCGTCGCCTCCCGCACGGACCTGCGGAACACGGAGATCACCTGACCGCAGAACCCAGCCGCTGTCACCACACGCCCCGCGCCACCCAGGCCGGGGCTTTACTCATGCCCTGGAGGCACCCATGTTCGACATCACTGTGGAGGCCTCCTGATGGCCGACCCGATGACCGCGACCACCTTCCTGGCCGCGCTGAAAGCCGAGGGCGTCACCGTCGTCGAGGTCGGCGCCTGGCGCACCCACAACCGCAACGCCAAGGGGCCGTGGGGCCCGGTGCACGGGGTGATGCTCCATCACACCGTCACCAAGGGCACCACGGCCACCGTGCGGATCTGCCGCGACGGGTACACGGATCTGCCCGGGCCGCTGTGCCACGGCGTGATCGCCAAGGACGGCCAGGTGCACCTGGTCGGGTACGGCCGCGCCAACCACGCCGGCCTGGGCGACGACGACGTGCTGCGGGCGGTCATCGCCGAGCAGGCCCTGCCCGTCGACGACGAGGCCAACACCGACGGCAACCGGGTCTTCTACGGCTTCGAGTGCGAGAACCTCGGCGACGGCGAGGACCCCTGGCCCGCCGAGCAGCTGCTCGCCATGGAGCGCGTCGCCGCGGCGATCTGCCGGCACCACGGGTGGACGTCCGCCTCGGTGATCCGCCATCTCGACTGGCAGCCCGGGAAGATCGACCCCAAGGGCGTCGACTGGAAGGCGATGCGGGCCAGGATCGCGAAGCGGCTCGGGAGCTCGGCGCCTCCGTCGACGTCGCCGGCGCCGTCGACCCCGACCGTCAGCCTGTCGCGGCTGATCGCCGCCGCCGAGAGCGACCCCGCGAAGTCGGGCACGCCGGTGTCGTACGCCGGCGTGCGGATCGTCGAGGCCGCGCTGGTCGACCTCGGCCTGCTCGCCAAGACGTACCTGGACGGCCACTACGGCAGCGTCACCGTGAAGGCGTACCGGAAGTGGCAGGAGTCCGCAGTCGGTGGCGGCTATCGCGGCGACGACGCCGACGGCATCCCCGGCCTCGACTCCCTCAAGCGGCTCGGCCTGAAGGCCGGATTCAAGGTGGTGGCCTGACATGACGAACTTGTTCGCGAGCTACATGCGCACCCTCGTGCCGTACGGCGTCGCCCTGGTCCTCACCGGTACCGGCTGGCTCGGCATCCCCGTCGACAGCACGACCGCGGCCGGGGCCGTGTCCCTCGGCCTGGGCGCCGCCTACTACGGCGTGTTCCGCGGCCTGGAGTGGGTGGGCGAGCGCCTGCGGTGGCGGCCCCTTCAGCTCGCTGCGGGGGCGCTCCTGGGCTGGGCGCGGCCGCCGGAGTACAAGCCGGCGGCCGCCGGGACGGCCGAGGGCCTGGCCGCCATGCAACGCGTCCTCGGCTCCGACCGGGACCGCAGATGACCGCGCCGGCGCGCCTGCTGGCCGAGAGCACCGGCGTCCCCATCGTCGACGCCGCGGTCATCTGGAGCGTCGCGGCCGTCGCTCTCGCCGGACTGATCGCCCTGGTCTGGCGCCTGGCCCGAGGAGTGCGCCGGATCGTCACCCGGATCGACGACTTCGCCGACGACTGGGCCGGCGTGCCCGCGCGCCCGGGCGTCCCCGAGCGACCCGGCGTCATGGTCCGCCTCGACCGGATCGAGGAGCGCATCAATCAGGTGGGGCACGAGCTCCAGCCCAACAGCGGCTCGACGCTCCGGGACGCTGTCGACCGCGTCGACGCCCGCACCGCCAGCCTCACCACCGACCCCGACACCGAGACATGAGAGCGCCCCCTGTACGGCCCCACACCGGGCCGTACAGGGGGCCTTTCGTCATGCCTCGACCAGGCGCCGGACGCCAGCCAGAGCCCTGTCCCACGGGTACGCCTTCGGGTTCCCCTGCTTCGGCGGATGCGACTGGTACCCGTCGGGCCCGTCGAGTACGAGGACACCCTGCTGCCGCAGCGCGGCGACGGACCGGGCGACAGCGGGCTGTGCGCCCTGGGCCTGATTGAAGTACGGCATCGCCACGACCGGCACACCCATGTTGGCGGCCTCGGAAGGGATGCCGATCGCCACAGTGTCCGAGATTCCTGCGCCCCACTTGTTCAGGGTCGTGCACGACATTGGCGCGACCAGCATCGCGGCCGCCTTCGGCAACTGGTCAGATTCCCAGGGGAGTTTGTACCGCGAACGCACCGGGTGCCCGGTGAGCTCCACCAGCTCCTGCATGCGCGGCTCCCACCAGGTGGCCGCGGCCGGGGTGAGGATGAGGCACACGTCCCAGCCGTCGGCCTGGGCGGTACGCACGCCGTCGTCGATGTGCTGGGTGGGTCCTGCGGCACAGGCGATGAGGTAGAGCACAGGAGTCATGTGCGCAGTCCACAGCGCTTGGCCAGAGCACGCAACTCGCCCCCTGGGTTGGGGACTGCGCCGACGATGTCCTGGACCAGGCGCACCGTGTCCGGGCGTCCTCTGACCTCCTCGGGCGCCAACTCCTCTGCCTTGAGGAGGGACTTCGTGGCCTCGTCCTTGTGCCGTGTCAAGAGCGAAGCGCGTGCCATGGTGACTCGATGGCCGGCCTGCCGCTCTCGGGTCATTTTGGAGAGCGCCTCTGTGTCGAGATCGTTGGCGGCATCGAGGGCCGACCAACCGTCCTCGAACCGGACGAGCATGTCGACCCGGTGCAACCCGACATTGGTGGGCCCGAACATCGTCCAGTCCTCGTTGAGATCCGCCCCCTGGCGGTCGGCGACGTCGGATGCCTCATCGACGTACCCACGGGCCGCCTGCACTCGCGCGGCCGTTCGCTCCTCGGACGACGCGGCGATCGTCGCGGACAGGTAGAGCATGCCCAGGGTGGACAGCCCGAGCGGCCCGCGCTCGGCAAGGTCGGCGGACAAACGGCGCGCGGCCGCCGTCGCGAACTCGACGGCCGCCGCTGGCCGGTTCTGGTAGACGAGGCTCTTCGCCACCCGTCGTGCAGCGGCCCCGATCTGGACTGGATCGCCGGATCGCTCCGCGGCCGCGAGTGCCCGGTCCGCGGCGAGGGCGGCCTGGATAGCCGTTGCCTCCCCGTACTTATGCAGGTACGACGTGACGAGCTGGTACACCCGCGACAGCAGCGCCTGCGCATCGGACTGGTGGCCCACAGACGCCGCGTGCGCAGCCTGGCCTGCCCCGGTGACCAACGCGGGCAACTCGCGGGCGAGGGTGGCGTAGTGGCAGGCCTGGAATGCCTCGCAGCAGTAGTTGAGCTGTCGAGCCAGGGCCGCTGGCGGGAGCGGCTCAGCGTCGGAGGCAGGCGAGTACAGGGCGTCGATAACGCCGAGGGCATAGGCGGGCGGGGCACTGCCCGCGGGTGGTGCGGGCGGGTCGTCGGTCAACAGTTGCTCCAGGGGGACGCGCAGGACGTCGGCCGCGCGCATCAAGACGGAGAGGCGCGGATCCTGCTGGCGCTTCCCGCCCTCGACGTCCTGTACCCAGCGTTTCGTCTGGCCCATGAGCCGGCCGAACTCGGTCTGGGTGAAGGCGCGCCGGTCGCGCCAGTACGCGATGCGGCGGCCGATGCCTGAAGTGTCCACACATGCCCCCGGAACAAGGCACGCACTTTGCGTGCCTACCTCAGTTGTACCGCGCCCTACGGTCCCGGTGTGAGACAGATCACCAAATGTGGAGGGCTGATGGACAGCGACCAGACACCGCGCCTCAGCCTCGTCGAGACCGGACCCGAAGTGCCCGTAGTGACCAGCGCTGAACGGCGTTTGGCCGTCGAGCACTGGCTGTTGTCGACCCTTCCAGGTCCGGGCCGGGACCGGGCGCGTATGGAGTGGCAGGAGCAGGAGTGGGCGTTGCTGCCGCTCGGGACCCTCTTTGCTGCCGTCCGGCTGCCTGAGCGTGTAGTGCATGCGGTCGCCCGCACCGATAATCCGCTGATGGTCGACGAGTTCCTCGCGGCCGCCCTCGACGACAATCCAGTCATCCATGATCCGCTCGGGCACCGCTTCTACGCCCTTGTGCCGGCGAGCATGCCCAGAAGGTACGGTCCGGCCGCGCAGGAGTGGCGGGACTACGGCGTGGAAATCCTCGGGAGCGACGCCTTTCTGGGCGTGCCGAGGGTGGACGCCGAGGTGCTGGACACCCGGACACAGGCGTCGTACTGGGCCGTGCCGATGCCCTCTGCTGCGATGCTGTGCGAGCCGCTCGCCGTCGCCAGGCTGCTCGCCGCGGCTGCACGTCGGCTCGGCGCGGAGCCGGACGCGTGACCTGCTGTCACTGCGAGAACAGCATCGAACCCGGCGAGTGCTTCCAGCGGGTGGCGTCGTACATCAGTCCGTCGGGTGGCCGCGTTGATCCAATCCGCCACATCCACAGCGCTTGCATCGCGCCCGCCCTCATGAAGGCGACCCGTCGCCGTCTGGGGGCAGGCCGTCGCGGCTGACGCTGGTGAGTCCGTGCACGAGCTCGCCGAGGTCGATGCCGAGCACGTGCGCCAGTTTCAGCAGCGTGCCCAGAGTTGGGTTGCCGTTACCCGATTCGACGGTCTGTAAGGTGCGCCGATCGAGGCCCGCCGCGAGGAAGACGTCTTCCTGGGTGAGGTTCTGCCGCAGGCGCTCGACCTGGAAGCGCCGCCCCACTTCTTGATGGCGAGCGGTGATCCAGTCGTCGTCTCCGGGCAGGTCACGAGGCACTCGACAAACGCTCTGGCCTGATTGACCATGAGTCAGCGGAATATAGTCCGCTTTTTGTGATCTTGAAATTTGGCCACGCGGCCGCACACCGCCAAACGGACTGCGAGGTTTGTTTCAGGCCAACCTCGTAGACGCTCACACGTGCCAATGGCACAATCGGTGACTGTGTGAAATCGCCTAGTAAGCGATTCAGGGGGAGAGGTACATGGAGAGCCTGAGACGGCTTGGCGACCGCCTCGACGTCATAGAAACCGCATTGTCGGTCGCTTTGGGGGAGCCTGAGCCAGAGCATCGAGGACGGCTACTCACCGCGATCAGTGCCGCGACAGAGGCGGTCAGAGCCGAGCATGACGAGGCTGAAACTGTCGAGGAGAAACGTTCCTCTTTGCGACTGGTCCCTGGCTCAATCCCGCGCCCTGCACGGCAGCCGGACCACCCGCCTACAGGGGGCGCCGCTCCAAGCGCACACTCGACGTATCGAAGCCAGGCCCGCGCAGCTCGGTAGGCAAGATGACCACGCGGAACAAGTCCTTCACGACCGCTGACCGCACGTCGATAGGCCTCGCCAGCCAGTCCTCGCGCCCGATGCCCACCAGCTTCGTCAGCCGATTCAACTTCGCCGGCACCGCCAGGCGGGCACGCAGCGCCACGATCTTCCGGTCGAACGACGCGATCGCCAGTACCACCAGTGAGCCGTCGACGTCTGGATGATCGGCCAGAGATTCGAGCCGGGCTTTTTCCTGCTCTCGCCGCTTCTCGAGAGCGGTGATCTCCGTCAGCAGCGAAGACGCATCTCCGCCCTCCGGAGCCATCGCCTTCCGCAACTCGCGTAGGAAGTCCTCGCTCGACAACAGCCGCAGGACACGGCCGTCGATGTACGCGTCCAGGAGTGCCATGTTGCGGCCCACGCCCCGGCACGACGGGCAGTAGTAGATTCGCGAAGTCTTCCGGTTGCGCCCGCCCGAGGGCTTCGACCGGACAGCCTGGTGCGGGCCCTTGCACTTCGGGGAGCCGCACTTACCTCCCCGCGGCGCGGGGTGGCACTGGAAGCACTCCGCAACTCCGGTGAGGAGGTGGACGCGCTCACGGCCGCAGTAGGGAGACTCAGCGGCACTGGCGGCGTACAACGCCTTAATGGCCGCCCAGACCTCGACGGACACCGCTCCGTCCCAGGCCGCCTTGTGCAGCTTCCCTCCGTGCTCGATGAGGCCAGCCACACGAGGCCTCAGGACCACGTTCCGCCACGACTTCGTCGTCCACGGATTTCCTTCAGTCGTACGCGACCCCGATTCGTTCAGCCACCGCACGACGGCGCCATGGTTCATCCCAGCCAGCTGCCGCTCGATAGCTCGCTGAGTGAAGCGAATCTCCTCGGCCACAGGCAGCGTCATGTCGAAGACGGGAACCCGCTTTTCCTTGCCCGTCTCGGGGTCGACCTTCACCTTCGAGCCGATCTGCACGCCCCACCCGTACGGACGCTTCCCTCCGGCGGTCGGTGGCAGCCCCTTCTCCACCCGCCCTTTGACTCCGCGGCTGACACGACGTGACGTGTCATCGGACGCCCTGCACGCCTGCGCTGCCTCGATCCGCAGGATGAACCGGTCATCCGCGCTGTCGAGGTCGCGAGTTCCCGACGGTGACGAGATCCTCAGGCCCTTGCCCTCGGCCAAGCTGATCATGCGTTCGAGGTCGAAAGGCTGCCGGATCATCCGGTCGCCGTGATACACGACGATCCCGTCGATGTCGTCCGCCTCGACCGCCTTCAGGAGGCTGTCCCAACCCGGACGCTTCCGCTTGCGCTGCCACGCCGAGCGCGAGTTGTCCACGAAGACGTGGGATTCGGAGATCTCCCAGCCGAGCCGTGCCGCCAGTTCCCGACAGTCCGCCTCCTGGCGCTCCACCTTCTCGACGGACCCGTCGGGTGCGTACGACAGACGGCAGTACACGGCGGCTCGCTTCGGCGTCTGACTCATGGTCGTGAGTATAGGTGCGTATTAGACATTGATTCATCTGCTCGCCGCGTTGAACACCGGCCACGAGGGCGGCTGCGGGACCGTGCACGCGAACGCCGCCGCCGACGTACCGGCCCGGCTGGAGGCGCTGGGGACGGCCGCGGGGCTGGACCGGGCCGCGCTGCACAGCCAGTTGGCGGCCGCGCTGTCGGTCGTACTGCATCTCGTGCGCGACCGGACCGGGCGGCGCCGGATCGCCGAGGTGCGGGTGCTGGAGCGGGACTCCTCGGGGCTGGTGCGGACGGTGCCGGCGTTGCGGTGGGGCGCGGAGGCGTTCGTGTACGAGCGGGGGTGGGAGCGGTTGCGGGGGTTGCTCGGGGGTGAGGGGGCGTGGTGATCGGGATGGAGGAGATGGCGGTGGGACCAGTGGGATCGATGGGATCTGTGGGATCGATGGGATCGATGGGTGCGGCTGTGGTGTGTGTCGGGGTGGCTGTGTGGCTGTTGGCCGGGCGGCGGGTCGGGGCGCGGCGGACGCGGTTGGTGTGTGCGGGCGGTGCGGTGGTGGGGGATGCCGGGTCTCCGCCGTGGCGGCGGCTGGGGGAGGAAGTGCGGCGGGTGCGCGGGCGGTTGGGGTTCGAGTGGTGGGCCGCCGTAGCCGGGCTGGTGCTCGCCGTACTGGGGGCCTCGGTGCTGCCGGTCGTCGCGGGGGCGGTCGGGGTGCCGTTACTGAGGAGGGTGCGGCTGGCGCGGGAGGCGCGTCGGGTGCGGGAGCGGCGGGGCGATGCGGTGATCGCGTTGTGCTCGACGGTCGCGGGGGAGGTGCGGGCGGGGCGGCAGCCGGGGGAGGCGTTGGTCCTGGCGGTGCGGGAGTTCGAGGTGGCGGAGGCCGGAGGGGTGGACTCGGGTGGGCCGGGTTCTGGAGGGGCGAAGGCCGGTGGCGGCGGAGTCGCCGGAGATGGTGGGCCCGGTTTCCGGGGGCCGGAGTTCGGAGGGCTCGGGGACGCTCAGGCCGCTGTGCTGGCGGCGGCTCGGTTCGGTGGGGATGTTCCGGGGGCGCTCGCCGTGGCGGCCCGGCGGCCGGGGGCCGAGGGGTTGTCGGGGCTTGCCGCGTGTTGGCGGGTGGCCGTGGACCAGGGGGCGGGGCTCGCGGCCGGGCTGGGGCGGCTCGAAGGGGCGTTGCGGGCCGAGCGGGATCAACGGGCCGATCTGAGGGCTCAGTTGGCGGGGGCGCGGTCCACGGCTTGGATGCTCGCCGCGTTGCCCGTACTGGGGTTGGGACTTGGGGCGGCCCTCGGTGCCGATCCTCTGCACGTTCTGCTGCACACCGGGGCCGGGCTGGGTTGTCTGCTGGTCGGCGGTCTGCTGGAGGGCGTCGGGATGTGGTGGGCGATGCGGATCGTACGGGGAGCTGAGGCGGCGTGAGCGCGGAAGTTGTCCACAGGCTGGGGGTGGTCGTGGGGACGGCGCTGGTCGTCGCCTGGTTCGCCCGATGGGCCGTGGCGGTGCGGCGGGAGCGAAGACTGCGGCGACGGCTCGGGGAGTTGCTGGCCGTGGTGGAGGCGACCGACGACCGTCCGCGGGCCGAGGTACGGGATGTCGTGCGGCGGTGGCTGCCGTTGGCCGGCGTCGGGTGTGCCGGGTGGGTGCTGGTCGGCGGGGTCGTCGGTGTGCTGGTCGGGCTGGTCGTCGCGGCGGGGCTGTGGAAGTGGCGGCTTCGGCAGACGGCCGGTGCGGGGGTGCGGGAGGCCGACGCACGTGAGGCGGCCCGGCAACTTCCGCTCGCCGCCGATCTGCTGGCCGCCTGTATCGCGGCCGGTGCCGGTCCGGTGATCGCGGCTCAGGCCGTCGGGGAGGCGTTGGGCGGGCCGGTGGGAGAGGGGCTGGCGCGTGGGGCGGCGGAGGTGCGGCTCGGCGGTGAACCGGGGGAGGCCTGGCGACGGCTCGCCTCGACACCGGGCGCCGGAGCGTTGGCGAGGCTGCTGGAACGGGCCGGTGTGTCCGGACTGCCCGCGGCCGGGCCCGTCGCCGGACTCGCGGCGGACGCCCGCGCCGACTGGGGACGCGCCGCGACGGAACGGGCCCGGCGGGCCGCCGTGCTGGTCACCGCGCCGGTCGGGCTGTGTTTCCTGCCCGCCTTCATCGCCGTCGGTGTGCTGCCGATCGTGATCGGGCTCGCGGGCGGAGTGCTGGGAGGAGGTGGGCGATGACGGACGGGGACCGGTGATCCACCGGACGAGCCAGCAGACGTTTGACCAACAGGACCGAACCTCACGGGGGTTGAGATGTACAAGACGGTACGGGCGCGGGTGCGTGCCCTGGTGTGCGGAGCGATGGACAGGGCGCGGTCGGCGCGCGAGGACGCCGGAATGGTGACGTCCGAATATGCGATGGGGATTGTCGCGGCAGTGGCGTTCGCGGTGGTGCTCTACAACGTGGTGACGAGCGGGGCCGTCAGTGCGGAACTCCAGGCCATCGTGAAGCGGGCGCTCGATGCGAAGGCGTGAACGGGCGGCGGCGGACGAGGGGTTCGTGACGGCGGAGTCGGCCATGGTGCTGCCCGTGCTGGTGTTGTTCGCGATGGCGCTGGTCTGGGGGCTGCTCGTGGTGGCCGCGCAGATCCAGTGCGTGGACGCGGCCAGGACGGGCGCCCGGGCGGCGGCCCGCCAGGACCCGGCCGACGCGGTCGTCCGGGTGGCCCGGGACACGGCACCGCGCGACGCGGAGGTGACGGTCGCGCGCGAGGGCGATCGGGTGCGGGTGGTGGTCGTGGCGAAGCCGCCGGCGTTGGGCGCCCTGCCGTTCGAGGTGCGGGAGGAGGCCGTGGCGCTGGTGGAGGAGACGGTGGAGGGAGGAGGGTGAGGTGGGTTGGGGGCGTCCGCTTCCGTAATGCCCGCCCCTGCCCCTGCCTCCGCCCCCGTCTCCGCCTTCGCCTTTGCCTTCGCTCCAGTCTCCGCAGCGCTCGCCTCTCCGTCGCCCGCTTCACCGACGCGCGTGTCGCCGAGGCCCGTTCCGATCGAGGTTCCGCCACCGTCTGGAGCGTGGGTGCCATCGCGGTGCTGTGCGTGGTCTTCGGGGTCGTACTCGCGCTCGGGCAGGCCGTGGTCGTACGGCATCGTGCGGCCGGGGGTGCGGATCTCGCGGCGCTCGCGGCGGCGGACCACTGGGCCGACGGTCCGGCGGTGGCCTGTGCCCGGGCGGAGGGGATCGCGCGGGCGCAGGGCACGCGGTTGGTGCGGTGCGCGATGGTCGGCGAGATCTCGGACGTGACGGCGGCGTCGGGACGGGGGCCGTTCTCGGCGGAGATCAGGGCACGGGCGGGACCTGCGGAGCCGGTTCCGCCGCAGGCTCCGCTGCCGCCGGCCTCCGGCGGGTCTGCGACGGCGGCTCCGGGAGACCGGTTTCCGGGAGACTAGCTTTCGGGAAACCGGCTTCCGGGGGCCTGGGGTCCGGGGTCCCGGGATCCGGCCGCCGCTGGGTTCCCGGCTCTGCCGCCTCCTGGGGACCCAACCGCTCCTTGAGCCCCGGCACCTCCGCCTCCGGCAGCCGTTCCTCCGTGTCCCCGTCCAGCCGTCTCTCCGCGTCCCCGTCCAGCCGTTCCTCCGCGTTCCCGCCGAGCCGTCCCTCCGCCGCTCCCCGCAGCAACACCGTGAGCAACCGCACCGCCCCCCGCTTGTGCAACGGGTCGTTCCCGTTGCCGCACTTGGGGGACTGGATGCAGGACGGGCAGCCGGCGTCGCACTCGCAGGCGGCGATGGCTTCGCGGGTGGCCGTGAGCCAGGCGCGGGCCGTGTGGAAGGCGCGCTCCGCGAAGCCGGCGCCGCCCGGGTGGCCGTCGTAGACGAAGACCGTGGGCAGGAGGGTGTCGGGGTGGAGGGGGACGGAGACCCCGCCGATGTCCCAGCGGTCGCAGGTCGCGAAGAGGGGGAGGAGGCCGATCGAGGCGTGCTCGGCGGCGTGCAGGGCGCCGCCGAGGATCTCGGGGTTGATGCGGGCCTCGTCCAGCTGGTCCTCGGTGACCGTCCACCACACCGCGCGGGTGCGCAACGTACGCGGAGGGAGGTCGAGTTTCGTCTCGCCCAGCACTTCACCGGTGATCAGGCGTCTGCGGAGGAAGGAGACCACCTGGTTGGTGACCTCGACGGAGCCGTAGCACAACCTGCCCTCGCCCCAGGGGACTTCGACGTCCGTCTCCAGGACGGCGATGGACGTCGTGTCGCGGGCGACCGTCGAGTACGACGGGTTCGCCTCCTGGACCAGGGCCACCGAGTCCTCCAGGTCCAGGGAGCGGACCAGATAGGTGCGGCCCTGGTGGAGATGGACCGCGCCCTCGTGGACCGTGGTGTGGGCGGCGCCCGCGTCGACCGTGCCGAGGAGGCGGCCCGTGCCGTCCTCGACGATCTGGACCGGGTTGCCGCCCCCGCCGCGGATGTCGGTGAGGTCGGCGGCCCGTTCCCGGCGGGTCCAGTGCCAGGCCTTGGTGCGGCGGCGCAGGAGCTTCGCGGCCTCCAGCTGCGGCAGCAGGTCCGTGCACGCCGGGCCGAACAGGTCCATGTCCTCGTCCGTCAACGGCAGTTCCGCCGCCGCCGCGCACAGGTGCGGGGCGAGGACGTACGGGTTGTCGGGGTCGAGGACCGTGGACTCCACCGGCTGGTCGAAGAGGGCCTCGGGGTGGTGGACGAGGAAGGTGTCCAGGGGGTCGTCGCGGGCCACCAGGACGGCCAGTGCCCCTTGTCCGGAGCGGCCTGCGCGGCCCGCCTGCTGCCACAGGGACGCGCGGGTGCCGGGGTAGCCGGAGATCAGGACGGCGTCGAGCCCGGAGACGTCGATGCCGAGTTCCAGGGCGGTCGTGGCGGCGAGGCCCAGCAGCTCGCCGGAGTGGAGGGCCTGTTCCAGGGCCCGGCGTTCCTCGGGGAGGTAGCCGCCGCGATAGGCGGCCACGCGGCGGGACAGGGAGCGGTCGACCTCGGCGAGGCGCTCCTGGGCGATCACGGAGATGAGTTCGGCGCCGCGCCGGGAGCGGACGAAGGCGACCGAGCGCACGCCCTGCACGGCGAGGTCGGTGAGGAGGTCGGCGGTCTCGGCGGTGGCCGTGCGGCGGACCGGGGCGCCCTTCTCGCCCTGCATCTCCGTCAGGGGCGGCTCCCAGAGGGCGAAGACCAGTTCGCCGCGCGGGGAGGCGTCGTCGGCGACCTCGACCACCGGGAGGCCGGTGAGGCGGCGGGCGGCCACCGAGGGCTCGGCGGCGGTCGCGGAGGCCAGCAGGAAGACGGGGGAGGCGCCGTAGCGGGCGCAGAGGCGGCGCAGGCGGCGCAGGACCTGGGCGACGTGGGAGCCGAAGACACCCCGGTAGGTGTGGCACTCGTCGATGACGACGTACTTGAGGGCCTTGAGGAAGGAGGACCAGCGGGCGTGGGACGGGAGTATCCCGCGGTGCAGCATGTCCGGGTTGGTCAGCACGTAGTTGGCGTACTGGCGGACCCACTCGCGTTCCTCGAACGGCGTGTCGCCGTCGTAGACCGCGGGGCGCACGGAATTGGCCAGCGGTTGTGAAAATTCCTTCACCGAGCGGCACTGGTCGGCCGCGAGCGCCTTCGTGGGCGAGAGGTAGAGGGCGGTGGCGCCACGGCCGTTGGGGGCCTCGGAGCCGTCCAGGAGCGTCGAGAGGACCGGCACGAGGTAGGCCAGGGACTTGCCGGAGGCGGTGCCGGTGGCGACGACGACCGACTCGCCGTCCAGCGCGTGCTCGGCGGCCTGTGCCTGGTGGGCCCAGGGATGTTCGATGCCGTACGCCTGGACGGCCGCCACGACCTCCGGGCGAATCCGGTCAGGCCAGACGGCATGGCGGCCCTCGCGCGGGGGCAAGTGCTCCGTATGAGTGATGCGCGCAGCCCGGCTCGGCCCGGCGGCGAGCCGGTCCAGGACCGTGCTCGGCGTGGGGCGGGACCCCGGGTCCGCCGAGGGTCGATCGGATCGGAGATTCTTGGCCATCGGCACCGAGTGTGTCACTGGCGTGACGGACAATGGGACCAAGGCGTCGTGCACGCCTGCCGGTAAGTGATTGAATGCCATCGCGGCTGGCGAACCGTCCCGGGGGCTCTGCCGAGGTGTCCCGAGGGGCGACCGCTCGATAGCAAGGTGCTGGAGGATCCGTGGACCTGTCCCTGTCGACCGAGACCGTCGGCGATCGCACGATCGTCAGGGTCGGTGGCGAAATCGACGTATATACCGCGCCCAAGCTGCGCGAGCAGCTGGTCGAGCTGGTGAACGACGGCAGTTTCCACCTTGTCGTCGACATGGAGGGCGTGGACTTCCTCGACTCCACCGGTCTCGGCGTGCTGGTCGGCGGCCTGAAGCGGGTGCGTGCCCATGAGGGCTCGCTGCGCCTGGTCTGCAACCAGGAGCGCATTCTCAAGATCTTCCGTATCACCGGCCTCACCAAGGTGTTCCCGATCCACACCTCGGTCGAGGAAGCGGTGGCGGCGACCGACTGACCCGTTTCCCGGGCCCGTCCCGGGGCGGCAGAAGGACGTCGACAAGAAGTACAAGGAGGGGGTCCGGGCTTTCGGCGGCCCGGTCCCTCGACAGCACGCCCGTAGTTCCGAGGGGGACGCATGGCCACCGTTGAACTCCGTTTCAGCGCGCTGCCCGAGCACGTCAGGACCGCCCGACTGGTGGCGGCAGCGGTGGCGCGCAGGGCCGGGGTGGACGAGGCCGTCCTGGACGAGGTCAGACTCGCTGTCGGCGAGGCCTGCACCCGTGCCGTCGGACTGCACCAGAGCGGCGGCATCACCGCGCCGGTCAAGGTGCTGCTGATCGAGGAGGAGAAGCAGTTCTCCATCGAGGTCGGCGACGAGGCGCCGCGTTCGGCCCCGGGCGACCGGGCTCCGGGCGCGCTGGGTGCGGACCCCGACGTGGAGACCGAGGAGGACGAGATGGGCCTCGCGGTCATCAGCGGCCTCGTCGACGACGTCGAGGTCACCGCAGGGGAGCACGGCGGACAGATCCGTATGACCTGGCCGACCACGCCGCCGGCCGCAGTGCTTCCCTGATTGCTCAATCTGTTCGACATGCGGAAGGGCCCTACCGATCGGTAGGGCCCTTCCGCATGTCGGCGTGGGCTTTCTGTGCCTACAGTGGTCTGGTGCGATGTATTTCGTGAATTGGTTCACGATCTAGATTTCGGTCATGAATGCCCCGGGGGCATTACTGCTTTCAGGTTCTGTAAAGGCCAATTCCGTTTACCGCGCCCTGTTTTGATCAGGACGGGGTACCTACAATCCGTCCACATCTTGAGCTCAGCCCAAGCGTCAAGGAGGACGAATGGCGGGGCTTTCTACCCCTGATCAGTTTGACCACCCCACAACCCTCGCGGCCGCGGTGCTCACCGACGGCAACCGGGTGCTGATCGCGATCATCGCGGTCGTCGCCCTGGCGGCGCTCGTGGTGGCCGGAGTCCTGGTGCGCCAGGTGCTCGCGGCCGGCGAGGGCACCGACAGCATGAAAAAGATCGCGGCCGCGGTCCAGGAAGGCGCGAACGCCTATCTGGCACGCCAGTTGCGCACCCTCGGCGTATTCGCCGTCGTCGTGTTCTTCCTGCTCATGCTGCTGCCCGCGGACGACTGGAATCAACGCGCAGGCCGATCGGTGTTCTTCTTGATCGGCGCGGCGTTCTCGGCTGCCACCGGCTATATCGGCATGTGGCTCGCCGTGCGCAGCAATGTGCGTGTGGCAGCGGCGGCGCGAGAGGCCACTCCGGCGGAAGGTGAACCGGAAAAGGATCTCACCGCCGTCTCCCACAAAGCCATGAAGATCGCTTTCCGTACGGGCGGCGTCGTCGGCATGTTCACGGTGGGGCTCGGTCTGCTGGGCGCCTCCTGCGTGGTGCTGGTGTACGCGGCCGACGCGCCGAAGGTCCTGGAGGGCTTCGGTCTCGGCGCGGCGCTCATCGCGATGTTCATGAGGGTCGGCGGCGGCATCTTCACCAAGGCCGCCGACGTCGGCGCCGACCTGGTCGGCAAGGTCGAGCAGGGCATTCCGGAGGACGATCCGCGCAATGCCGCGACCATCGCCGACAACGTGGGCGACAACGTCGGCGACTGCGCGGGCATGGCGGCCGACCTCTTCGAGTCGTACGCCGTGACCCTGGTCGCCGCGCTGATCCTCGGCAAGGCGGCCTTCGGCGACTCCGGACTGGCCTTCCCGCTGCTCGTCCCGGCGATCGGCGTGCTCACCGCGATGATCGGCATCTTCGCGGTCGCCCCGCGCCGCTCCGACCGCAGCGGCATGTCCGCGATCAACCGCGGGTTCTTCATCTCCGCGGTGATCTCGCTCGTGCTGGTGGCGATCGCGGTCTTCGTCTACCTCCCCGGCACGTACGCCGACCTCGACGGCATCACCGACGCGGCGATCGCGGGCAAGGACGGCGATCCGAGGATCCTCGCCCTGGTCGCCGTAGCCATCGGCATCCTGCTCGCCGCCGTCATCCAGCAGCTGACCGGCTACTTCACCGAGACCACCCGCCGCCCGGTCCAGGACATCGGCAAGACCTCGCTCACGGGGCCCGCCACCGTCGTCCTCGCCGGTATCTCCATCGGCCTGGAGTCGGCCGTCTACACCGCCCTGCTGATCGGTCTCGGTGTCTACGGCGCCTTCCTGCTCGGCGGTACGTCGATCATGCTGGCGCTGTTCGCGGTGGCGCTGGCCGGCACCGGCCTGCTCACCACGGTCGGTGTGATCGTCGCCATGGACACCTTCGGGCCGGTCTCCGACAACGCGCAGGGCATCGCCGAGATGTCCGGTGACGTCGAGGGCGCGGGCGCGCAGGTGCTCACCAACCTGGACGCCGTCGGCAACACCACCAAGGCCATCACCAAGGGCATCGCCATCGCCACCGCGGTCCTCGCGGCCTCGGCGCTCTTCGGGTCGTACCGTGACGCGATCACGACCGGCGCGCAGGACGTCGGCGAGAAGCTCAGCGGGGACGGCGCGCCGATGAGCCTGATGATGGACATCTCGCAGCCCAACAACCTCGTCGGTCTGATCGCGGGCGCGGCGGTCGTCTTCCTCTTCTCGGGGCTGGCGATCAACGCGGTGTCGCGGTCGGCGGGGTCCGTGGTCTACGAGGTGCGGCGGCAGTTCCGCCAGCATCCCGGGATCATGGACTACAGCGAGGAGCCGGAGTACGGCAAGGTCGTCGACATCTGCACCCGGGACGCCCTGCGCGAGCTCACCACGCCAGGGCTGCTCGCCGTGATGGCGCCGATCTTCATCGGGTTCACGCTCGGCGTCGGCGCGCTCGGCTCGTTCCTGGCGGGCGCGATCGGCGCGGGCACCCTGATGGCGGTCTTCCTGGCCAACTCCGGCGGCGCCTGGGACAACGCCAAGAAGCTCGTCGAGGACGGTCATCACGGTGGCAAGGGCAGCGAGGCCCATGCGGCGACGGTGATCGGCGACACCGTCGGCGACCCCTTCAAGGACACCGCGGGCCCCGCGATCAACCCGCTGCTGAAGGTCATGAACCTGGTGGCGCTGTTGATCGCACCGGCGGTGATCAAGTTCAGCTACGGCGACGACAAGAGCATCGGGGTGCGGATCTTCATCGCCGTCCTCGCGTTCCTCGTGATCGCCGGCGCGGTCTTCGTCTCCAAGCGGCGCGGAATCGCCGTGGGCGACGAGGACAACGAGAAGAAGACGGCCAAGTCGGCGGACCCCGCGGTGGTTTCGTAGGCCCTCCGACCAGTGCCGGCCCAAGGGGCGGGCGGACGGCGCGTGTTCGGCGCCGTACGCCCGCCCCTTGTGTGCGCTCTTGCGCGCTCCCTGCGCCGTGAGCCTTCTCTCGCTTGGTGCGAACAACCGCAAAAGGTGCCATTGACGGCATTTGCTGTGAGGCTGCGATGCCTGTGCCGTGTAGGGTCCGTGGGCCGAGAGCCATGGAAGGGACCGATCCGGTGAACAAGAAGCTCGCGGCCGCGCTGTCCGGCGGTGCGGTACTGGTACTGGCACTGACGGGATGCAGTGGCAGCGAGGACAACAAGGAGCTCGACGCCTGGGCCAAGAAGGTCTGCGATCAGGTGCCGGCTCAGAACAAGAAGATCACGGCGGCCTACGACGCGATCACCAAGGCGGCCGAGGACACCACCAGCACGCCGACGGAGCTCCAGAAGGCCGACTCCCAGGCCTTCCAGGACCTGTCCGACGGCTACAAGGCGCGCGCCACGGTCATCAGCCAGGCCGGCGCGCCTCCCGGTGTCGACGACGGCGCGAAGAAGCTCCAGGCCGCCGTCACCCAGCTCACGGCCCTGTCCGGCGCCTACGCCGACATGAAGACGCAGGTCGACGGGCTCAACACCAAGGACCAGGCGAAGTTCGCGTCCGGTCTGAAGGACGTCTCGGCCCAGATGAAGAAGGTGGAGACCCAGCGCCAGGGCGCGCTCGCCGCGCTGAAGGAGCTGGAGTCGGGCGACACCAAGCAGGCGCTGGCCGAGCAGACGGGCTGCAAGCAGGCGTCCACCTCGGCGTCGGCCCCGGCGACCAACAGCTGACCGGGAGTCGTACGCACGGCGTTCCGCGGGGGCGGGCGCGGGCCACAATGGGGGCGTGAGTACCTCCAGCCTGCCCACGCCGCCCACCGCCCCCGGCTCCGGCCGTCCCGACGTCACCGCCGCGCTGCGGGACGCCCTGCTCGGCGCGTCCTTCACCGCCGACGGACTGCTCGAACTGCTCGGCGCGCCCGCGTACGCGGCGCTCGCCCGCAGCGAGACCGTGCCCGCGCTCCGGGCGACCCGCGGGGACACCCCGCTGGAAGTGCTCGTACGGCTGTTCCTGCTCCAGCGACCGGTGCCCCACGCGCGCGTGGCGGACGTACTGCCCCTCGACGCGTGCCTGGAGAGCGGCTGGCTGGTGCGCGCCGGGGCCGACGAGGTGGCCGCGACGGTGGACGTACGGCCGTACGGCGGGCCCGACGGCGAGGACTGGTTCATCGTGTCCGACCTGGGCTGTGCCGTCGGCGGCGCCGGTGGCATCGGCAGCCGCGACGAGGGGGTCGTCCTCGGGGTCGGCGGTGCCTCCACGACCCTGGCGGCCATCACGGTGCGTACGGCCGTCTCGTCCGCCCTCGACCTCGGGACCGGGTCCGGCATCCAGGCCCTGCACGCCGCGCAGCACGCCACACGCGTGTGCGCGACCGATCTCAACCCCCGCGCGCTGCACATCACCGCGCTCACGCTGGCGCTGTCCGGCGCCCCGGCGGCCGACCTGCGGGAGGGCTCGCTGTTCGAGCCCGTCAAGCAGGGCGAGACGTACGACCTGATCGTGTCGAACCCGCCCTTCGTGATCTCGCCGGGTGCGCGGCTGACGTACCGGGACGGCGGGATGGGCGGGGACGATCTGTGCCGCTCGGTCGTTCAGGGGGCGGGGGAGCTGCTGAACGAGGGCGGGTTCGCGCAGTTCCTCGCCAACTGGCAGCACGTGGCGGGGGAGGACTGGCAGGACAGGCTCAGGTCGTGGGTGCCGCGCGGCTGCGACGCGTGGATCGTGCAGCGCGAGGTCCAGGACGTCACGCAGTACGCCGAGCTGTGGCTCAGGGACGCCGGTGACCACCGGGGCGACCCGGCCGAGTACCAGGCGCGCTACGACGCCTGGCTGGACGAGTTCGAGGCGCGCAAGGTGAAGGCGGTCGGCTTCGGCTGGATCACCCTGCGCAGGACGGGCTCCGCCGTGCCCTCGATCACCGTCGAGGAGTGGCCGCACCCGGTCGAGCAGCCGCTCGGGGACACCGTCCGCGCGCACTTCGAGCGCCTCGACTACCTGCGGGTCAACGACGACGCGGCCCTGCTGGAGGCCCACTTCAGGCTCGTGCCCGAGGTCGTCCAGGAGCAGGTCGGGCTGCCCGGCGCCGAGGACCCGGAGCACGTGGTGCTGCGCCAGCACCGCGGGATGCGCCGGGCCACCAAGGTGGACACGGTCGGCGCGGGCTTCGCCGGCGTGTGCGACGGCTCGCTGAGCGCCGGGCGCATCCTGGACGCGATCGCCCAGCTGATGGGCGAGGACCCGGTCGGACTGCGCGACCGTACGCCCGCGCAGATCCGGTTGCTGGTGGAGCAGGGGTTCCTCGAACCGGTGTGACGGGCTCCGCCGGCCCTCGCTGCACCGTCGCTGCTGAGGCGGGCGCGCACTCCTGAGGCTCCTGTGTCCGCTCTGACGGGATTGCTCATGAAAAGGGCTCCTGTCAGTGGCGGGTGCGAAGCTACCTTCGAGGGACGGAACCGACGCGTTCTCGGGGGAGGCGTGATGGCGGGGGAGACGCCGGATCACGGTGAGGGCAGGGTCGTGGGCGGCCGCTACCGGCTGCTGCGGTCGCTCGGCGCGGGCGGCATGGGCCGCGTCTGGCTGGCGTACGACGACGAGCTGGCCTGCGAGGTCGCGATGAAGGAGATCGCGCTTCCGGACGTGCCGACGGACGCGGGCGAGCCCGCCCAGCGCATCGCGCGCGCCCGCAGCGAGGCCCGGCACGCGGCCCGGCTGCGCGGGCATCTGCACGTGGCCACGGTGCACGACGTGGTGGTGCACGAGGGGCTGCCGTGGATCGTCATGGAGTACGTGCCGGACGCGGTGGACCTCCAGGCCGTCGTACGGCGCTCGGGGCCGCTGTCGCCCGAGCAGACGGCCCGGATCGGCCTCGCCGTCCTCGACGCGCTCACCGCCGGACACCGGATCGGCATCCTCCACAGGGATGTGAAACCGGCCAACATCCTTCTGGCCCCGGACTCCTCGGGCGACCCCTACGCGCGCGTGCTGCTCACCGACTACGGCATCGCCCTGCGACCCGAGTCGCCCGAACCCCGGCTCACCGCGACCGCCGGCATCCTCGGCACCCCGGGCTACCTCGCCCCGGAGCGGGCGCGGGGCGAACCGCCGACCCCGGCCGCCGACCTGTTCTCCCTGGGCGCCACGCTCTACGCCGCCGTCGAGGGCCGCGGCCCCTTCGACCGGCACGGCGAGTACGCCACACTGACGGCCCTGCTCGGCGAGGAGGCCACCCCGCCGGTGCGGTCCGGCGAACTGACGCCGGTGCTGCTGGGGTTGCTGGTCAAGGACCCTGTGCGGAGGTTCTCGCCGGAGGCGGTGAAGCGGGGGCTGGAGCGGGTTGTGCAGGGGGTGCCGGGGGCTTGGGACGCGGGGCCCGCGGGGGCGGGGTACGGGGTCTCGGCGGGGGGTTTCGGGCTGCCGGGCGGGGAGTGGGGGTCCGGTCCTGGGGCTCCTGCGACTCCCGGGACACCGAGCACGCCTGGCTGGGGGCCTCCCGGGCCTCCAGGGCCGCCGACTCCGCACACTCCGGCCGGGGCGTCCGGCGCGGAGAGTGCGGCCACGCCGGGTTCCGCGCCGCCTTCACCGCCGTACGGTGCTTGGCCGCCGCCTGTCGGGCAGACACCGGAGCCGGGCAATCCGTATGCGCGGGGAGCGAGTTCGCCGTACCCGAGTAGACAGGGTGGGCCGGGTGGACCCAACACCCCTGGTGGGTCCGGGAGTCCCGGTATGGCCACCGTCGCCGGGGCGCCCACGGCGTTCGGCGGGGTGTACGGCTCCGGCGGCTCGTACGGGCCCGGCGGTCCGGCCTACCTCCCCCCGCCCCCACCGCGCCCCGCCTCCAGGAAACGCCTCGCGCTCGTCGCGCTGGTCGTCGGGATCGTGCTCGTGGTCGCCGGTGGGGTGTGGGCGGCCGTGTCGCTGACCGGGGACGACGGCGGTGACAAGCCCCTCGCGGCCAAGTCCTCGGCCGCGCCGGGCCCGAGCGGGTCGCGGGGGACCGCGTCGGCGACCGGGGCCGCGCTGCCGTACGGCGAGGTGGTCGGGCTCGACGAGCCGTTGGAGGCCGGCGACTGCGTGCAGGCGGTGTGGTCCGGGACGGCGTTCAGGTCGGCGCCGAACCTGGGTGTCGTGGACTGCGCGGACGACTGGCCCGACGGCCAGGTCGTGGCGGTCGACACGGCCGCCGACTTCGCGGATGCCAAGGCGCGGGGCGCGAAACGCTGTGCGGACCAGAGCCGGGCGGTCGTGGCCGCGCTGCCGGACGCGGCCGGGTACGCCGTCGTACCGACGCGGGAGGGCTTCGACGCGGCCGGTGGCGGTACGGCGTGTCTCGTACTCGGCCGCCATGCCGCGATAGGCGGTGAGGTGGGCCGCTTCCGGGACGCGGGCACGGATCTGTGGGTCGGTCAGATGAGCGTCGGCGACTGCTGGCTCTACCAGGAACTCAGCGACGGCTACAAGGCACCGCTCACCGACTGCTCGAAACCCCACACCGACCAAGTGATCGGAACCGTTCAGGCCCCGGCCGAAATGAGCCACAAGAACGGCAGCGACAACGCGACCAAGTTGTGCGGCAACAAATTCGAGTCGGCCTGGGCTTCCGGCCGGGAGCGTCTCGTGTACGGCTGGGTGGCCGACGAGGACGACTGGGACAAAGGATTTACCAAGATCGTGTGCACGGTGAGCCTGACCGACAACAAGAAATCGACCGGGAAGGTGCCTCCGCCCGGGTCGGTGTGACACCTCTCCGAGGGACGGTCGCGCGGCGGTCGAGGGGGTCCGCAGCCGTGTCGGCTCCGCGTTCACCCGGGGTTCGCCCGGGCGCCGTCCGCGCGTGCCAGTCTCCACCGGAGGGGCACGTCCGGGCGGGAGAAAAGGGGCACGGGGAGTCATGGAGAGCGGACCGGTGATCTTCGCGGGAGTGGTGTTCGCCCTGTTCGGGGGAGGGCTGCTGGTCTGGACCGCGGCCCGGGTGCGGCACCGCCTGCCCGTCGCCCACGGTGTGAGCCCTGTCGCATCCGCGGGCATCGCGACCGTCGCCGCGCTGATCTCCCTGGCGCTCGGCGCGTGGTGCTTCACCAGCCTGTAGGACGCCTTCGGGAGCCGCTTCGCGAGCGGGCTGACCAGTAATGGGGAGATCACCCTCCGGATAGGCTCGAAAAGGCAGGTGGGCACTCCGGGCGGCAGGAATGGCGGTAGTCGGGTTACCGTTCGAGTGGCCGTTGCGGGCTTTTCCCGTTTGACACGGGGGCGGGATGTACCGTCACACTCCGCAGCGTCAGCATGACCCGACCCCGGGACCAAGGCCTGGGGAGCGCCCAGCGTCGACCGGAGAGAAGAGCGAAGTTGTCCCCGACCAGCGAGACCGCACAGGGCGGCCGCCGACTCGTCATCGTCGAGTCGCCTGCCAAGGCGAAGACGATCAAGGGCTATCTCGGCCCCGGATACGTCGTCGAGGCGAGCGTCGGGCACATCCGCGACCTCCCCAACGGTGCCGCGGAGGTGCCGGAGAAGTACACCGGCGAGGTCCGCCGGCTCGGCGTGGACGTCGAGCACGACTTCGCGCCCATCTATGTCGTCAACGCCGACAAGCGGGCCCAGGTCAAGAAGCTCAAGGACCTGCTGAAGGACTCCGACGAACTCTTCCTGGCCACCGATGAGGACCGCGAGGGCGAGGCCATCGCGTGGCACCTCCAGGAGGTCCTGAAGCCCAAGGTCCCGGTCAAGCGGATGGTCTTCCACGAGATCACCAAGGCCGCGATCCAGGCCGCCGTCGCCAACCCGCGCGAGCTGAACCAGAAGCTGGTCGACGCCCAGGAGACCCGCCGTATCCTCGACCGCCTCTACGGCTACGAGGTCTCGCCGGTCCTGTGGAAGAAGGTCATGCCGCGGCTGTCGGCGGGCCGTGTCCAGTCGGTCGCCACCCGGCTCGTCGTCGAGCGGGAGCGCGAGCGCATCGCCTTCCGCTCCGCCGAGTACTGGGACCTGACGGGCACCTTCTCGACCGGCCGCGCGGGAGACCCGTCGGACCCGTCGTCGCTGGTCGCCCGTCTTCAGAGCGTCGACGGCAGGCGGGTCGCGCAGGGCCGCGACTTCGACTCCCTGGGACAGCTCAAGAGCGCGAACACCCTGCACCTCGACGAGGCGAACGCCCGCGCGCTCGCCGCCGCCCTGGAGCAGACGCGGTTCGCCGTCCGCTCGGTCGAGTCGAAGCCGTACCGCCGCTCGCCGTACGCCCCGTTCCGTACGACGACCCTCCAGCAGGAGGCCTCGCGCAAGCTCGGCTTCGGCGCGAAGGCGACCATGCAGGTGGCCCAGAAGCTGTACGAGAACGGCTTCATCACCTATATGCGTACGGACTCCACGACCCTGTCGGACACGGCGATCACCGCCGCCCGCGCCCAGGTCACCCAGCTCTACGGCGCCGACTACCTGCCGTCGAGCCCGCGGACGTACGCCGGGAAGGTCAAGAACGCCCAGGAGGCGCACGAGGCGATCCGCCCCTCGGGTGATCGTTTCCGCACACCCGCCGAGACCGGCCTGACCGGCGACCAGTTCCGGCTCTACGAGCTGATCTGGAAGCGCACGGTCGCCTCCCAGATGAAGGACGCGACCGGCAACTCCGTCACGGTCAAGATCGGTGGCACCGCCGCCGACGGCCGGGACGTCGAGTTCAGCGCCTCCGGCAAGACGATCACCTTCCACGGCTTCCTGAAGGCCTACGTCGAAGGCGCGGACGACCCCAACGCCGAGCTGGACGACCGCGAGCGCCGGCTGCCCCAGGTCGCCGAGGGCGACGCCCTGAGCGCCGAGGAGATCACGGTCGACGGGCACGCCACCAAGCCCCCGGCCCGCTACACCGAGGCCAGCCTGGTCAAGGAGCTCGAAGAGCGCGAGATCGGCCGCCCGTCGACGTACGCCTCGATCATCGGCACCATCCTCGACCGCGGCTACGTCTTCAAGAAGGGCACGGCACTCGTCCCCTCCTTCCTGTCCTTCGCCGTGGTCAACCTCCTGGAGAAGCACTTCGGGCGGCTCGTCGACTACGACTTCACCGCCCGCATGGAGGACGACCTCGACCGCATCGCGGCCGGCCAGGCGCAGTCCGTGCCGTGGCTGAGGCGCTTCTACTTCGGCGAGGGCACGGTCGAGGGCGCCGCGGCCGACGCCGGCAACGGCGACGGGGACCACCTCGGCGGCCTCAAGGAACTGGTCACCGACCTGGGCGCGATCGACGCCCGCGAGGTGTCGTCGTTCCCGGTGGGCAACGACATCGTGCTCAGGGTCGGTCGCTACGGCCCGTACATCGAGCGCGGCGAGAAGGACTCCGAGAACCACCAGCGGGCCGACGTCCCCGAGGACCTGGCGCCGGACGAGCTGTCGATCGAGCTCGCCGAGGAGCTGCTCGCCAAGCCGAGCGGCGACTTCGAGCTCGGCGCCGACCCCGAGTCGGGCCACCAGATCATCGCCCGCGACGGCCGCTACGGCCCGTACGTCACCGAGGTGCTCCCCGAGGGCACCCCGAAGACCGGCAAGAACGCCGTGAAGCCGCGTACGGCCTCGCTGTTCAAGTCGATGTCCCTGGACACGGTGACGCTCGCGGACGCCCTCAAGCTGATGTCGCTGCCGCGCGTCGTCGGCGCGGACGCCGAGGGCCAGGAGATCACCGCGCAGAACGGCCGCTACGGCCCGTACCTGAAGAAGGGCACGGACTCGCGCTCGCTCCAGACCGAGGACCAGCTCTTCACCATCACCCTCGAAGAGGCGCTGGCGATCTACGCCCAGCCCAAGCAGCGCGGGCGCGCCGCCGCCAAGCCGCCGCTGAAGGAGCTGGGCGAGGACCCGGTCAGCGGGAAGCCGGTCGTGGTGAAGGACGGCCGCTTCGGGCCGTACGTCACCGACGGGGAGACCAACGCGACCCTGCGCTCCGGCGACAGCGTCGAGGAGATCACCCCGGAGCGCGGCTTCGAACTGCTCGCCGAGAAGCGGGCCAAGGGCCCCGCCAAGAAGACGGCGAAGAAGGCGCCCGCGAAGAAGGCGGCCCCGGCCAAGAAGACGGCCGCCAAGAAGACCGCGGCGAAGAAGACGACCACGGCCGCCAAGAAGACCACGACGGCCGCGAAGAAGACGACGGCGAAGACCACCGCCACCGCGAAGAAGGCGGCGGCCTCGAAGGCGTCCGAGGACTGAGCCCGGTTCCGTTCAGGGCCGCGTTCCTCCCCCGAGGCTTCGCAAAGCGAACGTCCCGGCATCACTTTGGTGTCGGGACGTGCGCACGTCAGGACGGGCACCCCGGGCTGTCGGTGGCTGCCGATAGGCTGAAAGCATGACCCGTGCCGAGCAGCCAACGGCCCTTCACCCGGCCCCCGACGACGCCCTGGTCGCGGACTCCCGCGAGCGCGCCGTCCAAGCCCTGCTGCGCAGGCCCCAGCTCAAACGCCTGTGGAGCGCCCAGCTAGTCGGCGGGGTGGGTGACACCCTCGCCCTTCTGGTGCTGGTCCTGCTGGCCCTTCAGGCGGCGATCGCCGAGGGCTCGTTCGGCGGCGGCTACCGGGGCGTGGCGTTCGCAGTGGCGACCGTCTTCGGCACCCGCGTCCTGGCGACGCTGCTGTTCGGGGCGGTGCTGCTCGGCCCGTTGACTTCGCTCACTTCGCAGGAGGGGCCGCTCGACCGCCGCTGGACCATGGTCGGCGCCGACGGACTGCGGGTCGCCCTGCTCATCGTCGCCCCGCTGTGGATCGACTGGACGCCGGAGAACGCACTGGCCGTGCTCCTGGTGACCGCCTTCGTCACCGGAGTCGCCGAGCGCTTCTGGACGGTGTGCCGCGAGAGCGCGGCCCCGGCCCTGCTGCCGGCTCCGCCCCCGGAGGGCGCGACGGTACGACCGCTGCCGGACCACCTGGACGCGCTGCGCCGCCTGTCGCTGCGGACCACCTTCGTGGCGATCCCGCTGGCCGCCGCCACGCTCGTCGCCGCCGGTCTGCTCAACAACCTGCTGGGCGCCGGCATCGACTGGTTCGGCCAGCACCAGGCGGCCCTCGGCTCCTATGTCGCGGCCGGCCTGTTCGCCGCGTCCCTGTCCGTGCTGACCTTCCTGGAACTGCCCGACACCCGCACCCCGCGCGCGCGTTCGCCGCTGGAGGGGCTGCGCCGGCCCAAGACGGGCACCGGCGTCGACAAGGGCCGCACCGGCGCGATCCCGCTGCTGGTGCCCGCCTGCGCGGCCGTCGCCGGGTCCGTCGCGGCCGCCGTCGCCGTCGCCGTGCTGCACGCCAAGGACCTGGGCGGCGGTCCGGTGACGTACGGCCTGCTGGTGCTCGGACTGACCGGCGGGGTCGTCATCGGTGTCCGCACGGCGCCCTCCGTGCTGCCGACCCTGTCGCGGCGCCGGCTGCTCGCGCTGGCGATCGCCTTCACCGGCATCGCGCTGCTCGCCGCCGGACTGGTCCCGGACGTCACCACCGTGCTGCTGATCGTCGCGCTGGCCGGTGCCGGCGCGGGCGTGGCCGCCAACACCGGGCACACCCTGCTCGACCAGGAGACCGAGGAATACCGCCGGGCGCGGACCACCGAGCACCTCCACGCGGTCGTACGCGTGAGCGTGGCGCTCGGCGCGCTGGTCGCGCCCCTGGTGGCGGCTCTGATCGGACCGCACCGCCTGGAGAACGGCAAGTTCGTGTTCGCGCACGGCGGCGCCGCGTTCACCCTGATGCTGGTCGGCGCGCTGCTGCTGCCGGTGGCCGCGCTGGTCCTCGCCAAGGTCGACGACCGCTCCGGCGTACCGCTCAGGCACGACCTGCGGGACGCGCTGCTCGGCGGCGACGACCCGGTGACGGTGCCAGCCGACTCCGGCTTCTTCATCGCCCTCGAAGGCGGCGACGGCGCCGGGAAGTCCACCCAGGCCGAGGCGCTCGCCGAGTGGATAAGGGCCAAGGGACACGAGGTCGTCGTGACCCGCGAGCCGGGGGCGACTCCGGTGGGCAAGCGGCTCAGGTCGATCCTGCTGGACGTGTCGAGCGCCGGGCTCTCGCACCGGGCCGAGGCGCTGCTGTACGCGGCGGACCGCGCGGAGCACGTGGACACCGTGGTCCGGCCCGCCCTGGAGCGCGGCGCGGTCGTCGTCTCCGACCGGTACATCGACTCCTCGGTCGCCTACCAGGGGGCCGGGCGGGACCTGTCCCCGACGGAGATCGCCCGCATCAACCGCTGGGCGACGGACGGACTCGTGCCGCATCTGACCGTCCTGCTGGACGTCTCGCCCGAGATCGCCCGCGAGCGGTTCACCGAGGCGCCGGACCGGCTGGAGTCGGAGCCCGCGGAGTTCCACGCGCGCGTGCGGTCCGGGTTCCTGACGCTGGCCGCGGCCGACCCCGGGCGGTACCTGGTCGTGGACGCGGGGCAGGAGCCCGAGGCGGTCACCACCGTCGTACGCCATCGGCTCGACCAGATGCTGCCGCTCTCCGAGCAGGAGATCCGGGAGCAGGAGGAGGCCCGCCGCAAGGCCGAAGAGGAAGCCCGGCGCAAGGCCGAGGAAGAGGCCGCGCGCAAGGCCGAGGAGGAGCGCCTGGAGCGGGAGCGCCAGGAGCAGCTCGCCCGGCTGAAGGCCGAGGAGGAGGAGCGCAAGCGGCGCGAGCTGGAGGAGGCTCAGCGGCGCGAGGCCGAGCGGCAGGCGGAGGAGGCCCGGGTGCGGGCCGAGGAAGCGCGCAAGCGGGCCGAGGAGGAGCGGGTGCGGCTCCTCGCCGAGGAGAAGGCGCGCGCCGAGGAAGCGGCCCGCCGCAAGGCCCAGGAGGACGCCGCCCGCAGGCAGGCCGAGGAGGAGGCACGGCTGCGTGCCGAGGCCGAGGAGCGGCGCCTCGAGAAGCAGCGGAAGGCCGAGGAGGCGTTGCTGCGGGCCGAGGAGGCGCGCCGGCTCGCCGAGTGCGCGGCCGGCGCGGCGGAGGCGGGGCCGAAGCAGGCCGCGACTCCTTCGGCAGGGCTGGACGCGGCGACCGTGCCGACGCCGGTGGTGACGCCGACGAACGCGTCGGGTGGGCCGGTGGACGAGACGGCCGTGCTGCCGCGGGTGTCTATGGAGAAGGCCGACGAGGGGTCTCCTGCCGACTCCTCTGGTGAGGACTCCTCCGGTGGGGGCTCTGCCGGTGGGGACTCTTCCGGTGGTGCTTCCGCGTCGGAGGTGACGGCGGAGCTGCCGCAGCCGCCGGTGCCTCCGGTTCCGCCGGGTTCCGCTGATGAGACGGCTGTGCTGCCGCCGGTGCGGCCGGAGCCGCCGGGTGCTGCCGACGAGACGGCTGTGCTGCCGCCGGTGTCGGGTGACGGGCCCGCGGATCGGGTGCCTCCGGGGTACTTCCGGGAGGAGGAGCGGACCCGGGAGATGCCTCAGGTCGACGCGGAGGGGAGGCCTCGGCGCAGGCCCCGGTCGGACTGGGCGGAGGAGACTCCGCTGGACGATCTGCCTTCGTTGGCGGACGAGTTGCTGGGTCCGCATGACGACGAGTACGGGGACGGGCGGGGCCGACGCCGGGGGCGGTAGGGGGAGTGGCTGGCGGGTGCGGGTGCGGGTGCGGGTGCGCTGTGCCCGCTTGCTCTTAGGGGCGCGGCTGGGCCCACTTGCCCTGAGGGTCGGCCCGCAGCCGACAGCCGACCGTCGGCCCGTTGTCAGTGCTCGCCCGCACAATGGACTCAACGCACGAAGCATGACGAAAGGGCGGCGTGACCCATGACCGTATGGGACGACCTGGTCGGCCAGGAGAGGGTGAGCGAGCAGCTGGGCGCTGCCGCTCGGGACGCCGACGCCCTGGTCACCGCCGCCGCCGGCAACACCCCGCCGCCCGAGGCGTCGAAGATGACTCATGCCTGGCTGTTCACGGGCCCGCCCGGCGCGGGGCGGAACCAGGCGGCGAGGGCCTTCGCCGCAGCGCTCCAGTGCGTGAGTCCCGACCGGGCCCTCGGTGGAGTCCCCGGCTGCGGGTTCTGCGACGGGTGTCATACGGCCCTCATCGGCACCCACGCCGACATCACCTCCGTGGCCGCCGTCGGCACCCAGATCCTCGCGGACGACATGCGGGACACGGTCAGGAAGTCGTTCACCTCACCGGCGAACGGCCGTTGGCAGGTCATCCTCGTCGAGGACGCCGAGCGGCTGAACGAGAAATCGGCCAACGCGGTGCTGAAGGCCGTAGAGGAGCCCGCTCCCCGGACCGTGTGGCTGCTGTGCGCGCCGTCCATCGAGGACGTCCTGCCGACGATCCGCTCCCGCTGCCGCCACCTGAACCTGTCCACCCCCTCCGTGGACGCCGTGGCCGACATGCTCGTACGCCGGGAGGGCGTCGAGCCCGCCGCCGCGATGGCCGCCGCCCGTGCCACGCAGGGCCATGTCGACCGGGCCCGTCGGCTCGCCACCGACCCGGCCGCGCGCGAGCGCCGCGCCGCTGTGCTGAAACTGCCGTTGCGGGTCGAGGACGTCGGCGGCTGCCTCAAGGCCGCGCAGGAACTCGTCGACGCGGCGGCCGACGACGCGAAGCAGCTCGCCGAGGAGATGGACGGCAAGGAGACCGAGGAGCTGAAGGCGGCGATGGGCGCGGTGCAGGGCGGCCGGATGCCGCGTGGCACGGCGGGGGTGATGAAGGACCTGGAGGACAAGCAGAAGCGCCGGCGCACCCGGACCCAGCGCGACAGCCTCGACCTCGCGCTCACCGACCTCACCGCCTTCTACCGCGATGTGCTCGCCCTCCAGCTCGGCTCACGGATCGCGATCGCCAACGCGGACGCGGAGGACGCCCTGGAGCGGCTGGCCCGCGGCAGCTCTCCGGAGACCACGCTCCGCCGGATCGAGGCGATCGCCGCCTGCCGTGAGGCCCTCGACCGCAATGTGGCTCCGCTGCTCGCGGTGGAGGCGATGACGATGGCGCTCAGAGCGGGCTGAGGGCGGGAGGGTTGGGAACGGGCTGTGGGCAGGCTGCGGTAGGGCTGGAACGGGCTGAGGGCGGGCTCGGAACGGGCTGAGGGCAAGGCTGGGAACGGGCTGTGGGCGGGCCGCGGGCGGCGGGTGATCACAGGTTGACGATGTCACTCGTACGGGCCGGATCGACCACGGAGGGCATGTGATCCAACGCGGAGAGTTACGCTCGCTCGATGCACCTCAGGCGAAACCCCCGCCATGTCGGCCTTGCCGTCGCCGCACTGCTCGTCTCCGCCTGCTCCGCCGGCGCCTCCACGAGCTCCGCCACCTCGGCCGCCCACGTGGCGCTGGCCGCGCTGCCCCGGTCGACACCGGCCGCGCTCACGCCGTACTACGAGCAGAAGGCGCGCTGGCGCAGCTGCGGGGTCCCCGGATTCGAGTGCGCCACCCTGAAGGCGCCGCTCGACTACGACAAGCCGGCGGGCGAGGAGGTCCGGCTGGCCGTCGCTCGGAAGAAGGCCACCGGGCCGGGCGAGCGGCTCGGATCGCTGTTCGTGAACCCGGGCGGACCGGGCGGTTCGGCGATCGGCTACCTCCAGGCGTACGCCGGGATCGGCTACCCCGCCGCGGTCCGGGCCCGGTACGACATGGTCGCGGTGGACCCGCGCGGGGTGGCCCGCAGCGAGCCGGTCGAATGTCTCGACGGGCGGGACATGGACACGTACACCCAGACGGACACCACCCCCGACGACGCGCGCGAGAGAAGCGAACTCGTCGACGCCTACAAGAAGTTCGCGGAGGGCTGCGGCGCGCACTCGCCCCAGCTGCTGCGTCATGTGTCGACGGTCGAGACGGCCCGGGACATGGACATCGTGCGGGCGGCGCTGGGTGACGCGAAGCTGAACTACGTGGGGGCGTCGTACGGGACGTTCCTCGGGGCGACGTACGCGGGGCTGTTCCCCGGGCGTTCGGGCCGGCTGGTGCTGGACGGCGCGATGGACCCCTCGCTGCCCGCGCGCCGACTGAACCTCGACCAGACGGCGGGCTTCGAGACGGCGTTCCAGTCGTTCGCGAAGGACTGCGTGCAGCAGTCGGACTGCCCGCTCGGCAGGAAGGGCACGTCGACGGCCCAGGTCGGCCAGAACCTGAAGGCCTTCTTCCGCAAGCTGGACGCGCACCCCATCCCGGCCGGCGACGCGGACGGCCGCAGGCTCGGCGAGGCGCTCGCCACGACGGGCGTGATCGCGGCGATGTACGACGAGGGGGCGTGGGCGCAGTTGCGCGAGGCGCTGAACTCCGCGATGAAGGAGAACGACGGCGCCGGGCTGCTCGTCCTGTCCGACAGTTACTACGAGCGCGACGCCGACGGCCGCTACAGCAACCTGATGTCGGCCAACGCGGCCGTGAACTGCCTCGACCTGCCACCCGCCTACGACACCCCCGAGGAGGTCGAGAAGGCCGTCCCGACCTTCGAGAAGGCGTCGCCGGTCTTCGGCGAGGGCCTCGCCTGGGCGTCCCTCAACTGCGCGTACTGGCCGGTCGGCGCGACGGGCGAACCCCACCGCATCGAGGCCCGCGGCGCCGCCCCGATCGTCGTGGTCGGCACCACCCGCGACCCGGCCACCCCCTACCGCTGGGCCCGCTCCCTGGCCGCCCAGCTCACCTCCGCCCGCCTCCTCACCTACGAGGGCGACGGCCACACCGCGTACGGCCGCGGCAGCGCGTGCATCGACTCGGCGATCGACACGTACCTGCTCCGCGGAACCCCGCCGACCGACGGAAAACGCTGCTCGTAGCCCCGCCGGCAGAGCCGCCCGGGGTGCCCCGAGGGCTGGTGCGGAGCACCCCCGGAAACTGTGTAGACTTACCGACGTTGCTGATCGCACCATGGTGTGGACGGCGCGCCGCCTTAGCTCAGATGGCCAGAGCAACGCACTCGTAATGCGTAGGTCTCGGGTTCGAATCCCGAAGGCGGCTCAAGAAAGTGCAGGTCAGAGGCATGTGGGCCCTCCGTGGAGATCATGGGGGGCCTTTTCTGTGTCCGGATGGGAACATTCTGGGAACGAAGGATTACCTAAAAGTCCCCTATGTGCCAGTCGGTTTTCCTGTTGGGTATCCGGCATGGCGCGAGAGCAGGGCCGTGCGCGTGGGGTGAGTCGCCTTGCGCTCGTATGGGCTGCGAACGCGAGCGAGGAGACGGGTAGCGTGCGCTGTCTCCAGGTGTGGAGAACGGTCCGGTGCTTCTGGTCCCCATGGGGTCATGCCGCGCGTAATGTCTGCGGACATGAACGGGGCGAGCGGCATGGGCGAGGTTGGGGAGGACGGGGGTCGGTACCCCTGGATCCGCCGTGTGCATGCGGTTGGCTCGGCGCCCCAAGTTGACCGCTTTGGCTGGCTGGTAGACCTGCCGTGGGCGCGAGTAGAGGTCCCGCTTGCCGGTCGACGCGAGGACAAGCTGCTTGTGGTATTGGGCGAGCGTGGGTGCGGCAAGAGTGACTTGATCATTGAGGAAGCCGCGGCGCTGCAGTCCGAGGGGCACGTCGTGGAGCTGGTCGACCTGAGTGCGCGGGGACGGTTCTACGAGGCGGTCAACGCGCGGAGGGATTTGGGCGCAGTCCTGGAGCGGGCTTCTGGGCGTGATCCGGGGTACGTCCTGTTGGACAGCCTTGACGAGGGGCTGGGCCGACTCGGGGTTCTGGATGACATTCTGGTCGGCTGTCTGGAAGAGCTCGGCCGTGAGCGGAGAAGTCGACTACGGCTGCGTATCGCCTGCCGTTCGGGCCGGTGGCCCCGCGGTCTGGAACGGCATCTCCAGTCGCTGTGGGCGCCTGAGGAGGTCTCGGTAGTTGGTGTGACGCCGCTGACCCGGTCCGACGTGGAGACGGCTGCCGCCTGGGAAGGTCTCGACGGCCGTAGAGTCACTCGGCGGCTGGAGGAGAAGGGTGCGGTGGCTCTGGCCTGGTCTCCGATCACCTTGAAACCCTTGCTGGAAGCCGAGCGGGAAGGATGGGGCCTGCCTTCGACGGTGGCTGACGCCTACCGGCTTGCCTGTCGGCAGTTGAGCTCCCACGGCCACCGCGACGGAAGTCCGCTGGCCCCCGATCACCTGACAGCACTCGCGAGCCGAGTGGCCGCCGCCATGCAGTTCGGCCACTATGCGGCGGTCCATGACACCCCGAGTGCCATTGAGGCTGACGTGGCACTGGCTGATCTTGACGGCGGTGACGAGCCAGGCGCGGCGGGGGATTCCTACCACTGCGGGATGAAGGAATTGCTGGCGTTGGTGGATTCCGGGCTGATGGTCGAGGTCGGGCTGCGTCGCTGGGCCTTCGCCCATGACAGTTACCAGCAGTACCTGGCTGCCCAGTTCCTGGCACGGCACCACATGCACGACGCTGCGCAGGGGCAGTTGCTGTGGATTGGTGACGGAACGTCCCGTCATGTTGTGGCACGGCACCGTGAGGTGGCTGCGTGGCGGGTGGTGGACGATACGGAGCTGTTCGCCGAAGTCCTGCGGTACGACCCCGAAGTGCTGTTGCTGGCTGACCTCACGGCACTCCGCGATCATCAGCGCGAGGCCGTGGTGGACCGGCTCCTCGCTCTAGTGTCCAGCGATGACACGGTCCAGCTGGACCGAGGGCTGCTGCACCGCCTGAAGCACCCAGGGCTGTCCTCTCAGCTGCGTCCTCACCTGTCTCTCCCAGCTGCACCTCCGCTGCTCTCCACAGTGCTCCGCATCGCGCGAGCCTGCCAACTGCCTGAGCTCAACGACCAGTTGCTGACAGTGGCCGAGACGCAGGGGACCGATCCGAAACTGCGCCGTCTAGCCGTCCAAGCACTCGGCGACGAACTGGACGTGGGCCATGTGGCCCGCCTCAGGGCATTGGCCGAGCACAACGATGCGGACCTGGGCCGACTGCCGGTTCTCGAACAAGACCCGGCGCGGCTGGCCTTGCTGAGGGCGCTAGCCTGGCGCGGCGACGCGGACCTAGCGGCGGCCGCACTGGAGCGGTTGTGGCCGCAGCATCTGCGCCTGCCCGAATTCCTGGACCTGGTCCCGCCTGCCGATGACCCCGCACACGTCCGCTCCGCATGGCTCCTGATCCATAAGGTTCCGAACCTGCTGAGACCGGAAGACGTCAACGAAGCCGTAGCGTGGGTGACACGGATTCTGGGTTCGAGGCACCCCCGGGCCGGCCTGACTCAATCCGGCGAGTCGCAGTTGTCTGTGCGGCTGCCGGTTCGCATCCTCGCCCAGGCGATCGCGCTCTTCGACGAAGACGACGCCAACAACGACTCTGCACAACGGAACAGACGGCTCGACCAAGTCGCCGATGCCCTGCTCACCCTGGCGGGACGTGCCGATTTCGACGACCGGCACCAGCTTGCGCAACCGGTGGGCGAGGTGCTGCTGACCCGGCCGGGCATCCGCCGAGAGCTGGGCCAGCGTGTCCTGGAACGCGGTGATGACCACCAGGTCACTCGGCTCCTATCCTGGTCAGGCAGCCCTGCCTTGTTCTCCAACGACGACTCGGTGTACTGGACTCTGCAGTGGCCCACACTGAGTCCTGACGCGCGCCGGCACGCTGAGTGGCTGGTGACAGCGTGGCCCGATCCAGCGGATCCGTACCTGCCGTCCGCTCTTGAACTGCGCGAGCGCCACCCGGACCTGAAGGCTGCCACCGCGCGGTGGGATACCCGCGCGGAAGAAGAAGCCCGGCAACAGCGCGAACAGGAAGAACAGCGCCACCGCCTGGCATTCGATGAAGCCCGCCTACGGCTTGCTCTCTCCGAGCTCAGCACCGGAGAGGGACCCCCCGAGCCGCTGTGGCAACACATCACCACCGAGCTGTACCGCACTGCGGCTGGCAGCCAACCGCCGCAGGACAGGTTGGGCGTCGTGGCTGCTGCACCGTCTTTCCCACATGAACGCAGTGAACTGCACCGTCTGCTGCTGGACGCGGCTGTCACCGTCGCCCGCCGCTCAGCAGCCCTCAATGGCGCAGCGGCCACTCCAGCCACAGCAGACTGGAACCGGGCAGCAACTGCTCTGACCGCGCTGGCCCTGCTTGATGCTTCGCACCTGGCCGAGGCATTCGACCACCAGCCCCGTCGAGCGGCTGTGGCTGCCGTGGCGCTGGCGGCCCACGATTGCCACGACTCCGACGACACCGCACTACGGCGCAGCCTCATCACACAGTGCGCCCGACTGGCCGGCCACGAACTGCCGACCCTGCTGCACCAGGCGCTAGACGGTTGCAGCGAGCCAGAACTGAACAGTCTGGCAACCGCGTTCGCCCGCACCGCCGTTCCTGATGCCGTTCAGACCTTGCGCGACTGGGCCAACGATCCGGGCCGCACCGACGTGCAGTGGGCCGGCGTCCTGACCTCACTCGCGTTGGCGGGAGACCAACCAGCCCAAGAAATCCTGTCCGCCGCGGTGACCGACGCCGACGTTCAACGAGACGCCGCGCGGAGCAGCTCGCGATGGACCCGCGCCGCCGCGGCGCTAGTGGGACAACCACAACTGCCCGAGATCTGGCCCGTCATCAAGGCAACCCTGGATACCTCCGGCGTTCTGGCTGCTTTCCTGGAACGCCTTATCGTCGCCGACCCCAAGGGAACCTGGCCGCCCGGGACCGGCCAACTGCCCGAGGCTGCCCTCGCTGACCTGTACGCCAAGGTTACCGATCACATCGGCATCACCCGGCTCCTGGACTACCAGTTCGAGGATGGCTTTTACACCGACGCTCGCAGCAACCTGCACCGAGGGCTGCTGGGCCTGCTGACCTCCAAGACCAGCCCAGAAGCGGTCCGAGAGCTGACCGGTCTCGCGACTCGGTATCCCGAACTTGCAGACCTACGTCGGCACGTTAAGGCCACGGCCCGCGAGGTCGCCGAACTTCGGGCGCAACCTCTGGTACCGGAGCAACTTCGACGCCTCGCCGCAGACACCAATCTGCGCACCATCACCGACGCACGCCATCTCCAGGACATCGTGGTGGCCAGCCTCGACCGTCTCCAGACGGTGCTTCAGGGGCCCAACGGACTCGTGGTCAACCTGTGGAACCGGGGCAACTGGACAGTGGATCACACCGATTGGTGGCCCTGCTGGGAAGAAGACTTCAGCGACATGATCGCCGCCCTCCTGCGCCAGGACATCGGCGGAAACCGCGTCGTCATCAACCGCGAAGTCCAAGTCGACCGCTCCGGGTTTCCCGGCAGACGCACCGATATCCAGGTCCAAGCCACGGCCCCGCCCACCAGCAGCAGCGACGGCACGCTGACCGTAGTCATCGAATGCAAAGGATGCTGGCACCGAGACCTGTCCACCGCCCTGGCCGACCAGCTTGTCCGCGACTACCTGCGCACCCCCGGTACCGCAGGCATCTACCTCATCGGCTACTTCGACTGCGACCGCTGGAACCGCGAAATGCGCAGGAAACGACACCACGCATCAGACGATCACACTATCCGCGACCTGCAGCACGGACAGGACGCACGCGCCCAGGAGCAACGCGACCAATACGGTGCCATTGTCGCGGCCAAAGTCCTCGACTGCCGCCTCCCCGGAGCCAACGACCCGTGGCGTGCCAAGCCCCGCAATCCTCCCGGGCAGACGATCTAATCCGGCGCGGGGAGTTGGATGGCTCTCATGTCTGACCACCGGTGTGAGGGAACAACACGACCTGCTGCTACGCCCTATGGGACAAGGGCTGGGTCCACGGCCCCAGCCAGGAACCCTGGGGGGCTACCTCGTCAAGGCCGACCCTTCATCTCACATGTCAACCAAAACTGCTCCGACTAAGCTGCCGACGTGAACAAGATGCCAGACCTTCCATGGGTTGAGGTAGAGCCGTTGCCTCACGTCAATGGCGACCTCTTGCCGGTGTTGGAGTCGGTCGACTCCCTGCAAAGAGCTTGGCAGGAGGTCGTCAAGGCAAACGATCCTGCCTTCCAGGAAGCCCGGCGGCGTTCTTTGCGACGCCACGCCATCGAGACCGGCATCATCGAGCGCCTCTATGAAGTCGACTGGGGAGTTACCGAAGCCCTCGTAGCAGAGGGCATCACTGCCGACGCTGTCGCTCGTGCTGACGACGGCACCGTGTCGGAAGACGTTCTCGCGCTGATTCGCTCTCAATACGAAGCTCTCCAGTTCCTTGCGGAGAGCGCCCGGGATGGCCGAGACGTATCCGTTTCGTTCATTCGCGAGCTGCACCAAGCACTCACACGCGAACAGAAGACGTACAGCGCCACCGACCCGCTTGGCCGCCGGTTCGAGGCCACGCTGCACCACGGCCAGTGGAAGACCGACAAGAACCACGTCACACGCCCGGACGGATCGAAGCTCGAGTACACGCCCCCGGAACATGTCGCAGCCCAGATGGATCAACTCATCGAGCTGTACCGAGAGACCGGCGGCGCGCATCCTATAGTGCGCGCAGCGTGGCTTCACCATCGGTTCGTTCGCATCCACCCCTTTGAGGACGGGAACGGGCGGGTGGCGCGATGCCTGACCCTGCTCAACCTATTGCGATGCGACCTTGCTCCGCTGGTAGTGGACCGCCGCGAACGAGACCGCTACCTGCGCAGCCTCGATCGTGCTAACGAAGGCGACTTGAGGCCACTGATCCGGTTCTTCGCCGAGTTGGAGATCGTTGCCCTCCGCAGCGAGTTGGAGCGACCGGTCGCGGCCACTTCAGAGGCTGTCGCCGGGGGCGCGCTGAGCGTTCTGGAAGCCGGAGTCGCACGGTTCCGTGCGCTCCAGGCCGAGACAGGTGCCCAAGAACGTGCCGAGCAGGTGGCGCGACTGGCAAATGACGTCCACGGACGTGTCGGCCTGTGGCTCACTGACATGTCGAAGAGGATCGAGAATCTCGTTGGTGAGATTTCTGCACATTCCATCGTCACCGTGCAAGGCGCAGCGCCGCCGGACTCCCGGTCTCGGTACTGGGGCCGCCAAGTGGTCCAGACGGCGAGGAGTGTGGACTTCTTCGTCAACAGACATGACGGTGTTTGGTGGCAGCGGTTGCGGATCCATGCCCTGGGGCAAGAACTTCGGTACCTGGTCTTCGTACAGAAGGTTGGCCGTGGAGAAACGGGCGTCCTGGCTCTGACCGTCTACGCCGAACTGATGGGTGACGAGGCTGGTGACGACACACGGCAGGAGGCCGAGACAGTGCTGATTTCGACGCCCACTGAATCGGTCACGTGGACCTACAGCGACACCGCCGAAGCAAGGTGGCAGGACGTGACGGAACTCCTTGATACAACCCTAGCCGCCGCCTTGCACAAGTTCGTTTCTGTGCTCGGATAGCAGTGATTGATGAGGGGAAGAGAAGTCCATCTACTCTTCCTCTCATCTGGAGCTGACCTGAGGGAACGGCTAACGGCACCGCCCCGGGTGAAGGGGGGCGGGATGCCTTTCTCATCCCAATGACGGTGTGTAGCTGCCCGCTTCGAAACTGCTCGGCTCGTCGACTGATCCGGCCACTCATCGGGCTGCTGCTCCGTCCCGGCCGGGTGCCCGGCCGTCGTTCCCAGGGGCAGATGGGAACGTGGTGGGAACATGAGGATTAAGAACGATCGAGAAAGGCTGAGAAAGGCCACGTACGAGCGCGCCCCCTGAGCTGCATGTATCACGAAGAGTGAGCAAGATTGCGACGGTCGGACAAGATCATGTGCCGACTCGTAATGCGTAGGTCTCGGGTTCGAATCCCGAAGGCGGCTCCATGATGAACCCCAGGTCGGGTATTTCACCTGGGGTTCTTTCGTTTCGTTGACCTTGGAATGTGTCTTCAGTGGGCTTCTCGGGCTGTGCATGAAATGCCAGCTTGACCTTGAGGCTTGGGGCGCAGGCCTTCATCGAGACGGGGCCGAGGCCGTGGGCCTTGAAGATACGGGTGCTGGGCGAGGTCCGGGGCCTGCCGCGAGGACGGAGTGCGGGAAGACGCGCCATGTGCCGTGGGTGCTGGCGGGCAGTCTCTCGAGGACCTTCTTCGCGGCCCGCTCGCCACGGTCAGGGAGGCGGGCCTGGTCGGCGGCGCGCTCGTACTTGCGGGCGGCGGCCTCGATCTGCTCGACCGGGAGGATCTCGTCGGCCTCGTACAGGCCGGCCGGGTTCGGGGCCTCGACGATCGCGGTCTCGGCTTGGTCGGCACCGAGGGCGGCAGGGCCGACGACGGAGCGGATCACGTCGGTGATGGTGCCGCGCGTGCTGCGCACCGGATGAACGGTGCGGGGGAGGGGGGACGGAGAAGAGCCTCTTCGCGTCACAGGGTCGGTGTGCTGGACGCCCTTTTGCCGCCGGGTCCTGAGCTGGAATCCCGCCCGACGAGGCCCCGCCGCCAGGCCTTCCTGGGGCCAGAACGGGTCGGGAAGGACAGGGAGACCCCGGGAGCGATCACCAAACCCCGGGCACCCCAGTGCGTGGAACTCTTCAGTCGCGGCTTCGATGATCGTGCCCTCGCCGACCGGCTGCCGGGCCTCTTCCTGCTTCGGTGCGCGTTTTCGCAGACTCAGTGAGTGTCGGGCGCCGGGTCCGGCAGGGGGAGTTCATCGAGGTCGAGGGTGAAGGTGCGGCCGTCGGCCAGGGGGATGGGGAGCTTGCCGGTGCCGTATGCGCGGGTGTGGGTGGTGCTGTAGCCGCTGGAGGTGGGCTCGGTGTGCAGGACGACTTCCCGGGCGTAGGGGTCCACGATCAAGTAGACGGGGATGCCGTACCGGCCGTACTTTGCGGTGCAGTCGTCGTAGTCCTTGCGGGCGGAGGACGTGGAGACGACCTCCGAGATCAGCAGGACGTCCTCGAAGCTGTAGCGCTTGCCCTCCTTGCGCGCGTCCTCGCGGAGGATGGCCAGGTCGGGGGCGGAGTTCTCGTCGGCGGGGAAGTCGATGTAGACGTCGGAGGTGACCTTCGCGTGACGGCCGAGGGCGAGAGAGTCGATCTGCATCGACCTGATCGTGCTGGAGTGCTCTTCGCTCTGCGGGGTCATGATGATCTTTCCGTCGGTGCCGAAGAACACCACGTATCCCGCGGGGAACTCGGTGTGCGTGATCACGTCGACACTCATGGACGGTGCTCCTTCCCGTGTGCCGTCATGATACGGCGGACAGCGCCGTTCCACGGCTGGACGTCCGCAGCGTGCGCGTACACCACAGCGGGAACCGTCCGTGTGAGCAGGCGCTGCGACGCGGGGCGTGAGCTGGGCCCGTGATTGTTCGGACCCAACAGGTGGCGCGGGTGACTGTCAGGGGCGCGGGGTGCCCTCCGAGGTGGCCATGGAGTGGCCGTACGCCTTTGGACGGTGCGGCACGAGGTACCGGCCCTCAGCGCGGCGCATGTGGTCTGATCAGGCACAACGGCATCCGCAGCATCAGTCGTCATGAGGCGACACGATCACTCGTGGTCTCGTGATGCGTAGGTCCCGGGTTCGAATCCCGAAGGCGGCTCAAATAGAACCCCAGGTCAGACTCGGTCTGACCTGGGGCTTTCTCGTTCGGTACGTGCTGGGGGGGGCGTCGCCTCTGATCTCGCTCGCGGTGATGCGCACCAACTGTGAAGGTCACTCAGTATCTACCGGCGCCGCAGGTGCCTGTAGTAATCCTGGGTGCGTGGGCGTGTGTGTGCGAGCGGCTGTCGGCTCATCGGTCTGACGTTTCCACGGCCCTGGTCCGCAACGTCAGCGGAGCCACCACCCCCGCCAGCCCGAACAGCCCGCCCAGCACCAACCACCCCACCCGGGGCTGGTCCCCCAGGCACAGCGTGGCGATCAGTACCGGTGCCACTGCCGTCGCCGCGCCTCGGCCCAGAGAGAAGAAGCCCTGGTACTGGCCGTGCATGCCGTCGGGGGCGAGGGAGAAGCTGAGGCCGAAGGAGCCTGCCGAGAGCCAGAGTTCGCCGAAGGTGAGGGCCGCCGCGAAGAGGAGGAGGAGCAGGGAGGCGGGCCAGGCCGACACCCCGGCCGTGCAGGCGGCGAGGGCGCAGGCGACGAACAGGGCCAGGCCCGAGTTGCGGCACATGCGGGCCGCGCGGGTGTCGTCCTCGGCGCCGCGGCTGAAGCGGATCTGGAGGCAGATCACCATCAGGGTGTTCACGGCGACCACGGCCGAGACCAGCATCCGGGGCGCCTCGGTGTGCTGGAGGACCCAGAGCGGGACGGCGAAGGACAGCACCTGGGCCTGGAGGGAGAGGACACCGCAGATCAGGGTGACGGCGGCGTAGCGCCGGTCGCGCAGGACCTGCCAGTTGGAGCCGGTCCGGGGCGCGGCGTTGGTCGGCGCGGTCTCGTGCGGGCGCAGCCACCACAGGGGTACGGCGGCCCCCGGGTACGTCAGTGCCGTGCAGCACAGCAGCGCCATGTAACCGGCCTTCGAGTCGGCCTGGATGACCAGGGCCGAGGCCGCCGCGCCGATCGTGATGCCGACGTTGGTCACCACCCGCAGATAGGCCCGCAGCCGGACCCGTTCCGCGCCCTCGCCGACCGTCGCGACCAGCGCCCCGCGCGCCGCCGTACTGCCCTGCTCGGCGAGGAGGAAGACCAGGATCAGCGACAGGAACGCCGGGAAGGTGCGGGCGAAGGCCAGCGCGGCCATCGTGGCGAACTGCACGCCGAGCAGGACGGTGTACGTCCGCCGGGGCCCGAACCGGTCCGCCAGTCCGCCCAGCGGCACCGCACCCGCCAGTGCCACGATCCCGGCGACGCTGAGACCGGTGGCGACCTGGTGCACGGGCAGCCCGACGACCCGGGTGAAGAACAGGGTGCTGGTCGTCAGGTAGAGACCGCTGCCGACCGTCTTGACCAGCCAGGACACGGCCAGCAGCCGGGGTTCGCCGGGGGCGGGCAGCGCGGTGCCGAGCAGGGCCCGGGTGCGGCCGGGGGCGGAGGTGGTCATGCGGCGGGCACCGTCATCCCGTGCAGCCGGGCGATGAACTCCTCCGCCGCCGCCTCGTCCGGTGCCGTGAAGTACGCCTCCAGACGGCCCGGGCTCGCGCACTCCTCGGGCGTCAGCACCTCCAGCACCCCGGGCAGGGCCAGCACCCGGCGCCGTAGACCCGGCAGGTCGGGCAGCCGGGTGCGGCCGACCGTGTCGGGGCGGGGCGGGTGGGCCGGGCGGGCCTGGGCCGAGCCGGTCGAGACGCGGGCGAACTCCTCCCACAGGTCCACCCCGAAGGCGTGCCACCACATCCGGGAGATGCCCATCCCGCCCGGCCGTACGGCCACTTCGCCGATGACCGGGCCCGTCCCGGTGCGGAAGACCTCCAGGTGGGTGACCCCGGCCGGCAGGCCGAGCGCGGCCACCACCCGGCGGTGCAGGTCCAGCACCTCCTGCGAGAAGGGGTCCCGCTGGTCGGCGACGTAACCGCTGTTGAGGTTGGGCGAGGTGCGCAGCGGTGGCAGGAAGTAGCGGGAGACGGCCGCGCGGGCCACCTCGCCGGCGTGGACGACACCGTCGCAGTGGTACTCGTGGGTGAAGTGGACCAGGCGCTCCACCTGGACCGGCAGCCGGGTCTCCACGAGGTCGGCGAACCCGCCCGCGCCGTGCCGTTCGGCGAACTCCTCGGGGGAGTCGACCCGGTGGGTGCACTTCGAGGCGGCGCCGAACACCGGCTTGATCATGACGGGCCAGCCGGTGGCCGCGGCCGCCCGGGGCACGTCGTCGACCGTGGCGGCCTGGGCGTAGTCCGTCACCGGGAGGCCCGCCGCGCGCAGGGTGTCCTTCATCGCCCGCTTGTGGGCGCCCCACAGCGACTGGTCGTAGCCCGGCCCGGCCACCCCGAGCAGCGCCCGGACCAGTCCGGCCGCCGGCACGCTCTTCTCGGTGGCCGCCACGACGTGGTCGACGGGGCCGAGCGCGGCGAGTTCGTAGGCCGCCCGCTCGACCTGGGTCAGGTCCGCGAAGCTGTCGACGTACGCCGTCTCGTGGTCGCGGTACAGGTCCGCGTACACCTTGCGGGTGAGGACCCGGACGGTGACGTCGGGGCGGCGGGCCAGGGCCTGGAGGACCTCGGGCTTGTCCGAGTTGAGCAGGAGTACCTGCCGGGTCACTGCTTCTCCTGTCATGCGTGATGGTGGGTGACGGTGGCGGCGGCCTCGTCGACGACCGCCCAGGCGGGGGAGGGACCGCGGTCCGGCGAACAGGCGGTGACGGAGCCGACGTTGACGACGTAGCGGCCGTCCGGCGCGAGCGGATACGGCTCCCCGAACCGTATGGGCAGCCGCTCCGCGCGTACCGGGCGCCCCGCGCCCTGCGGCCACAGCCGGTGCAGGGCGCTGCGGTGGTGGTGGCCGTGCACCAGCGCCCGGCCCGGGATCTCCGCGTCCGCCGGGCACCACAGGCCCGGCTCCGGTTCCCGCCAGGGCAGCGGATGGCCGTGGCAGTACCGGGCGAAGGCGGTCCGGTGCTCCAGCGGGGCGTCGAGCAACGGGCGGGTCCAGGCGGGCAGTTCGGCGTCCGGCACCAGGGCGCGGATCCGCTCCTCCTGGTTGCCCCGGACCAGTTCGACGCCCTCCAGCAGCCGGGCGAGTTCGGGGTCCGCGTCGAAGACGCCGGCGAGACCGTCGTACACGTGACCGGCGGCCTCCCGTTTCCCGATCCGGCACTCGAAGACGTCGCCGAGGCAGACCACCCGGTCCACGCCCTGCTCGCGGACGGCTGTGAGGACCGTGCGCAGCCGGGCGGTGTCTCCGTGGACGTCGGTCACGACGGCATGGCGCACCGCGCTCACCCGCCCGTGTCGATCCGGACCCGGGAGGCCACGTCCTCGCAGATCCGGGCGGCGTCGGCGGCGTCGGTGCCGTCGGCGATGACGTACCCGGCGCGGTCCTGGGAGCTGCGCACCGGGCGGACCACGTCCCCGGGGGACACGGCGAGGTGGATCTCCGCGGGGGTGTCGGGCAGGGTGATGCGGCGGACCGTGCCGGGCGCCGGGGTGAGGAAGCGGATGGCCGCTCCCCGGCGGGCCACCGGCGGTTCCGCGGGCGGCCTCAGCAGGCCGAACGGACAGCCCGCGGTGAGCGCCACCACGTCCAACGCGTAGGCCCGGCGCAGCAGTTCGCGGATCTTGTCGCCGCCGATCCGGTTGTGGGACTCCAGGACGCGCGGGCCCTTCGAGGTCACCTTGACCTCGGTGTGGGCGGGGCCCTCGGTGAGGCCGACGGCATCCAGGAAGGCGTGCACGAGGGCGGAGACCTCCGCCAGGATGGGCGCGGACAGGGCGCTCGGCTGGGTGTGGCCGGTCTCCACGAACGCGGGCCCGACCGACTTGTCGGTGACCGCGAGCACGGTGTGCTTCCCGTCGTGGGAGAAGCTCTCCACGCTGATCTCGGGCCCGTCGAGATACTCCTCGGCGATCGGCAGGGTGCCGCCCGCCGCCTCGAACGCCCGCCAGACGTCCGCCGCCTGCTCGGCTCCGGCCACCCGGAAGACGGCCTGACTGCCGGTGCCGGCCGACGGTTTGAGGATCACCGGCCCGCCCGTCGTACGGCAGAACGCGGCGAGCCCGGCCGGGCCGTCCGGGGCGGTGGTGCGGACCGGGCCGACGCCGCGGGAGTCGAGTAGCTCCCGCATCCGCCGTTTGTCCTGGAGCAACTCCACGGTGTGCAAGGCGTTTCCGGGCAGGCCGAGTCGCTCGGCGACCGCGGCCGTGGGCAGCAGGCCGTGCTCGGTGAGCGACAGCACCCGCCCGAAGGGGCGCTCGGCGTGCAGCGGCGCGAGGGCCGCGTGCAGCGCGTCGATGTCCGCCAGGTCCGCCGCGAGGGCCAGGTCGGCCTCCGCGGCCACCGGCGGCGCCGGCCGCCCCGCGTCGTGCACGAAGACGGTCTCGATGCCCAACGTGCGGGCCGCGCGCACCAGTTGGGGGGTGCCCGCGAGCACCGCGAGACGCGGTGCCGCGGACGCCTGCTGCCCGGAGGTCATGCCACGGGCTCCGGCTGCTCGGCCACGGGCGTCTCCGCGTCCGGTGCCACTGCCTCCGGGTCGCCGAACCTCTCCTTGAGGTAGGCGATGATGTCGGCGTTCTCCCGCAGCTTGCCCGGGATGACGGTCGCGCCGTCCACCAGAGCCGGGATGAACTTGCTGCCCGTGGTGCGGATCAGCTCGTGCCGTTCCTCGCGCGGCTTGGGCACGTTGATGTTGATGTAGGAGACCTGGAGCCGGGTGAGCAGTTCGCGCACCGGCTTGCAGTCGGGGCAGGTCTCCCGCTGGAACAGGACGAGCATCAGTTGCCTTCCTCGTGGAACGTACGGATGATCTCGCCGACACCGGAGCCCGGCGTGAACGTGTGGCCCAGGTCGAGCAGGGCCATCTCCAGGGCACCGAAGATCCCGCTCAGGTCGAGGGCGTCGGCCGCGCCCACGTGCCCGACCCGGATCAACTTGCCCTTGAGGTGCGCCTGTCCACCGGTCATCGTGACACCGTACGAGGTGGACAGCGTCTTCAGCAGCCGCCCGGTGTCGATGCCCTCGGGCGCCAGGGCCGAGGTGATGACGTGGCTGCGCCGGTGCGGGGCCTGCACGAAGGTGCTGAACCCGAGCTTCAGCAGGCCGCGTTCGGCCGCCTTGCCGAGGACCGCGTGCCGGCGGCGGAAGGCGTCCGTGCCCTCCTCGTCGAGCATCTTCAGCGACTCGTGCAGGGCCAGCAGCAGGGACACCGCGGGCGACGAGGACGACATCGGGTAGAAGTGCCGCAGCCGCTCGAACGACCAGTAGTAGTTGGGGCCGTTGGAGCGCTCGACCGCCTGCCACGCCTTGTCGGACAGGGCGACGAAGGCCAGGCCCGGCGGCAGCATGAAGCCCTTGTGGGAGGCGGCGAGGACCACGTCCAGGCCCCACGCGTCCATCTCCAGCGGGTGCACCAGCAGACCGCTGATGGCGTCCACGACCACGGTCACGTCGGTGTCGCGGAAGATCCGCCCGATCGCCTCGACGTCGTTGAGCGCACCGGTGGAGGTCTCGCTGTAGACGACGAACGCGCCCTTGACGTCCGGGTGTTCGCGGTAGGCGGCGGCCACCCGCTCGGGGTCGGCGCTGGTGCCCCAGTCGCTCTCGACGACGTGCACGACCAGGCCGTACTGCGTGCAGATCGCCTGGAAGCGCTCGCCGAAGTAGCCGTTGGAGACGACCAGGACCTCGTCGCCGGCCGAGAAGCAGTTGGCGACCGCGGCCTCCATCGCGCCGGTCCCGGAGGAGGCGATGGTGTACACGGGTGCCTCGGTGCCGAACAGCGGAGGCAGCCCGCCGCTGATCTCGTGGATCAGCTGCTCCATCTCGGTGGAGCGGTGGTGGATGATCTCGCGGGCCCCGGCCAGCAGCAGCCGCTGCGGGACTTCGGTGGGTCCGGGGGTGGCCAGCCGCAGCTTCACCGGCTCTTCTCCTTCTTCTCGGTCGTACGGGGTGCGTCGCTTCGGGGTGCGTCGCTTCGGGGTGCGTCGAGGAACACCCGGCGGGTCGCGGGCTTCAGGTCGAAGTCGAAGAGCACCACGCGGTGGCTCGCCGACATGCCGATCCGGCCGTCCCGGAACGGCACCAGGAGGCTGGTGCCGAGCAGGGAGGACTTCAGGTGCGAGAAGCCGTTCGGGTCGGCGGTCGTCAGCTCGTGCAGGTAACGGCCGCCGTCCGCGGGGGACTCGGGCGCGACCCGCTCCAGGGCCCGCAACAGGTCCTGTACGGCGCCGGGTTCGTAGCGCATGACGGTGAGCCCGACCGTGCTGCCGTGCGCGAACACCCCGGCGAGGCCGTCGCCCGCGTCCTGCTCGCCCAGTGCCTCGGCGATCCGGTCGGTGAGGTCGTAGTGCGAGTTGAGGCCGGTGCTCTCCACCGTCAGCTCGATCACCGGGCCACCTCCGCGGGCCCGCTGATCAGCGGCGGTGTGTTCGCGGCCGTCAGATCACCCGGCCCGGTCAGCGTCCAGGCGGGGACCCCGGCCAGCACCTCGGTGATACGGGTGAGCCGGGCGGCCTGGGCGGCGCGCTCGTCGTCCAGGTAGTGGTGCCAGCCGGAGTTGGCGCCGTCGAACGCGGACTCCACGTTCGCGCGCAGCACCTGGGCGTGCTCCTCGCGGCCACCGGTGAGTGGCTCGACGACGGTGTCCGCGCCGGGGCCGATCGCCGGGTGCAGGATCGCCGCGACCGGCACCCGCACGCCGACCGGGGCGCTCGGGAAGCGGTCTCGGAAGGGCAGCGGGTCCACCGCGAACTTCCCGACCGGCGAGAAGGCGTGGCCCGCGGCGGGCTCGTAGTCGTCGCCGATGCCCGCGATCTCCTTCAGGCCCGGGTACTTGGCGACGGTGCCGTAGCCGAGGTGCGGGTAGTCGGGCCAGCCGGCCGCGACGACCGAGCCGTCGGGCAGCTCGTGCAGGACCGTCTTGTCGCCGCTGAGCACCTGGTAGCCGAAGTGCTCCACCAGTTCCAGGAGCACGGTGCTCTTGCCCGCCCCCTTCGCGCCGGTGACCAGCACCACCTCGCCGTCCCGGTAGGCGGCGGTGGCGTGCAGCACCGCGGCACCGGTGTTCTCCTGGTGCTTCAGCACCAGGTCGCGCACCAGCTCGACCAGGTCCATGTGACCGCCCGCGCCGAGCGTCACGTCGACCACCCGGGCGGCCCGGTCGAAGACGAAGCGGCTGCCGGTCTTGGTGCACTCCAGGTACTCCAGGCCGTCGACGAGGGCCCGGCGGGCGGGCACCGTGAAGAACTCGCTGGCGCTCTTGCGCAGGTAGATGTCCTCCTGGACGGCCCCGGCCGGAGGCGCGAGGCGCTCGGGGTCGTAGGCGTGCACGCGCAGGGTCGCGACCGGCTCGCGGTCCGACTCGTCCGGCTTGGTCTCCTCGGCCGTCAGATGGGTGGCGAGGAAGGCGAGCGCGTCCCCGATCTCCGCGCCGGGCGCCACCTCCAGGTCGAGCGGGGTGCTGTGGAAGTCCAGTCGCAGGGTGGTCACTGGCCGGCCTCCGCGAGCTCGCGGCCCAGGGACTCGTAACGCTCCTGCTGCGCCAGCATCTGGGGCATGCGCTGGAGGTCGAAGATCTCCTTGAGCGGGGCGAGTTCGGGCTCCACGTTCAGCGTGGTGCCGTCCCGCATGATCCGGGTGAGGGTCTCCCGCATGGCCCGGATCGAGCTGCGCAGCGCCTGGTTGGCGTAGATCGCCATGGCGAAGCCGCGCTGCTCCAGCTCCTCGACGGTGACCTGGTTGTACGTCGTCGGTACGACGATCACCGGGAGGTCGCCGCGGTAGGACTCGCGGAAGGCGAAGACCTCGGCGGGGTCCTTGCGCTTGGAGTGGATGAGCAGGGCGTCGGCTCCGGCCCGCTCGTAGACGTCGGCCCGGCGCAGCGCCTCCGCCATGCCCTGGCCGGAGATCAGCGCCTCCAGCCGGGCGACCACGACCATGTCGGTACGGGTCTCGGTGGCGGCCCGGATCTTGCCCGCGAAGTCGTCCAGCGGGGCGAGGTCCTGGTTGCCCTCGATGAAGCTGTTGAGCTTGGGGAACTGCTTGTCCTCGATGCACACGCCGGCCACGCCGCGCGCCTCGTAGGAGCGCACCATGTGGATGACGTTGTTGACGTTGCCGAACCCGGAGTCGCAGTCCGCGAGGACCGGTACGTCCACCGCGGCGGCGAGGCCGGCCGCTGTGTCCAGGCACTCGCCGAGGGCGAGGATGTTGGCGTCGGGCACCCCGGCCGTGGCGGAGATCTCCAGTCCGCTGGACCAGACGACGTCGAAGCCGGCCTCCTCGGCGAGCCGCGCGCTGAGCGGGCTGTGCGAGCCCATGGCGCGGGCCAGCTGCGGGGCGGCGAGCGCGGCGCGCAGCCGCTGGGCCGCGTTGGTGGTCGGCTCCTGCCGTTCGAGCGGGGCAGGTCGGTTCTCGGTCATGCGTTCCCTCCGTTGTCCTGCGCGGTCTGTCCTGCCAGGTCCCGGCACACGTCCTCGACGGTCTCGTCGAGGACCTTGCGCGGCTGTGCCGCACCGATCCGGCGTCCGACCTCCCACGGGTCCAGGCCGTGGCGGGCGCTGATCTTCTCGATGCGGTCCTGGAAGTAGAAGTGGTGGTCGTTGATCCCGGCCGCGATCTCCGCCCGGCGCACCGTCATGGGGCGTGGCAGCACCTGCTCGGCCACGTACTCGGCGGCCTCGCAGACCAGCGGCAGATCGGCGTGGGTGTCGTACCTGGGCCAGGCGGTGAGGAAGGCCGCGGCCTGCTCGGTGGCGAGGTTGCCCGCGCCCCGGGCCATCGCGCACAGCGAGGCGTCCAGCCAGCTCACGCCCGCGTCCAGACCGGCGACCGCGTTGGCCGCGGCCAGGCCCAGGTTGTTGTGGGCGTGCAGTCCGAGCGGGACCGGCAGCCGTGCGGCCAGCAGCTCGATCCGGCGCCGTACGTCGTCCGGGGTGAGCGCGCCGAAGGAGTCGGCGATGTAGAAGACGTCCGGTGCCTCGGCCGCCACCACCGCGGCCACCTCGGCCAGTTGCTCCTCGGTCGTGTAGCTGACGGCCATCAGGTTGACGCCGACCTTGAGGCCGAGCGCCCGCACCGCGCGGACGTACTCGGGGACCCCGTCGATGTTCCACGGGTAGGCGGCGATCCGGACCATGGAGACCGGGCTGTCGGGCAGGTCGTCCAGGGCGCTGACCGGGCAGACGGTGGGTACGACCATCACGGCCAGCTCGGCGTGCGAGACGGCCGGGAGCGCGGCGAGGTACTCCGGCGTGCAGTGCGCCGAGGGGCCGGCGGTGGCGCTGGCCCGGCTCCCGGAGCCGCCGCGGTAGCCGACCTCGATGACGTCGACGCGGGCGGCGTCCAGGGTGCCGACGATGGTGCGGGCGTCGGTGGCGGTGAACTGCCAGTCGTTCTGGTTGCCGCCGTCGCGCAGGGTGCAGTCGAGCAGGGTGGGTTTCACACGGCTCCTTCCGGATGCGGCGCGGGCGCGCTCGCCAAGTGCGCCGACGGATCGGCCAGTTGGGCGCGGAAACGATTCACCAGTTGCTGTGGCGTCGGTTCCACGCGCTTGCCCGCGGGGTGGCTGCGCGGTGCGCAGCGGACCCTGACCAGCGTGGGGGTGCCGGTCAGGTCCAGGGCGGCCAGCTCGTCGAGGTCGGCCACGGTGTGCGCGGCGGCGTAACCGGCCGCGAGGGCCATGGCCGCCGGGTCGCCGAGGGCCACGGTGCGCTGGCCGCCGGTGCTCTCGTGGGCGCCGTTGTCCAGGACCACGTGGACCAGGTTCGGCCGGTGCTCGGCGATCATCGGCAGACAGCCCGGGTTCATGGCGAACGAGCCGTCGCCGTCCAGCACCAGCACCCGGCGGTCCGGGTGGGCCAGGGCGATGCCGAGCCCGATCGGGGCGGCCATGCCCATCGACCCCACCAGATAGAAGTGGCTGTCGCGGTCCCGGAGGTTGTACACGTCCCGGGTGATGTAGCCGCACGTGGTCACCGTCAGGGCGGTGGACTCGCGCTCCAGCAGGACGCCGAGGGCGTCACGGATGTCCAGCAACGCTCAGATCCCTTCCCGGACGATGAGTACGGCGGTGCTCCGGCCGGAGTCGTACTGCTTGAGGAACGCCTCCACGGAGTCCTCCGGGCGGTCGTTGTCCAGCACCGTCCAGGGCAGGCCGAACACGTCGAGGAGCCGGGTGAGTTCGCGTCCGATGACGTCGTGCTCCACCGCGTCGTTGCCGTCGTGGCCGCGCCAGCTGACCACCAGCGGCAGATGGACGTCGTAGATGAGGTTGAACGAGGTGAGGACGTTCAGCGAGTAGCCGAGCCCCGAGTTCTGCATCAGGACCACGGGGTGCGCGCCCGCCACGGCCAGTCCGGAGGCCACGCCCAGGGCGCTGTCCTCACGCGGCGCGGGGAGGTAGACGGCCGGGCTTCCGGGCTGCTCCAGCAGCCGGAAGAACCCCTTCAGCAGGGAGCACGGCACCCCGGTGAAGTGGGTGTGCCCGCGGGCCACGAAGGCGTCGAGCAGGGTTTTCGCGACATCGGTTCCGGATTTCGGAGTTGACGAAGGTTTATGTGCCACGCATGACCTTTCTTTTACAGAAAACACACAGCTGGGTCACCGGCGGGCAATGGCTCTGCGGCGCCGGAGGGAAGGATCTTGCATGACCTCCAGGGGGTTCGCAATGAGATTCCGGAATACGGACAGGTTAATTCCATGGAAATCGAAGTCGGTTGACCGAATTACGATGTTTGAATCCGCGAGGTGCGGGAGCGGGGTTCCGCGTTCCGGTGGTCGGGCCGGTCGTACCGCGTGGAACCGGGGGTCGTGACGGTCGGGCCGCCCGTTCCGGCGAGTGGCGAGAATTCGCCCCACCGTCGAGGTGTCGAAACAGGGATGCCGAGGTCGGACAGGGTGCGGGGATCGAATTCGAGCCAGGTAGGGGTGGGTCGGATTGATGTGGGTTGTTTGTGTTACGTCCCCTCCACGGAGCGTGGTTTGCCCAGGTGGGGCCGGGTGAGGGTGTGGCTGGATTGCGGTGGGCGGGCGCTGATCCATGGCGTGTACAGTCGGCGCCGTTGACGTGTGGACGGCCTCGGGAGGGAACCCCGGGCCGCTGGTGCGGGGGAGGCACGTAAGAGCGTCGACGGCCGCGTCCGGCATTTTCCGGCGTAGCGCTCCGCACAGTGCCGTGCTTGAGCGCCGCCCCTTTCGCCACTTAGCGCCGTCGTTTTCTTTTCATTTTCGGTTCTTTCCGACATGCAACGGGGGTTGAATCATGCGCGCGGCAGAACAGGACAGCGGAACAGTCCTTGTCGACGACGGAACGGTCCTGGTCGACGATGGAACGGTCCTTGTCGATGACGAGGCAAAAGCGGCGGTCGAGGCGGCCGAGGGAATTATCGAAGAGGCCTCGGGAAGTGACGACGGCACCTTCGGCGAGGCCGCCTGGGCGGACGACCGGGTGGCGCATCTGCTGGAGCGGCTCACCTCGGACTTCGTGCTCGACAACACCTACCGCGAACAGCATCTGAGCCTCACGGCCAGCGAGAACTACCCGAGCCGGCTGGTGCGGATGCTCGGCAGCGGACTCCAGGGCGGCTTCTACGAGTTCGCCCCGCCGTACCAGGCCGAGGCGGGCGAGTGGGCCTTCCCGGACTCCGGCGCCAACGCGTCCCTGGTGGGCAAGCTGACCGGGATCGGCCGGCAGCTCTTCGAGGCGGCCACCTTCGACTGGCGGCCCAACGGCGGCTCGGTCGCCGAACAGGCCGTACTGCTCGGCACCTGCGGTCGCGGCGACGGCTTCGTGCACTTCGCGCACAAGGACGGCGGTCACTTCGCCCTGGAGTCGCTGGCCGCCGCGGCCGGCGTCAACACCTACCACCTGCCGATGGTGGACCGGACCCTGCTCATCGACGTGGACCGGCTGGCCACGCTGTGCGCGGAGCACCCGGAGATCAAACTCGTCATCCTCGACCAGTCGTTCAAGCTGCGCTGGCAGCCGCTCGCGCAGATCAGGGCCGCGCTGCCCGAGGGGGTCTTCCTCGCGTACGACGCCAGTCACGACGGGGCGCTGATCGCGGGCGGGGCGCTGCCGCAGCCGACGCTGCTCGGCGCGGACGCCGTGCACGGCAACACGCACAAGACGATCGCCGGTCCGCAGAAGGCGTACATCGCCTTCCGGGACGCGGAACATCCCAAGCTCAAGGCCGTGTCGGACTGGGTCTGCCCGCAGATGCAGAGCAATTCGCACGCCGAGCTGATCGCGCCGATGTACGTGGCGCTCTCCGAGATCGCCCTCTACGGCCACGACTACGCACGGCAGATCCTCGCCAACGCCAAGGCGCTCGCGCACGGTCTGCACGAGGAGGGGGTGCGGGTCTCCGGGGAGTCCTTCGGGTTCACCGAGACCCATCAGGTGCACGTCGTCACCGGCTCCGCCGCCGACGCGCTGCGGCTGTCCCTGGGCGACCTGGCCCACGCCGGCATCCGCACCACCAACATCGAGGTGCCCGGCGCCAACGGCCTGCACGGCCTCAGGCTCGGCGTCCAGGCGATGACCCGGCGCGGGCTGCGTGAGGCGGAGATGCGTGAAGTGGCCCGCCTGGTGGCCAAGGTGGTCCTCCGCCGCGCCGAACCCACCGCGGTCCGCGCCGAGGTGGCCGACCTCCTCCAGCACCACACCCTGGACCAGCTGGCCTACTCCTTCGACGCGTACGTCGACTCCCCGGCGGCGGCACGGCTGTTGGGGGAGGTGTTCCGGTGAGCGGGACGATCCGGGAGGGGGCGGCGGGGGCGGGCGCGGGTGCGGGTGCGGGCCGCAAGGCGGACACGGGGAGCTCCGCGGGCTCCATGGTGCCGGGTACGCCGAGGGCCTCCGCGTCAGTGACGTCCGCGAGCGCCATGGCGCCGGGTACGCCGAGGGCCTCCGCCCCTGTGACCTCCGCGAACTCCATGGCGCCGGGCGCGCCGAAGGCCCCCACCCCAGTGACCTCCGCGAACTCCACGCCGCCCGGCACGCCGAAGGCCCCCGCACCCGGCACTCCCACCACCCCCCTCACCCGCCTCATCCCCGGCCCCCCGCTACCCCCCGGCGTGCTCCGCACCCCCGCCCGCCGCAGCCGTGCCGATCTCCCGCACGCGGTGATCAGCGCGGAGGTCTGGCACACCGGATGGGCGCGGGCGGCGCTGGAGCGGCTGGAGCTGCGGACGGTCATCGCCGACGAGCGGTTGCCGTGCGAGCGGGTGCTCGACACGCTGGCCGCGCAGTCGGTGGCGTTCGTGTGCGAGGAGCTGCCGGTCAGCGGGCTGGCGGCGATGGGGTGGGCGGCGCGGCGCACCGAGGCGCTGCGCAGGGACGACCCGCTGCTCGGCGTGGTCTTCCTGGTCGAGGACGACCGGGCCCTGGACCCACGGGCCCTCGGCCCGCTGGTGCGCACCCTGTCGCCCGGCGACACGGACCTGCCCGACTTCCTCGCCGAAGTGCAGCGCGTACGGCGGGAGTTCCACTGGGAGTTGCGCAACCGCCGTCCCGGCGCACTCCCGCCCGGCACCGCGACCCCGCCCCCGGCCCGATGGACCGGAACCGTGCCGAACTTCAACGTGAAGCACCCGTCCATGCTGCTGCCGTACGCCCTGCTCTCGGCCCGCACCCGCCGCGAGGTCTACTGCGAGATCTCGCCGCAGGAAGCCCTGCTGTTCGTCGCGGACAGCGCGGCGAGGGGCCCGGCCGCCGCCGTCGCCGAGGTCTTCCGCACGCTCCGCCAGGACGTCGACCGGCTCAACACCGCCCTCGGCTCCCGGCTGCGCCTGCACCTCGACCACGCCGACGACCACGAGGTGATCCAGGCCGCCTGCGAGGCCGGGTTCGACTCGGTCATGGTCGACGGCAGCGGCCGTACCCTGCACCAGAACGTCCTGTTCACCAACGCGGCCACCGAACTCGCCCGGCGCTACGGCGTCCTGGTCGAGGGCGAGATCGGCTCCATCGACGGCGCCGGGCTGCGCAAGTGGAACAAGACCACCACCGGCGACTTCGCGAGGTTCGTCGAGAACACCGACCTCGACCTGATCGGTGCGCACGTCGGCCAGTTCCACAGCTTCGACTACGGCTTCGCCGGCACCCGGCGCTCGCTCGCCGAGGTCGGGCTGCTTGACGACCGGGCCACCGGCGACGACCTGCACGCCTTCGCGGAGGCCTGCGCGCGGGTCGAGCAGGACCTCACCGACGCCGGGCTGCCGCGCTACTCCGCCGAGCACCGGCTGGTGGCGGCGCTGGCCCGCCGGGCCGCCACGGAGGACGAAGTCCCGCGCCTGGACGCCGTGTTCCGCGAGGCGCGCAGCCGAGTCCCGGTCTTCCAGCGGCCGTTGCTCGACGCCCTGGAGCGGGAGTGGCTGGAGCGCAGGCTGGCCAAGACCCGCCGGAAGACCGAACTGTGGGACGAGGTCTTCGCCACCGAGCCCGCCCGCGAACACCGGTACGCGGCCATCGACCACGGACTCGTCCAGGCCCTCACCGGAGCCCTGGAGGGCACCGGCCGCGCGCTCGTCGTGCACGGCGGCAGCTCGCTGTCCCGGGTCGACCTCACCACCCTGCCCGGCCACGGCGTCGCCCGGGTGAACTTCGGCAGCGGCGTCTACGCCGACTACCTGGAGGCCCTGCGCGCCCAACTGCCCGCCGATCTCGCCGCCGACCTCCCCGAGGGACTCAATTCTCTTACGGGTGAAGGGACTTGGAAGCATGTGCGGCGCATGTCGTACCTTGCGGAGGCGACACGTGACTGGCGGTCCTGGACCGAGGCACCGCCGTCCTTCGTCGACACCTTCGTCAGCCGGCTGGAGCGGTGCTACGCGGCCCCGCTCCGTGGCCGTACGCCCGCCGAGGCCCCGGGAGGCCGCAGTTGAGTCCCTTCGAGCAGATCGTCGACCTCCTCGAGCGTGAGAAGGCCAGGTACCGCGTGGTCGAGCACCCGGCCGAGGGGCGCTCCGAGGAGGTGTCCGCGGTGCGCGGCACCAGCGTGGCGCAGGGCGCGAAGGCGCTGGTGTGCCGGGTGAAGGGGATCGACTCCCCGGCGGTGCTCGCCGTGCTGGCGGGCGACCGGCGCGCGGACCTGAAGAAGGTCGTCGCCGCGGTCGAGGGCAAGAAGGGCGGCTTCGCCCCCTCGGACCTCGCCGAGGAACTCACCGGCTGCGTGGTCGGCGCGATCCCGCCGCTGTCGCTGTCGGGGACGCTGCCGGTCGTCGCGGACGAGGAGTTCCTCGCCGCCCACGAGGAGATCGCCTTCAACGCGGGGCGCCTCGACCGCTCCGTGGTCATGGCCACCGAGGACTACGTACGGATCGTGGCGCCCGCGGTGGCACCCATCGCGGCGGCCGCCGCGCAGTAGGACCGACAACAAAGGGGGGTGCGTCGGCGTGCGGCTGCGCATCGGGGCACAGTTCGTCGCGCTGGCGTGCGCGTGGGGCTCGAGTTTCCTGTTCATCAAGGTCGCGCTGGACGGGCTGACCCCCGGTCAGGTGGTGTGGGGCCGGCTGGTGCTGGGCGCGCTGGCGCTCTGCGCGGTCATGGCGGTCACCCGCAGCCGGATCCCCCGGGACCCCGGGCTCTGGCTGCGGCTGTCCGCGGTGTCCGTCCTGCTGTGCGTCGTGCCCTTCCTGCTCTTCTCCTGGGCCGAGCAGCACCTCGACTCCGGCATGGCGAGCATCCTCAACGCCACCACCCCGCTGCTCACCCTCGCGGTCGGCACGGTCGCGCTGGCCGACGAACGGCTGAACCGGCGCCGTACGACCGGACTGCTCGCCGGGTTCGCCGGGGTGCTGGTGCTGATCGGGCCCGGGGGCCTGACGGGCGGGGGCGGCGACCTCCTCGCCGAGCTCGCCTGTCTGGGCGCCACCGCCTGCTACGGCGTCGCCTTCGTCTACCTGCGCCGGTTCGTCGCCCCGCTCGGACTGCCCGCGGTGAGCGTCGCCTTCGTGCAGGTCACCATCGGCGCGGTCATCATGCTGGCGGCCACGCCCTGGCTCGCCGCGCCCGCGCCCCGCGTCGACGCGCCGATCGCGCTGAGCATGCTGGCGCTGGGCGCCCTGAGCACCGGCCTCGCCTATCTGTGGAACAACAACATCGTCCAGGCCTGGGGCGCGGTGAACGCCGCCGCGGTCACCTATCTCACCCCGGTCGTCGGCGTCACGGCGGGCGTGCTCCTGCTGGACGAACGCCTGGCCTGGAACCAACCCGTCGGCGCGCTGCTGGTCATCGCCGGGATCATGGCGGCGCACGGGGCGCCGAAGGGGTCCGGGGCGGGGGAGACGTTGGAAGGGGCGGACACGGTGGAGACCGTCGAAGGGGCGGACACGGTGGGGACCGTAGAAGCGGTGGGCACGGTGGAGACCGTAGAAGCGGTGGGCGCGGTGGAGACCGTAGAAGCCGTGGACACGGCGACCCCTGCCGCAGACGAGCACGTGGTGCGCTGATACCGGCGCGCCCCCGCGTCACCGGGCCCGGTCGCCCCCACGCCTCAGCATCCGCGCGCACCAGCCGATGACCGTCGCGTTGACCACGGCGCCGAACGCCACCGCGAGCACCACCATCACCCAGCCGTCCGGGAGGGCGAGCAGGACGAGGCTGCACGGGGCCGTGGCCAGCAGCGGGATGACGCCCGCCATCGACTCGTCCGAGGAGTCGCCGACGGTCACCACGATCGCCCAGACGAGGAGCGCGGCGCAGAGGGCCAGATAGATGAGCGCGGCCGGGCTGGTGAGGGCCTTGCGGAGGGCTGTCACGGGAGCGTCCTTGCTGGTCAGAGGTGGGCGCCGGGCGGATGCGGACGGGTCAGTCCGAGGTCGTAGGCGAGGATCGTCGCCTGCACGCGGTCGCGCAGGCCGAGCTTGCGGAGCAGGGCGTTCACATGGGACTTGACCGTGCCCACGGTGATGCCGAGCTCCTCGGCGATCTCCGCGTTGTTGAGCCCGGCCGCGACCAGCGCGAGGACACCCCGCTGACTGGCGGTCAGGCTGTCCAGCTCGCGCGGGCCGTCCCCGGAGCGGAAACCGGCGCCCGCCCCGGAGGCGTAGTGGCCGATGAGCCGGCGGGTCGCAGACGGGGCGAGCACGCTCTCGCCGGTGGCCACCACCCGGATGCCCTGGAGCAGTTCGGACGGCTGTACGTCCTTGAGCAGGAACCCCGACGCACCGGCGCGCAGCGCGTCGAAGACGTACGCGTCGAGGTCGAAGGTGGTCAGCACCAGGACCCGCGGGGCGTCCGGGCGCCCGGTGATGATCCGGGTCGCGGCGATACCGTCCAGCTCCGGCATGCGTACGTCCATCACGACCACGTCGGGGGCCAGTTCCTGCGCGAGCTGCACCGCGGCGGCCCCGTCGGCGGCCTCGCCGACGACCGTCATGTCCTCCTCGGCGTCGATCACGGCGGCGAAACCCGCCCGTACGACACCCTGGTCGTCGACGACCAGCACCTTGAGACTCATCGTTCCCCTTCTCCATGGCCCGCTCGCGGAACCGGCACGATCGGCAGCCGGACGCGGACCGTGCCCGCCGCGCCGGCACGGTCTTTGTCCTCGGCTCCGGCTCCGGCTCCGGCTCCGTCTCCGGCTCCGGCTCCGGCTTCGTCTCCGGCCAGGCTGCCGCCGAGCGGTGCGATCCGCGCGGCCAGCCGCTCCCGTACCGCGGCGGTACCGGGCACCCCGGTGGCCGTGAGCGTCAACGTACCGTCGTGCGCGTCGAGTTCGAGCACCGCGGGGTCCGCGCCACCGGCCCCGAGCAGGGTCTCGGCGGCGTGATAGGCGGCCAGGTCGACGGCGGTCGGCAGCCGCTCCGGCACCCGCTCGGTCAGCCGTATCTCCACCTCGCGGCCGGTGGCCCGGCACTGGTGGGCGAGCAGGTCGAGGGCCTGGAGGGTGGGCTGCGGGCGCAGTTCGGGTCCCGTCTCACCGTCCCGGACCGCGTCCAGCAGGGCCCGCATCGCGGCCAGCGCCTCCCGGGCCCGGTCCGCCGCGGGCTCCAGCCGGCCCGCCTCCGCCTCCGCGACCATGGCGGCGGTGCGCGACAGCACGGTCGTCTCCAGCCCGTCGGCGATACGGCGCCGCTCGGCCCACGCGTCCCGGACGGCCTCCTCGGTCCACCCGGCCACCCGCGCGTCCCGCTCACCCTCGACGGCCCGGTCCCGCCGCCCCCACCGGGTCCCGGCCAGCCGGGCACCACCGATCACCGCCGCGCTCCCGGCCAGCGACCCGCCGACCACCGCCCAGACAGGGGCTGTCGAACCCCGGTCCAGCACGGCGGCGACGAGGGAGACCGTGTGGGCCGCCACGGCGAGCAGGGACCCTCTCCCGGACACCTCGCCGCTCGATCCGGTACGGGCAGCCGCGCCCAGCACCACCGCCACCCCCGTGCCGAACACCCCCAGCACCGGCGGCAGCAGCACCGGCCCGCCGTAGTCGCCCACGGCCATCGCCACCGGCCACAGCAGGGCCACGCCCAGCAGCATGCCGTACGACACCCTCGGCGCCCGGCGCAGCCACAGCAGGGCCACCGCCTGGGCCGCCGCGAGCAGCGCGAACAGCAGCCCCGCCGACACCCTCGACGCGCTCGACGTGTCCTCGGCGCGGATCACCAGGGCCGGGAGCAGGGGTTGCAGGACGAGGCCCAGCGCCGCCACCACCTGGGCCACCCGGTAGCCGCGCGGGACGGCCGCGTCCACCGGGGCCGTGCTCCGGCCGGGCAGGACCGCCCGCACCTCCCAACCGCCCTCAGGCGTCGGACCGGTGGTCAGCGTGCCGCCCAACTCCCGTGCCCTGGACCGCAGGAAGCCCTGCCCGCGGCCACCGCCGAGCCCGGCACCATGGGTGGCCGCGCCCTCCCGCGGTGCCGCGCTGGTGACCACGACGTCGGTGCGCGAGTCGCCGTAGCGGCACACCACGGTCGTCGGCGCGCCCGGCGCGTACCGGGCCACGTTGGTCAGCGCCTCGCGCACGATGCCGTACGCCGCGTCCGCGACGGCCCCCTCGGGCAGCGGGTCGATCGCGCAGTCGACGCTCTGGTCCAGCCGCCGGAACCCGGCGACCAGGGCCAGCAACCGCTCCTCGGGGGAGGGGAGTTCCTCCCGCGAGGGCGCCGGTGCCCGGACCGCGCCCAGCGCACGGGTGACCTCGCGACCGGTCTCGGCGGTGAACTCCAGTGCCTCCTCGGTGAGTTCGGGGCGCCGCTCACGCAGTCCGAGCGCCGCGCCCGCGGTGACCACGACCGCGGTCAGATGATGGGCACTGACGTCGTGCAACTCCCGCTCCATACGCCGTCGTTCGACCGCCGGGAGCCGGTGGCGCTCGGACTCGGCCCGCTTCAGCAGCGCCTCGGCCGCCCGCGCCGCGTGCCGCCGACGCCGTAGCAGCAGACCGGCGCCGCACGAGGCGGCGTACAGCAGCGCGGTCAGGACCAGGTCGAGGCCGTCGTGGTCGGTCAGGCCGTGCAGGGTGATGCCCTGGAGCGACTGCCAGCAGGCCAGCGCCGCCACGCACAGCACGGCGGTGAAGGCGTCCCGCTCGGTCGCCACGGTGAGCAGCGCCAGCGCGACACCCGCCGTGCCCAGCACCGCCGTCGCTCCCGCGGGCAGGGGGCCTGCGCCCAGCGCGCAGGCCACGGCGACCACGGCCAGCGCGGTCACGGGACGGGCGCGGCGCAGCGCGAGCACGGCCGTCACCGAGCCGGCGACCAGGGCCGCGACGAGCAGGGCGTAGCCGGACGGCACGGTCCCGCGGACCAGCTCCGCACCCGGCCACACGGCGGCCTGGGCACAGAGCAGGAGGGCCGGGAGCAGCCGGTCGTCGGTTCGGTTCAGGAAGGTCATGGCCGCTCCAGGCTAGGGCGGCGGACACCTGGTCCGGCTCCCGCTGGAGGGGGATTCCGGTCTCTTACCAGGGGTGGAGGGTGTGGAGGGTGGACGGCCGGCGGGTGCCCTCCATCTCCGGTTCGAGGCGGCGATCGTCCCGCCGCACGAGGACCGGGCGGGGGCCGGACCCTAGGCTCGATCACATCGAGGAAGCGGCTGAACGGCCCTTCCGGTGGCCGTACTCGGCTCATTGTTCGACTGGCCGTACTCGGCTCACTGTTCGACTTGTCACGACTCACTCACGGGGATCCTCCATGTCCAAGCGCATCGTCCTGTCCTCGCTCGTCGCCGTCGCCGCCGTCGGTGGCATCACCGCGGGCGGGCTCGCCGTGGCCTCGGCCGCCACGGAACCGACCGTGGAACACGCCTCGGCCCGTTACACCGCACCCACCGGCGACCGCGACGGCTCCCTCTCCTTCACCGCGGACGTCTCCGACGACTCCGGCGTCCGCGACCTCAAGGTCCTTGCCTGGCCGCTGAGTTCCCAGCTCGACCCGACCGCCGAGGAGCTCCGGGACGTGGAGAGCGCCAAGTGCGTGAGCGTCTCCGACGAGACGGCCCGCTGCACCTACACACTCACGGTCACGAAGGCGGACGCCGCCGAACTCGCCACCGGGGCTTGGCAGGTGTCGGTCCTGGCGACGGGGGAGGACGGGGACACGGTGTTCGTGGGGGACGCGGCGAGGTTCGAGGTGGGGCGCTGAATCGGGCGGGGTTTACGCGTTACCGCCAAAAACCCTCCGCCCGCTTTGGCGGTCCGCCGCCCTGCGCCCCCGATTCCACCCCGGCTACCGTCCCCGCATGAGGCGACGCAAGCGCATCGGAACGAGCCGTAGCAGGTCGTTACAGCGGGTCCGGGACCGGGCGGTGCAGCGGCGGGAGGACGTCAGGACCGGTGGTTGGCGCAGACGGTTCGGGCGGCGGGCCGAGCAGGCCCGCCCCTGGCTCCAGTTCCTGGCCGACCTCGCCACGCTGCTCGCACGGGTGGTGAGGTAGCCGGGAGCCTGAGACCGTGAAGGGGGACGGGACGGGGCGGGACCGGACCGGACGGGATCGGACTTTGACCGGACCGGTACGAGGAGGTGCCCGATGTCGACGACCGGATACTCGGGCACGCCCCTCGCCCGCAAACTCGGCGTCAAGCCGGGCCACCGGGTACGGCTGGACGCCGCGCCCACCGGCTGGGACATCCCCGGCCTGCCCGCCGACTGCGACCTCGCCGCCGGCGGCCCCCAGGACGCGGACGTCACCGTCTCCTTCCACCGCGAGCACGCCCACCTCGCCGTCCGGGCCCCCGCACTCGCCGCCGGGATCGCCGACCACGCCGCGCTCTGGATCGCCTGGCCGCGCCGGGCCGCCGGCCACGTCAGCGACATCACCGAGAACGACCTGCGCGACCTGTTCCTCCCCCTCGGCGCGGTCGACGTGAAGGTCGCGGCACTGGGGGAGGACTGGTCGGGCCTGAAGTTCGTACGCCGCAGGGAGAACCGCCGCACCTGAGTCCCCGCACCTGAACCCCCGCCCGGCCCTCCCCCCCCCGAGGCCCTCCCCGCCCCTCCAACCCGCCCACACATTCCCGTACTTGAGACGTCCTTACCGTGAACGACTAGCATCGCGCCGGTTGGTGCCGGTCGGGTGCCGGTCGCGATGTGGGTGGGGTGGGGACATGGACGCGCCGAGGATCGCCGTCGCCGTGGTGACGATGGGGAACCGGCCCGACGAAGTCGACGCGCTGCTGCGGTCGGTGGCCAAGCAGGACGTCGCCGCCGACCGGATCGTCGTCGTCGGCAACGGCTGCCGGCTGCCGGAGTTCGCCGAACGGCTCTCCCTGCCCGGCGAGGTCACCACCGTCGACGTCGAGGAGAACCTGGGCTGCCCCGGCGGCCGGAACGTCGGGCTGGCCCGGCTGCGGGAGTTCGGGGACATCGACATCGTGGTCGAACTCGACGACGACGGACTCCTCGTCGACCCCGATGTGCTGCGCCGCGTAGGGGAGTTGTTCGACGCCGACGACCGGCTCGGCATCATCGGCTTCCGCATCGCCGACGAGCACGGCGAGACCCAGCAGCGGCACGTGCCCCGGATCGGGGCGGGCGACCCGTTGCGCGGCGGAGATGTCACCGGGTTCCTGGGCGGCGGACACGCCTTCCGTATGACCATGCTCGCCGAGACCGGGGACTGGCCCGCCGAGTTCTTCTTCGCGCACGAGGAGATCGACCTGGCGTGGCGGGCGGCCGACCACGGCTGGCGCATCCTGTACGCGCCCGAACTGCTCCTCCAGCACCCGAGGACCTCACCCGCCCGGCACGCCGTCTACTACCGGGTCAACGCCCGCAACCGGGTCTGGCTGGTGCGCCGCCGGCTGCCCTGGCCGCTGATCCCGGTCCACCTCGGCGTCTGGACGGCCCTGACCCTGCTGCGGAGCCGGTCGGCGAGCGGACTGCGCGCCTGGTTCGCCGGGTTCGTGGAGGGCGTACGGGAACCGGCGGGCGAGCGGCGCCCGATGCGCTGGCGGACCGTGTGGCGGCTCACCCGCCTGGGCCGGCCGCCGGTCATCTGAGCGGCGCCGGGAAGGGACGAGGGCCCCGGTCGCTCACCTCCACCGACCGCGGCCCTCTCGCGTCCCCCGGATCCGGCCACGACGGCGACACTCCCCCGAGCTGCGCGTTCTACGCGCGCACCCTCGGGCCAGATCCGATGTAGTGATCACATCAGGTGGCGCCAACAAATCGCTAACATGTGGCCAACGCACCTATCTTTCGCTGCCCGCCGATTGGCGTGAACTCGACGGACGGCACTGTGGAACCGGCGGCGGAACCGTGGGACGGTAGCGGATTCCGGCAGCGGTGTGCGTCGGACGGCTGGCGGGAAACCGCCGTTGAGAGGGCGGAAATCCGCCAGAAGTGGGCGGCGTGATGGGGCGCGGATCGCAGTCGGGGCTGCGGTTCGGACTGCTCGGGCCGCCGATTCTGTACGACGGTGACGGCGACGCCGGTGTGCGGGTCGTCGGCAGCCGCAAGCTCCGGATCCTGCTGGCCGCGCTGCTCCTGGAGGCCGGGCGGGTGGTCTCCGCCGAGTCCCTCAAGGACGCCCTGTGGGGGAGCGCCCCGCCGGCGTCCGCGCAGGCCTCGCTGCACAACCACGTCTCCCGGCTGCGCAGGCTCCTCGACGACCCCGACCGGCTGCGGGCCGTCGGCCCCGGCTATGTGCTGCGGGTGGCGCCGGGCGAGCTGGACGTGCAGGTCTTCGAGGCCCGGGTCGCCGCCGCCCGCGCCGCGCACGCCGTCGCCGACTGGCCCGGGACCGTCCGCGCCTGCGCCTTCGCCCTCGCGCTGTGGCGGGGCGCGCCGCTCGGCGGAGTCCCCTCCGAACTCGCCGGATACGCCCTGGTGCAGCGCCTGGAGGAGGCCCGGCTGCTCCTTCTGGAGTGGCGCTACGACGCTGAGCTCGCCGTACCCGACACCCGCGCCGACGCCCTGGTCCCCGCGCTCTCCGCGCTCGCCGCCGAACACCCGCTGCGCGAGTCCTACCACCGCCAGCTGATGCTCGCCCTCCACCGCACGGGCCGCCAGGCCGAGGCCCTCGCGGTCCACCGCGACCTGCGCACCCGCCTCGTCGAGGAACTCGGCGTGGAGCCGGGGCCGGGCGTGCGGGAGGCGCATGTGGAGGTGCTGCGGGCGGGGTCGTCCACCGGCGGCGACAGGGACCGGCAGGACGAGGGTGGCGGTACGGGAACGGGGGGCGGGGTGGCACCGGCATCACGCCGCAGCGACCCCACTGGGGGACACCGGGCGGCCGGTCGCGGCGCCGCCGACGAGACGCCCGGGCCCCACCGCACCACCCCGCCCCGCTCATTTCCGGCCGACGCTACGCGCGAAGAACCCCCGCCGGCAGGGGAGTTGCCGCGCCATGCCCCCGAAGGACCGTCCTCCGCCGTCCCGTTGTCGTCGTCCGGCGCGGAAGGCCCGCCCTCCGGCACCCAGCCGCCGTCCCCCGAGGTCGAAGGCCCCGACTCCGACCCGACACCACCCACCCCCCTCCAGTACCCCCGCCCCGCCCAACTCCCGCCACCCCCCGGCCACTTCACCGGCCGCGTAGACACCCGCGAGGACCTCCGCCGCGCCCTCGCCCCCGGCGACCGGCCCGCCGTGGGGGTCGTCAGCGGCATGGCCGGCGTCGGCAAGAGCGCGCTCGCGCTGCATGTCGCCCATGGGATGCGGGAACGTTTTCCCGACGGGCAGCTCTACGTCCATCTCCAGGGCGCCAGCCCGGGCATGACCCCGCTCACCCCGTCCCAGGCGCTCACCGCCCTGCTCCGCGACCTCGGTGTCGACCCGCGCACCATCCCCGAACACCCGGACGCGGCAGCCGCGTTGCTCCGCTCCCTGCTCGCCCCCACCCGCACCCTGATGGTCCTGGACGACGCCGCGAGCGCCGCTCAGGTACGCCCCCTGCTGCCGGGCGGCCACGGCTGCGCCGTGATCGTCACCAGCCGCTCCCCGCTGACCGCCCTCGACGACGCCCACCGCTTCCCCCTCACCCCCCTCTCGGCCGAGGAGAGCGCCGACCTCCTCCAGGCGCTCTCGGGCAGGCCGGACCCGGCCGCACCGGGGACTCCCGGCACCGCCTCCGCTCCCGCGGACGCCCGCACCGCCGTAGACGCCACCCACCCCCTGATAGAACTCACCGGCCGCCTCCCCCTGGCCCTGCGGGTCGTGGCCGCCCGCCTGGCCGCCCGGCACGCCCTCACCCCCGACGTCCTCGCCGACCAACTCGCCGCCACCGAGGACCGTTTGCGGCACCTGGAGTACGACGACCTCTCCGTGCGCCGCTCCCTGGCCGTCGCCCACGACGCGCTCGCCGCGTCCGGGCGCCGCACCGACCGGGACGCCGCGCTCGCCCTGTGCCGCATCGGCGCCCTCGACCTGCCCGCGTACGGCGTCCCCCTGGTCGCCCGGCTGCTCGGCACCGACGAGTCCCGTGCCGAGGACGCCCTGGACCGGCTCGTCGACGTGGCCCTGCTGGAGGAGACGGCGTACGGCCGCTACGCCCCGCACGGCCTGGTCCGGGACTTCGCCCGCGAGCTGGCCGGCGCCCGGCACGCCCCGGACATCGCCCGCACCGCCCTGCGCTGGTACGCGGCCGTAGCCGAACGCGTCCTCACCGCGCTCGTCGAACCCGGTCCCGACCTGGACGACCGCCGCCGCCCGACCGCCGCGCAGCCGCCGGAGCACGCGGCGCACGTGCTGGCCATCCCGCCGTTCGAGTCCGCCGAGAGGGCCTTCGCCTGGGGCGAGTCGGAACTGGAGAACGTCGTCGCGCTGGCCGAACGGCACCTGGACACCCCCGACGAGCGCGCCGCCGCCCATGTCTCCACGCTGCTGCGCCTGCTCGCCCCGTTCCTCCGGCGCAGCGGCCGTGTCGCCGAGACCGAGACCCTCGGCCGGATTGCCCTCGCGGTGGCCCGGCGGCTCGGCGACGAGGCGGCCGAGGCGTGCGCCCTCACCGACCTCGCCGGCCTGCACCTCCTGACCGGCCGGCCCGGCGACGCCCTGGCCCTCACCGACCGCGCCCTGACGATCTGGCGGCGGCTCGGCGAGGTCTCCCGGACCCGGCGCTGCCTCGACGACCGGGGCCTGCTCCTCGAAGTGCTGGGCCGCTACGCCGAGTCGGCCGAGGCCCTGCGCCAGAGCCTCGCCCACTCCAGGGAGCTGAACGACCCCCACGGCGAGGCCGTGACCCGCGGCCACCTAGGAGACCTCTACGAGCACACCGACCCACGCGCCGCCCTCGCACAGCACCGCCGCTCGCTGGCCATCGGCGAGGACACCGGCAGCACGGCCGTCCGGCACACGGCACACTCCGGCATCGGCCGCGCCCACCTCACCCTCGGCGAACCGGCCGCCGCAGTCCCGCACTTCGAGACGAGCCTGCGTCTCCTCGACGACCTCGCCGACTGGCCCAGCGAGTCCCGGACCCGTCTCCACCTGGTCCGCGCCCTGCGCCTGCTGGGCCATGCCGACCGAGCCGACGCCGAGTGCACGGAGCTGCTGCGCCGCGCGGACGCCCGCACCGACCGCCGCACCGGCGCCCTCGCCCGCCACCAGCACGGTCTCCTGCTGCGCGAGCGGGGCCGGACGGAGGAGGCGTACGAGCAGTGGCGGGCCGCCCTCGACGCGCTGGAGGGTACGGACGAGCAGGCGGTCCGGCACGAACTCCGGGAGCTGCTGGGCGAGTCGGACCCGGGGGACCCGCGCTGATCACTTGGCGTCGGCATAGCACTCCACCACCGCCGTCGTGAACGGGAACCGCACCGGCGTCGCCCCGAACGTCAGCCGCCCCGCCAGGTCCGACGCCTCCCGGATCGCCGCCACCACCGCCTCGGCCTCCTCCTCGGGACAGTGCACGATCACCTCGTCGTGCTGGAAGAAGACCAGCTCGGCCGCCATCCCCGCACAGGCCTGGCGCAGCGCGGCAAGCAGCAGCAGGGCCCAGTCGGCGGCACTGCCCTGCACGACGAAGTTGCGGGCGAAACGGCCCCGGGCACGGGAGTTGGTGGACGCGTAGCCCGGCATCCAGCCCTCCTCGGCGGGCTGTCCGGACGGCTCGTCCTGCGGGATGCCGGCCTCCTCCCCGGCGTCACCGGCCCCGGCCGCAGGCGGGCACGTCCGCCCCAGCCAGGTCCGCACCAGCCGGCCCTCCTCGCCCGCGCGGGCCGCGTCGTCGACGTAGGCCACCGCCTTGGGGAAGCGGCGTCGGAGCGCGGCGAGGTTCTTCAGCCCGTCGCCCGAGGTCTGGCCGTAGACCGCGCCGAGCACGGCGAGCTTGGCCTGGTCGCGGTCGCCGGAGAAGGCCCGGTCGGAGACGGACTGGTACAGGTCGGTCGCCCGGCCCGCCACCTCCATCAGCCCGGGGTCGCGGGAGATCGCGGCGAGGACGCGCGGCTCCATCTGGTCGGCGTCGGCGACGACCAGCCGCCAGCCCGGGTCGGCGACCACGGCGCGGCGGATCACCTTGGGGATCTGAAGGGCGCCCCCGCCGTTGGTGACCCAGCGGCCGGTGACGGTCCCGCCCGCCTGGAACTCGGGCCGGAACCGGCCGTCCCGCACCCAGTCCTGGAGCCAGGACCAGCCGTGGGCGACCCAGATGCGGTACAGCTTCTTGTACTCGATCAGCGGCTTCACGGCCGGGTGGTCGACGGACTCGATCTCCCAGCGCCGGGTCGAGCGCACCTTGATCCCGGCCTGCGCGAACGCCTTGACGACATCGGCCGGCAGATCGGGCCGCACCCGGCGCCCGAAGGCCCCGGACACCTCGTCGGCGAGCTCGGCCAGCCGCCGGGGCTCACCGCCGCCGGCATACCGCTCGCCGAGCAGTTCGTGCAGCACCCGGCGGTGGGTCTCGGCGCTCCACGGCAGCCCGGCGCGGTTCATCTCGGCGGCCACCAGCATCCCCGCCGACTCCGCCGCGGTCAGCAGCCGCATCCGGTCGGGGTGCGCGGTGGTGTCGTGCCGGCGCAGCTGGTCGGCGTAGACCTCGACGAGGTCGGTCAGCGGGAGGTGGACGCTCTGCGGCTCGAAGAGGGAGGACTGCGAGCCCGGTTCGGCCGAGCGCTGGGGCGGGTCGGGCGGTACCGGGCCGCCGCGGAGCCGGGCCAGGGCGGCGGCGGCCGAGCGGGGTTCGCCGTACCTCCCCGCGTGGCCGAGCAGCAGGGTCTCGGCGTCCTCGACGTCGTAGCACCGCTCCACCCGCACCCCCGCGGCGAGCAGTCGCGGATAGACCTCGGCGGTGGACCGCCACACCCACCGCGCCACCTCGGGCCGCCCCCGCACGGCCTCCCCGAGGTCCCGCTCCCGCCTGACCGGCCCGGCGGGCAGCCCGTCCGGACCGAGGGGGGCGAGCTCCACGCCACCGTCCTCGGCCGGAGCGAGCGCCCAGCGATCGGTCATGTCTGCGAGTGTCGCAGGAGGGTCTGACAACGGACCTTCCGGACACAGCGAGACGCGGCCGGACGCAGTCAGGCTCCGCCGGACGCCGCCGGAGGGGACCGGCCCTCCCTGCGCTCGTCTCACCGGGAGTGAGACGATCCCCCGGTGAGCAGCAGCGGACACAACGGCAGGGACGGCGGCACAGGCGGCCCCACAGGCGACGGCCCGCACCCCGCCACCACCGTCGACCGCGCCTTCCGCACCGCCCTCTACGCCGACGACGACACCGCACTCGACACCGGCGCCTCCCTCCTCGCCTCCGACCCCGCGTCGGACACCGAACTGGCCCGGCGCGGCAGGGAGTTCGTGGCCCAGGCCTGGCGGCGCGGCTGGCAGCCCGCCGACGTCGTACGGATCGTGCGGCGCGAGCTGGACGACGTACACGTACGCGTGGCCGCCGCCCTGATCCGCGCCCAGGCCCCGGACGACCGCCCGCGCGGCCACCGCTGGGCCGCCCAGCTGGCCGAGCTGGCCCAGCCGGACGAGACCGACGACAGCGCGGGCCGCCCCGCCCGCGCCGACCGCTTCACGCACGCGACCGCCGTACTGGAGCTGTACCGCCTGCTGCTGCGCCTGCCCGCGCTGGAACCGCTGGACGATCCCCGGCACGGGCACAAGGCACAGCAGGAAGGGCACCGCAAAGGCGACTCCCGCATGCTCACCCGCATCCGCGCCCTCCTCGCCAAGGCGGAGGCGACCGACTATCCGGCGGAGGCGGAGGCGCTCACCGAGAGGGCGCAGCAGCTGATGGCCCGGCACAGTGTCGACGAGGCGCTGCTGGACGCGCGGGCGCCCTCGAAGGACGCTCCGGGTGCTTGCCGGATCGGGGTCGAGCCGCCGTACGAGCAGGCCAAGGCGGTGCTGCTGGACGCGGTCGCGACGGCCAACCACTGCCGGGCGGTGTGGAACGAACCGTTCGGCTTCTCCACGGTCGTCGGATTCGAGGCCGACCTGGAGGTGGTCGAACTCCTGTACACCTCGCTGCTGGTGCAGGCGCAGTCCGCGATGGCGAAGGCGGAGGCGGCCCAGCGCGCGGGTGGCCGCAAGCGCACCAAGACCTTCCGGCAGTCCTTCCTCGCGGCCTACGCCCACCGCGTCGGCGACCGTCTGCGGGCCGCCGCCGAGACCCCGGTGACCGACGATCTGCTCCCGGTCCTCGCCTCCCGTGCGGTCGCGGTCACCGACCACACGGACCGCATGTTCCCGCGGACCACGACGACCCGGCTGCGGGGCGTCAGCGACGAGGCGGGCTGGACGGAGGGCGCGGAGGCGGCCGACCGGGCGCAGGTCGCGAACCGCCCCCGGCTCAGTCGCCGGCCTGAGTGAAGGCGCTGACCGAGGCCTTGAGGTCACCGGGGTTGTCCCCGGCCTGGACCGGGCCGTACGGCCACTTGTAGCTCCGCTGGTCGGGGGCGCCCGGCAGGCTGATCTTCAGCGTCTTGACGTCCATCACATCCGAGCCGCCCGTCTTCCCGCGCTCGTAGGTGATCGTGAAGGTGGCGGTGTCGCCCTTGGCCAGGGTCAGTTTCTGCGACTTGGCGCCCGCCGTCGGCTGGAGGTTCGTCGACTCGTCCGCGGCGTACAGGTCGATGCCCGGGAAGCCCTCCAGCGTGCAGGGGGCGCTCGGGTTGGTGAGCGTGACGGGCACGTCACCGGTGTCCCCGGCGGCCGGCGCCACATTGGCGGGACCGACCTCCATGTGCAGCACCCCGATCTTGCAGCCCTTGCCACCCCCGCCGGAGGCCTTGTCACCCCCGTCGTCACAGGCGGTCAGAAGCAGAGCGGCGGCGAGGGCGGTGACGGCGAGGGGGGCGGCGCGCATGTGAAGTCCTCTGATGTGAGCGATCCGGTGCATGGATCATCACCCATGAAGTGCCCCCACGGTCGCCCACCCCCACCGAAGTCCCCGCCACGCCCCCAGGTCCAACGAAGCCTCCACTACGGCTTCAGGCCCGACGAAGCCTCCACTACGGCTTCAGGCCCGACGAAGCCTCCACTACGGCTTCAGGCCCAACGAAGCCTCCACTACGCCCCGAGGCCCGCCGAGTCTCTCCGCTATGCCCCGGGACCCGCCGAAGCCTTCGCGACGCCCCGCGGCCTGCCGAATCTCCCCGCCAAGCCCCGGAGCCGGCCAGAGCCCTCTGCCACGCCCCAGTTCCACCGAAGCCTTCGCTGCGACCCGAAGCCCGCTGAAACTCTTCGCCACGCCCCTGTGGCTCGCCGATTCTCTCTGCTATGCCCGGGGCTCGCCGAGGCCTTCGTGACGACCCGCGGTCTGCCGAAGCTTTCCGCCAAGCCCCGGGGCCGACGGAAGCCTTCGCTACGATCCGAAGCCCGCTGAAACTCTTCGCACGCCCCCGTGGCTCGCCGAATCTCTCCGCCAAGCCCGAGGCTCGCCGAAGCCTTCGCGACGACTCGCGGTCTGCCGATTCTCTCCGCCAAGCCCCGGGGCCGGCCGGAGCCTTCCGCCACGCTCCCAGGTCCGCCGAAGCCTTCGCGCTACGCCCCGAAGCCCGCTGAAACTCTTCGCCACGCTCCCGTGGCTCGCCGAATCTCTCCGCTAAGCCCCGGGTCCCGCCGGAGCCTTGGGTCATGCTCCCAGGTCCGCCGAAGCCTTCGCGACGCCCCGCGGCCCGCCGAATCTCCCCGCCAAGTCCCGGGGCCCGCCGGAGCCTTCCACCACGCTCCCCCGGGTCCACCGAAGCCTTCGCGACGACCCGAGGCCCGCCGAAACTCTCCGCCACGCCCCGACGCCCGCCGAAGCCCGCCCCCTACCCCCGAGGCCCCCGCTAAGACCCCCACCCCCCCGCTAAGACCCCAACCCCACCGTAGGCAACCCACTCGGCAACTGCCCGCCCTCAGACCGTGTGAACGTCTCGGTGCCGAGACCACCCGTCCACTTCACCTTCAGCGTGGTCTTGTCCACCGACTCGACGGCCCCGTCGGCCCGGTCCTTGCTGCCGTCCGTGCACTTGAGGCGGATGGTGTCCGTGCTCGCGCTGCCGGTGCACACCGAGCCGCCGGTGGCGAAGAGGGCGGCGCGGTCGCCGTTGACGACCAGCGCCACCGCCTTGCCCTCGGTGGTGGCGAGCCAGCTGCCCGCCACCTCACCGGCCGCTCCCGACGCCGTACCACCACTCGTGGAGGAGGAGGCGGACGCGCTGGAGCTGGGCGACGAGGTGTCGTCGGAGTTGTCGGAGTCCCCGCCACCACTGCACGCGCTCAACGCCAGCACACCCACGAGCCCCACGGCGGCGAGCCCCGCCCGCCGACGGGACACCGTGTGCGAGAAGCGCGAGAGGATCGCCGAATTCACCGGAAGCTCCAAGCTGTAGCGGACGGGCGAACGATCGCAGCAAGCTATCAGGGCCCGCCGTGAGACCTACCAGGAAGACTTGCGAACACCTGGCAGATATCCCGCGTGCGCCTGCTCCCGCAGACCGACCCGGGAGAGTCCGAAGGCCCGGAAGTAGCCGCGCGGGCGCCCGTCCACCTGGTCCCGGTTACGCACGCGCGTGGCGCTCGCGTCCCGCGGCTGGCGCCGCAACTCCCGCTGTGCCGCGAGCCGTTCCTCCTCTGTCGAGGACGGCCGGCGGATGATCTCCTTCAGCTCGGCCCGCCGCTCGGCGTACCGCGCGACGACCTCCTGGCGCTGCTCGTTCCTCGCGATCTTGCTCTTCTTCGCCATACCCGTTTCTCCCTTTTGTTCCTTTTCTCCCTCGAATCCTCAGACCCGCACACCGCGCGCGCGGATCCGCGCCACGGCCGCCTCGACGCCGATCGAGTCGACGGTCTTGATGCCCTTCGTGCTCAGCCGCAGCCGCACATGGCGGCCCTCGCTGGGCAACCAGTAGCGCTTGGACTGGATGTTGGGGTCGAAGCGGCGCGAAGTACGCCGGTGGGAGTGGGAGATGCGGTTGCCGAAGCCCGGCTGGGCCCCGGTCAGCATGCAGTGGGCGGACACAGGTGATGCACCTCTCTCGAAGCGGGTGTGTAAATGGAATTCATTTTCAGTAAGATAGCAGCATGGCACGCAACGAACTCCGTCCGGTCATCAAGCTCCGGTCCACCGCAGGGACCGGCTTCACCTACGTGACCCGCAAGAACCGCCGCAACGACCCGGACCGTATGACCCTGCGGAAGTACGACCCGGTCGCCGGCCGCCACGTCGACTTCCGAGAGGAGCGCTGACCCTCATGCGCCAGGGAATCCACCCCGCCTACGGCCCCGTCGTCTTCCGTGACCGTGCCGCGAACTACGCCTTCCTGACCCGCTCGACCATGACGAGCGAGAAGACGGTCGAGTGGGAGGACGGCCACACCTACCCGGTCGTGGACGTCGAGATCTCGAACGTCAGCCACCCCTTCTACACGGGTACCGCGCGCGTGCTGGACACCGCCGGACGCGTGGAGCGCTTCGAGCGCCGGTACGGAAAGAAGGGCTGATGCTCTCCGTCGTGATCGTCGGCGGGCTGCACGCCGACGCCCGCAGAGCGGCCGTCGAACGGCTCCTCGTCGACGTGCCGGGCAGTGTCGTCCTCCACCACGACCTGGCGACGGCCGCGGCCGGCACCGTCGTACGGACGATCCGCGACGCCACCGGCACGTTGTCCGCGGGCGAGACGCCCCTGGTCAACGACTGCGCCTGCTGCGCGCTCCGGGAGGACCTGGTCCCGGAGCTGCGCCGGCTGGACGAGGCCGGGACGCTCCGCCTCGCGGTCGTCGAACTGTGGGACTCCGTCGAGCCCAAGGCCATGGCCGAGGTCGTCGCCGCCGGCGGGCTCACCGTCACCGGCGTGATCACCGCCGTAGACCCGGCGCTCGTGCTGCCGTACCTCGGCAACGGCGACGACCTCGCCGAGCGCGGCCTGGCCGCCGCGGCCACCGACCAGCGCACGGTCGCGGACACCTTCGCGCGCCAGCTGGAGTACGCCCCCGTCCTCGCCGTCCTCGACTCCCCGGAGGCAGACGAGGAGGACCGCGAGCTGCTCGCGCAGCTCCATCCGACCGCCCGCCAGGTCCCGATCGCGGGCGGCCACCCGACGGACCTGGCGGGCTCGCGCTATCCCCTACGGCCCTCCGCGCACGCGCCGCTGGCCCGGGCCGCCCTCGCCGGCTTCGACGTGGACTCCGCGGCGGCGGCCCAGCACCCGGCCTGCGCCCTGCTCCCCACCGAGGCCGACGCGCACGGCGTCTCCACCCTGGTCTGGCACCGCCGCCGCCCCTTCCACCCGGAGCGGCTCTACGACGCGCTGGAGGACATCACCTGCGCGGCCGCCCGCAGCCGGGGCCGGTTCTGGCTCGCCGACAAGCCGGACGTGCTGCTGCACTGGGACGCGGCCGGCGGCGCCCTGTGCGTGGAGAGCGCGGGGCCCTGGCTCGCGTCCCTGCCGGACGCGGCCTGGGACATGGTCCCGCCGGTGCGCCGGGCCGCCGCCGCCATGGACTGGCACGCCGAGCACGGCGACTGCTGCCAGCACCTCGTCTTCACCTCGCCCGGCCTCGACCGCGACGGGCTCGAACGGCTCCTGGAGTCCTGCCTGTTGACCGACGCCGAGTACGCCGCCGGGCGCGACGCCTGGAAGCGGTTGCCGCCCGCCTTCGACACCCTCCTGGAGGTCTGACCCGTATGCCCCGCAAGCCCGAGCGCAAGCCCGCCAAGAACCGGCCCAACCCGCTGGACCAGGCCAAGATCACCTACATCGACTACAAGGACACCGATCTGCTGCGCAGGTTCATCTCCGACCGCGGCAAGATCCGCAGCCGCCGGGTCACCCGGGTCACGGCCCAGCAGCAGCGCATGCTGGCGCGGGCGATCAAGAACGCGCGCGAGATGGCGTTGCTGCCGTACAGCTCCCGCTGAACGCGATCGACTGGAACACCGAGGGCGCGCCATGCGTCTCTTCCTGTACACGGGGGACCCGGTCCCGGGTGCTGGAACGGATGGCGCGCCCCACACGTCACATCTGTAACCGCAGGACCACCCCGCGTGCACGTGCATCTGCTCATGCATCTGCACGTGAACAGAGCTATGATCCGGACCAGTTGACCACTGCATCACTGGCCACAAGGCCACCGCACCACCGGGGAGCGACCTGTGGACCTCGACGTGTACAACGGCATGACGGCCACGGATCTGCGCGGGGTGGCCTGGCAGAAGAGCAGGCACAGCAACTCGCAGGGTTCCTGTGTGGAGTTCGCCCGTCTCCCGGACGGCGGGGTGGCCGTGCGCAACTCCCGCTTCCCCGACGGTCCCGCGCTCGTCTACACGCGCGCGGAGATCGAGGCGATGCTCCTGGGCATCAAGGACGGCGAGTTCGACCACCTGATCGCGGGATGACCCCCACCGCTCGCGTGTGACCGACGGTAACCGCTTGCTCCCCGGGCGTAACGCGCGTAGAACCGCGGCGTCGAAAAACGCCGCGGCACATCACTCGCCCGAACCGCCCGAACCACCCGTGCCGTTCACCGAACCGCCCGCCGGGTGCGGCTGAAGCCGGAACAGCGCCCAGACGACCTTCCCGCCGAGCGTGCCCGCCATCGGGTGCCAGCCCCAGCCGTCGCTGAAGGAGTCGACGAGGAACAGCCCGCGCCCCGACTCCGCCGAGAAGTCGTCCGAGTCGCGCGCGACCGGACTGTCCTGGCTGGGGTCGCGCACCGCGCACACCAGCCGCTCCGTCCACCGCATCAGATGCAGCCGCACGGGCGGGTTGTGCTCGCCCGCGCGCGTGCTGTTGGCCGGCATCGCGTGCCGCAGGGCGTTGGTGACGAGTTCGGAGACGACCAGGCAGACGTCGTCGAAGCGGTCGCCCAGCTCCCACTGGTCCAGCGTTCTGCGGGTGAACCTCCGTGCGTCGCCCACCGCTTCGTAGCGGGCGGGCAGGGAGCAGGAGGCGGCATCGGACACGGCCGCGGGATCCAGCGGCGGAAGGCCCTGCCGTAACGGCTCGAGCATGGTCGATCCATTCGTCCCCATGCGAGGCACTCCCGGGAATTCGCGGTCGTTGCGATGCAGCGGTTGCGCGGGACCATGGTTTCGGATGCGCGGTGCAGATGCAAGGTGCAGATGCACGTGCAGTTGACCGAATTGGACCCTCCCGTACCGCTTGTTGGCCATTTTTTCCGCCATCTTCTCTACGGTTCCTTGTCCCTTCCTCCTCTCTTCCTGTCCCAGGTCTGTGCAGAATCTCTGGCTAATTGCCATCTCTGTAATCGGACGAGTACTGCTCGGAGTGTTTTAGTGGCAGACTTCGGCCCCTGAAGACGTTGGGGAGGCTGGCGAACGTGAGCGCGGGAGAGCCCGGATCGGTGGTGCGGCGGATGCTGCTCGGCTCGCAACTCAGGCGGCTGCGTGAGGCGCGGAACATCACGCGCGAGGCGGCGGGCTACTCGATCCGCGCCTCCGAGTCGAAGATCAGCCGGATGGAACTGGGCCGGGTGAGCTTCAAGACGCGTGACGTGGAGGACCTGCTGACGCTCTACGGCATCACGGACGAGCAGGAGCGGGCCTCGCTCCTGTCCCTCGCCCGGGAGGCCAACGTCGCGGGCTGGTGGCACAGTTACTCCGACGTCCTGCCGAGCTGGTTCCCCACCTATGTGGGCCTGGAGGGCGCCGCCTCCCTGATCCGCGCCTACGAAGTGCAGTTCATCCACGGACTGTTGCAGACCGAGGCGTATGCACGTGCAGTCGTCCGGCGCGGCATGAAGGGCGCGAGCGAGGCGGACGTCGAGAAGCGCGTGGCGCTGCGCCTGGAGCGGCAGAAGCACCTGACGGACGACGGCGGCCCCGAGTTCCACGTGGTCCTCGACGAGGCGTCCCTGCGCCGCCCCTACGGCGACCGCGAGGTGATGCGCGGCCAGCTCCAGCACCTCATCGAGATCTCCGAACACCCCAACGTACGGCTCCAGATCATGCCGTTCGGCTTCGGCGGCCACTCCGGCGAGAGCGGCGCGTTCACCATCCTCAGCTTCACCGAGTCCGACCTGACCGACGTGGTCTACCTGGAGCAGCTCACCAGCGCGCTCTACCTGGACAAGCGCGAGGACGTCACGCAGTACGAGAAGGCGCTCAAGGAGCTCCAGCAGGACAGCCCGGGGCTCGACGAGAGCCGGGATCTTCTACGAGGTCTCCTCCAACTCTCCTAGGGTTCTCCCCAGAAGATTGCTCAGCGTGCCCAACTGGCGTGCCGCGCAAGTACGATGACGTGTGATCAGACCGTGACGTTGATCGTGTGTCTGCTAGTGATTTGGGGATCACATGTCGTCGTACTTCACCGACCTGGCCCAGCAGTACATCGACGGTGAGTGGCGCCCGGGCACCGGCTCCTGGGACATCATCGACTTCAACCCGTACGACAACGACAAGCTGGCCTCGATCACGATAGCCACGGTCGACGAGGTCGACGAGGCGTACCAGGCCGCCGCCCGCGCCCAGAAGAAGTGGGCCGAGACCAACCCCTACGCCCGCCGAGCGGTGTTCGAGAAGGCGCTCAGGCTGATCGAGGAGCGCGAGGGCGAGATCGCCGAGGCGATCATCGCCGAACTCGGCGGCACCCGGCTGAAGGCCGGCTTCGAACTCCACCTTGCCAAGGAGTTCCTGCGCGAGGCCATCCACCTCTCGCTGCGCCCCGAGGGCCGGATCATCCCCTCGCCGGTGGACGGCAAGGAGAACCGCGTCTACCGCGTCCCGGTCGGGGTCGTCGGTGTGATCAGCCCCTTCAACTTCCCCTTCCTGCTGTCGATCAAGTCGGTCGCCCCGGCGCTCGCGCTCGGCAACGCCGTCGTCCTCAAGCCGCACCAGAACACGCCGATCGTCGGCGGCGCCCTGGTCGCGAAGATCTTCGAGGACGCGGGCCTGCCCGGCGGTCTGCTCAACGTCGTCATCACCGACATCGCCGAGATCGGGGACGCCTTCCTGGAGCACCCGATCCCGAAGGTCATCTCCTTCACCGGCTCCGACAAGGTCGGCCGCCACGTGGCCACCGTCTGTGCCTCGCACTTCAAGCGCTCGGTCCTCGAACTCGGCGGCAACAGCGCGATCGTGGTCCTCGACGACGCCGACATCGACTACGCGGTCGACGCCGCCGTCTTCAGCCGCTACGTCCACCAGGGCCAGGTCTGCATGGCCGCCAACCGCGTCCTGGTCGACCGCAGTGTCGCCGAGGAGTTCACCGAGAAGTTCGTCGCCAAGGTGCGCACCCTGAAGGCCGGCGACCCGCGCGACCCCGAGACGGTCATCGGCCCGGTCATCAACTCCTCGCAGGCGGACGCCGTTTCGGGCGTCGTCGAGCAGGCCATCGCCGAGGGCGCCACCGCCCTGGTGCACGGCACCACCACCGACAACCTGGTCGAGCCCTCGGTCCTCACCGGCCTCCCCGCCGGCTCGCCGCTGCTCAAGCAGGAGGTCTTCGGCCCGGTGGCGTTCCTCCTGACCTTCGACGGCGAGGAGGAGGCCGTACGCCTGGTCAACGACACCCCCTACGGCCTCAGCGGCGCGGTCCACACCGCGAACATCGAGCGCGGTGTCGCCTTCGCCAAGCAGATCGACACCGGCATGTTCCACGTCAACGACGGCACCGTCCACGACGAGCCGATCGTCCCCTTCGGCGGCGAGAAGCACTCCGGCATCGGCCGCCTGAACGGCGACACCATGCTGGACTCCTTCACCACCACCAAGTGGATCTCGGTCCAGCACGGCCGCAGCGGCTTCCCGTTCTGACGCACGCGCGGGGAAATGCCGTACGACCGCCGCCACGGGCTCTTTAGGACCGAACCTGTCCTAAAGGGCCCGTAGCTTCGTCGTTGTCAGGGGGAAGGGCTCCTGGCTCCACGCAAGCGAAAGGCGGCTGTCATGGTCACTCACGTTCCGGCAGAGGCGAACGGCGACGAGCGCGGAGCGCTGCTCTCCTTCCTGGAGGAGCAGCGGGGCGGCATCCGGCGGGCCGTCCTCGGGCTGACGGACGAGCAGGCCGTGAGCCGGCCGAGCGCGAGCGAACTCTCGCTCGCCGGGCTGGTCAAGCATGTCGCCGAGGTCGAGCAGAGCTGGATCGCCCGGGCCAGGGGCGAGGAGCCGGCCGTGCACCGGGACCAGTCGAACTGGCACGAATGCTTCGCCCTGGTCGAAGGCGAGAGCGTCGAGTCGCAGCTGGCGTACTGGGAGAAGGTCGCCGCGGAGACGGAGGCGTTCGCCCGCTCGGTGCCGAGCCTCGATCAGACCTTCGCGCTTCCGGACCAGCCCTGGTTCCCGCCGGAGGGCCGGGTCTCGGTCCGCTGGGTGCTGCTGCACCTGATCCGCGAGACGGCCCGGCACGCGGGGCACGCCGACATCGTCCGCGAGTCGCTCGACGGGAAGACGGCGTTCGAGCTGGTGGCTCTCGCCGGGAAGTAGCTGGTGGCGCTCGCCGAAAAGCGAGGCCATAACCTGGAGCGCATGTCAGCGATCCGTCTTCTCGTGCTGGGCGCGGTGCGCCAGCACGGGCGGGCCCATGGCTACCAGGTGCGAGGCGACCTGGAGTACTGGGGCGCGCACGAGTGGTCCAACGCCAAGCCCGGCTCGATCTACCACGCCCTGAAGCAGATGGCCAAGCAGGGGCTGCTGCACGCGCACGAGATCGCGCCGTCCACGGCGGGCGGCCCGCCGCGCGTGGAGTACGAACTCACCGAGCAGGGCACGGGGGAGTACTACACGCTGCTGCGGGACGCGCTGGTCACCTACGACCAGCGCGGGGACGTGAAGACGGCGGCCATCGGCTTCATGGTCGACCTGCCGAGGGCCGAGGCGGTGGCGCTGCTGAAGGAGCGCACGCGGGGGATCGAGGCGTGGCGCTCCTCGGTCCTCGCGCACTACGTCCCCGAGGACGGCCCCGAACAGCTCGGCCACATCGGCGAGATCATGAACATGTGGGTCCACACGGCCGACTCCGAGGCCGAGTGGACCCAGGGCCTGATCGGCCGGATCGAGGGCGGCGCCTACACGTTCATCGACGAGGGCGAGCCGTTCGTCGGCGTCCTCGCGGAGAACGAGGAGAACCCGTACGCGACAGGGGAGCGGCACCCCGGGGATGCCGGCTAATCAAGTTTGACGACTGGGGTCGGTCGCGTTAGCTTGGGAAGGTAGTCAAGTTTGACTAAGGGCTTCCTGGGAGGGGACCGATGACCCACGTGATCGTCGCGGAAGGCCTGCGCAAGAGGTACGGCGACAAAGCCGCCCTGGACGGGCTCGACCTCCGGGTCGCGCGCGGCAGCGTCCACGGCGTGCTCGGGCCGAACGGCGCGGGCAAGACCACCCTGGTCCGCATCCTGTCCACCCTGCTGCGCCCCGGCGAGGGCCGCGCCGAGGTGGCGGGCCACGACGTGGTGCGCGGCGCCTATGACGTACGGCTGCGGATCGGCCTGCTCGGCCAGCACGCGGCCCTCGACGAGGAACTCGGCGGCCGGCAGAACCTGGAGATGTTCGGCCGCCTGTACCACCTGGGCGCCCGCCACGCGCGCGTGCGCGCCGACGAGCTCCTGGAGCGCTTCGGCCTGGCCGACACCGGCCGCAAGGCGGTGCGCGCCTACAGCGGCGGCATGCGGCGCCGCCTCGACCTCGCCGCCTCCCTCATCCGCGACCCGGAGGTGCTGTTCCTGGACGAACCCACCACCGGCCTCGACCCGCGTGGCCGCGCCGAGGTGTGGGCCGCGGTCCGCTCCCTGGCCGACCGCGGTACGACGATCCTGCTGACCACGCAGTACCTGGAGGAGGCCGACCAGCTCGCCGACCGCATCTCGCTCGTGGACCGGGGCCGGGTCGTCGCCGACGGCACCGCCGACGAGCTGAAGGCCCGCACCGGCGGCGACCGCATCGACGTCGTCCTGCGGGACGCGGGCCAACTGGGCGCCGCCGTGGCCCTGTTGCCGCTCGACACGTCCGGGGTCTCCGTCGACACCGACCGCCGGCTGCTCAGCGCCCCGGTCACCGACCGGATGGCGGCGCTCTCCGCGGTCGTACGGGCGCTGGAGACGGCCGGGATCGAGGCGGAGGACGTGGTCCTGCGCCGGCCCACGCTGGACGAGGTGTTCCTGCACCTCACGGGAGACGACCGACGAGTGAAGGAGACCGTATGAGTGCGGCGTACGCGCTGACCGACTCCTGGACCATGACCCGGCGCGAACTCGCCCACTGGGGACGGCAGCCGGTGCGGGTCCTGGTCGGGCTCGTGTTCCCCGTGATGCTGCTGCTGATGTTCGGCTACCTGGTCGGCGGCGGCCGGGACGTCGAGGGGGAGTACGTCGACTACCTGGTCCCGGGGATGCTCGCGCTGACCATGGCGTTCGGCCTGGAGGCGACCATGATCGCGGTGACCCAGGACCTCGACAAGGGCGTGATCGACCGGTTCCGGTCCATGCCGATGGCCAACGGGGCGGTCCTGGTGGGCCGTTCGGCCGCCGACATGCTCCAGTCCGCGCTGAGCCTGGCCGCGATGATCGGCGTCGGGTACGCGATCGGCTGGCGGACCCAGGGCGGGCCCGCCGGACTCCTCGCCGCGGTGGGCCTGTTGCTGCTCTTCCGGTTCGCCATGCTGTGGATCGGCATCCACCTCGCGATGGTCGCCGGCAAGCCGGAGCTGGTGCAGGCCGTGCAGATCCTGGTCTGGCCGGTCGGCTTCCTCTCCAACGCCTTCGCCACTCCCCACTCCATGCCCGGCTGGCTCGGCACGGCGGTCGAGTGGAACCCCCTGTCCCAGACGGCGACGGCCGTCCGCGACCTGCTGGGCGGCCCCGGCGGCGAACCGGGCCACATCTGGGCGGCGGTCGTCTGGCCGCTGACCCTCCTCGCGGCGTTCTTCCCGCTGGCGGTACGGAGGTTCGCGCGGCTGAGCCGCTAGGCCCGGTCCGGCGGATCAGGCCGGCCGTCGCGGGCCCTGGCACGCACTCCCCCACAGCCTCAAGGTCGAGGGGGTTCAGCCGCGTTGTCGTCGGTCGCCGACTCCCCCACGCTCGAAGCAACCTCGCGCGGGAGGGCCCCCATCACGTCGCCCGCCGCGGCAGCGGCTGCTCGACACGGCCCCTCCGCCTCGCAGCCGCCCGCACCAGACCCCGCTCGGCCCCGCCAGGACGCACCGCTCCTCGCGGCCGTCCTGATCCAAACGGCAGACCCTAGTGGTGGAACCCCGTCGCCGCGTCCTTGTCCCGGGTGAACGGGTGCGGCTGGCGGCGTAGTTCGGGCAGCAGTTGGGCCAGGTCCTCGACGAACAGGTCGGCGAGGTCCTCCGAGAAGCCGTTGCGGCACACCACGCGCAGGACCGAGAGGTCCTCGCGATGGGGAGGGAAGGTGTACGCCGGGACGAGCCAGCCGCGTTCGCGCAGTCGCCGGGACACGTCGAACACGTCGTACGCCTCGACGTGTTCGGCCGTGGTGAAGGCGAACACGGGCAGCTCGTCGCCCCGGGTCAGGAGCCGGAAGTCGTCGAGCGCCGCCACGCGCTCGGCGACTCCGCGGGCCACGTCCCGCGTGGACTGCTGGACGGCCCGGTAGCCCTCGCGGCCCAGCCGCAGGAACGTGTAGTACTGCGCCACGACCTGCGCGCCCGGCCGGGAGAAGTTCAGCGCGAAGGTCGGCATGTCGCCGCCCAGGTAGTTGACGCGGAAGACGAGTTCCTCGGGCAGCGCCTCCTTGTCGCGCCACAGCGCCCAGCCCACGCCGGGGTACACGAGCCCGTACTTGTGCCCCGAGGTGTTGATCGAGGCGACCCTGGGCAGCCGGAAGTCCCACACCAGGTCCTCGTCGAGGAAGGGCGCGACCATGGCGCCCGACGCCCCGTCGACGTGCACCGGGATGTCCAGGCCGGTGCGCTCCTGGAGGGCGTCGAGGGCCGCGCACAGGTCGGCGACCGGTTCGTAGGAGCCGTCGAAGGTGGAGCCGAGGATGCCGACGACCCCGATGGTGTTCTCGTCGCACAGCTCGGCCGCGGCCTGCGGGTCGAGGTGGAAGCGGTCGCCCTCCATGGGCACCTGACGGGCCTCCACCTCCCAGAAGTTGCAGAACTTCTCCCAGCAGACCTGGACGTTGACCCCCATCACGAGATTGGGCCGCGCCCCCGGGTACCGGTCGGCGTTGCGCCGCGCCCAGCGCCGCTTCAGCGCCATGCCCGCGAGCATGCACGCCTCGCTGGAGCCGGTCGTCGAACAGCCCACCGCCGCCGACGGGTCCGGCGCGTGCCACAGGTCGGCGAGCATCGCCACACAGCGCCGCTCCAGCTCGGCGGTGCGCGGGTACTCGTCCTTGTCGATCATGTTCTTGTCCCGGCACTCACTCATCAGGACCCCGGCCTGGGGCTCCATCCAGGTGGTGACGAAAGTGGCGAGGTTCAGCCGGGAGTTGCCGTCCAGCATCAGCTCGTCGCGGACCAGCTGATGCGCGGTGGCCGGGGGCATGGGCGCGCCGGGGAGCCGGTGCTTGGGCGGGGCCTCGGTCATCCCGCCGACCGGATCGGCCGCGCCGTAGAAGGGGTTGACGGACATGGGGCGCTCGTCGGGTTTCTCGGGACCTTCGTGCAGTGGCATGGGCGTGCCCTCCTGAGGGATCAACGTCGGTCAGCGGACGGGGGTTCCGTCCTCGCGCAACTGCATCTGCGGACGCCCCGTCACCAGCAGCCAGGCCGGCAGCGAGGCGATGCACAGCAGGGCGAGGATCGCGGGCGAGGACGCCAGTACGGCGGCGGTGAACAGGCTCACCCAGCCCTGCCGGGTGACGGCGAGCAGCATGCCGAGCACCCCGGCCGTCACCCCGACCGCGGGGTGCACGGCGTCCACCAGGGCGTGGGCGCACAGCCCGAGGGCGACCCCGACGAACACGGCTGGGAAGATCCGCCCGCCGCGGAATCCGCAGGAGGCGGCGACGAGCAGCGCGGCCAGCTTCACCACCGTGAGCGTGGCGAACTCCCCGGCCGACCAGCCCTCCGGGTCAGCCGCCAGCTCGCCGATCTCGTCCAGCCCCTTGAACAGCGTCAGATGCCCGCCCACGGCCGCCAGCAGCCCCAGCACAAGACCGCCGGCCGGAATCGCCAGCATCGGATGGCGCAGCCGCCCGAACGCGCCGTGGACGTACGGGAAGGCGAGCACGGCCACCATGCCGAGCGCCGCCGCCACCGACGCGACCACCAGCGCGGCCAGCAGATCGCCCCAGCCGGGCCGGTCGAGCGCCGGCAGGTGCAGGTCGAAGCTCGGATGGGCCACCAGGGTGGTCGTCAGCGCGCCGGCCGCGGCCGCGACCAGCGGTCCGAAGACGTTGTCCCACAGCGCGCCCCTGAGCTGCCGTCCGGCCAGCGCCTCGGAGATCACCAGCGCTGCCGCCACCGGCGTCCCGAACAGCGCGCCGATCGTCGCCGCCTCCGCCAGCGCAGGCCACAGCCCGCGCGGCATCCGGGGCAGCAGCCTGCGGCCCAGCCAGAAGGCGAGCGCCACGTTCACGGCGATGATCGGGTTCTCGGGCCCGAGGCTCGGCCCGCCCGCGAGCATCAGCGCGGTCGCCAGCACCAGCCCCGGCAGCACGGCCGGCGGCAGCACGGGGGCGTTCAGCCCGGTCGTGGCCGGATCAGGACCGGCGTGCCCCGGCACCTTCCACACCACGAGGCCTACGGCGATCCCGGTGGCCGTGAGCATGACCAGCATCCACAGCACGGAGTACCGGCCCACGCCCAGCGCGTCCGGCAGGTTCCGCCACAGCACGTGCTGGAGTTGCTCGGCCGCCGCGCTCACCCCGACCAGCAGCAGACTCGCGCCTACGCCGACCGCGAGAGCGGGGAGGATCAACGGCAGCAGGGCGTGCGCCGGGGCGGCGGGTGCCTGCTGCGCGGTGTCCTGGGCCACGGGCTCACGATAAGCGGACAAAACGGTCACGACATCCGGAGGTGCCGTGCCGGGCTTGCACCTCACGCGGCGTGAGGAGGCACCGTGAAGCGCGTACCGAGAAGGGAGCGGACGAAGTGAGCTACTCCGTGGGACAGGTCGCGGGCTTCGCCGGCGTCACCGTGCGCACACTGCACCACTACGACGACATCGGCCTGCTCGCCCCGAGCGAGCGCAGCCAGGCGGGGCACCGGCGCTACAGCGACGCCGACCTCGACCGGCTCCAGCGGATCCTGTTCTACCGGGAGCTCGGCTTCCCGCTCGACGAGGTCGCCACCCTCCTCGACGACCCGGCCGCGGACCCGCGCGCGCAGCTGCGCCGCCAGCACGAGTTGCTGACCGCCCGGATCGAGAGGCTCCAGAAGATGGCGGCGGCCGTGGAGCAGGCCATGGAGGCACGCAGGATGGGCATCGATCTGACGCCGGAGGAACGTTTCGAGGTCTTCGGCGACAAGGACCCCGAGCGGTACGCCGAGGAGGCGGAGCAGCGCTGGGGCGGCACCGAGGCGTACGCCGAGTCACAGCGCCGCGCCGCGCGCTACACCAAGGACGACTGGAAGCGCATGCAGGCCGAGGTCAACGCCTGGGGCGAGCGCTACGACGCACTGATGACCGTCGGCGAACCACCGACCGGCGAGGCGGCGATGGACATGGCCGAGGAACACCGGCGGCACATCAGCACGTGGTTCTACGACTGCCCGTACGAGACGCACGTCGGCCTGGGCGAGATGTACGTCTCGGACGAACGTTTCAAGGCGTTCTACGACAGCATGCGCGCGGGTCTGGCCGAGCACCTCAGGGAGGCGATCACGGCCAACGCCGCCCGGCACGCCGGTTGAGCCGCTCCTGACCCGGGCCCTAGTCCCGGGTCAGGATCACCGCCGTCCCGTAGGCGCACACCTCCGTCCCCACGTCCGCCGCCTCCGTCACGTCGAAGCGGAACATCAGCACCGCGTTCGCCCCACGCGCGCGTGCCTGTTCGACGAGCCGCTCCATGGCCTGGTTGCGGGTCTGCACCAGCGTCTTGGTGAGCCCCTTGAGCTCACCGCCGATCATCGACTTCAGGCCCGCGCCGATCTGGCTGCCGAGGTGCCGGGACCGTACGGTCAACCCGAAGACCTCGCCCAGCACCTCCTGCACCCGGAAACCGGGCACGTCGTTCGTGGTCACCACGAGCACGTCGGGCTGAGGCCCCTGTCCACCGCCGTATTCGTCAATACCCATGGCTCACAGCTTTGTCCCGGACGGAGCACAGTGCATCCTGGGGGACCCCATGGAACCTGGGTCGCCGCGGCTGCGTTGATACTTGAGGGCAGCCCCGCCCCGCCCGCCCCACCAGCAGGAGCCACAATCCCGTGACCACGCTCGCGCTCGGCCCCGAGTGGATCAGTCCCGACTATCTGATCGAGACCTTCAGCCTGCCAGGCATCCTGCTGATCGTCTTCGCCGAGTCGGGCCTCTTCGCGTTCCTGCCGGGCGACTCCCTGCTGTTCACGGCGGGTCTCTTCGTCGCCCAGGGGCAGTACATCAGCCAGCCGCTGTGGCTGGTGTGCACGCTGATCGTGGCGGCCGCCGTCATCGGCGACCAGGTCGGCTACATGATCGGCAAGTTCTTCGGCCCGAGGCTCTTCAGCCGCCCCAACTCCAAGCTCTTCAAACAGGAGAACCTGGAGAAGGCGCACGAGTTCATGGAGAAGTTCGGTCCCAAGGCGATCGTGCTGGCCCGCTTCGTCCCGATCGTGCGCACCTTCGCCCCCATCGTGGCGGGCGCCGGCCGGATGAAGTACCGCACCTTCCTGACGTACAACATCATCGGCGGCGTCGCCTGGGGCACCGGCGTCACCCTCGCCGGCTACTGGCTCGGCCAGATCGACTTCATCAAGAAGAACGTCGAGGCGATCCTCGTCCTCATCGTCCTGGTCTCGGTGGTCCCGATCCTCATCGAGTACCTGCGCGAGCGCGGCAAGAAGAAGCGGGCGGCGGCGGAGGCTCCGCAGCAGCAGCCGTACCAGCCGATGGACGACGCGACGACCCAGCTCCGCCGCATCCCGTCCGACGACGAGCAGCAGCCGCCTCAGCAGTACTACGGCCAGCAGCAGCCGTACGGTCAGCAGCAGCCCTACGCCCAGCAGTACCCGCAGCAGCAGACCTACGGGCAGCAGCCGTACGGCCAGCAGAACCAGCAGAACCCGTACAACCAGGGTTACTGAGACCCGACCAGCGGCGCGGGGCCGTGCCGACGCGGGGTCAGAACCCCCGTGTCCTCTTCGCGGCCCTCCGCTTGCCCGCGGAGCCCACCCGGAGGAACAACCGGGAGATCTCCGACCCGAGGTTGACCCCGATCGCGATGGCCATCGCCAGCGCCGCCGCCTTGGACAGCGACACCAGCCCCTCGTCGACATGGCTCTGAGCGATCGACAGCAGCCCGAAGTACGTCGCGGAACCCGGCAGCAGGGGCCCGATCGCCGCCGTCGTGTAGGGCAGCGCGGAAGCGAACCGGTACCGGGACAGCAACTGCCCGAACAACCCGACCAGGCCCGCCGCCACGGCTGTCGAGGCAACGGGCGAGAACTCGCCGGTGTAGCGCATCGCGCCGTACACACACCACGCGACACCGCCGTTCAGGGTCACGGCGAGCACGGTGGATCGTTCCTGCTGAAGCAGGACCGCGAACGTCAACGACAGCAGCATCGACGCCCCGATCTGCCACAGCGGCCGCGAGTCCGTCGACAGCGCCTCGTCGGGGTTGAGATACGCCCCCAGCTGCACACCGACGTAGAGCATCACCAGGACGCCCACGACGATGCCCACGAAGAAGTACATGACCTCAAGGAGCCGGGCCGCCGCGGTGATGTAGAAGCCGGTCAGGCCGTCCTGGACGCCCGCCACCAGCGCCCGCCCCGGCAGCAGCGCGAACAGTCCACCGGTGACGACCGCGGACGCCTTCACGTCCACGTGGGCCAGTGTCAGGGCGATCCCGATCGCGGCCGGCGGCATCGCGGCGACCGTGAACTGGTAGAACTCCGGCAGCCCCCGCCCCGCGCACAGCCACGCCAGCCGGTCGCCGAGCATCGCGCCCAGCATCGCCGCGACGAACACCACCAGGTCACCGCCGACCAGCACGGAGGCCGCGCCCGCGAGCAGCCCGCTCGCCGTGGTCAGCACCCAGGTCGGGTACGGGTGCCGGTTGCGCCGGATCTCCGCGAGCCGCCGGTAGGCCTCCTCCAGGGAGATGGCCGCCTCGGGGTCGCTGAGGTCGTCCACGAGCCGGAACACGGCCGCGAGCCGCGTGTAGTCGGTGCCGCGCCGCCGTACGGTCCTGGAGGCCGTCACGGGGTCGTCGACCAGGGACGGCTGGTACGAGATCGACAGCAGGGTGAAGGTGACGTTCGGCTCGCAGCGGTCCAGCCCGAAGGAACGGCAGACCGCGAACATCGCCGCCTCCACGTCCTCCGCGCCCTCACCGCCCGCCAGCAGCAGCTCCCCGATCCGCAGGGTCAGGTCGAGCACGCGCGGGACGGCGGGACCGACCTCGTCCTCGGACTTCGCGACCGGCTCCGGCGCGGGCCGCTCGGCCACCGGCATCCGCAGCATCGTGCGCATCCGGTCCTGCCAGGGCACGTCCTTGGTGAGACTGACCACCGGGATGCCGGTCGGCGGGGTGAACGCGGGCGGCGCGTCCTTCGCGCTGTAGGTCCTGGGCGTGTTGAACGCCGACCCCTCCAGCTCGGCGACGGGCGCCTGCGGCACCTCCAGCCCCTTGGGCAGCGCGAACTCGGACGTGGTCTCCGCCTCGCCGCCGACGGCTCTCGGCACGGCGAGCCCGTCGGGAACGGCGAACTCGGACGTGATCTCGGAGTCGTAGAAACTCCTCGCCTCGTCCGACTGCGGCTTTCGGTGCTCCGCCTCCGTCACTCCGTAACGCTCCCTGAACGACACTTTCCGTGAGATCTCAGTATGCGCGGGCATGCGAACGGGCCGCACGCGTGCGCGTACGGCCCGCCCGTGACACAGGACTCAGTGGCCGCCCTGGTCCTTGAAGCGCTTGTAGGACCGCTCGATCTCGGCCTCGGCGTCGGTGCGGCCGACCCAGTCGGCGCCCTCGACGGACTTGCCGGGCTCCAGGTCCTTGTAGACCTCGAAGAAGTGCTGGATCTCCAGGCGGTCGAACTCGGAGACGTGGTGGATGTCGCGCAGGTGCTCCTGACGCGGGTCCGTCGCCGGGACGCAGAGCAGCTTGTCGTCGCCGCCCGCCTCGTCCGTCATGCGGAACATGCCGATCGCACGGCACTTGATGAGGCAGCCCGGGAACGTCGGCTCGTCAAGAATGACCAGCGCGTCCAGCGGGTCGCCGTCCTCGCCGAGGGTGTTCTCGACGAAGCCGTAGTCGGTCGGGTAGGCGGTCGAGGTGAAGAGTCGACGGTCCAGGCGGATCCGACCGGTCTCGTGGTCCACCTCGTACTTGTTCCGTGAACCCTTCGGAATCTCGATCGTGACGTCGAACTCCACCGGTGGCTCCTCCATGATCAGCACATAGTTCTGGTGGTTAAGTGTCCCTCACGCCGGTGTGTGATCGCGAAAGGGGCTGTTGGTCGTGCCTGAACTGAGGCCTTGGCGGGTCGTGAGACCGCGGGTGGCGCGGGTCGCGAACGCCGTACGACCCCGTCTGGCACGCGCCGCGGATGCCGTACGACCGCAGCTGACGCGAGCCGCGGGCGCCGTACGACCGCAGCTCCAGCGGACTGCCGCCGCTGTGAAACCGCAGGTCACACGGTTTGCACGGGCCGCGAAGCCGCAGCTCGCGCGTCTTCCGAGGCCGAAGACCGTCAGGACCTGGCAGTACACCGCGGGCGCCGCCACCGCCGGTCTGGCGCTGGCCGCCACCGTGGCGACCGCAGCCGGTCCGTGGGACTCCTCGGGTCAGCGTACGGCCGAGCGGGACCGGGCCGCCGCACTGGAGCGGACGGGTGGCACAGATCACGGCGGTGACTCCGGTACGACGGACGCGGCCCCGCACCCCGCCCCGAGCGCGGCGTCCGTGCTCGTCGGACTCGGCGGCGGGGGCAACTCCGTGAAGTCCGCCCCGACCGGCCAGGCCCTCTCCGGCGTCCTCGGCCCGCTCCTCGGGAACAGCGCGCTCGGCGCCCGCCACACCGCGGCCGTCGTGGACGTCGCCACCGGCAAGCGGCTGTACGGCGCGGGCGCCGGCGCCGGGCTGACCCCCGCCTCCACCACGAAGATCGCCACCGCGGTCGCCGCCTCCTCCGCCCTCGGCGCCGACCACCGCCTCACCACGCGCGCGGCCCTCGAACCCGACACGAAGGAACTGGTCCTGGTCGGCGGCGGCGACCCCACACTCACCGCCCGGCCCGACGCGGACGGCTGGGCGAGCCTTCGGGAGCTGGCCGCCGACACGGCCGCCGCCCTCGAGAAGCGCGGCATCCGCGCGGTCACGCTCTCCTACGACAAGACCCTCTACGCGGGCCCCGAGATCCACCCGATCGGGGTCAACGACAACCTCGCCCCCGTCACCGCCCTGATGACCGACGAGGGCCGCACCGACGACACCGCCAGCGGCCCCGCCCCGCGCGTGAGCGACCCGGCGACGGAAGCCACCCGCACCTTCGCGAAGCTCCTGGCGGCCCACGGCATCAAGACCACGTCCCCCGGCCCCTCCAAGGCGACCGGCCGCGCGGACACCCTCGCCGAGGTCTCCTCGCCACCGCTGTCCGCCCTGGTCGAGCGCATGCTGACCAACAGCGACAACGACATCGCCGAGGCCCTCGCCCGCCAGACCGCGATCGCGGACAGGCAGCGCGCCGACTTCGAGGGCGGCGGCAAGGCGATCCGCGCGCAGCTCAAGAAGCTCCGACTCCCGCTGTCCGGCGCCGACTTCCACGACGGCAGCGGCCTGGACCGCGCCGACCGCCTCACCGCCGACCTGCTGACCTCCCTGCTCGTGAAGGCCGGCGACCCCGCCCGCCCCGAACTCCGCGCCGTCCTCACCGGCCTCCCCGTGGCGGGCTTCACCGGCACCCTGACCAGCCGTTACGCCGACGGCGCCGCAGGTGTCGTACGCGCGAAGACCGGCACCCTGACCGGGGTGAACACCCTGGCCGGGACGGTCGTGGACCAGGACGGGCGGCTGCTCGCCTTCGCGTTCCTCGCGTCCGACACGACGGACCCCGGGGCCGCGCAGAGCGCGCTGGACCGTACGGCGACCGCGCTGGCGGCCTGCGGCTGCGGCTGACCCGGTGTCCGCTCCGCCCGTCCGCGTGGCCTGCCCCAAGCGGGGACGCTCACGTACGGTTGACGCATGACGAGCATCGGTGGTGCGGCTTCTTCTCAGATGGTCGACTGGAACCTCGCGGTGGCGACCGCGACCCGGCTCGTGCGGCCGGGCCCCGAAGTGAGCCGCGACGAGGCCCGGGCCGTCGTCGCGGAACTGCGCCGGCACGCCAAGGCCTCCGAGGAACACGTCCGCGGCTTCACCCGGATGGGGACCGACGGCGTCCACGACACTCCCGTCCTGGTCGTCGACCGCCCCGGCTGGGTCCGGGCGAACGTCGCCGGGTTCCGGGAGATCCTCAAGCCGCTCCTGGAGAAGATGCAGGAGCGGCGCGGCAGCACCCCCGGCGGCGCGGTCCTCGGCGCCGTCGGCGGCAAGGTGACCGGTGTCGAACTGGGCATGCTGCTGTCGTTCCTGTCCTCCCGCGTCCTCGGCCAGTACGAGACCTTCGCCCCCGCCACCCGCGAACTCCCCGCAGGGGAGAACGGCGGCGGCCGGCTCCTCCTCGTCGCCCCGAACATCGTGCACGTGGAGCGCGAACTCGACGTCCAGCCCCACGACTTCCGCCTCTGGGTCTGCCTGCACGAGGAGACGCACCGCACCCAGTTCACGGCCGTGCCCTGGCTGCGCGACCATCTTGAGGGCGAAATCCAGTCTTTCCTGGGGGAGACCGAGGTCGACCCCATGACCGTCCTGGAGCGCATCAGGGAGGCCGCCCAGTCGCTGGCCGGCGGACGGCCCGAGGGCGAGGAGGACGAGGACGGCGGGCGCTCCCTCGTCGAGATCGTCCAGACCCCCGCCCAGCGGGAGATCCTCGGCCGCCTCACCGCCGTGATGTCCCTCCTGGAGGGCCACGCCGACTTCGTCATGGACGGCGTGGGCCCGGCCGTGGTGCCGAGCGTCGCCGAGATCCGCGAGAAGTTCCAGCAACGCCGGGCCAAGGGCGCCTCCCGCCTGGACATGGCCCTGCGCAAGCTCCTCGGCCTCGACGCCAAGCTCCGCCAGTACCGCGACGGCGAGCGCTTCGTGCGGGCCGTCGTCGACCAGGTCGGCATGGACGGCTTCAACCGCGTGTGGACCTCCCCGAACACCCTCCCCACCAAGTCGGAGATCGCCAAACCGGCGGACTGGGTCGCGCGGGTGCACCGCAAGGCCGAGTCGTGAGCCACGCGCCGACCTCGTGAGAGGAATCCGGCCGACGGCAGGCGAACGCCCCTTCAATCACCCGTCCGAGGGACCGTGAGCCATGGGTAGGCGTGCAATGCTCGGGGAACGCCCCGGTTCTGTCACCATCTACACACTCTGAGTGACCGAACTCGGGGCTCACCCCCCGAAAACTTCATGAAGGGAACCGGACATGGGTCCCCATCCTGCGGTCGCGGCGATACGCCTGGCGGTCCGCCGCGTCCTCCACGACCTCCTCACCGACCAGCACGCCTCCACCACGCACAGCCCGCACGAGCGCCCGCCGACGCCGCTCGTGCTCGTGGCATGCTCCGGCGGCGCCGACTCCATGGCGCTCGCCTCCGCCCTCGCCTTCGAGGCCCCCCGGCTCGGCGTCCGCGCCGGCGGCGTCACCATCGACCACGGCCTCCAGCCCGGCTCCGACCTGCGCGCCGAGGAAGTCGTCCTGCGGCTGCGCGAACTCGGCCTGGATCCCGTCGAGTCCACCGCCGTGACCGTCGGCCGCGGAGGCGGCCCCGAGGCCGCCGCCCGGGACGCCCGCTACGCCGCCCTCGACGCCGCCGCGGCCCGCCACGGCGCCACCGCGGTCCTCCTCGGCCACACCCGCGACGACCAGGCCGAAACCGTCCTGCTCGGCCTCGCCCGCGGCTCCGGCATCCGCTCCCTGTCCGGAATGGCCGCGGTCTCGGGGGCCGACGGCCGTTACCGCCGCCCCTTCCTCCAGCTCGACCGGCAGACCGCCCGCAAGGCCTGCATGGTCCAGGCCCTGCCCGTCTGGGACGACCCGCACAACGCCGACCCGGCGTACACCCGGTCCCGGCTGCGCCACGAAGGCCTGCCCGCCCTGGAGAAGGCGCTCGGCAAAGGAGTCGTCGAGGCGCTCGCCCGTACGGCCCAGCTCTCCCGCGACGACGCCGACGCCCTCGACACCTGGGCCCGCCAGGCCGAGGCCGCCGTACGTGACTCGGCCGGCCTCCTGGAGTGCGCCAAGCTCTACGCCCTGCCGCCCGCCGTACGCCGCCGGATCCTGCGCCAGGCCGCCATCGAGGCCGGCGCCCCGGCCGGATCGCTGTTCGCCCGCCACATCGAGGAAGTCGACCGGCTGATCACCGGGTGGCGCGGCCAGGGAGCCATCAATCTCCCCGGCAAAGTCGTCGCCCAGCGGCAGGGTGGCAGACTGGTGATTCGGCAAGGCTGATTCCTTGGCTCCCCTCCGGGGGCGCCGGACGGCCGGTGGGACGACCGAAAGTGATGCGGGTGGACGCGAAAGACATGGGTGCCGACCTCAAAGAGGTACTCATCACCAAGGAAGAGATCGACGCGAAGCTCGTGGAGCTCGCCGCGAAGATCGACGCGGAGTACGCGGACAAGGACCTGCTGATCGTCGGCGTCCTCAAGGGCGCGGTGATGGTCATGGCCGACCTCGCCCGGGCGCTGTCCACCCCCGTCACCATGGACTGGATGGCCGTGTCCTCCTACGGCGCGGGCACCCAGTCCTCCGGTGTGGTGCGGATCCTCAAGGACCTCGACACCGACATCAAGGGCCGGCACGTCCTGATCGTCGAGGACATCATCGACTCCGGCCTGACCCTGTCGTGGCTGCTGTCCAACCTCGGCTCGCGCGAGCCGGAGTCGCTGAAGGTCTGCACCCTGCTGCGCAAGCCGGACGCCGCCAAGGTCGCCATCGACGTCGAATGGGTCGGCTTCGACATCCCCAACGAGTTCGTCGTCGGCTACGGCCTCGACTACGCCGAGAAGTACCGCAACCTCCCGTTCGTCGGTACGCTCGCGCCTCACGTCTACGGCGGATGACCCGAAGGGCCCAGCCCCGTAGGAAGATCGGGAACCCCAGCGGGCATCGCGCCGTTGGAGCATGCAGACGGGTCAGCCAGCCGTCCCGTGCGGCTTCGGGCCACAATGCTGGGGTACCGTCAGAAGAACTGTCTTATCAAACTCACTATGGCAGGAGGGACGGGGCGACATCGCTCCGTATGGATGGACGTGAAGCGATACTTCCGTGGGCCGGTCATGTGGATCGTGCTGGCCGTCCTTGCCGTGGTCGTGTTGATGCAGGTCGTCGGCTCGTCCGGCGGCTACAAGACGGTGGACACCGGCCAGGTCGTCCAGGCGATCAATGACAACAAGGTCCAGCAGGCCAAACTGACCACCGGCGACGAGCAGACCATCAAGGTCGAGCTCAAGGAAGGCGAGAAGGTCGACGGCAGCTCGAAGATCCAGGCGAGCTACATCGGCGACCAGGGCGTGACCCTCGCCAGCGTGCTGCAGACCAAGTTCCAGGACAAGCAGATCCCCGACGGGTACACCGTCTCGCCGACGAAGCAGAACGCCTTCGTCGGGATCCTGCTCTCCCTGCTCCCCTTCGTCCTCATCGTGGTCGTCTTCCTGTTTCTGATGAACCAGATGCAGGGCGGCGGCTCCCGGGTCATGAACTTCGGCAAGTCCAAGGCGAAGCTCATCACCAAGGACACCCCGAAGACGACGTTTTCGGACGTCGCCGGCTCGGACGAGGCCGTCGAGGAGCTCCAGGAGATCAAGGAGTTCCTCCAGGAACCGGCCAAGTTCCAGGCCGTCGGGGCCAAGATCCCCAAGGGCGTACTGCTGTACGGCCCTCCCGGCACCGGCAAGACCCTGCTCGCGCGCGCCGTCGCGGGCGAGGCCGGGGTGCCGTTCTACTCGATCTCGGGTTCCGACTTCGTCGAGATGTTCGTCGGTGTCGGTGCCTCCCGAGTCCGTGACCTCTTCGAGCAGGCCAAGGCGAACGCCCCGGCGATCGTCTTCGTCGACGAGATCGACGCGGTCGGCCGCCATCGCGGCGCCGGCCTCGGCGGCGGTCACGACGAGCGCGAGCAGACGCTCAACCAGCTGCTCGTCGAGATGGACGGCTTCGACGTCAAGGGCGGCGTGATCCTCATCGCCGCGACGAACCGGCCCGACATCCTCGACCCGGCCCTCCTGCGGCCCGGCCGCTTCGACCGCCAGATCGCGGTCGACCGCCCGGACATGCAGGGCCGTCTGGAGATCCTCAAGGTCCACCAGAAGGGCAAGCCGGTCGCTCCGGACGTCGATCTGTCGGCGGTCGCGCGTCGCACGCCGGGCTTCACCGGCGCGGACCTGAGCAACGTCCTCAACGAGGCCGCCCTGCTCACCGCCCGCAGCGACAAGAAGCTGATCGACAACTCGATGCTGGACGAGGCGATCGACCGTGTGGTCGCGGGCCCGCAGAAGCGGACCCGGATCATGTCGGACAAGGAGAAGAAGATCACCGCGTACCACGAGGGCGGACACGCCCTGGTCGCGGCGGCTTCCCCGAACTCCGACCCGGTCCACAAGATCACGATCCTCTCCCGAGGCCGTGCTCTGGGCTACACGATGGTCCTGCCGGACGAGGACAAGTACTCGACCACGCGCAACGAGATGCTCGACCAGCTCGCCTACATGCTGGGTGGTCGCGCCGCCGAGGAACTGGTCTTCCACGACCCGACCACCGGCGCCGCGAACGACATCGAGAAGGCCACGGCGACGGCCCGCGCGATGGTCACGCAGTACGGCATGACCGAGCGTCTCGGCGCCATCAAGTTCGGTGGCGACAACACCGAGCCGTTCCTCGGGCGTGAGATGGCCCACCAGCGCGACTACTCCGAAGAGGTCGCCGCGCTGGTGGACGAAGAGGTCAAGAAGCTCATCGAGAACGCGCACAACGAGGCCTGGGAGATCCTGGTCGAGAACCGCGACGTCCTCGACAACCTGGTCCTCCAGCTGCTGGAGAAGGAGACGCTGGGCAAGGAGCAGATCGCCGAGATCTTCTCCGCCATCGTCAAGCGCCCGGCACGGCCCGCCTGGACCGGGTCCTCGCGACGCACGCCGTCCACCCGTCCGCCGGTGCTCTCCCCCAAGGAGCTCGCACTGACGAACGGCGCCAACGGCGCGACCCCGGCGATCAGCACCGCCAAGGCCACCGCGTCGGAGCCGGCCACCGAGGCGGTTCCCGAGGAGCGTCCCGAGAGCTGACGTCCACCGTCCGCCCCGGTGACCTCACCGGGCCCGGAATGGATGCCGCGGCCCCCAGGTTTTAGCCTGGGGGCCGCGGCGTTTTTGGGCCGTGAGCGACTCTAGGAACGAGGCACCAGATGACCGACCCCGTGACGCTGGACGGCGAGGGCTCCATCGGCGAGTTCGACGAGAAGCGCGCGGAGAACGCCGTACGCGAACTCCTCATCGCGGTCGGCGAGGACCCGGACCGGGAGGGACTCAGGGAGACGCCGGCGCGGGTGGCACGGGCGTACAAGGAGATATTCGCGGGGCTGTGGCAGAAGCCCGAGGACGTGCTGACCACGACGTTCGACCTGGGGCACGACGAGATGGTGCTGGTGAAGGACATCGAGGTGTACTCGACCTGCGAGCATCACCTGGTCCCGTTCCGGGGCGTCGCGCACGTCGGCTACATTCCGGCCACCACCGGCAAGATCACGGGGCTGTCCAAGCTGGCCCGGCTCGTGGACGTCTACGCCCGCCGGCCGCAGGTGCAGGAACGACTCACCACACAGATCGCGGACTCCCTGATGGACATCCTGGAGCCGCGCGGCGTCATCGTCGTGGTGGAGTGCGAGCACATGTGCATGTCGATGCGGGGGATCCGCAAGCCCGGTGCCAAGACGCTCACCTCGGCCGTGCGCGGTCAGCTGCGGGACGCGGCGACGCGCAACGAGGCGATGAGCCTGATCATGGCCCGCTGACGGCTCAGGCGGCCGACGTGGCCCCGCTGTTGCGGTCGTCGTCCTCCGGGAGCTTGCAGACGCGTTCCAGGAAGATCGCCGCCACTATCACCGCGATGCCCGCGAGGACCGAGAAGCCGGCGTAGATGGCCTGGTCGCGGCGGGCGGGGATGTCGAGGGACTCCAGCAGGAAGGCGCCGGTGCCGCCGTACATGCCGGAGACCAGGGCGGCGACCAGGGCGCTGGCCTGGCCGAAGACGACCGCGCGGGCGGCCATCAGGGGGTCGACGCCCTTGGCGTCGGGGTCGCGCTCGCGCTGGGCCTTGAGGCGGGCGCGGATGGAGAGCGCCGTGGCCATGAGGACCACGGCGATCAGGGCGAGGACGATGGGGGCGGCCAGCGGGACGCTGGGCAGGGTCCCGACGGAGTTCCACAGGCGGGCGCCCGCCCAGGACAGGATTCCGGCGACGACGAACACGCCGGCCAGCAGCCTGATGCGCAGCTCTCTCACGGTGCCCCTTCAGCTCCCCCGTCGTCCCACGAACTGTGGCCGTCTTGACCTTAACGGCTATTCGGGCAGCTGGAGTTCCAGGTCCTTGCGGGCTTCCACGCCCTCCCGGGTGACGGTGCCGAGGAGCTCGGCGACCGGGCCGCGGCCGGGCAGCTGGGCCTCGGGCTCCACGTCGTGCCAGGGGGCGAGGACGAAGGCGCGCTCATGGGCGCGCGGGTGGGGCAGGGTGAGGACCGGGTCGTCCGAGACGATCTCGGCGTAGGCGACGATGTCGACGTCGAGGGTGCGCGGACCCCAGCGCTCGTCCCGCACCCGGTTGAACGCCTCCTCGACCGCGTGCGCCCGCTCCAGCAGGGAGGCCGGCGGGAGGGTGGTCTTGAGCACCACGACCGCGTTGAAGTACGAGGGCTGGCTGTCGGCCGCCACGCCCCACGGCTCGGTCTCGTAGACCGGGGAGACGGCCTTGACGCGGACGCCCGGGGTGTCCTCCAGGGCGTCGATGGCGCCCTGGAGGGTCTCCAGGCGGTTGCCGAGGTTGGAGCCGAGGGAGATCACGGCCCGCCTGGGGTTGTGCAGGGTGGTGTCGGCGGCGTCCACCTGCTGCACGACGGAGGCGGGTACCGGCTGTACGGTCGGGTCGCTGTGACCCGCGAAGGACGCGGTCATGCTCGGCTCCGGGTGATGGTGACGGTCACGTCGTCGAAGGGCACGGTGATCGGTGCGTCGGGCTTGTGGACCCGGACCTCGACCTCCTCTACCCCGTCGTGCTTGAGACAGACCTGGGCGATGCGCTCGGCGAGTGTCTCGATGAGATTGACGGGCTCGCCCTCGACGACGGCCACGACTTCCTCCGCCACGATGCCGTAGTGCACGGTCTTCGCCAGGTCGTCGTCGGCGGCGGCGGGCCGGGTGTCCAGGCCCAGGACGAGGTCCACGACGAAGGTCTGGCCCTCCTCGCGCTCCCGGGGGAACACTCCGTGGTGCCCACGGGCCTTCAGGCCGCGCAGCGCGACACGATCCACGCGAATCACTCCTGCAATCGTCGGTCACGGCCGGTCCGTACCGTGTGCGGGCGGCACACCGGCCTCGAACGAATCTACCTGCGAGCACTGACACAGCCGGGCCGCGGGGGCGCGGGCCGGTGCCGGGTCCAGGAGGTTTCACCATGCGTTTCCCCTGGGGAACCCGGCGGCTCACGGGTTGGTAGCCGCCCATACCCAGGGGTTCGTGATTCCAACCACTTCTTGGTCCTGACGGGTCAGGGGCGGGTCACGGACGGATCAGGACGGGGTCTCCTCGTCCTCCTCCTCGTCGTTCTCCGCCAGGACCGGGGAGGCGTGGTGGGACCAGAGCTTCCAGCCCTCCGGGGTGCGGCGGAACACGTTCGTGGCGACCACCAGCTGGCCGACGAGCGGGCCGAGCTCCTCGCCGCCCTCGGGCGCGGGACCGCCGCTGAGGATGTTCTCGGTGCAGGTCACCAGGGCGGTGTCGCCGGTGACGGAGACATGCACGTCGGTGAGGAAGAACTGGATGTAGTCGGTGTTCGCCATGATCAGCGCGTACGACCTGAGGACCTCGCCGCGACCGGTCAGCACGGGCCAGCCGGGGTGCACGCAGGAGACCACGCCGGCGTCGGCCGGGTCGTGGTACTCCTCGTCGACGCCCAGGTCGGCCGGGGTCAGCCAGAGCGCCGACACCTCCTCGAAGTCACCGCGCTCCAGAGCCTCGTAGAAGGCCGTGTTGGCGGCTTCCACCTGTTCGACGTCGGTGTGGGGGGCGCTCACCGGGCTCCTTCCACGGCGCGGGCGACCCGGACCGCGTCCGCCGTCGCGCGCACCTCGTGCACGCGTACCGCCCACGCGCCGGCGTGCGCCGCGAGGGCGGAGACGGCGGCCGTGGCGGCGTCGCGCTCGCGGGCGGGCGGCGGGGCGCTGCTCGGGCCGGCGAGGACCCGGCCGAGGAAGCGCTTGCGGGAGGCGGCGACGAGCAGGGGATGGCCGAGGCCGAGGAGGCGGTCGAGGTGGGAGAGGAGGACGAGGTCGTGCTCGGCGTCCTTGGAGAAGCCGAGGCCGGGGTCGACGACGATCCGGTCCGGGGCGATGCCGCCCGCGAGGACGGCGTCCACGCGCGCGCGGAGTTCGTCGACGACCTCGGTGACGACATCGGCGTAGACGCCCTTGATGCCGCCGCCCTCCAGGAAGCCGCGCCAGTGCATGACGACGAAGGGGGCGCCCGCGTCGGCGACGACCGGGATCATCGCGGGGTCGGCGAGGCCGCCGCTGACGTCGTTGACGAGGGTTGCGCCCGCGGCGAGGGCCCGGGCCGCGACCGAGGCGCGCATGGTGTCGACGGAGACGGTGACGCCCTCGGCGGCGAGGCCGCGGACGACGGGGATGACGCGGCGGAGCTCCTCGGCCTCGTCGACGCGGGTGGCGCCTGGCCGGGTGGACTCGCCGCCGACGTCGACGAGGTCGGCACCCTCCGCGACAAGGGCGAGGCCGTGCTTGACGGCGGTCGTCGTGTCGAACCAGCGGCCGCCGTCGGAGAAGGAGTCGGGGGTGACGTTCACGACTCCCATGACCGCGCAGCGGTCCCATTCCGGAAGGCCGGCGACGCGCCCGCGTCCGCTCTGCTTGCTCATACGTTCAGCCTAGGCCCAGCGTGGAGCCGTACGGCCGTGCGGCCCGGACGGAGGCCCTCGGGCTGGATGAGGGGGTGAGGCTTCCGTCCGGGCCTGTCCCGGGTGGCCCGTGGGCCCGTGGTCACGCCGCTCTTACGTCCGTCTCGGCGACCACGTGGGCACACGCGCGCGGGGTGTGCGTACGGCGGCGCAGGAAGCGCGGCAGGGGGAGCGCGAGGTTGACGAAGCCCTCGGCCTGCATGGCCGCGAAGCCGATGCGCGGGAGGTCGCCGGAGGCGCGGTAGACGACGAAGCGGGGCTCCCAGCGGGGCTGGAACTTCGCGTTGAACTTGTAGAGGGACTCGATCTGGAACCAGCGCGAGAGGAAGACGAGCAGGCCCCGCCAGGCGCGCAGCACCGGGCCCGCGCCGATCTTCTCGCCGCGGGCGAGGGCCGAGCGGAACATCGCGAAGTTCAGGGACACGCGCGTGATGCCGAACTTCGGGGCCGCCTGGAGGGCCGCGACGATGAGCAGTTCGTTCATGCCGGGGTCGGCCGAGCGGTCGCGGCGCATGAGGTCGAGGGAGGCGCCGTCGGTGCCCCAGGGCACGAAGTGCAGGATCGCCTTGAGGTCGCCGTAGGGGCCGGGCTGGTCGTCGGCCTTGTGGGCGGTCGCGATCAGGCAGTCGCCGTCGGCGAGGTCGCCGATGCGGCCGAGCGCCATGGAGAAGCCGCGCTCGGTGTCGGTGCCGCGCCAGTCGTCGGCGGCCTGGCGCAAGCGCTCCAGCTCGGTCTCCCCGAGGTCACGGACGCGCCGGACCCGGGTCTCGTAACCGGCCCGCTCGATACGCTTGACCATCTGGCGGACATTGCGCATCGCGCGGCCGGCGAGCGAGAAATCCGCGACGTCCACCACCGCCTCGTCGCCCAGTTCGAGGGCGTCGAGGCCGGTCTCACGGGTCCACACCTCGCCGCCGGTCTCCGAGCAGCCCATGACGGCGGGCGTCCAGGAGTGCGCCTTGGCCTCGTCCATGAAGCGTTCGATGGCGCCGGGCCAGGCCTCGACGTCGCCGATCGGGTCACCGCTGGCGAGCATCACGCCGGAGACGACGCGGTAGGTCACGGCGGCCTTGCCGCTGGGGGAGAAGACGACGGCCTTGTCGCGGCGCAGCGCGAAGTGGCCGAGGGAGTCGCGGCGGCCGTGCTTGTCCAGCAGGGCGCGCAGCCGGGCCTCGTCGTCCTCGGTGAGCCGGGCGGCGGGGTGCTCGGGGCGGAAGGCCAGGTAGATCGTGGTGACCGCCGTGAGCAGGCCCAGGGCGCCCAGGGAGACGCCGACGGTCCACGAGGTGTCGCCCTCGTAGTCGACGGGGCCCTCGAAGCCGAAGAGGCCGTACAGGACGTGCGTAATGCGATCGGCCAGGCTCGGGTCGCCGACCATGCGGTGCGGGTGGACGCTGACGATGACCAGCCCGAGCACGAGGGAACCGGCGCCCATGAGGACGAAGTTGGCGAGCGCGCGCCAGCGGCTGCGCGGGTCGGGCAGCGCCTTGAACTGGTCGCGGTGGCGCAGCAGCGGCGCGAGCAGGGCGAGCGAGATCGCCACGCCGAGGAGCGAGTGGCGGTACGAGAACTGCGCCAGCGCGCCCGCCGGCAGCAGGGCCACGGCCGCGCGCCAGGCCCGGCGCTTGCGGCGCCTGAGTCCGTGGGCGAGCAGCAGCAGCAGGACCCCGGTGCTCAGCGACAGCGCGGCCGCGAACGGGCCGAGCGCGCCGGGCAGTACCTCGGCCATGGTGTGCATGCGGCTGTGCCGGAAGCGTGGGAAGACGCCGGCGGCGATGTCCAGTAGCCCCACTAGTGCGCAGGCTCTGGCGACGAGGACGGGGACTACTTCGGGGCGCGGGCCGTGCAGGGCACGCCGCAGCCGTGTGGATCGGATCGGAACCCCGCCCGACATTTCCTCATCTGTCCTGACAGACATCGCATCCCGTAGCTCTGCGAGTGACTTTGGATCCGGAGCCCTGATTCGGGCATCCGGCGACATTGCGCCCTCTAGGACGGTGTCTCGCGAGAAGAGGTTCACTCACCTTCTCAAAGCCGTTTCAAAGGCCGAGGAAAGCGAAAGCAAGCAATGGGTCTCACGAGCAACAACACGCTGGTGGCAGCGGTCCTGGTCGCCGTGGTGCTGTTCGTCGGCACGGTGTGGCTGTGGCCGAGGCTGGCCCGGCGCGGCTGGCGGTCCGTCAGCGGCCGGGTCGGGCTGCTGCTCGCGACACAGTGCATGCTCTTCGTCTCGGTCGGGCTCGCCGCCAACCAGGCCTTCGGCTTCTACGCCTCCTGGGCCGACCTGCTCGGCCGGGAGACCGACCAGGGCGTGGTGGTCGACCACACCCTGGGCGACCGTCCGGCCGGGCCCCTGAAGGTGACCGACATAGGAAACGTGCCCGGCAGGGGCGGCTTTCGGCCATCGTCGGGCGGGCAGATCCAGAAGGTCGACATCGTCGGGCGTACGACACACATCGCCACACCCGCGTACGTCTATCTGCCTCCGGAGTATTTCCAGTCCCGCTATCGCGCGCGCACCTTCCCAGCGGCCCTCGTCCTCACCGGTTATCCCGGCACGGCCAGGGCGCTGGTGGACAAACTCCACTATCCGCGCACGGCCCTGGAACTCGCCAAGAGCGGCCGTATGCAGCCGATGATCCTGGTCATGATGCGGCCGACGGTCGCGCCGCCCCGGGACACCGAGTGCGTGGACGTTCCCGGCGGCCCGCGGACCGAGTCGTTCTTCGCGAAGGACCTGCCGGAAGCGGTGACCGCGCACTACAGGGTGGGCCGGGAGCCGGGGAGTTGGGGGATCATCGGCGATTCGACCGGCGGCTACTGCGCGCTGAAGCTCGCCATGCACCACCCCCGTGTCTACGCGGCCGGGGCGGGTCTGTCGCCCTACTACAGGGCTCCGGTGGACCCCACCACGGGCGATCTCTTCCAGGGCGACAAGGCGCTGCGCAACCGCGCGAACCTGTGGTGGTGCCTCAAACACCTGCCCGGCCCTGACACCTCACTGCTCGTCACCAGCAGCAAGGAGGGCGAGACGAACTACAAGGACACGTTGAAGTTCATAGACCGGGTGAAGGCCGCGGGAACGACCCGGATCTCGTCGATCATCCTCGAAAGCGGGGGTCACAACTTCAACACCTGGCGGCGGGAGATCCCGGCGACCTTGCAGTGGATCAGCGGGCGACTCGGTGATCAATAGGCCGAATTCGACGGCCGGCCGGATTCCCGATGTCGTGTGAAGGCTGCGGGGTGGCTGTGTTTTTACGGGGCGGGGCACCACGATTCGCCTACGCGCGGTAAGTTTCTGGCCATGCCACGTGGACGTCACCGCCATTCCCCGCCCTTGCACAGGCTGCTGCCTCCTTCGGCGATCGCCGGCGTCTCCCTCGTCTGCGCCTTCGGCCCCTGGTTGTTCTCGCAGACCGCCGTGCTGCGCGTCATAGCCGCGTTCGCCGCGGCGGTCGCGGTGGTCGGGGCGGCCGTCATGCGCCGCTGGGACGCACAGGCGGGCAAGCAGGTCGCCGATCTCACGCGTGCGCGTGCGAGCGACGAGTGGCGGCACGAGGAGCGGGCCGCCGAACTCGAGACCGACCTCGAGGAGTCGCGCGAGCTGCGCGCCAAGCTGGAGCAGCGGCTGCGCGCCAAGCGCGCCGAACTGGCGGGCCTGCGCAACGAACACGCGGCGCTGCTGCGGCGGTACGCCACGGCGGAGACCGAGCGGGCGAGCGCCCTTGAGGGCCGCCGGCTGCTGGAGATAGAGGCGACCGCGGAGCCGTCCCGGGCGTTGCCGGCTGCGGAGGCGGTCGGGGCGGACGAGGAGACCGCGACCGGGACTGCCGGGGCGTCGGAGGGCTCGGAGGCTTCGGAGGAGACGCCGGAGCGGCCCGCGATCTTCTCCCCGGAGGGGTCCCGGCTGTTCCTGCGGGCCAGCGCGGCGCTCAAGCGGCTGGACGAGGGCGGTGCCGGGGCGGCCGAGTCCGAGGCCGAGGCCGACGCCGAGTCCGAGGACGCTGAAGTGGACGCGGCTCAGGACCCGGCGAACGACGGCGGGCCCGAGGCCGGTCCGAAGGCCAAGGCGGACGCGAAGGTCAAGCCGGACGCGAAGACCAAGCCGGACTCGACGGTCAAGCCGGACTCGACGGTCAAGGTGAAGGCCGAGGTCAAGCCCCGTCCGGTGACCGCCGGTTCGGGTGCGGCGGACGCCGCCGGCACCGAGGCGGAGGCCGCGCAGGAGGACGAGGCGCGGGGGAAGCCCGAGGCGGTCGACGGGCATGAGCACGCGGCCGCCGCCACCTCGGTCAGAGCCGACCGGCCCACGCAGCAGCCCGCGGGGCACTTCATCGCCCCGACCGCGGTGGCGGTCGTGCCCGCCGCTCCCGCCCGGCGCCCCCGGGTCGAGGGCGGGTTCGACTTCTTCGGCACCAAGGCGGGCACCTCGCGCGACGCCCTGGAGGCCGTGCAGAACGAGGACCTCGCCGACGTGGTCGGCCAGGAGGCCCTCGCCCTGCACAAGGCCGAGTCGGAGGCGGAGTTCAAGCCGGCCGACGAGGAGTCCCGGGGCATCGGCCAGGTCATCGACCTGACGGCGCACGACGAGACGGAGCAGATCGACCTCCAGGGACTGCGCAGCGCGGTCTCCTGACGGGACGTACGGACGTTCACGGCACGGACGCTCACGCCACGGACGCTCGCAGGGGCGCGGTCAGACCATCCACCGGTCGGGCCGCGCCCCTTTCCGTCCCGTCCGAGACCGCTCCGCCTGCGCCCCGAGCAGCTCCGCGGCCTCCTGAGCGTCCCTCAGCCGGGCCGTGACGGTCTTGTTGGCCCCCGTGTCCACATGGACGTCGGCGACCCGCCACAGCCGCTTCCAGGGCCCCTGGGAGAGCCGTACGCTCTGGACCTTCGCGTGCGGGACGAGCGCCAGGCTCCGGCGCAGCAGTCCCTGGCGGGCCGCGAACACCGCGTCGGTCACGGCGAGTCCGTAACCGCGCCACCACAGGGGCACGCACCGGCCGGCCCGCCGCGGGGGCCGGGACAGCGCCGAGGGCGGCGGCACGGTGACGCCGGGCAGCACGCGCGCGACGACCGCCTCGGCGACCTCGCGCGGGGCGACCGGTACGAGCACCGAGTTGGACGAGCCGGCCACGTCCAGCTCGACCCGCACCCAGCCGCGCCGCCGCCACAGCAGCGGCTCGACGATCCGCACGGTCTGCACCCGCCCCGGCGGCACCGTCTCGTGGGTGCGGTCCAGGAGCCCGTGGTCGATGCGCAGCCCGTCCGGGGACTCGCCCACCGTCCAGTCGTACTCGGTGACGAACCGCCCCACGCTGCTCGCCCCCGCCGCGCCGAGCAGCGGCACGGCGGTCGCGAGGACCGTCCACGCGCTGTGGGTGGCCAGCCACAGCAGGGTCGGTACGACGAGGGCGGCGACCAGCGTGACCCAGGTGGCGCCCGTCAGCACCAGGGAGAGCGCGAGATCGCGCGGAGGCGTGCGCAGCAGCTCGCGCGCCGGGGCCTCGCCGACCTCGTGCGCGGTCTCGGGCGCGAACCCGGCGGCGCGCGCGAGGAGTTCCGCGCGCAGCGCCCGTGCCTCGCGCTCCCCGAGGAAGGCCAGCTCGTCCTTCTTGTCGGTGCCGACGACGTCCAGACGGAGCTTGGCGACGCCCGCCACGCGCGCGAGGAGCGGCTGTGTCACGTCGATCGCCTGGATGCGCTCCAGCCGGATGTGCGCGGTGCGCCGGAACAACAGCCCGGTCCGGATGCGCAGTTCGGTGTCGGTCACCGCGAAGTGGGTGAACCACCAGGTGAGAAAGCCGTACAGGGCGGCCGCCGGGACGATGACGGCGAGCGCGATCAGCAGGGTGGTGGTCGTCAGCCGGGTCAGCTGGCGCTGCGCCTGGTCCGGGTCGTGCACGGCCCACCCGATGACGACGGCCACCGGCGCCCACGCCCGCCTGAGCGGCGTTATGGGATGCAGCCGCCGCTCGGTGACGGGCGCCTTCTCCCGCTTCTCCTGTACGGCGTCGTCGACGCCCGGCGTCGTCACAGGCCCGCCGATCGGGCCTCGCCGAGTTCGGTGAGCCGGTCGCGCAGCCGCTCCGCCTCGGCCGGGTCGAGGCCCGGGATGGTCGCGTCGGTCGCCGCGGCTGCCGTGTGCAGCTGCACGCTGGACAGCCCGAAGTGCCGCTCCACGGGCCCGGAGGTGACCTCCACCAGCTGCATGCGGCCGTACGGCACGACGGTCTCCTCGCGCCACAGCACGCCCCGGCTGATCAGCAGGTCGTCGGCGCGCTCGGCGTAGCGCCAGGAGCGCCAGTTGCGGCCGATGAGCACCCAGCCCCAGCCCATGAGGGCGAGCGGCAGCACCGCGAAGGCCGCCCAGGCCGGTCCGCACAGCAGCCCGAGCAGCAGGCCCAGGCCCACGGCGAGCAGTCCGAGCCACACCACCAGCAGCAGCCGCCGCATCCGCAGCAGCCCCGGCGGCAGCCCGGTCCACACCGGTTCGGCCCCTGCGGTCTCTGTCTCCTGCCCGCTCCCCGTCTCCATAGGGCCAGCGTACGTAGGAGAGACTGTGTCCATGACTCCCACGACGGAGACCACGGTCGGCATCGGCGGTGCCGCGGAGAGCACCGACATGGTGCTCAACATCGGACCGCAGCACCCGTCCACGCACGGGGTGCTGCGCCTGAAGCTGGTCCTGGACGGCGAGCGCATCGTGAGCGCCGAGCCGGTGATCGGCTACATGCACCGGGGCGCGGAGAAGCTCTTCGAGGCGCGCGACTACCGCCAGATCATCATGCTCGCCAACCGCCACGACTGGCTGTCGGCGTTCTCCAACGAGCTGGGCGTGGTCCTCGCCGTGGAGCGCATGCTCGGCATGGAGGTCCCCACGCGCGCGGTGTGGACGCGCACGCTGCTCGCCGAGCTGAACCGGGTGCTGAACCACCTGATGTTCCTCGGGTCGTACCCGCTGGAGCTCGGCGGCATCACCCCGGTCTTCTACGCCTTCCGGGAGCGGGAGGTCCTCCAGAACGTCATGGAGGAGGTCTCCGGCGGCCGGATGCACTACATGTTCAACCGGGTCGGCGGCCTCAAGGAGGACCTCCCGGCCGGCTGGACCACGCGTGCGCGTACCGCCGTCTCCGCGGTGCGCTCGCGCATGGACCGCTTCGACGACCTGGTGCTCGGCAACGAGATCTTCCGGGGGCGCACCCGGGACGTCGGCGTCCTCGCGCCCGGGACCGTGCACGCGTACGGCGTGAGCGGGCCCATCGCGCGCGGTTCCGGCGTCGACTTCGACCTGCGCCGCGACGAGCCCTACCTCGCCTACGGCGAACTCCAGGACACGCTGAGGGTGGTGACCCGCCAGGAGGGCGACTGCCTCGCCCGCTTCGAGGTCCTCCTGGAGCAGACCCACAACGCCCTCGACCTCGCCGACGCCTGTCTCGACCGGCTCGCGGACCTGGAGCCCGGGCCGATCAACCAGCGGCTCCCGAAGGTCCTGAAGGCGCCCGAGGGGCACACGTACGCGTGGACCGAGAACCCGCTCGGCATCAACGGCTACTACCTCGTCAGCAAGGGCGAGAAGACCCCGTACCGGCTGAAGCTGCGCTCGGCGTCGTACAACAACATCCAGGCGCTGGTCGAGCTGCTGCCGGGGACGCTGGTGGCCGACATGGTGGCGATCCTCGGGTCACTGTTCTTCGTGGTCGGGGACATCGACAAGTAGGGCGTCGACAAGCAGGGCGTCGGTGAGCGGCCCGTCGGCGAGCGGCCCGTCGACGCCGACGGGCTGGATGAGCCAGCCGAAGTCGCCGAGCCCGCCCGGCGCGGTCAGCTCGGCCGCCTCACCGGCGCGCGCGAGGGCGCGTACGTACTCGGCGGGTTGTGTGGACGCGAGCGCGAGCGGGGGTCGTGCGCCCGCGATTCCCAGGGCGCGCAGGGCATCGCGCTGGGTCAGCACGCGCCCTCCGGACAGCCCCTGCGCGACGGCGCACGCGTCCAGCGCCACATGGGCCGTGAGATCGCACGACCCGTCCGGCACCGGCGCCGTCTCCCGCCCCTCCCGGAAGCCGGTCAGCGTCCCGAAGAGGGGGCGCGCGTCCCTGGTGTGCGCGTAGTCGACGGCGACCGCGAGACCCCGCTCGACCGTCGCCACGGCCGCCGCCCACGCCTCGTCCCGGGGCAGGCCGATCTCGGCCCGCAGTCCCTCCTCGGCCGGCAGCGGCCACCACCGGCCCAGCCACTCGGCCTCCGCGCCGGTCACCGGTTCCCCGGGACGCTCGCGGCCGTCCCGTCGTACGAGAACCCGGCGCGGCACGCCCGAGGGGTCCGTCTCGGCGACCTCGACGGGGACGTTGTCCAGCCACTCGTTGGCGAACAGCAGCCCGGTGACGCCCGTCGGGGGCTCGGGCAGCCACTCGATCCGGTGAGCGAGGTCAGCGGGGCGGTCGGCGATCTCGACGGCGTGCACGCGGGTGCGTGCGGCCACCTCGGCGGGCAGGGCCGCGAGGACTCCGGTGGCCAGCTCGCCGCGCCCCGCGGCCATGTCCACGAAGTCGAGCCGCGCGGGACGGCCCAGCGCCTCGTCGACCCGGCACAGCAGCCGGGCCACGGCCGCCGCGAAGAGCGGCGAGGCGTGCACGGACGTACGGAAGTGTCCGACGGGGCCCTCCGGCCTGCGGTAGAAGCCCTCCGGCCCGTACAGGGCGGCCTCCGCCGCGGCCCGCCAGCCCGTCCACTCGCCCCTCGGCCCGTCCGCCGTCCCATCGGTCACGCGGTCAGGCTAAGCGCACAGAGGAACGGAACCTCCACCTTGGGGAGTACGCGCGGGCGGTACGGATCGGCCCTCCGGTTGACCCCTGCACACATCACGCTTCCCTACGCTGGGTTACGTGCAGCGCCTCTACGACTTCCTCCGCAGGCACCCGACAGGTGTCGACGCCTTCTGGGCCGTCTTCCTGTTCGGGGTCTCGCTCGCGAGCGAATCCGCCCGGCAGGAGTCCCGGGGCACCGAGTCCCCGCTGGTGATCGTTCCGGTCATCCTGTTGTTGTGCCTGGTCATCGCGTTGCGGCGGCGGTTGCCGGAGGAGATGCTGCTGCTGGCCATCGGGCTCGGGGTGGTGCAGCTCGCGCTGGACATGGAGACCACCAGTGCCGACTTCGCCTTCCTGGTGATCGTCTACACCGTGGCCGCGACGGGCGCCCGCTGGGCCTCCAGACTGGCGCTGACCGTCGGTCTGTGCGCGGCTCCGGTGGCGCAGATGAGGTGGTGGAACGAGAACACCAACGGCCTCGGCAACGTCGCCCTCATGATCTTCCAGACCGTGCCCTTCGCCCTGGCCTGGGTGCTCGGCGACTCGATCCGCACCCGGCGCGCCTACTTCGCGCAGCTGGAGGAGCGCAACGCCCGACTGGAGAAGGAGCGCGAGGCGCAGGCCAAGGTCGCCGTCGCCGCCGAGCGCGCCCGGATCGCCCGCGAGCTGCACGACGTCGTCGCGCACAACGTCTCCGTGATGGTCGTCCAGGCCGACGGCGCCGCCTATGTGCTCGACGCGGCGCCCGACCAGGCCAAGAAGGCCCTGGAGACCATCTCCTCCACCGGTCGCCAGGCCCTCGCCGAGATGCGCCGCCTGCTGGGCGTGCTGCGCACCGGCGAGCACCAGGAGGGCGGCGAGTACGTCCCGCAGCCGGACGTCGAGCAGATCGAGGACCTGGTCGAGCAGTGCCGCGGCTCCGGGCTCCCCGTCGACTTCAAGGTCGAGGGCACCCCGCGCCCGCTGCCCAGCGGCGTCGAGCTGACGGCGTACCGCATCGTGCAGGAGGCGCTCACCAACACCCGCAAGCACGGCGGGCCGAACGCGGGCGCGAGCGTGCGCCTGGTCTACTTCGACGACGGGCTCGGCCTGCTCGTCGAGGACGACGGCAAGGGCGCCCCGCACGAGCTGTACGAGGAGGGCGGCGCCGACGGCGCGGGCCACGGACTGATCGGCATGCGCGAGCGGGTCGGCATGGTCGGCGGCACCCTGGACGCGGGCCCCCGCCCCGGCGGAGGATTCCGCATCAGTGCTCTGCTGCCGCTCAAACCAGCGCATTGACGCCGACGCACGCCCCCTGTTGACACCTGTCACGCCCCCTGATCACTACGCCTGACGACCCCGAGGAAACGGAAGAGACCCGATGACGATCCGCGTGATGCTCGTCGACGACCAGGTGCTGCTGCGCACCGGGTTCCGGATGGTGCTCGCCGCCCAGCCGGACATGGAGGTCGTCGCGGAGGCGGGGGACGGCGTGGAGGCCCTCCAGGTGCTGCGCGCGACAGAGGTCGACGTGGTGCTGATGGACGTCCGCATGCCCAAGCTCGACGGCGTGGAGACCACCCGGCGGATCTGCGCCGACCCGAACCCGCCGAAGGTGCTGATCCTGACCACCTTCGACCTCGACGAGTACGCCTTCTCCGGGCTGAAGGCGGGCGCCTCCGGCTTCATGCTCAAGGACGTGCCGCCCGGCGAGCTGCTCGCCGCGATCCGCTCCGTGCACAGCGGTGACGCCGTCGTCGCCCCCTCCACGACCCGTCGGCTGCTCGACCGGTTCGCGCCGATGCTGCCCAGCACCGGCAAGGAGCCCCAGCACAAGGAGCTGGAGCGGCTCACCGACCGTGAGCGCGAGGTCATGGTGCTGGTCGCCCAGGGGCTGTCCAACGGAGAGATCGCGGCCCGGCTCGTGCTGTCCGAGGCGACCGTGAAGACCCATGTGGGCCGCATCCTGACCAAGCTGGGCCTCAGGGACCGGGTGCAGGTGGTGGTCCTCGCCTACGAGACCGGGCTGGTGCGCGCGGGAGGCGGGCAGGGCTGAGCCCGGGCACGGGCCGTGTGACGTGCGCGTAACCCCTTCCCACTAGGGTCTGCGCATGCTCCTGTGGATCAACGGCCCTTTCGGGGGCGGCAAGACACAGACCGCCTACGAACTCGGGCGCCGCCTGCCCGGCAGCGTGGTCTGCGACCCCGAGCACGCCGGATTCGGGCTGCGCCGCATGATGCCGCCCGCGCTGCGCGGGAACTTCCAGGACCTGACGGCCTGGCGGCAGGGTGTCGTCGAGGTCCTGGACCTCGCCCTCACCCGGCAGGACGGTGTGGTGATCGTGCCCATGACGGTCACGGACTCCGGCTACTTCGCGGAGACCGTGGGCCGGCTTCGGGAACTCGGCCATGACGTACGGCACTTCACCCTCCTCGCCGAGCGCGAGACCGTGCTGCGGCGGCTTCGGGAGCGCGGCTTCGGGCACCTCCTCCAGTACGTGACCGGGAAGAACTCCGGCCTGGGCAGGGAGACCTGGGCGGTGGCGCAGCTCGACCACTGCCTGGAGCGGCTGCGCGAGGACGAGTTCGCCGAGCATCTGTGGACCGACCACTCCACCGTGCCGAAGACCGCCGACCGGATCGCCGTCCTGGCCGGACTGACGCTCAGGCCGAACGACGAGGGCGCGATGCGGACCCGGCTGCGGCAGATACGGATCGGGGTGCGGCACATTCGGTTCGACTGAGCCGGTGTCGGGGCTGGGGCGGGGGTTGGGGCGGGCGTGGAGCTGGTGCCGGTGCTGGTGCTGGTGCTGGAGCCGTGGCCCTCGCCGAGCGCGCCGGCTCAGCGCAGGATGCCCTCCAGGAAGTCGCTGCCGAGCCGGGCCAGGACCGCCAGGTCCAGCTGGTGCTGGACGTACCGGCCGCGCCGGCGTGTGGTGATCAGGTCCGCCTTCTTCAGGACGCTCAGGTGCCGGGATATCTCCGGTGCCGTCATGCCGAGCGCCTGCGCAAGCTCGCTCGTGGTGTAGGAGCTGCGGGCCAGATAGCGGGCCAGCCGCATCCGCACCGGGTGGGACAGGGCGGTCATCCGCAGGGCGAGCTGCTCGACGGAGGGCGGTGCGGCGAGCTCGGGGGAGCCGACCGGGTAGTGCAGGGTCGGCTGCCAGCCCGGCCGGTACAGGACGGACAGGTGGGGCCAGCCGAAGCTGGTGGGGATCAGCAGGAGGGCGCCGTCCCTCGTGGCCGTACGGCCCACGCTCAGCTTGTCGACCGTGATCCGCGTGCCCGACTCGTCCAGCGTGACCGCCGGGGACACCGCGGCCAGCGCCTCGGCCAGGCCCTTGTGGCGCAGGAGGTCGGCCTTGTGGCGGGCGTCCGCGGTGAGCTGGTGGCGCAGCCGGGACCAGGCCTCCGCGAAGAACGCCTCGTCGCAGTCGCGCAGGAACTGCCGCAGCCAGGCGCGGATTCTCGGCGGGTCCGTCAGCACCAGCTCGCTGAAGCGCGCCTGCCGAGGTCCCCGCGCGGCGGCCAGCTCCAGCGCGCGGCGGCGCTGCGCGGGGTCGGCGAGGGTGCCGGGTCCCTCGCCGTAGGACGGCATCGGGCAGCTGAACTCCAGCGCCGCGTCCACGAACTGCTCGTCCGTCAGCTTGTCCAGCAGGTCCAGCTCCTCGGCGAGCGTGGCCCCGGGCAGGGCGCCGCCCGGGATGCCCGCGTACGGCAGGAACAGGTCCGAGAACGTCGTCCGCCACAGGAAGTCCGCGTCGCACATCCGGTCGGCCAGATGCGGGTCGAGCCGGGCCGTGACACCGGTCACCCAGCCCTGGAGCCCCGGATGATGTCCCGGTTCGGACAGCGCGTGCAGCGCCATGCCGAGCTCGGCCAGGGGAGAGGGCACGACGGCCACCCTCTCCGGCCGCAGCCCCGCGATGTCGATCAGCACGCTCATGTCCTCATGGTGCACCCCGGCACTGACAACGCGGCCCCCGATTGACGGCACCCGTCAATCGAGGGCCCCGGCCCAGGCTCTGATCAGCCGGACAGGCCCTGCCCGGTCGCGTCCTTCAGCCGTACGACGAAGTCGGCGACGGCCGCCTTCACGTCCTCGGCCGTCCACTCCAGGCCGGCGGCGCGCACGGGCACCTCGGTGACGGCCAGGCCGGGCCCGCCGCGGTCCCACGGGACGGCGAACAGGAACGTCCCCGTCTCCTCCGCCTGCCGCACCGCCGTCTCCATCAGCACCTCGGCGTCGTACGGCAGCCAGACCTGGAACTCGTGGGTGTGCGGCTCCTCGGGGTGCACGCGCGCCCACGCCAGGCCCGCCTCGGCGAACCCCTCGCGCAGCGCGGCGGCGACCACGCGCGCGTGGCGGACGTACTCCGGCAGCCGGGGCAGCTCCCGCTCCAGGCCGATCAGGGCCGACAGCGCGGTGGGGAACTGCTGGAAGACCATGCCGCCGTACCGGTGCCGCCAGGTCTTCGCCTCGTCCACCAGGGTCCTGGGGCCGGCGAGCGCGGCGCCGCCGAAGCCGTCGAGGGACTTGTAGAACGACACGTAGACGCTGTCCGCGAGGGCCGCGATCTCGTTCAGCGGGCGGCCGAAGTGGAGGGTCGTCTCCCACAGGCGCGCGCCGTCGAAGTGCACCACCGCGTCGCGCTCGCGCGCCGCCTCCACGACCTCGGTGAGTTCCTCCCAGGTGGGCAGCACGAAACCGGCGTCCCTGAGGGGCAGTTCCAGCATCAGCGCACCGAAGGGCTCGTCGAAGTCGCGGATCTCGGCGGCGGTGGGCAGCCGCGGCTCGCCCGTCACCCGGAGCGTGCGCAATCCGCTGACCTGGCTGAACGCGCCGCGCTCCCACAGCTCGGGGTGGGCCAGCGCGTGCAGGGCGACCGTGGGGCTGCCGGTGCGGCCCGCCCAGCAGCGCAGGGCCACCTGCTGGGCCATCGTGCCGGTCGGGAAGAACGCGGCGGCCTCGGTGCCCAGCAGCCCGGCGACGCGCTCCTCCAGGGCGGCCACCACGCCGTCGCCGTACATGTCCGTCGGCTCGTCCAGGTCGTACACCTCGGGCGCCGCCTCCGCGAGGGCCGCGAGGCGTTCCCGGATCGTGCCGCTGAATCCGCCGCGGGACAGGGTGCGCCGCGCCTCCCGCAGGGCGGTCCGCCGCCGCTCGCGCAACCGCTCCCGTGCCGACAGCTCTTCGCCCTGCTCCGCCGTATCGCTCATGCCCCGGATCATCCCCCGCGCCACTCGCCGCGGGCACCCGGATTTCGCCGCGCCGGCGGTCCCCGGCCGCCCACAGCCTGTGGACAACCGGACGCCTCCGGAACCGATCGCGTTAACATGACGAGAAATCGTCCGGTACCCAGATGCGGACTGGAACGGGAAGGCCGCCGTCGCGTGAGTACAGCCCCACAGCAAGACACCAAGGACCGCCCCGCGCGGCTCACCGTCGGCGTGGTCGGCGCCGGCCGGGTGGGCCCCGCGCTCGCCGCGTCCCTCCAGCTCGCCGGGCACCGTCCGGTGGCCGTCTCCGGGGTCTCCGAGGCCTCCCGGCGGCGGGCCGCGCTGCTGCTCCCCGACGTCCCGCTCGTCAGCCCCGCGGACGTCCTCCAGAGCGCCGACCTGGTGCTCCTGACCGTCCCCGACGACACCCTGCCCGGCCTGGTCGAGGGCCTCGCCGAGACCGGGGCCGTGCGGCCGGGGCAGCTGCTCGTGCACACCTCCGGGCGGTACGGCGCCCGGGTGCTGGACCCCGCCCTGCGCGCGGGCGCGCTGCCGCTGGCCCTGCACCCCGCGATGACCTTCACCGGCACCCCCGTGGACGTCCAGCGCCTCGCGGGCTGCTCCTTCGGCGTCACCGCCCCCGAAGAGCTGCGGCTGGCCGCCGAGGCCCTCGTCATCGAGATGGGCGGCGAGCCCGAGTGGATCGACGAGGAGAAGCGCCCGCTGTACCACGCGGCCCTCGCCCTCGGCGCGAACCACCTGGTCACCCTGGTCGCCCAGGCCATGGAGCTGCTGCGCTCGGCCGGCGTCGAGGCCCCCGACCGGATGCTCGGCCCGCTGCTGGGCGCCGCCCTCGACAACGCCCTGCGCTCCGGCGACGCGGCCCTCACCGGCCCGGTCGCGCGCGGGGACGCGGGCACGGTCGCCGCGCACGTCACGGAGTTGCGCAAGCACGCCCCGCAGACCGTCTCCGGCTATCTGGCGATGGCCCGCGCGACCGCCGACCGCGCGCTCGCCCACGGCCTGCTGAAGCCGGAGCTCGCGGAGGACCTCCTCGGGGTACTCGCCACCGGGACCAACGGCTCCGACGGCAACCACAGCTCCGAGGGAGATGCCCGATGAGTGCCACGCTCCTGCGCACCGCCGACGAACTGCGCGCACGCACGCGTGCGGGCCGCCGGGCCGTCGTGATGACCATGGGCGCCCTCCACGACGGCCACGCCACCCTCGTCCGCACCGCGCGCGAGATCGCCGGACCGGACGGCGAGGTCGTCGTCACCGTCTTCGTGAACCCCCTCCAGTTCGGCGCGGGCGAGGACCTCGACCGCTATCCGCGCACCCTGGAGGCCGACCTCAAGATCGCCGAGGACGCCGGCGCGGACGTCGTCTTCGCGCCCTCCGTCGACGAGGTCTACCCGGGCGGCGAACCCCAGGTGCGCGTCAGCGCGGGCCCGATGGGGGAGCGGCTGGAGGGTGCCGTGCGCCCCGGCCACTTCGACGGCATGCTCACCGTCGTCGCCAAGCTGCTCCACCTCACCCGCCCCGACATCGCCCTCTACGGCCAGAAGGACGCCCAGCAGCTCGCGCTGATCCGCCGCATGGTGCGCGACCTGAACTTCGGCGTCGAGATCGTCGGCGTGCCCACCGTCCGTGAGGACGACGGCCTGGCCATGTCCAGCCGCAACCGCTACCTCAAGCCGCAGGAGCGGCGCACCGCGCTCGCGCTGTCCCGCGCGCTCTTCGCGGGCCGGGACCGCCACGCGGCCCAGGAGGCGCTGCGCGCGCGGGCCCGTGAAGTGCCCGCCACGCACGCGCGTGCCGAGGCCCTCAGCGCCCTCGGCGAGTCCCGCGCCGCCGCCGACACCCACGCGGTCGCCAAAGCGTCCCCGGGCGGCCCCACCCCCGTCCGCGCGGCGGCCCGGCTGATGCTGGACGACGCCGCCCGCCAGGACCCGCCGCTCGCCCTGGACTACCTCGCGCTCGTCGACCCGTCCGACTTCACGGAGATCGACGACGACTTCACCGGCGAGGCCGTCCTCGCCGTCGCCGCCCGGGTGGGGACGACCCGGCTGATCGACAACATCCCCCTGACCTTCGGAGCCGCCTCGTGACCAGCACAGGCATACGTCTGCACGCGCCCGCGCCCGGCTGGGCCATCGCCGCGGACGTCGTCGTCGTCGGCTCCGGCGTCGCCGGCCTCACCGCGGCCCTGCGCTGCGAGGCCGAGGGCCTCAGGACCGTCGTCGTCACCAAGGCCCGCCTGGACGACGGCTCCACCCGCTGGGCCCAGGGCGGCATCGCGGCGGCCCTCACCGAGGGCGACACCCCCGAACAGCACCTGGACGACACCCTGGTCGCGGGCGTCGGCCTGTGCGACGAGGAGGCCGTCCGGATCCTCGTCACCGAGGGCCCCGACGCCGTACGACGGCTCATCGCGACCGGCGCGCACTTCGACGAGTCCGAGGCGGGCGACCTGGAGCTCACCCGCGAGGGCGGCCACCACCGCCGCCGGATCGCCCACGCGGGCGGCGACGCCACCGGCGCGGAGATCTCCCGGGCGCTCGTCGAGGCCGTACGCGCGCGTGGCCTGCGCACGATCGAGAACGCCCTCGTGCTCGACCTGCTGACCGACGCCGAGGGCCGCACGGCGGGCGTCACCCTGCACGTCATGGGCGAGGGCCAGCACGACGGCGTGGGCGCCGTGCACGCCCCCGCGGTGGTCCTCGCGACCGGCGGCATGGGCCAGGTGTTCTCCGCGACCACCAACCCGTCCGTGTCGACCGGCGACGGCGTGGCGCTCGCCCTGCGCGCCGGCGCCGAGGTCTCCGACCTGGAGTTCGTGCAGTTCCACCCCACCGTGCTGTTCCTCGGCCCGGACGCCGAGGGCCAGCAGCCACTGGTCTCCGAGGCCGTGCGCGGCGAGGGCGCCCACCTGGTCGACGCCGACGGCGTGCGCTTCATGGTCGGGCAGCACGAACTGGCCGAGCTGGCGCCCCGGGACATCGTCGCCAAGGGCATCACGCGGCGCATGCAGGAGCGGGACGCCGAGCACATGTTCCTCGACGCCCGGCACTTCGGCGCCGACATGTGGGAGCACCGCTTCCCGACGATCCTGGCCGCCTGCCGCGCCCACGGCATCGACCCGGTCACCGAGCCCGTCCCGATCGCGCCCGCCGCCCACTACGCCTCCGGCGGCGTGCGCACCGACTCCCAGGGCCGTACGACCGTCCCGGGCCTGTACGCGTGCGGCGAGGTCGCCTGCACCGGCGTGCACGGCGCGAACCGGCTCGCCTCCAACTCCCTCCTGGAGGGCCTGGTCTACGCCGAGCGGATCGTGGCCGACATCGCGGCGGTCCAGAAGGCGAACGGCCTCCACGCGCGCGTGCCGGTCCCCGTCGAGCACCCCGAGACGCCCGCCCACCCGCTGCTCGCCCCCGAGGCCCGGTTCGCGATCCAGCGCACCATGACCCGCGGCGCGGGCGTGCTGCGCTCGGCCGCCTCCCTGTCCGGCGCCGCCGACGCCCTGCACAAGCTGCACGCCGACGCCCGCGACGCCCTCGCCGAGAACGGCAAGACCGCCGAGCCCGGCGTCGACACCTGGGAGGCCACCAACCTCCTGTGCGTGGCCCGCGTCCTGGTCGCCGCCGCCCTCCAGCGCGAGGAGACCCGGGGCTGCCACTGGCGCGAGGACGAGCCCGACCGGGACGACTCGGCGTGGCGCCGCCACATCGTCGTACGGCTGAATCCCGACCGGACCCTCGCCGTACACACCACCGATACCGCAGACTTCCCCCCGACCCGGCAGCCCCTTCAGGAGCAGTGACAGCAGTGAGCACCGACGACCTTCCCCTCGCCTCGTCCGGCGGCTGCGGCGACGGCTGCGCCTGTGGCGCCGCCTCCGACGGTCTCGACGACGGCTATCTGGAGTGCGGGCTCGACCCCGCGCTCGCGCAGCTCCTGGCCGACGCCGGGCTCGACCCCGTCGAGGTCGAGGACATCGCCAACGTCGCCATCCAGGAGGACCTCGACCACGGCGTGGACGTGACGACCGTCGCGACCATCTCCGAGGAGGCCGTCGCCACCGCCGACTTCGTCGCGCGCGAGGCGGGCGTGGTGGCTGGGCTCAGGGTCGCCGAGGCGGTCGTCTCGGTGGTCTGCGAGGACGAGTTCGAGGTCGAGCGGCACGTCGAGGACGGCGACCGCGTCGAGGCCGGGCAGAAGCTCCTGTCGGTCACCACGCGCACGCGTGACCTCCTCACCGCCGAGCGCAGCGCCCTGAACCTGCTGTGCCGGCTCTCCGGCATCGCGACCACCACGCGCGCGTGGGCGGACGCCCTGGAGGGTACGAAGGCACGCGTGCGGGACACGCGGAAGACGACACCGGGGCTCAGGTCGCTGGAGAAGTTCGCGGTGCGCTGCGGGGGCGGCGTCAACCACCGGATGTCGCTCTCCGACGCGGCCCTGGTCAAGGACAACCACGTGGTCGCCGCCGGTGGCGTCGCCCAGGCCTTCAAGGCCGTACGGGAGGCCTTCCCGGACCTGCCGATTGAGGTCGAGGTCGACACCCTGCACCAGCTGCGGGAGGTCGTGGACGCGGGCGCCGACCTGATCCTGCTGGACAACTTCACCCCCGGCGAGTGCGAGGAGGCCGTCGCGCTCGTGGACGGGCGGGCCGCGCTGGAGGCCTCCGGGCGGCTGACGCTGGACAACGCGCGCGCGTACGCCGAGACCGGTGTCGACTACCTCGCCGTCGGGGCGCTCACCCACTCCTCGCCGATCCTCGACATCGGCCTCGATCTGCGCGAGGCGGAGTAGTCGCGATGCTCCTCACGATCGACGTAGGAAACACGCACACCGTCCTCGGCCTGTTCGACGGCGAGGACATCGTCGAGCACTGGCGGATCTCCACGGACGCGCGCCGCACGGCCGACGAGCTGGCCGTGCTCCTCCAGGGCCTCATGGGCATGCACCCGCTGCTCGGGGACGAACTGGGCGACGGCATCGACGGGATCGCGATCTGCGCGACCGTGCCGTCCGTGCTGCACGAGCTGCGCGAGGTGACGCGGCGCTACTACGGCGACGTGCCGGCCGTACTGGTCGAGCCCGGCGTGAAGACGGGGGTGCCGATCCTCACCGACCACCCCAAGGAGGTCGGCGCGGACCGGATCATCAACGCGGTCGCCGCGGTCGAGCTGTTCGGCGGTCCGGCGATCGTCGTGGACTTCGGTACGGCGACCACGTTCGACGCGGTGTCCGCGCGCGGGGAGTACGTCGGCGGCGTGATCGCGCCCGGCATCGAGATCTCCGTGGAGGCGCTCGGGGTGCGCGGCGCCCAGCTGCGGAAGATCGAGGTGGCCCGGCCGCGGAGCGTGATCGGGAAGAACACGGTCGAGGCCATGCAGTCCGGGATCGTCTACGGGTTCGCCGGGCAGGTCGACGGGGTCGTGGGCCGGATGGCCCGGGAACTCGCCGACGACCCCGACGAGGTGACGGTGATCGCGACCGGCGGACTGGCACCGATGGTGCTGGGCGAGTCGTCGGTGATCGACGAGCACGAGCCCTGGCTGACGCTGGTGGGACTGCGGTTGGTCTACGAGCGGAACGTGTCGCGGATGTGAGCGGGTGGAGCGGATGGAGCGGGAGGGCGGGGCGGTCCTGACGTACCGGGGGCGATCGATGCCCGCGCTGGCCCGTCCTGCCCCGCCCCTCCCGGGACACTGGACACCGGGACACCGGACACCTGGACCGGCATTGGGGTGGCCCGGTCGCGCCACACCCGTCCGGTATGACGAATTTGTCTGATTAGCGCGTACTGTCGACGCATGCCCACGCCATACGGATCCCGCGGCGGCATGGCGTTCGGCGCGGAGGAGCTGCGTGTGCTCCGCCGCGCTCTCGCCCTCGCCCTTCACCCCGCCCCCGCCTCGGCCGAGGACATCAAGGACTGCCATCGTCTCGCCGAGTCCCTGGACGAGGCGGTGCGTGAGGGGGCCCGGTTGCGAGCCTTCCTGGTGGCCGACCTCGCCCGGTACCGCGCCGCACTCCCCGGCACCGCAGCCGGCTATCTCACGCTCCTGGAGGAGGCGCTCGGCGCCGGGTACCGGCCCGAACCCGACGACCTCGCCGCACTCCGGGCGCTGCGCGGCAACCCGGTCGCGGCGGCCCTGCTGACCCGCTGCCAGGTGCTGGCCGAACGGGACGTACGGGCCCGCCTGGCGGGCGCCACCGGCTCCCGGCGCACCCCGGCCGCCCCGGCGGTCCCCGCCTCCCGCACCCGCCTGCTGGCCCTGCCCGGAGGCCTCTCCACGGGCGCCTGCGCAGGCTCCTCGGCGGTCGTGCAGGCCGGTCCGGCCCGGCTGGACGCCAAGGAGCCGCAGCGGGAGCCGCGACGGGACCCGGCCACGCCCCCGGCGAAGCCCGCCCCCGCCGCCCCCAAGCCCTCCCGGCCCATCCCCACCCCGGGCGAGGTCTTCCCCCGCCGCAAGCCGACCCCGCCGCCGACGAACCCGCCCCAGCAGCTCGCCGCGGGCTGACCGGGAGGGGTGGCAGGGAGCCGTAGCGGCACGTCCTCCCTGCTCGCCCGCCCCGGCCCTCCCTTCGCCCCACCCCGCCCGAGTTGTCCGTGCGGCCCTGGCTACCCTGGACGCATGGACTATGTCTCCGCGCTCGTGCCCCCGGTCGTCATGGCCGTGTTCTTCATCGGTGTGATCCGGGTGATCGTGAAGACCCAGGGCGGGGCCAACAAGGCCAAGGAGGACGCGGCCGTCGACGCCGCGCTCGCGCGCGCGGAGGCCACCAAGCAGGCCGACTGACCGGCCGCGCCGCCACCGGCGTACGACTCCCCGAGCCACCGCGCTCTTCGAGTCGTACGCCCTTTTTGTTCCTGTTTGGCGATGAAAGGGCACGTCCGTCACGCCGATAGCGGGATCTCCCACTATTGTGCTGAGCTGTGCCTCGCCCATTGGGAGAACTCGAAGACGCGGTCATGACGCGGGTGTGGAAGTGGAACCGCCCGGTCACCGTTCGAGAAGTCCTGGAAGACCTTCAGCAGGAACGGTCCATCGCGTACACCACCGTGATGACCGTTTTGGACAATCTCCATCAGAAGGGCTGGGTGCGCCGTGAGGCGGAAGGCCGGGCCTATCGATATGAGGCGGTCTCCACACGGGCCGCCTACGCCGCCGCACTCATGAACGACGCCTGGTCGCAGAGTGACAACCCCGCCGCCGCTCTCGTCGCCTTCTTCGGGATGATGAGCGACGAACAGCGACTGGCGCTCCAGGACGCCGTACGCATCGTCCAGGGGCCGTCCGTGGAGAACCCCGAGTCGGCAACGCGGGACGGCGGGCGATAGCGTCCGCTCATGTCCGCGAAGAGTCCCTCCGCCGGGAACCCCGAAGTCACCGCAAAAGCCATCACCGTCCGGCGGGCCCGTACCAGCGATGTCGCCGGCATCCGTCGGCTGCTCGACTCCTACGTCCGTGACCGCATCCTGCTCGACAAAGCGACGGTCACCCTTTACGAGGACATCCAGGAGTTCTGGGTCGCCGAGCGCGACGACAACGCCGAGCTGGTCGGCTTCGGTGCCCTGCACGTGATGTGGGAAGACCTCGCGGAAGTGCGCACTCTCGCGGTGAAGCCCGGTCTGAAGGGCGCCGGTGTCGGGCATCAGTTGCTGGAGAAGTTGTTGGAGACGGCCCGCTGGCTCGGCGTTCGCCGGGTTTTCTGTCTCACCTTCGAAGTCGACTTCTTCGGCAAGCACGGCTTCGTCGAGATCGGTGAGACACCCGTCGACACCGATGTCTACGCGGAGCTGCTGCGTTCCTATGACGAAGGTGTGGCGGAGTTCCTCGGTCTCGAACGAGTGAAACCCAACACCTTGGGCAACAGCCGGATGCTTCTGCATCTGTGATCGCCGGGGATTCGGCCGAACGGCCCTGCCCAGGTTCCCTATGTCCGAAACGCACATGTTTCCGGACGGAAGGTCCCCGCCGGTCTCTCCCAGGGGTTTGTGTTTTTCCGGGAAAAGCGGTTTGCTTTCCGACGTAGTGCAGTACTGCATATAACGATGAAAGGAAATCCGGTGGCACAGAAGGTTCAGGTCCTTCTTGTCGACGACCTCGACGGTGGCGAGGCGGACGAGACCGTCACGTTCGCGTTGGACGGCAAGACGTACGAGATCGATCTCACGACTGCCAATGCGGACAAGCTCCGTGGTCTTCTCGACCCCTACGTGAAGGGTGGCCGTCGTACCGGAGGCCGTGCTTCGGGCGGTCGTGGAAAGGCGCGAGCGGCTTCCGGCGGCAGCCAGGACACCGCGCAGATCCGCGCTTGGGCGAAGGAGAACGGTTACGAGGTCAATGACCGCGGCCGTGTGCCGGCAAGCATTCGCGAGGCTTACGAGAAGGCCAACGCCTGATCCAAAGGTCTGCGAAGGCCGGAGCCTGCGAAGGCTTATGGCCGCGCGCGCCGCAGCCGCAGCCGGTGGCAGCACCACGCCACCGTGTTCACGACGCGTACGAGATCGGGGGCGCCCCCACCGCCCCCCAGCGCCGACACCGTCGGCAGCGAGGCCTCGACCTCGCACCCAGGCTCGGGGGGCCGCAGCCATAAGGCGGCCCCCTGCAGGGCGTCCGGGCGGCCCAGGGCGAGAGGCCGCGCCCCGACGCCGCGGCCCGGGCCGGGAAGCGCCACCGCCGTGAGTCCGTCCGGCCCCGAAGCGATCAGCCGGCCCGCCCCTGCGCCCACCCCCGGCGTCGACGACTGGCCCGCGGGTCCGCCTCCGCCCCCGAGCGCCGCGCCCGCGTCCGATGCCTCGCCTCGCGCCGACCTCGCCGTTCCGTCCGGCATCCGCGACATCTCGATCTCGGCGAACCCGCTCCCCGCCGCCCCCGGCGGCAGCGGTGCCTCCATGGAGTCGCCCGGGCCCAGCGCTCTCAGGTCGAGGGGCAGCGCGCCCCACTCCAGCCACTCCAGGATTCCCGGCAGTTCCTCCGTGCTGCCCGCCGCCATCAGCAGCCGTACGCGGTCGCCCCGTACCGCCACCGGAGAGCCCTCGGCCAGGTGGCGCAGGGCCGCGCGGCCCGCCTCGGCCGGGACGTCCAGGACGTCGAAGCGGGGGCCCACCCTCAGACGTACGGGAGATCTCGGGGTGCTCGCGGGCACCGTGGGCCAGTCCAGTTCGTTCTCGTACCACCGGCGGACCGGGTCGTCGGGACCGCTCGGATCGAGCGGGCGACGGGGGAGCGGGACCTTGGTGAGATCCGTGGTGAGCGGGGAGCGGCTGCCGACCATGCCGAGTGCAACCGCCGGAAAGGCGCGAGAGTTACGCTGGGTGCAGCTACGTGTGCGAAGAGTTGCCGAAGAGGGGGCGTGCGGGGGTGCGGGGAGGCGCGAGGTTGTTCGCCCATAGCGGAGGGACGGGGGGCGTGCGGCATGGAGTGTCAGTGCGAGCGGGTAAGACATCCCTAGTGGGAGGGGGCGACACGCAGGAAAGGCCGTCTCACGTTCGCCATCGGCGTACTGGCGAGTGGGGTAACTGCCTGGCCTGCGGGAACATCGTCTCGCACCATCAGGTTGGAGCAGATGTCGGCGTTCGGGGTCAGGAGGCCATCGACGGTGTCGGCAGTTGGAATGAGCGGTCCCCGCTTGCGGGACTAAGCTGCGGAAGGACAGGGAGGGGAAGTTCCCCCCACTGCCTGACCGCTCTGAGGAGCGATTAACGATGTTCGAGAGGTTCACCGACCGCGCGCGGCGGGTTGTCGTCCTGGCTCAGGAAGAAGCCCGGATGCTCAACCACAACTACATCGGCACCGAGCACATCCTCCTGGGCCTGATCCACGAGGGTGAGGGTGTCGCCGCCAAGGCCCTTGAGAGCCTCGGGATTTCGCTCGAGGCGGTCCGCCAGCAGGTGGAGGAGATCATCGGGCAGGGGCAGCAGGCCCCGTCCGGGCACATCCCCTTCACCCCCCGTGCCAAGAAGGTCCTGGAGCTGTCGCTCCGCGAGGCCCTTCAGCTCGGCCACAACTACATCGGCACCGAGCACATCCTGCTCGGCCTGATCCGCGAGGGCGAGGGCGTCGCCGCCCAGGTCCTCGTGAAGCTGGGTGCCGATCTCAACCGGGTGCGGCAGCAGGTCATCCAGCTGCTCTCCGGCTACCAGGGCAAGGAGACCGCCACCGCCGGCGGGCCTGCCGAGGGCACCCCCTCGACGTCCCTGGTCCTCGACCAGTTCGGCCGGAACCTCACCCAGGCCGCTCGTGAGTCCAAGCTCGACCCGGTCATCGGGCGCGAGAAGGAGATCGAGCGGGTCATGCAGGTGCTGTCCCGCCGTACCAAGAACAACCCGGTCCTGATCGGTGAGCCCGGCGTCGGCAAGACCGCCGTCGTCGAGGGCCTCGCCCAGGCCATCGTCAAGGGCGAGGTGCCCGAGACCCTCAAGGACAAGCACCTCTACACCCTGGACCTCGGCGCGCTGGTCGCCGGCTCCCGCTACCGCGGTGACTTCGAGGAGCGCCTGAAGAAGGTCCTCAAGGAGATCCGCACCCGCGGCGACATCATCCTGTTCATCGACGAGCTGCACACGCTGGTCGGTGCGGGTGCGGCCGAGGGCGCCATCGACGCCGCTTCGATCCTGAAGCCGATGCTGGCCCGCGGTGAGCTCCAGACCATCGGCGCCACCACGCTGGACGAGTACCGCAAGCACCTGGAGAAGGACGCGGCCCTCGAGCGCCGCTTCCAGCCGATCCAGGTCGCGGAGCCGTCGCTGCCGCACACCATCGAGATCCTCAAGGGTCTGCGCGACCGCTACGAGGCCCACCACCGTGTCTCGATCACGGACGAGGCGCTCGTCCAGGCCGCGACCCTGGCCGACCGGTACATCTCGGACCGCTTCCTGCCGGACAAGGCGATCGACCTGATCGACGAGGCCGGTTCCCGGATGCGCATCCGCCGGATGACCGCGCCGCCGGACCTCCGCGAGTTCGACGAGAAGATCGCGGGCGTGCGCCGCGACAAGGAGTCGGCCATCGACTCCCAGGACTTCGAGAAGGCGGCTTCCCTCCGCGACAAGGAGAAGCAGCTGCTCGCCGCGAAGGCCAAGCGCGAGAAGGAGTGGAAGGCCGGCGACATGGACGTCGTCGCCGAGGTCGACGGCGAGCTGATCGCCGAGGTCCTCGCGACCGCCACCGGCATCCCGGTCTTCAAGCTGACCGAGGAGGAGTCCTCGCGTCTGCTGCGCATGGAGGACGAGCTCCACAAGCGGGTCATCGGCCAGGTCGACGCCGTCAAGGCGCTGTCGAAGGCGATCCGTCGTACGCGTGCTGGTCTGAAGGACCCGAAGCGTCCCGGTGGTTCGTTCATCTTCGCCGGCCCGTCCGGTGTCGGTAAGACGGAGCTCTCCAAGGCTCTGGCGGAGTTCCTCTTCGGTGACGAGGACGCGCTGATCTCCCTCGACATGTCGGAGTTCAGCGAGAAGCACACGGTCTCGCGGCTCTTCGGTTCGCCCCCCGGCTACGTGGGCTACGAAGAGGGCGGCCAGCTGACCGAGAAGGTCCGCCGCAAGCCGTTCTCCGTGGTCCTCTTCGACGAGGTCGAGAAGGCCCACCCGGACATCTTCAACTCGCTGCTCCAGATCCTGGAGGACGGTCGTCTGACCGACTCCCAGGGCCGGGTCGTGGACTTCAAGAACACGGTCATCATCATGACGACCAACCTCGGCACCCGGGACATCTCCAAGGGCTTCAACCTGGGCTTCGCGGCCTCGGGCGACAAGAAGACCAACTACGAGCGCATGAAGAACAAGGTCTCGGACGAGCTCAAGCAGCACTTCCGGCCCGAGTTCCTCAACCGCGTCGACGACGTGGTCGTCTTCCCGCAGCTGAGCCAGGAGGACATCCTCAAGATCGTCGACCTGATGGTCGGCAAGGTCGACGAGCGCCTCAAGGACCGGGACATGGGCATCGAGCTCTCCCAGGCCGCGAAGGAGCTGCTGTCCACCAAGGGTTACGACCCCGTCCTGGGCGCGCGGCCGCTGCGTCGCACGATCCAGCGCGAGATCGAGGACACGCTCTCGGAGAAGATCCTCTTCGGCGAGCTGCGCCCCGGTCACATCGTGGTCGTGGACACGGAGGGCGAGGGCGAGAGCCAGACCTTCACCTTCCGCGGTGAGGAGAAGTCGGCACTGCCCGACGTCCCGCCGATCGAGCAGGCGGCCGGCGGTGCCGGGCCGAATCTGAGCAAGGAGGCGTAGCCCTTCGGGGATGCGCTCAGGGAGGGGCCGGTGCCTTCGGGTACCGGTCCCTTTCGCTGTGCCGGCCCCATTCGTCGTGTCGGCCTCTTTCGTTGTGCCGGCCCCTTTCGTCGTGTCAGCGCCCTGCGCGGTGTCAGCGCCGGATCACCTCTACGGCGACGCCCGGGAAGTAGTCCGCGTAGTGGTCGGTGGGGACGTCCTCGCCGAAGTGGGACCGGGTGCGCAGGGTCACCTGGCGCAGCCCCGGCAGCCGGGAGGCCAGCCGGGACAGGTCCGTGCCGCCGCGCACCGCGGACAGGCGGAGCGTCTCGACGGTGGGCAGCTCGGGCATGGCCTCGATGACGTCCGGGAAGTGCGCGACCATGCCCGCGTTGAGCCGCAGACCGGTCAGCCGCGGGAGCCGGGCGACGGAGCGCCAGCCCTCGACCGTGGGCGGCACGACGAGGCTGAGTTCGGTGAGACCGCTCCAGTGCTCCAGACCGCGCAGCCCCGTCCGCTTCGCGGCCAGGTTGCTCAGGTGCAGGAACTCCAGCGGGGCGGCCACCGGCAGGCAGTCGGTGAGGCGGTCGCCGGACAGCTCGGCGTCGAGGGAGAGCCGCCGGAGCGAATCCAGCACCCCGAGCCCCTTGAGGCTGGCCACCCCGCCGCAGCCGAGGTCGACGAGGGGCAGCGGGGCGAGCCGGTCGATGCCGTAGGCCCAGGGGCAGTCGTCGAGCGAGAGGGTGGTCAGCGAGCGGAACGGCAGCAGGACACCCAGGTCGTCGATGTCGTCGTTGTCCCGCAGATCGAGGCGGGTCACGGTCTCGGGGGCCGGTACGGCGGCCAGGACGTCCGGCATCGGGTGGTCGCCCCGGAAGGACAGCCCCTGCCAGGGCCGCAGCCGCCCCAGGGCCGCCCGCTGCTCGGCCGACTCGCAGGTGAGGAACAGCTCCTCGCGGTCCAGGTGGTCCAGCACCTCCGCGCCGTACGCGTCGGCCTCGAAGCGGCTCCAGGTGCCGACGAGCTGGCGCCGTACGTCCAGGGCCGGATGGGAGCGGAACCGGCGCAGCACACCGAGGGCTCCCGTCGGCTCCTCCGGGCCGAGCAGCGAGGCGGTCACGGTGACGCCGACGGCCTCCTCGTCGGTCAGGCCCTCGGCGCCCGGCAGCAGCTCCAGGACCAGCGGTCCCGCCTCCGCCAGCGTCTTGGCGTCCGCCGGGGACCGGGGCGGGATCAGCGCCGCCGCCCGCTCCTCGACCTTCGCCCGCACCCCGGGGTCCAGCGCCGCCGCGTGCTCCAGACAGGCCAGCGCGAGCAGGGTCAGCCGGGGAGTGTCCCGGGCCAGCAACTGCCGTAGCAGCGAGGCGCGTTCGCGGGGCCGGGCGTGGGCCACGGCCATCCGGATCACGTCCTCCCACTGGGTGTCGTCGGCGTGGCCGGCCAGGACGTCCAGGTGGCCCTCCTCCACCGCGTAGCGGGCGCCCAGGTAGTCCTGGAAGGTGCGGTGGACGAAGTCCACGACCCCGTCGGCGGGCTGGCGAAGCAGGCCGCTGCGCAGGAGCAAGGCGCGCAGTACGGCCGTAGGGCTCTCCAGGAGCGCCACCGAGGGCAGCGCGCGCTCCACGATGCCCTCGGCCGTCTCGGTGTCCATCTCGGTGCGGCCGCTCAACACCAGGGCGTACGCGAGGCGTTGGAGCAGCTCCAGCTGGGCCTCCTCGCCGAGGTCCACCTCGTCGACCGAGCCCATGCCCCGCTCCCGGTCTCGGCGGGCGAGGAGCATGGTGAGGGCGGCGTCGTACAACTCCTTGCGGCCGGTGGGGAGATAGCCGCGGCGCTCGCGGTGCAGGGCACAGATCAGGCCGCACATCAGGGGGTTGGTGGCGAGGCGGGCGAGATCGCGTTTGGTGCGGAGGGAGTCCAGGAGGGGGGTCTCGTACTCGGGGGCCCGCGCCGCCGTGTGCCAGCGGTGGACGAAGGTGGCGACGTCCGCGCGGCGCATCGGGGCCAGGGTCAGCTCGCGGAAGCCCTCCGGGGCCAGCCAGTCGGCGCGTACGGCGGTGGGGCGGGAGGTCAGCAGCCAGCGGTTGCCGGGGTGGGCGCGGATGAGGGCGAGGAGCCAGTCGCGGGTGCGGTGGCGGTCGGCGGCGGGGATCTCGTCCAGGCCGTCGACGAGGATCAGGCCGCGGCCGGCCGTGAGGACGCGTTCCACCCAGCCCTCGGGCGGGGTCAGGGGGCAGCTCACCGCGGTCAGGAAGGCGGCGGGGGCGGGCAGCGGGCCGGTGCGGATCAGGGTGCGCAGGGGGAGGACGTACGGGACGTGCGTGCCCTCGCGTGCGGCCGTGACCGCCAGCCACTGCACCAGTGTGGTCTTGCCGGAGCCCGCGTCGCCGCGCAGCAGGGCGCGGTCGTGGGTCAGGAGGGCTTCCTCGGCCGGGAGTTGGAGGGTGACGGCGGTTCCGCCGGGGCGGTCCTCGGGGAGCGGCCGGTCGTCGGTGGCCGTCGCCTCCAGGCTGAGGTAGGCGACTTCGAGGGGCCAGCGGTCGGGGGAGTCGCGCAGGTCGATGCCGTAGATGGTGATGTGGTTGTGGCGGTCGGCGACGTAGGGGAGGTAGCGGCGCTCGAAGCTGCGGTCCGCCGCGCCGGGGCGTGGGCTGCGGGCGATCAACTCGTCGAGTTTCACGATGAGTTCGGCCTGGGCGCGGGTCTGCTCCACCAGGGTCCGGGCCACGAAGGTCGACCTGCGGGTGAAGAACTCCAGGATCTGGAGGCAGGACCATTCGATCGCGTTGTCGAGGAAGTAGCAGGCGTCGGCGGAGAGTCCGGCGGCCGGGGGTGCCTGTTGGCGCAGTTTCCTGGCGAGTTCGCGGTAGCCGAGCCGGACCGCCTGGACGTCGTCCATGTCGAGGTCGCCGAGGGCGAGCAGCCGGCGGGTGAGGGCGTCGGTGACGGCGGCCTCCTCCTCGGCGGGGAAGGGCGGCTCACCGGGGGAGTCCACGGCCGCGCGGACCAGGCCGCGGGCGAGGACGCGGACCTCCTTCTCGCCCAGGGTGCGCCGCTCGCCCCGGAAGGAGACGAGCGCGGCGAGCCGGACCGGTCTGTCGACCAGGCCCGCGCCGGGGCCGTCCGGCCGGAAGAGCCTGCGCACCAGCTGGCTCACCAGTCCTGACGCCAGCTTGCTGCCGAGTACCGCCGGCTCCATCCGCCACCCCCGTGTGCGTACGTCACGACGGATGGAGCCTAACCGGTGGCTACGACAACTGGCCGTCGTAGTCAGGCAGCTTGAACGTCTTCTCGGCGTGGCCGCCCGACAGGTCGGTGGCGCTGTTGCCGATGTTCGCGATGATCGTGTAGCCCTTGTTCTCGATGTCGACGCGCTGGGCCGTCTTGTAGGCGGCGACGTCCTTGAAGAGGTCGAGGAAGCCGCGCACGTACAGGCCGTTGACCTGGTAGCCGACGTGCTTGAGGTTGTAGTCGGTGACCGGGGCGATGATGCCGGGGCGGGCGGTCACGAAGAACAGCGCGACGCCGTGCTCCTGGGCGTACTTCGCGACGTTCAGGACGGGCTTGTTGGCCGGCTGCGGGTAGCTGAAGCCGAAGTCCGTCTCCAGGGTGGTGTTGTCGATGTCGAAGACGACCGCCTGCTTCTCACCGGCCTTGGCGGCGGCGATCCGGGTCTTCAGATAGGGGAGGGCCTGGTTCATCACGGCCTGGCAGTCGGTCTGCCAGGTGGCGTAGTCGACGTCCTCGGCAGCCGCGGCGGTCGTCGCGGCGGTGGTGCTCGTCGTGCTCGTCGCGGCCTCTGCGGGAACCGCCAGGGCCACGAGGGCGGAGGCGGAGACGGCGGTGACGGCTATGCGGCGCGCCCAGGGGCGTCGTCTTGTCATGTGGTGGGGGTCCTCTCACGTCCGTAAACGCTGCAGTTGTCTCGTGCATGTTTGTTGGTGAGGGTGGCGCGAGGGGAACCGTAGGGTTACTGGTTGGTAGGTGGCCAGAGACGTGCGTCACATTGGATAGGGGGAGTTCAGCCGGACGGTGGCGGGGAGTTCGTGCGTGTTGCGCAGAAAGCAGCTGTGCGAGGTGGACAGGTGCCGCAGCCGGGGAAGGGCCGCGAGGGGTGCCACGTCGAGTTCTCTCGCGAAGCCCACGGTGAGCCAGGTCAGTCCCGGGAAGATGGTCGCGATCGCCCCGAGGTCCACTGACTTTCCGTAGGCCTCCACGGTGAGGGACTCGACTCCCGCCAGCGAGACACCGCTGTCGCCGAGGACGTTGAGATCAACGTCCTCCAGATCGAGCGCGACCAGGTTCGGCAGCGTCGCGAGGACGCCCCACTGCGTGGAAAGAGCGAGTGCCGGGACGTCACTCAGGGCCAGCTCCTCCAGTGGCAGTCCCCTCAGCGACTCCAGGGACATGAGATCCAGGCAGTCCGAGAGGCTGAGCTGACGCAGTCTTCGGTACCGGCAGAGGAACGTCAGGTCGGTCAGGGCGGTGTGCCGCAGTTCGAGGCTGGTCAGGAGGCGTTCGTCGAGGGCCGCGGTGATCTGCTCCGCGGTGAACTCACCGGAGAGCTCCACGGTGTCGTAGCACCCCATGCCGCTCAGCGCCGAGAGCTCCTCCTGGCTGCGGACGACGACCGAGGTGCCGGGGCGGTCGAGCAGGGGGCGGATGATCTCGTTGCCGTAGGCCTCGGTGTCGAACTGCTCCCAGTGGTAGGCCAGTCGGTTGCGGACCATCAGGCTGTCGTGGTCGCGGTACCGGGTCAGGAAGGACAGGGCCGCGTCGCCGCCCACCACGATCGCGGTGTAGACGGTGTGGGTGGCGGCCACCTCGTCGCCCACGTCGTTCGGGCCAGGCAGCAGCTCCAGTACGAAAGGGCCGATGTTGGCGAGGTCCGCCGCCTCCCGTGTGTCGCGCGGTGGGATCAACTCGCCCGCTCGCGCCTCCACATCACCGCGCACTTCCGGATCCAGCTTCGCCGCGTGCTCCAGACAGGCCATGGCCAGCAGATGCAGCCGGGCCGCGTGCTCCTGCTCCCGGTCACCGCGCTCCACCAGCCCGGTCAGCAGTCGTGCCCGTTCGTCCGGCCTGGCATGGGCCACGGCCATGCGGACCACGTCCTCCCACTGGTCGAGGTGGGCGTGCGCGACGAGGACGTCGAAGTCCCGCTCCTCGACGATCGCCCGGGCCCCCAGGTAGTCCTGGAACGTGCGGTGCACGAAGTCCACGGCCCCGACCACGGGTTCGCGCAGCAGGCCGCTGCGGACGAGGAGATGTCGCAGGATCTCAGTCGCCGTTCCCTGCGCGGCGACGTACGGCATCGAGGGCAGAAGGCGCTCCACCTGGTGCACGGCGTCGGCGTGTTCCATCTCGGCGCGGCCGTTGCGGATCAGCCAGTACGCCAGGCGCTGGAGCAGTTCGATCTGGGATTCCTCGTCCAGTTCGACGGTCAGGTCCCGCTCGCGGTCCCGGCGCTCCAGGAGCATGGCCAGGGCGGCGTCGTACAGGGCCTTTCGGCCACGTGGCAGGAAGCCACGCCGCTCGCGGTGCAGTGCGCAGATGAGGGCGCACATCAGGGGGTTGGTCGCGAGGCGGGCCATGTCCTGCTGGGTGCGGACCGAGGACAGCAGTGCTTCGGCGGTCGCGCCCCCGGCACCCGTCGCCTCGTGCCAGCGGTGCACGAAGACCGCGATGTCCGCGCGGCTCATGGGGGACAGGCTCAGCTCGGTGAAGTCCTCGCCGCCCAGCCACTCCTCCCGTACCGCGGACGGCCGCGAGGTCACCAGCCACAGGTTGTCCGGGAAGGCGGCCAGCAGGTCGGTGAGCCAGCGACTGGTGCGGGCACGCTCCGGTTCCGGGACCTCGTCGACGCCGTCGATCAGCAGCAGCCCGCGTCCGGCGGCCAGCACACGGTCGGCCCAGCCCGGCGGCTGTGAGCCGGCCAGCGGACAGCTCACCGCGGTCAGGAAGTCACCGGGGACGGGTAACGCGGCGCCGCCGCGGGTCAGGGTCCGCAGGGGCAGAACGAAGGGGACCCGGCCCATGAGGTGGGCGAGCCGTCCCGTGAGCTGCTCCTGGCGGGCCGTGGTCACCGCGAGCCACTGGACGAGAGTCGTCTTTCCGGAGCCCGCGACTCCGCGCAGCAGCACCCGGTCGTGTCCGGCGAGCGCCTGCTCGACCGGCCGAGGCGCGGAGGGCGGTCGACGGTCGCCGAGGATGTCGTCGGGCCGGATGTCCGGCGCCGCTTCCAGGCTCAGGTACGCCGTGTCCAGTGGCCACTCGCGACACTCGGTGAGATCGATGCCGTAGATGGTCAGACGGCTGTGCCGGGCCGCGATGTACCGCGTGTACTGCCCTTCGAAGGCCGTGTCCTCCCCGGTGCGGGAGGTCAGCCGGGTCAGGAGGAGGTCGGCGAGCCCGATCAACTCGTCCAGCCGTCGGCTCTGCTCGACCAGGGTGCGGGCCACGAAGGTGGACCGCCGGGTGAAGAAGTGCAGGATGTGCAGGCAGGCGCTGTTCAACAGGTCCGTGTAGAGGTCGGTGGCCTCCTGGCTGAGATGCCGTACGAGACCGGGTCCACCCGCCTGCGTGTACAGCTGGTCGGCGAGAGCGCGATGTCCCAGGCGTACGGCCTGCATGTCGTCGAGGTCCAGGTCCCCCAGCGCGTGCAAGGTCCGTGCCAGGGCGTCGGCGACGGCCTCCGGCTCCGCCGTGCTCGCCGACCGCTCCACCAACTCCCGAGCGAGCTTGTGCAGCTCCTTTTCGCCGAGGGCCCGCTTCTCTCCCTTGAAAGAGACCAGCGCGGACAGCCGTACGGGCCTGCCGACCAGGCCGGCGCCCGGTCCCTCCTGGACGAAGAGCTTTCTCACCAGTGGGCCGAGTACGGAGGAAGCGACCTTGGTACCGACGACCGTGGGATCCACCCGGCCTCCCCCTGAGCCCGAACCGAAAGCAGCAGCGTAGCGGCCGTCACATTCCGGGTGAGGTCGATCTTGTGTGCCGGTGACTTGTCGCACAGGGGATTTGTCCGTTACTAGAGGGAATAGTGGAGAAGGTAAGAGTGAGGGTGGGAGTTCTTCGTCCTGGAATCGGCTGGGCATTACTACGAACCGTCGTAGATGAGGCGTTTTGGGGTCTTCGGGTCTCGGGGGTACCAAGGGATGCCCCATCCGGACGCCTCGGTGTGCCGGGTGGTTTCCTGTCCCCGGCTTCATGAGGTTCTGATGTTCCAGCGCGTCTCCCACCGCTCTTCCCGTACGTCCCTGCTCCGCACCCGGGTCGCCGTCGTGGCCGCTTCCGTCGGTGCCTCGGTCGTGCTGGGGGCCGGAGTCGCCTCGGCCGCGTCGTCCGCTTCCTGGGTCGACCCGGTGAAGACGTACACGCTCAGCGCGAGCTACGCGCAGTCGGGCGGCATGTGGCAGTCCACCCACAGCGGGCAGGACTTTGCCGTGCCGAGCGGTACGAAGGTCGTCGCCGCGCACGGCGGGACCGTCGTGAAGGCCGGTTCCAACGGTGCCGGTGACGGGGCCGCCTACGGCAACGCCATAGTCATCAAGCACGGCAACGGGACGTACTCGCAGTACGCCCACCTGTCCCGGATCAACGTCAAGGTCGGCCAGGTCGTCAAGACCGGCCAGCGGATCGCCCTGTCCGGCAGCACCGGCAACTCCAGCGGCCCGCACCTGCACTTCGAGATCCGTACGACCGCGAACTACGGCTCGGCCGTCGACCCGGTCAAGTTCCTGCGGGCCAAGGGCGTCAGCGTCTGATCCCTTCTGACTCCCTGACCTGCCAGGGCCTGTCGTTTGGATCAGGCCGGCTGTGAGGAGCGGTGCGGCCTGCCGGGCCCGAGCGGGGTCTGGTGCGTGTGGCTGCGAGGCGGAGGAGCCATGTCGATCAGCCGCTGCCGCGGGGGGCGACGCGATGGGCCCCTCCCGCGCGAGGTCGTTTGAGTGTGGGGGAGTTGGCGAGTGGCGACCGCGTGGCTGGGGGTTCCCCCACGCCCCTAAGGCTGTGGGGGGCGCGTGCCGGATCCTGCGACGCCGTACCGATCCCAACCCCAGGCCCTACGCGTTCGCGCCGCCCCGGTGGGCCTGGGTGACCAGGTCCGTCGCCACCTCCAGGACCGCCTTGCGCTTGGCCTCCGGGTCGGCCTTGAGGTCCTGGATGAAGAACATCCCGGCGTGCAGCGTGAAGATCGCGCTGACGCAGCGGACCTGGTCGGTCAGGTCCGCCTCCGGGTCGATGATGATCTCGCGCAGCCCCTGCATGCGCTCCTTGAAGGTCTCCCCGACCCGCAGCTCGCGGACCGTCGCCTGGTTCTCCTGCATGAAGCGGAACAGCGGGGCCGCCCCGGCGAGGATCTCGCTGTAACGCCGTACGATCTCCTGCTTGGTCGCCAGCGTGTGCGGCTGCTGCCGGCCCCATTCGATCAGGTCGAGGATCGGCTGCGTCAGATCGTCGAAGATGCTGACCAGGATCTCTTCCTTGGTCTTGAAGTGGTAGTAGAGCGCCGCCTTGGTGACGTCCAGGCGCTCGGCGATCTCCCGCAGTGACGTCTTCTCGTAACCCTGCTCGGCGAAGAGTCCGAGGGCCACGTCCTGGATGCGCTGGCGCGTGTTGCCGCGGCGCTGCTGCTTCGTGCCGTCCATGGTGCCGCCCATCCTGGTGCTCCTCGGCTTTCCATAAAACTTACTTGACGCCCGGCTAGTTACGCGTCTACCTTCCCCAGTGTAGACAACTAGCCGGGCGGCAAGTAAGTGCCCCGGCGGGGGAAGCACCGCAGCACATTCAGGGGAGTGGAAGCGATGGCGGACACACAGACGGTCGAGACGGAGCCGGAGAAACCGCAGCGGAGCGTGCGGGTCGTCCTGCTCGCGCTGATGATCACCATGATGCTCGCGATGCTCGACAACATGATCGTGGGCACCGCGATGCCGACGATCGTCGGCGAGCTCGGCGGCCTCGAACACCTGTCGTGGGTGGTGACGGCGTACACGCTGGCCACCGCGGCCTCGACGCCGATCTGGGGCAAGCTCGGCGACATGTACGGCCGCAAGGCCACCTTCATGACCTCGATCGTGATCTTCCTGATCGGGTCCGCGCTCAGCGGCATGGCCCAGGACATGGGCCAGCTCATCGGGTTCCGGGCCGTGCAGGGCCTCGGCGCCGGCGGTCTGATGGTCGGCGTCATGGCGATCATCGGCGACCTGATCCCGCCCCGGGAGCGCGGCAAGTACCAGGGCATGATGGCCGGCGTCATGGCGCTCGCGATGATCGGCGGCCCGCTGGTCGGCGGCACCATCACCGACAACTGGGGCTGGCGCTGGTCCTTCTACATCAACCTGCCGCTCGGCGTCGTCGCGCTCGGCCTGATCAGCGTCGTCCTGCACCTGCCGAAGAAGCGGGCCAAGGCCGGCATCGACTACCTCGGTGTCGTACTGCTGACCGTCGGCATCACCTCCATCGTGCTCGTCACCACCTGGGGCGGCTCGCAGTACGCCTGGACGTCCGCGCGGATCATGGAGCTGATCGGCATCGGCGTGGCCTCGCTCATCGGCTTTGTCTTCTGGCAGACCAAGGCCGCCGAGCCGATCGTGCCGCTGCACATCTTCCGCAGCCGCAACTTCACCCTGATGTCCCTCATCGGCTTCATCACCGGCTTCGTGATGTTCGGCGCGACCCTCTTCCTGCCGCTCTACCAGCAGTCCGTGCAGGGCGCGTCCGCGACCAACTCCGGCCTGCTGCTCCTGCCGATGCTCGGCGCGATGCTGGTGACCTCGATGGTCGCGGGCCGGGTCACCACCAACACCGGGCGCTACTACGTCTTCCCGGTCGTCGGCAGCGCCCTGATGGTCGTCGGCCTCTACCTGCTGTCGACCATGGACACCGGGACCACGCGGTTCACCTCCGGTGTCTTCATGGCCGTCGTCGGTCTCGGCATGGGCTGTCTGATGCAGATCACCATGCTGGTCGCGCAGAACAGCGTGGAGATGAAGGACATGGGCGTCGCGTCCTCGTCCACCACCCTGTTCCGTACGCTCGGCTCCTCCTTCGGCGTCGCCATCATGGGCGCCCTGTTCAACAACCGGGTCCAGGACGTCATGTCCGAGCGGGCCGGGGCGCTGGGCTCCAAGGTGACCGAGCAGTCCGCGCAGCTGGACGCGGCCAGCCTGGCGAAGCTGCCGGCGGCGGCGCGCGAGGCCTACCAGTACGCGGTCTCGGCCGGCACGCACTCGGCGTTCCTGCTCGGCGCGGTCGTCGCCGTGCTCGCGCTGGTCGCGGCGGTGTTCGTCAAGGAGGTGCCGCTGAAGGGCGCGGGCCCGCAGAAGTCCGCCGAGGACGCGGCACCGGCTCCGCTGGTCGAGGTCTGACCCGACCCTGAACCGAAGGCCCCCGGATGGTGTCCGCCCCGGGGGCCTTCACCCTGCTCAGAGCCACGTTCCGCCTGGTCGCCGGGCTCGCTCCGGGTTCCCTGTCCGTGCGGCCACGTGAGAGCACGGGGCTCCCGTCGCTCCCATCCCTCCCGTCTCACGGCAACAGCGGATAGCTCCCCGTAGCGGTAGGCGCGTGCTCCGGCAGCCACAGCACCGCCACCGCCCCCTCCGCGGGAACGCCCTCCGCGGCCCCGGCCGGGCGTACGTTGCGGAAGGTCAGCCGGGCCCCCAGGACCCGGGCCTGGCCCGCCGCGATGGTCAGGCCCAGTCCGTGTCCGTGGCCCGCCCGGTCCGCGCTGCCCGTGCGGAAGCGGCTCGGGCCTTCCGCGAGGAGGTCGGAGGGGAAGCCGGGGCCGTGGTCGCGGACCCGGATCACCCGGCCCTCGACGGTGACCTGGATGGGCGGCTTGCCGTGCCGGGCGGCGTTGGCGAGGAGGTTGAACAGCACGCGCTCCAGGCGGCGCGGGTCGGTGGTGACCTCCGACTCGTGCACCACCCGGACCTCGATCTCCGGGTCCTTCGCCGCCACCCGCCGGGCCACGAACTCCCCGAGCAGGATGTCCTGGAGCTCCGCCCGCTCGGAGGCGCCGTCGAGCCGGGCGACCTCCAGGACGTCCTCGACCAGCGTGCGCATCGCCTTCGCCCGGTCCAGGACCAGCTCGGTGGGCCGCCCCGGCGGCAGCAGCTCCGCGGCCGTCAGCAGTCCCGTCACCGGTGTCCGCAGCTCGTGCGCGATGTCCGCCGTGACCCGGCGCTCCGCCTCAAGGCGCTGCTGGAGCGCGTCCGCCATGGCGTCCACGGCGCTCGCGAGGTCGTCGGTCTCGTCCCGTACGACCCCGCCGATCGCGTCCCGCACCCGTACGTCCGTCTCGCCCTTGGCCATCTGGTTCGCGGCGGCCGCCGCCTTGCGCAGCCGCCGCGACAGCTGGCCCCCGATGAGCACGCCGAGCGCGCTGCCGCCGAGGACCACCGCGATCGAGCCGATCACCAGGGCCTGGTCGAGGTCGTTGATGATGTCGGTGCTGCGGTCGGTGAACCCGGTGTGCAGGGACAGCACATGGCCGCCCTTGACCGGCACCGCGGCCCAGATGTCAGGCTCCCCGTCGGTGCGGTCGGAGACGAAGGTGGCCCGGCGGCCCTCCTCGACCTTCTCGCGCAGCGCGGGCGGCAGCCGCCGGTCGTCGATCACGACGTTGGGGAAGTTGGGCCGGCCGGTCAGCTCGTAGTTGCGCTGGGCTATCTGCACCCGCTCGTCCGCGAGGTCGCGCGCGTTGTCCAGCATCGAGACCCGGGCGGCGTTGTGCACGACCAGGCTGAGCGCGATCGCCACCAGCGCGCCGACCAGCGCGATGGCGGCACTGAGCTTCCACCTCAGCCCTGTGCGCACGGCCAGGCGCTCCGTCATCGGGCCCCGAAGGATCCCCCGCATGCTCCAGGTCCCCCTGCTCAGGCCTTCAACTTGTAGCCGAAACCGCGGACCGTCTCGATCCGGTCCTGGCCGATCTTCGTCCGCAGCCGCTGCACATGGACGTCCACGACCCGGGTGTCACCACCCCAGCCGTAGTCCCACACCCGCTCCAGGAGCTTGTCGCGGGACAGCACCGTGCCCGGCGCGGACGAGAACTCCAGGAGCAGCCGCATCTCGGTCGGGGTGAGCGCCACCGGCAGACCGGCCTTGCGCACCTCCATGCCCTCGGTGTCGATCTCCAGCTCCCCGAAGGTCAGCACGCCCCCGGTGACCGCGCCGGCACCCTCCTCGCCCCGGTCGGCGCCGCCCGCGTGGCCGAAGCGGCGCAGCACGGCCCGGATCCGGGCGACCAGGACGGCACCGTCGAACGGCTTGGTCACGTAGTCGTCGGCCCCGGCCTCCAGTCCGAGCACCACGTCGATCGAGTCGGCGCGCGCCGACAGCATGATCACCGGCACCGTGGACTCGTCGCGGATACGGCGGCACAGACTGACCCCGTCCAGGCCCGGCACCATGACATCCAGCAGGGCGATGTCGGGGCGGTCGGACCGGAACGCCTCCAGGCCCGACAGTCCGTCGGGCATGGCCGTGACCGCGAAGCCGTCCCGCTCCAGGGCGAGTTGGGTGGCCTCGCGGATGACGTCGTCGTCCTCGACGAACAGCACATGGGTCTGGTCTGCCATCCGGGCTCTCACTCTTCGGTGTCGTTGCGGTCACTGGGGGATCGTTCCGGGCGGCCCGATCGGTTCACGCCGTACGCCACGGGTTCAGCTGTCGGGCGCCGGTGTCGATTCCGTGCCGCCGACCTCGCTGTAGTCGCTGTGGGTCCGGTACACCGCGGCGAACCGGCCCGCGGTCCAGCGGTACGTCACCACGTTCTCGCCGGACGGGGCCGACACCGGGTCGCCCTTCTCGTACACCTGCTTCGTCACCACCAGGTCGCCGCGGTCGATCTCGGCGTAGACCGGGGGCTCCTCGGTCTGGAAGACATTCTGGTACGAACCGCCCTCCTCGCGATACACGTACGATCCGACACCCACGAGATCCGCACAGGTCACGACGTTGACGACGACGTCCTCGGCCGAGCCGCCGGTCAGGTCGCCGTAGAAGAGGTCGACCGGGTACTGGTCGGCCACACAGGGCTTCAGATCGCGCTTGACCGCCTCGGAGACCTTCGGGTCCGACTTGAGGAGGTCGACCGCGGCCGTGCGGTCCATGCGCGGCGAGGCCATGACGGACGGCGCGGCCGAGGGCGTGGCGCCGACCCCCGCGACCGCGTGCGCCGGGCCCTCGTCACGGGTGCCGGTGCCGCCGGTGGCGCAGGCGGAGACGAACAGGGCGAGGGCGGCGAGCACGACCGCAGCCGTGCTCGCCGCCTGGAAGATCCCCCGGACCGGGGTGGGGGCCGGTCGGGTGGGCCCGGGTTCGGTCAGGCCGCCGCGCAACGCTCCCGCTCCTCACGCTCCAGCGCGCGTGCGTCCAGGTCGCGGGCCTCCAGCTCCTCGCGGAGCCGGGCGAGCGCCCGGTGCAGCGTGCTCTTGACCGTTCCGGCCGACATGCCGAGGGCGGCGGCCGTCTCCTCCGTGGACATCTGCTCCCAGTGTCGCAGCACCACGACGCTGCGCTGCTTGGGGGCGAGCACCTTCATGACGTCCATCAGCAGGGCGCGGTCCGCGTGCTGCTCGGTGGCGTCGTCGACCGAGGCGTCCGGGAGCTGCTCGGTCGGCACCTCCTCCAGCTTGCGGGCCCGCCACCACTCCGTGCGGGTGTTGATCATCACCCGGCGCAGATAGGCGTCCGCGAGCCGCTTGTCCTCGATGGTCTCCCAGCGGCCGTACGTCCGTACCAGCGCCGTCTGGAGCAGGTCCTGCGCGTCGACCGGGTCCGGGACCAGCCGGCGTGCGCTGCGCAGCAACGCGTCCTGCCGGGTGCGGACGTACTCCTCGAACTCGAGCACCTCGCCCTGCGCCATGTCGACCCCTCCTGCTTCCCCGTTTGTCCCTCGTGGTCTGCGGCCCGGATCCGCCGGGCATGCAGATGAAGCTACGGAGGTGTTGTCACGGGGCTGTGCGGAGCAGCGCGCGGCTGGCAATCGGCTGTCCGTCGGTTGTGTAACGGAAGCCGAAAAGGGGTAAACCGGCGCGGTTGATTGCGCCGGTTCGGGGTGATTCGCCGGTTGTCCTCGGGGCGTTCTGTGTCAACGACAGGGCCGTTTGTGACAACGACCGGGTGGTCTATGTCAACGGAAGCCGATACAGACCACCCGGCAGTGGCTCCACCAGACCGTCCGAGACCAGCCCGTCCAGCGCCCGCGCCCGCTGCACCGACTCGTGCCACACCCGGTCGAGCGCGGCCTGCGGTACCGGCGCGTGGGCGTCCCGCAGGACCGCGAGCAGCTTGCCGCGCACCTGACGGTCGGTCCCGGCGTACGTCTGTCCCCGCCGCGGCGGCCCGTCGTGCTCGGGCTTGCCCGCGAGCCGCCAGGCGCACTGCGCGGCGATCGGGCAGCGCACACAGGTCTCGTTCTTGGCCGTGCACACCAGCGCGCCCAGCTCCATCGAGGCGGCGGCCCAGCGAGCGGCGGTCGTCTCGTCGTCGGGCAGCAGCGCCCGGGCGAGCTTGCGCTCGGCGGCGGTGGTGGCGTTCGGCGGGTACTGGACCCCGGTGACCGCGCGCGCGAACACCCGGCGGACGTTGGTGTCCAGCACCGCGTGCCGCTGCCCGTACGCGAAGGAGGCGACGGCCGCCGCCGTGTACTCGCCGATGCCGGGCAGGGCGAGCAACTGCGCGTGGTCCGTCGGTACGTCGCCGCCGTGCCGCTCCGTTATGGCGACCGCGGCGCCGTGCAGCCGCAGGGCCCGGCGGGGATAGCCGAGCCGGCCCCAGGCGCGCACCGCCTCGCCGGGCGCCTCCTTCGCCAGGTCGGCGGGGCGCGGCCACTTCGCGAGCCACTGCTCGTAGACCGGCAGGACACGGCTCACCGGCGTCTGCTGGAGCATGAACTCACTCACCATCACCCCCCACGGCCCGGCCTCCGGCCGCCGCCACGGCAGATCCCGGGCGTGCTCGTCGAACCAGTCGATGACGGGGGAGTGCAGGTCCTCTCCGAGGGGTGCGCCGGAGAGGGCGTCGGCGGTGTTGTCGGCGGGGCCGCTGTGCGAGGGCTTCGTGGGAGCAGTCATGGCCTTCCGATCCTGCCATGACCGAGGGGCGGGGCGGGGGAACCAGCACCCCGCGGGGCGGCACCGGGAACACCCGCCGTGCGGCGCGTGAGGCCGAAGTCGGCGCCGGTACAGCCGTTTCCGGAATGATGATCCTGAAAAGTTGTGACGCCGGGCGGCGGGTGGGGGCAGCGAACTCGCCGATCTCTCGTACAGTTTGCGCCGTGGGATCACTGCGCAATCCGGTCGGGCCGCTTCCCTCCTCCATCTACTGGCGACGGAGGGCCATCATGGTGTCCGTCCTCGCCGTGCTGGCGCTGCTGATCGCGTGGATCGTCAGCTCCGGCGGCGGAGGCGGAAAGAACGGCGCCGACGGGAACAACGACAAGAATCCCTCGCCCTCCACGATCACTCCCGGACCGTCCGGTTCGGGTCCCGCGATCAGTCAAGCGCCGGGCGGGCGCGACGAGTCGACGACCGGCGGGGACACCTCCGGCGGTACGGGGGCGGGGTCCGGGTCCGACGCGGGGGACGGTTCGGAGGCCGGCGGCGAGACCGGCACCGGCGGCTCCGCGGGTGCGGGGGCCGGGGGCGGCGGTGCGGGCGGTACCGGCGGCGGTACGGGCACCGGGGTCGGGCGGAACGACACGCTTCCCGCCGGTTCCGCACTGCCCAACTGCACCGCGGGCGCCGTGAAGTTGAGCGTGCGGAGTCTGCACAACGCCTACGACCCCGGTCAGACGCCGACGTTGCTGCTGACCGCGACGAACTCCTCCGGCAGTGACTGCAAGGTCGATCTCGGGCCGAAGAACGCGGTGTTGACGATCACTCAGGCCGACTCGGACGACACGTACTGGTCTTCCGCGGACTGCCCGAAGACCGCGGGGAACCTCGTGTACCGGGCGCCCGCCGACAGCAGCATCACGTACACCGTGAAGTGGGACCGCAAGCCGAGCGCTCCGCAGTGTGCGACGCCCGCTGCGGGGGCGGCGGGTTCGGGGACCTACCTGGTGGAGGTCAAGGCGCCCGGGTATGCCACGGCTCAGGCTTCGTTCGTGTTGGAGAACGACTGACCGAACGACAGACCGAACGACGGACCAAGGGGGGCCGCGGTCGGTCGGTTGCCGGCCGCGGCGTGCCCCTGAAGGCCGAAAGCCCTACACGTACCGTTCCAGGATCGAGCTCTCCGCCAGCCTGGACAGGCCCTCCCTGACGCTCCTCGCCCGCGCCTCGCCCACGCCGTCCACCGTCTGGAGGTCGTCCACGCTGGCGGCGAGCAGCTTCTGGAGGCCGCCGAAGTGCTCCACCAGGCGGTCGATGATCGCGCCGGGGAGACGGGGGACCTTGGCCAGCAGGCGGAAGCCCCGGGGGGAGACCGCGGAGTCGAGGGACTCGGGGGAGCCGGTGTAGCCCAGGGCGCGGGCCACGGTGGTGAGTTCGAGGAGTTCCGCGTGGCTCAGGACGTTCAGTTCGTACAGCGCCTCGTCGACCGTGCGGGAGCGCTTCGCGGTGGGCTCGGGGACGTAGTCCCGGACGACCAGTTCGCGCTCCGGCTCCACGCCCGCGATCAACTCGTCGAGCTGGAGGGCCAGGAGGCGGCCGTCGGTGCCGAGTTCGACGACGTACTCGGCGATCTCGGTGGCGATCCGGCGGACCATCTCCAGGCGCTGGGCCACGGCCGAGACGTCCCGGACCGTCACGAGGTCCTCGATCTCCAGCGCGGAGAGCGTGCCGGCGACCTCGTCGAGGCGGAGCTTGTAGCGCTCCAGGGTCGCGAGGGCCTGGTTGGCGCGGGACAGGATCGCCGCCGAGTCCTCCAGGACGCGGCGCTGGCCGTCGACGTACAGGGCGATCAGGCGCATCGACTGGGAGACGGAGACCACCGGGTAGCCGACCTGCTTGCTCACCCGGTCCGCGGTGCGGTGCCGGGTGCCGGTCTCCTCCGTCGGGATGGTGGCGTCGGGCACGAACTGCACGCCCGCGCGCAGGATCTTCGACAGGTCGGACGAGAGCACGATGCCGCCGTCCAGCTTGCACAGCTCACGCAGACGCGTGGCGGCGAACTCGACGTCCAGGACGAAACCGCCCGTGCACATCGTCTCGACGGTCTTGTCGAAGCCGAGCACGATGAGTCCGCCGGTGTTGCCGCGCAGCACCCGCTCAAGGCCGTCGCGCAGGGCGGTGCCGGGGGCCACGGCGCTCAGGGAGGCGCGCATCAGGCCATCGGAACCGGCACTCCCACCGGACTTTCCGGGAGCTGCTGCCCGGTCGTTGGCTGCCACTGCTCTCCTCCGGTCGGGGGGTCTGAGGCGCTCCCGTGTCGCACATTCGGTTCGTACGGACGGGCGAGACCAGGGCAAAGTCTACCGGCGGTCCTCCTCGTCCCGTGGGGCCTCTCGCCGACGGGAGCGCGGAAGGACCCTCAGGGCGTCCCCTATGTCCGCCACTTCCAGGACCTTCATACCGGGCGGGACCTTGCCGGGATCGCCCGGAACGAGCGCGTGGGTGAAGCCCAGACGGTGTGCCTCGGAGAGCCTGCGCTGGACGCCCGTGACCCTTCTGACCTCGCCCGCGAGGCCCACTTCGCCGATCGCGACGAGGTTCTTGGGCAGCGGGGTGTCGCTGGCCGCCGACGCCAGCGCGAGGGCGATCGCGAGGTCGGCCGCGGGTTCCGAAAGCTTTACGCCCCCGACCGTCGCGGAGTAGATGTCCCGCTTGCCGAGCGCGCTGATCCGGCCGCGCTGCTCCAGGACGGCGAGCATCATCGAGACCCGGGACGTCTCCAGGCCCGAGGTGGTGCGCCGGGGTGAGGGGATCTGCGAGTCGACGGTGAGCGCCTGCACTTCGGCGACCAGGGGGCGGCGGCCCTCCAGGGTGACGGTGAGACAGGTCCCGGGGACCGGTTCGTCACGACGTGTCAGGAAAAGTCCGCTCGGGTCGGCGAGGCCCGTGATGCCCTCGTCGTGCAGCTCGAAGCAGCCGACCTCGTCGGTGGCGCCGTAGCGGTTCTTGACGCCGCGTACGAGCCTCAGGCGCGCGTGCCGGTCGCCCTCGAAGCTCAGGACCACGTCCACGAGGTGTTCGAGGAGACGGGGTCCCGCGATGGCCCCGTCCTTGGTGACATGGCCCACCAGGAGGGTCGACATCCCGCGCTCCTTGGAGGCCCGGATCAGCGCCCCGGCCACCTCGCGCACCTGGGCCATGCCGCCGGGGGCGCCGTCGATCTCCGGGGAGGCCACGGTCTGCACCGAGTCGAGGATCAGCAGGGACGGCTTCACCGCGTCCAGGTGGCCGAGGACCGCCGACAGGTCGGTCTCGGCGGCGAGATACAGGTCGTCGTCGATCGCGCCGATGCGGTCGGCGCGCAGCCGGACCTGGCTCGCGGACTCCTCGCCGGTGACATAGAGCGTGCGGTGCTCGTCGCTCGCCGACTTGGCCGCCACGTCCAGCAGCAGCGTGGACTTGCCGACGCCGGGCTCACCCGCGAGGAGCACCACCGCGCCGGGCACGAGACCGCCGCCGAGCACCCGGTCCAGCTCGGGCACGCCGGTGGAGCGGGCGGTGGCCTGGCGGCCGTCGACCTGGCCGATGGGCACCGCGGAGGTGGTGACACGGCCGGGTGCCGTCGTACGGACCGCGGGCGCGCCGTACTCCTCGATCGTCCCCCAGGCCTGGCACTCGGGGCAACGGCCGAGCCACTTGGCCGTCTGCCAGCCGCACTCGGTGCAGCGGTAGGACGGGCGCTCCTTGGCGGTCTTCGTACGGGTGGCCATGCACGAACCGTAACCGCCGTCACTGACAACACCTCCGGCGCCCGACCGCCGACCCGCGCCTCGGTACGGGAACCGGCCATGTCACGCCTGGAACGAGCCACGGAATCGAGGGTTCCTGTCCCCTATTGAGGGATCGTTTCACCCGTACGGAGTAAAAGTGCTCAAGGTGCAGGAAGGGGCCATCTTCCGGCGCCTACGGTCCACGGATGATGAGCAGCAGTCCGGAGACCTCGACCCGCACCACCGGCGCGCACCGGGCGCAACGGGAGGAGCGCGACCGCGGTGCCGCGCGCACGCTGGCGCAGCGGCCGCCCGCGCGCTACGAACCGTTCCTGGACGGCCTGTTCACCTACTGCCTGTCCGTCCTGTGCGACCACGACACGGCGACCGCGGCCCTCGGTGACGTCCTCGCGCTCGCCGAGCGGCGCGGCGGCCCGGACGCGGCCGGTGACCGCAGGCCCTGGCTGTACGCGCTGGCCCGCTGGGCCTGTCTGCGCAAGCTGGCCGAGGCCAAGCAGAAACGTCAGGCCACGCACGCGTCGAGCCGGCACGGAACCGACCGGAAGGCCACCGAACCCCCGGTCGCCGAGGACGTCCTGGAGGCCCGGCGCCGCGAACTCGCCCTGCTGGCCTGGCCAGAGGCGGCCGGGACCACCCCCGAGCAGCGCGAGGCGCTCGAACTCGCCGTGCGCCACCACCTCGCCGCCCACGAGGTCGCCGCCGTCCTCGGCATGGACCTCGCCGGCGCCCGTGAACTGCTCGCCTCCGCCGCCTGCGAGGTCGAGCGCACCCGCGCGGCCCTCGCCGTCGTCGAGACCGGCGACTGCCCGAGTGTGGCCCGGCTCACCGGCGACAACCAGTTCGTGCTCAGCTCCGCCCTGCGCCGCGAACTCGTACGCCATGTCGACGACTGCCCCCGCTGCCGGCGCAGCGCCGAGCGGGCGGTCCCCGGCCGCTGGCCCGGCGCCATGACCACGCCCGCCGAACTGCCCGTCCTCGAAGCCCCGCGCGCGGCCCTGCACATGGCGCTCGCGCACCACCCACGCGCGCGTGGCGCCGGTGTGCCGCGCTTCGACCGGCGCGGCTTCCCGATGGACCCCAAGGACCGCGCCGCCCGCCGCGACCGCCTGCGCGCGCGTGCCGTCACCACGACCGTCGTCGCCACCGTGGTCGCCGCGCCCGTGCTCGCGCTGTGGGCCGCCTACCGGGGCGGCCCGGCCGTCGAGGGCGCGGGCGACCACTCGGCCAGCGCCAGCGAGGCGCACGGCCCGGACAGCATGGACGGCGAGGCGGCGAGCGGCGGCTACCAGAACGCGGGCAACGCGAGCGTCACCCCCGGCCCCCGCTTCACCAAGGACGGCCGACCCGACGTCTCCGTGGAGGTCGTCAGCGTCGCGGGCACCGGTGGGAAGGGCGCCGGGCACCTGGTGGTCGGCGCCGACAACAACGGCGACACCACGCTGATCACCCTTGAGGCGACCGGTGACGCGCCGGTCCGCTGGTCGGCCAGGACGGGAGCCTCCTGGCTCTACCTCAGCCACTCCTCGGGAACCCTGAAGCCCGGCGAGACGTTCACGATCAAGGTGTACGTCGACCATCTGCGCGAGCCCTCCGGCCCCTGGAGCGCGCGCGTGGCGATCTCACCGGCCGGCGCCGTCGTCACCATCAGCGGCTACGGCACCGCGCCGACCCCGCCAACCCAGGGCACCCCCAGGCCGACCCCACCCCCGACCGACCCGGACCCGAGCCCCACGACCCCGGCCCCCACGCCCACCGACCCGCCGTCTTCGTCCCCGACGCCCGGCCCGAGCGAGACGGACCCCGCGCCCTCCGACCCGCCCAGCCAGACGCCCTCACCGACGGCCAGCGACGACCCGAGCCCGTCTTCGTCGTAGAGCGTCGCGGAGATGCGGTGGCTGTCGTGGAGATGCAGAGGCGAAGGGATGCGGTGGCCAAGGGATGCAGTAGCCAAGGGGTGCGGTGGCCAAGGGATGCGACAGGCCCTGCGTCCCCGTCAGCTCGCCGGACCCCCGGGATCCGCCGGATGCGGTGCCAGCAGCGGCAGCTGGGACGCCAGCCGCTCCTCGCACAGCTCGACGAGGCGGTCGTAGCCCGCCTTGCCCATCAGCTCGATCAGCTCGGGCCGGTAGGACACATAGACCGGGTCGCCGGCGCCGTGCGCCGAGGTCGCCGAGGTGCACCACCAGTGCAGGTCGTGGCCGCCGGGACCCCAGCCGCGCCGGTCGTACTCGCCGATGGACACCTGGAGCACGCGGGTGTCGTCGGGGCGGTCGATCCAGTCGTACGTCCGCCTGACCGGGAGCTGCCAGCAGACGTCCGGCTTGGTCTCCAGCGGTTCGCGGCCCTCCTTCACGGCCAGGATGTGCAGCGAGCAGCCCGCGCCGCCCGCGAACCCGGGCCGGTTCTGGAAGATGCACGAGCCCTGGAAGGGCCGGGTCTGCCGGTCGCCGTCCTCGTCCTCCGAGGTCCAGCCGTTCGCCGTGCCCTCGTCGTGGTTCTGCCAGATGTCCGGAGTGAGCCGCGCCACGTGCCCGGCGACCCGCTTCTCGTCGTCCTCGTCGGAGAAGTGGGCACCCAGCGTGCAGCACCCGTCGTCCGCGCGGCCGGCCTGGATGCCCTGGCAGCCGCTGCCGAAGATGCAGTTCCACCGAGAGGTCAGCCATGTCAGATCGCAGCGGAAGACCTGCTCGTCGTCCGCCGGATCCGGGAACTCCACCCACGCGCGCGCGAAGTCGAGCCCCTTCTCGTCGGCCTTCAGGGCCTTCATGGCCTTCCGCGACTGCTTCGGTGGCTTCACCTGCGAAGAACCGGCGGCAGATTTGGCCGCTTTGTCGTCCTTCACCTTTTTCGTCTTTGGCACGAGTCCAGGGTAAGTCGCCGGAAGCCCCTCCGGAGACAGACGAACGCGCAGCTGGCAGTAGCGTTCCCTATATGAGACTCGGTGTCCTCGACGTGGGATCGAACACGGTGCACCTCCTGGTGGTGGATGCGCACCCCGGCGCGCGCCCCCTTCCCGCGCACTCGCACAAGGCGGAACTGCGCCTTGCCCAACTCCTCGACGAGGCCGGAGCGATCGGCTCCGAGGGGGTCGAGAAACTGGTCTCGGTCGTCAAGGAGGCGCTTCAGGCCGCAGAGGACAAGGGCGTCGTGGACCTGCTCCCGTTCGCCACCTCCGCCGTCCGCGAGGCCAGCAACGCCGACGACGTCCTCGCGCGCGTGCAGGCCGAGACCGGCGTAGAGCTCCAGGTCCTCACCGGAGCCGAGGAGGCCCGCCTCACCTTCCTCGCCGCCCGCCGCTGGTTCGGCTGGTCGGCGGGCAAGCTCCTGGTCCTCGACATCGGCGGCGGCTCCCTGGAGATCGCCTACGGCATCGACGAGGAACCGGACGCGGCCGTCTCCCTCCCCCTCGGCGCGGGCCGCCTCACCGCGGGCTGGCTCCCCGGCGACCCCCCGGACCCGAACGCCATCCGCTCCCTGCGCCGCCACGTCCGCGCCCAGATCGCCCGTACGGTCGGCGAGTTCAGCCGCTTCGGCGCCCCCGACCACGTGGTCGCCACCTCGAAGACCTTCAAGCAGCTGGCCCGCCTCGCAGGCGCCGCCCGCTCCACCGAGGGCCTCTACGTCCAGCGCGAACTCAAGCGCGAGTCCCTGGAGGCCTGGGTCCCGAGACTGGCCGGCATGACGACCCAGCAGCGCTCGGAACTGCCGGGCGTCTCGGAGGGCAGGGCGAACCAGCTGCTGGCGGGAGCACTGGTGGCCGAGGGCGCGATGGACTTGTTCGGGGTGGAAACGGTGGATATCTGCCCCTGGGCGCTCAGGGAAGGCGTAATCCTGCGCCGACTTGACCACATGGGTTCAGCCGAGAGTCTTTAGGGGCGCGGGGCTGTATCGGTCTGCGGCTCCGCCGCGGGGCGCGAGCAACCACGACGCACCCCACCCGCCCTCGTGGCAAACCCCACAACGGCGAATAGGCGTCCCGTCCCACCCCGGCGGACGCCGTAGGCTGACCGACGTGGCAGAACCAGTCGTACGGATCCCGGACGCGAAGGTCGCCCTCTCGACGGCTTCCGTCTACCCGGAGTCGACGGCGACGGCCTTCGAGATCGCCGCACGCCTCGGATACGACGGCGTCGAGGTCATGGTGTGGACCGACCCGGTCAGCCAGGACATCGAGGCCCTGCGCCGCCTCTCCGACTACCACCGGATCCCCATCCTCGCCGTGCACGCCCCCTGCCTGCTCATCACGCAGCGGGTGTGGTCGACCGACCCCTGGGTCAAGCTCCAGCGCGCCCAGGCGGCCGCCGAGAAGCTCGGCGCGAGCACGGTCGTGGTGCACCCGCCGTTCCGCTGGCAGCGCCAGTACGCCCGCGACTTCGTCAGCGGCATCTGGCGCATGGCCGACGAGACGGACGTGCGGTTCGCCGTCGAGAACATGTACCCGTGGCGCTACCGCGACCGCGAGATGCTCGCCTACGCCCCCGACTGGGACGTCACCCAGGACGACTACCGGCACTTCACGATCGACCTCAGCCACGCGGCGACGTCCAGGACCGACGCGATGGACCTGGTCGAACGGATGGGGGACCGGCTCGGCCACGTCCACCTCGCCGACGGCAAGGGCTCCGCGAAGGACGAGCACCTCGTGCCGGGCCGTGGCGGCCAGCCCTGCGCCGAGCTGCTCGAACGCCTGGCGCTGACCGGCTTCGACGGCCATGTCGTCATCGAGGTCAACACCCGCCGCGCGATGTCCGGCGCCGAACGTGAGGCCGACCTCGCCGAGGCCCTGGCCTTCACCCGACTCCATCTGGCGTCGCCGGTGCAGGTGCCCCGGCGATGAGCGACAGCACGACCAGGCGGCGCGGCCGTCCTCGTCGTACGGAATCGGACACGACCGGCACCCGCGACGCGATCCTCGCCGCGGCCCGCGCGGAGTTCTCCGAGCGCGGTTACGACAAGACGTCCGTACGCGGTATCGCCAAGGCGGCCGGGGTCGACCCGGCCCTGGTCCACCACTACTTCGGCACCAAGGAGCAGGTCTTCGGGGCGGCCGTCGAGGTCGCCTTCGCGCCCGCTCTGAACGCTCCGGAAGCGCTCGCCGACGGACCGCTGGACGGCGTCGGCGAGCGTCTGACCCGCTTCATCTTCGGCGTCTGGGAGAACCCCACCACCCGTGCGCCCCTGCTGGCGATCGTCCGCTCCGCCGTCAACAACGAGGCCGCGGCCGCCGTCTTCCGCCGCCTGGTCGCCTCCCAGCTGCTGCGCCGCGTCGCCGCCCAGGTCGACCTCCCGGACGCGGAGCTGCGCGCCGAGCTGGCGGCCGCGCAGCTCGTGGGGACGGCGATGCTGCGGTACGTGATCAAGGTGGAGCCGCTGGCGTCGGCGGACCCGGAGCAGATCATCGCGCGGGTGGCGCCGGTGGTGCAGGGGCATCTCACCAACCCCTGATTCCTGAGACCGGTGTCTTGGATTCCGGACACCGTGTCGGGTACCCGCAACGACCGGCGTACGCTCGACAGCAGCCAGAACTGTCTGAAGGAGCGAGCGACGATGCCCGAGCTGAGGTCCCGCACAGTCACCCACGGCCGCAACATGGCGGGCGCACGCGCCCTTATGCGCGCCTCCGGTGTACCCGGTGCGGACATCGGCCGCAAGCCGATCATCGCGGTCGCCAACAGCTTCACCGAGTTCGTGCCGGGGCACACGCACCTCGCCCCGGTCGGCCGGATCGTCTCCGAGGCGATCGTCGAGGCCGGCGGCATCCCGCGCGAGTTCAACACCATCGCGGTCGACGACGGCATCGCGATGGGCCACGGCGGCATGCTGTACTCCCTGCCCTCCCGCGACCTGATCGCGGACTCGGTCGAGTACATGGTCGAGGCCCACTGCGCCGACGCCCTGATCTGCATCTCCAACTGCGACAAGATCACCCCGGGCATGCTGAACGCCGCGCTGCGGCTGAACATCCCCACGGTCTTCGTCTCCGGCGGCCCGATGGAGTCCGGCCGCGCGACCCTCGTGGACGGCACGGTCCGCACCCTCGACCTGGTCGACGCGATCTCCGACGCGGTGAACGACAAGATCTCCGACGAGGACATCCTCCGCATCGAGGAGAACGCCTGCCCGACCTGCGGCAGCTGTTCCGGCATGTTCACCGCCAACTCGATGAACTGCCTGACCGAGGCCATCGGCCTCTCCCTCCCCGGCAACGGCTCGGTCCTCGCCACGCACACGGCCCGTAAACAGCTGTACGTCGACGCGGCGAACACCGTGATGGACATCACCCGGCGCTACTACGAGCAGGACGACGAGACGGTCCTGCCGCGCAACGTCGCCACCTTCGCGGCGTTCGAGAACGCGATGGCGCTCGACATCGCCATGGGCGGCTCCACCAACACGATCCTGCACCTGCTGGCCGCGGCCCAGGAGGCGGAGGTCCCCTTCGGCCTCGACGAGATCAACGCGGTCTCGCGCCGCGTGCCCTGCCTCGCGAAGGTCGCCCCGAACGTGGCTAAGAACCGCACGTACTACATGGAGGACGTGCACCGCGCCGGCGGCATCCCCGCCCTCCTCGGCGAACTGCACCGCGCGGGCCTGCTCAACGAGGACGTCCACTCGGTCCACAGCCCCTCGCTCGCCGACTGGCTGAAGACCTGGGACGTCCGTGGCGGCTCCCCGTCTCCGAAGGCGGTCGAGCTGTGGCACGCGGCCCCGGGCTGCGTCCGCTCCGCCGAGGCCTTCTCCCAGTCCGAGCGCTGGGACACCCTGGACGACGACGCCGCCGAGGGCTGCATCCGCAGCGCCGAGCACGCCTACTCCAAGGACGGCGGCCTGGCGGTCCTCAAGGGCAACCTCGCGGTCGACGGCTGTGTCGTGAAGACGGCCGGCGTGGACGAGTCGATCTGGCGCTTCGAGGGCCCGGCCGTGGTCTGCGAGTCCCAGGAAGAGGCCGTCCAGAAGATCCTCACCCAGCAGGTCAAGGAGGGCGACGTCGTCGTCATCCGCTACGAGGGCCCCAAGGGCGGCCCCGGCATGCAGGAGATGCTCTACCCGACCTCGTACCTGAAGGGCCGCGGCCTCGGCAAGGCCTGCGCCCTGGTCACCGACGGCCGCTTCTCCGGCGGCACCTCCGGCCTCTCCATCGGCCACGCCTCCCCGGAGGCGGCGGCCGGCGGCACCATCGCCCTCGTCGAGGACGGCGACCGCATCCGCATCGACATCCCGGGGCGCACGATCGAGCTCCTGGTCGACGACGCCGAGCTCGCCCGCCGCGAGGCCGCGCTGGGCGGGGTCTACGCCCCGAAGAACCGCGAGCGCAAGGTCTCGGCGGCGCTGCGGGCCTACGCGGCGATGGCCACCAGCGCGGACAAGGGCGCGGTGCGGGACGTTTCGAAGCTGGGCTGAGGACCCGGGGCCCGAGATCTGGGCTCTTGCGGCTTGATGCCTTCGGTCCGATGGGGGCCGCTCCTCAAGGAGCGGCCCCCATCGCCGTTCCGCGCGCTACCAGTCCGACGGCTCGCGCGCGTCCACCGCGAACACCGTGCCGTCGGGAGCGGTCGCGTACACGCGCTGGTCGGCGAGGGCGGGCTGCGGCAGCGCGGCCGCCACCTGGTTCGCGTCGGCGGCGAGCCGTACCGGTGTCTGACCGATCAGGGTCCCCTTGCGGGCGTCCACGGCGAGCAGCCGTCCGTCGGCGGCGGCGAGGAAGACCCGGCTGCCGTCCCCGACCGGTGCCGAGGCCCGGCTCACGGACGTCTCCAGATGCCACAACTGCCTGCCCGCGTCGACGTCGAGGGCCTCCAGCGCACCACCGGCGGCGAGCACGTAGACGACCTGCCCGTACACCGCGGCCTGGGTGTCCTGCCGGGGCACGGGCAGCGCGACCGAGCGCGTCGCGCCCGACTCCGGGGTGTACCGGACGACGGCCTTCGTATAGCCGTAGACCTGGTCGACCGAGAGGAAGAACAGGGATCCGCCCGACGAACCCACCGGTGTCAGCGCGCCCTTGAGGCTCTTGTCCCAGCGCACCTCGCCGGTGGCCGGGTCCACCGCGGTGACCCTGGTGCTCGACTGGCTGGCCGACGTGGTCGTCAGATACGCCAGCGGATCGCCGGGGAAGGTGGCGAAGGACGGTGCGCTGTGGCCGGGGATGCTCCGGCTCCACTCGGTGGCGCCGGACGCGCTGTCGACGGCGGTCACCGTGCCGTTCGTGCCGGTCAGCAGGAGCGTGCCGCCGACCTGCCGGATGCCGCTGTACGCCGGCACGTCCCGCTGCCAGCTGGTACGGCCCGTGGCGGGGTCGAGCGCCTCCAGGTGGCTGCCGTTGTCGGCGAGCGGCTGCACCAGACCGCCGGACAGGACCGGCGGGACGCTCCACCGGGTCGTGTCGGCGGTGTGCCGCCACAGCAGGCGGCCGTCCGACGGGTCGAGGGCGAACACCAGCCCCGCCCGGACGCACAGCAGCTTCTCCGCCCCGTACGAGCACTGCGGTGTGCCCTTGCCGCCGGACACCGGCTTCGCCGCCCAGGCGCGGAACCCGGTCGCCCTGGCCTGCGGGGTGCTGGTGTCGGTGGGCGCGGGGTCGTCGCCGCCGAGCGCCTGCACCGAGGCGAACACCCCGCCCGCCACGAGGAGGAGAGCCCCGGCGCCGATCAGCAGGCTGCGGCGCAGCCGGCGCACGGGCCGCCGTACCGGCTCCGCGGTCTCCGGTTCGGCGGGCCCCGGCGCGGGCGTCGGCTCGTCGCCCGCGCGCTGCGACGGTATGAACGCCTGTGTGTCGTACGAGGCCGCCACCGACCGCAGTTCCCGCATCAACTCGTCGGGCGTGGGCCGGTCCTCGGGCTCCTTGGCGAGACAGCGCACGATGAGCGGCGCGAGATTCTCCGGTACGCCGGTCAGGTCCGGCTCGTCGTGCACGACCTGGTAGGCGACGACGTACGGGCTGTCGGAGTCGAACGGCCCCCGCCCGGTCGCCGCGTGCACCATGACCGACCCGAGCGCGAAGATGTCGGCGGCGGGCCCGACCTCCCGCGGCCGCCGGAACTGCTCGGGCGCCATGAACGGCGGAGTGCCGATCAACTTCCCGGTCTCGGTGCGCAGTTCGCTGTCCTTTGGCCGAGAAATGCCGAAGTCGATGACCTTCGGACCGTCCTCGGCGAGCAGTACGTTGCTCGGCTTGAGGTCCCGGTGGACCACGCCCACCCGGTGGATGTCCCGCAGCGCCTCCGCCAGCCCGGCCATCAGCCGGCGCAACTGCGCGGCGGCCATCGGCCCGTTCCGCTTCACCTCGTCGGAGAGCGTCGGACCGGGGATGAACAGGGTCGCCATCCACGGCCGCCCGGCATCCGGATCGGCGTCCACGACGGACGCCGTGAACGCCCCGCTCACCCTCCGAGCCGCGGCCACCTCCTGCCGGAAACGCCCCCTGAACTCGGGATCTCTGGCGAATTCCGCGTGTACGACCTTCACCGCGAGCTTCATCCCCGAGGTGCTGCGCGCGATGTGCACCACGCCCATCCCACCCGACCCCAGACATGACTCCAGGCGGTAGTGACCGGCGTACTCGGGAAGTTCCGCTTCCGCGCCCGCTCCGGTGTTGCCCTGTGGCGCCATGGAACCACCCCCGTGCTGATCGTCCGCGCGCGCGACGCACGGAGCCTAGTCGATGACTCGTTCGGGACAGAGGCGGCTTGCTAGTGTCCGCGTGCGAGTGACGTACATGTGTTTCATGGCGTGATTTAGGGGAATCAACGGGACCCCATGGCAGTCATGGGGATCAACGGGGGGAGTATCCATGTCTGTTGACCGTGTGGAAGAGGTCGAGGGCGCCGAGAGCGAGACCGCCGTGGCGGCCGCCGCCGCGACCGCGTCCGTGCACTACTACTCGGTGGCCCCGGGCTACCGGCTCAACGTCCGCCGGGGCCCGGGCACGCAGTACAGCGTCTCCCGCGTCCTGCCCGAGGGCGCGCAGGTGCCGATCTACTGCCAGACCCCGGGCACCTCGGTGGCCGGGCCCTACGGCACCTCGAACATCTGGGACAACATCGCCAACGGCGAGTTCGTCTCGGACGCCTATGTCCTCACCGGCAGCGACGGCTACGTGGCCTCGCGCTGCGGCTGATCCCGCGGGGAGCCCGTGGTCCCGTCCTGCCGGCCCGGAGACATAATCGTCACGTGAGCGACGAAACCGGCAGCCAGGACAGCACCGCGGGTTCCCCCGACGGGGGTCCGCGCCCCGAACCGATCCGCTTCTTCGGCACGACTTGGGTGAACCACGACGAGGGGTACGGCCTTCGCCGGGCCGCCGCCTGCATCGGCTCCCTCGTCGCCGCGACCGTCTCGTGCCTGGTCCTGCGCTTCGCCTACGAGGGCCTCCAGATCGCGGACACCGGCAGCTTCGTCACGCTGCTCGTCATCGTGATGTTCGCGATCTGCAGCGCGCTGGCCTTCCGGACCACCTGGGCCGCGTTCGGCGCGCGTCCCGACCCGGACCGCCAGGCCTCGCTGCGCGGGTTGCTGGCCATCGGGTTCGTGGGTTCGCTGCTCGCCTATTTCTTCCGGACGTTCATGGAGGCGCCGGGGGAGGGGTTGCAGCGGGCCGAGTACGAGGCGGCCCTGAAGCGGTACGAGAAGAAGACCTCGCGGCGGACCGGGAACCCGTCGAAGAAGAAGCGGCGCGGCTGAGGGTGCCGGGTGGGGTCGTGCGGGGGTTCCGGGTGGGATCGTCCGGCGGCTTCGGCGCCCGTTGCGGCTGGTCGTTGTCGTTGGTCGCGCGGTTGCCCGCACTTCCCCGCGCCTCTTCGGGGCGCTCCGGGCGCGGTCTCTCACCAAAAACTCACGGCCTTCTCCGCCCCTCGCGGTCACCATGGAGCCATGACGGCTTCCTCCCTCCACGCCACTCGTGCCCACGCCTTCAACGCCGCGGCCGCCCAGTACGCCGCCAACCGCCCCGCCTACCCGGACGCCCTCTTCGACGTGATCGAGGAACTCGCCGGGCAGGAACTCGCGGGGGCCCGGGTCGCCGATGTCGGGGCCGGTACCGGGATCGGGACCGCCCTGCTGCGTGACCGGGGCGCCGAGGTCGTCGCGGTCGAACCGGGGGACGGGATGGCGGGCGAGTTCCGGCGGGTGCATCCGGCCATCCCGATCGTCCGGGGCAACGGCAACGACCTCCCCCTGCTCACCGACTCCCTCGACTTCCTCACCTACGCCCAGGCCTGGCACTGGACCGACACCAGCCGCTCGGTGCCGGAGGCCCTGCGGGTCCTGCGCCCGGGCGGGGCGCTGGCGCTGTGGTGGAACACCCACCCCCTCGACGTGACATGGATCGCCGACCAGGCGGGCCGCATCGCCGAGCACTTCAGCGACATCGGCGCCCTGCCGAAGGTGGAGCTCAACGGCGGCAACGCCCGGGCCGCCCTCGCCGACCCCAGCGGCCGTCTCGACTTCACCTACCGCACGGTCCGCTGGAGCCGCCGGGTCCCCGTCGAGACCCACCTCGCCAACCTCGGCAGCCACTCGATCTTCCTGGTCGCCGGTGAGGAACGCGCCACGGCCTTCTTCACCGACGAGCGCCGGATCCTCCAGGACCTCTTCCCCGACGGGACCGTCGAGGAGACCTACGACGTCGAACTGCTCGTCGCCACCAACCCCTGACCCCGTGCGGCGGCCCACCCTTCAAGGGCCGCCGCACACGCGTGGTCCACATGCCGCAGCCCGCCCATGTCCAGCCGCACCTCCCGGTCCCGGGGCAGCGCCTCCAACTCGTCCAGCAGCTTCGGCAGCCGCAGGAACGTCGCATGCCCCAGCACCCTGACGACGATCCCCGCCTCACCCCGGTCCTCGGTCTCCACGTGCACATGGCTGATGTCCCACGCGGTCTTGGCCACGGCCAGCGCGAGCCCCACCAGCACGCCCTCGAAGAGGTTCCCGACGACGATCGCCACCGCCGTCACCCCGAGCACGACCACCTCGCCCCGGTGCCTCCGCCACAGCACCCGCACCTCCCGCACCGGCACGAGCCTGCACCCGGCGTGCACCAGCAGCGCGGCCAGCGCCGCCACCGGGATCACCCCGAGCAGCCCGGGCAGCACGACGGTGAAGACCAGCAGCCACACCCCGTGCAGCACCCGCGACGCCTTGGTCCGCGCCCCCGCCTGCACATTGGCCGCACTCCGCACGATCACCGCCGTCATCGGCAGCGCCCCGAGCAGTCCGCATACGGCATTCCCCGCGCCCTGCGCCATCAACTCCCGGTCGTAGTCCGTCCGCCGCCCCGTGTGCAGCCGGTCCACCGCCGCCGCGCTGAACAACGACTCCGCCGACGCGATCAATGCGAACGCCACGACAGTCCCGATCACCCCCACTTCCGTCAGCCGCCCGAAGTCCACCGCCTCCGGCAGCCGCACCGCATCCACCAGCCCCCGCACCTCGACCCGCCGCACCGCCAGGTCGAGCACCCCGGTCACCACCGACGCCAGCGCCACCGCCACCAACGGCGCCGGCACCAGCCGGGCCCCCCGCCGCCATTGAGGCCACAGCAGCAGTACGACCAGGGTGCCGGCCCCCACTGACAACGCCACCGGGTCCACCCGTCCCGGCAGCGACACCAGCCCGCCGAGCTTCCCGAGCCCGCTCGCCGGCGCCGCCGCGTCACCGAGGGCGTAGACCTGCGCGGCGACCAGCACGAGCCCGATCCCGGCGAGCATCCCCTGCACCACGGCCATGGACACGGCCCGGAACCACCGCCCGAGCCTGAACACCCCGAGCCCGACCTGCACCAGCCCGGCCCCGAGCACCAGCACCCCGAGCACCTCGACGCCGTACCGGTGCACGGCCTCGTAGACCAGCACGGTCAGCCCCGCCGCCGGCCCGCTCACCTGGAGGCTGCTGCCGGGCAGCGTCCCGGCGACCAGCCCGCCCACGATCCCGGTCACCAGCCCCAGTTCGGCGGGCACACCGGAGGCGATGGCGATGCCCACACACAGCGGCAGCGCCACGAGGAACACGACGAGAGAAGCGAACAGATCGGCCTTGCCTACGCGACAACGCATCGCAACAGCACCTCCGGTTACGGGCCTTGAGAGCGGGAGATGCGTGGGAGTGCCGAGCCGGGGGAGTGCTCGGCACTGAAATCCATTGTCAGGAAGGGAAGTTGATCGCGCAGCCCCTTCGCGTGGGCATCGGGGGGATTCAGGGGTGCGCGAACCGGATCACCCGCCCCGATCACACCACCGCGCGCCTGTGCCGCCGCGCACGACCGGCTTGACGGTCCGGGGGTGCGAGAGCATTATTCATCGCATGATGAATAAAGAGTCCGAACCACCCGACGACAGCACGGACCAAGGCCCAGGCACCCCGGCCGTCCACGCCGACGGCCTCACCGTCGTCCGAGGCCCCCGCACCGTCCTGCGCGGCCTCGCCTTCGACGTCCCGCGCGGCCAGATCACCGGCCTCCTCGGCCCCTCGGGCTGCGGCAAATCCACCCTGATGCGCTCCATCGTCGGCACCCAGGCCAAGGTCACCGGCACCCTCGACGTCCTCGGCCGCCCCGCCGGCCACCCCGACCTGCGCACCCGCATCGGCTACGTCACCCAAGCCCCCTCCGTCTACGACGACCTGACCGTCCGCCAGAACCTCGACTACTTCGCTGCGATCCTGTCCCCCGGCCGCGCGGCCGCCGACCGCCGCCACTCCGACGTCACCCGCGCCATCGACGACGTCGACCTCACCACCCACGCCGACTCGCTCGCCGGCAACCTCTCCGGCGGCCAGCGCAGCCGCGTCTCCCTCGCCGTCGCCCTCCTCGGCACCCCCGAACTCCTCGTCCTCGACGAACCCACCGTCGGCCTCGACCCCGTCCTGCGCCGCGACCTCTGGCAGCTCTTCCACGACATCGCCGCCGACGGCGGCGCCACCCTCCTCATCTCCTCCCACGTCATGGACGAGGCCGAGCGCTGCCACCGCCTCCTGCTCATGCGCGAGGGCGAGATCCTCGCCGACGACACCCCCGAAGCCCTCCGCACCCGCACCCACTCCGACACGGTCGAGGCAGCCTTCCTGCACCTGGTCGACCAGGCCGTCGAGGCAAGCCGCACCAAGGAGCCCACGCGATGACCACGACCACCGCCCCCACGACCGGCCTCGCACCCGCGCCCACCAGCGCCCTCAGCCTCAGCCGCACCACGGCCACCGCCGCCCGGGTCCTGCGCCAGCTCCGCCACGACCCGCGCACCATCGCGATGCTGATCCTCATCCCCTGCGTGATGCTGCTCCTGCTGCGCTACGTCTTCGACGGCAGCCCGCGCACCTTCGACAGCATCGGCGCCTCCCTCCTCGGGATCTTCCCGCTGATCACGATGTTCCTGGTCACCTCCATCGCCACCCTCCGCGAACGCACCTCCGGCACCCTCGAACGCCTCCTCGCCATGCCCCTCGGCAAAGGCGACCTCATCGCCGGCTACGCCCTCGCCTTCGGCACCCTCGCGATCATCCAGTCCGCCCTCGCGACCGGCCTCGCCGTCTGGTTCCTCGGCCTCGACGTCACCGGCAGCCCCTGGCTCCTCCTCCTGGTCGCCCTCCTCGACGCCCTGCTCGGCACCGCCCTCGGCCTGTTCGTCTCGGCCTTCGCGGCCTCCGAGTTCCAGGCCGTCCAGTTCATGCCGGCCGTGATCTTCCCCCAGCTCCTCCTCTGCGGCCTCTTCACCCCCCGCGACAACATGCACCCCGTCCTGGAGGCCATCTCCGACGTCCTCCCGATGTCCTACGCCGTCGACGGCATGAACGAAGTCCTCCGCCACACCGACATGACCACGACCTTCGTACGGGACGCCCTGATCGTGGCCGGCTGCGCCCTACTGGTCCTCTGCCTGGGCGCGGCGACGCTGAGGCGCAGGACGGCGTAGGCGGCGTAGGGCGGGGTGAGGGGTGGTGCGGGACGTCGGGTGGGGCCTGTTGCCCAGCCGGATGGCGCCCTGCCGGGTGCCGGGTGCTGGACCGCTGGATGCCGGACCGCCGGATGCCGGACCGCTGGACCTGGGGTGTCGGGTGTAGGACGCCGGGTGTTGGCCACGGAGACGGCCTTAGGCACTCAGCCCGCGACCTCCGGCCTCCGGCCCGCGGCCCCGGGTCTCTGGCCTTCGGCCCGCGACCTCCGGCTCCCTGTCCTCCGACCCCGGGCCCCTGGCCTCCGACCCCGGGCCGTCGACCCCGGGCCCTCGACCCCCGACCTGCGCTCCGCGCTCCGCGATCCGCGGCCCCCGGCCCGCGCCCCCCGACCTGCGGCCCTCGACCTCTGGCCCGCGGCCCCCGATCCGAGACCCCCGCCGCCCCGCGGCCTGCGGCCCCCGATCCGCGCCCCCTGACCCGCGCCCCCCGGCCCACGTCCCGCCAACCGGACAGCCCCGGTGTCCCCCTCGCCCCGGTGCCAGACTGAACCGTATGAGTCAGAAAGTCGCAGTCCTCGGCACCGGCAAGATCGGCGAAGCCCTGCTCAGCGGAATGATCCGCGCCGGCTGGGCCCCGGCCGACCTCCTGGTCACCGCCCGCCGCCCCGAGCGAGCCGAAGAACTCCGCACCCGCTACGGAGTCACCCCGGTCAGCAATCCGGAAGCCGCCAAGACCGCCGACACCCTGATCCTCACGGTCAAACCGCAGGACATGGGCACCCTCCTCGACGAACTCGCCCCGCACGTCCCGGCCGACCGCCTGATCATCAGCGGCGCCGCCGGTATCCCCACCTCCTTCTTCGAGGAGCGCCTCGCCGGAGGCACCCCGGTCGTCCGTGTCATGACGAACACACCCGCCCTGGTGGACGAGGCCATGTCCGTCATCTCCGCCGGCACCCACGCCACCGCCGACCACCTCGCCCACACCGAGGAGATCTTCGGCGCCGTCGGCAAGACACTCCGCGTCCCCGAGTCCCAGCAGGACGCCTGTACCGCCCTCTCCGGCTCCGGACCGGCGTACTTCTTCTATCTGGTCGAAGCCATGACGGACGCCGGCATCCTGCTCGGCCTGCCCCGCGACAAGGCCCACGACCTGATCGTCCAGTCCGCGATCGGCGCCGCCACGATGCTCCGCGACAGCGGCGAGCACCCGGTGAAGCTCCGCGAGAACGTCACCTCCCCCGCGGGCACCACCATCAACGCCATCCGCGAACTCGAGAACCACGGCGTACGGGCCGCCCTCATCGCCGCCCTCGAAGCCGCCCGCGACCGCAGCCGCCAGCTGGCCTCCGGCAACAACAGCTGACCGAAGCCCGCGCCACCGCCCCTGTACAGCCGCCCCCATATAAGGGGGCGGCACACAGGGACCACGGGCCGTCCGCCGGCTACCCGGCCGCGCTCACCGCGATATCGCTCGCCGCCGGCAGCAGCCCGATCGCCCGATACGCGGCATCGACGGTCGGCCGGGCCAACGCCCGAGCTCTCCTCGCCCCATCCCGCAGCACCCCCTCCACATAGCCAGGATCCGCGCACAACTCCTTGTGCGTCTCCTGCACGGGCCTCAAGACCTCGACCACGGCCTCGGCGGTGTCCTTCTTCAAGGCGCCGTACGACTCATATACACCGCTCAGCGCCGATGGGTTCCCACCCGTGCAGGACGCGAGGATCTCCAGCAGATTCGCAAGGCCCGGCCGGGCCTCCCGGTCGTACACGACATCCCGCCCACTGTCGGTCACCGCCCGCATGACCTTCCTCCGCACAACGTCAGGCTCGTCGAGCAGATAGACGATCCCCGGCCCGGAGTCGTCCGACTTCCCCATCTTCGACGTCGGCTCCTGAAGATTCATGACCCGCGCACCCACCTTCGGCAGGGTGGCCCGGGGCACCACGAACGTATGGCCGTACCGCTGGTTGAACCGCACCGCCAGATCCCGGGTCAGCTCCACATGCTGGGCCTGGTCGTCCCCGACCGGCACCTCGTCGGCCCCGTACGCCAGGATGTCCGCCGCCATCAGCACGGGATACGTCAGCAGCGACAGCCGCACACTCCCGCCCCGCGCCCGCTCCCGAGCGGCCTTCTCCTTGTACTGGATCATCCGCCGCATCTCGCCGTCCGTGGCCACGCACTCCAGTACGTACGACAGCCGCGCGTGCTCGTCGACATGGCTCTGCACGAACACGGTGCACAGCTCGGGATCCAGCCCGGCCGCGAGCAGCAGCGTCGCCGCCTGCCGACTCAGCCGGCGCACCCGCGCCGGATCGTGGTCGACGGTCAGCGCGTGCAGGTCGACGATGCAGAACAGCGACTCCGCCTGATGCTGGTCCACCGCGGCCCACTGCCGCATGGCTCCCAGGTAGTTCCCCAGCGTCAGATGCCCGGTCGGCTTGACCCCGCTGAAGACTCGCGTCATCTCTCCACCTCCTGGTCGAGACCGCCGACCCCGGTCGGCCGGCCCCCGGTGTCCTGGAGGGAGATACGAGAACGGCCGCCGAGGCGGCGGCCGTTGAGTTGCGTACGTGACTCAGGCCGCCGTCAGGCGGCCCACCACTGCTGGGTACACGTACGCGTAGTCATGGCAGCCAGCGTACGCCTCCAGGAGCCTGTCCACCGCTGAGTTGACACTCCCCAGCCCGGTACGTAGTGTTCTCCGAGTTGTCCGACGTGAGCGCCGACCCCGGTCGGTCCCCGGACAGCCATTCCGCAAGTACCAGCCAATACAACGACGACAGTCGCTCTGTCTGCCGTCGCTCCATTGGCATGTGTATTCGCGAAATGAGGAATCTACGTTCGAAAGGACGGCGGCCCCCCGATTAGCTCGGGAGCCGGGAATCCGCTAAAGTCTCACTCGTCGGAACGGCCCAACGGCCGGGAAGGCAAGCCCCGCTGACTGGGAGTCAGGCCCGAAAGGATCTGATAGAGTCGGAACCGCCGGAAAGGGAAACGCGAGAGCGAGAACCTGGAAAGCACCGAGGAAATCGGAACCGGAAACGATCTGATAGAGTCGGAAACGCAAGACCGAAGGGAAAAGCCCGGAGGAAAGCCCGAGAGGGTGAGTACAAAGGAAGCGTCCGTTCCTTGAGAACTCAACAGCGTGCCAAAAATCAACGCCAGATATGTTGATACCCCGTTCCCGGCCATCATGGCTCGGGGCGAGGTTCCTTTGAAGAAACACAACAGCGAGGACGCTGTGAACGACCGCCTTATTCCGGTGGTTGTTCCGCTCTCGTGATGTGTGCACCCGCGCTTTTAATTAAGCACAGTCGGGTAGACATTCACGGAGAGTTTGATCCTGGCTCAGGACGAACGCTGGCGGCGTGCTTAACACATGCAAGTCGAACGATGAACCACTTCGGTGGGGATTAGTGGCGAACGGGTGAGTAACACGTGGGCAATCT
>NZ_JAAGLY010000600.1 GCF_010548375.1 Streptomyces sp. SID13726
CGCCGCGCTGGAGAAGGCCGCGCTGGAGGAGCTGCACGCGCGCCGCCCCGACCGGGTGCTCGCAACGAACGTGGAGTTCTGGGCCGCGATCATGCTGGACTTCGCCGAGGTCCCGGCGCACATGTTCACCTCGATGTTCACCTGCCCCCGCACCGCAGGCTGGTCCGCCCACATCCTGGAGCAGAAGCGCACGGGCCGCCTGGTGCGGCCGTCGGCCCGCTACATCGGCCCCGGACGGCGCGACCCGCGCGAGATCGAGGGCTACGCGGACATCGCCGACACGGCCTGAGCACACCTCTTCGTACGCCGCCTGCGCGGCGACGCCGCCGGTCAGGGCGCCGCATCCCGTGGAAGTACGGGGTGCGGCGCCCTCGGCGTACGCGGGGTACGAGGCGTACGCGGCGCCGCCGCCGGCC
>NZ_JAAGLY010000601.1 GCF_010548375.1 Streptomyces sp. SID13726
GGCGAGGCCAGCTGGTACGAGCTGTCCCTGGCCGACGAGGACATCATCGGCACCAGCGACGACGGCTACGACGCCAAGCTCGCCATCCTCCTCGAAGACCCGGTCCCCGTGGTCTCGTTCACCTTCGGCTGCCCCGCGCCCGCGGTCCTCGCCGCCCTGCGCCAGGCCGGTACGTACTCCGTCGTCACCGTCACCTCGGTCGACGAGGCCCGCACCGCCCGGGCCGCGGGCGCCGACGCCCTCTGCGTCCAGGGCGTGGAGGCCGGCGGCCACCAGGGCACCCACCGCGACGACCCGCAGACGGACGGCACGGCGGGCGTGGGCCTGCTCGCGCTGGTGGCCCAGGTACGGGAGGCGGTGGACCTCCCGATCATCGCGGCGGGCGGCCTGATGCGCGGCTCGCAGATCGCGGCGCT
>NZ_JAAGLY010000602.1 GCF_010548375.1 Streptomyces sp. SID13726
AGCGTCCAGGCCACGATGACGACCGGGCTCAGCCCGGCGGAGCACGGGATCGTCGGGAACGGGTGGTACTTCCGCGAGCTCGGCGACGTGTACCTGTGGCGCCAGCACGCCCGGCTCGTCGAGGGGGAGAAGCTGTGGGAGGCCGCGCGCCGCGCCAGCCGCGAGTACTCGTCGGCGAACGTCTGCTGGTGGTACGCGATGGGCATGACGACGGACGTCACGGTCACGCCGCGCCCGATCTACCACGCCGACGGCCGCAAGTCCCCGGACGCGTACGTGCGGCCCCCGGCGCTGCACGACGACCTCGTCGGCCGGTTCGGCGAGTTCCCGCTCTTCACCTACTGGGGTCCGACGGCGGACATCTCCTCGTCCCGGTGGATCGTCGACGCGACGCGGCACGTGCTGCGCACGCACGC
>NZ_JAAGLY010000603.1 GCF_010548375.1 Streptomyces sp. SID13726
CCTCGGTGACGACGTACGCGTGGTTGGGGACGATGCGGCTGTCGTCGACCTCGTCCTCCAACCACCAGAACGCGTCGTCGTCCTCGGTGCCCACCGCGACGGGCCCGTCCTTCAGCCGGTCCTGGATGTCGGAGAGGCTGAGCTCCCCCGACCGCTCGGCCGGGCGGCCCGTGATGGCCTCGAACGCGTCGTCGGAGTGCCCGCCGTCGATGTCCTGGTAGTCGCCGCCGAAGTACTCGGCCGCCGCCTTCTCGTAGATCGACACCCAGTTGGGCTCGCCGTTCTGACCGCCGACGCCGTTCTCCGGGACGGTCGCCTCCACCACGATCTCGACCGGCTCGCCGTCCTTGTACATCGTCACGGTGTACGTGCCGTCGTCGTTGAGCTTGATGTGCTCGCGCAGGAACTCCGGGTTC
>NZ_JAAGLY010000604.1 GCF_010548375.1 Streptomyces sp. SID13726
CGCCTGCCGGCGATGGGGGAGCGTCGGCCGCGGCCGACGTCGGACAGGTCCGCGTGCGCACCGGGTACAAGGCCGCCCCGCGGACCCTGTCCGCCGGCCAGTGCGCCGCGCACACTCTGCGCCTGCTCGCCCTGGCCCAGCCCGAGGCCGACCGTGAGCCGTGGACCGACGCCCTGGCCCACGCGGGCGATGCGATCGGCTCATGGGACTGGGACGCGCGAATGCAAGGCGCCCTCGACCTGCGCCGCGCGTTCAAGGACCTGCCCGACCCGCTGCCGGCGAGCGTGCGCCCGGTCCGGCTCGTGGCCGCCTGGCTCACCCACGCCAGCGGCACCGGGCTCGTGCCCGTCACCGCCCGCCTCGCCGCGCACGTCCTCGATCTCGGACCCCGCGACGACGTCCTCGCCGCAGCCTGG
>NZ_JAAGLY010000605.1 GCF_010548375.1 Streptomyces sp. SID13726
CGCCGGACTCGCGGGCGCCCACGACGTCGCCGACGTAGTTCTCCGTGTACCAGTTGTTCCGCAGGATCGTGGTCGCCAGTCCCGCGGCGGCCAGGATCTCCTCCGTGGCCTTGTGCTCGGGCGCGAGGACGAGCGCGGAGGTCGTCGCGTGCGGCGCGCTCGTGTAGATCACACGGGAGACCCCGGCCGCGGCGGCCGCCTCGACCACGTTGCGGTGCTGCGGGACCCGCTGCCCGACCTCAGAGCCCGACACGAGCACGAGCACGTCGACGCCGGCGAGCGCCGCGGCGAGGGTCTCCGGGCGCGCGTAGTCGGCCTCGCGGACCTGGACGCCACGGTCGGCGAGGTCGGCGACCTTGGCGGTGGTCCGTGCGGCGGCGACCACCTGGGACGGGTCGGCGCCGCGTGCGAGGAG
>NZ_JAAGLY010000606.1 GCF_010548375.1 Streptomyces sp. SID13726
CACGAGATGATTGAGAGCGAAAGCTCGGGGACCGCTACAATCGTTCGCAGCCCCGGGTCTCCCCACGGGGTACCGAGCGCCGAGGAGGCAGCCGTGGTCACCGTCCGTGACGTCGCCCGCGAGAGCGGGGTGTCGATCTCCACGGTCTCCCGCGCCCTCGCCGAGCCCGAGCGCGTCGCCCCGGAGACGCGCGACCGCGTCGTCGCCGTCGCCAACCGCCTCGGGTACCGGCCCAACCGCGCCGCGAGCGGGCTGCGCGCCGGGCGGACGGGAGCCCTCGGGCTCGTGGTGCCCGACCTGGAGAACCCCTACTTCGCGTCCGTGACCAAGGGCGTGCAGGCGCGGGCGCGCCAGACCGGCCACGCCGTGTTCGTCGTCGACGCGGGGGAGGACCCCGCGCTCGAGACCGAGCTCG
>NZ_JAAGLY010000607.1 GCF_010548375.1 Streptomyces sp. SID13726
AACGCACCCCTCTGACCTGGGCGTTTACGGCGCACCCTGAGGGCCGTGGCACGACATCGCCAGTCCACACCCCCTCCAGGAGAGGTCTAGATTTGGCAAAACAAACCGGCAGGTCTTCCGCGTGAAGGAGGGGCACACGAGGTGAACACGTGCACGACGCAGGGAGGTTGGACGCGGAAGTGCCCCGGCCCCGGCGCAACTCGCGCACGGAGACCGGGGCACCACCGGGGCACCACCTCTTCGCGGCCCTACAGGGAATGGGTTCCGACGGCCACGAAACCGGCGAGCCGCTCCGCCGGCACGAGGGTCGGCAGCAGCAGCCGCCAGAAGCGGGTCACCGTCGCCGCCGACAGCCACGCCCCGTCCCGCACACCGAGCACCTCGAAGCCCACGGTCGCCGCCGCCCCGGTCGTGA
>NZ_JAAGLY010000608.1 GCF_010548375.1 Streptomyces sp. SID13726
CGGGTGGGAGATCCATGAGCAACGTACGGGTGCGGCGGGACGCGGTGGTGGGTGTCGCGTTGGTCATCGCGCTGGGGGCGGCGGGGTGCGGGGGCGGGGACTCGAAGGCCGCGGACGACAAGCCCGCGGCTACGGCCTCCGTGACAGGCAGCACGCCGCCGGCCGGCGCGCCGGGCGCGCTGCCCGGGTCGCTGACCGGGCAGAAGCTGAGCTGGCGGCGGTGCCCGGCGCCGAGTGTGGCGCAGGGCACGGACGGCAAGGCGCCCGGGAGCGAATGGCAGTGCTCGACGCTCAAGGCGCCGCTGGACTACGCGAAGCCGGACGGGCCGACCATCGGTCTCGCGATGATCCGCGCCAAGGCCACCGGCAGCGGCCGGATCGGGTCGCTGGTGTTCAACTTCGGCGGCCCCGGCGG
>NZ_JAAGLY010000609.1 GCF_010548375.1 Streptomyces sp. SID13726
TTCATTCAGTAATACTTCGAGTAGTCGTTTCCCCGATCCGGGGCGAACCGCGACCCGGCTTCCCACTCACCGGGAACGGCCCGTTCCACGCCCGGACCGCCCGGCGTACGTTCACCGCACCTCGAAGCCGACGACCCCGAGAAAGGGACACCGATGAGCGACGAAGACGTCCTCGAAGCAGTCCGCGCACTCGCCCCCGCCCTCCGCGAGCGCAGTGCCGAGGCGGAGGCGCAGCGCAAGGTACCCGCGGCGAGCATCAAGGAACTCGCCGCCACCGGCTTCTTCCGGCTGCTCCAGCCCAGGGCGTACGGCGGCCGCGCGGCCGACCCGGGCGTCTTCTACGCCGCCGTCAAGGACATAGCCAAGGCCTGCGGCTCCACCGGCTGGGTCGCCTCCGTCCTCGGCGTCCACCCCT
>NZ_JAAGLY010000060.1 GCF_010548375.1 Streptomyces sp. SID13726
CGACGAGCTGCTTCGCCGCGCTCTCGTCGAGCTCGTTCTGCGTCGCGCACGGCAGCGCGACGTCGCACGGCACGTCCCAGATGGAGCCGTCGGTGACGACGCGCGCCCCGTGCCGACGGGCCGCGTAGTCGGCGACGCGGCCGCGCTCGACCTCCTTGACCTGCTTCAGCAGGGCGAGGTCGATGCCCTTGTCGTCGACGACGTAGCCGTGCGAGTCCGAGCAGGTCAGGGGGTTCGCGCCGAGCTGCTGGAGCTTCTCGATGGTGTACAGCGCCACATTGCCCGAGCCGGAGACCACCGCCGACAGGCCGTCCAGCGACTCGCCCCGCACCTTCAGCATCTCGGCGGCGAACAGGACGCTGCCGTAGCCGGTGCCCTGCGGCCGGATCGCGGAGCCGCCCCAGCCCGCTCCCTTGCCGGTCAGGACCCCGGCCTCCCAGCGGTTGGTGATGCGCCGGTACTGGCCGAACAGGTAGCCGATCTCACGGCCGCCGACGCCGATGTCCCCCGCCGGCACGTCGGTGTGCTCGCCGATGTGCCGGTGCAGCTCGGTCATGAACGACTGGCAGAAGCGCATGACCTCGGCGTCCGAGCGGCCGCGCGGGTCGAAGTCGCTGCCGCCCTTGCCACCGCCCATGCTCAGCCAGGTCAGCGCGTTCTTGAAAATCTGCTCGAAGCCGACGAACTTCACCACGCCGATGTCGACGGACGGGTGGAAGCGCAGGCCGCCCTTGTACGGGCCCAGCGCGCTGTTGAACTCGACGCGGAAGCCGCGGTTGACGTGGACCCGGCCGCGGTCGTCCTGCCACGGCACCCGGAACACGATCTGCCGCTCCGGCTCCGTCAGCCGCTCGACCAACGCCACCGCAGGATCCGCGTACTCGGGCCGGGCGGCGAAAACGGGTGCCAGGGTCTCCAGGACCTCCCGCACCGCCTGGTGGAACTCCGGCTGAGCGGGGTTGCGGCGCTCGATCTCCGCCCGCAGTGCTTCCAGCCTGTCCTTCGAGTCCTTCACGTGTGTCCTCCAGGGAGTGCGCGGTGCTTAGACGACGGCAGGTGCATGCATGGTGCCAGCAGGTCCGCGAATACCGGTCGTTTCCGAGCGGAGTGTGTCCAGGACGCGCAATTTTCGCGG
>NZ_JAAGLY010000610.1 GCF_010548375.1 Streptomyces sp. SID13726
GACGCCCTGACGCAGAAGCAGCTGGAGACCGTACTCACCGCGAAGGCCGAGTCCGCCTGGCAGCTGCACGAGCTGACCCGGGACCTCGACCTGACGGCGTTCGTCCTGCTCTCCTCCTCCGCCGGCATCACCTACGGCATGGGCCAGGCGAACTTCGCCGCGGCCAACAGCTACCTGGACGCCCTGGCCGCACACCGCCGGGAGCAGGGCCTGCCCGGCCTCTCCCTGGCCTACGGGCCCTGGGAGGCCGACGGCGAACCCGGCGAGGTGTACCGGGAGCGGATGGGCCGGATCGGCATGCCGGCGCTCACCGTCGCGGAGGGCCTGGCCCTGTTCGACGAGGCGCTCGGCGGCCGGGACGCCCTGCTGGTCCCGTTCCTGCTCGACCAGGGGGCCCTGCGCTCGCGCGCCGAC
>NZ_JAAGLY010000611.1 GCF_010548375.1 Streptomyces sp. SID13726
TGCGGGCGTACTGGTACTCCCGCGTCCCCTCCTCCAGGGTGCGGAGCCTCTCGAAGAAGAGCCTCGAAAGCTCGCGCGCGTCGGAGGGCGCCATCTCCCGGGGGTTCTTCACGTCGGGCAGTGCCGCGTCCTGCGATGGGGCTCCCACGATCCTGTCGGCGGGTACAGAGGGCGTGATCTGCACGTCTGTTGCACGAATGGGGCCTGCGACGGTGGCCGAGCGAGACATGGTGGCCGTTCCCTCCCGATTGACTGACGACTGCCCGGGCGCTCATGCCCCGACTTCTCGTTCTTACACGGTCTGTGCGCAAACTTCTTTCCGGACGCCCTCCGGGACCCCCCGTCCCGGCCACCGCCCGCGGCGTACCGAGGCCCCTGCGCAGCCATACGGCCGACGGGCCGGCATACTGCCTT
>NZ_JAAGLY010000612.1 GCF_010548375.1 Streptomyces sp. SID13726
AGAAGCCGCCCTCTTCACGGGGAAGGCGGAACCTGGCACGGCGCGTGTCACCGGCCACGGGTCCTTGACACGGGTCTGCGAGGTGATGCTCCAAGGCCCCGGTGGCCCCCGGATCACCCTGACCGTCAGCAACGACCCTGCCATGACCAAGGGCGTGCGACGCGACGAGACGGCCACGCAAGGAAGCGGCCGCACCGTCACCGCCTGCTCCCCCGGCGATCTCTACGTCGCCGTGAGTTTCAACGACGCCTACCGAGATGTGCTCTTGGACCAAGGGAAGGACGTCTACGAGACGGCACGCGCCGCCCTCTTCAATTCCTACCGGCATGCCGTGGGCAAGGAATACGGCTGTCCGACTGGCGAAGAATAGCGGGCGACACCCATCTCAAGCCGCGTCGCCCCACCGATTCCGGG
>NZ_JAAGLY010000613.1 GCF_010548375.1 Streptomyces sp. SID13726
GCAGTCGCCGGCCCCCGGGACCGCCGCGGGCGGCAGCAGTGCCGGCGGCACCGGGCAGGCCAAGCCCGCCGCCTCGGGCTCCCCCGCCGTGTCCGGAGGCAAGGCGAAGCCCTGCACGAGCGAAGACGTAAAGGTGGCGGAGGCCCGCCAGGCTGCCGTCCGGCCGCCCGGCACGGGAACCGGCGCTGCGATCGTCGCCGTCGCCAACACCTCGAAGAGCGCGTGCACGTTGCAGGGATTCCCCACCGTCGCGGGTGCGGGCAACGGGTCCCCGGACAAGAACGTACCGCTCGCCACGACCCACAGCGGCTCGGCGGCCACGGTGTCCCTGGCGCCGGGTGCCCGCGCCTGGACCAAGCTCACCTTCGTCAACGTGCAGGGCGAGGCCGACGGTTACTGCGAGTCCGGCGCGAC
>NZ_JAAGLY010000614.1 GCF_010548375.1 Streptomyces sp. SID13726
CGAACGGGTCGACCACCGACGCCGTGACGAAGCCCGTGCCCTCCCCGCGCTCGACGACCCCCTCGTACTCGGTCGCGCCGAGCGCGAGCAGCCGGGCGACCGCGTCGCGCACGTCGTCGACGTGCCAGTTCACGATCGCGCCCCCGGGGGTCTCCGGCTGCGGACGCGGGGACCAGGACCGGGCGATGATGCCGAGCTCGTCCTGGCGGTCGCCGACCCGGACCTCGACGTACCCGCCGGGGACCACGTAGTACGGCTCCGTCCCGAGCACCTCCGCGTACCACGCGGACGCGGCCTCCAGGTCGTCGGCCCACAGGTTCAGCGTCGCCATCCCACGCAGCATGCTCGTCTCCCTCGTCGTCGTCCCCGGGATCGAGCCCGGAGACCGCGGTCGTCGACCCCGGCGGGACCGAC
>NZ_JAAGLY010000615.1 GCF_010548375.1 Streptomyces sp. SID13726
CGACGAGGACCTGGGCAACCCCGTCCTGCGCAAGGGCAAGGACGCCCTCGTCCTCCTCGGACTCGGCGGCGTGGGCCTGGCCTCGGCGGCCGCCTCGATCCTCGGCTCCAGCGCGGTCGGCAAGTTCGGAGGCTGGCTGGGCGTGCCGCAGCACGGCGCGGGCGGCGCGCTCCTGCGCACCGGAGCCTTCCTCGTCGGCGTCCTCGCCGCCTTCCTGATCCTCCTGTACGTGCTGACCCTGCTGCCCGGCGTCGAACCGCCGCGCCGCAGCCTCGTCCAGGCCGCCCTCCTCGGCGCGGCCGGCTTCGAGCTGCTGAAGCTGCTGCTCAGCGGCTATATGCGAGGGGTCGCCGCGAAGAGCATGTACGGCGCCTTCGGCGGGCCGGTCGCCCTGCTGATCTGGATCAACCTCAT
>NZ_JAAGLY010000616.1 GCF_010548375.1 Streptomyces sp. SID13726
CGGCCGCCTCCTTGACCGCCTCGAGCTCCCACATGTAGTCGGTCCACCCCGAGGGGTTCGTCAGCGTGAACGTGACGGGCGTGCCGTCCTCGTCGTGCAGCACACCGTCCACCAGCTCGTACCCGGCGTCCGCGAGGATCGCGACGGCGCCGGGGACGTCGACCACGAGGCGCCGGTCGGCGAGGTCCGGGGCGAGGAACGTCTCGCCCGCGGGGAGCGGCAGTCCTGTCGCGCTGCGCAGCGGCGGCCAGACGCCCGACGTCGCGAGGTTCGAGATGTCCTCGCGGTCGAGCACGGCGTTCAGCGCGCGCCGCACGGCGACGTCGTCGAACGGCGGCACCTGCGTGTTGAGGAAGAGCGCGTCGATCGCCAGACCGGTGGGGGCGAACTGGTGGAGGCGGTCGGGGTCGTCGG
>NZ_JAAGLY010000617.1 GCF_010548375.1 Streptomyces sp. SID13726
CACCGTCGTGCTCGACGTCGACGTCCTCCTCGACGAGCCCGGCGACCACGTGCTCGAGGTCGGCACGGTCCCGGGCCACACGATCGAGATCGACGGCGTCGTCGTCGCGAAGGACGACCGCCGCTCGGGGGTCGAGGTCATCCTCGACTCCTCGATCAACAACCCGGCGGGCGTCCCCGCGACCGTGCACGTCGACGCGCCGCGCCGCGTGCGGGTCCGCGCGTCGCTCCTCGTCACCCGTGCCCAGGGCTACGGGAACCTCGTCCGCGCGGAGCTGCGGCACCGCGTCCCCGCGCCGAGCGTCGAGCAGGAGATCGCCGACGCCGCCCGGGCCGCCCGTGCGGCCGACCTGACCGTCCTCGTCGTGGGCACGAACGAGGAGGTCGAGTCCGAGGGCTGGGACCGCACGTCGCT
>NZ_JAAGLY010000618.1 GCF_010548375.1 Streptomyces sp. SID13726
TGGCCGCCCTCGCACATCGCCGCCATGGCCTGCAGGTTGGTGAAGGACGGATCGCGGAAGTGGACCCGGTAGGGGCGGGTGCCGCCGTCGGAGACGACGTGGACCCCGAGCTCGCCCTTGGGCGACTCGACGGCCGCGTACGCCTGCCCGGCCGGTACCCGGAAGCCCTCGGTCACCAGCTTGAAGTGGTGGATGAGGGCCTCCATGGAGGTGCCCCTGATGTTCTTGATGTGGTCGAGCGAGTTGCCGAGGCCGTCCGGGCCCATCGCGAGCTGCCCCGGCCAGGCGATCTTCTTGTCGGCGACCATGACCGGGCCCGGCTCCAGCCGTTCCAGGCACTGCTCGACGATCCGCAGGGACTGGCGCATCTCCTCGCGGCGGATCAGGAACCGCCCGTACGAGTCGCAGCTCTCG
>NZ_JAAGLY010000619.1 GCF_010548375.1 Streptomyces sp. SID13726
GGACCGGAGCCGGAGCCGGAGCGGGCGCGGGGGCCGGAGCCGGAGCGGCCGGGGCGGGAGCCGGAGCCGGGGCGGGGGCCTCGGCAGCCGGGGCCGGGGCCGGAGCCGCGCCCGGGGCGCCGATGACGGCGAGCTTCGCGCCGACCTCGGCGGTCTCGTCCTCGGCGACCACGATCTCCAGCAGGACACCGGCGACGGGCGCCGGGATCTCGGTGTCGACCTTGTCCGTGGAGACCTCGAGCAGGGGCTCGTCCTCCGCGACCTCCTCGCCGACCTCCTTCAGCCACCGGGTGACGGTGCCCTCGGTGACGGACTCGCCGAGCGCGGGCAGGACGACGTCCGTGCCCTCGGCGGAACCGCCGCCGGAGGCGGCCTCGGCGGTGGGAGCGGGCGCCGGGGCGGCCTGCTCGGTGG
>NZ_JAAGLY010000061.1 GCF_010548375.1 Streptomyces sp. SID13726
CACCGCCCGCGCCGCCAGCTGCCGGGCCGCCTCCGCGGTGCCACCCGCGGTCGCCGCGAGCGCCGCCGCGTACAGCGCCGGAGCCGCCTGTACGCCCGCCTCGGCCAGGGCGCGCGAGCAGCGGTCGGCGGTGCGCAGCGCCTCCCGGCAGTGGCCGGCGCGCACCTGGACCCGGGTCAGCGCCACCAGGGCCGCCAGGGCGTCCTCCACCCCGGCCAACTCGCCCACGGCCGTGAGGAGTCGGGTCAGCTGTGCGTGCGCCTCGGGCACCCGGTCGGAGTCCAGGGCGAGGATGGCCCGCATCCGGATCAGCCGCCAGCTCTCCGGGCCGCCCTCGGTGCCGCCGCTCAGGGCGAGGGCCGCTTCGAGCGCGGTGTCCGCGGCGAGCGGCTCGCCGGCCAGCGACCGGATGCGGGCGAGGGTGGCGAGGGCCGCGATCCGGGTGTCCGTGTCCCCGGCCCGCGCCGCCTGCCGGGCATGCCGGTCGGCGGCCTCCAGCTCCCCGCACAACAGGCCCCGTACGGCGGCCCAGTGATGCAGCCGGGCCTCCGACTCCGGGTCACCAGCGGCGTCTTCGAGCCCCTCCTCGATCAAGTCCCCGGCGCCTTCCAGCGCTTGACCCGCGTTGCGCAGCAGGATCAGCCGGGCCCGCACCCGGCGCAGCGCGGAGTCCGACTCGGCGAGGACGGTCCCGGCGGCCTCGCCCGCCTCCTCCAGGCGCCCCGCGTCGCAGGCGTACTCGGCGGCGGCCAGCAGCCGGTCGGCGCGGTCCGCCCCGAGGGCGGCGGGGGTGCGGCGGGCGGCGAGACCGGCCAGTTCGAAGGCGGTGTCGGGGGCGCCGTCGCGGCGGGCGGACTCCGCCGCCGCCATCAGGACGCGGGCGGTGCTCTCGTCCTCGTACGGGCGCGCGTGGGCGAGATGCCGGGCCCGCTCCACCGGCTCGGACACCGCGCGGGCCAGCAGGGCGTGCGCCTGCCGGCGGGCGCGGTGTCCGAG
>NZ_JAAGLY010000620.1 GCF_010548375.1 Streptomyces sp. SID13726
GGGGCCGAGGTCGGCCCCCTCCTCAACGACTGATCACCTCGACGACTGAACACCTCGACGACCGAACACCTCGACGACTGGGAGTACGGGCATGGGCAAGCTGGACGGGCGCGTCGTCGTCATCACGGGCGCGGCGCGCGGCCAGGGCGAGCAGGAGGCCCGGCTCTTCGCCGCCGAGGGCGCCAAGGTGCTCCTCTGCGACGTGCTGGACGAGCAGGGCGCCGCCGTCGCCAAGGACATAGCCGGGGAGGCGGGCGAGGACCGCGCCCGGTACGTACGCCTCGACGTGAGCCGGGAGGAGGACTGGGCCGCCGCCGTCGCCACCGCGAAGGAGGCCTTCGGTCCGGTGGACGGCCTGGTCAACAACGCCGGGATCCTGCGCTTCAACGAGCTCGTCTCGACCCCGCTGGAGG
>NZ_JAAGLY010000621.1 GCF_010548375.1 Streptomyces sp. SID13726
TCTACGGCGCCGCCGCCGCCATGCCCTACTTCTCCACCGACACGGTCTCCGTGCAGCGCGCCCTCGAGACGCACTGCCAGGAGGTCCTCATGGGCAAGAACGGCGTGGACGGCGTCTACACCGCCGACCCGCGCAAGGACCCGTCGGCGACCAAGCTCGACCACCTCACGTACACCGACGCGCTCGTCAACGACCTCGGGGTCATGGACGCGACGGCGCTGAGCCTGTGCCGGGACAACGACGTGCGGATGCGCGTCTTCGGCATGAGCGAGCCGGGGAACGTCACGCGTGCCCTGGTCGGCGAGAATATTGGCACACTGGTCACGACCGACTGACATCGGTGCGCCGACGCCGGCGACCCCGGACACGAACGCACGGACCGACCCACGACGAACGACGAAGGAGCACTGGTG
>NZ_JAAGLY010000622.1 GCF_010548375.1 Streptomyces sp. SID13726
GGCCGCATCCAGGAACTGCTCGGCGAAGGCGAGGAAGTACGCCTCCCGCTCGAGGGTCCGCAGGTCGGCGGTGCGGCCCAGGGTCGCGGGGCTCTCCACGCTGCCGCCGGACAGTTCGACCAGGTCGACGCCGAGGCCGCAGAGGGCCTCGAGGACCTGCACCGCGTCCTCGGTGTCGAAGCCGCCGCGCTGGAAGTCGGCGGTGTTGAGCTTGACACCGACCGCGAAGCCGGGGGCCACCTGCGCGCGGACCGCCCGGACGACCTCGGTGAGCAGCCGGACCCGGTTCTCCGGGCTGCCGCCCCAGCGGTCGGTGCGCCGGTTGACCAGCGGGGAGAGGAACTGGCTGAGCAGGTAGCCGTGGGCGGCGTGGATCTGCACCCCGTCGAAGCCGGCCTCCTCGGCCCGCCGGG
>NZ_JAAGLY010000623.1 GCF_010548375.1 Streptomyces sp. SID13726
CGTGCGCTCGACGGCGACAAGAGCGCCAAGGCCCGCAAGGTCGGCGAGCTCGTCGCCGAGCGTGCGAAGGCCAAGGGCGTCGACTCTGTCGTCTTCGACCGTGGCGGCAACAAGTACCACGGTCGGGTCGCTGCGGTCGCCGACGGCGCCCGCGAGGGCGGTCTGTCCCTGTGACGACGCCGACCATCCCCACACGGAAGCAAAGGATTCTCTGATGGCTGCAGGGCAGCGCAGCAACACCGGCGCCCCCACCGGTGCCGCCAACGAGTCGAGCGACCAGAACGCGCGCGGGGGGCGCCGCGACGACCGTCGCGGTGACCGTCGCGACGGTCGCCGTGGCGACGCAGCCGAGAAGAACGCCTTCGTCGAGCGCGTCGTCACCATCAACCGCGTCTCCAAGGTCGTCAAGGGCG
>NZ_JAAGLY010000624.1 GCF_010548375.1 Streptomyces sp. SID13726
TTCTCCTGGTACTCGTACTCGCCGACGCGCGTGCGCCACCCGTACGTCCGCGGAGTGCTCCTGGAGGCGTACCGGGAGGCCAGGCGGCGGCTCGGCGATCCCGTGCTGGCCTGGGCCGACGTCCAGGCGGACCCGGAGCGCCGGCGCGCGTACCAGCGGGCCCGCGGCAAGGGCGGGCTCGTGCGCGCGAGCTGGGAGGAGGCGACCGAGATCGTCGCGGCCGCCCACGTGCACACCATCAAGGAGCACGGACCGGACCGCGTCGCCGGCTTCTCCCCGATCCCGGCGATGTCGATGGCCTCGCACGCCGCCGGGGCCCGCTTCCACTCCCTCATCGGCGCGCCGATGCTGAGCTTCTACGACTGGTACGCGGACCTGCCCGTCGCCTCGCCGCAGGTCTTCGGCGACCAGAC
>NZ_JAAGLY010000625.1 GCF_010548375.1 Streptomyces sp. SID13726
ACGGTACCGCCGCCGTTTTCCAGCTCGTCGATGGATGCGAGCAGGCGCTGGGCATTCGCAGGGCTGCGCAGCAGGTACGCCGTCTCCTTCAGGGACTCGTAGTCCTCAAGGGAGACGATGACGACCGGTTCATGTCCGGCCCGGGTGATGACGACCTCTTCACGGTCGTCGGTAACGGCATTGAGCACCTCGGCGTACCGCGCCCGAGACTCGGAATACGTCATGGTCTTCACGATCACCCCTCCTTCATCACTGACTGCGGACCAGGGGGACGCGACCTGCCTTCCCTGCCTGAATGCAGACTTGCCAGGCGGTCCTCAAGGGAGCATAGATTGGCTGCAGTTGTTCGTCTGGGGGAGCGATGGCAGGGCAGGACCTTCGAACACTGTTCAGCTCGAACGACCGGAGCATCT
>NZ_JAAGLY010000626.1 GCF_010548375.1 Streptomyces sp. SID13726
GACGCCCGCCAGGACGGTACCGAGCGCCCGGTAGACTGGCTGCGGAATCCCGCCGTCGGCTCCCGCTCGTCCCGTCCCACCGGTCGTCCTCGACGGCCGCGACGTGGGCGGGATCCCGGAGCCCCGGCTCTCCCGAACTCTCTCGCCAAGGAGCCCCCGTGGGACGCGTCGTCGTCGAGGTCATGCCCAAGCCCGAGATCCTGGACCCGCAGGGCAAGGCCGTCGTCGGGGCGCTGCCACGCCTCGGCTTCACCCAGTTCACGTCCGTCCGCCAGGGCAAGCGGTTCGAGCTCGAGGTCGACGGACCGGTCACGCCGGAGATCCTCGCCGCCGCCGAGGAGGCCGCGGTCAAGGTGCTGTCGAACCCGGTGATCGAGGACGTCGTCCGCGTCGCGGACATCGAGGCCGACGCT
>NZ_JAAGLY010000627.1 GCF_010548375.1 Streptomyces sp. SID13726
TCGACATCGAGATCCGCAAGCCCGCCGAGGCCAAGGCGTACGCCGAGGTCCAGGAGGCGAACGCGCGCCGTGACGCCGCGAACGCCGCGACCGAGGCCGACGCGTACAAGCGCACCGTCATCGCCGAGGCGAACAAGACGGCGGCCATCCAGGACGCCGAGGCGTCCGCGCAGGCCGTGCGCCGCGCCGGTGAGGCCGAGCGCGACCGCCAGGTCGCTCTCGCCGCCGGTATCAAGGCCGAGGGTGAGGCCCGCGCCGCCGCGATCGAGGCCGAGGGTCGCGCCGAGGCCGTGGCGACCGACGCGAAGGCCGACGCGCTCCAGAAGTACGGCGAGGCGGCCCTGGTGCAGGAGCTCATCGAGCGCCTGCCCGAGATCGTGCGCGCCGCGGCCGAGCCGATCGGCAACATCCAG
>NZ_JAAGLY010000628.1 GCF_010548375.1 Streptomyces sp. SID13726
GCTCTACACCCCAGCCGTGATGAGCGCGGTGGTCCGGGTTCCCGTGGTCGATCTAAGCGCTCTGCTCAGGCACTTCGCCAGCACCGCGGCCATTCTGGCGGCCCTGACCTACGTCGCGACCAGCTACGGCAAGAGCTCGGAAGCGGTGGTGCCACGGCACGTCGCGGTCTCTCGCTGGATCGCTCGAATGTCCTATCGGGCGGGCGCGATCGGTGTGACTCTGCTCACGGTCCTATTCTTCACGGTCGTGGACCGCCCCGAGCAAAGTCGGAGTTTTCTGAGCGATCACGCCGGGGAATGGGGCACCGCGACTTACATGACGGTCTTCTACTTCTTTCCCCTGGTTACCACCGCCGTCTGCGGCTATCAGTGGACACGAGCGGCACGCCAGGCAGAGGCGACGAGTATGCGGA
>NZ_JAAGLY010000629.1 GCF_010548375.1 Streptomyces sp. SID13726
ACTCCGGCGTCAGCGGACTCCAGTGGGTGGTCGAGGGCTACAGCCTCGTCTACGCGGCCCTGCTGCTCACCGGCGGCACCCTCGGCGACCGGTACGGCCGCAAGCGGATCTTCCTCACGGGCCTGGCCGTCTTCACCACGGGCTCGGCGGCCGCGGCGCTGTCCGGTACGACCGGCACGCTGATCGCGGCCCGGATGTTCCAGGGCCTCGGCGCGGCACTCCTCACGCCGGGCAGCCTGTCCATCCTGCGCCACGTCTTCACGGACGAGAGGGAGCGGGCCAGGGCGGTCGGCCTCTGGTCCGGCGTTTCCGCGCTGGGCCTGGCCGTCGGCCCGGTCCTGGGCGGGCCGATCGTGGACGCCTTCGGCTGGGGCGCCGTCTTCTGGATCAACGTTCCCGTCGGGGTGGCGGGC
>NZ_JAAGLY010000062.1 GCF_010548375.1 Streptomyces sp. SID13726
GACGTCGCCGACCTCGGCGACGGCGTGACCCTGGTGTTCGAGGGGATCCGGTGAGCACCAAGCGCGCGCCGTCCCCACCGCCGGAGATCAAGGGCTTCGAGTACGTCTCGCTGGTCGGCTCGGGCGGTTTCTCCGACGTCTTCCTGTACCAGCAGCAGCGCCCTCGCCGGCGCGTCGCGGTCAAGGTCCTGCTGCACGAGTGGTCGAGCCACTCGCAGCGCGCGGCGTTCGACGCCGAGGCCGACCTCATGGCGACGCTCTCGACCCACCCGTCGATCGTCACGATGTACGAGGCGGACATCGCGGACGACGGTCGCCCGTACCTCGCCATGGAGTACTGCTCGCGACCCAACCTGGGCGCGCGGTACCGCACCGAGCGGCTCTCGGTCGCCGAGGCGCTGCGCACGGCGGTCCAGATCGCGGGCGCCGTCGAGACGGCGCACCGCGCGGGCATCCTGCACCGCGACATCAAGCCCGCGAACATCCTCGTCACCGAGTACGGCCACCCGGCGCTCACGGACTTCGGCATCTCCTCGACGGTCGACGACGCCGCGCGCGCCGAGGGCATGTCGATCCCGTGGTCCCCGCCCGAGTCGTTCGCCGAGCCGCCGCGCAGCGGGATCGCGACCGACGTCTGGGCGCTCGCCGCGACGACGTACACGCTGCTCGCGGGTCGGACGCCGTTCGAGGTGCCCGGCGGGTCCAACTCGAGCGCCAACCTCATCTCGCGGATCGAGACCTCGCCGCTGCCCCCGACGGGCCGCACGGACGTGCCGGCCTCGCTCGAGCGCGTGCTCGCGACGGCGATGGCGAAGAACCCCGGGTCGCGCTACCCGACGGTCCTCGCGTTCGCCCGTGCCCTCCAGCAGGTGCAGAACGAGCTGTCGTACGCGGTCACGCCGATCGACCTGCTCGACGACACGGGGCACGTGCAGGAGGAGGAGCCGGACGACGACGCCGGGACCCGCCTGCGCCAGGTCGTGTCGATCGACCCCGCGGGGCCGGGCGGGACGTCGTCGGGACCCGTCGCCCCGGCCCGGCCCACCCAGCCGACGCCGCCGCGGCG
>NZ_JAAGLY010000630.1 GCF_010548375.1 Streptomyces sp. SID13726
TGTGCGCCGCGACGGGCGAGGTGAGGAGCTGGAAGATCACGACGAGGAACAGCGTCGCGACGGCGCCCCACGAGCGCAGCCGCAGGCTCAGGCCCGCGAGCACGAGGATCAGCCCGAGGACCTGCGGCTTCGTCGCGGCGTGCATGCGCGCGAGCAGGTCGGGGAAGCGCACGACGCCGACCCCCGCGGCGAACGCGAGGAACGCACCGCTCAGCAGGAAGACGGCCGAGACGACGTCGGCCAGGGTGTCCCAGAAGCTGGTCGCCGGGTCCATCAGCGCACCTCCCCCTCGGGTGCCCCGCCGTGGTGCTCGGCGTCGACCGCGGAGTCGCGGTCGGCCTCCTCCGCCTCGCGGCGCGCGGCATCCTCCGCGGCGACCTCGTCGGCCGTGCGGATGCGGCCCTCGTCCTCGG
>NZ_JAAGLY010000631.1 GCF_010548375.1 Streptomyces sp. SID13726
CGCTGCGAGTCCTCCAGGTCGCCGACATCCACATGGTCGGCGGGCAGCACAAGAAGCGCGCCTGGCTGCAGTCGCTGGCCGGCCTGCGGCCGGACTTCGTGGTGATCACGGGCGACAACCTCTCCGACACGGAGGGCGTTCCGGAGGTACTGGACGCCCTGGGCCCCCTGATGTCCTTCCCCGGGGTGTACGTCTTCGGGTCGAACGACTACTACAGGCCGCGGCTGCGCAACCCCGGGCGCTACCTGATCGAGAAGGTCCAGGGGCGGCACGGGCTGAACGGCAACAAGCCCGTCGTCGGCGCCGTGCACAACCCGTGGGAGGAGCTGCGGGACGCCTTCGACGCGGCGGGCTGGGTGAACCTCACCAACACCCGCGGCCGCCTGAAACTGCCCGAGCTGGAGCTGGCCTT
>NZ_JAAGLY010000632.1 GCF_010548375.1 Streptomyces sp. SID13726
CGTGGACTTCGCCGTACAGGACGGGGTGGTCACTCTCCAACGCCCGCTGCGGGACCGGGCCCTGGTCCCGCTCCTCGCGCGGGCGATCCGCGCGGTCGAGGGCGTCGTGGACGTCCGGATGGAGCTGGACGGCGCCATCGCTGCTTAGGGCCGTGTCTGCGCAGGGCCGTGACTTCCGGATCGGGGCGGGCCCGGGCGCCGGGCACCGCGCCTCACGGCGTCCTCGTCGGCCGCAGGGTGCATTGTGTGTCCTACTGCGACAATTCTGATGAAACGCGTACACCGGACCGAGTCAGGGGCGACCATGTCCGACGATCCGAACGCCTCCGCAGGGGCGCCGATCAAGGTGTTCCTCCTCGACGATCACGAGGTCGTCCGGCGCGGGCTGCACGACCTCCTGGACGCGGAGCCG
>NZ_JAAGLY010000633.1 GCF_010548375.1 Streptomyces sp. SID13726
CCTTCGACACTGACCCGGAGGCGGGACTGTGATGGAGGCGAAGACGCGCAGCAGCACAGCCACTCACCGGCCAGCCGCCAGGCATCGGCGCTTCCGCCACGACGAGTATGTCGCCGTCGATCTTTTCAGCGGCTTCGGGGGGCTCACCAAGGGCATCGGGGATGCCGGATTCACGACGATCATGGCCGCGAACCACAACGAGTACAAGGTTCGGGTCCACGAGCGGAACCACCCCGACGCCGACCACTGGATCGCCGACCTGGTTGACCCCGAGGCCGCCGACTACCACTCCGCCCGCGATCTCCCTCCGGCCGATCTCCTGGCCGCCGGGGTGAGCTGCGTGAACCACTCGCTCGCCAACACGGTCAGGGCGTACGAGCAGGGCCTGACGCTGTTCGAGCTGGAGGACCCG
>NZ_JAAGLY010000634.1 GCF_010548375.1 Streptomyces sp. SID13726
CGGTGCCGAACCACCGCATGCCGCCTGGCCCGGCGGTGCCCGGGTCGCCGTGAGCCTCGTGCTCAACTACGAGGAGGGCGGCGAACAGAACGTCTTGGAGGGCGATCCGGCGTCGGAGGGCTATCTCCACGAGATCGTGGGTGCGCCTCCGGTGATGGGCGGGCGCGATCTGAACGCGGAGTCCCTGTTCGCCTACGGTGCACGCGCAGGGTTCTGGCGCGTCCACCGCACCCTCGCGGCACACCGGGCGCCGCTCACCGTGTTCGCGGTGGCGCAGGCGCTGGAGCGCAACCCCGGTGCCGCGCGGGCGATGGCCGCTGCGGGGTGGGAGGTGGCGAGCCACGGCAGGCGCTGGATCGACTACCGGAACGTGCCCGAAGACGTGGAGCGCGCCGACATCGCACACGCGACC
>NZ_JAAGLY010000635.1 GCF_010548375.1 Streptomyces sp. SID13726
GAGGTAGGTGAACTGGACCGCGTCCACCGCGTCGACGCCCGCGACGGAGCGCAGGGCGTCCACGTCGGACGCCGTGAGGTCGCTCGGGGCGGAGACGACGAGGTCCGCGTCCGCGAACTGCGCGGCGATCGAGTCGTTCGTGGTCTGGGTGATGACGTTGCCCGCGATCAGGGTCGCCGTGACGAACGCCGTCCCGATGACGATCGCGACGCCGGCCGCGACGAGGCGGCCGATGCTGCGGCGCATCTGCGCCAGGGTGAGGCGGAGCATCAGGCGCGCACCGCCTGCGACGCGGTCGGGGCGGAGCCGTCGGCGCCGGGCGCCTCGAGCGTGCGCAGCGCGTCGAGCCCGGCGAGCACCGACTCGGGCGTCGGGTCGCTGATGTCGCCCGCGATCCGCCCGTCGGCGGTG
>NZ_JAAGLY010000636.1 GCF_010548375.1 Streptomyces sp. SID13726
AAGACCCAGCTGCACACCGGGGCGAGGGGCCAGCCGAACGCCGCGCTCGCGCGGGCAAGCGCGCCGGGGGAGTGCTCGGTGACGAGCCCCGCCGCCGCGAGGGCCGCGAGCGAGGTCCCGCCGAGGTAGGCGGCGCCGAGCTCGCGCACGTCGAGCGAGAGGTCCGCGGCGTCCTCCGTCCGCTCGGCCACCGCGTCGCCGAACGCCGGCGCGCGCAGCCGCCAGCGGCCCGCGTTGTCGGGCACGCGAGCGTCCGTCACGTGCACGACGACGTCCACGTCCGCCGCGTAGCGGCGCGCGGACAGCGCGGCCGGCACGTCCACCACGCGCACCCAGAGGTTGTCCGCGAGGCGCGGCGACGCCGAGCGGGGGTCCACGAGCAGGCTCGTGACGACGTCGTCGCCCGGCAGC
>NZ_JAAGLY010000637.1 GCF_010548375.1 Streptomyces sp. SID13726
CCCGCACCGCCGCCATGACCTGGGCGAAGTCCCGCCCCGGCGAGGCGTCGAACTCGATGGGCATGGTGTTGACGAACCAGCCCACCGAGTTCGCCCAGCCGGCCCGGCCGCGCTCGCTGACCGGCATGAAGCCGCGGTACACGCCGGGTCCGCCCGCCTCGCGCAGGCAGACCGCGACGGCCGCCAGGACCCCCATGAACGGCTTGCCGTCCACCACACGGCAGGCCTTCTCGAACACCTCGGCCTCGGCCGCGTCCAGCAGCGGCGAGGCCTCGTTGACGATCGGGTACATCCGGCCGGGCTCCACGCCGAGCTCGAGCGGGAAGCGGGGGAAGAACTCGCCGCCGCCGCGCGCCATGAACGACTTCCAGTAGCCGAGGCGTTCGTCGTCGGCGGCGATGGAGAGGTAGC
>NZ_JAAGLY010000638.1 GCF_010548375.1 Streptomyces sp. SID13726
CAGCGACTCGGTCGTCACCCCGACGACGCGCGCGAGAACGACGAGCACGGAGAGGACGACGAACGCGACGCCCGGGTGCAGCATGCCCAGGAGCACGAGCGGGGCCGCGAGGAGGAGCAGCGCGGTGCGGCGCGCGGCGGGCACGGGCCGCACGTAGAGCGGCTCGCCGTCCTCCCCCACGGGCGGGGCCCCGAGGTCGTCCATGAGGTCGTGGCCGGCCGGGACGGCCATGGTGCGGCCGTCGTTGACCTGGGACTGCGACGTGGGCAGGGGCGGCGGCACGACCTGCGCCTGGCCGGTCCACGCCTGCGCCCCGGTGCCGCCCGGGACGACGGCGACCGGCGGCACGACCTGCGTGGGGCCCGTGGGCGCGCCGACGACCTGGGTCGCGGGGGCGGCGTCGCCCGTGTC
>NZ_JAAGLY010000639.1 GCF_010548375.1 Streptomyces sp. SID13726
CAGGCGCAGCGGACGCTCGCGAGCCAGGTCGAAGCCCTGCTCGATCTCCTCGCAGAGCACGGCGTCGAGCTCGCCTTCCGTCCTCGGTCCGTCGGCGCGCAGCCGCACGACGGATCCCGGGACGGGACGTACCTCCTGCACGAGGTCTCCGTCGTCGCGGTGCACGACGACCGAGGAGGCCCGGGCGTGCCGCTCGTGCAACCGGACCGCAGCCCGGTCGAACGCCTGGACGTCGAGCGGCCCGTCCAGCGTGAGCGCCTCGCCCATCCGGAGATCGGACGTGGGCTCGAGGTTCTCCAGCAGCCACATCGCCTCCTGCCCCGCCGAGAGCCGCCACTGCCGAGTACCGCCGCGCGCCGCCCTCTCTCGCAGGATCGCCGCGAGTCGTGCCCTCTCGCTCATCGTGCAGCC
>NZ_JAAGLY010000063.1 GCF_010548375.1 Streptomyces sp. SID13726
GCGTCGAAGGAGGCCGTCGGTGGCTCGAAGTCGTACTTCTTCAGGCTCTTCAACGCCTCGGGCGCGCCCTGGAGGCGGTCCATGCCGGCGTCCTCCCACTCCACCGAGACCGGGCCCCGGTAGTCGATGGAGCGCAGCATCCGGAAGACGTCCTCCCAGGGCACGTCACCGTGTCCGGCGGAGACGAAGTCCCAGCCCCGGCGCGGATCACCCCACGGCAGATGGGAGCCGAGGCGCCCGTTGCGCCCGTCGAGGCGCCTGCGGGCCTCCTTGCAGTCGACGTGGTAGATCCGCTCCCGGAAGTCCCACAGGAATCCGACCGGGTCCAGGTCCTGCCACACGAAGTGGGAGGGGTCGAAGTTCAGCCCGAAGGCCGCCCGACCGTCCACCGCCGCCAGCGCACGCTGAGTTGTCCAGTAGTCGTAGGCGATCTCGCTGGGATGGACCTCGTGCGCGAACCGCACACCCTCCGCGTCGAACACATCAAGAATCGGGTTCCAGCGCTCGGCGAAGTCCTCGTAACCCCGCTCGATCATCGCCTCCGGAGCGGGCGGGAACATCGCCACCAGATGCCAGATCGCGGAACCGGTGAAGCCGACGACGGTCTCGACACCGAAAGCCGCCGCGGCCCGCGCGGTGTCCCTGATCCGCTCCGCCGCACGCTGCCGCACCCCCTCGGGATCACCATCACCCCACACCGCGTCCGGCAGGATCGCCCGGTGGCGTTCGTCGATGATGGCATCGCACACCGCCTGCCCGACCAGATGGTTGGAGATCGCCCAGCACTCAAGACCGTACTTCTCCAGCAACTGATGCCGGGACTTCACATACGACGGATCCGCGAGCGCCTTGTCGACCTCGAAATGATCCCCCCAGCAGGCGAGTTCGAGACCGTCGTAACCGAAGTCACGGGCAAGACGGCACACCTCCTCCAGCGGAAGATCGGCCCACTGACCGGTGAACAACGTGAACTGACGCGGCATATCCCGGAACCCTCCTCAGACAGCGATCGGTGTGTAGACGGAGTTCTTCTCGGC
>NZ_JAAGLY010000640.1 GCF_010548375.1 Streptomyces sp. SID13726
GCCGAGGGCGAGAGCCACGACGAGCGCGGCGAGCGGGGCGTGCCGGGTCAGACGCTCGGCGAGAAGGACGGGCGCGTCGTATCTCGTGCCGAGGCGAGAGTTGAGCTGGCCCTGGGCAGGCTTCGTCTCACCCGACGGGTCGGGCACGAGCGCGGTACGCAGGTAGGAAGCCGTGGTCGCATCGGCGGGCCAGATCTCGGCCCAGCACGCGTCGAACGTCCCGGTGGCCGGGACCGGGGTGAGCACGGTGTAGCCGAGGGTGCGGGCCCGGCCGTCGTCGGGATACGGGTAGACGCCCGCGACGACGGCCGTACCCGTGCTGGTCGCGACCTGGTCGCCGGCGTGGGCGCCGAGCGCTTCGGCGAGATCGCTCGCCAGCCACACGCCGGAGGCGGTCGTTGCCGACGGGTC
>NZ_JAAGLY010000641.1 GCF_010548375.1 Streptomyces sp. SID13726
CTGAGCGCGGTCGCCGGGGGCCGCTGCCCGCGACACGCGGGCGCGACGAGTGTGACGAGGCACGAGGAGGAGTCATGACCGAGCGGGACCGTCGAGCGCTCGTGGTCCGGGGCGGTTGGCCCGGGCACGCACCCGAGGAGGCGGCGGAGCTGTTCGTCCCGTTCCTGGAGGCGTCCGGCTACGACGTGACGCTCGAGGGATCGCTCGAGTCGTACGCCGACGAGGAGTTCATGGCGAGCCTGGACCTCGTCGTGCAGTGCTGGACGATGGGCGAGATCCTCCCGGACGAGATGCGCGGGCTGCGCACCGCGATCGGGAACGGCACCGGGTTCGCGGGATGGCACGGCGGGATCGTGGACTCGTTCCGCCTCGCGACCGACTACCTGCAGATGGTGGGCGAGCAGTTCGCGG
>NZ_JAAGLY010000642.1 GCF_010548375.1 Streptomyces sp. SID13726
CGTCAGCGGCTACGCGGTGAACTTCGTCCGGCTGACGCGGGACCAGCAGCTCGACGTGCTGAACCGCACCTTCCACGGCTCGCTGTAGCCCGTGCGACCGCGCAGTCCGGGGCCGGCCCTCATCCGGCTCCGGACCGCTCGCCAAGGATCTCCGACCGAGATCGAGAAACGACGGACCACCGCTCGAGGGTGCCTGCCATGACCGTCCTGCTTCCCCTTCCCCTTCCCCTTCCCGCGACGCTGGCCGCTGCCGCGACCCACCGGCCCAGCGAGGGCTCGGTGCACTCCTGGGACCTGTCGACGGGTGTCGACGGGCCCGGGACCCGCTTCGTCACCTTCCTCTCCGGATGCCCGCTGACCTGCCTGTACTGCCACAACCCCGACACCTGGCGGATGCGGGCCGGCAAGCG
>NZ_JAAGLY010000643.1 GCF_010548375.1 Streptomyces sp. SID13726
GTCGCCCACGTGCACGCGGACCTCCTCGCGCGGCGCTGGGGCCGTGAAGAAGTAGCGCCAGCCGCGCCGGTCGGCGGACTCGCGCTCGTGCAGCGCGGGGTCGAACGCGGGGCTCGCGAGGAGCACGCGCGCCAGCACGCGCACGCGCCGCGGGGTGCCGTACCCCGCGAACGGCTCGACGCGGGGGCGCCACCCGCGCGCCTTCTGGAAGCGGGAGACGACGGCGCGCCACCGGTCCTCGATCCGGGCCGCCCGGTGGGGTCGCTGGGTCACGGCGTGCTCGGTCGGGGTCGAGGTCATGGGGGCGCGGCGGTCTCCGGTCGACGTCGGGGGCTGGTTCCCACTGTGTCACACCTCGGTGACGTCGCACCGTCCCGACGCGGGCTCGTCCCGTGCGCCGGGCACCGATG
>NZ_JAAGLY010000644.1 GCF_010548375.1 Streptomyces sp. SID13726
TCGAGGTCGTGGGTGGCCCACGGTCCGCTCGCCACGGCGAGGGCGACCATGGCGGCCCCCACGCCGGTGGCCGCGAGCGCCACGTGCCGGGTGCGCGGAGCCCGGCCGGTGGTCGCGCTGTACGCCCAGACGCCGACGAAGAGGCAGCCGGTGACGAGCGCGACGTGCTTGGCGACCTCGTGCGTCCCGGCGGGGGCGTGCTCCTTGAGGAGGTCGGCCACGACCGGTACCCGCAGCGCGTTCGCGACCGCGACGAAGCCCAGGCCGAGGGGGAGGGCCGCGTCGGCGCGCGTGCGGGCGCGCAGGCCGGTCCACACGGCCGCGGTGGCGAAGAGCGCCACGGCGAGGACGTCGAGGGCGTGGTTCACCGGTACAGCTCCAGGGCCGTGAGCCGGGTCGCCGAGCTGCCG
>NZ_JAAGLY010000645.1 GCF_010548375.1 Streptomyces sp. SID13726
AGCACAACCCGCTCATTTCCCACCAGTTCGGGGCCGACGGGTTCGGGTTCGTCGAGGACGGGCGCGTGTACATGTACATGACGAACGACACCCAGGGCTACGCGCCCGACCCGGTGACGGGCGTCTCGCCGCAGATCAACTACGGCGCCATCAACCAGATCACGCTCATCTCGTCCGAGGACCTCGTGAACTGGACGGACCACGGCGAGATCCAGGTCGCGGGGCCGCAGGGCGTCGCGCCCTTCACGAACAACTCGTGGGCGCCGGGCATGGCGAAGAAGACGGTCGACGGCGTCGACAAGTACTTCCTCTACTACGCCAACGGCGGCGGGTCGTCGAACGTCATCACGGGCGCTTCGCCGCTCGGGCCGTGGACGAGCGAGCGCGACAGCACGCTCATCGACGGGCGC
>NZ_JAAGLY010000646.1 GCF_010548375.1 Streptomyces sp. SID13726
GCAGGTCGCGCCGGTGCCTCTGGATGACGGCGCGGGGCAGCCCGGCCCGGTCGGGGCGGGCGGCGTTGCGCTCGGCGCAGACCTCTTCGGGCATGTCGAGGACGATGGCGATCGGCAGGACGTCGTACTCGCGGGCGAGCTGCACCAGCCGGCGGCGGGCCTCGGCCTGCACGCTGGTGGCGTCGACGACGGTCAGGCGGCCGGCCGCGAGGCGCTTGCCGGCGATGTGGTGCAGGACCTCGAAGGCGTCACGGCTCGCACTCTGATCGTTCTCGTCGTCGGCGACGAGACCCCGGCAGTAGTCGGAGGAGATGACCTCGGTGGGCTTGAAGTGCTTGCGGGCGAAAGTGGACTTGCCTGATCCGGTGGCCCCGATCAGGACGACGAGGGACAGGTCGGTGACGGGGAGT
>NZ_JAAGLY010000647.1 GCF_010548375.1 Streptomyces sp. SID13726
CCGCGCACGGCCAGCATGTTGCGGATGCCCGCGTCGGCGAACTGGCCGATCACGTGGCGCAGCTCGGCGATGGAGTGGTCGACCGCGGTGAGGTGCGCGACGGGGGTCAGCGTGGTGTCGGCGGCGATCTCCTGGGTGGCCTTGACGGTGCCGCCGCGGGTGGAGCCTCCGGCCCCGTAGGTCACGGAGACGAAGCTCGGGCCCACCGCCTCGATCCGGCGCAGCGCGTTCCAGAGGTTGCGCTCGCCCTTCTCCGTCTTCGGGGCCCAGAACTCGAAGGAGTACGACGGGCTCCCGGACGCCAGCAGGTCGCGGACCGTGCGTGCGCGGTCCGTGCGGGTGGAAGCGGTACCAAGGGCCATACGGGCAGGTTAGACGCGCCCACCCGGTCGCCGAAGCCGTGTCCGCCT
>NZ_JAAGLY010000648.1 GCF_010548375.1 Streptomyces sp. SID13726
AGGCGCACGAGCCCGTCGACGACTTCATCATCAAGCTCCGGATCGTGCGCTTCCTGCGCACGCCCGAGTACGACGAGCTGTTCTCCGGCGACCCGACCTGGGTCACCGAGTCCATCGCCGGCATGGGCGAGGACGGCCGGCCGCTGATCACCCGCACCTCCTTCCGCTACCTCCAGACCCTCTACAACCTGGGCCCGGCCCCCGAGCCGAACATGACCGTCTTCTGGTCACCGCGGCTGCCCCGGGGCTTCAAGGAGTTCTGCGCGCGCGTCTCGATCGACACCTCCTCGGTGCAGTACGAGTCCGACGAGCTGATGCGCCCGCGCTTCGGCGACGACACCGCGATCGCGTGCTGCGTCTCGGCGATGCCGGTCGGCAAGCAGATGCAGTACTTCGGCGCCCGCGTGAAC
>NZ_JAAGLY010000649.1 GCF_010548375.1 Streptomyces sp. SID13726
GACGTGTTCGCCGGCGTCGGGATCGCGGCCGGGCCCACGGTGGGGACGACGTCGGGCCAGATCGGGAGCGTCGCGACGACGGTCGCGCAGGCGCGCTCGACGTGCCGGACGTTCGCCGGGACGCACGCGGCGGACTTCGCCACCCAGGTGACGTCCGTCGTCTTCGGCAGCGCGGACACGACCGTCGCGACGGGGTACGGGACGCTCAACGCCCAGGTCATGGCCGACCTCTACGGCGCCGGGACGATGTCGTCGTTCTCCCTCGCCGGGCTCGCGGGGACGAACACGGCGGGCTCTGGCTCGCTGTGGTCGGACGCCGACGGCCCGCGCGTCTCGCTCGTGCGGAACACCGGGCTCGCCCACGCGTGGCCCGCGGGCGGCGGGCCGGGCGGGTCGTACGTGTCGACGAA
>NZ_JAAGLY010000064.1 GCF_010548375.1 Streptomyces sp. SID13726
CACGTCGATGTTGATGTTGCCCTCGTCGCCGTCCTCGTACTTGAGGGTGATGGTGTTCGCGCCGGCCTGGAGCTCGAGGTCGCGCGTCTGCACGCCCCAGTCCTTCCAGCTGCCAGTCGTCGGGAACGTCCACTGGCCGAGGTCCTCGCCGTTCACGTACAGCGAGACGCGCTTGGACCGCAGGTCGGGGTACGGGTGCGTGCCGTTTGCGTAGCGCACGTTCACCGCGTAGGTGCCCGCCTCGGGCGCGGTCACGGAGAACGTGCGGCCCGCGCCGACGTTCGTCATGCCCGCGGCGAAGCCGGAGCCCGAGTAGTTGCTGTGGTCCGAGCCGATGCTCGAGCTGCCGAGGGGCTGCGCGAGCTCCGCCTCGTACCAGCCACGGTCGGCCGGGGCGACGTAGCCAGGGAGCGAGTTGAGCGTGTACCAGGCCTCGGTGCTGAGGAGCTCGGCACCGTCGGCGGACGCGAACGGGCGCGGCGACCGGATGTAGACGACGTGGCCGGGCTTGAGGCCGTCGATCTTCAGCGTGACGGTCGTGCGGTCCTCGGACACCGTGGCGTCGGTGACGAAGAGCGGCTCCTCGTCGACCTTCGGGCCGCCGTACTGCTGCGTCGGCACGTAGCGCCACTGCTTGACCTGGTAGGCGTCGGCGAGCTTCTCGACGACCTCGTCGGACACCGGGTCGGTGTACTCGATCTCGAAGCCGCCCTCGACCACGCGCATCTCCTTCATGTCGAAGGAGTCCTCGTTGACGGGCACGAGCTTCTGGAGGCCGAACCGGAGCTTGCCGGACTCGCCCCAGTTGCCGCCCTCACCGGTGCCGCCGACGTAGATCGCGCCGTCGGGGCCGACGCTCGTGCGGCTGACGCCGGACTCGAGGCCCTGCGTCATGCGGAAGACGGCGCCCTGCTCCTGGCCCGCGACGTCCTCGAGGTACGCGCGCTGCAGGCCGCCATACGTCACGTCGCCGATCGCGAGCTGCCCGGCGAACACGCCCTCGGTGAGCACGACCGGGTTGCTCGGCGA
>NZ_JAAGLY010000650.1 GCF_010548375.1 Streptomyces sp. SID13726
CCGTGGATCACACCTTCAGGTGAAGTGACCGTCGGCCGTAGATTTCTGGCCACGGAGTCCCGGCCCGGGCTCCCCCAGGGAAAGGCCAGCAGCTCATGACCGTCAGCACGAGTGTCCTCAACCCCGTCCTGCGTGTCGCGCCCGCCTCCCCGACCGAGGCCGCCGCCCACTTCGGCGCGAGCCTCGCCTTCCACGCCGACGTCTCCGACGTGGCCGCCGCACTCGCCGCCGACGGCGACCCGGGATTCGTCGTCGTCGACTCGCGTTCCACCGAGTCCTGGGACCAGGGCCACATCCCAGGCGCCCTTCACCTGCCGACGGCCCTGATCCCCGAACAGGCCGCCGGGCTCCTCGACAGGTCCGTGCCGGTGGTGACGTACTGCTGAGGCCCCGGCTGTGACGGAGCGACC
>NZ_JAAGLY010000651.1 GCF_010548375.1 Streptomyces sp. SID13726
TCCTGGGCGAGCGCGGCCTGGAGTACGCGAACTTCCTGCGCGCGCTCGACGAGGGGCGTATCGCGTTCGCCGCATTGGCGACCGGCGCCGCGCAGGGCTGCCTCGAGGAGGCGCTGCGGTACGCGGAGGAACGGGTCGTGTTCGGGCGGTCGATCGGCGAGAACCAGCACGTCGCGTTCACGCTCGCGCGCATGCAGGCTCGTGTCCACACGGCCCGGCGCGCGTGGCTCGACGCCGCCCACAAGCTCGTCGCGGGCAAGCCGTTCAAGGCGGAGGCGTCGGTCGCGAAGCTCGTGGGCGGCGAGGCGGCGATGGCGAACGCGCGCGACGCGTCGCAGATCTTCGGCGGCTACGGCTTCCTCAACGAGAACCCGGTCGCGCGCCACTACCGCGACGAGAAGGTGCTGGAG
>NZ_JAAGLY010000652.1 GCF_010548375.1 Streptomyces sp. SID13726
GCGGTACCGAGGTGACGCATCAGTTCAGCGACCTCGATGAAATTCATGTGCTCGCGCCAGGGCTTGCCCTCGATCCGGCCCGTGACGGGAACGTCCAGAGGGCATGGGCCCGGTCGTGCTGTGACCAGGGGCGCGAGCCCGTGAGTGTCTCTGAACCGGCTGACCTGGTCGATGCTGGCGCCGGTGAGGCCGGCGATATAGGAGGTGGCCAGTGCCGTCTCGCCACGAGCCTGGGAGGCGGGGATCAAGGCGCCGGATCGTGCGAGAGGCAGCAGGTAGTCCCTGAGGGCGGCCAGGCTGCCGGGGCGCGACGTGTTGGAGGCGGCGAGTGCACTCAGGCGGCATCGCTCGGCCCATGCCGTGAGGATGTCCTCCGCGAAGTCGTCGACGAACCGGATCGCCCAGACCAG
>NZ_JAAGLY010000653.1 GCF_010548375.1 Streptomyces sp. SID13726
TCGGTGACGGTCCGCAGCGTGCGCCAGGTCGAGCCGTCGTCGGACGCCTCGATGCGGAAGCCCTTGCCGTACGCGCCCTCCCAGTCGATCTCGATGCCGCACACCGGCTCGATCGCGCCCAGGTCGACCTGGAGCCACTGCGCGTCGGAGAAGTCGCTGCTCCAGCGCGTGTCGGCCTTGCCGTCCACCGCGAGGCCCGCGGCGTACGCACCCTCGGCGGACGACGCCGTCGCCGCCTTCCCGAGCGCGGCGTTCGTCGTGCAGTCGTCGCCGGGGTCGCCCGGGTCGACCGGGTCGACCGGGCCGCCGCCGGTCCCGGGCGTGCCGAACACCTGGAGCTCCCACAGCGAGTAGCCGTAGCCGGTGCCGCGCTCGGTGCCGAGCAGGCGCACGTAGCGCCCGGTCCCGGA
>NZ_JAAGLY010000654.1 GCF_010548375.1 Streptomyces sp. SID13726
TGCTGGACGGCTCGCGGCCCCCGCTCGGCGGGCGGGTGTGAGCAAGGCCTCCCTAGCATGGGCGGAGGACCGGACCCGGGAGGTCGGCATGGCACGTGGCACGACGACGGAGCGTGGCGCCGCGGGCGGCGTCGACAGTCCAGAGGGCCCCGCGACGCCCGGCGCGAACGGCCAGGAGCGCAACCCGTTCCGCAAGGTGTGGTGGCTGCCCGTGGTGCGAGGGACCCTCCTCGTCGTCCTCGGCCTCCTCCTCATGATCGAGCCGCTGGAGCAGCTCGGGACGCTGCGGGTCGTGCTCGGCGCGTTCCTCGTGGCCGACGGCGTGCTGGTCGCCGTGCAGGGGTTCGTGCACCGCCGGCAGGTCGGGTCGGCGTGGTGGCTCGCGCAGGCGGGCGTCAATGTCGTGTTCG
>NZ_JAAGLY010000655.1 GCF_010548375.1 Streptomyces sp. SID13726
CCACCTGGAGTACGGCTACTCGATGTTCGCGTTCCACGCCTACGGCGCGGACGAGGGATCGGTGACCGACCTCGCGGCCGGCAAGGTCGCGACCGCGTCGAGCGAGGACGTCGGGGGCGGTCGCCAGGCCGCGCGCGTCACGGACGGCAACCCGTCGACCCGCTGGGCCGTCGCGGTCGGCGAGCGCACCCGCCCCGACTCGTGGATCCAGGTGGACCTCGGCGAGGAGACCACCGTCGGCGGCGTCCGGTTCGCCTGGGAGGCGAGCGCGGGCGCGCGCTACCTCGTCCAGACGTCGACCGACGGCGAGACCTGGACGACGGCCACCGCCTACGGCAAGGCCCCGGCGGACGTGAACGTCGCACGCCTCGACACCGTCGACCTCACCCCGGAGGGCGCGGACGAGCTG
>NZ_JAAGLY010000656.1 GCF_010548375.1 Streptomyces sp. SID13726
GCGTGACGTCGAGGTCGACGCGGAGGCGGCCGGTGCGGTTCATCGCCTTGCGGACCGGACCGACGTCGCGCGGCGAGTCGACCAGGAGGACCGCCCGGACCTCGGTGACCCGGCGCCCCGGGCCGCCGTCCGCCGTCGTGCCGCCGTCCGAGGGGGAGTCGGAGGCCGCTCCCGGGGCGAGGTAGAACGCGGCCCAGCCCTCGTGGCCGCCGGTGCCGCCGGACGGGTCGCCGCGGAACAGGACGTCGTCGCCCTCGGCGGGCACGCCGAACAGGGCGAGGTCGTGCCCCAGCTGCTGGGAGAACACGTAGGGGGCGTGCCCGGGACCGTCGGGCTCGTCGCCGAGCAGCGCGGCGACGGTCGCGTCCGGGTCGTGGAGGGCGGCGGACCAGTGACCGCCGGGCACCGC
>NZ_JAAGLY010000657.1 GCF_010548375.1 Streptomyces sp. SID13726
TACATCCAGTTCGTCCAGGCGGACTCGCTCAACAACGACTCGCGCAACGCCCGCACCATCTACCGCGAGTACAACAAGTTCCGCGGCCCGATCGTCGTCGCGGGCGACGCGATCGCGTCCTCGACCCCGGTGGACGACGCGTTCGGCTTCCAGCGGCAGTACGCGAACGGCCCGCTGTACGCGCCCGTCTCCGGGTTCCTCTCGCTCACCAACGGGCGCACGGAGATCGAGGACAAGGAGAACGACTACCTGAACGGCGAGGCGAGCTCGCTGTGGCTCGACCGCCTCAGCGCGCTGTTCACCGGCAAGCAGCCCCAGGGCGCGTCCGTCGAGCTGACGATCGACCCGGCGGCGCAGCAGGCCGCCTGGGACGCCCTGGGCGACCAGCGCGGCGCCGTCGTCGCGATCG
>NZ_JAAGLY010000658.1 GCF_010548375.1 Streptomyces sp. SID13726
AACGCCCGCATCGGCATCGTCAACAACCTCAGCCCCTGCGAGCCCGCCACCGACCGCGAGGCCGACCAGGCCGCCGCGATCCGCGCCGACGGCCACACCAACCGCTGGTGGCTCGACCCGATCCACGGCCGCGGCTACCCGCAGGACATGGTCGACCTGTACGGCGTCGACATCCCGATCCGCAGCGGCGACCTCGACACCATCGCGGCCCCGCTCGACTGGCTCGGCGTCAACTACTACTTCCGCAACGTCATCGCCGACGACCCCACCGGCCTGCCGCCGCGCGCCAAGCAGGTCTACCTGCCGGGCGTCCGGCGCACGGCGATGGACTGGGAGGTCTACGGCGACGGCCTGGAGCAGCTGCTCGTCCGGGTCGCCGAGGAGTACGGGGCCGAGCGGATCTTCGTCA
>NZ_JAAGLY010000659.1 GCF_010548375.1 Streptomyces sp. SID13726
CCTGGCCGCGACGGTGTTCGTCACCGACGCCGACTCAGCCCCGCCCGCACTCACGCGCGCGGTGTACCGGGTGGTGCAGGAGGCGTTGACGAACGTGATGAAGCACGCGCCGGGTGCGCGTGCGGACGTCGATGTGCGCGCGCGTCCCGGCGACGGCGTGGACCTGGCCGTGCGCAACGCCCTCACGACGGGAACGTCCGGCGTCCCGGGGAGCGGCAACGGGATCGTCGGGATGCGCGAGCGCTGCGAGGCGCTCGACGGCACGTTCTCCGCCAGCGTCGAGGACGGACGGTTCGTCGTGCGCGCCCACCTCCCGTGGGAGCGGCCCGCGCCGTAGCTGCCACGCACCCCGTAGGACGAGGTCGGCACCGGCGGCGACGAGCAAGCTCCGGACCGTGGGGGCCGCGGG
>NZ_JAAGLY010000065.1 GCF_010548375.1 Streptomyces sp. SID13726
GATGGGCGAACCGCCGGAAGACCGCTCAGGGCTTGGCCAAGCGGGCGCGGATCGTCCTGGAGTGTGCCACGGGGCAGTCCAACAGTGCCGTGGCGCGGGAGTTGGGGGTGGCTCGCTCCACGGTGAATATGTGGCGGGCCCGGTTCCTGACCGGCCGGTTGGACGGACTGGCCGACGAGCCGCGTCCCGGAGTGCCGCGCACCATCACCGATGCCCAGGTGGAGGAGGTGGTGGTGCGCACCCTGGAGGAGGTTCCAGAGGGGGCCACGCACTGGTCCAAGCGGGAACTGGCCAAGCGGGTGGGGATCTCGCCGACCAGTGTGCACCGCATCTGGCGGGCGTTCGGCCTCCAGCCGTGGCGCGTCGAGGACTTCAAGATCTCCCCGGACCCGCTGCTGCTCGACAAGATCCGGGACGTGGTCGGTCTGTATCTGGCGCCGCCGGCGAATGCCGCGGTGTTCGCGGTGGACGAGAAACCGCAGATCCAGGCGCTGGAGCGGACCGCGCCCGTGCTGCCGATGGTGCCCGGCACGCCCGAGCGGCGCAGTTTCGACTACGTCCGGCACGGCACGGTGGACCTGTTCGCCGCGCTGAACACGGCCACCGGCAAGGTGATCGGTCATCTGTCCGCGCAGCACCGGGCGGTCGACTTCCGGGACTTCCTCGATGAGATCGACCGCCAGACCGGGCCTGGCCCGGCGATCCACGTGATCTGCGACAACCTCTCCGCCCACAAGGCGCCCGTGGTGCGCCGCTGGCTGGTCGAACACCCCCGCGTGCAGTTGCACTTCACCCCGACGTACTCGTCCTGGCTCAACCAGGTCGAGCGGTGGTTCGCCGAGCTGGAACGACGCTGCCTGGAGCGCGGCACATTCTGCTCGCTCGACGAGCTCAAGGCCGCACTCGAAGCCTGGATCAAGACCTGGAACACCGACGCCCGGCCCTTCCACTGGACCAAGACCGCCGACCAGATCATCGACCGCATCTGCCACTACTGCACACGAATCTCCGGACCAGCTCACTAG
>NZ_JAAGLY010000660.1 GCF_010548375.1 Streptomyces sp. SID13726
TGTCCGAGCCGCTGAAGTGGGGGCAGCGCCTGACGCTGTTCGACTTCGAGCTGACCTGGTCGAAGGGCTGCTGGTCGGTGGCGAAGGTGTCGGCGCAGGTGCTGAACTCCAACACGGCCGCCGAGGACCCGAAGATCACCCGGCTGCTCTCGGACGAGCACCGCAAGGTCGTGGCGTACGTGAACCAGGTGATCGGTACGTCCACGCAGGCGATGTCCTCGGCGGAGGGGCCGGGCAAGGACGTCGCGATCATGGACCTGATCAGCCATGTGCAGGCGGGGACGGTGAAGGGGGCGCTGGCCGGTACGGACTGGGCGGCGCTGCCGGTGCTGTCGCAGGCGTCGTGCTTCTCCCGGACGGCCGCGATACCGGCCGGGCAGGTGACGATCAAGGACGCGGCGGGCCTGTA
>NZ_JAAGLY010000661.1 GCF_010548375.1 Streptomyces sp. SID13726
CGCGGTCACCCTCGGTCGTGGCCGCCGTCGGGCGCACGCGCTCGAGCAGGCGGATCCGACCCGCGGACCGCCACGGGGCGAGCATCTCCTCCAGCACTCCGACCGCGACGCGCGGCTCGTGGCACAGCTTGGAGACCCAGCCGGCGCCGGGGTTGAGGGCGTCCCACGTGCGCGCGGCGTCCGTGAGCGGGTACGACCGGCGGTAGACGTCACGGATGCCGTCGCGCAGGGCGCGGTAGCGCGCGGTGACGCCGAACCGCTCGACCCACGCGCTCTCGTCCGGCGGCACCGCCTGCGACGTGAGCTGCCCGCCGATCCACGGGTGCTCCTCGGTGAGGACGACGCGGGCGCCCCGCTCGGCCGCCGCGAGCGCCGCGGCCAGGCCGCCGAGCCCGGCACCGACGACGAG
>NZ_JAAGLY010000662.1 GCF_010548375.1 Streptomyces sp. SID13726
CGGCTGCACCCCGAGCGCGAGCCGGTCGCCGTCATCGAGGAGCAGAACCGCGACCGGCTCCAGGAGCTCGTCCCGCTGCGCGTCGGGCGCATGCTCGAGTCGCCGTTCGCGTTCTACCGCGGCACGGCGGCCACGATGGCGCACGACCTGCGCGACGGACCGCGCACCGGCGCCCACGTCGTCGCGTGCGGCGACGCCCACGTCTCCAACTTCGGCCTCTTCGCGTCGCCGGAGCGGCGGCTCGTGTTCGACCTCAACGACTTCGACGAGGCGAGCGACGCGCCGTGGGAGTGGGACGTCAAGCGGCTCGCGGCGAGCATGTACGTCGGTGGCCGCGACAAGGGGATGTCCGAGGCGGAGTGCGGCGAGGCCGCCCAGGAGGCGGTGCGCGGGTACCGGGAGGCGCTCG
>NZ_JAAGLY010000663.1 GCF_010548375.1 Streptomyces sp. SID13726
GGTGCGCAAGACCGCGTCCGGGGTCAACATCTCCACCGTCTACCGCACGCTGGAGCTCCTGGAGGAGCTGAAGCTGGTCTCGCACGCCCACCTCGGGCACGGGGCCCCCACGTACCACCTCGCCGACCGGCACCACCACATCCACCTGGTCTGCCGCGAGTGCACCAACGTGATCGAGGCGGACGTGGACATCGCCGCCGAGTTCACCGCGAAGCTGCGCGCCACCTTCGGTTTCGAGACCGACATGAAGCACTTCGCGATCTTCGGGCTCTGCAAGAAGTGCGCCGCCAAGCACCAGGGCACCCCGTCGTAGGCTTGGTGGCATGACCAGCAGCCCCTTGCTCCATCTCCCCGGCGCCGTACCGGCCGAAGGCCGCGACGAGGGCGTCGCCGCCCACTACGGAGAGCT
>NZ_JAAGLY010000664.1 GCF_010548375.1 Streptomyces sp. SID13726
GCGTGCAGCTCGCCGCAGCCCGAGGCCACGGTCGAGGTCGGGGGAGAGATGTTCGCCGTCGAGCTCGCGGACACCGCCAACGAGCAGAAGGAAGGCCTGGCCGGCCGCGAGGAGATCCCCGCCGACACCGGGATGCTGTTCCAGTTCGGAGAACGCGCCGAGCACCAGATGTGGATGGCCGGCATGCAAGTCCCGATCGACGTCGCCTGGATCGACGATGACCGCGTGATCGGCGTCGCGACCCTCGACCCGTGCACCGAGGTCGACCAGACGACCTGCCCGCGGTCGACCGCACCGGGCCCAGCGACCGCGCTGCTCGAGGTACCAGCCGGAGCCCTGGCCGACGTCGCCGCCGTGGACTTGTCCCGGCTCGGCGGCTGGCAGGGCCGCGCCGTCGCGGGGCTGGTCG
>NZ_JAAGLY010000665.1 GCF_010548375.1 Streptomyces sp. SID13726
GGCCACGCCCGACCGGCCGGACGCCGTCTATGCCCGCAAGCTCCAGGAGGTGCTGGGCGGGCAGTACGGCGAGATCACCGTCGCGATGCAGTACGGCTTCCAGTCCTGGAACTCCCACCTCCCGGGCAAGTACCGCGACCTGCTCTACGGCATCGGTGCCGAGGAGTTCGGGCACGTCGAGATGCTGGCGACGATGATCGCGCAGCTCCTGGAGAAGGCGCCCGTCGGGCTGGTCGAGGGCGCGGTGCAGGACGACCCGACCGTGGCCGCGATCGTCGGCGGCACGGACCCGCAGCAGGCGATCGTCGCGGGCGCGGGCGCCCGGCCGGTGGACTCGAACGGGAACCCGTGGTCGGCGGGCTACGTGACCGCGAGCGGCAACCTGCTCGCCGACTTCACGGCGAATGC
>NZ_JAAGLY010000666.1 GCF_010548375.1 Streptomyces sp. SID13726
AGCCGTTGCAGTCCCAGATCTGGACCACCGTGCCGTTGGCGGTGCCCTGGCCCGCGACGTCGAGGCACCTGCCCGCGTTCGGGTTGCGGATCGTGCCGTCGGCGCGGACCTCCCACGTCTGCGCGACTCCCGGCGCGCACGTGTAGAGCTGGACGGGGGTCCCGTTCGCGGTCCCGGACGCGGCGACGTCGACGCACCTGCCGGCGAGCCCGACGATCGCGCCGGTCGCGGGAGCCGGGCCAGGGTTCGGCGTCCCGCCGGAGCCGAGCTGCACCTCGCCCTGGTTGAGCACGCGCGGGTGGAAGTACGCCGCCTGGATCTCGGCGTTCGTGTTGCTCCCGCGCAGCTGCTCGGACCAGACCATGAAGTAGCTCCAGCGCGGCTGGGCAGTGAGGAGCGCGTCGTTCG
>NZ_JAAGLY010000667.1 GCF_010548375.1 Streptomyces sp. SID13726
GGCGTGCTCGAGACCGGCCGCGGCTCGAAGGCGGGCCTGGAGCCGCTGGACCGATGGGTCCGGCACCACACGGGCGGGCTGATCGAGGAGTCCGCGGTCGAGCCCGACGCCGACTCGCGTCTCGCGCTCCAGAACGCGGCGCTGCTCGCGGCGCGCTGGTCGTCGCCGTTCGAGGAGCAGGCGACCCGCCCGAGCCCGTTCGTCCTGGCGGACGGGACCGACGTCGATGCCGAGGCGATGCACCAGGAGCACGACTGGCGGTACGCCGAGGTGGACGGGTGGCGGGCCGTCCGGCTCCCGTACACCGAGGGCTTCCACGCCGACGTCGTGCTCCCGCCGGACGGCGTCGACCCGGCGGCGCTCACGCCGGAGACGAGCGCTGCCCTGCGCGCGGCGCTCGACGCCGCC
>NZ_JAAGLY010000668.1 GCF_010548375.1 Streptomyces sp. SID13726
GCCTCGTGGCAGCGCCGGACCGCGGCGGCGACCTCGGGGCGCGGCGGGTCGTACAGGCCGACGAGCCCGAGCAGGTGCAGGTCCCGCTCGACGTCCTGGCGCCGCGGGACCACTGCCTCGCTGCCGGGCGGCAGTTCGCGTACCGCGACGGCCAGCCCGCGCATGCCGTCCGCCGCCAGAGCGTCGGCGGCATCCTGGGCCTCGCCGGCCGGCTCACCCTCGGCCAGCAGCGGCAGGACGGCTTCGGGTGCACCCTTGACGATCACGCGGAGGGTGCCGTGTTCGCCGTCGAGGATCACCGACATGCGGCGCAGGCGCGGGTTGAAGCGGAAGCAGGCCCGTCGGCGGGCGTCCCGGTCGGCCAGGTCGAGGGACGCGGCGTGTTGTGAGACTCCCTCGACCAGCGCG
>NZ_JAAGLY010000669.1 GCF_010548375.1 Streptomyces sp. SID13726
AGGGGGAAGACGAACCACCAGGGTCCGGGTCCCCAGCCGGCGTGCGTCACGGACGCGACGGCCTGCGTGGGGACCACGGCCCCGGTGAGTGCGGTGAGCATGACGACCTCCGGTGTCGGTGCGCCCCGCCGGGCGGCGGGTGCGGCCGCGATCCGGCCGCGCCTCCAGGCTTCCCCGGGGCCGACGCCGCGTCGTCCCCCGTGCGTGCCGACCTCGCTCGTACCGTGGTGCCGGTCAGCCCGCCCAGCCCGGGCGCACGAGCCCGGACTCGTAGGCCGCGACGACGAGCTGCGCGCGGTCGCGCGCGCCCACCTTGGCCATGACGCGCGACACGTGCGTCTTCACCGTCGACTCCGACAGGTAGAGCGTGCCCGCGATCTCGTCGTTCGAGAGCCGGCCCGCGCCCTC
>NZ_JAAGLY010000066.1 GCF_010548375.1 Streptomyces sp. SID13726
CACGGAAAGCGCGCGATCGTGCTCGACGGGCCGGCCGGCGCCGGGAAGTCACGCATCCTGGGAGAGCTGATCGGGGAGCCCGGCAGCGAAAGACGGCGCCGGTGGCTCGAGGTCGACCCCGACGAGATCAAGACCCACCTCCTGGACGCGGCCGCGGCCGACGGGTCCTACGAGACGTTCATCAAGCCCCCCGCGGTGCGCGAGCTCGAGGTGAAGCATGGCCTCGAGCAGTTGGAGTCGGTGCGAGCGGAGCGCTCGACGCGCGGCTACGACCCGGCCGAGCGCGAGGCGCAGGCGCGTGCACGGGCGCAGGCCAAGTACGAGCGCGCGAGCCGACTCGAGGGTGGTTGTACAACTTCCTGGGCTGCTCTGCCGGGCGCGGACCGCCAGGCACGCATCGCGGCCGAGCTGCGCACCGACCAGCCCCGCTACCTTCTCGCACTCAAGGTGCGTGGGTGCGCCAGCGCGAGCCAGGACGAAGCCGAGTTCGTGCGACGCATGCGACGTGCCGGACTCCTGGTCCGCGCCCGGTTCGCGGACGGCCGGACGGACGTCGTGACGGGCTACTCGGTGGCCGAGCGACCGCAGGCCGGCGAGCGGCCGATCTGGTACGGCGGCGGCCACCTCGCACGTGACCTGTCCCTACCCCGGCTGCGTGACGGATGGCCCGACAAACCGGCCGGGGCGAGCGACGCGGCGGCCGGGTGGAACGCCGCCAAGGGCGGCCGACGGGTCGCGTCTGCCGGTGGCGAGACGACCGAGCCGGACCCAGAGATGTGGGCCAAGCAGTACGACGAGCTGCGCGCGCTGGTGGACCGGTTGCGGTCTGTCCCGGTCGAGGATCGGGACACGTGGGCAACCGTCGCGCGTCAGACCGCGGGCGCGTTCGCCGCGTGGTCGAACGCGACCGAAGAGACGCCCGGCGACCTTGCCGCGGCGGCCGACGCGCTGTCACGTTCGGCCCAGACGCACCGGCGCACCGTGCGCCCGGACAAGGCCGGCACGATCG
>NZ_JAAGLY010000670.1 GCF_010548375.1 Streptomyces sp. SID13726
CGCCCACGCCTTCTGCGTGAAGACCGAGTCGCACGAGATGCCCAGCAGCGTGAAGCCGGCGGCCTCGAAGTCCTCGAGGTTGTCGCGCAGCTCGCAGAGCTCGCCCGTGCAGATGCCGGAGAACGCGAACGGGTAGAACACGAGGAGCACCGGCCCGCCGCGCAGGTCGGCGAGGTGGACGGGCGTGCCGTGCGTGTCGGGCAGCGTGAAGTCGGGCGCCGGGTTTCCCGGCGCGGGCGGCACGGCCCGCAGGGCCGTCGCCCCCCCGTCAGCGACCGCGGCCACGGGTCCCGAGCTTCGTCGCGGACCAGTCGGGCGCGATGGCGAACGTGCTCGTCGCGTGCAGCCCGGCCGTGGTCGCGGCCTCCTGGATGTCGTTGTGGCCCACGTGCCCGGACCGGCCCGGCT
>NZ_JAAGLY010000671.1 GCF_010548375.1 Streptomyces sp. SID13726
CCCCACCTGACGAAGACACCCCCGGGGCGAGCACGACCCTGCTCCCCCACCACAACGAGGTTGGTCCCGTTATCCGTCGGATAACGGGACCAACCTCGTTCTCAGCGCCCTCACCAGGCGGGGCCGCCGAACTATCAGGCGGGGACGGTCAGTCCGCGGTCACGAAGAGGTGGCGCGCGACGTCGTCCGGCAGGTCCAGGACCGTGTCGGCGCCGTCGCCCGAGCCCGTGACGGCGCCGTCGTTCACGGCGACGACGAGGGTCTGGCGCGGGAAGACGCCCGCCTCGGCGAAGCGCGCGAGGAGGTCGACGTCGACCTGGACCGGCTCGGCGATGCGCTGGAGCACGACGCGCACCTCGGCCCCGTCGGTCGTGCCGCTCGCGGCGAGGTGCGCCGGAAGGGAGACGA
>NZ_JAAGLY010000672.1 GCF_010548375.1 Streptomyces sp. SID13726
GCACGTCGCGGCGCTGCGCGCCGGGGGCTGAGCGACCCGACGACGGCGCCGGGACGCCGCAACCTCAGACGGGCCCCGACGTCCCCTCGTGCGACGTCGCCGGGCGGGCGGGGATCTCCACGGCCTTCTGCCACGAGCCGACCAGTCGGCCGTCGCTCGTCTCGAGCCGGAACGGCGCGAGCGGGAGGTTGCCCGCGCGACGCCGCGCGCGGAGCACGTCGATGGCGTCCTCGTCGCTGTCCGCGCCGAACGGCTCGCCGCGCCGGGCGCCGGTGGCGGTGATCACGTGGTAGCTGGTCATGCTGTCGTCGTCGTGGTGGACCTCGTCGGCGAGCGCGGCGACCTCCTTGGCCACCTCGAGGTTCGGCAGCGCGACCCAGGTGCGTTCCGGCCCGTCGCGCGTCCGCG
>NZ_JAAGLY010000673.1 GCF_010548375.1 Streptomyces sp. SID13726
TCCCTACGGCGACGTCGTCCTCAGCAGGTCCGAGATGGAGCAGCTCCTTGACGAGCGGCGCGTCCTTGTGTCGAGATCAGCCCGTTCCGACGTCGTCGTCCTGGACAGGGTGGTCGCGCTCGCCGAGCGCTGTCGTCGCGAGCCTGGCACCGAGCTGCGGTTCGAGGGCGACTGAGGGCCTCAGGCGCCGAGCCATCGGACGACGCGCGCGGGCGTGCCGACGACGACGGTGCGTGCGGGGACGTCACGGGTGACGACGGAGCCGGCACCGACGACGGCGTCGTCCCCGATCGTCACCCCGGGGAGGACGGTCACGTTCGCCCCGAGCCATACGTTGCGGCCGAGGACGACGCGCGCGGGGTGCATGTCGGCGCGGCGGGTCGGGTCGGGGTCGTGGTTGAGCGTCG
>NZ_JAAGLY010000674.1 GCF_010548375.1 Streptomyces sp. SID13726
GGACCAGCGTCCGCCCGGGCAGGGCGGGCACGTTGGCCAGCGAGTGGCCGAGCGCCCGCTCCAGCGGGTACGCCCAGCGCAGCGAGGGCGCGTGCTGGTAGGCGGCCAGGTAGCGGAAGGGGAACTGCCGGGACCGGGCGACGACCTCGGGGTCGGCGACCTTCGCCGCGACCCGCGCGGCCACCGCGTCCGAGACGCCGGCCTGGTCGAAGTTGCGCAGGTTCCGCAGCAGCGCCATCGCGCCCATGGACGGGATGACCGCCTCCCAGGCGGCGGCGTCCATCGGGCCCTGGAGCCAGCCGGCCAGCGCCTCCCAGGTCATGCCGGCGGCGGCGAGCCGCTCGGCTCCGTCGGGCGCGGTCACCACGGCCCGGCGCTCCTCCACCGGCAGTTCCATGAGCTCCCGG
>NZ_JAAGLY010000675.1 GCF_010548375.1 Streptomyces sp. SID13726
AGCCTCACCCCGCGGGTCGGCATCGGCTCGTACGACGTGGTGAGCCCGGCCGACGCGGTCGAGCGGCTCGGCGACCCGCGGTTCGGCGGGGGCGGCATGATCGCGTGGGCGGCTCGCGACGGCGTGCAGGCCGTGCCGGAGATCGCGCCCGCCGAGCCGGAGGCGCCGACCGTGCCGCCCACGGTCGGCGAGGGTGCCCGGTTCGCGGGGCCCGTCACGGACGTGACGATCACGGACGCGCGTCTGGGGCTCGCGGTGCAGTACCAGCCCGACGGCGCGGCGGTGCTCCTGCCCGCGTACGAGCTCTCGGACGCCGACGGCAACGTGTGGTCGGTCGTGGCCGTCGTGGACGACCGGCTCGACTTCTCTCCCGCGGGCTGAGCCCATCTCGCCGGGGACGACCTGGC
>NZ_JAAGLY010000676.1 GCF_010548375.1 Streptomyces sp. SID13726
GCGAGAACCACATCGGCAACTGGTTCTACCCGCGCCTCGTCGGCTGGAACGGCTGTCCGGCGGGCCTGCGCGACAAGCTCGTGAACGCCGACTTCGGCTCGGCCACGATCAAGATCTCCGACGGCCGCTTCAACGACGCCCTGAACGCCTCGAAGCCTCCGATCCCCTTCAACCCCTACGCGTGACGGAACGTGACGGAGCCCGGGAGCATATCCAGCTCCCGGGCTCCAGCTTGCCACCCATTTGCGCACACCGGCGGCGTTTAAGAGTCGCGGATCATTCTGAGATCGACGTGTTCTGCCTTTGAACTACCGCGCCACGAGAGAGGCGCAGAGGGGACTTGAACCCCCATCCATCGATGATCGTCCGCGCTCGGTCGATCCGGCGTTCGGCGGCGAATGCTGAGA
>NZ_JAAGLY010000677.1 GCF_010548375.1 Streptomyces sp. SID13726
CGACGACTGGACCAACCCCCTCACGCCCTGGGTTCCCGCGGTCGTCGTCGCCCTCGGGGTCGTGGCCGGGGCGTTCGTCTGGCGCCGCCTGCGCGACGTGACCGGCACGCAGCCGGGTGACGCCGTGTTCTTCGCCGCGGGCAAGACGTCGGACTCGCGCGCGCTGCTCGGCGCCGCGCGCCAGGAGATCGCGAAGCGCACGGGTCAGATCGACGAGGACGCGTGGGCGTTCGTCTGGGTCGTCGACGCGCCGCTCTTCAAGCCGACCGGCGAGGACGACGACGTCGATCTCGGAAACTCCGCCTGGACCGCCGTGCACCACGCGTTCACGTCGCCCACGCCCGACTGGGTCGACACGTTCGAGCAGAACCCGGGCGAGGCGCTCGCGTACGCGTACGACATCGTCT
>NZ_JAAGLY010000678.1 GCF_010548375.1 Streptomyces sp. SID13726
CCTGACGTTCGGCGTCATGGGACCCCTGTGGCAGGAGATCGCCCCCGTCACGGCGCTGTTCCGCGCCCGCAACCCGCACGTCGACCTGCGCATGCGCGAGGTCCGCCTCGACGAGCCCTTCCGCCTCCTGCGCGACGGCGAGGTCGACGTCGCGCTCCTGTGGCTCCCCGTCGAGGAGAAGGACCTCGCGGTCGGCCCGGTGACCTTCACCGAGCCGATCGTGCTCGCCGTCGGGCGGAAGCACCCGCTCGCCACGCGCTCGTCGGTGTCCGTCGCCGAGCTGGCCGACGAGAACGTCCTGCCCTCCGGGCTGCCCGTCCCCGACTACTGGGAGGACGCCGTCAGCCCCGTCCCCCGCAGCGAGCCCGAGCGCGGCGGCACCACCCCGACGCGCGAGGAGGTGCTGT
>NZ_JAAGLY010000679.1 GCF_010548375.1 Streptomyces sp. SID13726
CTCTTCGTCGTCGACGCGATGATCGGCCAGGACGCCGTCGCGACCGCGAAGGCGTTCGAGGAGGGCGTCGACTTCACGGGCGTCGTGCTCACCAAGCTCGACGGCGACGCGCGCGGCGGTGCCGCGCTGTCCGTGCGCGGCGTCACCGGGCGCCCGATCCTTTTCGCCTCGACCGGTGAGAAGCTCACCGACTTCGAGGCGTTCCACCCGGACCGCATGGCGTCTCGCATCCTCGACATGGGCGACGTCCTCACGCTCATCGAGCAGGCCGAGAAGGCGTTCGACGCCGAGCAGGCCGCGAAGATGGCGGAGAAGGTCGCCACGGGGCAGGACTTCACGCTCGCCGACTTCCTGGTGCAGATGCAGCAGATGAAGAACATGGGCTCGATGAAGAAGATGCTCGGGAT
>NZ_JAAGLY010000067.1 GCF_010548375.1 Streptomyces sp. SID13726
GTCACCCGTCTGCTCCGGCGGCGCGTTCTCCACCCACGGCGACACCTTCAGCGTGACCCCGGCCTCGGCCACACCCCCACGCCCGTCGGCCACCGAGTACCGGAACGTGCCCGTGCCCTCGGCGTCCTCGGGCACCACCGCCTGCAGCGCCGCACCACCCATGATCGCCTGCCCCGTCGCGTTGCCCGGCCAGTCCCCCGCCACCGACGCCGTCATCACGTCCCCGTCCGGGTCCACGTCGTTGCCCAGCACCGGCAAGATCGTCGTACGACCCGGACGCACCCCGAACGAGTCGTCCTGCGCCTGCGGCGGCTTGTTCGGCTGAGTCCGGTCCGCGATGAACTGGTCCACCTGCTCCGGGTTCGTCAGCTCCGCGTCAGACTCCTCACCCTCGGCCTCCTCCGGCATCTGCACGTCCCAGTCGTCGACCTTCTGGTACTCGTCCGCCGCCATCCACAACGTCCCCGCCGACAGGTCGTTCAGCACGATCACGTGCCGGTTCACCCGGTACTCCAGGCGGGTCTGCGGGTCCAGGCCCTCGAGCCGCTCGTCGACGTCCCGACCCGTGCCGTCGCAGTCGCGGATGACCTGACCCGTCGAGGCCCACGCCCCGTACGTGCAGGCACCGAGCTGGACGGGTGCCGCCGGCACGCCCTGCGCGGCACGACGCTTCGCGTCCCCCCCCTTGAGCGGCTGGGAGACGAGGGCGTCCGTCGTGGCGACCACGACCACGTCCGAGGACTGCGACGGCTGCTGCAGGCGCGCGTCCCCGCCACCCTCGATCGCCACGCTCTTCCCGCCGGGCAGGATCAGGTGGGACGCGGACCGGTCGAGCACGACGGGGCGGTCGCCGACCGCGGTCACCGCGACCTCGGCGCCCTGGGACACCGGCTGCGC
>NZ_JAAGLY010000680.1 GCF_010548375.1 Streptomyces sp. SID13726
GGGCAGGCGGCGCATGTCGGCGTGGGACGCCCACGCGGCCAGGTACGGGGGCATGACGAGCGGCGCGAGCGTCGGCCGCCCGCCCCGCACCCGGATCGCGTACGTCCCCGCCGCCATGTCGCCGAGGCGCTTGCCCTTGTCGTTCGTCAGCGACGCGACGAGCGCGACCGAGCCGAGCGTCAGCCCGATCTCGCCGATGCCGACCAGGGCGCGCAGGAAGGCGTGCCGGAAGCGGACGGGGCCGCCGTCGTCGCGCACCACCCGGATGCCCAGCGCCAGCTTGCCGAGCGATCGCCCGCGCGAGAGCGTCTCGACGGTCGTGGGGATCACGACCATGACGAGGGCGGCGAGCGCGATGCCGATGGCGGGGGCGAAGTCCGGGTCGACCAGCTCGAGCGAGCCCGACG
>NZ_JAAGLY010000681.1 GCF_010548375.1 Streptomyces sp. SID13726
GCCATGATCGGCGACCTCGGCGACGAACGGGACGAGGAGTCGCTGCCCGGAAGCCGCCTGCTGCTCTCCACCCAGGACATCGGCGTGCTCCTGCAGCCGCTCGGCACCGGAGAGCTGATGCGCACCGTCGTCGCCAACGGCGAGGGGTGCCTGTGGGGCGGGCGCGTCAAGCCCGGCGAGTACCTGGCCGCGGTCACCGACACGGCCGACGGTGCCGACGCAATGGACGCGTCCATGAACGCCCTGGTCAGCCGGATCCGTACGGAGGTGCACCGGCTCTCCGACGAACTGCCCGGCGGGGACCCGGCGGCCAAGCCCGGTCTCTCGGCCGTCGACGGCGGACGCACGCCGCTGCGCGTCGACTTCGGTACGGCCGCCACGCCCGAGCGCGCCGACGAGGAGCGGCT
>NZ_JAAGLY010000682.1 GCF_010548375.1 Streptomyces sp. SID13726
GCTCCCTCCTACGAGCCGACCCCGCCCAGCGCGGTCGGCTCGTGGAGATCCGTGACAACCTGCGCGACCGGATTGGCGAGGCCGAGCGTGAGGGGTGGCTCGGCGAGATCGAGGGGCTCCGCGTCAGCCTAAGAGGCCCTAACAGAAGCTGTTGATCATGTGACTTTCGGTCCGGTTGGTCGTTGGTCTGGCTGTGGGGAAACGTCAGTCGCGGCCGTGGATCGTGTCGGATGAACTGTGGTCGCTCATCGAGCCGTTGTTGCCTGCGCCGGTGCCGAAACAGGTGGAGGGTCGCCCTCGGATTCCGGACCGGCAGGCGCTCTGCGGGATCCTGTTCGTGTTGCATACCGGCATCCAGTGGGAGTACCTGCCGCAGGAGCTGGGCTTTGGTTCCGGGATGACCTGCT
>NZ_JAAGLY010000683.1 GCF_010548375.1 Streptomyces sp. SID13726
AGCGGACTTGCCGGAGCCGGAGGGGAGGGTTCCGCCGCGTGCGATCCCGTCCACAGACAGGCCCAGCGGCACAGCCGGCGACTCTGCGTCACCGTAGGGACGCGTGTCCCAGCCGTAGGAACGGAACCAGTCCAGACAGAACCGGGTTTCGGCGTCCAGTTCGGCGTCATGCTCGTTCTTCAGGGAGCCGAAGCTCTGGTTGATCAGCGCCAGTGCCGTCTTCACCGACATCGTGGTGCCGTCGTCCTCCAACACCCGAGAGAAGCGGGAGTACACCGCCATCCCAGGGCCGAGGATTGTCTGCCGCAGGTCTGCCGGGGCGATTGCACCCTCGCGGATGCGAGGCAGTGCCTCCTCCAGATCGGTATGCAGCGAGGCCAGGAACCCTGTGCGGTCCGTCGCCGGGG
>NZ_JAAGLY010000684.1 GCF_010548375.1 Streptomyces sp. SID13726
ACTGATCTGAACTCGCTGCGGGCAAGCCTTGCGTCGGGTGAGCACGAGTTCGCAGCCACCCTGGCCTTCGTCGCCGCGCACTACGACTACCAGCCCCAGGCGTTCCGCAACGGGGAACTGGAGAATGCGGCAGGGGAGAACGAGGGCTCCTGCAAGACGCTGGGACTGGCCCTGCTGGAAGGGCTGAGCGGCCAAGAGGCGCTGCTGGCATTCGGCGAGCACTACCGCAGTGTGCTGGCGACGCCGAACGAAACCGATCACGCCAACATCCGCAACCTCATGGCCCATGGCTTGGCAGGCGTGAAGTTCGCCGCACAACCGTTGGCCCGCAAGAGCTGAGCGGCGAGGGTCGGTCCTGATCACAGCCGCATGGCCGGCCAGATGGCGACGGCCGCGGCCAGGACGAG
>NZ_JAAGLY010000685.1 GCF_010548375.1 Streptomyces sp. SID13726
GTCGATCACCTCCAGGGCGAGGAACACCTCCTTCACCGCCGCCCGCGCCTCTTCCAGGGCGACGCAGGGCCCGTACAGGTCGCTGCCGAGCCGGAAGGCCAGTTCCGCCTCCACCCGCGGCTGCATCAGCACGGAGCGGTGCACGGTGCTGCCGGTGGGCAGCACCATGTCGTCCAGGAGGACACCGGAATCCGGCGCATCCCCCCCCGCCTGCTCCTGGATGGCCTTGGAGGTGGCGCCGGCCTTGTACCCGACGACGCGGGCACCGGCCGCCACGTGCCGGGCCACGGTGGCCGCCTGGATGCGGTAGGCGGTCTCCAGCGACAGGCCGGGCCGGTACCGGGTCAGCGGCTCGACCGGCACGTTCTCGTACTCCGCGGTCAGCAGCGCCGCCGCGGCGGCGGCGA
>NZ_JAAGLY010000686.1 GCF_010548375.1 Streptomyces sp. SID13726
GCACCGGGTCCTCCCACCCGGACGGCAAGGAGTTCACGTACGCCTGGGACCTCGACGGTGACGGCGAGACCGACGCCACCGACGCCCAGGTCTCGCGGACGTTCACGGAGAACGGCCAGCACGAGGTGCGGCTCACCGTCACCGACGCCGACGGCAAGCAGGGCGTGGCGACCACGACCATCACCGTGGGCAACACCGCGCCCGAGGTGACGCTCGAGCTCCCGGCCGACGGCCAGTTCTTCGACTTCGGCGACCAGGTCCCGTTCCGGGTCACGGTCACCGACGCCGAGGACGGCGCGCAGGTCGACTGCAGCCGGGTCGTCGTCGAGTACATCCTCGGCCACGACAACCACGGCCACCCGCTGTCCAGCGCCACGGGCTGCGAGGGCGTCCTCACGACCGCCAAG
>NZ_JAAGLY010000687.1 GCF_010548375.1 Streptomyces sp. SID13726
GCCGAGCACCGGGGGTTCTGGGCCTCCTGGCCGCAGTCCGGTGCGCCGGGCGGGAACCTGCTGGCGACCGGGGTGCTCGCCCTGCTCGCCGGTATGCAGTCCGACGCGGCGTTCCTCGCCTGGGGCTGGCGCGTTCCGTTCCTGCTCTCCGGGGTTCTGGTGATCGTCGGCCTGTGGATCCGCCTGTCCGTCTCCGAGTCGCCCGTCTTCCTCGCCGCGCGGGCGGCCCGGCAGGGGCGCGAGGACGGGGCTCCCGTCGTCCAGGTGTTCCGCCGCGGCTGGCGGCAGGTGCTGACCGCCATCGGCACCCGGTTCGGCGAGAACATCTCCTACTACGTGCTGACCTCCTTCCTCCTCGTGTACGTCACCGTGCACCTGGGGCTGGCCAAGAGCACCGCGCTGAACG
>NZ_JAAGLY010000688.1 GCF_010548375.1 Streptomyces sp. SID13726
GGCCCAGTTCGCGAGGGCGGTCCGGGGCCGGGTCCGGCTGGGCATGATCAGGGGCTGCTCGATCCCCGGCTTCCTGGACGCCGTCGCCGGACTCGGGCGGACCCACCCGGGGATCGCCCTGAGCCTCCACGAGGAGGACTCGGACGTGCTGCGGTCCCAGGTGCTCGCGCGCTCCCTCGACCTCGCCCTGATCGCCTTCGCCGGACGGGCCGAACCCGCTCTGGACACCGTCGTCATCGTCGACGAACCCATCGCCGTCGTCGTGCCCGAGGGCCACGGGCTGCGCCGCGGGCCGGTGCGCCTCGCCGACCTGGCCGAGGAGAAGGTGCTCTGCCTCCCGCGCGGTACCGGGATCCGGGAGGCGTACGAGCGGTCGTGCCTCCAGCTCGGGATCGAACCCCGGGTG
>NZ_JAAGLY010000689.1 GCF_010548375.1 Streptomyces sp. SID13726
CATGCCCGCTGGACGCCACACACCCCATGAGGTCCTGTTCAGCTTCGCCGTCGAGCTTTCATGGACCGCCGCAGGAGCAAGACAGTGGCCACGAATACGGCCAGACCGGCTCCGGCGTAGAACATCAGCGGACCTGTGTACTGTCCCCTGTCGGTAACGAGCTGGCGAAGCGAGGCCAGGCAAGTAGCCGCCGACCCCGCCAGGAGAATGGAAAGAATCACCATTTGCCCGGAACGCACTGCCGCCGCCTCACGATCGGCCTGCGAGCCGGGCTTGCTCCTTAGAATCTTCATCCTCTAAATCTACCTGAACGAGCGTGACAGCTGCTCAAAATCAACTATCCGGAGCACTGTTGGAGGGTTCCTTCCGGAGCGAGGGCCGATGTGCCTGCTGGAAATAGTGGCGG
>NZ_JAAGLY010000068.1 GCF_010548375.1 Streptomyces sp. SID13726
TGTCCCAGTCGCGGGTTTTGAGCTGGTACTTCTCGGAGTCGAGGTATTCCTCGCTGCCCGCGCGCAGGGGGGTGTGCTCGGCGAGTTCGTAGCCGGAGTAGATGCCCCAGGTCGGGGAGAGGGTCGCGGCCAGGACCGCGCGCAGGGCGAACGCGGGGCGGCCGCCGTGCTGGAGGAAGGCGTGCAGGATGTCGGGGGTGTTGGCGAAGAAGTTGGGCCGCATGTAGGCCGCGGACTCGCCCGACAGGTCGGTGAGGTAGTCGGTGAGTTCCTGTTTGGTGGTGCGCCAGGTGAAGTAGGTGTAGGACTGCTGGAAGCCGATCTGGGCCAGGGTGTGCATCATCGCGGGGCGGGTGAACGCCTCGGCCAGGAAGATCACGTCCGGGTCGGTGGCGTTGATGTCGGCGATCACGCGTTCCCAGAACACCACCGGTTTGGTGTGGGGGTTGTCGACCCGGAAGATCCGCACGCCGTGGTCCATCCAGTGCCGCAGCACCCGCAGGGTCTCGGCGATCAGGCCGTCCAGGTCGGCGTCGAAGGCGATGGGGTAGATGTCCTGGTACTTCTTCGGGGGGTTCTCGGCGTAGGCGATGGTGCCGTCGGCGCGGTGGTGGAACCACTCGGGGTGCTTGTGGACCCAGGGGTGGTCGGGGGAGCACTGGAGGGCGAAGTCCAGGGCGATCTCCAGGCCGTGGCCCGTGGCCTGGTGGACGAACCAGTCGAAGTCCTCCAGGGTGCCCAGGCCGGGGTGGACGGCGTCGTGGCCGCCCTCGGGGGAGCCGATGGCCCAGGGCACGCCGACGTCGTCGGGGCCGGCGGAGAGGGTGTTGTTGCGGCCCTTGCGGAAGGTCGTGCCGATCGGGTGGATCGGGGG
>NZ_JAAGLY010000690.1 GCF_010548375.1 Streptomyces sp. SID13726
TGTTCGACGGACCGGAACCCATCTACCTCCAGATCGCGCAGATGATCCGGGCGCAGGTGCTCGCGGGCGAGCTCGCGGAGGAGGAGCAGGTCATGTCGACCACGCAGTTCGCGACGACGTTCCGCATCAACCCGGCGACGGCCGCGAAGGCGTTCGCCGGCCTCGTCGACGAGGGCGTCCTCTACAAGCGGCGCGGCCTCGGCATGTTCGTCGCCCCCGGGGCGCGGGAGCTGCTGCTCGCCGACCACCGCGCCCGGTTCTTCGACGAGGTCCTCGCGCCGGCGCTCGCCCAGGCCGACCTCCTCGACATCCCGACGGCCGAGATCGTGGACCACGTCCTCGGCCGGCCGCGCCCCGCCGGACCCGGCACCGGCGGCGCCCCCAGCACCGGCCCGACCACCGACCC
>NZ_JAAGLY010000691.1 GCF_010548375.1 Streptomyces sp. SID13726
AGCCGCTTGGTGCTCCAGAACGTCGGCGAGTAGTTCTCGCAGGTACCGGTCGCTTCGCACTTCTGATCGAAGGGCACGTCCGGCCACTTCGTCTGGTTGGCCGCGGTCAGCTTCTCCGGCGCGCAGTCGAAGACGTCCTTCTCGGGCAGGCAGCGCTCAGCGGTCTCGAAGAGAACCTGCGCGGTCGGCTTGACGGTGGCCGCGTCGGAGAGATTCGAGCCGTAGGTGATCTTCTCGAGGTGGCCGCCACGGGTGTACTGCTCGAGCGTGCCCGTCGGGTTCGCAGTCGAGATACCGCGCTTGTAGCGGTTGGTCTCGGTGCCGTAGGTGTGGGTGATCAGGCCGCCGCGGGTGTCGACGACGAAGTCGAGGTTCCAGCGCCAGGCCTGCTTGCACCAGGACGCCT
>NZ_JAAGLY010000692.1 GCF_010548375.1 Streptomyces sp. SID13726
GTGAACAGACATCAGGTTGTCGCCGCGCTCGTCAACTGTGCGCAACGTACGCATTGTTGACTGATCAACGGATGAGAGTGGTGTGAGTTCCACCACTCCCCGACGCGCACGCCGCCTGTCTTCCGCCTATTCCAACTTTCATCTTTCATCTTTCGAGGTAAAGGCAGCATGCCCGTCCAGCAGTTTTCAGACCTCGTGCGTTTCGCCCGCGACCGTTCCCCTTTCTATGCCGAGCTCTACGCGGACCTGCCGCCCCGGGTGAGCCGGGTCACGGACGTACCCGTCGTGGACCAGGACGCGTTCTGGGCCGCCAACACCCTGCACGACAACCGGGTCCTGACCGCCCCCCTGGGGGAAGCGGTCGTGTTCAAGACGGGCGGCACCACGGGCACGCCCCGGTTCTCCT
>NZ_JAAGLY010000693.1 GCF_010548375.1 Streptomyces sp. SID13726
AAGAAGACGCCCGGTACCACCAACCCCGAGCAGTTGTTCGCAGCAGGGTTCGCCGCCTGTTTCACCTCCGCGCTCGCCGAGGGCGCAGCCGAGTTCGGGGCGGACGCCTCGGCCGCGCGCGTCGCGTGCGAGGTACGGCTCGGTACGACGGACACGCCCGCGGGGTACGGTCTCGCGGTCGGCCTCACGGTCTCCCTGGCGGGGTGGAAGGCGGGCGACCTGCTGCCCCTGCTCCACCGGGCGGATGCGGTCTGCCCCTACTCACAGGCGGTCCGCGGGAACATCGAGCTCTCGCTGCGGGCCGTTGACGACACCGCCGCCGACACCGCCGCCGACACCGCCGCCGACGCCGGTGCCTGAGGCGACGGACGCCCCCGGGCGCCCCGCACCGGAGGGCGGACAGGGC
>NZ_JAAGLY010000694.1 GCF_010548375.1 Streptomyces sp. SID13726
CCAGCAGGCGCCAGCGGGCGTTGTCGTCGAGTTCGAACTCCGCCTCGATTCCCGCCGCGCGGACCTGGCGGGCGACCAGGTCGACCGTCACCTCGGCGGTCGGGTCGGCCTCGGTCAGCGCCCACAGCCGGTCCACGGTCTCCTGCGGCAGGACCACCGTCAGCAGACCGTTCTTCAGCGAGTTGCCGCGGAAGATGTCGGCGAAGCGGGGGGAGATGACCGTCTTGAACCCGAAGTTCTGCAGGGCCCAGACGGCGTGCTCGCGGGAGGAGCCGGTGCCGAAGTCGGGACCGGCGACCAGCACGGTCGCGCCCTGGCGCTCGGGGCGGTTCGTGACGAACTCGGGGTCCTTGCGCCAGGCCTCGAAGAGTCCGTCCTCGAACCCGTCGCGGGTGATCTTCTTCAG
>NZ_JAAGLY010000695.1 GCF_010548375.1 Streptomyces sp. SID13726
GAAGTCCTCCCGCAGCCGCTGCGTGCGGTAGGCGAGATCCGCCTCGAAGGTCGGATCGAACTGTGCGCTCATGGTCGTCCCCGTCTCTGCAGGCACCCTGCCTGTCCGACACTCACGTTCGTCCTGAGCCCCCGGGCGTCGCATCGGACGACCGCGCACCGTTCGGGGGAGGGGGCCTTAGGCGGTGCCCACCCCCGACCCTGAGGCGTCTGAGGTGGGTCGTCGCGCCTAAGGCACCCGGCATCGACGTGACCGGCGTCACTCCTCCCGTTGCCAACGACCCGGCCCCGGCGCAGACTGGACGAAGGACCGGACCCGCCTGTGGGGGTGACCTCGTGACCGACACCTACGACATGCTGCCGATGCTGGGCCGTGGCAAGCACCGCAACCCGAAGAAGGGCGCGT
>NZ_JAAGLY010000696.1 GCF_010548375.1 Streptomyces sp. SID13726
CCGCGGACGCACGTGTGCGCCCGCCGCGGAGGACGCACGTCCCCCGCGGGCCGCGGGTGGTGCGCACGCGCCGTCGAGCCTCCGTGCCCGGGACCCCCGACGACTGGACCCGAGTGAAGAACCCCTTCCACCGGACCGCTGACGCGGCCGGCGCCTCCGAGAGCGCCGACACGACCCTCCAGAACCCCCCGACCTTCGCCGACGGCCCCGCGGAGAGCCCCCAGAGCCCCGTGACCACCGCCCGCCGTCGCCGCCGCTGGCCCCTCGTGGCCGGCGCCACCGCCGTCGTCCTGCTCGCGACCGGCGCCGTCGCCTACGGCAACGCGCGCAAGACCGTCCAGCTCGACGTCGACGGCCAGATCACGTCCGTCACGACCTTCGCCGGGTCCGTCGAGGGCCTGCTCG
>NZ_JAAGLY010000697.1 GCF_010548375.1 Streptomyces sp. SID13726
AGACGATCAGCGGCGGGATGTGCTTGATGATCTCCCCGTGGTTGCACGACACCTGCGTGAGGATCCGGTGCTACAGCAACAGCGGCAACCAGACCATCTGCGCGAAGAGCCCCTTGCGGGCCGCCTGGAGCATGGTCCACCGGCTGCGCAGCCCGAGCGAGGACGGCCGCCCGAACTCGATGCCGATCATCAGCCCGCGTCCCCGTACCTCGTGGAGCAGTTCGTACTCGTCCACGAGCGCGGCGAGCCGCCCGCGCAGCAGGTCGCCCATGGCGCGGGCATGGGCCACCACCTGCTCGTCCTCCATGACGGACAGGACGGCGAGCCCGGCCGCCATCGCCTGGGCGTTGGAGCCGAAGCTGGCGGAGTGGACGAGCCCCCGGTCCATGGAGGAGTAGCCCTTCT
>NZ_JAAGLY010000698.1 GCF_010548375.1 Streptomyces sp. SID13726
GGCGTTGACCACGGCGCGCCGCACGTTGTCGACCTTCTCACCCTTGGCCGGGATCTCGTTCTTGATGCGCGTGAGGATCTGCGCGGTGAGGGCCTCGGCGTCGGCCGTCTGGCCCGCAGGGCGCAGCGCGTCGATGAGGTGGTTGTTCTCCTCGCCCCGCTCGTGGAGGCGCGACTGCCGCAGGAACCCGGGGAACACATCGTCGGCCGTGTCCCGCACCAGCTGCTTCTCCGGGCGGTCGTCGTCCGTGCGGCGCAGTGTCTCGTGCTGCTTGACGAGCCGCTCGACCGCGGAGCGTGCCAGGTGCTCGGAGGCGTAGTCGGCGAAGCGGTCGCGGCCGAGGCCGACCCGCGCGGAGCCGATCGCGGAGAACGGCGTCTCGGTGCCCTGCGAGTGCAGCGGCAG
>NZ_JAAGLY010000699.1 GCF_010548375.1 Streptomyces sp. SID13726
GGCGGCGATCTCCGCGTCCGCGACGGCGGCCCGCCACGCGAGGTTCGTCTCGTCGGTCGGCACGACGTCGGCCTGGAGCCCGGTCACGCCGAGCGAGACGCCCGCGCCCGGTGGCACCTGGTGGGCGACGACCTCCTCGCTCAGCCCGACGGCCTGGAAGATCGTCACGAGCGGGTGGTAGCCGTCGTCCTGCAGCGCCCCGACCCGCAGCGAGAGGTTGACCTTGCCGGGTGCGCGCACGCGGACGGACGGGGGTGGCGCGAGGGCGATGCTCGGCGGTCGCGGGGGTGTCACGCGTCCACTGTGCCAGGTCGTCCGGTGCGACGCTCCGTGGGTGCCGCGCCGCGGGTCGGGCGCTCGCCGACGCCGCCGCGCCGGACGAGCTGCTCGGCGACGCGCGCGAAG
>NZ_JAAGLY010000069.1 GCF_010548375.1 Streptomyces sp. SID13726
GACGGTCGGCGTGGTCGACGGCTTCCTCGAGTACACCGCCGCGAAGAACGCGGTGGGGCTCGACACCTTCACCTACACGGTGCTCGACGCCCGCGGGGCGACGGCGACCGGCACCGTGCGCGTGGGGATCGCGCGCCCGGGGGAGACGAACCAGCCTCCGGTGGCGGTGGACGACGAGATCACGGTGCGTCCGGGGCGCACGGTCTCGGTCGCGGCCCTGGCCAACGACACCGACCCCGACGGCGACCAGGTCGGCCTGGTCCCCGGCGGCATCGAGGACACCCACGACCTGGACGCCGAGGTCGTGACCGACCGCATCGTCCTGACCTCCCCCGACGCCGACGGCGCCTACACCTTCTACTACCAGGTCCAGGACACCTACGGCGCCCGCGCCACCGGCGCCGTCACCGTGAACGTCGCCGCCGACGCACCCCTGCTGCCCCCCGTCGCCCGCGACGACGCCGTGCCCGTGGAAGACATCCTCGGCAAGACCGAGGTCACCGTCCCCGTCCTGGACAACGACGAGGACCCCGACGGCGCCGCGACCGAGCTCACCGTCACCACCGACGCGACCACCACCACCGTCACCGACGCCGGCGAGCTCGTCATCACCCTCACCGAGAACCGCCAGGTCGTGACCTACACCGCGACCGACATCGACGGCCTCACCGCCAAGGCCTTCGTCAAGGTCCCCGGCCTCACCGACCAGAGGCCCACGCTCCGACCGGGGACGCAGCTCGAGGTGCTGGCCGGCGAGTCCCTGCCGATCGACATCACCGAGCACGTGCTCGTCGTCGAGGGCAGGACCCCGCGCCTGACGACCGAGGACACC
>NZ_JAAGLY010000006.1 GCF_010548375.1 Streptomyces sp. SID13726
CCTCGCTGCCCGGGGCCGCGCCCGCCGGGGCCGCGCCTCCCGAGGCCGCACCCGCACCTGCCGCGCTCGCCAGCCGGAACCCCGGCGGCAGGGCCGGGCCGTCCGGCTCGGTGGCCACTCGTGTCGGTGCCGGGGGTGCCGCAGCGCCCAGGGCGGTCGTGGCGTTGTCGGAACCGCCCGCGTCCGCCACGGCCCGGAGCAGTTCGCGGGCCTCGTCGGCCTCCGGGCGGGACCCGGGACGCTTGTCGAGCAGACGGGCGAGAACCGGGGCGAGGGCTCCGGCGCGGCGGGGTTCGGGGAGGGGTTCGCCGACGATCGCGGTGAGGGTGGAGAACGTCGACGTACGACGGAACGGCGAGGCGCCCTCGACGGCCGCGTACAGCGTGGCGCCCAGGGCCCACACGTCGGAGGCCGGGCCCGGATCGGCGCCCTGGGCCCGCTCGGGGGCCATGTAGTCCAGGGAGCCGACGAGGTGGCCGGTGCGGGTGAGGCTGGTGGCCGAGCCGTCGCCCGGGTCGTCCATGGTGGCGATGCCGAAGTCGGTCAGCAGGACCCGGCCGGAGCGGTCGAGCAGGATGTTGCCGGGCTTGACGTCCCGGTGCAGCACGCCGGCCTGGTGGGCGGCGGCCAGCGCGTCCATGATCTCGGCGCCGATCGCGGCCGCCTCGTGCGGGTCGAGCGGGCCGCGCTTGCGCAGCACGTGGTCGAGGGAGGGGCCGTCGACCAGCTCCATGACGATCAGCGGACGTCCGTCGGCCTCGGCGACGTCGTGCACCGCGACGACTCCGGGGTGGCGCACCCGGGCCGCGGCCCGGGCCTCGCGCTGCATCCGCAGCCGCAAATCGGCGAGTTCGGGGCCGTCCGCGTCGGTGTAGGTGCGCAGTTCCTTGACCGCGACCTCGCGGCCGAGCACCTCGTCGACGGCGCGCCAGACCACGCCCATGCCGCCACGCCCGAGCTGGGACACGACGCGGTAACGCCCGGCCAGCAGGCGACCGGTCTCGTCCTGGCCCTTTTCGTTGGTCTCCCCCGAAGACACCGCTGCCCCGTTCCTGTGACACGTCAATGCGTGCGGTACAGACTACGGGGCAGGAGTGACAACTCCAGCCGGAGGTTGCGACTGTGACAGGTCCGCTACTTCTCCGGCCGGTTCGTGGAGACCGTGAGGTCGCCGCGCCGGGGTGCCGCGTAGCCCTCCAGGTCGGCCCGGGTCAGTCCGGTCAGCCGGGCCACCTCGCCGATGTCGAGGGCGCCGCAGTCGAGACCGCGCAGCAGATAGCCGCTGAGGGCCTTGGCGGTGGCGGGCTCGTCCATGACGTCCCCGCCGACCCTTCCCGCGTACCGGGCGAGGCGTCCGGCGGCCTGCTCGAAGCCCTCGCGGTAGAAGGCGAACACGGCCGCGTACCGGGTGGGGATGTGGCCGGGGTGCATGTCCCAGCCCTGGTAGTAGGCGCGGGCCAGCGCCCGGCGGGTCAGGCCGTAGTGCAGCCGCCAGGCGTCGTGGACCTTGGCCGTGGGGCCGACGGGCAGGACGTTGGTGGAGCCGTCCGAGACCCGTACGCCGGTGCTCGCGGCGGCGACCTGCATGACCGCCTTGGCATGGTCGGCGGCGGGGTGGTCGCTTGCCTGGTAGGCGGCGGAGACGCCGAGGCAGGCGCTGTAGTCGAAGGTGCCGTAGTGCAGCCCGGTGGCGCGGCCCTCGGCGGCCTGGATCATGCGGGCGACGGTGGCGGTGCCGTCGGTGGCGAGGATGGACTGGCTGGTCTCGATCTGGATCTCGAAGCCGAGGCGGCCGGCGTCGAGGCCGTGCGCCTTCTCGAAGGCCTCCAGGAGCCGTACGAACGCGCTGACCTGCTCGGCGTACGTCACCTTCGGCAGGGTCAGCACCAGCCCCTCGGGCAGGCCGCCGGCCGCCATCAGGCCGGTGAGGAAGACGTCGAGGGTACGGATGCCCCGGTCGCGTACGGCCGCCTCCATGCACTTCATGCGGATGCCCATGTACGGCGCCGCGGTGCCGTTCTCGTACGCCTCGGCGATGAGCCGGGCCGCGCGGGCCGCCGCCTCGTCCTCCTCGGCGTCCGGGCGCGGGCCGTAGCCGTCCTCGAAGTCGACGCGCAGGTCCTCGATCGGCTCCTGCTCCAGTTTGGCGCGCACGCGCGTGTGCACGGGCTCGGCGAGTTCGTCGGACAGGCCGAGGACCGCGGCGAAGGAGGCGGCGTCCGGGGCGTGCTCGTCGAGGGCAGTGAGGGCCCGGTCGCCCCAGGAGCGGACGGTGTCGGCGGCGAAGACGTCACCGGGGACGTAGACGGTGTGCACGGGCTGGCGGGTGCCGGGGTCTCCGGGGTAGCGGCGCTCCAGTTCGGCGTCGACCGGTGCGAGGGAGGCGCTGATCTCCTCGCTGACGGCACCCGCGAGGCTCGTCGCCACCTGCTCCTGCTGCCCCATCCCGCATCCTCCTGTTTTCCGCTCTGCGGAATCAACAATCCGTAGAGCGAAGTTATCTGCGAAGCTTCCCGACGGTCAACACCCCGTCCACAGCGTGAGCCGCCCCGTTCATCCGGGATGTCGAGAACCCCTACGCCGTCTACCGCACTCGGGCTCTGACAATCATCCTGGCTCGTCGGGAGGGAACACATGACGGACACCAACAGAATGACGCGCCGTATGGGACTCAGAACCGCGGTGGCCGCCGCGATCACCGTGCCACTCATGGGCACGCTGCCGGCCTCCGCCGCCAAGCCGTCCGACCGCCGACTCGATGTCATGACGTTCAACCTGCGCTTCGCGAGCACCACCGAACCCAACAGCTGGGCCGTCCGCCGCCCGGTGATGCGCCGGCTGCTGCGGCAGCAGGCCCCCACCCTGATGGGCACCCAGGAAGGCCTCTACCAGCAACTGCGCGACATCCACGCCGACCTCGGACCGCACTACGACTGGATCGGCACCGGCCGCGAGGGCGGCAGCCACGACGAGTCCACGGCGGTCTTCTACGACACCCGGCGCCTGGCCCCCGTCGAGCACGACACCCTGTGGCTCTCCGACACGCCCAGGGTGATCGGCTCCAACACCTGGGGCGCCGCGCTCCCCCGGATCGTCACCTGGATCCGCTTCCGCGACCGGGCCGTGGCCGGCCGGGAGTTCTACGTCCTCAACACCCACTTCGACCATGTGAGCCAGTACGCGCGCGAGCGGGCCGCCGAGTACCTCACCGGGCTGATCGCCGGCTTCGACCCCGACCTGCCCGTCATCGTAGCCGGCGACTTCAACGCGGACGCCCACAAGAACCAGGCCTACGACATCCTGCTGGCCACGGGACTCGTCGACACCTGGGACACGGCCGCCGAGCGCAGCAGGCTGTACGGCACGTTCCACGGCTACGAACCGCTCACCCCGGACGGGGACCGCATCGACTGGATCCTCGCCACGCCCGGGATCACCGTCCACCGGGCGTCGATCGACACCTTCGCGGTGAACGGGCAGTTCCCGAGCGACCACCTGCCGGTGCAGGCCACGCTGACCCTGGGATGAGCGAGGCCCCCGCGACCGTGGTGCGGGGTCGCGGGGGCCTCGTGGCTCAGGGGATCAGCCCTTGCGGGTGTTGATCTCCTCGGTGAGGGCGGGGACGACGTCGAAGAGGTCGCCGACGACGCCGTAGTCGACGAGGTCGAAGATCGGGGCCTCGGCGTCCTTGTTGATCGCCACGATCGTCTTCGAGGTCTGCATGCCCGCGCGGTGCTGGATCGCGCCGGAGATACCGGAGGCGATGTACAGCTGCGGCGAGACGGACTTGCCGGTCTGGCCGACCTGGTTGGTGTGCGGGTACCAGCCCGCGTCCACCGCGGCACGCGAGGCGCCGACGGCGGCACCGAGCGAGTCGGCGAGCGCCTCGATGATCGCGAAGTTCTCCGCGCCGTTGACACCGCGGCCGCCGGAGACCACGATCGCGGCCTCGGTCAGCTCCGGACGCCCGGTCGACTCACGCGGGGTGCGGCCGGTCACCTTGGTGCCGGTGGCCTGCGCGGAGAACGACACCGACAGGGCCTCGACCGCGCCCGCGGCCGGGGCGGCCTCGACGGCGGCCGAGTTGGGCTTCACGGTGATGACCGGAACGCCCTTGGAGACACGGGACTTGGTGGTGAAGGAGGCGGCGAACACCGACTGGGTGGCCACCGGGCCCTCGGCGCCGGCCTCGATGTCGACGGCGTCGGTGATGATGCCGGAGCCGATGCGCAGCGCGAGGCGGGCGGCGATCTCCTTGCCCTCGGCGGAGGAGGGGACCAGGACGGCGGCCGGGGAGGCGGCCTCGACGGCGGCCTGGAGGGCGTCGACCTTCGGTACGACCAGGTAGTCGGCGTACTCGGAGGCGTCGTGGGTGAGGACCTTGACCGCGCCGTGCTCGGCGAGCGCGGCGGCGGTGTCGGCGGCGCCGCCTCCCAGCGCGAGGGCGACGGGCTCGCCGACGCGGCGGGCCAGGGTCAGCAGCTCCAGGGTGGGCTTGCGGACGGCACCGTCCACGTGATCGACGTAGACGAGAACTTCAGCCATGGGAATGCTCTCCTGCGGATTGCGAAGTCTGAGGGGCGGAAGGGGGGTTGAGCCTCAGCGGGCCAGGACCCTTAGATGAACTTCTGGCTCGCGAGGTACTCGGCGAGCTGCTTGCCGCCCTCGCCCTCGTCCTTGACGATCGTGCCCGCGGTACGGGCGGGACGCTCCGCGGCGGAGTCGACCTTGGTCCAGGAGCCCTCCAGGCCGACCTGCTCGGCCTCCAGGTCCAGGTCGGACAGGTCCCAGGACTGAACCGGCTTCTTCTTCGCCGCCATGATGCCCTTGAAGGACGGGTAACGCGCCTCGCCCGACTGGTCGGTGACAGAGACGACGGCCGGAAGCGAGGCCTCCAGCTGCTCGGAAGCGGCGTCGCCGTCGCGGCGGCCCTTCACGGTGCCGTCCTCGACGGAGACCTCGGACAGCAGCGTGACCTGCGGGACGCCCAGACGCTCGGCCAGCAGCGCGGGGACGACGCCCATGGTGCCGTCGGTGGAGGCCATGCCGGAGATCACCAGGTCGTAGCCGGCCTTCTCGACGGCCTTGGCCAGCACCAGGGAGGTGCCGAGGGCGTCGGTGCCGTGCAGGTCGTCGTCCTCGACGTGGATCGCCTTGTCGGCGCCCATCGACAGGGCCTTGCGCAGCGCGTCCTTGGCGTCCTCGGGGCCGACGGTCAGGACGGTGACCTCGACATCGTCGTCGGAGTTCTCGGAGATCTGCAGCGCCTGCTCGACCGCGTACTCGTCGAGCTCGGAGAGCAGACCGTCCACGTCGTCCCGGTCGACGGTCAGGTCATCGGCGAAGTGCCGGTCGCCAGTGGCGTCGGGCACGTACTTCACAGTGACAACGATCCTCAAGCTCACGCCGGCTCTCCTACTGCATCGTCATTTCTTCGGCTGCCTCTTGCAGGCAGCATAGGCGCCCCAAGCGGCCGATCCCGGTCGGGGCGGGCTGCGCTCCGACCGCAATATTACTCGCCAGTACATACAGTTCGTGCCCGCTAAGCAAGCGCTTTGAACTGTGACCTTCGCAACGCAGCGTAATCGGAACTCGACGTGCGCGCACACCACCGGAAGAGCCGACGATCCGATCAGTCGCGCAGGCCGTTGAACCGGCCCTGGTGGTAGAGGAGCGGCCGGCCGGGGCCCGCGGGATCGCCGAGCCGCACCTCGGCCAGCACGATCCGGTGGTCCCCCGCAGGCACGCGCGCGTGCACCCGGCACACCAGCCAGGCGAGGACGTCGTCGAGGACGGGTACGCCTTCGGGGCCCTCGCGCCACGCGGTGGGGGCACCGAAGCGGTCGGCGCCGCTGCGGGCGAAGGTGGCGGCCAGCTCCTCCTGGTGCTCGCCGAGTATGTGCACGCCGACATGGTCGGCCCGGGAGATCGCGGGCCAGCTGGAGGCGCCCGTGCCGATCCCGAAGGAGAGCATCGGGGGCTCGGCGGAGACCGAGGCGAGGGAGGTGGCGGTGAAGCCGACCGGTCCGGTGTCACCGGCGGCGGTGATCACGGCGACACCGGCGGCATGGCGCCGGAACACGGAGCGCAGCAGGTCGGGAGAGGCGAGCCGGGGAGTGCCGAGGTCGGGCGTGGCCGTCATGCGGAAGTCCTTCTGCGAGAGGTGGCGTGCTGAACCGTGGCTGCTCAACAGCTCGGACAGCGCGCGCTCGCGGTACGGGCCAGGTCGACGTGGACCCGCCCGAACAGAAGGAGTTCCGTAGGCATACGGTCAGGCTGACGATAGGTGCGGTGCACAGTCAAGTACGTTCCGGCATATGGGAGATGCCTCACCGTGGGCGCACCCGGTGTCAAACCGCCTCCCCCAGGGCCGCGATGACGTCCGCCTTCCGGGGCTGCCCCGCGGCCCGCCGTACGACCCGGCCGTCGGCGTCGAGGACCAGCACGGTCGGCGTCTTGAGGATGTCGAGCGCGCGGACCAGGTCGAGGTTCTTCTCGGCGTCGATCTCGATGTGGGTCACGCCCGGAACCATGCCGGCGACCTCGTCGAGCACGCGCCGGGTCGCCCGGCAGGGGGAGCAGAACGCGCTGGAGAACTGCACGAGCGTGGCCCGCTCCCCCAACTCCTCGCCCAACTCGGCCGCGCCGAGCCGCTTTCCGTCGTCACGCCCGCGCACCCGCACCCTCCCGTCGCGCCGCTGGTGCACCACTCCGTAGGCGCTCGCCAGCGCGAGCACCGCCACGCACACCACAAGACCGGTCATGACCTGCACAAGCGTTCACGAGACTGCAAAGATTCCCGGCTCCCGGAATCTTTTCCCATGCGGAATGCTCGGTTCATGGACATTGACGTGAGGGGGCCCCGCTTCGGGGCCGCCGTGACAGCCGTCGTGCTGGCGGCCGTTCTGATCTCGGGCAGCGCCTGGCTGCTGGCCTGGCAGACGCTGGCGTTCGCGCTCGGCGCGGCGGGCGGGGTGGGCCGGTCGCCGTACGGCTGGCTGTTCAGGAAGGCCGTACGGCCGCGGATCGGACCGCCGACCCGGTTCGAGGCGCCGGAGCCGCCGCGGTTCGCGCAGGCCGTGGGGCTCGCCTTCGCGAGCCTCGGGCTCGTCGGATACGGGATCGGACCGGAGTGGCTGGGTCTCGCCGCCACCGGGGCGGCGCTCGCGGCCGCCTTCCTCAACGCCACGTTCGGGTACTGCCTGGGATGCGAGATGTACCTGCTCGTGCGCCGGGTGACGGTACGCGCGGAGTAAAGGCGGCTTAAAAGCCCAAGGTGGATCACAGGGTGGACGTGACGAGAATCTCGCTTGCGTCGGGCACCAGGGCTGGCTCCCCGCCCGTTCTTCGGGCACGATCTGCGAGATGCCGTAAACCTACGGCTGCGTAACTTAATGCCGGGAACTCCCCTCCCCGGCAGAGCAGGAAGGGCTCACCCCGCCCATGGCAGAGCTTGTCTACCGTCCCGTCGTCGGATTCGCCCAGGCGCTGTTCAAGGCCTGGGACCTCAAGATCGACTGCAAGGGTTCGGAGAACATCCCGCGCTCGGGCGGCGCCGTGCTGGTGAGCAACCACATCAGCTACCTGGACTTCGTCTTCAACGGCCTGGCGGCGCTCCCGCAGAAACGTCTCGTGCGTTTCATGGCGAAGGAGTCCGTCTTCCGGCACAAGGTCTCCGGTCCGCTGATGCGCGGGATGAAGCACATCCCGGTCGACCGCAAGCAGGGCGAGGCGGCCTACGCGCACGCCCTGGAGTCGCTGCGCTCGGGCGAGATCGTCGGGGTGTTCCCGGAGGCGACGATCTCGCAGTCGTTCACGCTGAAGAGCTTCAAGTCGGGTGCGGCGCGCATGGCGCAGGAGGCGGGCGTTCCGCTGATCCCGATGGCCGTGTGGGGCACGCAGCGGCTGTGGACCAAGGGCCACCCGCGCAACTTCAAGCGCAGCCACACCCCGATCACCATCCGGGTCGGCGAGGCCATTGAGGCGTCCCGCGACAAGTACGCCGGGGCCATCACCCGGCAGGTCCGGGAGCGGGTCAACGAGCTGCTGGAAGCGGCTCAGCGGGCGTATCCGGTACGGCCGAAGGGTCCGGACGACACCTGGTGGATGCCGGCGCACCTCGGAGGCACCGCACCGACCCCGGAAGCGGTACGCGAGGCCGAGGCCCGCTAGGGGTGTCGTTCGGATCAAAGTTCGGCGTCGCGGGCCCTGGCACGCACTCCCCCACAGCCTCAAGGGCGCCGGGGGGACCCAGCCGCGTTGTCGTCGGTCGCCGACTCCCCCACGCTCGAAGCAACCTCGCGCGGGAGGGGCCCCCATCGCGCCGCCCGCCGCGGCAGCGGCTGATCAACACGGCTCCTCCGCCTCGCAGCCGCACGCACCAGACCCCGCTCGGCCTGCCCGATCTGCGCTGTCTCTCACAGCCGGCCTGATCCAGACAACACCCCCTAGCCGATCACCCGGGCCCGCTCGATCCGTACTCCTGGGCTGAACTTCTCCAGCAGCTCGGTGAGTTCGGTGGCCGCGCGCTCGGCGTCGGCCGCCGGCATCGGGGCCAGGTTCTCCAACAGGAAGACTCCCGAGACGGTCTCCTCCGTGAGCCTTGTCCGGGGGCCCTGGCGCCAGTTCCAGCGGCGGCAGGTCACGCCCTCGTCGTCGCGGCAGATCACCTCGCCCGCGTCGGGGTGCTCGACAGCCTCCTCCCCCGCGGCCACCGTCACGAACTCCTCGTCACCGGTGGCCCGTTCGAGGCGCATGCCGCCGCGGACGCGGTCGAGGTCCTCGCCCCCGACGGGCATCAGGTACGCGACGCTGACGGCGTTGTAGAGGTCGACCAGGAGGTTGATGCGGGGCAGCCCCCCATCCGACAGCGCCCTCTTGGCCAGCGCCTCCGCCGAATTGCGGGTGCGTGACGGCTTCGCGCCGAACGCCGTGTAGACCTCCCGCCAGGCCGTCATGTGCGGGTCCTGGTGCGGGGCGCGTCCGTCCAGCCGTACGGCGAGACGGCGGGCCGCGTCGTCGAGGAGCGCTGAACTGGCCTCGCTGCTGGGCCCGTTGACGAGTCCGTGGGCCTCGATGACGACGGGCGTGAAGCCGGGCGCGAGGGCGCGCACCTCGTCGGACACGGTCAGGGAGAAGGTCATCGGGCGCCTCAGAGTGCGGTGGGGAGCGTCTTCCAGAGGTACGGCCGGTCGGGCGCGGCTTTCAGCGCCTCAAGGACGGCCGGATGCGGTTCAGCGTACAGGTCCGGATAGTCCACCTCGTTGGACTCCGGGTCGGGCACGAAGGCGAGTTGCTCCCCGTCAAGGGAGAACCGCGCGTGCACTCCGGGCTTGTTGCCCCGCGGGTCCTGGCGGTGCCAGGCGCCGTTGAACCGTACGGCGACCAGGCCGTGGACCACGTCGAGCTTCTGGTAGCAGAGCGCGGTCGGGATGTCCTCGGCGCGCAGCAGGGCGGCCAGCGCGTGGGCCTTGGCGTAGCAGATGCCGGTGCCCTGCTCCAGGACGTCGGAGGCCCGCCAGGTGACGCGCGGGTCACCGGAGTCCTGGGAGTGCGGGATCATGTCGCGCACGAACTCGAACGCCAGCCGTGCATAGGCATACGAGTCCTCCGCCTCCCTGGCGAGCCGTGCGGCAGCCTCCAGGACAACGGGATGATGATGGTCGATGACCTCGTCAGCGGCCAGATAGGCAGAGAGGTCAGGGGTGTTCTGGATCAGCTCCATACCCGCAGAGCATAGAAAAGCGATCACCCGAGAGTCAATGACTTTTCAGGTGATCGCATATCTATGCAGACGTCAGCGGGCCATCTCCTCCTTGAGCGCCGCCAGGAACGCGTCCACGTCGTCCTCGGTCGTGTCGAAGCCGCACATCCAGCGGACGTCACCGGCGGCCTCGTCCCAGAAGTAGAAGCGGAACCGTTTCTGGAGCCGCTCGCTCACGTCGTGCGGGAGGCGGGCGAAGACACCGTTGGCCTGGACCGGGTAGAGGATCTCCACGCCGTGAACGGCACGGACGCCCTCGGCCAGGCGCTGCGCCATCTCGTTGGCGTGGCGGGCGTTGCGCAGCCACAGGTCCTTGGCGAGCAGGGCCTCCAACTGCACCGACACGAAGCGCATCTTGGAGGCGAGCTGCATGGACAGCTTACGCAGGTGCTTCATGTGGGAGACCGCGTCCTGGTTGATCACCACGACCGCCTCGCCGAACAGCGCGCCGTTCTTCGTCCCGCCCAGGGAGAGGATGTCGACGCCGACCGCGTTGGTGAACGTCCGCATCGGGACGTCCAGCGAGGCGGCCGCATTGGCTATCCGGGAGCCGTCCAGGTGGACCTTCATGCCGTGCCCGTGGGCGTGCTCGCAGATCGCGCGGATCTCGTCCGGCGTGTACAGGGTGCCCAGTTCGGTGCTCTGGGTGATCGAGACGACCTGCGGCATCGCACGGTGCTCGTCGTCCCAGCCGTACGCCTGCCGGTCGATCAGCTCCGGGGTGAGCTTGCCGTCCGGGGTCGGCACGGTGAGCAGCTTCAGGCCGCCCATCCGCTCCGGGGCGCCGCCCTCGTCGACGTTGATGTGCGCGCTCTCGGCGCAGATCACCGCGCCCCAGCGGTCGGTGACCGCCTGGAGCGCGACGACGTTGGCGCCGGTGCCGTTGAAGACCGGGAACGCCTCCGCCGTGGCACCGAAGTGGCTGCGGACGATCCCCTGGAGGTGCTCGGTGTAGTCGTCCTCGCCGTACGCGACCTGGTGCCCGCCGTTGGCCACGGCCAGGGCGGCGAGCACCTCCGGGTGGGCCCCGGCGTAGTTGTCGCTGGCGAAGCCGCGGACCTGCGGGTCGTGATGGCGACGAGCGTCGGTCTTCGGGGGGTTCACGGCTTCTCGGTCAGCCACAGACGGTTTCCGTTCACTTCTCCGGCGGGCTTGTCCCAGACCTCGGCGATGGCTCCGGCCAGATCCCTGACATCCGTGAAGCCCGCGAACTTGGCGTTGGGCCGCTCGGCGCGCATGGCGTCGTGCACCAGGGCCTTGACCACCAGGATCGTGGCGGCGGAGCTGAGGTCCGCGCCGGCCCCGGCCTTGTGGAAGAAGTCTGCCATGGCGAGGGTCCAGGCCTCGGCGGCGGCCTTGGCGGCGGCGTAGGCGGCGTTGCCCGCGGTGGGGTTGCTCGCGCCCGCCGCGCTGATCAGGACGTACCGGCCGCGGTCGCTGCGCTGGAGCGCCTCGGAGAAGGCCAGGGAGGTGTGCTGCACGGTGCGGATGAGCAGCAGCTCAAGGAAGTCCCAGTCGTCGAGGCTGGTCTTGATGAAGGTCTCGCTGCCGCGCCAGCCTCCGACGAGGTGGACCACGCCGTCGACCCGGCCGAACTCCTTCTCGATGCCGGCCGCCCAGTCCCGGGTGGAGTCCAGGTCGAGCAGGTCGACGGGCTCCCCGATGACGGTGGCGCCGCCGCCCGCGTCCCGGGCCGCGCCGACCGCCTCCGCGAGCCGCTCGGGGTCGTTGTCCGCGGCGACGACGGTCGCCCCGGCCTCGGCTAGCCGCACGAGTGTCGCGCGTCCGGCGGGTCCGCCCGCGCCGGCCACCGCGATCACCGCACCGCTGAGAGCTCCGTTCCCCACCATGTTCTTCGCCTCCTGTGCTGCCGCCGGAGCGGCCTGTGCAGCCGCTCGCGCGGCCTGTGCAGTGTTCCCGGTGCCGCGCTCGCTCACGCGGCGGCCCGCTCGGCGCTCCGCGCCGTGATGCCACGGGTCGAGGCGATCACATTGCGCAGCTTCTTGGAGAGGGCTTCATAGAACATGCTCAGCGGAAACTCGTCCGGAAGCACGTCATCGACGAGTTTCCGGGGCGGCTGGGACAGGTCGAGGGCGTCGGGGCCCTTGGCCCACTTGGAGCCGGGGTGCGGCGCGAGGTAGGTGGCGACGAGCTCGTACCCGGCGAACCAGTGCACGAGCTTGGGGCGGTCGATGCCGTCCCGGTAGAGCTGCTCGATGTCGGCGCACAGCTGGTTGGTGACCTGCGGGGCGCGCTGCCAGTCGATGAACAGCTTGTTGTCGGTCCAGCGCACCACGTCGTGCTTGTGCAGGTAGGCGAAGAGGAGCTGGCCGCCGAGGCCGTCGTAGTTGCGCACCCGCTCGCCGGTGACCGGGAAGCGGAACATGCGGTCGAAGAGGACCGCGTACTGCACGTCACGGGCCTGCGGGACACCGTCGTCCGCCAGCTTCACGGCCTCCTTGAAGGCGGTGAGGTCGCAGCGCAGCTCTTCGAGGCCGTACATCCAGAACGGCTGGCGCTGCTTGATCATGAACGGGTCGAAGGGCAGGTCGCCGTGGCTGTGGGTGCGGTCGTGGACCATGTCCCACAGGACGAAGGCCTCCTCGCAGCGCGTCTGGTCGTGGACCATCGCGGCGACGTCCTCGGGCAGCTCGACGCCCAGGATGCCCACGGCGGCCTCGGTGACCCGGCGGAAGCGGGCTGCCTCGCGGTCGCAGAAGATGCCGCCCCAGGAGAAGCGTTCCGGCGCCTCGCGCACCGCGATGGTCTCCGGGAAGAGCACGGCGGAGTTGGTGTCGTAACCGGCCGTGAAGTCCTCGAACTTGATGCCGCAGAACAGCGGGTTGTCGTAGCGGGTGCGCTCCAGCTCGGCCAGCCAGTCCGGCCACACCATGCGCAGCACGACCGCCTCGAGATTGCGGTCGGGGTTGCCGTTCTGCGTGTACATCGGGAAGACGACCAGGTGCTGGAGGCCGTCCGCGCGGTTGGCCGCGGGCTGGAAGGCCAGCAGGGAGTCGAGGAAGTCCGGCACCTCGAAGCCGCCCTCGGCCCAGCGCCGCAGGTCCTTCACGAGGGCCACGTGGTAGTCGGCGTCGTGCGGCAGCAGCGGGGAGAGCTCCTCGACGGTGTCGACGACCCGCCGTACGACCGCCTCGGCGTCCGCGCGCTCAGGGGCGCCCTCGGCGCCGAAGTCGATCGACCCGTCCTTGGACTGCCATGGCCGGATCCGCTCCACGGCATCCTTGAGCACAGGCCATGCCGGGTGCTCCACCACCCTGGTCACGGGAGGAACCTGGTCCCCCGAAGTCGCCTGCACAAGAATTTCCGTCATGTCCCATCCTCCACGGGAGAACCTCGCGTATGAAGACCGTATACATACGAGCTTCCTCCCAGCAAGAGCGGACACGGGAAGTTATCCTGCCGCACCCAATGGTCACCGAACTTTTTCCTGCCGCGTGCCATGAACACCGCGATTCCGGGTAGATGAGGACTCCGGCCCCGCGCGTCACCGCGATCCCTCGTGTACGCAAGGGTCCATCACACGGTGTAGCCGTTAGGCTGCGGCTCTGCACCGAGCCGCCGTCGACGGAAGCGAGTTGAACCTTGAACTTCCTTACCATCGGTCACCGCGGGATCATGGGTGTCGAACCCGAGAACACCCTTCGTTCCTTCACCGCCGCCCAGCAGGCCGGCCTCGACGTCATCGAACTCGATCTGCATCTGAGCAAGGACGGCGCCCTCGTCGTCATGCACGACACCGACGTGGACCGCACGACCGACGGCACCGGACCGATCGCCGAGAAGACCCTCGCCGAGCTGCGCGCCCTGGACGCGGGCCGCGGTGAGCGGGTGCCGGAGTTCGAGGAGGTCCTGGACGCCGTACGGTCGCCGCTCCAGGCCGAGATCAAGGACGTCGCCGCGGCCCGGGCGCTGGCCGAGGTCATGCACCGGCGGGATCTGGCCGCGCGCGTCGAGGTGTCCTCGTTCCACGACGAGGCCGTCGCCGAGATCGCCCGGCTGGTGCCCGGGGTGCGGACCGCGCTGATCGGCAGCCGGTTCGGCCCCGACATCGTGGACCGCGCCGTGGCGGCCGGTGCCGGGACCGTCTGCCTCAACATCCGCCGCGTCACCCTGGAGGTGGTGGAGGCGGCCCGCAAGGCGGATCTGCGGATCATCGGCTGGGTCGTCAACACCCAGGACCAGCTGCGGCTGGTCCGCGCCCTGGAGCTGGACGGCGCCACGACCGACTACCCGGAGATCAAGCGCACCGGCCGCTTCACCGCCTGATCCGGGGCAGGAACGTCACACCAGCGGCTTGACCAGCAGCTCGAACCGCAGGTCGGCGCGGAGCGGAACTCCGGCGCGCTCGTCGCCGTACGGGAAGGGGATCATCTTTCCCGTACGGCGGTAGCCACGCCGCTCGTACCAGGCGATGAGGTCGTCGCGTACGGAGATCACGGTCATGTGCATCTCGTCGACGCCCCAGGTCTCGACCGCGAGCCGCTCCGCCTCGGCGATGATCACCTTGCCGAGGCCGCCGCCCTGGAGCGTGGGGCTGACCGCGAACATCCCGAAGTAGGCGTGCGTGCCCCGGTGTTCGAGCTGGCAGCAGGCGACGACCCGCCCCTCGCGCTCCACCGTCAGCAGCCGGCTGTCGGGCGCCTTGATGACCGCGAGCACACCCTCCGGGTCGGTCCGCTGCCCCTCCAGGATGTCCGCCTCGGTGGTCCACCCGGCTCGGCTGTCGTCCCCGCGGTACGCCGACTCGATCAGCGCGACGAGCGCGTCCACATCGGCGTCGGTGGCATCACGGAAGGTGAGTCCGGCGGTGGTCTCCATGGGGCGCGTCTCCACTTCTCGATCACGGAACGGGCACGGACGAGCGTAACGCCCCCGATAGGCTCGCCCGCATGGTGCACGTACTGAGCGGCCGCGTCCTGCTGCGGCCCGGCGATCCGGAACGCTCCCGAGTCTTCTACGGCGAACAGCTGGGCCTCGCCGTCTACCGCGAGTTCGGCACCGGACCGGACCGGGGCACCGTCTACTTCCTCGGCGGCGGATTCCTGGAGCTGTCCGGCCGCTCGGACACCCCGCGCCCCGCCGACGTACGCCTGTGGCTCCAGGTCGCGGACGTCACCGCGGCCCACGAGGAGCTGCTGGCCAAGGGCGTCGAGATCGTACGGCCGCCGGTCCAGGAGCCGTGGGGGCTGGTCGAGATGTGGGTGGCGGACCCGGACGGTACGCCGATCGTGCTGGTGGAGGTACCGGCGGACCACCCGATCCGCTACCGGCCCGGCATCTGACCGGCCCCGGCACCGGCACCGGAGGGCCCCGGCATCCGACCGGCTCCGGCCCCAGAAGGCCCCGGCATCCGACCGGCCCAGGCCCTAAAGGGCACGCACGACCCGCTCCTCGTCCCCCTCTCCCCCGGCCGTGCTGTCGTCGGCGTCGGGCCACCTGCCCGTCGCGGCGACGGCCGCCAGGAGTTCCCGTACGCGGTCCACGTAGTGGGGTACGGCGATGCCGGCCGGGCCCGTGGCCGGGTGGCGGTAGCTGACGGAGAGGCCGTCGTGGGTGCGCATGATCCACAGGCAGACCTCGTCCGGGTCGGCGCTCCGGCCGCGGAGGGTGACGGTGCGCCGGTCGTTCCAGGCGCGGGCGCCGGGGGTGAGGCGCAGGTCCATGTACGAGATCATGAACGGGTCGCGCAGGGACTCACCGAGCAGTTCCATGGCCCGGGAGAAGGGCACCCGCGCGAGTTCCTTCACCCCTTCCAGACCGGCCGTCGCCGCGCGGACCGTGTCCTCGAAGTCATCGGGGTCGGACATCGCGAACCCGATCGGGGCCATGCCCACGTACCAGCCGAGGGCGGAGCGGTAGGCGTCGGTGCGGGTGTGGAAGGGGGCCATCGTGCGGAACTCCCGCTCGCCGGTGATCTCGTGGCCGACCCTGGCCAGACAGGCGAGGATCCCCGCGAAGACGTCCCCCTGCGCGGCGCGGCACACCTTGGTGAGGGCCTGGGTGGCGGAGGCGTCCAGAAGCACGGCGTAGCCGCCGGGCTGGTCGCCGGGGGTGCCGCTCACGTCGTTGACCACGACCGGGAACTCCGGCAGCCGGCCGCCGGTCCCGGTCAGGAACCCGCGCCAGGTGACGATCGCGTCGTCGTCGGCGGTGAGCGCGTCCCCGAAGGCCCGCTCCTCGGCGGCGAAGTCGAGATAGCTGGCCGTGGGCGGCAGCGGCGGTCCTTCCGGCTCCGGTGCGCGCAGGGCCGCTTCGTAGAGGGTGTGGAGTTCGTGCGCGACCATGAAGACGGAGTAGCCGTCCATCAGCGAGTGGTCGGCGGCGAGGAGGACGGTGGTGGCGTCGGGGCGGGACACGGTGGCGCACACGTATCCCGGCCAGCCCAGCGGCCCCGCCTCGACGTCGAACAACTCCTCGGTACGACGGGCGAGTTGCCCGCCGTCCGCGAAGTCCCCGTACTCGGAGGCGACGGCCTCCACGGCACCCGGCGGAAGGGTCTCGCGGCGCAACTCCCCGTCCGGCGTGGTGAGCAGGCGGCTGCGCAGGCTCTCGTGGCGGTCGGTCCATCCGCGCAGCGCGGCGGCGAAGGCGTCCCGGTCCAGGCCGGCGGGCAGGTCGAAGGCGATGCCGAGCCAGGAGGGGGCGAGCGGGCCCTCGCCGGCCGACTCCAGCGCGTACGTGAGGTGGGCCTCCTGGACGTGCGAGGCGGGCCGGGGGTCGGCCGCCCAGCCGGTGCCGGACGTGGTCACGCGCCAGACGGTCAGCCGGCCCGGTGCCATGTCGAGGGACGGGATGTCGGTGAACTTCACTGTGAGACCAGCCTTGTTCGAGGAGCGGGGGGAGATTCAGCGGGTCGTCAGCTGCGGGGTGCGGACCGCCCACAGCGGTGAGCGCACGATCCACACCGCGGCCAGGGCGATGACGGCTCCGCTCAGCAGCAGCGTGGTGCGGGTGCCGAACGCCGTGCCGCAGGCCCCGCCGAGGAGGGCGCCGAGCGGGGCGAGCCCCCAGACCACGGTGCGGATACTGGCGTTGACCCGGCCGTGCAGGGCGGGCGGGGTGAGGACGTAACGGATCGGCACCTGGTGGACGTTGTAGATCTGCTGGCCGGCCCAGAGCAGGAAGTGGGACAGCGCGACGCCGAGCAGGGCCGCCCAGCCGGTGACCGCGACCATCGGGGTGAGCACCGCACCGGCCGCGCTCAGCAGCAGGGCGGCGGCCAACACCCGTCCCAGGCCCAGGAGTCGGGCGAGCGGCCGGGCGACCAGGGCACCCGCGACACCGCCCGCGGCGGCGATGCCCACGGCCGCGCCGGTCGCGCCCGCGGAGAGGCCCAGTCGCTGGGTCAGATAGAGGAGGAACACGGCGGAGTAGGCGTTGTAGCAGAACACGAGGGTGGCGGTGGCGAGGGTGACGGCCCGCAGCCGCGCGGAACCCAGGACGAACCGCGCGCCCTCCGCCGCCTCCGCGAGGATGCCCGCACCGGCCCGACGGCCCCCGCTGCCATGGCCGTTGGGCTGCTTCTGGCCCCCGTCGTCGGTCTCCGGGTCGCGCATCGCCACGTACGGCAGCAGGGCCGTGGCCACGACGAAGGACGCGGAGTCCGCGAGCAGTGCGGTGGGTGCGGAGAAGGCGCCGATCAGCCAGCCCGCGAGGGGCGGCCCGAATGCCACCGCGAGGGACTGGCCCAGTTCCAACCTGCTCTGGGCCCGCACCAGTTGACCGGCCGGCACCACGCGCGGCACACAGGCGAGGTAGGCCACGTCGGCCAGCACGGTCGCCGTGCCCACCACGGTCGCGGCCGTGTACAGGTGAGCCAGGGCCAGGTGCCCGGTCAGGGCGGCGACCGGCACGGTGGCCAGCGCCGCCGCCATGACCAGGTTGGCGCCCATCAGCAGGGCCCGCTGCGACAGCCGGTCGACGAGGACCCCGGCGACCGGCCCGCACACCAGATAGGGGGCCCGGCCGCAGGCCAGCAGCACCCCGGTCTCGAACGGGCCCGCCCCGAGCAGGTCGATCGCGGTCAGGGGCAGCGCGAGCAGCGTCACCGCGGAACCGACGAGGGACACCGTCTGCCCGAGCAGCAGGAGCTGGAATCCCCGGGGCAGCCGCTGTCGTACGACGGACTCGGCGGCTGCCGTCACCCCGGGCTCCCCGCTCCCGCCGCCGACAACGGATAGCCCAGGCGCTCCAGTTCGGGGCCCGCGATCCGCTCGAACTCCGCGATCTCGCCGGGGGTGAGGTCCTGGAGGTAGCGTCCGTTGCGGCCGGTGTGGACGGGCTTGCCCGCGGCCTCGGCGGCGGGGTGTCCCCAGGGCCGGTTGAACAGGGCGTGTTCCTGCTCGGCGTGGCGCAGCACCGACTCGTCCCAGGCCAGGCCGAGATGGTCCAGCATCCGCTCGGCGGTCTCGCGGGGCCGGGTGACGAGATCCTCGTAGCGGACTTCGAGGTAGCGGTCCGCGGGGGCGGTGCCGCGGGCCCGGGTGACGACCTCCAGCCAGCCGTGCGCGGCCTCGGCGACGCTGCGGTAGCCCCAGTCGGGGACGGTCTTGAGGTGAGAGGCGGCCAGGTCCCGGCCGTCGCGGACGATGTGGATGAAGTGGGCGCGGGGCCAGATGCCGGCGTAGGTGCCGACGTCCTGGATCTTCCGCTGGAGCTTGAGGCCCCAGCGGGCGGCGCCGGTGTGCACGCGCCGCAGTTCGCCGATGGCGTCGATGAGCCGGCAGCGGTCTTCGAGGGCGGACAGGTCGGTGCCGCGGACGGCCGTCAACTCCCCCACCAGGGCGCGCAGATCGTCACGGCCCACTCCGGAGCGCTCGCACTGCACGACGAAGTGCACGCCGTCGTACCACTCGGGGTCGATGGTCTCCTTGCTGGTGCCGGAGACCCTCGGGTCCCCCCGGTCCATGAGGGTGCACACCTCAAGGATGTGCGGGCCGAGGTCGGGCGGTTCGGGGAAGTCGATCTCCGGGCCGACGACCAGGTCGGGGTGGGAGTCCAGCAGGACGCTGAGCAGGGTGGTGCCGGAACGGTTCTCCCCGCCGAGCAGGACGGGGTCAGAGGTGAGGGGCATGACTCTCCAGAGGGGATCGAAGGGGGACGTTCAGTGGAGGTCGACGCCGCCGAACCACTTCTCGACCGCGGCGGGCGTGGCCACGAACCGCTCCTCGGCGAACTGGGTCGCCGCGGCCAGGACGTCACCGTCCCGCCGATCCCGTACGGCGGTCTCCTCCAGCGCGGCCGTCAGCGCGCCGTCCGCCGTGGCCACCGCCGCCTCCACGTCCTCGTCGGTCGTGGCCGCCGACGGCATGAACCGGCCGCCGTACTGCATCAGGAAGCCGCGGCCCCACATCTGCTGGAAGAAGGCGTGGCCGAGGTCCTGGTCGGCGAAGAGGACGTCGAACATCGTGGGGTGGGCGAAGGCCCAGGCGGCCGTGGAGTGGCGGGCGAACACGGCGTTGAGCCCGCGCACGAGCCGTGTGCCGACCTCCTGCATGCGGGTCAGGGCGGTGCCGTCGGCGAGCGCGTCCAGGGTGGCCAGGGCGGCGGCGAACGGGGTGACCTCGCGCTGGTAGGTGTTGCCGAGGTAGGTGTGCTCGCAGGCGTTCATCACCTCGGCCCGGCCGCACACCGCGGACAGCGCGGTGCCGTTGGCAAGGCCCTTGCTGAGGGTGATGAGGTCGGGGGTCACTCCCGCGGCCGTGTGATAGCCGCCGGTCGCGTACCGGAAGCCGGTCATGACCTCGTCCAGGATCAGGAGGGCGCCGTGGCGGCGGACGGCGGCTTCCAGGGCGCGGGCGTACTCCTCGGGGAAGAAGTTGACCTCCGGGGTGACGACGACGGCGGCGATCGGGCCGTGGGCGGTGGCCAGTTCGTCGAGCAGGTCGAGGTCGTAGCGGAAGTCCACGCTGTGCGGGTCGCGGTCGGGCGGTCCCATGGGCGCCCGGTCCTGCAAGTGCCAGTCGTGCCAGCCGTGGTAGCCGCTGGTGAGGACGGTGCGGGCGCCGGTGTGCACTCGTGCGAGGCGGACCGCCGCGGTGGTCGCGCAGGAGCCGGTGCGCAGGAAGACGGAGCGTTCGGCGACGGGGAAGTGCGCGGCTAGGCGTTCGGCGAGTTCGACGCGCAGGGTGGAGAGTGGTCCGGGCAGGATGCCGCCGCCGCGCGCCAGTTCGGCGACCATGCGGTCCGTCACGGGCCGGTGGCCGGCGCCGAGCGGGGCGGCGCCGCTGCACGAAGTGAAGTCGACGTACCTGCGTCCGGCCGCGTCCCACACCTCGGCGCCGTCCGCGCGGTCGAGGACCAGCGGGAAGCGGCGGTCGAGGTCCCAGGTGTCCGAGGCGGTGAAGCGGCGGGCCCGGTCCAGGAGTTCGGTATGGAGACGGGTGTCCGGATCGGGGCTGCGGGGAGCGGTCGCGGGCATGCGGAAGGTCCTTTCCTGGGGACTGGAGAGGGGTGCCGAGTGGTGTCCGGGGCGTGAACAGGTACCGGGTGCCGGGGAGTTCAGCAGGCGGTCGGCGGGCCGGGCCGCTCGTCGACGAGCGGGAGCAGCGCCATCGCGCTGAGGTCTACGGCGATCCGCCGGGCGATGCGCAGGGCGTTCGCCTGGATGGTGAACGTCGGGTTGACGCCACCGGAGTAGGGGAAGTAACCGCCGTCCACGACATACACGTTGTCGAGGTCGTGCACCCGGCCGAAGGGGTCCACGACGGACTCGGCTGGGTCGGTCCCGGCCCGGCAGCCGCCGTGCAGATGTCTGCTGCCCAGCTGGTAGTTGGAGTCCTCGTAGCGGATGTCGTCGGCCCCGGCCTTCGCCAGCAGCTCCGAGGCCCGCCTGGACAGATATCCGAGGCGGCGCTTGTCCAGCGGATGCGTGGCGTAGTCGATGACGAGCCGGGGCAGGTTCAGCGGGCCGCGCTCGCGGGCCAGCCGGACCGCGTTGTCCCGCATCGGCTGGTCGGCGGCGAGGAAGTGGACCCGCAGCCGGATCCGTCCGTCCCTGAGCGCCCGGTCCTCGTCGCTCGCCTCGTAGAGGAGCCCGCCCAGGCCGGAGGGGGCGTCGGGGTCGAGGTAGTGGTCGCTGAAGGCGACGGTGGAGAAGGGGCCGCCGGGGATGTGGGGTCGCGGGCCGGCGTGATCCGAGGACGACCGGTCGGGGTGGCCGGGCGTCGGCGCATCGCCTTCACCCTGCCACGGGGACACCTCGGCGGCCTCTGCTGCCGACGCCCCCTCGGCCGGCTCCGGCGCCGGGACCGCCGTAGCGAATCCGCCCGCGTCCACCGTCCCCGACACATAGCCGCTGATCTTGAAGGAGAGACCGCGGCCCACCATGTCCGTGCTGTTCCCGAGGCCGTTCTCGGCGCCGGGCTGGGCGGAGCGGAGCAGCAGGGCGGCGGACTGTACGGCGTTGGCGGCGAGGACGACACAGCGGACCCGGGTCGTGCGCAAGGTGCGGGTGCGCAGGTCCAGCCATTCGACGCAGGCGGCCCGGTACCGGTCGCGCAGGACGATCCGCAGGGCCTTCGCGCCGTGGGCCACGGTGAGCGCGCCGGGCGGTACGGCGGCGTCCGTCAGCAGGGTGGCGGCGTTGGCGCGGGCCCCGGTGGGGCAGACGTGTTCGTTGCAGGGGCCGCACCGGACGCACGCCGGCCGGCCCGCGTAGGGCACGGAGTTGATGGCGAGCGGGGTCGGGAAGGGCCGCAGTCCGATGCGGCGGCCGGAGTCGGCGAGCAGTCGGCCCTGGGTGCTGTAGGGATGCGCGGGCATGACGGCCGGCGGGCCGGGAGGTTCCAGGGGGTCGGTGCCGGGTGCCCTGGACACCCCGATACATCGCTCGATGCGGTCGTAGTAGGGGCGCAGTTCCTCGTAGCCGATGGGCCAGGCGGGGTCCAGCGCGTCGGGGGCGACATGGGCGCGGGCGTCCATGTCGACGCCACGTAATCGGAAGGAGATCCCGGCGTACAGCGCTGTCCCGCCGCCGACCGCGGACGCGCTCCAGGGCCGTCCCAGCGGGCGCAGCGGGCCGCCGGGGGTCGGTACGAGCGCGGTCTCCCACGCGCTCTCGATCGCCGGAAGGGATTCACCGGGGTCCAGTGTGCGTCCCTCCTCCAGAACGAGGACGCGCAGCCCGTGGGCCGCGATCTCCTGTGCGGCGATGGCACCGCTCGCGCCGCTGCCGACGACACACACATCGAAACTTTCGACTTTCATATCTCCGCCATGAGGTGAATCCGGAATTTCAGCAGAACCTGGTGGATCAAGCTACAGAGCGGTTGGGCAAAGCTTCAAGAAACTCCTCGTGGAGGTTGAATGATGACGCAAAACGCATACCGGACACCGGGACAATCGAATACCAGCTAGCGGGAAATCAGCAGCTCACAGCCTTCACTCCAGGGATCGACCACGGTCGCCCCGGGGTGAGACCGGCCAACTCCGGCCGTGCGTGTTTCGGCGTACGCGACGAATACACATGCTGCTCGCCAAGGAATCCTTTCGGAATTCGACCGGGCGAACAGAGAGGGCAGGACATCACCTCATGCGGATGACCACGCTGACCGAATACACCCCCCTGCCGGGGGAACTCGTCGAGTTCCGGGCACCGGACGCGACCCTCGCGGCGGCGGCCTCGGCCCCCGTGCATCCGGCGCCGCCCAGCCATCTTCAGGAGAACCACTTACGCAGACGGCTGGCCAACACCGTCGCCGGGAATCCCCAAGCCCCTTGGCTGGGCGTCCACTTCGACCTGCCGGGCCGTCCGGACGTGAACGCTCTGGCCGGGGCGCTGGCGGCCTGGGTCCGACGGCATCCCACGCTGCTCACCTGGTTCGCCCCGCGCGACGGCGGCTTCCGCAGACACGCGCTCGCCCCGGAGACCGTCCGGTTCAAGCCGGTGCGTCTCGGCGCCGAGGTCTCCGGACAGGACGTCCGGGACCACCTGCGGGCCCGGGTCGTACCGGCCACCGACCCGACGGCCTGGCCCCCGCTGCTCGCCGCAGCGGTGCTCCGGCCGACGAGCAGCACCCTCGTCCTGGCCGTCGACCACGCGCACACCGACGGCCTGTCGCTCCAGTACTTCTACGACGAGCTGCGCTCCTGCTACGCCGCCGAACTCGCCGGGACCACCGCGGACCTGCCCGAGGCCGGCTCCTACGTCGACTTCTGCCGCCTGGACCGCGCACGCGCCGCCCGCATCGACGCCACCTCGCCGGAGGTCGCCCGCTGGGCGGACTTCCTGAGCGGCGGCCGGCCCGCCGACCCGGTGGACCTGGGCACGGAACCGGGCCGGATGTACCCGAGCGCCGCCTTCGACGTCGAGGTGCTGACGGCCGCCGAGGCGGACGCGTTCGCGCGCGGGTGCAGGGCGGCGGGGGCCGGTTTCTCCGCCGGGGTGCTGGCCGCGCTGGCCCTGTGCCACCACCGGCTCGGCGGCCAGGAGACCTACCGGGCGCTGACCGTGGTGCACACCCGGGACGAGCCGCGCTGGGAGCGTGCGCACGGCTGGTTCGTCAACGCGGTGCCGGTGCGATTCCCGGTCGGGGAAAGGCCGTTCACCGAGCTGGCCGCGACCGCCCAGGAGGCGTTCGGGCAGGCCCGGGAGCTGAGCGCGGTCACCCCGATGAGGCTGATGGAACTGCTTCCTCGACTGCCCGGACTACAGCTCGACGTGAGCCAGACCCTGCCTCTGGTGTCGTACATCGACTTCCGCCACGCCCCCGGCTCGCGCGAGTGGGCCGCACGCGACGCGGGCTTCCTCCTCGGCGAGGGCCGGGTCCAGGGCCTGCACCTCTGGGTGAACAGGCTCTGGGACCGCACCTACTTGCGGATCGAGCACCCCGGCACGCCCCTCGCCGCAGCGGGCGCCCGGCGCCTCGCCGACGGCGTCCGCGAGGTCATGCGCGAGGCCGCCGGTGTCGCCGCACAGGAGGCTCCCGTCTAGGCGGTGGCCTCGGGCGGCGCCAGCGGGGTCACCGTGACCTGGTCGATGACGGGGGCGTAGGCCGAGCGCTGACCGTGCTCGTTCCTGGAGTCGCCCGCGAAGTCGGGGAGTTCGTCGGCGGTGAAGGTGAGGGTGTTGAGGCCCGGGCGCAGGGTGACGGGCACGGACAGGTCCCAGAAGTTGTTGAAGTGGAAGGTGGTCGGGAACAGGGCACGGTGCGGCCCGGCGCCGTTGACGGAGATGTCGACGTGGCGGCAGACCGGGTCCGGGTTGTAGTGGGTGGAGGGCGGCTGCTCGCCGTTGGAGTAGCGGATCGTCAGCGCGTGGCGTCCGGCGTGCTCCGCGGTGACGGTCAGGGTGAGCGCGTTGGCGGGTCCGGCGCCGACGCCGTCGACTGCCTTGCCGCCCACGGCGTACGGGTACGCGGTCACCTTCGCCGCCCCGGTCAGCACGCCGTCCTCGGCGCCGTACACGGCCGTCGGCAGCAGTCCGCGTGAGGGCGCGACCCGCAGGCGGTCCACCATGAGCCGGTCCGAAGTGCCGGTGACCGTCACCTTGTTGACGCCGCCGGCCAGGAACAGCGGTACGGCGCCGCGCTCGACGCGTCCGACGTCCTCGCCGTTCACGCTGAGCACGCCCTCACCGGGGCCGAGGAGGTCGACGGTCACGGACGCCTCGCCGTCGTCGGCCGCGTGCGCCCAGAAGGTGACGGTGCCGCCGCGCGGGAGCACGGCGACTCCGGGCCCCGAGGCGCCGCGGTGGGCGTGGCTGACCCGGGCCCCGCCGCCGAGGTCCGCGAACTCGGCGTCGTACAGCGAGGTTTCGTCCTCGCCGCGCAGCACTAGGTCCAGCTTGTCGACAACGGCGTCGCCCTTGGTGACCCCGAGGTCGGGGTCCTGGGCGGCGAGGGTGATGCGGTGCGCTCCCGCGGTCAGCTGGACGCGGGTGTCGGTGTGCCCCCACACCGCCGGCTTGTAGCCGAGCGGCAGGCGCAGTTCGCGCGGATTCTCGCCGTCGACGCGCAGGAAGACGTTGGTGGGGCCCTGTTCGCGCACCAGGTCGGCGAGGTTGTGGGAGCCCGCGAAGACGACGACGTCGTACGTGCCGTCCAGCGGGACCTCGACGTCGAAGGCGAGGACTCCGTCGGAGCCGGTGCGCAGCCCGCCCACGTGGTAGCCGCCGGAGGTGGCGAACCGGTCGACGGCGGTCGGGGACCCCTCGGGCCCGTTCTTCGAGTAGCCGCCGCCGGTGTAGGTGGCGTCCTCGGCCTCGTAGGTGCCTCTCCAGCGCACCGCGGGCGGCAGGGAGGCGGCGCCGTTGCCGCCCGGCGAGAGGATCACCTGGTAGGCGGACATCGCGTCGAGGCCGGTCAAGGGGATCGTCACCGTCCCTTCGGAGACTGGCAGTTCCTCGTCCCGCAGCCGCAACGGCTGTTCACCGGAGCCGACTTGACCCGTCCAGGGGATCTCGACGAGCCGCATGTGGACCATGTCGCCGAACACGTCCGCGTCCACGCCCGCGAAGACCACGTCCGCGGCACCGACCGCACCGCCGAACAGGGCCCGCGCCTGCCGCTTCTCCCGGTCCAGCGTGGCCACGCCCTGAAGGGTGTACTGCACGTTGGGGTGCGGGGCGGCGACCCGCACGGTGTTCCCGGTCAGCCGGCCGTAGGCGTTGTACAGCCACCACTGGCCGTTGGCCTTGTTCGCCTCCACCGCCGAGTCGTTGAGGTTGCCGGCGATGTTCCAGTAGGCCAGGTCGGCGTCGACCTTCGACTCCTCGATCGCGGCGATCCACTGGATCATCTGGCCGGGCACGGAGACGTGGTAGTTGTGCGCGTACTCGTTGATGTTGACCGGCAGCGGGCCGATGCCCAACTCCCTTTCCAGTTCGCGGTACTCGGCGATGTTGGTGCGGACCTCGGCGGGCGAGGACAGCTCGTGCCAGGTGACGATGTCGGGCAGCACGTCGTGCGCCTTGGCGAACTCCAGGAAGTCCCGCACCTCGGGGTACAGGACGCAGGTGTTGGGTCCGGCCACGCGGGCGTCCGGGTCGAGGTCCTTGATGAGGCTGTACGCGGCTTCCCAGGCGGCGAAGTAGTGGTCGGGCTCGGTCCGCCAGGAGACCCGGTCGTAGCTCCACTCCCCCTCGCCGAACATGTTGCCCTCGGGCTCGTTGAACGGCACGTACACGACGTGGGACTTCAACTCGCCCAGGGTCAGGACGTGTTCGACCTGGCGGCGGATCAGGTCCAGGTGTCCGGCGAGCCGCTCCTCGCCGGTGGCGCCGGGCCACTCGTAGGGGAAGCCGCGGTAGAAGTCGGTCAGATAGACGTAGACGTCCTTGCCGCCGGCCGCGACGAAGGGCGGCAGGATCTCCAGGGCGTCGCCGCCGGGGTGCTGGGTGCCGTCCTGGGCCTTGGTGGTCACCGTGCGCGGATACATGCCCTCGACCACCACCCGGCTGGGCACGCCGTCGCCGTAGAGGCCGTAGAGCGTGCCGCTGGCTCCGCCATGGAAGGGGCCGGTCTCCGTGCCGAGGTCGATGATCAGCTGGTCGGGGGCGGGGCCTTCGACTGCCACGGCGTCCATCCTTCGTTCGACATTCCGTACGCCGGTCGGTGATCCGCACCGACCTGGACGAACGTAGAAAGCGCATACGCGCCGCGTCAACAGGCCGAGGGGTGCGAGATTTCCGTCACCGCAGGTCGGGGCGGTCCGACTGTCAGGCCCGGAGCGCTCCCAGGCCGCCCTCCAGCCGCCCGAGCAGCTCACCGAGCCGGGCGGCCAGCTCGTCCTGCGCCTCCGGGGGCAGCACGGACAGGACGGCCGTCTCGTACGCCAGCTGCTCGGGCAGGATGCCGTCGACCAGGTCGCGCCCCGCGTCGGTGAGCCGGAGGTGGGCGACCCGGCGGTCCCGGGTGTCGACCCGGCGCTCCACCAGGCCTCGCTCGGTCAGCAGCTTGAGGCGCTTGGTGACGGCGGCGCCCGAGGAGAAGGTCTCGCGGGCCAGGTCGCCGGGGGTGAGTTCGTGCCCGGTGCGGCGCAGGGCGCCGAGCAGGTCGAACTCGGGGCGGCTGAGCCCGGCCCGGCGCAGAGGTGCGTCCTCGGCCTGCTGGAGGAGGGCGGCACAGCGGTTGACGCGCCCGATGATCTCCATGGGACCGGTGTCGAGGCCCGGGTGGACGGTCTGCCACTGGCGGACGACCGCGGCGACCGTGTCGGTTCTCGTCGGGTCCGCCGGGCGTCCGTTCGGTGCCGTCATGGGCCTGAGCCCTCCGCTCTGTGGTGCCGGATCGTCGCGGCGAGCGTACGGTGTCCGGCCTGCTCGGCGTGCACGACCCTCTCCTCGGGCAGGGCCCGCTGCCACCATTCGCCGGACGCGGCCTCGACGGTGACGCGCAGGTCCGCAAGGGCGGCGGCGAGGGCGCGGCGGGCCGAGTCCAGGGCGCCGGGTTCCGGCCGCGGCTCCGCGAGGAGGCGGGCGGTGCGCTCGCGGGCACTCTCCACGGCGGCCAGCGCGTCCTCGACCCGGTCGCCCGCGCGCCGGTTGGTGACGGCCACGGCGGCGGCGAATCCGACCAGCGCGCCGACGAGGGTGTCGACGACCCGCTCGGTGATCAGCCGCCCGGGCTCCTGATATCCGGCGAACTCGGTGATGAGCAGTGCCATCGGGGTCACGCAGATGCTGCCGAGCCAGTAGTTGCGCCCGATGAGCGCCTCGGCACCGAAGTTGAGAGCCAGGCAGCACAGCACGAGGGCCGCCGGGCCGAGGTGGGCCAGCGGGACCACGGCGGCGAACACGAGGACACCGAGGAGGTTGCCCACGACCCGCTGGACGCCCCGGCTCCAGGTGAGCGTGACGTTGGCCTGGTACAGGGAGGCCGCGGTGACCAGGGCCCAGTAGGGGCGGCCGATGCCGAGCGCCAGGGAGGCGTAGCCGGCGAGCGCGCAGCCCAGGGCGGTGCGTACGGCGATCGGGGCGAGCGTGTGCCACAACGGGCGGGCGGACACGGCGAGTTCGAGGTCCACGCCGAGGAGTTCGTCGTCGTGGGCCACCTGTGGGACGGGCCCGGTGCCGCGCAGGTCACGGGCCCAGGCGCGCAGTCGGCGTGGGTCCGCGTCGGCGGGGGCGGCGAGGGCGACCTCGGCGCGGACGACGAGGCGTTCGAGGGCGCGCCGGGTCCCGGAGCGGGTGCCCGCGGAGAGGAGGGCCTGCCAGGCGGCGAGGACAGCGGAGTGGGCGGTGCCGCCGGTCCTGGGGTGCGGGTTCTCGGCGTACGCGGCGGTCGCGTCGAGCGCCTGGGCGGTGGCCCGGCGTTCCGGCCCGTGGGGACGCAGCAGTCCGGGCGCCATGCCGACCAGCCAGGCCCAGGCGCCCGCCGCGAGGGCCAGGGCCAGATGTCCTGGGACCTGGCCGAGGGTCTGCGGGGCGAACAGGGCGGCGGAGCTGATGAAGGTGAGCACCACATGGCCGGGCGGGCCGATCCGGGCCGCGTCGCACAGCGTCTTCTGCACGGCCGCCACCAGCGCGCCGACGGTGACCAGCACCACGGCGTCGGCCGTGAGCGAAGCGGCGACCAGGCCGACGGCGAGGCCCGCCACCATGCCGAGCACGACCCGGGCCAGGGCGCGGGCCCGGGCGGCGTAGGGCCGGTTGTGGGCGTACAGCGCGCACAGCGACCCGGCCATGGTGTACATCGCCAGGTCGAGGCGGCCGAGGGCGAGCAGGGTCAGGTTGGGCGGGGCGACCGCGACGACCACGCTCAGGGCGGGCTTGAACCAGATGTCGGAGGGCCTGCCGAGGCGCAGCACGCCGGCCAGCGGGAGACGACGGACGCGCGGGGTGTCGATGACGGGGGTCGCACTGCTCATGACCCAACACCTTAGCAGGTGTTTTACCAGTAAACGATATGGTGACAGTGGCCCTGACCTGCCGTGCTCCGTCGCACGCTCCCCGCGTACACCCTTGCGCTCGATTGCGCGCCGCGTGGCAGGGGCATCCCTTGACCGTTCGCCGGACCGACCGTCGAGCGGGGGAGGTGCGCGTGCACGGACCGTCTTCGCCCGGCTGGCTGCTGGTGGCGCTCTGCGCGGCGACCGGGGCGTACTGCCTGCTGCGGATGCGCAGCAGCGTCGAGGAACAGCGCCGGGCCGCGGGCGGCGAGGCGCTGATGGGCTTCGGGATGGCCGCGATGGCCGTACCGGCCGCCGTGTTCACCCCGCCGTCCTGGGCCTGGCCGCTGTACTCGGTGGTGTTCGGCGCCGCCGCGGTGCGCGCGCTGTGGGCGGCACGCGACAGCTCCCACCATCTGCACCACCTGGTCGGGGCCTCTGCCATGGTCTACATGGCGGTGGCGATGGCGGTCTCCCCCGGCCACCATGGCGGTGCGGGAGTGCCCGCCGTGACGGGCGTCCTGCTCCTCTACTTCACGGGATACGTCCTGCTGACCGGCGTCCGTCTCGTACCGGCGACCGCCGGTGGCGCGACCGTCGGCTGGAGCGACCGTCCCGAACTCGCGCGCGCGTGCCGGCTCTCGATGGGGATCGCGATGGTGGCCATGCTGCTCACGCTGTGAGGCGGGCCGCAGATGGATGAGGGGCTGCTCACGGCTCACGAAACCGTTGCCTGCGTCACTTTGGTCACGCGGACCGTACCCGTGAGCGGTGTCGCGCTCATAGGCTGCCTCCATGATGCTCCCCGCGGCACTGTTGCTGCTCGGCGCCCTGACCGCCGTCGTCGCCCCCAGGCTGCTGGCGCGGGCGGACTGGTCGGACCGAGAACCGGTGCTCGCGCTGTGGGTGTGGCAGTGCGCGGTGGCGGCGGTGCTGATGTGCTGCGTGCTGTCGATGACCCTGAGCGCGGCGGTGGCCTGGCAGGCGGTGCGCGGCCATGTGTTCGCCCCCGCGCCGCGCTCCGTGGTGGACGCCTACACGCTGGGCACGGCCGGTCCCTGGGCGGCCGCCCTGGCGACGGCGCTCGCGGCCGGTGGCGCGTGGACCGGCGCGATGCTGGTCCGAGAGGTCGTACGGTCCCGTAAGCGCCGTCGGCTGCGCCGGGCCGAACTCCTGCTCCGCGCGCCGGTGTTGCCCGGCGAGGAGACCGGGAGCCGGCTGGTGGTCCTGGAGGGCGAGCGGCCCGACGCGTGGTGGCTGCCGGGCCCGGAACCGAGGTTCGTCGTCACCACGGCCGCGCTCCGCCGCCTGAAGGGCAGGCAGTTGGACGCCCTGGTCGCCCACGAGGAGGGGCACGCGCAGGCCCGGCACGACTGGCTGCTGCACTGCTCGGCCGCGCTGGCGGGCGGGTTCCCGCAGGTGCCGGTCTTCGCGGGGTTCCGCGACGAGATGCACCGGCTGGTCGAGTTGGCGGCCGACGACATGGCCTCACGCCGGTTCGGCCGCCTGACGACCGCCCTCGCCCTGGTCGAACTCAACGAGGACCGGGGCGTGTTCGGCCCCTGCCCCACCCCGCACGGCCATGTCCCGCAGCGGGTGCACCGGTTGCTCACCCCGCCGGACCGGCTCACCGCGGGCCGCCGCCTGCGCCTAACCGCGACGGCGGCACTGGTGCCGGTGGTTCCAGTGCTGCTGGCGTTCGTGCCGGGGTTGCGGGCGCTGGGGTGACGGAGGGCGGCGGGGGTCCTTGTGGAGCGCTGAGGTAGCGGAGAGTGGCCGGGGTCCGTGTGGAACGCCGCCAGGGACGCGGGCGGACCGGCATCGCCCGCTGCGGCGGACCCACGTCAGCCGCTGCGGGCGGGGGCGGGCGGACCTGCATCAGCCGCTGCGGGCGGGGTTCCTGCTAGCCCCGGCCGCCCTCCCCGCGCCCGCGTGAATCACCGCGATCGGCATCTCCATGCCCCGGGATTCGCCTCACGCCGCACCGGTCGGCGAGGATCGCAGTATGCACACGCCGTCCGTCGACTCCCCGCCCCGCCCTCCGGAGCACCGGGCCGCCGCTCGCGCGACCGGTGTCCTGGCCCTGTGCTCGGTGCTGCTGCTCGTCCTGGTCGTGGCCGAGTGGGGGCCGCTGCTGACCGTGGACGGCGACATCGCCGACACCACGCACCGCTGGGCCGTCGACGATCCAGGGCTGACCCACGCCTTCCGCATCCTCACGGACTGGGTGTGGGACCCCTGGACGATGCGTGCCCTGTGCGCCGTGGCGGTGATCTGGCTGGTGTGGCGCCACAACGCCCGCTGGACCGCCGTATGGCTGGCGGCCACATGTGCGCTGGGCACACTGGTCCAGCAGGTCCTCAAGGCGGCGGTCGGCCGTGAACGCCCCGTCTGGCCCGACCCGGTGGACTCCGCCCACTTCGCCGCCTACCCCTCGGGCCACGCCCTGACGGCCACGGTGGTCTGCGGCCTCCTCCTGTGGCTCCTCCACCACTACGGCGCCGGCCCCGCCCTGCGCCGCACCGCCCTCTCCCTCACCGTGATCTCCGTCGTCGGCGTGGGCCTGACCCGCATCTGGCTGGGCGTCCACTGGCCCTCCGACGTCCTCGGCGGCTGGCTCCTGGGCGCGATGCTGGTGACCCTGGCGATCCTGGTCCACCAGCGCTACCGAGCGTGAGCGACGGGGCGAGCGTGAGCGACGGCCCGAGACGGGCCTACCGGTATGTGGGTCCGCCCGAACTGCGGTCGGCGGTACGGCCGGACAGCGCGGGCCGGCTCGTTCGCTCCGCCGCCGACCTGACCGCCTGGCTGTCCGTGCGCGGGCGGGCCGAGGCCGAGGAGCCGTTCACCTTCGTCGTCGCGCTCGACGGACTCCTGCGGCTCGCGCCCCGCAGGAGCGAGCACGTGGCGTGCGCCGGCGGTGCGGACGTCCTGGCCGCCGGCGAGATGGGTTTCCGCCGGGTGCCGGGCGGCTGGGCCGTTCATGAGGTCACCAACCACTCCACCGGCTACTGCCCGGACCTCGATTCATGGCAGGCGGTCGCTCGCGCTCTCGACCGGGCCGGTGTCGCACACCCCGGGCGCTTCACCCACGAGGTGGTGTTCCGGCGCTGCGAGGAGTGCGGGGAGCGGTCGATCGTGCGCGAGGGGGACTTCGTCTGCGTGTTCTGCGGGCGTGATCTTCCCGTCGCCTGGAACGCGGGACCGTAAGATCGTCGTATGACTGCCGTGCTGTTCGACTTCTCGGGGACCCTCTTCCGGATCGAGTCCACCGAGTCCTGGCTGCGGGCCGTTCTCGACGCGGCGGGACTCACCCTGGCCGAGGCTGAACTCACGCGGGCCGCAGGGGAGTTGGAGAGGGCGGGGGCACTGCCCGGTGGGGCCGCACCCGGAGTGGTGTTGCCGGACGAGGTCGCCGCCGTGTGGGGTGTGCGGGACGAGAGCGCCGAGTCGCACCGGGCCGCCTACACCGGGCTCTCGCGGCTGGTTCCGCTGCCGGACCCCGGCCTGCACGACGCGCTGTACGAACGGCACATGTCCCCCGCGGCCTGGCAGCCGTACCCCGATGCCGCCGAGGTGCTGCGCACGTTGCGCGAGCGTGGGATCGGGGTGGGCGTGGTCAGCAACATCGGCTGGGATCTGCGGCCGGTCTTCCGCGCGCACGGGCTCGACCCGTACGTCGACGCGTATGTGCTGTCGTACGAGCACGGCGTCCAGAAGCCGGACCCCCGGCTGTTCAAGACCGCCTGCACCGCGCTCGGCGTGGAGCCCGGGGACGTCCTGATGGTCGGCGACGACCGGCGGGCGGACGGCGGCGCGGCGGCCCTGGGCTGCGGGGTGCACTTCGTGGACCACCTGCCGGTGACGCGGCGACCCGACGGGCTTCGGCCGGTTCTCGACCTGGTGCGCTGAGCGCCAAGCCCTCACATCAGCGCCCCGGCCCCGGCCGCGGCCCCAAAAAATCATGGCCGAAAACCGGGTGGTCACCCCGTCCAGAAAGTCGCCTGAGGACACCACTGGGGCGTATGCTCGCCCACCCTGGACGATCCCCCGCGTCGCCCAGAGCAGGCGGCAGCCCCGACCAGGCCGTGAAAGGGCCGGTCCGGACGCGCTGAGTATAGTTGGCTGATAGCCAGTCAACGCAGGAGTTACAGCATGTCCCCGCGCAGCGCCTCGGTCAATGAAGAGTTGCGCCGCCGTTCCCGGGAGCGCCTTCTGCAGGCCGCGCTGGAGCTGGTCTCCGAGCGCGGTTACGAGGCCACGACCCTCGGCGACATCGCGGACCGGGCCGGTTCGGCGCGCGGACTGGTGTCGTACTACTTCCCCGGCAAGCGCCAGCTCGTCCAGTCCGCCGTGCACCGGCTCATGCACCGCACGCTGGCCGAGGCCCTGGAGCGCGAGCCGTGCACCGAGGACGGCCGGGAGCGGATGGCGCGGGCCATCGACGCGATCCTGGGCCTGACCCGGGACCGGACCGTGCTGATGCGCCAGCACATGGCCGGCCTGCTGGACACCGACGGCTTCGTGGAGTGCCCGGAGCAGCAGCGCCTGGCCGAACTGCTGCGGGACACCATGGAGCGGCACGGTTCGCAGGAGGTCGACGCCGACTACCCGATGCTGCGCTCACAGCTCATGGGCGCGGTCTACGCGATGGTCGTACCGAACGTCCCGATGCCGATCAGGACCCTGCGCGCCGAGCTGTTCTCGCGCTACCGGCTCGACTGGGAGCAGGGGGCCCCGCCGGGCACCGGGGCGCCCGACGGGACGTGCGACATGGATCTGTCGCGGTTCTTCGAGACGGGCGGGGAGCCCGGGGATCAGTCGAAGTAGTCCGGCTGCGTCTGGACGTTGAGCTCGTTCAGCCGCACCTTCCTGGCCGGATCCGTGCGCCGGTCGCTGAGCTTGAGGACGTCGAAGCCCTTGGCGATGTCGTTGGAGTAGATGTAGCCGTTGTAGTAATACGCCGACCACGCCCCGCCGGTCTGCATGGTGGTGGTGCTCAGCGGGCCGCGCTCGAAGTAGGCGATCTCCCTGGGCTTGGCGGAGTCGGTGAAGTCCCAGACGGAGACACCGCCCTGGTACCAGGCCTGGACCATGATGTCCTTGCCCCTGACCGGGATCAGCGAGCCGTTGTGCGCGACACAGTTCTCGGTGTCGGCCTGGTGGCGGGGGATCTTGAAATAGCTGCGGAAGACGAGCTTGCGCTTGTCGCCCTTGCCTGCGATGTCGTAGATGCCGTCGGCGCCGCGGTTCGGGCCGATCGCCGCGTTGCAGGTGGCCGCACCGCCGCCGCCCAACTCGTCGGTGAAGACGACCTTGTTCGCCTTCTGGTTGAAGGTCGCCGAGTGCCAGAACGCGAAGTTCACGTTGTCCTGCACGCGGTCGATGACCCTCGGGCGCTCCGGATCCTTGATGGAGAACAGGATGCCGTCACCCATGCACGCGCCCGCGGCCAGGTCCTTGTCCGGGAGCACCGTGATGTCGTGGCAGCCGGTGGTCTTGGAGACGCCCGGGTTGGTGGGCGAGCCGGGGTTGCCGCCGCCGTCGGGGCCCTCGCCCGGGAAGAGCACCGGGAAGCCGACGACCGCCGCCTTCTCGGGGGCGTTGCGCGGCACCTTGATGACCGAGATGCCGTCGTGCGGCGGCCGGCAGTCGGGGTAGGCGGCGTTCGGCGAGTACGAGGAGACGTAGACGTAGACGTTCCTGCGCTCGGGCACCAGCGTGTGGGTGTGCGAGCCGCAGGCGGTCTCGACGGCGGCGACGTACCTGGGGTTGCGCTTGTCGCTGATGTCGAACACCTTCATGCCCTCCCACGACGACTTCTCCGTCGCGGGCTGGGTGGTGCTGCTGCAACTGCTGTCGCTGCGCGAGGAGTCGGTGGACAGGAACAACAGGTTCCCGGAGACGGAGATGTCGTTCTGCGAGCCGGGGCAGAGGACCTGCGCGACGGTCCTCGGCGCCTTCGGGTTGCTGATGTCGAAGATGCGGAAGCCGTCGTAGTTGCCGGAGAAGGCGTATCTGCCCTGGAAGGCCAGGTCCGAATTGGTGCCGGGCAGCGCGTCCTTGGGGATGTTGACGAGGTGCTGGATGTTGCGGGAGTGGACGATCTCGTCCTGGCCGGGTATCTCGCCGTCGGCGATCGCGGCCTTCACCTCGGCCTCGGTGCTCCGGGACACCTCCTTGCCCGTGGCCGGCCGGTCCCCCGGGTCGGGGGTGGCGGCGGCCGGGCCCGCGGTCAGCAGTGCGGCCAGGAGACCCGCGGCGGCCGCGGCGACTCCCAGGTGTCTGTGCCGGGTTCTGGGATTGCTCAACAGGATCACTGTTTTCCTCCCTGTGGCGTTCCTGTGGGGCGGTTCACGCGTCCCCGCAGTATCGTCTTCGCCATGCACAGATCAACAGAGGGCAACGAATCCGTAATGCGCGGACCACGGCCGGCCGTTGCGCTGTTGCGCCGTGCTCCCCGGGTGGCCGTCACGCTGTCCGCCCTGGCAGCGCTGCTTCTGACGGGCTGTGACTCCGGCCCGGAACCCAAGTCGGCCTCGGCCGGCGGGCCTTCGGTCCTGGCCCCGGGCAAGCCCGGCGAGCCGAACCGCACCCTGTCCGCCCAGGACGCGGCGGAGCAGCGGGCCGACGACGACTCCCCCAACTCCGCGGACATCGCCTACGCGCGCATGATGATCAAACACCACGCCCAGGCCCTGAAGCTGACCGAACTGGCCCCGGACCGCGCCGAGTCGGCGAAGCTCAAGGCCCTCGCCGAGCGGATCGCGGCGGCCCAGGGACCGGAGATCGCCGCCATGCGGGCCTGGCTGGACGAACACGGCGAGCCCGGGACCAGCGAGGGGCACGACCACTCCGTGATGCCGGGCATGGCGACCGAGGCCCAGGTGAAGAAGCTGCGCGCGGCGAAGGGAACGGCCTTCGACCAGCTCTTCCTCACTCTGATGATCACTCACCACGAGGGGGCGATCGCCATGGCCACCGAGGTGAAGGGGCAGGGCAACAACATCCGGATCGAGGAGATGGCCGACGACGTGGTCGCCCAGCAGACGAGCGAGATCGACAGGATGCGCGGCATGCTCTGAACGAGCGCGCCGACTGCTCCGCGCCGAACGCCCTTGTTCAGCGCCGTGCGTGACGTGGCGTCAGATAGCCCGCGTCGCGCGCCTGGGAGATGAGCCGCAGCGACTTGCGGCGGCTGTGGCCGGTCGCGCACATCACTGCGAGGACCGGGTCGACGCCGTCCTCCTGGGCCGCCAGATACTCCTCGGCGATGAGCCGGCGTCCCTCCATGCCGCGCGGCCAGGCGGGGCGGGCCCGGCCGCCCGACTGCTCCTCGACCGCGGAAGGGGTTCCTCCGCAGGCCTCGAAGAGCGGCTCCTCGATCCAGTCCCCGAGTGCGGCCAGGTCGTCGAGCGAGAGTGCCGGCTGCGCCCGTACGTCCTCCAGCGAGGCGCAGCCGTCGGCGACCACGGCGAGCACGTCCACCCGGGCACCGTCACCGAAAGCCAGCCGGACGTGGAACCACGAGGTCGCCCCCTCGCCCTCCCGCACTTCCCACGCGGGCCACACGGACACGCTGCCGTCCGTCGGACAACGATCAGAAAGATTAAGAAACGATGCTTCTAGCACATACGCAACGTAACCGCATGATCACATTCCATACGAACGGACACGCGTACTCCTGGCGCGCAGCACCCTGTCAGCGCAGCGGCGATGGTGCGATCCTGAAGGCATGCGTGTCGCCGTCGTCGGCTCCGGGCCGAGCGGGTGCTACACCGCCCAGAGTCTCGTCCAGCGGGATCCCGACGTGCTCGTCGACGTCCTGGACCGGCTGCCCTGTCCGTACGGCCTGGTGCGCTACGGCGTGGCACCGGACCACGAGAAGATCAAGTCGCTCCAGAACAACCTGCGCACGGTCCTGGAGCACGAGCGAGTGCGGTTCCTCGGCGGCGTCGAGATCGGGCCGGGCGGAGTGCCGGCCACGCGGCTGCGCGAGCTGTACCACGCCGTCGTGTACTGCGTGGGCGCCGCGACCGACCGCCGTCTGGGCATCCCCGGCGAGGACCTGCCGGGCAGCTGGTCGGCCACCGAGTTCGTGTCCTGGTACAGCGCCCACCCCGACTCCACGGCCGACGGTTTCGTGGCCGGCGCCCGCTCCGCCGTGGTCATCGGAGTGGGCAACGTCGCGGTCGACGTGGCCCGGATGCTGGCCCGCGGAGTGACGGAGCTCAGCCCCACCGACATGCCCCAGCCCGCGCTCACCGCCCTCGCGGCCAGCCGGGTCACGGGCGTCCACATGGTGGGGCGCCGGGGTCCGTCGCAGGCCCGCTTCACCACCAAGGAGCTGCGCGAGCTGAGTTCCCTTCCCGACACCGAAACAGCCGTACGGCGCGAGGAGTTGGAGCTGGACCCCGCGTACCTCGACCCCGCTCCTCTGGCCGCGCCACAGCGCCGGAACGTGGAGGTGCTGCGGGGCTGGGCCGGAGCCTCTCCGCGGTCGGCGCCCCGCAGCATCTCGTTGCGGTTCTTCCTGCGCCCTGTCGAACTCCTCGCCGACGGCGGCCGGGTGGGCGCGGTGCGCTTCGAACGAACGGCGCCGGACGGACTCGGCGGAGTGACCGGCACGGGTCGGTTCGAGGACATCGAGGCCCAGTTGGTGCTGCGCTCGGTGGGCTACCTCGGAGTCCCGCTGGCGGGCCTGCCGTTCGACCCCGCCACAGGGACCGTGCCCCATCTGGCGGGCCGGGTGCTGCGCGAGGGCACGGTGTCACCGGGCGAGTACGTGGCCGGCTGGATCAAGCGGGGCCCGACCGGGGTGATCGGCACGAACCGGCCGTGCGCGAAGGAGACGGCAACGTCACTGGTCGAGGACGCCGGGATCCTCGTACACAAGGATCTGCGCGGCGATCCGCTGGCGGCGCTGCGGGCCGAGGGAGCGGAACCCGTCGAGTGGACCGGGTGGCAGGCGATCGAGCGGGCGGAGGCCGAACTCGGCGCCTCCCTGGGCAGGGGCGTGGTCAAGCTGCCGGACTGGCCGTCACTCCTGGACGCCGCTCGCCGGGCAACGCACCGGCAACACCCCTGAAATCAACAAACTGTTCAATACGCCTACGGTCTCGGACATGCCTGAAACCACCCTCACCGTGCACCCCGTGGACGAAGTCCCCCCGCCACGGCAACTCGCCGTCTTCGGCCTGCAACACGTCCTCGCGATGTACGCCGGCGCGGTCGCCGTCCCCCTGATCGTCGGCGGCGCGATGAAGCTCTCCCCCGCCGACCTGGCCTATCTGATCACCGCCGACCTCCTGGTGTGCGGCATCGCGACCCTCATCCAGTGCGTCGGCTTCTGGCGCTTCGGTGTGCGGCTCCCGATCATGCAGGGCTGCACCTTCGCGGCCGTGTCCCCCATGGTGCTGATCGGCACGACCGGCGGCGGACTCCCCGCGATCTACGGCTCGGTGATCGTCGCGGGACTGGCGATCATGCTGCTCGCACCGGTCTTCGGGAGACTTCTGCGCTTCTTCCCGCCGCTGGTGACCGGCACGGTGATCCTGATCATCGGCATCTCCCTGCTGCCGGTCGCGGGCAACTGGGCCGCCGGTGGCGTCGGTTCGGCCGACTTCGGGGCGCCGAGGAACATCGCGCTGGCCGTGTTCGTGCTGGCGGTGGTGCTGGGTGTGCAGCGGTTCGCGCCGGCTTTCCTGAGCCGGATCGCCGTACTGGTCGGCATCGCGGTGGGTCTCGCGGTGGCCGTCCCCCTCGGGTTCACGGACTTCGGCGGGGTCGGGGACGCCGACTGGCTCGGGATCAGCACGCCGTTCCACTTCGGGGCGCCCACCTTCGAGTTCTCGGCGATCGTGTCGATGCTGGTGGTGGCGCTGGTGACGATGACCGAGACGACCGGTGACCTGATCGCGGTGGGCGAGATGACGGACCGCAGGGTCGAACCGCGCTCCCTGTCGGACGGGCTGCGCGCCGACGGTCTGTCGACCGTGCTGGGCGGCGTCTTCAACACCTTCCCGTACACGGCGTACGCCCAGAACGTGGGCCTGGTCGGCATGACCCGGGTGCGCAGCCGCTGGGTCGTCGCCACGGCCGGCGGCATCCTGGTGCTGCTGGGGCTGCTGCCCAAGCTGGGCGCGGTGGTCGCGGCCGTACCGGCGCCGGTGCTGGGCGGGGCGGGTCTGGTGATGTTCGGGACGGTCGCCGCGAGCGGCCTCAGGACCCTGGCCCAGGTGGACTTCAAGGGCAACAACAACCTGACGGTGGTGGCCGTCTCGGTCGCGATGGGCGTGCTGCCGGTCGGCGTCCCGACGATCTACGCGAAGTTCCCCGACTGGTTCCAGACGGTGATGAACAGCGGCATCAGCGCGGGCTGTCTGACCGCGATCGTGCTGAACCTGCTCTTCAACCACCTTCCCGCGAGGGCCGGTTCAGGCGTCGAGGCGGACGGCCTGGCGCGCGGCGGCTTCAAGGAGGGCGTCGAGAAGTCCCGGGAAGAGACCGTCTAGGTCCTCGCGGCGTACGCCGTTCATCTTGGCCGTGCCCCGGTAGACCTGCCGGATCACCCCGCTCTCGCGCAGCACCCGGAAGTGGTGGGTGGTCGTCGACTTGGTGACGGGCAGATCGAAGCGCGAACAGGACAGCTCGTCGCCGGCGGCGGCGAGCTCCCGCACGATCCGCAGGCGCATCGGGTCGGAGAGCGCGTGCAGGACGGCCTCCAGGCGGATCTCCTCTCGACCCGGGTGCGGGAGGTCGCGGCTGCTGACGACGGGAGTGGTCACGGCGGCTCACTTCTTCCGGGGAGATCCTGCGGACGGATGTCCATAGTACGAGACCTCTCGTAGTTTGACATCCGACGTACTACGATGCCTATCGTACGAGTCGACCACCACCGGTCCCGTGACGAATGGAGCCCGCCGTGAGCGCACTCTTCGAGCCCTTCACCCTGCGTGACGTGACGATCCCGAACCGGGTGTGGATGCCGCCGATGTGCCAGTACTCGGCCGCCTCGGAGGGTCCCGACACCGGCGCCCCCAACGACTGGCACTTCGCGCACTACGCGGCCCGCGCGGCCGGCGGCACGGGCCTGGTCATCGTCGAGGCCACCGGCGTCAGCCCCGAGGGCCGGATCTCCCCCAACGACCTCGGCATCTGGAACGACACCCAGGTCGAGGCGTTCCGCCGCATCACCCGCTTCCTGGTCTCCCAGGGCACGGTCCCGGGCATCCAGCTCGCCCACGCCGGCCGCAAGGCCGCCACCGACCAGCCCTGGAAGGGCGGCGCGCCGCTCGCGCCGGGCACGGGCGGCTGGCAGCCGCTGGGCCCGAGCGCGGTGGCCTACGACGAGCGCCACCAGGTGCCCACCGAGCTGACGACCGATCAGATCGCCGAGGTGGTGGGCCAGTTCGCGGACGCCGCCCGGCACGCCCTCGCCGCCGGTTTCGAAGTCGCCGAGGTCCACGGTGCGCACGGCTATCTGATCGGCAACTTCCTCTCCCCGCACAGCAACCGGCGCACCGACGAGTACGGCGGCTCGTACGAGAACCGCACCCGCTTCGCCCTGGAGGTCGTCGACGCCGTACGCGCGGTGTGGCCGGAGGACAAGCCCCTGTTCTTCCGCGTCTCGGCGACCGACTGGCTGGAGGAGGGCGGCTGGACCCCGGACGACACCGTCCGCTTCGCCCGCGACCTCCAGGCCCACGGCGTCGACCTCCTGGACGTCTCCAGCGGCGGCAACGCCTCCGGCGTCCGGATCCCGACGGGTCCCGGCTACCAGGTCCCCTTCGCCGCCCGCGTGAAGAACGAGACCACGCTCCCGGTCGCCGCGGTCGGCCTCATCACGGACGCCGAGCAGGCCGAGAAGATCCTCTCCAACGGCGAGGCGGACGCGGTGCTCCTCGGCCGCGAGCTGCTGCGCAACCCCTCCTGGGCCCGGCACGCGGCACGGGAACTGGGCGGGGACGTGCATGTCCCGGACCAGTACCACCGGTCGGTCTGACCCGCGGCCCGAGCGCCGTCCACGCCCTCACCGGACCGTCGACCACGCACGCCGTCCGGTGGGACGCCCCCGCGGTCGCGGGGGCGTCCCACCTGAGAGCCCTGATGGCCGACCCGTCCTCAACTCGACGTGCAGGCCGTCCCGTTCAGCGTGAACGCGCCCGGGGCCGCGCTGTTGCCGCCGTGGTTCGCCTGATAGCCGATGGAGACGCTCGCGTTCGGGGCGATGGTCCCGTTGTACGTGGCGTTCGTCGCCGTCACCGAGCCGGAGGCCGGCGCGTACGTGGCGCCCCAGCCGTTGGTGATGGTCTGCCCGCCGGGGAGCGTGAAGGCGAGCTGCCAGCCGTTGATCGTGGTCGTGCCGGTGTTGGTGACGGTCAGGGAGGCCGTCAGGCCGGTGTTCCAGGCGTTCGTCGTCGCCGTCACCTTGCAGGCGCCGGGCTGGGGCTGGGGCGCCGGGCCCGAGCTGTCGAGGCCGAAGAAGGTGAGGGCGCGGGCGGCCATGCCGTTGGCGTAGAGGTTGTGGCCGACGCCCTGGAGGCTGACGGCCTCGACGGCAGCCCGGTCACCGGTCGCGCCGTAGCGGGTACGGGTCCAGCCGGAGACCGGTGAGTCGGTGGACGCGGGCGTCTGGCTCACCCCGAGGACGTTGGTCCACTGCTTGATCTCCTCCCCGAAGTTGGGATAGCGCAGCACGTCGTCCTCGGTGCCGTGCCACACCTGCATCCGGGGGCGGGTGCCGGTGTATCCGGGGTAGGCGGCGCGGACCAGGTCGCCCCACTCCTGCGGGGTGTGGGTGATGGTCCCGCCGGAGCACGCGCTGTTCCACTCGGAGCCGTCCGTGGTGGCGAAGCAGCCGAACGGCACACCGGAGAAGGCGGCGCCCGCGGCGAACACGTCCGGGTAGTCGCCGAGCAGGACGTTCGTCATCATCGCGCCGGAGGAGATCCCGGTCACGAAGATCTTTCCGGTGTCGGCGGAGTAGGCGTTCACCGTCCAGTCGATCATCGACTTGATGCCGACGGGGTCGCTGCCGCCGCCCCGCTTCAGCGCCTGCGGCGAGGAGACGTCGAAGCACTTGCTGGACCGGGTGACCGAGGGATAGATCACAACGAAGCCGTAGGTGTTGGCCAGTTGGGCCCACTCGGTGCCGTTGTACATGGCGGGGCCGGAGCCGGTGCAGTAGTGCACGGCCACGACCACCGCGGGGTGGGCGGTGACGCTGTCCGGGACGTACAGGTACATCTGGAGGTTGCTGGGGTTCGTGCCGAAGCCCGTGACCTCGGTGAGGGTCGCGGTGGGGACGGCCTCGGCACGGGCCGTGGCGGCCGACGCCGGTGGCGCGGCGAGAAGTGCCGCCGCGAGTAAGGACAGCAGGGCCACGAGCACCGGGCTCAGCGGTCTCCTCGTGGTGGTGCGGGGGGTGGCGGGCACGTCCTTGCCCCTTTCTTCCGAAGGGATCAGCAGGAGGAGTCGGTCCGGATCACCGTGCCTGGACGCCGGGGGTCACCTCTCGGAACGGATCGGAAGGGAGGCGTCCGGCGAGCATCGTGGCATGCACATGGCCTCCATGGAAGCGCTCCCACACGTCGAAAGAATTCGGTGACGCCCGCCACCTGGGCCGGTCGAACGTGTGCTGCGCAAAGCGTTGACCAGAAAGCGCTTACCCTCTACGTTCCGTTCAGCGATGTGACCGACCAAACGAACAGGGGTCGACACATCCAATGAATCACCCATGCGGCGTTCATGTTGAAGCACATCGTTCAGATACATGTACCGACTGGCACCCTGGAAGGGACGCACCCGCATGCGTACTCGCCCCCCACGTACACACGCGCAAAGATCCGCTGTGACCGCCGGCGCGGTCGCACTCGCGACGGCGGCCGTGCTGGCCGTCCCGCAGTCGGCCCGGGCCGCCGAGACCTCCCCCATCGGTTTCGGAGCCGGAACCACCGGCGGCGGCAGCGCTTCGGCGGTCACCGTCTCGACCCTGGACGCCTTCAAATCGGCCGTCACCGGCAGCACGGCGAAGGTCGTCAAGGTGAACGGCCTGATCCCGCTGAGCGGTTCGGTCGACATCGGCTCCAACACCACGGTCCTGGGCGTCGGTTCGTCGTCCGGGTTCACCGGTGGCGGACTGCGGCTGAAGAAGGTCACCAACGTCGTCGTCCGCAACCTCAACATCAGCAAGCCGCTCGCGCCCGCCGACGGCATCGAGGTGCAGGCCTCGACGAAGGTGTGGATCGACCACAACTCCTTCTCGGCGGACCGCGATCACGACAAGGACTACTACGACGGTCTGCTGGACATCAACCACGCCTCGGACAACGTCACGGTGTCCTGGAACACCTTCAAGAACCACTTCAAGGGCTCGCTCGTCGGCCACAGCGACAACAACGCGAGCGAGGACACCGGTCATCTGAAGGTGACGTACCACCACAACTGGTTCGACAACGTCTACTCGCGCATCCCCAGCCTGCGCTTCGGAACCGGCCACTTCTACGACAACTACGTCGTCGGTGCCGAGACCGCGGTGCACTCGCGCATGGGCGCCCAGATGCTCGTGGAGAACAACGTCTTCCGGAGCACCGGGGTCGCTGTCACCACGAACCGGAGCAGTGACGTCGACGGCTACGCCAACCTGCGCGGCAACGACCTCGGTGGAGCCGCCACCGAGATCTCGCGGGTCGGCACCTTCACCAGCGCTCCGTACGGCTACACCGCCGAGCCCGCCTCCACCGTCGTCGCCTCGGTGACCGGCGGCGCGGGCGCCGGAAAGCTCTGACCACCCCCTGACACGGAAGAGGAAACCGGGACATGACTTCTTCGCCCCCTCCCCGCGCGCGAAGGCGTGCGCTGACCGGCGCCGCGGCCGCACTCGGCCTTTCGGTTGACATGATCATGACAGTCAATGCGCCCACGGCGAGCGCCGCCACCTGGCCCACCGCGACGAGCAGCGAGGCCGTCTCCGCCACCATCCAGCTGTCCGGCACCAAGGACTACGGGATGCAGCGCCTCTACGGCACCGGCGACCTGGGCAGCGGCAGCCAGGACGAGGACCAGGGGCCCATCCTCAACCTCGCCGCCGGGACCGTCCTCAAGAACGTCATCATCGGCGCCCCCGCCGCCGACGGCATCCACTGCGCGGGCAGCTGCACGCTCCAGAACGTCTGGTGGGAGGACGTCGGCGAGGACGCGGCCACCTTCCGCGGCTCCTCGTCGTCGAACGTGTACACCGTCTCCGGCGGCGGCGCGCGGTCGGCCAGCGACAAGGTGTTCCAGTTCAACGGCGCCGGCACGCTCAACGTCTCGAACTTCGCGGTGCAGAACTTCGGGACCTTCGTGCGCTCCTGCGGCAACTGCTCGACGCAGTACAAGCGGACGATCAACCTCAACACCATCGAGGCGACCTACTCGGGCAACAAGCTCGTCGGCATCAACACCAACTACGGCGACAGCGCGACCCTGAAGAAGATCACGATCGTCGGCGACTCCGGCAAGAAGATCGTCCCGTGCCAGAAGTACATCGGGAACAACACGGGCAAGGAACCGACCACCAACGGCTCGGGACCCGACAGTACTTACTGCAAGTACGCGACCTCGGACGTCACCTACAGGTAGCCACCTCGCAGGTGAAGGCGGCCGTACGAAGCGTCCCCGCACGGCGCTTCGCACGGCCGCCGTGTCATGCGCCGAGGTGATCCTGGGGCACGGTGTCCGCCAGCTCCCGCTGGTAGTCCGCGTAGGCGGCGCGCAGTTCCGCTCCGGGCCAGTGCGGCGGCAGGAGTCCGGGCGGCAGCACCGGATCGGTCAGCAGATGGCGTACGACCGCCGCGAAGCCGGTGAGCCGGTCCGCGGGCCGGTCCGCGCCGGCCACATGGGCGAGCAGCGCCCGGGACTCGGCCGCCCAGCCCCCGAGCGGCCACAGCGCGGCGGCCAGTTCGGGGCCGGGGCGGTCGGGGCGGGCGGTGTAGCGCTGGGCGACCGTGTCGAGGTCGTCCGGGAGCGCTCTGAGGAGGTTGGCGGGGCGCAGCCAGACACCCTCACGGAGTTCGGCGAGCCGCAGGACGGTCAACCGGGCGCGCAGTTCGGCGCGTTCGGACGCGCCACGGCCGGTGGCGGTGATCACGACCATCTCCCAGTCGCCGCTCCACGCGCGCGTGCGGGGATGCACGGCGTCGTCCTGGCGTCGCTGCCGCGCCAGCAGGCGGTCGCTGAGGCCGTAGACGGCGTCGGCGCGCCGCAGGTCACCGGCGGTCACCATCCGGCTGAGCGCCGCCCGCAGCGTGGAGCCTCCGACGCCGAACGACTCCACCGCGCGGACCAGGTCCTTCACGGGCATCTCCGCCGGGTGCGCGCCGAGCAGCAGGCTCAGCACGACCGACCGGGCGGACAGCGGCCGCAGGTCGACCTCACCGGGCTGCACCGACACGTTCCTCCGCATGGTCACGTACTGTACGACTCCCTTCGTATTGCACTATTGCTACGACCGCAGCTTGTGTGCAACATGGAGGCCATGGTCTCCCTTCCCGCAGAGCGCTACGCCACCCACACGGTCACCAATCAGCCGCCTCCCCTCGACCCGTACGACGCCTCCGACGACCCCGTCCTCCTGGAGGGGCTCCGTCGCGAGGGCGCCGGCTGGGCCGAGGAGGGGCTGCGGCGGCTCGGTCTGCGCGCCGGGAGCGCCGAGGCCCAGGAGTGGGCGGACCAGGCCAACCGCCATGAGCCCGTGCTGCGCACGCACGACCGGTACGGCAACCGCGTCGACGAGGTCGACTTCCACCCGAGCTGGCACCACCTGATGCGCACCGCCGTCGCCGAGGGCCTGGCGGGCACTCCCTGGGCCGAGGACCGTCCCGGCGCCCATGTCGCCCGTACCGCGGGCGGGTTGGTGTGGGGGCACACGGACGCGGGCCACGGCTGTCCCACCTCGATGACGTACGCGGCGATACCGGCGCTGCGCAAGGAGCCGGAGCTGGCGAAGGTTTACGAACCCCTGCTGACCGGCCGCGCGTACGAGCCGGAGCTGAGCGTGCCGACCGGGAAGCGCGGGCTGCTCGCGGGCATGGGGATGACCGAGAAGCAGGGCGGCTCCGATGTCCGGACCAACACCACGGCGGCCACACCGAGCGCCGAGCCCGGTGTGTACACACTGCGCGGGCACAAGTGGTTCACGTCGGCGCCGATGTGCGACGTCTTCCTGGTGCTGGCGCAGGCCCCGGGCGGTCTGTCGTGCTTCCTCGTCCCGCGCGTCCTGCCCGACGGCAGCCGCAACACCTTCCGCATCCAGCGCCTCAAGGACAAGCTCGGCAACCGCTCCAACGCCTCCTCGGAGCCCGAGTTCGACGGCACCGTCGCCTGGCTGGTCGGCCCCGAGGGACAGGGCGTCAAGACGATCATCGAGATGGTCAACTGCACGCGTCTGGACTGCGTGATGATGTCGGCGACGCTGATGCGCAAGACGCTCGTCGAGGCGGGTCACCATGCCCGGCACCGCAGCGCGTTCGGCGCCCTGCTGATCGACCAGCCGCTGATGCGCAACGTCCTGGCCGACCTCGCGCTGGAGTCCGAGGCCGCCACCACGCTCACGCTCAGGCTCGCGGGCGCCGCCGACCGCGCGGTGCGCGGGGACACCGGGGAGCAGGCGTTCCGCCGTATCGCCACCGCCGTCGGCAAGTACTGGGTCACCAAGCGGGGACCGGCGTTCACCGCGGAGGCGCTGGAATGCCTCGGCGGCAACGGCTATGTCGAGGACTCGGGCATGCCCCGGCACTACCGGGAGGCGCCGCTGCTGTCGATCTGGGAGGGCTCGGGGAACGTCAACGCCCTTGATGTGCTGCGGGCGTTGCGGCGGGATCAGGACACCGCCCAGGCGCTCTTCGGTGAACTCGCCCTGGCACAGGGGGCGGACGCCCGGCTGGACGCGTCGGTCGCCCGGCTGAAGGATCTGCTGGCCACGGCGTCCGAGACGGGCGCGCGCCGGCTGGTGGAGCACATGGCGCTGACCCTCCAGGCCTCCCTCCTGGTCCGGCACGCCCCGGCAGCGGTCTCCGACGCCTTCTGCGCGAGCAGGCTCGGCGGCGACTGGGGGCACGCGTTCGGCACGCTGCCGGACGGCGCGGACATGGACGTGATCCTCCGCAGGGCGTTGCCGGGCGACAACTGACGCCCTTTCGAGGCGACTTGGCCCGATCCGGGCACCCTCCCCGTCCGGATCGCTCATTGTCACGTCCCGATTCCGCTTCGTTGTCAGTCCCGTGGTGCAGACTCCGAGAAGTTGGTACTTCGCCTGGGGAGGACAACGTGTTCACGGGGATCGACGAGGTCGACTGGGCCTCGCTGCGGCATGCGTACGGAAGCGCGGAGGACGTGCCCGGACTGCTGCGGGGGCTCGCCTCCGCGGACCCGGCCGAGCGGGAGACGGCGCTCGACGGGATGTACGGCGCCGTGCACCACCAGGGAGACGTGTACGACTCGACGCTGGCGTGCGTTCCGTTTCTGCTCGCGCTCGTCGCGGACCCGGACGTGGCCGACCGGGGCGGAATCGTCGAACTCCTGGTCAGCATCGGCTCGGAGAGCGAGGAGCGGCAGGACAGCGTCGAGGACGGCCCCCACCTCAGGGCCGGGGACGCGGTACGCGCGGGTGCCGAGGTGTTCGTCCGGCTCACGGGGGACGCCGACCCCTCCGTGCGCCGGGCGGCACCGGCGGCGCTGGTGCGGTTCGTGGACCGACCGGCCCTGGTGCTGGGCCTGTTGCGGGAGCGGTTCGCGGTGGAGCGGGACGACCGGGTCCTGCTCGCCCTCGCCGAGGGCCTCGGCCTGTTCGTACGGCGCCGTCCGGGGCGGGCGGCCGACGCGCTGGACCTGCTGACCGCCCAGAGTTCGGCCCGGTACGCGCCCGGGCTGCGGCTCGCCGCGCTCGGCCAGCTCGCAGACTGCGCTCCGGACCGGCTCCCACCCGATCTGGTGGCCGTCGCCGTCGGGCTGCTCAGGGAGCGCTCGCAGCGGCGGCCCGTCGGACGCGACGGCGCCGCGTGCCCGCACTCCGAGACACTCGTACGGCGGCTCAGGCGACTGCGGCCCTCGGACGAGGAGGGCTCGCAGTTGCTGCGGACCCTGCACCGCGGGCTGGGCGACCGGACCGACGACCGGATCGCCCTCATCGAGGGGCAGTTGAGCTGCCCTGACTCCGTCGACCGGTGCAACGCGGTGTGGATGGCCGCGGGGCTCTTCCGGGAGTGGCGCGCGGATGTCACCGGGCCGGTCGCCCTGATCGGGGATCAACTGGGCGGCGACGAGGACCGGTTGCGCGATGCCTCGGTGTCCGTCCTGGGGGACCTGTTCCATCTGGCCGCTCCCGCCGCCGACGGCCTGGCGACCCTGGTCTCGTCCAGACCCGACCTGTGGGTACGGCGCTGGGAGCGCGCGGCACCGACTCTGGGCGGGCCGCTCAAGGCCCTTGCCAGGGCCGGGGATTCACGGGCGACACCGGTACTGGCACAGGTGCTGGCCGGTCCCGTCGTACCCGACGACCTGGGGCATGTGATCAGCCACCTGGGCCCCGCCGCGGGGCCGCTCGCACCCGCGCTGCGGCACCGGCTGGGCGGGGTCCCGCCCGACTCCCCCGGGGTGTTCGAACGGGCCGTGCCGCTGCTGTCGGCGCTCACCGCGCTGGGCGACGAGGAGGCCGTACCGGAGGTGCTGCGGCTGTTGCGCGGGCTGCCGGAGGGGCTCAGGCTGCGGGAGGCGGTGGTGGAGTCGGCGGTCCGTGCGCTCGGTTCGTTCGGAAGTGCGGCTTCCCCGGCGATACCGGTGCTGCGGGCACTGCTCTCGACGGGGTACGCGGCCGTCGCAGCGGGGGCTCTGTGGTGCGTGGAGGGCGACGCGGCGGCCGTACTGCCCGTGCTGGCCGACGAGTTGGCGGCAGGGCGGCCCGGGCGACGGGCTGCGGCAGGGGCACTGGCGCGACTGGGGGCCTCGGCCGGTCCGGCGCTGCCGGGGCTGGTCCGGATGATCGGGAGCGGGGACCTGTGGGAGCGGGTGTCGGCCGCGTGCGCGGTGTGGCGGATCACGGGCGACGGGGACCAGTCCGCGCCGGTGCTGCGGGCGGCCTGGGCGGAGAACCCGTACACCCGCCGGACCATCACCACATGCCTTGCCGATCTCGGTCCCGCCGGAGCACCGCTCCATGATCTGCTTCGTGCCGAACTAGCCGCTCCGCGCAGGCATTTGGCGATGACCTCCGGGGGCTACGGCAGTCATGACGTGCTGGACGACGAGCGGTTGCTGCGCGGGTGCGAGGAGGCACTGGCAAGCGGCTAGGAGGAGGTGCTGGGGCGAGGGCCGCGCGCGTAGGAGGAGGTGCTGGGGGCGCGCGGTCGGTCGCCAGGCCCCCTACGCGCATGATCCCGCCCGCTATCTCCCGTCCGCCCGCCTCCCGCCCCACAGCGGGCCGAAGTGGGCCCAGTCCGTGTCCCACTGGTCCAGGCGGCGGCGCTCCATGCGGCCCCGGAAGAGCCGGGCGCCCACGAAGGGGACCGCGGCCGAACTGATGCCGACCAGGCCGCCGATCATCCCGGCGCGGATCTGGGCCTGCCCCTCGGTGGCGGGGCGGGTCATCAGGCGGCCCTGGGCGTCGGTCCAGACGGTGACCGGGGTGCCCTGGGTGCTGCCGGGGTCCACGCGGACCTGACCGGTGTGGGCGGAGCCGTCGGCGCCGGTCCAGGCGACCTTGCCCCAGACGCGCTCACCGCTCGACGTGCCCGGGTCGGCCGTGCCGGGTGACTGTTCGGTGAGACGGGCCACGACGGGCCGCCATTCGACGCGCTCCCGGGCCAGCTGGTGCTCGACGGACGCGCTCACCGCCAGACCCGCCAGCACGCCCGCTGCCACGGTGAGCAGCCAGGCACCGAGCACGACCCACGCCTCGACGGTGTCGGCGCGGCGCCGCAGCGGATTGCGCCGCCATCGCCACAGCCAGACCTTGGGACCACGGAACGCCATCGAAGGCTTCCTCCTCATGAGCGACGGGCGCACGAACATGCCGGACCGACCTCCCATACGGGAGAGCTCTCCTCGATGCTCACGGCACCCGGCGAGTTCTCCGTCACGACGGTCGCACCGGCCGCCCGCCCCCGCGGCCATCTTTCCGAAAGCCGCCCCGGAATCGCCGCAGCCGGTTACCATCCCCGCCCTGACCTGCGACGAAGCGGTCTCCAGAGGTGACTGTCAGTGCCGGGGTGCAGACTGGCCGGTGTCTGGGACAAAGACGTCACGGAGGTGATCGGCATGACCGGAAAACTGCTTGCCGTAGGGACACGCAAGGGTCTGTTCATCGGGCGCGAGCGCGGTGGCACCTGGGAGTTCGACGAGAGCCCGTACTTCAACGCGCAGGCCGTGTACTCGGTCGCGATCGACACCCGGGGCGAGCGCCCGCGGCTGCTGGCCGGCGGCGACAGCGCGCACTGGGGCCCGTCCGTGTTCCACTCCGACGACCTGGGCCGCAGCTGGACGGAGCCGGCCAGCCCCGCCGTGAAGTTCCCCAAGGACACCGAGGCCTCGCTGGAGCGGGTCTGGCAGCTGCACCCGGCGGCCGCGGAGCCGGACGTGGTGTACGCGGGCACGGAACCGGCCGCGCTGTACCGCTCGGAGGACCGCGGGGAGAGCTTCGAGCTGGTCCGGCCCCTGTGGGAGCACCCGACGCGCTCCAAGTGGGTGCCGGGCGGCGGCGGTGAGGGCCTGCACACCGTCCTCACCGACCAGCGGGACCCGCGCGCGGTGACGGTGGCCGTCTCCACGGCAGGCGTGTTCCGTACGCGGGACGGCGGGGCCAGCTGGGAGCCGTCCAACTCCGGTGTCGCGGCGGCGTTCCTGCCCGACCCGAACCCGGAGTTCGGCCAGTGCGTCCACAAGGTCGCCCGGGACGCGGCCGATCCGGACCGGCTGTACCTCCAGAACCACTGGGGTGTGTACAGAAGCGACGACGCGGGGGCGCACTGGACGGACATCGGCGAGGGCCTGCCGTCCACCTTCGGCTTCGCGGCGGCGACACACCCCCGGCGCGGTGACACGGCGTACGTCTTCCCGATCACCGCCGACGCGGACCGGGTCCCGGCCGACCACCGGTGCCGGGTCTTCCGTACGGCGGACGCGGGCCGCAGCTGGGAGCCGCTGACCGCCGGGCTGCCGCAGGAGGACCACTACGGCACGGTGCTGCGGGACGCGATGTGCACGGACGACGCGGACCCGGCCGGCGTCTACTTCGGCAACCGCAACGGCGAGTTGTACGCCTCGGCCGACGACGGCGACAGCTGGCGGCAGTTGGCCTCGCACCTGCCGGACGTGCTGTGTGTGCGGGCGGCGGTGGTCGCGTGAGGCAGACGGTGTGTCACGCGGCCCGGACGGTGTCGCGCCGGGGCCTTGGCCACCGGTTGATCTCCGCCGCCTGTACGGCAGTAGGGTGACGGCGTGGCACCACGACCCTTGCATGAAATCGTCGAAGCGGGCTGGGCGAAGGCCCTCGAACCGGTCGCCGGGCGGATCTCCCAGATGGGCGACTTCCTGCGCGCGGAGATCACCGCGGGACGCACCTACCTCCCGGCCGGGCCGAACGTCCTGCGGGCCTTCCAGCAGCCCTTCGACGACGTACGGGTACTGATCGTCGGTCAGGACCCGTACCCCACACCGGGACACGCGGTGGGGCTGTCGTTCTCGGTCGCGCCGGAGGTACGGCCGCTGCCCGGCAGCCTGATCAACATCTACCGGGAGCTCCACACCGACCTGGGGCTGCCGCAGCCGTCCAACGGCGATCTGACCCCGTGGACCCAGCAGGGTGTGCTGCTTCTCAACAGGGCGCTGACCACGGCCCCGCGCAAGCCCGGCGCGCATCGCGGGCAGGGCTGGGAGGAGGTCACCGAGCAGGCGATACGCGCCCTCGCGGCGCGGGGCAAGCCGCTCGTGTCGATCCTGTGGGGCCGTGACGCCCGCAACCTCCGTCCGCTCCTCGGCAGCCTGCCGTCGGTGGAGTCCGCGCACCCCTCCCCCATGTCGGCCGACCGCGGCTTCTTCGGCTCGCGCCCGTTCAGCCGGGCCAATGACCTGCTCGTCGGGCAGGGCGGACAGCCGGTGGACTGGCGCCTGCCGTGACCGGTGCGGCGGGGGCCGGTCGGGGGGAAGGGTTTCTCGCCGTGGACTCCGGCGGCTCCGGCCTGCGGGTCGTCGTCGGCACCCCGGACCGGGGCACCACGGCTCCTCGCGAGTCCCGGGAGCCGGTGCGCACCGGACCGCGCGGGATCGACCCCGGGCATCTGATGGCACAACTGGTGCCCCTGGTCAGGGAACTGACGGCCGAGGCGGGGGTGACAGGACTCGGCACCGCCGTAGTCGGGGCGGCCGGTCTCGCGACCCTGGGCGACGCGCTGCGGGCCGAGCTTCCCGGCGCCCTGGAGCGGGAGTTCGGGGTCCGGAGCGTCGCGCTCGTCGCCGACGCCGTGACCGCCTACGTGGGCGCTCTCGGGGCGCGGCCGGGTGCCGTGGTCGCCGCCGGGACCGGTCTCATCGCGATCGGCACCGACCTCAAGTCCTGGCGTCGCGCGGACGGCTGGGGGCATCTGCTGGGCGACTGCGGCAGCGGTGCCTGGATCGGGCGGGCCGGTCTGGAGGCCGCGCTGCGCGCCCACGACGGCCGGTCCGGGGGCTCGACGGCTCTGCTGGCCCGGGCCGAGGAACTGTTCGGGCCCGCGCGGGAGCTGCCCGGCAGGCTCTATCCGCGTGCCGACCGGCCCGCGGTGCTGGCCTCGTTCGCGCCCCAGGTCGCCGCGTGCGCCGGACTCGACCCGGTCGCCGACGGCATCCTGCGGGAGGCGGCCCGGCACATGGCCGATTCGGCGGCCGCCGTGTGTCCGGCGGAGGGCGAACCGCTGATCGGTCTCACCGGTGGCTTGTTCAGGACGGGTGCCGCCCTCCTCGTACCGCTGGAGGAGGAGCTGAGGCTCCGGCTGCCGCACGCGCGGCGGGTCACGGCGGCGGGCGGGCCCCTGGAGGGATCGGTACACATCGCCACAGAACTGGCGCGAGGTTCGTTCACCCTGCCGAGTGACGAGTCGATGTTGTACGTGGTGACCCCAAAGAGGGGCTGAAGCGGACGTAACTCATCAGACAAAACCGGACGGATACCGCTCACCTGCACCCTCCCCGAACAGGGAAGCCCAGGAAGCCAGTAACATGCGTCGCCATGAGCTCCCCCACTGGGCCCGCGTCCGGCCTGCCAGTACGAATGCCGCGACCTCGCCAGCCCGGGCGGCACCGCCGACCCGAGCCGCTGGCGGCTCCCGAGGGCGCGCCCGCGCTCGTCCTCGCGGTGCCCGGCACCCCCGCGGCCGCCACGCGCGGTCTCGCCGAGGAGGTCGTGAGCATCGCCCGCTCCGAGCTCCCCGGCCTCGACGCCCGGATCGGCTACCTGGACGGGGACGACGCGGAGTACCCCACGCTCCAGGCCGTGCTGGTGCACGCCGCCGAGGAGCGCACCGCCCGTTACGAGCAGGCCAAGGCCGCCGGGGTGGACGTCAAGGAGCCCGAGGGCCCCGTCGCCGTCGTCGTACCGCTGCTGGCCGGCCCGGACGGCGCGCTGCTGCGCGCGATCCGCCAGGCCGTGATGGACAGCCGGATCGCGGCCGACCTCACCGATGTGCTGGGCCCGCACCCGCTGCTCGCCGAGGCGCTGCACGTGCGGCTGTCGGAGGCCGGTCTCGCCCGCGCCGACCGCGCCCGGCTGTTCGCCGTGACGACCGCCGCGGACGGCATCATCCTGGGCGCGGTGGGCGGCGAGGAGGCCGTGCAGGCGGCCGGGATCACCGGCATGCTGCTCGCCGCGCGCCTCGCCGTGCCGGTGATGGCGGCGGCGCTCGACCAGGACGGCTCGATCGCGTCCATCGCCGAGCAGCTGCGTTCCTCGGGTTCGCAGCAGCTGGCGCTGGCGCCGTATCTGATAGGGCCCGAGATCGACCCGGCCGTCGTCGAGGAGGCCGCGAAGGAGGCCGGCTGCTCCGCGGCCCAGGCCCTCGGCCCCTACCCGGCGATCGGCAAGCTCGTCCTCGCCAAGTACACGACGGCGCTGGGCATCGCCCCGCCGCAGCAGCAGGGTGCCCCGGTGCGCTGAATCCCCGCGCACCCGCGGCCACGACGCCGAAAGGGCCCGCACCGGACGACGGAGCGGGCCCTTCGGCATGCGCGCGGCCCGCGTGCGGCGACCGGGGTTCAGTCGAAGACCACGCAGGACGCGGCGGGCACCTCGATCGAGCCCTCGTAGCGCGGCAGGCCGGTGGCCGGGTCCACGGCGAACCAGGTCACCTCGCCGGAGCGCTCGTTGGCGACGTACAGGAAGCCGCCGGACTCGGCGAGCGCGCGGGGCCAGCGGCCTGCGCAGGTGACCGTGCCGACCAGCCGCAGGTCGTCGCCCTCGACGGCGAACGTGGACAGGACGTCCTCGCCCCGGGTGGCGGTCCATACGAAGCGGCCGTCGGGGGACGCGACGACGCCCGACGGGTAGGAGTCGCCCGCCGGGGCGCCGGCCAGCACCCGGGTCTCGCCCAGGGGCCTCAGCAGGCCCTCCTCGGCGTCCCAGCGGCAGACGGTGACGGTCGGGGTGAGCTCGTTGACGACGTAGGCGCGGGTGCCGTCCGGGTGGAAGGCCAGGTGGCGGGGGCCGGAGCCGGGCCGCAGGGCGATCTCGCGGTGCACGTCGAGGCCGCCGCCGGTCAGGGCGCACACCCGCACGGAGTCCGTGCCGAGGTCGACGCTCACGACCCACCGTCCGCTGGGGTCGGGCTGCACCTGGTGGGCGTGCGGTCCCTGCTGGCGGCGCGCGTGCGGGCCCGAGCCGGTGTGCCGGAGCACTCCGGAGGGGGCGTCCGCGAGGGAGCCGTCGGCGCGCAGGGGTACGGCGGTGACGCTGCCGGAGCCGTAGTTGGCGGTCAGGACGTGTCCGGCGTGCACGGCGAGGTGCGTGGGCCCGTTCCCGTCCACCGGCACCGGCGGTCCGGCCGGCTCGGGCCTGTCGCCGGTCACCCGGTACGCGGCCACCGCGCCCTCGGCCGTCTCGCTGACCGCGTACAGCACGTCCCCGTCGGCCGCCAGGGCCAGATACGACGGGTCGGGTACGCCGTTCAGCGCGCCCAGCGCCCGCAGCGCGCCCGTGTCCGGGGACACGGAGGCCGTCACGATGCCGGGGCCCCCGGCCGCCGTGAACGACCCGATGTAGGCCCGTCGCCGCCGCTCGCCGCCGTCTGCCACCGTCGTCCCCTCTCGGTCCTGTGCCGTTGCGGGCGACGGTAGCAGTCGATCACCACCGGTCTAGACCAACCCCGGTTAATTTTGCGGGCCGTCGCGGGGGCCGGCGGGACGGCACGGAGAGCGCCAGGCGTGTCCGTGTGCCCGTGCACTCCCGAACCCCACCTCACGCCCCGCCACCAGGACCCGCCCGCTCAGGCCCCCACCAACGGCGACCCGGAAGGCGTCCGCAGCGGTGCCGCCAGCTCCGCCAGCGCTCGCTCCAGGCCGTGCAGATGGGCCAGCGCGGGCCCCTCGGCGCGCGGGCGGTCGGTGGGCGTGAGGTCGTGGCCGCCGGTGAGGGCCGCCACCGCGCTCTCCACCCGCCGGCACGCGGCGGCGAGGCGGGCGTCGTGCGAGGCCTCGGGGTCGGCGGCGACGGAGCCCAGGCCCCGGATCTCCCGGGCGCAGTCGTCGAGCAGGCCCAGCACCCGGCGGGCGCGGCGCTTGCGGCCCGCCATGGGGTTGAGCGGGTGGACCAGCGGGGCCACCGAGAGGCGGACCCTGCCGAGCAGTTGCTCCAGTTCGGCCACGCGGCCGGCCGGGTCGGCGTCCGGCACCCCGGCGAGCCGGGCGGCGGCCTCGGCGGTGCAGGCGTGGACGCAGCGCAGGGCGCGCCGGATCCACGCGTCGGTGACGGTGTGGGTGGTGATCGGCAGCACGAACAGCACTGCGAGGACGGCTCCGACCGCGCCGACCCCGGTCTCCGCGAACCGCAGGGCCAGCAGCCCTGGTTCCAGGACGCCGAGAAGGCCGTAGAGCAGCTCGGCGAGCAGGGTGACCCAGAGCATCATCCAGGTGTACGAGACGGCGGCCGTGTAGAAGATCCCGAAGACGCAGACGGCGACCAGGGCGGCCGTCGGGACCTCGTCGCCGTGCAGGGGTACGGCGACGAGCAGGCCGAGGCCGATGCCGATCACCGTGCCGAGGACCCGGCGGAAGCCGCGGACCAGGGTCTCGCCGCGCGAGGTGGTGTTGACGAAGATCCACCAGGTGGCGCCGACGGCCCAGTACCAGCGCTGGCCCGAGACCAGCTGGCCGACGACGAGGGCGAAGCCCGCGCCCGCCGTCGCCTGGACCGCCTGCCGGGTGGTCGCGCGGGCGAGGCCGGTGCCGGCGTGCGGGGCCGGCACGGGGGCCGGGGGCAGTCGGCGTTCGTAGCACCACAGGCCGAAGCGGACCCCGGCGGCGGTGAGGACGGAGAGCAGGACGGCGGCGTACAGCTGGGGCAGTTGGCCGGTGCTCGCGTGCAGGAACTGCGCCACGAAGAAGGTCATGAACGCGAAGACGCCGAGGCTGTGGCCGCGCGGACCCCAGCGCCTGGCGTACACGCCCGCGCCGACCACGGCGAGGAAGGTGAGGTCGCGGGCGACGGGGTGGTCGTGGAGTTCGGCCGCGGCGGTGAGGACGGGCAGGCCGACGGCGGGCAGCAGCGCGGTGGTGAGCGCCTGACCGCGCACGGTGGCGTCGGTGACGGTGAACAGGGCGAGCAGCGCGGCAAGACCGCCGGTGACGGCACCGGCGAGCGAGTGGCCGGCGAGTCCGCACACGGCGACCGCGAGGCCGATGCCGAGCACCGCCCGCGTGGCGAAACGCAGCCGGACGCGGCCCGGGTCCGGCGCCACGAACACCCTCTTCAGCACGTACCGCCCCCTGAGTCCCTCGTACAACGGCATGGAAAAGGCGCCGCGGGGTCCGCAGCGCCATCGACGGGCTCATTGCAGCATCCTCGCCGCTGTCGGCTCAAGCGAGGTCGCATACGCTGGGCCATTGGTACAGGGAACGCGGTCCCGGATGGTCCATCGGCGGGCCAACGGACCAGGTGTGAGGAGGCCGTACGGCATGGCGGTGGACGAGCTGGACACCCGGATCCTGCGGCTGCTGCTGGAGCAGCCGCGCACCAGCGTGCGGGAGTACGCCCGGATTCTCGGGGTGGCGCGCGGGACCCTCCAGGCACGCCTCGACCGGCTGGAGCGGGACGGGGTGATCACCGGGACGGGGCCTTCGCTGTCGCCGGCCGCGCTGGGCCATCCGGTGCTGGCGTTCGTGCACATCGAGGTCACCCAGGGGCGGATCGACTACGTGGGGGACGCGCTGGCCGCCGTACCGGAGATCGTGGAGGCGTTCTCGATCGCGGGCGGCGGGGATCTGCTGACGCGAGTGGTGGCGCGGGACAACGCGCATCTGGAGGACGTGATCCAGAAGGTGATCAGCCTGCCGGGTGTGGTGCGCACGCGCACCGAGGTGGCGCTGCGGGAGCGGGTCGCGCACCGGCTGCTGCCGCTGGTGGAGTCGGTCGGGCGCGCTGCCCGGAATTGATCTTTGACATCCTGGGGGCCATGAGCAGGCTCAGCGGCATCTCGGTCATCTTCGATCTCGACGGAACACTCGTGGACAGCGAGCCGAACTACTACGAAGCCGGTCGGCAGACCCTCGCGGAGCACGGCGTCCCGGACTTCACCTGGGCCGACCACGAGCGGTACGTCGGCATCAGCACCCAGGAGACGGTCGCGCGGTGGAAGACGCTGTACGGCCTGCGGGCGTCCGTGCCGGAGCTGCTGGCCGACAAGAACCGGCGCTATCTGGAACTGGCCCGCACCGCCACGCGCGCATACCCGGAGATGCGGAAGTTCGTGGAGCTGCTGGCCGGTGCGGGCGTGCCGATGGCCGTGGCCTCGGGGTCCTCGCTCCGGGCCATCGACGCGATCCTCGCCGGGACGGGCCTGGACGCCCATCTGCGTACGGTCGTCTCGGCCGACGAGGTCGCCCACGGCAAGCCCGCGCCGGACGTCTTCCTGGAGGCGGCCCGCCGGCTGGGCGCCGACCCGGCCGACTGCGTGGTCCTGGAGGACGCGGCCCCGGGCGCCGCCGCCGCGCACGCCGCCGGGATGCGCTGCATCGCGATCCCGTATCTCGCCGCCCAGGCCGACGCCCCGGAGTTCGCCCGCGCCGATCTGCTCCTGCGGGGAGGCCAGGAGGAGTTCACGGCACGGGCGGCTCATGAGTGGCTGGTCCGGAGCGCGGGCTGACACCGCTCGCGCTCCGCTCCGGTGTCCGCTCCGATGTCCGCTACGGCCGTGCCCCGTGCGAGGGCTTCGGCGCGGGCTGGATGTTCTGGTTGAGGCGGAACACGTTCTCCGGGTCCCGGTCGGCCTTGATGCGGGCCAGCCGGTCGTAGTTGCCCCGGTAGCTGGCGCGGACCCGCTCCTGGCCCTCGTCCATCATCATGTTGACGTAGGCGCCGCCCGCCGAGAACGGGTGCAGCGCGTCGAAGTAGTCGACGGTCCACCGCTTGATCAGCTCGGCGTTGGCCGGGTCGGGGTCGACGCCCGCGAAGACGGACGCCCAGTTGGCGTGGCGGTAGGCCCAGGGGGTTTCGTCCTGGCCCACGTCGTGGGCGGCACCGTCGATCGGGTAGAGGTGCATGGTCGACTGGACGGTCGGCACCTCGGCGCCGAACTTGGCGTGCAGCTGGACCGCCTCGTCGGGGACGGTCTCCACGAAGTCGGCGCGCCAGTACCACTGGTGACCGGGCGGGTAGAGGCCGTCGAACATGGTCTGGAGGTCGGGGTGCTGCATGACCATGGGCGCGTGCAGCAGTGGCGCGGGCAGGGCGTCGAGCAGCGGGGCCATCGCGCGCGCCGCGGCCTCGGTGTCGTCGCCGGTCCAGCACCAGACCACGCCCGCCGTCTTGCGGAGCTGGATCTCCTCGGGGAACGGCGGGGCCGGCGGGACGGTGCCGTGCAGGAAGAAGCCGCCCAGCTCGCGGGGCGCGCCCAGGATGAAGTCCCGGTAGGCGGCGAGGACTTCGGCGCTCTCCTCGACGGCCCAGAAGGTCGGCCCGGCGATCACCGTGCCGATCTCGTGCAGCCGGAAGAGGAAGGACGTCACGACGCCGAAGTTGCCGCCGCCGCCCCGGATCGCCCAGAACAGGTCGCTGTTCTCGTCGGCGCTCGCTCGTACCTTGCGGCCGTCGGCGAGGACGACGTCGGCCTCCAGCAGGTTGTCGATGGTCAGCCCGCACCTGCGGGTGAGGTGGCCGAGCCCGCCGCCGGTGGTGATGCCGCCGACTCCGGTGGTGGAGATGATCCCGCTGGGCGTGGCCAGGCCGTGCGCGTTGGTCGCGCGGTCCACCTCGCCCCAGACGCAGCCGCCGCCGACCCGTACGGTGCGGGCCGCCGGGTCAACCTGGATGTCCTTCAGGGGGGACAGATCGGCGACTACTCCCCCGTCGACGGTGCCGAGTCCGGCGCCGTGGTGGCCGCCGCCGCGTACGGCGAGCGGGAGGCTGTGCGCGCGGGCGAAGCCGATCGTGCGGGCGACCGCGTCCGCGTCGGCGCAGCGGGCGACGAGCGCGGGGCGCCGGTCGATCATGGCGTTGTAGACAGTGCGCGCCTCTTCGTAGCCGGTGTCCTCGGGTCCGATCAACTCCCCGGTGAATCCGGTCAGTTCCCGGCGAGCGGCCTGGGCGGGTGTGCTGGACATGCGGTCCCCCGTTTCCGAATCGGGTTGATTCGCCCGTTCTACTCGCGTCACGCGGAAGCGGACATCCGTGACCGTCACCCACCTCGGCGGCCCGGTATACCTACCTTTGCGTGGCGTCGGGCAGCAGCCCCAGCTCGGCGGCGCGGGCGGCGGCCCGGCGCCTGGTCGGGGCGTCGAGCTTGTCGAGCACGGCCCGCACATGGTTGTCGACGGTGCGGACGGACACCACGAGCCGGGCGGCGATCTCCGCGTTGGTGAGCCCTTCGGCGAGCAGCCGGATGACCTGGAGCTGGCGTTCGGTGAGTCCGGCGGGGTTCTCACGGGTCGCGGCGAGCGGACCGCGGGGGATGCGGCGCACCCCGAGCCGCCGCAGCTCGACGCGGAGCAGCCGGGCCGCGGGTTCGGCCCCGAGCGCGTCGAAGGCGGCGAGGGCGTCGAGCTTGTCGGCGGGGTCCGGGCTCTCGGCGAGCGCGGCGGCGTGTTCGTACGGACATCCCGCGGCCTGCCAGAGCATGGCGGCCCGGCGCCACTCGCCGCGCGTCTGGAGGGCGTACGGATGGTCCGAGTCGTCCGGCGGGACGGGGTGACCGGCCTTGGTGAGCCAGTAGCCCAGTTCGGCCCGGTGCGGGGCGCCGGGCAGCCGGATCGCCTGGGCGAGGACGGGCTCGGCGGCCTCGAACACCGCCTTCGCGTCCCCGCGCAGCCACGCGGATTCCGCCCGCGCCGCGGCCACCGGCCCGGTGCGTTGCAGCTCCTTCGTCCCTACGGCGATCTCCCAGGCCTCGGCGAGCAGTTCCTCGGCGCCGGGCCGGCCGCAGCGGACGCGGACCCGGGCCAGGACGGTCAGGGCGGGGCAGCGGGCCGGAACGAAGTCGTGCATGCCGTACTCGGCGTGCTTCTCGGCGTCGCACCAGTCGGCGGCGGCGAGTCTGCGCATGGCGAGTTCGACGTGCAGGTAGTTGAGGAAGCCCAAGTGCTCGGCGCGGTCGGCGAGTTCCATCGCCGGGGGCAGGAAGGTGTCGGCCTCGTCGTACCGGAGGTTGTCGAGGAGGGTCCAGATGATGTTGGCGTAGGAGCGGCAGGCGTGCTCGACCTCGCCGGCGGTGAGCGCCACGTCCAGGCTCTCCTCCAACTGCGCCCGGCCGCCCGGGTCTCCTGAGCGCCAGCGCGCGGTGCCGACGTTGTTGAGGGCGTGGGCGAGGATCGCCGGGTCGTCGGCCTTGCGGGCCAGGGCGATGGCGCGCTCGCCGTGCTCGACGGCCTCGGCGTAGCGCTCGGACAGCATCCGCAGCTGGGCGGTGTTGCTGACGGCGAGCGCCAACAGCCGGTCGTCCCCGGCGTGTTCGAGGACGGCCACGGCCTCCCGGGCGGCGTCCTGGGCCTGGTCGGCGTTGCCGGCCCACCAGTGGATGCGGGACAGCCAGCGCAGGTCGGCGCCGAGGGCGAGGGTGTCACCGAGGGCGCGGCGCAGGGCGACGGCCTCCCGCTGGGCGGCGACGGCGGCGGCCGAGTCGGCGATGGTGTAGCTCTCCACGGCGTAGCGTTCGAGCAGGTCGGCGAGTTCGGCGGGGGCGTAGCGGTGCCGTTCGCGCAGCACCAGCCGGAGTTGGGCGGCGGCCTCCCGGTGGGCGCCGGTCGCGGAGGCGTCGCGCGCCGCGTCGGGGCCGTAGCGGGCGATGGCGTCCTGGTCGCCGGCATGGGCCGCGTGGTGGACGATCCGGGCGGCGTCGGAGCCGGGGCGGGCGACCAGGGCCGCGAGGACGGCCCGGTTGAGGCCGATGCGCCGGGCGGCGGGCAGCGAGTCGGCGACGGCCCGCCGGATCAACTCGTGCCGGAACGCGACCCGTTCGGGAGTGACGGTGAGCAGACCGCGCTGCTCGGCGGCGGCGAGCACGGAGACTCCGCCGGTGAGCGGGCTGCGATATTCGACTGCCGCCGGTTCGGAGACCCCACCGGCGAGCGGACCACGGTGTTGGGACACCGCCGGTCCCGAGACTCCGCCGGTGCGCGGACCACGGTGTTCGACCGCCGCCGGACCGGAGACCCCACCGGCGAGCGGACCACGGTGTTCGACCGCCGCCGGACCGGAGACCCCGCTGGCGAGCGGACCACGGTGTTCGTCTGCCGCCGGACCCGAGACCCCACCGGTGCGCGGACCAAGGCTTTCGCCTACCGCCGGACCCGAGACCCCACCGGCGAGCGGACCACGCCAGTCACCGGCCACGGCCCCTTCGTCGGCCAACAGCGCGTCCATGAGCGGGCGTTCGACGGCCGAGGGCACGACGGCCAGTTGCTCCAGCGCGTCCACGGTGGCGCCGGGCAGCCCCCGCAGCCGGGCGAGCACGGCGTCGACGACGGTCGGGGGCACCTTGCCGGTGCCGCCCGCGGCGACGATCTCGGCGACGAAGAAGGGGTTGCCGTTGGTGACCGCGTACACCTGGGCGGGGTCGGCCCGGCCGGCGCTGAGGGTGCGTACGGCGTCCAGGGAGAGCCGGGCCAGGGGCAGCCGGTGCACGCGGGGCGCACGGGACACCTGTCCCAGGAGATGCCGCAGGGGGTGTTCACGGCTCAACTCGTCGTCCCGGTAGGTCAGGACGAGCAGGGCGGGCAGCCGGTCCGTCCGGCGGACCAGGAAGCGCAGGGCGTCCAGGGAGGCCTCGTCGGCCCAGTGGACGTCCTCCACGACGAGGACCGCTCCGCGCAGCTCGTCGAGCAGGGCCTCGTGGACGCGGTGCCGGTCGCCGCCCTCCGCCACGGCACCGGCGAGTTCGCCGCCCACGCTGCCGATCAGGTCGCGGAAGGGGCCGAGGGGGCGCCGGGTGGCGAGGTCGTCGCACTCGCCGACGAGGATCCGGGTGCCGGCTGGGAGGCGGTCCGGAAGGGCCTTCACCAGGCTCGACTTGCCGATCCCGGCCTCACCGGAGACGAGCACCACGGATCCGGCCCCGTCCGCCGCCTCCTGTGCGGCCGTGGCCAGTCGCGCCAGCTCGGGCTCGCGCTCGAGGATCCCCCAGTCCACGGGGCCGATTCTGCCACCGGGGGCGCCGGGCGGGCCCTGCCGCGACGGGCGGGGTCCGCCGCCTGCTGTACGGCCGCGGGCACGGCCTGCGTATCCGGTGCGCGAAGGGCCCGTGTTCCAGGGGGCGTCGGGGAGTCCGTCCCGGGCGGCTGACCGGAACTGACCGCTCCAGACCCGTTGACCCTCCCCTTCCTCCTCTTTATCGTCTGCTCGAAGATCCGAACACTGTTCGTCATTCCGAACATCCTTGAGCCGTAGAGGAGCACCCATGGCACCGCCCCTCTCCAGACGATCCCTTCTCCAGGCCGCCGCCCTCGCGGCCGCGACTCCAGCGATCAGCTGCACGGCGGGCGGGCGGGCCGTCGCCGCGGTTTCGGAGGCACCGTCCGTGTGGACCGCCCAGCCCTTCGCCCTCGACGAAGTCGCCCTCGGTCCGGGCCTCTTCGCCGACAAACGGGGGCTCATGCTCGACCACGCCCGCGGCTACGACGTGAACCGGCTCCTCCAGGTGTTCCGCGCCAACGCGGGCCTGTCCACCGGCGGCGCGGTCGCGCCCGGCGGCTGGGAGGGACTGGACGGCGAGGCCAACGGCAATCTGCGCGGCCACTACACCGGGCACTTCCTGACCATGCTGTCGCAGGCGTACGCGGGCACCGGGGAGCAGGTGTTCGCCGACCGCATCGCGACCGTGGTCGGCGCCCTGACCGAGGTGCGCGCGGCCCTGCACACCGACCCGAGGATGCTCGCCGTCACCGGGAAGTGGGGCGGCGCGCTGGAGAACGTGCGCGGCTCCTACCAGTACGTCGAGCTGCCGTCCGCGGTACTCGGCGGGGCCTCCGCGATCACGCTCTCGGTGTGGGTCCGGCCCGCCCATGACGCCAACTGGCAGCGGGCGTTCGACTTCGGCAACAACACCACCCGGTACATGTACCTGGCCACCCGCAACGCGAGCGGGGTGCCGCGGTTCGCGATCACCACCTCCGGCGCCGGGGGCGAGCAGGCTCTCAACGGCACGGCCGCGCTGCCGCTGAACCAGTGGAGCCATCTGGCGGTGACGCTCTCGGGGAGCACCGGCACCCTCTACGTCAACGGCACCGCCGTCGCCACCAACACGGCGATGACGCTCACCCCGGCGACGCTCGGCACCCTCACCAACAACTGGCTCGGCCGCTCGAACTACGCGGGAGACCCGGTGTTCGCGGGCGCCTTCGACGAGTTCAACGTCTGGTCACGGGCGCTGACCCCGGCCGAGATCACCTCGCTCCAGACCAGCGAGGCCAAGCTCTCCTCGCCGGGACTCGGCACGCTGGCGTCGTACTGGTTCCAGGCCACCACCGGCGGCACCTTCACGGACGCCTCGGGCCGCGGCCTCACCGCCACCCTGCGCCGGACCTGGGGCGGGCCGAGCCACCCCGGGTTCCTGGCCGCCTACCCCGAGACGCAGTTCATCCAGCTGGAGTCGATGACGTCCAGCGACTACACCAAGGTGTGGGCGCCGTACTACACCGCGCACAAGATCCTCCGGGGCCTGCTGGACGCGTACGCGGCGACGGACGACGCCCGGGCGCTGGACCTCGCGTCGGGCATGGGCGACTGGATGCACTCCCGCCTGTCCGTGCTCCCGGAGGCGACGCTCCAGCGGATGTGGGGCATCTTCTCCAGCGGTGAGTTCGGCGGCATCGTCGAGGCGATCGTCGACCTGCACTCCTACACCGGCAAGGCCGAACACCTCGCGCTGGCCAAGCTGTTCGACCTCGACTCGCTCATCGACGCGTGCGCGGCGAACACCGACACCCTCAACGGGCTGCACGCCAACCAGCACATCCCCATCTTCACAGGCCTGTTGAGGCTGTACGACGCCACGGGCGAGGCCCGCTACCTCGCCGCCGCGAAGAACTTCTGGGGCATGGTCGTCCCGGTCCGGATGTACGGCATCGGCGGCACCAGCACCGGTGAGTTCTGGAAGGCCTCCGGGGTGATCGCGGGCACGATCAGCGACACGACGGCGGAGACGTGCTGCGCGTACAACATGCTGAAGCTGAGCCGGACCCTGTTCTTCCACGAGCAGACCCCGAAGTACATGGACTACTACGAGCGGGCCCTCTACAACCAGGTGCTCGGCTCCAAGCAGGACAAGGCCGACGCGGAGAAGCCGCTGGTCACCTACTTCATCGGGCTGACGCCCGGTCATGTCCGGGACTACACGCCCAAGCAGGGCACCACCTGCTGCGAGGGCACGGGCATGGAGAGCGCCACCAAGTACCAGGACTCGGTGTACTTCAAGGCCGCCGACGGCAGCGCGCTGTACGTCAATCTGTACAGCCCGTCCCAACTCACCTGGGCCGAGAAGGGCGTGACGGTCACTCAGACCACGAGCTACCCGAGTGAGCAGGGCACCACGCTCACCTTCGGCGGGAGCAGCGCGGCCTTCGGGCTGAAGTTGAGGGTGCCGTCGTGGGCCACCGCGGGCTTCCAGGTGACCGTCAACGGCGGTGCGGTGAGCGGGACTCCGGTCGCCGGGTCGTACTTCACGGTGTCGCGGACCTGGAAGGCCGGGGACGTCGTACGGATCACGATCCCGTTCCGGCTGCGGGTCGAGAGGGCGCTGGACGACCCGACGTTGCAGACCCTGTTCTACGGCCCGGTCAACCTGGTCGCCCGCAACTCGGCCACCAGCTCTCTCCCGTTCGGGCTGTACGCCAACGCCGCCCTCTCCGGCGACCTGTTGCCGACCCTGGCCCCGGTGAGCGGCAAGCCCCTCCACTACACCCTGAACGGCACCGAGTTCGCGCCCTTCCACGAGGGGACCGAGGACCCGACGCACGCCTACTTCCGGCGCTCGGAGCCCAAGGCGGTGTTCGGCAGGCTGGACTCCGGTGTGGCCAACCCCGTGAAGGCGGACGGGACTTCACTGCTCGACGAGATCTGGGCGGGGGCACCCTTCGCCTCGAAGAGCGCGCTCGTCACCCGGGTGCAGTCGACGGTGAACTCGTGGGTGTCGGCCGGGCTGCTCAGCCAGGCGAACGGCCAGACGGTGGTGAGCACGGCACAGCAGGCCACGTACGTGGCCTGAACCCCCGTAGGACGCGGGCGCGTTACGACCCCACCACCTTGGCGACGAAGCCGGCGAGGTTCGTCACCGTCCGCCGGACCTTCTCCTCCAGGGTGAGCGTCTCGTGCAGGCGCGCACCCGCGCCCGCGTCCTTCTTGCCCCGCACGTAGAGCGAGCACGCGAGGTCGTCGCAGATGTAGGCGCCGACCGAGTTGCCCTGCTGCCCCGCCTTGCCCGCCTTCGGCGCGACCATCAGGGACACCCCACCGGAGTGCACGGTCAGACACAGGGAGCACATGCTCTTCCGCGTCTGCGAGAACCCGCGCGACCCGGCCCGCAGCTGGACGGCGCTCGGGCGACCGTCCAGGACGGTCACGAGGTAGGCGCGGTCGGGGGCCTGCGGGTCGCGCCAGCCGAGGTAGTCCAGGTCCTCCCACGGCCGCTCGGCCAGGTCGCGCGGGACGGACAGGCGCTTCGCCTCGCCCTTGGTGCAGTTCACGAAGGCGGCACGGATCTCTTGCTCGGTCAGCGGTTCCATAAGCTCACGCTAGTTTGCCTAAAAGCTTTAGGCAAATGCATAATCGGTTCTGGCGAGCGAGAGGATGCTGATGGCACGGGTAGGGCTGAGCACGGAACGGCTGGTCCGGGCGGGGGCGGATCTGGCCGACGAGGTGGGCTTCGAGCACGTGACCGTCTCGGAGCTGGCCCGGCGCTTCGACGTCAAGGTCGCGAGCCTGTACTCGCACGTCAAGAACTCCCAGGACCTCAGGACCCGGATCGCCCTGTTCGCGCTGGAGGAGCTGGCCGACCTGTCCGCCGACGCGGTGGCAGGACGGGCCGGCAAGGACGCCCTGACCGCCTTCGCCAACGTCTACCGCGACTACGCCCACGCGCACCCCGGCCGGGCCGCCGCCGCCCGGCTCAGGCTCGACCCCGAGACCGCCGCTGCCAGCGCGGGCGTACGGCACTCGCAGATGATGCGGGCGATCCTGCGCGGCTACGACCTGTCCGGACCCGACGAGACCCATGCCGTACGGCTGCTGGGCAGCACCTTCCACGGCTACGCGAGCCTGGAGGGGGCAGGAGGGTTCAGCCACAGCTCGCCCGACTCCGAGGAGTCCTGGAACCGGATCCTGGACGCCCTCGACGCACTGCTGCGCAACTGGCCCACCCGCTGACCGACAGGCTGAGGACATGCCCGACTTGATCACCACCCCCGTCACCGCCGAGCTGCTGCGCGGCGCGCTGGACGTGGAGCGCACCGAGCTCGGCGTGCTGCCGCACCGGCTGCCCGCCCGGGCCCGTGCCCAGAACACCGACGGACAGCTCGCCATGGCCGAGTCCCAGCCGTCGGGCGTACGGCTGGTCTTCCGTACCCGGGCCACCACTGTGGAGCTGGACACGCTGCCGACCAAGCGGGCGTACGTGGGTGCGCCGCCCCGGCCGGACGGTCTGTACGACCTGGTCGTCGACGGGCGCCCGGCCGGCCAGGGCAGTGTGCTCGCCGGCCATGTCATCACCGTCGACATGGCCGCGGGGACCTCTGAGGTCCGGACCGGGTCGCCCGGCACCGTGCGGTTCGACGGGCTGCCCGGTGACGGTGAGCTCAAAGACGTAGAGATATGGCTGCCCCACAACGAGACCACCGAGCTGATCGCCCTGCGCACCGACGCCCCCGTCGAGCCCGCCGCCCCCGTCGACCGCCGGGTCTGGCTGCACCACGGCAGCTCCATCAGTCACGGCTCCGACGCGGCCGGCCCGTCGCACATCTGGCCCGCGGTGGCCGCGACGCTGGGCGGGGTGGAGCTGGTCAACCTCGGTCTCGCGGGCAGCGCGCTGCTCGACCCGTTCACCGCGCGGGCCGTCCGGGACACCCCCGCCGACCTGATCAGCCTCAAGATCGGCATCAACATCGTCAACCACGACGTGATGCGGCTGCGCGCCTTCGGTCCCGCGGTCCACGGCTTCCTCGACACGGTCCGAGAAGGCCATCCGGACGTGCCCCTGCTGGTCGTCTCGCCGATCCTGTGCCCGATGCACGAGGACACTCCCGGGCCCTGCTTCCCGGACTTCAGCGCGATCGGGGAAGGGCGGCTCAGGTTCAGGACCCTGGGCGACCCGGCGGAGCGCGCGAGCGGCAAGCTGACCCTTCAGGTGATCCGCGGGGAACTGGCCAGGATCGTGAAGCAGCGGGCCACCGAGGACCCGAACCTGCACTACCTGGACGGGCGTGAGTTGTACGGGGAGAGCGACTCGGCGGAGCTGCCGCTACCGGACGACCTGCATCCGGACGCGGCGACGCATCGACGGATGGGGGAACGGTTCGCCGGGGCGGTCTTCGGGGGCGACGGGGTGTTCGGGGGCGTGTGAGGTGTGCTGGGGTGGTGTGCTGGGGCGCGCTGTCCCGCTGCGCCTGAGGCCGCGTCCCGGTGCGCGCTATCCCCTGCGCTTGGGCTTGCCCTTCCGAGCGCCGGCACCCTTGGGGCCACCCGACCTGCCGGAACCCCCGGATCTGCCGGAAGCCCCGGACCTGCCGGAAGCTCCCCGAGCCGCCCCCTTCCCGGTGCCCGCCGCCTTCCGAGCACCGGTCTTCTCGCTGCGCTCCTTGCGCTCCGGCTCCGGCTGGGTGCGGCCGCGGGAGCTGTTGACCGTCCGGCCGCGGACGATGCCGATGAAGTCCTCGACCCTGTCCGTGGTCGCGTCCTCGCGCCAGGACAGGGCGATGTCGGACTGCGGGGCGTCGGTGAGGGGGCGGTAGGTGAGGTCGCGGCGGTGGTGGAGGCGAGCCAGGGACTGGGGGACGACCAGGACGCCGATGTTCGCCGCCACCAGCTCGATCGCGTCCGCCGTGGTGGCGGGGCGCTCGAAGGCGGGTTCCCCGGGGAGCCGTTCCCAGCCGATGACGTCGTCGAGGGGGTGCAGGACGACCTCGTCGGCCAGGTCCTCCAGGGTCACTTCCTCGGCCGCCGTCACCACGTGGTCCTTGGGGACCACGACGACCGTGGTCTCGCTGTAGAGGGGGATCGCGCTGAAGACCGTACGGTCGACCGGCAGCCGTACGAGACCGGCGTCCGCGCCCCCGTCGCGCAACACGTCGGAGGCCTCGGCGGCGGCGACCTGGAGCAGCTCCAGGGGGATGTCCGGCAGCCGCTCGTTCCAGATCCGCACCCACTTGGCGGGCGTCACCCCGGGGACGTACGCGAGCCGGAAGGAGGCGGATTCTGGGGAGTCTGTCACGCGGCAAGGTTACCCACTGTGGTCGGAGGTCTCGTGCGCGGCCGATAGTCTTGACTCCATGAAGTCGCACCAGACCGCCCAGACGATGAAGCCCGCGACGGCGGCGAAGAAGCTGGGTGTGTACCTCCCTGCCACGCCCGCCGAGTTCCAGGAGGGTGTCGTGTCGCGCGCCGAGCTCGGCGAGCTCCAGACGAACCCGCCGCAGTGGCTGCAGGATCTGCGACGCACCGGTCCGCACCCCCGCCCGGTCGTCGCGGCCCGGCTCGGTGTGTCCATCGCCGGTCTCGCCCGCGGCGGGGTCACCGAGGCCCTCACCACCGAGCAGATCGACGCCCTGCGCGAGGACAACCCCGACTGGCTGGAGAAGGAGCGCGCCACCCAGGCCGAGGTCCGCAAGGAGACCGCGCGCCTGAAGGAGAAGAAGAAGGCCCAGGAGGACTAGGTCCGGTCCGGCGGATCAGGCCGGCGTCGCGGGGCGGGCGCGCCGGTCCGCCGTGTTGTCGTCGGTCGCCGGCGGCCTCGAAAACCCCGGTGCGCGGGATCGAACGTCTCTGCGACCATTCCGGCATGGTCCACCGTCTCGAATCCCTGGTCATTCGGCATGCCCTGCGGCTGCCCGCGCCCGCGGGCCCCGCGGGGCAAGGTGACATCGCGGCGCGGCAGTTCGACGCCGCGCTGATGTCCGTCGGCTTCAAGCTGTCGGCGCAGGCGCTGCGGGAGTTGTCGGGGCTGTCCGAGGGGGCGGTCGTCGACACCGCCGTGCGCACGCTGGACACCGTCCGAGAGATGTCCGGCGACCACGTCCGGCACAACGTCTACTTCAAGGACTTCCCGGCGAACGTCCCGGACACCTTCGAGTTCTGGACGCGCTGCGTGCGCGAGGCCCTGGAGGACGGCAAGGCCCGTTCGAGCGTCCTCGCACAGCTCCGCAACGGCGTGCTCAACCTGCTCACCCTGCCGTCGTACGGCACCTACCGGCACACGTACGAGGAGATGCTCGCCGCCCACGACGAGCTGACCGCGGCGGTGGGCGACCGGCTGACCGTCCTGCACCTGGGCGGCCCCCTGGACGCCGAGGTCACCGCCCTGTACCTGGCGCTGGCCGGGAGCACCACGCCGCTCGGCGAGGAGCACCTGACCGACCTCGGGGTGCTCGCCGGGCACTGCGTGGACGGGCCCCAGCCGGAGACGATCCCGGTGCGGGAGAACCGTGCCGTCGTCAACGCGGCCCGAGTGAAGGCGGGTTCGGGCCCGCTCCTCGACACGGTCACCGATGTGCTGCGACTGGCCTGCGTGTTGGCGGACGGGGACGTGAGTCTTCAGGAGCCGACCCGGTTCCGGTCCCTGTCGCGGCCGGTCCGGCGAGCCCTGCTCGCGGGCCTGGACTCGGTCGTCGCGGCGAACCCCGCCAAGGTCGCCGACGTACGTCTGCACCGCGAGCCCTTCAAGCGGCTGGGCGAGCGGCTCCATCCGCACGAGTTCCCCCAGTGGCCGTACGCCGCCGAGGTGTTCGCGGTCGCCCGCGGTGACAAGCGGGTGTCCACCTTCGACGGCCGGATCGAGGTGCTCCTCGGTGCGGGCGATCTCACCGGGGCGGTCGCACTGCTCACGTCGGCGCCGGGCAAGCTGCTGCGCGCGCTCGACCGGCTGCTGCGCGAGGCCGCGACCCAGGAGGAGCGGGACGCGGTCGTGGCCGCCGTCGAGCGGGTCGCACCGGAGGTCTCCGGGCGGGTCCTGCTCTCGGTGCGGGAGCATCTGCACAACCGGGCCGAAGAGGCGGGCCGGCGGCGGGTGTTCGTCAACCGGCTCGGCCGCGCCCATGTTGCCGACGACGCGCGTCCGGCCGTACCGGAGGCGGAGCGCAAGCGGCTGATCGCCCTGCTCGACGCGGAGATCGGGCGCCGACTGCCGGTCACGGAACGGCTGTTGGTGGGCCCCGACGTGCTGGACGTGGCGCTGCCGCTCAGCGGGCGGGCGACCACGGCGGGGCTCGGTGTGCTGCCGCGCGGGTCCCGGTCGCCGGTCGAGGGCGAGTTGCTGCGGTTCTTCGTGTACTGGAAGCAGGCGCAGCGGGTCACCGACTACGACCTGTCGGCGCTGCTGCTCGACGAGGACTACGAGACGGTGTCCTGGCTGTCGTACACCAACCTCCGGGACATGGAGGGCGAGCACTCCGGTGACATCACCGACGCCCCCGACGGCGCCTCGGAGTTCATCAACCTGCGGCTCGGGACCGTGCGCGGCGCGTACATCGTGCCGCAGGTCAACATCTACTCCGGGGAGGGGTTCGAGGAGGCCGAGGAGTCGTTCTTCGGGTTCATGCTGCGCGAGGGCGAGCAGCAGGGGCGGCCCTTCGAGGCGCGGACCGTGCGGATGAAGTCGGAGCTGCGGGGGCCGGGGCGGGTGGCGCTGCCGCTGGTGTTCTGCCGTGCGCAGGACGGGAGTTGGCACGCGCGGTGGCTGCACCTGTACCTGAAGGGCGCCCCGGCGCAGAACCAGGTGGAGAACAACCGGGCGTCGGTGGCGACACTGCTGCGGGGCATCGTCGAGCGCGAGCAGCTCACGGTCAGGTACGTGACCGATCTGATGGCGAACGGCGGTACGGACGTGGTGCCTTGGGACGCCGGGGCGGTCCCGGACGGGCCCGTGACCTACATCGGACTGGAGCGTCCCGAGGGGCTGCACCCGGACTCGGTGGTCATCACCCCGGAAAACCTGCGCGACTTGATCCCCGAGTGACTGTTACGGTTCACGTGGCGAGGCCATGGAAGGGCTTCCTTCTCACATGAGATGAGCCTCTCGGGGCTTGGATGCCAGTCCTTCCGCTCTCCTCGCCCTCGACGTCACACGCGGGGCCATGAAGGGGCTTCCTTCTCATCGGCTGTCAACCGAATCCTTCAGTCCCTTCGCTCTCCCCGCGCGTGACCTCGCGGACCTCGGCGGCCCGGACCGGTGCACTCACCGCTCCAGGGCCGCCTTCGCCGTGCTGAGCGCCTGTTCCGCGTACCCCCGCCCGAACAGCACCGCGTGCACCAGCAGCGGGAACATCTGGTGCAGTCCGATGCGGTCGGCCCAGCCGTCGGCGAGCGGGGCCGACCGCTCGTAGCCGCGCAGCACCTCGTCCAGGTGCGGGCAGCCGAAGAGCCGGAGCATCGCGAGGTCGGTCTCGCGGTGGCCGCCGTGCGCGGCCGGGTCGATCAGCCAGGCGTGGCCGTCGGCGCCCCACAGGACGTTGCCGTTCCACAGGTCGCCGTGCAGCCGGGCGGGCGGCTCGGCGGGGCCCGCGAGGCCGGGCAGCCGCTCGCAGAGCCGCTCGATCACCGGCGTCTCCCCCGCACCGATCGTGCCGTCGTCCACCGCCCGCCGCAGATACGGCAGCACGCGGTGCTCGGCGTACCACTCGGGCCAGTCGGCGCCCTCGACGTTCCGCATGGGCGCGCGTCCGATGTACGCCTCCCGTGGGCCGCCGGGCGGCGCGGAGCCGAAGGCGGGCGCCCCGGAGGCGTGCAGGGCTGCCAGGGCGCCGCCCAGGCCGAGGGCCGTGTCCCGGCCCGGGCGGCCCCGCGGGACCAGGTCGGTCACCAGCCAGCGGTCGTCGTGGCCGTGCACGGCCGGCACCCGGACCGCGCCGGCCGCGGCCAGCCAGCGCAGGCCGGCCGCCTCGGCACGTGTCTCGTCGGGCTCCTCGCCCCGCTTGACCATCACCGCCCGGCCGTCGTCGAGTCCGACATCGGTCAGCGCGCCGGAGAGCGGGCGCTCCCCGCTCGCCGGCCGGCCGGTGAGCCGCGTCGCCGCCGCACCCGGGCCGTCGCCGTCGTCGTACACCTGCGCCTCCCTGACCACTCGCACACCCCGCGTTCCCCGAGGGGCTCGTGCATAGCCTCTGTGAAATCTCCCAGTCATGTCTTGACATACGGAAGAAACGATCCGTAGCTTGGCCGATCATTTAGATTCGTGAAGCAGGTTCACGGATATGAACGGAGAGTGTCCATGGGCGATCGCCGACGACGACGCCGCCTGGCCGCGGCGGCCACCGTCGCGGGATTGATGTTCGCAACGGCCGCCTGTGGCTCCGGCTCCGGCAGCGCGGGCAGCAGCGATCCGAACACGCTGGAGGTCTGGACCCGGAGCAATCCGGACTCGGCCGCCACCTACGACCGGGTCTTCGCCGCCTTCACCAAGAAGACCGGCATCAAGATCGACTACCAGCCGGTCATCAACTTCGACCAGCAGCTCCAGAGCCGGGCGTCCACCAAGGACCTGCCGGACGTCATGATCAACGACACGGCGCTGATGGGCAGTTACCAGAGCCAGGGCCTGCTCAAGCCGATCGACCCGGCGTCGATCGCGGGCGGCGACCAGATCACCGACAACTCCTGGGCGTCCACCGTGGGCGTCGACGGGAAGCACTACGGCGTCCCGTACTCCCGGCAGGCCCAGACGCTGATGATCCGCAAGGACTGGCTGAAGAAGCTCGGGCTCAAGGCGCCGACAACCTGGCAGGAGATGCTCTCCGTCGCCAAGGCGTTCGCCACCGAGGACCCGGACGGCGACGGCAAGGCCGACACCTACGGCATCGTCGCGCCGGCCAGCGCCACGAACGGGTACGCCGCCTGGTGGGGCTCCAGCTTCCTGTGGCAGGGCGGCGCGCAGATCATCGAGCCGGACGGCAAGGGCAAGTACACCCCGGCCATGGACTCGGCCGCCGCGGTGAACGCCGTGACCTGGCTGAAGGACAACCTCTTCTGCGGCAAGAAGGGCATCGTCCAGCCCGGCGCCATCACCGCCGTGACCGGCACCGCCACCAACTTCCAGGACGGCAACGCCGGGATGTACATGACCGGCCCGTACAACATCACCACCTTCGACGCCACGCCCGGCAAGGACAAGTACGAGGTCGTCCCGGCCCCGGCGGGTCCGGCGGGCGGCGACGTACTGGCCGACGGCGAGAACGTCTACCTCGGCGCCAAGACCGGCAAGGACAAGCAGGAGCTGGCCCTGGCCGCGTTCCTGGTCTCGCCCGAGGGCCAGAAGATCGCCATGACCAGCGTCGACGGCCACCAGCCGGTCGTCCGCATCCCGGTCAACTCCACGCTGGACGCGGCGAAGGTACGGAACGACGCCCGCTGGAGTGTCGTACAGAAGGCCTACGAGACCGCCTCCCAGCAGTTCCCGAACGCGCCGGACTTCGCGCCGATCAAGCAGGACACCGCCGACGCGCTGAACTCAATCTTCACGTACTGCGGCGGTGACGTGCGCTCGCAGCTCAAGGAGCTGAACGACACCCTCGCCGGTGACCTCAAGGACCAGGGGCTGCTGAAATGACCGCGACCGTACCCGCCCCCGCGACGCGCAGAGGCCTCGACAGGGCGGCCACCGGCAGGAGGGCCTTCAACAAGAAGGCCGTCGTCCCCTGGCTCTTCCTGGCCCCGGGTCTGCTGCTCGCGCTCGTCTTCAAGTTCTGGCCGATGGCCAAGGGCATCTGGCTCAGCTTCTTCGACGTGCGGCCCTTCCTCGGCGACAAGTGGATCGGCCTCGACAACTACACCCGGGTCCTGACCGACCACCGCTTCCAGGACGCCATCGGGCACACCCTGATCCTGGGCATAGGCCAGTCGGTCGGCGCGATCGTCCTCGGGTTCGCCCTCGCGCTGCTCCTGGAGGGCCAGACCCGCTCGCTGAAGATCCTGCGTACCGCGGTCTTCCTGCCCGCCGTGACCGCCACCGCGGTCGTCGGCGAGCTGTGGCGGCTGATGTACTACCCGACCGACGACGGCCTGATCAACAGCGGCCTGCACCTCTTCGGGCTCGGGACCGTCCAGTTCCTCGACAACCCCAACATCGCGCTCTACTCGACGATGGCGATGGGCATCTGGATCTGGGCCCCGTACAACATGGTGATCTTCCTCGCCGGTCTCGCGGGCGTGGACCGCTCGCTGTACGAGGCGGCGGCGATGGACGGCGTCTCGCTGTGGCAGCGGCTGCGGTACGTCACGATCCCCGCGATCCGCCCGGCGCTGATGATCGTGCTCACGCTCGCCACCATCCGCGGGCTGCGCGTCTTCACCGAGGTCTACGTCCTCACCAACGGCGGCCCCGCCGGGTCGACCGACGTGTGGATGACCCGCGCCTACACCCTGGGCTTCACCCGCAACGACATCGGCGGCGCCTCCGCGGCCTCGGTCGTGCTGCTGTGCGTGACGCTCCTGCTCACCGTCATGGTCAACTACCTCCGCAAGAGGGGAGAAGCGCGATGAGCGCCCCCGTCATCGAACCCGTCCGGCCGGCGGCACCTGACACCCCGGCCGGGCGGAGCACCAAGGACCAGAGCACCACCCCGGCCCGTTTCGACACCGCTCTCGGCTGGAACGACAAGCCCGGAGTCGCCTGGGGCCTCAGGATCCTGCTCTGTGCGATCGCCCTCGCGATCTTCGCGGCGCCCTTCCTGACAATCTTCTCGGGCGCCTTCACGACCCACCCGAGCGGCTCCTCGCTGTCGTTCCTGCCGCACGACACCACCCTGTCGAACTTCAAGGTGGCCGGCGCGCAGGGCATGTGGGACTACCTCGGCAACTCGCTGGTCATCGCGGGCGGCGGACTGCTGCTCCAGCTGGTGGTGTGCACGCTCGCCGCGTACGCCCTGGCGCGGCACCGGTTCCGGGGCCAGGCCCTGATCATGATGCTGTTCATGATGACGCTGATGCTGCCCGAGGAGGTCATCGCGATCCCGCTGTCCCTGGTCCTCGGTGACGTCCCGGTGGTCCACCTGGACCTCAAGGGCACCGTCTGGGGCGTCATCCTGCCGCTGGGTGCCTGGGGCTTCTCGGTGATGATGCTGACCGAGTTCATGCGGGACATCCCCGACGAGATCGAGGAGGCGGCCCGTCTCGACGGCGTCGGCGAGCTGCGGATGCTGTGGCAGATCATCCTGCCGCTGTGCAGGCCCGCGCTCGGCGTGGCCGGCGTCCTCGGGTTCATCATGATCTGGGACCAGTACCTGCTGCCCCTCATCGCCGCCAAGGACCCCACCGACTACACGGTCACCGTCGCCCTGGCCACCCTGCGCACCGACCCCGTGGTCGGCTCGGGCGTGGTGCTCGCCGGTGCGGTGATCGCCCTGATCCCCAGCCTGATCGTCTATCTGCTTCTCCAGCGCTCCCTGGTCACCGGCATCGCCGCCGGTGCCACCAAGGGCTGAGCACACCGTAGTTACGAGGGAGACATGAAGTTCCAAGGAGTCCTGTTCTTTCCGGTGACGCCGTTCGCCGCGGACGGCTCGCTGGACGAGGAACGACTCGCCCAGCACATCGAGAACGGCGTCACGGCCGGGGCCGGAGGCGTGTTCGTCGCCTGCGGCACCGGTGAGTTCCACGCGCTGACCCCCGACGAGCTGGAGCGGGCCACCCGGGTCGCGGTAGAGACGACCGCGGGCCGGGTGCCGGTCCTGGCGGCGGCCGGCGGCCCGACCCCGGTCGCCCGCGACCACGCGGCCCGCGTCGCCCGCGCGGGCGCCGACGGCATCCTGCTGCTCCCGCCGTACCTGGTGACGGCCCCGCAGCAGGGCCTGGTCCGCTACGTCGAGGAGGTCACCGCCGAGACCGACCTCCCGGTGATCTTCTACCAGCGCGGCACCGCCCGCCTCACAGCGGAGACGGCCGCCGAGATCGCCGCCCTCCCCAAGGTAGTCGGCCTCAAGGACGGCCTCGGCGACATCGAGCGCATGCACCGCATCGTCCGCGCGGTCCGTGCCGTACGGGGCACGGAGGACTTCCAGTTCTTCAACGGCCTCCCGACGGCCGAGATGACCGCCCCCGCCTACCAGGGCATCGGCGTCTCCCTGTACTCCTCCGCGGTCTTCGCCTTCGCGCCCGAGATCGCCCTCGCCTTCCATCGGGCGCTCGCCGCGGGCGACCGACCGCTGATCGACACACTCCTCGACGAGTTCTACGGCCCCCTCGTGCGCCTTCGCGACGAAGTACCGGGGTATGCCGTGGCGTTGGTCAAGTCGGGAGTGGCCCTGCGTGGCCTGGACGTGGGTGGGGTGCGGGCGCCGCTCGTGGATCCGACGCCGGAGCATGTCGCGCGGTTGTCGAAGCTGATCGACCACGGCCTGGAGGTGATCGGCGCATGAGTGAGCCGACCCGCATCAAGGAACTGATCGTCACGCCGATCGCCTTCCGCGACCCGCCCCTGCTCAACTCCAACGGTGTGCACGAGCCGCTCGCCCTGCGGATCATCCTCCAACTCGTCCTGGAGGACGGCACGGTGGGTCTGGGCGAGTCCCCCGGCGGGGTGGCCCGGCTGGAGCGACTTGAGGCGGCGGCGAAGGTCGTGGTCGGCATGGACGTCTTCGACACGACCGCCGTCTCGGCCGCGATCGACGCCGCCCTGCTGCCGACGGTGCCCTCCTCGCACGAGCGCGGCTGGACCAGCTCCGCCGTCGAGGTGGCCTGTCTGGACGCGCAGGGCAAGCTGCTCGGCCGTCCGGTGAGCGACCTGCTCGGCGGGACGGTCCGGGACTCGGTGCCGTTCGCCGCGTACCTCTTCTACAAGTGGGCCGAGCACCCGGCCCTCGACGGCCGTGCCGCGGTCGGCGACGAGTGGGGCGAGGCGCTGGACCCGGCCGGCATCGTGGAGCAGGCCCGGCTGATGCAGGAGCGGTACGGGTTCAAGTCGTTCAAGCTGAAGGGCGGCGTCTTCCCGCCCGACCAGGAGATCGCCGCGATCAAGGCGCTCGCGGAGGCCTTCCCCGGACAGCCGCTGCGCCTCGACCCCAACGTGGCGTGGACGGTGGAGACGTCGACGTACGTGGCCCGTGAACTCGACGGTGTCCTGGAGTACTTGGAGGACCCGACCAAGGGCATAGAGGGCATGGCGGAGGTGGCGAAGGAAGCACCGATGCCGCTGGGCACCAACATGTGCGTGATCGCCTGGGAGCATCTGAAGCCCGCGATCGAACAGAACGCCATCCAGGTACTGCTGACGGACCATCACTACTGGGGCGGCCTGCGCCGCACCCGTGAACTGGCCGCGGTCTGCGAGGCGTTCGGCATCGCGCTGTCCATGCACTCCAACTCGCACCTGGGTATCAGCCTCGCCGCCATGACCCATGTGGCGGCGGCGATCCCGAACCTCGACCACTCCTGCGACACCCACTACCCGTGGAACCACGCCGACGACGTGATCCGCCCGGGTGTCCTGGAGTTCCGCGACGGCGAGGTCAAGGTGCCGACCGGACCGGGACTCGGCGTGGAACTCGACCACGACGCGCTGGAGCGCCTGCACCGCCTTTACGTCGACTCCGGGGTACGCAGCCGGGACGACACGGGGTACATGCGGCGGTTCCAGCCCGACTACGAACTCAGGCTCCCCCGCTGGTGACAAGACGGCTGACAGGACCCCCATGAGACAAGGCGCCCGGCGTACCCGGGCGCCTTGTCTTTTCCGGCCGCCGTCGTCGGCGCGCAGCGGCACGCGCCCGGTCCACGGTCGGCGTCTACACCACTCCGGCCGGCAGAACGGATCGATCCACGATGCCGTCCAGCCCAACGGCGAGCTGGACGAGGCGTTCGTCGAACACGTCCGCGATCAGCACTACCGGATGCCCACCATCACCCTCGCGCGATTCGCTCCGCACTACGACGAGACCATGCCCCTGGTCGGCTGGTCCTCGGCCGCCCCATGGCGATCGACTGCGACCACGCTTGTACCTGAACCACAAGCGGTGACCAGCAAGGCCCAAATCGACGCGGCGATGACGGCCCGAGACCGGAACCGCCCGCACGGCAGCCGGGGCAGGTCGCGCAAGCCGCGCAAAGCGTGAGTGTCACCAGGTCAAGTGCCCTCTGCGGCAAGCCCTCCCGGAGACCCTGCGAGCGTGCCGGGCCGAGGGCCCTGACATGATCGCCTGTGGACGAGAGGGGCTGTGACGGCCATGGACGAGCGATCCGATCCGGTGCAGATCATCGCCGGAGTGGGGACCGGCTTCTCCGCGGAGCATCCGGAGCGAGCGATCCAGGTGTGGATGCATCTCGCGGCGACGGCGGGCTGGGATGTCAGCCGTGTCGACGGGGCCTCCATCGACCTGGACGCCGGCGAGCGCGGACTCGTCGACGTGGAGGGCCTGCGATACGTGGTGCGTCGGGGCCGGAGGGTCCGTCGGACTCTGTACGACGACAGCGACGGCACGCTCGCTCAGCGACCGATCTTCGGCTTCGCCGCATGGGCGGAACCGGTGCTCTCCGCGGACAGCATCATCCCCTGACGTCGGCAACGCGCTGGACCAGGGAGGCTTCGGCCACTTCGAGACCTTGACCTCGGCACGTGCTGTGGCAGGCTCAGCCTTCTCATCGACGACGAACCACGGTGCGTCACTCCGACCGGTCGACCGCGTCGGCGGCGGTGCCGCCGAGCAGGCCCGAGGCCGGAGTTGGCGGGCGGGGAGAGGCCGTGTGGACGAGACCTCGGCCGGAGACTTGTCTGCGGTACATGGTGGGCCGGGCCCTGGCGGGAGCCGAGCCGCAGCCGTGGTGGCTGCCCCGGCGCGTGCTGACCGTGGTGTCCATCGACGTCGACGAAACCGCCAGCGTCGCAGCGATCTGGCTCTTGCGGCGACCGAAGTCACCGAGCGTGCGTGAGTACATCGCGCTCCTGGAGCGGCACGACGAGGAGTGGCGGTACCTGGGAAGCGGCAGCGGCTCCGGAGGCGATCCCGCCGCCGTCGACGTGCTGGACATGCTCCACGTCCGCGACGGCGGGGGCTCTGTCGGACTCACCCGCCGCCACGACCTTCCCGACTCCCCCACCCCGGACCGCTGGATCGGTTACGTCATCGTGCGACTCGGGCCGGACGTGGGTCATCTCCTCATCGGCGCCCGCCGGATCGCGGCACCCGAGCAGCGCAGGCTCGCCGCCGTCTGGACCTCTCCCTACAGCGGCCGCCGCGGAGTACGCCCCGTCATCGTGGCTGTGGCACCCGACGGCACCGAACTGTCCCGTATCGGCCCCCACCAGGGCCTGGACACCCACACCTGGGCGCAATTGCAAGAGGAGCTGTAGCCGGCTTCCTGGCGAGACCGCCTCCCGCTGAAGATCCACCGGTGCTTCAATGTCACCCCCTGGGTGGAGGAGCGGCGGCATGGGTCCGAAGTCGGGCGGAGTCCTCGTGACCGGCGGCAGTGGTTTCGTCGGCAGTCATCTGGTGCGGCGGCTGTTGGAGCGCGGTTACGAGGTGCGCGCGACCGTGCGCAGCCTCGGGAACGTGGTGAAGGTACGGCCGCTGCGGGCCATGCAGGTCGAATTCCCGGGCCGGCTCACGCTGTTCGAGGCCGACCTGTTGAAGGAAGGTTCCTTCGACGAGGCCATGGCGGGCTGCCGGGTCGTCTTCCATGTCGCCTCGCCGTTCTTCATGCCGGAGAAGATCAAGGACGGCCAGCAGGACATGGTCGACCCCGCCCTCATCGGCACCCGCAATGTCCTGGCCGGCATCGAGCGGACGCCGTCCGTGGAGCGGCTGGTGTTCACCTCCACCGTCGGCGCGATCTTCGGTGACTACGCCGACGTGCGGGAGATGGACGGGCAGGTGCTCTCGGAGCGGTACTTCAACACGTCCAGCACGGTGGAGAACAACCCGTACCACTACGCCAAGACGGTCGCCGAGCGGGCTGCCTGGGACGCGGAGGCCGGGCAGGAGCGGTGGCGGATGGTCGCCGTCAACCCGGGGCTGATCCTGGGCCCTTCGCTCGCGCCCGCCTCCGAGTCCGGCAGCCTGTTCCTGCTGGAGGAGCTGTTCAAGGGCTACTTCTTCTACGGCGCCCCGGACTTCAGCTTCACCACGGTCGACGTCCGTGACGTGGCCGAGGCGCACATCGCGGCCGCGGAGAAGCCCGACGCGAAGGGCCGGTACATCCTGGCCGCGGAGACGATGACGTCGTTCCACGACATGTCCCGCATCATCCGCGGCCGGTACCCGCGCGGTCTGCGCATCCCGCGCACCGCGCTCCCCCACTGGCCGGTGCGGGTCCTCGGCCCCGCCTTCGGGCTCACCCAGGACTACATCCGCAAGCACCTCGGCATTCGCTTCCGGGTGGACAACAGCCGCAGCGTGCACGAACTGGGCATCACCTACCGTCCCATCGAGGAGACGGTCCTCGACCACTACGAGACATGGCGCGAGCAGCACGGAAAGCACTGACCCCGGACGGTAGTTGCGGCATGCACGCGACGAAGGTCACAGTTACGTATCGCACTTTTCACACTTCAATCTTCACGTGAGCCACACAAGTTGGCTAAGTTGACGTGCGAGCAGCACGACGGAAGGGGCACGTCTTTCATGGCGCCGGATCGAATATCGCGCAATGGAGGGTCCAGCCTCCCGGCCAAGCGCAACTCAGCAATCGCGACGGCGGCCATGGCCTCCGCGGCCCTCCTCTCCCAGTCCGGGAGCGCCGCCGCGGACGAGGCGCCGAGCCGCGACGAGGTGAGCCGGCGGATCACCAACCTGTACGACCGCGCGGAGAACGACTCCGGCACGTACAACGCCACCCGCGCGGCCGGAACGGCGTCCAGCAAACGTGACCGCCGTGGCGCCGCGACCGGCGGCAGCCGGGGGTCCGGGGGCGGTCGCGAGTCCGGCGGCAGCCGCGACTCCGGCGGCGATCCCGGGCTCGACGCGATCGCCAAGCAGTGGTACGGCGTGGCCCGCGCGAAGCTGGGTCCGACGTTCGAGGCGACCCTGCCCTCCGACCGCGCCCCGATACGCTCCGCCGAGACCCGGCGACCCCGCCCGTCGGAGGCTCCCGCGTCCCGCGACCAGAAGCCGGCCGAACGCGCCGTACCCGAGCTGACGGCCAGGCCCATGCTCGCGCTCCCCGCCGCCCCGGAGCCGACACCGGCACCCCCCGCACTCCCCGCCGCACCGGACCAGCCGCCCACGTGGTCCACGCAGTCGACACCGCAACTCCTCACCGGAACCGGCGAGATACCCGTAGTGGGCACTGCGGGCACTCCGCAGCTGGAGACCGGGTTCCCCGAGTACAGCGCACAGCCGAGCACGGGCTTCCCGGAGTACGGCGGTCAACTCACGAGCGGTCTGCCCGAGTACGCCCCCGCACTCACCGCGGCCATGCCCGAGTACACCCCCGGACTCCCCGACCACACCGGCCAGTTCGCCACCGGCCTCCCCGAGTACGCCCCGCAGGCCACCACGGGCTACCCGGTGTACGGCGACCAGCTCACCACCGGCTTCCCGGACTACACCGCCCAGGTCAGCACCGGCTTCCCGGACTACGGCGGCCAACTCACCACGGGTCTCCCGCAGTACACCGCACCGGCCACCACCGGCTTCCCCGAGTACGGCGGCCAACTCACCACAGCCGTCCCCGAATACCCCGCCTACCCCGACTACGGCACCGGCACCGGCACCCCGCTCGCGACCCTCGCGCCCCCGATAACCGACGGCACCCAGGCCGTCCCGGTCATCCCCGCGCCACGCGCCCCCGAGCCCCAGTGGCAGACCCCCCAGCCCCAGCAGGACTCAGCACCGGCACCGGCACCGGCACCGGTCCAAGCAGCCGCCCCCGCACCCCCGTTCCCCTCCCTCCCCGCACCCGACCCCGGCTACGACTCCAAGGTCATCCAGGTCCTCGCCTTCGCCCGTTCCCAGATCGGCAAGCCCTGTGTCTGGGGCGCGGCGGGCCCGGGGTCGTACGACAACTCCGGTCTCACCCAGGCCGCCTGGAAGGTCGCCGGCGTCTCGCTCCCGCGCACCGCGCTCGGCCAGGCGAGCACCGGCACGGCGGTTCCGCTGTACGCCATGCAACCCGGTGACCTGGTCTTCTTCCACGACGACCTCAGTCACGTGGGCCTGTGCACCGGCAACGGCATGATGATCCACGCACCGGGCCCGGGCGCCGCCATCCGCGAGGAGTCGATCTACCCGACCGGCGAGTCGATCATCCGCGGGGCGATCCGGCCGGTCTGACCCTCCGCCGACAGCCGTTCCGGCACCGCCGGAACCCGTCCGCCACCCTGCCGGGGCCCGTCTGCCACCCGGCCGGGGCCCATCTGCCCCCGGCCGGAGCTGGCCAACCACTCGACCGAAGCCCATCCGACCCCGGCCGGGACCCGCCCGCCCTCCCCCGGCCGCGAACCCGTCCGCCTCCACCGGAACACGAGACCCCACTCCCTCACGCACACCCCTGGACGCCCCGCGAAGACCTCCCCTAGGGTTCCGGAGAAAGCGCTTTCTGGCCTGATCATGCCAACCAGGGGGAGCGTCTCGTGCCGCACCAGCAGTGGACCCGCAAGTCCTTCCTCCGGGGAATGGCCGCCGTCGGCGCGGCCCCCTTCCTCCCCGGTCTCATCCCGGAGAGCGCCGAGGCGGCCGTCTCGGGCCGCCCCGACTTCCCGCTGGCGGCGGGAGGTACGGCCGTCGGCATCTTCGTGGACGCGGCGGACGACCCCGCCGTCGTCCGTGCCGCGGGGGATCTCCAGGCCGACGTGGAGCGGGTCTGCGGGGTGAGACCCGACCTGCTGCACACGCTCCCCCGGAACGCCCCGCTGCTCGTCCTCGTGGGCACCCTCGGCGCCAGCCCGGCGATCGACCGGCTGGTCGCGCGAGGCCGTCTCAATGCGAGCCGGGTGAAGGGCCGTTGGGAAGCCTCGGTGACCCAGGTGGTGGACCGCCCGTTCCCAGGGGTGGACCGCGCCCTGGTGATCGCCGGCAGCGACCGGCGCGGCACGGTGTACGGGATCTACGACACCTCCGAGCGCATCGGCGTCTCGCCCTGGTACTGGTGGGCCGACGTCCCCGTCGAGCACCGCGACACCGTGACGGTCCCCGCGGGCCCCTTCACCCGCCACGAACCCTCGGTGCGCTATCGAGGCATCTTCATCAACGACGAGCAGAACATGACCACTTGGTCGCACCGCACCCAGGAGACCGACAAGAACATCGGCCCCGAGACCTACAAGCGCGTCTTCGAGCTGCTGCTCCGCCTCAAGGCCAACTACCTGTGGCCCGCGATGCATCCGTACTCCGACTTCTTCAACAAGTACCGGGAGAACCCCGAACTCGCCGACCACTACGGCATCGTCGTCGGCTCCAGTCACCCCGAGGCCCTGCTGCGCAACGGCGTCCACGAGTGGGAGCCGTGGATCGCCGAGCACCCGAACGCCGACGGCACCGCCCCGGTCTACGACTACACGGTCAACCCCGCCGTCATCTCCGACTACTGGAGAGCCCGGGCGAGACAGAACGCCGCGTTCGAGAGCAGCTGGACGCTCGGGATGCGCGGACTGCACGACAGCGCGCTGGAGACGAAGTACGCGACCACGATCCCGGAGAAGGTCGTGGTGATGAACGACATCATCGCCGACCAGCGAAGGATCCTCACCGAGGAGGTCGGCGGCGCCGCCGAGCCGCAGATCTTCATCCCGTACAAGGAGGTCCTGGACCTGTACAACGCGGGCGTCCAGGTCCCCGACGACGTCACGCTGATCTGGCCGGACGACAACCACGGCAACATGCGCCAGCTGCCGAACGAGGCCGAGCGGGCGCGCTCCGGGGGCAACGGCATCTACTACCACCTCTCCTACTGGGGCCGCCCGAAGAGCTACCTGTGGCTGGACACCACCCAAGTGGCCAAGGTCTGGCAGGAGTTGCGGCGGGTGTACGAGCACGGCACCGACCGGATGTGGATCTTCAACGTCGGTGACCTGAAGTCGATCGAGACCGGCCTGTCCTTCGCGATGGACATGGCCTGGGACGTGGACCGCTGGAACGCCGACGACGCCGAGGGCTTCCTCGCCGAGTGGTACGGGAGGCAGTTCGGGCGGCGGCACGCCCGGGAGATCGCCGGAATCCGCACCGAGTACTACCGGCTCGCCGGGGAGCTGCGCCCGGAGTTCATCGCCGCGGGCCTCGTCTCCGTGGTCCACCACGGCGACGAGGCGGGGCGCCGGATGGCGGCGTACGACCGGCTCCTGGCCCGGGTCCGGGCGGTGGGCGCCGAACTCCCCGCGGTCTACCGGGACACCTTCTACGAGCTGGTCGAATACCCGGTGCACGGTGCCTACTTGATGAACCTCAAGTACTACTGGGCCGACCGCAACGCGCTCGCCGCCCGGCAGGGCCGGGGTGCGGGAACGAACCGCTTCGCGGATCTGGCGCTCGCCGCGCACACCGCGGAGGCGGCCCTCACCACCCGGTACAACACCGAGGTGGCGGGCGGAAAATGGAACGGGATCGTCAATCCGTACCCCTCCGAGATCCCGAAGGCACCGGGCCGCCCGACCGTCACCCGGGTGCCCCGGCGGGAGACCTCGGGGCTCGGGGTGGCGGCCGAGGGGAACGAGACCGGGGCGGCCCGGCCGCTGTCGTTCTCCTCGTACACCCGCGACCGGCGCTTCGTCGACGTCTTCAACACCGGGTTCCTGCCCCTGGAATGGGCGGCCGAGGCGAGCCCGCCCTGGGTGCTGCTGAGCGCGTCCGGTGGATCGCTCAGCGAGCAGCGGCGGGTGTGGGTGGAGATCGACTGGGAGCGGGTCCCCGAAGGCGCGCAGGAGGCCGTGGTCGTCCTCACCGGCGGCGGGCAGCGCTTCGAGGTGCCGCTTCGGGTGGTCAACGCCCCCAGGCGGGCCCGGGGGTTCGTCGAGGCGCACGGGTACGTGTCGATCGACGCGGCGCACGCCGACCGGAGGGTGGCGCGAGGCGGGCGGCGCTGGCGGACCGTACGGGGCCTTGGACGTCGTACGGGAGCCGTCGAGGCGGTGCCCTCCACGGCGGCTCCGGTCACCGGTGACTTCGCCTCCCGTGCGCCCGAGTTGAGGTACCGGGTGTGTTTCAGCAGCACCGGGACCTTTCCCGTCACCGTGTTCCGGTTGCCGTCGCTGGACGAGCGGGGGCAGCGGCGGGTGGCCGTCGGGCTCGACGACCAGCCGGTGACCGTGCTGTCGGGGCAGGCCGTCGCGACCGGGAACCGCGGGGACGCGTGGGCCCGGCAGGTGGAGGACGGGGTGGAGCGGCTGACCGCCACCGTGACGGTCGCCGAGGCCGGGGAGCATGTGCTGCGGATCTTCATGGTCGATCCCGCCATCGCGGTGGACCAGATCGTGATCGACACGGGCGGACTGCCCGCCGGCTATCTCGCGCCGCCGGAGAGCCACCACCCGGTGTTCAACCCCGAGCCGGCTCCCGGGGCGGGCCTGGAGGCCCCTGATCAGTAGGGTCGGAGCTTCGTGCGGGCCGCCGGTCCCCCGTACTGGCGGCCCGCCGGAGCTTCCATGAGCGGGACATCCGAGAATGTCGATGTTGCTCGGATGTTGCTCGGATGAAGTGTGGGTCAGCGAGGTACTACGCCGGTATGGGTACAACTGCGTATGAGCGGGTGCTGCGGGTCACCGTGGCCACGCTCCAGGAACGCGACCCGGAACAGCTCTGGCCGCATCTCGCGGCCGAGTTGCCCCGGCTGTGTGGCGGTGACGCCCTGATCTACAAGCTCGACAACTGGGACGCGAGCGAGGGCACGCTCGGTCTGTCCCCGGGGGCCGCCGCGGAGTTCGCCCGGCTCGGCGACGAGGAGACGGTACTGCTGCGCGCGGGCTACCCGCTGGCCGAGCACTACGCGGGCAGGGCGGACCGTACGCCCGTCACGGCCCGCCGGGTGGCCGGTCCTTCCTGGTCGGGGAGCCCGACCGCGCGGCTCCTCGACGACCTGCTGGACGTCGACCACGTACTGGGGATGCCGCTGCCGCGGTCGACCACGCCGATCACCGGTGCCATCGTCTACCGCTCCGGCCGGGACTTCAGCGACGACGAACTGCGGCTCGCCGAGCAGTTCCAGCCCCTGCTGGCCGCCGTGGAACAGCAGCGGCAGCTCCTGCGACGGCTCGACGCCCCCTCCGAGGAGGTGGCCGACCTGGCGCTCACGCCCCGCGAGACGACCGTGCTGCTCCTGCTCGGCGACGCGCTGACCGCCGCGTCCATCGGCCGCAGGCTCGGCATCTCCGAGCGCACGGTCCACAAGCACATCGCGAACGTCTACCGCAAGCTCGGCACCCACGACCGCATCAGCACGGTGCTGCGCGCCCAGCGGCTGGGGCTCGTCCCTACGGCTGTGGCGGGCCGCCCTTGAGGCGTTCCAGGTCGGAGGGGCGGACCTGGATGACGGCGACGGCGATGAGGGCGGCGAGCACGGTGAAGATGGCGGCCATGACGAAAGCGGCGGAGGCCCCGGCGGTGAGGACCTCGTCGGACCAGGGCCGCGGGAGCTCACCGGTGCGCTCGAACAGGCGGCGCTCGGCCGGGGTGGCCTGCGAGAGGAAGCGGGGGACCTGCTTCTCCGCCTCGTTGGTGCTGGCCGTGCCGAACATCGTGACCAGGATGGACAGGCCCAGCGAACCGCCCACCTGCTGGGTCGCGTTGAGGAGTCCGGAGGCCGCGCCGGTCTCCTCGGTGGGTACGTCGGAGAGGGCCATCAGGGTCAGCGACACGAACTCCATGCCCATGCCGAGGCTGAAGACGAGCATCGGGCCCAGCACACTGCCCGCGTAGGTCGAGTGGACGTCGGTCAGGGTCAGCCAGGCGAGCCCGGCCGCAGCGAGGACCGCGCCCAGCACCATGAAGGGTTTGGGCCCGTAGACCGGCAGGAACCGCGAGGCGAGTCCGGCGCCGACGGCGATGACCGCGCTGACCGGCAGGAAGGCGAAGCCGGTCGCCAGCGGGCTGAAGTCCAGCACGTTCTGGGTGAAGAGGGTCAGGAAGAAGAACATGCCGAAGATCGCGGCGGCGAGGCACAGCATGATCCCGTAGGTGCCCGCGCGGTTGCGGTCGGCGAACATGTGCAGCGGGGTGATGGGCTGGCGGGAGCGCTTCTCGACCAGCACGAACACCACGAGCAGGACCACCGCGGCGGCGAACGAGCAGAGGGTGAGGGCGTCCCGCCAGCCGTCCTGGGCGGCCCGGATGAAGCCGTACACCAGCAGCACCATGCCGCCGGTGGAGGTCAGCGCGCCGGTGATGTCGAAGCTGCCGGGGTGGCGTTCGGACTCCCTGATGAAGCGGGGTGTGGCGAGCGCGATGAGCAGTCCGATCGGCACGTTGACGAAGAGCACCCACCGCCAGTTCAGCCACTCCACGAGGACTCCGCCGGCCAGCAGCCCGATCGCGCCGCCGCCCGCGGAGACGGCGGCGAAGACGCCGAACGCCCGGTTGCGCTCGGGGCCTTCCCGGAACGTGGTGCTGATCAGGGCGAGGGAGGTCGGTGAGGCGATGGCGCCGCCGACGCCCTGGAGGGCGCGTGCGGCCAGGAGTTGGGTCTCGTTCTGGGCGAGTCCGCCGAGCAGCGAGGCGAGCACGAAGAGCAGCACTCCGCAGATGAACACCCGCCGCCGGCCGAGGATGTCACCGGCCCGGCCGCCGAGCAGCAGCAGGCCGCCGAAGGTGAGGGTGTACGCGTTGACCACCCAGGCGAGGCTGGTGGTGGAGAAGTCCAGGGAGCGCTGGATGTCGGGGAGCGCGATGTTCACGATGGTGATGTCGAGCACCACCATGAGCTGGCAGGACGCGATCACCAGAAGAGCCATGGCGTTTCCGCCGCCGCCGGGGTCCGGCGTGGTGGTCCGCGGTGCAGAACTGGCCTGCGGGTCGGTGCTCATGGTCTCCGTTCGACCGTACGCCCGCGCCGTGGCCGTCACCACTCGAGGACGTGGCACCCCCAGGCCGCCAGGGACACGAACAGTCCGGAGTCGGCCAGTTCGTCTCCGTCACGGTCGTAGACCGCTCCGTCCAGCAGGTCGGTCAGGCGGTGCGCGCGTCCTCGCAGGTCGTCCCAGGGCAACGGCACTCGGGCCTGCGCCGGGCGGCCGGAGTCGTTGACGACGACCAGGTGACGGGCGTCGGGATCGGTCCAGGTCCAGGCGAGCAGGCCACGGTGGGTGTCGTTGTCGGGCCAGCCCACCGGGGTCACCGGCCGCCAGTCGCCCCGGCGCACGGTGGCGGCGGCGGGCAGCAGACGGCCGTAGAACTCGCGCAGCGGCTCGTCGACCGGCTCCCGCGGCCTGCGCCGCAGGAAGACGGGCGGGCGTACGCGGCGGCCCTCGAACTGGCCCTCGTGCCAGAGCGTGGCGCCGGGCAGGGTCGCGACCGCGACGGCGGCAGCGCGCTCCCGGTCCCCGATGAGCACGGCGGCGGCCCGTGGTTCGTCGTGGTTCTCCAGGAAGCGCACGAGGCCGCGCTGGTAGGAGAGGTCGGCGCCCAGGTGGGCGCGGACGGAGTCGGCGTCCTCGTGCAGGAGGCGGTCGTAGAGGCGCTTGTCGTAGCAGTGGTCGAAGCCCTGCTGCTGAAGGGCCCCTTCGAGGTCCCAGTAGGCCTCGGCGAGGAGGAGCAGGCCGGGGTGGCGGGCCCGGACGCGCGAAATGACGTACGGCCAGAAGTCCTCGGCCGGGGCGGTGCCCGCGCGGTCGCCCCAGGTCTTTCCGAAGATGTCGTTCATCAGCAGCATGGCCATGTCGCAGCGCACGCCGTCGGCCTGGTCGCCGATGGACACGAGGGTCTCCACGGTCGCCTCGCGCAGTGCCGCGCTGAAGGCGTTCAGCTGGACCACGTCCGGCCAGGGCGGGAAGTACGGGTCGCGGCCACGGGCGTAGACCTGTCCCCCGGCCTCGACGAAGTCGGCCGGCGCGCGGGTCAGGTCCTCGGCGGTGCCCCGCACGAGCCGGTCGGGGTCCGACATGAGCCAGGGGTGGTCGGGGGCCACATGGTTGGGGACATAGTCGAGGATCAACCGCACTCCGCGCGCGGCGAGTCGGGCGCGGGCCTCGGCCAGTCCCTCCGGTCCGCCGAGGGCGGGATCGACGACGTAGTTCCGTACGCAGTACGGCGATCCGGCGAGGTCCGCCTCGGTGACGTCGGGCAGGGCCTCACGGAAGGAGGCCATGAGCCCCGGGTCGCGCAGGGCGATCTCCCGGCCGGCCGGGCTGCGTTCCCACACGCCCATCAGCCAGACGGTGTCGACGCCGGGCAGCGCGACGGAGTCCCAGTCCTCGCCCGGCACGTCCCCGAGGGTGACGGGACGACCGTGGCGGCTGCTCAACTCACCCAGCCAGACAAGGGTGTTGATCTCGTGGATCACCGTCATGACAGCGGCTCCTCGCGCTCGGTCGGCTTCAGCGAGTCCCGCCCGCCGCGCTGCCAGTCCTCCTCGCTGATCGCGTGGAAGAGCGTCGCGGTGGCCGCCACCAGACCTGTCCAGCCGGTCTGGTGGGAGGCGCCGAGGCCCGCGCCGTTGTCGCCGTGGAAGTACTCGTAGAAGAGGATCAGGTCCTTCCAGTGCGGGTCCTTGGCGAACATCGGCTGGGCGCCATGGACCGGCCGGTGGCCGTCGGCGTCGGGCAGGAAGGTCGCGGTGAGCCGGTCGGAGATCTCGCGGGCGACCTCGTACAGGTTGAGCTGCCGTCCGGAGCCGGTCGGGCACTCCACGGTGAAGTCGGGGCCGTGGTAGCCGTGCAGGTTGAGCAGGGCGCGGATCAGCAGGATGTTCATCGGGAACCACACCGGGCCACGCCAGTTGGAGTTCCCGCCGAACATGCCCGAGTCGGACTCGGCCGGAAGGTAGCCGACGCCGTACGTCTGCCCGTGCACGTCGAAGGTGTACGGGTGGGTCGCGTGGTGCTTGGACAGGGACCGGATGCCGTGCGGGCCCAGGAACTCGTCCTCGTCGAGCATCCGGGCCAGGACGCGGCGCAGCCGGTCCTCGCCGAACAGCGCGAAGAGGTACCGCCCGTCGACGGTGGGCCCGGCGTCCGGGTGCTGCGAGACGAAGGCCTCGACGGCGGGGTGGCGTCGGATGAAGTCCCGTGCCCCTTCGACCAGTTCGGGGAAGGCCCGGTCCGCCCGGCCCCCGATGACGCTGGTCGCCGCAAGCGGTATCAGACCGACCAGGGACCGCACCTTCAGCCGGGTCGCGGTGCCGTCGGGCAGCCGCAGGACGTCGTAGAAGAAGCCGTCCTCCTCGTCCCACAGGCTGGCGTTGTCCTTGCCGATGCGGTTCATGGCGACGGCGATCCACGCGAAGTGCTCGAAGAGCATCTGCGCCTGTTCGACGTACACCGGGTTCTCCACGGCGAGTTCGATGGCGATGTCGAGGAGGTTCTGGCAGTACAGCGCCATCCACGCGGTGCCGTCGGCCTGGTCGAGCTGCCCGCCGGTGGGCAGGGGCGCGCTGCGGTCGAAGACGCCGATGTTGTCGAGGCCGAGGAAGCCGCCCTGGAAGACGTTGTTGCCGTCGGCGTCCTTGCGGTTGAGCCACCAGGTGAAGTTCTTCGTCAGCTTCTGGTAGGCGTTCTCCAGGAAGGCCCGGTCACCGTGGCCCGTGCGGTGCTTCTCCAGCTCGTAGACGAACAGGACCGCCCAGGCGTGCACGGGCGGGTTGACGTCCCCGAAGTTCCATTCGTACGCGGGGATCTGGCCGTTGGGGTGGAGGTACAGGCGGCGCAGCAGCAGGTCGAGCTGGGACTTGGCGAAGCCGATGTCGACCATGGCGAGGGACAGGGTGTGGAAGGCGAGGTCCCAGGCGGCGAACCAGGGGTACTCCCAGGTGTCCGGCATCGACATGATCTCGTCGTTGACCATGTGGTACCAGGCGCTGTTGCGGACCCGCGGGTCGGCGGCGAGCGGGTCCACGCCGTGTTCGGCGAGCCAGCGCTCGACGTCGAGGTAGTAGTACTGCTTGCTCCACAGCATCCCGGCGAGGGCCTGGCGGACGAGTCGCCGCTCCTCGTCCCCCATCGAGGGGGGTGTGATGCCGGCGTAGAAGGTGTCGGCCTCGGTGCGGCGGGTGTCGAGCACGGTCTGGAACTCGGCCCAGGGGTCCGGGAGTTCAGTGTCGGTGAGACGCAGGCGGATGCGGGCGCTGTCCCCGGCGGGGATCGTCAGGACGTGGTGGACGGCGGACTTGGTGCCGGTGCGGGCGGGGTTGACCGCCTCCTGTGTGCCGTGGACGACGTACCTGTCGATGCCGTCCTTGACGTACGGAGTGCTGTTGGGGCTGCCGAAGACGCGCTCGTTGTTCGTCTCGTTGTCGGTGAAGAGCGGCTCGCCGCCCTGGTGGTAGAGCCAGCGGGAGCCGAGTTCCTCGTGCTCGGCGCGCACAGCCCCTTCTGCCGCCCGGAGTGCGGGGACCGCCGTACCACCCGCCCAGGACCAGGTGTGCCGGAACCACAGCGTCGGCAGCAGGTGCAGTACGGCTTCGTCCGGGCCCCGGTTGTGCGCGGTGATCTCGATCAGCAGGTCCTCGGGGCCCGCCTTCGCGTACTCGACGAACACGTCGAAGTAGCGGTCCTCGTCGAAGACCCCGGTGTCGAGCAGCTCGTACTCGAAGTCGTGGCGCCCGCGCTCGCGGTTGACGGCCACGAGGTCGCCGTAGGGGAACTCGCCCTGCGGGTACTTGTAGAGGTACTTCATGTACGAGTGGGTGGGCGTGTTGTCGAGGTGGAACCAGTACTCCTTGGCGTCCTCGCCGTGGTTGCCCTCGGCGTTGGTGAGGCCGAACATCCGCTCCTTGAGGATGGGGTCGCGGCCGTTCCACAGGGCGAGCGCGAAGCACAGGCGCTGCTTGTCGTCGCTGACCCCGGCGATGCCGTCCTCGCCCCAGCGGTAGGCGCGGGAGCGGGCCTGGTCGTGGGTGAAGTACGACCAGGCGTCGCCGTTCTCGCTGTAGTCCTCGCGGACCGTGCCCCACTGACGTTCGCTCAGGTACGGCCCCCAGCGTCGCCAGGAGGCCGTGCCCGCGTCGGCCTCGGCCAGCCGCCGCCGTTCGGCGTCCGGTGTGCCGCTGTCAGTCGCCATCGCCCGTCCTCCTCGCCGCCCGAGACATGCATCCCAGACTCAGCGCACCGACGGGAAGCCGCAATGGCGGTGCGCTGTACGGAAGCGGGTGTCACCGTTCCGGAGCAACCTCCGAATCAGCCGATCTCGACCAGCAGGTCGCCGCCCTCCACCTGCTGGATCCTGTTGATGGCGAGCCGGGAGACCCGGCCGGACTTCGCCGCCGTGATCGACGCCTCCATCTTCATCGCCTCGATGGTGGCCACGGTCGCGCCCGCCTCGACCTCGTCGCCCTCGGCCACCGCGAGCGTGACCACGCCGGCGAACGGAGCGGCGACATGCCCGGTGTCGGAGCGGTCGGCCTTCTCCGTGGTCGGGATGGACGAGGAGGCGGCGACATCGCGGATCTGGATGGGCCGCAGCTGGCCGTTGAGCGTGGACATCACCGTGCGCATGCCCCGCTCGTCGGCCTCGCCGATCGCTTCGAGGGCGATGAGGAGCCGGACGCCGGGCTCCAGGTCGACGGCGTACTCCTTGCCCGGGCGCAGGCCGTAGAAGAAGTCCTTGCTGTCCAGGAGGCTGGTGTCGCCGTAGGACTGGCGGTGGGCCTCGAACTCGCGGGTCGGGGCCGGGAACAGGAGCCGGTTGAGGGTGGCGCGGCGGTCCTTCTCCAGGCCGGTGCGGTCCTCGGCGTTCAGCTCCTGGACGGGCTTGGCGTCGGCGCGGCCCTGGAGGGCCTTACTGCGGAAGGGCTCGGGCCAGCCGCCGGGCGGGGTGCCCAGCTCGCCGCGCAGGAAGCCGATGACCGAGTCGGGGATGTCGAAGCGGTCCGGGGTCTCCTCGAAGTCCTCGGGGGCGACCCCGGCGCCGACGAGGTGCAGGGCGAGGTCGCCGACCACCTTGGAGGACGGGGTGACCTTGACCAGGTGCCCGAGGATGCGGTCGGCGGCGGCGTACATCGCCTCGATGTCCTCGAACCGGTCGCCGAGGCCGAGCGCGACGGCCTGGGTGCGCAGGTTGGAGAGCTGGCCGCCGGGGATCTCGTGGTCGTAGACGCGCCCGGTCGGGGAGGCGAGGCCCGCCTCGAAGGGGGCGTAGATCTTGCGGACGCTCTCCCAGTACGGCTCCAGGTTCCCAACGGCCCGCAGGTCGAGGCCGGTGGGCCGGTCGGAGTGGTCGGTCGCTGCCACGATCGCGGAGAGGGAGGGCTGCGAGGTCGTACCGGCCATGGAGGCGACGGCTCCGTCGACGGCGTCGGCGCCCGCCTGGATCGCGGCCAGGTAGGTGGCGAGCTGGCCGCCCGCGGTGTCGTGGGTGTGGATGTGGACCGGCAGGTCGAACTCGCGGCGCAGGGCCGAGACGAGCTTCGCGGCGGCGGGGGCGCGCAGCAGGCCCGCCATGTCCTTGACGGCCAGGACGTGGGCCCCGGCATCGACGATCTGCTCGGCGAGGCGCAGGTAGTAGTCGAGGGTGTAGAGGCGCTCGTTCGGGTCGGACAGGTCCGAGGTGTAGCAGAGGGCGACCTCGGCGATCGAGGTGCCGGTGGCGCGTACGGCCTCGATGGCGGGGCGCATCTGGCTGACGTCGTTGAGGGCGTCGAAGATGCGGAAGATGTCGATGCCGGTCTCGGCGGCCTCCTGGACGAAGGCGTCGGTCACCTCGGTCGGGTACGGGGTGTAGCCGACGGTGTTGCGGCCGCGCAGCAGCATCTGGAGGCAGATGTTGGGGACGGCCTCGCGCAGGGCGGCGAGCCGCTCCCAGGGGTCCTCGGCGAGGAAGCGCAGGGCCACGTCGTAGGTGGCGCCGCCCCAGCACTCCAGGGAGAGCAGCTCGGGAAGGGTGCGGGCGACGGCCGGGGCGACGGCGAGCATGTCCTTGGTGCGCACGCGGGTGGCGAGCAGTGACTGGTGGGCGTCGCGGAAGGTGGTGTCGGTGACGCCGATGGTCGGCGACTCGCGCAGCCAGCGGGCGAAGCCCTCGGGGCCGAGTTCGGTGAGCTTCTGCTTGGAGCCCGCGGGCGGCTCGATGTCGGGCGTGCCGGGCAGCTTGGAGATGGAGTCGATCAGGTCGGGCCGCTCCCCGTGCGGCTTGTTGACCGTCACGTCGGCCAGGTAGGTGAGCAACTTCGTGCCGCGGTCCGCGGAGTGACGGGCCGTCAGCAGATGCGGGCGCTGCTCGATGAACGACGTGGTGACGTTGCCCGCCTGGAAGTCCGGGTCGTCGAGCACGGCTTGCAGGAACGGGATGTTGGTGGCCACACCGCGGATGCGGAACTCGGCGACGGCACGCCGGGCCCGGTTGACCGCGGTGGTGAAGTCCCGGCCCCGGCAGGAGAGTTTGACCAGCATCGAGTCGAAGTGGGCGCTGATCTCCGTACCGGCGTGGGTGGTTCCGCCGTCGAGCCGGATGCCGGAGCCGCCGGGCGAGCGGTAGGCGCTGATGCGGCCGGTGTCCGGGCGGAAGCCGTTGGCGGGGTCCTCGGTGGTGATACGGCACTGGAGGGCGGCGCCGTGCAGCTGGACCGTCTCCTGGGAGAGCCCGAGGTCGGCGAGGGTGGCTCCGGCGGCGATGCGCAGCTGGGCCTGGACGAGGTCGACGTCGGTGACCTCCTCGGTGACCGTGTGCTCGACCTGGATGCGCGGGTTCATCTCGATGAAGACGTGGTTGCCCTCGCGGTCGAGGAGGAACTCCACGGTGCCCGCGTTGCGGTAGCCGATCTCGCGGGCGAAGCGCACGGCGTCGGCGCAGATCCGGTCGCGCAGGTCGGGGTCGAGGTTGGGCGCGGGGGCCAGCTCGATGACCTTCTGGTGGCGGCGCTGGACCGAGCAGTCGCGCTCGTAGAGGTGGATGACGTTGCCGTGCCCGTCCGCGAGGATCTGCACCTCGATGTGGCGGGGCTCGACGACGGCCTTCTCCAGGAAGACGGTCGAGTCGCCGAAGGCGGAGGCGGCCTCGCGCGCGGCGGCCTCGATGGACTCGCGCAGCTGGGCGGGGTCCTCGACCCGGCGCATACCCCGCCCGCCACCACCGGCGACGGCCTTCACGAAGACCGGGAAGCCGATGTCGTCCGCGGCCCTGACCAGCTCGTCCACGTCGTCCGAGGGTGCCGAGGAGCCGAGCACCGGCACTCCGGCGGCCCGGGCGGCGGCGACCGCGCGGGCCTTGTTGCCGGTCAGTTCGAGGATGTCGGCGCTGGGTCCGACGAAGGTGATGCCCGCTTCCTCGCAGGCCCGCGCGAGCTCCGGGTTCTCGGAGAGGAAGCCGTAGCCGGGGTAGACGGCGTCGGCGCCGGCCTGCCGGGCCGCGCGGATGATCTCGTCGACGGAGAGATAGGCCCGCACGGGATGGCCCGGTTCGCCGATCTCGTAGGCCTCGTCGGCTTTGAGTCGGTGCAGTGAGTTGCGGTCCTCGTGGGGGAAGACGGCGACCGTCCTCGCGCCCACCTCGTATCCCGCGCGAAACGCGCGGATCGCGATCTCACCACGGTTGGCGACCAGTACCTTGCGGAGCATTCCCGTTCCCTTCCGCCTGCCGGTGACGCCCCCCATGGTCGCGGCAAAGCCCGCCGCTGGCCATGAGAGTCAGGTCACGTGTCGCAGGCTGTTTGGGGATGATCTGCGCAGGTACGGCAGTTGTCACGGAGGACAGGACACCGCCGTACCAAGGAGTGGGCATGAGCTTCGCCGAGGAGTGGGAGACCTGGCACCGGCAGAAGGAGGAGGTGCTCTCCGGACCGCACGGCTTCCTCGCCATCACCGGCCTGCACTGGCTGAACCCGGACCCGAGCCGCTTCGAGGACGCCCCCGGCGCCTGGTCGGCGGGCACCGACGGGGTCGTGGTCGAGCTGGACGAGGGCGAGGAGCTGACCGTGGACGGGCAGGTCGTGCGCGGCCGGCACGGCTTCGGGGTCATCGCCGAGCGGGACAGCGTCCACGCCGACTGGGGCGACGCCCGTCTGGAGATCGCCAGGCGCGGCGGCAACGACATCCTGCGTCCGCGCCACCCCGACAGCGCCTTGCGTACGGCCTTCAAGTACACCCCCGCCTACGATCCGGACCCGCGCTGGGTGATCGAGGGCCGCTTCCTGCCGTACGAGGAGCCGCGCCCGGTGACCGTGGGTGCCGCGGTCGAGGGGCTGGAGCATGTCTACGACTCCCCCGGCCAGGTCGAGTTCGAGCTGGAGGGCACACGGCACAGGCTGACCGCGTTCAACGGGCGGGGTCCCGGCGCGCTCATGGTGCTGTTCACCGACAGGACCTCGGGCGTGACGACGTACGCGGCGAACCGTTCCCTCCAGATCGCCGCGCCTGACACGGACGGCCGGGTCTCGCTCGACTTCAACCGTGCCGGGAACCTGCCCTGCGCCTACACCGACCTGGCCACCTGCCCGCTCCCGCCGACCGAGAACCGGCTGCCGGTCGCGGTCGAGGCGGGTGAGCGGATTCCGCTGGAGCGGGGCGGGCAGCCCTGAAGTGGGGCGGCCTTGAGGTCTCGCGGCCCTGAGGTCGGGCGGCCTTGATCACTTCACGGTTCCGGTGAAGGGCGTGACCGGTCGCTCCACGCGCTCCCCGTCCACGGTGATGTCGACGACCTCGTTGAAGAAGGCGAGCAGTCCCTTGACGGCGCCGACGGCGGGGAGCGGGTCCGGGTAGCTCCAGACGATGTTCGGGTGGCCGCCCGTGGACCAGTACTCGGCGGTGCCCTTGTAGGGGCAGCCGGTGTGGTGGTCGGTGGCTTCGAGGAGGTCGAGGCGGACGTCCTCGCGCGGGATGTAGTAGCGCGTGGGCAGGCTGGTCTCGAAGAGCAGGACGGGACGGCGGGTGTCGGCGACGACCGTGCCGTCGACCTCGACGACGACATGGCGGCCGCTGGGCATGGCGTCGACGCGTTTGTGCGGGTCACGGGGGTGGATGAAGATCTCTTCCGCCTCCTCGTACCAGTGGTCGAGGCCGGTCCCCCAGCGCCGGAACCACGCGAAGGCGATGTGGTCGGCGAGGTCGGCGGCCGGGAAGGTCCAGGCGGCGTTCTCGACGAGTTCGCCGTCGACTTCGAGGTCGTAGAAGATCTGCGATCCGGTGTGGGTGCCGGTCTGCGGGTTCTTCGCGGGGCGCAGCAGGTCCTCGCGGACGTCGGTGCGCGGGAAGGCGTACAGCGGGACGGGGAAGTCCGGCTCCCAGACCAGGACGGGGTGCCGGCTGTCGACGACGGTGACGTCCCCCTTGCGCCCGCGCACCCAGCGCTCGCTGGGCTCCCACAGCAGGCCTTCCGGGGTGGTCCGTACGTTCGGTGCGGTGGGGAACGTGGTCATGATCGGTTCACCTCTTCGAGAAGTCACCTCTTCAGGAAGTCCGCCAGTCCGGTCAGGAGCCGGTCGACGTCCTCCAGGTCGTTGTAGGGGGCTAGGCCGACACGCAGGCCGCCGGTGTCCCCGAGGCCGAGGTGGCGGGAGGCCTCGACGGCGTAGAAGGACCCGGACGGCGCCTGGATCGCGCGCTCCGCGAGGAAGGCGTAGGCGTCCGTCGTGCTGTGGTTCTCGAAGGTCAGCAGCACGGTGGGGGTGCGGTCGGCGGCCCGGGAGTGGACGACGACGCCGTCGAGCGCGGCGAGGCCCTCGTCGATCCGGGTGCGCAGGACGTGTTCGTGGGCTTCGAGTGCGGCGAACCCGGCGGTGAGCCGCTCGCGCCGGGTGCCGGTCGCCAGGGGGTCGAGGCGCTCGGCGAGGAAGTCGACCGCCGCGGCCGTGCCGGCGAGGAACTCGTAGGGCAGCGTGCCCAGTTCGAAGCGCTCCGGGACCGCGTCGGTGGAGGGCAGGAGCTTGTCCGGGCGCAGGGTCTCCAGCAACTCCGGGCGGGCGGCGAGGACTCCGTGGTGCGGGCCGAGGAACTTGTACGGGGAGCACGAGTAGAAGTCGGCGCCGAGTGCTTCGAGGTCGACGAGGCTGTGGGCGGTGTGGTGGACGCCGTCGACGTAGACGAGCGCCCCGGCCTCGTGCGCGGCCCGGACCATGGCGGGGATGTCGGGGCGGGTGCCGATGAGGTTGGAGGCGGCGGTGACGGCGACGAGCCGGGTGCGCTCGGACAGGACGGACCGGATCGCGTCGACCGGCAACTCCCCGGTCTCCGGGTCGAATTCGGCCCAGCGCACGGTGGCGCCGCACTGCGTCCAGGGGCGGATGTTGGCGTCGTGGTCGAGGCGGGTGACGACCACCTCGTCGCCGGGTGACCAGGTCTTGGCGAGGGTGCGCGAGAACTCGTAGGCGAGTTGGGTGGCGCTGCGGCCGAAGACGATGCCCGACGGGCTCGCCCCGAGCAGGTCGGCCATGGCGTGGCGGGCCCCGGTGACGATCCGCTCGGCGTTGCGCTCGCCCAGGGTCACCCGGCCGCGGTTGGACAGCGGCTGTGCGAGGGCGTCGGTGATCGCACGGATGACGGGCTCGGGGGTCTGGGTGCCGCCGGGGCCGTCGAAGTGGGCGGTGCCGGCGGCGAGGGCCGGGAAGTGGGAGCGGATGGCGGCGATGTCGTACGTCACGTGGGCTCCTTGGTCCGACCGGTTCCGGGATCTCAGCCTGTCACGCGGTCCGCAGGGTCTCCCGGTGGGCCCGGTTGATGGCCATCAGCGCGTCCAGGGAGTCCCGGGTGCGGACGAGTTCGGCGATGTGGTCGGTGAGCCGGTCCCGTTCCTCGGCCATCCGCTCCAGTGCGGCGTCGGAGGTCTCCTCGCTGGGTGACTCGACGCACGGGAGGAGTTCGGTGATCGTCCGGCTGGACAGCCCGGCGGTGTACATCCGCTGGAGGAAGAGCACCCGCTCGACCGCGTCCTCGCTGTAGTGCCGCTGCCCGCTCGTGCTGCGGGCGCTGGTGAGCAGCCCCTGCTCCTCGTAGTAGCGCAGGGCCCGGACGCTGACCCCGGCCCGCTCCGCGAGTTCTCCGATCCGCACGGTTTCCTCCCTGACAGGGTCGCCCCTCACGTGGACGTCAGGTTTTAGCGTAACGGAGGTGCCCGGCCGACGGGCAGGGCGGATCACTGGGGAGATATGACGTGACGTCTCTCTTCGACGGTTCCCGGCCGCGTGGACCGCGGCTGCCCAACCGGGTGGTGAGGGACCCGATGACCAGGGTCCGGGCCACCGAGGGCGGTCCGGCGACGCCGTCGACGGCGCGCCGCCACGCCCAGCGGGCCACGGCCGGCCTGATCGTCAGCGAAGGGGGGCGGCCAAGTCTCGTCGGGCAGTCCGATCCGGGGACGCCGGACGAGCAGGTGGCTTCCTGGTGCCCGGTGACCGACGCGGTGCACACCGACGGCGGGCGGATCTTCGCGCGGATCATGCACGGCGGGCGGTTCTCGCACCCGGACACCACCGGCCTGTCGCCCGTGGCCCCCTCGGCGGTGCCCGGTGCCGGTGAGGTGTTCACGCCCACGGGACCGCAGGCCGTGCCGGTGCCGCGGGCGCGGCGCGAGGAGGAGGTGCCCGAGCACGCCGAGCCGTACACGGGGACGGCGCGCAGGGCGGTGGCGGCCGGGTTCGGCGGTGTCGAACTGCACGGCGCCAACGGCTGCTTGATCTCGCGGTTCCCGTCCTCCAACGCCACTGTGCGCACGGACCACTGGGGCGGTTCCACGGCCGACAGGATCAGGTTCGCCGTCGAGCGACCGTGGACGCCGTGGGCGCGGAGCGGACGGGTGTCCGGCCCTCGCCGGGCGGCACCTTCCGGGGAGCCGAGGAGACCGGGGTCCTGTGGCTGTACACCGCGCCGCCGACCGAGCTGTCCCGGCCGGGCCTGACCCACGTCCACCTGGAGGCCACCGCTCCCGAAGAGACGCCGGTCGCCCTGTGCCGGCTCCGGCCCGGCACCCTCGTCATGAATCCGCCGCTGTCGCTGGGCCCGAAGCGGACCAGCCGCGCGGAGGCCGACCACCGGCTCGGGCTGGGCGCCGACCTGATCAGCTTCGGCCGCGCCTTCATCGCCGATCCCGACCTGGTCGAGCGGCTGCGCACCGGCCTGCCGATCGCCCCCGTCGACGAGTCCGCCCCCTTCCAGGGCGGCGACCGCGGCCACCTCATCTATCCCGCATACCAGTACACGGCATGACATCCGGATGGCGGGCACACCACGAATGGGTAACGAGCACCAACCAGATGCGGGTCGCCGTGGTCTAGCCCGGCATGAAGATCTCTTTCCTGCTCCACAACGCCTATGGGATCGGAGGCACGATCACCACCACCTTCAACCTGGCCCAGGCCCTGGCCGAGCGGCATGAGGTGGAGATCGTCTCGGTGCTGCGGCACCGGGAGCTGCCCAGCTACGTCCTCGATCCGCGGGTCTCGCTGCGTCCGCTGGTCGATCTCGGACAGGAGGGGGAGCATCCGCTGAACCTGAGACCGGCGCGGGTGTTCCCCCGCGCCGAGTACCGGTACGACCAGTACAGCGAGCTGACCGACCGGCGGATCGCCGAGACCCTCGCCGCGACCGACGCGGACGTCGTGATCGGCACCCGGCCCGGGCTCAACGTGCACCTCGCGCTCCAGGCGCCGGGCCATGTCGCCCGGGTCGGGCAGGAGCACCTGACCCTGGACAACCACTCGCCCCGGCTGCGCACCGCGCTGCGCCGGGCCTATCGCGGGCTGGACGTGCTCACCACGGTGACGGAGGCGGACGCGAGCGCGTACCGGCGCCGGATGCGGCTGCCCGGCGTACTGGTGGAGGCGCTGCCGAACAGCGTGCCCGATCCGGTGCTGCCGGCCGCGGACGGCTCCGCGAAGGTGGTCGTCGCGGCCGGGCGGCTGGTCAGGGTGAAGCGGTACGACCTGCTCGTCGAGGCCTTCGCCGCGGTCGCCGCCGAACATCCGGACTGGCAGCTGCGTATCTACGGCAGAGGAAAGGAACGGGACCGGCTGCGGCAGCTCATCGCCGACCTCGGGCTGTGGAACAACGTCTTCCTGATGGGCGCCGCGGCCCCGATGGAGGCGGAGTGGGTCAAGGCGTCGATCGGGGCGGCCACCTCCGACTTCGAGCCGTTCGGCATGACGATCGTGGAGGCGATGCGCTGTGGGCTGCCGGTGGTGAGCACGGACTGCCCGCACGGCCCCGCCGAGATCATCGCGGACGGGGTGGACGGGCGGCTGGTGCCGGTCGGGGACCGGGACGCGCTGGTCGGGGCCCTGCTGGAGCTGGTGCGGGACGACGAGCTGCGGCGCCGGATGGGACGGGCCGCCCTGGAGAACTCGGGGCGGTTCGCTCCTGGTCCGGTCGTGGAGCAGGCCGAGCGGCTGCTCACGGAGGCGGTCTCGGCCCGGCGGGAGGGACGGCCTGTCGTGCGGGGGCGGCAGGGCGGCACCCTGGCCGCCCGGCGGGCCGGCGCGCGCGACTCCGCGCTGGCCTCGGCGAGCGGCGCGCTGCGGACCGTGCGGCGGGCGCGCGGTGCGCTGAAGGGTGTGGGGAAGGTGGGCGGCGCACCCGGTGCCGTGGAGAAGGCGAGCGGTGACGAGCGCGCCGCACGAAAGGGGAGATCATGACGACGCCACGGGCCGGATGCGCCGTCCACGCCGACGGCCGGATCACCTTCGAGGTGCCCGACGCCGACGGACAGCGGCTGTTGCTGCGGCTGCGCCCGAAGCAGGGGGAGCCCGAACAGAGCCTGCACGTCATGGAGTTGAGCGGGCTCGGGCACGCCGTGCTGGACGCCGATCCCGTGCTGGCGGAGGGCCGGTGGGACGTGTTCCTGCTCCAGGGCGACGAGCGGACGCGGCTGCGGCCGGGCCCGCGTGACCTGCGCGCGCTCGTCGCCGGGCATCTGCGCGAGCGGCGGGCGCCGCTGGCCGTGCGGATTCCGTACGCCACCAAGGACGGCTACCTCGCGGTGCGGACCTGGCTGCGGCCCGCGCACGCGGAGATCGACCGGGTCGACGTCACGCCCCGGTCGCTGACCGTCGGCGCCCGGCTGCACGGCGCCGAGCTGGAGGACGGCGCCGAGGTGCAGTTGCGGCTGCGGCGCGGCGCCGGTGTCTTGCGCACCCTTGAGCCGCTGGCCGGGGCGGACGGCCGGGGCTTCTCCTTCACGGTCGACCACGCGGACCTGGCCGTCGGCGTCTGGAACGCCTTCGTACGGCCCGCGCCCGGCGCCCCGCTGGTCCGGCTCGCGCGGCTGCTGGACGACGTGGCGGACCGCAAGGAGGTCTACGTCTATCCGGGCACCGCGGTCGAGAACGCCGTGGTGCGCCCGTACTACACGGTGGACAACGACCTGTCCGTGGAGGTGACGCCGGCCGGCTGAGGCGCGGTCACTCCCAGACCACGACGTTGCGCCGCACCGGCACCGTCGAGGTGTCGCCGGCGAACAGCTCGGGCGAGTGGGCGCGGATGCGTTCGATGTCGTCGAAGACGGCCCGCAGATGGGTGCGCATCGCGGTGCGGGCGAGCGCGACGTCGCCGCCGACGACGGCGTCGAAGATCTCGTGGTGCTGGGCGGCGAACACGGCCGGGGACACGTTCTCGTGCAGGCCGAGCCGGCGCGCCCGGTCCAGGTGGCCCTTGGCGGCGGCGACGGTCGTCCAGACCTCGCCGTGGCCGCTCAGCCGCATCAGCCCCTGGTGGAAGGCCTCGTCCAGGGCGAAGAACTCCTCGATGCCGAGGCCCTTGCGCCGCTGCCGCTCGAGATTGCCCCGCAGTTCCTCCACCACCCCGGAGTCGAGCACCGCGGGCAGGTCCTCCAGCGAGGCCAGTTCCACCGCCTCCCGCAGGAACTGCGCGTCCGCGACCCGCGCCGGGTCCACCCGGGACACGAACGACCCGATCTTCGGGAAGACCTGCACCAGACCCTCCTGCGCCAACAGGATCAGGCTCTCCCGCACCGGGGTGCGGCTGACGCCCAGGGACGCGGCGAGTTCGTTCTCCGACAGGGCGGCGCCCGGGGCGAGTTCGAGGGTCAGGACCAGCTGGCGAAGCTTCAGGTAGATGTCGCGACGGCTGGTCCTGCCGTTGGTTTGAGCCATGCGCACATCGTACGTAGTCAGCGCGGCACAAGTATTGCCACGCTTCGCGACAGCTGCTTGTATACAAGTACTCCACGACCTCGCGCCCAAGAACAGACCGGGAGCCGCCTTGACCACGATCGAAAGCGCGGAGGTGTTCGTCGCCTCCCCGGGCCGCACCTTCGTCACCCTGCGCATCACCACCTCGGACGGCGTGACCGGCCTGGGCGACGCCACGCTCAACGGCCGTGAACTGGCCGTGGCGAGCTATCTGCGCGACCACGTGGTGCCGCTGCTGATCGGCCGGGACCCCGCGCGCATCGAGGACATGTGGCAGTTCCTCTACAAGGGCGCCTACTGGCGGCGCGGCCCGGTCACCATGACCGCGGTCTCCGCCGTCGACACCGCCCTGTGGGACATCAAGGGCAAGGTGGCGGGCCTGCCCGTCTACCAGCTCCTCGGCGGCCGCTCCCGCGACGGTGTCCTCGTCTACTCGCACGCCAGCGGCACCGACGTGCCGTCCCTCCTCGACGACGTCGAGCGCTACCTGGAGCTGGGCTACAAGGCCGTCCGCGCGCAGGCCGCCGTGCCCGGGGTCGGGGGGACGTACGGGGTCCGCAAGGGCACGGTGTACGAGCCGGCCGCGACGGACCTGCCGGACGAGCAACCCTGGGACACCGAGGCCTACTTGGGCTTCGCGCCCGGCTACCTGGAGGCCGTCAGGGAGCGGTTCGGCTTCGGTTTCCACCTCCTGCACGACGTGCACCACCGGCTCACGCCGATCGAGGCGGCCCGGTTCGGCAGGAGCGTCGAGGCCTGCCGGCTGTTCTGGATGGAGGACCCGACCCCGGCCGAGGACCAGTCGGCGTTCCGGCTGATCCGGCAGCACACCACGACGCCGATCGCGGTCGGCGAGGTGATGAACTCCATCTGGGACGTCAAGGACCTGATCACCGAGCAGCTCATCGACTACGTCCGCACGACGGTCGTGCACGCCGGCGGCATCACCCACCTGCGCCGCATCTTCGACCTCGCCGCCCTCCACCAGGTCCGCACCGGCTCCCACGGCGCGACCGACCTCTCCCCCGTCAGCATGGCCGCCGCCGTCCATCTCGACCTGGCCGTACCGAACTTCGGCATCCAGGAGCACATGGGCCACCCCGCCGAGACCGCCCAGGTCTTCCGCACGGGCGTCACCTTCGCCGACGGCATGCTGAACCCCTCCGAGGAGCCGGGTCTCGGCGTCGAGTACGACGAGAAGGCCGCCGAACGCTTCCCCTACCAGCGGCGCTACCTCCCGGTCGCCCGCCGCCTCGACGGGTCGGTGCACGACTGGTGAGCGAGTCCTTGAGCCGTACGACGGTCTCCCGGCTCCCCGCCGAGCTGCGTCCGTTGGCCGATCCCGCCGAACTCCGCACCCGGGTCGTCCACTTCGGGCTCGGCGCCTTCCACCGGGCGCACCAGGCGGTGTACACCGAGCGGGCGGCGGCGCTCTCCGGCGAGCCCTGGGGCATCACGGCCGTCGCGCCCAGTTCGACGGAGACCGTGCGGGCGCTGCGGGAGCAGGACTGTCTGTACTCGCTCACCTCGCGCCGCCCGGGTGGCCTTCGCTGCCGGGTGGTGGGGTCGGTGGTCGACGCGCTGGCCATGGGGCCGGACGCCGGCGCGGTCGACGTACTGCTCACGGACCCTTCGGTGACGGTGGTGTCCCTGACCGTGACCGAGAAGGGGTACCGGCGCTCGCCGTTCTCCCCGGTGATCGAGCGGCTGGCCACCGGACTCGCCGCCCGGATGCGCGCGGGGGCGCCGCCGGTCACCGTCGTGTCCTGCGACAACATGGCCGCCAACGGGGCGGTGCTCCAAGGGGTGTTGTACGACTTCGTACGGTCCTCCCCCTGGCCGGACCGCTCGGCCGTCCTGGACCGCATGGCCGAGTCCGTCGCCTTCCCCTCGACGGTCGTGGACCGGATCGTGCCCGCCACGAGCGAGGCCGACCGGGCGGGGGCGCTGGATGCGCTGGGCCTGGAGGACGCCCTCCCCGTCACGGGCGAGCCGTACCGGCAGTGGGTCCTGGAGGACTGCTTCGCCGCGCCCCGGCCGCCGTGGGAACGGGACGGCGCACTGTTCGTCCCGGACGTGACGCCGTATCAGCTCACCAAGCTGCGGCTGCTGAACGGCTCCCACTCGGCACTGGCGTATCTGGGGCTGGCCGCGGGGCTCGACACCATCGCCGAGACCATGGAGTCCGACTGGGGCGAGCGTCTCGTACGGGCCCTGTGCGCGGAGGTCTCCCCCACCCTCCCGGCCGGTGGACCTGATCCGCTCGCGTACGCCGACGATCTCGTCGTCCGGTTCCGCAATCCCGCGATGCGGCATCTGCTGCGGCAGATCGGCACCGACGGGGCGCTGAAGATCCGGGAGCGGTGGCTGCCCGCGCTGCGGCAGCTACGGGCCCGTGGCGGGAGCACTCCGGTCCTCGAACTCGCCCTCGCCGCCTGGACACTGACCGTGGATCAGCCGGTCCCGGCGGTGCTCCGCGCCATGGATCTGGCCGACGACGACACCCTCGCCGCCGCCATCACCGCCCGGCTCCCCGCTCTGCGTGCCGGACGCATCGAGATCTGACACTTTCGTCCCCGAACAACGGAGTTCACGATGAAGGACAGCGTCACCGCCGACCGGCGGACGCCATCCGCCGAGCGCACCACGAGAGACCTGGCGCGGGCCGCCGTCTCGGGGTGGCTGGGTACGGCCATGGAGTTCATGGACTTCCAGCTCTACTCGCTGGCCGCCGCGATCGTCTTCAACAAGATCTTCTTCCCGGACGTCAGCCCGGCCATCGGGCTGATCGCCGCGATGGCCACCTACGGCGTCGGGTATGTGGCCCGGCTCGCCGGGGCCGTGTACTTCGGGCGGATGGGCGACCGGATCGGCCGCAAGAGGGTCCTCTACCTCACCATCCTGCTGATGGGCGCGTCCACCACCCTCATCGGCGTGCTGCCGACCTACGCCTCCATCGGCCTCCTCGCGCCGATCCTGCTCGTCGCGCTGCGGCTGGTCCAGGGGTTCGGCGCGGGTGCCGAGATCGCTGGGGCGACCGTGCTGCTCGCCGAGTACGCGCCCGTCAAGCGGCGCGGTCTGGTCTCCTCGCTGGTGTCGCTCGGCACCAACTCCGGGACGCTGGCGGCCTCCGGGCTGTGGGCGATCCTGCTGGCCACCCTCACCGAGGACCAACTGCTGTCCTGGGGCTGGCGGTTGCCGTTCCTGCTGAGCTTCGTGCTGATGCTGTTCGCGTTCTGGCTGCGCCGGGGCCTCAAGGAGAGCCCGGTCTTCGAGGAGCGCCCCGACGTCGTCGACGGGGTGGCGCTGGACAAGGAGGAGGTGATCGCGGCGGCGCAGGAGGGCGATGCCCTGGCGGCCGGGATACGGCAGCGCAAGGGCAGGGCGTTCTTCCTCGCGCTCGGGCTGCGGTTCGGGCAGGCGGGCAACTCGGGCCTCGTGCAGACGTTCCTGGTCGGCTACATCGCCACCAACCTCGCGGTCGGCCGGTCCGTGCCGACCGACGCGATCGTGTACGGCTCGCTGCTCGGCTTCGTCACCGTGCCCCTGGTGGGTCTGCTCGGCGACCGCTTCGGGCGCCGTGTGCTGTATCTCGCGCTCACCGCGCTGACCGTGGTCGTCGCGTTCCCGGTGATGTTCCTGATCACCTCCGGCTCCAGCGCGGGCGTGATGCTCGGCATGGTCGTCGGTCTGAACGTCGGTGTCCTCGGCCTGTTCTCGCTGGAGAGCGTCACGATGGCCGAACTCTTCGGCTCCCGCACCCGGTTCACCCAGCTCGCGCTCGCCAAGGAGATCGGCGGCATCCTCGCCACCGCGATCGGGCCGGTCCTCGCGGCCACCCTCACGGCGGTCACCGGCAGTTGGTGGCCCATCGCGGCGATGCTCGTCGTCTACTCGCTCATCACCTTCGTCAGCGCGCTGCTCGCGCCCGAGACACGCGGACGGGACCTCGTCCGGCTGGAGGACGCCGTATGAGGGCGGTGGTCGTGCACGGACCCGGTGACGTACGGATCGACGAGCGGGACCGTCCGGTGCCCGGGCCGGGCGAGGTGCTGCTGGCCATGGAGTGGGGCGGGATCTGCGGTTCCGACATCGCGTACTGGAGGAAGGGGGCGTCCGGGACGGCCACGCTCGCGCATCCGCTGGTCCTCGGACACGAGGTCGCGGGGCGGGTCGCCGGGCTGGGCGAGGGGGTCACCGGGCTCGACGAGGGGCGTCCGGTGACCGTCCATCCGGCCCAGCTCGTGGGCGACGGCGTGCTTCCGGACCGGATCGCCGGGCGGACCAACCTCTACCCGCGGGTCCGCTACTTCGGCTCGGCGGCCTTCGATCCGCACACCGACGGCGGGTTCAGCGAGTACCGGACCGTGCCGGCGGCCCAGATCCGGCCGCTGCCCGAGGGGGTCGGCACCGAACAGGGCGCGCTCGCCGAGCCGTTGGCGGTCGCGCTGCACGCCGTCGGCCGGGTGCCGCGACTGCGGGGCCGTGCGGTTCTGGTCAACGGCTGCGGGCCGATCGGCTCGCTGGTCGTGGCGGCCGCCCGGCTGCACGGCGCCGAGACCGTCGTGGCGGCCGACCTCGCGTCCTCGTCCCTGAAGGTCGCCGGTGCCATGGGGGCCGACGAGACCCGTGACCTGTCCGCGGGCGAGACGCTGCCCGAGGACGTGGACGTGGTCTTCGAGGCGTCCGGGGCGGCGGGCGCGCTCGGCCCCGTGCTGCGGGCCACGGCCCGGGGCGGGACCGTCGTGCAGGTGGGGAACCTGCCCGGTACGGCCGTGCCCGCGGCCCTCGGGGACCTGGTCACCCGGGAGATCACCTGGATCGGCTCGTACCGGTTCGTCGAGGAGATCGACGAGGCGCTGGCCGCGCTGCGGGACGGCCTCGACGTGAGCCCGCTGATCACCCATCGTTTTCCGCTGGCAAGGGCGGAGGAGGCCCTCGCGGTGGCCGCCGACCCGTCCAGCGGGAGCAGCAAGGTCATGCTGCGGCTGGCTCCCTAGGAGCCGTTCGTGTCCGCCCTTCCCAGGAGTGCTTCGTGCCCGTTCCGTCTTCCCCTCGTCCCGCCGACGTCGTGTGCGTCGGCGAGACGATGGTCGTCCTCAGTCCGCCGGACGACCGTCCGCTCGCCGAGCAGGACTCGCTCGACGTGGCGATCGGCGGCGCCGAGTCCAACGTGGCCTGCGGTCTGGCCGGGCTGGGTCATCGCGCCGCCTGGCTGAGCCGTCTCGGCGACGATCCGTTCGCCCGGCGCGTCCTGGCCGAACTCGGCGCGCGGGGCGTGGACGTGAGCGCGGTGGAGACCGACCCGGAGCGTCCGACCGCCGTCTACTTCAAGGACCCCGGCCCGGACGGCACCCGCACGCACTACTTCCGGGGCGGCTCGGCGGCCACCGCGATGGGCCCCGCGACCGCCCGGCACCCCGTGCTGCGCACCGCGCGCATCGTGCATCTGTCGGGCGTGGCCGCGGCCCTCTCGGACAGCTGTGCCGGGCTGCTCGACACCCTCCTCGCCCGGCGCTCCGAGCGGCCCCTCGTCTCCTTCGACGTGAACCACCGCCCCGCCCTCTGGCACCGGGGCGAGGCCGGGCCGAGGCTGCTGTCGCTCGCGCGCGCCGCCGGCATCGTGTTCGTCGGCCGCGACGAGGCCGAGGAGTTGTGGGGCACCGCCCGCCCCGACGACATCGCCGCACTGCTGGCGCCCGCGCCCGTGGTGATCGTCAAGGACGCCGAGTTCGGGGCGACTTCGTACGCCTGCGGGATGCGGACGTTCGTGCCCTCGCTGCCCACGAAGGTGGTCGAACCGGTCGGCGCGGGCGACGCGTTCGCCGCCGGTTACCTGGCCGCCGTGCTTGAGGACCGGGACGAACGGTCACGGCTGCGCCTCGGGCATCTGACGGCCGCGGCAGCGCTGCGGACCAGGGCGGACGTGCCCGTCATGCCGTCGCGGGCGGAGACCGACCGCTGTCTCGCGCTCGACGAGGACGGGTGGGCCGCGCTGCCGCCGCGCTGAGCGTCAGCCCCAGCGGACGTGCAGCGTGGGCGGCTTGCGGAAGACCAGGCCCTGCGGGGCGCTGGGGTGGTCCGGGTCGAGACGCAGGGCGGGGAGACGGTCGAGCAGGTGCCGCAGGGCGATACGGGTCTCCAGGCGGGCCAGATGGGCGGCCAGGCAGTAGTGCGGGCCGTGGGCGAAGGCCAGTTGGAGACGGGCGTCGGCTCGGCGGACGTCGAAGCGGTCGGGGTCCGGGAAGACCTCCGGGTCCCGGTTGGCGCCGGTCAGGGAGACGGTGACGAGATCGCCCGCGCGGATCGCGGCCGGGCCCAGGGTGATGTCACGGGTGGCGTAGCGGTCCACGACGGCCGCGCCGGGTTCGAGACGCAGGGACTCCTCGATCGCGCCGTCCAGAAGGGCGGAGTCGGCCCGGACGAGGGCGAGTTGGTCGGGGTGCCGGAGGAGATGCAGCAGGGCGTTGGTGATCATCGCCTCGGTGGTCTCTATGCCGCCGAACATCAACACGGCGGCGTTGGAGGCCACTTCGGGGAGGGCGAGGCGGTCGGCGGCGGAGGTCAGAAGCGAGGTACCGGCTGCTTGCGTGACGGTGGCCTCGACGGCTGCCCGCAGTTCCGCGTACGCCTTCGGGCCCGCGGGGTCCGCCGGGTGGCCCGCGGTGATGTCCGAGACCGCGCGCACGATGGCGTCGTACCAGGTGAGGACCGTGTCGGTGCCAACACCCGTGAGGCCGAGCGCCTTGGTGACGACGGCCACGGCGAGTGGTCCGGCGAAGGCGCGGCGCAGTTCGGCGGCTCCCGCCGGTTCGAGTGCGGCGACCAGACGGCCGGTCTCCCCCTCGATGAACTCGGCGAATCCGTCCCGTACTTCGCGCGGACGGAAGGGCGCGGTGAACGGCTCGCGGTGGCGGGAGTGTTCGTCGCCGTCCAGGGAGAGCATGCTCGGGCCGACGACCTGGGCGGTCGAGAAACGGGGGTCGTCGACCGTGAAGGTCCCGGCGTCCCGCATCACGTCGAGGGCGAGGTCACGCCGGGTCACCAGCCAGCCGTTCAGCTCGGGCAGCCAGGAGACCGGCTCTCGCGCGCGCAACTCGGCCAGGCGCGGGTGCGGGTCCCGGGCGAGTTCGGCGAGCGTGGTCCCGGCACCGAGGGGGAATTCGATCACGCTGTCGAGGCTAACAACACCGGCCGCGGCACCGGACGTACTTCTTTCTGGCCGCGCGTGCGCGAGTTCGCCGTACCGGCCTTCATGATCGAGACCGCGACCGCCCGCCGTCTCACCGGTGACTGAGCCGGGGCGTGCGCCGCCGCGGGCTTCGGCGTCGCAGCGGTGGCGGGATCTGCTGGGCGCGGCCATGCGCTCGGCGGTCTGCGGTGCCGGGGCGGGCGACGACTACGGCTACGGCCGGCCGTCGCGGCGCTCGGCGGAGGTGCCGGGCGCGGTGCTGCCGAGCCTCAGGCGCCGGCCGCCCCGGGTCAGCGTGATCATCGACACCTCCGGCTCGGTCGGCAACGACGAACTGGGCGGCGCGCTCCTGGAGGTCGCCGCGATCTCCCGGGCCGTGGGCGGCCGCCGTGACCTGGTCGAGGTGCTGTCGTGCGACGCGGCAGCGGGGGTCGTACGGCCGTTGTGCCGGGCCGAGGGCATCCCGCTGACCGGGGGCGGCGGCACGGACCTGCGCACCGGCTTCCGCAACGCCCTGCGGGCGCGTCCCCGGCCGGACGTGTCGTGTGCCCCACCGACGGCCGGACGCCCTGGCCGGACGCCCGGCCTCCGTGCCGCACGGTGATCGGGCTGTTCTCCCGGCCGGGAATGAGCCAGGCCCGCCGCGAGAACTCCGAGTACGTGCCCAGGTCACCGCCCGAGTGGGCGCGGGTGGTCGAGATCGGGGCGGGGTGAGACGTGTCGCCCATGGGGTGGACGGGGAGGTGGTGGGCCGGGAGATCATGGGCTCCCGCGCGGTCCGGAGGACACCGCGCGCCCGGGTGGGAGGAGCGGCATGACCAATGTCGACGTGCACCAGCATCTGTGGAGCCCTTCGCTGGTGGCGGCCTTGAGGGCGCGCCGCGAGCCGCCGTGGCTCGACGGCTGGACGCTGCGTCTGGACGGCGAGCCGCCCTACGACCTGCCGCCCGCCGACCACGACGTGGCGCTGCGCGCGGAGCTGGCCGCCACCGACGGGCTGGGGCTGGCGCTCGTCTCGCTGTCGGCGCCGATCGGCGTGGAGTGGCTGCCCGCGGCCGAGGCGCGGCCCCTGCTGGACGCCTACCACGAGGGCGCTGCCGCGCTTCCGGAGCCGTTCGGGGCGTGGGCCGCCGCCGGGGTGCGCGACATCGATGCCAAGGCGACGGCCGAGGTCCTCGACCAGGGGTTCGCCGGTCTCCAGCTGCCCGCCAACGCCCTTGCGGACGCGGCCGGTTACGACCGGTGCGCCCCGCTGCTCGACCTGCTCGAAGAGCGCGGCCTGCCGCTGTTCGTCCACCCGGGACCCGCGGCCGGTGGTTCGGCGGGGCCCGGCTGGTGGCCCGCGATGGTCCCCTACGTCCAGCAGATGCACGCGGCCTGGTTCGCCTTCCGCGCCCACGGCCGGCCCCGCCACCCTCGGCTGCGGGTCTGCTTCGCGCTGCTGGCCGGGCTCGCCCCGCTGCACGGGGAGCGGTTCGCCGCCCGCGGGGACGGCGGGGAGACGCGGCCGGACCCGCTCGTCTTCGTCGAGACGTCCTCGTACGGTCCCCGGGCGGTCGAGGCCGTCGTACGCGCCCTCGGTGTGGACGCGGTGGTCCAGGGTTCGGACCGGCCGTACGCGGAGCCGCCGCAGCACCCCGGGTTCGGGCTCGGCGGGGCGGCCGCGTACGCCTTCCGGATCGCCAACCCGAGGCGGCTGCTCACCGGGAAGGAGTGACCGCGCGGTCGGCGGCCGGGCTCCAGCTCAGCGCGGGGTCGGGGTGGCTGGTGAAGCCGAGCTCGCGGTAGAGGGGTTCGTCGGCTCCGGGGGTGTGCAGGTCGACCCGGGCGATCTCGTGTTCCCCGAACCAGTCGAGCAGGCCGCGCAGGACCGCCCGGCTGGGCCCGGGGCGCCGCTGGTCCGGGTCCGCGGCCACCCCGATGACCTGTCCGGTCCGGCCGTCCGACAGGCCCGGGCCGGGCAGCCGTTGCTCGATGGTGCCGATGCCGCAGGCCGCGAGGCGTTCGCCGGCGCCGTCCACGACGAGGACGCGCACGGCGTCCGAGTCCAGCTGTCTCCGCAGCACGACGGCCAGCGCGTCCAGCCCGTCGTCGTCGAGTGCCTCGGACGGGGGTGCGTGCAGCCGCAGGAGTTCCACGAGGTCGTGCTCCACCGCCCGCCGTACGGCGGGGAGGCTTCCGGTGCGTTGTCCCATACGGACCAGGCTGATGTAATGACCTTGTGCATCTCAACCCTTACGGCGAGGACCCCGTGAAGCTGGCGGCGGATCTGGCCAACCGCCGTCCGGCCGACATCGGGGAGCTCACGGACCGCTGCCGGGCTGCCGGAGTCGCACTGGACCTCCCGGTCACCGACCGGGATCTCGACCGCACGCTGGAGGTGCTGGAGGCGTGGGAGAAGGTCGTCGACGCCGGTGACGAGGAGGAGCGCGCGGAGCTGCTGAACCGCATGCTGGCGACGGCGGCCGCGTATCCGCGGATGACGAACCACATGGGCACGGGCTGGCATCTGCACTACCGCGACGAGGGCCAGTCGCTCGGCGACGTGCTGTACTCCCTGATCGCCGTGGGCACCGCGCTGCACCTGGCGGGCCGGGGCATGCGCCGGCTGCGGCGCTGCGAGGTGACCGAGTGCACCGAGATCTTCGCCGACACCTCCCGCACCGGCCGGCAGCGCTACTGCTCGCCACGCTGCGCCAACCGGGACGCCGTCCGCCGCCACCGCGCCCGCACCGCGCCCACCGGGCGGGTCGCGCAAGCTCCGGACCAGGGGAAAGTCAATTAATGGCAACGGTTTTCACATACCGGCCGATAAACCTGTTTACGACAATCATTTCCATCTAGCGTGACGGGGTCATCAGAACCGCGCTTGGAGGAACCATGTCCACGTCCCCGTCACCCCGCCGTCTGGCGCTGCTCGTCGGCGCGTCCGCCGCCCTGCTGGCGGGCTGCGGCAACTCCTCGGACTCCGGGAGCGACGGGAGCGCGTCCGCGGCCCCGGCCGCCGCCTCCAAGGTCGCCGTCGTCGCGTCCACGAACGTCTACGGCGACATCGTCTCGCGCATCGGCGGCGACAAGGTCTCCGTCACCTCGGTCATCAGCGACCCCGACCAGGACCCGCACTCCTACGAGGCCAGCACCCAGAACCAGCTGGCCCTGTCGAAGGCGAAGGTCGTCGTCGAGAACGGCGGCGGCTACGACGACTTCGTGGACCGCATGCTGAAGAGCGGCGGCAACTCCTCCGCCGAGGTCATCAACGCCGTGAAGGTCTCCGGCAAGACCGCGCCCAAGGGCGGCGAGCTCAACGAGCACGTCTGGTACGACTTCCCCACGGTCGCGAAGGTCGCCGACCGCATAGCCGCCGCCCTCGGCAAGGCCGACCCCGCGAACGCCTCGGCCTACACGAAGAACGCCGGAGCCTTCAAGGCGCAGCTCACTCCGCTGGAGGCCAAGGAGGCGCAGATCAAGAAGGAGCACGGCGGCGAGGCGATCGCCATCACCGAGCCCGTGCCGCTGTACATGACCGGGGCCAGTGGCCTGGTCGACAAGACGCCCGCCGAGTTCAGCGAGGCCATCGAGGAGGGCACCGACGTCTCCCCCAAGGTCCTCCAAGAGGCGCTCGCCCTGTTCTCCGGCAAGCAGGTCAAGGCGCTGGTCTACAACGAGCAGACCTCCGGCCCGCAGACCGAGAAGTCCGAGCAGGCGGCCAAGGCGGCGGGGATCCCGGTGGTCCCGGTGACGGAGACCCTGCCCAGCGGCAAGAACTACCTCGGCTGGATGACCGCCAACGTAGACGCGCTCGCGAACGCCCTGGCCAAGTGAGCACGAGCACGGTCATCAGCCTGCGCGGCGCCGGTCTGTCCTACGGCCCGCGCACGGTCTGGCACGACCTCGAACTCGACGTGCGCCAGGGCGAGTTCCTGGCCGTGCTGGGCCCGAACGGAGCGGGCAAGACCAGCTTCGTCCGGGCCCTGCTCGGCCGCCAGCCGCTGTCCGCCGGGGAGTTGACGGTCCTGGGCCGCCCGCCCCGCGAGGCCGCCCGGCACATCGGCTACGTCCCCCAGCAGGCCGCCCTGTCCGCGCAGGCGATGCTGCGCGCCCGCGACCTCGTACGGTTCGGCATCGACGGCCACCGCTTCGGACCGCGCCTGCGAACGGCGGCCGTACGCAGGCGTGTCGACGAGATCCTCGCCTCCGTCGGCGCCTCGGCCTACGCGGACGTACCCCTGGGCCTGCTGTCCGGCGGCGAGCGCCAGCGCGTCCGCATCGGCCAGGCGCTCGCGACCGATCCCCGCATCCTGCTGTGCGACGAGCCGTTGCTCTCCCTCGACCTCCATCACCAGCGCGCGGTCACGGAGTTGGTGGACGCCCGCCGCCGCTCCCACGGCACGGCGGTGGTGTTCGTGACCCATGAGATCAACCCGGTGCTCGACCTGGTGGACCGGGTGCTGTACCTCGCGCCGGGCGGCCATCGGGTCGGCACCCCCGACGAGGTCCTCACCTCCGAGTCGCTGTCCCACCTGTACGGCACCCGGGTCGACGTCGTCCGGGTGCACGACCGGGTCGTGGTGGTCGGCGCCCTCGACGACCACGCGCACCACGCACCCGAGGAGGTCCGGACATGAGCGTCTGGCACCAGATGTTCGACTTCGAGAACTACGGCGAGCTCCTCGTCCTGGTCCGCAACTCGCTCATCGCCGGAGCGGCCCTCGGTCTGGTCGGCGGACTCGCCGGGGTCTTCGTCGCGATGCGCGATCTGCCGTTCGCGGTGCACGGCATCAGCGAGCTGTCCTTCGCGGGCGCCTCCGGGGCGCTGCTCCTGGGCACGAACATCGTGGCGGGCTCGATCACCGGATCGCTGCTCGCGGCCGGCGCGATCGGCGTGCTCGGCACGCGCGCGCGTGACCGCAACTCGGTGATCGGCATCCTGATGCCGTTCGGACTGGGCCTCGGGGTGCTCTTCCTCGCGCTCTACAAGGGCCGGGCGGCCAACAAGTTCGGGCTGCTCACCGGGCAGATAGTCGCCGTCGACACCCCGCAGACGACCTGGCTGCTCGCCACCTCCGCGGTGGTCCTGATCGCCCTCGCGGTGATGTGGCGCCCGCTCGCCTTCGCCAGCGCCGACCCCGATGTCGCCGAGGCCCGCGGGGTCCCGGTGCGCGGCCTCTCCTTCGCCTTCATGATCGTGCTCGGCCTCGCGGTGGCGCTGTCCGTGCAGGTCGTGGGCGCGCTGCTGGTCCTGTCCCTGCTGATCACCCCGGCCGCGGCCGCCGCCCGGGTCAGCGCGTCCCCGGTGCTGCTGCCCGTGCTCAGCATGGTCTTCGCCCTGGCGTCGATCGAGGGCGGCATCCTGCTGGCCCTGGGCAGCAGCATCCCGATCAGCCCGTACGTCACGACGATCTCGTTCGTCCTCTACGCCGGCTGCGCCGCCGTCGGCAGCCACCGGACCCGGCGCCGGGGCGCCCGGCGTACGGTTCCGTCGCCGGCCGGGGCCGCGGTCTAGGCGTTCTGCTCCCGCACCGCGCGCGGGGAGGCGCCCAGTTCCTTGTGGCACGTCTTGTTGAACGCCTGGAGGTCCGGGATGCCGACCGTGGCCGCGATGGCCGGAATGGCCAGGGTCGAGGCGATCAGGAGGTGCCGGGCGCGTTCCATGCGGCGGCGCCGGACGTAGGCGACGACCGTGAGGCCGGTGTCCTCGCGGAACAGCCGGGTGAGGTGAGTGTGCGAGACCCCGGCGGCGCGGGCGATGCCGGGGACGGTCAGGGGTCCGGCCAGGTGCTCCTCGATGTGGGCGACGGCCGTGCGCAGGGCCGGGTGCCGGGAGCCGGGGCGGTCCTCGGCGGCGCCGGTCAGGCCCGTCGTGCGCCACAGCACCGTCCACAGCTCGGCGGAGGCCCGGGCCGGGGACTGCGCGCTCGCCGCGACCGTACGGCGCAGCAGTCCGCGCAGCACCTCCGCGTCCACGCCGGTGTCCTGCATCACCGGGACCCGGCGCCGCTCGCCGTCGCCCGGCAGCCGGAAGTGGGCGTACAGGTGCTCGCAGCGGGTGGTGTCGTAGTGGAAGTGCACCTCGGCGCCGGGCGGGACGAGGCTCAGGTGGCCGGGGCGGATCGGGTGCCGGGAGCCGCCCAGTTCGAGGGTGCCGGAGTAGCCGTAGAGATGGAGCTGCCACAGCCGCGGGAGCCGGAAGACGTCGTGCGGGCCCGCGGAGCCGTGCACGCCGACGCCCGCGTTCTCGACGTGGGGCGGCCGGTCGAGGGCCAGGTCGACGTGTCGGGTCATGGTGGAAAATTACCAGCGGTCGCCGATTACGGCCCACGACATCCAGGACCGGCCTTCCTACGGTTGCCGTATGTCAACCACACCACAGCTGCTGAGCTCCGCCCAGGTGGCGCGGTTCGTGGCCCACGGTTTCCTGCGCCTGGACGGGATCGTGCCGCCGGAGATGAACGAGGAGGCGCTCGCGGTGTTCACCGCGAGGCTGCCCGCCGTGCCGTACGGCGTGCCGGTGCCGACGGCGTTCCCCGAGGGCTCGTTCTCCCGCCGGCTCGTCGAGCTGCCCGCGGTCGCGGGCGGGCTGGCGAGTCTGGTGGGGCAGGACCCGGCCGTCGACCACCACTTCGTGCACACCCGTGAGCCGCGTGAGGGCAGCGCCCAGCCGCTGCACGCGGACGCGCTGATCGATCTGCGGCAGGACGCGTTCGACGTCCAGCTCATGTACTACCCGCAGGAGGTCACCGCGGAGATGGGCGGCACGCTCATCGTCCCCGGCAGCCATCTGCGCCGTACCAACGAGTCCGACACCGGCCGGTACCAGAACCTGCGCGGGCAGACCCGGCTGACCTGCCCGGCGGGGACGGTCGTCCTGCTGCACCACGGGATCTGGCACGGCGGGCGGCGCAACGACAGCGACACCGTGCGGCACATGTACAAGATCCGCTTCAATCCGACCGTGCCGCAGGTGCGGCTGTGGGACACGGCCGATCTGGACGCTCCCGCCGTGCGCGAGGAGCTGGGGCGCGGTTTCCCCTGGTACGAGTCGGCGACCGGCCGGCTGGAGATCTTCAACCGGATCCGGCTGTGGCGTGCCCTGTCCGGCGATCCGGGCTTCGACATCGATCACTGGGCCACCCGCGTCGCCAACCGGCCCACCGCGCAGAGGAGCCAGGCGTGAGCCCGTCGAACACCGTCCGTCAGCAGGTTCTGGTGCTGTACCTGGACACCTCCGCCCTGGACTCCCCGGTCCTCGGCTGGGCCCGCTACGACGGCACCGGCACCACCCGTCCGACGACCGGGGACAGCGACGAGCCGCCGTACGCGACGGGTGTCGCCGCGCTGGAGGACGGCTGGCGGCTCTTCCAGGCCGCGCAGCTCCTGCCGCCGTATCCGGGTGCCGAGCAGGAGACGTCGTTCCTCAAGCACGAGTTCTTCTTCGAGAAGCTGGTCGGCGGGGTATGAGCGGGTGGGTATCAGCCGGCGGGCATGAGACGCAGCTCATAGTCTCGGCCGCCGGGATGTGGTCCAATACGCCATAAGTGTGACGAATCGGACTCCATATCTTCGAGGATATTCACCTGATGCCCCGTCCCCGCCTGTCCGCGCGCCCGGCCCCCTTCCTCTCCTCGGAGATGCTGCGGGAGCTGTCGGAGGCGGCCCGGGCGGCGGGGACGGGGCAGGTCCTGGACGAGCTGTGGACGGCCCGCCGGTTCCTGGACGGGACTCCGGCGGCCGTCGCCGTCCTCGACCCCGAGCTGCGCTATCTGTACCTCAACGACACCCTCGCGGAGCTCAACGGCCTGTCCGTCGGGGAGCATCTGGGCCGGCCGATGCCGGAGGTGATCCCCGGTTCCGGGCCCTCGGCCGAGGTCGCCCACGAGGTGATCCGCACCGGCCGGGCGCAGACCGTCGTCTTCGACGGGCGCACCCCGGTCGACCCGGTGGACGTACCGCGCTGGTGGCTCGGCGCCTTCCACCGGCTGGAGGGCGAGGACGGCGAGATCCTCGGGGTCGCCGCCGTGATCATGGAGGTCACCGAGGCCATCCAGCAGCGCGAGTCGATGCGGCGCGCCCAGGAGCGCCTGGAGCTGCTGGAGGAGACCGCCGCCCGGGTCGGCGGCACGCTGGACGCTGCCGAGGCCTGCCGGGCGCTGACCGATCTGCTGGTGCCGCGGTTCGCCGACTACGCCGCCGTGGACGTACTCGACCCCGAGGGCACGCCCAGGGCACCCGCCACCCCCGTCCCGGTACGGCTGCGCCGCATGGCGGTGGCCGCGGCGCCCGGGATCCCCGCCCCGCTCACCCCGCTGACCAGGGACGGCGAGGTGATCTTCCACCAGGCCAGTTCCTCGATGGCCCGGGTCCTGACCGAGCACCGGCCGGTCGTGCTGAACCGGCCCGACGACGACACCATGCGCCTGCTCGCGCCGAACCGGCAGCGGCTGGAGCGCTACCGGGCGATGAACCTGCACTCCGTGGCGTATCTGCCGCTCATGGCCTCCGGCGAGCCCGTCGGGGCCGTGATCGTCGGCCGCAGAGCGGACTCCCCCGAGTTCACCCGGGAGGACGTCGAGCTCCTCGATCAGCTGACCGCGCGGGCCGCCACCGGCATCGCCCACGCCCTGCGCTACACCCACGAGCACGAGACCACCCTGGAGATGCAGCGCGCCTTCCTGGCCACCCCGCACACCCCGGGGCCCGGCGTGGAGATCGCCAGCCGCTATCTGCCCGCCGGCCGGGGTGCCGAGGTCGGCGGCGACTGGTTCGACGCCGTGGCCCTGCCCTCGGGGCGCACCCTGCTCGTGGTCGGGGACGTCATGGGGCACGGGGTGCGCGCCGCGGCGGCGATGAGCGAGTACCGCTCACTGCTGCGGGCGCTGGCCCTCCAGGGGCTGCCTCCCGACCGGCTGCTCACCGAGGCGGACCGCACCTCCCACGCGCTGGACCTGGACCGGGTCGCCACCTGCGTCCTGGCGCTCCTGGACCCGGCCGCCGAGTACGCGGTGCTGGCCACCGCGGGGCACGTCCCGCCCCTGCTGGTCCGCCCGGACAGCGCGCCGGAGCTCGCGGACCTCCCGGTGGGCCCGCCGCTCGGCACCGGCTCGGCCGGGTACCGCAGCCGGCACGTCCCGCTGCCGCCCGGCACCCTCCTGCTGGCCTACACCGACGGTCTCGTGGAGCGGCGCGGCGAGGACATCGACACCGGCCTCAGCGCGCTCACCGGTATGCCCATCACCTCCGGACACGCCCTGCCGGACGTCCTGAACACCGTCCTGGACCGGCTGGCCCCCGCCAACTCCGAGGACGACGTGACGGTGCTCGCGGCCCGCACCTGCTGACCCTCCCGCGGCCCGCCGGCTGTCCGGCTCCGGCGTCATCTTCCGTCCCCCGAAGGGCAGTTGCGGCCCGGAGGCGGTCCCGACGGGGTGGCGTTCGGTCAACGCGGGACAGTCCCGAAGACCCCCGCCGCCGGTCCCCGGAAGGCGCATACGGTCCGGCCATCCGGCGGACGGACCCGGCACGGGCCCGCCGCGACCGACAGGCACAAGGGAGGCACCGTGGCGAGTGTGGAAGTGTCGCTGAAGGAGATGCTGGCCGGGACGGAAGGGGCGATGGCGGCCGCGGTCGTCGACTACACCAGCGGGATGGCGCTCGGCACCCTGGGCGGCGGCAAGGACCTGGACATGACGGTCGCCGCGGCCGGCAACACCGACGTCATCCGGGCCAAGGTGCGCACCATGGAGCAGCTGGGCCTCAAGAGCAGCATCGAGGACATCCTGATCACGCTCGGCAGCCAGTACCACCTCATCCGGCTGGTGACCGGGCGCAACGGCAACGGGCTGTTCCTCTACCTGGTCCTCGACAAGGCCCGCTCCAACCTGGCGATGGCGCGTCACCAACTCAGGCGTGTCGAGGAGCAGTTGGAGATCTAGCACCGCTTCCGGCCGGGGACGCCGTGCGCCCATGATGTGAAGACTTCTGCAAGTCGCCACATCCACATGAGTCCAATCCGTGGCCGCCCGGCGTCCCCGGCCAGCAGGATCGGCATCGACGACCCCGTCCCGTCCGGCAGGGAGCGAGCGCCCATGCACGTCCCCCTCTACCAGGCCAAGGCGGACTTCTTCCGCATGCTCGGCCACCCGGTGCGCATCCGCGTCCTGGAGCTGCTCCAGCACGGGCCCGTGCCGGTCCGCGACCTGCTGGCCGACATCGACATCGAGCCCTCCAGCCTCTCCCAGCAACTGGCCGTCCTCAGGCGCTCCGGCATCGTCGTCTCCATCCGGGAGGGCTCGACGGTGAGTTACGCCCTCGCCGGCGGTGACGTCGCCGACCTGCTGCGCGCGGCCCGCCGTATCCTCACCGAACTCCTCGCCGGCCAGAACCGGCTCCTGACCCAGCTCCAGCAGGCGGACACGGCCGAGGCGCCCACGGCCGAGGCGCCCGTGGTGGGCGCCCCGCTCACCGAACGGGGCAGCCCTCGTCCGACGCCGTGACCCGCCAGCTGCCGCCGCCCGTCACCTCGGCGCCGACCGGGGTGTCGGAGGGGTGGGTGAGGCGGTACGCGGAAGCGGCGGTGCAGACCATCTGCCGTACCCCGAGGTCGCTCAACGCGTCGATCCCCGGGGGCAGTCGGATCGTCATCGCGTCGCCCTTCACCGTCACCGCCGGCGTGTCCGGCGGGGTGTTCCCGTCCTCGTCGGTGGCGGCCGACGGGACCGCCATGGCGGTGGGCAGCGCCGGCACCTCGGTGGAGATCCGTCTGCCCGAGGCCTCCTCCCCGGCCAACGGGCCCGCCATCAGCAGCCGCAGGGCCGCCTCCGGGTCGCCGGGCCGGTCGGTGTTGCGCGGCATCGCGACGAGCCCGCCCCCGCCGACGAAGTAGACCTGCGTGAGCGGCAGGCTGCCGCTCGCGGGAGCGCCCGCCTCCACCACCCCGGTCGCGGGGATGCCGCAGGAGGTGACCGCGAGGAGCGCCAGCAGCGGGGCGCGGTGCAGGGCCTTCATGACGGGTTCTCCTCGGGCGAGTCGTCCCGCCGCAGCGGGAGTTCCACGGTGAAGACGGCGCCGCCCGCCGGGTGGTTGGCCGCGCGCACGCCACCGCCGTGGATACGGACGTTCTCGGCGGTGATGGCGAGGCCCAGGCCGCTGCCCTCGGAGCGGATCCGGGCGGTGTCCGACTTGTAGAACCGCTCGAAGACATGGGGCAGGACGTCGGCCGGGATGCCGGGGCCGCTGTCGCGCACCTCGATGACCGCCGCTCCCGGTGTCCCGCTCAGCCGCACCCGCACCGGAAGGGCCCCGTGCTTGAGCGCGTTGCCGACCAGGTTGGCGACGACCACGTCGAGGCGGCGCGGGTCGACGCGACCGCGCAGGGCGTCCGGCGGGGGCAGGTCGGTGGCCACGGTGTCCGTCCAGCCGCGGGAGGCGAGGGTGCGCCGGATCGACTCGGCGAGGTCGATCTCGTCGAGGTGCAGCACCGCCGCGCCCGCGTCGAAGCGGGAGATCTCCATCAAGTCGTCGACGAGACGGGCGAGTTTGACGGTCTCCTCGCTGATCAGCCGGACCGCGGTGGCGGTGTCCCCGTCCAGCCGGGCGGCGTCCTCGTCGAGGACGTCGGTGACCGCGGACATCGCGGCGAGCGGGGTGCGCAGTTCGTGCGAGACGTCGGCGGCGAAGCGCCGGGCCCTGGCCTCCATCTCGCGCAGCTCGGCGACCGAGGTCTCCAGCGCGGCGGCCGTCTCGTTGAACGTGTGGGACAGATCGGCGAGTTCGTCGGAGCCGTTGACCGCGAGCCGGGTGTCCAGGCGCCCCTCGGCGATCCGGCGGGTGGCCTGCCGGAGTTTGCGCACCGGCACCAGGACCCCGCGCGCGGCGAGGAGGGCGAGCACGACGGCGAGGACCAGCGCGGCCAGCATGGCCCGTTCGACGGCGGTGACCAGGGCGTCGACGTACGCCTGTTCCGTGGTCTGCGGGACGACCAGGAAGACCCGGACGCCGGTGACCGCGCCGGGGAGGTTGGGGCCGCCGAAGACGATCGACATGCCGACGACGAGGGAGGTGCGCCCGTCCTCGCGCACCCGTTGGAAGACGGTGGCCCGGCTGGTGCCGACGGCCTCCCGCACGGCGGGCGTGACCTCGGTGAACGGGTCGCCGGGGGCCGAGGAGCCGCTCAGGTCCCCGTACGTCACCAGGACCCGCCAGCTGCCCTGCGACTCGGTGGCCGCCATGTCCTCGGCGAACTTCCGCAGCTCCGACTCGTCGGGCGGCAGCGGGAGTTCGGCGGAGTGCTGGTTGAGCTGGGCACGCAGCTGTCTGATGGTGGCGTCCTGGCTCTGCTGGAGCACTCCGGTGCGGGCCTCGCGGAAGGTCAGGGCGCCGGTCGTGATGGCCGCGACGGCGGCGACCAGCCCGAAGGCCACCACCAGACGGGCGCGCAGGCCCCGCAGCGGGCGTTTCCTCACGGCGCGGTGAAGCGGTAGCCGAAACCGCGCACGGTGTGGATGTAGCGCGGTGCGCGGGGTGGTTCGGACATCTTGGTGCGCAGCCGCTTGACGCAGGCGTCCACCAGGCGCGCGTCGCCGTGGTAGTCGTGCTCCCAGACGGCCTCCAGGAGTTGCTGGCGGCTGAACACCTGGCCGGGGGAGGCGGACAGGGTGAGCAGCAGCCGCAGTTCGGAGGGGGCGAGGGCGATCTGCTCGCCGTCCAGGGCGACGGTGAGGCCGGCCCGGTCGACGGCCAGGTCGCCGTAGGTGTCGATCTTCGGCAGGCCCTCGGCGCCGGGCGCGCCACCGGCCGCGCGGCGCAGCACGGCGCGTATGCGGGCGTCCAGCACCCGGGCCAGCACGGGCTTGACGACGTAGTCGTCGGCGCCGGCCTCCAGACCGACAACGATGTCCACTTCGTCACCCCGCGCGGTCACCATGATGATCGGCAGCGCCGCGTCGACGGCCCGGATGCTGCGGCACACCTCCAGGCCGGTCATGCCGGGCAGCATCAGATCGAGGACCACGATGTCCGGCCGGAAGGACCGCAGCCGGTCCATCCCCTCCTCACCGGTGGCGGTGGCGGCTACGTCGTGGTTCTGGCGGCGCAGGGCCAGGGCGACCCCCTCGCGGACGGCGGGGTCGTCTTCGATCAGCAGTACTCGTGGCATGCGCACAGTATCCACAGGGACATGACCACAGGGAGGGTTATCGGTTCGTTACCTTCCGGGCCAGATCCGATCACATCCCGGTCACATCGTGAACGACCGTGACAGCGCACAAACGAAACCCCGCCCGCTCTCGTCGCCGCAAGCGCTCCGAGCGGAGCGTGCGGAGACAACTGACGGGCGGGCTGGTCGCGTTGGCCGTCTTCGGTGCCGTCGGCGGTGCGGTGGTGGCGTGGCTGCCGTCCGACGCGAAACGGCCCTCCACGGCGGCCGGTTCGCCGACGGACACCGGAACTCCGAAGCCACCGCGGGCCGGTGAGCCGGCGAAGCCTCCGCGAGGCAGTGAGTCGCCGAAGCCGCCACGGAGCGGTGGGTCGCCGCAGCCGGAGAAGTCCGGTGCGCCGGCCGGCCCCAGCACGCCCCCCCTCCCCCGAAGCGGCCCGGGGACCTTCGTCACCGCGCCCGGCGGGAGCGCGAAGGTCGGTATCGGCACGCCGATGCGCTACCGGGTCGAGGTGGAGAAGGGCATCGCCATCTCCCCGGAGGACGTCGCCGCCCAGGTGGAGCGGACCCTGGCCGACCCGCGCGGCTGGACCGCCGACGGCCACTCGGCGTTCCAGCGTGTGTCCAGCGGGCCCACCGACTTCAGGGTCGTCCTCGCCACCCCGGCGACCGTCGACAAGAAGTGCGCCGAGGGCGGGCTGGACACCGGCGGCACGGTCAACTGCAGCGTGAACCACAACGTGATGGTCAACCTCAGACGCTGGGTCCTCGCGACGCAGTACTACACCGAAGACGTGGTCGGCTACCGCTCCCTGATCATCAATCACGAGGTCGGCCACTTCATCGGCCACAACCACGTGACCTGCCCGGGCGAGGGCCGGCCCGCCCCCGCGATGATGCAGCAGATCAAGGGCCTGCACGGCTGCGTCCCCAATGTCTGGCCGTACGACAGCGACGGCCGTCTCCTCACGGGCCCCTCGGTCCCGTGACGCACTGAATCACCGACTGTCAGGAGTTCAGATGGAGTTACGCGTACGCCACAGACACGCGGCCATGGCCGCGGGGGTGGCTTCCGCGGCCCTGGTCCTCGCCGGTCTCCCGGCCGGCGCCGGGGCGGTCGACGACGTCTCCAGGGCGGGCGGCCGTACGGCCTCCGCGGTGAAGACCGTCACCCTGGTCACCGGCGACCGGGTCCTGGTGGACGGCACCGGCCAGGTCTCCGGGGTGCAGCGGGCGCCGGGCCGTACCGGGATGCCGTTCTCGGTCCGCACGGTCGCCGGGCACACCCGGGTCGTCCCCGGTGACGCCCAACTGCTGCTGGCCAAGGGCAAGTTGGACCCGCGCCTGTTCGACGTCACCCAGCTGGTCAAGGACGGCTACGACGACGCGGGCCGCACCGACCTGCCGCTGATCGTCACGTTCCGCGGCAAGAAGGCCCCTTCGACGAGCCCGTTCACCGAGGCCGGGGCCCGGCTGGGCCGGCAGCTGCCCGTCGTCAACGGCAGGGCGATGCGCTCGGCCAAGAAGCGCACCACCGAGTTCTGGAAGGCCGTGACCGGCAACTCCCCAGCGGGGAAGGCGGAGTTCACCGCCGCCGCGGGTGTGGAGAAGCTCTGGCTCGACGGAAGGCGCCGGGCCTCCCTCGACAAGAGCGTCCCGCAGATCGGCGCACCGACCGCCTGGGCCGCCGGCTTCGACGGCACCGGCACCAAGGTCGCCGTCCTGGACACCGGCGTCGACACCTCTCACCCCGACCTCGCGGACAAGGTGACCGCGGCCCAGGACTTCAGCGGCACCGGCTCCACCACCGACAAGTTCGGGCACGGCACGCACGTGGCGTCCACGGTGGCGGGCAGCGGGGCGAAGTCGGGCGGGAAGTACAAGGGGGTCGCGCCGGGAGCGAAGCTCCTCAACGGCAAGGTCCTGGACGACTGGGGCGACGGCACGGACTCCGGGATCATCGCCGGCATGGAGTGGGCGGTGGCCCAGGGCGCGGACGTCGTGAACCTCAGTCTCGGCGGCCCCGACCTCCCCGGCATCGACCCGCTGGAGGAGACCGTCAACCGGCTCTCCGCCGAGTCCGGCGCCCTCTTCGTCATCGCGGCGGGCAACAGCGGTGACGGCGAGCGGACCCTCGGCTCGCCCGGCACCGCCGCGTCCGCGCTCACGGTCGGCGCGGTCGACAAGTCCGACGTCCTGGCCGACTTCTCCAGCCGCGGCCCGCGCGTCGGCGACAGCGGGGTCAAGCCCGACCTGACCGCGCCGGGTGTCGCCATCACGGCCGCGTCCGCCGCCGGGAGCGTGCTGTCGCAGTACTACCCCTCCGACATTCCCGGCTATCTCACGATCGACGGCACCTCCATGGCCACCCCGCATGTCGCGGGCGCCGCGGCCATCCTGGCCCAGCAGCACCCCGACTGGAGCGGCGAGCGCATCAAGGCGGTGCTCACCGGCTCCACGGAGCCGGGCGCCTACAGCTCCTTCCAGCAGGGCACCGGACGCGTCGACCTGGCCCGGGCGCTCGACGAGAGCGTCGTCACCGAGCAGGGTCCGGTCGACTTCGGCGTCCAGCAGTGGCCGCACGACGACGACAAGGCGCAGACCAAGCAGCTCACCTACAAGAACCTCGGTACCGAGCCGGTCACGCTCGACCTGTCCGTAGACGCCTACGGGGTGGACGGAAAGCCCGCCGCCGAGGGCATGTTCAGCGTCTCCCCGCAGCGGATCACCGTCCCGGCGGGCGGCGAGGCGAGCGCCGACGTCACGGCGGACACCAGCGCGGGCGGCACCGACGGCAGCTTCGGCGGCTCGGTGTCGGCCGTCTCCGCGGACGGCGGGACACGGGTGCGGTCCGCGGTCGGTGTGGACCGCGAGGTGGAGTCGTACGACCTCACGCTCCGGCACACCGACGAGGACGGCGCGGCCACCGGCGACGCGGTGACCTCCGTCGCGGACCTCGGCGGCGACTTCTACGCCGAGTACGCCGACGCGCAGGACGGCGAGCTGACCGTACGGCTGCCCAAGGCGGACTACCTCCTCACCGGGGTGATCCACCCCTCGACCGAGTCCGCCAGGCACGCGGTACTGGTCCAGCCCAAGCTGCGGCTCGACAGGGACACGACCGTCGACGTCGACGCCCGGCAGGCGAAGCCGATGGACATCACCGTGCCGGACCCGGCCGCCGTGAACAACGACGCCGCGGTCACCGTCGGCTACGGGCTGGGCGAGGGGCGGGAGGACGCCTCCTTGCAGTTCCTGCTGCCCACCTTCGCGGGCTCCCGCTTCGGCCGGCTCGGCCCGGACGACTCGGTGACGGGGCTCAACTCCCTGTTCTCCGGCGGCTGGACCAGCAAGGACAAGGACGGCAGGCCGGTCAACTACCACCTGGGCTGGTACCGGGAGGGCAGCCTGGACGGCTTCACCGCGGAGGTCGGACAGAAGCAGCTGGCCAAGGTGAACCTGCGGGTGGGCGAGGCGGTCGAGGGCCGGCGCGTCCAGGCCCAGGTGACCCCGCATCTGCCCGACGGCCGACTGGTGGCGAGCTACACCGACATGCGCGGTGACCTGCCCTACCGGAGTACCGAGTACATCCTCGACAACGGCGTGAAGTGGTCGGCGCGCACCTGGCAGCGCTGGGGCGAGGGCCAGGACGCGGTCTTCGAGAACTTCCTGATGCGCATGCCGAGGACCTGGCGGGCCGGTCGGACCTACGACGAACAGTTCGGCGTGGGCGTCTTCGGACCGGTCCTCAACGGCCCCGACGACCTCGGCCCGACCAACGGCTACCCCGGTGTCGGCCGCGACGGGAACACCCTCAGGGTCTTCCTGCCGCTGACCGGCGACGGCTCGGGGCACTGGGGTCTCAGCAACCCGGCCACGGTGTCGTCCAGGCTGGAGGCGAACGGCAAGGTGATCGCCGACGACTACGGCATCGAGCCGAGCCTGGACCTCACGGAGTACACGCTGCCCGCCGAGGACACCGCGTACCGGCTGACGCTGGACAACACCCGTGACCCGGCCGTGTACCCGGTCAGCACCCGCGTCCACGCGGAGTGGACCTTCCGCTCGGCCAAGACCCCCGAGGGCGCCTTCGCCACCGTGCCGCTGTCGACGGTCCGCTTCAGCCCCGGCCTGACCCTGGCCAGCACGGCGAAGGCGGGCAAGCGCTTCGAGGTCCCCTTCACCGTCGAGGGCGCGGCGGCCGGGCAGCGTCCGGCCAAGCTCGCCTTCCATGTGTCGTACGACGAGGGGAAGACCTGGCAGCCCGCCAAGTCCGTCGGCGGCACCCACCTCTCCCTGAAGCACCCGGCGCGGGCGGGCTCGGTCTCGCTGCGCGCCGAACTGACCGACCGCGACGGCAACACCCTGACCCAGACCGTCGAAAGGGCCTACCTGACCACCTCCTGACCTGTGGAAGGCGCTCCATGGAAGGCGCCGCTGCCCGGGCCGGTCTCACCGCCGTCCCGGGCAGCGGCGCCTTCGCGGGGTTCACGCCGGGAACTCCCGCTTCATCCAGTCCGTGTCGAGCCGGACGTGCTTGATGGTGCGCCGGTGGTGCGTGTAGGCGACGTGCACGCTGCCGTCCGGGGTCTGGGCGACGGAGGGGTAGGACAGTTCGCGGTTGAGGCCGTCCCGGGAGTTGTTGGTGAGGCAGTGCCCGTCACCGGTCTCCAGGTCGTGGCGGACGGGCCAGCTGCGGCCGCCGTCGGACGAGAGCGCGAGGGAGAGCGGGGCACGCGGGGCGCCCCAGAAGGCGTCGTCGGCCAGGGTCTCCGCTTCGGCGGCCGTGTCCTCGATCTCGTCGTACAGCGACTCGCGGCGCGCGACGGCGTCCGCCCGGCTGCTGTGGTTGTACGTCAGCGCGAGGCGGCCGTCCGCCAACACGGTGTACTGGACGGAGGAGTTGTTGTTCGGCAGCTCCGACGGCTCCGGCTCGGTCCAGGTCTCCCCGCCGTCGTACGACAGGCTGCGGTGCACCGCGTCGGCGCGGCGGCTGCGGAAGAGGGCGAGGAGCGAACCGTCGGGCAGCGGGCGGACGTTCATGTGGACGAGGCCGGTGGAGCCGGGCACCGCGTGCTCCCGCCAGCCGCGCCCGCCGTCGTAGCTGATCATCACGGAGCTGGTGTCACGGCCGCCGGACCACCGCTCCCCCGGCGCGGCCACGCACCGGAAGACGGGCAGGATCAGCCGCCCCGGCAGCTCGACCACCGGCTGGCGTACGAAGACGCCGCCCTCGAAGAGCGCGCGGGACGGTCCCCAGGTCTCGCCCTCGTCGTCGCTGACGCGGATCCGCACCTCGGCGGTGTCCTGGCGGCCGGCATGCTGGGCGGTGTGCAGGAGCCAGAGTTCGCCGGAGGGGGCCGGGAACAGGAGGGGGTTCTGTTCGGAGCGGGTCGCGTCGTCGGAGAGGCGGACCGGCAGCGACCAGGTGTCGGAGCCGGGGGCCAGCCGGGCGAACCACACCGAGATGTCGGCGACGCCCTCCTGGGTGCCGCCGAACCAGACGCAGCCGAGGTCGCCGCCGGGCAGCACGGTGAGGTTCGCGGCATGGTTCTGGACGGCGGGCGCGGCCAACTCGGTCTCGGCGCGCCCGAGTTGGTCGGCGTGCGGGCGCAGGATGCCGTGGGCGGCGGTCAACGGCCTGCTCCCGCCTGGCGAGCGGCGGCGAGATGGGCTCCGGCGGCCTGTTCCAGATGGACGAGGTCGCAGGCGACGGTCGCGAAGGTGAACCCCTCGGCGAGCCGCTTGGCCGCGCCCGCGCCGTCGGCGTTGTGGATCCCGGCGGCGATCCCCGCGGCGTCCGCCGCCGTCCGCACGGTCACCAGTGCGGCCTCGAACTCGGCCGCGAGCGCGGGGTCCGTGGAGGTGGCCCCGCCGAGCGCGAGGCGCAGGTCGGAGGGGCCGACGTAGACGCCGTCGAGGCCGTCGGTGGCGCAGATCTCCTCGACATTGGCCAGGCCCTCCGCGGTCTCGATCATGGCGAGGACGACGGTCTGCTCGTGTGCGTCGGCGGGGTCCGGCCCGATCCGCAGCCCTGAGCGCATGGGGCCGTAGGAGCGGCGGCCGAGCGGCGGATAGCGTACGGCGGCCACCGCGTCGGCCGCGTCCCGCGCGGTGTCGACGAGCGGCACGATGACTCCGGTGGCGCCGGCGTCCAGGGCCTTGCCGATCGGCGAGGGGTCGTTGGCCTCGACGCGGACCAGGCCGACGGCCGTGGAGCCCTTGGTGTCGATGGCGGTGAGGGAGCGCAGGACGCCCGCGTACTCCAGCAGTCCGTGCTGGGCGTCGAGGGCGACGTAGTCGTAGCCGAGGCGGGCGACGCGCTCCGTGGAGACCGGGGAGTCGAGGACGGACCAGTAGCCGATGAGCTGCTCGCGGGCGCGCAGGGCGGCGGCGAAGGCGGCGGGGGTCATGGGCGGGGGCTCCTTGCGGGGTGCGTGGTCGGGGTGTCCGGTCGGAGGCGGGGCGTGTAGTCAGCGATGGGGCTGTCGGAGGCGGTCGCCGGTCTCTGCCGACGCCGCCGGTCAGCGGTTGTACGCGGGCATCGGCCCCCTCAGGCGCGCGCCGATCTCGTCGCACGCCTCCGTGACGTCGGCGGGCAGTGCCCCCGCCCGTGCCGCGGCGATGTTGGCGAGCAGGTGTTCCGTCCGGGAACCGCCGAGGAGCAGGGCGTCGGTGGAGGGGCGGTCCAGCAGCCAGCGCAGGGCCAGGTCGGTGAGGGCCAGACCCGCCCGCTCGGCTACGGCGGTGAGCTGCTCGACGGCGGTGAAGAGCCGTTCGTCCCAGTACCGCTGCCGGTACATGGCGGCGAGCCGGGAGTCCCCGAAGCGGCCCTCGGCCGGGGCGTCGGCGAAGTGGTGACGGCCCGTCAGCAGGCCGCCGCCGAGCGGGTTGTAGACCATCGTGCGCAGCCCGCTGACGGCCGCGTACTCCACGTACTCCTCCTCGATCCGGCGGGCGAGGAGGTTGTGCAGTTGCTGGGCCACGACCGGGCGGGGCGCGCCCACCTCGTCTGCGGTGCGGACGAGTTCGGAGATCTGCCAGGCCGCGTAGTTGGAGACGCCGAGCGCGCCGATCTTCCCCTCGGCCGCCAACTCCGCGACGGTGGCGAGGGTTTCGGCGAGCGGGGTGGACCGGTCGGGCTGGTGGAGGTAGAAGAGGTCGACGTGGTCGGTGCCGAGCCGCTTGAGGCTGCCGTCGAGGGCGGCGCGCAGTCCGGCCGCCGACAGGGGCGCGTGGTCGCCCTGGTCGGGGTGCGGGATGCCCGCCTTGGTGGCCAGCACGATCCGGTCGCGGCGGCCCGGCAGCAGCTCCCCGAGCAGCCGCTCGCTCTCGCCGCCCGCGTAGCCGTTGGCGGTGTCGACGCCGGTGATGCCGGCGTCCAGGGCGGCGTCGAGCATGGCGGCGGCGCCCTCGCGGTCGACGGTGTCGCCGAAGGTCATGGTGCCGAGGACCAGGCGGGAGAGCGGTACGGGCGTGTGCGGCAGGGTGATGCCGGTGGTCACGACGGGGTTCCTTCCAGTACGTGGCGGGGCTTGAGGCCGTGCATCGCGGTGGGGTCGAGGGCGGCGCGGCGCAGGGCACGGGTGTAGGGGTCGGCGGGGGCGGCGAGTACGGTGCGGGTGGGCCCGGTCTCGACGGTGCGGCCCGCTCGCATCACGACCACGTCGGTGCTCATCTCGCGGACGACGCCGAGGTTGTGGGCGATGAAGAGGTAGGCGATCCCGGTCTCGGCCTGCAACTCCCGCAGCAGGTCCAGTACTTGGGCCTGGACCGAGACGTCGAGCGCGGAGGTGGCCTCGTCGCACACCAGCAGGTCGGGACGGGAGGCGAGGGCGCGGGCGATGCCGATGCGCTGGCGCTGGCCGCCGGAGAAGTCGGCGGGACGGCGTGCGAGCGCGGTCTTGGGCAGGCCGACCTGGTCGATCAACTCGGCGGCCCGGCGGGCCCGTTCGGTACGCCCGGAGACTCCGGCGAGCCGGAGCGGTTCGGCGACGATCTGCTCGGCCGTGAGATGCGGGTCGAGGGAGCCGTAGGGGTCCTGGAAGACCATCTGCACCCGCCTGCGCAGGGGACGCAGCCTGCGCTCGGGGAGGGTGGCGAGGTCCGTGCCGTCCAGCAGGATGCGGCCGGAGCGCGGCTTCAGCAGCCGTACGAGGGCGCGGGCGAGGGTCGACTTGCCGCAGCCGGACTCCCCGACGACGGCGAGCGAGCCGCCCCGCTCGACCTCGAAGCTCACCTGGTCCACGGCACGGAACGGACCGCTGGGGGTCGGGTACTCCACGACCAGGTCCTGCACCGACAAGAGGGTCATGACGCGGCTCCCTGCACTGCGCTCTCGTCCCAGGCGCCGAGCCGGGGCACGGCCGCGAGCAGTGCGCGCGTGTACGCCTCGGCGGGCCGTTCGACGATCCGGTCGGCGGGTCCCGACTCGACGAACCGGCCGTCCTTCATCACATGGATGCGGTCGGAGACCAGCCGGGCCACGCCCAGGTCGTGGGTGATCATCAACATGCCGATGCCCGTGCGTTCCTGAAGCTCCATCAGCAGGTCCAGGACCCCGGCCTGGACGGTCGCGTCCAGCGCGGAGGTGGGTTCGTCGGCGACGAGCAGTTCGGGTTCGCCGGCCAGCGCGATGGCGATGAGGATCCGTTGCAGCATGCCGCCGGAGAACTGGTGGGGGTAGGCCTTCCAGCGGGTCTCCGGCTTGCTGATGCGGACCTGCTTCAGGAGGTCGACGCCCTTGTCCCGGGCCTCGGTCCGGGACAGTGAGGGGTGGCGCAGCCGGATCGCGTCGCCGAGCTGGCGTCCGACGGTGTGCACCGGGCTGAGCGCGGTCATCGGGTCCTGCGGGACCAGGGAGACGGTCCGCCCGCGGACGCCGCGTGCCGCGTCGGGGTCGGCCACGACATCGTGTCCGGCGATGCGGACACTCCCCGAGATCACGGCGAGCCCCTCGGGGAGCAGCCGTAGCACGCCCATCGCGGTGGTCGACTTGCCGGAGCCCGACTCGCCGATCAGGGTCACGGTCTCGCCCCGGTGGACGGTGAAGGTGACGCCGTCGACGGCACGGACGACGCCTTGCGCGGTGATGAGTTCGATCTGGAGGTCCGCCACGTCGAGCAGCGGGGTCTCGGCGGTCATGGTCACGCCCCTTTCCGGTCGCGCAGTCCGTCACCGAGCAGGTTCACTCCGACGACGAGGAGGGCGATGACCAGGCCCGGCAGGGTCACCAGCCACCACGAGGTCGTGATGTAGGCCTGTCCGTCCGAGATGATCCGCCCCCAGGTCGCGAACGGCCGCTGCGGTCCGGCGCCGAGGAAACTGAGCGCGCTCTCCAGGAGGACGGCCTGGGCGAGCAGGAGCAGGACGACGAGGCTGACCGGGCGGACCACGTTCGGGACGACATGGCGGGCGAGCACCTGCGTCCCGCGCAGCCCGAGCACCCGGGCCGCCGCCACGTACGGTTTCTCCCGCTCGACCAGCACGAGGGACCGCGTGAGCCGTGCCACCTCGGGCCACTGCGCGACCGCGATGACGCAGGTGATGACGGTGACCGAGGGTCCGAAGAGGGCGACCACGAGGAGCAGCATCATCAGCAGGGGCAGGGCGAGTTGGGCCTCCAGGAAGCGGGAGACGAGGGCGTCGACCCAGCCGCCGAAGAACCCGGCCGCCGATCCGGCCGCGATGCCGATGAGCCCGGAGACGAGGACGGCGAGGAGACCGACCGAGAGGGACACCTGGCCGCCGTGCAGGATGCGGGAGAGCAGGTCGCGGCCGAGCTGGTCGGTGCCGAAGAGGTGTCCGTCGGTGAGCGGTGCGAGGCGGCGCCGGGAGAGGTCCTGGGCGTTGGCGTCGGGCAGCGGGAGGAGGCTCGCGAGGGCCACCGGCAGCACGACGAGGGCCGTGCAGACCGCGCCGATCCAGATCTTGACGCGGGCGCCGCGCCGCCGCCGGGTCGCGCCGGCCCGGGCCAGGTCGCGGGCGGTGACGGCGGTGGGCCGCTCGACGACCGTGGTGGGGGTGGTCATGGCTCAGGCCGCCTTTCCGAGGCGCACCCGCGGATCGAGCAGCGGGTAGGCGAGGTCGACGAGGAGTTGGACGAGGATCGCGAGGGTCGCGGTGACCAGGACGGTGGCCTGGATCAGCGGGTAGTCGCGGGTGGCCAGCGCGCGGACGACGAGCGAGCCGACGCCGGGCCAGCCGAAGACGACCTCGACCACGACGACTCCGTTGAGGAGGGCGGCGAAGCGGGTGCCGAGGGTGGTGAGCAGTGGGACGGCGGAATTGCGCAGTCCGTAGCTCCAGGTCAGGGAAGGCTCGGAGACGCCCCGGGAGCGCGCGACCGTGGTGTAGGGCGCGGTGAGCGCCGTGACCATCTCACGGCGCACCAGCCGTGACACCAGGGCGAGTTGGAGCACCGCGACCGTGACCGTGGGCAGCACCAGGCCGCTCCATGAGGTGAACCCTGAGGCGGGCAGCACCGGCAGCAGCACGGCGAAGACGGTCAGCAGCATCACGCCGGTCCAGAAGTCCGGCATGGACTGCCCGGCGATGGTGAGCACGTTGGCGCCCAACTCCCGCTTGGTGTCCGCCCGTCGGGCCATCCACACGCCGAGCGGTACGGCGACGACGCTGGTGAGGGCGATCGCGGCGACGGCGAGCGTGACGGTGTACGGCATCCGGTCCATGACCACGTCGAACGCCGAGGTGTGGAAGGAGTAACTGGTGCCGAGGTCGCCGGTGAACAGGTCGCGCAGGAAGATCCCGTACTGGTTGATCATCGGCTCGTCGAGGCCGAACTTCGCCCGGATGCGGTCGAGATCGGCGGCCGGCGCGTTGGGGGCGGCGTAGGCGGCGGCCGGGTCGCCGGGGGCGAGGCGGACCAGCAGGAAGACCGTGGTCAGGGTGAGGAAGAGGGCCAGCAGGCTCTGGCCGACGCGGCGGGCGAGATAGGTGACCACGGCTCAGCCCTCCAGCCGTACGGCGGACAGGTCATAGGAGTTGAGCTTCAGCAGGCCGAGGTCGTGCACCCGGTCGCGGCGGGCCAGCATCGTCTTGGGGGCGAACGCCCACAGGCTCGGCCAGGTGTCCCACACGGCGTGCTGCACGACGGCCAGCTTCCGGTCGCGCACCGCGGTGTCGGTCTCGGTGGCGGCGTCGGCGAGCCGGCGCTGGACGCCCGGGACGACGTATCCCATGTAGGTGTCGCGGCTGCGTTCCTTCTCCGCGGTGCCGCCGTACATGCCCTGGAGCGAGGTGAGCGCCTGCCCGGTGGTGCCGGGGTAGCCGTTGCCGATGACGTCCCAGTCGCCGCCGCGGCCCTGACGCCATTTCAGGATGTCGCCACCGGGCTCGAACTGGAGCAGCGAGGCCCGTACGCCGATGTCGTGGAGCATGTCGGCGACGGCCTCCATGACGGAGTTGTCGCCGGCGAACTCCCCCGACTCCCAGATGATCCGGACGCGCATCCCGTCCGCGCCGAGGGACTTGAGGAGGGCCCTGGCCTTCTTCGGGTCGTAGGTGTACGCGCCGGTGCGCACCGCGCCTTCGAGGGCGAGCGGTACGACGCCCTCGGCGGCCTCGGCCGAGCCGGTGAGGACGTCCCTGACGAGGGAGTCGCCGTCGATGGCGTGGGTGAGGGCGCGGCGGACGCGGGCGTCGGCGAGCGGATGCCCCTTCTTCTTGCGGAAGTTGTAGAAGAGCTGGCAGATCCGGACCCCGGAGGTCTCCTGGAGGGTGATGCCGGGCAGCCCGGTGAGCTGTTCGGCCGAGTCCGGGGTGAGGGTGTCGACGACGTCCAACTCACCGCTGCGCAGGGCGATCACGCGGCTGGACTCCTCGGGCACGAAGCGCACCTGGACCCGGTCGACGGGTGGACTGGCGCCCCAGTAGCGGGGGTTGCGGGCCAGCGTGTACTCCCCCGCGCCGCTGTTGGCCCGCACCACCTCGTACGGTCCCGAGCCCACACCGCTCTGCAGTTCCTCGGGCTTGTTGGCGGCGGCCGGGGTGATGTGGATGTTGGCCATCAGCCGGTCGAGGACGGGCACCGGGCGCTCGGTGTGCAGGGTGAAGGTCCGCTCGCCGGTCTTCTCCACACCGGGCAGCTCCGGGAAGAGGCCGAGCAGGAAGGAGCCGTTGACCTTGCCGTACATCTCCACCGCGGTCGCCACGTCCTCGACGGTGACCGGGGTGCCGTCGGAGTAGCGCAGGCCGTCGCGCAGCCGCACGCTCCACCGGGTCGGCGCGGTCATGGTGAAGCTGTCCGCGAGGATCAGCTGGGTGCGCATGCCGGGGCCGATGCGGGTGAGGGCCTGGCGCACCGCGCGCTGCACGGTGACCGCCGCGTCGAACTGGTTGAGCTTGTTGTCCAGGCTGATCAGGGAGCGGTTGAGACCCAGCGTGAGGGTGCCGGGGCCGGGGGCTCCGGTGGGTCCCGCGCAGGCGGACAGCGGGCCGAGGGCGAGTCCGGCACCGCCGAGGGCACTCCAGCGCAGCAGGGTGCGGCGGGTGAGGGGTACAGGGGGTGGGGCGCTCTGGGGAGGTGGGGTCATCGTCGACCTTCTCGCGTTCCGGGGGCGGCCGGCTCGGGGGTGCGTGACTGCGGGGGTACGTGAGTGCGGGGGTGCCGCGCTCTTCGTCCGTGCGGCTGGGTTCGTGCGGCTCGGTTCGTTGCAGTTCGATTCGTGCGGCTGAGTTCGTGCTGCTGAGTTCGTGCGGCCGGGCTCGTGCGGATCGGTTCGTGCGCCGGACGAAAATCTCGACCTGTTCGGCTCTCGCGGCGGCCCGGCCGGTGGGTGCGGGTCGGCGGGAGACGAAGGGGTGTCGCGCCGGAAAAGGTGGCACGATTGCGCGAAGTGCGCAAGAGGTCTCGCGCGCTTCGCGCAATCCATGTCATCATCGGTGCCCGAGGCCGCCCGACCGGAACGCCCGAGGAGGTACCCGTGTCCCTCACCATCCCAGGCCGCCGTGTGCTCGCCCTGGCCGACGACCTCTCCGGCGCCGCCGAGACCGCGGTGGCCCTGCGCACACCCGCCCACCTCCTGCTGGGTCCCCTCTCCGACCCCGTCCCACCGCCCGCCGACGGCGAGGCGACCGTCGTCGACCTGGACTCCCGGCACCTGCCCGCGGACGCGGCGGCGCATGCCGTACGGTCCGTGACCGGCCGGGCCGCCGAGGACGTCGTGCTGTTCAAGAAGGTCGACTCGCTGCTGCGGGGCAATCTCGCCGCCGAGGCGGCCGCCTACGCGGAGGGCGGCGCCGGGGTCGTGATCGCGACGGCGCTGCCGGTGACGGGGCGGACGGTGCGCGACGGCGTCGTCCATCTGAAGGGGGCCGCGCTGCACACGACCGACGCGTGGCGGGCCGAGCCCGGGCCCGCGCCGGAGTCGGTCGCGGCGGCGCTCGGGGACCTGCCGGTCTCGCCCGTACCGCTCTCGGCCGTACGCGGTCCCCTGCTGAACGAACTGCGTGCGCGTTTCACGCAAGGCCGGCATCCGGTGTGCGACGCGGAGACCGACGCCGACCTCGACGCGATCGCCCGGGCGGCGCTTCAACTGGGCCCCGGAGTACGGCTGTTGGGGACGGGCGGGCTCGCGGGGGCCGTGGGGCGCGTACTGGGCGACCGTGCCGTTCCGCGCCCCGGTCCCGAGGCGGGCCACGGCTCCCCTCGCCCTCTCCTCGTCGTCGTGGGCACCGCCGAGCCGTCCGCCGCCGCGCAGGCCGCCCATCTCGTCGCGGACGGCGCCCATCACCTCCCGCTCACCGCGGACGACCTCCTGCGCGCCCGGCGCCCGCTCGCCCTGCCGGCCACCGGAGTCACGGTGGTCCGCATCGCCGGGCTGCTGGCCCCGAGTTCCGCCCGCCGGCTCTCGGCCGCGCTGGCCGAGGCCGTCGCGGAAACCTCGTACGACGGCGATCTCGTCCTGACCGGCGGCGAGACCGCGCGCCGGGTGCTGGACGCCCTCGGCATCACGCGGCTGCGCCCGGTCGGCCAGATCCACCACGGCGCCGTGCACTCCCGCACCCCGGACGGCCGCTCGGTCGTCACCCGGCCGGGCAGCTTCGGCGAGTCCGACTCGCTGCTGCGCATCGCCCGCGCCCTGCGCCGCTCCGGTCACGTACGTCCCGTCCCGCCCCACCACCCCACAGGAGTGACCTCGTGAACGCAGCCCCCACCGCCGCCCCCGCCGAGCAGACGGGCGCCACCGCGCGACCGCTCCCGGTCATCGCGGTGACCATGGGCGACGGCGCCGGCATCGGACCGGAGGTGATCGTGCCGGCGCTGCTGCACCCCGACACCCTGCGCGACTGCCGCCCGGTGGTCGTCGGCGACGCCGAACGGCTGCGCCAGGCGGCCGCCGTCCTCGGCGTCGACTGCGCGATCGTGCCCGTCGAGCGGCCCGCCGACGCCGAGTTCACGCCCGGCCGCGTCAATGTCGTCGACCTCGGACTGCTCCCCGCCGACCTGCCGTGGGGCGAGCTGTCCGCCGTCGCGGGCGAGGCCGCCTACCAGTACATCCGGGTGGCCGCCGACCTCGCCCTGCGCGGCGAGGTGCACGGCATCTGCACGGCCCCGCTCAACAAGGGCGCCCTGCACGCCGCCGGGCACCGCTTCCCCGGCCACACCGAACTGCTCGCGCACCTCACCGGCGTCGAGGAGGTGTCGATGATGCTGTCGACACCGAAGGTGAAGGTCATCCATGTCACCACGCACATCGGCCTGATCGACGCCGTGAACCGCATCGAGCCCGGACTGGTCGAACGCACGGTCCGCCGGGGCCACGAGGCGATGGTCCGCGCGGGCGTCCCGGCCCCGGTGATCGGCGTCTGCGGCATCAACCCGCACGCCGGGGAGAACGGCCTCTTCGGCTACGGCGAGGAGGAGACGAAGATCGTCCCCGCGCTGGAGACCCTGCGGGCCGACGGCATCGACGCGCGCGGTCCGCTCCCCGCCGACACGGCGTTCTTCCTCGCCTCGCGCGGCGACTACGACCTGATCGTCGCGATGTACCACGACCAGGGCCACGGCCCGGTCAAGGTCCTCGGCATCGAGGCCGGCGTCAACCTCACCGTGGGACTGCCGGTCATCCGCACCTCCGTGGACCACGGCACGGCGTTCGACATCGCAGGTACGGGGCGTGCGGAGCCCGGTAGCATGGTCGAGGCCCTGCGCCAGGCCGCCGAGATGTCGACCGCACCGGCCGCCGGCTGACGTCGGTTCGCCCGTACGCACCCCAGGACACCGCTCGTACGCACCCCAGGACACCGGAGGACAGCAGACCGATGTCGGCGATCGGATCCCAGGCCCGGCGCGACCGTATCGTCCACCTCGCCACCACCACCGGCCTCGCGAGTGTGGAAGAACTCTCCCAGCTGTTCGGCGTGACGGCCTCCACCATCCGCCGCGACCTGGCCAGACTCACCACCGACGGCCGCCTCGCCCGCACCTACGGCGGCGCGATGGCGCTGACCGCGCACCCGGAGGCGTCGCTGCGCCAGCGGGTCGGCGAGGCCTTCGAGGCCAAGCAGGCCATCGCCCGCTGGGCCGCCGCCCAAGTCCGGCCCGGCGAGACGCTGTTGCTGGACGCCGGCTCGACGGTCGGGGCACTCGCGCACGAACTGCGTACCGTCAAGGACATCACCGTCGCGACCACCGGACTCACCGCCCTCCAGGCGCTGTCCGACGTCGAGACCATCCACGTCGAGTGCCTGGGCGGCACCCTGCGCCCGCTCAGCCAGGGCTTCGTGGGTCCGCTGACCGAAGCGGCCCTGGAGCGCATGACCTTCGACCGGGTGTTCCTCGGCACCGACGGCGTCTCCCCCGAACTGGGCGTCTGCGAGGCCGACTTGCGCCAGACCCGGCTCAAGGAGCTGATGGCCCGCCGCGCCGACCACGTCTACGTCCTCGCCCACGCGGCCAAGCTGGGCCGCCGCCCCTTCCACACCTGGACCCCGCTGCGCGAGGACTGGACGCTGGTCACGGACGACTCCGCGGATCCTGGCATCCTCGCCGAACTGCGCGCGCGGGGCGTGGAGACCGTGACGGCCGTTCCCGAGCCGGACTCAACTGGCCGCTAGGACACGCCTGTTGGTGCTGATGATTCACATGGGGCGAGCCTCGGGGATTAACGTGGATGCCCACGACCGGTGTTCGACCGTTCGGCGGTCCCCCGTCCCGCAACGCAGGAGTGTCCATGGCTGAGCAGGCAGAGAACTCCGAGCAGGAGCCCTTGCCCAAGATCGACACCTCGGTGCCGCAGTCGGCCCGGATCTGGAACTACTGGCTGGGAGGCAAGGACAACTACGAGGTCGACCGGGTCGCCGGCGACGCGTTCCGCGAGATCTTCCCCGGCATCGAGACCGGCGCCCGCGCCGCCCGCTACTTCCTCGCCCGCGCCGTCCGTCATCTGGCCGGCGAGGAGGGCGTACGGCAGTTCCTCGACATCGGCACCGGGCTGCCCAACGTCGACAACACCCACCAGATCGCCCAGCGGGTGGCACCGGAGTCCCGGATCGTCTACGTCGACAACGACCCGCTGGTGCTGGCGCACGCCCGCGCGCTGCTCACCAGCACACCGGAGGGCGTCACCAACTATGTCGACGCCGATCTGCGCGACCCGGCCACGATCCTGCGGGAGGCCGCGCGGACGCTGGACTTCGACAAGCCGGTCGCCCTCATGCTGATGGGCATCCTGGGCCACATCGAGGACCACGACGAGGCGTGCTCGATCGTGCGGGAACTGGTGGCCGGACTGCCCTCCGGCAGCTTCCTGGTGCAGTACGACAGCTCCGACACCAGCAAGGCCTACCTCGACGCCATCCAGCAGTACAACGAGGGTGGTTCGATCCCCTACATCCTGCGCAGCCCCGAGCAGATCGCCCGCTACTTCGACGGTCTCGAGCTGCTCGAACCGGGTGTGGCGTCCTGCTCGCGCTGGCGCCCCGACACCGAGGCCCTCGGTCTTCCGGCCGAGGTCCACCAGTACGGCGGTGTCGCCCGCAAGAACTGACCGGGCACGGGGTCAGGTCTCCTGGAGGATGCGGTGCAGGATCGTCGGCGTCTCGTCCGGTGACTCGGCCTCCACCGCGAGGCGGTTCATGGCGTCCCAGTAGCACTCGATCTCGGCGGGCCGGTCGGGATAGAGGCCGGTGGCGAGTTGTTCGAGGTAGACCACGTCGGGCAACTCGCTGCCGGGCAGCCGCACGATCGTGATCGGGCCGCCCTCCGCGGAGTGGCCGCCGCCGAGGAACGGCATGATCTGGACGGAGATCTGCGGAAGCCGGCAGATCTCGATGAGATGCCTCAACTGGGCGCGCATGGTGGGGATGCCGCCGACCGGCCTGCGCAGCGCGGCCTCGTCGAGGACGGCCCACAGCCGGGTCGCCGGCCGCCGGTGCAGGACGCGCTGCCGGGACATCCGCAGCTCGACGCGCCGCTCGGTCTCCTCCTCGGAGGCGTCGGGGTGGGCGAGCCGGACGGAGGCGCGCGCGTAGCCGGACGTCTGGAGCAGTGCGGGGATCCGCTGCACCTCGAAGCAGCGGACGAGGCTCGCCGCCTGTTCGGCCGCGAGGTAGTTCTGCTTCCAGGCGGGCACCACGTCGTTGAAGTACTGCCACCAGGCAGGGGTGTTGGCCTCCTCGGCCAGGGTCAGCAAAGTGGCGCGTTCGGCCTCGTCGGTGACGCCGTAGAGGGTGAGCAGATCGGTCACGTCACGCAGCTTGAAGCCGTGCCGCCCGCCCTCCATCCGGCTGATCTTGGACCGGGAGCCGCGGATGAGCCGCCCCGCGGCCTCGCGGGAGACACCCCGCCCCTCCCGCAGACGGCGCAGCCGGGCGCCCAGGAGCAGCCGTGGCACCATCGGGCCTGCCGAGCGCCCGCCCAGGACCTCGCTGTCGAACGGTGTTCCTGCGGTCTCTTCGGCACCCATGGGCATGACTCCCTGCGGTGGAACGCGATCGTGCACAGGTACAGGCACTGCGGGCTTGCCATCGTAGGGGGCGACCGCCCGTCCGGGTTCCGTGAGCGGAAGGCACTAGCCGCTTTCGGCCGCCTTCGTGGTCGAGGGCGGGCCGCCCGGAGTGTCCGGGACGCCGGGAGTGCCCGGGGTTCCGAAGCGGATGCCCTTGGCCTCCTTGCCGACGGCGCTCAGCAGGATGACCACGGCCAGGGCGGGCACCACGGTCCAGGTCATCGCCGCCGGATAGCCGTGCCGTTCGGCCAGGGACTCCTGGATCGGCAGGTTGAGGGCGGCGATGAGGTTGCCCAACTGGTAGGTGACGCCCGGGTAGAAGCCGCGGATCGCGTCCGGGCTCATCTCCGTCAGATGCGCGGGGATGACGCCCCAGGCTCCCTGGACACACATCTGCATGAGGAAGGAGGAGAGCATCAGCCAGCCCACGGTCGTGGACAGCACGAAGAAGGGCACCACGACCAGGCCCCCGGCCGCCGCGATCATGATCGTGCGCCGGCGCCCCAGCTTCTCGGAGAAGGCGCCGAGCAGCGCTCCCCCGATGATCGCGCCGACGTTGTAGACGACGGCGATGGCGATGGAGGTGTCCGGGGAGAGGCCGAGGCCCTTCTTGACGAAGGTCGGGTAGATGTCCTGGGTGCCGTGCGACATCCAGTTGAAGGCGGTCATCAGGGCCACGAGGTACACGAACCGCTTGAGCACCGCGGGGTTCCTGAACACCTGGTAGGCGGGGGTGCGGTTGAGCTTGACGCTCTTCTCCCACACCTCGCTCTCCTCGACCCGGGTGCGCACCCACAGGGCGACCAGGGCGGGCACCAGGCTGAAGGCGAACAACCCCCGCCAGCCGAAGGCGGGTTCGATGACGAAGAAGGCCACGGCGGCGAGCAGATACCCGAGCGAGTAGCCGCTCTGGAGCAGCCCCGACCAGAAGCCGCGCCGCTCGGCGGGGATCTTCTCCATGGCGAGCGCCGCGCCCAGACCCCACTCGCCGCCCATGCCGATGCCGTACAGCAGCCGAAGGACCAGCAGGACGGCGTAGTTGGGCGCGAAGGCGCAGGCGAAGCCGACGATCGAGTAGAAGACCACGTCCACCATGAGGGGTACACGGCGGCCCCGGCGGTCGGCCCACATGCCGAAGACGAAGGCGCCGACCGGCCGCATCACGAGGGTGGCGGTGGTGAGGAAGGCCATGTCGGTGAGGGAGACATGGAAGTCGTCGGCGATCTCGCTGTAGACGAGGACGACCAGGAAGTAGTCGAACGCGTCCATCGCCCAGCCCAGATAGGCGGCGAGGAACGCGTTGCGCTGATCCTTGGTGAGCCCCTTCGCCTGTTCCCTGACGGTTTGCAGCATGTCGGCCCTTCCCACGGTTCCGCAGGTCAGGCTAGGTCTGGGCAGTACGGCAGACAATGCAAACACCGGCAAAGCAAGGGCCACAATTGCCCCAAGTCACAGCCCAGTTGGGGTCGGTCCGGGGCGTCGTCCGGGGGGTGCGATCTCCGGACAGACGCACGGAACCATACGTCGACCGACCGGTCCAATCAACGCCAGGAAGTTTCTTGGCTCCACTCCTTGAATGTACCGACCGTTAAGTCTATTTTACGGCTCTGAGTCTCGCGAAACTCTCACCCTCCCCCCACGGTCGACGAGCACCAGAAGTTCTCGACCGTTCTCCGCTCCGGCAAGGCACAGGACTCGTGACCTGGTATCGGCCGCCCCCTGTGTCTTCGACCTTTCAGGGAAGGTCCCTATGTCCCAGACCCAGACCGCACCCGCGCAGCCTCCCGAGACCACCCGCTCCGGTACGCACAACGCGCTGATCGTCGTGGCACTGCTGTGGGCGGTCCAACTGGTGGCGCTCATCGGCGCGCTGTCGGGCATCGCACAGGCCGAGGTGGCGATCCACTTCCGCACCACCCAGATCGCCTGGTTCACCTTGATGACCCTGCTGACCGGGACCTTCTTCCTGCCATTCGTGGTCAAGGGAGCGGCCCTGTTCGGCAAGAAGCGGGCCCTGCTCGTCGCCACCGGACTCGGTCTGGTCGGCGACCTCGTCGCCGCCGTCGCCACCGACTACGGCACCCTGCTGATCGGCCGCGGCATCGCGGGCGTGTACGCGGCGGCGGCCCCGCTCGCCTATGCCATCACCCGTGACGTCTTCCCGCGCCGCTGGGTCGGACTGGCCAGCGGCATCATGGCCGGAGGCGTGGGCCTCGTCGCGTTCGGCGGACCGTTCCTCTCCGGCTGGCTGCTGGACAACCACGGCTTCCGCGGCGTGCTCTGGTTCATGGCCGCGAGCACCGCCCTGAGCTTCGTACTGATCGCCGTCCTCGTCCCGGAGAGCCCGGTCCGTGAGCGCGGCGGCCGGATGGACTGGCTCGGCGGCATCCTCCTGGGCGGCGGCATCACCGCACTCGTCTACGCCGTCGGCGAGGGCTCGCACTGGGGCTGGAGCAGCGGCAGATTCATCGCGTACGTCGTCGGGGCGGCCGTGGCCCTGATCGCCTTCGCGCTGGTCGAACGCCGGGTAGCGGAGCCGCTGTTCCCGCTGTCCATGACCCGGCGCCGCTCGGTGTGGAGCGTGCTCCTGGCGACGTCGATCGCGGCCGGTGCGCTGAGCGCCGTCGGCGTGGTGATCCAGCTGCTGATACTGATGCCGAAGATCCCCTCCGTCTCCGAGGGCCTGGGCTGGTCCGGCACGCACAACGCCATCGTCTCCAGCCCCATCAGCGTCATGATCATCGTGGGGGCCGTCGGCACCGGCTATCTGGCCCGCCGGACGGACGCCCGGATCCTGCTGGGCACCGGCACCGGTCTCGCGGTGCTCGGGTACGCGATCGGCACCCAACTCCACCACAGCGCGGGGGAGATCATCGGGATGGGGGTCATCGCGGGCCTCGGCACCGGCATCGTCGTCGCCGTCATCCCCATCATGATCATCGAGGTGGTCACCCCCGAGGAGCAGGCCCTGGCCAACGGCGCCCAGACCCTCGGGCAGGGCGTCGCGCAGATCGTCGTCTCCCAGTTGGCCTTCGTGGTCATGGCCCAGCACGGGAAGGTACTGCACGGCACCCAGTTCTACCTGGACGCCGGCTTCACCAACGGCCTCTGGCTGGTCGTCGGCTGCGTCGCCGTGGGCGGGCTCTTCGCCCTGCTGATCCCGCGGAGCAAGCAGCTCGACGAGGCGACGGTGGGGCAGGCGGCCTGAGCGGTGTGCGGCGGGGCGGGGCGGCTCGTGAATTCTCGTGTATTTCTACAGCGGTTTCCGTCGGTCGTACATCCGCCGCACATGGTCCGCAAAATATACCGATAGGTCGATTCCTTCATATCTGCAATTACCGTCGACGATCGTGATCAGTCCTGGCCGGCCAGCCTCAGCAAGGTGGTGGCCAGGACGTCGACGCCCTGGGCGCAGACCTCGGGGGTGGAGTACTCGCGGGGGTTGTGGCTGATGCCGTCGTACTCGCCGCGTACGAAGATCATGGCGGTGGGGCACAGCGCGGCGATCTCCTGGGCGTCGTGCCCGGCGCCGGACTGCAGGGGGATGTGCGCCAGGCCGTGGTCGTCGGCGGCCTGCGCGATGACCTTCTGCACACTCTCGTCGAAGGGGACGTAGGCCGTCCTGGCCATCCGCCGGGTGGTCAGCGTCAAACCCGGCCGCCCGCCCTCCAGTTCGCGCAGGAACATGGCCAGAGCGTCCTCGGCGCGGGTCATCTGGATGTCGTCGGGGTTGCGCAGGTCGACGGTCATCTCCGCGCGGGCCGGGACGATGTTGGTCAGGTCCGGGTGGACGGTCAGATGGCCGACGGTCGCGCGCAGGTCGCCGTAGTCACCGGACTCCACCAACTCCCTCAGCCGGACGATGATTTGGGCCGCCGCGAGACCCGCGTCCACGCGCAGGCGGGTGGGGGTGGTACCGGCGTGGGCGGCGCGGCCGTGGATGGTGATCTCCTGCCAGGAGATGCCCTGCACACCGGTGACGACGCCGACCGGGACGTCGTGCTCGGCGAGGACGGGGCCCTGCTCGATGTGGCACTCGACGTAGGCGTGGGGAGGTTCCAGCCGCACCTCGGCGGGCCCGTCGAAGCCGGTGCGGGCGAGTTCGCCACCGAGGGTGCGCCCGTCGCGGTCGGTCAGCGCGTGAGCGTACTCCAGGGTCAGGCGGCCTGCGGCGACGGCACTGCCGAGCATGTCGGTGCCGAAGCGGACGCCCTCCTCCTCGGTGAAGATGCCGACCTCGATGGGATGGCGGGTGCTGATGCCTCGTTCGTCGAGGGTCCGTACGGCCTCGATGCCGCCCAGGACACCGAGGCAGCCGTCGAAGGCCCCGGCGGTGGCGACGCTGTCGATGTGCGAGCCGGTCAGCACCGGGGCCGCCGCCGGGTCGGTGCCCTCGCGGCGGCCGTAGATGTTGCCCATCCGGTCCACGCGGACGGCGAGTCCGGCCTGTTCCATCCACGCGATCACCTGGCGGCGGCCGGCCGCGGCGGCGTCGGTGAGGGCGAGCCGGTTCACGCCGCGCAGCCCGGTGCGCTCGTCGTCGTACGCGCCGATCTCGGCGAGGTCCATCAGGGACTGCCACAGGCGGTCGCCGTTGACGGTGACCCTGTCGGGGGTGGAGCCGGTCATGAGCTGCCTCCTGGAGAGGTGTCGGGGCGCGGTCGGGCGGAAGTGGAGAAGGACGAGGAGGGTCATCGCCCAGCCTGCAGGCAGCCCGGGCGGGGCGAGGATGGGGAGTTGAGGACGTTGCTGACCAGGCCGGTCGGCCATGGACTCCCGGGAGGAACGGCCCTTGCCTCGGCGGGAGTTGCGGCGGGGCGGTGCTGCCACAACGCCTGCGCGCCGAGGCGGACCAGGTAGCAGGCGCCGAGGAGCTTCACGGCCAGGTACGCCACGGGCGAGGCGGCGAGCACGGCGGTGGCGGCGTGCGGGGGCGGTGGTTGTGGTTCAACGCGAGGGCTCGTTCGGCGACGTCGGGTTGGCGGCGGCGCCCTCGGTGCTCAGGAGTACGACCACCGAGGCCGGTCCGAGGTCCAGCGCCGTACGGCGTTCCGCGGCACCGGCGCCCGTGAGCGCCGCCCGCAGACCGGCGAGCGACGCCGCGCCGCAGGGGCCCGAGGAGACCCCGAGAGCGGCGAGATCGGTGGCCGCGCGGGCGCTGTCGGCGTCGGTGACGGCCACGGCCGCGTCCAGACCGTCGCGCAGGTGGGGCCAGGCAATGCTGGACGGGGTGCCGCAGTTCAGGCCCGCCATGGTGGTCTCGCTCGTGGTGACGCTGACGGGTTCGCCGCGGGTGAGGCTTTCCAGGACGCAGGGTGCGGCTTCCGGTTCCACCGACAGCAGTGCCGGGGCGCGGCCCGAGGGGTGGCCGCGGTAGTGGGTGACGACCGCCTGGGCCAAGGACCCCACCCCGACCGGTACGGCGACGAGGCCGGGCCCTTCGACGATCCCCTCGGCCGCCAACTGCTCGTCGATCTCGGCGCAGAGGCTGGAGTAGCCCTCGACGATCCACCCGGGGATCCGCTCGTAGCCCTGCCATGCTGTGTCCTGCACCAGGACCGTGTCCGGCGCGGCAGCCGCCTCGGCCGCCCGGCGCACGGCCTCGTCGTACGGCCCCGGGACCTCAGTGACCTTGGCCTGTTCGGCGACGATGGCCGCCACCGCGTGCGGGTGCACGCCCCGGGGGACGAAGACGTGGGCGTCCTGGCCGAGGCGATGCGCCATGCGGGCCACCGCGCGGCCGTGGTTGCCGTCGGTGGCGGTCACCAGGGTGACCGGGCCCGGGCCCGCACCGTTCGCGGCGCGCTCGGCGAGGGTGCGGTGCACCGCCCAGGACGCGCCCAGCGCCTTGAACGCGGGGAGCCCCAGACGGCACGACTCGTCCTTGACGAAGACCCGGACGACTCCGAACTCCGCTGCCAGGGAAGGGAGTTCCGTCAGCGGGGTGGGTGCGTAGTCGGTCAGCGAGGAATGGAAGGCGCGCACCTCGGCGGGCGCCGGTGCACACCGCCAGGCGCGGGCCTCGGGGCGAGCGAACCAGGGCGGCGTGCGGAAGCAGGAAGCGTTGTCGGACACGTGATCAGGGTCCGCTGCGACCGTACGATCGGTCCAGCGAATGTTTCCGACCTATATTCGTCGGAGAACCCAATCATTCGACCGATCCGCAGGTCGGCCGGTAAGCAAGTCGGCCGGTCGGCGAGTGGGCCGGTCGGCGAGGGCGAGGAGAGCGGGCATCCATGTTCGATCTGCACAGGCTGCGTCTGCTCCGCGAACTCAAGCACCGCGGCACTCTGGCCGCCGTCGCCGCCGCCCTGTCGTACTCCCCCTCCTCCGTCTCCCAGCAGCTCTCCCAGCTGGAGACCGAGGTCGGCGTCCCGCTTCTCGAACCGGTCGGACGGCGGGTGCGGCTGACCGCGCAGGCCCAAATCCTCGTCGCCCACACCGAAGTGATCCTCGAACGTCTGGAGCGCGCCGAGGCCGACATCGCCGCTTCCCTGACCGACCTGACCGGCACGCTGCGCATCGCCTCGTTCCAGACGGCCGCGCTCGCCCTCGTCCCGGCCGCGCTAAGCCTGCTGCGTGACGAGCACCCCCGACTGCGCGTCCACGTAAGGCACTTGGAGCCGGAGAAGTCCCTGCCCGCGCTCCAGGCCCGCGACTTCGACCTCGTCCTCGCCGAGGAGTACCCGGGCAACCCCAACCCGCGGCCCGCCGAACTCGAACAGGAAGACCTCCTCGACGACCCTCTCCACCTGGCCGTCCCGACACGGGCTAACACTCTGCACACCGACGACCCCACGGCGGCGCTGCGTCAACTCGCCGACCACCCCTGGGTCATGGAGCCCGAGGGCACGGCCGCCCGGCACTGGGCCATCACCCTGTGCCGCACCGCCGGCTTCGAACCCGACGTACGGTTCGAGAGCACCGACCTCCTGCTCCACCGACGCCTCGTCGAGCAGGAACACGCGGCGGCCTTCCTCCCCGACCTGGTCTGGAACGACCGGCCCCCGACGGTCGCCCTGCGCACACTCCCCCACGCCCAGCACACCCGCCGCGTCTTCACCGTCGTACGCCGTGGTCGTAGCCGGCACCCCGCGGTCCTGGCGTGCCGGGGCGCGCTCGGGCGTGCGGTCGCTTCCCGGATCGGGGGCCAGGGGTAGTCGAGGGGGGCGGAGTGGTCAGCGCAGGCAGCGCCGAGGCCTGCGCGACGGTCAGCCCCACCCTGGCCACCCATTCGCGCAGGGAGTTCGGGCACCGAGGCGTCCCGTGCCGGGGCCCTCTCCATTCCGCAGCCCTGCCGTTCCGGCCGGAAGGAACCGGTGCCGCTCCACGACCTCGTCGCCCTCCCTCCGGGTGAAGGTGACCGAGCGTCTGCCCGCCTCGCCGCTGAACCAGTACTCCTCGACCATCCGGCCCCCGCGGTGGCGGTGGACGGCGGCCGTGGACATGGGCGAGGAACCGAAGCCGACCTGGTGGACGACGGACGCGGTCCACTCCCCCTCCGCGACCGGCGGGCTGTGCCGCTGGATCAGCATGTCGGGGTACTGCTCGATTCAGACGGTCTTGACGGTGCCGCCGTCGATGACGTGGTCGGCGCCGGTGATGTTCGCGGCCTCGTCGGACAGGAGGAACGCGATCAGGGCCGCCACCTCCTCGGGTTCGGCCATGCGGCCTGTCGTGACGTTCTGTGCCTGCGCCAACTGTCCGACGAACTCCGCGAGGCTCATCCCGGCCGCGGCGGCCCACTCGCTGAGCGTGCCGTCGGGGTCCTGGTAGACGGAGGTGTTGACCAGGCCGGGGGAAACGGTGTTCACGCGGACGCCCCGGGGGCCGAACTCCTCCGACAGGGACTTGCCGATCGCGGTGAGCGCCGCCTTCGCCGCGCTGTAGGCGGGCGGGAAGCCCCCGGGGATCAGGGCGACAGCGGATGAGACGTTGACGATCGCTCCCCGCCGCTCGATCAGGCTGGGCAGCGCGGCACGCGTGGCCCGGACGGCGCTGAGCGTGTTGAGGCCGAACATGCCGGTCCACTCGGTGTCCTCGACGTCGAGGAAGCCGACGGTGGGGTCCTCCCCGCCGCCCACGTTGTTCACCAGCAGGTCGATACCGCCCAGTTCGGCGAGCGCGGTGTCGATGAGTTCCGAGACCCCTTCCGAGGTACTCAGGTCCACCGACACCGTGTGCGCACCGGTCTCCTTCAACTCAGGCGTGATGGTCCGGGCGGCGCCCACGACCCTGACGCCCTCACGGACCAGGGCCTGGACGGTGGCCAGGCCGATGCCTTTGCCGGCGCCGGTGACGACGGCCGTCCTGGCGGTGAGATTGAGATGCACGACGTTCCAACTCCCGTACTGCGGGGGCGAATCGGTCTGGTGGGTGCCCGGTGGGTCAGACGGTCTTCACGGTGCCGCCGTCGATGACGTACTCGGCGCCGGTGATGTTCCCGGCCACGTCGGACAGGAGGAACGCGATCAGGGCCGCCACCTCCTCGGGCTCGGTCATGCGGCCTGTCGTCACGTTCTGGCCCGTCACCATCTGCCGACGGAACTCGGCGAGGGTCATGCCGGACGCGGCGGCCCACTGGGCGACCGCGCCGTCGGGGTCCGAGTAGACGGTGGTGTTGACCAGGCCCGGGGACACGGTGTTCACGCGGACGCCCCGCGGGCCGAACTCCTCGGACAGCGCCTTGCCGATCGCCGTGACCGCCGCCTTGGCCGAGCTGATGGCGGGCGGGAAGCCGCCGGGCATCAGGGACATGATGGACGAGATGTTGACAACGGCTCCCCGCCGCTCGATCAGGCTGGGCAGGGCCGCACGCGTGACACGGACGGTGCTGAGTACGTTCATGTCGAACGCGCTGGTCCACTCGGACTCGGCGACGTCGAGGAAACCGACGGTCGCCCCGTCACCGCCGCCCACGTTGTTCACGAGCAGATCGATACCGCCCATCTCGGCCAGCGCGCCGTCGACGAGCGCGGAGACACCTTCCGCGGTGCTCAGGTCCGCCGGCACGGCATGCGCGCCGGCCTCCTTCAGCTCCGGCGTGACGGTACGGGCGGCACCCATCACCCGGACGCCTTCCCCGACCAGGGTGCGGACGGCGGCCAGGCCGATCCCCTTGCTGGCGCCGGTGACGACCGCCGTCTTGCCGGTGAGGTTGAGGTTCATGACACTCCACTTTCTGAACTACGGGTACGGAACATGGACAGTTGGTCGAGGGAACGCCGGGTGCGGTCGGCGACGGAGTACGGCGACCGCCCGGTCAGGAAAGGGCATGGCCGCGCGGCGACCCGCGGCGCTTCCGCTGTCTCCTCGGCGCTTCAGTCGCGGATGGTCATGCCGCCGTTGACCCACTCCGCGTCGTCGGACAGAGGAAGGCGGCGCCCGCGGCAACGTCGGCGGGCTTGCCCAGGCGCGGGCCGCGGACCGTGGCCAGGATCCTGGCCTGCCATTCGGCACCGATCTGCTCCTGCGCGATGTCGGTCATGGTCACGCCGACACCGAGGGTGTTGGCGCGGATGCCCTGCTTGCCCCAGGCAGAGGCGACATGGCGGGCCAGAGAGTTGATGGCGGCCTTGGACGCCCTCCGCTTGCCCTTCAGTCCCTTCATGCCCTTCTCCCTCTCTGCGCACCGCGCGCCGCTTCTGGTGCGGAACACGGCACGTACGAGGCCATTGCCGAATGCAGCGACTGTTCCGAGTTCACGTTAACCCACAGCTGTCGCTTTTCCAACAGTCGATGGAAAACCAACACTCGTTACATAAGAAGGTGAATGAAGGTAAGGTCCGGAGGATGCCCATGACCAACAGCAGCAGCGCCCCGCCGGCCGACAGGCGTGTGCGGCGCACGCGGGCGGCTCTTCAGCGGGCCCTGATCGATCTCGTCGAGGAGCGGGACCTCGCGCAGATCAGCGTCGCCGACGTCGTGGAGTGCGCCGAGGTGAACCGCTCGACGTTCTACGCCCACTACCAGGACGTACACGAACTGGCCGAGGCCGCCTGCACCGAGATGATCGACGACCTGATCGGCGTCGTCCTCGCCATAGACCCCACCCGCGCGGAGGAACCGCCCGGCGCCACGGAGGACCCCGACCCGCCGCTGACCGCGTTCTTCGCGCACTTCGCCGAACACGCGGGCCTGTACCGCAGCCTGCTCGGCCCCACCGGCAGCGCCCGTGTCATCGAGCACGTGCGCCGCCGCGCCATGGCAGCCGCCCACGCTTCCGGGCAGCTCCCCACACCGGACAGCTCCCCCGCGGCCGACCCCTCCGACGTCCCGCACGACGTACCCGCCGCGTTCGTCGCGGGCGCGCTCATGGGCGTGGCCACCGACTGGCTCCAGCGCGGCTGCCCGCGGACCCCGGTGGAGATGACCACCCTGACCAAGCCGCTCCTGAGGGCCCTGGCAGCCGGCACCCACGCGCCGCCGCTGCCGTAGCCCGACCGCCGACGGCGGTGGCAGTGGCAGTGGCGCGCGGGCGGAATCGACACCCGCCGCTCGCGAGCAACCGCCTGGCGGCAACCACGGTCGCGGGTCACCCGAGGCGGCCATTCCCGGCCGTAAGGTAGCCCCCTCGCCTACGCGACCGACAGCCTGCCCGCCGGCCGCTGGGACACCCTGCTGCTGCTCAACCGACGCGCACCGCGCACGGCCTCTGTCGGTCACGCCGGCCGGCCACCGACCGGGCGATAGCATCGCCGACAGGCGCCCGCCGATCGGCCGGGCAAGACGGACAGGCGCGGGAAAGAGTGGGTGTGAAGCCGCTTCCGAGCAGGGCGATGGGGGGCTCCGGGACGGCCAGGGCCGGGCGGCCGCCCGTCAGTTCGCGGAGTGAGATCGAGCGGCTGGGCTTCGAACTGTTCGCGCGGAAGGGGTTCGACGGCACGACCGTCGATGACATCGCCGTCGCCGCGGGCATCGGCCGCCGTACCTTCTTCCGCTACTTCACGTCGAAGAACGACCTCGTCTGGGGCGACTTCGAGGCGCAGCTCGTCAGGCTGGAGGACCTGCTGGCCGCGGCCGGTCCCGCCACCTCCATGATGGACGCGCTGCGGTACGCCGTCGTCGAGTTCAACCGGTTCGACCCCGCCGAGGTGCCCTGGCACCGGCAGCGCATGGAACTCATCCTGCGGGTGCCCACCCTCCAGGCCGACTCGACGCTGCGCTACGCGTCCTGGCGCGAGGTAGTCACCCGCTTCGCGGCCGTCCGGACCGGCCTGGCACCGTCCGACATGCTGCCCCGTCTGGTCGGCCACTGCGTGCTCGCGTCCTGCATCGCCGCCTACGACCACTGGCTGACGGAGGCGGACGGCGAACTCGGCCGGCTGCTGGACGAGGCGATGCGGGAGGTCACGGTCGGGTTCGGCCAGTACTGACACCGCGCCGGACGAGTCGTGGGCGCAGTGCCTTCGTGGAGCGTCCCCGGAGCGCGGAGAACCAGACTCCGGTGCCGTAGGCGATGTCGTCGAGGCGGCGGGCGACGCCGTAGCGCACCGGGTCGAGCGCCGCCTCGTCCTTGCGGTACTCCAGGGCGATGTCGGTCAGCGCCGCCACGGCCGTGGCCCTGCGGACCCGGCTCGACACCGCGCAGCCGAGCGCGGCGAGCGGCCACCAGTGCCGGGTCAGCAGGGCGGAGGTCTGGCTGAGGGCGCTGACGGCGCCGTTCGCGGTAAGGCGCAGGGCGAGTCGGTAGGGGTGCCCGGTGCCGTCGAGCTTGCGGGCGATGGTGACCGTGGCGACCCCGAAGGCCGCTCCGGCGGCGGGCAGCGACCAGCGCCGCTGGGCGAGGAGGGCGACGACCAGCGCCGTGTTCCAGGGGGCGAGGACCGCGGGGGCGATGAACTCGGGGTGCCGACGGGCGAGCGGGTCGGCCCCGGTGCCGTACGCCACCTTGCGCGTGAACCAGTCGCCGAGCCGCACCCGGTGCTCATGAGCGGCCTCGACGGACGGCTCGTACCGCACCCGCCGGCCGTTCTCGGCGAGCCGCCAGCACAGGTCGACGTCCTCCCCGACGCGCAAGCTCTCGTCGAAGCCGTCCCTCAGGGCGTCGACGCGTGCCACGACACACGCGGTGCTCGCCCAGGAGACGGGGGTGCCGGGGCATACCGCCGCCGGGTGGCGGCCCAGGTCGAGGGAGGAGCGCACCTCTTCGTACCGGCCGATCCAGCCGCGGGCGGCGGTGCCCGGCAGGCCCGTGATCCGGGGTACGGCCATGGCGACCCGGGGGTCGGCGAAGTGCCGTAGCAGCGTGGTGATCGTGTCCGGGTCCACGACCACGTCCGAGTCGGCGAAGACCACGTAGGGGGTGGTGACGAGGCGCAGGCCGGCGTTGCGGGCTCCGGCGGGGCCGAGGTTGGCGGGCAGCTCGACCAGGCGGGCGCCGTGCTTCGCCGCTACGGCCGCCACCTGTCCGGGGTGGCGGGAGGCGTCGTCCACGACGACGACCGGGTGGTGCGTGCCGAGCGCGGTGAGGAGCCGGTCGAGCGGGCGGGCACGGTCGCGGACCGGTACGACGACGGTCCAGCGGGGGTCGGGGCACAGGGGCAGTCGTTCGACGGCGGGGACGGCCATGCCGCACTCCAGCAGCCGGTCCGCCAGGAGGGCGCTCGCCCGGTTCGTCACGCGCAGCGTCCTGTCGTACAGCAGCGGCCGGGCCCGGGGCGTGAGGCGGATGAGGCGCGTGGGGAAACCGCCGAGGAGGGCGCGGCCCTCGTCGAGGACGCGGGTGTGCCGGTCGAGGGTGACCACGAATCCGTGCGGGAGTGGCATCAGGTCCCGCCTCCCACAGCCGAGGGCTCGGCCAGTCGCCCCTGGCTGCCGACGACTCCCGCGCCGATACGGCGGACCGTGCGCGCCACCATCCGGTCCAGCAGTCGGTGCCCCTCCTCCGCCGAGGCCCCGGTCGGATCGCCGAGGACGCCGGAGGGGGAGACGGCTCGGACGCCGTGGGCGACCAGGTCGGGCATGAGGGCGGCGATCGGCCGGGCGTCTCCGGCGACGGCCGCGTCCAGTCGTACCGCCTCAGGGGCCAGGTGCAGCATCAACGACGTTTCCGTACGGCCGGCATGGGCGTCGCCGCCCGGGACCCCGCAGCCGGTCCAGGCGACCTCGTGGCCCTCTGTACGGAGCTGCGCGACGGCCGTGCCGAGGGTGGCCGTATTGCCTCCGTGGCCGTTGACAAAGACCACGCGGCCCGCCCAGAGGGACAGCGAGCGCACCAGTTCCACGAGGACCGTGTGCAGTGCTTCGTGGCCGATCGAGACGGTGCCCGGGAAGTGGGCGTGCTCGCCGCTGGCGCCGTAGGGCAGGGTCGGTGCGACCGACACCGGGCCGGAGGACAGGGCCCGGGCCGTGCGGTCGGCGACGGCACGGGCGATCACGCTGTCCGTGTCCAAAGGCAGATGCGGCCCGTGCTGTTCCGTCGACCCGACCGGCACCAGGACCAGGGGGCGCGGCGGGATCTCGGGCCACACGGCGTGCGCCAGGTCGGTCATGGTCAGTTGGCGCCCAGCGTGCGGGTGAAGCCGGGTGGGACGACCAGGTCGTCCGGGGCGAGTTCGTGGACGGAGGCGCGGCCGAGGCCGAGGACCGCGGAGTCGAGGCCCCCGCGGAGGATGTCCAGGACGTTCTCGACGCCCGCTTGTCCGTTGGCGGCGAGACCCCAGAGGTAGGCCCGTCCGATCAGTACGGCGCGGGCGCCGAGGGCGAGCGCCTTGGCCACGTCTCCGCCGCGCCGGACACCGCCGTCGAGCAGGACCTCCACCTCGTCGCCGACCGCCTCGGCGATCGACGGCAGGATGCGGATGCTCGCCGGGGTGGTGTCGAGGTTGTTGCCGCCGTGGTTGGACACCGACAGGGCCGTGACACCGGCGTCCACGGCCCGCTTCGCGTCGTCGACCCTGCTGACGCCCTTGAGCAGGAACGGTCCGCCCCACTCCTCGCGCAGCCACTTGACGTCGTCCCAGGTGGGCGGTGCGGTCTGCATCCATTCGTGGTAGGCGCCGAAGAAGGTGGGCGCCGAACTGCCGTCGGTCGGCTTGAGGTTGGGCGTCGTGAGGTCCGGGATGCCGCCCGACCTCGCGAAGCTCCACAGCCAGCGGGGGCGGGTGACGACGTCGGGGGCGAGCTTGGCCATCGTCCTGAGGTCGATCTTCTCGGGGATGGTGGGACTGCCCCAGTCGCGGCCGTGGGAGAACGACCAGTCGAGGGTGACGATCAGCCCCTTCGCACCGGCCGCGCGGGCCCGGTCCATGCGCTGGACCATGGTGTCGCGGGTGCCGCTCCAGTAGAGCTGGAAGAAGGTGTTCGGATTGGCGGCGGAGACCTCTTCGACCGGCTTGCCGGCGAAGGAACTCAGGCCCATGATGACGCCCCGGTTGGCGGCGGCACGCGCCACGGCCACCTCGCCGTCCGGGTGCACCGCCTGCACGCCGGTCGGGGAGATCACGACGGGCAGTGCCGTCTCCACGCCCATGACGGTCGTCGACAGGTCGCGCTCGGCGTGGTGGCCCACTACCCGGGGAGCGAAGCCCAGTTCGGCGAACGCGCCGGTGTTGTCGTCCAGGGTGTGGCCGCGCTCCGATCCGGCGACCAGGGCGCCGTAGACCGAGCTCGGAAGATGCTTCCTGGCCCGGCGCTGCGCCTCGGCGACCGTCTCGAACCATGGGTTTCTTCGCAACATGGGTCCTGTCCTTGCCTGTCGCACCATGGGGCCTGTACCTGCTTGTACCTGCTCAGGAGAAGTTCAGCCCGGCCAGCGGGTGCTCCGCGCACTCGCTCACCGGCGTCCGCTCCAGGTCCTCGCGCCGGCGTACGAGCGTCACGTCCACGGGCTTCGGCCGTACGGCCCGGGAGGTGCGGTGGGAGTGGTCCGCGGCGGGCCTCGGCAACTGCGCCCGGTTCGGCGGGCGTTGGGCGAGCAGCTGTTCGCCGTAACCCTGGACGCATTCGGGATCGGGGCCGTCCAGCGGGAGCCCGGTGAAGAACTTCGCGGCCATGCACCCGCCCTTGCAGGTGTCGTAGAACGCGCAGGAGCCGCACGCTCCCCCGTTCTGCGGAACGCGGAGCCGCCGGAACAGCTCCGAGTGGCGCCACACCTGGGCGAAGCCGCCCGGGTCGCGGACGTTTCCGGCGAGGAACTCGTCGTGGATGGCGAACGGGCAGGCGTACACCTCCCCGACGGGGTCGATGAGGCAGACCACACGTCCGGCTCCGCAGAGGTTGAGGCCCGGCAGCGCCTCACCGAAGGCCGAGAGGTGGAAGAAGGAGTCGCCGGTCAGGACGGAGTCGCCGTGCGCCACCAACCAGTCGTACAGCTCGCGTTGTTGGGCGGGCAGCGGATGCAGTTCGTCCCATACGTCGGCGCCGCGCCCCGAGGGACGCAGGCGGGTCAGGCGCAGTTGGGCGCCGTAGCGGTCGGCGAGGGTCTTGAACCCGTCCAGCTGCGCGATGTTGTGGCGGGTGCAGACCACGGAGAGCTTGAAGTCGCTCATCCCTGCGGCGGCGAGGTTCTCCATGGCGCGGATCGCCGTGGCGTACGAACCGGCCCCGCGTACCGCGTCGTTGACGTCGGTGGTCGCGCCGTCGAGTGAGATCTGCACGTCCACGTAGTCGTTGCGGGCGAGGCGCTCGGCGACCTCCGGGGTGATGCGGACGCCGTTGGTGGAGAACTTCACGCCGACGTGGTGGGCGGTGGCGTAGTCGAGGAGTTCGAAGAAGTCGGGGCGGACGGTGGGTTCTCCGCCGCCGATGTTGACGTAGAAGACCTGCATGGCCTCCAGCTCGTCGATGACGGCCTTGGCCTCGGCGGTGGTCAGTTCGCGCGGGTCGCGGCGGCCGGAGCTGGAGAGGCAGTGGCTGCAGGAGAGGTTGCAGGCGTAGGTCAGTTCCCAGGTCAGACAGATCGGGGCGTCGAGTCCGTGCTCGAACAGGTCGACCAGCCGTGCCGGACTGTGCGCGGTCGTCGTCATGGAGTCCTCCCGATGACCATCGACGAGCGGACGAGTGTGGCCAACGCCCTGCCGTAGCGCGGCAGTTCGGCCTCGCCGATACCGGCCGCCAGACAGGCGGCGCGGGCGGTGGGGGCGTCCCCGAGCGACTGGACGGCCGTGAGCAGACGGCGGTCCTTCAGGAACGACAGCTTGCGCGTGCCGAAGTGGTAGAGCAGCGCGCCGAACGGTTCGGGCCGCACCGAGACCTGCGGGTGCAGGGCCCAGGCGCCGTCGAGGTCCATGGCCGTCACCGCGGGCTCAGTAGACGCCGCACATGCCGTCGATCGAGACCTCCTCGATCAGGTCGTCCGCCTCGATCAACTCGTCCGGTGCCATGGCCTCTTCGTCCCTGGCCTCGACGGTCGCGGTGGGGCGGGGCTCGGTCATGAGACCTCCTCGAAAGGTTTCCGGCGACGGCGAGGTCGTGCACCGCGGATCGCCCGGTATCGTTTCCGGAGACTAATGGCACCAAGTGTCAAAAAGGAAGGGGGCGGTGGCCGTGGGTACTTCCTGCGAGGGGCGCGGAGGCCGTGCCGGGGTGACACGCACGATTCAGCCGTGCACGATTCATCCGCGCATGACCCGCACGATTCATCCGCACACGACCCGTCCGCACACGGTCAGTTGAGGCGGCCGGACGTCGTGGTCGTCGGGGCCGGTTCCTCCGGTGCTGTGCTCGCGGCCCGGCTCAGCGAGGACCCCGGCCGCCGCGTGCTGCTGCTCGAAGCCGGACCGGTCCCCCGCAGCGTCTCCGCCTTCGCACCGGCCCTGTTGGACGCCGGGCTGGTACCCGGCGCGCGGCTCGGCCACCTCGGCGTCGACTCCTACCCGGTGCACCTCACCCCCTCGCGTCCGTACGCCGTGCCCCGCGGGCGCTTCCTCGGCGGCTCGACCACGGTCAACGGCGGGTACTTCGTCCGGGCCCGGCGCGCCGACTTCGACCGGTGGTCGACCGTGGGTGGCGACGCCTGGTCGTACGACCGGATGCTTCCGCTGATGCGCCGCCTGGAGAACGACCTGGACCACGGCGCCGACGAACTACACGGCGGCACAGGCCCGTTGCCGGTCCGCCGGACGGAGCTGAAGCACCCCGCCGCAGCGGCCTTCCGCGATGCCGCCCGCGAACTGGGCTTCCCCTCCGAACCCGACAAGAACGCCGACTCCCCGCCCGGGTTCGGCCCGGTGCCCTGCAACTGCGCGGACGGCCTGCGCGTCAACACCGGGATCAGCCATCTCCTGGGTGCTCTGGAACGCCCCAACCTCGCGGTGGAGGGCGCCAGCACGGTCCTCCGGGTCGTCGTCGAGCGGGGCCGCGCCACCGGCGTGATCGTCGAAAGGTCCGGCCGACGCGCCTTCGTGGCCGCCGACGAGGTCGTGCTCTGCGCGGGCGCCTTCTCCTCACCGCACCTTCTGCACCTCTCCGGCATCGGCCCGGCAGCCGATCTCGAACGCGCCGGCATACCCGTCGTCCAGGACCTCCCAGCCATCGGCGCCCACTTCAGCGACCACCCGCAGATCGTGCTGGAGTGGACACCCCGCCGACCACTGGAAGCTCCCTCCCGCACCTGGCTCGGCGGAGCGCTGCACCTGTCGTCGTCCGGCGGCGCGTACCCCGGCGACCTGGAGATCCTTCAATCCCTGGTCCCCCTGACGGCCTTGACCGACGGCACGCCCACCGCCCCCGGCGCACCCCTCGCCTTCCTCGTATCGGTCCAATCCCCCCGCTCCCACGGCCGGTTGCGCACGGTCTCCGCCGACCCGACGACACGGCCACGCATCGACTACGACTACCTGCGAACCCCCGACGACAGACGCGCCCTGCGAGAAGTCATCCGCACGACCGCGGCACTGCTCGCCACCCGGGCGTTCCGGAGACACTCCCCGGGACTGCTCGAACCGTCCTCGCACGTACTCGACGACGACCGGGCACTGGACCGTTGGACGGCTGCCCGGCTCGGCACCGCCCAACACACCTGCGGCACAGTCCCGATGGGCCCCGCCGTCGACCCCTACGGCAGACTCCACGGACTCACCGGACTACACGTGGCGGACACCTCGATCCTCCCCACCGCCCCACTGCGCGGGCCTGCGGCGACGGCGGTGCTCATCGGTGAACTGGTGGCTGGGGCCATGCGTGACGGACTGGGCTGAGGGGCTCGGCCGCGGGCGGGGTCAGCCGGGAGTCACCGGCATCCCCGGATTGCCGTAGTACGCCTCCGGGCCGTGCTTGCGGGTGTAGTGGCGGGCCAGGAGGTGGGGTGGGGGCGGGGCCGTCGGGGACAGGGACAGGGTGTGGAGGGCCATGTCGGCCACCGCTTCGCAGATGATCGCGTGTTCGAGGGACTTGCGGGCGGTGGGGCCCCAGGTGAAGGGGCCGTGGTTGGCGACGAGGGCCGCGGGGACCTCGGTCGCCCGGCGGTCGTCCTCCTTGAGGAGGTCCACGATGACGCGGCCGGTGTTGTACTCGTAGTCCCGCGCGCACTGTTCGGCGGTCAGGTCGGGCGTGCAGGGGATGGGGCCGTTGAAGGTGTCGGCGTGGGTGGTGCCGAGGACCGGGATGTCGCGGCGGGCCTGGGCGAAGGCGACCGCGTGGGTGGAGTGGGTGTGGGTGACGCCGCCGATGGAGGGGAAGGCCAGGTAGAGGCAGCGGTGGGTCTCCGTGTCGGTGGAGGGGCGCAGGTCGCCGTCGACGACCTTGCCGTCGGACAGCCGGACCGTCACCAGGTGGTCCGGCGTCAGGTCGTCGTACGCCACGCCTGAGGGCTTGATGACGAAGACCCCCGCCTCCCGGTCGACCCCGCTCACATTGCCCCAGGTCAGGGTTGCCAGGCCGACCTGGGGAATGGCCAGGTTGGCGTCCAGGACCTCTTCGCGCAGGCCCTTGCGGACGGCTGTGGTCATCGCGGTCCCCTCCTCACAGCGCCTGGGCGAGTCGGTGATACGCGGCGTTCCACCGGATCTCCTTGGCGAGTTGCTCGACATTGGTGTCCGCGCCGATGGTGAGCAGTTCTACGCCGGTCATGGCGGCGTAGTCGGTCAGCGTCTCGGCGTCGACGGCCGAGCTGAGGACGGTGTGGTGCGGGGCGCCGGCCAGCAGCCAGCTCTCGGCGGACTCGGCGAGGGAGGGGCGCGGCTTCCACACCGCCCGGGCGACGGGGAGGTGGGGCAGGGGCTCGCTGGGACCGACGACGTCGACCTCGTTGGCGGTCAGGCGGAAGCGGTCGCCGAGGTCGGCCAGGCCGACGACCAGGGCGGAGCCGGGGGCGGCGTCGAAGACGAGCCGCACGGGGTCCTCGCGGCCGCCGATGGAGAGGGGGTGGATCTCGCAGCGGGGGCGGGCGGCGGCCACGGAGGGGCAGACCTCCAGCATGTGTGCGCCGAGGATGCGAGGGGTGCCGGGGCCCAGGTGGTAGGTGTAGTCCTCCATGAAGGTCGTGCCGCCGGGCTGTCCCTGGCCCATCACCTTCATCACCCGCAGCAGCGCCGAGGTCTTCCAGTCGCCCTCGCCGCCGAAGCCGTACCCGTCGGCCATCAGGCGCTGCACGGCCAGGCCCGGGAGCTGGCGAAGTCCGCCCAGGTCCTCGAAGTTGGTGGTGAACGCGGTGAACCCGCCCTCGGAGAGGAAGGCGCGCAGGCCGAGTTCCTGGCGGGCCGCGTAGCGGAGCGAGTCGTGGCGGATGCCGCCCGGGCGCAGGGCCGGGACGACGTCGTACAACTCACAGTACTCGTCGGCGAGTTCGGCGGCCTCCTTGTCCTGGACGGCGTCGACGACGGCGACCAGGTCGTTGACCGAGTAGGTGTTCACGGAGAAGCCGAAGCGCAGCTGGGCCTCGACCTTGTCGCCCTCGGTGACGGCGACGTCCCGCATGTTGTCGCCGAAGCGCGCCAGTCGCAGGGTGCGTGCGGTGTGGCGGCCGACGGCGGCCCGTGCCCAGGCGGAGACCCGGCGGACGACTCTGGGGTCGGTGGCGTGACCGGCGACGATCTTGCGGTCGACGCCGACCCGGGACTCGATGTGCCCGAACTCCCGGTCCCCGTGGGCGGCTTGGTTGAGGTTCATGAAGTCCATGTCGATGCTCGGCCAGGGCAGCGACAGGTTGTACTGCGTGTGCAGGTGCAGCAGGGGCCGGTCCAGCGAACTCAGGCCGGCGATCCACATCTTGGCCGGGGAGAAGGTGTGCATCCACGCGATCACACCCACGCAGGAGTCGGAGGCGTTGGCCTCCTGGCAGATGCGCCGGATGGCGTCCGCGTCGGTGAGGACCGGCTTCCACACGATCTTGACCGGGACCTTGCCGGGGCGGCCGAGGGTCTCGGAGATGCTCCGGGACTGCTCGGCCACCTGGCGCAGGACGTCGTCGCCGTACAGGCCCTGGCTGCCGGTGAGAAACCAGATCTCGTGGTCGGGGGTGTGGGTGTCCATGGGGGTCGTTCCTTTCAGGAGGAGGCTTCGGCGCGGAGGCGGCGCAGCCGGTGCATGACGTCGTTGGCGCCGCGGCCGAAGTAGTCGTGCAGCAGCCGGTATTCGGCGTACAGGCGGTCGTAGGCGGCGGCGCGTTCCGGGTCCGGCCGGTGGACGCCTCGGTCGGCCTTGCCCATGGACCGGGCGGCGGCCTGGATGTCGTCGTACGCCCCGGCCGCCACCGCCGCGTGCATCGCCGCGCCGAGTGCCGGCCCCTGCGTGGAGCCGATGACGCCGAGGGGACGGCGGGTGACGTCGGCGTAGATCTGCATGAGCAGCTTGTTCTTCATGAGCCCGCCCGCGACGATCAGCTCGTCGACCGGCACCCCGGCCGTCTCGAACGCCTCGATGATGGTCCGGGTGCCGAAGGCGGTGGCCTCCAGCAGGGCGCGGTACACGTCCTCCGGCCGGGTCGACAGCGTCAGGCCGACGACCACGCCGCTGAGGTCGTGGTCGACCAGCACGGAACGGTTGCCGCTGTGCCAGTCCAGCGCGATCAGCCCGTGCTCGCCCACCCGTTGGGCGGCGGCGAGGGCCGTCAGGTGTTCGTGCGGGTCACGACCGAGTGCGGCGGCCTCTTCGGCGTACGCGGCGGGGAAACCGGTGCGTACGAACCAGCCGAAGATGTCCCCGACGCCGCTCTGCCCGGCCTCGTATCCCCAGAGGCCGGGCAGGATGCCGCCGTCGACCACCCCGCACATGCCCGGCACGGTCTCGTCGCGGTCGGAACTCATCACGTGGCAGGTCGAGGTGCCCATGATGGCCACCATCTGCCCGGGCGCGACCGCACCGGCCGCGGGCGCGGTCACATGGGCGTCGACATTGCCCACGCACACCGCGATGCCCTCGGGCAGTCCGGTCCAGGCCGCCGCCTCGGCCGTCAACCCGCCCGCCCGGGAGCCGAGTTGGCCGATCGGATGCTCCAGCTTGTCGGTCACGAAGTCGGCGAAGCCGGGGTTCAGGGCTTCGAGATAGGCACGGGAGGGGTAACCGCCGTTCTGGAGCTGCCCCTTGTACCCGGCCGTACAGGCGTTGCGGACGTACGTTCCGCACAGCCGCCACACGATCCAGTCCGCCGCCTCCACCCACCGCTCGGTGCGGTCGTAGATCTCGGGGTCCTCCTCCAGCACTTGGAGGGCCTTGGCGAACTCCCACTCCGACGAGATCTTCCCGCCGTACCGCGGCAGCCACGGCTCCTTGCGTTCGGCGGCGAGCGCGGTGATCCGGTCGGCCTGGGCCTGGGCCGCGTGGTGGCGCCACAACTTGACGTAGGCGTGCGGACGTTGCGACAGGCCGGGCAGTTCGCTCAGTGGGGTGCCGTCGGCCAGGACCGGCAGCACCGTGCAGGCGGTGAAGTCCGTGCCGATGCCGATGACTTGCGCGGGCCGTACGCCGGCCGCCGCGAGGGCTGCGGGTACCGCTTGGCGCAGTACGTCGATGTAGTCGGACGGCACCTGGAGGGCCCAGTCCGGTGGCAGTCCCGTGCCGTCCGGCAGCTCACGGTCCAGGACCGCGTGCCGGTACGCGTGCTCGGCCGTGCCCAACTCCGCGCCGTCGCCCACCCGGACCACCACGGCCCGTCCGGACAGCGTCCCGAAGTCGACTCCTACGACACAGGGTTCGGGGTGGGTGGCTGTCTCGTGTCCGGCGTTCACCGGCGCCTCCTCATGTCGATCTGCGGTCTGTGGCCTGCTGTCTCCGTCGGAGAGGCGAACCGGCGTCCTAGCTCCGGCTCCTGCCGAAGTAACGAGCGCGGGCCCGGTCGAGCAGGATGGCCACGCCGAGGACCGCTCCCTGGACGACCTGCTGGTCGTAGGGGCTGACCTTGAGCGCGAGCAGGCCGTTGGTGATGAACTCCAGCAGGATGGCGCCCGCGGCGATGCCCGCGATACGGCCCTCACCGCCCGAGAGTGACATCCCGCCGACCACCGCCGCGGCGATCGCGGTCAGTTCCCAGCCCGCGCCGACGGAGGGGTCGGCCACGTTCATACGGCCGATCACGAGGATGCCGACCAGTCCCGCGAGGGCGGAGCTGGCGATGTAGGTGGAGGTGATCCGGCGGGCGGTCGGGATGCCGGCGAGCCGGGCGGCCTCCTTGTTGCCGCCGACCGCGTAGATCTGCCGGCCCACGTAGGTGCGCTCCAGGACGAACCAGGCGACGGCGGCGGCGCCGACGAAGAACAGTGCGGGGACCGGGACTTGGCCCAGGTAGTACTGGCTCAGGTTGCTGAACAGCGGGTCGAGGTTGTTGATGGGAGAGCCGCTGGTGATCGCGAGGGCGGTGCCCTGGGCGACGGTGTAGGTGACCAGGGTGATCACGAAGGGTGGCACGTTGAGGCGGGTGACCATGACGCCGTGCCACAGGCCGACGCCCGCGGTGATCACCAGCGTGAACAGGATCGCGAGGGGCGCGGGCAGGCCCTCGTTGACGTTCATCCAGCCGGCGAGGATGCCGGCGAGACCGGCCAGGGCACCCACCGACAGGTCGATTCCGCCGGTCAGGATGACCAGTGACTCGCCGATGGCGAGGATGCCGACCTGGGACAGGTCGCGGCCCATCACCTGGAGGTTGCCCACCGCCGTGTACGTCTCCGCGTTGGCGGCGATCGCCACGAAGACCACCACGCAGGCGATGATCACGCCGGCCTCCGGGGAGGCGGCGAGTCTGCGGGCGAGGGTCTTCGCGGCCGAACGGGTCGGCGGCGCGACCTCGTTCGAGGTGAGCGTGCTCTGCGCGCTCATGCTGTGGCTCCGTTCGTGACTTGGTGTTCCGTGAGGGGAGCGGTACCGGCCGCGGCCGTCATGATCCGCTCCTTGGTGGCGTCGGCCCGGTCGATGACCTCGACCACCCGCCCGTGGTTCATCACCGCTATCCGGTGGCAGATCCACAGCAGTTCCTCCAGTTCGGAGGAGGCGACCACGATCCCCATGCCCTGCTCGGCCGCGTGGTCGATCAGCCTGTAGATCTCCGCCTTGGCGCCGACGTCGACGCCACGGGTGGGCTCGTCGAGCAGCAGCAGGCGCGGTTCGGCGGCGAACGCCCGCCCGAAGATGGCGCGTTGCTGGTTGCCGCCGGACAGCGAGCCGATCGGCTGCTCCACCGACTGCATCCGCACGTCGACGTTCTCGGTGATCTTCCGTGCCTCGGCGCGTTCCCGGCCGGGGCCGAGCAGCCCCCGGGTGCTGATCCGCTTGAGCACCGACACGACGACGTTGGCCCGGATCGACGCGAACAGGACCAGGGACTGCTCCTTGCGGTCCTCGGGGATGAGCGCGATCCCGGCCGCCACGCCGTCCCCCGCGCCGCGCGGCCGGTACGGCTCGCCGCCCAGCAGCATCCGGCCGCCCGTCGAGGGCTGTGCACCGGCGATCGTGTGGACCAGACGGCTGCGGCCGGAGCCCATCAGCCCGGCCACGCCGAGGATCTCGCCCTCGCGTACGTCCAGGTCGACGGGTCCGAGGCCGTCCGCGGTCAGGCCCTCGGCGCGGAGCAGGACCGGGCTGGTCGCGGGCGGTGCCTTGGGTTCGCCCTGTGCGACCTCGCCGCCGACCATGTCCCTGATCAGCCGTTCCTCGGTGGCCTCGGCCGGTTCGAGGTCGGCGACCAGCCTGCCGTTGCGGAGCACCAGCACGCGGTCGCTGATGTCCCGCACCTCGTCCAGGCGGTGCCCGATGAACAGCACCGTGCCACCGCGCTCGGCGAGTTGGCGGGCCAGGCCCAGCACCATCCCGGCCTCGACCGGGCCGAGGGAGGAGGTCGGCTCGTCCAGGATGAGCAGCTTGGGCTCGCGGCCCCAGGCCTTGGCGATCTCGATCATCTGCCGGGTCGGCACCGGGAGGGTACGCACCTCCCGGTTCACCGGGATGGTCTCGGCGGACAGTCCGATCTCCGCGAGCATCGCCTCGGCCTCGGCCCTTTGCGCCGTACGGTCCACCAGAAGCCGTCGCCTCGACTCGCGCGGACGTCGCCCGAGGAGCAGGTTCTCGGCCACCGAGAGCTGTCCGACCAGCGGGAACTCCTGCGAGACCATGGCGATGCCGAGCTGCCCCGCGGCCTCGGTGGACCCCGCGACCAGGGGCTCGCCGTCGATCAGAATCTCGCCGCCGTCCCGGTGGACCGAGCCCGCCAGCGTGCCCATGAGCGTGGACTTCCCGGCGCCGTTCTCGCCGACGACGCCGATCACCTGGCCACCGTAGAGGTCGAGTTCGGGCAGGTCGAGGACGCGGACAGGGCCGTACGACTTGTGAACTCCCTGCAGCCGCGCGGTGATCGCGCGGCCCGGGGCGGTCTTCGTGGCGGTCTTCGGGGAGGTCATGCTCAGCCGATCCCGAGCTGCGACTCAAGGGACTGGTAGGCGGCCAGGTCGGACTTGGTGACCAGGCCGACGCCGGAGCTCAGGGTCGAACCGTCCTTCTCCAGATAGGGCTTGACGAGGGCCATCGTCTTGTCCTTGCCCAGCACCTTCTCCGCGGCCAGGATGTACGCCCCGGTGTAGCCCTGCTGGTACGGCATCTGCACGACGGTCCCGGAGATCACGCCGGACTTGATGAACTTCAGCGTCTGGGCGTCGGAGTCGTCGGACACGATGTGCACGGAGGCCGTCTTGCCGGCCGAGGTGACGGCCTGGGCCAGCGCGGGGCCGTCGTAGGAGTAGACGCCGTAGAGGCCGTTGACGTCCGGGTTGTTGGCGAGGATGGTCTCCGCGTCCGAAGTCGCCGTGCTGGCCTGGAGGTTGTCGTTGACCTTCTGGGCGACGGTGATCTGGGTGCCCTTGAGGGCGGCCTCGAAGCCGGCGATCCGCTGGGTGGCGTTGGACGCGGTGAGCGAGCCGACCAGGATGGCCACCTTGCCCTTGCCGCCGAGGACTTGCTTCATCGCGGTGCCCGCCTGGAACCCGGCGGTGTAGTTGGGCGTGCCGAGGTAGAGAGAGGCGGCGTCGGTGCCGGGCAGCGGGGAGTCGATCGCGAGGACACCGATGCCCTTCTGGACGTCGGTGTGGATGGTGCCCGCGGCCGAGGTGGGGTCGATCGCCGAGATCGAGTAGCCGGTGACGCCCTGCGAACGCAGCGTCTCCAGCTCGGAGTTCTGCTCGGTCAGCTTGCCGTTGGGCGGGGCGAAGTAGGTGCACTTGCTCTTCGCGATGCCGAGGTCGGTGCAGCCCTTGAGAAAGCCGACCTGACCGGCCTTCCAGTAATCGGCGGCGACGTTCACGACCATGGCGATGTCGACCTTGGACAGGTCCTTGCCGGCCAGCGCGGACTTCAGCGCCGCGTCGAGCTTGGCGAGGCTCGCCTGGTTGAAGGTGACCGAACCGGCCAGCGTGACGGGGGCGGCGGCCTTCGTGCCGGCCGAGCTGGAGGCGTCCGAGCCGCCCGCGTTCTTGGAGCAGCCGGCGGCGGCGAGCGAGAGGAGCACGGCGGTCGCGGTGGCCAGGGTGCGGGACCTTCTGCTGCGGATCATGGGTGATCAACGCCCTTCTGAGTGGGTTGATTCGGTGGTTCCGGGAGACAGGGAGCACGCGCCCGCGCAGGACATGCCGGTGCCGTGGCAGCGGGCACGGGTGTGGGTTGCTTGGGTGCGGTGCGTCGCGAAGGGCGCCGGAGTCGCCTGGTGGGGGCTCATCGGGGTGAGCGCGGGCGAGGGCGCGGGGATGCCTGACGGTAAGTCAGGACGGTGGTGGCGCCGACCGCTCGGAGCGGTGGGCCGAGGCCGAGCGTCGCGCTGCGCACGGCACGCGGTGCACAACGGGCTCTGCTGGTAGGGGTGTTGCCGAACCGGGTACTACCGGGCGTCTGTCATGTCGGACTCTCTGTTCGGTGTCGTGGACGGGTCGCCGAGGTCCGCACGACGAGGCTGGGCGGTATCACGATGTGGGGTCTCTCGCCGGACGCCGGGATCCCGGCGTCCGGATCACCGACGATCTCGATCAGCGCGCGCAGGGCACGACGGCCGAGTTCGTCGAAGTCCTGGCGGACGGTGGTCAGCGAGGGGCCGAAATACTCGGTCTCCGGCATGTCGTCGAAGCCGACGACACTGATGTCCTCCGGCACCCGGCGCCCGTCCTGCTGGAGGGCCCGCAGCAGGCCGAGGGCCATGTGGTCGTTGGCGCAGAACACCGCGGTGACCTCGGGGTCGGCGGCGATCCGGCGGCCGTGCTCGTATCCGGTGCGGGCCGTCCAGTCCGCGCCGACGAGCGGATCGGGCACCGGCGCCCCACGCTTCTCCAGGGTGGCGCGCCAACCGGCCTCGCGTTCCTGGGCGTCGAGCCAGGAACGCGGTCCGACCAGGTGATGCACCGTGCGATGGCCGAGGTCCAGCAGGTAGGAGGTGGCGAGTTCGGCACCCGCCTCGTTGTCCACGGCGACCGAGACCAGCGCGGTGTGGGTGCCGCAGCCGACCGCGACCAGGGGTACGTCCGCCGGCACGTTCGCGAGTGCGCCCACCGCGGCGGTCTGCGGAGCGATGACGACGATGCCTGCCACACCCTGGTTCCGCAGCCGGTCGACGGCGTCCAGGACCGAACGCCGGTCGAGGGCGCCGACCGCGGCCACGGTCACGAAGTACTCGTGTTCCCTGGCCGCCTGCTCGATGCCGTAGAGCATGCAAGCGGGGCCGTACAGCGTGGTGTTGAAGCTGATGACACCCAGGGTGCGGGTGCGTCGGGTCGCCAGGGTGCGGGCGGCGGCGTTGGGCCGGTAACCGAGTTCGCGTACGGCGGCGAGGACCCGTTCCCGGGTGCGGGGCCGGACGTTCGGGTGGTCGTTGAGGACCCGGGAGACAGTCTGGTGCGAGACGCCCGCGATCCTGGCCACGTCCGCCATCACCGGTGCGCGCTCTCCGTCCACAGTCCGCCTCCTCACACATCGTCGTGTCGTGTACGTCGTGACGAATTGTTAGCGCACACATTCTTCGAGGGTCAAGGCGATCCGGAAGCCGCGGGGACGGGAATTCGCAACCGTGTGGAATTCGTCAAGTACGGCCTCACCAGCGGCTACTGACCCATCGAAGATCACTTCCGGCACGGTGACGGACTCGAGTAAACAGACGGCACAGCTTTTGTTTCCGCACTCTTGACCGTCCCCCCGTGTTGACCCGGTATTCATCCGGCCGTAAAAAGACGGAGCCGCGAGAGCGACCGCTCCCCCACGACTGACCCCACGTGAACAACATGTGCCCAGGTCAGACTCCCTCCCCATTCCCTCCGCCGCGCCGCGGATCACCGACGCCTCGCGAGGGCCCGGAATGTTAGCGCCAACATCCCCTGTCCCCCTCCCCAACGACGGAAGAGGTTCACCGTGAAAGGTCGAGTGCCAGGTCGAGGGTCAGACCGCCGACGCCTCAGAGGACTCCTGCTCACCGTGGGCGCGGTCCTCACCCTCCTCGCAGGAATCCTGGCCGGGGTCGTGGGCACCGCCGGCACAGCCGCGGCCGCTTCGTCCCTGCCCTGCGACATCTACGCGTCCGCCGGGACACCGTGCGCCGCGGCGCACAGCACCACACGAGCGCTCTACGCCTCGTACAGCGGCTCCCTCTACCAGGTGAAGCGCGCCTCGGACTCCGCCACCACGAACATCGGCGTGCTCAGCACGGGCGGCTACGCCAACGCGGCAACGCAGAACTCCTTCTGCTCCGGCACGACTTGCACCATCACGAAGATCTACGACCAGAGCGCGAACCACAACGACCTGACCATCGAGGGGCCCGGCGGCAACGGCGGCCAGGACGTCGGCGCCATCGCCGACGCCCTCCCGGTCACGGTGGGCGGCCACGCTGCGTACGGCGTCTTCGTCTCCGCCGGCGTCGGCTACCGCGACAACAGCACCACGGGCATCGCCACCGGCAGCTCCCCCGAGGGCGCGTACATGGTGACCAGCGGCCACCACGTCAACAACCGCTGCTGCTTCGACTACGGCAACGCCGAGACGTCCGGCAACGACACCGGCAACGGCCACATGGACGCCATCAACTTCGGTACGGAGTGCTGGTTCTCGTGCACCGGTTCGGGCCCCTGGGTCGAGGCCGACCTGGAGAACGGCCTCTTCTTCGGCGCCAACGGCTCATACTCCGGCAACACGGGCATCTCCAGCGAGTACGTCACCGCGATGGAGAAGAACAACGGCACGTCAACGTACGCCATCAAGGGCGGCAACTCCCAGTCGGGCTCCCTCAGTACGTTCTACAACGGGGCGCTACCGACGACGAGCGGCTACGCCCCGATGCACAAGGAGGGCGCCATCGTCCTCGGCACCGGCGGCGACAACAGCAACGGCTCCGACGGCTCCTTCTTCGAGGGCGTCATGACGTCCGGCTATCCGACGGACGCCGCCGACAACGCCGTACAGGCGAACATCACTTCGGTCGGCTACACCACCCCGGCCGCGACCTTCCCGGTCACCGGCACCGCGTACCGCCTGACCAACACCAACTCCGGCAAGGTGTTGGACGCCGTCAACTGCGGTACCGCCAACGGCACTTCGATCGACCTCTGGGCCTCGCTCGGGAACACCTGCCAGCAGTGGAAGTTCGCGAGCGCGGGCAACGGCCACTACACGATCACCAACGTCAACAGCGGCACGGTCCTCGACGACAAGAACTGCGGGCAGAGCAACGGCACCGCGGTCCAGTTGTGGGCGTCGCTCGGCAACACGTGTCAGCAGTGGGACGTCACCAAGGTCGGCAGTCACTACACGATCTCCAACGTCAACACCGGTATGACGCTGGACGTGACGAACTGCGGCACGGCCAACGGGACGGTGGTCCGGCAGTGGCAGCAGTTGGACAACACGTGCCAGCAGTGGGACATCGCCCCGTGATCTGACGCGAGGGCGGCGCAGGCCCGCGCCGCCCTCGCACCTGACGCCCCTCACCCCCTTGCTCTCTCTGACAAAGGAACCGCGCATGCCCTCAGAAGCCGGACCGTCCCGCAGAACTGTCCTGACCGTCCTCGGCGCCACGTCCCTGGCGGGGACCTTCGCCGGGTCCGCTCCCGCAGCCGCCGCTCCTGCGGCCACCCCCGTCACCCTCCCCGCCCCGGCCGTCCACTGGACCTTCGACGAGGGCTCCGGCACCACCGCCGCCGACGCGTCCGGCAACGCCCGCACGGCCACCCTCCAAGGCGCGGCGGGCTGGGGCGACGGCAAGGTGGGCGCCCACAGCCTGAGCCTGACGGCAGGCGGCAACGCCACCGCGTCGGGTCCGGTGGTCGACACGTCCAAGGCGTTCTCGGTGTCGGCCTGGGTCAACCTGGCCCAACTCGGCGGCTACCAGACCGCGGTGAGCATCGACGGCACGGCCGTGAGCGCCTTCTACCTGGGTCTGCGCGACGACACCGGCACCTTCGCCTTCGCCCGTCTGGCCTCGGACGCCACGCAAGGAGCCGCGGTGGCGGCCGCCGCCTCCGCCCCGACCGCCGGGACGTGGACCCACCTGGTGGGCGTCAGCGACTCCGCTGGGGGTGTGACCCGCCTGTACGTGAACGGCGTACTGGAAGGCGAGACGGCTTACACGGCGGGCTGGGCCGGCACGGGCGCCACGGCGATCGGCCGCGCGCTGTACGGCGGCGGGCAGGTCGACCAGTTCCACGGTCTGATCGACGACGTACAGCTGTTCCCGACGGCCCTCACCTCCGACCAGGTGGCGACGCTGGCCGGGGTCCCCGTGGAGTCCACGACCCCGCTGCTCAGCGTGGACGTGGCCCATCCCGCGCACGCGGTCTCCCCGATCCTCCCGGGCCTGATGTTCGAGGACATCAACCACTCCGGCGAGGGCGGCATCTACGCCGAACTGGTGCAGAACCGCTCGATGATGGCGAGCGACACGGCTCCGGTGCACTGGTCGGCCGTAGGGGGAACGACGCTGACGCTGGACACGGCCACCCCTCTGAACGAGGCGTTGAACCGCTCCCTCAAGGTGCAACTGCCCAGCGGTACAGGGCCTTCGGCCCGATCCGGTGTCGCCAACGACGGCTTCTGGGGCATCCCGGTGCGCCCCCGGACCACGTACACCGCCCGCCTGTTCGCCAAGGCGTCGCGCCGCATGGGCCCGCTGACCGTGTCGATCGAGTCGGCGGACGGCGGCACGGTGTACGCCTCGGCCCATGTGCCGCACATCGGTACGGCGTTCCCCGACCGCCCCTTCGAACTGACCCTGCGCACCGGCGCGCACGCCCCCGTCACCGGCGACGCCCGGCTGACGGTCACCACCGCCGCCCCGTCCGCCGCGGGCGGGACGCTGTGGCTCCAGCACGTCTCCCTCTTCCCGCCGACGTACAACAACCGCCCCAACGGCCTGCGCGTGGACCTGATGGAGAAGTTGATCGCCCTGAAGCCGAAGTTCCTGCGCTTCCCCGGCGGCAACTTCCTGGAGGGCAACACGATCGCGACCCGCTTCAACTGGAAGAACACGATCGGCCCGGTGTGGGAACGCCCGGGCCACATGGACGACGCGTGGGGCTACTGGTCAACGGACGGCCTGGGCCTCATGGAATACCTGCACTGGGTGGAGGACATGAAGGCCCAGCCGGTCCTGGCGGTCTTCGCGGGCTACGCGCTGAAGGGCGAGCACGTGACGGGCGACGCCCTCCAGCCGTATGTCCAGGACGCGTTGGACGAGATCGAGTACGTGACGGGCCCGGTGACCAGCAAGTGGGGCGCCCGGCGCGCGGCCGACGGCCACCCGAAGCCGTTCCCGCTGGAGTACGTGGAGATAGGAAACGAGGACTGGTTCGACGGCTCGGGCTCGTACGACGCGCGCTTCACGACGTTCCACGACGCGATCAAGGCGAAGTACCCGCACCTGAAGCTGATCGCGACGACGACGGTCACGAGCCGCACGCCGGACCTGATCGACGAGCACTACTACTTGGCCCCGTCGGCGGCGCAGGCGGCCACCCACAAGTACGACAACAGGGACCGCACGTCGACGAAGGTGTTCGTGGGCGAGTGGGCGGCGCAAGAGGGCCGCCCGACTCCTGACTTGAACGCGGCGTTGGGCGACGCGTCGTGGCTGGCGGGCCTGATCCGCAACTCCGACCAGGTGTTGATGGAGTGCTACGCCCCGCTGTTCTCCAACGTGAACAACAATGTCTGGGCGACGAATCTGATCGCCTACGACAACCTCACGAGCTACGTCTCCCCGAGCTACTGGGCCCAGCAGATGCTCACGAGCAGGCTGGGCGAGACGGTGCTGCCGGCGACGGCACGGGCTCTGCCGGGCCTGGCGACGGTGGTGACGCGCTCGGGTAAGCACGTGTACCTCGCGGTGGTGAACTACGGGACATCGAAGCTGGACGTGCCGATCGAACTGAAGGGGCTGGCCAAGGGGGTCAAGAGGTCCGCGACCGCCACGATCCTGACGGGTCCGTCCCCGACAGCCACGAACACGCTGTCCGAACCCACCACACTCGTCCCCAGAACCACGGGGGTGACCGGAGCGGGGAAGACCTTCACAACGACCCTGCCGCCGCTCTCGGTCACGGTCCTGGAACTCACCCTGACCTGAGAAGGAGGCGGGGTCACTCCCCGGCGTCCCGGCGCCTCAGGCACTCGGCTATGAGCGCGCGCAGCTCGTCCACCGGTCCCGTCCCCTCGGTTTCCAACCGGGCGAGCGCGCGCGTCGCCGGCTCGATCGCCTCGCCCCAACGGCCCACATGGGCGAGGAGGAACCCCACGTTGACCAGGGGTGCGAGCTCGGGCACCGGGCTGAGGGCGATGTGCTGGAGGTACGCGTCGGCGGCGTCCTCCGCATCGCCCAGCTCGTGCAGCGCCCAGCCGAGATAGAAGTAGGCGTTGGCCAGGCCGTCGTGCATCCGGTACTGGCCGAACACCTCGACCGCTTCCCGCAGCAACGGCAGCGCCAGGTCGAACCGGCCCTCGGCGATGTGGTGCTCGGCGGCCGTGCCGAGCGCGTTGGCGAGACGTGGGACGTTGCCGGTGTTCCTGGCCAGCTGGATGCGGTCGAGGGTGGTCCGAAGGGCACGTTCGGACTCTCCCGTGGCGGTGTACAGGTCGGCCAGCAAGGAGAGCGTGACGCTCTCCTCGTCGGTCAGTCCGTGGTCGCGGGCATACTCGACCGCGGAACGCAGCAGGCGTTCAGCGCCCGCCATGTCCCGCCGGGCCAGGGCGACTTGGCCGAGACTGCCCATCGCCCGAGCGACGCTGGGCGGGTGGTCGATACTCCTGGCCAGCTCCTCCGCCCGCCCGTACGCCTCTTCGGCCGCGGCGAAGTCACCGCGGTTCAGGGCCTGTTGGCCCAGGAATCCCTGGAGGTTGGCTTCGGCGTACGCCTCCGAGTCGTCCGGCCGAAGGGTGTGGGTCCAGCGGCCCGAGCCGCCGAACCGCGGGTCCAGCGCGGCAAGGACTCGTTTGCCCTCGGGGTTCAGTGTCACTCCCCTCGCCCGGAGGTCACTGAGCAACGAGTGGGCCTCGCCCAGGACTTCGGTGCCCTCCAGCGGTGCGATGCGCAGCAGCAGCCCGCCCAGGGCGAACAGGGCGATCGCCAGGGTCCGCGGCTCTTCCTCGCCGTCGGGCCGGGTGTCCTTCAGCCGCCGGTAGACGTCGACCGCGCGTCGCAGATGGCCGATCGCCTCCTCCGGCGGTACGTCCGGCAGCGCCGCGATCCGCTCGTACGCCAGGCCCAGGTCCCGCTGGGCCCGGACGTCCTGCGGCAGCAGCGCGCTGATGCGGGTGCGGATCCCGAGCGACCGCAGGAACGGCTCCCGTGCGGCCTCCGGTGCCTGCCCGCTCAGCAGTACGTCGCCGTAGCGGGCGAGCGCCGCGGCGAGGTTCTGTTGCACGGGGACATCGTCCGGCAGGAGCGCCGCGATCCGCTCGTATCCCTCCAGGGCCCGCGTGTGCCAGTGGACGGCCTGGGGCAGCCGGCGCCTGTCGTACTCGACCTCACCGAGGCTGGACTGGATGTGGAGCCACCGCATGGTCGGCTCGACGTTCTCTGGCGCGTCCTCGGCCGCGCGCCGCGCGATGTCCTCGGCCTGCGTGTACTCGCGGGCCGCCTCGGGAAGCCGGTCGGTGCTCTCGGCCAGGCGCGCGAAGTTGACGTGGGTGCGGATGAGGAACTCGGTGAGGAACGGGCTGTCGGTGAGGTGGATCTCCAGCGCGGCCATGCGCCGGTAGTGGGCCTCGGCCGTGGCGGGGTCGCCTTCCTGGAGGCTCAACTGGGCGAGGGATTCGAGGGGCGTGCAGTAGAGCGAGCAGACCGTGCCGAGGTCGGGGTAGCCCTCGGCGATCAGCCGCTCGCAGATCCGGGTGCCCTCGGTGAAGTGCTGCTTCGCCGTGCTCGGTTGGCCTTCGAGCAGGGCCAGGGAGCCGAGCCGCTCCAGTGCGACGGCGAGGTCGATGTCCGCGAAGGGCAGGGCGTCCGCCCCGCGCGCGGCCCGGTGGTAGATGTCGACCACCCGCTGGTAGGCCGTCGTGGCGGCGGCCCGGTCGCCGGTGTCCATGGCGAGGTCGGCCAGCCGCAGCAGGACCACCGCGTGCTGACGTTCCGCGAGCCGCTTCGACAGGGGATCGCTCGCCGACTCCACCTCGGCCGCGGTGGCGTCCCGGATCGTCTCCAGCAGCCGGCGGCGCTCGTCCGTGCCGACGCCGTCGCTGGTCAGCCGCTCGTCCAGGGGGCGCAGCATCATGTGCCCGAGCTGGAGGCGCTCGCCGATGCCCAGTCCGTCCTGGGCGAGCAGGCTCGTCAGCCAGGCTCCGCCGTCGGGTCCGGCGTGGTACCGGGCGGCCAGGGACTCCGTCGCCGCGCGGGCCTCTCCCGACTCCGGTTCGACGCGCGCGTACGTCCGTGCCGCGGCCTGCCGGTCGTCGGCGCCGACGAGATGGTGCATGAGTTCGCGCTGCCGGTGGACGTCGTCCGGCCGGATGTCCGTCAGGTGGGCGGCGATACGGCGGTGCAGATCCCGGCGCTCGGGGGGTGGCAGCGGATAGGCCTGCCGGGCTGCGACACGGAACTGGCTGTGCGAGAAGTCCCACTGCCCCGCGGATCCGCGCTGGACCAGGTGGCCGCGGAACACTCGTCGCACGCTGGAGAACAGCAGGTCGTTCCAGCCGACGCCGGTGAGGTCGCCCAGGACGGCGCGCAGATCGCTCTCCCGCCAGCCCTGCCTGCCCAGCGCCAGCATCCGGACCAGGCCCCGCAGCCACACCGATCCCGACGGCGCCTCGGCCTCCGTGCGCTCCCCGACGGCCATGTCGGCGACCGTCTCGGCGCGCCGCATCATGCGGAGGTACATGTCGTGCGGTGTGGCCGGCAGTTCGTCGACCACGGCGATCTGCATGGCGGTGAGGCGTTCGTCGGGGCGGCCCGGGTAGGTGGACGACCGCGCGAAGTCCTCGGCGTTGAGCAGGTTCATCTCCTGGCACACCAGTTCCAGCCACAGCGGTGAGCCATGGGCCGGCCCGTCCTCGGCCGTCCGCTTGGCGAGGATCGCCCCCTTCACCTCGCGGTTGGCGGTCCGCCGGTAGCGGCGGTAGATCGAGTCGACGAGTTCGGCTGCCTCCTCCTGGGCCAGGGGGCCGACCTCCAGTCGCCGGGCGCCGGTACGGCGGACCACCGCGTCGACGTCGTCCCCGGGCGTGGCCGTGAAGATCAGCTTCGCTCCTCGGGGCCAGATCCGCGGCAGCCAGGTCATCCTGCGGGCGCGCACCGCGGCCTCGAGCTCGTCCACCGCGTCCACGACGAGCAGGACCGGCCGCTCCGCGGCGATCTGTGTGAGCGCGCGGGCGAAGGCGTGCTCCAGATCGGCTCCGCCGAGGCCGTCGACGGATACCGTCGCCGCGTCTCCTTGAAGCTCCGTGAGCCACCGCCGCAGCATGGTGTCCACGGATCCGGCGACGCCGCTGATGCCCGCGGCGTGATCGAGCACCCGCAGATCGCCGGTGGCCCGCAGCCGTCGTACGAGTTCCGCGACCACGCTGCTCTTGCCGGATCCCGGAGGACCGGACACCGCACAGACCCCGGCCGCCGCCTGTCGTGTCGTGGCGAACCCGGACAGCTCGCGCAGCAGCGCCTCACGGCCGACGAAGTCCGCCGCACGGTCGTGCAGGAACTCGTCGAGCACCGCCCGTTCCCGGGTCTGCCAGCCGACGGCCGTGACTCGGGAGCGTGTTGTGGCCGCGTCGAGGTCTCGCCACAGGTCCTCCGCCACCATGGCCCGGAAGTCGCCGAGCCCCGTCACACGGCCCTGCTTCGGGTCCCAGGTCGCCCGGTACTCCCTGCACCGGGCCGGGCCCAGCCGCTCCAGCAGCTCTTCCTTCAGTGTGCGAAGCCGCTCCGCGTCTGCTCCGGAGTCCGTGAACCGCGCCCTGACGTCGTCCGGCGCACCGCTGAGGTCCAGGGTCCGGAGGTAGACGCGGGCACCGGCGAAGTCCCGGCTGTCCTGTTCCTGGAACACACCGAAGCGCAGTTCCAGGTCCGTCATGCTGCGGCCGGCCGTCGCCCCCGCGAAGCCCGCTTCCTCCGCCGCCATCCTGGCCAGTTGGTCCGGCACCCGCCAGCCATAGCGGTCCCCGATCAGCCCCAGCACGAAAGGCCTGCTGCGGGCCACCTCCTGGAGGCAGACCTGCACGACCAGCCGTGACTTGGCCGCCTCGTCGGCGTGCACGGTGGTGTCGACACCCAGCCGCAGATCGACCGGCTCGAAGTCGAACCACCGCTCACCCAGACGCTCGGCCAGTTCGGGAAACACGATGCCGGCGAGCAGATCCCGCTCGGCGTGAAAGTCCTCGAACGTGCTGGAAACGAACAGAGCCCGCGTCTGCCTGCTGAACTGCCGCACGCTTACCCCCTGTTGTACAGCGCTCCCCCGGACAGCACGTCCAGCGTAGCCGTCCGGTATGTCCGTACCGCCGTGCTTCCAGCGATTGAGGGGAGGGGTTCAACCACTTCTCAACCCCGAGTCGCTCTGCCGTCCTTGCCGAATACCCAGACCAACAGAGCGACCGGAGCGAACAACAGGGCGAGAGCGAGTCCGGCCACCACGACAGTCGTGCGTTCGGATCTGCTGAAGCCAGGTGTCCCGAAGCGGCCGAGGAACCACAGTACGACCACCGCCAACAGCAAGGTCTGGATCACCGAGACCAGAAAGCGGAACATCACCGCCATGAACCGTAGAGATCGGGTCTCGCGGGCCACCTGCGACACCCGGACGGACACATCACACCCCGGAGCAGTCAGAACCGGCTGAAGGCCTCCGCACCGCTCCGGTCGTCGGCGGGCCTGGTGAAAGTCACTCGGACAGTGCGCCGACCGGTGCGGACCACCAGGCCGTTGGCCAACTCCGCACCGCTCCTGCTGTGCATCAGCCACAGGTTGAGCGCCGCGCCGAGCAGCAAAGGGTCGAGATCCGGTTGGCGCGCACCCCATGGACGTAGCGAACGAGCCTCGAACAAGGTGCCCCGGAGCCAGACGACGGAGGACGCCTGGTCGATGCGCGCGACCAGTACAGCGGCGCCGGGCTTCCTCTGTGCCTCGCGCAGACACCACTCGGGTGGGTCCGGCATCGCGGCGGGAACGGTGCGAGCAACGACGTCAGCGCTCTGTGCCCACTGTGTGTGCGACGACTCGGTGGCGACCGCGTAGAACCCGCGGTCCTGTTCATGGTGCCCCGCCACCATCGGCCAGCGGCGTACCTCGACCGAGCCGTCGTCCGCGACGGTGCCGGTCACCTCGTACGCCGTGGGGGGCCGGCCACGCTCCGGCTCGGGGTCCGCGACCGGTCGCGGTTCGGGTGGCTGTCGTGGCGGACGTACCCCGCGGTGCTCCAGGAACGCGTACATCCGGTTCCGGGTCAGTTCCCCGGACTTGTCGACGTCCGCGAGCTGGCTGTCGATGACGGGGTGGAGGGCGCGTGGTTCGTGTTCCCTTTCGGCCCGCAGCAGTTGCTCGTACAGATCGCCCTTCGGATCGAGCGCGGGCGCGGTCCGTCCGAAGGCCGCGGCGGGCGAGACGGGGTCGAGCTCCTCGATGCCGGTCGTGGCAAGGAGCGTGAGACGGTCGGCCGCGGCGGAGTAGAAGGTGGTGCTGCCGTGGTCGCCGATGACCCAGTCGCTCGCCACGACGGCCGCACGCCATCCCTCCTGGGGCGGAATCACCATCAGGCCCGCGTCCATCGGTCCCCGCAGCCGCTCCCGCACGGTGGCCCACGAGTGCCTGGCCCAGACGTTGGGGTGGAACACGGCGGCGACGGCGAACTCGTCGGCCGGGAGCGCGGTGACCAGGTCCAGGGGCAGGTGGGGATGCCGCCCGAGCAGTGAGTGTTCGCTCCAGGTCGAGTGGATCACGACCAGTCGGCGCCCGTCGGAGACGCCGAGTCGTGTGCGGTACCAGTCCCGCTGGCCCTCGCTCTCCTTGAGCTGCTGGAAGCACCAGTCGCCGATCACGTGTGCGCGCGGCGCGGCTTCGGGGCAGGTCTGGAAGAGCCTGGCGAGCTGGTCGCGGTGGGAGAGACCGATGGCGGCGGGCACCACCTTTCCGCGGTGCACCAGCTCCTTGCGTGAAAGCCCCGCCGGCGACGTCGCGTTCCCGGTCGACTCGCTCACCAGGCGGTTGTAGCCGGCGCCGTGCGGCATCACCATCAGCGGAGCGTCCAGGCGGCGCATCGAAGGATGGACGGCGCAGGCCACGGCCAGGTGGAAGGAGCGCCGGGTTGCCTCCTTCCAGGTCAGCAGGTTCTGTCCGACCACGGAGGCCAGGTACTCGTGCAGGCCGTCGGCGAAGGCCGAGCCCGGATTGACCGTGTAGTACTTGGCGATGCCGTCCTCAGGGCGCAGCAGGTCCATGACGTCGAGCACCCGGGTCGCAGAGGTGAGGGTGCGAGCGACGCCCAGGACCTCCGCCTTGGGCTCCGGCCACGTGTTCCAGCGGGACCGGCCGCGTGGCAGGCGTGAGCGACGCATGAGGTGCAACGGGCTCTCCGGGGCATCAGGGAAGGAAACAGTGGAAGGCGGGTCCAGTCGATCACTCGGGCCGATTCAAGCGCCTCTGCGTGCCGGTTCGGCTCAGTCGTCCCCGGATTGCACTCCCGCGCTCCGGTGCAGTTCGCGCAGCTTCGCGTCGCATGCCGCGCGCAGTTCCGTGTCGCTCGTGCTCGCCGCCAGCTCGGAGAGGATCCCCAGCGCGCGGTCGAGTCTGGCGTACTGCCCGCGTTCGTTCGCCTGTTCCGCCGCGCGGATCGCCACTTCACTCGCGGCCTGCGGCCTGTCCAGCAGGCGCAGAGCCTGCGCTCGGACGATGTCGATGCGCGGCAGCATCCCGTGATCACCCTCACCTGCCGCCGTCGCCCTGGCGTCACCGAGCACGTCGAGTGCCTCGTCCGGGCGCCCGGCGGCCAGCAGCGCCTGCCCGATGTTGTACGTCTGCACCACGACACCGTGTACGTCCCGGGCAGCCGAGTTGGCTTCCAGGACAGCCGAGTTGGCGTCCAGGGCCTCGGTGAAGAGCGTGTGGGCGTCGTCGTGAGCGCCCAGGGCCAGGGCGATGAGCCCTTGCGTCTCCCGGACCATGCCGCGCAGTCGCGCGTCGGTGATCTCGTCGAGCAGCTGCTCGGCCGGGTCCAACGCCTGCCGGGCCTCGCCGTACGCGCCCAACCCGTAGTGTGCTCGGGCGAGTTGATTGCGCATACGTACCTCGGCGTCCGCTCGCCCGCATCTCCCGGCCGCCTCGATGCCCAGTGCGTGCGCCTCGATGGAGTCGCCATGGTGTTTGCGTCCGTCGAAGAGCGCCCACAGCGACTCGCACAGCTGCCAGACGATGTCGTCCCACCGTTCGTCAGCGGCGGTCCGGAGCAGGGCGAGCAGGTTGACCCGCTCCGCGTCGAGCCACTCCAGCGCTTCCGCCGAGTCGGTGAACAACCGCTCACCGGGCGAGAGTTCGTCCAGCGAGCGGGTCGGCGACGGCTGGAGCCGGAGACGCAGGGGGCCGAGCACGAGAACGTCCGCGTGTGAGGCGGCGGCCAGGTAGAAGTCGGACACGGCCCGCAGCAGGGCCCGGCGGTCCGCTTCCGGGAGCCGCAACGCCGTCTGCCGGGCGTGCTCCCTGACGGCATCGTGCGGCCGGAAGCGGCGAGGCCGGGCGGGCGACGGGACGGAGACCATCAGATGGGCCGTGAGCAGCTTGCCCACCGCGTCCTCCACCGCCGGCACACCGGCCGCGGCCGCGAGACCTCCGGTGACCGTGGTGCCCGGCAGACATCCCAGGAGGCGGTACAACTCCTTGGCGTGGTCGGGCAGAACGTCGTAGGCCATGTCGAGTACTGTCTTCACCGATGTGGTCCCGTCCTCACCAGGCGGTACGCCAGTGCCGCCGAGTACGTTCACCGCGTCGTCCAGGCTCAGGTGCGAGCGCTCCATCAGCCATACGCCGAGGGCATGCAGGGCCAGTGGCAGGCCGCTGCAGAGCCGCACCAACGTCTGGGCCGCGTCGTCCGCACCCGCCGCACGCCAGCGGCGCAGGAGTTCGACCCCGGCCCGCTCGTCGAGGGGGTCGACGGTGATGGGCACCGCCCCGTCCACGGCCAGAGCCGGCAGACCAGTACGGCTGGTGACGACGAGCAGACCTCTGGACGGTATGAAGGGTCGGACCTCCGCCGCCTGTCGGGCGTTGTCGACGACCACCAGGACGTCACCGCGTTCCGAGGTGTGGCTGCGGAACATACCGGCACGTTCACCCAGTCCGTTCGGGAGGAAATCCCGGTGCACACCCAAGGCGCGGAGGCAGCCGGCGAGAGCCCCCTCCACGTCCGCTCCGCCGTCGCGCCTCCCGCCGTCCAGATCGACATAGAGGTGACCGCCGGGATAGTCGGGCGCCAAGGCCCTGGCGACCCACTGCGCCACCAGCTGCGTCTTGCCCACTCCCCCGAGCCCGGAGAGGACGACGACCCCCGGCTCGCGCGAGTCACGAAGGGCCTCGGCGACCGAGCGCAGACGCTCAAGCTCACTGCTCCGATTCACGAACGTCTTGACGGGCGCGGGCATCTGACGAGGCGTCATATCAGGTGCCGTGAGCGTCATGGACATGTTTTCCACTCGCCCCACCATTGCGACCGAGCCGTTGATCACCGCATTGCCGGAGATGGAGTTGTGCGTGGTCGTCGCCATCCCGGCCTGCCGCTCGTCCACGTCGCCGCCTTCTGTTCGACCGTCATCCACAAGAAGCCTCAACGTACTACCTCGCGCGGCCGCCCCGAAGCCGCCCACTCGTGGCACGGACGATGGACCGCCGCATACGGTGGGCGGCAGGAACAGCAGGTCGAGGACGGGAAGAAACGAGGAGGCCCTATGGAGGCGGAACTGGTGACGCTGATCGGGACCGGAGCGACGACGGTCGTCGGTCTCATGGTCACCGACGCGTGGGAGCAGGCGAAGCAGCGCGTGGCACGCCTCCTCGCCCGGGGCGGTGAGCCCGACGCCGTGGCCGGGGAGTTGGAGGAGTCGCGCGGCACCCTCGTCGCGGTGACCGGCACCGCCGACGAGGCGGACCTCACCTCGGACCTGACGGCGTCGATACGGCTCCGGCTGCGCCGCCTCCTGGAGCAGGACCCTGACGCGGTGGAGGAACTCCGTTCCCTGGTCGCCGAGTTCGCCACCGACCAGGCCGAAGCACGCAGCGTGGTGAACAACAGCATTACTGGCGGGACACAGCACGGTCCCGTCGTTCAGGGACACACCTTCACGAATCTCACCTTCCACACCACCCGTGACGCCGCTGGGGACGGGAACGGCTGAGGCGACACACGATCTGGCTCACCCCAGGAAACTCAAGCGCACATGGCGGTTGGCGTTGGAGACATTCGTGTCCACCAGGCACACCGACTGCCAAGTGCCCAGTTCCAGGCGTCCGTTCAGAACCGGGAGGGTCGCGTGGGGTGGGACGAGGGCCGGGAGGACGTGGTCGCGGCCGTGGCCGGGGGTGCCGTGGCGGTGCTGCCAGCGGTCGTCGGCGGGGAGGAGGGTGTGGAGGGCGGCCAGGAGGTCGTCGTCGCTGCCGGCGCCGGTCTCGATGATCGCGATGCCGGCCGTCGCGTGGGGGACGAAGACGTTCAGGAGGCCGTCGCGGCCCGCGGCGGCCTCACGCAGGAAGGCCTCGCAGTCGCCGGTGAGGTCGACGATCCGCTCCGACGAACCGGAGGTGATGTTCAGGACTCGGGTGGTGAAAGCGTCTGACATGACCCCATCCTCACCCCTCCGGCCGGGATCGCACGGCACCCACGGCTCGAACTGCGATACCGCAGGTCCACTCCGCGAGACGCCATTGACCGTGGCCATGCCAGCTGGCTAGCTTCGGCGGCATGTTGCGTTCAGTCCTGCTCACCACGCGCGGTCACATCGACCTGCTGCGGGTGGCCTCCGCCGCGTGTCGCCGCGGCTGCTGACGCCCTCTTCTCGTACTTCTCTCGCGCCTGCGCTCCGCCCCACCCGTACGTCCGCTCCGCACTGATCCCCGATCCGTGACGCGTGGCTGACGTGGCGGCGCCCGGCCGTGCCCGTACCGCCACGCCCCCTCCGTGGAGCTTCCATGAGCATCAGCCATGCCCCGCCCCCACCCGGCCTCCCTGGGCCGGATATTTCCGATACGCCCACTGCTGAAGCCACCCCCAGAGACACCCCTCTCGACCTCGTCCCCCTCGTCCCCGCCTCCTCCCGCCGCAATCGGATCCCCCGTTGGCTACGACGCGCCACCGGCCCGCTCCTCCTGCTGGCGCTCTGGCAACTCCTCAGCAGCACCGGCACGTTGAAAGCCGACGTGCTCGCCTCTCCCGGCCGGATCGCCCAGGTCGCCGGTGATCTGATCGCCGACGGCTCCCTGGCCTCCGCCATGACGACCTCGCTCCAGCGGGTCGCGGGCGGGCTGCTCCTCGGCACCCTCATCGGCACCGGACTCGCCCTGGTGTCAGGGCTGTTCCGGATCGGCGAGGACATCGTGGACGCGCCGGTTCAGATGCTGCGGACCGTGCCGTTCGTGGGGCTGATCCCGCTCTTCATCATCTGGTTCGGCATCGGCGAGGCACCCAAGGTCGCCATCATCACGCTGGGTGTGACGTTCCCGCTCTATCTCAACGTATACGCCGGTATCCGGGGCGTGGACTCCCAGCTGATCGAGGCCGGGGAGTCCCTGGGGCTCTCGCGCTGGGGGCTCGTACGGCATGTGATCCTGCCGGGCGCGCTGCCCGGTGCCATGACCGGACTGCGCTACTCCCTCGGCATCGCCTGGCTCGCGCTCGTCTTCGCCGAGCAGGTCAACGCGGACTCCGGGATCGGGTTCCTGATGGTGCAGGCGCGGGATTTCCTGCGCACCGACGTCATCGTGGTCTGCCTGATCGTCTACGCCTTCCTCGGCCTGCTGGCCGACTTCATCGTCCGCTCCCTCGAAAGGCTGCTGCTGCAATGGCGACCGACGTTCACCGGGCGGTGAGCCCTCAGGTGTCCGAGGCATTCGGGTCCGGGACCGGGTCCACGGCTGGGTCCACGACCGGGTCCAGCACCGGCTCCGGGTCCGCGCCCGACCTCAAGGCCAAGGACCAGGCGCCCCACCCCGCCCACGCCGTCCACGTCCAGGGCCTCACCCGCACCTTCGACGGCCGTGCCGTCATCGACGACCTCCAACTCGACGTGCGCCCGGGCGAGTTCGTCGCCCTCCTCGGCCGCAGCGGCTGCGGAAAGTCCACCCTGCTGCGCATCCTCGCCGGTCTCGACCGGGACATCGAGGGCACCGTCCTGGTCCCGCGCCGCAAAGCCGTCGCCTTCCAGGCGCCCCGGCTCATGCCGTGGAAGAAGGTGTGGCGCAACGTCCTGCTCGGCCTGCCCGGCAAGCCCGCGCGCGCCGTCGCCGACCAGGCCCTGGAGGAGGTCGGCCTGAGCCACCGTACGGACGCCTGGCCCAAGACGCTCTCCGGAGGCGAGGCCCAACGCGCCTCTCTCGCCCGAGCGTTGGTCCGCGAACCCGATCTCCTCCTGCTGGACGAGCCGTTCGGGGCGCTGGACGCGCTCACCCGGATCAAGGCCCAGCGTCTGGTGGGTGAGCTGTGGCAGCGGCGGGGTTGCGCGGTGCTGCTGGTGACGCACGACGTCGAGGAGGCCGTTCTCCTCGCCGACCGTGTCCTCGTGATGGACGAGGGCGTCATCGCGCACAAGCAGGAGATCGACCTCGACCGGCCGCGGGACATCGCCGATCCCCGGTTCGCGGAGATCCGGGCCCGGCTCCTGGAACGCCTCGGCGTCGACACCGCCGCCGAAGCCGCCTGAACTCCCCCACCCACACACCGAGTTCCACAGAACGGACCCACCATGCGACGTCGCCTCGCCCCCGCCGCACTCCTCCTCCCCCTCGCCCTCCTGCTGACCGCCTGCGGCGGGAACGCCTCCGCCGGAACGGGCACCGACACCGACGGCAAGGGCTCGCTCACGCTCAACGTCGGTGACCAGAAGGGTGGTTCGGAGGCCATCCTGCGTGCCGCCGGGGAGCTGAAAGACCTCGACTACAAGATCAAGTGGTCGACGTTCACCTCCGGTCCGCCGCTTCTGGAGGCCGTCAACGCCAAGGCCGTCGACATCGGCGGTGTCGGCAACACCCCGCCGGTCTTCGCGGCCGGCGCCGACTCGAAGGTCACGGTCGTGGCGGCCTGGCACGGCACGTCCAAGGGTGACGCCGTCCTCGTACCGAACGATTCGAAGCTGACCGATCCGGCGCAGCTGAAGGGCAAGTCCGTTGCCGTGGCTCAGGGTTCCTCCGCCCACTACCAACTGGTCGCCTCCCTCAAGGAGGCCGGGCTGAGCCTGTCCGACATCAAGGTCAAGTATCTCCAACCGGCCGACGCCCTCGCCGCGTTCACCTCCGGCAAGGTCGACGCGTGGGCGGTGTGGGACCCGTACACCTCGCAGATCCTCCAGGCGAAGCAGGGGCGGGTGCTCACCACCGGCGAGGGGATCACCAACGGGCTGACCTTCCAGGTGGCGGCGCCGAGCGCGCTGAAGGACCCGAAGAAGGTCGCCGCGATCAAGGACTACCTGGAGCGGTTGCGGCGCGCCTACCAGTGGGTCTACTCGCACGAGCCGGAGTGGGCGAAGGTCTGGGCGAAGGAGACGGGGCTGCCCGAGGACGTGGCGCTGGCGGCGGTGAAGCGGACGTACACCACCCGGGTCGCGGTCGCCGTGGACCGGCAGCTCATCGCCTCGGAGCAGGAGATCGCCGACACGTTCACCGCGCTGAAGCTGATCCCGCGGAAGGTGGACTTCGGGAACTTCGTGGACACACGGTTCAACGGCACCCTCCCCGCATCGACCTCCGCACCCCGCCCCTCCGAGGACTGACCGGGGAAGATCCTCGGCCTCGCCACGGTTAGTAGAAGCGTGAACAACATGCGCGAGGTCGAGGTAGTCGTCATAGGCGCTGGTCAGGCGGGTCTCTCCAGCGCCTATCACCTGCGCCGCACCGGTTTCGAGCCGGAGCGCGACTTCGTGGTCCTCGATCACTCCCCCGCGCCCGGCGGCGCCTGGCAGTACCGGTGGCCGTCGCTGACGTACGGCAAGGTCCACGGGATGCACGCGCTGCCGGGGATGGAGCTCGAGGGCGCTGATCCGGAGCGGCCGTCGTCGCAGGTGATCGCCGAGTACTTCACGGCGTACGAGCGGACCTTCGACCTTCGGGTACGACGCCCTGTCGACGTCCGTGCCGTGCGGGAGGGCGTCGACGGGAGGCTGTTGGTCGAGACCTCGGACGGCATCTGGTCGACGCGGGCGCTGATCAACGCGACCGGCACCTGGGACCGGCCGTTCGTGCCGCGCTATCCGGGCCAGGAGACCTTCCGGGGACGGCAGTTGCACACCGCTCAGTACCCGGGGCCCGAGGCGTTCGCCGGGCTGCGGGTCGTCGTGGTGGGCGGGGGCGCGTCCGGCACCCAGCACCTGATGGAACTCGCCCCCTACGCGGCCGCGACCACCTGGGTGACCCGGAGCGAACCCGTGTTCCGCGAGGGGCCGTTCACCGAGGACGTCGGCCGGGAGGCGGTGGCCCTCGTCGAGGAGCGGGTGCGGCAGGGGCTGCCACCGAAGAGCGTAGTGTCGGTGACCGGGCTGCCCCTCAACGACGCGGTCCGGCAGGCGATCGCCGACGGCGTCCTGGACCGGCGGCCCATGTTCGACCGCATCACGCCCGAGGGCGTGGAGTGGGAGGACGGGCGGCGCGTGGACGCCGACGTCATCCTGTGGGCCACCGGCTTCCGGGCCGTCATCGACCATCTGGCGCCGCTGAAGCTGCGCGAGCCGGGTGGCGGCATCCGCGTCGAGGGCACCCGCGCGGTCGCCGACCCGCGGATCCACCTCGTCGGCTACGGCCCGTCGGCGAGCACGATCGGCGCCAACCGGGCCGGCCGTGCGGCCGTACGGGACGTCAGGCGGCTGCTGGCGGCGGAGCCCGTCGCCGCCTGAAGCCGTCTGACGTCCCGTCAAGTTCAGCTGGCCGCGGCCTTCTTCTTCTGGTTCTTGTTGAACTCGGCCACGTTGCGCCGGTGTTCCTCGTAGTTGTTGGTGAAGCGGGTGTCGCCCGGCTTCACCGTCACGAAGTACAGCCAGTCGCCCGCGGTCGGGGTGATCGCGGCGCGCATCGCGTCCTCGCCCGGGTTGTCGATCGGGGTCGGCGGCAGGCCCATGCGCTGGTACGAGTTGTAGGGGCTCTCGATCCGGGTGTCGGCGTCGGTGGTCTTCAGCGTGGAGCGGTTCAGCGCGTAGTTGATGGTGGAGTCCATCTGCAACGGCATCCCGCGCTCCAGGCGGTTGAAGATGACCCGGGCCACCTTCCCCATGTCGGCCCTGGTGGCCGCCTCGGCCTGGACGATGCTCGCGATGGTGACGGCCTGGTAGACGTTCATCGCGTTGCGCTGGGCGCCGGCCGCCATGGGGGCACCGTTGAACTTCTTGTTCGCGGTGTTCACCATGAACGACAGCAGCGCCTCGGGCGTCGTCTTCTTGCCGTTCTGCTCCAGCGGATAGGTCGCCGGGAAGAGGTAGCCCTCCGGGTTGCCCTCGGCGTCGTTCGGCAGCTTGAGATGCGCCTTGCCCAGGGCCTTCCTGGCGGTGCCGGGCGGCTGGGCGAGGGCTTTGTCGACGGCGTCGTAGATCTGCCCGGCCCGCCAGCCCTCCGGGATCATCAGGGTGGTGGGCTTCTTCTCCCCCTCGCTGTCCAGGCTCAGCAGCGGCACCGCCACGGCGGTACCGGCCACGACGGCCCCGGTCGCGATGAGGACGAGTCGGCCCCGGCGCGTCAGTCGAATCGTGCTCCGTGGCGGAGTGTTCATGTGCATGCGGGCACGGTAGCCCGCATATCGTCACAAACCCGGCATATCTTCAGCTTTTCGGTTTCGGTTCAGCGTGTCGGGCCTGCGGTTCGCTGCTTCAGCTCGTCGTCTCCAGCCGTGCCGCGTCCCGCCGGTCCGGCTCCAGCCGCGCGTCCCGGCGCTCAGGCTCCAAGCGCGCGTCCCGGCGTACGAGCGCCGCGTACCGGCCGTCCCGCTCCAGCAGTTCCTCGTGCGTGCCGCGCTCGGCCACCCGGCCGGAGTCGAGGACCACGATCTGGTCGGCGTTCCGGATGGTGGACAGGCGGTGCGCGATGGTGAGCGTGGTGCGGTTGGCCGACAGGGCGTCGATGGCCTCCTGGACGGCGTGTTCGGTGCGGGTGTCCAGGGCGCTGGTGGCCTCGTCCAGGATGAGGACGGGCGGGTCTCGCAGAATGGTCCGCGCGATGGCAAGGCGCTGCTTCTCCCCGCCGGAGAACCGGTGGCCGCGCTCGCCCACCACGGTGTCGTAGCCGTCGGGCAGCGCGGCGATGTGGTCGTGGATCTGCGCCGCCCGTGCCGCCTGCTCGATCTCCGCGTCGGTCGCGTCCGGCTTGGCGAAGCGCAGGTTGTCGGCGACCGAGGCGTGGAAGAGGTACGTCTCCTGCGAGACGACCCCGATGCCTCGCGCGAGGGTGTCGAAGTCGAGGTCGCGGACGTCGACCCCGTCGAGGGTGACCCGGCCGCCGGTCACGTCGTAGAGACGCGGGACGAGATAGCCGAGCGTGGACTTCCCGGCGCCGGTCGAGCCGACGAGCGCGAGGCTGCTGCCCGCCGGGACGTCGATGTCGATGCCGTCGAGGATCGGGCCGCCCTGGCCGTCGTAGCGGAACTCCACGTCCTCCAGCCGGACTTCGCCCTTGACGCGGTCGAGGTGGACCGGGTTGTCGCGCTCGGTGATGTCGATGGGTAGGTCGAGGTACTCGAAGATGCGCTGGAAGAGCGCGAGCGAGGTCTGGATCTGGACGCCGGTCGCCAGCAGGCTCACGGCGGGGCGGAACAGGCCCTGCTGGAGCGAGACGAAGGCGACGATCGTACCGATGGAGATGTCGGGGCCGCCGGTCTGGAGGGCGAGACCCGCGGTCCAGTAGATGACGGCGGGCATCGCGGACATGACGATCCCGATGACGGCCATGCGCCAGCGGCCGGCCATGTTCGACCGTACTTCGAGGTCGACCAGGCTCTCGGACTCGTCGGCGAAGGACCGGGTGAGCGAGTCGGAGCGGCCCATGGTGCGGCCGAGCAGGATGCCGCTGACGGAGAGCGACTCGGTGACGGTGGCGGCCATCGCGGCCATCTGCTTCTGGCGCTGAGTGGTGATCTTCTTGCGTTCATTGCCGACGCGGCGGCTGATCCAGATGAACACCGGGAGCAGCAGCAGCGAGACGACGGTCAGGCGCCAGTCGAGGGCGATCATCGCGACGATCGTGGCGATCACGCTGGTCAGGTTGGAGACCAGGGAGGTGGCCGTCGAGGTCACGGTGGCCTGCATGCCGCCGATGTCGTTGGCTATGCGGGACTGCACCTCGCCGGTACGGGTGCGGGTGAAGAAGGCGAGCGACATGCGCTGGAGGCGGCCGTAGACCGCGGTGCGCAGGTCGTGCATGACGCGCTGGCCGACCGTCGTGGAGATCAGCGTCTGCAGGACGCCGAAGATGCCGGTGAGGACGGCGCTGAGGATCATGCCCAGCGCGAGCAGGCTGAGCAGTCCGGTGCGGCCCTGGGGGATGGCCACGTCCAGCGTTTCCTTCAGCAGGAACGGGGTGGCGACGGTGACCAGGGAGGACGCGCCGACCAGCAGGCCGACGACGGCGAGCCGGGCGCGGTAGGGCTTGAAGAGCCGGAGGATACGGCGCACCTGACGGGGTTGGTCGGTCGAGGTGCCGGGCGTGGGGGTCCAGTCGATGTGATCGCGGGGCATGGTCTCCTGCGGAAGGTGTGAGGTTCAGGGTCAGCGGAGCCTAGCTCATTGTTACCTATGCTCACAATGAATTAGGTCCTGATATTGTTCCCGCATGACCACGCCCGATTCCGACGGTCTGCTGGCCGAGCAGTTACTCAGGCTCACCCGCCGGGTGTTCCGCATCCAGAAGCGCCAGCTCCATGAGCGCGAACTGGGTGTGACCCCCGCCCAGTCCCGGCTGCTGCGGACGCTCGCGCACTGGGAGACGCCGCCGCGGATGGCCGATCTCGCGGAGCGGCTGGAAGTGGTGCCGCGCGCGGTGACCACGCTCGTCGACGGTCTTGAGGCGAGCGGCAAGGTGCGGCGGGTACCGGATCCGACCAACCGCCGGGTGATCCGCATCGAGCTGACCGACGACGGCGTGAAGATCCTCCAGGAGCTGCGGAACGTACGACGGGCCGCCGCGGAGGAGATCCTGGCCCCGCTCTCGGCCGAGCAGCGGAAGGCACTCGGAGCGCTGCTGGACACCCTGGTCGAACAGTGCTGAAACGGGGTGCGGCCACCGCTCCGTAGGACGGGAGCGGTGGCCGCGGGTCTGGTTGGGCAGGGGCGTCAGCCGACCTTGGGGATGGGTTCCTTGGGGATGGGTTCCTTGGTGGCGGCCGGTGCCGTTGCGGGTTCTTCGTCCGCGTCGGACAGGCCGTCCGGCTCAGGCAGGCCGTCCGCCTGAGGTATTTCCTCGCCGCCCAGCACCTTCTTCGCCCGGTCGAGATCCAGCGCCCCCTCCCAGCGGGAGACCGCGAAGACGGCGACGCAGTTGCCGAGCAGGTTCGTCACCACGCGCATCGAGTCCATGATGCGGTCCACGCCGAGGAGCAGGGCGACGGCGCCGGCGGGGATCGCGCCGAGGGAGGACGCGGTGGCGGAGAGGGCGAGGAAGGCCGAACCGGGGATGCCCGCCATGCCCTTGCTGGTCAGCATGAGCACCAGGATCACGGTGATCTGCTGGCCGAGGCTGAGGTCGACGCCCACGGCCTGCGCGATGAACAGCGTGCCGATGGAGAGGTAGAGCGAGGCGCCGTCGAGGTTGAAGGAGTAGCCGGTGGGCAGCACCAGGCCCACGGCGTCGTCGCGGGCGCCGGCCTTGCGCAGCTTCTGCATCACGCGGGGCATGACGGACTCGGTGGACGCGGTGCCGAGCGCGAGCAGCATCTCCTCGCGGATGTAGCGCAGGAACTTCCAGAGGCTGAGCCCGGTGACCGCCTTGAGTGCGACCGCGAGCAGCACGATGAACAGCGCGGCGGCGACGTAGCAGAGGATGATCAGCTTGGCGTAGGTCTCGATGACACCGAGGCCGTACTGCCCGATCAGGACGGCCATCGCACCGAACACCGCGATCGGCGCGAGGCGCATCACGAAGCCGACGACGGCGAAGATGATCTCCTGGGCCTGTTCGATGGCGGGCAGTACCTGCGGGACCTTGGTGTGCCCGAGGTGCAGCAGCGCGGCGCCCACCAGGCAGGCCAGGATGAGGACTTGGAGCAGGGAGTTCTCGGCGAAGGCGCCGACGAAACTGGTGGGCAGCGCGTTGACGACGAACTCGGTCGTCGAGGGCAGGTGGCCGCCGCCCGTCTTGGCGTCGACGGCTGCGCTGTTGAGCGTGGCCGGGTCGACGTTCATCCCGGAGCCGGGCTGGACGACGTTGGCGGCGAGGAGCCCGATGACCAGCGCGAGCGTGCTCGCCACCTCGAACCAGATCAGCGCCTTGAGCCCGATACGGCCGAACGCCTTGAGGTCACCGGCCTTCGCGATGCCGACGACGACCACGCAGAACACGAGCGGCGAGATGATCGTCTTGATGAGCCGGGTGAAGCCGTCGCCGAGCGGCTGGAGGTCCGAGGCGAAGCCGGGCCACATCTTCCCGACGAGGACGCCGAGCACGAGCGCGCAGGCGACCTGCGCGAAGAGTGAGGTACGCAGTGTGTGTGCGACGCGTCGCGGCAGGGACGGGACGGACGGCGGCACGGGCACTCCTTGGGGGACGGGGAGCCGCAGAGGCCTGGACAGGACTTCTGCGATACGGAAAGCGGCTTCCGTGGCGATCACTTTGCGGGTGTCGTTGATCCCGCACGAGACCGCCGCGTTTCAGCCAGGTAAATCCGGCCCTGTGTGACGCGTCGCACACAACTCGGTTCAGCAGCCGTCGCGTTCCCTGGTCAGCACCCCCTGGACGGTGCTGAGGGAGCGGTCGTAGCACCCGGCCGAACCGCGGATCCGGTAGCGCTCGCTCGTCGTGCCGACCGCGTGCCGCTGGTCGCGCGGGACGTTGATCGTGTACGTGGCGTCGCCCGCGTAGGTGTCGTCGAGCCGGGACCACGCCGTGCGCCGGCCCGCCCGGGTCTCCGTGACGTCGGCACGGTCACCGAGGGTCAGTACGGTGCGCAGCCGGTCGCCCGTGCCGATGGTGGTGATGCCGTCCATCGTGTACGTCCGGTGGGTGCGGGTGGTCCGGGCCGGGCCGCGGCCGTCTACGGTCACCGACTCGTCGTCCGTCCAGGCAGCCTTGAGCGCGTCGGGGTTCTCGCCGTCGGCCCAGCGGTGCGTGGAGGTGTTCGCCAGCGAACGGCGGACGGTGGTCGTGATCCGGCCGTGCGAGGTGTCGACGTATCCGGCGACGGTGAGCCGGTGGCCGCCCCGGGTGTCGACGCGGTGCTCCGAACCGGGCGTGTACGTCGAGGAGTTGGCAAGGTCACCGCTCCGGTGCTCGGTGAGCCTGCCGGTGACCTGTCTGCTCTTGGCGTCCTGCCAGACCAGGATGTTGACGGGGGTGCTCCAACCCGACTGCCCCTCGGGGACACCGACGACGCCGACCTCGACGCGGTGCGGGCGCCCGTCGTTGAGGATCCCGGCGAAGGGCGTCAGGTCGTACTCGATCGGCTTGACGTCGAAGGCGCGGGGACCCGGAACGACGTACCAGAGAAAGGGATTCGACCAGCCGCCGGTCCACACGGTCGGAAACGGGGCGGCGATGCCCGCGAGTTGGCCGTCGACCTTGATCTGCACCTCTCGGTAGGGGCCGTCACCGGCCTGGCAGGAGTACGGCGCGCTCGACGGGACGGAGAGATACCAGTACTCCTCGCAGCCGCCGCCGGAGCCGGTGGCGTACACCTCGGCGACGATGCGCTCGCTGTTGCGCGGGGTGGTGAGGGTGTCCTGGTCGAGCGTCAGTACCCGGTCCGGCGTCCCGGTGACCTCGCGCCCCTGGTAGAAGGTGAGCGTGACCTTCACGTCGATGATCCCGGTGTACGTGTCGTCGACGACGTTCCCGATGAGCATCTCGACGTCGTGGGTGCCGCGGAGTGTGTCGCTGTAGCGCGTGACGTCCTTCTCCACGGACCACTCGATCCCGTCGGGCGAGGGCTGCGGAGTGGACGTGCGCAGCACCTCGACCCCGCCGATGTGCAGATAGCCGAGCCGGTCGAACTGCCTTCCCTTGACGCTCCCTTCGAGGCGCAGCACGACCTTGCTCCAGCGGTCGCCGCAGCCCTTGGGCGGTGTGTAGGTGCCGGTGTACGGGGTGAAGTCACGGAACTGCGCCTCGGCGACGGTGACTTGGCAGGACTTGCCGGAGGGGCGGGTGACGGGCGGGGCGGCGGTGATGGGGTCGTGCCAGTCGGTGCCGAACTCGGCGGGGGCGGTGGGTGATTGGGCTCCGGTCGGACGGGACTCGACTGGGACGGTGCGTGATTGGACCCCGGCCGGACGGGACTCCGCGGGGACCGTGGGTGATTGCACCCCGGTCGGACGGGACTCCGCGGGGACCGTGGGTGATTGCGCCCCGGTCGGACGGGACTCGGCGGACTGGGCGGGCGTCGACCCGAGCAGTGTGCCCGCCAGGAGGGTCGCCCCTGCGAGCATGGACATGACGATCCGTCTCTTCATGGCGGTGTTCTACGGCGAGTCGGGCATCCCCCGCAATGACGCCTCCGGCAGCCGCCTTAGCCCTTCAGGTCCGCCCTGTCCCCCATCACCACCACGGGATGCCGGTCCGGATCGAGCGTGCGCAGCAGATGTCGCATCGCCGGCCTGGACACGCTCACGCAGGCCGACGTACCGCTGCCGTGGTCCATGTGCAGCCAGATGCCGCCGCCCTTCTCGTAACCCCCGGGCCGCGTCTGGTCGTTCGGGGCGGTGCCCCTGACCCGGTTGTAGTCGATGGCGATGACGTAGTCGAAGTCGTGCCAGTAGGACTTCGGCCACCAGCGCGGGGCCGCGATGCCCTCCGACCTCGTGTACGGCAGCCCCGAGCCGGGGTCCGGGAGCACCCCGCCCGCGTCGCTGAGCGTGAACACGCCCACGGGGCTGCGCTTGTCGCCCTCGTGGTGGTCGGTGGTCCAGCCCTTCTTGCCGTTGTGCGCGGGCCAGCCGCGGACACGGTCCCAGCCGGAGCCGCGCCTCGTGTAGAGCACGACGGTGGCGTCCGCGGAGTCCTTGCCGTCGCCGTAGACCACGACGACCTGACGGGAGTCGGCGGGGATACGGCGCTGGAGGCGGGGGCCGATGTCGGGGATGCGGCTGGGGTCGGCAGCAGGGATGCGGCTGGGCTCGGCGGCGGGGTCGTCCGCGGACTGGTCGGCTGGCTTGTCGGCGGCTCTGGTGTCTGCCTCGCCGGACTGTGCTCCGCCGGTGTCCGCCCGGCCTGGACCACCGCACGCGCCCAGGAGGATCAGCAGCGCTGCCAGAACGGTCGTCGTCACCGCCGTACGCCGTGTGCCTCCGCATCGCATCGGTCCATCGTCGCACCGCGTCTCGCGGAAGGCCGACTCCGCGAGGGCAGCCGGTTCTGTACCCCGCGGCGGAAAACCTGTTGCCTCCGACCACGCTCTGACGCGAACCTTTCACGGTTTGCAGCCGCCGGGTGCGGCTCTCCCCCACCCCCCTGACACGAGCTACTGGGACGTCACACGTCATGCAGATTCAAGACCTTCCGTACACCGACCCGGGAGTGCCGGACGCACGCTCGGGTCCCCGGTTCCTGTGGTGGCTCTTCAGGAATCAGCTGGGCGGACAGCTCAAGTCACTGGCCTGGGGACTCCTGCACTTCCTGTCCGTCTCGGCGCTGCCCTTCTGCGTCGGCGTGGCCGTCCAGGCGGTCGTCGACCACTCCGGCCGCCGACTCGCCCTCGCGGGCGGACTGCTGGCGCTGTGCTGTCTGGGCAACGCGCTCGGCGACACCTTCCTGCACCGCACCGCCGTCACCAACTGGATCACGGCCGCCGCGCGCGTCCAGCAGCTCCTCGCCCACAAGGCCGCGAACCTGGGTTCGGCCCTGACCCGGCGGGTCGCGGCCGGCGAGGTCGTGGCCGTGTCCACCGGTGACGTCGAGAAGATCGGCTGGTTCGTGGAGGCCTGGTCGCGATTCACGGCGGCGGCGGTCACCGTCGTCGTGGTCTGCGCCGGGCTCGTCGTCTACCAGCCGGCGCTCGGCACGGTGGTCGCCGTGGGACTGCCGGTCATGGCGCTCGCGGTGCTGCCGCTGCTGCCCCGCGCGACCCGGCGCGCCGACTTCCAGCGGGAGAAGGCGGGCCGCGCCACCGAGCTGGCCTCCGACACGGTCGCCGGCCTGCGTGTCCTGCGCGGCATCGGCGGCGAGGAGCTGTTCCTCGACCGCTACCGCCGCGCCTCCCAGGAGGTCCGCCACGCTGCCGTGCGCAGCGCCCGAATGTGGTCCCTGATCTCCGCGATCCAGGTGCTGCTGCCCGGTCTGCTGCTGATCGCGGTCGTCTGGTACGGCGTCCACCTGGCCCGGCAGGGCCGCGTGGAGATCGGCGAACTGGTCGCCGTCTACAGCTCGGTCATGATCCTCACCTATCCGCTGCGGCACTTCGAGGAGATCGCCATGGCGTACTCCTTCTCCCGGCCGTCCGCCCAACGGGCCGCCCGGGTGCTGTCGCTGGAGCGCGCGGTCTCCGCCGAGGGCGCCCAGGGAACGACGGGTGACATGGACGGTGGCGTACGCCGGTCCGCTGCGGCGATTCAAGGCGCGGACGGGCTGCCGTCCGGGGATCTGTACGACCCGGCGACCGGTCTGCTCGCCCCTTCAGGACGGCTCACCGCAGTGGTGTGCGGCGACCCGGACACGGCGGGGGAACTGGCCGAGCGGCTCGGCGGGCACCCCTCGCAGGAGGGTACTTCCGTGCTGCTGGGCGGGGTGGCGCTGGACGAGTTGCCGCTCGACTCGGCGCGCACCGCGGTCCTGGTCCAGGACAAGGACCCGGTCCTGCTCTCCGGGACCCTGCGCGACCTGCTCGACGTGCCCGCCTCGGGTGATGTCGACGCCGCGGAGGCGCTGGCCGCCGCGCAGTGCGAGGACGTGCTGGCCGCGCTGGTCCAGGGGTCCCTGGACACCGAGGACCCGTTGGACGCGCGCGTCACCGAGCGCGGCCGGTCCCTCTCGGGCGGCCAGCGCCAGCGGCTCGCGCTGGCCCGGTCACTGCTGACCGACCCGGAGGTCCTCGTCCTCGACGAACCGACCTCCGCCGTCGACTCGCACACCGAGGCACGGATCGCGGAGGGCGTACGGGAACTGCGCACCGGACGCACCACCGTGGTGTTCACCTCCTCGCCGCTGCTCCTGGACCGCGCCGACCGGGTCGTGCTCGTCCACGAGGGCGAGGTCGCGGCGGTCGGCGTGCACCGTGAACTGGTGCACAAGGAACCGCGGTACCGGGCGGTGGTGACCCGCGAGACGGACGAGGAGACCGCGCTGAACTCCGCACCGGACAAGCACGGCGTACACGGTGCGCACGACGTCCTGCACGAACTGGAAGAGATCGAGGAGACCGCATGATCGGCGTGGCGCCACCGGCGTACGACCCGGCGGCACCGACGACGGCGAACACCCTGCCCGTCGGAGCCACCGCGACCGTACGCGCCTACGTGGCCGAACTGTTCCACCGGCACCGCCGTGCCTTCGTGCTGCTCGTCACCGTCAACACGGTCTCGGTCGTGGCCTCCATGGTCGGGCCCTGGCTCCTCGGCGACCTCGTCGAGCGGGTGTCGGACGGGGCCCGCGAACTCCATCTGGAGCTGACAGCCGGGCTGTTCGTGGTCGCGCTGGCCGTACAGGCCGTGTTCGTACGGCAGGTGCGGCTGCGCGGCGCGATGCTCGGCGAGCGGATGCTGGCCGACCTGCGCGAGGACTTCCTCATCCGGTCGGTCGGCCTGCCCCCGGGCGTACTGGAGCGAGCCGGGACCGGCGACCTGCTGTCCCGGATCACGACGGACATCGACCGGCTCGGCAACGCCATGCGCGAGGCCGTGCCCCAGCTAGCGATCGGCGTGGTGTGGGCGGCCCTGCTGCTCGGCGGGCTCGTGATCACGGCACCGCCGCTGGCCGCCGCCGTCCTGCTCGCCCTGCCGGTCCTGGTGATCGGCTGCCGCTGGTACTTCAAGCGGGCGCCCTCCGCCTACCGCTCGGAGGCCGCCGGGTACGCCGCCGTGGCCGCCGCGCTCGCGGAGACCGTGGACGCCGGACGCACCGTCGAAGCGCACCGGCTCGGCGCGCGCCGCATCGAGCTGTCCGAACGGCGGATCAAGGAGTGGACCGCGTGGGAGCGGTACACGTTGTGGCTGCGGTCGGTGCTCTTCCCCTGCATCAACGTCAGCCACGTGATGATCCTTTCGTCGGTGCTGATGGTCGGCGGGGTGTTCGTGCTCCAGGGCTGGATCGGGGTCGGCCAGCTGACGACCGGCGCACTCATCGCGCAGATGCTGATCGACCCGGTCGGGCTGATCCTGCGCTGGTACGACGAGCTCCAGGTGGCCCAGGTGTCGCTGGCCCGGCTGGTGGGCGTACGGGAGGTCGAACCGGTCGCCGGGGACACGGGGCTCGCTCCCGACGGGCGGGACGTGCACGCGGACCGGGTGCACTTCGGGTACCTGGAGGGCGTGGACGTCCTGCGCAAGGTGTCCCTGGAGGTCGCGCCCGGCACCAGGCTGGCGCTCGTCGGTCCCTCGGGGGCCGGCAAGTCCACGCTGGGCCGCCTCCTTGCCGGGATCTACGCGCCCCGCGACGGCCGGGTCACCCTGGGCGGCGCCGAGCTGTCCCGGATGCCCGCCGAACGGGTCCGTGAGCACGTGGCCCTCGTCAACCAGGAGCACCACGTCTTCGTGGGCTCCCTGCGTGACAACCTCCTGCTCGCCCGCACGGACGCGACGGACGCCGAGCTCTGGGCGGCGCTGGGGGCGGTCGACGCGGACGGGTGGGCACGGGCGCTCGACGACGGCCTCGACTCCGAGGTCGGCTCGGGCGGCCTGACCGTCACCCCGGCCCAGGCCCAGCAGGTCGCGCTGGCCCGACTGGTACTGGCCGACCCGCACACGCTGGTCCTGGACGAGGCGACGTCCCTGCTCGACCCCCGGGCGGCCCGTCACCTGGAACGCTCCCTGGCCCGCGTCCTCGACGGCCGCACCGTGGTCGCCATCGCCCACCGCCTCCACACCGCCCACGACGCGGACGTCATCGCGGTCGTCGAGAACGGGCGGATCAGCGAGCTGGGCAGCCATGAGGAGCTGGTCGCGGCGGAGGGAGCGTATGCGGCGTTGTGGAGGTCTTGGCACGGGTGAGGTGACGTGGGGCGGGGTGGGGTGGGGGGCCGGTTTGGGGGATTCGTTGGTCGAGGCCAAAGGGAAACCAGGGGCACCCGAACCCCGACCAGCCCAACGCCCCCGCACGCACCCGGCGCCGCCCTGCCCGACGACAGGCTCGGCCTCAGCCAGGGTCCCAGCCCCGTCCCCGGCACCTCCGCATCCCGCCTCAGCCTGCGCAGCGACCCCTTGGCGTTGCGCCGTCCCGAAGAGGGGTGGAAGGCTGGACAGCAGCACCGGCTCTGGGAGCGCCCGCGGACGGAACGGTCCGTCGGTGGGCGCGGCAAGTGCCCCGTGACTCCGTGACCCGCCCCGGGCCGCGTGGCACGGGCCCGTCCCCTTCACCTGGAGGTACCCGTGGACAGCTCCGACGGATGGGGAGACGACGTCTACCAGCCCGACGGATCCGAGATCCAGGACGACGCGGGTCTGCTCGACGCGGAGGACACCCTGGAGGACGACGGAGTCGGTGACCCCCTCGACCGCGGCTGGTCCCCACCGGAGCGGCCCTGGGCGGTGGAGCACACCGGTGTGACGGCGGCGGAGCGCCGGCAGGGCGAGACGCTGGACCAGCGGCTCGCCGAGGAGACGCCCGACCTCGCCGCATCCGACGGCGACGGCCTCGGCGACTGCGACGGCACCGACGGCGAACTCCTGGACAACGAGGTCGGCGCCCTGCGCTCCGGTCGGCTCGTCGCCCCCGACGAGGGAGCCCACGAGGACGAGGAGAGCGCGCTGATCGCCACGGACGTGGGCATCGACGGTGCCGCGGCGTCCGCCGAGGAGGCCGCGATGCACATCGTCGACGAGGAGTCCCTGTCGGGCTGACCGCCCGGGAACCACCCCACGTGCCGCCCAACCTGCCGTCCCGCCCGCCGTTCCGTACGCCGTCCAGTCCGAGGAGCATCCATGCAGCAGGACAAGCACCCCGACTACCGCCCGGTCGTCTTCCGGGACCGCGCCGCCGGCTACGCGTTCCTGACCCGGTCCACCGCGAACAGCGACCAGACCATCGAGTGGGACGACGGCGAGACGTACCCCGTGGTGGACGTGGAGATCTCCTCCGAGAGCCACCCCTTCTACACCGGCAAGGCGCGGACGGTGGACTCCGAGGGCCGTATCGCGCAGTTCGAGCGGCGGTACGGGGGCGGCACCGGCCAGGACGGCTGACCGCCCGGCCGAAGCCGCCCCGGCGCTCCCGCGCCCCGGACTCAGATGAAGTTGAGCGCCGCCGCGCAGCCCACCCCGCCGAGCAGCATGAACGCCGGCATCAGCACCTTCAGCTCGACCCAACTGCCCGCGCGGAACCGCATGGCCTTCGGCGGGCCGATCGGGTACCAGCGCTTGCGGCCCACCGGGATGGGCCACAGGATCGGGCAGCCGGAGACCGTCAGCGCGTCCCCGATGTCGTGCACGAGCGCGCCCAGCACGACCGGCAGCCCCAACCACAGGTACTCCTGGCCCGGCTGGGTGAACAGCCAGTCCGAGCCGTTGCCCGGCTTGTCCAGGACACCCGCGATGATCCACGCGCTGGTCGCGGCCAGCAGCCAGACCAGGACGTCGGCGCTGGAGCCGCGGGTCGCCCGCCACAGCAGACCCTCGATGGCCAGCACCATGTGCACGAACAGGATCCCCAGCACCGCCCACCGGCCACCGGTGATCGCCGCCACCGAGCAGCCCGCGCCGATCAGCGCGGCCCACAGCCAGGTGTGCGTGAGCGTCCGGTGCCCACCAGAGCGGCGCGGGTCGCCCTGCTTCCTGGTGGCCTTGTAGACGGCGTACGAGAGTTTGTCGACGATCTCGCACAGGCCCCGTGAGACCGGCCCGAAGGCCCGCGAGATCGTCGCCGCCTTGTGGTCCAGGTCGGGAGCGAGCGCGGCGCCCGCGCAGATCAGGGCTCCTGCCAGCAGTACGGGCCACGGCATGGTGTGCCCCGCGGCGGCGGCCGCCGCTCCGACGCCGAGCCAGGCTGCGGCGCCCGACAGAGAGTGTGCTGGTCCCATCATCGGCGTTGCCCGCCCCATTCCTCGTGTGCCACTGTCCAGTTGACCGGCCGCGCTGACGCTCCGTCGGCGACACAGCGTACTGCTCGTGATCTTCGGGCTCGCATCCGATTCCCCTCTCAGGCGTCCGGGCAGGCAAGATGGGTGGGTGACCCTCATCGATCAGCTGCCGCCGACCGCCGACCCCGACGCCCTCTACGAAGCCTTCGAGTCGTGGGCCGAGGAGCGCGGTCTCACGCTCTACCCCCATCAGGAGGAGGCGCTGATCGAGGTGGTCTCCGGCGCGAACGTGATCGTGTCGACGCCCACCGGGTCCGGCAAGAGCATGATCGCGGCGGGCGCGCACTTCGCGGCGCTCGCCCGGGACGAGGTCACCTTCTACACGGCTCCGATCAAGGCGCTCGTCTCGGAGAAGTTCTTCGAGCTGTGCAAGATGTTCGGCACCGAGAACGTCGGCATGCTGACCGGCGACGCCTCGGTCAACTCCGACGCTCCCGTCATCTGCTGCACCGCCGAGGTGCTCGCGTCGATCGCGCTGCGCGACGGCAAGCAGGCCGACGTCGGCCAGGTCGTCATGGACGAGTTCCACTTCTACGCCGAGGCGGACCGCGGCTGGGCCTGGCAGATCCCCATCCTGGAGCTGCCGCAGGCGCAGTTCGTGCTGATGTCGGCCACGCTCGGCGACGTCTCGATGTTCGAGAAGGACCTGACCCGGCGCACCGGCAGGCCGACGTCGGTGGTCCGCTCGGCGACCCGCCCCGTGCCGCTCTCCTACGAGTACAAGCTGACCCCGCTCACCGAGACCCTGACGGAACTCCTGGAGACGAAGCAGGCGCCCGTCTACATCGTGCACTTCACGCAGGCGCAGGCCGTGGAGCGGGCGCAGGCGCTGATGAGCATCAACATGTGCTCGCGCGAGGAGAAGGACCAGATCGCCGAGCTGATCGGCAACTTCCGCTTCACCACCAAGTTCGGCCGCAACCTCTCCCGTTACGTCCGCCACGGCATCGGGGTCCACCACGCCGGCATGCTGCCCAAGTACCGGCGGCTGGTGGAGAAGCTCGCGCAGGCCGGTCTGCTGAAGGTCATCTGCGGCACGGACACCCTCGGCGTCGGCGTCAACGTACCGATCCGCACAGTGCTGTTCACCGCGCTCACCAAGTACGACGGCAACCGCGTCCGCACCCTGCGGGCCCGAGAGTTCCACCAGATCGCGGGGCGGGCCGGACGGGCGGGCTTCGACACGGCGGGCTTCGTCGTCGCGCAGGCCCCCGAGCACGTCATCGAGAACGAGAAGGCGCTCGCCAAGGCGGGCGACGATCCGAAGAAGCGCCGCAAGGTGGTCCGCAAGAAGGCACCCGAGGGATTCGTCGCCTGGTCGGAGACCACCTTCGAGAAGCTCATCGCCTCCGAACCGGAGCCGCTGACCTCCCGCTTCCGGGTGACCCACACCATGCTGCTGTCGGTGATCGCGCGTCCGGGCAACGCCTTCGAGGCGATGCGGCACCTCCTGGAGGACAACCACGAGCCGCGCAAGCAGCAGTTGCGGCACATCCGGCGGGCCATCGCCATCTACCGCTCGCTGCTGGACGGCGGCATCGTCGAGAAGCTCGACGAGCCCGACGCCAACGGCCGGATCGTCCGTCTCACCGTGGACCTCCAGCAGGACTTCGCGCTCAACCAGCCGCTGTCCACGTTCGCGCTCGCCGCGTTCGAGCTGCTCGACCCCGAATCGCCGTCCTACGCCCTGGACATGGTGTCCGTCGTCGAGTCCACTCTGGACGATCCCCGCCAGATCCTCGTCGCCCAGCTGAACAAGGCGAAGGGCGAGGCCGTGGCCGCGATGAAGGCGGACGGCGTGGAGTACGAGGAGCGCATGGAGCGGCTCCAGGACGTCTCGTACCCGAAGCCCCTGGAGGAGCTGCTCTTCCACGCGTACAACACGTACCGCAAGAGTCACCCGTGGGTCGGCGACCATCCGCTCTCCCCGAAGTCCGTCATCCGTGACATGTACGAACGGGCCATGTCCTTCACGGAGTTGGTGTCCTTCTACGAGCTTGCCCGCACCGAGGGCATTGTCCTGCGCTACCTCGCCAGTGCCTACAAGGCGCTCGACCACAACATCCCTGACGACCTGAAGTCCGAGGATCTCCAGGACCTCATCGAGTGGCTCGGGGAGACGGTCCGTCAGGTCGACTCCAGTCTGCTGGACGAGTGGGAGCAGCTCGCCAACCCGGAGGAGATGACCGCCGAGGAGGCCCGGGAGCGGGCCGACGAGGTCAAGCCGGTCACCACCAACGCCCGCGCCTTCCGCGTCCTGGTCCGCAACGCCCTGTTCCGCCGTGTCGAACTCGCCGCCCTGGACCAGGTCGAGGAGCTGGGCGAGATGGACGCGGACGCCGGCTGGGACGCCGAGGCGTGGGGCGAGGCGATGGACAAGTACTGGGACGAGTACGACGACCTCGGCACCGGGCCCGACGCCCGCGGCCCGAAGTTGCTGCGGATCGAGGAGGAGCCGCAGAACAAGCTGTGGCGCGTCCGGCAGACCTTCGCCGACCCGAACGGCGACCACGACTGGGGCATCAGCGCGGAGATCGACCTCGCCGCCTCCGACGCGGAGGGCCGCGCGGTCGTCCGGGTCACCGACGTCGGCCAGCTGTGAGCCACAGGTCAGTCGTGAGCCAAGGAGAATCCCACCCATGACGAACCCGGCCGAGAGCCTCGTCGACCTGCTCGACCTGGAGCAGATCGAGGTCAACATCTTCCGTGGCCGCAGCCCGAACGAATCCCTCCAGCGGGTCTTCGGCGGCCAGGTGGCGGGCCAGGCGCTGGTCGCCGCCGCCCGCACCACGGAGGGCGACCGCCCCGTGCACTCGCTGCACGCGTACTTCCTGCGCCCGGGCCGGCCGGGGGTGCCGATCGTGTACCAGGTCGAGCGGGTCCGGGACGGGCGGTCGTTCACCACCCGCCGGGTCACCGCCGTGCAGCAGGGCCGCACGATCTTCAATCTCACCGCCTCCTTTCACAAGCCTGAGGAAGGTCCCTTCGAACACCAGCTGCCGCCCGCCCGCAAGGTCCCGGACCCGGAGTCGCTGCCGAGGGTCGGCGACGAGATCCGGGAGCATCTGGGCGAGCTGCCCGAGCAGTTGGAGCGGATGGCGCGCCGCCAGCCCTTCGACATCCGATATGTCGACCGGCTGCGCTGGAGCGCCGAGGAGGTCAAGGACGCCGAGCCGCGCAGCGCGGTGTGGATGCGCGCGGTCGGGCCGCTCGGCGACGACCCGGTCGTGCACACCTGCGCGCTGACCTACGCCAGCGACATGACCCTCCTGGACGCCGTCCGCCTCCCGGTCCAGCCCCTGTGGGGTCCGCGGACCTTCGACATCGCGTCGCTGGACCACGCCATGTGGTTCCACCGGCCGTTCCGCGCGGACGAGTGGTTCCTGTACGACCAGGAGTCCCCGATCGCGACGGGCGGCCGTGGGCTCGCCCGCGGCCGCATCTACGACCTGGAGGGTCGTCTGCTGGTCTCGGTCGTGCAGGAGGGGTTGTTCCGGGCGCTGTAGTCAGGCGCTTCTGCGGCGGAGCCAGCCCAGCAGGCCACGGGACGATTGCTGCGGCGCCTGCTCGGCCGGGGTTGGCTCGGGCGACGTCGGCACGATCGGCGTCGGCCCGGTCTGATCCCAGGCACCGGTCTGATCCCAGGCAGGCGGCGGCAGTGTCTGCCGGGCCGCGGGGCGAGGCGCGGACCGGAGCATTCGGGCGTCCGCCATGGCACGGGTCAGCTCGGTCCGCAGCCAGTGGATCTCGTCCGGGGACTCCGCCGTCATGATCCTCTCGACGAGGTGGGCGGCCGGTGTGCCCGGCGCTCCCTGGATGGGCGGCCCCGGCCGGAAGCGGCCCAGGTGGGACCGTTCATAGGGGTCCGGGACGATCTCCGCGATCTGGGTGGGGTCGAGGAAGGCGGCGAGGGCCCCGGCGCTCTCCCACGGGTCGTCGGCGAGGCGCAGCAGGAATCCGCGGTGCCGTGAGCGCCAGTTGCGGGCCCGCAGGTCGGTGCCCTCGTCCAGCGTGTCGCGCAGTTTCGCGGGCATCCGGCGTCCGGTCAGCAGCGAGGCGTTCGCCTCGTCCACGGCGAACTGCTCGAGTTCCTCGGCCAGATACAGCCAGACCACGGCCCGGTAGCGGTTGAGGTAGAAGCGCACCGGGCTGATCAGGCCCAGGCGGGCGAGGCGCGTGAACCTGCCGGCGGGGATGTCCATGACGCCCGCGCCCTCGCTGGTGCCCACGACCCGCACGCGGCGCTGAAGCATCTCGGGAAAGCCCTCCGTCTCCCGCAGCCGGTCGATCTCGGGGCGGGGCACGCGCCTCCCACCGCCACCTTCGTCGGGGACGGTCCGGATCTGGCCGAGGTTCACGGCGAGCTCGAACTCGCTTCGCTTGAGCCCCAGTTCGCGCGCCGCGCGGCTGAACGAAAAGGAATGCTGCCGGTGTTGGACGATGGTGCTGCTCGACATGCCCGCTCCCCCGTGGAGTCTTCGCTCACGCTGTGTGCGTTCGCCGTGACAGAAACCGTAGCCGGATCGGCGAGCCACGTGGCGGGCCTGTGGATAACTCCACGGGGATCGAAGAACGTGCAGGTCAGAGGTCTGACGCCGAGCTTCGCTCAGGTTGGCGGGCGTCCACGTCGAGGTGTTCGCCGACGCGGTTGACGAGCAGCGTCATCTCGTAGGCGATCTGGCCGATGTCCGCGTCGGAGCCGCTGAGCACGCACAGACAGCTGCCGGTGCCCGCCGCGGTGACGAACAGCACCGCGTCGTCGAACTCGATCATCGTCTGCCGTACGCCGCCCGCGCCGAAGTGGCGTCCCGAGCCCTTGGCCAGGCTGTGCAGACCGGACGAGACGGCGGCGAGGTGTTCGGCGTCCTCGCGGCGCAGTCCGGTGCTGGCCCCGGTCACCAGACCGTCGTTGGACAGCACCAGCGCGTGGTGCACATGGTCGACACGTTCGGTCAGGTCGTCCAGCAGCCAGCCGAGCCCCTGCTTCTGCGACATGTGCCCCGTCTCCCCGTGTGACGTCTCCCCCTGCCCGGAGGAACTCCCCGTAAAGCCTTCCCCACGACCGTTCCCTGGGCAAGGAGGACAGGAACATGGCTCAGAAGATGACCGACGAGGAATGGCGGGAGTTCGTCTCTCGCGGCACCCGCTCTGGCAAGTTGTCGACCGTCCGGGCCGACGGGAGGCCTCGTGTGGCACCCGTGTGGTCCGTGCTGGACGGCGACGACGTGGTGTTCAACAGCGGGAAGGCGACCGTCAAAGGGGGCAATCCGGTGCGGGACGCGCGTGTCGCCCTGTGCGTGGACGACGACCGGCCGCTCTTCGACTGCATGGTGCTGCCGGGCCTGCAACGGGGAGCCGGGTGAGTACCCGCCCCCGGTCAGCCCACCGAGTCGAGCAGCCGGGCGGTGTGCATCCGCCCGGCGTACTCCACCAACCGGATCAGCACCTCCTTCCCCGAGTCGCGGTCCCGTGCGTCGCACAGCACCACGGGTGTGCCCTGGTCCAGGTCGAGGGCGCGCGAGACGTCGTGGGCGCCGTAGGCCCGGGCGCCCGAGAAGCAGTTGACGGCGACGACGAACGGGATGTGCCGGTGCTCGAAGTAGTCGACGGCAGGGAAGCAGTCCTCCAGGCGCCGGGTGTCGGCGAGGACGACGGCGCCGAGGGCCCCTTGCGACAGCTCGTCCCACAGGAACCAGAACCGGTCCTGGCCCGGGGTGCCGAAGAGGTACAGGGACAGGCCGGAGCGGATGGTGATGCGCCCGAAGTCCATGGCGACCGTGGTGGTGACCTTCTGGTCCACACCGTCGGTGTCGTCCACCAACTGGCCCGCCTCGCTGAGCAGTTCCTCGGTGCGCAGCGGCCTGATCTCGCTGACCGCGCCCACCAGGGTGGTCTTGCCCACGCCGAATCCGCCGGCGACCAGTATCTTCAGCGCGAGGGCGGTGGTGTCGCCGTCCTGGGCGTCGGAGTTCTCGGAGACCATCGATCACTTCTCTCGGGAGGGCCGGCAACGGGCGGCGACGTCGGCAGGGGGTCGCGAAATCAGCATCATGACAACTGGGACTCGCCTTCGGATGGTTCGACCGCTTATTGCCCGGTTCTGACCGTTCATCTACAGCGCCCGGAGCCCTTCGATCACCTCGCGCAGAATCCGTTCGTCGGGAAGCTGCGCGGGCGGCACCGGGCGGCTGACGGTGACACAGCCGAGTTCCATGAGGTCCCCCAGGAGCACCCTGACCACGCCGACGGGCAGGTCGGCGCCCGCGGCGAGTTCCGCGACCGACTGTGTCTCGACGCGGCACAGGTCGATCAGGGACCGGTGTTCCGGCCCGAGCGCGGTGTCGTCGTCGACGCCGGGCGCGCCCGTGTCCAGGGTGACCAGGGCGATCAGGTCGAAGCGCACCCCGGTGGGGCCGGGTCTGGTGCGTCCGCCCGTCATGGCGTAGGGGCGGACGAGGGGGCCCGCCTCGCCGTCGTACCACTGGCTGCCCTGCTCGTGCGGGCCGTCGCCCGCCATGTCCTCGGTCATGCGTACCGGCCGCCCTTCCGTCTCATCCGGCGGCGGGCGGCCGCGCGCCGACGCGCGGCGGCGTGTAGAGGTGCTCGCCGACCCGCTTGACCAGTCGTGCCATCTCGTAGGCGACCAGGCCTATGTCGGCGGTCACGGCGGTGAGGACGGCCAGGCAGGAGCCGTCGCCCGCGGCGGCGACGAACAGGAAGCCGTCGTCCATCTCGACCATGGTCTGGCGCACTCCCCCGGCCCCGAAGTGCCGGCCCGCGCCCTTGGCGAGGCTGTGGAAGCCGGAGGAGACGGCGGCGAGGTGTTCGGCGTCCTCGCGGCGCAGGTCCGTCGAGGCGCCCACGGCGAGGCCGTCGTTGGAGAGCACGACCGCGTGCCGTACCTCGCTCACGCGCAGCACCAGGTCGTCCAACAGCCAGTCGAGTTCACCGGACCGCTGGGCAGCCCTCATGCTCGGGTCCTGGATCATCCGCGGTCTCCTTTGCTGCTTTCGCTGCCCGCTGGGGAATCTGGGGTGGCTCCGCGGCCGGGTTGCCTGCCGCCCCCGCGCGCCCAGCCGTCTCGGTAGGCCGCCATCCGGTCCCGTACGACCTCGGGTGTACGGCCGTCGTCGTCCCGGGGCGCGGGTGCCGGGGCCTGCTCCTCGGAGCGCCGTTCGCGCAGTTGGGGAGCGAGGTTCGCCTGCCGTACCCGGCGGGGGAGGTCGTCGGCGTCCTCGGGCTCGTCGGGCGGGCGGTGCAGGCGCAGGGCGGTGACTCCGGGCGGCGGGGTGTCGGTGGAGCCGCGGTCGGCCGCGGTGGCCCGGGGTGCCACGAGTGCGGGCCGCTCGGCGGGGGCGGGCACGGACTCCTGGTCCCGTTCGGCGGCGGGCACGCGCGCGTACTCGCGTTCCGGGGCGCGTTCGCGGTCGGCGGCCCTGGCGGGGGAACGTTCCGCCGCCTTGACGTGCAGCAGCGCCGTGGGCAGCAGGACGACCGCGGTGGTGCCGCCGTAGGGCGAGGTGCGCAGGTGCACCTTGATGTCGTGCCGGGCGGCGAGCCTGCTGACCACGAACAGGCCGAGCCGGTCGCTGTCGAACAGGTCGAGCGCCTCGGACTGCTCGATGCGGCGGTTGGCCTCCGTGAGGGTCTCCTTGCCCATACCGAGGCCGCGGTCCTCGACCTCGACGGCGTAGCCGTTGCCGACGGGTTCGCCGGTGACACGCACACGCGTGTGGGGCGGTGAGAACTGGGCGGCGTTCTCGATGATCTCGGCGAGGAGGTGGGTGAGGTCGGCGACGGCGCCGCCGACGACGGAGGCGTCAGGGAGTTGACGTACCTCCACGCGCGCGTAGTCCTCGACCTCGGAGACGGCCGCGCGGACGACGTTGGTCAGCGAGACCGGCATCCGCCAGGCGCGGCCGGGTGCCGCTCCGGAGAGGATGATCAGGCTCTCCGCGTGGCGCCGCATGCGGGTGGTGAGGTGGTCGAGCCGGAACAGGTCGCTCAGTTCGTTCGGGTCGTCGGAGCGCCGCTCCATGCTGTCGAGGAGGCTCAGCTGGCGGTGGACGAGGACCTGGCTGCGGCGGGCGAGGTTGACGAACACCCCGGAGATTCCGCTGGCCAGTTCGGCGCGCTCGACGGCGGCCAGCAGCGCTGCGCGGTGCACGGTGGTCAGGGCTTCGGCGACCTGGCCGGTCTCGTCCTCGGCGGACGGTCCGGGCGGGGCCTCGGCGCGGATGTCGATCTCGTCCCCGGCGCGCAGCCGCTCCATGGCGTCGGGGAGTTTGCGGCGGGCGATCTCGAGGGCGCTGTTGCGCAGGCTCACCAGCTCGACGACGAGACCGCGGCCGATGCGCACCGAGATGACGAGCGACGCGGCGACGGCGACGAGGCCGAGGAGGACCGCGGCACCGGCCGGGGTGAGCAGGCCCCGGGTGAACGGGTCGGCGCGGTCGGCGACGCCGCCTCCGGCGTTCTGCTGGATGGTCCGCATGCCGTCCTGTACACGCGCGTGTGCCGCCTGCCAGGCGGGCTCCGGGGTCGTCTCGACGGCGCGGGAGCCGGGGGCGGCGGCGAGGAACCGGTCCTCGGCGGCGGTCACGGAGGTGTAGGGGCCGCTGTCGGCGAGTCTCCGCCAGGCGGCTCGGTCGGTGCCGCGCAGGTCGGCGACGGCGGCCTCGGTGAGGACGCGGCGGGTGTCGACGGCCCCGGTGAACAGCCGCAGCCGCTCGCCGGCGAGACCGCCCGCCAGGCGCGCGCTCGCCAGGACGGCGTCCTCCTGGGCCAGCGACTCGCCCGCGCGGGAGAACTCGAGCAGCACGCGCGCGTCGGAGCCGAGGTCGGCGTCCTGGATGCCGGTGAGGGCGCCGCCCACCGCGAAGGCGCCGGCGATGGTCCTGGTGTAGCGGCCGTAGGTCTCGTCCCAGCCCGCGCCGCGGTCGAGCACGGCGGCGCGCAGCGGGCGCAGTTGCTCGGCGCCGGCCACGAAGGTCTCCAGGCGCTGGGCGACTCCGGCGGGCAGTTCCTCGCTGTCGGCGACGGTGTTGTCGTCGCCGAGCCGGAGCCGGGCCACGGCGCTGTCGGTGCGTGCGGCGAGCTTGCGCAGGTCGTCGTCGCGCACGGCGGACGGGTCGGTCGCGTGGCGGACGGCGGCGGCGCGCTCGGCCTGGAGGGCGGTCACGGCAGCGGCGACGGGCGAGCGGACGGCGTCGTCCACGCGCTGCAACTGCCGGAGCCTTGCGACGTCCTGGGCGGTGGTGACGGTCGCGTAGGCCCACAGGGCGAGCAGCGAGACGACGGGCACCATGAGCAGACAGACGATCTTGGCGCGCACCGTGCGGGGACGTATCCGCCAGCGTCCCTCGTACGCGGGTATGTCCTCCGGCACCGGCCCCGCGGGGTCGTCCGGGCTTTCGTCGGCCGGTGGTCCGGCGTGCGCCCGGCGGCCGCGGGTGGGCGTCGGGGGCGGCGTCTCGGGGCCTGCTGTGAGGGTCCTACGCGGTGTACGCATGGCCTCCTCGCTCGGGAGTGGGTCGGGGCTGTCGTCGGGCCGTCCGGCGCTCGGGCGCCGCTAGGAGGTGACGCTCTCGACGCCCCGCTGGGCGGAGGCGGACGCCTCGCGCTCTCGGGTCGTGGGCGACAGCGCGACGAAGGCCGAGGTCAGGAACAGATAGGAGCCGAGGCCGACGGCGAGCGGGAAGATGAACTGCATGGCCGTGGCCCCGGGCAGGACGTCGCCGGAGGGCGTGACCCGCACGCTCACCGCGAACATCCCGGTGTAGTGCATGCTGCTGACCGCGGCGCCCATGATGAGCGACGCGATGGTGACGGCGACGGGCGACTTGATGTTGAGCGCCGCCCACAGGGCCGCCGTGGCCGCGACGACGGCGATGAGGACGGAGAGCCCGACGAGCAGCGGGTCGTAGTCGATGCCGCCGTGCAGTCGTACGGCGGCCATGCCCAGGTAGTGCATGCTCGCCACGCCCAGTCCTGTGGTGAGTCCGCCGACGAAGAGCGCGCGGCCGCGGTCACGGCCGTAGCCGACGGCGAAGACTCCGGCGCAGACGACGACCATGGCGACGACGAGGCTCACGATGGTGAGCGGGACGTCGTAGCGGATGTCGGTGCCGCTGACGCTGAAGCCGAGCATGGCCACGAAGTGCATGGTCCAGATGCCGGTGCCGATGGCGGAGGCGGCGGTGACGAGCCAGTTGCGGCGGGACCGTCCGGTGGCGCCGAGCGCGCGGACGGTGCAGCGCAGGCCGAGCGCCGCGCCGATACAGGCCATGACGTATGACAGCGCGGGGGTGAGCCAGCCCAGGGCTGCGTGGTCCAGGTGTCCCATGGCCAAGGGACGCTAGTCGGGGCAGGGGCGCACAAAGAGGGCGCATTTCGAAAGGTGTTGCAATATGACGCAAGGAGATGCCTGAACGATCGCGTCATGCTCGAACGTGCGCGCCGGTGCCTCACCCGTGTCGGTGAGGGATCATGCGGAACATGAGCGACGACCACACGCGTGTTCAGGAGTTCTTCACGGCCCGTGCCGCCGGCTGGGACGGCAAGTTCCCTGACGACGGCCCGGCCTACGCCGCCGCGGTCGCGGAACTGGGGCTGCGGGAGGGCGACCGGGTGCTCGACGCGGGCTGCGGCACCGGGCGGGCCCTGCCGCCGCTGCGTGCGGCCGTGGGGCCCTCCGGAGTGGTCCTGGGAGCCGATCTGACCCCGGCCATGCTTCAGGCCGCCGTACGGGCCGGCAGGGACCGGGACGGGCGGTTGCTGCTCGCCGACGTGGCCGCGATGCCGTTGCGGTCGGGTTCGCTCGACGCCGTCTTCGGTGCGGGCCTGATCTCCCATCTGCCCCGACCGGCCGAGAACCTGCGCGAGTTGGCGCGTGTGGTGCGGCCCGGCGGTGTGCTGGCCCTGTTCCATCCGATCGGCCGGGCCGCGCTCGCCGCGCGCCAGGGGCGGCGGATCACCCCGGAGGACCTGCGCGCGGAACCCAACCTCCGTCCCCTGCTGGACGGTTCGGGCTGGCGCATGACGTCGTACGTCGACGAGGACGCCCGGTTCCTGGCGCTGGCCGTCCGCGAGGGCTGACCGGCCTCACGCCGTCCCGGCGACCGCCGCCACGAAGGCGTCGGGGTTGTCGAACATGACGTTGTGCCCGGCCCCCGGCACGGTCACCACACGCACGCCCGCCGCCTCCAGCCCGTCCCGCCCCGCCAGTTCGCCGCTGAGTGCGCCCTGGAGGTACACGCGCTCCATGGACAGCGCTTCGAGGATCGCGCGCATCACGGGGTCCGATCCGCGGCGCAGTCCGGCCGCGCTGCGGTGCAGGGCGCGCGGGTCGGCCAGCCGCATCGTCGCCGCCCACAGGGGCCCGACCTTTTCGAGCACGCGCGCGTGGGCGCCCGCCACGAAGTCGTCCTCGTCGTACGCATCGATCCAGCCGCTGCCGGACTCCGACGGGGGCGAGGCGTCGAGGTTGGCCTCTGTGAGGACCAGCCGGGCGACCAGTTCGGGCCTCCGGTGCGCGAGCACGATCGCGACCGACCCGCCCATGCTGTGCCCGATCACCTCGACGCCGGCCAGACCCGCGGCGTCCAGCACGACGGCCAGGGCGTCCGCGTGATCCTCCAGCGTGTACCCGAAGCGCTCCGGGCGGTCACTGACACCGTGCCCCGGCAGATCGACGAACAGACTGCGCCGGCCCGCCAGTTCGGGCCGGGCGGCGATGTGCGCGTGATAGACGGCGGAGACCGCGCCCAGTCCGTGCACGTACACGCGTGCCGGTTCCTCACCGGCCGTCTCGGTCCACCGGACACAGCTTCCCGCACCGTCGAACTCGGCCTGCCTCATGGTGCCCTCCCTCGTCGTCACTCCAGACAATACATCGTTGCCGATGTATCACTTAATGGAAGTATTCCAATGCCGATGTACAGCGCCCATGGGGCAGAATGCGGGCATGCTGGAGCTCGCCATCCTCGGATTCCTCTATGACGCCCCGCTGCACGGCTACGAGCTGCGCAAGCGCCTCACCGCGCTGGCCGGGCACGTGCGCCCGGTCGCGGAGAGCACCCTGTATCCGGCGATCAAGCGGCTGGAGAAGGCGGGTTGGCTGGCCAGGGCGACGGAACCCGGTGCGGTGGCCGCCCCTCGCCATGTCCTGACGCTCACCGAGGAGGGCAGGCAGGAGCTGCGGGACCGGCTGGCCGAGCCGGCCGCACGCGACATCAGCGACGAGAACCGGTGGTTCACGGTGCTCGCCTTCCTGCGGCACCTGGACGACACCGGCGCCCAGGCGGCCGTACTACGACGCCGGCTCGCCTTCCTGGAGCAGCCCGCGAGCTTCTTCTACGACGGCGACCGGCCGCTGAGCGCCGAGGAGTTGGACGATCCCTTCCGGCGCGGCGTGCTGACGATCGCGCGGGCCACCTCGCGTGCCGAACTCGCCTGGCTGCGGGAGACGCTCGCGTCGCTGGACGGCTGACAGGGCTCGACCTCCGCGCCCGCCCGGGCCGATCACCCGCGGTCGCCGGTCAGGAGAGCGGTCCCAGGACCTCCTGGGACTCGACGAGCCCCTCGTCGCTGGGCGCCTCGCGGTCGCCGAACACGCGAGTGGCCTGACGGGCGCGGAACTCGAGGTGGGCCTCGACGGGCTTGGCGTAGCCGTGGCGGGCGCGGGCCTCCGCGGGGGTCAGCACCTCCTCGGTGCGGGGGCGGAGGCCGAGTTTGATCGGCGCGACCACCTGGACCGTCGAGGGCGACAGCAGCCCCAACAGGTGCAGTTCGACCCTGGGGTTGACGTGGGCGAGCGCGAAGGCCGCCTTCATCACGGGCACGATGAGGACGTCGGCGGCGCGCGACTGCCTGATCCCCGCCATCTCCCGCATCCAGCGCGGCAGGGTCGCGATCGTGGCGATCCGCTGCGTCCTCGCGACGGCCAGCCGCACCGGCTTCGCCCAGCGCGGCACCGGCGGCAGGACGAGTTCGGTCCTGAGCAGGTGGTTCATGGCCTGCCGTGCGATCGGACTGGCGGCGAGCCGAGGGCGCATCTCCTCGAAGTACGCCCGGACCCCCGCACGGCTGCGGGGCACGTCGTCGGCCGAGCACGTCTGGAGTTCCGCGGCGACCGCGCACGCCTCCCAGTACTCCCGCTCCTCCCCCTCGGTGAGCTTCCCGGGGCCGTACTTCTCGTAGGCGTAGAGGATCGAGTGCCAGCCGGTGAGCTGGATCCACAGCTGCGAGGCGGGGTCGTTGGCGTCGTAGGTCCCGCTGTCGTACGGCAGCTCGCCGATCGCCTTGGAATGGACCTTGACCAGGATGTCCGCGGCCTTGCACACCTCCCGCGAGCCGGCGAAGGCGACCATCGCGAAGTACCGTAGCGTCCGGTCGTAGCGAGTGCGGGCGCGCTGGTAGACGCCCTGGGTTCCGTGCACGGCGGCCACCAGCGGCGGGTCGAGTTCCTCGACGACGACGGCGCGCTGGAAGCCCACCGTCGGTGCCGTCGGGTAGCCCCAGACCTTCCACACCACCGAGCCCGGCCCGAAGAAGCCGTAGTCCTCGTGCGGCCGGACCTCGCCGCGCCTCAGCCTCGCCATGGGGCCGCTCCCTGTGCGTGCGCGGCGTGGGCCGCCCAGTCGATTACGACACTGCTGTCGTAAATTAAGACACGCGTGTCTTAAACTGCCAAGGTGTCAGCGTCCACATCTTCGCCGGACAGTCCGCGCAGGCGGCGCCCCTACGCCCCGCGCGTCCCCCTCGCGGAGCGCCGGGAGCAGCTTCTCGACGCGGCCCTCGCCGTGATCGTGGACGAGGGCTACGACCGGGTGTCCATCGATGCCATCGCGAAGCGGGCGCGGGTCGCCCGGTCGGTGGTCTACGGCGCCTTCGAGAATCTCGACGCGCTGCTGACCGCCCTGCTCGACCGACAACAGGCGTACGCCTACGGCCGGTTGCTGGAGACGATTCCCGACCCCCGGGACCTGCGCGATCCTGCCGCGTTCGGCGCCGAGGCGGTGCGCCGGATGTCCGCCATGCTGCGCCGGGATCCGGACACCTGGCGGCTGATCCTGCTGACTCCTGGCAACATGCCCGCGGTCGTCCGCGACCGGATCGAGGCGGACAGGGAGCGGTTCCGGCTCAGGGTCGAGTCCTGGATCTCCCTCCTCCCGGCCGCCCCGAGCGGCCCGCGGCTCGACGCGCAGGTGCTCGCCCACGCCCTGGTCGCCTGCGCGGAACACTTCGGCCGCGTCGCGCTCACCGAGCCGGACAAGTTCGACATCGAACGCCTGACGGGCCAGGTGCACCTGCTCATCGGAGTCGTCCGGCCGACGAGTTGAGACGGTCACTGTCGTCGCACGACCGCGCCCACCCCGGGCCTCACGCCTCCGGTCGCTCCTGTGTCGCGGGCGGCTCGGCGGGGGACTGCGCGGGCGGGCCGAAGAGGACCGCGCGGGCCACGGCCGGCGCGAACAGGGCGCTGACGGGCTCGGAGAGGGTCAGTACGGCACGGAAGGCGCGCCCGACGACGGGGTCGCCCGGAGCCCGCTCCTGGACGCGGCTCATGTACCAGTCGGCGACTCGATCGGCGGGGCCGCCGTTGACCGCGGTACCCGTCGCGCCCGGCATCTTGCGGTCCGCTCCGGCGGAGATGTCCCAGGCCTGGCGGGACGACGCGAGGACGGCCTGCTGCACGCGCCGTGTCGTGGGCGTGCGGCGCCGGTCGGCCAGCGCGTCACGCAGCGCTACGGCGTTCATGGCGGCGACGGCCATGCCCTGCCCGTAGATCGGGTTGAAGGTGCACAGGGCGTCGCCGGTGGCGAGGAAGCCGGCCGGATGGCCGGGCAGGTCGTAACGGCGCCGGGCGTTGGCCGTACGCCGGTAGCCGAACGCCGGGGTCAGCGGTTCGGCCTCGTCCAGCCACTCGTGCAGGGGCGGATGCGGCAGCCTCTTGGTGTACGTCACGAACTCGTCGTCGCCGGTGGGCGGTTCGTCGCCGCGCAGCCCCGAGACGATCACCAGGTGGGTGCCGTCCTCCAGCGGCAACGCGCCACCGGCGTGGACCTGCTCGGGATCGGGGTAGGCGTAGTAGCCGCGGGTCTCGCCGTCGAGGACGCCGTTCGCGCCCCGGTAGACGCGGGAGGCGTAGGCGAGTCCGGTGTCGATGGTCTCCTCCCGCGGGCCCTCGGCACCGATGGCCGCGAGCCACCGGGGAGCCTTGGTGCCGCTGCCGGAGGCGTCGACCACCAGATCGGCCTCCAGCGACCGGGGTTCCGCGCGGGTGTCGCCGGAGCGGTCCCGCAGCAGTACGCCCCGCACGCGCGAGGCGTCACCGAGGAGCCCGACGACATCGGTCCCCTGCACCACGCTGATCACCGGGTCGGCGAGGACTCGGCGCCGCACCAGTCCTTCGAGCTGGGCGCGCGAACCGGTGTAGATGTGCGTCGTCGCGGGCAGTCGGCGGAACCAGCGGCCGGTCTGCCACAGCACCATGTCCGACGGCATGCCCAGCCGGGGCGCCCCCGCCTCCGCCAGCTCCGCCAGGAAGCCCGGCAGCAACGACTCCACCGCGACCTGCCCGCCCTGGAGCAGCACGTGCGGGTGCCTGCCCTGGGGTACTCCGGGCCGCGGCTCGGCACCGTCCGGCAACCGGTCGCGCTCGACGACGGTGACCCGGTCGGCGTACCCGGCCAGGACGTGCGCCGCGAAGAGCCCCGCGAGGCTCCCGCCCACGACCACGGCGTGCCGCCCGCCCCGAACGCCGTCCACGCCCGAACCGCTCGTCTCTCCGGCAGAGTTCACCGATGCACTCCCCTGGTCGCGATGTCGTGAGAAGCCTCAAGTATCGCGTCCGGCAAGGAGGGTTGACCGCTTTTCGGCCGGTCCGTTCCCGTCGGCGGCAGGCGTACGGACGCACGGCACCGGCGCGGTCGCGACGGCGCTTCACCGCACCGTGCCCCTTCTGCCGCCCGGGCTCCAACTCTACGTTGGGTGGCGGAGGACGCACGTTCAGCGAGACCACATCACTCAGGGGGAAGGTGGTCGGCATGTGGGGCCGGATCCGCAAGTCCAGCGCCAGAATCGTCAGTTCCCTGCGCCACGAGGAGCGCACCGGGCGGGAGACCCGCACGCACAATCTGTTCGAGGCCGCCGCCGCGTACGTCTCGGCCTGCGCGGAGGACGACCAGGATCGCATCGAGGAGACCTCGGGCTGGGTCTCGCCGGAGGCGCTGTCGTTCGGCGTCAACGAACTGGCCTGCCGGGCCGTCATCGCCCTCGCGCGGGAGCGCGACGAGTCGCCGCGTACGGTGGCACGTGCGCTCCTCGGACTGCCGGCGGCCTGAGCCGGCGGCGAAGGATGGTCGATTCGCCCCGTCCAGCCGGAAAACTGCAGCTCCGGGTGTACTTGGGAGTCGTGACAAGCGCCTTCCTCGCACACTAAGGTGCGCGCCGTTGGATTAACCGATGGGGAGGCTGGGATGGCCGGGACGGACGAGGACGCCGTCGCCGCCGAGGACGACGCGCTCTATGTGCTGACGGCGGTGCTGTTGACGCCGGCGAAGTTCCCGAGCGTGCTGGGCGACGACTATCCGGAGGCCTGCGCGTCGCTCGGGCTCGCACCGCTGGCGGACGGCTACGGCCTGGTGATCGGCCAGGACGGCGGAGGCGCCCGCTGGACCGTCGTCATCGACGACGTCTCGCTGGTGGCCGTCGCCATCGCGTCCTGGGACTGCGGCATGGAGTACGACCTCTCGCCCGACGAGCGCACCGTCGTGGCCGCCCTGCCGGGCTGGCCGCTGGCGATCGCCGTCGCCGCGCCCGGGGTGCCCGAGCCGCACGACCCGGAGCCCGACGCCGGCGGCGGCCCCGCGCTGGCGCCGCCGGACACCTCCACGTGGGGTTCGGCCCAGCGGCGTCTGGGCGCCGACGAGATCGCGCTCCAGTGGGCGTTGTGGCGGGAGCAGATCGACGACTCGGCCTTCCCGAGCCCCCTGGGCGCGTTGAACGGCGACCACAGCGCCGCGGACGGCACGACGACGGATTCCGCCGGCGCCGGCTCCGACGACGCCACCTCGGTCGCCACAGATCCGGACACCGCCCGCTCCGACACAGCCGACTCCGGTGGCTCCGACGCCGCTGACGGCGAGGCCGTCGGCGACAAGGTCTCGGCGAACGGCGGCGGCACCGAGCCGCGCAAGGGGCACAGCGGCATCCGGCGCGTCCTCGCGGAGGCCCGCGGCTATGTCGAGACACCGCCGCCTCTCGGGCGCGTCCGGTCGTCGTTCGCCTCGGGTGACGCGCGGACGCTGCGCGCCGACGGTCCCGGCTGGTCGCTGGTGGCCAGGACCGACGACATCGCGTTCGTGCTGCTCGACGACGAGCCCGGGGAGGTCCTGCCGGTGGGCCGGGGTCCGGAGCTGCCGGGGCTTCTGGCGGCGCTCGACAGGATGGCCGTACGCCCCAGCTGAGCCGTCGATCCGTACCGGCCGGTCCTTCCGCGCTCCCGGCCGGTGCGGGTGTGTCAGCGGCCGAGCTCCTTGCGGGTGACGCGGCGCAGCCTGCGCCGCTGGGAGGGGTCCAGCGTGAGGTACGCGGCGACCGGGACTCCCACGACGATCAGGAATGCGGCCCACCAGGGCAGCCAGATCAGCAGGAGCAGTCCGACCGCCACACCCCCTGCGGCGATCTTCGCGTTCTTCGACATGTGCGTCGCCTCCTTCGCGGCGGTTGCCGCTCTCTGTCCAGAAAAACGGGTCCGCCCCGTCGGCAGTTCCGATCCTCGACCCTGAGACATCCCTGAGACCACGCCCTGAGACGTCCCGGATGCGCGTCCGCCGCACGACGGCCCGGACGCGCGCCTCCTAGCGGTCCGTCCGCAGCGGCTCGCCCACCTCGTACATGTGGCCCAGCGCCTGGCGATAGGAGTCGACGAGTCCGGTCTCCGTGTAGGTGATACCCAGCTCACGGCAGTGGGCGCGCACCAGCGGCTGGGCGAGGCGCAGATGAGGCCGGGGCATGCTGGGGAAGAGGTGGTGCTCGATCTGGTAGTTGAGGCCGCCGAGGAACCAGTCGGTGACTGTGCCGCCCCGGATGTTGCGGGAGGTGAGCACCTGGCGGCGCAGATGACCCCAGGGCTCGCCGTTCGGGTCAGGCATCTCCATGCCCTTGTGGTTGGGGGCGAAGGCCATCCCGAGGTGGAGGCCGAACAGCGCCTGGTGGATCGCCGCGAAGGCGAGCGCCTTGCCGGGGGACATGGTGGTCAGCAGCAGCGTGGCGTAGGCGGCGACATGGCTCACCAGGAGGGCGCCCTCCACCGCGCGCTCCCTGGGTGCCTGCCGGCGCAGGTCGCGGAAGCCCTGGATCTTCAGGGCGACGCCTTCGAGGAGGGTGAGCGGGAAGAAGAGCCAGGCTTGGTGGCGGGTGAGCCAGCGCCTGAAACCCGTGCGCACCTCGGCCTGTTCGCCCGTGAAGACGAGGACGTCCGCGGCGACGTCGGGGTCCTTGTCGATGTGGTTGGGGTTGGCGTGGTGGCGGTTGTGCTTGTGGTTCCACCACGAGTAGCTCATCCCGAGGAGCAGGTTGCCGTGGACGAGGCCGATGGCGCGGCCGGCCGTCTTGTCGCCGGTGATCTGGGCGTGGCCGGCGTCGTGGCCTATGAAGGCGGTGCGGGCGGAGAACACCGCGAGGAGCGGGGCCAGCAGCAGGGTCAGCCAGGAGTCGCCGGACAGGACGACGGCCGTGACGAGACCGGCGAGGGCGAGTGCGTTGACGGCGATGGCCCGGGCGTACCAGCCGCCGCGGCGCTCCAGGAGGCCCTGGCCCTTCACCGCGCGCAACAGGGGCGCGAACTCGCTCCCGCCGGGCGGGGAGCCGGACGTACCGCGCGGCTGGGGTACGACGGTTGCGGTGCTCTGCGGCATGTCCGACTCCGGCTCTCTCAGGAAAGGTGCTGACCTGAGGAAACGTACGAACCGATGACCTGTCGCGACCATGTGGCGACCCCCCGTGTACGTACGGGGGTCAGCACCGGGGGCACAGGGGGGTTGCCAACACCCCCTGCGTGAATATGGCCCGGGTCACCCGCTCAAGCCCCGAGGAGTGATGTACCCTCGACCACTCCCGCCCAAGTAGTCAAGTTTGAGGAGTTCTGCGATCTCTGTCCAGAGACTTCCCGCGGCAACCCCGTCCGAGATCTCCGAACTGGCCTCGTGCTGCGCCGTGTTCGTGCCCGGCGACCCCGCCCGCACGGGAAGCGTGGCCTTCTGGCGGCCCGACGGCTCGCTTCCTCCCCAGGTCACCGAAGGGGTGGCCGAGGAGCTGACCCTCGTGGTGCCGGGCGGCGGCGGTGTGGAGCCGGTGACCCGGTCCGCGGTGCTGCTGCCGGTCCGCGCGGCCCTGCCGGTCCTCACGCGTGCGCGTGTCGCCCCGCACGCGCACCGGGCCAGTGCTTTCTGGGGTGCCGCAGCCGTCCTGGCCCTCCAGTGCGTGGCACGCGGGCTGCTGCTGCCCGGCCTGTCCCCCGCCGACCACGACGCCTGGCGCATGGGCCCCCTGGGCACGGCGGACGTCGAGCGCATCCGCGAGCTCGCCGCGGCGATGCCGCCCGAGGCACACGCCGTACCCCTGGACGCCGCCCTACTCGCGGACGCCGCTGTCCCCCTGAAGACCGCCGAACCGCTCCGGCTGCCCGAGCCCGAACAGCTGCTGCGTGCCTTCCTGGACGCGGTCGCGGACGCCCTGCCCCGCTCCCCCGCGGCCCCTCTCGTGACGGGCGGTTCCGCCTACGCCGTACCAGAACCGCAGCATCTGCCGGAACAGCGCGCCTGGGCCGCCGATGTCGCCGCGGGCCATGACGCGGGCGTGCGCGTGTCCTTGCGGATCGAGGTGCGCGGCCTGACCACCGGGGAGACGCCCGCCTTCCGGGCCGTTCTCCAGGTGCACGGCGTGCACGATCCGACGATCGTCGCGGACGCCGCCGAGGTCTGGGCGGGGTCCACCGTCCTCGGCCCACGCGCGCGTATGGACGCTCTCCTCGCGCTCCGCCGGGCGGCACGCGCGTGGCCGTCGCTCACACCGCTGCTGTCGGCCTCGGTGCCGGACGCCGTGGAGCTGGCCGACGCGGATGTCACCGACCTGCTGGGCGAGGGCGCCCGGAATCTCGCCGCCGTCGGGGTCGAGGTGCACTGGCCGAGGGAGTTGGCCAGAAATCTCACCACGCGCGCGACGGTCGGCCCTCCTGACGACCGCGACCGGGTCTCCTCGGACACGCCGTCGTTCCTGTCCGCCGACGCACTGCTCGCGTTCGACTGGTCGTTCGCGCTGGGCGACCAGCAGCTCACCCGCGAGGAGCTGGACCACCTCGCCGAGGCCAGCCGTCCCGTCGTGCGGCTGCGCGACCAGTGGGTGCTGGTCGACCCGCACGAGGTGCGCCGGGCCCACGCCCGCCAGGACCGCAAGGTGACGCCGGTCGACGCGCTGAGCGCCGCTCTGACGGGCTCCGCGGAGGTCGACGGCCACCGCGTCGAGGTCCGGCCCACCGGATGGCTGGCGGCCCTGCGGGACCGGCTCACGGACCCGGAGGCCCAGGAGCCCGTCCCCCAACCCGCGGCGCTCGCCGCCACCCTGCGGGACTATCAGCGCCGTGGCCTGAACTGGCTGGCCCGGATGACGTCGCTCGGGCTCGGCTGCTGTCTGGCCGACGACATGGGACTCGGCAAGACGATCACCCTCATCGCGCTGCATCTGCACCGGCAGTCCGACAGCGCGTCCGCCGGTCCGACGCTCGTGGTGTGTCCGACGTCCCTGATGGGCAATTGGCAGCGCGAGATCGAGAGGTTCGCGCCGGGCACGCCGGTGCGCCGTTTCCACGGTCCGCGGCGTGACCTCGACGGCCTGGCCGACGGGGAGTTCGTGCTGACCACCTACGGCACGATGCGCCTGGACGCGCCCCGGCTGGCCGAAGCGGCGTGGGGCATGGTCGTGGCGGACGAGGCCCAGCACGTGAAGAACCCGTACTCGGCGACCGCCCGGGAGCTGCGCTCGATCGGCGCACGCGCACGCGTGGCGCTCACCGGCACCCCGGTGGAGAACAACCTGTCGGAGCTGTGGGCGATCCTCGACTGGACCACTCCGGGACTGCTGGGCCGTCTCGGGACCTTCCGCACCCGGTACGCGCAGGCCGTCGAGAGCCGCCAGGACCCGGCAGCAGCGGAGCGTCTCGCCCGGCTCGTGGGCCCCTTCCTGCTCCGGCGCCGCAAGTCGGATCCGGGCATCGCCCCGGAGCTGCCCCCGAAGACCGAGACCGACCGTGCGGTGTCGCTCATGCCGGAACAGGCCGGTCTGTACGAGGCCGTGGTGCGCGAGACGCTCGCGGAGATCGCCGGCGCGGACAGCATGGTGCGGCGCGGACTGATCGTGAAGCTACTGACGGGCCTGAAGCAGATCTGCAACCACCCGGCGCAGTACCTCAAGGAGGACGAGCCGAGGATCACCGGGCGTTCCGGGAAGCTGGAGCTGCTCGACGAACTCCTCGACACGATCCTCGCCGAAGGGGCGAGCGTCCTGGTGTTCACGCAATACGTGCGCATGGCCCGGCTCCTCGAACGCCATCTGGCGGCGCGTGGCCAGCCGTCGCAGTTCCTGCACGGCGGGACTCCGGTCGCCGAGCGCGAGGCGATGGTGCGGCGGTTCCAGGAGGGCGAAGTGCCGGTGTTCCTGCTGTCGTTGAAGGCGGCGGGAACCGGCCTGAACCTCACCAGGGCCGAGCACGTCGTGCACTACGACCGCTGGTGGAACCCGGCTGTCGAGGCGCAGGCCACCGATCGCGCCTACCGCATCGGCCAGACGCGTCCCGTGCAGGTGCACCGGCTGATCGCCGAGGGCACCATCGAGGACCGTATCGCCGACATGCTGGACCGCAAGCGGGAGTTGGCCGACGCGGTGCTCGGCTCCGGTGAGGCGGCGCTGACCGAGCTGACGGACGCGCAGCTGGCCGATCTGGTCGAACTCCGAGGGGGCGCACGATGACGGGACACGACACCGACAGGGAGCGTACGTTCGCGGCGCTGCCGCCCGCGCATGGGCGGGGTTTCGCGGAGACGTGGTGGGGCCGGGCCTGGCTCAGGGCGCTGGAGGACGCGGCACTGGACACCAGCCAGGTGAAGACGGGGCGCAGGCTGGCACGCGCGGGTGCGGTGGGCGCGGTGTCGGTGCGACCGGGGCGCATCACGGCCGTCGTGCAGGACCGCGACCGCACCCCGCACCGGGCCGACGTCCTACTGGCCGAGCTGTCGGGCGAACAGTGGGACAGCTTCCTCGACATGGCCGTCGAGCGGGCCGGTCACGTCGCCGCGCTGCTGGACCGCGAGATGCCTCCGCACCTGGTGGAGGACGCGGCGAGCGCCGGCATCGACCTGCTGCCGGGCCTGGGCGATCTGGAACCGGAGTGCGACTGCGACGCCTGGGACCACTGCGGTCATACGGCCGCGCTGTGCTACCAGGTGGCCCGTCTGCTGGACCAGGACCCGTTCGTACTGCTCCTGATGCGTGGCCGCGGCGAGCAGGCCCTTCTGGACGACCTACAGGCACGCAGCGCCGCGCCAGTGGAGGAGGCAGCGGGCACGGAGGGGGTGGACGCGGCCGAGGCATTCGCCACCGGCGACATCCTGCCGCCCCTGCCGGCGCCTCCGGAGCTGCCCGAGACGCCAGGCCTGCCGCCCTCGCTGGACACCGAGACCCCGCCGGAACCGGGCGTCGACCCGGTCGCCGTACGCCACTTGGCCGCGCGTACCGCCGTAGAGGCACACCGCCTGCTCTCGGAGGCGCTACGGCAGCACTCCCCCATCGAGTCCATCGAGCCAATCGAGCCCATCGAGGAACTGACGGTCGCTCAGGACGCCGTCCGCCTCGCCGTGGCCGCGCCCGACGAAGGCGTCGCCGAACGGCTCGCCGCCGGGTCCGGGCGTGACGTGGAGTCGCTGGCGCGCGCCACGCGCGCGTGGGACCTCGGAGGCGTGGCCGCGCTGTCCGTCCTTGAGGACGAGTGGGCCCCTTCGGGCGAGACGCTCGCACGCGCGCGTGCCGCCCTGGAGTCGGCCTGGGACGAGGACGAACGGCCGTCGCTGCGGGCGGCCGGCAATCGGTGGACGGTGATCGGCTCACCGGCACAGATACGTCTGGGCCAGGACGGGCGCTGGTGGCCGTTCCGCAAGGAGCGGGACGCCTGGGCGCCCGCGGGCCCGGCCGCCCTGGACCCGGCGACGGCACTGGCCTCGACGGAGGCCGTCTCAGCCGAACCGCAACGGTAGTTCGGCCAAGCCCCTCAGCAGCGTGCTGGTGCGCCAGGTCAGCGTGGTCGGGTCGGTCGCGAAGGCGAGCGCCGGACGGTGGCGCAGCAGCACACGCAGGGCCACGGCCGCCTCCACGCGGGCCAGCGGGGCGCCGAGGCAGTGGTGGAGGCCGTGGCCGAATCCCAGATGCCCGCGTGTGCGACGCCGTAGATCGAAGCGGTCGGGGTCGGGAAAGCGGAGGGGGTCGCGGGAGGCCGCGGCGAGCGAGACCTGCACGGAGTCGCCCGCCTCGATCCGGGTGCCGCCGATGTCGAGCGGCTCGGCCGCGAAGCGGAACGCCGTGGCGTGGACGGGTGAGTTGTAGCGCAGGGACTCCTCGACGGCGGCCTCGGTGAGGTCCGGTTCGGCGCGAAGCAGGGCGAGTTGGTCCGGGTGGGCGAGCAGTGCGTGGACGGTGCCCGAGATCAGGTCGACCGTCGTCTCGTGGCCCGCGACGAGGATCAGGAAGGCCATGCCGAGGAGTTCCTCGGCGGTGAGCTCGGCGACCGCCACGAGGTCGCCGAGCAGGCCGGCGGGCCATCGGCCGCGCTCCGGGGCGGTCAGCTCGGTGAGGTATTCGGTCAGTGCGGCCGCGGCGGCTGCGGCGGCCTCGGGCGAGGTGGGCATGACGAGTTCGTTGGACCAATCGTGGAACACGGCACGGTCCGCCCCGGGCACACCCAGCAGGTCGCAGATCACCTTGACGGGCAGAGGTAGGGCGTACCAGGCGACCAGGTCAGCCGTACCCCGCTCAGGCAGCGAGTCCAGGAGTTCGAGGGCCACGGTTTCGATCTTCGGACGCAGGGCGGCGACGCTCCCTGCCGTGAAGCGGGCCGCAACCAGCCCGCGCAGTCGGGTGTGCTGCGGAGGGTCGGTCTGGAGCATGTTGCGCCCGAGCGCGTGCCCGCCGTCGCTCCGCCAGGACGAGGAGTGCCGGATGTCGTTGCGCAGTCGCGGTTCGGTCAGGGCGGCCCGCGCCGCGTCGTACGACACGACGAGCCAGCTCTCGCCGCTGCCGGGGATGTGTACGCGATGCACGGGCCCCTTGGCGCGCAGCTCGGCGTAGTCCGAGTACGGGTCGTGGCCGTCGGAGGCCGACTCCGCCGAGGTGGGCGAGGTCATGGTGGGTCCTTTCCCCTACTGCTCGACACGCCAGGCCGCGTGCACGGACGCCGCGAGGGCCGTCGCCTGGGCGTGGCCCGCACGGGCGGCCGCCGGTCGGCGCGCGTCGGATGTCATGTCGCGCCCCATGGCCCGGCGGGCGGCGCGGTCCGGGGTCACGAGGGTGACGTGGGCGCCTTCGGCGGCGAGTGCGGCCGCCTGCCGCTCAGCGCCCGCATGGGGGCCTACGGCGGTGGGGACAGGGGCGATGGCCAGAACGTGCCGGTGCCCGCGCGCGAGGTGGACGTTGGCGGTGGAGCGGCTGCCTCCGTCCATCCAGCGACGCCCTGACACGGTGAGCGGAGGCCAGACCACGGGAACCGCGCAGCTCGCGCCCACCGCTTCGAGGAGGGTCACGTCGGAGTCGGCGTCGAAGGTCTCCAGCCGCCCGGAGAGAGCGTCGACGGCCGTGATCCGCAGGGCGCGTTCGGGCCAGTCCCGTACGCCGTGGAGCAAGCGGCCCACGGTGTCGTACACGGCGGACTCCGGGACCGTACGGGCCTTCAGGGCTGCCCGTCCGAGGCGCCGTACGGAACGCTCCGGGTCACGGGAGCCCAGCGCGGCCCACAGGAAGCGGAACGTCTGGGCGAGGCTCACCGTGAGGTCCACCGGGTCGGCACCGGCCAGTTGACGCTCGTACAGCTCGCGCGCGGGTTCACCGGCGAGAAGACGTGAGCCGAAGATCGCGCCGGCCGAGGTGCCGATGACGGTGTCCGCGCAGACCGGATCGACCCCGGCGTCGCCGAGACCGGCGAGCACTCCCGTCATCCAGGCACCGCCGACGAGTCCGCCCCCACCGAGGACGAGCGCCTTGCTGTCCATGTTCCGCGCCCCCTTGAGATGAAATGGGGACTACTCCCCACTTCCCCGGTCGACGATAGCATCACTACCGGGGAGCACTCCCCGGTAGTGCGAAAGGGCGGCGATGACGAACGACGCGACGGCACCGGCTCGACGGCGCGACGCGCGACGCAACCGGGAACTGCTGGTCGAGGCCGCGCATGAGGTGTTCGCCGAGCAGGGGCTGGAGGCGCCCCTGGATGTGATCGCACGCCGCGCGGGGGTGGGGAACGCCACGCTGTACCGGCACTTCCCGAGCCGCGCCGCGCTGGTCGACGCGGTCTTCCGTGACCCGCTGGCCGGGACGATGACCACGGGAGAGCGGGCGCGGGCCGCCAAGGATGCCTGGACGGGGCTTGTCGGCTATCTGGAGGCCGTGTTCGCCGTTCTGGCCACCGATCGCGGTACGAACGACCTGATGACCACGCGCCTCGAAGGCGTCGACTCCCTGCGGGCCGTACACGCCCACAACCGGGCGACCGTGGAGCTGCTGCTGCACCGCGGGCGAGAGGAAGGAAGCGTCCGCGCGGACGTCACCACGGAGGACGTGCTCTTCTCACTGGCCGCGCTCGGGCGGGCCGTCCCCGCGCTGGCCGCGGCCGTCGCACCCGAAGCCTGGCAGCGCCCTCTGGCCCTGTTCCTCGACGGCCTGCGCGCCTCACCTGCCGCCCCCCTCCCCTCCCCTGCGCTCACGCCGGATCAACTCGGCGAGGTCCTGGAAGGGTTGGGTCCGCACCGGGCGCCCCGCGGCTCCGCCGAGTGATCAAGGGGCACACGCGTGTGCCGCGATGTCGGGCCGACGCTCGGCCGACTCCGGGCATTCACCCTTCCGTCGCACGGCGTTCCGGGTGGGGTCCAAATCTGGCCGCTGTCAGCGAACTTGGTCCCCAGGAGGCCCCATGTCCCCGCACGCCAACGGCCGACGCACCGCAAGACGCACCGCCGCCGCGGGCGTACCGCTCGCCCTGGTCGCCGCCCTTGTCGCGGCGGGCCCGGCGGCCGGTGCGCCGTCCGGGGAGGCGCGTGTCGTGCGTACGGCGACGCTGGGCGACATCCCGCTGGGCGCGTTCAGCAACAGGCTGCTGCCGGGCACGGTGGACAACGACCGCGGGGTGGACCTCGGCGGCATCGGCAGCGACATCTACCCCGCGGGCCGCAAGGGCGAGTTCTGGACCGTCACCGACCGTGGCCCCAACGGCCAGATCAAGGTCGACGGCACCAAGCGCCGCACCTTCCCGGTGCCCGGCTTCGATCCGGCGATCGTGAAGATCCGCGTCTCCGGGAAGACCGTGAAGGTGCTGGACGCGATCCCGGTCACCACCTCCTCCGGCAAGCCCGTCACGGGTCTGTCCAACCAGGCGGGGCGCGACGAGGCGCCGTACGGCTACAACGCGCTCACCCCGCTGTCGTACAACCCGAACGGCCTGGACACCGAGGGCATCGTGCGCGCGGCGGACGGGAGTTTCTGGCTCGTCGACGAGTACGGCCCGAGCCTGGTCCACGTCTCCGCGCGCGGGAAGGTCCTCACCCGCTATGTGCCCAAGGGGCTGAACCTCACCGGCGCCGGCTACCCGGTGGTGGAGGCGCTGCCCTCCGTCCTGCTGCACCGGAAGATCAACCGCGGCTTCGAGGGGCTCGCCCAACTGCCGGGCGGCGACCTGGTGCTGGCGGTGCAGAGCCCGCTGTCGCTGCCGGACACGGCCGCCGGCGAGGCCTCCCGCACCACCCGGCTGCTGCGCTTCTCGCCTAAGAAGAAGGCGGTCACGGCCGAGTACGCGTACCGCTTCGACCCGGTGAACGTGGTGGACCCGAGCGAGGACGACACCTCCGAGCTCAAGATCTCCTCTGTGGTCGCGGTCGGCGGTGACCGGCTGCTGGTCGAGGAGCGCACCGACAAGGCCGCGCGGCTTCAGGTCGTGCGCCTGGACCGGTGCTCGAACATCGTCGGCAGCGCCTGGGACAAGGACTCCACGTCCCCGTCCCTGGAACAGCTCGCCGACCCGGCGGCCTCGGGCGTGCCGGTGCTCGCCAAGAAGCTGGTCGTCGACCTGGGCAAGGTCGCCGGGGTGCCGGGGAAGATCGAGGGCGTCGCGCGCGTGGACCGCGACACGCTCGCCCTGATCAACGACAACGACTTCGGGATGACGGACGGGTCCGGCGCGTTCGACGCCGACGGGCGGCTGGTCGACAGCGGGGTGGAGACGACGGTGACGTACGTCAGGCTGCCGCGCGGGCTGTAGGAAGCCGCGTCCGCCGACCAGGGACAGCGACCCAGCCGATCAGGAACGGCAGCTCAGCCGATCAGGGACGGAAGCAGCGACTCCAGGCCGCTCGGGAACTCGCTCGGGAACTCGCTGGGGAGCTCGGTCGGGAACTGCGACGGGAGCTCGCTGGGCAACTCGCTGGGGAGCCGCGAGGGCAGGCTGAACGATGGCCTGGGCGAACTGCTCGTGCTGGTCTCGGGGGCAGGGTTCTTGTCCGGCGAGTCGTCGTTCCCCGAGGCCATGAAGACCACGACGAGGACGACGGCCACGGCCGCCGCGATCAGGGCGAGCACGGCGAACAGCGGGCTCCGGCGCCTTCTCGGACCACCCGGGCCGGGGGCGCCGACCGGACTCATCGACTGGGTCGGCGGCAGACCGCCGTACGGGTGCGGGCCGTTGTGCCCGAAGTTGTCGGGGGGCGGTCCGAAACCGCCGCCCGGGGGCGGACTGTCACCCGGAGGTCCCGGCGGTCCGGGCGGCTTGGGCGGTACCGGCGGCATGGCCATACCGTCCAGAGTCGCCTCGAACCGGTCATGGGGCGACCCCCGCGCGGGAGTTGATACGGCCTCATGCCGTGGATCGCATGATTCCGGAACATTCCGCGCGGGGGTCGCGGTCACATCGGCACGCGCGTGTGCCGTCGGTGGAGGCCACTCACAACCGGCGGCACACGCGCGTGGGTCTTGTTCAGCCGCGGGCACCCAGCAGGTGGTCCATGGCGAGCTGGTCGAGCTGCTCGAAGGCCATGCCGCGCGCGGCGGCCGCCTCCACGTCGAAGTCCTCGAAGGCGCCGCGGTCCGCGAGCAGCGCCTTGAGGCCGTCCGCCGCCGTCCGCTGCGCCAGCTCGTCCAGACGCGCGGCACGCAGCGCCTCCTGGACCTGCGGGTCGGCGCGGAAGGCGGCGGCACGCTCCTTGAGGATCAGGTAGTTGCGCATGCAGCCCGCGGCCGACGCCCAGACGCCGTCGAGGTCCTCGGTACGCGGCGGCTTGAAGTCGAAGTGCTTGGGACCGGCGTAACCGGCGCTCTCCAGGAGGTCGACGAGCCAGAAGGCGGCCCGCAGGTCACCGGCGCCGAAGCGCAGGTCCTGGTCGTACTTGATGCCGGACTGGCCGTTGAGGTCGATGTGGAAGAGCTTGCCCGCCCACAGGGCCTGCGCGATGCCGTGCGGGAAGTTCAGCCCGGCCATCTGCTCGTGGCCGACCTCGGGGTTCACGCCGTACAGCTCGGGGCGCTCCAGGCGCTCGATGAACGCGAGCGCGTGGCCGACGGTGGGCAGGAGGATGTCGCCGCGCGGCTCGTTCGGCTTGGGCTCGATGGCGAACTTGAGGTCGTAGCCCTGCTCGGTCACGTACTCGCCGAGGAGGTCGAACGCCTCCTTCATGCGGTCCAGCGCGTCGCGCACGTCCTTGGCGCCGCCGGACTCGGCGCCCTCACGGCCGCCCCAGGCGACGTAGGTCTCGGCGCCGAGCTCGACCGCCAGGTCGATGTTGCGGATGGTCTTGCGCAGCGCGTAACGGCGCACGTCACGGTCGTTGGCGGTGAAGGCGCCGTCCTTGAAGACCGGGTGGGTGAAGAGGTTGGTGGTCGCCATCGGCACCTTCATGCCGGTCGCGTCCAGGGCCTCACGGAAGCGCTTGATGTGACCCTCGCGCTCGCTGTCCGAGGACCCGAAGGGGATCAGGTCGTCGTCGTGGAAGGTCACGCCGTGGGCGCCGAGCTCGGCCAGGCGCTGCACCGTCTCGACCGGGTCGAGGGCACGGCGGGTGGCGTCGCCGAACGGGTCCCTTCCCTGCCAGCCGACGGTCCACAGGCCGAAGGTGAACCTGTCCTCGGGGGTGGGCTGGTAGTTCATGACGCGGCTCCTCGCTGCTCCGGACTATTTCGTCATGGCGGTTTACAAATTAGTATGCGCACACGTCTCTGGGAAGAGACAAGGTGTCTTCGCAGGGAGACACGAGCCGTATCGAGGCCATGAGCCGCACACACAGGGAGAGCCCGATGTCAGCAGCCGAGGGTCCGCTCGTCGTCGGCGTGGACACGTCCACCCAGTCCACCAAGGCGCTGGTGGTCGACGCGGCCACCGGCCAGGTCGTCGCGAGCGGCCAGGCACCGCACACCGTCTCCTCCGGGGCGGGCCGTGAAAGCGATCCGCGCCAGTGGTGGGACGCGCTGTCCGAGGCGCTGCGCCAGTGCGGGGACGCGGCCCGCGAGGCCGCTGCGGTGTCCATCGGGGGCCAGCAGCACGGCCTCGTCACCCTGGACGAGCGGGGCGAGCCGGTACGCCCGGCCATGCTCTGGAACGACGTGCGCTCGGCCCCTCAGGCCCAGCGGCTGATCGAGGAGCTGGGCGGCCCGAAGGCGTGGGCGGAGCGCACCGGCAGCGTGCCGGGCGCCTCCTTCACGGTCACGAAGTGGGCCTGGCTCGCCGAGCACGAGCCGGAGGCCCTGCGCGCCACCAAGGCCGTCCGCCTGCCCCACGACTACCTCACCGAGCGCCTCACCGGCGAGGGCACCACCGACCGCGGCGACGCCTCCGGCACCGGCTGGTGGGCGTCGGCGACCGAGTCGTACGACAGCGAGATCCTCGCTCATGTGGGGCTCGACCCCGCGCTCCTGCCCCGCGTGGTCCGGCCCGGTGAGGTCGCCGGCACCGTCCGCGACGGCCACGACCTGCCGTTCTCCAAGGGCACCCTGGTGGCGCCCGGCACCGGTGACAACGCGGCGGCCGCGCTGGGCCTCGGGCTGCGTCCCGGGACGGCGGTGATGAGCCTGGGCACCTCGGGCACGGTGTACGCCGTGTCGAAGCGGCGCCCCACCGACCCGACCGGCACCGTGGCGGGCTTCGCCGACGCCCACGGCGACTGGCTGCCGCTGGCCTGCACCCTGAACTGCACGCTTGCCGTGGACCGGGTCGCGGCCCTGCTGAACCTGGACCGCGAGGCCGTCGAGGCGGTCTCCGGACTCACCCTGCTGCCCTACCTGGACGGCGAGCGCACGCCGAACCTGCCGAACGCCTCGGGCCTGCTGCACGGACTGCGCCACGACACCACCGGCGGCCAGCTCCTCCAGGCCGCCTACGACGGTGCCGTACAGGCGCTGCTCGGCGCCCTGGACCTCGTGCTCGACGAGGACGCGGACCGTTCGACGCCGCTGCTGCTGATCGGCGGCGGCGCGCGGGGCACGGCCTGGCAGCAGACCGTACGACGGCTCTCGGGGCGTCCCGTCCAGGTGCCCGAGGCCAAGGAGCTGGTCGCGCTCGGTGCCGCCGCCCAGGCCGCCGGACTGCTGACCGGCGAGGACCCGGGCGCGGTCGCCCGGCGCTGGAACACGGCCGCGGGGCCGGTGCTGGAGGCCGTGGAGCGGGACGACGAGACGCTGGCCAGGATCGCCGGGGTACTCTCCGACGCGGCGCCGCTGCTGGAGCGGGGAACCTCTGGGGAGTGAGGGAGGCATGACCGCACCGCTGCACGACGCCCACCCGGCGGGCCCGGGGCGCGGCCTGCCCGACACCCAGCAGGGCATGCGCCGCCGCAACCTGGCCCGCGTGATGCACACCGTGAGCGCCGAGGGGCCGCTCTCGCGTGCCGCCGTCGCCTCGCGCATCGGGCTGACCCGGGCCGCGGTCTCGACCCTCGTCGACGAGCTCATACGCTCGGGGCTCATCGAGGAACTGGGCCCCGAGCGCCCCGGCCGGGTCGGCAGACCGGGTTCCGCGCTCGCCGTCAGCGGGCGGGGCCCGGCCGGGATAGGCGCCGAGGTCGGCGTCGACCACCTCGCGGTCTGCGCAGTCGATCTGCGCGGGCAGGTGCGGGCGCGGGTGGTGCGGTACGGAGCGAACCGGGGCCGCTCCCCCGAGCCGGTGATCGCCGAACTCACCGCCCTGGTACGCCGGGTGGTCGCCGAGGCGGAGGGCGAGGGCCTGTGGCCCGCGGGGCTCGCGGTGGCCGTACCCGGGCTAGTGGCGCGTGACGCCCGGACCGTGGTCCGCGCCCCGAACCTCGACTGGCAGGACACCGACCTGGGCACCCTGCTGCCCGAGGACTATCCGCTGACCGTGGGCAACGAGGCCAACTTCGGCGCGCTGGCCGAACTCTGGCTCGGCGACGGCACCCCGCACGACTTCCTGCACGTCTCGGCGGAGATCGGCATCGGCGCGGCGCTCGTCGTGGACGGGCAGCTGCTGCGCGGCACCCGCGGTTTCGCGGGCGAGCTGGGCCATGTGCCGGTCCGCCCCGACGGACCCCGCTGCGCGTGCGGCGGGCGCGGCTGTCTGGAGCAGTACGCCGGTGAGGAGGCGGTGCTGCGGGCGGCAGGACTGGCGCCGGGCGAGGACCGGGTCGGACTGCTCGCGCAGCATGCGGCGGACGGCGACGAGGACGTACGAGGCGCCCTGCGCGAGGCGGGTGAGGCACTCGGCATCGCGCTGACCGGAGCCGTGAATCTCCTGGACCCGGAGGGCGTGGTGCTCGGGGGCGCGCTGGCCGGACTCGCGCCCTGGCTGCTGCCGTCGCTGCGGGACGAACTGGCCCGGCGCACGGCCGGTCCAGCCTGTCCGGTGTCCGTGTCCCGGCTGGGCTCGGAGGGACCGCTGCTGGGGGCCGCGCACTCGGTGGTGCGGGCGGTGCTGGACGACCCTTCGGTTGTGGGCGAACGGGCCTGAGAGTCCGTCAACCCACCCGATCGGGTGGCCGAGTTATCCACAGTCCCAAGGTTGTCCACCGAAACACCAAGCACTCTTCTGCCCGGCCGACGGGCGCCGTACCGTGATTCACGCGAGGCCACAGCTGCCTCGAACTGAGGGAATCGGGGGGTGCACATGTCGGGGGAAACGGCTGCGGAGTTGCGGCGCGACGCCATCGGGCTGCGCGAGGTCCTGTTCCAGAGCGTCACGGCCATGGCCCCGGCGGCGGCCGTCGCCGCGTCCATTCCCTCGGGTGCCGCCTTCGCGGGCGGAAGCCTTCCGCTGTCGGTGCTGATCGCGCTGGTGGCCTGTCTGTTCACCGCGTCCTCGGTCGCCGAGCTGGCACGGCATCTGCCCGCCGCGGGCTCGGTCGCCACCTATGCGGCGCAGGGACTGCATCCGGCGGTGGGCTTCCTCGTCGGCTGGGGCTATGTGTTCGTGGAGGCCCTGGTCCCACCTCTGCTCCTCCTCCAGCTCGGCTTCACCACGGCCGGCACGCTGCACCAGGAGTGGTCCTCGTACCCGGCGGACCTGTGGTGGCCGTGGTCACTCGCGGGCGCCGCGATCATCGCGGCCGCCGGATATCTGGGGGTGCGCGCCTCGGCCCGCTTCGGCACGGTCCTCGGCGTCTTCGAGGTGCTGGTCTTCCTGGTGTTCGCGATCTGGCTGATCGGCAAGGCTGGCGGCGACAACACCCTGTCGGTCTTCGGCACTTCGCACACCGCCGAGGGGTACGCGGGCCTCAGCGGGGTCTTCGCGGGCTCGGTGTACACCGTGCTGGCCTTCGCCGGATTCGAGGCCGCCGCCCCGCTCGCCGAGGAGACCAGGGACCCGGGCCGCACGATGCACCGCGCGGTGCTGGGCGCGGCCCTCGCGATCGGCCTGTTCTACGTCCTCACGACCTACGCGATGACGGTGTACTACGGCCCGGACCGCTTCAGCGGGTTCGGGGCCTCGGGTGCCGCGTCCTGGGACGGGGTGGCGAGGGCGTCCTTCGGGGCGTTCTGGGTGCTGGTGTTCCTGGCGGTGGTCAACTCGACGATCGCCAACGCCAACGCGTGCGCCACCGTCTCGACACGGACCGCGTTCGCGCTGGCCCGCATCCGCGTCCTGCCCCGCGTCCTCGCGACCCTGCATCCCAAGTACCGCTCCCCCCTGGCCGGTATCGCCGTGCAGACCGTCGTGGCGGTCGGCGCGGTGCTGGGCCTGGGCTTCGGGTACGACCCCGTGACGGCCTTCCTGCTGCTGGCCACCGTGATCGTGACGGTCGTGATCGGCGTCTACATCGTGGTGAACCTCGCCTGTGCCGGCTACTTCCTGCGCCGTCGGCGGGAGGCGCTGCGTCCGCTGCGGCACCTGCTGCTGCCCCTGCTCGGCATCGTCGCGTTCGTACCGGCCCTGCTGACCGCGGCCGGCCTGCCCGTCTTCGACTTCGTCACCGAGCTGACCGCGCCCGTCTCGTACGCCGGGCCGATCGTCGGGGTGTGGATGGCGGCGGGTGCCGTGGTGCTGGTCGTGCTGCTGCGACGGCACCCGGAACGCATAGCCGAGACCGCCCGCGTCCACCTCGACGAACCCTCCCCGAACGGAGCCGTACAGCGATGAGAGACCCCCGGATCCTGACCGTGCGGCCCGAACCCGGCGAGTACGCGTGGACGTTCGGCGGCGCACCACCCGTGGCCCGCATCGCGCCCGGCACCGTGCTCGACCTGTACACCGAGGACTGCTTCGCAGGGCGGGTGCGCTCCGAGAAGGACCTGGTGTCCGAGGTCTGCGAGTTCCCCTTCCTCAACCCGCAGACCGGTCCCTTCCACATCGAGGGCGCGGAGCCGGGCGACACGGTCGCCGTGCACTTCGTGTCGATCGAACCGGCCCGGGACTGGGCGGCCTCCACCACCGTCCCGCTCTTCGGGGCGCTCACCTCGACGCACACCACGGCCACGCTCCAGCCGCCGCTGCCGGAGACCGTGTGGATCTGGCAGCTCGACCGGGCGCGGCGCACGGCGCTGTTCCGGGCGCACGACAGCGACATCGAGATCGAGCTGCCCATGGACCCGATGCACGGCACCGTCGGCGTGGCCCCCGCCAATCTGGAGGTCCGCTCGGCGCTGGTCCCCGACGCACACGGCGGGAACATGGACACCCCGGAGATGCGGGCGGGCGTCACCTGCTACCTCGGGGTCAACGTGGAGGGCGCCCTGCTGAGTCTCGGGGACGGACATGCCCGGCAGGGCGAGGGCGAGACCTGTGGGGTCGCGGTCGAGTGCGCCATGAACACGGTGGTGATCGTCGAGCTGCTGAAGGGGCTCGCCACACCGTGGCCGCGCATCGAGTCGGACACGCACATCGTCTCGACGGGTTCGGCGCGCCCGCTGGAGGACGCGTTCCGGATATCGCAGCTCGACATCGTGCAGTGGCTGGTGCGCGACTACGGGTTCAGTGAACTGGACGCGTACCAGTTCGCCACCCAGGCCGTGGAGTCGCCGTTGGCCAACGTGTGCGACACCAACTACACCTGCGTGGCGAAGATCCGCAAGGAGTGGCTGCCCGCGCGCGAGACTCACCGCGGGGTGCACGACCGGCTCCGTGAGACCGCGGCGGCCCTGCGGGGCTGAACACCGCCGACCCGAAAGGCACTTGATCCTTGGAACGCGCAAGGCCTCTGCTCGACAGACGACGGCTGCTGAAGGGGGCCGTCCTGGCCGCCGTACCGTACGCGCTGCTTCCCGAGACGCGGGCCGGGGCGCAGCCCCAGCCCGTGGACCAGCCGTACGCCGAGTGGCAGCCGGCCACCCGGTCCAACTACACGGCGGCGGACCGGCCCTCGTCCCACCGGGTGGACCGGGTGATCATCCACGTCACACAGACCGACTACACCGGCACCCTGGCCATCTTCCGGAACCCTGCGAAGAAGGTGTCCGCGCACTATGTCGTGCGGTCGGCCGACGGGCACATCGCGCAGTGCGTCCGGGAGGCAGACATCGCCTGGCACGCCGGGAACTGGAGCTACAACACCCACAGCATCGGCATCGAGCACGAGGGATGGGTGGACAAGCCCGCTTACTTCACCGACGCCCTGTACGAGGAGTCCGCGCGGCTCACGGCGGACATCTGCGGGAGATACGGCATCCCCAGGGACCGCGCGCACATCATCGGGCACTACGAGGTGCCGGGTACGGACCACACCGACCCGGGGCCGAACTGGGACTGGGAGCGCTACATGAGGATGGTCGAACTCGCGTGAGGTGCTTGTCGTTCGGGTGACGCCGGTCGAAGAGGTTGTCTGCGCGGGTACCCGGAGTGACGATGTCCTCAGCCGCATCGCCTTCCGGGGAGGCCGAGTTGAACGATCCGTGGGTGGCCCTGGAACCGGGGGCCGACCCTGCCGAGCGTCTGCGGATGATGCGGCGCGCGCACGCGACGTTCACCGAGGCGGGCACGGTGCAGCGGCCGGTGCGTCCGGTGGTGGCGGACTCGTGGCGGCGCTCCGCCAGGGCCGGGGTGGGTCCGGACGGGACGGCGAGCGTCGAGCTGAGCGACGGGGATCTCGGTGCCTACCGGGCCGAGCATCCGCTGGCGCGGGTCATGCCGCTGTTCCGTGAGCTGATGGGGACGTTCGCCTCCGACGGGGAGCATCTGCTCGCGGTGTGCGACGAGCACGGCCGGCTGCTGTGGGTCGAGGGCCATGCGTCGACCCGGAAGCAGGCGGGGCGGATGAACTTCGTGCCCGGCGCGCGGTGGGCGGAGACCGCCGTCGGGACGAACGCGCCGGGGACCGCGGTCGCGGTGGACCGGCCGGTGCAGGTGTTCGCGGCCGAGCACTTCATCCGCCGGGTGCAGCCGTGGACCTGCGCGGCGGCACCGGTGCACGACCCGCGGACCGGCCGGGTGCTGGGGGCCGTGGACATCACGGGTGGGAACGGGCTGGCGCATCCGCACAGTCTGGGGTTCGTCCAGGCGGTCGCGCGGGCCGCCGAGTCCCAGCTGGCGCTGCTTCTGCCGCAGCACCCCGCGGTCGACGCCCTGGATTTGAGCGTGCTGGGCCGGGACGAGGCGCTGCTGGTCGGCGGGGGCCGCAGGGTCAGGCTGAGCCGGCGGCACAGCGAGATCCTGGTGCTGCTGGCCCGGCATCCGGAGGGACTGACCGGGGACGAGCTGCTGTGCGCGCTGTACGAGGACGAGTCGGTGCCGCCGGTGACGCTGCGGGCCGAACTGGCGCGGCTGCGCAGGGCGCTCGGGCCGGGGCTCCTCGCGTCGCGGCCGTACCGGCTGACCGTGCCGGTCGAGTCCGACGTGGCCGTCGTCGAGCGGCGGCTGGAGAGCGGGGCGGTCACGGAGGCCGCGCGGGCGTACGCCGGTCCGCTGCTGCCGGCCTCCCAGGCCCCGGCGGTGGCACGGCTCAGGCGCCGGGTCGCCGACGGGCTGCGGACGGCGTTGATCGCCCGCCGCGATCCCGACCTGCTGGCCGACTGGGCGCACGCTCCGTGGGGCGAGGAGGACGTCGACATATGGCGGGCGCTGGCCGCCGTACGGCCGACGGCGAGCGTGCGGGCCCGGCTGGAGGCGCTGGAGGCGGAGCTGGCCCTGCCGACGGCAACGTGGTTGCAACGTCCGCGCTCCTAGCCTCACGCGCAGAGCTGCCCAACGGCGGGCAGCGCTGCTGAAGGAGGCAGGCCAGCATGACCCGTTACGCGGCACCCGGCACCGAGGGCGCGATCGTCTCCTACCAGGCGCGCTACGACCACTTCATCGGTGGCGAGTACGTCCCGCCGGCGCGCGGGCAGTACTTCGAGAACCCGTCGCCGGTCAACGGGCAGCCGTTCACCGAGGTCGCGCGGGGTACCGCCGAGGACGTGGAGCGCGCGTTGGACGCCGCGCACGCCGCCGCACCCGGCTGGGGCCGGACCTCGGTGACCGAGCGGTCCGACATCCTCCTGAAGATCGCCGACCGGATGGAGGCGAACCTCGAGAAGCTCGCCGTCGCGGAGAGCTGGGAGAACGGCAAGCCGGTGCGGGAGACGCTGGCGGCCGACATCCCCCTCGCCGTCGACCACTTCCGGTACTTCGCGGGGGCGATCCGCGCGCAGGAGGGTTCGCTGGGCGAGGTCGACGACGACACCGTGGCGTACCACTTCCACGAGCCGCTCGGTGTGGTCGCGCAGATCATCCCATGGAACTTCCCCATCCTGATGGCGACTTGGAAGCTGGCGCCCGCCCTCGCCGCCGGCAACGCGGTCGTCATCAAGCCCGCCGAGCAGACCCCGGTCTCCATCCACTACTGGATGAGCCTCATCGCGGACCTGCTGCCACCGGGCGTGGTGAACATCGTCAACGGCTTCGGCGTGGAGGCGGGCAAGCCTCTCGCGTCGAGCCCGCGGGTGGCGAAGGTGGCGTTCACCGGCGAGACCACGACGGGGCGGCTGATCATGCAGTACGCCTCCGAGAACATCAAGCCGGTCACCCTCGAACTCGGCGGCAAGTCGCCGAACATCTTCTTCGACGACGTCTGGGCGCGGGACGACGACTTCCGCGACAAGGCGCTCGAAGGGTTCACGATGTTCGCCCTCAACCAGGGCGAGGTCTGCACATGTCCGTCCCGGGCGCTGATCCAGCGCGGCAACTACGCCGAGTTCCTCCAGGCGGCCGTCGCCCGCACCGAACTCATCAAGCCCGGCCACCCCTTGGACACCGACACGATGATCGGCGCCCAGGCCTCCAACGACCAGCTGGAGAAGATCCTCTCCTACCTGGACGTCGGCCGGCAGGAGGGCGCGAAGGTCCTCACCGGGGGTGAACGCATCGAGTACGACGGTGAGTTGAAGGGCGGCTACTACGTCCAGCCGACCATCTTCGAGGGCGACAACCGTATGCGGATCTTCCAGGAGGAGATCTTCGGCCCCGTCGTCTCGGTGACCTCTTTCGACGACTTCGACGACGCCTTGAAGATCGCCAACGACACGCTGTACGGCCTCGGGGCGGGCGTGTGGACCCGCGACATCAACACGGCGTACCGGGCCGGCCGCGCGATCCAGGCGGGCCGCGTCTGGACCAACTGCTACCACGCGTATCCGGCGCATGCCGCGTTCGGCGGGTACAAGCAGTCGGGGATCGGGCGGGAGACGCACAAGATGATGCTGGAGCACTATCAGCAGACGAAGAACCTGCTGGTGTCGTACTCGCCGAAGAAGCTGGGCTTCTTCTAGAGGCCCGAGAGAAGGCGCCTGACCTGGGGATTTCCAGGCAGGCGCCTTCTGTTGGCCGCACTCGGAGGTGACGGTGGCCGACCCGGTTCAGGCTCAGACTGGGTCCGACGGTGTGCGGTGCCGCGGGCCCCGGATGACGTAGGCGGTGGTGCCGGAGGTGGCGAGTACCGCTGCGATCACGGCCGCGGGCAGGCTGTCGTAGGGCTGGGCCTGCCAGGTCAGCGTCTCGCCCGCGGTGCCCGGGGCCGGGAACGTCACCGCGGCGAGTGTCCATCCGAGCGGCAGGAACCAGGACCGGGCGGTGCCGACGGTGGCCGCGCCCAGGGCGGTCAGGCCCAGCAGGCCGGCCGTGTCGCGGAAGGCACAGCCCAGGGGGCCGAACCGGGTGCCGGTGAGCAGTGTGGCCAGTAGGAGTGCGAGTACGCAGGTCAGGGCCGTGGCCAGGTGGGAGGTTCGCAGTCGTGCCCAGGGCCTGGCCGCCGTGCGGTCCAGGGTATCGTCGGGGCCGCTGAGCGTGGTGGTGACGACGGAGACCAGGAGCAGGACCGTCAGGACGAGTGTGGTGCGGCCGACCTCGCCCTCGCCACTGGTCATGGTCGCCAGCAGCCACGCGAGGGCGGTGGCCGCGGTGGCCGCGGCGAGCGCCGCCGGGACCTGGCGTGAGCGGGCGTAGAGCAGCAGTCCTCTCATCGGGCGCCTCGGGTCAGGAGGCCGGGTGTGACCTGGCATTTCTGGGCAGCCTGCTGGACGGCGGCCATCCTGGTCTCGGCCTCGGCGCGCGGCAGGGATCGCAGTGTCTTCCAGAGCCGGACGGCGTCCGGGGCCACGTATTCGAGGCTGTCGGGGCCGGTGGTCGGTTGCCGGTCGAGCAGCCAGAAGGCCGCTGCGGTGGCGACCGGGAGGTTCGCTCTGTCGCCGCAGGTGTCAGGGCCGGTGAACACTCCGGTGAGCATGGCCGGTTCGAGGCGGCCCGGGTGGGCGAGGTGACCGTGCTTGTCCACCGTGATCTGCATGAGCGCGGTGTCGGCGCGCGGTGTCGGCGAGGTGGGAGGAAAGAGCGTGCTGGTGTCCTCGTGTGCTTCGACGACCGCCGTGTTCGACAGGAGGGCCAGCGCGCGCCGGGCCTTCGGAGTGACCTCGGGCAGAAACGCTTCGTGGGCCCGGCTGAGGCAGACCCGCGGGGCGTCGGTGGTGCACACCAGTTCCTGGGCGACCGGGTCGAGCCTTCCGCGCTCGTAGGCATGGCCGGTCGGTACGACCAGGGCCGTGGCGACTGCCCCGACGGCCAGCGGCGCCAGCGCGGCGACCGCGAACCTACGGTTCCGGAGGGCGAAGAGCACGGCGAAGGCCGCCGCGACCGCGGCCATCCAGAGCGCCTGGGCAGCGCTGACACGGCTGTCGACGGTGTCGTAGTCGCTGAACATGCTCATCCCCATGCTCGGGGAGAACGCCGCCGTGAATCCGCCGTCCGGCAGCGCGTGAGGGGCGAGGATGACCAGCACGAAGCCGGTCACGGCCAGCGCGGGTGCCGTGGCGAGCGCCGGTATCAGTCGTCCTACGGCCAGCCCGAGCCAGACGGAGGCGATCATCGCGACCAGTCCGACGGCTACGACGACATAGGCGGCCGGCGGCAAGTAGCTCGCGGTGCCGGCGATCCGTGGTGCCGCGGTGAGGAGCGTGACCAGGTACGCGACGAGTACCGCGAGGCCGGTCGTGACCAGGATCGGCACCATGTGCTGCGGTCGCGGGCGGGGTGTGCTGGCGAACAGTTCGCCGACGCCGGCCCGGTGTTCGCGATAGGACTGCCAGGCACCGGCGGCCATCGCGAGCGGGGAGAGCAGCGCCAGGTATTCGCGCTGTGTCATGACCAGCGCCATCCATCCGGTGGACCATCGTGTCGCGGTGGCCTGGAGCAGGATGGTGCCGGCGAGGGCGATCAGGAGCGCGGCGCCGAGGGCGGCCGAGCGCCGGAGCTCGATGCCGAGGACGCGGTTCATACGTTGCTCCGGTGTCGGCGCAGGAGGGCGGAGTAGCCGCGTTCGGCAGGGCTGTGGCCGGCGTCGCTCTGCCCGCCGCGGGCGATCAGGTCGTCGGGGGTGCCGTGGAAGAGGAGGCGGCCCTCGTTCATGAGGAGGACGTCGGTGCAGGCGGCGACGACGTCCTCGACGAGGTGGGTGGAGACCAGCACACAGCTGTCGGTGCCCAGGTCACGCATCAAGTCGCGGAAGTCGAGCCGCTGTTCGGGGTCGAGTCCGACGGTCGGCTCGTCGAGCAGCAGGAGTTCGGGGTCGTTCACGATGGCCTGGGCGATGCCGGCCCGGCGCACCATGCCGCCGGACAGTGTCTTCATCTTGTTGTCGGCCTTGGTCGTCAGGCCGACCCGGTCGATCGCGCGTTGTACGGCGTCGGGGATCGCGGTCCTGGGCATCTCCTTGAGCCAGGCCATGTAGGCCACGAACTCGCGGACGGTGAACCGCGGGTAGAAGCCGAACTGCTGCGGCAGATACCCCAGTCCGCGCCGCAACTCGCGCAGGTCGGCGCGCCCGTCGACCCGCGTGCCCAGGAGCGTCAACGAGCCGTCGGTGGGTTTGACGACGGTGGACAGCGCGCGCATCAGCGTGGTCTTGCCCGCGCCGTTCGGGCCGAGCACACCGTGCACGCCGGTGCCCAGCGTCAGGTCGAGGCCGTCGACGGCCAGGTGCCGGCCGGCCCGGACACGCAGTTGTTCGGCGTGGACGAGCCAGGGATGAAGGGTGGGGGCCGTCTCGGCGGCACTCATCGCCCGCATGGGTCTCTCCTGCTGATCCTGTTGATGGGGAGGTCAGTTGCCACTGGTCAGGCGGCGGAACCGGGAGGCTGCGAAGGGTGTGATCGCGGCCAGGACCGTGGTGGTCACCGCCCAGACCGCGGTGCTGCCCGGCTGAAGTACCGGTGACAGGGACCGGACCGCCACGCTGGGCAGCAGGGCCGCCGCCGACCAGGTCACCGCGAGTGAGATCGCCGCGCGCCGTACGCCGATGAGGGCGCCGAGCACGAGCGTGGCCGCCGTGAACGCGAGGCTGGGCAGGAGGGTGAGGGCCAGCGAGGTTCCGGTGCTCGCTCCCGCCGCCAGCAGTGCCGGGAGGACTACGACGAGGACCGCGAGCGTCCGCCGCAGCACCATGGCCAGGCCGGCCGCGGGGGTGGTGGCGATCAGCTCCCAGGCCGGGTCGATCCGGCGGCTCCAGGCCACCGCGACGCCGGGCAGCGGTGCCACCGGAGCCAGTAGCAGTACGAGTGACGGCATGCTCGGCTCGGCGGCGTCGAGGAGCACACCGCAGCCCAGCACCGCGACGGTCACCGCGAGCCAGGGCAGGAGCGTCCAGGCGAACCAGCGTCGGTGCGCGGCTCCGGCGCGGGTGCGTTGCCGGGCGGGCGACGGGCTCGCTTCGAGCGCCGCGTCGAGCGAGACGGCGACACGGTCGAGCAGGTCCGTCGTGGCAGGGGTGACGTGCGCGGCCAACTGCTCACGGCAGTCGGCGCACCCGTCGAGATGGGCCTCGATCGACCAGAGAGCGGCGTCGTCGAGCCCCGGTCCGCCGTCCGCGTAGCGGGCCAGGAGCACAGTGCTGGGATGAGTCATGACAGCGCCTCCCGCAGTGCGATCCGGGCCCGCCGGGCACGGGTCTTGACCGTGCCCTCCGGCACGCTCAGCAGCAACGCCGTCTGCCGCACCGACAGGTCGTCGAGCACCATGGCCTGCAGTACCTCCCGCAACTCCGGTGGCAGTCGCAGCAGCGCCTGTTCGAAGTCCTGGTCGACACGGGTCGCCATCACCTCGTCCTCGGCGGCCGGCACGGTCGTCTCGAGCAGCGCAACGGTCGGCACCCGCTGCTGCCGGGCCCGCCGGCGGAACGCGTCCACGAGACGGTTCGCGGCGATCGTCCAGAGCCAGCCGAGCGCCCTGCCCTCGGTCACGGAGCCCGCGTAGCTGCCCGCCGCGCGCCAGACCGCCAGATACGTCTCCTGGAGAACGTCCGCTACGACGTCCTCGTCCGAGCAGCGGCGGCGGAGCCGCACCGCCAGCCAAGGTGACGTACGCCGATACAGCTCGTCGAACGCCGCCCGGTCACCGCCGGCGACCCGACGCACGAGTTCTGCCTCTTCGAGGCTTGCCATGCCTTTCACGATCAGGAAGACGAAACGAGTGTCCGTTCGGGTTCTCGGAGGCATCACGGCGGGGCTGCGGGGGCGGAGCAGGAGGCCGTGGGACGCGGATCGTGGACGGCTGTACTGTGCTGCTCTCCCTCTCCCGAAGCCGCGCTGACGTGGCGAGTAGCTCACTGGAGTGGTTCTGGGACCGGCCCCAAAAGCCTTAGATTTGGCCCGTGCCCGCGACTTGGCAGAGGGCGTGACGGCTGGAGACACCTTTGCGGGACAGTTTTTCCGATGGATTCTTTACGCGGCTGGCGCACGACACGCATCCGGTGGACCTGATGTGTCTCTACCTGCTGCATGGTTCGCTCGAACGGGTCCCTGACCTGTTGGTCGATCGGGAGAGGTTGTCGTTCGAGTACCTGAGTCGGCATGTACGTACCGCGAACCACTCGAACTATGCCGACGCGGACACGTTCTCGCTCTCCATCAAGAAGAAGGTTCGCGGGCGGCTGTACGGCCTGGAGTTCAGACTTTATTTCATCGCCGGTGAGCCCTATTCCGAAGCGGTGATTCCCTTCGGGGCGGCTGTCGACCTGCGCCGGTTCATGCACCACTTTCGTGCGCACTACGCCTTGGGCGGGGCTCCGGGTGACTGGGACTTCGACGTATACACCGACGTTCATGACCTCAGCGAGAGTGTCGTGCTGTTCGGCAACCAGCGCGAGGTCTGGTTCCAGGTCAACCGCGGCCCGGTGGTGACCGGTCGGTCCAAGCCGACCTGGAACCGGGGCCGGCTGGTCACCGGCCGCCTGCACGGGAACCGGTTCGGGACCAGTACCCAACTCCACGCGGGAGGAGTGATGTTCCCTGACCGTCTCTCCGCCGTCGGGGACACCTCGGTCGCGGCCCGGGCGTACCGGCGATATGTGGCTGGGCTCCGCGGCCCTCTTCCCCTGCGGGCGGGCCAGTCCGTCCGTCCCGGGTTCGAAACGGGGAGGCGGTCACGCTCGCTGAGCCGATAGTCTCAGTCGAGGAAGAGTGCCGCGAGGCGTGGGAGGCGGCGCCTCATCTGCTCTTCGTCTTCGGGGTCCCGGTTCCATTCCTCGCCCAGCGGCTTGTCCGGACGCGTCATGGCTCTTAGCGCGGTCTCAACTGCCGTATCAAGCGAGTCAGTCTCCCCTTGGATCCTTCGATAGGCGTCCTCGATCAAATAGCTCACGGACTCGTAGCCGATCCAGCCTCCTTCTTCACGGCTCATGCGGGCAACCGTGGGCAAGTCGGCAAGAGAGTCCGGATCTTCCACGGCACGGTTGAACATGTCCCGCCCGAGGAGGATCAACCCTCCACGGAAGTCCATGAATCCGTCGTCCGAGTAGCTGCCTTCAATCAAGTAAGCGGCCATGCACAGCGAATATCGATAGGCGGAATCCTCCACCTCGACGTACTTGACGTAGAAGTCGACGATCTCAGCCGGATCGAGCGAGGCAAGGACATCGACCAGCGCCTCGGGCAGTGGATCGTCCGGCAGTTCGCGGTCGTCGGCGCGGTCACCGACTGTGGCCCGAGCCTTGTCGACGAAGCCCCACCATTCTTCTATGTCCATGACCGTGATCATAGACACGGCACCGCTTCCTCCCCGCAAGCCGATATCGATCGCACACAGTGACATCAACTCTCATTACCATTGATCAAGTTGGAGTCCCGGTCAGGGTGGCCGGGGCTACGGCCTGCCGGCGGCAGTGCCTGGCTCGAGAGGAGCAACATCGACATGACAGAGGCGGTTTCCGGGTCGACGGCGGCCACGTCGGCTGATGTGGCCCGCGCTCGGGCCGAGATCGCGTTGAGCCTTCCGACTCCGCTGGTGGAGTTGTGGGAGGTGACGGACGGGCTGATGACGGATGCCGGTGTGACCGTGTACGCAGCCGAGTGCATCGGCGAACGCAACTCCACCTACGAAGTCGCGCAGTACGCACCGGGGTTCGTTCTCATCGGCGACAACAGTGGTGGGCGCGGGTTTCTTCTGCGTGCCGATGGTTCTGACTCCGCCGTGTTCTCCTCGGACCTTGGGGACCTGGCTCCTGACGACTTCGAAGTCGAGGCTCTGGACTTCGCGTCCTGGATTGAATCGCTGGGGTCTGAGCACTTCCGCTGAGGGGAGGGGAGGGGAGGGGAGGGGAGTTCAGGGAGGCGGAGGCCCGGCGCCGGGGTTCAGCGGATGGCCGCAGACCGGGCCTACGGTGTGGACCGACGGCGGTTCACCGCAGGGATGGCGGCGGTTGCGGCTTCCGTGGAACTACGTAGTCGAATCCGGGGAACCACTGAACTTTCACGACGGTGTGGGCTGAACTCGGTGATCCCTCGTACAGTCGGCTCTGATCTTCCGCTCCGGGCCATGGGACCAGCTCACCGTGGTCACGGTCCCATGTCCTGTTCAAGAACGATCCGGCAGTCGCGAGGCAGTCCTGATGACGATCTACTTCTACGGTGCCGACGACGTTCCGTACGGATGTTTCTCGAACTTCTCGGATCATGGCTTTGACCTCGACGGGTTGTGGTGGCCCACTTCGGAGCACTACTTCCAGGCGCAGAAGTTCACAGGCACCCGCCATGCCGACCTCGTTCGGCGTGCTCGCACGCCGTTGCGGGCGGCCGAGCTGGGCCGTGATTCGACCAAGCCTCTACGGAGGGACTGGGAGCGGGTCAAGGACGACGTGATGCGCCGTGCGGTCGCGGCCAAGTTCCGTGCGCATGACGACATCTGCGAGATTCTGCTGTCCACCGGTGACGAAGAGATCGTCGAGGACACCACTGCCGACCATTACTGGGGCCGAGGCAGGACCGGTACCGGCAAGAACATGCTCGGAAAGATCCTGATGCGCACCCGCAGCCGACTCCGTGCCGAATTTGCCGAAGGTGGGCCTCGCTGAGGTCAGCCCTGGCGGGGGCGAGGGGTCAACGGTGTGCAAGCGCCCGTGTGTTGTTGGAGAGGGAAAGTGGTCAACCAGCATGGAGCGCTGGCCCGTTACGCCGCTGAGTTGCAGGCCTTGGCCGAGGGGCGAACCGCACCGGAGGAGTGGCTTTCCTGGTGGGTGCGGCACGGGCGGGAGGTGATGGAGGTCAGTTCGCCTGGTGTCTTCCTTCGCCTGAAGCCGAAGCATGGTGACGAGTTCGGTGGGGTCGGCGCCGCTGCGGGCAGCCAGGAAGGGGCTTGCCGCGTTCTCGATGCCCTCGGCGTTGCCTATGAACGGTCCGATCGCTATCAGAAGGCTTGGCGACAGGCCATCGACGGTCTACGCGAGGAGCAGGCTGCTGAGGCCGCACGAAAGGCGGCGGACTTCGTGCCGGTGATCGACAGTCTCGCCGTCGGATTTCCTCGCTTCGCCGCCTTCCTCGCTGCCGGAGTCGACGAGATCGACAGTTGCCAACGGGGCCTCGATGATGCCGCGTTGGACGAACTCGAAAACTCGCTTGACCTTCGGCTTCCTGCTGCCTACCGCTTCTTCCTGCGATGCGCCCGCGAGGTGGTTGTGGGAGACACCTTGCAGATGACCTCAAGCCATCCCTTCATCCATTCCTCGACGATGGTCACACTTCCCACCCAGGGCATGCTGTGTGTTGCCGACTACTGGCTGGAAGCCGACGGCGACGCGGTGTTCATCGATATCCGAGAGCACCCTCAGGGCGACCCTCCACTCTTGTACTACGCCCATGCGCAGAGACGGACCCGGGTGATTGCGGACAGTTTCACTGAATGGGTTGAAGGGCTGCCCCAAGAACTGAGTTCCGTCACGCGTGAGGCGAGGCGTTGAGCAGAGTGTTTGCTTCCTGCGGAGGGATCTGATCATGGATGACGTATATTTCTGGGCTCTTGTCGCATCGTTCGACTGGGAACGGACCGGTGATGACGAGGCAGTACTCGCCTCTGCCGCACAGGTACTTCGGGGACTTCCGCCTCAGGAGATCCTCGCGTTCGAGGACCTACTGGCCGCCAAGCTCTACGCACTTGATACGCGAGAGCACGCTCGCTGGTGCTATCAGGGACAGGCGGATCCGGACGATGGGGGACGATTACATCTCCGCCGACGACTTCCTGTACGCACGCTGTGTCGTAGTGGCGAACGGAAGGGAATTCTATGAGGGGGTACTCGCGGACCCCACACGATTCCCGACCGGGATGGAATTCGAGTCTCTCCTGTACCTCGCCAGCAATGCTTACGAGGCCCAGACCGGTGCGCCGCATTCCCAGCGTACGAGTGTGTCCTGGGAGAGTTTCAGCAATACCGCTGGATGGGAGCCCGTCCAGGGCACGGCGGGGGGACGCTACACCGGTGCTGGAATGCCGCCGTTGACCCGCAGGCCCGCGTAAAGCCGCTTCGCCAGGGCACGGCCGCTGACTGAGCGTAATTTGGCTTGAATCACTCTGGCATTACTGGTGGTCTCGGCATTCCCCTGGGCCTCGTTCTGGTCGGCGCCAACCGCCACGACTCCTTGCTGCTCGCCCCGACCTCGGACGCCGACCGGACGACATCACGGTGCACCTCGACGCCCTCTTCTACCTCGCCGACACCATCCCGAGTACCGGCCTTTACGCGGCAGGACACCCGCAGAGCGGCTCGCGGGAGACATGGTCAGCAGCGGGCCAACACTGCCGTCTCCGGGCCGAACGCCACCACCAGCCGACTGTCCGCGGCGATGGCCACCGCCTCCACCGGCGCGGGAAACACCAGCTCTGACCCCACTTGCCGGCCGGTGGTCAGATCCCACACCCTCACCGTGAAGTCATCGCTGCCGGTGACAGCGACCGGACGTCCCTCCGCCACCCCCGTCGCCACCGCCAGCACCGGGCCCATGTGGCCGATGAGCGGTTCGCCCACAGGCTGGTGCCTGGCCAGGTCCCACACCCGCACGGCCCCGTCCCAGCCGCCGGAGACGACGACGGGACGACCGTCCACCATCCCTGTCGCCACCGCCGACACCTTGTCAGCGTGGCTGAGGGGTTCGCCGATGAGTCGGCCGGTGGCCAGGTCCCAGACGCGTACCGTGAAGTCGTCGCTGCCGGTAACAGCAACGGACCGCCCCTCCACCACCGCCACCGCGTTCACTTCGTCAGTGTGGCCGAGGTGTTCACATACGGGTTGGCCGGTAGCCAGGTCCCAGACCCTCGCTGTCATGTCGTAGCTGCCGGTGACAACGACGGGACGACGACCGTCCGCCCACCCCGTCGACACCGCCGAGACCCCACCGGTGTGGCCGGCGAGAGGCTGCCCGAGGCCGTGGTCGACCATGCCGGCGGCCCACTCCACACCCCACCGCCCAGTCGACACTCCCTCCACCGGTGTGGCGTTGATCCGCGCCGACAGCTCCAGATCCCCGTACCGAGCAGCATCCGCCAGCCCAAGCGCCTCCCCCGGATCGGCATGCACCAGAAATCCCGCATCCGCCAACCGTCCATCCACCCCGGATGACACATCCCCGGCCCGGTCAACGTGCAGATCATCAGACATGCCTGCATCCAAGCAGCCTTCACCACCGAAGCGACCAATTGCCCGGCGACCTCAGATACTGGGCCCGCAACGGACCGCCAGGGAGACCCGGCGAACCGTCACGGGCAACGGAAACCGGCTTGCACCGGCACGAGCTAGCACTGCACGATGAGCCGCGCCCGGTCGAAGCGTTCGGCGGCAAGATCCTCAGGGCGGATGAGCCAGTAGAGAGTGCCCTCGTCGCCCCATGTCATCTTCGCGTCGCTGTCACTGTCGAACTGGGCGAGCACCAACCAGCGTTCGGCCTCCTGGTCCAGGAGCTGGTCGCCCCACGCGTGCGTGCCGCCGAGTTCCGCGCTCGCGAGGTCGTACTCCACCGGACCCTGCACGGGCGCGGCGTGGCCGCCGACCTGGTGACCGATCCGGGTGCGCAGGCGTCCGAAGGCGCGGAGGAACGGCTTGAGCTCGGCCGGGGTGTCGCGAGGGTGTGGCCAGTGCCGGCTGTCGCCGAGCAGGGCTTGCCTGGCCTGGGGCAGCCACAGGTCGGGCGCGCTCTGCTCCGCAACCGCGCTCAGCTCCACCCTCGTGAACGCCTCCAACTCCGGGGGCGTCTCGGTCGGGGAGACGGGGGTGTTCTCGGGGACGTACAGCACCTGAGCCCCGACCCAGGTCTCGGGGTCGTCTGGCGAGACGAAGGCGTCTTCGTCGACCTGACCGTCGTAGAAGAAGAAGAGCAGGAGCCCCTCCTTCGGGAACTTCTCGGCCAGTCCCTCGCGGGGTAGTGCGGCACAGCGCACCGAGGCTACGAAGGACAGTGGTCCGTGGCCGGGCCACTCCGGCCAGTCGACCCCCGCCGGGAGTTCCGGGTTCCCGCCGAGGACGGCCACGGTCTGCTCGCCGTCCGCCGCTCGACGAAGGCGTACGGACGGCCGTAGAAGCGCTGTCCAGCGCTGGGCGAGATCGCCGGGGAGGTGCTCGGCGGCAAGGCCGGAGTATCGCTTGTCGTTCATGCAGTGCATCATCCTTGCCGCCACTGACAACGCGAGCGTGGGTCTGGCCAGGTGGAGCTGAAGAGGCAGAACAGTACGTAGTTCCACTGATGCGGGCAGGCCTCCGGACTGTTAGACAGACCAGCAGGTCCCGGAAGCCAGCACTGCACGAGGAGATCTCTGATGTCCGCCCCCAAGTCGGTGGCTGCGCCCGAGGCGTGGGAGCAGGAATTGGCCGACTCCTTCGCGGTGCTGCTGGGCAAGCCGCTCGGCGAGTTCCCGAAGGCTACGGAGTACGCGTTCTGCTACCTGGACGACGAGCTGTCTCACATGATCCTTGAGGAACTCGGCAGCGGCGAGCTGGACTTGAGTGCGGTCATGCGGGGCGAAGCGATCGACGGTGGCCGCCGGCACGCGGACAGCCCGTTCGGCTTGAGCCAGTGGGCCCTGGATCTCGGACGGTCGACGTGGCTGTTCGAAGAGGAGGCGTTCGACACCGAAGGCGGGCTCGGTGAGTCGATCGGTACGGCGCTGAGGGCGATCTCGACCGCCACCGATGACGGGAGGTGGGCGGTGTCCGGTGCGGATCTCGCCCACGTGCTCGCCGCGCACAAGGACCAGTTGGACGAGGTCGACAGCGATGAAGTGGCGGCGGCCTTGGTGCTGCGGGTCGACACGGACGGGACGTTGTTCGACGCGATGCGTGCCGCTACCTGGACCATGGGCGGGCTGGACGGCCTCGTGGGGATGGAGGAGGGGGCGGAAGTTGTGCCTGAGTGGGACGACAGTCTGCGGCGGATTACCCACGCCCAATTGCGTGACCACCTGCGCATGCTGTGCCTGACAGTTCAGCGCTCTGCACTACCTCGGCCGGTTCACCTATCCCTGATGGAACGAATGACTTTCCAAACGCATCTGCGACAGGCCGCCACCGGCATCCTGGAACGCGTCCCTGAGCAGTTGAAGACTGAGATATACGTGCTGGCCTTCAACATCTGGCGCATCGACGCCGACAACCGCCGCCCGTATGTCGATATCGGCTACAACACGGAGAGCCAGTACGAGGAGAAGATGCGCCGGAGTGGTTCCGAACCCTGGGAGGTGCGCTGGAATTATGCCTTCTGGATCCTCGACGGCTTCGACAAGCTCGGCAACATTCCTGAGGACCCGGTCGGTGGCCCGCTCTACGAGGAGGAGACCGGGAGACTCGGCATCTGGTACGACGGTGAATTCGATCTCGCTCGAATGCTGGAGGACGATGAGCTTCGCGCCAAGTCCCGCCTCCTCGAACTCCACTTCCACGACGCCGTTGTCGATCTCGCCCGCCACCTGCACGCAAGCGGCACCATCGAGAGGATCTTCGGCCGCCCGCTGCCCGTGGTCGTGTTCGACATGGACTGTCCGGGCTGGGAGGAGGAGGCCACCAAGGCCGCCAACCCGGCCGAACTGATCGAAGACTTCCTGGCGTGAAGCCCGGGCAGGTGTCGGTAGGTTGATCATGGATGTTGATGACAGGGTTGATGACGGGGAGGCAACGAGGATGCAGTCGGACGTGTCCGAGGTGTATCAGCGTGCCGCCGGCCTCTTGGCCGGGCCGGACATCGGTCTGCACCCCGCTGCGCTCCGGGAGTTGGAGGCACTGGCCCGCACGCATCCCGCGCAGCGACGTCCCGTGGCCGACGCCGTCTGCCGCTACCTGCGTGACCCGGTCGAGCAAGCCGCCGACGGTTCCGTCGGACCACGGGCCGCGGCAGCCGCGACGCTCGCTGCCCTGGCACGCCTGCATCCGACCACAGAGCCAGACACAGACAGAGTCAGAGACACAGCCACAGCCACAGCCACAGCCACAGCCACAGCCACAGCCACAGCCACAGCCACAGCTCAAGTCTCTGCCGACGCCGCAGCAGATACCGGGTGCGGTGCCGACTGCGGCGCCTGCCTCCACATCGACCTGACCGGCGCTGTGCTGCCGGACATCGACTTCAGCGGCTGCCGTTTCGGTCTGGCCCGCTTCGCGGACGCCCACTTCCGTGGCGCCTGCGTTTTCGACGGCGCCCATTTCGCCGGGGAGGCGCTGTTCCAGAGGGCGGTCTTCGAGAGCGACGCGCGTTTCACAGGTGCCCGGTTCGGCGACAGCGCCGTGTTCGGGCGTACGAGATTCCGGGCCGGCGCCGACTTCTCGGGCGCCCGGTTCCAGGGGATCGCCTGGTTCGGCCGGGGCGAGGAGGTGCTGTCCGAGGACGATCCGGCATGGGATCAGGTTGAGGCATGGCGTCCCGTCGCCTGGGAGGAACGCGACGAGGACGACCCGCTCTGGCCCCTGGCCGTACTGGAGGACGACTACCAGAGCTGGGAGGAAGGCGGCGACGGGGCACGCTTCAACGGCCGGGCGTCGTTCAGCCATGCCCGGTTCGAGAGCGCCGCCTGGTTCTGGAAAGCCCGCTTCGGCGGCGAAGCCCTGTTCCACCAGGCCGTGTTCGGTGGACGGGTCCATCTCGTGCAGCCCTCGGCCGACCTCACCGGCGCCCGGCTCTCCGACACCGCGCGTGACGAGGAAGAGGAACAGGACTGGCCCCTCGGCTGGACCACGGCCACCCCGGACCCCGGGGACAGGGGCGGCGCACGGCTGATCCCCGACGAGTCCGTCGCGCCGTATCACGGTCAACTCGCCGACGACGACCCCGAGATCCGCCGCACCGGCCTGCGCGTCCTCGGCGAACTCGGCGACGCAGAGCCCGAGTTGAGGCAGCGCGTGGTGGACACCGTATGCGCGTATCTGCGGATGCCGCTGGGCTTCGATGCCGGCGCCGACGTGTTCACGCTCACGCCCTCCCAGTTCGGCGAAGCACGGACGCGGCGGGACGCTCAACGGCTGCTCGCCGACCGCACGCGACCCTCCGCCGACCGGCCGATCTGGGAGGACATACATCTACACCTCTCGGGAGCCACACTGATCGACTTCGACGTGAGTGAATGCCGGGTGGCTCAGGGGGACTTCACCGGTACGCAGTTCCACGGAAGCACGACGTTCGCGGGCGCGTCGTTCGGCGCTGTGTCCTTCAGCCTGCCCTATGCGCGCGAAGGGCGGGCCTCCTTCCACGGCCCCGCCGATTTCTCCGACGCCCGGCTCTCCCACGGGACGCTGGGGCACTGTCTCTTCCACGCGGACGGCTCCGTACGCGCGACCGGAACCGGTCAGGACCTGGTCCGGATGCTGTTGAGAGCCAGGGGCGCCTTGTCCCCCGCCGATATCACGGACGGATTCCGTACGGCGCTGCTGACGGCCGCCTCGGAGACCCCCGACAACCTCTCCTGCGCCGAGCACTTGGAGTACGGCACGGTCCCCGGCCCCTCGTACGCCCCTGAGCGGAAGAGGTCCGGGCTGAAGATCATCGGCACCGACATCCTCGTCTCCGACCTGGCGTGGCGTATCGAGGACGCCCCCATCCCCGACTCCGTCGCCGGAGACCTTCCCGGACTCACCGCCGAGCAGTGGTCCGCCGCCACCCGCTTCATCACCCTTCTCCTGGGCGCACTCGAAGCGGAGTGAGTGTCGGCGGCGGCAACGGCAGCGCACCCTCCACGAAGCTCAGCGCAGCCGCCGCACCCGCAGCACCAGGTCGTCCGTGTGGTGGGCGCCCGCGCCGCCGTCGGGGGCCTGGCGTGGGCGTTGTTCGTCCACTTCCACCTCCCAGTCGTCGTCGAGGAGAGCGGTGACCATGGTGGGCCAGACGTAGTCGGCCGGGTCGAAGCCGCTGTCGTGGGCCTGCTGGGTGTCCATGCCCGCGTGGTGCACGAGCAGCAGCACACCGCCGGGTGCGACGGCCGCGAGGAGTGCTCGCTCGGCGGCGGCGTCGGGGGTGCGCAGCAGGGCCGGGTATTGCGCGGAGACCAGGTCGAAAGAGGCCGGTGGGAGCGCCGCCTCGGTGAGCGCGGCGTGCACCCAGCGGACGGTGAGCCCGGCGTCCCGCGCGTGCCCGGCCGCCCGTTCCAGCGCCACGCCCGAGACCTCGAGCGCGGTCACGTCCCAGCCGCCGCGCGCGAGCCAGACCGCGTCCGCGCCCTCGCCGCAGCCCACGTCGAGCACCCGCCCCGGCGTGAGCCCGGCGACCTCGGCCACGAGCGCGCCATTGGGCCGGCCGCTCCACAACTGCTGTCGCTCGGCGTACCGCTCGTCCCACTCCGCGCGCAGCGCGGGGTCCCCGACGTATCCGTCGGCGGGCGAGGGGGTGTCGGACAAGGAGGATCCTGCTGCGATGTCGTCTGTCACGGGCCCACCGTCGCCCACCGCTTCCCGCTGGGCCAGTCCTTTTGCCGTTCCGGCAAACGCGTCGGGAGGTCGAACCGGCAGAGGTATTGACGCCCCTCCCCACCGGTGCCATTGTTTCGGACACATAGACATCAGATGTCTGACGTCAGATGTAGCCGCCGAGCCAGTCGGATGAACCGAGCAACCCGAACGAAGAGGTTCACGCCATGTCACTCTCGGACGACCTCGCCGAGCAGCTGCTGACTGCCATCATCGACGGCCAGTACCCGCCGGACTCCGCGCTGCCTCCGGAGGGCGAGCTGTCGGAGCAGGGCGGGGTCAGCCGGCTGACCGTGCGGGAGGCGGTCAAGCATCTGCGGGCGCAGAACGTCGTCCGGGTCGTGCGCGGCCGGGGGACCTACGTCAATCCGCCGGACCGGTGGACCGCCCTTGAGCCGGTGGTGCGGGCGGCCTCACGGACCGCGAGCGGCGCCCTGTCGGAGCGGTTGATCGAGGCGCGGCGGCTGATCGAGAACGGCGCCTGCGAACTGGCCGCGTCGCGCCGTACCGACGAAGACCTCGACGTGCTGCGGCAGCACCTGGCGACCATGCGCGAGGCGGCCGACGCGGGCGACACCGAGCAGTTCGTGCAGGCCGACATCGACTTCCACGACACGGTGATGCGGGCGACGGGCAACCTGTTCGTGCCGCTGCTCTTCGAGCCGTTCGGGCCGTTGCTCGTCGAGGGGCGCCGGGAGACCTCGGCCGTCCCGGAGATCCGTACGAACGCCATCGCGCACCACGAGGCGGTGCTCGCCGCGCTGGAGTCCGGCAGCCCCGAGGCCGCCAGGACCGCGATGGACGGCCACATGAACCAGACGGCCGACGACCTGCGCACCCATGTGATCAAGCGCGACATCGACTGATCCCCCGGTCGACAACTCCCCCACCTCCCCCAACTCCCCTTTCGACACCAGGATTTCGACATGTCCCTACCCCTCCATGCCCAGACCCGGACCGTCCCCGAGGCCACCGTGCTGGAAGGGCTGCCCCCGGTCCGCGAGGTGAGCGCCGACGAGGTGGCCGCCCGGCTCGCCGGCGGTCCGCGTCTCGTCGTACTCGACGATGACCCGACCGGCACCCAGACCGTCGCCGACGTCCCGGTCCTGACCGCCTGGACCGTGGAGGACCTGCGCTGGGCGCTGCGCCAGGACAGCACCGCCTTCTTCGTGCTCACCAACACCCGCAGCCTGTCCCCCGAGGACGCCGCCGCCCGCAACCGCGAGGTGGTGCGGGCTCTGCGTACGGCGTCGGCGGCCGAGGGCGTCGACTACGTCCTGGCCAGCCGCGGCGACTCGACCCTGCGCGGTCACTTCCCGCTGGAGACGGACGTCCTGGCGGAGGAACTCGGCGCGGTGGACGGGGTCGTGCTGGTGCCCGCGTACATCGAGGCGGGCCGTCTGACGGTGGACTCCCACCACTGGATGCGGACCGGCGACGGTCTTCTCCCGGTCGGGGACAGCGAGTTCGCCCGTGACGCCACCTTCGGCTACCGCAGTTCGTCGCTGCCGGAGTGGGTCGAGGAGAAGACCGGTGGGCGCACCGCCGCCGACGAGGTCCTGCGCATCACCCTCGACGACCTGCGCGGCGGCGGTCCCTCGCACACGGGCCGGCTGCTGTCCTCACTGGGCGGCGGGCGTACGGCCGTGGTGGACGCCGTGTGCGACGACGATCTGCGGGTGCTCGCGCTGGCGCTCGCCGAGGCCGAGGGGAACGGCACCCGGCTGCTGTACCGGGTCGGGCCGTCGTTCGTGCGGGCCCGTGCCGGACAGGCCGGGCGCGCTCCGCTCACCCCGGCCGAACTGCGCCCACTTCGCGGGGACGCGCCGCACGGGCTGATCGCCGTAGGGTCCCATGTGTCGCTGACGACACGGCAGTTGGACCGGCTTCGGGAGCGCGGCGGGATCGCCGAGTTCGAGCTCGACGTGGCTCTCCTGCTCGACGAGCGGCGTGACGCGCACATCGCGGAGGTCGCGGCCTCGGCAGCCGGGGCCCTGGACTCGGCCGACGCCGTGATCCGCACCTCACGCACGCTGGTGACCGGTGTCGACGCGGAGGACAGCCTGGCGATCTCACGCCGGGTCTCCGCCGCGCTCGTGGAGGCGGTGCGACAGGTCAACGCGGCCCGGCGGCCCGCCTTCGTCGTCGCCAAGGGCGGCATCACCTCCAGCGACACCGCGACCCACGGCCTGGAGATCCGCCGCGCCTGGGCCCGGGGCACGCTGCTGCCGGGGATCGTCTCGCTGTGGGAACCGGTGGACGGGCCCGCCGCCGGCATCCCCTACATCGTCTTCGCCGGGAACGTCGGCGGGCCCGACGCCCTCGCCGACGCTCTCGACCTGCTCCGGAGCACCTGATGCCGCTGCACGGAACCGGCGCCCTGAAGCGCCTGGCGTTGGACACCGCCGAGCACTCCCCCGCACCGCTCGGCGTCCACCTCGACCACAGCCGGGACCTGGACGAGATCACGGCCTGCCTGGAGGTGAGCCACACCTCCGTCATGGTCGACGGCTCGCATCTCCCGTTCGCCGAGAACATCGCGCTGACGAAGGACGCCGTACGGCGGGCTCGGGCCCACGGGGCCTGGGTGGAGGGCGAGTTGGGCGCGCTGCCCGGCGACGAGGACGTCTCCGTGTGGTCGCCGGGCTGGGACGCGGTCCGGGACCCGGCCCTCAAGGTCGTCGGCCGGCTGAGCCCGGATGCCGAGGGAGGAACCGCGTGACCTGACCCGCGCCCCGCTGACGATCCACCGCCGCGGCCCAGGGCCCCAGCCCCGGCGACGACCGCAACACGGCCCCACTTCCGCGCCGTACGACACCGGCACCGGCACGCGCCGCAGACCGCCGACCGCGCGCCCTCCTTCTCCGCCGCCGACTCCCCACGGCGGCTCCTCGCTCCCCCTTTCCTGGAGGACAGACATGTCTTCGCACCCCCGTCCCCGCACGGCCGTCATAGGCCTGGGCGCCATGGGTCTGCCCATGGCGCGCCGACTCGCCGGTCAACTGCCCTTGTCCGTCTACGACATCGCCGTCGACCGGCGTGCCGCGCTGGCCGACGAGGGCGCGCGGGACGCCGGTTCCCCGGCCGAGGCCGCCCGTGACGCCGACGTCGTCGTGCTCGCCGTACGTGATCAGGCGCAGGTCGAGGGGGCGTTGTTCGGCACGGACGGCGCCGCTGGGGCTCTGCGGCCCGGTGCCGTCGTGGTCCTCACCAGCACGGTGGGTCTCGACGCGGCCCGTTCCACCGCCGAACGGCTCGCCGAGCGTGGGGTGTTGACGGTGGACGCGCCGGTGAGCGGAGGTCCGGTGCGGGCCGGGAACGGCGATCTGCTGATCGTCGTAGGCGCGGAGGAAGCTGCCCTGAATGCGGCCCGGCCGGTGCTCGAACTGCTCGCCTCCACGCTCACGGTCGTCGGTCCGCGGCCCGGTGACGGGCAGGCCATGAAGGCCGTCAACCAACTGCTGGCCGGTGTGCACATCGCCGCCGCCGCGGAGGCGATCGCGCTCGCCCGCGCCCTCGGACTCGACCCGGCCACGGTGGTCGACAGCCTCAAGCACGGTGCCGCCGGGTCGTTCATGTTCGCCGACCGGGGGCCGCGGATGGTCCAGGCGTACGGCGACGACGGCGAGGTGGAGGTCAGGTCGCGGCTCGACATCTTCGTCAAGGACATGGGCATCGTCACCGGGATCGCCAAGGACGCCCATGTCCCGGTGCCGTTGGCCGCCGCCGCGGAGCAGCTCTATCTGCTCGGCGAGCGCGCCGGGCTCGGCGCCCGTGACGACTCGTCCCTCGTGACCGTCCTGTCGCCCAAGTCGTCGGAGACATCCGCGGAAACGGCCACGGAGACCACCACGGTCGGGGAGGGCCGATGAGCCACACCACCCTCCTCACGATCGCGGTCGCCGGTGTCGCGGCCCTGCTCCTGCTCATCCTCAGAGCGAAGGTGCAGCCGTTCGTCGCGCTGATGGTCGTCAGCATCGGGGTCGCGCTCGCCGCGGGGGTGCCCGCCGCCGACCTCGTGAAGACCATCGAGGACGGCATGGGCGCCACGCTCGGCCACATCGCCACGATCATCGCCCTGGGCGCCATGATCGGCCGGATCATCGAACTCTCCGGCGGCGCCCACGCGTTCGCGCACTCCCTGATGGCAAAGTTCGGCTCCCGCCGGACCCCGCTGGCCCTGACCGTCGCCGGGTTCGTGCTGGGCATCCCGGTGTTCTTCGAGGTCGGCCTGATCATCCTGATGCCGATCGCGTACGGCGTCGCCCGCGCCGCCCGCAAGCCGTTGCTGGTGTACGCGCTGCCGATGGGGGCGGCGATGCTCACCGTGCACGCCTTTCTGCCGCCGCACCCCGGGGCCGTGGCGGTCGCCGCGACGATCGGGGCCAGTCAGGGGCTGATGCTGTTGCTGGGGCTGCCGGTCACTGCCGTGGTCGCGTTGCTCGGGTACTTCGTGTCCCGACGGCTCACCAGGCGGGAGTACCCGATGGATCCGGCGGTGTACGCGGAGGTGTACGGCGAGGAGGGGGCCGGAGGCCGGGATGGCGAGGCACCAACTCCCGCTAGTGGCAGCCCTGTTGAGAGTGGCCCGTCCGTCGAGAACGGTCACGGCACCGCCGTACTCACCAAACCCCTCCCCGCGGGGACCGACGTCCGGCCGCCGTCCTTCGGCATGGTCCTCGCGCTGATCGTCACCCCGATCCTGCTGATCCTCCTCGGGACCATCGGCCAGAACACCCTCGCCGAGGGCTCCACGCTGCGGGCCGTACTCACCGTCCTCGGCGCCCCGATGGTGGCGCTGCTGATCGATGTCGCCCTGTGCGGCTGGCTGTTGGGCGCCCGGCGCGGCTTGCAGCGTGGGCAAATCGCCGAGGTGATGGGCTCGGCGCTGCCGCCCGTCGCGATGGTGATCCTGGTGGCCGGGGCGGGCGGTGTCTTCGGGAAGGTCCTGGTCGCCAGCGGCATCGGGGACGCGATCGCCGACGTCCTGGACCGCACCGGCCTGCCCGTGCTGGTGCTGGCCTTTCTGACCTCCCTCGCCCTGCGCGCGGCCCAGGGCTCGGCGACCGTCGCCCTCATCACGACGGCCGGCATCCTCACCCCGCTGCTGCACCGCGCCGACCTGTCGACGGGTCAACTCTCCCTGGTGGCCCTGGCCATGGGCGCGGGCGCCCTCGCGCTGTCCCACATCAACGACGCCGGCTACTGGATGTTCACCAAGCTCGCCGGCCTGGACGTGGCGTCCGGGCTGCGCACCTGGACGGTCCTGACGACCGTCATGGGCTGCGCGGGGTTCGCCCTCACCGCGGCTCTGTGGCCGCTGGTCTGACACCCTGGGGCCCAGCTGCCCGCCCGGCTCTGAGGGGGCTGGGCGGGCAGCTGCCGTGTCGGAGGTGGCCCCCAGCGCGTGCCCAAGTACCGCTCAGTCCTGAGACTTCGACCTGCGGAACAGCCACTGCCCCACTGTCCGCCTCGGGGGCCGTACCACTACCCGGCCATGGGCCTTCTGCCCGACCAGCTCCACCCGCAACGTGACCGGCGTACCGCCATCGTGCCCACATCGATCAGCACGGTGTCCTGTGTGATCACGGCCTCGGTGAAGTCCAGGGTCACCGCGCAGTAGGTCACGGCGAGTTCGAGCCGCCGCGGCACGACCCAGCGGCCTGCCCGGGTGACCGCACCGCTGTGGACACCCTCGAACCGGACCACGTCCTTGGCCGCCGCGTCGACACCGCCGACCGCGCCGGACACGGACGGCAAATCAACGGTGAGAACAGCCAGTTGGTTCACGGTCCGCGCGGGCGGAACGGCTTCCAAGCGCTCGTCCAACTCCGAGGCGCGGGTGGTGTTCTTCCCGGCAGGTCGATCTCTCCCCGACATGGTCCCGTCCTGATCCTGTCGAACGTGTCCGGGCGACGCGGGCAGCGGCGCGAGGGAGAGGGAGAGGGAGAGGGAGAGGGAGAGGGAGAGGGAGAGGGAGAGGGTAGCGCTATATCGCGACAGGGCACTCCCCACTGGACGTCCTCACGGAAAGAAACCCGGTGGCCGATCTATGTCCCGGGGTGCATCCTGATCTGTTTCCCTGACTGAGGAGGACAAGTAGATGGAGATCCGGCCCCTCGCGGCGCTTCAGACCGCCGACGGTCTGTCCCTGGCGTTCAACCCCTACGGACTCGGCGGCCGTATGAACCCGGAAGACGCTGCCGAGTTCCAGCAGCGGCAGATCGCCGACTGCGACCTGGCCGATGCCGTTGCCGCGGGAACACGTGACTCCTTCGAGCGGCTGCGTACCGTGTTCGCGTACGGAGTGTTGTGCTACGACCTCTACACCCTCGTCGGCGACCATGCCCTCCTCGTCTATGAGCAGGCCCTGCGCGACCGGTTCATGGAGTGGTGCGCGGGCAGCGTCACCTTTCGGTTTCCCGAGGCTGCCGACGTGTCGTTGCCTGTGATGTCGTACGACGACGTCGAGAGGCATGCCCGTCGTATGAAGGGGAAGCGCGGAAAGCTGCTGGTCGGTGCCGCGACCGTTGATTTCAACGGCACGCTGCACGGCCTTCGCCTTTGGGCACGCGCGGCGGGTCTGCTGCGCGGCAGGCGCAGTCGGATGGTCGAGCAGGCTCTGGCCAGGCTGCGCAATCACGTCGCACACCCCTCCGGCCACCATGTCGACACCCCGGTCGAGGCGGCACGGACCGTGCGCACGCTGGCCGAGGTCATCAACCAGCTGTGGGGGCGGGCGACCCCGAACGGGCGACTGTATCCGCAGCCACTGCGCCGGGAGATCGCCGTACTGAGCTGGAAGGGCGACGCGAGTATCCATGTGGAACCGGCAGACGCGCTCTTCGTCGGCGGCGACGAGGAAGAGCAAGCAGGAGACGAATACCAGCACGTCGTGGTGCGGGCCATCCCGTTCATCCCCGGCAGCCACTGGAACGACGAGCACTTGACGGAGTTCGATACCCACTACGAGACGACGCGGTATCCGACGGACTACCTGTGGGGCCCGGGAACCCGGCGCGCAGCACGAGCGTGGCTGGAGAGCGAGCGTCCCGAGGCCGACAGCGTCGACTTCACCGACCGGGTGTTCCTCATGCGCGACGACGCCGGACGTCTGCTGCCACCCATGCGGCCGGAGGTGGCCGCCGGGCTGCCCGCGGGCGAGCGAACCGGTACCTGGCATGCGGTGCGGGCTGATTTCCCGGAGGACGCCTTCGCGCATGTGCGCGGCACGACACAGGATGGAGGCAGCCACTCCGGCGACCAAGGTGACTGCGCTTCTTGTTCCGTCGAGGTCCTCGGCTCAGGCACCTTCGACGACGTCCTCGGCGTGGCGGAGACAACGCTCGGCGCGATCCAGCCGGTACGGCTTCCCACTGTCCGGCTCCCGCTGTCCCTCTTCTGGCCCGACCGCACTTGACGGCCCTGCTCCACTCGAAAGCCACGTCACCCGACGCTGCGCTCCCGCACCCATGCCCCGCCCACCATCCCACCCCCATCCCACCGCCACCCCGTTTCCGCAGGTCAAACCCCCATCACCATCCCCCCGTCCCAATCCCCCGGTGATCGTGTCCCCTCCGGTGTGCCCGCCGTGAGGATGATCCGGGCCGGGAGTTCCCGGCCACTCATCAGAGGGGGAACACCAGATGGGACGAAGGACGCTTCTGCGGGGGCTGACCCTCGCCGTGGCGGCGATCCTGCCCCTGTGCGGGACGGCGGTGGTGCGGGCGGCGGAGTCCGCGGGTGCGGTCGCCGTCTGTGGGCACACGAGCGCGCAGCCCACGCTGCAACAGGGATCGACGGGGGACGCGGCGGTCGAGGCGCAGTGTCAGCTCGATCTGGCAACGAAGCCGAGCCGGTACACGCCGATCGCGGCGGACGGGACGTTCGGGCCGGCGACCGAGACGCGGGTGAAGGAGTTCCAGCGGTGCGCGGGGCTCGGCGTGGACGGGGTGCTCGGTCCGCAGACCTGGGCGGCGCTCAACGCCTGGGCGGCCCAGCCGCACACCTGCGCGACCCAGGGCACGTCGGGTACGGCGCAGTCGACCGTGTGCGGCCACACCGACACCCGCCCGACGCTGAAGAAGGGCGCGAAGGGTGTCGAGGTCAAGGAGGTGCAGTGCCGGCTGAACCTGGCCATGGAGCCGTTCCACTATCCGCCGCTGGCGATCGACGGTGACTTCGGCGGTGGGACCGAGTCCCGGGTCGTCGAACTCCAGCACTGCGCCAACCTCGGCGCCGACGGCGTCGTAGGGCCCAACACCTGGGCGAAGCTGGTGGACTGGTCGAGCCGGAACACGTACTGCACGCCGCCGCGCCCGGCCGGGTACGCGATCGACGGTCTGGACACGGCCAAGTACCAGCACCCGGGCGGCGCGCCGATCGACTGGAAGGCCGTACGGGCGTCGGGGGTCGAGTTCGCCACGGTCAAGGCGACCCGAGGGACCAACGTCACCGACGAGTACCTCGCCACCGACCTCCCGGCGGCCAGGGCGGCGGGGCTGGCCGTGGCGCCGTACCACTTCTACACAGGCTCCGCGCCCGACACGGGTGCCGCGCAGGCCGACCGGTTCATCGCGGCCGTGCGGGCGACCGGTTACACCGGGAAGCGGGCCGGGGATCTGCCGCCGATCTTCGACCTGGAGCGCATGGACGACGGCAGCGGGCGCTGTCCGACGTACGGCACGGTCGCCGATGCCAAGGCCTGGCTCGACCGGGTGGAGGCGGCCTTCGGGCGGACGCCGATGATCTACACCCAGAAGTCCTTCCTGGACGACTGCATGGCGTCGACCACCGCCTTCGCCCGCTATCCGCTCCAACTCGCCGACTACCGCCAGTCGATCACCCAGCCGCCGGTCCCGAACGGCTCGTCGACCTGGTCGATGTGGCAGTACACCGACGCCGCGCTGTTCCCGGGCATCCAGGCCCCGGCCACCGGGGACGTGTTCAACGGCACCCAGGCCGATCTGGACCGTCTGGCCAATCGCGGCACCGCCACCGGCACCGCCACCGCGTCGACCACGTCAATCTCCTCGGCCACCGCCGCGACCTCCTGCTACGGCGGAGCGGTCACCGTGCGCTACGGCGACGCGCTGGAGTTCGGTCCCTACTGGTCCTCGGCCCGCTGTACGGACATCAACCTGCGGGTCGTCGGCGGGACCGCCGACTACGTCAACGCCTGCGTGAAGTTCGCGAAGTCCGGCACCTGCAACCGCTGGACCAGGGTCGGCCGGAGCTGGACCACCATCGCCACCGACGTCCTGGACGGCAGCAAGTTCACGGTGCCGGTCGGCGCGCCCCTGGAGGGCGACGACGCCGTCATGCAGCTCGCCTTCTGACCCCACTCACCCACGGAGACCATCATGATCCGCACAAGGGCGTTCGCAGCGGCCCTGTTCACCGCGGCCTCGCTGCTGGGAGCGGGCGTCGCCCCGGCCTCGGCACAGACCTCGGCCGCCGCCGTCAGCTGCTACGGCGGGGCCAGGACCCTGACGTACCACTACCAGGCCGCCGCCAAGGAGTACGGCACCTACACCACCTCCTCGCGCTGCAACGACGTCAACATCCGGCTCATCACGGACGTGCCCGGCGTGTACCTGGACGCCTGCGTGGTGTTCGTCGACCACACGAGCAAGTGCAACAACGGCGACGCGTACACCACGCACGGCACCGAGTGGGGAACCGTCGCCACCGACGTCAAGGACGGCACCCACTTCGTGCTGCGGGTGCACGCCTACGACACCGACGCGCAGAACGTCACCTTCCAGATCGCCTACTGACCTTCCCCGTACCACCGTTCACCGAAAGGACGACCATGACTTCCTCCTTCCGTCCCATGAACCGCCGCACCATGCTGCGCGGCACCCTGGCCGCCGGCGCCGGCGTCGCGTTCGGCCAGCTGCTCCTCTCCGGCACCGCGCAGGCCTATTCGTGGTCCCGCACCCTCGAACAGGGCGCCACCGGCGCCGATGTGACGGAGCTTCAGATCCGTGTCGCGGGCTGGGCGGCGGACAGCGCGAGCAAGACCCGGGTGGGTATCGACGGGGACTTCGGTCCCGGTACGGCGGCGGCCGTACGGCGGTTCCAGGCGGCGTACGGTCTCAGCGCCGACGGCAGTGTCGGACCCAACACCCAGGCGAAGCTCAACTCCCTTGAGCAGTCGGACGGTTCCACGCTCCACTTCAACTGGAGCGAGTTCGTGGACCAGTCGACCGGCACCTTCAACGGCGGCAAGGTGACCGCGGCGGTGGCGAAGGAGAACGCCCGCCGCTGCATGTACAAGCTGGAGGCGCTGCGCAAGAAGCTGGGCGACAAGCCGATCACGGTCAACTCCGGCTTCCGCAGCATCGCGCACAACGCCGAGATCGGCGGGGCCAGCGACAGCATGCACCTGTACGGCACCGCGGCCGACCTCGACGTGTCCGGGGTGGCCACCAAGACCGTGTACCAGAAGGCGGAGACCTGCGGGTTCTCCGGCCTGGAGACCTACACCGTCGACCACCAGCACGTCGACAGCAGGGCCGACCTCGGCCGTGCCTGGTGGTGGGAGGACGGCACGGTCTGATCGCCAGCCTTTCGCGGCTGCGGGCATCGTCGACGGCGGTGCCCGCAGCCGCGGGTCTCAGCTCTTCGGGGTGTTCTTCAGCGCCGCCTCGCAGGAGGGCCAGTCGTGGAAGTCGTGCCGCACGCTCCACAGCCGGTGGGCCGCCCGGATGTTCCACTCCGGGTCGAAGGCCCGCCGCGGTGTGCCGTCGAGTTCCTGGAGACGGGTGTCGGAGATCTGGAACACGCCCCAGTTGCGGCTGCCGTTGGTGTTGGGCAGCACGTACAGCGGGTCGAGGAAGGACGCGCAGCGGGCGACGGCCACGGCGGTGTCGGGGTCCTCGGCGAACACCTCGCGGATGCGTTCGGTGACCTTGGCCCGCGACCAGGTCACCATGGTCACCTTCTGCGCGTAGAGCGCCTTCTTGGTGTCGTCGTCGACCACGCCCCGGGCCGTCACGCCCGCCAGCACCTGGAACGCGGTCACCCGGCGCAGGGTCTCCGGCCCGAAGTCCCCGTCGACGGCGAGTCTGCCCTTGGCCCGGACCAGCAGCTTCTGGACCTCGCGCACGCACTCGTCGTGCTGTCCCATGCTCACGGTCCGACACGCCGGGGAGTCGAGCAGTTCGTCGCCACCGCTCGCCGGAGTGGCACCCGCTGAGCGGCCGAAGGGCAGCCATATGAAGCCGGCCACCAGCAACACCGCGACCACGGTGGCCAGTACGGCGAGCTTCGGGGACAACCGGGCGGGCAGCCGGGCCCGTCGGGGTGCCCCGGCCTCGGCGTCGGAGGTCTGCGGCGGGGTGACGTCGTCCGGTTCGGGGTCCGTCGTCCGCGCGGGGCCAGCGGGTTCGTGCGGTGCCGGTTCCCGTGCGGGCTTCGGTTCCGCCGACGGCTCCGGGCCGTCCTCGGCGGTCGCGGCGGTCGCGGCGGTCGCGGCCGGAGCGTCCCGGTCGCTGTCCGCGAGCGCCCACAGCCGGTGCAGTTCGCGCAGTTCCTCCGCGCTCGCGCCGCACACCTTGCCGAAGGCGTGCACCACCCGGTACTCCGTCGGGACGCTGAGGCCGGAGCAGTACCGGTGCAGACTGGAACCGCTGACGCCCGCCTCCTTGCCGAGGCGGTCGTAGCCCCGGCCACTGCGGTCCTTCAGCATGCGAAGGTAAGCGGCGAATTTCTCGGTTCGCGGAGAGGCAGCCACACTTCCACCCTTGCTCAAGCCCCTACTGACGGGTAGAAGTTACACCGCGAGGAAGGCGTGGTGTGACTTTTCACTGCGGGAATGCGACCGCCAAAGCCGTTGTGAATACGGCCCTTTGGAAAAGTTCTCTCAATACCGGACCTTCACATCCTCAGCGGTCGCCGGGTTGGCAGTGCGCGTGGCTGTCCCGGCCCGGGTCGTGCGGGGCCAGGCAGAGGAAGATCGGCCTGTCCCGCCGCTCCTTCTGCCCGAGGGGCAGGGTGAAGGGACGGTCGGGCGCGATGCCGTCCCGGACGACGACACGGTTGCGGAGGGCCTGGAGGACGTTGGACGGCGAGGCCGATCCGCCGGACTGCGCGATCGCCCGGGTGATGGCCGCGGCGGCCGCGCGGAAGGAGTCCGCGCCGGTGGCGTGGTCGCTCCCGCCCTCGGGGCTGTGCAGGACGGGCTTGTCGGAGAAGGACACGTAATACAGGTCCACCGCCGGGTACTTGTACAGCTCGGCCCACTCGGGTACGGGCTTGTAGTCGATGAGGGTGTTCACGTCGGAGGAGATCACGGGGACGGGCGACGACCCGCTGGTGCCGTCCCCGCCGCAGGCGCTCTGCACCTGGGCGAGCACCTTCGGGAGCTGGGAGCCCCGGGCGACGTAGAAGATCGTGCCGTGCTCCTTGTGCAGGGCGCAGATCCGGTCGGCGAGGTCGGGGAGTCCGAGGGCGGTGGCGCTGCCGTGGCCGGGCCGGGGCGCCGGGACCTGGGCGAACCACGGGTCCTCGACGGAGACACGGCCCACCCTGAGCCGCGCGACGAGGTCGTCCCTCAGCTCCTGGCTGTAGCGGTCCTCACGGTCGTAGACGATCAGCGCCTTGCGGCTGCCCCGGTCCGTCGCGCGTCGCGCCATGACCTCGGCCATGCGCTCGTTGGTCGGCTGGGTGTGGAAGAAGTTGCGTGCCTCCGTGGCCATGAAGTCGCCGGTGACGGAGGCGCCGATGACGGGCATGCCGTCGCCGAGGTCGTTGATGGCGTCGACGGACTCCTGACGGCTCTGGGTGATACCGATCACCGCGGACACGGTGTCGTCCTTCGCCGCCAGCTCCCTGATCTGCCGTGCGACCGGCCGCCCCTGTCCGAAGGCGAAGCCGGTGTTCGCGACGAGGATCCTGAGCATCGGCTTGTCCTGGTTCACGATGGCCTGCTCGTTCCAGGTCTTCTGCGCGGCCGCGGCGCCCTGGAGCTGGAGCACGCCCGCCGGGACGAGTTGCTCGGAGCGGGCCCGGGGGTCGGCGGTCAGAGGGGCGAGGAAGACGACCGTGCGGTGGGCGCCGTGCACGGCGGCGTTCTGCTCGCGGACGCGGTCCTGAAGGTCGTGCAGCAGGGAGTCCTCAACGACCGTGAAGTAGCAGCCCTGCGTCTCGGTGTCCACGCCCACGATCTCCTTCCCCACGCTCCGGGTGCCGGGGCAGGGGTCCTGGGCGGGCCGTGCGGCATGCGGGCGGTCGTCGGTGTCCTGGGCCGAGTCCATGCCGGGGACGTGGCCGCCGAACGCGAACCCGGCGGAGCACAGGACCACCAGTGCCAGCGCCGAGGCGGCCCACCAGCCCGCGTACGCGCGGAACGCGCCGACCTCGTGCGGTGTCGCCTTCGCCTTGAGCCTCAAGTGCCGTGCCACATCCGGCTGTTCGGGGCCGTCCTCGATCCGCACGGTGACGGTGCCGGGTCCCGGGGAGTCCGCGGGCGGGTTCTCCGGGCGCCGCAGTACGGCGGCGGCCTGCTGAAGGCCGAGTGCCGGACCGGTGGGCTCGCCCCGGCGCCCCGCGACGATCAGCAGCGGCGGGCGCAGGCCCTGTGCGGCGAGTTCGCGGTGGACCTGGAGGAACTGCCCCACCGCGCTGCTCCGGGGTCCCGTGAGGTCGGGCACCAGCAGCACGAAGGGCCAGGCCCTGCGGCGGCGCCAGGGCCGGAACCAACTGGGCGCCACGGCCCGGGAGAGATCCCTGAACAGCGCTTCCGTGAGCAGGTTCATCCGCAGGAGCCGCTGCTGCTCCGGGTCCGCGGTGCGCAGCCGGGTCGCGGCCTGGACGAAGTCCCGCGCGGCCAGTCCGGCGCTGGTCACCCGGCGGGCGTACCACCGCATACGCCGGTTCAGCGACCAGCGGTGCACCGCGCGCAGCGGCCACGACAGTGCGAAGGTCCAGATGCCCGCCGCCCACCGGGGCAACGAGGCGCTGCCGAGCGCCTGTCCCACGGTGCCGAGGACCGGGGTGCGCTGTTCCCAGGCGGTCCACAGCGCCTGGGCAGTGACGCGGTGCGGGTCCCTGGGGACCCGCGTCGCCGGTTCCGCCGGCTCGGCGCCCGCGGGCCGTATGCCGAGGACGTCCAGGCAGACCTGGAACATGGGCGCGCGCAGTGATCCGGTGCGCCTCGGCATGGTGTTCTTCCAGTCCGTGACGAGGAGTTCGAGGAATTCGACGTCGGGCCTGGGCGGGTCGAGGTCCGGCCCGGCGGCTCCCCCGTCCGGGGGCGGCTGGGGGCCTACGACGGCCCGGGGGGCGAGGTAGGGGCCGTCGTGGTTCTCGGTGAGGCGGCCGCCGTAGCCCGAGACGAAGGCTTCGGCGTGTGCCGGTCCGGTCTCCCCGTCCCACAGGACGATCACCGGCGGCTCCCGGTCGTGGCTCGGCCGCGTCACCCATGAGTCGAGGGCCTCCACGAAGTCAATCGCATGTGCGAGAGCTGGGATCGACATGAACCGTCCCCCTTTTTCCTTACGGTTGTGCCGTTCTCGTGAAGGGATGATCCCGCCGTGGCGGCCCGGGCGCGGCCCGACATCGGAGTCGGCCGAAATTGCTCGAAAGCGTCTTTCGGTGACCCGATCCGCGCATTCGAAAAGCACCCGCCTGGCCGGAATTCGCAGGCAGGCGCTTTCCGTCACCCAATGCGGAGGGGATTACATTCGGGACTGAAGCGCGCCGGCTCGCGGAGCGCTGCGCCAGGCGGAGATGCCGAGCGCCAGCAGCCAGTAGCTGAGCAGCGCTCCCATCAGGGCGGTGGTGCCCCAGCCGTTGGCCGCGTAGAAGTGCGCCGGGGTGTTGCCGAAGAACAGCGAGGGCACGAAGGCCAGGTTGACGCCCGCCAGGACGTAGGCCGAGCGCCCGGTCCAGCGAGGCAGCAGGCGGGTGCGGGTGAGGATGAAGCCCACCGAGGTCAGGAACAGCGCGAGGAGCAGGCGGGAGATGGACCCGTAGAGGATGTAGGTGCCGCTGACGTCGATCGTCGGGTCGATCGGGTGGTCGGCGGCGATGACCGCGCCCGCCTCCAGTCCGCTGGAGACCAGGGTGATCGTCGCGTAGACCAGTCCCGTCGCGAAGGCGATCGAGCCGGCCCACTCGTACTCCGGGCTCACCCGCCTGACCAGCTCCCGCAGGGCGGTCACGAACACGACCAGACAGGCGAGGGCGACGATCCCGATCAGCAGCCTGCTCAGCACGTTGGCGTCCGGCGGCGGGCCCGAGTAGACGAAGTACAGGGGTACTTCGATGATGAAGGCGGCGGCCGCGGCGATGCCCCAGACGCCGGTCAGGCGCCGGGCGAAGGTTTCCGTCATGGGTGTCCCCCGAGTCGGTGTGGCGTGGTGGATGCGTGTCGGCCGATTCGCCGACGACGGAAATCCTGCCGCGCTCGGGGGTTCTCGTCGCTGGGTGTGAACACCGGACAAGGGGTGGTCCCAACACCACCACCGGACGTCCAAGGGCCGTTCCGTACGCGGCCGTTCAGTCCGTGGCGGTGACCGCGTCGGGGTGGTCGGCGAGGTAGTCCCGCAGCACGGAGAGGAAGTCCGGGTCGGGTTCCAGGCCCAGGGCGGCGGCACGGCTGTAGTCGAAGACGGCCGGCCACGAGGTGACGATCGCCTCGATCGCCGGGTCGGGGGCGAGGGTGACCCGGTCGGCGACGGTGTCACCGGCCACCTGGCGCAGGGTCGCGAGGATGTCGGCGACCGAGACGGTCAGTGCGGGCAGGTTGACCGGCAGCGGACCCTCCAAGTACCCGGCCCCTGTGCCGCGTTGAGCCTCCGCGACCCGGAGGATGCCCGCGACGGTGCGCCTGGGCGAGGACAGGGCCACCTTCAGGCCGGGGTCCACCGGACAGACTGCGGGCAGACCGGCGAGCGGCTCGCGGACGATGCCGGAGAGGAAGCCGGAGGCGGCAGCGTTGGGCCTGCCGGGCCGTACCGCCACGGTCATCAGCCGTACGACCCGCCCGTCGACGAACCCCCGGCGGGTGCAGTCCGCGACGAGGTGTTCGCACATCAGCTTCTGGGTGCCGTAACTCGACCGCGGCACCGGCAGCGTCGTCTCGCCGACCGCCGCGGGCAGGGGCAGGGCCGGGTCGGAGCCGTAGACGGCGATGCTGCTCGCGAACACCGTCCTTACGACGGGCCCGCCCGCCTGCGCCTGTGCCCGGGCCGCTTCCAGCAGCGCGCGCGTGACGTCCACGTTGACGCGCATCCCGAGATCGAAGTCGGCCTCGCACTCGGCCGACACGGCGGCGGCGAGGTGGAACAGCACGTGCACCGGCTGCTCGAACACCGTGTCCAGGTGCTCGACCAGGTCGCCCTGGACCGTCTGCACCGATACCCCGCTCGGCGGGGTGCCGTCGGGGCGGGCCACGCGGTCCACCAGCACCAGACTGCTGACGGGCTCGCCGTCGAAGGTGCCCGAGCGCAGCAACGATTCGGCCAGCAGGCGGCCGAGGAATCCGGACGCTCCTGTGACGACGACTCTCATCGGTACGGCTCCTCGATCGGCGGCTCGTTGTGTCGGTGTCGTCGATGTCGTACCCCGGCTGGCCGACGGATACGACCGCACCCCGCGCCTACGCCGTCGTGGGCCGCCCGGGTCGAGGTCAGAGGGGCGTCGACGGTGACGGTGCGAAGGGCGCGCCGTGGCCCGGCACGATGAGGACGGGGCCGAGGGCGAGGACGTTCTGCCGGGCCTCCCGCAGCAGTTCGCGGTCGGGGGCGAAGGGGTCGTCGGCGGGGCCCTCGGCGGTCCACCACAGGTGGGTCAGGACGACCAGGCCCTGCTCGGTGGTGGCCAGGGTGCTGACGTCCTCCGCCGTGTGGCCCGGGGTCTTCATGAGCTTGATCGATGCGGAGAGCCGGTGGCCGTCGGCGTCACGGTCCTCCCAGATGTCGTCCCGGTACACGGCCATGTGGTCGTGGAAGCGGGCCTCGGGGAACAGGGCCGCGTTCAGGGTGTGATCCGGGTGGTGATGGCTGAAGATCACGTCGGTGACGTCCTCGGGCGCGAGGCCCTGGTCCGCCAGCGGGTCCAGGATCAGGCGGCGGTTCGCGACCATGCCGGGATCGACGATCGCCACCGTGGCCCCGTCGACGAGCAGGGTGACCGTGCCGGCGACCCGCGTGTCGGCGTAACCGGTGGTCAGGACGTGCAACGAGGCGGTCATGGCGGGCTCCTGGAAGGCGGGCTCCGGAAGGCGGGGCATGCAGGCTAACCGCTGTGCGGACCGGCCGGGAAGGAGCGCCCTGGAAACGGGCGCGTGCCCGTGTGTTGGGGAAGGAGGACGCCGTCGCCCTGGGGCCGGCAGCGGGCTCGGAGTCCTGCGCGGCGGGCCGGAGTTCTGCGGTGGGCTCGGAGCCCAGCGGCGGACCGGAGCCCAGAGGCAGGCTCGGAGCCCAGCAGCGGACCGGAGCCCTGCGCCGAACGGCTCGCGCCACACCCGTCGCCGCCCGGGACGGTCGAGCGCGCCCCGGGCGACGGCGGCCGTGTCTCATGCGGCGCCGGAGACCCCAGGGGCGATGAAACGCCGGTGCAGTGGGCTGAAGTCGGTCTGCGGGACGCCGCTGATTCCGGCCTTCTCGACGGCGGGGGCGAGCCGTTCCGCGAAGAAGGCCTGGAAGGCCTGCTCCGACTCCCACACGTCGACCACATGCAGTCCGCCCGCGTCGAACCAGGCCACGTGCACCTCACCGCCGACCGGGGCGGACTCCTCCCAGCCGACCGCCTCCCGCACCACCTCGTACTGCTCCGGTGTGACCTCGGTCCAGCTCATCGACATCACTACAGCCATGTCCCGCCCCTCGATCGCTCGTCCAGTACCACCGCCGCACCCGGGACCGGGGCCCCGAACGCGGTGGCCCGAGCATCGTCCCGCCACGGACGCGGCGGGCGAAGAGCGTGCGGGGGCATCACCCGTCGGTCCGCCGCGCCTTCGCGCCCGGCGTGCGGTCCTGGCGCGGCGGTCCGCCCGGCCCTCCCCCGTCGACGCGGTCCACCTCGCGTGCCGGCCGGTCCTCCCGTAGTGTCACGGTGCCGCCATGGCAGAACGGGTCCTACGGCCTGGGTCGCACGTCGATCACGCCGCGGGCGTGCGTGAGCCACCGCAGGGTCCGTCATCCGTACGGCTCTGTGCGGCCCCGTACGGCTCCGTACGGCGAGGAAGGGCGCGCAGGTGTCGCGGCTCGACCGATGAGGAGTGCCCATGTCAGGACAGTTCGAAGCGGTGACCGAGGTGGACCGGCCGGTGCAGGAAGTGTTCGCCTACCTCGCCGACGGGCGCAACGACCCCCAGTTCAGCCCTCGGGTTCTCAGGATCGAGCGTGTCCCGGACGGCCCGACCGCCGTGGGCACGGTCTTCCGGAGCACCGTGAAGGACGCCGGGATGAAGACGGCCCGGGAGTTCCGCATCACCGAGCTGGAAGCGCCGGTGCGGATGCGCTGGACCGAGGTGTCCAAGAACAGCGTGTCGGTCGGCGAGGGCGGCTACGACCTGGAGTCCCTGCCCGGCGGCGGGACCCGCGTGCGCATCTTCAACGTCCTGGAGGGCCACGGCCTGGGCAAGCTCCTCGTCGGTCTGGCGCTGACCGCGGCCCGCAAGGACGCCCCCGCCTTCGGCGCCCGGATCAAGGCGGCCGCGGAGAAGGCGATCACGTCCGGCTGAGTGACCCCGCCACGCATGTGACCCAGGTCACTCAATCTCCACGTCACGTTCGGAAGCGCGGCTCGCGTCTGGTGGTCGTTCGCACAGCGGAACGACCGACGAAAGAGACGGCGGAGCGATGAACGAGACAGCAGCGCGACAGCACGAGGTCCTGGTCCTGGGCGCCGGTTACGCGGGGCTCTCCGCCGCGATCCAGCTGGCGGCCCGGACCAGGAAGCGGGGGAACGCGCACGTCACGCTGGTCAACCCGTACGACACCTTCACCGAGCGGCTCCGGCTGCACATGACCGCCACCGGCCAGGAGACGGCCGTGATGAGCATCCCGGAGCTGCTGGACGGCACCGGCGCGGGCTTCGTCCGCGGCTGGGTGACCGCGGTGGACGCCGACGCCAGGACCGTCCGGATCGACGACGACCGGGTGCTGCGCTACGACACCCTGGTCTACGGCCTGGGCAGCGTCGCGGACACCGTCGCCGTCCCCGGGGTCGACGACCACGCCCACACCCTCGACACCCGGGAGGACGCCGCCCTCCTCGCCGACCGGCTGGCCCGGCTCGACGCCGGGACCGTGGTGGTCGGCGGCAGCGGCCTCACCGGTGTCGAGGCCGCCGCGGAGATCGCGGAGCAACACCCGCGTCTCCAGGTGGTGTTGCTGGGCCGGCAGGAGCCCGGTGCGGGCCTGCACCCGAAGGCCAGGGCCCACCTGGACGCGGCGCTGGCCCGGCTCGGCGTACGGGTGCGGTGCGGTGCCGAGGTGACGAAGGTGCTGCCGGACAGCGTCGAACTCGCCGACGGTTCCGGGATACCGGCCGCCGCGGTGCTGTGGACCAGCGGCACCCGCGTGTCGCCGCTGGCCGCCGCCGCGGGACTCGCCGTGGACGAGCGCGGACGCGTGGTCACCGACAGCGCGCTGCGCTCGGTCTCCCACCCCGACGTCTACGCCGTGGGCGACGCGGCGGCGATCCGCCAGGGCTACGGCGTCATGCACGGGACCTGCCAGAGCGGCATGCCCACCGGTGTGCACGCGGCCCTGTCGATCCTGCGGGTCCTGGCCGGCAAGGAGCCCAGGCCGTTCCGCTTCGGCTACTACCACACACCCGTCAGCCTGGGCCGCGAGGACGCCGTCGTACAGTTCACCCACCCCGACGACAGCCCGCGCCGGATCGTGCTGACCGGCAAGCGGGCCGCGAAGTACAAGGAGACGGTCACGGCCGCGCCCTGGGCGACCTTCGCCCGCATGAAGAGGATGCCCGCCTCGGGCGCGTTCTGGCCGCACGGCGGCCGCCGCACCCGGACCCGGAGCGCCAAGTGACCCGGCCCGTGCCCCGGCCGCAGCAGACCGGCCCCGACCAGCTCACCTTCCAGCAGTACCGCACCCTGCTCTTCTCCGTGGCCTACCGCGTCCTCGGCACCGCCGCCGACGCCGAGGACGTGGTCCAGGACGCCTGGCTGAAGTGGTCGGCGGCCGACCGTTCCCAAGTCGCCGACCCGAAGGCGTACTTGACCCGGATCGTCTCCAACCTGTCGATGGACCAGCTCCGTTCGGCCCGCCGCAAGCGCGAGACGTACGTCGGTCCCTGGCTCCCCGAGCCGATCCTCACCGGCCCGGACACCGCCGAGGGGGTGGCCGCGTCGGACTCGGTCTCCACGGCCCTGCTGGTCGTCCTGGAGACCCTGAGCCCCCTGGAGCGCGCGGTGTTCGTGCTGAAGGAGGTCTTCGCCTTCAGCTACGTCGAGATCGCGGAGGCGGTGGAGCGCTCCGAGGCGGCGGTCCGGCAGGCCGCGCACCGCGCCCGTGAGCACGTCCAGGCCCGCCGGCCCCGCTTCCCCGCGGACCGGGCCCGCCGACGCGATGTCACCGAGCGCTTCTTCGCGGCGACCACCGGCGGTGACATCAACGCCCTCATGGAGCTGCTCTCCCCGGACGTGACACTCTGGACCGACGGCGGCGGCAAGGTCCGCCAGGCCCTCAAGCCGGTCAACGGCCGGGACACCGTGGCCCGTTGGTTCGCCGCACTCGCCGGGGCGACCTACCAGGGCCTTGAGCCCGGACAGATGCGGGCGGAGCTCACGTCGGTCAACGGCGGCCCCGGCGTGGTCTTCCGCGGCCCCGACCGTGTCATCGCCACGCTGACCTTCGACTTCGACCCGGAAGGCCGTATCTCGACCATCCACAACATGGCCAACCCCGACAAGCTCCACGCGGTGACCGAGGGCGTCCGGTACGACGGGCTCACCGGCTGAGGCGGCCTCCCACCGCGTTCCTCCGCCCGACAGGACTGCGAGTCGCCGTATGTCGCAGATCACCCCGCGCACGCCCATGCGCCGGGAACACACCGCATGTCAAGGAGCACATGGCCGTGAACGTCGAGATCTCCCCGCACCTTCGCGACACCGCCGCCCGGCTCGGGGCCGGTGTGCCGTACGCCCTCAAGGTCCTGGCCGGCCGGTTGGCGGACGACCCCGACCTCGGCCGCCCCTCGGACCTCCCCGGCATCCTCACCGCGACCGTCGACGGCGAACTCTTCGAGGACTGCCCGGACTTGAACGTCGGCTACATCCGCGAACCCGACCGCGTCGAGATCCGGTACGTGAGTACGGCGTCCACCGCGCAACCCGCCAACACCTCCGCGGACACCCAGGAGCCGCACGAGGTCCCGGCGTCGGAGCCGCCTGCGGATCCCGTCGCCGACGCGATCACCGTGCGGGAGGTCGCCGACGCCTGGCGCCGTATCACCGCCTGGCTCCGGCACCACGCCCCCGACTCCTACGCCGCCCTCCGCACCGGCGCCGACTCCGCCACCGTCGCTGCCGTGGAGGCGGCCCTCGGCGTCCGGATACCCGTCGAGCTGCGCACCCTGTGGCTGCTGACGGCAGGTGACGACGGGGCCCGCGGCTGGGGCTGCCTGCCGGGCAACAGGGCGCTGATGCCCCTGGACGCGGTGGCCGCCTTCCACGAGCGGAGGACACGGTCCCGGACCGACGGCGGGAGCACCGCGTGGCAGGCGACCTGGATCCCGGTCGTCGCCCTGGGCCCGGCCGACCACACCTCGGGGCTGTACCTGGACACCGCGACCGGTTACCTGGGCCGCTGGTCCCCCTACGCCGAAGCCCCCGACGACGAACTCGACACCCTGGTCACCTACTTGGAGGAAGTCGCCGACATGCTCGAAGCTCCCGCCCTGGCCGCCCGGGACAAGCCCGGGCTGGTCGGTGGGGTACTGGTGTGGGGCAGTGCGGTCGTCCCCGGGCAGGAAGAGGGGTGGCGGCCCCTGGCCGGCTGAAGGTCGGCACGGGCCCAAGTGCGGGGCTCCGCAGGCGACTTGTCAGCAGCCGGAGCCGCCGGTACGTCACTCCTCGTCGCGCAGCCGCGCCGCCAGGGACGTCAGCGGCTCGGTCTTCTCCGTGTGGCCCCGCGCGTTCAGGTGGGAGATCGCCGCGTCGAGGCGGGTGAGGGCGGGGGCGGGGCGTTCCAGGTAGAGGCCCTCCACGGCGCCCGCGAGGCGGACGCACTCGGTCCATTCGCCGGCCCGGTCGTCCTCGGGACCCGGATCGCCGAGCAGGGCGAGGGCCTTGTCCAGGGCGATCAGCGCGTCCTCGTACTCGCCCGCGTAGGCGTTGACCCGGCCGTACTCGTAGGCCAGGGCGCTGTCCAGGGAACGGCCGTGGGCCTCATACCCGGCATCCCGGGCCTCGTCGGCGATCCGGCCCGCGGCGCCGAGGTGGCCGAGGGCGGCGGGCAGTCCGTCAGCGCCCTGCTTCTGGGCCTGGAGGCGGGCGAGTTCGCGCAGGCTGTTGCTGAGCAGCTCGAGGCGGGGCTCCCGGCCGTGGGCGGCGATCGCCTGTCCCACGGCCTCGCCTGCCCGGTCGAACTCACCGGACTCGGCGAGGAGTACGGCCGTCTCCGCGGCGATCATGGCGTGGCTGCCCGGGTCGTCGTCCCAGCCCGCGGACTCGGCCGCGAGGGCGACGAACTCCGCGGTGGCAGCCTTGAGATCGTCCCCCGAGTGCAGTGCGCGGGCCCGGGTCAGACGCAGCTGGGCGGCGAGCCGGTCGTCCAACTCCCCGTCGGCGACGTCCGGTTCGGCCAGCAGCGAGTCGAGCAGCGCGATGCAGTCGTCGATGCGGCCCAGGTCGAGGCTGAGCTGTGCCGCGTTGCTGTAGGTGCAGAACGCGTCGATCCTGCTGCCGTGGCGCAGGTCCAGTTCCGCCGAGCGGGTCAGGTGCCGCAGTGCCTCGTCGGGGCGGCCCAGGCGCATACAGGCCTCGGCGAGATCGCGGTGGAGGCGGGTGGTGTCGACGGCGTCGGCGGGCCACTCGGCGGCCAGTCGCAGACCTTCGGTGAGATCCGTGTACGCCCCCTGCGCGTCCCGCAGGCCGAGCCGCAGCCGTCCGCGCAGGCCGAGGGCGCGGGGCTGGTGCCAGGCGGGGCCGTGCGTCTTCAGCCGGTCGACCAGGGCGTCGGTCTCGGTGACCGCGGCGGGCAGGTCGCCGGAGATGGCGTGGGTGCTGGCCCGCAGCAGCAGGCTGCCGGCGATCTGCGCGACGACGTCGTGCCGGGTGGCGAAGGTGTGCAGGAGGTCCACCTCGGCGAGGGCGGGCGCGATGTGCTCCTCGCTCCTCGTCGCCTGGAGGCGCAGCCCGAACGTGGACGCCCGCAGCCGCAGCAGACGGGCCTCCTGGTTCGGGGTGAGACCGGGTGTCTCCTCGTGCAGCCGGACCAGGGACGCGTGCGCCTCGGTGAGCGCGGCGCCCATCGCCTCGGCGTCCTCCACCGGGATCTCGGCGGTGGAGAGCAGGGCGCAGGCGCGGGCGAGTGCCGCCTGTCCCGGCAGCTCCGCGGCCTCGTACAGGGCCGCTGCCTCGTCGTGGAGGGCGACGGCGTCGGCGAACTCGTCCTTCTCGGCCAGCCGGTCCGCCTCCTCGTCCAGCAGCTCCGCGCGCAGCCGGACCAGCGGGCCCACGGCCGGGTCGTCGGGGTGGGTGTAGTCGCGGGCGGCGACGAGTGTGCGCAGCCGCGCCCAGCAGGCCCGCGCGTCCGGGTGCCCCTGCTCGTCCAACTCCCTTGCCCGGGCGATAAGTTCGGGCAGCTCCTCGGGTACGGCGGCGGTCGTACGGGCGGCGGGCGCCGCGACCGGGGCGGGCGCCGGGGCGATGTCGTCGAGGGTGCGGGTGCGCAGGGTCAGTTCCAGCGCGTCGAGCAGCGGGGCCCGGTCGAGGCGGGCGCCGCGGCGGTCGGCGTGGGTCGTGGTGCCGTTGCGGGCGTCGAAGCGGGCGGCGAGGTCGTCGGCGCGGCGCTTCACCTCGGCGCGCAGACCGGCCACCGTCCAGGTGCGGCCCGGGTATCCGACGGTCGGCAGTTCGGCGCGGCCGAGGAGTTCGACGCGCTGGAGGAGCACCTCGACTCCGGTGAGGAAGTCGAACTGGTCCAGCGGCGAGTCGACCTCGTCGAACAGGTTCCGGTTCTCGGCGAGGAGTTCCAGGCCGCGGGCCTCGTTGCCGGTCAGGGCGCAGAACTCCAGGTGGCGGCCGACCTCGCCGGACATCGAGGGGTTGCGCCGGCAGCCGCGGTAGCCGGCGAGGTGCAGTTCGCGGGCCCGGTCGAGGCGGCCGGTGCGCAGCAGGGGGAGCAGGGCGTGGGAGATGGAACGGGCGGGCTCCTCCTGGCAGGACTCCTTCCCGGCCAGGACGGGTTCCCAGGTGCTCAGGGCCCGCTCGTCGTCGCCCCCGGCGAGGTGGTGGCGGGCCCGCTCACAGATCTCGCAGGCCTCGCAGTCGCTGAGCCGGGTGCGGGTGCGGCCCGCCCACAGCTCGTAGGCGTCGGCGGTGCCCTCGCCGACGTGCAGGGCGAGCTGGAACGCCTGACTGTAGTAGGGCTGGAGGCCGAGGCCGGCCTTCTCGTAGCGGTCGCGCATCTCGGTCAGCCACTGGCGCAGGCTGGCCAGCGGTATCTCGGGGAGCTGGCGCAGCGCGTGGGCCACCCACTTGAAGCGCCAGAAGAGCAGGTGGCGCAGCCGGTCGTCGAAGAGGTCGGGCTGCGAGTCGAAGAGGGTGAGCAGCCGGGCGAAGACGACCGGCGACTTCCGGGGCTCGGAGCCGTAGGTGTACGCCTCCTGGAGTTCGAGGAGCGCGTGGATCAGCGGGCCGGGCTCCTCGAACTGCTCGGCGGCGTCGACGAGTTCCTCGGCGGTGACGGTGCGGGTGCGGCCGTAGGGGCGCCGGTCGTTCTCCTCCAGCGCCTGGTACAGCTCGGCGGTGGTCTGGGGTGCGGTGGGCATCGTCAGCTGTCCTTGCGGAGGGCGTGGGCGAGAAGGTCGAGGAACGAGCGGTTGATGAGGCTCGACTCGGCGGGCCTGAGCGGACGCCGGGACAGCATCGCGGCCTGGCCGTAGAGGGCTTCGGCGCTGGTGCGGGCCAGCTCGGGTTCACCGATGGTGACGGCGGTGCGGACCAGCGGGTTGAGCTGGTTGAGGATCAGCTGGGCCCGGGGTGCCTCCTGGCGCAGGGCGCCGAGGATGTCGCCCCACAGGCCGCCCTCCTGCTCGCGGGCGAGCTGGGAGCGGGTGCGCTCGTGGCGGGCCTCGCGGCTGTCGACGAGGAGGGCGGGGGCGGACGCGGGCTGGAAGGTGCGCAGCGCGACATCGCACTCGAAGACGGCGAGGGCGTCGCGGGCCTGGGCGAGGTAGGCCGCGGCGGCCAGCTCCGTCTCCCGGTCGACGGGGTCGAGATGGGCGGTGAGGGTCGCCGGGTCGAGGTCGGCGACGGTGGCCTCGGGCCGGATCTCGGGCAGCCGGTGGACCAGTTCACGGTCGTAGGTGTAGCCGCCGTTGACGACACCGAGTCCCGCGGCCGAGGCGATGGCGGCGACCTGCCGGAACTCCTCCACGCTGGACGTGACGAGCACCGTGCGGTGGGTGCGCGCGAACTCGTCGAGGGTGCAGTGCCCGTCGGTGGTCTCGAACGGCAGCCAGGGCAGCAGCATCCGCAGGATCTCGTCGTCGTGCACGGCGAGGGACTTCACGGCCAGGTGGTGGGCCTGGAGGAAACGGCCGAGCAGTTCCGGGTCGCTGGCGGCGGCCCGGGCGATCCACGCGCGCAGCCGCTCGGCGAGGGCGTCGCGTACGGCGGCGAGGGTGTCGTCCTCGTACAGGGACTCGCGGGACGCCGTGGGGCGCAGGCTCTCGGCGTCGACGACACAGCGCACGAAGAACGCCCAGTCGGGCAGGATCTCCTCGGCCTGCTCGGACAGCAGCATGCCCTTGACGTGCACGCGGTGGCCGTGGCGGCGCCCGGCCGGCACCGTCTCGGGCAGCACGCACGCGATGCCCTTCAGGCCCACGGCGGGCAGGTCCAGCTCGATGGTGTCCAGCGGGGTGAACCCGAAGACCTCCTCGCCGTACCCGGCCAGTGCGCGGGAACGCGCTCCCGGTGTGGGGTACGTGCGCGCCCAGGGCGCGGGCTCGGGGTTGACGGGTGCGCCCGGGCCGCCGGTGCCGTCGTCGAAGGTCACCGGGTGGCGCAGCAGGGAGCCGAAGTGGCGGGCCAGCGCCTGTACTTGGACGGGGCTGGTCCACTCGCCCGCGTCGGCGCGGGGCGTCAGGGTGACGGTGGTGCCGGGCCGGGGGCGGGCGGAGGCGGGCAGGGTGCGGACGGTGTAGCTGCCGTCGCCGCGGCCCCGCCACTCCACGGTGGGTGCGTCGGGGGTGCGGGCGGAACGGCTGAGGACGTGGATCTCGTCCGCGACCAGGAAGCAGGAGAGCAGGCCGATGCCGAACTGGCCGATGAAGTCGGCCCGTTGCTCGGCGATCTTCTCGGCGCGCTTGCTGCTGCGGCCGATGGTGGCGAGGAAGGTGTGCACGTCGGCCTCGGTGAGTCCGACGCCGTCGTCCTCGACGCGTACGACCTTGCCGTCGGCGTGGACGCGGATGCCGAACCGCTGGGCGGCGGCCGGTTCGAGGGCGTGCCGGGCGGTCAGCGCGTCCACGGCGTTCTGGAGGAGTTCGCGCAGGTAGACGCGGGGGCTCGAATAGAGGTGGTGGGAGAGGAGGTCGACGAGGCCGCGCAGGTCCACCTGGAAGGTGCGGTCGGCGGTGGCCGGGCTCGAAGGGGTTTCGGGCAGAGTCATCGGGCAGTCCGTGGTGGTGGTCGAGGAGTGGTGGCGGGCGCGGTCAGGCGTTGCGCCGGGCGCGGGCGTACTTCTTTTCCGGCTCTGTCATGTACTTCCACGGCCACGATGTGTAGGCGCCTTCGAGCTCGTCGAAGACGCGGGGCAGCGCGATGCGCTCGGAGGCCAGCGACAGGGCCATGGCGAAGATGTTGAAGTCCTCCTGCCAGCCCGGGCGCCGTACGTAGTCGGGGTGCAGGATGCTGCGCTCGGCGGCCTCCAGGAGTTCGTCCTGGGTGTCGGGGGTGACGAGGCAGTTCTTGTCGTCGGACTCCACCCATTCCTCGATGTGCGCCATGGCGATCACACAGCCGAGCCGGTGTCCGTCGGGTGCGCCCGCGTAGGCCTCGCGGGCGAACGCCAGCGCCTGTCCGGCCTCGCCGCTCCATCGGGGCTGGAGCTGCGACACCCACTCGATGTGGGTCGCCAGGTCCAGCGGGTCGCGGCGCAGGGCGGCGTCGCGCCGGGTCTCGTTGACCGCGGGGCCCAGCGACATGCCGCGTCCCGAGGTGAGGAGGCGGCGCCACGGGGTGACCCAGTCAGGCCGCAGCTCGGCGGCTTCGAGCAGCTGCTCCTCGGCGATCTCCAGCCGCTCGTAGAAGATCTGCCACTGCTCGCGCGTGACGTGCACGGCCCGCGCGGCGGTACGCGCCTCCCAGCCCCAGTTGATGTGGCGGGCCCCCGATATCAGCAGGGCCGTCGCCCGGTGCTCCTTGTCCTCCTCGACGGCCCGGCCGATCCAGTCCTGCACGCCGTCCAGTTCCGCCACTTCGCCCAGGACATGGTGGTCGCGGCCGAGGTCGAAGGGCGCGAGCGCCTCCTTCACCCCGTCCCAGTCACCGGCGTCGGCGGCCTCCACCAGCGCCAGCACCCGCGCGTCCCCCAGCGCGCGCAGCTTGTACATGCCGTTCTTCTGCCTGCGCGAGGCCGGAAGCGCGTGCGGATCCACCGCGGATCTCTCCGCGCCCCTCCCGAACAGCTTGCCCAACATGCAGCGCCCTCCCCTGGTCCCGCGTGATCTTTCGGTGCAGCATAAGCGGCGGCACTGACAGGGCTTCCACTGGGTTTTCACCGGTGCTTCACCGGCCGGGGATCCCCTGACCGGCGGCGGAACCAGGGCATCGGGTTCCGCCGGTTCTCGACGGCGAGGGCACACGCAGCCGGCTCAACGGCCCCCTACGGCCGACCTGATCCGCCGCACGGCCCCTAGCCCTGGCTCAACCTCACCAACACCGCCGTGTCGGCGCGCGGCAGCGTCACCGTGAGCACCCCGCTCTCCGCATCCCACTCGACCCCGGCACCAGCATCCACGGGCTGCAACACCTCGGCACGTGCCCGCACACCGCGCAGATGAGGAAGCGGCAGGGCACGGCTGGCCGGTGCGTCAGGGCGTTCCCGTCGCCAGACCGCGACATACGTGGCTTCGCGTCCCCGCAGGCCGTGTGCGATCCAGGCGTCCTCCCAGCCCGGCAGGCCCAGCGGCCAGATGGGGTGTGATGCGGGGATCTGGGGGCGGATGGACTTGTAGACGTCGATCGCCGAGCGGACGAGGGTGAACTGGTCGTCGGTCATGCGGTCGAGGAAGCCGGAGAGGTGGATTCGGCCCAGGAGGGCGCCGGTGAGGGTGAAGGCGATCTCGTCGGGGGTGTGGTGGGGCTGGGGGTAGGCCCAGACCGCGGCCTGTTCGGGGGCCACGGCGGTGGCGGCGGAGGCGGCGATGGGCGGGTAGCGCAGGGGGTCCTGCTGGTCGCTGGTGGACTGGAGCTGGGTTAGGGCGAGTTGGGCGTAGTCCATGCGCAGGCCGCCGGAGCCGCAGTTCTCCAGGACCAGGCCGGGGTGGCGGTCCAGGAGGCCGGACATCCAGTCGAGGTGGGCGCGGTGGTGGCCGAGGAGTCCGGCGCCGGGGCTCTCGGGGCCGTTCTCCGTGCCGGGGCCGGAGTTGATGTTGTAGTCGAGTTTGAGGTACCCGACGCCCCACTCGCCGACCAGCCGGTCCACGACCGCGTCGAGGTGGGCCCGGGCGGCGGGGTGGCGCAGGTCCAGGTGGTGCCGCCCGTGTTCCGTCACACGGACACCACCGCGCCGGAAGAACGCCTCGGGGGGCAGGGTCCTCGCCAACGGGCTGCGCACGCCCACGACTTCGGGCTCCAGCCACAGCCCCGGCACCATGCCCCGGTCCCGGATCGCGTCCAGCACCTCCTGGATGCCGCCGGGGAAGCGCCCCCGGGCGGGCTCCCAGGCGCCGACCGCGTCCCACCAGCCCTGGGCGTCGTCGTCGTACCAGCCGGCGTCGATGACGAAGACCTCGGCACCGGCCCGCCCGGCCGCCTCGACGAGCGGGAGGAGTTTCCCGGTGGTCGGGTCGCCCATGAGGGTGTTCATGTAGTCGTTGTAGATCACCGGGAGGGCGCGGTGGTCGGGGTGGCTCCGGCGGAACAGCCTGCGGTGGTCGGTGAGTTCACCGAAAGCGGCATCGAGACCACCGGCCCCGGTCCGGACGAGGACAGCGGGGACCGTGTGGAACTCCTCGCCCGGCGCGAGGGTGTGGTGCCACTGGTGGTGGGCGTCGTCCGGGCCGAACAGGGCGACGTACGCGGCGCCTTCGCGTTCACCGGTCTCGAAACGCCACCCGGCGCTGGACTCGATCTGCCACAGCCAGCTGCGGCCGGAACGGTCGGTGAGCGCGCCCATCGGCAGATGGCGCCCCGTCGACCAACTCCCTTGCGAGCAGCGCTCGAAGCAGCCGCGACCGTCACGGCCGTGGGCCGACCGGCTCAGCGAGACCAGCTGGTCGCGGAAGGGGGCGGCGTGCCAACGGCACTCGGCGAGCCAGTCGTTGTCCGCCCAGTGCAGGGTCAGTCCGTCGAGGCCGTCCCCGGCGTCGGTGATGCCGCCGAGGGTCAGGCTGGACACGCTCTCCAGCCGGAGCGGTGCGGTGCCCTCGTTGACCAGGCGGACCCGTGAGCGCAGGAAGCGGGCTCCCGGAGCCGTCTCCAGGTGCACCTCGGCGACCAGGCCGGTCTCGGCGTCGGCCAGCCGGATCGTCGTACGCTCGCGACCGCCCTCCCGGACCGACTCGTGGTCGCGACAGGTCAGACGGTCGCCGATGGCGGTCTCGATGAAGCGCTCCCCCGACCACAGGCGTCCGTGCCCGGTGGCGGTGACCTCGACCAGCGGGACCAATGCCGCCCGTTCCTGACCGGGCACCCCCAGCCGGACCCGGCCCGCGCTGTCCCGGACGGCCTCAAGGCCGAGCTCCGGGTGGGACCAGAGACGGGTGCTCCCGGTTTCCGGGACGGCAGCGGTCAACGTGTTCTCCTTTTCCGTGACACCGACCATGTGACCGCTCACAATCCTGGCACGCATGTGACCGGTCACACAAGGCCGGGCGACGGCACCGCACCCGAGCCGGGGCGAACCCTTGACCGCGGGCGGCCCGAGCCGAGACCATGTTGCGTATCAGTCATGCAGTTGCGTATTACGCACACTCGGGAGGACTCAGTGGCTCTTCGACCGCACCCCGACCGGGAGTTCGTACTGACCCTCTCGTGCCCCGACCGGTCCGGGCTCGTGCATGCCGTCACCGGCTTCCTCGTCCGGCACTCCGGGAACATCCAGGAGAGCCAGCAGTTCGACGACGGGCTCCAGGACCGCTTCTTCATGCGCGTGCACTTCGACGTCTCGGACCCGGCCACCTCCCTGGAGGACCTGCGCTCCGGCTTCGCGCCGGTCGCGGAGGCGTACCGGATCAGCTGGCAGCTGAACAACGCGTCGACCCCGACCCGCACCCTGATCATGGTGTCGAAGTTCGGCCACTGCCTGAACGACCTCCTGTTCCGCCAGCGCACCGGCGCGCTCCCCATCGAGGTGCCGGCGATCGTCTCCAACCACCGGGACTTCGCCCCGCTCGCCGAGAGCTACGGCATCCCCTTCCACCATGTGCCGGTGACCCCGGAGACGAAGCCCGAGGCGGAGGCGCGACTGCTCGAACTCGTCGACGCGCTCGACGTCGACCTCGTGGTCCTCGCCCGCTACATGCAGATCCTCTCGAACGACCTGTGCAAGCAGCTCGAAGGCCGGGCGATCAACATCCACCATTCGTTCCTGCCGAGCTTCAAGGGCGCGCGGCCCTACGTGCAGGCGCACGAGCGCGGGGTCAAGCTCGTCGGGGCCACGGCCCACTACGTCACCCCGGACCTCGACGAGGGGCCCATCATCGAGCAGGACGTGATCCGCGTGAACCACGCCCAGAGCCCCGAGAGCCTGGTCACCCTCGGACGTGACGTCGAGGCACAGGTGCTGGCCCGGGCCGTGGAATGGCACAGCCAGAGCCGGGTGATGATCAACGGCCGTCGCACGGTCGTCTTCCGCTGACCACTGTTGACCTGTTCGCATAAGGTTCCGCCATGAACAGCTACGGCACCGAGTCCGCGGGGGCGTCCGGGGGCGGTGTGCAGTCCGTCGACCGGGCCGTCACCGTGCTGGAGATCCTGGCCCAGCGCGGCGAGGCGGGCGTCAGTGAAGTGGCCGAGGCGATCGACGTCCACAAGTCCACCGCGTTCCGGCTGCTCGGCGCCCTGGAGGCGCACGGGATGGTGGAGCAGGAGGGCGAGCGCGGCAAGTACCGCCTCGGCTTCGGGATCGTCCGCCTCGCCGGAGCGGTCACCGGACGCATAGACGTCACCAAGCACGGCCGCGGGATCTGCGAGCGGCTCGCCGAGCAGTTGGGCGAGACGATGAACATCGCGGTCCTCGAATCCCATCACGTGATCAACCTCGACCAGGTGCGCGGGCGTTCCTCGATCACCGCGCAGAACTGGGTCGGGCGGCTCACGCCGATGCACTGCACGTCGAGCGGCAAGGTGCTGCTGTCCCACCTCGACGCCGGGCGCCGGGACGCACTCGTCACCGCGAGCGGGCTCGACCGTTTCACGCCCCGGACCGTGACCTCCCGCGAGGAGCTGGAGGCGGAGTTGGTCACGGTGCGGGAGCAGGGGTACGCGATGACGGTCGAGGAGTACGAGGAGGGGCTCAACGCGATGGCCGCGCCCGTGCGTTCGCGGGACGGGGAGACCGTCGCGGCGCTCACCGTGTCGGGGCCCGCGTTTCGGCTCACCTCGGAGCGGATGCGGGAGATCGCGTCGGTGGTGGTCTCGGCCGCGGATGAATTGAGCCGCAAGTTGGGGTACTTGGGCTGACTTTCATCCGCGGGTCCGTCGTGGCTTGTCGCGTCGTTCCCCGCGCCTTCAGCCCCGTAGGCGTGTCATCTTCGGGTCGAACAGGGGCTCTTCCGCCACGACCGCCTCGATGCGCTCGTCGAAGTAGCCGATGTGGACCACCTTGCCGGGCTCGCTCAGTTCGGCCGGCAGCCAGGCGTACGCGATTCCCTTGCCGACCGTGTAGCCGTACGCCGCGCTCGTGACGTAGCCGACGGGGTTCGGGCCGTCGTAGACCGGCTCCTTGCCCATGACCACGGAGCGGGGGTCGTCGATGGTCAGGCAGGTGAGGCGGCGGTGCACGGCGGTGCTGCGGCGTTCCAGGGCCGCCTTGCCGGTGAAGTCCTCCTTGTCGGGCCGGACAGCGAAGGCGACGCCGGCCTCGTACGGGTCGTGCTCATAGGTCATGTCGGTGCCGAAGGAGCGGTAACCCTTCTCCAGGCGGAGGCTGTTGAAGGCGCCGCGGCCGGCCGCGATGCCGCCGAGGGGGCGGGCCGCCTGCCAGAGGGTGTCCCAGAGCTTCTGGCCGAGGTCGGCGGTGGTGTACAGCTCCCAGCCCAGTTCGCCGACGTAGGACAGGCGCATGGCGGTGACCGGGACGGAGCCGATGTAGGCGTGTTTGGCGCGGAAGTACTTGAGGCCGGTCGCCGAGAAGTCCGCGTCGGTGAGCGGCTGGAGGACGTCACGGGCGAGCGGTCCCCACAGGCCGATGCAGCAGGTGCCGGCGGTGATGTCGCGGGCCTGGACGGTGCCGTCGGCGGGGAGGTGGCGGGTGAACCAGTCGAGGTCGAGGTTGCCGTTGACGCCGATCTGGAAGAGGTCGGGGGCGAGCCGGGCGACGGTGACGTCGCTGCGGATGCCGCCGTCGTGGTCGAGCAGCAGGGTGTACGTCACCGAGCCGACGGACTTGGCGACCTTGCCGGTGCACAGCCGCTCCAGGAAGTCGGCCGCGCCGCGTCCGCTCACCTCCAGGCGCTTGAGGGCCGTCATGTCGTACATCGCGACGGTCTCGCGGGTGACCTGGGCCTCGGCGGCGACGATCGGCGACCAGTACCGGGCGGCCCAGTCGTTGGGGGTGACGATCGAACGGCCTTCCACGAGGCCCGCGTTGGCCTCGTACCACTGCGGGCGCTCCCAGCCGTTCGCCTCCAGGAAGAAGGCGCCCAGCTCCTGTTGGCGGGTGTGGAAGGGGCTCGTGCGGATGGGGCGGGGGTCGCCGGAGGGCTGGAGGGGGTGGAGGATGTCGTAGACCTCGGCGAAGTTCCGGCAGTCGCGGGCCAGGACGTACTCCGGGGCGAGCTGGTGCGGTTCGAAGCGGTTGACGTCGCACTCGTGGAGGTCGAAGGACGAGCAGTGCCCGTCGACCAGCCACTCGGCGACGGCCCGGCCGACGCCCGCGGAGTGGGTGACCCAGACGGCCTCGGCGACCCAGAAGCCCTTGACGTCCGGGGACTCGCCGAGGAGGGGCAGGCCGTCGGTGGTGAAGGAGAACAGGCCGTTGATGCCCTCGTCGATCTCGGCGGCGCGGGTGGCGGGGAGCAGGGAGCGGGTCTCGGTCCAGGCGTCCGCGAAGTCGTCCTCGGTGAACTTCAGGACGGACGGCATCGGCTCGGCCTCGTCGAAGGAGAGGATCTCGTCGGCGGTGACCGGCATGGGGCGGTGGCCGTAGTAGCCGATGCCGAGGGTGTCGTAGCGGTCGCGGTAGTAGAGGTCGGCGTCCTGGTGGCGCAGGATCGGGCGGACCGCCTCCTCGGTCTGGCCCGCGAGCTCGGGGACCGGGCCGGTCCAGGCGAGCTGGTGGGCGAGCGGGGTCAGCGGGAGGTTCATGCCGACCATGCGGGCGATCCGGGGGCCCCAGATGCCGGCGCAGCAGACGACGATGTCGGCCTCCAGGTCGCCGTGGTCGGTGACGACGCCGGTGACCTCGCCGTCGGCCTGGCGGATGTCCAGGACCTCGTGGCGGGCCAGGAACGTCACCCCGCGCTCGGTGGCCCGGCGGATCTGCGCCTCGACGGCGAGGACGGCCTTGGCGAGGCCGTCGGTCGGGATGTGGAGGCCGGCGAGGACCCGGTCGCGGTTGACCAGGGGGTGCCGCTCGACGCACTCGTCGGCGGTGAGGATCCGCGAGTCGATGCCCCAGGAGGTGAGCCAGCCGTGCCGGCGGTGCAGCTCGGCGACGCGCTCGGGGGTGGTCGCCACCTCCAGGCCGCCGACCTGGAGGAAGCAGGGCTGTCCGTCGACGTCGAGGGAGCAGAGCTTCTCGACGGTGTAGCGGGCCAGCTCGGTCATGGTCTTGGAGGGGTTGGCCTGGAAGACCAGGCCCGGGGCGTGCGACGACGAGCCCCCGGTGGCGGGCAGCGGGCCCTGGTCGACGACGGTCACCTCGGTCCAGCCGCGCGCGGAGATCTCGTCGGCGAGTGCCGCCCCGACGACGCCCGCTCCGATGATGACCACTCGGGGTCCCGCCATCGCCGCACCTCCGGTTAAGTTGCTTTGTGCGCAACACGATTCAGGCTGCGCAACTCAATGTGCCTGCCGTGCGGAGGGGTGTCAAGAGCCCCCGTGACGTCGGGGAACGGCGTCCACGAGGGCCCGGAGAACGGCAGGGCCCGGTGGGCGGCACGCACCCTCGCGCGCCGCCCACCGGGCCCTGCCGACCGACCTACTTGATCCAGGCGTCGACCTTCGCCCGGTTCGCGTCGACCCACTTCTTGGCCGCCGCGTCCGGCGTCATCTTGTCCACCGCGATGTACTTGGCCACGGTGTTCTGGTCGTCGTTGGTCCAGTTGAACTTCTTCACCAGGTCGTAGGCGGGACTGCCCGACTTGGCGAACTTGGCGCTGACTATCTTGTCGAGGTCGTAGACCGGGTAGTCGCAGGCGACCTTGGCCGGATCGGCGTCGCAGCCGGTCTTGTAGGCGGGCAGGTCGACCTTGACCAGCGGCACCTCGGAGAGGAACCACTGCGGCTCGTAGAAGTAGCCGATCACCCATTCCTTGTTCTTCTCGGCGTTGCGGTACGCCTGGATGAGCGCGGTCTCGCTGCCCGCGTACACCACCTTGAAGTCCAGCTTCAGGTTCTTGACCAGCGCCTCGTCGTTGGTGACGTACGACGGGTCGCCGTCGAGGAGCTGGCCCTTGCCGCCGGACTCCGAGGTCTTGAACTGCGCGGCGTACTTGTCGAGGTTCTTCCAGTCGGTGATGTCGGGGTGGGCCTTGGCCAGCCACGGCGGCACGTACCAGCCGATGATGCCCTTGTTGCCGGTCGAGCCGGCCTCCACGGCGGTCTTCTGCTCGGTGATGTACTTCTTCTTCAGATCGTCGTGACCCCAGTTCTCCAGGACGGCGTCGACCTCGCCGGTCCCGAAGCCCTGCCAGGCGATCTCCTCCTTGAGGTCCTTCTTGGTGACCTTGCAGCCGAGGTCCTTCTCGGCGACGTACGCGACCACCGCGGCGTCCGCCTCGTAGCCCACCCAGGGGTTGACCGCGAGGTTGAAGGTGCCGCACTTGCCCGGACTGCCCGAGTCACCGGCGTCCGAGGAGTCGCCGACCTTGGCGCCGCCGCAGGCCGTGAGGGTGAGACCGAGGACCGCGATGCCGGCTGCTGCGGCCCGCCAGTGTCTTGCCATCGTGTCGTGCTCCTTAAGCGCTGGTGCGGCGAGCCGCTGCCTGAGTGATCCGGTCGAACATGACGCCGAGCAGGACGATGGCGAGCCCGGCCGCCAGCCCCTTGCCGTACAGCTGTCCCTGCGAGAACCCGGCGACGACGTCGTAGCCGAGGGCGCCCGCGCCCACCAGGCCGCCCACGACGACCATCGACAGCACGTAGATCAGACCCTGGTTGGTGGCGAGCGTCAACGCCCCGCGGGACATGGGCAGTTGGACCTTGGTGATGATCTGCCAGGTGTTGCAGCCGGTCGAGGTGGCCGCCTCGACGGTGGTCGCGGGTACGGCTCGTACCCCGTCCGCGATGATCTTGATGGCGACCGGGGCCGCGTACACCACGGCGGCGACGATGGCGGTGAACCGGGTCGCCCCGAACAGTGCGAGGAACGGCACGAGATAGACGAACGGCGGCATGACCTGGGCCGCGTCCAGGGTCGGCCGCAGCACCCGGTCCACGAGCGCGCTCCGGCCCATCCAGACGCCGAACACCACCCCGAGCAGCATCACCAGCACGGTCGCCACGGCGGTCGAGGCGAGTGTCGTCATGGCATCCGACCACAGGCCGGTGCCGACCAGCAGGCCCACGCAGACGGCGGTGGTGAGACCGGCCCGCCGACCGCCGAGCACCGTGCCGACGCCGATCAGGGCGGCGCCGACGAGCCACCACGGGGAGTCGGTGAGCAGGGTCTGGAACGGGTTGAGCAGTCCGTTGGTGACGATGTCGCGGAAGGCGTTGGTCAGGCCCGACAGGTTGTCCTGCACCCAGCCGGTCACGTCGTCCGCGGCCTGGGCGATGTTGCTTCCGGTGCCCCCGTCGCCGGGGAACTCGGCCGCCCATACATAGGTGTGCGAGAGATAGAGGAGGACGGCCGCCGCCACGACATCGCCGACGAGCAGCTGCCGCCGCCACTTGAGCAGCGGGCCGCCGGAGCGCCGGGCGGCCTCCGCGCGTCCGCTGGCCGCGGTGGTCACCCGGTCCAGGACGATCGCCATGACGACGATGGCGAGGCCCGCGTTGAAGGCCGTACCGACGTCGAGGGACTGGAGGGCCTGGACGACGGTCTTGCCCAGGCCGGGGGCGTCGATGAGGGCCGCGATGGTCACCATGGCCAGGGCGGCCATGATGGTCTGGTTGACGCCCATCACCACGGTCCGCTTCGACATCGGCAGCAGCACCTTGAGCAGGGACTGGCGGCGGGTGGCGCCCATGGAGACGGCCGCCTCGACCGTCGTACCGGGCACGGAGCGGATGGCGTGCGCGGTGATGCGGATCGCGGGCGGGGCGGCGTAGATGACGGTGGCGATGGTGGCGGAGGCGCCGCCGATGAGGAAGAACAGGGTCAGCGGGGCGAGATAGACGAAGGTCGGCATCGTCTGCATGAAGTCCAGGAAGGGCGTCATGATCCGGTGGAACCGGTCGGACAGCCCCGCCCACACGCCGAGCGGGATCGCGAACAGCAGCGCCACGAGGACCGCGGAGAGGGTCAGGGCGAGGGTGTCCATGGACTCCTGCCACAGGCCCTGGAGCCCGAAGAAGGTGAACCCGGCCACGGTCAGCAGCGCGACCCGCCAGTTGCCGACCGCCCAGGAGACGTACCCGGCGAGCCCGACCACGCCGAGCCAGCCGATCTGCGGGACCGGCCGGTCGCCGGACGGCTGCGAGATCAGGTCCTGGACGAAGGTCACCAGGTTGTCGATGACCAGCCGGATCTCGTTGAAGAAGTAGAGGAAGAGCGGGTTGGAGTTGCGGTCGGCGCCGATGGAGTCGTTGACGTCGTTGAGCCAGCGGTGCAGGTCGGTGAGGTCGGACGCGGCCAGCGACAGCGTCTGCCTGCCGCGCAGTACGGCGAAGAGGACCAGCCAGACGACCAGGATCGCGGCGACCACCATGGACCGGCTGATCCGGCGCACGGGGGCGGCGGGCGGGGGTGGCGCGGGCTGCCGTGTCGCCTCGGGTTTCTCGACGGCGACGGTCATCGTGTGTCGCCCTCCTGCCCGGCGACCACCGCGCGGATCTCCTCGTCCCCGACGATGCCGAGCAGCTTGCCGCCCTCGACGACCTTGACGGGCTTCTCGGCGGCGAGCACCGCCCGGGTCGCTTCCCGTACGACGACGTCGGGGCCCAACTCGGGGCCGTCCAGGGGGTCTTCGGGGGTCGCCGGGCGCATGATCCAGCGCAGGGTCAGGACGTCGCCGCGCGGCACGTCCTTCACGAAGTCGCGTACGTAGTCGTCGGCGGGGGCGCCCACCAGCTCGTCGCCGGTGCCGCACTGGACCGTCCTGCCGTCCCGCATGATGAGGATGCGGTCGCCGAGTTTGAGGGCCTCGGAGAGGTCGTGGGTGATGAACACCATGGTCTTGCCGACCTCGTGGTGCAGCCGGATGACCTCGCTCTGCATGTCCCGGCGGATCAGCGGGTCGAGCGCGGAGAACGGCTCGTCGAACAGGAGCACGTCCGGATCGCCGGCCAACGCCCTTGCCAGGCCCACGCGTTGCTGCATGCCGCCGGAGAGCTGGTCGGGGTAGGAGTTCTCGTAGCCGGCGAGGCCCACGAGTTCGACGACCTCCAGCGCCCGCCGGGTGCGCTCGGCCCTGCCCATGCCGCGGATCTCCAGCCCGAACGCCACGTTGTCGACGACGCGGCGGTGGGGCAGCAGACCGAAGTGCTGGAAGACCATGGAGAACTTGTTGCGGCGCAGTTCGCGCAGGCGCCGGTCGTCGGCCTCGCGGATGTCCTCGCCCTCGAACACGATCCGGCCCGCGGTGGGTTCGATCAGTCGGGTCAGACAGCGCACCAGAGTGGACTTGCCGGAGCCGGACAGCCCCATGACGACGAAGACCTCGCCGGGCGCGACCTCGAAGTCCACGTCGCGCACGGCGGCGGTGCAGCCGGTGCGGTCCATCAGCTCGCGGCGGCTGAGCCCGCACAGCTCCTCGGACTCGGGTACCTGGTCCGCCTTCGGCCCGAACACCTTCCACAGCCCGCGTACGGATATGACCGGTGCGGGGGCCGCGTCCTCGGGGGTGCCGCGCGTCGGCGGCGGCACCTCGGTCTGGGTGGTGGGGGTCATGGTCGACCTCTTCTCGGCGTTCAGCCGCGGAACCAGTGCTGCGGCCGGGGTTGGATGTTCTGCCAGATGTGCTTGGGCTCCCGGTACTCGGCCAGTCCGGCCGGTCCGAGTTCCCGGCCCACTCCGGAGTGGCCGAAGCCACCCCACTCGGCCTGCGGCACATAGGGGTGGTAGTCGTTGATCCACACCGTGCCGTGGCGCAGCCGCCTGGCGACCCGCTGGGCCTTGCCGGCGTCCTGGGTCCACACGGCCCCGGCGAGTCCGTACTCGGTGTCGTTGGCGATACGGACGGCGTCGTCCTCGTCGGTGAAGCGCTCGACGGTGAGCACGGGCCCGAAGGACTCCTCGTGCACCACCCGCATGTCCTGCCGGCATCCGTCGAGGACGGTGGGCGGGTAGTAGTGGCCGTTCGCCAGCGCCGGGTCGGTGGGGCGCTGGCCGCCGCAGCGCAGTACGGCGCCCTCGGCGAGGCCCGCGGCGACGTACGCCTCGACCTTCGCGAGGTGCTGGGCGGAGATCAGCGCACCGGTGTCGGCCTCGGGGTCGAAGGGGCCGCCGAGGCGGATCCGCCGGGCGCGCCGGACGACCTCGTCGACGAACCGGTCGTGCAGCGAGTCCTCGACGACGAGCCGGGCGCCGGCCGAGCAGACCTGTCCCGAGTGCAGGAAGACGGCGGTGAGCGCGAAGTCCACGGCCGTCTCGAAGTCCGCGTCGGCGAACACCACGTTGGGGTTCTTGCCGCCGAGTTCCAGCGCGACCTTCTTCACGCTCGCGGCGGCGGTGGCCATGATGCGCTTCCCGGTCTCCAGGCCGCCGGTGAAGGAGACCATGTCGACGTCCGGGTGCTCGGAGAGCGGCGCACCGGCCTCGGGACCGGCACCGAGGACGAGGTTGGCGGCCCCGGCCGGGAGCCCCGCCTCCTCCAGTGCCCGCATGAGCAGGACGGAGGTGGAGGGGGTCAGCTCGCTGGGTTTGAGGACGATGGTGTTGCCGGCGAGGAGGGCCGGGGCGACCTTCCAACTGGCTTGCAGCAGAGGGTAGTTCCAGGGGGTGATGAGTCCGCACACGCCGATGGGTTCGTACACCACCCGGCTGACGGCGTCGTCCCGGCCGGTGTCGATCGCGCGGCCCGCGTCGGTGCCGCCGAGCCCGCCGTAGTAGCGGAGGCAGGAGACGACGTCGGCGATGTCGTACTCGCTCTCCACCAGCCGCTTGCCGGTGTCGAGGGACTCGGCGCGGGCGAAGTCCTTGGCGTCGCGCTCGATCAGGTCGGCGGTGCGCAGCAGCAGGGCGCCGCGCTCGCGCTCGGGGGTGTGCGGCCAGGGTCCGGTGTCGAAGGCGCGACGGGCCGCGGTGATCGCCGCCTCGGTGTCGGGGCGGGTCGCCTCGGACACGGTCGCGGCGAGCGTGCCGTCGGCGGGACACCGGATCTCCCGGCGGCCACCGGCCACCGGCTCCCGCCATTCACCGTCCACATACAGGTCTGCCACGTCGGGAGCCCTTCGAGTGACGTTGCGCATGGCGCACCGCATTGCTTGTGGTGGAACACTTTGGAGAATGCGTGAACCCGCGTCAAGGGGTTGGGTGATGACGGTTCAGCCACACGGGCCGCCGCGCAAGGGCCATGGTCGGAAGCCGGACACGACGGGTTTCCGGTCCAAGCGGCGCCAGGAAAAATCAGCGTTACGCGAGGCCCCTGCGGCGGCCCGCGGCGCCTACCCCGACTGGGTCCGCGCGTCGCGGTGGCGGTAGTACGCGGCCTTGGAGGGCGGCAGCGGCTCCTTGCCGAGGATGAGGTCGGCGGCCTTCTCCGCGATCATCATCACCGGCGCGTAGATGTTGCCGTTGGTGACGTACGGCATCACCGACGCGTCGACGACCCGCAGCCCCTCCACGCCGTGCACGCGCATGCTGGTGGGGTCGACGACGGACAGCTCGTCGGTGCCCATCTTGCAGGTACAGGAGGGGTGCAGGGCGGTCTCACCGTCCTTGGCGACCCAGGCGAGGATCTCCTCGTCGCTCTCGACGGACGGCCCGGGTGAGATCTCGCCGCCGTTGTAGGGGGCGAGGGCGGGCTGGTTGAGCAGCTTGCGGGCGACCCGGATCGCCTCGACCCACTCCCGGCGGTCCTGTTCGGTGGAGAGGTAGTTGAAGCGCAGCGCCGGGTGTTCGCCGGGATCCCTGCTCTTGATCTTCACCGAGCCCAGCGCGTCGGAGTACATGGGCCCGACATGCACCTGGTAGCCGTGGCCGCCGGCGGGCACGGAGCCGTCGTAGCGGACCGCGACGGGCAGGAAGTGGAACATCAGGTTGGGGTAGTCCACGTCGTCGTTGCTGCGGGCGAAGCCGCCCGCCTCGAAGTGGTTGGTCGCGGCGGGGCCCTTGCGGAAGAGCCATTGCAGGCCGATGAAGGGGGCGCGCCACTTCGCCATGTACGGCTGCACGGAGACGGGTTGCGTGCACGCGTACTGGATGTACACCTCCAGGTGGTCCTGGAGGTTCTCGCCGACGCCGGGCAGGTCGTGGACGACGTCCACGCCGAGCGCGCGCAGTTCCTCGGCGTTGCCGACGCCCGAAAGCTGGAGCAGCTGCGGGGAGTTGACGGCGCCGCCGCACAGGATGACCTCCTTGGCGCGGACCTTCTGGAGCGCGCCGCGGCCGCGCCGGTACTCGACGCCGACGGCACGCTTGCCCTCGAACAGCACACGGGTGACGAGGGCGCGGGTCCGCACCGTGAGGTTGGGGCGCTTCCTGACCGGCTTGAGATAGGCCTTCGAGGCCGACAGACGGCGACCGCGGTGGACGTTGCGGTCGAACTTCGCGAAGCCCTCCTGCCGGTAGCCGTTGACGTCGTCGGTGGGCTCGTACCCGGCCTCCTCGGTGGCCTTCTGGAAGGCGGTGAAGAGCGGGTTGGTGGCGGGGCCGCGTTCGAGGACGAGGGGCCCGTCGTGGCCGCGGAACTCGTCGTCGGGGTCGGCCGCGAGACAGTTCTCCATGCGCCTGAAGTACGGCAGACAGTGCGCGTAGTCCCAGGTCTCCATGCCGGGATCGGCGGCCCAGCGCTCGTAGTCCATGGGGTTGCCGCGCTGGAAGATCATGCCGTTGATGCTGCTGGAGCCGCCGAGCACCTTGCCGCGGGCGTGGTAGACGCGCCGGCCGCCCATGTGGGGTTCGGGCTCGGACTCGTACTTCCAGTCGTAGAAGCGGCTGCCGATCGGGTAGGTCAGGGCCGCGGGCATGTGGATGAAGACGTCCCACGGGTAGTCGGGCCGGCCGGCCTCCAGGACCAGCACGCGGTGGCCCGGGTCGGCGGAGAGCCGGTTGGCCAGTGCGCTGCCGGCCGATCCACCACCGACGATGACGAAGTCGTACTGCTGCTGAGGAGCCATGGTGCCTCGTCTCGCTCGCGCCGTAGATACGCGCGGCATGCTAGTACGGGTATCGCTATGCGCACCAGGTTGCGTTCCGCGCAACTTACCTGACAGGGGCGAGCAGCAGCTCCGACCTCTTTCGTCCGGGGTCCTGACACCGTGAAGGTAGGCGTGTAGATTGCGGCCGTCGACAAGCTGCACAACGTCACGGGCCGGACACCTCACACCGAAGCACCATTCACGCTTCCGCCAGGAGGACCCCCATGCGACGGTGCATTCTCGGGCTCGCGACAGCCGTGGTCGCGATCGCCGGCGCGGCCGGCTGCGGATCGTCGTCCGACGGGACGAGCGGTTCCTCCTCCTCGGGCGGCGGGAAGACCACCGAGGTCAAGGTCGGCATCGTCCCGATCGTCGACGTGGCTCCGCTGTATCTGGGGCAGCGCAAGGGCTTCTTCAGCAGCCGCGGGATCGACCTGAAGATGGTGAGCGCCCAGGGCGGCGCCGCGATCGTGCCCGGTGTGGTGAGCGGTCAGTTCCAGTTCGGATTCAGCAATCCCACCTCGCTGATGATCGCCCAGACCAAGGGGATCGCGGTCAAGTCGGTGATCAACGCCTGCACCACGACGGGCAACACCACGACCGACGTCACCGGGGTGATGGTCGCGAAGGACAGCCCCGTGAAGTCCGCCAAGGAACTCGCGGGCCACTCGGTGGCGGTCAACACCCTCCAGAACATCGGGGACACGGTGGTGCGGGAGGCGGTCCGCAAGGACGGCGGCGATCCCACGAAGGTCAAGTTCGTCGAGATCCCCTTCGAGCAGATGCCGGCCGCGCTGGCCGCCGGTCAGGTCGACGCGGCCTGGATGGGCGAACCGGCCCAGACGATCGCCCGCGCCCAGGGCGCCCGCTCGGTGACCGCGCCGTTCGCCGAGACCGACCCGAAGCTCACCCTGGCGACGTACTTCACCTCGGCCCGGCTCGCCCAGCAGGACCCCGACCTGGTCAAGCGGTTCAAGGAGGCGGTCGGCGAGTCGCTCGCCTACGCCTCCGCGCACCAGGACGAGGCCCGTCAGGCCGCGACCGCCTACACCAAGATCGACGCACCGACCCTCAAGAAGCTGACGCTCCCCCTGTGGCCGAGCGAGACCAACCTCCCCTCCCTGGAGAAGCTGGCCTCGCTCGGCGAACAGGACGGCCTCTTCGGCGACAAGAAGCCCGACCTCAAGTCGCTGTTCCAGTAGGCGCGTTCAGGGAGTCGTGCGCCCTGGACGAACGGCTCGCCATTTCCCGGATCGCCGTGTGCCGGTTCGCCCTGCCCTCAGCTCGCCGGCCCGGCAGCCCGTCAACTCGTCACGCGGAAGGTGGCGTCGGCGCGGCCCGTCGCCGTGGTGATCGGGTCGAGCCTCAGCTGGAAGCCGTAGTGGCGGATGTACCGGTCGGGGTGGTTGTACGACTGGAACGACGACCAGGTCGAGTCGGCGAGGCCGGCGACCTGGCGGAAGCTGGCGTCGGCGGCGAACTGGGCGGTGCCGTCGTTGTGGACCAGCTGGAAGTCGAAGCCGGAGTGCCGCAGGAAGTATCCGGGGTAGTTGACCGACTCGAAGGAGACGGTGCCGGTGCCCGCGAGGCCGGTCCTGACCTTGAACCGCGCGTCCTCGGCGGGGCTGACGCCCGGGTCGATGCGCACGTCGAAGTTGGCGTGCCGTACGTAGCGGTCCTGGTAGTTGTACGACTGGAGCCGGCTGACCGCGGTGTCGGGCCAGCGGGCGAGCACCCGGCTCTCCTCGGCGGCCGTGAGGTTGAGGATCCAGCCGTGGCGCTTCTTGGTGCCGCCCATGTCGTAACTGCCCGCCGCCTGCTTCCGGTAGGCGGCGGGGTCGGACGGGTCGGTCGTCAGGACCGGCATGTAGCCACCGCTGGTGGCGTACTGGTCGAGGTAAAGGGCCCACTTGTCGCTGCCGTTGAACTTCATCCACATCGGGCCCTCGACCTGCGACCCGGTGAGGCCGATGCCGGAGAGGTTGCCGAGCGTGGTCCACGTCCCCAGGATCGAGTTGCTGCCTTCGAGGGTGATCTGCCCGTCGCCGGAGGCCCGTACGTACCGGTAGTTGCCGACGCCCGAGGGCACCTCGATGATCTGGGTGTCGATGATCTCCTGGGTGCCGGGACGCTCGATGTAGGTCCGCGGGGTGGTGACGGTGCGGAAGTCCGAGGTGCGGGCGTAGTAGATGCGGTGCTTGGTGGCGCCGTTGAGGGGCGTGTTCGTCGCCCAGTACAGGACGTAGTCGTTGGTCTCCGGGTCCCAGATCGCCTCGGGCGCCCAGGCGTTGCGGCCGTCGGGGATCGCTCCGGCGACGTTGAGCAACCAGGGCTGGGACCAGGTGACCAGGTCGGTCGACTCCCACACCACGAGGTTGCGGCTGCCGTTGTTGATGGCGTCCGACCACGACTGCCCGCAGCCGATGCACAGGTCGGTCGCGATGATCCAGTACTTGCCGCCGCCCGGGGCGCGGACGAGTGCGGGGTCCCGCACCCCCTTCGTGCCGACCGTCGAACGCAGGACCATCCCACCGCCGTCGAGGTCGTCCCAGTGCACGCCGTCGGTGCTGTGGGAGAGGTACATCTGCTGGTTGGTGGCGCCCTCCCCGGTGAAGTGGACCATCAGATAGCCGGGGTCGGCCGCGGCGGCCCGCTGCGGTGCGGTCAGGACCTGGGAGGTGAGGAGCAGGCCGACGGCGACGAATATCGCCGACAGCCGTGCGAGAAGTGCGCGCATGGAGATGTCCCGTCTCTCTGTGATGTTCACGTACGCGACCACTGGAATCCGGCGGCGGTGTTGAGCGGGGCCAAGACTGTTCGAGATTTTGAACAGCGTTCGTAAATGCGACCAGACGCTAAGGGTGGCCGTGACGGGGTGTCAAGGTGTGTGACAGGAGGGTCGGGAGACGCGGCGCGTGTCCTGATCGTCCACCGCGAGGCCCGGCCGAAAGGCCGAGACGCCGGTGGAAGCCGGTCCAGGGACCGGCCTTTCGGCCGAGGTGGCGGGCGGTGCGGTGCGCGGAGAGTGGAGCCCGCCACCGGTTCCCCTCGGAAGGACGTCCGCCATGCGCACCGTACACAAGGCCGCACTCGCCGCGGCCGGCCTGCTCGCGACCCTGTGCGTGCCCGCCGCCCAGGGCGCGCAGACCGCACCGGCCGCCGACCATCCCGCGGCCCTGGACCGCTACTACCAGCAGCGCCCCGCCTGGCACCCCTGCGGCAGCCCCGACCGCTACCCCGCCGCGTACCAGTGCGCCACGGTCACCGTGCCCCTGGACTACGCGCACCCCGGCGGCCGCACCCTGGCCCTCAAGATCTCCCGGCTGCGCACCAGCGTGCCGGGCAAGCGCCACGGCGTCCTGCTGTCCAACCCGGGCGGCCCCGGCGACCTCGCCCTGGACAACCCGGTGGCCCTGAAGGACGCCCTCGCCAAGAGCGTCCTGGACCGCTACGACCTGGTCGGCTTCGACCCGCGCGGCCTCGGCACCAGCAGCCCCTTGCGGTGCGGTCTCACCGAGGACGAGGCCGATCCCGACCTGCACCCGTACCGCGCGGCCTCCTTCGCCAAGGACACGGCCCGCGCCCGGGACACCGCCGCCCGCTGCATCGCCCGTGAGCGTGCCCGGCTGCCGTACATCAGCACCCGCAACACCGCCCGGGACATGGACGTCGTCCGCGGGATCCTCGGCGAGAGGAAGGTCTCCTACCTCGGCTGGTCCTACGGCACCTACCTCGGCGCCGTCTACACCCAGCTGTTCCCCGGGCACAGCGACCGCGTGGTGCTCGACAGCGCCGTGGACCCGAACCGCTTCGGACGCCACACGAACCTCGCGATGGCCACCGGTGCCGAGCCCGCGTTCCGGGAGTGGAGCCGGCTCGTCGCCCGCCGCGACCGCGTGTACCACCTCGGCGACACCCCGGCGAAGGTCCGCGCCGCCTTCTGGCAGCAGGTCGCCCGCGCCGACCGGGCACCGCTCCGCTACAGCGGGAGCGACGAGGCCCACCAGGGTTCCGCCGTGACCGGCGACGACATCCGCGACTGGCTGCGGGCCGACTTCGCCAACGCCCCCTACCAGGCCGCCCGTGAACTCGCCGACCTGCGCAAGTCCCCCGCCACCCGCCCGGACCCGACCCCCACCGGCGGCAAGGCGGACCCCGCGGACGACAACTCCATCGCCCTCAACCTCGCCGTCATGTGCGGCGACAACTCCGCCTCCTGGCCGCGCAACCCGGCCCGCTACCGCCTCGACGCCCGGCGCGACAAGGCCCAGAGCCCCCTCTACGGCGACTTCGCCGCCAACATCACGCCGTGCGCCTTCTGGCCGAAGGGCTCCGAACCGGCGACCCGCGTCGACAACGAGGTGGGTGCCCTGGTCGTCCAGAACCAGTGGGACTCCCAGACCCCGCTCTCCGAGGGCCTGGCCATGCACCGCGCCCTGCACGGCTCCCGCCTGGTCCAGGTCCGCGACGGCCGCGGCCACGTCGTCTACGGCCTCCCCGACGCCCCCGCCTGCGTCACCCGCACGGTCGACGCCTACCTCACCACGGGACACCTCCCGGCCCACGACGTCATGTGCCGGGCTTAGGGACGCCGGGGGTCGTGCGGGCGTACGACCGACTCCTCGGCCCCGCCCGGGAAGGGCTCGGCACGGACCCACCGCCCGCGCCGGGCCCGCCCCGCGCGTCAGCCGCCCAGCGCCGTCAGCACCACGGACCTGGCCTCCTCCTGGACCTGGCGCAGATGGTCGGCGCCGTGGAAGGACTCGCCGTAGATCTTGTAGACGTCCTCGGTGCCCGAAGGGCGGGCCGCGAACCAGGCGTTGGCGGTGGCGACCTTGATACCGCCGAGGGCGGCGCCGTTGCCGGGGGCCTCGGTGAGGACCTGGGTGACCGCCTCCCCTGCGAGGGTGTCGGCGGTGACCTGGCGCGGGGAGAGCTTGGCGAGCAGCGCCTTCTCCTCGCGGGAGGCGGGGGCGTCGACCCGCGCGTAGGCGGGGGCGCCGAAGCGCTCGGTGAGCCCGTCGTAGTGCTGCGAGGGGGTCCGGCCCGTCACCGCCGTGATCTCGGAGGCGAGCAGCGCGAGGATGATGCCGTCCTTGTCGGTGGTCCACACCGAGCCGTCCCGGCGCAGGAAGGACGCGCCCGCCGACTCCTCGCCGCCGAAGCCGAGTGTGCCGTCGGAGAGTCCGTCCACGAACCACTTGAACCCGACCGGGACCTCGACCAGTTGCCGGCCGACGTCCGCCGCGACCCGGTCGATCATGCTGGACGACACGAGCGTCTTGCCGATCCCGGCCCCGGCGGGCCACTGCTCCCGGTGCGAGAACAGGTACGAGATCGCCACGGCCAGGTAGTGGTTGGGGTTCATCAGGCCGCCGTCCGGTGTGACGATGCCGTGCCGGTCGGCGTCGGCGTCGTTGCCGGTGGCGATGTCGAACCGGTCGCGCCGCTCGATGAGGGAGGCCATGGCGTACGGCGACGAGCAGTCCATGCGGATCTTGCCGTCCCAGTCGAGCGTCATGAACCGCCAGGTGGGATCGGTGAGCGGATTGACGACGGTGAGGTCGAGGCGGTGCTCCTCGGCGATACGGCCCCAGTAGGCGACCGACGCGCCGCCCAGCGGATCGGCGCCGATGCGCACGCCGGCCGACCGGATGGCCTCCAGGTCGAGGACGTCGGGCAGGTCGGCCACGTAGGCGCCGAGGAAGTCGTGGCGGCCGGGGCCGTGGGCGGCCAGGGCGCGGCTGTACGGGATGCGCCGTACGTCCTTCATGCCGCCGGTGATGATCTCGTTGGCGCGGTCCTGGATCCAGGAGGTCGCGTCCGATCCGGCGGGGCCGCCGCTCGGCGGGTTGTACTTGAACCCCCCGTCGGCGGGCGGGTTGTGCGAGGGGGTGACGACGACTCCGTCGGCGAGCGCCGAGGTGCGGTGCCGGTTGTGGGCGAGGATGGCGTGCGAGACGGCCGGGGTGGGCGTGTATCCGTCGGCCTGGTCGATGAGGACGGTCACGTCGTTGGCCGCGAAGACCTCCAGTGCCGTGATCCGGGCGGGCTCGGACAGGGCGTGGGTGTCGGCGCCGAGGAAGAGGGGGCCGTCGGTGCCCTGCGCGCTCCGGTACTCGCAGATGGCCTGGCTGGTGGCGGCGATGTGGTCCTCGTTGAACGCCGCCGCGAGGGACGAACCCCGGTGCCCCGAGGTGCCGAACGCCACCCGCTGCCCGGGCTCGGCCGGGTCCGGGTGCAGCGCGTAGTACGCCGTGACCAGACGGGCCACGTCGATCAGGTCCTCGGGCCCGGCGACCTGCCCCGCTCGCGCGTCCTGCATTTCCCGCTCCTCCGCAAGGGTCGACCGTTGGGTACGGCCCTCATTCTCCCCTGCCGGACCACAACGGACGCCCACCGGGCCACGGTCGGGTCGGGAACCCGTCACGACGCGCACCGGCGCAGGTCCAGAGGGCGGTCGAGGACCCACTGCCACACGGATCAGATCGGCGACCGCACGATGCCGACTGCGAAGCGGCGGGGCCCGGACGGACGCCCACCGAGCCACCGTCGGATCAGGAACCGTCACATCGCGCACCGGAAGGCGATCAAGGACCCACCGCCACGCGGATCAGGTCCGCGACCGCGCGATGCCGGCTGTGAGGTGGCCAGGCGATCACCGTGGTCACGGGCGGGGCGTCCAGGACCGGTACGGCGACCAGGTCGCGGCGCAGGTCGGTGGCTGCGGACTCGGGCAGGGTCACGGTCGTACGGCTGAGCGCGATCAGCTGGAAGAGCTGTGTCAGGTTCCGCACCTCCGCCCCCGGTCCCTGCGGGTAGCCGCCGCCGGGATCGGGCCAGCGGGCCGGCGGGAGTTCCGGGAGTGCGGTGACCTCGGCGAGCCGGAGCCGGGAGCGTCCGGCGAGCGGGTGGGAGGCGGGCAGGACCGCCACCTGCCCCTCGGTGTACAGGGGTTCGGTGTCGAGTCCGTCCGTCGAGTCGAACGGCAGGTGCAGGAGCGCCACGTCGGCCTCCCCGCTCCGCAGCGCCTCCTGGTGCTGGTGGGCCTCGCAGAGCAGCAGTTCGACGGTGGCCGCGCCGGGCTCGGCGGCGTAGGCGTCGAGGAGTTTCGCCAGCGACTCGCCGCCGGTGCCGGACTTCACGGCGAGCACGAGACGGGGGCCCGGCCGCGCGGCCTGCCGGGTACGCCGCTCGGCCGCGGCCACGGCACCGAGGATCGCCCGGGCCTCGGACAGCAGTACGGTCCCGGCCTCGGTGAGGGTGACCTTGCGGCTGGTGCGCTCCAGGAGCCTGACGCCGAGCCGCCGTTCGAGCCCGGCGACGGCCCGGGACAGGGGTGGCTGAGTGATCCCCAGTCGCTCGGCGGCCCGGCCGAAGTGCAGTTCCTCGGCGAGGGCGACGAAGTACCGCAGCTCGCGTATGTCCATGCGGGCACGGTAACCGCGGCCCACCACAATCGATACCGCGCGGGTATCGCCGGGGAACCGGAAGGGTGTTGGTGTCCGGACGCGGCGCGGCGATGCTCGCTGTCATGAACGAGAGGACGATCGCGCTGGTCACCGGCGCGAACAAGGGAATCGGGTACGAGATCGCGGCCGGGCTCGGCCGACTGGGCTGGAGTGTCGGGGTCGGTGCTCGGGACGAGCGGCGCGGGGCGGACGCGGTGGCGAGACTGCGCGCGTCCGGCGCCGACGTGTTCGGCGTGCCCCTGGACGTGACCGACGACGAGAGCGTGCGAGCGGCGGCGCGGCTGATCGAGGAGCGGGCGGGCCGTCTCGACGCCCTGGTCAACAACGCAGGCGTGAGCGGAAGTTGGCCGCAGAATCCCACGACCGTCGACCTGGAGGGCGTACGGCGGCTGCTGGAGACCAACGTCCTGGGCGTCGTCCGGGTCACCAACGCGCTGCTCCCGCTGCTGCGCCGCTCCGCCCACCCGAGGATCGTCAACCAGTCCAGCCACGTGGGCTCGTTGACCCTCCAGACCACGCCCGGCGTCGAACTCGGCGGAATCAGCGGGGCCTACGCGCCGACGAAGACGTATCTCAACGCGGTCACCGTCCAATACGCCAAGGAACTGAGCGGCACCGGCATCCTGGTCAACGGCGCGTGCCCCGGCTATGTGGCCACCGACCTCAACGGCTTCAGCGGCATGCAGACACCCGAGCAGGGCGCGGCCGTCGCCGTCCGGCTGGCGTCCCTGCCCGACGACGGGCCCACGGGGCAGCTGTTCGACGACAGCGGAGTGGTGCCCTGGTGACGCGCGGTGGCGCGCGGTGGCGCGTGAACTCAGACCGCCGCCGCGACCGGTGACCACACGCCGAGCCACTGTTCGGCGCCCCACTCCTCGAACCGCAGCACCTCGGTGAAGCCCAGCTTCGCCGCGAGGCGCATCGAGCGGTCGTTGGTGGTCCGGGTGCACAGCACCACCGGCTCGCCGGGAACAGCGCCGGCGAACCAGTCGAGTGCCGCCGCGCACGCCTCGGTGGCGTACCCGTACCCCCAGGCCTCCGGCAGGAACAGATAGCCGAGTTCGACCTCGCCCGCGTCCGGACGGACCCGGCTCCGACGGTCCGCGTCGCGCCGGTTGAGCTCGACGGTGCCGATCATCGTCCCGTCGAGTTCGACCACGAAGAGGCCGGGGCGCCGTCCCGGCACCTCGGGCACCACGCGTTCGAGCTCCGCACGCGGTCGTGCGCCACCGACGTGGATCCCCACCTCCGGCGAGGCGAACAGCTCGACGAACACCGCGCGGTCCCCGGCCCCGGACTCGCGGAGCACGAGCCGTTCGGTCCTGATCGGGACGGGTGGCCAGGTGCCGGGTCCGAGTGCGGTCATGGCGGGCAACCTACCCTCTCTCGCCAACACCCTTTCAACAGCGCGCAGTTGCCCGATACCAGGGCAGAACGCACCAGCCAGTTCCCCCGAAGCCTTACTCGACTTGTGAAGGATTGACGGAGGTTGTGAAGGGTGACAAGAATGCAGCCAGCTCGCTGTGACTGAAGTGAGCGATGTGACGCGAGTGGCTCAGCCACGGTTTCTCTTCAACTCCCCGTGCACCAGCGGCTGCTCGCGCCTGCCACCTCCCACACTCTCGATATCCCAAGGGCAGATCTTGACGCGCCTCACACGCTCCAGAACGTCGGCCGCTGTCGCCGCAACCGCTTTCCTCGCCACCGTGACGCCCCTCATCGGGGCCGCTTCCGCGAGCGCCACGCCCGCGGGCGGCTGCCAGTCGGCCACCGTTCAGTACCGCATCGTCGACGCCGACGGAAAGACCGTCGGCGCCGACTGGACCTCCCAGGGCGGGTTCCACCAGTGGACCTCCGCCCCCGGCACCGTCGAGGTGCGGCTGGCCCCGGGCCAGACCGTCGGCGACGACTGCAAGTACCCGGTCTCCCTGGCCGGTTACACCACCGAAGGACCCAACTGGCCGACCTCCGGCTACCAGGTGCTCGTCGACCACGCCACGGTCTACCTCGGCAAGGACGACGTCGGCGACACCGAGCGCACCTGGCAGAAGCTGAAGGTCAAGACACCCGACTGCTACGGGCAGATCGACCTCTACGGCGACGACGTCGTCTACGACGGCAAGGAGGGCGACGGCCACGGCCCCGCGCCCTACCAGCCCGACAACGTCGTCACGCCCTACCACCTCATCGCGGCGTGGAACGGTGGCGAGAAGTCGTGCACCCCCGACGTGCCGAGTTCCCCCACTCCCCCGCCTTCCGAGACGCCCCCGAACACCCCCACCCCCCCGCCCGCCACCAAGCCGCCTGCCGAGGAGACGACTCCGCCGGCCACCACGCCGCCGCCCGCGACCTCCACCCCGCCGACCACCCCGGACGTCCCGCCGATGACGTCGACGCCGCCCTCCCCGACGCCCAGCGAAAGCACCCCGCCGCTGGCCGAGACCGGTTCGAGCGCGCCCGTCGGCCTGATCTCAGGCGGTGCCGCCCTGGTGATCGCCCTCGGGGCCGGAGCCGTGTACGCGACCCGCAGGGGACGCCACTCCTGATCACGACCTCACGACCGTGATCGGCACGATCACGTCATGACGTCCGACAGCTCCGCCGCAGACGCCCGACCTCTCCCGATCGACCGGGAGGCGGGCCCTGCGGCGGAGTTGTCCGTACCCACGCGAAGGACAACTCCCCGGATACCGGCCGGTGTTGTCAGATCAGCGTGTGCGGGGCGACCAACGCGCTCGCCAGCAGCGAGAGTTGACTGCGCCGGGCCTCGCCGAGATGCGCGGTGAGCTCGCGGATCCGCCGGTCGGCGTCGCTCGCGCAGCGCCCGGCCAGGGCCTGCCCCTCCGGAGTGAGGGACACCAGGAAGCTCCGCCTGTCGTGCGGTGACGGAGTGCGGCGGACCAGGTCCCGGCGCTCGGCGCGGTCGACCAGTCCGGTCATGCTGGACTTGTCGAGGCCCAGATGGCGCGCGAGTTCCTGCATCCCCGGCGTGCGGTCGCGCAGCACGCCGAGCAGCCGCAGCTGGACGACCGACAGTCCGTGCTCCGCCGCGACCTTCCCGAGCGCCGCCTGCACGGCGAACGACAGCTGAGCCAGGCCGTCCACGATCCCCAGGTCCTCGATCTCCGGTTCCTCCGACATGATCACCATCCTACGACCATCAGTACGTGGCACCAACTACTTGCATTGGTACGTGGCACGAACTACTTTAGTTCGTGCCACGTACCAAGTGTGCGGGTACCGGGTTCTCCGGTGCCGACCCGCGATCAAGGAGTCACCATGCACGCCGCTGTCGTACGCTCCTTCGCCAACCCGCCCCGCTACGAGGAGTTCGCCGCTCCCGAGGCGACCGAGGGCAAGCTGCTCGTGGAGATGCTCGCCGCCGGACTGCACCCCCGCGTCCGCTCCGGCGCCAACGGCACGCACTACACCAGTGACGGCCGGCTGCCCCTGATCCCCGGCGTCGACGGGGTGGGCAGGCTGCCGGACGGACAGCTCGTCTACTTCGTCGCGGACGACGGGGACCCGGGCACCATGGCCGAGTGGGCGCTCGTCGATCCGCGCCGCGCCGTCGCGCTCCCCGACGGGGCCGACCCGATCATCATCGCCGCCGCCATGAACCCCGCCATGTCGTCCTGGGTCGCGCTGCGCCGCCGGATCAGCTTCCGGCCCGGCCAGAGCGTCCTCGTCCTGGGCGCCACCGGCAACGCCGGACGGATGGCCGTGCAGATCGCCGGGCACCTGGGCGCCGACCGGATCGTCGCCGCGGGGCGCGACCCCGAGCGCCTCGAACTGGTCGGCAGCCTCGGCGCCACCCACGTGGTCTCGCTGGCCGGCGACCCCGACAAGGACTTCGCCGCGCTCGGCGAGGCCGCCGCGGACGTCGACGTAGTCATCGACTACACCTGGGGCGCGCCCACCGAGCAGGCCCTGCCCGCCGTGCTCACCCGCCGCGCCGACCGCAGCGCCCCGCTGGACTGGATCCAGATCGGCTCCCTGGCCGGCCGCGAGATCAGCCTGCCCTCCGCCACGCTCCGCGCCGCCAACCTGCGGCTCATGGGCAGCGGCCAGGGCTCCGTCACCGCCCGCGGCATCGCCGCCGAACTGCCCTCCCTGATGACCGAACTCACCCGCGGCACCATCACGGCCGACGCGCAGCCGGTCGCCCTCGCCGACGTCGAGAAGGCGTGGACCGCGCCGGTGGCGGCGGGCACGCGCCTCGTGTTCACGGTCTCGGCCGGGGGCTGACGGCGGAGGACGGGGGTCGGGCCTCAGGCCGCGGGCTGCTGACGGCTGACGGCCGCCAACGCTTCGCCTCTACGGCCACCCGGTCGGGGTGTCGGTGGTGCTGCCACCCGCCGACCGGCGGCCAGGGGCTCAACGCCAGTGTCCAGGACGCCTACGACCTCGGGTGGAAGCTCGCCGCCGTCCTCCCCTGCACCGGGGCCGCGAGGTCCACCAGCTCGACCTCGGCTGTCCCGACTCCCCGTTCTCGCCGCCCACTTCGCACTCCACCGGCCCGCGCGGCGACCTGTCCTACCCCGCGGGTCACCTTCGGGACGCCTACCGGCTCGGCCCGCACGATCCGCCGTGGCCTCAAGTCCTTGCCGAGACGACCGCGCGTGACCGTCACACCGTCCTTCTCACCCACCACGGCCCAGCCACCTCAGGCAGGCGGCTTCAGGATCGGCATCCCCGACGCCGTCGCGCGGATCGCGTGGACGTGGAGGTCGATCTGCGCGGCGAACAGCGCATCGTCATCGTCGGCCGTGATGGCCAGCGCGGGCACATGGGAGAGCCGTGGCTCCTCGCGGGCCAGGTTGGCGTAGAGCGCGGCGAGGGCCGTGTCGTCCTTGCGGCGGGTGTCGGCGTCGAGGGACTCGCGCATGGCGTCCACGGTGAGCAGGCCCATCAGCGTGTCGGTGAGCAACTGATAGTGGAACAGGGCCTGTTCCTGTGTCAGGCCCGCGTCCAGCAGAACCCGCAGGAGATCGAGGGCGACGGCCTGGTCGCCGGGGCCCCCGGTGTTGCGGTAGCCGAGCCAGGCCAGCGTGACGGCGTGCCGACGGCCCACCTCGCGGCCCAGGAAGGCCAGTTGGCGGAGGTCGGCGGCCCAGTCGTCGCCCGGTGTGAAGCGTTCGGCGATCTCGACGAAGATCTGGTCGGCGAGGGCGAGCATCAGCTCGTCCTTGTCGCGGAAGTGCCGGTACAGGGCGGTGGCCGCCACGCCGAGACGGCTGCCCAGCGCCCGGAAGGTGACGCCGGCCGGCCCTTCGGCGGTGCTGATCTCCACCGCGGCCTCGATGATCTCCTCGCGGGTGAGGGCACCGCCTCGGCGTCGCCCTCGAACGGTCCCGGCTTCCCCCATGGGCTGTCCCTCCCTGTGCCTGTCCTGTCCTGCGCGGTCCGGCCCGTGAACCTGTCCCGGCCGCCGCCGTCTGCCGGTGATCCTAAGGAGAAAGTGCGTGAACAGTCTAGACAACAGTGTTCACATCGCTGTTCAATCCTCGGCAAGCCCCGCCCCGCCTCCCTGCTGGAGCAGAGATGCCGCTTCCCGTGCAGCGCGCCGAGCCCGCCCCCGTTCCCGCCACCGCGACGCAGTTCATGGTCGCGATGCGGGACGGGGTCCGCCTGGCCACCGACGTCCACCTGCCGTCCGACCACGACGGGCGCCCACTGCCCACGGCGCTGGTGCGACTGCCGTACGACAAGAACAGCCGCTATGTCTTCATGGACCGGATCGCCGCCTACCTGACCGCGCGCGGCTACGCCGTGGTGGTCCAGGACGTGCGCGGGAAGTTCCGCTCCGAGGGCGAGACCATGCCGTTCGTCCACGAACCCGACGACGGCTACGACACCATCGACTGGATCGTCCGGCAGGAGTGGTCCGACGGCCGGGTCGGGATGTTCGGGGACTCCTACTACGGCGCGACCCAATGGGCCGCCGCCTCCGCCGGACATCCCGCGCTGCGGGCCATCGCGCCCCGGGTCACCGGCGCCGACGGCATCCGCCCCGACCACTGGCGGCACGACGGCATCGTCCAGCTGTTCGGCGCGCTGTACTTCGCGGCCTACTGGACCGACCGGTGGGCGTACGAGTTCACGCCGGATCTGAGCCGGCGTCCGCTCGGTGACGCCATGGACGAGATCGCCGAGGGCATCGGCTCCCGGCCCGCCGTGTGGGAGACCTGCATCCCGGAGATCAGGACCCTGCCGGCGTTCCCGTACGGGCATCCCTTCGACGGCCGCCCCCTCCCGGTGCTCCACCAGGCCGGCTGGTTCGACAACTGCCTCCAGCCGAGCATCAACGACTGGGCCGAGCTGGCGTCCCGATCGGGTTGGGCGCCGCTTCAGTACCTGCACGTCGACTCGATCGACCACGAGGGCTACCACCTGGACGACGTCCCCGTGCCGCCGGAGCTGGACCACGCGACCGAGGACGCGGCGGTGGAGCGGATACTGCCCCGGCACCTCGATCCGGTGGTCGCGTTCTTCGACGTGTACGTCAAGGAGGAGGGTGATCCGGCGAGCCTGCCCAGGGTGCGGTGGCACCACGGACACGTCGGTGACCGTACGGCCGGGTCCTGGCCGCCACCGGGAGCACGTACCCTGCGCCTGCATCTGTCGGAGGCGCCGAAGGCGGCCGTCGACGAGAGGGGTGGCCTCCTGGGGACCGAGCCGCCGACCGGGGAGCAGTCCGCGACCTGGGCGCACGACCCTGCCGAGCTGGTGCCCAGCCTGCTGGAGGACTCGTTCTCCGCGCTGCGCCACCACGTGGACGAGTCGGCGCTGCACCGGCGCTCTGACGTGCTCACCTTCAGCACCGAACCGTTCGCCGAGCCGCTGGACCTGGCGGGTCCGGTACGGGCGACCCTGACCGTGGGGACGGACGGACCGGGCGCCCACGTGTACCTGAAGCTGCTGGACGTGTCGCCCGACGGTTCCGCCCATGTCCTGGTCCGGGGGCAGCGGTCGATACCGGGCGGCCCGCCCGCGCCGGCCGACTTCGACCTCACCCACGCCGGCTACCGGGTCCGGCCCGGGCACGCCCTGCGGCTGCACATCGCCTCCAGCGACTTCCCCATGTACCTGCCGCATCCGGGCACCGAGGAGAACCCCTGGCTCGCGTCGGCCGGCAAGGTCACCGCGCAGACCCTCGCCACCGGTGGCGACCGGACCTCCTGCCTCTCGCTGACCGTCGTCGACACGGAGTCCCTGTCATGACCGGCAGAGCGGCATGGCGGCGCCTTCTCGCCACGGCCGCGTCCGCGACGGCGCTGGCTCTCGGCGTCTCCGGCTGCACGGGTCTCCCTGCGGCGACCCTGGACAGCGGGCTGCTGCGGACCACCTCGGACCCGGCGCGCGGGCAGCTGTCGTCGCTGGTGTGGGACCTGCCGACCGGCGAGCCCACCACCCTGGACTACCAGCAGGCGGGCGACTCGTCGCCGTATCTCGTGGTCAGCAACCTGTGCGACAGCCTGCTGCGCCTGAACCCCGACTACAGCACCTCACCGGGCCTCGCCCGGTCCTGGGACCAGCCGAACCCCCGGACGCTCGTCCTGCGGCTGCGTGACGACGTGCGGTTCTGGGACGGTACGGCGCTCACCTCGGCCGACGTCGTCTACAGCCTGAAGCGGCAGCTCGCCCCGAGCGCGGTGGCCAACTCCTTCTTCGTCAACGTCAGTTCGATCGAGGCGACCGGCACCCACACCGTGACCGTGCGCTTCAGCAAGCCCGACGAGCTGTTCCTCAAGGAGCTGGCCACGACCGCCGGGACCGTCGTACAGGCCCGCTACGCCCGGCGGGCGGGCAAGAAGTTCGGTACGGCCGCCGGGGGCGTGATGTGCTCGGGGCCGTTCGAACTGGCGAAGTGGACGTCGGGCGCGAGCATCGAGCTGAAGGCCAACCCTCACTACTGGGATCCCGCCTACCGAGCGCACGCGAACAAGGTGACCCTGCTGTTCGTCACCGACACCACCGCGCTCACCCAGGCCCTGGCCAGCGGCGCCATCGCGGGCGCCTTCGAGGTCCCCAACTCCGCGCTGCCCACGCTGAAGGGCAGCGCGAGCGGACAGCTGTACTTCGGCCCCAGCCTCAAGTCCCTCCAGATCATCCCCGTCCAGCCCACCGGGCTGGCGGCGCAGCCGGACATCCGGCGCGCGCTGAGCCTGGCCGTCGACCGGCAGGAACTCGCCCGTACCGTCTACCGGGGGGCCGCCGTACCGAGCACCACCGTGCTGCCCGAGACCGGCTGGGACCCCGAGGCCAAGGCCGCGTACAAAGCGGCGGCCGCCTCGATGCCGCTGGTGCACACGGCCCCGACCGCGGCGGATCTCAAGGAAGCGCGGGCGCTGGTCGCCAAGCACCGCGACGAGCTGCGGCCCGCCGTGCTGGCCGTGCAGGCGGGCTCCCAGGACCTGCTCAACACCGCGGCCGTCCTCCAGCAGGCGGCCGAGTCCATCGGCATCAAGCTGACCGTCCGCCAGCTGCCCGCCCTCCAGTTCTCCAGCATGTTCTACGACCCCACCTACCGGAAGGGCCTGGACTTCGTGCTGGCGGAGACGTTCCTGGACGTCCCCGACCCGCTCGACTGGATCCCCAACGTGGCGCTGTCCGAGGGCTTCTTCAACTGGACCGGCTTCTCCGACCCCGTCGTCGACTCCGCCCTGGCCAAGGCCCAGCAGACCGCCGTCGCCCGGGCCCGCGCCGCCCTGATCATCAGCGCCCAGCGCCGGTGGGAGGCCAAGACGCTGGCCGCACCGCTGCTCTCCCTGCACGAGGTGACCTACATGAACAACGGCATCACCGGGGCCCCCACCTCCTTCGCCTACCTCTTCTCGCCCTCGCTGGCCCGGATCGGAAGCAGGTGAGCCCGGTGCAGCCGCTCGCCCGCGCCGCGCTGACCTGGCTGCTCCGGCTGCTGGGCCTGGCCGCCACCGTGCTGGTCGCCGCGTTCGCGATGTTCGCCGCGCTGAACCTCTCCCCCGGCGACCCCGCCAGCCGGCTCGCCGGACCCCGCGCCTCCGAGCGCACCATCGCCGCGATCCGCCGTGAACTCGGCCTGGACCAGCCCCTGTCGACCCGGTTCTGGGACTGGCTGACCGGCCTGTTCCACGGTGACCTGGGCACCTCCCTCACCTACCGGCAGTCCGTCTCCTCGCTCCTGGGACCCCGGGTCGCGGACACGCTCCTGCTCGTCGGTTACGCCGGTGTCCTGATCGTCGTCCTCGGAGTGGGCCTCGGTGTCTGGTCGGCGCTGTCCCGGCGGACCGGCACCGTCGTCACCGCGCTCACCGGCGTCGGCCTGGCCGTGCCCGCCTTCGTCGCCGCCTCCGCGCTGGTCGCCCTGCTCGCGGTGAAGGTCCACTGGTTCCCCGCGCTCGGCGCGGGAGGGCCGTCGCTCGCCGACCGCCTGTACCACCTGACCCTGCCCGCGGTGACCCTCGCGATCGCCTGGGCCGCCTACCTCGCCCAGATCACCCGGGCCGCCGTACGGGAGGAGGCGGGCCGGGAGCATGTGGAGACCGCGCGCAGCCGGGCCCTGCCCGCCGGGCGGATCCTGCGCCGGCACATCCTGCGCAACGCGATGATCCCGATCAGTACGGCCGTAGGACTGACCGTCGGCGGGCTGATCGCCGCGGACGTCGTCGTGGAGCAGGCGTTCGGGCTCAACGGCCTGGGCGCGGCGCTCGTGGCGGCCGTGGCCCAGAAGGACACGCCGGTGGTGCAGGCCGTGGGGCTGCTCATGGTCGTGGTCTTCATCGTCGTCAACGCCGCCACGGACCTGCTCCAGGCGGCCCTGGACCCGAGAATCCGGGCGGTGAGCTCACGATGAGCGATGTCTCCGAGACCGCTCCGACGCTCAGGATCGGCCGACTCGGGCTGTCCCTGCGGCTGCGGACGGGCCGTCTCACTCCCTCGGCCACCGCGCTGAGCGCCCTGGCCGTCCTTCTGGTGCTCCTCGCCGTTCTGGCCCCCGTCCTCGCCACGCATCAGCCGGACACCGTCGACATGGGGGCGGCGAGCCAGGACCCGTCCGCCGCGCACTGGCTCGGCACCGACGCCCTCGGCCGCGACCTGTACTCCCGTCTGCTGTACGGCGCCCGGGTCAGCCTGCTGGGGCCCGCCCTGATCATCGCGGGCGCCACCGTGGGCGGTGTCGCGGTCGCCCTGCTCTGCGCCTGGCGGGGCGGGTGGCTGGACCGGGTCGTCAGCCGGGTCAACGACGTCCTGTTCGCCTTCCCCGGTCTGCTGCTCGCGGTGCTGGCCGTCGCCGTCTTCGGGCCCGGCCTCACCGCTCCCGTGGTCGCGCTGGCCGTCGCCTACCTGCCGTACATGGCACGCATCGTGCGCGGGGTGGCCGTGCGCGAGCGCCGGCTGCCCTACGTCGCCGCCCTGGAGGCCGCCGGAATGTCGGCCTGGCGGATCACCCTGCGCCATCTGCTGCCCAATCTGACCCCGTTCGTCGTCGCCCAGGCCACCGCCGCCTTCGGCTCCGCCCTGATCGACCTCGCCGGTGTCTCCTTCCTCGGCCTGGGGGTTCAACCGCCCACCGCGGACTGGGGGTTGACGGTCTCCGAGGGACAGTCCTCGCTGCTCGCCGGCGCGCCCGGGCAGAGCCTGATGGCCGGCGGGCTGATCGTCGTCACCGTCGTCGTGTTCAACCTGCTGGGCGACACGATGATCGCCCGCGCCCACCGGGAGGAGTCGCGATGAGCACCACCGGTCCGCTGCTGCGGGTGGAGCACCTCGGCATCGATCTGCACCGCCGCCGTCGGCAGCCCCATGTCCTCGTCCGTGACGTCACGTTCGACCTCGCGTCCGGCGAAGCCCTCGGTCTGGTCGGGGAGTCCGGCTCCGGGAAGTCGCTGACCTCGCGCGCCGTCATCCGGCTGCTGCCGAGGGACGCGCGCACCCGCGGCACCATCGCCTTCGAGGGCGAGGACGTCCAGGGCATGGGCCGTGAGCGGCTCACCCGCTACCTCTCCCGCGAAGCCGCGATGATCTTCCAGAACCCGCGGGCCCACATCAACCCGGTGCGCACGCTGGGCGACTTCCTCACCGAACCGCTCACCTACCACGGCGGTCTGACGCGCGCCCGGGCCGAGGAACGGCTCGTCCCGCTGCTCCACGACATGGGCATCGCCGACGGTCCGCGCCGGCTGCGCCAGTACCCCCACCAGCTCTCCGGCGGACTGCTGCAACGCATGATGATCGCCTCCGCGCTGGCCGACGCACCCCGTCTGCTGCTCGCGGACGAACCCACCACCGCCCTCGACGTCACCACCCAGCAGGACGTCATGGCCCTCCTCGACGAGCAACGCCGGGACCGGGACCTCGCGATGCTGTTCGTCACCCACGACCTCGAACTCGCCACCGCCGTCTGCGACCGCATCGCCGTCATGTACGCGGGCACCGTCGTCGAACAGCGCCCCGCCGGCGACCTGCACTCCGGCCGCCGCCACCCCTACACCGCGGGCCTGCTCGCCGCCCGGCCCGGACTCGGCGAACCGGGCGCCCGGCTGCCCGTCATCCCCGGCCGACCGGCCGCGGCCCACGAGACCGGACAGGGCTGCCCCTTCGCCGCCCGCTGCGCCTTCGCCGAGGACCGCTGCCGCACCGAACGCCCCGCCCTGCTCCCGGACGGGAACGGCGCGGTCGCCTGCCACCGCGCCGACGAACTCGACGGGGACCTCGACCGCCCGAAGGAGGCCGCCCTGTGACCGCCGTACCCCTGCTCGACGTCTCCGGACTGACCAAGCGCTACCCGACCCGCCAGGGCGAGATCACCGCCTGCGAGGACATCGGCTTCCAGGTGCCCCGGGGCGGTGCCCTGGCCCTGGTCGGCGAGTCCGGCGCGGGCAAGTCGACGGTCGTGCGCCTGGTCGCGGGCCTGGAGCAACCGTCCGCGGGGCAGGTGCTGTTCGACGGCCACGACACCGGTCTACGACGACGGGGCCGCACCGCCCGACTGGCCCGCGCCGCGGCCGTCCAGATCGTCCACCAGGACCCCTACTCCAGCCTCGACCCGCGTCAGCCCGTCGGCGACGGCCTGGCCGAACTGCTGCGCCTGCACGCCGACCGCCTCGGCGCCGACCGGTCAGCGAGGCAGCACCGGGTCACCGAACTCCTGGACATGGTCGGCCTCCCCGGCCTGACCGCCGCCCGCCCGGCCGCCCTCTCCGGCGGCCAGCGCCAACGTGCCGCCATCGCCCGCGCGTTGGCCCTGAACCCCGACGTCCTCCTCCTCGACGAAGCGGTCGCCGCCCTCGACGTCTCCGTCCAGGCGCAGATCCTCAACCTCCTCGCGGATCTGCGCGAACACACCGGCACGACACTGCTGTTCGTCACCCATGACCTGGCCGTCGTCAGGCAGTTGTGCGACGAAGCGGTGGTGATGCACCGGGGCCGCATCGTCGAGCACGGCCCGACGGCCCGCATCTTCGCCGACCCCCAACACGCCTACACGCGCTCCCTGCTGGCCTCGATCCCCCGCCCCGGCTGGCGACCGAGGCGCACCCGCTGACCGCTCAGGCGGCGCTCTTCCGCCCCCGAGTGGCAGCGGCCGTGACGACAATGCCCGCGGCGCCGTACAACACGAACCCCGTGCCCTGCCACGACAGGCTCTTCCGCTTGACCTCCTGGCCGTACTTCACCTGCTCGTAGCTACTGGTACCGACCGAACGCCCACTACTGGTGTCGTAGTCGAGCGCACAGGTGTACCCCTTGCGCATCGCACCGGGATGGTCCTCACCGTCCTCACCGAGCTGAAGCCCCGGACACTCGGGAGCACCACGGGCCGCCCCCGCCCTCAACAGGTCGATCACTCCCCACAGCAGGGGGAGCAGGAACAGGACGAGGAGCACGGTCCGTAATTTCATCGGGTCACCTTAGTGAGGCGGCAGCGTGGGGAGAAGGGGCGGAACCCGGTCGCTGACCGCCTCCAGGTAGGCCGCGTAGGTCTCTCGTTGGTTCCACGAGAAAATGACCGTCCGGGAGTTGCCGGCGACTGCCTGCTGCGGCCTGCTGGTGGCGAAACGGAGTTGTCCGCGGTCCTGCGCGGTGGCGAGCTGCACATATCCGTTGGTGAGCGGCGTGGGCTTCTTCGACTGGACCGTGACCACCTCGGCGAGAGGGATCACGCAGTCTCGGGCACCGGTCGCCTTGCCCATGAGCTTGCGTTTGATCTCGGCCCGATCGGCGTAGAGCGTCACCGTGGCGGCGTATCCCTTGAACACAAGCGGCGGAGCCTGAGCGGGGTCACGCCCGTGCCCGACGCAGTGGGCGACCACGGCGGCGATTTCGTCCTGGGTGACGAAGGCACTCTGGAACCGGACCGGTTCGCCGACCCCCGTCGACAGGAACAGACCGTCCCCCTTGTCGGTCAGCGTCTCCGCCCCGGGCCGGTCGAGAATGGCCCGCGAGTCGGCGGGCGTGGCGGTGGCGAAGGCGATCCGCGAGGGCACGTTGGCCTTGATGAGACCGGTGACGACGCCCGCCGCCGGCCGCTGTGTGGCGAGCACCAGGTGAATGCCGACGGTGTGCGCGAGTTGAGCGATCCGCACGATCGCGTCCTCGACGTCCCGTGGGGCGATCGCCATCAGGTCGGCGAGTTCGTGAACGATCACCAGGAGATACGGGTGCGGTCGTAGGTGCCGCTGACTCCCCGCACGAGCGGCGACGGTTCCCTCGTACACGGCCCGGTTGAAGTGGTCGATGTGGTGATGGCCGTGGGCCGCGAGGTCGCCGTAGCGGAGATCCATCTCCTTGAGGACCCGTTGCAGCGCCCCGACGGACCGGTTCACGTCGGTGACGATCGGGGTGAACAGATGCGGGATGTCCCTGTACGCCGCCATCTCGACTCGCCCTGGGTCAAGGAGCAGCATGCGGACGGCATCGGGGGCCGCCCTCGTCAGGATCGACGTGATCAGGCAGTCGATGAGCGACGTCGTACCCGAACCCATGGCACCGGCGACGAGGAGGTGCGGCGCCTTTGCGAGATCGGCCGACACGAAGCCGCCGTCGACGGCCTTGCCGATCGTGATCAGCATCGGGTGGTTGTCGTTGACCGCCCCGGCCGCGCGGAGCACATCACCGAGACGGACCAACTCCCTCTCAGAACGCTGGACTTCGCTACCGGTCGTCGCATCGCCGGAAACCGGGGAGGCGGGGCTCCGCTCACCCTCCGGCACGGACTCGACCGTCGGCTGCGGTTCGCTCCTGACGGCTCGGGCGATGCCCACCCGGTATTCGAGCGCGGTCCACAATTGCGGACTCTGCTTCACGCCGTCGGCGAGGAGTCGTTCGTAGACGTACTCGTACAGGTCATGGACGCTGACGGTGCCGTCTCCGTCCCGGTCCGCCGCTCCGGTACGAAGGCCCTCGATCACGGCTCCCGTGAACCGGGACGGTTCGGGCGACATCTCGGTGAGGTGTTCGCCTTCCCAGGCGTACTCGGTACGGTTCGTGGCCGTGAGGATCGCGCGGCCGTGCCCCGCCAGTTCTTCCTTGACGTGCACGGAGGTGTCGCCCTTGGCGCCCGTGAGGAAGGCACCGCTGTAGCAGCAGTCGAGAAGGACCACGATCGACCTCGCTCGGCAGTGGCGCATCTGGTCGTGCAGAAAGGCCGCGGAGATCGCGGTGGAGGCCAGCAGCCTCCGGTCGGTGTCCCTGGCGGCGAAGTAGAGCCGGCCGTTGTCGTCCTTGATGCCGTGGCACGAGAGGTGAAGCAGTAACAGGTCGTCCCGGCTGCGGTTGAGGAAGAACGTCTCCAGGCCGCGATTGACCTCATGCTGGGGCCGATCGATCACCTGAGTGACGTCGAACGCCCCGATGCCGGGGTCCTGAAGCACCGCCGCGAGTCCGGCGGCGTCCCGGGCCGGTGAACGGAGTTGCCCCAGCGCGGGATTCTCGTACGTACCTGTGGCGATGAGCAACGCGTCGCGGCTACCCACCACAGCCGCCCGCGAAGTACCTCACCATCCGTAAGGGGCACTCCGTGTCACGCACCGGCGGAACCTGTTCCACCTTCCGGCTCCGCGGGAGCGCCGGGCTGGTGGGCCAGGATGAACGCGTCCACGAGCCGACGCTGGTCCTCCGCCGAGGCCTGTTCCAGTTCGATGCTGTCGTCGCCGAGCTCCACCCGCACCTTGCGGACGGGGCGGTTGGTCATCCACGTCTCCAGCAGCCGCAGCACCCCTCGCAACGCGATCGGCGACAACGTCACGGCAAGGACACCGAGTGCGACCGCCTCGCCCGGCTTGGAACCCGCCGGAGCCTCGTCGACGCGGACCGTGTCCACACGGTCGACGTCCAGTTCGAGCAGCTCTGCCCTCAACTGCGCGGTGAGTTCGTCGAGTTCGACCAGATCACTGTCGGCGGATCCGTTCAGTGAGACGGTCATCAAGTCCGCGTCGGCCACAACACCCCCAGAGAGCCAGCTGAACAACAGAGCATATCGTCAACATCTGCCACGGCTGGCGGTGTTGAGTGCCGAGCGGGCCGAGGCACGATTCGCGCGGGGGCGCCCCCTCTGTACCCCGGTTCACCCGACGAGCCTGTCCGACCCCACCACTAGAGTTCCGGCCGTGAGCGACGACGTACACACGACCGATTCCGCGTCGGACCCGTCAGGGTCGGAGACGTGCTGGAGAGACCTGCGAAGGCTCGTGAACGCCGACCCGGAGGAGGGCGGCGGCGAGGCGTGGCGGGTGCTGTGGGTCACCGGGGCGCAGAATGACTCGCAGCTGGTAGGGCACGACGGTGGCGTGAACTCGGTGGTGACGGCCTTCTCGGACGGCCGGCGCATCGTGGTCAGCGGTAGCGCCGATCAGACCGTTCAGGTGCGGGAGTTGGAGAGCGGTCGGCCGCTCGGGCCGGCCTTGAGCGACCTCAGTGGCCGGGTGTGGGCCGTGGCCGCGGAGGTGGTGGACGGACGGCCGGTCGTCGTCACGGCCGGTGACTGGGCGGTGCGGGTGTGGGACCTCGCCGGCCGAGAGGCGATCCGTGAACTGCCGGGGGTCGACGGCGAGGTGTGGTGTGTGGGCACGGCCGTCGTCGAGGGGCGGGCGTGTGCGTTCGCGAGCGACGACGACGTAGCGGTTCGGGTGTGGGATCTGGCCGGCGGCGGGGAGCAGGTCCGTGAACTGACCGGGCACGACGACTTCGTGATGGCCGTCGACACGCTGGTGATCGACGGCAGGCCCCATGCCGTGGCCGCGATGAGCCGCGGCCGGATCTGGACGTGGGATCTGACCACCGGGCAGCCGGTCGGCGAGCCCCTCCCGGGGCACGACGGTGAGGCGTGGGCGGTCGCGACCGCGGTCGTCGACGGCAGGAACCACGTGATCACGGCGGGCTACGACGCCACCGTCCGCGTGTGGGACCTGGCCGCGGGGCGGGAGGTCGGCAGGCTGGTCGGCCATGAGGGCACCGTCTCCGCGGTGGTGTGCGCGGAGATCGGCGGCGAACTCCGGATCGTCACGGGTGGGGCCGACGGCACGGTGTGTCTGTGGGAGCCGGGGACCTGGCGGCGGACAGGCCGGGAGCTGGTGTTCCCCGCACCGGTCCACGCGCTGACCGTCACCCCGGAGGGCTCGCTCGTGGTGGGCTTCGGCGGCGACATCGCGGTCCTGGTTCCGCACGGCGACACTCGCACCGGCGAGAGCACCCCCTGACCCGGGAACCCCGCAGGTGGCAGCCCTGACCGGGCACACCCACACATCGGTGCGTACCAAGTGAAAGTACCTGGTCAGAGTCGCACGCGTAAACGGCTTGTACCGTACCGCGCGTATAGTTGCGTTGTGAGCAACTACAACCCGGAGAACGAAACGACAGGGTCGTCGAGCGGCGGGGTGCAGTCCGTCGACCGGGCCATTCACGTGATGGAGATCCTGGCCCGGCGCGGTGAGGCCGGAGTCAGTGAGGTGGCCGCCGAGATCGACGTCCACAAGTCCACCGCTTTCCGGCTGCTCGGCGCGCTGGAGGCGCGCGGGCTGGTGGAGCAGGCCGGTGAGCGCGGCAAGTACCGGCTCGGCTTCGGGATCGTGCGGCTCGCCGGCGCGGTCACCGGGCGGATCGACATCACCCAGCAGAGCCGCCCGGTCTGCGAGCGCCTCGCCGAGGAGATCGGCGAGACGGTGAACCTCGCGGTGATGCAGGAGCACTACGCGATCAACCTGTACCAGGTACGCGGCCCGGGCGCCGTCACCGCGCACAACTGGGTCGGTCAGCTGACCCCGCTGCACGCCACCTCAAGCGGCAAGATCCTGCTGGCCCACATGGCCGTGAAGGACCGCAGCGCGCTGTTGTCCGACACTGGTCTGAAGAAGATGACCGCGCGCACCCTGACCGCGAAGACCAAGCTGGAGAAGAACCTCGCCGAGGCCCGGGAGCGCGGCTACTCCTGGACCCTGGAGGAGTTCGAGGAGGGCCTGCACGCGATGGCCGCCCCGGTCCGCGACCGTGACGGCGAGGTCATCGCGGCCCTCAGCGCCTCCGGACCCGCCTACCGGCTCACCGAGGACCGTATGCACGCGCTCGCCCCGGTGCTGGTCAAGGGCGCCCAGGAGATCAGCCACCGCATGGGCTACCTGGGCTGAGCGCCCGGCGGGCTACCTGGGCCGAGCCCCCAGCCGCGTCTGGACCCAGTCGTGGAACTCCCCGATGTGATGCTCACTGGGCACCAGGACACCGCCCTTGGCGTACAGGCGTGAACTCATCCCGGGCTGGGTGCGCTCGCAGGCGTCGAAGTCCTGGCGGTTGACCCGGTCGAAGAGCTCCACCGACCGGCTGACGTCCTTGCCGCTCTCCACCACGTGCGGCAGATACAGCCAGTCGCACTCGACGACCGTGCGGTCCACGGCGAGCGGGTACATCCGGTGGAAGATCACATGGTCCGGCACCAGGTTCACGAACACCTGCGGCCGCACGGTGATCGCGTAGTAGCGGCGGTCCTGTTCCTCCGAGACCCCCGGGATGCGGTCGAGGCCCTCCGAGCCGTCGATCGTGAAGCCCCGCACGTCCTCGCCGAACTCGGCGCCGTGGCCCACGTAGTACTGCGCCGCGTATCCGTCGGCGAACTCCGGGAGCACCTCGGTCAGTTCGGGGTGGATCGTCGCGCAGTGGTAGCACTCCATGAAGTTCTCGATGATGAGCTTCCAGTTGGCCTTGACGTCGTAGACGATCCGCCGGCCGACCTGGAGGTTGTCGATGTCGTAGCGCTCGATCGACTCGGTGTCGCCCAGCCGGTCGACCACGTCCCGCACGACCTCGTCGAAGGGCGGGGGGTCCTCGGCCAGGCACACCCACACATAACCCAGCCACTCCCGCACCGCCACGCCGGCCAGGCCGTACTCGGTGCGGCCCACGTCGGGCATCTTGGTCAGGTTGGGCGCCGCGACCAGCTTGCCCGTCAGGTCGTACGTCCAGGCGTGGTACGGGCATTGGAAGGCCCGCTTGACCTCGCCGGACTCCTCGGTGCACAGCTTGGCGCCCCGGTGCCGGCACACATTGAAGAACGCGCGGACCGAGCCGTCCCGCGCCCGCGTGATCAGGATGCTCTCGCGGCCCACCGCCACGGTCCGGAAGGCACCGGGCCGCGGCAGGTCGGCGGCGCGGACGGCGCAGAACCACATCGCTTCGAAGATGCGCTCCTGCTCCTGGGCGAAGATCCCGGGATCCGTGTAGGAGGAGCCGGGGAGGGTGGCGATCAGGCTGTCCGGCAGGCTGGTCGAGGTCACAGTGCACTCCTCGGGGAACGTCGGGGGGACCGGTGATGCGCACGCCGGGAGGAGTGACTCCGGACGTCGTGGTGCGGGTCAGGCCGCGGTGGCGAGCTGCTTGCGCCACCGTGTGAACAGGCGCGGCTGGTTCATCCCGAGCACGGCGACGGGATGTCCGGCACGCCGGTAGACGGCCAGGACGTTGCGGTCGTCCGGGGCGCCCTCCTCGACGGCCACGCTGTCGGCGCCGGCCGCGTGACCGGCGAACTGGATCTTGACGCCGTACTGGTCCGACCAGAAGTACGGCGGCCTGGGCAGCCCCGGCTGTGCCGCACCCCCCGCCAGCAGCGCGGCCACGGCGGCGTCGGGTCGCTCCCGGGCGCCGGTCCAGTGCTCGACGCGGCGGTGCAGGCCCGCGCGCGGGTCGTACCAGGAGGCGCAGTCGCCGACCGCGACCACGCCGGGCAGGCCGGTGCGGCCGTCGGCGCCGCACTCGACGCCGTCGGTGAGCGCGAGTCCGGAGCCGGTGAGCCAGTCGACGCACGGGCGGGCGCCGACGCCCACGACCACGAGGTCGGCGGGGACGCTGCGGCCGTCCTCCAGCAGGACGGCGTCGACCCGGCGCTCACCGCCGAGCCCCTTGACGCCGACACCGCACAGCAGCCGTACGCCGTGGTCGGCGTGGAGCGCGGAGACGACGGCGCCCATGGTCGCGCCGAGCGGCCCGGCCAGCGGGGTCGGGGCCGCTTCCACGACCGTCACGTCGAGTCCGAGGGCGTACGCGGTGGAGGCGACCTCGGCGCCGACGAACCCGCCGCCGATCACCACCAGCCGTCCCCCGAGGGCGAGTTCGTCCCGCAGCGCGCGGGCGTCGTCCAGGGTGCGCAGGGTGTGCACCCCGGCCAGGCCCGCGGTGCCGGGGAGGGTGCGGGCGGCGGCGCCGGTCGCGATGACGACGCCGTCCGCCCGGACCTCGCTGCCGTCGGCGAGCCGTACGGCGTGCCGCGGGCCGTCGAGACCGACGGCCCGGGTGCCCAGCAGCCACTCGGCCCGCAGGTCCTCGTCGTCGGACTCCAGCGCGAGGTCGGTCTCGCCCAGGGTCCCGGCGAGGAACTCCTTGGACAACGGCGGCCTGTCGTACGGGCGGTGGAGTTCGTCGCCGATGACGACGAGCCGTCCGTCGTACCCCTGCCTGCGCAGTGAGCGCGCCGCCGACAGTCCGGCCAGCGAGGCGCCGACGACGGCCACCGTCCTCACGCGGGACCCCCGGCGAGCCGGGCCGCGACGCAGGGCGGCAGGTTGGGGGCGTCCGTGGAGAGCCGGACGTAGATCATGCCGTCCTCGACGTGGACCTCGTGCGTGCGCACCGGGCGCTTGGCCGGCGGGGCGTCGACGGCTCCCGTGCGCAGGTCGAACTTCGAGGCGTGCAGCGGGCATTCGACCTCGCAGCCCTCCAGCCAGCCGTCGGCGAGCGAGGCGTCCTGATGGGTGCAGGTGTCGTCGATGGCGAAGACCTCGCCGTCGTCGGTGTGGAACACCGATACCGGCGGATCGATGTCGAGCCGGTAGGCCTCGCCTCGGGGCAGGTCCACGAGACGGCACGCGGGAATCATCATGACACCTCGGTGCGTATAGCGAAACGGATTGCGGTGAACGCAACGTCAGTTTGGGGGCGCCCGCAAACCCTTGTCAAGGAGTCCAGAGGGCGGACGCGGCCATGAATCGGTGTTGCGTCACACACAACACTCTGCGCGATGAACAACACCGGGCGGCTTCTCACAGCACCACGACGGAGCGCAGCACCTCACCGCGGTGCATCTTCTCGAACGCCTTCTCCACGTCCCCTAGGCCGATGGTCTCGGAGACGAACGCGTCCAGGTCGAAGCGTCCCGACAGATAGAGGTCGACGAGGGCCGGGAAGTCCCGGGAGGGCAGACAGTCGCCGTACCAGGAGGACTTGAGGGCGCCGCCGCGGCCGAAGACGTCGAGCAGCGGCAGTTCGAGCTTCATCTCCGGGGTGGGCACACCGACCAGGACGACCGTGCCGGCGAGGTCGCGGGCATAGAAGGCCTGCTCGTACGTCTCCGGGCGGCCGACCGCCTCGACGACGACGTCGGCGCCGAAGCCGCCGGTCAGTTCCCGCACCGCTTCCACCACGTCCGCCGTGGAGCCGTCGACGACATGGGTGGCGCCCATGCCGAGGGCCCGCTCCAGCTTGCGCGGGTCGACGTCGACGGCGATGACCTTGGCCGCCCCGGCGAGCCTCGCCCCCGCGACGGCCGCCATGCCGACCCCGCCGCAGCCGATGACGGCGACGGAGTCACCGCGGCCGACGGCACCGGTGTTCACGGCCGCGCCGAAACCGGCCATGACACCGCAGCCGAGCAGTCCGGCGGCGGTCGCGGGGGCCGCCGGGTCCACCTTGGTGCACTGCCCGGCGGCGACCAGCGTCTTCTCGGCGAAGGCCCCGATGCCGAGCGCGGGGGCGAGCGGGGTGCCGTCGAGCAGGGTCATCGGCTGCGTGGCGTTGTGGGTGTCGAAGCAGTACCAGGGCCGCCCGCGCCGGCAGGCCCGGCAGTTCCCGCACACCGCGCGCCAGTTGAGGATCACGAAGTCGCCCGGCGCGACACCGGTGACGCCCTCCCCGACCGCTTCGACGCGCCCGGCCGCCTCGTGTCCGAGCAGGAAGGGGAACCCGTCGCTGATCCCGCCCTCCCGGTAGTGCAGATCGGTGTGGCAGACCCCGCACGCCTCGACCGCGACCAGCGCCTCGCCCGGACCCGGGTCGGGGACGACGATCGTCTCGACGGAGACGGGGGCGCCCTTGGAGCGGGCGATGACGGCACGGACCTCATGAGCCATGGGTTGCTCCTCGATACGGGAAGTACTCGTTGCCTAATCAGGCACACGACTCGTCATGCGCAACCGAGCATCGGGGAGCGGGACGGCGAGGGTCAAGAGGTCGGCTCCGGCCGGAACGACTCGGCCGGATCAGAACACGACCGCCCGCCCCGGCCGGGCCGGAGCGGGCGATGCGCAGGGGGCCGTACGCGACACGTCACGCCCGGCGGGCCACGCGGAGCGGGCCGTACGGACGGCGGGCCGTACGACGAGCAGCGGGCCGCCGGTCAGGCGCCGACGTACGCCGCCAGGTGCTCCGCGGTCACCGTCGACCCCGCCGCGACGAGTTCCGCCGGTGTCCCCTCGAAGACGATCCGGCCACCGTCGTGCCCCGCACCCGGGCCGAGGTCGATGATCCAGTCGGCGTGGGCCATGACCGCCTGGTGGTGCTCGACGACGATGACGGACTTGCCGGAGTCGACGAGCCGGTCGAGCAGCGCGAGGAGCTGTTCGACGTCGGCGAGGTGGAGCCCGGTCGTCGGCTCGTCGAGGATGTAGACGCCGCCCTTGTCGCCCATGTGGGTCGCCAGCTTCAGCCGCTGCCGCTCGCCGCCGGACAGGGTGGTGAGCGGCTGGCCCAGGGTGAGATAGCCGAGCCCGACGTCCGAGAGCCGCTGGAGGATCCGGTGTGCGGCCGGGGTACCCGCCTCGCCCGTGCCGAAGAACTCCTCGGCCTCCGTCACCGGCATCGCGAGCACCTCGCTGATGTCCCGCCCGCCGAGGTGGTACTCCAGCACCGAGGCCTGGAACCGCTTCCCCTCGCACTCCTCGCACGTGGTCGCGACCCCGGCCATCATCGCGAGGTCGGTGTAGACGACTCCGGCCCCGTTGCAGGTGGGGCACGCACCCTCGGAGTTGGCGCTGAACAGCGCCGGCTTCACGCCGTTGGCCTTCGCGAACGCCTTGCGGATCGGTTCGAGCAGTCCGGTGTACGTCGCCGGGTTGCTGCGCCTCGATCCGCGGATGGCGCCCTGGTCGACGGAGACGACCCCCTCCGTGACCGGGATCGACCCGTGCACCAGCGAGCTCTTGCCGGACCCGGCGACCCCGGTGATCACGGTCAGCACGCCCAGCGGGATGTCGACGTCGACACCCTGGAGGTTGTGCGTGGACGCCCCGCGGATCTCCAGTGCGCCGGTCGCCTTGCGGACCGTGTCCTTGAGTCCTGACCGGTCGTCGAAGTGGCGCCCGGTGACGGTGTCGCTCTTCCGCAGCCCCCCGACGGTGCCCTCGAAGCAGACCGAGCCGCCCGCGGTACCGGCGCCGGGGCCGAGGTCGACGACGTGGTCGGCGATCGTGATCGTCTCCGGCTTGTGCTCCACGACCAGGACCGTGTTGCCCTTGTCCCGCAGGCGCAGCAGCAGGCTGTTCATGCGCTGGATGTCATGCGGGTGCAGCCCGATGGTGGGCTCGTCGAAGACGTAGGTGACGTCGGTGAGCGAGGAGCCGAGATGGCGGATCATCTTGGTGCGCTGGGCCTCGCCGCCGGACAGGGTGCCCGAGGGACGGTCGAGGGAGAGATAGCCGAGCCCGATCTCCACGAAGGAGTCGAGGGTCTCCCCCAGCGCCGTCAGCAGCGGCCCGACCGAGGGCTCGTTCAAGTCACGGACCCATTCGGCCAGGTCGCTGATCTGCATCGCGCAGGCGTCGGCGATGCTGATCTTCTTGATCTTCGAGGACCGGGCGCCCTCGTTGAGCCGGGTGCCGTCGCACTCGGGACAGGTCGTGAAGGTGACCGCGCGGTCCACGAACTCCCGGATGTGCGGCTGCATCGACTCGCGGTCCTTGGCGAGCATCGACTTCTGGATGCGCGGGATCAGACCCTCGTAGGTCATGTTGATGCCCGCGATCTTCATCCGGGTCGGCTCGCGGTACAGGAAGTCCTGGAGCTCGCGCTTGGTGTACTTGCGGATCGGCTTGTCCGGGTCGTAGAAGCCGGACTCGCTGTAGAGCCGGTAGCCCCAGCCGCCGGCCTTGTAGCCGGGGATGGTCAGCGCGCCCTCGTTGAGCGACTTGGAGTCGTCGTAGAGCTGGGTGAGGTCGACGTCGTTGACGCTGCCCCGGCCCTCGCAGCGCGGGCACATGCCGCCGACGATGCTGAAGCTGCGGCGCTCCTTCACGGTCTGCCCGCCGCGCTCCATGGTCACCGCGCCCGCCCCGCTGATGGAGGCCACGTTGAAGGAGAACGCCTTGGGCGAGCCGATGTGCGGGGTGCCGAGTCTGCTGAAGAGGATGCGGAGCATCGCGTTGGTGTCGGTGACGGTGCCGACCGTGGAGCGCGGGTCGCCGCCGAGGCGCTGCTGGTCGACGGTGATCGCGGTGGTCAGGCCGTCCAGGACGTCGACCTCGGGCCGGGCCAGGGTCGGCATGAAGCCCTGCACGAAGGCGCTGTAGGTCTCGTTGATCAGCCGCTGCGACTCGGCGGCGATGGTGTCGAACACCAGCGAGCTCTTGCCGGAGCCGGAGACTCCGGTGAAGACCGTGAGCCGGCGCTTCGGGATCTCGATGCTGACGTCCTTGAGGTTGTTCTCGCGCGCCCCGTGCACACGGATCAGGTCGTGACTGTCAGCGGCGTGCAGGTCGCCGGTCCTGGTGGCCTTGCTCATGGTGGTGCGTCCTCCCGTTTCGACAGCTTCGAACACTATGTCGACGTACGCGTCTCAGCGCAGCTCCTGGACGCGGATCGTGTTGCCCGCGGGGTCGAGGAAGGCACAGTCCCGGACGCCGTACGGCTGCTCGATCGGCTCCTGGATCACCTCGGCGCGGGCCTGGAGCCGCTCGAACACGGCGTCGAGGTCGGGGGTCGTGAGCAGGAGCGCGGGATCGTCGCCCGCCGGGTGCAGGACGACCGCGGTGCCGGGCTGGTCCGCCGGGCCGACCGTGATCCGACGCGTGCCGTCGCGTCCGACGTCACCGCGGACCTCGAAGCCGAGCACATCCCGGTAGAAGGCCAGGGAGGCCTCCGGGTCGTGGTGCGGGAGGAAGCCCGCCCGAATCCTGATGTCCATGCCCGCCACGCTAGCCAGGGCCCCGGACCGGCGCTTCTCGAATCCTGACCGGTCTCAGCGCACCAGGCCGGCGATGTGCGCGGTGACCGTGTCGAGGATGTCCGCCCAGGCGGCCGCGTCGCCGAGGACGAGGTAGTTCAGGGTGAGTCCGTCGGTCATGGCCGCGAGATAGCGGGCCAGGACGGAGACGGGCACCCTCAGCTCCAGCTCCATGTCCTTGCGCAGCTGCTCGATCAGCTCGGCGTACGCCTCGCCGTACAGCTCGTACTGGCGTCTGGCCAGGTGCTCGAACCCGGGCTCGCGCAGCGCGTACTGGGTGAGCTCGTAGGTGAGCATGTGCGCCTCGGGGTGGGCGCGGACGTGGTCCCAGTACGCCCGGAACCCGGCGGCGACGGTCTCCTCCAGGGTGCCCCTGGGCCGCAGCGCCTCCTGCACCACGCTCACCGAGTGATCGGTGAGCGTGGTGATCACGGCCTCGATCAGGGCCTGCTTGGAGTCGAAGCAGTAGTGGAAGACGCTGAGGGACACGCCGGCCTCGGCGGCGATGGACCGGGTCGTCGTCTTCGAGACGCCGTCCCGGGCCATCGCCCTGATCGCCGCTTCCGTCAGCTGTCTGCGCCGCTCCGCCGACGGCATGCGCGCCATGCTCGTCCCCCGCTTCCCTGCGCTGTCGATGCGATCAGCCGCTGTGCACGCCGACCTCGTAGAGCGAGTATCCCCAGTCGGTGCCCCGGTCGAGACCGTGGACGCGGACGTAACGGGCCGGTGTCCCCGCGAACTTGGCGGTGTCGAGACCGCCGTCGCCGGAGGTGGTGGACCAGGCGGTCGTCCAGTTCGAACCGTCGGTCGACAGCTCGATCCGGTACGACTTCCCGTACGCCCGCTCCCAGTCGAGCGTCACCTTGGAGACCAGGTTGGTGGAGCCCAGGTCGACCTGCCACCACTGGTCGTCGCTCCAGTCACTGGCCCAGCGGCTGGAGTCGTCGCCGTCCACGGCCCGCCCCGGCTGATAGCTGGTGAACGGGTTGGACTCCGACGAACTCGCCGTCGCTGTACGCCCGTCGGCGAGGTTCACGGACGCCTGGTGCCGCTCCGTCGAGCCCCAGGTGCCGAGGTAGGACTCGGCGCCCCGGAACAGGTCGTCGACCACGTCCTGCCCGCCGACGAGCCGGATGTCCTCGATCCAGTCGGGGATCATCCCGACATGGGCGGCCCCGTCGGTGTTGAAGTCGAAGGTGCGCTGCCCGGAGGTCTGCCTGTCGATCACCGAGCCGCCGTCGACGCTCTTGAAGGGGTACGTCACCTTGTTCGCGGCGTCCGCTCCGCGCGGTGCGGGGTGGTCGCCGATGCCGTTGAAGTCGGTGCCGTAGCCGTATCCGACGCCGTACTTGTCGCGCAGCGCGTCGGTGCGCTTCGCCTCGGCGGCGAACCCTTCGGAGCCGTGCATGTACTGGGCGACGAACCCGCCCAACGAGTACACGCGCTCGGTCCAGTTGAGGTCCATCCAGCTGTGCGAGGAGATGACGCCCGGGTAGTTGGCGGCCTCGAAGATGTCGAGGGCCTGCCCGGTCGCCTTGACGCTCATGTGGTCGATCTCGAGCATCATCTTGCGTTTCATCATGCCGCGCACGGCGTACTCACCGAGATCGGTGAGGCCCCGGACGTTGCACTGCGCGTTCTTGTCGTACGACGGCACCTCGACGCCGTCCGGCAGGTCCTCCTCGGCCTCCGTGGCGGCCGTGCCGATGGGGTTGTCGTGCTGCGGGCCCTTGCAGGTCTCGGTCTGCCAGAAGGTGCCGGTGGACAGGAACTGGCCGACGTTGATGGCGGTTCCGAGGCCGCCCTCGTCGAAGCGGACCCCGCACAGGGCGTTGTCGAACTTGTGGCACAGGAACATCGAGCGCACCCCGAGCCCGTACAGCTCGTCGAGGCCCTTGTCGATGTCGGCCTTGCTGCACTGGCCGATGTCGAGGATCTGCTTGCAGCCGAACGGCTCGGAGGTCTCGACACCGAGGACGACCGCCAACTTGCCCTGTTCGATGACCTGTCGGGCCTGCGTGCTGTCGGTGACGATCCGGAACCAGCCCTTGCCGGTGCCGCCGTACATCTTGTCGATGAAGGCCTGGAGGTCGTAAGTGAGCTTGGCCTGGAGGCGGATCGAGGTCATCTCGTCACAACTGCGGTCCTTGAACGGGTAGATGGAGCAGATCATCCCGTTGGTCACGAGGTCGTTGACGAGCACCCGCTGGCCACCGCGCCAGGCCCGCTCGACCCAGGCGTAGTAGTTGGCCTGATGGGTCATCGAGTCGTACGCCGGCCAGTCCTTGAAGGTGGGCCAGCCGACCGGGTCGTGCTTGCCGTCGCCGCCGTGGGTGATGTAGTCGAAGAGCGCGAGGCTGCCGTCGGGGTAGTGCTCGGGGCAGTCCTTGAGCGCGTCGGCGACTCCGGACTCGGAGAACACCTTGCCGCAGATCAGCCGTCCGCCGAAGGCCTCGTTGGAGAAGAGGTGGTTGTGGGCGTCGACGAACCCCCGTACCTTGCCCGCCGCGTCGGTGCCGGTGAACGGCGCTCCGGTGACGTTGATCTGGGCGTCGGGGGTGGGCCGGGCCGTCGGTGTCCACCAGTCGGTGGCCGCCGAACTCGGCGTGGGGCCGAGGATGGTGGCCAGCACCAGGAAGAGCACGGAGACGACGGTGATGTTCTTGCGTCTGCGGCAGGAGCGTCCAGCCATGGCCCACGTCCCTCGGTCGGCGGGAGGGCGCCGTCGGCCGAGGGCACTTGGACTGCCCTTGGGATTGTCATGACCGGCGCAATATGTGCGTCGAGGATCGCGAGTGAGCGCGTTCCGAGTCAAGAGTCCGGGACAGTTGACCTGATACCTAGGGGTCATCAACCGTTCACGCAGGAAGCCCCGTTGAGAGTGAAGGCGGCGGGCGCGGTGTTCGCGGTGCCCTTGGTGCCGATGAAGCCGACGGTGACGGACCCTCCGGCGGGGATGGTGTTGGTGTAGGAGGCCGGGGTGACGGTCACCGCGCCACCGCTCTGCGCGGCGGTCCCGCCCCACATGTTGGAGACGGTCTGTCCGTCGGCGAAGGCGAAGCCGAGTTTCCAGCCGGTGACGGCGGCCGTGCCGGTGTTGCGGAGGGCGATCTCGCCCTGGAAACCGCCGGGCCAGTCGCCGACCACGCGGTAGCCGACCGAGCAGCTCCCGGCGGGCGTGGCGGTGGTGGTGACGCTCACCGCGGCCGAGCGCGCCGAGCGGTTCCCGGCGGCGTCACGGGCGTAAACGGCAAAGGAGTACGCCGTGTTCGCGGTCAGCCCGGTCACGGTCACCAAGTTTCCCGTGGCGGCCGCGACCGTGGTCTCGGTGCCGCCGCTGACGCGGACGACGTCGTATCCGGCGACGCCGACGTTGTCGGTGGAGGCGGTCCAGGACAGTTGCGCCGAGGTGGCCGTCACCGCCGAGGCGGTCGGGGTTCCGGGCGCGGTCGGGGCCTGGGTGTCGCCGGAGCCGCCGCCGAAGACGGTCGCCTCCTTCGCGGTCTGCGCGATGCCGTTGACGCCGTTGAAGATCCGCTTGCCCCATGAAGTCATCTGCGCCGGGTCGAAGTTGAGCACCAGGTCGAGGATCGGGTCGGTGTTGCCGCTCCAGGACCAGGCCAGGTAGCCGATGTCGAGCTGTTCGGCGGTGGCCATCATGGTGTCCTCGTCGGGATCGCCCCACTGGTCGGCGGGGCCGCCGAACTCGCCTATGAGGATGGGCAGTTCGGCGTTCACGAAGGCGTTCAGGTAGTCGGTGATCTCGGCGGCGGTGTCGAAGACGCTGTACATGTGGATCGAGAAGATGAGGTTGCCGGTGGTGTCGGCGGCGTACACGGCCTGGGCGTTGGTGCGCATGACCTGCTGCCAGTCCTGGCCCCAGTTGGGCGCGTCCACCATGATCGTGTGCTGGAAACCGGCGTTGCGCAGTTTCTGGATCGCGGCGATCGTCGGGGCGGTCCAGCCGGCCGGATCGGTGTTGCCCCAGGGCTCGTTGCCGATGTTGATGACGATGTAGTCCTCTTGGCCGGCGAGCACGCTCTTCAGGCCGATCCAGTAGTCGGCGGCCTGGTCGAGGGTGCCTGCGGCGGTGTCCTCGCCGTAGCCGGTGGTGTCGTGCACCTCCAGGACGCAGATCAGCCGGTTGGCCTTGCACTGCGCGATCACATTGGCCACGTCCGAGGCGCTGTTGGCGGTCCAGCGGTGGCCGTCGGCGAGGACCACCCGGACGGTGTTGGCGCCCTGCGCCTTGATGTCGGCCAGCGAGCCCAGCTCGTTGGGGTACCAGGTGTGGGCGTGGTTGACGCCCCGCATCACGAAGTCGTTGCCGTTGCCCTCGACCAGCCGGCCGTTGCTGATGTGCAGACCGGTGGCCTGGGTGCCGGGCTCCTGGGCGGCCTGGGCCGTGCCGGGGCAGAGGGCACCGAGCAGCACCAGCCCGACGAGGGCGGCCAGCCGGGCCAGGAGCGTGACCAAGGGGCTCTTTCCTGTTCTTCTCACTGCGACTCCAGGGGTGGGTGAGGCAGTCGGAAGGGCTATGGGAGCGCTCCCATAGAAGCCACTCCGTCAAGTACACGTCAAGATGCGCGACGGCAAAGGGCGCTGCTCGTGACCGCCGGAGGACCCGTCGGCGCCCGCATAGAGTTCCGTGACCACCACCCCTGGGAGGCACGTTGACCACGCGACCCGTCGACCCCAACTCCGTGAACGCCGAGGCCTGGCACGCCTACGGCGAGCACCATCTGCGGCGCGGCACGGTGCTGCCGGAGCTGGAGCGGTTCGACTGGGGGCTGCGCGGCATCGGCCCCGGCGCCGAGATCCTCGGTGACCTCGCCGGGCGGCGCGTCCTGGACCTCGGCTGCGGTCCGGCCCGGCACGCGGCGCACCTCGTCCGGGCCCACGGCGCCTCGGTGGACGCGGTCGACTCCTCCCCCGGCCAGCACGAACGCGCCCGCGCCCGCTACGGCTCCCTCCCCGGCCTGCGCCTGATCAGGGCCGACGCCGTCGAGCACCTCGCCGCCGCGGAGCCGTACGACGTCGTCTACTCCGTCAACGGGCTGCCGTACATCGACCCCCGAGTGCTGCTGCCCGCCCTCGCCACCGCGCTCCGCCCCGGCGGGACGCTGTGTTTCACCGTGCTGCACACCAACTCCCGCGGTGACGGCCCCTCGCCGGTCGTCGAGTCCCGGCCCGAGATCCTGCGGTTCGCCGGGGGCGGGGAGGCCGTCGTGCGCATGTGGGTGCTGACACCGGAGCTCTGGACCGACCTGCTCGGCGAGCAGGGACTGCGGGTCGAGGGGATCGACGTCCTCGACGCACCGGAGGAGGGCAACCACGCCTCGTACCGGATCTTCCGGGCCACCCGGCCGGTCCGGGTCTCCGCACGCCCGCGCACCGCCCGGGGCCCGGTGCCGCACGCCGCGCTCGGTGTCGGCGCCATCCTGTACGGCCCGCACGGACTGCTCCTCGGCCGGCACCGGCGCGGCACCTGGGAGCTGCCCGGCGGCACGGTCGAGCCGGGCGAGTCGCTGGAGGAGACGGTGGTGCGCGAACTCCGCGAGGAGACCGGGATCGAGGCCGCCCTGTCCGACGTACGCCTGCTGGGCACGCTCCTCGACGACGTCGACGGCGTGGTCCGGATGACCGTGGCCACCCAGGTCACCGCCTGGCGGGGTGAGCCCTCTGACCAGCCCGGCGAACGCGTCGGCGACTGGCGCTGGTTCGCCCTGGACCGGCTCCCCGAGGGCCTGTTCGTATGCAGCGCCCAGGGCCTCACCGCCTGGCGCCCGGACCTGCCGATCGACCACACACCGGCGCACTTCACGACGTACGCCGGTTAAGAGGTGTGCAACCCCCTCGCAACCTTCGCCGTGCTGGACTCGACGACCATGGACGAGGATTCCGCACGTGCCGGGTACGACGAGGTGCCGCGTGTCGAGCTCACGCCGGCGGCCGCCGAGCTGCTGCGCAGGCTGCACGGGATGCACGGGCCGCTGATGTTCCATCAGTCGGGTGGCTGCTGCGACGGGAGCGCGCCGATGTGCTATCCGGCGGGCGAGTTCCGTACCGGTGGCTCGGACGTGCTGCTGGCCGAGCTGGACGTGGCGGGGGTCGAGGAGCCGGTGACGTTCTGGATGTCGCGGAGCCAGTTCGAGGTGTGGAGCCACACCCGCCTGATCGTCGATGTCGTCGAGGGACGGGGCAGCGGATTCTCGCTGGAGGCACCCGAGGGGGTGCGTTTCCTCATCCGTTCGCGTGTGGTCGGCGCCCAGTAGCCCCTCGGGCCGTCGTCGTCTGGTGCACTTCCCCTGGGTTCTGGGACAGTTGACGCGACCTCAGGGAGAGCTGTGACGCACCGTCAAAGACGTTTCGGCGCAGGCAGATCGGTACTGACGTTCCTCGCGGCACTCGGCACGCTGGCCGGTGCGGCCCTGGTGGGGGCGGCACCGGCCGGCGCCGCGCCGGAGTGGACACAGCTCGCGTCGGGCGTCGGGTACCGGCAGTTCGACATCTACGCGGCCGCGGGGGTGACCCGCGCCCATGTGCTCCGGGTGGACCTGCGCGATCCGCGGGTGCGGCTGGAGCTGCTGTACCCGGGGGCGGTGGCCGCGCGGGCCCCGGTGTCCCGGCTGGCCACCGCGCAGGGCGCCCTCGCGGGGGTGAACGGCGACTTCTTCAACATCACGGAGACCCAGCACCCCGGCGTCGAGGCCACCGGCGCGACCGTGGGCCCGGCGATCGCCGAGGGCCGCGAGCTGAAGGCGGCGGTGCCGAACGGCCAGCGCTTCGGCCCCGCGCTGCCGCCCGGCACCGGCACCGAGGACGTGTTCGGGGTGGGCACCGACCGACGGGCCCGGCTGGACGACCTGGCCCTCGACGGGTCCGTCGGCACCCCGGACGGGCAGCTCCCGCTGGGCGGGCTCAACCAGTACGCGCTGCCGGTGGGTTCGGTCGGGGCCTACACCTCGGACTGGGGCAGCGTGTCCCGGGTGCGGGCGACCTGCGGGACGGACACCGACCGGGCCGCGCCGTGCAGCACCGACACCTACGAGGTGACGGTCCGCGCCGGCCAGGTCGTCTCCGCGGCGGACACCCCGGGCAGCGGGCCGATCGCCGACGGCACCACCGTGCTCGTGGGCCGCGAGGCGGGCGCGCAGCAGCTCCGGAAGCTCTCCGTCGGTGAGGCGGTGACGGTCCGGCACCGGCTGGTCGCGGCCTCGTCGTGGGTCCCGTACCGCTTCGCGCTCGGCGGCTACCCGGTCCTCACCGACGGCCTTCCCCTGCCCGGCCTCGACGACACGACGTCCGCCGTGCGTACGGCCGTGGGGCTCGCGGACGGCGGGCGGCGGCTGTACCTGCTCGCGCTGGACGGGGCACCGGCCTACCGCACCGGGCTGACCATCGCCGAAGTGGCCGACACCATGCGGACGTTGGGCTCGGCCGACGCCTTCAGCCTGGACGGCGGCGGCTCCACGACGATGGCCGCCCGGATGCCGGGCACGACCGCCGTCACCGCCCTCAACCACCCCTCGGGCGGGGCCGAACGCCCCGTCCCGAACGGCATCGGCGTCTTCTCCGGGAGCTGAGGTCAGGGCCGCAGACTGCTGACGATGTCGGCCGTCGCGGTGAGGCCGCTGTGGATGGTGGGCGCGATGCTCGTACTGGCGAGGAAGAAGCCGAGCAGCGCGCACACCACCGCGTGGGAGGCCTTGAGTCCGCCGCTGCGCAGGAAGATCACCGCCAGGATCAGCAGCAGCACCAGCATCGAGATGGAAATCGCCATGGACAGCCTCCTCCGCCACGCCGCCAGGTCCTTTTCGCGGCGTTCGGCCGCAAGTGTGGCGTAGCGGAGGGTTGGTCCGGGCGGCTGAAGTATCCTCCGAACGGGTGGTGTCCGGGCCCGCCCTGCGGCGGCTACCGGTGGGCGTCCAGGAAGGCCTCCAGGCCCGCCAGGTCGTCGGTGTTGAAGTAGTCGACGTCGGCGGCGAGGAGTTCGGTCCACAGCGCGTCGCGGGCGGGGCCCGCCAGGTCCGGGGTGGCCCAGAACCGCACCTTCTGGCCGCGCGCGTGGGCCTGTCCGATGATGTTCCGCAGCTTCTGCCGCTCGGCGTCCGGGAAGGCCCCGACGCCCTGCCAGGTGAAGTTGAGCGTCCAGTTGTCGCTGATCAGCGGGATGAAGGAGGCGGGCGCCGGGCTGCCGAGGTCGGTGAGACGGCCGTCGTAGAAGGCCCGCCGTACGGTCTGCGCCTCCATCGGGACACGGGCCGCGCGGTCGCCGGAGATCACGGCGGTGACCGGGCCGGGGACGATCCTCCCGTGGACGTAGGTCGTGAACAGGTGCTTGTGGCGCCGCAGATGGCGGTCGAGTTCGAGGTACGTCGAGGAACCCTCGGTCTTGATGTCGATGAGCAGCTGGAGAGGCTGCCGGTAACCACGGTAGACGGAACCGTGGTTGGCCTTGACGATCCTTGCCAGCGGGTCGAGGTAGAGGGATTCCAGGGTGCGGGTGGGATCGAGGTCGGTCGCGTCGTGGGCGATGAGGAGCTGGTCGCCGACGAGGAAGATGTCGGCCTCGACGCTGCCGAACCGGTGGTCGAGGGCGTCGAAGAGGGGGCGCGGATGGTCGTAGTCGTTGTGGGCGTGGGCGCGCCACAACGGGCGGGGGCGGTGCTTGTGGCCGTCGGCCCAGGCGCTGCCGGCGGGCGGGGCGAGCACCGCCGCGGCCGTGGCGCCGAGGGCGGTGAGGGCTCTGCGACGAGTGATGCGGGCCATGTTCTGCCTCCCTGTGGGGCGGGTCGGAACCACAGGGAGTATGAGGCCGGTGCGGCCCCAATGAACCGGTACGTGCCAGGAGTTGGCCGGACTGCCGCCGCTCGTTCACTCCTTCCGCGCAGCCGCACGGAAAAGCCCGCCCCAGGTGGGGCGGGCTTCACCGGCATGCACCGGACTTGGGCGGAGGGCCGCTCAGGGCGCCTGGAGGTCGACGAGTTCGGCCAGTCGGGCGCGGTGGGTGCCCGCGGTGCCGTACGCGATCGAGTCGGACTTGGCCCGCTTCAGGTAGAGGTGGATCGGGTGCTCCCAGGTCATGCCGATGCCGGCGTGCAGCTGGAGCGCCTCCTCGGCCGCGTGGACGGCGACGGGCGCCGCGTAGGCCTGGGCGACGGCGACCGCCACGTCGGCGTCCGCACCGGTGGCGAGCGCGTCGGCCGCGTTCCGGGCGGCGGCACGGAGGTTGACGACCTCCAGCCACAGCTGGGCGAGCCGGTGCTTGAGTGCCTGGAATCCGCCGACGGGCCGGTTGAACTGCTTGCGCTCCTTGAGGTAGCGCACGGTCTCGGTCAACGTCCAGTCGGCGAGCCCGAGTTGCTCGGAGGCGAGCAGTCCGGCTCCGGCCCGCAGCGCGCGCAGCACAGCGGGTTCGGCGTCGCCCAGCAGACGGCCCGGTGTCCCGTCCAGGGTGACCGTCGCGAGCGGCCGGGTCAGGTCGAAGGAGATCTGCGGGGTGACGGTCACCGCGTCGGCGTCGACCGCGTAGAGCCCGCCGTCGTCCGCGGGCACGAGCAGCACATCGGCCGCCTGCGCGTCCGCGATCGCGGTCAACTCCCCGTGCAGGGCGCCGCCTTCATGGCGTACGACCTTGTAGGCGCCGCCCGGCGCGATGTTCAGGGCGACGGCGAGGGCGCCGATCTTCCGTCCGCTCGCGAGCTCGGCGAGCAGTTCGCCGGCGTCGCAGGACAGCAGGGCCTCGGTGGCGACGACCGCGCTGGTGAGGTAGGGTACGGGGGCGACCGCACGGCCCAACTCCTCCAGGACGACGGCGACTTCGCGGTGAGTGGCGCCCTGGCCGCCCTGGTCCTCCGGGACCAGGAGACCCGCGAGGCCCATGCCGTCGGCGAGCGCCTTCCAGGCTTCCAGGTCGTGCGGGGCGTCGGACTCGGTGCGCGTGATGACGCCGGGCGCGTCGCAGTGGTCGGCGAGCAGGTCCCGTACGGCGGCCCGGAGTGCCTCTTCCTCCTCCGAGTACAGCAGATCGGTCATCGGGCGAGGTCCTTCCAGGCGACGTCCTTGTCGGTGCGCGGCTCGGACGGCAGGCCCAGGACGCGCTCGGCGACGATGTTCAGCAGGACCTCGGTGGTCCCGCCCTCGATGCTGTTGCCCTTGGAACGCAGATAGCGGTAGCCGGCGTCACGGCCGGTGAAGTCCACCAGCTCGGGGCGGCGCAGGGTCCAGTCGTCGTACAACAGGCCCTCCTCGCCGCGGAGTTCGACCTCCAGGCCGCTGATCTCCTGGTTGAGGCGGGCGAAGGCGAGCTTCATGCCGGCGCCCTCGGGGCCCGGCTGTCCGGCGACGAGCTGCTGGCGCAGGCGCTCGGCGGTGAGGCGGGAGACCTCGGAGTCGACCCAGAGCTTCAGGAGCCGCTGGTGGAGGTCCTGGGTGCGCAGTTCGGGGCGTTCGCGCCAGGTCTTCGAGACCGGGCCGATCATGCCGCCCTCGCGGGGCAGGCGCATGCCGCCGATGGCCACGCGTTCGTTGTTGAGGGTGGTCTGCGCGACCCGCCAGCCGTCGCCGACCTCGCCGAGGCGGCGGTCGTCGGGGATGCGGACGTCGGTGAGGAAGACCTCGTTGAACTCGGCCTCGCCGGTGATCTGCCGCAGCGGGCGGACATCGACGCCGGGGTCGGTCATGTCGCAGATGAAGTAGGTGATGCCCGCGTGCTTGGGCACGTCCGGGTCGGTGCGGGCGATGAGGATGGCCCAGCGGGAGTTGTGGGCGCCGGACGTCCACACCTTCTGTCCGTTGACCACCCAGTCGTCGCCCTCACGGACGGCACGCGTGCCGAGCGCGGCGAGGTCGGAGCCGGCACCGGGCTCGCTGAACAGCTGGCACCAGACCTCCTCCCCCACCCACAAGGGCCGCAGATAGCGCTGCTTCTGCTCCTCGGTGCCGTACTTGAGGATGGTCGGCGCGGCCATGCCGAGGCCGATGCCGTTGCGCCGCGGGTCGTTGTCGGGAGCGCCCGCGGCCTCCAGCCCGGCGTCCACGACGACCTGGAGGGAGCGGGGCGCGCCGAGACCGCCGAGGCCCTCCGGATAGTGCACCCAGGCGAGTCCGGCGTCGAAGCGGGCCTTGAGGAAGTCCAGTCGGTCCGTGGTCGCGGGCGGGTGGGCGGCCAGCAACTCGGCGGTGCGGCGCTGGAGTTCGGCTGAGTCGGTCATGCGGCGGCTCCCTGTCCGGGCGTGCCCGGCCCGCCGAGCGACGGGACGACGGCGATCCGGCCGGTGGTCACCCCGTCGCCGAGGCGCTGCACGGCGTCGGCGGCTCCGGCCAGCGGCACCCGCTCGCTCACCAGCGGCTTGATCGCGCCCCGGGCGGCCAGTTCGGTGAGCTGTTCGTGGCAGTGCTGGACCAGCTTGGGGTTCTTGGTGTTGTACAGGCCCCAGTGCAGGCCCAGGATCGAGTAGTTCTTCACCAGGGCGTGGTTGAGGCCGGGGCTGGGGATGTTCCCGCTGGCGAAGCCGACGACCACGATGCGTCCCTCGAAGGCGACGACCTTGGTCGACTGCGTGTAGGCCTCGCCGCCCACGGGGTCGTAGACCACATCCGCGCCCCGGCCTCCGGTGGCTTCCTTCACGGCGGCGACGACGTCCTCGCTCCGCCGGTCGATCACCACGTCACAGCCCAGCTCCCGGGCGACGACCGCCTTGTCGGCACCGCCGACGACTCCGATGACGGTGGCCCCGGCGGCCTTCCCGAGCTGCACGGCCGCGCTGCCGACCCCTCCTGCGGCAGCGTGGACGAGCAGGGTCTCCCCGGCCTCCAGGTGAGCCCGCCGGTGCAGACCGAACCAGCCCGTCTGGTACCCGATGTGCAGGGCGGCCGCCTCGGCGTCGTCCAGCGAGTCGGGCGCGGGCAGCAGAGCGGCGGTGTCCGCGACGGCGTACTCGGCGAAACCGCCGTACGGCAGCGCGGGGTTGGCGATCACGCGCCGCCCGTCCTCGGTCTCGCCGCAGATCTCCACGCCGGGCGTGAAGGGCAGCGGCGGGCGGACCTGGTAGTGGCCGCGGCACATCAGCACGTCCGGGAAGTTGATGTTCGCGGCGCGCACCTTCAGCAGGACCTGGCCCTGGCCGGGCACGGGCCGCGCCACCTCGTCGAGGCGCATCACCTCGCCGGGCTCGCCGTTCTCGTGCACTTGCCATGCCTGCATGGGGGGCCTCCACGGGACTGCGTCGTCATGCCGGGGTCGGACCGGGGTCCACCGCATACTAAGCGGTCGCTTGCCAATCAGGGAACAGTCCTCGGGAGAAAGTGTCGGCATCCACACAAACGCGGCCTGACCTGACCGTACGCCCGCGCGACCGCCGGGGGTCCTGGCAGCGGTTGCGGGACCCCGAAGGGCCTGAACAGGGTGGCATGCGGATGCCGACGACCCCCGGAAAGGACCCGCGCACATGACGGTCATCAACAGCCCCCTGCCGGAGAAGGAACGTGAGATCGCGGGCAGCGCGCTCCAGGCGACCCTGGTCGATCTGCTCGACCTGTCCCTGGTCGCCAAGCAGGCGCACTGGAACCTCTACGGGCCACGCTTCCGCTCCATCCACCTCCAGCTCGACGAGGTGGTCACCACCGCCCGCGACTACGCCGACACGGTCGCCGAGCGCGCCGCCGCGCTGGGCGTCAGTCCGGACGGCCGGGCCGCCACCGTCGCCGCCACGAGCGGGGTCCCGGAGTTCTCACCCGGTTGGACCAAGGACGTGGACGCGGTCGGCGCCCTGGTGACGGCCTTCTCCGCCGTGATCGAACGGGTCCGGGAGCGCGTCGAGCGGACCGGCCCGGCCGACGCCGTGACCCAGGACCTGCTGATCGGCCTCACCGCCGACCTGGAGAAGCAGAGCTGGATGTTCCAGGCCGAGCACCGGAGCTGAACAGCCCCGAAAAGTAACCGTCTTGACAGGTGATGCATGAACATGGGACGTTCTCGTCACCAGTCAAGACGGTTACTTTCTCGGTGAGGAAACCCATGGCAGTCGTACGGTTCCATCTCGTCTCCGCGCTCGGCCCGAAGGACGTGCTGGAGGTGCTGACCGACTTCAGCCCCGCGCGCGTGCGACAGTGGCCCACCATCGACGCGGACCACTTCGAGGTGCACGAGCTCGGCGCCACCTGGGCCGAGGTCACCGAGGGAACCGCGGCCGCCTGGGAGCGGGTGCGCTACGCGTGGGAGCCGAGCGGGGACCTCGTCACCGTCACCACGCTCGACTCCAAGCTCTTCGGTCCGGGCGGCGGCTGGGTCTTCCGGATGACTCCCGAGGGCACGGGCACCCGCGTCGACGTCGAGCTGACGCGCCGACCGGCCACGCTCAAGGGCAGGATGCTGGCCGCGCTGCTGCCGGTGGTCGCCCCCGGTTCCCTGCGCCGGTCGTTCGCGGGACCCTTGCGTGCCGCGTGATCCCGGGCCACGGCGACCGGCCACCGGCCACCGGAGCGGGAGAGACGTGTGTCGAGCCTTGACGAGCAATGCCCGCACCAGGACGGCCGGGTGGTCATCGACCCCGCGTTCAAGGCGGACGCGCCCGCGCGGTACGCCGAGTCGAGGAAGCGCGGGCCCATCCCTCTCGGCCTCAAGGGCTGGGTGATCGTCGGCCATGACCTGGCCCGGGAGGCGCTCACCCACCCGGCGCGGCTCAAGGACGCCACGCCCGCCGCCGGACACGTCCTGCACAAACCGGCGGTCGGACTCGGCACCCAGATGCCGGCGGCCGACCCGCCCGATCCCACCCGCCCGAGCCCACCCGGCTGCACCGACTGGCCACCGCCGCGTTCACCCCACGCCGTACGGCCGAACTGGCGCCGCGTATCGAGTCGACCTGGTCGAGGCGTTCAACTCCCCGCCGCCCGCCACGGTCGTCGCGGACCTCCTCGGCATCCCCGAGGAGGTCCGGCCCGACTTCCGCCGCTGGTCCGCGCTGGCACTCCAGGTGGCCTCGCCCGAACACCGCCCGGCACTGGCCGGTCTGCACGGACTGCTGACCGGCCTCAGACCGGGAACGACGGCCCGCGGGCCGGGGACAACGCCCCGCGGGCCGGGGGCGACGGCCCCGCCGTACTCGACGTGCCCCGGCCCGACGATCGCCCGCGCGTGCCCCTCGCCCGCGTTCCGGAACTCGAACTCGCCATCCCTGCCGACTCGTTGGAGTGGATCGGGTCCGGAATCATCCGCGGGGTGGTGTCTCTGCCGGTGCGCTACCGGGTGGGGACGGGTCCCGGAGTCGGTCCAGGCGCGTGAGCCGGGAGGCCCGGGCACTCGCGGCGACGGCTGTTAGGCTGCGGACGACGTAGACCCGTGTATCGAGGAGTCACAGACGTGGTGGGTGAAGACGACATCTCCGGATGAGATCCGGAACTGACGGCCACCGGCCTGCGCTCGGAAGCGCTGTCGGGGTGGTCCGTCTCGTCGTACCCCTTTCCCCACGTCTGCCCAGGGCGGAACTCCGTGCTCTGCCCTCAGTGCCTCCGAGGTCACCTCCATGTCCGACGCCTGCGTCGTCTGCTCGAACCTCTCCTTCTCCTGGCCCGACGACACCCCCGTGTTCCAGGGCGTGTCCTTCTCCGTGCCCGTGGGCCGCACCGGCCTGGTCGCCCCCAACGGCTCCGGCAAGAGCACCCTGCTCAAGCTGATCGCCGGTGAACTCAAGCCCACGGGCGGCTCGTTGACCGTCGGTGGCACGCTCGGCCATCTCCCGCAGAGCCTGCCGCTCACCGGGAATCTCACCGTCGCGGAGGTGCTCGGCGTCGCCGACGTGATCCGCGCCCTGGACGCCGTCGAGTCCGGGGACGTCGGCGAGGAGCACTTCGCCGTCATCGGCGACGACTGGGACATCGAGGAGCGCACCCGCGCCCAGCTCGACCGCCTCGGCCTGACCGAACTCACCCTGGACCGCGGCCTCGGCACGCTCAGCGGCGGCCAGATCGTCTCCCTGGGACTCGCCGCCCAGCTCCTCAAGCGCCCGGACGTGCTGCTGCTCGACGAGCCGACCAACAACCTCGACCTGGAAGCCCGGCACCGGCTGTACGACGTACTGGACGACTTCAACGGCTGTCTCCTGCTGGTCAGCCACGACCGCGAACTGCTCGACCGCATGGACCGGATCGCCGAACTCGGCAGCACCGAACTGCGGTTCTACGGCGGTGACTTCACCGCGTACGAGGAAGCCGTGCGCGCCGAGCGGGAGGTCGCCGAGAAGAACGTCCGCAACGCCGAGCAGGAACTCAAGCGGGAGAAGCGGGAGTTGCAGCAGGCCCGCGAGCGCGCCGAGCGCCGGGCGAGCAACGCCGCCCGCAACCTCAAGAGCGCCGGTCTGCCGCGTATCTTCGCCGGCACCATGAAGCGGGGCGCGCAGGAGTCCGCGGGCCGGGCCGGGCAGATGCACGCCTCGCGGGTCGGCGAGGCCAAGTCCCGCCTCGACGAGGCCGGGCTCGCACTCCGCGACGAGCAGCGCCTCGCCCTGGACCTGCCCGACACCCAAGTGCCCGCGGGGCGGACCCTCTTCCTCGGCGAGGGGATGCGGGCCCGGCTCGGCGACAGGGCGGTGTTCGCCGTGGACGGTGTCACCCTGAGCATCCGCGGCCCCGAGCGCATCGCACTCACCGGGCCCAACGGCGCGGGAAAGACCACCCTGTTGCGCCTGATCACCGGTGAACTCACCCCGGACGGCGGGGAGATCACCCGCAACGACGGCCGGATCGCCTATCTCTCACAGCGCCTCGACCTGCTGGACCCGGACCGTACCGTGGCGGAGAACTTCGCCCTGTCCGCGCCCGAACGGCCCGAGGCGGAGCGGATGAACATCCTGGCCCGCTTCCTCTTCCGGGGCGCCCGCGCGCATCTGCCGGTCCACGTGCTCTCCGGCGGCGAACGGCTCCGCGCCACCCTCGCCTGCGTCCTGTGTGCCGAACCGGCCCCGCATCTGCTGCTGCTCGACGAGCCGACCAACAACCTCGACCTGGTGAGCGTGGGCCAGTTGGAGAGTGCGCTCAACTCCTACCGGGGCGCCTTCGTCGTGGTCAGCCACGACGAGCGGTTCCTCGCCGCGATCGGGGTGGACCGACGGCTGCGGCTGGCCGACGGGACACTCCGGGAGACGGGAGCCCCCGAGGTGTGAGCCGCCGGCGTGTGCAGTGGCCCGCGACCGAGGCTCCGTGCCCGGCGGGCCGACCACCGAACACGTCGGACGGACCTCCCATGCCCCAGCCCGCCCTGCTCGCCCACGACCTCGTCCGCACCCTGGGCGGCCGTCGTGTCCTCGACGGCGTCTCCCTGACCGCCTCCCCCGGCCGCCGTATCGGCCTGATCGGGGAGAACGGCGTCGGCAAGTCCACCCTGCTCCGGGTGCTGGCCGGCGTCGACGAACCCGACGCGGGAACCGTCACCCGCCCCCGCGACCTCGGCTTCCTCCACCAGGAGATGCCGTTCGACACCGGCGCCACCCTCGCCGCGGTCCTGGACGAGGCGCTGCGCGAGGCCCGCGAGGACCTCACAGAACTGGAGAGGCTCGGCGCGGAACTCGCCCGGGTCCCCGAGGCCGACCCCGGCCACCGGGAACTCCTCGACACCTACGGCCGCCGCCTCGAACAGGCCGAGGACCGGGAGTCCTGGGACGCCGACCGCCGCTCCGCCCTGGTACTGGACGGTCTGGGGCTCGGCGCACTCGCGCCCGACCGCGCGCTCGGCTCGCTCTCCGGCGGGCAGCGCGGGCGGCTGGCCCTGGCCGCGCTTCTCGTACGGCGGCCCCCGGCCCTGCTCATGGACGAGCCCACCAACCACCTCGACGACGGCGCCGCCGCCTTCCTGGAGGAACAACTCCGCGCCCTGCCCGGGACCGTCGTGCTCGCCGGCCACGACCGGGCCTTCCTCGACGCCGTCTGCACCGATCTGATCGACCTGGACCCGGCGGTCGAAGGACCGGTGCGCTACGGCGGCAACTACAGCGCCTACCTGGCCGAGAAGCGCGCCGAGCGGGAGCGCTGGGAGCGGCGGTACGCCGAACAGCAGGAGGAACTGGCGGAGTTGCGCCAAGCGACGGGCGTGACCGCGCGCCGGGTCGCTCCGGACCGGGCACCGCGCGACAACGAGAAGATGGGGTACGGCCATCGCGCGGGCCGGGTGCAGAGCCAGATCTCCCGCCGGGTCCGCAACGCCACCCGGCGGCTGGAGGAGCTGGAGCGCACCCAGGTCGCGCAGCCCCCACGCCCGCTGCGCTTCGCCGCCGGCGACTTGGCCGCCCGTGCGGAGGAGGGCCCGCAGCCGCTCATCGCCCTGCACGACGTACGGGTGCCCGGTCGGCTCGCCCTGTCCGGCCTGGAGGTGTCCGCGACCGACCGGCTGCTGGTCACGGGCGGCAACGGGACGGGCAAGTCGACCCTGCTCGCCGTACTCGCCGGGTGCCTCCCCGCAGAGGGCGAGGTGCGCAGGCGACACGGACTGACGGTCGGGCTGCTCGCCCAGGACACCGTGTTCGAGCGGCCCGAGCGCAAGGTCCACGACACCTACGCGCAGGCGCTCGGCCCGGCGCGGGCGGAGCAGGTGCCGCTGCGCTCCCTGGGCCTGCTGGCCGAGGCGGACCTGGACAAGCAGGTCGGAGAGCTGTCCGTGGGGCAGCGCCGCCGGCTGGCCCTGGCCCTGCTGGTGGCCCGCCCGCCGCAGCTCCTCCTGCTCGACGAGCCCACCAACCACCTTTCCCCGCGCCTGTGCGACGAGTTGGAGAGGGCGCTGGGCACCGGCCCGGGCGCGATCGTGGTCGCGAGTCATGATCGCTGGCTGCGACGACGGTGGCAGGGCCGTGAGATGCGGCTGGCCGCGCGATGAACGCATATCCTCCGGCGAGCACCGCCCAGGACGGTGACTTTCCTTGCACTCCCCGACAGTCACCTGTCAAAATGGTGATGTGAATCTGAACCACGTCTTCGTCTGCGGGCACCCGGCCCTCGACTTCGCGGCCACCCTCCGCGCCCGGCGCTCGACCCGCTTCGAGATGTTCGTGACCCCGGAGCGGCTCAACGCTTGGTACCTGGAGTCGGGGCTCGTGGACGCGATCACTCCCGGTGAGGAGGACGACGTCCGGGCGGCGACCACGGTACGCGAGGCCGTCTACCGGCTCGTCACCGACCGCCGCCTCGGCGAGGGCTTCGACCGTGAGGCCCTCGCCGTGCTCAACGCCGCCGCGCGCAAGGCTCCCGCGACACCGCAGCTCACCCTGGCGGGCCGGCACACCGACGCGACCCCGGAGCAGGCCCTGGCCACCGTCGCCCGCCAGGCCGTGGAGCTGCTGAGCGGCCCGGACGTCCCCCTGCTCAAGGAGTGCGGCAACCCCGAGTGCACCCGCGTCTACATCGACCGCTCGCGGGGCATGCGGCGGCAGTGGTGCGGCATGGAGTCCTGCGGCAACAAGATCAAGGCGGCCGCGTACCGAGCCCGCAAGAAGGACACGCCCGCTTCGGCCACGCGCTGATCAGACGGGTCAAGTGGAGGTCGTCGAGCGGGAGTTGACCGAGCCCTGGTCGGTCCCGGCCGCCCGTACGCCCACGGCGGCGACGTCGGCGTGCTGGTCCTGGCAGGCTCCAGCGGACGTGTCGACCGGGACAGGGCCCATCGGCGTCCTGGGCACCTCCAAGGGAGCCGAGGCCGCCCTGCTCACCGCCGTGCACGATCCGCGAGTCGACGCGGTCGTCGCCCTGTCCCCCACGTCCCTGGCCTGGTGCAACGTCGGACCAGGCCGTGACGGAGCGCAGCACCCGTATCGATCGTCGTGGAGCCGACGCCAACAGCCCCTCCCCCTTCGCCCCCTTGGACGACTCCTGGACTCCCCCAGCGGCGGAGATCCCGGTGGAGCGGGCCAGGGCCGACGTCCTCCTGGTCGCGGGCGGCGACGACGTGATGTGGCCGTCCCTGTCCCACGCCGAGCGACTGGCCTCGCGCCGACGCTCGGCCGGGTCCGCCGTACGACTGGTCGCGCACCCCGACGCCGGCCACCGGCCGCGTCTCCCCGGGGAGAGCCCCAGGCACTCCCGCCGGACGGCCTGAGCGTCGCCGAGCTACAGCCCCAGGTCGAGGGCCAGGCACGAGTAGTACTTCCAGTTGCCCGCCGGGTCGTAGGAGGCGTTCGCCCCGCCGCCCGGTGCGGACTCCACCTCTTCGGTCATGTCCTCGAAGCGGATGCGCTCGGGGAGCTTGCCGAAGCGGGTGTGCCGGGCTGCCGTGTCGGCGTCCATGGCGAGGTCCTTGCTCATGGCCGTTCTCCACTTCCTGGACTGTGCGATCAGCGTGCACCTCAAGAGCGTCACCTGTCAAGACGGTGACGAACGAAGGGCGTCACCGCCTCGCGGGACCACGTGATGACCCCCGGGGCCCGAGAAAAGTGCGCGGCACACCCGTCGAGTCATCGGTCTAACCGGTTACGGAAATCACCGCACAGCGCCACCCCGCCAAGGAGCGCTCAGACCGTGATCGTCTTGTACTCGGTGTACGTCCCGAGCCCCACCGCGCCGTACTCGCGCCCGATGCCGCTCGCCTTGAAGCCGCCGAACGGGCCGTCGAAGGCGACGGAGGCACCGTTGACCGTGACGGTTCCGGTGCGGATGCGGCGGGCGATCGCGAGGGCGTGGTCCTCGTCTGCGGACCAGATGCCGCCGGAGAGGCCGTACTCCGAGTCGTTGGCGATGCGGACGGCGTTGTCCTCGTCGTCGTAAGGGATGACGACCAGGACCGGGCCGAAGATCTCCTCCTGCGCGATCCGCATGGAGTTGTCGACGTCCGCGAAGACGGTCGGCGTGACGTAGTTGCCCCTCTCCAGGCCCTCGGGGATCTCCGGCCCGCCGGTGACCAGGCGGGCGCCCTCGTCGATGCCGAGCCGGATGTAGTCGCGGACCCGCTCCTGCTGGTCGGGGCGGATCATCGGGCCGATGAAGGTGTCGGGGTCGCTCGGGTCGCCCACCTTCAGCGACTCCACCAGCTCCTTCAGAGCGGCCACGACCTCTTCGTACCGGCCGCGCGGGGCCAGGATCCTGGTCTGGGCGATGCAGGACTCGCCGTTGTTGAGCAAGGAGCCGAACTTCAGTCCCGCCACGGCCTTTTCGACGTCGGCGTCCGGCAGGATCACCGCGGCGGACTTGCCGCCCAGCTCCAGACTGACCCGCTTGAGCTGCTCGCCGGCGATCGAGGCGATCCGGCGGCCGGCCCGCGTCGAGCCGGTGAAGGCGATCTTGTCGACGTCCGGGTGGGACACCAGGTGTTCGCTGGTCTCGCGGTCTGCGGACAGGACGCTGATCACACCCTCGGGCAGGCCCGTCCGCTCCAGCAGTTCGGCCAGGAAGCCCATGCTCAGCGAGTTCTCCGGGGACACCTTGAGGACCACGGAGTTGCCCGCGAGCAGGGCCGGGATGATCTTCGAAGTGGCCGAGGAGAAGGGCGAGTTCCACGGGATGACGGCGGCCACGACACCGATCGCCTCCCGGCGCACCACGCTGCGCACCGGCGACGAGGGGTCGGAGGGCGCGAGCGTCTCCTCCCAGCCGAACTCCTCCGCCGCGCTGAGGTAGGCGTTCGCCTGCCGGGTCAGACCGGGCTGTCCTGCGCGGGTGAACCAGGCGGCCGAGCCGTTCTCCAACGAGATCAGGTGGGCCACCTTCTCCGCGCTCTCCTCACGCAAGGTGTTGAAGCGCCGTAGGACCGCGATCCGCTCCGCGGGCGGGGTCAGGCGCCACACCCCCGCGTCGAACGACGCACGCGCCGCGGCCACCGCACGGTCCACGTCGTCCGGCCGCGCCTGGACCGCACGGCCGATCACCGTCCCGTCGTGGGGCGATCGGATGTCCAGCGGCTTCGGGTCGCTCGGGTCGGCCCAGGAGCCACCGATGTAGAGCCGGTCGTAGGTGATCATGCGCTTCCTCCCTCTCCAGGGCCTCACACCCAACCATTAAGTGTCACATTACTGTAGCACTTATCGTCGATACGCCCCGTGGCCGAAAACGCCAATCAGCCTTCGTCACCGGTTTGACAGGTGACGCACGCGATGTAAAAGTCATCCCACCGAGAGCCACGGGGATCTCGCACAACGGAGGTTTCAGATGATCGGCAGGCGTACGTTCAACAAGGCCGTCGGCCTGGGCACCGGCGCGTTCGCGGCGACCAGGTCCCCCAACCCCACCGTGCCCGTGGTCACTTCCGGCACCCACGCGGGCTTCGGCACGCTCAAGCACGTCAAGGCGGGCGTCCTGGACGTCAGTTACGCGGAGGCCGGGCCCGCCCACGGCCCGGTCGTGATCTGCCTGCACGGATGGCCGTACGACATCCACAGCTTCGTCGACGTCGCCCCGCTCCTCGCCGGCCTGGGCTACCGCGTCATCGTGCCCTACCTGCGCGGACACGGCGGCACCCGCTTCCTGTCGCGGAACACGCCCCGTACGGCCGAACAGTCCGCCGTCGCGCTGGACATCGTCGCTCTGATGGACGCCCTCAAGATCGACAAGGCGGTGCTCGCCGGTTTCGACTGGGGCTCGCGCACCGCCGACATCATCGCCGCGCTGTGGCCCGAGCGCGTCAAGGCCCTTGTCTCCACCGGCGGTTACCTGATCACCGACCGCAAGGCACAGCTGGAGCCCGCCGCCCCGGCCGTCGAGCACAACTGGTGGTACCAGTGGTACTTCGCCACCGAGCGCGGCAAGAAGGCCATGGAGGACGTGGCCGAGCGGCTCGCCCTGTGCCGCTATGTGTGGACCCTCGTCTCCCCCAACTGGAGCTTCGACGAAGCCACTTACCAACGCACCGCCGAGGCCTTCAAGAACCCCGACTACGCGGCCGTCGTGCTCTTCAACTACCGCTGGCGCATCGGGCTCGTCGAGGGGGAGCACCGCTACGACCGCTACGAGAAGCGGCTCGCCGCCCAACCTCCCGTCCACGTACCGACGGTCACGCTGGACCCGGCCCTCGACCCGTTCACCCCGCCCGGCGACGGCTCCGCCTACCGCGACCACTTCACGGGCCCGTATCTGCACCGCACCCTCGCGGACGTCGGCCACAACGTGCCGCAGGAGGCGCCCGGCGCCTTCGCCCAGGCGGTCGTGGACGCGGACCGCCTCACGCTCGCCGGTACCGCCACAGAGCGCGCCGCCCGCGCCACGGCCCACTGACAGCTGTCACAGCGGCGAGGCATTCAGTGGCGGGATACTCCACACCTGAGAGGCTCTAGAACCCTCAGGTTCCTCAGTCGCCCGCTACCCTGGTCGCGATGAGAGCCGACGCAGCACGCAATCTGGAAGCCGTCCTGACCACCGGCGCCCGCATGCTCGCCACCGACCCGGGCACGAGCATCGCTGCCATCGCCACAGAGGCGGGCGTGGACCGGCGTACCGTCTACCGGCGGTTCGCCTCCCGCGAGGAACTGCTCGGGGCGATCTACGAAGCCCGGCTGACCGCCATCGAGCGGGCCATCGAGGACGCGCGGCTCGGCGAGGCACCGGTCGCCGTCGCCCTGCACCGCTATGTCGAGAACATCATCGCGGTCAACCGCACCTGGCCCGTCGACCTCGCCCGCATGCTCGCCGACGACTCGGTGCACGCGCGTCGCGACGCGAGCATCGCCGAGGTGGACGCCTTCCTCCGGCGGGCCACCGACGAGGGTCTGCTGCGTCCCGGCCTGCCGAGCGGGTGGACGAGCGCGCTCCTCCCCCAGCTGATGCACCTGGTGTCCCGGCAACTGCCCCGGCTCAGCCCCGCGCAGGCGGCGGACGTCGTCGTGGACACCCTGCTCAACGGCCTCGGCGCCTGAGTCGGTTCAGCCCTTCAGGCGGTGCGGGTGGGCCGGATACACGCCCAGGATGCGGACCTCGGTGGAGAAGAACCGCAGTTCGTGCAGGGCGAGGGCGACGTGCTGCTCGTCGGGGTGGCCCTCGATCTCGACGTAGAAGCGACTCGCGTCGAGGCCCGCGCCCATCTGGTAGCTCTCGATCTTCGTGAGGTTGACCCCGCTGGTGGCGAACCCGCCGAGCACCTTGTAGAGCGCGCTCGGGATGTTGCGCACGCAGAAGAACAGGCTCGTCATCGTGGGTTCCCCGGTGTCCGGGGCCACGACGGCGTCCCGGGACAGGACGACGAACCGGGTGGTGTTGTCGGGGTCGTCCTCGACGCCCGAGCGCAGTACGTCGAGGCCGTGCAGCGCGGCGGCGGCGGGCGGGGCGAGCGCCGCGTGCCGCGGGTCGGCCAGCTCGGCCACCTCGCGCGCCGCTCCGGCCGTGTCGTCGGTGACGAGGGTGCGCCAGCCGCCCTCCCGCAGCACCTTGCGGCACTGCCCGAGCGCGTGCACATGGCTGCGTACGCACTCCACCTCGTGCGGTGCCGCCCCGGGCACGCCCATCAGGTCGAAGCGGATGGCGACGGAGTACTCGGCGACGATGAACAGCCCCGACTCGGGCAGCAGATGATGGACGTCCGCCACGCGGCCGGCCGCCGAGTTGTCCACCGGGATCACGGCCACGTCGGCGGTGCCAAGCGTGACCGCGTCCAGGGCCTGCTCGAAGCTCGTGCAGGGCTGCTCGGCGCACCCGGGGTACAGGGCGTGGGCGGCGGTCGCCGAGTTGGATCCGGGTTCACCTTGGTACGCGACGGTCGTCACTGGGCTCGGTCTCTTGTCGTGGGGCGGCGGAAGCTCCGTAACGTACCAGGAACCGCAGACGTCAGATCCAGGTGTCCAGCCACATCCGGGAGTGCCAGTCGGCGTACGGGATCGTCTCCCCCGTGTAGAGCGGGAAGAAGTAGATGAAGTTCCACACGATCAGCAGGACCAGGGTGCCGGCGGCCACCGCGCCCTGGGTGCGCCGCCCGCGGTCCGTGCCCGGTGGGCCCAGGATCGCACCGACCGTCATCGCCACCGCCAGGCACAGATAGGGCACGAAGACGACGGCGTAGAAGGAGAAGATCGTGCGGTCCTGGTAGAGGAGCCAGGGGAGGTATCCGGCGCCCACCCCGCACAGGATCGCCCCGGCCCGCCAGTCGCGGCGCAGCGCCCAGCGGAAGAGCAGGTAGAGCAGGGCGGCGCAGGCCGACCACCACAGGAGCGGGGTGCCGAGGGCGAGGACCGTCTGGGAGCAGTCGACCGTCGTGCCGCAGCCGTTCTGTCCGGGCTTCGGGGACTGGTAGTCGAAGAGCACCGGGCGGCCCTGGACCAGCCAACTCCAGGGATTCGACTCGTACTTGTGCGGGGTGTGCAGCCCCACGTTGAAGTTGTACACCGCCTGCTCGTAGTGCCAGAGGCTGCGCAGCGGGGCGGGGATCCACGACCAGGTGCCGCCGCGGCCGTCGGCCCAGTGCCGGCCGTAGCCGTCGTCGGACAGGAACCAGCCGGTCCAGGAGGCCAGATAGGTCAGCACGGCGACCGGCACCAGGGACAGCAGGGACCAGCCGAGGTCCTTGTTGAGCACCGCCAGGTAGGGGCGGCGGGCGCCGGCGACACGGCGGGCGCCGACGTCCCACAGCAGGGTCAGGACGACGAAGAAGACCAGGACGTACAGGCCGTTCCACTTGGTGGCGGCCGCCAGGCCCAGGAAGACACCGGCGGCGAGGCGCCAGGGCCGCGGTCCGGTTCCGGCGTTGTCACCGGTGTGCTCGTCGGGGCGGACCCGGCCGTCGGCGCCGACCGGCAGGGCGGCGGCGAGCCGGGCGCGGGCCCGGTCCCGGTCGATCAGCAGGCTGCCGAACGCCGCCAGGACGAAGAACATGACGACGAGGTCCAGCAGCGCGGTACGGCTCATCACCACGTGCAGACCGTCCGTCGCCAGCAGTGCTCCGGCGAGGCAGCCCAGCAGGGTCGACCGGAACAGCCTGCGGCCGATGCGGCACAGCATGAGCACGGACAGGGTGCCGAGGACGGCCGTCATGAAGCGCCAGCCGAACGGGGTGAGGCCGAACATCCACTCGCCGAGCGAGATGACCCACTTGCCCATCGGCGGGTGCGCGACGAACGCCCCGGTGTCGGAGAGCGAGATGACCTGCGGGTGGGCGAGGATCTGCGGGTCGGCGATCTTGCGGTCGGGCCAGGTGCCCTCGTACCCGAGGTGCAGCAGCGACCAGGCGTCCTTGGCGTAGTACGTCTCGTCGAACACCACGGCGCGCGGGCGGCCGAGATGCCAGAAGCGGATCACCCCGGCCAGGGCGGCGATGAGCAGCGGGCCCAGCCAGTCCCACACCGTCCGCTTCGGGAAGCGCGGGACGAGCCGCTCGCGGAGGTCCGTCGGCGGACGGGCCGCGTACCCGAATCGGCGAAGCCTCGCCTGCCAGTCCTGGATCGCTGTCGTCGAGGGGGTGTCGACGACGGGGTGATGGGTCACGTCGCTGCTCGTCACCGGGCGACCTGCCGTGCCACGGAGTGTGCCCGGGGCGGTATTTCGTCCATCCGGCGAACCTACCTGGGCGCTCCCGCAGTTGTCTCGGACAAGCGATCGACGGCCGGGCGTTCCCGGAGCCGTTCCTCATGCCTCCCGGGGACGCGCGCGGACGTGCATCCGCTCGCCCTGCGGCCCGAAGAGGCTGAGGAACTCCGCCGGGCCCTCCCCCGTCGACCCGAACCAGTGCGGCACCCGGGTGTCGAACTCCGCCGCCTCCCCCGCCGCGAGCACCACGTCGTGCTCCCCCAGCACCACCCGCAGCCGCCCCGCCAGCACGTACAGCCACTCGTACCCCTCGTGGGTGCGGGGCTCCGGCTCCTCCTCGCGCTGCGGCACCAGCACTTTGAAGGCCTGGAGTCCGCCGGGCTGCCGGGTCAGCGGCCAGAAGGTGCGCCCGTGCCGTACGAGCGCCTTGGTCCGCACCCGGGGATCACCGACCGGCGGGGCGCCGACCAGTTCGTCGAGGGGGACCTGGTGGGCCTGGGCGATCGGCAGCAGCAGCTCCAGGCTGGGCTTGCGCAGGCCGGACTCCAGACGGGACAGGGTGCTCACGGAGATGCCGGTCGTCGCGGAGAGCGCGGCCAGGGTCACCTCCCGCTCCTTGCGCAGCCGCCGCAGCCTCGGTCCCACTTCGGCCAGAACGTCGTCGGTGGTCATCTCCGTATTGCAGAACCGGCAAAGAAGTTTGTCAATCGCGTGTCCCGGAGCCACGGTGTCGGCATGACCGAGACCTATGAAGTGATCGTTGTCGGTGGCGGCGCGGCAGGACTGTCCGCCGCCCTGGTCCTGGGCCGGGCCCGGCGCCACACCCTGGTCGTCGACGCGGGCGAGCCCCGCAACGCGCCCGCCGCCCACATGCAGGGCTTCCTCACCCGGGACGGCATGTCCCCCGCCGAGTTCCTCGCGATCGGCCGCGAGGAGATCAAGGCGTACGGCGTCGAGCTGGTCCGGGACCGGGTCGTCGAGGTCGCGCCGGGCTTCGCCGTGACCCTGGCGAGCGGACGTGTCGTGCGGGCCCGCCGGCTGGTCGTCGCGACCGGCCTGAGGGACGAGCTGCCCGACGTGCCGGGTGTCGCCGAGCGCTTCGGCAAGGACGTGCTGCACTGCCCGTACTGCCACGGCTGGGAGGTCCGCGACCGGGCCTTCGGCGTGCTCGCCACGAGTCCGCTCAGCGTGCACCAGGCGCTGATGGTGTCCCAGTGGTCGAAGGACGTGACCCTCTTCCTGCATCGGGTCGCCGAGTCCGGGCTCTCGGACGACGACCTGCGCAGGCTGGCCGCGGCCGGGGTCCAGGTGGTGCCCGGCGAGGTCGCCGAGCTGGTCGTGACCGACGACCGCCTGACCGCCGTACGCCTGGAGGACGGCACCACGCACGCGCGTGACGTCGTCTTCACCGCGCCGCGGGCCGTCCCGCGCAACGGCCTGCTGGAGCAGCTCGGGGCCGAGCTGACCGAGACCCCGTTCGGCTCGTATCCGGTGGTCGATGCGACGGGGCTGACGACCGTGCCCGGTGTGTGGGCCGCGGGCAACGCGATGGGGTTCGGGGAGCAGGTGATCAACGCGGCGGCGGGCGGCTACCGGGCGGGGGCGACGATCAACGGGGAGCTGCTGATGGCGGACCTCGACGCGGCCGCCGGGGTGTAGATCCGGCGCCTCCGGTACACCCTGGAACCATGTTGCTTGCCCGGCTGGCACAGGTGTCCCAGGACGTCGCCGCGACCTCGGCGCGCTCCCAGAAGATCGCGCTGCTCGCCGAGCTGTTCCGCGAGGCCGGGCCGGACGACGTGCCGATCGTCATCCCGTATCTCGCGGGACGGCTCCCGCAGGGCCGGCTCGGCGTCGGCTGGAAGGTGCTGAGCCGCCCGGTCGAACCGGCCGTGGAGCCGACGTTGACCGTGGGCGAGGTGAACGGCCGCCTCACTCGGCTCGGCAAGGTCGCGGGCGCGGGCTCGCAGGCCGAACGGGCCCGGCTGGTCGGTGAGTTGATGGGCGCGGCCACCGAGGGCGAGCAGCGGTTCCTGTTCGGGCTGATCACCGGCGAGGTACGGCAGGGCGCGCTGGACGCGGTGGCCGTCGAGGGCCTGGCCCAGGCGACCGAGGCGCCCCCGGCCGACGTCCGCCGTGCCGTGATGCTCGCGGGCTCCCTCCAGACCGTCGCCGAGGCCCTTCTCACCGACGGCCCGCCCGCCCTGGACCGCTTCCGCCTCACCGTCGGCCGCCCGGTCCTGCCGATGCTGGCGCACAGCGCCTCCTCGGTGGCCGAGGCGGTCGAGAAGCTCGGCGAGTGCGCGGTCGAGGAGAAGCTGGACGGCATCCGCGTCCAGATCCACCGGGACGGCGATGTCGTACGGCTGTACACGCGCACCCTCGACGACATCACCGACCGGCTGCCCGAACTGACGGCCGCGGCACTGGAGTTGAGAGGCGAGCGGTTCATCCTGGACGGTGAGGTGATCGCGTTCGACGAGGACGGGCGGCCCCGTTCCTTCCAGGAGACGGCGGGCCGGGTCGGCTCCCGCGTGGACGTGGCGACCGCGGCCCGGGAAGTCCCCGTCTCCCCCGTCTTCTTCGACGCCCTCTCCGTCGACGGCCACGACCTCCTCGACCTGCCCTTCGCCCGACGGCACGCGGAACTCGCCCGGTTGGTCCCCGAGCCGATGCGGGTGCGGCGCGCTCTCGTGTCCGGGCCCGAGGACGTGGGAGCGGCCGAGGAGTTCCTCGCCGGGACGCTGGAGCGCGGCCACGAGGGGGTCGTGGTGAAGTCCCTCGACGCCCCCTACAGCGCGGGCCGGCGCGGTGCGTCCTGGCTGAAGGTCAAGCCCGTGCACACCCTCGACCTGGTGGTGCTGGCCGCCGAGTGGGGCCACGGCCGCCGCACCGGCAAGCTCTCCAACCTCCACCTGGGCGCCCGCGCCGCCGACGGCTCCTTCGCCATGCTCGGCAAGACCTTCAAGGGCATGACCGACGCGATGCTCACCTGGCAGACCGAGCGGCTCCAGGAGCTGGCGGTGGAGAGCAACGACCACGTGGTGACCGTACGGCCCGAACTCGTCGTCGAGATCGCCTACGACGGTCTCCAGAGGTCGACCCGCTACCCGGCCGGGGTCACTCTCCGGTTCGCGCGCGTGGTCCGCTACCGGGAGGACAAGCGGCCCGAGGAGGCCGACACGGTGGAGACACTGCTGGCCGCGCACCCGGAGGTGAAGCCGTGAGGACGAGCGCGGGGCTGTTGTTGTTCCGACACACACCCGACGGTCTTGAGGTGTTGCTGGGCCATATGGGCGGCCCGTTCTTCGCACACCGGGACGCCGGGGCGTGGGGCGTGCCGAAGGGCGAGTACGAGCCCGGCTCCGAGTCGGCCTGGGACGCGGCCCGCCGGGAGTTCCAAGAGGAGCTGGGGCTGGCACCGCCCGACGGGGAGGCCGTACCCCTGGGTGAGGTGCGGCAGGCGAACGGCAAGGTCGTCACGGCGTGGGCCATCGAGGCGGACCTCGATCCGGCGACGGTGGTGCCGGGGACGTTCCGCATGGAGTGGCCGCCGAAGTCCGGGCGGACGCAGGAGTTCCCGGAGCTGGACCGGGTGGAGTGGTTCGGGCTCGACCGGGCCCGGGCCGTGATCGTCACGGCGCAGGCCGCGTTTCTGGACCGGCTGGCTGAGCACTCGGGCTGACGTCCACGCGTTGCGGTCGCCCCCGCCGCGCGGGAAGGTCGAAGCACACCCAGCTCTTCAGGAGGTCGGTCATGCCCATCGCGACGGTCAACCCGGCGAACGGCGAGACGCTCAAGACGTACGAGGCCATGGGCGAGGAGGAGATCGAGCGCAGGCTCCAGCTCGCCGAGGCGACGTTCCGCACCTACCGGACGACGTCCTTCGCGGAGCGCGCGCGTCTGCTGAACCGGGCCGCCGAGCTGCTGGACGAGGCGCAGCGGGACATCGCCCGGGTCATGACCACCGAGATGGGCAAGCCGGTCAAGCAGGCCCGCGCCGAGGCCGCCAAGTGTGCCAAGGCGATGCGCTGGTACGCGGAGCACGCCGAGTCGCTGCTCGCCGACGAGGAGCCGTCCGAGGCCGACGTGAAGGACTCCGGCGCGTCACGCGCGCGCGTGCACTACCGGCCGCTGGGTCCCGTGCTCGCGGTGATGCCGTGGAACTTCCCGCTGTGGCAGGTGGTCCGGTTCGCCGCGCCCGCGCTGATGGCGGGCAACGTGGGCCTACTCAAGCACGCCTCGAACGTGCCGCAGACCGCCCTCTTCCTGGAGGACCTCTTCCACCGGGCCGGCTACACCGAGGGCTGTTTCCAGACCCTGCTCGTCGGCTCCGGGGCGATCGACGAGATCCTGCGCGACGAGCGCGTCAAGGCGGCCACGCTCACGGGGAGTGAACCCGCGGGGCGGGCGGTCGCCTCCACCGCCGGGGACATGGTGAAGAAGACGGTCCTCGAACTCGGCGGCAGCGACCCGTACGTCGTCATGCCGTCCGCGGACATCGACCGGGCCGCGCGGATCGCGGTGACCGCGCGCGTGCAGAACAACGGGCAGTCCTGCATCGCCGCCAAGCGGTTCATCGTGCACACGGACGTGTACGACCGGTTCGCCGAGCGGTTCGTCGAGGGCATGAAGGCGCTCAAGGTCGGCGACCCGCTGGAGGAGGACACCGAGGTCGGGCCACTGGCCAGCGAGCAGGGGCGGGCCGACCTGGAGGAACTGGTCGACGACGCCAGGCGCAGCGGGGCGAGTGTGCTGTGCGGCGGGGAGCGGCCCGACGGGCCCGGCTGGTTCTACCCGCCGACCGTCATCGCGGACGTCGACCGCGAGATGCGCATCCACCGTGAGGAGACCTTCGGCCCGGTGGCCACGCTGTACCGGGCGGCCGACCTGGACGAGGCGGTGCTGATCGCCAACGACTCGCCGTTCGGGCTGAGTTCGAACGTGTGGACGCGGGACGAGGCCGAGGTCGACCGGTTCGTCCGGGACCTGGAGGCCGGCGGGGTGTTCGTCAACGGGATGACCGCCTCGCATCCGGCGTTCCCGTTCGGCGGGGTGAAGCGGTCCGGATACGGGCGTGAGCTGTCCGGGCACGGAATCAGGGAGTTCTGCAACATCACCACGGTTTGGCACGGAGCGTGACGCTTGCGCGGCTAACATCCCCGGTGTGAACCGCGAAGTGACACTGCCTCTGATCGTCGACGACCGCGGGACCTTGCAGGTGTCTGCGGCCGATGTGAGCAAGCTGCTCCGCAGTCTTGGCGGGCGGTGGCTGCACCTGGTCGAGGCCGGGGCGGAGGGGCTGGACGAGGACACCGTCGCCGCGCTGACGATCGAGCTCGCCAAGCTGGCCGATCGGATCGACGTGGCGTGCATCGCGCACAGTAGTGGGACCGCGCCGTAGGGACCACGCCGTAGGGGGCGCGCCCACGCGGCGGAGCCGCGCATCGGCAGGTCCCGCGTTTGGAGTAATCCGGCGCGAAGTCCCTCCCGCCTCGGGCGACAGTGGACTGGACCACTTCCGATGTGAAAGCAGGGACGGTTCATGGCCACTCTGTGCAGACCCTCGGTGTCCGTTCCGGAGTACGTGATCACGATGGAGGAGACGCTGGAGCTCGCGAGCTCCCGGCACGCCGATCACCCCCAACTGCCGCTGGCGCTGCGGCTGATCGAGAACACGGGGGTGCGTACCCGGCACATCGTGCAGCCCATCGAGGAGACGCTGAAGCATCCCGGCTTCGAGGAGCGGAACAACGTCTACGTGGCCGAGGCCAAGGCCCGGGTGCCCGCGGTGGTGCAGCGGGCGCTGGACGACGCCGAGCTCCTGACGTCCGACATCGATGTCATCATCTACGTCTCGTGCACGGGCTTCATGATGCCCTCGCTGACGGCGTGGCTGATCAACGAGATGGACTTCGAGTCCACCACCCGGCAGCTCCCCATAGCCCAGCTGGGCTGCGCGGCCGGCGGTGCCGCGATCAACCGGGCGCACGACTTCTGCACGGCCTACCCGGAGGCCAACGCCCTCATCGTGGCCTGCGAGTTCTGCTCGCTGTGCTACCAGCCCGCCGACCTCGGCATCGGGAACCTGCTGTCCAACGGCCTGTTCGGGGACGGCATCGCGGCCGCCGTGGTGCGCGGGCGGGGCGGCGAGGGCATCGTCCTGGAGCGCAACGGCTCGTACCTGATCCCCAAGACCGAGGAATGGATCATGTACGACGTCCGGTCGACGGGCTTCCACTTCCAGCTCGACAAGCGGGTACCGGCCACCATGGAGCCGCTCGCGCCGGCGTTGCAGGACCTCGCGGGACTGCACGGCTGGGACGCGGCCGACCTGGACTTCTACATAGTCCACGCGGGCGGGCCCCGAATACTCGACGACCTCAGCAAGTACCTCCAGGTCGACCCGCACGCCTTCCGGTTCAGCCGGGCCACGCTCACCGAGTACGGGAACATCGCCAGCGCCGTCGTACTGGACGCGCTGCGGCGGCTGTTCGACGAGGGCGGGCCGCGGGACCGGGCGCGGGGGCTGCTGGCCGGGTTCGGACCCGGCATCACCGCGGAGATGTCCCTGGGCCGCTGGCGGCGGACGGATGAGACGGACTGAGATGACCGAAGAGACGATCACCGAGATCCTGCCCCCGATCCGGCACTGGCCGGCGCTCGACCTGAACGGCGTCGACTTCGACCCGGTGCTGACCGAGCTGATGCGCGAGGGCCCGGTCACCCGGATCCAGCTGCCCAACGGCGAGGGCTGGGCATGGCTGGTGACCCGGTACGACGACGTGCGCACGGTGACCAACGACCCCCGCTTCAGCCGCGAGGCGGTCATGGACCAGCCGGTCACCCGGCTCGCCCCGCACTTCATCCCGCAGCGCGGCGCGGTCGGCTTCCTCGATCCGCCGGACCACACCCGGCTGCGCCGCTCGGTGGCCGCCGCGTTCACCGCGAAGGGCGTGGAGCGGATCCGGGAGAAGTCGCGCCGGATGCTGGACGAACTGGTCGACGAGCTGGTGCAGGACGGGCCGCCGGCGGATCTCACCCAGACGGTGCTCAGCCCCTTCCCCATCGCCGTGATCTGCGAGCTGATGGGTGTCCCGGCCGCCGACCGGCACGGGATGCACACCTGGACCCAGCTGATCCTGTCCTCCTCGCACGGCAAGCAGGTCAGCGAGAAGGCCAAGGACGAGATGGGCGCGTACTTCGCCGATCTCATCGGCCTCAGGGAGGGCGGCTCCGGCGAGGACGTGGCCTCCCTGCTCGGCGCCGCCGTGGGCCGGGGCGAGGTGACGCTGGACGAGGCCGTCGGGCTCGCGGTGCTGCTCCAGATCGGCGGCGAGGCAGTGACGAACAACAGCGGCCAGATGTTCTACCTGCTGCTGACCCGGCCCGACCTGGCCGACCGGCTGCGCGCCGAACCGTCGATCCGCCCGCAGGCCATCGACGAGCTGCTGCGCTACATCCCGCACCGCAACGCGGTCGGCCTGTCGCGGATCGCCACGGAGGATGTGGGGATCAGGGGCGTGCGGATCAGGGCGGGCGACCCGATCTACGTGTCGTACCTGTCGGCGAACCGGGATCCCGACGTCTTCCCGCACCCGGAGACGATCGACTTCTCCCGCAGCCCGAACCCGCATGTGTCCTTCGGGTTCGGCCCGCACTACTGCCCCGGCGGAATGCTGGCCCGGCTGGAGTCGGAGCTGCTGGTGGACGCGCTGCTGGACCGGCTGCCGGGATTGAGGCTGGCGGTCGCTCCGGCTCAGGTCCCCTTCAGGAAGGGCGCGTTGATCCGCGGTCCCGAGGCCCTTCCGGTGACGTGGTGACGGCTCCCGAAGGGCTTCTGGTCCCGCCGGGACACGGGCGGGTCGTCCAGACGCCCGCCCAGCACGTGACCTTCAAGGTGACCGGGTCCCACTCCCGTATGGCGTCCACCTTCGAGGTGATCGTCCCGCCCGGCTTCGACGTGGGCGCCCATGTGCACACCCGCAGCGAGGAGTTGTTCTACGTCCTCGAAGGCGAGCTGGACGTCCTCGCCTTCGAGCCGCGTGTCCGCACACCCGACAACTGGCAGCGCTGGGAGTCGGGTTCGGGCAGCCGGGTGGTGCGGGCGACCCCGGGCACGGTGATCGTCGTACCGCCCGGGTGCCCGCACGCGTTCGCCAACCCGACGGACACACCGGCGAAGATGTTCTTCCAGGCGAGTCCGCCGCCGGATCACGAGCGGTACTTCGAGGAGCTGCTGGAGATCCTGGGGGGCGGGGGCCCGCCGGACCACGAGGCGATCGAGGAGCTGCGGGCCAGGTACGACATCGAGCAGCTGACGCCGCTCCGGCATCGTTAGCGGATGGACATCCCGGAGAGCGTCCGGGCGATCACCAGCCGCTGGATCTCGCTGGTGCCCTCGAAGATCGTGTAGATCGCCGCATCGCGGTGCATGCGCTCCACCGGGTACTCGCGGGTGTAGCCGTTGCCGCCCAGGATCTGGACCGCCTGGGCGGTGACCTTCTTCGCCGTCTCACTGGCGAACAGCTTGGACATCGAGCCTTCGGCCGCCGTGAACTGCTTGCCGTTGATCGCCATCCACGAGGCACGCCACACCAGCAGCCGGGCCGCGTCGATGGACGTCCGCATGTCCGCGAGCTGGAACGCCACGCCCTGGTTGTCGATGATCGGGCGCCCGAACTGCTCGCGGGTCTTGGCGTAGTCGAGGGCGACCTCGTAGGCGGCACGAGCGGTGCCCACGGCCATGGCGCCCACCGCGGGCCGCGAAGCCTCGAAGGTGGCCATCGCCGCGTTCTTCACGCGCTCGCCGTTGCCCGCCTTCGCCCGTTCCCGGGCCCGGGCCAGGCGCTGGTCCAGCTTCTCCTTGCCGCCGAGCAGGCAGTGACCGGGAACGCGGACGTTCTCCAGGACCACCTCGGCGGTGTGCGAGGCGCGGATGCCGTGCTTCTTGAACTTCTGGCCCTGGGACAGGCCGGGGGTGTTCGGCGGCACGATGAAGGACGCGTGGCCCTTGGAGCCGATCTCCGGGTCGACGACCGCGACGACGACGTGGACGTTGGCGATGCCGCCGTTGGTCGCCCAGGTCTTGGTGCCGTTGAGGACCCACTCGTCCTTGGCCTCGTCGTACACGGCACGCGTGCGCATGGAGGCCACGTCGGAGCCGGCGTCCGGCTCCGAGGAGCAGAACGCGGCGACCTTCACGTCGTTCGCGTCGCCGTACATCTGCGGGATCCAGGTGCCGATCTGTTCCTCGGTACCGTTGGCGAGGACGCCGACAGCCGCGAGACCGGTGCCCACGATCGACAGGGCGATGCCCGCGTCGCCCCAGAACAGCTCCTCCATCGCCATCGGGATACCGAGCCCGGTGGGGTCGAAGTACTGCTGGGCGTAGAAGTCGAGGGAGTAGATGCCGACCTTCGCGGCCTCCTGGATGACCGGCCAGGGAGTCTCCTCACGCTCGTCCCATTCGGCGGCCGCGGGGCGGATGACGTCGGCGGAGAAGCCGTGCAGCCAGTCCCGGACCTCCTTCTGTTCGTCGTTGAGCTCCATGGTGAACTCGGCCATGTCCCCTCCAGCGGCGGCGCACGTACATGTTACTAGCGGTAACCCAAGTCTGTTACTCGTGGGTAGGAAAAGTCAACTCCCGATGACCGGTCAGCAGCCTGTTCGATGCCAATCGCCTGTCGAGTGTTAGTTTGCGCAGGCGTTACCGATTCAGCACGGGTGGGGAGAGCTCATGGACACCACACAGCGGACCGAACAGCAACGGTCCGCCGACCGCCGCCGGCGCGAGCTGCTGGAGGCCGCGGACAGAGTGGTGCTGCGTGACGGGCCGCAGGCCTCTATGAACGCGATCGCCGCGGAGGCGGGGATCACCAAGCCGATCCTGTACCGGCACTTCGGTGACAAGAGCGGACTCTACGCCGCGCTCGCCAAGCGGCACACCGACGCGCTGCTGGATTCGCTGCGGGCGGCGCTGGACGCTCCGGCGGATCGGCGGGAGCGGGTCGAGGCGACGCTGGACACGTATCTCGCGGCGATCGAGGCGCGGCCTCAGGTGTACCGGTTCCTGATGCACCCCGCGGAGGGGAGTCAGGTCGGGGACCAAGGGTTTGATGTCGGTAAGCATTCCGTGCCGTTGCTGCGCAGGATGGGTGAAGAACTGGCGCAGGTCATCGAGGACCGGCTGGATCTCGGGCCCGGGAGTCAGTTGCTGGCTCGGGTGTGGGGGCACGGGATCGTCGGGATGATGTACGCGGCGGGTGACTGGTGGCTCGGGGAACGGCCGTGTGCTCGGGCGGAGTTGGTGCGGAGTATGGCGGACCTGTTGTGGGGGCGGCTCGCTGCGGCGGGGGACAAGGTGGGGGGTCCGGGGTTCTGACGGTCGTATGTCGGGTGCGGGCCTGTGGGGGCTTGTCGCGCCCACGCGGCGGAGCCGCATATCGATACAGCCCCGCGCCCCTGACTTGATCACCTGGCCCTGTGCCAGGACGTTCGGGCAACTTGTCGGCTCAACTTCCTCCTGCGCCAGCCCGTCAGGTGGTCCGCGTAGATCCTGCCCTCCAAGTGGTCCATCTCGTGCTGTAGGCATCTTGCGAAGAAGCCTGTGCCATGGATGGTCACGGGCTCTCCCGTGAGCGTGGAACCCTCCACCACGGCGTGGTCGTAGCGCTCCGTTCCCGCCTCCAGGCCCGGCAGCGAAAGACAGCCCTCGGGTCCCCTCAGGACCAGGCCGTCGGCCTCCACCAGCCGTGGGTTCACCACATGGCCCAGGTGGCGGACCTCCTCGTCGTCCGGGCAGTCGTAGACGAACACGCGCAGGGGGACGCCCACTTGGTTCGCCGCGAGGCCCACCCCCTCGTGGGCGTACATCGTCGCGAACAAGTCCTCCACGAGGCTCGCCAGTTCCGGGCCGAAGTCCGATACGTCCGCGCAGGGTTCGTGCAGGGCGGGGCCGCCGAGCAGGGTGAGGGGCCGGACGCGGCCGTGGGTGCCCGGAATGGAGCCGTTTCGCATGGCCGCAAGGGTACGGCGATTCGGGAGTGCCTACGGATCTCGATAGGCTGAGGTCCACACCACGTGGCCGGAGGCAGAGTCGCGGCGCGTACGCAAGGAGGATCGAGAACTGATGACAGCCAACTCGGACCCGCTCTCGCCGCGGGCCAAGCTCGCCGTGACGGCGGGCAAGGCCGTCGCGGCGGCATCCCGAGCCGCGGGTCGCGGCAGCGGTTCGGTCATCGGCGGCAAGGTGGCCCTCAAACTCGACCCCGACCTCCTCGCCCGGCTCGCCCAGCACCTGGACGTCGTCCTCGTCTCCGCGACCAACGGCAAGACCACCACGACCAGGCTGATCGCCGAGGCGCTCGGCGCCGCCGGGCCCGTGGTGTCCAACGCGCTCGGGGCCAACATGCCCGCCGGCATCACCTCCGCGCTGGCCGGCGGCTCGGACGCCCGGTACGGCGTGATCGAGGTCGACGAGAAGTACCTCGCAGGCGTGGCCCGGGACACCGACCCCAAGTGCATCGCCCTGCTGAACCTCTCCCGCGACCAGCTCGACCGTGCCGCCGAGACCCGCATGCTCGCCGAGAACTGGCGTGAGGGACTGGCCGGTTCGAAGGCCGTGATCGTGGCCAACGCCGACGACCCGCTCGTCGTGTGGGCCGCCTCCTCCTCCCCCAACGTGATCTGGGTCGCCGCCGGGCAGATGTGGAAGGACGACGCCTGGTCCTGCCCGGCCTGCGGCGGCGTGATGCAGCGGCCCGGCGACGACTGGTTCTGCGGCGAGTGCGGGTTCCGGCGTCCGACGCCGAGCTGGGCGCTCTCCGGTGACCACGTGCTCGACCCGCACGGCTCCGCCTGGCCGATCCACCTCCAGCTGCCCGGCCGGGCCAACAAGGCCAACGCCGCCTCCTCCGCGGCCGTCGCCGCCGTCTTCGGCGTACCGCCGCAGGTCGCCCTGGAACGCATGTACCAGGTGCAGGCCGTGGCCGGCCGCTACGACGTCGTCCAGTTCCAGCAGCGGGACCTGCGGCTGCTGCTCGCGAAGAACCCGGCGGGCTGGCTCGAAACGTTCAGCCTGATCGATCCGCCGCCCACCCCGGTGATCCTCTCCGTCAACGCCCGCGGCGCCGACGGCACCGACACCTCCTGGCTGTGGGACGTCGACTACACCCGGCTCACCGGCCACCCGATCTGCGTGATCGGCGACCGCAAGCTGGACCTCGCGGTGCGTCTCGAGGTCGCGAACCAGAACTTCCAGGTCTGCGACAACGTCGACCAGGCGGTGTCGATGAGCCCGCCCGGCCGTATCGAGGTCATCGCGAACTACACCGCCTTCCAGGACCTGCGCCGCCGCGTCGGCAACTGACAGACAGAGGACTTTTGTGAGCGACAACAGCCTGCGGGTCGTCTGGATCTACCCCGACCTGCTCAGCACCTACGGCGACCAGGGCAACGTCCTGGTCGTGGAGCGCCGGGCCCGTCAGCGCGGCCTCGACGTGGCCCGCCTCGACGTGCGCAGCGACCAGCCGATCCCGACCTCCGGGGACATCTACCTGATCGGCGGCGGCGAGGACCGGCCCCAGCGGCTCGCGGCCGAGCGGCTGCGCCGGGACGGCGGACTGCACCGGGCCGTCGGCAACGGCGCGATCGTCTTCTCGGTCTGCGCCGGCTACCAGATCCTCGGCCACGAGTTCATCAACGACCTCGGCCAGCGCGAGCCCGGCCTCGGTCTGCTCGACGTGGTCTCGGTGCGCGGCGAGGGCGAGCGCTGCGTCGGCGACGTCCTCGCGGACATCGACGCGCGCCTCGGCCTGCCCCCGCTGACCGGCTTCGAGAACCACCAGGGCGTCACCCACCTCGGCCCGACCGCCCGCCCGTTCGCCAACGTCCGCCTGGGCAACGGCAACGGCACCGGGGACGGTACGGAGGGGGCGTACAACGACACGGTCTTCGGTACGTACATGCACGGCCCCGTGCTCGCGCGCAATCCGCAGATCGCCGACCTGCTGCTGAAGCTGGCACTGGACGTGAACGCGCTGCCGCCGACCGACGACCGGTGGTACGAGGCGCTGCGCAACGAGCGCATCGCGGCCGCGCAGCAGCCCGCCTGACCTGCGCGGTCCCCCGCTCTCCGGCTCGGTGCGCGCAGCCCGTCTGACGGTACGTCCGCACAGGTGAGCGGGGTCGTCCAGCAGGCGGACGCATGCTTCGGCCCCGCCCCCTCCTGCCGCTAGGGTGGCGGGGTTCGAGCCGGACAGCGTGGTCCGGACCCGACCACGTCGATAGGGTTCTCGCGGCTATGCGCATTGGTGTCCTCACGTCCGGCGGCGACTGCCCCGGCCTGAACGCCGTCATCCGGTCCGTCGTGCACCGTGCCGTCGCCGACCACGGCGACGAGGTCATCGGTTTCCGGGACGGCTGGAAGGGCCTCCTGGAGTGCGACTACCTCAAGCTCGACCTCGACGCCGTCGGCGGCATCCTGGCCCGCGGCGGCACCATCCTCGGCTCCTCCCGGGTCCAGCCCTCCCATCTGCGGGACGGTGTGGAGCGGGCCAAGGGGCACGTCGAGGAGCTCGGACTCGACGCGATCATCCCGATCGGCGGCGAGGGCACGCTGAAGGCCGCCCGGCTGATGTCGGACGCCGGCCTGCCGATCGTGGGTGTGCCGAAGACCATCGACAACGACATCGCGGTCACCGATGTCACCTTCGGGTTCGACACGGCCGTCGGGGTCGCCACCGAGGCGCTCGACCGGCTCAAGACCACCGCCGAGTCCCATCAGCGGGTGCTCGTCGTCGAGGTCATGGGGCGGCACACCGGCTGGATAGCGCTGCACTCCGGGATGGCCGCGGGCGCGCACGCCATCGTCGTACCGGAACGGCCCTTCGACATCGAGGAGTTGGCCCGTCGGGTCGGCGAGCGGTTCGAGGCGGGCAAGCGGTTCGCGATCGTCGTCGCCGCGGAGGGGGCCAAGCCGGCGCCCGGGTCCATGGCCTTCGACGAGGGCGGCAAGGACATCTACGGTCACGAGCGGTTCGCCGGGATCGCCCGCCAGCTCTCCATCGAGCTGGAGGAGCGGCTGGGGAAGGAAGCCCGGCCGGTCATCCTGGGGCATGTGCAGCGGGGCGGTACGCCGACCGCGTACGACCGGGTGCTGGCCACGCGGTTCGGATGGCACGCGGTGGAGGCCGTGCACCGGGGGGAGTTCGGGCACATGACGGCTCTTCGGGGGACCGACATCGTGATGGTGCCGCTGGCGGAGGCGGTGGAGACGCTGAAGACGGTTCCCGCGGACCGCTACGAGGAAGCCGAGTGCGTCCTCTAGATCAGCGCGTACGGCACTGAAGGAAGCCGCCCCCGGTCGCAGCCGCGACCGGGGGCGGTTCTAGTCTGTGTGACGGACAGACTTGCACAACCCCCACGAATCAGGAGCCGCCGCGATGGACCACAGCGGGCACGGCATGACCCACGATCTGCCGCCGTTCACGCTGGGACGAGGGCTTCAGTGGTCGGCCGACCTCTTCTTCCTCGTCGCGTGTCTCCTCGCCCTCGGGCTGTACGCATGGGGTGTGGTGCGGCTGCGGCGGCGCGGGGACGCGTGGTCGGTCGGGCGGACCGTCTCCTACGTGGCCGGTGTGCTGACCATCATGCTGGTGATGTGCACCGGGCTGAACGACTACGGGATGGTCATGTTCAGCGTGCACATGGTGCAGCACATGGTGATCAGCATGCTGTCGCCGATCCTCATCCTGCTCGGCGCCCCCGTCACGCTCGCGCTGCGGGCGCTGCCCGTCGCCGGGAAGGGGCGCAAGGGGCTGCGGGAGCTGCTGCTCGCGCTGCTGCACAGCCGGTACATGCGGATCATCACGCACCCGGCGTTCACCATTCCGCTGTTCATCGCGAGCCTGTACGCGCTGTACTTCACGCCGATCTTCGACACCCTGATGGGCTCGAAGGCGGGGCACATCGCGATGATGGTGCACTTCCTGGCCGTCGGCATCGTGTTCTTCTGGCCGATCATCGGCGTCGACCCGGGACCCCACCGGCCGGGTTATCTGATGCGGATGCTGGAGCTGTTCGCGGGGATGCCGTTCCACGCGTTCTTCGGGATCGCGTTGATGATGGCGTCGGAGCCCATGGTCGAGACGTTCAAGAACCCGCCCGCCTCGCTCGGCATCGACGCGCTCTCGGATCAGAACGCGGCCGGCGGTATCGCCTGGGCGTTCAGTGAGATTCCCTCCGTACTGGTGCTGATCGCGCTGCTGTTCCAGTGGTACGGCTCCGAACAGCGGCAGTCCAAGCGCAAGGACCGGGCCGCCGACCGGGACGGCGACAAGGAACTCGAGGCGTACAACGCATATTTGGCCTCATTGAACGCACGCGGGCGTTGAAGGCCGCGTCTTTCCGAAGCATTCAGTAGCATGAAGCGCGTTGGGGGAACCGCCAGGGGGAGCGGTGATGACATTTCGCGCATTTATGCAGAGGACCACGGTCCTTGCCATTTTCTCGCTGCTGCTGAGCGGCTGCGACAACAGCACTCCGCTGACGGTGGTCAAGGCGGTGGCGGCCCATGTGCCGTCGCTCGATCCGTTCTTCGACGAGAACAGCGGGCTGGGCAGGGACGCCGCGGTGCGTTCGCAGCCGGTGCGGGGCAGCCTTCAGCAGGGTGACACACCCGGTCTGTACGGCGGCAGCAAGCAGCCGACGATCTGTGACGTGGCCAGACTCGAACGATTCCTCACCGATCCCAGGAATCACAAAAAGGCACAGGCGTGGGCGTCCGTCCTGCACATCGGCACCGACGGGATACCGGAATATCTCGATCGACTCACACCTGTTCTGCTGCGTCACGACACTCTCGTCGAGAACCACGACTACAAGAAGGAAAAGGCCGTCCCGTACAACTCCTTGCTCCAGGCGGGAATCGCGATTCTCGTCGATGAACAAGGGCTTCCGGCTGTGAAGTGCTCGTGCGGAAATCCATTGCGGCCCTTCGAGGGTGACAGCAGCCGGATTTCCGTCCAGTTCGAGGACGGCAACAAGAAGTGGGCGGGATACGAGCGGGAGTCGGTGCTGGCGGTGAAGCCCGCGCCGCGGAAACTGGAGCGGATCGCCCTCGTCGACGTCCAGGAGCCCGCCCGCGGGATCAACCGCCCGGTCGGCACCACGGGCGAGAAGGACTCCACCTTCGACGCGAGGAAGCCGCGCAGGGTGCCGGACCTCGCCGGGACGACCTTCGTGCAGGCCGGCCGGCGGCTGATCGACGCCGGGCTGGCGGCCGGGTACGCCGGGCAGGGGGCGCCGCCGGACAGCGCGAGGGTCACGGCGACCGATCCACCCGCGGGGGCGGAGCTCGGGTTCGGGCAGTACGTGATGCTGACCGTGGCCGGGGGCGGCACGAGTGGATCGGGCGGCTCCGGTGGCTCCGGTGGGCAGAGCGGGCCGACGACCACTCCCCCGCCGCCGTCCTCCGGGCCGAAGACACCGCCGACCAGTGCACCGCCGTCGTCCGGCTCTTCCGGCTCTTCCGGCTCGTCCGGTTCATCCAGTTCGTCGGGCTCGCCCAGTGGCAAGCCCGGCGTGTCCTCGTCCGCTCCTTCCACGAGTACGACGCCCAGCTCGCCGTCCGCCGACAAGTCGAGCCGTCCGCCCAGCTCGCCACCCGTCTCGGACCCCACGTCGAGCGCGCCGCCGGAGGTGACCAGATCGCCCCCGCCCGACGACCCGGTCACCAGCAGCGCTCCGCCCCCGCCACCGCCGCCCCCGCCACCGCCTCCGTCGAGCAGTGACCCCGTCACCAGCGCACCGGCGAGCAGCGGGCCCGCGACCGGTGGACCCGCCTCCGACGGGCCGAGCGCCACCGTCACCGCATAGCGCCCCGTAGAACCGGAGAGTCACCGGATGCCTTCAGGATCACCGACCTCGGGAGTGGGCCGGGTCATCGCCGGCCGGTATCTGCTGCTGAACCCGCTCGGCAGCGGCGGCATGGGCCATGTGTGGCTCGCCCACGACCAGAGACTCGCGTGTGAGGTCGCGCTCAAGGAGATCGTGTTCCGTGATCCCGTCGAGGAGGGGCACGAGCGGGAGGCCCGGGTGGCGCGGGCCCGCGCGGAGGCCCGGCACGCGGCCGGGCTGCGCGGCCACCCGCACGTGGTGACCGTGCACGACGTCCTGGAGCACGACGGGCTGCCGTGGATCGTCATGGAGTACGTGGCGGACGCCGTGGACCTGCGCGACCTGGTCGACACCCGCGGCCCGCTCGCCCCGGCGGAGTGCGCGCGCATCGGGCTCGCGGTGCTGGACGCGCTGACCGCCGGGCACCAGCGGGGCGTGATGCACCGGGACGTGAAGCCGGCGAACATCCTGCTGGCGCCGGACCGCTCGGGGGCACCGTACGGACGCGTGCTGCTCACCGACTACGGCATCTCCGTGCAGCCGGACGCCGGGGAGACGCGGTACACGCTGGCGTCGGTGCTGGTGGGCACGGCGGGCTATCTGGCCCCGGAGCGGGCCACGGGCGGGGCGCCGACGCCCGCGGCCGACCTGTTCTCGCTGGGCTGCACGCTGTACCACGCCGTGGAGGGCGTGGGTCCCTTCGAGCGGGAGTCGCATCTCGCCGAGGTGACCGCGGTGGTCATGGAGGAGCCCCGGCCGGCCGTGCGGGCGGGCGCGCTGGGCCCCGTACTCCAGGCGCTGCTCGCCAAGGACCCCGCACAGCGGCTGTCGGCACCGGAGGCGGAGGCCGCGTTGTCGCGGATCGTGACCCCGCAGGCCGAGCCGTACGTCCGGACGCAGACCGACCTCGGCTCCCAGCCGCCCTGGGCGGGGCCCGCAGTACCGCCGCCGGTGGCCCCGCAGGGCTTCGGACCGCCGCCGAACGGGAGCCGGCCGCACACCACGGGTGAGCCGTTCGTGCTGCCGCCTCCCCCGCCGCCGCGTGGCGGGCGTCGGCGGCGCGAGCGCTCGCACGCCCTGCGGGCCGTCCTGGCCTGCGGGCTCGGGGTGCTGCTGGCGCTGGGGGGCGTGTGGTACGCGATGGCCGACCGGTCCTCGGACAGCCCTGGCGGTGACGGGGGCGACAAGCGGCCGTACGGCGCGACGGTCGGGCTGACCAAGGCGCTGCGGGACGGGGACTGTGTGATCGCCGACTGGCCGGGGTCGAACCGTTTCCAGGGGACGCCCCGGCTACGGCTGGACGCGGGGTGCGCGGCGGCTCCGGACGGGCAGGTGACGGCGTTCGTGGCGGCCGCCTCGGCGGAGGAGGCGCGGCGGACGGGGGCGGCGAGGTGCGAGGAGCGGACGCGGGAGATCCGGGGCCGGCTGGCGGACGTCCGCAGCCTTGCGGTGGTGCCGGCGGACGGCGGGTTCGAAGCGGCGGGGCGGCGCACCGCCTGTCTGGTGGTGGGCGGGAACGGGCCGGTGTACGGGCCGATCGGCACCCGCCGTGCGCTGGGCTCGGCGTTCGCGGACACGGCGACCATGCAGCGGCGGGACTGTCTCGACGTGCGCACCAACCGGGACGCCCGGCTGGTCTCCTGCGAGGGCCCCTACGACGAGCAGGTGCTCGGATTCACCCGTCTGGGCGCGGACGTGCCCTTCTCCGAGGCGCGGACCGAGTCGGATCCGGCGTGTGCGCGGGACGTGCCGCCGGGCGACTACGGCTTCGATCCGTCGGTCTACACGGCGGGGTCCTGGACGAGCGAGGGGCCCTGGAAGAGCGGGACGCATTTCGTCGTGTGCACCGTCCGGAAGCAGAACGGGGGCACCATGGAGGGGGACGAATCCTGAGGAGGGTGTCGCGATGCCCGGTTCTACGGACAGCTCCACGCGGACGATGGGGGTGCTCACCGTCGGCGGACTCGTCGCGGTGACCGCCTACACGGTGGCGCTCGGCAGCAACGGCTGGCTGTGGTTCGGCTGGGTCGTGCTGGGCCTGATCACTCTCGGCATGGTGGCCACCCGCAGCACCTGACGTCAGCCGCCCGTGAGGCGGCTCGCCGAGTGCACGCCCGGCTGGTACTTGGGCAGCCGGGCGGTGACCTTCATGCCCGCGCCGACGGCGGTCTCGATGACGAGGCCGTGGGAGTCGCCGTACACCTGGCGGAGCCGGTCGTCGACGTTGGACAGGCCGATGCCGCCCGAGGGGCTGACCTCGCCCGCGAGGATACGGCGGAGCAGGACCGGGTCCATTCCGGCGCCGTCGTCCTCGATGACGACCAGGGCCTCGGCACCGGTGTCCTGTGCGGTGATCTGGATGTGGCACTTCTCGGTCTTGCCCTCCAGGCCGTGCTTGACGGCGTTCTCCACCAGCGGCTGGAGGCACAGGAAGGGCAGGGCGACCGGGAGGACCTCGGGGGCGATCTGGAGGGTGACGGAGAGGCGGTCGCTGAAGCGTGCCCTCACCAGCGCCAAGTAGTGGTCGATGGCGTGGAGTTCGTCGGCGAGGGTGGTGAAGTCGCCGTGCCTGCGGAAGCTGTAGCGGGTGAAGTCGGCGAATTCGAGGAGGAGTTCGCGGGCGCGTTCGGGGTCGGTACGCACGAAGGACGCGATCACCGCGAGCGAGTTGAAGATGAAGTGCGGGGAGATCTGGGCCCGAAGCACCTTGATCTCGGCCTCGATCAGCCGGGTGCGGGACTGGTCGAGATCGGCCAACTCCAACTGGACGCTGACCCAGCGGGCGACCTCCCCGGCGGCGCGGACCAGGACGGCGGACTCGCGGGGCGCGCAGGCGACCAGGGCGCCGTGGACGCGGTCGTCGACGGTGAGCGGGGCGACGACCGCCCAGCGGACCGGGCAGTCCGGGGCGTCGCAGGTGAGCGGGAAGGCCTCGCCGCGGCCGGTCTCCAGCGGGCCCGCGAGGCGTTCCATGATCTCGGTGCGGTGGTGGCCGCCGACGCCGTCCCAGACCAGGACCTGCTTCTGGTCGGTGAGGCACAGGGCGTCCGTGCCGAGCAGTGAGCGCAGTCGGCGGGCGGACTTGCGGGCGGTCTCCTCGGTCAGCCCGGCCCGGAGCGGGGGCGCGGCCAGGGAGGCGGTGTGCAGGGTCTCGAAGGTGGCGTGTTCGACGGGGGTGCCGAGGCCGCCCAGGTTCTGCGGGTGGGCGGTGCGGCGGCCGAGCCAGAAGCCGGCGGCGAGCAGCGGCAGGATGGCCACGCACAGCCCGGCCAGGAATCCGCTCATGCCTTCACCTCCGCCCGCAGTTCCTCCGGCAGATGGAAGCGGGCCAGGATCGCCGCCGTGCCGGCCGGTACCCGGGCCGCGGTGGCCAGGGACACCAGGACCATGGTGAGGAAGCCGAGCGGCACCGACCAGAGGGCGGGCCAGGCGAGCAGGGAGTGCAGGGCGCCGGTCGCCGGGAAGCCCGCCATGGTGGCGGCCACGGCGACGAACGCCGAGCCGCCGCCGACCAGCATGCCCGCGGCGGCGCCGGGCGGGGTGAGCCGCCGCCACCAGATGCCGAGCACGAGCAGCGGGCAGAAGGAGGAGGCGGAGACGGCGAAGGCGAGGCCGACCGCGTCGGCGACGGGCAGTCCGCCGACGATGACGCTCGCGGCGAGCGGGGCGAGCATCGCGAGGACCGTGCCGAGTCTGAAGTGCCGTACGCCGCGCGTCGGGAGGACGTCCTGGGTGAGCACCCCGGCCACCGCCATGGTGAGTCCGGAGGCCGTGGAGAGGAACGCGGCGAAGGCGCCGCCCGCCACCAGCGCGCCCAGCAGGTCGCCGCCGAGGCCGCCGATCATGCGCTCCGGGAGCAGCAGGACGGCCGCGTCGGCGTCCCCGGTGAGGGTCAGTTCGGGGGCGTACAGGCGGCCGAGGGCGCCGTAGACCGGGGGCAGGAGGTAGAAGCAGCCGATCAGGCCGAGGACGGCGACCGTGGTGCGGCGGGCGGCGACTCCGTGCGGGCTGGTGTAGAAGCGGACGACCACGTGCGGCAGGCCCATGGTGCCGAGGAAGGTGGCGAGGATCAGTCCGTACGTGGCGTACAGGGGGCGTTCCTCGCGGCCCGCGGCGAGGGAGGTGGACATGCCGTCGCTGGTGCCGCGGTCGGCGGCGGGGACGGTGGTGCCCTTGGCGAAGGTGAGGCGGGTGCCCTTGTCGATGTGGTGCGTGCCTGCGGGGAGTTGGAGCTTCCGGTCCTCGTGTGCGCGGCCGTCGACCGTGCCGGTGACCGTGACGGTCAGGGGGCGCTCCAGCTTGAGGTCGAGGGTGGAGCCGACGCGGACCACTCGCTGTTCGCGGAAGGTCGCCGGTTCCTCGAAGGCGTGGCTGGGGGCGCCGTCGCCCTGCCAGGCGAGGATGAGGAAGAGGGCGGGGACCAGGAGGGCGGTGAGCTTGAGCCAGTACTGGAAGGCCTGCACGAAGGTGATGCTGCGCATGCCGCCCGCGGCGACGGTGGCGACCACCACGGCGGCCACGATGACTCCGCCGAGCCACTGGGGAGCACCGGTCAGTACGGTCAACGTGAGCCCGGCGCCCTGGAGTTGGGGCAGCAGGTAGAGCCAGCCGACGCCGACGACGAAGGCGCCCGCGAGCCGTCGTACCGCCTGGGAGGCGAGCCGGGCCTCCGCGAAGTCGGGGAGGGTGTAGGCGCCGGAGCGGCGCAGCGGGGCGGCGACGAACAGGAGCAGGACGAGGTAGCCGGCGGTGTAGCCGACCGGGTACCAGAGCATGTCGGGGCCCTGGACGAGGACCAGGCCCGCGATGCCGAGGAAGGAGGCGGCGGAGAGGTACTCGCCGCTGATGGCGGCCGCGTTGAGGCGGGGGCCGACGGTGCGGGAGGCGACGTAGAAGTCGGAGGTGGTGCGGGAGATGCGCAGGCCGAAGGCGCCTACCAGGACCGTGGCGACGACGACCAGGGCGACCGCCGGTACCGAGTAGCTGGAGTTCATCGGTCCTCGACCAGCCGTACGAAGTCCCGTTCGTTGCGTTCGGCGCGGCGCACGTACCAGCGGGCGAGCAGGACCATCGGGACGTAGAGGCCGAAGCCGAGGACGCCCCATTCGAGGCGGTGGGCGTCGGGCATCGCGGCGAAGAGCAGCGGCAGCGGGCCGATGAGCAGGCCGAGGAAGGCGAACACCGCGAGGGCGGCGCGGAGTTGGGTGCGCATCAGGGAGCGGACGTAGGTGTGGCCGAGGGTGGTCTGTTCGTCGATCTCGGTGCGCGGCCGGTAGTAGCCGGAGGCGGGGCGGCCTCGGCGGGGCGGGCCGGTGACGACGACGCGGCGCTCGACGGGGTCCTGCGGCATGGCTAGGGCCTCCTCATCAGCAGGTCGCGCAGTTCGCGCGCGTGCCTGCGGCTGACCTGGAGCTCCTCGCCGCCGACCAGGACGCTCACCGTGCCCGCGTCCAGGCGGAGTTCGCCGACGTGGCGCAGGGCGACGAGATGGCGGCGGTGGATCCGGACGAAGCCGCGCGAGCGCCAGCGCTCCTCCAGGGTGGACAGCGGGATACGGACGAGGTGGCTGCCCCTGTCGGTGTGGAGGCGGGCGTAGTCGCCCTGGGCCTCGACGTGGGTGATGTCGTCGACGGAGACGAACCGGGTCACCCCGCCGAGCTCGACGGGTATGTGGTCGGGGTCGGGTTCGTGGACGGGTATGCGGGGCGCGCTGTCGAGGCGTTCGGCGGCTCGGCGGACGGCCTCCGCGAGGCGTTCCTTGCGGACCGGCTTGAGGACGTAGTCGACGGCCTTGAGGTCGAAGGCCTGGACGGCGAAGTCCTCGTGGGCGGTGACGAACACGACGAGCGGCGGCTTGGCGAACCCGGTCAGCAGCCGCGCGAGGTCGAGGCCGTCGAGCCCGGGCATGTTGATGTCGAGGAACACGACGTCGATGGCCTCGGGACCGTCCGGGCCCGACTCCAGCGCGCGGTTGATGCGGCGCAGCGCCTCGGTGGCGTCACCGGCCCCCTCCACGGTGCCGATCCGGGGGTCGGCGTTGAGGAGGTAGAGCAGTTCCTCCAGCGAGGGGCGTTCGTCGTCGACAGCCAGGGCGCGCAGCATGAACCCGGAGTGTAGGAGTAATTCGCATGGCTGGACATGTGCGGAGGTGTGGACGTCCTTGCTGGATACAGTGCCGACATGAACAGCAGGCCCTCGGCGTTCGACGAGCTCGACCGGAAGATCATCACCGCGCTGATGGCGAACTCCCGGACCAGTTTCGCCGAGATCGGCGCCGCGATCGGGCTGTCCTCGACGGCGGTCAAGCGGCGGGTGGACCGGCTGCGGGACACCGGGGTGATCACCGGGTTCACGGCCACGGTGGAGCCGTCGGCGCTGGGCTGGACCACCGAGGCGTACGTCGAGGTGTACTGCGAGGGCGCGGCCCCGCCGAGGCGGCTCGCGGAGGTGGTCCGCAACCATCCGGAGATCACCGCGGCGATGACGGTGACCGGGGGCGCGGACGCGCTGCTGCATGTCCGGGCGCGGGACGTGGAGCACTTCGAGGAGGTACTGGAGCGCATCCGCGTGGAGCCGTTCATCCGGAAGACGATCAGCGTGATGGTGCTGTCCCATCTCCTCCCGGAAAGCCCGGAAGCGGGGGCGACACAGCCCGCTCCCGAATAAACATCCGAGTGCGCAGCATCGCTGCGTGTCGGTCGTCGAATACGCAGCGTTCCTGCGCGGACACGCAATTGTTGTTGCTTGTCGGTCGTACGGGTCACTTTCTACCTTGGTGTCAACCCTCAGTAGACACCGCAGGAAGCGGAGGAACCCCTCTGTGTCCGACTCCCGTGTGCCGCGCCGGCGGCGATTCCTCGTCTGCGAACCCAGACACTTCGCCGTGCAGTACGCGATCAATCCCTGGATGCATCCCGACACCCACGTCGACGTGGACCTGGCTCAGGAGCAGTGGCGCACGCTGATCAGCGCCTACGAGACCCACGGTCACAGCGTCGACGCCGTGGAGCCGGTCCCCGGTCTCCCCGACATGGTCTTCGCCGCGAACTCCGCGGTCGTCGTCGGCGGCCGTGTCTTCGGCTCGCTCTTCCACGCGCCCGAGCGGCGCCCCGAGTCCACGCACTACGACCTGTGGTTCAAGACCGCGGGCTACGACGTCCACCGGCCCGTGGCGGTCTGCGAGGGCGAGGGCGACCTCGTCTGGACGGGCCGGTACGTGCTGGCCGGGACCGGGTTCCGGACCACCCGTGAGGCGCACCGCGAGGTGCAGGAGTTCTTCGGCCACCCGGTGATCAGCCTGACCCTGGTGGACCCGCACTTCTACCACCTGGACACCGCGCTGTTCGTGCTGGACGACGACAACATCGTCTACTACCCGGAGGCCTTTTCGCCGGGCAGCCGCGAGGTGCTCGCCCAGCTGTACCCGGACGCGGTGCTCGCGACCCGGGACGACGCGATGGCCTTCGGCCTGAACTCCGTGTCCGACGGCCGCAACGTCTTCATCGCCCCGCAGGCCGAGGCCCTCGCCGTGCGCCTCGACGAGCACGGCTACGTCCCCGTCCCCGTCGACCTCTCCGAGTTCCACAAGGCCGGCGGCGGCATCAAGTGCTGCACCCAGGAGATCCGCTCATGACCGCACCCGTAAGCACGCGTTCCTCCGCCGATCTCATCCAGGCCGAGGAGCCGGTCCTCGCGCACAACTACCACCCGCTGCCCGTGGTCGTCGCCCGCGCCGAGGGCACCTGGGTCGAGGACGTGGAGGGCCGCCGCTACCTCGACATGCTGGCCGGCTACTCCGCCCTCAACTTCGGCCACCGCCACCCCGCGCTGATCGAGGCGGCGCACCAGCAGCTGGACCGCCTGACCCTCACCTCCCGGGCCTTCCACAACGACCGGCTCGCCGAGTTCGCGGAGCGCCTGGCCGGGCTGACCGGCCTCGACATGGTGCTGCCGATGAACACCGGCGCCGAGGCGGTGGAGAGCGGCATCAAGGTGGCCCGCAAGTGGGCGTACGAGGTCAAGGGCGTCCCGGCCGACCGGGCGACGATCGTGGTGGCCGCGGAGAACTTCCACGGCCGTACGACGACGATCGTGTCGTTCTCCACCGACGAGACCGCGCGGGCGGGCTTCGGCCCCTTCACACCCGGCTTCCGGATCGTGCCGTACAACGACCTGGCGGCGCTGGAGGAGGCCGTCGACGAGACCACGGCGGCCGTGCTGCTGGAGCCGATCCAGGGCGAGGCGGGCGTGGTCATCCCGGACGAGGGCTACCTGGCCGGAGTGCGTGAGCTGACCCTGCGCAAGGGCTGTCTGTTCATCGCCGACGAGATCCAGTCGGGCCTCGGCCGCACCGGGCGCACGCTGGCCGTGGAGCACGAGGGGGTCGTGCCGGACGTCCTGCTCCTGGGCAAGGCGCTGGGCGGCGGCATCGTCCCGGTCTCCGCGGTGGTCGCCCGCCGTGACGTGCTCGGTGTACTGCGACCGGGCGAACACGGCTCGACCTTCGGCGGCAACCCGCTGGCGGCGGCCGTCGGCACCGCGGTGGTCGACCTGCTGGAGACCGGCGAGTTCCAGCGCCGGGCGTCCGACCTGGGCGTGCTCCTGCGGGACGGCCTGGCCGGGCTGGTGGGCCGGGGTGTGGTCGGCTTCCGCGCGCGGGGCCTGTGGGCGGGCGTGGACATCGACCCGGCGATCGGCACCGGGCGCGAGGTCAGCAAGCTGCTGATGCACGAGGGAATCCTGGTCAAGGACACCCACGGCTCGACGATCAGGCTGGCTCCGCCGCTGACGATCACGGCCGAGGAACTGGGTTCGGCGCTCGGAGTACTGGAAGGCGTACTGAAGCGGTAGCACCTCCCCCGTCGGCACACTCGCCCACACCGGGTGAAGATGAGACGAAGAGGTGGTAGACCACTCTCAGCGACAGAGAGGTCGGCCGTGAGCGCTCAGGAGGAGCACGACATCGCGCGGCACCGGTTCGACGTGGCCGATGCCGCGCCTCTGCTGCTCGATGCCCGGGGCGTGGTCACCGGCTGGACCAGGGACGCACAGCGGCTGCTGGGCTACGCCGCCTCCGACGTCGTAGGGACGGAGGCGGCCGCCCTGGTGGCCGAGGCGGACGCCGGGCGGCTGCCGGAGCTGGCCGGCCGGTGCCGTGCCGACGGCGGCTGGGCGGGGCTGCTGACCGCCGTGCGGCGGGACGGCCGGCCGGTCCGGGTGATGGCGCGGATCACCGCGGCCGACGACCCCGACGGCGCGGCCCGCTGGCTCGTGCTGCTGTCCGAGCTGGCGGAGGCGCCCGGCTGGGACATGAGCCGTCCGGTGCTGGAGCAGATGGTCAGCCGCTCCCCCATCGGTATCGCGATCGTGGACACGGACCTGCGGTGCGTGTGGTCCAACCCGGCACTGGAGCAGTTCGGCAGCGCACCGGCCCCGCAGCGGCTGGGGCTGCGGTTCGGGGAGATCCAGCCCGGCCTGGACGCCGAGGACATCGAGGCGCAGATGCGGCGCGTGCTGGAGACCGGCGAGCCGATCGTGGGGTACGAGCACGTCGGGCGGGTCCGTGCCGCACCGCACCGGGAGACCGCGCACACCATGTCGTTCACCCGGATCGACGACGACCGGGGTCACCCGATGGGCGTGTACTACACGGTCGTCGACATCACCGAGCGGCACCGCGCCCGGCAGCGTCTCGCCCTGCTGGACCGGGCCGGCGAGTACATCGGCCGCAGCCTGGACATCCGGCGCACCGCGCAGGAGCTGGCCGACGTGGCGGTACCGGCACTGGCCGACTACGTCACCGTGGACCTGCTGGAGTCGCTGCTGCGGGGCGCCGAGCCGGCCGCCCGGGTGCCGCTGCTGCGGGCCGGGCAGCAGTCGGTCAACGAGGGGGTCCCGGAGGCCGTCGTCGAGGTGGGTGACATCGCCGCCTACCGGCGCGGGTCGCCCCCGCTGAGCTGTCTGGCCTCGGGCAGGCCCTGGCGCGAGGAGCGGCTCGATCCGCTGGCCGCGGAGTGGGCCACCGACATACCGGGCGGGCGGGAGGCCACCTTCCTGGAGCTGGGTCTGCACAGCGTGATGGTCGTGCCGATGCGGGCCCGGGGCGCCACCCTGGGGGTCACGACGTTCTTCCGGCGCCACCGCCAGGAGCCCTTCGACGAGGACGACCTGAACCTGGCCGTGGACCTCGTCTCCCGGGCGGGCGTCTGCGTGGACAACGCCCGGCGCTACACCCGCGAGCGGGAGGCCGCGCTCGTCCTCCAGCGCAGTCTGCTGCCGCACCGGCTGCCCGAGCAGGGCGCCGTGGAGGTGACCGCCTGCTACCGGCCCGCCGACGAGCTGACCGGCCTCGGCGGTGACTGGTACGACCTGATCCCGCTCTCCGGGGCGCGGGTCGCCCTCGTGGTCGGCGAGGTCCCCGGGCACGGCATCGGCGCCGCCGCGGCCATGGGCCGGCTGCGGACCGCCGTACGGACGCTGGCGGCCCTCGATCTGCCGCCGGAGGAGGTGCTCGGGCACCTGGACGACCTGGTCGCCCGGAGCGCGCGGGAGGAGGGCGTGGGGCCGGGCGCCGAGGACACCGACAGCGCGCAGGGGTCCGGATGCGTCTACGTCGTCTACGACCCCGTCGACGGCCAGTGCACGATGGCCGCCGCCGGTCATCCCGCGCCCGCGGTGATCCTGCCCGACGGCTCGGTCGCCTTCGTGGACCTGCCGCAGGGGCCCTCGCTCGGGGTCGGCGGTCCGCCGTTCGAGTCGGTCGAGCTGGCCCTGGCGGAGGGCAGCACGCTGGCGCTGCACACCGACGGGCTGCTCGCCCGGGGTGCGGGGTGGACCGAGGACGCGGGCCGGGACCGGCTGCGCCAGGCCCTGGAGCGGCCCGCGCCCTCGCTGGACCTGCGCTGCCGGGCCGTCGTCGACGCCCTGGCCCCGGACCGGCCGCACGACGACGTGGCGCTGCTGATGGCCCGCACCCGGCTGCTGGGGCCCGGGCAGGTCGCCGACTGGGACGTGCCCGCCGACCCGGCGCTGGTCGCGGAGGCCCGCAAGACGGCGTCGAGGCAGCTGACGGAGTGGGGCCTGGAGGAGTTCGCCTTCACCACCGAGCTGGTCGTGAGCGAGCTGGTCACCAACGCGATCCGGCACGCGGTCGGGCCGATCCGGCTGCGGCTGATCCGGGAGCGGACCCTGCTCTGCGAGGTGTTCGACGGCGGTGCCACCGCACCCCATCTGCGGCATCCGCGCACCACGGACGAGGGCGGCCGGGGGCTGCTGCTGGTCTCCCAGTTCGCCCAGCGCTGGGGCACCCGGTTCGTCCCCGAGGGGAAGATCATCTGGGCCGAGCAGTCCCTTGAGGATCCCCTCACCTGACCTCCCATACCGTGGGAAACTGGGGTGATCCCGGCGGTGAGGCGGCAACACCATGACCGACAGACCCATCGACTACGCGGCGGTCTTCCAGGCGCTGCCGGGCGTGGTCGCGCTCCTCACGCCCCAGCTGGTGTTCGCGGACGTCAACGAGGAGTTCCTGCGGGTGGCCGGGCGGCGGCGGGAGGACCTCGTGGGCCGCTACCTCTTCGACGTGTTCCCGGACAACCCGAACGACCCGGCGGCCACCGGCATGCGCAACCTGGCCGCCTCGCTGCGCCGGGTCCTGGACACCGGCGAGCGCGACGCCATGGCGCTCCAGCGCTACGACGTCCAGGACCCGGACCGGCCCGGCGAGTGGCAGGTGCGCTACTGGAGCCCCGTCAACGCCCCGGTGCTGGGCCCTGACGGCAAGGTCGCGCTGCTGGTGCACCGGGTCGAGGAGGTCACCGAGCTGATGCGGGCCCGCGGCGGACCGCGCGGCGGCAAGGCCCGGGTCCTGGAGGCCGAGCTGTACACGCGGGCCCGCGAGCTCCAGGAGCTGAACGAACGGCTGCGGCGGGCCCACGCCCGCGAGCGCGAGGTGGCGCTGGCCCTCCAGGACGCGATGCTGCCCACCTCGCGCCAGACCCTGCACCACCGGGCCGCCGTCCGCTACCGGCCCGCGGTGGGGGCGCTCAACGTCTGCGGGGACTGGTACGACCTCGTCGACCTGGTGGGCGGCCGGGGCGTGGGCGTCTCGGTGGGCGACGTGGTGGGCCACGGCCTCGGGGCGGCCTGTGTCATGGGCCAGCTGCGCAGCGCCCTGAGCGCGGCCTCCCGGGTGGCCGAGGGCCCGGCCCAGGCGCTGGACGTGCTGGGCCGGTACGCGCATGTGATCGACGGCGCCGAGTCGGCCACCGCGGTCACCGCGTTCATCGACTTCGACCGCGGCACCATCACGTACAGCAGTGCCGGGCACCCGCCGCCGATGCTGGTGCACGCCGACGGCCGCGTGGAGTGCCTGGACGGGGCCACCGATCCGCCGCTCGACGCCCGCCCCGACCGGGTACCCCGGCCGCAGGCCGTCACCGCCTTCACTGAGGGCGCCACCCTGGCGCTCTACACCGACGGCCTGGTGGAGCGGCGCCGCGAGGACGTCGACACGGGCCTCGACCGGCTCGCCGACTCCCTGGCCCGGCACCGCGGGGAGGACCCCGAGACCCTGGCCGACGCCGTCCTCTCGGAGCTGCTGCCGCCCGGCGGCGCCACCGACGACACGGCTCTGGTCATCGTGCGGCTGTGAACGGCCGCGGGTGGGGGCGTGGCGGTGCCGGTGCCGGTCCCGGCGCGTCCGCGGGCGGGGCTGTGACCGTGACGGTCGCGACGCGTCCGCGGGCGGGGCTGTGACCGTGACGGTCCCAGCACGCCCGCAGGCGGGGCGGTGGCCGTGCCGGTCGCGACGCTCGGCCCTGTTCCGGCCCCCGCCGCCTGCGCCTACACTGACAGCCCCACCTCACGCCGGTTGACCAGCCAGAACGCGGAGTTGAGCCGTCCGCCCGACCGAGGAGCGCCCCCTCTTGTTCTACTACCTGCTCAAATACGTGCTGTTGGGGCCGTTGCTGAGACTGGTCTTCCGGCCGCGAATAGAAGGCCTGGAGCACATCCCGGAGTCGGGTGCGGCCATCGTCGCCGGCAATCACCTGTCCTTCTCGGACCACTTCCTGATGCCGGCGGTCCTCAATCGCCGCATCACCTTCCTGGCCAAGGCCGAGTACTTCACCGGCCCCGGCATCAAGGGCCGGCTGACCGCCTTCTTCTTCCGCAGCGCCGGGCAGATCCCGGTCGACCGCTCCGGCAAGGAGGCAGGCCAGGCCGCCATCCGCGAGGGCCTCGGCGTGCTCCGCAAGGACGAGCTGCTGGGCATCTACCCGGAGGGCACCCGCTCCCACGACGGCCGCCTCTACAAGGGCAAGGTCGGGGTCGCGGTGATGGCGCTCAAGGCCCAGGCGCCCGTCATCCCCTGCGCGATGATCGGCACCTTCGAGGCCCAGCCGCCCGGCAAGGTCATCCCGAACATCCACCCCGTGGTGATCCGCTTCGGCAAGCCCCTCGACTTCTCCCGCTACGCCGGGATGGAGAACGAGAAGGCGATCCTGCGGGCGATCACCGACGAGATCATGTACGCCATCCTGAAGCTGTCCGACCAGGAGTACGTCGACCAGTACGCGGCCGTGGTCAAGGCGGAGGAGGCCGCGGCGGCCAAGGAGCGCAAGTTCCCGAGGCTGCCGCTCAGTTGACCTCTGCTGTCGGCAGAGCGCTCTGTGCCGGGGGCGCCCGCCGACCTTAGGGTCACGGCATGAGACGTGCTGTGGTGATCGGAGCGACAGGACAGATCGGGCGCGTGGCCGTCACGGCGCTGGCCCGGGACGACTGGGAGGTGACGGCCGTCTCGCGCGGCGGCGGACGGGACGAGGGCTGGCCGGAGGGGGTGCGGGTGGCCCGGGCCGACCGGGCGGACGACGCCGCGCTGGCCGACGCGGTCGGCGACGGCTGTGACGTCCTGGTGGACATGGTCGCCTACGGCCCGGAACACGCACGGCAGTTGGTGTCGCTGGCCGACCGAGTGGGCTCGGCCGTGGTGGTCTCCAGCGTCTCGGTCTACGAGGACGACAAGGGCCGTGGCTTCGACACCCAGGGCGAGCCGGACGGCTTCCCCGAGTACCCGGTGCCGCTGGGCGAGGGGCAGCGGACCGTCGTACCGGGCGAGGCGTCCTACAGCACCCGCAAGGCAGGGCTTGAGCGTGAACTCCTCGCGGCAGGCGGGCGGTTGCCCACGACTCTGCTGCGGGCGGGCGCGATCCACGGGCCGCACTGCCAGACGCCGCGTGAGCTGTACTTCGTCAAGCGCAACCTGGACGGCCGCGCCCGGCGCGTCCTCCCCTACGGCGGCCTCAGCCGCTTCCATCCGGCGAACGTCCACAACATCGCGGAGCTGATCCGGCTGGCGGCGGCGCGGCCGGGCACCCGGGCCCTCAACGCGGTGGACCCGGACGCTCCTACGGTGGCGGAGATCGCCGCCGCGATCGACGCCGTCATGGGCGCCGAGCCGGAGACGGTCCTGCTGGACGGGCCGCCGCCGTCGCCGACCGTGGGCGACACCCCGTGGTCGGTTCCGGTGCCGGTCGTCTGCGACATGTCCGCCGCGGAACGGGAGTTGGGCTACCGCCCGGTGGTGGCGCGGTACGCGGACGGGCTGCCGGAGACCGTCGCCTGGATCGAGGGGCGGCTGGCCGGGCGGGACTGGCGGGAGGCGTACCCGAAGATGTTCCAGAACTACGGCGACCTCTTCGACTACGCGGCGGAGGACGCGTTTCTGGGGGCGTGACCGTCCTCGGGGCATGAGAGAGGGGGACGGCCCGTGGCTCGGGCCGCCCCCCTTCGTTCTACGGCTCGGCGCTCACGGCTTCGGCGTGGCGTGCGGGGCGCACGTCACGTCGGCCTTGTCCAGCTTGCCGGTGAGCAGGTAGGCGTCCACCCGCGTGTTGATGCAGGGGTTGACCAGGCCGGTCACACCGTGGGAGCCCGCGTCCTTCTCGGTGATCAGGCGGGAGCCCTTGAAGCGCTTGTGCAGTTCGACGCCGCCCTCGTACGGGGTGGCCGCGTCACGCTGGGACTGCACGATGAGCACGCCGGGCAGGCCCTTGCCGGTCTTCACGTTCACCGGGGTCTGCTGCTTGACCGGCCAGGTGGCGCAGGGCAGGTTCAGCCAGGCGTTGGCCCAGGTCATGAACGGGTACTTCTTGTTGAGCGCGGTGTTGTCCTTGTCCCACTTCTTCCAGCTGGTGGGCCACTTGGCGTCGGTGCACTCGACGGCCGTGTAGACGGCGTTGCCGTTCTCCGAGGCGATGTTGCCCGCGGTGTCGGACAGGTCCGGGGCGGCGGCGTCGATCAGCGCCTGGGTGTCACCGGCGAAGTACTTGCTGAACACGGTGGCGACCGGCACCCACGAGGAGTCGTAGTACGGGGCGCTCTGGAAGAAGCCGATCAGCTCGGCCGGGCCGACGACCCCGCCGATGGGGTTCTTCTTGGCGGTGGCGCGCAGTTCGAGCCACTTGGCCTGGACGGCGGCGCGGGTGGTGCCGAGGTGGAAGGCGGCGTCGTTGGCGGCGACCCAGTCCTCCCAGTCCTTCCAGCGGCCCTCGAAGGCGATGTCCTGGTCGAGGTTGGCCTCGTACCAGATCTTCTCCCGCGACGGGTTGACCACGCTGTCGACGACCATGCGGCGCACGTGGTTCGGGTACATGGTGCCGTAGACGGCTCCGATGTAGGTGCCGTACGAGACGCCCAGGTAGTTGAGCTTCTTCTCGCCGAGCGCGGCGCGGATGACGTCCAGGTCGCGCACGGTGTTGGGCGTGGTCATCTGCTGGAGCATCGCCTTGCCGGTGCGCTCGGCGCAGCCGTCGGCGTACTCACGGGCGAGCTTGCGCTGGGCGCGCTTGTCGGCCTCGGAGTCCGGGACCGGGTCCATCTTCGGGGCCTTCACGAACTCCTGCGGGTCGATACAGGAGATGGGCGCGGAGTGGCCGACACCGCGCGGGTCGAAGCCCACGAAGTCGTACGCCTTGGCCGCGTTGGCCCAGATCGGGTTCTTGGTGGTGACACGGAGCGGGAAGCGCAGGCCGGAGGCGCCGGGGCCGCCCGGGTTGTAGATGAGGGCGCCCTGGCGCTCCGTCTTGGTGCCGGTGTTGCCGATGCGGTCGACGGCGAGCTTGATCTGCTTGCCGTTCGGCTTGGCGTAGTCGAGCGGCACGCTGACCCAGCCGCACTGGACCGGCTTGGCTATCCCCCAGTCGGCGGGACAGTCCGCCCACTTGATGCCGGCCTTGGCGGCGCCGGCGGCGGCGAGGGCCGCCCCCGCGGCCTCACGGTCCGGGCCGTGCCGGGTGACATCCGCGTGCTTGGCGGCGCCGGCCGCCGGTATCGCGCCGGCACCGGATATGAGTGTGGCTGTGATGAGCACCCCGGCCGAACCGAGCGCGGTCGTCCGCCACTTCGGTCTCGTCTCCCTCAAGAGGGACCCCTCCCCGTACGTCGTTTCGATTCGTACGGGGATCCTCCAGGCTATGGAGACTCTGTGAACAGGGGTGCGTACGTCTTCTTTGCCAATCCGATAAAAGGAAGCGGTCGTTCGCTGGGCGGACTACGCGTTCAGGATCTTTTGCGCCCGTTCCAGGACCTTGCGCAGTCGCAGGGCGTCCGGGGCGACGGCGCTCACGAGGGCGGCGGGTCCGGCGAGCGGCATGAGGGCGGCGCCGTCGTCGAGTACCTGTGCCGCCACCGGCTCGTCGACGAACTCGGGCCGTACGACGAGGAGTTGGCCGACGGCTCGCTGTCCGCCGAGCACCGCCGGGCCGTCCCAGCCGCCCGGTGCGCCGGGGCCGCAGGACAGCTCCTGGTCGAGGACGGTCCGGCCCGCGACGCGCAGGACGAGCCGGCTGGTCAGCCGCCCGGGCTCCTCCCCCACCCGGCCGAGCACCTGCTCTTCTCGCAGTACGAGACGGCTGGTCGGCGCGAGGTCGAGACGGGTGGTGACGTACAGGTCGCTGCCGCCCGCGGAGATCAACTGTTCGGGCAGCCAGTGCAGTTCGGCGTCCTCGGCGACGGCGAGGCGTACGTCGTAGCGGGCGTCGCCCTTGGTCTGTCCCGGCAGGGCGATGGTGGCGGCGGCCGAACCGACGTGCAGCCGGGCGCCGTTGTGGACTTCGGCCTCCACGGCGAAGCGGTCGCCGCCGAGCGGTCCGCTCATCGCGCCGACGAGCATGACGCGTGCCTCGGTCCCACTGCCCCGGGTCCTGCGCAGCGCCAGCGGTCCGTCGCTCTCCAACACAGGCAGGGCCGTACCGCCCCGTCCGTCGACCCGCGCGACCATCCGCGCGGTGGCCCGCACCCCGGCCGCTGCCGCGGTCACGGTCACGCCGTCCACGCGGCGAGCTGCGTCCGCACCCAGGCTGCGGTGTCCTTGACGCCGGTCCCGCCTCGGAGGGACTGGAAGACGACCGGGAGTTCGGCGCGCTGGGCCTTGGCGTCGGCGGCCATACGGGCGAGGTCGGAGCCGACGTACGGGGCGAGGTCGGTCTTGTTGACGATGAGGAGGTCGGCGGTGGTGACGCCGGGGCCGCCCTTGCGGGGGATGTCGTCCCCTCCGGCCACGTCGATCACGAAGATCTGGGCGTCGACCAGGCCCTTGGAGAAGGTGGCGGTGAGGTTGTCGCCGCCGCTCTCCACGAGGATCAGGTCCAGGGGGCCGACGGTGTCCTCCAGGTCCTCCACGGCTTCGAGGTTGGCGGAGATGTCGTCCCGGATCGCGGTGTGGGGGCAGGCTCCGGTCTCCACCGCGGTGATGCGTTCGGGGGGCAGGACGGCTTCCCTGAGGAGGAACTCGGCGTCTTCCCGGGTGTAGATGTCGTTGGTGACGACGGCGAGGGAGAGGTCGTCGCGGAGGGCTCGGCAGAGGGCGGCGACGGTGGCGGTCTTGCCGGAGCCGACGGGGCCGCCGAGGCCGATCCGGAGGGCTCTTCGGGTGCCGTCGGGGTGGTGGGCGTCGGCGCTCACTGCTGCGGGGCCGTCGTGATGGTGGTCGAGGTGCATGTGCGGCTCCTTGAGGGTTCGTTGTCGGGTGCGGGTGTGTGGGGGCCGGCCGCGCCCGCGCGGCGGTAGCCGCAAATTCAACGCAGCCCCGCGCCCCTGAAAGCAAGTGGGTCCGCTCAACCCCCTCCTAGGAGGCGAACAGACGAACCGACCAGGTGGCATGCGCCTCGGCTCCGATTTCCAGCAGCGGTGCCGATGCCGACGGCAGGGCATCGCTCCCCTCGCCGCCCACGACCCGCCGAGCGGCATCCACCGCCCGAGCCGCGACAAGGTCCAGCTCCGGCGCCAGCCGAGCCAGGACACCCGTCGCGTCGAAGGGGTCCAGGCTCAGCAACCGCACCGTCGCGCTCGCCGGGCCGCTCACGCTCTCGTAGGCCGCGCAGTACGCCGCGTCCACGGCCTCCAGACCCGCCGCCCGGGCCGTAAGTCCGAGCACCACCGGTTGATGCGCGCCCTTGGGGAACTGCCTTGCCAGGGCGTCGAGTTCCGGGGAGGGCCAGGTCGCCCGGGCCGCCCGCATCAGCTGTCGGCCGAGCTTGCGCGCGGTGACCCTCAGTGCGGGGGACGGCGTGCGGGCGTCCGCCTCCTCGTCCAACTGCCGTGGTTCCACGCCCAGCACGGCCGCCGCGGCGAGAGCCGAGGACACCAGCCCCGTCGTGTGCAGCCGTCCCCGGCAGAACGCCTCCAGGCTCGGCGCGTCCGTGATCCGGCCCGCCTTGACCGCCGCCTCCGCCCCGCCGGAGTGAGCGTGCCCTCCGGCGGGGAAGCGGCCGTCGGCCAGGACGAGAAGTGCGGCCCTTGACATCACGACCCCGCGATCAGAAGAGGAAGTAACGCTGGGCCATGGGCAGTTCGGCCGCGGGCGTGGCCTCCACCAGCTCTCCGTCGATGTGCACGGCGAAGCTGTCGGGGTCGACCCTGACGTCGGGCCGGGCGTCGTTCTCCCGCATGTCGGCCTTGGTCACGCCGCGGGTCGACTCGATCGCCACGAACGCCTTGCCCAGTTGCAGGCGTTCGGGCAGCCCGTCCTCGATGGCGAGCGGAGCCACGAAGTTGACGGAGTTGGAGGCCGGGGCCCGTCCGATCGCCCCGTACATCGGCCGGGGCAGGATCGGCTGGGGCGTCGGGATGGACGCGTTGGCGTCGCCCATCTGCGCGTAGGCGATCTGCCCGCCCTTGATGACGAGATGTGGCTTGACCCCGAAGAACGCCGGTTCCCACAGCACGAGGTCGGCGAGCTTGCCGGTCTCGACGGAGCCGATCTCGTGGGAGAGGCCCTGGGCGACGGCGGGGTTGATCGTGTACTTGGCGACATAGCGCCGTACCCGGTGGTTGTCCGCGCGGCCGTCGCCCGGCAGGGCACCCCGGCGCCGCTTCATGACGTGCGCGGTCTGCCAGGTCCGCATGACGACCTCACCGACCCGGCCCATCGCCTGGGCGTCGGAGGAGATGATCGAGATCGCGCCCAGGTCGTGCAGGATGTCCTCGGCGCCGATGGTGGTCGGGCGGATGCGGGACTCGGCGAAGGCGAGGTCCTCCGGCACCGCCGCGTTGAGGTGGTGGCACACCATCAGCATGTCGAGGTGTTCCTCGGCGGTGTTGACGGTGAACGGCCGCGTCGGGTTGGTCGAGCTGGGCAGCACGTTGGACTGCGAGACCACGGTCATGATGTCCGGCGCGTGCCCGCCGCCCGCGCCCTCTGTGTGGTAGGCGTGGATGCCCCGCCCGGCGATCGCGGCGAGCGTGTCGCCCACGAAACCGGCCTCGTTGAGGGTGTCCGTGTGGATGGCGACCTGGATGCCGGTCCGGTCGGCGACGGTCAGCGAGGCATCGATGACGGCGGGCGTGGAGCCCCAGTCCTCGTGCAGCTTCAGGCCGAGCGCGCCGCCGCGGATCTGGGACAGCATCGCCTCGTGCGAGACGGTGTTGCCCTTGCCGAGGAAGCCGATGTTGAGCGGGTACTGCTCCATCGCCTCCAGCATCCGGGCGAGGTGCCAGGGGCCCGGGGTGACGGTGGTGGCCTTGGAGCCCTCGGCGGGGCCGGTGCCGCCGACGACCAGGGTGGTGACGCCCGCCGACAGCGCCTCGTCGGCGATCTGCGGGCAGATGAAGTGGACGTGCGCGTCGACCGCGCCTGCGGTCAGGATCCGCCCGTTGCCCGCGATGATCTCGGTCTCGGGTCCGATCACCAGGTCCGGGTGGACCCCGTCCATGGTGTCGGGGTTGCCCGCCTTGCCGATCGCGGTGATCCGCCCGTCGCGGATGCCGATGTCGGCCTTGACGATGCCCCAGTGGTCCACGACGACCGCGCCGGTGACGACGGTGTCCGGGGTGCCTTCCGCGCGGGTGGCCCGCGACTGGCCCATCGACTCCCGGATGACCTTGCCGCCGCCGAACACGGCCTCGTCACCGGCGAGTCCGGGGCCGCCGGAACGGTCCTCCTCGATCTCGATCAGCAGGTCGGTGTCGGCGAGCCGGATGCGGTCGCCGGTGGTCGGGCCGAACAGGTCGGCGTACGCGGCACGTGAGATCTCAGGCATCGAGGGCACCTCCGGTCTCCCCGCGCAGCCCCGGGACCACGCGGGCGCCGGTGAGCGGGACGAGTTCGACGTCGACCGGGATGCCGGGCTCGAAGCGCACGGCGGTGCCGGCGGCGACGTTCAGCCGCTTGCCGTGCGCGGCAGCGCGGTCGAAGTCCAGGCCGGGGTTGGCCTCGGCGAAGTGGTAGTGGGAGCCGACCTGGACGGGCCGGTCGGCGGCGTTGAGGACGGTGAGCCGGGTGACCTCGCGGCCCTCGTTGTAGGCAATCGGCCCGTCGGCGAAGAGGATCTCTCCGGGAATCATCGGCGGCCCCCTCAGACGATCGGGTCGTGGACGGTGACGAGCTTGGTGCCGTCCGGGAAGGTCGCCTCGACCTGGACGTCGTGGATCATCTCGGGGATGCCGTCCATGACGTCGTCGCGGGTGAGCAGCTTGCGCCCGGAGGCCATGAGCTCGGCGACGGTACGGCCGTCACGCGCGCCCTCGAGGATGTGCGAGGTGATGAGGGCGACCGCCTCGGGGTGGTTGAGCCTGAGCCCGCGGGCCCGGCGCTTCTCGGCCACGTCGGCCGCCACATGGATGAGCAGCCTCTCTTGCTCGTGCGGGGTCAGTTGCACGTCGCACCTCACAGTCCTCGCTCCGGACCGTACGGGGCCCGGTTGCCGCGGCCGCCGGGCAAAGTCCCTGGTGGCGTGGATCCGCAGGCTAGTTGGATCCCGTTTCAGGCAAGTTAACCGAGCTGTGATCGATCAGTTCGTGTCGGCGCCGTCGCGCATGCTCATCAACGCCCGTAGTCCGTGTGCCAGGTCGTCGGCGGACGTGGGCCCGAACAGGGCCTGCTGCGCGAGGAAACCCATCGCGGCGGCCATCATCGTGCGGGCCACGTGCTCCGGGGGGACGTCCGCGCGCATCATTCCGGCGTCCTGGTAGTCCCGGACGATCCGGGTCCAGGCCGCGCGCACCGTGCCGTAGCCCTCCTGGAGCACGGCCGAGAGCTCCTTGTTGCGGATCGTCTCCGCCCACACCTGGACGACCAGCCCGGGAAACGCGGGCCGCCCGTCCACCGTCAGGGACTCCTTGCTGGCGAGGACCCGTTTGAGCACCGACGCGACGAGGAGGTCCGGCGTCGGGGGCGGGGTGCTGCGGGCCGCCTCCTCGAATCCGTCGCGGACCTGGCCGAGCACCTCCCCGACGATCGCGGCGATGAGCTCCTCCTTGCCGCTGAAGTAGCGGTACACCGCCCCGGCGGAGAGGTCGACCTCCTTCAGTACGTCCTGCATGGACGTGGCGTGGAAGCCGCCCCGGGCAAAGCAGATCGCGGCGCCGTCGAGGATCTGGCGGCGGCGGGCGTCGAGGTGTTCCTGAGATACGCGGGCCATGACCACAAAGTAAAACGAACATTCCTTCTTGACAAGGCGCGGCATCGGCGGGACCGTGAGGAGGAACTTAAAACGAACGATCCTTCTTTTTGGAGATCTCATGTCCACCCGCCGCACGCTCGCGGTCGTCGTCCTCGTGCCACTGCTCGCCGCCCTGGCGCTGTGGGCCTTCGCCTGGCCCGCCGCCCGCACCGCGCCCCGCGACCTCCCCCTCGGCGTGGCCGGACCGGCCACCGCGACCGCACAGGTGGAGCGTCAACTCCAGCAGCACGGGGGCGCCTTCGAGATCCACCGCTACGCCGACGAGGCCGCCGCCCGGGACGCGATCGAGGACCGGACCGTATACGGCGCGGTCGTCGTCACCGCCCAGGGACCCGAGCTGCTCACCGCGTCGGCCGCGAGCCCGGTCGTGGCCCAGCTCCTCCAGCAGGCGGTGGCCCAGCAGGCCGCCGCGGGCGGCGCACAGGTGAAGGTCGTGGACGTCGTCGCCGCGCCCGCGTCCGATCCCCGGGGCGCGGCCCTGAGTTCGTCCGTACTGCCGCTGGCCCTGGCCGGGATCATCGCGGGCGCGGTGGTGACCCTGCTCGGGCTGCGCGGGTTCCGTGCCGTGACCGCGCTGGTCGTCACCGCCGGGCTGGTGGGTGTCATCGCGACCGCGCTGGCCCACAGCTGGCTCGGCGCCCTCACCGGAGACTGGTGGGCGGAGGCCGGCACGCTCGCGCTGTCCTCTCTCGCGGTGAGCGCGGCCGTGGCGGGACTCGCCGCCCTGGTCGGCCCCGCGGGGATCGGCGGCGTCGCGTTCCTGGTGATGTTCCTCGGCAACCCGTTCTCCGGAGCCGCCACCGCCCCGCAGTTGCTGCCCCACCCGGTCGGCGCGATCGGCCAGTGGCTGCCGCCGGGCGCTAGCGCGACCCTGCTGCGCTCGGTGTCGTTCTTCGACGGCGCGGCGGCGACCGGCCCGCTGCTGACCCTCATCTGGTGGGCGGCGCTCGGCCTGGGCGCCGTCGTGCTCGGCAACGCGCTCAAGGGGCGGGCGGGGAGCACCGCGCCCGCCGCCGCGGAACGCGAGCTCTCCCCCGTCGGCTGACCGACCCGCATCCCGCTGAACCCCGGCCCCGGCGGCCGGGGTTCACGTGTTTCCACGACGCCCGGCCTGCTACGACGCCCCGGACCCCCGGTGATGCGCCGCGATGCCGAACCGCTGCTGTTCGCGAGGAGCGGACGCTGCCTCCCGCACGGTCGAGACCGCGCTGATCACCTGGTCCTCGACGGGTTCCCGGAGCTCCTCCAGCCGTTCGAGGTCGGCGGCGGAGACCAGGGCGACCAGCGGCTTTCCGTGCCGCGTGACGACGACGCGCTCACCGCCGTACACCACCCGGTTGATCAGGTCGGCGAGCTCAGCCCTGGCTTGCGTCACCGGAATCTCGTAGGCCATACCCCCATCATAACGTCACGTACATCCTGTACATTTTTTACAGACAGCCAGCCGCGAGGAGGGGTACGCCATGACCCGACCGTCCGCCCGCTACGTCCTGCCCGAGTTCACCGAGCGCACGAGTTCCGGCAGCAGGACGATGGATCCGTACTCGAAGCTGCTGGAGGAGCGGATCGTCTTCCTCGGGACGCCGGTCGACGACATCTCGGCGAACGACGTGATGGCGCAGTTCATGTACCTCGAGTACCAGGACCCGGACCGGGACATCGCGCTGTACATCAACTCCCCCGGCGGCTCGTTCAGCGCGATGTCGGCGATCTACGACACGATGCGGTACGTCAGTTGTGACGTGGAGACGACGTGTCTGGGGCAGGCCGGTTCCGCCGCGGCGGTGCTGCTGGCGGCGGGCACTCCGGGCAAGCGCTCCGTGCTGCCGGGCGCCCGGGTGGTCGTCCACCAGCCCGCACTGACCGAGCCGGTGCAGGGACAGGCCAGTGATCTCGCCATCCAGGCCGAGGAGTTGATCCAGGTACGGGCCCGCCTGGAGGAGTTGCTCGTACGGCACACCGGGCGCAGCCCCGAGCAGGTGAGCGCGGACATCGAGCGGGACATGATCCTGGACGCGCGGGGAGCGCTGGACTACGGCCTCGTGGACGCGATCGTGCCGAGCCGCAGGTCCACGCTCGGCGCGCCGGGCGCGAGGTGAGCCGTAGATGCTGCCGGACCTTCCCCCGCTGCCCGCGCTCACGCGCGCCGAGGGCGAGCTGATCGACCGTTATCTCGACGTGGTCGACCTGCTGGGCCGGATCAACCCGGCCCGGCACGAGGACACCTACGGCGGACTGCGCGCGGCCCAGGCGCTGGTGAGCAGGGCGGCCGAGCTGCGTGACGCGCTGGCGCTGATGCACGGCCGGGGCGAGCGCGAGCTGCACTCCGAGACCCTGGCGCGTGCCCTGCGGGTGCTCGACGGGGAGCGGCGCGCCGCCCGGGTCACCGTGCCGCCGGTTCCCGACAGTTGACGGGGCGTCCGGAAACGAGTTGAAACGGACCAGACGGTGTACCCCCATTTGGTGGAGAAGCGGCTCCTTTTTCACGACCGTCAAGGTCGCGCAACGCGCGGAGCCGAGGAGCGGAATGAGTAGTTCCTGTGCTGGTCCGAGGGTCCGGAACCCCTCGACACTCCCCCGAACACCCGATCGTTCAGCCGAACGAGTGAGTGGTGAGTAACCCCACAAAGTCCCGGTTCCGTTGGGATTTTCGGACTTCCTTGCGTCAAGATCCCTGTCTGACGACAAGCCCCCGCCGCAGCGGCGGGGCGATCCGGGCGGACGCCGAGTCCTGCCGCCGCCCGGATGACCGGTCGACAGGAGTGGATCGGCAGGAGTGGAGGACCCAGGCACGACGGGTCGCCGGGACGGTCACGCCATGACCGGGCCGAGCAGCCCTTGGGGTGAAGCCGCGTCAGCGGCCGGGCAACTTTGTCAGCCCGAATCCGACAGGTCATCCTTCACAGGCGGCTGACGAAGGGTTGCGCATGTCTGCGCTCAATCGTGTCCCGTCGCTGATGGTCCGAGCCGGTACGGCTTCGGCATTGACGCTCGCCGCAGTGGGCGGCTCCGTCGTGATCCCGGGTGTCGCAGCCGACGCCGCGGCCGCGACGCCGGCGACGAAGGCACTCAAGGTGGCCGCCTCCAAGAAGGGCTCGCCGTACAAGTACGGCGCCACGGGGCCGGGCCGCTTCGACTGCTCAGGGCTCACGCTGTACTCGTTCAAGAAGGCGGGCAAGAAGCTCCCGCGCACGGCGGCCCAGCAGTACAACAAGACCCGCCACATCGGCGCCGGCAGCCGCAAGGCCGGTGACCTGGTGTTCTTCCACTCGGGCTCGAACGTCTACCACGTCGGCATCTACGCCGGGAAGGGAAAGATCTGGCACGCCCCGAAGACCGGGGACGTGGTGAGGCTGCAGAAGATCTGGACGAAGAGCGTCTGGTACGGCCGGGTCAAGTGACGCCCCCGAGGGGGTGAGGCCGCCCTGACCTGCCCTCACCCCCTCGGGTCCCCGGAGGACACCCGACCCGGGCCCAGGCGGTCGGCCGCGCCGCTGGAGCGCGAGCCGTGCAGGCCGCGCCCGGTGCCGGTCAGGGCTCCTGCTGCCCCGCCGCGGTGACCGGCTGTGCCGGTACCGTCCACGGGAGTTCGATGGAGACGGTCTTGCCGCCCTCCCGGGTGGGCCGGACTCTGAGCTTGCCGCCGCATTCGGCCGCGAGCCAGCGGATGATCACCATGCCCCGCCCGTTGTCCTGCTGGACCGCGGCCGGGAGCCGCTTGGGGAAGCGGGGGTGGCTGTCGGTGACGCCGATGCGCAGTTGTTCGTCACGGTCCAGCTCGATGTCCACCGTGAAGGTGGGTGACTGCCCGAAGGTGTGCTGTACGGCGTTGGTGGCGAGTTCGGAGACGATGAGCCGGACGGTCTCGGCGGCGTCCGTGGTAGAAGGCAGCCCCCACTCCGCCAGGGTGCTCAGGACATAGGTGCGGGCCGCGGAGACCGAGGCGGGTTCGCTCGGCAGAGTGACGGATGCTTCCAGGTGGTCTGCCATGGCGACGTCGTCCCTTTCCCACGGGACCGGAGTCCGACACGGTGCGGATGATTCGAGTACGGTCCCGGACTGGTGCTTCGTCGCCAGAGTGCCATTACCGAGGCGGTGACGGGTGCCGATCCACCAAGATATGCATATATCTGTCGCTCAAAGCGGTGAACTCTGCGACGCGAGACCGTATTTGGGCACCTCGTAAGGAGTAAGGAGTGGCCCCATGCAGCACGGTCCCGCGGTGCGCCGCCGGAAACTGGGCGCCGAACTGCGCGCGCTGCGCACGACCGCGGGGTTCACGAGTGGTGAGGCGGCCCGGTTGGTGGGCTGGCACCAGTCGAAGGTGAGCCGCATCGAGACCGGCGCCAGCGGGGTGAAACCGGCCGATGTGCGGTTACTCCTGGACGCCTACGGTGTCGGGGACTCCAATCTGCGGGAGCTGCTGCTGGTACTGGCCGGCTCCGACGAGACCGGCGGCGGGCACCACTGGTGGCACGCCTACCGGGGGGTGCTGCCGCCGACGTACCGGGACTTCATCAGCCTGGAGTCCCAGGCGAGTGCGATGCGCACGCTGGAGACCTCGGTCGTGCCCGGGCTGCTCCAGACGCCCGAGTACGCCCGCGCGGTGACCCGGGCCGCGGTGGACGGCCTCGACGACGAACGTCTGGACGCCCTCGTGGAGGTGCGGCTGGCCCGGCAGGACGTGCTGCGCGCGCGGCCGCCGCTGGAGCTGAGCGCCGTCCTGGACGAGGCGGTGCTGCGGCGGGAGGTGGGCGGTCCCGAGGTGATGGCCCGGCAGCTGCGGAGACTTCTGGAGGCGGCGCGGCTGCCCCAAGTGTGTCTCCAGGTACTGCCGTTCGCAGCCGGGGCGCATGTGGGGGTCACCGGCCCTTTCGTAATCTTCTCATTTTCGCGCACTTCTGATCTGGACGTGGTTGTTCTAGACCACTTGACGAGTAGCCTCTACCTCGAACGGAAAGAAGACCTCCAGGCCTACACGGAGGCCTTCAACACCCTTAAGATCCGCGCCCTTTCGCCCGAGGACTCGTTGGATTACATCGCCGGGATGGGTGACGGCGCGTAAGGAGGCACCATGTCTGCACTGCCTCGGAACGTGACCACCAGCACGGAACTGCCCGAAGTGCGCTGGCTGCGCAGCAGCTACAGCACGGGAGCGAACAACTGCGTCGAGACGGGGAGGCCGTCGGCCGGGCCATGGGCCGGGCTGCTCGCCGTACGCGACTCCAAGGACCCGGACGGACCCGCGCTGCTCTTCTCCCCCGAGAGCTGGGCGGGCTTCACCGCCGGCTTCTGACCGCTTCAGTCCGTACGGCGCACGGCCGTGTCACGCCGACTCATGGTCGTGTCCCGCCGATCACGCGCACAGCGCGTTCGATCTGCTCCTCGGAGAGGTCCGCGCGGGCGGTCAGCCTGAGCCGTGAGATCCCGTCGGGCACCGAAGGGGGCCGGAAACAGCCCACGAAGAGCCCGGCCGCACGGCAGTCGGCCGCCCACTGAACGGCCTCCTCCGGGGAGGGCGCGCGCACCGAGACCACCGCGGCATCCGGACGTACCGCTTCCAGACCCGCGGCGGTCAGGCGTGCGTGCAGTCCGGTCGCCACCTCACGCGCACGCGTGGCCCGCTCGGGCTCACGGCCGAGCAGCCGCAGTGCCGCGAGGGCGGCTCCGGCCGCCGCGGGGGCCAGTCCGGTGTCGAAGATGAACGTCCGCGCCGCGTTGACCAGGTGCTCGATCACCCGAGCGGGGCCGAGCACGGCGCCGCCCTGGCTGCCGAGCGACTTGGACAGCGTGACCGTGACGACCACGTCGTCGGCGCCCGCGAGTCCCGCCGCCTGCGGGGCCCCGCGGCCGCCGGCGCCGAGCACGCCCAGGCCGTGGGCGTCGTCGACGACCAGGCCCGCGCCGTGCTCCCGGCATGCCTCGGCGAGGCCGGCCAGGGGTGCCGCGTCGCCGTCGACCGAGAAGACGGTGTCGGACACGGCGACGGCGGGTCCTTCGTGCGTGCCCAGCGCCTTGCGCACGGCATCGGGGTCGGCGTGCGCGACCACCTGGGTGGTGCCGCGGGCCAGCCGGCAGCCGTCGATGAGCGAGGCGTGGTTGCCCGCGTCGGAGACGATCAGCGAGCCGTGCGGCGCGAGCGCGGTGACGGCGGCGAGGTTGGCCGCGTAGCCGGAGGAGAAGACCAGCGCGGCCTCGAAGCCGCAGAAGCCGGCCAGTTCGCGCTCGAGTTCGGTGTGCAGCTCGGTGGTGCCCGTGACCAGCCGGGACCCGGTCGCTCCGGCGCCCCAGTTCCGTGCTGCCTCGGCGGCACCCGCCACGACCTCGGGATGGCGGGCCAGCCCCAGGTAGTCGTTGCTCGCGAGATCCAGCAGCGGGGAGTCGGCCGGGCGGGGCCGCAGCGTCCGCACGAGTCCGGCCCGGCGGCGCGCCTCCGCCTGTTCGTCGATCCAGCCGAACGCCATGGGTCCTCCGGGGCTTTTGTAGACAACGAACAGACCCTAGCGGCAGCAAACGCTGCCCACGGTGTGGCGATACCCACACGTCGAAGCGGGTGAGTTGTTCGATCCCTACCTTGGCCGGAAGCGGGTCCGTAAGACAGGATCGGCTCTCATGGACCTGCTGAACACGCTGGTGGACAAGGGGCTTCGGCGCGAGCTGCCGACCCGCGAGGAGGCGCTGGCCGTCCTGGCCACGTCCGACGACGACCTGCTCGATGTGGTGGCCGCGGCCGGGAAGGTGCGCCGCCAGTGGTTCGGGCGGCGGGTGAAACTGAACTATCTCGTCAACCTGAAGTCCGGGCTCTGCCCCGAGGACTGCTCCTACTGCTCCCAGCGGCTCGGCTCCACGACCGGCATCCTCAAGTACACCTGGCTGAAGCCGGACGAGGCGTCCAAGGCGGCTGCCGCCGGTTTGGCGGGTGGCGCCAAACGCGTCTGCCTGGTGGCGTCCGGGCGCGGCCCGACCGACCGTGACGTGGACCGGGTCGCGGGCACCATCAAGGCGATCAAGGACCAGAACGAAGGCGTCGAGGTGTGCGCCTGTCTCGGTCTGCTCTCCGACGGCCAGGCCGAGCGACTGCGCGAGGCGGGCGCCGACGCCTACAACCACAACCTCAACACGTCCGAGTCGACCTACGGCGACATCACGACCACGCACACCTACGCCGACCGGGTCGACACAGTGCAGAAGGCGCACGCGGCCGGTCTCTCCGCCTGCTCGGGGCTGATCGCCGGCATGGGCGAGAGCGACGAGGACCTGGTCGACGTCGTCTACTCGCTGCGCGAGCTGGACCCCGACTCGGTTCCGGTCAACTTCCTGATCCCGGTCGAGGGCACCCCGCTGGCCAAGGAGTGGAACCTCACTCCGCAGCGCTGTCTGCGCATCCTGGCCATGGTCCGGTTCGTCTGCCCGGACGTCGAGGTCCGCATCGCGGGCGGCCGCGAGGTCCATCTGCGCACCATGCAGCCCCTGGCCCTGCACCTCGCCAACTCGATCTTCCTCGGCGACTACCTCACCACGGAGGGCCAGGCCGGCAAGGCGGACCTGGAGATGATCGCGGACGCCGGGTTCGAGGTGGAGGGCGCGGACCAGGTGACCCTGCCGGAGCACCGGGCGACCGCGGCCGGGGGCGGCTGCGGATCGCACGAGAGTGCCGGGTGCGGGTCCCACGAGAGTGCCGGGTGCGGCTCGCACGCGGGCGGTGGCGTCTGCGGTACGGCGGTTTCGGCCACCCCCGCCGACGCGGGTACGACGGTCCCGGCCACGCCCGCCAACGAGGCGCGGACCGATCTCGTCGCCGTACGCCGTCGGGGTGCCGGAACGGATCTCGCGCCCAATGCCTGACCTGCCCGGCCTGCCCGTGCCGGAGCTGCTGGCGCTCGACCGGCGGCACGTGTGGCATCCGTACGGTCCGATGCCCGGCCGGGTGGACCCGCTCGTCGTGGAGTCGGCGAGCGGGGTGCGGCTGCGGACCTCCGTCGGTGAACTCGTGGACGGCATGTCGTCCTGGTGGTCGGCGATCCACGGCTACAACCACCCGGTGCTGAACGAGGCCGCCCGCGAGCAGCTCGGCCGGATGAGCCATGTGATGTTCGGCGGCCTCACCCACGAGCCCGCCGTACGGCTGGCGAAGCTCCTTGTCGACATGTCTCCCGAGGGCCTGGAGCATGTCTTCCTGGCCGACTCGGGGTCGGTGTCGGTCGAGGTCGCCGTGAAGATGTGCCTCCAGTACTGGCGCTCGCTGGGCCGCACCGGCAAGCAGCGCCTGCTGACCTGGCGCGGCGGCTACCACGGCGACACGTGGCAGCCCATGTCGGTGTGCGACCCCGAGGGTGGGATGCACGAGCTGTGGTCCGGGGTCCTGCCCCGCCAGGTGTTCGTGGACGCGCCCCCGGCGGAGTACGAGGAGTCGTACGCCGATCAACTGCGCGCGGCCATCGCACGGCACGCGGACGAGCTGGCCGCGGTGATCGTGGAGCCGGTGGTGCAGGGCGCGGGCGGGATGCGGTTCCACTCCCCCGCGTATCTGCGGGTGCTGCGCGAGGCGTGCGACGCGCACGACGTGCTGCTGGTGTTCGACGAGATCGCGACCGGTTTCGGCCGTACGGGCGCGCTGTTCGCGGCGGAGCACGCGGCGGTGTCGCCGGATGTGATGTGCGTGGGCAAGGCGCTGACCGGCGGCTACATGACGATGGCGGCGACCCTGTGCACGCCCCGGGTGGCCGACGGCATCTCGCGGGGCGAGGTCCCGGTGCTGGCCCACGGCCCGACGTTCATGGGCAACCCGCTGGCCGCTTCAGTGGCCTGCGCCTCGATCGGGCTGCTGCTCGGGCAGGACTGGCGGGCGGAGGTCAAGCGGATCGAGGCCGGGGCGCGGGAGGGGCTGGCGGAGGCTTCCGGGCTCCCGGGTGTGCAGGACGTACGGGTTCTCGGTGCCATCGGGGTCGTCCAGCTGGACCACGAGGTCGACATGAAGGCCGCGACGGACGCCGCCGTACGCGAGGGTGTGTGGCTGCGGCCGTTCCGCGACCTCGTCTACACCATGCCGCCGTACGTCACGGACGACGAGGATCTGGCGCGGATCACGCGTGCGGTGTGCGCCGCCGCTCGGGAGGGATGACATGCCGGTACTGGTGATCACGGGGACGGGCACGGAGGTCGGCAAGACGGTCACCACGGCCGCCGTCGCCGCCGCGGCGCTCGCGGCCGGACGGACGGTCGCCGTACTGAAGGCCGCGCAGACCGGTGTACGGCCGGACGAGTCGGGGGACGCCGACGAGGTGGCCCGGCTCGCGGGTGCCGTGACGACGGCCGAACTCGCCCGCTATCCCGACCCGTTGGCCCCGGCGACGGCCGCTCGGCGGGCCGCTCGCGAGCCGGTGCACCCGCCCGAGATCGCCGAGGCCGCCGCCAAGCTGGCCACCGAGCACGATCTGGTGCTGGTGGAGGGGGCGGGCGGGCTGCTCGTGCGTTTCGACGAGGAGGGCGGGACACTGGCCGACGCGGCTGAGCTGCTGCGGGCGCCGGTCCTGGTGGTGGCGTCGGCGGGCCTGGGCACGCTGAACACCACGGAACTGACGGCCCGTGAACTCCGGCGGCGCGGGCTGGAGTTGGCGGGTGTGGTGATCGGGAGCTGGCCCGACTCCCCCGATCTCGCCTCGCGTTGCAATGTCGCGGATCTCCCGGAGGTGTCCGGGGCCCCGCTGCTCGGTGCGCTGCCTGCCGGAGCCGGACGGCTCGCTCCGGCCGACTTCCGTGCCTCGGCGCCGAGTTGGCTGGCACCGAGGCTGGACGGGACATGGGACGCGGAGGCGTTCGGGGTGCGCGAGGCGCCCTGAGCACCGCCTTGTACAAGGCGGTGAGAAGTCGCTAGGGAGTCTCGCTCTCCGCGATGAGCCGCACCAGTTCGATGCGGGAGCGGATGCCCAACCGGGTGAAGACGCCCCGCAGATGATGGTCGATGGTGCGTGGGCTGAGGGCCAGCCGGGCCGCGATCTCCCGGTTGGTGGCGCCCTCGGCGACCATGCGGGCGACCAGCAGTTGCTGTGCGGTGAGGCGCGCGGTGGGCTCCACGGCGTGGGTCGGTGCCGCCGGGGCGCCGAGGGCGCGGAGTTCGGCCCGGGCCTGGCCCGCGCAGTGCGGGGCACCGAAGTGCTCGAAGGCCTCCAGGGCGCTGTGGAGACGGTCGCGGGCCTCCGTGCGGTGCCGCAGCCGGCGCAGGGCGCTGCCGAACAGCAGCTCGGTGCGGGCGCGTTCGAAGTCCCGGGTGCCGTGCGCGTGCAGGTCGAGGGCCGTGCGGTAGTGCTCGACGGCCTCCTCACCGGGCGCCAGCAGGGCGCGGCAGCGGGCGCTGAGGGCCAGGTCGTCGGGGCTGCGGACGACGGTGGCCCAGCGGTGGTAGTCGGCGTGGGCGCCGCGCGCGATCCGGGTGTCGTCGGTGCGGACGGCCGCCTCGACGTAGTGCGGGGTGGCCAGGTGCCGTATCGCCCGGTGGCCGTGGCCGGGGCCGAACCCGGCGAGGGCCCGCAGCCGGGCCGCCGCGCCCGCGAAGCGGCCGTGGGTGAGGTCGAGGAAGGCCAGCGCCCACTGGGCGAGCGCGGCGGGCAGACCGAGACCCCGGGCGAGGGCGTACGAGCGTGCGGCGGCGGCGCGTTCACGCCAGACGTCGGCGTCGCCCGTGATCGCGGCGAACATGGCGAGGGCGGCCTGGAGATGGCAGGCCCCGTTGTCCTGGCCGGTGGCGTACGCCTGGTGCAGGGCATCCGTCGCGGCGGTCTGGCCCGCCCGGGGGCGACCGGTCCAGAAGTCGGCGTAGGCGCGGAACTCCATGGCCTGCGGCACGAGGGCGGTGGTGCCCCGGGCGTGCGCGGAGGCGACGGCCCGGAGGGTCGCGGTGGCGGCGCGGGTGTGGTCGCCGAGCATCAGGGCGGCGATGCCCGCGTGCACGAGGAGGCTGGGGTCGCCGCCGGGGCCGCAGCGTCCGGCCGCCGCCTGGAGGAGGTCGCGCGCGTCCTCGTACCGCCCCTCGAAGGCGGCAGCGAGTCCGCCGAGCGTGCCGGGCGCGGTGATGCCGAGTCGTCCGGCGACCCGGGCGGCCTCGCGGCAGCGGCGCAGGTCGCCGGTGTAGATCGCGGCCTCGGTGGCTCGGGCGAGGAGATGGGACGCCGGGTCGAAGGACACCTCATGGTCACCAGGTGTCTCGTCCACCTCTGGAGAATCGTTCCCTCTCGTGGGTCTCGCGCGTTGTGCCGCCGCGCCCAGGAGCGCGTCGAAGGACTCGGTGGCGTTGCCCGCGCGCAGGGCGAACAGGCCCGCGAGGGCGTCGTCGGCGGCGCCGTCGGCCGCTAGGCGGCGGGCCCGGTCGCCGTCGCCCGCCTGCCAGGCGTCGGAGGCGGCACGTGTCACCAGCCGGGACCGCTCGGGCGGATCCGGACAGAGCGCCGCGGCACGCTCCAGCAGCCCCCGGGCCAGGGCGAGTTGGCCGGTGCGGCGGGCCTTGTCCGCGGAGCCGCGCAGCTCCGCGGAGAGCCGTCCGCTGGGCCCGAGCGCGCCCGCGCCGCGATGCCAGGAGCGACGCGCGGTCTCGCCCTCGCCGTGCAGCACGCGGGCCAGCAGCCGGTGGACGTCACGGCGGTCGGCCGGGGAGCCGGACTCGTAGGCGGCGATCCTCGTCCAGGCGTCCCGGAAGACGACCCCTCCGGCCCCCGAGTGCGCCACGCCGGCCGACTCGGCGGTCTCCAGCGGGCGGGTGTCGAGGCGGGCGGCGGTGACGGCGCGGTGGAAGGCGTGGGTGGCGACCGGGTACTGGTCGGCCGCCGCGAGCAGCAGGAGCAGGCGGGTGTCGTCGGGCAGGGCCCGGATCTCCGCGCGTAGCGCGCGCAGCAGTCCGGGGGCTAGGTCGACGGGCTCGGTGGGGAGCGGGTCCAGACCGGCCGACTGGCGGTCCGTCAGCAGCGTCACGAGTTCGGCGGCGGCGCGCGGATCGCCGTAAACGGAATGCAGCAGCCGCACCCTGACGCCCTCGGGAAGCGCCGAGATCACGCGCCTCGGTGGCGAAGTGCGGGTCTGATGCGGAGGGTTCACCGGAGTCACCACACCACTCACGTTACTGGCGAGTTAATTGACCCGTAAAGACCGGCGATTTCGCCGATGCGGCGCGCGTAGACCCGCGCTGACACTCCTGGCAACCCCACCCGTTTCAGGAGGCATCATGCAGCGCTTCGGGCGTCGCATCGCCGCGGCCGCCTCGGCCGTGGTCACTTCTCTCCTTCTGTCACTCTCCTTCGCCGCGGTCCCCGCTCACGCGGCGACCCACAACCCGATCGTGTTCGTGCACGGCCTGAGCAGCGATTCGAGCAGCTGGGACGACTGGATCGCCGACTTCAAGGCGGACGGCTACAGCGCGTCCGAGCTGGACGCCTGGTCGTACAGCTGGTCCCAGTCGAACGTGACCACCGCCCAGCAGCTGGCCACCGAGGTCCAGCGGGTCCTCAAGGCGACCGGCGCCTCGAAGGTCGACCTGGTCACCCACTCGATGGGTGCGCTGAGCGCCCGCTACTACCTGAAGAACCTCGGCGGGACGTCGTACGTGGACGACTTCGTCTCGGCCGCGGGCGTCAACCACGGTACGACCACCGCCTCTTGGTGCTCCTGGCTGTACACCTCGTGCGCGGAGATGTACACCGGCAGCTCATTCCTCACGGCCCTCAACTCCGGCGACGAGACCCCCGGCAGCGTGGCGTACGCCAGCTACTGGTCCAACTGCGACGACGCGCTGACCCCGGACACCACGGCGATCCTGAGCGGTGCGACCAATGTCGAGGTCGGGTGCATCTCGCACACCGACATGAACAACGACTACGGCGTCTACGAGCAGGTGCGCGACTTCGTGCAGTAGGCGGCAGCGGGGGTGCGACGGGGTCCCTCGGGGGACAATCGCAGTGAGGCACGTCCTGTGAGGGAGGCTGCCATGGCGCTGCGGTCCGCCGGTTCCGGCAAGGTGTCCCGGGACCCCGTCCACCATCCGCTGTTCGCCCGGTACTACGCCCGGGTCAGTGTCGCCGCCGAGACCCGGATGGGCATGGCCGGGGTGCGCGAGCGGCTGCTCGCCGGGCTGTCCGGGCGGGTGATCGAGATCGGCGCGGGCAACGGTCTGAACTTCTCTCACTATCCGGGCACGGTCTCCGAGGTCGTGGCCATCGAACCGGAGCGCGGGCTGCGGCAGTTGGCGGTGGAGTCCGCCCTGCGGTCCGAGGTGCCGGTCGACGTGGCGCCGGGGGCCGCCGAGGCGCTGCCGGTCAAGAGCGAGGCCTTCGACGCCGTGGTGATCTCGCTGGTGCTGTGCAGTGTGCGCGATGTGCCGCGGGCGCTCGGCGAGGCGCGCCGGGTGCTGCGGCCCGGCGGGGTCGTGCGGTTCTTCGAGCACGGCAGCGGCGGCGGCCCGGCGATGCGGTTCACCCAGCGCGCCCTGGACCGCACGGTGTGGCCCCCGCTGAACGGCGGCTGCCATCTGGGCCGGGACCCGGTCGCCGCGCTGCGGGACGCCGGGCTCGAACTCGGCCCCTACCGGCGGGTGTTGATGCCGGAGAAGGGGCCGACGCTGCCTACGTCCTTCTGTGTCCTGGGCACCGCCTGGCGGCCGCCGCTCGACGACCGCTGATCACAGCGTCCACTTCTTCAGCTCGCGCGCGATGTCGTGCACCGAGGCGTCGCCTTTCTTCGCCACCTTGGCGAGGTCGCGGACGAGTTCGGGCGAGGTGACAACCCTGAGGCCGCTCGCGACGAGGTAGGCGTAGCCGACGGCGCAGGCGAAGAGCGCGTTGGTGCGCTCCAACGCCGGGACGTGGATGAGGAGTTGCAGCAGTGCGGCGGCGCGCAGGTGCGGGCCGTCGTAGACGGGGATGTCGAATATCTCGGCCTCGTGCCGTGCCACGGCGGCGACGAGGGCGCCCCAGTCGGTTACCTGGGGATCGCCCGGGGTCTTCTGCTCGGCGAGCATGAGGAGCCAGGCGAGATCGATGTGCAGATCGCTCAACGACCCTCGTGTTCCTTGCTCTCCTTGCCGAACTCCTCCGTGAAGACGGATTCGTACTGCTTCATGAAGTCGGCCGCGGCCTCGACGAAGGCCTGGCCGGCCTCTCCGGTGTCTTTCATGACCAGTTCCTCGATGTAGCGGTTGACGCTGACGCCTCGGGCGAGGGCACGTTCACGGGCGGCACGGGCGGTGCCCTCGTCCACCCGCACGTTCAACTGGGTCTTCGCCATACCTCGAAGCTAGCGCGGAAGTGCTAGCACCAGCAAGAGGGGGTTTCGGGCCCGGCCCCGCCGGGGTGGGGGCCGTCAGGTGCCCCTTACACGAGCATCAGGGGCCCAACCTGGGGTGGAGACCGCCTCGACCGCAAGAGGGATATCGAGTGTGGGCCGGATCACATTACCCTCGGCCTCATGGCAACTGCTGCGGAGGACGCCCCAGGCACCGCTTCGGCCGACCGGATCGCGGCCCGCGCCCGCGGTCTGACCAAGGCGTACGGCTCGGGCGAGACGGCCGTGCTCGCCCTGGACTCGGTGGACGTGGCCATCGCCCGCGGCCGCTTCACCGCGATCATGGGGCCGTCCGGCTCGGGGAAGTCCACGATGATGCACTGTCTGGCCGGGCTCGACTCGGTCTCGGCGGGGCAGGTGTGGCTCGGCGACACCGAGATCACAGGGCTGAAGGAGCGCGAGCTGACGCGGCTGCGCAGGGACCGGATCGGCTTCATGTTCCAGTCGTTCAACCTGATTCCGACGCTGAACGCGGCCGAGAACATCACCCTGCCCATGGACATCGCGGGCAAGAAGCCCGACGAGAAGTGGCTGGACCAGGTCATCGACACACTGGGGCTGCGGGACCGGCTCAAGCACCGGCCCTCCCAGCTGTCCGGCGGTCAGCAGCAGCGGGTCGCCTGTGCGCGTGCGCTGGCCTCCCGCCCCGAGCTGATCTTCGCCGACGAACCGACCGGCAACCTCGACTCGCGCGCGGGCCTCGAAGTGCTCGGCTTTCTGCGCGAGGCCGTCGACCAGCTCGGGCAGACCGTCGTCATGGTCACCCACGACCCGGGCGCCGCCGCCCACTCCGACCTGGTGCTCTTCCTCGGGGACGGGCGGATCGTGGACGAGATGGAGCGGCCCACGGCGGAGGCGGTGCTGGAGCGGATGAAGCGATTCGACGTGATCCGCGGCCAGTTCGACGCCGGTCCCGACGAAGGATGACCCCGTGCTGAAGGCGACGCTCCGCAGTTTCCTCGCCCACAAGGGGCGGCTGCTGCTCTCCGCGCTGGCCGTGGTCCTGTCCGTCGCCTTCGTCTCGGGCAGCCTGATCTTCTCCGACACCCTCAGCCGCACCTTCGACCGGCTCTTCGCCTCCACCGCGCCCGACCTCACCGTCAGCCCCAAGGAGGACCTGAGCGAGGCCATCCCCTCCGGTACGACGGCCACCCTGCCGGCCGCGCTCGCGGACCGGGTGGCCCGGGTCGACGGGGTCGCCGCCGCGCGCTTCGACGCCGAGGACGACGGCATCACCGTCGCCGACTCCGAGAACGAGTCCGTGGGCCCGACCACCGGCGCCCCCACCATCGGCACCGACTGGAACCCCACCTCGCGCAGTCCCGTGAAGCTCACCTCCGGCCACGCCCCGCACGGCGCGAACGAGGCCCTGCTCGACTCGGAGACCGCCGACCGCAAGGACCTGCGGATCGGCGACCCGCTCACGGTGATCGCCGGGCCGGGTTCGTTCAAGGTGCGGATCGTCGGCATCGTCACCTTCACCACCACCAACCCCGGCGCCACCCTGCTGTTCCTCGACCCGCCGACGGCACAGACCAAGCTGCTCGGCTCCCCGCGGGCCGCCACCAGCATCTCCGTCGACGCCGCCGAGGGCGTCAGCAACGACCAGCTCAAGGAGCGGGTGGCCGCCGCGCTCGGCACGGGCACCTACGAGTACCGGACCGCCGACGAGCAGGCGAAGTCGGACGTCGATCAACTCGGCGGATTCCTCGACGTGATCAAGTACGTCATGCTCGGTTTCGCGGGCATCGCCGTCCTGGTCGGGGTCTTCCTGATCGTCAACACCTTCTCGATGCTGATCGCCCAACGCACCCGCGAACTGGGCCTGTTGCGCGCTCTCGGCGCCGACCGCCGCCAGGTCCGCCGTTCGGTGCTCACCGAGGCGACCCTGCTCGGCCTGGTCGCCTCCACGGTCGGGCTCGGCACCGGCATCGGCCTCGCGGTCGGGCTCATCGCGCTGATGAACGCCATCGGCATGAACATCAACACCGGTGAGATGGTGGTCGGTTGGGGTACGCCCGTCGCGGCGTACGTCGTCGGCGTGGGCGTCACCTTCGTCGCGGCCTATCTCCCGGCCAGGCGGGCGGCGGGCGTCTCCCCGATGGCGGCCCTCGCGGACGCCGAGATCGCCGGGATCGGACGGCCGCTCAAGGTACGGGCGATCGTGGGCGGCCTGGTCGGGGCGGCGGGCGTGGCCGCGCTCGCCGGATGCACGGTGGCCTCGCGAACGGCGTCGGCGGCCTCGCTGCTGGGCCTCGGGGTCGTACTGACCCTCCTCGCGACCGTGATCGCGGGCCCGCTGCTGGTGCGGCCGGTGATCCGGGTGCTGGGCGGCGCCTTCCCCGCCCTCTTCGGCTCGATCGGGCGGATGAGCCAGCGCAACGCCCTGCGCAACCCCCGCCGCACCGGCGCCACCGCGGCCGCGCTCATGGTCGGACTCGCCCTGGTCGGCGGGATGTCGGTGGCGAGCGCGTCCATGTCCAAGTCGTTCGACGAGCAGATCGACAAGACGCTGGGCGCCGACTTCGTCGTGCAGAACGCCAACTTCATGCCGTTCCCGCAGGAGATCACGGACGCGGTCCGCGGGACCGAGGGCGCCGGGACCGTCGTACGGTCGAGGTTCGCGCCCGTCGCCGTACGGCTGCCGGACGGCGACCGGGTCGAGACGACGGCGGCGGGGTACGACCCGCGGCTGGACGAGGTCGCGCACATCGCCTACGCGCAGGGAGACACAGCGGCGGCGCTGACGTCCGGGCGGCTGGCCATGGACCTGGACTTCGCCCGCGACCACGACGTGAGGGTCGGCGGCACGATCCCCGTCGAGTTCCAGGGCGGGCGCCGCACCGAGCTGACCGTGGGCGCCCTCACCGACCAGGACTCGGCGGACGGGTTCGGCACGCAGGGCGGGATCTACTTCGGCCTTTCCACGCTGGAGCGGTTCGCGCCCGGCGGTCAGGACTCCGTGCTGTACGTGAACACCGCGTCCGGCACGAGCCCGGACGCCCTGCGCGCGGCGCTGGAGCAGGCCCTCGACCCGTATCCGCAGGTCCAGGTGCGCGATCTCGCCGACTACAAGGACCTGGTCCACGACCAGATCGCCGTCCTGCTCTACCTGGTGTACGCGCTGCTCGGGCTCGCGATCGTCATCGCGGTGCTGGGGGTCGTCAACACCCTTGCCCTGTCGGTCGTGGAGCGCACCCGGGAGATCGGGCTGCTGCGCGCCATCGGGCTCGCCCGGCGTCAACTGCGGCGGATGATACGGCTGGAGTCGGTGGTGATCGCGGTGTTCGGCGCGGTCCTCGGGCTCGCACTGGGGCTGGTGTGGGGCGTGTGCACCCAACGGGTGCTGGCGTTGCAGGGCATGAACGCGCTGGCCATCCCCTGGACGACGATCGTCGCGGTCGTCGTCGGCTCGGCGGTGGTGGGCATCGTGGCGGCACTGCTGCCGGCGCTGCGCGCCTCGCGCATGAACGTACTGGCGGCGATCGCGCACGAGTGAGGCGGTCGCGGGGCGGGCAACCGGGGCAGATAACTGAGGCAGACAACTGGGGCCGACAGCCCAACAGCCGGGACCGACAGCCCCACAACCGGGACGGACGACCCGACAACCGGGTCGGACAGCCCAAGTCGCCTGTTGCCGAGGAGAGTTCATGCCACGCCCGTTTCGCTTCGCCGTCAACCTGACCGCCGCCTCCACCGGGGAGGAATGGCGCGCCAAATGCCGTCGGGCCGAGGAACTCGGTTACGACGTGATCCTGGTCCCCGACCATCTCGGCAAGGTCGCGCCCTTCCCGGCACTGGTAGCGGCGGCGGAGGTCACCGAACGCCCGCGCCTCGGGACGTTCGTCCTCAACGCGGGTTTCTGGAACCCGGCGTTGCTCGCCCGCGAGGTGGCCACCGTGGACACGCTCACCGGCGGACGCCTCGAACTCGGCCTGGGCACGGGCTATGTGAGGTCCGAGCACGACGACGCCGGACTGCCCTTCGGCTCGCCGGGCGAACGGGTCGGCCATCTTCGGCGCACGGTCGAGGAGTTGGGGCGGCTGCTGGCCTCCGAGGACCATGTCCCGCAGCCGGTGCAGCGGCCGCGGGTGCCCCTGCTGATCGGCGGCATCGGCAACCGGATGCTCCGGCTGACCGCCGAGCACGCCGACATCGCGGCCTTCACCGGGGCCACCCTGGTGCCGGGCAGCACGACCGGCAAGCTGACGCCGGTCACCGCGGAGCAGCTCGACGAGCGGGTCGCGCACTACCTGCGGCTGGCCGAGGGCCGCAAGGAACCGGCCGAGCTGAACCTGCTCATCCAGACGGTGGTCGTCACCGACGACCGCGAGGCGGTCGCCACGCCCTTCCTGCACCGGCTGCCGGACCTGACCCTCCAGGAGGCGCTGGACCTGCCCATCATGCTGATCGGCACGGTGCCGGAACTCGTCACGCAGGTGCTGGCCCAGCGCGAGCGGTACGGCTTCTCGTACCTGACGGTGCTGGAGGCGTCCATGGAGGCGTTCGCACCGGTCCTGGCGGAGCTGCGCGGCCGGTGACCGTCCGCACTGCGGAACGCCGGGCACGGGTCACGCGCGCGTGATGGGATCGCCGTATGACTGACCTGCGGATCCGGGCCGCGACGCCCGACGACCTCGACACCGTGCTGGCCTTCTGGAAGCGGTCCGCCGAGGGGACCAGCATCAGCGACGACCGGGACGGCGTGGAGCGGCTGGTCACCCGGGACCCCGAGGCGCTGATCCTGGCCGAGCTCGACGGCGAGCTGGTCGGCACGGTGATCGCCGGCTTCGACGGCTGGCGCTGCCATCTGTACCGGCTCGCGGTGCACCCGGAGCGCCGGCGGCGCGGCATCGGGTCGGCGCTGCTCACCGCCGCGGAGGAGCGCTTCATACGGCTGGGCGGGCGGCGCGGGGACGCGATGGTGCTGGTGCGCAACGAAACGGCCCAGCACGCGTGGCGCGCGGCGGGGTATGCGCCGGAGGAGAAGTGGCGGCGGTGGGTCAAGCCCCTCGCCGAGTAGGGCGAGCGGGCGGCCGTGGGATCGCCCGAGGAGAGCTGGCCGGCTCAGGACGGGCTGTCGCCCGAGGACAGGCGGTCAGCTCGGGCCAAGCCGTCGGCTCGGAACAGGCGGTCGGCTCAGGACAGGCGGTCGGCCCAGGACAAGCCGTCGGCTCAGGACAGGCGGTCCTCGGGGCTCTGGCCGATCATGGGACGGAGGTGACCCGATGACCGAAGTGCTCCTCCTGCTGGTGGCGATCCTGCTCTCGCTGGCCTGCGGTGCCTTCGTGGCGGCGGAGTTCTCGCTGACCACCGTCGAGCGCGGCCGGCTGGAGCGCGCGGTGGAGCGCGGTGAGCGGGGTGCGTCCGGCGCCCTGAAGGCCGTACGGAATCTGACGTTCCAGCTGTCCGGGGCGCAGCTCGGGATCACCGTCACCAACCTGGTCGTCGGCATGCTCTCCGAACCCTCGATCGCCGCGCTGATCGCGGGCCCCCTGGAGTCGCTGGGGATCCCGCGGTCCACGTCGAAGTCGCTGGCCCTGGTGCTCGGCACCGCGCTGTCCACGGTCTTCCTCATGGTGGTCGGCGAGCTGGTGCCGAAGAACTGGGCGATCTCCTCGCCGCTGGCGGTGGCCAAGCGGGTGGGGACCGCGCAGAGCTGGTTCAGCGCGTCCTTCCGCCCCTTCATCACGCACCTCAACAACACCGCCAACCGGGTGGTCCGCCTCTTCGGCCTGGAGCCCGCCGAGGAACTGGCCTCCGCGCGCGGGCCGCAGGAGCTGGCCGCCCTCGCCCGGCACTCCGCGCGCGAGGGCGCTCTGGAGGCCGACACCGCCGAGCTGTTCGTACGGACGCTCAACCTCGCCGACCTGACCGCGGAGAACGTGATGACCCCGCGGATCCAGGTGGTCGCCCTCGACGTGCAGGCGACCTGCGAGGACGTCGCGAACGCCACACGCGCGACCGGCCTGTCCCGCTTCCCGGTCTACCGCGGCAGCCTCGACTCGGTGGTCGGCATCGCGCACATCAAGGACGTCCTGGCCGTACCGGCCGACCGCCGCCCCCGGGCCTCGATCGCCGAACTGCTGCGCGAACCGCTCCTGGTGCCCGAGTCACTCACCGTGGACCGGCTCCTGGACCGGCTGTCCGGCAAGCGGACCATGGCGGTCGTCATCGACGAATACGGCGGCACGGCGGGCGTGGCCACGCTGGAGGACATCGTCGAGGAGGTCGTCGGCGAGGTACGGGACGAGCACGACCCGCACGAGACGCCCGACCTGGCCCCCGCGGGCACCGACGACCAGGGCAGAGGGCTCTTCCGGGCCGACGGGTCGGCCCGCATGGACCAGCTCGCGCGCGTGGGGCTACGACCGCCCGAGGGGCCGTACGAGACGCTGGCCGGGCTGGTCGCGACGGAGCTGGGCCGGATTCCCGCGGTGGGTGACTCGGTGGAGGTCGTGGGGTGGCGGCTCGACGTGGAGGACGCGCAGGGGCGCAGGGCGGCGCGGGTGCTGTTGCACGCGCCGTCGGAGGAGGGCTCGGGAGAGGACGGATCGGGCGAGGAGGGCGTGTCATGAGCGTTGCCCGTTCGGCTGCCGCTGCCGCGGAGGGGGCCGGGTCATGACCGTCGTCCAGTTGCTGATCGGTCTGGCGACCCTCGTCGTCAACGCGTTCTTCGTGGGCGCCGAGTTCGCGCTGATCTCGGTGCGGCGCAGCCAGATCGAGCAGTACGTGGAAGCAGGCGCGCAGGGCGACCGGCGCGCCAAGAGCGTGCTGTGGGGTCTGGAGCACGTGTCCGCGCTGATGGCGGCCGCGCAGCTCGGGATCACGCTGTGCACGCTGGTCCTGGGTGTGGTCGCGGAGCCCGCCATCGCGCATCTGCTGGAGCCGGTGTTCGAGGCGCTGGGCGTGCCGAAGGGCGCGGGGCACGCGGTGTCCTTCGTGATCGCGCTGACCCTGGCGACCTATCTGCACATGCTGCTCGGCGAGATGGTCCCGAAGAACATCGCGCTGGCCGAACCCGTGCGCAGCGCCCTGCTGCTGGGACCGCCGCTGGTGACCCTCGCGCGGGGACTGCGCCCGGTGATCTTCGCGATCAACGCCTTCGCGAACGCCCTGCTGAAGCTGCTGCGCGTGGAGACGAAGGACGAGGTCACGGCAACCTTCTCCGACGCCGAGCTGGCCCGGATCGTACGGGACTCGGGCGAGGCGGGGCTCATCGACGAACGCGCGCGGGAACGGCTGCACGACGCGCTGGAGCTGGGGCGGCGCCCGGTGCGGGACGTGGTGCTACCGCTGGAACAGATCGTCTACGCGCGCGTGGGCGTCACGCCGGAACAGCTGGAGCGGCTCTCGACCGAGTCCGGGTTCTCGCGCTTCCCGGTGGTGGACGAGGGGCGCAGGATCGTCGGCTATCTGCACGTCAAGGACGCGCTGGACGCCTCGCCGCGGGATCTCCGGTTCGCGGTGCGGGACATGCGGCCGATCGCCCAGGTCCGGGAGAGCACACCCCTGGACGACGTCCTGACGGCCATGCGGGGCAGCCGGACGCATCTGGCGGCGGTGCTGGGCGCGGACGGGCGGCTGGCGGGGCTGGTGACGATGGAGGACGTGCTGCGGGAGCTGTTCGGGCGGCGGACGTAGACGTAGGGGGACGGCTCAGGAGGACGCGCTTGATGGACGCCTTTGGTGCACGCGCTTGGTGGACGCCCTCGGTGGGCGCCTCGGTGGACGCCCTTGGTGGACGCCTCGGTGGATGTCGGGAGCCGTAGCGCTTCGTGACCGCTTCAAGGGCGACCGACCGACGGGTATGTCCAGCGGTTACCATTTCTTCCGCCATGCAGACGAATCCCACACACACCAGCCTGGTCGCGGTCGGCGACTCCTTCACCGAGGGCATGTCGGACCTGCTGCCGGACGGCTCCTACCGGGGCTGGGCCGACCTCCTCGCCGGCCGGATGGCCGCCGTCACCCCCGGTTTCCGGTACGCCAACCTCGCGGTGCGCGGCAAGCTGATCAAGCAGATCGTCGACGAGCAGGTCGACGTGGCGGCGGCGATGCAGCCCGACGTGATCACGCTGGTGGGCGGGCTCAACGACACCCTGCGGCCCAAGTGCGACATGATGCGGGTCCGGGACCTCCTGACGGAGGCGGTGGAGCGTCTGACCCCGTCCTGCAAGCAACTGGTCCTGATGCGCAGCCCCGGCCGCCAGGGCCCGGTCCTGGAGCGCTTCCGCCCCCGCATGGAGGAGCTCTTCGAGGTCGTCGAGGAGCTGGCTTCGCGGCACGGCGCCCTGGTGGTCGACCTCTACGGGGCACCCTCCCTGAGCGACCCGCGCCTGTGGGACGTCGACCGGCTGCATCTGACGGCCGAGGGCCACCGCCGGGTCGCCGAGGCCGTCTGGCAGGTGCTGGGCTACGACCCCGAGGACACGGAGTGGCGCACCCCGGCCCCGGCGACGGTCCCGCCGAAGTGGGTGGCCCGCCGCATCGCCGACGCCCGGTTCGCCCGACAGCATCTGCTGCCGTGGATCGGACGGCGGCTGACGGGGCGGTCGTCGGGGGACGGGATGCCGGCGAAGCGGCCGGAGTTGCTGCCGTACGAGCGGCCGGTGGAGTAGCACCCGCGTCCAGTGGGAGCGGCACAGGCAGGGAGCGACGCCGGTTCGTAGGTTCCCACCAACACCCCCGCGACCCTGGCCTGCACGATTCGCCAGTAGAATCTGCACACGTGACTCCCGCCAAGCCCCGCATCCCGAACGTCCTCGCCGGCCGCTACGCCTCCACCGAGCTCGCCACCCTCTGGTCCCCCGAACAGAAGGTGAAGCTCGAGCGCCGGCTCTGGCTCGCCGTGCTGCGGGCCCAGAAGGACCTCGGCATCGAGGTGCCCGAGCAGGCCCTCGCCGACTACGAGCGGGTCCTGGACACCGTCGACCTGCCCTCCATCGCGGAGCGCGAGAAGGTCACGCGGCACGACGTGAAAGCCCGGATCGAGGAGTTCAATGACCTCGCCGGGCATGAGCAGGTCCACAAGGGCATGACCTCCCGCGACCTGACGGAGAACGTCGAGCAGCTCCAGATCCGCCTCTCCCTGGAGCTGATCCGGGACCGCGCGGTGGCCGTCCTGGCCCGCCTCGGCAAGCTGTCGGGCGAGTACGCCGAGCTGGTCATGGCCGGCCGCTCCCACAACGTGGCCGCTCAGGCCACCACCCTCGGCAAGCGCTTCGCGACGGCGGCGGACGAACTGCTCGTGGCGTACGGCCGCGTCGAGGAACTCCTCGCCCGCTACCCGCTGCGCGGCATCAAGGGCCCGGTCGGCACCGCGCAGGACATGCTGGACCTGCTCGGCGGCGACGCCTCGAAGCTGGCGGAGCTGGAGGACCGGATCGCCGGCCACCTGGGCTTCTCTCAGGCGTTCACCTCGGTCGGCCAGGTGTACCCGCGCTCGCTGGACTACGAGGTCGTCACCGCGCTGGTGCAGCTGGCCGCGGCCCCGTCCTCGCTGGCGAAGACGATCCGGCTGATGGCCGGGCACGAACTGGTCACCGAGGGCTTCAAGCCGGGCCAGGTCGGCTCCTCCGCGATGCCGCACAAAATGAACACGCGGTCCTGCGAGCGCGTCAACGGCCTCATGGTCATCCTGCGCGGCTACGCCTCGATGACGGGCGAGCTGGCGGGCGACCAGTGGAACGAGGGCGACGTGTCCTGCTCCGTGGTCCGCCGGGTGGCCCTCCCCGACGCGTTCTTCGCGCTCGACGGCCTTCTGGAGACCTTCCTGACGGTCCTCGACGAGTTCGGTGCCTTCCCGGCGGTCGTGGCCCGCGAGCTGGACCGCTACCTGCCGTTCCTCGCCACCACCAAGGTGCTGATGGGCGCGGTGCGCGCGGGCGTGGGCCGTGAGGTCGCGCACGAGGCGATCAAGGAGCACGCCGTCGCCTCCGCGCTCGCGATGCGCGAGCAGGGTGCCGAGCGCAACGAACTCCTCGACAAGCTGGCCGCCGACGAGCGCATCCCGCTCGACCGCGCGCAGCTGGACGAGCTGATGGCCGACAAGCTGTCGTTCACGGGCGCCGCGGCCGACCAGGTCGCCGTCGTCGTCGGCCGGATCGAGGAGATCGTCAAGCGGCATCCTGTGGCCGCGGGGTACACGCCCGGGGCGATCCTCTGACCCGTCTCATGACGACCCGCCTCATGACGACCCGCCTCACGAAATGACTCACCTCAAGAAATGACGCGCTTCACTCCTGAGGAGTTGGAGGCCGCCCGCGACCGTCTCGTACCGGACGTCGTCGCGGACGGTCTCCATGTGCTGTTCTGCGGTATCAACCCCGGCCTGATGACGGCCGCGACGGGCCATCACTTCGCCCGCCCCGGCAATCGGTTCTGGCCGGTGCTGCACCTGTCCGGCTTCGCACCGAGGCTCATGAAGCCGTCGGAGCAGGAGGAGTTGCTGTCGTACGGCCTCGGCATCACCAATGTCGTGGCCCGGGCGAGCGCGCGGGCGGACGAGCTGAGCGCGGAGGAGTACCGCGAGGGCGGGCGGCTGCTGGCGGAGAAGGTGACCCGGCTCAAGCCGCGCTGGCTCGCCGTGGTCGGGGTCACCGCCTATCGCGCGGCCTTCGAGGACCGCAAGGCGCAGGTGGGCCCGCAGGGGCGGATGATCGGGGACACACGCGTGTGGGTGCTGCCCAATCCGAGCGGTCTCAACGCGCACTGGACGGCGGCGACGATGGCGGAGGAGTTCGCCCGGCTGCGGGTGGCGGCGGATTCCTAGGCGGACTGCCACGCGGTCTCCCAGGGTCGGACTGACGAGCGGCGGACTGCCGGGCGGTGGACTGGCGGATGGTGGGCTGCCGGGCGGTGGACTGCCGGACGGTGGACTGCCGGACGCCCGGCTCCTACGCCGACGGCATCCGGGCGGTGGCACCCCCGGCGGGTCACACCGGGTCGATGTCCGAGGCCACGGCGAGGACGTGGACCTCGTCGCCCTCGTCGCGGTAGCCCACGCCGACGGCGATCCAGCGGTCCGAGCCCGGCGGCTGCCACAGCTCCAGATCGTCCATCAGGACGCTGGTCAGGGCCCAGGGCTCGGGTATGTCCTCGCCCCGTCCGAGGCGCACCTGGAGCGTGCCCATGCCCCAGAGCGGCTGCTGCCTGCCCCAGCGGTCGTCCAGTTCCTGCGCTATGTGGCTCTTGAGGGCGTAGAAGTCCTGCACGGTCGCCATGCGCCGCGAGACGTCGCCGGTCCGGGTCCCGTGGCTCGTCTCTAACGACTCGATGCGGTAACCGGGTCCAGACCGGTACGCGTCCGACTCGCCGTCCGCCGCGGTCAGGTCGCGGGCGCACAGCGAATCGATCGCGGCGAGGTACTTCGCACTGTCCATGTGATCCAGTAAAGCGGGCGGGACTGACATTTGGCGGGCCGTCAGGGGACTCGCAGGGTCAGGCGTCCCGACGCCGTACACTCCAGGCTCCCGCCGCGACGGCCGCCGTCGCCCACAGCGCGGTCACCCCGAGTCCCGTCCACGGCCCGAGAGTTCGGTCGGGGGTCTCGTACAGGACGGCCTGGCCCGCCCGGTCGGGCAGGAAGTCGGCGACGCCCGCTCCGGCCGCGTCCCCGATGACGAACGAGACGACCAGGACCAGCGGGACGATCAGGGAGAGCGCGCCCACGCCGCTGCGCAACAGGGCGGCGATCCCCGCGGCGAACAACGCCATCAGCGTGAGGTAGGCCGCGCAGCCGACGACTCCGCGGATCTGCTGACCGGTGGAGAGGCCGCTCGCCGCGTCTCCGAGTCCGGCGCGGGCCACGACGAGTGCGGTGAGCGCGGTGACCAGGCCGACGGCCAGCGTCGGTACGGCGACGGCGAGCAGCTTGGCCGCGAACCACCGCCCGCGCCGGGGCACCGCCGCCAGTGACAGCCGCAGTCCGCCCCCGTGGAACTCCGAGGACACGGCCATCGCGCCGAAGGAGATGGCCGCGATCTGTCCGGGCGCGACTCCGGACAGGGCCGTGAACAGCGGGTCGGACTCGGGGTCGGAGGTGTCGGAGACCCCGGCGATCGCGGAGAACGCGGTGGTCACGGCGAACAGGGCGAGCAGTGTGCCGAGGAGCGAGCGCAGGGTACGGACCTTGAGCCACTCGGAGTGGAGGACGGGGGCGAACGACGACATGTCAGGCCTCCTGCGGTTGTGCGCTGAACTCGGTCTCGGCGGAGGTGAGGTCAAGATAGGCCTGCTCCAAGGTGCCCTCTTCGGCGGTCAGTTCCAGGAGGGGCACTCCCGCGGCGGATGCCAGGACGCCGATCTCGTCCACGCGTGCGTGCGGCACGGTCCAGTGCCCGTCCGGGTGTTCCACGGCGTCGTGACCGTGCCGGGCCAGAGCGTCCTTCAGGGCGGCGGGGTCGGTCGTGCGGACACGGACTCTGGGCTGCACGCGTGCGTGGATGAACCCGCGCATCGGTGTGTCGGCGAGGAGGCGGCCCCGGCCCAGCACGACGAGGTGGTCGGCGAAGGACGCGGTCTCGTTCATGAGATGGCTGGAGACCAGGACCGTGCGGCCCTCCTGGGCCAGCCGGCGCAGCAACTCGCGGATCCAGATGATGCCTTCGGGGTCGAGTCCGTTCGAGGGCTCGTCGAGCATGACCACCTGGGGGTCGCCGAGGAGTGCGGCCGCGATGCCGAGCCGCTGTCGCATGCCCAGGGAGTACGTCTTCACCCGGCGCCGCGCCACGGAGTCCAGGCCGGTCTCCGCCAGCACCTCGTCGACCCGGCGGTCGGGGATGCGGTTGCTCGCCGCAAGGGTGCGCAGATGGTCGCGGCCGGTGCGGGAGCCGTGCGCGGCCTGGGCGTCGAGCAACGCGCCCACATGGCGCAGGGGTTCGGCGAGGGTGCCGTAGACGCGGCCGCCGATCGTGGCGGTCCCGGAGGTCGGGCGGTCGAGGCCGAGGACGAGCCGCATGGTGGTGGACTTCCCGGCGCCGTTGGGGCCGAGGAAGCCCGTCACGCGGCCGGGGAGGACACGGAAGGTGACGTCGTCCACGGCGCGTCGGGTGCCGAACTCCTTGGTGAGGGCTTGGACTTCGATGCTGGTCATGGCAGCAGCCTGGCGTCCGAGGTGCGGTCGGGGCCTCCCCCGCGCGTGGAGATCGTCTCCCCCGTGCGGGGGAGGTTCACTGTCAGTGGTGGCTGGCACGATGGCGGAATGGTCCGTTTGCTGCGCCCGCTGGGCCGGGCGGTGACGTACACACGGTTGCTGCATCTGTTCATCGCCACCGTGTGGCCGGCCATGTGGCTGTTCATCCAGGAGGCGTGGTGGACCTGGCCGGTCGCGGCCCTGGCGCTCGCCCCCGTCGGGCTGGTGCCCGCGATGCGCACCGTGGAGGGGCTCCAGGCCCGGCTGCTGCTGACGGGGCATCGGCACGACAGCGAGAGCATGGACATCGTCGTGGCGCCGTCCGTCTCCTGGGCCGACCTGGGCCGGCTCGTCGTCTGGCTGGAGACGCGGCTGCTGCTCGGCTATGCGACGGCGATGGTCACCGTGCAGCTGCTGATCAGCTCGGTGGACCTGGTGGCGTCGGCGTTCGGCCGGGACGTCGACGAGGGGGTGCTGGTCCTTCTCGACGGCCACCGGTGGTGGCACATCCTGCTCGCGCCCCTCTCCCTCGCCGCGCTGGCGCTCACCGTCGTCGGCTCGGGACGACTCGTGACGGCGATCGCCCTCCGGCTGCTGGGCCCCTCCCCCACCGAGCGCCTCGCCGCCCTGGAGGAGCGCACCGAGCAACTCCTGGAGCGGACGCGCATCGCGCGCGAACTGCACGACTCGATAGGCCATGCCCTGACGGTGGCCGTCGTCCAGGCCGGCGCCGCCCGCGCGGCCGGCGACCCCGCCTTCACCGACCGTGCCCTGGACGCGATCGAGGAGACCGGCCGGGCCGCGCTGGAGGACCTGGAGCGGGTCCTGGGGATCCTGCGCGAGTCCGAGCGACCGGCGTCCGCCCGCCCCACGCTGGCGGACGCCGACCGCCTGCTGGAGTCCGCCCGCGCGTCCGGCGCGAAGGTGGACGCGGAGTTCACGGGACCGTTGGACACCGTGCCGGGACCGGTGTCGCGCGAGGGCTACCGCATCCTCCAGGAGTCGCTCACCAACGTGCTGCGGCACGCGGGGGCCGTCCCGGTCCGGGTCCGCGTCGGGGTCACGCGGGAGGCGCTCGTTCTGAAGGTCCGCAATCCGCTGGCCGCCGACATACCGGGGCCCGGCCGGGGCAGCGGCCTGCGGGGCATACGCGAGCGTGCCGCCCTGCTCGGCGGGAGCGCCCGCACCGGTCCGGACCAGGGCGACTGGCAGGTGCATGTCGAGTTGCCGGTGGGCTGATCTAGGCTGACCGGATGCCGGTCACCGTTCTCCTCGTCGACGACGAACCCCTCGTACGCGCAGGTCTGCGGGCCGTCCTCGAGACACAGCCCGACATCGAGGTGGTCGGCGAGGCGGCCGACGGGGCGGCGGTGATCCCCCTCGTACGGCAGCTGCGGCCCGACGTGGTCGCCATGGACGTACGGATGCCCCTGCTGGACGGCATCGAGGCCACGCGCGCGGTGCTGCGAACGGTCGCGGAGCCGCCGAAGATCCTCGTGGTGACGACGTTCGAGAACGACGAATACGTGTACGAGGCGCTGCGGGCCGGAGCCGACGGGTTCCTGCTGAAGCGGGCCCGGCCCGCCGAGATCGTGCACGCGGTGCGACTGGTCGCGGAGGGTGAGTCGCTGCTCTTCCCGGCGTCGGTGCGGCGACTGGCGGCGGAGTACGGCGCCGAGACGGCCGGCAACCGCACGGCCCGGGACCGGCTGGAGCGCGCCCGGCTGACCGAGCGGGAGGCCGAGGTGCTGCGGCTGATGGCACGGGGCCTGTCGAACGCGGAGATCGCCACACGGCTGGTGGTGGGCACGGAGACGGTGAAGTCCCACGTGAGCGCCGTACTGGCCAAGCTGGGAGCACGCGACCGCACGCAGGCCGTGATCGCCGCATACGAGTCGGCCTTCATCACTCCGGGCTGATCAACGCGCTCCGAAGGGCGCGCGGGACTGTATCGGTTTGCGGCTCCGCCATGTGGGCGCGACCAGCCTCGACAAGCCCGGGGACAAAAACCGACCCATCACGGCCCAACCCGGCGGAACGCCCGGTACGATCCGGCCAACACGCGCACGAGCTGGGAGGACGGACGGTGGGGCGGCTGACCGGCGGGGATCCCTCGCTGCTGCGAAGGATCAATTCCGCGGTGGTGCTGCACGCGCTGCGCGCCACCGACTGCGCGACGCTCACCGAGATCACCCGGGTGACCGGACTGTCCCGGCCCACGGTCGAGGGCGTCGTCGAAGGTCTCATCGAGGCCGGTCTGGTGGTCGAGAAGGCTGCCGACGAGAGCGTCGCCCGGCGCCAGGGGCGGCCCGCGCGGCGGTTCAGGTTCCGGGCCGAGACCGGCCATCTGCTGGGCCTGGACATCGGCCCGCACCGGGTCGCCGCGCTCCTGTCGGACCTCGACGGCCGGGTGCTCGGCGCCGTCGCCAAGGACGTCGACGAGACCGCCTCCGCCGACGAGCGGCTGGAGCGGCTGCGCACCGCGGTGGCCGAATTGCTGCGCCGGGCCGGGGTCGCGCGCGACTCCCTGTGGGCCGTGGGGGTCGCCTCGCCGGGCATCGTGGAGGCGGACGGCACGATACGGCTGTGCGCGGCGCTGCCGGAGTGGACGGGGCTGCGGCTCGGCGAGCGCCTCAGCCGTTCATTCAAGTGCCCGGTGCTGGTCGAGAACGACGCCAACGCGGCCGCGGTCGCCGAGCACTGGAAGGGCGCCGCCACCGAGTCCGACGACATGGTGTTCGTGCTCGCCGGGCTGAGCCCGGGGGCCGGTTCGCTGATCGGCGGGCGGCTGCACCGGGGGTACGGCGGGGCGGCCGGGGAGATCGGCGCGCTGCATCTGCTGGGCCGTGAGGTCACCCCGGAGACGCTGCTGTCCACCACGGACGAGCCCCTGCACCCGCTCGACGAGCAGGCGGTCGCCGAGGTCTTCGCACAGGCCCGTGAGGGCGACCAGCGGGCCCGGGCGGCCGTGGACCGCTTCATCCAGCGGCTCGTCCACGACGTGGCGGCGCTCGTCCTGGCGCTGGACCCGGAACTCGTCGTGATCGGCGGTTGGGCGGCCGGCCTGGACGGCGTACTGGAGCCGCTGCGGCGGGAGTTGGCCCGCTACTGCCTGCGTCCGCCGAAGGTGGCCCTGTCGCTCCTCGGTGAGGCGGCCGTGGCGACGGGTGCGCTGCGGCTCGCCCTCGACCATGTGGAGGAGCAGCTGTTCGCGGTCGAGGGGACGGTCACGGCGCGGCGATGACGGACGGCTGCGCCCCGGATCTCGCTTCCGGGGCGCAGCCGTATCGCTGACGTGTCCTCAGGAGGCCTGGCGCTCCGGGCCCTCGTGGATCTCCACCGCGCCCGAGTCCCCGAAGGTCAGCCGGCAGGTGTCCGCACGGTAGGTGGCCACGGAGATGGCAGCGGTGCGGCCGCCGGCGAGATAGCGGGTGGTGACGACGAGGACCGGGGCGCCGGGCAGGCGGTCCAGTTCCTTCGCGTCGTCCGCGCGGGCCGAGCCGAGTTCGACCGCGTTCTCCCGGCTGTCCAGTTCCAGGCGCTGGAGTTCGCGCAGCACGGCACGCGCGCGTGCCGCCGCCGACGGGGCGTCTATGGCGGAGAGTTCCGGCACCGACGCCTCGGGGATGTAGAGCAGTTCGGCGGCGACCGGCTGACCGTGTGTCACACGGGAGCGGCGCACGATGTGCACCGGCTGGTCACGGTCGGTCTCCAGGGCGTCGGCGACGGCCGCGGGCGGCACCGCGACGGCGCAGTCGACGGGCTGCCAGTCGTCCCCGGCCGCGCCCGGCCAGGCCTGCTGCTCGGTGCCGACGGCTACGCCCACGCGCGGCGGCGCGACGGTCGTACCGACTCCGCGGCGGCGCTGGAGCCTGCCTTCCAGTTCCAGCTGCTCCAGGGCCTGCCGGAGCGTGGCGCGGGCGACGCCGAAACGGGCGGCGAGATCGCGCTCGTTGGGCAGGATCTCGCCCACGGAGAATTCGGAGTCCAATGCCTCACTGAGCACGGTCTTTAGATGCCAGTACTTCGGTTCCGGCACCGATTCCAGCTGCGTGGTCCCCACCCTGTCCTCCGCAATCGCCGTGGTCCGGCAGCGTTTTAGCGCCCTTGTTTATTAAAGGTTGTTTCACTTCTCTGCGACCATAGGGCGGCCCCCACCCTTGGTCAAGACCAATCCTCGATCCCTCGCAGGGCATGCGGGCGCGGTGCCACACAGCGTTGATGAGGTATTCAGGCGACGGACAGGGACCGCAGCTTGTCGGGATTGCGGATGATGTAGACGGACTGGATACGGCCGTCGAGAATGTCCAGCTGGAATACGGAATCAGGCAATCCGCCGGACAGCACGAGCACGGCGGGACCGCCGTTGAGCTCCAGGAAACGCCAGGAGATGTCCTCGACACCCTTCTTGGCGACGCCCAGCAGGAAGCGGCCCACATGATCGGCCGATTCCAGCGCCCGCAGCGGCGCCTTGGACTTGCCGCCGCTGTCGCCCACCAAGCGAACGTCGGGGGCGAGCAGCGACATCAGCGCCTCCAGGTCGCCTCCGCCGGCCGCGGCAAGGAAACGCTCGGTCAGATCCCGGCGCTGGGCCGGATCCACGTCGTAGCGCGGCCGTCGTTCGTCGACGTGCTTGCGGGCCCGCCCGGCGAGCTGGCGTACGGCGGGCTCGGCGCGGTCGAGCATGGCCGCGATCTCGGCGTAGGGGTAGCCGAACGCCTCCCTGAGGACGAACACCGCCCGCTCCAGGGGTGACAGCGACTCCAGGACGACCAGGACGGCGAGGGAGACCGAGTCGGCGAGGACGGCCTGTTCGGCGGTGTCGGGGACGGTGTCGCCGAAGTCGGTCGCATACGGCTCGGGCAGCCACGGACCGACGTACGTCTCACCGCGCGCCTTGACCTGGCGGAGCCGGTCGATGGCCAGGCGCGTGACAACGCGGACCAGATAGGCGCGCGGCTCCCGTACCTCGCTCCGGTCGGCCGCCGACCAGCGCAGCCACGCCTCCTGGACCACGTCCTCGGCGTCGGTGACGCGCCCGAGCATGCGGTAGGCGACGCCCAGCAGGACAGGACGGTGTTCTTCGAAGACATCGGTCTCGGTTTCGGTGGCCACGGGTCCATCCCAGCCCAGACGCCGGTTCGTGTCCAGGCGATATGGGCGGGCGCACCCATGGGTCTACCCGCCAGTAGCAATTGCTGACAAGCTGTCTACAGCGCGTCCGCCGTGCGTCCCCTCGCACCCCCTGAGCCGCCGTCAAGGAGCCCTCATGTCCGCCACCGTCTCCTTCAAAGTCCCCTCCGCGCAGGGGCCGCAGCCCGTGACCGTCTCCTACGCGCGCGTGGGCCGCGGCGAACCGCTGCTCCTGCTGCACGGCATAGGGCACCACCGGCAGGCCTGGGACCCGGTGGTGGACATCCTGGCGACCGAGCGCGACGTGATCGCCGTGGACCTGCCCGGGTTCGGAGCGTCCCCGGGGCTGCCCGAGGGCCTCGCCTACGACCTGGCGACGACGACGGCCGTGTTCGGGGCGTTCTGCGAGGCGCTGGAGCTGGACCGCCCGCATGTGGCGGGCAACTCCCTCGGCGGTCTGCTGGCCCTGGAACTCGGCCGCGAGAAGCTCGTGCGGTCGGTCACCGCCCTGTCCCCCGCCGGGTTCTGGTCGCAGGCCGAGCGGCGGTACGCGTTCGGCATCCTGCTCACCATGCGGCAGATCGCCCGGCGGCTGCCGCTGCCGCTGGTCGAGCGGCTGTCGCGCAGCACGGCGGGCCGCACCATGCTGACGAGCACGATCTACGCACGCCCGGGCCTGCGGTCGCCCGAGGCCGTGGTCGCCGAGACGCTCGCCCTGGTGCGTGCCACCGGGTTCGACGAGACCCTGCGGTCGGGCGCCGCCGTCCAGTTCACCGAGGACGTCCCCGGGCTCCCGGTCACGGTGGCCTGGGGCACCCGCGACATGCTGCTGGTGCCCCGCCAGGGCGTGCGCGCCAAGGGGATCATCCCCAAGGCCCGGCTCGTACGGCTGCCCGGCTGCGGCCACTGCCCGATGAACGACGACCCGGCCCTCGTCGCGCGCGTGATCCTCGACGGCAGCCGCTGACATCTTTTCGTGACGGGTGTGCGCCCGCTTCGTGACGGGTGTAGGCCGGTCGGTCCGGCTTCTTTCGGGGCGGGTGCACGCCCGATTGCGTGACGGGTGTACGCCCGGCTTCGTGATGGGTGTACGCCGGTCGGTCCGGCCTCCTGGCGACTGATCCGACGGTTTCGCACACGGGTTCCCTTGTTCCCGCGGTCAGTTGTTCACTTGTGGTTTCCGTGTGCGCTGCGGCGCACCAGTAGTTGTGGCATCGCACACTGGCCGGATCCCGTCCCCGGAGGCGCATCCATGTCACACCGTCCGTTCCCCGGTCGCCGCAGCGTGTTGCGCGGCTCCCTGGCCGCTTCCGCGGCCCTCACCCTGCCCGCCGCCGCGGGCGCCGCACCGGCGTTCGCCCTCTCGGGGCGCCCCGCCGCGGGCTGGGGGGTGCAGACGGGAGACGTGACCTCCGACTCGGGCCTGGTGTGGGTGCGTTCCGACCGTCCGGCCCGGATGATCGTCGAGACGTCCGCGACCGAGTCGTTCCGCAAGGCGCACCGCTGGCACGGCCCGCTGCTCGGCGCGGACACCGACTTCACCGGTACGACCCGGCTGTGCGGGCTCCCCTCAGGCGAGCAGATCCACTACCGGGTGCTGCTGGCCGACCCGGACGACCCGCGCCGTACGGGTGAGCCGGTCGCGGGCACCTTCCGCACGGTGTCGGACAAGCGCCGGGAAGGGGTGCGCTTCCTCTGGTCCGGCGACCTCGCGGGCCAGGGCTGGGGCATCAACCCGGACTTCGGCGGCTACACGATCTACCAGGCGATGGCCAAGCTCGACCCGGACTTCTTCCTGTGCAGCGGCGACAACATCTACGCCGACGGGCCGATCACGGAGACCGCGGCCCTGCCCGACGGCAGCACCTGGCGCAACATCACGACCGAGGAGAAGTCCAAGGTCGCCGAGTCCCTGGCCGAGTTCCGCGGCAACTTCCGCTACAACCTGCTCGACCACAACCTGCGGGCGTTCAACGCGCAGGTCCCGTCGATCATCCAGTGGGACGACCACGAGGTGCGCAACAACTGGTATCCGGGCCAGACCATCCTGGACTCCGACACCCGCTACACCGAGAAGCGCGTGGACGTGCTGGCGAAGCGGGCCCGGCGCGCGTTCAGCGAGTACTTCCCGATCTCCACGCTCCAGCCGGGCGCCCGTGACGGCCGGGTGTACCGGGTGCTGCGGCAGGGCCCGCTGCTCGACGTGTTCGTGCTGGACATGCGGACCTACCGCAACGCCAACTCGCCCGACGACCAGACCGTGGACCCGCAGGGCATCCTCGGCGCCGAGCAGCTGGAGTGGCTCAAGCGGGAGCTGTCGCGCTCGCGGGCGGTGTGGAAGGTGATCGCCTCCGACATGCCGCTCGGCCTGGTCGTGCCCGACTCCACCGAGGGCAGGGCGAACATCGAGGCGGTCGCGCAGGGCGACCCCGGTGCTCCGCTCGGCCGTGAGCTCCAGATCGCCGAACTGCTGCGGTACATCAAGCACCGGCGCATCACCGGCACGGTGTGGCTGACCGCCGACGTCCACCACACCTCCGCCCAGCACTACCAGCCGTCGCGGGCCGCGTTCACCGACTTCGAGCCCTTCTGGGAGTTCGTCTCGGGTCCGCTCAACGCGGGCGCCTTCCCGGCCAGCGCGCTCGACGGCACCTTCGGCCCCGAGCGGGTGTTCGTGAAAGCGCCGACCGCCTCGAACGTGTCGCCCGCGGGCGGCTACCAGTTCTTCGGCGAGGTCGACATCGACGGCCACAGCGGCGAGCTGACGGTCCGCCTGCGCGAGGCGGACGGCACCGTGCTGTTCACGCGGGTGCTCCAGCCGGGCCGAGTGGGCCAGTAACTCCCGTACCCTCGAAGGCGGGTCGCGCGCCGGCGTCATCCCCCGGTGCGCGGCCTGCGAAGTCCCTGACGGACAGGGCGTTTTCGCAGGTCAGGGCCGATTGTCAGTGGTCGCCTCTACGGTTTTTCCATGACGCGATCTTTGCAGGCCGTGGCCTACCGCCGACCCTCCGCGCTGGAGTCCGCGGTGGGCGGACAGCGCCTGGGACTCGAGACCTCCCGGGGCGCGACACCCTCGGGTGCCGTGGACCATCCGCGGTTCTTCACAGGATTCCTGACGTCCCCTCAGGTGGCCTCGGCGGGGCTGCTCGCGGTCGCCGACGTGGCGGCCGCGCGCTACTACCAGCGGCAGCTGCTCGCCTCGCTGGACCCGGTGGTGACGGGCAACGGCGACCGGTTGCGCTTCGAGTCCTTCTCCGGCTGCGGCGGGGTGTACGCCCGCCTGGACGTGCTGACGGCGGGCCTCGACGGCGGCGAGGTGGGACACGGCACGACGAACGTCGACGTCAACAACCCGCTGCGCGAGGCGCTGTCCCGGATCGGCGCCGACGATCCGCTGCATCTGCGGGTCGGCCCCGAGGAGATGGCCGTGACCACGCTTGACGGCCCGGTCGTGGAGAAGAAGGTGCCGCTCCCGGACCGCTGGCTGCGCGGCTTCGCCGAGGCCCAGGTGATCGCCGCGGGGTTCGACCTGCGGGCCGAGCTGTCCGCGGCCGAGGCGGTCCGGTTCCTGCGGACGCTGCCGCGCGGCGGGGCGCGGGGCGCCTCGGCAGGCGCTCAGTGGGTGGTGCCCGCCGGGCGCGGTCTCAGGCCGACGACCAGGCCGGTGCCCGGCGCGGTGTGCCTGCCCGGCCCCGAGCGGCTGATCGCGCTCCAGCGGGTGCTGCGGCACGCGACCTCCCTGCGGGTGTACGGCCCCCCGGTCGCGGCGGCCACGGCGGCACCGTCGGCGAGCGCCTGGGAGATCGTCCTGCCGGGCATGCGGCTGACCCTCACCCTCTCGCCCGACGCCTCTCGCGGGTTCTCCGGTGAGGGCGGTGTCCTCGACGCCCTGGCCACCGGCGAGGCCGCCGCGGACGCCGAGTTGATCGCGGTGCTGCTCGCCTGGGAGCCGCGCGTCGACGTCACCGACCTCGCCGCGGCCTCCGGCCTCACCGCCGAGCGGGTCCGGACCGCCCTGGTCCACCTGGGCACCTCGGGCCGCGTCGGGTACGACACCGCGGAGGCGGCCTACTTCCACCGGGAACTGCCGTACGACGCCGAGCGCGTCGAGCGGCACAATCCCCGGCTGCGCTCGGCCCGGGCGCTGGTGGCCGCCGTGGCGGTGACCCTCACAGGCGCCGTCGGGACGGTCACCGCCGAGGACGGCCATGTGCACCGGGTGCGGGAAGAGGCGGGCGTGCTCAGCTGCACGTGTCTGTGGTGGGCGAAGTACCGGGGCGGACGCGGGCCGTGCAGGCACGCGCTGGCGGTGCGGATGGTGCGGCGGGACGGGGTGGGGCGGGCCTCGGCGGAGCCGACCTCGGTGGCACAGGACATGGCAGTGGTCGACGGGGGTGTGCGATGAGTGAGTTGCTGGACGCGGTGCGGGCGGGGCGGACCGCGGAGGTCGTGAGCCTGCTGGACGGGATGACGGACACCGAACGCCGGGTGGTCTTCCCCGAGTTGAAGGCGCTGCGCAAGGAGCTCAGGCCGAACCGGTGGAGTCCGGAGGCCAACCGCGCCCACCCGGCCCTGCATGCCGCGGGGGCGGCGTGCCAGACCGGTGCTGCGGGTGTCGCGAGCTGGCTCGTGGCCTCCGACATGCGCTGGTCGCAGGCCTCACCGGGACTGCTGCTCCACCTCCTGGGCGACCGCGACCCCGACTGGCTCGCCGACGTGGCACACCGGCTCGCCCAGCGCCCGACCGGCACCAATGTGCCGTACGAACTGATGGCCGGCCTGGTCCAGCTCGCGGGCTGCCCGGCGCCGACGACGGAGGCGTACGTCCAGGGCTGGGTCTGGCACATCGGCAGGACCTGGCGGCAGGGAGACGTCCTGGTCGACCGGCTGCGCAAGGAAGTTCATCTCCCGGTGCTGGTGGCCGCGTTGTTCGAGACGGACGAGGTCGGCAGCTCCCTGTGGTGGCTCGGCAAGGAGGGACCCAACAGCTGGACGGGCGCTCTCGCCCAGCTCGCGGACGAGGGCGTTCTGGAGCGGCAGGCGCTGCTCGACGCCTGCGTGGCCCGGCTCCTGCGGGGCGGGCCCACCGCCGGTCTGCGGGTGTGCCTGCGCCTGCTGAACGACCTTTCGCTGAGCCGTGCCGAGGAGAGGGAGCGCACGGCCGACTGGCTGGCGCTGACCTCGGACGCGATCTCGGTGGTCGCCTCGCACGCCCAGTCGGTCCTTTCCGCCCTGGCCCTTGAGGGCGAACTGCTCCCCCGCCGGCTCGCCGAGATGTCCGAGGCCGTCCTGTTCCGCACGGAGAAGAAGCTGGTCCGCGCGCAGCTCGTGCTCCTCGGCAAGGTGCTGGTGCGCGATCCGGCGACCGCGGACGAGCTGCTGCCCGGCGCCGCGCAGGCCTTCGGCCACCCCGACCCGGACGTCCAGGAGCGGGCGCTCAAGCTCGTGGAGCGGCACGCCGGAAAGGCCGGTACCGATGCGGTGCGGAAGGAACTGGCGGTCTCAGCCGAGCAGTTGATCCCCGTACTGCGCGCTCGCGCCGTCGGGACGCTGGGCGCGGCCTCGATGCCCGCCGAGACCCTGCCGTACGAGGAGGTGCTCCCGCCCGCGCCGGAGCCGACCCGAGTGGCACCGGGACCCCGGTCGACGGCCGAACTCGTGGAGGAGATCAGCGCCCTAGTGGCCGCGGAGCAGGACGTCTCCGCCTTCGAGCGAACCCTGGACGGCCTGGTCCGTCATGCGTACGACGACCAGGAGGCGCTCGTCGAGGCACTGGACCCGGTGCTGCGGCGCTATTGGTGGTACGTCCCGGACCCCGCGTCCTCCCGGCGGGCGGACGACCACTTCGGCCGGCCTCACGGCCTGGCCGGCGGATCCGACGCGCTCGAACTCCTCCTCGCCACGCTCAGTGGAAAGGTCCTCACCTCCACGCTCCACTCCCTACTCCGACGTCGGGCGACGAGTAGCGCCTGCGCCCACGCGCCGCTCGCCCTCGCCTTCGACAGCCGCATCGAGGAGATCGCCCACCGCACCCGGACCGACCCGCTGCCCTTCCTGCTCTCCACCCCGAGTTGGAGCACCGGGCTGCTGGAGCCGGACGAACTGGTCGACCGCCTCGACGGATACCGGGACCTGGGCGCCCGCCCCTCGGAGGCCGACTTCGCGCAGGCCCTGCTGCGGGTGCGGCGCGGGGCCCGGTCGGCGGCCACGGCGGCCGCCGACCGGGCCGCGGCCCTCGGCACGGCGGAGGGCACACGGCTCGCCCGGTGGCTCACCGCCGAAAGACCCGCCCCGGCTACGGGCCGACGCCGGACGGCAGGTTCTCGCATCCTGCTGGAACTCGGTGAACTGGAGGAGTTCCAGGGGGACTTCCCCGAGGACGTCCGGCAGCTGGGCCGTCCGGTGACCGTCTCCGGGGCGCGCTGGTACTGCGGGCACTGGAGCGACGAAGTGCGCCGGCACTGGCTGGCCATGCTGCCCGAGCACCGCGAACTCGTCGCCGCGCGGCTGCTCCACGACCTGTCCACGGTCGCCGTGGACGAAGCCCGGGGTGTCGCCGCGGTCCTCCCGCTGCTCGCCGAGTCGGGCGGCGAGGCGGGCGAGGCCGTGCACCTCTGTCTCGCCTACGGGCTCGGCGCGCGGTATCCGGAGGACCGGCTCGCGGCCGTGGACGCGCTGCTGGTGCTGGCGGCGCGCGGACAGCTCGACGCGGACCGGCTGGGCGCGGACCTGGGCCAGCTGGTGCGGCGCGGAGCCGTGAAGGCCACGCGGCTCGCCGAGTCGGTGCGGGCCGCGGCGGCGACCGGGGCCGAGGCCACCGTGTGGCGCATACTCCGGCACACCCTGCCCATCCTGCTGGCCGACCTCGCGACCGGCGGGACCGTCGGCGGCGGGAACCCGGCGTCCCGTGGGCTCGGGGAGCTGCTGGGCGCGGCCGCGGAGTGCGCCGAGCGGTCCGGGGCCCGGGGCGAACTCCCGCACCTGGCACGGGCGGCGGACCGGCGCGGCTCGTCCCGGCTGGTGACCCAGGCCCGCAGACTGCGCGGTGCGCTGAACGAGGAGGTGGCCGCCTGACGTAGTACCAGGTAACGGCGTCTGTCCGGCGTCGCACACGACCGAACAGTTGAAACGGGTATAAAAAGTGCAGACCTACGCTTTACCGATCGGTCACAGGGCGTTCGTGATCACGCAACACCGTTCCTCCACAGTGGCTGCATGACTCGAGACATGTCTGATGTGACCCGTGCGAAACACGGTCGCCCCGTGCACCACGGGCGGCGCACCGTGATCGGACTCGCCGCCCTGTTCACGGCCGTCGCGGCGGTGGAGACCGTCGCGCACCTGACCGGCGCCGACGGCCCGGCGCTCCTGGTGATCTCGGTGGCCGCCCTGGCCGCCACGGCGGGCCTGCACACATGGTGGACACGCCGCCACGGCCACGCGCCCCCGACGAGTGATACCGGCGCCCGGCCGCTGCCCGAAGGGGAGCAGGCCGGGCCGTCCGACCGGTCGGCGCAAGCCGCGGACACCGAGGCCGGCGAGACCACGGAGACCACGCTGTGGCGGATGCGGACGACGGTGCAGGACCAACCGGGCTCGCTGGCCGCCCTCTGCACGGCCCTCGCCGGGCAGCGGGTCGACATCCTCAGCCTCCAGACCCACCCGCTGGCCACGGGGACGGTCGACGAATTCCTGCTGCGCGCTCCCGGCACGCTGGAGGGTTCCGAGATCACCCGGGCCGTCGCAGGGGCCGGTGGCGCCGACACCTGGATCGAGCGCGCCGACGCCCACGACCTGGTGGACGCCCCGACCCGGGTCCTGGGTCTCGCCACCCGCACCGCGCTGGACGCGGCGGAACTCCCGCTGGCGTTGCGGCAGTTGCTGGGCCGGTGCACCATCCAGTCGCGCCCGGCCGTGCCGGTGGGCGGTGGCCGTGGGCCGGAGGGCGTGCCGGTGGAGGGAGTGCTGGAGGACACCGTGATGCGGTTGCGGGCACCGGAAGGCGGAGTGATCACGGTGGAGCGGCCGTATCTGCCGTTCACGCCGACGGAGTTCGCCCGGGCCCGGGCCCTGGTCGAGCTGGACGCCCGGCTCGGTCCCCGGGTGCCGCGCGGCCAGGACGTGCTGACGCTGCCGGAGGGCAACGACATCACCGTGCGCCGGGCCGACACCGGTGACCTGGAGGCCGCGCGGGCGATGCACGACCGGTGCTCCCCGCGGACGCTCGGCATGCGGTACCACGGGCCGGTCGGTGACGCCGACCGCTATCTCAACCACCTCCTGAGTCCGCGCTTCGGCCGCACGCTCGCCGTGCAGACGGCGTCGGGGCGGATCGTGGGGCTCGGTCATCTGCTGTGGGACGGGGACGAGACCGAGGTGGCGCTGCTCGTCGAGGATGCCTGGCAGCGGCGAGGGATCGGTGCGGAGCTGCTGGAGCGGTTGGTGGGGCTGGCTGTCGAGGCCGGGTGCGAGAGCGTGTACGCGGTGACCCAGTCGTCCAACACGGGGATGGTGGCGGCCATGCGCGGGCTTGAGCTGCCGCTCGACTACCAGATCGAGGAGGGCACGCTGGTGATCACCGCGCGGCTCGCTCCGCAGGGCGCGAGGGGAGCCACCAGGGCCGAGGCGCCGTAGGGGCCCTACCGGGGCGATTCAAGTGCCGTGTCCAGATCCGACCACAGATCCTCCACGTCCTCCAGGCCCACCGACAGGCGCAGCAGCCGGTCGCTCACACCGGCGTTCCTGCGGTCGCCCTCGTCCACTATGCGGTGGCTGATGGACGCCGGGTGCTGGATCAGGGTGTCCACGCTGCCCAGGCTGACCGCCGGGGTGATCAGGCGGACTCCCGCGATCACCTCGTGCGGGTCGCCGGTCACCTCGAAGGCGATCATCGCGCCGCCGATGCGGGGGTAGTGGACGCGGGTGACGCGGGGGTCGGCGGCCAGGCGGTGGGCGAGTTCGGCGGCGGTCGCCGAGGCGGCCCGGACTCGGACGGGGAGGGTCGACAGGCCGCGCAGAAGGAGGTAGCCGGCCAGGGGGTGCAGAACCGCTCCCGTGGCGAAGCGGATCTGTCGCAGCCGCCCGGCGAACTCCTCGTCGCAGGCGACCACTCCCGCCATCACGTCTCCGTGGCCGCCGAGGTACTTGGTGGCGCTGTGCAGGATCAGACGGGCGCCGTGTTCGGCGGGGCGTTGGAGCACCGGGGTGGCGAAGGTGTTGTCCGCGAGCAGGGGTACCGAGCCGCAGGCGTGGTCCAGGGCCCGCAGGTCGATCTCCGCGAGGGTGGGGTTGGCCGGGGACTCCACCAGGACCAGGCCGGTGTCCGGGCGCAGCGCGTCGGCGACCCCGGCCGGGTCGGTCCAGGTGACCTCCGTGCCGAGGAGACCCGCGGTCAGGAGATGGTCGCTGCATCCGTACAGGGGGCGGACGGCGACGACGTGGCGCAGGCCCAGGGAGCCCCGTACGAGAAGGACCGCGGTGAGCGCGGCCATGCCGCTGGCGAAGGCCACCGCGGACTCGGTGCCCTCCAGGCGGGCCAGGGCGGTCTCGAAGCGGGCGACGGTCGGGTTGCCGAGGCGGCCGTAGACGGGCGGACCGTCCGGTTCGGCGCCAGTCGTGGCGAAGGCGTCGATGCGGGCGGCCTCGTCGCGGCTGTCGTGGGACGGGTAGGTCGTCGACAGGTCGATGGGCGGGGCGTGCAGTCCCTGGCGGGCGAGGTCGTCGCGGCCGGCGTGGACGGCCTCGGTGGCCAGTGCTCTGAGCGGCGTACGGGACGCGGTGGCGGTGCGCGCTGAGTCCATGTCCGCAAGGGTGAACACCGACCGGCGTTCGTGGGCGGATGCCCGTGCTACGTTCGGGCGATGGCTGAATCCGTCGTACTGGATCCGGTGGACCTGCATCTGCTGCGGCTGCTTCAGAACGACGCACGGACCACCTACCGCGATCTCGCCGCGCAGGTCGGCGTCGCGCCGTCGACCTGTCTCGACCGGGTGACCCGGCTGCGCCGCTCCGGAGTCATCCTCGGTCATCAGCTGCGGCTGGATCCGGCGAAGCTCGGGCGGGGCCTTGAGGCGCTGCTGTCGGTGCAGGTCAGGCCGCATCGGCGGGAGCTGGTGGGGCCGTTCGTGGAGCGGATCCGGGCGCTGCCGGAGTCGCGGACCGTGTTCCATCTGACCGGTCCTGACGACTACCTCGTGCATGTGGCGGTGGCGGACATGGTTGATCTCCAGCGGCTGGTGCTGGACGGGTTCACGTCCCGGCGCGAGGTGGCCCGGGTGGAGACCCGGCTGATCTTCCAGCAGTGGGAGTGCGGGCCGCTGCTTCCGCCTGCCACGCCCTCAGCGGAATCGGGGTGACGTGCGCGGGGCCGCGTATGAGGATGGACCGCATGTCTGAGACCCAGATCCCGCTGCCCCGTCAGGTCGCCGACGCCTACGTCGACGAGCTCATCGCCCTCGATCCGGTCACCGGTACCTATCTCGGTGTGAAGGAGAGTTCGAGCAGGCTCCCCGACACCTCGCCGGCGGGCCAGGAGGCGCTCGCGGAGCTCTCGCGGGCCACCCTCGCCAAGCTCGACGAGGCCGAGCGGCAGCCCGGCGCGGACAGTGACATCGAGCGCCGGTGCGGCCGGCTGCTCCGGGAGCGGCTGACGGCCGAACTCGCCGTGCACGAGGCCGACGAGGGGCTGCGCGCGGTCGGCAACATGGCCACGGCCGCGCACTCGATCCGCGAGATCTTCACCGTCACCCCGACACAGACCGACGAGGACTGGGCGGCGATCGCCGAGCGGCTGCGTGCCGTGCCCACGGCGTACGCGGGCTACCGCGAGTCCCTCGCGCTCGGTCTGGAGCGCAAGCTGTACGCGGCACCGCGGCCGACCGCCACCTTCGTCGAGCAGCTCACCGAGTGGGCCGACACCGACGGCAACGGCCGGGGCTGGTTCGAGGAGTTCGCCTCGGCGGGCCCCGAGGCGCTGCGCGCGGAGCTGGACGAGGCCGCCCGTACCGCGACCGCCGCCGTGGTGGAGCTGCGGGACTGGATGCGGGACGTGTACGCGCCGACGATCGAGGGCGCGTCGAACACGGTGGGCCGCGAGCGGTACGCCCGCTGGTCGCGCTACTTCAACGGCACGGACCTCGACCTCGACGAGGCGTACGCGTACGGCTGGTCCGAGTACCACCGCCTCCTCGGCGAGATGCAGCAGGAGGCCGAGAAGATCCTTCCCGGCGCCGAGACTCCGTGGGTGGCGCTCGCCCACCTCGACGAGCACGGCAAGCACATCGAGGGTGTCGACGAGGTCCGCGACTGGCTCCAGGGGCTGATGGACCAGGCGATCGACGCGCTCGACGGCACGCATTTCGAACTCGCCGAGCGGGTGCGGAAGGTGGAGTCGTGCATCGCCCCGCCCGGCGGCGCGGCGGCCCCGTACTACACGGCCCCGTCGGAGGACTTCTCGCGCCCGGGCCGTACCTGGCTGCCGACGATGGGGCAGACGCGTTTCCCGGTCTACGACCTCGTCTCGACCTGGTACCACGAGGGCGTGCCGGGGCATCACCTCCAGCTCGCGCAGTGGGCGCACGTCGCCGGGAGCCTGTCCCGCTACCAGGCCTCGGTGGGCGGGGTGAGCGCCAACGCCGAGGGCTGGGCGCTGTACGCGGAGCGGCTGATGGACGAGCTGGGCTTCCTCACGGACGCGGAGCAGCGGCTCGGGTATCTCGACGCGCAGATGATGCGGGCGGCCCGGGTCATCGTCGACATCGGCATGCACCTGGAGCTGGAGATCCCGGCGGACTCGCCCTTCCACCCGGGTGAGCGCTGGACGCCCGAGCTGGCGCAGGAGTTCTTCGGCGCGCACAGCAGCCGTCCGGCGGACTTCGTGGAGAGCGAGCTGACCCGCTACCTCACGATCCCCGGCCAGGCGATCGGCTACAAGCTCGGTGAGCGGGCCTGGCTGCTGGGCCGCGAGAAGGCCCGGGAGCGGCACGGCGAGGCGTTCGACCTCAAGGCGTGGCACATGGCGGCGCTGTCGCAGGGGTCGCTGGGTCTCGACGACCTGGTGGACGAGCTGTCGCAGCTCTGACCCGTTGAGGGCGGTACCGGACGGCGCGGAGCGTGTCATCCGGTACCGCCCCCGGTGGTGCGGCGGGATCGTGTCGTCCGGTACCGCCCTCGGTCGTGCGGCACGGATCGCTTCGCCCGGCGCCGCCCCCGGTCGCGCCCGTGAACGCCCTCAGTCCGGCAGCCGCCGCAACTGCACCAGCCCCAGCCAGGTCTCCGGCCCGGGCCGTACGTTGGCCGCGCGTACCGTGTACCGGCCCGGGGCCAGGGAGACCTTCAAGTGGTCGGTGTTCACCGAGTCGTTGCCGGGCCAGGCCGCGTCGAAGAGGACGACCGGGCCGGGTACCGACCAGCTCACCTCGGTCTCCCAGGCGGCCGTCGCGAGGGCAGCGGGCACCTCGGCGAGGAGTTCGTCCTCGGAGTCGGCGGCGCACCACCGTACGAAAGTGTCGTGGTCGGGGAGGTAGGCGGTCGAGGCGGGCTCGTCCCCGAGGACCAGGGCCGCGGCGTCGCCGACGGGCAACAGGCCGACACAGCCGTCGACTTCACAGGCCCGGTCGTAGTCGGAGGCCGTCTCGTCGCCGTCGGCGCCCGCCCAGAACGGCAGCACCGTCTCCGGTACCGCTATGAGCGGCCCGCCGCCCGATTCCACCCACTCCACCGCGCCCGGCTCCGCGTATCGCACCATGGGCCAGAACCTACACGCACCGGAACCCCGAGGTTGCACCTGCACAGGAACCCAGCCGGAATCACGGGGTTCAGCAGCCGCAGTCCGCGGAGTCGGCCGGCGCGGTCAACTCGTCGGCGGTACGCCGCTCCCGGCCCTCCCAGGTCACGAACTCGAAGCCCTCACGCACCCAGTACTCGAAGCCGCCGAGCATCTCCTTGACCTGGTAGCCGAGTTCGGCGAGGGCGAGCGCGGCCCGGGTGGCGCCGTTGCAGCCCGGGCCCCAGCAGTACGTCACCACCGGCACGGACCGGTCGAGGAGCTGTTCGGCCTGCTCGGCGATGAGCGCGGTGGGCAGGTGGACCGCGCCGGGGACGTGGCCCTGGTCCCAGGCGGCGGTGGAGCGGGAGTCGAGGACGACGAAGCCGGGCTCGGCATCGGCGGTGAGCGCGGCGGCGACGTCGGAGACGTCCGCGTGGAAGACCAGACTGGCGCGGAAGTAGGCGGCGGCCTCGGCCGGGGAGGCGGGGGCGACGCGCAGGACGGGGTTCGCGGTGCGGGTCTCGGTGGTCGTCATGGCAGGAAATCTACGGTCGGACAGGCCGGGCCTGAAGGGGGATTCCACGGCACTCGTCTTGCCGGGCCGGGGATTCCCCTGCTATTTCTCAGCCATGACCGCGTATTCCCCGGACGCCACCGACTGGCGCATCCTCGACGTCCTCCAGCGGGAGGGCCGGGCCAGTTTCGCCGAGCTCGCCCGCGCCGTCTCGATGTCCGCGAGCGCGGTCACCGAGCGGGTGCGGCGGCTGGAGGAGGCGGGGGTCATCCAGGGGTACGCCGCCGTCGTGGACCCGGACCGGCTGGGGCTGCCGATCCTGGCGTTCGTCCGCCTCAGGTACCCCAACGGCAACTACAAGCCCTTCCACGACCTCGTCGCCGTGACGCCCGAGATCCTGGAGGCGCATCATGTGACCGGCGACGACTGCTTCGTCATCAAGGTCGCCGCCCGCTCGATGCGCCACCTGGAGGAGGTGTCCGGGAAGATCGGCGCGCTGGGCTCGGTGACCACCAGCGTCGTCTACTCCTCGCCGCTCCCCCGACGCCCCCTCGGCCGCTGACGTCAGCCGCCGCCCCGCTGTCTCAGCACCGACCCCGACCGGCCCTTCACCACCTCCAACTGCGCGTGGATGCGCCGGCGCAGGTCGGCCACATGGCTCACGATGCCGACGCTGCGGTCGCGCTCGCGCAGTGAGTCCAGGACGTCGAGGACCTCGTCCAGGGTCTGGTCGTCGAGGCTGCCGAAGCCCTCGTCGATGAAGAGCGTGTCGAGCCGGACCCCGCCGGCCTCGTCCGTCACGACGTCCGCGAGGCCCAGCGCGAGGGCGAGGGAGGCGAAGAAGGTCTCGCCGCCGGACAGGGTTGCGGTGTCGCGCTCCCGGCCGGTCCAGGCGTCGACGACATGCAGCCCGAGGCCGCTGCGCCCGCGTCCGGTGCGGTCGTCGGAGTGGACGAGGGTGTAGCGGCCGGACGACATCCGCTGGAGCCGGACGGTCGCGGCGGCGGCCACCTGTTCCAGGCGGGCCGCGAGCACATAGGACTCCAGGCGCATCTTGCGTTCGTTGTCCGCGGAGGTGCCCGCGGCGAGCGCGGACAGCCGGGCCACCCGGTCGTACTCCTCCCGCAGGGGAGCCAGTCGCCGTACGCCGGTGGCCGCGCGGTCGGAGAGGCGGTCGAGTTCGGCGCAGCGCCGGGTGGCCGCGTCGCGCGCGGAGGCGGCCTCGCGGACCCGGCGGCCCGCGTCGCCTGCGACCCGTTCCGCCTCGGGGACGTCGGCGGGCGGCTGCTGGGCGGCCTCGGCGGTGTCGGTCTCGGCCAGGACGGCGCGGACGGCGGCCTCCTCCGATTGCCAGGCGTCGAGCCGGTGCTGGAGGTCGCGGTGCGCGGCCTCGTCGAGGAGGGCCTCGGCCGCGGACTGCGGGGTGTCGAAGCCGGCCCGGAAGGCGGCGTCGGCGAGCCGGGCGTCGGCGTCCTTGAGCCGCTGGGCGGTGTCCTCGGCCACGCGCGCGCTGTCGGCGGCGGCGGTGAGCAGCGCGGCCCGCCGCTCCAGCTGTGCGACGCGCGCGGCGACGCTGTCTGCGGTACCGCGAGCCTCGGTCAACTCCGCTTCCAGCGCGGTCCGTTCCCGGTCCAGCGCGTCTCTGCGGGCGCCCCGGGAGGCGGTGCGTACGGCGGCCTCCTGCTGGGCGGCGAGGCGCCGCTCGCGCTCCCGCTCGGCCTGCCGCAGCTGTTCCGTGGCGGTGTGCAGGGCCGAGGCGAGACCGCGGACCTGCGTGTACTCGTGCTCCAACTCATCGACTTGGCGGGTGAGTTCCTCGGTGGACGTGTCTCCGGCCTCGCCCTGGGCGGCGGCCAGCGCGCGCTGTACGAAGCCGAGTCGCCGTTCGGCCTCGGCCCGCCGTTCGTCGGCGCGCTGCGAGGTGGCGAGCGCGCGCTCCTCGGTCTCCCGGCCGACGTGCCCGGCGTCCTTGCGGGCGGGCGCCGGGTGCTCGGTGGCGCCGCAGACCGCACAGGGCTCGCCGTCGGTGAGCTGCGCGGCCAGTTCGGCGGCGATGCCGTTCAGCCGCTTCTCCTTGACGTCCAGCCACTCCGCGCGGGCCTTGAGGGCGTGGTCGGTCGCGTCGATGACCTGCTGCTGGGCGTCGTCGGTGTCCCGGGCGAACTCGTCGCGCTGACGTGCGGCGGCGAGCCGCCTGCGGGCGGGGTCCCGCTGGACGTCGAGCTGTTCGGCGCGAGTGGCCGCGCCCTGGGCGGACTCGACGTCCTGCTGGAGCCCGGTGCGGACGTCGTCCCACCCGGCCAGCCAGGACTCGGCCTCCTGGAGGACGTCCTCGTCGGACCGCTCCTCCTGCTCCAGCTCGCGGCGCTCCACCAGGAGTCGGGCCAGCTTCTGCTCGGCGCGCCGGGCCGCGTCCAGTCCGCCCAGCTCCTCGGCGGCCCGGCGTGCGGCGGTGGCGAGTCCGGCGGCACCGGCCCCCGCGAAGGTCTCCGGCAGCGTACCGCGCGCGTGTGTCTCCGCCGCGGCCGCCCGCCGGTGCTCGGCCTCGGCCGCCTCGCGCAGTTCCAGCGCGGGCGCCACCGCCTCCGCCTTGCGGGCCCGCTCCATCCGGGCCAGCGCCCGGTGGTAGTTGTCGGAGCGCTCTTCCAGCAGTGCGGCACGCTCGCGTGCCTGCGTGAACCGCCTTTGCAGCCGGTCGACTTCGCGTACGTCGGCCAGGGCGCGCTCGGCCGCGGCCTGGGCGGACTCGGCGGCCAGGAGCCCGCAGTGGGCGATCGTCGCCTGTTCACGGGCGGTGCCGCGGGCGACGGCGGCCGCGCTCAGGACGGCCTCGGCCAGGCCTGGTTCACCGGGCGCCAGCTCGGGCAGTTCCATGGCGTCCCCGGCGGCCTGCTGCATGCGGTGCGCGTCGGCCAGCAGCTCGGCGTCCCCCTCGCGCACCTGTGCCTCGGCAGCGCGGCGGCGCTCGGCGAGCCGCTTCTCGACCTCGGCGAAGCGGTGGGTGTCGAAGAGCCGGCCCAGCAGCTTGCCGCGCGCCTCGGCGTCGGCCCGCAGGAAGCGCGCGAAGTCGCCCTGGGGCAACAGCACGACCTGACAGAACTGTTCGCGGCTCATGCCGAGCAGCTGGGTGATCTCCTCGCCGATCTCCTGGTGGGACCGGCTCAGGTCCTTCCAGGCCGCGCCGACCGGGTCGTACTCGCGCAGCCAGCTCTGCGCCTTGTCCAAAGTCGTGCCGGCGCCGCGCTTCTTGGGGCGCTCCCACGGGGGTTGCCGGGTGATCTCCAACCGGCGTCCCGCGACGGTCAGTTCGAGGCGGATCTCCGTGCGGGTGCCGAAAGCCGCGTGGTCGCTCCGCAGTGCCGTCCCCTGGCCGCTCTGCCGGGCGCCGGGCACGGAGCCGTACAGGGCGTAGCAGACGGCGTCGAGCACGGAGGTCTTTCCGGCGCCCGTCGGTCCGTGCAGCAGGAACAGCCCGGCGGCCGACAGCTCGTCGAAGTCGACCGTCTGGGAGCCGCCGAACGGTCCGAACGCGGTGATGTCCAGCCGGTGCAGCCTCACCGCGCCACCTCCCGGAGGGTGTCGTCGGCGCGGACGGAGTCGAACGCGTCGCGCAGCACGACCTGTTCCCGGCGGTCGGGTCCGGCGCCGCGCACATGGGCCACGAAGTCCTCGGCGATCTCCTGGTCACTGCGTCCGGCGAGTCGTCTGGCGTAGGACACATCGGGGTCGTCCGGTGCCCGCTCGGGGTCGAAGACGAGGCTGAGGGTGTGCGGGAAGCGCTCGCAGAGCCGGGCCATGGGCTCGGCCGGGCGGACCGGATCGGTGAGCGTCGCCTCGACCCACGCCTCCTCCTGGGGCACGAGGGCGGGATCGGCGAGCAGTTCCTCCAGCGTGCCGCGGATGCGGGCCAGCGCGCGCGGCACCGGGCAGTCGACCCGCTCGGCGCCGACCGCGCCCTCGGCGTCGAGGTCGACCAGCCACATGCTCTTGCGGTGGTCGGTCTCGGAGAAGGAGTACGGCAGCGGGGAGCCGGAGTAGCGGACGCGCTCGGTGATGGTCTGGCTGCCGTGCAGGTGGCCGAGCGCCGCGTAGTCGACGCCGTCGAAGACTCCGGCGGGCACGGCGGCCACCCCTCCGACGGTGATGTCGCGCTCGCTGTCGCTGGCCTCGCCGCCGGTGACGAAAGCGTGGGCGAGGACGACGGACCGGGTGCCCCGCGCGCGGGTGGCGAGGTCGGCGCGGACCCGGTCCATGGCGGCGGCGAGGACGGCCTCGTGGCCCGCCTTCTCGACCCCGAACTCGTCCTTCACCAGGGCGGGTTCGAGGTAGGGCAGGCCGTAGAAGGCCACGTCGCCGTGGGTGTCCGTGAGGACCACCGGTGTCCCGCACGCCGCCGGCGCAGTGCGCAGGTGGATTCCGGCTCGCCCGATGAGTCTCGCGCCCACGCCGAGTCGGCGGGCCGAGTCGTGGTTGCCGGAGATCATCACCGTGGGCACACCGAGGTCGGCGAGCCGGTGCAGGGCGTCGTCGAACAGCTCGACCGCGGCGAGCGGCGGCACCGCCCGGTCGTACACGTCTCCCGACACGACCACCGCGTCCACCTCGCGCTCGCGCACGGTCGTGACGAGGTGACCGATGAACTCGGCCTGGGCCCCGAGCATGTTGACCCGGTGGAACGCCCGGCCGAGATGCCAGTCGGAAGTGTGCAGCAGCCTCATGATCCCCGAGACTAACGGCCGGGTCTGACATCACGGGCGGTTACCCCTGTATCGACCCGTAATGCGCTCCCGTATCAACCCCCCATGCACTCCCGTATCGGCCCGTCATGACCGCACCCGAGAAAGGCTGTTATGCCCGAAAAGCACAACTAGGCGTCCCCGTACGCCTCTCCCCCGAGCTCGAATCCCGCCGTCCCCGCCGTCGCGTCGGCCAGCCAGCCCCGGAACGCCTCCACGTCCGCGTCCGGCAGCCCGATCTCGATCGTGACCGCCTCGCCGTAGCGGACGTCCCGCACCTCGCGGCCGGTCGAGCGCAGGTCGTTCTGCACCTTGCCCGCGCGCTGGTGGTCGACGGTGACGGTGGCGAGCCGGAACCGGCGCCGGGTGAGCGTGCCCATCGCGTCCAGGGCCTCCCCGACCGCGCCGCCGTACGCCCGGATGAGACCGCCCGCGCCGAGCTTGACGCCGCCGTAGTAGCGGGTGACGACCGCGACGACGTACCGCATGTCACGGCGGAGCAGCATCTGGAGCATGGGCACGCCCGCGGTGCCGCCCGGTTCGCCGTCGTCGCTGGCCTTCTGGATCGCCGCGTCGGCGCCGATGACGTAGGCGAAGCAGTTGTGGGTGGCGTCGGTGTGCTCCTTGCGGACGGACACGACGAAGTCCTGCGCCTCCCGTTCGGTGGCCGCCGGGGCGAGGGCGCACAGGAAGCGGGAGCGGTTGACCTCGGTCTCGTGCACGCCCGCGCGGGCCACTGTGCGGTACTCGTCCTGCATCCGGCCAGCCTATGCGCACATGTTCGGCTCGCCCGCGCGGGAGGTGCGGGCGACGATGTGGTGGACACGCGCGCGTATCAGGGAGATCACCGTATGACCGGCACCCGGGTGGAAGGCGACGAGAGCGCTGTCGGGGCGCGTTGCCGGGCCTGGCTGCTGGACGGTCTGAGTGAGCAGTCGGCGCGTCACCCCGGGCCGCACGCCGCGCCGGACGAGACGCGCGAGGGGCACAGGTGGTGGCGGGTCATGTGTCTGACCGGGGTGGACTACTTCTCCACCCTGGGCTACCAGCCGGGCATCGCGGCTCCCGCGGCCGGTCTGCTCTCGCCGCTCGCGACCCTGGTGCTGATCGCGCTGACCCTGTTCGGGGCGCTGCCGGTGTACCGCAGGGTGGCGCACGAGAGTCCGCACGGCGAGGGGTCGATCGCCATGCTGGAGCGGCTGCTGCCGTGGTGGTCGGGGAAGATCTTCGTGCTGGTGCTGCTGGGCTTCGCGGCCACCGACTTCATGATCACGATCACCCTGTCGGCCGCGGACGCCGCGGCGCACGTCGTGGAGAACCCGTACGCCCCGCACTGGACGGACGGCGGCAACGAGTGGATCACGCTCCTGCTGATCTCCGCGCTCGGCGCCGTCTTCCTGAAGGGCTTCCGGGAGGCCATCGGCATCGCGACGGTGCTGGTGGGGACATACCTGGCACTTAATGTCATCGTTCTCGCGGTCGCCGCCCACGAGATCGTCGGTCACCCGGTGCGGATCACGGACTGGACCGACGCGATGACCGCCGAGCACTCCTCGCCGTTCGTCATGGTCGGCGTGGCCCTCCTGGTCTTCCCGAAACTGGCGCTCGGCATGTCCGGCTTCGAGACGGGGGTCGCGGTGATGCCCCAGGTCAAGGGCGATCCCGGGGACACCTGGGAGCACCCGCGCGGCCGCATCCGGGACACCCGCAAGCTGCTCACCACGGCCGCCGTGATCATGAGCTGCTTCCTGCTGCTGTCGAGCCTCGCGACGACGATCCTGATCCCGCAGGACGACTTCGAGAGCGGTGGCCCGGCGAACGGACGGGCGCTGGCGTATCTCGCACACGCGCACCTGGGCGAGGTCTTCGGCACGGTCTACGACGTCTCGACGATCGCCATCCTGTGGTTCGCCGGTGCCTCCGCGCTCGCCGGGCTGCTGAACCTCGTACCGCGCTATCTGCCGCGCTACGGCATGGCCCCCGAGTGGACCCGGGCCGTCCGTCCCCTGGTGCTGGTCTTCATGGCGGCCGCGGTCCTCATCACCCTGTGGTTCAACGCGAGCGTCGACGACCAGAGCGGCGCTTATGCGACCGGTGTGCTGGTGCTGATGTTCTCCGCCGCCTTCGCCTCCACGGTCGCCGTGCACCGGCGCGGCCACCGGCGGGCGATGCTCGGGTTCGGGGCGATCACGGCCGTGTTCGCGTACACGCTGGTGGCGAACGTGATCGAGCGGCCCGACGGCATCAGGATCGCGTTGATCTTCATCGTGGCGATCCTGGCGACCTCGTTCGGCTCCCGGGTGCGCCGCGCCTTCGAACTGCGCGCGGGAGAGGTCACGTTCGACGAGTCGGCGGCCGCCTTCGTCGACGACGCCGCCCGGCACGGCCCGCCCCGGCTGATCGCGAACGAACCGCGGGAGCACAGCACCCGGGAGTACCGCGCCAAGGAGCACAGCCAGCGCGAGCACACCCACATCCCGAAACACGGCCCGGTGCTGTTCCTGGAGGTGTTCGTGCGGGACTCCTCGGACTTCACCGCGGATCTCGTGGTGCACGGCGACGAGAGGCACGGGGTGCGACGGCTGCGGGTCGAGGGCGCCACCGTGCCCAACACCCTGGCCGCGGTCCTGCTCGCCGTGCGCGACCGCACCGGCCAGGTCCCGCACGCCTATTTCAGCTGGACCGAGGGCAACCCCGTCAGCCATCTGGTCCGGTTCCTGGTCTTCGGTCAGGGCGAGGTGGCCCCGGTCACCCGCGAGGTGCTGCGCCGCGCCGAACCCGATCCGGAGCGGCGGCCACGCGTGCACGTGGGGTGACCGAACTCGCTGTCCCCTACTCCTTCTTACCGCGCGCCACCATCACGGACGTGAGCAGCGCCGTCCCCGCGTTCAGCGCCCGCCAGTCGGCGCCGTGCCACGCAAGTACCGCGATCGCCGAGGTCGGGAACTTCACCCGTACCTCGTCCAGGGCGTCGTCGAGCCCGTCCCCGGCGAGCGCGAGGACCAGTTCCTCGAGGCCGGGGTTGTGCCCGACGAGCAACAGCGTCACCACCTCGGGCGGCGTCGCGTGCACCACCGCGAGCAGTTCCGGTACGTCGGCCGCGTACAGCTCGGGGTCGAGGCGCACGGGAGGCGGGGTGCCCCACTGGGCGGAGGCCAGCTCCCAGGTCTGCCGGGCGCGTACGGCGGTGGAGCACAGGGCGAGGTCGGGGAGCAGATCGGACTCGGCGAGGACGCGGCCCGCCTCCGGCGCGTCCCGGTGGCCGCGCGGTCCGAGCGGGCGTTCGTGGTCGCGGACACCCTCGGGCCAGGCGGACTTGGCGTGCCTGAGGACGACCAGCCGGCGCAGCGGGCCCGCTCCGGTGCGCGCGGTCATGCCGGGGATCCCAGGTCGCGGGTGAGTTCGAGGCCGAGCAGCCGGTCGGCGTAGGCGTACGTCTCGAAGCGGGCGCCCTCCGGCAGCTCCGACTCCTCGACCCAGCGCAGCGCCCGCAGCACCTCGGGTACGTCCAAGTCGTCCTCCCAGGCGGTACGGAGCCGGCCGCGCACCTTGTCGGGAACGGGCCGTGACGGATGCCGTGCCCAGCCGGCCACGGCTCGACGCCAGCGTACGAGGGTGTCGTGGGCCTCGGCCAGGGTGTCTCCGTCGAGGTGGGCGGGCGCGGTCCGGGGCGGGGTGAGCAGAGCGAGGCGGACGACGGCGGGATCGACGCCCTCGGGGATGGCGGCGGCCTCGACGGGGACGGCCACGGTCTCGACTGGGGCGACTGGGGCGACTGGGGCGACTGGGGCGACTGCGATCCGTACCCCGTCGGGAGTCGCGCCGCCCTCTCCCACCACATGGACGACCTGGTCCTCGCCCCACCCCGGTCCCACCTCCCAGCGGTCCTCGAAGGGCCGCATGCCCAGGGCGGCGGCGCCCGCGTGCAGTTCCGCCTGCTCGCGGTCGCCGGTGAGCAGCGCCCACACGGGTGTGCCGCCGAGTTCCAGGGCCCGGACGAGGAGGTCGGCGACGAGCAGGACTCGGAGGGAGGAGGCGTCGTAGCCCGGTACGTGGACCTCGACTCGGGTCAGGCCCCTGCGGGCGGGGGCGGCGTCGACGGGCTCGCCGGTTCGGGCGTCTGTGATGCTCAGCACGGGGCGAGCGTAGGCGGGCGGCGGGCCCGGTGCGGGCAAGTGGCGCGGATTCCGGACACGGGCCCGGCGCGCCCGTCCCGCCGGCTCACTCATCGACGTGCGGGGAATGGATGCGGACCCGGTCCAGTACGGCGACCGCGGACGTCCCGCCCAGGACGTCGGCCACCGCCGACAGGAACGACCGCAGCCGCGGTTCCTCGTCGACCATGACCACCGCGCAGGGGCCCTTGGCGGGCTTGGGGTCGCCCGCTCCGAAGCCTGCGACGCCCTGGAAGACGCTCGCGCCGACCAGGCCCGCGCGGTGGGCCCGGTGGACGAGTTCGACGTAGGCCGGCCGGTGGTTCCACAGTGCCGAGGCGTCGAGATGGACGGTCAGACGTGCGGCGAGCGTGTCGTACCCGCGCATGGGCCACCCCCTGCCGTGCGGTTGCTGCGCAAGCTACGCCCGCGGGGGCGTTCAGGCCAGGGTTCCCAGGAACCGTACGTACGGCCGCTCGCCCCGCCTCATCACGGCCCGCACCCCGTAGACATTCGTCGGTCCAGGCGGCGGTGCCCGCCAACCGGTCGGCGAGACCCAGAGGCCGCAGTTGACGGGGCTGACGGCAGCCGTCGTAGAGGGACGGGCAAGACCTGCTGAGGGCACGGGAATCAGCGGTCGTCGAGGGCTCGAACGCGGAGCCCGGTCGTACGGGTCTCCCCCGCCGCCGAGGCCCCGCCCGTCACACCGTTCACGGGTTCCCGCCAGGCACAGCGTTGATCGCCGCCTGCCGGATGCCCGGCGGAATCACAGGGGCCTACCCGCTGTTGTCGATGCTGACAGTGCTCGTACGAACCCCCAGGAGGCCCGCGTGTACGGCGACTCGGAAACCGTCCGCAAGATTCTCGGCGAGGTGGGCGACACCTGGGCGATCGTGGGCCTGTCGTCGAACCGGGGGCGTGCGGCCTACGGTGTCGCCGAGGTGCTCCAGCGGCACGGAAAGCGGATCGTGCCGGTGCATCCCAAGGCGGAGACCGTGCACGGGGAGCAGGGGTACGCGTCCCTCGCGGAGATTCCCTTCGACGTGGACGTGGTCGACGTGTTCGTGAACAGCGAGTTGGCGGGCGCGGTCGCCGACGAGGCGGTTGCCGTCGGTGCCAAGGCCGTGTGGTTCCAGCTGGACGTCGTCGACGAGGCGGCCTACGACCGTACGCGTGCCGCGGGTCTCGACATGGTCATGGACAAGTGCCCGGCGATCGAGCTCCGGTCCACGCGTTAGCGTGCGGCCTTCGCCTCGCCGGTGAGCCATCTTCGCGGCGATGTGCCGAGAGCCCAGGTCGGCGACCCGGACCTGGGGCAGACGCTGGGCGCGGACTGCGGAGTTGATGCCGTCCGCGGCGATCAGCACGTCGACGTCGACCGAGCCGCCGTTGTCCAGCCGTACGGTGACCGTGCCGCGATCCCGGTGTCGTGTTCGTGGACGGCCACGTCCAGGCCGTAACGGTTGAGGGGATGCGCCGGCGTCAGCCCGGCGAGTCCGCCGCCGGCGATGACGATGCGCATTCCAGGCACAGTAAGTCCAGTGCAGATTCCTTCTTGTACTCGGAGCACACCGGGACTCCCGCTCAGGGTTCGGCTCCGATGCCGCATCGGGGCTGTGATGTGCGGTTTTTCACGGAGCGGTGGATCGAGCAGGGGATTCGCGGAATTCGGACGGAACTTCCCGGTCGGACGGAGTGCGCAGGATTCCGGCCGCCGCGGCGGCGGTGGCGCAGAACAGGGCGGGTAGCAGGAAGGCGTGGTTGAGGGCCATGACGTGGGTCATCCAGCCGATGACGGCGGGGCCCGCGAGCATGCCGACGTAGCCGAGTCCGGCGACCCGGGAGACGTTGACGCCCGCGGCCGACGGGTCGGCGTGGCCTGCGGCGCTGAACAGTTGCGGGATGCAGCCGGACAGGCCCAGGCCGAACAGGGCCCAGCCGGTCAGCGCCGCCCAGATCCAGGGCGAGAGGGCCACGAGCGTGATGCCGACGGTGGCCACCGCAGCGCCGTACCGCAGGACGGCGACCGGCCCGAACCGCGCGGACACCCGGTCCGCCAGGAGCCTGCCGATGGTCATCGCCGCCGCGAAGACCCCGTAGGCGAAGGCGGCGGTGCTCTCCGAGGCGCCCAGGACGGTCCTGAGGTGCAGGACGCTCCAGTCGTTGGCGGCTCCCTCGCACAGCATGACGAGCAGGGCGAGGACGGCGAGCAGCCAGATACGGGTGGGGACGGCGCGCGGCGCCGCCTCGGACTCGGCGTCGGCATCGGCCGTGGGGGCGGTCGGCTCCGCCGGCAGGAGACCCCGGGCGGAGACGATGGCGACGACGACCCCGAGCCCGGCCGCCGTGGCCAGTGTCGTGGCCGTGCCCCAGCCGACGTCGATGGCCACGGCACCGCCGAGCGCGGCCAGGACGCCGCCTACGGAGAAGGTGGCGTGGAAGGCGGACATGACGGGCCGCTCGTACGCCTTCTCCACCTGGACGGCGTGCGCGTTCATGCTGACGTCGAGGGTGCCGTTGCCGAACCCGAAGACCAGCAGGGCCGCCCCGAGGACCCACGGCTCCTGGGCCAGACCGGGCAGTACGAGGGTCGCGCTGCACAGCACACCGGCCAGGGGTACGACCGTTCGCGTGCCGAGCCGGTCGGACAGCCGGCCGCCGACCTGCATGCCGGCGAAGGCGCCGACCCCCAGCAGCACGAGGAACCCGCCGAGGGCCGCGTGGCTGATGCCCACGTGCTCCTCGATGGCAGGGATCTGGACCACCCACATGCCCAGCAGCGTGCCGTTGAGGACGAAGTAGACGAAGGTCACGGCACGGGCCGCGCGGAGCGCTCTTTCCATGCCGAACACCATAACGAACAGAGATGCTGTTCGAAACATGACCTTGCGAACATTGTAACTGTTCGTTGAGAGTGGTGTTGAATCACGGTATGAGCACTGCGGAACGCCACCGTCTGATCGCCCAGGCCGTCCAGGAGGCGGGCACGGCCACGGTCGCCGAACTCACCGAGCTGGCGGGTGCCTCGGAGATGACCATCCGCCGTGATCTCGACCATCTGGCCGCGCAGGGGGTGCTCGAACGGTTCCGGGGTGGCGCCCGCACCCTTCTCCTACGGGGCGACGAACCCCCCTTCGCGCTGCGCAGCCATGAGTCCGTCGACGTCAAGCGACGGATCGCGGCCGAGGTGGTCTCCCTCGTCTCCGACGGCGAGACCGTCCTGCTGGACAGCGGTACGACCTGTCTGGAGGTGGCCCGTCTGCTGCGCGGCAGGCCGGTCACCGTGATGCCCCTGTCCCTTCAGGCCATCGCCGTCCTCAGCGACGCCCCGGAACCGACATCGCTCCTGGTCCCCGGCGGTCGGCCCCGCCCCGGCGAGGGGTCCCTCACCGGCCCCCTCACCCTCGCCTCCCTGTCGGCGCTGCGCTTCGACACCGCCGTCCTGGGCTGCTGCGGCCTCACCGCCGCCGACGGCATGACCGCCTACGACCTCGACGAGGCCTCCGTGAAGAAGGCGGCGATCTCCTCGTCCCGCCGCGTCGTCGCCGCCACCGACGCCGGCAAGCTCGGCCACACCGCGCACGCCTACGTCGGCCCCGCCGGCCTCGTCCACGTCCTCGTCACCGACGTCACCGCGCCGGCCGAGGAGATCAGCGCACTCGAGAGCGGCGGCACCGCGGTCAGGACTGTCTGAGACCATCGCCCGGCGGTAGGTTCTCCACGGTGACCTCGATGGAGAAGCAGGGCCTCGCGTCGATGAGCGACCAAGCGCGGTTGCACTGGACGGAGTTGGGGGACACGGCTCGCAAGCCGCCCGTGGTCCTGCTCCACGGTGGCCCGGGTCTGCCGGACTACCTGGGTGAACTCGCCCCCATGGTCGCGGACTTGGCGCCGGTGTACCGGTACGACCAGCGCGGCACCGGCCGATCCCCCTGGCAGGGGCGGCACTTGCTCGCCCGGCACGTCGCCGATCTCGCCGAACTGCTCGACACGTGGGACGCGCCCGAGGCCGTACTGATCGGCCACTCCTACGGCACCGACCTGGCGAGCCGCTTCTGCCTGGCGCACCCGGACCGGGTTGCCGCGATGCTGCTCATGTGCGGGCCGTTCACCGGTGACTGGCGTGCCGGGTACCGGGCCGAGCGCGAGCTCCGTATGTCCGTGGCGCAACGCACGCGGCTCCAGGAACTGGAAGCGGTGCCGCGCCGCACGGAGGAACAGGAGGCCGAACTGCTCACGCTGGCCTGGTTCACCGACCACACCGAGCCCGGACGGGGGTGGGACTGGGCCGCGCAGGGTGCCCGGCGGCGGCGTCCCGTCAACTGGGCGATGAACGCCGAACTCCGCGAGGAAGGACACGCGGACCCGCTCGACGGCCATCTCTCCGAGTTGCGTGCGTGTCTGCCCGCGCGGGCGGAACTCCTCGGTGGGACCGACGATCCGCGTCCGATGGCGGCGCTGGAATCACTCGCGCGTCGGCTGGCGCTTCCCCTGACTCGGGTCGAGGGTGCCGGGCACGAACCGTGGTTGGAGCAACCCGGGGCGGTGCGGGCACGGCTTCGGCGATTCGTGCGGGGCGTGGAGAATGAGGTGAGCAAGGTCGGCGGGGCGGACGCATAGAGCCGATCACCGGCTTGGGCCGGACCGTCGGCAAACCCCGTCCCGTTCCGGTAACCCCGCTCGCCCCCAGCGCCCAACCCCCCAGTCAGCGACGAAACTACACGGTGTCCCGAGCCTCCCGGGCCTTGCGGATGCATCGGTCCAGGATGTCGATCGCGGTGTCGACGTCCGCCGCCGTATGGTCCGCCATCGCCTGCATACGGAAGCGCGCCGCGTCCGAGGCGACCGCGGGCTGTTCGACGAGGTGGGCGACGAGTCCCGCACGGGCGATGAGGCCGGAGGCGACGCGGCCCGTCGGGGTGTCGCCGATGAGGACCGGGACGACCGGGCAGACCACGTCGCCCATGACCTCCAGGCCACGTGCGACCAGGCCCTCGCGCAGCCGGGTGGCGACGGCGGCGACCGCGGCCCTGCGCCGGGCGCCCTCAGGGGAGTTGACGATGTTCAGTGCGGCGAGGGCCACCGCGGTCTGTACGGGGGTGATGGCGCTGGAGAAGGTCTGCGGGCCGCCAAACATCCGCACGTACTCCCGCGCGGAGGCGGACGGCGTGGCCAGGAACCCGCCGGTCGTGGCGAAGGTCTTGGAGAAGGCGCCGACGACGAAGTCCACCTGCCCGAGGATGCCGTGCACCTCCGGCTGACCGCCGCCGTGTTCGCCCATGGCACCGAAGTCGTGGGCCACGTCCACCATCAGCTGGGCACCGAACTCCCGGCAGATCCCCAGGAGTTCGGCGAGCCGCGGAGTGTCGGAGTCCATCGAGAACACGCCCTCGGTGACGACGAGGACGGCGTTCTCGGTGTCGGTCGCGCGGATCCCGGCGAGATGACGGCGGACGGCGTCGTTGTCCAAGTGGCGGAAGAACTCCACGCTCGCCCCGCTGGCCGCCGCGCCTTGGCGCAGCGAGTCGTGGGAGAGCTTGTCGAGGAGGATGTGGTCGCGGCGGTGCATCAGCGCCCGTATGGTGCCGAAGCCGGAGGCCCAGCCGGTCGGGAAGAGCGCCACATGATCGGTGCGCAACGCCTGCGCCAGCCCTGCCTCCAGGGCCTTGCTGACCGGGGTGGCCCCACCCAGTGCGGGCGAACCGGCGGTGAGCGGGCCGTAGTCGCGCAACGCCTGGTGGGCGGCTTCGAGGACGGCCGGGTGGGAGGTGAGCGACAGGTAGTCCTGGCCCCCGAAGTTCGGGCCCTCGGTGACGACCCCGGCATCGGACACGACGGTGGCCCGCGGGGTGAGCGCGGAGGTCTCGTAGCGGCGGAAGTACGGCCACAGGTCGGCCTGTTCACGGTCCCGCTGCCACGCCAGGTAGGGGTCGTTGCGGGTGGTCAGATCCGGCCCGGACACCGTGCGGTAGCGCATGATGTCCTTCTCGTGGGCATCGACATCGCGGGTGTCGGCGGGCCCGGGCACGGTGGTCGTCATGATGGTCGTCGTCTCCTCGGGGGCGGGCGGATGAGCCCGCGGTGGGGGGCGCCCCGATCAGGGGCTACGGCGACGCTACGACCGTAATGCCGGACAATTCCCTTTCACTGACGCTTCCTTGACCGGTTGCGCGCGCATCCTGACGGCACTCTGACGGGCAGCGGTGCGCGCGGGGTTCGGCGGCAGAGGTGGCCGAGGCGGGCCGGGACAGCCGAGGCGGGCCGAGGCGACCGGGACAGCCGAGGCGGGCCGGGGCTCTGCGATCGAGCTCGCGGTCAGGCGGGCCCGAGTTCGAGCACGAGTCGCACGGCGTCATCGAGCAGATGCGCCTCGCCCTCGCTCACAGCGGGGTCGGCCGCCCGTCGCTGCCTGGCCGCCGCGAGGCATCCGGTCCCGGTGTTCCCCAGGTCGACGGCGGGGCCGAGGTGTCGGAGCAGGGCGGCCAGCACAGCGCGGGCCGCCGGCGCCTCGGCCTCGGTGCCTACGGCGACCTGCGCCAGGATCAGGGCCGACATCCCCCAGTCCAGTCCGGGCGGCCCTTCCTCGGTGTTGCGCCAGTCGATCACCATCGGGCCGTCCGGGGTGAGCATGACGTTGTCCGGGTGCAGGTCGAGGTGGAGGACACGGTGTCCGGGACGGGTGGAGACCCGCGCGGGAACGCGATGCAGACGGTGCAGCAGCTCCGCGAGGGTCGCTCCCGCTTCCGCCGCTGTCGTCGCGCCCTGCCGGAGCGCCTCCAGCATCGAGGGGCCGCGCAGCCGCTGGATCACCAGGTCCGTTCGCGGCCACGAGCCCGGGGCGGGGCCGGCGAGGTCCCGGACGCGGGGCACGGGATAGCCGTGCCCCGCGACATGGGCCATCACGACGGCCTCGGCGACGGCGTCACCGCCGTCCCGGTAGCGCCGAAGCACCCAGTGGTCGTCGATCGCGAAGACATCCGCGCTGCGCCCCGAGCCGAGTAGCTCACCCGTCTGCATGCGGTGAACCTACCCGCGCACCCGTCCCCGCACCCGGCGGCAGCCCGTCACCCCGCCCCGGTCAAGGGAATTCCGCAATTACGGAAACACACGCAAGGAATCCCCCGCAAAGAAGTCAAATCTGCGACAACCACCTTTAACCCAAAGGCGGTTGATTCGTAAACTAGGTCTATCTGTACAGCGAAAGTATGTATTTCGTGAGAGGCCCCTAAACTTATGGTAAGCGTCGATTCAGTACCTGAGATAAAGGGGACGCCGGGCGGCGGTCTACGGCGGGACGTGGGGCTGATCGGGCTCATGTGGGCCTCGGTCGGTTCCATCATCGGCTCGGGCTGGCTGTACGGCGCCCAGGAGGCGGTCGTGGTGGCGGGCCCCGCGGCCGTGATCTCGTGGGTCATCGGCGCGGTGGCCATCGTGCTGCTCGCCCTGGTCCACGCGGAACTCGGCGGCATGTTCCCGGTGGCGGGCGGCACCGCCCGGTATCCGCACTACGCGTTCGGCGGCCTGGCCGGCATGTCCTTCGGCTGGTTCTCCTGGCTCCAGGCGGCCACCGTCGCCCCGATCGAGGTCGAGGCGATGATCGGCTATGCCGGTCACTGGTCCTGGGCGCAGGGATTCCAGCACGCCGACAAGACGCTCACCACGAGCGGATTCCTCGTCGCCATTCTCCTCATGGCCGTCTTCGTGGTGGTCAACTTCCTCGGTGTGCGGGCGCTCGCGCACACCAACAGCGCGGCCACCTGGTGGAAGATCGCGGTGCCGCTCGCGGCCATCTTCATCATCGCGGTCGGCAACTTCCACCCGGGCAACTTCCATTCGGAGGGCTTCGCGCCGTTCGGTGCCAAGGGTGTGCTGAGCGCGATCAGCACCAGCGGCATCATCTTCGCCCTGCTGGGCTTCGAGCAGGCCATCCAGCTCGCGGGCGAGAGCCGCAATCCGAAGCGCGACCTGCCGCGCGCGACCATCGGCTCGGTGGCCATCGGCGCGGTCATCTACGTGCTGCTCCAGATCGTGTTCATCGGCGCGCTGCCGCACACGACCTTCGCGCACGGCTGGGCGAAGCTCGACTACGCGGGCATCAGCGGCCCTTGGGCCGGTCTCGCGACCCTGGTCGGCCTGGGCTGGCTCAGCGTGGTGCTCTACCTGGACGCCGTGATCTCCCCCGGCGGCACCGGGCTCATCTACACGACCGCCACCTCCCGGGTCTCCTACGGCCTGTCCAGGAACGGCTACGCGCCCAGGCTGTTCGAGCGCACCGACCGCAGGGGCGTGCCCTGGTTCGGCCTCGCGATCTCCTTCGTGACCGGCGTGGTCTGCTTCCTGCCGTTCCCGAGCTGGCAGCAGCTGGTCAGCTTCATCACCTCGGCGAGCGTCCTGATGTACGCGGGCGCCCCGCTGGCGTACGGCGTCTTCACCGACCGGCTGCCCCACCACGAGCGCCCCTACCGGCTGCCCGCGGGGTCGGTGCTGTCCCCGGTGTCGTTCGTGGTGGCCAACCTCATCATCTACTGGGCGGGCTGGCACACCCTGTGGCGGCTCGGGGTGGCGATCGTCCTCGGCTATGTACTGCTCGGCGGATACGCCCGCTACGCCATCGCCAAGGGTCTGCCCGACGCGCCCCGCCTGGACTGGAAGGCCGCCCAGTGGCTGCCGGTCTATCTGCTGGGCATGGGCGTGATCTCCTGGCAGGGCGGCTTCGGCGGCGGCTCGGGCCGGATCGCGCTGTGGTGGGACATCGTGCTCATCGCGGTGTTCTCGCTGGTCGTCTACTACTGGGCGCGGGCCTCCGCGTCCCCGGCCGAGGACATCGAGCGCAGCATCGACGAGGTCATCGTCACCGACGCGCCCGCGCACTGAGGGGGGCCAGGGACGGGGTGCCTCCGCGCGTGGGGGCACCCCGTCGCCATTCGCCCTGCACCCCGTCGCCACTCCCACCCTGCCTCCCCCTGACCCCCGTCACCACTCCCACCCTTGACGAGGCACCGACATAATGGCCGGGTGACCTCCACCCCACCGACCGACCCAGGTGCCCCGCAGCGCAGTCCCGTCGTCATCGTGGGCGCCGGACCCGCCGGGCTGACCATCGGCAACATCCTGCGGGCCGCGGGCACCGACTGCCTCGTACTGGAGGCGGAGACCCGCGAGTTCATCGAGCGGCGGCCGCGGGCCGGGGTCATCGAGGAGTGGGCCGTCCGCGGTCTGGAGCGGCGCGGACTCGCCGAAACCCTGCTGGAACGGGCCCAGTTGCACACCGAGTGCGAGTTCCGCTTCGCCGGCGACCGCTTCCGCTTCTCCTACGGCGAGCTGACGGGACAGCACCACTTCGTCTATCCGCAGCCGCTGCTGGTGACGGACCTGGTGCGCGAGTACGCCGACGTACGGGGCGGCGAGATCCGCTTCGGCGTCCGGGACATCGAGCTGCACGACCTGGAGACGCCCCGGCCCTCGGTGTCGTACACCGATGCCGGGACGGGTCGACGGCAGCTGGTGGAGTGCGAGTTCGTGGCGGGCTGCGACGGCGCGCGCGGGGTGACCCGCACGGCCCTCCCGGAGTCCACGAGCATCGCCCGGCACGACTACGGCATCGGCTGGCTGGCGCTGCTCGCCGAGGCACCGCCGTCCTCCGACTGCGTCCTGTTCGGCATCCACCCGAACGGTTTCGCCGGGCACATGGCCCGCAGCCCCGAGGTCACCCGCTACTACCTGGAGTGCCCGCCCGGCGACGACCCCGAGAACTGGTCGCACGAACGCGTCTGGCAGGAACTCCAGTTGCGCCTCGGCGCGGACGGCACACCACCGCTCACCGAGGGACGGCTGATCGAGAAACGCGTCCTCGACATGCACAACTACGTCGTGGAACCCATGACGTTCGGCCGCCTCTTCCTCGCCGGCGACGCCGCCCACCTCACCGCGCCGATCGCCGCGAAGGGCATGAACCTCGCCCTGCACGACGCCTTCCTGCTCGGCGACGCGCTCGTCGCCTACCTCGGCAAGGGCGACGGCAGCGGCCTGGACACCTACTCGGAGGCCTGTCTGCGGCGCGTGTGGGACTACCAGGAGTTCTCCCAGTGGCTCTCCGAGGTCTACCACGGCACCTCGTCGGGCGACGAGTACCGGGCCGGCACCACCTTCGCCCGCCTCCGCCGCCTGTTCACCTCGCCCGCCGCCGCGGCCGCCTTCGCGGAGCAGTATCTCGGTACGGCGTCCACGTACTGAGTCTCAGTCGTGCACCGGCTGACGTCTCCGTCGTGCACCGGCCGACGTCTCAGTCGTGCACCGGCCGATCGCTGATCCGGTGGTCGGCCACGTTCAGCGCCTCGTCCACGAGCCGCCGCAGGTGCCCGTCCCGCAGCGCGTAGATCACCCGGCGCCCCTCCTTCCGCGTGCTCACGAGACCGGCCAGCCGCAGCCGCGCCAGGTGCTGGCTGACCGCGGGACGGGCCGCTCCGCACGCCTCCGTGAGGGTCGTGACGTCGGCCTCTCCCCCGGTCAGGGCATGCAGCAGGGTGAGCCGGGTGCGGTCGCCGAGCAGGGCCAGGATCTCGGCGGCGAGCGCGAACTGTTCCTCGCCGGGGGTGCGCGGATGCGCATCGTGTGCAGATGACAGGTGCATGCGTGCGCTCATACGCACATAATGGCTCCGTGGGCGCGGTACGTCCACTTCCCGCGCGCACCGGAAGGGAACGCCGTGAGCGACCACCACCAAGAGCACCACCACGAACCCCACGAGCCCCACCACCCGCACGAACACCGGCACCACGGCCTGCGCCACCGCCTCGGCCACCTCCTGACCCCGCACTCCCACGAGTCCGCCGACAAGCTCGACCCCGCCCTGGAGTCCTCGGCCCGCGGGATGCGCGCCCTGTGGGTCTCGCTCGCCGTGCTCGGCGTGACGGCGCTCGCGCAGGCGGTCGTCGTGGTGATGTCCGGGTCCGTCGCCCTGCTCGGCGACACGGTGCACAACACCGCGGACGCGCTGACCGCCGTACCGCTGGGCATCGCCTTCGTGCTGGGCAGACGAGCGGCGACCCGCCGTTTCACCTACGGCTACGGCCGTGCCGAGGATCTCGCGGGCATCGCGATCGTGCTGACGATCGCCGCGAGCGCGGCCTTCGCGGGATGGGCGGCGATCGACCGGCTGCTCGACCCGCGTCCCGTCGCGCACGTCCCGGCGGTCGCCGTGGCCGCGCTGGTCGGCTTCGCGGGCAACGAGTGGGTGGCCCGCTACCGCATCCGCGTGGGCCGGGACATCGGCTCGGCCGCGCTCGTGGCGGACGGACTGCACGCCCGCACCGACGGATTCACCTCACTGGCCGTGCTGTTGGGCGCGGGCGGCTCGGCCCTGGGCTGGCAACTCGCCGACCCCGTCGTGGGGTTGGCGATCACGGCCGCCATCGCGCTGGTGCTGCGGGACGCGGCCCGCGAGGTGTTCCGGCGGGTGCTCGACGCCGTGGACCCGGCCCTCGTCGACCGCGCGGAGAGCGCGCTCAGGGAGGTCGAAGGGGTGCGCGAGGTCGGCGAGTTGAGGCTGCGCTGGATCGGGCACAGGCTGCGCGCGGAGGTGGCGGTCGTGGTGGACGGCGAGATGACGGTACGTCAGTCCCACGCCGTGGCCGTCGAGGCTGAGCACGCTCTCCTGCACGCCGTACCGCGCCTCACCGCGGCCCTCGTGCACGCCGACCCGGCGCCGGTGCCGGGCGAGGCGGACCCGCATCACGCGCTCGCCCATCACGCCCCGGCCTGAGTCAGGCGACGCCCAGGCCCTCCAGGACCACCGCGCCCGGCAGTTCGGCGAACGCCTTCCCCGGCACCAGCAGCTTGCCGCGCCGGCGCCCGCTGCCGACCAGGACGTACGGCAGGTCGACCACGGCCGAGTCCACCAACAGCGGCCAGTCGCCGGGGAGTCCGACCGGTGTGATGCCGCCGTACTCCATGCCGGTGTCCCCGGTCGCCGTGTCCATGGAGGCGAACGAGGCCTTGCGGGCGCCGAGTTGGCGGCGGACGACTCCGTTGACGTCGACCCGGGTGGTGGAGAGCGCCACGCACGCGACGAGGGTGCTCTCGCCACCGCGCTTGCTGGCGACGACCACGCAGTTCGCGGACCGCTCCAGCAACTCCCGGCCGTAGTGCTCCACGAAGACCGCGGTGTCGGCCCACTCGGGCTCGGTGTCGACGTACAGGATCTGCTCGGCGGGGACGCTGCCGCTCCAGTGGCGTACGGCGTCGGCGACCGGGCGGATCAGCTCGTCGAGGGCGTCGGGGGCGGGGGTGGCGTGGTCGAAGCGTCCGATGGGTGCGTCCATGGCCGCACGCTAACAGCCGCTCAGGACACGCCCGGCACCGAGACCGCCAGCATCCACCGCGCGGGGACGTCGCCCTGATTGGCGTACGTGTGCTCGGCGTTGGCCTCGAAGGTGACGCTCGCCCCGGCGGGGACGCGGTGCTCGACCCCGTCGACGGTCAGGGTCAGCTCGCCCTCGGTGACATGCAGGATCTCGACGGTCCCGGTGGGGTGCGGATCGGAGCGGCTGCTCTCGCCCGGCATCATCAGCCACTCCCACATCTCCAGCGGGCCCGGGGCCTCCGCGCCCGCGAGGAGCCGGCTCCAGCTGCCCGCCTCCGTGCTCCACAGCCGCACCACCTGCTCCGGCGGTACGACCCGCACCTTCGGGCCCTGTTCGTAGTCGAGCAGGGTGGTGATGCTGATGCCGAGGGCGTCGCCGATCTTCACGACCGTGCCGAGGCTCGGGTTGGTCCGGGCCTGCTCGATCTGGATCAGCATGCCGCGGCTGACCCCGGCTCGGGCGGCGAGCGCGTCCAGGGTGTAGCCGCGCTCGGTCCGCCAGCGCTTGACGTTGCGCGCCAGGGACTGGGTCAGCAGGTCGAGGTCCGACACTTCACGTCCAATATTCTGTATGACACGGTACAACTCAATGAACTACGGTGGGGTGCACCCGATCGTTCACCGAACTGTACTGCGAGGCGAGCCGTGACAGCGTTCTTCGCCCTGGCCACGAGCCTGCTGTGGGGTCTGGCCGACTTCGGCGGCGGAGTGCTGGCCAGGCGCCTCCCGGCGCTGACGGTGGTCGTGGTCTCTCAGGGGATCGCCGCGGTGGTGCTCGGCGTGATCGTGATGGCAACCGGGGGCTGGAGCGAGGCCGGACCGCGGCTGTGGTGCGCGGTCGCCGCCGGTCTCGCCGGACCGGTCGCCCTGATCTGCTTCTACAAGGCGCTCGCGCTGGGCCCGATGGGAATCGTCTCCCCGCTGGGCACGCTGAGCGTGGCGGTCCCGGTCGGGGTGGGCCTGTTCCTCGGCGAACGCCCCGGACTCGTACAGGTGGCGGGCATCGCGGTGGCCGTCACCGGAGTGGTCCTGGCGGGCGGCCCCCAGTTGCGCGGAGCACCGGTACAACGCCGGGCCATCGTCCTGACCCTGATCGCGGCCCTCGGCTTCGGCACCGTGTTCGCCCTGATCGCGGAGGCGTCGACCACGGTCACAGGCCTCTTCCTGGCCCTGTTCGTCCAGCGCCTGGTCAACGTGGCGGTGGGCGGCACGGCCCTCTGCGTCTCGGTGCAGCGCGGCACCCCCGCCCTCCCACCGACCGGCTTCCCCTGGCAATCTCTCCCCGCACTCGCCTTCGTGGGCCTGGCGGATGTGGCGGCGAACGGCACGTACTCGGTGGCAGCCCGGCACGGCCCGGTAACGGTGGCCGCGGTACTGGCCTCCCTCTACCCGGTGGTGACAGCCCTGGCAGCCCGAGGCTTCCTCAGAGAACGACTCCGCACGCTCCAGGCAGCGGGCGCGGGTCTGGCCCTGCTGGGCACACTGCTCCTGGCGACGGGGTGAGCCCGCACTCCGCAGGGTCGCGGGGAACCGCGCGACCCGCCGCGAACCACCCGCAGCCGCCGGACAACCAGTCCCGGCACCCCAACAGGCACCGCTATTCCAGCTCAGCCAACCGAGCCACAGCCTCCTCGTCCAGCCCCGCCAACGCCCGCAACTGCTCCGCCGTACCCCCCGGAGGGACCGGCGCCGGAGTCCTGAGCGGCGGCTGCCACCCCTCCTCGGCGGTCCACCGCCGCACGACCCGAGCCGGCGCCCCCGCCACCACCGCGTGGTCCGGCACCACACCCCGCACGACAGCCCCCGCCGCGACCACGACGTTCCGTCCGATCCGCGCGCCGGGCAGGATCACCGCCCCCGTCCCGATCCAGCACCCCGCACCGATCTCCACCGGCTCCATCCGCGGCCACTGCTTGCCGATGGGTTCGTGGGGATCGTCGTACGAGTGGTTCGTGGACGTGACATAGACGTAGGGCCCGAAGTAGCAGTCGCTGCCGATGGTGACCGTGGTGTCGGCGATGACATGGCTGCCGCGTCCCAGCACGACCCCGTCGCCGATGCGCAGGATCGGCTCCGGGCCGAGGTCGAGGTCGGGCATCAAGCCGGCGGTGAGGGTGACCTGTTCGCCGACGATGCAGTGGGAGCCGACATGGATCCACGGCTCGCCGAAGACCGTGCCGAGCGGGAAGGCCAGCCGGCTGTGCGCGCCCAGCGCGCCGAAGCGGAAGCGGCCCGGGTGCTCGGCGGTGACGGAGCCCGTGCGCTGCACCCAGGCCCAGCCCGCGTGGACGGCCCGCTGCACGAGTCGGCCCCGCCAGGATGAGAACGTGTTCTTGCTCTTCGGCACGACCTCACCGTACTGAGCGCGCGGCGCCGGTATGAGAGCGAGGGCTTGTGATCTTCGCCCCACCGGGTGGCGTACGGTTCGGGATATCCGGAACCAGGAGGCGAGATGGCGCACAGGGCGTTGATCACGGGCATCGGCGGCAGGGAACCGAAGATCGACGGGGAGGCCTTCGTGGCGCCGACCGCCTCGGTCATCGGGGACGTGACGCTCCAGGCGGGGGCGAGCCTCTGGTACGGCGCGGTGGCCCGCGGCGACGTAGAACGCATCTCAGTCGGCGCCCGGAGCAACATCCAGGACAACTGCACCCTGCACGCCGATCCGGGCTTCCCGGTGACGATCGGTGAGCGGGTCTCGGTGGGCCACAACGCGGTCGTGCACGGCTCGACGGTCGAGGACGACTGCCTGATCGGCATGGGCGCGACAGTGCTCAACGGCGCGGTGATCGGCGCCGGTTCACTGGTCGCGGCCCAGGCCCTGGTGCCGCAGGGCATGCAGGTCCCGCCGGGTTCACTGGTGGCCGGCGTACCGGCCAAGGTGCGGCGGGAGCTGACGGAGGAGGAGCGGCAGGGCGTGACCCTGAACGGCACGCTCTACGCGGACCTGGCCAAGGCGCACCACGAGGTGCACGAGACGCCGTGAGGGTCAGTCGGCGGCCGGGACGGTCTCCGGTTCGGCCGCCTTCATCTCCGCCGTCGCCTTCGCCGCCCTGCGCTTGAGCACCAGCATCGAGGTGAGCCCGATCAGCACGGCCAGCACCAGGCCCAGCCAGGAGAACCGCTTCAGCCAGGACTCGGCGACGATCCCGACGTAGTAGATGACCGCGGTGGTGCCGCCCGCCCAGACGATCCCGCCGAGGACGTTGGCGACGAGGAACTTCCAGTACGGCATCCGCAGCACACCGGCGAGCGGCCCGGCGAAGATCCTCAGCAGCGCGACGAAGCGGCCGAAGAACACCGCCCACATGCCCCACTTCTCGAACGACCGCTCCGCCGTGGCGACATGGCCTTCGCTGAAGTGCCGCGGGAACTTGTTGCCGAGCCAGGTGAGCAGCGGCCTGCCGCCCTTGCGTCCGATCGCGTAGCCGATGGAGTCACCGATGATCGCCCCGACGCTGGCGCAGGCGCCGAGCACCACGGGGTTGATGCCGGCGTGCTGCGAGGACAGCAGCGCGGCCGAGACCAGGATGATCTCGCCGGGCAGCGGGATGCCCAGGCTCTCCAGGCCGATGACCAGGCCCACCAGGGCGTAGACGGCGGCCGGGGGCACGGTGTCGAGCCATTCCTGGACGTGCAACGCCGGTTCCTCCTGAGTCGCGTTCGCGGCGCGCGCCAAGGACCGGCACGCGCCGTGGCAGCCTACCGGGTCACGCGAACCGCCGTCCGGAGCAACAGCTCACCCGCCGACGCCCCGACCCACACCTCGCGCTCCCCGGTACCGAGCACGAAGCTCCCGCCCGCCCAGGACGACAGCGAGCGCGGGGACACCCGTACGGTCACCCGCCGCCGCTCCCCCGGCCGCAGGGCGAGCCGCCGGTACCCGGCCAGCGCGCGCACGGCCTGGTCGAGCCGGAGGTCGGGGGAAGGACCGATGTACACCTGCGGTACGGCGATCCCCTCGCGCGGCCCGCTGTTGCGGACCGTGAAGCTCACGTCGAGCCCGTCCCGCAGCCACCGCGCCTCCAGGTCGTCGTAGGAGAAGGAGGTGTACGACAGCCCGTGCCCGAAGGGGAACAGCGGCCGCACGCCCCGCGCGCTGTACCAGCGGTACCCGGCGTGGACGCCCTCGGAGTACTCCTCCACTCCGTCGGCGCCCGGGTAGCGACGGGGGTCGCCGGCGACCGGGTGGTGAGTGTCGTCCACCGGGAAGGACTGGGTGAGGCGGCCCCCGGGGTCGGTGTCGCCGAAGAGAACGGCGGTCGTGGCGGCCGCGCCCTCCTGGCCCGGGTAGTACATCTGGAGCACCGCGCCGACCCGCTCCAGCCAGGGCATCGAGGTCGCCGACGAGGTGTTGAGCACGACGGTGGTGCGGGGGTTGGCCGCGGCCACGGCCTCGATCAGCCGGTTCTGGTTGCCGGGGAGGGCGATCGTGGTGCGGTCCTGGCCCTCGGTGGCGTCCTCGTATGCGAACAGGACGACGTCCCGGGCGGCGCGGGCCGCCGCCACCGCGTCGGCGACGTCCCGCTCCCGGGTGGCGCCGGTGGAGTGCCGCAGCCGGAAGAGCTGGCCGCCGTGCGCGGTGATCCTCAGCTGGTGGGCGCCCGTGGTGAGGCGCCGAGTCGCTCGGCGGACGTTGAGCCCATCGGGGGCGGCGGAGACCAGACCGCCGGAGAACCATTCCTCCCAGCCGGGCCTGAGCGGGAACAGGTCCTCGCCGTCCAGGTGCACCGCGGGCCGGGAGTCCGGGGCGCCCGAGTAGTGGAGGACGAAGGTCCACTCGTCGGGGTCGGCGACGGTGAGCGTGCCGTCGTAGGTCCAGGTCCTGCCGGCGTCGACGCCCTGGCCCTCGCTGTCGAGGCGGGGGCTGAGCGCGGCCGGTGGGATCGGCTTCCCGAAGAGGTCCTCGCCGAGGGTGTACGTCACCTGCGTCCCGTCGGCGCGTGCGGTGAGGGTGTCGAGGGGGCTGTCGGCGCGGTCAGGGACGACATGGGCGCTGCCGCCGCCGCTGACGAAGGGGAGCCCGCCGGTCGGGCCGATGACCGCGAGGGGGCCGTCGCCGGTGAGGGGCAGGGTGTCGTGCGCGTTGCGGAGCAGGGTGGCGCCCGCCTTCGCGACCTCCAGAGCGACGGCGGCCCCCTTCTCGGCGTCGCGCTCCGGGCGGGGCGGCGGGCTGTCGGCGAGGAGTCCGAAGCGGTCCATGACGGTGAGGATCCGCCGTACGGCCCGGTCGACGTGGTGCTCGGGGACGCTGCCGTCCGCCACGGCCGCCTTGAGGGCCGTACCGAAGTACCTGCCGTCGGGCATCTCCATGTCGAGCCCGGCGTCGAGCGACTTCGCGGTGCTGTGGGCGGCGTTCCAGTCGGTCATCACCCAGCCGCCGAAGCCCCACCGCTCGCGCAGGACGTCGGTGAGGAGCGCCTTGTTCTCGCAGGCGAAGGTGGCGTCGACCTTGTTGTAGGCGCCCATCACCGCGCCGGTACCGGCTGCGACGGCCGCTTCGAAGGCGCGCAGTTCGAGTTCGTTGAGGGTCTGGTCGTCGACGTGTACGTCGATCGACATGCGGTCCTTCTCCTGGTTGTTCAGCGCGAAGTGCTTGACGGTCGCGACGAGTCCCTCGCCCTGGATGCCCTCGATCTCGGCGGCGACCAGGTCCGCGGAGAGCAGCGGGTCCTCGCTGAAGGTCTCGAAGTTGCGGCCCGCGTAGGGGGTGCGGATGAGGTTGGCCATCGGGGAGAGCAGGACGTCCTGGCCGAGCGCGCGGCCCTCGTGGCCGATGACCCGGCCGTAGCGGCGGGCCAGGTCGGGGTCGAAGGCGGAGGCCAGCAGGACGGGGGCGGGCAGCGCGGTGGCCCGTGCGGTCACGCGGACGCCCGCCGGGCCGTCGGCGAGTCTCAGCGGCGGGATGCCGAGGCGGGGGACGCCGGGGACGTATCCGGCCTGGCCGAGCGGGTCCGGGTCGGTGGCGCCGTGCAGCAGGGAGATCTTCTCGGCCAGGGTGAGCTTCGTGATCAGGCCCTCGACGCGGGGTCCCGCGCTCGCGTCCGTCCGGTCCCGGGCGTGGGCGGGCGGGGTGGCGGCGCCGGTGGCCGCCGCGGCGACGGCGACGGCTCCGCCCAGGAGGCGCAGGGCGGAGCGTCGGCTGACGGGGTCGGTCATGAGCGGTCGCTCCCTCGGTGTGCGGGCCTTGTCAACGCACTATGCGTCAGCGGGCCGTGACACTTCGTAAGCAACACACTCCGTGAGCGACACCCTCGGCGAACCGGGAACGCGCGACCGGGGCCTGTCTACTTCAGGGCCGTCCCGAGGGCCGACGTCACGGACGTGGTCAGCGAGGTGACCGGGTCCGACACGGCCGTCACGGGCTTCGACACCGACGTCACCGTGTCGACGATCGCGCCCACCGCCGAGCCCTCCGCCTCGGCCGGCGTGGCCGGACCGGAGTCGCCGTCCTCGACCTGGACCATCCTGGTCTCGAACTGCTCGGGCGGGACTCCGTGCTGGTCCGACGGCTGACGGGGGCCCTTGTCGGCGCGTCCGCCGTCGGGGCCTCCGCCGTCGGGGCCTCCGTCGCCAGGACGTCCCTCGCCGCCGGGCGGCGGAGCGAGCCGGGGCGGGCCCGAGTCACCGCCGGGCCCCTCGGAAGGCTTCTCCTTGCTGTCCGGGTTCTCCGGCGACCGCGGGTCCGCCTGCGTCGGCGCGCTCTCGTCGGCGGTCTCCAGGAGCCACCGCTGCTCCTCCGACCCGTCGCGTCCAGTGACGACGAGGGCGTGGTCCTTGCCGGGCGCGACCAGCTGTCCCTTTCCCTTGCGGAGCAGCAGTTCGCCGCGCACGGTGAGGTCGTAGCGGACCTCTCCCGAGTGCACCAGGCAGTCGGCGACCACGACCGACTTCTTCGCGGTGTCCGAGTCGAGGCAGAGCGTGGGGTCGGCGGCGCTGCGCAGCAGTCCGTCGTCCTGGTACGACCACTGCTGGGACCCGGCGGCGGAGCACTCCGCCAGCACGGCCTTGACGCCGTCCTCGGTACGGCCGCCGCGGGTGTCGAGGCACAGTTCGTCGCCGGCGTTGCGGAGCCGGCCGTGCCCGACCTCGACGGGGTTGCCCATCGAGGCGGCGGACGGGGAGCCGGCGCTCTCGGAGACCTCCGACGGGTCCGGCCGGACGCTGTTGTTGCTGACCGCGCCCCAGGTGGCGCCCGACGTGGGCACTCCGCCGTCGTCGGTCCAGCCCTTGGCGACGAGCACGGTCGCGAGCAGGGCGAGGGAGGTGAGCCCGGCGCCGACCAGGACCGCCTTGGGGTGCCTGCGCGGCTGGGCGAGGAGCCCGGCGGGGACGGGCCGGTGGCGGCCACCGGGTCGGGGCCGGGCCGCGCCGCGCCGATCCGTCGCCGGCTGCTCGACGCGGCGCGCGGGCCGTGAGTCGAGGTAGCGGTGGGCGCCCCAGCCGAGCACGGTCTCGGCGAGCAGGGCTTCGAGGCCGCCCTCGAAATGGCTGAGCTGTTCGGCGGCGTGCCGGCAGTACCGGCACTCCATCAGATGCTGGCGCACATCGGGCAACAGGTCCCCGCCCCGGCGAATCGGGACATCCAGGAGACGGTTGTAGAAACGGCATTCACTGGTCGGCGCGAGTTCCCGGTGCGCACGGACACATGCGGTGCGGAATTGTTCCCTCGCCTGCTCCAGAGCGGCCGACGCGCGGGCCGTGTCGACGCCGAGCAGACCGGCCGGTACGGATATGGGTTCGGCCTCGACCTCGGTGTGCCAGAGGAGGCATTGAGAGGCTCCGGGAAGAGAGCGGAATGCGCGCTCGGCGAGCAGTCGCCTTTCGGGGGTGACGGCCCTCGCGGCGCGAAGACCGCGACCGCCGATCGTCTTGCGAAGTTCCGGCAGCACAGCGGAGATTCCGTCGTCCGCGGCCCACTCCTTCACGAACTCCCGTACAGCCGTCAGAAGTTGTGGCCGCAGTGCGCCGTCACCGGCCCGCCCGAGCACCTTGTGAAAAGCGGCGGCGGCCGCCATCGACGCCGAACCCGACCAGGAGGCCAGGCAGATGACCGAGTATTCGTACGTCGCCTGCCAGTGCCGCGCCATCAGCAGGGCGACGGCATGACCGTCCACCCCGTGTTCGCCCAGCCGGGCCAGGAGATTGCGGTCGGACTCTCCCGGACTCGATCCGGGACGGGGCGGGTAAGGGGGTCGTGGAGGGTAAGCGGATTGCACTGGACCAATTCCTTCCAAGCCGCAGGACGGCATGGTCAATGCACGTCCGTCGGAAAGCAGGTACCTGATTGGTGCATACCTATGTCGCGACCAGCTGCGACTCGGTAATCGAGGGCGTCACCTTCGCACAATTGACGCACAGTAAACAAGAAGTTCGAGTGACCAATGTTCAAAACGTAACGACTTCAGAAAAGTTACCGCGGGTATCCGCACCCGCATTCGAAATAAGCGGCATGGGAGCGTCAAGTTGTGTACGCCCGGCGGATGCTTGGCACACGAAATCTCCAACTTCCGGGCCGGTCCACAGGGAGCTCCCAGGGTCCTCCCGGCGCGCTCTCATCCCGGTGCCGCAGCATGATCCGCATGATCGTCCCCCACACGGCACCCAGCCCCGCTCCCGTCCGCACGGTCCGCAAGGCGGTCGTCCCCGCCGCCGGTCTCGGCACCCGGTTCCTGCCCGCGACCAAGGCGACGCCGAAGGAGATGCTCCCGGTCGTCGACAAGCCGGCCATCCAGTACGTCGTGGAGGAGGCCGCGGCGGCCGGTCTCCACGACGTCCTCATGGTCACCGGCCGGCACAAGCGGGCCATCGAGGACCACTTCGACAACGCCTTCGAGCTGGAACAGGTCCTGGCGGCCAAGGGCGACGCGGTCCGGCTCGACGCCGTGCGCGACCCCGCGCGCCTGGCCGACATCCACCACATCCGCCAGGGCGAGCCCCTGGGCCTCGGCCACGCCGTGCTCTGCGCGCGCCGCCACGTGGGCGACCAGCCCTTCGCCGTCCTCCTCGGCGACGACCTCATCGACCCGCGCGAGACCCTGCTCAGCACGATGCTCGACGTCCGCGACCGGTACGCCGGGAGCGTGGTCGCCCTCATGGAGGTGCCGCGCGAGCAGATCCACCTCTACGGCTGCGCGGCGGTGGAGCCGACGGACGAGGACGGCGTGGTCCGCGTGACCGGGCTGGTGGAGAAGCCCTCGCCGGACAGGGCGCCGAGCGCGTACGCGGTGATCGGGCGCTATGTCCTCGACCCGGCGGTCTTCGATGTCCTGGAGCGCACCCCGCCCGGCCGCGGCGGCGAGATCCAGCTCACCGACGCCCTCCAGGACCTCGCCGCCGACGGCACGGTCCACGGCGTCGTCTTCGACGGCCTCCGCTACGACACCGGCGACAAGGCGGACTACCTCCGCACGGTCGTCCGCCTGGCCTGCGACCGCGACGACCTGGGCCCGGAGTTCATCGGCTGGCTCAAGGAGTTCGTGGCGGGACTGGAGCGGGGCGAGGGGACCCAGCGGGGGCGGGTGGCGGCCTGAACGGGGCGCCGACGCTCACGCGCACCCGCACCTCGCACCCCACACCGCCCCGCCCTCTCAGCCGTTCGGCCGCAGCGTCCACACCACCGTCATCTCGCCCGTGACCGCCCCGTCCCCGCGGCGGATCTCGATGGTGACCGGGAACTCCGGGCGCTGTCCGGCGTCGAGTTCGGCGACGACGTCGGCGGCTGGGCGGCCCAGGGTCGCCGTCGCGGTCACGGTGCCCATCGCGAGCTTGCGGTAGGCGATCTCCGCGTTGACGGCGAGCGGTACCGCGCGCGAGAGCTGGTCGCCGAACGCGGCCAGGACGACCGCCCCGCTGGCCGACTCGGCGAGCGTGAACATGGCTCCGGCGTGCGGTCCGCCCACGTGGTTGTGGAACTCGCCCTGGTCGGGCAGGGAGACCACGACCTTCTCCGGGCCGGTCTCCAGGAATTCGAGGTTCAGGGTCCGCACCATCGGCACGGTGACGGCGAGCATCTCACCGACGGACATCTGGTCTGCGCTCATGACCGCGATGTTACCCGCGGGTAGCAGCAACTGACCAGGCCAGTACCAGTGATCGCCGTCTCTTTGCCGCGGCTGGCCCGGGCGCGGGGCGGCCTACCTCGCGCCCACCCGCCCACGAGGACCACCTGCCCCGCATCTGGCCTGTATCTGGCCTGCAAAAGGTTTGGCAACGCGCCCTCCCTGCGGCGATAGTCGCCCGGTGACCCCCACAGCCGGCTCCCCCCGCCCCTCCCGCAGACCCACCTGGGCGGGCCGCAACTACACCTTGCTGACCGCCGCCGCGTTCGTGACGAACCTCGGCGCCAACGGCGCCCTGATCGCCGCCGCGTTCGCCGTACTGGAGGCGGGCGGCGACGGCGGGGACGTTGGTCTGGTGGCCGCCGCCCGCACGCTCCCGCTGGTGGTCTTCCTGCTGATCGGCGGCGCGGTGGCGGACCGGCTGCCCCGGCACCGCGTGATGGTCGCGGCCAACGCCCTCAACTGTCTCTCCCAGGGCGCGTTCGCCCTCCTGGTCCTGACGGGCGAGCCACAGCTGTGGCAGATGATGGTGCTGACCGCGCTGGGCGGCACCGGCCAGGCGTTCTTCAGCCCGGCGGCCGAGGGCATGCTGCTCTCCTCGGTGCGGGGCGAACAGGCAGGCCGGGCCTTCGCCGTGTTCCGGATCGCCATGCAGGGCGCCGCGCTGGGCGGTGCCGCGCTCGGCGGCGCCATGGTCGCCGCGATCGGCCCCGGCTGGGTGCTCGCGGCGGACGCGGTGGCGTTCGCGGTCGCCGGCTCGCTCCGCTCCTTCCTCGACGTGAGCCACATCCCGGCCCGCGAACCGGGCGGCGGCCTGCTCGCCGACCTCCGCGACGGCTGGCGGGAGGTCGCGGGACGGCCCTGGCTGTGGGGCATCGTCGTGCAGTTCTCCATCGCCAACGCGGTCCTGGGCGCCGCCGACGCGGTCTACGGTCCGCTCGTCGCCGAGGACGACCTGGGCGGAGCGGGACCCTGGGGCGTGGCCCTCGCCTTCTTCGGCGCGGGCACGGTCGTCGGCGCCCTCCTCATGACCCGCTGGAAGCCGAACCGCCTGCTGTTCGTGGGCATCCTGTGCGTGTTCCCGATGGCCCTGCCGTCCGCCGCACTCGCCGTCCCGGTGTCGGTGCCCCTGCTGTGCGCGGCGATGTTCGTGGCGGGCGCGACCGTCGAGGTGTTCGGCGTCTCCTGGATGACCGCCCTGCACCAGGAGATACCGGAGGACAAGCTCTCCCGCGTCTCGGCCTACGACTGGTTCGGCTCGGTCGCCCTGATGCCGCTCGCGGCGGCGCTGGCGGGCCCGGCGGAGTCGGCGTTCGGACGCACCGCGGCCCTGTGGGGCTGCTCGGCCCTGATCGCGGCGGTCACGGCGACCGTCCTGTGCGTACCGGACGTGCGCAACCTACGCCGCAACACCAAGCAGGTCACCCAGGTCGCCGCGAACGACTCAGCCGATGCCGAACGCCCCGTCGGGGGGCTCGGGTGACGCCACCGCGTCCGCGTCCCGCACCGGCCGCGCCCCGGCGATGAACTTCCGCAGTCCGACGCCGTGTTCGACCCTCGCCGGAAAGGCGTCGGCAGCCGTACGCCGCGCCAGCGCCGCTGTGTCGAGCGGCTGATGCGCGGCGACGAGCACCGCGTTCCCGAACCGCCGCCCCCGCAGCACCGCCGGCTCGGCGATCAGCACGAGCTCCTCGAAGACCTGGGCGAAATTGGCGAGTTGGGACCGCAGAAAGCCGAAGGGCGCGGAGTCGGCGAGGTTGGCGAGATAGACCCCGTCGCCCCTGAGCACGCGCGCGGCCTCACGGGCGTACTCCAGGGACGTCAGATGAGCCGGGACCCGGGACCCCCCGAAGACATCGGCGACCAGCACATCGGCGGAGCCCTCCGGGGCCTTTTCCAGCCACCCTCGCGCGTCGTCCGCGTGCAACGCGATCCCCGCCCCTTCGGGTATCGGCAACCGCTCGACGACCAGCTCCAGCAGCCCCCGATCCGCCTCCACGACATCCTGCCGCGCCCCCGGCCGAGTGGCGGCCACATACCGCGGCAGCGTCAGCGCGCCCCCACCGAGATGTACGACGTCCAGCGCCCGCCCGGCCTCCCCGATGCCGTCCAGCACATGCCCGAGTCGCCGCACGTACTCGAACTCCAGATGCTCAGGCTCATCCAGATCGACATACGACTGCGGAGCCCCGTCCACGGTCAACAACCAGGCCCGCTCCCGATCGACATCAGGCATCAACTTGGCGAACCCATGATCAACGGCACGGGCGATGGGGATGGACTCGGTCACCTGCCAATTGTGCCTGGCGCGGGGGACTGCGCGACCGGCCACAACCGGCCCGCAGTCCCCCGCATACATCAGCCACCCCTATGAAACGGCCGTCACGGTCCCCGCCCCCACGGTCCGCCCACCCTCACGGATGGCGAACCCGAGTCCGGCCTCGAGCGGCACGTCTCGACCCAGCTCCACGGTCATGACCACCCGCTCCCCCGGCCGGGCGACGGCGACCTCACCGAGGTCGACGTCCCCCACCACATCCGCCGTACGGATGTAGAACTGCGGCCGGTACCCGGTCGAGACAGGCGTCGTACGCCCGCCCTCCCGCGCCGACAGCACATACACCTGCGCGGTGAACCGACGACTCGGCACCACACTGCCGGGCGCGGCCACGACATGCCCACGCCGAACCGCGTCCCGCGGAACACCCCGCAGCAGCAGCGCCACGTTGTCCCCGGCCTGCGCCTCCTCCATCGGCTTGCCGAAGGTCTCGACGCCGGTCACCACCGTCTCCACGGCGGCGCCGAGCACTTCGACCCGGTCGCCCACCCGCACGGTGCCCCGCTCGATCGCCCCGGTCACCACGGTCCCCCGGCCGGTGATGGTCAGGACGTTCTCGACGGGCAGCAGGAAGGGCGCGTCCACATACCGCTCCGGCATCGGGACGTACGTGTCCACCGCGTCGAGCAGCGCGTCGATCGACGCCGTCCAACGCGGGTCCCCCTCCAGGGCCTTCAGTCCCGAGACCCGTACGACGGGCACGGCGTCGCCGCCGTAGCCGTGCGCGGTGAGCAGTTCACGGACCTCCAGCTCGACGAGCTCGACCAGCTCCTCGTCGGCCCCGTCCGCCTTGTTGAGCGCGACCACGATGTGGTCGACGCCCACCTGGCGGGCGAGCAGCACGTGCTCGGCGGTCTGCGGCATGATCCCGTCGAGCGCGGAGACGACGAGGATCGCCCCGTCGAGCTGCGCGGCCCCGGTGACCATGTTCTTGACGTAGTCGGCGTGGCCCGGCATGTCCACGTGGGCGTAGTGCCGGGTGTCGGTCTCGTACTCGACGTGCGCGATGTTGATGGTGATCCCGCGCGCGGCCTCCTCCGGGGCGCGGTCGATGCGGTCGAACGGCACGAAGGTGCCGCTGCCGCGCTCGGCCAGGACCTTGGTGATGGCGGCGGTCAGGGTGGTCTTGCCGTGGTCGACGTGGCCCATCGTGCCGATGTTCAGATGCGGCTTGGTGCGGACGTATGCGGTTTTCGACATGGCTGTACCTCGAAGCCTCTTCGTGTTCGGAAGAACGGGGACCCCAAGGACTTGCCGACCCTCCCCCTGCGGGGTCCGCCGGACGATCCGGGAAGGGTCAGCTTCGGGCGCCGTCTGCGGCGGCCGGGAAAAAGGGAACGGCAGCCTTCGGCGCATCCGCGACTGCGGATGCTGCGAGAGCGAAGGCGTACCGGAACATGACGCAGATCATGTCCGACGCGTCGTCCCACGTCGAACGGTTTTTTGTCGCCGCCCGTCACCGCGCGGCCGCACAACCGTCGCCGTCCATACGGCGATCACACATCGGTGTCGGTTACCGTCACTGGATGCTCGATGCCACCACCCGCTCTGGGGGCACCGCCACGGCCACTCCCCCGGCCATCGCCACGGAGCTCGCTCTCCCCGTCCCCGCTCCGGTGGGTCTCACCACGCGTTGCACGAGAGTGCTGCTGTCGCCGTGGTCCCGGCTCTCCCTGCTCGTCGCACTGCTCGCGGGCGCCGCGTCCACGGTCCTGCTCTTCGAGCCGCAGAAACTGCTCTCCGACGGCTGGCCGCCCCAGCTGGGCGGGGTCGCGGCGGCGGTCGTGTTCGGGGTGGCGTACGGCCTGTGCACGGTGGCCTTCGTGCCACGGCCCCTGCTGAACCTCGCCGCGGGCGCGCTCTTCGGCTCCCAGCTGGGGCTGGCCTCGGCACTCGCGGGCACGGTGCTCGGGGCCGGGATCGCCTTCGGTCTGGGCCGGGTGCTCGGCCAGGACGCGCTGCGGCCATTGCTTCGGGGCCGGTGGCTCAAGGCCGCGGACGGGCAGCTGAGCCGGCACGGCTTCCGCTCGATGCTGGCGGCCCGGCTGTTCCCCGGGGTGCCGTTCTGGGCGGCCAACTACTGCGCCGCGGTCTCCCGCATGGGATACGTCCCGTTCCTGGTCGCGACGGCACTCGGCTCGATACCGAACACCGCCGCGTACGTGGTGGCGGGCGCGAGGGCTTCGGCGCCCACGTCACCGGCGTTCCTGATCGCGATGGCGGCGATCGCCCTGCCCGCTTTGGCGGGCGCGGTGGTGGCCTGGCGCAAGCGACACCATTTGCGCGGTCGCTGAGGAGCGCCCCTTCAGGGGCGTGGGGAACTGCGCGACCAGCCACGACGGCGCAGCGGCCTGACTATTGCACAACCCTTTCCAAGATCATCGCGTTGGCCAGTCCGCCCGCCTCGCACATCGTCTGCAAGGCGTAACGCGCCCCTCGCTCCCGCATCGCGTGCACCAACGTCGTCGTCAGACGCGTACCGCTCGCCCCCAGGGGATGCCCCAGCGCGATCGCACCCCCGTGCACGTTCACCTTGGCCAGGTCCGCCCCCGTCTCCTGCTGCCAGGCCAGGACCACGCTGGAGAACGCCTCGTTGACCTCGAACAGGTCGATGTCGTCGAGGGTGAGCCGAGCCCGTCGCAGGACCTTCTCCGTCGCCGGGACGACTCCGGTGAGCATGAGGACGGGGTCGGAGCCGGTGACGGCGAAGGAGTGCAGGCGGGCCAGGGGGCGCAGGCCCAGGCGTGCGGCTGCCTCACCGGACATGATCAGGACGGCCGAGGCACCGTCGTTGATCGGGCTCGCGTTGCCCGCCGTGACGTTCCACTCGATCTGGGGGAAGCGCTCGGCGAAGTTCGGGTCGCAGTAGGCGGGCTTGAGGCCGGCGAGGACCTCGGGGGTGCTGCCCGGGCGTACGCACTCGTCCCGCGACACACCGTCCAGAGGCGCGACCTCGGCGTCGAAGAGCCCCTTCTCCCAGGCCGCCGCGGCCTTCCTGTGCGAGGAGACGGCGAACGCGTCCATCTGCTCACGGCTGATCGACCACTTGGCTGCGATGAGCTCCGCGCTGATGCCCTGCGGGACCAGGCCCTCCTCGTAGCGCGCGGCGATCCCGGGCCCGAAGGGGTCCTTGCCCTCGGGGACGTTGGACCACATGGGTACCCGGCTCATCGACTCGACCCCGCAGGCCACGACGATGTCGTACGCGCCCGCGATCACACCCTGGGCGGCGAAGTGCACGGCCTGCTGCGAGGACCCGCACTGGCGGTCCACGGTGGTCGCCGGGACGGTCTCCGGGAAGCCCGCCGACAGGGCCGCGTACCGGGTGGTGTTCATGGCCTGCTCGCCGACCTGGTCGACGGTGCCGCCGATGACGTCGTCGATCAGCGCCGGATCGACACCGGAGCGCTCGACGAGGGTGCGCAGGGTGTGGGCGAGGAGTTCGACGGGGTGCACGTGTGCGAGGGCGCCGTTGGGCTTGCCCTTCCCTATGGGGGTGCGTACGGCTTCGACGATCACTGCGTCACGCATGCTGCGGGCCTCCACGGCTACCAGTGAGTAGGAAATCCGAACTCACCATAACTCCGTGAGTTTGAAAACCCAACCCTCCATTAAACTGGATGCCATGGCCGCCACCAAAGACCCGCGCCCCTGCTCGATCGCCGACGCCCTGACGCTCGTGGGCGAGAAGTACTCCCTGCTGGTGCTGCGGGAGGTCTGCCTGGGCAACGGCCGCTTCGACCAGCTGGTACGCAACATCGGGGCCCCGCGGGACATCCTGGCCACCCGGCTGCGCCGCCTCGTCGACGCCGGGATCCTCACCAAGCGGGCCTACAGCGAGCGGCCGCAGCGCTTCGAGTACCGGCCCACACAGGCGGGACTCGAACTGGAGCCCGTGCTGCTGACCCTCATGGCCTGGGGCGACCGGCATCTGCACAAGGACGACGACCGACCCATGGTGATCGAGCACGACTGCGGCAACGAACTGCTGCCGGTCGTCAGTTGCTCCGCCTGCGGAGGCACCGTGTCCCACGCGGACCTGACGCCCCATCCGCAGACACCCGGCTGGACGGTGACCGGACCGGCGGCGCTCTGACCGCCCCTGTGACGGCCCTGTCGCTGCGGGGCGCTACGCTGCCCCTCGCACCCCGATCACCGCGCCCGGTGATGTGGCGCGCCCGACTGCCCTCAGCCGATCAGCACTTGGACGCCGTAACTTCATGTCTTGGTTTGAATCACTCATCCTCGGACTCGTCCAGGGGCTGACCGAGTTCCTTCCCGTCTCCTCCAGCGCGCACCTGCGGCTGACCGCGGCGTTCTCCGGCTGGAAGGACCCCGGTGCTGCCTTCACCGCGATCACGCAGATCGGCACCGAGGCCGCCGTGCTGATCTACTTCCGCAAGGACATCGGGCGGATCATCTCGACGTGGAGCCGGTCCCTCGTCAACAAGGAGCTGCGCAGCGACCACGACGCTCAGATGGGCTGGCTGGTGATCGTCGGCTCGATCCCGATCGGTGTGCTGGGGCTGCTGTTCAAGGACCAGATCGAGGGGCCGTTCCGCGATCTGCGCATCACCGCCACGATGTTGATCGTCGTCGGCATCGTGATCGGCGTCGCCGACCGGCTGGCGGCACGCGACGAGACCGGCGGCAAGCACCGGGCGCCCAAGCAGCGCAAGGGACTTGAGGACCTGAGCATCAAGGACGGCCTGATCTACGGCTTCTGCCAGGCCATGGCCCTGGTCCCCGGTGTCTCCCGCTCCGGCGCCACGATCAGCGGCGGCCTGTTCATGGGCTACAAGCGCGAGTCCGCGGCCCGCTACTCCTTCCTCCTCGCCATCCCCGCCGTACTCGCCTCCGGGGCCTTCGAGTTGAAGGACGCCATGGAGAGCGACCACGTCTCCTGGGGCCCCACGATCTTCGCCACGGTGATCGCCTTCGGCACCGGCTACGCCGTCATCGCCTGGTTCATGAAGTTCATCTCCACCAAGAGCTTCATGCCGTTCGTCTGGTACCGCATCGCCCTCGGCATCGTCATCATCGCCCTGGTCACGACGGGCGCCCTGAGCCCCCACGCGGCGGAGTCGGCGGGCTGACGGAGGGCGTGGCCCTCACCCAGCGACTCGCACGGGTCGCACCGGAGTACCTCGACCGCTGCCGCGCCTCGGCTCTGGACTCGCCGGGCGCGTCCCCGAACTGGGACCCACCGGCCGAGGACCTCCTGGACACCGACTGGGCGACCTGGGGACTCATCCGTCATTGCCGCGGACCAGGCGCCGACCCCGGCACGGCGACCCTGCTCGACCGCGCGATCTCCGGAGACCTGGACGGCGACCTCGGCTTCCTCGACCACGACGAGGTGTACGACGGTTTCGCGGACCCGCCACGCCAGCTCACCCCCGCCGCCGTGGCCGACATCGCGACAGGCCTCGACGCCATCGACGCCGACGCCCTCCTCGCACGTCTGCCGGGCTCCCCCGAAGAGGCGTCCGTCGCCTGCGGTTTCGGCCCGGTCTTCCACGGCGACCTCGCCGCCCACCTGGCCGAACATCTCACCGCGCTGCGGGAGTTCTACCGCGAGGCCGCCCGCCGCAGGCGGTGCGTGGTCGTCTGGGTGGACTGATCGTCGGGGCGGTACGGGGCGTGCGACCCGAAATCCGTGACCAATCACATACGTTGTGCGTAGCCGTTCGGTAGCGGACCGTCAGGTCTTGCGCCTAGGCTGGTCCGCATGTCCCCCGATTCCGTGACCCCTGGTTCCGTGCGGTCCGCCGCCGCGGTGAATGAGCAGATCCGGGCGCTCTGGATGCGCGCCGGCGGCACCCTGTCGTCCCAGGAGCGCGCGGAGTACGAGCTGTTGGTGGTCGAGTGGGCGGCCGCGATCCGCGGTGACGTCATCGAAGCCGCCTGAGTCCACGTAGGCCGAAATACCCGGTACGACCGCCGAGTTCGGTCCGCTAGCCTTCCCGATCCCACAGTCGAGTCCCGGACCCGGGCGTCACTCGAAGTGAGGTCATGCCATGCGAGCGATCGTCGTGGGCGCGGGCATCGGAGGACTGACCGCGACACTGAGCCTGCGCCGGGCCGGTCATGACGTCACCGTCGTCGAGCAGACCCGGCGGCTCACCGAGATCGGCGCCGGAATCCAGCTCGCCCCCAACGCCACCCGCGTACTGCGCCGGTTGGGCCTCCTGGACGCGGTCGCCGCGCAGGCCACCCGCCCGGACCACGTGACCTTCCGCACCTGGTCCGACGGCTCCGAGATCTGCCGGTACGTCATCGGCCGGGACGCGGAAGAGGAGTTCGGGGCGCCGTACCTCCAGGTCCACCGGGCCGATCTCCAACAGGCCCTGGCCGCCGCCGTACCGCCCGACGCGCTGCGTCTGGACACCCCGGTCGTGGGGATCGACCAGGACGACAAGGCGGCCCGGGTGACCACGGCGAGCGGCGAACAGCTGGAGGCCGACCTGGTCGTGGCGGCCGACGGGATCCGGTCCCCGGCCCGGCAGTGGCTGTTCGGCGCGGACGACGCGGTGTTCTCGCGCACCGCCGCCTACCGCGCCCTGCTCCCGGCCGCCGAGGTCGCCGACCTGGACCTCCCCCGGTACGCCGGCTGGCTCGGCCCCGGCGGACATGTCGTCCACTACTGGCTGCGCCGTGGTGAACTCCTCAACGTGGTGGCCGTGTTCGTGACGGAACACCAGGCCCAGGAGTCGTGGACCGCGCGCGCCGAACCGGGCGAGCAGCTGCGCACGTTCGCCGGCTGGGACCCCCGGCTGCTGACCGTCCTCGAACGCGCGGGCCAGGTCCTGCGCTACGGCATCCACACCCGCGCCCCGCTCCCGCGCTGGCACATCGGCCGGGTCACGCTGCTCGGCGACAGCGCCCACGCGATGGTGCCGTTCCAGGCGCAGGGCGCGGCCCAGGCCGTCATGGACGCGGCCGTGCTCGGCGACTGCCTGACCGACGCGGGTCCGGACGACGTGCCCGACGCCGTCGACCGGTACGTCCGCCGGCGTATCCCCGCCGCCACCGCCGTACAGGCTGGGTCCGCCCGTGCGGGCGACGACTACCACCTGCCGGACGGCCCCGAGGCCGAGGCGCGCGACGCCCGCATGGTGGAGCTGGCGGCCGAGAACAGGTTCGGCCCGCACTCCGCGGCCTGGCCGATGGACGTCCTGTCCGGCCCATGACCGCACCCGCGCCGAGCGGCAACCGCCCCGCCCACCGAATGTCACCGCACGCCCCCTTGGCGCGGCCCGCCCCATGCCCAACACTGAGCCGATGACGCAGCGTGTGGAGCTCGCGACCGTGATGGACCGGCTGGCCGTGGACGCACTCGTCACCGACTACGCCGTGGCCGTGGACGACGGCGACTGGGAGGCGTACCGAGGACTGTTCACCTCCGACGGACGGGCCGACTACCGCTCGGCGGGCGGGGTCGAGGGCGAGGCGCACACCGTCGCCGCGTGGCTGGCGGAGAGCCTGGGGCTGTTCTCGATGCGGCAGCACCTGATCGTCAACCGCCGGGTCCGATTCGGCACCCTGTGGCAGGACACCGGCGACACGGCCCGGGTCCAGGCCGACTACGTCAACCCGATGCGCTTCGCCGGCACCGACGCCACCGCCCCCGACTTCGTCTGCGGCGGGCGCTACGCCTTCGGCATGCTGCGCACGGACGAGGGCTGGCGGGTGCGCGAGGTCGTCGTACAGGAGAAATGGCGGCGTCTGCCCGACCCGCGTCCGGCACCTGTGATCAACTGAGCCGACACCCTCGGGTGGTCAACCACACGCACTCTGATGACACCAACGGGGTAGGAGGCGCCGTATGAAGACGTTCGGCCACTGGCTCGCCTCCCCGTGGCGGCGCTCCGCCGTCGCCGCGTTGGCGGGCGCCCTCCCCGTCCTCGCGTTCCCGGCACCGGACCTGTGGTGGTTCGCCTACGTCGCCCTCGTCCCCTGGATCGCGCTGATCCGTTCCGCGCCCACGGCGAAGCGGGCGGCGTACGACGGCTGGGCCGGCGGTTTCGGGTTCATGGTGGGGATGCACCACTGGCTGCTGCCGAGCCTGAGCGTGTTCATCTTCGTCATCGGCGCCCTGCTGGGCGCGCTGTGGGCACCCTGGGGTGCGCTGGTACGGCACTTCCTGGCCGGGACTCCGTCACGCGGCCGGATCGCGGGCGCCCTCGCCGTACTGCCGTCGGGCTGGCTCGGCATCGAACTGGTCCGCTCCTGGCAGGGCCTCGGCGGGCCCTGGGGTGTGCTCGGCTCCAGCCAGTGGGAGGTCGGTCCCGCGCTGCGGCTGGCCTCCGTGGGCGGAGTGTGGCTGATCAGCTTCCTGCTGGTGGCCGTCAACGTCTCGGTGGCCGTACTCGTGACGATCCGTGAGTCGCGGGTCCCGGCGGTCGCGGGCCGCGCGCTCGCCGCCGCCGTGACCTCGGCGGCCTCGATGTGGGCACCGCGCCCCGACTCCGGCGGCGGCACCCGGATCGCGGTCGTCCAGCCCGGTGTGATCGACGGCCCCGACCGGCGTTTCGCCCGCGAGGAGCAGCTCACCCGCGACCTCGCAGGACAGGACGTCGACCTGGTCGTGTGGGGCGAGAGCAGCGTCGGATACGACCTCGGGGACCGGCCCGACCTGGCGAAGCGGATCGCCGCGCTCTCGGAGGAGACCGGCGCCGACGTCCTCGTCAACGTGGACGCCCGGCGCTCCGACAAGCCCGGCATCTACAAGAGCTCGGTGCTCGTCGGCCCCGACGGGCTCACCGGCGACCGCTACGACAAGATGCGCCTGGTCCCCTTCGGCGAGTACATCCCGGCCCGCGCGCTGCTCGGCTGGGCCACCTCGGTCGGCAAGGCGGCCGGCGAGAACCGCAGGCACGGTACCGAGCAGGTCGTGATGGACGTCGGCCACGGGCTGCGGGTCGGCCCGATGGTGTGCTTCGAGTCGGCGTTCCCCGATATGAGCCGCCATCTCACCGAGAAGGGCGCCGAGGTGCTGATCGCCCAGTCGGCCACCTCGTCCTTCCAGCGGAGCTGGGCCCCCGAGCAGCACGCCTCGCTGGCCGCCCTGCGCGCCGCCGAGACCGGCCGCCCGATGGTCCACTCGACCCTGACCGGCGTCTCCGCCGTCTACGACGCGGACGGACGGCGCGTCGGGCAGTGGGTCGGCACCGACGCCAGCACCGCGCGCGTGTACGACGTACCGCTGGCGACCGGGACGACCCTGTACGTCCGCTTCGGAGACTGGCCGCTGCACACCGCCCTGCTGGTCCTCGCCCTGTGGTGCGGCGCGCAGCTCGCCCGGCGGATCAGGCGGCCTGCTCCCGAACCGCTCGTACCACCCGCTCGCACAGTTCATGGGTCGCCAGCGCGTCCCGGGCGCTGAGCACCTTCCCCGCGCGCACCGCGTCCAGGAAGGCCAGCACCGCCTGCTCGATGCCGCGCTGCCGGGCCACCGGCACCCAGTCGCCGCGCCGTCGCACGGTCGGCTGGCCCTTGTGGTCGATCACCTCGGCGAGGTTGAGCACCTGCCGCTTGGTGTCCTGCCCGGACACCTCCAGGATCTCCTCGGCCGAGCCGCTGAGCCGGTTCATCACACCGAGCGCGGTGAACCCGTCCCCGGCGAGCTGGAGGACGACGTGGTGGAGCAGTCCGTCCTGCACGCGCGCGCGTACCGTCACGTCGTCGACCGGTCCCGGTGCCAGGAAGCGCAGGGTGTCGACGACGTGGATGAAGTCGTCGAGGATCATCGCGCGCGGCTCCTCCGGGAGCCCGATCCGGTTCTTCTGCATGAGGATCAGCTCGCGCGGATGCTCGGCGCACTGCGCGTAGGCGGGCGCGAACCGCCGGTTGAACCCGACGGCGAGCGAGACGTTCCGCTCCTCGGCGAGGGCCACCAGGCGTGCGGAGTCGGCGAGTTCGTGGGCGAGCGGCTTGTCGACGTACGTCGGTACGCCCGCCGCCAGCAGTCGCTCGACGATGTCGGGGTGCACGACCGTCGGGGCGTGCACGAAGGCCGCGTCGAGGCCCTGGGCGAGCAGCGCGTCCAGGTCGGCGTGGCGCTGCGTCTCGGGGACGCGCAGGCCGTCGGCCACCCGGGCCAGTGTCAGCGGTGTCCGGGTCTGGAGGTGCAGTTCCACCCCGGGCAGGCTCCCCAGCACCGGTAGGTACGCCTTCTGCGCGATGTCACCGAGTCCGATGCAGCCGACCTTCACGTGGGCTCCTCCAACGGTTGTCTGCCGGGGCCTTGCCGGAAGCATACGGCGACCGGAAATCGTTGGTGGCCGGTGGTCCACCGGTGCAGGATGCAGCCATGACGACCGAGCGCCCCGAACCGTCCACCACCGCCGACGAACGCTCCATGCTGGAGGGCTGGCTGGACTACCACCGCCACACCCTCGCCTGGAAGTGCGAAGGCCTGACCGACGAACAGCTCAGGACCGCCTCGGTGGAGCCCTCCGTGCTCTCCCTGATGGGCCTGGTCCGGCACATGGCGGAGGTGGAGCGGAGCTGGTTCCGCCGGATCATGGTTGCCGAGGAGGCGGGGCCGATCTACTACAGCGAGGCGGATCCCGACGGCGAGTTCCACCTCACCGACGCCGACACCTGGGAGGACGCGCACAGGACCTGGCAGGCCGAGATCGAGCACAGCCGGCTGAACCCGGCCCGATTCGGGCTGGACGACATCTCCCTGGGCAAGCACCGCAGGACCGGCGAGCGGTTCAACCTCCGCTGGATCTACACCCACATGATCGAGGAGTACGCCCGCCACAACGGCCACGCCGACCTGTTGCGCGAACGCATCGACGGCGCCACCGGCGAGTGACGTCAGCACCGGACGGCATGAGCACGCCGTACGGGGGTGGAGATCACCCGTGCGGGGCAACCTCCGCTTGTCCACTGTCGCCGGGGTCGTCCGAACCAGCAGAGTGGCGCGGGTGCATCGAACCACGACTACCGCAACGCTCCTGGTCACCGTGGCTGTCTCGGCCCTCACCGGCTGTGTGACGATCCAGCGCCCACCCGTGCCCGGGCCGCCGCCGACGGCTCGGGCCGTGCCGTCCCAGCCGTCGGCGCCCCGCCCGGACGGTCACGCGGAACCGCAGATCGTGCAGGCCCCGGCCCAGGAGGCGCTGTCCATGATCGACCCGTCCGGGAGTCCGAAACCTGGTGCGGCGGGGCCGCGCGGCGCCGCTCCGGGGACCGCGGCGGCCCCCGACCGGCCGCAGGACCGGCATCCGGCGCACTCGCGCCCGCAGCACCCGCGGCATCCCGCGCACCCGGCCCGTCCCGAGCAGGGGCATCAGGACGTACGGCACCCCCGGCAGCCTCGGGTCGAGATCCCGGACGTCGCCAAGTCGGTCCCGAAGAACACGCAGGACGTGTGCGCGCTGGGCCGGAGGTACGGCCGCTGGCAGGAGGGCAGCCCGGAGTCGGTCATCTGCGACACCTACGGGCGCTGAGCGGGCCCGGGTTCAGGGCCGCTGTCGGGGCGGCCCCCAGCCTCCGTCCGCGGCGCCGCCTTCGCCGAGCCGCAGCTCCAGTCTGCTGATCCCCGCCCGCACTCCGTCGCCGTAGCTGTCCTCGCCCAGGGCGTCCGCCGATCTGCGGGCCCGGCGCAGATGGGTGCGGGCGGCGTCGGTGCGGCCGAGGCGTACGTAGTCGGCGGCCAGGTTGAGGTGCAGCGAGGGATACAGGGCGCGCACGGCGAGCGCGCCCTCGTGCCGGGCGAGCCGGTCGTCGGTGAGTTCCTCGGCGGCCGTCAACGCCCTGAGGTCCCAGGCGAGTTCGTCGCAGGGGTCGTCCTGGGCGTCGGCCATGTAGTGCGCGAGGGTGCAGCGGTGCAGTGGGTCGCCGTCCTCGCCGAGCTCCGCCCACAGGCCGAGGAGGCGGTGCCGGGCCTCCTCGCGGTCCCCCGCGTGGCACAGCATGACGGCCTGCCCGATCCGGGTCATCACGGCATCCGGCGCCGCCTGCTCCTGTCGCTCCACCACCACGTCCTCCGGGCCCTGTCGGCTGTCGTCGCTCTCCCCGCCGACGCTAACCGCAGCCACCGGCAATCCCGGTCAGGCGGCACCGGGCCGGTTCGGCGGGGAACCGGCCCGGTGGGGGTCAGCCGAGGTTCGGGATCGTCCAGTCGATGGGCTCGTGGCCCTGCCGGGCGACCGCTTCGTCGATCTGGGTGAAGGGGCGGGAGCCGAAGAACTTCTTCGCGGACAGCGGGGAGGGGTGCGCGCCCTTGACCACCACGTGCCGGGACTCGTCGATCAGGGGGAGCTTCTTCTGCGCGTAGTTGCCCCACAGTACGAAGACGGCCGGGTCGGAGCGCTCGGCCACCGCGCGGATCACCGCGTCGGTGAACTTCTCCCAGCCCTTGCCCTTGTGGGAGTTGGCCTCGCCGGAGCGGACCGTGAGCACCGCGTTGAGCAGCAGGACGCCCTGCTGGGCCCACGGCATGAGGTAGCCGTTGTCCGGGATCTCGGTGCCCAGCTCCTCCTTCATCTCCTTGTAGATGTTCCGGAGGGAGGGCGGTGTCCTGACGCCCGGGCGGACCGAGAAGCACAGGCCGTGTCCCTGGCCCTCGCCGTGGTACGGGTCCTGGCCGAGGATCAGGACCTTGACCTGGTCGTACGGGGTCGCGTCGAGGGCGGCGAAGACCTCGTCGCGCGGCGGGTAGACGGGACCCTTCGCCCGCTCGTCCTCGACGAACTCCGTCAGCTCCTTGAAGTACGGCTGCTGGAGCTCGTCACCCAGAACCCCGCGCCAGGACTCGGGCAGCATGGCGATGTCGGTCACGTCAATTCCTCACGATGTGCGGTCACTTGCAGGCTTCAGAACCTACAGGCGACCACTGACAGTCGCCGCGCCCGTCCCGGAGTCCGGGATCTACCAGCTGGTCTTCCAGTACAGCTCCCACATCGTCATCATGGTCGCCGGGTCGATGACCTTCTCCAGGCCGGCGATCTCCTCGTTCGCGGCCACGTACTGCTTGCCCTGCCACAGCGGCACCAGCCGGGTGTCGTCCGCGAAGACCTGCTGGGCCTCCTCGATCTGCGGTCCCACGGCGCCGCGGTCGCTCTCCGCGCGGGACTCCGGCAGCAGCTTGGCGGTGATCTCGGGGGCGTCGTACGGGGTGCCGAGCGCGTTCTGCTCGCCCACGAAGGGTGCGATGAAGTTGTCGGCGTCGTGGAAGTCGGGGAACCAGCCGCGCCCGAACACCGGGTACTCGCCGTTCTGGTAGCCCTCGACGTAGGTCTTCCAGGGGCGGCTCTTGAGGGTGATGGTGAACAGCCCGGACGCCTCCAGCTGCTTCTTCAGCTCCTCGAAGGCGGGCTTGGTCGTGGAGCCGTAGCGGTCGCTGGTGTACCAGAGGGTCAGCGGGACGCGCTCGGTGATGCCGGCCTGGGTGAGCAGCCGCTTGGCCTTGGGGACGCTGGGGTCGCCGAAGTCGTCGAAGAAGCTCGTGGTGTGGCCGGTGAGTCCGGCCGGGACCATCGAGTACAGCGGCTCGACGGTGTCCTTGTAGACGTAGTGCACGAGCGCCGGGCGGTCGACGATCTGGGCGACGGCCTTGCGGACCGCGGGCTTCGCGGACCACGGGTCGCTGGGGTTGAACACCAGGTAGCTGATCTCGGTGGTGGGGTTCTCGACGAGTTGGAGCCCCTCCTTCTGCTGGTTGACCTCGATGTCCACAGTGTCCGAGGCGCCGAGACCGCGGTAGACGACCGAGATCTCCTTCTTCTTGAGGGCCTTGACCATGGCGTCCGACTGCTGGAAGTAGCGGATGGTGACGGCCTTGTTCTTGAGGTCCGCTATGCCCTTGTAGTTGTCGTTGCGGACCAGCTCGGCCTTCTCGCCCTCCTGGTAGGAGTCGAGGGCGTAGGGTCCCGAGCCGCTGATCTTCCCGTCCTTGCGGATGGCCTTCGCGGAGTACTCCTCGGGGTCCACGATCGACATGGCGGGCGTGGTGAGCACCAGGGGGAAGGTGGCGTCGGGCTGGCTGAGGTGGAAGACGACCTCGCGGTCGCCCTTGGCCTGCACCCGGGAGAGGGTTCCCAGGAGGCCGGCGGGGCCGCCGTTGACGTTGATCTTCTTGATCCGGTCGAAGGAGTACTTGACGGCCTTGGCGTCCAGGGTGTGCCCGTTGGAGAACTTCAGGCCCTCGCGCAGCGTGCAGCTGTACACGGTGCTCGACGAGTCCGTGAACTCACAGCGCTCGGCGGCGTCGGGTTCGGGATCGGAGCCACCGGGCGAGTAGTTGAGGAGCGTCTGGTAGACGTTGCGGAACAGCTCCCAGGAGTTGTCCCAGGAGGCCGCGGGGTCCAGCGTGGCCGGGGCACTGGTGGTTCCCACGACGATCGTCTTGCCTTCGTCGGAGGAGTCCGAGGAGAACACACCGCATCCGGCCACCGTGGAGATGGACACGAGGGCCGCGAAGGGCGGCAGGTACCGGTTCCGCATGAACACGCGCTTGCTCCTCGAATGCCGTGCCGAGAGTCGGCAAAACATACCGCAGCGCCTGGCCCACCGAACCTGTTCGTTCACAGGCGCCTTGATCATCGCGCCTGTGATGTGGCTGTCTTCCGCCTATGCGGGGATTTGTGCGTCGACACGGGCGCCGTCGCTGTCAACGGGCGCCCGTGTCGGTGCGAGCGGGCTCAGCCCACGCCGGCGTTGAGGAAGATGCCGCCGTCGACGACGAGCGTCTGGCCGGTGACCCAGTCGGACTGCTCCGAGGTCAGGAAGGCCGCGGCGCCGCCGATGTCGGAGGGCACGCCCAGCCTGGCCAGCGGGTAGGACGCGGCGGCCTCGGCCTCGCGGCCCTCGTACAGGGCGGAGGCGAACTTGGTCTTGACGACCGCCGGGGCGATCGCGTTGACCCGCACGCCCGGCGCGAACTCGTGCGCGAGCTGCTGGGTGAGGTTGATCAGCGCGGCCTTGCTGACGCCGTAGGCGGCGATGAAGGGCGAGGGCGCGATGCCCGCGACGGAGGCGATGTTGACGATCGCGCCGCCGTTGTCCTTCTGCCAGGCGTGCCAGGTCTTCTGCGCGAAGCCGAGCGCGGAGATCACGTTGGTCTCGAAGACCTTGCGGGCCACATTGAGGTCGAGGTCGGCGATCGGCCCGAACACCGGGTTGGTACCGGCGTTGTTGACCAGGAAGTCGATGCGGCCGAAGGCCTCCATGGCGCGGTCGACGACCTCGGTCTGGTGGTCCAGGTCGTGCGCCTTGCCGGCGACACCGATGGCGCGCTCGGCGCCGAGCGCGTCGACGGCCTCCTTGAGGGCGTCCTCGTTGCGGCCGGTGATGACGACCCGGTCGCCGCGCGCGATCAGCGCCTCGGCGACGCCGTAGCCGATGCCGCGGCTGGCGCCCGTGATGAGCGCGACCTTGCCCGAGAGCTCGGGGAGTTGCGAAGTCATGTTCCTGTTTCCCTAGTCGAGCGGTCCGCCGGCGACGTACAGCACCTGGCCGGAGACGAATCCGGCCGCCTCGCCGGTGAAGAAGGCGATGGCGTTGGCGATGTCGTCGGGCTCGCCCACGCGCGCGACCGGGATCTGGGTGGCGGCGGCGGCCTTGAACTCCTCGAAGCCCATACCGACGCGCTCGGCGGTGGCGGCGGTCATGTCGGTGGCGATGAAGCCGGGGGCGACGGCGTTGGCGGTGATGCCGAACTTGCCGAGCTCGATGGCGAGGGTCTTGGTGAAGCCCTGGAGACCGGCCTTGGCGGCGGAGTAGTTGGCCTGGCCGCGGTTGCCGAGCGCCGAGGACGAGGACAGGTTGACCACGCGGCCGAAGCCGGCGTCGACCATGTGCTTCTGGACGGCCTTCGTCATCAGGAAGGAGCCGCGCAGGTGGACGTTGAGGACGGTGTCCCAGTCGGAGACGCTCATCTTGAACAGCAGGTTGTCGCGGAGCACGCCCGCGTTGTTGACGAGGATCGTCGGCGCGCCGAGCTCCTCGACCACGCGTGCGACGGCGGCCTGCACCTGGGCCTCGTCGGAGACGTCCGCGCCGACCGCGATCGCCCGGCCGCCGGCCGCGGTGATCTTCTCCACGGTGTCCTTGCAGGCGGCCTCGTCGAGGTCGATCACGGCGCCGGCACGGCCCTCGGCCGCCAGTCGTACGGCGGTGGCGGCGCCGATGCCGCGTGCGGCACCGGTGACCACGGCTACCCGCTGCTCAGTGGTGGACATTGCTGGTTCTCCTCGCCCTCGAGAAAACGCCCTGGGGAATCGCCTGCGAAAGTACGGCCCGTTGGGTGAGCAACCGCTTAGTACCTTCAGTAGACGTGACGCTAGAAGCCATGGCACGCGGTGTCAACGCCACACGGCTCCGGTGTGATCCATTACCTCACCAGCAGGTCGAGCAGGCGCTCGGGTTCGGCGGCCGGATCGGTGGTGAGACCGGTGTGCACGGGGCCCGGCTGGACGACGGTGGAGCGGGGCGCGATCAGCCAGCGGAAGCGCCGTCCGGCGTCGTCGCGCGCGGCAGGTCCCGCCGCCTCGCCGCCGGCGCAGATCCCCTCGACGGCCCGGAGCGCGGCCCGCACCCCGGCCACGTCGGCGGCCGGGTCGAGCGCCCGCAGCCGGGCCTCGTCGAGATGGGTGCGCACCCCGACGTAGGACTTGGCACGGCAGTAGACGAGCACTCCGGCGTTGATGCACTCGCCGCGCTCGATCCGGGGGACGACCCGCAGCAGGGCGTACTCGAAGACGTCCCGCTCGGTGCTCCGGCCGCCCCGGATGACATGGCGCTCGACCACACTGCCGGCCATGTGGATGTGTCGCTCGCTCACTTGTCCCCCTCGATTCCGGTGATGCGGTCGTGGACGGCGGGCGCCCGCTGGAGCAGGGGGCGGGCGTAGGCCTCTCTCAGCTCGTCCGGGGTGTCGAAGCCGGGCTCGTCGGCCAGCCAGACGTGGGGGATCTCCGCGGTGACCTCGGTGAGGAGGTCCTCGGTGACCAGCGGGGCCAGTTCGGCGGCGGCCGCCGCGATGTCCGGCGCGAAGGGGGCGAGGACGTGGTCCGAGGCGTCGTAGGGGCGGGCCGCGGACTTCTCGGCGCCGGGCCAGTTGTGGTGCCAGATCATGGTGGCGCCGTGGTCGATGAGCCACACCTCGCCCTGCCAGCGCAGCAGGTTGGGGTTGCGCCAGGAGCGGTCGACGTTGTTGACCAGCGCGTCGAACCAGACGATCCGGCCGGCTTCCTCTGGGCCGACCGAGAAGGCGAGCGGGTCGAAGCCGAGCGCTCCGGAGAGGAAGTCCATGCCGAGGTTGGTGCCGCCGCTGGACCTCAGCAGCTCCTGCACCCGCTCGTCGGGCTCGCCGAGACCCAGGTCGGAGTCGAGGTCGAGGGTGAGGAGCCGGGGCACCCGGAAGCCGAGCCGCCGGGCGAGTTCACCGGCCACCACCTCGGCGACCAGCGTCTTGCGGCCCTGTCCGGCGCCGGTGAACTTGATGACGTACGTCCCGCGGTCGTCGGCCTCGACGAGGCCCGGCAGCGAGCCGCCCTCACGCAGGGGCGTGATGTAGCGGGTCGCGATGGCTTCCTTGAGCATCGCCCCAGGCTACTGGGGGGTGACTGAACACCGGGCGCTCCGGGCCCGTACCTCAGGGCAGTCAGAGATTTTCCGTGGAAGGGGACGTCAGCATGGCCAGCGAATCGCTTCATCCCGCATCGGCCCCCAGTCGCCGGGTCGTCGTGGCGGCGGTCGGCGCGGCAGGGCTCGCCCTCACGCTGAACGCGTGCGGTTCGGAGGACGACTCCGGTTCGTCGTCCGCCGCCGGCAGCGTCCTCGGGAAGACCTCGGACATCCCCGAGGGCGGCGGCAAGATCTTCAAGGACTCCGGTGTGGTGGTCACCCAGCCGACGGCGGGCGAGTTCAAGGCGTTCTCCTCGAAGTGCACCCACCAGGGCTGCGCGGTGACGGGGATCGCCAACGGCGTGATCACGTGCCCGTGTCACAAGAGCGAGTTCTCGGTGACCGACGGCAGCGTGAAGAAGGGGCCCGCGACCCAGGCGCTGCCCGAGCAGTCCATCACCGTCAGCGGCGACTCGATCACCTTGGCGTGAGATGTCAGGCGCGGCCCGGTCGGCGGGGTCTCCTGAGACAGGCCAGGACCTCGTCCGTGGTCGCGAGGGTGGCGACGAGCGCGAGCGTGTGACGGATCATCGCCGGGGTGTACTCGGACGGCACCCCGGCGACCGCGTCCGTCGCCACCACGGCGGTGTAGCCGCGGTTCACGGCGTCGAACACGGCGTTGGGCACGGCCACGTTGGCGGAGACCCCGGTCACGACCAGCGTGCGGCAGCCGAGGTTGCGCAGCAGGGCGTCGACCTCGGTGCCGTGGATCGGCGACAGGCCGTGCAGCCGTCGTACGACGAAGTCCTGCTCGGTGACCTCGATGGGCGCGGCCACCCGGACCGCGGCGGTGCCGGACAGCTGCTGGACGGGCAGGCGTTCGGCGGCGCGGAAGAGCCGGGCGTTGCGGTTGGCGCCGCGCCCGTCCGGACGGCGTTCGGCGATGGCGTGGATCACCTGCACCCCGCTCTCGTGGGCGCCCGCGACCAGCCGGGCGACGTTGGCGAGAGCGCCCGAGGCCCTTGCCTCGCGGGCGAGTTCGGGCAGCGCGCTGTCGGCGCCGACGACGCCCTGCTGGCACTCGACGGTGAGCAGGACGGTGCCCTCGGGGTCGAGCAGCTCGCTGAGTCGTTCGTACGACGGCACGGTTCCCCCAAGTCGCCGGTGGCCCGGAGCCGGTGACAGTAGCCACCATTGCGTGGGGACGGAAGACGACCCATCCTTTTCTGACGTGATGTCAGAGGATCTCCTCTGACACGACGTGAGAGAAAGAGGGGGATGCATGACCGTCACTCAGCGCCGGGGCCGGAAGATCATGATGACGCCGGGCGAGCTGGACGAGTTCCTCACCAGCCAGCGCACCTGCCGGGTCGCCACCGTCTCGGCCGGCGGGGCTCCGCATGTGAGCACGCTCTGGTTCGCCTGGGACGGCACCTCGATGTGGCTGTACTCCGTCGTGCGCAGCAAGCGCTGGACGGATCTGCGGCGCGATCCGCGGGTCGCGATCGTGGTCGACACGGGCGAGGAGTACGACGAACTGCGCGGCGTCGAGCTGTCCGGGGCCGTGGAGTTCGTGGGCGAGGCTCCGCGCACCGGCGAGCTGCGCGCCGAACTCGACGTGCCGGAAACGCTGTTCGCGCGCAAGAACTTCCATCTGGAGGAGATGCCGCACGACGGAAGACACGCCTGGATACGACTGACCCCGGAGAAGATCGTCTCGTGGGACTTCCGCAAGCTGGGGTCCGCCTGAGTCAACCGGCCTGCCGTGCGGCCGACTTCAGCGCCTCGACCGCCGCCCGGATCGACGGGCGGCGGTCGGCGTCCGTGCGCCACACCGCGTGGAGGTGGCGGCGGACCGGCTGCCGTACGGGGACGGTCCGCACGCCGTCCGGGACCGGGCCGCGGCCGAGCCGGGGCGCCACGCACACGCCGAGTCCCGCGGCGACGAGGGCGAGTTGGGTGGCGTGCTCCTCCGCGCGGTGGGCGACCCGGGGTTCGATGCCCTTGGAGCGCAGGGTGTGCATCAGCCACTCGTGGCAGAACTCCTTCTCTCCCCAGGTGACCCAGTCTTCGTCGGCGAAGTCCTCCAGGTCGACCACGTCCCGGTGCGCGTGGCGGTGGGTCGCGGGCATCGCCACGTCGGCCGTGTCGTCGGCGAGGGGCGCCCTGGCCAGTCCGTCGGGCATGGGCAGCGGCTTGTTGTACCAGTCCAGGACGACGGCGAGGTCGTAGTCGCCGCGGAGCACTCCGTGGACGGCGGCCTCCGGCTCCGTCTCGCACGAGCAGATGCGCAGCCCCGGATGCCGGGTGCGCAGCCCCGAGAGCGCGGCCGGGAACAGCCCCCGCGCGGCCGTCGGGAAGGCCGCGATCCGCAACTCCCCCACCACCTGGCCGCGTTGGGCCTCCAGGTCGGACTGGGCCAGCTCGACCTGGGACAGGATGCGGGCCGCGTGCTCGGCGAGCAGCCGGCCGGCGTCCGTGAGCCGCACGCCCCGGCCGTTCTTGGCGAGGAGCCGCTGGCCGACCTCCCGCTCCAGCTTGGCCATCTGCTGCGAGACGGCCGAGGTCGTGATGTGCAGCGCCTCGGCGGCACCGCTCACCGAGCCGTGCCGGGCGAGGGCATCGAGGGTGCGCAGCCGCTCCAGGTTCAACATGTAAGCGACACTACGAGATGCCCCGCCCCGAAACCCATCCGTGCTACGAGATCTGTCTACACGTAGTTCCGGGTCGGCGCCGGTCCCGCGGCTGCCGCGATCACGTCCGCCAGGGGAATCACCTCGGCCTCCTTCAGGGCCGCCACGGTCACCCGGATACCCTGCGGGGCGCTCATCCTGAAGCGGGCACCCGGAGCCACCGCCCAGTCCACGTGCAGGAGCCGGGACACCGCCCCCGTCTCGTCCGGGACCGGGACCCAGACGTTGAGGCCGCTGCGCCCGTGGGCCTCGACCCCGCGCTCCGCCAGCGCCGCGATCAGCCCGTCCCGGCGCCTGCGGTAGGTCGCCGCCACGGCGGCCGTGTCGAGCACGCCGTCCGCCCACAGGTACGCCACCGCCCGCTGTGTGATGCGGCTGACCCAGCCGGGGCCGAGGCGGTGCCGGCCGTGGACGCGGTCGACGGTCACCTCGTCGCCGGTGAGGACCGCGAGGCGCAGGTCGGGGCCGTAGGCCTTGGCGACCGAGCGGACGAAGGCCCAGTTCAGGGTGGTGGCGGCGAGGGAATGCAGGGGGAGTTCGACGATGCCGTGGCCGTGGTCGTCCTCGATCAGGAGGGTGTCCGGGTGGCTCTCCAGAACCGCGCGGAGGGCACGCGCGCGCGTGGCGGTCACCGAGGCGCCCGTCGGGTTCTGGGCGCGGCACGTCACGATCAGCGCCCGGGCGCCCGACTCCAGCGCCCGGCGCACCTCCTCGGGGCGCGGGCCCTCGTCGTCCACGCCCACCGGGGCGGTACGGAGGCCGAGTGCCGGGATCAGGTCGAGGAGGCTGCCCCAGCCGGGGTCCTCCACGGCGACGGTGTCGCCCGGCTTGAGATGGGCGGCCAGGACGCGCTCGATGACGTCGAGGGAGCCGGAGGCGACGGCCAGCGGGCCCTCCGGCACGCCGTCCGCGTCAAGAGCAGCGCGCGCGAGGCGGGCCAGCTCCGGGTCCACGGTCGCCTGTCCGTACAGGACCGGCTCCCGGTCCGCCCGCTCGGCGGCGGCCGCGAAGGCGGGGCCGAGCCGGGGCAGCAGGGCCGGGTCCGGGTTGCCGTTCGCCACGTTCCGCACCCCCTCCGGGACCTCCACGCGGAGGTACTCGCGTCCCGTGGTCGCCGGCTTCGAACGCACCCGGCTGCCCCGGCGCCCCGCTGTCTCGATGACCCCGCGCTCGCGCAGGATGCGGTACGCGGCCGCGACCGTATTGGGATTCACACCGAGATCCCCCGCCAACTCCCGCATGGGAGGCAGCAGTTGCCCCGGCTCCAGCTCCCCGGCGCCCACCGCACGCTCGACGCTGGCCGCAATCTCAGCTGCGCCTCGACCTTCGATCCGATATCCTTCTAGCACAAAGATGATTATGCACTAGTGCAATGGAGGACGCAATGCAGGGGACCACCACGACCACCCCGGAGCCGACCGCCTACGCGCCGACCGACCGCACCGTCCCGACGCGCTCCGCCGACCGGGCCTCGTACGACAGGGAACTGGTGCACTCGATACTCGACGAGGGGTACGTCTGCCACCTCGGCTTCGTCCGGGACGACAGCCCGGTGGTGCTGCCCACGCTGTACGCCCGGGTGGGCGAGCGCCTCTACGTCCACGGCTCGACGGGCTCGCGCCCGCTGCGGATGACGGGCAAGGCGGACCCCGGGCTGCCGGTGTGCCTGACGGTCACGCACGTCGACGCGCTGATCCTGGCCCGCTCGGCGTTCCACCACTCGATCAACTACCGGTCCGTGGTGGTGCACGGGCTCGCGTACGACGTCACGGACCCCGAGGAGAAGCGCCTCGCCCTGGACGCCCTGGTCGACAACGTCGTCCCGGGCCGCGCCCTCGACTCCCGCCCGGCCGACAAGAAGGAACTGGCCGCCACCGCCGTCATCCGCCTCGACCTCGACGAGGTCTCCGCCAAGCTCCGCACCGGCGGGGTCAACGACGAGCCGGAGGACCTCGCCCTCCCCCACTGGGCCGGAGTGGTCCCCGTGCGGAGGAGCTACGGCACCCCGGTCGCCGACGGAGACCTGGCCCCCGGCACCGAACTCCCCGGGTATCTGGCGGCCCTGTGATGCTGATCCACCCGTGGGACGCACCTCGCTCCGACGCCGAGTGGCAACAGTGGCTCACCGCCCACGACTTCGGGCAGCTCGCCGTCAACGGCCCCGCGGGCGAGCCGCCGTTCGTCCAGCCCCTGCACTTCTTCTACGACCCCGAGCGCGGCGAGGCCCTCACCCACCTGGCGCGGCCGAACCCCCTGTGGGGCGCGCTGGAGGCGAACCCCGAGGTCCTGCTGAGCGTGGTCGACGACTACGTCTACGTCCCCGGCCCCTGGCAAGCCGACCCGGGCGCTCCCACCGAGAACGGCGAGCCGACGAGTTTCTACGCGGCGGTCCAACTCCGTTGCCGGGCACACCTGGTCGACGACCCGGCCGAGAAGGCGGACCTCCTCAACCGCCAGGTCGGCCACTTCCAGCCGGAGGGCGGCACCGCGCGGGGGGCGGTGGGCGAGGAGCCGTACGGCAGGAAGTTGTCGGGGATTCGCGGGCTGCGGCTCGAAGTGACCGGTGTGCGGGCCAAGTTCAAGTACGCCGGGAAGCGCACCGCCGAGGTGCAGGACCGGATCGCCGGCCGACTCGCGGACCGGGCCGCCCCGGGGGACGCGGCGGCACGCGAACACCTGCTGCGACGCCGGCAGGGCTGACCGAGGGGTCCTTCGGCGGGAGGGGCGCGTACGCAGGTCCGGGAACCCGCGTATGCAGGTCCGGGGGGCTCGGGTACGCAGGTCCCGGACCCTAGGCGGCGGGCTCCCGGGTGGACAGCCTTTCGACCCCGCCGGTCGCGATCGGTTCCACCGAGCCCTTGGCCGGGGTCGAGGACTGCGCGATGAAGGCGCCGAGGAGGACCACCGCGCCGCCGACGATCTGCGGGGCCGAGAGGTGTTCGCCGAGCAGGACCCAGGCGAGGACGGTCGCGACGACCGCTTCGAGACAGGCCACGACTCCGGCTATCGCCGGGGAGAGCCTGCGCACCGAGACCACGCCGGTGACATAGGCGACGACGGTCGCGACGAGCACGATCCAGCCGAGCAGCAGCCCGGCCGCGACCGGGGTGCCGTTCATGTCGGCGCTGTGCGCGAGGACGGAGAAGTCTATCGTCCACGGGTGGGCCACGGCGGTCAGGACGGCGGTGCCGACGAGGAGGCCGTACGCGATCACGCCCAGCGGGTCGGGCGCCTGCTCGCCGGAGTCGCTGCCCTGGTCGGAGAGGACGAAGTAGCCGACCTGGCAGCAGGCGGCGCCGAGCGCGAGGAGCAGGCCGAGGGCGTCGAAGCTGAGGCCCGACCAGACCTCGACGACACAGGCGAGTCCGCCGACCGCGAGGACCACCCCGAGCGCGGCGGCGCGGGTCACCGGCCGCCGCTGCACGAACCGCACCCAGCCGAGCACCAGCGCGGGGGCCAGGTACTCGACGAGCAGGGCCACGCCGACGGGGATGCGGGAGATCGAGGCGAAGTAGAACGCCTGCACCCCGGCCACGCCGAGCAGACCGAACCCGGCGAGCAGGGCGGGACGGCTGCGCAGCAGCGCGCGGTGGCGTACGGCGAGCGGCAGCATCACCAGGGCGGCGCCCGCCACCCGCAGCCACACCACGTGCAGCGGATCGAGGCCCGCCTCGATCAACGGCTTGGCCGCGACCCCGGACCCGCCGAAGGCGAGCGCGGACACCAACGCGAGACCGAGCCCGAAGCCCTTGCCACGACCTGCCTCACTGCTCTCAGACGTATGCACCGGGCCATGATGACAGGGGACGACATGAGCGTCATCCCCGTTGACTCCTGTCTCAGCGACTGGACCGAGCGAGCGACCGGGCGGTCCGGGCCGCCCCGGCCATCGGGCAGCCTCAGCGGCCGTTGCGGGGCTGGCCGCCCCGGAAGCCTCCCGGCAGCCGGTCGTCGATCCTCGTGAAGACCGCCCGGGCGTCGATTCCGGCACGGCCGAGCACCTCGGCGGCACGGGACTCGGGGTCCACGAGGATCGCCGCGAGCAGGTCGATCCCGCTGGCCGGTCCGTCGCCGCGGTGGTCCGCGCGGGCGCAGGCGTACTCCATGGCACCCGCGGCGAGCGGCGAGAACCCCTCGGCCGACGGCACCACGGGCACGGCACCGGAGTCCTCGACGATGCCCTGCCAGCGCAGTCCGTAGCCGATGCTGCGCTGCACGAGATAGCCGAGCAGCCGGGGCAGTTGGGGTTCCGCCTCGAAGACGGCGTACGCCTCGGGGTCGGCGTCGAGCAGGGAGTGCAGCAGGTGCGCCGAGTCGATCTGCCGGTCCCCGTCCCGCAGCGCGCGCCTGCGGGCGCCGGACACCACCGCTGCCAGTGCCGCGCTGAGCCTGGCATCGTCGTCGGGGTTGACCGGCGGGAGCCCGCCCTGATCGCGGGCCGACTGCCGGGGGATACGGGGGTGCACATCCCCCACCCCATCAGTCCCATCGACGCGGGTCATCCCCGAGGGGAAGCATTTTCGCGTCCCACGCAGAGCGGACACCGGTCGCCGGAATCTCCTCCTTACGGATGAGATCAAGCCGATTCGGCCTCGCGGGCGCGCGCCGCCTTGCCGTGCGCCCCGCACGCAACCGCACTGTGATGCCGTTCGTCCCACACAGGCATGGAGGACAGGAGCTGGCTGGTCGCGCTGCCGGCCGTCGACGGCAAGCAGTACGTCTACCGGGTGTACGCCCCGGACGACGCGCTGCTCGCCGACCTGTTCTGGGAGGCGTGGCACTGCCACGACGAGAGCGCGTTCCCGCGCGCGTGGGATCTGTTCGACGCGGCGACGATACGGCGGGTCGGCTGAGGCGGATACGGTCCGTCCGGGCGGACGCGCACACTTCCTGACGGTTCATCAGTATTGAATGTTGCGACCCCTGCGGCTACTTTCCGCGACACCACAGCCCGACACTAAGAGGTGGCCGCATGGCGGAAATCAGCGCGGAGGCTCGCATCCCGGCACCCGCGGAGAAGGTCTGGGCCCAGCTCACGGACTGGTCCGCGTACGGGGAGTGGAACGCGACCCACACCAACTTCCCCAAGGGCGGCCCCGATTCCCTGACCGTGGGCGGGACGTTCCAGGAGAACATGAAGCTGATGGGCTTCCCCGCCGAGGTCGAGTGGACCATCGCGGAGGTGGCGCCGGCCCGGGTGTTCGCCATCCAGGGCAAGGGCCCGATGGCGGTGAGCGTGGCCACGCGCTACACGCTGACGCCGGACGGCGACGGGACGACGGTCCGCATCGACGGCGAGTTCACGGGCGCCGCGGTGTCGCTGATGGCGGGCAAGCTCAAGGACTCGGGGACGGCGGCGCTGAACGAGTCGCTGCGCAAGCTGGCCGGGCTGGTGGCCTGACCTGGGCAGCACCTGAGGCACGACGAGAGGCGCCCCGCGGATCACTCCACGGGGCGCCATTTCACTGCCGTACGACCGCTGCGAGCCCTCTGCGACTCCGCCGCGAGCCCTCTGACGGTCCTCGGTCAGTCCTCGTCGGCGAGGATCAGGTACAGCTTCTTGCGGGCCTCGTTGATGACGGCCACCGCCTTGTCGCGCTGGTCCTTGTTGCCGGTCTTCCAGACCTGGCCGAAGGCTTCCATCAGGCCGAAGCCGGCCTGGCGGATCTCGCCGAGCGCCTCGAAGTCGATGCCGCGGGAGGCTTCCTCCCAGGGCGCGTCGGGGCCCTCGTCGGCCGCGGTACGGCCCGACTCGGTGAGCGAGAACAGCTTCTTGCCGCCCTCGGTCTCGCTGGCGATCAGCCCCTCGTCCTCCAGCAGCTGGAGGGTGGGGTACACCGAGCCGGGGCTGGGCTTCCACGCCCCGCCGCTGCGCTCGGCGATCTCCTGGATCATCTCGTAACCGTGCATCGGCCGGTCCTTGAGCAGGGCCAGGATCGAGGCGCGCACGTCACCGCGCCGCGCCCTCCCCCTGGGTCCGCCCCGCCCCCTCGGCCCCCAGGGTCCGGGACCGAAGCCCGGGCCACCGAAGCCGGGGCCACCGGGACCGCCCGGACCGAAAGGCCCGAAGGCACCACGCCGACCCTCGAAGCCACCTCGGCCCTGACGACCGGCACCGCCGTGTCCACGCTCGTATCCATGGGAACGCATCGCAATCACTCCATTCCATCGTTGATCTGTCGCGATGCGTCAACGATATATCGGAACACTTCGCATGGCAAGGCCTCGCCGCGAGGTTGACCTGTGACAGTGATCGTTGATCGATTGCCAGCGAAGGATGATCAACGCTAGTTTGTGCCACCGAAGGTTGATCATTCGGCGTACAGGTGGGCGGGGGACGTGGCGGGGGCACCTCTTGGCGTGTTCGAAGAGGCTGCCCTTACATCCTTTGACCTGGCCTTTTCCGTCAATGGGTCGCTCGTACGTCGATCGCTTGGGTCTAGCTGGGATACGCCGTTCGAGGCTGTGGACCCGGTGCGGGAGTTCAGCTGGCACAAAGGCGGTCACGGGTTCGCCGGCTGGTACTACTCGGCGACGCTGCGGGATCATGTGGGCTACGAGTCGTGGCTGGAGCGGGACCGGCTGATCTTGCTGGACCGTGATCCGCAGGTGGTCGCGATCGCCTCGCAGCCGTTCTGGCTGCACTGGCACGACGGCACACGCAAGCGCCGGCATGCCCCTGACTACTTCGTCCGGCTGTCCGACGGACGCGCCCGTGTCGTTGACGTCCGTGCTGCGGACGAGATGGACGGGGCGACGCGAGAGGCGTTCGAGGCGGCCGAGCATGCCTGCAGGGCCGTGGGATGGGAGTTCGAGTGGGTCGGGCGGCCCGAGCCAGTGTTCATGGCGAACATCCGCTGGCTGTCCCGATACCGGCGGGCCCGCTGCGGCCGACCGGTGGCGGTGAGGAATGGCCTCTTGGAGGTCTTCCGCGAACCGATGGGGCTATGGGAGGGCGCCGGGCTGGTCGGAGACCGGTTGCAGGTTCTGCCGGTGCTGTTCCATCTGTTGTGGTCCGGCGCTCTGAGGACCGATCTGGCCGGAGGACTTATGGAGAGCGACAGCCTCGTCTGGGCGAAAGGGATCCGATGGGCAGCTTGAAGCGGCCGCCGGCCTTGGTGGTCGGCCAGAGGGTCCGGTTCGAGGGCCAGGTGAGGGGTGTTCTCGAGGTCACCGCACGGGCGGCGGTGCTGGAGGACGCCGAGGCACCGCACCGCGTTGTCGCTCTGATTGACCTGTTCGAAACCGCGGACTTCAAGATCCTGTTCCAGCCCGAACGCATGCCTCTGCCCCAGTCCGGTCTGTTGGAGACCTTCGCACCCGAGGTGATGAAGCGTGCACTGTGGTGGGAAGGACACGTCCTTGAGGTCCTGCACGGGCTGCCGCCAGGCGCCGAACCGGGCACACCACCGCGACCGGGCTACGGACCGGGCACATCGGTGACCTCGCGCCAGAAGGCCAAGGCGGCTGAACTCGCCGCCCTCGGCCACGAGATCAAGACCGGAGCGGTGGGCCTCCGGCGACGCCGTTACACGGAGGAAGGCCTGGTCGGCCTGGCTCGGCTGGTCGATCACCGCTCGGTCCGCAAGCGCAAGGAGTTCGGTGACGTGCCCGACGCCGTCGTCGAGGCGATGCGGCAGGCGATCAAGGAGGGCGTCGAGACCTCGACACGCAACGGGGCCTACCTGATCTGGAGGACCGGGGAGATCATTCGGGAGAACGGCGGGAACCTGGTCGAGCTGCCCTCGCGACGGACTCTCTACCGACTGGTGGCGAAACTGACGGTAGGCACACATGCGACCGGGTCGGCCGTCACACGCAGGTCGAAGGCCCATGGGGCCGCGGCCCCGTTCGGTGAGTTGACGGTGTCGGCTCCGGGTGAAGTCATGCAGATCGACTCCACACCGCTGGACGTCATGGTCCGCCTCGACAACGGAGTGGTCGGCAAGGTCGAACTCACCGGCATGATCGACGTCGCCACCAGGACACTGGCCGCGGCAGTGCTCAGGCCCACGACGAAGTCCGTCGACGCCAGCGTGCTGCTGGCCCGCACGGTCACCCCGGAGCTGATGAGACCAGGCTGGGTCGACGCGCTGAAGATGTCCCGCTCGGTGCTGCCGCATGCCCGGATGCTGACCCTCGATGAGCGTCTGGAGCACGCGGCAGCCAAGCCGGTGATCGTCCCGGAGATGATCGTTTGCGATCACGGCAAGGTGTTCGTCTCGCGCAACTTCCGGGCCTCCTGCCGGTTCCTGGAGATCGACTTCCAGCCCACGCACAAGGGCTCGCCCTTCGAAAAGGGCCACATCGAGAAGATGCTCGGCTCCGTCGCCACGATGTTCGCCCAGTTTCTCCCCGGCTACACCGGCCGCAACACCGACCACCGTGGCCGTCACCCGGAGCGCGAGAACCTGTGGACTCTGCCCGAACTGCAGGAACTACTGGACGAGTGGATCGTCGCTCACTGGCAGAACCGCCCTCACGAGGGGTTGCGAGATCCCGACCATCCGGGCCGGCTGTTCACGCCGAACCAGAAGTACGCCGCGCTGGTCGAGGCCTGCGGCTACGCCCCGGTCGCTCTCAGCGGGCAGGACTATGTCGAACTCCTCCCAGCGGCCTGGCGGGCCGTCAACTCCTACGGAATTCGGATCAACAACCGCACCTACGATGCCCCCGAGCTGGGGCCGATGCGACGGCGCGACTCAGGGGTCACCGCCAAGCGTGGGCTCTGGGAAGTCCACCGTGACCCCTACGACGTCTCCCGCGTCTGGGTACGCAACCACCGCGGCGAAGGCGAGTGGATCCAGGCAACCTGGAAGTACTTGAACCGCGCGCCCGTTCCCTTCGGTGACCTCGCCTGGGACCACGTCAGCCACCAGTTGCCCAAGGCCACGGAGGAAGAACTCGCCAAGGCCGTCTCCGCCCTGCTGACCCGCGCCCACGCCGGCCCTGAACAGCCAGCGGCAAACAACCGGAAGGCCAAGCGGTCCAAGGCGGACCGTCGTGTTACGGCCCGGACCAAGGCCACTACACCGGCAGCAGCCATGCCTCCGCCGCGACCGGAGACGCAACCCTCGCCGGAGCCGCCGGCGGAGGACGAGGAAACGACGGCCGAAGTGATCCCGCTGGGCATCTTTGACCCGCTTGAGGACCCCTGGAGACGTTCGTGAGCACGCCGCTGGCAGACCAGCCGGAAGACGAGTTCGGCCGCTATCTGACAGCCCTGCCTGGCTGGCGCGAGTTCATCGCGGAGGCGATTAGCGAGCCGATGGCCATGGTGACGCAGGACGAGTACGACGCCCTGACCAAAGAGGACAGGTATCAGTACGACGAGGACCGGCTCGACCACCATGCCCGCCTGCAGGTGGTCGCCACCTCAACCGTCCGGCACACCGTCACCTGCGGACGCCGCCTGGTCATCCTCAACCGCGGCGCCATCAGCGCCCGTCGGGGCCTCATCGTCACCGGCCCGGCCAACACCGGCAAGACGATCGCCCTGACCCAGCTCGGGCTGGCGCACGAGCTGCAAGACCGCCGCCGGCACCCTGGCCAGGACGAGCGCATACCGGTCATCTACATCACCGTCCCGCCCGCCGCGACACCCCGCATGATCGCGGCTGAGTTCGCCCGTTTCCTCGGCCTCCCGGTCCTGCGAAGCTCCAACATCACCGACCTCACCGAAGCCGTGGTCGGCGTCTGCACCAAGGCCCGCACCGGCCTCGTCTTAGTCGACGAGATCCACAACATCTCCCTGCACACCCGCACGGGAGCCGAGGCGTCCGACACACTCAAGTACTTCTCCGAGCGCATCCCCGCGACGTTCGCCTACGCCGGCATCGACATCGAAGGCAGCGGCCTGCTGTCCGGCACCCGCGGCGACCAGATCGCCGCCCGCTTCACCTCGGTGGCCACCCACCCCTTCCCCTACAACAAGGAGTGGAAGGGCTTGGTCGCGCAGATGGAGGCGAACCTCCTGCTGCACCAGCACACACGTGGCACGCTGACTCGCTTGGACCGCTTCCTGCACACCCGAACGGGCGGCATGATCGGCACCCTTTCCCATCAGCTCCGCGGAGCTGCCGTGGATGCCATCCTCACCGGCGCCGAGAAGATCACCAAGTCCGGCCTTTTGGCAGTCGACCTGGACATCGCCTCCCGTCGCAGGCACCCCGGCGGCCTCTCGGACGCGGACAAGTGACCCACCCGACCGTGGACAGCGAGCCGATCACCAAGCTTCCCTTCCAGGTCCGGCCGATTGCCGGTGAAGGCTGCTACCCCTTCGTCGCCCGCCTTGCCCGCGCCAACTGCCTTCCGCCCGCCTACCTGCGGCGCTTCCTCGCAGGACCGCCCAGATATCAGGGCCGTCCAACTTGGACACGGATCGCCGCCGTCACCGGCCGTGACCCCGTACAGCTACGGAAGACGCTTGACACCGTCAAGTGCAAGAGATGCGGCTCCGACTTCGCGGTCACCCGCACGTTCGGCGTCATGCCCGTTTACTGCTCGACTCGATGCCGCGTCCCCCAGAAGCATCCAGTCATGGAACCCTGCCGAATCTGCCGGCAGCCGATGAAGATCCAGTTCGGTCAACGTCACCGGCTCTGTTCCTCTGCCTGCCGCAGAGTGGCCTACATCGAACGTCGTTCCCGCGAAGAGGACGCGGCTGACCATCAGCCATTCCGCGATTGCGCCGCTTGCGAAGGCCCTATGCCGCCGGCCCCTCAAATCGCCAAGCACACCTGCTCGGAGACATGCGAACTGCAGGTCTCCCGCTGGGACCTGCTGATCGAGAGGGACGGGCTTCCCTTGCCTTCCAGGACATGCGTGTTCTGCGGCATCCCGATAGAAGCGAAGTCGCTAGCCGATCCCCCTCGCCGCTGGTGCAGCCGCCGTTGCCGAACATGGTCGTCTGGGGGTACTGACCCATCCATCTTCTTTGGGCCGGTGTCGTGCGGTCAGTGCCAGAAACCCATTGACCGCCGCAAGGACGGCTGGACTCGGCGATGGTGCTCGCGCAAGTGCTACCGGTTGTCCCGCGGCGGGCCTGAGTAGCCGCGACGAAGTTAGGCCGTGCTCTGAACGGGGCAGATGACCTCGCTTCGCGCGGACCTGAGCGGCCGGTTGCACGAGAGCGATGCAGCCATGGGGTCACCACAGGTTTGAACGGGGCAGCGCCGTCTCAGGCTCGCGCAGTGGCCTTCCAGGCGGCGGTGACACACCCTTCTTCCCAGTGCCACCACTCCTTTGTCTCTCCGTGTTTTCCTGCCTACAAGAGCGCTGTTCGTGACGTCCGCCTTGGGCTGTGACTGCGGACATCCCGACCTCGTTTGCCGACCGGCGTCGCGATGTTCGCGATGTCAGCTCAGTCGGCATGGAGGTCACGTGGCACAGAGACTGGCACTCGGTCAGCTCCGGGTGGAAAAGGTGCGGCACCGGGACGGCCGCTGCTCGTACACCGTCTTCGACTCGGCGAGCGGGCTGCATTCCGGGGCCGACTGGTACCTGTCGAAGTACGCGGGCACGGGTTCGGACAGGACGTATGCATACCTGCTCGTCGATCATCTGCGGTGGCTGGAGCATGAGGGGCTAACGCCCGAGAGCGTGGTCTTCCGCGATCTCAAGCGGTACATGGAGGCCGTCGGGGCGAAGATCCCGATGCCCTACGGGCCCCGTGGCGGGTGGGTAAGCGCCCCTACCAGAACGACGCTCTGCGCGGGGCGGCCGCCTGTCTGAAGGGCTTCTACCTGCGGCAGGCTGACCTCGGCATCAACACTACGCTCGTCCAGGAGCTGAACCTGAAGCGGATGCCGACGCAGCAGGACAAGGACCGCGTCCTGCTCGGACACCTCAAGCGGAGCATGGACGCGAACCCGCTCGCGCCGAAGGAACTGAAGCGCCGGCACAAGAAGATGCTGCCGGACGGCGCCCGCGAGGTCCTGTTGGAGGAGGTGAACTCGGCCCGCGACCGGGTCGTGTCGAGTGGCTGAGTGACGGCGGCTTCCGCATCGGTGAATCGTGGGTCTCAACCGTACGGACGCCCCGTTAAGCATGAGGACCTTGACTTGGTGCGTAGGAGCGAAGGATCGGAGCGCTGCTTCTCCGAACTGAGGCTGGGCACAGTGCCCCATGAGCGGCTTGTTGGCAGTTCTGCCCCCTCGCACTGCTCGCCCATGGGACGATTCTCCTTGAACATTGGCTATCTGTTCGGGGGCTTCAGTGAACGACGGCGTGCAGCACCTAACTGGTTTGGTCTGGTCCGTCGCTGACCTTTTGCGCGGTGACTATAAGAAATCCGATTACGGGAAGGTGATCCTGCCGTTTACTGTGTTGCGCAGACTGGAGTGCGTACTAGAGCCAACGCGCGACAAAGTTGCGGATCTCGCTGACCAGTATGAGGACAGCGAGATCGCGCCGAAGGGTCTCCTTCAGCGTGCCTCTGGACACGTCTTCTACAACACGAGTCACCTGACGCTGAGGGAAATCGCCTCAGATCCGGCGAACACGGCGAAAAATCTTCAAATCTACGTCAGGGCGTTCTCGGACGAAGCTCGCGAGATTCTGGATCGCTTTGATTTCGACGGGCAGACCCGGCGGCTGGACGGCGCTGGACTGCTCCAACATGTGACCGGAAAATTTGCCGATCTCGATCTGCGCCCTGATGTTGTTCCCGACCACAGAATGAGCCCTGTATTCGAGGAGCTCATTCGCCGGTTCGCCGAGCACTCCAATGAGACGGCCGGTGAGCATTTTACCCCACGTGACGTCATCAGGCTGACAGTCAATCTTTTGGTGTCCCCGGATAGCGATATCGTCACTGCTCCAGGCGCTATCCGCACCGTCATGGACCCGGCATGTGGCACGGGCGGAATGCTTAGCGCCGCCGAGGATCACATTAAGGCGCTGAATCCAGATGCGACCGTCGACGTGTACGGGCAGGAGCTAAACCCAGAGTCGTGGGCTCTCTGCCAGTCGGATTTCTTGATCAAGGGAAAGAGTCCAGGCAATATTGCGTTCGGCAATTCCCTTACCGATGATGGGCATGCGCAGCGAAAGTTCGACTACCTCCTTGCTAATCCTCCATACGGCATAGAATGGAAAAAAGCAAAGGCAGAGGTTGAGCGGGAGCACCAGGAACTCGGCGCGTCCGGCCGCTTCGGCGCCGGACTGCCGCGTATCAACGATGGCTCGCTTCTATTTCTTCAGCACATGATCTCCAAAATGAAGCCGGTAGACGTGAACGGAGAGGGGGGTTCCCGTGTCGCGATCATTTTCAACGGATCACCCTTGTCAAATGGTGCGGCCGGATCGGGCGAATCTGAAATCCGGCGATGGATACTGGAAAACGACTGGCTGGAAGGGATCATCGCCCTTCCCGAGCAGTTGTTCTACAATACTGGAATTTTTACATACCTCTGGATTCTCACGAATCGCAAGACGTCTGACCGTAACGGCCGAGTGGTCTTGTTGGATGCGCGTGACGAGTGGCAGAAGATGCGCAAGTCCCTGGGGGATAAGCGTCGGGAAGTAGGCAACGAGCACGTCCGTGCGATCGCTGAGCTTTACGAACAGGCGCTGCAGATTTCGCAAGACCCCAAGAACCCACGTCATGCCAAGGTGAAGGTCCTCCCCAACGAATACTTCGGGTACCAGCAGGTCACGGTAGAACAGCCATTGAAGTTCCGCTTTGAGGCCAACGACGAAACACTTACAGCGCTGGCAGCGGCGAAGCCGGTACAGAGGCTTGAAAAGAGTGAGCAGTTCGTGGCGGCCGTGAGGACACTGCGGGGCTCATCTTGGGACACGCAGGCGCAGGCGCTGACGGCGATGAAGAGGGTCGTGGCGGCGGCTGGCCTGAGTTGGCCCACAGGAGGACCGTTAGCCAAAGCAGTGCGTGACGCGATTGGTGTACGGGACCCAAGAGGCGAAATCCAGAGAGTGAGGGGGGTGGTAGAGGCAGACGCGAAGTTGCGTGAGTACAAGAGGATTCCCCTGGGCGCGGATGTCGATGACTACCTCGCGCGCGAGATCAAACCGAAAATTCCGGACGCATGGATCGACCCAGCCAAGACCAAGACGGGCTATCAGATCAGGCCAGAACTGTTTTTCGCGGCCCGACTCAAGGCTACCTTTGCACCGCTCGAAGATTTCTGTCGCCTTGTGGCTGAGAGAATTGATCCCCAAAACAGCGAAACCGAGGAGTCACCCGAGGACGCAAGCTCTTACTTGAAGGAGAAGCTCCGCTATCTGCGAGCTCAAGATCTTCACGTGGTTGATTCTGCTCTGGAGCTTCCTTCTCCGCCTGAAGGAACAACTGCGCTGACGCCGTGCGCCGGCGGTGACATCGTGGGACGGTCGGGAAGCTGGCGTCTTCTACCTCAACTCTTCGGCCAAGCTGTCACATCCCTGATCGTCCTCCACCCTCAGGATCCAAGGACCGGTAGAGCCCTCTGCGAGTGGCTAAATTCCCCAGCAGCTACGAAGGAGTTGCCAGCAGGATCTGACCTGATGATGCTGCCGGTTCCTGTCGACGTTGTCGGGGCCGAGGAATTTGACGATCTCCTTGAGAATGTGCAGTCCGCCCGACACAGGCTCCGAGCCGCGACATCTGACCTGCTGCCGAACGTATTCTCAGGAACAGACTCAAATATTCAAGAACTACGCAGGACCATACAAGCGGCTGATGCTGAGGCACTATTGATTGGTGGACTGACGCAGGCACTCGAAGATCCAGTATCGCGGGCAGAATGGAGCTACCCATTTCATGTGGCAGCACTAGCCCGAAGGTACCGAATCAGCAGTATTGCGCCAAGTACCCATCCGGCGGAGCGAATGGATTCCCTGCTGAAGCTCGGGGAAGGCATCGCGCGAACACTCGGGATCATCGCCCTGGCAGAGCTGGCTCAGGCTGACAGGGAAGAGTTCCTCAAGACTTTGAGGCAAAAATTTCGATCCGGCGCCACCTTCGGCACATGGACGACGATTCTTGGCTGGCAGGCCGCGGCAGGGTGGGCGATCCTAGATCCTGACGCTCGCGGGGATGCACACTTGCTACTTAGAGGTATCAAGGAATTCAGAAATAGTGGGTCAGCCCATGCTCATGGCGTGCGTGAAATGCACGAGATCGGCGACGCTGCAGATGAACTTGAACACCTCGTCCTGCGGACCCTTAGATCGGTATCTTGGCTCGCCACTACGCATTGGGATTGGGTCGAGCGGTGCGAGTACCTCGATACGGCCTCTTTCAACCTTGTAAAGCAGCGTCTCCGTGGGAGCCACCCGGCTTGGGAACCTATTGAGGAATCCAGTCAGCACCCGTTGAGACCCAAGCACATCTACGTAGGGAACGGCCCTACGAAAGCCCCGCTCGATCTTTGGCCCCTGGCGTCCGTGGACGTATGCTCCGATTGCAAGACTCGTGAGCTATTTCTTGTCGATAAAGTAGAACAGGGCGTGCTGACGCTGAAGAGCCTGAGGGATCACCCCATAGAAATTACGTATCCAGATCTCTAAAGGGTGTTGCACAAGGCCGTGATTGTGCAGGCCAGGGGTTTTGATCGCGGTCTTGTGGTCATGATGCGAGGGCGAGGTTGTGCATGTGGGCGACGGCTGGACAGCGCGGTGGAGGCCGGCGCCGTGCTGCCGGCAGTCGCGGAGGATCTTGTAGTTCTTCATCCGGCCGATCACATGCTCCACCCGCGCACGCACCTTGCGGTGGGCGGCGTTGTCGTCCTCCTCGCCCGGCAGCAGGGGCCGGCGGGGGCGTTTGCGGTGCGGCACGACCATCCCGCAGTTGAGGTAGGCGCCTTCGCCCAGGACGGTCACGCCCTGGCAGTACGTGCTCAGCCCGGAGGCCCGCCAGGCACGGGCGTCCGCGGTGGTATCCGGCACCGGGCGGGCGGCAGCGATCACAGGAGGGGTGTCGGGCATCGACGACGACCTGCACGTTCGTCGAGAACCGGTAGTTGCGTGACGAGGAGCCGACGGTCCGGTCACGGACCGGGACCAGGGTGCCGTCAAAGATCCACAACCGTTCCGCCGCATCGGCCGCGCGGTAGGCAGGCTCGAGTGCCAGCAGCGGGCCCAGCTGCCGCATCGTCAGGTTCGTCCGGTAGTAGACCGCGACCATGAGAACCCGCTCGGCCAGCGGCAACGACCACGATCGGCCCCGCAGCGTGCCGTCACCGCCCCGCTCCCGCACCACCTTCAACAGACCCGAAACTGCGTCACCCGCAGCCCCGTAAAGGTCTCTACCCACACCCGCTCAGCCCGCAACACCCCGGCCATACAACGGAGATGCCCAGTTCAGAGCCTTGCGCAACACCCTTTAGATAATCCTCATTCTCGCTGGTCAGAGGCGTTCTTTGTTTGTGTGACCGCCTGCCGGACAGCCCCCTTCATGAAAGCGCGAGGTTAAGCTGAAGGCTGACCATTGAGGTAGTTCCACCAGGCCAATACCAGACTGCGGACGAAAGCCTCACCCTCGGCCAGGGTCATTGTCCGTTTCGGAAGTCCGGTCCCGGTAGCTCTTGCATGACGCGCCTCGCTGCCACTCACATCAGGTCGATTGGCTGATGCCGTAAACGCAGACAGATCACCACCGGACACCCACTGCGTCGCCTTGAGTTGCTTATCGCCTCCCACGTTGCCACGCACAATCTCATAGACCTTGTAGAGATCAACCCAGGTTAGTGAAACGCTTGACCTGCCCAGGATTTCCAGAGTCTCGGCAACATCGACGTGGCTCGACGCCAACTGCATGTACGGCGGTCCTTCTGGCGGTGATGGGGGCGGGGGTTGACATGGTGGCGACTGTCCATCACTCACCGACAGAACTACGCCGTACGCCTTGGACCGAACCACGGCGGTGTCAGCCTGCACAATATGGTGACGTCGCCTGTTACCCGTGCCGTCATCCTCCACGAAGATGCCGGGCAGACTGACGGGCCGAAAGCTGCTGTCCAGGACACGTGCCACCCCTGTCACTCGCTGGAGAAGGTTAGTAGCTGCCTCGAACAACCGCCCACCGTTGTCCATGAGGCCGCCCAACTCAGCCGAGTTCAGGTAGTAGCCGCCCTCCTCCTTGCTAACCCTCGGGTCGCCCTCGCGGAAGAGTTCCACCAAGGCATCCAGATCGAAGGTATGGCCCTCTAGCTTTGCCTTTACCGCCATGCCACCTCTTCCCACAATCCATTTTGCGCTGGCCACTACAGCTTATCGATGCACTCCCGTAGCAGCGCGTTTAGGTAAGCCCCGAAGGGCAGCAGGTCGTGCATGGCGATGACGTCCTTGCTAGGGCGGATCCGCCGGTGAAGTACATCATCCGCCTGGTTCTTGGATTCCAGCAAACGGGTCATGTACTTCTTGTCGGTCCGGGTCCACTTGTAGTTACTGACTGCTGACTCAAAGGAGTTGGTACCAAGAATCGGCGGGACATGGTCGATGACTGCCCTTACTAGTGCGTGGCAGGCATAGACATGATCTTCCGCGTAACAATCGTTCAGCTCGCGCAGCAACTGCAACAGCTTGTCGAGACTCCAGGTGGTCTGACCCTGTTTCTGCTCCAGTTCTTCAATGAGGCCAGCGTTGACGTAGAATGGTAATGTGACGGTAGGAGAAGCTGTTGGCGCCAGGCCCTCCGACGCGCCTACGATGATGTTCTGTGCATATTGAGTCACGGAATGGGTTGCCTCGAATAGAAGTTGCTCCTCAAGCAGGATTTCAGTGACCTTTGAAACATATTCGCTGAGGTCACTGACATTCCGATACTTAGCGAGTTCTCGGTTCAGCTCAAACCGCCAGCCGTTGCTGGTGCCCCACGTCGAGTAGCCGCTCCGCAATACTGGTTCGTGGCGGAAGATAGCAGGCAGCGCCCCCAAGAACTCAGGCCTCGCGGCGGAGAAGTCCCTTCGGATGTCGTCCGACGTTATATATGCCTTCTCTACCTTGTCCGGTGAGGGAGTCATGGCCTGCTGATGCTTAATCAGGTACTGCAAGATGGTGATGAAATGATCGCCGAAGACGCGCTCAAGTTGGGGAACATGGAGGCCAGCGGCGACGGTAAGAACCGGGCGACTATCGTCGGCAAGCTGGTTCCGGTCGTACCACGCCAGTCCGTATGAACGCTGCCCGATGAGCGGAGACCCCACGCTCGGCAACGACTTAAGAACCGACGCAGCATCCAGACCCTGGCGGTCGAGCTGAGCCTCGACGTAGTGCCAGACCGGCCACTGCCCCTTCTTGAGGTAGGGCTCAGCCATAGTGGTCATCAGGGCAAGCTGGCCGTCATCAAGCTGAGCCGTCAACGCTGACATGGTTCGTCCGATCTTGAAATCATCCGCCTGGATGGCCCCGTATCGTACGCGCCCTGAGCGGTCATCAGCCATGGCTTTCACGCTGGTCAGGCAAGCCGGATCTTCCTGGTCGCCGAACCCCTCGCCGTACTGTTCGCCACCAGCCGCACCGCCATCGCACGCTCCTGAAGAACAGGCGGTTGCTCAAGGCACACGGCATCGTCATTCTGCCCGCGCCGACCCCATCGGTCGCCCAGGCTCGGGCCCATGCCCAAACGAGCACACCCAGCAACAAGATCAAGAGGACACGTTAATGATCTGCAAGCCCTTAGACCTATTCGTGCTCCAGCAGTCGCGCTTGCTCACCAATCTTCTTCCGGGGCTTCGGTACGCGATTCAATGCCCGCCGTGACGATTTCCCCGCGGTTGCTCAGGGAGAGGCCGCAGAAGGGGCAGGAGAAGGACTCGACCGTTCCGACGTCGACAACCCCGCCAGGGTGGATACACGACTGTGCCCAGGCATCGCAGCGGCAGGGTACGGGGCTGAGGTCCCCGTACACGTTGCCGGCGTAACCGCAAGCCGGGCACTCACGCCACCACACGTGGTCACCGCTTGCCCGACTGCTTATCAGGCAGCCTCTTTGGTCGAGGTGGATCAGAATGTCAACTAGGGGCATATCGCGGTGGCGACCCTGAACGTCGACGAGTCCAGCGATGACACCTGAAGCGATCATGACCTTGACCGTTACAGCAGTATGGGACCGCTGCAGGACGCCAGGATCCTCGTGGGAGGACACCGGCGCAGGGAGCGGGAGCACTCCGTGCTCTACGAGCAGCCTCTCGGCGGCTTGCCCGGCTTGGGATCCCTCGATCCGTAGTGCAGTGACCAGTGCAGCATCCAGCGCAGTGCGGGTGACGTCCCCTTCGAGCTCGCTGGACATTGTGGCCTCGTCCCAGGAGGCGGCTTCAAGGCCTGTACTGAGGGCTACCGAGACAGCCGAGCGGGCACGCTCGCGCGCGGCGAGCGCAAGTTGTTGGGCGAAGGGTTCCAGGAGAGGCCGTTCGTCCGGTCCTGCGGGGGCGGGCACGGAGGCAACCTGGCTCAGATCTGCGAAGACGTTCGTGTATTCGCCCCAGAAGTCAGCTGGGTCCAGGCCTAGCTCGGCACGGACAGACTCGACGACCTGGACACCCGTTTCGATGACCTTCCTGACGGCCATGTCATCGAGGTAGGCAGAGTGCGCGACGCCGTTGCGGGAGTCGGCGAACGGCCGAAAAGTCCGTTCATCCACTGGCATACGGCCGCGCATGAAGACGGCTGCAGTCTTGAAGGCTTCGAGTATGCCGATGGTCCTTGCCTCAGAGAGAGGCTTGACGCCGTTCGCGTCCCCGTGGCCAAGAGAGTGAAAACGGAAGGACTGGTCACCCTTCTCAGCGATCAACAAGGGGTTGTGACGGCACAGCAAGGCCTTGAGGATGTGCTCGCATCCGACACCAGCGTGTAGGACAGCAAAGGCGTGGTTCCCCTGGCGCCACGAGTCCAGGGATGCGCGCAGGAACCGGCTCGCCATCTCGGTGAAAGTCTTCTCGTTCAAGTTTCCCTCCCCCTCAACTCGATCTTGACTCAGTGGTCGCGCTCTCGTCCAGCACGGGTCCTGTTGGGCCTCCGGGGGGCATCCCAAGTCGAGGGTCAGCGTCGTTGACATTGCGTGGGCTTACACCTCGTCGGCACGTCGTCCGTGAAGTCGCCGGCCGCGCGCCGGGGCCAGGTCGGCGGACGGGTCAGCCACAGGGCGCAGCGGTGCGAGCGCAGCATCGGAGGGGGTGGTGGCGGGAGATCCGGCCGGGACCGGAGCTGACCGGTTCGCGCCTACCCATCGTCTTCCTTGTCCGCCAGTACGGCCTTCACCCGCTCCTCCAGGGCGCTCTGTCGAGCCTGCTTCACCAGCGCCCCTGCGTAGGCGCCGAGGAAGTCCGCGCGGCGCAAGCTTCTTGATCGCTGGGGCGAGCATCTGAAGGACACCGGCTAGCGGGGCGAGCGAAATGACATCTCCCACATGATCACGCGACGGACAGTTACGCGGCGACCCTGGAGTGTGATACGGGTAGGGATCTTCACGTCTGCTGGCGGAGCAGACGTAGAAAAGAACGCGCTCTCATACGGGGCCGGAGCGGGGGACGTTGATGGTCGATGCGTCGGGCGGAGCCACCAGGGCCGAGCGCCCTGCAACTGCCACGGGTCCGGACGGTTCGACGCACGCGATCTTCAGGCTCGCCCCGGGCGAAGACAGCGGCTCGGATACGTTGGGCCGCTACCGCTACCAAGCGGAAGTAGCCGCGCGGGACTGTCTGGCCATGCTCACGCAAGACGCGATCGACTTCGTCGTCTGTGAATGGCACGAAGACTTCGTGGTGGCATTCACCGACGGCTCTGTGGAACTCGTATCGGTCAAGCACCGCGAAGAGAACCAAGGCACTTGGACGCTCGTCAAGTTGTGCAAGAGCGGCGGCCTTACCCATCTCTTCGACCGCTGGTGCGCCTGCGAGTGCGCCGCGAACGTGCGGCTCCGGCTGGCCACCAACGCGGCCATGAGCCCAGCCAAGGACAATGCCGGTCTCCTGGCTCGGATGTGCGGGCCGGGGCCTGAGATCACCGACGGCTTGTCGGCCATGGTCGACACCATCGCCCGCCAGATGTTGAAGGTGCGTTGGGAAGAGCCCTATGACAACGTCCCTGAGACACCCAAAGTGCCACTCGCAGACATCCGGATTCCGGCAGGCTTCGCGGACAAGGTCAGACAGTTCCTCACGGTACTGGAGATCTCGTGTGATCCGCCCCAGCGCGCGTACATCACCGACGTCAATATCCAGAGTCTTCTGGTGCCCGCCGTCGAGCGACTGCAACTGGTGCACGTAGACACGGAGGCCAGCTACCGCAACATCGTGGATCGGATCGAGTGCGCCAACCGTGACGAGAGCGACCGCGGCCAGCTTGCCGCCTACATCGCTGATCCGAGCCGCGTCCGCTACAGCACGCAGATGCAGCAGCGCATCGCGCGACGGAGCATCACTCGCGACGTCCTCCGTGCCGAGATGGCGTACACATCGGCCCAGCTTGCCACGTTCCCACGGGGCCAGGTCCCCCTGGTGGCACCGGGGGGCGCCAAGCTCAACCGCAAGCTGCTGCGCGGCCTAATCCCATCGGATGAAGCGGCGTTCGCGGAACGGCTCCGCTCGGCCTGGTACGCCACCTGGTCCGAGCGGCGCTCCGGCCTGGCCGGAGATGACACCGATCTGCTGAACTTGTCCACGGACGTACTGGAAGTCGTCTTCGAGTGCAAGCGCCACGCCCGCTCGCAGACCCAGGACGGCAGCGAGTACGGCAGCACCATGAATGACCTGCTCACCCAGCGGCTCAAAGTCGACGGGCTGTCCACGCCGCCGCCTTTCCTGGTGAAAAATCAACATCTGCTGGGGCTGGCCTATCAGCTGTGCGACGAGTGCCTCTTCTACTTCTCTGAGAACTTCGATGCAGACGGTGAAGCGTCATGACGCCGGGCGCCGACTTCGAGGCTGCGGCAGTCCGCATGCGCACCCGGCGGCGGCAGGCCGAGCAGCGTGAGAGCCACTATCACGAAGCGCGAGTTCTCCTGCTCATTGCGCAGTTCACCACCGCCAAGAGCAGTCTCGCGGGTCTGACTAAGCTTGCCAAGCTCGACTTCCTGCTGCGCTACCCGGCCATGCTGGAGCGTCTCCTGCCAGCCGGGCAGGCCTCCTGGCCCGAAGGAACGGCCCCGTCCCCGGAGGAGCGTCTGGCGGTGGAGAGCCGGATGACCCGCTACAAGTACGGGCCCTGGGACCAGCGCTACTACAGCATCCTGGGCTCCCTCGCCGCCCGCGGCCTGATCACCTACGGCGACACGGCCCGAGCCGAATTCCGCGTCACCGAGCAGGGTGCCACTGCCGCTGCCGCCCTGGCCGCTACACCGGAATGGGCGGTAGTCGCCAGCCGGATCAAGCTGCTCAAGAAGCATTTCAACAAAACAGGATCGGCTTTGAAGAACCTCATCTACGACCGCCTGCCCGACGCGGTGGACCGGCCCTGGCGGACGGAGATCTGACATGGCCGTCGACCTGCGCATCGTCTCCCTGACCGTCATCACCGCCGAGACGGAGAAGACCTACCGCTTCAATCGCCCGGCCACCGTGATCACCGGCCCCATCGGGACCGGCAAGTCCAGCCTGCTGATGCTCTTCAAGCATGCCCTCGGCGGCACCGCCATGCTCACCCCGGCCGTCCGCGACCACGTCCTGTCCGTCCAAGCCGAAGTCTTGGCCGGTACCGAACGCATCGTCCTGCGGCGCGCCATCGGGGGCGACACCGCTGACAGCGTCGACCTGCTTGACCCGCACTCCCTCGCTCTTGACCGCACCCTGCCCCTGCGCAATACGGAGAGCGGTGGAACAACGCTCTCCGATCACCTGCTAGACGCTCTTGGTTTTCCCCGCGTGCAGATCGCCGCGCGCCGCGAGGGGGTAGCGCGGCAGCAGAACCTCACCTTCAACGACCTGTACACCTACGTCTATCTCCAGGCGCGCGAGATCGACCGCCAGGTCGTCGGCCACCTGGACTCCTGGTTCGAGCCCAAGCGTAAAGAGCTCTTCCGGTTGATGTTCGCACTGACCGACGGCGTACTGCTGGAGCTCAAGCGCACCGCGGGCCAGCTCACGGACAGGCTGAAGGCCCGAACCGCCGAGCACAACAACGTCGGCCAGTTCCTGGCGGCCTCCGATCCCCGCAGCGACGACGAGCTGCGGGCTGAGCTCGCGCAGCTGCGCGACACTCTGGGACGGGCCGAGTCCGCGCTGGCGAGTCTCCGCACCGAACTGGAGGAACAGACGGCCGCCGACACCGCACTGCGGGAGGAGCTGCAGGCTGCGATCCACGCCGCCCGGCAGGCTGAGGAGGAAGTCTCTGCCGCCGCCGACCTTGTGGAGGCACGAGGGGCGGTGGTCGCCCAGGTGCAGCTCGACCTATCCCGTCTCGCGCGGTCGGCCACCGCCATCGACCAGCTGTCCCCCTTCGAATTCGTCGTCTGCCCACGTTGCATGCAGTCCCTGACCACACGGGCCGTTGCGGAGGACCATTGCGTCGTCTGCCTCCAGCCCGATCCCGTCGTGGCTGATGTCGACCCGGCGGCCATCGAAGAAACACGCACGGTCCTGCAGCAACAGCTTGAGGACGCGCAGCACATCGAGCAGTCGGACGAGACGCACCTGCAGGCCGCACGGCAGCGGTCGCAGCAGCTCAACTTCGCCGTCACCAGTCTGCGTCGGCAGCTCGATGCCCAGACCCGCGATGCGGTCGCTCCACGCTTCGACGCAATCACCGATGCGAGCACCCGCGTCGCCGCGCTCAAAGCCAGCATCGATGCCATCACCCAGCTGCGGGATTCTTGGGCCCGTGTCCGCGCCATCGACAAGGACATCCGCGACATCAGAGCCGAGCGGCGGCAGGTCAATAAGGACATCAAGGAAAAGTCTGAGCAGCTCAAGGCCAGCCAGACACTGCTCGGCGACCTCAGCACCGAATTCGGGCAACTGCTCACCAGCTGGAACCTGCCGTGGGTCGACACGGCCGTCATCGACCGCGACACCTACCTGCCCGTGGTCAACGGACAACCCTTCGAGAGCCTGCAGGCCTCCGGCGGTGGCATCGCCACCTCCGTGAGCCTCGCCTACAGCCTGACTCTTCTTGCCTTCGGTCTCGACCACGCCGACGTCCTCGTGCCATCCCTCCTTGTTATCGACTCGCCCCGCAAGGCCTTCGGCAACAACGACTCCGACCGACAACGCGCTACAGATATCTACAGCCGCTTTCGGACGATGGCCGACGCATACGGTGAGCGCCTTCAACTGATCATCGCCGACAACGACCCTCCGCCAATCACCAGCGACTCTTTCGGCAAGGTGGAGTTCGACTACGAGAACCCCATGGTGCCCGGCGTCGATCATCCGGGCCCCGATCGTGTGACCCGCATCGAAAACCAGACGCAGGACTGACTTCGCGTCCAAGGCTCGGCCCCGGCACCGGGCGCAGACACTCAGCCGAGCGAACGGACGTGCGGCGCCGAAAAGACCGGTATCGGTGGGCGGGTGCGGGCGGCGGCAGACGCACCGGCGATCCCATGCCGGCTCGGCAACACCTGATGGATACTTCCGGCATGGACACGGGCAGCCCCGGCGAGTCGGCAAAACCAGGCGACGTACTCCGGGCACGCTACCGCCGCCGTTTGCCCGAACGGCTCACAGCCTGACAGGCCCCACCTGTGGGGTGGTGGCGCTTTCCCTGTAGGTGCCCTGGTCTGGCCCGACCGGAAACAGCAGGAGTCGCGGAGCCAGCACGGAGCGTCAACAACAGGCGATCCTGGGACACCGGGTGACGTCGCATTGCCTATCGGCGGACTCCCTCGCCCGCCCAGGGTCGTGCCTGTACGTCCGCGTTCCGCCGGGAAACGGCAGGAGAAGGTGCTTAGGTCCGGCGTGGCAGTCTCGCCTGCGGCCAATCCGCTTCTAGAAGGAGGTCGAGCTTCTCGGCGTACGCGAAGAGCAGCCTCGCATCCTCCTCGAGGTCCTCAAGGGTGCAGACGATGTTGGCGCCATCCTGCTTCCTGAAGAAGCGGGAGCGCATGACGCCCACGCCGTCCCAGTTCCACCAGGAAGCGTGAACGGCATCGTCGCGGCGGCGCTTGAGCTCGTTGACCTCGCCCCACTCAAGGATCTCGGCGAGTGCGGTGGCCTGTGGAATGCTCCTGCGGGATTGCGCCACCAGCAGTTTGTGAAGGTCGGACCATGTTTTGTCGACGAGCGAGAAGCCGCCCTGCTCGTCTCTCAGTAGCAGTATGAGCCGCTTCATGGCCGCCTCGACATGGCCGCCGGCGACCACGATGGCGCCGATCAGCCCGTAGAGGCGTTCACGGTAAGCGAGGTCGGCTTCGTCCGGGCCTCCGTGGCGCCCGACCCTGAAGGTGGAGATGTCCACGCTCGACCGGGCTCTGGGAGTGGTGATGTCCAGGTCGAAAGACGGTCCACCGTCCAGCTGGGTGCTCATCCGGTAATAGAAGGAGTGCCCGGGCGGGGGCCATTCATCTGACATGCCTGGATCCTGTCGGTTCTGGCTCCCCGGAGCCACCGCTTTCTGCTCCGCCGCAAGGGCCAGCGCGGCCTCGCCGAAAGGCAGGATCCAAGTGATCGGCTTCTAAAGCACGGCCTAGCAGGCGTTCGACCATGGTCCCAGACGGTCGCCGAGGCGATCAACCTTCACCGAGAGAGGTCAAACACGCAGCGGTCAGCCTGAGCTGACACAAAAAGCCATGTGGTCACTCATCGCTGACACAAACGAACTTTGATCAACTCTTTCTGGCAATCGATCAACGATCGCTGTCACAGGTCATCTCTTCATGGAAGGCGGCCACACGGCCGAGGTGGGCCAGGAAGGGGGCGCCGGGCCGACGAGGCGCGCCGGGCATGCGGCAGGCCACCAGCGGCACCCGGGTCAGGCGGGGGTGCGGCTGGTGGCCTTCTTGATGCGATGAGTCAGTTGGCGCGACCGATCACTCGATGTCGCTCGCCTCGGGCGTGGAGAGTGCCTGTTCGCTCAGGCGGAGTTCAGCACTGGTTGGGCACGTTGCCCGTCTGGTTGCCCTTGAGCAGGCCGCCCCAGATCCAGCTCGAACCCGAGCCGAGCAGGACCCACTTGTCGTGCGAGACGCCGTTCTGGCTCACCCACTGGCCGTGCGCCCAACATATGGCGCTGAGCTCGTAGTTGGCGGGGACCGTGTAGTTGATGCTGCACTGGGTCGAGGCGCAGCTGCGGATGTTCGCGCTGGTCCACGTGTAGACCCACGTGTTGGTGACGGTCTGGCCGGACGCCGGCGCCCGGGTGTCCTGGCCGACGGCCGCGGCGGTGGGCGCCGACATTCCCGCGGCGGCCAGCAGCCCGGCGGCGATGGTCGTGACGACCTTGGCTCTCATGCGCATGAGAAGAATCCCCCTGTTGAACTCGGTCAGTTGAGCTCGGTCCGCTGGGATATCCAGCGTGAAAGACGCTAACCGGCACCACTCGACCGAGTTAGTCATGTACTGGCCAATACATGACTGAGAGGTGGCATTCCGCTATCACTGATCAGCAATGGCGTCACAGGTATCTGACCAGCGAGATTCTCCGCGGCGGCCACCATCGGCACGCGCCCCCTGCCGGGCCGTCGTCGAATATTCGATCGCCTCTGAGGCCCAGGGGAATCAAGTTGCTTCCTTCCTGGTCACTCGACATTTTTGTGGCATGGGCATGTCGGCCGTGGGCCTGATCGCCGGAGCATGGCGGGAAGTTGCCGCAAACCGAGTGATCGGAAAACCGAGTTGCCCTGGCCCCTGGCGCATGGATACAGATGAGAAATGACCATGCACGACGACCAAGTGAACGTGACCACCGAAACCGTTGCGGCCTTGGTCCAGGAACAATTCCCCCGGTGGAGCGGCAAAGAGATCCGGCTCGTGCCGGCGACCGGGACGGTCAACGCCATCTTCCGCATCGGGAACGACCTCTCGGCGCGCTTCCCCCTGCGGCTGACCGATGCCGCCGAGGCGCTGGCGTTCCTGGAGCAAGAAGCCCGGGCGAGCGCGGAGTTGGCACAGGTGTCCCGGTTCCCTGTCCCGGAACCCGTCGCCCTGGGGAGGCCCGGACCGGGTTACCCCATGCCGTGGTCGGTCCAGACATGGCTGCCGGGAACAGTCGCCTCGGATGCCGACCCGAGCGCGTCGGACGCCTTCGCCGCAGACCTCGCCGACTTCATCGCGGCGCTACGGAAGACCGACACCCGGGGCCGGCTCTTCGACGGCGGAGGCCGTGGCGGCGTTCTCACCCACCACGACGACTGGATGGCGCGGTGCCTCGAGGAGAGCGAGGGGCTGCTCGACGTGCCCCGGCTGCGCCGACTGTGGAGCCGCCTGAGGGAGTTGCCCCGCACCGGCGCCGACGTGATGAGCCATCGCGACCTGATCCCCGGCAACGTCCTGGTCACCGGAGACCGGCTCAGCGGCGTACTCGACACCGGCGGCTTCGGCCCGGCCGACCCGGCGCTGGATCTGGTCGGCGCCTGGCACCTGTTGCAGGCAGGTCCCCGCGAAGTGCTCCGGCCGACGCTGGGCAGTGACGATCTGGAGTGGGAGCGCGGCAAGGCCTGGGCGTTCGAGCAGGCGATGGGCGTTGTCTGGTACTACGTCGAGAGCAATCCGACGCTGAGCGCGATGGGGCGCCGGACACTCGGCCGCATTCTGGAGTCGACGGAGTGAGGGCGCCCCGCAGGCCGGTCGGCCCTCACCGCGCCTCGGGCTTGACGGCGCGGACGATGGCGGAGTGCATGCCGTCGGCGACCGCATGGGTGGGAGCGATCTCGACGTCGGTGAACCCCGCGGCCTCCAGACCGGCGCGGTACTCGGCGAAGGAGAGCGCACCGGCGATGCAGCCGACGTAGTCGCCGCGCTCCGCCCGCTGTTCGGGGCCGAGGGTGTCGTCGGCGACGACGTCGGAGACGCCGATCCGGCCACCGGGCCTGAGGACACGGAAGGTCTCGGCGAACACGGCGGGCTTGTCGGTGGACAGGTTGATCACGCAGTTGGAGATCACTACGTCGATGGTGTTCGCGGGCAACGGGATCGCCTCGATGGTGCCCTTGAGGAACTCCACGTTCGTCGTGCCCGCCTTCGCCGCGTTGGCCAGGGCGAGTTCGAGCATCTCTTCCGTCATGTCCAGCCCGTACGCCTTGCCGGTGGGGCCGACGCGGCGGGCGGAGAGCAGGACGTCGATGCCGCCGCCGGAGCCGAGGTCCAACACCCGCTCCCCTTCACGGAGTTCGGCGACGGCGGTGGGGTTGCCGCAGCCGAGCGAGACGGCCACCGCTTCGGCGGGCAGGAGGTCTCGCTCTTCGGCGGAGTACAGGGTGGAGCCGAAGTTCTCGTCGACCTCGACCGGCTCGGGCCCGCAGCACGCGGTGCCGCCCTCGGTGACCTTCGTGGCGGCCGCCGCATAGCGCAGGCGGACGGTTTCGCGCAGGGCAGTGGACTGTTCGCTCATGACTCACTCCCGGATGACGGGCCACAGCAGCGACCCGGAACGGCCTGTATTGACGTTCGTTGATGCAACCTTGCGCCTTGATTCGAAAAACGTCAACATAGAGGTATGTCGAAACAAGAGCTTGAGGTGATCGGCCAGGACACCGCCTGCTGCCCTGGCCTGTCCGCCGCACCGCTGAACGAGACCCGAGCGGCCGATCTCGCGAAGGTCTTCAAGGCCCTGGGCGACCCGGTCCGGCTGCGGCTGATGTCGCTGATCGCCTCACGCGGCGAGGGCGGCGAGGTCTGCGTGTGCGAGCTGACCCCGGCGTTCGACCTGTCCCAGCCGACGATCTCCCACCATCTCAAGCTGCTCCGACAGGCCGGCCTCATCGACTGCGAACGACGCGGCACCTGGGTGTACTACTGGGTGCTGCCCGGGGCCCTGGACAGGCTCGCCGCGTTCCTGACCACCACGGGGCCCGCCGAAGTCACCGGGTGAATGCCTCCCCCGGCCTCGGAGGCGACCGGTACAGGGCTGTTGATGGCGGTGACGGCCGGCTCCGGCATCCGGGCCAGCGCGCGCTCGCCACGGTCCTCGGTCTCGGCGTACCCATCCTGCTGCTCGGACCGGTCTCCGGCGCGCACTTCAACCCAGGCGTGACCCTGACCGCCTGGTGTCACCGGCTGCCGGACGCCGGACGCCCTCGCTCTACGGGACGTCGTCGCGTACTTGTCCGCCCAGGTCGTGGGTGCGATCGGCGGCGCGATCCCGGCCGACGCGAGGTCCGCCGAGCCGCCGGTCGAGATCTCCACCCACGACCGGTCCGCCGCGCCGCGCTCGCCTCGCCAGCGCTGGCCTCGTACATCGGGGCCGCCTACGGGTTCACGTACTCCACGTCGTTCGCCAACCCCGCGGTGGCCGTCGGCCGGACCCTCACCGACACCCTCGCCGGGATCGCGCCCGCCTCGCCGCCCCGTCCCTCGCCGCCCAGGTGCTCGGAGCCACGCTCGAACCCCGCCTCACAACCGCCGTCCACGCCCCAAGCCCCATGCCCCGCCCCAGCCAACGCCCCCGCACAACCCGAACCACTCCCCTCCTGACCACTCCCCTCCTGACCACTCGCGTCACCCCCGAGAAAGCCCCCCGCCATGAACGCTCCCCCTTCCCGCCCCTCCGTGCTGTTCGTCTGCGTCCACAACGCCGGCCGGTCCCAGATGGCCGCCGCCTTCCTCACCCACCTCGCCGGCGACCGCGTCGAGGTCCGCTCCGCCGGATCCGCCCCCGCCGACACCGTCAACCCGGCCGTGGTCGAAGCGATGAACGAGGTCGGGATCGACATCTCCGAAGAAACCCCGAAGATCCTCACGACCGACGCCGTCCAGGCATCCGACGTCGTCATCACCATGGGCTGCGGCGACACCTGCCCGGTCTTCCCCGGCAAGCGCTACCTCGACTGGCGACTCGACGACCCGGCCGGCCAGGGCGTCGATGCCGTACGCCCCATCCGCGACGCGATCGAGGCACGCGTGCGCACGCTGATCGCGGAAGTGACACCCAACTGACGCCCGGCCGAAGAAGACGGCGTTTGCCCGATCAGCACCAGAACACGTCAGCGCCCAGATGCACGTCCACCACCCCGCGCAATGTCAACCAGCATCGGCCGAAGCACCACCCCCAGACTCGGGTCGGTGCGCTCAACTTCCCGGCCCAGCAAGGCGACGACGGCTTCGAAGGCCCGCCGGAGTTCCGTCTCGTCGAGCGATCGGACCAGGGTCGTCTCCAGCGGCCCGGTCAGTTCGTGCGGCAGCAGATGGGCCCCCTTGGCATAGCCGGTGGGGTGTCCGAGGCGGAGACAGGCCAGCGCGATCAGCTGGTCGCGGGCGGCGCTGATCCAGTGTTCGGCCTGCCACCACCGGTGCCTCTCGATGCAGACGCGAGCATGGAGGGCGTGGTGCCAGGCCAGGCCGACGAGGTGATCGCGGGTCGGCGGGGCGGTGGGTTCGAGCTGGGCGGTTCGGCCGAAGACGGTGCGCCAGGCGGGGCCGAGCGGGCCGAAGTCGTCCGCCGGGGTGAAGGCGATGTCGACCTCCAGCCAGGCCGGGAGCAGGAACACGCGGTAGATCGTGGACCCGGACGACAGGTCCCAGTGGTGCTGGGCGGCGAACTCCTCGTAGAGGATGTCGGTCCAGCGGACCAGGGCCGGGCCCAGCTCACCGTCGATACCGAAGGCCAGGTCGATGTCCGACCAACGGTCGTCCGCCCCGACCGCGTCGGAGCCGGTGATCGCGGCGCCCACCACCTCGGGGTCGGCCTCCGCCAGCGAGAGAAGCCGCGCCCGGACGTGTCCCCGCTGATCGACGTTGAACATGGCGCAACCCTAGCCGCCGGTCGTGGCCAACCGGCCGCGATGATCAGGCAGTTGTCGAGGAGCGGTGCCCAGCGGCGGAGCAGCAGGCAGAAATCGGTCCAGCTCCCCCGAATTGGCCTTGTCCTCACAGCGCGACCAGCCCATACCGTCGGCCCATGCGCATCCGAATCGTCGACGCCTTCACCGACCGCCCCTTCGCCGGCAACCCCGCCGGGGTCCTGCTCCTGGACGAGGGCTTCCCGGACGACAACCGGCTCCAGGACATCGCCCTGGAGGTCAACCACGCCGAGACGGCCTTCGCGCACCGGCTCCCCGGGGGCGGCGAGGCCGACTGGGCGCTGCGCTGGTTCACGCCGGTCACCGAGGTGAACATGTGCGGCCACGCGACCCTCGCCACGGCCCACGTCCTGCACACCACCGGCGCCCACGAGGGCCCGGTGCGGTTCGCCACCCGCAGCGGGGTCCTCGTCGCGACACCGGGCGCGGACGGCTCGATCACCCTGGACTTCCCGACGGCCCCGCTCAGCCCGGTCGCGCTGCCCGAGGGCGTCGCCGAGGCACTGGGCGCCGAGCCGCTCACCGCGTTCGACACCGGGCCGGACATCGGCGACCTGCTGCTCGAACTCGCCGACGAGAAGACCGTGCACGCCCTGCGCCCCGACCACAGGGCCCTGGCCGGCTACTCCGAGCGGGGCGTCATCGCCACCGCCCGCGCCGAGAACCCGGACCTGGGCTACGACTTCGTCTCCCGCTGCTTTTTCCCGAACGTCGGCATCGACGAGGACCCGGTCACCGGCAGCGCCCACACCGCCCTGGCCCCCTACTGGTCGCAGCGGCTCGGCCGTACGGAACTCACCGGTCTCCAGGCCTCGCCCCGCTCCGGCCGGGTCCGCACCGGACTGCGGGGCGAGCGGACCCTGTTGACGGGCCGCGCGGTCACCGTCATCGACGGCGAGCTGCTGGCGTAGCGCGTCCCTGGACGGCGAGCTGCCAGCCTGGCGCACCCCGGGACGGCGAGCCGCCGGCCTGGCGCACCCCCGGGAAGTGCCTCACGCCGTGGGCAGCCAGCCCACCTTCCCGGCGAGCAGCGCGTAGCCCACGAACGCCCCGATGTCGAGCAGGGAATGCGCCACCACCAGGGGGCCCACCCGGCCCCACCGCCGGTACAGGTAGACGAAGACCACGCCCATCACCATGTTGCCGATGAAGCCGCCGATCCCCTGGTAGAGGTGGTAGCTGCCGCGCAGTACGGAACTGGCCACCAGCGCGGTGCCCGGCGTCCACCCCAACTGGTGCAGCCTGCGCAGCAGATAGCCGACGACGATCACCTCTTCGAGGATCGCGTTCTGCATCGCCGAGAGGATCAGCACGGGGTACTTCCACCACACGTCGGGCAGCGCCTCGGGCACCACGGTGAGGTTGAAGCCGAGGCCGCGTGCGGCCAGGTAGAAGGCGATCCCGGTACTGCCGATCACGGCCGCGATCCCGGCCCCGCGCACCAGGTCGGGCCCGGGCCGGGTGCGGTCGAACCCGAGGGTCCGCAGGCCCTCGCCCTCCCGCAGCAGCAAGTGAGCGACCAGCAGCACGGGCACCAGGGCCGACGTGATCCCGAAGAGCTGCCAGGCGAGATCAAGCCAGGGACGGCCGGGCGCGGCCGAGGCGTTGAGGGTCGCCGCCTGGTCCTTGAGACCGCCTGGTTTGGTGACCGATCCGACAAAACTGATCAGGGCCGACACACCACTCGCACCGAGCGAAAGCCCCAGAACGAGCAGCGTCTCGTCACGGAAGAACCTCCGTGAGAGCGCCCTCTGCGGAAAAGAATCGGCCACTGGCCCTTCCTCCGCCTGCACACCTGCCTCCAGTTGAGTAATCCCGCCTCATCCCCATCGCCGTCCCGCTAGGGTCCTTCGAAAGAAGTTACGAAGATCGTGCGCAGGGCCGCCGGGGGGACGGACGCCGTACGGGGCGTACCTCCCCCTTTTTCTGCCATATACGGCTGTTTTGTACGGCCGGCTCGGCACGAAAATCGACAGGGGAGGGCACCACCGTCATGGGACGTCACAGCTTGCCCGATCAGTATGGGGCGGGCGGCAGCGACCCCCGCCCACGAGCGCGCCGCCGCACGGTGGCCGTCGCGACGGTGCTCGTCCTGACCGTCGCCGGGGGCACCGCGGCCGCCGTCCAGGGCGGTCTGCTCTCCTTCGGCCGCTCCTGCCGGGACGAGGCCGTACGCCTTGAGGTGGCCGCCTCCCCCGACGTGGCGCCGGCGCTCCAGGCCGCGGCCGACCGGGCCCGTGACGACAACCTCACCTCCGACGGGCGCTGTCTGGACGTCACGGTGACCGCGCGCGAGTCGTACAAGGTGCGGGACGCGCTCGTGGCCGGCAAGGACCCCGGCGCGCAGGTGTGGGTGCCGGACTCGGACGTGTGGGTCGAGCAGATCGGCGCGGACGGCGGCGCGACGGAGGTGGCCCGGGTGGGCAACGTGGCCTCCAGCCCGGTCGGGATGGCGATGGTGCCGGCCGCCGCGAAGTCGCTGGGGTGGCCGAAGAAGACGTACGCCTGGCTGGAGCTGGCCGGTGCCACCCTCCAGGACGACTCCCTCAAGCTGGGCGCGGCCGACCCCGCGCGCAGTGCGACCGGGCTGCTCGCCCTCACCCAGCTCAGCAGTGCGGCCGGCAAGGTCGAGGGCGGGGAGACGCAGGCCGCGGCGATGATGAAGTCGCTCTCGCAGCGCATCTCCGACAGCGACGGACAGCTCGTCGAGACGCTGCCGCGCGACTCCTCGGGGACCGAGCAGGGCAACCCCAAGCGCAACCAGGCGCTGGTCCTGTCGGAGCAGGCGGCGTTCGCGTACAACTCCTCGGCCGACTCCGAGGGCGCCCTGGACTTCTTCTACCCCAAGGACGGCTCACCGCGGCTCGACTACCCCTACGCCCTCGTCGACCAGGCGCGGCTGAGCACCGACGAGAGCCGGGCGGCGGTCCGGTTCATGACGTATCTGCGCAAGCCCGAGCAGGAACAGCTGCTCACGGACCGGGGGTTCCGCACCTCCGACGACCAGGTGTCGGCCTCGCTGGTCGCGAAGGCCGGGGGCAAGGTGCCGCAGCCGTACGCGTCGGCGGCCGGTGAGCCCGCGTCGGCGTCGGCGCTCCAGGAGGCGCTGGGCACCTGGACGATCACCGTGCAGAGCGCGCGGATCACCACGGTCGTGGACGCGTCCTCGTCCATGTCGGAGGCCGTGCCGGGCACCGGGCGCTCCCGTATGGACGTCACCAAGGCGTCCCTCCTCCAGGCCCTCGCGACCTTCACGCAGGAGGACGAGATCGGGCTGTGGGAGTTCTCCACCAAGCTCGACGGCGACAAGGACTACAAGGTCCTGGTGCCGACCGAGCGGCTGGGCGCCGGCGCGGACGGGGGCGGCACCCAACGGGAGCGGCTGTCGGCGGCGTTCGGCGACCTGGAGCCGGTGCCGGGCGGTGCGACGGGGCTGTACGACACCACCCTGGCCGCGTACAAGTCGGCGACGTCCTCCTACGCCCAGGGCAAGTTCAACGCGCTGGTCGTCCTCACCGACGGCGTGAACCAGGACCCGGGCAGCATCTCGCGCGGCGCCCTCGTGTCCCAGCTGGAGAAGCTCTCCAGCCCGCAGCGCCCGGTCCCCCTCATCGTCATCGCGGTGGGCCCCGACGCCGACCGGGCCGAGGCCGAACAGCTGGCCGAGGCCACGGGCGGCTCCGGCCAGCAGGTCAACAACCCGGCCCAGATCCACACGGTGATCCTCAAGGCGATCGTGGCGGCGGGCGCCCAGGGAGCGGGCAACGCCGAATGACGGCCACCCGCTACCCCAGCGAAGCGGGCTCCGGCAGACCCACCGGCCAGGTGTGCACCGGCTCCCCGCTGTGCATCAGCTCGCCGTACCGCCGTGTCGTCGCCGCCAGCGCCGCGTCCCGTGCGAGACCCGCCTCCAGGGCCCCGTGGAACGTCGCCGCCTGCCAGGACGCCCCGTTGGCCCGGCGGCGGCACCGCTCCTCGATGACGCCGAGGTAGAGGTCCCGGTCGGCGGGCTCGACGCCCCACGCGGCGAGCCCCGACTCGGCGAGCGGCAGCAGTTCGTCGCGTACGAGACTCACCGCGTCGACCTCGACCGTGCCGCCGTGGCGTCCGCGCCGGGGCCAGGTCATGCGCGCGTCGATGCCGTGCCGGCAGGCCGCGTCGAAGTTGGCCGCGGCCGCCTCGAAGGGCAGCCGGGTCCACACCGGGCGCGACTCCTCGGCGAGGGCGCGGACGAGGCCGTAGTAGAAGGCCGCGTTGGCGATGACGTCCGTGACGGTGGGCCCGGCGGGCAGCACCCGGTTCTCGACACGCAGATGCGGGACGCCGTCGGCGATGCCGTAGACGGGCCGGTTCCAGCGGTACACCGTGCCGTTGTGCAGGACGAGTTCGGCGAGCGAGGGCACCCCTCCCTCGTCGAGGACCGCCAGCGGGTCCTCCTCGTCGCAGATCGGCAGCAGCGCAGGGAAGTAGCGCAGGTTCTCCTCGAACAGGTCGTACGCCGAGGAGATCCACCGCTCCCCGAACCAGGTGCGCGGCCGCACCCCCTGCGCCTGGAGCTCCGGCGGGCGGGTGTCCGTGGACTGCTGGAAGAGCGGTGGCCGGGACTCCCGCCACAGCTCGCGCCCGAACAGGAACGGCGAGTTGGCGCCTACGGCGATCTGCACCCCGGCGACCGCCTGCGCGGCGTTCCACACGTCGGCGAACCGGCCGGGGGTGACCTGGAGGTGCAGCTGCACGGAGGTGCAGGCGGCCTCCGGGGCGATCGACTTGGACGTGCAGGTGAGCCGCTCCACCCCGTCGATGTCGAGGAGGAAGTCCTCACCGCGCGCGGCGACGATCTGGTCGTTGAGCAGGGTGTAGCGGTCGACGTCGGAGAGGTTGGAGGAGACCAGGTCGTCCCGGTCGAGGGTCGGCAGAATGCCGATCATCACGATTCCCGCGTCGACCTCGCCCGCTTTACGGTCGGCATATGCCAGGGACGTACGGAGTTCCTCGGCCAGCCGGTCGAATACCCTGCCGCCCAGCCGGTGTGGGGCTATGTTGACTTCCAGATTGAACATGGCGAGTTCTGTTTGGAAATCTCGGCTCGCGATGCGCTCAAGCACCTCTCCGTTCAGCATTCTCGGCATACCGTCGGCGCCGACCAGGTTCAATTCGATCTCCAGGCCCATGAGGTTCTTCGGGCGATCGAACCGCTGCTCCGCCAGGAGCCGCTCCAGCCCCGTCAGACACCTGCGGAGCTTGTCGCGGTAGTGCTGGCGATCGGACAGGTCGAACCGGCCTGCCACGACCTTCTCCCCCATCGAAGCGTCCCTCCTCGATGCGTCATGAGTCAGGTGGGATGATGCCCAGCCGGAACGATCGGTAACGTCCCACGACGGCCCCGGGCCCGCTACGCTGTCGGATGTGACCGGTGGCACATTCACTCGGCATGAAGCTGTCAGCAGTTTCGAGTGCCCTGAAGAACTCGTGAAAAACGCCGACGAGAATTGGCCGACCGCTTCCCGGGCATTTTCCGAGGTCACCGCAGTGGACTCGACACGCAATCGGGATGATTCCCACGTATCGCCGACCGAATGGTCCCTTGCTTCGCGTGCCGGAAACGGCTAGACGAAACACCGTCTGAACACATGTCGTATAAACTCCGCGAACAAGGCAGAGGGTTGGCACCCGCGGTCCTGGATCCTGCCGTCAGGTGACGTACGGCAGTCCTCACCCGTACCCGCGTCACCGGACCCCGGCCCCCGCCTCTCTGACCCCGTGAGCTGACAGCGCCGTCCGCCCCCGCCCTCGCGCCACCATGCCTGTCGAATGAGAGGCGACCCACCATGCCGCTGCATGTCCCCCCGGCACCCGCACCAGCACTTCGCACGGTCCTCACCGCACTCGGTTCGCCCACCGCCGTGCGCGAGGCCAGGACCCCCTCCCTGCTGCGCGCCCAGGGACCCGTGACCCCCGAACTGCCACTGCCCGTACACGTCCTGGACGGCACCGCCACCCGGCTGACCGGGTGGCGTTTCCTGATCCGCTGCGGCGAGCGCTCGGTGGCCGCGGCGGAGACCATGCTGACCCCGGACGGCTGGGCGTTCTCGCACTTCTTCGAGGGGCCCTACATCCCGTCCACCGAGCGCGCGCTGCGCCAGGCGGAGGTGATGCCGCAGCCGTACCAGCCGCGCCTGCTGTCGATCCCGGGCCTGTACATGCTCGCGCTCTGGCTGCACGGCGACTGCGCGGCGGACGCCGCCACGGGCCGGCTCGCCGCCACCGACCTCCTGGTGCCGCTGGCACCGGCCCCGCCCGGTATCGCGGCCCACCGGCCGCACCGCGCCGCCGAACTCCTCCCGGTGCTGACCCATCGGGTGACTCCGGCGCCCCTGCTCGGCTCACCGGCCTGAGCCCCGCGCTCCCGCGCGACACCCTCGTACCCCGCCCCGAATTCCGGGTAGCGGGGTACGACGTTGTTTCCGGGGCCATTAGGGTCGTGCGAAATCCCCGGGCTCCGCACAGAAACTCATTTGCTCGTACGAGCACACAATTGCTCGGACGAGCCGTGTACGGCCCTGACTCCAGGTGGACTAGCCCCATCCGGCCACGACGAACCACCCGAAGGGACAGTGCAGTTGGGATGAACCATCCAGCCGGGTGAAGCGTCATCAACCTGTGAAGAAGTGGTGATGCGAAATCCCTGCGGATTGACGCCCGTGGGGCAACACTGGGTTCAGACTGAGTAATCACGACGGGGGACGTCATGACCACAACACAGCGAAAGATCCCACCAATGTGCCAGCACCAGCCGCCGTGTCCCACCGCTGACTCCACCGACCGGGAATGCGCCCGCCTCGTGGCGCACCACCCGGAACAGGGCTGGAGCCTGCTGTGCAACGGCGTCCTGCTCTTCGAGGACACCGGTGAGCTCCTGCCCGACGGCCGGGTCATCGCCCCGCACCGCCCGCTCGCGGCGGCCACGGCAGCCTGAGCACGACCGGGCGGCCGCCGTTCCGTCCGGAGACCTTGAGGGGCCGGCTCGCAGCGCCTGACTGCGCACCGGCCCCGACGCATGTCCGACGGCGATCACTCCCTGTGATGCCTTGTGTATGCCCCCACCTTTCCGGAAGACTCCTGGAAGTTTCGAGGCCCGGCCGCAGTCGACGGTCCGTCGCTGTCGAGGCTCCGACGCGGAGGTGGGCAAGTGACAGCAGGCCGGGCCGGCGCCGAGCCCCGGGGCAGAATCACCATCACGGAGATCGCCCGGCAGGCCGGAGTCTCGGTACCCACGGTGTCCCGGGTGGTCAACGGCCGCTCCGACGTCTCCCCGCGCACCCGCGCCCGGGTCGAGGAACTGCTCCAGCGGTACGGCTACCGCAAGCGCCCCGCGGCCCCCGGCACGCTGGCCGCCCTGCTCGACCTGGTCTTCAACGACCTGGACAGCCCCTGGGCCGTGGAGATCATCCGAGGGGTCGAGGAGGCCGCCCACGCGGAGGGCGCCGGCACCGTGGTCTCCGCGATCCACGGCCGCTCGGGCGACGCCCGCGAGTGGATGCGCAATCTGCGCGCCCGCGCCTCCGACGGCGTCATCCTGGTCACCTCGGCGCTGGAGCCGGTCCTCCACGACGAACTGCGCATCCTCGGCGTCCCGCTGGTGGTCGTCGACCCGGCCGGCTCGCCCGCGCTGGACGCCCCCACCATCGGCGCCGCCAACTGGTCGGGCGGGCTCGCGGCCACCGAGCACCTGCTGTCGCTGGGCCACCGCAGGATCGGCCTGATCGCCGGGCCGCCCCGGCTGCTCTGCTCCCGGGCCCGCTTCGACGGCTACCGGGCCGCACTGGAAGGCGCCGGGCTCACCCTCGACGAGTCGCTTGTCGTGCCGGGCGACTTCCATCCGGAGTCCGGCTTCGCGGGCTGCGAGAAACTCCTCGACCTGCCCGAGCCGCCGACCGCCGTGTTCGCGGCCAGCGACCAGATGGCGCTCGGCGCGATCGAGGCGCTCAGGCGACGCGGCCTGCGGGTGCCGCAGGACATGAGCCTGGTGGGTTTCGACGACCTTCCGGAAGTCCGCTGGTCGGCACCCCCGCTGACCACGGTCCGCCAACCCCTCGCCGACATGGGCAAGTTGGCCGTCCGCACGGTCCTCGAACTGGCCCGCGCCGAGGGCCCGGACACCCCGCGCGTGGAACTGGGCACGGAACTGGTGGTGCGGTCGAGCACCGCACCACCAACCCCCCGATGAGTACGGCTACTTCAGCGCGTCCCTGATCGCGAAGTACGCCGGCTTCGGCTGAAGCTGCTCGTCCCACGGCAGCGCGGCGCCCTGGCCCTCGAAGAAGGCGGGTATCCAGCTGTACTTGTCCGTATAGTCCCAGACGGTGATGCCGACGCACCTGCGCACGGCCAGGCACGCGTCGGTCAAGTCCGCGTACCACTCGGCCTGTTGGGCCAGCTTCTCCTCGGTCGCCGGCAGGACCATCCGGATGTCGACCTCGGTGAGCGCGGTGTCGAGCCCCAGCTTCGAGAAGCGGCGGAGGTTGTCCTCCAGGGTGGTCGGATAGCCGTACTGGAGGGCAAGGTGGGCCTGGAGGCCGATGCCGTCGAGCGGGACGCCCTGCGCCTTCAGCTCCTTGGCCAGGTTGTAGTAGGCGTCGCTCTTCGGGCCGACTCCCTCGATGTTGTAGTCGTTGAGGTAGAGCTTGACCTTGGGGTCGGCCTGCCGCGCCCAGCGCAGGGCGTCGGCGATGTAACCGGGACCGAGGGTCTTGTAGAAGACGGTCTCGCGGTAGGTGCCGTCCTCGTTGAACGCCTCGTTGACGACGTCCCAGGCGAACACCTTGCCCCGGTAGTGCCGTACCTCGGTCTGGATGTGCTTCTTCAGTACGGCACGGAGCTCGGCGGCCGTCCACTCACGCGAGGTGATCCAGCCGGGCAACTGGCTGTGCCAGACCAGGGTGTGGCCACGCACCTTCTGGTGGTTCGCACGGGCGAGGTTCACGATCTCGTCGCCGTTGGTCCAGTCGAAGACCCCCTGCTGGGGCTCGGTGGCGTACCACTTCATGCCGTTGCCCGGCGTGATCTGGTCGAACTCGCTGCCCAGGATCTTCTTGTACGGCCCGTCGACCAGCTCGGGGTTGTCGGTGGCACTGCCGAAGTAGCGGCCGTGGCGCTGGGCCAAGTCGGCGAGGGTGGCGGGCTTTCCGTGGGCCTGTACCACCGGGGCGCTGACGGCGACCAGCGCGGCGGCCAGAAGGCAGACAAGTCTCTTGCGCATGGGGCGACTCCTCACGTGCGGGGGTGGGTGAGCCGTACTGGTGACGACGCCGGGGTCAGCCTTTCGTGGCCCCGGCGGTCAGGCCGCCGACGAGCTGGCGCTCGGCGACCGAGTAGAAGGCGAGGGCGGGGACCATCGCCAGGACGAGATAGGCGAAGACCCGGGCGTACTCGGCGGAGTACTGGCCCTGGAACTGCTGCACGCCGATGGGCAGCGTCCACCACGTGTTGTCGGTGAACACCAGCAGCGGCAGCATGAAGTTGTTCCAGCTGGTGACGACGGCGAGCACCGAGACCGTGCCGAGCGCGGGCCGGGCCATGGGCAGCAGGACGCGCCAGAAGAACCCGAAGGAGGTGCAGCCGTCGAGGGTGGCCGCCTCCTCCAACTCCCCCGGTATCTCCCGGAAGAAGGCCCGCAGGATGATGATCGTCATCGGCAGTCCGAAGGCGGCCTGCGGGAGGATCACGCCGAGCGGGTTGTCGAGCAGGTTCATCGAGCGCAGCAGCAGGAAGAGCGGGAGCACCGCCACCGCGAAGGGGAACATCAGCCCCATCGTGAAGAGCGTGAACAGTGCCTCCCGGCCCCGGAAGGCGAACCGCGCGAAGGAGAACGCGGCCAGCGCGGACGCGGCGACCACCAGCACCGTCGTACCGACCGCGATCAGCGTGCTGCTGCCGAGCAGTCGCCAGAAGTCGCTCCCGCCGAGGATGTCGGTGTAGTTGCCCGTGAGCCAGTGCTTCGGCAGTCCGAAGGGGTTGCTGGAGAGTTCGTCGGTGGACTTGAAGCCGGACAGGACGGCGTAGACGAGGGGGACGACCATGACGGCCCCGACGAGCATCAGGATCGCGTGCAACGGCAGGTTCTTGCGGCTCACTTGCCGTCCCCCCTCATGGTCGTGGTGGCCCCTTCGAGGTCGCGGCGGAGCACGAACCGCTGGTAGGCGAGGGCGAAGACGAGGCAGATGCCGAACATGACCACGCTGATCGCGCTGGCGTAGCCGACCTGGTAGCGCTTGAAGCCGTACTGGAACATGGTCACGGCCATGGTCTCGGAGTGGTGGTCGGGCCCGCCCTGGGTGACCACCCACACCAGGTCGAAGAGCTGGATCGACCCGATGACCGACAGGAAGACGCTGATCCGCAGGGTGGGCGCGAGCAGCGGCAGGGTGACGTTGCGGAACCGCTGCCAGGCGGAGGCGCCGTCGATGAGCGCGGCCTCGGTCAACTCCCGTGGTATCGACTGGAGTCCGGCCAGGTAGAGCATCATGTGGAAGCCGAAGTACTTCCAGGTCATGACGAGGAAGAGGGTCGCCATGACGTACGAGGGGTCGGCGAACCACAGTCCTCCCACGCCGTCGAGGCCGACCGCGCCGAGCACGTGGTCGGCGAGTCCGGAGTCCGGGGCGAAGACCATGCTGAACAGCACGCCCGTGATCGCCTCGGACAGGACGTAGGGCGCGAAGAACAGCATCCGGTAGACGGCCCGGCCGCGCAGCCGCTGGTTGAGCAGCACCGCCATGGCGAGCGCGAACGGCAGTTGGAGCGCGAGGGAGAGCACGACCAGGACGAGACAGCGCCACAGGTCGCCGAGGAAGACCGGGTTGTCGAAGAGCTGGGTGAAGTTGTCGGTGCCGACGTAGTCGGACGGCATGCCGAAGCCGCCCCACCGGAAGAAGGCGGCGTACAGCGCGAACAGCATCGGCAGCAGGACCATGCCGATGAACAGCACCAGGGCGGGCAGTTGGAAGCCGACCGCGGTGAGCCAGTGCAGGACCCGCCGTCGGCCCCGCCCCCGGGCCCTGACCGATTCCGGGGGCGGGAGTTCGGTGCCCGGACCGCTCCGCTTGTCTGCGAGGAACGTGGAGGTCATCGCGGGCTACTGCTCTTCCTTCGCGGTCTGCGTGATCGACTGGGCCACCTGCTCGGGGGACTTGGACCCGGCGATGAGCGCGGCCACGCTGTCGTTGACCTCCTGGCCGACGGCGGGGGCGTACGCCTGGTCGAGATAGAGCTGGAATCCGGTGGCCGCGTTCAACTGGGCCTGTACGGCCTTGATGTTGGGGTCGGTGATGGCGCTCTCGGCGTTCGGGACGACCGGGAGGACGCCGGTCTTCTTGACCAGTTCCAGGTCGGTGGCCTCGGAGGCGAAGAACTTCAGGAAGTCGACGGCGGCCTGCGGGGCGCCCCGGCGCAGCGCGTGTCCACCGCCACCGCCGAACACCTCGGTGATGGCGCCCTTGCCGCCCTCGACCGCGGGGAACGGGAAGAAGCCGAGGTCGGCGCCGAGACCCTTGCCGGAGTCGGCCTCCACGGCCGGGGCCCACTGGCCCATGAGCTCCATGGCCGCCTTGCCGTTGCCGACGGCGGCGGCCTGGCCGGTGGGCGTGGAGTAGGCCGCGTTGAGGAAGCCCTTCTGGAAGGGCTGAAGGTCCACGAGCTCCTTGAGGTGCCGGCCGGCCTGGACGAACCCGGCGCCGGTGAAGTCGTGGTCCTCGTCGGCCTTCTGGAGGGCGTCGATGCCGGCGGTGCGCATCGCGAGGTAGGCCCAGTAGTACATGCCGGGCCACTTCTCCTTGCCCGCTAGGGCGATGGGCGTGATGTTCTTCGACTTCAGCTTGCTCACGGCCTCCAGGAACCCGCCCCAGGTGGTGGGGGGTTCGGCGACGCCGGCCTGCTTGAAGAGGGCCTTGTTGTACCAGAAGCCGATCATCCCCATGTCGAACGGGATGCCGTAGACCTTGTCGTCGAGGAGGTACGGCTCCTTGGTGACCTTCAGCAGGCCGTCGGCCCACGGCTTGGTCCGGTCGGTCAGGTCCTCGACGAGCCCCGCGTCGACCTGCTGCTTGAGGACGCCGCCGCCCCAGGTGTGGAAGATGTCGGGGAGCTTCCCGGAGGCGGTCAGCGCCGTCATCTTCGATTTGTAGGCGTCGTTCTCCAACTGGACGATCTTTATCTTGACCTTGGGGTTCGCGGCCTCGAACTTCTTGGCCAGGGCCGCCCAGACGCTCTTCGCCGGCTCGGTGGTGGAGATGTTCCACCACTCCACCGTGGTCGTGCCGTCGGACGACCCTCCGTCCGAGTCGCCGCCGCAGCCGCTCAGTGCCGTCATGCCGAGACCGGCCGCGGCGGACACCGTCAGAAAGCCGCGGCGGGACAGTGCCGGGTCGCCCATGATTGCGCTCCTTGGGTACGGACCGAAAGTTTCGGAGTTGATCCAGAAAGCTTCGCTGCTGCCGCACCCTAGAGACAGCCACCAAACGCTGGCAACCCCTCGCGCACGGGGAATGTTCGGGGAACCGGCCCGGCCGCCCACCCCTCCGACGACTCATTCGAAACATTCGACCCAGCTGGCGAATATTACGGAGCGGACTCGGTGAGGCCCCTCGGCGCGATCGGACGGCCGCCGGGACGCCGCCCAACCCCCTTCCCTCACTTCTTACTTCACACCTTGACGGAAGTGGTCCGTACCTTTAGCTTCACCGGGCGACCCCAACCTCGTGAGCGCACCCGGGAGTTCACAGGACGAACGCACCCCGCGTGCCCCCACCCCCCACACCCCCAGCTTCCGGCTAGGAGACCTCATGTCCCCTCTCCCCCCGCTCGGCAGATCCGGCGCGGCCGCGCTCGTGGCCGTGGCCGCCGCGTCGATGCTCACCGGCGCCCCGGCGCAGGCCGCCACCTCCGCCCTGCCCACCGGTGCCGTGACCGTGATGAACGCGGCGAGCGGCCGCTGCCTGGACGCCAGGGCGGCGGGCACCGCCAACGGCACCGCCGTCCAGCAGTACTCCTGCAACGGCACGACCGCCCAGCGCTGGAGCCTCACCGCCACCGGCGGCGGATACGTCCGGATCGACAACGCCAACGCCGCGGGACAGGTCGTGGACGTCTCCGACGTCTCCACCGCCGACAACGCGCCGGTCCACCTGTGGAGTTACGGCGGTGGGACCAACCAGCAGTGGCTGCCGGTCGACGACGGGGGCGGCGCCTACCACTTCGTCAACCGCAACAGCGGCAAGTGCCTGGACGACCCCGGCGCCTCGACCGCCGACAGCGTGCAGTTCGTCCAGTACACGTGCAACGGCTCCGCGGCCCAGCGCTTCCAGGTGGTCCCGGTCTCCCCGACCGCCACCCCCGACCTCGGCCCCAACGTCCTGGTCTTCGACCCGTCGATGTCCGCCGCCACGATCCAGAGCCGGCTCGACTCGGTCTTCCGGCAGCAGGAGACCAACCAGTTCGGCTCCCAGCGCTACGCCGTGCTGTTCAAGCCGGGCGCCTACAGCGCGGACGTCAACGTCGGCTTCTACACCCAGGTACTGGGCCTCGGCCTCTCCCCCGACGCGGTGACGGTCAACGGAGCCGTGCACGCCGAGGCGGACTGGTTCCAGGGCAACGCGACCCAGAACTTCTGGCGGGGCGCGGAGAACCTGTCGGTCAACCCCACGGGCGGCAACGACCGTTGGGCGGTCTCCCAGGCCGCCGCGTACCGCCGGATGCATCTGCGCGGCAACCTCGCCCTGGACGACGGCGGCTGGTCCAGCGGCGGTCTGCTCGCCGACTCCAAGGTCGACGGACAGGTCAACTCGGGCAGCCAGCAACAGTGGTTGACCCGCAACTCCCAGCTCGGCGGCTGGACCGGCTCGAACTGGAACATGGTCTTCGTCGGCAGCCAGGGCGTCCCGGGCACGAGCTTCCCCAACCCGCCGTACACCACGGTCGCGCAGACCCCGGTCAGCCGCGAGAAGCCCTTCCTGTACGTCGACGGCAACGGCGCCTACCAGGTGTTCGTCCCGTCGGTGCGGTCCGGCTCGACGGGGACCAGCTGGGCGGGCGGCCCCTCCGGCGGCTCGCTCCCGCTGGACACCTTCTACGTGGTCAAGCCGGGCGCGACCGCGGCCCAGATCAACGCGGCCCTCGCGGCGGGCAGGAACCTCCTGGTCACCCCGGGCGTCTACCACCTCGACCAGACGCTCGAGGTCAACCGCCCCGACACGGTCGTGCTGGGCCTGGGCCTGGCCACCTTCGTGCCGGACAACGGCGTCACCGCGATGAAGGTCGCCGACGTCGACGGAGTGAAGGTCGCGGGCGTGCTGTTCGACGCGGGCACCGCCAACTCGCCCACCCTGATGGAGGTCGGCCCGGCCGGCTCCTCCGCCTCGCACTCCGCGAACCCGACCTCGCTGCACGACGTGTACTTCCGGGTCGGCGGCGCGGGCGCCGGGCGGGCGACCACCAGCCTGGTCGTCAACAGCGACAACGTCATCGGCGACCACATGTGGATCTGGCGCGCCGACCACGGCAGCGGTGTCGGCTGGACCACCAACACCGCGGACACCGGCCTCGTCGTCAACGGCGACAACGTCACCATGTACGGCCTGTTCGTCGAGCACTACCAGAAGCACCAGACGATCTGGAACGGCAACGGCGGCCGCACGTACTTCTACCAGAACGAGATGCCGTACGACCCGCCCAACCAGGCGGCCTGGATGAACGGCTCCACCCAGGGCTACGCGGCCTACAAGGTGGCCGACTCGGTCACCAGCCACCAGGCCTACGGACTCGGCAGCTACTGCTACTTCAACGTCAACCCGGGTGTCGTCGCGGCCCACGCCATCGAGGCGCCGAACAACCCGAACGTGCGCTTCACCAGCATGGTCACGGTCTCCCTCGGCGGCACCGGCACGATCAGCCACGTCGTCAACAACACCGGCGGACCGTCGAACACGAGCAGCAACGTGGCCAACCTGACCAGCTACCCGTAGGAGCGGACGTGCGCAGAACCCCCGGCGGAGCCCCCTCGCCCAGACCCCGCCGGACGGCCCTCGCCGCCGTCCTCGGCGCCCTGGCCCTGGTCGTCGCCCTCCCCGCCCAAGCCCACGCCGCCGTACTCCAGTTGCTCCCGCAGAACGCCGACGGCCTGGAGCAGACCTTCTCCCCGGCCTACGACTACGACGGCGACGGCTGCTACGCCACCGCGGCCATCGGCGCCGACGGCACCCTCAACCCCGGTCTCAAGCTCGGCGGTGACGTCAACGGCCACTGCCACGACCAGGCGCAGCTGGCCAACGCCAACACGTACTCGCGGGAGAAGTGCAACAACGGCTGGTGCGCGGTGATGTACGCGAGCTACTTCGAGAAGGACCAGGCCACGCTGGGTCCGGCGGCGATCGGGCACACCCATGACTGGGAGCACGTCGTGGTGTGGATCAAGGACGACACCGTCCAGTACGTGTCGGTGTCGCAGCACTCCGGCTACCAGGTGGCGGCCCGCTCGAACGTCCGCTTCGACGGCACCCACCCGAAGATCGTCTACCACAAGGACGGTGTCTCGACGCACTGCTTCCGGTTCGCGAGCGCGGGCGACGAGCCCCCGGAGAACGCAACCAAGGGCTGGTTCTACCCCCGTCTCGTGGGCTGGGACGGCTATCCGCCCGGCTACCGCGACAAGCTCCTGAACGCGAACTTCGGCTCGGCGACCATCAAGATCAAGGACGGCGACTTCCCGTACGCCCTCGCCCACTCAATGCCGTCAGGAATCCCCTTCGACCCGAACATGTGACACCGACCGCCCACCGCGGTGGAACGGCAGGCCCCCGTCGAGGACGGGGGCCTGCCGTTCCGCGATGACGCTGCGTGTCCACCCCCGCAAGACCGTCCCATACAGGCTGAACCGGCAGGAACAGCCCCAGCAACTGCCCCTTCATCCGCCCCTGACGTTCACAGACCGAGTCTTAACGGAAGCTTGACGCCCATACGCCCGCCATCCATGGGCCCAGGCGTCACTCTCCGCTTACGCTGGTGCAGCCGTCAGCCGGGCTGCCGGACCCGAGCCGTGCCGCACCCCAGGAGCACCCCCGATGGCCACCACCGAACACCCTCCCCCGAGTCGGCTGCGCTCCTGGATGCTGGAGGGCCTGTCCGACATGGGCAAGGACGGCGGCCACACGGGCCCGCACGCCGAACCGGAGCCCGCCCACAAGGGCCAGCCCTGGTGGCGGGTCATGTGCCTGACCGGCGTCGACTACTTCTCCACCCTCGGCTACCAGCCCGGCATCGCCGCCCTCGCGGCCGGTCTGCTCTCCCCGATCGCGACCATCGTCCTGGTGATCGTCACCCTCGCGGGCGCACTGCCCGTCTACCGCAGGGTGGCCGAGGAGAGCCCCCGGGGCGAGGGTTCGATCGCCATGCTGGAGCGGCTGCTGTCCTTCTGGCAGGGCAAGCTCTTCGTCCTCACCCTGCTGGGCTTCGCCGCCACCGACTTCCTGATCACCATCACCCTGTCCGCGGCGGACGCCTCCACGCACCTGGTCGAGAACCCGCACCTGACCAGCGCCCTGCACGACAAGCAGATGCTGATCACGCTGATCCTGGTGGCCCTCCTCGGCGCGGTCTTCCTCAAGGGCTTCCTGGAGGCGATCGGCGTCGCGGTCGTCCTGGTGGGCATCTACCTCGCCCTGAACGTCGTGGTCGTCATCGTCGGCCTGTGGCACGTCATCACCGCCGGCCATGTCGTCACGGACTGGTCCAGCGCCCTGACGACCGAGCACGGCAACGTCTTCGTGATGATCGGCATGGCCCTGATCGTCTTCCCTAAGCTCGCCCTCGGCCTCTCCGGCTTCGAGACCGGCGTCGCGGTGATGCCCCACGTCAAGGGCGACCCCGGGGACACCGAGGAGAACCCGACGGGCCGTATCCGCGACACCAAGAAGCTGCTCACCACCGCCGCCGTGATCATGAGCTGCTTCCTCATCGCCACCAGCTTCATCACCACCCTGCTCATCCCGGAGAAGGACTTCGAGTCGGGCGGCCCGGCCAACGGCCGCGCGCTGGCCTACCTCGCGCACAACTACCTCGGTGGCGTCTTCGGCACGGTCTACGACGTCTCGACCATCGCCATCCTGTGGTTCGCCGGCGCCTCCGCGATGGCCGGCCTGCTCAACCTGATGCCGCGCTACCTCCCCCGCTACGGCATGGCCCCGCACTGGGCCCGCGCCGTGCGCCCCATGGTCATCGTCTTCATCCTGATCGCCTTCCTGGTCACCTGGATCTTCGACGCGGACGTCGACGCGCAGGGCGGCGCCTACGCCACCGGCGTACTGGTCCTGATCAGCTCGGCGGCGATCGCGGTCACCATCGCCGCGCGCAAGGCCGGCCAGCGCGGCTGGACGATCGGCTTCGCGGTCATCTCGGCGGTGTTCCTCTACACGACCGTCGTCAACGTCATCGAACGCCCCGACGGCGTGAAGATCGGCGCCTGCTTCATCGCCGGCATCATCCTGGTCTCCCTGCTCTCCCGCCTCGCCCGCGCCTTCGAGCTCCGCGTGACCAGCGTGACGCTCGACGACATGGCGGAACGTTTCATCCGGGACATGGCCAGCCGCAAGATCCGCCTGATCGCCAACGAGCCCGACAGCCGCGACAAGGCCGAGTACCGCGACAAGATCGAGCAGATCCGCGAGGACAACGACATCCCGGGCGAGGACTTCGTCTTCGTCGAGGTCACGGTCCTGGACCCCTCGGAGTTCGAGGCCGGCCTGACGGTCCGCGGCGAGGTCCTCCACAACCGCTACCGCGTCCTCACCCTGGAGTCCTCCTCCATCCCCAACGCCCTGGCCGCCCTCCTCCTCCACATCCGCGACGAAACGTCCTGCACCCCCCACATCTACTTCGAGTGGACCGAAGGCAGCCCCTTCCACAACTTCCTCCGCTTCTTCCTCTTCGGCCAGGGCGAGGTGGCCCCGGTAACCCGAGAGGTACTGCGCGAGGCGGAACCGGACAGGGGGCGGAGGCCGAGGGTTCATACGGGGTGACGACAGGACAGCGGGACGGCTCGACAGCACTGCAACGCGGCACGCAACCGACCCCACACAAAACGCCAGGACAGACCAGCACATAACCGCTACAACCCCCCACACCCCCTACCGTGGATGCCCATGACCCTCAGCATCCGCAACCAGCTCCCCGGCACCGTCACCACCGTCACCCCGGGCGAAGCCATGGCAACCGTCAGAATCCGCCTCACCGGCGGCCAGGACCTCACCGCGGCGATCACCCGCGAGTCCGCCGAAGAACTGGGCCTGACCCAAGGCACCCCCGTCCGCGCCCTGGTGAAGTCCACCGAGGTCTCCCTCGCCACCGCCCCGCTCCAGGGCGTCTCCATCCGCAACCAACTCCCCGGCACCGTCACCTCCGTGGCCACCGGCGCCGCCATGGCCTCGGTCAAGATCGCCGTGGCCGGCGGCGAACTCACCTCCGCGATCACCAAGGACGCCGCGACCGACCTCGCCCTCACCGCCGGCACCCAGGTCGTCGCCCTGATCAAGTCGACCGAGGTGTCCCTGGCAACGGCCTGACCGACCAACGGCACAACGGAAAAGGGCCCCGCCGAAGCGGGGCCCTCCTCACCTGCCGTCAGTCCTCGTACGCATCCAACGGCGGGCACGAACACACCAGGTTCCGGTCACCGAAGGCCTGGTCGATCCGCCGCACCGGCGGCCAGTACTTGTCGGCGACCGAGACCCCACCCGGGAAGACGGCCTCCTCACGCGTGTACGCGTGCTCCCAGGCACCCCCCAGCGCACCGGCGGTGTGCGGAGCGTTCCGCAGCGGGTTGTCGTCGGCGGCCCACTCCCCGGCCCCCACCTTCTCGATCTCCCCACGAATGGCGATCATCGCCTCGCAGAACCGGTCGAGTTCGATCAGGTCCTCGGACTCGGTCGGCTCGATCATCAGCGTCCCGGCCACCGGGAACGACATGGTCGGCGCGTGGAACCCGTAGTCGATGAGCCGCTTGGCCACATCGTCCACCGAGACCCCGGTCGCCTTGGTCAACGGCCGCAGATCGATGATGCACTCGTGCGCGACCAGCCCGCCGGGCCCGGTGTAGAGCACCGGGTAGTGCGGTTCGAGCCGCTTGGCGATGTAGTTGGCCGACAGCACCGCCACCTGCGTGGCCCGCTTCAGCCCCTCGCCACCCATCAGCCGCACATACGCCCACGAGATCGGCAGGATCCCCGCGGAACCCCAGGGCGCGGCCGAGATGGGCCCGACCCCCGTCTCGGGCCCGGCCGCGGGCTGCATCGGGTGGTTCGGCAGATACGGCGCCAGGTGCGCCCGTACCCCGACCGGCCCCACGCCCGGCCCACCGCCGCCGTGCGGGATGCAGAAGGTCTTGTGCAGGTTCAGGTGCGAGACGTCACCACCGAAGTGCCCCGGCTTGGCCAGCCCCACCAGGGCGTTGAGGTTGGCCCCGTCCACGTACACCTGCCCACCGGCCTCGTGCACCTGTGCGCAGATGTCGGCGACATGCTCCTCGAACACCCCATGGGTCGAGGGGTACGTGATCATCAGCACCGCCAGCTCGTCCCGGTGCTGCTCGATCTTCGCCCGCAGATCCTCGACGTCGATCTCGCCGTCCTCGGCGGTCTTCACGACGACGACCTTCATCCCGGCCATCACGGCACTCGCCGCGTTGGTGCCGTGCGCCGACGACGGGATCAGACACACGGTCCGCTGCTCGTCCCCGTTGGCCCGGTGATATCCCCGTACGGCGAGCAGCCCGGCCAGCTCACCCTGCGACCCGGCGTTCGGCTGGAGCGAGACGTTGTCGTACCCGGTGACCTCTGCGAGCCGCTCCTCCAGCTCCCGGATCAGCGTCAGATAGCCCTGCGCCTGCTCGGCGGGCGCGAAGGGGTGCAGCTGCCCGAACTCGGGCCAGGTGACCGGCTCCATCTCGGTGGTCGCGTTGAGCTTCATGGTGCAGGAGCCCAGCGGGATCATGCCGCGGTCGAGCGCGTAGTCCCGGTCGGCGAGCCGGCGCAGGTAACGCAGCATCGCGGTCTCGGAGCGGTACTGGTGGAACACGGGGTGCGAGAGGAAGTCGTCGCCACGCAGCACGGCGTCGGCCAACGCCTCCCCGGTGGCCGCGTCCAGCGCCTCGATGTCGCCCTCGACCCCGAACGCGCCCCACACCGCACCCAGTTGGGCCCGCGCGGTGGTCTCGTCACAGGCGATGGACACCTGGTCGGCGTCGACGAGGTGCAGGTTGACACCGTTCTGCCGCGCGGCGGAGACGACCTCGGCGGCCCTGCCCGGCACCCGCACGGTCAGCGTGTCGAAGTAGGACCCGTGCACGACCTCGACGCCACCGGCGGTGAGCCCCGCGGCGAGGAGGGTGGCGTACCGGTGCGTCCGCCGCGCGATCCCCTTGAGCCCCTCGGGCCCGTGGTACACGGCGTACATCCCGGCCATGACAGCGAGCAGCACCTGCGCGGTGCAGATGTTGCTGGTCGCCTTCTCCCGGCGGATGTGCTGCTCCCGCGTCTGGAGCGCGAGCCGGTAGGCCTTGTTCCCGTCGGCGTCCACGGACACGCCCACGAGCCGCCCGGGCAGGCTCCGCGCGAACTTCTCGTGCACCGCCATGTAGCCGGCGTGCGGCCCGCCGAACCCCATCGGCACCCCGAACCGCTGCGTGGTCCCGATGGCGATGTCCGCCCCGAGCTCGCCCGGCGACTTCAGCAGCGTCAGCGCGAGCAGATCGGCGGCGACGGTCACGAGCGCGCCGAGCTCGTGAGCCTGCTCGATGAGCGGCTCGATGTCCCGTACGGCCCCGGAGGCGCCGGGGTACTGCACGAGCACGCCGTTGATCTCACGCGCGGCGATCTCGGCCGGAATCCCCTGGCTCAGGTCAGCGACCACGACCTCGACACCGGTCGGCTCGGCCCGGGTCTCGATGACGGCGATGGTCTGCGGAAGGGCGTCCGCGTCGATGAGGAAGAGCCCCTTCTTGTTCTTCCCCATGCGCCGGGACAGGGCCATGGCCTCGGCCGCCGCGGTCCCCTCGTCGAGCAGCGAGGCACCGGAGGTCGGCAGCCCGGTGAGGTCGGCGACCATCGTCTGGAAGTTCAGCAGCGCCTCGAGCCGCCCCTGCGAGATCTCCGGCTGGTACGGCGTGTAGGCCGTGTACCAGGCCGGGTTCTCCATGACATTGCGCATGATGACGGGCGGCGTGAAGGTCCCGTGGTACCCGAGCCCGATCATGGAGTCGAGCACCTGGTTCCGGTCGGCCAGCGACCGCAGCTCGGCCAGCACCTCGGCCTCGGTGCGCGCACCGGGCAGCTCCAGGGCATCGGCGTTCTTGATCACGTCGGGCACCGCGGCGGCGGTCAGCTCGTCGAGCGAGCCGTATCCGACCTGGGCGAGCATCTTGGCCCGAGCCTCGTGATCAGGACCGATGTGGCGCTGCTCGAACGGGATCCCCTGCTCGAGCTCTGCGAGCGGAATGCGGTGGGCGGTCATTGCGGAGGCCTCCTGGTCTGACGCGACCTTCGAGGGGTACCCCGGCGCGGGTACCCCGACGGCCTCCCCCTCTGTCATCTCAACCTGAGAGCTTCACCGGGTGCCCGAGGACAACCGGCTTTCACCGTCGGTGAGAGCGGAAGCCGTCGACACCCGCCCTGCTTTCCAGAGTGACCTCGTCCGTGCGGTACGTGAGCCTGAGAGATTCCGGGGAGGATTTGCTCCTTCGGCGCCTCCGATGACGTCTGGAGGACTCTCCCGCACGGGGTCGACAGCCGTCTGCAAGCCTACCAGCGAGGTCAACGCCCGAGCTTTCGAGTGGCCGTGCACCCCGAAGTGCTCTTTCGTAGTGTCTACGACTGCTTCGAATGAGTTGCGACCACGTGGAGGGCCCGTGCAGACCGACATCGATCCGCGCAACCTGATCGGCCGCAAGGCGTTCGACCGCAACGGCACCAAGATCGGCACCATCGACGAGGTCTACCTCGACGACGCGACCGGCGTGCCGGAGTGGGCGGCCATACGCACCGGCCTCTTCTCCCGGGACGCCTTCGTCCCCCTGGAGCCCAGCGAACTGATCGAAGGCACCCTGAAGGTCCCCTTCGACCGCGCCCTGATCAAGGACGCCCCCGACTTCGGCGTCGGCCGCCATCTCTCCCCCGACCAGGAACTCCAGCTCTACCACCACTACGGCCTGGACGTGGCCCCACCACCTCCGCTCCCGGACAGAGACTTCGGCAAGCTGGCGGGCACGGAGGAAGCGGAGGCCTGAGAGGGCCGCTCACCGAGCCGTCGATCACACACGACGGTCAACCCCCACAAGGTCCACCCGCACCCGACGACGGACCCGTCACGGGTGGTGCGGGTGTGAACCCGATGCCTCGACCAACGGCAACGGCTCAGCAGTCTCCAGCGCGGGATCCTCCACAGAGAACGTCCGCACCCGCCCCGGCAACGAATCCGGCGTCTCGAACCGCACAGTCACCCTCCCCACCCCACTCCCCTGCACCCACCCGTGCCCGTACTCGGCATGCCGCACATCGTGCCCCGCGACCCACCGCCGCTCGACGACCACCTCCCGCTCCTCCACGGGCGTCTCGTCGTCCCCCACCTCCTCCACGCCCTGCTCCACCCGCTCTCCCGCCGCCTGAGCGAACAGATCCTCCTGAGTGAAGTCGGCGAGCCCGGACACCCCCACCCCCAACAGCCGCACGCCCCCCGTGGAATCCACCCCCTCCAGCAACCGCAAGGCCGCCTCCCGCACCACCGCAGGATCATCGGTGGGCCCCCGCAACGTCTCGGACCGAGTCAGCGTCGAGAAGTCGTACCGCCGCACCTTCAACACGATCGTCCGCCCCGACAACCCGGCCCCCCGCAACCTCTGCACACACCGCTCCGCCAGCCGCTGCACCTCGAGCCCCACCCGAACCCGGTCATGGATGTCCACGTCGTACGTGTCCTCCACCGACACCGACTTCGCCTCCCGCTCCGCCACCACGGCCCGCTCGTCCCGCGCCAGCGCCATCGCGTACAGCCCGTGCCCGTGCGCCTTCCCCAGCAGCCGTACGAGCTCGTCCTCCCCCGCCTCCACGATCTCGTCGACCGTGTGGATCCCGGCCCGCCGCAGATGGTCCCCCGTCGCCGGCCCCACTCCCGGCAGGGTCCGCACCGACATCGGTCCCAACAGCGCCCGCTCGGTGCCCGGTTCGATCACCACGAGCCCGTCCGGCTTGGCCTGCTCGGAGGCGATCTTCGCGAGCATCTTGGACGCGGCGAGCCCCACCGACCCCGTGAGCCCCGTGACGGCCCGTATGTCGGCGCGCAGCTTCACCCCGGCCAGCCGCGCGGACGCGTCGTCCCAGGCCGCTCCCCCGGCTTCCAGGTCCACGAACGCCTCGTCCAGGCTCAGCGGCTCCACCAGCGGCGACAGCTCCCGCAGCAGCCCCATCACCTGCTCGCTGATCGACCGGTAGAACCCGAACCTCGGTACGAGATACGCGGCGTTCGGAGCGAGCCGTCTCGCCTGGGCCATGGGCATCGCCGAGTTCACCCCGAACACCCGGGCCTCGTAGGACGCGGTGGCCACCACACCCCGCGGCCCCAGCCCGCCCACGACGACGGCCTTCCCACGCAGACTCGGCTTGGACGCCTGCTCCGCCGAGGCGTAGAAGGCATCCATGTCGAGATGCAGGATCGTGGGCGCTTTTCTCACATGTCCGATGCTGCCCTACGCCACTGACAATGCCCCGCCGAACAGGCAGGTGGCGGGGCGGGCCTCAGACCGCCCGGTTCCGCCGCCGCGCCAGCTCGTCCGCGGGGTTGTGCCCCACCAGCGTCTCGCCGGTGTCCACCCGCTCCCCGTGCAGCTGCGACAGGGCGCTCTCGACGTCCCGCCACACCACGCCCACGGCGATCCCGAAGACCCCCTGGCCGCCCTGGAGCAGCGCGTGGACCTCGTCGGGCGAGGTGCACTCGTAGACCGTGGCGCCGTCGCTCATGAGCGTCATCCGCTCCAGGTCCTGGAAACCCCGCTCCCGCAGGTGCTGGACCGTGGTGCGGATGTTCTGCAGCGACACGCCGGTGTCGAGGAACCGCTTGACGATCTTCAGGACGACGACGTCCCGGAAGCTGTAGAGCCGCTGCGTCCCCGACCCGTAGGCGGGCCGCACGCTCGGCTCGACGAGACCGGTGCGCGCCCAGTAGTCGAGCTGCCGGTAGGTGATGCCGGCCGCCGCGCACGCCGTAGGGCCGCGATAGCCGATCTGCTCGGACGCCATGGACGTCGCCCCTCCGCTGCTCGGCACGGCCGCCGGTCGCTGCGGAGTGTGATCGGCCGCGCTGCCGTGAAGCGGGTACGGGCCGTTCGCCCCGAGACTCCGTCCGGGGGCACCCCCAGCCGTACCGTCGCCGCTGCTTCTCACGCCGACCTCCGTCCTTGACCTGCCTTCTCGACGGTAGGCAGTCACCAGGGGTGCGTCAACGATCGCCACACTCGGCACGCCGAGTGATAATCACCCTAGGAGTGGTTTCCCGTACCCAACCGCGGGGAAAGGCTAGCCGAATGCGCTCCGAGCGGGCCGCAGGACGCTCTCACACGCCGGTGGCAAATGCCAGCATTTCAGTGGTGACCGGACACGACCGGCCCGTCACGGACCGCTGATCCGCCGGATCGGCCGCCGCCGCCTCACTGACTGCTCGTGCCGAAGTCCTCGGGGGAGATCTGGTCGAGGAACTCGCGGAACTTCTCCACTTCGTCCTCCTGCTCGTCCGGAATCGCGATCCCGGCGTCGTCGAGCACCCCGTCGCTGCCGTAGATCGGCGTCCCGGTGCGCAGGGCCAGCGCTATGGCGTCGGACGGCCGCGCGCTCACCTCGACCCCGCTGGCGAACACCAGCTCCGCGTAGAAGACGCCCTCACGCAGATCGGTGATGCGCACTTCGGTGAGCTCCTGGCCGACCGCCTCCAGCACGTCCTTGAACAGGTCGTGGGTCAGCGGTCGTGCGGGGGCCATGCCCTGCTGCGCGAAGGCGATCGCAGTCGCCTCCCCCGGCCCGATCCAGATGGGGAGGTAGCGGTCGCCTCCCACTTCACGCAGGAGCACGATCGGTTGGTTGGAGGGCATTTCGACCCGGACACCTACGACATCGAGCTCGTTCACACAGCAACCCTAGGCCGTGCCCGGGACGTTTGGGTAGTCGGGCCGGAAACGGGGGGCGGATCCGCCTCCCGGCACCCTCAGGGCAGCCGTACGCCGAGAGCGGTCTGCACGAGGGCCGCGTGCAGTTTCACCGTGAGCCCCGCAAGTTCCTTCGTACGGGCCTCCGCGTGCGCGCGGGTCTGCGGGTTGCGGTGGCGCTTCAGCGGGGCCACGACCTGGTCCACGAGCCCGGCCTCACGGTCGGCGGCGGCCTTCATCGCCCGCAGGTGCCGCGGCTCGATCCCGAACCGCCCGAGCTCCACGACGAGCGCGGCCACGGTGACCGTCTCGGCGTCGTAGGAGCCGTCCTGAAGCGGGGTGACCAGGCCGTACGACTCCCACTCCGCCAGCTGCTGCTCGTCGATCTCGGCGGCGGCCAGCAGCTCGTCCCGCCCGATCCGGGCCGCGGTGGGTCCCTCGGAGACCTCCAGGACCGTTTCTCCGTCCCGCTGACGGCCCACCGTGGGCAGCGCGACGGCCTCGCCCCGCTCCATGGCGTCCAGGTGCTCGCGGATCACCTTGAGCGGCAGATAGTGGTCCCGCTGCATCCTGAGGACGTGGCCGAGGCGCTCGACGTCCCGGTCACTGAACTTGCGGTACCCGGAAGGGGTGCGCCGCGGCTCGATGAGCCCCTCGGACTCCAGAAAGCGGATCTTGGAGATCGTGACTTCGGGGAACTCGTCGCGCAGCACGTTCAGCACCGTGCCGATGCTCATCAGCCCACTGTCCGTGGCGGCGGTGCCGTGTCCGGCACCGCCGCTCGGTGTTTGAAGCATGGACCTTCCCTGGGAGGGTCAGTAGCCCCGCTGGCTCGCGTAGAACACCAGCCGGTACTTGCCGATCTGCACCTCGTCGCCGTTGCTCAGAGCGACCGAGTCGATCCGCTCACGGTTGACGTACGTGCCGTTGAGACTGCCCACGTCGGACACCGTGAACGAGCCGTCCTGGCCGCGCCGGAACTCCACGTGCCGACGCGAGACGGTGACGTCGTCGAGGAAGATGTCGCTCTGCGGGTGACGGCCGGCCGTGGTCAGCTCGCCGTCCAGCAGGAAGCGGCTGCCCGAGTTCGGCCCGCGGCGCACCACCAGGAGCGCGGAGCCCAGCGGCAGCGCGTCGACGGCGGCCTGCGCCTCAGGCGAGAGCGCCGGCATCTGCGTCTGACCGGTCACCTCGGCGTCGTACGCCTCGAGTCCGGAGATGGAGATGGTGGAGGTCGTCTCCGAGGGGCGCTCGGGAACGGCCCCGGCCCGCAGCGGAGCACCGCAGTTGGAGCAGAAGCGGCTGTTCTCCGCGTTGCGGTTGCCGCACCTCGTACACACCTGGGCCGACATAGGGGAAAACCCTCCACCCGTACTTGAGGTTGACGGCTGCCCGAAACCTATGCCGCCGGACTGGGCAGGGTCAACAGACGGCTCGCCCTGACCTCCGGAAACGTCACCGCCCGGGCCGCCCACCTGGTCCCTGAAGAGCGGGCGCTGACCCTCTGAATCTGGCTGTGCGCGATGACGAGCGGTCGCGTTGTCGCTACCCTCGCGCGCGCTCTTGCCGAACAACTTCTGAAACAACTTCACGGGCGATTCCCCTTGACCGAAACAGACCCGCCCGTGGGGCAGGACGAACCCTGATTGAACACACCGGTCGACCCGGACATCCTCACAACGTCCGTTTCCACCAGACAGTTTCCACCACGCACCACCCATTCGGTGCGCCGACCCCCCGCAACCTCATGCCCTGGCCCGATGTCCCCCATGCACCCCCGGTTCACTGGGAGGACGACCGAGCGTAGTCAGGCCGCTTCGCCGCTCGCAAGGCGTCCACGACGATCTTGTCCGACCGCTCGACGGTAACGGTGGCCTGCTCCTTCTCGAGAGTCTGCACCACGCCTCCAGGGATGTTGAGCGCCGGTTCCAGGTCCTGCGGGTTCCCGATGACCTTGAAACGAAAGGGCGAGGTGATCTTGTTCCCGTCGACGCCGACACTTTTGCCCGAGTCCGTCAGATAGGTCCCGGCGACGACCCGCACGCCGTTCACCTGGATCGCCTCGGCACCGGCCGCGCGCAACTCCTGGACCGCGTCGAGCAGCATGTCCGCCTCGACCGTCCCCTTCGTGTCCTCGATCGTCATCGTGATGCCCGGCCCCTGCGCGGCAACCGTGCCCGCCAGGATGCCGAGTTGCCGCTCCTTCTCGACCGTCTGCTTCCGGGCCTCTTCCGCCTGGTCGGAGCTGTTCTCCAGCTCGTCCCGCTGCTTCTCCAGGCCCTGCTTCTCGTCTTCAAGACGCTGAGTTCGGTCATCCAGTTCATCGAGGATGCGTACGAGATCCTCCTGTCGCGCCCCGCGCAGCGCACTGTCGCTGTCACTGTTCGAGGCCACCTGGACGGCGAGGCCGAATCCGAGCCCGAACAGCAGTACCGCGACGATGAGTTGGGCCCGCGTCACCCGCGGCGGCCACAGCCCCTGAGCCAGCCTCTGACGGCCGGTCAGACCGGGCTCCGGCTTCGGGGCGCCGGTCTCCTCGGGAGGCGTCACCGGGAGTTCCTGGGGCAGTTCCTTGCGCAGCCTGTTGCCGGGCGGCTCTTCCTGCTCGCTCATCGGCCTCACGCCCGGAAGACGTGCCGGCGGATCGCGGCGGCGTTCGAGAAGATCCGGATCCCGAGCACCACGACGACTCCGGTCGACAGCTGCGCGCCCACGCCCAGCTTGTCGCCCAGGAACACGATCAAGGCGGCCACCACCACGTTGGACAGGAACGACACGACGAAGACCTTGTCGTCGAAGATGCCGTCGAGCATGGCCCGCAGACCACCGAAGACGGCGTCGAGCGCCGCCACCACGGCGATCGGCAGATAAGGCTCGACGACCGCCGGAACCTCGGGCCGGACCAACAGGCCGGCCACGACTCCCACGACGAGGCCCAGTACGGCGATCACGATGTGCCCTTCTCAGTTCTCGGCTCTGCTGTACGTACGATCACACTCGGTGCGGCCGGCAGCCGGAGGTCGTCCTCCACGGAGATGGCGGTCCTGATGCCGTAGTTCTCCTGAAGGGCGTTCAGATACAGCCCGTCGGCGCTGTTCTGGAACCTGGTGCTCAGCCGCTTCCCGTCCCCCACCGCAAGCACCGTATACGGCGGAACCAGCGGCTTGTTGTCGACCAGTATCGCGTCACCCGCGGCCCTGATCGCCGACAGCGCGGTCAGCCGCTGTCCGTTGATGGAGACGGCCTCGGCACCCGACTCCCACAGCCCGTTCACGACCCGCTGCATGTCCCGGTCGCGCACCCGCCCGGTGTCCGAGAACCCGGACGTCTCGCGCGGGTTCCCGTCCCCGCCCGTGGTGGCTTCCTTGGCGTCGTTCACCACCAGTTTGACGCCGGGGCCGTGCACTTCGGCGGCCCCCGACAGAATGCTCACGAGATCCGCCTGGCCGCTGTCGCCGCTCTGCTTGAGCGCCTCGCGCTGCCGCTGGTTCACGTCGTCGCGCAGCTCGTCGACGCTCTTCTCCAGCTTGTCCGCCGTCACCGTCTCCCGGTCGATGCGGTCGACGAGTTCCTCACGCTCCTTGGCCACGACCGGAGCGGCCACCCGGGCCTGCGCCGCCCCCACGGTGACCACCAGAGCGGCGAGCACCAGGCCGACGGCGAGTCCGAGCTTCGCCCGCAGTGTCCTGGGCAGACCGCCGTCACCGGCCGCCTTCTTCCGGGCCGCCGCCTCGGCGTATCCGTCGTCAAGGCTGTGGTCCATGACGTTGGTGAGCAGCGACATGGAGGCGTCCGGGCGCGAGGGGCGCGTGGGCGTGCTCCGAATGGGGGGCTGCTGCGGCATGCCGCACATCGTCGCACGTCGCGGCCCCTACCTCCGAATGGCCCCATCGGCGTGCCGGACAGGCCCCCTTGGGGACACCTGCCCGGCACGCGCGCGTGAATGGGCTCAGCGGCCGGCGCTGTCCACGACCGCGGACCACTCGTCGAGCAGAGCCTGCGCGGACGCGTCGTCCGGCCCCTCCGCCCACAGATGGGTGACCGCCTCGGCCGGGTCGGGCAGCACCATCACCCAACGCCCGTCCGTCTCGACGACCCGCACACCGTCGGTCGTGTCGACGAAGCGATCGCCCGCCGCCTCCACGACCCGCCGCATCACCAGCCCCTTGACCGCCCACGGGGTCGCCAGATCCCTCTTGAGGACATGCGCCCGCGGAATCCGCGCGTCGATCTGACTGAGCGTGAGCTGCGTCCGCGCCACCAGCCCGATCAGCCGTACGAAGGCGGCGGCACCGTCGAAGACACTGCTGAACTCCGGCACGATGAAGGCACCCTTGCCGTCACCACCGAAGATCGTCGAGTCGTCCCGCCCCACGCGCGTGAGGTCGTCGGGCGAGGTGGTCGTCCACTCCACCTGAGTGCCGTGGTACGCCGCCACCTGCTCGGCGATCCGCGTGGTGGTCACCGGCAGCGCCACACGCCCGCTGCGCCGTTCTGCGGCGACCAGGTCGAGCATGACGAGCAGCGCCCGGTCGTCCTCGATGATCCGCCCCTTCTCGTCGACCAGGGACAGCCGCTCGCCCACCGGGTCGAACCGCACCCCGAACGCGGCCCGCGCCGACGCCACGATCTCGCCCAGCCGCACCATCCCCGACCGACGGGCGTCCGCGGTCTCGGTGGGCCTGGACTCGTCGAGCCCCGGATTGATGGTCAGCGAATCCACCCCGAGCTTCCCGAGCAGACTCGGCAGCACCAACCCCGCACTGCCGTTCGACGCGTCTACGACGACCTTGAGCCCGGACTCGGAAATCCCTGTCGTGTCGACGTTCCGCAGCAGCGAACCGGTGTACGAATCGAAAACGCTCGCCGGGAAGTGCAGATCCCCGATCTCCCCAGGGAACGCCCGCCGGTACTCCTGCCGCGCGAACACCCGGTCCAGCTTCCGCTGACTGCCCTGCGAAAGGTCCGCACCCCGCCCGTCGAAGAACATGATGTCCACGGAGTCCGGCACCCCGGGCGTGGTCCGGATCATGATCCCGCCGGCACTCCCCCGCGCGGTCTGCTGCCGCGCCACGGGCAGCGGTACGTTCTCCAGGTCTCGTACGTCGATGGCGCTGGCCTGAAGGGCGGAGATGACCGCCCGCTTCAGCGCCCGGGCACCGCGGGAGTGGTCGCGGGCGGTGGTGACGGTCGACCCCTTCTTGAGGGTCGTCGCATAGGCACCGGCGAGCCGGACCGCGAGTTCTGGCGTGATCTCGACGTTCAGGATGCCCGACACCCCGCGCGCACCGAACAGATGCGCCTGTCCCCTGGACTCCCAGATGACCGAGGTGTTGACGAAGGCGCCGGCCTCGATGGTCTTGAACGGGTAGACCCGCACATTCCCCTGAATAATCGATTCCTCGCCGACCAGACACTCGTCACCGATGACCGCGCCGTCCTCGATACGAGCCGAACGCATGATGTCGGTGTTCTTCCCGACCACACACCCGCGCAGATTGCTCTGCTGCCCGACATACACGTTGTCGTGCACGACGGCCTTGTGCAGAAAGGCCCCGCTCTTCACGACCACGTTCGACCCGACGACCGTGTGCTCGCGAATCTCTGCACAGGCCTCAACCTTCGCGTAGTCGCCGATGTACAACGGCCCGCGGAGCACGGCATCGGGATGCACCTCGGCACCCTCGGCCACCCACACACCCGGAGAGAGCTCGAACCCGTCGATCTCGACGTCGACCTTGCCCTCCAGTACGTCGGCCTGCGCCTTCACATAGCTCTCGTGGGTGCCTACGTCCTCCCAGTACCCCTCGGCGATATAGCCATAGATCGGCTTGCCTTCCTTCATCAGCTGCGGGAAGACATCGCCGGACCAGTCCACGGACACATCGGCCTCGACGTAATCGAAGACCTCGGGCTCCATGACATAGATGCCCGTGTTCACGGTGTCCGAGAAAACCTGGCCCCAGGTCGGCTTCTCAAGGAAGCGCTCGACCTTGCCCTCTTCATCGACGATGGTGATGCCGAATTCAAGCGGATTGGGCACTCGGGTCAGACAGACAGTGACCAGCGCACCCTTTTCCTTGTGGAAGTTGATGAGCTCGGTGAGGTCGAAGTCGGTCAGGGCATCACCGGAAATGACGACGAAAGCATCGTCCTTCAACGCCTCTTCGGCGTTCTTGACGCTTCCGGCGGTACCGAGTGGCTTCTCCTCATTGGCATAGGTGAGCTCCATTCCGAGCTCCTCACCGTCACCGAAGTAGTTCTTGACCAAGGAGGCCAGGAACTGGACAGTGACGACGGTCTCGTTGAGCCCATGCCTTTTGAGCAGCCTCAGAACGTGCTCCATGATCGGCCGGTTGGCCACCGGCAGGAGCGGCTTGGGCATGCTTGAGGTCATGGGACGAAGGCGTGTGCCTTCGCCTCCGGCCATCACGACGGCCTTCATGTCGGAAGCGTCCTCCTCTAAGAGACGACGGTCTAGCCGACTTCACCCGTCCAGATTGTCCCGCACTTTTCCGCCGGGGGCCATCGAGCCACTAAGGCCCTACGAATGGGCGAGTTCAATCGGCCATGGCGTCCGCACGGACCAGGCGGCGGACTTGTACCACGTAGAGGACTCCTGCCCACCAGTACAGCGTTGTACCCCATCCAGCGAACGCCCATCCGAAAATAGCAGCGAGTGACGAGAGCCAGCCAGTTCCGTCACTGAGCAGGAGCAGCGGGAAGGCGTACATCAGGTTGAACGTGGCTGCCTTGCCTAGGAAGTTCACCTGCGGCGGCGGATAACCGTGCCGCCTGAGGATGCCCACCATCACCAGGAGAACCAGCTCCCGCAGGAGAAGTACACCCGTCAACCAGATGGGCAGAATCTCGCGCCAGGTGAGACCGACCAAAGTCGAGAGAATGTAGAGCCGGTCGGCCGCGGGATCGAGCAGCCGGCCGAGGCTGCTGATCTGATTCCACCGTCGGGCGAGCTTGCCGTCCAGATAGTCGCTGATCCCGCTCAGGGCCAACACCAGCAACGCCCAGCCGTCACTCTTGGGCCCTCCGAACTCAGGCCTGAGAATCAGCCACAGGAAGAGCGGCACACCAACGAGCCGCGCCATGCTGAGGATGTTGGGGATGGTGAGGACCCGGTCCGTCTGGACCCGGGTCTCCTGGACCTCCACCCGGGGGCCTCCTGTGGGAAACGTGCCAACGATGCCCCCTGACCCTACCTCAACGCAAAAAAGCTCTGGCTCTTGGGCTGAGTGCCCAAGAGCCAGAGCTCTAAAAGGAGTTCGGCGGTGTCCTACTCTCCCACAGGGTCCCCCCTGCAGTACCATCGGCGCTGTAAGGCTTAGCTTCCGGGTTCGGAATGTAACCGGGCGTTTCCCTCACGCTATGACCACCGAAACACTATGAA
>NZ_JAAGLY010000700.1 GCF_010548375.1 Streptomyces sp. SID13726
GCTCAACGACGCCGCCCGCATCACCGCCGGCATCGTCCTGCTCACGGTCGTCGGCATCGAGTCCGGCGGCGCCTTCCTCGTCAAGGTCGTCACGCGGCGCGTGCCGGCGACGGGCTTCCAGACGTCCTTCTTCCGCGCCGGGCACGCGCACGCGGGCGTGCTCGTGGTCCTGGGGCTCGTGTGCCTGCTGCTCGCGGAGGCCACCGACCTCACGGGCGTCTGGCGGTGGCTCGCGGCCACGGGGGTCCTCGTCGCCGCCATCCTCCTGCCCGCCGGGTTCTTCCTGTCCGCGGTGGGTGCGGGGCGCGAGGCGCCGAACCGGGCCGTCGTGCTGCTCCCCGCCGGCGGCGTGGTCCTCGCGGCGGGGGTCGTGACGCTGGCGATCGGGCTCTTCCTCGGGTGACG
>NZ_JAAGLY010000701.1 GCF_010548375.1 Streptomyces sp. SID13726
CGGGCTGCGCCGGCGCGGCCTTCTGCGCACCGAGCCTAGATCCCTAGAACCAGTTGCGTTTGCCGCCGACCTCCGCCAGCCACTGACTCAGGTACGCCGCCCAGTCGGTGCCCTGGAAGGACTGCAGACCGACCGTGAACGACCGGTACGAGTCGCTGCCCTCGCCGAACAGCCCCGGCTTCTTGTCCATCTCCAGGATCACGTCCATCTCGTTGCCGTCCGCGATGAACGTCAGCTCCACCTGGTTCAGCCCCCGGTACTGGTGCGGCGCCCGGAACTCGATCTCCTGGTAGAACGGCAGCCGCTGCCGCGTCCCCCGGATGTGCCCCTTCTCCAGGTCCGCGGCCTTGAACGCGAAGCCCAGGTGCCCGAACGCGTCCAGCAGCGCCTGCTGCGCCGGCACCG
>NZ_JAAGLY010000702.1 GCF_010548375.1 Streptomyces sp. SID13726
ACGTCTGGGTCCGCCACGTCCTGGACGGCCCGGCGTAGGGGTTCCGGCCCGGCGCAGGGGCCGCGTCAGGGCGTGACGATCGCGAAGCCGGGGTCGGGCTCGGTGAGGTGGGCGGCCAGTTCGGTGAGCCGGGCCGGATCGCCCGATACCTCGGCCCGGCCCCGGCCGACCAGGTCCGCGAGCGCGGCCCGGCCGAGCAGGAGGGCGCGCAGGTCCGGCTCGTCCAGGGTGATCTCCACGTCCGGCTCGCCGGCGGCCGGGCCGAGCCCCCGGACATGGGTGAGCACGCCGTTCTTCAGGCGCAGGGTGCTGGGATCGCCGCCGTCGGTGAACCGCCAGCGGACGGTGACGTCCGCGTCCCAGCTGCCCGGGCCGTCGACGCGGAGCGCCAGGGAGTCGAAGAGC
>NZ_JAAGLY010000703.1 GCF_010548375.1 Streptomyces sp. SID13726
CGCTTCCGTCACTCCCGGAACAGACCTCCATCGCCGCCGTGCTCGGTGTACTCGACGACAAGATCGCGGCCAACACCCGCCTCGCCGCCACCGCCGACGACCTTGCGCGGGCTCTCCTTGCGTTGGCTGAGCCAAACGTGCCGGTAAGTGAGATCGCGGTGCACTCGCGGCTGACGGTCAGTCCCGAGGGGATGGCCGCGCTCCGCGTCGCTCACTTCAGCCTGCCCGCCTTTGACGTCGGAACCGGCCCCGAGGTCGTCGCACCTGAGTCGATCAAGAGCAACAAGTTCCTGGTCTCCGAACCGGCTGTTCTCGTCTCGAAGCTGAACCCGCGGTTTCCTCGCGTCTGGAACATCCCGCATCTTCCCGTAGAGCCCGCTCTGGCATCGACGGAGTTCGTCGTCC
>NZ_JAAGLY010000704.1 GCF_010548375.1 Streptomyces sp. SID13726
GGGCCCACGTACTCGAGCCGCAGGTAGGTCACGCGCTCGACCTCGGGCAGGTCCCGGACGCCCTGCAGGACGGCGGCCCGCGTGGCGGGCATCGCTGCCTCGCCGACGAGGAAGCGGCGGTTGCGGTCGATGAGCACGACCGACACCACCGCGAGCACGAGGCCGACGATGATCGAACCGATCGCGTCCGGGACCGGGGAGCCGGTGAGCTGGTGAGCGAGCACCCCGCCGAAGGCGACGACGAGGCCGACCAGCGCGGCGGCGTCCTCCGCGTACACGGCCCGCAGCGTGGGGTCGGAGGTCACGAGCACGTGGTGCAGCGTGTCGCGGTCGGCGGCCCGCGCCTCGTCGCGCGCCTGGCGCCGGGCCCGCAGGAACGACACGCCCTCCAGGACGAACGCGAG
>NZ_JAAGLY010000705.1 GCF_010548375.1 Streptomyces sp. SID13726
CCCGTGCCCGGCCAGTACGCGGCGTGGACGAAGTTGGCGTACCCCTCGACGAAGGTGACGGCCGAGCCGACGGCCACGTTCGTGGCCGGGCTGAGCCCGTCGAGGGTCAGGTGGTCGTAGCCCGTGACCCGGCCGGGGTCGTTCGGCAGGGCGTCGTACGGCTTCTTCCAGACGGCCGGCTTGCGCTCCTGCCAGTCGCGGTAGCTGCGGTCCTCGTGGCCGATGACCCGGCCCCGGTCGTCGATGCCTGCCGCGGCCGTCCAGACCGTCCGGTCGTCCTCGGTCCACACCTGGAGGCTGTACGGCGGGTACCCGCCCCCGGCGGGCCAGACGACCGGGAAGCCCTTCCCCCTGAGCTGGTCGTCCTCCTCGTAGGACGTGTGCGCCGTGCCGACGATGTCCCC
>NZ_JAAGLY010000706.1 GCF_010548375.1 Streptomyces sp. SID13726
GACCTGGGACTTGATGTCGTCGCCGACGATCGGGACGCCGGCCTCCTCGAACTTCGCGGCCCACTCCGGGTCGGACGCGATGAAGACGGGCAGGGCGTTGACGAAGGCGACGCCCGCGTCGATCGCGGCCTGCGCGTAGAACTTCGCGGCCTGCTCGGAGCCGACGGGGAGGTAGCAGACGAGCACGTCGACCTGCGCCTCGCGCAGCGCGGCGACGACGTCGACCGCCTCCGCGTCCGACTCCTCGATCGTCTGCGCGTAGTACTTGCCGATGCCGTCGAGGGTCGGGCCGCGCTGGACGGTCACGCCGAGCGGCGGGACGTCCGCGATCTTGATCGTGTTGTTCTCCGAGGCGTTGATCGCCTCCGACAGGTCGAAGCCGACCTTCTTCGCGTCCACGTCGA
>NZ_JAAGLY010000707.1 GCF_010548375.1 Streptomyces sp. SID13726
CCGGGCATGCCGGGGCTCGGGCGTCGCCCGGCCCTGCATCGCCAGCCGCTGCGCGTCCCGGATGGCGAACCGGGTCCTCTCGACCTCGGCCTTCGGATCCTTGCTGACCTCGTTCAGCCGGCGCAGCCGGTCACCGGCCGCGGACACCGACCCGTCCACGTCGTCCAGCAGCGCCCGGACCGTGCTCAGCCGGGACGTCGCGTCGGCCCAGCGCTGCTCGTCGCGCGCCTTGGCGGCCTCCGCGAGCTTGGCGCTCGCCTGCGCCACGGCGGTCTCCGCCTGCGCCGGCACCTGCTGCAGGTCCTGCCAGCACGCCAGCGAGAAACGCCGCCGCAGCTCACTGAGGACCGGCTCGACGCCGCCGGCCCGGGTGGCCAGCGCCTCGACGCGGGTGCGCAGGCTGA
>NZ_JAAGLY010000708.1 GCF_010548375.1 Streptomyces sp. SID13726
CTCGAACCCGGGGTACTGCCGGGTCGTCTTCACGTACTGCTTGAGGTCCTCGACCGTCCCGCCCAGCGTCGCGTTGATCCCGTGCTCGGCGACGATCACGCGTCCCGTGAGGTTCCAGCGCTCCCCCAGCGCCTGCTGCCAGAGCTGCACCGCGCGGGGGTCGGCCAGTGGCGTGAAGGCGTAGAAGAGCACGATCTTGTGGACGGCCATGCCCACCAGGATAGGGAGGCGGACGCCGCCTCCCGCACGCGGCTACCGCGCCCGCTGCACGCGCTCGACGTCCCACACCGGCTCCGGCGCCTCGACGACCTCCCCGTCCCCGCGGAACACGAGGAAGCGGTCGAACCCGCGCGCGAACCAGCGGTCGTGCGTCACCGCGAGCACGGTGCCCTGGAACGCCGCGA
>NZ_JAAGLY010000709.1 GCF_010548375.1 Streptomyces sp. SID13726
CCCTGTGGCGCAGCGTCTACCTGGTGCACGCCGTGACCCGGCCCGAGCTGATGGAGCTGCTCAAGGACCAGGCCAAGGCGATCAAGGGCGGCAAGCGGATGGGCCTGAAGGGGTTCGCCGAACTCCTCGGCCCGCTCATCGACATCCCCTGGCGCAGCCACAAGAAGCTCGTGACCACCCAGGCGCGCAACGCCTGGAACAACGGCGGCGTGCTCACCCGCGATGTGACCGGCGAGTGGGCCCCGGTCGCCACGCACGACTTCACCACCCTCGTCGAGCCCGCCCTCGCCGGCGACGGGAACGCGAGGTGCACGCTGGCCGTCGCCGGCGGCATAGCGCTCATCGCCGACAAGCTGCTGACCCGGAACGTCGGCTCGGCGCTGCTGGACACCAAGGAGAAGGGC
>NZ_JAAGLY010000070.1 GCF_010548375.1 Streptomyces sp. SID13726
GCCCCATTCACGAAGGATCTCGTTCGTGACGTACCCCGAGCGGAGCATGGCGGCGGCGATCTCATGGGCATGCGTCCGAGGGAGGCGAAGGCTGTCGATCCATCGTCGGACTTCGGGCGACAGCAGTTCGGAGCGCTTCATGGTCACGGTGAATGACGTGAGCTTGCTGCGGAACTCCGGTCTCGGAAGTCCTTGGCTTCGGGCCAACGAGATCATCTCGGGCACCCCGGAGCCTCGATTCTCAGCAACGATCTCGGCGCTGTGGGGCAGGTACGTGTCGGCGAGCAGCACGGCGAGCCGCGCGTTTCGGGAGGACGAGACCCCGCTCTCGCCGAGGTCGTCGGTCGAGATGCCGCCGAAGAGGCCACCAGGGCTCCTGATCACCAGCGCCTCCGGGTCGAGCTCGACCTGCACCTGCGTTCCCCGAGTGACCGGGCTGTAGTCGCGATGCAGCAAGGCGTTGACGATGGCCTCGCGAACAGCGAGCAAGGGGTACTCGTGCTCGTCGCGACGTCCACGCTCGCTCATGATCGCCCGGACGGCGACGTTCCGTGTCACCACGTCGAGCGCGTCCTGGACCATCTCCGGGATGGGTCCACGCGCCGAGACGTTGTCGAGGAACCGAGGACCGCTCGCCGTTGCAGCCGGACGCACGACGACGGACACCAGGAGCTGAGGAAAGTACTGCTGCGGATACTCCCCGAAGGTCAGGAGCCCAGCCAGGGTGAGTGGGGCGTCGGGCCGTGGGGACGTCGTGATCCCCAGGCGGTGCAGCACGACCTCGTCCGAGGCGTCGCGCATCCGTGACGAACCGCTTCGGACCCGTTGGAGCGCGCGCAGCAGGTGTCCTTCGTC
>NZ_JAAGLY010000710.1 GCF_010548375.1 Streptomyces sp. SID13726
GCGGATCTCCTCGAGGTCGGTGCCCGAGTAGCAGTTCTGCACGACGAGGATCGCCTCGTTGCCGATGTTCCACATGAGGACGGCCGGGTGGTCCTTGTACTCCTGGACCCAGCGCAGGATGTCGGCCTTGGTGTCGTTCTTGTAGGTCGTGTCGGTGCGGTAGTCGATGCAGCCGCCCGACCCCGGCCCGCCGCCGGGCAGGAGCCAGAAGCCCGCGATGACGCGGACGTCGTGCTCGGCCGCGGCGTCGAAGATGGCGCGCGAGTCGGCGCCCGTGCCCCAGGTGCGGGTCGTGTTGCCGTTGATGTCGGCCAGGCCCTGCATGCGCGGACCGGTCTCCTCCGCGCTCGTGCCGCCCCAGGTGAACCCGCGCACGGTGTACGGCTGCCCGTCCACCTGGAGGT
>NZ_JAAGLY010000711.1 GCF_010548375.1 Streptomyces sp. SID13726
CCGAGGTCCGGCCAGCCCGCGCCGGCGACGTTGAAGTAGCGCAGCGCGACGAACCGCAGGCCCCACGCGCGGCCGGCCGCGCGGCCCAGCCACTCGCCGACGAGCTTGGTCTCGCCGTAGGGGTTGATCGGCTCGGCGTGCAGCTTCTCCTCGACGAGCGAGACCGACGGCATCCCGTAGGTCGCCGCGGAGGACGAGAACACGAGGCGGTCGACGCCGGCCGCCTGCATCGCGGTGACGAGGTTGGTGAACCCGCCGACGTTCTGCTGGTAGTACCAGGCAGGCTTCTCCACCGACTCGCCGACCTGCTTGCGCGCCGCGAAGTGGACCACCGCGCGGACGTCGTGCTCGGTGAGGGCACGCGTCAGCACGTCCACGGCCTCCGGGGACGCGACGTCGACCTC
>NZ_JAAGLY010000712.1 GCF_010548375.1 Streptomyces sp. SID13726
CTGATCGCCATACTCGTGGCCACCGCCGGGATACAAGCCCTCGCCGCCGCGGCCGTGGGGCAGGCCGAGGCCGGCAGCATGGGGGAGGACCCGCTTCTCGGCGCCTTCTACGGCATCAACTTCGGCCAGATAGCGGCGTTCGCCTTTGGTGCGAGCGCGCTGTCCGCGGAGTTCCACAACGGCGCCCTGCGCACGACGCTGACCGCGGTGCCGAACCGTACGTGGCTCTACCTGTCGAAGATGGCCATGGTGGGAGGGCTCGCCTTCCTGGTCGGCCAGCTCGCCGCAGTGGCCACTTTCGTCGGCGGGCAGGCTTTCATGGGCCCGTACACCCTGGAGGTGGGCAGCCCGGGCACCTACCGTGCGATGTTCGGCTGCGGCGCGTACATCACGCTGATGGCCCT
>NZ_JAAGLY010000713.1 GCF_010548375.1 Streptomyces sp. SID13726
GACGCCGTCGAGCGAGCCTCCCGCGGTCACGACCGCGGACGTGGAGCGCCGGGTCGTGACCGTCGCCGACGCGGACGCCACGCCCGACGTGGTCGGCGCGACCGAGGAGCTCGGCCTGACGATGCTCGACGCGGCCCCGCGCGAGGGCAACGTCGTCGTGTCGCCGGCGAGCGCCGTCGTCGCCCTGTCCATGCTCGCGGAGGGCGCGCGCGGCGAGACCGCCGCGTCCCTCGACGCTGCGCTCGGCGCGACCGGGCAGGACCGGACCGACGCCGTCAACGCCCTGCTCGCGGCGCTCCAGACCTACGACGGCGACCCCGCCCTCGTGCAGAAGGACGAGCTCCCGAAGACCCCGCTCGTTCACGTCGCGAACCAGGTCGTCCTCGACGACCAGGCCCAGGTCC
>NZ_JAAGLY010000714.1 GCF_010548375.1 Streptomyces sp. SID13726
TCAAGTCAAACGCCCGCGCGGAGAGAGGGAGGCGGCCGGACGTGCGCATGACGATCGGGCAGCTCGCCGGGGCCACCGGGGTACCCGCTTCGGCCATCCGGTACTGGGAGCGCCACGGGCTGCTGCCCCAGCCCGAACGCCAGGGCGGGCAGCGGCGCTATCCGGAGGGGGCCGCGGAGCGGATCGTGCTGCTGCGCAAGTGCCAGCAGGCGGGGCTGACCCTGGCCGAGATCCGCGAACTGCAGCAGGACCAGCCGCGCCGGCAGGCGATGATCCGTACGAAGGTCGCCGAGATCGAGCAGCGCCTGGTCGATCTCGACCACGCGCACCAGCTGCTGGCCCACGCCCTCCAGTGCAGCAGGACGGACATCGTCGGCTGCCCGAACTTCCGGGAGCAGATGGC
>NZ_JAAGLY010000715.1 GCF_010548375.1 Streptomyces sp. SID13726
TTCACGACCGCGACCGCGCGCCACAGGCTCGTGTCCCCGTACTCGGCGTACGCGATGCCGGCGAGCGTGTCGCCGTGGACCACGACGTGCTCGCGGCGCGGCACGATCCCGCCCGAGGTCGGGTTCTGCCGCGGCGCCTCGCCCGCGATCTCCTCGAGCGTCACCGTGCACACCGCCCGGATCGGCAGCCCGCCCGCCGTGAAGAGCGTGTACCGCACCTGGACCGCGCTGATGTAGGCGAGGAACGCCGTGAGGCTGCCCCACCGGAACAGCACCCACGGCGGCGAGTCCTTCTTCTGGTCGTGCGACGCCTGCGTCGGCACGCAGCTCGCGAAGAGCTTCTCCACGCTCTTCACGAGCGCGTCGTCGTGCTGCTGCGAGGCGTCGAAGAACATCTCGAGCG
>NZ_JAAGLY010000716.1 GCF_010548375.1 Streptomyces sp. SID13726
ATCTTGGAGACGTCGATGACCAGGCCCGGCGTGGTCGAGTAGCCGGCCTGGCTGTGGCCGCCGCTGCGCACCGCGGGGGCGAGGCCCCAGTCCTGGGCGAACCGGATGCACGCGGCCACGTCGGCCTCGCTGGTGCAGTAGGCGATGGCCTGCGGGTGGATCACGTCGAACTGGGCCAGCTGCAGCTGCTTGGCCGTCTCGTACGTGCCGTCGCCGGGCAGGACGAGCCGGCCTGACAACCGGCCCTGCAGGGTCTTCCACGGGGTGGCGCCGGCAGCCTGCGCCAGCATCAGGCCACCGGTTCCGGCGGTCAGTGCGGCGGCCGCCCCGACGCTGGCACCGGCGCGTATGAGCGAGCGTCTGCTGAGCACGTGAACCACACTCCGTTCAGTCCTGGCACCCA
>NZ_JAAGLY010000717.1 GCF_010548375.1 Streptomyces sp. SID13726
CGGAGCTCGCGTACCCCCATTTTGAGACGCCGCCATCCCCCGTTGCACTCGCTGGGCGGCGCCTTGCCTTCTGGAGGAACCTCATGTCCACAGCCACCGCTGCGGAAAAGAAGAAGGGCGCGGGCGTGATGGCCGTCATGCAGCGCATCGGCCGGAGCCTCATGCTCCCCGTTGCGGTGCTCCCGGCCGCCGCGCTGCTCGTCCGCCTCGGCGACAAGGACATGCTCGGCGACCCCTCGCTGCCGACATTCCTGACCAAGATAGCCGGATACATGTCCGCCGGCGGTGGCGCGATCCTCGACAACATGGCGCTGCTGTTCGCCGTGGGCATCGCGATCGGCTTCGCCAAGAAGTCCGACGGTTCGACCGCGCTCGCCGCGGTGACCGGCTACCTGGTCTTCAA
>NZ_JAAGLY010000718.1 GCF_010548375.1 Streptomyces sp. SID13726
CACCTCGCCGGCGGCGGCGGACGCGGCCAGCGCCTCACCGTCGGCGAGGCTGAGCCCGGCGCTCGGGATGGTCCCCTCGGCGGGCGAGGAGAACCCGCCCCGGACCGGGGTGGTGCCGCTGTGGTTGTAGACGATCACACCGAGGGCCCCGGCCGCCGCTGCGGCCTTCTGCTTCTCCACGAAGGTGCAGGCACCCCGCTTGACCAGGGCGATCTTCCCCGTGAAGGCCCCGGCCGGGTAGTCGGCGGCGTCGCAGCCCGGGGTCTCGTCGACCCGGGCGAGGGCGATCGGGGCGGTCAGGCCTCCGGCCGGGGTGGACTTGGTGAAGGTGAACGCGGCGGTGGCCAGCTCCCGCGGCTGCGCGCCGAGGACGGTGGTCCTCTCCGTCTTCGTGTGCGCCTCG
>NZ_JAAGLY010000719.1 GCF_010548375.1 Streptomyces sp. SID13726
AGAGGGGTACTACGGAATCCGCATGTACCGAGCACAGGGCGGCCCCTACATGATCGGCGTCTGCATCCGGCGCATGGACATCTGCATGCCCATCGGCGAGTTCGCGATGAGCAGGCGCGCCAGGGAGATCCAGGCCTTCCGAGACGACGAGACCGCACGACTCACCACCCTGTACCCGCAACTGGCCCCGGCGGGGATCTGATCAACAGGGGAGCTGTGGAGCACACCGGCCTTCAAGATCCATCACCCCGGCCCTCTGATCCGCGACGCTATCGAGAGATCAGAATTCTGTGCCGGCTTCACTGCGGGGGTCGCCGACGGGGTGCCGCCCCTCGTAGAGCCCGGCGCGCGCTGCGCGGCGCCAGGGGCGCGCGTAGCGAACCGCGACATCGATGTCCTGTTC
>NZ_JAAGLY010000071.1 GCF_010548375.1 Streptomyces sp. SID13726
CGACAGGAGGACCCGCGCCCCGGCCTTCGCGGCGTCGACGAGGTACGTGAGGTCCATGGGGTGCGTGTCCCAGTACTGCACGATCGTGCCCGGGCGCAGCGGGGCCTTGGCCGCCTCCTGCCAGGCGACCGGCTTCTTGCCGGCCTCGAGGATCACGCGCTCGCACAGCTCGACGAACCGCGCGTACTCCGCGGGCTCCATCTTCAGCACCTCGTCGCCGCCCAGGTGCACGTGCTCGCCGTCCGTCGCGTGGGCGAGGTCGGTGAACACGTCGCGCAGGAACGGCTCGGTGGCGGGCAGGTCGAACGTGAGGCGCGAGAAGCCGACCTCGATGCCGGAGTACGCGTCGGTCGCGACGCCGTCGGGCATGAGGTCCCCGTAGACGTGCGTCGCCGCGTTGATGTGGCCCGGGACGTCGATCTCCGGCACGACGCGCACGAAGCGCTCCGCCGCGTGGTCCTGCAGCGCCCGGAAGTCCGCGAGCGACAGGTGGCCGCCCTTCCCGCCGGACGTGTCGCTCCCGGAGGAGAGCTTGGCGAGCTCGGGCCGGGACGGCGACTCGATGCGCCAGCCCTGGTCGTCCGTGAGGTGCAGGTGGAGCACGTTGAGCTTGTACGCCGCGGCGACGTCGATCACGGCGCGCAGCGCGTCGAGGTCGAAGAACGTCCGCGCGAGGTCCACGGACAGGCCGCGCCAGGGGTAGCGGGGCGCGTCGTGCACGACGACGTGGGGCACCCGTGCGGGCTCGTCGCCCGGGCCGGGCGCCTCGACGAGCTGCCGCAGCGTCTGCAGCGCGTGGAACAGGCCGGCCGGCTCGGCCGCGGTCGCGGTCACGCCGCCGTCGTCGACGA
>NZ_JAAGLY010000720.1 GCF_010548375.1 Streptomyces sp. SID13726
GCTGCGCGAGCGGGTCCCCGCTGTCGGCATCAAGGTCGGCCCCGGGATCCCGCACGACGGCCTGCCCGCGGACGCCGAGACCGAGTGGGTCTCGGTCGACGGCGACGTCGTGGAGGCCGGCCTCTGGTTCGGGCCGCTCGCGCCCGAGGGGCCGGGCCGCTCGGCGCTCGTCCTCACCACGTGGACCGGGCCGGACGGGACGCTGCCGTACCGGCAGGGCAGACACGCGCAGGCGTGAGCAGTGAAGTTGTCGGCAGACACGGCGGGTTGGTACAACTGCGGCACGGGGTCCTCCGGGGTGTTTCGTGGCAACGAAAAACTCTCCAGAGGGCCCCCCTCTTCATTCCTGATGAGCCCCAGAAACCCACACTCGAACCCCCGTGCCCATCATCACCAGGCTCTT
>NZ_JAAGLY010000721.1 GCF_010548375.1 Streptomyces sp. SID13726
CGGGGGCTACAACAAGAAGATGTACTCCTTCGGCTTCCCCGCCGCGGCGCCGTACGACGGCACCAAGCTCGTCTACTGCAGCGGCAACAGCAGCAAGGACTTCCTGCTCACCAAGGACCACGGGCTGGGCTGCAACATGACCGGTGGCTCCAGCGGAGGCCCCTGGTTCCAGGACTTCAACGAGGCGACCGGACTGGGCACCCAGGTCTCGGTGAACAGCTTCGGATACGTCTTCCTGCCGAACCGGATGTTCGGCCCGTACTTCGGCAATGAGGTCAAGGCGGCGTACGACCAGGCACAAACGGCCTGACCAGCCCCCGCACACCCCCACCGCCCGGTACTCTGTACCGGCCAGGTGGGGTGCCCGAGCGGCCTAAGGGAACGGTCTTGAAAACCGTCGTG
>NZ_JAAGLY010000722.1 GCF_010548375.1 Streptomyces sp. SID13726
GACGAGCCCATGCCGAGCATCGGCAGGAGCTGCATCAGCATGCCCTCCTGCTGCCCGCGGGGAAGCTCCGGCGGAGCCTCCAGCCTCAGCTCGTCCGAAGGGACTTCGGGCGGCAGGGACCGCGGCGGGCGTTTGACGACGATCTGACTCACCGGAGCATCAATCCCTCGAAAACGGACGGGACGTCGCTACCGGCGCCCCCAAGTCCCGGGCGCGAAGGGGGTCTCCCCTGCGCGACGGTGATCCTACTTGCCGACAGTCACTCATACGCCCGGTAGGGTGGCCCGCGCAGCATGCGCATCCGCGAATCCACGGCGAATCCACGGCAGAGGTGCATGCACCCGCTTCGCCAACCAGGGGGGTCACACAGGTGAGTACGGCCGCAACGACGGGCTTCTGCAG
>NZ_JAAGLY010000723.1 GCF_010548375.1 Streptomyces sp. SID13726
GATGGCGTCGTGATCGTCGCGGGGGCCGACGCCCGGGCGGGCCGCAACCACGGCCTGGCCATCACGCGGGTGCGGACCGAGGACGGCCGTGAACTGCCCGCGACGGAGTACTTCACGTCCATGGGGGGCTACCTCACCGCCCGCCCCTGACGCCGACGACACCGACCCGGACGGGCCGGCGTTCACCGCCGTGCGGATCGCGCGATCCGCACGGCGGTGAACGCCGGCCCGTCCGGGTCGGTGTCGTCGGCGTCAGGGGCGGGCGGTGAGGTAGCCCCCCATGGACGTGAAGTACTCCGTCGCGGGCAGTTCACGGCCGTCCTCGGTCCGCACCCGCGTGATGGCCAGGCCGTGGTTGCGGCCCGCCCGGGCGTCGGCCCCCGCGACGATCACGACGCCATC
>NZ_JAAGLY010000724.1 GCF_010548375.1 Streptomyces sp. SID13726
GGGCCGGGACGGGGGAGAGGGCCACCATGGCCAGGCCTCCGGGCAGCAGGCACAGGCCGCTCACCACGATGGACGCGCCGAGGCCGTACCCGGTGCTGGTGGGCTCCTGCACCATCTGCCCGGTGACCAGGGAGTTCGCGTAGAACGCGAAGCCGATGAGCAGGGCCGCCACGTTGGTGAGCAGGACGGCGGGCCGCGCGGAGACCCGCAGGTCGACCATGGGCGACACGGTGCGCAGTTCGAACCAGCCCCACAGCAGGCCCACGGCCACGGAGGCGCCGAGCAGGCCGAGCGTGCGCGGGGAGGTCCAGCCCCAGTCCGAACCCCGGGTGATGGCGATGAGCAGTCCGACGAGGGTGGCGGCCAGTCCCAGGGTGCCCGGGAGGTCGAAGCGACCGCGCG
>NZ_JAAGLY010000725.1 GCF_010548375.1 Streptomyces sp. SID13726
CTCTGGTCGGAGCTGCGGTTCTACGTCCTCGTCGGCGTGCTCGTCGCCGTCGGCCTCACCCGGGCGCGGGTGATCGCGTTCGTCGTGCTGTGGCCCGTCGCGGGAGAGATCGCGACACGGACGGGCTCAGACCTCGTCGCGACCGCCCTCGTCGCGCCCGACGCCCCGCTCTTCGCCGGCGGGATGGTGCTCTACCTCCTCACGCGGGAGCGCCGGTCGCCCGTGCTCTGGGTCGCGCTCGCCCTCGACGTCGCCCTCGCGGCCGCCGTCTCGGGCCGGATCCAGGCGGCCCGCATCGAGAACAGCACCGACGTCGTCGTACCCCCCGCCGTCTGGTGGGTCGCGATCGTCCTGTGCTTCGCCGTCGTCGCCATCGCCTCCTCCGCAGGCGGCATCCACGCC
>NZ_JAAGLY010000726.1 GCF_010548375.1 Streptomyces sp. SID13726
CGCGAACGGGAGCAGGTCCACGTACATGGGACGGTCAGCTCCCCGGCCCCGGCTGCTGCGGGTTGTTCGGCGGGAAAGGCGGGTTCTTGTCCGGCCTGGTCGGCGGCCCGGTGGACGGGCCGCCCGGCGGCGGCTTGGACGTAGGCCCGGGAGACGGGCGCCTGAACTCCGGAAGCAGCGGCGTCATGGTGGGAACCTACCGCCGGCCAGCCCGCGCACGCCCGACGTTGCCGGAATCGGCCCGAACGCGCCCCCGGCCCGAACGCGCCCCCGGCCCGATGTGCCCGGCCGCACCGCCGACCCGGCGGAAGCGAACCGGGGCGCAACACCCCCGAAGTACGCCCAGGGCCGTGGGCCGGTCCGCGCACACATACAGCGCGCCGGGTCGATCGCTGACAGTCC
>NZ_JAAGLY010000727.1 GCF_010548375.1 Streptomyces sp. SID13726
AGTACCGCGACGCGGAGTTCACCGAGATGGACGTGGACGCGGTGCTCGCGCGGCATCCAGCGGTCGCGCTCGTCGACGAACTCGCGCACACCAATGTGCCCGGCTCGCGCAACGTCAAGCGCTGGCAGGACGTCGAGGAACTGCTCCAGGCGGGGATCGACGTCGTCTCGACGGTCAACATCCAGCACCTGGAGTCGCTGGGCGACGTGGTCGAGACGATCACCGGTGTCCGTCAGCGCGAGACCGTCCCGGACGAGGTGGCCCGGCGGGCCGACCAGATCGAGCGGGTCGACATGTCTCCGCAGGCCCTGCGTCGCCGCATGGCCCACGGCAACGTCTACAAGCCGGACAAGGTCGACGCGGCGCTCTCGAACTCCTTCCGGCCCGGGAACCTGACCGCCC
>NZ_JAAGLY010000728.1 GCF_010548375.1 Streptomyces sp. SID13726
ATGACAGCACTGACCACCGAGGGGCATGACCTCGAGACGAACGTCCTACCGCTTGCTACGCTCGCTGACGCGCGCGCGGTTATCCATGACATCGACGTCAACGAAGAGGCACTTGCTGCGCGTGCGGCAGGTCTTCTGGCGGACCTTCTACTCGACCGCTCAACCGCTGGAAACATCATCTGGGCGACGGACCATTACGAACACCTCGGCGGCGAGTACGCGCCCAGCCGCGAGATCACCGTCGAATCGGTAACGGGCGAGTACCGCCTTCTCATCCAGCCGCGTGTCGAGAAGTCCAAGGCGCAGCAGTGGGATCGCACCAAGGGCCGCGCCGAGGTCTTCACGCCGTCATGGCTGTGCAATGAGCAGAACAACCGGGTCGACGAGGCCTGGTTCGGTCGA
>NZ_JAAGLY010000729.1 GCF_010548375.1 Streptomyces sp. SID13726
CGGGTACGCCCTGGAGCCCCCGGCGCAGCCGTGAGCGGGTACCGGTCGCCCGGGCAGCGGCCTCCCGGGGTGCTGCGGCCCTTCTCGCCGTTCTCGATCAAGACGAAGCTCGGCACGCTCGTCGTGGTGTCGGTCTTCATCACGACGGGGCTGCTGATGGTGGCGATGCGCACCGCCACGGAGGTCCGCTTCATCACCGTGTTCTCGGTGATCGCCTCGATGCTGATCACGCAGTTCGTGGCGCACAGCCTGACGGCGCCGCTGGACGACATGACCACGGTGGCGCGGGCGATATCCCACGGGGACTACACGCGCCGGGTGCGCGGGGCGGGCCGCCGCGACGAGCTGGGCGACCTGGCCTCCACCATCAATCTGATGGCGGACGACCTGGAGGCGGTGGAC
>NZ_JAAGLY010000072.1 GCF_010548375.1 Streptomyces sp. SID13726
CGTCGACCGCGCCGCTGCCCACCTTGACCTGCTGGGAGCGGAAGGTGCGCAGGTCCAGCAGGTGCAGGTCGGCGAGGTTGCCGAAGCGCAGCCGCCGGTAGACGGTGCCGGCGGTCGAGGTGCGGACGGGCATCCACTCGAAGTAGGCCTGCTTGGCCGCGGCCGCGCGGGCCGCCCAGTCGCCCTCGGCGCCCGGGGTGTGGTTCTCCGCGCCGCCCGACCAGGCGTCGTTGGCGAACTCGTGGTCGTCCCAGATCGCGACGATCGCGTGCGCGGCGTGCAGCGCCTGGAGGTCGGCGTCGGTCTTGTACGCGCCGTGCCGGGTCCGGTAGTCGGCGAGGGTGAGGATCTCGTGCTTCGGCTCGGGCGCGCGTACGACGTACTTCGCCTCGGGGTACGCCCCGTTCGCGTACTCGTATATGTAGTCGCCGAGGTGCAGGATCGCGTGCAGGTCGGTGCGGGCGGCCAGGTGGCGGTAGGCCGAGAACCAGCCGGACTCCCAGTTGGCGCAGGACACCACGCCGAAGCGGACCCCGGGGGTGCTCGCGTCGTGGCCCGGGGCGGTCAGGGTGCGCCCGACCGGGGAGACGGCGGCGCCCGCGGTGAACCGGTAGAAGTACGGGGTCTGCGGCCGCAGACCGCGGACGTCCGCCTTGACCGTGTGGTCGGTGGCGGCGGTCGCGGTGACGGAGCCGCTCGCCGTGATCCGGGTGAAGGCCTTGTCCTCGGCGACCTCCCAGGTCACCTGGGTGGCCGGGCCGGTGCCGGAGCCGGGAACGGCCTCGGGGGTCGGGGTGACGCGGGTCCACAGCAGGATCCCGTCCGGCAGCGGGTCGCCGGAG
>NZ_JAAGLY010000730.1 GCF_010548375.1 Streptomyces sp. SID13726
GTCGGCGCAGGCGAGGGCGACAAGGTCGCCAGGAGGGACCGATGAACACCCTCGACACGGTCTCCGACCCGGACACCCCGGATGCCCCGGACACCCTCGACGTCCGGGGGCTGCGACTGCGGCTGCCGGACGGCGCCCGGCCCGTCCTCGACGGGGTCGACCTCACCGTCGCCGCCCGGGAGACGGTGGCCCTGGTCGGCGAGTCCGGCTCCGGCAAGACCCTCACCTCGCGCAGCGTGCTCGGCCTGCTGCCGGCGGGTGCGCGGGCCCAGGGGTCGGTACGGGTCGTCGGCGACGACGTCCTCACCATGACCGCGGGCCAGCTGCGGGTCCTGCGCACGAGCACCGCGGCCATGATCTTCCAGGACCCGCGGGCCGCCATCAACCCGATGCGCCGCGTC
>NZ_JAAGLY010000731.1 GCF_010548375.1 Streptomyces sp. SID13726
CCGGGGCCCATTCGCCCCGCGAGGACCTGCCGGTTGCCGCCCGCCGGGTTGCCACCCTCCGGTCGGTTGCGCCACGTGTCGGTACCGGCGCCACGGCCGGGGTTTGTGACCATCGGGACTTCGGATCTCACGGCAGGAGCCGCCAAGTGACCCACCCCGCCTCCGACTCCGCCCCCTCTCCTCTCGCCGCGCCCCGCCGGCCCGTCACCGTGCTCGCCATGGGCTCCGGGACCCGGGCCGCCGTCCTCGGTGGCGGGATCCTTCCGGAGCTGGTCCGGGTCGCCGATGTGGATCCCGGGCTGTTGGTCACCGACTTCGGATCCGCCTGCTCCGAGGACGCGCTGCGGCAGCAGCTTGCCGTGGCCGTGGCGCTGTTTACCCGGTGGGGCTGCCCTCCGCTG
>NZ_JAAGLY010000732.1 GCF_010548375.1 Streptomyces sp. SID13726
CTTTGCTCTGCGCATATCTCCAGCCTCTAGTCTTCCGACCGGCCGGGAGCCGGTCGTCGAGGGGTGCCCCTCCCTAGGATGCCCCGCTCATCGTCCCGGCGCCGGACACCCGGCGCCGGGGTGCACGTCAAGCGCGCAAGGACACGGTGTTCGCGCGCACAGGCGCGGGCAGCTCGGTCCCTCCCTGAAGGTAGGCGTCGACGGACGCCGCCGCCGCCCGACCCTCGGCGATCGCCCACACGATCAGCGACTGCCCACGACCCGCGTCGCCGGCCACGAAGACCCCGGGCAGCGACGACGCGAAGTCGTCGCCGCGCGCCACGAGGCCGCGGCCCGTGAGGTCCGCGCCGGACTGGGTCGTGATGGTCGCCGTCTCCGGCCCGGTGAAGCCCATGGCGAGG
>NZ_JAAGLY010000733.1 GCF_010548375.1 Streptomyces sp. SID13726
AGGAATCAGTCAAAACGGGCAGCAAGCAGGACGATGTCCTCCACTTCGTCCTCCGGGGCGGCCATGGTGGCGGACGCGGCGGAAGCCGCCGCCGCGGGGGCGGAACCGGCGGGGGCGACCGCAGGATCGTCCGCGGGCAGCACCGTCCGCAGGATGTGGTCGCAGATGGCCGCCGGATCGTCCCGGATGGCCCGGGGGACCCCCGCGGCGGCCGCGTGCAGCCGTGCGTAGGCCCGGTCCATGGAGTCTCCGGTCCGCCGCAGCAGCCCGTCGGTGTACAGCAGCACCGTTTCTCCACGCGCGGGTTCGATCTCCACGCTCGGCGCCTCCCAGCACGACAGCATCCCGAGCGGCGCCGAGAGCGTGGTCTCCACGTACTCCGTGCGGTGCTCGCCGATGAG
>NZ_JAAGLY010000734.1 GCF_010548375.1 Streptomyces sp. SID13726
CCTGACCCACGGCGACCGGGCGGCCTGGGAGGGTACGGCCGTACTGCACGAGCTCGTACGGGTGATGCTCGACGGGGGCGATCCGCTGGCCGCGCTCCCCGAGGCGCTCGCCGCGGTGCACCCCGACCACCGCGAGCGGTACGCGTTCGTCCTGGGCCCCGACTGGCATCCGGGGCTGGCCACCGAGTTCAACGGGGCGGTGTGGCCCTGTCTGGGCTCCGCGGTGTGGGCCCTGCGGACGACCACCGGCTTCGCCGGGGCCGTACGGGCCGCCGTGGACCTCGGCGGGGACACGGACACGGTGGCGGCGGTCACCGGCACCCTGGCCGGGGCCCGCTACGGCCAGGCGGCGATCCCGCCGGAGTGGACGGCTCCGCTGCACGTGCCGCTGCCCGGGTTCG
>NZ_JAAGLY010000735.1 GCF_010548375.1 Streptomyces sp. SID13726
CCTGCGCGCCCAGCCGGGGCAGCAGTCCGGCGTGCAGCAGGGAGGACTTGCCGGCTCCGGAGGCTCCGACGAGGGCCACGACGCGCTGTCGGGCGAGGGCCGCGAGGAGGTCCTCGACCAGTCGCTCCCGGCCGAAGAACAGGCCCGCGTCCTCGGTGCGGAAGGCCGCCAGGCCGACGTACGGAGTCCCGTGCGCCCCCGCCCCGCCCGCCTCCCCCGGATCCTCCCGGGGCCGGGGCGCCTGCGCCGACAGCCGCACGGCGACGTCGTGCCAGCGCCGCTCCCACTCCTGCGCGTCGCCGCCGCAGGCCCGGACGTACGACAGCGTCACGTCGAGGCTCGGCAGGCGCCGGCTGGACGCGGCCCCGGACAGCGTCGCCACCGAGTAGTGGGCGCGGGCC
>NZ_JAAGLY010000736.1 GCF_010548375.1 Streptomyces sp. SID13726
CTAGCGTGGTCGGCATGATCGAGCTTGAGGGCCTTACCAAACGATTCGGCGCGAAGACCGCCGTGGACCACCTCAGCTTCCAGGTCAGACCGGGGGTGGTGACCGGCTTCCTCGGCCCCAACGGGGCCGGGAAGTCCACGACCATGCGCATGATGCTCGACCTCGACAACCCGACCAGCGGTACGGTCAGGATCGACGGGAAGCACTACCGGGAACTGCCGGAGCCGCTGAAGCACATCGGTGCGCTGCTGGACGCGAAAGCCATGAACGGCGGCCGCAGCGCTTACAACAACCTTCTCTGTCTTGCCCAGTCGAACCGCATCCCGGAGCGCCGGGTCGCGGAGGTGCTGGATCTTGTCGGGCTGACGGCCGTGGCGAAGAAGAAGTCGAAAGGATTTTCG
>NZ_JAAGLY010000737.1 GCF_010548375.1 Streptomyces sp. SID13726
GCAAGGTCCCGCTGGCCCTGGCCGCCGGACTGTCGGTCTCCGGCGTGCTTTCCTCGCAGGTCGCACCCCAGATGACCTGGCCGCAGGCCATGGGCATGTGCGTGATGTACGGCGTCGTGATCTGTCTCCTGGTCGTCACCGGCCTCCGAGAGATGATCATGAACGCGATCCCCCTCGCGCTCAAGCACGCCATCACCATGGGCATCGGCATGTTCGTCGCCCTGATCGGCCTCGTGAAGGCCGGGTTCGTCGGCAACGGCGGGGAGTTCGCTCCTCCGGTCCAGCTCGGCCCGGTCGGCCAGCTCGCCGGCTGGCCCGTCCTGATCTTCTGCATCACCCTCCTCGCCCTCTTCATGCTGTAGGCCCGCACGGTCCCCGGCGCGATCCTGAGCGGCATCATC
>NZ_JAAGLY010000738.1 GCF_010548375.1 Streptomyces sp. SID13726
ACGATGGTCTGCGGGGTCTACGGGATGAACTTCGAGCACATGCCCGAGCTCCACTGGCGCTACGGCTACCCGATGGTGATGGCCGCGATCGCCGGATCCTGCTTCACGATCCACCGCGCACTGCGCCGCCACGGCTGGCTCTAGGGGGTGTCCCACCCCCTACTCTGTTGCGCATGACTCTCAGCACGCTCGACCTGGCCCTCGTCGAGGAGGCCACCAAGAAGTCCGGCCTGATCTGGGTCCGCGGCTCCGGGGCCGACCGGGCCCTGTGGCACGCCTGGGTCGACGGCGCCGCCCACGTCCTGGGCGACGGGCCCGGGGAGCAGCCCTTCCCGGGGCTCGCGGACGGCGGGACCGCCGAGGTGACCGTGCGCAGCAAGGACAAGGGCGGCCCGCTGGTC
>NZ_JAAGLY010000739.1 GCF_010548375.1 Streptomyces sp. SID13726
CTCGGCCAGTACCGCACGGGCCGCCCGGTCCAGGTCCAGCAGGGACGCGCCGACGGCCGCCGCCTCCCGGGCGGCGGCCAGGGCGTGGGCGACGACCCGGCCCGGGGCGCGCATCGCGTTGATCGACTCTTCTGTCTTCAGTTCCACCATGCCAATAACTATACCGGTATAACTTTAACGGGATAGTTATTGAGGGAGGGGGTAGGGTGGGGGCCATGGTCCGTACCCCCCTCACCCCCGAAGAGCGCGAGCGCGGCGAGCGGCTCGGCGCGCTGCTGCGCGAAGCCCGCGGCGGTCGCAGCATGGTCGAGGTCGCGGCGAGCGCCGGGCTGTCCGCCGAAACCCTCCGCAAGATCGAGACCGGTCGCGCGCCGACCCCGACCTTCTTCACGGTGGCCGCC
>NZ_JAAGLY010000073.1 GCF_010548375.1 Streptomyces sp. SID13726
TGGGAACCGGCCAACGACGGCGCGGACGGCTGGGATACGGGTAGGGTCTGCCCTGGCGGCGCGCGACCGCCTGACTCCGTGAAGGGGATCTCCGGCCCACGCCCGGTCCCGTAGCCGGACAAGACGTCTTCGACTCCTCGCAGCAGCCGGCATCGACCGCTCTAGACCGTGCGGTGTGCGCGTGGGGCATGCCGTCGTGACTGGAGTTGTCCCATGCCGACGGACTCCCGGGCCCGTGTTCAGGCCGTGCGCGCGGTGATGACGGAGACGGGCCTGCCGTACACCCGCGCCGCTCACCTTCTCGACAGCCGGAGCGGCGACCCCGCCCGCGCCGCCACGTCGAGCGCGGACCGGCTGCAGGTGGTGCCGTTCCTGCTCTCCGCCGTCGTGCCGGCCACCGCCGACCGCGGGGAGCTGGCCCAGGCCCTCGCGGACCACCTCCACACCCTGCACCGCGAGGCCACCGAGGAGACGTACGCGGGGCGCGCGGACGTCATCGTCCCCGCCCAGCCCTGGGTGCCGGAGAAGGACCTGCCCGGGTACGTGGCTGCGCTCTTCGTGGTCCACGCCTGGGCGGTCCGGCCGTGGGAGGCGAAGGATGAGTGGGAGGAGGTCGTCACCGACTTCCACGCGGCTGCCACCAACTGGTTCGTCGCCCGCTACCCGGGCCCGGAGGGCGGACGGCCGGCGGCGCTGCCGATCGGGTGGGGGCAGGCCAAGGCCCTAGCCGAGCGCGCCGAGGTGACCGCGCATACCGTCGGGGAGCACGCCGAGCTCCCGGAGGGCTGGGCGGCGCTGATCGCGGCCCGGACGGCCGAGATGGCGCCTACGGACG
>NZ_JAAGLY010000740.1 GCF_010548375.1 Streptomyces sp. SID13726
GATCGCGAGCTGCGCGGGCCAGGCGATCTTGCGGTCGCCCACCATGACAGGCTGCCCGGCCGTCTTCTCGAGGCGCTCGAGGCACTGCGCCACGATGTGCAGCGACTGGTAGCACTCCTCGAGCCGCAGCACGACGCGGTCGTAGCTGTCGGCGCCGGTCGCGGTGGGGACGTCGAAGTCGTACGTCTCGTAGCCGCAGTACGGGTCGGACTTGCGCACGTCGTACGGGTGACCGGTCGAGCGCAGCACCGGCCCGGTGATGCCGAGCGCCATGCAGCCCGCGAGGCTGAGGTGCCCGACGCCGACGAGGCGGCCCTTGAAGATCGGGTTGGCGAGCAGGAGGTCGCCGAGCTGGCCGAGGTACCGGCGGATGAGCGGGTCCGCGGCGCGCTCCTGCTCGG
>NZ_JAAGLY010000741.1 GCF_010548375.1 Streptomyces sp. SID13726
CACCGGGTTGCGCGCCGCACCCGACCAGTCGCCGAAGCTCAGGTCGATGGGCTGCGACGAGCCGTCGTCGAAGGTCAGCACGCCCTGGGCCTGCTGGTTCTTCTCCGTGCCCGTGCCGATCACCGAGAGCTGCTCGGCGTCCGCGGGGACCTCGAGCTCGATGGTCTGGCCGTCGCCCGTCGCGTTGTCCGGCTGGCCGGCGGGGATCGCCGGGACGTCGAACGCGAGGTCGGTGCCGGGCACCGTGCCGCGCTCGCCCTGGACGAAGCCCTTCGCCGCGAGCTGGGCCCGGTCGAAGAACACGCCCTGGCCGTCGCACGAGCCGACGGTCGTGCCGAGGTCGCCGATGCAGACGTTGTCGTACGCCGCGAGCAGCGAGCCCTCGCGCAGGAGCGAGACGG
>NZ_JAAGLY010000742.1 GCF_010548375.1 Streptomyces sp. SID13726
CTGCTGCCGAGGTCGCCGCCGAGGAGCCGGGCGACGCCGCCGCCGAGGTCGTGGCCGAGGCTGCTGCCGAGGTCGCCGCCGTCGCCGACGCGGAGGCCGTGGTCGCCGACGCCGAGGCCGACGAGACCAAGTGACGTCCCGGGGTGCGCGGCGGGCGACCGCCGCGCACCCCGTGCCGTCCCACCGGCGCACCGGGCACCGCCACGGTGCCCCCAGCACGTACCCGTGACGAAGAACCCGTGACGAACCACGAGTGAGGAACCACCATGGCGAACTACACCGCCGCTGACATCAAGGCGCTGCGCGAGCGCACCGGCGCCGGCATGCTCGACGTCAAGAAGGCTCTCGACGAGGCGGACGGCGACGCGGAGAAGGCGCTCGAGATCATCCGCGTCAAGGG
>NZ_JAAGLY010000743.1 GCF_010548375.1 Streptomyces sp. SID13726
TACAACCGCATCGACCGGGGCCCTGCACGGTCCGTGACGGCCCCGGGAGGTGTGACGTCCGTCCGGGACCGCAGAAAAGGTCCTAGGTCCCGGGACCCGGTCGCTCCCGGCACCGCGTCGGACCGCGCCGGTGTGAGGTTCGCCCGGTACGACGCCCGCGATGCGGGTTCTCGCAGGAGGCCCGGCTACCGTGGGGTCGTGCCCGAGCCCACCGCCCGCCGTTCGTTCTGGGCGGTCGCCCGCCAGCCCCGCGTGGTCGGCCTGCTCGTGCTGTTCCTCCTCGCCGCCGCGGTGTGCGCGCGCCTGGGCGTCTGGCAGCTCGACCGCGCCCAGCAGCGCGCCGAGCTCGCGGCGCAGCAGGAGGCCGCGGAGCTCGAGGCGGCCGGGCCCGAGGGCGTTG
>NZ_JAAGLY010000744.1 GCF_010548375.1 Streptomyces sp. SID13726
GGTCGAGGAGCGCCTGCTCGAGGCGATCGAGCGCGAGCTGAGCAAGTCCATGTCGATCATCGACGGGAGCGCCGAGCTCGCCGAGGCGACGGCGTGACCGCACAGCCCGCCTGCACGACGTCCGACCTCGGCCCGGAGGAGGCGCTCCGCGTCGAGCTCCCGGCCGAGGACGGGCGCGTCGTCGAGGTCGCGGTCATCCGTGACGGCGACGGCGGCTGGCACGCGATCTCGGACATCTGCTCCCACGGGGCGGTGTCCCTGTCGGACGGCGAGGTCGAGGGCTGCTTCGTCGAGTGCTGGCTGCACGGCTCGCAGTTCGACGTGCGGACCGGCATGCCGATCGCGCTGCCCGCGACGCGTCCCGTGCCCGTGTACCCGGTGACGGTCGACGGCGAGCAGG
>NZ_JAAGLY010000745.1 GCF_010548375.1 Streptomyces sp. SID13726
CGTCTGGTAGAGGTCCTTGATGTCCAGCGAGTCCGCCGTGAACTTCAGGACCTTCTTCGTCTTGCCGCCCGCCGTCTTCACCTCGACGATGCCGTGGTAGTCCAGGCCGTAGAGGGTCAGGAGCGAGCTGTCGAGGTACCAGGGCTCGTCCGGCAGGAGCGGGATGCCCGGCTCCAGCTCGGCGTCGGCCAGCGCCTTGGCGTCGTACGTCGGGCAGGGGAAGGGTTGCTTCCCGTCCGCGTCCTTCGCCTCGTCCGGCTTGTCCTTGTCCTCGTCGGCCTTCTTGCCCGTCTCGTCCTTCGGCGTCTTCGCGGTGTCCTTGACGTCCTCGGACAGCTCCTTGACGTCGACGCCGGCCTTCTTCGCGGCGTCGCGGATCCCGTACGCGGCCGCGCCGGGC
>NZ_JAAGLY010000746.1 GCF_010548375.1 Streptomyces sp. SID13726
GCCGGCGCTCTCACGCCGGAAGCATGCGGCCAGTCTAGAGCGTCCCGGCGACCGCCTCCCACACGGGCACGACCTCCTCCTCCCCGAGGAGGAGGTCGCTCCTCCGGCGATCTCGGCCGACGGCGGGAGCCGACGACCCCGCGCCCGTCCGTAGCGTCGACGACGGCGGTGCCCGAGGACCGGGCGCCGGTGACGACGGGAGGACGCATGATCCAGGTGGAGGGGCTCACCAAGCGCTACGGGCCGACGACGGCGGTGGACGGGCTGACGTTCACGGCACGTCCGGGCACCGTGACGGGCTTCCTCGGCCCGAACGGGGCGGGGAAGTCGACGACGATGCGCGTCGTGGTCGGGCTCGAGCGGCCCACGTCGGGCACGGCGACCGTCGACGGCCGCCGGT
>NZ_JAAGLY010000747.1 GCF_010548375.1 Streptomyces sp. SID13726
GAGAAGCCCGCCTCGACAGGCGGAAAGGACCTCGGCCGGCCGCCCGTACTACTGCTGCACGGGTTCACCGACAACCGGTCCGTCTTCGTCCTGCTGCGCCGCACCCTCGCCGCCGGCGGGCGGCGGCACGTGGAGGCGTACAACTACTCCCCCTTCACGCTCGACCTGCGGGTGACCGCCCGCCACCTCGCCCGTCGCGTCGAGGAACTGTGCGAGCGCACCGGGCAGGAGCGGGTGGACCTGGTCGGGCACAGTCTGGGCGGGCTGGTCGGGCGGTACTACGTCCAGCGCCTCGGCGGCGAGGCCCGCGTCCGCACGCTCGTCACCCTCGGCACTCCGCATTCCGGTACGCGGGTCGCCCCCTTCATGGACGCCCACCCGCTGGTCCGGCAGATGCGGC
>NZ_JAAGLY010000748.1 GCF_010548375.1 Streptomyces sp. SID13726
GGAGCCGTCCTGCTGGTCTGGTACCGGGCCGTGGTCCCCGTACGGCAGGCCCTGCGCCACGCGCTGCGGGTCGCCGAGGTGCGGGTCGAGGGGCCCGGGGTGGTCTCCGTCGTCGTGTACGGGCAGCACCTGGCGGAACTGCGGGCGGAGCCGGGCCAGTTCCTGCGCTGGCGGTTCCTGCAGCGCCGGCTGTGGCACACCGCCCTGCCGTTCTCGCTGTCCGCGCCGGTCCAGGGCCACGCCCTGCGGATCACCGTGAAGGCGCTCGGCGGGCACTCCCGCCGTATCCGCCGGCTGCGCCCCGGGACCAGGGTCATCGCCACCGGGCCGTTCGGGGCGCTCACCGCCGCCCGGCGGACCCGGCCCAAGGTGCTCGGGATCGCGGGCGGGGTCGGCATCA
>NZ_JAAGLY010000749.1 GCF_010548375.1 Streptomyces sp. SID13726
GTAGCCGATGTCACCGCCGTCGCGGGCGATGTTCACGGCGGTGCGCATGGACTGCTCGGTGCCGACCGCCTCGATGACCGAGTGGGCGCCCTGGCCGCCGGTGAGTTCGCGCACGGCCGCCTCGGCGGCCTCGCCGCGCTCGGCGACCACGTCGGTGGCACCGAAGAGCTTGGCGATGTCCGTACGGACGGCGTGCCGGCCCAGTGCGATGATCCGGTCGGCGCCCAGGCGCTTGGCCGCGAGGACCCCGCACAGGCCGACCGCGCCGTCGCCGACGACGGCGACCGTGGAGCCCTTGTGGACCCCCGCGCCGAGTGCCGCGTGGTGGCCGGTCCCCATGACGTCGGACAGCGCGAGCAGCGCGGTCAGCAGGTGGTCGTCGGATGCGGCGTCGGCGGGC
>NZ_JAAGLY010000074.1 GCF_010548375.1 Streptomyces sp. SID13726
ACCGGCCTCATCCGCACGAACGTGTGCGCCGAGCCGGGCGACTCCGGCGGCTCGTTGCTCGCGGGCAACCAGGCGCAGGGCGTCACGTCGGGCGGGTCCGGCAACTGCAGCTCCGGCGGCACGACGTACTTCCAGCCCGTCGGGGAGATCCTCTCCGCGTACGGGCTCACGCTCGTCACGAGCGACGGCGGGGGCGGCGACCCCGAGCCCCCGACCGGATGCACCGGCTACGCCCGGACGTACACCGGCACGCTCTCCGCCGGGGCGACGGCCGTGCAGCCGAACGGGTCGTACTACACGGCCGCGACCGCGGGCTCCCACCGCGGCTGCGTCACGGGTCCGGCCGGGAGCGACTACGACCTGTACCTGCAGCAGTGGAACGGGTACTCGTGGGTGACGGTCGCGCAGTCCACGTCGCCGGGGGCCAACGAGTCCCTGACGTACAACGGCGCGGCGGGCTACTACCGGTTCGTCGTGCACGCCTACGCAGGCTCGGGCGCCTACTCGCTGGGGACCACGACCCCCTGAGCCCCTGCCTGTCTGACGCCGTCCGCGTCGAGCACGAGGTTGCTGTCGTCATCGAGCCGATATCGACAGCAACCTCGTGATCGGGAGCGCGTCACCGCGTGCTCAGCCGAGCGTCGTCGGCAGCTCCGCGTCGCCCTCGCCCGGCGTCGCGCCGAGCACGTGCTCGGCGAGGACATCTGGGACCGGCGCTACCGGGAGATCAACCGCTGGGAGCGCTATCTCACGGACAACGGGTTCAAGGTGGTGAAGATCTTCCTGAACCTGTCCAAGGAGGAACAGCGCACCCGCTTCCTGACGCGGATCGAC
>NZ_JAAGLY010000750.1 GCF_010548375.1 Streptomyces sp. SID13726
GTCCCGGATACATCTCCCTCACCCGCGACGGCGGCCGCACCTGGCGCAGGGCCCGGCCGTTCGTCGACACCGCAGCCGTGCCCAACACCCAGACCATCGGCCATCAGATCGTCGTCGACCGGCACACCGGCACCCTCTACGACTTCTTCGACCGGATCACCTACGCCGACGACCTGAGCACCGTCGTCGAAGCCCACTACGCGATGGTCACCTCGACCGACGCCGGAGAGACCTGGAGCGCCCCGGTCACCGTGGCCAAGGACACCTCGGTACCGGAGGTAGACCCGAACGACCCCGCCAAAGCGCTGCGCGCCGGATCCACCCTGCCCAGCCCGGCCGTCGACCCGAAGACGGGCACGCTGTACATGGCCTACGAGGGCGCGGACTTCTCCGGCGGAGC
>NZ_JAAGLY010000751.1 GCF_010548375.1 Streptomyces sp. SID13726
AGCGCCTCCTCGCGTTCGTCGCGCTCAACGGCGGCCGGGTCGAGCGCCGGCACGCCGCCGGGACGCTGTGGCCGTCCGGCGACGACCTGCGGGCGGCGGGGAACCTGCGGTCCGCACTGTGGCGGCTCAAGGCCGCCGGCATCGATCTGCTGGACTCCGACAAGTTCGCGCTCGCCATGCGCGAGCACACCGTGGTGGACCTGTACGTGCTGTACGGCTGGGCCGGGCGCCTCATCGGCGGCACCGCCACCGCCCAGGACCTGTCGGCGCTGAAATGGCGCACCGACGCGCTCGACCGGCTGCCCGGCTGGTACGACGACTGGGTGCTGCTGGAGCGGGAACGGGTCCGCCAGCGGCGGCTGCACGCGCTGGAGGAGCGCAGCCGCGAGCTGGCCCGGGT
>NZ_JAAGLY010000752.1 GCF_010548375.1 Streptomyces sp. SID13726
GCTGACACCGGCCGCGGCGGATGTGCCAGCGTGGACGGGGTGCAAGCCGCCCAAGACGCCCTCACGCCGTTCCTGCACAGCGAGATCCCCTATCCGGAGAAGGCGCTCCGCACCATCGGGGTCTACGTACTGATCCTCCTGCTGCTCCGCATCGTCGGCAAGCGCCAGCTCGCACAACTCAACACGTTCGACCTGGTGGTCATGCTGCTGCTGGCCAACGTGGTGCAGAACGCCGTGATCGGCCCGGACAACTCGGTCCTCGGGGCGGCCTTCGGGGCAGCCGTACTGCTGGCGGTCAACAACGTGGTCGTCCGGGCGGCCGCCCGCTACGAATGGCTGGGGCGCCTCCTGGAGGCCCCCCCCACCACCCTGGCCCGCGACGGACACTGGCTCACCCCGG
>NZ_JAAGLY010000753.1 GCF_010548375.1 Streptomyces sp. SID13726
CTCGGCGTAGCGGCCCCGCCACTTGCGGACAGTGTTGATCGTCACGGACAGGTCGTGGGCGATCTCCGCGTTGGACATCCCGTCCGACGCGGCCAGTACGACCCTGGCCCGCATCGCGTCACGCACCGCCGCCTTCGTGGACGCGGCCCGCTGTTCCAGCAATGCCCGCACGTCAGCGGCAAGCTCGACCGGTACTGCCCGCATCACGCTGTTGACCTGCCCGTTTCCCCACATGATCGAAGATCATGGCGGACGTCGGTCCGGGCCGCTTCGATGGGGTCGTGCCCAAGAACCCGCCCGACTCCACGCAGCACCACCTGCGACACCGGCTGACCGTCCACGCCCGCGCCCTCTGGTCCCAGGTCGGGTCCGCGCTGGCCCGATTCCGTGCCGGATTCGC
>NZ_JAAGLY010000754.1 GCF_010548375.1 Streptomyces sp. SID13726
CCCACTCCGGATCGCAGGTCGTGAGCGTCAGGTACCGCCCAGGCGCGGGGAAGGTGGACCGGCGCGGCACCGGGTCGTCCACCGCGATGTCGGTGGGCACGGTGCGCAGCGGTTCGCTGCGGACGGTGTACGTGTACCAGCCGGCGGCGTCCTTGAGGATCACCAGGTCGCCGGGGCGCAGCTTGGGGATGTCCTTGAAGGGGTCCCCGTACGTGCGCCGGTGGCCGGCCACCGCGAAGTTCCCGGTGCCGCCGAGCCGGGCCGTGCCGGCGTAGTGGCCCAGGCCCTTCTTCAGCAGCTCCGTGCCCGTGCCCTCAAGGACCGGCTTGTTCCAGCGCGGGCCGAAGCGCGGTACGTACATCTCGGCGAAGGCCCGGCCCGGCGGGTACGCGGCGGTCTC
>NZ_JAAGLY010000755.1 GCF_010548375.1 Streptomyces sp. SID13726
ACGATCGCGCGACGGCCGTAGTCGTCGTCGGGAGCGCTCGCCGCACCATCGCGAGAGGCGACTCCCATGCGCACCACCACACCTTCTTCTGCACCGGGCACCTCGGCCGCCGGTCTCCCGGTACCTGATCTCCTGGCATCCGATCCGGTCCCGACGACTGGCGAGCGCGCCCTCGTGCTCGGGGGCGGCGGGTCCACCGGCAACGCGTGGCTGATCGGCGTCGTCGCCGGTCTGGCCGACGCCGGGCTGGACGTGTCCACGACGGCCGACCTGACCGTCGGGACGTCAGCCGGGTCGACGACGGCGGCGCAGCTCGCCGGTGCGACGCCCGCGGAGCTGTACGCCGCCGCTCTCGTCGCGCCCACGCGCCCGCAGGCGGGACCGGGTGCCCCGCGCGCG
>NZ_JAAGLY010000756.1 GCF_010548375.1 Streptomyces sp. SID13726
TCCTGGCGCCGGCGGCCCTGGCCCGGCGGGCGCTCGCTGCGGCTGTGGCCCCGGCGGTCGTAGACCAGCACGCGGAACGACCGCGCGAGGCGGGGTACGACGCGCTGCCAGGTCTCGTGGTCGACCCACGAGCCGTGGACGAGGACCAGGGGTTCGCCCTCGCCCACGACCTCGTAGTAGAGGTCCACGCCGTTCACGCGAGCCCGTCCCGTCATGCCGCGTCTCCTCACAGGGGGGTGAGCGATCGCGCAGACACATACCGCGGGGCGCGGGACGGCACACCTGTCAGCCGAGGCGGCGGTCCTCGGCGGCGATCGGGATGTCGTTGATGCTGGCCTCGCGGCGGCGCATCAGCCCGTTGCCGTCGAACTCCCACTGCTCGTTGCCGTGGCTGCGCCA
>NZ_JAAGLY010000757.1 GCF_010548375.1 Streptomyces sp. SID13726
AGTCGATGTCGGAACTGCCCTCGACCAGCGGGAGGGTCGGGTCGTCGCCCTCCTTGTAGAAGTCGTCCAGGCGCAGCACGGGCAGCCCCGAACGGGCGGCCAGCCGGGACTTGCCGGAGCCCGAGGGTCCGGTCAACAGGACGACACGCGTAGGCAAAGGAGAGGAGGAGCTCACGGGACACCAGTGTGAACCATTCCCCCGCGCAGGGGATGCCTCCGGTGCCCGGTTGGTATCCAGGATCACACCTCAACTACGCTGCGTGCGCACGCGACTACGACCTCAGGTGGGATCCCCATGGCACGTCACGCAGCTCACGCAGCCCCCGGCAGCTCCACGCTGCGCTCCGCAGGCCTCACGCTCTCCATTCTGGGCGCGGCCCTCGCCGTGGCCGCCGGCG
>NZ_JAAGLY010000758.1 GCF_010548375.1 Streptomyces sp. SID13726
GCCGAGCACGGTCGCGGGCACTCCCCCGAGCAGGCCGAGCGCCCCGACGACCACGCCGATCCGGCGCAGCATCGCGGAGAACGCCGCCCGGTCGCCTGCCGTGTAGGCGGCGGTCAGTCCGCCGAGCAGCGAGGCCTGCAGCGAGCCGAAGACGAACAGCGGCACCCGGGCCAGGACCAGGGCGTTGAGCAGCGCCGCGATCAGCACGCTGTCGGTGGGGGCGAGCAGCTTGGTGCTCATCACCGCGGCGTTGACGACGACCTGGGACAGCAGGGTCGAGCAGATCAACAGGCCGAGTCCGGCGGTCAGTTCCCGCCAGGCGATCTCCTCGCCGGGCTCCACGGCGCGCAGCAGCGCCGGCAGGGTGACCAGCGTCGCGGCGATCGGCGCGACGGCCA
>NZ_JAAGLY010000759.1 GCF_010548375.1 Streptomyces sp. SID13726
ACGGCGACCGCCGGCGGCGACGCCGGGTCGGCCGCGCCGGTCGCGAGCACCCGCAGGGCCGTGAGGCCCGGGTCGCCGTCGGCCCACGCCGTGCTCAGCGCGACGTACCGCGCCGTGCGGTCGACGGCGAGCGTGCCGTGCACGTCGCCCGCGCCGAGGGTGCCGACGTCGGTGAACGTCAGGCCGTCGTCGCTCACGGACACGACCGACTCCGGCGCCCCGCCGCGCTCCCACGCGGCGACGACGGTGCCGATCTCGCGCGGCGTGCCCAGGTCGGTGACCATGCGGCCGTCCGGTCCGGGGACCCACGCCGTGGTGACGTCGCCGTCGACGGCGAGCGACGGTGACGTCATGCCCTCGGGCAGCACCGACGCGGGGAACGTGAGGGTGCTCAGCGC
>NZ_JAAGLY010000075.1 GCF_010548375.1 Streptomyces sp. SID13726
ACTCGGTCCAGCCCGCACCGTCCAGGTCGTACTCCACGGACGCGACGCCGGAGCCGTCGTCGGTCGCGGTGAGCTGCACGGACGCGGAGCCGACGTAGGCGCCGTCCTCGTCCTGCGCGCCGCTGAGCTGCGTCTCGACGACCGGGGCCGTCGTGTCCTCGCCGGCGTCGGCGACGACGACGAACTCCGTGACGGACTCCTCGGACACGTTGCCCGCGGCGTCGGTCGCCCGGTAGACGAGCGTGTGCTCGCCGGGCTCGTCGACGACGAGCGGCTCGGTGTACGGGGCCCAGCCGGCGCCGTCGAGGTCGTACTCGACGCTCTCCACGCCGGACGCGTCGTCCGTCGCGGTGAGGGTCGCCGTGGCGGACCCGACGAACGCGCCGTTGTCGTCCTGCTCCCCCGTGACCTCCGCGGTCACGGTCGGGGCGGTCGTGTCCTGCTCGCCGTCCTCGACGACCGTGAAGGTCACCGAGCCGACCTCGGACACGTTGCCCGCGACGTCGGTCGCACGGAAGGAGACGGTGTGCTCACCGAGGTCGGTGAAGGGCACCGTCGTCGTGTAGGGCAGCCACGCGCCGCCGTCGACCTGGTACTCGACCGACGCGACGCCCGACCCCTCGTCCGAGGCGTGGAGCATGAACGCCGCCGTGCCGATGTACGCACCGTTCTCGTCCTGCTGGCCCATGACCATGGGCTCGACGGTCGGTGCGGTCGTGTCCTCCTCGACGTCGCCCTCGACGACGGTGAACTCCGCGGTCTGGGCCTCGGACGTGTTGCCCGCCGTGTCGGTCGCGCGGAACTGCAGGGTGTGCGCGCCGACGGCGTCGA
>NZ_JAAGLY010000760.1 GCF_010548375.1 Streptomyces sp. SID13726
CTCGACCTCGCCGAGAGAGCGCTGCGCCACGACCTCGCGCAGTGCGCGGATGTCGACGGCTCCCTGCAGGTCGACGACGGCTGGCGGTCCGTGCTCTACCTCGGCACCGGGTCCACGGGCATCGGACTCGCCCTGGCGGCCTTCCTGAAGCACCGCACCGGTACGGGACTCGGCGAGGCCCTCGCCTCGATCCGGCTGGCGGCACGCGGCCAGTTCACCGTCTTCCCCGGTCTGCTCGACGGCCGCGCCGGACTGCTGTACTTCCTGACCGCCGCCGGCCACGGCGCCGACGACGCGGCCGCGCTCCAGGGGCACCGGCGCGATCTGTGGCGGCACGCCGTACCCCACGGCGACGGCCTCGCCTTCCCCGGCAGACACCTGGTCCGGCTGTCGATGGA
>NZ_JAAGLY010000761.1 GCF_010548375.1 Streptomyces sp. SID13726
CACAGAGGCGCACGGCGTCCGGGAGCTCGAGGCCGCGGCCCAGCCCGACGGCGATGCCCGCCGTCATGGAGTCGCCCGCGCCGCGGTGGTCGACGGTCGTGATGCGCGGCGTGCGCACGGTGTACGTGTGCTCGCGCGTCACGAGCAGCGAGGGGTCGTGCGCGCGCGACACGACGACCGCGCGCGGCCCGGCGTCGACCATGCCGCGCGCGGCGGCGAGCAGGGCCGCCTCGGTGTCGTCGTCGGCGAACCCGCCGTCGACCATCTCCTCGTGGCTGATCTTGAGCACCGCGCCGGGCGCGTCGGCCACGGCGCGCGCCTGCTCCCCGGAGAGGTCGGCGACCACCTGGCGCTCCGAGGCGTGCAGGTCGCGCGCGAGCCGCCCGAAGAACGACGCC
>NZ_JAAGLY010000762.1 GCF_010548375.1 Streptomyces sp. SID13726
GTAGGCGACCGCGCTGTCGAGGAGGTTGCGCACCGCGGTGACGAGCAGGTTGTGGTCGCCGTACACCGCGGCGTCGAGCTCTCCCCCGGTCGTGAGCGTGATGCCCTTGCCCTGCGCCGTCGTGCGCGCGCGGTCCACCGCCTCCTCGACGACGCCCCGCACCGGGACGACCGTGACCTCCTGGAGCGCGCCCGCGACCTGGAGCCGCGAGAGCTCGATGATCTCCTGCACGAGCGCGGACAGACGCGTCGCCTCCGACTGCATGCGTGCGGAGAACCGTCGCACCGCCACCGGGTCGTCGGCGGCGTCCTGCACCGTCTCGGCGAGCAGCGCGAGCGCCCCGACCGGCGTCTTCAGCTCGTGCGACACGTTCACGACGAAGTCGCGCCGGATCGCCT
>NZ_JAAGLY010000763.1 GCF_010548375.1 Streptomyces sp. SID13726
GCAGCCGAGTCCGAGGAGCGGGCCGCGGACGGCGGCGGTGCGGGCGGGGGCGCGGAGCAGGACCTGGCTGAGCAGGACGAGGAGGGCGATGGCCTCGCCGCCGCCCCAGACGACGAGGGGGTGGTTGCCGAAGATCAGCAGGAGGGTGACGGTCCAGGTGACGGCGGCGGCGAACCAGGCGCGGGCAAGGAGGGGGACGGCGGGCCAGGGTGCCGCGCTGAGGCAGACGAGGATGCCGGAGATCCACACGGCGGCGTGCGGGAGGCTGGGCTGGCGGGCGAGGACGACTCCCTCGAAGGTGACGAGGGCGAGTAGGACCAGGGAGAGGGTGAGCCGGACCCCGTCGGCGGCGTGCGGATGGCGCCGGGCCCAGGAGGCGAGGGGGCTCACGCCGGGGG
>NZ_JAAGLY010000764.1 GCF_010548375.1 Streptomyces sp. SID13726
TCGCACGCGGCCCCCGGAAATGAGGCTATTGGGTAACTGTGTCATCGCACACCGGGCTCGGTGGCGCCTTCGCGATCACGTCCCGCCAGTAGGCAGCCTCGCCTGACACGCCCCGCTGGACGGGCTGGATCAGGGTGGAGAACGCCGTTGTGCCCGGGTGTGCCTCCAGGTCGCCGGGGCCGATCGCGACCACGTACTGCTGCCCAGGCTCCATCAGCACCTCGCGGTTCGAGGTGTCCACCTTGAAGGAGCCGGGCGCGCCATCAGGCTCAACCCGCTGTGACACCCCGATGATCGGCGCGAACTTCCCCTTCATCGTCTCGACGATCCGCACCGCGGTCGTGACGAGCTGGGGGTTCTCCACGCCCACGGCAACAGGATCGTGCGCGGCACCGCT
>NZ_JAAGLY010000765.1 GCF_010548375.1 Streptomyces sp. SID13726
CTCGATCGGCCTGATCATCAGCCAGCTCGTCGTCAAGGACAACAACCTCAAGGACGCCATCGCCCGCACCGTCGGCGGCATCGTCCCGATGATCCCCGAGGGGCTCGTCCTGCTGACCTCCGTCGCCTTCGCGATCGGCGTCATCCGGCTCGGCCGCAAACAGTGCCTGGTGCAGGAGCTGCCGGCCATCGAGGGCCTCGCCCGCGTCGACGTGGTCTGCCTCGACAAGACCGGAACCCTCACCGAGGGCGGCATGGACGTCACCGAGCTCCGCCCGCTCGGCGGCGCGCAGGACGCGTACGTCAAGAAGGTGCTCGGCGCGCTCGGCGAATCCGACCCGCGTCCCAACGCCAGCCTCCAGGCGATCATCGACGCCTACCCGGACAGCGCCGAGTGG
>NZ_JAAGLY010000766.1 GCF_010548375.1 Streptomyces sp. SID13726
CGCCGCCGAGGCCCTCGACGCTGGTGTGCGTGAGCGTGCCGGTGGTGAAGAAGCGGCCGTTCATGCCGGGCAGGGTGACCGTGGTCCGCGAGGCCTGCTCGCCGACGAGGACGGCGCCCTGGAACTGGCCGCTGCCCTGGAGGTGAAGGGTCGTCGCGTCCGGGAAGTTCCACAGCAGCCTGGTCCGCAGCGCGTTCCAGGGACTGTGGGCGTCGTCGATGGCGCCGCTGTAGGTGCTGATGGTGCGGTCGGCGCCGAGGACGTTGACGAGGACGGTGGCGTCCGCCGGAATGCGGTCGAAGCGGATCCCGACGGCCCCGCCTGCTCCGCCACCGCCCCCGCCGGACACCATGTTGAAGTCGACGTTGGAGACCTGGAGCCCGGAGACGCCGTCCCC
>NZ_JAAGLY010000767.1 GCF_010548375.1 Streptomyces sp. SID13726
CCACGGCGCCCAAGGCCGCGACGGCCGTGGCCGCGGTGCCCGACGAGGGGTACGACGTGATCTTCGACGGCACCGCCGAGTCGTTCGACGCCTGGGAGTACGCGGGCGACGGCGGGTTCGACCTGCTCGACGACGGCACGATCCGCTCCCGGGCGGGCGCGGGCGGCGGCTTCGGCACCCTCTGGTACCCGGTCCGGCAGTACGGCGACTTCTCGCTCGTCGTGCAGTTCCGCGACGACGCGCCCGGCGACGCGCGCGCCAACAGCGGCGTCCAGGTCCGGTTCCCGGACCTCTCCGGGCCCGTCGACGGGTGCCCGACGACGTTCAACGGCAACGAGACCGGCAACCTCTCGTGGATCGCCGTGAACTGCGGCCACGAGATCCAGGTGAACGACTC
>NZ_JAAGLY010000768.1 GCF_010548375.1 Streptomyces sp. SID13726
AAGCCCAAGACCGCCGTCGCCCTCTCCGCCGTCCTCAACATGGTCGGGGCGTTCCTCTCCCTGGCCGTCGCGGCGACCATCGCGAAGGGCCTGGTCGACGCGAACGTCATCACCCTCGAGGTCGTCCTCGCGGGGCTCGTGGGCGGCATCACCTGGAACCTGCTGACCTGGCTGCTCGGCATCCCGTCGAGCTCGTCGCACGCGCTGATCGGCGGCGTCGTGGGCTCGGTGCTCGCGGCCGTCGGGACCCAGGGCGTCATCTGGAGCGGCGTCGCCGCGAAGGTGCTCATCCCCGCGCTGCTCGCCCCGCTCGTCGCGGTCGGCGTCGCGAGCGTCGGCACGTGGGCGGTCGCCCGCCTCACGCGCGACGTCCCGGAGGACGTGTCGACCCGCGCGT
>NZ_JAAGLY010000769.1 GCF_010548375.1 Streptomyces sp. SID13726
GCCATGGTATTCAGTCCCGGGAGCTGGCTCCCCTTGCGCGGCTGCGTGCGCAGCAAGTCGGGCATCGGGATGAACCGACGCTCGGGACGCTCGGTGAGCGCCTCAGCCTGGCCGATCACGCGCAGCGTGCCGTCAGCGTCCATGTCCAGGCCGGATACCAGGAGGTACTCGCGCAGGCTCGACTCGGCCCCGCTGTTGTGGCCGTAGAACTCGCGCATGATCGCCGGGCAGTCCTGAGACTGCAGCGCCCAGGCCAGCTGAGAGGAAGCCTTACGGCCCTTGCCGGCACGCACCTGCTCGTCGTCGTAGATCTTCGTCTTCTCGTCGACAGCCATATGGGTGACCACGAAGCGCATCTCGCCCAGGGCGCTCGGCCGCAGTTCTCCGTCGGGCGAGC
>NZ_JAAGLY010000076.1 GCF_010548375.1 Streptomyces sp. SID13726
GACCTTGTCGGGCTCCGTCGTCGCGAAGACGAACTTCACGTGCTCGGGCGGCTCCTCGACGAGCTTGAGCAACGCGTTGAAGCCCTGCGGCGTCACCATGTGCGCCTCGTCGAGGATGAAGATCTTGTACCGGTCGCGCGCCGGGGCGAACGCGGCGCGCTCGCGGAGCTCGCGGGCGTCGTCGACGCCGTTGTGCGACGCCGCGTCGATCTCGACGACGTCGAGGCTGCCCGGGCCGCCGCGCGCGAGCTCGACGCACGAGGGGCAGACGCCGCACGGGGTGTCGAGCGGGTTGTCCGGGGTGTTCTGCGCGCAGTTGAGCGTGCGCGCGAGGATGCGCGCGCTCGTCGTCTTGCCGCAGCCGCGGGGGCCGGAGAAGAGGTAGGCGTGGTTCACCCGGCCGCTGCGCAGCGCCTGCATGAGCGGCGCGGTCACGTGGTCCTGACCGATCACCTCGGCGAAGGTCTCGGGCCGGTAGCGGCGGTACAGGGCGGTGCTCACCCCCGTCACTCTAGACGCCGCGTCCCACAGGCACGAGGCCGCTCCGCCGTCGTCCACGCGGAGCGCCGCGAGATCGACCCGTACGTCCGAGATCGACCCTCAGGAGGTCGATCTGGGGACGTACGGGTCGATCTCGGCGGGGGGTCAGCGGTGCAGCGCCTTGCGGGCCAGCCAGTTGCCCAGGAGCTGGGCGAGCTGCACGATCGCGATCATGATGAGCACCGTGACGATGACGACGCCCCAGTTGTAGCGCTGGTAGCCGAACCGGAGGGCGAAGTCGCCCAGGCCCCCGCCCCCGATGAGCCCGGCGATCGCCGACATGTCG
>NZ_JAAGLY010000770.1 GCF_010548375.1 Streptomyces sp. SID13726
CGCGCTCGTCGAGCTCGCCCGCGCGGAACCGCTCCGCGACGGCGTCGAGGCGTCGCTCGTACTCGGCGCGGAGGGCCGCGTACGGGTCGTAGGGGCCGGTGGGGAGCAGGGGCGCGGCGGGCGGCACGGCCTTCTCCGCCGCGCTCGCGCGCGTCAGCCAGATCACGAGGAACACGACGGCGGCCGCCGCGAGGATCGCCACGATCCCCAGGACGGTCCACCACCCCGAGTAGCCCACGGGGTCGACGAGCTCATCGACGGGCACGCTTCTGCCTCCCCAGGAGCTCGACGAACCGCTGCACCACGTCGTCCGACCCCTCGACGAGCACGCCCTCGACCTGGAGGGTGCGCAGCCGCTCCGCGACCTCGGCCCGCCCCTCGGCGAGGGCCTCGGCGG
>NZ_JAAGLY010000771.1 GCF_010548375.1 Streptomyces sp. SID13726
CTGGGCACCGACCTGCTGCGCGTCGAACCCGGCACCGACCTCTTCGGCGGCACCGCCGCCCTGCCCGACGAGGCCCCGGCCATGATCGCCCGCATCGGGCCGGTGACGGACGTGTCGTCCGTGGGCGCGGTCGACGCGGCGGTGTACCGCAGCGACCTCGTGCCCGAGGTCGAGACGGGCGGCATCGCGACCTACGCCGCGGACCTCGACCTGCCGCCCGCGCTCGGCGCGACGGTCGCGTCGGGGACCTGGCTGAACGCCGCGACGGCCCGGTACCCGGCGGTCGTCCTCGGCGCGACCACGGCCCGGCTCCTCGGGATCGGGCACGCCGACCCGGACGTGCAGGTGCTCGTCGGGGGTGAGCCGTTCACGGTCGTCGGGGTGCTCGACCCGGTG
>NZ_JAAGLY010000772.1 GCF_010548375.1 Streptomyces sp. SID13726
AGGTCGACCGCGCCTCCCGCCACGCCGTCGGCGCCGCCACCCTCTGGATCGCGGCCTCCTGACCCTCCGCGAGATCGACCCGCACGTCGCGAGATCGGCCTTCTGAGGGTCGATCTCGGCCGTTCGGGTCGATCTCGCGGGTGGTTCGACGCGCGGTGACTCGGTGTGTAGGCGAGGTGGACCGGCGCGACGGTGTCGGGGATGCTGTCCTGCGGTGCGCGACGGCGTCCCGAGTCCGGCCGCAAGCCGCCCGGTAGGGGCGGGGTTCTCGACGGCGGTCGCACGTCTGGCGTGCGGGTGTCAGTCGGGCAGGTTGTCGGTGACGAGGCGGGATCTGGCTTCGTAGACGCGCAGCGGGTCGGCGGTGCTGGTGGCGGTGGCGGTGGCGATGACGTC
>NZ_JAAGLY010000773.1 GCF_010548375.1 Streptomyces sp. SID13726
ACCCCGACGAGCTGCGTGAGCCGGTCGCCGCCCCACGTGGAGATGGCCAGACGGCCGTCGGGCAGCCAGTCCATGCCCGTCACCTGGGGCTGGAACCCCTCGGGGCGCAGGTCGGTGAGCGTGTAGTCGGGGTGCACCTCGGTGAGCGGCAGGCCGTCGCCCGGCGCCTCGGTGACGCCCTCGCACTCCTTGCGGCCCGGCGAGGTGACGCGCGTGACGTCGGCGTCGGTGCTCAGCACCGAGTTCGGCACGACGACGTAGCCCGACGCGCCCGGCGGGCGCCACTCGAGCTTGAGCCGCTGGTCGAACTCGCCGTCGAAGTGGTCGATGCGCAGCGCGCGGTAGCCCGCCTCGAGCTCGATCGACCCCTCCTTGGGCGTCGCGCCGTGACGGCCC
>NZ_JAAGLY010000774.1 GCF_010548375.1 Streptomyces sp. SID13726
GCTGAGCTGGATTCCGGCCGCGGAGGAGAACGTCGTCGGGCTGCCGGTCCCACCGGTGCCGCCCGGCAGTCCGTCGTTGCCGCCGGCGGGCGCACCGGGGCCGAGGGTGCCGGCCGCGCCGCCGGAGCCCACGGCCACCGTGTAGCTCTGGCCGGGCTTCACCTTGAGGACGCACCAGGTGAACCCGCCGGCGCCGCCGCCACCGCCCTGGCCTCCGTTGCCCGCCAGCGGTGCGCTCGCACCGCCGCCCCCGCCGCCTCCGCCGCCACCGGCTCCCCAGGCCTGGACGTGCACCGAGGTCACGCCCTCGGGCGGCGTGAAGAACCCGTCCGCGGTGAAGTCCCGCAGGCCGTGGACGACGGCGGGCGCCTTCGGCTCCTTCTTCTCCTGCGCCTT
>NZ_JAAGLY010000775.1 GCF_010548375.1 Streptomyces sp. SID13726
GGGGGTGAGGGTCGAGGACGCGTTCGGGTCCATGAGCACGGCCTGGCGCACGAGCCGAGGGTCGCCGGTGCGCGCCGCCTCCACGGTGAGCGCGCCGACCGAGACGTACGGCTGGTTGAGCGCCGCGCACTGGGCCGGGAGCGAGCCCATCGGCACGGGGCGCAGGCCGTCGCCGTCGACCGCCGCCGGGACCTCGACGACCGCGCCCTGGGGCAGGTTGTCGATCAGCCCGTGGTTGGGGACGTTGACGTGCACCTCGCGCGGCGTCCCGGTGACGAGCGAGTGGATGATCTGGGGCGCGTACTCGCTCGCGCCGTCCTCGAGCGCGAGGTCCTCGCCGGCGGCGAGCGCACGCCGCGCCGCCTCGAACTCCGCGACGTTCTCCCGGCTGATGCC
>NZ_JAAGLY010000776.1 GCF_010548375.1 Streptomyces sp. SID13726
GCGACCCAGCGCGACCTCGTCCTGTCGCACGAGCTCTACACGCTCGCGGCGCGCGACCCGGCCTACCGGACGCTCACGAACGACTGGATGCGCCGCAGCCGCGACGCGCTCGGCCGCCACTTCGACCCCGCGACGTGCCGTGTGCTCGACGCGTTCATCGAGGGCATGACCATCCACCGCGCGCTGGACACCGAGCCGCACGACGACGTCGACGTCCTCGGCGCGGTCCGGCGCCTCACGCAGGTCCCGTGACCGGCGGGCGACCCCGTCAGGGGGTCGTCACGTCGAACAGCTCGCACGTCGTGCCGTAGTACGCGTCGGTCGTGCCGCGGTGGGTCATGCCGATCCGCCGGCACACCGCCTGGGACGCGGCGTTGTCGGGATGCGTCACCGCGA
>NZ_JAAGLY010000777.1 GCF_010548375.1 Streptomyces sp. SID13726
TGCGACAGGTCCTCGGCGCTCGTGAACGGCGTCGAGTCCATCGTGAGGTCGGGCTGGCCCGGCGAGCCGTTCCCCCACCAGCCGGCGGAGTCGTTCGGCGGGTCCCACACGTCGACCGTGAAACCGTTGTCCTCACCGAGCTCGATCAGCGCGCGCGTCGTGTCGTCGATGTGCGAGTGCCGGAACCCGAGCGTCTTGCCGACGACGAGGATCTTGTAGTCCTCCTCGTCGGCGGCCGCCGGCCCCGCGGCCACGAGCGTCGCCCCTCCGGCGAGGGGCAGCGCGACCGCCGCCGCCACCGCCCGTCTGGCCGTCGTACCGCTGAACAAATCCATGCGTGCTTCTCCCTCGTCGTCGAGAGCGCGGGCCGGGCGCCGGTCCCCGGCGGACCGCCGG
>NZ_JAAGLY010000778.1 GCF_010548375.1 Streptomyces sp. SID13726
CGTGCGGGCGGCACACCAGGATCGGCAGGTGCGCTGCGCGGGCGGCTCCTCATGGGCGCGGGCGCACTCACGGAAGGGGACCCCCGGGCCCGCCGGGGACGGCGTACCGCGCACGCAGATGCTCGAGGTAGTCGGCCGGGTACGGGTGGGCCTGGTCCTGGGCGCCGTGGCGGTGCAGCGTCAGGCTGCCGTCCGGGTGCATCGCCACGGTGGTCGTCGCCCGCCGGGGCGGGCCGACCGCCGGCTCGTCGAGGGCGTGGGGCGACCGCAGTACGGGGACGCCGGCGGGGAACACGGCCAGCGCTTCGGCGGTGTCGGCGGCGGGCGGCCGGCCGGTGCGGTTGGCGCTGCTGACGTACAGCACCCGGTGCTCGTCCAGGAGGGGGCGCAGCGGCT
>NZ_JAAGLY010000779.1 GCF_010548375.1 Streptomyces sp. SID13726
CTCGCATCCGACGGCGACGACCGGGGGAGCGCGGCCCGGCAGTGGCGGCTGCTGCGTGCCCGTGCGGCCGAGGGACCGCTCCTGCTCGCGGTCGACGACGTCCACCTCGCCGATGCCGCGTCACGCAGCTGGCTGCGGGAAGCGGTCCGCCGCATCGACCGATTACCGGTGCTGATCGTGGTGAGCGAACGCAGTCAGTACGACATCGATGCCCGGCCCCCCGGCCTCGCCCAGTCCCTGCCTCCGTCGCTCGTCCGGACCCACACGATCGAGCCGCTCGGCGACACGGCCGCCACCGAGCTCGTCCGGGCCGCCTTCCCGGCAGCCGGACCCCACTGGACGGCCGAGTGCGTACGGGCGGGCGCCGGCAGCCCGATGCTGCTCCACGCCCTGCTC
>NZ_JAAGLY010000077.1 GCF_010548375.1 Streptomyces sp. SID13726
GTCCGTCCTCGAGGTGCTCGTGCCCGGGATCGTCGGGCTCGCGGTGCTGGGCGACGTCGTGCGGTCGGGTTGGGCCGTCCCCGCGGTGCTCGCGACGGTCGCCGCGGTGGGCGGCTGCGTCGTCCTCGCGACGAGCCCGGCGAACGCCGCGGCAGAGGAACCGGCCCCCACCCCGGCGGCCCGGGAGACGCCCTAGGGTGGCCGGATCGACCCGTCGAACCCGGGGTCGCTCCCCACCCACGCTCTGGGGTGGGGAGCGACCCCGGATTCGGCGTCTCCCCGACCGACATCGGAGTGTCGGTGTGCGTGGTACTGCGCATCGCGCGGTAGTGTGCATCGCGTGAGCCCGCCACGACCGGCGGGCCGAGTGCCGGGACGGACCAGGGCCACGCCCGACGGAGGGTCGGATGGACACCACGCAGCTGCTCAAGGGGGTGCTCGACGCCGCGGTCCTCGCGGCGGTCGAGGCCGAGGACGGGTACGGGTACGACGTCGTGCGACGCCTGCGCGCGGCGGGGCTGGACGACGTCGGCGACGCGTCGGTGTACGGGACGCTGCGGCGCCTGTACGCGAGCGGGGCGCTGACGACGTACGTCGTGCCGTCCGACGCCGGCCCGCACCGCAAGTACTACGGGATCAATGCGCAGGGGCGGGCGATGCTCGACCTGCACCGCAAGGAGTGGCAGACGTTCGCGGGCACCGTGTCCGCGCTGCTGCGGACCGGAGAGGTGGCCGCCTGATGAGCACGACGACGCCCGCGCAGCAGCCCGCCGGGGCGCCCGTGGGCCTGGCCTTCTACGGTCACGTCCACGCGTACGCGCAG
>NZ_JAAGLY010000780.1 GCF_010548375.1 Streptomyces sp. SID13726
CGGCGAGCTCCAGGAGGGCTCGGTGTGGGAGGCCGCGATGAACGCGGGCCACCACGGCCTCGACAACCTGGTCGCGGTCGTCGACCGCAACGGGCTGCAGATCTCCGGCTCGACCGAGGAGTGCGTGAGCCTGGAGCCGCTGGGCGACCGCTGGAACAGCTTCGGCTGGGCGGTGGCGGAGGTGGACGGCCACGACCTGGGCGCGCTGCGGGAGGCGTTCGCGGCCCTGCCGGACAACGCCGGGCGGCCGACCGTGGTGCTGGCGCAGACGGTCAAGGGCCGCGGGGTGCCGCTGTTCGAGGGCAAGAAGAAGTCCCATTCGGTGCAGCTGACGCCTCGGCTGTTCCAGCGGGCCCTGACCGGCCTGAACACGAGGAGGGCACGATGACCGCCACG
>NZ_JAAGLY010000781.1 GCF_010548375.1 Streptomyces sp. SID13726
GAGGAGTCGTCCATGGGCTACGACGACCTGAAGACGAAGATGGACGCCCTGGACCCGAAGGACCAGACGAAGTTCGCCGAGGGCCTCAAGGACGTGGCCGGCGGACTCGAAAAGGCCACCAAGGGCGGCAAGAACGCGCTCAGCACGCTCAAGGCCGGCGGCCTGGAAAAGGCGATGAACAGCCAGAAGGGCTGCCAGGTCGCGGCGCCGTCCGCATCGCCGAAGTGACGCGGCCCGCGGCCGCCGTTGAGGGCGGCCGCGGCATGCGTACGCGGACCGGTGCGGCCGGGGCCGCGGGGAACCCGGCCGCCCCGGGGCACGCCGTGCCGTCTGCGGTACCCGTGGGAGGCGGCCACCGGCCACGCGCCGGTGCACGCATCGTCGCCATCAGCGGC
>NZ_JAAGLY010000782.1 GCF_010548375.1 Streptomyces sp. SID13726
TTCGGCGCCCGCCGCCGCCGCGCGACGAGCGTCTGATCACCCGCACCACGGCACAGGGGCCCGGCACACCAAGTGCCGGGCCCCTTGCCGTGCTCACCTGGACCGTGAGGGGTGCGTTCTCTTCGTGCGGTGGGCGGCGGCCGCGCGGCGGCTCGTACGCGGCCGCGCGGCCATGGCTGTCCCCCCACTGGGCGGATGCGGCAGACTGGAGGTTTGGCCGACCGCGCCCGGTCGGCCACCCCCGCAGGAAAGGGACGTTTGTGAACGGGCCTCTCATCGTCCAGAGCGACAAGACACTGCTTCTCGAGGTCGACCACGAGCTCGCCGGGGCGGCGCGGCGGGCCATCGCCCCCTTCGCCGAGCTCGAGCGGGCCCCCGAGCACATCCACACCTAC
>NZ_JAAGLY010000783.1 GCF_010548375.1 Streptomyces sp. SID13726
GAACAGGCCGCGCGGGGGCGGGGTGAACGGTGCCGTCCGCTCGGCCGTGGTGGCGGCCTCCGCGATGGCCTCCAGGGCGTCCAGCCAGTGCCCGGTGATCTCGTCGGGGATCTCTTCGGCGAGGGTGAAGGTGGCGTGGAGGCTGCCGGTGGCCGCGTCGGTCCAGGCGTTGACCTCCACGGCGTACGGGCTGCCCTGGTCGCCGCCGGTGATGTGCAGCGCCCGGGACTCGCTGCCCCGGCCGAGGTAGTTGAACAGCACCTGCGGGCGGGCGGTCAGCAGCGGCGCGGTCTGCGGGTTGAGGTACCGCAGCCGGCCGTAGGAGGCGTGCCCGGCCTCGTCGGGCTGCCGCTCGGCGAGCTCGCGGGCGGCCGCGACGGGGTCGGTGTGCGCGC
>NZ_JAAGLY010000784.1 GCF_010548375.1 Streptomyces sp. SID13726
CGGCCTCGTCGAGGACGGCGATCTCGATGGCGTCGAGCGTGAGCAGGCGCTGGTTGAGGAGGTCCTCGAGGCGGCCAGGGCACGCGATGACGATGTCCACGCCCTTGTCGAGCGCGGCGACCTGGCGCGACTGCGCGACGCCGCCGAAGATCGTCGTCGTCACGAGGCCGAGCGCCTTGGCGACCGGCTCCATCGTGGCGTTGATCTGGTTGGCGAGCTCGCGCGTCGGGCACAGCACGAGCGCGCGGGGGCGACGCGGCTGGCGCGACGACTTGGCCCACGACAGGCGCGAGACGGTCGGCAGCGAGAACGCGAGCGTCTTGCCGGAGCCCGTGCGGCCGCGGCCGAGGACGTCACGGCTCTTCAGCGAGTCGGGCAGCGTGGCGGTCTGGATC
>NZ_JAAGLY010000785.1 GCF_010548375.1 Streptomyces sp. SID13726
GCGGCGGCCTCCAGAACACCGCGGGCGCCGCCGGCGAGCCGCGCGACCCGGTTGTCCTGCTCCGGGACGCCGGTGATCGTCGCGATGCGCCGGTGCCCGAGCGCCAGCAGGTGCGCGGTCGCCTCGAGCGCCCCCTGGAAGTTCGCGGCGCCCACGCTGAGCACGTCCTCGGGCGGGCGTCGTCGCGGGTCGACGACGACGAGCGGGACCCCGGCGGCGGCGAGCGTCGCGCGCGCCTCGGCGTCGGGGACCGCGACGACGCTCACGAGCCCGTCGGTGCCCCGGGTCAGTGCGTGCCGGACCCACGCGCCGCAGTCGTCGGGGTCCAGCTCCACGGACAGCACGACGTCGAGGCCCAGGCGCCGCCCCTCGGCGACCCCGCCGCCCACCACCCC
>NZ_JAAGLY010000786.1 GCF_010548375.1 Streptomyces sp. SID13726
ACGTGCCGATGCCGGTGCGGTACACGGACGCGCCGTTCCTCCTGCCCGTCGAGAACGTGCTGACCATCACCGGGCGGGGCACCGTCGTGACCGGCGCCGTCGAGCGCGGGAGCGTCCGCACGGGCGACCGCGTGAGCGTACTCGGAGGCGACGGCGAGCCCGTCGAGACCGTGGTGACCGGCCTGGAGACCTTCGGCAAGCCGATGGAGTCCGCCGAGGCCGGGGACAACGTCGCGCTGCTGCTGCGCGGGGTGCCGCGCGACGGCGTACGGCGCGGGCAGGTGGTCGCCGCTCCCGGGAGCGTCGTGCCCAAGCGCCGCTTCAGCGCGCGGGTGTACGTGCTCTCCGCCCGGGAGGGCGGCCGTACGACACCGGTGGCGTCCGGTTACCGGCCG
>NZ_JAAGLY010000787.1 GCF_010548375.1 Streptomyces sp. SID13726
GTAGACGAACGTGCCCTCGTACTGGAGCGTGTTCGGTTCGAGCGCCACGTGGTTGGTCTCGTCGATCGTGCTGGTCCACAGGTCGCGGGTGACGACGTGGACGTCGAGGTCGCTGGTGGGGTTGCCCCAGCCTCTGATCAGGGAACCGCTCGCGAACACCGTCTCGTACGCGTCCGGGAGCAGATTGCGGCTCTTGAGCTCGGCTATTACCCCGGAGGTGTAATACGTCATGAGGCACGGCCCTTCCCCGTCTCGGCCCGCCGCGACCGAGATCATCGGATGACGGCGTGCTCTGGTTCTCCTTGGATCGCCGCCACGGCGTCGGAACGGGCGGCACGCCCCGGAAGGGTGATCTCCGACCCCGGGGACATTTTCCGGCTCACCCGAAGAATCGG
>NZ_JAAGLY010000788.1 GCF_010548375.1 Streptomyces sp. SID13726
ACGACCGGCGTGGCCTCGCTCTACCTGCCCGCCCTCCGGGAGGAGTTCGGCTCCGAGGTCACGGTGCTGCCGGCCCCGGTGGCCGCCTCGGAGGGGCCGGTCGGCGTGGCGCTGGACCGGCACGCGTCGGCGGGCAGCCTCGTCGCGTCGGCCTCGGTGTACGAGTTCGTGCCCGCCGAACAGGATCTCGCCCCGGACCGCGCCACCCTGCTGCCGCACGAGCTCGAGGCCGGCCGGGACTACCACGTGATCTTCAGCCACGTCGGCGGGCTGTACCGGTACGCAGTCGGTGACGTGGTCCGGGTCGTGGACACGGCCGGCGGGGTCCCGCGGCTGGAGTACGCGGGCCGGGGCGTCCGGTCCGACGCGGCCGGTGAGCGGCTGCGGGACGCGGA
>NZ_JAAGLY010000789.1 GCF_010548375.1 Streptomyces sp. SID13726
TCCCCACGAGCAAGAGCACCACGGGATCGGTGCCGGGCGCGGGCTGCTGCGGGGCCGGCTGGTGCTGGGCCTGCTGGTCGGTGGTGGGCATGAGGGGTTCCCTCCCGTTGTGGTCAGCGGACGATCCGCAGGTTGCGGTGCGGAGCACCAAGCCCCGCAACCCCTGGTGCCGTAGCCGGACAGCCAGACAGGAGAGTTATGGGGGGACGAGCCACGAAGTCATCAGCCTCTTCACACTCAACCGGCGCTCCCACCACCGATCAAGGCATCGATGTCCCCACTTCAGATTGGGGACATCCGTTCCGAACGAGGGAAGCCGAGGCACCACACTGACGGGATGATCGAACGACGCCCCCTGGGCACCGGCCCCCGCCCCACCACTGCCCCGGACTCG
>NZ_JAAGLY010000078.1 GCF_010548375.1 Streptomyces sp. SID13726
CCCACCCGTCGAGCCACCGGTCGTCGTGTGCGTGCCCGTCGCGCTGGCCCGGGCGAAGCGCTCGAAGATGCGCTCGCGGTCCTCCTTCGCGATCCCCGGGCCCTCGTCCACGATCTCGAGCACGACGTCGTCGTCCACCGGGTACGCCTCGAGCCGGATCTCGCCCCCCTGCGGTGACTGCCGGATCGCGTTCTGGAGGAGGTTCGTCACGACCTGGTGCAGGCGCTCGCGGTCCGCCTCGAGCACGAGGTCGGGCGGCGTGACGTCCACGACGTACCGCAGCTGCTTCCCGGCCTCCACCATCGACACCGCCTCGGCGTTCTCCTCGAGGAAGTCGCCGACGTCGATCTCGGTGATGTTGAGGGCCGCCGCGCCGGCCTCGATGCGCGACAGGTCCAGGAGGTAGGAGACGAGGCGCGTGAGGCGCTCCGTCTGGGCCAGCGCCATCTCCATGGTCGCGGGCGTCGGCTGCGTGACGCCGTCGACGACGTTCTCGAGCTGCGCCTGGAGCGCCGCGATCGGCGTCCGCAGCTCGTGCGACACGTTCGCGATGAGCTCGCGGCGCACCTGGTCGCTCGTCGCGAGGTCCTCCGCCATGACGTTGAACGCGACCGCGAGCTGGCCCACCTCGTCGCGGCTCGTCGCCCGTACCCGCCGCGTGTAGTCGCCGTCGGCCATCGCGCGCGCCGCCGCGGTCATCTCGCGCAGCGGTGACGTCATGCCCCGCGCGAGGAGCTGGGTGAGCAGCAGCGACAGGACGATCGCGAGCGGGAACGTGCGCGACGGCCCGAGCTGGTTCTGCAGCCCGATCCACGTGATG
>NZ_JAAGLY010000790.1 GCF_010548375.1 Streptomyces sp. SID13726
GCGCGGTCAGCGCAGGTGGGTGAACCATGCCTGAGACCCTCGTCCCGACCGCCGTCACGAGTCCCACCTCACCGGCTCCCGCGAGGCCACGTCAGCCCCGGCGCAACGCGCGCCAGGTCCTCGGCCGGGTCGGCCTCTACCTGTCCGTCGTCGTCGGCGCGGTCCTCATGCTGTTTCCGTTCCTGTGGACCGTCATCACGTCGATCACGCCCAGCGGCTCCCTGTCGGGTGGCCCGTCGCTGATCGTCGAGGACCCGACGCTCGACGCGTACCGAACCCTCATGGCGTCCATGCCGATCTGGCGGATCATCGCGAACTCGTTCGGGGTCGCGGTCGTCGCGACCCTGCTCCAGATGATCACCGGCTCCATGGCGGCCTACGGGTTCAGCCGCCT
>NZ_JAAGLY010000791.1 GCF_010548375.1 Streptomyces sp. SID13726
CGCGGGCCGTGGTCTCGAGCTCGTCGGCGCTCGTGCGCCCGGCCCAGAACGCCTCGACGGCCTTCTTGAGCTCGCGGCGGCGCCCGATGCGGGGGTAGCCGAGCACGGTGCCGGCAGGGAATCCGGCCTGGATCTGGGTAGGGGAGGGTACGGAAGTGGCCATGATCGAAACCTCTTGCTGGTCCGGAGGACCGGTCAGACGGGCGTGCCGTGCGTGGCAGCGCTCGTCGTGGGCAGGGAGGTGCCGGTGACCCACGGCCCGCTGGCCAGGTCCGGGACGAGCGGGGCGGCGGCAGCGCTGGCGCTGCCCCCGGTCCCGCGCGACCCGCCGCCGAGGTGGACACCCTCGAGCAGGTCAAGAGCGGCGCCGTCCTTGTTGAACTTGTACACGTGC
>NZ_JAAGLY010000792.1 GCF_010548375.1 Streptomyces sp. SID13726
CGAAGGTCGTACGGGTGTAGTTCAGTAGCAGAACATCCCCCTTCCAGGGGGAAGGCGCAGTGTGCGATCCCTGTCACCCGCTCTGCAACGCTTTACCGACCACTCCGGTGGATCGGGTAGAGTGATGCACGCATCGCAGCGGCATTCATGCCGAGGCAGCATGCGGACGTAGCTCAGTTGGTAGAGCACCACCTTGCCAAGGTGGATGTCGCGCGTTCGAGTCGCGTCGTCCGCTCAGCGTGCAAAGGCCCTGATCATCGATCAGGGCCTTTGTCGTATGCGTTTACTCACCGGGGGGCTGGGACCGTGTCGAAGCTGACGGGGTGGTGGAGGAACCGCAGCAGTGCGGCCAAGATCGAGCTCTACACCCGGTGGTCGTTCCACCTGTTCGTCC
>NZ_JAAGLY010000793.1 GCF_010548375.1 Streptomyces sp. SID13726
CCTCCGTCATGGTCACCCGCGGCTGGCTGAAGGCATCCCACCGCACCCAGCCGCCCCAGCCGATCGAGCCGGGAACTGTCGTCCGCTACGAGATCGAGGTCTGGCCGACCTCGTACGTCTTCCCCAAAGGCAGCCGAATCCGCCTGGAGATCGCCAACGGCGACTCGCCGGTCGCCGACGGCCTGTTCCACCACTACTACGGCCACAAGGCTGGCCGCGACCTCATCCACCACGACGCCGACCACCCCTCCCACCTCGTCCTGCCCGTCATCCGCCATCCCGCCGACTGACAACGGAGCATCCGCCGTGGCCACCACATCGCCCTCACCAAGACCGCCCGCCGCGCGCCACCTCACCGACATCCCCGACGGGGCGGCCCGCGCCGCTCGGCTGG
>NZ_JAAGLY010000794.1 GCF_010548375.1 Streptomyces sp. SID13726
CCCCGGCCCGAGGCCCTCGCGCGCACGGCTCATCACGAGCAGGCTCGTCGCGGCGTCGCCCGAGAACATGGTCGAGACGGCGACGCCGCCCCCCGCGAGCAGCCCGGAACCGTCGCTCGTGCGCGCCTCGACCGCCGCCGCGTCGGCGGGGCGGTTGGTCACGACGAGCCGGCCGAGCGCGCGCGACCACCAGCGGAACGCGGGCACGTGCTCGGTCGAGCCGTGCAGGAGGCCGATCGTCGAGGCGGGCGTCGTCGCGGGCACGCGCGCCCACCACGTCGTGAGGTGGTGGCTCCCGCTCCCGAGCCAGCGCGCGAGCGTCGGGGTCCGCCCCGCCTGGAGCGCGTAGTCGAGCGTGGGGCGCGCGACGCCGTCGAGCAGGCCGACGAGAAGC
>NZ_JAAGLY010000795.1 GCF_010548375.1 Streptomyces sp. SID13726
GAGGTCGAGAACGGCCACGACGGCCCGTCCCACTTGCAGCAGCCCTGGTCGGCCGAGCGCCAGAAGTCGGGCGAGCGACGCTCGGTCACCGTCGGGCCGTACGGCGCCGCGAACCCCTGCGGGTCGAGGAGCTGGTCGAGGGCGACGGCGTGCTCGGGCGAGGCGAGGCCGAACTTCCACGGGACGAACCCGACGTCGAGCCGGTCGCGCAGCCGCTCGTGGTCCGGGTTCTCCCAGTCCACGACGTCGTAGAAGAACGCGCGCTCGTCGTCCCAGAGGTAGGTGTCCACGGCCTCGCGCAGCGCGGCGGCGCGGTCGCGGTACTCCGTCGCGGTCGCCTCGTCGCCGTTGAGCGTCCCGACCTCGGCGAGCGCGAGCATGTCGCCGTAGAGGT
>NZ_JAAGLY010000796.1 GCF_010548375.1 Streptomyces sp. SID13726
AGCCCGGGATCCGCTCCATCTCGGCGACGATCTGCTCGGCGACGTCCGTCGCGGCGCCGAGCAGGATCCGGCCGTCGGCGTTGCGGAGTACGGAGATGCCGTGGAGGATGTTCCGCTCGCTCTGCTCGCCGAAGCCCTTCAGGTCGCGCAGCCGCTCCTCGCGGATGGCCTCCTCCAGCTGTTCGACGGAGGAGACGCCCAGCTCCTCGTACAGGACGTGGGCCTTGCGGGGGCCGAGTCCGGGGATCGCGGTCAGGGCCCGCACCCCCGCCGGGACGGCGGCCCGCCGCGCCTCGATGTCCGGAACGTGCCCGGTGCTCAGGTAGGCGACGACCTTCTCGGCGATCGACCTGCCCACGTTCGGGATCTCCCGCAGGCCCTTGGCGTCGAGCCC
>NZ_JAAGLY010000797.1 GCF_010548375.1 Streptomyces sp. SID13726
CTGCTGCAGCCGATGGCGACGCAGACCAGCCAGCAGGAGACCGCGCTCCTGTCGACCGGTCCGACCGTCCAGCCCCTGTGGACCCCGGACGCCGCCGGCGCGCTGCCGCCGATGGCGCTCGCAGTGGACAACTTCCAGGGGGCGGCGCGTGGCGCAGGGGATCCGCTGCCCACCCAGGTCGGCTCGGAGACCCTCGCCGTGCTGTCCTCCGGTGTCCTGCCGTACCGGAAGCACACGCTGCCCACGCTGCACGCCGAGGCGATGCCCACCTTCACCTCCGAGCAGATCCCGGCGGTACTGACGGCCGCCGGCTGGTACAAGCAGAACGGTCCCACCGGGAACGAGACCGCGCCGCACCCGATTACCGACCCGCTCGGGACACTCACCTCGCGC
>NZ_JAAGLY010000798.1 GCF_010548375.1 Streptomyces sp. SID13726
GCTCGACCGGCGGCGGCTCGCCCTCGATCGTCGCGCCGTTCATCAGCGCGAAGCGCGTGGCGTTCCAGATCTTGTTGGCGAACTTGCTGGACGCCTGGACCCAGTCCTCGCCGATCGGCACGTCGGTGCCCGGGTTGGCGCCCTTGGCCAGGGTGAAGCGGACGGCGTCGGAGCCGTACTTGTCCATCCAGTCCAGCGGGTCGACGACGTTGCCGAAGGACTTCGACATCTTCTTGCCGCGCTCGTCGCGGACCAGGCCGGTCAGCGCGATCGTCTTGAACGGGGCCTCGCCGTCCATGGCGTACAGGCCGAACATCATCATCCGGGCGACCCAGAAGAAGATGATGTCGTGGCCGGTGACCAGGACGTCGGTGGAGTAGAACTTCGCCAGGT
>NZ_JAAGLY010000799.1 GCF_010548375.1 Streptomyces sp. SID13726
GGGGGCACTACCCCACCTCCCGGCCCAATCTCGCCCTGGCAGGCGGCTGCGCCCTGAACATCAAGTGGAACAGCAAGCTGCGCGCCTCCGGCCTCTTCGGTGAGGTGTGGGCACCGCCCTTCCCCAACGACTCCGGCGCCGCCATCGGGGCCGCCGCCTGCGCGATGTTCGCCGAGGGCGGCCACACCCGGCTCGACTGGGACGTGTACAGCGGCCCGCGCCTGACGGCGTCCGCCGCACCGCCGGAGGGCTGGCGTGCCACTCCCTGCGACGAGGCCCGGCTCGCGCACTTGCTCGCCACGGAGGGCGAGCCGGTCGTCTTCCTCGCCGGGCGGGCGGAGATCGGCCCCCGCGCCCTGGGCGGGCGGAGCACCCTGGCCACCGCGACCGACG
>NZ_JAAGLY010000079.1 GCF_010548375.1 Streptomyces sp. SID13726
CGAAGCAGGAGTCGGCCGAACTGCGTGAGCTCAAACGGCGCAACCGTCAGCTCGAGCAGGAAGTCGAGATCCTGCGCCGGGCGGCGGCGTACTTTGCCAAGGAGATCTCCCCAAAATGACGTACCCGCTGGTCGGTGACCTGGCTGCGGACGGTATCCCCGTCGCAGTGACCTGCCGGGTGCTCGGGTTCTCCAAGCAGGCCTACTACGCGTGGAAGGCCCGCCCCGTCACGCCCGCAGACCTGCAGCGGGCACACCTGATCAACGCCGCAATGGGGGTGCACCGAGACGACCCGGAGTTCGGGTACCGGTTCATCGCCGACGAGCTGACCGACGCCGGGCTCCAGGCGTCGGCGAACACGGTCTGGTCGCTGTGCCGTGAAGCCGGCATCGTCTCGACCGTCCACCGCCGACGCAGGTCGGGCAAGAAGGCCGGTCCGCCCGTGCACGACGACCTCGTCCACCGACAGTTCACCGCTGATGGTCCGGATCGGTTGTGGCTCACGGACATCACTGAGCACCCCACTGGCGAGGGCAAGCTCTACTCGTGCGCGATCAAGGACGCCTGGTCCGGCGGATCGTGGGCTACTCGAGGGACTCACGCATGAAGTCCTCGCTCGCCGTCGCCGCGCTCAACAACGCCACCGCCGTGCGCAAGGTCACCCCGCGACCCCTGAGCAGACCGGGACGACCTGCCACTAGGACCGCAGATTTCAATTTCGGTCCGGGCGCTTCGTTGTCGCGCTGCACCACCACGGCATCACCGGCTCTATGGGGCGTGTCGGCGCCGTGGGGACAACGCCGCCAAG
>NZ_JAAGLY010000007.1 GCF_010548375.1 Streptomyces sp. SID13726
AGATTGCCCACGTGTTACTCACCCGTTCGCCACTAATCCCCACCGAAGTGGTTCATCGTTCGACTTGCATGTGTTAAGCACGCCGCCAGCGTTCGTCCTGAGCCAGGATCAAACTCTCCGTGAATGTTTACTCGGCCAGTAAATTAATACAGCCGGTCGACACATCACGAGAGCGGAACAACCACCGGAATAAGGCGGTCGTTCACAGCGTCCTCGCTGTTGTGTTTCTTCAAAGGAACCTCGCCCCGAGCCGTGATGGCCGGGAACGGGGTATCAACATATCTGGCGTTGATTTTTGGCACGCTGTTGAGTTCTCAAGGAACGGACGCTTCCTTTGTACTCACCCTCTCGGGCTTTCCTCCGGGCTTTTCCCTTCGTGTTTCCGACTCTATCAGATCCTTTCGGGCCTGATTCCCTGTCGGCGGGGCCTTTCGACATTCACTACGTTAACCGATTCCCTCGGTAACTCATAATCGAGTTCCGCGAGTTCGAATTCAGGCGTGCGGGCACGTCGAAATCGATCCCGCCGAGGGGATGTCGTAGGTAGTGGTTTGGCCGCTTCCGGCTGCTGGCGATTGCCGTACCCGGGTCAAGCGGCTCGGGCTACGTTACGCATCTTCCAAGAGCGAGTCAACTTGAGCGGCGCTTGGGGACGTGGGCCCGATAAGGGCTCACCGTCGGGTCGTTGGCGACCCAGAACCGCCAGGGGTGGACGCCTCCTTCGCCGGCGACTCCGGTGCGCGGACCGTTGCGTACCTGGTCGGAGGCGACCGGGGTGCCCGTGAGCATCCTCAGGGGGGTGTCGCCGGGCTCGCAGGCGTCCGTGCCGTCCAGGGCCCGGTCCACACCCAGGGCCGTGGCCAGGCGGGCCGGCCCTTTGGCCAGTTCTTTGTCATTTCGGGCCGATAGTCGACGTTTGCGCGCCAGTTCCTCGCCTTCGAGGACTTCGCCGGCGCGGAGCAGGACGCCGCTGGGTCGGCCCTCCGGTCCGCACACCAGGTTCATGCAGAACCACATGCCGTAGGTGAAGTAGACGTACACATGCCCGGGCGGACCGAACATCACTCCGTTGCGGGCCGTCCGGCCGCGATAGGCGTGGGAGCCCGGGTCGTTCGGGCCGTCGTACGCCTCGACCTCCGTGAGGCGCAGGGTGATCGGACCGTCCGGGGTGGTCCGGACCAGGACGCGGCCGAGAAGGTCGGGGGCCACTTCCAGTACGGGGCGGTCGAAGAAGTCCCTCGGGAGGGGGGTACGGTCCGGGGGCGTGATCATGGCGTACGAGCGTAGTCCAGACGGGTGTGTGCCAGGGGTGGTCAAGGGTCCGTCCGCTTGCCAGGGTGATGGCGCGGAACCGACCACGGCCGGATCGCGTTTGTAGGGATCAGGAATCCGCGCGTTGTAAGGAGAGACATGGCGTTCAAGAAGCTGCTCGCGAGCCTGGGTGCCGGTGGGGCTTCGGTGGAGACGGTGCTGACCGAGGTCAACGTCGTCCCGGGTGGTGTCGTCCAGGGCGAGGTGCGGATCCAGGGCGGGTCCGTCGAGCAGGAGATCCAGGCGCTCTCGGTCGGGCTGCAGGCCAAGGTCGAGGTCGAGAGCGGTGACCAGGAGTACAAGCAGGACATCGAGTTCACGAAGGTCTCGCTCGGTGGTGCCTTCACGCTCCAGGCGAACGCTGTGCACACGGTGCCGTTCGGGCTCGAGATTCCCTGGGAGACGCCGGTCACGATGATCGACGGGCAGGCGCTGCGGGGCATGAACGTCGGTGTGACGACCGAGCTGGCGATCGCGCGGGCCGTGGACTCCGGTGACCTGGACCCGGTCAACGTGCACCCGCTGCCGGCGCAGAAGGCGATCCTGGACGCGTTCATGCAGCTGGGCTTCCGCTTCAAGAACGCCGACCTGGAGCGCGGTCACATCCGTGGGACGCGCCAGCAGCTGCCCTTCTACCAGGAGATCGAGTTCTTCCCGCCGCAGCAGTACCGCGGGCTGAACCAGGTCGAGTTGAGCTTCGTCGCGGACGGCAACGCGATGGACGTCATCCTGGAGATGGACAAGAAGCCGGGGCTGTTCAGCGAGGGCAGTGACACCTTCCGCTCCTTCCAGGTGGGTCTGCACGACTTCCAGGGCACTGACTGGGCCGCGTACCTCAACCAGTGGCTGTCCGAGGTCGGCAGCAAGCGCAACTGGTTCTAGGCTCGGGAACTGCTGATTCCGTTCATCGATCAGGAGGTACCGAGGTGACCGAGCTCAAGCGGCGGCCGCTCCCCCATGACTTCCACCCGCCCGTGCCGTCGTTCACGGTGACGAGCGAGGACGTGCAGGAAGGCGGCACGCTCAAGGACGCTCAGGTCTACGCGGCCGGCAACATCTCTCCGCAGCTGCGCTGGGAGGGGTTCCCGCCGGAGACCAGGAGCTTCGCCGTGACCTGCTACGACCCCGACGCGCCCACGGGCAGCGGGTTCTGGCACTGGGTGGTGTTCGACATTCCGGCCTCGGTGACCGAGCTGCCGGTGGGTGCGGGCAGCGGGAAGTTCGAGGGGCTGCCGGAGGGTGCCGTACAGGCGCGGAACGACTACGGGTCGAAGGACTTCGGCGGGGCCGCGCCGCCGGCCGGGGACGGGCCGCATCGGTACGTCTTCACCGTGTACGCCGTGGACCAGGAGAAGCTCGGGCCGGATGCCGATGCCTCTCCCGCTTATGTGGGCTTCAACCTGCGGTTCCACGCGATCGCGCGTGCGCAGTTGATCGGTGAGTACGAGGTGCCCGCCGAAGACTGACGTTCATCGAGCGTTTGCCCGCCTCTGGTCATGGAATTGATCAGGGGCGGGCACTTTTTATTGCGTTGTCCATCTCGGCGTGCCCGGCCAGAGTTGATCCAAGCCCAAGCCCGCCACGGGGTGGGCCGGTGCGCACGGGAGGTGGGCTGAAATGCGGGACACGCTGGTACTCAACGCGAGCTTCGAGCCGCTGTCGACGGTGACGTTGAATCGAGCCGTCGTTCTGGTGCTTCAGGACAAGGCCGTCGTCGAGCAGTCCCACCCCGAACTGCGCATGCGCGGAGCCGCGGTCGACATACCGGCGCCGCGGGTGATCAGGCTGTGCAGGTATGTGCGGGTGCCCTTCCGAAGACAAGCTCCGTGGTCTCGGCGGGGTGTTCTGGTGCGTGACCGGCACAGGTGCGCGTACTGCGGGCGGCGGGCGACGACCGTGGACCACGTGCTGCCGAGGTCCCAGGGTGGTCAGGACACCTGGCTGAACACGGTGGCGTCCTGCGCGGAGGACAACCACCGCAAGGCGAACCGGACTCCGGCGGAGGCCGGGATGCCGTTGCTGCGGGAGCCGTTCGAGCCGACTCCCGCCGATGCCATGCTGCTGTCCCTGGGGCGTGAGGACTACTCCGCGCTGCCGGAGTGGCTGGCCGGCGAGGCCGCCTAGGCCGTGGCGGAAAGCAGAACTGGGGCTCATCTCCGAAGAGGTGAGCCCCAGTTCCGTGTGCGCGTCAGTCGATCTTCGGATTCTCCCGGCGTTCTGTGCCGCTGTTGCCGTTCGAACCGCCGCCCATGCCACCGAAGTTGCCCATGGCTCCGGAGAGGCCCTTGAGGGCGTCGCCGATCTCGCTGGGGACGATCCAGAGCTTGTTGGCGTCGCCTTCGGCGATCTTGGGGAGCATCTGGAGGTACTGGTAGGAGAGGAGCTTCTGGTCCGGGTCGCCTGCGTGGATCGCCTCGAAGACCGTACGGACCGCCTGGGCCTCACCTTCCGCGCGCAGGGCCGCTGCCTTGGCCTCGCCCTCGGCGCGGAGGATCTGGGACTGCTTCTCGCCCTCTGCCGTGAGGATCGCGGCCTGGCGGGTACCTTCGGCGGTCAGGATCGCGGCGCGCTTGTCACGGTCGGCGCGCATCTGCTTCTCCATCGAGTCCTGGATGGAGGTCGGGGGCTCGATCGCCTTCAGCTCGACGCGGTTGACGCGGATGCCCCACTTGCCGGTGGCCTCGTCGAGGACGCCGCGCAGCGCCGCGTTGATCTCCTCGCGGGAGGTCAGGGTGCGCTCCAGGTCCATGCCACCGATGATGTTGCGGAGCGTGGTGACGGTGAGCTGCTCGATCGCCTGGATGTAGCTGGCGACCTCGTAGGTGGCCGCGCGGGCGTCGGTCACCTGGTAGTAGATGACCGTGTCGATGTTGACGACCAGGTTGTCCTGGGTGATCACCGGCTGCGGCGGGAACGGCACGACCTGTTCACGCAGGTCGATGCGGTTGCGGATGGTGTCGATGAACGGGACGACGATGTTGAGTCCCGCGTTGAGTGTCCGCGTGTAGCGGCCGAAGCGCTCGACAATGGCGGCGCTCGCCTGCGGGATGACCTGGATCGTCTTGATCAGGGCGATGAAGACCAACACCACCAGAATGATCAAGACGATGATGACCGGTTCCATCGTGCTCCCCGTGCCCTTCTCCGCCTCGGTGTTTTCGGAAGATCTTATGCCTGTTGAAGATCTTGCTGGTCGAGTCTGACAGACCGTCGGGTAACTCGTGGTGCGTTCGGTGCAGTTGCATCGTGCGAGGTCACATGACGATCGCCGTGGCTCCCTCGATGTCCACCACATCCACTTCCTGGCCCGCCTCGTAGACCTGTCCGGCGTCGAGGGAGCGGGCCGACCAGACCTCTCCGGCGAGCTTGATCCGGCCGCCGGCGCTGTTGACGCGCTCCAGGACGACGGCCTGCTTGCCCTTCAACGCGTCCACTCCGGTGGCGAGTTGGGGCCGTTGTGCGCGATGCCGGGTCGCGATGGGCCGTACGACGGCGATGAGGGCCACCGAGACGACGGCGAAGACGAGGACCTGGACGACGACGTCACCGCCGACTCCGGCCACCACCGCGGCGGCGACGGCGCCCACCGCGAGCATGCCGAACTCCGGCATCGCGGTCACCACGAGCGGGATTCCGAGCGCTGCCGCGCCGACGAGCCACCACACCCATGCGTCGATGTCGTTCACATGGTCATGGTAGGTCCGGGGGTGCCCCCGCGGACAGGGCGCGATGGGGCTGGGACACGCTTCTTACCCGTGTTTTCGCGGGTACTTCACGTGATCACGACAGGGGCAGGCCCTGTGCGGTCCAGCGGTCGCCGACCTGCTCGACGACGAGGGGGAGGCCGAAGCACATGGAGAGGTTGCGGGAGGTGAGCTCCAGCTCCAGGGGGCCCGCGGCGAGGACCTTGCCCTGGCGGATCATGAGGACGTGGGTGAAGCCGGGGGCGATCTCCTCGACGTGGTGGGTGACCATGAGCATCGAGGGGGCGATCGGGTCGCGGGCGAGCCTGCCGAGGCGGCGGACCAGGTCCTCTCGGCCGCCGAGGTCGAGGCCGGCGGCGGGCTCGTCGAGGAGGAGCAGCTCGGGGTCGGTCATCAGCGCGCGGGCGATGAGGGTGCGCTTGCGCTCGCCCTCGGAGAGGGTGCCGAACTTCCGGTCCAGGTAGTCGCTCATGCCGAGGCGGTCGAGGAAGGCGCGGGCGCGCTGCTCGTCGATCTCCTCGTACTCCTCCTGCCAGCCCGCGGTCATGCCGTACGCCGCGGTCAGCACGGTCTCCAGGACGGTCTGGCGCTTGGGGAGCTTGTCGGCCATGGCGATGCCGGCCATGCCGATGCGGGGGCGCAGTTCGAAGACGTCGGTGCCGGGCTTGCCGAGGGTCTCGCCGAGGATGGTGGCGGTGCCCTTGCTGGGGTAGAGGTAGCTGGACGCGAGGTTCAGGAGCGTGGTCTTGCCGGCGCCGTTGGGGCCGAGGATGACCCAGCGCTCGCCCTCCTTGACCGACCAGGAGACCTGGTCCACCAGAGCCCGGTCCTCACGGACCACGGATACGTCCTGAAGCTCCAGAACATCGCTCATGAGCGCGTTGTCTCCCCTTGCTGTGTGACCGGTTCGGCGTCTCGGCTGTCGCGTGCGCGCTTTCGGGCGCAGCCCTCGATGAAATCTACGCCACCGGTCGGCCGCTCCCATCCATCGGTCCGGTCCTTAGGGTGGGGGCATGCACTCGGAACCTCGCTCTGGATCCCTCGCCGCTTGGGGAAATGGCCTTTTGGCCGGACTTGTCTCGCCGGACGACGCGGTGCTGGCGATCGTCGGTGACGACGCCGTGCACCGGGTGGAAGGGCTGCCCGGTGAGACGGCGCCGGTCGGTCTCACGCTGGCGCTGGGGCGGCTGCGGGCGCTCGGTGTGACGGGCCTGCGGGTCGCGCTGCCCGCGCCGGGGCATCCACTGGGGCTGAGCGGGCCGCCGGAGTTCAACGCGCGGGCGCTGGAGGCGGAGGAGGCCGTGATCTGTCACGGCGCCGCGCTGGGTCTGGTGCCTGAGGTGTACGAGGCCGGCCCCGCCGGCGACGTGCACGTCGAGGTGACCTGGCACGTGCTCCCGGTGCGGGAGGCTCCCCCGGCCGACGTTCCTTCGCTGGGCGAGGCGGAGCGGGAGCTCGCGGAGGCCCTGCGGGACGCGACGGAGGTGCTGTCGCGGCTGGATGTCGCCGGTTCCGGGCCGGTGGCGGAGGCGGCGATCTCGGCGTACCGGGCGCGGGCCGAGCGGGGGCGGGAGCTGCTGGCGCCGGGGTATCCGCCGCGGGCGGTGCGGGTGTTGGAGCTTGCCCAGCGGGTGGGGTTTCTGGTGTCGCTCGCCCATGAGAACGGGCACGGGGGTGCGGTCAGCTCCGGTGAGATGCGGGCCCGGGGGGAGGCGTTGCGGCCGGTGGAGCGGACGGCTCGGCGGGCGCAGGTGGCCGCGTACAACGCGTACGTGGAGGAACTGGAGCGTGGGGTTCGGTGAGCCGCGCCCCTGAAACAGGTGGGTGCAGTCACACGCACTGAGCTGTACCCACTTGGGGGCGCGGGGAACTGCGCGACCAGCCCTCACTGGCCCGCGGCCGAAACACGACCGCACACACGCAAGGGCCCCTCGAGTCACCCTTGACTCGAGGGGCCCCACGGTTCAGACCCGAGGTCAGTCGTTCGCGCCGGCGTTGCCGAACGCCGGGTTCAGCAGCGCGATCAGGTTGGCGGTGTTGCCGACCGCGTTCACGGGGACGTGGACCGGGACCTGGACGAGGTTGCCCGAGCCGACGCCCGGCGACTTCACGGCCGCGCCGTCGGCACCCGCGTCGGCGACAGCGGCACCGGCAGCGGCACCCGTGGCGATACCGGCGACGGTGATGGCCACGGCGGCCTTCTTGGCGATGTTCATGAGAAGCGTTCCTCCTGCGTTTGCGAGTCCGACCCGGCCGCGGGTCGTGCGCTGATCAACGCGCGCGGAGGGCCGGGCGGTACGGAAATCCGCGCAGGAATCACCGTTCGGATCATTCGAACGACAAACGGACCGGCCTCCCGGACGCGTGGTGCGTCCGGGAGGCCGAAGTCACTGCCCGCTCGGCGAGGAGGTCAGCGGTTGAGACCGAGGTTGCCGAAGGCGGGGTTCAGCACGCCGATGACGTTGACGCTGTTGCCGACCGCGTTCACCGGGACGTGCACCGGGGCCTGGACGAGGTTGCCCGAGACGACGCCCGGCGAGCCCACGGCCTTGCCGTCGGCCTGCGAGCCGTCGGTGGCGGACGCCATACCGGCACCGGCGGCGACCAGCCCGCCGGCCACCATCGTCACGGCCGCTACCTTCTTCAGGTTCTTCACTTCTGAGCCCTCCTAGCGATTGCCGCGGCAGTCGCCGCGGCACGCACTGGAGAACGGTGGAGATCCACGAAGGATGCGCCATCCGGGGGACATTCCCACGACAGTATGAAGGCCTATCCGGCCACTCCATGACGAACCGCCCAGAGCGCCGCCTGTGTACGGTCCGCCAGGTCGAGCTTCATCAGGATGTTCGAGACGTGGGTCTTGACGGTCTTCTCGGACAGGACCAGGGCGCGAGCGATCTCCCGGTTGGAGCGGCCGTCCGCGATCAGGCCGAGCACCTCGCGCTCCCGCTCGGTGAGCGAACCGCCTCTGCCGCCGCCGGAGTTGTTCTCCTCCTGGGACAACAGGGCGCCGGCGACCTCGGGTTGGAGCAGGATGTGCCCGGCGTGCACGGAGCGGATGGCGCCGGCCAGGGCGTCGGGGTCGACGTCCTTGTAGACGTACCCGGCGGCGCCCGCGCGCAGGGCCGGGACCACGGTGCGCTGTTCGGTGAAGCTGGTGACGATCAGCACGCGCGCGGGGTTGTCCAGCGCGCGGAGCTTGCGCAGGGCGTCGATGCCGTCCATGCCCGGCATCTTGACGTCCATGAGGACGATGTCGGGCTTCAGTTCCTCCGCGCGCGCGACGCCCTCGGCGCCGTCGGCCGCCTCCCCCACGACCTCGATGTCGTCCTGTACCTCCAGGAAGGTGCGCAGCCCCCGGCGGACCACCTGGTGGTCGTCGACGAGCAGGACCTTGATCGCGTCAGCCACCGGGGACCTCCATCTCGATCGTGGTGCCCTTGCCGGGCGCCGATTCCACGGTCAGCGTGCCGCCGACCCCGCTGGTCCGGTCCCGCATGGAGACCAGGCCCAGGTGGCGTCCCGCCCGGCGTATGGACTTCGGGTCGAAGCCGCCGCCGTCGTCGCTCACGCGCAGGACCGCTCCGCCGCCGCGCCGGTCGACCGTCACGTCGACACGGGCCGCTCCCGAGTGCCGCAGGGCGTTGTGCAGGGCCTCCTGGGCGACCCGGAGCATGGCCTCCTCCTGGGCTGCGGGCAGTGCGCGGAAGCTGTGGGCGGCGAAGGTCACATGCGCGTCGTGGGCGCGGTCCAGGACCTGGATGTGGGTGCGGAGGGTGGCCGTGAGGCCGTCCTCGTCCAGCGCGGCGGGCCTCAGCTCGACCACGGCGGCGCGCAGTTCGTCGGCGGCCTCGGCGGCGAGCGCGGCCACCTGCTGGAGCTCGCCCTTGGCGCGGGACGGGTCGCGGTCGACGAGGGCGGCGGCGGCCTGGGCGGTCAGGCGCAGGGAGAAGAGCTTCTGGCTGACCGCGTCGTGCAGTTCGTGGGCGAGGCGGGAGCGCTCCTCGGCGATGGTCAGCTCGCGGCTGCGTTCGTAGAGGCGGGCGTTGGTGAGGGCGATCGCGGCGTGCTGGGCGAGGATCGACAGCAGCTCCTCGTCCTCCTCGGTGAAGCCGCAGTCGCCCGCGGGTTTCTCGCAGACCTTGTTGGCGAGGAAGAGCGCGCCGATGACCTCGTCGCCGTCGCGGATCGGCAGGCCCAGGAAGTCGGACATCTCGGGGTGGGCGGACGGCCAGCCCTCGAAGCGCGGGTCCTCGCGGACGTCCGCCAGCCGCTCGAACCTCGCTTCCTGGAGCATCGCGGCGAGGATGCCGTGCTGGCGCGGGAGCGGGCCGATGGCCTTCCACTGTTCGTCGCTGACGCCGTCGACGACGAACTGGGCGAAGCCTCCGTGGTCGTCCGGGACGCCGAGGGCGGCGTACTGCGCGTCGAGCAGCTCGCGGGCCGAGGCGACGATCGTCTTGAGGACGTCGCGCACCTCGAGGTGCCTGCTCATGGCCAGCAGCGCGGAGCTCACCGCGGCGAGGCCGGACCGGGGGCCTTGACTCATGTCCTCAGAGTACGGGCGGGGTGTGACAGCGCGGATCGGACCTGTGACGGCCCCCGGCTAGGGCGAGCGACCTAGGGCGAAGGGTCGCTCTGCTTTGCGCCCCGCGTCCGAGGCGGCCGGGGCGGTGCCGTTCCTACGTTGGGAGCACGCCCGTCAGGGGGCGTGGTGGACGAGGGGACGTGTGTCATGCCGGTAGCGATCATCACGGGGGCGTCGAAGGGACTGGGGCGGGCGCTCGCCGAGGCGCTGGCCGCGCGGGGCTGGGACCTGGTGCTCGACGCCAGGACGGCCGAGGTGCTGGCGCGGACCGAGGCCGCGCTCGCCGCACACGGGACCCGGGTGACGGCCCTGCCCGGCGATGTCACGGACCCGGCGCACCGCTCCGGGCTTGTGGCCGCGGCCTGGAAGTACGGCGGGGTCGATCTGCTGGTGAACAACGCGAGCGCGCTGGGCGCCGAGCCGCTGGCCCGTCTTGAGGGGTTGTCCCTGGAGGGGCTGCGCCGGGCGCTGGAGGTGAACGTGGTGGCCGCGCTGGGCCTGGTCCAGGAGGCGCTGCCGCTGCTGCGGGAGTCGGAGGCCGGCGCGGTGATCGCGGTCAGTTCGGACGCGGCGGCCGAGGCGTACGAGACGTGGGGCGGGTACGGGGCGTCGAAGGCCGCCCTGGACCATCTCGCGGCGGTGCTGGGCGAGGAGGAGCCCGCGCTGCGGGTGTGGGCCGTGGACCCCGGGGACATGGCGACGGACCTGTACGCGGCGGCCGTACCGGACGACGAGGAGCCGCGGCCCGATCCGGCGAGCGTGGTGCCGGCGTTCCTGCGGCTGCTGGACGAGCGGCCGGCGAGTGGGCGGTACGGGGCTCCCTCGCTGCTGGAGGGGCGATGACGCTCGCGGTGCGGGTGCCGGAGGAGCTGTCGGCGCGGGTGCCGGCCGAGCAGCGGGGGCCCGGGCTCGACCGGGACGCCGTACGGCTGCTGGTGTCGCGGGGCGAGAGGGTGGCGCATCACGCCTTCGGGGAGCTGCCGCGGCTGCTGCGGGCCGGGGACCTGCTCGTGGTGAATACCTCGCCCACGCTGGCCGCGGCCGTGGACGGGCGGATCGGGCACACGCGTGTGGTGGTGCACTTCTCGACGCGCGGGGACGACGGGCGGTGGGCCGTCGAGCTGCGGGATCCCGACGGGCGGGGCACCACGCGTGCGCGTGCGGGCGGGCCCGCGGGGACCGAGGTGCGGTTGCCCGGGGGCGGGCGGCTGGTCCTGGAGGAGGCGGTGAGCGAGCGGCTCCGGTGGGCGCGGGTGTACGGCGGGGAGGTGCTCGGGCTGCTGCGGGAGCACGGGCGGCCCATTCGGTACTCCTACACGGAGCGGGACCAGCCGCTGTCCGTCTACCAGACGGTGTTCGCGCTGCCGTCGCCCGACGGTTCGGGCAGTGCGGAGATGCCGAGTGCCGCGCGGCCCTTCACCGCGCGGCTGGTGGCGGAGCTGGTGAGCCGGGGGGTGCAGTTCGCGCCGGTCACGCTGCACACCGGGGTGGCCTCGGCGGAGGTGCACGAGCCGCCGTATCCGGAGCGGTTCTCGGTGCCGGAGACCTCGGCGCGGCTGATCAACGCGGTGCGGGCCGGGGACGGCCGGGTCGTCGCCGTGGGGACGACCGCGGTGCGGGCCGTGGAGTCGGCGGCGGGGGCCGACGGGGTCGTACGCGCGCGTGTGGGGTGGACGGATCTCGTCGTGACCCCGGAGCGCGGGGTACGAGTGGTGGACGGGCTGCTGACCGGGCTGCACGAGCCGGAGGCCTCGCATCTGCTGATGCTGGAGGCGGTCGCGGGGCGGGCGGCGATCGACCGCGGCTACGAGGCGGCGCTGCGCGGGCTCTACCTGTGGCACGAGTTCGGGGACGTGCATCTCCTCCTCCCGGAGGAGAACCCTCACGCACAGCATTGCTCTCGCAACTGCCGGTGAGACTGCCCCGCCGCCGATGTGAGCCCGCACATAGGGCGCAGATCACGTACGAAGCGGCATAGGAGACAAAGGCTTCCCTCATGAACGGGACAGACGTTCCAGTCTGTCCGGTTTTGCCCTCCCCGGGTCCACTACCCCGGATCGTACGTCACACCTTTGCCCAGGCATTTTGCGGCCGCTAAGAATGGCTCTCGTCGCTCAGCGCCGCGGGTTTCCCCCGCGGCGTTTGTGCCGGAAGCACCCGTGTCCCCCGCCGGACAGCGAGCGACCTCCGCGCTATTCGAAGAGGTCCATCCGCATGCCCAAGAACACCTTCACCCGTGGTCATAGTCGCGCGCTGACCAAGCGCCACAGGATCGCCGTCGCCGGTGTCGCCACGCTCGGCGCCGCCGCCGTCGTGTTCACCGCTGTTCCGGGCAACGCGGAGACCACCACGTCGGAGGCCGCCACCGCCGTCGCCCCCGTGAAGTACAGCTCCGAGCAGCTCAAGGGCCTCCAGGCGGACGTCGGCGAGCAGCTCGCCGCCAAGAGCCTGCCGGGCAAGGCAGCCGAGGCGAAGGCGAAGGCCGCCGCTGCCGCGAAGGCCAAGGCACAGGCGAAGGCCGCCGCGAAGCAGAAGGCCGCCGCCAAGGCCGCCGCCGCCAAGAAGGCCGCGCAGGCGCGCAAGGCCAAGGAGGCCGCGAGCCGCTCCGCGCAGCGCGTGAAGATCAAGGCCGCCGCGACGAAGACCTACGCCGACAACCTGGACGGCTGGATCAAGGAGTCCCTGGACATCATGAAGTCCAAGGGCATCCCAGGCACGTACAACGGCCTCTACCGGAACATCATCCGGGAGTCCTCGGGCAACCCGAACGCCATCAACGGCTGGGACATCAACGCGATCAACGGCACGCCGTCGATCGGTCTCCTCCAGATCATCAAGCCGACCTTCAACGCCTACCACGTCTCCGGTACAGCCTGGAGCCAGTACGACCCGGTCGCCAACATCACCGCGTCCGCCAACTACGCGTACCACCGCTACGGCTCGATCGACAACGTCAACAGCGCGTACTGAGGCCGCGCGGACCTCTCGTACGCGGAAAGGGCGGCACCCTGTCGGGGTGCCGCCCTTCACCGTCGTACAACAGTGATCACTTGCGCATGACCTCGGGCTCGTGGCGGCGCAGGAAGCGGGCCACGAAGAAGCCGCAGACCACGCCGATGGCGATGAGGGCGATCATGTCGAGGCCCCAGGCGCTGAGGGTGTGGTCCCAGAGCGGGTCGGTGGAGTCGCCCGGTTTGACGGGCGGGTTGACCCTGTTGAAGTCGAGCGTGGCGCCGGCGGCGGCGACCGCCCAGCGGGACGGCATGAGGTACGAGAGCTCGTTGACGCCGAGAGTGCCGTTCAGGGTGAACAGACAGCCCGTGAAGACGACCTGGACGATCGCGAACATGACCAGCAGCGGCATGGTCTTCTCGGAGGTCTTCACCAGCGCGGAGATGATCAGGCCGAACATCATCGAGGTGAAGCCGAGGCCCATGATCGGCAGGCAGAGCTCCGCGAGGGTGGCGTTGCCGAGGACCAGGCCCTCCTTGGGGAGGCCGCGGCTGGCGAAGCCGATCAGGCCGACCAGCAGGCCCTGGAGGATGGTGATCACGCCGAGCACGACGACCTTGGACATCAGGTAGGCCGAGCGGGACAGGCCGGTGGCGCGCTCCCGTTCGTAGATGACCCGTTCCTTGATCAGCTCGCGGACCGAGTTGGCCGCGCCCGCGAAACAGGCGCCGACCGCGAGGATCAGCAGGACCGTGGTCGCCGTGCTGTTCGGTTCGGGGAGCTTGGTCCTGGGGTCGATCGGCTTGGGCAGCAGGGCGTCGCCGAAGTCGATGAGCAGGCTCACCGAGCCGAGGACGAGCGGCAGGATCAGGGTGAGGGCGAGGAAGCCCCGGTCGGAGGCGATGACCGAGACATAGCGGCGCACCAGGGTGCCGAACTGGCTCATCCAGCCCTGTGGCTTCGGCGGCTTCATCGCCTGCATCGGAGGCAGCTGTACGGACTGCGGCGCAATCGCGTCGATGTCCGCGGCGTACATCTGGTAGTGCTGCGAGCCCTTCCAGCGTCCGGCCCAGTCGTAGTCGCGGTAGTTCTCGAAGGCGGAGAAGACGTCGGCCCAGCTGTCGTAGCCGAAGAAGTTCAGGGCCTCCTCGGGCGGGCCGAAGTAGGCGACCGCGCCCCCCGGGGCCATCACCAGGAGCTTGTCGCAGAGCGCGAGTTCGGCGACGGAGTGGGTGACCACGAGGACCGTGCGGCCGTCGTCGGCGAGGCCGCGCAGCAGCTGCATGACATCGCGGTCCATGCCCGGGTCGAGGCCCGAGGTGGGTTCGTCGAGGAAGATCAGGGACGGCTTGGTGAGCAGTTCCAGGGCCACCGAGACGCGCTTGCGCTGGCCGCCGGAGAGGGCGGTGACCTTCTTCTCCTTGTGGATGTCGAGCTTCAGCTCGCGCAGCACCTCGTCTATGCGGTTCTCGCGCTCCTCGCTGGTGGTGTCGGCGGGGAAGCGGAGTTTGGCCGCGTACTTGAGGGCCTTCTTGACGGTCAGCTCCTTGTGCAGGATGTCGTCCTGCGGGACCAGACCGATGCGCTGGCGCAGCTCGGCGAACTGCTTGTAGAGGTTGCGGTTGTCGTACAGGACGTCGCCCTGGTTGGCGGGCCGGTAGCCGGTCAGTGCCTTGAGCAGGGTCGACTTGCCGGAACCCGACGGTCCGATGACCGCGATCAGGGACTTCTCCGGGACTCCGAAGGAGACGTCCTTGAGGATCTGCTTGCCGCCGTCGACCGTGACGGTGAGGTGGCGGGCCGAGAAGGAGACCTCACCGGTGTCGACGAACTCCTCGAGCCGGTCGCCGACGATCCGGAACGTGGAGTGGCCGACGCCGACGATGTCGGCCGCGCCGAGCATCAACGCGCCGCCCTTGGGGATCGGCTGGCCGTTGACGTACGTGCCGTTGTGCGAGCCGAGGTCGCGGATCTCCATGCGGCCGTCGGGCATCGAGTGGAACTCGGCGTGATGGCGGGAGACCTGGAGGTCGGAGACGACCAGGTCGTTCTCCAGGGCACGGCCGATCCGCATGATGCGGCCGATGGTGAACTGGTGGAACGTGGTCGGGCTGCGGTCGCCGTAGACCGGCGGCGCGCCCGCGCTGATGCCGGGGCCCTGCTGCGGCGGGGTCTTCTGCGGCGGCTGGTGCGCCGGTGGCTGGTGTTGCGATGCCGCTTGCGGCTGGTGATGCTGCTGCGGCTGGTGGTGCGGCCGCGCCTGCGGTTGTGGCTGCGGCCAGCCGGACTCCGCCTGCTGTCGCTGCGGTGTCTGCTGCGGTGTCTGCTGCGACGGGGCCGGCTGGGCCCAGCCGGGGTTCGCGCCCTGGACGCCCTGGGCGGCGTACGGCTGCTGCTGCGGCTGTGCGGCCGGGGCCGCGGCGCCGGAGAAGCTCAGCAGCGGGCCGTCGCCGGCGTTGCCGAGGTGGACGGCCGTACCGGGGCCGATGTCCGTCTGGTGGATCCGCTGCCCCTGCACGAAGGTGCCGTTGGTGCTGCTGTGGTCCTCGATGACCCAGCCGCGCCCGTTCCAGCTGATCGTGGCATGACGCCAGGACACCCTGGCGTCGTCGAACACGACGTCCCCCTGCGGATCGCGTCCAAGGGTGTACGGCCGGGACGAGTCGAGCGTCCAGGTCCGTCCGTTAGCTTCCAGTACGAGTTCCGGCACTCCAAGCCCCACTGAGTAGTCCCCCGAATTACCCCTGTCACGGGGAGTCTAGGGATGTCGAACATCGTCGGGAACTATTTCAGGATCCACCTCCTGACCGAAAGTTGAGCCCTCCGGAGAGCACGTCCGTGCGCTTCGACCGGTTCCGTTGACGGGGTTGAAACCGACTTGGAGAGTGGTAAGCCACGCGAGGGGACATGCGCGGTTTCGGCCGCGCCGCGGATCGGGGGGTCTGCCATGAGCGCGTCCATGAGCCTCGGAACGACGAAGCACGGCGCGAAGCTGCCGTGGGTGGACATCCTGCTGTCCGCCATAGCGTCGGTGAGCTGGGCGCTGATCGGGATGGCGGGCACCGCCGCGCTCGGTCTGCACTTGCTGGAAGCCGACTCGGCGGCCTCGCTGGGACCGATGACCGCGGCGGTCGTGGCCCTTGCGGCGGGTGGTTCGGTCACGCCCTCCGGCGACGTGTCCGCCTTCGGGCTGACGGGCGCGGAGGCGGCGACCGCCATCGAGATCACGCCACTGGGTGTCAGCCTGGTCGGCGCGCTCCTTCTGTCATGGTTCTTCCTACGATCCCTGCGGGCCGCCGGAGCGGTGATCGCACCGTCCGAACTCCTCGCGCGCGCGGGCTCGGTGATCGCGCTGTTCGTGGCGACGCTGGGCGGGCTGGCCTGGGCGGGGCACGACGTCATCACCATCGACGGGGGCGCGCTGGGCCTCGACAAGCTGCCCGGCGCGGGCGGCGGCGGCCTCGACATCCCCGGGCTCGGCGACGTCGGCGACATCGGGGGGCTGCTGCCGGACCAGATCGGCAACCTCATCGACGCGAAGGCGGCGGTCGGGTTCACGGTGGACACCGTGCCGACCCTGCTCGGCGGGCTCGGCTGGTCGGCCGGAATTCTGCTGATCGCGCTGCTGGCGTCCCGTCGTACGCCGTTGCCGGCCGGCTGGGAGGCCGTGCACCGCGTCGTACGGCCGGCCGCGTCCGCGCTCGTGACGGTGCTGCTGGTCGCGGTCGTCGCGGGGTTCTCGGCGGGGGCGTACGCGGCGATCGGCGACGACCACCCGAAGCGGATCGCCGGTGCCGCGCTCCTCGGCGCGCCGAACGGGGTCTGGCTGGGCATCCCGATCGGCCTCTTCGTCCCCTTCGACGGCCGCGCCACGGGCGTCCTCACCAACTTCCTCCCCGATCCCCTGGACCGGCTCCTCGACTCCGGCTCCGAACAGTCCGTGACGCTCGGCCGGTTGGCGGAGCTGGACGGGCGGGTGTGGTTGCTGGGGGTGGGGGCGGCGATGCTGATGCTGCTGGCGGGGGTGCTGGTGGCGGTGCGGACGCCGGTGGGGGGCGGGGCGTCCGGGCCTGGGGTGCCTTCCGAGGTCGTACGGGATCCGGGGGCTCTTCGTTTCGCGGGGCGGTGCGCGCTGCGGCTGGGGGCGGCGACCGCGCTGACCTTGCCGTTGCTGGCCTGGCTGACGGAACTGTCGGTGGATGCCTCACTGTCCGTACTGGGGTTCGACGCGTTCGGGGCGGGAGTGCGGTTGCGGGGGCAGCTGGGGGTGGCGTTGCTGCTCGGCGCGGTGTGGGGGGCGGCGGCGGGCGCGGCCGGAGCACTGCTGGCTCGGGCGACGGGGGCGGCGGGCTCTCGGGCCGCGGTGTTGGCACGGGGTGACTTGGCGGGGGTGGGGGCTGGTGCCGGGGCGCAAGGGGCCGGGGTCGGTGGGGGTTCGGGGTATGCGGGGGCGGGTGGGCCGTATCGGGGCGCCGGGTCTTATGAGGGGGAGGCCGGGGCGTATCAGGGGGGCGGCGGGCCTTACGGCGGTGGGGTGTCGGGGATGCCGGGGATGTACGGGGCGGGGGCTGAGGGGCATGGCGGTGAGGCCGGCGCGTATGGCGGTGAGGGGGCGGGAGGCTATGGCGGCGGGGCTGGGGCGTATGAGGCGGCGGGGAGTGAGGCCGGTCCTTACGGAGACGGCAGGTCCGGGGCGCCAGGCGGCACGGGCCGACCGTACGACGACAGCGGGTCGAAGGCGTACGGCGGCGGAGCCGGGCCATACGAGGCGGCGGGGAGTGAGGCCGGTCCTTACGGAGACGGCAGGTCCGGGGCGCCAGGCGGCACGGGCCGACCGTACGACGACAGCGGGTCGAGGGCATACGGCGGCGGAGCCGGGGGTCCTGGGCACGGCGATGAGCAGGCCGGGGGTGCGGGGCAGGAGAGTGGGGCCGGGCCTTATGCGCCCGGTGGGTCTTACCGGCCTCCTAATCCGGCCACGAATCCGTATCTGCGGGTACCGGACGAGTTGCTGCGGGGGCCGGAGGACGCGGTGCCGCCCGAGCGGGGTCCGCGGGCGGCTGGTGGGTACGGGCAGGGCGAGGGCTCCCGGTCTCAGGACGAGGCGCCGCACTCCGAGGACGACTCGCCGCCACGGAATGACGTGTACGGCGCCCCGACGGTGGCTCGCCGGTTCGACCCGCCGCAGCGGTCGCCCCGGCAACGGCCCGGTAGCCGACGCCGTTCCTCTCCGGAGGAGGGGTCACCACCGCCACCTCCTCCGCCACCTCCGCCGCCCCCTCCTCCGCCGCCGCCGGGGAATCCCAAGGGGCGGCGCTGATCCGGCTCGGACCGGAGGACTGGGCCGGGGTTGATCACCTGGGGGGCGCGTCGCACGCCGGCCGGTCGGACACGGCGGCGCGCGAGGCCGTCGTAGCCATGGACGGGTCTACGGCGAGACCCTGACCGTCCACCATCTCAGCGGCCGAAGCCCCGCCCGCGCCCGCGAAGACGTGTCCGACATGTAAGGACCCCGCCACCCGTTCGACACCGATTGTTCCGTGTCCGTCAGACGGACCGCGGGAGCAGAAGGCACTGGGTGCCGGATACGGTGGGAACACCATGAGCGCTTCGCAGACCTCGCCCTCCGACGTCCCCACCCTTCTCGTCAAGATCTTCGGGAAGGACAGGCCGGGTATCACGGCCGGTCTCTTCGACACCCTCGCCGCCTACTCCGTCGACGTGGTCGACATCGAGCAGGTCGTCACCCGTGGCCGCATGGTGCTGTGCGCGCTCGTGACCGCGCCGCCCCGCTCGCTGGAGGGTGATCTGCGTGCGACCGTCCACAGCTGGGCGGAGTCGATCAAGATGCAGGCCGAGATCATCTCCGGTCTGGGCGACAACCGGCCGCGCGGGCTGGGGCGTTCGCTGGTCACCGTGCTCGGGCATCCGCTGACCGCGGAGGCGACCGCCGCGATCGCCGCCAAGATCGCGAAGGCGGGCGGCAACATCGACCGTATCTTCCGGCTGGCCAAGTACCCGGTCACGGCGGTCGAGTTCGCGGTGTCCGGCGTGGAGACGGAGCCGCTGCGCACCGCCCTGGTGCTGGACGCCTCGAAGCTCGGCGTGGACGTCGCCGTCGTGGCCGCGGGACTGCACCGCAGGGCCCAGCGGCTTGTCGTGATGGACGTGGACTCGACGCTCATCCAGGACGAGGTGATCGAGCTCTTCGCGGCGCACGCCGGCTGCGAGGACAAGGTCGCCGAGGTGACCGCGGCGGCGATGCGCGGCGAACTGGACTTCGAGCAGTCGCTGCACGCGCGCGTGGCGCTGCTGGAGGGGCTGGACGCCTCGGTCGTCGACAAGGTGCGCTCCGAGGTACGGCTGACGCCGGGCGCCCGCACCCTCATCCGTACGCTGAAGCGGCTCGGCTTCCAAGTCGGTGTGGTCTCGGGTGGGTTCACCCAGGTCACCGACGATCTGAAGGAGCGGCTGGGGCTGGACTTCGCCCAGGCCAACACGCTGGAGATCGTCGACGGGAAGCTCACCGGCAAGGTCACCGGGGAGATCGTGGACCGCGCCGGCAAGGCGCGGCTGCTGCGCCGGTTCGCCGCCGAGGCCGGGGTCCCGCTGTCCCAGACGGTGGCGATCGGCGACGGCGCCAACGACCTGGACATGCTGAACGCGGCCGGGCTCGGGGTCGCCTTCAACGCCAAGCCGGTGGTGCGGGAGGCCGCGCACACCGCGGTGAACGTGCCCTTCCTGGACACGGTGCTCTATCTGCTGGGCGTCACCCGCGAAGAGGTCGAGGCGGCGGACGCGCACGAGGAGGACTGAACCCGGCGTACAGCCCAGGGGCCCGGCACCTTCGTGGTGCCGGGCCCCTGGCGTGTCTCGCGCGGGTGGGGTCGCCGTCAGTCGGACGGTGCCCAGTAGTCGACCAGGGTGGCCACGCCGGGCTCCAGGGTCTTCCAGGGGCCGCTGAAGGTCAGGACGGCGAAGGCGGCGGCCGGGAAGCCGCGGTCGCTCATTCGCCGGCGGGCATCGCCCTCGGCGGCGCCGGCGAGGATGTCGGCGAGGCCCTGCACACCGGGGTTGTGGCCGATCAGGACGGCGTTGTGCACGTCGTCCGGGGTTTCGTTGAGCACGGCGATCAGCTCGCCGGGGGAAGCCTCGTAGATCCGCTCCTCGTAGACGGTTTTCGGCCGGTGCGGGAACTCCTGCACGGCGAGCTTCCAGGTCTCACGGGTCCGGGTCGCGGTGGAGCAGAGGGCCAGGTCGACGGGGATGCCGGAGTCGACCAGCCGCCGTCCGGCCTCCGCCGCATCTTTTCGGCCCCGGTCGGCGAGCGGCCGCTCGTGGTCGGTCACCTGGGGCCAGTCGGCTTTCGCATGCCGGAAAAGGACAATCCTGCGGGGTTCTGCGACGCTCATGGGATCCAGCTTCGCATGAAACAGGCCAACGGGCGCAGGGAGTTGACGGGCGGCTTCGCCGGTGCTCAGCGCGTTATGAGCTGCTGTACATGCTCCAGGAACCGGGTGACGGCGGGGTCGCCGGAGGCCGCGTGCGCGTCGGAGGGGTTGAGGATGAGCGCCAGGAGCACCACGAAGGCGAGCGTCGGCAGGGCGAGGGCCCACCAGGGCAACCGGATGTCGACGCCGCCCCGGGACGCCGGGTGGGGCGGGGTGTGCGCTGGGGCCGACATGAGTGCCTCCGCTCTTCGAGTCCTGCGTGATCCGCTTCGCGCGGTCACATCTCGAAGTTACGGAACCGGGGGCCCTCAACCCATCCGGTGATCCACCCAGTTGACCCTGACACTCGCCCCCTAGGGGACAGGGGGGTTAACCCCACCGTCGCCCCGGGGAGCGGCTCGGCGGATCAGGGCGAGGCGATCGTCGCGATGACGGCGATGACGATGAAGATGGCGAAGAACGAGCCGAAGATCAGCAGCATCTTCTTCTGGCCGTTCTGAGGGTTCGGGTCGAGCATGCGGCCAGTCTCGCACCCCGGTCTCTTACCCGGGCCGCCAGGGTGCCTCAGCGGGCCGCCTCCTCCTCGACCGTGCGGTCGCGGCCGGCCAGTACGCCGACGGCCATCTGCGGGAGCATCAGGCCGACCATGAGCGCGATCGGCAGCCCCCAGCCGCCGCTGTGCTGATAGAGCACGCCGACCAGGAGCGGTCCCGGGATGGAGATCAGGTAGCCGGTGCTCTGCGCGAAGGCGGACAGCTGGGCGACGCCCGCGCCGGTCCTGGCCCGCATCCCGACCATGGTCAGGGCCAGCGGGAACGCGCAGTTGGAGATGCCGAGCAGGACGGCCCAGGCCCAGGCACCGGCGGCGGGGGCGAGGTACAGGCCCGCGTATCCGGCGAGTCCGCAGACGCCGAGCGCGATCACGATCGGGCCCTGGTGGGGCAGCCGGGTGGCCACGCGCGGGATGACGAAGGCGAGCGGGACGCCCATCACCATCGTGACGGCCAGCAGCAGGCCCGCGGTGCCCGCGGGCACGCCCGCGTCCCGGAAGATCTGGGCCATCCAGCCCATGGTGATGTAGGCGGCGGTGGCCTGGAGCCCGAAGAAGACGGCGAGCGCCCAGGCGGTACGGCTGCGGGTGATCCGCAGCGCGGGCGGCTCCTCGCGCGCGGGCACGCTCCGGACCGGACCGGCGCCCGCCACGCGCGCGTGCACCTGGCGGGACACCGCCTGCCCGGCCGGCGCCGGCCCCCGGTCCCGTACGAGCGGGATCCACGGCAGTACGGCCGCCGCGGCCAGGCCCGCCCACACCGCGAGCCCGGACTGCCAGCTGCCGCCCAGCGCCTCGGTCATCGGCACGGTCACGGCGGCCGCGGTCGAGGTGCCGAGGGCGAGGGCCATCGAGTACAGGCCGGTCATGGAGCCGACCCGGTCGGGGAACCAGCGCTTGACGATGACCGGCATCAGGACGTTGCTGACGGCGATGCCCATGAGGGCGAGGGCGCTCGCGGCCAGGAAGCCCGCCGTGGAGCCCGTGTAGGGCCGTATCAGCAGGCCCGCCGTGATCGCGACCATGCCCGCGCACACCACCGCGCCCGGGCCGAAGCGGCGGGCCAGCCGGGGGGCCATGACGCCGAAGACGGCGAAGCAGAGCGGGGGCACCGAGGTGAGGAGGCCGGCCAGGCTGCCGCTCATGCCGAGTCCGTCGCGCACCTCTTCGAGGAGGGCGCCGAGGCTGGTGATGGCGGGGCGGAGGTTGAGGGCGGACAGCACGATCCCGACGACGACCAGGCGCACCGCCCACGCGCGCGGGGCGGCGGGCACCGTGGCTGCCTCCTCGGTCGCCGTCGCGGAACTGCGTGCGGTCATGGACTTCACCGTCCGGGTTTCCTCGCTTGCCATGACACCCATCATAGAATCATGGGATGATTGGTTGTCCATCCCCGGACCGCCCGCCATCGGTCCGCCCGTGCGAAGGTGTGCCATGCCCCTGAGCCATCCCCGTCGTTCGGCCCTGTCCGAGCAGGTCATCGCCGCGCTGCGCAACCAGATCACCTCGGGTGAGTGGCCGGTCGGCTCCCGGATCCCCACCGAGCCCGAGCTGGTCGAGCAGCTGGGGGTCGCCCGCAACACCGTCCGCGAGGCCGTCCGCGCGCTCGCGCACAACGGCCTGCTGGACATCCGCCAGGGCTCGGGGACCTACGTCGTGGCGACCAGTGAGCTGGCGGGCGTGATGCACCGCAGGTTCGCCGACGCGGACCCACGGCACGTCGCCGAGCTGCGCTCCACCCTGGAGTCGTCCGCCGCGCGGCTGGCCGCCGAGCGGCGCACCGAGAAGGACCTCAAGCAGCTGGACGCGCTCCTGGTGCGCCGCGAGGAGGCGTGGGCATCGGGCGACAAGGAGGCCTTCGTGACCGCGGACGCCACCTTCCACCTCGCCGTGGTGGCCGCCTCGCACAACGACGTGATGACCGAGATGTACGCGGACCTCGGCGAGGTGCTGCGGGACTGGCTGCGCGAGGACGTCGGCGAGGAGCTGACGCCGGAGACGTACATGGACCACACCCGGCTCGTCGACGCGATCCGCGCGGGTGACGCGACGGCCGCCGCCGAGGAGGCCGCCGGCTATCCGTTCCTGTGCCGTCCGGGGCGGTTCAGCGCGCCAGCTTCCGGTGGCTGATCCACAACGCGCGGACCTCTTTCCAGCACCGGCCGCTCAGCCGCACGGTCTGCGCGGGCCCGGCCTCGACCATGCCGCCGTCGCTGTCGACGTCCCACCAGCGGTCGCACTCGATGTGCAGGGTGACGCCGTCGGTCCGCGGATAGGGGTTGTGGCAGTACGCGGTCACACGGGAGCCGGTGATCCGGCTGTGGCACCCCGCGCCGAACAGCTCCGGTGCGGCGGCCCTGGGCGCCTTCACGCGTGCGTGTGGCAGCGCCTCGTACGGCAGGGACATCACGAGACAGACGGCGGCGGTCACTGAGGCCAGGCTGCGGGACAGGCGCACAAGGGGACCTCCTCGGCCGTGCTGGGGAGGGAATCGCGGGGTGAACGCGTAATCCAGGGTGCGCAGTTGCGGCCGCCGGGCGCCTGGCCTGGTGGGCCGAACGAGTGAGGGCCCGTGTCCTGGAGGACACGGGCCCCGCACGGCGGCAGAGGTTCGGTGCTACGCGCCGATGGCGTGCAGACCGCCGTCCACGTGGATGATCTCGCCGGTGGTCTTCGGGAACCAGTCGCTCAGCAGGGCGACGATGCCCTTGCCGGCCGGCTCCGGGTCCTTGAGGTCCCACTCCAGCGGGGAGCGGTCGTCCCACACGGAGGCCAGGTCGCTGAAGCCCGGGATGGACTTGGCGGCCATCGAGCCGATCGGGCCCGCGGAGATGAGGTTGCAGCGGATGTTCTGCTTGCCCAGGTCGCGCGCGATGTAGCGGCTGGTGGCCTCCAGGGCGGCCTTGGCGGGGCCCATCCAGTCGTACTGCGGCCAGGCGTACTGGGCGTCGAAGGTGAGGCCGACGACCGAGCCGCCGTTCTGCATCAGCGGCAGACAGGCCATGGTCAGCGACTTCAGGGAGTACGCCGAGACGTGCATGGCGGTGGCCACGGACTCGAACGGGGTGTTCAGGAAGTTGCCGCCGAGGGCGTCCTGCGGCGCGAAGCCGATGGAGTGCACGACGCCGTCCAGGCCGCCGAGCTCCTCGCCGACCACGTCGGCCAGTCGGCCCATGTGCTCGTCGTTGGTCACGTCGAGCTCGATGACCTTGGTGGGCTTGGGGAGCTTCTTTGCGATGCGCTCGGTCAGCGTGGGCCGCGGGAACGCCGTCAGGATGATCTCGGCGCCCTGCTCCTGGGCCAGCTTGGCGGCGTGGAAGGCGATGGAGGACTCCATCAGCACACCGGTGATCAGGACGCGCTTGCCTTCGAGGATTCCGCTCATGGTGATCAGTGACCCATTCCCAGTCCGCCGTCAACGGGGATGACGGCTCCAGTGATGTACGAGGCGTCGTCGGAGGCGAGGAACCGCACCGCCGCGGCGACCTCCTCCGGCTGTGCGTAACGACCGAGCGGCACCTGCTTCACGATGCCCTCACGCTGCTCGTCACTGAGCACCTTGGTCATGTCGGTGTCGACGAAGCCGGGCGCGACGACGTTGAAGGTGATGTTGCGCGACCCCAGCTCACGGGCGAGGGAGCGCGCGAAGCCGACCAGGGCCGCCTTGGAGGCCGCGTAGTTGGCCTGGCCGGGGCCGCCGTAGAGGCCGACGACCGAGGAGATCAGGACGACCCGGCCCTTCTTGGCGCGCAGCATGCCGCGGTTGGCGCGCTTGACCACGCGGAAGGTGCCGGTGAGGTTGGTGTCGACGACCGAGGTGAAGTCCTCCTCGGACATGCGCATCAGGAGCTGGTCCTTGGTGATGCCGGCGTTGGCGATCAGGACCTCGACCGGGCCGTGCTCGGCCTCGATCTCCTTGTAGGCCTGCTCCACCTGCTCGGAGTCGGTGATGTCGCACTTGACCGCGAGGAAGCCGGCCGGCGGCTCACCGGAGCGGTACGTGATGGCGACCTTGTCGCCGGCGTCGGCGAATGCGCGGGCGATGGCGAGGCCGATGCCCCGGTTGCCTCCGGTGACGAGAACCGAGCGGCTCAACGGATCACCCTTTCGATAGGGGTCTGACACATCCGCCCGAACACGTGGATGACAGGCGGCTTCTTTGAAAACCTATCGGGCCGCTCCCGCCCGGGGACATTCGGGCACCGACAGTGGGTTACGGGACTCGCTGTCGGGTCCCTACAGAAAGATGCCGACAGCGGGCGGAAACGTGTGGTCCCCGCACCGGTCGCCGCGACATGATCGGAGCGACCGCCGGCCGCCCCCATCCCGACAGGAAGAGACCCAGGTGCCTCATACCATCGACGAAGCCTTCACAGCGCTTCCCCTACGCGCCCTCGCGGACGCCGCGCTGGCACGCGCGCGTGCGCTCGGCGCCGAGCACGCGGACTTCCGGTTCGAGCGGGTGCGCAGCGCGTCCTGGCGGCTCAGGGACGCCAAGCCCGCCGGTACCTCGGACACCACCGACCTCGGGTACGCGGTGCGGGTCGTGCACGGCGGCACCTGGGGCTTCGCGTCCGGCGTGGACCTGTCGCTGGACGCCGCCGCCAAGGTCGCCTCGCAGGCCGTGGCCATGGCGAAGCTGTCCGCGCAGGTGATCCGGGCCGCCGGGTCCGACGAGCGGGTGGAGCTGGCCGACGAGCCCGTGCACGCCGACCGCACGTGGATCTCGTCGTACGAGATCGATCCGTTCTCGGTGCCCGACGAGGAGAAGGCGGCGCTGCTCGCGGACTGGAGCGCGCGGCTGCTCGGGGCGAACGGCGTCAACCACGTCGACGCCTCGCTGCTCACCGTGCACGAGAACAAGTTCTACGCCGACACCGCGGGCACCGTCACCACCCAGCAGCGGGTCCGGTTGCACCCGCAGCTGACGGCCGTGTCGGTGGACGAGTCCAGCGGTGAGTTCGACTCCATGCGGACCATCGCGCCGCCGGTCGGACGCGGCTGGGAGTACCTCACGGGCACCGGCTGGGACTGGGAGGGCGAGCTGGAGCAACTGCCCGGGCTGCTCGCCGAGAAGATGCGCGCGCCGAGCGTCGAGGCGGGCCTGTACGACCTCGTCGTCGACCCGTCCAACCTCTGGCTGACCATCCACGAGTCCATCGGCCACGCCACCGAACTGGACCGCGCGCTCGGCTACGAGGCCGCCTACGCCGGCACCTCCTTCGCCACCTTCGACCAGCTCGGCAAGTTGCGCTACGGCTCGGACCTGATGAACGTCACCGGTGACCGCACCGCCGAGCACGGCCTCGCGACCATCGGCTACGACGACGAGGGCGTCGCGGGCCAGTCCTGGGACCTGGTGAAGGACGGCACCCTCGTCGGCTACCAGCTGGACCGGCGGATCGCGAAGCTCACCGGGTTCGAGCGCTCCAACGGCTGCGCCTACGCCGACTCCCCCGGGCACGTCCCGGTGCAGCGCATGGCCAACGTCTCGCTCCAGCCGGACCCGGCCGGGATGTCCACGGAGGACCTGATCGGGAGCGTGGACCGCGGGATCTACGTCGTAGGGGACCGGTCCTGGTCGATCGACATGCAGCGCTACAACTTCCAGTTCACCGGGCAGCGGTTCTTCAGGATCGAGAACGGGCGGATCACCGGGCAGCTGCGGGACGTCGCCTACCAGGCGACCACCACGGACTTCTGGGGCTCGATGGCCGCGGTGGGCGGGCCGCAGACCTATGTGCTCGGCGGCGCCTTCAACTGCGGCAAGGCCCAGCCTGGGCAGGTCGCGGCGGTGTCGCACGGCTGTCCGTCGGCCCTCTTCAAGGGCGTCAACATTCTGAACACCACGCAGGAGGCCGGTCGATGAGCCCGCGTACCAACAAGCCGCACGAGATCGTCGAGCAGGCGCTCGCGCTGTCTCGGGCGGACGGCTGTGTCGTGATCGCCGACGAGCACTCGACCGCCAACCTGCGCTGGGCGGGCAACGCCCTCACCACGAACGGCGTCACGCGCGGGCGCACGCTCACCGTCGTCGCGACCGTCGACGGCAAGGAGGGCACCGCCTCCGGGGTCGTCTCCCGGTCGGCGGTGACCGCGGACGAGCTGGAGCCGCTGGTCCGGGCCGCCGAGGCCGCCGCGCGCGGCGCCGGGTCCGCTGAGGACGCCCAGCCGCTGGTCACGGGTGTGCCGGAGTCCCCCGACTTCACGGACGCGCCGACCGAGACCTCCTCGGCCGTCTTCGCCGACTTCGCCCCGGCGCTGGGCGAGTCCTTCGCACGCGCGCGTGCGGGCGGCCGGGAGCTGTACGGCTTCGCCAACCACGAGCTCGTGTCGACGTACGTGGGCACGTCCACGGGGCTGCGGCTGCGGCACGACCAGCCCAACGGCACGCTGGAGCTGAACGCCAAGTCGCCGGACCGCACCCGCTCGGCCTGGGCCGGACGCTCCACGCGGGACTTCAAGGACGTCGATCCGGCGGCGCTGGACGCCGAACTCGCCGTACGCCTCGGATGGGCCGAGCGGCGCGTGGAGCTGCCCGCCGGGCGGTACGAGACGCTGCTGCCGCCGACCGCGGTCGCGGATCTGCTGATCTATCTGCTGTGGTCGGCGTCGGGCCGGGACGCGGCCGAGGGCCGGACGGTGTTCTCCAAGCCGGGCGGCGGCACCAGGATCGGCGAGAAGCTCACCGACCTGCCGCTGACGCTGCGCAGCGACCCGAACGAACCCGGTCTGGAGTCCGCGCCCTTCGTCGTCGCGCACTCCTCCGGGGGCGACCAGTCGGTGTTCGACAACGGTCTTCCGGTCGGCGCGACCGAGTGGATCAGGCAGGGCTCGCTGGCGCATCTGACGACCACCCGGCACAGCGCGGGCCTGACCGGGCTCGGGGTCGCCCCGGCGATCGGCAACCTGGTCCTGGACGGCGGCCAGGACGTCTCCCTGGACGAGATGGTCGCGAACACCGAGCGCGGGCTGCTGCTGACCTGCCTCTGGTACATCCGCGAGGTCGACCCGGCCACGCTGCTGCTCACCGGGCTGACCCGGGACGGCGTCTACCTCGTCGAGAACGGCGAGGTCACGGGCGAGGTCAACAACTTCCGGTTCAACGAGTCGCCGGTCGGCCTGCTGGGCCGGGCGACGGAGGCCGGGCGCACGGAGAAGACGCTGCCGCGGGAGTGGAGCGACTGGTTCACCAGGGCCGCGATGCCCGCGCTGCGGGTACCGGATTTCAATATGAGTTCTGTCAGTCGGGGCGTATAACCTCGTAGGCGGTAGTCACTCGACTGCCCGAGGATCTTTCGAGGAGATACGAGAACCGTGACGGACATCGTCGACGAGCTGAAGTGGCGAGGGCTGTGGGCCCTGTCCACCGACGAGGACGCTTTGCGCAAGGCGCTCGCGGACGGTCCCGTCACGTTCTATTGCGGTTTCGACCCGACCGCGGCCTCTCTCCACGTCGGTCACCTGGTCCAGGTCCTCACCATGCGCCGGCTCCAGCAGGCGGGCCTGCGCCCGCTGGCGCTGGTGGGCGGTGCCACGGGCCAGATCGGCGACCCCCGCCCCACGGCGGAGCGCACGCTGAACGACCCGGAGACCGTCGCGAACTGGGTGAACCGGCTGCGCGCGCAGATCGAGCCGTTCCTGTCCTTCGAGGGCGAGAACGCCGCGACGATGGTGAACAACCTGGACTGGACGGCCGGCATGTCGGCCATCGAGTTCCTGCGGGACATCGGCAAGCACTTCCGCGTCAACAAGATGCTCACCAAGGACTCGGTCGCGCGCCGGCTGGAGTCCCAGGAGGGCATCAGCTACACGGAGTTCAGCTACCAGCTGCTCCAGGGCATGGACTTCCTTGAGCTGTACCGGCGGTACGGCTGCACGCTCCAGCAGGGCGGCAGCGACCAGTGGGGCAACCTCACGGCGGGCCTGGACCTGATCCACCGGCTGGAGCCGGAGGCCTCGGCGCATTGTCTGGCGACTCCGCTGATGGTCAAGGCGGACGGCACCAAGTTCGGCAAGACCGAGGGCGGGGCCATCTGGCTCGACGCCGAGATGACGACGCCGTACGCGTTCTACCAGTTCTGGCTGAACGTCGACGACCGGGACATCTCGACGTACATGCGCATCCTGTCCTTCAGGTCCCGTGCGGAGCTGGAGGAGCTGGAGCGGCAGACCGAGGAGCGTCCGCAGGCGCGGGCCGCGCAGCGGGCGCTGGCCGAGGAGCTGACGACACTGGTGCACGGCGCCGACCAGACGGCCGCCGTGATCGCGGCGAGCCGTGCCCTGTTCGGGCAGGGCGAGCTGGCGGAGTTGGACGCCAAGACGTTGGCCGCAGCACTTTCAGAGCTACCGAACATCAAGATCGACCGGTTGTCCCAGGTCGTTGACATGCTGGCTGCGACTGAATTGGTCGCCAGCAAGTCGGCCGCGCGCAGGACGATCAAGGAGGGCGGCGTTTACGTGAACAACGTGAAGATCACCGCCGAGGACGCGGTTCCCGCTCTGCAAAGCCTGCTGCACGGTCGCTGGCTCGTGCTGCGCCGGGGCAAGAAGAACCTGGCCGCTGTCGAGGTCACCGGAGCATGAACGTAGAAGGGGCGCGGAGGTTCTCCGCGCCCCTTGTGTCAGGTCTGTTGTTTCCTCTTGCCCAGCGTCGCCATGTAGAGCATGTCGCCGACGCCGACGATGATGACCGCGGCGATCAGCTGGAACGCGTGGCGGCTCCAGTCGATGCCGGAGGTCGCGTCGACGCCCGCCCAACGCGCGATGGCGTTGCCGACGATGGCGCCCAGCATGCCGAAGATGGTGGTCAGCCAGAGGGGACTGTGCTGTTTTCCGGGGATGATCGCCTTCGCGATCAGACCCAGCACGAATCCCACGATGATCGCCCACAACCAGCCCATGGCTGCCTCCTCGTACGGCTCGACGTGAGCATTACGGCCAGTGTCGGTCCGTTCGCCGTACGGCGCATGTCGGGTACGGCCGTACGTGCGGTGGGCGAGGTCGTTCGCCCAGGCGGGAGGTGCCCCGGTCTCGTAGGCGGCGGAGGCGCGGCGTAACGTGGAGGCTGTTCCGGCCCGGTGTCCGCACCGGGTGGGGAACGGATGTGGGGCGGGGAGAGTCCGATGCGGGCGGATGGTGGAATGTGATGCGGAAGCAGCGTGGCGGCGGCAGCGCCGAGGTGTTCCGGATCACCGGAGCCCGGACGAGCCTCCAGGACGACGTGCGCGGGCGGCAGCGCCGGTACGTCATCTCGATGACGGTCCGTACGCTGTCGGTGGTGCTCGCGGCCACGCTCTGGAACGTCGAACGGCACGTCGCGATCGTGGCGCTGGTGCTCGGGGCGGTTCTGCCCTATATCGCCGTCGTCGTCGCCAATGCGGGGCGGGAGAACGCGCCGTCGCTCCCGTCGACGTTCGTGACCGCGCCGACCCGGACGATGATCATGCCGCCGCGGGCCGAGGACGACTTCGCGGAACCCGTCCCGGAAGACGGTTCGGGCGGTTCGGCGTCGGGTGCGCGGGGCGAACCGCACGAGCGGACATGAGAAGTCGGCTCCGTACCAAGCTCAAGAAAAGCTCAGATCAATCATGTTGTTCCAGTGCCGGGCGACGGGTTACCCGTGACATACTTCCTACGCGCTCCGCATCCCCCGTCGGAGCGACAGACCGACGCCGGGCAGCTCCCCCCGTGGCTGCTCGGCGTCGCCTTTTCCACCCCGGTTGTGAGACGAATCCGTGAGTGACGAGACCCCGATCTGCTCCGCGAAGGGCTGCCGTGTCGACGCCGTCTGGGTGCTCGCGTGGAACAACCCGAAGATCCACACGCCGGAGCGGCGGAAGACGTGGCTGGCCTGTGAGGAGCACCGGGAGCATCTCTCGCAGTTCCTCGGGGTGCGGGGGTTCCTCAAGGACGTCGTGAAGTTCGAGGACTGGCAGGCGCCCGAAGGGGCCTAGGGTCCCCGGACCGGCCTGGGGGCCGATCCGGCCCAGTGTCCGATCCGCCGGACTGGACCTAGCCGCCGATGGCTGACATCGGGCGGTCCGGCTGGACGAAGGACGGGTCGTCGAGGCCCGCTCCCGCCTTCTTGCCCCACATCGCCAGCCGCCAGATGCGGGCGATCTCCTCGTCGGGCGCACCGGAGCGCAGCGCCGCCCTGAGGTCGGTCTCCTCCCGGGCGAAGAGACAGGTGCGTATCTGGCCGTCGGCCGTGAGGCGGGTGCGGTCGCAGGCGGCACAGAACGGGCGGGTGACCGAGGCGATCACACCGACGCGGTGCGGGCCGCCGTCCACCAGCCAGCGCTCCGCCGGCGCCGAACCGCGGGCCTGCGAGCCCTCCTCGGTGAGCTCGAAACGAGTACGCAGAGAGGCCAGGATGTCACCGGCGGTGATCATGCCGTCGCGCTTCCAGCCGTGCTGGGCGTCCAGCGGCATCTGCTCGATGAACCGCAGTTCGTAATCGTGCTCCACCGCCCAGGCCAGCAGCTCCGGGGCCTCGTCACCGTTGAGCCCCGGCATCAGGACACTGTTCACCTTGACCGGCGTCAGACCCGCCTCATGGGCGGCCCGCATGCCCTCCAGGACGTCCCGGTGGCGGTCCCGGCGGGTGAGCGTCCTGAAGACGTCCGGGCGCAGGGTGTCCAGGGAGACGTTGACCCGGTCAAGGCCCGCCGCCCGCAGCGCGGCAGCGGTGCGCTTCAGGCCGATGCCGTTGGTGGTCAGGGACATCTGCGGGCGTGGGGCCAGCGCGGCCACCCGCTCCACGATGCCGACCAGACCGGGCCGCAGCAGCGGCTCACCACCGGTGAAACGGACCTCCTCGATCCCCAGCAGGGTCACGGCGATGTCGATCAGGCGGACGATCTCGTCGTCGCTCAGCAGGTCGGTCTTCGACAGCCACTGCAGGCCCTCCTCGGGCATGCAGTACGTACAGCGCAGATTGCAGCGGTCGGTCAGCGAGACCCTCAGGTCGGTGGCCTGCCGGCCGTAGGTGTCGATGAGCACGCGGGCCCCCTCCCTCGTCGCGGATCAGCACAGTGTTCTTCCGTCACTTGCGAGCCTACGTGACGTCACCGACATCGACAGGTGCCGATCCCACGACGTATGGAGCGGCCGCGTCGTAGAGACCTACGACGCGGCCGCTCAGGGGGCGTGTCAGTGGGCGCCGGTGCCGGTCAGGGACCGGACCTCCAGCTCCGCGTACTTGCCCTTGTCCGGCTCCTCCTTGGAGAGGTAGGTGCCGATGACGCCGAGCAGGAAGCCGACCGGGATCGAGATGATGCCCGGGTTCTCCAGCGGGAACCAGTGGAAGTCGACGTCGGGGAACATCGAGGTGGGCTTGCCGGAGACGACCGGCGAGAACAGCACCAGGCCGACCGCGGAGACGAGACCGCCGTAGATCGACCACAGGGCTCCGGAGGTGGTGAACCGCTTCCAGAAGAGGCTGTAGAGGATCGTGGGCAGGTTGGCGGAGGCGGCGACCGCGAAGGCGAGGGCGACGAGTCCGGCGACGTTCAGGTCGCGGGCCAGGGCGCCCAGCAGGATGGAGACGGCGCCGATGCCGATGGTGGCCCAGCGGGCCGCGCTGATCTCCTGCTTCTCGGTGGCCTGGCCCTTCTTGATGACGTTCGCGTAGATGTCGTGCGCGAAGGACGAGGACGAGGCCAGGGTGAGGCCGGCGACGACCGCGAGGATCGTGGCGAAGGCGACCGCCGAGATGGTGGCCAGCAGGATCGCGCCCCAGTTGGAGTCGACACCGCCCAGATGGAGTGCCAGGAGTGGCGCGGCCGTGTTGCCCGCCTTGTTGGAGGCGATGATCTCGTCGGGCTTGATCAGCGCGGCGGCGCCGAAGCCGAGGGCGAGGGTCATCAGGTAGAAGGCGCCGATGAGGCCGATGGCCCACAGGACCGACTTACGGGCGGCCTTGGCGGTGGGCACCGTGTAGAAGCGGATCAGGATGTGCGGCAGGCCCGCGGTGCCGAGGACCAGGGCGATGCCGAGGGAGATGAAGTCCAGCTTGGTGGTGCCGGTGGCGCCGTACTTCAGGCCGGGCTCCAGGAAGGCGGCGCCCTTGCCGCTGTTGTCGGCGGCCGAGCCGAGCAGGTCGGAGATGTTGAAGTTGAACTTCAGCAGCACCAGGAAGGTCAGCAGCAGGGCGCCCGCGATCAGCAGGACGGCCTTGACCATCTGGACCCAGGTGGTGCCCTTCATGCCGCCGATGGTGACGTAGACGATCATCAGGACGCCGACCAGGGCGACGATGCCGATCTTGCCCGCGTCGGAGGTGATGCCGAGCAGCAGCGAGACCAGGACGCCGGCGCCGGCCATCTGGGCCAGCAGGTAGAAGATCGAGACGACGATCGTCGAGGTGCCGGCGGCGGTGCGGACCGGGCGCTGGCGCATGCGGTACGCGAGGACGTCGCCCATCGTGTAGCGGCCGGAGTTGCGCAGCGGTTCGGCGACCAGGAGCAGGGCGACGAGCCAGGCGACCAGGAAGCCGATGGAGTACAGGAAGCCGTCGTAGCCGAAGAGGGCGATGGCGCCCGCGATGCCGAGGAAGGACGCGGCGGACATGTAGTCGCCGGAGACGGCGAGGCCGTTCTGGAAGCCGGTGAACTGGCGTCCGCCGGCGTAGAAGTCGGAGGCGTCCTTGGTCTGGCGTCCGGCCCAGACCGTGATGACGAGGGTCGCGACGACGAAGACCGCGAACAGGCTGATGATCAGCGGCCGGTGCTCGCTGGCCTCGCCGGCCGCCAAGGTGAACGCGGGGCTCATGCGCCGCCCTCCATCCGGGACTTGATCGCCTCGGCCTTGGGGTCGAACTTGGCGGCGGCCACGCGCGAGTACCACCAGGCGATGAGGAACGTGGTCAGGAACTGCGCGAGGCCCAGGACCAGGGCCACGTTGATGTTGCCGACGACCTTGGTGCCCATGAAGTCGCCCGCGTAGTTGGACAGCAGGACGTACAGCAGGTACCAGGCGATGAAGCCGACGGTCAGCGGAAAGGCGAAGGAGCGGTAGGAGCGGCGCAGTTCACCGAACTCCGCGCTCTCCTGCACCTCGGTGAACTCCGCGGTGGTGGGGAGTTTGTGCTGCTCTTTCGAGGGGGGCGGTGCGTCGGTGGACACGAAGTCTCCTCGCGTTGCTCGTGCGGTTGTGACGGGGATCGGGGGCGAGTGTCCTCGCGTTCCCTGCCCAAGGTCACGGCGGCACGCACGGACCGGTTCAACTCGCTTTGCTTCTTTCCTAACTCACCTTGGGCAAGTCATTGCTGGCCAGCGACTTCGGAAGATAGCTTCGGCCTGCACCACCCGTCATGTACCTGCCCGAGCGACACCTGCGTCTCGGGCCGGTTTCGTTTCCGGATGATGTGGAGACCCCATGTCCCAGCCGCGTTCCAGACGTTCGAGACGCACGCTCGCGCTCGCCGTACCGGTCGCGCTGTCCCTCACGGCCTCGCTCGGCTTCCTGCCCGCGGCGGCCTCGGCCGCCCCTCTCGCACGGAGCACGGCGTCGGCCGCGGAGGCGACGAATCTCTCGTACGTCGTCAACACCAAGCTGGACCGTCGCACGATCGAGAAGGTCAGGAAGGCCGTCCCGGCGGCCGGCGGCACCGTGGTGATCACCTACGCGAAGATCGGTGTGATCGTCGCCCACTCGTCGAACCCGGACTTCGCCGCGCAGATGCGCAAGGTGCGCGGAGTGCAGTCGGCCGGTGCTACCCGCACCTCGGCACTGACCCCGGCCGGTACGACGGACGAGGGCGCGGTCCAGGTCCTGTCGGACGCGCAGGCCGCGAAGGTCGCGAAGGCGTCCGCGGCCACGCCGGCCAGTGAGCCGCTGGAGGCCGACCAGTGGGACCTGCGCGCGATAGGCGCCGACAAGGCGGCCAGGATCAACCCGGGCAGCCGCAAGGTGACCGTCGCCGTGATCGACACCGGCGTCGACGACACCCATCCCGACATCGCGCCGAACTTCTCCGCCGCCCAGTCGGCCAACTGCGACGGCGGTGTCCCGGACACCAGCGCGGGCGCCTGGCGGCCGTACACCGCGGACGACTACCACGGCACCCATGTGGCCGGTGAGATCGCCGCGGCCCGCAACGGCATCGGCGTGGCCGGGGTCGCTCCCGGTGTGAAGGTCTCCGCGATCAACGTGACCGACCGGAGCAACGGCCTCTTCTACCCGGAGAGCGTCGTGTGCGCGTTCGTGTTCGCCGCCGACCACGGCGTCGAGATCACGAACAACAGCTACTACGTTGATCCATGGCTGTACAACTGCATGGACGACCCCGATCAGCGGGCCATTGTTGATTCGGTCAACAGGGCGCAGCTGTACGCGCAACACAAGGGCACGCTCAACCTGGCGTCGGCGGGCAACTCCAACCACGACCTGGACTCCGACGCGATCGTCGACGCCACGAGCCCCGACGACTCCACCCCGGTGGAGCGCACCGTCGACCCGCACGAGTGCTTCGACGTGCCGACGCAGCTGCCGGGTGTCGTCACGGTCAGCGCGACGGGCGTCAAGAACCTCAAGTCGTACTACTCCTCGTACGGCAAGGGAGTCGTCGACGTCGCCGCCCCCGGTGGCGACCGGCTCTACCAGATCCCGGACACGCCCTCGCAGAACGGCCGCATCCTGTCCACCCTGCCGAACGGTGAGTACGGCTTCCTCCAGGGCACCTCGATGGCGTCGCCGCACGCCGCGGGCGTCGCCGCGCTGCTGAAGTCGACGCACCCCAAGGCGAGCCCGGCCCAGCTCCAGGCGCTGCTGAAGGCGCAGGCGAACGCCACGAGCTGCCCGGCGTCCTACGACCAGGACGGCGACGGCACACAGGACGCGGTGTGCGAGGGCGGCACCCGGGTCAACGGCTTCTACGGCTTCGGCATCGTCAACGCGCTGCGCGCGGTCAAGTGACCCGCCGAACGCGAGCCGCGACACCACCCGCACGGACCGCTTGTACCCCGAACGAACTGGAGAAACTTCCATCATGACAGGGCCCCACACGCGCTACCGGCGCGCGTTCGCGATCCCGCTCGGCATGACGATGGCGACGGCCATGGCGTTCCTGCCGGGCGCCACGGCTTCCGCGGCCGACCTGCCCGGCACCGTGGCCGGAGTCACCGGCGCAGTGAACGACGTCCTCGCCTCCGCCACGGCGGACGGGACGGCGCTCAGCTATGTCGTCAACGTCCGTGCCGGGCACGCTCCTTCCGCCCAGGTGAAGAAGGCCATCGGCAAGGCCGGCGGCACGATCGTGACGTCGTACGACCGGATCGGCGTGATCGTCGTCCACTCCTCGAACCCCGACTTCGCGAAGACGATCCGCAAGGTCCGCGGGGTCGAGTCGGCGGGCAACACGCGCAACGCGCCGCTGCCCGCGCAGTCGACGACCGACGAGGGCACGCCGAAGGCGCTCAGCTCGGCACAGATGGCCGCCGTCCGGGCCGTCGCCGACGCCGGTCAGGACCCGCTGGAGTCGCTCCAGTGGGACCTGCCCGCCATCAAGGCGGACAAGGCGCACGAGAAGTCGCTCGGCAGCCGCAAGGTGACCGTCGCCGTGATCGACACCGGCGTCGACGACACCCACCCGGACCTCGCGCCGAACTTCGACCGGGCCGCGTCGGTCAACTGCGTGACGGGCAAGCCGGACACCGCAGACGGGGCGTGGCGGCCGAGCGCGGCGGAGAGCCCGCACGGCACGCACGTGGCCGGTGAGATCGCGGCCGCCAAGAACGGCGTCGGCATGACGGGCGTGGCGCCCGGCGTGAAGGTGGCGGGCATCAAGGTGTCGACCACCGCCGGCTACTTCTACACGGAGGCCGTGGTCTGCGGCTTCATGTGGGCGGCCACGCACGACGTCGACGTCACCAACAACAGCTATTACACCGACCCCTGGTACTTCAACTGCACCGACGACCCGGACCAGAAGGCGCTCGTGGAAGCCGTCACCCGGGCCTCGCGGTACGCGGAGAAGAAGGGCGTGGTGAACGTCGCCGCGGCCGGCAACGAGAACTACGACCTCGCGGCCGACGAGATCACCGACCCGGTCTCGCCGAACGACGGCACGCCCTCGGACCGGGTGATCGACCCGTCGGAGTGCTTCGACATACCGACGCAGCTGCCGGGTGTCGTGACGGTCGCGTCGACCGGGGCGAAGGGCATCAAGTCGTCCTTCTCCAACTACGGCCTGGGCACCATCGACGTCGCCGCGCCCGGCGGTGACTCGACGGTCTACCAGACGCCCGCGCCGCCCGCGACCAGCGGTCTGATCCTGGGCACGCTGCCCGGCGGCAAGTGGGGCTACATGGCCGGTACGTCGATGGCCTCGCCGCACGCCGCCGCGGTGGCCGCGCTGATCAAGTCGACGCACCCGCACGCCTCGCCCGCCCTGGTGAAGGCGCTGCTGTACGCGGAGGCCGACGCCACGCCGTGCACGGACCCGTACGACATCAACGGCGACGGCAAGGTCGACGCGGTGTGCGAGGGGTCCAAGAACCGCAACGGCTTCTACGGCTGGGGCACGGTGGACGCACTGGACGCGGTGACGAAGTAGCGCCGGTGGCCAGATCGCGATAGGGATCGATCAAGGTCGATCCATATATTGATTGAGTCAATACTGCATAGTGCAGTCATGACTGGGATCAAGTTTGTGGTGCGGGAAGGCGCTCTCCAGGGGCGCCTTCCCGTGCGAGAGCTCGCTCGCGCCTGTGTCGGTACGTGCGCGCAGGCCGCCGCCGAGCTGGGGGCGCTGCGGGCCGGGCTCGCCATGGCGCCTGCGGTACGGGTGGACGACGGAGCCCTCGCCGCGGCTTTCCTGAGCGAGCGTCATCTGTTGATCGACGGACGCGCGCCGGTCAACTTCGCACCGCTGTCACGGTTCTGGCGGACGGCCGACGGATGGGTGCGGACGCATGCCAACTATCCGCACCACCGCGCGCGGCTCCTCGCGGCGCTCGGGGTACCGGACGATGTGGCGGTCGTCGAGGCTGCGCTCGCCGAGAGGTCCGCCCTGGACGTCGAAGAGACGGTGTACGCGGCCGGGGGCCTCGCGGTGGCCCTGCGCTCCCCCGAGGAGTGGGCCGCGCATCCGCAGGCGGCCGAGGTGGCGAAGCGGCCGCTGGTCGAACGGGGGCGGCTGGACACGGCTCCCGTGCGTGCGCTCGCCCCGGTCGACGCCTCTCCCCTGCTGCCGGCCGCCGGTCTGCGGGTGCTGGATCTGACGCGGGTCCTGGCGGGACCGGTCGCCACCCGCACGCTCGCTCTCCTGGGCGCGGACGTCCTGCGCGTGGACGCTCCCCTGCTGCCCGAACTCCCCGACCAGCACGCCGACACCGGCTTCGGGAAGCGGTCGGCGACCCTCGACCTGGCCACCGACCGGCAGACCTTCGAGGAACTCCTCGCGGCGGCGGACGTGGTCGTCACGGGGTACCGGCCGGGCGCGCTGGACCGGTTCGGGCTGTCGCCCCAGGCGCTGGCGGAGCGGCGGCCCGGGGTGGTCGTGGCGCAGTTGTCGGCCTGGGGCGCGTACGGGCCCTGGCGTGAGCGGCGGGGGTTCGACAGCCTGGTGCAGGTTGCCACCGGGATCGCGGCGCTGGAGGGTTCGGCGGAGAAGCCGGGTGCGCTGCCGGCGCAGGCCCTCGACCACGGGACGGGCTATCTGCTGGCGGCGGCCGTGCTGCGGGCGCTGGCCGAGCAGTCGTACGAGGGCGGGAGCCGGTTCGTGCGGCTGGCGCTGGCGCGGACGGCCCGGTGGCTGACCGACGAGACGGACGGGACGGGGGCGGGTGACGCCGACGGTGTCGCGTACGAGGGGCCCGGGGCCTGGCTGGCGGAGACGGACAGCGCGCTCGGGCGGCTGCGGTACGCCCGGTCGCCGGTCTCCTTCGAGGGCGGTCCGACGGACTGGACCCGGCCGCCGGTGCCGTGGGGGACGGACGCGGCACGCTGGGGCTGAACACGCGGGCGGGCGGGGGACGTACCGATGGGCGGAATGCCGTACCGCCACTTGTTTCCCTGCACTTGCCCGGTTCTGTCCGTGCTGGTCAAGATCGTGAGGTGACCTTGATAAGACCCACCGCCGGGGCGGCCGACGCGAGCGGGCCCGAGCGGCGGCCCGGTGTCGGCCGGGCGGTCGCCGTCCTCGCCCTGGTGGTGCTGGCCGCGCTGATACCCCTGTTGGGCCCGTCCGCCGCGCTGCACGGCACCGGGGAGGCGGCGGCGCCCGGCGTCGGCGGGGTGGCGCTGCTGCGGGCGGTGCTGTTCGCCGCGCTGTGCGTGCCGCTGGGCGAGCTGTTCGCGGCCCGGCTGGCCCGTTCGGTGCCCGGCGCTCCCCCGGCCGTGCCCCGCTCCTGGGCGCCGTTCGCGGCAGCCGCCGGTTTCGTGGCCGCGCTGGGGCTCGCGTCGGTCGTGGCGACCGGCAATCTGGTGCCGCACAGTCTCACCGAGATCGACGTCGGCGGCCTGTACGAGTCCCGTGACGGCAAGCTGGCGCTGCTGGAGGTCAACGCCTTCCTGGTGGCCGCCCTGTGCGCCCGCTCGGCCCGGCCCGCCGTCCAGGTGTGGCCGTTGGCCGCCGTGGTCGTCGCCGAGGCACTGCGCGCGCATCCCCCGACCGAGCACGGTCCGCTGGTGGGCTCCGGGCTGACGCTGGTTCATCTGACGTGCGCCGCGCTGTGGGCGGGCGGACTGCTTCAGGTGCTGCGGACGCTGCGCCACTGGGGTCCGGGGGCGCCGGGTGCCGCGCTGCTCGGGCTCTACGCGCGCGTGGCGGCCGTTCTGCTCGCCGCCATCACCGCGACCGGGGTGTGGAGTTCGCTGCGCCGGATGCCGCCCGGCACCGTCCTGGGCCAGCTGACGGACACGGCCTACGGGCGCACTCTGCTGGCCAAGGTGCTCCTCGTGGCGGCCGTCGCCGCGCTCGCCCTGTGGGCCCGCGCCCGGCTGCGCCGCGCCCCCGACCCGCTGACCGCGTGTGTCCCCGCGCGCGCGGAGGTCGCCGCGCTGGGGCTGGTGGTCGCGGTGTCGGGGCTGCTGACGGCGCTGCCGGTGCCGATCCGCTGGTGAGCTAGGGCGTGACGAGCACCTTGAGAGCGGTGCGTTCGTCCATCGCCTTGTAGCCGGCCGGGACGTCCTCCAGGGTGACGGTCATGTCGAAGACGGGCGAGGCGTCGACGGTGCCGTCCAGGACGTCGGGCAGCAGTTCGGGGATGTAGGCGCGGACCGGTGCCACGCCGCCGCGCAGGGCGATGTTCCGGTCGAACATGACACCGAGGTCGACACCGGTGCCGCTGCCGTGCGGGACGCCGACGAAGCCGATGGCGCCGCCGTCGCGGGCGATGTTGACCGCCGTGCGCATGGACTGCTCGGTGCCGACGGCCTCGACGACGGCGTGCGCGCCCTGGCCGCGGGTGAGTTCGCGTACGGCCGCCACGGCGGCGTCTCCGCGCTCGGCGACGACGTCGGTGGCGCCGAAGCGGCGGGCGAGGTCGGTGCGGGCCTGATGGCGGCCCAGGGCGATGATCCGCTCGGCGCCGAGCCGCCTGGCCGCGAGCACCGCGCACAGGCCGACGGCTCCGTCGCCCACGACGGCGACGGTGGCGCCCGGGCGGGCCCCTGCGCCGAGGGCGGCGTGGTGGCCGGTGCCGAGGACGTCGGAGAGGGTCAGCAGGGAGGTCAGCAGCCGGTCGTCGGAGGCCGCCTCCTTGGGCAGCCGTACGAGGGTGCCGTCGGCGAAGGGGACACGCACGGCCTCGCCCTGGCCGCCGTCGTGACCGACCGAGCCCCAGAAGCCGCCGTGCTCGCAGGAGGTGGTCAGGCCTTCACGGCAGTGGTCGCAGACGCCGTCGGACCACATGAAGGGCGCGACGACGAGGTCGCCCCGCTTGACGGCGCTCACCTCGGAGCCGGTCTCCTCCACGACACCGAGGAACTCGTGCCCGATCCGCTGCCCCGCCTGCCGGGCCGCCTCGCCGCGGTAGGCCCACAGGTCGCTGCCGCAGATGCAGGCCCGCAGCACCCGCAGCACGGCGTCGGTGGGCAGCTGCACCACGGGCTCGGGCACATCCTCCACGCGCATGTCGAACGGGGCGTGGATGGTGGTGGCGCGCATGGCGAGGGTCCTTCTCGTGCGAGGTCGTGACGGCGCTCAGGGGGTGGTCGAGCGCACCTCACCGTACGTCGCCATCGGCCCGGGGCGCGCTTCGAGGGCTCGCAGTGCGCCGCTGACCAGCAGGAACTGGGCGGCGACATAGGTGAGCATGATCCAGAGGTCGGGCCGTGGGAGCTGCGGCCAGTCGGCGACGCCGGTCGCGATGAGGGTGTCGGAGAGCAGGAAGAGCGCGCCGCCGAGTCCGGCGACGGCACCCAGGCGGACGGCCGACGCGCACGCCATCGCCGTGAGCAGCACGCTGTACCCGGCGACGGGCACCCGGAGTTCGGCGGGCAGGTCCGGCCACAGGGCCACGACGGTGACGACCAGGGCGGTGGCGTAGGCGGGCGCGAGGACGGCCACGCGTGCGCGTGGGCTGCCGTACGCCCTGAAGAGCGCGAGGTAGCAGACGTGACCGGCCGCGAAGGAGATCATGCCCGCGAGGAACGCGGGGTCGGCGTCGGACAGCAGCAGGACGTCACCGCCCCAGCCGCACAGGAGCGCGGCGACGAGGAGGCGGGGTGCGCCGGACGCCATCGCGTACGCGGCGAGGAAGGGCATCAGGAAGGGCTTGGCCACCGCGTGCCCCACGGAGAAGCCGGCGGCCAGGGAGACGAGGTCGACGAGGGCGGCCAGGGCGAAGGCGGCGAGGAGGAGGGCGGGCAGGTGGGCGCGGGTCCGCGAGGTGGCCGCGTGGGGTGCACGTACGCGTGGGCGTGAGGCGGTCGCCCGCGGCCCGCGTCCACGGGGGCGCGAGCTGTCCGTCCGTGGTGTGCGCCCGCGTGGCCGGTGTCCGTCGCGTGCCGTCATGCGGCCGCGGTCCCCTCGGCGGCGGCCGGCTCCGGAGCCGGTTCCGCGACCGGGGCCGGCGTCGGCCCCCAGCCCGGCCCCCGGAACACCCGCCCGGCCCGCTCGCGCCAGCTCCGCGCCGCCTTGATGTCCTTGACTATCGAGACGTATTCATGGGTGGCCACCTTGATCGGGTTGAACGTGTTGATGTTCTTGGTCAACCCGTAGACGGGCCGTACGGTCTCGGCGACGAACGAGCCGAAGAGGCGGTCCCAGACGATGAGGATGCCGCCGAAGTTACGGTCCAGATAGCCGCCCTGGGAGGCGTGGTGGACGCGGTGGTGGGAGGGCGTGTTGAGGACGAACTCGAACCAGCGGGGCATCTTGTCGATGCGCTCGGTGTGGATCCAGAACTGGTAGACGAGGTTCGCGGAGGAGCAGAAGGCGAGCGCGGCCGGGTGGACGCCGGCGGCTACGAGGGGGACGTAGAACGGCCAGACGGTCAGGGTGGTCCACGGCTGGCGCAGCGCGGTGGTGAGGTTGAACTTCCGGCTGGAGTGGTGGACGACGTGGCAGGCCCAGAGGATGCGGATGACGTGATGGCCGCGGTGGGACCAGTAGTAGAAGAAGTCCTGTGCGAGCAGCATCAGCGGGACCGTCCACCACAGGACGGGGACGCGGAGCGGGGTGAGTTCGTAGATCGCCGTGTAGACGGCGACGATCGGGATCTTCCAGAGGAAGTCGAAGACGAGACTGCCGAGCCCCATGCCGAGGCTGGTGGCGGCGTCCTTCGTGTCGTACCCGGCGGCGTCCTCGTCGGGATGGACGCGGACGCTGATCATCTCGATGACGGTGAGCAGCACGAAGGCGGGGATGGACCAGACCACGACGTCGGGGAGGTTCGGCATGCGTGCACCGTAGAACCGCCGGTGGGGCACGGCTAGACGTTGTTACCCACAAGTATTAACGGTGGTATGCGCTTGCTTCTTGGTGATCTCCGCCAAGGGCGACCGCCGAGCACAGCCGCAAAGGAGAGCCGAGGGCAGCCACGGAGAGGGGCCCCTCCCCGTCAGCCGACCCCCGCCGCCCCCAGCAGCGACCCCACCGCATACGTGACCCCCATCGCCAGCAGCCCGCCGACGACGTTCCGGACCACCGCGCGCCCCGCGTCCGCCGAACCCAGCCGGGCGCTGCTCCAGCCGGTGAGCACCAGTGCGCCCACCACCGAGACCACCGTCACCGGGACCCGCCAGTCCGACGGCGGGAGCACGATCGCGAGCAGGGGCAGGAGCGCTCCCGCGGTGAACGCCAGGAAGCTCGCCCAGGCCGCGTGCCACGGGTTGGTGAGGGCGTCCGGGTCGATACCGAGCTCCACGCGCGCGTGGGCCCGCAGCGCGTCACGCTCCGTCAATTGTTCGGCCGCCTCGCGGGCCACGTCACGGGAGAGCCCGCGCTCCTCCAGAAGCTCCGTCAACTCCTGGAGTTCCGCCTCGGGTTGTTCACGCAACTCGCGCTTCTCCACCGCCAGCGCGGCCTTCTCGGAGTCGCGCTGGGTGGAGACGGACACGTACTCGCCGGCCGCCATGGACATCGAGCCCGCCAGCAGCCCGGCCAGACCCGCCGTCAGAAGTGCCGACCGGTCGCTCGTCGCGCCGGCCACGCCGACGACCAGTCCCGCCGTGGAGACGATGCCGTCGTTGGCGCCGAGGACGGCGGCGCGCAGCCAGTTGAGGCGGGTGCCCAGCGCGCCGCCGTGGGACTCGTCGTGCGTCGGTTCGGTCACCTCCGGAGGATCGCACCCCGGCCGTCTGGAGCCCGGTACCGACGCCGCGGTGAGGGACTGTCAGTCGCGGCCCGTATCCTCAGGGACCATGCTCGAAGACCGGACGACCGCAGCGTCCTCCCCCACAGCGTGGCCGACCGCGTATCCGCTGGGATACGCGGTCGTCGACGTGGAGACCACCGGCCTGGCCCGCGACGACCGGATAATCTCCGCGGCCGTCTACCGCCTCGACGCCCGCGGCGAGGTCGAGGACCACTGGTACACGCTGGTCAATCCGGAGCGCGACCCGGGCCCGGTGTGGATCCACGGTCTGACGAGTGAAGTGCTGGAGGGCGCGCCCCTGTTCGAGGACATCGCCGAGGAGTTCTCGGCCCGGCTGGACGGCCGGGTGCTGGTCGCGCACAACGCCGTCTTCGACTGGCAGATGATCGCCCGCGAGTACGCGCGCGCGAAGCGTGAGGCCCCGGTGCGCCAACGCCTGTGCACCATCGCGCTGTCCAAGGAGCTGAGCCTGCCGCTGCCCAACCACAAGCTGGAGTCGCTGGCGGCCCACTTCGGCGTCGTACAGCAGCGGGCGCACCACGCGCTCGACGACGCGCGCGTGCTCGCGGAGGCGTTCCGGCCGAGCCTGCTGGCGGCGGCCGAGCGAAGCGTGCGGCTGCCGCTGCACGAGTGCCGGCCGCTGACCGAGTGGACGGACCGGGCGGTGCCCCGGCAGCCGGCGGGCTACAACAACTACCGGCCGACCAGTTGGCGGCCCGCGCGCAAGCGGCCCTCGTGCCCCTACCCCAACCCCGGTCGGTTCGAGGACGGCAAGCCGCTCAAGCAGGGCATGCGGATCGCGTTCTCCGGGGACACCTCGGTCGAGCGCGACCTCCTGGAGGACCGTGCCGTAGAGGCCGGGCTGCATGTCGCCACCAGCATCTCCCGGCTGACCAGCCTGCTCGTCACCAACGACCCGGACTCGGGCACGTCCAAGGTGGTCAAGGCCCGCCAGTTCGGCACCCCGGTGGTCGACGAGGCGGCCTTCGGACAGCTCCTCAGGGATGTGGAACCGGCCTCGGAGGGATGACCGTACGGACGGGTGATTGCCGTACGACTCGCCCGGCGTCCGCTCGCCCGGGCGGCACCTACGGCTCACCCTGTGGCGCATGGCGACTTGCGAAGTTTGCGGCAACAACTACGGCATGTCCTTCGAGGTGCACGCGCAGGGCGCGGTGCACGTCTTCGACTGCTTCTCCTGTGCGATCCACCGGATGGCACCGATCTGCGAGCACTGCCGGGTGCAGATCATCGGACAGGGCGTGGAGGTCGAGGGCCACTGGTTCTGCGGCGCGCACTGCGCCCGTGCGGAGGGGAAGGCGGGCATCGTCGACCGGGTGTGACCACACCCCTGTGCGAACACCCCGCGGCCCGAGTTGTACGGTCGTGGGGTGTACCGCTTCCTGTTGTCCCGGCAGTGGGTGATCCTCACGCTGGTCGCCCTCCTTCTCATCCCCACGATGATCAGGCTGGGTATCTGGCAGATGCACCGCTACGAGGAGCGCACCGCGCGCAACCAGCTGGTGACCGACGCGCTGAACGCGAAGCCGGTGCCGGTGGAGGAGATGACCTCGCCGGGGCACACGGTCACCACCCACGACCGGTACCGCAGGGTAACCGCCAAGGGCCACTTCGACACCTCCGACGAGGTCGTGGTCCGTCGCCGCACCAACTCGGACGACGAGGTCGGCTACCACGTGCTGACCCCCTTCGTCCTCGACGACGGCAAGGTGCTGCTGGTCAACCGGGGCTGGATCCCGTCGGACGGCCCGAGCCAGACCGCGTTCCCGAAGATCCCCGCTCCTCCCGAGGGCGAGATCACCGTCACCGGGCGCCTGATGCCCGACGAGACGACCGCGGCGAGCGGCATCAAGAACCTCAAGGGGCTGCCGGCCCGGCAGGTCATGCTGATCAACAGCGAGCAGGAGGCCGCGCGGCTCGGCAAGACCGTACTCGGCGGCTACATCGCGCAGACCGCCCCGGACCCCAGGGGCGACTCCCCCGAGCTGATCGGCGGCAACCCCGGCAAGGAGGACGCCGCCCTGAACTACGCCTACGCCTATCAGTGGTGGCTGTTCGCCCTCGGTGTCCCGGTCGGCTGGGTGATCCTGGTCCGCCGCGAGCTGCGCGACCGCCGGGCGAAGGCGTCCGAGAACGCCACGGCGGAGGCGGAACCGGCCGCGGTGTGACGCGACGGCCCGGCGGCCCGGCCGGCCGCGGGGACGCACCCCGACACCTCACCTCCGGTGGCGGTCCCGCCAGTACAGGAACGTGCGCTCCGGCTCGGGCAGCAGCTCCCACGGATGCGCGGTCATATGGCGGCCGATCCGCCGGAACACCGGTGCCGCGTCGGCCGGGCGGTGGGTGCGGACCAGGGCGAACGCCAGGATGTTGAGGTCGGCGACCACCTCGGCGTGCGGGGCCGCGGCGGTATGGAACCAGCCGGTCAAGGCGTGCTCGATCTCGTCGGCGGCCCGGGGTTCGTTCCAGTGGCCGTCGGCTCCCAGCAGCATCTGCCGCTGCCGGTGCGCCACGAGTTCGACGCGGGCCGCCACGGGCAGCAGGGCGAGCGGTGAACCGTGGGGCGCGCAGGCCGCGCCCTGGTGGGCGAAGTCGGTCATGTCGGCGACCGAGCCGTGTCCGCGCGGGGACAGATAGCGCAGCAGCCGGTGGTAGGCGCCGCGGTGGCACGGGGCCCGGGTGACGGCCTCGGTCCACACGGGTACGGCGTCCCGCGTCGGCACGGCGTGGGTGTACATCAGGTCCAGGAGGGCCAGCCAGGGCGTCGGGTCCTCGGGGCACGCCCCGGCGGCACGCAGACAGGCCCGCTCGGCCTCCTTCACGACGGCCCAGGTGCCGGCCGAGGCCCGGCGGGCACAGGCCCTCAGCACCAACGCGTCCCCGTCTCCGGGCCGGTCCGCGATCCACCGCTCGCACACCGTCGCCGGCAACCGGTCCGCCAGCACCGACATCCGGTGCCACCTGCGGTCCCAGTCCCGCCCGGTGGCCCGCAGCAGCTCGGCGACCGGCTGCCAGGGCGGACGGCTGGAGCCCGCGCCGAGACCGTGCGACTGGAGCGTGGGCCGGAGTTCGGCCAGGGTCGCGTGCAGGGCGTCGTCGTCGAGGGCGGGGCGGGTGAGGAGGGCGGGGCGGCGTCTGAGCATCTCGATCCCGAAGTCACGTGGTCCCGGAAGTCCGGAAGTCCCGAAGTTCCGAAGTCCGGAAATCTCAAAGTCCCGAAGTCCCGAAGGCGAGAGGGGATCGCGGACACGCAGGCCCCCGCGATCCCACATGAAGGCGCGGGCCCCTCGCGGACACGCAGCCCCCGCGACTCCCCCTGAACAACGTCGGCGTCAGCAGCAGCGCCCCTGCGGATGAGCCTCCCGGTGCCGTGCCCGCAGCACCTGGTACTCCCGCCGCGTCGGCACCGGAGCGCGCGGATGGTGCCGCAGATGCCGAGCGCAGTAGCGGTCGTACTCCGCCTCCCCGGTCAGCTCCCGCAGATACCACCGGACGGCCCGCCCCCACCGCCGTACGGCAGAGACCGCCGCCGTGGCCACGGTCACCGTCACGTACGGCCTCCCACCAGCTCCTCACCAGCCCGCTCCGCCGCATCGATACGCGACTCGACGTACGGCGCCTCCGTGATCGGCAAGGTCCCCGGCGCCCGGATCGCCCGTACGCACACCATCGCCGCGTTGCCGAGGACGACCGCGACCAGCAGCAGGAAGACCGCGATGAGCACCCCGTCGACCGTGGAGTTGGTGACCACCGTGTGCATGTCGTCCAGGGACTTGGCGGGCGCGATCACCTGGCCGGCGTCGATGCCGTCCGCGTACTTGGTCCGCTGGGCGAAGAACCCGACCCGCGGATCGTCGGAGAAGATCTTCTGCCAGCCCGCGGTGAAGGTGATCGCGACCACCCAGGCCAGCGGCACCCCGGTCACCCAGGCCCAGCGCAGGCGCCCCGACTTGACCAGAACCGTGGTGCACACGGCCAGCGCGATGGCGGCCAGCAGCTGGTTCGCGATGCCGAAGAGCGGGAAGAGCTGGTTGATCCCGCCGAGCGGGTCGGTGGCGCCGGTGTAGAGGAAGTAGCCCCAGGCGGCGACGACCAGTCCGCTGCACAGCCAGATGCCGGGCTTCCAGTTGACCCGGCCGACCGGCTTCCACACGTTGCCGAGCATGTCCTGGAGCATGAAGCGGCCGACCCGCGTGCCCGCGTCCACCGTCGTCAGGATGAAGAGCGCCTCGAACATGATCGCGAAGTGGTACCAGAAGGCCTTCATGGCGGTGCCGCCGAACACCCCGGAGAAGATCTCCGACATGCCGACCGCGAGGGTCGGGGCGCCTCCGGAACGGGCGATCAGGGTCTGCTCCTCGACCGCCTTGGCGGCCTGGGTCAACTGGTCGGGCGTGATGGTGAAGCCGAGTCCGGCGACCGCGTGCGACGCCGACTCGGCCGTGGCGCCGAGCAGGCCCGCCGGGGCGTTCATGGCGTAGTAGAGGCCGGGCTCCAGGGTCGCCGCCGCGATCAGCGCCATGATCGCGACGAAGGACTCCATCAGCATGGCGCCGTAGCCGATGAGCCGGACCTGCGACTCCTTCTGGATCAGCTTCGGCGTCGTACCGGAGGAGACCAGGGCGTGGAAGCCGGACAGCGCGCCGCAGGCGATGGTGATGAACAGGAAGGGGAAGAGGGAGCCCGCGAAGACCGGCCCGGCGCCCGAGGTGGCGAAGTCGGTCACCGCGTCCGCGCGCAGCACCGGAGCGGCGACCACGACGCCCACCGCGAGCAGCGCGATCGTGCCGATCTTCATGAAGGTGGAGAGGTAGTCGCGCGGGGCCAGGAGCATCCAGACCGGCAGGACGGACGCGACGAAGCCGTAGCCGACCAGGCAGAAGACCAGGGTCGTCGGGCTGAGGGTGAAGGTCGAGGCCAGGGAGGAGTTCTGCACCCAGCTGCCGCCGACGATCGCGAGGAGCAGCAGGGCCACGCCGATGAAGCTGGTCTCGACGACCCGGCCGGGGCGGATGCGGTGCAGCCAGAAGCCCATGAACAGGGCGATCGGGATGGTCATGGCGACGGAGAAGGTGCCCCACGGGGAGTGCGCGAGGGCGTTCACCACGACCAGCGCCAGCACGCCCAGCAGGATGATCATGATGGCGAACACGGCGATCAGGGCCGCCGCGCCGCCCGCCCTGCCGATCTCGTCCCGGGCCATCTGCCCGAGCGACTTGCCGTCCCGCCGCATGGACAGGAAGAGGACCACCATGTCCTGCACCGCGCCCGCGAAGATCACGCCCGCGACGATCCACAGGGTGCCGGGCAGGTAGCCCATCTGGGCCGCGAGGACCGGGCCGACCAGGGGTCCGGCGCCCGCGATGGCCGCGAAGTGGTGGCCGAGGAGGACCCGCTTGTCGGTGGGCTGGAAGTCGACGCCGTCCTCCAGTCGTTCGGCCGGGGTGGCGCGGCGGTCGTCCGGTTTCAGGACGCGGCGGGCGATGAAGCGGGAGTAGAAGCGGTAGGCGATCGCGTACGACCCGAGCGCGGCGACGACCAGCCAGACCGCGGAGATCTTCTCGCCCCTGGCCAGCGCGAGCACGCCCCACGCGACCGCGCCGAGCAGTGCGACGGCGGCCCACAACAGGATCGACCGAGGTGACATTCGTGACTTTTCAGGCGCCTCAGGGGCAGGCTGAAGGGCGGTTTCGGGCATGGCGGCTCCTCACCGAAAGCGGTGCATGACAGGACGGTGCAAGATCAGAACGGCTCAGCGACGATGTCGGTCCGACAGCGCATACGCGGCGAGCAGACACAGACCGCACCCCGGCACCCAGGCGAGCTGGTACCAGTAGAAGAACGGCGTGCCCGCCAGGCGCGGCTCCGCACCGGCGTACATCGGGACCCACAGCAGTCCGGCGGCGGGGACGAGCAGCAGTACGGCGATCGCGACGCGCCGTAGCCGGTGATGACCGGTCCGTGCCATGACCTGCGCTCCTCTCCCCATCGCTGTCGGTCTGTGCAAGAGTTGCCCACCCCCCGCGGACGGTTGACAGCGAATTCCGGGGAGATTTCCCGCCGATGCCCGTCATCCGAACCGGCGGCCCGCGCAACTAATGCGCGAGGGCACAGACACCTTCAGGGACACCAAGGACGGTGACCATGGCCGACGGCGCCATGACCACGACGTTCCTCGCCGTGATCGGCGGGGCGTCGCTGCTCGCCGTGACCGCGCGCCGGCTGCGCCCGAGCGACCGGCTGCCGTCCCTGGAGGGCTGGGCGCTGGCCGACCGCAGCCTCGGCCCGGTGTGGACCTGGCTGCTGCTGGGCGGCACGATCTTCACCGCGTACACCTTCACCGCGGTACCGGGTCTCGCGTACGGCAACGGCGGCGCCGCCTTCTTCGCGGTGCCGTACACGGTGATCGTCTGCCCGATCGCCTTCGTGCTGCTCAGCCGCCTGGGCGAGGTGGCCCGACGGCACGGCTACATCACCGCCGCCGACTTCGTGCGCGGCCGGTACGGTTCGGCGCCGCTCGCCCTGGTGGTCGCGCTCACCGGGATCCTGGCGACGATGCCGTACCTGGCGCTCCAGCTGCTCGGGATACGGGCCGTGCTGACCGCCGGGGGCGTGTATCCGAAGGGCGCGACCGGCGACCTGGTGATGGTGGCGCTGTTCGCGGGGCTCGCGGTGGCCACCTACCGGCACGGACTGCGGGCGCCCACCGTGATCTCCGCGCTCAAGGCGGTCGCGGTGTTCGTCTCGCTCACCGCCGTGACCTGGCTGGTCCTGGAGCGGCTCGGCGGACCGGGCGCGGTGTTCGACGGAGCCGCCGAACGCCTCGGCGGACCCGCCCTGCTCCTCTCCCCCGACCAGCAGCCCGCCTACGCCACCCTCGCCCTCGGCTCCGCGCTCGCCCTGCTGATGTACCCGCACGTCCTGACCGCCGGGTTCGCCGCCGACAGCCCCCGCACCCTGCGCAAGGTCGCCGTCGCCCTGCCCGCCTGGACGGGGCTGCTCGCGCTCTTCGGGTTCCTCGGGATCGCGGCGCTCGCGGAGGGGGTGCGGGCGCCGGAGGGGGGCGCCGAGACGGCCGTACCGATGCTGGTGGACCGGCTGATGCCGGGGCCGCTGGCCGGGCTGGTGTTCGGCGCGATCACCGTCGGGGCGCTGGTCCCGGCGGCGGTGATGTCGATCGCGGCGGCCACCAGCTTCGTCCGCAACGTGTACGTCGAGTACGTGCACCCCACGGCCACGCCCAAGCGGCAGGTGCGGATCGCCAAGGCGGTGTCCCTGACGGCGAAGGTGGGCGCGGTGGCGTTCGTGTTCGGGCTGCGCGACCAGGACGCGATCAACCTCCAGCTGCTCGGCGGGGTCTGGATCCTCCAGATCTTCCCGGCCGTCGCCGTGGGCCTGTTCACCGGGCGGCTGCATCCGCGGGCGCTGCTCGCCGGGTGGGCGGCGGGCATGCTGTCCGGCACCTTCCTCGTCGTCCGCGAGGGGTTCTCGACGATCGGCGCCGGTCCTTTCCAGATCTACGCCGGTCTCGTCGCCCTTCTCCTCAACCTGGCCGTCGCCCTGGCCGGGACCGCGGCCCTCGAACGGCTCGGCGTCCCGCGCGGCGCCGACCTGACCGACCTACCGTCGCGCCTGACCGTCAGGCGGCGCCCCGAGACGGGAGCGAACAACCCGTGAGACAGCATCTGAGACACGGCACCCCCGTACCCGTCCCGCTCGCCCCCGCGGCGGCGGACCCGGCCGAGCTGGAGCGCGAGGCCGGTGTGGCCCGCCTGTTCGAGCTGCACTACGCGTCGATGCTCCGCCTCGCCGTGCTGCTCGGCGCGGACGACCCGGAGAACGTGGTCGCCGAGGCGTACTACCAGATCTACCGGAAGTGGCGGCGGCTCAGGGACACCGAGGCGGCCGAGGCCTATCTGCGCTCCACGGTCTGCAATCTGACCCGGATGCGGATACGGCACCTCCAGGTGGCCCGCAAGCACGTCGAGAACCCCCCTGCGAGAGCGGACGAACTCGTCGCCTCCGCCGAGAGCACCGCCCTCCTCCACGACGACCAGCGCGTCCTCATCGACGCGCTCCAGCAGCTGCCCGCCCGGCAGCGCGAGGCGCTGGTGCTGCGGCACTGGCTCGGGCTGAAGGAGAGCGAGATCGCCTCGGCGATGGGCATCTCCTGCGGCTCGGTGAAGACCCACACGGCACGCGGCCTCGCCGCCCTGACCCAGGCGATGGAGGCCCGGCGATGAACGACACGAGTCCGGACCGCACCGAGCGCGAACTCCAGGAGGCCCTCGCCGCGCTGGCGGGCGGGGTGCACGCGGCCCCCGACGCCTACCGCACCGCCCGCGGTGAGTGGCTGCGCCGCGAGCGCCGGCGCCGGCTGGTCCTCGCCGTCCTCATCGCCGTCGTGTTCGCGCTGGCGACCCTGATCGGACTGTGGGTGCTGAACCAGACGCCCGCCCACTCGGGGGTGATCTTCTCGGGCACCGGAACCGGCACGGCCGCGTCACTCCCCCGGCCGCACCCCTGATTGCCGCCCCGATCAGCCGGGAACCCGCTCTCCGTGCACCCCCGTATCGAGGATTACGCCCTCATCGGCGACGAACAGACCGCCGCCCTGATCGGCATGGACGGCTCCGTGGACTGGCTGTGCCTGCCCCGCTTCGACTCGGCGGCCTGCTTCGCCAGGCTGCTGGGCGACGAGGAGAACGGTCACTGGCGGATCGCCCCGAAGGACGCCGAGCGATGTACGAGACGCGGCTACCGGCCCGGCACCCTCGTCCTGGACACCGAGTGGGAGACGGACGAGGGCGCGGTGCGGGTCACCGACCTGATGCCGCAGCGCGATGTCGCCCCGGACGTCGTACGGATCGTGGAAGGTCTGCGCGGCCGGGTCACCGTCCGCAGCACGCTCCGGCTGCGCTTCGAGTACGGCTCGGTCGTGCCGTGGGTGCGCCGGTCGGACGGGCAGCGGGTGGCCGTCGCGGGGCCCGACTCGACGTGGCTGCGCAGCGAGCCCCCTGTGCGCACCTGGGGTGAACACTTCGGGACGCACTCGGAGTTCACCGTCGAGGAGGGCGAGAAGGTCGGGTTCGTGCTGACCTGGCATCCCTCGCACGAGCCGCGGCCCCCGCTGACCGACCCGTTCGAGGCGCTGGAGAGCAGCGTGGCCGACTGGCGGGCGTGGTCGGCGCGTTGCCGCTACGACGGTCCGCACCGGGACGCCCTGGTCCGTTCCCTGATCACCCTCAAGGCGCTCACCTACCGGCCCACCGGCGGCATCGTGGCCGCCGCGACGACCTCGCTGCCCGAGGAGATGGGCGGGGTGCGTAACTGGGACTACCGCTACTGCTGGCTGCGCGACTCCACCCTCACCCTCGGCGCCCTCGTGCAGTGCGGCTATCTGGAGGAGGCCGAGGCCTGGCGCGACTGGCTGCTGCGCGCGGTCGCCGGTGACCCGGCCGATCTCCAGATCATGTACGGCCTCGCGGGCGAGCGGAGGCTGCCCGAGTTCGAGCTGCCGTGGCTGGCCGGATTCGGCGGCTCCAAGCCGGTGCGGATCGGCAACGGGGCGGTGAAACAGATCCAGTTGGACGTGTACGGCGAGGTCATGGACTCGCTGTCGCTGGCCCGGCGGGCGGGCCTGCCCCCGAAACCGCACATGTGGTCCCTCCAGAGCGTCCTCCTGGACTTCCTCAGGGACTCGTGGCGACAGCCCGACGAGGGGATCTGGGAGGTCCGCGGCGGCCGTCGCCACTTCGTGCACTCCAAGGTCATGGTGTGGGTCGCCGCCGACCGGGCCGTACGCGCCCTGGAGTCCTTCCCGGACCTGAGCGGCGACCTGGAAGGCTGGCGCGCGCTGCGCGACGAGGTGCACCGCGAGGTCTGCGAGAAGGGCTACGACCCCGAACGCAACACCTTCACCCAGTACTACGGCTCCCGCGAACTCGACGCGTCCCTGCTGCTGATCCCGCGCGTCGGCTTCCTGCCGCCCGACGATCCCCGCGTGGTCGGCACCATCGACGCGGTCCGCGCGGAGCTGGAGCACGGCGGTTTCGTACGGCGGTACAGCGCCGAGGAGACCCCGGTGGACGGGCTGCCCGGCGGCGAGGGCACCTTCCTGGTGTGCTCGTTCTGGCTCGCCGACGCACTGCACATGACGGGCCGCACGAAGGAGGCGCGGGACCTCTTCGAACGGCTGCTGGGGCTCGCCAACGACGTGGGGCTGCTGTCCGAGGAGTACGACCCCGTGGCCGGCGTCCAACTCGGCAACTTCCCGCAGGCGTTCAGCCACATCGGACTGGTCAGCACCGCCCTCACGCTGTTCGCGGACTCGGCCGAGGAGGCAGGATAGGGGCCATGGATCTTGGACTGAAGGACCGTGTGTACGTCGTCACCGGCGCGACCCGTGGGCTCGGCAACGCGGCGGCGCGTTCGCTGGTCGCCGACGGGGCGAAGGTCGTGGTGACCGGGCGGGACGAGAAGCGGGCCGTTGCCGCGGCGGCCGAACTGGGGCCGAACGCGGTGGGGGTGGGCGTCGACAACGCCGATCCGGCGGCGGCGGAACGGTTGATCGGTGTCGCGCGGGAGAACTTCGGCGGCTTCGACGGGGTGCTGATCAGTGTGGGCGGGCCCGCGCCCGGCTTCGTCGCCGACAACACGGACGAGCAGTGGCAGACCGCGTTCGAGTCCGTGTTCCTCGGGGCGGTTCGCTTGGCCCGGGCGGCGGCCGGTGAGCTGGAAGCCGGGGGTGTCATCGGCTTCGTGCTCTCCGCTTCCGTGCATGAGCCGCTTCCGGGGCTGACCATTTCCAACGGGCTGCGGCCGGGGCTCGCCGGGTTCGCGAAGTCGCTCGCGGACGAGCTGGGGCCGCGGGGTATTCGGGTCGTCGGCTTGCTGCCGTCCCGGATCGACACGGATCGCGTCCGCGAGCTGGACGGGATGTCGGCTGATCCCGAGGCCACTCGGGCCGCCAACGAGTCCCGGATTCCGTTGCGGAGGTATGGGACGCCGGAGGAATTCGGGCGGGCTGCGGCTTTCTTTCTGTCGCCGGCCGCCTCGTATTTGACCGGGGTCATGTTGCCTGTCGACGGGGGGATGCGGCACGGGTTCTGAGGTGCCGGCCGGTGGGGGCTCGTCACGCAGTACCCCGCGCCCCTGAAAACTCTCAACTGACCCTTTCCGCTTTGTGCTTGACCCCTGTCATCCGTACCTCGGCCGGCAGTGACTCCAGCCCCGCTGAATTACGGGCGTGGGTCAGGGCTTCCGTCGTCAGGTGGTGCAGGGCCGTTCCCGGGTCCACGTGCGGTTCCAGGTGGAGGCGTACGTGGGTCTCGGGGGCGTCTGGGCGGCCGGTCAGGCCGACCTGGGCGCGCTGGACGCCGTCCAACTGGCCCGCGTCGCCCGCCAGTACGGCTTCCAGGGCGCGACCCCTCAGGAGCGCGCCCTCGCCGTCGCCCGTGTCGACGCGGACCTCGGTGAGCCGACGCCTGCGGAGGACCGCCGTGAGCCACCACAGGGCCAGGAGCACCACGAGGGCCAGTGCGGCGATGACCGTCGGCCACCACCAGCCGTCCCCGTCCCAGCGGGTGCGCTCGGTGTCGCTCAGCAGGACGTCGTCCTTGCCGTCGTGGATCCACCAGGAGGGCGGGGTGGCGCCGAGGCCGACGGCGAACACCGAGCCGCCCGCCACGAGGAGCAACAGGCCCACCAGGCCGATCAGTACGCGGTTCACGGCCCTGAGCATCGGCCTCAGCCCTTCTTCCGGGTGGTCCGCGCCACGTGCACCGAGAGGGCCGGGGGCCGGGCCAGGCCAAGTCCCCTGATCGCCTCGGTGAGGGTCACGTCCAAGTCGGCGCGTACGTCGTCCAGTTCGCGGAAGTGGGAGATCGCGCGGACGTCGGCCTTGGCCCGGCTCGCCCGTACCCGGACCGACTGGACCCCGGCGACTTCCATGGCCCGGTCGCGCAGCACCGTCGCGGCCGCGTCCCGGTGCAGCCCGGCGCGGACGTCGGGGTGGGTGCGGCGCATCGGGAGCACGGTGCGCAGGCCCGGTGTGACGGCCAGCAGGATCAGCCACAGGCCCAGAGCGGCGGCGACGCCCGCGCCGACCAGGACCCAGGTGTCGTCGAGGGGGCGCTGGGCGAGCTGGCGGGCCAGTTCGCGGCGCCAGTGCATGGCCGGCCTGTGAGCCCGGACGGCTGCGATGTCGTAGAGGAAGATCCCCGCCACGAGCAGGAGCAGGACGGCGGTGATCCCCGCCGGAACCTTGCGCGCCGACCAGAAGCGGTGCTCGCCGCCGCCCTCGCCGGTGAGCGCGGGGGGTGGTCCGTACGCGGCCGCCGACGCGGACCGGTCCAACTGGTCCTGGTCCGCCGTCCGTTCGATGACCGGCAGTCGTTGTGTGGTGCCCTCGGAGCCCTGGGACTCGCTCATCGCGTCCTCCCCTGTGCCGCGCCGTGCGCCTGTGCCGGGTGCAGCCGCTCGACCTGCACGGCGACCTCCGACACCTCCATGCCCACCAACGCGACTACCCGCTCGACCACTTGCTGACGCACCTCGCGGCAACGCGCACCGATGTCGCAGGGGTAGTCGAGTTCGAGGTGCATCCGGATCCGGGCGACCTCGTGGTGGACGACGACGGTGGCGTACGGGGGCGCGGCCTCGGCGGGAAGGGTGCCGAGCGCCTCGCGGGCCGCCTGTCCGGCGACCTTCGCGACCACCCGGTCGGCGATACGGGTCGCGCCGCGCTCGCCGGGCGGGACGACGGTCGCGGTCAGGGGTCCGCGGAGTTCGTCCGCCTCGCCGGCCGCGCTGCTCACGGAGGTCATCGCCGCCGGTCGCGCCGGTCGTCACGGGTGCGGAAGAAGTCGCCGACCTCCAGGTCCCCCTCCAGGAACCGGCCGACGACGAAACCGATGGCGCCCAGCGCCGCCACCAGCAGGAAGGCACCGAACCCGCCGAAATACCCGGCGAAGCCCAGTGCCATGCCGGCGATCATGCCGACCACGGCCATGCTCATCGTGCGCTCCTCAAGGTCCCTCGGGGTACGGCCCGGTCACTGGATGCGGGGTTCCGGCTCCTCGTCCTCCTCGTCGGGCAGCTTCACGTCGCTGACCGCGATGTTGACCTCGACGACCTCAAGGCCGGTCATGCGCTCCACGGCGGCCACGACGTTCTCCCGGACGGCCTTGGCCACGTCGGCGATCGAGACGCCGTAGTCGACGACGATCTCCAGGTCGAGCGCGGTCTGCACCTCGCCGACCTCGGCCTTGACCCCGCGGGTCACGGACTTCGAACCGCCGGGCACCCGGTCGCGCACGGCCCCGAAAGTACGGCTCAGTCCGCTGCCCATGGCGTGCACACCGAGGACGTCCCGGGCGGCGAGTCCGGCGATCTTCTCCACGACACCGTCGGCGATGGTGGTCCGCCCGCGGGTCGCCGGGTCCCCACCGCCGCGTTTGGTGGCCTTGCGGAGCTGTGCGGGCGTCTCCACGTCGGGGCTCTGCGTCATATCGGTCATCGCCGTACGTCCCTTTCGGTCGTCGTCCTTGGTCCACCGTAAGTGCGGTTGCGCGATCGTGCGCCGGAGATGCGGCAGGCTGGAGCAATGACGGCGGAGCAGTGGACGCGGACGGTGCGGCATCAGCTGGGGCTGGGCAGGCTGCTGCCCCTGGGCGGGCCGCGCGACGGCGCGTGGATCGCGGAGGAGGCGGCTCAGGCGGTGCTGCGGTCCGCCGTGGCCGCGCTGCCGGACGTACGGCTGGGCGCGCTGCGCATCGGGCTGGCCGATCCGGACGGCGCGCGGGAGTCCGCCGTACCGGCGCCGCCGAGCGCGCTGCCGCCCGGCCCGCTGCGGCTGGCGGCCGACTTCGAGGCCACGCCCGCCGAGCCGCTGCCGGTGACGGCGGAACGGCTGCGGACGGCGCTCGCCGGAACGGCCACGGACCTGCTGGGCCTCGATCTCGGCGAGGTCGACCTGAGGGTGACCGGGCTGCTGGACGAGGACACCGGACATTCGCCCGTACGACGTCCCGAACCGCCGCGTCCCCAGGAGGCGGGCCCCGGTGACGAGACCCTCGCGGCCGAGGCCGCTCTGGCGGTGCCCGGCGTGCGCGGTCTGACCGGGCTGCTGGGGCGCCCTGTGCACATCGGGGAGCAGGAGACCGGGGAGGGCTCGCTGCCGCGCCGCCATGTCCGCGTCGAGCTGGCGGTGGGCACGGACCGGCGGGCCCTGGACGTGGCCCGGGAGGTGCGGGCCTCGGTGGGAGAGGCGCTGGCGGACCGGCCGACGGTGGCGGTGCTGGTGACCGCCACCGTCCAGGCCGCTGCGGTCTGACCGCGGTCTGCTCGTAGGCCGCCGGGGTCCGACTGCGGTCTGCTCGCTACTCGCCGAGACCGGCCAGGTCCCGCAGTCGTCGGGTCTGGGCCGCCCGCTCGGCGCCGCGCTGCTCGTCGTAGGTGCGGTCCTGGGCGCCGCGCAGCAGCGCCTTGGTCTCGATGACCGCGTCGCGGGGAGCCGACAGGAGTGCGTCCGTCAGGTCCTTTATGGCGCCGTCGAGCTGGTCGAGGGGTACGGCGATGTTGGCGAGGCCGGTGCGCACGGCCTCCTCGGCCGTGACGAAGCGCCCGGTGGTGCAGATCTCCAGCGCCCGGGCGTAGCCGACGAGGCCCACCAGGGGGTGGGTGCCGGTGAGGTCGGGGACCAGGCCCAGGCTGGTCTCGCGCATGGCGAACTGCACGTCGTCGGCGACGACGCGCAGATCACAGGCGAGGGCCAGCTGGAAGCCCGCTCCGATGGCATGGCCCTGTACGGCGGCGATGGACACGACGTCACTCCGCCGCCACCAGGTGAAGCCCTCCTGGAACTCGGCGATGGCGGCGTCGAGTTCGGCGTCACCACTGCGGGCGAGGTCGATGAACGACGGCTCGCCCTCGATCCCCTCGGGCGTGAACATCTGCCGGTCGAGCCCGGCGGAGAAGGACTTGCCTTCGCCACGCAGCACCACGACCCGGACGGAGCCCGGCAGCAGCCGACCCGCCTCGCCGAGCGCGCGCCACAGAGCGGGGCTCTGCGCATTGCGCTTGGCCGGGTTGGTCAGCGTCACCGTGGCGAGGGTGTCCTCGACGGTGAGCCGTACGCCGTCCTTGTCGAGCAGGGGAACTAGTTCCTGGCCATCCTGGCTGGACGTAGCCATGGGGCGCCTCCGATGGGTGCGGTCAGCAGAGCGAAGCTAAGTGACTGCACAGTAACCACCCGGTCGATCGGTCGACCGACCGGGTGGCCACCATCGAAGCCGATGGGCCGCCCGGTTCAGGACGATGCGGCCTTCTTGCCCCGCGTCGCTCCGCCACGCCCACGCAGCGTGACGCCCGATTCGCTGAGCATCCGGTGTACGAAGCCATACGAGCGGCCGGTTTCCTCGGCCAGTGCCCGAATGCTCGCACCGGAGTCGTACTTCTTCTTCAGGTCTGCCGCGAGCTTGTCGCGCGCGGCGCCGGTTACCCGGCTGCCCTTCTTCAGAGTCTCGGCCACCCGTGCCTCCTCATGGGAAGTGCGCTCTGGTCTCCTCATGATCACCCCTCCAGGCGTTCATGGCCACCCATTCGGCAAGGTCCGTAAGACATGGTTTTGACGACAGGAGCGAGTCCCCACATACGGAATCTGTGATTCCATCCGGGCACGTTCGTACCGCCGAACGGGTTCTTTTGTGAAGTGCCAGGTCAGAGACGCGCGACGGCCGAGCCCCCGTCGATAAAGGGCTCGGCCGCGAAATGGATGTAGGACACACTTCGGTACGAGGAGATCTCACACAGATGATGGATCACGGATCGGCCGAATGATCCATACGCCGTGGATCACGCTTTCGATCACGCGCCGCTGACGCTCAGGCCAGGGCGACGAGATCCGCGTAGTCGGCGCCCCACAGGTCCTCGATGCCGTCCGGCAGCAGGATGATCCGCTCCGGCTGGAGCGCCTCGACCGCGCCCTCGTCGTGGGTCACCAGGATCACCGCGCCCTTGTAGGTGCTCAGCGCGCCGAGGATCTCCGCGCGGCTGGCCAGGTCGAGGTTGTTGGTGGGCTCGTCGAGCAGCAGGACGTTGGCCGAGGAGACGACCAGGGTGGCCAGTGCCAGCCGGGTCTTCTCGCCGCCGGAGAGGACCCCGGCCGGCTTGTCGACGTCGTCGCCGGAGAACAGGAACGAGCCGAGCGTCTTGCGCACCTCGACGAGGTCGAGGTCGGGGGCCGCCGAGCGCATGTTCTCCAGCACGGTGCGCTCGGGGTCCAGGGTCTCGTGCTCCTGGGCGTAGTAGCCGAGCTTGAGGCCGTGACCGGGCACGACCGCACCGGTGTCGGGCTGCTCGGTGCCGGCCAGCAGACGCAGCAGGGTCGTCTTGCCCGCGCCGTTGAGGCCCAGGATGACCACGCGGGAGCCCTTGTCGATGGCCAGGTCGACGTCGGTGAAGATCTCCAGCGAGCCGTACGACTTCGACAGGCCCTCCGCCATCAGCGGGGTCTTCCCGCAGGGCGCGGGCTCGGGGAAGCGCAGCTTGGCGACCTTGTCCTGCTTGCGCACCGCCTCCAGGCCGGAGAGGAGCTTGTCGGCGCGCTTGGCCATGTTCTGCGCGGCGACCGTCTTGGTGGCCTTGGCGCGCATCTTGTCGGCCTGCGAGTGCAGCGCGGCGGCCTTCTTCTCGGCGTTCTGCCGCTCGCGCTTCCTGCGCTTCTCGTCGGCCTCGCGCTGCTGCTGGTAGAGCTTCCAGCCCATGTTGTAGACGTCGATCTGGGCGCGGTTGGCGTCCAGGTAGAACACCTTGTTGACGACCGTCTCGACCAGGTCGGCGTCGTGGGAGATCACGATGAAGCCGCCGCGGTAGGTCTTGAGGTAGTCCCGCAGCCAGACGATCGAGTCGGCGTCGAGGTGGTTGGTCGGCTCGTCGAGGAGCAGGGTGTCGGCGTCGGAGAAGAGGATCCGGGCCAGTTCGATACGGCGGCGCTGACCGCCGGAGAGGGTGTGCAGGGGCTGGCCCAGCACCCGGTCGGGGAGGTTCAGCGCGGCGGCGATGGTGGCGGCGTCGGCCTCGGCGGCGTACCCGCCCTTGGTGAGGAACTCCGTCTCCTGGCGCTCGTACTGGCGCAGGGCCTTCTCGCGGGTGGCGCCCTGGCCGTTCGCGATCCGCTGTTCGTTGTCCCGCATCTTCTTCAGCAGGACGTCGAGGCCGCGCGCGGAGAGGATGCGGTCGCGGGCGAGCACGTCGAGGTCGCCGGTGCGGGGGTCCTGGGGGAGGTAGCCGACCTCGCCGGAGCGGGTGATCTGGCCCGCGGCGGGGATGCCCTCGCCGGCGAGGCACTTGGTCAGCGTGGTCTTCCCCGCGCCGTTGCGTCCGACCAGGCCGATGCGGTCGCCCTTGGCGACTCGGAAGGTGGCGGACTCGATGAGGACTCGGGCGCCGGCGCGCAGCTCGATACCGGAGGCGGAGATCACGGACAGACTCCAGGGCGGGTTGGTGGCGGGATGGGCGGCTGAGGACGTTCCCGCCGTCTAATGCGCGAGGAGAATGGCCATGGGCCAAGTCTAACGGGGGCGTGCAAGCACTTTTTCTTGGTTCGGGTGTTCGGTTGGTCTCCCTCGTTCGGGTCAGCGTCCGCGCCCGGGCCGGTGTGCCGGGCGACGATGGCCGCATGCAGTTCGACGACGACGCGAGGCTCGACACATCCGAGGTGCAGGACGTGCGGGGCAGCCGCATTCCCGGCGGCAAGGCGACCGTCGGCGGTGGCCTCGCCGGCCTGATCGCGCTGGTCCTCGGTCTCCTCCTCGGCGTCGGGCCGGACCAGCTCGGTCTCAGCGACGGCGGCGGACAACCCGCGGCCACGGCGTCCGGCCTGGCGCAGGTGCAGCGGAGCTGCCGGACCGGCCAGGACGCGAACACCCGCGACGACTGCCGAATGGTCGCGGTGGTCAACAGCGTGCAGGACTTCTGGGACCAGGAGTTCGCGCGGCGCGGCGGTTCGTACACGAGATCGCCGACGGTCTTCTTCAGTCAGCGGGTCGGCACCGCGTGCGGCTCGGCGACCTCGGCGGTCGGGCCGTTCTACTGCCCGGGCGACCGGAAGGTCTATCTGGACCTCGGGTTCTTCGACGAACTGCGCTCCAAGTTCGGCGCCAGTGGCGGGCCGTTCGCGCAGGCGTACGTGGTGGCGCACGAGTACGGCCACCACGTGCAGGACCTGATGGGCACGCTGAGCCGGTCCCAGGACGGGCGCACGGGCGCGGACAGCAACGCGGTGAAGGTGGAGCTCCAGGCGGACTGCTACGCCGGGGTGTGGGCGCGTCACGCGACCACCACCAAGGACGAGTCGACCGGGCGGCCGCTGATCACCAGCCTCACCGAGGCCGACATCGCCGAGGGCCTGGACGCGGCGGCGGCCGTCGGCGACGACCGGATCCAGGCGCGGTACCAGGGCCGGGTGACCCCGGAGTCGTGGACGCACGGGTCGGCCGAGCAGCGGCAGCAGTGGTTCCGGGAGGGGTACCGGAGCGGGGACATGGGGCGGTGCAACACGTTCCGGTGACAGGCCGGGGTTTTGTGCGCGGGTCCGGTGGCCGGGCCGTTGTCAGTGGTCGCTGCGAGACTGGTGCACGGATCGATTTCCGGCTTTTCGGCCACGAGGGAGTGATCGGTATGACGGGGACAGGCGGTGGGCGTCCGAGTATCTACCCGACGCTGCTGTACACCGACGCCAAGGCGGCGATCAAGCAACTGACCGAGGCCTTCGGCTTCACCGAGCTCGCGGTGTACGAGGGCGAGGACGGCCTGGTGGCACACGCCGAGCTGACGCAGGGCAGCGGCGCGGTGATGCTCGGCTCGAAGGGCACCGGCAGCGCCTACGACAAGCTGATGCGGGACGCGGGCCCGGTCGGGGTGTACGTCGTCGTGGACGACGTCGACGCACACCACCGCCGCGCCGTGGAGCACGGCGCGGAGATCCTGATGCCCCCGACCGACCAGGACTACGGCTCCCGGGACTACATGGCCCGGGACACCGAGGGCAACATCTGGAGCTTCGGTACCTACGCCCCGGAGATACCCGCCTGACTCACCCTCCGGTGTGCACCTGGAAGGCGGCCCGGCGGACGGCCTTGGCGAGGGCCGGGTCGGGGTGCGCGGCGGCGAGGGCGACCAGGACCTGCACGGTGCGCGGGTGGCCGACGGCCCGGACCTCGGCGAGGAGCGCGGGGACGGTCGGCTGGAGCGCGGACTCCAGGTGGCGGACCAGCATCGGGGCCTCGCCGTGGTCGGCGACGGCGGCCGCGGTGTCGACCCACAGCCAGGTGGCCTCCTCCCGGGTGAGGACCTCGTGGGCGTCCTCGGGGTCGATCCCGTCGTGCTCGGCCAGCCACAGCAGGGCGTACGGGCGCAGGGTGGAGTCGTCGGCCACGGAGCGGACGTCGGGCTCGGCGGGGGCGCCGACGACCCGCAGGGCTTCGAAGGCGAGGCCGCGCAGCAGGGCGTCGTCGCCGCGGGCGGCGCCGAGCAGTTCGGTGACGGCGCTGCCGACGGGGCGGGCGGCGAGCCAGGCTCTGTACTCGGCGCGGGCCGCGTTGGGGCGGAGCTGGGCGCAGCCGCGGAGCATCTCGTCGGCGGCGACCTCGATGTTGCCGGCCGGGCTCTGCGCGGCGACGCAGATCTGCTCCAGCTTGACCCACACCGCCCAGCTGCCGAGCGGGGTGAGGGTGGCCTGGCCGTCGCCGTAGGTCAGGGCACCGACGGAGGCGAGGGCGTGCAGGGACCAGTCGAGGAGGGGGGCGAGGGGGGCGTCCGCCGCCGCGGGCTCCTCCACGGGCTCCGGCTGGGGGCCGTAGGGGATCTCGCAGCGCTCGGTGCGCAGTTCGGTGACGCGCTGCTCCAGGAGGTCCAGGAGCTGCTCGACGGGGACCGGTCCGGCCGACAGCTGGAGGAAGGAGAGCACCTGCGGCATGGCCGAGACGACCTCGGCGACGGCGGCGGGCTCGCGGTCGGTGGGCTCCGGGGAGGCCAGCGACCAGGCGTCGAAGAGCGCGACCCAGCCGCGCAGCACCGCGCTGTCGTCGCGGTCCCAGGCGCGCAGCCGCCAGCCCGGGCGGGCGCTGTCGCCGTGCACCTCGACGAGACCGGCGAGGCGGGCGGTGTCCCAGTCGGCGCGGATCTGAGCGGCGCTCAGGCCGAGATCCTCGGCGGCGCGCCGGGCGGTCTCGTCGGAGAGCGTGCCCTTGCCGTCGGAGCCCGTGCCGTCCCTGCCGGGGCGCAGGGCGTCGTCGGCCCAGTGCGCGACACGGGCCGCGTCGGCGAGTCCGGAGCGCGCCATTCTGGCCAGTTCCGCGGGGGCCGGGGTGCCCTCCGGGGGGCGGGGTGCGGGGCGGCGTGGGCGCCGTTGGTTCACAGCTGAGGGGGCGGCGGCCAGGGGTCGCGGGCGGACGAGTCGAAGCCTGGAGTCGCGCGGGATACGGGACGTCACGGGTGCAGTCTTCCGGTTGACGGTCCGAAAACCCAAACGGAATGTCACGGCGGGCGCGGGGGATGGCCGGTGCCGGGGCCGTGCGGAGGGGCATACGCCGAGATCAGGCCAGTAGTACGGGCTTAAACGGAAGGTTCGGGGCCGGGGTGGGAGCGAGGTGGGGAACGGGGCGGGGAACAGGGTGCCGGGTGGTCACATCAGGGGGGTGAGGAAGCGGCGCAGTGTCTCTTCGTAGGCGCGGGGGTCGGCGTTCCACATCGCGGCGTGGGGGGCCTGGTGGACCGGGTGGAGGGTGATTCGGTCGGGGTGGGCCGCGGCGAGGTGGCGGGAGAGGGTCCAGGGGGCTACGAGGTCGTCGGGGCCGTGGAAGATCAGGGTGGGGGGTGGTGGGGGGTGGGGTGACGGCGGGGGTGTGGGTGGGGTCGGTGGTGTCGGTGCGGGGTGGTTGGTGGTGGGGTGGGGGGTGGTGGGGTGGTCGGGGGTTGTTTCGGTGTACGGCGGTGTTCGGTCTGCGTACAGGCCGAAGTTGTCGCTGGGGAGGCCGGTGCGGCCCTGGGCCGCTCGGACCGCGAGGGGGAGGAGGGGGCCGGGGGTGTGGCGGGCCGCGGCGAGGGCTCGCAGGGTGCGTTCCCAGCTGAGGACCGGGGAGTCCAGGACCAGTCCCTTGACCCGGTCGCGGAGGGGGGAGCGGGCGGTTGCGCGCAGGGCCATGGTGGCGCCTGTGGACCAGCCCAGCAGGACGAGTTGGCGGGCGCCCTGCTGGACCGCGTGGCGCATCGCGGCGTCCAGGTCCCGCCACTCGGTCTCGCCGAAGTGGTGCAGGCCGTCCGGGGAGCGGGGGGCGCCCTCGTCGCCTCGGTACGTCGGGGTGAGGACCGGGAAGCGGTGGTGGTGCAGGAACTCCATCACGTTCAGGGCGTGTTCGCGGGTGGCGCCCAGGCCGTGGACCGTGATCACCCAGGTGTCGCGGACGCCGGGGACGAACCATGCGGGGAGGGGGCCGAGTTCGCCCACGATGTCGATGTCGGTGTGGTCGAGGCCGAGGGCGGAGCTCGGGTCTCCGACGTGGACGTTCGGGGTGAGCCGGACCTTGTCGCCGGGGTGCAGGGTGCCGGTGACGTGGTCCAGGCGGCGGACGACGGTGTCGGCGGAGTGGGGTTCCGTGGGGAGTACCGGGCCTACTCGGGCGTGGGTGTCGTCGCCGGTGAGGCCGTAGGTGCCGGGGCGTAGGGCGGCGAGGTCTCTTGTGAGGGTGATGCGGCCGGGGGTGGTGGCGTGCACGGTGAGGTCGGGGTCGCCGGGGAAGGGGGTGCCGGGGGGTGCCTTCAGGGCGGCGTTGCTGGCGATTCTGCCGGCGACGATGCCGGCTGCGGCTGCGGCTGCTGCGGCGGCGGCGAGGGTTGCGGTGACGGCTGTGGCCGTCGCTTTGAGACTGCGCACGTTGTTCAGTGTCGCGGTGGGGGTGGGGTGGGGCCAGTGGGCGGGGGCGTTTGGTGGGTGGGTGCGGGTGCGGTGGGGGCGGGCGTTTTGCGCAGTTCCCCGCGCCCCTGAGGCCTGCGGCGGCCCGCTCGGCCCCGGTGGGGCCTGCTGTAGCGCGTTGCGTCCGGTGGTGGGGTCGGGGCCGGGGTGGGGGGTATCCGTCCTCGGTCCGGCGGCTCGGTCCCTTGTAGGAGGTGCTCGGTTATGGACGCCGGCCGCTGCGGGCGGACACCCCCCACCCCGTCCCCTGCGCGCCGTACGCGGCCAACGGCCCATCGTGGCGCACGTCAGGTGCAACCCCCCAGGGGCGCGGGGAACTGCGCGACCAGCCACGACGCACCCGCACACGCCCCACAACCGAACCCGGCACCCCCTCAGGCGCTCACCGCTGCCCATACCCCCGCAACCGCTCCCCCGCCTCCGCCACCTGTTCCTCCGTCAGGAGGTGTGGGGTCAGGTTCGGGAGTGAGCGGGCTGTCAGCCAGAGGTGGCACATCCATTCCAGTTGGGCTGTGCGGTCGTAGGCCTGGGAGAGGGTGTGGCCGTGGGTGATGGTGCCGTGGTTCTGGAGGAGGCAGGCTGAGCGGTCGGTGAGGGCTTGGAGCATGTTCTCGGCCAACTCGGGGGTGCCGTAGGTGGCGTAGGGGGCTACTCGGACCGCTCCGCCGAGGGCGCCGGACATGTAGTGGATGGCGGGGAGTTCGGGGACGAGGGTGGAGACGGCCGTGGCGTGGACGGCGTGGGTGTGGACGACCGCGCGGGCGTCGGTGTGGTGGTAGATCGCGAGGTGCATGGGGAGTTCGCTCGTCGGGACCAGGGTGCCGAGGAGCTGGCGGCCGTCGAGGTCGACGCCGGTCACGTCGTCCGGGGTGAGGCGGTCGTAGGGGACGCCGGAGGGGGTGACCAGGACGGTGTCGCCGACTCGGACCGAGACGTTGCCGGAGGTTCCGACGACCAGGCCGTCGGTGACGGTGCGGCGGGCCGTGTCGACCAGTTCGGACCAGGCCTCGGCCTCCTCGGGGCGTACGCCTCTGCCCCATGATGCGAACGCGTCCCGTGAGTCCTGCTGTTCCTCAGCCATGCGCTGATCCTGTCAGCCGGAGTGCCGCGCCGGTGTGGGGCGGGGCACTTTATGGCGCAAGCCGGGGTTTTGGAAGGGCGTGTTTGCTGGTGTGCGCCCCTCTTGTGCTGCTTGGCCGGAGATCGCCCGCAATTCGATGATCTTCCAGTAATCTCTGGGCTTTGTTGTGCGCGACGCCATTCCGGGGGGACACATGGCCCGTCACCGAACCCGCACCCTGGCCCTGTCCATGGTCACGCTCGCCGTGGGAGGTGTCGCGCTCGCCGAGACGCCGGTCTCGGCGGCGAGCCTGCCCAAGGGGCACGACGTCTCTTCCCATCAGAAGAACGTCGACTGGCGGAAGGCCAGGGCGAAGGGCGCCGAGTTCGTCTACGTCAAGGCGACCGAGTCGACCGACTACCGCAATCCGCACTTCGGGCAGCAGTACAACGGGGCGCGTGACGCGGGGATCATCCGCGGGGCGTACCACTTCGCGCTGCCGGACAAGTCGTCGGGCAAGGCGCAGGCCGCGTACTTCGTGCGCAACGGCGGTGCCTGGTCGGCGGACGGCTGGACGCTGCCGCCCGCGCTCGACATCGAGTACAACCCGTACGACAAGAAGCACAAGTGCTACAGCATGAGCAAGGCGAAGATGGTCGGCTGGATCAAGTCGTTCAGCGGTGAGGTGAAGCGGCTCACCGGGCGGCGTCCGGTGATCTACACGACCGCCCACTGGTGGAACACCTGCACGGGCGGCAGCGGTGCCTTCGCCGCCGACCACGCGCTCTGGGTGGCCCGCTACAACTCCGCGGACGCGGGGGCGCTGCCCGGCGGATGGTCGTACTGGACGATCTGGCAGTACGACAACGGCGGGAGCCTGCCGGGTGATCAGAATCTCTTCAACGGGTCCGCGAGTCAGCTGAAGAGGTTCGCCAGAGGGACCTAGCCCACCATGGACATCACGTAGACCCTCTCAGTTCATCTTCCGTTTACCCAGGTTACTTACGGTCGTCCGGCTGATGACCTCAAAAGATTGCCTGGGTAAATGGAAAACTTCTCGCTGATCCTCGCGATTGTGGTGATCACCGCCCTCGCGTTCGATTTCACGAACGGTTTCCACGACACCGCCAACGCGATGGCCACCACCATCTCGACCGGTGCACTCAAGCCCAAGGTCGCGGTGGCCATGTCCGCCGTGCTGAACCTTGTGGGCGCCTTCCTCTCCGTGGAGGTCGCCAACACGATCTCCAAGGGTCTCGTCGACGAGACCGGCATCCGTCCCGAAGTCATCTTCGCCGCCCTGGTGGGCGCGATCCTCTGGAATCTGCTGACGTGGCTGGTGGGCCTGCCCTCCAGTTCCTCGCACGCCCTGATGGGCGGTCTGATCGGCGCCACCATCGCCTCGGCGGGTATGGGCGCGGTCCACGGTGACGCGCTGGTCACCAAGGTCCTGATCCCGGCGATCGCCGCCCCGATCGTCGCGGGCGTCGCCGCCATGCTGGCCACCCGGCTCTCCTACTCCCTGGGCAAGAAGGCCGACGGAAAGGCCGCCGCGAAGGGCTACCGCACCGGCCAGATCGCCTCGGCCGGGCTGGTCTCGCTGGCGCACGGCACCAACGACGCGCAGAAGACGATGGGCATCATCACCCTCGCCCTGGTCGCCGGCGGTGTCGTCGCCCCCGACTCCGACCCGCCCACCTGGGTCATCCTCTCCGCGGGTCTCGCCATCGCGCTGGGCACCTACCTCGGCGGCTGGCGGATCATCCGCACCATGGGCAAGGGCCTGACCGACCTCCAGCCGCAGCAGGGCTTCGCCGCCCAGACCAGCGCGGCCACCGTCATCCTCGCCTCCTCCCACCTCGGCTTCTCCCTCTCCACCACGCACTCCGTGTCCGGCGCGGTGATGGGCGCGGGCCTCGGCCGCAAGGGCGGGGTCGTCCGCTGGTCCACGGCCACCCGGATGTTCGTCGCCTGGGGCCTGACGCTCCCGGCGGCGGCCCTGGTCGGCGCGCTGGCCGAATCGGTCACCGACCTCGGCGACTGGGGCACGGCGGTCGTGGCGCTCTTCCTCGTCGCCTCCAGCGCGGCGATCTGGAAGATCTCGCGGCGCGAGGTCGTGGACGCGTCCAACGTCAACGAGAGCGAGGAGCCGGCCGGTGTGGTGACCACGGCGATCGCCGCCGTGGCCCCGCCGCCCGCGGGCCAGGTGACCGAGGACCTCACGGCCACCATCCCGGCCCCGCCCGCCACCACGGAACCGGCCGCCCCGCCGGCCGCCGTCTGAGCCCCGGTTACAGAGGAAACCCACCATGCAGATCGACTGGGAAGCACTCGGCTCCGTCTTCGGCGTCAGTCTCGTCGTCACCGTGGCCCTCGTGGCCCTGTTCACCCTCGGCATCATGGGCCTGTCCCGCCAGGAGCGGGCCACGGCCCAGGGCGGCTCGGCCGCTCTCGCGGTCACCGGCGCCTACGCCTGCTTCGCGGCGTGCGCGGCGGCGGTGGCGTACGGGATCTATCTGATCGTGGCCTGACGGCATCGACCGACCGACGGCCGGGCGGGTACGGGACAGCGTGTTCCGTACCCGCCCGGCCGTCCGTCCGCCCGCGCCGGTGTGGGGTTCTGCACACTCCCCCGCCGCAGGTCAACAGCAAGTTGACTGCCCTACGGGTGCGTGGTGGACTTCCGGGGCCATGTACGGCGGCAGAAGAGGAAGCCGGTGCGAATCCGGCGCGGTCCCGCCACTGTCACCGGGGTAGCAATCCCCGGGAGCCAGGAACTCTCGCCGCCGGTCTCGTCGAACCAGGGCGCGGACACCCTGAGTGAGGACACAACGCGATGCTCGCCTGCCGATCGACCCGCAGCACCAGGCTCCTGCCCGACCCCGCGATCGGCTGAACCGGTGCGTGCCGATCGCGTCTTCGCGTACGGCGCCGCCGCCGGCCTCCTCGGTGACCTGCTGCTCGGCGATCCTCGCCGGGGGCATCCGGTCGCCGCGTTCGGACGGGCCGCCGGAGCCGTGGAGCGGGTGCTGTGGCGGGACCACCGGGGTTCCGGCGTCCTGCACACCGCCGTGTGTGCCGGGAGCGCGGTGGCGCTCGGGGCCCTGGCGCAGCGAGTCGTACGTCCGTCCCGTACCGCTTCCGTGGCGCTGACCGCCGCCGCCACCTGGGCCGTCGTGGGCGGCACTTCGCTCGTCCGGGAGGCCCGGACCATCGGGCGGGCGCTGGAGGCCGGGGACGTCGAGGCCGCCAGGGAACGGCTGCCGCATCTGTGCGGGCGCGATCCGCAGGCCCTCGACGCGGACGGGATCGCCCGGGCCGTCGTGGAGTCGGTCGCCGAGAACACCTCCGACGCCGTCGTGGGGGCCCTCGTGTGGGGGGCCGTCGGCGGGGTGCCGGGGCTGCTCGGGTTCCGGGCCGTGAACACGCTGGACGCCATGGTGGGACACAAGTCGCCCCGCTACCGGCGGTTCGGGTGGGCCTCCGCCCGGCTCGACGACCTCGCCGGGTGGCCGGGGGCGCGGCTGACCGCCGTACTCGCGGCCGTGGCCGGGGAGAGTCCGCGGGGTGCCGTGCGGGCCTGGCGCGAGGACGCGCGGAAGCATCCGAGCCCCAACGCCGGTCCGGTGGAGGCCTCGTTCGCGGGGGCGCTCGGGGTGCGGCTGGGCGGGACGCTCTCGTACGCGGGGCGGGTCGAGCACCGGCCGGTGCTGAACGGACAGGGGCGCGCCGTCGCCTCGTACGACATCGAGCGCGCCGCACGGCTCTCGCGGCGCGTCGGGCTGCTGGCGCTCGGTGCCGGCGCGGTCGCCGCGCGGCTGGCCGGGAAGGGACGTACGGCATGAGCGGGGGGCTTCTCGTCGCGGGTACCACCTCCGACGCGGGCAAGAGTGTCGTCACCGCCGGGATCTGCCGGTGGCTGGTGCGGCAGGGGGTCGCGGTCGCGCCGTTCAAGGCGCAGAACATGTCGCTCAACTCGTTCGTGACGCGCGAGGGCGCGGAGATCGGGCGGGCCCAGGCCATGCAGGCGCAGGCCTGCCGGGTCGAGCCGACCGCGCTGATGAATCCCGTGCTGCTCAAGCCCGGTGGCGAGCAGAGCAGTCAGGTCGTGCTGCTCGGCAAGCCCATCGGGGAGCTGAGCGCCCGCGGGTACCACGGAGGGCGGCAGCAGAAACTGCTCGGGACCGTGCTCGACTGTCTGGCCGAACTGCGGGGCACGTATGACGCGGTGATCTGTGAGGGGGCCGGCAGTCCCGCCGAGATCAACCTGCGGCGGACCGACATCGTCAACATGGGCATAGCCAGGAACGCCGGGCTGCCCGTGCTGGTCGTCGGTGACATCGACCGCGGGGGCGTGTTCGCCTCCTTCTTCGGGACCGTCGCGCTGCTCAGCCCCGAGGACCAGGCGCTGGTCGCCGGGTTCCTCGTCAACAAGTTCCGCGGGGACGTGTCCCTGCTGGAGCCCGGCCTCGACATGCTCCACGGGCTCACCGGGCGGCACACCTACGGCGTTCTGCCCTTCCGGCACGGACTCGGGATCGACGAGGAGGACGGGCTGCGGGTCTCCCTGCGGGGCACGGTCCGGGAGTCGAACACGGCGCCGCCCGTCGGGGAGGACGTGCTGCGCGTGGCCGTCTGCGCGATCCCGCTCATGTCCAACTTCACCGATGTCGACGCCCTCGCCGCCGAACCCGGTGTCGTGGTGCGGTTCGTGGACCGGGCCGAGGAGCTGGCCGACGCCGACCTCGTCGTCGTTCCCGGAACTCGCGGCACCGTCAGGGCACTTGAGTGGCTGCGTGAGCGGGGGCTCGCGGCCGCCCTGAAGCGCCGGGTCGCCGAGGGGCGGCCCGTCCTCGGGATCTGCGGCGGGTTCCAGATCCTCGGCGAGCGCATCGAGGACGACGTCGAGTCGCGCGCCGGGGCGGTCGACGGCCTCGGGGTGCTGCCCGTGCGGGTGCGGTTCGCGCGGGAGAAGACCCTGACGCGGCCCGTCGGCAAGGCCCTCGGGGAGCATGTCGAGGGGTACGAGATCCATCACGGGGTCGCCTCCGTCGGCGGGGGCGAGGCCTTCCTGGACGGGTGCCGGGTGGGCCAGACCTGGGGCACGCACTGGCACGGTTCGCTGGAGTCGGACGGGTTCCGGCGGGCCTTCCTGCGCGAGGTGGCGGCCGCCGCGGGACGCCGGTTCGTGCCGGCCCCCGACACCTCGTTCGCCGCGCTGCGCGAGGAACAGCTCGACCGGCTCGGCGACTTGATCGAACAGCACGCGGACACGGACGCGCTGTGGCGGCTCATCGAGTCGGGCGCGCCGCGAGGACTGCCCTTCATCCCACCGGGAGCGCCCGCATGAGCACAGTGTTGTTGTTGTCGACCGCCGACACCGATCTGCTGGCGGCCCGGGCCGCGTCCGAGGCCTCGTACCGGATCGGAAACCCGACCCGCGTCGACGTCTCCGCGGAGCTGCCGGCGCTGGTCGAGGGCGCCGACATCGCCGTCGTACGGCTGCTCGGCGGCAAGCGGGCCTGGGAGGACGGGCTCGCCGCGCTGAAGGCCTCCGGCATCCCGACCGTGCTGCTCGGCGGCGAGGCCGTGCCGGACGCCGAGTTGATGGCCGAGTCGTCGGTGCCCGCCGGTGTCGTGGCGGAGGCGCTGAAGTACCTCGTCGAGGGCGGGCCCGCGAACCTCACGGAGCTGGCGCGGTTCCTGTCCGACACCGTGCTGCTGACGGGCGAGGGGTTCGTGGAGCCGCGGAAGATGCCGGAGTACGGCGTCCATGGCTCGTACGCGTCCGAAGCGGGCCGCCCGACCGTCGGTGTGCTCTTCTACCGGGCCCATGAACTCAGCGGCAACACCGCCTTCGTGGACACCCTGTGCGAGGCGATCGAGGCGCGGGGCGCCAACGCCCTTCCCGTGTACTGCGGTTCGCTGCGCGGGGCCGACGCCGGGCTCTTCGAGCTGCTGGCCGGGGCGGACTGCCTGGTCGCCACCGTGCTGGCCGCCGGTGGCGCGCACGCCTCGCAGGCCTCGGCCGGCGGTGACGAGGAGGCCTGGGACGTGGGGGCGCTGGCCGACCTCGACGTGCCCGTCCTGCAAGGGCTTTGCCTGACGACGTCCAGGGCGGCCTGGAGCGCGTCCGATGCCGCCCTCTCCCCCATGGACGCGGCGATGCAGGTCGCGATCCCGGAGTTCGACGGGCGGCTGATCACCGTGCCGTTCTCGTTCAAGGAACAGGGCCCGGACGACGTGCCGGTGTACGTGGCCGACCCGGAGCGGGCCGCGCGGGTCGCCGGGATCGCCGTACGGCACGCGCGGTTGAGGCACCAGCCGAACGCGGAGAAGAAGCTCGCGCTGGTCTTCACGGCGTATCCGACCAAGCACTCGCGGGTCGGCAACGCGGTGGGTCTGGACACGCCCGCTTCGGCGGTCCGGGTGCTGGACGCGCTCTCCCGGGCGGGCTACTCGCTCACCGAATACCCCTCCGACGGCGACGAGTTGATCCACCGGCTCATCGCGGCCGGTGGCCATGACGTGGAGTGGCTGACCGAGGACCAGCTGGCGTCGGCGCCCGCGCGGGTGCCGCTCGCCGACTACCGGGCGTGGTTCGACGAGCTGGACCCCGCGCTCCGGCAGGCGATGGTGGACGCGTGGGGTGAGCCGCCGGGGTCGCTGTACGTCGACGGGGACGACATCGTGCTGGCCTCGCTCCGGTTCGGGAACGTCGTCGTGATGATCCAGCCGCCGCGCGGCTTCGGGGAGAACCCGATCGCGATCTACCACGACCCGGACATGCCGCCGTCGCACCACTACATGGCCGCGTACCGCTGGCTGGACCACTCCTTCGGCGCCGACGCGATCGTCCACATGGGCAAGCACGGCACGATGGAGTGGCTGCCGGGCAAGGGGCTCGGTCTCAGCGGGAGTTGCGCGCCGGACGCGGTGCTCGGTGAGCTTCCGCTGATCTATCCGTTCATCGTCAACGACCCCGGCGAGGGCACCCAGGCCAAGCGGCGCGGACACGCCACCGTGGTGGACCATCTGGTGCCGCCGATGGCGCGGGCCGACACCTACGGCGATCTGGCCAAGCTGGAGCAGCTGCTGGACGAGTACGCGCTCGTCTCCGATCTGGACCCGGTGAAGGCCCCGGCGGTGCGGGCGCAGATCTGGACGCTGGTGAAGGCGGCCGAGCTGCACCACGACCTGCATGTCGACGAGCAGCCGGACGACGCGGCGTTCGACGAGTTCGTGATGCACATCGACGGCTATCTGTGCGAGATCAAGGACGTCCAGATCCGGGACGGGCTGCACGTCCTCGGCGGCGGGCCGGTCGACGAGGCCCGGGTCAACCTCGTGCTCGCCGTGCTGCGGGCCTCTCAGGTGTGGGGCGGCCGGGCGAACGCGCTGCCCGGGCTGCGGGCCTCCTTCGCCGCCCGTTTCGGGCTGGACGAGAAGGAGTTGCTGGCCGAGCCGGGGGCGCCGGTGAAGGTGCCCGCGGAGCTGACCGCGCTGGTCGAGGGGCCCTCCCGGTCGGCCGCCGACGCGGTCGACCTGCTGGAGCAGCTGTGCCGGCGGGTCGCGGAGGGCATGGAGGCGCGGGACTGGGACGTCTCGGTGGTGCCGGCCGTTCTGAGGGAGGTGCTCGGTTTCGAACTCCCGGACGGTGCAGCCGTGTTGGAGTTCGCCTGTACCGAGGTCGTGCCCCGTCTGGAGCGGACCGGCGACGAGATCGACCACATCCTCAAGGCGCTGGACGGCGGTTACGTCCCCGCCGGTCCGTCCGGCTCCCCGACCCGGGGGCTCGTCAACGTCCTGCCGACCGGCCGGAACTTCTACTCCGTCGACCCCAAGGCCATTCCGTCCCGGCTGAGTTGGGAGGTCGGGCAGGCGCTCGCCGACTCGCTGGTGCAGCGGTATCTCCAGGACACCGGCGAGTACCCGAAGTCCGTCGGCCTGACGGTCTGGGGCACGTCCGCGATGCGCACCCAGGGCGACGACATCGCCGAGATCCTGGCGCTGCTGGGGTGCCGTCCGATGTGGGACGAGGCCTCGCGGCGGGTGACCGGGTTCGAGGTGATCGGCCTGGCGGAACTGGGGCGGCCGCGTGTCGACGTCACGGTCCGGATCTCCGGCTTCTTCCGGGACGCGTTCCCGCACGTGGTCGGGCTCATCGACGACGCCGTGCGCGAGGTGGCCGGGCTGGACGAGCCCACCGACCGCAACTTCGTCAAGGCGCACGCCGACGAGGACACCGCCGAGCACGGCGACCGGCGGCGCGCGACGGCCCGGATCTTCGGCTCCAAGCCGGGCGCGTACGGGGCCGGTCTGCTGCCCCTGATCGACGCCCGCAACTGGCGTTCGGACGCCGACCTCGCCGAGGTGTACGCGGTGTGGGGCGGCTACGCCTACGGGCGCGGGCTGGACGGGCGGGCGGCGCGCGGGGACATGGAGACGGCGTTCCGGCGGATCAATGTCGCGGCGAAGAACGTCGACACCCGCGAGCACGACCTGGTCGACGCCGACGACTACTTCCAGTACCACGGCGGCATGGTCGCCATGGTGCGGCACCTGACGGGCACCAACCCCGAGGCGTACGTGGGTGATTCGGCCACGCCCGACCAGGTGCGGACGCGGACGCTGGGCGAGGAGACCCACCGGGTCTTCCGGGCCCGGGTGGTCAACCCGCGCTGGATGGCGGCCATGCGGCGGCACGGCTACAAGGGCGCCTTCGAGATGGCGGCCACCGTCGACTACCTCTTCGGCTACGACGCCACGGCCGGGGTGGTCGACGACTGGATGTACGAGAAGCTCAGCGCGGAGTACGTCTTCGACGCGGAGAACCGGGACTTCATGAAGAAGTCCAACCCCTGGGCGCTGCGGGGCATCACGGAACGGCTCCTGGAAGCCGCCGACCGTGGGCTGTGGGCCGAGCCGGACGCGGAGACGCTGGAGCGGCTGCGGGCCACGTACCTGGAGCTCGAGGGCGACTTGGAAGGTGACGAGAAGTGAGTACCCCGTTTCCGTTCACGGCCGTCGTCGGCCAGGACGACCTGCGGCTCGCGCTGCTGCTGAACGCCGTGTCGCCGGCGGTCGGCGGTGTGCTGGTGCGCGGTGAGAAGGGCACGGCCAAGTCGACGGCGGTGCGCGCGCTCTCGGCGCTGCTGCCGACCGTGGACGTCGTCGCCGGCTGCCGGTTCTCCTGCGATCCGGCCGCGCCCGACCCGGCCTGCCCGGACGGTCCGCACAACCCGCCCGGGGCCTTCGAGTCCCGTCCGTCGCGGATGGTCGAGCTGCCGGTGGGCGCCTCCGAGGACCGGCTGGTGGGCGCCCTGGACATCGAACGGGCGCTCTCCGAGGGCGTGAAGGCCTTCGAGCCCGGGCTCCTCGCGGACGCGCACCGCGGCATCCTCTACGTCGACGAGGTCAACCTCCTCCACGACCACCTGGTCGACCTGCTGCTCGACGCGGCCGCGATGGGGGCGTCGTACGTGGAGCGCGAGGGCGTCTCGGTGCGGCACGCCTCGAAGTTCCTGCTCGTCGGCACCATGAACCCCGAAGAGGGCGAGCTGCGGCCGCAGTTGCTCGACCGGTTCGGGCTGACCGTCGAGGTCGCGGCCTCCCGGGAGCCCGACCAGCGGGTGGAGGTCGTGCGGCGCAGGCTCGCGTACGACGACGATCCGGCGGGTTTCGCGGCGCGTTGGGCGGACGAGGAGTCGGCGGTACGGCAACGGATCGTCGCGGCGCGGGAGTTGCTGCCGTCGGTGCGGCTGGGCGACGGGGCGCTGCGGCAGATCGCGGCGACCTGCGCGGCCTTCGAGGTGGACGGGATGCGGGCCGACATCGTCATGGCCAGGACCGCGACCGCGCTGGCGGCCTGGGCCGGGCGGACCGATGTGCTCGCGGAGGACGTGCGCCAGGCCGCGCTGCTCGCGCTGCCGCACCGCAGGCGCCGTAATCCCTTCGACGCGCCGGGACTCGACGAGGACAAGCTCGACGAGACGCTGGAGGAGTTCGGCTCCGAGGACCCCGGGGACGCGGAGGACTCGGAGGGCGGCTCCGGGAACGACGACGAGCCCGATCCGGACGGGCCGGGCGGGGGTGGCGGGCAACCGCCGGCGTCCGACGGGCCCGAGGCCGACGGGGGGTCCGGTGCGCGGCCCGAGCAGGAGTACGGGGACAGTGGTGAGCCGCAGGGCTCCGGCGCCGGCGCGGGCGAGCAGTCCGCCGTACGGGCTTCCGAGCCCTTCCGTACCAAGGTGCTCAGTGTGCCGGGGCTCGGGGACGGGGCCGCCGGGCGGCGGTCCCGGGCGCGGACCGAGCACGGTCGCACGACCGGTGCCCGGCGGCCCCGCGGGGCGCTCACCAAGCTGCATCTGGCGGCCACCGTGCAGGCCGCGGCGCCGCATCAGCGGGCCCGGGGGCGGTCGGGGCGCGGGCTCGTCGTGCGGCGGGACGATCTGCGGCAGGCGACGCGGGAGGGGCGCGAGGGGAACCTCGTGCTGTTCGTCGTGGACGCCTCGGGGTCGATGGCGGCGCGGCGGCGGATGAGTGCCGTGAAGGGTGCGGTGCTGTCGCTGCTTCTCGACGCGTATCAGCGGCGGGACAAGGTGGGGCTCGTGACGTTCCGGGGCTCGGCCGGGGAGGTGGCGCTGCCTCCGACCTCGTCGGTGGACGCGGCGGCCGCCCGGCTGGAGACCCTGCCGACCGGGGGCCGGACTCCGCTGGCGGCCGGGCTGCTGCGGGCGCACGAGGTGCTGCGGGTGGAGCGGTTGCGGGATCCCGCGCGGCGGGCGCTGGTCGTCCTGGTGACGGACGGCCGGGCCACCGGCGGACCCGAGCCGGTCGCGCTGGCCGGGCGGGCGGCTCGGCTGTTCGCCGCCGACGGGGTCGCCTCCGTCGTCGTCGACTGCGAGTCCGGGCCCGTGCGGCTGGGGCTCGCCGGGCAGCTCGCGGGTGAACTGGGCGGTACGGCGGTGACGTTGGACGAGTTGCGGGCCGACTCGATCGCCGGATTGGTGAAGGACGTACAGAGGAGGGCCGCGTAATGCCGCAGGGACAGCCGAGTGTGGTGCCGGACGACGGGCTGACGACCCGTCAGCGTCGTAACCGGGCGCTGGTGATGGTGCACACGGGGATCGGGAAGGGCAAGTCGACCGCCGCCTTCGGGCTCGCGCTGCGGGCCTGGAACCAGGGGTGGCCCGTCGGGGTGTTCCAGTTCGTCAAGTCGGCGAAGTGGAAGGTCGGCGAGGAGAACGCGCTGCGGGTGCTGGGGGCGTCCGGGGAGGGCGGCTCCGTCGCCTGGCACAAGATGGGCGAGGGGTGGTCCTGGGTCCAGCGGGACCAGCAGCTCGACAACGAGGAGAAGGCCCGGGAGGGCTGGGAGCAGGTCAAGCGGGACCTCGCCGCGGAGACCTACCGGCTGTACGTGCTCGACGAGTTCGCCTATCCGCTGCACTGGGGGTGGGTGGACACCGACGAGGTGCTCGATGTGCTGCGGCACCGGCCCGGGAACCAGCATGTGGTGATCACGGGCCGTAACGCGCCGGAGAAGCTCGTCGACTTCGCCGATCTCGTCACCGACATGTCCAAGGTCAAGCACCCCATGGACGCCGGGCAGAAGGGGCAGAGGGGCATCGAGTGGTGAGTACTTCCGTCCCTCGGCTGGTCGTCGCCGCGCCGGCCTCCGGCAGCGGGAAGACCACCGTCGCCACGGGGTTGATGGCCGCGTTCGCCTCGCGGGGGCTCGCCGTGTCCCCGCACAAGGTGGGGCCCGACTACATCGATCCCGGGTACCACTCGCTCGCGAGCGGGCGGGTGGGGCGGAATCTCGACGCGTACATGTGTGGGCCGGAGTTGGTGGCTCCGCTGTTCCTGCACGGTGCGCGGGGGTGTGACATCGCCGTCGTCGAGGGGGTGATGGGGATGTTCGACGGGGCCGCCGGGGAGGGCGAACTGGCGTCCACCGCCCATGTCGCCAAGCTGTTGCGGGCGCCGGTGGTGCTGGTCGTCGACGCCTCGTCGCAGTCGCGGTCCGTGGCGGCGCTGGTGCACGGGTTCGCGTCCTGGGATCCGGAGGTCCGGGTCGGCGGGGTGATCCTCAACAAGGTCGCCTCCGACCGGCACGAGGACATGCTGCGGGAGGCGCTGGAGTCGGTCGGGGTGCCGGTGCTCGGGGTGTTGCGGCGGGTGGCTCAGGTGGACACGCCGTCGCGGCATCTGGGGTTGGTGCCGGTCGCCGAGCGGCGGGCCGCCGCGGTGGACGCGGTCGCGGCGATGGCGGAGCAGGTGCGGGACGGGTGTGATCTCGAGGCACTGATGCGGCTGGCGCGGGGGGCCGGGGAGTTGGACTGCGGGGCCTGGGACGCGGGTGAGGCGGTGACTTCCTCGCCCTCGCCGGTCGTCGCCGTCGCCGGTGGGCCCGCCTTCACCTTCTCCTACGCCGAGCACACCGAACTGCTCACCGCGGCCGGCGCCGAGGTCGTCGCCTTCGATCCGCTGCGGGACGAGCAACTGCCCCACGGGACGGCCGGGTTGGTCATCGGGGGCGGTTTCCCCGAGGTCTACGCCGCCGAGCTGTCCGCCAACGAACCGCTGCGCAAGGCGGTCGCGGCTCTCGCGGAGACCGGCGCTCCCGTCGCCGCCGAGTGTGCCGGGCTGCTCTATCTGTGCCGGGACCTCGACGGGCAGCCCATGTGCGGGGTGCTGGACGCGTCCGGTCGGATGGGTGAGCGGCTGACGCTCGGGTACCGGGACGCCGTCGCCGTCAGTGACAGTGTGCTCGCCGTCGCCGGGACGAGGATGCGGGGGCACGAGTTCCATCGGACCGTCGTCGAGCCGGGGGCCGGGGACACGGCCGCGTGGGGGGTCCGGGTGCCCCGGCGGCGGCTCGAAGGGTTCGTGCAGGGCGGGGTGCACGCCAGCTATCTGCATACGCACTGGGCCGCCGCGCCCGGTGTCGCCCGTAGGTTCGTGGAGAGGTGCCGGACGTCATGAGCAGCAGGCTGACCGGGGTCGGGGTCGGGCCCGGCGATCCGGAACTGGTGACCGTCAAGGGCGTCAACGCCCTGCGCGCCGCCGAGGTCGTCGTCGTACCGGTGATGGACACCCTGGAGCGGGGGCGGGCCGAGGCGACCGTTCTGCACTACGTGTCCGGGGACAAGGTCGTCCGGGTCGTCTTCGCGCTCAACGAACGGAGCGACCACGCGCGGCGCGAGGCCGCCTGGGACGCCGCCGGTGAGCGGGTCGCCCAGCTGCTGCGCGCCCACGGCTCCGTCGCGTTCGCCACCATCGGCGACCCCAACGTGTACTCCACCTTCACCTACCTCGCCCAGACCATCGGCGAGTTGCTGCCCGGCACCGTCGTGGAGACCGTGCCCGGCATCACCGCCATGCAGGACCTCGCGGCGCGGTCGGGGGCCGTCCTGACGGAGGGCACCGAGCCGCTCACCCTCGTCCCCGTCACCGCCGGGGCCGCCGTCCTCAAGGACGCCCTCAGCGGGCCCGGCACCGTCGTCGCCTACAAGTTCGGTCGGCAGGCCGCCGAGGTGGCCGAGGCGCTCAGGGAGACCGGGCGGATCGAGGACGCCGTATGGGGATCGGCGCTCGGTCTCGACGGCGAGTCCATCCGGTCGGCCGCCGAGCTCGACGGGACCCCGCTGCCGTATCTCTCGACCCTCATCGCGCCCGCCCGGCGCGACGGCACCCGGGGCGGGAAGCTGTGAGGCCCTTCAGAGCCACGGCCGGGTCAGCCCGCCAGGCCCACCACCAGCCAGATGAAGCCCACCCCGGCGACCGTGCACAGCAGGGTCGAGCGGGCGGGGTGTTCGTGGTGGGCCTCGGGGAGGATCTCGGCCGCCGCGAGGTAGAGGAGCGCGCCGCCGAAGAGGCCGAGATAGCCGCCGAGCAGGGGCTCCGGGATGGTCACGAAGGTCGTGGAGGCGGCGCCCAGGACCGGGGCCACCGCGTCCGCGAACAGCATGGTCAGCGCTTTGCGGCGGGCGTTCCCGTACAGGCTGGTGATCGTGTAGGTGTTGAAGCCGTCCGCGAAGTCGTGGGCGACCACGGCCAGCGCGACCGCGGTGCCCATGCCGCCGCCCACCTGGAAGGCCGCGCCGATCGCCACGCCGTCCATCGCGCTGTGGCCGACCATCGCGCCGGCCGCGGTCAGGCCCACCTCGGGGACCCGGCCGTCGTGCTCCTCGCCGCCGTGCGCGGCCTGGCGGGCGGCCAGCAGGCGTTCCACCAGATGGGCCAGCAGGAAGCCGGCCACGAACAGGAGCAGGGCCGCGGGGACGCCGAAGACCTCGTCGCCAGCCGCGTGCAGCGCCTCCGGCAGCAGGTCGAGGCCGACCACACCGAGCATCAGGCCGCCGGCCAGGCCCAGGACCAGGTGACGGCGGTCGGTGACCCGCTGTGCCGTCCAGCCGCCGGCCAGCGTCATCAGGAACGCGCCGAGCGCTACGAAGACCGCCATAGGCCCTTGGTATCCGATCAAGGGGCCTTCACGCACATCCGGCTGCTCGGCACACCTGCCCCCATCCAGCCGCACCGACGCCGTCCGTACCCGTAGGAGGACCGATCCCCATGGCCGATGCCCCCACCGGCAAGGTGACCTTCGTCGGTGCCGGTCCCGGCGCCGCCGATCTGCTGACGTTCCGGGCCGCGCGGGCCATCGCCGAGGCCGACGTCGTGATCTGGGCCGCGAGCCTGGTGCAGGCGGAGGTCCTCCAGCACGCGCGTGCGGGCGCGGAGATCCTCGACTCGGCGACCATGTCGCTGGAGGACGTCGTAGCCGTGTACGAGCGGGCCCACGAGCGGGGTCTGCGGGTCGCCCGTATCCACTCCGGCGACCCTGCCCTGTGGGGCGGCACCCAGGAGCAGCTGGACCGGTGTGCGCGGATCGGCGTGGAGACCGAGGTGGTGCCCGGGGTCTCCGCCTTCTCGGCCGTGGCCGCGCTGGCGCAGCGTGAGCTGACCGTTCCCGAGGTCGCGCAGTCCGTGGTGCTGACCCGGCTCGGTGGCGGCAAGACGCCGATGCCGCCCGGCGAGGAGGTCCGGGAGTTCGCCAGGCACGGCACCACCATGGCGGTCTTCCTGTCGGCGGCGCGCAGCGGACAGCTGGTGCGGGAGCTGCTGGAGGGCGGCTATCCGACCTCCACCCCGGTCGTCGTCGCCTACCAGGCGACCTGGCCGGAGGAGCTGATGGTGCGGTGCACGATCGGCACGCTGGAGGAGACCGTCAAGGAGCACAAGCTGTGGAAGCACACGCTGTTCCTGGTCGGCCCGGCGCTGTCCGCCGAGGGCACCCGCTCGCACCTGTACCACCCAGGTCACTTCCACGGGTACCGCAAGGCGGACCCGGAGGCCCGGCGGGCACTGCGCGCGCGGGGCGCTCAGGGCACGCAAGGGGCGGGCACATGATCCGGCTCGTCGTCGGACCTCCGCGCCTCCACGCCCGAACCCCCGTCTCCCATGAAGGAGTTGCCCAGTGATCGGCCTCATTTCCGCCACCGCGGCGGGGGCGGCGGCGCGCGACCGGCTGGCCTCGGCGTGGCCGGAGCGCACGCGGGTGTACGACGGTCCCGTGGCGGACGCCGTGCGGCGGGCGTTCGCGGAGTGCGAGCAGCTCGTGTGCTTCCTGGCTACGGGCGCGGTCGTACGGCTGCTCGCTCCGCTGCTCGGCGACAAGGCGTCCGACCCGGGGGTGGTCTGTGTCGACGAGGGCGGGCGGTTCGCCGTGTCGCTGGTCGGCGGGCACGGCGGCGGGGCCAATGAACTCGCCCGCGAGGTCGGGGAGTTGCTGGGTGCCGAGCCGGTGGTGACGACGGCGACCGACGCGGTGGGGGTGCCGGGGCTCGACACCCTCGGGCTGCCGGTGGAGGGCGCGGTGGCCGCCGTGTCGCGGGCGCTCCTGGACGGTGAACCCGTGGCCCTGCGCGACGAGTCGGGCTGGCCGCTGCCTCCGCTGCCGGTCACCGGCGAGGGCGCGTACGGCATCCGGGTCACGGACCGGCTCGTCGAGCCCTCCGAGCGGGAGGTGGTCCTGCGTCCGCCCACCCTCGTGGTCGGGGTGGGCACCTCCAGGGGTGCGTCGGCCGAAGAGGTGCTGGAGCTGATCGAGGGCGCGTTGCGCGAGGCCGGGCTGTCGGTGCGCAGTGTCGCCGAACTCGCCACCGTGGACGCCAAGTCAGAGGAGCCGGGCATCGTGGCGGCCGCCGAGCGGCTGGGCGTTGCCCTGATCACCTACCCCGCCGGGGAGTTGGCCGCCGTCGAGGTGCCCAACCCGTCCGCCGCGCCCCTCGCCGCGGTGGGCACCCCCTCGGTCGCCGACCCCGCCGCGCTGGCCGGGGGCGGTGAACTCCTCGTGCCCAAGCGGAAGTCGGCGGCCCGGCCCGCCATGGCGACCTGTGCTGTCGTACGGCGTCCCGCGCGCGGCCGGCTCGCGGTCGTCGGACTCGGCCCGGGCGCCCGGGACCTGTTGACGCCCCGCGCGAAGGCGGAGCTGCTGCGGGCCTCGGTGCTGGTCGGGCTCGACCAGTACGTCGACCAGATCCGCGATCTGCTGCGGCCCGGCACCCGGGTCCTGGAGTCGGGGCTCGGGGCCGAGGAGGAGCGGGCGCGCACGGCTGTCGAGGAGGCCCGCAAGGGGCACGCGGTCGCGCTCATCGGCAGCGGGGACGCCGGGGTGTACGCGATGGCCTCCCCCGCGCTCGCCGAGGCCTCCGACGACATCGACGTGGTCGGTGTCCCGGGGGTGACCGCGGCGCTCGCGGCGGCCGCGATCCTGGGTGCCCCGCTGGGCCACGACCACGTGTCCATCAGCCTCTCCGACCTGCACACCCCGTGGGAGGTCATCGAGCGGCGGGTGCGGGCGGCGGCCGAGGCGGACCTCGTGGTCACCTTCTACAACCCCCGTTCCCGGGGCCGGGACCGGCAGCTGCCCGAGGCGCTGTCGATCCTCGCCGGGCACCGGGAGCCGACGACGCCGGTCGGGGTCGTACGGAACGCGTCGCGGCCGGACGAGTCCGGTCGGCTGACGACACTGGCCGCTCTCGACCCGGCGACGGTCGACATGATGACGGTGGTGACCGTGGGCAACACGGCGACCCGGAACATCGCGGGGCGCATGGTGACGCCACGCGGCTATCGCTGGCAGGAGGACGTGCGGTGAACTGGGTGCCCCGTGTGGTCCGTCCGACCGTCCCCGCCGGGCCCGGCGCCCGGCCGTTCCACCCCGTTGCCGATCCCGAGGAGAAACCGTGACCACCCCGCCGCCCGCCCTGCTCATCGCCGGTCACGGCACCCGGGACGAGGCCGGAGCCGAGGCGTTCCGCGGCTTCGTCCGGGAGCTGGGGGCCCGCCATCCCGGTCTGCCCGTCGCGGGCGGCTTCATCGAGCTGTCCTCGCCACCGCTGGGCGACGCGGTGACCGAGCTGGTGGGGCGCGGGGTGCGCCGGTTCGCCGCCGTACCGCTGATGCTGGTGTCGGCCGGGCACGCCAAGGGGGACATCCCGGCGGCGCTGGCCCGGGAGAAGGAGCGGCACCCGGGGATCTCGTACACCTACGGGCGTCCGCTGGGCCCGCACCCGGCGCTGCTGAACGTGCTGGAGCGGCGGCTCGACGAGGCGCTGGGTGCCGTGGGGGGCCGTACCCCGATGGACCGGGCGGCGGTGACCGTGCTGCTGGTGGGGCGGGGTTCGACCGATCCCGACGCCAACGCCGAGGTGTACAAGGCGGCCCGGCTGCTGTGGGAGGGGCGCGGGTACGCGGGCGTGGAGACGGCGTTCGTGTCGCTGGCGGCGCCGGACGTGCCGAGCGGCCTGGACCGGTGCGTGGCGCTGGGGGCGCGGCGGATCGTGGTGCTCCCCTACTTCCTGTTCACCGGGATCCTGCCGGAGCGGGTGCGGCACCAGGCGGAGGGCTGGGCGGCCGCGCACCCGGAGGCCGAGGTGCGCGCGGCGGAGGTCGTCGGTGCGGCGCCGGAGCTGTTCGACCTGGTGAGGGAGCGGTACGACGAGGCGGTCCGGGGCGATCTGCGGATGAACTGCGACTCGTGCGTGTACCGCGTCGCGCTGCCCGGGTTCGAGGACAAGGTGGGGCTGCCGCAACAGCCGCACTTCCATCCGGACGACGACGGCCGTCACCACCACGGCCACCACCACGGCGGACACGCCCATGCGCACTGACGGGGCCCACGATCTGCGGCACCACGGGGACGCCGAGGTCCGCGACGACGGTTCGGCGCTGGTCGACCTCGCGGTGAACGTCCGCGCGGACACGCCTCCGCCGTGGCTGCGGGAGCGGATCGCCGCCTCGCTGACCGGGCTCGCCGCCTATCCCGACGGGCGTTCGGCGCGGGCGGCGGTGGCGGCCCGGCACGAGCTGCCCGTGGAGCGGGTGCTGCTGACCGCGGGGGCGGCCGAGGCCTTCGTGCTGCTCGCCCGCGCCCTGACGGTCCGTCACGCGGTGGTGGTGCACCCGCAGTTCACCGAGCCGGAGGCGGCGCTGCGGGACGCGGGGCACGCGGTGGACCGGGTGCTGCTGCGGGCGGAGGACGGCTTCCGGCTCGATCCCGCGGACGTTCCCGAGGGCGCAGACCTGGTGGTGATCGGCAATCCGACCAATCCCACCTCGGTGCTGCACCCTGCCGCCACGATCACCGAACTGGCCCGGCCCGGGCGGACGTTGGTGGTGGACGAGGCGTTCCTGGACGCGGTGCCCGGTGAGCGGGAGGCCCTGGCGGGGCGAACGGACGTGCCGGGACTGGTAGTTCTGCGCAGCCTGACCAAGACCTGGGGGCTGGCCGGGCTCCGGATCGGCTATGTCCTCGCGGCGCCGGAGACGATCGCCGGGCTGGAGCGGGCCCAGCCGCTGTGGCCGGTGTCCACGCCGGCGCTCGCCGCGGCCCGTGCCTGCATGGAGCCGCGGGCCCTGGCGGAGGCCGCCCACGCGGCCCACCGGATCGCCACCGACCGGGCCCATCTCGTCGCCGGGCTGCGGGAGTTCGCCCCGGACGGGCTCCGGGTGGCCGAGCCGGCCGAGGGCCCCTTCGTCCTCGTACGGCTGCCGAACGCGGTCGCCGTACGACGGCATCTGCGCGACCTCGGTTTCGCGGTGCGGCGCGGGGACACGTTCCCGGGGCTCGATGATCAGTGGCTGCGGCTCGCGGTGCGGGACCGGGCGACGGTGAACCGTTTCCTCCAGGCACTGGACCAGGCACTGCTGTTGGCAAAGGACTGATGACCCGGGCTTTCCACGAGCGAAGTCGACCTTGATGGTCGCTTGGGGCAACCTTGGTTGTCCGTGCGGGGTGCCGGGAGCGAGTCTTTCCGGGTCACGTGATCATGTGCGGGGGCGGATCACGCATGGCTTCCGGAGGTCTGGGGGTCCGCCACCGCTGTGTGGGAATGCCCTGATTCCTCGGTGCAAAGGGTGGCCATGCTCAGATCCACGCGGTTCCTCAGATCCCTCCCCCTCCTCCTCGCCCTGACGGGCGCCTGTGTGTGCGCGGTGCCCCAGCAGTCCGCGTCGGCGGTCGGCTGCCAAGGGGGCGACTGCACGGGCCATCTGCCGAACCACGGAGCGCAGGGCGAGGTCCGGTACAACGTGCACGTCGGCAACAGCCAGGAAGGGGTCGCCGAGCTCCACTCGTGCCCGATCACCCAGCAGACGTGGAGCGGCGGCGACGACACCTGGCTCTCGCTGGGCACCCTCAGGCTCTGGGAGGGTGCCTACATGCAGGCGGACAACACGTCGTTCGCCGGCGCGACCGGTGATCTGGACGTGGCCTACGACGCGGTGCCCCTCTCCCCCTCCCGCGGAGCCTCACCATGCACCTCCCGACCCACCGCCCCCGGTACGCCGCCGCCGTACTGGCCGTCGCCGCGCTCGCCCTGACCGGCTGCTCGGCCGGGCACGCCGACGCGGGCGCCGGTTCGTCCGCGTCACCGGGCACGACCCGCACCGCGGACGCCTCTCCGAGGGCCGCCACTGCCACCAGTCCACCGCCCCGCCCGACGAGCCTCGACGACTGGCCGACGTCCGCCGCGCCCCCGCAGAAGATCCCCCTGGGCACGAAGACCACGGTGATCGCGCGGGGCTACACCGGGCAGGGCTTCCTCGACCGGCTCGCGGCCGACTGGCACCTCACGCTCGGGAAGCGGAAGAAGCTCACCTCCAGCGACCCGGCCTGGGTCGTGGGAGGCGAGGGACACCCGACGAAGGGCAGCGAACTGAGCGTGGGACTGATCACGACCCTCTCCGGCGACCTCAGGTCGTTCAGCTGCCAGGCGACCGCGAACGCCCCCCGCTACGAGGAGTTCCTGCGGGCCTGCGCGGGCCTCGACTACCCGGGCTCCGCCCCGAAGGCCGCGGCCACCTGGCTGACCGGCATGAAACCGCGGGTGGACAAGGCGTTCGCCGAGGAGAAGGTGAAGGTCCCCGTCACCAGCCCGCTGCTGCGCTCGGGCGGCACGGGCACCTACCTCCGCAAGGGCTCCTACTCCCCCGCCGGCACCTATGAGCTGCACGTCTTCGGCGCCGCCGACAAGTGACCCGGCCTACACCCGCTCCCGCACCCCGTCCGGGAACCGCACCTCCACACCCCCCTCGCCGTCGACCCGCGCACTTGCTCCGCCGAACTCCCCGGTGCCGAGCGTCACGAGGGTGACCAGCAGCGGCCCGGTGCCTTCGAGGACGGGGGTCGCGGAGTACCGCCCGTACGCGTTGGTGTCCTCCGCCGCCACGACCGCCCCGGCGCCCTCGCCCCACCCGTGCAGCCCTACGACGGCACTGGTCAGCCCGTCGGCGCGGCGGGCCAGCGCCCAGCCGGGACCGGACTCGACGACCGGCGGCGCGGTGTCGTCGGCGAGGGCCCAGCCTCCTTCCCGCACCGGGGAGCCGGCGGCCGGGTCGATGCGGTGCACGCGGATCTCCCAGGGCCCGTGGACCACGCTCACGGTCTCGACGCGGTGGCCGTGCGCCTCGTACCAGGACGCCGCCGTACGGCCCTCGCAGCGCAGCGGGTGGACGCGGCCGCGCGGGGACGGGGTGCCGTCGGGGGCGAGGAGGGCGAGGTGGTTGTCGGGGCCGAGGGGAGTCTCGGGGCCGAGGGGGGTCTCGGGGGCGGTCGCGCTGGAGTAGGCGAGCTTGGCGTAGTGCGGGCTGTCGGCGTCGGTGGCGGGCGGCGGCGGGAGGCGGTCGGTGCCGTGGTTGACGAGACGGACGATGCCGTCGGACGTGGTCGAGTGGATGAGCCAGCCGGGCGCGGGGAGGGCGAGGACGGTGTCGCCGGTGTCGACGGGTCCGGGTTCCTCGGGGGCCGTCCACACCGGGTGGTCCGCCGGGAGCAGCAGGCCGAGGAAGGCCTTGCTCGCCCAGTAGGGGGAGGCCGGTCCGGAGTAGCTCTGGAGCACTCCCGGGAACGGCCGGTACCAGCCGGGGGTGAGCAGTCCGCGCTCGTCGGGGGCGCCGTGCTCGGCGAAGTGCTTGAGAGTGCCGGAGGCGAGGCGTCGGGTGCGGCCGGGCGGCAGCGGGGTGGCGTCGGCGAGGGCGCCGGCCCAGAGCGGGGCGGCTGCCGCGAACCGGTAGGTGAGGGAGCGGCCCTGGTGGACGGGGGCGCCGTCGGAGCCGAAGAAGAGCTGGTGGACGCCCAGGAACTCCCTCAGCCGGGCGCGGTGCCTCGTCACGGTGTCCGGGTCGGCGCGTGGTCCGGCGATCCGGGCCCACAGCGCCGGGTAGAGGTGCAGCGCCCAGGCGTTGTAGTAGTCGAACTTCCTCCCGTCGCCGTCGGTGTACCAGCCGCCGCCCCGGTACCAGTCGTCGAGCCGGGCGAGTCCGGCGTCGATCTCCGCGCGGCTGTGCGGGGCGCCGACGGAGGCGAGGAACTCCTCCGTGATCACCTGGAACAGCCGCCAGTTGGAGTCGTTGGCGGTCGCCCCGACGAAGTGGCCGAGCCACTCGACCACTCGGCCACGCGTCCTCTCATCCAGTCGATCCCACAGCCACGGCCGGGACTCGTGCAGCGCGATGGCGACGGAGGCCGCCTCCACCATCGGCTGGGCGCGGTCGGTGATGGGCGGCCAGTGCTCGGGGTGGTGCGGATCGGTCCCGGCAGCGAGCCCGGCGGCGTACCGCTCGATCAGCGCCGGGCCGACCCGGCCCCCCGACCCCGCGATCCGGAAGGCGGCCAGCAGAAAGGACCGCGCGAACCCCTCCAGCCCGTCGGACCACGCCCCGGAGTGGCTGGGCGTCCCGGGCAGCCGGTACTGGGCGAAGTCCGGGGTGGCGTAGGGCAGCAGCCCGTCGAGGAGCCGGTCGGCGAGGGACTCCCAGTGGGCGCGGGTCCAGCCGGTGAGGGGGGACAGGGCGGGGTCGGCGGGCGGGAGTACGGGGAGGTGCGTCGGGTCGTCGGGGAGCGACACGTGCGGCGCGGTCATACGGGGGTGAGTCCTCCGTCAGTCGGTGGCGGGGCGACGCTTCGGCGTACGACGATGTGCGTGCCCAGCAGATGGTGGGTTGCGGCGGCGTGCTCGGGGTCGCGCAGGGCGATGCGGACGGCGGCGCGGCCGAGTTCCTCGGCGGGGGTGCGGACGGTCGTGAGCGGGGGGTTGAAGTCCTCGGCGAGCGGGATGTCGTTGTAGCCGACGACCGAGAGGTCGCCGGGCACGCTGAGCCCGGCGTCGGCGACGGCGCGCAGGGCGCCCGCCGCGACCATGTCGTCGCCGGCGACGACGGCCGTGAACTCCCGGGTCTCCTTGAGGAGTTCGGTCATGGCCCGCAGGCCCGCCGCGCGGCCGAGACCGCAGTCGACGACCCGCGCGGCGGCGGCCGGCAGGCCGTGCTCGGCGAGCGCGCCCCGGTACCCGGCCACCCGGGCGTCCAGCGCCGTGTTCCCGGGCAGCCCCCCGAGGAAGACGATCCGCCGGTGCCCCGCCGACAGCAGGTGCCCGGTGATCGCCCGGGCCCCCGCCTCGTTGTCGAACTCGACGACCAGCGCCGGGATCTCGGGGTCCGGGGCGGGGCGCCCGCACAGCACGAGCCGCGCCCCGGTGGCGTCGAGGGCCTGCGCGTAGTGGGCCACGCGGGAGCGGTACGCGTCGTCCTCGACGACACCCCCGCCGAGGATCACCAGCCGCGCCCCCTCCTCCCGCATCAGCTGCACGAACTCCATCTCGCGCTGCGGGTCGCCGCCGGTCGCCCCGACCACGCACAGCCAGCCGCGGTCGGCGGCCTCGGCCTCGACCCCCTCGGCGACCTGGGCGTAGAAGGGGCTGGTGACCTGGCGGACCACGACGGCGGCCATCTTGCGGCCGCCGCCGACGAGCGCGCGGGCGTGCGCGTTGGCGACGTAGTCGAGGTCGCGGGCGGCCCGCAGGACCCGGGCCCGGGTGGCGGCCGGCACCGGATGGTTGCCGCTGAGCGCCCGTGAGGCCGTCGCCATCGACACCCCGGCCCGCTCAGCGACCTCGCGGATCGTGACCCGTCCCTTGCCCGTCATCCCGTTCCCCATCCCCCGCGTCTCCTGTTCCACCGGCGGCGCCTCATGTGTTGGCCGCGTAGTCCTTCGCGAACTCCCCGGCCATTCTGTCGCCGCCCTGCGCCCGCCACTTCTTGACCACCGCGTCCCAGTCCGACAGCGGCAGCCGCCCGGCGACGATCCCGGTGACGGCGTCGTCGAGCATCGCCTTGAGCGTGGTTCCCTGGGCGTTCTTGGTGCGGGACTGGAGGCCGTTGGAGGCGTTGCGGACGGCGTGCGGCACGACCTTCCGCTGCCAGGCGTGCAGGGCCCGTACGGCGTCGGGCATACCCGGCACGAACAGCACCTGGGGGCCTTCGGCGAGGTACTTCAGCGGCAGGTTGGTGTTGTTCTCGACCTCGCCCAGCCTGGTGGGTTCGGGCGAGCCGTCCTTGCCGCGGGTGAAGTGGGTGCCCTCGACGCCGTAGTGGACGAGTTCCCACTCCTGGCTGCCGAAGGGGGCGGCGAGGTAGTCGAGGACGCGCAGCAGCAGTTGGACGCGTTCCTTCTTCGCCTTCTTGAGCACGGTGTAGCCGAAGGAGCGGCGGGCGGCGGCGACTCCGCCGGGGGTGCCGTCGACGCTGTACGGGAGGGCGGCGGCCGGGGTCAGCCCGTCCGGTGACTCCAGGTACTTGGGGAGGTAGGCGCCGAAGCCGTCCTGCATGGAGCCGACGGTGCCGTTGTAGAAGAGGGTGGTCAGGTCGATCTGGGAGACGGACGTGGAGTCCGGGTAGTAGGAGCCGTTCTTGCGGAGCTGGGCCTGGTAGGCGATGGCCGCCTTGTAGCGTTCGTCGGCGGCGCAGTGCCGGAAGGTGCCGTCGTCGGTGACGGCCCACTCGTTGGGCGCGTTGTGGGCGGCGGCGTGCACGGCGTTGCAGAACAGGGAGCCGTTGGCGGCGCCGAGCGCGTAGGTGCGGCCGCCGGTGGCCTGCCGGGCCGCGGCGGCGAAGTCGGCGGAGGTCCAGCCCTCCTTCATGCCCGCGTCGGTGAACATGCCCTGGTTGAGCCAGAGCGTGGAGCCGGGCAGCGGGCGCTCCAGCGGGATGCCGAAGATACGGCCGCCGATGCGGCCCATGTCCTGCCAGGCGTGGGTGGGGATGCCCGCGAGGTTGGGGTAGTCGGTGACGGCCGTGCCGGAGAGGTACGGCGTGAGGTCCTCGGCCCGGCGCTGCACGAACTCGGCCTCGCGGGGCAGGGTGAAGCCGGAGAACATGTTGATGATGTCGGGCAGGGTGTCGGGGTCGCCCGCCATGACGGTGGCCATCTTCTTCTGGTAGTCGGCCTGCGAGATGATCGTGTACTCGATCCTCACCCCGAGCGCCTTCTCGACGGCCGCCCAGAACCGGTTCGCCGAGGCCGGCTTGGGCGGGGTGCCGAAGGACACCGACATGACCTTGACGGTCGTACCGTCGCCGGGTGTGCGGGAGACGGACTTCACCAGGTCGGCCGGGTAGGCGGTGTATCCGGCCTGGACGCCCGCCTGGGTGGCGGCGAGGTCGGGCTTCGGTCCGCTCGCGGCCCGGTAGGCGGGCCAAGGGGCCAGTTTCTTCCCCGCGTTGGAGACGTCGCTGTCGCCGGAGCCGGTGGAGCAGGCGGTCAGCGCGCCGGGGACGGAGACCGCCGCGGCGGACAGCAGCAGGGTGCGTCGGGACAGGCTGGGCATGGGTGTATCACCTCGTGTCGGCTTGGTCAGCTCTTGATGGCGCCGGTGAGCACGCCCTTGGTGAAGTACTTCTGGAGGAAGGGGTAGACGAGCAGGATCGGCACGGTGGCGATCACCAGGACCGCCATCTGTACGGTCTGCGGCGCGGTGATCGTGGCCTCGCCGGTGGTGGAGTCGGTGAGTCCCGAACCGGCCACCACGTAGGTGCGCAGCACCTGTTGGAGGGGCCAGTGGTCGCTCTCCAGGTAGAGGGAGGCGTAGAACCAGGAGTTCCAGTAGGCCACCGCGTAGAAGAGGCCCACCACCGCCAACGCGGCCTTGGACAGCGGCAGTACGACGGAGACGAGCACCCGCCAGTCACCGGCTCCGTCGAGGCGCGCGGCCTCGTACAGCTCCTCGGGGATGCCCTGGAAGAAGCCGCGCAGGACGACCAGGTTGAAGACGTTCACCAGGACGGGCAGGACCAGTGAGGCGTAACTGTCCAGCAGGCCCAGCTCCTTGACGAGCAGGAAGCTGGGGATCATGCCGGGCGGGAAGAGGAAGGTGAACAGGACCAGGAGCAGCACCGGGCGCCCGCCGAACACGCCGGGGCGGGCGAGGGCGTAGGCGAGGGTGACCGTGCACAGGAGGCTGAGCAGGGTTCCCACGACGGTGACTCCGGCGCTGACGCCGAGGGCGTGGGTGACGATGCCGCCGTCCAGGATGTCGCGGTAGGCCTTCAGGCTGGGGTCGGTCGGCCACAGCACCCAGCCGCCGTTGTCGACGACCTCCCTGGTGGAGGCGAGCGAGGTCGACACGATGACGAGGAACGGCACGCAGACCAGCAGGACGACGGCGACGAGGGCCACCGCCTTCGCGGCCCGGGTGAGGGGCCTGGGCTTCTCCATCCAGGCCGGTCTTGCCGACGCGCTCACTTGTAGACCCCCTGTTCGCCGAGGCGGTGGGCGACCTTGTTGGCGGCGTAGACGAGGAGCGCGCCGACGACGCCCTTGAAAAGGCCCGCCGCGGCGGCGAATCCGTAGTCGCCGCCGACGATGCCCTGGTAGTAGACGAAGGTGTCGATGATCTCGGAGGCCTCGGGTCCGACCGCGTCCCGCTGGAGCAGCATCTGCTCGAAGCCGACGGAGAGGATGTCGCCGAGCCGCATGATCAGCAGCAGCACGATCACCGGGCGGATGGCGGGCAGGGTGACATGCCAGAACCGCCGCCAGGGGCCCGCGCCGTCGATCGCGGCGGCCTCGTACTGCTGCTCGTCGACCTGGGCGAGGGCGGCGAGGAAGATGATCGTGCCCCAGCCGGCGTCCTTCCAGATCACCTGCGCGACGACGAGCGGCTTGAACGCGTCGGGGTTGCCGATGATGTCGACGGTGTGCAACCCCATGCCGTCGAGGCCGGAGTTGAGCAGTCCGGTGTCGCCGAGCAGTTGCTGGAAGAGGGCGACGACGATCACCCAGGAGATGAAGTGCGGGAGATACGCGACCGACTGCACGAACCGCCGCACGCTGCTCCGGGTGAGGCTGTGCAGCAGCAGGGCGAGGCCGAGCGGGACGGGGAAGTAGAAGACGATCTGGAGGACGGAGATCCAGAGCGTGTTGATCACCGCGTCCCAGAACGCCGTGTCCTCGAACATCCGCCGGAAGTTGCCGAGTCCGACCCACGGGCTGCCCCAGATGCCGTCGAAGGGGACGTACTCCTTGAACGCGATGACGTTGCCGACCAGCGCGCCGTAGTGGAAGAGCAGGAAGTAGGCGAGGCCGGGCAGCATCAGCAGCAGGAGCGCCCGGTTCTGGAAGCGTTTTCGTCGAACGACGGCCAAGACTCTCCCTCTTCCCGGTGGGTCGGAGCGAAGAGGAAGCTAAAACGCTTTCAGAGCCGGGTCAACACTTCTGACAAAGCTGGGTGGTTGAGGGGCTGGAAACGCTCTCACTCAGTGGCGGGCCGGCGGGCCGGCAGGACGCTCGCGATGATGACAGCAGGAAGCCGATGGCCGTGAACACCACGGCCACCAGACCGGTCAGCGGTGCGAAGGGCGTGGGGACCTCCCGTACCCGACCCCACGCCCTTCGGGTGAACCGGGCGCCGGCGCGGACGGTCACGGCTCGTCACGCGTCGCGGCGGCGCCCGGTGTCCGCGCTGGTCAGCCCCGGCGCCGGGCCACGAGCACCGCTCCCCCTCCGGCCACGAGCAGCGCGACCGCGCCGCCCGCGAGGTACGGCGTCAGGGAGCTGCCGCCGGTCTCGGCGAGACCCGCCTCCTTGACCGGGCCGCCCTGCGGCTCGACGTCACCGGCGGGCTTCTCGCTGAGCTTCGCCGGGGCCGCCGGGGCCTCGCAGGTGGCCTTGGCGAGGGTCAGGGTGCCCTCGACCTCGGCGACGTTGAGCTTCAACGGGTTGACGGAGACCTTCAGTTCGAGCGCGGTGGCGGCCGCGGTGCGGGAGGTGGTCGCGCTCTTCGACAGGTCGAGGCGGACCTCGCCGACGCCGGGCACCTTGACGTCCGTCGGGCCGCCTGCGGTGACCGTGACCTTCTTGCCGAGCACGGTCACGGCGCCGACCAGGTTCGAGGAGGCGGTCGGGGTCTTTCCGGCCTCGCAGGTCGCCTTGGAGGTGACGCCCTCGATCTCGACCAGGGACAGCAGCGGGAGGCCGGGGACGTGGAGCTTGGCGTGCGCGAGGTTGGTGGAGGCCTCGGCCTTCCCGTCGGTGACCGTGGCCTTCGCATCGGCCACCTCGGCGGCGAGCACGGTGAACGGCTGGCCACCGTCCACGCCGTCCAACTTGGCGGTCAGCGCGGTCTGTTGGGCGCTCTGCGGCGCCTGGACCTCGTTGAGGGCGACCGCGAGCGGGACGTTCACGGTCTTGTTGAGCAGGGAGACGTCGAGCCCGGTGCGCAGGACGACGGCGCTCGCGTGCCCCTGGTCGCCGGTGGCGTGCGCGGTGCCCGCGCCGGCGAGCGCCGCGGGACCGGCGGCCAGGGCGGTGGCCGCCGCCACGGTGGCGAAACGGCGTGCGGGCATGCGGAAGTTGGTGTTCAAGGTGGTGGGACCCCCAGAGAGACTCGCTTGGGACCTCGAAAGGATGTCGCACCGGCGGTCGTTCGACAGTGATCCGACCGGAGTTCACACGATCGGGGCGCATCCGCGCACGCTTTCGATGCGCCAGCCGCACAACCCTGTCGTCGAGTTGAGTGCGCCTGCCGCACAACCCTGTCGTCGAGTTGAGTGCGCCTGTCGCACAACCCTGCCGTGAAGTCCGCTGCGCCTACTGCACGACCCTGCCGTCGAGCACGATCCGGACCGGCGCCGCCAGCACGCGTACGTCGTCGCGCGGGTCCTGCTCGTACACCACCAGGTCCGCCTGAGCGCCCTCCTCCAGGCCCGGTCGGCCGAGCCAGGCGCGGGCGCCCCAGGCCGTCGCCGACAGGGCGTCCAGCGGGGGGATGCCGGCCGTCACCAGCTCCGCGACCTCCGCCGCCACCAGGCCGTGCGGGAGGGTGCCGCCCGCGTCCGTGCCGACGTAGACCGGGATGCCGGCGTCGTAGGCGCCCCGGACGGTGTCGTAGCGGCGCTCGTGGAGTCGGCGCATGTGTGCGGACCAGCGGGGGAACTTGGACTCGCCGCCCTCGGCCAGCTTCGGGAAGGTCGCGATGTTGACCAGGGTCGGGACGATCGCGACGCCCCGCTCGGCGAACAGCGGGATCAGGTCGTCCGTGAGGCCGGTGGCGTGTTCGACGCAGTCGATGCCCGCCTCGACCAGGTCCTTCAGGGAGTTCTCGGCGAAGCAGTGCGCGGTGACCCGGGCGCCGAGGCGGTGGGCCTCCGCGATGGCCGCCTCGACCGCGGCCCGCGGCCAGCTGGGGGCGAGATCGCCCACCTCGCGGTCGATCCAGTCCCCCACCAGCTTGACCCAGCCGTCGCCGCGCCGCGCCTCCTGGGCGACGTACGCGACGAGGTCCTCGGGCTCGATCTCCCAGGCGTAGTCGCGGATGTAGCGGCGGGTGCGGGCGATGTGGCGGCCCGCCCTGATGATCCTCGGCAGGTCCTCGCGGTCGTCGACCCAGCGGGTGTCGGAGGGCGAGCCAGCGTCACGGATCAGCAGGGTGCCTGCCTCCCGGTCGGCCAGCGCCTGCTTCTCCGCCACGTCCCGGTCCACCGGTCCGTGCGCGCCCAGGCCCACATGGCAGTGCGCGTCGACCAGGCCGGGCAGCGCCCAGCCCGACACCGTGCGGATGTCACGGGCGGCGGCGGGACGGTCGTAGGTGATCCGTCCGCCGACCACCCACAGCTCGTCCCGGACATCCTCGGGACCGGCCAGGATCCGGCCCGTCACATGCAGCACCGCGTGATCGTTCATGGACCGCACCCTAGCCAGCCGGGCGTCACTGTTCCCAGGGCGGTGGGCCCTCGAAGGCGAGCTGGTGGACGTCGAAGAGGACCGCCGACTCCACGCCGAGGGCGGGTCCGCCCTGCCCGGCCGTCCAGGTCAGGAAGGGGCGGGGTTCGAAGGCACCGGCGCCGAGGCCCTTGGTGTACTCGGCGTGGGCGGCCAGCGAGGCGATGCCGCGCTCCAGGGGTTCGCCGGTGACGTCGACGCCGTGGGTGGGGCGGTCGGTGCCGGCGACCGCCACGAAGCGGACGCCGCCCCAGGGTTCGAGGCCCTCGTCGGCGAGTTCGGGGAAGATCCACCGGTTGCCGGCGTCGCGGGCCGCGTCGAGGGCGGCGAGGCCCACCACGCGGTGGTCGGCCTGGTTGACCATCCCGGCGACCATCCGCACGGTGTACACCCCGGTCAGCACGGCTTCGGGCCGGTGCCGTCGGATCGCGCGCACGATGTCGCGGCGCAGGGCGGGGCCGTACTCGATCGTGCCGTCCCGGTGGTCGAGGAACTCGACGGTGTCCACGCCGACTTCACGCGCTCCGGCCCGCTCCTCGGCCTCCCGCAGCGGGGCTGCCTCGTCGGGGTGGAGCCCGTCGATGCCGGCCTCGCCGCGGGTGGCCAGCAGGTAGGTGATCCGCTTGCCCTGAGCCGTCCAGCGGGCCACCGCGGAGGCCGTGCCGTACTCGATGTCGTCCGGGTGCGCCGCCACGGCGAGACCGCGCTCCCAGTTCTCCGGCAGCGGGGGCAGGGTGCCGCCCGCCGCGAAGCCGCCCGTTTCGTCATGAGTCGCCATGCCCGAATGATGGCGGTTGTCAGGCTGTGCGCAACAGGGGAACGTTCGTCCCTTTCAGCTCCTGTTGTCGTCCTGCAAGATTTCAGCTCCTGTTGTCGTCCTCCGCGTTCTCCACGTCGGCCATCGCCGGGTCGAGGAGGCGGGAGAGGAAGTGGCGGGTGCGCTCATGGCCGGGGTTCCCGATCACCTGGGCCGGGGTGCCGTCCTCGACGATCACCCCGCCGTCCATGAAGACCACCCGGTCGGCGACCTCGCGGGCGAACGTCATCTCATGGGTGACGACCATCATCGTCATGCCCTCCCTGGCCAGCATCCGCATGACCGCGAGGACGTCCCCCACCAGCTCCGGGTCGAGCGCCGAGGTCGGCTCGTCGAAGAGCATCACCTCGGGGCCCATGGACAACGACCGGGCGATGGCGACCCGTTGCTGCTGCCCGCCGGAGAGGGAGGCGGGGTAGGCGTCCGCCTTCTCGGCGAGCCCCACCCGCTCCAGGTTCTCGGCGGCCACCTTCGCCGCCTCCGCCTTGCCGCGCCTGAGGACCCGGCGCTGGGGCAGCGTGAGGTTCTCCGTCACGGTGAGGTGCGGGAAGAGGTTGAACTGCTGGAAGACCATGCCGATACGGCGGCGCACGGCGTCGATGTCGACGTCGGGGTCGGTGAGTTCGGTGCCGCCGACGAACACCTGCCCCCCGGTGGGCTCTTCGAGCAGGTTCACGCACCGCAGCAGCGTCGACTTGCCCGAGCCCGACGGGCCGATCACGCAGACGACCTCGCCCTGGCCGATCTCCAGGTCGATGCCCTTGAGCACTTCGTTGTCGCCGAACGACTTGTGCAGGCCGCGTACTTCGATCTCCGGCCGGCTCGCTTCAGTGGTCATTTCACGGCCTCCTGGGCCTTCGCCTCCATACGGCGGACCACGAACCCGAGCGGGATCGTCACCAGCAGGTAGCACAGGCCGGCGACGAGGATGGGCGTGGAGTTGGCGGTCGTACTGGCCAGGTCCCGGCCGTACTTGGACAGTTCGCGCTCCTCCAGGGTGACGCCGAGGAACAGCACCAGCGAGGAGTCCTTGAAGAGGAGCACCAACTCGTTGGTGAGCGGCGGGAGGATGATCCGGAACGCCTGCGGGACGATGATCGAGACCATCGCGCGGGCCGGCGAGAACCCGAGTGAACGGGCCGCCTCCATCTGCCCCTTGGGCACCGCTTGGATGCCCGCGCGGATCGTCTCCGCCATGTAGGCGGCGGCCACCAGACCCAGCGCGAGGGCGACCTTGCCGTACGTGCCGCCGATGATCTCGGTGCCCGGGAACGCCAACGGCACGGCGACCCCGATGAAGATGAAGATCAGCAGGGCGGGCAGGCCGCGGAAGATCTCGATGTAGACGCCGGCGAACCAGCGGTACGGGCCCACCGACGACAGCCGCATCAGGGCGATGACCATGCCGAGCACGAGGCCGACGACGAAGCCGGACAGCGTGTAGAGCACGGTGTTCTTCAGTGCCAGGGTGATGACGTCCGGGAACATCTGCTTGGCGATGTCCGCCTGCGCGAACTGGTTCTTCAGCCGCCCCCAGTCCGCCGAGACCGCGAAGGCGATCACGGCGGCGACGAAGACGACGTACTGGGCGCCGCGGGACAGACCGCGCTTCTGACGCCGGGTCAGTCCCTTCTTGCGGGGCTGGAGTTGTGCGTCCGTCGTGGTCATGACGCGGACGGCGATGCGGACGCGGCCGACTCGTCGTACGGGCCGATCCACTTCTCGTAGAGCTTCTTGTACGTGCCGTCGGACCGGGCGTCCGAGATCGCCTTGTTGACGGCGGCGAGCAGCTTGGTGTTGCCCTTCTTCACCGTGAAGCCGTACTGCTCACCGGTGTTGATCTGCCCGGCGACCTGGAAGGCGTCCGCGTTGGCCTTGGTCTTGAGCCAGCCCTGGACGACCGGGTAGTCGATGATGACGGCCTTGACCTGGCCGGAGCGCAGGCCGTTGAGGACGGCGTCGGAGGACTCGAAGGAGACCGGGTCGAAGCCCTGGCTCTTGGCGTAGTCCTCGCCGGTGGTCTGCGCCTGGGCGCCGAGCTTGACCTTCTTGGCCTTGGCGTCGGCGAGCGAGGTGATGCCGCTGCCCTTGCCGACCAGGAGGGCCTGGGTGGCGTCGAAGTACGGGTCCGAGAAGTCGACGTTCTTCTTGCGCTCCTCGGTGATGGTCATGCCGGCCGCGGCCAGGTCGCACTCGCCGGAGTTGAGGAAGGCGCCGGTCTTGAAGTTCTCGAAGGGGGTGTCGAGGATCTCCTGCTTCACGCCGAGGTCCTTGGCGACGAGGTCGATCAGCGAGACGTCGAAGCCCTGGACCTTGCCGTCGATCTCCGACTGGAAGGGCGGGTACGGCAGGTGGGTGCAGGTGGTGAGCCGGCCGCCCTTGACCAGTTCGACCCCGCCCGCGGCGGTCTTCGAACCGCTGCCGCCGTCGTCGCTGGAGGTGCAGGCGGCGACGAGCAGCAGTCCGGCCGTCGCGGTGATGGCGGCCAGGACACGGGCCGAGGTGTGGGCTCTGCGGCCGGGGACGGTGTGCACGGGGACCTCCGGTGGGGGGCGATGTGGTCGCCGGTCGATGTGGGGCGCCGGTTACTCTCGACACCTCTACCCCATCCGAGAAAAAGGCACCGCCGTGACACACCCGCTCCTGGACCTGGCCCCGCTGAGCGCCGCCCGCTTCGCCGAGATCGAGGACCGGGTCGCCCGTCTGCTGGACACCGGGCAGGACGTCGTGATCATGCAGGGTGAGGCGCTGCTGCCCCTGGAGGGGGCGATCCGGGGGACCGCCGGTCCGGGGACGACCGCGCTGAACGTCATCACCGGTCCGTACGGGCAGACCTTCGGGAACTGGCTGCGGGACTGCGGTGCGACGGTGATCGACCTGGCGGTGCCCTTCCACACGGCGGTGACGGCCGAGCAGATCGCGGCGGCCTTCGCGGAGCACCCGTCGATCGACTTCGTCTCGCTGGTCCACGCGGAGGCGGCGACGGGCAACACCAACCCGGTCGCGGAGATCGGGGAGGTCGTACGACGGCACGGTGCCCTCTTCTACCTCGACGCGGTCGCCTCCGTGGGCGCCGAGCCGGTGCTGCCGGACGCGTGGGGTGTGGACCTGTGCGTGATCGGGGCGCAGAAGGCGATGGGCGGGCCGGCGGGCGTGTCGGCGGTGTCGGTGAGCGAGCGGGCGTGGGCCCGGATGGCGGCGAACCCCGCGGCCCCGCGACGGTCGTACCTCTCGCTCCTCGACTGGAAGGACCGCTGGATCGACGGCGGCCGCAAGACCCTGCTGCACGCGCCCGCGCAGCTGGAGATGCTGGCGCTGGAGGCGTGTGTCGAGCGGATCGAGGCGGACGGGCTCGACGCGGTGATGGCCCGGCACCGGGCGGCCGCGGCGGCGACCCGGGCGGGGGCGCGGGCGCTGGGCGGGGGCCTGGAGCCCTATGTGCACGCCGACCGCGAGGCGGCCCCCGTCGCCACGACTCTCCGCACCCCGGCCGGGGTCCTGGCCTCGGAACTGGTGTCCCGGTCCCTGGCCTCCGACCCCGCGCTGCCGCTGGCCGCGGGCGGCGGCGCGCTGGCCTCGGAGATGATCCGCGTCAACCACTACGGGGTGGACGCGACACGGGACGCCGTACGGGCGAGCCTGGCGGCCCTGGGAGCGGCGCTGGGCGAGAAGGGTCTGCCGGTGGACGTGGCGGGCGCGCTGCGGGCCGTCGAGGACGCCTGGCGATAAGGGCCGACCGAGGGTTTACCGGGGCGTAATTACCGAGTTAATTCCGGGATTTATCGAAGAACAGCTTCCCGTATTCTTCTGCCCGCTTTCCTTCGACCTAAACGCAAAGATTCCGCGAACGTGAACCGACGTAATTCGGGTGGTTCTCGTGGAGGTCACACGGCTGTGACGCGTTACACATCTTGATCGATTCGCCCCATATATCTGGGGCAAATACGGATGGATCAGTCAGCACTCGCGCGTTCGCCCGCGCCCGCGTGATAACACACGGAGCACCCGCACGGAACCCCAACCGGCAATGCAATTTTGAATTTCCCTCGGTAAATTCAATTCGCATGACTGCCGTACAAGCAGACCTGCAAATCGACCGACCGACGGTGGCGGACGGAGCCGCGCTGTGGCGGATAGCGCGCGACTCCGAGGTTCTCGACCTGAACTCGTCGTACAGCTATCTGCTGTGGTGCCGTGACTTCGCCGCCACCTCGGCCGTCGCACGCGACGAGAGCGGGGAGCCGGTCGGGTTCCTCACCGGGTACGTCCGCCCGGACCGCCCGGACACCCTGCTCGTCTGGCAGGTCGCCGTGGACTCGGCGTACCGCGGCCGCGGTCTCGCCGCCGCCCTCCTCGACGGACTGACCGCCCGGTTCACCGCCGAGCGCGGACTGACCACCGTCGAGACCACGATCTCGCCGGGCAACACCGCCTCCGAGCGGCTGTTCACCGCGTTCGCCGAGCGCCGTGGCGCCGCCGTACGGCGCGAGGTGCTGTTCGACACCGGCCTGTTCCCCGACGGGCCGCACGACCCCGAAGTCCTGTACCGCATCGGTCCCCTCTCCCCCACCCCCTCCGCCTGACCCCCCACGCATCCGAGGAGCGATTCGTCGTGACCATCACCCAGCCCGACCTCAGCGTCTTCGAGACCTTGGAGTCCGAGGTGCGCAGCTACTGCCGCGGCTGGCCCACCGTCTTCGACCGCGCGCAGGGCAGCCGCATGTACGACGAGGACGGCCACGCGTACCTGGACTTCTTCGCCGGCGCCGGTTCACTGAACTACGGCCACAACAACCCCGTGCTGAAACGGGCGCTGATCGACTACCTGGAGCGGGACGGCGTCACGCACGGGCTCGACATGTCGACCACCGCCAAGCGCGCCTTCCTCCAGACCTTCCAGGACCTGGTGCTGCGCCCGCGCGATCTGCCGTACAAGGTCATGTTCCCGGGTCCGACGGGCACCAACGCCGTGGAGTCCGCGCTGAAGCTGGCGCGGAAGGTGAAGGGGCGCGAGGCGATCGTGTCGTTCACCAACGCCTTCCACGGCATGTCCCTGGGCTCGCTGGCCGTCACCGGCAACGCGTTCAAGCGGGCCGGCGCCGGTGTCCCGCTGGTGCACGGCACCCCGATGCCGTTCGACAACTACTTCGACGGCACCGTCGAGGACTTCCTGTGGTTCGAGCGGCTCCTGGAGGACCAGGGCTCGGGCCTCAACAAGCCGGCCGCGGTGATCGTGGAGACCGTGCAGGGCGAGGGCGGCATCAACGTGGCCCGCCGCGAGTGGCTCAAGGCGCTCTCCGACCTGTGCGAGCGGCAGGACATGCTGCTCATCGTCGACGACATCCAGATGGGCTGCGGGCGGACGGGGGCCTTCTTCTCGTTCGAGGAGGCGGGCATCACCCCCGACATCGTCACGGTGTCCAAGTCCATCAGCGGCTACGGCCTTCCGATGTCCCTGTGCCTGTTCAAGCCCGAGCTGGACATCTGGGAGCCGGGCGAGCACAACGGCACCTTCCGCGGCAACAACCCGGCCTTCGTCACGGCCACCGCCACCCTGGAGCAGTACTGGGCGGACGGTTCCGCGATGGAGAAGCAGACCCGCAAGCGCGGCGAGCAGGTCGAGCAGGCCCTGATCTCCATCACCGAGGAGAACCTGGCCGACATCAAGGAGTACCGCGGGCGCGGGCTGGTGTGGGGCATGGAGTTCCACGACAAGGAGCGCGCCGGCAAGGTGGCGCACCGCGCCTTCGAACTCGGGCTGCTCATCGAGACGTCGGGCCCCGAGAGCGAGGTCGTGAAGCTGCTTCCGGCGCTCACGATCACCCCGGAGGAGCTGGACGAGGGACTGAGCATCCTCGCCCGCGCCGTCCGGGAAACCGTCTGAAACACCACCTAGGAGGCATCGCAACACCGTGATCGTCCGTTCGTTCAAGGAGATCGAAGGCACCGACCGGCATGTGAAGGCCGCGTCCGGGACGTGGGAGAGCAAACGCATCGTGCTCGCCAAGGAGAGGGTCGGCTTCTCCGTGCACGAGACGATCCTGTACGCGGGCACGGAGACGTCGATGTGGTACGCGAACCACATCGAGGCCGTCGTGTGCGTCGAGGGCGAGGCCGAGCTCACCGACGACGAGACCGGGCAGAAGTACACGATCACGCCCGGCACCATGTACCTCCTCGACGGGCACGAGCGGCACACGATGCGGATCAAGGAGGACTTCCGCTGCATCTGTGTGTTCAACCCGCCCGTGACCGGCCGGGAGGACCACGACGAGAACGGCGTGTATCCGCTGCTCACCGAACCCGAGGAGGTGTGACCGCATGACCACCACCGTCACCGATCTCTACCCCAGCCGCGGCGCCACCGAGGTGTCGACGCCCCGCAAGGACCCGGTCGTCTGGTCGGCGCCCGGCGCGCCGGGACCGATCGCCACGGGCGAGCTGGAGTCGTTCGAGCGCGACGGCTTCCTGGCCGTCGACCAGATCATCGGCCCCGACGAAGTCGGCGTCTATCAGCGCGAGTTGGAGCGGCTGATCAGCGCTCCGGAGATCCGCGCGGACGACCGCTCGATCATCGAGCCGCAGTCCAAGGAGATCCGCTCGGTCTTCGAGGTGCACAAGCTCAGCGAGGTGTTCGCGAGGCTGGTGCGCGACGAGCGGGTCGTCGGGCGGGCCCGGCAGATCCTCGGCTCGGACGTCTACGTCCACCAGTCGCGGATCAACGTCAAGCCCGGTTTCGGGGCCAGCGGCTTCTACTGGCACTCCGACTTCGAGACCTGGCACGCCGAGGACGGTCTGCCGAACATGCGCACGGTGTCCGTCTCGATCGCGCTGACCGAGAACTTCGACACCAACGGCGGCCTCATGATCATGCCGGGGTCGCACCGCACCTTCCTCGGGTGCGCGGGGGCCACCCCGAAGGACAACTACAAGAAGTCGCTCCAGATGCAGGACGCGGGCACCCCGTCGGACGAGGCGCTGACGGAACTGGCCTCGCAGCACGGCATCAGGCTGTTCACCGGCAAGGCCGGTTCGGCGACCTGGTTCGACTGCAACTGCATGCACGGCTCCGGCGACAACATCACGCCGTTCCCGCGCAGCAACGTCTTCATCGTGTTCAACAGCGTGGAGAACGAGGCGGTGGAGCCGTTCGCGGCGCCGGTACGGCGTCCGGAGTTCATCGGGGCACGGGACTTCACCCCGGTGCGGTAGCCCTCCTTCACAGCCACGACAGCGACGCGGCCCGCTCCAGTACGTTCCGTACGGCGGCCGCGTCGCCCGTGGCGTTGCGGGGCACGGTCTCCGGCGTGTGCCGTCCGCCGACCAGCAGGCAGAAGTCCACGGGATCCAGGGTGAGTTCGGCGGCCACCGGATCGCTCTGCGAACCCAGCACCCATTCGTCGCCGCCGGTGACCGCGAACAGCACGGGCGGCGCGTCGGCCCCGAGGGTCACGCCGAGAATCCGCACCGCGAGCCGCACCAGCTGCCACAGATGCTCCCCGGGCGGCGGCGGGACGGCCAGGCCCAGGGCGCGGCCGAGGTCGTCGGCGTGGATCCACGCCTCGAAGGCCCGGGCCAGGAAGTGCTCGGCGACGGGCAGCCTGATGCCCATCGACAGGGTGGTCCCGGCGGCGAGTTCGGGGTCCCGGGCGTGCGGGGTGGCGAGCAGCGCGGCCGCCTGCGCCGACCAGTCGGCGACGGTCTCCCGGGGCGTACGGCCGTACTCGTGGGCGATCACCTCGGCGGTGCGCCGCTCCCAGGCCGCCGCCCAGCCCGTCTCCTCGTCGATCCGCGCCCCCGGCACCCGGGCGGCGACGCCGAGCCGCAGGGCCAGGTGCTCGTCGGCGGCCAGCAGATGGGCGACGGTGGCGTGCACGTCCCAGTCGTGCACGACCGGTGTGGTCCAGCGGCCCTCCGCCTCGGCGAGCAGCGCCCGGAGCCCGGCGACGGCGGCCGCGTAGGGGGCGGCGTGCCGGGCCACCCGGGGCGGGGCGGGACGGGCGCGGCGGGCCCGGGCGAGCAGGGAGTCCAGGGGGGACACGGGGGCGCCGTTGCGCAGGGCCGTGGCCGACGGGACCCGGGGCGGCTCCTCCAGGGGCGGGCCGTCCAGCAGTCGTACGGTCTCGCGCAGCCGCTCCGCCTCCGCCGCGCAGCTCGGGCACTCGGCCAGGTGCGGTGGGACCCGCCGTTCCTCGGCCGGTTCCAGGGCGCCGAAGGCCCAGGCGGCCAGCAGTTCTCGTACGCCGTCGTGCTCAGTCACCGGATGCCCCCTTTCCCTGTGTTCCCCTGTCGTCGTCCCGCCACGGACGGCGTCACGCTCGTGGAGCCATCATGTGTCCGCCGCCATCATGCCCCTGTCGCCATCATGCGCCTCTTTCCAGCGCCGGATCAGGCGGGTCGGCCAAACTCTCGGCCAACGCCCGTAAGGCGGTGCGCAGTCGGGTCTTGGCGGTGCCCTCGGGGATGCCGAGCTCGACGGCGGCCTGCCGGTAGGTGCGGCCGGCGAAGTAGGCGAGGTGCACCACCTCCCGCTGCGGCTGCGGGAGTTCGGCGAGGGCGGAGTGCAGCAGGATCCGGCGCTCCCGGTCGACGACCGCCTCGGCGGGGCCGGGTGAGGCGTCCGGGATGGCGTGCAGCGCGGAGTCGTCGGTGCGGGCGTCCTTGCGGTGCCGGGCCTCGCTGCGCACCCAGTCGACGGCCCGCCGGTGCGCGAGCACCGACAGCCAGGTGCGCAGGCTGCCCCGGCCCGCGTCGAAGGCGTACGGCCTGCTCCACAGCTGTGCGAAGACCTCCTGCGCCACGTCCTCGGCGGCCGCCCCGCTGCGGGTCACGCGCACGGCGACGGCCCGCACCATCCCGCCGTACGCCCCGTACGCCTCGGCCAGCGCGGACTCGTCCCCGTAGACCAGCCGCCGGTGCAGCTCCGCGTCTGCGGGTTGCTGTACGGACGTCGTCCCGTCCGTGGACTCCACGGCACCACCACCCCTTGGTGCCCCTTCCTAGCGTCCCGGGCGGCCCGGCGCCAGTGGTTCTGGAAGACAGGCGTTCGGTTCAGGGCGTCAGGGCGTCCAGCAGCCGGTCGACATCGGCGGCGGTGTTGTAGAGGTGGAAGGAGACCCGGAGGTTGCCCGCCCGGTCGGAGACCTCGATCCCGGCGGCGCTCAACCCGGGCTGGCGGTGGCCGAGTCCGGGCACGGAGACGATCGGGGAGCCGGGGGCCGGCAGGGGTTCCCGGCCGAGGGCGGCGAGTCCGGTGCGGAAGCGGTCGGCGAGGGCGAGGTCATGGGCGCGCACCGCGTCCACACCGAGCTCCTCCAGGAGTTCGAGGCAATGACGTGTCCCGGTGTAGGCGATCAGCGCCGGGCTGATGTCGAACCTCCGGGCGGAGTGGGCCAGTTCGGCGACCGGGCCGTAGCAGCTGTCCCACGGCACCTCCCCGGCGACCCAGCCGGCGAGCACCGGTGTCAGGTCGCCGAAGTCCTCCGGCACCACGAGGAAGGCGGTGCCGTGCGGGCCGAGCAGCCACTTGAAGGTGGTGGAGACGGTGTAGTCGTACGACCCCGCGTCCACCGGGAGCCAGCCCGCGGCCTGCGAGAAGTCGACGTAGGTACGGGCGCCGTGGGCCCGCGCGGCCTCCCGCAGCGCGGGCAGGTCGGCGATCCGGCCGTCGGCGGACTGGGCGGCGCTGACCACGACGAGGGCGGTGTCCGGGCGGACGGAGTCGGCGAGCCGGTCCAGCGGCACGGTCCGCACCTTGAGGTCGCCGCGGGTGTGGAACGGGGTCACGACGGAGGCGAAGTCCCCCTCAGCGGTGAGGACTTGGGCCCCGGCGGACAGCGAGGCGGCCACCAGGCCCGAGTACGTGGAGACGGAGGTACCGGCCGCGACCCGGCCGACCGGCACACCGGCGAGCCTGGCGAAGGCGGCGCGGGACGTCTCCACGTCCTCGAAGAGAGGGGCCAGCGGCCCGCCCTCGGCGCGGACCCGGACGGCCTCCTGGAGGGCGGTCACGGCCCGGGCGGGCAGCAGGCCGCTGCTCGCGGTGTTGAGGAAGGTGTTCTTCGGCGCGAACTCGGCACGGACGACGCTCTCGAAGGTCTCCATGGCTCCACTGTGCGGCCGGAAGACCTCTCGGTCCATTGCGAATTTCTACGTGGTTTCGCCAAGGAACGCTTATACGTCCGCGCCGACCTGCGCGTTCGTCACTGCTGCTGCGGCACCGCGCACCCGTCGGGGCCGCACGCCTCGGCCTCGCCCTGGTCGATCAGCTTCAGCGGGGAGCGGTTGCCCCAGGCATGGGTGAGGGCCTGGGTGAAGACCTCGGCGGGCTGGGCGCCGGAGACGCCGTACTTGCGGTCCAGGACGAAGAACGGCACGCCGTTCGCGCCGAGTTCGGCGGCCTCGCGCTCGTCGGCGCGGACGTCGTCGGCGTAGGCGGTGGGGTCGGCGAGGACCCGCCGGACCTCGTCGGCGTCGAGTCCGGCCTCCACGGCGAGTGCCACGAGGCGCTCGTCGCCCTCGGTGAACAGGGACTGCTCCTCGGCGAAGTTGGCCCGGTAGAAGAGCTGGACCAGCTCGTCCTGGCGGCCGTGCTCCTTGGCGAGGTGCAGCAGGCGGTGCAGGTCGAAGGTGTTGCCGTGGTCGCGGTCCCGGGTGCGGTAGTCGAGGCCCTCGGCGGCGGCCTGGGCACCGAGGTTCTCCTCGCCGGCCTGGGCCTGGGCCTCGCTCATGCCGTACTTCTTGCTGAGCATGGCGAGTACGGGCTGGACGTCGTCCTTGGCCCGGCCGGGGTCCAGCTCGAACGACCGGTGGACCACCTCGACCCCGTCCCGGTGCGGGAAGGCCTCCAGCGCCTTCTCGAAGCGGGCCTTGCCCACGTAGCACCAGGGGCAGGCGATGTCGCTCCAGATCTCGACGCGCATGTCTACGGCTCTCTCCAGGTCGGACGGCTACGGAGTGTTCCCTCCGCTCGATGAGTGAACGTTCAAGCAGCGGGTTCCATTCCCGGTCCGGCGACGAGGTCGCTGAGCCGTACGACCGCGAACTCCACCTGGGACTGGCCTTCCTCCCAGTTGGCCACCAGCGAGCAGCCCTCCTCCTCCAGGAGGCCGCCGCCCGAGCGGTCCTCCCCCAGGTACATCAGCCCGTCGTCCCCGTCGGTGCAGTAGAGAGCGAGATGCGCGCGGAGTTCGGGAGAAGGCAGCGCGGAGAGCGCCTCTTCCCATTCCTCGGAGACCTCCACGTCCGCCTCGACCAGGCTCTCCGGCCCGTCACCGATACCGAGCGCGACCCGCATGGCGTCGAAGAGCGTGCCGTCGGAGGGAATCCGGGGGTAGGCGAGATACCAGGCGTCGCTCCATTCGGGCCCGGCGAGATCGATGCCGTGCCGCACCAGCAGCGGGGCGAGGTCCCCGCCCCGGAGGAGCCCTCGCGCGAAGCACGCCGTTCCGAGATCGGCGGCGAATTCCGGGGAGACACCGGAGTGCGAGGTCACGATCTCGAAGATCGACCCGCTCGCGTCGAACTCCAGCGGCCGCTCGCCCATGTCCCACAGCACCGGCTCGGCACCGCTCAGAGCGGCGGGGCTCACCCAGGCTGCGTCCCGGTCGAAGCCGGTCTCGTGGATCAGATTGCCGCCGAAGTAGACGGCATGGACGGCGCCGGGTTCATCGCCCGGCAGCGGACGGCCGAGCAGGATCTCGAAGGCCTGGGTCAGCTGCCCCCGCCAGTTCCCCGCGTCCGCTTCGGATACGGCTGATTCACGTGTCATGCCGGTACGTTACGAACCCGCTCGGCACGTCGGCGCCGTATCCGGCGGCCCTTCGCGGTTCTCCGTATGAGGTTCGGTATTTCCACCTAACCCGGTCTTCAGCTCCCGTCGCGCAGGTCGTCGGGCCAGGCCGGGCGGAACTCGATGTGGTCGTAGGTCACGACACAGCCGGCGCCCATCGGGGACTGGGTCATGAAGCCGACGAGGGCCGCGTCGGTCTCCTTCTCGTCGCCCAGGGTGAAGAGGCGGACGAAGGTCCAGCGCTCGCCGTCGCGGGAGGCGTGGAAGGCGAAGGCCCGGCCGGTGCGGCTGATCCGCAGCCACACCGAACTGCCGTCCACGGTGAAGGAGTTGCAGTCGTCGGAGTGACCCCGGGTGACGACCGTGCAGACCGTCGGCACGTCCGGGGAGTTCTCCAGGCAGAGCTTGGCCCAGGCCCGCTCGCCGACGTGGACGTACAGCACGCCCGCGTCGAAGGACGCGTTGAAGCCGACGGTCACGCGCGCTATCAGCTGGAAGTCACCCTCGGGCGCGCCGAGCAGCCTCGGCGCGTCGGAGGCGGGGTCGAGCGCCTCCCCGGTGGGCGGCACGAACCGGTCCTGCCGGGGCCCGGCCCAGCCGGAGAGAATGCCGTCCTCGTAGATCCAGTGCCCGTCGGGGCCGTAGGTGCGGAGAGGGAAGGGGAGCTGAGGAAGTTCGACGTCCATCCTCAGAGTTTTCCAGCTCCCTCTCCGCGTGCGGTCCCCGGGTGCGGCTCTCGGGTGCCTAGCGTTCGAGACGGTTGTCGATGCGGCGGGGCAGACCCAGCGGGTTGTCGTCCCTCAGCTCCGGGGGGAGCAGGGCCTCGGGGGCGTTCTGGTAGGCGACGGGGCGCAGCCAGCGCTCGATCGCCGTGCCGCCCACGGAGGTCGACGTGGAGGTCGTCGCCGGGTACGGGCCGCCGTGGTGCTGGGCCGCGGCCACGGCCACACCCGTCGGCCAGCCGTTGACCAGGACCCGGCCGGCGAGCGGGGTCAGCTCCGCCAGGATCTCCGCGCCGCGGCCCTCGCCCGCCGCCTCCCCGGCGGACAGGTGGACGGTCGCGGTGAGGTTGCCCGGCAGCCGCGACAGCACCGCGCGCGCCTGGGTGTCGTCCTCGTAGCGGACCACCACGGTCACCGGACCGAAGCACTCCTCCAGGAGGAGGTCGTACGCCCCCTCGGAGACGAGCTTGTCCGCCACGACCGTGAGGAAGCCGGGGCTGACCGTGTGCTCGCCGCCCGCGCCCGGGGTGACCGGGGAGTCCACGCCCTCCAGCCCGACGCGCTCGGCGACCCCGGCGACGAAGTTGTCCCGCATGCGGTGGTCGAGGAGGACACCCGCGTCGGTGTCGCTGACCGCGTCGGTCAGGGACTTCACCAGGCCGTCGCCGGCCGCGCCGGACGGCACCAGGACCAGGCCCGGCTTCACGCAGAACTGGCCGACCCCGAGGGTCATGGAGCCCGCGAGCCCGGCGCCGATGGCCTCGGCCCGCTCGGCCGCCGCCTCCTCGGTGATCACCACGGGGTTCAGGGAGCCCAGCTCGCCGTGGAAGGGGATCGGGGTGGGCCGTGCGGCGGCCGCGTCGAAGAGGGCACGCCCGCCCCGTACCGAACCGGTGAAGCCGGCCGCGGCGACCAGCGGGTGCTTGATCAGCTCGATGCCGGCGTCGAAGCCGTGCACCAGGCCGACCACGCCCGCGGGGATGCCGTGCTCGTCGGCGGCGCGCCGCAGCACCGCCGCGACCAGCTCGGACAGCGCCGGGTGGTCGGGGTGGGCCTTGACGACGACCGGGTTGCCGGCCGCGAGCGCGCTCGCGGTGTCGCCGCCGGCGACCGAGAAGGCGAAGGGGAAGTTCGAGGCCGAGTAGACGGCGACGACGCCGAGGGGCACCTTGTAGCGGCGCAGGTCCGGGATCGGCGGGGTCGCGGTGTCGTCGGGGTGGTTGATCACCACGCCGAGGAACTCGCCCTCGTCGACGATGTCGGCGAAGGCCCGCAGCTGGAAGCTGGTGCGGGCGAGCTCGCCGGTCAGCCGGACCGGGCCGAGCGCGGTCTCCGCGTCGGCGGCCTCGACGAGCTGGTCCTTGGCGGCCTGGAGCCTGTCGGCCGCGGTGCGCAGGAAGGCCGCGCGGACGGTGCGGTCGGTGAGGGACGCGCGCGCGTCGTGCGCGGCGCGGACGGCGGCGTCGACCTCCTGGGCTGTGGCCTCGACCGCAACCTGTTCGCGCTGCTTCCCGGTTCGGGGGTCGACACTCCAGACTGGTGCTGCTGCCACCGCGGGTCCCTCCACGTGTATCTGGGTCAGCCACCAGGACCGTTCGATATACTGAACGCTGTCTCTGATGGTGAATATGCTGTTGGAGACTATTTCCCGTCGAACGAAGGGGTCAAGGGCGATGTCGGCAGGCGAGACGGGCGGCGGAGCACAGGTCAAGTCCGCGGTACGGACGGTTGAACTGCTCGAATACTTCGCCGGACGCCCCGGCATGCACTCCCTCGCGGCGGTCCAGGAGGCCGTCGGCTATCCCAAGTCCAGTCTCTACATGTTGCTGCGCACGCTTGTCGAGCTGGGCTGGGTGGAGACGGACGCGACGGGCACGCGGTACGGCATCGGGGTGCGGGCGCTGCTCGTCGGCACCTCGTACATCGACGGCGACGAGGTGGTCGCGGCGGCCCGGCCGACCCTGGACCGGCTCTCCGACGACACCACCGAGACGATCCACCTGGCGCGGCTGGACGGCACGAACGTCGTCTACCTCGCGACCCGCCAGTCCCAGCACTATCTGCGCCCGTTCACGAGAGTCGGGCGCCGGCTCCCGGCGCACTCCACGTCCCTCGGCAAGGCGCTGCTGAGCACGTACTCCGACGAGCAGGTCCGCAAGATGCTGCCGGAGACCCTGCCCGCGCTGACCGAGCACACCATCACCGACCGCGAGAAGCTCATCGAGGAGCTGCACCAGATCCGCGAGCAGGGCTTCTCCGTGGACCGCGAGGAGAACACCCTGGGCCTGCGCTGCTTCGGCGTGGCGATCCCCTACCGCACCCCCGCGCGGGACGCGATCAGCTGCTCGGTACCGGTGGCGCGGCTGACCCCGGCCCACGAACAGCTGGTGAAGGACGCCCTGTTCGACGCCAGGGACCGGCTGACACTGGCCACCCGTAGGCTCTGAGGCATGCAGATCGTCCTCCGCGAAGTCCATGACAGCGATCTGCCGGTCTTCTTCCGGCAGATGAACGATCCCGACTCCCTGGCCATGGCGGCCTTCACCCCGAAGGATCCCGCCGACCGGGACGCCTTCGACGCGCACTGGGCCCGCGTCCGGGCCTCCGACGCCGAGAACCGCACGATCCTCGCCGACGGGGACGTGGTGGGCAGCGCGGCGGTGTACGGCGAGCCGGGCGAGCGCGAGGTGACGTACTGGGTCGACCGCGCCTACTGGGGGCGCGGTGTCGCCACGGCGGCCCTGCGCGAGCTCGTGACCCAGGTGCCCGAGCGACCGCTGTACGCCCGGGCCGCCGCCGACAACGCCGGTTCGCTGCGGGTCCTCCAGAAGTGCGGGTTCAGGGTGACCGCCCGGGCCTCCGGGTACGCCAACGCGCGCGGTGCGGAGATCGACGAGTTCGTGCTGACGCTGGACGCCTGACACCGTCGTAGCGGAAGGCGGGCGAGAGGTCTCAGATGAACGTCCGATGAGAAAAGCGGACGTTCAGGAACGATTCACGCCCGCCTGATCGTCCTCTGAGTGGGATGAACAAGACGATCAGGCGCGCATCGGTCTTCGCGCTGCTCCTGGTGTTCGCTCTGCTGATCCGAGCGACCTGGGTGCAGTTCTACGAGGGCCAGGCACTCGCGGACGACAACGACAACCGACGGAACGCGATCGAGACGTACTCCTCGCCCCTCGGGAACATCATCGTGGCCGGAAAGGCGGTCACGGGATCCGAGCGGACGACGGACAGCGACCTTGAATACAAGCGGACGTACACGAACGGCAAGCTGTACGCGGCGGTGACGGGCTATGCCTCGCAGGCCTACGCCCCGACGCAGCTGGAGGGCATCTACGCCGACCTCCTCAACGGCACGGACAGCCGGCTGAAGACCGTCATGGACACCGTCACCAACCAGCGGGCCGAGCCCGGTGATGTGATCACGACGATCGACCCGTCCGTGCAGAAGGCGGCGTACGACGCGCTCGGCGACACGAAGGGCGCCGCCGTCGCGATCGACCCGACGACCGGCAAGATCCTCGCGGTCGTGTCGACACCGTCGTACGACCCGTCCTCGCTGACGGACGCCAACACCGCGGGCAAGGCCTGGAAGCAGCTCAACGCCGACTCCGACAAGCCGCTGACCAACCGTGCGCTGCGCCAGCCGCTGCCGCCGGGCTCGACGTTCAAGCTGGTGGTGGCCGCCGCCGCGCTGGAGGACGGCCTGTACTCCTCGGTGGACGAGAAGACCGACAGCCCGGCTCCGTACACCCTGCCGGGCACGGTGACCCCGCTGGGCAACGAGAACACCTCGGCGCCCTGCGAGAACGCCTCGATCCGGGTCGCGCTGGAGTACTCCTGCAACACCGTGTTCGCGAAGATGGCCGTCGACCTCGGCCAGGACAAGGTGCGGGCGATGGCCGAGAAGTTCGGCTTCAACGACTCGGCGCAGGACGTGCCGGTGCGGGCGTACACCAGCGTCTACCCCTCCGACATGAACAAGTCCTCGACGGCCCTGACCGGCATCGGCCAGTACGACGTCACGGCGACCCCGCTCCAGATGGCCATGGTGTCCGCGGCCATAGCCAACGGCGGCAAGCTGGTCTCGCCGCACATGGTGTCGACGATCACCGACAACGGCGGCGACGTCCTGAAGAACTACGACGACGAGGCGACGACCCAGCAGATCGTCAGCTCCGACACCGCCGAGCAGCTCCAGTCGGCGATGCAGTCGGTCATCACGGACGGCACCGGCACCAACGCCCGGATCGACGGCGTCACGGTGGGCGGCAAGACGGGCACCGCCCAGCACGGCGAGAACAACAGCAAGACGCCGTACGCCTGGTTCACGTCGTACGGGAAGGCCGACGGCAAGGAGGTGGCCGTGGCGGTGGTCGTGGAGCAGTCGAACGCGGCCCGCTCGGAGGTGAGCGGCAACGGGCTGGCCGCCCCCGTGGCCAAGGCCATGATGGAGGCGGCCCTCAAGAACTGAGGCTTCCCGGTGGCTACTTGACGCCGAGGACCTGCTCGATGGGGTCGATGGCGAAGTACACCAGGAACAGCGCCGAGGTCGCCCACAGCAGCCAGTGGATCTCCTTCGCCCTCCCGAGCACCACCTTGATCACGACGTACGCGACGAAGCCCGCGCCGATCCCGTTGGTGATCGAGTAGGTGAAGGGCATCACGGCGATGGTCAGGAAGGCCGGGATCGCGATGTCGTACCGGTCCCAGTCGATGTGCTTGACCTGCGTCATCATCAGGAAGCCCACGACGACCAGCGCGGGTGCGGCGGCCTGGAGCGGCACGATCGTCAGGAGCGGGGTCAGGAACAGCGCGAGGCCGAACAGCCCGCCGGTGACCAGGTTGGAGAACCCGGTGCGGGACCCCTCCCCCACACCGGCCGCCGACTCGATGTACGCCGTGGCGGAGGAGGCCGACGCCGCGCCGCCCGCGACCGCCGCCGCGCCGTCGATGAGCAGCACCCGGCCGAGGTTCGGGACCTTCCCCTCCTCGTCCAGCAGCCCCGCCTCCGCGCTGATGCCGACGACCGTGCCCATCGTGTCGAAGAAGTCGGACAGGATCAGCGTGAAGACCAGCAGGACGACGGTGACGACTCCCACCCCGGGCGCGCTGAAGGAGCCGAACAGGCTGAAGTGACCGATCAGTCCGAAGTCCGGGGTGTCGACGACCTTGTCGGGCCAGGCCGGGGTCGTCAGTCCCCAGGTCTTGATGTCGGCGAGGGAGTTGATGACCATCGCGAGGACGGTCATGGTCACGATGCTGATCAGGATCGCGCCCTTGACCTTGCGGGCGAGCAGGCCGATCGTCAGCAGCACGCCGAGGCAGAACACCAGGATCGGCCAGCCGGTGAGGGCGCCGGTACCGCCCAGCTGCACGGGCACGGTGGTGTTGGCCGCGTCCGGGATGCGGCTGACGAAGCCCGCGTCCACGAAGCCGATGAACGCGATGAACAGCCCGATGCCGACGCTGATCGCCTGCTTGAGCGGTTGCGGGATGGCGTGCATGACGGCCTCGCGCAGCCCGGTCACCACCAGCACGCAGATGAGCAGGCCCTCCAGGACGACCAGGCCCATCGCGTCGTCCCAGCTCATCAGCGGGGCGATCTGGAAGGCGACGACGGCGTTCAGTCCGAGCCCGGCGGCGAGCGCGAGCGGGAGGTTGCCGCCGACGCCCATGATGATCGTCATCACGGCGGCCACCAGCGCGGTCGCGGTGGTCAACTGCACGGCGTCCAGCTGGTGTCCGAACTTGTCCTTCGCGCTGCCGAGGATGATCGGGTTCAGAACAAGGATGTAGGCCATCGTGAAGAACGTGGCGAAGCCGCCGCGTATCTCCCGGGCGAAGGTGGACCCCCGCTCGGAGATCCTGAAGTACTGGTCGACGGACATGGTCGCTGCTCCCTGTTGACTGACTGACGGATGGGCGGATGCTGGCTGGATTGTTCCCCCGTTGAACCCGCTTCAGGTTTTCCCCGTGTTACGGAATCGGACCCGACCGGTCAGACACCGTTCGAAGACCCGTACGACGACCCGCACACGATCCACTGCTACGCTTCCGCATCTCGCCAGGTCCGCCCGGAACGATCACATGTCATACACATGACACACATCCGTGAGGAGAGGTAGTCCGTGGGCACAGTCGTCGACGACGCCGCCTCCGTGGAGTTCCACGCCTTCTTCGAGCGCCACTACGCCGAACTCTCCCGTCTCGCCCATCTGTTGACCGGCGAGGCAGACGCCGCCGACGATCTGGCCGCGGACGCGCTGCTGGCGCTGTGGCACCGCTGGGACCGGGTGCGCGCGGCGGACCACCCGGCGGCGTACGCCCGTGGAGTGGTCGCCAACCTGGCCCGCACCCGCATCCGCAGCGCCGTGCGCGAGCGCCGCCGTATCGCCCTGTTCTGGTCCCAGCGCGAGGAGAAGGTCGAGAACCCTGATGTGGCGGGCGTGGTCGACGTCCAAGAGGCTCTGCGCAGGCTGCCGTTCCGCAAGCGGGCATGTGTCGTGCTGCGACACGCGTTCGACCTCTCGGAGAAGGACACCGCGCTGGCCCTGGGTGTCTCGGTCGGTACGGTCAAGAGCCAGACCTCGAAGGGCATGGCCGAGTTGCAGCGACTGCTCGGCACCCAGAACACTCCGCTGAAGGTGCACGCCGCGATGGTGCGCACCGGTGACGCCGGAGGAAGGAACGGATGACCATGCGGCGGGACGTGCACGGCGAACTGCGCGCCCGGCTGCGGGAGGCGGCCGAGGGGCACGAGCCGAACCGGGAGCGGATCCTGGCCCGGGTCGAGCGCGGCATGTCGGAGCCGGGCCGCTCCGACCACCGGGCGACCAGGCCGCCGGTGTACGGCTGGGTGCGGGTGGTGAGCGCCACGGCCGCGGTCGCCTGTGTGCTGGGGTTCGGCGGCTACGCGGTGGCGTCCGCGGTGAAGGACGAGACGCCGGTGCAGAAGTCGGTCGCCTCCACGGCCACGCCCACTCCGTCGCCCGACGCGACCAGCCGCCCGCCCGCCCCGCCGGCGGACCCGACACCGCGCGACACCCCCACGCACAAGGCGGAACGGCCGAGCAGCACCCCCACGCGCACGCCGAGCGCCTCCACCGAGGCCAAGGCCTCCGGCGCCGAGGACGGCCCGCTCTGGTCGGACGGCTCGGTGGACCCGCACAGCAACGACTTCTGGGCGCAGAGCGATCTGACCTTCAAGACCTCCGAGCAACTGACCGCGCTGACGGTCGAGTTGAAGGTCGCGCAGACCGGAGGTGTCACCAACGCCGGTGCCTGGCGCTCGCTGCCGGAGGACGACTTCACCCTGACGGTCGGCGAGAAGGACGGTTTCCTGGTCTACACATGGGTGCTCAAACAGGGCCGTACGGTCCCGAAGGGCGAGTGGGTCTTCGCCGGGCAGTACAACCACCAGCGCGGCGGCCGGGACGCCAAGGACGACGGCTACTCGGCGACCGCGACCGCCAAGTCCGGGCAACTCGCCGTGAAGGGCGGCTTCGCGGCGCAGGACGGGAGCACCGACGACGGCGGCTCGTAAAAAAAACTCCGCCGGCGCGGCAACCTGTCCGGCTTCGGCGGCGACTTACAGACGGAAACAACCGCACCTTCGATTTCTACGTCCCTTCCAGTGCGTGGCAGACGGACACCTCGCACCCTGGACCTGCCGACCTGAGCCCCCCTCGGTCGGCAGTTGCCGGCTGGAGCCCCCCTCGGGCCGGCACGAGGAACGCCCTGCCTGTGACGACAGGCGGGGCGTTTCGTCGCTCCGCGCTCAGTTCATCGTCGTGCCGATGGTGGTCGAGCCGGTGGTCAGGAAGGTCGTCGCGGGCAGCGAGCCGTCGGACCTGCGAGCGCCGTACGCCGTCGTCGCGTCCACCGACCTGAAAGCGGGCGCGGCGACACCGCTGTCCCAGGCGTTCGCCGCGGACACCGTGGACGAACCGAGCTTGGACAGGCCGCCCTTGTTGCCCACCGCCAGGTTCCGGGCCAGCCGCGCCCTGCCCGTGGCGAAGCAGAACCCGGCCTCGGCGTTGGCGTACGCGGTGTTGCGGTTCAGCACGATCGCCCCGGTGTTGGAGTTCTCGGTGAACCCGTTCAGGGTGTTGTCCCAGGCCGCGTTGTCGTTGACGAGATGCGCCACCGCGACGCCCCCGCCACCCAGCTCGAACCCGTTGCCGTTGCCCTCGAAGGCGGAGTCGCCCCACCGGTTCCTGCCGTTGCCGAAGGCCCAGCTGTGCTCGACGGTGACCGGTGAGGAGAACTGCCAGAGGTCGATCCCGTCATCCGAGTTGTCGTACAGGCGTGCGCCGGTGATCCGGTTGCCGGTCCCGGAGCCGAACTTGACGGCGATCCCGTCAGCGTTCCGGCCGTGCCCCGCGGGGTCGTAGTTGCCGTGGCTGTCCAGGTTCTGCACGAGGTTGCCGCTGGTGCCGTCCCCGCGCAGGGTGAAGCCGGAGTCCCCGTTGTCCACGGTGACGAGGTTCTTGAAGATCCCGCCGACGGAAGAGGTGGCGACGAACCCCTGGGCCGGGGAGTTCTGGAAGGTGAGGTCCTGGACCGTCCAGTAGTCGCCGTCGATCCCGGCCAGCCAGGACCCGCCGGGCAGCCCGGACCCGTCGATCCTGACCTTCTCGTTGCCGTGCGCCCGCAAGGTGATCCGGGCCGAACGGGTGCCGTTCGCCGTGGACTTGAGGGTGGCGGTGGGGGTGTACGTGCCCGCGCGGACCTGGATGGTCGTACCGGCCGTCGCGTTCCTCACGGCCGATTCGAGGTGCGCGGTGTCGGAGACCACGACCGTCGACGAGGCGGCCTCGGCGCCGCCGTCCGAGAGGCCGAGGTAGACGCCGCCCGCACCCGCGGCGACGGCGACCGCCGCGGCGACGGAGAGGGTGCGGGTCCGGCGGTGGCGTCCGGTGCTGTGACGCACGGGGCGTTCCTTTCCTTGGGGGCGGGGACGCCCTCCAGTCGCCACCGCGGCCGGACCGGGTTGCCGCGCCCCGGCGAGAACGACCGAAACTTTCGCTGCTGTTCGTCGCGCACTCACCGATTGACGTGCTGTTTCCCGCTCGTAACACTCCGAAGGCGCGCACAGCCCCCAACAGAATCCCCCACACCCCCACACTCGCAGGAGCGACATGCGCCCTCGTATCCTCCTCGTCGCCTGTCTCTCACTCCTCCTGGCCATGCTCACCGCACCGCCCGGTTCCGCCCACTCAGGAGCACCACCCGTGAACCACTCCAAGTACGCCGGCTATCTCTTCGCCTACTTCACCGGCGAGGGCACCGCCGACGGCGAGCAGATCCGCTACGCCCTCAGCCGGGGCGACGACCCCCTGCACTGGCGCGAGCTGAACCAGGGCAGGCCGGTGCTGACGTCGACGATCGGCGAGAAGGGCCTGCGCGACCCGTTCGTGATCCGCTCCCCCAAGGGCGACAAGTTCTATCTGATCGCCACCGATCTGCGCATGTACCGGAACAGCAGCGGCAGTTGGGACGACGTCCAGCGGCACGGCAGCAAGTCGATCATGATCTGGGAGTCCACCGACCTGGTGCACTGGACCGACCAGCGGCTGGTGAAGGTGGCCCCGGACAGCGCGGGCAACACCTGGGCGCCGGAGGCCTATTGGGACGACAGCCTCGGTGAGTACGTCGTCTTCTGGGCGTCGAAGCTGTACGCCGACGACGACCCGGAGCACACGGGATCGACGTACAACAAGATGCTGTACGCGACCACGAAGGACTTCCGCACCTTCAGCGCGCCGAAGGTCTGGGACGACCCGGGCTACTCGGTGATCGACTCGACGGTCGTCAAGTACAAGGACACCTACTACCGCTACACCAAGGACGAGCGGGACCCCGGCTCCTCCAGCCCCTGCTCGAAGTTCATCACCGGGGAGAAGTCCACGTCGCTGACCTCGACGCAGTACGACTTCGTGGCGGACTGCATCGGCAGCGGGGCGATGGAGCGCGGTGAGGGACCGACGGTGTTCAAGTCGAACACCGAGAAGAAGTGGTACCTGTTCGTCGACGAGTACGGCGGCCGGGGTTACGTCCCCTTCGAGACGACCGACCTCGACTCGGGCCAGTGGACGCCGTCGGCCAACTACCAGCTGCCCGCAAGTCCCCGGCACGGCACGGTACTTCCGGTGACGCGGAAGGAGTACGACCGGCTGCTGGCCGCGTACCCGGTCTCCGGGACGTCCGTCGTGGACGCGACGGCTTCCGGTCAGAAGGGGTACGCGATCGTCACGGAGGCCGCGTCGAAGGTCGTGCTGCCGATGCGGCCCGGCACCGATCTCGCGCGTCTCGCACCGGAGTTGGCGGTCGGCGAGGGGGCCCGGGTGAGCCCCGCTTCCGGCACCCGGCGGGACTTCCGCAAGCCGCAGACGTACACCGTGACGGCGGCCGACGGAACGACTCGCAGATGGACCGTCGAAGCCGTGCCGACCGGCAGTCCCGTCCTGCCCGGCCTCAACGCCGACCCTGACGTGCACTATCTGAACGGCGAGTACTGGATCTACCCGACCACCGACGGCTTCCAGGGCTGGGGCGGCACCCGCTTCAAGGCGTACTCGTCGAAGGACCTGGTCCACTGGAAGGACCACGGGGTCATCCTCGACCTAGGTCCGGACGTGTCGTGGGCCGACAAGTACGCGTGGGCGCCGGCGATCGCCGAGCGGGACGGGAAGTACTACTTGTACTTCTGCGCGGAGCAGCAGATCGGGGTGGCGGTGGCGGACTCCCCCGCCGGGCCCTTCAAGGACGCGCTCGGCAAGCCGCTGGTGGCCAAGGGCGGTGCGCTGAAGGGGCAGATGATCGACCCAGCCGTCTTCACGGACGACGACGGGACGTCGTACCTGTACTGGGGCAACGGGCACGGGTACGTGGTGCCGCTGAACGCCGACATGACCTCGTACGACCCGGCGAAGGTCGAGGACATCACCCCGGACAACTTCCGGGAGGGGTCCTTCGTGATCAAGCGCGACGGCACGTACTACTTCATGTGGTCCGAGGACGACACCCGCAGCGAGAACTACCACGTCGCCTACGCGACGGGACCGTCCCCGCTCGGTCCGTGGACCAAGAGGGGGACGATCCTGTCCAAGCGTCCCGAGTACGGCATCCTCGCCACCGGTCACCACTCCGTGGTGAACACCCCCGGCACCGACGACTGGTACATCGTCTATCACCGGTTCGCCCTGAACGGGCCGGGGAGGCCGGGCGGGGACGGCATGCACCGGGAGACCACCGTCGACCGCATGGAGTTCGCGGCGGACGGTTCGATTCTGCCGGTGGTGCCGACCCTGGAGGGGATCAGGCCGGTACGGAAGTGAGCCTCAGCTGACGAAGTACGTCGGGTTCGGCAGCTTGTACGTCTTGTCGGCGTAGCCGCCGTCGAGGTCGGAGTACTGGTCGCCGAAGTTGGCGATGATCTCGTACCCGAGGTCCTTCTCGATGTGCTTGCGGGTACCGGACTTGTACTGCACGGTCGTGCAGGTCCAGGTGCCCGCGGTCGCACAACCGCTCAGGTACGAGGGCGGGTTGGCGGTGTCCTTGAGGAACATGTGGCCGGCGTCGAGGTTCACGTCGGCGCCGATCTTCTTCAGGTTCTCCACCGCGGCGGTGCGCTGGGCCTCGCTCAGACCGGAGTTGTAGAAGACCTCGACGCCCTTCTTCTCGGCGTACCGGACCAGCTCGGGGCTGCCGAAGACCGCCGGACGGTCCGCCTTGTTGACGTAGGCGGCCCAAGTGGCGGAGTTGTACGTGTAGTTGTACCGCTTCTCGTAGTCGAGGCTGAGCAGCAGCGTGTCGTCGATGTCGAAGACGACCGCGGGCTTCTCGCGCTTGTGGTGCGCCTTGCGGGCGGCCTGGTCGATGTACTTCCTCGCGGCCTTGTCGAGGGAGGCCAGGTCCTTGGCGTACGGGCTGGTGGGAGACGCCTGGTAGACACCGTTCGCGTCGAGCGCGGTGCCGTAGTAGGTGTCGATGTCCTTGACCAGGAGCCCGATGTTGTAGGGCTCGTGCGTGGAGTTCGCCGTGGACTGGCCGGCCGTGGCCGCTCCGGCGCCGTAGAGGGCTCCGGCGGCGACGGCACACGCCGCGGTGACGGCTGCGATACGCAATGGCTTATGCATGACAGACGTTCTACGCGCGTCACCCCGGCGAGCGCGAGACCCGCTCGGTAAAAAACGGGTCAAGCGCCCCGTCGTGCGGGTGGCCTGGTCAGTTCATGGTCGCGCCGATGGTGGTGCTGCCCGTCGTCAGGAACGTGGTCGCGGGCAGGGTGCCGCTGGAGCTGCGTGCGTTGTACGTCGTCGAGGCGTCCGTCGTCCTGAAGGCGGGGGTGCTGATGCCGCTGTCCCAGTTGTTGCCGGACGAGGTGACCTTCGAGCCCTTGCTGACCGAGCCGCCGCCGTTGCTCACCGCGAGGTTCTTGCCGAGCTTGGCGGAGCTGGTGGCGAAGTAGTAGCCCCACTTGCTGTTGGCGTAGGCGGTGGTGCGGTTGATGACGATCGCGCCGGTGTTGGAGTTCTCGGTGAAGCCGTTGCCCGCGTTGCCCCAGGCGGCGGAGTTGTTGATGACATGCGCGACGACCTCGCCGTCGCCGCCCAGCTTGTAGCCGTTGCCGTCGCCCGCGAACGCCGAGTCGGACCAGCGGTTGACGCCGTTGCCCATGGACCAGGTGTGCTCGACGGTGACGGGCGAGGAGAACGACCAGAAGTCGATCCCGTCATCCGAGTTGTTGTACAGGCGGGCCCCGGTGATCAGGTTGCCGGTGCCGGAGCCGAACTTCACGGCGACCCCGTCGGCGTTCTCGCCGTGGCCCGCGGCGTCGTAGTTGCCGTAACTGTCGATGTTCTTGACGGTGTTGTTGACCGTCCCGTCGCCGGTGAGCGTGAAGCCGGAGTCGCCGCCGTTGATGGTCTTGATGTTGTTCCAGTTCGTCCCGGTGCAGGACTGGCAGACGACCGCGCTGTCCGGGGAGTTCTGGAAGGTCATGTTGGAGACGTTCCAGTAGTCGGCGGTCAGCTTGAAGATCCAGTCCCCGTCGGGCAGCGAGGACCCGTCTATCTTCACGGTCTCCGAGCCGTACGCGGTGAGCGTGATCGGCGACGAGGAGGTGCCGTTGGCCGTGGACTGGAGGGTGGCCGTCGGGTAGTAGGTGCCGCCGCGGACCTGGATGACGGTGCCCGCGGTGGCGTTCTTGATGGCGTTGGACAGGTCGGTCGAGTTGCTGACGACCACGGTCGCGGCCTGGGCCTGGGTGGGGAGGACGGCGAGCCCGGAGCCGGGGGCGAGGGCGGCCGTGGCGATGAGGGCGGTACGACGAGACATGGAGTGCGGGTCCTTTCGTCGTGCTTTTCGGGGAGGGGAGATCAAAGGACGGTGTCGAGCCAGCGGAAGACCTCGTCCTGCATGCGGTCGACGAAGACATGGCCGAGGTCGGGCCAGGTCCTGAGGTGCAACCGCTCCTCGGCGTGGCGGGAGTGCCAGACGGCGCGCAGCTTGTCGTACGCCACGCGGACGCCGTCGGCGGGGAACAGCGGGTCGAGGCCGCCGTTGAGGAAGAGCATCGGCCTGGGTGCGGCGATGCTCGCCACGTCGGGGAAGTCGAGGAACCGGGGAAGACCCGGGTGGAGCATGTAGTAACTGGACTGCCCGCGCAGGGTGTTGTTGCCGGGCACCATCATTTCCTTGAGCCCGGTCATCCAGCAGACGGACGCGGTGGCCGCGATGTGGTCGGTGAGCGCGGCCGTCTGCCAGGCCCGGTAGGCGCCCATGGAGAACCCGACGGCGGCGATCCTCCTGGCGTCCACCCTTCTCAGCCCGGCCAGGAACTCCGCGGCACGGGCGTCCTCGCGGGCCATGAGCCCGGCGAGCGAGGAGCCCAGATTGTAGAAGTTGCTTGCCAGGGCCTGCTGTTGGTCATAGGTGACCGGCCCGCGGTCGCCCCAGCCGAGCGCGTCCGCGCACAGCACGACATAGCCGCGCCGGGCGAGTTCGTCGCCGACGAACCGGCCGCTGAAGTACTTGTCGGCCCAGCCCTGCGCGGAGGCGAGCCGGGTGTCGTCGTACCAGGGCCTGACCAGCTTCTCCTTGCCGATGTCGAACTTCGCCCCGTGGTCGTGGAGCAGCAGCACGGCGGGGAACGGTCCTGGGCCGTGCGGGGTGAGCAGGGCGGCGCGGACGCGTTCGTGACGGGTGAGGGAGAGGGTGACCAACTCCCTTGTGCAGCCGTCGCCTTGGGCCCGATCGGTAAACTCGGGGGCGTACGGCGTCCTGTCCTCGCGGTCGACGAGGAGGTGGTCCTCGACGGTGGTGCGGGCTGTCCGCCGCCAGGTCCCGAAGTCGCGGATCGGCGAACTCCCCCAGGCGAGCGGGAAGTTCAGCTCACGCTTCAGTGCCGGGTGGAAGTCGGGCAGCGGACCGTCCACGACCCCGGCCTCGGCGGGGCTCACCGCGGCACCGGCCAGCATCGCCGCTCCGGTGCCCACCACGAACGCCCGGCGCCCCAAAGGATCATGGACACTCATAGGGCCTCCAGTCCCCGAGGTACGTCCGCCGGGTGTGCACGGCGGCTTCGGCGGAGGTCAGCTGGGGGCGGTTCTCGGGGACCGAAATCACCGCGCCGGGACCGGAGTTGCCGTACTCGCGGAAGCGCATGGTCTGCCAGGGGTACTGCACCCGCATGTCGGTGTAGGGCGCGACCGGGTCGATGCCGGGGCCGATCCGGCTGTTCCGCACGACGAGGGACGGCCAGGCGGTCGTCTCGTACGACGGCACCCAGGGCCGGGCCAGCTTGTACGCCCCGTCCTCGGCGCCGGAGGTGATCCGGGAGCGGACCGCGAGGATGCCGTACGGGTTGGCGCGGGCGGTGGAGGGCGCGAAGACCATGCCCTTGGGCGTGAAGGTGACGTCCCGCTGGAGCGTGTGGAAGTGGCACTCCTCGAAGACGGCGGTGGCCCGGCCGAAGACGAAGTCGACGTCTCCCTCGATGTAGCAGTGGCGGAAGTACTGCCGGTCGAAGGAGTCGAGGGCGGTCGTCTCGACGAAGAGGGTGTCCTGGTGGGCCAGGAGGCGGACGTTCTCGAAGCGGGTCCGGTCGCCGTAGGTGCAGGCCGCGACCGCCTGGGTGCCGGTGATGTCGGGGTGGTCGGCGCGCAGCCAGTCGTTGGCGAGGGTGAGGTCGCGGACGCTGCCGCCGGGGGCGGCGGGGGTGAAGGTGGCGGAGCCGGCGGTGCCGTAGGTGCCCGAACCGTCGGGTTTCTGGGTGCCGTTGGCGTTGTCGTACACGATGACGGCCGCGCGAGGGTCACGGACGGCACCACGCAGGGTCAACTCTGCTGCGGTGGCGGGGACGTTGACGACCTCGCGATACGTCCCCGGGTGCACGACTATCGTCCAGCCGGGGCCGGTGACCGCGTCCACGGCGGCCTGGACGGAGTCGCCGGGGCGGACGTGGAGGACACGGTGGCCTCCGGTGGCGTGGGCCGGGGCCGCTCCGGCCGCGGCGATTCCGAGACCGGCCGCGAGAAGCGTGCGCCTGCGCATCAGCAGCTCTCCTTCCAGGGCCGCCAGTCGCCGAGGTAGGTCTCCTTGGTCGCCGACTCGGCCTGCTCACGGGTGAGTTGGGGCCGGTTCTCCGGGACGGTGATCCGGGCGCCGGGGCCGCTGTTGCGGTACTCGGCGAAGCGCTGGCTCTGCCAGGGGAAGGCGTCCGACATGTTGGTGTAGGGGGCGACGGCGTCGATGCCGGGGCCGAGCCGGGTGTCGCGGACGAGGAGGCTGGGCCTGGCCGTGGTGTCGGAGCTGGGCACCCAAGGGCGGGCCAACTTGTAGGCGGCGTCGGGGGCTTCGCTGCTGACGCGGCTCCTGGTGACGAGGTAGCCGCGCGGGTTGGCGCCCGCCGTCGAGGGCGCGAACACGAAGCCGTAGGGCGGCGCCGCGAGGTCGGTCCGGTCCAGGGTGCGGAAGTGGCAGTCCTCGTAGACCGCGGTGGCCCGGCCGAAGACGAAGTCGACGTCCCCCTCGGCGTAGCAGTGCGCGAAGTACTGGCGGGCGAAGGAGGTCAGGGCCATCGAGTCGGCGTAGAGGGTGTCCTGGTGGCCGAGGAAGCGGCAGTGGTGGAAGGCGGAGCGGTCGCCCTGGACCTTGATGGCGACGGCCTGGGTGCCGGTGATGTCGGGGTGGTCGGCGCGCAGCCAGTCGTTGGCGAAGGTGATCCAGCGGGCGGTGAAGCCGGCGGCCTGCACGGTGGTGGTGGCCGAGCCGGTGGTGCCGTAGGTGCCGCCGCCGGGCTTGGGGGTACCGGCCGCGTTGTCGTGGACGATCACGACGTCCCGGGGTTCCTCCGTGGCGCCGATCCAGGTGGCCTCGGTGCGGGTGGCGTCGACGGCGACGGTCTCCCGGTAGGTGCCGGGGGCGAGGACCAGGGTCCAGCCGGTGCCGGTGGCGGCGGTGACGGCGCCCTTGACGGTGGTGTGGTCGCCGCGGCCCTCGGGGTCGACGTAGAGGGTCTGCGGGGTGCGGCGGGCGGACGGCGACCCGAAGCGGCCGAACGGGCGCCTGCCACCGGCCGGGGCGGCCGTCGCGGGGCTCGTGGTGAGGGCGAGCGCGGCTGCCGCTCCGGTGCTCGCGAGCAGGAACCCCCTTCTGGACAGGGGGAGTTGGGCTTGGTGCGAGGGCATGCGGATGCTCCTTGGGAACGCGGCTCTGTGGTGGGGTGCCTCGCGTGGGGGGTGAGGTGGGTGGCCGGGACGGCCGCTGGATTCCGCCCCGGCCGGTCTGGGGGTCGGACGGGGTTCAGCAGATCCGGCCGGCGCCCGCGCCGCGGTCCACGATCCCCGGGACCTTCTTCGCCGGGTCGACCTTCGTGCGCAGGGTGGGTGTCCAGCCCGCGCCGGACTCCAGGGTCTCGGCGGGGATCTCCGCGTTGTGGACGGCGATCAGGTCGGTGAGCTTGCCGTTGACGTAGTTGTCGGCTGCGGTCAGCGGGGAGACGTTCCACCGCTTGAGCACCTTGCCCGCGGTGACGCCGGCCGGGAGCGTGAACGCGTTGTGCTCGGCGACGAGTTGGGACTCCTTGCCGATGCCGAAGCTGTAGGCGAAGTCGTCGCTCGCCACGAAGTGGTTGTTGTAGGAGTCGACCTGGCCGAAGCGGACGCGGGGCGCGCGCTCGACGAGGTTCGAGAACTCGTTGTGGTGGAAGGTGACCTTGAGCTTGCCCCGGTCCCCCACCGCCGTGGACTCGCTGTCGCTGTTGCCGACCAGGATCGTCTTGTCGTGGTCGGTGAAGACGTTCCAGGAGGCGGTGACGTAGTTCGCGCCCCGGACGACGTCCAGCTCGCCGTCGTGCTGCTGGTAGAGCATGCCGAAGTAGGTCGGCGCCGCGCTGTCGGGGTGGCTGCCGTCGGTGAAGGTGTTGTGGTCCAGCCAGACATGGGTGGAGCCGTACACCACGGCGGTGTCGTACTCGGAGTTCCAGTTTCCGGTGGAACCGTCCGTCGGGTCCCACTGCGGGAAGCAGTCGAGGGGGCTCTCGAAGGTCAGGTTGCGGACGATGACGTTGTCCACGGCCTTGATCTGGAGACTGGCCCCCTTGAACCCGGCATCGCGGCCGACCCCGATGATCGTGGTGTTGGCGGGGACGTTCGCCTTGATCGTCTGGTCCTGGTGGGCGGCGGAGGCGCGGCGCAGTCCCTCGGGGCTGTCGTCGGGCTCGGCGCTCAGGTCGGTGTCCAGCCCCCACGCCTCGGGCGAGTACTTGGCCAGGTAGGCGTCGAAGTCGTACCCGGGCGCGGCGAGCGAGTCGCACCCTTCCGACACGGCGTCGATGGTGCCCTTCACCTTGATGATCTTCGGTGCGCTGCCCCCGGCGGCGAGGGCGGCCTTGAACCCGGTCCAGTCGGTGACGGTGTAGACGTGGGCGGCGTCGGCCGCCGCGCCTCCGGTGGTGCCGGTGCCGTAGGAACCCCAGCCGTCACCGGCGGCGAGGCTTTCGCGGGTGACGTCATGGCCCCTGGCCTGTGCGGTGGTGCCGGTGACCGTCAGCACGAGCGCGGCACAGCCGGCCACGGCCAGCGCCTTTGTCATGACATGCCCATGCCACTTCTGTGTCTTCATTGTGCGACTCTCTTCTTGAAGCGGGGAGGTTCAGGCGGCGGCCGGCGACGGCCAGGTGATCCAGGACTCCGGGATCTCGGCGTCGAGCCGGCGCACGTCCCGGGGCCCGAGCACCCGCCGGTGCACCAGCTCACCGGCGACGAGCCGGGCGACGGCGATCGCACCCGGCGGATTGAAGTGCGTGTTGTCCTGCTCGGTCGCGGTCCAGTTGAAGTACCGCTTGGTCTCCTCGACCCCGAGCTTCTGCCACAGCGCGAGCGACAGCGCCTGGATGTCGAGCAGCGCGACACCCTCTTCCCGGGCGAGCGCCCGCATCGCGGCCGGGTACTCCCCGTGCGTCGGCACGGCGTTCCCGCTTGCGTCGAACCTCCGCCGCTCGACGGACGTGGCGAGCACCGGCCGGGCCCCCTTCGCACGGGCGCCGTCGATGTACAGCCGCAGATAGTCCTGATACGTCGACCAGGGCTCGGTGTACCGAGTGGGATCCTCGGCCTTCTCGTCGTTGTGCGCGAACTGGACGAGCAGGAGGTCACCGGGCTTGATCAGCCCGAGAATCGCGTCCAGCCGTCCTTCGTCGACGAAGGACTTCGAACTCCGCCCGTTCACCGCGTGATTGGCGACGGCCAGATCCTTGTGCAGAAAGAAGGGAACTGCCATGCCCCACCCGGTCTCGGGAGCGGCGTCGGAGTATTTCTGCGCGGCGGTGGAATCACCGGCGATGTAGAGCGTGCGTGTTCTTCGAGGGGCGGCCTGAGCGATACCGGTCGCGCCAAGGGCGACGGGCAGGGCGGCAAGGGCCGCCACGGTAACTTGTCTCCGGGTAACTGACATCTCCGGTGCACCTTTCTGCTTTTGGGGGCGCGGGGAACTGCGCGACCAGCCACGACGAAACCCGCAGCCGGCCGCACAGCGAGACCACCCACCCTCTTAGCCGTTCTGTTCCTTCCATTCGGCCTGAGCCTTGTTCAGCTGGTCGGCCATGGTGTCCAGGAAGTCCTTCGCACTCATGTCCCCGAGCAGCACCTTCTGGAAGTTCGGCTCGTTATCGGCCTTCGAGATCGTGTTCCAGTCGGGCAGGTAGTACGGCAGCTGAACAATGCTGGTCGACCCGTCGGTCAACGCGGCAGCGGCAAGCTTCGTGGGCTCCGCCTCAGCGATCCACGAGTCCTTGGCAGCGTCATTGTTCGACGGCACCTGACCCGCAGACTTGTTGAACTTCGAGTTCTCCGCGTGTGAGGTCGCGAACTCGATGAACTTCCAAGCCGCGTCCTTGTTCTTGGAACTCTTGAACACCCCGAGCCCGTCAACAGGGTTGGACACCTGGACCCTCTTACCGGCGGAGCCAACCGGCTGCGGAATTCCCCGGAACTTGTCGGCCCCGAGCGCCTTCACATGGTCCTGGTACGACCCCAGGTTGTGGTTCAGCATTCCGATCGTGCCGGAGTCCCACTGCGCGACCATCTTGGTGAAGTCGTTGTTGAGGTCGGCCGCCGGAGTGTCCTTCTTGTACAGCGCCGCGTACTTCTCCAGCGCCGCCACGTTCTTCGGGTCGTTGAGGGTGGTCTTGTCGCCGTTCCAGAAGGAGGTGATCCCGCTCTGCCCGTACGCCGCGTCCAGGGCCTGGGCGATGGACCCGGCGCCACCGCGGATGGTGTAACCGAACTCGTTCTTCTTCGAGTCGGTCAGCTTCGCCGCGGCCTCGTAGAACTTGTCCCAGGTCGTCGGCTCGTCGAGACCGGCCGCCTTGAACAGGTCGGTCCGGTAGTACAGCACGCCGTTGTTGGCGGAGGTCGGGATCGAGTACAGCGTCCCGTCGCCGCCCCCGGCCGCCTTCAGCGAGTCGACCATGTTCTCGTTGAGCTTGCCGCTCAGGGAGGACTTGGCGAGCCGGTCGTCCAGCGGCTCCAGTGCCTTCTGCGCGGAGAACCCGGCGAGCATGGCCGCGCCGACCCCGCCGACGTCCGGCAGGCCGCCGCCCTGGATGGCGGTGTCGACCTTGGACTGGTACTCGGTGGAGGCGATGCCGACGTACTCGACCTTGATGTCGGGGTTGGCCTTCTGGAAGTCGGCGATGATCTCCTTCCAGACGTCGGTGCGCACACCGCCGTTGTTGTCCCAGAAGACGATCTTCCCCTTGCCGCTGCCCTCGTCGCCCTTGTCGCCACCGGCCCCACTGCCGTCGTCACCGCAGGCGGTGGCGGTCAGCGCCAGGACGGACCCGAGGGCGACGGCTATGGCAGCGCGCCTGCTTCTGCGGATGCTGATCTTCATTGGTCGGCTCTCTTCTTCTTCTGATTCCAGCGGAGATATGAAGTTGTGGGGGGAGTCAGTGGCGGGCGTTCGGCGCCCAACCGTCCGTGCCCTTGAGGTAGTTGGCGACGGTGTACGACCTCGCGTCGGCGGCGCTCAGCTGCGGGCGGTCCGCGGTCACGGCGGAGCCCGGCCCGAAGGTGCGGTACTCGGCGAACCGGGCGTCCTTCCACGAGAAGCCGCTCATGTCGGTCCACGGCGCGGACTTCACCGCGGCCGGCAGCTCGGTGTCCCGGATCAACACCTGGGCCACGGCGGCGGGTTCACCACCCGGATGCCAGGGCCGCCCCAGATGGAAGGTCCCGGCGGGCGCGTCGCTCACGATCCTCGACCGGGTGATCAGGAAGCCGTACGGGTTGCCCGTCCAGGTCGAAGCGGCCGTGATGTAGCCGTTGTTGGAGTCGGAGCCCCGGCTCAGCGCCCGGATCACGGACCGCTCGATGACCGTGGTCGCCCGTCCGTAGACGAAGTCGACGTCACCCTCGATGTACGAGTCGCGGACGTACACCCGGCTGATCGCGTCCAGCTTGGGGCTGTCGGTCATCAGGGTGTCCTGGTTGCCCAGGAAGGCGGTGTCCTCGAAGACGATCCGGTCACCGGTGGTCTTCATCGCGAGGGCCTGCTCGCCTTTCAGCTCGACGGCGGCCTCGTCGAAGTCGTTGCTGAAGGTGAGGTGCCGGGCGGTGACGTCGTGCGCGGCGATCCGGACCGTCGCACTGCCCGTCGAACCGCCGTACTCGGCAGGCGTGTCGAAGACGATGACGGTGTCGGACCGGTCGCGTCCGGTGCCCTGGAGCACGAGGTGCGGCTTGGCCGCCGGGACGAAGACCTTGGCACGGTAGGTGCCGGGCGCGACGGCGATCGTCACCGGCACGGTGTTGCCGTCCGGCACCGCGTCCACGGCGGCCTGCACGGTCGAGTACCCGGCGGGGACGTGCAGGGTCACGCCGATGCGCTTCTGCGGCCCGGAGAACCGGGACACCAGCGCGGGCACGGCGGCGGCCGGGTCGAGCCGGTAGTCGTAGAAGGAGCGCGGATCAAATGCCGTACCCCATGCGTCCGTTCGCCCGGACGTGTGCTTGAGGATCGAGCCGCGCTGCACCAACTCGGCGGTGGCGTCGGCCTGGTAGGGGTGCTGGACCCCGTCGTAGTAGCTGTTCTCGATGACCATCCTGGTCCTGCCGCGCGACCAGTTGCCGTACGTCCACACCGGGTCCCCGTCGGTCACCTGTGCCGAGAGGTAGTTGTTGTAGAGGTGGGCGTAGGCGCAGTTGTCGGCGGACGGGTTGCGCTGCTTGGTGCCCGTGAACCAGTTGTGGTCGATGGTGATCTGGGTGAGGACGTTGGTGGTCCAGCCGATCCCGAACGCCTTGTTGTGGTTGCGGAACCGGTTGTAGGAGACGGTGACGTACTGACTGTCCTTGCGGATGTCGAGCAGTCCGTCGCCCATGTGCTCGAAGGTGTTGTGGTCGATCCAGACGTGGTCGACGGTGTCCATCTGGATGGCGTCGAAGTCGGTGGTCTTGCCGTCCCAGTCGCCCTCGACGTACGAGTCGCGGATCGTCAGGTTGCGGATGATCACGTTGTGCGTGCCGGGGTCGAGGTGCAGCTCGCCGTGGACGATCTCGCCGGTGTCGCCGACGCCGATGACCGTCTTGTTCGAGCCGACCACGATGTCCGAGCCGAACGGCTCCACGGCGATCGTGCCCGAGACCCGGATGACGTACGGCTCCTCGGCCGCCGCGTACTTCGCCAGCGAGGCCTGGTCGGTGACGGTGACGACCTTGCCGCCGGCGCCTCCGGTGGTGCCTCCGGCGAGGGCGGCGAAGCCGTGCGCCCGGTCGTCGAAGCGGCCCACGGCGGCCGACGCCCCCGAGACCTGCGGGGCCGAGGCCGACGCCCCGGAGACCAGTGGAGCGTAGGCCGACGCTCCCGAGACCTGCGGAGCGTAGGCCCGCGCCTCCCCGGCCGCCCCGAGACCCAACGCGGCCACAAGGGCGAGCACGGCGGCCACGACTCTGCCGTACCCCGGTCTCTGCAAGCGCTTGCTATGAAGGTGCTGCGTCATTGCGGCTCCCAACAGGCTTACGGGTTCGGTGCGTTACAGGTGGTCGATCCTGAAGTGCGAGAAGGTTGCCGCCCCGGCGTGTCCGCCGCCGACGGGCGCGAGCGCGAACAGGCCGAGCAGGGCGCCGACCCACCGCCAGGGGGTGGCGGCGAAGACGGGTCCGGAGGGACGCAGGCCCTCGCCGACGTCGTAGAGGAACCGGCATCGGGCCCCCGCGCCGATCTCGATCCGCAGCCGCGCCCTTCCGGTGGGAGCCGGTCGCGCGTGGTCGGCGTCCCGCTCGTGGTCGGCGACGCCCTCGGCGAACCGGTGCACGAGGTGGACCGTGCCGTCGGCGTCGCGCTGGAGTCCGATCCAGCCGAACGCGTCGCCGAGGACGGCGAGTCCGGCGCGGGCGCCCGGTTCCTCGCTGTGCAGTCGCAGTTCCACCTCGACGGCCGCCGGTGTGCCGGGCAGCCGCTGGGTGAGGACGTTCGGGAGTCTGCGCAGGTCGTGGGCGTCGGCCGAGCGGACGCAGGTGAGTCGCAGGCCGTCGCCCGAGTGGTGGGTGGCCCAGCCGTGCTGCGGGTTGGCGGTCCACTGCCACTGGCGGCCGAAGCGTCCGCCGGGGAAGTCGTCGTCGGTGGCGGGCGCGGCGGCCGGCTGCGGCGGCAGGTCGGGCTTCTCGTGTACGGCGACGGGGGCGCCGTCGTCGCCGAGCACCGGCCAGCCGTCCTCGCCCCAGCGCATCGGCTGGAGGTGGACGACCCTGCCGTAGGCGCCCTTCTGCTGGAAGTGCAGGAACCAGTCCTGGCCGGACGGGGTGCGCACCCAGCCGCCCTGGTGGGGGCCGTTGACGTCGGTGTCCTGCTGCTCCAGGACGACCTTCTCCTCGTAGGGCCCGAAGAACTCGCGGGAGCGTAAGGCACCCTGCCAGCCGGTCTCGACTCCGCCCGCGGGGGCCAGGATCCAGAACCAGCCGTCGTGCTGGTAGAGCTTGGGGCCTTCGAGGGTGAACCAGCCGGGTATCCGGTCGCCGTCGACGATCAGCTTGCCCTCGTCGAGGAGTTCACGGCCGTCGGGGTCCATCCGGTGGCCGGTGAGGCGGTTCTTGACGCCGGAGCGGGACTTGGCCCAGGCGTGCACGAGGTAGGCCTCGCCGGTGTCCTCGTCCCACAGGGGGCAGGCGTCGATCAGGCCCTTGCCCGACTTGAGGAGGTGCGGGCGGGTCCAAGGGCCCCTGATCTCGGGGGCGTTGATCTGGAAGATGCCCTGGTCGGGGTCGCCCCAGAAGATCCAGAACCGTTCGTCGTGGTGGCGGAGGGAGGGTGCCCAGACTCCGCAGTCGTGCCGGGGCTTGGTGAACTCCCCCGCCGGTTCCAGGCGTTCGAGGGCGTGGCCGATCAGGGTCCAGTTGACCAGGTCCCGGGAGTGCAGCAGGGGAAGGCCCGGGACCCGGCCGAAACTGGAGGCGGTGAGGTAGAAGTCGTCGCCGACGCGGACGACGTCGGGGTCGGACCAGTCGGCGTTCAGGATCGGGTTGGTGTACGTCGTGGCCGGGATGGCGGGCGGGCGCGGGTCCGTCACTGGCTGACCGCCTTCCGTACCAGGGCCGCCACTTCGAGCTTGGGCAGGCGTCCGTCGGCGACGACGGTGACGATCCGCCGTACGACGGTCTCGCCGGGCGGGACCGGGAGCCGCGCGTCGTGGGCGAGCGAGGAGCCCACGCCCGGGTACTCGTCGGCGCGCACGAACCAGGGGTCCCTGCGGGTCTGTTCGGTGGCCCCGGCGAAGACGAGCGTCCAGGTGCTGCCCGCGAGGGCGACCCAGTCGGCTCGGGTGCCGTGGACGGACTCCTCGCCCTCGCGGTCGACGGTGAAGACGTGCGGTGCCTCCCGCTCCTTGCGGGCCCGCCAGAAGAAGCCGCCGTAGGCCGCGCCGGGGCGGCCGTTGGTGGCCGGGCTGCCGATCGAGAGGGGGTCCTGGGTGACGTTGGTGAGCGAGAAGGTGAAGTCCAACGCCCAGGCTGAGCCGGTCAGTTCGGTGGCCGCGACGGTACGGCGCTCGCGCAGCAGCTCGGTTCCGGAGGCGACCCAGCGCAGCTCCTCCACGAAGCCGTCCGGGTCGCGGAGCTGGAAGGAGTTGTGGCGCTGGGCGCCGTGGTTGTCGAGCTCGGTCGGGCCCTGGTCGCGGACGTAGGTGCGCCCGCCCCAGAAGTTGTGCCCCTCGACGTCGGGAACGGCGACACCGACGCCGAGGTGGTGGATGTGGTCGGCGGGGCTGAGTTCGGTGACGGCCGCGCCGGCCAGGGTGGTGACGGGGTGCAGATAGGGGCGTGGGGAGAGCCGGGCGGGCAGCTCGGGCCGGGTGACGTAGCGGCCGACCGGGCGGCCCGCGACACGCAGGACCGGGCAATCGGGGGTCGTCATGTGCTCACCTCGTTCGGTTGGGTCCAGTCGGCGCCCAGTTCGGAGTAGAGGGCGAGGCTGTCGGCGGCGGCCGCGACGAGTCCGTCGACGCCGGGCACGACCCGGCGCTCCTCGTCGGGGATCAGATGCCAGGCGGTGGCCGGCAGCGGGGTGGGGTCGGGGGCCAGTCGAATCGCCTCGACGACCTTCATGAAGGCGCCGGTCACCTCGGGGACGACCAGGAGCCCGGCGCCGTCGGTGAGGTGGTCGACCAGGTTCTCCAGCAGGTCCGTGCGGCCGTACTCGGACTCCTCGGGGCCGTGTCCGGCCCGCTGGAGCAGCACGCGGTCCTGCTTGTACCAGTAGGTGATCCGGCCCCGGCTGCCGTGCACGACGACGTACGGCTCGTCGGGGTCCTCGGCGCACAGGGTCGCGGCGACGGTGACCGTGAGGCCGGTCGCGGTGGTGACACGGACGCAGGAGGTGTCGTCGGACTCGATGTCGTTGGCGCGCAGCAGTTCGGTCTCGATGCGGGTGACGTCCTCGGCGCGGCTCGCGTCGCCCAGGGCGAGGGCGGTGGCGACGGCGTGCGCGAGGGGGTTGGTGAGGGCGCCGTCGATGACGTCGACGCCGTTCATCCGCCGCTTGCCCGCCCAGGGCGCACGCCGGTAGTACGACTCGGGGCGCGCCCAAGCGCCGGCCCCGCCGATCCCGATCAGCTCGCCGATCGCGCCCTCCTCGACCAGCTCCCGGATCGCGGGCACGGCGTGCGAGCCCAGCGACTGGAAGCCGATCTGGCAGGCGACCCCGGCCGCGGCGACCCCGTCGGCCATGCGGCGGAACTCGGCGTACGACGGCGCCGGGGGCTTCTCCAGCAGGATGTGCACCTTGCGGCGGGCCGCTTCGAGCGCCAGGTCCGTGTGGGTCGGGATCGGGGTGCAGATCACCGCGATCCGGGCGCCGGTGGAGTCGAGGAGCGCGCCGAAGTCGGCGGACTGCTCGGGCGTGCCCAGCCCTTCGGGGATCTCGTCGCCGCTCAGCGGGGTCAGCTCGCAGATCCCCGCCAGTCGTACGATCCCCTTGTCCTGCAACCTGCGGATGTTCTCCAGGTGCCAGCGGCCGTGGCCGCGCGCGCCCGCCAGGACGATGTCCACGGTGCCCGTGGTGTCTTCGCTGTTCATGGCATCCTCCCTGCGCCCGCGCCGCGCGCCACCTGTCGGTCGGCCGCTGCGGCGCTGTCGATCTTTGTGTGCAGGGTAGGCGTCCAGCCGACGTCCGCCGTGAGATCACGCTCGCTGCCGGAGTTGTAGGCGTTGTGGATGGCGAGAAGGTCCACCGGATAGCCGTTGAAGAGGGTGCCGCTCTGGTGCAGCGCGGAGCCGTTCCAGCTCTTGACCAGGTCGGCGACCTCGATGTGGCCGGGGGTGTGGAAGGCGTTGTTCTCCGCGTAGATCCCTGACTCGGTGGAGACGCCGAGCGAGTAGCGGTAGTCGTCGCCTTCCACGAGGTACCGGTTGTTGTAGACGTGCACCTGTCCGAAGCGGACGCGCGGCGCGCGCTGTACGACGGACTCGAACTCGTTGTGATGCAGGGTGACCCGGAGTTTTCCGCGGTCGCCGGTGGCCGAGTCACCGCTGCCGATGAGCATCGCCTTGTCGTGGTCGGCGAACCGGCTCCAGGAGACGGTGACCAGGTCGGAGCCGTTGGTGATGTCCAGCAGTCCGTCGTGGCGGAGGTAGTTGCGGGCGAAGAGGGTGGGCTCCTCGGAGTCCGGGTGGCCCTTGTCGCTGAGGGTCACGTGGTCGACCCAGACATGGGTGGCGCCGGTCAGCCAGATGTTGTCGTACGCCGTCTTCCAGTCGCCGAGGCCGCCGGTGTTGGGCTGCCAGACGGGGAAGCAGTCGTAGGCGTCACGGCTGTCTAGGTTGCGGACGATGACGTTGCCGGCGTTCCTGACCTGGAGGCTCGCGCCTTTCAGTACGGCTCCCTTGAGCCCGACGATCGTCGTGTTCGACCCGACGAGCAGCTCGACCCGCTCGGCCTGCTTCCTGGCCGAGGCCTGGCGGGCGGCCTCCTGCTCACCGCTGAGCTTGGCGGAGCCCCAGGTGCGGGGGTCGTAGGCGGCGAGGTACTTCCTCAGGCTGTAGCCGTCGGTGGCGTAGTCGTCGCAGTCCAGGTGCTCGCCGTCGTCGGTGGTGTTCGCGTCGATCGTCCCGGCGATCCGGATGATCTTCGGAGTGTCACTGCCGTTGTCGAGGGCGCGGACGAGTCCGGCCCGGTCGGTGACGGTGAAGACGTGCGCCGAGTCGGCGCCGGAACCTCCGGTGGTGCCTGACCCTGCGGAGGCCCAGCCGTCGTTCAGGGGGAGGGTGTCTCGGCCGATGTCCCGGGTGTCGGCGTGGGCGGGGAGGCAGAGGAGGCCCAACAGGGTGGTGGCCAGGGCGATGTGACGGAGTCTCATGTCCGGGCCTCCGTGTTGGGGATGGGGGTAGGGGCGGGGTGACGCCGGGGGCCTGGGGCGAAGGCCGGGGTAGCGGTCGGCTGATACCCGGAGCCTGGGGCGAAGGCCGGGGTAGCGGTCGGCTGATACCCGGGGCCTGGGGCGAAGGCCGGGGTGGAGTACTTCCGGGCGTCCGCGTCAGGGGCGGGGGCGGGGCGTCTCCGCACATCCGTGCCGGGAGCGGGCCGCTCCCCCGCCGCGTCGGACGCGGAGACGGGCGGCTGCTTCCACGCACCCGCGCCCGGAGCCGAGACAGACCGCTTCCACCGACCCGCACCGGGAGCCGAGACAGACCGCTTCCACCCACCCACACCCGAAGCCAAGACACACCGCTCCCCCACCTGCGCGCCGGAAGCAGAAACGGACCGCTCCCTCACACCCGGCCCCGGAGCGGAGCTGAACCACACCCCCGTGCCAGAACCCGAGACGACCCGTTCCTCTACACCCACCAGCTCCCTCGCGGCCGTCTCGATGCCGGCCCTGTCGATGACCACCGCGCTCGCCGTCTCGACACCATCGACGGCCACCCGCCTCGGCATCCCCGACGTCCTGACGTCGTTCCTCCCCAGGAGCGCACGGCCCACGGCGCGCCCCTCGGCGCGGACGGCGACGTCCGCCAAGCTCAGCGCCACACCTCCCAGCACCGTCCGACGGAGTCTCATCCCTTCACCGCCCCCGCGCTGAACCCCGTGATCAGCCACTTCTGGATGAAGGCGAACACGATCACCACGGGTACCGCCGCGATGATGCCGCCGGCGGCCAGCGCGCCGAGGTCGACGCTGTCCGCGCTCATCAGGGTGTTGAGGCCGACCGGGATCGTCTGCTTGTCCTGGTTGTTGAGGAACATCAGGGCGAACAGGAAGTGGTTCCAGGAGTGCACGAAGGCGAAGGAGCCGACGGCGATCAACCCCGGCCGCAACAACGGGAGTACGACGATCCTGAACGCCGTCAGCCGGTTGCAGCCGTCCACCCAGGCCGCCTCCTCCAGGGAGTACGGCACGTTCTTGATGAAGTTGCTGATCAGGATCATCGACAGCGGCAGCTGGAACACCGTCTCGGCGATGATGACGCTGCCCAGCGAGTTGATCATCTTCAGCTCGGCGAAGATCTCGAACAGCGGCACCAACAGCAGGGCGCCGGGCACGAACTGGGAGCACAGCAGCGCCAGCATGAACGCGTTCTTGACCTTGAAGTCGAACCGCGCGAGCGCGTAGCCGCCGGCCAGGGCGACCAGGGTCGTCATCACCAGCGTCGCGAGACCGACGTACACACTGTTCTCGAAGTACGTGCCGAACGACCGCTCCGTCCACACCTTCTCGAAGTGGTCGAAGGTGATCGGCCAGGGCACGAGCGAGGTCGAGCCGGCCGGGCGCAGGGCGAAGAGGAGGATCCAGTAGAAGGGGATCAGGGTGAAGACGAGGTAGATCGACAGCGGCAGATAGATGTGCCAGCGCGGGACCTCGTCCCAGGATCGGCGGTGCTTCACCGGACGGGTCGGTTCAGGGGTCTCCCGCACAGGCGCGGACACGACCTCCGTGGCCTCCTTGGTGATCACTTGGCCTCCCTTCCGAACTTGCTGAGCCGCAGGTAGACCATCGAGCAGAAGAGCAGGATCACGAACGCGACCGTGGTCAGGGCGGACGCGTAGCCGAAGTTGTGGGCGTCGACGCTGGTGTTGGCGATGTAGAGGGGCAGAGTCGTGGTCTCACCCGCCGGGCCGCCGCCGGTCAACGTGTAGAGCAGGTCTACGTTGTTGAACTCCCACACCGCCCGCAGCAGCGTGGACAGGATGATCGCGTCCTTGAGGTGCGGCAGCGTGATGTGCCAGAACTGCTTGACCTTGCTGGCCCCGTCGACCTCGGCGGCCTCGTACAGGTCCTTCGAGACGGACTGGAGGTCGGCGAGGATGAGGATCGCGAAGAAGGGGACCCCTCGCCACAGGTCGGCGACGACCGCCGCCGAGAACACGGTCGAGGTGTCCGACAGCCAGCTGGTGCCGTAGGAGCCGATGCCCATGTCGGCGAGGTAACGGGTGACGCCCGTCTGGGAGTTGTAGAGCAGAACCCAGATCGCGGAGGTCAGCACACCGGAGACGGCCCACGGGGAGAAGACGAGCGCGCGGCCCACCGCCCGGCCCACGAAGGTCTGGTTGACGATCAGCGCGAGCGCGAGGCCGAACAGCAGCTGGAGTCCGACCTCCACGATGACCCACTTGGCGCTGAAGGTCAGCGTGTCCCAGAACTGCGGGTCCTTGGTGAAGATCTGGACGAAGTTGTCGAAGCCCGCGTAGCCGTTCCGCCATGGCTTGGTGGGGTTGTAGTTCTGGAGGCTGTAGTAGAAGACGCTGAGGACCGGGTAGGCGATGAAGCCCAGCATCAGCAGGGCCGCCGGCGCGATCAGCAGGTACGGGAGCCTGCGGGGCGTGGCGGAGGCACGGCGTCGCCGGGGTGGCGCGGGCGGCTTCGCCACGGCTGCGGCTTGGGCCATGACAGGGGCTCCGTTCTGGGTACGGTCGTACGGGAAGCGCTTTCTCGATATGCGGAGGTCGGCCCCTGTTCGCGGTACGGGGTGCCTCTTGCTGTTGTGCGGCGGGTGCGGGTGGGTTGTGGCTGGTCGCGCAGTTCCCCGCGCCCCTGAGTGGGCCCGGTCAGCCTGCGTAGGGATCTGGGCTCTTGCCTTGTCCTGCCAGGAACTCGAAGTCGCAGCCGGTGTTCGCCTGGGTGATCTGGTCGTTGTAGAGGGCGCCGTAGCCTCGTTCGTAGCGCGTCGGCGGGGGCGTCCAGTCCCTCCTGCGGTTCTCCAACTCCTCGTCATTCACATTGAGTTGGAGGAGGCGGGCTTCGACGTCGAGGGTGATCGAGTCGCCCGAACGCACCAGGGCCAGCGGGCCGCCGACGTACGACTCCGGGGCCACATGGAGTACGCACGCGCCGTAACTCGTGCCGCTCATGCGGGCGTCGGAGATGCGGACCATGTCCCGTACCCCCTGCTTGAGGAGGTGGTCGGGGATGGGGAGCATGCCGTACTCGGGCATGCCGGGGCCGCCCTTGGGGCCGGAGTCGCGCAGCACCAGGACGCTGTCCGCGGTGATGTTCAACTCCGGGTTGTTTATGGTGCGTTGCATGGACTTGTAGTCGTCGAAGACGACCGCGGTGCCGGTGTGCTTGAGCAGGTGCTGGTCGGCCGAGATGTGCTTGATGACCGCGCCGTCCGGGCAGAGGTTGCCGCGCAGTACGGCGACCCCGCCCTCGCTCGCGACCGGGTTCTCGCGGGTGCGGATGACGTCGTCGTTGTGCACTTCCGCGCCCTCGATCTGCTTGCCCAGGGTGCCGTTGACCGTCGGCCGGTCCAGGTGGAGCAGGTCGGTGATCCGGGAGAGGAAGGCGGGCAGGCCGCCGGCGAAGTAGAAATCCTCCATGAGGTACGTCTGTCCGCCGGGCCGTACGTCGGCCAGCACCGGGACCGTGCGAGCGATGCGGTCGAAGTCGTCCAGGGTGAGCGCGACGCCCGCCCGGCCGGCCATCGCGATCAGGTGGATGACCGCGTTGGTGGAGCCGCCGAGGCCGAGCACCGTGGTGACGGCGTCGTCGAAGGCCTCGCGGGTGAGGATCTCGGACGGCCTGGGCCCGTTCCAGGCGAGTTCCACGGCACGGCGTCCGGAGGCGGCGGCCATCCGCTCGTGCGCGGAGTCGACGGCCGGGATCGAGGATGCCCCTGGCAGGCTCATGCCAAGCACTTCCGCCGCCGCGGTCATCGTGGACGCGGTCCCCATGGTCATGCAGTGGCCCGGCGAGCGCGCCAAACCGCCCTGGAGTTCCCGCAGTTCGCAGTCGGTGAGGTTGCCCGCGCGATGCTCGTCCCAGTACTTCCACATGTCGGTGCCGGACCCGAGGGTCTCGCCGCGCCAGTGTCCCGGGAGCATCGGACCCGCGGGCACGAAGATCGACGCCACGTCGGCCGAGGTCGCGCCCATGAGCAGCGCGGGCGTCGACTTGTCGCAGCCGCCGAGCAGCACGGCCGCGTCGATCGGGTACGACCGCAGCAGTTCCTCGGTCTCCATCGCGAGGAGGTTGCGGTAGAGCATCGGGGTCGGCTTCTGGTAGGTCTCCGAGAGGGTGGAGACCGGGAATTCGAGTGGGAAGCCGCCCGCCTGCCAGACTCCCCGCTTGACCGCCTCGGCGCGCTCGCGCAGATGGACGTGGCACGGGTTGATGTCGGACCAGGTGTTGAGGACCGCGATCACCGGGCGGCCCCGGTACTCCTCGGCCTCGTAACCGAGCTGGCGCATCCGGGCGTTGTGCGACCAGGTGCGCAACTGGCCCTCGGTGCCGTACCACTGATGGCTTCTCAGCTCTTCGGGGCGTTTCCTGTCGGTCATATCGACCACCCGGCGGCTATCGCGCCGACCTCGGCGCGCTCGGACTCGGGCAACTCGCGGCTGGGCGGGCGCACTTCGCGCCGGCACAGGCCGAGGGAGGCGAGGGCCTCCTTGACGACGGTGACGTTGTCGGCGGAGCCGTTCGCCGCACGGAGTTCCTCGAAGCGGCGGATCTGCTCCCAGACCTTCATCGCGGCCGGGTAGTCACCGGATCGAAGCGCTTCGATCATGTTCAGCGAGACGGCCGGGGCGACGTTCACGAGCCCCGAGGTGAAGCCGGTGGCGCCCCCCGAGAAGTACGAGGGGGCGTAGGGCTCGGCGAGCCCGGCCACCCACACGAAGCGTTCGAGACCCGCGTCCCGCGCGAAGGCGGCGAACTTGGCCGCGTCCGGGACGGCGTACTTCACGCCGATCACGTTCGGGCAGGCGTCGGCGAGTTCGGCGAGACGGTCGCCGCCGAGCTGGGCGTTGCGGATGTACGGCACGACCCCCAGCTCCGGGACGGCCGAGGCGATGGCGCGGTGGTAGTCGACCCAGCCGGCCTGGGAGACGTACGGGTGGACGGGCTGGTGGACCATGACCATCCCGGCGCCCAGCTCACGGGCGTGCCGGGCGGAGGCCACCGCGGTGGGCACGTCGTGTCCGACGCCGACCAGGATGTCGGCCCGGTCCCCCGCCTCGTCGACGGTCAACTCCGTCACCAGGCGCCGCTCTTCGGGGCTGAGGGCGTAGAACTCGCCGGTGTTCCCGTTGGGGGTGAGGGTGGTGATCCCTCCGTCGAGCAGCCGACGCAGCAGGGCCCGGTGGGCGTCCTGGTCGACGGTGCCGTCCTCGGCGAACGGAGTCACCGGGATCGCCACCACGTCGGCCAGGGCCGCCCGTTGGGTCTCGAACGTCTCGCTGCTCATTCCTGGCCTTCCTGGTCCGTCGCTCCGGGGAACGCCCGCTCGACGAAGGACGCGATGTGGGCGTGCAGGGCACGGGCCGCGCCGTCCGCGTCACCGTCCAGGGCGAGCCGCAGGATCTCCCGGTGCTCACCGGCCTCCCGTTCCCAGGAGGGCGAGGCCGCCCAGGCGACGGCGGAGACGAGGGCGGCCTGGTCGCGGACCTCGTCGAGCATCCGGCCGAGCAGCGGGTTGCCGCAGGGCAGGTACAGGGCGCGGTGGAACTCCCGGTTGGCGAGGGAGCGTTCGGCGGTGTCGTCGGCTTCGTCGGCCCGGGTGAGGGCGTCGCGCGCGGCGTCCAGCGAGGCTCCGCGCCGCACGGCCCGCTTCAGCGCCTCGGGTTCGAGGAGCAGCCGGACGTCGTAGACCTCGCGCGCCATGTCCGCGTCCACCATGCGCACCGTGACGCCCTTGTACTGGTTCATCACGACGAGCCCGGTCCCGGCCAGGGTCTTGAGCGCCTCGCGCACCGGGGTCTTGGACACCCCGAACTGTGCGGCGAGTTCGGTCTCCACCAGGGCCTGACCAGGCGTCAGACGCCCGGTGAGGATGCGGCGTTTGATCTCCTCCAGCACGTACTGCGTGCGGGAGGGGATCGGCGTGGGCACAGAGGTCATGCGCGCCTCTCGGATCTCGCGTAACGGATCTCGTATCGGGTCTTGCGTATCTGATCTCGCGTATCGCGTCTCATATATGACGTACGAAGTACGACGCGTTGAAGGTAGGAGGACGGTGTTGTTTCGTCAATGCTTCCAGCAAAGGAAGTTGAAGTTGCGGTGAAGACGAGGGTCAGACGAGCCGGGCGGCACCCTCGAACGCCGTACTCGTCCGCCCGGCGAAGGCGACGGCCGCGCGGGCGGTCGCCACGTCCCTGGTGAGCGTGGGTCCGACATGGGTGACGATCAGCTCGCGCACCCCGGCCTTGCGGGCGATGTCACCCGCGTCCTCCGGTGTCAGGTGCACCTGTTCGCCTTCGTGATGACGGTCGATGTCCGCCTCGCACAGGAACACGTCGGATTCGGCGGCGAGTTCGACGAGGGCGGCACACGGCCCGCTGTCCCCCGAGTACGCGAAAACCCGCCCGGCGCACTCGGCGCGCAGTCCGTAGCTCTCGACGTCGTGGACGACGGCCCGGGAGACGAGCCGGAGGTTCCAGTGCCGGACCTCGTGGCCGTCGTACAGGGGCTGGAAGTCGAGGACACCGCTGAGGAAACGCACGTCGGCCCGCCCGAAGAACCCGGCGAGCCGATGGGCGGCGCCGGGTGGGGCGTAGACCGGGATGGGGGCGGGCGGGGTGAGTCCGCCCCACGCGAAGGCGTAGAGGGCGGCCAGCAGATCGGCGCTGTGGTCGGCGTGCAGATGCGAGAGCCAGATCGCCGTCAGCCGGGCGGGGTTGGTGTGCCGCTGCAACTCCGCGAAGGTGCCGGGCCCGGCGTCCACCCACACCTCGGCGCCCCCGCCGCGCAGCAGGTACCCGGAGCACGGACGGCCCGGGACCGGGTGCGGGGAGGCGGTACCGAGGACGGTGAGACTCAGGGGCGGCATGGTGGGGAGCGTACGGTCCGGGCCGCCCGCCCGCCGCCGGTTTCCGTGCGTCCACGGCGGTCTCGTACCGCGTCCACGGGGTTCGGGGACGGCGGGGCAGGCGCGTACCGGTGGCGATGAGCCCGGAGTGTCGGGGCCCAACTCCCGTTGTGCGTACGCCGGATACGCACCGCCGCCGGCCGTACCGGTCGGTCTCCCCGGCGTTCACCCGGCGGCGGCTACGGCGTCCACCGCGGGTCCCGGCCGCTGAGCCCCAACGCCCGGTCCAGCAGCGACGCGTCCGCCGGTACCCGCACGATCGGGCCGAAGATGGCGTCGCGGCTCGGATCGTCGGCGGATGCCTGGAGGAAGTCGTGCGAGGCCTGGAGCGCGGCCGGGTCCGGTTCGTACGGCTGGCCGGTGGCGCGGGCCAGGTCCCAGCCGTGGACGACCAGTTCGTCCACGGCGACGGCGGCGGCGATCTCCCCGGGCAGGTCCACTCCGCCCGCGCGGGTCATCCCGGTCCAGGCGGCCGGGTCGCGCCAGGCCTCGGCGAGTTCGTCGAGGACTTTGGGGAGTTCCTCGCGCCAGCCGGGGCCGATGTCCGGGACCGCGTCGGTCGGGGGTGTGTCGGTCGTGGCGCCGAGGTCCTTGCGGCCGGCGTCACGGAAGGCGGCGGCGAGGTGGAGCAGATGACCGAGCAGGTGGTGCACGGCGAGCTCCGGACACGGTGTGGCACCGGCCAGCCGCTCGTCGGTCACCCCTTCGGCGAGCCGGGCGATGACACGGGCCTGCGGTCCGAGGTCGAGGGTCGGTGCGGTCATTCGTCGCTCCTCATGGTTGCCGGGACACGGTTCCCGGTGTCGTGAAGGGTTGACCGGCCCCGCTCCGAGAACTCATCGCTCACGTTCTGAATCGCTCGCGTTCTAAGGCAGCTGCCCGATGCCGCCGCCGGAGCCTTAGACCCACGATGTCCAGGCATGACGAAGACATGGGCGGTGCTCCACGACCGCGACGCGAGACTCTGTCTCACCGCCGTGCTGGTCTCCGGCTTCGGCACCTCGGCCCTGTGGCTGGTGTCCGGCGTCTGGGTCAAGGACCTCACCGGTTCGGACGGCCTGGCCGCCCTGTGCATGCTCGCGATGTGGGCGCCGACCCTCGCGGGCCCGCTGCTCGGCACCCTGGCGGACCGCGTCCGCCGCAAGCCGCTGCTGATCGGCGGCAACCTGCTGCTCGCCGCCGTCCTGCCGATCCTCCTCACCGAACGTGTCCCGGTGCTCCTCGCGGTCCTCCTGCTCTACGGCGCCGTCGGCGTGGTCGAGGACGCGGCGGAGGCGGCGCTGGTCACCGGGGTCGTGCCGGCGTCCCTGCTCGGCGACTTCAACGGGCTGCGCATGGCGGTCAACGAGGGCATGAAGCTGGTGGCCCCCTTGGCGGGCGCGGGCCTCTACACGCTCTACGGCGGCCCGGCCGTGGCGCTCCTGGACGCGCTCACGTTCGTGGTGGCGGCGGGGCTGTACGCGGGGCTGCGCGTCCACGAGGCCCGGCCGGAGCCGCTCACCTCACCGCCGACGGCCGCGGGGAGCGCGCCTCGGACCTCCGAGGACGGCCCGGCCACCCGTCGCCTCCAGAAACCAGCTCGCCGCCCCACCTTCACCGTAGGCGCCCGCCACATATGGGCCCACCCCACACTCCGCCCCCTGATCCTGTTCGGCGGCACCACCATGCTCTTCGCCGGGCTGAACGGCTCGCTGCTCTACGCCGTGATCGACGACCTCGGCCACTCCCCCGCGTACGCCGGTGCGCTGTACGCCGTCCAGGGCGCCGGGTCGGTGGCGGTGGGGCTGCTGTCCGGGCCCGCGCTGCGGCGGCTCGGTGAGCGGCGGTTCGCCGCGTACGGCATCGCGCTGACCGCCGTGGCCGCAGGACTGCGGGCGGTCCCCTCCGATCCGCTGGCCCTGGTGTGCGGCGCGGCGATCGGCGCCGGGCTCCCCTGTGTGCTGATCGCCGCGCTGACCGCCGTGCAGCGCGAGACCCCGGACGCGCTGCTGGGCCGTACCGTCGCCACCGCCAACACGCTGCTCTACGCCCCGAACGTGCTCGGTCTCGCGGCGGGCGCGGCGCTGGTCGAACTGGTCGACCAGCGGCCGCTGTTGATCGTCCTGGGCGTGGTGTGGCTCGCCACGGCCGTACCGCTGTGTCAGAGGCCGGCCAGCGCCGAGCGGATCGCCTCCAGGTCGCCGTCCGACGCCAACCCGGCGTGATACAGCCGCACTTCGGTCGCGCCGAGCTCCCGCGCCGCCGCCACGTCCGCCGCGAGCGTGCCCGGGCTGCCGCCCATCTGGGAGATCACGGGGAAGTTGGCGGCGATCACCGCGTCCTTGCGGGTCCGCGCGAAGGGCGTGAGCAGGCCCGGTCCGCCCGCGCAGGGCACGACCACCCCGTCCGCGACGGACAGGATGTGCTCGGGGTCGACGCCCGGGTTGGCGCCCACGTGGTGGGTCACGGGGTCGGCGTGCAGCAGGATCTGGAAGCCCTCGGGGGCGGCCGCACGGACCGCGCGGACGGCCGTCTCCTGGAGCGTGCGGGCGATCTCGTCCCGCCACGCGCGCGTGGCCGCCGCGAGCGAGGCACCGAGCAGCTTCTCGACCCCGGTCCAGTCGCCGTCCTCCGGCGCCCCCTGCCACAGCGGCTCCAGGGCGGTACGCACGGCGGCCGCCAGCTCGTCGGGATCGACGCCCTGTTCGCCGTAGCCCTCCCGGCAGGTCCCGCAGAAGCAGAGCGCCATGAGGTACATCCCGGCGTCGCCGAGCGGGACCCCGCCGGTCTTGTCGTGGGCGTGCAGGTGCTGGAGGCCGTACCAGCCGAGGGACTCCAGTTCGGTGCCGGCCGCGCCCGGGCGGACGGCCGCCTCGACGGCGAGGTCGACGAGGTACGCGCGCGTGGCGGGCTGTGCGATGCAGGGGGCCCACGGGTAGCGGTCGCCGTAGGCGTTGACGACGGAGGTGTCCGGGTGCTCGGCGCCGAGGCGGGAGTTGTGCGCGAGGACGACCCAGGTGTGCACGTCGAGACCGGCTCCCGTCAGCGCGTCGGCGGCCTCGCCGAAGGCGTCTCCGGGGGCCCAGTCACCCGCCGCGTAGGGCCGCAGCTCGCGCCCTTCCCAGCGTGCGTCCGTCGGGTAGAGCACGGACGCGTGCTCGGCGGTGACGATGCGGTGGCGCGGGTGGCGGGGGGTCAGCGCGCGCGTGGAGTGGTAGGCGGCGGCGAGGGTCGCCTGCCGTACGCCGAGCGCGGCGATGCGGTCCGCGGCCTGTGGGTCCCCGTTGACGTCCCAGGGGTAGACGAACGTCGACGCCTTCACTTGTCCTCCTCCAGCAGCGCGTACCCGCGCTCGATGATCTCCGCGAGCTGCTTCACATGATCCTCGTCCGGCTCGTGCAGCGGCGAGCGGACCTCTCCCACGTCGAGCCCGCGCATCCGCACGCCCGCCTTCACCAGGGACACGGCGTATCCGCGCCCACGCGCGCGCAGTTCCACGAAGGGCCGGTAGAACCCGTCGAGCAGCCGGTCGGTCAGGGCCCGGTCGCCGTCGACGAGCGCGCGGTGGAAGGCGAGGGCGATCTCGGGCACGAAGCAGAAGACGGCCGACGAGTAGAGCGGGACGCCGATGGCCTGGTAGGCGACCTGGGTCTGCTCGGCGGTGGGCAGGCCGTTGAAGTAGAGGAAGTCGCCGGGGACCTCGGTGCGGACGGCGCTGACGATCCGCTGCATCAGGTCGAGGTCCCCGAGGCCGTCCTTGAGGCCGACGATCCCCTCGGTGCGGGCCAGCCCGACGACGCTCTCCGGAGTGAACACGGCGTTGTCGCGCTGGTAGACGATCACCGGGAGCGCGGTCGCGGCGGCCACCTCGCGGTAGTGCCGCAGCAGCCCCTCCTGCCCGGCTACGACGAGGTAGGGCGGCATGGCGAGCAGTCCGTCGGCCCCGGCCTCCTCGGCGAGCCGTGCGTACCGTACGGCGAGGGCGGTGCCGTACCCGGCGCCCGCGACCACCGGCACCCGGCCCGCCGTCTCCTCGACGGCCGCCCGGACGCAGTCCTGGAACTCCTCGGGCGTGAGCGCGTGGAACTCCCCGGTGCCGCAGCACGCGAACACGGCGGCGGCGCCCGCGTCCACGCCTCGGCGTATGTGCGCGCGATACACGGCGAGGTCGACGGACCCGTCCGGGCCGTAGGCGGTGACGGGGAAGAACAGCGGCCCGCTGGGGATGCCGAGTCGATGGGCGAGGTCGGCAGACGTCACAGGCTCTCCCTAGAACGAGTGGCACGAGCACGGGCGTGCGGGATTCTGATCGGAGTTTATATTTATGAACATAGGACGCGCCACCCTTGACGGAGTCGGGCGATGATCCTTAGCTTGTCCATGAATGTGAATACCGTGCACTCATACGGCCGTCGCCCCAAGGAGACCCGAGGATGCCCGCTCCCCGTACCGTCCTGCTCACCGGCGCCGCCGGCGGGCTCGGCACCCTGATGCGGGACCTCCTGCCCGCGTACGGCTACGAGCTGCGCCTGCTCGACCTGCGCCCCGTGGAGGGCGAGCCGGACGCGATCGTCGCCGACCTCGCCGACAAGGACGCGGTGCGCGAGGCCGTACGAGGCGTCGACGCGATCATCCACCTCGCGGGCATCTCCCTGGAAGCCTCCTTCGAGAAGATCCTCAAGGCGAACATCGAGGGCACCTACCACCTGTACGAGGCCGCGCGCGCGGAGGGCGTCGGACGGATCGTCTTCGCCTCCTCCAACCACGCCGTCGGCTACACCCCCCGCCCTCAGGGCGAGGACCCCCTGATCCCCGTCGACACCCCGCGCCGCCCGGACACCTTCTACGGCCTGTCCAAGTCCTTCGGCGAGGACCTCGCGCAGTTCTACTGGGACAAGCACGGCCTGGAGACCGTCTCGGTCCGCATCGGCTCCTGCTTCCCCGAGCCGACCAGCGTCCGCATGCTCTCCCTGTGGATGAGCCCGGCCGACGGCGCCCGCCTCTTCCACGCCGCCCTGACCGCCGAGGAAGTCGGCCACACCGTGGTGTACGGCTCCTCCGCCAACACCCGCCTGTGGTGGGACCTGACCTCCGCGAGGGCCCTCGGCTACGCCCCCCAGGACGACTCCGAGCCCTACGCCGAAAAACTCATCGCCGACCAGGGCGAACTCCAGAACGGCAACGAGGCCCACGCCTACCTCGGCGGCCAGTTCGTGACGGACCCCCCGATCTGGCCGTACTGAAACCTTGCCCTGGGGGCGGACGGGCACGGAACGGGCCCACCCGCGGGCGCGTTCGGGCAAGAGCGTGGTCTTGGGGGGTGGGCGCGGAGCGCCACCTCCAGGGGCACGGGGAACTGCGCGACCAGCCACATCGGACCCGCAGCCGCCGAACGACCGCACGCCCCACCCCCGTAGGCCCGGCCCGCCCGAACGGGCACACACGGACAGGATCGCCCCCGCAACAGACCTGGTCATCACCCCGCACCCGCTGTACAACTTCCTGCATACGGCCCGAACGGGCAGCACGCCAGGAAAGCGGGTGACCGAATGACCAGTACCGCGGAGGAACGCCAGCGCGAAATCGTCCGCACCGCCCGCACCACAGGCGCCGTGGACGTCAACACCCTCGCCACCCAGCTCGGCGTCGCCAAGGAGACCGTCCGAAGGGATCTCCGCGCCCTGGAGGACCACGGCCTGGTCCGCCGCACCCACGGCGGGGCCTACCCCGTGGAGAGCGCCGGATTCGAGACGACCCTCGCGTTCCGCGCCACCAGCCATGTGCCCGAGAAGCGCAGGGTCGCCGCCGCCGCGGCCGAGCTGCTCGGGGACGCCGAGACGGTCTTCGTCGACGAGGGCTTCACCCCGCAGCTCATCGCCGAGGCCCTGCCCAGGGACCGACCGCTGACCGTGGTCACCGCGTCCCTGCCCGTCGCGGGCGCCCTCGCGGAGGCCGAGCACACCTCCGTCCTGCTGCTCGGCGGCCGGGTCCGCCCCGGCACCCTGGCGACCGTCGACCACTGGACGACCAAGATGCTGGCCGGCTTCGTCCTCGACCTCGCCTTCATCGGCGCCAACGGCATCTCCCGCGAGCACGGCCTCACCACCCCCGATCCGGCGGTGAGCGAGGTCAAGGCGCAGGCGATCCGGGCCGCGCGCCGCACGGTGTTCGCGGGCGTGCACACCAAGTTCGGCGCGGTCAGCTTCTGCCGGTTCGCGGAGATCGGCGCACTGGAGGCGATCGTGACGAGCACGCTGCTGCCGTCGGCGGAGGCCCACCGGTACTCCCTGCTGGGCCCGCAGGTCATCAGGGTCTGAATTTCAAACTCACCCCCTATGGGGCCGCTCACACCAAGCAGTGCCCCATATATCCCCTATGCCCTATCCCCCTATGTCCAGGAGCGATCCATGCGCACCCAGAGCCGACGACGGCCACCGCGAGCCACGCTCGCCATGGCCGCCGCAGGGACGCTGCTCGCCCCGTTGCTCTCCGGCTGTTGGGTCGGGGCGGGCGGGACCGGTTCCGGCGGAAACTCCATCAACGTCCTGATGGTCAACAACTCCCAGATGACCGAACTCCAGAAGCTCGCCCCGCACTTCACCGAAGAGACCGGCATCAAGGTCAACTTCACCGTGCTGCCCGAGAACGACGTCCGCGACAAGATCAGCCAGGACTTCGCCAACCAGGCGGGCCAGTACGACGTGGCGACCCTGTCGAACTACGAGATCCCGATCTACGCCCGCAACGGCTGGCTGCACGAGATGAACTCGTACGTCGCCAAGGACCCGTCGTACGACGAGCAGGACATCCTGAAGCCGATGCGCCAGTCCCTGACCGGCGACGACGGCAAGCTCTACGGCCAGCCCTTCTACGGCGAGTCGTCCTTCCTGATGTACCGCAAGGACGTCTTCGCGAGGAAGGGCCTGACCATGCCGGCCCACCCCACCTGGACCCAGGTCGCCGACCTGGCCGCGAAGGCGGACGGCGCCGAGTCCGGCATGAAGGGCATCTGTCTGCGCGGGCTGCCCGGCTGGGGCGAGATCATGGCCCCGCTCACCACGGTCGTGAACACCTTCGGCGGCACCTGGTTCGACAAGAGCTGGAAGGCCCAACTGGACTCCCCCGCCTTCGAGAAGGCGACGAAGTTCTATGTCGACCTCGTCCGCGAGCACGGTGAGTCCGGCGCCGCCCAGTCCGGCTTCGCCGAGTGCCTGAACAACATGACCCAGGGCAAGGTCGCCATGTGGTACGACGCCACCAGCGCGGCGGGCCTGCTGGAGGCGGCCGACTCCCCGGTCAAGGGCAAGCTCGGCTACGCGCCCGCCCCCGTGGAGGAGACCAGGTCCTCCGGCTGGCTCTACACCTGGGCCTGGGGCATCCAGCACGCCTCCCGCAACCCCGGCAACGCCTGGAAGTTCGTCTCCTGGGCGTCCAGCAAGCAGTACGAGCAGCTCGTCGGCGACCAGATCGGCTGGTCCAACGTCCCGGCGGGCAAGCGCGCTTCGACGTACACGAACCCGGCGTACCGCGCCTCGGCCGCTTCCTTCCAGGAGATGACCAAGGAGGCCATCGAGCAGGCCCGGCCCAACGACCCGGGAGTGCAGCCGCGCCCCGCGCCCGGCATCCAGTTCGTCGGCATCCCCGAGTTCACCGACCTCGGCACCAGGGTCTCCCAGGAGATCAGCGCGGCCATCGCCGGACGCCAGTCCGTCGAGTCGGCCCTGAAGAAGTCCCAGCAGCTCGCCGAGAAGATCTCCGAGGAGTACGAGGGACGATGACCGCGACAACGACGGCCCCCTTGGCCACCACTCCGGTACGCACCGCGCTCCGGCCCTCGAACCGACTGCGCGCCTGGGCCACCCGCGCCCCGCTGCTGCCCGCCCTGATCTTCATGATCGTGGTCACCCAACTCCCGTTCGTGGCAACGGTGGTGATCTCGTTCTTCGACTGGAACTCCCTCTATCCGAAGGCCCGCCACTTCACCGGCGTCGACAACTACAAGGAGGTCCTCACCGACGCCGACCTGCGCCACTCGGTGTGGACGACGGTCCTGCTGACGGTGACGGTGGTCCTGGTCAGCCTGGTCCTCGGACTGCTCCTGGCCCTGCTGCTCGACCGCAGGTTCAAGGGCCGCGGAGTGGTCCGCACCCTGCTGATCGCCCCGTTCCTGGTGGTCCCGGTGGCGGCCGCACTGCTCTGGAAGCATGTGCTCTACAACCCTGAATACGGTCTGTTCAATGGGCTGTTGCACTATGTGGGCGGCCCACAGCCGGACTGGATCTCCAACACCCCGCTGCTCGCGGTCGAGGCCTCGCTGGTCTGGCAGTGGACCCCGTTCATGATGCTGATCCTGCTGGCCGGCCTCCAGAGCCGAGACCAGCAGCAGATGGAGGCCGCGCGGGTGGACGGCGCGAGCGACTGGCAGATCTTCCGCTATCTGACGCTCCCGCATCTGCGCCGCTACCTGGAGCTGGGCGCCCTGCTGGGCTCGATCTACATCGTCCAGAACTTCGACGCGGTCTTCACGATCACGTCCGGCGGCCTGGGCACCGCGAACCTCCCGTACACCGTCTACCAGAGCTTCTACCAGGCCCACGAGAACGGTCTCGCCTCGGCGGCCGGCGTCCTGGTGGTCATCGGCTCGATCATCATCGCGACCTTCGCCCTGCGCGTGGTGTCGTCCCTGTTCCGTGAGGAGGCGGGCCGGGCATGAGCAGCAGCACGATCGCCACAGAACGCAAGGGACAGCGCAAGGGACTCGGCCTGGGCCTGGTGGCCTGGCTGCTGGGGATCCTGTTCTTCCTCCCGATCGCGTGGATGGCCCTGACGTCCTTCCACTCGGAGGCCGACGCGGCCACCAACCCGCCCTCCTTCGGCGCCGCCCTCACCCTGGACGGCTACCGCGAGTTCTTCGGCACCGGCGGCGGCGCGAGCCCCTGGCCGGCCCTGATCAACTCGACGGTCGCGTCCCTCGCGTCCACCCTCTTCGTCCTGCTCCTGGCGCTCCCCGCGGCCTACGCGCTCTCGATCCGCCGGGTCCGGAAGTGGACGGACGTCCTGTTCTTCTTCCTGTCGACGAAGATGCTGCCGGTGGTGGCGGGCCTGCTGCCGATCTACCTGTTCGCGAAGAACACCGACATGCTCGACAACATCTGGCTGCTGGTCATCCTCTACACGTCGATGAACCTGCCGATCGCGGTCTGGATGATGCAGTCCTTCCTCGCCGAGGTCCCGGTGGCGGTGATCGAGGCCGCGCGCGTGGACGGCGCCCGCCTCCCGACGATCCTCGCGCGCGTGGTGGCCCCGATCGCCCTGCCCGGCATCGCGGCGACGGCGTTGATCTGCTTCATCTTCAGCTGGAACGAGCTGCTGTTCGCCCGAGTCCTGACAGGCGTGGTGGCGGAGACCGCCCCCGTCTTCCTGACCGGCTTCATCACCAGCCAGGGCCTGTTCCTGGCGAAGGTGTGCGCCGCGTCGCTCGTCATCTCCCTGCCGGTGCTCGCCGCGGGATTCGCCGCCCAGGACAAACTGGTCCAGGGCCTGTCTCTTGGAGCCGTGAAATGAAGGCCGCCGTCATCGAGTCCGTGGGCCGTGCCGTCGTAGCCGAGGTCCCGGACCCGACGCCGGGCCCGCGCGAGGTCGTCGTCGAGGTCGCCGCGTGCGGTCTGTGCGGCACCGATCTCCACATCCTCCAGGGCGAGTTCGCCCCCGAGCTGCCGATCGTGCCGGGCCACGAGTTCGCGGGCGAGGTGGTCGGCGTCGGCACCCAGGTCACGGAACTGGCGGTCGGCGACCGGGTGGCCGTGGACCCCTCGCTGTACTGCCACGAGTGCCGGTACTGCCGTACGGGCCACAACAACCTCTGCGAACGCTGGGCCGCGATCGGCGTGACCACGGCGGGTGGCGCGGCGCAGTTCGCGGTCGCGCCGGTGGCCAATTGCGTACGGCTGCCCGAACACGTCCGTACCCAGGACGCGGCACTGGTCGAACCGCTCTCCTGCGCGGTCCGGGGTTACGACGTCCTCCAGTCCCGCCTCGGCGCCCATGTCCTGATCTACGGCTCCGGCACGATGGGCCTGATGATGCTGGAGCTGGCCAAGCGGACCGGCGCGGCGAGCGTGGACATGGTGGACGTGAACCCAACCCGCCTGGAGACGGCGCGTACGCTCGGCGTCTCGGCGTCCGCCGCGAACCCGGACGAGCTGGACCGGCCACAGGGCTGGGACCTGGTCATCGACGCGACGGGCAACGCGGCGGCGATCCAGGACGGCCTGGACCGGGTGGCCAAGGCGGGCACCTTCCTCCAGTTCGGCGTGGCCGACTACGCGACCCGGGTCACGATCGACCCGTACCGCATCTACAACCAGGAGATCACCATCACCGGCTCCATGGCGGTCCTGCACAGCTTCGAGCGGGCGGCGGAGCTGTTCGCGACGGGTGTCCTGGACCCGGAGGTCTTCATCAGCGACCGGTTGCCGCTGGAGCGGTATCCGGAGGCGCTGGAGCAGTTCGCGGCGGGGGTGGGACGGAAGATCGTGGTCGTCCCCCAATAGGGCGACGACCTGTCAACTCCCCGTGTCCACAAGGACACTTGACGGTCCGAACCAGTGAATACCGGGCAGTTCCGGTCGAGGGGCTTGAGCTCGTCCAACGAAGGGAAGTTCGACTGCGCTCATATGACGAACGTACTCGCGACCGAAGGGAGCGGGTGTGGCGTTCCAGAAGGAGGCCTCCGGTGAGGAGGCCACGTCGGCGGGGGTCTCGGGGAAGCACCCCCGCCTGCCGGAGGTGGCCGGGGACGCGACCACCCGGCAGTTGTGCCTGGCCGTCCATCTGAACCGGGAGTTCTGCGACCGGGTCTGCGCCGACGCCCTGCCGAGCGGGCTGAAGGCCGGGTGCCCGTCGTCCGGGGTGGACATGGTCGCCGTATGGCGGCACGCCTGTCTCGCCCGCGACCGCCGGCGGAGCGCGGCACATTCCCTGGACGCGGTGCGGGGCTGGCTGTGGTCCTCAGCGGCAGTGCTGGTGTGGGGGGTCGCGGCTGCGCTGTGGCTCTCGCCGGCGTGGCTCTGGTCGTGCGCCGTGGCCGTGACGGTCGCCGCCGCCGCGCTGGCCCACGGGTACCGCGTCGTCCACGCTCTCGTGCGGGACACCGTCGGGACGGCGGAACGACTGCGCCGGACGGACGTGGCGCCACGCGCGAGCGTGCCGGAGCGGGACGCGGCGGAGGAGGCCCGCGTCGAGCGGATCCAGCGGGCCGATCTGATCGTCTTCTCCGCGCGTTCCGCCACCCCGTTCATCGGCAGCGGCATCCCCGTGGAGCACGTGGTGATGCAGCCGGTCGACATCAGCCGGGGCGCCTCGGAGGACGTCGAGCCGCTGCCCTTCGAGGCGCACCAGGTCCATGACCGCCTGGTGAAGGAGCTGCCGTCCCGGGGTCTGGACGAGGCGGCGGCGACGGTCCGGCAGCGGCTGTTCATACGGGGCGACGTCATCGCCCGGACGACGGACAGCCCCTGGGAGGACCGCGAGAAGCCCCCGCCGACCGAGGTGTCCCGCGAGTGGCTGACGGCGGGGGTCGACCGGCCGAGCGGGACGGCACGCACGTACGTCTGTCTGGAGCGGCTGTTCAACGGGGGCCGCCTGGTGGTGTCGATGTACGTCCGCGTCACCCGGCAGGGCGACATGCTCTCCCTCGACATCGCCACGTTCGTCCTGCCCGGTCTGGACACCCTGCGGCTGCGGCTGGACCACCCGTTCGGGGAGCACTTCGACAACCATCTCGATCCGCTCCCCGGCCGCACCACGGCCCCCGCCTGTCGCGAGATCGCCTGGGAACTCCTCACGCGCTACCTCACCCGCAGCTCCTGGGACCGGCCGCCGCAGCCCTCCGGCTCCGACGCGGACACCCGTGAAGAGGACGCGCGGAAGCCGGAGCCGGACCGGACCGTGACCGGCGGGGACACGGAGGCGGACAAGTGGCAGACCGAGGAGATCCAGCGCAGCGCGGCCCTCGGTGAGCGGATCTACGACTTCGGCGCCGAGACCAGCCTGCGGGAGTACGCCGCGCGCTCGTATCTCACGGACTACTTCGAAGCGCTGGACACCCGGGACTGTCTCCAGCGGATGCAGCGGAGCGTGATCGACTGCCTGGACGCGTTCCTCACCGAGCGCCGGATCGACACGTCCGAGTTCCGCACCCGCCGTGACCAGATCATCAACAAGACCACCTACGAGATCGGCCACGTCGAGGGGACGGGACACCACATCGGTCCGCAGGGAAAGGTGAGCAATGACCAGTCAGGACGACCCCAGCACAACCGGCCCACGGGCCCCGGAGCCGAACAGCCACCCGCGTCCACCGGCTGACCGGCCCATCCCCACCGTCACCTACGACATAGGCACGCTGACCGGAACCGGTCACCACGTGGGACCGAACGGCACCGTCGACAACCACGGCCCGTCCGCCGAACAGCTCCGGCTGCTCCTCCAGGCGGTGCTTGCGGAGCTTCCGCGGTCCGACACGGCGGAAGAGGAGGGAGCGGCGGGAGCGGCCCGGTCCGAGGCGGCAGCGGAACTGGACCAGGAGCTGACCTCCCCCACGATGCGGCCCCGCCGGGCCCTCGACCTGCTGGACCGGATCACCGCGTCGGTGGGCGGTGCGGCCGCCGCCGGAGCCGCGGCGGCGCAGCTGGCCGCAACGCTCCAGGCCATGTGACGACGGTCCGGCGGACGGCACACCCGTTCGGGCCCGGGTAAGGGAACGGCAAAGTGGTGTCGTTCGTTCACGGGGCATGACAGCTATGACCCCCGGCTCGAACATCCCCCTTTCCGCCGCGCGCGTGGCGGTGGACGTCGCCGCGCCCGTGCGGCTCGACGTATCGGGCCTGCTGCTCACCGGCGACGGCAAGGTGCGCTCCGACGACGACTTCATCTTCTACAACCAGCCGTCCGGGCCGGGGGTGACGTACCGCTCGGGCGGTGGTGCGGCCCCCGACGCGATCATCGTCGACACGGCGGCCGTGCCGCCCGGCATCGAGAAGATCGTCGTCACCGCCAGCCCGGACGCGGCCGGCCAGACCTTCCAGGGCATCGAGCCCACGGCCACGGTCCGCAACGCGGACGACAACAGCGTGCTGGCCACGTTCACGCCGCCGCAGCTGGGTGCCGAGACGGCACTGGTGGTCGTGGAGATCTATCTGCGCAACGGCGCCTGGAAGGCCCGGGCGGTGGGTCAGGGATACTCCAACGGGCTCGCGGGGATCGCGACGGACTTCGGTGTGACGGTGGAGGAGCCGGCTCCGGCGCCCGCCGCCGCGCCGGTGGCGCCGCCGGTGGCGCCGCCCGCGCAGACCCCGATGGCTCCGCCGCCCCCGGCCATGGACCCGCGGCTCGCCGCGCCGCCCGCGCCCGCCGCGCCCCCGGCTCCGGCCGCCCCCGCCCCGGGCGCGGGGAAGATCAACCTCGACAAGGGGCGGGTCAGCCTCCAGAAGAACCAGACCGTGTCCCTGGTCAAGGGCGGGCGCCCGCTGCTCTCCCAGGTCAAGATGGGGCTGGGCTGGGAGCCGGCGTACCGGGGCAAGGACATCGACCTCGACGCGTCCGTCATCGCCTACGGCCCGCAGCGCAACCACATCGACAGCTGCTACTTCGGCAAGCTGTCCATCGTCGGCGGCGCGATCAAGCACTCCGGCGACAACCTCACGGGCGAGGGCGGCGGTGACGACGAGGTGATCGTCGTCGACCTCGGCCGGCTCCCGCAGGAGGTCACCGGTCTCGTCTTCACGGTGAACTCCTTCTCCGGCCAGAAGTTCACCGAGGTCGCCAAGGCGTACTGCCGTCTCATCGACGCCGCGAGCGGCGAGGAACTGGTCCGCTTCGACCTCACGAACGCGGAGGCCCAGACCGGCGTGATGATGGCGAAACTGATCAAGCAGTTCTCCGGCGAGTGGGAGATGACCGCGATCGGCGACTTCGTGAAGTCCCGCACGGTGAGGGGGATGGTGAAGCCGGCGGCGCAGGCGCTGTAGGGGAAACGGGGGGTGGTTGTTCGGCTGCGGGCGCGTCGGGGCTGGTCGCGCAGTTCCCCGCGCCCCTGAGTGGGTGCAGTCACTGCTCGCCCGGCTGCACCCGGCTTCTTGGGGGCGCAGGGCTCTGACATCAGCAGCTCCGCCGCGGGGCGCGGCCGGCCCCCACCCACCCGCACCCGAAACGCTTACGCCCGCAACCCCTCCGTGAGCAACGTCAGATACCGCCGGATCGACGCCCCGCCCCCGTCGGCCAACTCCGCCGCCCCCGCCACCCCGTGGGCCAGCCGAAGCAGCTCCACCGGCTCGACATCCCCCCGCAGCACGCCTTCCCCCTGCGCGGCGGACACCAACCGCTCCGCCGCCCCCCGCACATGCGTCCCGCACGCCGTGAGCACGGTGTTCCCTCCGTCCGTGACGGCGGAGCCCAGCAGCGCCTTCATGCCGCGCACCTGGATCGTCCCGACGCACAGCTCGTACAGCCACTCCGCGAGCGCCTCCCCCGGCGGCAGCTCCCGCGCGAGTTCGTCGGCGCGCCGGGCGAACCCCTCGACGCGGTCCACGTAGGCCGCCTCCAGCAGCGCCTGCCGGGTGGGGAAGTGGCGGTAGAGCGTCCCGGACCCCACCCCCGCCCGCTTGGCGATGTCGTCCAGGGACGCGCCCTCCCCATGCTCGGCGAAGGCCTCCGCCGCCACCTTCAGCAACCGCTCGTAGTTGCGCCGAGCGTCCGCGCGCATGGGCCTGACCTGCGTCATCCAGATACTCCTTGCGAACCGGAGACTCTCTCCGTATGTTATCGAAGACTAAACGGAGACAGCCCCCGCTTACTGCTCGGGCAGCCCTCGCGGTCAGTCCGCGCTGCCCAGGACACCCGCACACCGCTCACCGCCGGGGACGCGAGAACGGGAGAACTCCATGTCCACCCCGTCCATGTCCACCCCGCCCACGACCACCGCCTCACCCTCCGCCCCACCGGACGGCTCCACCAGCCCCGCCACCACGCTCCTCGTCATCGTCACCGCCTACCTGATGGTCGGCGTCGACTCCACGGTCGTCAACGTAGCGCTCCCGGACATCCAGCAGGACCTCGGCTTCACCCCGACCGGCCTGTCCTGGGTCCTCAACTCCTCCCGAAGGCCCTCGCCGCCACCACGCGTTGAGCGTCTACACCTCCATGGCCGGCATCGGCGCCTACGTCGGACTGGTCCTCGGCGGCCTGCTCACCGACTGGGCGTCCTGGCGCTGGGCCCTGCTCATCAACGTCCCGATCGGCCTCGCGGTGGCCACCGTCCTCCCCCGCCTCGCCGCCGAAACCCCGCGCCACGCGGGCCGGTTCGACCTGGCGGGCGCGCTCACCGGGACCGCCGGGACGGCCTCGCTGGTGTACGCGTTCATCCGGGTGTCGGAGGCGGGCTGGAGCGACACCCGGACCCTGTTCGGCTTCAGTACGGCCGCCGCGCTGCTCGTCGGGTTCCTGCTGATCGAGTCCCGGGCCGCCCAACCCGTCCTGCCGCTACGGCTGTTCGCCGACCGTGACCGGGCCGGAGCCTACGCGGGGGTCCTGCTGCTGCCCGCCGGGATGTTCGGCGCGTTCTACTTCCTCACGCTGATCAGCCAACGGGTCCTGGACTACAGCCCGTTCCGCGCGGGGCTCGCCTTCCTGCCGATGACCCTGGCCATGTTCACCACCGTGCGCATCGTGCCGCGGCTGCTGCAACGCCTGGGCACCAAGCCGGTGTTGCTCTCCGGCACGGTCCTGGTCGCGGGCGCGGCCGGCTGGCTCTGGCGGCTCGACGCCGACGCCGGCTACGCCTCCGGGCTGCTCGGTCCGCTGCTCCTGCTCGGCGTCGGGATCGGCCTCAGCCTGATGCCGCTCAACGCGACGATCCTCGCCCGCGTCCAGCCGCGCGAGGCCGGTGCCGCCTCCGGGCTGCTCCAGACCCTCCAGTGGCTGGGCGGCACCCTCGGACTGTCCGTCCTGGTCACGGTCTACGGCACGGCGGCCCGGCAGGCCACCGGGTCACCGTCGGAGATCCTGGTCGAGGGCTCGGCCCGCGCGTTCGGGGTGGGCGCCCTCATCGCCGTGGCCGCGCTGCTGGTGTGCGGGACGGTGATCAGGGGCCAGCGCCCGAAACGCCCTGCCCGGCAACCCGCTTAGCAGGACGGTGACGAGGGGCCAGCACCCGAACCCCCCGCCCCGGCGTCCCGCCCAGCGGCACGCTGACCAGAAACCAGCACCCCAAACCCCCCACCCCGGCGTCCCGCCCAGCGGTCACCGGCCTACGTCCCGAGTCCTCCGCCCCGGCCCCGACCAGGACCGTCCCCAGGCCCGATGCCACCCGCCCGCCCGGCGCGTCACGATTCCGGTGATCCCTTCCAGAAGGAGCGCACCGATGTCGTACCCGGAAGACCTCGCCTACCCGGCACCCCGCTACCTCGCCGAGAAGGGCGAGGTGAACGCGGTCCACCGCCCGGCCGGCACGCCCCCGGACCTCACCGGCTCCACCACCACCCACTACCTCGCCACCCATGACTCCACCGGCGGTGAATTCGGCCTGTACAAGGTGGACATGGAGGCGCGGGCGGGCGGCGCCCGGACCCACTTCCACCGGGCCATGTCCGAGTCCTTCTACGTCCTCTCCGGCCAACTCGACTTCTACGACGGCGACTCGTGGGTGAAGGCCGGCGAGGGCGACTTCCTGTATGTGCCGGTCGGCGGGCTGCACGCCTTCAGGAACACGGCCGACGATCCGCTGTCGATGCTGATGCTCTTCTCGCCGGGCGCCCCGCGCGAGGAGTACTTCGAGCGGGTCGTCGAGATGACGCGGCGCGGCGGGGAGGAGCTGACCCGGTTCCGGGTCCGGCACGACAGCTACTTCGTGGAGGAGTGAACTCCCTTGGCCGGAGGGCGGGTTCACATCTTGGTCGCCCCCGCCGCCAGGTCCCGCAGGAAGTGCCGGGCGCCGATCAGGAAGACGACGATCAGCGGGATGACACTCATCAGCGCACCGGCCATCACCACCGCGTAGTCGGTGTTGTAGGCGATGTTGAGGTTGGCGAGCGCCACCTGGAGAGTCACCTTGTCGGGGTTGACCATGACGACCAGCGGCCAGATGTAGTCGTTCCAGAGGCTGATGAAGGTGAAGATGCCGAGGAAGGCGAGCGCGGGCCGGAACAGCGGCAGCGCGACCTGGGCGTAGAGCCGGAAGAAGCCCGCGCCGTCGATGCGGCCGGCGTCGAGGAGTTCGTCCGGCAGCGAGTTCTGGGCGTACTGGCGCATCCAGAAGATGCCGAAGGCGTTGGCCGCCCCGGGGATGATCAGCGCCTTCAGCGAACCGGCCCAGCCGAACTCGGCCATAGTCACGAACTGCGGCACCAGCGCCAGTTGCGAGGGGATCATGTACGTCGCCATCAGGACGCCGAAGAGGATCTTCTTGCCCGGGAACTCGTACTTGGCGAAGGCGAAGGCGGCCAGGGAGTCGAAGAACAGCACGAGCAGGGTGCCGACGGTGGCCACCACGACCGTGTTGAACAGGGAGGTGAAGAAATCGATGCGGTCGATCACCTCCCCCATGTTGTGCAGGAGTTGGGAGCCCGGCACCAGCTTCGGCGGGTAGGCCAGGATGTCCTGGGTGGTGACGGAGGCCATCACCACCAGCCAGTAGAAGGGGAAGAGGGAGACCAACGCGCCCAGCAGCAGGGCGATCCGCACCAGGACGCGGGTGCGCCTGCTGCCCGCGCCGATCGCGAGGCCCGCGTTGGACGTCGAGTGCTGTGAACTCGTCGACTGCGAAGTCGTCTGCTGCGAAGTCGTCTGCTCAACGGCCATTGTTCCGGCCTCCCTTGCGCAGCAGCGGGATGCCGCGGCGCTCGTCGCGGTCGCCCCCGGACACCAGCCGCCAGTTGATGATGGCGAAGACGGCGATCAGGGCGAACAGGATCCAGCCCATCGCGGCGCCGTAGCCGAACTGGAGGTCGTTGAAGGACTTCTGCCACAGATAGAGCACGATCGTCATGCCTTCCTGGCCGGGCCCGCCCGTGGTGCCCGGGTCGTCCGAGTAGAAGAGCACCTGCGACTCGGTGAAGATCTGGAGGCCGCCGATGGTGGAGGTGATGACGGCGAACAGGATCACCGGCCGCAGCTGCGGAACGACCACCCGGAACAGGAGTTGGCGGCTGTTCGCCCCGTCGACCCGGGCGGCCTCGAAGAGTTCGTTGGGGATGGCCTGGAGTCCGGCGAGGAAGATCAGGGCGTTGTAGCCGACCCAACGCCAGATGACCATGAGGGAGATCGCCGACTTGATCCCCAGCGACGAGGTCAGCCAGTCGACACCGTCCAACCCGACTGCTTTGAACAGGGAGTTGGCGAGTCCCGCCTGGGCGAAGACCGACCCGAACACGATGGTCATGGCGACCATCGAGGTGACGTTCGGGATGAAGTAGGCCACCCGCCAGGCGGCCGAGTACCGCACCTGCGAGTGCAGCAGGAACGCCAGCACCAGTGCCAGGAACAGCATCGGCACCGTCGACATGAACCAGATCTCGAAGGTGTTGAGGATCGAGTGCCAGAACACCGAGTCGTGCAGCAGCCAGTAGTACTGCCGGAGCCCGACGAACTTCATGTCCCCGATGCCGTCCCAGTCCTGGAAGGACAGATAGAACGAGAAGAACACCGGGAAGGCGCCGAAGACGGCGAAGAGGATGTAGTACGGCGAGATCGCGAGGTACGGCGGAAGGTGCCGCCGCCACCGGCTCCGCGGTGCCTGCGCCGGAGGTGTCTCCTGGGCGCTGTCGGGCGCCGGGGCCTGGGCCAGGGTCGCCATGTCAGCTCACCCCCCGCTGCGAGAGCGCCCGCTCGGCCGCGTTCATGGCGTCCCGCCAGGCCCTGTCGGGGTTCTTGCCGAGCGTCTCCACGTTCGTCAGCTCCTGGTAGACCGGGGTGTTCGCGGTGTTCTCGTAGGCGCTCATGAAGAGGACCGGGGCCTTCTCGGCCGCCGGGCCGAAGACGTCCACGGGGATCTGGCCGCCGAAGAACGGGTCGGGCTTGCGCATCGCCGGCTGGGAGTAGGTGGCCGGGGTGGTGGGGAACAGGGACATCTCCTGGTAGCTCTTCAGCTGGTTCGCGGGCCCGAGCATCCACTTCAGGAAGGCGAACGCCCCTTCCGGGTCCCGGCAGTAGCGGGTGATGCCGACGTAGGAGCCGCCGTAGTTCGCCGGGCCGCCCGGCATCGTGGTGAGCCGCCACTTCCCCGCGGTCTTGGGCGCGGTGTCCTTGAGGCCGCCGATGTACCAGACCGCGTTGTTGATGGTGGCGATACGGCCGCCGCCGAGGGCCGAGTTGAAGTCGGGCGTGCTGTCCAGGGTCCGGGCGCTCAGCCCCTGCCGGTAGGTCTCGACGGCGAGGTCCCAGGCGCGCTTCACATGCTCCTGGTCGCCGATGAAGCGGTTGTCGGCGTCCACGAACTGCTTGGGGCTCTGGTACAGGGCCATCCGGAAGACGTAGGCGATCTGCGAGACCAGATACGGGTGGTCCGGTGCCTTCGCCTTGAGGGTCTTGCCGAGCTGGAGGTACTTCTCCCAGGTCGGGGCGGCCTCGGCGACCTCCTCCGGCTCGGTGGGCAGACCGGCCTGCTCGAAGAGGTCCCTGCGGTAGTAGAGCGCGGTGGGGCCGGCGTCCAGCGGGAAGCCGATCATCCGGCCTGTCGGGCTGAAACAGCTCTTCCACTTCCAGGGGAGGTACTCGCCCTCGACCGCCTCGGCTCCGAGGTCCCGCAGGTCCAGGAACTCGTTCTCGTCCGGGAAGTAGTCCCCGATCGGGGTGTTGACGCAGGCCAGGTCCGGTACGTAGGCGCGGGCCGCCATGACGGTGCGCAGCTTGCCCCGGTAGTCGCCCGCGATCGGGGCGCCCTTGACCTTCAGCCCGCTCACGCCCGGTACTCCGCGTGCGGAGGTGGCGAGGAGCTTGTCGCTCAGTGAGCCGTTCCAGTACCAGATCGTCAGGTGGTCTGTGCCCGCGGAGATGGAGCCGCTGTCGCTCCCGCACCCCGACAGGCCCAGCAGTGCGGCGCCCGCCCCGCCGAGAGAGGCGCCGAGCAGGCGCCTCCGGGACATCCTTCGGTGTGGCATGGGCGTGCACTCGCTTTCCGGGACAGGGGAGGACAACGATGTCGGGACTCCCGTGAACGTTCACGTGAACGTTGCCGATGAGTATTGAGGTGGCCGAAAACAAGAGTCAAGAGACCTGCAAGCGCTATCTACTGACGTGCCCTCAGAAAGCCGGTCGCCCGAGCGCCACCGCGCGGGCGGTCAGGCCGAGTCGCGTACGACCAGTTCGGGCGCGAGCCACGCGTCCGCGCCGGTCAGCGGCTCCTCACCGGCCCGCAGCCGCGCGACCTGCTCGACGGCCAGCCGTCCCAGCCGGTGCTTGTCGAGGTGCAGGGTGGTGAGGGCGGGCTCCACCAGCTCGCCCAGCGCGAGCCCGTCGAAGCCCATGACGGCCAGGTCCTCGGGCACCCGCCGGCCCCGGCGCCGGGCGGCCCGCATGGCGCCGACCGCGATGAGGTCGTTGAAGCCGAACACCGCGGTCATCTCGGGCCGGGCGTCCAGCAGCCGCTCCATGGCGGCCTCGCCGCCCGCCACCCCGTGGCCCGCGGACAGCTCGATCCAGCTCTCGTCGACCGGCAGTGCGTGCCGCCTGACCTCGGCGAGGAAGGCCGCCCGGCGCGGTCCGGGGGTGAGCCGGTCGCCGTCCAGCATGCCGATCCGCCGGTGGCCCGCCCGGACCAGATGGGCCATGCCCTGCTCGATCCCCGCGGCGGCGTCGATGCCGACGGCCGCGAACCGGGTCTGCTGCGGTCCGCGCTCCAGCAGGACCAGCGGTACGCCCCCGAGGTGCCGGGCGAGGACGTCGTCGTCGTTCTTGAAGTAGCCCACGACCGCGTCCGCCTGGTGGGACAGCACGTCCAGCGCCTCCCGCTCACGGGCGTCGTCGGTGCGGGTGTCGCACACCACCACCTGCCAGCCGCGCTGCTCGGCGGCCTCCAGCACCCCGGCGGCCACCTCGGGGAAGAACGGATTGCGCAGATCCGGGATGACCAGCCCCGCGGTCACCGTTCCCTTGCGCACCATCCCCCGCGCGAACCTGCTCGGCCGGTAGTCCAGCATCCGCGCCGCTTCGAGGACCCGCGCCTTGGTCTCCGGGTCGATCTCCCCCTTGTCGTTGACGGCCCGCGAGACCGTCTGCCGGGACACCCCCGCGAGCTTGGCGACGTCGTGGATCGTGGCCCGGCGGCGAGGAGCCTCCGACGCGTGGATCACCGGTTCCCGCTGCTGTTCGTCGGCCCGCATGCTGTGCACTGTATCCAGCCATCACGTGAACACGCTCCCCGATATCCCTTCGGAGACCCGGCCCGGCGGCCCGGCCTCACCGGCTCCCGATGATCCGGGCGATCTCCGCGGCGCGGGCCCTGCGTCGCCGTCGCCCGCCGACGAGGTCGACATGATCATGTGGATGGGGGCGTCGATCCCGCGGTACCGGTTGAGAACGCGGGAACGCAGCGCGTCGAGTTCGAGGTTCAGGGCGAGGATGTCCTCCCCGCTGAGCAGCACCTGGCACGCGGTGCCCCGGTCCCGTACGGCCTCCGCCGCCTGGTCCGCCCACATCGCGCGGCACAGTGCTTGAGCATGGCGTGCAGGACGTCGACACGGCGGCGGGTGAGGCAGATGAGCGCGACGTTGTGGCGCTTCTTCTCCGCGCGCTTCCTGGCGTAGTAGGCCCGCGATTCGGGGCTGCTCAGCGAGGCGAACGAGGCCAGGAACAGGGCCCGGGGCGCAGGCCCAGCGGACGCCCGCGGCCTCCCCGCGTCACCGGGATCGCGACGCCGTCGTGCTGGACGGTGAAGCTCCGCACCCCTTCGCTCACCCCTCCTGGAACAGCGCGCTGTACCCGTTCAGCGCCGGCTGTCCGCCGAGGTGGGCGTACAGGACCGTGGAGTCCGCGCCGATCTCCCCGCGTTCGACCAGGTCGATCATCCCGGCCATGGACTTGCCCTCGTAGACCGGGTCCGTGACCATGCCCTCGGTGCGGGCGGCGAGGCGCATCGCGGCGAGGGTGGTGTCGTCGGGGATGCCGTAGATGCCCGCGTGGTAGCGCTCGTCCAGCTCCACGTCCTCCAGGGTCAACTCCTTCTGTACGCCGATGAGTTGACCGGTGTTGTGGGCGATCCGCGCGATCTGCTCCCGGGTGGCGACGGGCTTGGCCGAGGCGTCGATGCCGAGGACGCGACGGGGGCGGCCGCCGGCCTCCTCCAGGGCGCGGAAGCCCGCGACCATGCCGGCCTGGGTGGAGCCGGTCACCGAGCAGACCACGACCGTGTCGAAGAAGACGCCCGACTCCCGCTCCTGCTCGGCGACTTCGTACGCCCACCCGGCGAAGCCGAGCCCGCCGAGCGGATGGTCGGAGGCGCCGGCGGGGATGGCGTACGGCTTCCCGCCCGACTCCTCGACGTCCCGGAGCGCCTGCTCCCAGCTCTCCTTGAACCCGATCCCGAACCCGGCCTTCACCAGCCGTACGTCCGCCCCGGCGAGCCGGCTGATCAGGATGTTGCCGACCTTGTCGTAGACGGCGTCCGGCCAGTCCACCCAACTCTCCTGCACCAGCACGCACTTGAGCCCGGCCCGTGCGGCGACGGCGGCCACCTGGCGGGTGTGGTTGGACTGCACGCCGCCGATGGAGACGAGGGTGTCGCAGCCCTGGGCGAGCGCGTCGGCGACCAGGTACTCCAGCTTGCGGGTCTTGTTGCCGCCGTACGCGATCCCGGAGTTGCAGTCCTCGCGCTTGGCCCACAGGGCGGCGCCGCCGAGGTGGGCGGTGAGGCGGTCCAGGGGGTGGACGGGGGACGGTCCGAAGAGGAGGGGGTAACGGTCGTAGGAAGAAAGGGACTTCGCTGCCATGGATCCTCCCGGGGATCAGTCGTTGTCGGCGAGCTGGGCCAGCTCGCGCCAGATCTCCGCCGTGACCCGGACCGCCTCGTCCACGTCACCGGCCGCGCAGGCCCCGATGAGCCGGTCGTGCAGGCCCGCCGAGCGGCAGTTGCCGCCCTCGCCGAAGCGCCGGCGCTCCAGGCGGCGGATGAGCGGGGTGTAGCGGGCGGCGGTGGCGGCCGCCGCGCGGTTGCCGCTGACCCGGACGAGGACGTCGTGCAACTCGTCGTCGGCGTGCAGGGCCTGGTCCACGTCACCGGCGGCGACGGCGGCCGCGAACCGTTCGTTGGCGGCGCGCATGGTCTCCAGGTCGGCGGCGAACAGGCGCGGTACGGCAACCTGGGTCACGAGTTCGTGCATGGCCCCGACCACGGCGGCCGCGTCCCGCACCTCGGCGGCGACCACCTGGGTCACCCGGGTGTAGCTCTGCGGCTTGCTCTCCAGCAGCCCCTCGTCGACCAGCCGCGAGAAGGCCTCCCGCACCGGCGCCCGCGACAGCCCCAGCCGCTCGGCGAGCTCGGCGTCCCGCACCACGGCCCCAGGCGCGATCTCACCGGCCACGATGGCGTCCCTGATGGATGCGTAGGCGCGGTCCCTGAGCAGGGTGCGGCCGAGCGGTCGTATGGCCTCCATGAACTGAAATGTTAGATGTCAATTGCCTCGACACACAAGGGCGCGGGCATGGGTGTGGCCCGCACCCCCGTGAAGTGCGGGCCACGCCCAGGACTCAGACGGCCCAGGGCCAGTCGGCGTCCTGGGCCGCCTCCAGCAGCGGAACCATCCGGAAGGCCGCGTCCGAGAGGCCGCCGAAGGTGTGCCGGTTGCCGGTGCCGGAGGGGCCGTGGCCCGCCCGGTAGCCGGCGAGGTTCCAGGTGTAGACCGGTACGCCGGCCGGTATCTGCTCGGTCGGGTCGCCGTGCCGGTTGTGGGTGTACTGCTCGTCGGTGACGATCAGCACCCGGTCCTGTCCCCGGTAGTGCGCGCGGATCGCCGAGGTGGTGTCGGTGCCGCCCAGGTCGCCGAAGCGGCCGAGGATCTTCAGCACCGACTCGCCCTTCCCGATGGCCAGTCGCCGGTTCGTGGTGCCGAACTCGACGAGGTCCGCGTCCGCCGCCCGCAGGGCGAGCGCCGTACCGAAGATCGCCGCCGCGTCCGCCCGGTTGAGCTGCGAGCGGTCGGAAAGCCGCGCCCACATCGAGCCCGAGCGGTCCACTAGCACCAGGGTCCGGCCGGGCAGCGCGGGCACGTTGGCCAGCGAGTGGCCGAGCGCCCGCTCCAGCGGGTGGGACCAGCGCAGCGAGGGCGCGTGCTGGTACGCGGCGAGGTACCGGAAGGGGAACTGCCGCGACCGTACGACCTCCGCCGGGTCGCTGATCCGGGCCGCCACCTGCTCCGCGACCTCGTCCGAGACCCCGGCCTCGTCGAAGTTGCGCAGATTCCTGACCAGCGCCATCGCACCCATCGACGGGATGACCGCCTCCCAGGCCGCCTTGTCCATCGGCCCCTGGAGCCAGCCCGCCAGCGCCTCCCACGTCATCCCGGCCTCGGCCAGCCGCTCGGCCCCGCCCTCGGACGTGACCACGGCACGCCGCTGCCCGACCGGCAGCGCCATCAGCTCGCGATGCGCGGTCAGCACGCCGTTCGACGCAGGCGGTACGGCCGTGTCCGGGTTGTGCCGCCGGTCGAGGGCGTACCGGAACAGCTCGCCCTGCCACGGCTTGTCCGGGTCCGGCGCCGCGTGCACGAGGTTGAGGATGTCGCCGAAGCGGTAGCCCTTGGACGCGGTGTCGTACTTCAGCAGCGACTTGCCGCTGTAGAGCCGCCGTACGGCGTCGGCGATCCCGCGCTTGACGGGCTTCGGGACGTTACGGCCGTACCGCGAGGTCCAGTATCCGAGGAACTCGCCGGGCTCGTCGGGCCGCTGGAGCACGGAGGCCACGACCTGGCGGTTCGAGGGGCCGTCGGTGACGCCCGCGTCGAGGCGTGCCTTCACGTACTCGGCGGCGCCCACGATCGAGGCGGTACGGAGGTTGCCCTCGCCGCGCAGCCAGCCGAGCAGTGCGGCGGTCCAGGTGGAGTCGGTGACGGCGAGTTCGGCCACGAGACGGGCGAACCGGTCGTCGCGGTCGGCGCCGGACTCGTAGAAGGTCTGCTGGGACACGAAGTTGGCCACCGCGAGCAGAAAGAGTTCGGAGCGCGCGTCCCGCTCACGGCCTCGGCCGCCCTCGAAGGTACGCAGCACCCGGCCCGTCGAGGTGACACGCGAGGTGGGCTGTGCCTTGGCGGCACGGCTGTTGAATCGAGCCATGGTGAATTCCCCCCGAATTCAATGGAGTTCCGGAGGGAAGCGCGGCGGAGGTGGATGCCCGAGATCGAAGTCGGCTGCGGTGCTTATAACTGGCGCGTCTTCCGTTCCGCCACACCGACCCTGAGTCGATGACGGGATTCGAACCCGCAAGAGGGATTTCCCCCCACCAGTTCCCGAAGTATCCGCTGCCTGCGCACCGGGCACCCACCCTGAGCTGCGCCTCCCGAGATCAAGTCGACTGCGGTGTCGGATTCTTTGGAAGAGAAGTAACCGCGGCCTTCGCACCGGGAGGTGCGTTGTCGTGATCTCACTGTAGGAGGCGCGACTCAGAGGGGGCGACCGAATTAACTAGCCGCGCTTCTGCCGCTTCCACGGCCCCGTGATCGCCAGCATGATCCCCGGCGTCTGGATGTTGGCGTACAACGTCTTTCCGTCGGGGGAGAACGTCACGCCGGTGAACTCGCTGTATTCCGGGTCCTCTTCGGTGCCGGCGTTGAGTTCGTTGCGGGCGATCGGGTAGGTGCGGCCGCTCTCGGTGGCGCCGAACAGGTGCTGGATGCCCTCGCCGTCCTCGGCGATGACGAGGCCGCCGTACGGGGAGACGGTGATGTTGTCGGGGCCGTCGAAGGCGCCGTCGACGGACGGGTCGGGGTTCACGCCGATGAGGACCTTCAGCGTGAGGGTGCGGCGCTTGGGGTCGTAGAACCAGACCGCTCCGTCGTGCTGGACGGGGCTCTCGGTGCGGGCGTACGAGGAGACGATGTAGGTGCCGCCGTCGCCCCACCACATGCCTTCGAGCTTGCGGGCGCGGGTGACCTGGCCTTCGGTGAACTGCTTGCGGACGGAGGTCGTCTTCGCGTCACGGTCGGGGACGTCCACCCAGTCGACGCCGTACACCGTGCCGATCTTGGTGGCGCGGGACAGGTCGTCGACGAACTTGCCGCCGGAGTCGAAGCACTTGAACGCCTGGAGGGTGCCCGCGTCGTCGGCGAGGGTGCGCAGCTTGCCGTGGCCGTGGCAGAAACCGTGCGGCGGGGTCCAGCGGTACAGCAGGCCGTTGGGGCCCGCCGCGTCCTCGGTGAGGTAGAGGTGACCGCGCTTGGGGTCGACGACGACGGCCTCGTGGGCGTAACGGCCCAGCGCCTTGATGGGCTTGGGGTTCCTGTTGGCGCGGCGGTCGGAGGGGTCGACCTCGAAGACGTAGCCGTGGTCCTTGGTGAAGCCGTTGGTGCCGGCCTTGTCCTCGGTCTCCTCGCAGGTGAGCCAGGTACCCCAAGGGGTGTTGCCGCCCGCGCAGTTGGTGGCGGTACCGGCGACGCCGACCCACTCGGCGACCTTGCCTCCGGGGCGCACCTCGACGACCGTGCAGCCGCCGGCCGCGGCCGGGTCGTAGACGAGGCCCTCGGTGAGCGGCACCGGGTGCGGCCAGTTGGCGCGGGGCCCGGCCAGCTCGTGGTTGTTGACGAGGAGGGTGGTGCCGCGCGGGCCGTCGAAGGTGGACGTGCCGTCGTGGTTGGAGGGGGTGAACTCGCCCGACTCCAGCTTGGTCCTGCCGCTGTACGTGATGACCTTGTACTTGAACCCGGCGGGCAGCGCGAGGATGCCGTCGGGGTCGGGAATCAGCGGTCCGTAGCCGACACCGCCGTGGTGACCTGCGGCCGCCACGCCCTCGCTCTCGACGTCGGTGGCCGCGAGCGCGCCCGGTGCGGTGGCGAGGGCGCCGACACTGCCCGCCAGCGCGACACCGGCACCGGTGATCGCGGATTGTCTGGCGAAGTCCCTGCGGGTGAGCGACATGGTGTCTCCTGAGACGGTCGGTGAGCCGTGGAGGGTGGCGGACCTCGGGTCGGCGCAACCGTCCCGCCCATGTCTGAACTCTGGTTGAACACCGGGCAGATTCGGTGGAGCAGCTTTAATGAATCAACACACGGCGATGGGTAGTCCTTTAGAACTGCCGGGCCCCGCGAGTACAACCGCCGGACCCCCGCGAGCCACCGGGGCGACCGGGGCCACCGGCTCCCCACGAGCTACCGGGACCACCGGGACCACCAGCCCCCCGAGCCACCGGCACCACCAGCCGCACAAACCACCCGCACCACCGGGACCACCAGCCCCCCGAGCTACCGGAACCACCCGGACCACCGACCCCACAAGCCACCCGCACCACCGGCACCACGAGGACCGCGCCCTCAACCCCCTTGCTGCGACCGCGCCTTGAACGCCGCCTTCCGCGCCTCCTTGGCGACCCGCTTGTCCGGATGCAGCCGTCCCATCGCCTCCAGCACGTCCGCAGTGGCCGGATGGTCGACCTTCCACGCGGCCGCGAAGAACCCGCTGTGCTGCTGGGCCAACCCCGCCACGAGCGCCCGGAGTTCCTCGGAGTTCCCTTCCGCGGCCAGCTGCGCGGCGATCGTGTCGACGGTCAGCCAGAAGACCATGTCCTCGGAGGGCGGGGGCACGTCCCCGAAGCCCCGCTCGGTGAGCCAGACCCGGGCCAGTCCGCCCAGTTCGGCGTCGTCGAGGACGTCCCGCAGCGCCGGTTCGGCGACCGGGCCGACCAGGGAGAGGGCCTGCTGGCAGCGCAGCCGGCGCAGCGGCGCCCCGGTGTCGGCGCCCCGGGCCGCGCCCAGCAACTCCCGCGCGGCGGCGAGGGGTTCGCGCCGGGCCAGCCACTGCTCGGTCTCGGCCTGGGCGGCGGACGGCGGGAAGACGGAGGTCCCGTCCAGCAGCGTGTCGGCGCCCTTGTCGGCGAGGTCGCCGACGGCCGGGGCGGCGATGCCCGCCTCCAGCAGCCGCGCGCGCAGTCCGTAGAGGCCGAGCGGGGTCAGCCGCACCATGCCGTACCGGGAGACGTCGGTGTCGTCGACGACCGCGGCGGGCTCCTCGTCGGTGTCGGCCATGAGCGCCTCGTCCACGGGCTGGTACTCGACCAGACCGACCGGCTCCAGGATCCGGAACTGGTCGTCCAGCCGCATCATCGCGTCGGACACCTGCTCCAGGACGTCGTTGGTCGGCTCGCCCATGTCGCTCGGCACGATCATCGACGCGGCGAGTGCGGGCAGCGGCACCGGCGCGTCCCCCGGTCCGTCCTCGCTGACGGTGAGGAGGTAGAGGTTGCCGAGCACGCCGTCCAGGAACTCCTGCTCGGCCTCCGGGTCCCAGTCCAGGGAGGTGAGGTCGACCTCGCCGCCGTCGTCCATGGCGTCCACCAGGTCGTCCAGATCCGGGACGCTCGCGTCGGCCAGCACCGTCTCCAGCGCGGTCAGCCAGACCCCGAGCACGTCCTGGGGCGAGCCGGTGAGCAGGGCGAGGTCCGCGCCCGGGGCGACGGTGCCCTCCTCCTCGTCGACGATGTCCACGAGGCCGGTGTCGACGGCGACCCGCCAGGCCTCGCTGGCGTAGGCGGCGGCGTCGTCGCCGGTCAGTCCGAGCAGTTCGGCCGCCGCGGGCAGCCGCTCCTCCACGAGTCCGCCCCCGGCGTCGACCCTGGTGTCCTCGCCGGCCCAGCGGGCGAGCCGGACGGCCCGGGCGAGCAGCGGCGTGGACAGGGCGTCCCGCGCCAGCTCCGCTTCGGGGTGCAGCCGCACCGGCGGCAGGGGGGAGCTGTCTGACATCGGCTGATTCTCCTAGGACGCCTCTGAGGGCCGTACGACCGAAGTACGACCGAAGTACAGCGAAGTACGGCGAAGTACCGCGAAGTACGACGGCGGGCCATACGGCCATCCGGACGCCGTACGACTCAGTCGCTCAGCCTAGACGGATATCCACCCATGCCGCCCGGTTCATCTCCCCGCCCCCTCCCGTACATGGCTGAAACCTTGACAAGTGGACTGGCCACGCAGGAGATTGACGCGCGTAGAAAATCCGGCGGACATCTGTTCACTGTATTTTCTACGCGCGTCGCCACCGCCCCACAGGTCGCGGCTCCCGCCGTTCCACGCTCCACCCTCGTCCCGGCGCCCATGTGTACGTCCCCGGAGGGATCCCGTTGCCCAGCAAGAAGTCCGCGCGTCTCGCCGCGCTCACCGTCGCCGCCGTGTCCGCGGCGTCCGCCGTCGTCCTCGTCTCGCCCGCGCACGCGGTCGGCGTGAGCATCCATGACATCCAGGGCACGACCCGGATATCGCCGTACGCCGGTCAGAAGGTCACCGACGTGGCCGGAATCGTCACCGGTGTGCGCACGTACGGTTCCTCCAGAGGTTTCTGGATCCAGGATCCGAACCCCGACGCGAACCCGGCCACCAGTGAGGGCGTGTTCGTCTTCACCAGCTCCGCCCCGAAGGTCGCCGTCGGTGACTCCGTCACGGTCACCGGCACGGTCTCGGAGTACGTCCCGGGCGGCACCTCGACCGGAAACCAGTCGCTGACCGAGATCACCAAGCCGACGGTCACCGTCGTCTCCAGCGGCAACGCGGTCCCGGCCCCGGTCGTGATCGACGCGAAGTCGGTGCCGAGCCGGTACACCCCGGCCGGTGACAGCGCCGCGGGCAACTCGCTCAACGGCCTGACGCTCCAGCCGAAGAAGTACGCCCTGGACTACTACGAGTCCCTTGAGGGCATGAACGTCCAGGTCAGGAACGTACGTGTGGTCACCGCGACCGACCCGTACACCGAGCTGTGGGTCACGGTGAAGCCGCACGAGAACCCGACCCGCCGCGGCGGCACGCTGTACGGCTCGTACGACGCGCAGAACACCGGCCGGCTCCAGGTCCAGTCGCTGGGCGCCACCGCCGACTTCCCGGTCGCGAACGTCGGTGACAGCCTGGCCGGCACCACCGCGGGGCCGATGGACTTCAACCAGTTCGGCGGCTACACCCTCGTCGCCAACGAGATCGGCACGCTCAAGAGCGGCGGCCTCAAGCGCGAGACGACGAAGAAGCAGTCCCGTGGCGAGCTCGCGGTCGCGACGTACAACGTCGAGAACCTCGACCCGTCCGACGCCACCTTCGAGGAGCACGCCTCCGCGATCGTGAACAACCTGAAGTCGCCCGACATCGTGTCCCTGGAGGAGATCCAGGACAACAACGGCGCGAAGGACGACGGCACGACCGCCGCCGACGTGACGGTGACCAAGCTGATCGACGCGATCGTGGCGGCGGGCGGCCCGAAGTACGACTGGCGCTCGATCGACCCGACCAACGACACCGACGGCGGCGAGCCGGGCGGCAACATCCGCCAGGTGTTCCTCTTCAACCCGGAGCGGGTCTCCTTCACGGACCGCGCGGGCGGCGACGCCACTACGGCCGTCGGCGTGACGAAGACCCACGGCAAGGCCGCCCTGACGGCCTCCCCGGGCCGGATCGACCCGACGAACACCGCCTGGGCCAACAGCCGCAAGCCGCTGGCCGGCGAGTTCGTCTTCCGTGGCCACACGGTCTTCGTGATCGCCAACCACTTCAACTCCAAGGGCGGCGACTACGGTCTGACCTCGGCGACCCAGCCGGTGCCGCGCAGCTCGGAGACCCAGCGCCACCAGCAGGCGACCCTGGTCAACGCCTTCGTGAAGTCGATCCTCGACACCCAGAAGAACGCGGACGTCATCGCCCTCGGCGACATCAACGATTTCGAGTTCTCCGACACCGCGAAGATCCTGGAGGGTCACGGCGAGCTGTGGTCGGCGATCAAGTCGCTGCCCAAGAGCGAGCGTTACACCTACGACTACCAGGGCAACCAGCAGGTCCTGGACCAGATCCTGGTCAGCCCGTCGATCCGGCGCGCTTGCGACTTCGAGTACGACAGCGTGCACATCAACTCGGAGTTCAACGACCAGATCAGCGACCACGACCCGCAGGTGCTGCGCTTCCAGCCGTAGCCCTTCGCGGCAGCGGGATCAGGACTGGCTGAACACGCCGTTCAGCCAGTTCTGCCATTCCGTCTCGCACTCCTTGATGTCGGAGTCGGCGGCGAAGTCGTGCAGCGAGATGCCGACCGGGTGGCCCCAGTGGTTGCGCCCGAAGATCCGGGTCAGTCCCCGGTCGGTGCGCAGTCCGATGAAGTACGGGTTGCGGAAGTCGACCACGGCGTCGAAGGTGTCGGGCCCGTGGACCGTCAGCCGGGTGCCCGCGGCCACGTCCTCACCGACCCCGAGTGCCTGTCCTACGGCGGTGAGGGCGTCCGGCGCCTTGGACGCCTCGGGTCCGTCGAAGGTGGCGAAGGCGGCCGGCCGCGGCGCGAAGTGGGCCAGGTATTCGCGCAGGGTGTGCAGATAGAAGTCGGTGTGCCGGGCGGCGCCGTCGTACTGGTTGTCCCAGTCGTCGACGAAGATCCCGCTGTGCACGTAGCGCACCCAGGCCCGGCGGCCCTCGTCGCGGGGTTCGATGGTGTAGTCGAGCTGGTTGAGGCTCTGCTCGGCGATGCCCTCGACGTTCGCGACACGGTTGGTGTAGCGGTGCGGCGGGTCCCAGGCGGTGACGAGCGATCCGAAGGGGCCCGCGCCGCCGGCCCGGGGCTCGGGTGGCTCCATCGGCCACAGATAGCCGTCGGTCCCGGTGGTGACGGCCGCCCACACCTGCTTGGGCGTGGCGTCGACCTCGAACTCGCGGGCGATCTCGAACTCTTTGGACATGATCTACTCCAACTCGGTCTGTTCCGTCGGGGGTTGGGGCTCTTTCGGCGTGGGGTGGACGGCCACGACGATCCGGTGGTCCCGGCCGCCCTCGGTGTCCGGGGCGTCGTACTTGCGGATCAGCGCGGTGACCCCCGCCGTCAACTCCTGGATGAACGCGGCCCGTTCGGCGGCCGAGGCGAAGCGCACCTCGCCGTCCAGCGCGTAGGTGGCCAGCCTCTGCCTGGCCTTCGTCGCGCCGGTGATCAACTGGCCTACGTCCCGCACCAGTCGGGCGCCGAGCGCGAGCAGCCAGCGCGCGGAGAGCTGGTCGCGGAAGCGGTCCGGGTCCGGCTGCACGGCGGCGAGGGCCAGCGGCGAGATGACGTACGACGCCGCGGTCGCCCGCATCAGCCGCTCGGTGACGTTGCCTTTGCGGCGCTCCCCCGCCAGCTCGACCAGGCCGTGCCGCTCCAGTGCCTTCAGGTGGTAGTTCACCTTCTGCCTGGGCAGCCCGACCTTGCCTGCCAGCATGGCGGCCGACGCGGGGCCGGCCGCCAGTTCGGCCAGCAGCCTCGCCCTTATGGGGTCCAGGGAGACGGCTGCGGCCTCGGGGTCCTCGATCACGGTGACGTCCAGCATGGGTCCACCGTCTCACCGAAAACTTTTTTTGTCCAGACGGTTCGAGTTGTCGGTCGGGGGCGAGGGGGTGGCTGTGCGATGTGTAGGCCCCGGCGGGCTCAGGCGATCACTCGCTCTCGGGCGATCACTCGCTCGGTCGATCACTCGGGGACGAGTCCCAGGGCGTGGTCGTACCGGCTGACCGTGCTGCTCTTCAGCCCCGGCCAGGTCTGTACGCGCTCCCACTGGGCCGAGGCGGAGCCGATGCCGTCGCCCGGTGCGGCGAGGGCCTCCAGATGGGCGTGGGCGCTCTCCCACTCGGCGTAGTTGAGGACGCGGGTGCCGTCGGGACTGAGGTGGAAGTGGGCGCCGATGCCGCCGGGGTGCGGGTTCGGCTCGTCGGCCAGCGCTTCGAGGACGGCGTCGACCCAGGCGCGCTGCCGGTCGGGGTCGGGTCCCTCGAACTCGATGTCGACGATCACGACGCACCCCGCGACCCGTTGGTCACCGTCCCGGCGGACGCTGCGGTAGTGCCGGTAGCGGCCGAGCCCCAGCCGCTCGATGTGCGGTACGGCGGTGTCGATCTCGTCGACCCGCTCCTGTCGCCGGGTCCGCGCGAAGGCCTCGTACGCCTGCTCGTCGGTCCACTGCGAGTAGTGCAGGAGGCCGGAGGTGTCGTGGGAGGTGTAGACGTGGTAGCCGAGCAGACCGTCGGCGGGCCACGGCCGGCGCTCCCAGGCACCGGCGATGGCCTCCACGGTCTGCCGCTGCCGCAGCGGGTTGCCCACCCGCCAGGTGCTGAAGAGGGAGGCGCCGATCTCGGGGCGGGTGAGGTCGGGGTGTGCGTCGGTACGGCGGGTCATGGGACGGCCTCCTAGGGGAGCTGTTCGGTTGATGCACCGCGTGGTGGGTGCATGAGCCAGCCTTCAACCTCAACCAAGATTCAGGTCAAGTGGGCGGCGCGGAAGGCGGTTCGGAAGGGGATTCGGAAGGCGGTTTCGGGAGACCCGCCTCCGCATGGACGAGCAGGCCGAACAGCCGGCAGACGAGCCGAACAGCCCCACCGAGCTGCCCGCGCGGTCCTGGAAGGCGGTGCTGCGCCGTACGGCCAAGGAGTTGCTGGACGACGAACTCGCCGACCGGGCGGCGGCGTTGACGTACTACGGCGTCCTGTCGCTGTTCCCCGCCCTGCTGGTGATGGTCTCCCTGCTGGGCGTGGTGGGACAGCGCGCCACCGACAAGATCCTGGACAACATCGGCGACCTCGCCCCGGGCCCGGCCCGCGACATCCTGCGGGACGCGGTGGTCCAACTCGGCGACAGCGGCGGCACGGGCAGCGTCCTGGCCGTCGTCGGACTGCTCGCCGCGCTGTGGTCCGCGTCCGGCTATGTCGCCGCGTTCATCCGTACGTCCAACGCGGTGTACGACCTCCCCGAGGGCCGCCCGGTGTGGAAGCTGACGCCGCTGCGGCTGGCGTTGACCGTGACGCTGATGCTCATGCTGGCCGCGAGCGCGCTGATCGTGGTGTTCACGGGGCCGCTGGCCGAACGGGCGGGCCGGACGATCGGCGTCGGCGACGTGGCGATCGCGGTCTGGGGCATCGCCAAGTGGCCGGTGCTGCTCCTGCTGGTCGTCCTGATGATCGCCCTGCTCTACTGGGCCGCCCCCAACGTCCGCGCCGGCGGCTTCCGTTGGATCTCCCCCGGCAGCGTCCTCGCCACCCTCATCTGGCTCGCCGCCTCCGCCGCCTTCGCCCTCTACGCCGCCAACTTCGGCTCCTACAACAAGACATACGGCACCCTCGCCGGCGCCATCGTCTTCCTCGTCTGGCTCTGGCTCACCAACCTCGCCATCCTCCTCGGCCTGGAGTTCGACGCCGAACTGGCCCGCGAACGAGCGATCACCTCCGGCGACCACGAACCGACGGAGGAGCCGTACGTGGAACCCCGCGACACCAGGAAGTGGCCGGCGAAACTGCGAGCGTCACGGGGGAAGTGACGCCTGGCCTCGACAACGCTCCCTCGCCGTCTGTGACTTCGGCCATGCCCGTCAGGCCGGTTGGACCGACGAACAACCACTGTGATGTGCTTCCGCACATCACGATGTCGGTCACGGAGCGAACACTTGAACGTGCATACGGCGAGCGGCCCAGCAGCTGGTGCGGGTAGCGTCGAACGGCTGGGTCTGGACGCCGAGATCCGCGACCTGTACGACGGTCACGGCGACGGAGAGCGGCTGTTGACCGCCTTCCGGGCGGCGGCGCTGTATGTGCCGTTCACCGCGGATGACGAAATGTGCTCCGGCGAAGCGGACGACGTCCGCTGGCTGTACACGTTCACTTCGACCGGGGCACTGGAACGCTTCGCACGCGCCCGTGTCACGGAGGGCGCGGAGCCCGGTTGGGAGAGCGGCCGCGTCCGCTACCGGACGGTGCTCGGCTCCCGGCTGCTCGACATCGCCGTACCGGCCGCCGTCGCCGTGACCCGGACTCCCACCGGAGTGGCGGTGGATGTGGGAGGCGTACGGCCGCTCCTGCTGCCTCCGCTGTCCGGGATCGTGCCGGAGCCGGTGGCGGTGGATCTCGTGAGCCGGGGCCTTGGCACGGAGGACGCGTGAGCGGCGGTTTCGGAGCGGACCCCGAGGCCCTCAAGCAGGCGGCCAAGGGCATCACCGGAGCGATCGAGGAACTCCAGGACGTCGGCGCGGTCGGCGCGGGCGCTGTCGGGCGAGGCTTCGGCGGCCTGCGCCTGACCCCGCTCCAGATGGGCCACCCGGGGTTGGCCGACGCCTTCGGCACCTTCGCGGAGCGCTGGGAGTGGGGCGTGCGGACGTTGGTCCACGAGGGCGACGAACTCGCGGAGAAACTCGACCTGTCGGCCGGCTATTACCACGAGGCCGAGGAGTACGCGATCGGCGTGGTCAAGGACTCCGTGATGGCCGGCTACGGCGACCCGGCCGCCTCCGGCGAGGACGCCGAGCAGATGTCGTGGAGCCGGATCGGGTCCACGGTGAAGGACGGCTGGACACCGGACCTCTCCCAGCAGTCGGCGGCCGAGGCGACGGAGCGGATCGGGCAGACCTGGCAGTCCACCCAGGAGGACCTGACCTCCAGCGGCCAGTACGGCGCCCAACTACAGCTCGGCGGCGAGGTGGTGCGGGAGTCGCTCGGCGCGGGCGACGACGAGCCCGCGGGCGGAGACGGCACCTGATGGGCGATCTCCAGGACCTGGTCGACGGCGTCAACCAGGGGATCGCCGACGGCGTCAACGCGACCGCGAACGTGGTGGGCGGCACGCTGGACGCCGTCGGGCTGAAGTCCGTCGGGGAGAAGGTCCGTGACGGCGCCGAGTACGTCACCGGGTTCACCGGCGCCGTGGTGTCCGAACGGGAGCTGGGCGAGAGTGATGAGCCGGGTGAACTGATCCACGGTTCGCCCGGGGACCTCGACGACACGGTCCGGCACCTGCGGGGCTTCGCCACCGCCTTCGAAAACACCGGGCAGGCGCTGCGGAAGCTCGACCCGAACCACTGGACCGGCACCGCGGCGGAGTCGTTCCAGGAGTCCTTCACCACCCACCCCAAGCGGTGGCTGAGCGCCGCCGACGCCTGTACGGCCGCTGCGGATGCGCTGGCGTCGTACCGGGACACGGTCTCATGGGCGCGCGAGCGGGCGGCCGAGGCGATCGAGCAGTGGCGGACGGCGGAGGCGAAGAGTTCGGCGGCCCGGCAGGAGTACGACCAGCGGGTGTGGGACTACCGGACCGCGCTGTCCTTCGGCTCCCCGTCGGGCCCGGACACCGCGCCCCCCACCGACCCGGGAGACTTCGCGGACCCGGGCACGGCCGGTCGCGAGGGGGCCCAGGAGATCCTGAGGCATGCCCGCCGGGAGCGGGACTCCGCCGCCGAGGCGGCCACCGCCAAGGTGACCGCCGCTTACGGCGCGGCGCCGGCCGGGCCCGGTACCTGGGCCAGGTTCGAGGCGGGCGTGTCGGACGGCTTCGCGGCCGGCAACATGGAGCTGGAGCACTTCGTCGGCGGCTTCGTGAAGGGCGGTACGGGGCTGATCCGCATGGTGCGGACGGTCGACCCGACGAACCCGTACAACCTCACCCACCCCGCGCAGTACCTGCGGAACGTCACCATCACCGGCATGGGCCTGCTCACCGCCGCCAACCATCCGGTGCGCACCGCCAAGTCACTGGCCGGCTCCGGCTGGTCCAGCGACCCGTCCGAGGCGCTGGGCACGCTCGTCTTCGACCTCGCGAGCGACGTGGTCACGGGTGGCGCGGCAACCGGCCTGGGCACGACCCGCCGCACCATGACCGCCGTAGCGAAGGAGAGCGTGGAGACGGCGGCGGAGCGGAGTACCCGTGAGGTCGTGGGATCGGCGGCCGAGGGCGGGGGTGAGGCGACCGCCAAGGCCGCGTCGAAGGGTGGCCCCCCACCGGACAGCTGGATGTCCTTCAAGCCCACCGACCATGTCGCCGAAGACACCGCCCGTGGCAAATGGGGAGTCGACGCACCCGCGGAGGCGTCACCGGCCCCGGAGACCACTGCCCGAGACACCGCCCCCGACTGGGACACACTCCCGGACGCCGACAGACACCGGTCGGCGACGGCCGAGATTTCCGAAGGCGCGGTCACGTTCCGCAGCAACGTGGGCGCGACCCGGTACGGCGCCGAGCACTGGAACGACTACGCGGACAATCTGCCGGTCGACCAGCGGGAAGCGCTGCAGAGATACACCGGCAACGAGTACCAGCGGGTCAACGGGTATCTGCGGGACGTGGACAACGGCTACTACGACACGCCGGAGGTACGCCGGCAGGTCGAGCATCTCGACAAGGCGCTCGCCGGCAACCCGGTTCCCGAGGACGTCGTCGTGCGTCGGGGTACAGGCCTGGAACACTATTTGAAGGAGTTGGACATCAGCGCCCCCTCGGACATGGTCGGAAAGGTGGTCAGGGACGAGGCATACATGTCCACCTCGCTGGGCGACGCCGTGTTCGGCAACAAGGAGGCCGTTCTCCATCTCCGGGTGCCCGAGGGGACCCCGGGTCTGTGGATGGAGAAGGTGAGCCGCTACGGCGACGCGGAGCGGGAACTGCTGCTCGGCCGCGGCAACGAGTTCACGATCACTCAGGCGTTCAAGGACGCTGGTGGCAAGTGGCAGATCTACGGAAAGATCCATCGATGAGCGAGCACTCCGACGAGAGGCCCTTCTCCCGGCTGGCGGACGACCTGCGAGGCCGGCTGGTCGGCGGCCCGGACGACTATCTGCTGAAGCCGAAGGGGCCTGTCCGGTACGTGGTCGTGGTCAACATGGAGGGGGTTCTCGGGGCCCTGTTCGCCTCGGACCCGGAGGGGGCCGTCGGCTTCGTCGTGCGCGAGGAACTGGGCCACGAGGCCAGCAACAGCAGCGGCTACTGGAGAGACCTGCGGCGATCCGCGAAGCAACGCGGCCTGACTCCCGGCCAGGCGCTGACCGAGATGACGCAGAAGGGTGGCTTCCCGTTCCCCGGGCGGGCGCTGACCGGCCCCTGGCGGGAGGCCCCCAGCCTGGCAGCCCTCCAGGAGGAGATCGTCGGCGACGGCAAATGGGATCTGCGGCCGCGTGATCTGAAGGCGCACGTGTATCCCGAGATCGCCCTCCACGGGCCCAGGATCGGCCGCCCCGAGGTGACCGAGGGCATGCGACGCTCCGCACGGCGCCAGCCCGGCATGCTGCTGTACGCCATCGACCCCGCCCACGCCCCCCACGGCGAGGTCCCGGAGCACGCGAAGCTGGGCTGCTGGCGGATCGACGAGAACGGTGAGATCGGCGAGGAGTTCTATGTGAACCCCGGCTACGAACCCAGCCTCACCGCCCTGCGCTGGCACGCTCCCGAGAACGAGGTGGAGCGCACGCTGCAGGGGGTCTGGACGCGCCACGGCACCGCCGAGGGATTCCTGGACGCCTTCCGCGAAGCCACCCTGCTGGTCTCCGTCGAGGCGGACGGCAGGCTCCTGTTCCGTCAGGACGTCGACGGCGAACGCGTCCTGGACGTCTACACCGGCACCCGCTTCGTCCCGGACGGCGGCCAGGACGGCGGCCCGGAGCTACGAGCGATGAACGGCGGGGAACTCGCCAAGGGCCTGTACGGCTGCTACGTGATGATCAATCGCGGCAGTCGTCCGCACCTGCGGGTCCCGTCGGCCGACCTCTCCGTCAGCGCCTTCGGCTGATCCGCTCCCCCGCTCACTTCCTCGGATACCGCCAAGAAACCACGACCACCGCAGCCACCGCCGCACCGACGATCAGCACCGGCCGCCGATGCCGTACCGCCGCCATGACCAGTGGCCGGGCCGGCAGTGGCACGCTGCGTTCCGCCCTTCGCTCCAGGGCGTGTCCCGTCTCGGCCGCCTTGTCCTGGGTGAGGTGGCCGGCGCGCAGTGTGCGGTCGTGGACCCGGTGTCCGGTGCGGGTCGCCGTGTCGTGCACCTTGTGGCCCGCCTGGGTGGCCCTGTCGTGGACGGTGTGACCGGCCTGCGCGGCGGTGCTGCGCAGCTGTACGGTCATCGCGCCGGCCTTGTCCCTGAGATCCGCCGCACGGGCTCGCGCGCGGCCCTTCACGTCCATCTTTCCTGCCAACTCCTCTACCGTGTCGCCGAGTTCACTGCGGGTCCGCTCGATCTGCCGTCGCAGCTCCTCGGGGCCCTCGGCCCCCGCGGGGGCGTGGTCGCCGCTCGTCCTGTCCGTCATCGGTGCGCCCTTTCCTTGATCTCCTCGACGTCCGCCTTCACACCGGCGAGGGCCTCCTCGGGCGTGGGGGGTGCGGCGTGGCGCAGCTGGGCGCGGCCGGTCGCGGCGAGCACGGCCGCGATCACGAACAGCACGGCCGTCACGATCAGCGCCGAGGCCCAGACCGGCAGTACCAGGGAGAGGGCCGCGGTGCCCGTTCCGGCGAGGGCGAGCAGTCCGGCGTAGGCGAAGGCGCCCGCGGCACCGAGCAGTCCGCCACCGCGTCCGGCGCGCCGCCCCTTCGCGGCCAACTCCTCCTTCGCGAGGGCGACTTCCTGCCGTACCAGCAGGGAGACCTGTTCGGTGGCCTGTCCGACGAGTTCGCCCACCGAGTGCTGTTCGTCGTGCGCCGGCCTGGGGGCCGTGGTTCCGGTCACGGTGCTCCGCCTCCTCTCGGTCGGAACACCCGGGTACCCGGCCCGGTCCCCGCTACCCCTGCGAGGACCCCTCCGGCCCACCGCCCCCGAGCCGGGCCAGCTGGCTCTGGAACCAGTCGAGCCGGGCCTGCAACAGCGCCGCCTCGGCGGCGAGTTCGGGCACCCCGAGCCCCTCGGGCACATCACGAGGCCCACCATGGGAACCACCATGGGATCCGCCCTGGGGCTCAGCGAAGGACCCGGCGACGGAAGCCCCCGAGAGCGGACCCACGGGCGGCCCCGCAAGAGGTCCGTCCAGAAGTCCACCCGCACGCCCCGCCCCCGTCCCCGCCACCACCCGCAGCCCCTCCCCGCCCAGCCGCGCGAACCCGGCGAGCGAGACGGACGTACGCCCGCGCAGGCAGCCCGAGCACGACGGGGCCAGCGCCCGCCAGCCGGGCCTGCCCCAGCCGGCGTCGGCGAGCGCCGCCGCGACCGCGCCGCAGGCGCAGGGTCCGACGGTGGCCGTACGCACCCGCTGACGGGCGTAGCGGAAGCCGAGTTCGAAGCGGAGGTAACGGCCGAGGACCAGGACGTCGAGGAGGACGGCCGTGCGGTGCTCGGCGGTGCACAGCAGTGCCTCGGCGGCCTGCCGGTCGTGCACGCAGTGGAAGCCGCAGTCGCAGCGGCGGTTCGGCGCCCGGTGCCGCAGGCCGTAGACGCAGGAGGCGTCGGCCAGGACTCCGTACGGCAGCGCGCCGCCGAGCGACACACCGGTGAACCCGGCCCGGGTGCCGTCCTGGGACAGCACCGGGTGGGCGATCTTGTATCCGGTCGGCGGCTCCGTCGGGCGTTCCTCCGGAAGCCGCAGCCTCATCGCGCCGCCGGAACCTCTTCGGGGACCTGCAACTCCGGGGTCTCCTCCGGGAGTTCGAGCTCCGCGTCCTCGATCTGCGGCCACTCCTCGGCGACTCCGGTGGCCAGTGCCTTGCCGAGCTTCATGACGCCTCCCACGCACAGGGGTCCATCAACCTGGTCCATGACCTCTGGCCATGGTGACCCATGGGGGCCGTAATGGACATAGGGCCTACGACACCACCCTGAAGCCTTGCTTAGCGATACCCCGTAGCAGAATTAAGTGGAGCTTCACCATCGAGGTGTCGAGACTACCCCCATGACGACCACGACCCCCTTCGGCCGCGCCCTCTGCGCCATGATCACCCCCTTCACCGAGGCGGGCGCGCTCGATCTCGACGGCGCGCAGCGGCTCGCCGAGCGGCTGGTGGCCCACGGCTGCGACGGGCTCGTCCTGTCCGGCACGACGGGCGAGTCGCCGACCACCACGGACGCGGAGAAGGCGGCACTGGTGACGGCGGTGCGCGAGGCGGTCGGCGAGCGGGCGTCGGTCGTCGCGGGGGTGGGCACCTCCGACACCCGGCACACCGTCGAACTGGCTCTGGCGGCCGAAAAGGCGGGCGCGGACGGTGTGTTGGTGGTGACCCCGTACTACAGCAGGCCCCCGCAGGACGCGGTGGAGGCGCACTTCCGGGAGGTCGCGGACGCCTCCGGACTGCCGGTCATGCTCTACGACATCCCGGGCCGCACCGGCACCCGCGTCGAACCGGAGACCATGCTGCGACTCGCCGAGCACCCCCGGATCGTCGCCGTCAAGGACTGCTCCTACGACTTCCTCGGCGTCCAGAAGATCCTGCACCGCACGGAGTTGGCGTACTACGCGGGCTGCGACGAGCACATCCTCGCCCTGTACGCGGTGGGCGGGACCGGGTACGTCAGTACCGTGGCCAACGTGGTCCCGGGTCAACTCCGGGCCGTACTGGACGCGTTCGAGGCGGGCGACTCCCCTGCGGCCGCCCGCCTCCAGCAACGCGCCACCGAGCTCATCGAGTTGATGATGGCGTCGGGACTGCCCGGCACGGTCACCGCCAAGGCCCTTCTCGACGCGCTCGGTCTGCCCACGGGCCCGGTCCGCGCCCCGCTGCGGCCCGCCGGCCGGGAGGCGACCGACGGGCTGCTGGCGGCGTACGAACGGCTCGTGGCCGCCTGATCAGGGCTGGGCGAACAGCGGTTCCCAGCGCCCGGCGTCCCCGTCCTTGCCCTCGCGGAAGCCGCTGAGCGGGACCTCCTTGTCGCTGCCGACGGTGACCAGCACGAGCCGCTGATGGAACTCGTTCTTGTCGTTCTCGCCGATGTCCCAGGCGATGAGCCGGCTGTTGCCCACCCAGGCGAGCAACTGCTGGCCGCGCACCTCGGTCTTGTCACCGGTCCCGGCGTCGACGAGCCACGAGGACGTCTTCCACTTCTTGCCCGCGAACTCACCGGCGACGAGCTTGCCGTCCGGGGACTTGCCGGCGGCGACGAACCACGAGAGGTACTTCTCGCCGTCCGGCACGGGGACCTTCTTGCCTGTGAGGTCGTAGAACACGTAGCCGGGCTCCATGGGGCTGCCCTCCCAGACGTACCGGCCGTCGTCGGTCAGGGCGAAGTCCTGGCGGGTGTTCATGAAGGTGCCGCCCGCGAGGTCGCCGGGGCCGCCCCCGGCCTTGACCTCGGTCCAGGCGCCGGCCCCGGAGGCCACGTCCAGGACGAAGAAGCCGGTGCGGCTGAACTTCATGGGCTGGCCCCACTCGGTGGAGCCCGTCGGCTTCTCCCGCAGATCTGGGTTGTCGCTGTACGTCGTCGCGACCAGCTTGCGGCCGTCGCGGGAGAAGGTGAGCCCGGCGACCTCGTGGTCGACCTGGATCCACCGCCGGACCTTGCCGGTGGTCAGGTCGAGCAGGCCGATCCGTGAGACGGGCAGGTCCCGTTCGAGGACGGCGGCGGTCTTCACGCCGGGGGCGACGGCGACCCAGGACCAGTCCGCGGCCTCGGCGTACTTGCCGGTCCGCGGGTTCAGCAGGTGGTAGGTGCGCTCGTAGACGGCGCTGGTCGGGGTCTTCACGACCGTCTCCGGGATGAAGTACCCGGCCAGGGTCGTGCCTCCGGCGGAGATCTCGTCGCGCGGCGGCGACTGGTCGGGGTGCGCCTGCCGCTCCTTGTCCCGCACCACGTCACCGCCGCCGCCCGAGGGACGGACGTCCTGCTTGCCGGAGTCCAGCAGCGGCACCCCCACCCCGACGGCGACGGCGACCACGGCGGCCACGGCGGCGGTCGCGATCCTCCGGGTACGGCGGCGGCGCCGGACGGCGAGCACCCGATCGGTGAACCCCGCTGCCGCCGGGGGCTGTTCGGCGGCCTGCTCGCGCAGGGTGTCCCGCAGCAGTTGGTCGACGTTCACGGCCGCACCTCCACGGGCGAGTGGTCACGGGAGTCGAACCGCTCGGCCTCGGCAGGCCCGAGGGCGGTCAGTTCGGGCGCGAGGTCACGCAGCCGGGCCAGCGAGCGGTGGGTGGTGGACCGTACGGTGCCGACGGAGCAGCCGAGCAGCCGGGCCACGTCGGCCTCGGGCAGATCCTCGAAGTAGCGCAGCACCAGCACGGTCCGCTGGCGGGCGGTGAGCCGGGACAGGGCCTGGCGCATCACGAGGCGCAGTTCGGTGGCGGCGGCCGGGTCGGGGCCGGGGTCACCGGTGCCGGGCGGTTCGGGCGGCTCGGCGACGCTGACCTCCCGCCTGGGCCACTTCAGCCGCCAGCGGCTGACCTGTTGGCGGTAGAGGATGCGCCGTACATAGGCCTCGGGCTCGTCGATCCGCTGCCATCGTCCTGCGGCCTTGACCAACGCGTTCTGCAGCAGATCCTCGCCCGCGTGCCGGTCTCCCCCGCAGAGCAGCACGGCGGTTCTCAGCAGGGCGGCCGACCTGCTGTCAACGAAGTCCCGGAAACTCTCCAGCCCTTCGGCATTCATCGTCACCTTCTCTTCCCCGGCGGCACCTGTGTGCCGTCCCTCCGCCCCTTGTGACGCGTGGAGCGGGCGGCCGCTATGCCACCGGTACGGAAAAAAGTCGCCGCGGCGGATCGCGGTCCGCTGCGGCGACTTCTCGTGACGCGGTTCAGTTCCAGGAGTACCCGTCGCCGATCAGCAGCAGGTGCTCCAGTACGTCCTCCATCGGATCGTCCACCTGGCCGATGTTGACCAGGCCGACCCGGGGGCCGTTGTGCGAGGCGGTGTTGGTCTCGTCGGCGTGCGCGCTCGCGGCGGGCAGCAGACACGTCACGGCCAGCGCGGTCAGCCCACCCGCCACGGCCCTCGTCCGTGCATTCCTCATCGCTCGACCCCTCGTTCGTCGTTTCGGCGTCTGATCGGACTCTGCGTCCACCCGTTCATCTGCCGAAACGACGCTGAGGTCACGCTGAGCAACCCGTAAGTGATCTTCGGGGACTCAGTTGTGGCTGTGCAGCACCTCGTTGAGACCGCCCCAGACCGCGTTGTTCGGGCGGGCCTCGACCGTGCCGGTGACGGAGTTGCGGCGGAAGAGGATGTGGGAGGCGCCGGAGAGTTCGCGGGCCTTGACGATCTGGCCGTCGGGCATGGTGACCCGGGTGCCGGCGGTGATGTACAGACCGGCCTCCACGACGCACTCGTCGCCGAGCGCGATGCCCACGCCGGCCTCGGCGCCGATCAGGCAGCGCTCGCCGATGGTGATGATGACGTTGCCGCCGCCGGAGAGGGTGCCCATGGTGGAGGCGCCACCGCCGATGTCCGAGCCGTCGCCGACCACGACACCGGCGGAGATACGGCCCTCGACCATGGAGGTGCCGAGGGTGCCCGCGTTGAAGTTCACGAAGCCCTCGTGCATGACTGTGGTGCCCTCGGCGAGGTGCGCGCCCAGGCGGACCCGGTCGGCGTCGGCGATCCGGACGCCCTTGGGGGCCACGTAGTCCGTCATGCGCGGGAACTTGTCGATGCTCGTCACGGCGAGGTGCAGGCCCTCGGCGCGGGCGTTGAGGCGCACCTTCTCGACGTCGTCGACGGCGACCGGGCCGAGCGAGGTCCACGCGACGTTGGCGAGGAAGCCGAACTGGCCCTCCAGGCTGAGGCCGTGGGGCTTGACCAGGCGGTGCGAGAGGAGGTGGAGGCGGAGATAGACGTCGTGCGCGTCGATCGGCTTCTCGTCGAGGGACGCGATGACCGTACGGACCGCGATCACCTCGACGCCCCGGCGGGCGTCCGGCCCGATCGCCTTCGCGGCGCCTTCCCCGAGCAGCTCCACGGCCCGCTCGGCGGACAGCCGCTCACTCCCGGCGGGCCCGGGTTCGGCGGAGAGCTCGGGGGCGGGGAACCAGGTGTCGAGAACAGTGCCGTCGGCGGCGACGGTGGCGAGGCCTGCGGCGATGGCGCCGGTGGGACGCGAAGCAGTCGTGTCGGTCATAAGGGCAACCTAACCGTCGGAAGGCCGGGGAGGCGAACCCGCGAGGGGGGTGTCTCAGGGGGCGGGCGGTACGGCGAGAAGGGGGGCGGCGTCCATCCACGGGGAGGGGCCGACGCCCCTCGCCGCCGTCTGATCAGAGAAGGCGGCAGGGCCCAGCCGCACGAACGGGCAGACACCCGGCGCTGTCGCCCGACCAGGGGAACACGGCGGAGGCCACCCGCACGAACAGGCAGACACCCGGCACCGCCGCCCACCAGAGGAACACGGCGGAGGCCACCCGCACGAACAGGCAGACGCCCCCACCATCGCCCGACCAGAACAAGTGGCAGGCCCCAGCCGCACAGACAGGCAAGCGCCCGGCACTGTCGTCCGACCAGGGGGAAACTGCGGAGGCCAACCGCACACGCGGACAGCCACCCGCCACCGTCGCCCCATCAGAGGAAGTCACAGGGCCCAGCCGCACGGACAGACAAACGCCCGCCGCCATCGCCCGACCACAGGAACACGGCGCGGCCATCCGCGAGGACAGACCCACGCCCCACCCTCACCCGGTCACTTGATCACCCGCGCCAGCATCTCCCGCGCGTACCCCTCGTCGTACGCCACCCCCGTCAGCAGCACCTGGAGGCAGATGCCGTCCGTCAGCGCGACCAGCGCCCGTGCCGTGACCGGGTCCGTGCGGTGGGCGAGGCGGGCGGCGAGGTCGTCGGCCCATTCGGCGACGACGGGACGGAGGGCGGGGCGGCGCAGGGCGGCGAGGTAGAGCTCGTACTCCAGCTCCACGCCGGTGCGGTCGCCGCCCAGCCACTCGCCGAGGACCCGGGCGAGGTCGGCCGCGAGGTCGCCCCCGGGGTCGTCCAGGGCGCCGTGCGCGGCGACCACCTTGGCGAACCCCTCGTTCGCCTGCCGCAGGGCCGCGACCATCAGTTCGTCGAGGCTCTTGAAGTGGTACGTCGTCGAGCCGAGCGGTACGTCGGCCTCGGCGGCGGCACTGCGGTGGCTCAGCCCCGCGAGCCCCTTCTCCCCCACGACCCGGATCGCCGCGTCGATGATCCGCTGCCGGCGCTCGGGGTCGTGCCGCCGGGCCATCAGTGCGCCCCGCCCAGGTTCAGCACCACGACCCCGACGATGATCAGCGCGATCCCGGCGGCCTTGGTGAGCGTCATCCCCTCCCCGAGGAAGAGCATCCCGATCCCGGCGATGGTCGCGGTGCCCACCCCGGCCCAGATCGCGTACGCCGTACCGACCGACACCGTCTTCAGGGTCTGCGCGAGCAGCGCGAAGGACAGGACGTACCCGAGCACGGTCAGCACCGAGGGTCCGAGCCGGCTGAAGCCCTCGGTGTACTTCATGGCCGTGGTCGCCCCGACCTCGGCGGCGATGGCTCCGGCGAGCAGCAGGTATCCCATGTGTACGAGCGTACACAACGCCGGACCCGAAGGCGCCGCCCCTGCGCCGGACCGCCTCACGCCCTGAACTCGGACGCACCGAAGGACCGTTCCGCGGCCACCGGCCCGGTATCCGATCGAGCGTCAGCCACTGCCGCCGACTCCCCGCGCACCAGGCGTCGAGGGCGCCGCGGATCCGCCGGTGCCAGGTCTTGCGGGCGGGGACGGCCACCCCGGCCTGCCGGCGCGGCTCGGTCATTTCGGGCGCGCACTCCTCGCCCAAGTAGGCGCACCACTCCCGCAGTCGGGGCTCGGGCCGACGACCAGGCCCTCGGTGCGCCGCGCTACGGTACCGACGTCCAGGCCCAGTTCATGGAGCCGATTCTCCGGCGCCGAGGTGATTCCGGCCGTATGCGACAAGCGGGTGCAGAGCTGGCCGCAGGACCACGCCGCCGTCGCCAAATGGGGGCCAGCCAGGAGCCCGCTGAGCATGGAATGTGGAAACCGGCCGGTTCAAAGGGCTGCTCACAACCCCCGGTAACCACTACTGTTCCCTCCGGAACCACTAGTGTTTCACCATTCACATACCGCGCCACCACAGCAGCGCCACGCATCGCGCCGCGCCGGAGGAACAGCGCATGCCCGAAGACAAGTCCCGGCCGCCCCAGGACAGACCCTGGGAGAACGGCTGGAAGTTGGACACCTCCCGCACACCCGGCACGAGACGGCTCTATCTCGCCGGAGTGCTGGCGGTGGCCACGATCATCGCCTGTGTGGCGGCGATAGCCGCTACGGACAACGAAGTTGACGCACCATCAAAAACCGCCAAGGACGAAGGCTCCGGCCTGATCTCCTTCTCCTCACAACCCGCGACGACCCTCCCCCCGGAGGGCGAGAGCGGTCTGTCGCCGGTCTCTCCCACCGCCGGGGCGCCCCGACAGCAGGGCTCCACCCCGACCGCCAGGGTCACGGCCAGTCCGAAACCGCCCAGATCGACCCCGACCAAGGGCACTTCGCCGAAGCCGAAGCCGAAACCCTCCGCGACCTACCGCTCCGTCCGTTCGGTCAACTACCCCGACCGCTACTGGCACGTGAACGACGGCTATGTGGCCCTGGACCCGGTCCGCGGCTCGGAATCCCGCGAGGACTCCACCTTCAAGCAGGTCAAGGGCCTCGCCAACAGCTCCTGTTACTCCTTCACCACCCACGACGGCAAGTACCTGCGTCACCGCAACTTCGTGCTGAGGGCCGACCGCAACGACGGTTCGTCCCTCTTCAAGCAGGACGCCACCTTCTGCCCCCGTGACTCCTCGTACTACTCCGGCGCGAAGATGCTGGAGTCGGTCAACTACCCCGGCTACTTCCTCCGCCACAAGAACTTCGTGGTCCGCCTGGAACGCTTCGAGTACAGCTCCCTGTACCTCCAGGACTCGTCGTTCCGGCTGGTGGACGGGCTGGCCTGAGCAGCACGTGAGCACACGGAAGCGGCGGCACCCGAAGGTGCCGCCGCTTTGTCGTAGCCGGGGAAGCCCAGCCGGAGAACCTCAGACGTTGAACCCCAGCGCCCGAAGCTGCTCCCGCCCGTCGTCCGTGATCTTGTCCGGGCCCCACGGCGGCATCCACACCCAGTTGATGCGGAGTTCGCTGACGAGGCCGTCCGTGGCGGACTTGGCCTGGTCCTCGATGACGTCCGTCAGCGGACAGGCCGCCGAGGTCAGGGTCATGTCGAGGGTCGCGATGTTCGCGTCGTCGATGTGGATGCCGTAGATCAGGCCGAGGTTGACGACGTCGATGCCCAACTCGGGGTCGACGACGTCGTACAGCGCCTCGCGGACCTCTTCCTCCGAGGCCGGCTTCATCTCAACGGTCTCGCTCATGCCGTCTTCCTTTCGAGGGCCTGGGAAGTGGCGTCCTTCCAGGCCATCCAGCTCAGCAGGGCGCACTTGACCCGGGCCGGGTACTTGGAGACACCGGCGAACGCGACCGCGTCCTCCAGCACCTCCTCCATCGCGTCGTCGGGCTCGAGCTTCCCCTTGGACTGCATCAGCTCCAGGAAGGTCTCCTGGATCTTCTGCGCCTCGGACAGGTCCTTGCCGACCAGCAGGTCGTTCAGGACGGACGCGCTGGCCTGGCTGATCGAGCAGCCCTGGCCCTCGTACGAGACGTCCTCGATCCGCGTGCCGTCGTACTTCACACGGAGGGTGATCTCGTCGCCGCACGTGGGGTTCACATGGTGCACCTCGGCGTCACCGTCCCGCAGACCACGTCCGTGCGGGTGCTTGTAGTGGTCCAGGATGACTTCCTGGTACATCGAGTCCAGCTTCACGGATTCAGCACGCCCTTCAGCCGAAGAAGTTCCGTACGTGCTCCAGGCCGTCGACCAGTGCGTCGATCTCGGCCGGCGTGGAGTACAGATAGAACGACGCTCGCGTGGTCGCGGGAATTCCGTACCGCAGGCAGACCGGCCGCGCGCAGTGGTGGCCGACCCGGACCGCGATGCCCTGCTCGTCGAGGACCTGGCCCACGTCGTGCGGGTGGATGTCGCCGAGCGTGAAGGAGATCGCCGCGCCCCGGTCCTCGGCCGTGGTCGGGCCGATGATCCTGAGGTCGGGGACGTCCGCGAGGCGCTTCACCGCGTACTCGGTCAGCGCGTGCTCATGGGCGAGGATCTTGTCCATGCCGATCGCGTCGAGGTAGTCGATCGCCGCGCCCAGGCCCACGGCCTGCGCGATCGGCGGGGTGCCCGCCTCGAACTTGTGCGGTGCCGGCGCGTACGTCGACGAGTGCATCGACACGGTCTCGATCATCTCGCCGCCGCCGAGGAACGGGGGCAGGTCCTCCAGGAGTTCCTGCCGGCCCCACAGCACGCCGATCCCCGTCGGGCCGCACATCTTGTGACCGGTGAAGGCCACGAAGTCGGCCTGGAGGGCCTGTACGTCCAGCGGCATGTGCGGCGCGGCCTGCGAGGCGTCGATGCAGACCAGGGCACCGACCTCCTGCGCCCGGCGCACTATCGCCTCGACCGGGTTGACCGTACCGAGGATGTTGGACACCAGCACGAAGGAGACGATCTTCGTCTTCTCGGTGATGACCTCCTCGATGTTGGACAGGTCGAGCCGGCCGTCGTCGGTCAGGCCGAACCACTTCAGCTTCGCGCCCGTGCGCTGCGAGAGCAGCTGCCACGGCACGATGTTGGAGTGGTGCTCCATCTCCGTGATGACGATCTCGGTCTCGTTGTCCACGCGGTAGGGCTCGTCGGCCCAGCCCAGCATGTTCGCGACGAGGTTGAGCGACTCGGAGGCGTTCTTGGTGAAGATCACCTCGTCGCGCGAGGGCGCGTTGATGAACGACGCGACCTTGTCACGCGCGCCCTCGTACAGCGCCGTCGCCTCCTCGGCGAGCACATGCACACCGCGGTGGACGTTGGCGTTGTAGCGCTCGTAGTACTCGCTCAGGGCGTCCAGCACCTGGCGCGGCTTCTGCGAGGTCGCCGCGTTGTCCAGGTAGACGAGCTTCCGGTCGTCGTGGACCAGGCGGTCCAGGATCGGGAAGTCCTTGCGGATCGCCTCGCCAAGAAGATTGGACTCAGTGAGGAGGCCCGGCAGCTGTGTCACTCGGATGCGCCACCCTTCGTGTAAGCCTCGTAGCCCTCGGCCTCCAGCTTGTCGGCGAGCTCGGGGCCACCCGACTCGACGATCTTGCCGTTGGCGAACACGTGCACGTGGTCGGGCTTGATGTAGCGCAGGATGCGCGTGTAGTGCGTGATCAGCAGGGTGCCGACCTCGCCGGTGTCACGGACGCGGTTGACGCCCTCGGACACGATGCGAAGGGCGTCGACGTCCAGACCGGAGTCCGTCTCGTCGAGGATCGCGATCTTCGGCTTGAGCAGTTCGAGCTGGAGGATCTCGTGGCGCTTCTTCTCACCGCCGGAGAAGCCCTCGTTGACGTTGCGCTCGGCGAAGGAGGGGTCCATGTTGAGGCGCTCCATGGCCTCCTTGACCTCCTTCACCCAGGTGCGCAGCTTGGGGGCCTCGCCGCGGATGGCGGTGGCGGAGGTGCGCAGGAAGTTCGACACGGAGACACCCGGGACCTCGACCGGGTACTGCATCGCCAGGAAGAGACCGGCTCGCGCGCGCTCGTCGACCTCCATCTCCAGGACGTCCTCACCGTCGAGCAGCACGGTGCCGCCGGTGATCGTGTACTTGGGGTGACCCGCGAGGGAGTAGGCGAGGGTCGACTTGCCGGAGCCGTTGGGGCCCATGATGGCGTGCGTCTCGCCCTGCTTCACGGTGAGGTCGACGCCCTTGAGGATCTCCTTCGTGGCGTTGTCGGCCTCGACGGTGACGTGCAGGTCTCGGATTTCAAGCGTTGCCATGGGTGCCTCAGGACTCCTGGGTGAGGGAGACGAGCACGTCGTCCCCTTCGATCTTTACGGGGTATACGGGGACGGGGCGCGTCGCGGGAAGGCCGGACGGCTTGCCGGTGCGGAGGTCGAAGGCGGAGCCGTGCAGCCAGCACTCGATCTGGCAGTCCTCCACCTCGCCCTCGGAGAGCGAGACGTTGGCGTGCGAGCAGATGTCGTTGATCGCGAACACCTCGCCCTCGGTCTTCACGACCGAGACCGGCGTGCCGTCGAGTTCCACCCGCTTCGGGGTGTCCTCGTCCAGCTCGCTCAGCCCGCAGGCGCGTACGTAGGCCATCAGACGGTGGCCTCCAGCTCCTCGTCGATCTTCACGAGAAGGCGCTCTTCGATGTCGGCGACGCCGATCTGCTGGACCAGCTCCGCGAAGAAGCCGCGGACCACCAGGCGGCGGGCCTCGTCGGCCGGGATGCCGCGGGCCATCAGGTAGAAGAGCTGCTCGTCGTCGAAGCGGCCGGTCGCACTCGCGTGGCCGGCGCCGACGATCTCGCCGGTCTCGATCTCCAGGTTCGGCACGGAGTCGACCCGGGCGCCGTCGGTGAGGACGAGGTTGCGGTTCATCTCGTAGGTGTCGGTGCCCTCGGCCTTGGCCTCGATGAGCACGTCACCGATCCACACCGCGTGTGCGTCGTCGCCCTGGAGCGCGCCCTTGTAGACGACGTTGGACTTGCAGTGCGGGGTGTTGTGGTCGACCAGGAGGCGGTGCTCCTGGTGCTGGCCCTTGTCGGTGAAGTAGAGCCCGAACAGCTCGGCCTCGCCGCCGGTGCCGGCGTAGGACACGCGCGGGTGCAGCCGTACGACATCGCCGCCGAAGGTGACGACGACCGACTTGAAGGACGCGTCCCGGCCGATCAGCGCGTTGTGCTGGGCCATGTGCACGGCCTTGTCGTCCCAGTCCTGGACGGAGACGACGGTCAGCTTGGCGCCGTCGCCGAGGACATAGTCGACGTTGACCGCGAGGACCGCGTCACCGGTGTGGTCGATGACGACGACGGCCTCGGCGAAGGCGCCCAGCTCGATGACCTGGTGGGCGAAGGCGGTGCCGCCCTCGCCGTGCACGGCGATCCGGATCGGCTCGGTGAGGACCGTCTCCTTGGGGACGGTGATCACGCCGGCCTTCTCGAACGAGGAGTACGCCTGGGCGGCGACCCGGTCCACGGGGGTACCGGCCTTGCCGATCCGGGCGTCGTCACGGCCGACGGCCTCGACGGTGACGCCCTCGGGGGCCTGCACGTCGACCTTCACACCGTCGCCGGTGGCGACCGCGGTGCCGTCGTGCAGCCCGCGCAGGCGCTCCAGCGGGGTGAACCGCCACTCCTCCTCGCGTCCGTGCGGGACGGGGAAGTCCCGCACGTCGAAGGAGGGGGGCGCGCTCATGCGCGTGGCGACGGTCGACTCGGCGGCCACCGCGATCGAGCCGGCGGTGGTGGACCCCACCGGGATGTTCTGAGCCTCAGCCATGGCTGTCGGTCTGCTCTCTTCCTGCGTAAGTGACGTGACGGAGACGGCGGTCGCTTAGCCGACCGCGCCTTCCATCTGGAGCTCGATCAGCCGGTTGAGCTCAAGGGCGTACTCCATGGGCAGCTCCTTCGCGATGGGCTCGACGAAGCCGCGCACGATCATCGCCATCGCCTCGAACTCGGAGAGACCACGGCTCATCAGGTAGAAGAGCTGGTCCTCGGAGACCTTGGAGACGGTTGCCTCGTGGCCCATGGACACGTCGTCCTCGCGGACGTCGACGTAGGGGTACGTGTCGGAGCGGGAGATGGTGTCGACGAGCAGCGCGTCGCACAGCACGTTGGACTTGGAGCCGTGGGCGCCCTCGCCGATCTCGACGAGACCGCGGTAGGACGTACGGCCGCCACCGCGCGCGACGGACTTCGACACGATGTTGGACGACGTGTTCGGCGCCATGTGGACCATCTTGGAGCCGGCGTCCTGGTGCTGGCCCTCGCCCGCGAAGGCGATGGAGAGGGTCTCGCCCTTGGCGTGCTCGCCCATCAGGTAGACGGCCGGGTACTTCATGGTGACCTTGGAGCCGATGTTGCCGTCGATCCACTCCATGGTCGCGCCCTCGTACGCCACGGCGCGCTTGGTGACCAGGTTGTAGACGTTGTTCGACCAGTTCTGGATGGTCGTGTAGCGGCAGCGGGCGCCCTTCTTCACGATGATCTCGACGACCGCGGAGTGCAGGGAGTCCGACTTGTAGATCGGGGCCGTACACCCCTCGACGTAGTGGACGTAGGCGTCCTCGTCGACGATGATCAGCGTCCGCTCGAACTGGCCCATGTTCTCGGTGTTGATCCGGAAGTAGGCCTGGAGCGGGATCTCCACGTGCACGCCCTTCGGCACGTAGATGAAGGAGCCGCCGGACCACACCGCGGTGTTCAGCGACGCGAACTTGTTGTCGCCGACCGGGATGACCGTGCCGAAGTACTCCTTGAAGAGCTCCGGGTGCTCCTTCAGGGCGGTGTCGGTGTCGAGGAAGATGACGCCCTGCTCCTCCAGGTCCTCACGGATCTGGTGGTAGACGACCTCGGACTCGTACTGGGCCGCGACGCCCGCGACGAGGCGCTGCTTCTCCGCCTCGGGGATGCCGAGCTTGTCGTACGTGTTCTTGATGTCCTCGGGCAGGTCCTCCCAGGACTCCGCCTGCTTCTCCGTGGAGCGCACGAAGTACTTGATGTTGTCGAAGTCGATGCCGGAGAGGTCGGAGCCCCAGTTCGGCATGGGCTTCTTGTCGAACAGGCGCAGGCCCTTGAGGCGGAGCTTGGTCATCCACTCCGGCTCGGACTTCTTCGCGGAGATGTCCCGGACGACGTCCTCATTGATGCCGCGCTTGGCAGAGGCACCAGCCACGTCGGAGTCGGCCCAGCCGTATTCGTAGTTGCCCAGACCCTCGAGCTCGGGGTGGGCGGTCTCCTCGATGGGGAGTGTCATGCGGGGTTCCTCCCGGCGGTGCTTGCAGATGCGTTATGTGAAACGTGGGAAATCTTGGGGATGAACGTGGTGCAGACGCCGTCGCCGTGGGCGATGGTCGCGAGCCGCTGGACGTGCGTGCCGAGCAGCTGCGAGAAGATCTCCGTCTCGGCGTCGCACAGCTGCGGGAACTTCTCCGCGACATGGGCCACCGGACAGTGGTGCTGGCAGAGCTGCTCACCCCGCTGCGGAAGGGGCGCGCTGCGCGCCGTAGCAGCGTACCCGTCCGCGCTCAGGGCCTTGGCCAGGGCTTCGGTGCGGTCCTCGGGGGCGGCGGCCTCGACGGCCTTGCGGTACTCGGCGGCCTGCTCGGCGATCCTGGCGCGCGCGAAGGCGACGACCGCCTCGTCCCCGCCGAACCGCTCCTGGATCCAGCGCAGGGCGTCCGCGGCGAGCTTGTCGTAGGACTGGTCGAAGGCGTCCCGGCCGCAGTCGGTGAGCGCGAAGACCTTGGCGGGACGGCCGCGCGTGCGCGCGCCGTACACCCGCTGCTCCCGGGCCTCGACCACGTCGTCGGCCACCAGCGCGTCCAGATGACGCCGTACGGCCGCCTGGGTCAGCCCCAGTCGCCCGGCCAGCTCGGCGACGGTCGACGGGCCGTGGTCCAGGATGGATCGCGCGACGCGGTTGCGGGTGGACCGCTCACCGGTCGCGAGCTCCTCCTGAGGGGCCCCCGTGGGGGTCTCCCGAGCCTCGCCGACGTTTTTCACAACGCCATTGTTGCGTAATTCCTCAGGACCGGGCAAGCCGCGTCCGGCCCGCCGGGCGGTGCCCTGCATCACTTAGGTACACCTAACCTGACCTGCGGGAACGATCTTTGATCGATCAAACCGGTGGCGCGCGGGCCGCTGGTCGGGGACACTGCCGAACCATGCCGAAACCCCCTCCCACCGGCCCTCTTGTCACTCGCGGCAGCATCGCCGAGCAGCTGCGCGAGCTGGGTGTCCGCAGCGGCGAGACCCTCCTCGTGCACTCCTCCCTCAGCTCCCTCGGCTGGGTCTGCGGAGGACCCGTCGCGGTGGTCCAGGGACTGCTCGACGCCCTCGCCCCGGACGGCACCCTCGTGGTCCCCACCCAGACCGGCGACCTCTCGGACCCGGAGCTGTGGAGCGACCCTCCGGTGCCCGAGGAGTGGTGGGCGCCGATCCGGACGGCCATGCCCGCCTACGACCCCCTCGTCACGCCCTCGCGCGGGGTCGGCGTGCTCCCGGAGACCGTCCGCACCTGGCCCGGCGCCCTGCGCAGCGCGCACCCGCAGACCTCGTTCGCCGCGGTCGGCGCCCGGGCCGCCGAGGTGGTCGACGGCCACGCCACCGACTGCCGGCTCGGCGAGCGCAGCCCCCTCGCCCGCCTGGAGGCACTCCACGCGCGCGTGCTGCTGCTCGGCGCGGGCTGGCACACCTGCACGAGCTTCCACCTCGCCGAGTACCGCGTCCCGACCCCGCTGGTCCGGGTCGGGCGCCCCGGTCTCACCGGCTGGGAGGTGGTCACGGAGGTGTCGATCACCTCGGACCGCTTCGACGAGCTGGGCTACGACTTCGAGCGGGACCGTCCCGTCGTACGGGGGAAGGTGGGCGCGGCCGACGTGCGGCTGTTCCCGGTGGCGGACGCGGTGGCCTACGCCGAGCGGTGGCTCAGGCTGCACCGGTCGCGGGAGGACGAGATCCCCGCGGCCGTGCGCGAGGCGCTCGGAAATCCGTCCGCTGGTGGAGATCCTGCACCCGGCCGTCTGCCGCGCGGGCCGCGAACCTAGACTCGGGCCCATGCGAAGCGAGCCCGTGGTCCAGGTCCACGCCCTGGTGAAGCGGTACGGCACGAAGACGGCCGTGGACGGCCTCGACCTGGTGGCCCGGGCGGGCGTGACCGCCGTGCTCGGACCCAACGGCGCGGGCAAGACGACGACGGTGGAGACCTGCGAGGGCTACCGCAGGCCGGACTCCGGCACGGTACGGGTGCTGGGCCTCGACCCGGTGCGGCAGGCGCGCGAGCTGCACCCCAGGATCGGTGTGATGCTCCAGTCCGGTGGCGTCTACTCGGGCGCCCGGGCCGACGAGATGCTGCGGCACGTGGCGAAGCTCCACGCGCATCCGCTCGACGTCGACGCGCTGATCGAGCGGCTGGGCCTCGGGAGCTGCGGCAGGACGACGTACCGCCGTCTCTCCGGCGGCCAGCAGCAGCGCCTGGCCCTGGCCATGGCGGTCGTGGGCCGTCCGGAACTGGTGTTCCTCGACGAGCCGACCGCCGGTCTCGACCCGCAGGCCCGCCGCGCCACCTGGGACCTGGTCCGGGACCTGCGCTCCGACGGCGTCTCGGTGATCCTCACCACGCACTACATGGACGAGGCCGAGCAGCTCGCGGACGACGTGTCCATCATCGACGGCGGCCGGGTCATCGCCCACGGCACCCCCGAGGAGCTGTGCCGCGGCGGCGCCGAGAACACCCTGCGCTTCTCCGGCCGCCCCGGCCTGGACGTCGGCTCGCTCCTGAAGGCGCTCCCGGCGGACTGCACGGCGGCGGAGCTGACCCCCGGCTCCTACCGGGTCGGCGGCAAGGTCGACCCCCAGCTGCTGGCCACGGTGACGTCCTGGTGCGCCCAGCACGGCGTCATGCCGGAGAAGATCTCGGTGGAACGGCACACCCTGGAAGACGTCTTCCTGGAACTGACGGGCAAGGAGCTGCGCGCGTGACGGCCACCGGTACCTACACCCCGAAGCCGGGCGCGGCACCCCTGGGACGCATGATCGCGACCCAGGCCGCCCTGGAGACGAAGATGCTCCTGCGCAACGGCGAGCAGCTCCTGCTGACGGTGGTGATCCCCACCCTCCTGCTGGTCCTGTTCAGCTCGGTCGACATCGTGGACACCGGCGCGGGCAGGTCGGTGGACTTCCTCACGCCGGGCATCCTCGCCCTCGCGGTCATGTCGACGGCCTTCACCGGCCAGGCCATCGCGACCGGCTTCGAGCGCCGCTACGGCGTCCTGAAGCGGCTGGCCTCCTCCCCGCTCCCCCGCTGGGCCCTGATGACGGCGAAGACGGCGTCGGTGCTGGTGACGGAGATCCTCCAGGTGAGCCTGCTGACGGTGATCGCCCTCGCCCTGGGCTGGTCGCCGCACGGCAACCCCCTGTCCGTCCTGCTGCTCCTGGTCCTCGGCACGGCGGCCTTCTCGGGCCTCGGCCTCCTCATGGCCGGCACCCTGAAGGCCGAAGCCACCCTGGCCGCGGCCAACCTGGTCTTCCTGCTCCTCCTGGTCGGCGGCGGAGTCGTCGTCCCCCTGGACAAGTTCCCCCAGGGCGCCCAGGACGTCCTCGGCCTGCTCCCGATCTCGGCGCTCTCGGACGGCCTGCGGGACGTCCTCCAGCACGGCGCCGGGGTGCCGTGGGGCGATCTGGGGATCCTGGCGGTGTGGGCCGTGCTGGGCCTGGCCGTGGCGGGACGCTTCTTCCGCTGGGAGTAGGCGCCCTCGTGCCGTCCGCGAGGAGTGGCCCCCTCGTGCGTCCCGCGGGAGCAGGGCCCCCCTCGTGAACGCGTGCACAAGCGGCCCCCTACGATGGACGGCGTGCCAAACGTGACCCGCGCCGACGCCATAGCGGCCGTCCGCAACCCGCTCGCCTTCATCGCCGCACGCTGGACCCCGACCCCCCGGACGGTTCAGCGGGCGGCGCTCGCCGCGCTCGTGATGTCGGTGGTCATCGTCGTCACCGGCGGGGCGGTGCGGCTGACCGGCTCCGGGCTCGGGTGCCCGACCTGGCCCAAGTGCACGGACGACTCGCTGACCGCGACCAGCGCGATGGGCGTGCACGGTGCCATCGAGTTCGGCAACCGGATGCTGACGTACGTGCTGTGTGCCGCCGTCGGCTGGGCCATCATCGCGGCCCGCAGCGAGAAGCCCCGCCGCCGCAGCCTCACCCGGCTGGGCTGGGCGCAGTTCTGGATCGTGATGAGCAACGCGATCCTCGGCGGCATCGTCGTGCTCGTGGGCCTCAACCCCTACACCGTCGCCGCCCACTTCGTCGCCACGACCGCCCTGATCACGGTCGCCACGGTGATGTGGCAGCGCACCCGCGAGGGCGACGAGGCCCCCCGCCCGCTGGTCGGCAAGCCGGTGCAGCAGCTGGTCTGGGCCATGGTCGCGGCCGCCGCCCTGCTGATCCTGGTCGGCACCGTCGTGACCGGCGCCGGACCGCACGCCGGTGACTCCAGCGAGGTCGAGCGGATGCCGCTGGACTGGGAGACGGTGGCCAAGGCGCACGCGGTCCTGGCCTGGATCGTGGTGTCGCTGACCTTCGCCCTGTGGTTCATCCTCAAGGCGGTCGACGCCCCCAAGGGCCCCCTGCACCGCACCCGCGACCTCTTCCTGGTCCTGCTGTCCCAGGGCGTCATCGGCTACGTCCAGTACTTCACCGACCTCCCCGAGTTCCTGGTCGGCCTGCACATGCTCGGCTCGGCCCTGGTGTGGATCGCGGTGATCCGCGTCCTGCTGGCCCTGCGCGAGCGCCCCGAGGGCGAACTGCCCGAGGTACCGGCTCAGTCGTACGCCGCCACGAGCCCGTCGATCGCCGGGCCCAGGTAGTTCCGGGTCAGCGGCGGCCCGCACCTCGGGCACCAGGCGACGACGGGCGCGGGATCGCCGTAACGGCGCCCCCGGATGTCCTCCACGACCTCCACCGACGGCTCCCGTGCGGCACCCGCCCGGTGAGGAAGCGGTCCAGTAGGCCCTCGGTCTGCTTCCGCCCACCCTGTACGGCTCAGTCCAGCCCGTACACCCTCCGGGCGTTGCCCGCCGCGATCAGCCCGGCCACCCGCTGCGCGTCCGCCAGCGACCACGCCCCCTCGGCGACCCAGCCGCCCAGCACCCGCGTCAGCGCCTCCCGGAACAGCCGGGCACCCACCACGTGCAGTTCGGGCAGCCGCTGCGCCCCGCTGGAGAAGACGATCTTCCCGAAGGGGGCGAGCTCCAGGATCTCCGCGAGGATCGTCGCCGCGCGGGCGCCGGTACGGACGAGGGCGGCCCCGGAGTCGGCGTAGACATGCGGGAAGACGCCCGCGAGATGGGCGGCGTGCCGGTGGTAGGGGTAGCTGTGCAGCAGCACCAGGTCGGTGCCGAGACCCGCGGTGGCCCGGACGAAGTCGGTGAGCAGGACGGGGTCGGTGCGGTCGATGCGCAGGCCCGGTTCGCCGAGCCCGGCGTGCAGTTGGAGGGGCAGCCCCGAGGCGACCGCGATCCACAGCAGGTGTCGTAGCAGCACGGGGTCGGACAGCTCGCCGCCCACCCGGCGGCCCGCCAGCCACCGGCCCGCGGCGCCCCGCACCTCGCCCGGGCCCGGCGGCTCGGGTGCGAGCGCGAGGCCGTGCCGTACGCCCGCCACCGAGGTGAAGGCGACCGCGCTCGCGGCGGCTCCGTGCACCGACTCGGCGAGGTTGGCGAGGAAGGACTCGACGGTCCCGGAGGTGTCGGCGACCTGTTCGGCGAGGAGTTCCAGGCGGATGATCTCGCGGGCCTCGGCGGACGCGGCGGAGGCGAGTTCGGTGGGGCCCGTGAGGTCGCCGGGCAGTCCCGTGTCGACCAGGTATGTCGTGATTCCGCTGCCGCGCAGCAGCCGGCGGCCGGATTCCAGCACGCCCAGTTCCCGGCGCCGGGCCAGATAGCGGGCGGGCGGACAGTGCGGTTCCAGGCCGAGTAAGGGCGGGCACCATCGTCGTACGGCGAAACCGGTCTGGGTGTCGAACAGCGTGGTCCCCGGGGCGGGCGGGCCCTCGGTGCGGGCCAGCTGGGCCTCGAAGGTGCCGAGACCCAGCTCCGTGCGCAGTACGCCGTGGCAGTACTGGTCCACGAGGGACGGCGTTTCGATCATCCGGGCTCCCCGTGTCTGGACCGTGTGGCTACTCACACGTCCTAACGGGTGAACCGGGTGTCAGGTGTTGGTGGCGCACACCCCATGTGAAAGGCCGACGGATCTCAGCCGTTCGAGGGACCGCCGACCTGGATGCCCGCCATCCGGCTCCACTCGTACGGGCCCGTCGTCACCTTGGCCGCGAACTCGCCGTCGAACTCTTCGTGCACGGTGATGCCGGACTTCTCGACGGCCTTCTCGGCGATCTCGTACGAGGGGGCCACCAGGTCGCCCCAGCCGCCGTCCTCGCCGACGAGGACGATCCGGGTGCCGCGCTCGCCGATGTAGGCCAGCTGGCCCTCGGCGCCGCCGTGCTCCTTGGAGAAGGCGCTGATCTGCTTGGCGAGCCGGGCGACCTTGCGCTCGGCCTTCGCGTCAACCTGCTGCGTGTCTGCCATGACCAGGATGCTACCGATCAGTAGGCACGGCTGCGACGTGACCCTTACCTCAGGAAAGGGTCCACCGCGACCGCGAGGAAGAGGATCGACACATAGGTGATCGACCAGTGGAACAGCCGCATCTCCTTGAGCTTCACGCCCGTCACCTCGGCCTTGGCGCGGTTCTGGAGGCCATGCGCCTCCCACAGCCAGAAGCCGCCGGCCAGCAGCGCGACCGCGGTGTAGAACCAGCCCGTGTAGCCGAGGGGGGTGAGGAGGAGCGAGACCGCGACCATCACCCAGCTGTAGATGACGATCTGCTTGGCGACCACCTTGTTGGAGGCGACGACCGGCAGCATCGGCACGCCCACGCGCGCGTAGTCCTCACGGACCTTCATGGACAGCGGCCAGTAGTGCGGCGGCGTCCAGAAGAACATGACGAGGAACAGGATGACCGGCGCCCACGACATGGAGTTGGTCACCGAGGACCAGCCGATCAGCACCGGGAGGCAGCCGGCGATGCCGCCCCACACGATGTTCTGCGAGGTACGGCGCTTGAGGATCATCGTGTAGACGACGACGTAGAAGAGGAGCGCTCCGAGCGACAGCCAGGCGGACAGCCAGTTGACGGTCAGGCCGAACAGCAGCGTCGACACGACCGCCAGCGTGATGCCGAAGGCGAGGCACTCGCGCGGCGACACCATGCCGGTGACCAGCGGACGCTGCGAGGTGCGGTCCATGAGCGCGTCGATGTCGCGGTCGATGTACATGTTGAGCGCGTTGGCGCCGCCGGCCGAGAGATAGCCGCCGACACAGGTCAGCAGGACCAGCTTCAGGTCCGGCACACCCTGCTGCGCCAGGAACATCACCGGAACGGTGGTGATGAGCAGCAGCTCGATGATCCGCGGCTTGGTCAGCGCCACGAACGCCTTGGCCCGGGCCCCGAACGGCCGGTGACTCGAGCTCTTGCTCTCCCCCAGCACACCGGCTGGACGGGATTCGACGGCCGTCACGCACACCCCTACAGAGACATCCCAGCAAGCCTCAGCCGTGTGAAGTCCCGGTAAAGGCCCGCGCGTACCACGCCACTGTAGACGTTGCCCATACCCCGACATTCGCGGGGGTCGGGTCGTGTCCGAGGACGCCCCCGGAAGAGCTCAGCGTCACTCCTTTGAGCACTCGGACGAGCGGCTCCGTATTCAGTTGCCGAACGTGATCCTGGCCAGCCGGGAGGCGGATCCCCGCCGGGCCCGGCAGTCTGGAATGACTCGAAAAAACGCACGTACTTGCGGGGGTAGGCTCGACAACGGCCGGGCGTCCCGTGCACCGGCATTCGACATGCGTGACATGTGGAGAGGAGCCCTGACCCAGGGTGAGCACCAAGCCGACCACCACAGACCTCGAGTGGACCGAGTTGGACCAGCGGGCCGTCGACACCGCCCGCGTCCTGGCCGCCGATGCCGTACAGAAGGTCGGAAACGGCCATCCCGGTACGGCCATGAGTCTGGCACCCGCCGCGTACACCCTCTTCCAGAAGGTGATGCGGCACGACCCCGCCGACCCGGAGTGGGTCGGGCGCGACCGCTTCGTGCTGTCCGCCGGCCACTCGTCCCTGACCCTCTACACCCAGCTCTACCTGGCCGGTTTCGGCCTGGAGCTGGACGACCTGAAGGCGTTCCGGACCTGGGGCTCGAAGACCCCGGGCCACCCGGAGTACGGCCACACCAAGGGCGTCGAGACGACGACCGGTCCGCTGGGCCAGGGTGTCGCCAACGCCGTCGGCATGGCGATGGCCGCCCGCTACGAGCGCGGTCTGTTCGACCCGGAGGCCGCGCAGGGCGAGTCCCCGTTCGACCACTTCGTCTTCGCCATCGCCGGTGACGGCTGCCTCCAGGAGGGCATCTCCGCCGAGGCGTCCTCGCTCGCCGGCCACCAGCGGCTCGGCAACCTGATCCTGCTGTGGGACGACAACCACATCTCGATCGAGGGCGACACCGAGACGGCGGTCTCCGAGGACACCGTCAAGCGCTACGAGGCGTACGGCTGGCACGTCCAGCGGGTCGCCCCGAAGCCGGACGGCGACCTCGACCCGCACGCCCTCTACGACGCCATCGAGGCCGCGAAGCTGGTGACGGACCGCCCGTCCTTCATCGCGATGCGCTCGATCATCGCCTGGCCGGCCCCGAACGCCCAGAACACCGAGGCCGCGCACGGCTCGGCGCTGGGCGACGACGAGGTCGCGGCCACCAAGCGGGTGCTGGGCTTCGACCCGGCGCTCAGCTTCGAGGTCTCCGACCAGGTCATCGAGCACACCCGGCAGGCCCTGGAGCGCGGCCGGCAGGCGAAGGCCGAGTGGGAGAAGTCCTTCCAGGAGTGGCGGGGCAACAACGCCGAGCGCGCCGTGCAGTTCGACCGCATCGCCGCGGGTGAGCTGCCCAAGGACTGGGAGTCCGCCATCCCCGTCTTCGAGCCCGGCAAGGGGGTCGCCACGCGTGCCGCCTCCGGCAAGGTGCTCCAGGCCCTCGGCGCCGTGATCCCCGAGCTGTGGGGCGGCTCCGCCGACCTCGCGGGCTCGAACAACACGACGATCGACAAGAACAGTTCGTTCCTCCCGGCGGACAACCCGCTGCCGGAGGCGGACCCGTACGGCCGCACGATCCACTTCGGCATCCGCGAGCACTCCATGGCCGCGGAGATGAACGGCATCGCGCTGCACGGCAACACCCGCATCTACGGCGGTACGTTCCTCGTCTTCTCCGACTACATGCGCAACGCCGTCCGGCTCTCGGCGTTGATGCACCTGCCGGTGACATATGTGTGGACGCACGACTCCATCGGCCTCGGCGAGGACGGCCCGACGCACCAGCCGGTCGAGCACATCGCCGCGCTGCGCGCGATCCCCGGCCTGAACGTGGTCCGGCCCGCCGACGCCAACGAGACCGCGATCGCCTGGCGCGAGATCCTGGGGCGGTACACCAAGGAGTTCGGCAAGGGCGCTCCGCACGGCCTCGCGCTGACCCGCCAGGGTGTGCCGACGTACGAGCCCAACGAGGACGCGGTCAAGGGCGGTTACGTCCTGTTCGAGGCGTCGGGCGGTTCGCCCGAGGTGATCCTGATCGCCACCGGCTCCGAGGTGCACGTCGCCGTCGAGGCGCGCGAGCAGCTGGAGGCCGACGGTGTGCCGACGCGGGTCGTGTCCATGCCGTCCGTGGAGTGGTTCGAGGAGCAGGAGCAGGGGTACCGGGACAGCGTCCTGCCGCCGGCCGTGAAGGCCCGTGTCGCGGTCGAGGCGGGTATCGGTCTCACCTGGCACAAGTACGTCGGGGACGCCGGTCGCATCGTTTCCCTGGAGCACTTCGGTGCTTCGGCGGACGGCAAGGTCCTCTTCCGCGAGTTCGGCTTCACTGCCGAGAACGTGGCCGCCAAGGCGCGGGAATCGATCGCCGCAGCCCAGCGCTGACGCTGACATACGACACGTAGGAGATGCATTTTCCATGACAGACGCACTCAAGCGCCTCTCCGAGGAAGGCGTCGCGATCTGGCTGGACGACCTGTCGCGCAAGCGGATCACGTCCGGCAACCTCGCCGAGCTGATGGATCAGCAGCACGTCGTGGGCGTCACCACCAACCCGTCGATCTTCCAGAAGGCGATCTCCGAGGGTGACGGCTACGACCAGCAGCTGTCCGACCTCGCCGCCCGCAAGGTCACGGTCGAAGAGGCCATCCGCATGATCACCACGGCGGACGTCCGCGACGCCGCCGACATCCTGCGCCCGGTCTTCGACGCCACCAACGGCCAGGACGGCCGGGTGTCGATCGAGGTCGACCCGCGCCTGGCGCACAACGAGAAGGCGACCGTCGCTGAGGCCAAGCAGCTCGCCTGGCTCGTCGACCGTCCCAACACCCTGATCAAGATCCCGGCCACCCGCGCGGGCCTGCCGGCGATCGCCGAGACCATCGGCCTCGGGATCAGCGTCAACGTCACGCTGATCTTCTCGCTGGAGCGCTACCGGGACGTCATGGACGCCTACCTCACCGGCCTGGAGAAGGCCAAGGAGAAGGGTCTCGACCTGTCGAAGATCCACTCCGTGGCGTCCTTCTTCGTGTCCCGCGTGGACACCGAGATCGACAAGCGCATCGACGCGCTGGGCACCGACGAGGCCAAGGCCGCCCGCGGCAAGGCCGGGGTCGCCAACGCCCGCCTCGCCTACCAGGCGTACGAGGAGGTCTTCTCGGGCGAGCGCTGGAGCAAGCTGGAGAACGCCGGCGCCAACAAGCAGCGTCCGCTGTGGGCCTCGACCGGCGTCAAGGACAAGGCGTACAAGGACACGCTGTACGTCGACGAGCTGGTGGCGCCGAACACGGTGAACACCATGCCGGAGGCGACCCTGTTCGCCACCGAGGACCACGGCCAGATCCGCGGCAACGCGGTCGCCGGCACCTACGAGCAGGCCCGCGCCGAGCTCGACGCCGTCGAGAAGCTCGGGATCTCGTACGACGAGGTCGTGCAGCTGCTGGAGGACGAGGGCGTCGAGAAGTTCGAGGCGTCCTGGAACGACCTGCTCAAGTCGACCGAGGCGGAGCTTCAGCGCCTCGCACCCTCGGAGGGCTAAACCTTGTCGAGCAGCAACCCGCTGCGTGACCCCGCCGACCGACGGCTCCCGCGTATCGCGGGGCCGTCGGGCCTGGTCATCTTCGGCGTCACGGGCGATTTGTCACGAAAGAAGCTCATGCCCGCCGTGTACGACCTCGCGAACCGGGGGCTGCTGCCGCCGGGCTTCTCGCTGGTCGGCTTCGCCCGGCGGGACTGGGAGAACGAGGACTTCGCCGAAGTCGTCCACGACGCCGTCAAGGAGCACGCCCGTACGCCGTTCCGCGAGGAGGTCTGGCAGCAGCTCATCCAGGGGATGCGCTTCGTCCAGGGCACCTTCGACGACGACGACTCGTTCGAGCGGCTGCGCGACACCATCGACGAACTCGACAAGGCACAGGGCACCGGCGGCAACTTCGCCTTCTACCTGTCCGTGCCTCCGTCCGCCTTCCCGGTGGTCATCCAGCAGCTGAAGAAGCACCGGCTGGCCGACCAGTCGAGCGGCTCCTGGCGGCGCGCGGTCATCGAGAAGCCCTTCGGCCACGACCTCAAGTCGGCCGAGGAGCTCAACACGACCGTCGAGGAGGTCTTCGCCCCGGACCAGGTCTTCCGCATCGACCACTACCTGGGCAAGGAGACCGTCCAGAACATCCTGGCGCTGCGCTTCGCCAACACGATGTTCGAGCCGATCTGGAACCGGTCCTTCGTGGACCACGTGCAGATCACCATGGCCGAGGACATCGGCATCGGCGGCCGGGCCGGGTACTACGACGGCATCGGCGCCGCCCGTGACGTCATCCAGAACCACCTGCTCCAGCTGATGGCGCTGACCGCCATGGAGGAGCCCGCCTCCTTCGACGCGGACGCGCTGGCCGCCGAGAAGACCAAGGTGCTCGGCGCGGTGAAGCTGCCGAAGGACCTGGGCCGCGACACCGTGCGCGGTCAGTACGCGGCGGGCTGGCAGGGCGGCGAGAAGGCGGTCGGCTACCTCCAGGAGGAGGGCATCGACCCGCAGTCCAAGACCGACACCTACGCGGCCATCAAGGTGGAGATCGACAACCGCCGCTGGGCGGGCGTGCCGTTCTACCTGCGCACCGGCAAGCGCCTCGGCCGCCGGGTCACCGAGATCGCGGTGGTCTTCCAGCGGGCCCCGCACTCCCCCTTCGACACGACGGCCACCGAGGAGCTCGGCTCCAACGCGATCGTCATCCGCGTCCAGCCCGACGAGGGCGTCACCGTCCGCTTCGGCTCCAAGGTGCCGGGCACCTCGATGGAGATCCGGGACGTGTCCATGGACTTCGCCTACGGCGAGTCGTTCACGGAGTCCTCGCCCGAGGCGTACGAGCGCCTCATCCTCGACGTCCTGCTCGGCGACTCGAACCTCTTCCCCCGCACAGAAGAGGTCGAGCTGTCCTGGAAGATCCTCGACCCGATCGAGGAGTACTGGGACCGGCACGGCAAGCCCGCGCAGTACCCCTCCGGCACCTGGGGCCCGGTCGAGGCGGACGAAATGCTCGCACGAGAGGGACGGAGCTGGCGCCGGCCATGAAGACAGACCTCACGGACACCACCGCCAGCAAGATCAACAAGGCGCTCGTCAAGAGCCGCCGGGCCATCGGCACACCCGCCGTCGGCATGGTGCTCACGCTCGTCATCGTGACGGACGAGGAGAACGCCTACGACGCCCTGAAGGCCGCCAACGACGCGTCCCGCGAGCACCCCTCGCGCACGCTCGTGGTCATCAAGCGGGTGTCGCGCAGCCCTCGCGACCGCACCCAGTCCCGCCTCGACGCCGAGGTCCGGGTGGGCGCGGACGCGGGCACCGGCGAGACGGTGGTGCTCCGGCTGTACGGCGAGGTGGCCGACCACGCCCAGTCGGTCGTCCTGCCGCTGCTGCTGCCCGACGCCCCGGTCGTCGTGTGGTGGCCGGTGGACGCGCCGCTCGACCCGGCCGGGGACCCGCTGGGCGCACTCGCCCAGCGCCGGGTCACCGACACCTACTCCTCGGAGCAGCCGGTGCGCGAGCTGACCGCACGCGCCGGGACCTACACGCCGGGCGACACCGACCTCTCCTGGACCCGGATCACGCCGTGGCGCTCGATGCTGGCGGCGGCTCTCGACCAGGTCGACGTCGAGGTCAAGGCCGTCGAGGTGGAGGGCGAGGAGTTCAACCCGAGCTGCGAGCTGCTCGCCATGTGGCTCGCGGACCGTCTCGACGTGCCGGTACGGCGTTCGCTGTCCTCCGGGCCCGGTCTGACCGCGGTGCGCATGGACACCAACAACGGTCCGATCACCCTGGACCGGGCCGACGGCTCGCTGGCGACCCTGGCCATCGAGGGCCAGCCCGACCGCGCGGTGGCGCTCAAGCGCCGGGAGACGGCCGAGTTGATCGCGGAGGAGCTGCGCAGGCTGGACCCGGACGACACGTACGCGTCGGCCCTGCGGTTCGGCGTGCACCGGCTGAACGAGTCCAACGGGCGGCTGTCCGAGGAGGAACCGGCTGTCGAGGCCGGGGCGCCTTCGGGCTCCGAGGCGCCCTCGGACTCCCAAGCCGCTTCGGATCCCGACGCGGCTCCGGAGGGACCGTCGGCCAAAGGAGAACCGGCCGTCGGCGAAGCTCCTGCGAAAGCTCCCGCACCGGAAAAGGCGCAGCCGCCGGCGCTGAAGCCGGTCCCCTCCGGCCTGTCCGGGACCGGGAAGGCGGCGAAGTGAACACTCCCCAGCTGGTCGTGCACCGCGACAAGGAGCTGATGGCCCAGGCCGCCGCGGCCCGCCTGATCACGAAGATCGTGGACGCGCAGGCCTCCCGGGGCTCGGCGTCGGTGGTCCTCACGGGCGGCCGCAACGGCAACGGCCTGCTGGCCGCCCTCGCCGCGGCGCCCGCCCGGGACGCCGTCGACTGGGGCCGGCTCGACCTGTGGTGGGGCGACGAGCGCTTCCTGCCCGAGGGCGACCCGGAGCGCAATGTCACACAGGCCCGCGAGGCCCTGCTGGACGCCGTGCCCCTTGACCCGAAGCGCGTGCACGCCATGCCCGCGTCGGACGGCCCCCACGGCGACGACGTCGAGGCCGCGGCGGCCGCCTACGCCGAGGAACTGGCCCGCGCGGCCGGTCCCGAGAACCACGGCACCGTCCCGACCTTCGACGTCCTGATGCTGGGCGTCGGCCCGGACACCCATGTGGCGTCCCTGTTCCCGGAGCTTCCCGCGGTCCGGGAGACCGAGCGCACGGTCGTCGGCGTCCACGGCGCCCCGAAGCCCCCGCCGACCCGGGTGACCCTGACCCTGCCCGCGATCCGCGCGGCCCGCGAGGTCTGGCTGCTCGCGGCCGGCGAGGACAAGGCGCAGGCCGCGGCCATCGCCCTGTCCGGCGCGGGCGAGATCCAGGCACCGGCGGCCGGGGCCCGCGGCCGGGCCCGCACCCTGTGGCTGCTGGACTCGGCGGCGGCCTCCCAGCTGCCGCGCTCGCTGTACCCGCCGGCGTCGCCCTGACGTCCGCGGACCCACCCGGTTCAGGAGCCCGTACGGTCACGTGCCGTACGGGCTCCTGCCGTTGCCGCCCTCTACTGCCGCCCGCGCAGCTCCCGGTACGTCGCCACCAGCGCCTTCGTGGAGGCGTCCAGCCCCGGCACCTCCGCACCCTCCGTGAGCGCCGGCTCCACCCGCTTGGCGAGGACCTTGCCCAGCTCGACGCCCCACTGGTCGAAGGAGTCGATGTTCCAGACCGCGCCCTGGACGAACACCTTGTGTTCGTAGAGGGCGATGAGCTGGCCGAGCACCGACGGGGTCAGCTCACGGGCCAGGATCGTCGTCGTCGGGTGGTTGCCCTGGAACGTCTTGTGCGGGACCAGCTCCTCGGCCACCCCCTCCGCACGCACCTCGTCCGGCGTCTTGCCGAAGGCCAACGCCTGGGTCTGCGCGAAGAAGTTGGCCATCAGCAGGTCGTGCTGCGCCTTCAGCCCCTCGCTCAGCTCGGCCACCGGCTCGGCGAAGCCGATGAAGTCCGCCGGGATCAACTTCGTGCCCTGGTGGATGAGTTGGTAGTAGGCGTGCTGCCCATTGGTGCCCGGAGTGCCCCACACCACCGGCCCGGTCTGCCACTCCACGGGCTGTCCGTCCCGGCCGACGTACTTGCCGTTGGACTCCATGTCGAGCTGCTGGAGGTAGGCGGTGAACCGGGACAGGTAGTGGCTGTACGGCAGCACGGCGTGCGACTGCGCGTCATGGAAGTTGCCGTACCAGATGCCCAACAGGCCCAGCAGCAGCGGCACGTTGGACTCGGCCGGGGCGGTGCGGAAGTGCTCGTCGACCAGGTGGAAGCCGTCGAGCATCTCGTGGAAGCGGTCCGGGCCGATGGCGATCATCAGGGACAGGCCGATCGCCGAGTCGAAGGAGTACCGGCCGCCGACCCAGTCCCAGAACTCGAACATGTTGGCCGTGTCGATGCCGAACTCCGACACCTTCCCGGCGTTCGTCGACAGGGCCACGAAGTGCTGGGCGACGGCTTCCTGACCGGCCTTCAGCTCGGTGAGCAGCCAGTCGCGGGCCGAGGTGGCGTTGGTGATCGTCTCGATGGTGGTGAAGGTCTTGGACGCGATGACGAACAGCGTCTCCGCCGCGTCCAGGTCGCGGGTGGCCTCGTGCAGGTCGGCGCCGTCGACGTTCGACACGAAGCGGACGGTCAGGTCGCGGTCGGTGAAGGCGCGCAGCACCTCGTACGCCATCGCCGGGCCCAGGTCGGAGCCGCCGATGCCGATGTTGACGACGTTCTTGATGCGCCTGCCGGTGTGGCCGGTCCATACGCCGGAGCGGACCCGGTTCGCGAAGTCGCCCATCTTGTCGAGCACGGTGTGCACACCCGGCACGACGTTCTCGCCGTCGACCTCGACCACGGCCTCGCGCGGGGCACGCAGCGCGGTGTGCAGCACGGCCCGGTCCTCGGTGGTGTTGATCCGTTCGCCGCGGAACATGGCGTCCCGCAGCCCGAACACGTCGGTCGCCGCGGCGAGTTCGCGCAGCAGGCGCAGGGTCTCGTCGGTGACGAGGTGCTTGGAGTAGTCGACGTACAGGTCACCGACCCGCAGTGTGTACCCGGTACCGCGCCCGGGGTCGGCGGCGAACAGCTCCCTCAGCCGCACCTCGCCGAGCTCCTCGCGGTGCTCGGTCAGCGCGGTCCACTCGGGCGTGCGGTTGAGCCTGGTACGGCCGTCTGCGTTCATGTCCGACTTCAGCCTTCTTTCGTGCCTGTCCCAGCTGTTCCAACCTATGTGATCAGCGCGGGGCGTGAACCTCGGTGGGGTCGTCGTCCGGCGCAACCACAGGTACGTCCGCGGGGAGCGCAGGTATCAGCGAGAGCACGGACAGCACGAAGAAGAGTGCGGCAAGCAGGGCCGGTGTGTTCAGGCCCCAGGCGGTAGCGACGGCTCCGCCGAGCAGGGCGCCCAGGGGTGCTCCGGCGACCGCCAGGGTGCGGAAGGCGGCGCTGACCCGGCCCAGTTGTCCGGCCGGGGCGCGCTCCTGCATCAGGGTCGTGGTCTGGACGTTCCACACCATCCCCATGAACCCGAAGACGGCCATGGCTCCCGCGAGGGCGCCCAGGGAGCGCGCCGACCCCATGACCAGCAGGGCGCCGATCTGTGCCGTGCCCGCGAGCAGCACCGCGCGCACCCGCCCCAGCCGGGCGACGAACCGGCCGCTCGCCACTCCCCCGGTGAGACCGCCGACCGTGTAGGCGGTCATCGCCGCCGCGTAGCCCGCGGTGCCGGCGTCCAGCCAGCCGGTCACGAGGAGCACCATGCCCGCGATGAGGGCGCCGACGCCGACGTTGCACAGGGCCGTCGCCGCGCACAGCCCGCGCAGGGCCCGGTCCGCGGCCAGGGTGCGCAGCCCCTCGGCGATCTCCCTGCGCAGGGTACTGCCCGGGGGCCGCGGCTTCCGGTCCGGCAGCGTGGAGCGCAGCGAGGCGACCAGGGCGGCCGCCACCAGGAAGGTCGCCGCGTCCGCCGCGAAGGGCACGGCGGCACCGGCCACCAGCAGCAGCGGTACGACGGGGGCGCCCAGCAGACCGCCCGCGACGCGCTGGCCGGTCATCAGCCGGGCGTTGGCTCCGGTCAGTTCCTCCCGGTCGACCAGGGCGGGCAGCAGCGCGGTCGAGGCGTTGTCGAAGAGGGTCTGGAGGGTGGTCAGGGTGAAGGCGAGCGCGATCAGCAGGCCGATCGAGGCGTGTCCGAGCGCGACGGCCACCGCGAAACAGGCGACCAGCACGCCTCGTAGTGCGTCCACCGTCCACATGGCGCGCCGCTGGTCCACCCGGTCCGCGACCGCACCGCCGAGCAGGCCGAAGACGATCCAGGGCAGATAACCGCAGGCGGTGACCGCGGCGATGAGCAGGGGCCGGTCCGTCAGGGTCGCGGCGAGCAGGGGCAGCGCGGACCCGCGCAGGGCGTCACCGAAGCTGGAGAACACGGCCGCGGTCCACAGCCGCCCGAATCCCCCGCGCCACTCGGGCGCGCGCACGCCCGCCCCCTCGACCACCGTCACAGCTCCCCCTCACGGTCCGCCGGTCACGCGACCATGCACAAACCGTAGAGGTCACCACTGACAATCGGCCGGGTCGTCTGCCCGCGAGGCCGGGTCGTCCGCCCGCGAGGCCGGGTCGACGGCCGTGAAACAGCTCCGGCCAGGCACCCCTCGGTACCCGGCCGGTTCTCGTCCTCTAGATCTCGCCCCGCAGTTTGGCGAGCGCCTCGGCGAGGATCGCCTCGCCGTCCGCGTCGCTGCGCCGCTCCCGTACGTACGCGAGGTGCGTCTTGTACGGCTCGGTGCGCGGCGGGTCCGGCGGGTTGTCCCGGTCCTGTCCGGCGGGAAAGCCGCAGCGCGGGCAGTCCCAGGTTTCGGGCACCTGCGCGTCGCTGGCGAAGCTGGGCTGCGTCTCGTGCCCGTTGGAGCACCAGAAGGAGATGCGCAGCCGGGGCGCGGACTCGCCCCGCTCGGCCTCGCCCATCGGCCCCGCCCCGACCCGGCTACCTCGGATCGCGTTGCCACTTGCCACGGTCGTAACTCCCTGCGTGATGGTGCCGCGAAGCGAGTCGGCGTTGTCGCTTCGTTGCGAGCGCCTCAGTCTACGTAAGGCCCAACGCGCGTCCAGTGGTTGGAGTTACAGCCCCCACACCTAGACGCAAGCCCCATGATAGGCCGCGCTCAGGTGCGCGTACCGAACATGGGGCCTTACGTGCGGAATGTACGTGCTGTGTGTGGCGTGGCCGCTCAGCTGTTCGTCTTCATGAGGAGACCGAGTACGACAATGCACACGAACCACAGCAGACCGATCACCACGGTGATGCGGTCGAGGTTGCGCTCGGCGACCGAGGAGCCGCCGACGGAGGACTGCATGCCGCCACCGAACATGTCGGAGAGGCCGCCGCCCTTCCCCTTGTGCATCAGCACCAGCAGCATCAGCAGGCCGCTGAAGACGATCAGGGCGATCGAGAACCCCAAAACCACGGCTGGACCAACTCTCTCGGATTCGGATGGACGACGGGGGCACGGCCGTCAGGGCCATGCCCCCGCAAGGGTACGACGGATCGCCGCCAGGGCCTACTTACTGGTCCCGGAAGCGCACGATCTTGACGAACTCGTCGGCGTCCAGTGACGCACCGCCGACCAGGGCGCCGTCGATGTCGGCCTGCGCCATGATCTCGGCGACGTTGCCGGCCTTGACGGAGCCGCCGTACTGGATGCGGACCTGGTCGGCCAGCTCCTGGGTGTACAGCTCGGCGAGCTTGCCGCGGATGGCCGCGCAGACCTCCTGCGCGTCCTCGGCGCCGCAGACCTTGCCGGTGCCGATGGCCCACACGGGCTCGTAGGCGATCACGACGGACTCGGCCTGCTCGGCCGGCACGTCCTTGAGACCGCCCTCGACCTGGGTGAGGGTGTGGGAGACGTGGTTGCCCGCCTCGCGGACCTCCAGCTCCTCGCCGACGCACAGGATCGGGGTGAGGCCGTGCTTGTAGGCGGCCTTGACCTTGGCGTTGACGATGTCGTCGGTCTCGGCGTGGTACTGGCGGCGCTCGGAGTGGCCGACGGCCACGTACGTGCACTTCAGCTTGGCCAGCATGGCACCGGAGATCTCGCCGGTGTAGGCGCCGGAGTCGTGCGCCGAGAGGTCCTGGGCGCCGTACTTGATCTTGAGCTTGTCGCCGTCCACCAGGGTCTGCACGGAGCGCAGGTCGGTGAAGGGCGGCAGGACGGCGACCTCGACGGCCTCGTAGTCCTTGTCCGCGAGGGCGAAGGCGAGCTTCTGGACGTGCGCGATGGCCTCGAGGTGGTTGAGGTTCATCTTCCAGTTACCCGCCATGATCGGCGTGCGAGTGGTCATGCGGGGTCAGTCCTCCAGTGCGGCGAGGCCGGGGAGCGTCTTGCCCTCGAGGTATTCGAGGGAGGCGCCGCCACCGGTCGAGATGTGTCCGAACGCGTTCTCGTCGAAGCCCAGGATCCGGACGGCCGCGGCGGAGTCGCCACCGCCGACGACCGTGAAGGCCGAGGAGTCGAGGAGAGCCTGGGCGACCGCCTTGGTGCCCTCGGCGAATTCGGGGTGTTCGAAGACGCCCATCGGGCCGTTCCAGAAGACGGTGGCGGCGTCGGTGATCTTCGAGGCGTACAGCTTGCCGGAGGCGGGGCCGATGTCCAGGCCCATCCGGTCGGCCGGGATGGCGTCCGCGGCGACGGTGGTCGAGTCGGCCGGGGCCTTGGTCTTCAGGTCCGGGAAGGCCGGGGCGACCACGGCGTCGACCGGCAGGACCAGCTCGACGCCGGTCTTCTCGGCGCGCTCGATGTACTCCAGGACGGCCGGGATCTGGTCCTCCTGGAGGAGGGAGGCGCCGACCTCGTGGCCCTTGGCCTTGAGGAAGGTGAAGGCCATGCCGCCGCCGATCAGGATGCGGTCGGCCTTGCCGAGCAGCTCGTCGATGACGGCGAGCTTGTCGGAGACCTTGGCGCCGCCGAGCACGACCACGTAGGGCCGCTTGACGTCGTCGGTGAGCTTCTTCAGGACGCCGACCTCGGTGGCGATGAGGTAGCCGGCGTAGTGCGGCAGCCGGGCCGGGAGGTCGAACACCGAGGCGTGCTTGCGGTGGACCGCGCCGAAGCCGTCACCGACGTACACGTCGGCGAGGGCGGCGAGCTGGTCCGCGAAGGCACCGCGCTCGGCGTCGTCCTTGGCGGTCTCGCCCGCGTTGAAGCGGAGGTTCTCGACGACCGCGACCTGGCCGTCGGCGAGGCCCGCGACCGTGGCGGAGGCCGAGTCACCCACCGTGTCGGTCGCGAACGCCACGGAGGCGCCCAGGAGTTCACCGAGGCGCGTGGCGGCCGGGGCGAGCGAGAAGGCCGGGTCCGGGGCGCCCTTGGGGCGGCCCAGGTGGGAGGCGACGACCACGCGGGCGCCCGCCTCGGCGAGGGCCTTCACGGTCGGCAGGACGGCGCGGATGCGGCCGTCGTCGGTGATGGTGGTGCCGTCCAGCGGCACGTTGAGGTCGGCGCGGACGAAGACCCGCTTGCCTGCGACGCCTTCGGCGAGAAGTTCGTCGATCGTCTTCATAGAGGGGCTCCTGAGAAAGGCTCTGGACCGTACGAGAGCTGATCACGCGAGTCAGGGCTCGGGCAACGCGTCCTCGCGCTGCCCGAGCCCTGCTCACACACCTAGGTGCCTGATCAGTCGATCAGAGCTGGTTGCCGACGAAGACCGTGAGGTCGACGAGGCGGTTGGAGTAGCCCCACTCGTTGTCGTACCAGCCGAGGATCTTCACCGACTTGCCCTCCTGGACCATGGTCAGGGAGGAGTCGAAGGTGCAGGACGACGGGTCGCTGACGATGTCGGAGGAGACGATCGGGTCCTCCGTGTAGGACAGGTAGCCCTGGAGCTCGCCCTCGGAGGCCTTCTTGAACGCGGCGTTGACCTCGTCCTTGGTGACCTCGCGCTCCAGCTCCACGACCAGGTCGGTGGCGGAACCGGTGGGGACCGGCACGCGCATCGCGATGCCGTCGAGCTTGCCCTTGAGCTGCGGGAGGACCAGCGCGGTGGCCTTGGCGGCACCCGTGGTGGTCGGGATGATGTTCTCCGCGGCGGCGCGGGCGCGGCGCAGGTCGGAGTGCGGGAAGTCCAGGATGCGCTGGTCGTTCGTGTACGCGTGGACCGTCGTCATCAGGCCCTTGACGATGCCGAAGTTCTCGTCGAGGACCTTGGCCATCGGCGCCACACAGTTGGTGGTGCAGGAGGCGTTGGAGATGACGTGGTGGTTGGCCGCGTCGTACTTGTTCTCGTTGACGCCCATCACGATGGTGATGTCCTCGTCCTTGGCCGGAGCCGAGATGAGGACCTTCTTGGCGCCGCCGGCGATGTGCTTCTCGGCGTCGGCCTTCTTCGTGAAGATGCCGGTCGACTCGACGACGATGTCGACGCCCAGCTCGCCCCACGGGATGTCGGCCGGGTTGCGCTCGGACAGCACCTTGATGGTGTGACCGTCGACGGTGATCGTGTCGGCGGTGTGCGACACCTCGGCCTTGAGGCGGCCCAGGATGGTGTCGTACTTCAGCAGGTGCGCGGTGGTCGCGGTGTCACCCAGGTCGTTGACAGCCACGATCTCGATGTCAGCACCCTGCTCCAGCAGCGCGCGGAAGTAGTTACGACCGATGCGGCCAAAGCCGTTGATGCCTACGCGGATCGTCACGAACCGATCTCCTCGTTGGTACGCCGGTTTCGAGACCGGCGAGCTGTATGGGATGTCCCCGACCAACCCCGACCCTACCTCCCTGAGGCTTTCGGGGTGACATCGAGATGCCGCATACACGGGCAGGCGGTCCGTACCCGCCAGTAGGGGTACGGACCGCCTCGGATCGAAAGGTGTGGTCACCCGGAACGACTGCGCCGGGTCACCCCTGATTCACCCGCGCAGGGCGGCGAGCGCCTTGCCGACCAGGGCCTTGCGGTCGGCCGCCGCGGTGACGTGCTCCAGGCCGAAGCCCAGCAGCACGGTGTCGTCCGTGGTGACCGCGCCGTACGTCCTGAACAGCTCTCCGCTGCGCCCCCAGTCCTTCACGACCGCGGGGCTGCCCGCGGGCGGTCCGGGCACGCTCCACACACCGAGCGAGGTCTCGAAGCCCTCCGTCTCGACGGCCTGGCCGCCGATGACCACGGACGCGTTGTCCGCGAGGACGCCACGGCCGCCGGAGCCGGGGTCGGTGATGTAGCTGAGGGAGATCTCGACCTTCTTGCCGGCGTACATGGAGAGGTCGTAGGAGACCTCCTGCCAGCCGGCCGACGCCCCGGTGAGGCTGTTCCACTGGCCGCTGGTGCCGGAGGCGGTGCAGCCGTCGGTGCCGAGCGTGAGGTACCGCTTGAGCGCCGGGTGGGCCGCGATGAAGAACCCGGCCCCGCACTCCGCGGGCACCGCGCTGCTCGTGGCGCCGTTCTTCTCCGGGAGGGTGGTCCAGTCGTCGGCCCCCGCGGTGTGCGCCTCCAGGACGGCGTGGTCGTAGCCCTCCTCGGTGTCCCACAGCAGCCGGGTGCGGAACGTCGGGCTCTGGGCCGCGGTCACCGAGGTGAGGTCGATGGTGCGGGCCAGGCGGTTCCAGGCGTAGTCGCTGTGCGTGACGGCCGCCATGGAGGAGCCCTCGTAGGGCCCGTACGGGTTGACCGTGCCGGGGTACGTGCCCGCTCCCGCGCTCGCGAACTGCGGGTAGGTCGCCACGGGCAGGACGTCCGAGGTGACGCTGAAGGAGCCGGCCGCGTCCAGCGGGTTGCCGGGGGCGGCGCCGAGCGGTCCGGCGGCTCCGGCGAGCCTGCCGGTGCCCTGGAAGGCGGTGGCCCCGGGGAGGGTCGTACGGGTGTAGGCGCCCAGGTAGTACTGGCTGAAGTCGTTCGACAGGGTGCCGCCGCCCAGGTCGACGTTGCCGCCGGCCCGTTCGCCCGCCTCGATCAGCTTGCCGCCTTCGTTGAGGAAGGCGCGCAGCTGGAGCTGGGTGGCGTTGCCCGGGACGGTCGCGCCCGTGTAGTGCACGACGGTCCTGAAGTGGTCGAGCACGCCGAGCGCGTCGGGCGCGCCCTGGGTGCCGACGTTCCAGACGATCGCGTTGCGGCCGTTGGCCTTGAGCGCGTCGACGTAGGTCTGCGCCTGGGTGGCGGTGGCACCCTCCTCGGCGACCACGAGCACGTCCGCGCGCGGGCGTTCGGCGACCGTGTACGTGAAGTGCGCGCTGGAGGTGGGCTTTCCGCTCTTCGCCTTGCCGGTGAACCAGACCTCGACCTTGTCGCCCGGGTCGGCGTCCTCGACCTTGGCCCGGTACTCGTCGAAGTAGAGGTTGTCCTCACCGCCGTAGGTCTCGCCGCCCTTCCAGGCCCTGAGGTCCCGGTCGTGCGTGCGGCCGCCGTTGACGCGGTACTTGAGCTCCTTGTCGCGCACGGACTTGCGTACGACGACGGAGACCTCCTGGTCCGCGCCGCGCGCGTAGGACGTGGTGAAGGGCTTCGGGGTGAAGTCGGCGGCCTTCAGGCCGAGCGAGGACTTCGGCTGGTCGGGCTGGGCCGCGGACTCGGCGACCGAGAGCGCGAAGGGGAGGTTCTTCTCGAACTCCTGCTGGATCAGCTTCTCGTCGTCCGGGAAGTTGAAGACCGACTGGCAGTCGGCCGCGTTCCACTGGTCGTTCGGGTCGAGGTCCGAGGCGGTCTGGCAGGTCGACATCTCGGGGGTGAACATCGCCAGGCCGTTGACGTTCGACGCGTGGCCGTCCGCCTCACCGTTGGTGGTGTACAGCTCCGAGGAGACCTGCGGACGGTAGCCGGGGATCGCGGAGTTGTCCGGGGTGCCGGCGAGCGACTTGTAGAGGACGTCGTCGGGCGTGTCCGTGGCCACCTGCCAGCCGACGCCGTAGAGGAGGAGTTCGGCGGCGGAGTGGTAGTTGATGCCGTACGTGAAGCCGATCCGCTTCTCGAAGGCGTCCAGGGCCTTGGTCTCGGGCTCGGAGCCCGGGGCCGCGCCGCGGTAGGTCTCGCTGGTGGGGGTGGGCGACGAACCCTCGTCGTCGTAGCCCCACTTGTAGGAGAAGTTGCGGTTGAGGTCGACGCCGTCGCCGATGCCGATGGTGCCGTCGGCGTTGTTGTCGTGGAGGTTCTTGCGCCACAGACGGTTGTCGGCACTCTGGAAGGTGTAGTCGTAGCCGTCGGGGTTGGCCGACAGGACGAACCACAGCTCCGTGGAGTCGACGATCTTCTTGACGCGCTTGTCGCTCTTGTAGTTGTCGATGTAGTGGTGGAGCAGCCGCCGGGTCATCTCCGGGGTGATCCACTCGCGCGCGTGCTGGTTGGACATGTAGAGGACGGAGGGTTTGGCGCCGTCCTTGGACTTCTTCGCGTTCTTGGTCAGTTTGAGCGCGAGGATGTCCTTGCCGTTCACGGTCTTGCCGATGGAGACGACCTTGGTCAGGCCCGGGTTGGCCCGCGCGGTCGCGAGCAGCTCTGCCTGGAGCCCGCCGCTTCCGCTGTACGGCCGGAACACTCCCTCGGCGGCCTCGTCGACCCTGGCCTCGGCCTTGGCGGAGAGCGTGTGCTCGGTGAGCTCGACGCCCTTCGCCTCCAGCTTCTGCGCCTCCTGGTCGGTCAGGTAGACCTCGACGGTCGCGGTGCCCTTCGCGGGCACCTGCTCGCTCAGTTCGTGGCCGTCCTGACCGGCCGCCAGCAACAGGGGTACCTGTGCGCTGGTGACCTCGGCCCGGAAGACCTTGACCTCGTTCGGATCAGGAGAAGCTGCGCTCTCGGCGGCCTGGGCCGCGGGCGCGATGCCCGCGCCGCCGAGCAGGAGTGCGCAGGCAGCGAGGATCGGTCTCGCTCTTCGTCTCATGAGCCCCCCTTGCGGTGGTTCGCCACAGCGGCGAACGTATGCCAGGCTCATGACAGTTCATGATCGAGTCAAGGGCGCATCATGGACACGCAAACGCGAATGCCCTCGGACACGAACGCCGGTGCCTGGAGACGCGAACGCCGGTGCCGACGCCCAAGTGGGCGTCGGCACCGGCGTGGTGAGGTCGGGTCAGCCGACGAGGTTGTCGGCCATCTCCTCGGTGATGCTGGACTCCGTGCCCGGGATGCCCAGGTCGGAGGCGCGCTTGTCGGCCATCGCGAGCAGCCGGCGGATACGGCCTGCGACGGCGTCCTTGGTCAGCGGCGGATCGGCGAGCGCGCCCAGCTCCTCCAGGGAGGCCTGCTTGTGGTCCATCCGCAGCCGCCCGGCGGCGGCGAGATGCTCGGGCACGTCGTCGGCGAGGATCTCCAGGGCCCGCTGGACCCGGGCCCCGGCGGCGACGGCCGCGCGCGCGGAGCGGCGGAGGTTGGCGTCGTCGAAGTTGGCGAGCCGGTTCGCCGTGGCCCGTACCTCGCGGCGCATCCGGCGCTCCTCCCAGGCGAGCACCGACTCATGGGCGCCGAGGCGGGTGAGCAGCGCGCCGATCGCGTCACCGTCCCGCACGACCACGCGGTCGACCCCGCGGACCTCGCGCGCCTTGGCGGCGATCGAGAGCCGGCGGGCGGCGCCGACCAGCGCGAGCGCGGCCTCCGGACCCGGGCACGTCACCTCAAGGGAGGAGGAGCGGCCGGGCTCGGTGAGCGAACCGTGCGCCAGGAAGGCCCCGCGCCAGGCTGCCTCCGCGTCACAGGTGGCACCGGAGACGACCTGCGGGGGCAGTCCCCGGATCGGGCGGCCCCGGCCGTCCACCAGGCCGGTCTGCCGGGCCAGCTGGTCACCGCCGGCGACGACCCGGACGACGTAACGCGAACCGCGGCGCAGTCCGCCCGGTGCCATCACGATCAGTTCGGAGCTGTGGCCGAAGATCTCCAGGATGTCCCGCTTGAGGCGGCGGGCCGCCATCGCGGTGTCCAGCTCCGCCTCGATCACGATGCGCCCGCTCACCAGGTGAAGGCCGCCGGCGAACCGCAGGATGGCGGAGACCTCCGCCTTTCTGCAGCAGGTCCGGGTGACGGGGAGCCGGGAGATCTCGTCCTTCACCGCTGCCGTCATCGCCATGGGCCGATCCTTCCATGCATCCGAAAAATACGGTCGTACGCGGCGGCCAACAGCTCCGGGTCGTGCCTCGGGGTCCCGTCGGGCCTGGCCACCGGGGCCAGCTCGACCGCGGCGCCGAACCGCTTGGCGGCATCGGTGAGGGAGTCGCGGTCGGGCACGGCGGCCTGGTCGGCCAGCACCACGTCCAGGGCGAGTTTAGGGGCGTGTCGTCCCAAAACCTCCAAATGACGCTGCGGGGAGAAGCCATCGGTTTCTCCCGGCTGCGGCGCGAGGTTCAGGGAGAGTACCCGGCGCGCCTTCGTCTGGGTGAGCGCGTCCAGCAGTTCGGGCACGAGCAGGTGCGGGATGACCGAGGAGAACCAGGAGCCGGGTCCGAGGACCACCCAGTCCGCGTCCCGTACGGCCGCCACCGCCTCCGGCACCGCCGGCGGGTCGTGCGGCACGACGTGCACCGACTGCACCTCGCCCGGGGTCAGGGCCACGGTCGCCTGTCCCCGTACGGTGTCGACGTCCTCGGGGCGCTCCGGGTCGTGCCCCTTGACCAGGGCCTGGAGCTCCAGGGGTACGGCGGACATGGGCAGCACCCGGCCGTGCGCGCCCAGGAGCCTGCCGACCAGGTCGAGGGCCTGGACGTGGTCGCCGAGCTGCTCCCACAGGGCGACGATCAGCAGATTGCCGACCGCGTGTTCGTGCAGGTCGCCCTTGGACTGGAAGCGGTGCTGGATGACCCGGGCCCAGGTCTGGCCCCAGTCGTCGTCGCCGCACAGCGCGGCCAGCGCCTTGCGCAGGTCGCCGGGCGGCAGCACGCCCAGTTCGTCGCGCAGGCGCCCGCTGGAGCCGCCGTCGTCGGCCACGGTGACCACGGCGGTCAGGTCGCCGGTGATCCGGCGCAGGGCGGCGAGCGAGGCGGACAGGCCCATGCCGCCGCCGAGCGCGACCACCTTGGGCTGGGCGCCGCGCCGGCGGGGCCTGGCACCGCGGGCCTCGACGGGCCGGGCCGCGCGCCCCTCGGGGACGGCCCTGCGCAGCCTGCTCAGCCGCGGAGAACGTGCGGTCATTCCCGTCCCATGTCCCGGTGTACGACCACCGTCTCCACACCCTCGGCGGCGAGGCGCGCGGCGAGCTTCTCGGACGTGGCGACCGAGCGGTGCTTGCCGCCGGTGCAGCCGATGGCGATGGTCACGTACCGCTTGCCCTCGCGGCGGTAGCCGGCCGCGATCAGGCGCAGCAGCTCGGCGTAGCGGTCGAGGAACTCCTTGGCGCCGGGCTGGTTGAAGACGTACGCCGACACCTCCTCGTTGAGCCCGGTGAAGGGCCGCAACTCCGGGACCCAGTGCGGGTTGGGCAGGAACCGCATGTCCGCGACCAGGTCGGCGTCGACCGGGAGGCCGTACTTGAAGCCGAACGACATCACGGTGGCGCGGAGTTCGGGCTCCTCCTCGCCGGCGAACTGGGCGTCCATCTTGGCGCGCAGCTCGTGGACGTTGAGGCTGGAGGTGTCGATGACCAGGTCGGCGTCGCCGCGCAGCTCGCGCAGCAGCTCGCGCTCGGCGTCGATGCCGTCGACGATGCGGCCGTCGCCCTGGAGGGGGTGCGGGCGGCGCACGGACTCGAAGCGGCGCACCAGGGCGTCGTCGGAGGACTCCAGGAAGACGACCCGCCGGGTGACGTGCTTGGACTCCAGGTCGGCGAGGGAATCGCGGAGGTTGTCGAAGAAGCGCCGGCCGCGGACGTCGACGACGACCGCGATCCGGGCGACGTTGCCCTGCGAGCGGGCGCCGAGCTCCACCATGGTGGGGATCAGCGCGGGCGGGAGGTTGTCGACGACGAACCAGCCGAGGTCCTCCAGACACTTGGCGGCGGTCGAGCGGCCGGCGCCGGACATCCCGGAGATGATCACCAGCTCGGGGATGGCCGCGTCCGGGACTCCGGCCGCGTCGAGGGTCGTGCCCGTACTCACCTGTGCGTCGTCTCCGCCCTGGTCCTGTTGTTCTTCGTGCTCGTTCACGCTCATGTCTCCTGCCCCCGTCGTTCGTCCGGGGCGCCCGCCGTCACGGGCTCCCCACCGGAACCCGTGGTGCCGGGTTCCTCCTCATCCATGATCTCTCCAGTCGCCGTGTTCACGGCGGGCGCGGCCGGGGCCGCCTGGGCGAGGGCCACGGCGATCGTCTCGGCCGTCTTGCGGCCTATGCCGGGGACCTCGCAGATCTGGTCGATGGTGGCGGATCGTAGTTTCTTCAAGGACCCGAAATGTTTCAGCAGGGCCTGCTTGCGCGTGTCCCCGAGGCCGGGGACGTCGTCGAGGGGGCTCGACCGGAAGCGCTGGGCCCGCTTGGTGCGCTGGTAGGTGATCGCGAAGCGGTGGGCCTCGTCACGGACCCGCTGGAGAAGGTACAGGCCTTCGCTGGTGCGGGGGAGCACGACCGGGTCGTCGTCATCGGGCAGCCAGACCTCCTCCAGGCGCTTGGCGAGGCCGCAGACGGCGATGTCGTCGATGCCGAGTTCGTCGAGGGCCTTCTTGGCGGCGGCGACCTGGGGCTGTCCGCCGTCGACGACGACGAGCTGGGGCGGGTAGGCGAACTTCTTGGGGCGGCCGTCGTCGTCCTTGAGGCCGCTGTCGACCGTGTCCTCGCCGGGCAGGTCCTCGACCCACTCCCCCGTCTTCTCCTTCTCGGCGAGATAGCGCCGGAAGCGGCGGGAGATCACCTCGTGCATGGACCGGACGTCGTCCTGACCGGCGAATCCCTTGATCTGGAAGCGGCGGTACTCGCTCTTGCGCTGGAGTCCGTCCTCGAACACGACCATGGAGGCGACCACGTCGTCGCCCTGGAGGTGGGAGATGTCGTAGCACTCGATGCGGAGCGGGGCGCTGTCCAGGTCGAGGGCCTCGGCGATCTCCTCCAGGGCACGCGAGCGCGTGGTGAGATCGGAGGCGCGCTTGGTCTTGTGGAGGGCGAGCGCCTGAAGGGCGTTGCGCTGCACGGTCTCCATGAGGGCCTTCTTGTCGCCGCGCTGCGGGATGCGCAGCGAGACGCCGGAGCCGCGGCGCTCGGCGAGCCATTCCTGGACGGGCTCGACCGGGTCGGGCAGGGCCGGGACGAGGACCTCCTTGGGGACCGAGTCGCCCTTCTCCTCACCGTAGAGCTGCTGGAGGGCGTGTTCGACGAGGGCGCCGGTGGTGATCTCCTCGACCTTGTCGGTGACCCAGCCACGCTGGCCGCGGACGCGTCCGCCGCGGACGTGGAAGATCTGGACGGCGGCCTCCAGCTCGTCCTCGGCGACCGCGATCAGGTCGGCGTCGGTGGCGTCGGCGAGCACGACCGCGCTCTTCTCCATGGCCTTCTTCAACGCCCCGATGTCGTCGCGCAGGCGGGCCGCCCGCTCGTACTCCATCTCCTCGGCCGCGTCCGCCATCTGCTGCTCCAGACGGCGGATGTAGGTGCCGGTGCGGCCGGTCATGAAGTCGCAGAAGTCCTCGGCCAGGTCGCGGTGTTCGTCGGCGGAGACGCGGTCGACGCAGGGCGCGGAGCACTTGCCGATGTAGCCGAGGAGGCAGGGGCGGCCGGTGCGCGTGGCGTTCTTGAAGACGCCGGCGGAGCAGGTGCGGACGGGGAAGACGCGCAGCAGGAGGTCGACGGTGTCGCGGATCGCCCACGCGTGTCCGTACGGCCCGAAGTACCTGACGCCCTTGCGTTTCTGGCCGCGCATCACCTGCACGCGCGGGAACTCCTCGTTCATCGTCACCGCGAGGTACGGGTAGCTCTTGTCGTCGCGGTACTTGACGTTGAACCGGGGGTCGTACTCCTTGATCCAGGAGTACTCCAGCTGGAGGGCCTCGACCTCGGTGGACACCACGGTCCACTCCACGGACGCGGCCGTGGTCACCATCGTGCGGGTGCGGGGGTGCAGGCTCGCCAGGTCCTGGAAGTAGTTCGCCAGGCGCTGGCGCAGGCTCTTCGCCTTCCCGACGTAGATCACCCGACGGTGCTCGTCACGGAACCTGTACACCCCGGGAGAGTCCGGGATCTCTCCTGGTTTGGGGCGGTAGCTGGAGGGGTCGGCCATGTCTCACACCCTACTGGCGAGCGCTGACACTCCGGTCGGCCTGTGGACAACCCCGGCCATCTCCAGGGGTGATCCACAGGGCACGCCCAGGGTCTGTCGCCTGGATCGGGCCGGCTGTGAGGAGCGGTGCGTCCTGGCGGACCCGAGCGGGGTCTGGTGCGTGCGGCTGCACGGCGGAGGAGCCATGTCGATCAGCCGCGGCCGACGCGATGGTGGCCGCCCCTCCCGCGCGAGGTCGTTCGAGCGTGGAGAAATCGGCGACCGACGACAACGCCGCTGGGGGTCCCCACACGTCCTTGAGGCTGTGAGGGAGCGCCTGCCAGACCCCGCGACGCCGGACTGATCCGAACGACCGGCCCTAGTGGGACTCCAGGAAGGTGAGGACCGCCAGGACCCGGCGGTGGTCGTCGGTGTCCTCCGTGAGGCTGAGTTTGCCGAGGATGCTGCGGACGTGCTTCTCGACCGTGCCCTCGGTGACCCACAGGCGGCGGCCGATGCCGGCGTTGGAGCGGCCCTCCGCCATCAGGGCCAGGACCTCGCGCTCGCGGGCGCTGAGGTGGGCGAGGGGGTCGTCGCGGCGCTGCGCGGAGAACAGCTCGTGCACCAGGGAGGGGTCGACGACCGAGCCGCCGCGGTGGATGCGCTCCAGGGCCTCGATGAACTCGTCGACGACGGTGACCCGGCTCTTGAGGAGGTAGCCGACCTTGCGGCCGCTCGCCAGCAGCTCCAGGGCGTCGTCGACCTCGACGAACGCCGACAGGACGAGGATGCCGGTGTCGGGGTGGCGCTCCCGGATGGCGCGGGCCGCCTTGAGGCCCTCGGTCGAGTGGTCCGGCGGCATCCTGATGTCGACGATCGCCAGTTCGGGGCGCTCCTCGTCGACCAGTTCCAGGAGCCGGACCGCGTCCCCGGCCTGGCCCGCGACCTGGTAGCCGACCCGCTCGCACAGGCTGGCCAGGCCCTCCCTCAGCAGGATGTCGTCGTCGGCGAGGACGACCCGTCCCCGCGCCGGCTGCTGTGCTGCCTCGTCCATGCTCCCGGTCCCCCTCGCCCGGCCTCCCCGGTGCCCCAACAGCCTGCCCCACCGGCGGGGTTACGGCTAGCCGGAAGCGGGATTGGAGGCTTGCCGTGACGACATCAGGACGTATCCAGGCGATTCTCGAACCAGTGCAGATGCAGTCCGACCGGTCGTCCCGGGCGAGGGACGGCGGGTCGCTCGGCCGAAGGGTGCGGGAGATGCGACGGACTCGGATCGAGAAGCAGCGGCGTCCGGTCCGGGCCCGTCGGTACCCGGACGAGGCGTACGGCACGGCCGACGCGCTGGATCCGAGGGACCCCGACATCGTGCGCGCCAAGCGCCTGCAGACCGCACGGAACGGCGGGATAGACCGCCCCTGAGACCGGACGGAAGCCTCTCCGTCCGACAGGGACCGCCCGGAGCGTACGCGACGTCACCAGTTCAGGACTCCCCCACCTGGACGACTCCCCGGCGTGCGCCCGGGCGGTCACAAGTCCGGCGAGGGCCCGCCAAGGGGCAGCCGCACGTCCATGGTCGTGCCCTCGCCGGGCGGGCTGCTGACAACCAGCTTGCCGCCGATCGCCTCGACCCGGTCGATGAGACCGATCAGGCCGGAGCCGCGGCCCGGTTCGGCGCCCCCGGTCCCGTCGTCGCGGATGGTCAACTCCAGGACCTCGTCCCGGACCTCGGCCGCCACGGTCACCACGCGCGCGTGCGCGTGTTTCGCCGCATTGGTGAGGCACTCGGAGGTCACGTAGTAGACGGCCACCTCCAGTTGCTCGGGCAGCCGGGCCGCGGGCAGCCGCAGGTCGAGTTCGACGGGGATCGCGGAGCGGCGGGCCAGGGAGCGCAGGGCGGGGCCCAGGCCGCCCTTGGACAGGATGGCCGGGTGGATGCCGCGGGCCACCTGGAGCAGGTCCTGGAAGGCGTCGTCGAGGCCCTTGCCGACGTGTGCCAGTTGTCCGGCGAGTTCCGAGGACGGGTCCGTGACCAGGGTCTCGGCGAGCCGCAGGTCCAGCTGGAGGGCGACGAGGCGTTGCTGCACACCGTCGTGCAGATCCCGTTCGATGCGCCGCCGGGAGGCGTCCGAGGCGGCCACCACGCGCGCGCGTGAGGCGGTCAGCTGGTCGCGGCTGTCGGCGTTGGCGATGGCGGTGGCGACGAGTTCGGTGAAGTCGGCCAGCCGTGACTCGGTGCCGACGGGCAGCGTGTCCAGCGGGAAGGCGGCGAGGATGAAGCCCCACAGCCGGTCGTCGACGACGATGGGGGCGCCGACGGCGTGTCCGACGTGGGCGGCGCGCCGGGTCCGGACGATCTCTTCGATCGCCTCGCGCCCCGCCTTCCTGCGTGCCTCGCGGGTGGACTCCTCGAGTTCCTCCGGGATGCCGCCCACGGTCCCGAGGACCCGCTGGCTGCCGTCGGGCTCCTGCCGCAGCACGGCCGCGGTGGTGTCCAGCAGCTCCCCCACCTCCTCGGCCACCCTCGTGAACACCTCGGCGGGCGGCGCCCCGTGGGCCACCAGGGTGGCGACCCGGCGCAGCGCCGCCTGCTCCCGCGCGGTCCGGCGGCTCTCGGTGACGTCGCGCGCGGCGGCGTAGATGAGGCCCTCCTCGGGAACCGGCCGGGCGCTCCACTGGAGCCAGCGCTCGGTGCCGTCGGCGCGCAGATAGCGGTTCTCGAACTCGGCGACCTCGACCCCGCTCGCGAGCTGTGCGAGGGCCTCGCGGGTGGTGTCCCGGTCCTCCTCGTGCACGAAGTCGAGGAACGGCGTCGCCAGGATCGTCTCGCGCGGGTGGCCCAGGGTGCGCTCGAAGGCGGGGTTGACCCGCTTGAAGTAGCCGTCGAGCCCGCTGATGCAGAGCAGGTCCAGGGAGAGGTTGAAGATGCTCGCCAGTTCCTGCTCGGCCTTCTCGCGCCGCCCGTGCGCCGCCGCGAACGACGCCATGGTGCCGTTCATGCCGCCGAGCAGCTGACTCCAGGTGCCCTCGAAGGCGCCCTCCTCCGCGCGGTGTTCGAGGCGGTTGTCGTCGATCGCCGTGTTCATGGCGCGGATCTCGGCGGCCAGCCGCTCGGTGGTCACCCGCAGCTCGCGGAAGGTGTCGGCGACGTCGCCCAGTTCGTCGCGGCCCGCGTACCGGATGTCGTACGAGAGATCGCCGTACGACAGCGCCCGGGCGCCCGCGGAGACCTGGCCGAGGGGGCGGGTGATGGAGCGGCGCAGGGCCAGGGCGAGGAAGGTGACGAGGGTCAGGACGGCCAGGGAGATGATGAGGTCCCTGATCGCGCGGGCCTCCGCTGAGCCGCGGTCGCGGTCGGCCGTGGCCCGCAGTTCGTGGGCCGCGCGGTCCTGGATGCCGCGCAGGGAGTCGATGCGCGCCTCGGAGTCGGCCAGCCAGCGCGCGTACGAGGGCAAGTGGGCGTCCTCGGGCCGTGCGGTGGCGAGCGTGTCCCGGACCTTGCGGACCGCCTGGCCGGGGCCCTGGAACTGGATCGCGTACAACCGGGTCCGCAGCTCGGGCGAGGTGTTCTCGCGGAAGGCGTCCAGCTGGGCGGTCTCCAGCGCGGGCCAGCGTCCGGCGCCCGTGGGCCGGCCTGCGGGTCCGTCGAGCAGGACGGCGACCTCGGCCTGTTCCCGTTCGGCCGCGTCGATGGCGCGCAGCAGCGCGATGTGGGCGTCCGCCGCGCGCCCCGACTCCCGGGTGGGGCGGCCGGATTCGAGGGCGGTGACGCCGTCGAGCAGGAAGTCCTCGGTCCTGCCGTACTGCTCCGCCACCGCGGGCGCGGAGAGCGATCCGGTGCCGGTCTGCACCCGCAGGGCGTGCAGTTGACGGCCGACGGCGTCGAGGTCGCCCGCGACATCGGAGCCGGAGTAGGAGGCGGCCCGCGCCACGGCTCGTTCCCGTGCGCGGTCGGAGGCCCGCTCGGCCGCCGCGCGCTGCGCCAGGGTGTCCGCTCCGGGGCGCAGCCGGGCCTGGACGGCGGCGATCCGTTCCCGTGCGACGGCGTCGGAGAGGTCCGTCGTCGCGAAGGACACCCCGATCGCGGTGTGGAAGTCGCGCAGCGTCCGCGCCTCCTGCCACTGCGCGACGGCGCTGAACGCGGTGAAGGCCAGAAGTCCGGTCACCGGCAGCAGGACCAGCAGCATCAGCTTGTGGCCGACACGCAGCCGGGCGAGCAGCGGGACCCCGGGATGCCGGCGCGGTGGTGAGCGATGCATGACCGGCCTTCAGCAGACGCCGGTTCCGCGTATCGGGCCAGTGGATCCGGCCATGTGCCACGCCCTTTCCCAGGCGGCGCCGACGCGCGTCTGTCGTGCCCCGGCTTCCGCGGTTTCCTCAGCATGCCCGCGCGACCCCGTGGCCGTCCACGCGTGCCGGGTCACGGAATTCACGGTCCGCTCTCCGGATAGCCGTCGTGTGCCGCCAGGTCCTTGTCGATGGCCTGAACCGCGCGGTCGAGGGCGGTCTGCACCGGTGTCCGCTCGAACATGATCTGCCGGAACGCCTCGGAGAAGGCCTCGGTGACGGCCGGATAGGCGGGCGTCTGGGGCCGGGGCCGGGCCACTCCGCCGCGCAGCTGGTCGATGTACAGGTGCTCGGCGCCGTTCGGGCCGTACTGCTTCGAGAGCGCGACCGCTCTGTTCGTGGACGGGATGGCGCCGTTGGCCACGCTCATCCGGTCGACCTGTGCCGGTGTCAGCAGGAAGGCGAGGAACCGCCAGACGGCGTCCCCGTCCGCGCCGCTGGCCGGGACGCCCCACTGCCAGGAGCCCATGCCGGTGGCGGTGCCCGTGCCGAAGTCGGGCAGCGGCACGATCGCGACGTCTCCAGGGAACGCCTTCGTGTAGTCGCCGTACATCCAGTGCCCCAGCCAGGAGATCACGCTGCGCCCCTCGACGAACGCCTTGTCGTCCTTGCCCGCGTCGACCAGCCCTTCCTTCATCCAGTTCTGGAGGGTCGTGAGCGCCTTGACGGCCCGCGGGCCGTTGAGATAGCCGTCGGCCGTGCGGTAGTGCACGGGGTCGATGAGGTCGCCGCCGGCCGACCAGACGGCGGGCGCGAAGCCGTACGTGGGCCACTCGTCACCGGGTTTCGTGGACTCCAGGTAGAGGTCGAGCGGGGTCCGGTGGCCCTGGGCCCGGAGTGTGCGCAGGATGCCGGTGAACTCGTCGGCGGTCCAGGCGTCCTTGATCCCGGCGGGGATGCGGATGCCGGCCTTCTTCAGCACGGACTTGCGGACGAAGAGCCCGAGTCCGGAGTCGAAGGTGCCGACGCCCCACAGCCGCCCCGCGTAGGTGCCCTGGCGGCGGATCGAGGGCAGCAGGTCGGACCGGACGCTCGCGGGCACACAGGACTCGATCGGCCGGAGCTTGCCCGACCAGGCGTAGCTGTAGAGGTTCGGGCCGTCGAAGTCGAGGAGGTCGGGCAGGTCGCCGGAGGCCGCGGCGGAGTCCACGAGTTCGCGGTAGGGCTTGCGGCCCGGCAGGGAGACCAGTTCGACGCGGACCTGCTTCTGCGCCTTGTTGAACTCCGCGACCTGACCGCGCAGTGTGCCGATCTCGCTGCGCTGCTCGGAGTGGAACCACACGGTGATGTGCGCGGTGCCGTCGATCCTGCCGTCGCAGGTGGTGTCGCTCCGCGACGGCTCGGCGTCGTCGCCGCCCCCGCCCCCGCAGCCCGCGAGCAGCAGTGCCGCTCCCGCCACGCCTGCGATCAGGGCGCGCCGCACGCGCCCCTTCCCGATGTTCCCGAGCGCCTTCATCACGCACCCCCACTCGACCGGACGACGGCCTCCCCAGGGCAGCCACATGCTACCCCCAGTGACCTCCCGCTGCGCAGGGTGAACGACAACTGACGGATTCGGCACAGGACTTGAGCACATTCCTGCTGCCGGGAAGCAACCGGGCCCGACTCTTTCCGGGTAGCTGGAAAGCGCAATCACCGGTCGGTTGGGACGCTGTCCGCATGTCCATGCGCTGTCTTCTCGTCGATGACAGCATCCGGTTCCTGGAGGCCGCACGCAGCCTGCTGGAACGCGACGGTATACCTGTCGTCGGCGTCGCCATGTCAGGTACGGAGGCTCTCGTCCGGGCCGCGGAACTGGCCCCGGACGTCGTCCTGGTCGATCTCGACCTCGACGGCGAGAACGGCTTCGACGTCGCCGTGGAGCTGGCCCGGAGCGTCACCTCCGTCATCATCCTCATCTCCACGCACGCGCTGGAGGACTTCGAGGAGCTGGTCGCCGGCAGTCCGGCGCGCGGGTTCCTGCCCAAGTCGGCGCTGTCGGCACAGGCGATCAGGGAGCTGCTGGGCACCGACGGGGCGGCCCCGGCCCCGTGAGCGGGCGGGCCGCGGACCGGCCGGGAGTGCGCCGCCGTTCGACGTCAGGTGTTGTCGGGACTTGGTCAACACGCTTCAATGCGGGGGAACTCGGGGCCGGGAACCAGGGCGTACGGATGTGAAGCCTCCCCCGGCACGACCGCGGACGGCCCCGACGCGCTCTCACGAACGGCCTGACCAGCCGCCCGGACCTGCACAGAAAGGCCCCTGCATGCCGCACGCCACACAGCACGCGGACGTCGCGACCGGCGCCACCGCGGAACTGGACACGGCCCTGCGCGGCGGCCCCTTCCACGTCGCCCTGCGCGCCGCGATCGCAGCACGGGGGCTGCCGCTGCAACGCGTCCAGCACCATCTTTCGCGCTACGGCGTCAAAGTCGGCGTCACCAGCCTGAGTTACTGGCAGCAGGGTGCCCGCCGGCCGCAGCGCCCCGAGTCGCTGCGGGCCGTACGGGCCCTTGAGGAGATCCTCCAGCTGCCGGAGGAGTCGCTGATCCGGCTGCTCGCCGAGAACGACGACCGGTCGGCCGCCGAGCGCCCGGCCGCCCGCTCCTACCGTTCCCTCCTGGCGGCCTCGGGGGTCCTCGAAGAGCTGCTGGCCGAACTGGACTCGCCGCTCGACGGCGGGCTGCACACCCTCGGCCACCACGAGCGGATAGGGATCGGGACGCGCCGCGAGCTGCGCAGCCGCGAGTCGCACCACATCGTGCGCGCCCACCGGGAGGGCGTGGACCGCTTCGTGGCCGTCCACCACGGGGACCCGGGCTGCGTGCCGGAGCGCATGACCGTGCAGGCCCTGGAGAACTGCCGTACGGGACGCGTCCGTTGGCACCACGACACCGGGGTGCTCGTGGCCGAGCTGCTCTTCGACACCCGGCTGCGGACGGGCGACACCTTCCTCTTCCGGTACGGCGTCGAGGACGGCACCGGCGGGGTGTCCCGCGAGTACGTGCGCGGCTTCGGCGCGCCCGGCGGGCAGTACGCGCTCCAAGTCCGCTTCGACGAGACCGCCCTTCCGGTCCGCTGCCACCGCTTCGCCCAGCACTCCCCCGCGGCGCCCCGCAGCGGCCGCCAGGACCTGCCCCTCACCGGCCGCCATCACTCGGTGCACCTCGTCGAGCCGCGGGTGCGGTCGGGGATGGTGGGGATCGGGTGGGACTGGGAGTGACGGGGCGCACGGTGGGCGAGATGCCGACTGTGCGGTGAGCGGGGTGCCTACCGCGCGGTGAGTGGGGTGTCCACCGTGCCGTGAGCGGAGTGCCGACTGTGCCTGTGACTGCGCGTAAACGCTTGCGCAAGCGTTTACGTCCGCCGCCGGATGGGATACCTTCCGGGCCGTGGGCCGCCGTTCCGGGAGGGGGACTCGATGCCGACCATGGCCGACGTGGCACGCAGCGCGGGGGTGTCCGTGGCGACCGTCTCGCACGTCCTCAACGGCACCCGGCCGGTGCTGCCGCACACCCGGCAGGCCGTGCTGGACGCCGTCGACGAACTCGGCTACACCCCCAACACCCTGGCCCGCTCCCTCGTGACCTCCCGCACCCGGTCCATCGGGCTCGCGGTGTCGGCGATCAGCAATCCGTACTTCACGGAGATCCTCCAGGGCGTGGAGGCGAGCGCGCTGGAGCAGGGCTACAGCCTGCTCATCGCCGATCCGCACGACGATCCCGGGCACGAGCGCAAGGTCGTCCAGCTGCTGCACGAGCGACGGGTGGACGGCATGATCGTCGCGCCTTCCGCGGATCCGCGCGAGCTGCTGGCGTACGTCGGGCGGCATCGGGTGCCGGTGGTGTTTCTCGACCGGGTGATCGACGGGATGATGAGCGACGCAACGGGCGGGGTGGCCGGCGAGGCGGCGGGCGGGGTGGCGGACGGCCGCCCGTACCTCTTCGATCAGGTCTGCGCCGAGAGCACCGGCCCCATGTCCCATCTGGTCCGCCATCTCGCGGAGCTGGGCCACCGGCGGATCGGGCTGGTGGCGGGCCTGCCCGGGCTCAGCACCACCGCCGAGCGGATCGCCGGGTACCGGCGGGGACTGACCGCCTCGCGTCTCCCGTACGACGACGACCTCGTCGCCCATGGTGACTCCGAGTCGGCCGCGGCCGAGCGGGCCACCGCCGCGCTGCTCTCCCTGGCCGCCCCGCCGACCGCCCTGGTCACCGCCAACAACGCGATGACCATCGGGGCGTTGCGCGCCCTGCGCGAGCACGGGCTGGCCGTGCCGGACGGCATCGCGCTGTGCTGCTTCGACGACTTCGCCTGGGCTGACCTGTTCTCCCCCCGGCTCACCGCGATCGCCCAGCCCAGCAGGGAGATGGGCGCGGAGGCGGTCCGGGTGCTGCTGGAACGCCTCGACACGCCGGACGCTCCCGGGCGGACCGTACGGCTGCCCTGTGCCTTCGTCCATCGCACGTCGTGCGGTTGTTCTGATTCGGGATTCGGGAAAGGAAGCGTCTCGTGATCGTCGTCGCCGGTGAGGCCCTGATCGATCTGGTACCGCAGGGCAGGGGTGCCCTCGCGGAGCTCAAGCCGGCGCTCGGCGGCGGGCCCTACAACACGGCCGTGGCCCTGGGCCGGCTCGGCTCCCCCACGGCCTTCTGCTCCCGCACCTCGCTCGACGCCTTCGGGGAGGCCCTGCTCGACGGGTTGCGGGAGGCGGGCGTGGACGTGTCCGCCGTACAGCGCGGTACGGAGCCCACGACGCTCGCGGTCGCCACGATCGACGCGCACGGCTCGGCCTCCTACTCCTTCTACGTCGACGGCACCGCCGACCGCCTCTTCACCGCACCCGCCGAACTCCCCACCGGTACCCGGGCGGTGTCCTTCGGCACCTGCTCACTCGTCCTGGAGCCCGGGGCGAGCGCCTACGAGGAGCTGCTGCGGACCGCGTCCGCGCAGGGCGTGTTCACCGCGCTCGACCCGAACATCCGGGCCGGACTGATCCCGGACCCGGACGCCTACCGGGCCCGCTTCAAGAGCTGGCTGCCGTCGGTCTCCCTGCTCAAGCTCTCCGAGGAGGACGCCCACTGGCTGGGCGGCACCCCGCGCGAGTGGCTGGCGGCCGGTCCGGCGGCCGTCGTGATCACCCACGGCGCCGACGGCCTGACCGCGTTCACCGCGGACGGGTCCGTGCACCCGGTCCCCGGCGAGAAGGTCGAGGTCGTGGACACCATCGGCGCGGGCGACACCGTGAACGCCGCCCTCCTGCACGGCCTCGCCACCCGCGACGCCCTGTCCCCGGAAGCCCTCGCCTCCCTCGGCCCCGACGGCTGGACGACCCTCCTCCGCTTCGCGGCCCGCGCGGCGGCGGTCACCTGCTCACGGGCGGGCGCGCAGCCGCCGTACGCCTGGGAGCTCTCCTGAGCGGTCCGGTCACGCGCGTTCCTCCTCGGGCTCGCCGCCCACGACGGCCAGCAGCGGTTCGATCACGGCCGGCGGGTCCCCGGCGGCCTTGAACAGCTTGAGCTGAGCGCGCATGGAGTAGATCTCGGACCCCTCGGCATGGCCGGCCGCGATGGCGTAGTGGCGCTTCGCCTCGTCCGGCGGCTCGGTGACCTCGCCGTCCAGCAGGTGCCGGTGGAGGGCCAGTTCGGCCAGGGTGGCGTGCTCCCAGGTGTCGCGCACGCCGATCTGCCGGCGCTCCACGGCGAACCGGACCACGGGCAGCAGGGACTCGGCCTCCGAGACATCGCCCTGGCCGCCGCCGAACCGCTGCCCGCGCAGCCTGAGCAGCGCGATGGCGTTGATGCCGGGGTAGTAGTCACCCGGGTCGGCCGCGGTCCCCCTGCGGTAGGCGTCGATGGCGCGGTCCAGATCGGCGGAGTTCATCTCCCCGATCTCCAGGGCGAGTTCGAGGGCACGCTTGGCCGCGCTGCCCCGCAGCCCCCAGGTCTCGGAGGAGTCGGGGTGGCGGTCGTCGAGCAGCCTGAGCCGGTTCTCCGCCTCCCGCAGATACGACAGCCGCTCCCGGGGCGTTCCCGGCCGGTGGATGAGGGTGAAGGCGTACTGCTGCTGGAGCCGGACCCGGGACAGCCCGGTGTCGGCGTCGACCAGCGGGGCGAGCACGCTCCGGCCCTCCTCGCGATGGTTCAGCCTGACGAGGGCGAGCCCGATCTGCTCCAGGAACATGCGGTCGCTGCTGTCCGGCAGCCCTTCCTCCCGCACCTCGCTCGCGAGGGCCAGGAGCCGCTCGACGTCCCGCATGGCCGCCGCGAGGGAGATCTCCTCCCTGCGGCGCTGGAGCCGGGCGATCAGCTCCCGGTCGTAGTCGGCGGGCAGCCGTACCGGCTCCAGTTGGGGGAAGACCGCCCACACCGGGCTGTCCGCCCCGCGCTTCGTCTCCCTCAGCGTCGGCCGCAGCATCCGGATCGCCTCTACGGCGTCCCGGTCGCCGACCTCGTGCATCTCGCGCTTGTAGTACCTGATCGGGTTGCGGCCCAGGTCGAAGGGGGGCGCGACCCAGTGCGGAGCCATGATGAGCGTGGCCGAGGGCCGCCAGGCGTGCCGAACGCCCAGTTCCCACAGGACGTTGGGGTTGAGGGTGGCGAGGTCGGCGACGAACAGGTCGGCGGTGTTGATGCTGTGGAGCATGCGCGTGTCGATGGTCTCCAGGCCCGATTCGAGGTCGGTGCGGATCGGCCGGTACCCGCTGTCCAGGAGGGCAGGTACGAGGACCCGGTGCCAGGTCTGGTCGGACTCGAACTGCTTCATCTCGCGGGTGGCGTCGGCCTTGGTGCCGTAGGGCATGGCGACGAAGGCGGTGGGTGACTCCTCCATGCTCGCCGCGGGATCGAGGCGCAGCACCAGATGGTTCAGCCGCTCGGCCGATGCGGCCAGCGACTCCGTGTGGTCCTCGCCCTCGCGGCGGCCGCCGGAGACCGCGACGAGCACGAGTTCCTCCGGTTCGTCCGCGGGGCCGTCGGCCGACCGCAGCTGTTCGCGGGCGTGGTCGAGGAGGGCCCGGTTCACCGCGCGGAAGCCGTCGTCGTCCGCGCCCGCTCCCGCGACCGGGTGGATGCTCACCCTGGGCTCGCGCGAGAGGTCCTCGAAGGCGTCGACCCAGCCCTTGCCCTTGTCCGCGACGGAGGCCGCCACGAAGGCGTCGGTGTCCTCGGTGACCAGGAGATCGACCTCCGCCCCGGCCCGCAGGGCGGCTGCGACGGCCAGCAGGTCGCTGCCCGCCGCCGCGGAACCCACGGCGAGCCTCGGGCGCAGTCCGGCGAAGAGCAGCTTGAGCCGTTCCTCCACCCAGGGCACCGCGGCGTCGGGGAACAGTCCGCCCGTGCCGGAGGGACGCCGGCCGGTGAAGACCACGATCACGGCATCTCCCGCTCTGCCCAGAGGGCGTTCTCCTGGCTGGTGATCTTCTCGACCTGTTCGGCGAGCAGGACGTCGGCGTCCTCCACGTCGGCGTAGTGCCCGGCGCGCGCCAGGTACAGGTACTGCTCGCGGCGCAGGCTCTCGCACACGGCCCGGTAACTGATCCAGTTCTCCTGGAACTTGAACAGCTGCTGCGCTCCCTCGATGACCGCGACCAGGGCACCCATCGCGGCGGCGATCCAGTCGGGGGCGGAGGCGGCGATGGCCACGGGGAGGCCGGCGGCGAGGATCAGCGTGGCCATCTTCAGCCGCTTGAAAGAGCGTTGGGCGGAGCCGCTCTTGCGGTCGAACCAGCCGAGCTGGTCCTGTAAGCGCTCCCAGGTGACGTCGGCCGGTTGCGCGGCGCGCAGTTCGGCCGGTTCACCTCTGGACGCCGGAACACGCGATTCCATGGTCGAGCCCCCCTCGATACCCCTTCATCCGGGCCAACGCCCGGACCGTCCCGAAACGATGACGCAGCGTCGTCCTTCCCACAAGACGATCAGCTACACGGGGCGAGGAGTTCGGTGGTCGTACGGCCGTGGACGTGGACGTGGACTGTGTCTGCCGCCGGCGGTTCCTGGCGCCTGCCGTTGCCGGGAATGCCTGACGGCGGCCCGTGAAGGACCGCCGTCGGGTGGGGGTGGGGGTGGGGGTGAGTGGGTGAGTGGATGTGCCGGTCGGCGTCGGCTCAGGCCTTGCGGGCCCGAGCCGTCTTCTTGGCCGTCGTGGACGTGGCGACCGTCTTCTTGGCCGCGGCCGAGGTGGCGGCGACGGTCTTCTTCGCCGCCGTCTTCTTCGCCGCCGTCTTCTTGGCAGCCGTCTTCTTGGCAGCCGTCTTCTTGGCGGCCGTCGGCGCCGCGGTCTTCTTCACGGCCGCCTTGCGCGGTGCCTTCACCGAGGTGCCGTCGCTGATGCGGTCCGCGCCGAGGATCTCGCGGAGGAACTTGCCGGTGTGGCTGGCGGGGACTCCGGCGACCTCCTCCGGGGTGCCCTCGGCGACGACCAGGCCGCCGCCCGCGCCGCCCTCGGGGCCCATGTCGACGATCCAGTCGGCCGTCTTGATCACGTCGAGGTTGTGCTCGATGACGATGACCGTGTTGCCCTTGTCGACCAGACCGGACAGGACCTTCAGCAGCTTGCTGATGTCCTCGAAGTGCAGACCGGTGGTGGGCTCGTCCAGGACGTAGACCGTACGGCCGGTGGACCGCTTCTGGAGTTCGCTGGCGAGCTTCACCCGCTGGGCCTCGCCACCGGAGAGGGTGGTCGCGGCCTGGCCGAGGCGGACGTAGCCGAGACCGACGTCCTTGAGGGTGTTGAGGTGGCGGGCGATCGCGGGGACGGCCTCGAAGAAGTCGGTGGCCTCCTCGATCGGCATGTTCAGGACCTCGGCGATGGACTTGCCCTTGTAGTGGACCTCCAGGGTCTCCCGGTTGTAGCGGGCGCCGTGGCAGACCTCGCACGGGACGTAGACGTCCGGGAGGAAGTTCATCTCGATCTTGATGGTGCCGTCGCCCGCGCAGTTCTCGCAGCGGCCGCCCTTGACGTTGAAGGAGAAGCGGCCCGGCATGTAGCCGCGGACCTTCGCCTCGGTGGTCTCGGCGAACAGCTTGCGGACGTGGTCGAAGACGCCGGTGTACGTCGCCGGGTTGGAGCGCGGGGTGCGGCCGATGGGCGACTGGTCGACGTGAACGACCTTGTCGACGAGGTCGTCGCCGTCCACACGCGTGTGCCGCCCGGGGACGCTCCTCGCGCCGTTGAGCTCGCGCGCCAGGTGGGTGTACAGGATGTCGTTGACCAGGGTCGACTTGCCGGATCCGGAGACACCGGTGACCGCGGTGAACACACCCAGCGGGAAGGACACGTCGATGTCCTGGAGGTTGTTCTCGCGGGCGCCGTGCACCGTGAGCTGCCGGGACGGGTCGAGCGGGCGGCGGATGTCGGGCAGCGGGATGGCCTTCCGGCCCGAGAGGTACTGCCCGGTCTGCGACTCGTCGTTGACGAGCAGTTCCTTGAGGGAGCCGCTGTGGACGACCTTGCCGCCGTGCTCGCCCGCGCCGGGGCCGATGTCGACGACCCAGTCGGCGACCTTGATGGTGTCCTCGTCGTGCTCGACGACGATGAGCGTGTTGCCCATGTCCCGCAGCCGGACCAGGGTCTCGATCAGCCGGTGGTTGTCGCGCTGGTGCAGGCCGATGGAGGGCTCGTCGAGGACGTACAGGACGCCGACGAGTCCGGAGCCGATCTGGGTGGCCAGCCGGATGCGCTGGGCCTCGCCGCCGGAGAGGGTGCCGGACGCGCGGTTCAGCGAGAGGTAGTCCAGGCCGACGTCGACCAGGAACTTCAGCCGTTCGTTGACCTCCTTCAGCACCCGCTCGGCGATCTTCTTGTCGCGGGCGTTGAGCTTCAGCTCGCCCAGGAAGTCCGCGCAGTCGCTGATGGACATCCCGGAGACCTCGGCGATCGACTTCCCCATGACGGTGACCGCGAGGACGAGCGGCTTGAGGCGGGTGCCCTGGCAGGTGGGACAGGGCACTTCGCGCATATAGCCCTCGAAGCGCTCACGGCTGGCGTCGCTCTCGGACTCGCTGTGCCGGCGCTTGACGAACGGCACGGCGCCTTCGAAGGGGGTGGTGTAGACCCGCTCGCGGCCGTACCGGTTGCGGTAGCGCACCTCGATCTGCGTCTTGTGGCCGTACAGCAGGGCCTTCTTGGCACGCTGGGGCAGCCCGGCGAAGGGGATGTCCGTGCGGAACCCCAGCGCGTCCGCGAGGGCGCCGATCAGCCGGCCGAAGTAGTCCTTGGTGTGGCCGTGCGACCAGGGGTGGATGGCACCCTCGTCGAGGGACTTGTCCTCGTCCGGGACGATCAGCTCCGGGTCGACCTCCATGCGCGTGCCGATGCCGGTGCACTCGGGGCAGGCGCCGAAGGGCGAGTTGAAGGAGAAGGAGCGGGGCTCCAGCTCCTCGAAGGACAGGTCGTCGTACGTGCAGTACAGATGCTCGGAGAACATGCGCTCGCGCTCGGGGTCGTCCTCGGGGAGGTCGACGAAGTCGAGCACGACCATGCCGCCGGAGAGTCCGAGGGCGGTCTCCACGGAGTCGGTGAGACGGCGCTTGGCGGAGTCCTTCACCGTGAGGCGGTCGATGACCACCTCGATGGTGTGCTTCTCCTGCTTCTTCAGCGTGGGCGGGTTGGAGAGCTGGACGGTCTCGCCGTCCACACGCGCGCGGCTGTAACCCTTGGTCTGGAGATCGGCGAAGAGATCGACGAACTCTCCCTTGCGCTCCCGCACCAGTGGCGAGAGCACCTGGAAGCGGCTCCCCTCGGGCAGCTCCAGGACCCGGTCGACGATGGCCTGCGGCGACTGCCGTGCGATCGGGCGACCGCATTCGGGGCAGTGCGGCTTGCCGATGCGCGCGAAGAGCAGGCGCAGGTAGTCGTAGACCTCGGTGATGGTGCCGACCGTGGAGCGCGGGTTGCGCGAGGTCGACTTCTGGTCGATGGAGACCGCGGGCGAGAGGCCCTCGATGAAGTCGACGTCGGGCTTGTCCATCTGGCCGAGGAACTGGCGGGCGTACGAGGAGAGCGACTCCACGTAGCGCCGCTGGCCCTCGGCGAAGATGGTGTCGAAGGCCAGGGAGGACTTGCCCGACCCGGACAGGCCCGTGAAGACGATGAGCGAGTCGCGAGGCAGGTCGAGCGAGACGTTCTTCAGGTTGTGCTCGCGCGCGCCACGGACGATGAGACGGTCGGCCACGCCGGTCCGCACCTTTCTTGGCTTGAGAGGAGTGACAGGGGCGAGGCCCCCGTGCTTTCTCAGACTAGGGGGAGCCACTGACAACGCCGGTCGGATTCCCGGACGGGGACAACAATCCCCGGCCTTCCAGCATGCCCGACGCCGCTCCCGACCATATAGCACGCGCATTCGATTTGCGGCACTGCTTCACCACCTTCACCCAAAGGTGTGGCGGAGCTAGGGTCAGCACCATGACTGATCACGCTCGTGACCTGGAGTCTGTACGTGCTGCGACCGAGCGGCTGCTCGTCGCAGCCGCCAAGAGGGACAACGCGTGGGTGACCGAGTCGTCACGGCTGCCCGGCTGGAGCCATGGACATGTCCTCGCGCATCTCGCCCGCAACGCGGACGCCCTCGTGAACGTTCTGCGCGGACAGCTCATGTACCCGTCCGCGGCGGTGCGCGACGCCGACATCGAGCGCGACGCCGCGCGCCCCCTCGACGTCCACCTCGCCGACCTGCGGGAGAGCACGGCCCGGCTGCTGGCCGCGGCGGACGCCCCGGCCGACTGGTCGCGCACCGTCGAGCTGCGCAACGGCGTCACGGACACGGCGGACCGGGTGCCGTTCCGGCGCTGGATCGAGGTCGAGCTGCACCACGTCGACCTCGGGTCCGGTTACGAACTGGAGGACCTGTCGGACGAGTTCGTCGAGCGGGAGACCGACTTCCTCACCGACCGGTTCGCCGGCCACCCCGACGTACCGGCCACGGCCGTCTCGGACGGCACGCGCGCGTGGCGCACCGGCCGGGCGGCGGACACCCCGGAGGTCACGGTCACGGGCACCGCTCCGGAGCTGCTCGGCTGGCTCGCCGGGCGCCGGGAGGGCTCCGGTCTGACCGTGGCGGGCGGCCCGCTGCCCGCGCTCCCTCCGCTGTAGTTCCCGGCCCGGCCGCCCGCTATAGGCTGACCGTCATGACGTACAGCGGACAGGTGACGGTCGGCGGGGCCGCCGACGTGCATGAGCTCAAGGACCTGATGATCACGAAGATCGCGGTCGGCCCGATGGACAACAACGCCTATCTGCTGCGCTGCCGGGCCACCGACGAGCAACTGCTGATCGACGCCGCCAACGACGCGGACACCCTGCTCGGCATGATCGGCGACGACGGCATTGCGTCCGTCGTCACCACCCACCAGCACGGCGACCACTGGCAGGCCCTCGCCCAGGTCGTCGCGGCCACGCACGCGCGTACGTACGCGGGACGGGACGACGTGGACGGCATCCCCGTCCCCACCGACGTCCCGGTCGCGGACGGCGACGTCATCCGGGTGGGCCGGGTGGAACTGACCGCGCGTCACCTGGTCGGGCACACACCGGGGTCGATCGCCCTGGTCTACGACGACCCGCACGGGCATCCCCATGTGTTCACCGGCGACTGCCTGTTCCCGGGCGGCGTGGGCAACACCCGCAAGGACCCGGAGGCGTTCGCCAGCCTGATCCACGACGTCGAGACGAAGATCTTCGACGCCCTGCCGGACGAGACCTGGGTGTACCCGGGCCACGGCAACGACACGACGCTGGGCGCGGAGCGGCCGCATCTGCCGGAGTGGCGCGCGCGGGGCTGGTGAGAGCTAGAGGCCGGTGAGGGCGAGGGGCCGGTGAGCGCGAGAGGCCGGTGAGCGCGAGAGGCCGGTGAGCGCGGGCGCAATCGCGGGGCGCGCAAGCCGAGTCGGCGCGCGTGTTGAACGGCGCGCACAGCGCGCACGCCCCGCGCGCACCACATCGCACGCGCCCCGTGTGAAGTCTTCACACACGCCGGTGTCCCGCACGCGCTCCCGGCTCATCTGGTTGCGCAGTCAACTGGGAGCAGCCCCGCACAGGATGACGGCTCCTGCGCGGTAAGGGCCGCCGGCCTTTCGATCCCCGCCCTCGGCCGGCGGCCCAGGCAGAGCCCCGACGTCCGGCAGGCGCCCGAGGGTCCGTCGAACTCCCGATGTAAGGGGCGCACCTCCAGGACATCGGTCCTTACGCGTCGGCCCGCGCGGGCCCCGCCAGCGCCGCGACCCGCTCCACGCCGAACACGTACCCCTGCACCCCGCACCCCGCGATGACCCCGTCCGCGCGCAGCGAGACGTAGGAGTGGTGCCGGAAGGACTCGCGCTGGTGGATGTTGGAGATGTGGACCTCCACCACCGGCAGCCCGTCGCAGGTGTTGAGCGCGTCCAGGATCGCGACGGACGTGTGCGAGTAGGCGCCGGGGTTGATCACGATGCCGCAGTGCCCGAGCCGCGCCTCGTGGATCCAGTCGACGAGCTGTCCCTCGTGGTTGGACTGCCGGAAGTCCACCGTGCCGCCGTGCGCGGCCGCCGCCCCGACGCACAGCGCCTCGACGTCGGCCAGCGTCTCCTTGCCGTAGATCTCCGGCTGACGCTGCCCGAGCAGGTTCAGGTTGGGGCCGTTGAGGATCATGATCGGGGCGTTGGCCAGGGTGCGGGGCACGGTTCCTCCGGTCCGGTGAAGGCGGGCTGCTCAGACCCGGTTTATCACGGTGCGCCGCGCGCGGTGCGGCCCGTACCCTCCGGGCATGACGACGATCGCGTACCCGCCCAAGCCCGTGCCCGGCGACCGTATGGCCGTCATCTCCCCCGGCGCCGGTCTGCCGGGCCTCTTCCCGCGCCCCTTCGAGCTCGGGCTCGAGCGGCTGCGCGAGGAGTACGGCCTGGAGCCGGTCGAGTATCCGTCGACCCGCAGGATGGGTTCGACGCCCCGGCAGCGCGCCGACGACATCCACGCGGCCTTCGCCGACCCGAGCGTCAAGGCGGTCATGGCCTCGATCGGCGGCGACGACCAGATCACCGTGCTGCCCTTCCTGGACCGGGAGTTGATCCGGGCCAACCCGAAGCCGTTCTTCGGGATGAGCGACAACACCAACCTGCTGGCGTTCCTCCACAACACCGGGATCGTCGGCTACCACGGCGCGACCGTGATGACCGCGCTCGGCCGCCCGGTGGCCATGGACCCGCTGACCGCCGACTCCCTGCGCGCGGCGCTGTTCACCTCCGGGGCGTACGAACTCACGCCCGCCGAGCGCTGGAACGACGTCAACCGCGACTGGGCGGACCCCGCGACCTTCGACGCGGAGCCCGAGACCCGGCCCGGCTCCGGCTGGACCTGGGTGAACGCCGACCGGGTGGTGGAGGGCCGCAGTTGGGGCGGCTGTCTGGAGATCCTCGGCTGGCTGCTGATGGCCGACCGCGAGATCGCCCGGGACCTCGGCGAGTACGACGGCGGGGTGCTGCTCCTGGAGACCTCGGAGGAGATGCCGAGCGCCGCCGAGGTCTTCCGCACCCTGCGGAACATGGGCGAGCGCGGCCTCCTGCGACGCTTCGGCGCGCTGCTGATGGGCCGCCCGAAGTCCTGGTCCTTCGAGCGGCCCAACAGCCCCGAGGAGGCGGATCGTTACGCCGCCGGTCAGCGCGAGGCCGTGCAGCGGGCGATGGCGGTATATGCGCCCCACACCCCGATCGTCTTTGATGTGGACTTCGGCCACACCGATCCACAGCTCGTCCTTCCGTACGGCGGCACGATCCGCGTCGACGGCCCGGCCCGGCGCATCACGGTCACGTACTGACACCGCTCGACCGCGCCCGCACGCCCCCGTAACTCCCGGTCACTGTGGGTAGTTGACGCGGCATGCACGACGTACGCACCGTAAGGGCGCCCTCCATGCCGCGGCTCGCGGCCGCCTCGCTCGCCGGCACGGCCATCGAGTTCTACGACTTCTTCGTCTACGGGACGGCCGCGGCACTGATCCTCGGGCCGCTGTTCTTCCCGACGTTCTCGCCGGTGGCGGGGACGCTGGCCGCCTTCGGCACGTTCGGCGTGGGTTTCGTCGCGCGCCCGCTCGGATCGGTGCTGTTCGGGCACCTCGGGGACCGGCGCGGGCGACGGCCGGTGCTGGTCGCCTCGCTGCTGCTGACCGGCGCCGCCACGGTCGCGGTCGGCTGTGTGCCGACGTACGACACGATCGGCGCCGTCGCGCCCGTGCTCCTTCTGGTGCTGCGCTTTCTCCAGGGGCTGGGGCTCGGCGGGGAGTGGGGCGGGGCCGTGCTGCTGACCGCGGAGCACGCGCCCGCCGACCGGCGCGGGCTGTGGACGAGCTTCCCGCAGGTGGGACCCGCGCTCGGCTTTCTGCTCGCCAACGGTGTGGTGCTGGCGCTGTCGGCCGCGCTGTCCGAGGCGCAGTTCGCCGCGTGGGGCTGGCGGGTGCCGTTCTGGGCGGCCGGGGTGCTGGCGCTGGTGGGGCTGTGGCTGCGTTCCTCGCTCACGGAGAGCCCGCGGTTCCTGGAGATCGACGAGCCCGCGCGCGTGCCGCTCGCCGAGGTGGCGCGCGACCACTGGCGGCTCGTCCTGCTGACGGCCGGGGCGCTCGCGGTCGGGTACGCGATCTTCTACGCCGTGACGACCTGGTCCCTCGCCTACGGGACGGAGCGGCTCGGGGTGAGCCGTACCGTCATGCTGACCTGCATCATGGCCGCGGTGCTGGTCAAGGGCTCGCTCACACCGGTGGCGGCGCTGCTGGGCGACCGGTACGGGCGGCGCCCGCTCTGCCTGACCGGCTGCACGGCGGCGGCCCTGTGGATGTTCCCGATGGTCGCGCTGCTCGCGACCGCGGAGCCGTTGCTGATGTTCGTCGGGTTCCTGGGCGCGATGATCGCGTTCATCACGATGTTCGCGGTGATCGCCGCGTATCTGCCCGAGCTGTACGAGCCGCGGGTGCGCTGCACGGGTGCCGCGGTCGGCTACAACCTCGGCGGGGTGATCGGCGGGGCGCTCACGCCGATCGTGGCGACGGCCCTGGTGGAGCACGGCGGGCGGGTGCCCTGGGGGGTGGGCGCTTATCTGACCGGGGTGGCGCTGCTCAGCCTGGGGTGCTTCGCGCTGCTGCCGGAGACACGGCCGGTGCCCGCGACGGTGGCCGAGCCGGCGCTGGACGGACCCGCGGCGGGTTGACGGCCGGCTGCGGGTCGACGACCGGTCACGGTTCGACGACCGGTCACAGGTCGATGGCCGACTACTGATCGGCCATCGACTACTGGCCAGCCATCGGCTACTGACCGGCCATCGGCTACTGGCCGACGACCGGCTACGGATTGATCGCCAGCTCCAGATAGGCCGCGAACAGCACCAGGTGTACGCCGCCCTGGAGCGGAGTCGCCCGGCCCGGCACCACCGTCAGGGAGCTCACCACCACGGTCAGCGCCAGCAGGACCATGTGCGTGGCGCCGAGGCCCAGGACGAGCGGCCCCGAGAGCCAGACGGAGGCCAGGGCGACCGCGGGGATGGTGAGGCCGATGCTGGCCATGGCCGAGCCGAGGGCGAGGTTGAGGCTGGTCTGGACGCGGTCACGGCGGGCGGAGCGCAGGGCGGCGATGGTCTCGGGGAGCAGCACCAGCAGGGCGATGATCACACCGACGACGGCGTGCGGAAGACCTGCCTTGGCCACTCCGGACTCGATGGTCGGCGAGACGCCCTTCGCGAGGCCGACCACCCCGATCAGGGCCAGGCCCAGCAGGCTCAGGCTGATCAGCGCGGTGCGGGCGGTGGGCGCGTCGGCGTGGTCGTCGACGGTGATCACCTCGCCCTGGCGGGTGATCGGCAGGAAGTAGTCGCGGTGCCGCACGGTCTGCGTCGCCACGAACAGGCCGTACAGGATCAGTGAGGAGAGCGCGGCGAAGGTCAGTTGGGTGGTGGAGAACTCCGGGCCCGGCTTGCTCGTCGTGAACGTCGGCAGCACCAGGCTCAGCGTGGCCAGGGTCGCGACCGTGGCGAGGGCGGCGCCGGTGCCCTCGGGGTTGAAGACCGCGGTGCCGTGGCGCAGCGAGGCCACGAGGAGGCTGATGCCGACGATGCCGTTGCAGGTGATCATCACGGCCGCGAAGACCGTGTCCCTGGCCAGGGTCGAGCTCTTGTCGCCGCCGTCCGCCATCAGGGTGACGATCAGGGCGACCTCGATGATCGTCACGGCAACGGCCAGGACGAGCGACCCGAAGGGTTCACCGACCCGGTGGGCGACGACCTCGGCGTGGTGCACGGCGGCCAGTACGGCCCCGGCGAGGACCACGGTCACCAGCGCCACGACCACACCGGGCAGATCGCGCCCCCAGGTGAACACCAGCAGGACGACCGCGAGCACCGGCACGACGAACGTCCAGCTCGTGGTGAGCGAGCCCAACCGACCGATCATGCAGCGATCGTCGCAGAGGCGAACCGGCTCCGCACCACCGGGGTCTACTTGAGTTCGCCCGACTCCAGGACGTCGTAGTTGGTGTAGACGCGCTCGCCGATGCACAGCGAGCCCAACTGCTCCGCCATCCTGCTCGTCTCGGGGTCGTCGCTGTTACGCATGGCCTCGTCGTACGACTCGAACTCGAGCAGCGCCGCATAGCGGTTGGGGTGGTCACGGTCCTTCAGGAGCATGCGGTAGGTCGGGCCGCCCGTCCGGCCCTCGTTGCGCTGTCCCGCTTCCTCCAGCACCTGCCGCATCTCTTCCAGGCGCTCGGTCTCGAAACCGACGATCTGCACGAACTTCATGGTGTCTCCAGCCGGCCACGGCGCTCCCGGGCCGGGAGACGCGCTCTGGAACCAAACAAGCACCGGGAGCGGTGCCCGGCAATTCGCCGCACACCGCTCCCGGTGGTGGTTCCTTCTACGTCGGCCGTGGTCAGGCCTCGATGCTGTCCTTCGCGGCGCCATCGCCCTGCGCCTGCGCCGCCTCGGCCTCCGCCTGCTTCTTGGAGGCGCGGAGGCTGGTGAGGGTGGTGACGACCAGCACCGCGCAGATCACGCCGAGCGAGACCGGAATGCTGATCTCGGGGACGTGGACCCCGGACTCGTGCAGGGCGTGCAGCACCAGCTTGACGCCGATGAAGCCCAGGATGATCGACAGGCCGTAGCTGAGGTGGACCAGCTTCTTCAGCAGGCCGCCGATGAGGAAGTACAGCTGCCGCAGGCCCATCAGGGCGAAGGCGTTGGCGGTGAAGACGATGTACGGGTCCTGGGTCAGGCCGAAGATCGCCGGGATCGAGTCGAGCGCGAAGAGCACGTCGGTGGTGCCGATCGCGAGCATCACGACCAGCATCGGGGTCATGACCCGCTTGCCGTTCTCCTCGATCCACAGCTTGGTGCCGTGGTAGCGGTCGGCGACACCGAACCTGCGCTCGGCGGCCTTGAGCAGGCGGTTCTCCTCGAACTCCTCGTCCTCGTCGTCGGCCCGGGCCTCCTGGATGAGCTTCCAGGCGGTCCAGATGAGGAAGGCGCCGAAGATGTAGAACACCCAGGCGAAGCTCGCGAGGATCGCGGCACCGGCGGCGATGAAGATCGCGCGCAGCACCAGGGCTATGAGGACACCCACGAGGAGCACCCGCTGCTGGTACTGCGAGGGCACCGAGAACTTCGCCATGATCAGGACGAAGACGAAGAGGTTGTCCACGCTCAGCGACTTCTCGGTGATGAAGCCCGCGAAGAACTCGCCACCGGCCTGTCCGCCGCCGAAAATCAGCAGGCCGAGGCCGAAGAGACCGGCCAGGGCGATCCAGACGACCGTCCAGATCCCGGCTTCCTTGATGGACACGTCGTGCGGCTTGCGACCGATGAAGAAATCGACCGCGATGAGGGCCGCGAGGCCCACGATCGTCAGAACCCAAAGGGTCGTTGAAACTTCCACTGTGCCTCCGACAGTACGTAACGGCAAGTAACCAGCGTCGTCGCGCTGCCGGAGGTCTCTTCCACCCACGGTGGGCCGGCGCCCCGGGATCAGGCCTGATCCGTATTGACGGGTACGCCGCGGTCGACAGGGAGTACTCCCCTCCGTGCTGACAACCGTACCCCAATCACCAAGTAAAGGTAAAGGGTTTGGCAAAATAAAGGTCAAATAAGCAGGTCACGGGCTCTTTACGTGTACTTGGTACGAGCCGTCGCGACCTGGCCGAGGACCTGTTCGAGCACCTGGCTGCCGGGCGGGACGAGGGCCGGCTCATAGGTCCAGGCATGCCCGACCCAGGGGTCGGCGAGGTGGTCGTCGGGCACCGGTGTCAGCCTCAGGAGCGAGCGCCAGAGCGGGTCGAGGAGCGGGCCGTAGCCGGAGGCCTCCTCACGGTCCGCGACCATCATCAGGTGCACGCCGACCGCGGGCCCCTCGTCCGCGAGGTAGCGCAGCTGGGTCACCGCCCGGTCGTCGAAGCCGTGCGGGAAGTCGTTGACGATCAACAGCTGTTCGGTGGTGTCGAGGCCCGGCGGAAGGGAGTCGGCCGCGCCGCCGCGCACCGCCATCTGCACCAGGTCGACGCGCTGGGTGAGCCGGGCCAGGACCTCCGCCACCCCCGCGGCACCGGCGGCGGGCGGGGCCGCTAGCACACCGCTGCGCCCCAGCGGAGCCAGCGCCGGTGCCCCCGCTCCGGCCGGGTCGATGACGTGCACGGTGAAGTCGCCCGCGGGGTGGACGGCGAGAAGCCGGGCCGCGACCGACACGGCCGTGTCCATGGCGAGGCGGCGCAGCTCGTGGGCGTCGAGGAAGGAGCCGTCGGCCGATTCCGCGGCACCGCTGTCGATCCACAGACCGCGCTCCAGGGGCAGCCTGATCAGCATCGGGATCCGCAGCTCGGCGCACTCGGGCAGATGCAGATCGCCCATACGGACGGCCATCGGCGTCTCGAACGGCACCCGGTAGCCGTGCCAGACGAGGTTGTCCCAGCGGGCGTAGGCCGGTGGCAGCGCGGGCTCGACCACCTCGGACTCGGCCGCGAGCTGGCCGAGATCCCGGTCGTAGGCCGCCCGCGCCTGCTCGACGAGCCGCGCGTGCTTGGCACGGGCCGCCTCCCGCGCCGCGTCGCCCTGTCCGCCGATCCGGCTGCGCGGGTCGGCGAGCGCCTGGTCCAGCTCCTTCGCCATCCGCGAGTCCGCGAAGTCGACGGCGCTGCGGTAGGCGGCCGTGGTGCGGGCCAGGTCCTCGAACATGCCCCACACCTGGTTGTAGAGCCGCTCGTCCATCGACCAGCCGGTCGCGTCCCCGGCGACGGGCCGCGCGGGCTGGCCCGGCTGCCCGGGCGGTGCGGTGGCCGGAGGCGGTGGTGCGGCGGAGTTCTGCCGACGCGGGTGGCTGTAGTCGATCGGGCCACCGCCGGCGGGTGCCGGTGACTGGGCGGCGGAGTCCCCCGGACCCTGGGGCTGTCCGGGCTGCGGTGCGCCCGCCGCCGGGGTGCCCTGGGTGCCGTAGAGGGAGCCGGGCTGCGGTGTGCCGGAGCCCGCGCCGCTGTTCGGAGGCATCGGCTGGGGCGGTGTGCCCGGGGGCTGCGTGCCATACGGGGACTGCGGTGTCCCAGGGGGCTGTGTGCCGTACGGCGACAGCGGCTGCGGCGGTACGACGCCGGAGGCGCCCTGGGTCGCGGCCTGGCCCTGGTCCGGGCCCGGTGCCGGGGTGGCCGTCTGCCGGGAGCGGTCGCCGTCCGCCGGGAAGGGCGGGGGCATCGGCACCGAGCGGGCCAGGCCCTGGGCCACCGCCTCGTGGATGCCGGTGGCGAGCTGGTGGGCCTGGGGCAGGCCCTGGTCGGTGAGGAGTTCGGTGAGGCCGCCCGCGTAGCCCTGACCGACGGCGCGTACCTTCCAGGCGCCCTGTCTGCGGTACAGCTCCAGGGCGACGACCGCGGACTCGGCGTCCAGGCCCGTGATGGTGTAGCTGGCGAGCTCGGTGCCGTCCAGGCCGGTCACCGCGACGAAGGGGGCGGCGACGGCACCGAAGCGCACGGGGCCGCCGGCGCCGGGCAGGGCGAGCAGCACGGCGGCCCGGTGGACGGCCTCGGGCAGGGCACCGAGATCGACCGCGAGCCGGTGGTCGGCGGCCGCCTGCCGGGGGACCTCGAGACCCGGAAGCGTGGGTGCGCCCGGGTGGGCGACCCACTCGACGCCGTGCACCTTGCCGTGCTCGTCGCCGAGGGTCACTCCGGCCACGATCGGTGTGCCGGCCGCGATCCGGATCTCGAGACGGGCCTGGGAGAGCGGGTGGTTCTGCCCCCGCACCAGCTCGGCCGTCATCGCCTTCTCCCCCTGTGTCGTGATGTCGGGTGCCGCCCGGCGGGCCGCCTACAGGTGCGGCAGGATCGCCGGCATCAGGTCCTGGAAGGTACGGCCGTTGGCCGGGGTGCCCAGTGCCGTCATCGTCCAGCCCGGGCCCGTGCGGTGCACCTTCGCCATGATCTGGGCGGTGTAGGAGCCGCCGCCGGCCAGGGTGTAGCGGGCCAGCTCCTGGCCGTTGGTCTCGTCGACCAGGCGGCAGAAGGCGTTCTGCACCTCTTGGAAGGTCTGGCCCGTGAAGGAGTTCACGGTGAAGACGATCTGGTCGATGTGGACCGGGACGCGGGCCAGGTCGACGAGGATCGCCTCGTCGTCCCCGCCCTGGCCGACGCCGCCGACGAGGTTGTCACCGGTGTGCTTGACCGAGCCGTCGTCGCTCACCAGGTGGCGGAAGAAGACGACGTCCACGGGCTGCTTGTCCGCGAACAGCACGGCGGAGGCATCCAGGTCGACCTCCCGCGTGCGCGAGCCGAACAGGCCGCGCCGGGGAGCCGCCTGCCAGCCGAGACCCATGCGCACCGCGGTCAGGCTGCCGCCGTCGTTCTTCTGCAGGCTGATGGCCTGACCCTTGGTCATGTTGACGGTCACGCGCCGAACCCCTCTCGCTGCTGTCCCCTGTTGCCGCGGCACCCGCGGTTGTCCAGAACCCTACGCAGGGCCACTGACAGTGACGCACCCCGGACCGGACTTTGTGTCGGTCTTGCAACACACCGCGACGGAGGTCAGGCCAGGCCCGCCTCCTTCATCTGGCGGAGTTCCTTCTTCATCTCCGAGACCTCGTCGCGCAGCCGGGCCGCGATCTCGAACTGGAGGTCGGCCGCGGCGGCACGCATGCGTGCCGTCATCTCCTCGATCTGCTCGGTGAGTTCGGCTGCCGGACGGTCGGTCGGGACGGTCTCCTTGGCCTTGCCCTTGGCGGCCTTGGTACCCGCCGCCTTGCCGAGGGAGGGCACAGGGGCCTTGGCGCCCTTGCCGTCCTTGCCCTTGCGGTAGCCGGAGCCGAGCAGCTGCTCGGTGTCGACGTCCTCGCGGGCGATCTGCGCGACGATGTCGTTGATCTTCTTGCGGAGCGGCTGGGGGTCGATGCCCCGCTCCGTGTTGTACGCGACCTGCTTCTCCCGGCGGCGGTTGGTCTCGTCGATGGCCTTCTCCATCGCCGGGGTGATCTTGTCGGCGTACATGTGGACCTGGCCGGAGACATTGCGCGCGGCGCGGCCGATGGTCTGGATCAGGGAGGTCCCGGAGCGCAGGAACCCTTCCTTGTCGGCGTCGAGGATGGCCACCAGGGACACCTCGGGCAGGTCGAGGCCCTCCCTGAGGAGGTTGATGCCGACCAGGACGTCGAACTCGCCGGAGCGCAGCTCGCGCAGCAGCTCGACGCGGCGCAGGGTGTCGACGTCGCTGTGCAGATAGCGGACCTGGATGCCGAGTTCCAGGAAGTAGTCGGTGAGGTCCTCGGCCATCTTCTTGGTGAGCGTGGTGACCAGGACGCGCTCGTCCTTCTCGGTGCGTGTGCGGATCTCGTGCACCAGGTCGTCGATCTGGCCCTCGGTGGGCTTGACGACGACCTCGGGGTCGATCAGGCCGGTGGGACGGATGATCTGCTCGACGACGCCGTCCCCGCGCGAGAGCTCGTACTTGCCGGGGGTGGCGGAGAGGTAGACGGTCTGGCCGATGCGCTCCGTGAACTCCTCCCACTTCAGGGGGCGGTTGTCCAGCGCCGAGGGGAGGCGGAAGCCGTGGTCGACGAGGGTGCGCTTGCGGGAGGCGTCGCCCTCGTACATCGCGCCGATCTGGGGCACGGTGACGTGCGACTCGTCGATGACCAGCAGGAAGTCGTCCGGGAAGTAGTCCAGGAGAGTGTTCGGCGGGGAGCCGGGCAGGCGGCCGTCGAAGTGCATCGAGTAGTTCTCCACGCCGGAGCAGGAGCCGATCTGGCGGAGCATCTCCAGGTCGTAGGTGGTGCGCATGCGCAGGCGCTGGGCCTCCAGGAGCTTGCCCTGCTTCTCCAGCTCGGCGAGGCGCTCCGTCAGCTCCTTCTCGATGTCGTTGACGGCCCGCTCCATGCGCTCGGGGCCCGCGACGTAGTGGGAGGCCGGGAAGACGTAGAGGTGCTCGTCGTCGCTGATGATCTCGCCGGTGAGCGGGTGCAGCGTGGACAGGGCCTCGATCTCGTCGCCGAACATCTCGATGCGGACGGCGAGTTCCTCGTAGACCGGGAAGATCTCGATGGTGTCGCCGCGCACCCGGAAGGTGCCCCGGGTGAAGGCCAGGTCGTTGCGCGTGTACTGGATGTCGACGAAGCGGCGCAGCAGCTGGTCGCGGTCGAGTTCGTCGCCGACCCGGAGCGGGACCATGCGGTCCACGTACTCCTGGGGTGTACCGAGGCCGTAGATGCAGGAGACGGAGGCGACCACGACGACGTCCCGCCGGGTGAGCAGAGAGTTCGTGGCCGAGTGGCGCAGGCGCTCCACCTCCTCGTTGATCGAGGAGTCCTTCTCGATGTAGGTGTCCGACTGCGGGACGTACGCCTCGGGCTGGTAGTAGTCGTAGTACGAGACGAAGTATTCGACGGCGTTGTTCGGCAGCAGCTCGCGGAATTCGTTCGCCAGCTGGGCGGCCAGCGTCTTGTTCGGGGCCATCACGAGTGTGGGGCGCTGGAGCTTCTCGATCATCCACGCGGTGGTGGCGGACTTTCCGGTGCCGGTCGCGCCGAGCAGGACGACGTCCTTCTCACCTGCCTCGATGCGCTTGGCCAGCTCGGCGATGGCCGCCGGCTGGTCGCCGCTGGGCTGGTAGGGGCTGACGACCTCGAAGGGCGCCACCGTACGTTCGATCTGGGAAACGGGCCGCATGGAGTCCACCGTACGACCCCCCACTGACAACGCGGCCCGATCAGGGGTTCCGGGCGGCGGCGGGGCGGGTGGGTCAGCGGTTCTGCGGGGTGCGGGAGTCGCTGTGGGTGACGCTGCGCCGGGTCCTGAGCGAGGGGCGGCGGGCGGCCGGGTGGGGGACGAGTTCACGCGCGGGCACGCCGGGCTTGTTCTCGGCGGGTGACCACACGGGCTTGCCCATGACCATCAGCGGATCGAACATCACGACGACCCCGGCGAGCAGCAGGAAGGCGAGCGGGCCGATCATCATCGGCGCGAGCAGGGAGGCGGGCGAGTCGCCGGAGACGGGGGCGGCGGTGCTGTGCACGTGGACGCTGAGGGCGGCCATGCCGGTGTAGTGCATGCCGGTGACGGCGAGCCCCATGATGAGGCTCGCGCCCACGCTCCACAGGAAGCCCCGCACCTGTCCGGCGGCCCAGAGGGCGGCGGTGGCGGCGACGACGGCTATGACCACGGAGACGGCGACCGTGACCGTGTTGTACTCCAGCTTCCCGTTCAGCCGCATGCCGGCCATGCCGAGGTAGTGCATGGAGGCGATGCCCAGACCGGTGATGGCGCCACCGGTCATCAGGGCCGTTCCGCGCGCGCCCCGGTAGCCGACGATGAAGACCCCGATGCCGACCATGACGATCGCGACGCCGAGGCTCGCGAAGGTGATGCCCCGGTCGTAGTGGATCGGCGCCTGCACGACCTTGAACCCCATCATGGCGATGAAGTGCATGGTCCAGATGCCGGAGCCGATCGCGGCCGAGCCGAGAGCCAGCCAGCCGGGCCGCCATGACCGGCTGACCAGCATGGATCTGGTGGTGCAGCGCAGGCCGAGGGCGCCGCCGAGGCAGGCCATGAAGTAAGCCACCAGCGGTGTGACGAGTCCGTAGCTGAATCCGTCGACCGTGCCTTGCATCCGCGGCTGCCCTTCCGCCCTCTTGCGTCCCGGAAACTCTGAAATGTGCCCCTTCCCAGCACCGCCCGAGCGGTCAGGGTTGAGGCAGAGAGTATGACTCCCACCGGAATGGTCGAACGATTTTCCGGCAAAGAAACACGGCCTTGCCCCAGTTGTGCGGCACCAGTGAGCGGACTTGGGACAGGACCGCTCAGGATGTGGCCATTCTGTACCCCGGTGCGGTCGACCCCCTGCTGTCACAGTGGTGCTGTACGTGATTGCTCGACGCGAGGAGTACGTATGCACGCGCGCGCAGCGACCGCCCTGACCACCGCGATCCTGGGTACCGCCCTTCTGCTTCCCGCCTCCTACGTCCGGGCCGTCGAGGAGGGCACGCCGCCCGCGGTCATCGCCCACCGGGGCGCCTCCGCCCAGGCCCCCGAGAACACCCTCGCCGCCGTCGACAAGGCCGCCGAGCTCGGCGCCCCCTGGGTCGAGAACGACGTCCAGCGCACCAAGGACGGTGAGCTCGTCGTCCTCCACGACGACAGCCTGCGGCGCACCACCGACGTCGAGCGGGTCTTCCCGCGCCGCTCGCCCTGGAAGGTGAAGGACTTCACCGCCGCCGAGATCGCGCGTCTGGACGCGGGCAGCTGGTTCGGCCGCGCCTTCGCGGGCACGCGCGTGCCGACGCTCGAACAGTACGTTCGGCGCGTCGATCTTCACGACCGGAAGCTGCTCCTCGAACTCAAGAACCCGGAGCTGTACCCGGGCATCGAGAACCAGACCATGAAGGTCCTCGCCAACGAGGGGTGGCTCGACCGGCCGCACGAGGACCGGCTGGTCGTGCAGAGCTTCAGCGCGGCCAGCCTGCGGACCGTCCACGAGCTGAGGCCCGGTGTGCGGACCGGCTTCCTCGGGACGCCGTCGGTCGCGGACCTGCCCGCGTACGCGCTCTTCGTCGACCAGATCAACCCGTCGTACGGCACGATCTCGCACGGGTACGTCTCGGCGGTCCAGGCCTTCACCGGCCCGCACGACAAGCCGCTGGAGGTCTTCACCTGGACCGTCGACACCGCGGACACCGCCCGCCTGGTCGCCGGGTACGGCGTGGACGGCGTCATCACCAACAAGCCCGACGTGGTGGCGGCCGCGCTGCGGGGGCTGTGAGCCCGGGGCCGTTGTCAGTGGCGGCCCGTACGGTGGGTCGCATGAGCAGTCATGGGCAGTACGAGCAGCAGGTCGTGTGGGCCGTCGTCGGCACCGGCATCGGCCCGCTGCTGCTGGCCGCGACCCACGAGGGTCTGGTCAACGTCGTCTTCCACGCCACCGACGCGGTGCGTGACAGGGCGCTGGAGCGGCTCGGGTCCCGGCTGGGCTCCGAGCCCGTCGAGGCGCCCGGCTCCCCGCTGCTGGCCGAAGCGATACACCAGGTCGAGGCGTACTTCGCGGGCGACCGGAAGGACTTCGAGCTGCCCCTGGACTGGTCGCTGATCTCGGGGTTCAACCGGCAGGTGCTGCGCGAGCTGGCGTCCGGCGTGCCGTACGGCCAGGTCGTGGGCTACGGCGAGCTGGCCGGGCGGGTCGGCCAGCCCGGCGCCGCCCAGGCCGTGGGGGTGGCGATGGGGTCCAATCCGCTGCCGGTCGTCGTGCCGTGCCACCGGGTCGTCGAGAGCGACGGCGGCATCGGCGGGTTCGGCGGCGGCCTGGAGACCAAGCGGAAGCTGCTCGCCCTGGAGGGCGTCCTGCCCGAGCCCCTGTTCTGAGCTGTTCTGCGCGACGGCTGGCCGGAAGGCCGACGCGGTAGCAGACTCCGCCATGCGCACAGCCACTGGCATCCGAGGGCTCGGAGCCGAAGGGACGGCGATCAGACATGAGCGGGAACAGGGCAGTCGCGTATCTCAAGCCAGGCGCGGTGGAGGTCAGGACCGTCGACCACCCGACGCTTGAGCTCCAGGACGGGCCGGGGGTGTCTCCCGAGGCGGTCGGCAGGAAGTGCCGGCACGGGGTGATCCTCAAGGTCCTCGCCACCAACATCTGCGGCAGCGACCAGCACATGGTGCGCGGGCGGACGACCGCGCCCGAGGGGCTGGTCCTGGGCCACGAGATCACCGGGGAGGTCGTGGAACGAGGTCCGGACGTCGAGTTCGTCGAGGTCGGCGACATCGTCTCCGTACCGTTCAACATCGCCTGCGGGCGGTGCCGCAACTGCAAGGAGCGCAAGACCGGCATCTGCCTGAACGTCAACGCGTCCCGTCCGGGCGCGGCCTACGGCTATGTCGACATGGGCGGCTGGGTCGGCGGGCAGGCCGAGTTCGCCATGATCCCGTACGCGGACTTCAACCTGCTGAGATTCCCGGACCGGGACGAGGCCCGCGAGAAGCTGCTCGACCTGACCATGCTGTCGGACATCTTCCCGACCGGCTTCCACGGCGTGGTGAGCTCGGGCGCGGGCGTCGGCTCGACGGTGTACGTCGCCGGGGCGGGCCCGGTGGGGCTGGCGGCAGCCGCGTCGGCGCAGCTGCTGGGCGCTGCGGTGGTCATCGTCGGGGACCTCAACGCCGAGCGTCTCGCCCAGGCGCGGAGTTTCGGCTGCGAGACCGTCGACGTGTCGCAGGGCAGCGTGGAGGAGCAGATCGCGCAGATCCTCGGGGAGCCCGAGGTGGACGCGGCGGTCGACGCGGTGGGCTTCGAGGCCCGGGCGCACGGCAGGGAGGCCCCGGAGGCACCCGCGACCGTCCTCAACTCCCTCATGGGCGTCACACGCGCGGGCGGTGCGCTGGGTATCCCCGGCCTGTACGTCACCGATGACCCCGGTGGGGTCGACGAGGACGCCAAGAGCGGGACGCTGAAGGTGCGGCTCGGGCTCGGCTGGGCCAAGAGCCACCGCTTCACGACCGGTCAGTGCCCGGTGATGCAGTACAACCGGAGCCTGATGATGGCGATCCTGCACGGCCGTGTGCACATCGCCAAGGCGGTCAACGCGACGGTCATCGGCCTGGAGGACGCACCGCGCGGCTACGCCGAGTTCGACCAGGGCGCCAGCCGCAAGTACGTGCTCGACCCGCACGGGGCGCTGACCGGCGTACGGCCGGTCTGACACGCCTTCCGGCGCTGCGGGGGCCACGCGCGTGTGCGCGTGGCCCCCGCTCGCGTCGGTCGTGAGGGCGTGTGTCAGTCGTAGTGGCGCGCCTCGAAGACGTTCCCGTCGGGGTCGCGGAAGTAGAAGCTCCGCCGGGCGAGGCCGCGGGCGCCGAAGGAGTCGTGGGAGATGTCCGAGGCGGGCACCGAGCGTTCCTCGACGCGGGCGCGGAGTGTCTCGAAATCGTCGGCGGGCAGGGCCAGGCAGACATGATTGACGGGGTGTCCCGCGCTCTCGGCGGCGCCCGGCAGCATCTTCATGCGTTCCGCCATGGTGAGCGGCATCAGGTCGAAGATGGTTTCGTCGTTGAGCCGTACGGAGGGGAAGGGCACCGCCCCCGCGGCGAAGTCGGTGATCCTCAGGGGTTCCATGCCGAGCGTCTTCTCGTAGAAGTCGGCCGACGCCACCGGGTCGCTCACCCAGAGGACGACATGGTCGAGACGTGTCGAGTTGTCCGTCATGCACCCCAGGCTGGTGTCCTCCGCCACCGTCCGCAAGGGTTTGACCGGCCGTGCCGCCCGCCAGAGATGAGGGAAGACCGACGACAGGAGGCAGGCCCGTGGTGCTGGTGGTGTCCCAAGAGGTGCGCGAGGCGATCGACGCGCGTCGGCCCGTGGTGGCCCTGGAGTCCACGATCATCGCGCACGGGCTGCCGCGCCCGCGCAATCTCCAGGTCGCGCTGGAGCTGGAGGACGTCGTACGGCAGGAGGGCGCCGTACCGGCGACCATCGCCGTACTCGACGGGCGGCCCCATGTCGGCCTGGACAAGGAACAGTTGGAGCGGGTCGCGAATGAGGACGGGATCCGCAAGCTGGGCCACCGCGATCTGCCGCTCGCGGTGGCCACCGGGGCGAGCGGGGCGACCACGGTGTCGGCGACGGCACAGCTGGCGGCGCTGGCCGGGGTACGCGTTTTCGCCACCGGCGGCCTCGGCGGGGTGCACCGGGAGTGGACGGTCACGCAGGACGAGTCGGCCGACCTCGGCCTGCTGGCGCGTACCCGGATCACCGTGGTGTGCGCGGGCGTGAAGTCGATCCTGGACGTGCCCGCGACGCTCCAGCGGCTGGAGACGCTGGGGGTGGCGGTGACCGGCTACGGCACGGACCGCTTCCCGGGCTTCTACCTGTCCGACTCGGGCCACCCCGTGGAGTGGACGCTGAACACGCCGGACGAGGTCGCGGACGTGATGCGGGCCCAGGACGCGCTCGACGGGCCCGGGTCCTCGCTGATCGTCGCGAATCCCGTGCCGGAGGCGCAGCAGCTGGATCCCGAACTGCACACGCGTGTGCTCGCGGAAGCGCTGCGCGCGTGCGCGGAGGCGGGGGTCACCGGGCAGGGGGTGACCCCGTTCCTGCTGGACCATCTGGTGCGGCACACCGACGGTGCCTCGCTGAGCGCCAACCTCGCGGCGGTGCGCGGCAACGTGCGTCTGGCAGGGCGGATCGCGGCGGCCTGGGCCGGGGCGTGACGACGGACCGGCCGGGGTCCCGGGCGGGTGGCGCTCTGCTGGTCGTCGGGGACGTCATCACGGACGTCGTCGCCCGGCACCGGGGGCCGCTGGCCGGCGGGACGGACACGGCCGCGGCGATCCGTACGGTGCCGGGCGGCGCGGGCGCCAACGTGGCCTGCTGGGCGGCCCGCGGGGGCGGTGCGGAGGTGCGGCTGCTCGGGCGGGTGGGCGCGGAGACGGCCGCCTGGCACGAGCGGGAGCTGGCCGCGTGCGGGGTGCGGCCTAGGCTCGTCGTCGATCCCGAGGCCCCGACCGGGACGGTGATCTGCCTCGTCGACACCGGCGCCGCCGCCGAGCGGACCCTGCTCACCGACAGCGGGGCGTCGCTGCGGCTGACGCCGGACGACTGGTCGGACGCGCTGCTCGACGGCGTCGTACGGCTGCATCTGTCGGGCTATCTGCTGTTCTCCGAGTCGAGTCGGGCGCTGGTGGCGGTGGCCTTGGAGTCGGCACGCGCGCGTGGGGTGCCGGTGAGTCTGGATCCGGCGTCGGCGGGTTTCCTCCGGGAGCTGGGGGTGGACCGCTTCCTCGCGCTGGTCGAGGAGGTGGACGTCCTGCTGCCCAGCCGGGACGAGGCGTATCTGCTCACCGGGCTGCCCGATCCGGCGGACGCGGCGGCCAAGTTGAGCCGCCATGTTCCGCTGGTGGTCGCCAAGCAGGGCTCGGAGGGCGCGCTGCTCGCCCGGTCCGGCAGTGTGTACGCCCAGGTGCCCGCGGTGGCGGCGACGCCCCGGGACACCACCGGGGCGGGCGACGCGTTCACGGGCGCGTTCCTCGCGGCGCTGCTGACGGGCGCCGAACCCGAGGAGGCGGCGGCCGAGGGGTGCGCGGCGGGTGCGCTGGCGGTGGAGCGGGTGGGCGGGAGGCCGCCGGTGCGGGACTGACGGCCGGTCGGTGGTCCGTGGTGGTCGCGGTGGTCGCGGTGGTGCCGACCGGTGGTTCACCGCGCCGGGCCGGCACCGGAGCCTGCCGCCCGACGACGTCACGGCTCCGGCCTCGCCGACTCCCGCCCCCTCTCTCTGTCTCTATGTCTCTTGCGCGTCTCTTGCGCCGCCGTCTACGCCTTGCGTCCCCACGCCGAGATCATCGGGGCCGTGGCCAGGTCCATCGTGCCGGTGGCGACGTTGGCGAGGTGCTGGTCGATGTCCTCGTCCGTGGCGAGGCCCGCCGTGACGAGCTGGTCGCGGATCTGGCGGACGGTCGCGGACTCCAGGGCGGCGCAGGCGGGCGAGGCGAGCGGGAAGTACGCGTCGGCCGTCACCTGGCGCAGCCCGGCCTCGCGGAGCAGACGCGGGAGGGTGCGGCCGTAAGAGAGGTCGGCACCGCGGTCGGCGAGGAGCCGGCGGAAGCCCTGGCGCAGCCGGTTCGCCAGCTGTTGCTCGGGGCCGTGCTCGTCGGGGCAGGTCAGGGGCTGGAGCGCGGGGTCGGCGTCCTCGATCAGCAGCCGTCCGCCGGGGCGCAGGGCGTCGATCATCGAACGCAACGCCCGCTCCCGGTCCGGCACATGGACGAGCACGAGCCGGGCGTGCACCAGGTCGAAGCCCTCCCCCGGCGGCTCCTCGGCGCTCACGTCGTGGACGCGTACGGCGACCGGCGGGCGGGCGGCCGCGGCGAGCCGGGTGGTGTCGATGTCGGTCGCGACGACCTTTCCGGTCGGGCCGACCTTCTTGGCCAGCCAGGACACCACGGACGTGCCGCCCGCGCCGACCTCCCAGCAGCGCCAGCCGGGTCCGATGCCGAATCCTTCGAGGTGCCGGAAGGTCGTGGGGTCGAAGAGGGTGGCGAAGGCGTCGAAGCGCTCCGCCGCCTCCGACCGCCGGTTGTCGAGGAGATACCCGTCGGTTCGTGTCATGCCGAGATGATCCCAGTTGCCGGGCTTGTCTTGACCGGACGACGCGGTCGCCACGACGAGATGACCGACGTCCGCACTTCACCGCGACCGGCGGCCGGGGCCGGCGGGAGAGGTTTTCCACAGGCGGGAACCAAGCGGAATCCCCTCTGTCCACAGGCTCACCCGGCCCTTACGTCGACCTGGCAAACTGGCTCGCCAGGGCGCGGTGAACGCGTCGCACGGAGGTCCACGCAAGGAGATCCCGATGTCCATGGCAGGGAATCTGCGCAAGGTCACGAGCCTCGGCAGGGTCGGCGGCCTGCGCAGGGTGGCACGGCTGGCGAGGCGGCTCCCGCGCGTCGACCTGAGCCACCACGCCCGCTCCCCGCTGGGCACCTCGGTGGTCAACTGCGTGACCTACAAGGAGGGCGCCCGGGTCCCGGTGGGCGGCGATCTGGTCGACACCGTGGAGCGGATGCGCAAGAGCCGGGACGGTTTCGTCTGGCTCGGACTGCACGAGCCGTCGGACCATGAGTTCGAGGGCATCGCGGACCTCTTCGACCTGCATCCACTGGCTGTCGAGGACGCGGTCGAGGCCCATCAGCGCCCGAAGGTGGAGCGCTACGGCGAGACGCTGTTCGCGGTGTTCAAGACGGTCTGCTACGTGGAGCACGAAGAGCTGACGGCGACGAGCGAGGTGGTCAACACCGGCGAGATCATGGTGTTCGTCGGCGAGGACTTCGTGATCACGGTGCGGCACGGACGGCACGGCTCGCTCGGCCCGTTGCGCGAGGAGCTGGAGTCCGACCCGCGCCAGCTCGCCAAGGGACCGGCCGCGGTGCTGCACGCGATCGCGGACCATGTGGTCGACGACTACCTGAGCGTCACCGACTCCATGCAGTCGGACATCGACCTGGTCGAGACGGCGGTGTTCGCGGAGAACGGCGCCCGGGTCGACCCGGGCCGCATCTACCAGCTCAAGCGTGAACTCCTGGAGCTGAAGCGGGCGGTGGTCCCGCTCAGCCGTCCGCTGGAGGATCTCTCCACACGGCCGGTCCAGGTCATCGCCCCGGAGATACAGGCGTACTTCCGCGATGTCTCCGACCATCTACTGCGCGCCAAGGAGCAGATCGCCGCCTTCGACGAACTGCTCAACTCCATTCTTCAGGCGCACCTCGCGCAGGTGACGGTCGCGCAGAACGAGGACATGCGGAAGATCACCGCCTGGGCCGCGGTCATCGCCGTGCCGACGATGGTCTGCGGGGTCTACGGCATGAACTTCGACCACATGCCGGAGCTGCACTGGACGTTCGGCTATCCCCTCGTCATGAGCGTGATAGCCGTGGCCTGTCTGACCCTGTACCGCGGCTTCCGGCGCAACGGCTGGCTGTGACCGGGGCTCTCGGGCCGGCGGATCAGCGGGTGGTGGAGGCGCGCGCGTAGACGCTCTCGGCCCATCCGGCGATCTGTTCGTCCGTCAGGTGCCGGGCCAGGTCGGCCTCGCTGATCATGCCCACCAGGCGCTTGTTCTCGATGACGGGGAGCCTGCGGATCTGGTGTTCCTGCATCTCGTGCAGGACGTCGTCGACATCGGCTCCGGAGTCGATCCAGCGGGGCGTGCCCTGGGCCATCTCGCCGGCGGTGACCTTGGCCGGGTCGTGGCCCATGGCCACACAGCCGACGACGATGTCGCGGTCGGTGAGGATGCCGCAGAGCCGTTCGTTCGAGTCGCTGATGGGCAGGGCTCCGACGCCGAGTTCACGCATCAGCTGGGCGGCGCGGTCGAGGGTCTCGTGCGCGGGGATCCACTGGGCGCCCCGGTGCATGATGTCTCCGGCGGTGGTCATCGAGTACCTCCCGGTGCCGGACGGCCGGCGCGGCGCGGAGGGCACCGCAAGTCCCGGCGCCCTACATTCTCGCCGCGCCCGCGGGGGCGCGCACCCGGAACCCGGCGGTAACGGCCACCGGTGCCGGCGGTCCGGTCCGTGACCGTTCGGACAGCGGGGTCAGCCGCTCCACGCCGGGTGTCGGGGGTCGTCGGCCCGGACCAGGACGTCGGCGGTGCCGGCCGGGTCGGTCTCGTCGGCGTAGCGCGCGTAGGCGGGCAGGGTCCAGTGGTCGGTGTCGGGGGTACGGCGGCGGAGGGCGCCGTCGGAGAGGAGGACGTGGACGGTCAGGTCGAAGGGGAACCAGTGGCGCAGCAGGAGGGGGCCGTGGAGCAACAGGACGCCACCGGGCGGGAGTTGGACGTAGGGGCTGCGGGTGGCGCGGTCGGTGACCGGGTCCCACAGGTCGGGCAGGACGCGGCCGTCGCCGCCGGGTTCGAGGGGGCCGAAGACCTCGCGCCAGAGGGCGGCGGTGTCGAACCAGCCGTCGTAGTAGGCCTCCAGGTCGTGGTGGCCGTACTCCAGGCGGAGCGAGGCGGGGCGCAGGAAGCCCTGGGTGCCGACGACGAGCGAGGGGCGGCCGCGTACGCGCAGGGCCCCGCCGACCCGTTCGGCGAGTTCTCCCGGGTGGGCCGCGGGGGCGCCGTCGAGGGCCACGCGCGGCCAGGGGCTGCCGTCCGCCGGCTTCAGGTCGAGCAGGCGGTCGGCCAGTTGATCGCCGAGTCGGTCCCAGGTGATCGCTTCGAGTCGCACACGGCCATGATGCGTCAGCCGGCGTGCTGTTCGGGTCGCGCTCATGGGCCTCCGCCGGTGTCGGTGGGGGGTGTGCCTGGGGAATGAACTCCTCATGGCAGGACTCGCTACTCCCCCGACCCGTGGTGGACCTCTCGTCGTCCAGCCGTTGCGGAGACGGCACTGTGCGGAGTGCCGGGGCGGGCCGTTGCCGATGCTCGTGATGGAGGGCGGGGCGCCGCGGTGTCTCGACTGCGCCGACCTGGGGCACCTGGTGTTCCTGCCGCGCGGTGACACCGCGCTGACGCGGCGGTCGCGGGAGGAGAGCGTGCTGTCGGCGGTCGTGGTGCGGTTCAACCGGCGCAAGGGGCGTTACGAACGGCAGGGGGTGCTCGTCGAGGAGGCGGGGCTGGCGCGGGCCGAGGAACGGTGCCTGGCCGACGCGGAGGCACGGCGGCGGCGCCGGGTGCGGGACGTGGGGCGGCGGGCGGTGGAGGACGTGCGGTTCGCGGAGGCGTTCGCCGCGGAGATACGGCGGCTGTTCCCGGGGTGCCCGGTGGACCGGGCCCGGGGGATCGCCTCGCATGCGTCCCTGCGGGGCAGTGGGCGGGTGGGGCGGAGTGCGGCGGGGCGGGCGTTGTCGGAGGGGGCGGTGGTGTCGGCGGTGGTGGCCTCCGTACGGCATGTGGACACGCCGTACGACGCGTTGCTGATGAGCGGGGTGGCACGGCATGAGGCGCGGCGGCGGATCGCGGGAGGGGTGGAGGCGGTGCTGAGGGGGTGGCGCGGTGTGGGCGTGGAGGAGGTGGCGGGCTGAGGGGGTGGGCGGGGAGGGAGGCGAAGTGAGCGCCTGCCCGTCGTTGAGAACGGGGGCTGGGTCTCGCGGGTCGCCCGCCGCAGCGGGCACGGTCGGCGGCTGGGTGGGATCGGGTCGGTGTGGACGTTCGCGTATGGGCTTGCGCGGGATGGGCATGGCTGGCGGGGTGGGGGCGGGATTCACTGGTGGGGACGGGTGGCGCCGGGCCGGGGGCTCGGCCGGATGTGGGAGCTGGTGTGGTGATGATCGACGGGCCTTACTTCGTGCTGGTGGTGCTGGGAGTGCTCGGGACCGGGCTGGTGGCCGGGGTGTTCTGCGCGTTCTCGACCTTCGTGATGAAGGGACTCGCCGCGCTGCCGCCGGCGCAGGGCGTCGCCGCGATGAACGCGATCAACGTGACGGCGGTGCGACCGGCGTTCATGACGGTCTTCGCCGGTTCGGCCGTGCTGTCCGCGATGATCGCGGTGGTGACGTTCGTGCTGTGGCCGGACGAGGGGACGGTGGAGCTGCTGCTGGGCAGCGCGCTGTACCTGTTCGGCTCGTTCGGGCTGACGATGGTGGCGAACGTGCCCCGCAACGACGCACTGCTCAAGCTGGAGCCGGGCACCGCGGAGGCGACGGCGTACTGGCCGACGTTCGTGCGCGAGTGGACGATATGGAACCACGTCCGCATGGTCGCCTCGGGCGCGGCGGCGGTGGCGTACGTCCTCGCCCTCACCTGAGCCACGGCGCCGCGCGCCCCTCACCGCGGGCCCCTCGCCCCTCGCCCCGTGCCCCGCGCCCCTCGCCGAGGCCGGGAGAAAGCGCTGCCGAAGGGGTTCACCGGCACTCTGCGCAAGTGGCCCACGAGTCGTATCGTGGCCGAAAGGAGTTCCGCAGGAGTGCCGCCCGATGACGCACGGCAGTGTCGCCCGCGTCGGTGTCACCAGCGCGAGCGAGGAAGACGGCCATGGCCGATCCCAAGGGATTCATGACCACCGCCCGCCAGGACTGGCCGCGCAGGCCGGTGCGGGAGCGGGTCCGGGACTGGGACGAGGTGTACGTCCCGGGGGCGCTGCTGCCCATCGTCAGCAGGCAGGCGGACCGTTGCATGGACTGCGGCGTCCCGTTCTGTCACGACGCCTGTCCGCTGGGGAACCTCATCCCCGAGTGGAACGACCTGGTCTCCCGGGAGGACTGGCGGCAGGCGGCCGACCGGCTGCACGCGACGAACAACTTCCCCGAGTTCACGGGGCGGTTGTGCCCGGCGCCCTGCGAGGCGGGGTGCGTGCTCGCCATCAACCAGCCGGCGGTCACCATCAAGAACGTCGAGGTGGCCGTCGCGGACCGGGCCTGGGAGTTGGGGTTCGCGCCGCCGCAGCCGCCGGACCGGCTGTCCGGGCGGACGGTCGCGGTGATCGGGTCGGGGCCGACCGGACTGGCCGCGGCACAGCAGTTGACCCGGGCGGGGCACACGGTCGCGGTGTACGAGCGGGACGACCGGCCGGGCGGGCTGATGCGGTACGGCATCCCGGAGTTCAAGATGGAGAAGCGTCATCTGGAGCGGCGGATCGAGCAGATGCGGGCCGAGGGAACGAAGTTCCGTACCGGCACGGCGGTCGGGCGGGATGTCGGGGCTGCCGAGCTGCGGACGCGCTACGACGCGGTGGTGATCGCGACCGGGGCCACGGCGTGGCGTGAACTGGACGTGCCGGGGCGGGAGTTGGCCGGGGTCCAGCAGGCCATGGAGTATCTGCCACTGGCGAACCGGGTGTGCGAGGGGGACCTCGCGGTGTCGCCGATGTCGGCCGCAGGGAAGCATGTCGTCATCGTGGGCGGGGGTGACACGGGGGCCGACTGTCTGGGGACGGCGGTACGGGAAGGGGCCGCGTCCGTGACGCAGTTGGACATCTACGCGCGGCCCGGGGACGAGCGGGACGAGGACGTCGAGCCGTGGCCGACGTATCCGAAGATCTACCGGCTCTCCGCCGCGCACGAGGAGGCCCGGGACCTGGAGTCGGCGCCCGCCGCCGACGCCGACGCGCGGCTGTTCGCCGCGTCCACGCTCCGGTTCGAGGGGGACGCCGACGGGCGGGTGCGGGCGCTCCGTCTCGTCGAGGTGGACGCGGGACGGCGGGCGGTCGCGGGGACGGAACGGACGCTTCCGGCCGACCTCGTGCTGCTCGCGCTCGGATTCACGGGCCCGGATCGGGGCGACGGGCTGGTGGAGCAGTTGGGGCTGACCATGGAGCCCCGGGGGACGGTCGCGCGGGACCTGGGGTTCGGCACGAATGTGCCGGGGGTGTTCGCCGCGGGGGACGCGGCCCGGGGCCAGTCGTTGATCGTGTGGGCCATCGCGGAGGGGCGGGCGGTGGCCGCGGCGGTCGACCGCTATCTGACGGGCAGCTCGCAACTGCCGGCGCCGATAGGGCCGTACGACCGACCCATGACGGTGTAGGTCGCACGGCCGGGAGGCCCGAGGAACGCACGGCCGGGAATCCCGGAGAACGCCAGGGCCGGGAAGCCCGAGGAACACACCACAGGGAAGCCCGGGGAACACACCGCCGAGAAGCCCGGAGAACGCAGCGCCGGGAAGCCCAGGGCACGCACCGCCGAGACCCCCACGGAACGAACGCGCGACCGTCAGCCCCGCTCGTCCGTCCCCGCCACCTTCCCCGTCGACAGCGCCACCCTGTTCCACGTGTTGATCGTGAGGATCAGGGACAGCACATGGGCCAGTTCCCCTTCGTCGAACTGGGCCGCGGCCTCCGCGTAGACCTCGTCGGGGACGCCGGCGGAGGACATCAGGGTGACCGCCTCCGTGAGGGCCAGGGCCGCCTGTTCCCGCTCGGTGAAGAAATGGCGGGCCTCGCGCCACACCGGGACCATGTGCAGCCGATCCTCGGACTCGCCGGCCTTGCGGGCGTCGTTGGTGTGCATGTGGAGGCAGTAGGCGCAGCGGTTGAGGTGGGAGGCGCGGATCTGGATCAGTTCGACGAGACCGGGGTCCAGTCCCTCGCGAGCCGCCGCGTCGAAGCCGATGAGGGCGCGGAAGACCTTCGGAGCGGCCTTCGCGAAGTTCAGTCGAGCCGTATCCGTCACGTTCGTGTTCGTCGTCATGTGATGAATCTACGGTTCGGAAAGACCGGCTGTAGGGTGCATTTCCATGGCGGAATCATGGGTCAATTACGCGGAGCGGATCGGCGCCGACCTGCACCTGGACCTCTCCGGGCCGGGCAGCAGACGGGCCGTGCTGATCCGGGCGCTGCGGGACGCGGTGCGAGGTGGCCGGCTCGCCCCCGGCACCCGGCTGCCGCCCTACCGCTCGCTCGCCGCCGACCTCGGCGTCGCCCGCAACACGGTGGCCGACGCGTACGCCGAGCTGGTCGCGGAGGGCTGGCTCACCGCCCGCCAGGGCTCGGGAACCCGGGTCGCCGAACGCACCGAGCCACCCGGAACCACCGGACGCACCCGCTCCCCCGGACACACCCGCTCAACCGGACACACCCTCTCGACAGGCGACCCGAACCCACCCACAACCCCCCCGGCACACCGCCCCCACCCCCAACCCCACCCCCGCTCCCGTCCCCGCCCCCACCGCCACGACCTCCGACAGGGCACCCCCGACGCCTCCGCCTTCCCCCGGACCGCCTGGCTCGCCTCCTACCGCCGGGCCCTCCAGCACGCCCCCAACGAGGCCTTCGGACCCGGCGACCCCGCCGGCCGGCCCGAGCTGAGGGAGGCGCTCGCCGAGTACCTGGCACGTGTGCGGGGCGTGCGGACGGAGCCGGGGCGGATCGTGGTGTGCTCCGGGTTCGCGCACGCCCTGCGGCTGCTGTTCGGAGGCGGTGTCCTGCGCGGTCCGCTGGCCGTGGAGGCGTACGGACTGCCCTTCCACCGCGAACTGCTCGGCGCCGAGGGCGTCAGGACCGTACCGCTCCCCCTCGACGAGCACGGCGCGCGGGTCGACCTGTTGGCGCGCGAGCGGGCCGTGCTGCTCACCCCCGCGCACCAGTTCCCCACCGGCGGCCCGCTGCACGCCGAACGGCGGTCCGCGGTGGTCGGCTGGGCACGCGCGCGGGGCGCGGTGGTGCTGGAGGACGACTACGACGGCGAGTTCCGCTACGACCGCAAGCCCGTCGGCGCGCTCCAGAGCCTCGACCCCGAGCGGGTGATCCTCGTCGGCTCGGTCAGCAAGAGCCTGTCGCCCGCGGTGCGGCTGGGCTGGATGGTGCTGCCGGAGCGGTACGTCGACGGCGTGCTCGCGGCCAAGGGCGAGCGGGAGGCCTGGGCGAGCGTCCTCGACCAGCTGGCCCTCGCCGACCTCATCGTCTCCGGGGCCTACGACCGTCACGTACGGCGGATGCGGCAGCGGTACCGCGGCCGCCGGGACCGGCTCGTCGCCGCGCTGGCCGAGCACGCGCCGCACATCGAGGTCGGCGGTGTCGCGGCGGGTCTGCACGCGGTGCTGCGGCTGCCGCCAGGCACCGAGCGGTCCGCCGTGAAGGCCGCGGTCTGGCGGGGCGTGGCCCTCGACGGGCTCGCGGAGTTCCGCCACCCGGACGCGTCGGCCACAGCCATGCCGGCCCACGACGGTCTGGTCGTCGGGTACGCGACACCTCCCGAGCACGCGTACGGCGCCGCACTGGAGGCGCTGTGCGGGGCGTTGCCGCCGGGCGAGACCTAGGCCGCCGAAGAGAACCCGACCCCCCACCCCCACTCACCCACCTCCTGCCTTCGGACGAGCCGCCGCCCCGCCCCTCCTGCCTTCGGACGAGCCGCCGCCCGGCCCCTCCTGCCCAAGGACGAGCCCGCACCTGCTCCCCGAGGACCAGTCCCCGGCCGCGCTCTCCTGCCGGCTCCCGATTTCTCCCACCGAGCGCCCGAAAAATGACTTATGGGCTATATGGATCAGAACAGCGGTGGGATCATCGGGAAAGGAGGCGAGCTGCCGTCGTGCCCGTTCGGGTCGGCAGCGGCCCACCCCCGTCCTTCGTTCCGCCGTCAGGCGCAGGGCCACCCCCGCGCGTCCCCCCTGTTGGCGGTCGGTCCTGGAGGGTGTTCATGACGACGCTCGACGAACGTCACGGAGAGGGTGCCCGCGACGGGGAAGGCCGCCGGGGCGCGGCCCGCTCCGACCGCGCCGAGGCGTACGGCCGGATCTCCCGGGCCGCCGTCCCGCTGGAGCGCCCGGCGGCCGCGGCCCCCATGACAGCGGGCTCGAAGGCCGCCAACCTCGCCCGCGCGGCCCGCGCAGGACTCCCGGTACTGCCCGGCTTCGTGATCCCCAGCGCGGACGGTACGACCCCACAACGCACCAGTACCGCCCCCGACCAGGACACCCTGCACCGCGCCTGGCGCGAACTCTCCCACGATGGCACCCGCCCCCTCGTCGTACGGTCCTCCTCGCCCCAGGAGGACACGGAGGAGTCGTCGCTCGCCGGCCAGTTCGCCTCCGTGCTGGACGTGCGCGGCTGGCCGGCCTTTCGTACGGCGGTGCGGACCGTCCTCGACTCGGCGGAACGGCCCGACGGGTCCACCGCGCCCATGGCGGTGCTGGTGCAGCCGATGCTCAAGGCCCGGGTAGGCGGGGTGATGTTCGGTGCCGACCCGGTCGGGGGACGCGCCGACCGGATGCTGGTGAGCGCGGTGCGCGGCGGGCCGGACAGCCTGGTCAGCGGTGAGCAGGCGGGCACGGACCACTGGCTGAGCCGGCGGGGACGGCTGCTGCGGACCGAGGGGACGGGCCATGCGGAGCCGTTGCTCACCCGGTCCGAGCTGTTCCGGCTGGCCCGGCTCGCGCGGCGGGCCCGGCGGGTGTTCGGCTCACCGCAGGACATCGAGTTCGGCTTCGGCGCGGACGGGCGGCTGTGGCTGTTCCAGAGCCGCCCGATCACGGCGATGGCGGTGCGTCCGGCGCGCGGGGCCAGGCTGCTGGGTCCCGGCCCGGTCGCCGAGACGCTGCCGGAGCAACTGGCGCCGCTGGAGGAGGACCTGTGGGTGGCGCCCATGGCCCGCGGACTCGCCGCCGCGCTGGACATCGGCGGCAGCGCACCCCGGCGGCTGCTGCGCACGGTGCCCGTGGTCACGACGGTCGGCGGACGGGCCGCGGCGGATCTACGGCTGCTCGGTGCCGTCGCTCCACGGCACCATTGGCTCGCGCTGCTCAATCCGGCACCCGGGGCGCGTCGGCTCGGTTCGGCGTGGCGGGTGGGCCGCCTCGGTGCCGCCCTGCCCGGCCTGGCCCTGGACCTCGTGGCGGACGTCGACGCCCGGCTCGCACGGATACCGGCCCCCTCCACCCTCGCCGACCCCGACCTCGCCGCGGAACTCCGCTGGACCCGCGCGGTCCTGGTCTCCCTGCACGCCCAGGAGGCCCTGGCGGGTGCCCTCCTCCCGGCACCGCCGGACCACCGCACCGCCGCGGGCTCGGCCCTGAAGGCCCTGTCCGAGGCCCGCGCCCGGGGCGTCCCCGACGAGCGGGTGATCGCGACGACCCCGGTGGTACTGGCACTCACCGCGCCGAGCGTGCGGGGTCCCGGGCGGTTGCCGGGCGCCGGGAATGTCGTACGAGATCAGCGGCCGGGGCAGGTCGGACAGGGGGCGCCGGGGGCCGGGAACGCCGTACGGGAACGGCCGGCCGGGCGCGACCAGCTCCGGGGTGCCCCCGAGACGGAGACGGCGGTGTCCCTGGCCGAACGACCGGCCGAGCAACCCACCGAACATCGCACCGCCCCCCGCTCGCCCGCCCTGCCGCCCCGCGAAGCCCTCCGGCTCCGCGTCAGGTGGATACAGGAACTCCAGGTCAGGCTGGTGCGCGAGGCGGCGCGGCGGATCGGTGTCGAGGCCGGGCGGCTGGCGCTGCTGCGGTGGAAGGAGCTCGCGGACGTCCTCTACGGCGATCCGCTGCCCGGTGACTTCGCGGAACGGTTGCCCGCGGCCGAGTCGCCGCCGTTGCCGGACGCGTTCCGGCTCGCGGAGGGGACGGTCGTCGCCGAGCGCGAGGACGGGGAGGGCGGTCGGGGTGTGTCCGGCGGGCGGGCCGTCGGGACGGTGTGGGACGGGACCGGGGCCCGGCCGTCGGACGCGGTGCTCGTGGTGCGCACGCTGGATCCCGCGCTCGCCCCGCTGCTGCCGGGCCTGACCGCCCTGGTCGCGCAGACCGGCAGCCCGCTGTCCCATCTCGCCGTGCTGGCAAGGGAGTTCGGGCTGCCCGCGGTGGTGGGCGCCACGGACGCGGTACGGCGTTTCCCGCCGGGGTCCCGCCTCACCGTCGACGGCACGACCGGGGACGTACGGGTCGAGGAGGCGTCGGGGCGGGCCGGTTGCGCGCCGGTGCGGGTGGCCGGAGACGTGCCATGAGAAAGGTCGCCTACCTCTTCGGAAGCCTCGCCGCCGCCGGGGCGGCCACCTACCTCGTCGTCTATCTGTACCGGTGGCAGTGGCAGCGGGCGATGCTGTGCGGGGTGCTGCTGCTGGTCGTCGAGGTGATGCTGCTCGGGATCGTGATGCTGGGGCGGCTCACCCGGATCGAGGACCGGCTGCGCGACTCGGACCGGCGGCAGCGGGAGCTGGCCGCACGGCAGGAGGACGCGCTGGCCCGGCTGCGTGGCGACTCCGGACCGGACAGGACCGGCACCCGGTTCGGCTGGCTGGACGATCCGGCCGAGCGGACGTATGTCTTCGTGCCGGTGCTCATGGTCACCGGTGTGCTGCTGTCGGGGATCGCGTGGGTGGTGCAGCGGGTCGCGTCGGCGACGGCCAGGCCCGCCGAGCGGCGGCTCGCCGGGCGCCTCGCGGTGCTCACGGCACCCGCCGCGCCCGACGACGGTGACGGCGGCGGCGGTGGCGGCGGCGGCTCGGAGGACCTGGAAGACCTTCCGCCGCTCGGCGCCGGGCGTTCCCGGAGCCGTACCGTCCGCGTCGCCGCCGTGGGGGTCGTGGGTGTGGCCCTGCTCGGCGGGCTCGTCGCGGGTCTCGCCGATCTCACGCAGACCCGGGACGAGGACGCGAACGACAGCGCGGCGACGTCGGTCGTCGTCCAGGTCGACATGCGCGGCCCCGACACGACGGCTCAGCGGCGGTCGCTCGCCGCCCAGCAGGTCTGGGAGCGCTGCCGGGACTCCACGTCCGTGCCGCTGCGGCACGCGACCCTGGGGGACCTGGGCGACGGGCTGTACGCGGGGGTCGTACGGCCCGCCCTCACCTCGCACGACCGGATGCGGCTGCGGGGCTGCCTGGAGGACGCGACCCTGGAGCGGGCCCACCTCATGGTCGTCGGCATCGGGGACGCGGACCGGGACGACGACTGAGACGGAAGGGACCCACCGGGCTCACCGGACCCGCAGGACCCACCGGACTCACCGGACTCACCGGACTCACCGGACCCATCGACTGTCGCTGACCTGCGTTTACGGTGAGCATAAGCACACGTACACGGACAAGATTCTCAAACAACCATCGGGTTACCATGCCAAGGCGCACCCCGTCCCCTAGTCCCCCGGGTCGCCCATGGCTGTTCTCACCGCAACCCTGCCCCCGCCCGCTCTCCGTGAGCGGCCGCTGTCCCGGCGCTGTCTGCGGCTCCTGCTGTACGTCGTTCTCGGCTACCTCACCCTGTGGGCCACCGGAGCGCTGGGCATCCTGGCCCTGTCGTACTGGGCGCGCCAGGAGACCCCGGCCCCGTCCGGGACGCGCGCGGTGCGGGGGGTGCACAACTTCCAGCCCGTCGACACCCAGGGGCGGCTGTGGCGCGGTGCCGCCCCCTCGCCCGCCGGGTACCGGGCGCTGGCCGGCCTGGGGATCACCACGGTCGTCGACCTGCGCGCGGAGGACCTGAGCGCGGCACAGCTCGCCGAGCCGGAGAAGGCCGGCCTGAAGGTCGTACGGCTGCCGATCCGGGACGGGCAGACGCCGAAGCCCGCGCAGGTGCGGCGGTTCCTCGACGTGGTGGCACGGTCGGCCGGGCCGGTGTTCGTGCACTGCGGTGCGGGGGTCGGCCGTACCGGCACCATGGCGGCGGCGTATCTCGTGGAGACCGGGGAGCAGTCGTCGGCGTCGGCGGTCCGGCGCAATCTCGCGGTCGGCCCGCCGTCCATCGAGCAGATCTACTACGGCCTGGACCTCAGCAGCGGCAAGGCGGAGCAGCCACCGCTGCCGGTGGTGGCCGTCAGCAGGCTGGTGGATGCTCCGCGTCGCATGGCGTCCTGGTTCTGACCCCTCCCAGACGACTCAGGGCTTGCGCCCCACCTCCCGGGGCTCGGTGGTGTCGATCTCAACCATCAGTGCTTACCCATCAATTGAGCAACGAGGTCAGGAGAGCAGGAAGTCGGCCACCCCCGCCTTCGCGCCCTCGATGAACGCGGTCATCTCGTCAGTCGTGTAGATCAGCGCCGGTCCGTCCGGGTCGGTGGACTGGCGGACGGCGATCCTGCCGTCGGCGAGCTTCATCGCCTCCAGGCAGTTGCCGCCGTTGCCGCCGCTCCACGGCTTGTGCCAGCCTTCGCTCCCCAACTCCCTGGCGGGCATGCCGTTGTAGACGGGTATGCGCGGCTTGATGCGGTTCATTCACAACTCCTTGCGGAGGTCCCGGAGGATCTCCTTCGTGCGATGTGCTGTAGCGGCCTGCGCCGCCATGCGGTCCATGACCTCGAGGTGGGTCGCCACCTCGACGCGCGCGTCCAGATAGATCGCGCCGGTCAGGTACTCGCTGTAGACCATGTCCGGAAGTTCGGGCACGGCAAATCGGAAGAGCACGAAGGGCCCGTACGTGCCGGGGTGCGGCCCGTTGGCGAACGGGGCGACCTGGAGCGTCACGTTGGGCAGCTTCGTTGCCTCGAGCAGTTTGTCGATCTGGGCACGCATCACCTCCGGGCCGCCGACGGGGCGGCGCAGCACGGTCTCGTCCATGACGACCCACAGCCGGGGCGCGTCCTGACGGGTGAGCAGTCCTTGACGTTCCATGCGCAGGGCCACATGGCGCTCGATGTCCTCGGGGCTGGTCTGGCCGATGGCGCCGGAGCGCAGCACGCCACGCGCGTAGTCCTCGGTCTGGAGCAGACCGGGCACGAAGTGCGGTTCGTACTCGCGGATGAGCGCGGCGGCGCCCTCCAGACTGACGTGCATCGAGAACCAGCCGGGCAGCACGTCGTGGAAGCGCTGCCACCAGCCGGGCCGGTTGGCGTCCTCGGCGAGCTGCACGAAGTCCTCGGCCTCCTGGTCGGAGACGCCGTAGGCCTTCAGCAGGAGCTGGAGGTACGGGATCTTGAGGCCGACCTCGGCCATCTCCATGCGGCGGACCGTGGCGGGCGCGACGCGGAGGATGCGGGCGGCTTCCTCACGCTTGAGCCCGGCGCGTTCCCGCAGGTCCAGCAGGCGCCGGCCGAGGACGACCTGGCCGACCGTCGGCGCGGACCGCGGTTCACTCACGCTCCACCTCCACGAAGTCGCTTACGGATGTCACAGCCACCTGCATGCTGACAGCCCAGCGGCGCCATTCGAAGACCTATTCGAAGATCTGTACGGATACAAACATCGGCACGAATGCCGATCCGCACGGATCTCCAGTGATCCCAACTGGCGCCGCTCAAGATGCTGTTGCGAGCAGTGTGCCACGGCCCATCACCACGTCACACCGCACTCTGCATTTTTCAGAGTGACACTTGCCAAGTGTTCACGACGGGGCGATAGTGGCAAGCGTGATTCCGTCCCCGCCCTTAGGAACAGACGCTGCCGCTGACCACCCCCAGGGTCTCGGTGCCGCCGAGGGAGTGGGCCCCGACAGGGCCGCTGCCCGGCGCCGGTTCCGTTTCGAGCTGGCCGCGCACCCGGGTTCTCCCGCGCAGGCCAGACGCCTGACGAGGGCGCGGCTGACCTTCTGGTCAGTCTGCGAGGACACCTGCGACTCGGCCGCCCTGGTGGTCTCCGAGCTGGTCACCAACGCCATCGTGCACACCGCCAGCAGTCGTGTGGTCTGCGAGCTGCACGACGATGACGACCTGGTCCGGATAGCCGTACGTGACGAGGGCTGCGCGGCGGGTGAGCCCCACCCGGCCTCGCAGCGCGACGAAGAGGAGCACGGGAGGGGATTGCTCCTCGTCGACTCCCTCTGTCACGCGTGGGGCGCCCATGAGCACGGCCCCGGTCTGCTCGTCTGGGCGGAGCTGCCGCGCAAGGCGGACGCACCCCGTGAGGACACCGGCCCGCGCAACGACCTGGGCTGGGGGGCCCGGCCGAAGCCCGGTCCCGCCGGTGGTCCGGGTCAGGGGGACGAGCCGGAGGAGCATCACAGAGCGGCGCCCGAGGGGGAGGCCCGCGGCCACGGGACGGGGGGCGGATGGGCGTGAGGGCCGGGTCCGGCGGCCGGGTGCTGACCATGGACACGCTGGTCCGGCTCGGGCGCGGTTTCCAGACGCCGGGGACGTCGCGGAAGCTGGCCGTGCCGGAGGGGATGACGGCACCGCTGGGCTGCGACGCGGTGGGGGTGCCGGTGCTGCTGGGGCAGCAGCTGGTGCCCCGGGTGCCACGGGTGGGGTGCGTGTACGCCGATGACACGCACTGGTGGTGGCTCGTGCCGGGTGACTCCGACTACGCGCTGGAGTGGCCGGCGCCCGCCCAGTACGCCACCGGGGCGGTTGTTCCGGACGCCCCGGTGGTGCCGTCCCTTCTTCACCGGCCCGAGGGGACGCTGCCCTACACACCGCCGATACCGCTGTATCTGGCGGTGTGCCGGTTGACGGGGACGACGCCGAACTGGTCACGGCCGGTCAGTTCGGCGGGATAGGCCGTGGTCTGGGTGCGTGGCCGTGCCCCGCGACGGCCGGGGTGCATGGCCGCGCCCCGCGACGGCCGGAGTGCGTGGCCGCGCCCCGCGACGAAGCCGCTGATCGACACGGTTCCGTGCCCCTGAATCGACACGGCTCCGCGCCCCCGAAAGGCCGCGTCGTACGCCCGCGTGTTCTCCCCGCTCCCTTCTGCGCCCTCCCTCCATGAGGCCCGCCCCGCCATAGTTGCCCCCGTCCGGCGATCGGGGGAGGTCCGCAGTGGGCAAACGGCGAGACGCGGAGAAACCCGGGGCCTCCGAGTCCGAGCAGCTGCTCTTCGGTGGGCCCCTGCGGTACGACATGGGGTGGAACTCCCATGCCGACGCGTTTCTGGAGTTGGGGTTCCGGGCCATGGTGGTCCGGCTGCCGTCGCTGTTGTCGGCGAGTTTCCGGCTGGCCTGGCAGGCAGACCGGCGGGCGGCCAGGACCGTGCTGGCCGCCGAGGTGGGGCGGGGCCTGACACAGGCGGTGAGTCTGCTCGCCGTGAACAGTGTGCTGGGGCGGCTGATCGGCGGGGGCGCGCTGGCCGACCGGCTGCGGGGCGCCGTACCCGCGCTGGTGACGATGGCCGCCGTGATGCTGGTCGGGGCGCTGCTGCGGGCCACGACGACGTATGCCACGGGGCGCCTGGAGCCCAAGGTGGAGCGGGTGGCGACCGAGCGGTATCTGGAGCGGGCGGCCGCCGTGGAGCTGGCCGCGATCGAGGACCACGCCTTCCACAAGCTGCTGGACACCGCGCAGTACGGGGCCGGCTCGGCGCGCCGGATGATCTCGGTCGCGACGCGGGTGGTGAACGCGGTGATCTCGATGGTCGCGGCGGCGGGCGTGCTGACCGTGCTGCATCCGGCGCTGCTGCCGCTGCTGGTCACGATGACGATCCCGAGCGCGTGGAGCGCGCTGACCATCGCGCGGCGGCGGTACGAGTGGTACCACGCCTGGGTCCAGCACGTGCGGGCGAGCCGCCTGCTCGGCGCCCTGCTGATCGAGCCCGAGGCGGCGCCGGAGATCCGGGTGCACGGGGTGGGCCCGTTCCTGCTGCGGCATTTCCGGTCGATGGCGGAGACGGCCGAGGCGGAGCAGGCCCGGCTGGCGAGGCTGGCGGCCAGGACCGGGCTGATCGCGGCGGCCTGGACGGGCCTCGCGACGACGGCGACGTACGCGACGCTGGGCGCGCTGCTGCTGGCGGGCGCGATGGCGCTGTCGGTGGCGGGTACGGCGGTGATCGCGATCCGCACCGGCTCGCAGAGCCTGGACACGCTGGTCATCGAGGTGAACTCGCTGCACGAGGAGGCCCTGTTCGTCGGCGACCTCCAGAAGCTCTACGCGGAGGCGGCCGAGCGGGCGATCCCGGTCGGCGGGGCCGCGCTGCCGGACGATCCGCGTGAGATCCGTTTCGAGGGCGTCTCCTTCACCTACCCGGGTGACGCGACCCGCCCGGCACTCGACGACGTGACGCTCACCCTGCCGCTGGGCAAGATCGTCGCGCTGGTCGGCGAGAACGGTTCGGGCAAGACCACCCTGGTGAAGCTGCTGGCGGGGCTGTACGCCCCCGACCGGGGCCGGATCCTGTGGGACGACGTGGACGCGGCGCACGCGGACCGGCAGCTGCTCGCCGAGCGGGTCGCGATGGTCGCGCAGGACTTCAAGCGCTGGCCGTTCACCGCGCGCGTCAACGTGGCCGTGGGCCGCTCCTCGGTGCCGCTCACCGAGGACCGGGTGGCCGGTGCGGTGACGGAGGCCGGGGCGGCGGAGGCGCTGGCCGATCTGCCGCGCGGCCTGGACACGCTGCTGGCCCGCAACTTCAGCGGCGGGCACGAGCTGTCGGGCGGGCAGTGGCAGCGGCTGGGGATCGCCCGGGCCGCCTACCGGCGTGGGCGCATCCTGATCGTGGACGAGCCGACGGCGGCCCTGGACGCGCGGGCCGAGCTGGAGGTCTTCGAGAAGATCCGGGCGCTGGCCGGCACCGGCCAGACGGTCGTCCTGATCACCCATCGGCTGGCGTCCGTACGCCATGCCGATCTGGTGCATGTGCTGGAGCAGGGCCGGCTCGTGGAGTCTGGCACGCCCGACGAGCTCCTGGCCTCCGGTGGTGTCTACGCGGAGCTGTACTCGCTCCAGGCCGAGCAGTTCACGGCGAAGGTGCCCGCCAAGGAGGCGGGCTGACCTCACGCGGTGACGTCGGCCGCCGCTCCGCCGCGGACGATCACCAGGAACGTGTCCGACGCGAGGTCCATGACGACCTCGGCCGGCAGTCCCTCGAGACGCCTCGCGTGCGCGAACTCCTCCGCCGGCCACGATCCCCGCGGCCCGCCTGCGGGAAAGCGTTCGAGCACTGTTCGCCCGTTCACCACCCTGCACCTCCAGAAAGCGTTGTACTCACCCGTAGGAGCACTTGTAGGAGTTAACGCCTTCAGGAGGCCGATCGCCTCGCTGAGTTGCCGTACTGAGACGTAGTTGACACGGGTTCACCCCGGAGTGTGAGGGTCCTGTCACCGTACGGCGATCTCCCTCACCCTCCGTGTCAGTCCTCGTACTCGTCGTGGTACCGGATGCGTGCGCTGCCCGCGGGCGCCCCCAGAGCGGACGCGCGCCCCCTGGGTTCCTCCCACTCCTCCTGCCGTCCCAGCGCGGTGAGATCGAGGAACCCGGTGGTCGAGCCGAGCCCGTCGAGGCCGCGTTCATAGGTCGAGTAGGTGTGGAAGACCCGGTCGTGGTCCCTCAGGAAGCAGCTGACGCCGGGCCGCTCGACCGGCTCCCCCTCGTGTTCCAGGGTGGCCTCGAAGTCACGGTTGAAATCGCCGCCGTACGACGAGTACCAGGGCACGCTCCAGCCCATCCGTGCCTTGAACGGCAGGATCTTCGTGTACGGCGCTCTGGAGACGGCCGCGAAGGTGGTGCCGCGTGCCTTCAGATGGGCCAGGTGGCCGACCTGGTCCAGGAAGGCGGAGCAGCTGCGGCAGCCCGCGTCCCACTCGGGCGCGAACATGAAGTGGTAGACGACGAGTTGGCCGCGTCCCTCGAAGAGTTCGAGCAACGTGGCCTTGCCGTCCCCGCCCTCGAAGACGTACTCCTCCGTCACCTCCACCATCGGCAACCTGCGCCGCTCGGCGTTCAGCACATCCCGCGCACGCGTGACGACCTTCTCCTTGACCAGCAACTTCTCACGCGCCGCGCGCCATTCGTCCCGCGAGACGATCTCCGGAAGCGACATGGGGTCCCTCCTGTACAACGGTCCGTTCGGGGTGGTGACCGTCGGGTGGGGCGGAACTCATCGCCGGCGGGGGAAATTGGACGGCATGTTTTTCTGCGGGGTGCGGGGGGGGGGGGGGGGGGGGTGCCGGCAGGGAGGACGACGGACAGGACGACGCGGACACCCACATCGTTGGAGGCGGGGCCAACAGCTCAGTAGGACACCCGCAGCGACACCAACCCCCGCGCGCGCAACGAATTACGCCACCGCGGAGCGGGCTCGGCCAGAGCAAGGGCCGGGAAGCGTTCCAGCAGGGCGGCCAGGGCGATCTCGGTCTCGGCTCGGGCCAGGGGGGCGCCGAGGCAGTAGTGGATGCCGTGGCCGAGGGCGAGGTGTCCGGAGGTGTCGCGGGTGAGGTCGAGGCGGTCGGGGTCGGGGAAGCGGGCGGGGTCGCGGTCGGCGGCGGACGGGGAGACCCAGACCGTCTCGCCCGCGGGGACGGTGACCCCGGCAATCGTGACGTCCTCGACGGGGAAGCGCCGGATGGCGAGCAGGGCGGGGCCGTCGTAGCGCAGGAACTCCTCGACTGCGGACGGGAGTTGGGACGGGTCCTTGCGGAGGGCGGCGAGTTGTTCGGGGTGCCGGAAGAGCGCCAGCACCGCGTTCCCGATCAGCTGGGCGGTGTTCTCGTACCCGGCGAAGAGGATGAGGAAGGCCAGCGACATCAGCTCGTCCTCGCTGAGCCGGTCGCCCTCGTCGCGCACGGCGATCAGGTCGGAGAGCAGGTCGTCGGCGGGCTCCCGGCGCTTGTCGGCGAGTAGCCGCGTGAAGTAACCGAGCATCGCCACGACCGCGTTCCTCGCCGCCTCGGGCCCCGCCGCCGGGTCCGGCGCGACGAGGGTGTCGGTCCACACCCGGAAGTCCAGCCGGTGCTCGTCCGGGACACCGAGCAGATCGCAGATCACGGTGATGGGCAGCGGCGCGGCGTACGCGGCGACGAGATCGACCGTCCCGTGCTCCCCCAGCGCGTCCAGCAACCGGTCGGCGGTACGCCGGATCGGCCCCCGCAACAACTCCACCCGGCGCGGTGTGAACGCCCGCCCGACCAGCCGCCGGATCCGGGTGTGGTCCGGCGGATCCATGTTCAGCAGATTGGCGTCCAGCGCGGCCGGCAGCGAGAACCCCTGGTAAGTCCCGGCCCCCGCATGCGCCTTGTCCAGCGACAGCCGAGGATCGGCCAGCGCCGCCCGCACGTCCTCGTACCGCGTGACGATCCACGCGGGCGTCCCGTCGGGCCCGACGATCCGGTGCACGGGCGCGGTGTCGCGCAGCCGGCGGTACACGTCGTAGGGGTGGTCGAGGAGTCCTTCGGCGGGGTCCATGTGGATCAGCCTATGTGTCGTACTCCTGAATCCGCCCACCGTGCCCCCGGTCCACCAGCCCCGGCATCCGCTCCCCCAACTCCCGTACGACAGAGCCCACATCGAGGGTCAGCAGCTCCCGGTCCCGCATCAGGACACGGCCGTCGACGATCGTCGTGCGGACGTCCGCGGCGCGGGCGCTGTGGACCAGGGTGGCGGCCAGGTCGTGGACGGGCTGGGTGTGGGGGCCGGTGAGGTCGACGAGGATGATGTCGGCCCGGTGGCCCGGGGCGAGGGTGCCGATCGAGTCGGCGAGGCCGACCGCCCGGGCGCTCTGGAGGGTTGCGTGGTGCAGGGTCTGACGGGACGTCAGCCAGCGGGGGTCGCCGGTGGTGGACTTCTGGATCAGGGCCGTCAGCGCCATGGACTCCCAGACGTCCAGGGAGTTGTTGGAGGCCGCGCCGTCCGTGGCGAGGCCCACCGGGATGCCGAGGTCGCGCAGCGCGCGGACGGGCGTGGTCGTGGGCCAGGCGAACTTGAGGTAGCCGCGCGGGGCGGTGGCAACGGCCGTAGGCCCGGCGGCACTTGAGAGAAGTGGCAGGTCACGGTCGAGGATGCCGGTGCCGTGCGCGATCAGTACGTCCGTGTCGAGGATCCCGGTGCGCCGCAGCACCTCGACGGGCGTGACGCCGTGCCGGGCGAGGCTCGTCTCGGCCTGGTCGCGGTTCTCGGAGGCGTGGAGATGGACGGGCAGCCCGTGCTCGTGCGCGAGCAAGGCGGTCGCGGCGAGGTCGGAATCGTCGACCGTGTAGGGGGCGTGCGGAGCGAGGGCCGTGGTGATGCGGCCACCGGCACCGCCCCGGTGCCGCAGCGCGAACTCCAGTGATCTCTCCCGCCCTTGAGGACCCTGCGAGGAGAAGTACGCCTCCCCGAGATGCGCCCGCATCCCGCACTCCTCGACCACCGCGGCCACCGCGTCCATCGAGAAGTAGTGGTCCGCGAAGCAGGTGACACCGCCCCGGATCATCTCCGCGCAGGCCAGCCGCGCCCCCAACTCCACGTCCCGCGCGGTGAGGTTGGACTCGATCGGCCAGACGACGTCGTTGAACCACTCCTCGGTCGGCAGGTCCTCGGCGATCCCGCGCAGCGCCACCATGGGCGCGTGGGTATGGCAGTTGACGAGCCCCGGCATGGCGACCTGGCCGCGCGCGTCGATCCGCTCCACGGCGGGCAGGTCCCGCACGGCCGCGGCACCGGTCACCGCCGCCACGACCCCGTCCCGTACCACGACCGCCGCGTCCTCCTGGAACCCGATCCACTCCTGGTCGTCGTGCACGAGGACGGTGCACCCGGTGATGACGAGTTCGGCGGGAGAGTCGGTCATCACGCCAACGTACGGCGTCATGGGCGCCGCGGGTGAGCCGAACCGCGCATCCCGTCAAGGCTCTGTCGCGCCCCGGCCCGGCCGGGCACCCTGGCCCCACAGCGGAACCCGGCCGGGACCACACGCCCGGCATCGCGAAGACCGGCTTCTGAAGGGAGCCCGGCATGCTCCTCGGCACCTGGAACCTGGAGAACCTCTACCGTCCCGGTGGCCCGTTCGGCCCCAGGGACAAGGCCGCCTACGAGGCGAAGCTCGCCGCCCTCGCCGCCACGATCACCGAGCTGGACCCGACGCTGCTGGCCTTGCAGGAGGTCGGTGAGCCCGAGGCGCTGCGGGACCTGGTCGACCTGCTGGGCAGCGGCTGGATCATCGCGACCTCGCGGCACCCGGACAGCAGGGGGATACGGGTGGGCGTGATCGCCCGTACGCCGTTCGAGGTGCTGGCCGACACCACCGCGTTCCCGCCGAAGCTGCGCCCGGTCCAGGCGGACGACCAGGACGCCACGGCCGGGGCGTCGGGCCGGGGCTTCCTGGCGGTGGAGGCGGCGACCGAGCGCGGTCCGCTGCGGGTGGCGGTGGCCCACCTCAAGTCGAAGCTGCTGTCGTACCCGGGCGGCCGCTTCCAGCCGCGTGACGAGGGCGAACGGGCGCGCTTCGGGGCGTACGCGCTGTACCGCAGGACGGCGGAGGCGACGGCTCTGCGGGCCTTGGCCGACGAACTGCTGGACGGCGACGGCCGCGAGCGGGACGTGCTGGTGCTGGGCGACCTGAACGACGAGGTGCAGGCCGCGACCACCCAGATCCTGCTCGGCCCGCCCGGCTCCGAGATCGGCACCTCCGGCTACAAGATGCCCGACAAGGGCGACGCGTCCCGGCTGTGGGACACGGCCCCGCTGATCCCCGCCGAACGGCGCTTCTCCCGCGTCAACTCCGGCCGCCGCGAGCTGATCGACCACATCCTGTGCAGCCACCGCCTGGTGCACCGGGTGTCGGAGGCGGGCACGGGCCTGCCGGGCGGGGGCCCGCTGCGGCTGCCCTCGGTGGGCGCGGACCCGGCGACGCGACGGGACGCGGCGGGCTCGGACCACGCCCCGGTGTGGGTGCGCGCGTAACCCCTAACCGGCGAGGGGCAGTTCGGGCAGCCGTACGGCCACCCGCGCACGTCCCTCGCCCACTCGGTCGAGTTCACCGAGGAGTTCGGCGAGCCGCTCGACGTGCCCGCGGGTGAGCCGGCCCGAGTCGTCGAAGTGCACGGCACACGCGGTGGTCGTGTCGACGAGCCGTTCGAGCACCGCGACGACCTCGTCGGCACCCTCCGAGTGCCGGGCGAGCGCGGGCAGTTCGGCGGCGGCGAGCCCGATGGCGGCACGCGCTTCGGAGAGCGCGCGGTACGCCTCCCGGCGGAGGGTCCAGCGCACGGCACGGGCGTCTTCGGGACCGGCGTCACGCGGGGCGCCGGGGTCGCTCAAGGCGCGCCGAGTCGGCCGTACGACGGTCCCGGCCCCCGGCACCCCGTCCCGCCCGGTCTCCCGCAGCACATGCGCGAGGTAGGTCTCCGCCGCCCCGCCCGCCGCGGTCACCCGGGCCCGTACTCCCCCGCCCCGCTGCCCCGGCATCGGCAGGTGCCCCACGATGAGCACGATGGCGCAGGCGAGCAGGGTCTCGGTGATCCGGCTGGCGGAGGCCTGGGACTCGCCGCCGACCATGACGAGCGCCAGGACCAGCACGGTGACCACGGCGGTCTGCGCGGCGAAGTGCCGGGTGGCTACGGGGATCAGTGCCCCGCAGACGGCGACGAGCGCGACGAGCCCCTCGGGCCGCGGCAGCACCAGCGCGAACCCGGCGAAGACCAGCGCCCCCAGCACGGTCCCCGCCGCCCGGCACAGTACCCGGGACACCAGCGGCCCGAGGTCGGGCTTGACGAGGAAGACGGCGGTGGCGGGCAGCCAGTACCAGTGCTCGTGCTGTCCGTACCAGTGGGAGTGGTGCAGGGCCTGGGCGACGGCGGCGCTGGCCCCGAAGCAGAGGGCGACCCGCAGCCCGTACTCCCGCCCGCCGGCCCCGAACACGGACCGCAGCAGGTCCCGGAGGGTGAGCGGCCGTGTGTGCAGATCGCCGCCCCGCCCCCGGTCGAAGGCCTCGGCGGCCCGCAGCAGCGCGTCGTCGAGCGCCCGCAGCGCGGGGGCCGACCGGTGCGGCGCGGGCAGCGGCCCGGTGGGCGCGTTCTCCCGTACGGCGACGGCGAGCCGCCGGGGTCCCACCGAGGCCCGTCCGGGTACGGCTTCTCCCGCCCAGGCGAGCGCGGTGGCGGCCTCGGCGAGGGGCAGCGCGGCGGCGTACCGCGCGTGCAGCCGCCGTTCGGCGCCGGAGCTGGCGTACCGCCGCAGCCGGGGCCCGGTGAGTGCGTCCTGCGCGTGGTCGAGCGCGGCGGTGAGCGCGACGCGCCGGTCGGTGGCGTGCTCGGTGCCGACGGCGTCCAGCAGCGCGGCGACGGCGTCGTACACCCCGGCGACGGCCTCCCGCTCCCCGTCGAACCGGAAGTCCCCGGCGATGGCGCCCGGCGTGGGCAGCACGAGCCGCAGCCCGAGCAGCCAGCAGGCCCCGCCGAGATAGCCGAGGGCGCGCACCCACCCCTCCTCCGGCAGGGGCATCCCGGCCCCGATCGCGGAGGCGACGAGCAGCTGTGTACCGGCCCCGGACGCGACGGGCCCGACCGCGCTCACGCCTCCGGCGACCAGTCCGACGAGGGTGAGCAGCAAGGTCAGCACGACGGCCCCCAGCCGCTCCCCCGCGAGGGTCCCGAGGAGCATCCCGGCCGCCCCCGCGAGCGCCGGCACCCCGATCCGCGTGACGGAGACCCGCCGGCTCCCCGGGCGGTCGTTGATCCCGGCGAGCATCGCGGCGACGGCGGCCACGACCCCGAGCGAGGTCCGGCCGACGAGCACGGCGGCGAGCAGCAGGGGCCCGGCGGACAACGCCCCTCGCACGACCGCGCTCCACGGGATCGGCCCCCGCTGAGCGCGGAGGGCGTGGGCGAGCCAGGGCGGCAGGGCGAGTGACACGGGGTTCCTGTCGTCGGAGGGAGGCGGGGGTGTGCCTACGGGCGACGGCGGCCGGGCGGTGGACTGTGCTGTCCACGGTAGATCGCGTTCCTGGACGCTCAGGGCCGCTTGTGTTACTCGCATGTGACGATGCCTGCAAATGCCACGTTCTTTATGAACGCAACTCGTCGAAGAGCTCTCGTGCTCGCGTGACCGCGCGGACGGCGGACTCGGGTTCCGGGGTCAACGACGCGACGATCCCGTCGACTTCGCGCAGCCCGGCCCGCTCCAGCAACCGCTTCTCGTTCGTCACCCACTCCCCCCGCGCCGCCAGCACCGAGTGCCCCATCTGGACGGCGGCCGTGGCGACGGCGCCTGCGGTCTGGGTGAGGCGGCCGGCCTGGGCGTGGTTGGCCTCGGCGTAGGCGAGGGTGAGGTGGGCGGTGTCGCGCCAGCGGGTGGCGGCGGCGGTGCGGAGCCGGTGCGGGTAGGCCGCCGGGCGGGGCAGGTCGCCCCTCAGGACCTGGTTGATCGCGAGTTCGGCGACGATCAGGTACGTGGGGATCCCGGCGAGATGGAACATCAGCGGCTCCACCCGGAACCGCCCCTCCTCCGCCTCCGCCAACTCCCGTTCCACCACGTCGAGATCGCGGTAGTGGATGTCGAGCCGACGCCCGTCGACCGTGAGCCACGCACCGCCGTTGAAGACACCGCCGCCCCACGCGCCGACCTCGGAGACCTCGCCGTCCCAGCCGATCGCGCGAAGGCCGGCGGGGTCGAAGGTGCCCCGGTAGTAGATCGCGAGGTCCCAGTCGCTGTCGGGGCGTGCGGTGCCCTGGGCGCGGGAGCCGCCGAGGGCCACCGCCCGGACCGAGGGGAGGCCGGCCAGGCGGTCGGCGACCGTGTCGAGGAAGTCGAGGGAGGTGGACATGGCCCCAGCGTACGAAGGCTCGTGGCCGGGCGGGGCCGAGTCCTCGGCCGTTGTCAGTGCCGCGCGTTATCAATGAAGTCGTCACTCAGCGTAATGACGACGCGGGAACCATTGATGACGACGCACGAGAACACACCACGCACCCATCTGTCCGCGGCCGGGCTGCGCATCCGGGGCTGGACTCCCGGGATGATCCGCCGGCTGCTCGGTGAGCCCGACCTCCGGCGGGACAACCCCTATTTCCGTACGGCCCCGCAGACCCGTCTCTACAGCGTCGAGCGGGTCGAGGCGGCCGAGCGGAGCGAGGAGTTCAGGGCCGCGTCGGCGGTGGCCGCCCGGCGGTCCGCCGCGGTGAAGGAGGCGGCGCTGCGCAGGCGGCGGGAGGTGCTCGCACGGATCGCGGCCGAGCCGATCGACGTGCCGGTGCTGGCGCCGGAGCGGCTGACGGGGCTGGCCGTCGAGCATCGGGAGCGTCGGGGCGAGTCGCCGGGGCCGTCGCTCGGCCTGGGCGACCTCGACCACTGCGCGCTCGACCACTGGAAGGTCGAGTACCTCCGTCACCGCCTGGCCCGCTACGACGACCTCCTCGACGAGTTGTCCGGCCGCACCGGACGCGCCGCCGCCGAGCTGCTGCTGCGCCGCCGGATCTACGCGGCCATCGCCCGGACGTACCCGGACCTTGCACAGGAGTGCGAACGCCGGTCGGGTGAGCAGGAGTGAGGTCCGTCGCCGGGATGACATGGCCGGACGGGGCCCGGGCAAACGGCGTCGACCTGGGGTTTCCGTCCCTAGGCTCCGGGCGCATGAAGGACGATCAGGTCGCCCGCGTGCACCAACGCCTCGCCGCCCGCCCCGAGTTGCGCCGCGTGGGCCTCGGCGAGCGCAGACGGTTCGGGCTCTGGGAACTGGCCTCGCTCGCCGAGGCCGCCTTCGGCGAGTGCGTCGACCCGGACTCGCTCACCGGAGCAGGCGAGAAGCGGTGGCGGCTGCGGCTGGGCCCGGCACTGCGGCTGGGAGCGCACCGGCAAGACGACTCCCGGGTCCGGTACTGGATCCGCTCACCGGAGGGCGGACGGGACGGCGAGCCCCTCGGAACCGTCGCCGTCGGCACCTGGCTGCCGTACGGCGTGGGCGCACTGCACGTGACCTCGCTCTACGTCCACCCCGTCGCCCGCCGACGCGGACTCGCCTCGGCCGTGCTGGACCTGGTGTACGACGCCTGCCGCGCCGAGGGCCTGCACGGCTTCCGGCTCGGCACCCAGGGGACCTGGCGGGAGACCGTCCGCCACCACCTCCGGCGCGGGCTGTGGGTCACGTCCTGGAGGGAGTCGCCGGGGTTCGCCCGGCTGTCGTATCTGCCCCGGTACGAGGTCGAGGAGAGCGGGGAGGGGGAGTTGGCGTTGCTGGTCGCCGGTGCCGGGGGTCGGCTGGTGCCGGTCCTCTTCGCCGGGCGCGCGGGCGGGCGGCTATGTCTGCGGGAGAGCGCGGAGTACCGGCGGACACCGGACCGGATCGACGCCGTCCGGCTGTACGCCCGCCCCACCCTGGTGCTCCATCTCGCCGTGCGCGAAGGGCCGTCGGGAAATTCGGATGCGGTCCCGTCCCTCACCCCGGATGATCGAAAAGCTGTCCGCCGTCCGCCCCAGGAGCCCACGTGATCCAGCGCGTCACCGTCCCGGCGCTCTTCCCGCCGCCCACCTACTCCCATGCCTCCGTCGTCGAGGCGGGCACGAAGCTCGCGTTCCTCGCCGGGTCCGTGCCGCTGGACGCCGAGGGGAATCTCGTCGGCGAGGGGGACCCCGCGCGCCAGGCCGAGCAGGTGATCGCGAACCTGCGCGAGCAACTGCGCGCCGTCGGCAGCGACCTGGAGCACGTCCTGGCCACCGATGTGCACGTGGTGAGCAGTGATCCCGCGGTGCTGTCCACCGTGTGGGAGGTCGTGGAGGCGTCCGGGCTGAGCGACGGTCCGCACTCGTCGACGCTGATCGGGGTCGCCTGCCTCGGGTACAGAGGACAGCTGGTGGAGATCACGGCAACGGCGGTCGTCCCCGCGGAGGCGTCGCGATGAGCGCGGTCGCCGCCCGTCAGCAGGTGTCGCGATGAGCACGGTCGCCGCCCCTCAGCAGGTGTCGCGATGAGCACGGTCGCCGCCCCTCAGCAGGTGTCGCGGTGAATGCGACAGTCGTCCGCCGGGCCACCGCCGCCGACGCGCTCGCCGCGGCCGACCTGTATCTGCGGTCCTTCGCCGCCGCGTTGCCGACGGTCGTGCGGCCCCGGTCCGACGACGAGGTGCGCGCCTACCTCCGGGACATCGTCGTACCCCTGCGGGAGACCTGGGTCGCCGAGGTCCGGGAGACCGGCGCGATCGTCGGGCTGATGGTCCTCGCCGACGATCTGCTCTCGCAGCTGTATCTCGACCCCGACTGGCGGGGGCGCGGTCTCGGGGACCGGTTCGTCGCGCTCGCCAAGGAGCGCAGTCCGGGCGGGCTGAGCCTGTGGACCTTCCAGGTCAACGGTCCGGCCCAGCGCTTCTACGAGCGTCACGGCTTCGTCGAGGCAGAGCGCACCGACGGCAGCGGCAACGAGGAACGGGAGCCTGACGTGCGCTACGTCTGGCTCCCGTGAGGGGGCTCCCATGAGGTGGCTCCCATGAGGCGTGCCGCCCGGTCCGGTCAGTCCCCGGCCGGCGGTCCCCACACCCGTCGCTTCGGCACCGGCTTGGCATAGGTGCCCACCCGGCTGGTGTTGAGGCCCAGTTCCACCAGGGACTCGGCGAGCTTCACCGCCGCGCCCACTCCGTCGACGACGGGGAGGCCCAGCTTCTCCCCCACCGTCCGCTGGAGCCCGGTCATCCCGGCGCAGCCCAGCACCAGGACCTCGGCGCCGGCTTCCCTGACCCGTTCGGCTGCGGCGAGGAAGGCGGTCTCGGTGCGCTCCTCGTCGCCGAGGTCGAGGACACCGAGCCCGGTGCCGGTCACGGCGACGCAGTTGCGGCCCACCCCGGCCAGCTCCAGGCTGTCCTCGATCTGCCCGCAGGACCGCTCCAGCGTGGTGACGACGCCGTAGCGCCGGCCGAGCAGACAGGCCAGATGGGCGGCGGCCTCGGTGATGTCGACGACCGGTACGTCCACCAGCTCCCGGACGCCCTCCCGTCCGTGCTCACCGAAACCGGCCATGACGACCGCGTCGTAGGAAGGACCCTCGTACGTGCGCAGCAGGTCGATGACCGCCGCCGCGGAGAGGTAGCTGTCCAGCCAGCCCTCCGCGGACTCGGGGCCCCAGCTGGGTGTGAGCCCGAGGACGGTGGTGCCCGGGCCTGCGGCGGCCCGGGCACCTCGTACGATCTCCTCGGTCATCTCCTGCGTGGTGTTGCAGTTGGTGACGACGATCCGCACGTTTCTCAGACCTCCAGAGGCTTCTCGGTGGCACCGGCGGTGTCGGCCGCCCGGTCGTTCCGGTTCAGCAGCATGTACAGGCCGGCCGCGAGGGCCGTACCGATGAACCAGGAGTACGGGGCCACGTCGCTGAACGTCTTGACCAGGGCGAGGACGCCCGCGACGCCCGCCGCCGGGAGGAACGCCCACAGGGCCTTGGGGTTGACGCCCTTGCGGTAGTAGTAGCGCGAGCCGGGCTCGGCCTTGAAGAGCTCGTCGACGTTCACGCGGCCCTTCTTGACCCAGTAGTAGTCGAGCATGATCACGCCAAACAGCGGGCCGAGGAAGGCGCCGAGGCCGCCGAGGAAGTAGTTGACGACCGTGGGGTTGGAGAAGAGGTTCCACGGGGTCACGACCAGGGCCGCCACCGTGCTGATCATGCCGCCGATCTTGAAGGTGATCTTCTGCGGCCAGACGTTGGCGAGGTCGTACGCCGGTGAGACGAAGTTGGCGACGATGTTGACGCCCATGGTGGCGATGGCGAAGGTGAGCGCGCCCAGCACCATGACCCAGGTGTTGCCGACCTTGGCGACCAGTTCGGCCGGGTCGGTGATGGCCTGGCCCCAGACCTCAAGGGAGCCCGCGGTGACGATCACGGAGACGACCACGAAGGCCGTGGAGTTGATCGGCAGGCCCCAGAAGTTGCCGCGGCGGACGGTCTTGTAGTCCGGCGCGAAGCGGCTGAAGTCGCAGAAGTTGAGCATCAGGGTGCCGTAGGTGGCGAGGATCAGGCCGATCGCGCCGAACCACTGCCGCCACTGCTCGCCGACCGAGACCGGGTGCGGGGTGGTGGTGAGCGAGATGCTCCAGCCGGCCTTGGCCAGCACCCAGAGCGCCAGTGCGATCATGACCAGCCAGATCGCCGGGCCGCAGAAGTCCTGGAACTTGCGGACCGACTCCATGCCCTGGCTGATGATCAGCGCCTGGATGAGCCAGAGGGAGAGGAAGGAGACCCAGCCGAGCGCGTCGAGGCCGAGGAAGGAGCTGTGCGTCCAGGACTCCAGGCCCGGCCAGGCGGCCAGCAGCATCACGTTGACCGCGACGGAGGCGAGGTAGGTCTGGATGCCGTACCACATGATGGCGATCACGGCCCGGATGAGGGCCGGGATGTTGGCGCCCCACACGCCGAAGCTGATGCGGCTGATCACGGGGAACGGTACGCCGTGGCGCTGGCCGATCTTCCCCATCCAGTTCATGCCGATGTAGATCAGGACGAAGCCGACGAGCAGGGAGGTGAAGACCTGCCAGACGTTCATGCCGAGGACCAGCAGACCGGCCGCGAAGGTGTAGTTGCCCAGGTTGTGGACGTCGGACATCCACATGGCGAAGAGGTCGAAGACCTTCCAGTTCCGCTTGCCGGCGGGGGCCAGGTCTTCGTTGGTGAGCCGGGGATCGGGGACGAACGCTGGTGTGCCGGTGGCTTCGGCACGGTCGGCGAGGGACACAGGGCCTCCAAGGACGGGGGACAGGAGGAAGGCGGCCGCCTGGCATCCGGTTTTGGTATACCAAACTGCCGACATGGTCCTCCCGTCAAGAGTTCTGACCGATGTCGCGTTCGTTAAGGCTTCGTAAACTTGCCGCACTCCTCTGACCTGGGGTTATAGCAGCTGAGGGGGGCTTGACCTGGGAGGACGGGGTTCGCGGTCGGTCGGGGGCCGTGGCTGCCGTATCCGTCCAACTTGCCTGCGGTTATGCGGAGTTGAGGCCGATGGGTTCGTCCTGGGTGACCTCGGTCCGCCGCGTTCGAATGTCGACGCCGACGCCTTCCTCGCCGAACCGCTCACCGCGCGGCTGGCCACCACCGGACCCACAGTGCGCCCTGTCTGGTTCCTGTGGGAAGAGGGGGCCTTCTGGATCTTGACGGGGCCGTGGGCCAGGCTCTTCGAGCAGGTGCGGGCCGATCCGCATGTCAGGTCATCGCCCGGGGCCGCGCGGAACTCGTGCCGTTCGACGTACCGCGCGGTCGACGCAAGCTCGCGCGCTATCTCGGCCCGGACGAGGAGCTGTGGGACGAGCGTTTCACCCACTACCTGCACGACGATCCGGGCGAGCGCGGCACGACCTGGCTGCGGCTCGTCCCGGAGTCACTCGTGGCGAACGACCTGAGCTACGCCGTACGGCCCTGAGCAGGTGCTCTTGCTTCAGAACTCCCCCCTCACGACCAGCTGATCCCCGCCGCCACCGGTAGATGGTCGCTGCCCGTGGCCGGCAGTACCCACGAACTCTCCGGTGTCACCCCTCGGACCAGGATCTGGTCGATCCGTGCCACCGGGAACTTCGCCGGCCAGCTGAAGCCGAAGCCGTCGCCGGCCTCCTCCTGGGCGGAGTGGAGGCGCGAGGTGAGGCCGGCCAAGGCGCGGTCGTCCATCGTGCCGTTCAGGTCGCCGAGCAGCACGAGCCGCTTGTTCGGCTCGGCGGCGACGGCCTCGGCCAGCGCGTTCGCGTTGCGGTCCCGGCTGTCGGTCCAGAACCCGGTCCTGGGCAGCACGCGCACCGAGCCCAGATGGGCCACGTACACCGCGAGCGGCCCCCGATCCGTCGCCACCGTGGCCCGCAGCGCCCGGTTGTAGCCCAGCTTGGTGTCCTCCGGCTTGGTCGCCGCCAGGGGCCCGTAGTCCATCTCGGTGTCGACCGGCCGGACGTCCGACAGCGGCAGCTTGCTCCACAGCCCGACCGTGCCCTGCACCGAGTGGTACGGGTACGCCTTCGCCAGCCCCTTCTCGTACGTGCCCCGCGCCTGCGGGGTCAGCTCCTCCAGGGCCAGCACGTCCGCACCATCGGCGACCAGGTCACGCGCGGTGCCGGCCGGGTCGGGGTTGTCGGCACCGACGTTGTGGCTCACCAGGGTCAGCTCGCCGCCCGCGTGGGACTTGTCGCCGAGCAGCCCGCCGAAGAGGTTCAGCCACACCAGCACCGGCACCCGCAGCGCGACCACCGCGGAGGCGGAACGGCGCCACAGCGCACCGGCCAGCAGCACCGGGACGAGGAGACCGAACCACGGCAGCGCCGTCTCCACCAGGCTGCCGAGGCCACCGACGTTCGGGATCTCCGCGTGCAGCCCCATGAGCAGCCCGAGCAGCACCGCGAGCCCGGCGAGCACGAGGCCGCGTCTCCAGGGTGCCGGCCGGGAGCCCAGGCGGATCGCGCGGCGCAGGATGCCCTCGTCCCGTACCTGTCCGCCGGTGTCCTGGTCCACAGTGCCGTGCTCCACCGTGTCCACGCCTGTCATGGTCCGTCCTCGCTCACTGTCGGTCACTGCTGCATCCTCGGGTCCTGCGTGGGATCGGCGTACATCGGCGGACAGCCGTGCCCGGTCGCCGCGGGACGCAGTTCGTAGTGCCAGGGTTCGTTGCGGTAGATCTGGCAGAGCCCGTACGCGGCGCCGTGCTCGGACAGCCAGGCCGTCGCGTCGGAGGGCCCGATGTCGACCGCGTCCCCCGACACGTGCGGGGACGTCCGCGCGGTGGCCACCCAGCGCGCGGCCTCCTCCTCGGACCCGTACTCGGCGACCGCCTCGCGAAGGAGCCGGTTCTGGTACGCCGGGGAACGCCAGCCGCTGTTGACGCCGAACCCGACGCCGTCGTGCGCGGCCTCCGTCGCCGCCCGGCGCAGGGCTTGGAGCAGCTCCGGATCGAGCTTGGCCACGGCCGGGACATCGCCGTCGAACACCGTCACACCGTCGGGCACGGCTCCATCGGCCTCACGGGCCCCGCCGGCCTGACCGGCCTCACCTGCGCCACCGGCCTGCACGGGCGCGCCAGGTCGCTCGACACGGAACGTGTTCAGACGCGCGGCGTCCGATCCCGAGCCGGAGGACGACGATGACGCCGGGGCCGACGACTCCCCGGCCCCCTGCCGGACAAGGACCACGGTCATCACGCCTACGACGGCCAGCAGCCCGACGACGAGTAACAGCACCGATCGTGAGGTTCGAGTCATGCCGCCAGTCAAGGCAACCCCGTGTTGCCGACACGTATGCGGATTTCGATACGCCGACGATATGCGCCGACTCGTAGCATCCAGACCATGCGTGTGCTGATTGTCGAGGACGAGCCCTTTCTGGCCGAGGCCATCCGCGACGGCCTGCGCCTGGAGGCGATCGCGGCGGACCTCGCGGGGGACGGCGACACCGCGCTGGAAATGCTGAGTGTCAACGCGTACGACATCGCGGTCCTCGACCGGGACATCCCCGGACCGTCCGGCGACGAGATCGCCAAACGCATCGTCGCCTCCGGCACCGGTATGCCGATCCTCATGCTCACCGCGGCCGACCGCATCGACGACAAGGCCTCCGGCTTCGAACTCGGTGCCGACGACTACCTCACGAAACCGTTCGAACTCCAGGAACTCGCGCTCAGGCTCCGCGCCCTCGACCGCCGACGCGCCCACAGCAGGCCGCCGGTGCGGGAGATCGCCGGGCTGCGCGTCGACCCGTTCCGCCGAGAGGTCTACCGGGACGGCCGCTACGTCGCGCTGACCAGGAAGCAGTTCGCCGTGCTGGAGGTCCTCGCCGCCGCCGAGGGCGGGGTCGTCAGCGCCGAGGCCCTGCTGGAACGCGCGTGGGACGAGAACGCCGACCCGTTCACCAACGCCGTGCGCATCACCGTCTCGGCACTGCGCAAGCGGCTCGGCGAACCGTGGATCATCGCCACCGTGCCCGGCGTCGGCTACCGCATCGACACCCAGCCGGAGGCCGGGCCCGACGGAGCAGACCGTGGATAGGCCGCCCGGGTTGAGCGTCCGCCTCAAACTCACCCTCAGCTACGCCGGGTTCGTCATGGTGGCCGGTGTCATGCTGCTCGCCGCCGGGTGGTTGTTCCTGAACCGGGTGACCCATGTCGGGCTCATCCTGGTGCCCAACTACCGGCTCGCCGTCGCACGCGCCTTCGCGCCGACCGCGGCCGGCGCGCTGGCGTTCCTGCTGGTGTTCGGTCTCGCGGGCGGGTGGTTCCTCGCCGGCCGGATGCTCGCGCCCCTGACCCGCATCACGGACGCCACCCGCACCGCCGCCAACGGTTCGCTCAGCCACCGGATCCGGCTGCCGGGCCACAAGGACGAGTTCCGCGAACTCGCCGACGCCTTCGACACAATGCTCGACCGGCTCGAAGCGCATGTCGCCGAACAACGCAGATTCGCGGCCAACGCCTCGCACGAACTGCGCACCCCGCTGGCGATCTCTAAATCACTTCTCGAAGTGGCCCGCACCGATCCGAATCGCGACACCGGCGAACTCATCGAACGCCTCCACACCGTGAACACCCGGGCGATCGACCTCACCGAGGCGCTGCTCCTGGTAAGCCGTGCCGAACAGCGGTCGTTCAGCCGGGAACACGTCGATCTGTCCCTCATGGCGGAAGAGGCGACGGAAACCCTGCTCCCCCTCGCGGAAAAGCACGAAATCACCATCGAGACCTCAGGAGAAATCACTCCCACCGTCGGATCGCAACCTCTTCTGCTGCAACTGACCATGAATCTCGTGCACAACGCGATCGTCCACAACCTGCCCGGAAAAGGCACCGTGTGGGTCCATACGAGCCTCCACCGGAAAACCGTGAGAATCACCGTCGAGAACACCGGAGAAAAACTCACCCCACGGCTCATCTCGACCCTCACCGAACCGTTCCAGCGCGGCACCGAACGCCTGCACACCGACCACGCGGGCGTGGGTCTCGGCCTGGCCATCGTCAAGACCATCACCCACGCCCACGACGGCACCCTCACCCTCGCCCCGCGCCCCTCCGGCGGGCTCCGCATCACGGCCGAGCTGCCCCGCGATCTCTCTCCAAGCACCTGACCTGCACAGACGCGATCCCGGGAGATCGGGCGTCCCAACGCTTCGTAAAACACCACCGGAGTCGGCGAAGATGGCTCCATGAGCTCCACGACGAACATCGAGCCCCTCGGCGCCGTCCGCGAACGCGTCCTGGCCACCCTGCGGCAGGAGATCATCGCGGGCGGGCTGCGCCCGGGCGACCGGCTGGTCGAGCGGGAGCTGGCCGACCGCTTCGGGGTCTCCCGGGTACCGGTCCGCGAGGCGATCCGCGCACTGGTCGCCGAGGGCTTCGTCCACTTCGAGACGCCCCGCCGGACAGTCGTACGGCGCCTGACCCCGAACGACGTCAAGGAACTCTTCGAACTGCGCGAGGCCCTGGAGGTGTACGCCGCCGGCCTGGCCGCGGCCCGTGCCACCCCGCAGGACCTGGCCGAGGTCGAACGGCTCCTGGACCTCGCGGCGACCGCCACCGAGGCGGGTGACGCGGAGACGATCACGGACGTCAACAGCCGTCTGCACGACAGCATCGTGTCCATGGCCCGCAACAGCCTGCTGGTCGAGGCCCTGGAACCGGTCGCCGGCCGGCTGCGCTGGATGACCCGCAGGAACGAGGAGTGGCCCCAACTCCTCGTCGAACACCGCGACTTGTACGAGGCCATCGCCTCCGGCGACCCGGACCGGGCCCGCGCACACGCCCTGGCACACGTGCGGACCAACTACGAGTCGACGGTACGTCAGTTGTTCGGCGACACCGCCGAGATGCTTTGAACCCTGGGGTTCTGAAGGGCGCTGCGGCGCGCGCACTTGCCGGTCCCCGACGCCGAGTTCAGCAGGGGCGCGCCGCGCCCACGGCATGCACCCGGACCCCGGCGCGCCCTCTTCCGCCGTACCCCCTCATCCCGTACGGCCGTCCCGGCGCAGCCCCGCAGCCTCCGCCGCCGTGGCCAGCACCTCCCGGATCATCGCGGGCGTGAGCTTGCCGGTGAAGGTGTTGCGCTGGCTGACGTGGAAGCAGCCGAAGAGCTCCAGCCCGCCCAGCGACACCCGCGCCCCGTGCCCGAAGACCGGCCGCGGGCGGGGCACGCTCCAGCCGGCCTCCGCGAACGCGGGCAGCGCCGCCTGCCAGCCGAAGGCACCCAGCACGACGACGGACCGCAACGTCGGCCGCAGCAGCTCCAGTTCCCGGACCAACCAGGGCCGACACGTGTCCCGCTCCCCCGGCGTCGGCTTGTTGGCGGGCGGCGCGCAGTGCACCGGCGAGGTGATCCGCACGCCGTACAGCTCCAGCCCGTCGTCCATGCTCTCGGCGGTCGGCTGCGAGGCGAGCCCCACGTCGTACAGCGCCTGGTACAGCACATCCCCGGAACGGTCACCGGTGAACATCCGCCCCGTACGGTTCCCGCCGTGCGCGGCCGGCGCCAGCCCGACGATCAGCATCCCCGCGTCCGACGGCCCGAACCCCGGCACCGGCCGCCCCCAGTACGACCAGTCGGCGAACGCGGCCCGCTTGGTCCGCGCCACCTCCTCCCGCCACTCCACCAGCCGGGGACAGGCCCGGCAGCCGGAGATCCGGTGGTCCAGATCGGCGAGGGGGTTCATGGATCCACGGTACGGGCTCGTGGCGGGGTGGGGCGCATGAGGCCGGGGCCTCACGCGAGCGGGCTCGAAGACGGGCAGGCGCGGGCTCCGCTGGAAAAGCCGTCCAGGGTGCGGGGCCTCGGGTACTAAGGTCGGTCGCATGGCTGTGGAGCGTGCGGGTGACAACAAGACGGGTGGGGTGGACCGGGTCGGCAGGACGGCCGACGGTCCCGGGACCGAGGCCCCCGACCCGGACCGCCTCGCGGCCGCCCCCGACGCCCCCGGCACCCCGGAAAACCCGGAGGACCCGCAGGTCGCCGCTGCCGTAGCCGCCGCGGAGGCGGCCGTGCCGCAGGACGGGCAGTCCGTGCGGACCGACAGCTGGATCTGGTCCGTGCGGCTGGTCAAGACCCGCTCCGCGGGAGCCACGGCCTGCCGGGGCGGGCATGTGCAGGTGAACGGTGACCGGGTGAAGCCCGCCCACTCCCTGCGCGTCGGCGACGAGGTCCGTGTCCGGCAGGAGGGCCGGGAACGGGTCGTGATCGTCAAGCGCCTCATCCGCAAGCGGGTCGGCGCGCCCGTGGCCGCCCAGTGCTACGTCGACAACTCTCCCCCTCCGCCGCCCCGCGAGGCCGTCGCCCCCGCCGGCATCCGAGACCGCGGCGCCGGCCGTCCCACCAAGCGGGACCGCCGCGAACTGGAGCGCCTGCGCGGCCTCAAGGAGGCCAACCGCAACGGCCGCTTCAGCGGACCGAGCGGGCCGACCGGGACCGGGGGTCCGTCGGGGGTTTGAGCGGGTCTGCCGGATCGGAGTGACCCGGCGGACCCGACTCCCGACAAGGCAAAAAGCGCGGGCACCCGAGCAAGCCCCTCAGCCGAAGCGGACCACTCGAACCACTCCCACCACCCGGACAATCCGGACAACCACTCCCGAACAGAACACCCGTCAGCCACCACGGTGAAACCGGCCCCCTCCCCGAAGGGCAGAGCACCGGCCTCACCGCAGCCGCCGCGCGGCCGTCCCGCTCATGACCGTCGTCGCACCACCCGCAGCAGATCCGAGTTGTGCCCCCGTCGGGCCCAGGCGATCAGGGCGAGCGGGATGATCAGGATGAGCGGAGTCGCCGCGTTCTCCCCGTCGAAGTAGGTGAGCTGGACGACGAACGCGCCGACCATCAGCCCGCTCAGCGCCACGGCCGCCACCGACTGGAGCACCGGGATCAACAGGGCGACCCCACCGGCGAGTTCGAGCACGCCGATGATGTACATCCCCGTGCTCCCCCAGCCCATCCTGTCGAAGCCCTCCACGGCCGAGGGGTGCGCGATCAGCTTGGGAAGCGCGCTCGCGACCACGTAGAAGAGCGCGAGGACGACCTGAAGGGCGCGCAGGGCGATCCGGGCCCGGCGTCCGCGCGCCGTGCTGGACTCGGCGATGACCGGGGAAGCGGCGGTGCGGGCGGCGGGGACGGTGGTCTCGGACATGAGGGTCTCCTGTGGGAAGCGGTCCGTGTTGCTGTCGAAGAGGTAGACCCGCACCCGGTCCCGAACTCATCGCCGCGCCACGGCCGATTTCCTCAGACGGCCACCGCCCGCACCCATATCCGGTCCTCCGTCAGATACCGGTCCACTCTCAACCCCGCCTCCCCCAGCGCCTCCTCGAACTGCCCGGTCGTCAACAGCCTGGCCCGGAAGGTCTGAGTCCAGGTCGCGTCCGGGAAGTCGTACTCGACATGCACCGAGTTCACGCCCTCCGCCACCGGTTCCGAGGACACGATCCGCACGGTGAACCCACTGGGGTCGACCCGCTCGCGCGGCACGTCGGCGTGGTAGTCCTCACCCTCGCGCTGGATCAGCACGCAACCGCCCACCGCCACATGCCGGGCACAGGCGCGCAGCATCCCGCGCCGCACCTCCGGGTCCGCGTTGTGCACGAGGAACGACGCGAGCAGCACCACGTCGAAGGTCTCACCGAGATCGAGTTCCTCGATGGGCCCGCGGATCGTGCGCGCGCCCCGGACGCGCTCGAGCATCTCCGCGGACTCGTCCACCGCGGTGACCGCGAACCCCCGCTCCAGCAGCGGATGGGTCATGCGCCCCACCCCGCACCCCAGCTCCAGGATGCGCGCCCCCGCCGGCACCGCACCGGCGACGACATCCGGCTCCGCCCCCACCGGCAGCCGCGAGTACAGCTCGACCGCGCACCCGTCCGGAGTGATCGCCCCCGGCCCCGTCCCCTGGTGTCCCGCTCGCATCCTCAGTTCCATGCCGGTCCAACGGCCCGCACCCGCACGGCCGTTCCCCTGTCGCACACATTCACCCGTCCGAGCTACAGCGGAAACCACCCGTGCCCGATGTACCAATGCCCGCCGTCCCGCAGATGATCCCCGACGGCCCGCTCCAGGACCGTCCGCCGGGGCAGCCCCGCCACCGGCAGCTCCGGGTCGCCGAACACGAACTGCACCGGCTCGCTGTCCGCGGGCTCCGCGTCCTCGGGGGCCAACCGGAACCGCTCCTGGAAGCGGACGATGTGGGAGCCCCCGGGCAGATAGCGCTTCAACTGCGGGTCGAGCAGCCAGGAATGGCACAGCGCGGCCCGGTGCTCTTCCGTGAAGTGCCGGGCGAAGAACGCCTCGGCCAGGGCGAGCGAGCGGTCGCAGGCGGCCGGGGACAGCGGGCCGAGGAAGTCGGGGATGTGGAGGCTCAGACAGGGCGTGCCGGGGGTGAGGTCGAGTCCGGCCGCCACGAGGCTGCGCCGGTGCCAGGGTCCGTACAGCGTGCGCTCGAACTGGAGCCGCCCCAGCTGGTACAGCTCGCCCCGGAAGTGATGGGTCAGCCACCGCGGGGACTGCACGCCCGCCCTGCCGTACCGTCTGCGGTGCACGGCCATGTTCCGCCCGAGGTCGGCGAGGGTGCGCCGGGAGACGTCGGCCGGGATGCCGCGCTCCCGGTGGAAGGCGCGCGTCCAGGGCAGCGCCGCGACGAACACGTAGACGGGGAAGCAGCGTTGGAGGGCGCCGGCCGGCCAGTCCAGCTCGGGCAGGTCGACCGGGTCGCCGAGTTCCCCGATGTCCCGGACCAGTTCCGCGACGGAGTGCTCCAGGAACCGCCGCAGCTCCGGGTCGTCCATGACCCGCCGGCCGATGCGCACGAGTTCGTTGACGTCCTCGTGCGGTACGGCCAGTTCCACCAGCACCTCGGCCAGCTCGTCGGCGTCCGGAAGCACGCGGTGCCCTCCTGTTCGACCCTTTGGTGCCCGTCGTTCCGAAGAGTACGTTGCAAGCAGGAGGAGTGATCCCGATGCGTACGGGCAGTGAGCCGTCGACCGCGCGCAGTGCGCTGCGGGCGCGGTTCTGGCTGAGTGTGTGGGGCGTGGTCTGGGCGATCTTCGGCACGGCCGCGTTCGCGCTGGCGGGACGGCCCTGGTGGGCCCTCGCCTGCGGGGTGCTGTGGCTGGTGGTCACCGCCGACCTGACGGTGGTCCTCCGGCACATCCGCCAGGGCCCGCACTACCAGCCGGGCCCCGGCATCCCGCCGTACCGCCCGCCGGAGAACGGCCCCGGCCGGCCACCGGCGAAGCCCTGAGGGCGTCACGACGCCGACAGAGCCCCCGCCGGGCCGCGACACGGCTCAGGAGTCGAACCGCGCGGCCTTCACGAACTCCGGCTTCGGATCCAGCGCCGCCGCCAGCCGGAAGTGGCGTCTGGCCTGGTCGGGCCGCCCCTGCCGCTCGTAGGTGCGGGCGAGCGCGAAGTGAGCGAAGGCGTTGTCCGGCTCACGCTCCAGGACGACGGTAAACTCCAGCTCGGCGGGCCGCAGTTGCGCGGCGGCGAAGAAGGCACGCGCGCGCAGCAGCCGGGCCGCGGTGTTCTCCGGGTGGGCTGCGATGACCTGGTCGAGCAGTTTCACCGCGCCGCGCGGGTCCCGCGCGGCGAGCAGTTGCTCGGCGGCGCGGAAATCGATGACATGCGTCTCCGGAGTACGTCCGGTCGAACCGCTGGTCTCGGGCACGGCAAAGTCCTTCCCTCACTGGAAGGGTTCAACGCCCGGACAGGCGCACGCTATTCCTGGGACGCCTGTGACCCGCGGGTCCGCCGCTCCAGATCGGCCCACACATCCGCCACGCGCTGCCGCAGCTCGTCCAGGGGTACGTCGTTGTCGATCACGACGTCCGCGATCTCCAGCCGCTTCTCGCGCGCCGCCTGCGCGGCCATACGCGCGCGTGCGTCCTGCTCGGTCATGCCGCGCAGCCGGACGAGACGGTCGAGCTGGGTCTCGGGGCTCGCGTCGACGACGATCACGAGGTCGTACAGCGGGGCGAGGGAGTTCTCCGCGAGGAGCGGGACGTCGTGCACGACGACGGCGTCCGGGGCGGCGGCGGACTCCAGCTCGCGGGACCGGGCGCCCACCAGCGGATGCACGATCGAGTTGAGTACGGCGAGCCGGTCCGGGTCGGCGAAGACGATCGAGCCCAGCTTGGGCCGGTCGAGGCCGCCGTCCTCGGCGAGCACGTCCTCGCCGAAGGCTTCCACGACCGCGGCGAGGCCGGGCGTCCCCGGTGCGACGACCTCGCGCGCGATACGGTCCGCGTCGATCAGGACAGCGCCCTGCTCCACGAGGAGCTTGGACACCTCACTCTTGCCGGCGCCGATACCGCCGGTCAGGCCCACCTTCAGCATGGGCCGAAGCTTAGGGCGCGCCGGTGCCGGCGCACCCCACCGGGCCACCTCACCGGGCTCAGTTGTCGCCTTCGCGCTCCGCGAGGAAACGCTCGAACTCCAGGCCGATCTCGTCCGCCGACGGGATGTCCACCGGCTCCGCGAGCATGTTGCCCCTGGTCTCCGACCCGGCCGCCGCGTCGTACTGGTGCTCAAGGCCCTGGACAAGGGCCACGAGATCCTCGTCGCCCTCCTGGACCTGGCGGTCGATCTCGGTCTGGGTGCGGTGCGCGTCGGTGCGCAGGGCGTGCGCGATACCGGGCAGGACCATGCCGGTGGCGGCCGTGATGGCCTCCAGGACGGTCAGGGCCGCGTCCGGGTACGGCGAGCGCGCGATGTAGTGCGGGACGTGCGCCGCGACGCCCAGGACGTCGTGACCGGCCTCCATGAGCCGGTACTCGACCAGGGCCTCGGCGCTGCCGGGCACCTGCGCCTCGTCGAAGGGGCTGCGGTGTCCTGGCACGAGGTCGTGCCGGTTGCCGTGCGGGGTGAGCCCGACGGGGCGGGTGTGCGGGACGCCCATGGGGATGCCGTGGAAGTTCACGGACAGCCGCACCCCGAGCCGCTCCACGATCTGCTGGACCGCCGCGGCGAAGCGCTCCCACTCCACGTCCGGCTCCGGCCCCGACAGCAGCAGGAAGGGCGCCCCGGTGGCGTCCTGCACGAGCCGCACCTCCAGCGTGGGCTCCTCGTACTCGGTCCACCGGTCGCGCTTGAATGTCAACAGCGGGCGGCGGGCCCGGTAGTCCACGAGCCGGTCGTGGTCGAAGCGGGCCACGACCTGGTGGGGCAGCGAGTCGAGCAGCCGGTCGACGATCTGGTCGCCGGTCTCGCCCGCGTCGATGTATCCGTCGAAGTGGTAGAGCATGACAAGACCGGCCGACTCCTGCGCGAGCGCCATGTCGACAACGGCGAGGCCCTTAGGCTCCCATGCGTACAAACCCTGCGGATCAAGCACAGTGACCGCTCCTCCTCGTGTTCATACGCTTCAACACGCCTTGAAACAGCGGCATTCCCACCCGGGCCCCTGATCAGCCCATCTCTTACGGCCTTTTCATGTCGGGGGTATGCAGAACGCGCCCGGTAGGGGCGCGGGGAACTGCGCGACAAGCCCCCACCGGCGGTCAGCCAAAACACAAGCCCGCACAGCACTGAAGGACCGCACCTCGAAAGGTACGGCCCTTCAGTTACCGGCTAAGCCTCAGCGAGCCAGCATTCAGCTCTGCCCACCGGCCAGCTTCTCACGCAGCGCGGCGAGCGCCTCGTCCGAAGCCAGCGCGCCGGAGGTGTCCGCACCCTCGGAGGAGTACGAACCGCCACCGCCACCCGCGGCCGGAGCCGCGCCCGCGGCGTCCCCGCCCTCGGCGGCGGCAGCCGCGTCGGCCTCACGGGACTTGATGACCTGGGCCTGGTGCTGCTCGAAGCGCGTCTGCGCCTCGGCGTACTGGTTCTCCCAGACCTCACGCTGCGACTCGAAGCCCTCGAGCCAGTCGTTGGTCTCGGGGTCGAAGCCCTCGGGGTAGATGTAGTTGCCCTGGTCGTCGTACGACGCGGCCATGCCGTACAGGGTCGGGTCGAACTCGACCGAGGCCGGGTCGGCACCGAAGGACTCGTTGGCCTGCTTCAGCGAGAGGCTGATGCGGCGGCGCTCGAGGTCGATGTCGATGACCTTGACGAAGATCTCGTCGTTGACCTGGACGACCTGCTCCGGGATCTCCACGTGGCGCTCGGCCAGCTCGGAGATGTGGACCAGACCCTCGATGCCCTCGTCCACGCGGACGAACGCACCGAACGGAACCAGCTTCGTGACCTTGCCGGGCACGACCTGGCCGATCTGGTGGGTCCGGGCGAACTGCTGCCACGGGTCTTCCTGCGTCGCCTTCAGCGACAGGGAGACACGCTCGCGGTCCATGTCGACGTCGAGGACCTCGACGGTGACTTCCTGGCCGACCTCGACAACCTCGGAGGGGTGGTCGATGTGCTTCCAGGAGAGCTCGGAGACGTGGACCAGACCGTCGACGCCACCCAGGTCCACGAAGGCACCGAAGTTGACGATCGAGGAGACGACGCCGGAACGGACCTGACCCTTCTGGAGGGTCGTGAGGAACGTCTGGCGGACCTCGGACTGGGTCTGCTCCAGCCAGGCACGGCGGGACAGGACCACGTTGTTGCGGTTCTTGTCCAGCTCGATGATCTTCGCCTCGAGCTCCTTGCCCACGTAGGGCTGGAGGTCGCGGACGCGGCGCATCTCGACCAGGGAGGCCGGGAGGAAGCCACGGAGGCCGATGTCGAGGATGAGACCACCCTTGACGACCTCGATGACGGTACCGGTGACGATGCCGTCCTCTTCCTTGATCTTCTCGATGGTGCCCCAGGCGCGCTCGTACTGGGCGCGCTTCTTCGAGAGGATCAGGCGGCCTTCCTTGTCCTCCTTCTGGAGAACAAGGGCTTCGATCTCGTCACCGACGGCGACGACCTCGTTGGGGTCGACGTCGTGCTTGATCGAGAGCTCGCGGCTCGGGATGACACCTTCGGTCTTGTAACCGATGTCGAGGAGAACCTCGTCCCGGTCAACCTTGACGATGACGCCGTCGACGATGTCGCCATCGTTGAAGTACTTGATCGTCTCGTCGATAGCGGCGAGGAAAGCTTCCTCGTTACCGATGTCGTTGACCGCAACCTGCGGGGTGGTGGCGGTGGTCTCGGTGCTGCTCGTCATGTGGGAAAGGGCTCCGGTACGGACATTGAAGTCGTAGGTACTGCTACGCCGGGAGCCCGTGTCGCTCTGAAGAAGCCGGACAGCCAAGGAAGCGCCACATTGGATGAATCCGGTGGCGCCTCGAAAACCGAGGGGACATACGACAGATGCGAGCGCAGCCTGCTACGTCTGAGGTGCGCAGGCCCGCAGCGCAACTTGTAGCATACGGGGGCAGCCGGACAGGGTCAATGCGCGAAGGCGCACACCCGGGGCGGATCGCCGCATACCCGGCACAAAACCTGTCTCACGAGGCCACGCGCGCGTGACAGCGCCCCATTTATGACGGCCGCCGTGGACGGGTTGGACGGAAGAGTACGACGAGGGAGCCGATCATCCAAGAGCCCGCATCACACCAGCAGGCGGCCGACCCGGACGCCGGGTCGGAGGCCACCCGGCGCGACGCCGACGTCACCGAGAGCGCCCGCGCCAACCGCGGCTGGTGGGACCGCAACGCGGACGAGTACCAGGTCGAGCACGGCACGTTCCTCGGCGACGACCGCTTCGTGTGGGGCCCCGAGGGTCTCGACGAGGTGGAGGCCGAACTGCTGGGCCCGCCCGAGGACCTCAAGGGCAGGGACGTCCTGGAGATCGGCGCAGGCGCGGCCCAGTGCGCGCGCTGGCTGCAGGCGCAGGGCGCCCGCCCGGTCGCCCTCGACATCTCCCACCGCCAGCTCCAGCACGCCCTGCGCATCGGTACGTCCTTCCCCCTGGTGTGCGCCGACGCGGGCGCGCTCCCCTTCGCGGACGGTTCCTTCGACCTGGCGTGCTCGGCGTACGGCGCCCTGCCGTTCGTCGCCGATCCGGTGCTGGTCCTCAAGGAGGTGCGCCGAGTCCTGCGCCCGGGCGGCCGGTTCGTCTTCTCGGTCACGCACCCGATCCGCTGGGCCTTCCCGGACGAGCCCGGCCCCGAGGGCCTGTCCGTCTCCTCCTCGTACTTCGACCGCACCCCGTACGTCGAGCAGGACGAGAACGGCGACGCGGTCTACGTAGAGCACCACCGCACGATCGGCGACCGGGTCCGCGACGTGGTCGCCGGCGGCTTCCGCCTCGTCGACCTGGTCGAACCGGAGTGGCCGGCCTGGAACACCTCGGAGTGGGGCGGCTGGTCCCCCCTGCGCGGCAACCTCATCCCGGGCTCGGCGATCTTCGTGTGCGAACGGGACTGACGTAAGCGCGCGTTCGGGCGGCCGTACGACACTGGGGTCGTGATCCGCTACGACGCCCTCGCCGCCCTTCCCGTGCACAGTGCCCTGCCCGCGCTGGGCGACGCCCTGGAGGGACACGGCACGGCGGTCCTCGTGGCGCCGCCGGGCACCGGCAAGACGACCCTCGTCCCGCTGGTGCTGGCGGGTCTCCTGGACGAGGGCGCGCCCGCGCGGAAGGTCGTCGTCGCCGAGCCCCGCCGGATCGCCGCCCGCGCGGCCGCCCGGCGGATGGCGTGGCTGCTGGGCGAGAAGGCCGGCGAGAGCGTCGGCTACACCGTGCGCGGCGAGCGGGTGGTCGGGCGGCACACGCGCGTGGAGGTCGTCACGACGGGTGTGCTGCTCCAACGGCTTCAGCGCGACCAGGAGTTGGCGGGCGTCGACGTGGTGGTGCTCGACGAGTGCCACGAGCGTCATCTGGACGCGGACACCACGGCGGCCTTCCTGTGGGACGTACGGCAGACCCTGCGCCCTGAGCTGCGTCTGGTGGCCGCGTCCGCGACGACCGACGCGCAGGGATGGGCCCGGCTGCTGGGCGACGCCCCCGTGGTCGAGGCGGAGGGCGTCTCGCATCCCGTGGAGGTCGTGTGGGCGCCCCCGACTCGCCCCGTACGGCCGCCGCACGGCATGCGGGTGGATCCGGCGCTGCTCACGCATGTGGCGTCGGTCGTACGGCGGGCCCTGTCCGAGCGGGACGGGGACGTGCTGTGCTTCCTGCCCGGTGTGGGCGAGATCGCGCGCGTGGCGGGGCAGTTGGGGAGCCTCGGGGACGTGGAGGTGCTCCAGGTCCACGGCCGGGCCCCGGCGGCCGTGCAGGACGCGGTGCTGGCGGGCGGGGAGCGGCGCCGGGTGGTCCTGGCGACCTCCGTGGCCGAGTCGTCGTTGACCGTGCCGGGCGTGCGGGTGGTCGTCGACTCGGGGCTCGCGCGGGAGCCGCGTGTCGACCACGCGCGCGGGTTGAGCGCGCTGGCGACGGTACGGGCCTCGCAGGCGGCCGGGCGGCAGCGGGCGGGCCGGGCCGGACGTGAGGCGCCGGGTGCGGTGTACCGGTGCTGGGCGGAGGCCGAGGACGCCCGTCTGCCGCGTTTCCCGGCGCCGGAGATCAAGGTGGCCGACCTGACGGCGTTCGCGCTCCAGGCGGCCTGCTGGGGCGATCCGGAGGCGTCCGGGCTCGCGCTGCTTGATCCGCCGCCGGGCGGGGCGATGGCGGCGGCGCGGGCCGCTCTCGCGGCGGTGGACGCGGTGGACCCGGCCGGGCGGGCGACCGGGCGGGGTGTCCGGCTGGCGCGGCTGGGGCTGCATCCGCGGGTCGGGCGGGCGTTGCTGGACGCGGCCGCGTCGGTCGGGGGCGAGCGGGCCGCCGAGGTCGTCGCGCTGCTGAGCGAGGAGGCGCCGCGGGGGTACGGGGAGGATCTCGTGGGCGCGTTGCGGACCGCCCGGCGCGGGAGCGACGCCTACGCGGCGCGGTGGCGGTCGGAGGTGCGCCGGCTGCGGGCCCTCGCGCCGGAGTCCACGCAGCCGCCCGCCCCGGGTGCCCCTCGGCCGCCCTCCTCCGGCGAGGACGCCGTCGCCGGGCTCGTGGCGGCTCTCGCGTTCCCCGAACGGGTGGCCAGAGCCGACGGCGGCTCCTACCTCATGGCCTCCGGGACCCGCGCGGAGCTCTCCGACGGCTCCCCGCTGCGCGGCGCCCCCTGGATCGCCGTCGCCGTGGCGGACCGTCCCGTGGGAAAGGGCCACGCGCGTGTGCAGCTCGCCGCCGCGATCGACGAGGACACGGCAAGGTCGGCCGCAACCGCTTTCCACTCCGAGGCGCAGGAGGTCCACTGGGCCGACGGGGACGTGGTGGCACGGCGGGTGGAGCGGCTGGGCGCGATCGAACTCACGGCACGGCCGCTGAAGGACGCCGACCCCGTCCTCGTACGCGAGGCGGTTGTGGAAGGGCTCCGGCAGGAAGGGCTGCGGCTGCTGCGCTGGACGCCCGACGCCGACGTACTGCGGCAGCGGCTCGCGTTCCTGCGCCACCACCTCGGCGACCCGTGGCCGGAGGTCTCCGAGGACGCGCTCCACGCGCGCGTGGACGAGTGGCTGGAGCCGGAGCTGAGCCGGGCCCGGCGCAGGGCGGACCTCGCGCGCATCGACGCCGGAGCGGCGCTCCGGCGGCTCCTGCCGTGGGCCTCCGGCGAGGCCGCGCGGCTGGACGAGCTGGCGCCCGAGCGGATGGCCGTACCGAGTGGGTCCAGAATCCGGATCGACTACGGCAACCCCGAACAGCCGGTCCTCGCGGTGAAGTTGCAGGAGATGTTCGGGCTCCAGACCTCACCGGAGATCGCCGGCGTGCCGCTCCTGGTCCATCTGCTGTCCCCCGCCGGTCGGCCCGCCGCCGTCACGGCCGACCTCGCCTCCTTCTGGAAGGACGGCTACAAGGGCGTACGGGCGGAGTTGCGCGGCCGGTATCCGAAGCATCCGTGGCCGGAGGACCCGGCGGGCGCCGAGGCTACGCGGTTCACGAACGCGCGGCTCAGGCGCTGACGGGCTCGGGGGCGTCCGCCTTCACCGGGACCGGGCGGCGGCTCCGGGCCTCCAGCCACAGGGCGAGGGCCAGCAGGAGGACGCCCAGGGTGAGGAAGCCCCAGGGGAGGTACGACGTCATCAGCAGGACGAGCAGGCGGTTGGACTTGACCAGGTCGACCGTGTGCTCGATGTAGTCCTCGCGCATCTTCACGTGCCCGGCGAACGCGGTGACCTTCTCACGGCCGCCCAGGAGGGAGCCGCCGCGCAGCTCCTCCTTGTGGATCTCCTCACCGTAGACGGGGGCGCCGGTGAGGGGTTCGACCCAGAACTTGCGGACCGTGGTGTACCAGCGGGTGGTGCCGGTCTTGGCGACGGACTCGGGCGTGATGCCCTGCACGGGCATGGTCTTGGGGAAGGGCACCTTGGTCCACGGGATGGTCTGCTCGAAGTAGTAGACCTTCACCCCGCGGAAGGTCTGGGTGCCCTTGTAGTGGATGGGGTTGGTGGTGCGGGTCTGCGCGTCGAAGTACTCGTAGTCCCGTTTCTCGGTCAGGAAGGGCCACTTGAACTCGATGCCGGTGCGTTTGACGGGGTCGCCGTCGACCATCTCGCCGGGGGCGTGGACCGGGGCCTGGCTGTGGGCGTCGAAGATGTAGCGCTCGGGGATCTCGGAGACCATCTTGCCGTCGGGGCCCTGGACGTACGACAGGCCGTCCCAGACGACGACGTCCCTCCCGGCCGTCTTCTCGATCTTCTCGGATGCCTCCACGTTGCCCTTGAGGGTCTGCACGATGGTGACCTTCGGGACCTGCTTCGCGGTCATCGTGCCGTAGTCGAGGAGGGTGGCGTCCTTCGCCTCCAGGACCATGTCCTGGTACTGGTTCGCGGGGATCTTGGCCAGGCGCGGGAAGGCGTACCAGCGCAGCAGCGGGGACAGCGCCGCGAAGAACACGGCGAGGGCGAGCAGGACCAGGCTGGTCTTGCGGCGCATCTCGGCCTCCCGGGCGGACGGCTACGGGTGTGAGGGCACGGTCGTCAGCAGCGGTTTCGGGGACGTCCTGCCGGTCGGCTGCCCCATCGCGGTGATCGTGAGGACCAGGGCGAGCGCGACGGCGAGACCGGTCGCGGCGGCGATCAGGGCACGCATGTCTGCCTCCCCGCGGGCGGGAACTGATACATCGTCAGGTCCGGCACCGTAGCAACGGGCGGCCGAGATGAGAACACGTCGCACACAGACGGAGGGCGCCCTGTCCGCCGTAGCGGAAAGGACGCCCTGCGAGGTGCCCGGGGTGCCTACGAGGCGGCGCTCTCCGAAGGGCTGGGCGAGGGGCTCGCGGAGGTCTGCGGGGGCGCCACGGTCAGCTCGACGTTGAGGGACGCTCCGCCCGCGGTGGTGAGGTGGAGCAGATAGGTGCCCTCGGTGTCGTCGGCGTAGAGCTTCGGCAGCTTCAGCAGGCCGTTCTCGTCCGTCTCCAGGTTCGTCAGGGTGCGCACGACCTTGTTGTCGGCGTCCTTGAAGTACGGGCCCTTGTCGTTCTCGGTCGGATCGATCACCGACTTGATCAGCGTCGCGGTGACCGCGACCTTGTCGGCGACGGCACCGTCGTCGGTGGCCTTCACCTCGACCTGGTCGGCGAACTCGCCGCCCGGCGTGCAGGTCAGCGCGGTGTCGCCGGTGCGCACGAGGGCGTCGGCGACGCGCTGGGTGACGGTGGCCTTGTAGTCGGGTCCGGTGACCGTACGGCCGATGAGGGTCGCACGGACCGTGAAGTCGCCGGTGGTCTCGCCCGCCTGGAGCGCCGGCGCGGTGGCCACGCCCGAGGTGCCCGTGAGGGCGGTGGCGACCTTCTCGCCGCCCGCGAAGGTGGCGTCGGTGTCGCCGACGATCGTGAAGCGGATCCGGACCTTGGCGACGCCCTTGCCCGCGGCGTTCTCGGCCTTGGTGCTGATCTTCGCGGTGAACGCGTCACCCGCCATGGCGGTGAGCTTCGCGGTGCCCGAGTCCTCCAGGTGGTCCACCGACTGGGTCGGCGTGACGGGCGTCGACGGCGGCGGGGTGCTGGGCGCGGGCGAGGTGGGCGGGGTGGGCTTCGGGGAACTGCTGCCCGGGGTACTCGGCTCGGACGTCTTCGGCGGGGTGGGCGACGGGGACGAGGAGTGCGAGCCGGTGCCGCCGTCGCTGCGGCTGCCCGGGACGGAGCCGGTGCCGTCGGGGATCTCGTGGGTGCCCTTGCGGTAGTACTCCAGCCACGACAGAACCGTGTTCAGGTAGTCCTGCGAGTTGTTGTAGCTGAGGATCGCGCTGCGCAGGTCCCCGGTGGTCGACAGGTCCCAGCCGTTGCGGCACAGGTAGTGGCCGGCGGCGAGGGAGGCGTCGTAGACGTTGTTGGGGTCCTTGACCCCGTCGCCGTTGCCGTCACGGCCGGCCCACGCCCAGGTGGACGGGATGAACTGCATCGGGCCGACGGCCTGGTCGTACGTGCTGTTGCCGTCGTACGCGCCGTTGTCGGTGTCCCTGATGAGCGCGAAGCCGTTGCCGTCGAGGTCGGGGCCGAGGATCGCCTTGGTCGTGGTGCCGTCCGCGGTGACCTGGCCGCCCCTGGCCTGCCCCGACTCGACCTGGCCGATGGCGGCGAGCAGCTGCCAGGGCAGGTTGCAGCCCGGCTTGGACGCCTGGAGCTCGGTCGCGGCCTTCTTGTAGGCGTCGAGGACGGTCGCGGGTATGCCCGCCTCGGACTCGACCGGGGAGACGGAGGGAGTGCTGCCGTCGGTCGGCGCGGGGACCGGGGTGTTCAGCGGCGGCAGGTCCGTGTAGTACGGCGAGTTACCGGTCGCGCCCTTCCCGTCGGCCGGATCAGGAGTGGCTTCGGCACCGGCGGCGGTGGGTCTGCCGCTGTCGTCGGCCGTGACCCCGGGGGCCTGGGAGGCGGACAGTGCCGCGACCGCGAGTGCGGCCACGGCGGTGGTCGCGGCCCCCTTGCACAGCCTCCTGCCGAATTGCGCCGCCATAAAGTGAACCCCTCCTGTGGACGCCCGCGCGCCCGTCTCCGTCTGTCGCTCTCGTCCAGTTGAGACAGTCGAGCCGTCCTGGAGGTTGCCCCTGTGACGCGTGGCAATTCCTGATGCGCACGTGCGACCGGGCACCCCAGCGCGGTGACCCGTGTGACCCTACGACAACTTCCTTTCCTCGGACACCGGTTCGTGCCCGTTATTCACCGGTTGGCCATGTTCGATCGGCACAGGCCCCGGTCGCCCATACTGAAGAAAAGCGATCACCCGGACCGCCACCCGGCCAACCCCCGCCCTGAGGAGCCCTGTTGCCGTTCACCCTGAGCCACGCGGCAGCGGTGCTCCCCACACTCCGCACCGACGGAACGGCCCGCGCCCACCTGGTTCCGGCCGTCCTCGTGGCCGGATCCTTCTCACCCGACATGACCTATTACGCGGCAAGTGTCGTTTCCGAGGCGATGGAGTTCGGCAAGGTCACCCACTCCGTCCCGGGCGTCTTCACGATCGACGTACTGGTCGCCTGGGCCCTGGTCGCCCTGTGGCTACTCCTCCGCGAACCCCTGGTGGCGCTGCTCCCCCGAGCACGCCAGGGCCGCCCGGCGACACTGCTGCGCTGCGGTTCACCACGCGCACGCGTGCGCACCGCCCTCGTGCTCCGCTGGTACGCCTCCGCGGTGCTGGGCGCCCTGACCCACGTCGTCTGGGACGCCTTCACCCACCACGACCGATGGGGCATGCGCCTCTTCCCCGCCCTGGGCGACGACCTGGCCGGCTTCCCCCTCTACTGGTACCTCCAGTACGGCGGCTCGGCCCTGGCGGCGATCGCCATCACCACGTTCTGCGTCCACGCCCTGCGCCGAGCACCGCTGCCCACCACCCCTCCCCCCGGAGTCCCCGCCCTCTCTACCCGGGACCGCTGGTGGGCCCTGGCCGTGATCGCCACGTGCGCGACGGTGGCGGCAGCGCAGCGGATCTCACGCTGGTGGGCCTACTGGGGCGCCACCGCGAAGCCCTGGGAACTGATCCCCACCCTCTGCTTCGGAGCGGGCGCGGGCCTGGCCCTCGGCGTACTCCTCTACGCCCTGGGCGTCAGACTCCTCCGTCCGGCTCCGACGACGCCGGACATCCCGGAACACACCCCGGTCCCTCACTGACCGACGCGACGAACACCGTCATGCTCGTCAGCGGCCGGGACCGGGGCAGCAGCGTGAGCCCGAGCGCCACATAACCGAGCACCAACTCCGCCCACAGCCGCCGGGACGACTCGGCCCCGTCCGCTTCCTTCCTCAGCACGGTCCCGACCTGACGCAGTCGCGCCGCCAGGTCGACCGGGACCCGAGCGGTACTCGCACCGACCGCGTGAGCCGGAACGTTCCGCATGGGGGCCGTCCGGCGGTGGAGCATGCGTATACCCATGACCGCATCCTGGCCGGGGGTGCGGTGGGGGGCGTGTCTGCGAGAGCCACGTGGGTGATGGTGCCGGGTTGGGCTTGAGCCGGGCGCCTATGGGGGTGCCGGGTTCGGTTGTCTGGCGGGTGCGGGTCCGTCGTGGCTGGTCGCGCAGTTCCCCGCGGGCAGCTGCGCTGAGCTTGAGCCGGGCGCCTATGGGGGTGCCTCGCGGTGTGATCTGGCGGGTGCGGGTGCTTCGTGGCTTGTCGCGCAGTTCCCCGCGCCCCTGACGAGCTACACCTACCCTGCGCCGATACCCGACCCCCCTCGACCGCGGCGCCCCACCTGCGCCACCACGGGCCGTCAGCCGCCGACGGCGCGAAGGGGACGGGGTGGGGGGTGTCCGCCCGCAGCGGCCGGCGTCCATAACCGAGAACTACTCAAAGGACCGAGCCGCCGGACCGAGGACGGATACCCCCCACCCCGGCCCCGACCCCACCACCGAACCGAACGCGCTACACACGCCCCCACCGGGGCCGAGCGGGCCGCCGCAGGCCTCAGGGGCGCGGGGAACTGCGCAAAACGCCCGCCCCCACCGAACCCGCAGACGCACACACAGACACGACCGGCAACCAACAACCCACCGCAGACCTAATGCGCAGCAGACTCCCAGTCCCCCCCATCCCCCACCGAAACCCCCAACGGCACCCTCAACCGCACCGCATCCGACATCTCCCGCCGCACGATCTCCTCCGCCACCCCCCGCTCCCCAGGCGCGATCTCCAGCACAACCTCGTCATGCACCTGAAGCAGCATCCGAGAAGTGAGCCCCGCCTCCCCCAACGCCCCGTCCACCTTCAGCATCGCGATCTTCACGATGTCCGCCGCCGTCCCCTGAATCGGCGCGTTCAGAGCCATCCGCTCAGCCGCCTCACGCCGCTGCCGGTTGTCGCTGTTGAGGTCGGGCAGGTACCGCCGGCGCCCGAAGAGCGTCGCGGTGTACCCCGTGGCCCGCGCCTCGTCGACCGCCCGCCGCAGATAGTCCCGCACACCCCCGAACCGCTCGAAGTACGCGTCCATCAGCGCCCGTGCCTCACCCGCGTCGATGTTCAACTGCTGCGAGAGCCCGAACGCGGACAACCCGTACGCCAGCCCGTACGACATCGCCTTGATCTTGCGCCGCATCTCCGCGTCGACCGCACCGGGCTCGACGGCGAACACCTGCGAGGCGGCCGTGGTGTGCAGGTCCTCCCCGGAGGTGAACGCCTCGATCAGCCCGGCGTCCTCGGACAGATGGGCCATCACCCGCAGCTCGATCTGGCTGTAGTCCGCGGTCATCAACGACTCGAAGCCGTCACCCACCACGAACCCACGCCGGATCGCCCGCCCCTCGTCCGTACGGACCGGGATGTTCTGGAGGTTCGGGTCGGTCGACGACAGTCGTCCCGTGGCCGCGACGGTCTGGTTGAACGTGGTGTGGATCCGCCCGTCCGCCGCGACGGTCTTGATCAGCCCTTCCACGGTCACCCGCAGCTTGGCCTGCTCACGGTGGCGGAGCATGATCACCGGCAGCTCGTTGTCCGTCTGGGTGGCGAGCCAGGCCAGGGCGTCGGCGTCCGTCGTGTACCCGGTCTTGGTCTTCTTCGTCTTGGGCAGCCCCAGCTCCCCGAAGAGGACCTCCTGGAGCTGCTTGGGCGAGCCGAGGTTGAACTCGTGCCCGGCGGCGGCGTGCGCCTCCTTCACGGCCTGCTGGACCGCACCGGCGAACATCTGCTCCATGGCTTCGAGGTGGGCCCGGTCGGCCGCGATGCCGTGCCGCTCCATACGGGCGAGCAGCGCGGAGGTGGGCAGCTCCATGTCCCGCAGCAGATCGGCCGCGCCGACCTCCTCCAGGCGCCCTTCGAAGGCCGACCCCAGGTCGAGGATGGCGCGGGCCTGGATCATCAGCGCCTCGGCCTCGGCGCCGTCGTCCGTGCCGAAGGCGAGCTGTCCGTCGGCCGCCGCGGCGGGGGCCAGTTCCCGGCCCAGGTACTCCAGTGACAGCGCGTCCAGGTCGAAGGACCGGCGCCCCGGCTTGACCAGGTACGCGGCGAGCGCGGTGTCCATGGCGCAGCCGGCGACGCTCCAGCCGTGCTCGGCGAAGACCCGCATGGCGCCCTTGGCGTTGTGCAGGACCTTGGGGCGGGCCTCGTCGGCGAGCCAGGCCGTCCACGCGCTCTCGTCGGCCTCGTCGAGCTGGGACGGGTCGAACCAGGCGGCGGACCCGCCGGACGCGGCGAGCGCGACCTCGGCGACCGAGCCGGTGCCCAGGGCCCAGGTGTCGACGGTGGCGAGGCCGAGGGGCTGCCCGGCGTGCTCGGTGAGCCACGGGGCCAGCTCGCCGGTGCCGAGCACCGAGCCGTCCACCGCCACGCCGTCGGCGACGACCGGGCTCTCCTCGGCCTCTTCGGCGCCCGGGTCGACGGCCAGCAGCCGCTCCCGCAGGGAGGGGTTCCTGATCTCCAGGGTGTCGAGGATCATCGCGAGGGTCTTGCGGTCGTACGGGGCGCGCTCCAGGTCGGTGACGACCTTCGGCAGCTCCACGGTCCGCACCATCTCGGTCAGGCGGCGGTTGAGCTTGACCGCCTCCAGGTGGTCGCGGAGGTTCTGCCCGGCCTTGCCCTTGACCTCCTCGACGCGCTCGACCAGCTCCGCGAAGGAACCGAACTGGTTGATCCACTTCGCCGCGGTCTTCTCGCCGACGCCGGGGATGCCGGGGAGGTTGTCGGACGGGTCGCCGCGCAGGGCCGCGAAGTCGGGGTACTGGGCGGGCGTCAACCCGTACTTCTCGAAGACCTTCTCCGGGGTGAACCGGGTCAGCTCGGAGACGCCCTTCGTCGGGTAGAGCACGGTGGTGTGCTCGGTGACCAGCTGGAAGGAGTCGCGGTCACCGGTGACGATCAGGACGTCGAAGCCCTCGGCCTCGGCCTGGGTGGCGAGCGTGGCGATGACGTCGTCGGCCTCGAAGCCGTCGACCGCGAACCGCGAGACGTGCATCGCGTCGAGGACCTCGCCGATGAGCTCGACCTGGCCCTTGAACTCGTCCGGGGTCTTGGAGCGGTTGGCCTTGTACTCCGTGAACTCCTCGGAGCGCCAGGTCTTGCGGGACACGTCGAAGGCCACCGCGAAGTGGGTGGGCGCCTCGTCGCGCAGGGTGTTGGCCAGCATCGACGCGAAGCCGTAGATCGCGTTCGTCGGCTGGCCGGTCGCGGTGGTGAAGTTCTCCGCGGGCAGCGCGAAGAACGCGCGGTAGGCCAGCGAGTGCCCGTCCATGAGCATCAGGCGCGGGCGGCTTTCGCCGGGGCTGCTGTCGGTCTTCTTCGATGCTGTCTCTGCCACGCCCCCGATCCTGCCACGTGCCACTGACAGTCGGACGCTCCCGTCGGTCCGCCACCGTCGGACCACCACATCGTGGTTGATCACCTTCGCGGCGGAAAGAGGGCGGAAGGAGAACGACGACGGTGGGTGCCCACTGCAAGCAGTGTGACGCCGTCGTGCCGGACCGGCCGAGGTCGTTGTCGGTCCGCCGTGCGAGGATCGATTGCGTACCGGTGTGCGCAGGCGAAGGAGAGAGCGCGATGGCAACGAAGCCGCCCAAGGGCGATCCGGTTCAGGACGCGCCGCAGGTCGCCGAGCCGAAGCACGCGGCGGCCGGTCTCCCGGCCATCGGCCACACCCTGCGCATCGCCCAGCAGCAGATGGGCGTGAAGCGCACCGCGCTGACACTGCTGCGGGTGAACCAGAAGGACGGCTTCGACTGCCCGGGCTGCGCCTGGCCGGAGCCGGACCACCGGCACGCGGCGGAGTTCTGTGAGAACGGCGCGAAGGCGGTCGCCGAGGAAGCCACCCTGCGCCGGGTCACCCCGGAGTTCTTCGCCGCCCACTCCGTCGCCGACCTCGCGACCCGCAGCGGCTACTGGCTGGGCCAGCAGGGGCGACTCACCCACCCCATGTACGTGGCCGAGGGGGGCACGCACTACGAGCCGGTGTCCTGGGAGCGGGCCTTCGACATCGTCGCCGAGGAGATCGCCGCCCTCGGCTCCCCCGACGAGTCCGTCTTCTACACCTCGGGCCGCACCAGCAACGAGGCCGCCTTCCTCTACCAGCTCTTCGCGCGCGAACTCGGCACCAACAACCTGCCGGACTGCTCCAACATGTGCCACGAGTCGTCCGGTTCGGCGCTCAGCGAGACCATCGGCATCGGCAAGGGCAGCGTCCTGCTGGAGGACCTGTACAAGGCCGACCTGATCGTCGTCGCCGGACAGAACCCCGGCACCAACCACCCGCGCATGCTGTCCGCCCTGGAGAAGGCCAAGGCGAACGGCGCGAAGATCATCAGCGTCAACCCGCTGCCCGAGGCGGGCCTGGAGCGGTTCAAGAACCCGCAGACCCCGCAGGGCATGCTCAAGGGTGCGGCCCTCACCGACCTGTTCCTCCAGATCCGCATCGGCGGCGACCAGGCCCTCTTCCGTCTCCTCAACAAGCTGATTTTGGAGACGGAGGGCGCGGTCGACGAGGCCTTCGTCGCCGAACACACCCACGGCTACGAGGAGTTCGCCGAGGCCGCCCGCGCCGCCGACTGGGACGAGACGCTCGCCGCGACCGGCCTGTCCCGGGAGGAGATCGAGGAGACCCTGCGCATGGTCCTCGCCTCGGAGCGGACCATCGTCTGCTGGGCCATGGGCCTGACCCAGCACAAGCACTCCGTGCCGACCATCCGCGAGGTCGTGAACTTCCTTCTCCTGCGCGGCAACATCGGCCGCCCCGGCGCCGGTGTCTGCCCGGTCCGGGGTCACTCCAACGTCCAGGGCGACCGCACCATGGGCATCTTCGAGCGCCCCGCGCCCGCCTTCCTGGACGCCCTGGAGAAGGAGTTCGGGTTCGCCCCGCCGCGCGAGCACGGCTTCGACGTGGTCCGCGCGATCCGGGCCCTGCGCGACGGCGAGGCCAAGGTCTTCTTCGCCATGGGCGGCAACTTCGTCTCCGCCTCCCCCGACACCGACGTCACCGAGGCCGCCATGCGCCGGGCCCGGCTGACCGTGCACGTGTCGACCAAGCTGAACCGCTCGCACGCGGTCACGGGCGCGCGTGCCCTGATCATGCCCACCCTGGGCCGTACCGAGCGCGATCTCCAGGGCGGTGGCGAGCAGTTCGTGACCGTCGAGGACTCCATGGGCATGGTGCACGCCTCCCGGGGCCGCCTGCAGCCCGCGAGCGGACAGCTGCTGTCCGAGCCCGCCATCGTGGCCCGGCTGGCCCGCCGGGTCCTCGGGGAGAGCAGCAACACGCCCTGGGAGGAGTTCGAGAAGGACTACGCCACCATCCGCGACCGCATCGCCCGCGTGATCCCCGGCTTCGAGGACTTCAACGCGCGCGTGGCGAAGCCCGGCGGCTTCACCCTGCCGCACGCCCCGCGCGACGAGCGCCGCTTCCCCACCGCCACCGGCAAGGCCAACTTCACGGCCGCGCCCGTCGAGTACCCCGAACTGCCCGAGGGCCGGCTGCTGCTCCAGACCCTGCGCTCGCACGACCAGTACAACACCACGATCTACGGCCTCGACGACCGCTACCGGGGCATCAAGAACGGCCGCCGGGTGGTCCTGGTCAACCCCGAGGACGCGGACCGGCTCCAGCTCGCCGACGGGTCGTACGTCGACCTCGTCAGCGAGTGGAAGGACGGCGTGGAGCGGCGGGCGCCCGGCTTCCGGGTGGTGCGCTACCCGACCGCCCGGGGCTGCGCGGCCGCCTACTACCCCGAGACCAATGTGCTGGTCCCGCTGGACGCCACCGCCGACACGAGCAACACCCCGGCCAGCAAGTCCGTCGTCGTACGTCTGGAACAATCGGCGACCGACTGAGCGTTTGCTCAGCGGTAGGACGCCGTACCGAACACGACGAACGGAGCCCGGTCCCATGGGTGAACAGCAGCACGTCACGTTCCCGCAGGAGGTCATCGACGAGTACGCCGCACTCGGCGTCGACCTCCCCGCGCTGTTCTCCGCCGGGCACCTCGGCAGCCGGATGGGCGTGGAGATCGTCGAGGCCTCCGCGGACCGGGTCGTGGGCACCATGCCCGTCGAGGGCAACACCCAGCCGTACGGACTGCTGCACGGCGGCGCCTCCGCCGTGCTCGCCGAGACCCTCGGCTCCGTGGGCGCGATGCTGCACGCCGGCAGCACGAAGATCGCGGTCGGCGTGGACCTGAACTGCACCCACCACCGCGGCGTCCGCTCCGGCCTGGTCACCGGCGTGGCCACCCCGGTGCACCAGGGGCGCTCCACCGCGACGTACGAGGTCGTCATCAGCGACGAGCAGGGCCGGCGGGTGTGCAGCGCCCGTCTGACCTGTCTGCTGCGGGACGTCCGCGCGGGCGACGGCGAACACCTGCGGACGGCCGGCTGACCACGCTGGGCACCGACCCCCGACTGCCTCTACCGTTGCCCCATGAGGTCGGCCTCATGACCGGAATCGGTCCCGTCGAGCCCGTCGACTCGACGGATTCCAGGGAGAGTTACGACGTCATCGGCGCCGACGGGCCCCGGCTGGCGGATCGTTGGAGCGCGCGGTGGGACAGGATGTCACCGCGCGCCCGCACCGCCACCCTGGTGAGCACGGCGATCGGCTTGCTCGCGGCCGCGGTCCTCGTCCCCCGCGCCCTGACCGAGGACCCCCGTCCCGAGCCGGCCGTCACCCCCGTCCCCTGGCCCGCCAACGTCACCGCCTGGCGCTACCTCGGGCCCGCCGGCATCCCCACACCCCCCGGCGCGCCCGCCACCAGCGGCCGTTTCCGCTTCGCCGTCGACGTCCACAGCGGGCCTCCCGTCACCCTGAAGGTCACCGGCGCCGCCTTCACCGGCCTCACCGCCCACGCCCTGCCCGACGCCTTCACCGTGCACGCCGGGACGACACGGCGGGTCACCGTCGAGATATCGGTTTCCGACTGCGCGGATCTGCCCCTGAATGCAGACCTGCCATTTCTTGACGTAACGCTCCGTAACACGCGCGCAATACAGCACCACAGTTTCATCTTCGGCGCCGCGTACTCCCACGACCTTTCCGAGCTCCTGCGCGGCGCCTGTGTCCCCGCGGCCCCCTCACCGCCCCCACGGCCAAGCGGAAGTGCAGGTTCTCAAAATGCGGACCGAGAAGGAACCCAGAACGGCTGAGAGTGCTCTTCTCGGAAGCCCGCCGTCCACGACGTCATAACAAGAAAGTCACAAGCCCGCTCACAGCGATGCCCCTGCCCGCAAACCGGGCTTAGAGTCACGGCCAGTCACCGCTCCATCGGGAGTTCGGTACCAGCGCGGCACAAGCCACACCCACGAGGGCGCCTGTGCCTGCGGAAAGGACTGATTGTGCGACGTTCCATGGTGATACTGACCTCCGTCCTCGCGACGGGGGCTCTGACGCTCACCGCCTGCGGCTCCCGAGACGACAGTGGCGGCGACAGCAGCGACAACGGGGGTGGCACCACCCTGACCATCGGCGTGGACGCCCCGCTGTCCGGCGAGAACTCCACCACCGGTCTCGGCATCCAGTACGGCGCCCAGATCGCCGTGGACGACGCCAACAAGGCCAAGCTCGTCCCCGGCGTCACCTTCAAGCTGAAGGCCTACGACGACAAGGCGCAGCCGGCCACCGGCCAGTCCAACGCCACCGCGATCACCGGTGACAAGACCGCCGTCGGCGCCGTCGGCCCGCTGAACTCCGGCGTCGCCCAGACGATGCAGCAGGTCTTCGCCTCGGCCAACATGGTGCAGATCTCGCCCTCGAACACCGCCCCCGAGCTGACCCAGGGCAAGAACTGGCAGACGGACAAGAAGCGGCCGTTCAAGACGTACTTCCGCACCGCCACCACCGACGAGCTCCAGGGCAGCTTCGCCGCCGACTACGCGTACAACGGCCTCAAGAAGAAGAAGGCCTTCGTCGTCGACGACAAGCAGACCTACGGCGCCGGCCTCGCCAAGATCTTCAACGAGCAGTTCAAGAAGCTCGGCGGCACCGTGGCCGGCACCGACCACGTCAACACCGGCGACAAGGACTACGGCTCCCTCGTCACCAAGATCAAGAACTCCGGCGCCGACCTGCTCTACTACGGCGGCCAGTACGACGAGTCCGCGCTGATCACCAAGCAGATGAAGGACGGCGGAGTCAAGATCCCGCTGTTCGGCGGCGACGGCATGTTCGCCTCCACCTACATCGAGGCCGGCGGCACCGAGACCGAGGGCGACCTCGCCACCGCGATCGGCGTGCCCGCCGACACCCTGCCCGCCGCCAAGACCTTCATCGAGACCTACAAGTCCAAGGGCTACAAGGGTGACTACGGCGCCTACGGCGCGTACTCCTACGACGCCACCACCGCCATCATCAAGGCAGTGAAGGCCGCCGTCGACGCCAACAACGGCAAGGTCCCGACCGACATCAACGCCCTGCGCTCCTCGGTCGTCGACGGTGTCCAGAAGTCCGACTTCGAGGGCATCTCCGGCAAGGTCGCCTTCGACCAGTACGGCGACACCACCAACAAGCAGCTCACGGTCTACCAGGTCGAAAAGGGTGCGTGGAAGGCCGTCAAGACCGGCACCGCCAGCTAGTCCAGGCCCCGAAGCAACAGGCATCACCTCACCACGGGCCGCGCGGAAGGGGACCCCGACCGCGCGGCCCTTGCCACATCCCATCCCTGCACGCGATCTGTGCACACGACCACCAGCGACAATGGAGGCCACGCGGTGAACACCCTGCCGCAGCAGCTGGCCAACGGGCTGCTTCTGGGCTCGATGTACGGGCTGATCGCCATCGGCTACACGATGGTGTACGGCATCGTCCAGCTCATCAACTTCGCGCACGGCGAGATCTTCATGACCGGGGCCTTCGGCGCCTTCACGGTCTACTTCTACATCCTTCCCGACGGCGTCTCGATGGCCGTCGCCGTCCCCCTGATGCTGGTGGGCGGCGGCATCGTCGCCATCCTCATCGCCGTCGGAGCGGAACGGTTCGCCTACCGGCCCCTGCGCGGAGCACCACGGCTCGCACCGCTCATCACCGCGATCGGTCTCTCCCTGGCCCTCCAGGAAGTCGTCCGCAACTTCTACCCGGGCGCCGACCGCGCCGTCGCCTTCCCCGGCCTCGACGCCACCCACGAGATCGGCTCCGTCACCATCAAGGACGCCGACATCTTCCTGATCGCGGCCGCCGTCGTGTGCATGTCCGCCCTCGCCTTCTTCGTCCGCAAGTCCCGCACCGGCCGCGCCATGCAGGCCACCGCCCAGGACCCGGACACCGCGCAGCTCATGGGCATCGACACCAACCGCATCATCGTGATCGCCTTCGCCATCGGCGGTTTCTTCGCCGCGGTCGCGGCCGTCGCCTACGGCCTCAAGTACGGCAACATCGACTACCGCATGGGCTTCCTGATGGGCCTCAAGGCCTTCACCGCGGCCGTCCTCGGCGGCATCGGCAACATCTACGGCGCCATGCTCGGCGGCATCGTCCTCGGCATCGCCGAGACCCTCGCCTCCGCCTACATCGACGGCATCCCCGGCATGGACAAGCTCGGCGGCCAGAGCTGGGCCAACGTCTGGGCCTTCGCCCTCCTCATCATCGTCCTCCTCGTCAGGCCACAGGGCCTGCTCGGCGAACGCGTCGCGGACAGGGCGTGATCCAGATGACCGACACCACCACCCGCGGCCTGATCCCGCTGCCCCTGGCGGCAGCCCGCGCGCTCCTCCTCGCCGGAGGCATCGCCACCGCCGCCTCCGCCTTCCTCGCCTGGACCTGGACCAGCGAGTTCCCCGGCGACCTCACCATCTCCGGCTACCCCGGCGGCCTCCAGTGGCTGACCCTCATCGCCGGCGTCCTCACCGCGGTGTTCGCCCTCGCGTCGTACGGCGTCCGGGGCCTGGGCTGGCTCGTACCCGCCCGCAACAACGCGCCGCTCGTCCTCACCGCCCTCGGCGGCTTCGGCGCCACCTGGTACACGGTCATCTCGATCGCCGCCGAACTCGGCGGACTCGCCAACCTCGAACCGGGCGGCTGGGTCGCGGCCATCGCCTCCCTCCTGCCCGTCATCGGCGCCTTCGCCCTCCCCGAGCCGCACACCGCGGACACCAAGGAGAACCTCAAGGCGTACCTCGCCAAGCCCGACGGCATCCCCGCCCCGCAGCCCCTCAGCCCCTGGCTGGAGCGCGCGGTCGTCACCGTCGTCACGATCATCGGCCTGGCCGTCTTCACCTACGGCATCGACACCGAGTACGGCGAGCTCTTCGTCGGCTACCTCATCGTCGTCGTCTTCGCCGTCTGGGCCCTGCACACCGCGGGCCTCATCGACCGCTTCTCCGGCATCGTCGCCCGCAACCGCAGCTTCACGCTCGCCATGGGCTTCGCCGCCGCGATCGCGTTCCCCTTCACCCAGACCGACGACCACTACGCCAACATCGGCGTCAACATCCTGATCTTCGGCACCGTCGCCCTGGGCCTCAACATCGTCGTCGGCCTCGCCGGCCTCCTCGACCTCGGATACGTCGCCTTCCTCGGCGTCGGCGCCTACACCGCCGCCCTCGTCTCCGGCTCCGAGTTCTCCACCATCTCCGGCGTCCACTTCCCCTTCTGGCTCGCCGCCCTCACCGGCGCCGCCGCCTCGCTGATCTTCGGCGTCCTCATCGGCGCCCCCACCCTGCGACTGCGCGGCGACTACCTCGCCATCGTGACCCTCGGCTTCGGAGAGATCTTCCGTATCGCCGTCAACAACATGGACGGCGAGTCCGGCCCCGACATCACCAACGGACCCAACGGCATCCCGTCCATCCCGGACCTCAAGCTCTTCGGGTTCAACCTCGGCGAAGCCCACGACGTCGGCGGCTTCACCCTCGGCCGCTTCGCCAACTACTACCTGCTCATGGTGCTGATCATGGCCATCGTGGTCCTGGTCTACACCCGGGCCGCCGACTCCCGTATCGGCCGCTCGTGGATCGCCATCCGCGAGGACGAGACCGCCGCCACCGCCATGGGCATCAACGGCTTCCGCGTCAAGCTCATCGCCTTCGCCCTCGGCGCCGCCCTCGCCGGCCTCGCCGGCACCGTCAGCGCCCACGTCACCTACAGCGTCGTCCCGACGCCGTACCAGTTCGCGGGCTCGACGCCCCCCAACTCGGCCTTCCTCCTGGCCGCGGTGGTCCTCGGCGGCATGGGCACGGTCGCGGGCCCGATCCTCGGCGCAGCCCTGCTGTACCTGCTCCCGGAGAAGCTGGTCTTCCTCCAGGACAAGTCGCTGCTGGCCTTCGGCATCGCCCTCATCCTGCTGATGCGCTTCCGCCCCGAGGGCATCATCGCCAACCGCCGCCGCCAGCTCGAGTTCCACGAGACCGGCCAACTCGACGTACCCGATACGACCACCCTGACCGATCAACCGGCCACCGTGACCAAGGCGGGGGCGTAAGCGCCATGACGACACCTGTTCTCGAAGCCCGCAACGTCACCATGCGCTTCGGCGGCCTCACCGCCGTCCGCTCGGTCGACTTCACCGTCAACGCCGGTGAGATCGTCGGCCTCATCGGCCCCAACGGCGCAGGCAAGACAACGTTCTTCAACTGCCTGACCGGCCTGTACGTCCCCACGGAAGGCACGGTCTCCTACAAGGGCACCGTCCTGCCGCCCAAGCCCCACCTGGTCACCCAGGCCGGCATCGCCCGTACCTTCCAGAACATCCGCCTGTTCGCCAACATGACGGTCCTCGAGAACGTCCTCGTCGGCCGCCACACGCGGACCAAGGAAGGCCTCTGGTCGGCGCTGCTGCGCGGTCCCGGCTTCAAGAAGGCGGAGAAGGCCAGCGAGGAACGCGCCATGGAACTCCTGGAGTTCATCGGCCTGGAGGCCAAGCGCGACCACCTCGCCCGCAACCTCCCCTACGGCGAGCAGCGCAAGCTCGAGATCGCCCGCGCCCTGGCCTCCGAGCCCGGCCTGCTCCTCCTCGACGAGCCCACGGCCGGCATGAACCCCCAGGAGACCCGCGCCACCGAGGAACTGGTCTTCGCCATCCGCGACCAGGGCGTCGCCGTCCTGCTCATCGAGCACGACATGCGCTTCGTCTTCAACCTCTCCGACCGCGTCGCCGTCCTCGTCCAGGGCGAGAAACTCGTCGAAGGCACCTCCGAGGTCGTCCAGGCCGACGAACGCGTCATCGCCGCCTACCTCGGCGAACCCTTCGAGGGCGACCCCGGCGCGGCCGAAGCAGCAGAGGTCGAGGCCGCGGAAGCCGTCGCCGACGCGCAGAGCACCACCGGCACCAAGGGAGACACCCAGTGACCGCACTCCTCGAAGTCGAGGACCTCCGGGTCTCCTACGGCAAGATCGAAGCCGTCAAAGGCATCTCCTTCAGCGTCGAGGCCGGCCAGGTCGTCACCCTCATCGGCACCAACGGCGCCGGCAAGACGACGACGCTGCGGACCCTGTCCGGCCTGCTGAAGCCGACGTCCGGAAAGATCCTGTTCGACGGCAAGCCCCTCAACGGCATCCCCGCCCACAAGATCGTCTCCTTCGGCCTCGCCCACTCCCCCGAAGGCCGGCACATCTTCCCGCGCCTGACCATCTTCGAGAACCTCCAGCTCGGAGCGTTCCTGAGGAAGGACAAGGAGGGCATCGAGAAGGACATAGAGCGCGCCTACGAGCTCTTCCCGATCCTGGGAGAACGCCGCAACCAGGCGGCAGGCACCCTCTCCGGCGGCGAGCAGCAGATGCTCGCGATGGGCCGCGCGCTGATGTCCCAGCCGAAACTGCTCATGCTGGACGAGCCCTCCATGGGCCTGTCCCCGATCATGATGCAGAAGATCATGTCGACCATCGTCGAACTGAAGTCCCAGGGCACGACGATCCTCCTCGTCGAACAGAACGCCCAGGCCGCACTGTCCCTCGCCGACCAGGGACACGTGATGGAGGTCGGCAACATCGTCCTCTCCGGCACCGGCCAGGACCTGCTCCACGACGAGTCCGTCCGCAAGGCGTACCTCGGCGAGGACTGAGGCCCTTCGGCCGTACGACGAGGCCCGCGCCCCCTTCCGGGAGCGCGGGCCTCGTCTTTGTCCGCCGGGGGTCAGCCCTTGCCGGCCTTCTTCTCGTCGGCGTCCTGGATGACGGCCTCGGCGACCTGCTGCATCGACATACGGCGGTCCATCGAGGTCTTCTGGATCCAGCGGAAGGCGGCGGGCTCGGTCAGCCCGTACGAGGTCTGAAGGATCGACTTCGCCCGGTCGACGAGCTTGCGGGTCTCAAGCCGCTGCGTGAGGTCGGCGACCTCGTTCTCCAGCTCCTTCAGCTCGGTGAACCGGGAGACGGCCATCTCGATCGCCGGCACGACGTCGCTCTTGCTGAACGGCTTCACGAGATAGGCCATCGCACCGGCGTCACGGGCCCGCTCGACGAGGTCGCGCTGCGAGAAGGCGGTGAGCATGAGAACGGGGGCGATCCGCTCCTCCGCGATCTTCTCGGCGGCTGAGATCCCATCGAGCTTGGGCATCTTCACATCGAGGATGACGAGGTCCGGCTTGTGCTCACGGGCCAGCTCGACGGCCTGCTCACCGTCCCCGGCCTCGCCTACGACGCTGTAGCCCTCTTCCTCCAGCATCTCTTTGAGGTCGAGCCGAATCAACGCCTCGTCCTCGGCAATGACGACACGGGTCGTCAGCGGAGGCACGTGCGACTTGTCGTCGTCGGGCGCGTCTACGGGCTGGGGCGACTCGGGGGCGGTCACGGGGGCTCCTCGTTCAGGGGCAGGGGTACTGCTGACAAGAGCGTACCTAGCTGCGGTAAGGTGGGTGCGCGCAGGGTCACAAGGAACCTTTGATTCTGCGGGCCCCGGTAGCCCAATTGGCAGCAGGCAACGGATTCAAAACCCGTACAGTGTCGGTTCGAGTCCGACCCGGGGCACTTTTCCTTCAATTCGAAGGTCACCATCAGAAGCGGATGTCCACGTTCCCGTGAACATCCGCCTTTTGCTGCGTGTCCTTACGGTCACTCGCGTGCTGCAATCCGATCCTGGCAGCAACGCCTGGACCCGTTACCGCGCATGGCGTCCCCGGACCCTGGACCGCCTGCCGACAACCAGGCCTACGCCTACCTGCTGGGCCTCTACCTGGGCGATGGCTGCATCAGCGCACACCCGCGCGGAGTCGGCTACTACCTTCGCATCGCGTGCGCCGACGTCTGGCCGGGCCTGATCCAGGAGTGCCGAGAAGCCATCATCAAGGTGCGCCCGGGTATCGGCGTCCACGCCCTCCAGGGTGTGGGCTACAAGATGGTGACCAGCTACTTCCCTGACAGCGGGCCATCGTCGACGCTCACCCCTGGGAGTTCGTCAGCACTGACCCCGGCCCCTACTTGGGACTGTCGTCCTCCCCGACGTGATGCACGCGGACCATGTTCGTCGACCCGGACACCCCGGGCGGCGAGCCGGCCGTGATGACCACCACGTCGCCCTTCTCGCAGCGGCCGTGTCGCAGGAGCAGTTCGTCCACCTGGTCGACCATCGCGTCGGTGGATTCGACGGGCGGGCCGATGAACGCCTCGACGCCCCAGGTCAGGTTCAGCTGGGACCGGGTCGAGGGTTCCGGGGTGAAGGCCAGGAGGGGGATCGGGGAGCGGTAGCGGGAGAGGCGGCGGGCCGTGTCGCCGGACTGGGTGAAGGCGACCAGGAGTTTCGCGCCGAGGAAGTCGCCCATCTCCGCGGCCGCTCGGGCCACCGCGCCGCCCTGTGTCCGCGGCTTGTTGCGTTCCGTCAGCGGCGGGAGGCCCTTGGCCAGGATGTCCTCCTCGGCCGCCTCCACGATCTTCGCCATCGTGCGGACCGTTTCGACGGCATACTTTCCTACGCTCGTCTCGCCCGACAGCATCACCGCGTCCGTGCCGTCGATGACCGCGTTGGCGACGTCCGACGCCTCCGCGCGGGTGGGGCGGGAGTTCTCGATCATCGAGTCCAGCATCTGGGTGGCGACGATCACCGGCTTGGCGTTGCGCTTCGCCAGCTTGACCGCCCGCTTCTGGACGATCGGCACCTGCTCCAGCGGCATCTCCACGCCGAGGTCACCGCGGGCGACCATGATGCCGTCGAAGGCGGCGACGATGTCCTCGATCGCGTCGACCGCCTGCGGCTTCTCGACCTTGGCGATGACGGGGAGCCGGTGTCCGGCCGAGTCCATGATCCGGTGGACGTCCTCGATGTCCCGGCCGGACCGCACGAAGGACAGGGCGATCACGTCGAAGCCCATGCGCAGGGCCCAGCGGAGGTCGTCCTCGTCCTTCTCCGAGAGCGCCGGGACGGACACGGCCACGCCGGGGAGGTTCAGGCCCTTGTGGTCCGAGACCATGCCGCCCTCGATCACGGTGGTGTGGACGCGGGGGCCCGCCACGGACGTGACCTCAAGGCAGACCTTGCCGTCGTCGACGAGGATGCGTTCGCCGACGGAGACGTCCGCCGCGAGACCGCGGTACGTCGTTCCGCAGGACCGCTGGTCGCCCTCCGCGCCCTCTTCCACGGTGATGGTGAAGGTGTCGCCGCGTTCAAGGAGTACGGGTCCCTCGCCGAAGTGGCCGAGGCGGATCTTCGGGCCTTGAAGGTCGGCGAGGAGGCCGACGCTGCGGCCGGACTCTTCGGAGGCCTTGCGGACGCGGTGGTAGCGCTCCTCGTGCTCGGCGTAGCTGCCGTGGCTGAGGTTGAAGCGGGCCACGTCCATTCCGGCGTCGACCAGGGCTTTGATCTGGTCGTACGAGTCGGTGGCGGGGCCCAGGGTGCAGACGATTTTCGCTCGGCGCATGTTTCGACCCTAGACCTTACCGATGGGTAGGGAATTGGGTGGGTATGACGACTCAACAACCTTTGAGTGAAGGGCTGTTGACAAGGGTTGAAGTGTGCACACCCCCGCTCCGATGAGCGTTTCGGGTGCGGACTCCGGCGGTCGTTCAGAGCGTCGGCGGTGCCATCGTGAAGCGTGCGTTGACCTGGGCGTGGACGTGCTGGCGCTGGGGTTCGAGGTCGAGGGGGGCGGCCCCGGTGTCGGCCGCTTGGGCCTCGTAGGCCATGGAGCGTGCGCGGCTGGCTTTGCCGACGAAGCGTGGTTCCGGGTCCTCGGCGCCGATGTCGGCGAGTTCGACGAGGGCCGCCAGCGAGGTGCCCAGCGCCTCGGCGTACTCCTTCGCGCGCTGGACCGCTTCCCGTACCGCCTGCTGCCGGGCTTCCCGGTAGGCCGGTGAGTCGCGGCGCAGGGCCCACCAGGGACCGTCGACCCTCGTCAGCTCCTGGTCGGCCAGCCTGGTCGTCAGTTCCCCCAGTGCCGTGAAGTCGGTCAGCTCCGCGGTGATGTGGACGTGGCCGTGGTAGGCGTGGACGCGTTCGCCGCGGCCGTGTTCCTTGAGTTCCGGGGTGACGGAGAAGGAGCCGGTCTCCAGGCGCTCGACGGCGTCGCCGTAGGACTTGAGCAGGTCGAGGACGGTGGCGTTGCGGCGGGTGAGGTCGTCGAGGGCGGTGCGGCGGTCCTTGCCGCGGGAGGCGACGGTGATGCCGAGGCGGGCGATCTCGGGGTCGACTTCGAGGTGGACTTCGCCGCGGACGGCGATACGGGGCGCGTCGGGGGTGCCGTAGGGAACGGAGTCGGTGGCCATAAGGACCCACTGTGTCAGTTCTTGGCCGGTTACGGACCTGTCGGGGAGCAGGTCGGGTCACCAGATCGAAACCTGCGGGGCCTGTTGCCGTTGGGCATGACCGGGTCAGAATCTACGCGCGTTGTTGACCGTTCCCCGAGGAGATCAAGACATGCCCTTGAACCGCAGGAAGTTCCTGGAGAAGTCCGCCGTGACCGGAGCGGGGGTCGCGCTCGCCGGTGCCGTGGGGGCTCCTGCCGCGCAGGCCGCCGAGAGGAAGAAGCCCGTGAAGCGGTACTCCCTGACGGTGATGGGCACCACCGACCTGCACGGTCACGTCTTCAACTGGGACTACTTCAAGGACGCGGAGTACAAGGACACCGCGGGCAACGCGCAGGGGCTGTCGCGGATCTCGACGCTGGTGAACCAGGTCCGCAAGGCGAAGGGCCGCTGCAACACGCTGCTGCTGGACGCGGGCGACACGATCCAGGGGACGCCGCTGACGTACTACTACGCCAAGGTCGACCCGATCACCGCGAAGGGCGGTCCGGTGCACCCGATGGCGGCGGCGATGAACGCGATCGGCTACGACGCGGTGGCGCTCGGCAACCACGAGTTCAACTACGGCATCGAGACGCTGCGGAAGTTCGAGGAGCAGTGCGACTTCCCGCTGCTCGGCGCGAACGCGCTGGACGCGAAGACGCTGAAGCCCGCCTTCCCGCCGTACTTCATCAAGAAGTTCCACGTGAAGGGCGCGCCGCCGGTGAAGGTCGCGGTGCTGGGCCTGACCAACCCGGGTATCGCGATCTGGGACAAGGCTTATGTACAGGGGAAGTTGACGTTCCCGGGCCTTGAGGAGCAGGCCGCGAAGTGGGTGCCGAAGCTGCGGTCGATGGGCGCGGACGTGGTGGTCGTGTCGGCGCACTCGGGGTCGTCCGGCACGTCCTCCTACGGTGACCAGCTGCCGTACGTCGAGAACTCCGCCGCGCTGGTGGCGCAGCAGGTGCCGGGGATCGACGCGATCCTGGTCGGGCACGCGCACGTGGAGATCCCGGAGCTGAAGGTCACCAACACGAAGACCGGGAAGACGGTCGTGCTGTCGGAGCCGTTGGCGTACGCGGAGCGGCTGTCGCTGTTCGACATCGAGCTGACCTTCGAGAAGGGCCGCTGGTCGGTCGAGTCGGTGTCGTCGAAGGTGCTCAACTCGAACTCGGTCGCCGACGACCCGAAGATCACCAAGCTGCTGAAGGCCGACCACGACGTCGTCGTGAAGTACGTGAACCAGGTCGTCGGCACGGCCACGGACACGCTGACGACGGTCGACGCGCGCTACAAGGACGCCCCGATCATCGACCTGATCACGAAGGTCCAGGAGGACGTGGTCAAGGCGGCCCTGGCGGCCACGGAGTACGCCTCGCTGCCGGTCATCGCGCAGGCGTCACCGTTCTCGCGGACCTCGGAGATCCCGGCCGGCGACGTGACGATCCGGGACCTCTCCAGCCTGTACGTGTACGACAACACGCTGGTCGCGAAGCTGATGACGGGTGCGCAGATCAAGGCGTACCTGGAGTACTCGGCGGAGTACTTCGTGCAGACGGCGGCCGGTGCCGCGGTCGACGTGGAGAAGCTGACGAACGCGGGCAACCGGCCGGACTACAACTACGACTACGTGTCGGGGCTGTCGTACGACATCGACATCGCGCAGGCGGCCGGTTCCCGGATCAAGAACCTGGCCTACGACGGTGCCGCGCTGGACGACGCGCAGAAGTTCGTGTTCGCGGTGAACAACTACCGGGCGAACGGCGGCGGCGCGTTCCCGCACGTGGCCTCCGCCACCGAGCTGTGGTCGGAGTCGACGGAGATCCGGACGCGGATCGCGGAGTGGGTGACCGCGAAGGGCGTGCTGGACCCGAAGGACTTCGCGTCGGTGGACTGGAAGCTCACGCGCGACGGAACGCCGGTGTTCTGAAGGGCTCTTGGAGGTCCAGCAGTGTGACGTCCACGGCGCCGGCGATGGCTTTCGCGCCGGTGTCGCCCGAGCGGGGTCTGGTGCGTGCGGCTGCAAGGCGGGGGAGCCATGCCGATCGGCCGCTGCCTCGGCGGGCGACGCGATGGGGGCCCCTCCCGCGCGAGGTTGTTCGAGCGTGGGGGAGTCGGCGCGTGACGACAACGCCGCTGGGGGCCCCGCGCCTTCAAGGCCGTGCCAGGGCCCGCGACGCCGACATGATCCGCCGGACAGGCCCTGGGTGGGCGGCGGTCCAGGTGGTCGTCATGCCGGAGCCGGCGGGATCGACGCCCAGGTTCCTCCGCCGCCGCCGGTTTTCTTACCGTCCCTCGACCAGCGGGGTCAGTGCGGGGGCCGTGCGGGCGGAGGGGATCACGGGCCGCTGTTCGAGGCCGAAGGAGGTGAAGGCGGTGCGGGCGGGCAGCGGGTAGTTCTCCTTGCCGGTGACGGTGTTGAGGATGGTCGCGCTGCGCCAGGCGGCGAGGCCGAGGTCGGGGGTGCCGACGCCGTGGGTGTGGCGTTCGGCGTTCTGGACGTAGACATGGCAGTCGGCGCCGGTGACGGACGGGTCGAGGACGAGTCTGAACTGCTCGTCCACGCGCGGGCGTTCGCGGCTGTCGCGGCGCAGGTAGGGGTCGAGTCCGGCGAGGATGCGGTCGAGGGGGCGTTCGCGGTAGCCGGTGGCGAGGACGACGGCGTCGGTGGTGAGGCGGGAGCGGGTGCTCTGCTGGACGTGTTCCAGATGGAGTTCGATCTTCGTGGTCGCGATCCGGCCGGCGGTGCGGACGCGGACGCCGGGGGTGAGGACGGCGTCGGGCCAACCGCCGTGCAGGGTACGGCGGTAGAGCTCGTCGTGGATGTCGGCGATGGTGGCGGCGCCGATGCCCCGGTGGAGCTGCCACTGGGTGGTGCCGAGGCGGTCGCGGACGCTCTCGGACAGGGCGTGGAAGTAGCGGGTGTAGTCGGGGGTGAAGTGTTCGAGGCCGAGCTTGGAGTACTCCATCGGCGCGAACGCCTCGGTACGGCCGAGCCAGTGCAGGTTCTCGCGGCCCGCGGGGCGGGCGCGGAGCAGGTCGAGGAAGATCTCGGCGCCGGACTGTCCCGAGCCGACGACGGTGACGTGTTCGGCGGCGAGCAGGGTCTTGCGGTGGTCGAGGTAGTCGGCGGCGTGGATGACGGGCACGCCGGGTGCCTCGACGAGGGGCTTCAGCGGTTCCGGCACATAGGGCTCGGTGCCGATGCCGAGGACGATGTTCTTGGTGTACGTACGGCCCAGCGCCTCGGCCTCGCCGTCGGTGTCGAGCTGGGTGAAGTCGACCTCGAAGACGTCGCGTTCGGGGTTGAAGCGGACGGCGTCGACCTGGTGGCGGAAGTGCAGTCCGGGAAGGCCCTCGGCGACCCAGCGGCAGTAGGCGTCGTACTCGGCGCGCTGGATGTGGAAGCGCTCGGCGAAGTAGAACGGGAAGAGCCGCTCGCGGGCCTTGAGGTAGTTGAGGAAGGACCAGTCGCTGGCGGGGTCGGCGAGGGTCACCAGGTCGGCGAGGAACGGGACTTGGATGGTGGCGCCGTCGATGAGCAGCCCGGGGTGCCAGTCGAAGGTGGGGCGCTGTTCGTAGAAGACGGCGTCGAGTGCGGTGAGGGGCTGGGCGAGGGCGGCGAGGGAGAGGTTGAAGGGGCCGATGCCGATGCCGACGAGGTCGCGGGGTGCGTCGGGCTCGTGGTGTGGGGGGTGGGGGTGGGGGGTCATCGGGGGGTGGTTCCTTCCACGAGGTTCAGGAGTCCGGCGAGGTCGGCCGGCCGGGTGGTGGGGTTGAGGAGGGTGACCTTGAGCCAGAGCCGGTTCGCCGCGCGGGCTCGGCCGAGTACGGCGCGGCCGTCTTCGAGGAGTTGCCTTCGTACGGCGGCGACGGCGTCGTCCGTGGCGTCCGCGGGGCGGAACAGGACCGTGCTGATGGTGGGCGGGGCGTGGAGTTCGAAGCCGGGGTGTTCGTGGACCAGGTGGGCGAACTCCCTTGCCTGCTCGCAGACTTGGTCCACGAGGGCGCCGAGTCCCTTGCGGCCCAGGGTCTTCAGCGTGACGGCGAGCTTGAGGACGTCGGGGCGGCGGGTGGTGCGCAGGGAGCGGCCGAGGAGGTCGGGGAGGCCCGCGTCGGTGTCGTCGTCGGCGTTGAGGTAGTCGGCACGGTGGTGGAGGGCGGTGAGGTCGGTTCCGTCGCGGACGGCGAGGAGTCCTGCGGCGACGGGTTGCCAGCCGAGTTTGTGCAGGTCGAGGGTTACGGTGGCGGCGGCTTCGATGCCGGTGAGCTTCGCTCGGTGCCGGGAGCCGAGGAGGAGGCCGCCGCCGTAGGCCGCGTCGATGTGCAGCCGGGTCTTTCGGGCAGCGCAGAGGCGGGCGATCTCGGGGAGGGGGTCGATGAGGCCGGCGTCCGTGGTGCCCGCGGTGGCGGCGATGACCGACGGTCCGTGCAGGGCCTTGTCGAGGGCCGCGGGGTCGAGGGTGCCGTTGGGGGTGGGGACGATGATCGGTGCCGGCATGCCCAGGAGCCAGGCGGATCTCGGGAGGGAGTGGTGGGCGTTCTCGCCGCAGACCAGGCGGACGCCGGGGCCCTGTGTCTCTCTGGCCAGGAGGAGGGCGAGTTGGTTGGATTCCGTGCCACCGGTCGTGATCAAGGCGTCGGGCCGGTGGGGGCCGGTCGCGCAGTTCCCCGCGCCCCCGAATGGCTCGCCGTACACCTCTTCCGCAAGGTGCCGGGTCACCAGTGACTCAAGCTCCGAGGCCGCCGGCGCCTGATCCCATGAATCCAGGGACGGGTTGAGAACCGAGGCGGCCAGGTCTGCCGCTGCGGCCACTGCAAGAGGCGGGCAGTGCAGGTGGGCCGCGCAGAAAGGGTCCGCCGGGTCGGCCGCGCCTTCCGCCAAGGCGCGCACCAGGTGCCGTAGGGCCTCCGGATCGCCCTCCTCCGGAAACACCTCCCTCACCGCGGCCCGCATCCGTGCGGAAACCGTCCCGGGGCCCCCGGCCGGAAGCGGCCCGCCCCTCAGGCGCGCCCCCTCCCCCAGCGCCTCCAGCACCGTGTCGAGCAACGGGCGCAGCGAGGAGGGGCCTTCGGGGCCCGAGGCCAGGGGCGGCGTGTGCATCGTCGACCTCCGGGGGCGCTGGGGACTTCCAGCTTGGACGCGGTTTCCTCGGCGCGCCCGGAGAGTTCAACGATCCTGACCCGAAAGGGGGTACTCCCGTACGGGGAAAACCCGCTCTACGCCTGCCTCACCCGCAACGCCCGTCCCAGGTCGTCCAGTTGGTCGGCCAGTTTGCGGCGCAGGGCGGGGATGGGGTCGGCGTCGCGGAGGCAGGCCTCGCCGAGTGCCAGGTTCTCCTCGTCGATGGCGTGGTCGGGGAACGCCCAGCGGCCCGCGGCTTCGGCGATGGCGGGGCCCCGGCGGGCGGCGAGGGCGACGGCGTCCTGGTAGTAGCGGGGCACGTACTGCCGTACGAGATCGGCCTGTTCGGGCTGCCAGAAGCCCTGGGCGGTGGCGGTGAACAGGTAGTTGGAGAGGTCGTCGCGGGTGAACATGGCTTCCCAGGCCCGCGCCTTGGCCTCCTCGGTGGGCAGGGCGGCGCGGCAGCGGGCGGCGCCTTCCTGACCGCTGGCCGAGGGGTCGCGCTCCAGTTCGGCGGCGATGGCGGCCTCGTCGGTGGCGCCGAGGACGGCCAGCCGGGCGAGGACGCGCCAGCGCAGTTCGGGGTCGAGTTCGGGGCCGCCGGGGACGGTGCCGTCGGCGAGCCAGGCGGCGATGGTGTCGGGCTGGGAGGCGACGGAGATGCAGTGGCGTACGGCGATCAGGCGCAGGCCGGGGTTGTCGCCGTCCTCGGTGCGGCGGATGAGGTCGCGGCACAGGGAGGAGAGGGTGGCGAGGGCGGCGGCGAGCTGGTCGGGGGTGACGTAGCGGTCGGCGACGTAGCCCGCGGCGAAGGCGAGGACGCCCTGGACGACGGCGAGGTCGGTCTCGTGCGGGAGGTGGGCGCGGGCCGCGTCGAGGTAGGCGGTGGGCGACAGCGGGGGTTCGGGGGTCGCCCCCCGATGGGCGCTGCCTCCGTCGCGGACGGCGTCCCTGAGGGCGTTCCAGACGACCGCGCGGGTCAGTGGGGAGGGCAGCCCGGAGAGGTTGTCGGTGACCGTCCTGAAGGACTCGGTGTCGAAGCGGACCTTGGTGTAGGTGAGGTCGCCGTCGTTGAGCAGGAGCAGGGCGGGGCGCTTGCCGACGGGGATCGGGGCGGTCTGGGGGACGTCGACGTCGAGGCGGCCGCGCAGGACCAGGTGGCGGCCCTCGTCGGAGACGTCCTGGTCGTAGAGGCCGACGGCGATGCGGTGCGGGCGGCTGCCGGTGTGCTCGACCCGGAGGGTGTAGGTGCCCTCGTCACCGCGGGTCACCTCGGGCCTGAGGGTGTCGACTCCGGTGGTGCGCAGCCAGGCGTCGGCCCAGGCGTGGACGTCGCGGTCGGTGGCGGAGGCGAGGGAGTCGATGAAGTCGGCGAGGCTGGCGTTGTCGAACCTGTGCCGGGCGAAGTGGGTGTTGATGCCGGCGAGGAAGTCCTTCTCGCCGAGCCAGGTCACCAGCTGGCGGAGCGCGGAGGCGCCCTTGGCGTAGGAGATGCCGTCGAAGTTGAGGAGGGCGGAGGCGGTGTCCTCGACGGCCTCGGGGGCGACCGGATGGGTGGAGGGCCGCTGGTCGGCGTCGTAGCCCCAGGCCTTGCGGACGACCGCGAAGTCGGTCCAGGTGTCGGTGAAGCGGGTCGCCTCGGTGAGGGTCTGGTAGCCCATGTACTCGGCGAAGGACTCGTTCAGCCAGATGTCGTCCCACCAGCGCAGGGTGACGAGGTCGCCGAACCACATGTGGGCCATCTCGTGGGCGATGACCATGGCGCGGGTCTGGCGCTCGGTGTCGGTGACGGCGGAGCGGTAGACGAAGTCGTCGCGGAAGGTGACGAGTCCGGGGTTCTCCATGGCGCCGGCGTTGAACTCGGGGACGAACGCCTGGTCGTAGGAGTCGAAGGGGTACGGCTCCTCGAACTTCTCGTGGTAGCGGTCGTAGCACTGCCTGGTGATCTCGAAGATCTCGTCGGCGTCCGGGTCCAGGTAGGGCGCGAGCGAGCGGCGGCAGTGGATGCCGAAGGGCAGGCCGCGGTGTTCGGTGCGCACGGAGTGCCAGGGTCCTGCGGCGACGGCGACGAGGTAGGTGGAGATCAGGGGGGTGGTGGCGGCCTGCCACTGGCCGTCGCCGAGGTCCGTGGTGATGCCGTTGGCGAGGACGGTCCAGCCCTCGGGGGCCTTGACCGAGAGGTCGAAGACGGCCTTGAGGTCGGGCTGGTCGAAGGCGGCGAAGACGCGCTGGACGTCTTCCATGAACAGCTGGGTGTAGAGGTAGGTCTCGCCGTCGGTGGGGTCGGTGAAGCGGTGCATGCCCTCGCCGGTGCGGGAGTACCGCATGACGGCGTCGATGCGCAGTTCGTGCTCGCCGGCGGTCAGGCCCTTGAGGGGGAGCCGGTTCTCCTCAAGCGTCTCCGGGTCGAGGGGGCGGCCGTCGAGGGTGGCCTCCCGCAGTTCGGCCGGCTTGAGCTCGACGAAGGTGTCCGCGTCCGTGCGCGCGGTGAACCGGACGACGGTGCGGGACGCGAAGGTCTCGTCGCCGGTGGTGAGGTCGAGCGCGATGGTGTAGCGGTGAACGTCGAGGAGCTTGGCACGGGTCTGCGCTTCGTCGCGCGTCAGTACGGACATGCAGGACATGCTGCCTGATGGCAGGGGCAACTCACAGAGGCGGATCGGTACACGCCTTATGTCCGGTCCTGTTCGAGCTCCTCGGTGTGCGCTCCTTGTCCGCGCTGCACCGGGACCCGGGCGTCCGGGTGGGGCCGGGCGGGGCGCTGAGCGGGTTCTCCGGGCTTGACGAGGGCCCGTAACTCCCGCACCTCCTGTTCGAGGGCGAGGTGGCGGCGGTGGGCGTCGAAGAGGTAGCGGACCTTGGTGCGCAGGGCCCAGGGGTCGATGGGCTTCATCACGAGGTCGGCGACGCCGAGTCCGAAGGCGGCGGAGGTCAGTTCGTGGTCCGGGCCGAAGCCGGTGAGCAGGACGACGGGGATGTGCTGGGTCTGCTCCAGGCGCCGCATGTAGCGGACCACGTCGAGGCCGCTGACGCCGGGCATCCGCACGTCGAGGAGCAGGAGGCCGACCTGGCCCCGCAGCACCTGCTTGAGGGCCTCGTCACCGCTGGTGGCGCGGCCGAGCCGGTAGCCCAGCGGGGACAGGGCGCTCTCCAGGGCGTAGAGCGTGTCCTCGTGGTCGTCGACGATGAGGATCTTGGCATCCGAAGGCATGGCCCGACGTCCCTCCCTCGCGGACAACCAGCCTACGACCGTGCGCTGACACGGAGTACTCGTCGGCTGACAAGGAGTGCACAGCGCAGCATGCCGTGCGCGGGCCGCCGTGTCACCTCCCCCGGGGAGCCGCCGAGGTCAATCGGCCAGTGGGGCGGCGCCGTTCACGGTGTCCTCGGCGATGCGCTCGTGGTGCCTGATCACCTCGGCGATGATGAAGTTCAGGAACTTCTCAGCGAACGCCGGGTCGAGTCTGGCGTTCTCGGCGAGAGTCCGCAGCCGCTCGATCTGGCGGGCCTCGCGGGCCGCGCCGGCGGGCGGCAGCTGGTGGCGGGCCTTGAGGTGGCCGACCTGCTGGGTGGCCTTGAAGCGCTCGGCGAGCATGTGGACGACGGCCGCGTCGATGTTGTCGATGCTGTCCCGCAGCCGGGCGAGCTCCTCACGAACGGCGGGGTCGACGTCACCGGTTCCGGTGTTGCTGGTGGTCATGGTCGACAACCCTACGGGGCCGGAGGCAAGAGGAAGATCGGTGGATGGTCCCGGCCGGGGGCGCGGGGGGTCAGATCCTCGGCGGGTCGTCCGGGTCGGGCACCTGGTTGCTCCAGCCTCCGGGCACGGTCCGGCTCTCCTGGGCGCGGAAGCGGACCGGGGCCATGCCGACGCGGCGGGTGAAGAGGCGGGAGAAGTAGGCGGGGTCGTCGTAGCCGACGCGGCGGGCGACGGAGGCGACGGGGAGTTCGGTGGCGGCGAGGAGTTCCTTGGCGCGGCCCAGGCGGATGCCGAGGAGGTAGTCCTTGGGGCTGCATCCGGCGCCGCGGCGGACGGCGGTGCGCAGTTCGGCGAGGGTCATGCCGTGCCGGGTGGCGTGGTCGGCGACGGACATCGGTTTGAAGGCGTCGCGGGCGAGGGCCTTGAGGACGGGGTCGCCGTCGGGCGCGAGGTCGGCGCGGGCCCGGCGCAGGGCGACCAGGAGTTCGTGGACCGCGGCGCCGGTCTCGACCTCCAGGAGCGGGTTGTCGCGGCGGGCGGCCCGGGCGATACGGGCGATCACCGCGCGAGGCCCGGTGGCGTCGGAGAGCGGCACGACGGGGCGGTCCGGCTCGATGTAGCCGAGTTCGGTGTACGTGGCGGTCGCGGGCCCGGTGAAGCCGACGAACCCCTCGTCCCAGCCGGCCCCGGCATCGGGCGCGTAGTGGTGCGGGACGCCCGGGGTGAGCCACAGCAGCGCGGGCGCGGTGACCGTCGTACGCCGGCCGTCGGGGCTCTCGTACCACCCGGTGCCGGTGCTGATGACGACGGCGACATGGCTGTCGAGCGTGCGGGGGCCGACGGTGGGCAGGGCGCCGTACTGGAGTCCGACCCCGAGGCAGACCAGGCCGAGGCGCTGGTGGACGGGGCTGGGTGTGAGGAACCGCATCCAGGTGTGGTACATCGCGGCTCCTCGGGTGCGCTTAGGTCCAAGCAGCGCCGATCTTTGTCCATGGACCTGACCGCCGCCAGTCGTGAGGGTGGAGCCTATGAGCGAGTTCACGGTGGGTGAAACCGATTTCCTGCTGGACGGACGGCCGGTGCGGCTGCTGTCCGGTGCCCTGCACTACTTCCGGGTGCACGAGGACCAGTGGCGGCACCGGCTGGCGATGCTGCGGGCGATGGGCCTCAACTGCGTGGAGACGTACGTGCCGTGGAACCTCCACGAGCCGCACCCGGGCGAGTTCCGGGACGTGGAGGCGCTCGGCCGGTTCCTGGACGCGGCCCGGGACGCGGGGCTGTGGGCGATCGTCCGTCCGGGCCCGTACATCTGCGCGGAGTGGGAGAACGGCGGCCTGCCGCACTGGCTGGAAGGGCACGCCCGGACCGGCGACGAGGTGTACCTGGGGCAGGTGGAGCGCTGGTTCCGGCGGCTGCTGCCCCAGGTGGTGGCCCGGCAGATCGACCGGGGCGGCCCGGTGCTGATGGTCCAGGCGGAGAACGAGTACGGCAGCTACGGTTCGGACGCCGGGTATCTGCTGCGGCTGGCCGAGCTGCTGCGCGCGGCGGGCGTCACGGTCCCGCTGTTCACCTCGGACGGCCCCGAGGACCACATGCTCACCGGCGGTTCGATCCCCGGTGTCCTCGCCACGGTGAACTTCGGCTCGGACGCCCGTACTGCCTTCGAGACCCTGCGCCGGTACCGCCGGGACGGCCCGCTGATGTGCATGGAGTTCTGGTGCGGCTGGTTCGACCACTGGGGCGGCGAGCACGTCGTACGGGACGCCGGGGACGCGGCCGGGGCGCTGCGGGAGATCCTGGAGTGCGGCGCCTCCGTGAACCTGTACATGGCGCACGGCGGCACGAACTTCGCGGGCTGGTCGGGTGCCAACGCGGGCGGGGGCGCGCTGCACGACGGCCCGCTGGAGCCGGACGTGACGTCGTACGACTACGACGCGCCGATCGACGAGTACGGCAGGCCGACGGAGAAGTTCTGGCGCTTCCGCGAGGTGCTGGCCGAGTACGGCCCGGTGGCCGAACTGCCGCCCCCGCCCGGGGTGTTGGGCGCCGACACCGACGTGCCCCTGACCGGGTGGGCGTCCCTGACCGCCGTACTGGAGGAGCGCGGCGGGCCGCCCGCCGAGGGTCCCGTCCCGCCGACCTTCGAGGAGCTGGACGTCGACCGGGGGCTGGTGCGGTACGAGGTGACCGTGCCGGGGCCCCGGCAGCCGTATCCGCTCATCGCCCGCGGCCTCAGGGACCTCGCGGTGGTGTACGTCGACGGGGAGCGGGCCGGGGTGCTCACGGAGGGTGAGGTGCAGCTCAAGGAGCTCGTGGCGGGGCCCGCGCGCGTGGAGCTGTGGGTGGAGTCGCTGGGGCGGGTCAACTACGGGCCCCGGAGCGGGGAGGCCAAGGGGATCACCGGGGGGCTGCTGCACGAGCGGCAGTTCCTGCACGGGGTGCGGGCGCGGGGGCTGCGGCTGGACGCGCTGGACTCGGTGGACTCGGTGGCGGGCATCGGCTTCGGGGAGGTCCCGGCGGACGGCTCGCCGGGGCTGTACCGGGGTGAGGTGAGCGTGCGGGGCGCCGGGGACGCGGTCCTCGATCTGCCGGGCTGGACCAGGGGGTTCGTCTGGGTCAACGGCTTCAACCTCGGCCGGTACTGGTCCATGGGCCCGCAGCGGACGCTGTACGTGCCCGGCCCGGTGCTGCGGGAGGGCGCCAACGACGTGTGGGTGCTCGAACTGGAGGAGGCACCGGCCGCCGGACCCGGGCTCCGACTCCGCGCCCCGGCCCCGGCTCCGGCTCCGGCTCCGGCCCGGGAGAATCCGCTCACGACCTCGTAGAGTGGAAGCGGGTTCTGGGCGTCCTGGGGGTACCGGCGTGGCGAACGACGGACCGGTCGAGCACGGCTACCCGCACCTGGAGCAGGTGCGGGCCTCGATCACCGCGCTCTGGAAACGGCTCTCCTACGACACCGTCCAGACGTTCGCGACGAGCGTGGCCCCGGTCGACGTGGCGTTCTGCGACACCGACGACCTCTATCTCGGCGCCCAGCGGGTGGCCCGGGAGCTGGTGCGGCACTACCGGCTGCCGGACGCCCGGCTCGTGGTGAGCTTCCGCGAGATGACCCACGCGGCGAACGTCGAACTCACCGCAGGCCCCGAGTACTTCGTCGAACTGAACGACCGCTTCCGTACGCATCGGCGGGACATCGGGGCCGCGCTGGCCCATGAGGTCATGCATGTGTATCTGCACCGGCTGGGGCTGTCGTTCCCGGGGGTGCGGGAGAACGAGATCCTCACGGACACGGCCACGACGTATCTCGGTGCCGGGTGGCTGCTGCTCGACGCGTACCGGGAGGACTCGGCGTCGTCTCAGAAGCTGGGGTATCTGACGCCGGAGGAGTTCGGGTACGTGCTGGCCAAGCGGGCGTTGGTGTTCGGGGAGGATCCGTCCGTGTGGTTCACCAGTCCGCAGGCTTACACGGCGTATGTGAAGGGGATGGCGCGGGCTCGGGAGGACGAGCAGCAGCCTCCGCTGACGGCGGCGGGGTGGGCGGGGCGGAGGCGCTACGCGCGGGATCGGCGGCAGCGTATGGCGGGGACGCGGTATTCGTTCGCGTCGGATGGGGGTGGGGCGTTGCGGGTCTCGTTTCCCTGTCCTACGTGTCAGCAGCGGATTCGGGTGCCGGTGCGGGGGCGGGTGCGGGCTCGGTGCGCGCTGTGTCGGACGGTTCTGGAGTGTGACACCTAGGGTTGTCTGCCGGGTGCTGGTTCGTCGTGGCTTGTCGCGCCCGCGCGGCGGAGCCGCAAATCGATACAGCCCCGCGCCCCTGGGGAGATCCGGTTACGCCCCGTATACCGGCTCGGGTGTCTCAGCCTCCCCCAACAGCTTGAGTGCCGTCTCTCCCGCTTCCGTCGGGGTCCACCTCGCGCCCTTGTCCGCGCTCGGGCCCGGCCTCCAGCCCTCCATCACCGTGATGCGGCCGGCCTCCACCTCGAAGACTCTGCCTGTTACCCCTTCGCTTGCCTCCGAGCCCAACCAGACGACCAGCGGGGACACGTTCGACGGGGACATCGCGTCGAAGCCCGCGGTGGGGGCCGTCATCGTGTCGGCGAAGGTGTGTTCCGTCATCCTGGTGCGGGCCGCGGGGGCGATGGCGTTGACCCCCACTCCGTAGCGGGCCAGTTCCGCTGCCGCCACCAGGGTGAGCCCCACGATTCCCGCCTTCGCGGCGCTGTAGTTGCCCTGGCCCACCGAGCCCAACAGCCCTGCTCCGCTGGAGGTGTTGATGATCCGGGCGGTCGGTGTGCGGCCTGACTTGGTCTCCGCGCGCCAGTGTGCGGCCGCGTACCGCAGGGGCAGGAAGTGGCCCTTCAGGTGTACGGCCATCACCGCGTCCCAGTCGTCCTCGTCGAGGTTGACGAGCATCCGGTCGCGCAGGAACCCGGCGTTGTTGACGAGGGTGTCGAGGCGGCCGTACGTCTCCAGGGCGGTCGTGATCAGGGACGCGGCGCCTTCGCCGGTCGCGATGTCGGCGCCGTGGGCCACCGCCTCGCCGCCCGCCGCGCGGATCTCCTCGGCCACGAGCGCGGCCGGGCTGTCGGGATCGGGGGTGCCGTCGAGGCCGACGCCGAGGTCGTTGACGACGACCCGGGCGCCCTCGGCGGCGAAGGCGAGGGCGTGGGCGCGGCCGAGGCCCCGACCCGCGCCGGTGACGACGACGACCCGGCCGTCGCAGATTCCGGTCATCTCACGTCTCCTTGCTGACAGTTGAGGCGTTGGTGGCGTCCAGGAACGCCGGTCGCTCCCCGCCGCCGTGCACCAGCAGTGAGGCCCCGCTGATGTAGGCGGCCGCGTCCGAGGCGAGGAACACGGCCGCCGCGCCCACGTCGGACGGATCGGCGAGACGGCCGAGCGGGACCGTGCGGGAGACGGCGGCCACGCCCTCCTCGTCGCCGTAGTAGAGGTGGGACCGCTCGGTGTCGACCATGCCGACGACCAGGGTGTTCACGCGCACCTCCGGCGCCCACTCCACGGCCATCGAGCGGGCGAGGTTCTCCAGGCCCGCCTTTGCGGCCCCGTACGCGGCCGCGCCGGGCGAGGGACGGCCGCCGCTGACGCTTCCGATCATGACGACCGAGCCGCGGGTGCGTTTCAGGTGCTCGTACGCGGCCAGGGAGACCGTCAGGGGGGCGAGGAGGTTCAACTCCAGTACGCGGAGGTGGCGTTCGGGCACCGCCTCCGCCAGCAAGCGGTACGGCGCGCCTCCCGCGTTGTTGACCAGTACGTCCAGACGCGGCAGTTCGGCGAAGAAGTGCCGTACGGCGTCCGCGTCCCGGACGTCCAGCCGCGCGAACTCCGTCTTCGGCAGCGGTACTTCGGGCGGCCTTCGCGCGCATACGACGACCTCCGCGCCGGCCGCCGCGAAGGAGCGGGCGATCCCGGCGCCCACTCCGCGCGTCCCGCCGGTGACGACCACGACCCTCCCGTTCGGCTCCATTCGCCGCTACCCTTCTCACCTAACAAACGTTTGGTGGAAAGGTAGCTGATGCTTCCATGGGTGTCTCCACCTCGGCCCCGGAAAACGGGTCGGAAAAGGATGGGATCGCGGTCGTCACGGTCGACTTCCCGCCGGTGAACGCCCTGCCGGTGGACGGCTGGTTCGCGCTGGCCGACGCCGTGCGGGGTGCGGGCCGCGACCCTTCGGTGCGGTGCGTGGTGCTGGCCGCCGAGGGGCGCGGGTTCAACGCCGGTGTGGACATCAAGGAGTTGCAGGCGCGTGGGCCGGGGGCGCTGGTCGGCGTCAACCGCGGCTGTTTCGACGCCTTCGCGGCGGTGTACGAGTGCGAGGTGCCCGTCGTCGCGGCCGTGCAAGGGTTCTGTCTGGGCGGCGGGATCGGGCTGGTGGGCAACGCGGACGTGATCGTGGCGAGCGAGGACGCCACCTTCGGGCTGCCCGAGCTGGACCGCGGGGCGCTCGGCGCGGCCACCCATCTGTCCCGGCTGGTCCCCCAGCATCTGATGCGCGCCCTGTACTACACCTCGCGCACGGTGACCGCGGCCGAGCTGCACACGCACGGATCGGTGTGGCGGGTGGTACCGCGCGCCGAACTGCTCGACACGGCACTGGAGTTGGCCCGCGAGATCGCCGCCAAGGACGGCGAGCTGCTGCGTCTGGCCAAGTCCGCCATCAACGGCATCGACCCCGTCGACGTCCGCCGCGGATACCGCTTCGAGCAGGGCTTCACCTTCGAGGCGAGCGTCAGCGGGGTCGCCGACCGGGTCCGTGACAGGTTCGGCAGGGAGGGCGCATGAGCGACAAGACGATGACCGCCGACGAGGCGGTGTCCCGGCTGGCCAGCGGCATGACCCTGGGCATCGGCGGCTGGGGCTCCCGCCGCAAGCCGATGGCCCTGGTCCGGGCCCTGCTGCGGTCCGACGTCACCGACCTGACGATCGTCTCGTACGGCGGCCCGGACGTCGGCATGCTCGCCGCCGCCGGGCGCATCCGGAAACTGGTCGCCGCCTTCGTCACCCTCGACTCCATCCCCCTCGAACCGCACTACCGGGCGGCCCGCGAGCGCGGCGACTTCGACCTCATGGAGATCGACGAGGCCATGTTCATGTGGGGCCTGCGCGCGGCGGCGAACCGGCTGCCGTTCCTGCCCGTGCGGGCCGGGATCGGCTCGGACGTGATGCGGGTCAACCCCGGCCTGCGGACGGTGACTTCGCCGTACGACGACGGGGAGACCTTCGTCGCCGCGCCGGCGCTGCGGCTCGACGCAGCCCTGGTCCACGTCAACCGCGCCGACCGGCTGGGCAACGGCCAGTACCTGGGCCCCGACCCCTACTTCGACGACCTCTTCTGCGAGGCGGCGGACACGGCCTACGTCTCGTGCGAACAGGTCGTCGACACCGCCGAGTTGACCAAGGCGGCGGCTCCCCAGTCGCTGCTGGTCAAGCGGCACACGGTGACCGGGGTCGTCGAGGCCCCGAACGGCGCGCACTTCACGTCCTGCGCCCCGGACTACGGCCGGGACGAGGCCGTGCAGAAGGAGTACGCGACCACACCCTGGCCGGAGTTCGCCGAGCGGTATCTCCAGGGGAGGACACCATGAGCGTGACGCGGAGCGAGTACTGCGTGATCGCCTGCGCCGAGGCCTGGCGCGACGCCGGTGAGATCGTCGCCAGCCCGATGGGCCTGATCCCCTCCATCGGCGCCCGTCTTGCCCGGCGCTCCTTCTCCCCCGACCTCCTGCTGACCGACGGCGAGGCGATGCTCGTCCGCGACGACGGCACCGTCGAGGGCTGGCTCCCCTACCGGCAGCACCTCGCCCTGGTCAGCGGCGGGCGACGGCACGTGATGATGGGCGCGAGCCAGATCGACCGGTACGGCAACCAGAACATCTCCTGCATCGGCGACTGGGCGCGGCCGAAGCGGCAGTTGCTCGGGGTGCGGGGAGCGCCGGTCAACACCCTGAACAACCCGACGAGTTACTGGGTGCCGAGGCATTCGCGCCGGGTGTTCGTGGAGAAGGTCGACATGGTGTGCGGGGTGGGGTACGACCACGCGGGCAGCGCCCGGTATCACCGTATCCCTCGGGTCGTCTCCGACCTCGGGGTCTTCGACTTCGCGACGCCGGACCGGTCGATGCGGCTGGCTTCGCTGCATCCCGGGGTCACCGTCGAGCAGGTCGCGGAGGCCACCGGGTTCGAGCTGGTGGTCCCGGACGAGGTGCCGTGCACGCGGGAACCCACCGCTCGGGAGCTGGAGTTGATCCGCGAGGTGCTCGATCCGGGGAACGCCAGGTCCCGGGAGGTCGGCGGCTGATGGAGACCGCGCTCACCCGGCTGGCCGGGGTCCGGTATCCGATCGTGCAGACGGGGATGGGGTGGGTCGCGGGGCCCCGGCTGGTCTCCGCCACGGCGAACGCGGGCGCGCTCGGCATCCTGGCCTCCGCGACGATGACGCTGGACCAACTCCGGGACGCGGTGCGGGAGGTGAGGTCCCGCACCGACGCGCCCTTCGGGGTGAATCTGCGGGCGGACGCGGCGGACGCCGGGGACCGGGTGCGGGTGATCGTCGAGGAGGGGGTGCGGGTGGCCTCGTTCGCCCTCGCGCCGTCCGCCGAGCTGATCGCCGAGCTGAAGGAGGCCGGGGTCGTCGTGGTTCCGTCCGTGGGGGCCCGGCGGCATGCCGAGAAGGTAGCCGCCTGGGGTGCGGACGCGGTGATCGTGCAGGGCGGGGAGGGCGGCGGGCACACCGGGGACGTGGCGACGACGGTGCTGCTGCCGCAGGTGGTGGACGCGGTGGACATCCCCGTCGTGGCGGCGGGCGGCTTCTTCGACGGGCGGGGGCTGGTCGCCGCGCTGGCGTACGGGGCGGCGGGCGTGGCCATGGGCACCCGCTTCCTGCTCACCTCGGACTCGACCGTGCCGGACGCGGTGAAGGCCCGCTATCTGGCGGCGACGGTGAAGGACGTGACGGTGACCCGGGCGGTGGACGGCCTGCCCCACCGCATGCTCCGCACCGACCTGGTGACCGCGCTGGAGAACTCCGGGCGCCCGAAGGCCCTTTGGCACGCCCTGAGGAGAGCGGCCGGTTTCCGCAAGCTGTCGGGCCTGAGCTGGCGGCAGCTGGCCCACGACGGCCTCGCGATGCGCCACGGCAAGGATCTGTCGTGGAGCCAGGTCCTCCTCGCCGCCAACACGCCCATGCTGCTCAAGTCGGCGATGGTGGACGGCCGTACGGATCTCGGCGTGATGGCCTCCGGACAGGTCGCCGGGGTGATCGACGACCTGCCGTCGTGCGCGAGGCTGGTGGAGGGGATCATGGCACAGGCCACGGACGTCATGAACTACCTTGCTCTGAAAGAGAGTTGAGCGTCCGGCGGCATTTCCCCGCCGTGACCGGGGCGGGGCCGCTCGGCGCGGCCCCGCGTCCATCCGTTCGGCCGTCAGAGGCATCGGAGCCGTCGGAACCGTCAGAGGCGTCAGAGGCGTCAGAGCCGTTCGATGATCGTCACGTTCGCCTGTCCCCCGCCCTCGCACATCGTCTGCAACCCGAACCGCCCGCCCGTGCGCTCCAGTTCATGCAGCAGAGTCGTCATGAGCTTCACGCCCGTCGCCCCCAGCGGATGTCCGAGGGCGATGGCACCGCCGTTGGCGTTGACCTTCTCGGGGTCCGCGCCGGTCTCCTTCAGCCAGGCCAGCACCACGGGCGCGAAGGCCTCGTTGATCTCGACGAGGTCGATGTCGTCGATGGTGAGCCCGGTCTTCTTCAGGGCGTGCGCGGTGGCCGGGATGGGTGCCGTGAGCATGCGGATGGGGTCCTCGCCGCGCACCGAGAGGTGGTGCACGCGTGCGCGTGGAGTGAGGCCGTGTTCGCGGACCGCCCGCTCGGAGGCGAGCAGCATGGCGGCGGCGCCGTCGGAGACCTGCGAGGACACGGCGGCGGTGATGGTGCCGCCCTCGATCACCGGCTTCAGCCCGGCCATCTTCTCCAGGGAGGTGTCCCGGCGCGGCCCCTCGTCGACCGCGACCTCGCGGTAGGCCACCGTCTCCCGCTCGAAGCGCCCCTCGTCGATGGCCCGCAGTGCCCGCCGATGGGACCGCAGCGCGAACTCCTCCTGGTCCTGCCTGCTGATCCCCCACTTCCCGGCGATCATCTCGGCGCCGGCGAACTGGTTCACCGCCCGGTCCCCGTACCGCGCCTGCCACCCCTCGCTGCCCGCGAACGGCCCCTGGGTCAGCCCGAGCGGCTCGGCGGCCTGCCGGGTCGCGAAGGCGATCGGGATCATCGACATGTTCTGCACTCCCCCGGCGACCACCAGATCCTGGGTCCCGGAGAGCACGCCCTGCGCGGCGAAGTGCACGGCCTGCTGCGAGGACCCGCACTGCCGGTCCACGGTCACCCCGGGCACCTCCTCGGGCAGCCCGGCCGCGAGCCACGCGGTCCGGGCGATGTCCCCGGCCTGCGGCCCGACCGCGTCCAGGCATCCGAAGACCACGTCCTCGACGGCGCCGGGATCGACCCCGGCCCGCTCCACCAGAGCGCGCAGCACATGCGCGCCCAGGTCGGCCGGGTGGACCTCGCTCAGTCCTCCCCCGCGCCGCCCGACGGGCGTACGGACCGCTTCGACGATGTAGGCCTCGGCCATGGCAACTCCCTCACCTGTAAGGGCTATTCGCGTACGGCGATCCCGTCCAGCACCATCGACAGGTACTGCCGGGCGATCTCCTCCGGGCTGTGCTGTCCGCCGGGCCGGTACCAGGACGCGGCGACCCACACGGTGTCGCGCACGAACCGGTAGGTCAGCCGGACGTCGAGGTCGGCGCGGAACACCTCGGCCGCGACCCCGCGCTCCAGCGTGGACAGCCAGGCCTTCTCGAACCTGCGCTGCGACTCGGCGAGGAACGCGAACCGCTCCTGCGCCACCAGCTGCTTGCTCTCCTTCTGGTAGATCGCGACGGCGGCGCGGTGCCGGTCGATCTCCCGGAACGACTCGGTGACCAGAGCCTCCAGCGTCTCCCGGGGTCCCGCCTCGGCGCCCAGGACGGTGTCGTAGCCGTCCCAGAGCTCGTCGAGGAAGGTCCGCAGGATCTCCTCCAGCATCGATTCCTTGGAGTCGAAGTGGTAGTAGAGGCTGCCCGCGAGCATGCCCGCGTGGTCGGCGATCTTGCGTACGGTCGTGGCGTTGTAGCCCTGTTCGGCGAAGACCTCGGCTGCGGTGTCCAGGAGTTCACGGCGGCGGGCCGGCGCGGCGGCGCTCACCTCGGGCTTCTTCTTGGTCGGCACGGAGTCATTGTCGTCCTAGGCGTGCTGGCTGCTGACGGCGACGACCTCGCCGGTCATGTACGAGGAGTAGCCGGACGCCAGGAACACGATGACGTTGGCCACCTCCCAGGGTTCGGCGTACCGCCCGAAGGCCTCGCGCGCGGTCAGTTCCTCCAGCAGGTCGGCCGAGGTCACCTTCACCAGGTGCGGGTGCATGGCGAGGCTCGGCGAGACGGCGTTGACCCGGACGCCGTACTCGGCCGCCTCCAGCGCCGCGCACCGGGTCAGCGCCATCACCCCGGCCTTCGCGGCGGCGTAGTGGGCCTGTCCGGCCTGGGCACGCCAGCCGACGACGGAGGCGTTGTTGACGATGACACCGGAGCGGGAGTCCTTCATGAGCCGCAGGGCCGCCCGGGTGCACCGGAAGGTGCCGTTGAGGGTCACGTCCAGGACCCGGGTCCACTGCTCGTCGGTCATGTCGACGAGCGTCGAGGTCCCGCCGAGACCGGCGTTGTTGACGACGACGTCCAGCCGTCCGTGCTCGCGTACGGCCGTGTCGAACAAGGCCCGCACCTGCGTCTCGTCCGTCACGTCACAGGGCAGGACGGCGACCCGCTCGGCCCCGAACTCACCGGCCAGCTCGGCGCCGTACTCCTTGAGCCGGCGCGCGTGCGCGTCGCTGATGAGGACGCGCGCGCCCTCCTCCAGGAAGCGGCGCGCGGTCGCCCCGCCGATGCCCGCGCCGGCCGCGGCGGTGATGACGGCGGTGCGTCCCTTCAGCAGCCCGTGCCCCGGTTCGTACACCGGACTCTCGACGCCTGTCATGGCGCCACGCTAACCTACCAAACACTTGTTAGGGAAGGACGGGTGGCCATGGATCTGGCGTTCACGCAGGAAGAGGAGGCCTTCCGCGCCGAGGCCCGCGCCTGGCTGCGCGCGCATGTGCCCGCCTCTCCGCTGCCCTCCCTGGAGACCGAGGAGGGCTTCACGGCACACCGCGCGTGGGAGGCGGAACTCGCCGCGGAGCGCTGGTCGGTGGTCAACTGGCCCGCGCGGTACGGCGGCCGGGACTCCGGGCTGATCGGCTGGCTGACCTTCGAGGAGGAGTACTACGCGGCCGGGGCGCCCGGGCGGGTCGGCCAGAACGGCGTGAGCCTCCTCGCGCCGACCCTCTTCGACCACGGCACGGAGGAGCAACGCGCGCGCGTGCTGCCGTCGATGGCGACCGGGGAGACGGTCTGGGCGCAGGCCTGGTCGGAGCCGGAGGCGGGCTCGGACCTGGCGTCGTTGAGGTCCAAGGGGGTCCGCACACCGGGCGGTTGGCTGCTGAGCGGCCAGAAGACCTGGTCCTCCCGGGCGGCCTTCGCGGACCGCGCCTTCGGCCTGTTCCGCACCGACCCGGACACCCCGAAGCCCCACCAGGGCCTCACCTACCTGATGTTCGACCTGCGCGCCCCCGGGGTCACGGTCCGCCCGATCCGCCGCCTCGACGGTAAACCGGCGTTCGCGGAGCTCTTCCTGGACGAGGTGTTCGTCCCGGACGAGGACGTCATCGGCGCGCCCGGCGAGGGCTGGCGGATCGCGATGTCGGCGGCGGGCAACGAACGCGGGCTGATGCTGCGCTCACCGGGCCGCTTCCTGGCGTCCGCGGACCGCCTCCTCGCTCTCTGGCACACCCAGGGCAGCCCCCCGGAGCCCCGCGCGCGGGTCGCCGACGCGGTGATCGGCGCCCGCGCCTACCAGCTCTTCACCTACGCGTCCGCCGCCCGCTTCCTGAACGGGGAATCGATCGGACCCGAGTCCAGCCTCAACAAGGTCTTCTGGTCCGAGTACGACATCGCGCTCACGGAGACGGCGTTGGACCTCCTGGGCGAGGAGGAGGACCCCGACTGGTCCGAGCGCTATGTCTTCGCCCTCGCCGGCCCCATCTACGCCGGCACCAACGAGATACAACGGGACATCATCGCCGAACGCCTGCTGGGCCTCCCGAAGGGCCGCCGCTGATGCGCTTCCTCCTCGACACCGGCCAGCGCGACTTCGCCGCTTCCCTGAACGCCATGCTCACAGCCGCCGACACCCCGTCCGTCGTACGGGACTGGAGCCACGGCGACCACGACAGCGGACGGGCGCTGTGGGGCCGTATCGCCGAAGCGGGGGTGTTCGCACTGGCGGTACCGGAGACCTACGAGGGACTGGGCCCACGCCCTCTCGAACTCGCCCTGGCCTTCGTGGAGTTGGGCCGACACGCGGTACCGGGCCCGTTGGTGGAGACGGTGACTGCGGCGACACTGCTCGCATCACTGGATGACACCGGCCCCGCCAAGCGCTGGCTGCCCGCGCTGGCCTCGGGCGAGTCGACGGCGACCTTGACCACAGGGCCGTACGCACTGGACGCAGACACGGCAGACCTACGGCTGACCGTCTCAACCCACCCGGCAAGCCGCGCACTCCGCCTCGCTCCCCCACCCGACCACCCCCCACGCCCGTCTCTGGACCCGGCCCGCCGCCTCTCCCCCACCCCCCACGGCGGTGAACTCCTCGCCACCAACCCACCTTTGGCCCCCGCCCTGCTGACCGCCCGCCTCACCACCGCAGCCCAAGCACTCGGCGTAGGCCTCGCCCTCCTCGACAAGACCGTCACCCACGTAAAGCAGCGCACCCAGTTCGGCACCCCCATAGGCTCCTTCCAGGCGGTCAAACACCAACTCGCCGACGCGAAGATCGCGTTGGAGTTCGCCCGCCCCCTACTCCTGGGCGCCGCCCTGACGATGACCGAGGAAGACGTCGCCGCCGCCAAGCTCACAGCGTGCGAGGCGGCGTACAGAACCGCCCGCACCGCCCTCCAACTCCACGGCGCGATCGGCTACACGGCCGAGTACGACCTGTCCCTCTGGCTCACCAAGGCCCGCGCCCTGCGCACCGCGTGGGGCACCCCCGACGAGTGCCGCACGACAGTGCTCAGTGGTGGTGGTCGCCGCTCGTGACCTCCCGGTACTCCTCCACCGTCGGCTTCGGAATCCGGGTCTCGGGCCCGAACATCGCCCGCGCGAGCCCCGCCCGCATCCGCTGGGAGAGCCTGACCGGCCGCCGCACCCCATTGCCGTCGACGAGCGGCCCGATCTCGTACGGCGGGTCCTGCTCGTGCTGGGTGAGGGTGTGCAACTGCGCCTGCGCTAGCGGTTCGTGGACCTCGACGAACTCCCCGTGCGGGAGCCGCCTGATGGTGCCGGTCTCCCGTCCGTGCAGCACCTTGTCCCGGTCCCGGCGCTGCAACCCCATGCAGATCCGCTTCGTCACGACGAAGGCCAGCACCGGTACCACGAAGACCGACACCCGCACGAACCAGGTGATCGCGTTGATGGACAGATGCAGATGCGTGGCCACGATGTCGTTGCCGCCGCCGATCAGGAGGACGCCGTACAGGCTGAGCCAGGCGACGCCGAGACCCGTGCGGACGGGCACGTTGCGCGGCCGGTCCAGGATGTGGTGCTCGCGTTTGTCACCGGTGATCCACGCCTCGACGAAGGGGTAGACGCCGAGGGCGAGCAGGATCAGCGGGAAGAGCGAGAAGGGGATGAAGACGCCGGGTTCCAGGGTGTGGCCCCAGAAGTTGATCTCCCATCCCGGCATCACCCGGATCAGCCCCTCGGAGAAGCCGAGGTACCAGTCGGGCTGGGCGCCGGTGGTCACGACGTGCGAGCTGTAGGGGCCGAACGCCCACACGGGGTTGATCTGCGCGAGTCCGCCCATGAGCGCCAGCACACCGAAGGTCAGGAAGAAGAAGCCGCCCGCCTTCGCCATGTAGACCGGCAGGAAGGGCATGCCGACCACGGACTTGTTGTCCCGGCCGGGCCCCGGGTACTGGGTGTGCTTGTGGTAGAAGACCAGGATCAGATGGGCGACCACCAGGCCGAGCATGATCCCGGGCAGCACCAGGACATGGATCGGGAAGAGCCTCGGGATGATGTCGTGGCCCGGGAACTCCCCGCCGAACAGGAAGAACGACAGATAGGTCCCGACGATCGGGATCGACAGGATCGCCCCGTCGGCGAACCGGATGCCGGTGCCGGAGAGCAGGTCGTCCGGGAGGCTGTAGCCGGTCAGCCCGGTGATGATGCCGAGGAACAACAGGGTCCAGCCGAACACCCAGTTGAGCTCGCGCGGCTTGCGGAAGGCGCCGGTGAAGAACACCCGCATCATGTGCACGAGCATGCCGGTGACGAAGACGAGGGCCGCCCAGTGGTGGATCTGCCGGATCAGCAGACCGCCGCGCACGTCGAAGCTGATGTCGAGCGTGGACTCGTACGCCCTGGTCATGATCACGCCGTTGAGGGGCTCGTACGACCCGTGGTAGACGACCTCGACCCCGCTGGGCTCGAAGAACAGGGTGAGGTAGACGCCGGTGAGGATCAGGATGAGGAAGCTGTAGAGGCAGATCTCGCCCAGCATGAACGACCAGTGGTCCGGAAAGACCTTGCGCATGTTGGCCTTGGCGAGCGCGTACAGGCCGAGCCGTCCGTCGGCCCAGTCGGCCAGTTTCTCGCCCTTGCCGGACTCGCCGTTGCCGGACCCGCCCCCGCGAGCCCGTCGGTTCACCGATCGCGCGCCGTCCATGGATCGCCGCCTCCCCGTCGGACCCGTCGGAGCACCCACAGCGTGGCACGGCCCCGCGCCCAAGCCAACGCCTAGGGCCGCACGATCCCCTCGGCCCGCGCGGCCACCAGCCATTTCGGGAACTCGCCGACGAGACGGTCGTACAACTCGGCGTCGGAGACCGTCCGGGGATCCTCGCCCGCGTGGAAGAAACCGGCGTTGTCCACCACCCGCTTGTCCGGGACGGCGAGTTCGTCCAGCTTGCGCAGGAAGTCGAACTGCTTGCTGTCCGGGTCGCCGAAGCCGATGAACTGCCAGAACAGGGGCAGCTTCGCGGCCTTGCACACATAGCGTTCGGCGGCGGGTCTGCTGATCGGGCCGCCGTCGGTCTGGAAGACGACGAGGGCGGGGGCCGTGGTGCCGCTGTCGAGGTAGTGGTCGATGACGGCGTCCATGGCCAGGTGGTAGCTGGTCTTCCCCATGTGCCCGAGACCGGCCACGATCCGGTCGATCCGGCCCCGGTGGTCGGCGAGTTCGATGTCCGTCTCGGCGTCGACGTCGGTGGAGAAGAACACCACGGGCACCCGGCCGTCGTCGTCGAGGTGCGCGGACAGGCCGAGCACCCGGTCGGCGAGGGCCTGGACGCTGCCGTCCTGGTAGTACGGCCTCATGGAGCCCGAGTAGTCGATCACGAGGTAGACCGCGGCCCGCTGGCCGTCCAGCCCGTGTTTCGTCAGCGACACCCCGGCGCTCTTGTACAGGTCGACCAGCGCGGGCGCCGTCTCCTCGACCTTCCTGAGACTGATCGCGGCCATGCCCCCTCCACTCTCTCGCGTCACCGGCATTCGATATTTTGTTCGCTGCCGTCCCCACCGGCTCGATCGTCAACCCCGTCACTCCGAGGAGCCGGCCGTGGAACCCGAGTATGCCGTCACCACCTGCTATCGCCACACCAAGGTGGAGTCCCACGTCAGCTGCACCCGCTGCGAGCGGTACATCTGCCCGGACTGCATGCGGGAGGCGGCTGTCGGCCACCAGTGCCCGGAGTGCGTGCGGGAGGGGTCGCGGTCGGTGCGGCGGGCCAGGACCGCGTTCGGCGGCCGGATCACGGCCGTGCCCCTGGTGACGTACGTCCTCATCGGGCTCAACGTCCTCGCCTACACAGGTGAGTTGGTGCGCCCCGCCCTGGTGGACCGGTTCGAGATGCTGGGCGTCGGGCTGGTGGGCCCGGACGGCGGGCACTATGTGTGGCAGGCCTCCTACCCGGCCGACTTCCACGCCGAGGGCGTCGTGGCGGGCGAGTGGTACCGGCTGCTGACCGGCGCGTTCCTGCATCTGCCGCCTACCGAGGGCACGTTCGGGATTCTGCACATAGTGATGAACATGGTGTCGCTGTGGAACATCGGCCGGATGGTCGAGTCGCAGCTCGGCCGGGTCCGGTACCTCGCGCTGTATCTGCTCTCCGCGCTCGGCGGTTCGGTCCTGGTGCTGCTGATCGCGCCCACCGAGGCCACGCTCGGCGCGTCCGGGGCGATCTTCGGGCTCGGTGCCGCCTACTACGTGCTGGCCCGGCGGCTCGGCGCCGACATGGCCCAGGTCAACCGGTTCATGGCGGGTCTGCTGCTGTGGCTGCTGATCTCCGCGGGCCTGACCTCCTGGCAGGGCCACCTCGGCGGCCTGCTCGCCGGTGCCGTCGTCACCCTCGCCTACGCCTACGCGCCCCGGGGCGGGCGGCGGACCCTCGTCCAGGCGGGTGCCTGTGCCGTGCTGCTGGCGCTGCTCCTGGTGTCTACTTGGGCCAAGGTCGCCGAACTGACGGGAGCCCAGTGAAACGCGCCGGAGTGCTGCTCTTCGCCGCCGTCCCCGTGATCGTCACGGCGTCGGTCTACGTCCTCGCGCCCCACGAGTCCGACGCGGGCCGGGCGGGCCCCGACCTGTCCGCCGCGTACCGTTCGCAGTCGGCCGAGGACGCCAAGGGCGCGCGGGACGCCAAGGTCCGGGCCGAGAGCGCGGAGGACGACGAGGTCGTCGCGGACCGCCCGGCGGGCCTGGCCGCCCCCGCCAAGAAGGAGCTGGCCCAGCAGCTCGTGGCGAGCGCGGAGAACTCCACCCTGGACTGGCGCAGCGCCTACGGCTATGTCGAGGACATCGGCGACGGCCAGGGCTACACGGCCGGCATCATCGGCTTCTGCACCGGCACCCACGACCTGCTCACCCTCGTCGAGCGCTACACCGAGGCCCACCCCGGCAACGGTCTCGCCCGCTACCTCCCCGCCCTGCGCGCGGTCGACGGCACCGACTCCCACCGGGGCCTGGACCCGGGCTTCACCGCGGCCTGGAAGGCGGAGGCCGCGCTGCCCGCCTTCCAGAAGGCCCAGGACCAGGAGCGCGACCGGGTCTACTTCGACCCGGCGGTCCGCCTCGCCAAGCTCGACGGCCTCGGCGCCCTGGGACAGTTCGTCTACTACGACGCCATGGTCTTCCACGGCCCGGGCACCAACGCCACCAGCTTCTACGGCCTGCGCGAACACGCCCTCCAGGAGGCCGACAGCCCGGCCGAGGGCGGCTCGGAGAAGGCCTACCTGGACGCCTTCCTGGACATCCGCCGGGCGGCCATGAAGACCCGGAAGGCGGACATCGACACCTCGCGCGTCGACACCGCGCAGCGCCGCTTCCTGTACGACGGGAACCTGGACCTCAGGACGCCGCTGGTGTGGCAGGTGTACGGGGAGACGTACAAGGTGCCGTAGGAGCGCATGCGACGGCGCCCGCCTTCCGGTCCGGTCGGGGACTGGTGGAGGGCGGGCGCCGTCTCGGGGGGTCTGGGGGTTTCCCCCCAGATGACCCGCCCGTACGCCTTTGTACGGGACGTCTATGCGGGTGTGATCACACCATCAGGGAGCGGTCCGTCGGCCGGATCGGCGCGGGCAGTTCGCTCGCCCCGGTCAGGAAGCGGTCGGTGCCGCGGGCGGCCGAGCGGCCCTCGGCGATGGCCCACACGATGAGCGACTGGCCGCGGCCCGCGTCACCGGCGACGAAGACGCCGGGCACGTTGGTCTGGAAGTCGGCGTCGCGGGCGACGTTGCCGCGCTCGTCGAGCTCCAGGCCGAACTGCTCGACCAGGCCGTTCTCGCGGTCGGTGCCGGTGAAGCCCATGGCGAGGGTGACCAGCTGGGCGGGGATCTTGCGCTCCGTGCCCGGCTTCGGGGTCAGCTTGCCCTCGATGAACTCGACCTCGGTGAGGTGCAGCCACTGGACGTTGCCGTCCTCGTCGCCCTCGAAGTGGGTCGTCGAGACGGAGTAGACCCGCTCGCCGCCCTCCTCGTGCGCGGAGGTGACCTTGTACAGCATGGGGAAGGTCGGCCACGGCTGGTGCGGGGCACGGTCCTCGCCGGGCTGCGGCATGATCTCCAACTGCGTGACGGACGCGGCCCCTTGACGGTGCGCGGTGCCCACGCAGTCGGCGCCGGTGTCGCCACCGCCGATGACCACGACGTGCTTGCCCTCGGCGGAGACAGGGGACGTCACGTAGTCGCCCTCCTGCACCTTGTTGGCCAGGGGCAGGTACTCCATCGCCTGGTAGACGCCCTTGAGCTCACGGCCCGGGACGGGCAGGTCGCGCGCGGTGGTCGCGCCGGCGGCGATGACGATCGCGTCGTACCGCTTCTTGAGGTCGGTCGCCTTGAGGTCGCGGCCGATCTCGATGCCGGTACGGAAGCGGGTGCCCTCCGCGCGCATCTGCTCGATACGGCGGTTGATGTGCCGCTTCTCCATCTTGAACTCCGGGATGCCGTACCGGAGGAGACCTCCGACGCGGTCCGCGCGCTCGTAGACGGCGACGGTGTGACCGGCCCGGGTGAGCTGCTGCGCGGCGGCGAGTCCGGCCGGACCCGAGCCGATGACCGCGACGGTCTTGCCGGACAGGCGCTCCGGGGCCTGGGGAGCGACGTCGCCGCTGTCCCACGCCTTGTCGATGATCGAGACCTCGACGTTCTTGATGGTCACGGCCGGCTGGTTGATGCCGAGCACACACGCCGACTCACACGGAGCCGGACACAACCGCCCGGTGAACTCGGGGAAGTTGTTGGTCGCGTGCAGCCGCTCCGACGCGGCGGCCCAGTCCTCGCGATAGGCGTAGTCGTTCCACTCGGGGATGAGGTTCCCGAGCGGACAGCCGTTGTGGCAGAACGGGATGCCGCAGTCCATGCAGCGGGACGCCTGCTTCGAGATGATCGGAAGCAGCGAGCCCGGGACGTAGACCTCGTTCCAGTCCTTCAGACGTACGTCGACGGGGCGGGACTTGGCGACCTCACGGCCGTGGTTCAGGAAGCCCTTCGGGTCAGCCATTGATCGCCGCCTCCATCATCTTCTCGGTGATCTCGGACTCGGAGAGTCCCGCCTGCTCGGCGGCGTCCTTGGCGGCGAGCACTGCCTTGTACGTGCTGGGGATGATCTTGCTGAAGCGGTCCACCGCGGTATCCCACTCAGCCAGGAGCTTCTCGGCGACCGTGGACCCGGTCTCCTCCTGGTGGCGGCGCACCACGTCGTGCAGCCACTGCTTGTCGGTGTCGTCGAGTGCCTCCACGGCCCCCACGTTGCCGACGTTGACGTTGTCCTTGTCGAGGTCGATGACGTAGGCGACACCGCCGGACATGCCGGCCGCGAAGTTGCGGCCCGTCTCGCCGAGGACCACGGCGTGACCGCCGGTCATGTACTCGCAGCCGTGGTCACCCACGCCCTCCGAGACCACCAGCGCACCGGAGTTGCGGACGCAGAAGCGCTCACCGGTACGACCGCGCAGGAACAGCTCGCCGCCGGTCGCGCCGTAGGCGATGGTGTTGCCCGCGATCGTCGAGTACTCGGCGAGGTGGTCGGCGCCCCGGTCGGGACGGACGATCACACGGCCGCCGGAGAGGCCCTTGCCGACGTAGTCGTTGGCGTCGCCCTCCAGGCGCAGCGTGACACCGCGCGGCAGGAAGGCACCGAAGGACTGGCCGGCGGAGCCGGTGAAGGTGATGTCGACGGTGTCGTCGGGCAGGCCCGCGCCGCCGAACTTCTTGGTCACCTCGTGGCCGAGCATGGTGCCGACCGTGCGGTTGATGTTGCGCACCTTGACCTGGGCGCGGACCGGCTGGGCGTCGGTCGCCGAGTCGGCGGCCAGGCGGTCGGCGGCGAGCTTGATGAGCTCGTTGTCGAGCGCCTTCTCCAGGCCGTGGTCCTGCGCGATCAGCTGGTGGCGCACCGCACCCTCGGGCAGCTCGGGCACGTGGAACAGCGGCTCCAGGTCCAGGCCCTGGGCCTTCCAGTGGTCGACCGCGCGGGTCACGTCGAGGGACTCGGCGTGACCGACGGCCTCCTCGATGGAGCGGAAGCCCAGCTCGGCGAGGATCTCGCGGACCTCCTCGGCGATGAACTTGAAGAAGTTCACGACGTACTCGGCCTTGCCGGAGAACCGGTCGCGCAGCACCGGGTTCTGGGTGGCGATGCCGACCGGGCAGGTGTCCAGGTGGCAGACGCGCATCATGACGCAGCCGGAGACGACGAGCGGCGCGGTCGCGAAACCGAACTCCTCGGCGCCGAGCAGCGCGGCGATGACGACGTCCCGGCCGGTCTTGAGCTGGCCGTCGGTCTGGACGACGATCCGGTCGCGCAGGCCGTTGAGCAGCAGGGTCTGCTGGGTCTCGGCGAGGCCCAACTCCCAAGGCCCACCGGCGTGCTTGAGCGAGGTCAGCGGCGAGGCACCGGTGCCACCGTCGTGACCCGAGATCAGCACGACGTCCGCGTGGGCCTTGGACACACCGGCCGCGACCGTGCCGACGCCGACCTCGGAGACCAGCTTCACGTGAATCCGCGCCTGCGGGTTCGCGTTCTTCAGGTCGTGGATCAGCTGGGCCAGGTCCTCGATCGAGTAGATGTCGTGGTGCGGCGGCGGGGAGATCAGACCGACACCCGGGGTGGAGTGCCGGGTCTTGGCGACCCACGGGTAGACCTTGTGGCCGGGCAGCTGGCCGCCCTCGCCGGGCTTGGCGCCCTGGGCCATCTTGATCTGGATGTCGTCCGCGTTGACCAGGTACTCGGAGGTCACGCCGAAGCGGCCGGAGGCGACCTGCTTGATCGACGAACGCCGCGCCGGGTCGTACAGCCGGTCCGCGTCCTCGCCGCCCTCACCGGTGTTGGACTTGCCGCCCAGCTGGTTCATGGCGATGGCGAGGGTCTCGTGCGCCTCGCGCGAGATGGAGCCGTAGGACATGGCGCCGGTGGAGAAGCGCTTGACGATCTCGGAGACCGGCTCGACCTCGTCGACGGAGATCGCTTCCCGGTCGCTCTTGAAGCCGAAGAGTCCGCGGAGCGTCATCAGCCGCTCGGACTGCTCGTTCACGCGGTCCGTGTACTTCTTGAAGATGTCGTAGCTGTTCGCGCGCGTCGAGTGCTGGAGGCGGAAGACCGTCTCCGGGTCGAACAGGTGCGGCTCGCCCTCGCGGCGCCACTGGTACTCGCCGCCTATCTCCAGCGCGCGGTGCGCGGGAGCGATGCCGGAGGCGGGGTACGCCTTGGCGTGCCGGGCGGCGACCTCCTTGGCGACGACGTCGATGCCGACTCCGCCGATCTTGGTGGCCGTACCGCTGAAGTACTTCTCGACGAAGGCCGTGTCGAGACCGACGGCCTCGAAGACCTGCGCGCCGCGGTAGGAGGCGACGGTGGAGATGCCCATCTTCGACATGACCTTGAGGACACCCTTGCCCAGGGCGTAGATCAGGTTCCGGATGGCCTGCTCGGCCTCTATGTCGGAGAGGAAGGTGCCGGCGCGGACCAGGTCCTCGACGGACTCCATCGCGAGGTACGGGTTCACGGCCGCGGCGCCGAAGCCGATCAGCAGGGCGACGTGGTGGACCTCGCGGACGTCACCGGCCTCGACCAGCAGACCCACCTGGGTGCGCTGCTTGGTGCGGATGAGGTGGTGGTGGACGGCCGCGGTGAGCAGCAGCGAGGGGATCGGCGCGTGCTCGGCGTCGGAGTGGCGGTCCGACAGCACGATCAGGCGGGCGCCGTTGTCGATCGCGGCGTCGGCCTCGGCGCAGATCTCCTCGATGCGGGCGGCGAGGGAGTCGCCGCCGCCGGAGACCCGGTACAGGCCGGAGAGGGTCGCGGCCTTGAAGCCGGGCATGTCGCCGTCGGCGTTGATGTGGATGAGCTTGGCCAGCTCGTCGTTGTCGATCACCGGGAACGGCAGGGTGACCGAGCGGCACGAGGCGGCGGTCGGCTCCAGCAGGTTGCTCGCGGGGCCGAGGGAGCTGCGCAGCGAGGTGACCAGCTCTTCCCGGATCGCGTCCAGCGGCGGGTTGGTGACCTGAGCGAACAACTGGGTGAAGTAGTCGAAGAGCAGCCGCGGGCGCGAGGAGAGCGCGGCGATCGGCGAGTCGGTGCCCATCGAGCCGATCGGCTCGGCACCGGCCTTGGCCATCGGCGCGAGGATGACGCGCAGCTCTTCCTCGGTGTAGCCGAAGGTCTGCTGGCGGCGGGTGACCGAGGCGTGGGTGTGCACGATGTGCTCGCGCTCGGGCAGGTCGGAGAGCTCGATCTCCCCGGCCTCCAGCCACTCGGCGTACGGCTGCTCGGCGGCGAGGCCGGCCTTGATCTCGTCGTCCTCGATGATGCGGTGCTCGACGGTGTCGACGAGGAACATCCGGCCCGGCTGGAGACGGCCCTTGCGGACCACCTTGGCGGGGTCGATGTCGAGGACGCCGACCTCGGAGCCGAGGACGACGAGGCCGTCGTCGGTGACCCAGTAGCGGCCCGGGCGAAGGCCGTTGCGGTCGAGGACCGCGCCGACCTGCCGGCCGTCGGTGAAGGTGACACAGGCCGGGCCGTCCCAGGGCTCCATCATCGTGGAGTGGAACTGGTAGAAGGCGCGCCGGGCCGGGTCCATGGAGTCGTGGTTCTCCCACGCCTCCGGGATCATCATCAGCACGGAGTGCGGCAGCGAACGGCCGCCCAGGTGCAGGAGTTCGAGGACCTCGTCGAAGGACGCCGAGTCGGAGGCGTCCGGCGTACAGATCGGGAAGATCCGCTCGATGGCCTTGTCGTCGCTCCCGAACAGATCCGAGACCAGCTGGGACTCACGGGCGCGCATCCAGTTGCGGTTGCCCTTGACGGTGTTGATCTCACCGTTGTGCGCGACGAACCGGTACGGGTGGGCGAGCGGCCACGACGGGAAGGTGTTCGTGGAGAACCGGGAGTGCACGAGCGCGATCGCGGAGGCGAAGCGGCGGTCGGACAGGTCCGGGAAGAAGGGCTCCAGCTGGCCGGTGGTCAGCATGCCCTTGTAGACGATCGTCCGCGCGGACAGCGACGGGAAGTAGGTGTCGACCTCGCGCTCGGCGCGCTTGCGCAGCACGAAGGCCTTGCGGTCGAGGTCGATGCCCTCCGATGCGCCGTCGGTCACGAAGACCTGGCGGAAGGCGGGCATCGTGGAACGGGCGGTGGCGCCGAGCAGCTCGGGAGCGACGGGAACCTCACGCCACCCCAGAACCGTCAGGCCCTCTTCGCCGGCGATCGTCTCGATCTTCGAGACGGCGTCCTCGGTGCCCTCCTCGGGCAGGAAGGCGATACCGACGGCGTAGGCACCGGCCGCGGGCAGCTCGAAGCCGACCGTCTCCCGGAAGAAGGCGTCCGGAACCTGGGACAGGATGCCCGCGCCGTCACCCGAGTCGGGCTCGGAGCCGGTGGCACCGCGGTGCTCCAGGTTGCGCAGAACCGTGAGCGCCTGCTCGACCAGCGCATGGCTCGCCTCGCCGGTGAGGGTGGCCACGAAACCGACGCCACAGGCGTCCTTCTCGTTGCGGGGGTCGTACATACCCTGCGCAGCAGGGCGAGCATCCATGAAGGACCACTTCTGGCCATCCACGGAGTGCTGGGACGGCTGGCGCGGCGTACGCATCGGCTCTCCCGTCGTCGTCAACTGGCATATGCAGATTGCCGAGGGACGACGTTGGCCCTCTGCGTGAGTGCAAAATTTCGTGCAGGTTACATGATGGAGCGGTTCTCGGAAACTGGATATTCCGTTCCAACATGCGGACGCCATGAGGTGCGAGGGGGGTGTCGCACACCTGGCTTGAAGTATGTGGTCCGAACCGGACTGATCGGTCAGATCGGTGTCCATCGGTCCGGGGTCGGCGAGGGCGTCGTCGCCCACCCCGCGAATGCGCCGCAAGCGTCATTGCCCGCAGCGCTTACGGCTCATGCCCAGTGGTTAACCATTCGAAACCAGCGAGTAACGGCTACTTATGCGGCCCAACGCATAAGTAGCGGACTCCCTATCCTACGGCCGTTCCGAACAAGCTGCCCAGGGCGTACGTCACACCGGCCGCCGTGCCTCCCAGGGCGAGCTGCCGCAGCCCGCTGTACCACCAGGTCCGCGCGGTCACCCTGGCCACGACGGCACCGCAGGCGAACAGGCCGAGCAGCGCCAGCAGCACGGCGGGCCACAGCACTCCGGCGCCGAGCAGATACGGGAGTACGGGGAGGAAGGCGCCGAGCGCGAAGGAGCCGAAGCTCGACACGGCGGCGACGAGCGGCGAGGGCAGGTCGCCGGGATCGATCCCCAGCTCCTCGCGTGCGTGGATCTCAAGGGCCTGCTCGGGATCGCGGGACAGCTGCCGGGCGACCTCGCGCGCCAGCTCCGGCTCGACCCCGCGCCCCTCGTACAGGGCGGCGAGCTCCGCCTCCTCGTCCTGCGGATGCTTGCGCAGCTCGCGCCGCTCGACGTCCAGCTCGGCCTCGACGAGCTCCCGCTGCGAGGCGACGGAGGTGTACTCACCGGCGGCCATGGAGAAGGCGCCGGCGGCGAGCCCCACGAGCCCGGTGACCACGACGACACTCCGCCCGGCCGCCCCGCCGGCGACACCGGTCATCAGGGCGAGGTTGGAGACCAGTCCGTCCATGGCCCCGAAGACGGCGGGGCGCAGCCAGCCGCCGTTCACATCGCGGTGGGTGTGGTTGTCGCGGTGCGCCTCGTGCAGCGGCGCCTGGATGTCGATGACGGCCATTCCGGTCCCCCAGGAAAGCTGAGCCAAAGCTAACTTTGGACACGTTCTAATTCTTAACAACGCCTACAGTACGTCGGGTCATTCCCGCCCGCCAGCAAGGAAAGGCTGGGCTAACCTGCGGCTTTACCTTCGAATGCGCAGACGATCAGAGGTGCGCTCAGATGTCGACCGGGTGACGTTGAGGGCTGGGAGGCTCAGGTCAACCGCCGATGGTGGGACACATCCGCAAAGGTGTCCCAGTGGAAAGGCCCGCGTATGGCATCCATCGCCTGCATCCCCTCGGTCCCGGCGCCCCAGGACGCCACCGCACTCCGTGAGCGGGCCCGCGGCGCCCTGCTGGGCCTGGCGGTGGGGGACGCCCTCGGCGCACCGGCCGAGAACCTGAAGCCGTCGGAGATCCGCGCCCGTTGGGGCCGTATCGAGGGCTACGTCGTCGACGAACCGGCCGGCACGGACGACACCGAGTACGCGATCTTCTCGGGCCTGCTCCTGGCCCGGCACGGCTCGGCCCTCACCCCCTCCCATGTGGAGGCGGCCTGGCACGAGTGGATCGCGGACCGCGACGAGGGCCCCTTCCGGGGAGCCGGCTTCAGCGAGCGCGGCACCCTGGAGAACCTCCGCCGCGGCCTCGCGGCCCCCATCTCCGCCCAGCACCGCCACGCCTGGAGCGACGGCCTGGCCATGCGCGCGGCCCCCTTCGGCGTCTTCGCCGCGGGCCGCCCCGCCGAGGCGGCCCGCCTGGTCGCGATCGACGGCTCGGTGAGCCATGACGGCGAGGGCATCTACGGCGGCCAGGCGGTCGCGGCGGGAGTCGCGGCGGCGATGGCGGGCGCCCCGACCATCGCGGTCGTCGCCTCCGCGCTCGCGGTGATCCCGGACGACAGCTGGACGGCGAGGTCCCTGAGACGGGCGGTGGCGGTGGCCCACCGCGGCGAACGCGCGGTCCGCTCCTCCGTCGTCATCGGCGGCTACCCCTGGACCGACCTGGCCCCGGAGGCGGTGGCCCTCGCCTTCGGGGCGTACGCGGCGGCGGACGGCGACTTCCGCGAGGCGGTCCTCACGGCGGTCAACATGGGCCGCGACGCCGACACGACAGCGGCGGTGGCGGGCGCGCTCGCGGGCGCGACGAGGGGGGCGTCGGCGATCCCGACGGCCTGGGCCTCGGCGATCGGCCCGGTCAAGGGCAGTTGCCTGCCGTCGATGGCGGGTCACCATGTGCTGGACGTGGCGGAGTTGCTGGTGGCGGGTGCCGACACGGAGGTCGCGTCATGACTCCGCCGGTCCCTTGGGACGATTCAACGGGGTTCGCGACGGAGCCGCACGCGCTCGCGTCCGCCGACGGCGAGGACGCAGCCGAGTCGAGCAGAACCGTAGGCCTCCTGCTGGGCCTCGCCGCAGGCGACGCCGCCGGCTGGCCCTCCGCCCGCCACAGAGCCGCCCGCATGCCCGACTGGACCCGCCGCCTCACCCGCGAACTGGACACCTTCGCCGAACAGAACGCCACCACCACCCTCCCCGTCCCCATCGCCCTCAACCAGCCCCCCGAGCCCCTCCGCCTCGGCCCCTCCGACGACGCCGAATGGGCCGCCTTCACCGCGGAGGCCCTCCTCAAGGCCGGCGACGACACCGCCCTCGGCGACCTCACCCGAGAACGCCGTACGAGAGCCGCCATCGACCTCACCTGGAACGCCCTCGCCGCCGAAGTGGCCGCGGCGACGGACCGCGCCCCGGAGACCGAGTCCGCGAAGATCCCCCTCCGCGCCCGCATCTCCGTACGCGCGGGACTCGGCAACCTCGCCACCGGCCTGCGCCCGCCCGCCACCGGCCACGACAACCCCCACTACTTCGACGACGCGGCCTGCGTCAGAGCCTGCGTCCTCGCCGTCGCCCACCCCGGCGACCCCCGACTCGCCGCGGATCTCGCCGAGTTCGACGCCCGCTACACCCAGGACGGTGACGGAGTGCACGGCGCGCGAGCGATGGCGGCGGCCCTCTCCCTCGCCCTGACCGGCGCCCCCGTGGCGGCCTGTGTGGCAGCCGCCCTCACCGAACTCCCCCAGGAGACGGAGATCGGCCGCAACGCCCACCACGCCCTGCACCTCGCCCGCACCGCGGACAGCGCCTTCGCCCTGATCCCCGCCCTGGAACACGAGATCGTCGACCACGTCTACAGCTACGGCATCGCGGCCGCCGAAACCGTCCCCGTGGCCCTGGCCCTCGCCACCGCCGCGCAGGGCCGGATCGCCGAGGCGGTCCCCGCGGCGGCCTGTCTCTCCCGGGTCGCCGACTCGGCCCCGGCCCTGGTGGGCGCGTTGACCGGCGCGCTCGGCGGCGCCGGCGCGATCCCCGCCACCTGGCGAGACACCTGCCGCACCCTCTCCGGCTGCGCCCTCCCCCGTCTCACCGGCACGGACCTCGTGGAACTCGCCGGACTCCTGGAAGCCGCACAACCGCCCCTCCCAGGAGGATGATTCGGGGCATGACGCCCAAAAATGAAGAAAGCAGCCTCTCGGAACGCATCACAGGAGCCCTCGTCGGCGCGGCGGTGGGCGACGCCCTCGGCGGCCCCGTCGAGGGCTACTCCCCCGACCAGATCCTCGAACGCCACGCCGGCCGCGTTCACGGCGTCGTCGGCCCCTGGAACGGCGACGCCTGGCGCACCGCCCGCCCCATCGCGCCGTACCACAAGGGCGACGGCCACGTCACCGACGACACCTTGATGACCCACGCGCTGATCAGGGTCTACGCCGAGGTCCGCGACCACCTCGACGCCTACGCGATCGCCGACCACCTGGTCCCCGACCTCATGACGAACCCACGCTGGATCCCGGAACTGGAGGCGGAGGCCCTCCCCCTGCACCGCGTCTTCCTCGCGGAGAAGTGGCTGGTCGCCCGCCTCCACTACGGCCATGTCGACCCGAGGGAGGCGGGCGTGGGCAACATCGTCAACTGCGGCGCGGCGATGTACATGGCCCCGGTGGGCCTGGTGAACGCGGCCGATCCGAGGGCCGCCTACACCGAGGCCCTGGACATCGCGGCCGCCCACCAGTCGTCGTACGGCAGGGAGGCGGCGGCCGTCTTGGCGGCGGCGGTGGCGGCGGCGTGCGAACCGGACGCGACCCCGGACTCGGTCGTGACGGCCTGTCTGCGGCTGGCGAAGGACGGCACGCGGACGGCGATCGAGCGGGTCTGCGAAGTGGCCGGTCACCACACGGACTTCGAATCGGCCCTACGACCGCTGCGGGACGCCGTCGCTCCCTACGACACCGTCGGCCCCGACTACCGCGCCCCCTCCCTCGCCGCCCGCCGCCCCTCCCGCATGCACACGATCGAGGAACTCCCCATCGCCCTGGGCATGTTGCTGGTGGCCGGGGGCGACTACCGGCACGCCGTCCTCGGCGCGGTGAACTACGGCAGGGACTGCGACTCGATCGCCACCATGGCCGGCGCGATGGCGGGCGCCCTGGGCTCCCCGGTCCCGGAGGACTGGTCGAAGCAGGTCGCGGAGGCGAGCCGTCTGGACCTCTGGGAACCGGCGACGGCCCTGACCGCCGTGGCGCGGGAGATCTTCGAACGGGACGTACGCCGCCGCAGAGCCCACGAGTCGGCCTTCACCGCCCTCGGAGGCCCAGGATGCTCCGACTGACCTGGGTCCAACCGGAGGACCTGCTCGGCCACGAACTCCACCAGGCGACCCAGGACGGCCGGGAGCCCTCGGCGATCGCGGCGAGATGGAGGGCGGCGGGAGGACAGGAGGCCCCGACGAGAGCGGGCGCCTCACCGGACCCGGCGTCCCGCTATCTGAGGCAGCTGGCAGAAGACCTGCTGGACGAACTCGCTGACCTGCCAAGCAAATCGGCCGACCAAGAGCCCACCGACCTCGCGAAGATCAAGGCACTCTGTCCCGCTCTGACACAAGCCGCGGACCGCGGCCCCACCGGGGCAGCCCCCACCCGTGCCGCCCTGGAAGCAGCCTGGCTGGGCAGAGCGGCAGGCTGCCTCCTGGGCAAACCAGTGGAGAAGCTGCCCCTCGACGCCATCCGCCAACTCGCCCAGTCCACCGGCAACTGGCCCCTGAACACCTACTTCACAGCAAGAGGCGTCCCCCCGGACCTCCTCACCGCCCACCCCTGGAACCGCCGCTCGGCACCCACCTCCCTGGCCGAGAACATCGACGGCATGCCGGAGGACGACGACCTCAACTACCCCCTCCTGAACGTCCTGTTGCTGCGACGCCACGGCAGACACTTCACCACCACCGACGTGGCCAAGCTCTGGCTCGACGAACTCCCGGCAGGCCGCACGTTCACAGCGGAACGCATCGCCTACCGCAACCTCCTCCAGGGCCTGGAACCCCCGCGAACGGCCCGCCACCGCAACCCCTTCCGCGAATGGATCGGCGCCCTGATCCGCGCCGACGTCCACGGCTGGACCAACCCCGGCGCCCCGGCCGCCGCGGCCGAACAGGCCCACCGCGACGCCACCCTCACCCACACGGCGAACGGCGTCTACGCGGCGATGTTCACGGCGGCCGTGATCGCGGAGGCGACGACGACTCCCGACATCCACACCTGCCTCCGCACCGGCCTCACCGTGATCCCCCCGAACTCCCGCCTGCACAAGGCGATCACCCACGCCGTCCGACTGGCCGAGCGGCACACCGACTTCGACACCGTCGTGGACGAACTCCACGCCACCCACGCCGAGACCCACCACTGGGTCCACGCGATCCCCAACACCGCCCTGATCGCCGCCGCCCTCACGCACGCGGACGGCGACTTCACCGCCTCCATCACCAAGGCGGTGAGCGGCGGTTGGGACACCGACTCCAACGGCGCCACGGCGGGAAGCATCGCCGGTCTCCTCGTCGGCAGCCCCGACAACCTCCCCGTCCACTGGACCGCCCCGCTCAAGAACCGCCTGGCCACCTCCGTCGCCGACTTCGACGGCACCGGCTTCGACACCCTGGCCCACCTCACGAAAGACCTCATGGAGACCCCCAGCCCATGACCCACATCGCCGTACTCGGCAGCACGAACATGGACCTGGTCGCCTACGTCGAGAAGGCACCGCTCCGCGGAGAGACCGTCACCGGCCGGGAGTTCCGTACGGTCCCCGGCGGCAAGGGCGCCAACCAGGCGATCGCCGCGGCCCGCGCCGGCGCCACCGTCTCGATGATCGGCGCGGTCGGCAACGACTCCTTCGGCACCCGGCTGCGCTCCACCCTGGAACACTCCGGCGTGACCACCGACCACCTCCGCACGGTCGAGGGCCCCTCCGGCACCGCGCACATCGTCGTGGACGACGAGGGCGGCAACTCGATCGTCGTGATCCCCGGCGCCAACGGCACCGTCGACCACCTCGCCCCCGGCGACGAGGGCCTGATCGCCTCCGCCGACGCCCTCCTCCTCCAGCTGGAGATCCCCCTGAAGGCGGTCCTGGCAGGCGCCGAGGCCGCCCGCGCCCACGGCGTCCGTACGGTCCTGACGCCCGCGCCGGCCCAGCCGCTGCCGCCCGAACTCCTCGCCGCCACCGACCTGTTGGTCCCCAACGAGCACGAGGCGGCCACCCTGACCGGCCTCGCCGACCCGTTCGCCGCGGGCGCCGCCCTCCTCGACCGCGTCCCCCGTGTGGTGATCACCCTGGGCGCGGCGGGCAGCCTCTACCTGACCCGGGACGCCGAGCCGCTCGCCGTCCCCGCGCCCCGGGTCACCGCGGTGGACTCCACGGGCGCGGGCGACACCTACGTGGGCGCGCTCGCGGTCGCCCTCGGGGAGGAACGCCCGATCCGGGAGGCGATGTCCTGGGCCGCCGCGGCGGCGGCCCTGTCCGTCCAGCGGGCGGGCGCGTCGGCCTCGATGCCGTACCGCTCCGAGATCGAGGCGGGGTACACGTCATGACCCGGACACCCCTCGACGGCCTGCGCGTGCTCGACGTGGCCACCCTCTTCGCCGGCCCCCTCGCCGCCACCATGCTCGGCGACTTCGGCGCGGAGGTCGTCAAGATCGAGCACCCGACCCGGCCCGACCCCTCCCGCGGCCACGGCCCCTCGAAGGACGGCATCGGCCTGTGGTGGAAGCTGCTGGGCCGCAACAAGCACACGATCACCCTCGACCTCTCCAAGCCGGGCGGCCGTACCACCTTCCTCCGCCTCGCCGAGACCGCGGACGTCGTCATCGAGAACTTCCGTCCCGGCACCCTGGAGAAGTGGGACCTGGGCTGGCCGGAGCTGCAAGCCGTCAACCCCGGTCTGGTCCTCGCCCGGGTCACCGGCTTCGGCCAGTTCGGTCCCTCCTCCCGCCGTCCCGGCTTCGGCACCCTCGCCGAGGCGATGAGTGGCTTCGCGGCGATCACCGGCGAACCGGACGCGCCCCCGGTCCTGCCGCCCTTCGGCCTCGCCGACTCCATCGCGGGCCTGGCCACGGCGTACGCCGTCATGACCGCGCTCGCGGCCCGCGACCGCACCGGCGAGGGCCAGGTCGTCGACATGGCGATCATCGAACCGATCCTGACGGTCCTCGGCCCCCAGCCGACCTGGTACGACCAGCTCGGCCACGTCCAGGAGCGCACCGGCAACCGCTCCGCCAACAACGCCCCGCGCAACACCTACCGCACGGCGGACGGCAGTTGGGTCGCCGTCTCCACCTCGGCCCAGTCGATCGCGGAACGCGTGATGCGCCTGGTCGGCCGCCCGGAGCTGATCGACGAACCGTGGTTCGCGTCGGGCGCGCAGCGAGCGGAACACGCGGACGTCCTCGACGCGGCGGTCGGCTCCTGGATCGCCGAACGCCCCCGCGACGAGGTCCTCGCGGCCTTCGAGAAGGCGGAGGCCGCGGTCGCCCCCATCCAGGACATCCGCGAGGTGATGACCGACCCGCAGTACCGGGCCCTCGACACCGTCACCACGGTCGACGACCCCGAACTCGGCCCCCTGCGCATGCAGAACGTCCTCTTCCGCCTCTCCGCCACCCCCGGCGCGATCCGCTGGGCAGGCCGCCCGCACGGCGCCGACACGAACGAGATCCTGACCGAACTGGGCCTGACGGAAGCCGACCTGACGGCCCTGCGCACGGAGGGCGCCCTGTGAGCCCCCACCCCCTCACCTGGCTCTACGCCCCCGGCGCCCCCCTCACCGAACCGGACCTGACCAAAACCAAGTTGACCGCCCCACGCACGAAGGACGCCCCGTGAGCCCACACCCCCTCACCTGGCTCTACGCCCCCGGCGACCGCCCGCACGTGGTGGACAAGGCGCTCGTGTCCGGCGCCGACGTCGTGGTGATCGACCTGGAGGACGCGGTGGCCCCCGACCGGAAGGCCTACGCCCGCGAGGCCACCGCCGAGCGCCTCACCGAGCCCCAGCCGGTCCCGGTCCACGTCAGGGTGAACGCCCTCGACGGCCCCCTCGCCCAAGCCGACCTGACCGCGATGGCCCCCCTGCCCGGAGTCTCCGGCCTGCGTCTGCCCAAGGTCATCTCGCCCGCCCAGATCACCCGCGTCGCGGAGACGGCGGCCCCGGCGGAAGGCGGCGCCCCGCCCCTGTACGCCCTCCTGGAAACGGCCCTCGGCATCGAGCGCGCCTACGAGATCGCCACCGCCCACCCCGCCCTGCGAGGCATCGCCCTCGGCGAGGCGGACCTACGAGCCGACCTGGGCGTACGACACGACACCGGCCTGGACTGGTCCCGCGCCCGGGTCGTCGCCGCCGCCCGGGCCGCGGCCCTGCCTCCCCCACCGCAGTCGGTCCACCCGGACACCCGCGACCTGGACGGCCTGAAGGCCGGCTGCGCCCACGGCCGCGCCCTGGGCTTCCTGGGCCGAGCCGCCATCCACCCCCGCCAACTCCCGGTGATCGAGAGCGCGTACCGCCCCACGGAGGAGGAGATCGAACAGGCGGAGACCGTCATCAAGGCAGCCACGACGAACGAAGGCGCCCAGGCACTGGAGAACGGCACCTTCATCGACGCGGCCGTCGTGGCGGCAGCCCGCAGAACCCTCTCCCTGGCCGGCACCCCTCGCTGAGCTGACACGACGAAGGGCGCCCCGGAGATCCCGGGGCGCCCTTCGTCCACGTACAGCCGGCCGTCAGGTCTTCTTCGCGGACTCGGCCTCGTCCTTGGTCTCGTCCTTGGCCTCGGCCTTCACCGCGTCGGAGTCCGAGTCGGTGTCAGCGCCGGTGTCGGAGTCAGCGTCGGCGTCGGACTGGGAGTCGGCCTTTCCGCCGTCCTCACCGTCCTCACCGTCACCGTCGGCCCCCGGCTCCACGACCTCTTCCCGCCCGGGCCGCTTCTTCGCCGACACCACCATGTAGACGACGGCGAGCAGGAACACGAGCAGCGCGGTCCAGTTGTTGAGCCGCAGGCCGAGGATGTGGTGGGCGTCGTCGACGCGGAGGTACTCGATCCAGAAGCGGCCTACGCAGTACGACGCGACGTACAGCGCGAACGCCCGGCCGTGGCCCAGCTTGAAGCGCCGGTCGGCCCAGATGACCAGGAACGCGACACCGACGCACCACAGCGACTCGTACAGGAACGTCGGGTGGTAGTACCCCGGCACCCGCCCGTCCGTGGAGGACGTGATGTGCAGGGCCCACGGGAGATCCGTCTCGCGCCCGTACAGCTCCTGGTTGAACCAGTTGCCCCAGCGGCCGATCGCCTGCGCGAGGGCGATACCGGGTGCGATGGCGTCGGCGTAGGCGGGCAGCGGGATGCCCCGGCGGCGGCAGCCGATCCACGCGCCGACCGCGCCGAGCGCGATCGCGCCCCAGATGCCGAGGCCGCCCTCCCAGACCTTGAAGGCGTCCACCCAGTCACGGCCCTCGCTGAAGTACAGCTCGTAGTCCGTGATCACGTGGTAGAGGCGACCGCCGAGCAGACCGAACGGCACGGCCCAGACCGCGATGTCGGCCACCGTGCCGGCCCGCCCGCCACGGGCGATCCAGCGCTTGTTGCCGAGCCAGACGGCTACGAAGACGCCGATGATGATGCAGAACGCGTAGCCACGCAGCGGGATGGGACCGAGGTGGATCACCCCGCGCGACGGACTGGGAATGTAGGCAATTTCCATGGCAGGGTCGACGCTACCCTGCCGGGCCGGGCCCACGGCAGGCGGCCCGGCAACGGGTCCATAACAGGCGGGTGTGAATGCCGGCCCGCCGCCTTACCGGCTGTCACCCCTTGTTGGCGGCCTCCACCTGCTGCTTCAGCTTCGCCGGGGTCATCGTCTGGTCCTGGTAGATGTTCGCGCCGTCGAGCAGGACGGTCGGGGTGCCCGAGAACCCGCCGTTACGGAAGGCCGCCGCGGACTTGTCGACCCAGGTGTTGTGGGTGCCCTTCTCGACACAGGTGCGGAAGGTGGCCGTGTCGAGTCCGTCGACCTTCTTCGCCAGTTCGAGGAGCTTGCTGGTCTCGGCGTAGGCGTCGTCGGTTTCGTCGGGCTGGTTCTCGTAGAGCACGTCGTGGTACCCCGTGAACTTCCCGGCGTCCTGGGCGCAGGCCGCGGCGTTGGCCGCGTTGCGGGAGCCGGTGCCGCGCATGTTGCCGTCGATGATCGTGGCCAGGTGGTACTCGACCTTGAGCTTGCCGGACTCGGTGAGCTCGTGGATCGTCGGCCGGTACGCCGCCTCGAAGGCCTTGCAGGCCGGGCAGCGGAAGTCCTCCCAGACGACGAGCGTGGACTTGGCGCTCTCCTTGCCGACCGGGATGGCGAGGCTGTCCTGGCCGTTGGCCCCCGAGGGCGCCACGACCGGGCCCGAGGCCTCGCTGTCCTTGTCGCCCTTGCCGGAGTTCGCCACGACGACGCCGATCACCGCCGCGAGCCCCAGCACGCAGACGACACTCGCGCCCACGATCAGCACTCGGCGCCGCTTCTCAGCGGACTTCTGCTTCTCGCGCTCCTCCGCCAGCCGCTCGCGGGCGGTGCGCTTTCCCTCACGGTTCTTCTCGCTCACACCCGCAGAACGAACCGGGGAGGCGCACCGCGCCTCCCCGGCCTCAGGTCCACCCGTTCGAGTGACCGAATTCTCCGTTGTGCCATGACAGGCGCCCGGGGAACTACGCCTGTCGGCGCACACCCTTCGCCAGCTCGCCCGCGAGTTCGCGGACGGCCTCGACGCCGGCCTTGTCGTCCGGCGCGTCCAGCATCCGCTTGACGAAGGCCGAGCCGACGATCACCCCGTCGGCGAAGCCGGCCACCTCGGCGGCCTGCCCGGCGTTGGAGACGCCGAGCCCGACACAGACGGGCAGGTCCGTACCGGCACCGGCGGCCCGGGTCCGCTCGACGAGGTCCTGGGCCTGCGCCCCGACCGACTCGCGCGTGCCCGTGACGCCCATCAGCGAGGCGGCGTACACGAACCCGCTGCCCGCCGCGGTGATCTCGGCGAGCCGCCCGTCCTTGCTGCTGGGCGCCACGACGAAGACGGTGGCGAGACCGTGCTTCTGAGCGTGCTCCCTCCACAGCGCCGACTCCTGCACGGGCAGGTCGGGCAGGATGCACCCGGCGCCCCCCGCCTCCGCGAGCTCCGCGGTGAACCGCTCGACGCCGTAGCGGTCGATGGGGTTCCAGTAGGTCATCACGAGCACCGGCTTCCCGGTGGCCGCGTGGGTCTCCTTCACCGTCCGCATGACGTCGGCGATCTTGACGCCGCCGCGCAGGGCGATGTCGTCGGCGGTCTGGATGACGGGACCGTCGAGGACGGGGTCGCTGTGCGGCAGACCCACCTCGACGACGTCCGCACCGCCGTCGAAGGCGGCCTTGATCGCCTCGATGCCGCCGTCCACGGTCGGGAACCCGGCCGGGAGGTAGGCGATGAGCGCGGACCGGCCCTCCGCCTTGGCGGCGGCCAGGGTGTCGCTCAACAGCTGGATGTTCCCGCTCACTTGGCGTCCCCCTCGATCTCCGCGCCGGTACCGGCCTCGTCCGCCGCGACGGCCGCGTCGGTGTCGTAGAGCCCGAAGTAGCGGGCGGCCGTGTCCATGTCCTTGTCGCCGCGCCCGGACAGGTTGACGACGATCAGCCCGTCCTTGCCCAGCTCCTTGCCGACCTCCAGCGCACCGGCCAGCGCGTGGGCGCTCTCGATGGCCGGGATGATGCCCTCGGTGCGGGACAGCAGGCGCAGGGCCTGCATGGCCGCGTCGTCGGTGACCGCGCGGTACTCGCCGCGGCCGGAGTCCTTGAGGTAGGAGTGCTCGGGGCCGATGCCCGGGTAGTCCAGACCGGCCGAGATGGAGTACGGCTCGGTGATCTGGCCCTCCTCGTCCTGGAGGACGTAGGAGCGGGAGCCGTGCAGGATGCCGGGCTCGCCCGCGGTCAGGGTCGCCGCGTGCTCGCCGGTCTCCACACCGTGCCCGGCGGGCTCGCAGCCGATGAGGCGTACGTCCGTGTCGGGGATGAAGGCGTGGAAGAGGCCGATGGCGTTGGAGCCGCCGCCGACGCAGGCGACGGCCGCGTCGGGGAGCCGGCCGGCCCGCTCCAGGAGCTGGCGGCGGGCCTCGACGCCGATCACGCGGTGGAAGTCGCGGACCATGGCCGGGAAGGGGTGCGGGCCGGCGACCGTGCCGAAGAGGTAGTGCGTGCGGTCGACGTTGGCGACCCAGTCGCGGAACGCCTCGTTGATCGCGTCCTTCAGCGTGCGGCTGCCGGACTTCACGGCGATGACCTCGGCGCCGAGCATGCGCATCCGGGCCACGTTGAGGGCCTGGCGCTGGGTGTCGATCTCGCCCATGTAGATCGTGCAGTCGAGGCCGAACAGCGCGCAGGCGGTGGCGGTCGCGACACCGTGCTGACCGGCGCCGGTCTCGGCGATCACCCGGGTCTTGCCCATGCGCTTGGTGAGCAGGGCCTGGCCGAGAACGTTGTTGATCTTGTGGGAGCCGGTGTGGTTGAGGTCCTCCCGCTTCAGGAAGATCCTCGCGCCACCGGCGTGTTCGGCGAACCTCGGCACCTCGGTGAGGGAGCTGGGGCGGCCGGTGTAGTGGACCAGCAGGTCGTCGAGTTCGCGGGCGAACTCGGGGTCGTGCTTGGCCTTGTCGTACTCGACGGCGACCTCGTCTACGGCGGCCACGAGGGCCTCCGGGATGAACTTGCCGCCGTAGTCGCCGAAGTAGCCTTCGGGGCTTGGGACTTGACCCTCGGGGTCGGGGATGAAGAACTGGCTGGGCATGCGGAAACCTCACGGTGAGTGCGTGGAAAGAACACTGATCGCCGTGGGGGCACAGGGGGTCAGACGGCCTCAGGTCGTCCGTGGCTGGTCGCGCAGTTCCCCGCGCCCCTGAAAACCCGCCATCGCTGCCCGTTCACCTGTCCGGGTTCGTCTCCGATGACATACCGAACCCGACGGCCATGCACCCTGCGTGCGGGCGCGCGGCAACCACGGGGGCGGCAGCCGCGCGCGAGGCGGGCGTACCTGTCCGTGGTTGTCGTCGTGAGGTTCATCGGGGCAAGCCTAGCGGGAGATCAGCCGCGGCCGTGCCGGAGAGCGGGATGCTCGCCCGCCGCCACCAGGTCGGCGACCGCCGTCTTCGGGTCCTTGCCCGTGACCAGGGACTCGCCGACCAGGACCGCGTCGGCGCCGGCGTTGGCGTAGGCGATGAGGTCGTGGGGGCCGCGGACGCCGGACTCGGCGACCTTGACCAGGCCGGCCGGGATCTCGGGGGCGACGCGCTCGAAGGTGCCGCGGTCGACCTCAAGGGTCTTGAGGTTACGCGCGTTGACGCCGATGATCTTCGCGCCGGCGTCCACCGCGCGCTCGACCTCGTCCTCGTCGTGGACCTCGACGATCGGGGTGAGCCCGATGGACTCGGCACGCTCGATCAGGGACTCCAGGGCGGGCTGCTCCAGGGCCGCGACGATGAGCAGCGCGAGGTCGGCGCCGTAGGCCCGGGCCTCCCAGAGCTGGTACGACGTGACGATGAAGTCCTTGCGCAGGACCGGGATGTCCACGCGCGCGCGGACGGCCTCCAGGTCGGCCAGCGAGCCGCCGAAGCGGCGCTGTTCGGTGAGGACGGAGATGACGGCCGCGCCGCCCGCCTCGTAGTCCGCGGCCAGGCCCGCCGGGTCGGCGATGGCGGCCAGCGCGCCCTTGGAGGGGCTGGAGCGCTTGACCTCGCAGATGACCTTGACGCCGTCGCCGCGGAGGGCGGCCACGCCGTCCTTGGCCGCGGGAGCCTTCGCCGCGCGCTCCTTGAGCTCGTCGAGGCTGACGCGCGCCTGCCGCTCCGCGAGGTCGGCACGGACTCCGTCGATGATCTCGTCGAGCACACTCACGCGAGCGGCCCCCTTCCAGACGGTTGACAGTTCCAGCGACCGGTGAAAACAGGTGGTCACTGCGATGGTATCCGCAGGAGGGCGTAGCCCTCGCATCCGGTTGACGCCGGTCCCACTACCTGGACGTTCACCAGTTGATCAAGGATGAAGCCAGCCACCGAACGGCAGGTTCCGGACAACCGTGAAGACCAGCAGCAATGTCCCCGCCGTCCACAGGTGCACCGGTCCGAGACCCAGGTTCAGCGGCCGTCCCCGCGCCGCACGGACCACCCAGACGGTCCACAGCACGGCGAAGCCCAGATAGCCCACAACGGCCATCGCGTTGTCCTGGAGGGCGCCCAGGAAGTCGCCGTGGATGAACGCGTGCGCACTGCGCAGACCGCCGCAGCCGGGGCAGTAGAGGCCGGTGAGCAGGTAGAGCGGGCAGACGGGGTAGTGGCCCGGCTGGTTGGGGTCCACGGTCCCCACGTACGCGAAGGCCCCGGCGACGACCGCGAGGATCCCGCCCGGGACGGCCAGGCGTCCCAGCGGGCCGGTCCGGGACGTCGCTCGCTCACTGTCGGCGTTCACGTCTGGCATTCTCCCCCGCCCTTCCGTCGAACGCGTGAGGGGCGGCTCCGGCGATTTCACCGGGCCGCCCCTCCACGAGGTTCGTCCGCGTGTCAGCTCTTGGCTTCCGCCCGCTCGGGCTGCGAGGTGACGAGCGGCTTGTGGGCGTCCTTGGGCATGCCCATCCCCATCGCGCTCATGATCCAGCCGACGACACCGCCGACGACCACGATCGCCATACCGGCCCAGAAGCCCGCCGGCTGCGCCATCACCATGAAGGCGCCCGCGACACAGAACCCGATGAAGGCGATAGTGACACCGGTCCAGGCGGCCGGGGTGTGACCGTGGCTGCTGCCCGCCATTGCTTGCTCCTAGGTGCTGAAGTACGTGATGTCCGCGCCCATTGTTCCGTACGCGGGGTCGCAATGTATTCGGGGGTCACCTGGACGCGCCCTTCAGGGGCGCGGGGCCGTATCGATGTGCGGCTACCGCCGCTCGGGCGCGACAAGCCCCCACCGCCCCGCGGCCGGAACTCGACCGCTAGGCCCCCGTCGGATCTTCCCCACGGTCGAGAGCCTTCCAGATGTCCTCGGGCCGATCCGGGTCCACGACAACAGGCTTGCGACGAACCCGAGGCGCCCCGTCCCGCTCGTACCGCCCCGACATCGCGGGCCACAACCGCCCGTACCGAAGAGCGAGCAACCCGGCCACAAGAATCAACGCACCGCCCACCACGGCGACATAGGGCCACGCGGTGTGCGAGAGCGCGGAGACCGTCGCCGAGGTGTCGCCGGACGCCTTCGCCGCCTGTTCGTCGAGCGCGGAGGAGTCCCCGGCCCCGATCAGCGCGGCCACCACGATCCCCGCCCCGGAGAGCGCGAGCACGGCGGCCACCAGGTGACGTCCCGCCCTGCGTACGGCGAAGACGGCGACCAGCGCGGCGAGGCCCACTATGGCCAGCGCGGCCGGGACACCGGTCACGTCACTGCCCTTGGCGGTCAGCGGAAACGCGCCGCCGGCCACGGTCGCGGTGCCCTCGGACCATTGCTGGCGGGTCGCGAGCAGCGCCACGGCCGCGCCGAGCGCCCCGGAGAGCAGGGCTGTGGCAAGACTGAGGCGGCCGGCCCTGGCGGGTCCTGCGGCTTCGGAACGGGGGTGAGGAACAGCAGTCACGTACCCCACTATCACCCGAACCCCGGGCGAACGGTCACCCGGGGTTCCGTGAGAAGCGCCCTACTTTCCGAGCCGGTTCGCCGTGTGGACCGCCCGGAGCACCGCCGCGGCCTTGTTCCGGCACTCGGTGTCCTCGGCGACCGGGTCGGAGTCGGCGACGACTCCGGCGCCCGCCTGGACGTAGGCCGTGCCGTCCCTGAGCAGGGCCGTGCGGATGGCGATCGCGGTGTCGGAGTCGCCCGCGAAGTCGAGGTAGCCGACGCAGCCGCCGTACAACCCCCGCCGGGACGGCTCGAGTTCGTCGATGATCTGCATGGCGCGGGGCTTCGGCGCGCCGGAGAGGGTGCCGGCCGGGAAGCAGGCCGTCAGGACGTCGAAGGCGGTGCGGCCCTGGGCGACCCTGCCGGTGACCGTGGAGACGATGTGCATCACGTGGGAGTACCGCTCGACGGACATGAAGTCGACGACCTCGACCGAGCCGGGCTCGCAGACGCGGCCCAGGTCGTTGCGGCCCAGGTCGACGAGCATGAGGTGCTCGGCGCGCTCCTTGGGGTCGGCGAGCAGTTCGTCGGCGAGGGCCTGGTCCTCCTGCGGGGTCGCCCCGCGCCAGCGGGTGCCGGCGATGGGGTGGACCATGGCCCGTCCGTCCTCGACCTTGACCAGGGCCTCGGGGGACGAGCCCACGACGTCGAAGCCGTCGAAGCGGAACAGGTACATGTACGGCGAGGGGTTGGTGGCCCTGAGGACCCGGTAGACGTCCAACGCGCTTGCCGTGCAGGGGGTTTCGAAGCGCTGGGAGGGGACGACCTGGAAGGCCTCGCCGGCCCGGATGCGCTCCTTGACGTCCTCGACGGCCGCCTGGAAGTCGGGGCCGCCCCACAGGGCGGTGTACTCGGGCAGCTCGGACGGCGGGAGGATCGCCGGGGGCTGGGCGACCGCCCTCGACAGGTCGGCCTCCATGGCGTCGAGGCGGGCCACCGCGTCGGTGTAGGCCTCGTCGACGCCGGTGTCCAGGTCGTTGTGGTTGATCGCGTTGGCGATCAGCAGGACCGAGCCCTCCCAGTGGTCCATGACGGCGAGGTCGCTGGTCAGGAGCATGGTCAGCTCGGGGAGCTTCAGGTCGTCGCGCTCGCCGGGGCCGATCTTCTCCAGGCGGCGGACGATGTCGTAGCCGAGATAGCCGACCATGCCGCCGGTGAAGGGCGGCAGGCCCTCCTGGTGCGGGGTGTGCAGGGTCTCGATGGTGGCGCGCAGGGCACGCAGCGGGTCGCCGTCGACCGGGACGCCGACGGGGGCGGTGCCGAGCCAGTGGGCCTGGCCGTCGCGCGCGGTGAGGGTGGCCGCGGAACGGACGCCGACGAAGGAGTAACGGGACCACGAGCGGCCGTTCTCCGCGGACTCCAGCAGGAAGGTGCCGGGGCGCTCGGCGGCGAGCTTGCGGTAGAGGGCGACCGGGGTGTCGCCGTCGGCCAGGAGCTTGCGCGTGACGGGGATGACACGGCGGTCGGTGGCCAGCTTGCGGAAGGTCTCGAGGTCCATGGCGGCTGACCTTACTGATCCGAGACGGGTACGTCTGAATCGGCGCTCGAGGCCCGGTCGAGCAGGACGTCGGCGTCGAAGCAGGTGCGGGCTCCGGTGTGGCAGGCGGCGCCGACCTGGTCGACCTTGACCAGCACGGTGTCGGCGTCGCAGTCGAGCGCGACGGACCTGACCCACTGGAAGTGGCCGGAGGTGTCGCCCTTGACCCAGTACTCCCGGCGGCTGCGCGACCAGTAGGTGCAGCGGCCGGTGGTGAGCGTGCGGTGCAGTGCCTCGTCGTCCATCCAGCCGAGCATGAGCACCTCACCGGTGTCGTACTGCTGGGCGATGGCGGGGACGAGCCCGTCGGCGCTGCGCTTGAGGCGCGCGGCGATCTCGGGGTCGAGGCTGCTGGCGGGGGGCGTGCTGGTCATGGTTGCCATTGTGCCGCGCGCCACTGACAGGGTCGGCGCGGTGTCCACTGGGCGGACCCGACGCGCGGTCGTAGGCTGACTGCATGTCGACTTTCGCCAAGCGTGAACGACTTCTCCTCGCCGATCTGTTGGAGGCCGAGGGTCCGGAGGCCCCCACCCTCTGCGAGGGCTGGCTCACCCGCGATCTCGCGGCGCACGTGGTGGTGCGCGAGCGCCGTCCCGACGCGGCGGGCGGCCTGCTGATCAAGCAGCTCGCGTCCCGTCTGGACCGGGTGATGGCCGAGTTCTCGGAGAAGCCCTACGAAGAACTGATCCAGCTCATCCGCACCGGCCCGCCGCGCTTCTCGCCGTTCCAGCTCAAGCAGGTCGAGGAGCTGTCGAACACGGTCGAGTTCTACGTCCACACCGAGGACGTCCGCCGGGCCCGCCCCGACTGGACGCCGCGCGAGCTGGACTCGGTCTTCCAGGACACCCTGTGGTCCCGTCTGGAGCGCACCGCCCGGCTGATGGGCCGCGGCGCCCCGACCGGTCTGGTGCTGCGCCGCCCGGACGGCCAGACCGCGGTCGCGCACCGGGGCGCTCCGGTCGTGACGGTGACCGGTGAGCCGTCGGAGCTGCTGCTGTTCCTGTACGGCCGGCAGAGCGCGGCCAAGGTGGAGCTGGACGGCGACAAGGAGGCCATCGCCAAGCTCCACGAGGCGAAGGAACTGGGAATCTGACCCTCAGCCCGTGAAAGAGCCCCGGTCACCGGGTGACCGGGGCTCAGCGGGTCCGCTCACCGCACCGGGTGCCCGGCCCCCCGCAGCGTCTCCTTGACCTCACCGATCCGCAGGTCACCGAAGTGGAAGACGGAGGCCGCGAGGACCGCGTCCGCCCCGGCACCGATGGCCGGCGGGAAGTGGTCGAGCCTGCCCGCGCCGCCGGAGGCGATCAGCGGGACCGTCACGTGCTTGCGGACGGCCTCGATCATCTCCAGGTCGTAGCCGTCCTTGGTGCCGTCCGCGTCCATCGAGTTGAGCAGGATCTCCCCCGCGCCCAGCTCGGCGGCCCGGTGCGCCCACTCGACGGCGTCGATGCCGGTGCCCTTGCGGCCGCCGTGGGTGGTGACCTCGAAGGACCCCGACTCGGTGCGCCGCGCGTCCACCGACAGCACCAGCACCTGCCGGCCGAACCGCTCGGCGATCTCCTTGATCAGCTCGGGACGCGCGATGGCTGCGGTGTTCACGCCCACCTTGTCCGCGCCCGCCCGCAGCAGCCTGTCCACGTCCTCGGCCGTACGGACACCGCCGCCGACCGTGAGCGGGATGAACACCTGCTCGGCAGTGCGGCGCACCACGTCGTAGGTGGTCTCGCGGTTGCCCGAGGACGCGGTGATGTCCAGGAACGTCAGCTCGTCGGCGCCCTCGGCGTCGTACACCTTGGCCATCTCGACGGGGTCGCCCGCGTCGCGCAGGTTCTGGAAGTTGACGCCCTTGACGACCCGGCCGTTGTCCACGTCCAGGCAGGGGATGACTCGTACGGCGAGGGTCATGCTGCGGTGTCTCCTCGGAACGCCTCCACCTCGACCTCGACCACCAGGCTGGGGTCCACGAAGCCGGAGACGATGATCAGGGATGCGGCGGGCCGGACGGCGTCGAACAGCTCCTTGTGAGCGCGTCCGACCTCGTCGACGTCCCGCGCGTGGGTGATGTACAGGCGCGTCCGTACGACGTCGTCCCGGCCGAGGCCCAGCTCCTCCAGCGCGGCGAACGCGACGTTGAAGGAGTTGACCGTCTGCTCGTACGGATCGCCCGCGACGATCTCGCCGTCCACCACCGAGGTGCAGCCGGAGACCAGCACCAGGCCGTTGGGCAGCTGCACCGCGCGGGAGTACCCGAAGGTCTCCTCCCAGGGCGCACCGGTCGTGACGCGTCGCAGATCGCTCACTGAGCCACCGCCTCCAGGGCCTCTTCCAGGGTGAACGCCTTCGCGTACAGGGCCTTCCCGACGATGGAGCCCTCGACACCGAGGGGCACCAGCTCGGCGATGGCCCGCAGGTCGTCCAGCGAGGACACCCCGCCGGAGGCCACCACAGGGCGGTCGGTCGCCGCGCACACATTGCGCAGCAGCTCCAGGTTCGGGCCCTGGAGCGTGCCGTCCTTCGCGATGTCGGTGACGACGTACCGCGCGCAGCCCTCCTTGTCGAGCCGCTCCAGCGCCTCGTAGAGGTCGCCGCCCTCGCTGGTCCAGCCGCGGCCCTTGAGGGTCGTACCGCGTACGTCGAGACCGACCGCGATCTTGTCGCCGTGCTCGGCGATGACCTTGGCGACCCACTCCGGGCTCTCCAGGGCGGCGGTGCCGAGGTTCACCCGGGTGCAGCCGGTGGCGAGGGCGGCCGCGAGGGAGGCGTCGTCGCGGATGCCGCCGGACAGCTCGACCTTGATGTCCATGGCCTCGGTGACCTGGCGGACCAGCTCCCGGTTGTCGCCGGTGCCGAAGGCCGCGTCCAGGTCGACCAGGTGCAGCCACTCGGCGCCCGACCGCTGCCAGGACAGGGCGGCCTCCAGCGGGGAGCCGTACGACGTCTCGGTCCCGGACTCGCCGTGCACGAGGCGGACGGCCTGGCCGTCGCGGACGTCCACGGCGGGGAGCAGTTCAAGCTTCGAGGGCATCAGAGGGTTCCGATCCAGTTGTTCAGCAGCTGCGCACCGGCGTCGCCGGACTTCTCGGGGTGGAACTGCGTGGCCCACAGGGCGCCGTTCTCCACGGCGGCCACGAAGGGCTTGCCGTGCGTCGACCAGGTCACGAGCGGCGCCTGCATCGACGGGTTGAGCGTCTCCAGCGACCAGTCGTGGACGGCGTAGGAGTGCACGAAGTAGAAGCGGGCGTCCGCGTCGAGCCCCGCGAACAGCTGGGAGCCGGCCGCCGCGTCGACGGTGTTCCAGCCCATGTGGGGCACGATGTCGGCCTTCAGCGGCTCGACCGAGCCGGGCCACTCGTCGAGGCCCTCGCTCTCCACGCCGTGCTCGATGCCGCGCGCGAAGAGGATCTGCATGCCGACGCAGATGCCCATGACCGGGCGCCCGCCGGACAGCCGGCGGTCGATGATCCAGTCGCCGCGCGCCTCCTTGAGGCCCCGCATGCAGGCGGCGAAGGCGCCGACGCCGGGCACCAGCAGGCCGTCGGCGTTCATGGCCGTGTCGTAGTCACGCGTGATCTCGACCTCGGCGCCCGCGCGCGCGAGGGCACGCTCGGCGGACCGTACGTTGCCGAAGCCGTAGTCGAAGACGACGACCTTCTTCGAGGACGCGGTGCTCAACTCCACACCTCCAGCCTCATGACACCGGCGACCAGGCACATCGCGGCGCCAACGGAGAGCAGCACGATGAGCTGCTTCGGCATCCCCTGCTTGACGAAGGAGTAGATGCCGCCTGCCAGGAAGAGGCCGACGACGATCAGGATCGTGGAGAGGCCGTTCACAGCGCGCCCTTCGTGGAGGGGAGGATGCCGGCCGCGCGCGGGTCGCGCTCGGAGGCGTAGCGCAGGGCCCGGGCCAGCGCCTTGAACTGGCACTCCACGATGTGGTGCGCGTTGCGCCCGTACGGCACGTGCACGTGCAGGGCGATCTGCGCCTGGGCGACGAAGGACTCCAGGATGTGCCGGGTCATCGTGGTGTCGTACTCGCCGATCATCGGCGCCATCTTCTCGGGCTCGGTGTGCACGAGGTACGGGCGGCCGCTCAGGTCCACCGTCACCTGGGCGAGGGACTCGTCCAGCGGGACCGTGCAGTTGCCGAAGCGGTAGATCCCCACCTTGTCGCCGAGCGCCTGCTTGAAGGCGGCGCCGAGCGCGAGGGCGGTGTCCTCGATGGTGTGGTGCGAGTCGATGTGCAGGTCGCCCTCGGTCTTCACGGTGAGGTCGAACAGACCGTGCCGGCCGAGCTGGTCGAGCATGTGGTCGTAGAAGCCGACCCTTGTCGACACGTCGACCTTTCCGCTGCCGTCGAGATCGATCTCGACGAGCACCGAGGTCTCCTTGGTGACTCGTTCCACGCGTCCCACGCGGCTCATGCGCTCTGCTCCTTCTTCAGTTCACGTACCGCGTCGAGGAACGCGTCGTTCTCCTCCGGGGTTCCGGCGGACACCCGCAGCCACCCCGGAATGCCGTTGTCCCGGACCAGGACGCCCTGGTCGAGGATCTTCTGCCAGGCCGCGTGCGAACCGCCGGGGCCCTCGAAGCGCCCGAACTGCACGAAGTTCGCGTCCGACTCCACGACCTCGAAGCCGATCGCCCGCAACTCGCTCACCAGCCGGTCCCGCTCGGCCTTCAGCTGCTCGACGTACTTGAGCAGCGTGCCGGTGTGCTCCAGGGCGGCGAGCGCGGTCGCCTGGGTGACGGCCGACAGGTGGTAGGGCAGCCGTACGAGCTGCACGGCGTCCACGACCGCCGGGTGCGCGGCGAGATAGCCGAGGCGCAGCCCCGCCGCCCCGAACGCCTTCGACATCGTCCGCGAGACGACGAGGTTCGGCCGCCCCTCGATGAGCGGCAGCAGCGAGTCGCCGTGGCTGAACTCGATGTACGCCTCGTCGACCACGACCATGGACGGCTTCGCCGCCTGCGCGGCCTCGTACAGCGCGAGGACCGTCTCGGGCGGGACGGCGTTGCCCGTGGGGTTGTTCGGGGTCGTGACGAACACGACGTCCGGCCGCTGCGAGGCGATCGCCTGCACGGCCGTCTCGACGTCGATCGTGAAGTCGTCGTTCCGGGGACCCGAGATCCAGCCCGTGCCCGTCCCGCGCGCGATCAGGCCGTGCATCGAGTACGACGGCTCGAAGCCGATCGCCGTACGACCCGGTCCGCCGAAGGTCTGGAGCAGCTGCTGGATGACCTCGTTGGAGCCGTTGGCGGCCCAGACGTTGGCCAGGCCCACCTCGTGCCCGGAGGTGTCCGTCAGGTACTTGGCGAGCTGGGTGCGCAGCTCGACCGCGTCCCGGTCCGGGTAGCGGTTGAGGTCGCGGGCGGCCTCGCGGACGCGCTCGGCGATGCGCTCGACCAGCGGCTCGGGCAGCCGATAGGGGTTCTCGTTGGTGTTCAGCCGTACGGGGACGTCCAACTGGGGCGCGCCGTAGGGGGACTTGCCGCGCAGCTCGTCCCGTACAGGGAGATCGTCGATGCCGGTCACTTGCTTCCGGGTACCTTCCAGTCGAACCGAGCCTTGATCGCCGCGCCGTGCGCGGGCAGGTCCTCCGCCTCCGCCAGCGTCACCACGTGATGCGCCACGTCGGCGAGCGCGTCCTTCGTGTAGTCGACGATGTGGATGCCGCGCAGGAAGGACTGGACGGACAGGCCCGAGGAGTGGCAGGCGCAACCGCCGGTCGGGAGCACGTGGTTGGACCCGGCCGCGTAGTCACCGAGGGAGACCGGCGCCCAGGGCCCGATGAAGATCGCGCCGGCGTTGCGCACCCGGTCGGCCACCGCGGCGGCGTCGGCCGTCTGGATCTCCAGGTGCTCGGCGCCGTACGCGTCGACGACCCTGAGCCCCTCGTCGATGCCGTCGACGAGGACGATCGCGGACTGGCGGCCCCTCAGCGCGGGCACGATCCGGTCCTCGATGTGCTTGGTGGCCGCGACCTGCGGCTCCAGCTCCTTCTCGACCGCGTCCGCCAGCTCGACGGAGTCGGTGACCAGGACGGCGGCGGCCAGCGGGTCGTGCTCGGCCTGGCTGATCAGGTCCGACGCCACGTGCACCGGGTCGGCGGTGGAGTCCGCGAGGACCGCGATCTCGGTCGGGCCGGCCTCGGCGTCGATGCCGATCTTGCCGGTGAAGTAGCGCTTGGCGGCGGCGACCCAGATGTTGCCGGGCCCGGTGACCATGTTGGCGGGCGGGCAGGACTCGGTGCCGTGGGCGAACATCGCGACGGCGGTCGCGCCACCGGCGGCGTACACCTCGTCGACGCCGAGCAGCGCGCACGCGGCGAGGATCGTCGGGTGCGGGAAGCCGTCGAACTCGGCCTGCGCCGGGGAGGCGAGCGCGATCGACTCGACGCCGGCCTCCTGCGCGGGCACCACGTTCATGATCACGGAGGACGGGTAGACGGACCGGCCGCCGGGCGCGTACAGCCCGACCCGGTCGACGGGCACCCACTTCTCGGTCACGCTGCCGCCCGGCACGACCTGGGTCGTGTGGGTGCCGCGGCGCTGCTCGCGGTGGACGAGACGGGCGCGGCGGATGGACTCCTCCAGGGCCGCGCGCACAGCGGGGTCGAGTTCGTCCAGCGCGCGCGAGAGAGCCTCCACGGGCACCCGCACCCGGTCCAGCCGCACCCCGTCGAACTTCTCGGCGAAGTCGATCAGCGCCGCGTCGCCCCGATGATGCACGGCCTCGCAGATCGGACGCACCTTCTCCAGGGCGGCCTGAACGTCGAAGTCGGCTCGGGGCAGCAGGTCGCGCAGGGCGGGTCCCTCAGGAAGGGCGTCGCCGCGCAGATCGATTCGGGAGATCACGTTCCCAATTCTCTCAGACCCACCTCAGGGCCCGTTCGCGCATTCCAGTGGCTGATACGCAACCCGGAAGATCCCCTTCACGTCTGGCGTTCGAGGGGTTACTGAGCGGGCATGACCGGTTGTACGAATCCGACGAGCCGCAAGGAGCTGGAAGAACCGTGACCGAGGGGGCCGGTATCCGGGACGGAGACCTGCCGGACGATCTGACCGCCGCCGAGGCCGGCATGTGGCAGGCCTTCCGCAACGGCACCGTGTACGACCTGAGCAGCGGCGACACCGTCGTGGACGATCCGCACGGCGGACATCCGTGGGGACCGGAGCGGACGGTACGCGCGCGGATCGTGTGCTGGCTGCTCCTGGACGGTCCGCCCGCGCTCGCGGGCCGGGTCTCGTCCCTGAAGCTCACCGGTGTGCAGATCAGCGGCTCGCTGGATCTCGCGGGCGGCACCGTGGTGCCGTATCTGGAGATGAAGGGCTGCCGTTTCGAGCGGGAGATCCTGCTGCCGGAGGCCCGCTTCACCACCGCGCGGTTCGTGAACTGCTCGGTGCCGAGGCTGGAGGCGGCCCGGGTGCACACCGAGGGCGATCTGCACCTCCCCCGGTGCCGGTTCCACAACGGCGTACGGCTGACCGACGCGCACATCGGCACGGATCTGCTGATGAACCAGGCGATCGTGTACCGCGACCGCAGCGGCCGTTCGATCGCCGCGGACGGCATGACCGTCGGCCAGGACCTCCAGGCCGAGCTCCTGGAGTCGCACGGCGAGCTGAGCCTGCGCAGCGCCACCGTCGGCGTCTCGCTGAGCCTGCGCGGCGCCCGGCTGGCCAACCCGTACGGCCGCCTCGCGCTGAACGCCCCGCAGCTGACCGTCGAGCGCACGCTGTACCTGACTCCGGCGGGCGTCGGCGCCTCCATGCTGAGCGGGGCGACCCCCGCGCGCGGGACGCGTATCCAGCGTTTCGAGTGCCAGGGCGGGATCCGGCTGGACGACGGCAGGTTCGGGGACGCCCTCGACCTGGAGCGGGCCCGGTTCACCTTCACCGACGAGCAGGAGCTGTCGCTGCGCCGCGTCCAGGCGCCGGAACTGCGCTTCCTGGGCGAGAAGCCGCAGCGCGGCAAGGTCGTCCTTTCGGGGGCGCGGGTCGGCAACCTCGTGGACCGGGCGAGCGCCTGGCCGGACCCCGGCAATCTGCACATGGGCGGCTTCGCCTACGAGAGCCTCGTTCCGCATGGGCCCTTCCCGCTGGCCGAGCGGCTGGAGTGGGTGGCGGCGGCGACCGCCGAGTACAACCCGGAGCCGTACGAACGGCTCGCCGCGGTGCTGCGGGCCGGCGGTGAGGACGAGGACGCGCGCGAGGTGCTGCTCGCCAAGCAGCGCCGGCACCGCGAGAGTCTGCCCCTGGCCGCCAAGCTGTGGGGGTACGTGCAGGACTGGACGGTCGCCTACGGGTACCGGCCGGGCCGGGCCGCCGTATGGATGGCGGTGCTGTGGGCGGCGGGCTCGCTGGCGTTCGCACACGCGAGCCATCCACCGGTCAAGGGCACCGAGCATCCGACGTGGAACCCGGCCCTGTTCGCCCTGGACTTGCTGCTTCCGGTCATCGACCTGGGCCAGGTCGGCTTCTGGCAGCTGCGCGGCGGCTGGCAGTGGCTGGCGGCCGCGATGATCCTGGCGGGCTGGATCCTGGCCACGACGGTGGCAGCGGGCGCCACGAGGCTGCTGCGGCGCAACTAGCGGGGCCTCCGTGACAGAAGTTGATCAACGGTCACCTTTTTAACTTCCCTTGACCGACGGGCGTACAACTTTCTACAAGTTGCACGTTCGCACTGGCGCAGCATTGACCAGCGGTCTTTCAATGGTCGACACCATGGCTCTGCTGCCCCCCTTCATCCGCGCGTCACGGATGCCCGTGTACCTCACCGGCGGACTGCCCGCCGACGACGAGGTGCTTCTCGACGCGCCCGACGACCGGCTCGGACCCGCGCTGGTCGCGGCCGGGCAGGGCGGGTACGGGCGGGCGGCCGAGCTGCTCGCCGCGAGCCGCGAGAACGCCGCCTGGGAGCTGCGCGACCGGTACGTGCGGCGGCTGTCCGCCTTCGCCCGCTCGCGCCCCGAGTGGTACGACAGCTGGCGCGCCGAGGCCCCGTACGACCCGGACCAGCTGCTGCTGGGCGCCCAGCTCGCGGTGGACCGCGCCTGGGGCTCACCGGCCCGCGCGGAGCTGCTGCGCGAGGTGAGCCCGCTGATCACGGCCGCCGCGCGCGGTGACGACCGCGACCCGGTGCCATGGCGCCTGGCGCTGGACCACGCACGCGGCTCGCGGGCCGGGCACGTCTACTTCGGTGAGCTGTGGGAGGCGGCCGTCCGGCGCGCCCCGCTGCACTACGGCTGCCATGTGGCCGCCCTGCGCTATCTCACCGAGTCCTGGCGCGGCTCGCACCGCGAGTGCCTCGACTTCGCCGAACGGGCCGCGCAGGACGCCCCGCCCGGCTCCCTCGTCCAGGCGCTGCCCGCGCGGGCGGCCCTCGCCTGTCTCACCGACGGCGGCGGGCCCGTGGTGCCCCGCGCGCGGCTGGACGCGGCGGCCGACCGGGCGATCGAGCTCTCGGCCGGCTTCCCGGCGGCCGACGCCTGGCCCGCCGAGATCCGCAACAAGCTGGTGTACGTCCTGGTACGCCTCGACCGCTGGACGGACGCCCTGGAAGAGCTGCGCCTGATCGGCCCGTACGCGACCTCGTTCCCGTGGAGCCGGGAGTCCGACGACCCGCTCGGCCGGTTCCTGGAGGTCCGCGAGGAGGTCCGGCGGCGTGCGCTGATCCATCCGCGGAGCGAGCACGCGGGACGTGTCCGCTCCGGGGGCCATTAGGCTTTGGCGCCGTGACCACCGTGCGACTCCCGCTCTTCCCCCTGAACTCGGTGCTGTTCCCGGGGCTCGTGCTTCCTCTCAACGTCTTCGAGGAGCGCTATCGCGCCATGATGCGCGAGCTGCTGAAGACCCCCGAGGAGGAACCGCGCCGCTTCGCCGTCGTGGCAATCCGCGACGGCCACGAGGTGGCGCCCAGCGCCCCCGGGATGCCGGACCGGACGGCCTCGCCCGAGCGCGGCCCGGCGGCCGGGTTCGGCGAGGAACCGCTCAAGGCGTTCCACGCGGTCGGCTGTGTCGCCGACGCGGCGACGGTACGGGAGCGTGCCGACGGCACCTTCGAGGTCCTGGCGACGGGCACGACCCGGGTGCGGCTGCTGTCGGTCGACGCCTCGGGCCCGTTCCTGACGGCCGAACTGGAGGAGCTGCCGGAAGAGCCGGGCGACGAGTCCGGGGCGCTCGCGGAAGGGGTGCTGAGGGCCTTCCGGCAGTACCAGAAGCGCCTGGCGGGGGCGCGGGAACGCTCCCTCTCCTCCGGCACCGACCTCCCCGACGAGCCGTCGGTCGTCTCCTACCTGGTGGCGGCGGCGATGATGCTGGACGTCCCGGCGAAGCAGCGCCTGCTCCAGGCCCCCGACACCGCGTCCCGGCTCCGCGACGAGCTGAAACTGCTGCGCGCGGAGACGGCGATCATCCGCAGCCTTCCGTCGTTGCCGGCGGCGGAGCTGACGCGCGGTCCGACGAGCCTGAACTGAACGCCAGTCCGATTAAAGAGCTGGCAATCGAAGATCAGCGTGCCTATGATCGCCAACGGCCAATTGACCATGGCCATGACCATCAAGTACGAGGGGATTCAACTTGATCAGGCTGCGCAACATCCTCACGGTGACCGCCGGTGTGGCCGTCAGCTCCGCGCTGATGATGGCCCCGGCCCACGCCGACGGGAACCGCGTCGAATGCACGAAGCTGAGCAACGGCACGCTCTGCATCTCGCTCAACACCTCGCCGAGCCGCATCGAGGTCTTCTACAACAAGGACGGCGGCGGCACCATCACGGCGCACCTCGGCTTCCGCAGCAGCGCCGGTACGACATACGGCGCGAAGAAGACCATCAGCGCCCACGAGCGGGCCAACAGCACCTGGAACATCTCCTACCCGTGCAGGCCGTACGTCGGACTGCTCAAGGTCGACGGCCAGGGGACGTTCGAGACGCCGAAGGCCGACTGCTGAGCTTGGCGTGACTGGACATCGCCGCCCCGCCCGGGCACTGTTCCGGGCGGGGCGGCGGCATGAGCGCGCAGCGAAGACGCAAAGAAAACAAGGAGCCATGGCCAAGAAGTCCAGGCAGCAGTCCGGCGGAACACCGGCCACGGTGGCCCTGACGGCCGCGGGAGTGTCGTACACGGTCCACGCCTACGACCACGACCCGTCCCACCCGTCCTACGGCGAGGAGGCGGCCGAGGCGATGGGAGTCTCCCCGGACCGCGTCTTCAAGACCCTGGTGGCGGAGGTGGACGGCGCCCTGGCGGTGGCGGTGGTCCCGGTGGCGGGCTCCCTGGACCTGAAGGCCCTGGCGACCGCCCTCTCCGCCAAGCGAGCCACCATGGCCGACCCGACCCTCGCCGAACGCACCACCGGCTACGTCCGAGGCGGCATCTCCCCCCTGGGCCAGCGCAAGAAGCTCCCCACGGTCCTGGACGCCTCCGCCGCCGGCCACGAGACGATCTGCGTCTCGGCCGGCCGCCGTGGTCTGGAGGTGGAACTCTCCCCGACGTCCCTGACCACCCTCACGAACGCGACCCTGGCCCCGATCGCCCGCGCCTGACCCCTCGACGGCATCCCCTTCCTCGGTTAATGAGAGAAGGCATGTCGAAGAAAACCAGAAAACGCAAATGGCGCACCAAGAAGGGCCGCTCCAACCACGGCAGGCGCCCGGCCTGACAACCCCACCAGCAACACCGGCTCCCTCGTCGAGGGACGGGGGAGCTCTACCGGTGTGCTTGAGGACGACTGACGGACGCTCCAACCCCTGGAACACCGGCCCCGGCACTTCCAGCCCATCCGGCGCCCGAGGCCGCGACCGATTTCCATCCCGAGCCCCCGCCCACCCGAGGGGGCTCCACCCCTGGCACACCGGCCCAGGCACTCCAGCCCGTCCGGCGTTTGAGGACAAGGCCCCTTCAGGGCCGAAGCGGGGTCTGGGGGCGCAGCCCCCAGGAGCGGGGTCGAAGGGGCGGCAGCCCCTGGGGATGGGACGGGTAGGGGCGGCGGGGGCGAAGAAACGCCCCTACTGCACAGGCGCCCCGAACCCGTCCTGCCCCACACCCACCCCGTAGACCGGCTCAGGATCCCGCGGCCCGAACAACGCCGTGAGCCCCAGATGAACCACCAGCCCGGCCAACGACCAGGCAAGCAACGCCCCCTTCGCCCCCAACTTCAGCGGCGCGGAGAACGTGACCCCCTTGCCCACGGACTTCGCATGGGCCAGCACATCCGACGACGGCCCCAACCACATCCCCACCCGCCAGGCGAGCAACGACCCGAGCAGCCCCCCGACAGCCAGCCCCACCACCAACGGCACCCCACCCCGCCGCCGCCAGACGAACACCACGAGCGCGGTCACAAAACCGAACGCCAGCGCCAGCAGAGTGAACGTCCCGTCCACCCCCACCGCCTGCTCCCCCTCGGTGTCCTTGAGATAGACGACCCAGCTCCCCTGCCCGTCCACGTCCCCGACGAGCGGCACATGAGGAGCCAGCCACGACCACAACACTCCGAGCAGCGCCCCGAGCACCGCGAGAACCACCGTGACCACCACGGCCTCCAGCAGCTCGACCCGCATCCCGGGCCCCTCGTGCCCGTACCCGGCGACGGCGACAGGAGCAGGCGCCGCGTACCCGGCAGGAGGCGCCTGCCAAGGATCCTGCGGGGACGAATCCCGCGGAGTCGGTTCGTGCGGCGGAGGCGGAGGCGTCAACGGTGCGGTCACCCTGACATCGTGCCAGGCCCGCCTGTGCGGCGCGTCACCGGACGGCCGCCCGACGGTAGGCCCAGGTGGCGACGGCCAGCGAGACGACGCCCACGCACCCGCACACGGCGAGGTCCCCGAGCACGAACGCCCAGTCGGGATGCGGTCCGAAGGTACGCGCGAACGCCTCGACACCGTAGGTCGAAGGCAGCAGGTCCCGCGCGAACCGCACCGCTTCCGGCATCCGGTCGGCGGGCAGCACCCCGAGCAGCAGCGCGGCGGACATCCCGAGCTGCCCGAGCAGGGTGGCCAGCTCGGGCCGGGGCGCGAGCAGCCCGAGGGCCGCGCCGAGCCCCGCGAGGGCGGCACCCGCGAGCGGGATCACCGCGACCAGCACCCACAGATGCGCCAGCGGCAGCCCGAACAGCACACACCCGAAGACGGCGGTCACCACGGTCCCGGGCACCGTGAAGGAGGCGTACGCCCCCGCGGCGCCCAGCACCACGGCGGCCGGCGGCACCGGCAGCGTGGCGTAGTGGTCGAGCCCGCCGCTCGCCCGCAGCTGGCCGAAGTACTGCGCGAGCAGATTGAGCGCGACGAAGGCCACGACCAGCACGGACGCCCCGGCGACCACCGACTGCGCCTCACCGCCGCCGTCCACGACCCCGCGCATCAGGATCATGATCCCGACGGACTGGAAGGTCGCCACGAACAGCAGCGGGATGCGCGCGACCCTCGCCCGGGACAGCTGCGCCCGGTACACGGCCGCCAGCGACGGCCACAGCCGCGCGCGCGGACCGAGTTCGGCCGCCGTGTCCCGGCCCGTCTCCTCGACGGCCAGAGCACTGCCCGGCAGCACCTCGGCGGGTACGACACTCACGTGGCTCTGCTCCTCTTCGCTCCGGCGGTCGCCCTGTGACGTACGGATACGGCAGTCCGCGTACTCAAAGTGCTCAAGCCTTCACCAGCCCCTGCTGCGCGGCCCCGCCCAGCGCGAGGTACACGTCCTCCAGGCTGGGCGTGGCGAGCGTGAAGTCGTCGAGGGCGGCGAACGCGGCCCCGCCGGTGACGGTGGCGACGACCGCGCGGGCCTCGTCGGGGGCGAGCCGCAGCGTCCAGCGGCGCCCGGAGGCCACGGCCCGGTCCCGGAGCGCGGCCACCTCGGGCACGTGCAGCGGGGCCGCCTCGCGCCATACGAGATCCACGCGGACCTCCCCGGCGACCTGCTCCTTGAGCCCGGAGGGCGTGTCGCAGGCGATGACCCGGCCCTGGTCGAGGACGGCGACCCGGTCCAGCACGGTCTCCGCCTCGATGACGTTGTGGGTGACGAGCAGCACGGTCGCGCCATGCTCGGCCCGCCGCCGGTCCACGGCGGACCACACCGCGCGCCGCGCCACGGGGTCCATCGCGGTGGTCGGCTCGTCCAGCACGAGCAGCGGCCGCTCCCCCACGAGCGCCGCCGCGAAGCACGCGAGCCGCCGCTGCCCGCCGGACAGCTTCTTGATCGGCCGCCCGGCGATCGGCGTGAGCCCCAGTTCGTCGAGTACGGCGTCCCGCTCGGCCCGCGCCTGTCCGGCCTCCAGGCCGCGCAGCCGCCCGGTGGTCTCGGCGGCGAGCGAGACGGTCAGCTCGTCGAGGGCGGTGGACTCCTGGCCGAGGTAGGCGAGGATCCGCGAGGCCCGGTCCGGATGGCGCACGATGTCGTGCCCGAGGATCTCGACGCTGCCCCGGTCGGGCCGCATGAGCCCGGTGAGCTGTCGTACGAGAGTGGTCTTGCCGGCGCCGTTCGGCCCGAGCAGCCCGAAGATCTCACCCCGGCGGATGTCGAGGCGTACGTCGTCGGTGGCCCGCACCTCGGGCGTCCCCGGGGTCCCGCGGCGCCCGCGCACGGCCGGATAGGTCTTGGTCAGCCCACGCACCGCGCACACGACCTCACCACCGTGCCGAAGTCCCTGTGCCGCGCGCGTACTCACAAGGGACGAGACTACGGGGTCCGGAGCGCCACGCCGTTCCCGGGGCGGCTCTCATACCGAAATACGCGACAGAACTCACTCACCGGCGGGCGCGTGTTCCGCCGCCGTCCGTACGTCGATCTCGCGCCAGAACCCGGCCCTGATCGCGTACCGGTCGTGCTCGTCGATCTGGTCGTCCTTGTGCGCGAGCAGCCCGAACCGGGCCGCGTACCTGAGCAGCTCGCCGTCGATCCGGTGCGGGACCCGCGGGTACATCCCGGACAGCTTCTGCAGATGCGCCTGTTCGCCCAGCCGCTCCATCCACCGCCGCGCGAAGACCTGCCCCACCTCGAAGGGGTCCCCGCCGACCGTGGTGATGTCCTCCTCCCGGTCGGCCCACCGCTGCTCGGCGGTGGTGAGCTGCGCGAGCGTCGGCATGGAGGCGACCTCGGGCGGCTCGGCGGCGCCTCCGGGCCGGTCGACCCAGCCCTTGTCGGAGGACCACCTGAGGGTCGCGCTCGCGGGATGCTGGGCGGGCTGCGCGCCGGGGGCCCGCAGGGCGGCGAGGTCCTTGGGCGTCGGCACCCCCTTGGGCGCCGGCACCCGCTCCTGCGTGCCGTTCTCCGAGGCGTCCGCCGGGGCGTGCTCGGCGTCCTCGGCGGTCCGCTCGGGAGCGGGCGCGAGCGTGGACTCGGGCAGCGGCGCCGAGAGGATCGCGGCGATCTCGGGCCGGGGCGCGGGCGGCGGCGCGCAGGTCCCGCCGAGCTCCTTCGCGCGTACGGCCTTGGTGATCCACGTACGGTCCAGCACCCGCCGCTCGTCCGCCTCGGCGACCAGGTCCTCGGACTGGTTGTAGTCCCCGTCGGCGGCCTGCACGGCCCACAGGTGTACGGCGACCCCGTGCTCCTTGGCCGCCATCATGCCCGGCAGCAGATCGCCGTCGCCGGTGACCAGGACGACGTCGGAGCAGGCGCGGTTGCGGGCCAGCTCGGTCAGCTCGGCGTGCATGGCGGCGTCCACGCCCTTCTGGGCCCAGCGCCCGTCGCTGCGGGTCAGGGCGCCGAGCCGCACGGTGACCCGGGGCATCACGCGCAGCCTGCGGTGCTCGGGCTGCGGGACGCGGTCGGGGGCGCCGTCGAACCAGTAGATGCGCAGCAGGGGTCGTTCCGTGTCGGACTCGGCACGGTCGCGCAGCCCCTGCACGAGGGCGGCGTGGTCGACGGTGATGCGGGAACGTGAGGGCTCTCCGGCGAGGAGACTGGCGGCGGCCCCCAGCAGATACCCGGCGTCCACCAGGACGATGCAGCGGTCCACGCGATCCACCCTCTTTCCGGGAGGTTTGCTTCGGGCTTCCTTCGAGTCTGCCCGACCACGCGAGGGTTAACGGCCCGAACTCGATCTTCGGCGTGGCGTTTCCGGGCATCGGCCGGCGACATTCCCTGTCACACACGGTAATTATCCGAAATGCGCCTCTTGTCAGCCTATGTGAATCTGGTCCCGGCCCTGGCCCCTAGATCCCCCTCAGGAGGCAGATCACCATGGCCAAGAACAAGAACCGTGACCGCAAGCAGCCGCAGTCCGAGCGCGGGCGGCAGCAGGCCGAGCAGTCCTCCATGGAGCAGCAGGCCGAACAGCGTGCCACCCAGGTGACCCCCGGTGACATGGCCCGCAAAGGGCGGCAGAAGCGCTTCGGCCACAACTGACATGTGTGTGAAGGGTTGTTGAGACCCGGGTACACGGAAGGGGCGCACCCGGTCACGGGTGCGCCCCTTCCGTCCGTCTGTTCGCTCAGCCCGCCAGGCAGGACGGTCCGAGCAGCACCTTGAGGTCGCCGAAGAGCGCCGGGTCAGGCTTCACCCGGTGCCGGTCAAGCCGCAGGATCGTCGTCTTCGTCGGGCCCTGGAGCTTGATGCGGACCTCGCTCTCGCCCTTGTGGTGGGTGAGGATCTCGCCGAGGCGGCTGATCATCGGCGGGGTGACCCGGGTGGCCGGGATGGTGAGGATCACCGGCGCGTTGGTGCCCGCGTTGGACAGGTCGGGGACCTGGAGCTCCATCGCGACCAGCCGCGGCACGTCCTCGCGCTTGTCGAGGCGGCCCTTGACGAACACCACGGCGTCCTCGACGAGTTGGGTCGAGACCAGCTGGTAGGTCGCCGGGAAGAACATGCACTCGATGGAACCGGCGAGGTCCTCGACGGTGGCGATCGCCCAGGCGTTGCCCTGCTTGGTCATCTTGCGCTGGAGGCCCGAGATGATGCCGCCGATGGTGACGACCGCGCCGTCCGAGTGCTCACCGCCGGTCAGCTGGGCGATGCCCGCGTCGGCCTTGTCGGAGAGCACGTGCTCCAGACCGAAGAGCGGGTGGTCGGAGACGTAGAGACCGAGCATCTCCCGCTCCTGGGCGAGCAGATAGGTCTTGTCCCACTCGTCCTCGGTGAACTGCACGTCGAGTCCGAAGCCGGGTTCGTCGCTCTCCTCCTCGCCCATCCCGCCGAAGAGGTCGAACTGCCCCTCGGCCTCCTTGCGCTTGACCTGCACCACGTTGTCGATCATCGGCTCGTACTGGGCGGTGAGGCCCTTGCGGGTGTGCCCGAGGGTGTCGAAGGCACCGGCCTTGATCAGCGATTCCGTGGTCCGCTTGTTGCAGGCGACCGCCTCGACCTTGTCGAGGTAGTCGGGGAACGAGCCGTACTTCCCCTTGGCCTTGCGGCTCCTGATGATCGACTCCACCACGTTGGTGCCGACGTTGCGGACCGCCTCCAGGCCGAAGAGGATCACGTCGTCGCCCTGCGCGGCGAAGTTGTGCACCGACTCGTTGACGTTCGGCGGGAGCACCTTGATGCCCATGCGCCGGCACTCGTTGAGGTAGACGGCCGACTTGTCCTTGTCGTCCTTGACCGAGGTGAGCAGACCGGCCATGTACTCGGCGGGGTAGTTCGCCTTGAGGTAGGCGGTCCAGTACGAGACCAGGCCGTACGCGGCGGAGTGCGCCTTGTTGAACGCGTAGCCGGCGAACGGGACCAGCACGTCCCACAGGGCCTGGATCGCCTCGTCGCTGAAGCCCTTGTTCTGCGCGCCGGCCTGGAAGAGGACGAAGTTCTTGGCGAGTTCGTCGGGCTTCTTCTTGCCCATCACCCGGCGCAGGATGTCGGCCTCGCCGAGCGAGTAGCCGGCGATGATCTGGGCGGCCTTCTGCACCTGCTCCTGGTAGACGATCAGGCCGTAGGTGACCGCGAGGACCTCTTCGAGCGGCTCCTCCAGCTCCTTGTGGATCGGGGTGATCTCCTGGAGCTTGTTCTTGCGCAACGCGTAGTTGGTGTGCGAGTCCATGCCCATCGGGCCCGGACGGTAGAGCGCCGAGACGGCGGAGATGTCTTCGAAGTTGTCGGGCTTCATCAGGCGCAGCAGCGAACGCATGGGGCCGCCGTCGAACTGGAAGACGCCCAGGGTCTCACCGCGCTGGAGGAGTTCGAAGGTCTTCGGGTCGTCGAGCGGCAGGGCCAGCAGGTCGAGGTCGACGCCCTTGTTGGACTTCACCATCTTGACGGCGTCGTCCATGATCGTCAGGTTGCGCAGGCCGAGGAAGTCCATCTTCAGCAGGCCGAGCGACTCGCACTGCGGGTAGTCCCACTGCGTGATGGTGACGCCGTCGGTGTGCCGCACCCAGATCGGGGCGTGGTCGACGATGGGCTCGCTGGACATGATCACGCCGGCCGCGTGCACACCCATCTGCCGGACCAGGCCCTCGACGCCCTTGGCGGTGTCGATGACCTTCTTGACGTCCGGTTCGTTCTCGTACATCCCGCGGATCTCGCCCGCCTCGCCGTAGCGCGGGTGCGAGGGGTTGGTGATGCCGTCGAGGTCGATGCCCTTGCCGAGGACGTCGGCGGGCATCGCCTTGGTGAGGCGGTCGCCCATCGCGTACGGGTAGCCCAGCACGCGCGCGGAGTCCTTGATCGCGTTCTTGGCCTTGATCTTGCCGTAGGTGCCGATCATGGCGACCTTGTCGGAGCCGTACTTCTCCGTCACGTACCGGATCACCTCGACGCGCCGGCGCTCGTCGAAGTCGATGTCGACATCGGGCATCGAGATGCGCTCGGGGTTGAGGAACCGCTCGAAGATCAGGCCGTGCGGGATCGGGTCGAGGTCGGTGATGCCCATGGCGTACGCGACGATCGAACCGGCCGCGGAGCCTCGGCCCGGACCGACCGCGATGCCCTGCTTCTTGGCCCACATGATGAAGTCGGCGACGACGAGGAAGTAGCCCGGGAAGCCCATCGAGATGATGGTGTCCATCTCGTACTCGACCTGCTTCATGCGGTCGTCCGGGATGCCACCGGGGAAGCGGCGGTGCATGCCGCGCATGGTCTCCTCGCGGAACCAGGAGACCTCGGTGTAGCCCTCGGGGATGTCGAACTTCGGCATGAGGTTCTTCTCGACGAACATGCCGGTGGTGTCGACCATCTCGGCGACCAGGAGGGTGTTGGCGCAGCCCTCCTGCCAGGCGTCCGAGGAGTCGACGGCGTACATCTCGTCCGTGGACTTCAGGTAGTAGCCGGTGCCGTCGAACTTGAAGCGGTCCGGGTCGGAGAGGTTCTTGCCGGTCTGGATGCACAGCAGGGCGTCGTGGGCGGTCGCCTCGTGCGCGTACGTGTAGTGCGAGTCGTTGGTGACCAGCGGCGGGATGCCGAGCTTCTTGCCGATCTCCAGGAGGCCGTCGCGGACCCGGTGCTCGATCTCGATGCCGTGGTCCATCAGCTCCAGGAAGTAGCGGTCCTTGCCGAAGATGTCCTGGTACTCGGAGGCGGCCTTCAGGGCCTCGTCGTACTGGCCGAGCCGGAGCCGGGTCTGGAGCTCGCCGGAGGGGCAGCCGGTGGAGGCGACGATCCCCTCGGACCACTGGGAGATCGTCTCCTTGTCCATCCGGGGCCACTTCTGGAGCCAGCCCTCGGCGTAGGCGTCCGAGGAGAGCTTGAAGAGGTTGTGCAGGCCGGTCGAGTTCACGGCCCACATCGTCTTGTGGGTGTAACCACCGGAACCGGAGACGTCGTCCCGCTTCTGGTGCGGCTGGCCCCACTGGATCTTGCGCTTGTTGCGCCGGGACTCGGGGGCGACGTACGCCTCGATCCCGATGATCGGGGTGACCCCGGCCTTCTTCGCCGTATGGAAGAAGTCGTACGCCCCGTGGAGGTTGCCGTGGTCGGACATGGCGATATGGGTCATGCCCATCTCGTTGCACGCGTTGAACATGTCCTTGAGCCGCGCGGCACCGTCCAGCAGGGAGTACTGGGTGTGGACGTGCAGGTGCGTGAACGGCGGCTTTGACACGGCGTGGCCTCCATGGAAAACACTCGGCGACAGGCGGGCGGACAGTTCGGGGGACAGCTCGGAAGTCTATGCCTCGGCACTGACACTCAGAGGGTCGCCCCGCGTACCTTCACAACGAGGGTCGCGGGCACTTTCATCCGGGCCCGCCCGTTGGAGAGACGACAGAAACGCTGTCGTACACATGCACCAGGAGGCACCCCGCGATGTCGGTTCCGCAGCTCAACGACGAGCACCGCGGCGAGGAGATCCTCGCTGTCTTCGACACCGCCTTCGGCGAGCTCCTGGCCGCCGACCCGGCAGCGTTCCGGGTGAAGTTCCGCAAGATGGCGGCCTCGGCGTTCGCGTTCTACCGGGGTACGGCCGCGCTCTTCTACCACGACCTGGACGCCGAGAAGCGAGGTGGCCCGTACCTGGACGAGCGCACCTCGCGCGTGTGGATCCACGGCGACCTGCACGCGGAGAACTTCGGCACGTACATGGACTCCAACGGCCGGCTGATCTTCAACGTCAACGACTTCGACGAGGCCTACGTCGGCCCCTTCACCTGGGACCTCAAGCGCTTCGCCGCCTCCATCGCGCTGATCGGGTACGCGAAGGCGCTCGGCGACGACCAGATCAGCGAGCTGGTGCGGGTGTACGCGGGCGCGTACCGCGAGCGCATCCACGCCCTGGCGACCGGCGCCAAGAGCGACGAGGTGCCGCCGTTCACGCTGGACACCGCCGAGGGCCCGCTCCTGGACGCGCTGCGCGACGCGCGCTCCCTGACCCGCTTCGGGCTCCTGGAGTCGATGACGGAGATCCGTGACTTCGAGCGCCGGTTCGCGGGCGGCGGCGGTTCGATCGAGCTGGACGCGGCGACCCGCTACAAGGTGCTCGCGGCCTTCGACGGCTATCTGGAGACGCTGCCGGAGACCTCCCTGGCCCGTCCGGACTCCTACCGCGTCAAGGACGTGGTCGGCCGCCGGGGCATCGGCATCGGCTCGGCGGGGCTGCCGTCGTACAACATCCTCCTGGAGGGCCACAGCGACGCCCTGGAGAACGACGTCGTGATCTACATCAAGCAGGCCCAGACCCCGGCCGTCTCCCGGCACATCACCGACCCGGCGATCCGGGACTACTTCCAGCACGAGGGTCACCGCACGGTGATCTCCCAGCGCGCCCTCCAGCAGCACGCCGACCCGTGGCTGGGCTGGACCGAGCTGGGCGGGGCGGGCCAGCTGGTCGCCGAGATCTCGCCGTACGCCGTGGATCTGGACTGGAGCGACATCGACGACCCGGAAGAGATCGCGGCGGTCGTCGCCGACCTCGGCCGGGCCACGGCCACCATGCACGGGGCGGCGGACGACCAGTCCGGCGAGTCCCTGGTGCCCTTCTCGACCGAGCGGGCCATCGACGCGGCCATCGCGGCCGACGAGGACGGCTTCGCGGGCCTCCTGGTCGACTTCGCGCACAGCTACGGCGCACGCGCGCGTGCCGACCACCAGACCTTCGTGGACCTGTTCCGCAACGGCCGGATCCCCGGTCTGTGACCAGTCGATAACGACGGGCCGTTCACAGTGACCCTTTAGGGGTCCCTTACAGGCCCGCGTGACACACTCTCCACGCTATGGACATATCCGGGACCCAGCTACGAGCGCTCCGCGCGGCGCTGTTCACGGCACTCGTCGTGACGCTCAGCACCGCGTCGCACGTCCTGCTGTCCCGGGCTCCCCTGCCGCTGAACACGGTGGCGGCCGTCGCCGCCGCCGTGTTCGCGCTCGCGTTCGCGCTGGCCGGCCGGGAGCGCGGCTTCGGCCGGATCGCCGCCGTGCTGATCCCGCTGGAGCTGGCCGCCGACACCGTCTTCACCACCGGCCAGCACGTCTGCTACGGCGCCGCGGGCGGCCCGGTCACGGGCCCGCTGCGCTCGGTCGGCTGGGACGTGTTCTGCGGCGACGGCACCAGTGTCGGCTCGCCGCTGGCCCGGATGACCGGCACCGACCCGGAGCGGCTCGGCGGTCTGCTGGCCCACGCCGACCCGGCCACCGCCTGGCTGCTGCTGGGCGCGCACATCGGTGTGGGTCTGCTGGCGGCCGCCTGGCTGCGCCGCGGCGAGCGGGCGCTGGCCCAGCTGCTGCGGGCCGTGGCCGCCACGACGTTCCGGCCGCTGCTCCTCGCGGCGGCCTCGCTGACCGTGCGGTCGGCGCCGGAGCCGGGCCGCCCGGTGCGCCCGGGCCGCCGTACGGCCGTCGTACTCGACGAGATCCTCGTGCACTCCCTGGGACGGCGTGGACCGCCGTGCTCGGTCGCTGCCCTCTGAACCGGACAGCATCCGAGCACCACCAGTCCCGACCTACGTATCCCCCGCACACCAGCTGTGCGCGTCCCCTGATGGAGAACAACGAAATGAGCAAGCGGAACAGCCAGGCCGCGAAGACCGCCGCCCGTGAGCGGCTGCGGCAGGAGCGCGAGCGCCAGGCCAAGCGCGACAAGGTGAAGCGGCAGATCATCGTCGTCTGCTCCATAGTCGGCGTCCTGGCGATAGCCGGCGGCATCAGCTACGCGGTCGTCCAGGGCAACAAGCCCAGCTACTGGGAAGAGGCCAAGAGCGACAAGCTCGTCAAGCCGGCCAACACCTCGGGCACCAACGGCACCACGGTCGTCATGGGCAAGAGCACCGCCAAGAAGACGCTGGTCATGTACGAGGACCCGCGCTGCCCGGTCTGCGCCCAGTTCGAGCAGACCGTCGGCTCGACCGTGAAGAAGGACTTCGACGAGGGCAAGTTCAAGATCCAGTTCGTCGGCGCCTCCTTCCTCGACGGCAACCTCGGCGGCGAGGGCTCCAAGAACGGCCTGAGCGCCCTGGGCGCGGCGCTGAACGTCAGCCCCGAGGCGTTCCTGGAGTACAAGACCGCGATGTACTCCACGAAGTGGCACCCCGAGGAGACCGGCCCCGACAAGTTCAAGGACGACTCCTACCTCATCAAGATCGCGCAGACCGTCCCCGCACTGAAGGACAACAAGACCTTCCAGGACGCCGTGAAGAACGGCACCTACGACAAGTGGGCCCTGGACATGTCCGACAAGTTCAACAAGGACGGCGTCAGCGGCACCCCCACCCTGAAGATGGACGGCAAGACGCTGACCGGCTCCGACGGCAAGAGCGCGCCGATGACGGTCGCCGACTTCACCACGGCGCTGGACGCGGCCCTCAAGGGCTGATCGCGACCTCCCGGCAAAGAGCGGGCGAACTTTTGCGAGTTCGCCCGCTCTCGTCCGTACCGATCAGTAACCTGATGGCCCGTGACCAGTCGATACAGATCGTCCGAGCCTCTCGACGCCCTCAACCCGCGTCGCCGTACGGTGGTCAAGGCGGCGGCCGCCACCGCCGTCCTGGCCGCCCCGCTCGCCGCCGCCCTCCCGGCCCGCGCGGCCGACGCCCCCGCCTTCCTGCACGGTGTCGCCTCCGGTGACCCGCTCCCGGACGGCGTCCTGCTGTGGACCCGGGTGACCCCGACCGCCGCGGCCGTACCCGGTTCCGGGCTCGGCCCGGACACCGAGGTCGGCTGGACCGTCGCCCGGGACAAGGCCTTCACGAACATCGTCGCCAAGGGCTCCGTCACCGCGACCGCCGCCTCCGACCACACGGTCAAGGCGGACGTCCGCGGCCTCGCGCCCGCGACCGACTACTGGTTCCGCTTCTCGGCCGGCGGCACCGACTCCCCGTCGGCGCGCACCCGCACCGCGCCGGCGACCGACGCGGCCGTCACCAACCTCCGCTTCGGCGTGGTCTCCTGCGCCAACTGGGAGGCCGGCTACTTCTCGTCGTACCGCCATCTCGCGGCCCGCGGCGACCTGGACGCCTGGCTGCACCTGGGCGACTACATCTACGAGTACGGCACCGGCGAGTACGGCACCCGCGACACCGTCGTACGGCAGCACGCACCGACCCACGAGATCCTGAGCCTGGCCGACTACCGGGTCCGGCACGGCAAGTACAAGACGGACCCGGACCTCCAGGCGCTGCACGCGGTCGCCCCCGTGGTCGCGATCTGGGACGACCACGAGTTCGCCAACGACGCCTGGTCGGGCGGTGCCGAGAACCACACCGAGGGCACCGAGGGCGCCTGGACGGCCCGTCAGGCGGCCGCCAAGCAGGCCTACTTCGAGTGGATGCCGGTGCGTCCGGCCCTCGCGGGCACCACCTACCGGCGGCTGCGCTTCGGCAAGCTCGCCGACCTCTCCCTGCTCGACCTGCGGTCCTTCCGCTCGCAGCAGGTGGCCGTGGGCAACGGCACGGTCGACGACCCGGACCGCACCATCACGGGCCGCGCCCAGCTGGACTGGCTGAAGGCCGGTCTGAAGTCGAGTGACACCACCTGGCGGCTGGTCGGCAACTCCGTGATGATCTCGCCGTTCGCGATCGGCTCGCTCTCCGCCGACCTGTTCAAGCCGCTCGCCGAGCTGCTCGGGCTGCCGAAGGAGGGCCTGGCCCTCAACACCGACCAGTGGGACGGCTACACGGACGACCGCCGCGAACTGCTGGCCCACCTGCGCTCCAACGCGATCCGCAACACCGTGTTCCTGACCGGGGACATCCACATGGCGTGGGCCAACGACGTGCCGGTGGACGCCGGGACCTACCCGCTGTCGGCCTCCGCCGCCACGGAGTTCGTCGTCACCTCGGTCACCTCGGACAACCTCGACGACCTCATCAAGGTCCCCGAGGGCACGGTCACCGCGCTCGCCGCGCCGGTCATCCAGCTCGCCAACCGGCACGTCCACTGGGTCGACACGGACCGCCACGGCTACGGCGTCCTGGACATCACCGCCGACCGGGCGCAGATGGACTACTACGTCCTGTCCGACAAGACGAAGGCCGACGCGACCTCGTCCTGGGAGCGTTCGTACCGCACCCGCTCCGGCACGCAGAAGGTGGAGCGGACGTACAGCCCCGTCTAGAGCGTGCCGAGGAAGCCGAGGGCCACCCGCCAGGTGGCCTCGGCGGCCTCCTCGTCGTAGTCCGGCAGTCCGGGGTCGGTGTAGAGGTGACCGGCTCCCGCGTAGCGGTAGACCTCGACGTCGGCGCCGGTGCGGCCCATCTGGAGATACCAGGCGCTCAGCCAGTCGTCGGTCTCGAAGGGGTCCGGCTCGGCCACGTGCAGCTGGACCGGCAGGCCGTCCGCCGTCGCGTTCGGCGCGATGTCCGAGGTGCCGTGCAGGAGCAGCAGGCCGCGGGCCTTCTCGTCGCCGAGGGCGAGGGTCTGCGCGACGGAGGCGCCGAGCGAGAGTCCGGCGTAGACGAGCCCGCGCTCGGAGTAGGGCGCGGCGGCCAGGACGGCCCGCTTGAGCAGTTCGTCCTTGCCGACGGACTCGTTGAAGGCCATGCCCTCCTCGACCGTCTCGAAGGTGTGCCCCTCGAAGAGGTCGGGCGTCCACACCTCGTGCCCGGCCTCCCGCAACCGGTCGGCGGCCTCGCGGACCGCGGGCCTCGGTCCGTAGGTCGAGTGAAAGAGCATGATGTTCATGAGGGCCATCGTGCCAGTACGGTCGGGGGCATGGAGAACGTACTGCGCCCCTTGATCGTCATCGGCGGTTCGGTCGTCCTCACGCTGTTGATCGGCTGGGCGACCGACCTGCTGCTGCGCAAGGCAGACCAACGCCACCGCGAGACCCCGCTGTGGGGGCTGCTCCGGCGTGGCCGCATCCCCTACCAGCTCGTGCTCTGCGCGGCCATGCTCCGAGGCTCCTACGACCAGGCGAAGCTCCTGGAGGACCACAAGGTCGGCATCGGCCAGGCACTGACCCTGATCCTCGTCGGGGCGACCGCCTGGCTGGTGATCCGGATCGCCGCCGCCGTGGTGGAGAGCACCTACACCCGCTACGCCCGCGCCCACCACGACGCCGCCCGGGTCCGCCGGGTCCGCACCCAGGTCACGCTGATCATGCGGGTGGTCTCGGCGGTCGTCGGCGTGGTGGCGGTGGCCGCGATGCTGCTGACCTTCCCCGCGATGCGCGCGGCCGGCGCCTCGCTGCTGGCCTCGGCCGGAATCCTCGGCATCGTCGCCGGTGTCGCCGCCCAGTCGACCCTCAGCAACATGTTCGCCGGGCTCCAGATCGCCTTCGGCGACATGGTCCGCATCGGCGACACCGTGGTCGTGGACGGCGAGTGGGGCACCGTCGAGGAGATCACCCTGACCTTTCTGACGGTCCGCACCTGGGACGAGCGCCGGATCACCATGCCGGTGTCGTACTTCACCTCGAAACCGTTCGAGAACTGGTCCCGCGGCACCCCACAGATGACCGGCATCGTCTACTGGCACCTCGACCACTCCGCCCCGCTGGAGCCGATGCGCGAGCGACTGCGGGACATCCTGCGCGAGTGCCCGGCCTGGGACGGCCGCGACTACGGCCTTGCCGTCACCGACAGCACCCCCAACACCATCCAGGTCCGCGCCCTGGTGACCGCCAAGGACGCCGACGACATCTGGACGGTCCGCGTCACGGTCCGCGAACAGATGATCCGCTGGCTCACCGAACACCACCCACACGCCCTGCCCCGAGTGAACACGGCGGACGCGGCACTCCCCACAGAACTCCGGCAGGCAAACGGCAACCTGAGGGACGGCGAGTCTCCACGCCGGGCCCACGAGCCCCCGAGGACGGGGCGGGGCTGACGGGGGGCATCTGTCTTGGGGCGCGGTGCGTGGGGCACGTCGGCATTTTTGCGGCACGGGGAGCATCGGATTCCTTGAAGACGCGGGGCGCCCGCTTCGTTTTTTGGGGGCGCGGGGCTGTATCGATTTGCGGCTACCGCCGCGCGGGCGCGACAAGCCCCCACCGCCCCGCACCCGCCCCACCACCCACGGCCAATGCCCCGTACCCGCCCCACCACCGGAGGTCACCGCCCCCTCTCAGCCCCACCATTGACCTGCACAACCTGAGAAGTCACATGCGCAGCCCCCGCCGACGCCAGCCAGTGAAGCGTCGCGGCGACATCCCCCGGCACCCCCGCCCGCCCCGTCGACGTGTCACCGATCAACCGCTCCCGCCGAGCAGGATCGATAGCCGCCCCGAAGAACTCCGTGTCCTCGACATACCCCGGCGCCACCACATTCGCCGTGATCCCACGCGGCCCCAACTCCCGCGCCAGATCGTGCGCGTACGGATGCAACCCCGCCTTCGCCGCCCCGTACGCCCCGTTCCCTGACCCCCGATACGCGGCGATGGAACTGACGAACAGCACCCGCCCACCCGGCGAGGCAAGCCGCTCCTTCAAACCCTCGGTGAGCAACGCGGCCGTCAGCAGATTGAGCCGGAAGTTCACCGTCCAGTTGTGCGCGACGGCATCGAGCGCGTCACCGCCCTCCACGGCCGGTTCGAGCTGCCCGGTCCCCCCGGCACTGTGGATCAGCACATCCACGGTCCCGAGCTCCCGCCCCACGAACCCGACCACCCCCCGCACCTGTTCGACGTCACCGAGATCGGCGGCGTAGGCCAACGCCCCCGGCACCCCCGCCTCGGACAGCACCTCGGCGCGTCGCCCGAGCAGCAGCACCCGGTCCCCTTCCGCCGCGAACGCCCGCGCCGCCGCGAGCCCGATTCCCGTACCGCCACCGCTGATCACCACGTTGCGAGCCATGTCCGGACCCTACAAACAGATCTCCGGGCAGCCCACCCGGATTTACCCGATCGTCGCAGCCACGTCACCGCAGGCTACGGACGTCGAGATGCCGCAACACCCGGTCCACGACCTCCGGATCGGCCCCCGGCTCACTCCGCGCCGCCAGCACCTCGTGCCGCGCCGCGCTCAGCATCTCCGACTGGATCCGCCGCATCCGCTTGAGCCGCCGCCGGGCCTCGCGCCGCTCCTCGTCGCCCATCTCGGGCGAGATCCGCACCCCGATCTCGAACGCCCGCCGCAGCATCTGCTCGGACAGTTCCTCGGGCAGTTCCTCGACGCTCTCGATCTCCTTGAGCCGCCGCTTGGCCGCCTTCGCCGCCCGTACCGCCAGCGTCTTCTCGAACTCCTTCTCCCGCTCGCTGTCGGCCCGCACCCCCAGCCGTTTCACCAGCCACGGCAGGGTCAGCCCCTGGAGCACCAGCGTGGCCATGATCACCCCGAACGCGATGAACACGATCTCATCCCGGTCGGGGAAGCCGGCCCCGGAGTCGACCTCCAGCGGAATGGCCAGCGCCAGCGCCACGGACGCCACGCCCCGCATCCCGGACCACCACATGACGACGGTCTCCCGCCATCCCATCGGGATCTCCTCGTCGTAGTCCCGCTTGGCGTGCATCCGTTTGGTGAGCCAGGTGGCCGGCAGCAGCCACAACAGCCGTACGACGACGACCACGGCGACGATCGTCGCGGCCCAGCCGAGCATCTCGCCCCAGCGCCCGGACGCGGTCCTGATCGCGTTGTGCAGTTCGAGCCCGATCAGCCCGAAGGCCACCCCGGTGACGAGGGTGTCGACGATGTCCCAGAAGGTGTGCCCGGCGAGCCGGGTCATCACGTCGTCGGCGTCGGTCGAGTACTCGGCGAGGAACAGGGCGGTGGTCAGCACGGCCAGCACACCGGAGCCGTGCAGCTCCTCGGCGAGCACGTAGGAGGCGTACGGCACGAGGACCGTGAGGCCGATCTGGAGGGTGGCGTCGCCGAGCAGGTCCATCAGCCTGTTGGCGCCCCAGCCCAGCGCGAGCCCCACGGCGACGGCGACCACCGCGGAGAGCACCAGCTCGAAGACGGCCTCCCCCGGCGTGAACGAACCGCTCACCGCCGCGGCGACGGCCACGTGGTAGAGCACGATCGCCGTCACGTCGTTGAAGAGCCCCTCGCCCTCCAGGATGGACACCAGCCGCCGGGGCAGCCCGAGTTGCCCCGCCACGGCGGTCGCGGCGACCGGGTCAGGCGGCGCGACCAGCGCGCCGAGCGCGACGGCGGCGGCGATCGGCAGCCCCGGCACGATGGCGTGGGCGACGACGGCCACGCACAGGGTCGTCACGAACACGAGGGCGACGGCGAGCAGGAAGATGGGCCGCTTGTTGGCCGCGAACTGCCGCCAGGACGTGCGCCGTACGGCCGCGTAGAGCAGCGGCGGCAACAGGATCGGCAGGATCAGCTCGGGCGGGATGTCGACATTCGGTACGAAGTCCAGCACCGCGAGCACTATCCCGAGCAGCGTCATCAGCACCGGCGCCGGCAACCCGAACCGGTCCCCCACCGGGACGCTGATCAGAGCCCCCAGCAGCAGAACGAACAACAGGGCCAACTGGTCCACGGTCAGAACTCCGGGCGCATCGACGAAGCAACGGTCCCTTCAGTCTGCCCGCTCGACCGACGGACCTTCCCGACCGCCGCTCCCACTCCTGGCGACCGTCGGAGACCCCGCCCTCCCGGCGAGGGTCAGAGAACCCGCCGCATCGCCCGGTGCGCGATCCCCGCGTCCGGGAACTCCGGCCCGTACGCCACGTACCCCAGCCGCTCGTAGAACCCCAGCGCGTGCGTCTGCGCGTGCAGGTCCACGGCCGCCAGCCCACGCGCGCGTGCCGCGTCCTCGATGGCCCGCACCAGCGCGGCGCCCACCCCGAGCCCACGCGCGGCCTGCGTCACCGCAAGCCGCCCCAGCGACCCCACCGACGGGTCACCGCCGGTCTTCCCGGCCGCCGCCTCGCCGTGCAGCAGCCGCCCGGTCCCGAGCGGCACCCCGTCCTCCCGCACGGCCAGCACATGCACCGCCACGGCGTCGAAAGCGTCGTACTCGATGTCCTCGGGCACGCCCTGCTCGCCGACGAAGACCTCCTTGCGCACCGAGAAGCACGCCTCCCGGTCGGCGGGGTCCTCGGCGACCCGCACCGCGTACGCGTGCGTGCTCACCCGTAGGTCTCCTCGCGCACCAGGTCCAGGGCCTGCTGAAGGTCCTCGGGGTAGTCGCTGGCGAACTCCACCCACTCCCCGTCCCCGGGGTGCTCGAAGCCGAGCCGCACGGCGTGCAGCCACTGCCGGGTCAGGCGCAGTCGCTTGGCGAGGGTCGGGTCGGCGCCGTAGGTGAGGTCGCCGACGCAGGGGTGCCGGTGGGCCGCCATGTGGACGCGGATCTGGTGGGTGCGCCCGGTCTCCAGCTTCACGTCGAGCAGGGAGGCCGCGCGGAACGCCTCGATGAGGTCGTAGTGCGTCACGGAGGGCTTGCCCTCGGCGGTGACCGCCCACTTGTAGTCGTGCTGAGGGTGCCGGCCGATGGGCGCGTCGATGGTGCCGCTGGTCGGGTCCGGGTGGCCCTGGACGAGCGTGTGGTAGCGCTTGTCGACCGTGCGCTCCTTGAACTGGCGCTTGAGCGAGGTGTACGCCCGCTCCGACTTGGCCACGACCATCAGCCCCGAGGTGCCCACGTCGAGCCGGTGCACGATGCCCTGGCGCTCGGCGGCACCCGAGGTCGAGATCCGGTACCCGGCGGCGGCGAGCCCGCCGATCACGGTGGTGCCGGTCCAGCCCGGCGAGGGGTGCGCGGCCACGCCGACCGGCTTGACGATCACGACCACGTCGTCGTCGTCATGGACGATCTCCATGCCCTCGACCGGCTCGGCGACGATCTGCACGGGCGCCGGCGCCTGCGGCATCTCGACCTCCAGCCAGGCCCCGCCGTGCACCCGCTCGGACTTCCCGACCACCGACCCGTCGACCGTGACCTTCCCCGAGGCGGCGAGTTCGGCCGCCTTGGTGCGGGAGAAACCGAACATCCGGGAGATGGCGGCGTCGACGCGCTCGCCCTCCAGGCCGTCGGGTACGGGCAGGGTTCGGATCTCGGGAATCGTGCTCACCCGTCGAGTATGCCGGACCCGCCCGAAGCCCCCGACCGAGCCTGTGGAAAACCGGGGCTCAGTCCTTGTGGACGGTCCCGTCCGGGTCGAGCCCCTTGAAGGACAGCAGCACGATCAGGATGCCGCCGCACACGATCGCCGAGTCGGCGAGGTTGAAGACCGCGAAGTGCTTGGGCGCGATGAAGTCGACGACCGCGCCCTCGAAGACGCCGGGCGAGCGGAAGATCCGGTCGGTGAGGTTGCCGAGCGCGCCACCGAGCAGCAGGCCGAGGGCGATCGCCCAGGGCAGGCTGTAGAGCTTGCGGGCGAGCCGGGCGATGACGACGATCACGGCGGCCGCGATCACCGTGAAGATCACGGTGAAGGCCTCGCCGAAGCCGAAGGCCGCGCCCGCATTGCGGATCGCCTCGAACTTCAGCCAGTCACCGATGATCTCGATCGGCTCGTGGTGCTCCAGCTTCGCGACCACGATCATCTTGCTGACCAGGTCGAGGGCGTACGCGAAGGCCGCGACCGCGAACAGCACGGCGATGCGCCGCTTGCCCCTGGCCCCCGACGCCCGGTCCTGCTCCGGCTCGGCCCCCGCCGCCTCTGGGGAATCCGGCGTACCGATGATGCGCTCCGCCTCTGTCACGTGAGTCCCTCAACCTAGGTACCTGACTGAGGACGAGAGTACGGCACGCCCCTCGGCACCCGGATACCCGTCAGTACCTGCGTTCCTGCTTCTGCTTGCACTCCACGCACAGGGTCGCGCGCGGGAAGGCCTGCATCCGCGCCTTGCCGATGGGATTGCCGCAGTTCTCGCAGAGTCCGTAGGTGCCGGCGTCGAGGCGTCCGAGGGCGCGCTCGCTCTGGGTGAGCATCTCGCGCGCGTTGGCCGCGAGGGCCATCTCGCTCTCGCGCGTGATGTTCTTCGTGCCGGTGTCGGCCTGGTCGTCGCCCGCGCCGTCCCCGGAGTCCCGCATGAGCCCGACCAGGGACTCCTCCGATGTGGAGATCTCGGTGCGCAGCCGCAGGACCTCGGCCGTCAGCTCCGCGCGCGCCTCGGCGACCTCCTCGGGCGTCCACGGGTCCTCACCGGGGCGCACCGCGAGTTCGCCGGGCTCCACCGCGGCGACGCGCGCGTTGGGTAGGGCGGTCTTCGCCGCTGTGGCCGTGCCAGGGGTCTTCTTCGCAACCACCGTCGTGGCTCCCGTCTTTTTCGCGGCCTCGGCCGCGCCCGCCTTCTTGGCCGTGCTCTTCCTGGCCGCCCGCTTCGCGGGGGTGCCCCTGCCGGAGGTGGCCTGCCCGACGTCCCCCTGCGGGACCCCGGCCTCCTCGGCGACCGTCTCCGTGACCGCGGTGTCCTTCGCGGCCTTCTTCCTCCCAGCGGCCTTCGCCGCCGCCGTCCCCTCGTCCGCACCCTTCACGACGGCCTTCTTGGCGACCGCCTTCTTCTTCACACCGGACGCCTTCTTACCGACCGGCGCCTTGCCCGCAGCCGAGGACTTCCCCTCAACCGAGGCCTTCTCCCCAGCCGACGCCCGCCCCGCAGCCGAAGTCTTCTTCACAGCCGAGGACTTCCCCTCGACCGCAGCCTTCTCCCCAGCCGACGACTTCCCCGCGACCGCAGCCTTCCCCACAGCCGAAGACTTCTCCCCGACCGAGGCCTTCTCCCCAGCCGACGCCCGCCCCGCAGCCGAAGTCTTCTTCGCCACCGAGGTCCTCTTCGCCACCGGAGCCTTCTTCGCAGCCGAAGCCCTCTTCGTACCCGAGCCCCCCGAGCCCCTGCCCGCCCCCTTGACCCCCTTGCCGTCGCCCGCCTCCCCACCGACCGATGCCCCGGCCGCCGGTCCCGGTCTCGGCCCCCCGGCCACTTCCCCCTCGGCCCCCTTCCGACCGGGAGCCGCCGTGGCGGCGGTGGACTTCTTGGCACCGCTCGGCTTCCGGGACGCCGCCGTCTTCTTCGCCACGGCCTTCCCGGCACCCGCGCGCGTGCTCTTGACGCCCGGGTCCTTGGCCTCGCCGCCGAAGGCACGGGCATGCGTGGACCGGCTCGACGCCGACTGCTGTACGGCGGTCTTCTTCGCCACCATGCCGCGGCCCCTTCACATATTGTGATCTTGCTCGCGAATCGTGCTGGGACGATAAATCGACTTGAGTCCCGCGGCAACGGGGCACGCCGCCCGATTCGCCTGCCCCGCGCGTGCCGGGCGTGAGGCATGCAAGCGTTGTGCCCAGCTCCCCGCCGGGTAATCCGCCGGACGGCCCGTCCCACGATCCGAACATCCACGCCGCGCCATTCGGGTCACGCCGGACCCCGCGGCGGCCTCCGCGCCGGGCCCCGGAAATCCGGTCGGCCACTGTCCCCGGGGCGCCGTACACTGGGCGGAGCGAGAAGCGTGGATGGGGACGAGTAGCGGCGTACGCAGCCCAGAGCGACCCGGGGACGGTGGAAGCCCGGGGGCGAGCGCGACGTGAAGATCACCCCGGAGCCGCCGGAAGAAGGCCCGCAAGAGCCCGTAGACCCGGCATCGCGACCCCAATGAGGGGGTTCACCGGCGCACACCAGGTGCCGGCGGGCCAAGGAGGGTGGTACCGCGGGAGCGCGCCGAAACCGGCGTACACAGGACAGCTCTCGTCCCTCCGGACGGAAGGCAGCAAGTCCGCCGGAGGAAGCCCGCTGATGACAACGCCGACGTACCGCCAGGTGCCCGCCCAGGTCGACCTGCCCGCGCTGGAGCACGCCGTGCTCGACTTCTGGCGCGAGCAGAAGATCTTCGCCAAGACCCTGGAGCAGTCCGAGGGCCGCCCCGAGTGGGTGTTCTACGAGGGCCCGCCCACCGCCAACGGCATGCCCGGCGCCCACCACATCGAGGCCCGCGTCTTCAAGGACGTCTTCCCCCGCTTCCGCACCATGCGCGGCTACCACGTGGCCCGCAAGGCCGGCTGGGACTGCCACGGCCTCCCGGTGGAGCTCGCGGTGGAGAAGGAGCTCGGCTTCTCCGGCAAGCAGGACATCGAGAAGTACGGCATCGCCGAGTTCAACGACAAGTGCCGCGAGTCCGTGACCCGCCACACCGACGCCTTCGAGGCCCTCACGACCCGCATGGGCTACTGGACCGACCTCCAGGACCCGTACCGCACGATGGACCCCGAGTACATCGAGTCGGTCTGGTGGTCGCTGAAGACGATCTTCGACAAGGGCCTGCTGGTCCAGGACCACCGCGTCGCCCCCTGGTGCCCCCGCTGCGGCACCGGCCTCTCGGACCACGAGCTGGCGCAGGGCTACGAGACGGTCGTCGACCCGTCCGTGTACGTCCGTTTCCCGCTCACCTCCGGTCCGCTCGCCGGCGAGGCCGCGCTCCTGGTGTGGACGACGACCCCCTGGACCCTGGTGTCCAACACGGCGGTCGCCGCGCACCCCGACGTCACCTATGTCGCGGTGACGGACGGCGCGGAGAAGCTCGTCGTCGCCGAACCGCTCGTCACCAAGGCGCTCGGCGAGGGCTGGGAGACCACCGGACAGTCCTTCACCGGCGCCGAAATGGAGCGCTGGACCTATCAACGTCCGTTCGAGCTGGTTGAGTTCCCGGAACCGGCGCATTACGTCGTGAACGCGGAATACGTCACGACCGAGGACGGTACGGGCCTGGTCCACCAGTCCCCCGCCTTCGGTGAGGACGACCTCAAGGTCTGCCGCGCCTACGGCCTGCCGGTCGTGAACCCGGTCCGCCCGGACGGCACCTTCGAGGAGGACGTCCCTCTGGTGGGCGGCGTCTTCTTCAAGAAGGCGGACGAAAAGCTCACCGAGGACCTCCAGCAGCGCGGCCTCCTCTTCAAGCACATCCCGTACGAGCACAGCTACCCGCACTGCTGGCGCTGCCACACCGCGCTCCTCTACTACGCGCAGCCCTCCTGGTACATCCGCACCACGGCCGTCAAGGACCGCCTCCTCCAGGAGAACGAGAACACCAACTGGTTCCCGGAGACGGTCAAGCACGGCCGCTTCGGCGACTGGCTCCAGAACAACATCGACTGGGCGCTGTCCCGCAACCGCTACTGGGGCACCCCGCTGCCGATCTGGCGCTGCGAGGACGACCACCTCACGGTCGTCGGCTCCCGCGCGGAGCTCACCGAGCTGACCGGCACCGACCAGTCCGGCCTCGACCCGCACCGCCCGTACATCGACGAGGTCACCTTCGCCTGCCCGCAGGGCGGCTGCGGAAAGACGGCCACGCGCGTGCCTGAGGTCATCGACGCCTGGTACGACTCGGGTTCGATGCCGTTCGCGCAGTGGGGCTACCCGTACAAGAACAAGGAACTCTTCGAGTCCCGCTACCCGGCGCAGTTCATCTCCGAGGCCATCGACCAGACGCGCGGCTGGTTCTACACGCTGATGGCCGTCGGCACCCTGGTCTTCGACAAGTCGTCGTACGAGAACGTCGTCTGCCTCGGCCACATCCTCGCCGAGGACGGCCGCAAGATGTCCAAGCACCTGGGCAACACCCTGGAGCCGATCCCGCTGATGGACCGGCACGGCGCGGACGCGGTGCGCTGGTTCATGGCGGCCGGCGGCTCCCCGTGGGCGGCCCGCCGGGTGGGCCACGGCACCATCCAGGAGGTCGTCCGCAAGACGCTCCTGACGTACTGGAACACGGTCGCCTTCCAGGCCCTGTACGCCCGCACGTCGAACTGGGCACCCTCCGCGGCCGACCCGGCCCCCGCCGACCGCCCGGTCCTGGACCGCTGGCTGCTGTCCGAACTCCACGCGCTGACCGACCAGGTGACCCAGTCCCTGGAGGCCTACGACACCCAGCGCGCCGGCAAGCTCCTGTCGGCGTTCGTCGACGACCTGTCCAACTGGTACGTACGACGGTCCCGGCGCCGTTTCTGGCAGGGCGACAAGGCGGCGCTGCGCACCCTGCACGAGGTCGTCGAGACGGTCACCAAGCTGATGGCCCCGCTGACCCCGTTCATCACCGAGCGGGTCTGGCAGGACCTGGTGGTGCCGGTCACCCCTGACGCCCCGGAGTCGGTGCACCTGACGACCTGGCCGGAGGCGGACCTCTCCGCCATCGACCCGGAGTTGTCCAGGCAGATGGTCCTGGTGCGCCGGCTCGTCGAGCTGGGCCGTGCCACGCGCGCGGAGTCGGGTGTGAAGACCCGTCAGCCGCTGTCCCGGGCGCTCATCGCGGCGACCGGCTTCGACGCCCTCGACCGTGAACTGCACGCGCAGATCACGGAGGAGCTGAACGTCAGCTCGCTGGCGTCCCTCTCCGAGGTCGGCGGCAGCCTGGTCGACACCACCGCGAAGGCCAACTTCCGCGCGCTGGGCAAGCGGTTCGGCAAGCGCGTCCAGGACGTGGCCAAGGCCGTCGCCAACGCCGACGCGGCGGCGCTCTCCCTCGCCCTGCGCGAGGGCACGGCGTCGGTCGAGGTCGACGGCGAGACGGTCACGCTCGCCCCCGACGAGGTCATCATCACGGAGACCCCGCGCGAGGGCTGGTCGGTGGCGTCCGACTCGGGTGCCACGGTCGCCCTCGACCTGGAGATCACCGAGGAACTGCGCCAGGCGGGCCTCGCCCGTGACGCGATCCGCCTGATCCAGGAGGCCCGCAAGAACAGCGGCCTCGACGTGGCCGACCGGATCGCGCTGCGCTGGACGTCGACCGACCCGGCGGTGGTCGCGGCTCTCGCCGAGCACGCGGGGCTGATCTCCGACGAGGTCCTGGCGACCGACTTCGCGCAGGGCGAGGCGGACGGCTCCTACGGCGAGCCGTTCACCGACGAGGGCCTGTCCCTGACGTTCCGTCTGCGCAAGGCGTAAGCCCACGGGGCACGAAGGCCCGGTCTCCCGCTGTGGGAGACCGGGCCTTCGCCATGACCGGTGTGGTGATCAACACGCGTAAAAGGGAGGGGCCCCGGATCGAGATCCGGGGCCCCTCCCTGAACGCTGCCGACGCCTAAGGCGTACTAGAGGCCGTCAGTTGTCGTCCTCGTCGATGAGGAACCCGCGCATCGGCGAGGGAGCCTGGCCCATCGGGCCGGGACCCTGCGGCCGCACCGGCGCCATCGGCTGGGTCATCGCGGGCGACATCTGCTGCTGGCCGCCGTAGGACGGAGCGGCCGGCGAAGGACCGCTGCCCATACCCGGGTTGCCACCGTACGACGGGGCGCTCGCACCGGCCGGAGCCATCGAGGGCGCCGGGGACGGCGGCAGCGACGCGGCCGCAGGGGCACGCGGCGGAGCCAGCGAGTCGTCGGCCTGGGTCTCCAGCTGACGCAGCTGCGACTCGAGGTACGACTTCAGACGCGTGCGGTACTCGCGCTCGAAGCCGCGCAGGTCCTCGACCTTGCGCTCCAGCGTGGCGCGGGCGGACTCCAGGGAGCCCATCGCGACGCGGTGCTTCTCCTGCGCGTCCCGCTCCAGGGCGTCGGCCTTGGCCCGGGCGTCACGCTCAAGACCCTCGGCACGCGAACGCGCCTCGCCCACGATCTTGTTGGCCTCGGAACGGGCCTCGGCGATCGCCTGGTCGGCGGTCTGCTGGGCCAGCGAGAGGACGCGGGCGGCGCTGTCGCCACCGGGGCCCTGACCGGGGCCGCCCATCGGACCGCCCATGGGGCCGCCCATCGGGCCACCCATCTGCTGCTGCATCGGCGGCTGACCGCCCATGGTGCCCTGACCCATCGGACCCTGGCCCATACCGCCCTGGCCCATCGGACCCTGACCCATCGGGCCCTGCCCCATGGGGCCTTGGCCCATCGGACCGGGACCCTGCGGACCGCCCTGGCCGCCGGGACCGGCGGGCAGCTGCGGCGCACCGCTCGGCAGCTGGGGCGGGCCACCCATGGGGCCACCCATCTGCTGCTGCGGCGGACCGGATATCCCGGCCGGCACGGGGGCGCCGGGACCGGGCCCACGCATGCCCTGCTGCGGCATCCCCTGACCGGGTCCGGGCATGCCCTGCTGCTGGTCCTGTTCCGGGGGCTTGCGCATGTTCTGCTGGTTCTGCGCGGCGGCGCGCGTGGCCGCGGCCAACTTGGCGCGCAGGTCCTCGTTCTCGCGGAGCAGGCGCGTCAGTTCGGCTTCGACCTCGTCGAGGAAGGCATCGACCTCGTCCTCGTCATAGCCTTCTCGGAGGCGGACGGTCGTGAACTGCTTGTTCCGCACGTCCTCGGGGGTCAACGGCATCTCTTCACCTCAACGTAGTCATCGGCAGTCGGCAAGACCGTATCGTCCACTGTCACCTCGCGAGATTGCCCACGATAGAGATCAAGATGTAGACGATGATCATCAGGACGAAGAAGGACAGGTCGAGCGCCACGCCCCCGAGACGCAACGGCGGGATGAACCGCCGCAGAAGCTTCAACGGTGGATCGGTGACAGTGTAGGTGGCCTCGAGAACGACCACCATCGCCTTGCCGGGTTGCCACGAGCGGGCGAACTGGAAGACGTAGTCCATGACCAGCCGGAAGATGAGCACGATGAGGAACACCATCAGCGCGATGTAGATCACCTGCGCGAACACGCCCATGGCTTGTCTTTCCCTCTCCCCTGTTCCGTGCTTTCAGCGGTTGTCTGTCTCAGCTCTGGTTGAAGAACCCGCCCTCTGCGATGCGGGCCTTGTCCTCCGCCGTGACATCGACGTTAGCAGGCGACAACAGGAACACCTTCTGCGTCACCCGCTCGATGCTGCCGTGAAGACCAAACACCAAACCGGCCGCAAAGTCGACAAGTCGCTTGGCGTCTGTGTCATCCATCTCAGTCAGATTCATGATCACCGGAGTGCCCTCACGGAAGTGTTCCCCGATGGTACGGGCCTCGTTGTAGGTCCGGGGGTGAAGTGTGGTGATCCGGTAAGGCTCTCGTTCCGACACGACCTTGGGCATGATCACCGGTGCGTTCTTCTCCAGGCTTGCGCGCTCTTGTGTGATGGATGCCACGGGCGCGATGCGCGCGGGACGCACCGATTCCGCGACCGGCGAGGCGGATCGGGGCACCGGGTCACGCGGCACCGAAGGCTGCACGACTCTTACCGATTCATCCCTTTCAGGCTGAATCACCTGATGCGACTGGTGCGACGGCTCATGCCGTCGACGGTCCCGCTCGGGCTCCGGGTCGAGTTCGGGCTCGAAGTCGTCGTCGGGGTCAAAACCGCGGCCGTCGTACCCATCGTCCTCCACGAGGCCGAGGTAGACCGCCATCTTGCGCATCGCGCCGGCCATTCTCTGAGTCCTCCGCTCTGTGGTGGATCGGCTGACGACTGCCAAGTGCCCGCGATCCACGAGGTCGTTATGCCCGCCTTCCAGCGGTAATGACCATATTTTCTGCTGTGGTCCGACTTCCTGGCGACGTTACCCGAGCCTGGGGCGGACTCCGAGTACCGCAGTGCCGACGCGCACATGTGTCGCCCCTGCTGCCACGGCCTGTTCGAGATCCGCACTCATCCCTGCCGAGACCATGTTCGCAGCCGGATGGACTCGGCGCAGGTCGGTCGACAAATCCATCAACCGCTCGAACGCCACCTGTTCGCGTCCCGCGTATTCCCCGGTGAGCGGAGCGACGGTCATCAGTCCGTCGAGCCGCAGCCCCGGAGCCCCGGCCACGAGATCCGCCAACTCCCCGATCCCGCCGGGCGCCACGCCCCCCCGCTCCCCCCGCTCGCCCGAACCGGCGTCGAGCGCGACCTGGATGAGGCATCCCACCTCGCGCCCGACCTTCACGGCCTCCTTCGAGAGGGCCGTCACCAGCTTGGAACGATCGACGGACTGCACGAGATCCGCGTAACCGACCACGGATCGCACCTTGTTGGTCTGCAACTGGCCGACAAAGTGCCAACTGAGGGGCAGATCCGAGCATTCGGCGGCCTTGGGCGCCGCGTCCTGGTCCTTGTTCTCGGCGACATGACGCACGCCGAGCTCCGAGAGGATCCGCACATCGCTCGCGGGGTAGGTCTTGGTGACCACGACGAGGGTCACCTCCTCGCGCTTGCGCCCGGCCGCGATGCACGCGGCGGCGATGCGCTCCTCCACCTTCGCCAGGTTTCCGGCGAGTTCGTCCTTACGGTCCGTCATGCCCCATCAGTCCAGCCAGACATATCCCGCGAGTCGCCCCGTGGCGCGATCGCGGCGATACGAGAAGTGGTCGTCCGACTCCAGCGTGCACACCGGCGACTGCTCCCGGTCGCGCACCCCGAGCCGGTCGAGCTGCGCGTGCACTCCGGCGGCCACGTCGACCGCGGGTGTGCCCCAGCTCGTCTCGGCGTGCGCCGCGGATTCGACGGCGGCGACGTCGGCGCGCATCTCCTCGGGCACTTCGTAGCACCGGCCGCAGACGGCGGGTCCGGTGCGGGCGACGGTCCGGGCGGGGTCGGCGCCCAGTTCCGTCATGGCGCGGAGCGCGGCGGGGACGACTCCGGCGACCAGGCCGGGACGGCCCGCGTGTGCCGCCGCGACGATCCCGGCGACCGGGTCGGCGAGGAGTACGGGCACGCAGTCGGCGGTGAGGACGGCGAGGGCCAGTCCGCGCTCGGCGGTGACGATCGCGTCGACCTCCGGGACCGGTCGCTCGCCCCAGGGCTCGGAGACGACCACGACGTCGGCTCCGTGCACCTGGTTCATCCACACCACGCGGTCGGCCGCGAGGCCGAGCGACTTGGCCGCCGACTCCCGGTTGGTCCGCACGGCCTCGGGGTCGTCGCCGACCGCGCCGCCGAGGTTGAGCTCCTCATACGGAGCGGCGCTCACCCCGCCCCACCGGTCGGTGAAGGCGAAGTGCGCGCCGCTCACGCTCTCGCGCCGTCCTATCACTTCAGGAAGTCCGGCACGTCCAGTTCCTCGGCCGCGCTGTCGGAGTAGGTCCGCGACGGCGGGACCGGCGGGGCGACCGGGAGGTCGGCGGCCGGCTCGGGCGCGGGCTCCAGGTCCTCCTTCGGCGTGACGCTGCCGAGCGAGCCGAAGGACGGGCGGCTCTCGGTCTGCCGTACCGGCGTGGGCTCTTCGCGGCGGGCCGACGAGGCCGTGGACGAACCCATGACCGTCTCCCGGCGGGTCGGCGGCTGGCCCCCGTCGAAGCCGGCGGCGATCACGGTGACGCGGACCTCGTCGCCGAGGGCGTCGTCGATGACCGCGCCGAAGATGATGTTGGCCTCGGGGTGGGCGGCCTCGCTGACCAGCTGGGCCGCTTCGTTGATCTCGAACAGGCCGAGGTCGGAGCCGCCGGAGATGGAGAGCAGCACGCCCCGGGCGCCGTCGATGGACGCCTCCAGGAGCGGCGAGGAGATCGCCATCTCGGCCGCGGCCACCGCGCGGTCGTCGCCGCGGGCCGAGCCGATGCCCATGAGCGCCGAACCGGCCTCGGACATGACCGACTTGACGTCGGCGAAGTCGAGGTTGATCAGGCCGGGCGTGGTGATGAGGTCGGTGATGCCCTGGACACCGGAGAGCAGAACCTGGTCGGCCGACTTGAAGGCGTCGAGCACCGAGACCTGGCGGTCCGAGATGGACAGCAGCCGGTCGTTGGGGATGACGATGAGGGTGTCGACCTCTTCGCGGAGCTCCGCGATGCCGTCCTCGGCCTGGTTGGCGCGGCGCCGGCCCTCGAAGGTGAACGGGCGGGTGACCACGCCGATGGTGAGGGCGCCCAGCGAGCGGGCGATGTTGGCCACGACGGGTGCGCCGCCGGTGCCGGTGCCGCCGCCCTCGCCGGCCGTCACGAAGACCATGTCGGCCCCCTTGAGGACCTCCTCGATCTCCTCGCGGTGGTCCTCGGCGGCCTTGCGGCCGACGGCCGGGTTGGCGCCGGCGCCGAGTCCGCGGGTCAGTTCGCGGCCGACGTCGAGCTTGACGTCGGCGTCGCTCATCAACAGCGCCTGCGCGTCGGTGTTGATGGCGATGAACTCGACGCCCTTGAGACCGACCTCGATCATCCGGTTGATGGCATTGACACCACCGCCGCCGACACCGATGACTTTGATGACTGCGAGGTAGTTCTGCGGTGCTGCCACGTCGAAGGCCTCTCGCCTCGAGTTACGTGTCGTCGCTTCGCGGGTGAGTGCGATCCGACGACTGATGCCGAATGGGACGGTCCGTAGCGCCGACCCGAACCCTAACGCTGAAGTTTAGGGTTACCAGTGTGTCTGTTCCCTGGAGTCTTCTGAACAGGACACTAAGTCGACAAGTGGCGCACGTTCAACGAACACGCCGAACCTCCCGTTTTTCTTTTCACCCTATGTGATCAGCCGTAGCAGTGCCCAACCAGGGTGCTGGCCTGCGCTGATGTGCGTCAACTCCCCGATGACGCAGGGGCGGTGGGAACGCCGACGTCGAAGTGCCGCGCATCGGGGGCGGCTTTCATGAGAGCGGTGAGCGTACGGGCCTTGGTGGCGCCCTTCTCGCTGCTCCCCCACTCGACGGTCCGGCCGTCGCTCAACTCCAGCGAGATGTCGTCGTACGAACGCACCTTGACGGAACGTGTCACGCGCGCGACGGCGGCCGGAATGTCACCCGCGACGCGGACCGCTTCGCGCACGAGCCGGTCCTCGCCGAAGCGGCGCAGGCTCGCGGCCCGGGAACCCGGCTGAGAGAGCGTCAATTGCAGTGCGGGGACGCCTTTCGGGGCCTTGGAAACCGTGGCGAATCGGACACCTTCATCGTCCACTTCGACAAAGTTTCGGCCCTTTTGAACAAGCAGAACCGGAGTCCGCTCGGTCACTTTCAGCCCGATTCCATGAGGCCAGGAACGGACGACGTCAACCACGTCAATTCGGGGCAATTTCCGGCGCAGTCGGGCCTCGATCGCATCGGTGTCGACGGAAATCAGCGGCGATCCGACCGGCACGTCGGCGGCTTCGAGAACCTGATCCCGAGTCAGGACGCGGGTCCCCGAGACCGATACGCGTTCGACGCGCAGCCACTGGGATCCGTACAACAGCCAGACGGAGCCCGCCCCGAGGAGGACGAGCACCACGGCCAGGATGATGATCGTACGAAGTCGAAGGGCCCTCGGTCTCCACCGCCGGACGGGAGGCGGGCCGGACGACTCCTGCTGGCGTTCACCGCGCTCGGCGGTGGTCGGTCCGGCCACGCTCCCTGCCCTTCGTACACGGGTCCTAACGGCGCTGCGAGGCGATCGCCTCGTACACCATGCCGACGAGCAGCTCGTCGGCGTCCCGGCGGCCGAACTCGGCGGCGGCGCGGGACATCTCGTACAGCCGGTGCGGATCGGCGAGCACGGGCAGGACGTTGCCCCGGACCCAGTCCGGCGTCAGTTCCGCGTCGTCGACCAGCAGTCCGCCGCCGGCCTTGACCACCGGCTGGGCGTTCAGCCGCTGTTCGCCGTTGCCGATGGGCAGCGGGACGTAGGCGGCCGGCAGTCCGACGGCGGAGAGTTCGGCGACGGTCATCGCGCCCGCGCGGCAGAGCATCATGTCGGCCGCGGCGTACGCGAGGTCCATCCGGTCCAGGTAACTTACCGGGATGTAGGGGGGCATCCCCGGCATCTGCTGCACCTGCGGCAGTTCGTTCTTCGGACCGACCGCGTGCAGGATCTGGATCCCGGCCTGCTGGAGCCAGGGCGCGACCTGCTGAACGACCTCGTTGAGGCGCCGGGCGCCCTGCGAGCCGCCGGAGACCAGCAGGGTCGGCAGGTTGGGGTCGAGGCCGAACATGTGCCGGGCCTCGGGACGGGCGGCGGCCCGGTCCAGGGTGGCGATGGTGTGGCGCAGCGGGATGCCGATGTAGCGGGAGTTGCGCAGCTTGCTGTCCGGCGTGGCGACGGCGACCTGGGCGGCGTACCGGGAGCCGATCTTGTTGGCCAGGCCGGGGCGGGCGTTGGCCTCGTGGATCACGATCGGCACACCGAGCCGCTTGGCGGCGAGATAGCCGGGCAGCGCCACATAGCCGCCGAAGCCGACCACCGCGTCGGCCTTGGTGCGCTCCAGGACCTGCTCGGTGGCCTTGATCGTGCCGCGCAGCCGGCCCGGCACCGTGATCAGCTCGGGGGTGGGCTTACGCGGCAGCGGGACGGCCGGGATGAGCGCCAGCTCGTAGCCCCGCTGCGGGACGAGCTTGGTCTCCAGGCCCCGCTCCGTGCCGAGGGCCGTGATGCCCACGCTCGGGTCCTGCCTGCGCAGGGCGTCCGCGAGGGCGAGCGCGGGCTCGATGTGGCCGGCGGTCCCCCCACCGGCGAGTACGACATGCACCGAAATTCACCGCTCTCCGGACGAGCGCGCCACCGAGGCACGCCGTCGCATCGTGTTCCATCTCCGAGGCCCCCGTCCCGACGCGGCGCCTCCCGCCCGCCTTCTGCCGAAGCGGGGTTGCCGCATCGAAAGCGCCGCCCGCGCAGCGGGGTCGTCACGCGCGAACGCGATCAGCAGCCCGATGGCGAACATGGTCGGCAGCAGGGCGGACCCTCCGTAGGAGAACAGCGGGAGCGGGACACCGGCGATCGGCAGCAGGCCGAGCACCGCACCGATGTTGATCACCGCCTGAGCGGTGATCCAGGTGGTCACACCTCCCGCGGCATACCTCACGAAGGGGTCCTCCGTGCGTCCGGCCACGCGGATACCCGCATAGCCTAGAGCCGCGAAGAGGGCGAGCACCGACAGCGTCCCCGCGAGGCCCAGTTCCTCACCGGTGACGGCGAAGATGAAGTCCGTGTGGGCTTCCGGGAGTTGGCCCCATTTCTCCACACTCGCACCGAGCCCGGAACCGAAGATTCCGCCGGACGCGAGGGCGTAGATGCCGTGTACGGCCTGCCAGCAGTCGGCGGCCCCGGACTTGGGCTCGGTGGCACCGATGCAGGCCAGCCTGGCCATGCGGTTGGGGCTGGTCTTGATGAGGATCACACCGATGAACGCGGCGACCGACAGCACCCCGACGAACAGCCGGGTCGGCGCCCCCGCGAGCCACAGCAGGCCGAACAGGATCGCCGTCAGGATGATCGCCGTACCCATGTCGCCGCCGAGCATGATCAGCCCGAGCAACAGGAAGGCGACCGGCACGAGCGGCACCAGCATGTGCTTCCACTGGGTCAGCAGCTTCTTGTCCTGCTTGCGGGCCAGCAGGTCGGCCGCCCACAGCACGAGCGCCAGCTTGCCGAACTCGCTGGGCTGGATCTGGAAGGAGCCGCCGAGCGAGATCCAGTTCTGGTTGCCGTTGACCGACATCCCTATCCCCGGCACCTGCACCAGGGCCATCAGGAAGACCGCGCCCGCCAGGATCGGGTAGGCGAGCGCCCGGTGCAGCTTGACCGGCATCCGGGAGGCCAGCAGCAGCAGTCCGGCGCCGATGGAGGCGGCCAGGAACTGTTTGCGGAAGAAGAAGGAACCCGGCAGCGACATCTGGAGCGCGGTGATCTGGGAGGCCGAGTAGACCATCACCAGACCGAGCACGGTGATCAGCAGGCTGCCGCCGAGGATCAGGTAATAGGCGGTCAGCGGCCGGTCCCAGGCGCGCTTGGCGTTGCCGTACAGCCGCTGTACGGGGTTCTCGCGGGAGGGCCGGGAGACGGCGGGTCGCCGGGGCGCCCGCTGTACGGGCGGCCCGCCGGTACGGCTACTGGGCATCAACGCCTCCGCTACGTCGGTCAGGAGCCGAGTTCGCGAACCGCCTCCGCGAACGCGTCACCGCGCTTGTTGTAGTTGGCGAACATGTCCATCGAGGCGCAGGCCGGGGCCAGCAGCACCGTGTCACCTGCGACGGCGAGGCGGGAGGCCTCCTGGACAGCCGCGAGCATCGCCCCAGTGTCGGTCCGGTCGAGGTCGACCACGGGTACTTCCGGGGCGTGTCGCGCCAGGGCTTCGCGGATCAGGGCGCGGTCCTGACCGATGAGCACGGCACCGCGAAGTCGCTTTGCCGACTTGGCGACCAGCTCGTCGAAGGTCGCGCCCTTGGCGAGCCCGCCCGCGATCCACACGATCGACTCGTACGCCGCCAACGAGGCTTCCGCCGCGTGGGTGTTGGTGGCCTTGGAGTCGTCGACGTACGCGACCGAGTCCACGTCGGCCACGTGGGCGATGCGGTGGGCGTCCGGGGTGAAGTCGCGAAGACCGTCCCGTACGGCCCTCGCGGGCACCCCGAAAGCGCGTGCGAGGGCCGCCGCGGCAAGGGCGTTGGCGATGTTGTGCGGGACCGGCGGGTTGACGTCGGAGATCTCGGCGAGCTCCTGGGCGTTCTTGTGCCGGTCCTCCACGAAGGCCCGGTCGACCAGGATGCCCTCCACGACGCCGAGTTGGGACGGCCCCGGAGCGCCGAGGGTGAAACCGACGGCCCGGCACCCCTCCTCGACGTCCGCCTCGCGCACCAGGTCCTCGGTGGCCTTGTCGGCGGTGTTGTAGACACAGGCGACCCGATTGCCCTCGTAGACACGGCCCTTGTCGCGCGCGTACGCATCCATGGAGCCGTGCCAGTCGAGGTGGTCCGGCGCGAGGTTCAGGACGGCGGCGGAGTGGGCGCGCACGGAGGGCGCCCAGTGGAGCTGATAGCTCGACAACTCCACGGCCAGCACGTCGTACCGCTCTTCGCCGAGCACCGCGTCCAGCACGGAGGTGCCGATGTTGCCGACGGCGGCGGTGCGCAGGCCCGCGGCTTTCAGGATCGACGCCAGCATCTGGGTGGTGGTCGTCTTGCCGTTGGTGCCGGTGATCGCGAGCCAGGGGGCCGCGTCGGGTCCCCTGAGCCGCCAGGCGAGTTCGACGTCGCCCCAGATCTCCACGCCGGCCGCGCGGGCCGCCTCGAACAGCGGCTTGTCCGGCTTCCAGCCGGGGGCGGTGACGACGAGTTCGGTGCCCTCGGGCAGGGTGGCGCCGTCACCGAGGCGGACGGTGACGCCCAGCGCCTCCAACTCGGCGGCCTGCTCACGCGCGCGTGGGTCGTCGCCGTCGTTGACGACCGTGACGACGGCCCCGCGCGCGTGCAGCACCTTGGCCGCCGGGAGGCCGGAGACGCCGAGTCCGGCGACGGTGACGTGCTTGCCCTGCCAGTCGAGAGGCTCCGAGGAGGTCACTTTTCCGCTGCCCATCCCGCGTAGAAGAGGCCCAGGCCGACGATCACACAGATGCCCTGGATGATCCAGAAACGGACCACGACCAAGACCTCGGACCAGCCCTTGAGTTCGAAGTGGTGCTGGAGCGGTGCCATGCGGAACACGCGCTTCCCGGTGAGCCGGAAGGAGCCGACCTGGATGACGACCGACATCGTGATGAGGACGAACAGACCGCCCATGATGGCGACCAGCAGCTCGGTGCGGGAGCAGATGGCGAGGCCGGTGAGGACACCGCCGAGCGCGAGCGAACCGGTGTCGCCCATGAAGATCTTGGCCGGCGAGGTGTTCCACCACAGGAAGCCGAGACAGGCGCCCATCAGCGCGGAGGCGATGACCGCGAGGTCCAGCGGATCGCGCACCTCGTAACAGGCGTGCGGGTTGGTCAGGGTCTGCGCGTTGGCGCAGGACTCCTGGAACTGCCAGACGCCGATGAACGTGTACGCGCCGAAGACCAGCACCGAGGCACCGGTGGCCAGGCCGTCCAGACCGTCCGTCAGGTTCACGCCGTTCGACATCGCGAGGATCATGAACAGCGCCCAGACCACGAAGAGGATCGGGCCGATCTTCCAGCCGAAGTCGGTGATGAACGACAGCCGCGTCGAAGCCGGGGTGTTGTTGTGGGCGTCGGGGAACATCAGCGCGAGCACCGCGAAGCTGATGCCGACGATCAGCTGGCCGGCCATCTTCGCCTTGGCCCGGAGGCCCAGCGAACGCCGCTTGACGATCTTGATGTAGTCGTCGAGGAAGCCGACCAGGCCCATGCCGCACATCAGGCCGAGCACCAGCAGACCCGAGTAGGTCGGGGGGTAGCCGGTGATGATCTTCGACAGGAAGTACGCGGCGACCGTCGCCAGGATGAAGGCGATACCGCCCATCGTCGGCGTACCGCGCTTGCTGCCGTGCGTGCGCGGGCCGTCGTCCCGGATGTACTGGCCGTAACCCTTGCGCGCGAGCAGCTTGATCAGCAGCGGGGTGCCGACCAGGGTCAGGAAGAGGCCGATGACTCCTGAGAACAGGATCTGCTTCATCATCGGACGGCAACCTCACCCTCGGCACCGAGCAGCGCCTCGGCGACGCTTTCCAGCCCGACCGACCGGGACGCCTTCACGAGTACGACGTCTCCCGGACGCAACTCGCTGCGCAGCAGGTCGACAGCCGCCTGTGCGTCGGACACGTGCACCGACTCCTCACCCCACGAACCCTCGTTGTATGCGCCCAGTTGCAGCCAGGACGCTTCCCTGCCCCCGACCGCGACGAGCTTGCCGACATTGAGCCGGACAGCGAGCCGTCCGACCGCGTCGTGCTCGGCGAGCGCCTCGTCCCCGAGCTCGGCCATCTTGCCGAGCACCGCCCAGGTCCGCCGCCCCGTGCCCATCGCCGCGAGCGCGCGCAAGGCCGCTCGCATGGACTCGGGGTTCGCGTTGTAGGCGTCGTTGACGATGGTCACGCCGTCCGGGCGCTCGGTGACCTCCATACGCCAGCGGGAGAGGGAGCCCGCCTCGGAGAGCGCGGTGGCGATCTCGGTTGCGGACATGCCCAGCTCATGGGCGACGGCGGCCGCGGCGAGCGCGTTCGACACGTGGTGCTCACCGTACAGGCGCATGGTCACTTCGCTTGCACCGGAGGGTGTGCGAAGCCTGAAGGCGGGCTGTCCGGTGTCCGTGAGTCGTACGTTCTCGGCGCGTACGTCCGCTTCGCCGGACTCTCCGAAAAGGATCACCTTCGCCTTCGTACGGGACGCCATGGCCCGTACGAGGGGATCGTCGGCGTTGAGGATCGCGGTGCCGTCCTCGGGGAGGGCCTCCACGAGCTCGCCCTTGGCCTGCGCGATCTGCTCCCGGCCGCCGAACTCGCCGATGTGGGCGGTGCCGACGTTGAGGACGAGGCCGATCTTCGGGGGCGTCAGATCCGTGAGGTAGGCGATGTGCCCGATGCCGCGGGCGCCCATCTCCAGGACGAGGAAGCGGGTCTCCTCGGTGGCGGTGAGCGCGGTGAGCGGCAGCCCGATCTCGTTGTTGAGCGAGCCCGGTGTGAACACCGTCGGCGCCTTGCTGCGCAGCACCTGCGCGATCAGGTCCTTGGTGCTGGTCTTGCCGGCCGAGCCGGTGAGGGCGACGAGGGTCGCGCCGAGGCGTCGTACGACATGACGCGCGAGGGCGCCGAGAGCCGTCTGGACGTCCTCGACGACGATCGAGGGCACGCCGACGGGGCGCTGGGCCAGTACGGCCACCGCGCCCGCTCCGACGGCCTGTTCCGCGTAGTCGTGGCCGTCGACGCGCTCTCCCACGAAGGCGGCGAACAGACTGCCGTCCGCCACCTGCCGGGAGTCGATGACGACGGGCCCGTGCACCTGCGCCGACGGATCCGGTATGTCGTGCGTCTGCCCGCCGACGACTGAGGCGATCTCGGCGAGAGAGAGGGCGATCACAAGTTCATCCCTGGGTCTTCTGGATGGCTTCTCGAAGCACCTGGCGGTCGTCGAAGGGACGGACCACCCCGGCGATGTCCTGGCCCTGCTCATGGCCCTTGCCCGCGACCAGCACGGTGTCTCCGGGCCGTGCTCGGGCGACGGCTGCGGCGATCGCGGCGGCCCGGTCCTCGAAGACCTGGACCTCGCCGCGCTCGTGTACTGGCACGGACGCCGCGCCCTCGAGCATGGTTGCGAGAATCGCGAGGGGGTCCTCGGAGCGGGGGTTGTCGGAGGTCAGTACGGCGGTGTCGGCGAGGAGGACGTCGGCGGCGCCCATCGGCCCGCGCTTGGTCCGGTCGCGGTCGCCGCCGCAGCCCAGCACGATGTGCACCTTGCCCTCGGTGACCTTGCGCAGGGCGCGCAGGACCGATTCGACGGCGTCCGTCTTGTGGGCGTAGTCCACGACCGCCAGGTAGGGCTGTCCGGCGTCCACGCGCTCCAGCCGGCCCGGCACGCCCGGCACCGCGGCGACGCCGTCGGCGGCGGTCTGCGGGTCGAGGCCCGCGGCGGCCAGGGCGACGATCGCGGCGAGGGTGTTCGCCACGTTGAACGGGCCCGCCAGCGGCGACCTGGCGGTGATCCGCTCGTCCTCGGGGCCGATCACGGTGAACGTCGAGTCCATCGGGCCGACCTGGACGTCCGCGGCACGCCAGTCGGCGTCGGGGTGGCCCTCGGCGGAGAAGGTGACGACCGGGACCGTGGCTTCCTTGGCGAGCCTGCGGCCGTACTCGTCATCGAGGTTGACGACGCCGAGACGGCTGCGTTTCGGCGTGAACAACTGGGCCTTCGCCTGGAAGTAGTCCTCCATGTCGGAGTGGAACTCCATGTGCTCCGGGCTCAGGTTGGTGAAGACGCCGATGTCGAAGACACAGCCGTCGACCCGGCCGAGGACCAGCGCGTGGCTGGAGACCTCCATGGCGACCGCCTCGACACCGCGCTCGCGCATGACCGCGAACAGGGCCTGGAGGTCGGTGGCTTCGGGGGTGGTGCGCTCCGACTTGATGCGCTCGTCGCCGACGCGCATCTCGACGGTGCCGATGAGCCCGGTACTGCGGGTGGTGCGCAGACCGCCCTCGACGAGGTACGCCGTGGTGGTCTTGCCGCTGGTACCGGTGATGCCGATCTGGAGCAGGTCCCGGCCCGGGTGGCCGTAGATCGTGGCCGCCAGTTCGCCCATCCCCGCGCGCGGGTCGTCGACGACCAGGACCGGAAGTCCGGTCGCGGCGGCCCGCTCTGCGCCCGTCGGGTCGGTCAGCACCGCGACCGCGCCGAGGCCGACGGCCTGGGTGACGAAGTCGGCGCCGTGCAGCCGGGCACCGGGGAGGGCGGCGTACAGGTCGCCGGGGCGTACCGCGCGCGAGTCATGGGTGATGCCCGTGACCTCGGCGGCGGATTCCGGCCTGGCGGCACCCAGCTGATCGGCGAGCTCCGCGAGGGGTGTTGCGGAGACCCGGACCGGCCGGGGCGGTCCCGGAAAGGTCACGGGTGCGCCCTTCTGGGTGGTTTGGGACTGATCAGCGTGTGGCACGGCGGTGAGCGTACCGGGCGCACCCGCTTCGGAGCGAAGTGAGGGGCGGGGCGCGCCCTGGTTCCCGGCGTCGGAGGTGATCGTCGTCACGAGGTGGTTCCTGGTGGCCTTTCCGAGGTGCGGACGAGGTGGTGAGGCGCCGCTGATCAGGGCGAGTAGGTGACGGGCAGCTTCGCGGCCTTCGCCCCCGTGGGCGGGACCTGGAGGGTCTTCAGGGCGAACTCCATGACCTGCTTGTAGACGGGCCCGCAGATCTGGCCGCCGAAGTAACTGCCCTTCGTGGCGTTCTGGATGGCGCAGTAGACGGTGATCCGGGGCTTGTCCGCGGGCGCGAATCCGGCGAACGACGAGGTGTAGCCCTTGTACTTGCCGGTGGCCGGATCCACGCGGTTGGCCGTACCCGTCTTGCCCGCGACCCGGTAGCCGGGGATGCGCGCCTTGGTGCCGGTGCCCTCCTGGTCGTCCACGACGGACTCCAGCATCTGGGCGAGGGTCCTGGCCGTCTTGGCGCTGACGACCCTTGTCTCCTTGGGCTTCGCGGCCGGGGTGAAGCGTCCGTCGGGTCCCTTCGTGCCGCGCACGAGCGTGGGTTCGATCCGGACACCGCCGTTGGCGATCGTCGAGTAGACGGACGCGGCCTGCATCGCGTTGAGGGAGACGCCCTGGCCGAAAGGAATCGTGTACTGCTGCGAGGTCGACCAGTCGGCGGGCTTGGCGAGGATGCCCGGGGTCTCGCCGGGGAAGTCGAGGCCGCTGTAGCTGCCGAGGCCGAACTTGCGCAGATAGGAGTAGAGGACCTGGTTGGCCTGCGCCTGGGTCCTGCCGAGCTGGCCGGTCGCCAGGATGGTGCCGATGTTGCTGGACTTGGCGAGCACGCCGTTGAGCGTGAGGTACCAGGTCGGGTGGTCGATGTCGTCCTTGAAGAGCCGGTCGCCGCGGTGCAGCCGGTTGGGCACGATCACGTGCGTCTGCGGGGTGGCCACGCCCTGTTGCAGTACGGCGGCCATCGACATGATCTTGGCGGTGGAACCGGGCTCGTAGGCGTCCTGGAGGGCCGCGTTGCCCATGTTCACCGAACTCGCCTTCGACAGGTCGTTGGGGTCGAAGCCGGGCGCGTTGGCCATGGCCAGGACCTGTCCGGTCCGGGTGTCCTGCACTATCACGTACCCGCGGTCCGCCTTGGACTCCTTCACCTGGTCGGTGATGGCCTGCTGGGCGGCCCACTGGATGTCCCGGTCGATGGTGAGCTCGACGTCGCTGCCGGGCACCGCGGGCGTCTCGGTGGAGCCCACGGTGGGCACCTGGCGGCCGCCGGACTGGGCGTAGCGGATCTTGCCGTCCTTGCCGGCCAGCAGGCTGTTCAGCTGCTGCTCGACCCCGCCGCCGCCCTTGCCGTCGGCGTTGACCCAGCCCAGTATCCCGGCGGCGAGGTCGCCGTTGGGGTACACGCGTTTGGTCGTCGGCACCGAGAGCACGCCCGCGAGGACGTTGGCCGTGCCCGGGTCGGTCTCCGACTTGGCCGCGAGCGCGGACCTCAGGTCCTTGATCTGCTTCCAGACCTGCGGGGTCTGCCGGTTGGCGAGCAGGACGTAGCGCAGCTTCTTGTCCGCCGGCCGCAGCTTCTTGACGATCGTCTCCTGGTCCTGGCCCAGGATCGGGGCGAGCAGGGCGGCCGCCTGCTCGGGACCGTCGTCGACCTTCAGCTGCTTGCGGGTGAACAGCGTCGGGTCGGCCGTGATGTCGTACGCGTCCTCGCTGGTCGCGAGGGCCACGCCGTCCCGGTCGGTGATCCCGCCGCGCTCGGCGGCCAGCGTGTAGCCGACGTACCGGTTCTGCTCGGCCTTGGCCGCGTACGTGCTCGCGTCGACGGCCTGCACCTGGAGCAGTCGTACGACGAAGGCGGCCAGCACCAGGGTCAGCGCGAGGCCGACCAGGCGCAGCCGGGGGCGGGGACTGCCCAGCCGGATCGTCTTGGGGGCCGCGGCCCGGGGCGCCGCGGGGCGCCGGGCCGGGCGGGCGCCGGGGCCCGGGCGCGGCCGGCCCACGGGGCGGGCGGAGCGCTCGGGGCGCGCGGGTCCGGGCACGCGGCGGCGGGGCGGCTGCCTGCCGAAGTCGTCGGACACTTCCGTCACCTGCCGGGGGTCGGGGTCGGATTCGCGGAGGGCGGGACTTCGGAGGGGGCGGGCACGGTGCTCTCCTCCGGCGCCGGGCTCGGGCTGTCCGTCGGCGTGGGCGCGGCCTGGTTGCCGATCGCCTCGGGGGCGAGGACGAGAGGCATCCGCACGGAGGCCGGTTCGGCTCCCGAGGCGGGCGACGGGACGCCCTTGACGGTGCCGTCGGGATCGAGGAAGGCCGGGTCGCCGCCGGGCACCATGCCGAGTTCGTGGGCGCGGCGCACCAGGGCGTCGGGCGCGGAGTAGGCGTCGATGTCCCGCTGGAGCGCCTGTTCCTCGTCGGTGAGGCTCTTCGTGTCCCGCTGGAGGTCGTCGAGCTTGAACGACCCTTCGCTGAGCGCGGAGTTCAGCACCAGCAGCCCGATGAGGCCGCCGCCCAGCAGCAGGACCACGAGGAGCACGAACGGGGTACGGGCCGCCTGTCCGGAGCCCGTCGGGCCGGGGAAGAGGCGCGCGAGACGGGCCGCCCTCCCCTTCAGTTCGGGTTTCCTACTCACACACCCTCCAGTGAGTCCGGTTCCCCAACTCACTTACGTGCCTCATTCGATGGACTCCCTGATTCGCTCGGCGCCCCGGCAGCGCGCCGGTGCCGCCCGCCGGTTCTCGGCGATCTCTTCCTCGGTGGGAAGTTCGGCACCGCGCGTGAGCAGCTTGAGCCGGGGCTGGTACTGCTCGGGGACGACGGGCAGCCCGGGCGGGGCGGTGTTGGCGGCGCCGGCCGCGAACACCTGCTTGACCAGCCGGTCCTCCAGCGAGTGGTACGACAGCACGGCGATCCGGCCGTGCACGGCGAGCGCCGCCACCGCGGCCGGGATCGCCCGCTCCAGGACGGAGAGTTCGCCGTTGACCTCGATGCGCAGCGCCTGGAAGGTGCGCTTGGCGGGGTTGCCTCCGGTGCGCTTGGCGGCCTGCGGCAGGGCGTCACGGATCAGCTCGACGAGCCGCGCGCTGTTGGTGAACGGCTCCTTGTCGCGCTCGCGCACGACGGCGGACACGATCCGCTTGGCCTGCTTCTCCTCGCCGTACGCCCGCAGGATCCTGACGAGTTCGCCCGCCGGGTAGGTGTTGAGGACCTCGGCGGCGCTGACGCCGGTCGTCTGGTCCATGCGCATGTCGAGCGGGGCGTCCTGGGCGTAGGCGAAGCCGCGGTCGGCCTCGTCGAGCTGCATGGAGGAGACCCCGAGGTCGAAGAGGACGCCCTGCACGCGCGCGATGCCCAGCCGGTCGAGCACGTCCGGGAGTTCGTCGTAGACCGCGTGGACCAGGGTGGCGCGCTCGCCGAAGGGCGCGAGCCGCTCGCCGGACAGGCGCAGCGCCTCCTTGTCGCGGTCGAGGGCGACGAGCCGGGCCTCCGGGAAGCGCTGGAGCAGGGCCTCGCTGTGGCCGCCGAGGCCGAGCGTGCAGTCGACGACGACCGCTCCCGGTTCCTGGAGGGCGGGGGCCAACAGGTCCAGGCACCGCTGGAGCATCACCGGGACGTGTCGACTCTGGCTCAAGGGGCCCTCTCAGGTCCGGCGGGGCCCGGACGCACCGCCGGGTCCCCGGCCCGCTGATGAAAGGGTGACCTGCCGGCGCCGGAAGCGTCAGCCGACCGGGAGCGGGAGGAGGCCGAGCCGTACGTACGCGCCGCGCACGTGGGGAGAGCTCCGGAAAGTCGCCGGGGTCTCCGGGGGAAAGTCCAGCAGGGAGGCCTCGCCTCCCGCTTCGCGTCACTTTAGTCCACGCCGTCTCGCGGTCAATCAACCGGCCTGCGCGTCGCGGTCCGGCCCGGGGACGAAGCCGCGGACCGGGGGAAATCACCCGACCGGGCGCACCCTCCCCACTCATGTGGCTTAGCTCACAAAGTGCACGTGATGACGCTCTTTTTCCCTTCTCACCACAAGACCGGAACGGCGGTGACCAGTACCGTCGTGGGTATGACGACTTCCGCATCCGCCACCACCGCATCCGAAGGCGCCATACGCGGCGGCACCGTGACCGACCGCCTCGTCGACGCGAACGAGCGGTACGCCTCCGCGTTCGCCGACCCCGGGATGGACGCCCGCCCCGTTCTGCACGTGGCCGTCGTGGCCTGCATGGACGCCCGTCTCGACCTGCACGCCGCGCTCGGCCTGGAGCTCGGCGACTGCCACACCATCCGCAACGCCGGCGGGGTGGTCACCGACGACGTGATCCGCTCGCTCACCATCAGCCAGCGCAAGCTCGGCACCCGCAGCGTGGTCCTCATCCACCACACCGGCTGCGGCCTGGAGGCGATCACCGAGGACTTCCGCACCGAGCTGGAGATGGAGGTCGGCCAGCGTCCCGCGTGGGCCGTGGAGGCCTTCCGGGACGTCGACCAGGACGTACGGCAGTCCATGCAGCGGGTGCGCACCTCGCCCTTCATGCTGCACACCGACGACGTCCGCGGCTTCGTGTTCGACGTGAAGACGGGCCTGCTGCGCGAGATCGACCCCGCGTAGGACCGCCGGGGATCGCGTGCGACCGGCCGCCGTAGCTGTCGTTTCGCTGTTGATTTCGGCCCTCGGGGTGCCCAAACCGCCGTAAGACCCGACATAGTGCAGCCAGTTGTCCACAGTCGAGTGACACGAATCGGTAACGGCAGCAAGAATGCGGGTGTGGCGTCGCGCGGAACTTTTCACGCGTGGTGTCCGTGATTCGGGGTGGGCCGGTTACGCATCACAGAGCGTCGGCCCGGAAAGTACGGGCCGAGGAGGGCCGGGTGACCACCTATGACGATCGAGCGAGCCTCACTGATCTGACCGCCGTCGTGGAGCGGGTTCGCAGTTCGGTGGAGGGCGTGATCGAGGGGAAGCCCGAGGTCGTACGGCTTTCGCTGACCGTGCTGCTCGCCGAGGGACATCTTCTGATCGAGGATGTCCCCGGCGTCGGCAAGACCATGCTGGCCAAGACGCTGGCGCGGTCCATCGACTGTTCGGTGCGCCGTATCCAGTTCACGCCCGACCTGCTGCCCTCGGACATCACAGGCGTGTCGATCTGGGACCAGCAGCGCCGGGACTTCGAGTTCAAACCGGGCGCGATCTTCGCCCAGATCGTGATCGGCGACGAGATCAACCGCGCCTCGCCGAAGACCCAGTCGGCGCTCCTGGAGTCGATGGAGGAGCGCCAGGTCACCATCGACGGCCAGACCTACGAGCTGCCCAGCCCCTTCATGGTGGTCGCCACCCAGAACCCGGTCGAGATGGAGGGCACCTACCCGCTGCCCGAGGCCCAGCGCGACCGCTTCATGGCCCGGGTCTCGGTCGGCTACCCCAGCGTGGAGGCCGAGCTCCAGATGCTCGACGTCCACGGCGGGGTGAGCCCGCTGGAGGACCTCCAGCCGGTGGCCCACGCGCACGACATCGTGAAGCTCATCGAGGCCGTCCGCGGCGTCCATGTCGCCGAGCCGGTCCGCCGGTACGCGGTCGACCTGGTCTCCGCCACGCGCAGCCACCCCGACCTCAGACTCGGCGCCTCCCCGCGCGCGACGCTGCACCTGCTGCGCGCCGCCAAGGCCTCCGCCGCTCTGAGCGGCCGGGAGTACGCGCTGCCGGACGACGTCCAGGCGCTCGCCGTGGCCGTCCTCGCCCACCGTCTGCTGCCCACCGCCCAGGCCCAGCTGAACCGGCGCACCTCGGAGCAGGTCGTGCAGGAGATCCTCCAGCGCACCCCGGTCCCGGCCGCGCCCCAGCAGGGCGGTCTCGGGATCGGCCGCACCGCGCCCGCGTATCCGCAGCAGCCGCCGCGGAGCCTGTGATGTCCACCGGGGTGCCCTCGGCCGGCGGCCCCGAGGCCGACCGGGGCGACAAGGGCGGGATCCGCACCGCGCTGGCGGGCCTGACCACCCGGGGCCGCTCCTTCTTCGCCGCCGGCATCGCCGCGGCGATCTGCGCCTACGTCCTCGGCCAGAGCGACCTGCTCCGGGTCGGCCTGCTGCTTGCCGTACTGCCCCTGGTGTGCGCCACCGTGCTCTACCGCACCCGCTACCGGGTCGCGGGCAGCCGGCGGCTCTCCCCCGCGCGCGTGCCCGCGGGCAGCGAGGCCCGCGTCCATCTGCGGATGGACAACGTCTCCCGGCTCCCCACCGGCCTGCTGATGCTCCAGGACCGGGTGCCCTACGTCCTCGGCCCGCGCCCCCGCTTCGTCCTCGACCGGGTCGAGCCGGGCGGCCGCCGCGAGGTGTCCTACCGGGTCCGCTCCGACCTGCGCGGCCGCTACCCGCTGGGCCCGCTCCAGCTGCGCCTGACCGACCCGTTCGGGATGTGCGAGCTGACCCGGTCCTTCTCGTCGTACGACACCCTGACCGTGATCCCGCGCGTGGAGGCGCTGCCGCCGGTGCGGCTGAGCGGCGAGGCGAAGGGGTACGGCGACGGACGCCAGCGCTCGCTGGCCCTGGCCGGCGAGGACGACGTGATCCCGCGCGGCTACCGCTACGGCGACGACCTGCGCCGGGTGCACTGGCGCTCCACCGCGCGCTACGGCGAGCTGATGGTCCGCCGCGAGGAGCAGCCGCAGCGCGCCCGCTGCACGGTGCTGCTCGACACCCGGGGCCTCGCCTACGCGGGCGCGGGCCCCGACTCGGCCTTCGAGTGGGCCGTCTCGGGAGCCGCCTCCGTCCTGGTGCACATGCTCGAACGGGGCTTTTCCGTACGGCTGTTGACGGACACCGGAAACTCCGTGCCCGGCGAGGGCGCCGACGGCTTCGCCGGTGCCAGCCAGGAGACCGCGGACGCGGCCGGGCTGATGATGGACACCCTCGCGGTGATCGACCACTCCGACGGCACCGGCCTGTCGCGCGCGTACGACGTACTGCGCAGCGGGAACGAAGGACTGCTGGTGGCCTTCTTCGGCGACCTCGACGAGGAGCAGGCCACAGTGGTCGCCAAGATGCGCCAGCGCAGCGGGGGCGCGCTCGCCTTCGTGCTGGACAGCGAGGGCTGGGTGCGGGAACCGACCGATGTGCCCGGCCCCGCGGACGAGCACGAGGAGCGGCTGCGGATGCTGCGCGAGGCCGGCTGGACGGCACTGGGCGTGCCGCGCGGCACCTCGCTGGAAGAGCTGTGGCGGCTCGCGGACCGTGAGCGCACGGGCGTCGGCGCGGCCGGCGCCGGGGAGGCGTCGTGATGAGCGGGCGGGCCCGGCTGGCCCTGTGCGCGTGGGCGGCCACCCTGATGGCCGCGTGCTCCCTGCTGCCGCTGGTCGAGCCGGTCACCTGGATCGTGCAGGCCGCCTTCCTGCTCGGCGTGCAGACGCTGGTGGGGGCGGGGACCCGGCGGATACCCCTGGCCCGTCCGCTGACCGTGGCGGCCCAGGCGATCGTCACCCTGGTCGTCCTGACCCTGCTCTTCGCCCGCGACCAGGCCCTCTTCGGGCTGATCCCGGGCCCGAGCGCGTTCATGCACTTCGGGGACCTGCTGCAACAGGGCGGCGACGACATCGCGCGGTACGCGATCCCGGCGCCCCTGGAGTCCGACGGCATCCGGCTGATGGTCCTGGGCGGTGTCCTGGTCATCGGGCTCGCGGTGGACACCCTGGCGGTGACCTTCCGCAGCGCGGCCCCGGCCGGTCTGCCGCTGCTCGCGCTGTACTCCGTCGCCGCGGGCCTGTCCGACGGCGGGGCCGACTGGCTGTGGTTCCTGATCGCGGCCGCCGGCTATCTGCTGCTCCTCCTGGCCGAGGGGCGCGACCGGCTCTCGCAGTGGGGCCGCGTCTTCGGCGGGGCGGCCCGCGCCCCGGGCGGTGAGTCCGGCCCGGTGGCGCCGGTGCGGACCGGGCGGCGGATCGGCGTGGTCGCGCTGGGCATCGCCCTGGTGGTGCCGCTCGGCCTGCCCTCGATGACCGGCGGCCTCCTGGACGCGGCCGGCACCGGAGTGGGCGCGGGCAACGGCAGCGGCGGCACCATCTCGGCGGTGAACCCGCTGCTGTCCCTGCGCGACAACCTGAACGTCGACGAGGACCGCCAGGTCCTCTCCGTTCGGACCGAGAGCAACGACATCTCCAACCTGTACCTGCGGATCGTCTCCCTGGACGACTTCGACGGCCGCACCTGGAAGCCCTCCAAGCGCTCCATCACGGCCGTGCCGGACGACTTCCCCACCCCGGTCGGCCTCGGTACCGGCGTCAAGCGCACGGAGGTCGACACCACCATCTCGGCGGCGAACTGGTACCAGCAGAACTACCTGCCGATGCCGTATCCGCCCAGTGGTGTCAAGGTCGCGGGCAACTGGCGTTACGAACCCCAGGGCATGGCCCTCGTCGGGGACCACGGCCAGAACACCCGCGGGCTGACCTACCAGGTCAAGAGCCTGGACGTGGAACCGACGGCCGAGCAGCTCGCCTCGGCGCCGTCGGCGCCCCCGACCATCGAGCGCGAGTACACCGACCTGCCGGACTCGCTGCCCTCGGTGGTGGCCAAGACCGCGCGCGAGGTCACCGCGGGCTCGAAGAACGCCTATGAGCAGGCGGTCGCGCTCCAGGACTACTTCGCGGTGAACGGCGGCTTCGAGTACGACACCCAGGTGCAGGTCGGCGACGGGCCGAACGCGATCGCCAACTTCCTGCGGGACAAGCAGGGCTTCTGCGTCCACTTCTCCTTCGCCATGGCGGCGATGGCCCGCTCCCTGGGCATTCCGGCCCGGGTCGCGGTGGGCTTCGCGCCCGGCACCCCGCAGGCGGACGGCACGGTGTCGGTGGGGCTCAAGGACGCCCACGCCTGGCCCGAGCTGTACTTCGAGGGCGTGGGCTGGACCCGCTTCGAGCCCACCCCGACCCGGGGCACGGTGCCGTCGTACACCGTCCCGGAGTCCTCCGGCAGCGTGGACCCCGGTGTGGCGCGGCCGTCCGCCGGGACGTCCACGGAGCCGTCGGCCTCGCCCTCGGCGAGCGAGAGCTGCTCGGCCCAGCTGCGGAAGCTGGAGGCCTGCGACAGCGCCTCCCCGGCGGCCGCGGCGGGCGGGGGCGGGAACGGCCCGTGGTGGGCCGTACAGGGGCCCTGGTGGTATCTGAAGCTGCTGTTCTGGGTGGTCGTCGGGCTGGCCGTGCTCCTGATCCCGCTGTCACCGATGCTGGTGCGGCTGCGCACCCGGTCGGTGCGGCTGGGCGGACACGGCCGCACCGAGGCGGACGCCGCCGCGCACGCCCTGGCGGCCTGGCAGGAGCTGACGGACACGGCGTGGGACTTCGGGATCCCGCCGGACGACTCGCAGACGCCGCGGAAGGCGGCGGCGCGGATCGTGCGGCTCGGCCATCTCGACCCGACGGCCGCGGCCTCGGTTCACCGGGTGGCGGACGCCGTGGAGCAGGTGCTCTACGCCCCGCGGCCCCGGCCGACGGCGGGCCTCGCCCAGGACGTCTACCGGGTGATCGGCGGGCTGCGCGAGTCGGTCAGCCGCGGCACACGGGCGCGTGCACTGGTCGCGCCCCGTTCGACCGCACGGGTGGTGTGGGCGCTGTCGGAGTGGTGGAACGGGGTCGCCACCCGGGTGGCGGCGGCCCGTCCGACGCTGCGCAAGCCGTCCGGTCAGGAAGGCTGAAAACCGCCGCGGGGCACCCCGCGGCGGCTCGGTCCGCGGCTCAAGTCCGCAGCTCAGCCCGAGGGCAGGCGTTTCGCGGGCGGGCGTTTCGGTTCCAGGGCATACGTTTCAAGGGCATACGTGAGGGGGTGACCCACCCGGCCGGGTGGGTCACCCCCTCAGGAGTTCTGTGCGAGCGAGAGCTCCGCGGGAGTGGCCGATTCGGCTACTGGCCGCCCTGCTGTTCGTCTCGGCGCTTCTGCCAGCGCTGCTCGATCCGGTCCATCATCGAGCGCTTCTGGCGTCCCTGGCGACGGGCGTGCGGGGCGCCCGCTGCGGGCTGCTCGCCCGGCTTGGGGGCCTTGCGCCAGCCGGTCACGGCGAGTACCGCACAGCCCAGCATCACCAGGAAGCCCACCACGCTGAGCCACACCTGCTTGGCGACCATACCGGCCATGAGGAGCGCGATACCCACGAGGAAGCCGGCGACCGCCTGGTAGACCCGTCGCCGGGTGTACGTACGCAGCCCGCTTCCCTCAAGCGCTGTCGCGAACTTGGGATCTTCGGCGTACAGCGCTCGCTCCATCTGCTCGAGCATTCGCTGCTCGTGCTCCGAGAGCGGCACGTCGTCCTCCTCATCGTGCAGTCGCCGGGGCGACTCGGGGGGTCCCTTCAGGATAGGCAGGGAATCGCCCCCGTGAAACCCGCCCCTCTGCGCCAATTGGCCAACCGGAATCCGCCATGAGCGCTCCGGTCGCTGAATCTTGTCATTCCCCAGCGGCCGTCCCGTCATGCCGGGCGGTCTCCCTCGATCATACGGCGCTGAGCGCCCGATCGGGGGGCCTGTGGCGTACTCCATGTGCCATCAAGTACCTGATCAGCACTACGGCGCAGGAGCCCGCTCAGGCCCCGGCGGCCTCTCGGGTCTCACCGAGCACATGGAGCTGCGTGGCCACGGAGTGGAAGGCGGGGAGCTCGGCCGCCGCCTCCTCCAGCTTCAGCAGGGCGTCCACGGCACCGGGCTCGGTGTCCACGAGCACTCCGGGGACGAGGTCGGCGAAGACGCGGACGCCGTGCACGGCGCCGACGGTGAGGCCCGCGCCCTCGACGAGCGCGGTGAGCTGTTCGGCGGTGAAGCGGCGCGGGACGGGGTCACCGTCGCCCCAGCGGCCGTTCGGGTCGTCGAGGGCCTGCCGGGCCTCCTTGAAGTGGCCGGCCAGGGCCCGCGCGAGCACGGCGCCGCCCAGTCCCGCGGCGAGCAGGCTGAGGACGCCCTCGGGGCGCAGGGCGGCCACCACGTTGCGCACGCCCTCGGCCGGGTCGTCCACGTACTCCAGGACGCCGTGGCACAGCACGACGTCGTAGGCACCGCGCTCGGCCACGTCGAAGAGGCCGTGGGCGTCGCCCTGGACCCCCCTGACCCGGTCGGCGACCCCGGCCTCGGCGGCCCGGCGCTCCAGCGCGAACAGCGCGTTGGGGCTGGGGTCGACGACGGTGACCTGGTGGCCGAGGCGGGCGACGGGCACCGCGAAGTTGCCGCTGCCGCCCCCGGTGTCGAGGACGTCCAGCGCCTGGCGTCCCGTGGCCTTGACCCGGCGGTCGAGGGCGTCCTGGAGAACGTCCCAGACCACGGCGGTACGGAGGGAGGCGCGGGGTCGCAGCGGGTCCGACACGGCAGTTGGCTCCTCGGCGCGGGTAGGAAGGCTTCAGGCGCCTTCCACCCTATTGCCTCCGGTACCCGGCCTGGTCACTCCGGTGGCACGCCCGCCGCACATCTCGTACGGCGGACCCGGTGACCCCCGTCGTGCAGCGCACCGCTCACCCCGTCATGCCGTCCCCCTGTCACCCGGCGTCCGGGAAGTCGCGCTCGCGGTCCGTGCCGTGGCCGCTTGCCTCGGGCTCGTCCGCGTCCTGGCGCGGCTGCGGCAGGACCGGCTGGAGGACCAGCATCCGCTCGACGAGGCGCAGGAACATCGCCACGTCGCGTATGAGGTCGTCGGCGTCCCGGCGGCCGGCCGCGCCCTGGATGCCGGCCTCGGCCCGGGCCCGGCGCCGGGCCCCGGAGGCGAACAGCGCGCTCCACTCGGCGAGCTCGGGCGCGATCTCGGGGAGCACTTCCCAGGCGCTCCGTATCTTGGCGCGGCGTCGGGACGTCGGCTCCGGGCGTCCCCGCGCGGCGAGCACGGCGGCCGCGGTGCGCAGGGCGGCCAGGTGGGCCGTCGCATAGCGCTCGTTCGGTGTCTCGAGCGCCGATGCCTCGTCGAGGCCCGCGCGGGCCTGGGCGAGCAGGTCGAGGGCGGCGGGTGGGGCGGTCGTCCGGCGCAGCACGGGGTGCACGTCGCTCGCCGGGCCGGTCAGTGAGGGGGCAGGGCCGGTGGCGCGGCGCCGACGGGCGGCGGCTGCGTGGTAGCTGGCCATGACGAACCTCCTGTCGTCTGGTTGACGGCACATCCCGCTACGGAGTGCCGTATGTGCCCATCGTGAGGTATGCCACTGACAATCCGTTCTGACCTGCGCTTTTGCTTCGATCGCAGGTTCGGGTTACTTTTTGCACTGACCAGTCAGTTCAAAAAGTTTCCGCTTCAAGAGGATCAGGGGGTGGCCGTGGACGGAGTCGCTGTCACGGCCGAGGGGTTCGGGCTGAAGGGACCCCGCGGCTGGGCTTTCCGCGGGATCGACCTCGCCGCGGAGCCCGGTGCGTTGATCGCCGTGGAGGGGCCTTCGGGGTCCGGCCGCACGAGCCTGCTGCTCGCGCTCACCGGACGGATGAAGGCCACCGAGGGGACGGCGACCCTGGGCGGAGCCCTGCTGCCGAAGCAACTCGCGGCGGTACGCCGGTTCAGCGCGCCCGCGAACGTCGCCGGGGTCACCGACCTCGACCCGGCACTCACGGTGGCGGAACACCTGCGCGAACGGGCGCTCCTCCAGCGCCGGTTCGGCGACTCGGTGCGCGCACTGCTGCGGCCGCGCGCGGAGCGTACGGCCGAGGAGCGGCTCCGGGTCGACACCGCCCTGACCGCCGCCGGTCTCGACCTTGAGGCGCTGCCCAAGGGCGCCAGGACCGCCGTACGGGATCTGGAACGGCCGGAGGCCCTGCGGCTGTCGATCGCCCTGGCGCTGATCGGCCGCCCGCGGCTGCTCGGCGTGGACGACCTGGACCTGAAGCTGTCCGACGCCGAGCGGGCCGAGGCCTGGGCACTGCTCAGGTCTCTCGCCGAGGCCGGCACGACGGTGGTGGCGGTGTGCAGCGAGGCTCCGGAGGGCGTGGTGCGGGTGGCTACGCGGTCGGGTGCCGAGCAGACCGCGTCCACGCGGCCGGATGCCGCGCGACCGGACGCCGAGCAGACAGTGCCCGCGCGACCCGCTGCCGAGCAGACCGCGCCCTCCGAGCGGACCGTGTCCACCCAGCCCGCCCCCGAACGCCCCGAACGCCCCGAACCCCGGAAGGAGACCCCCGATGCGCTCGCCGAGACTCGCCGCGCTTGAGCTGCGTCGCTTCGGCAGGGGGAAGCTGCCGCGTGCCGCCCTGGTGGCGCTGCTGGTGCTGCCGTTGCTCTACGGCGCCCTGTACCTGTGGTCCTTCTGGGACCCGTACGGCCGCCTGGACCGCATCCCGGTCGCCCTCGTGAACGACGACAAGGGCGCCACCGCCGACGGCAGGAAGCTCACCGCGGGCGCCGAGATCACCGAGGGGCTGCGGGACAGCCGGGTCTTCGACTGGCACCAGGTGAGCGGGGCGCAGGCACGCGCGGGCGTGGAGGACGGCACGTACTACCTGTCGTTGACCATGCCGGCCGACTTCAGCAGCCGGATCGCCTCCAGCGCGGGCGACTCCCCCGAGACCGGCGCCCTCCAGGTCCGTACGAACGACGCCAACAACTACATCGTCGGGCAGATCTCCCGGACCGTCTTCGCCGAGGTCCGCCAGGCCGCGTCCACCAAGGCCTCGCGGTCCTTCCTGGACCGGATCTTCATCTCCTTCTCCGACATCCACGGCGCCACGGTGAAGGCCGCCGACGGGGCCGACGATCTCGAAGGCGGCATAGGCAAGGCGGAGAAGGGGTCCCAGGATCTCGCCGCGGGCCTGAAGGACGCCCAGGCGGGCAGCGGGTCGCTCAGCGACGGGCTGGCGAGGCTCGACTCGGGTTCGGGCGATCTGGCGGACGGCGCGGGACAGGTCGCCGCCGGCACCCGAGCCCTCGCCGCCGAGGTGAACGGGGTCGCGGACAAGGTGGGCCCCTTCCTGAAGGACAACGAACGGACCATCGGCGACACGGCCCGGCTGGTCGCCGACTCGGCCGGGGCCGTCCGGCACAACCTCGGCACCCTGGTGAGGACCGCGCCGGCGGCCGCCCGGGGCGCGCACACCGCGGCCGACGCCCTGGACGCCGTCCACAAGGCGCGCTGCACGGACCCGGTCCTGCCCGACGCCGCCTGCGCCGACCTGAAGAAGGCCCGGCAGGCGGCCGACGACGTGGCGAAGGTCGCCGACGACGTCGACGCGCTCGTCGCCGACCAGAACGGCGACCTGAAGAAGCTCGACGGCCAACTCGCCACCCTCCAGCGGCAGGCCGAGGCACTCGCCGACCGGGCACCCCGGCTCTCCGAGGACCTCGACGACGCCGTGGCGAAGATCAACCGGCTGAACGACGGCGCGGGCAAGGTCGCCGCCGGCGCCAGAACGCTCCACTCGGGCCTCGGCACGGCACGCACCGGCGCGCAGGAGCTCGACCAGGGCGTCGGCAGGCTCAAGAGCGGGGCCGACGATCTGAGCGGCGGCATGTACAAGCTTGCCGACGGCTCAGGCAAGCTCTCCGACGGGCTGCACGACGGCGCCTCGCAGATCCCCGACTACGACAAGAAGGACCGCGATCAGCGCACCGACGTGATGGCCGACCCGGTCCAGCTGGTCTCCAAGGACCTGCACAAGGCGCCGAACTACGGCACCGGGTTCGCCCCGTACTTCATCCCGCTGTCCCTGTGGGTGGGCGCGATGGTGGCGTACATGCTGATCACCCCGATGAACCGGCGCGCGCTCGCCGCAGGGGCCCCGGCCTGGCGGATCGCGCTCGCGGGCTGGCTGCCGGTGGTGGCGATCGGGGTGCTCCAGACGGTGGCCCTGATGTCGGTGCTGCACTGGGCCGTCGGCCTGCGGATGGCCCACGCGGCCGGGACGGTGGGCTTCCTGTTCCTGGTGACGGCGTGCTTCGCGGCGATCGTCCAGTGGCTGAACGCTCGCTTCGGAGCGGCGGGCCGGATCCTCGTCCTCGCCCTGCTGATGCTCCAGCTGACGTCCGCGGGCGGCACGTACCCCGTCCAGACCAGTCCGGGCTTCTTCAACGCGCTCCACCCCTTCCTGCCGATGAGCTACGTCGTCGAGGCCCTCAGGAGGCTCATCACGGGCGGCGGACTCACTCCGGTGTGGCACGCGTGCGTGGTGCTCGTCGCCTTCACCGCGGGCGCCCTCGCGCTGACCGCCCTGTCCGCGCGCCGCAGGCAGGTGTGGACGCTGGACCGGCTGCACCCGGAGCTGACCCTGTGATCGGCAACGGGACCGCCGAGGCGCCGGTTCCTGTGACAATCAGGGCCATGGAAAGCAGCAGCGCCGCGGCGGGCGTCAGCACACGCCGTGAGGCCACCCGGCAGAAGCTCTACGAGGCGGCCGTCACGCTCATCGCCGAGCAGGGCTTCTCCGCCACCACGGTCGACGAGATCGCCGAGCGGGCCGGGGTCGCGAAGGGCACGGTCTACTACAACTTCGCGAGCAAGTCCGTCCTCTTCGAGGAGCTGCTGCGGCACGGCGTGGGCCTGCTCACCGCCTCTCTCCGCGAGGCGTCCGAGGCGACGGCACGCGCGGGTGGCGGCAAGGTGGACGCCCTGGACGCGATGATCCGCGCGGGCCTGGTCTTCATCGACCGCTACCCGGCCTTCACCCAGCTGTACGTGGCCGAGCTGTGGCGCACCAACCGGGCCTGGCAGTCCACGCTCATGGTGGTCCGTCAGGAGGCCGTGGCGGTCGTGGAGGGGGTGCTGCGCGAGGGCGTGGAGAACGGCGAGTTCAGCGACGAGATCGACGTCCCGCTGACCGCCTCCGCCCTGGTCGGCATGGTCCTGGTGGCCGCCCTGGACTGGCAGTCCTTCCAGCCCGAGCGCTCCCTGGACGACGTACACGCGGCGCTCTCGCGGCTGTTGCAGGGGCGGGTCAGCGGCCACCGGGGCTGATCGCCGGGAAGCCGGTTCGATCACGCCGGCACGCGAAAGCGCCGGTCCGCTGTGGCCGCGTCCCCCGCGGGCCACCTCGAACCGGCGCCTTCCTTGCTCCCCCGATTTCCCCCGTTTCCCCCGTGCCCCCCGTTGGGCCCCCGTTCGGTCGTTCCCCCGCTTTCCGGGTTCCCCCGTGCCTCGCTCCCGCCGGCCTCGGCCGACGGAAGGAGCGGGTCCGGGGATGCTCCGTTCCGGCGCCCCGTGTCGCCGGTTCCGGAGCCTTTCCCCTTCGCCGTGGCTCCACTCTCTCGTTCACGCAGGTCGGAACCCATCCGCGCGCGTACTCATCTCACGCTCTAGGTACGGATACTCAGTCGTACGCACTCACCCCCAGGACGCCCTGTCGCCGACTGGTTACGATCGCGTCCGTGTCCGTACTCCCCTTGGTGTTCACCAGCGGCTGGGCCAGCGGCGTCAACGCGTACGCGGTGGTGCTGCTGCTCGGCGTGTTCGGCGCGACGGGGCTGAGCGACGACGTCCCCGAGACCCTCCAGCGCCCCGAGGTCCTCGTCGTGGCGGGCCTGCTGTTCCTGTGCGAGGCGGTGGCGGACAAGATCCCGTACGTCGACTCGGCGTGGGACTCGGTCCACACGGTGGTCCGTCCGGTGGCCGGCGCCTGGGTCGGCGCCCTGCTGGCCGGCCAGAGCGGCTCGCTCAACGACGTGGTCGCGGGCCTGGTGGGCGGTTCGACGGCCCTGGCCAGCCACACGGTCAAGGCCGGCACCCGCATGGCGGTCAACGCCTCCCCCGAGCCCTTCAGCAACATCGTCCTGAGCCTGGCCGAGGATCTCGGCGTCGGCGGCATCGTCACGTTCGCGATGTTCCACCCCACGGCGGCGGCGGTCGTCGCGGGCGTCCTGCTGGTGGCGGGCCTGGTGGTGCTGTACTTCCTGATCTCCCGGATCAGGAGGTTCCGGCGCCGAAGGGCGCAGCGCCGGGAGGAGAGAAGACTGGCGGCCCGCCCACCCGGCTGAGAGGCGCGGGGCCGTGCTGAGAGGCGCGGGGCCGTATCGACAGGCGGTTCCGCCGCGTGCGCGCGACCAGCCCCGACGGACCCGCGCCCGGTCACACACCCCTACCCGCGTTGTCAGTGCCGCCCGATAAAGTCGCCGACATGGGACAAGTCGTGGTGATCGGCGCCGGCATGGGGGCCATGGCGGCCGCCGCTCGGCTCGCCGTCGCGGGGCACCGGGTGGCGGTGTACGAGCGTACGGAGACGTACGGCGGTGCGGTGCGCCGGTTCGAGCGGGACGGGTTCGGGTTCGACACCGGGCCGGGACTGCTCACGCTCCCCGCGGTCTACCGCGATCTGTTCCTGAAGACCGGCAAGGAGCCGCTGGAGTCGGTCGTCGAGCTGGTCCAGGTCGACCCGTCGTCGCGACACGTCTTCGCGGACGACAGCGAGGTGTCCCTGCCGAACGCCTCGCGCGCGGGAGTGGTCACCGCGCTCGACGAAGCCCTCGGACAGGGCGCGGGCGCCCGCTGGGGCGACTTCCTGGTCCGGGCCCGCGAGGCCTGGGACCGTACCCGCAGACCGCTCCTGGAGGAGCCGCTGTGGCCCGACTGGTCGGTGCTGGCCGAGCGCGAGCCCTACCCGTCGGTCCCCCACAAGAAGCTCCTGCGCACCCGCCGGGCCGGCACCCTGGCCGAGGTCGGCGCCTGGGAGCTGCGCGACGACCGGCTCACGGCACTGCTGGAGAGCCACGCCCTCGCGTACGGCCTCGACCCCCGTGTCACCCCGGCGAGCGCGTCCGTCCTGCCGTACATGGAGCACGCCTTCGGCACCTGGTATGTGCGCGGCGGCATCCGGGAGTTGGCGCGCGCGGTGTACGACCGGTGCGTGGCTCGCAGGGTCGAGTTCCACTTCGGCGCCGAGGTCACCGGGGTGCTGGAGAAGGACGGCCGGGCGGCCGGGGTGGAGCTGTCCGACGGGGCGGTGGCGGAGGCCGACTTCGTGGTCGCCGGTGTCGCACCCGCGGTGCTGGACCGAGCCGTTCAGCGTCCGACGGTCCGTGCCGAGGGCGCCGTACCGGCCGGGCGGACGGCGGCGAGCCGGCTGACGGTCCTGCTGGCGCTGCGCGGGGCCCGCCCGGAGGGGGCGGCACACCGGACGGTGGTGCACGCGCGGGACCGCGCGACCGAGCTGGAGCGTCTGTTCGGGGCGGACCCGGGTGCGGCCACGGGCCTGACGGTCACCGTGCTGCGGCCCGACGACCCGGCGCTGGTTCCGGACGCCGGGCATGAGGCGATCACCCTCACCGCGGCGGTACCGGCGCACTCCGCGCAGGACCGCGCCGAGGACATGATCACCGTGGCCGAGCGCGCGCTGCCGGGCCTGCGTGACCGGATCCTGTGGCGCGAGGTCCGCACTCCCGCCGACATCACCGAGGCGACCGGCGCGGAAGGCGGCGCGGTACCCGCCCCGGCTCTCGCCGCCGGTGACGGCGCTCTGCTGCACCCGGCCAACGACACCGCCGTACCGGGCCTGTTCACGGTCGGGGGCTGGTCGCACCCCGGTGGCGGGCTTCCGCACGCCGGGATGTCGGGCGCGCTGGTGGCCGGACTGATCGTGGAGGGGCCGGAGTTCCGCGGTTCGCAGTGACGTGACCAGCGGTCCCCGGACCGGTCGCCCGGCTCCGCCCGCGCGGGATCAGAAGCGGTACTGCTGCTCGTCGAAGCCGTGCCCCTGCTGGCCCTGGCCGTTCCCCTGGCCGCCCTGGCCGTTGTCCTGGTAGTAGCCCTGCTGCTCGGGCGGGAGTTCGGCGCCGTACTCGTCGGTGCGCTGCTGCGGCACCCACACCCCGCCGGCCGGGGTCTCGCCGCCGTACGTCCCGCCGTACTGGTCGTAGCCCTGCTGGACGAACTGCTGCTGACCGCCGTAGGACGTGTCGTACGACCCGGCGCCATAGGTCTGGGTGCCGATGTACGGGTCGGAGTAGGCGGCGTACTGCTGCTGTCCGGCCGGGTCGTAGCCGTACTGCTGCTGGTCGTAGCCGGTGTAGCCGTCGTAGCCGTACGTCTGGTCGGCGGAGGCCGTCGCGTACTGGTCCTGGGTCTGGCCCTGGCCCGGGTAGGACTGGTCGCCGGCGTAGGCGGCGTCGTTGTATATGCCGTAGGAGCCGGTGTCGTCGGGCAGGGGCTGGGGTTCGTAGACCGCGGTGCTCTCGGCCGCCGTGGGGGCGGCGGAGCGGGCCGGGGTGAAGACGTCGTCGCGGTCGAAGTCGTCGTGGCCGTAGCCCGAGGTGTCCTGGCGGCCCTGGTCGTACATGCCGTCGTCGGCGTAGGCCGCCTCGGGCTGCTCCAGGTCGGAGACCTCCAGGGAGGGCTCCTCGCGGCCGCGCTCCCGGCGGCTCTTCTTGCCGCCGGTCAGGCCTTCGAGGGCGGCGGGCGGGTTGACCGCCCAGCCCTGCTCGAAGCCGCGGCGGAACGACAGGGTGACGTAGGTCTGGCCGACCGCGAAGGCGATGGCGCCCAGACCGATGACGACCACCTGCGAGATCAGCACACCGCCGACCACGCCGAGGAAGCCGGCGAAGGCGAGCACGCGCCAGCGCAGTCGCGCCTTGTACTGCAACAGCACTTCGCCCAGCAGCCACAGCGCGACGATTCCGAACGCGATGTAGAGGACCGTCCAGCCCATGTACGCCCCTCTCCCAGTGACCGCTACGCAGTGTGTCGTATGTCCGTGCGGCCGGTCTAGGCCTGCGGTGGGTGGTGCAGACCCAGGTTTTCGTAGATTTCCAGGGTCGCCGTGGAGTTGTTGAGCGTGATGAAGTGCAGTCCTGGCACTCCCTCGGCCAGCAGCCGCGCGCAGAACTCCGTGGCGAACTCGATTCCGATCGAGCGTACAGCGGCCGGATCGTCCTTGGCTGTGAGGATCCGCTCTTTCAGGGCGGAGGGGATGACCGCGTTGCTGAGCTGCGGCAGGCGCTCCAGCATCCGCACGCTGGTCACGGGCATGATCTCAGGGATGACGGGGGTCGCGCAGCCCGCGGCGTCGACTCGGTCACGCAGGCGCAGATAGGACTCCGGCTGGAAGAACATCTGCGTGATGGCGTAGTCGGCGCCCGCGCGGCACTTGTCGACGAAGTGCGTGACGTCCGCGTCCCAGTCGGCGGAGCGCGGGTGCATCTCCGGGAAGGCCGCGACGCCGACGCAGAAGTCGCCCGACTCCTTGATGAGACGGACCAGTTCGGCGGCGTAGGTCAGGCCCTGCGGGTGGGCCAGCCAGTCGCCCATGGGGTCGCCGGGCGGGTCGCCGCGCACGGCCAGCATGTTGCGGATACCGGCGTCGGCGTACTGGCCGATGATGTTGCGCAGTTCGGCGATGGAGTGGTTGACCGCGGTGAGGTGGGCGACCGGGGTCAGAGTGGTGTCCGCGACGATCTGCTCGGTCTCCTTGACGGTGCCCGCGCGGGTGGAGCCGCCCGCGCCGTATGTCACGGAGACGAAGTCCGGGGCGACCGCCTCGACCCTCCTCAACGCGCTCCACAGGTTCCGCTCGCCCTTGGGAGTCTTGGGCGCCGAGAACTCGAAGGAGTACGTCGTCTTGCCCGAGGCGAGCATGTCACGCACCGTGCGTGCGCGGTCAGTCCTGGTGGATGCGGTTCCGAGGGCCATACCCGCAGGTTAGTCAGGGGGCGGCGGCCACCCAACCGGATCGGGGAAATTTGCCCGGATTGTCGACTTGTTGTCCACCCCTCGGACACCTGAACCGGTTACGCGGTGTGCCGGAGCCGCTTCGCGAACTCCGCCGCCGCGGCGCCGGGGTCGTCCGCCTCGGTGATCGCCCGCACGACCACGACCCGGCGGGCGCCGGCCTCCAGGACCTCGTCGAGGTTGCCGAGGTCGATGCCGCCGATGGCGAACCAGGGCCGGTCGGTGCCGAGCGCGGCGGTGTACCGGACCAGGTCGAGACCGGGGGCGTGGCGGCCGGGCTTGGTGGGGGTCGGCCAGCAGGGGCCGGTGCAGAAGTAGTCCACGCCGTCCTGGACGGCGGCCGCGTCGGCCTCCGACTCGGCGTGGGTGGAGCGGCCCATGAGGACGCCGTCGCCGAGGATCGCGCGGGCGGCGGGGACGGGCAGGTCGCCCTGGCCGAGGTGGAGCACGTCGGCACCGGCCGCGTGGGCGACGTCGGCCCGGTCGTTGACCGCGAGCAGCTTGCCGTGCCGGGCGCAGGCGTCGGCGAGGACCTTCAGGTGCTCCAGCTCCTCGGCCGCCTCCATGCCCTTGTCCCGCAGCTGCACGATGTCGACGCCACCGGCCAGGACCGCGTCCAGGAACTCGGCGAGGTCGCCCTGGCGCCGCCGTGCGTCGGTGCAGAGGTAGACGCGGGCGTCGGCGAGCTGGGTGCGGGCGGTGTCGGGCATGCGTGTGTCTCCCCCGGGTTCGGTGGCGTACGGGCCGTGCGGGGCCGGGGTCGTGGCCCCTGCGGTCACGGCCCGTACGCCGGTGCTGTTCGGATCAGACGGCGAGCGCCTGGGCCCGGCGCTTCACCTCCGTGCCGCGATTCTCGCTCAGGGCCTGCGCGGGGGTGCCGGGCAGGCTCTCGTCGGGGGTGAAGAGCCACTCCAGCATCTCTTCGTCGGAGAAGCCGTCGTCCCTGAGGAGCGTCAAGGTGCCGGTCAGGCCCTTGACGACCTTCTGCTCGGCCTCGTCGATGAAGGCGGCGGGGACGTGCAGCGCGCGGTTCTCACCACGGCGTACGGCGATCAGCTGGCCCTCCTTGACCAGCTGCCGCACCCGCGTCACCTCGACGTCGAGCAGCTCCGCGATGTCGGGGAGGGTGAGCCAGGCAGGCACGAGAGCATCGGTCTTTGCGTCAATCTCGGTCACGGGATTAAGCGTGCCATCCCGCACTGACAGTCGGAAGCCGGGACGCCTCCGGCGGGCGACAGAGATGGGGTGCCGGGTGCCGTCGCCTGGGCCGACCGCCCAGGCGCCGCAAGGAAAAACCAGCCACCCGGGACTCGGCCGAACCCGGATACAGCGAAGCCCGGAGACGGCGAACCCGGACACAGCGAAACCCGGACACAACCGAACCCGGCCGCAACAGTGCCGCTCCCTACACGACCGCCGCCTTCAGCGGCCTCGCCGGGTCCGCCAGCAGCTCCCGGTCCATCACGGCGCCCGCCTCGATGAGCCTGCGCCCCTGGGCCAGGTCGCGGGGACGGCCCACCGCGAGGAGGGCGATCAGGCGGTCCTCGCGGAGCCAGCAGACCGTCCAGGCGGGGCCGGACGGCTCGCCGCGCCACAGGGTCGTGTCGGCGGACGCGTGGTGGCCGACGTACTGCACGAAGCGGCCGAACTGCTCGGACCAGAAGTACGGGACTGGGTCGTAGACCGAGGGGGCCTCGCCCAGGATGTTCGCGGCGACCGTGCGCGGCCCCTGGAGGGCGTTGTCCCAGTGGTGGACCAGCAGGCGCTCGCCGTAGCGCGTCGAGGGGAAGGACGCGCAGTCGCCGACCGCGTAGACGTCCGGCACGGAGGTGCGCAGCCGCTCGTCGGCGACGACCTCGCCGTGCGCGCCGAGTTCGATGCCCGAACCGGCGAGCCAGGCGGTGGCGGGCCGGGCGCCGATGCCGACGACGACCGCGCCCGCGGCCACCCGGGAGCCGTCGTCCAGGACGACCGCGCCGGGTTCGACGCGCGCCACACGCGTGTGCGTGCGCAGAGACGCCCCCGCGTCGGCGTACCAGGACGTCATCGGCGCGGCCACCTCGGCGGGCAGCGCGCCCGCGAGCGGCCGTTCGGCGGCTTCCACGACCGTCACCGCGCAGCCCGCCTCGCGCGCGGCGGTGGCGAACTCGGCGCCGATCCAGCCCGCTCCGACGACCACGATGTCGTGCTGCCGGGCGAGCACGGGGCGCAGCCGCTCGGCGTCGTCCAGGGTGCGCAGCAGATGCACGCCGGGCACGCCCTCGGTCCCGGGCAGCCGGACCGGTTCGGCTCCGGTGGCGAGGACGAGGACGTCGTACGGGACGGGCCCGGCCTCGGTGTCCAGTTCGTGTGCGTCGGGGCGCACGCCCAGCGCCTCGCGGCCGAGCAGCAGTTCGAGGCCGAGGGCTTCGAAGTCCACGTCGAAGGCCGAGCCCTCGGCGGTGCCGAGCAGGACCGCCTTGGACAGCGGTGGGCGGTCGTAGGGCTGATGGGGCTCCGCGCCGATCACCGTCACGGTGCCCCGGAAGCCCTGTTCCCGCAGGGCGACCGCGGTCTGTACGCCGGCCATGCCCGCGCCGACCACGACCACCCGTCGCTGCGACATCGTCGTCTGCTCGCTCACCTGATCACCATAGTCAACTGACAATCAGTCAGTCAGGACTCGTGCTCCGTGACCTGCTCCACAACGCTCGTCCCGCTGCCCTGCTGCGACTCCCACTCCCAGCTCTCGTCCAGCCGCACCCGGCCGTCGGGCAGCTCCACGACCGTCGAGACGCAGTGCCCCGAGGAGGTGGTCCCGTCGTGCTTGAGCTGCACGTACCGGAAGTCGAGCCGGTCCCCCGCACGGGTACCCACGAGATGCCCGCGTACGACGTCGCCGCCCTCGTACTCGGCCCAGATCTCCCCGTCATTCTCGTGGTACGTGAACCGGGTCCGCGTACCGACCTGACCTGGGGCCTGATCGGCGACAGGGGCGAGGACGAGACCGTCGAGCGAGCGTGCCACGGAGAGAGGCTCCCTTACTGAGACATCCGGCGTCGGGCTAGGGTGGCCAACGTAGAGCACTCGCGGGAGCCCGGACGCACCGGGCTGAGAGGGAGGCTGGCGGCCTCCGACCGTACGAACCTGATCCGGGTCATGCCGGCGAAGGGAGGGGCTGGACGCCCATGTCCTCACGTACGTCAGACGTCCTCGTGGTCGGGGGCGGCATCATCGGCCTGGTCACGGCCTGGCGGGCCGCGCAGCGCGGTCTGGCCACGGCCGTCGTGGACCCCGAACCGGGCGGCGGGGCCGCCCAGGTGGCCGCCGGGATGCTGGCCGCCGTCACGGAACTGCACTACGGCGAGCAGACCCTGCTCGGCCTGAACCTGGCCTCGGCCGGCCGTTATCCCGGCTTCGCGGCCGAGCTCACCGACCTGACCGGCCTCGACCTCGGCTACCGCCGCTGCGGCACGCTCGCCGTCGCCCTGGACGCCGACGACCGCGCCCACCTGCGCGAACTGCACGCCCTCCAGCGGCAGTCGGGCCTGGACTCGGAGTGGCTGTCCGGGCGGGAGTGCCGGCGTCTGGAGCCGATGCTCGCGCCCGGGGTGCGGGGCGGGCTGCGGGTGGACGGCGACCACCAGGTCGATCCGCGCCGCCTCACGCGCGCGTTGCTGGCCGCGTGCGAGCGGGCGGGCGTGGTCTTCCACCACACGTGGGCCGAGGGTCTGCGGGTCGTACGGGACCGTGCCGCCGGGGTCACCACCGCGGACGGCGACGACCTGGGCGCCGACCAGGTCGTGCTCGCCGGCGGAAGCCTCAGCGGCCGCCTGAAGGGGGTCCCGGAGGACGTACTGCCTCCTGTGCGGCCGGTGAAGGGCCAGGTGCTGCGGCTGACCGTGCCGCCGCGGTACGCGCCCTTCCTGAGCCGTACCGTGCGGGCCGTGGTGCGCGGCAGCCACGTCTACCTGGTGCCGCGCGAGAACGGCGAGCTGGTGATCGGCGCGACCAGCGAGGAACTGGGCTGGGACACGACGGTCACCGCGGGCGGGGTCTACGAGCTGCTGCGGGACGCGCACGAACTGGTCCCCGGCATCACCGAGCTGCCGCTGACGGAGACCCGCGCGGGACTGCGCCCGGGCTCCCCCGACAACGCCCCCCTGCTCGGCCCGACCGACCTGCCCGGCCTCCTGCTGGCCACCGGGCACTACCGCAACGGCGTGCTGCTGACGCCGGTCACCGGGGACGCGCTGGCGCACGCCCTGACGACCGGTGAACTGCCGGAGGTGGCCCGCCCGTTCACCCCGAGGCGTTTCCTGAACCGCGTGGAGCAGCCGGTATGAACATCTCCGTCAACGGGGAGCCGCGGGAGTTCGCCCCCGGCACGGCCCTCGACCTCGTCGTACGAGCCCTGACCCCGGCGCCCTCGGGCGTCGCCGCCGCGCTCAACGAAACCGTCGTCCCGCGCGCGCAGTGGTCCGCCACGGCCCTCTCCGAGGGAGACCGCGTGGAAGTCCTCACCGCGGTCCAGGGAGGCTGACCATGGCCGACGATCCCTTCGTCCTCGGCGGTACGGCCTTCTCGTCCCGGCTGATCATGGGCACGGGCGGGGCGCCCAGCCTGGACGTCCTGGAGCGCGCGCTGGTCGCCTCCGGCACCGAGCTGACGACGGTCGCGATGCGGCGCGTGGACCCCTCGGTGCACGGTTCGGTCCTGTCCGTCCTCACGAAGCTCGGCATCCGGATCCTGCCGAACACGGCCGGGTGCTTCACCGCCGGGGAAGCCGTCCTGACGGCCCGTCTCGCGCGCGAGGCGCTCGGCACCGACCTGGTCAAGCTGGAGGTCATCGCCGACGAGCGCACCCTGCTGCCGGACCCGATCGAGCTGCTGGACGCGGTGGAGACGCTGGTGGACGACGGCTTCACGGTGCTGCCGTACACCAACGACGACCCGGTACTGGCCCGCAAGCTGGAGGACGCGGGCTGTGCGGCGATCATGCCGCTCGGCTCCCCGATCGGCTCCGGGCTCGGCATCCGCAACCCGCACAACTTCCAGCTGATCGTCGAGCACGCGCGCGTGCCGGTGATCCTGGACGCGGGGGCCGGCACGGCGTCCGACGCGGCCCTGGCGATGGAGCTGGGGTGCGCGGGTGTGATGCTCGCCTCGGCGGTGACCCGGGCCCAGGAGCCGGAGCTGATGGCGCACGCGATGCGGCACGGGGTGGAGGCGGGGCGGCTGGCCCACCGGGCGGGGCGGATTCCGCGGCGGCATTTCGCCCAGGCGTCGTCTCCGGTGGAGGGCAGGGCGGTGCTGGATCCGGAGCGTCCGGCGTTCTGAACGCACGTTCGATCAGGAACACGAGCAGGTGCGACCTCCGTCACAGGTCGGCTCCAGTACCGCCCCTATGTCCGCCGAACCGGATGGACTGTCAGCGTCGGCTCGTACACTCGCCTGCGTGGATACGACCCTTCAGGACCCGCTGGTCGGGCAGGTGCTCGACGGCCGCTATCGCGTGGACGCGCGGATCGCGGTCGGCGGGATGGCCACGGTCTACCGGGCCCTGGACACCCGTCTGGACCGCGTGCTCGCGCTCAAGGTGATGCACCCCGCGCTCGCGGCGGACGGGACCTTCGTCGAGCGGTTCATCCGGGAGGCCAAGTCCGTCGCCCGGCTCGCGCACCCCAACGTTGTGCAGGTCTTCGACCAGGGCACCGACGGGTCGTACGTCTATCTCGCCATGGAGTACGTCGCCGGCTGCACCCTGCGCGACGTACTGCGCGAGCGCGGGGCCCTGCAGCCGCGCGCCGCCCTGGACATCCTGGAGCCGGTCCTGGCCGCGCTCGGCGCCGCGCACCGCGCCGGGTTCGTGCACCGGGACATGAAGCCGGAGAACGTCCTGATAGGGGACGACGGCAGGGTCAAGGTCGCCGACTTCGGGCTCGTGCGGTCCGTGAACACCGTGACCAGCACCACCGGGGCGGTCCTCGGCACCGTCTCCTACCTCTCCCCGGAACAGATCGACCAGCCCGGCACCGCCGACGCGCGCGTGGACGTGTACGCGTGCGGTGTCGTCCTGTACGAGATGCTGACCGGCAGCCAGCCGCACGAGGGCGAGTCCCCCGCGATAGTCCTCTACAAGCACCTCCACGAGGACGTGCCCCCGCCCTCGGCGGTGGTCCCGGGACTGCCGTACGAACTGGACGAACTGGTCGCGTCGGCCACCGCCCGCACCCCGGACCTGCGCCCGTACGACGCCGTGGCGCTGCTCGCGCAGACCCGTGAGGCACACGGCAGGCTGACCGCCGACCAGCTGGACATGGTGCCGCCGCAGGCGCTCTCCGCGGAGTACGCGGGCGCCGACAACCGCACGAGCGTGATCCCGCGCTCGCTCACCGTGCCGCGCCCGCTTCCGGTCAACGAGGACGAGCCCGAGCCCGCGTACCACCGCACCAGCCGCCTGGAGAGCCCGCCGCCGCTGCCGCCGCGCAGCCGCCGCTCCGGTGGTCCCCGGCGCGGCCCTCTCGCGATAGCCGTCGCCGCGATCGTGCTGGTCCTCGGCCTGGGCGCGGGCGTCTGGTACATCAACTCCGGCCAGTTCACCCGGGTCCCGGCCCTGCTGGCCAAGAGCGAGACCCAGGCCCGCGACCGGCTGGACGAAGCGGGCCTGGACACCGGCAAGGTCAGCTACGCCTACAGCGACACCGTCAAGCGCGGCACCGTCATCAGCACGGACCCGGAGGTGGGCACCCGCATACGGAACAACGACTCCGTGGCGATCACCGTCTCCAGGGGCCCGCAGACCGTGCGGGTGCCCGACGTGGACGGGTGGGCGCTGGGCAGGGCGAGGGACCGGCTCAAGACGGAGGGGCTGGAGCCGGGCATGGTCACCCGGGAGTTCAGCGACAGCGTCCCGAAGGGGTTCGTCATCAGCACCGACCCCGGGGACGGCACCACGCTCCGCGCGGGCTCGGCGATCGCGCTCACCGTCAGCAAGGGCGCCCCGGTCGACGTCCCGGACGTCACGGGCGAGGACCTGTCCGACGCGAAGGCAGACCTCACGGAGGCCGGCCTGAAGGTGAAGATCGCCACGGTCCGGGTCAACTCGGAGTACGACGCGGGCCAGGTCGCCAAGCAGAGCCCGGCCGCCGACAGCCAGGCCGCCGAGGGCGACACCGTCACGCTGACGATCTCCAAGGGCCCCGAGATGATCGAGGTCCCGGACGTCACGGGAGACAGCGTCGACGACGCGAAGACCGCGCTGGAGGGCGCGGGCTTCCAGGTCGACGAGGACCGGGGCCTGCTGGGCCTGTTCGGCGACACGGTGAAGAAGCAGTCCGTGGAGGGCGGCGACACCGCGCCGAAGGGTTCGACGATCACGATCACGATCCGCTGACAAGCGCCTCACGGGGGCGCCGGGTTCGGTGGTCGGTGGGGTGCGCCCACCTGTCTTTGAGGGGCGCGGGGAACTGCGCGACCAGCCACAACACCACCCGCACCCGCCCGACCACCACCTCCCCCCACCCCCCGAGGCCCCCCGCCCCAGCGCCGCAGGCAATGGCAGGCTTGACCCGTGACAACTCTGCGCAATCCCATCGGCGGCCACGTCCCCGTCGCCGGCGGTCTGCACTCCGTGGGACTCTCCTACGCCCGTGACCTGAACGCCGAGACCGTCCAGGTCTTCGTCGCCAACCCCCGAGGCTGGGCCACCCCCGTCGGCAACCCCCGGCAGGACGAGGCGTTCCGTGAAGCCTGTGCTGAGGAGCGGATCCCGGCGTACGTCCACGCCCCCTACCTGATCAACTTCGGCTCGCACACCGAGGCCACGGTCGAGAAGTCCGTGGAGTCGCTGCGGCACTCCCTGCGCCGCGGGCGGGAGATCGGCGCCCTGGGTGTCGTCGTGCACACCGGGAGCGCCACCGGCGGCCGGGACCGTTCCGTGGCGCTGAAGCAGGTGCGCGAGTATCTGCTGCCGCTGCTCGACGAGCTGACCCACGACGACGACCCGTATCTGCTGCTGGAGTCGACCGCGGGCCAGGGCGCCTCGCTCTGCTCGCGGACCTGGGACTTCGGGCCGTACTTCGAGGCGCTGGACGCCCATCCGAAGCTGGGTGTCTGCCTGGACACCTGCCACATCTTCGCGGCCGGTCACGACCTGACCGGCCCGAGCGGAATGCACCAGACGCTGGACCTGCTGGTGGACACGGTCGGCGAGGGCCGGCTGAAGCTGATCCACGCCAACGACTCGAAGGACGTGGTCGGCGCCCACAAGGACCGTCACGAGAACATCGGCTCGGGCCACATCGGCGAGGATCCCTTCCGCGCACTGATGACCCACCCCGCGACCGAGGGCGTCCCGCTGGTCATCGAGACGCCCGGCGGCAAGGAGGGGCACGCGGCGGACGTGGAGCGGCTGAAGAAACTCCGGGACGCATAGCTCTCGAAGGAATACCCCCGGGGGGTATATGGTTCCGATAGGCGCAGGCACCGTCACCTGACTTTGGGGGCACTCATGCAGCACCGGACAAACGCGTGGACCACCGCGATCCAGGCCACCCTCCACTGCCTCACCGGCTGCGCCATCGGCGAGGTGCTCGGCATGGTCGTGGGCACCGCGCTCGGCTGGGGGAACGCACCCACGACCGTCCTCGCGATCGCCCTGGCCTTCTTCTTCGGCTACTCCCTCACCCTGCGCGGGGTCCTGAAGGCCGGCCTGGGCTTCCGGGCCGCGCTGCGGGTGGCGCTGGCCGCGGACACGCTGTCGATCGCGGTCATGGAGCTGATCGACAACGGCGTGATCGCGCTGTGGCCGGACGCGATGGACGCGGAACTCGCCGACCTGCTGTTCTGGGCGTCACTGGCGATCTCGCTGGTCATCGCGTTCGTCGTCACAGTGCCGGTGAACAAGTGGATGATCGGCCGGGGCAAGGGGCACGCCGTGGTCCACCAGCACCACGCGCACTGAACGGCCTACAGCTCCGGGCCGTCCCCCGGCTCCTCCTGGTAGGAGTACCGCTGCTCCTGCCAGGGGTCGCCGACGTTGTGATAGCCGCGCTCCTCCCAGAAGCCCCGGCGGTCCGCGGTCATGTACTCCACGCCTCGGACCCATTTGGGCCCCTTCCAGGCGTACAGATGGGGGACGACCAGGCGCAGCGGAAAGCCGTGCTCCGCGGTCAGCAGCTCGCCGTCCTTGTGGGTCGCGAAGATCGCGCGGTCGGAGGCGAAGTCCGCGAGGCGGAGGTTGGAGCTGAAGCCGTACTCGGCCCAGACCATCACATGGGTGACCGCGGGCGCGGGCGGGGCGATCTCCAGGATCGCGCGGGCGGGAACGCCGCCCCACTCGGCGCCGAGCATGCTGAACTTCGTCACGCAGTGCAGGTCACCCACGACGGTGGCGTACGGCAGCGCCGCGAACTCCTCGTGGTTCCAGCAGCGCTTCTCGCCGTCGGCGGTGGCACCGAAGACCCGGAACTCCCAGCGCTCGGGCCGGAACTTGGGGACGGGTCCGTAGTGCGTGACCGGCCAGCCGCGCTGCAGTCGCTGTCCCGGCGGAAGCTCGGCGTGCGCCCCTTCTCCGCTCTCGCGCTCCACCGGCTGATCCATGCCTTCCATCCTGACAGACCCAGGGGGATGCACCTGACCAACCCCTACCTAATTCACCTCAAACTGGACTAAGCATGCCCTTACTTACTAAGTGAAGACTTACTGGACGATCTTCTTCACCGATGCAAGGATGCGGCGCAACCCGCCAGTTCCCCCCGCCTGGAAGGAGCCTCTGCGATGCAGGGCGACCCCGAGGTCATCGAATTCCTCAACGAGCAGCTCACGGGCGAGCTCACCGCGATCAACCAGTACTTCCTGCACGCGAAGATGCAGGAGAACTTCGGCTGGACGAAGCTCGCCAAGTACACGCGGCACGAGTCGTTCGACGAGATGAAGCACGCCGAGGTGCTCACCGACCGCATCCTCTTCCTGGAGGGACTGCCGAACTACCAGCGGCTGTTCCACGTGCGCGTGGGCCAGACCGTCAAGGAGATGTTCGAGGCCGACCGGCAGGTCGAGGTCGAGGCGATCGACCGCCTCAAGCGCGGTATCGAGGTCATGCGCACCAAGGGCGACATCACGTCGGCGAACATCTTCGAGTCGATCCTCGAGGACGAGGAACACCACATCGACTACCTCGACACGCAGCTGGAGCTGCTGGAGAAGCTCGGTGAGGCGCTCTACATCGCGCAGCTGATCGAGCAGCCGGAGAGCTAGGCGGCCTCGTCCAGCTCGGCGAGTTCGGTGATCTCGGCGAGTGCGGGGCGCGGACAGGCGCCCCGGCCCAGGAGAGCCTGGATGCGCCGCACGCAGGAACCGCAGTCGGTGCCCGCCTTGCAGGCGGAGGCTATCTGGCGCGGCGTGCAGGCGCCGTTCTCCGCGTGTTGCTTGACCTGCGTCTCGGTCACACCGAAGCAGCTGCACACGTACACGCGGATTCACCTCCCGCCGGGATCGATAAGGCTAACCTAACCTTACCCGGCGTCGAGTGGCCGCAAAAGTGGAGTGGGGCGTGGATCTGATGTGATCCACGCCCCACAGCCGTCTCAAGGACTCACTGGTCCCGGTACATCTCCGCCACGAGGAACGCCAGGTCGAGGGACTGGCTGCGGTTGAGCCGCGGGTCGCAGGCCGTCTCGTAGCGCTGGTGCAGATCGTCGACGAAGATCTCGTCGCCGCCGCCCACGCACTCGGTGACGTCGTCACCGGTGAGCTCGACGTGGATGCCGCCCGGGTGGGTGCCCAGGCCCTTGTGGACCTCGAAGAAGCCCTTGACCTCGTCGAGCACGTCGTCGAAGCGGCGGGTCTTGTGGCCCGAGGCCGCCTCGAAGGTGTTGCCGTGCATCGGGTCGGTCACCCAGGCCACGGTCGCGCCGGAGGCGGTGACCTTCTCGACCAGCTCGGGCAGTTTGTCGCGGACCTTGTCGGCGCCCATACGGACGATGAAGGTCAGCCGGCCGGGCTCGCGGTCGGGGTCGAGGCGCTCGATGTACTGGAGCGCGTCCTCGGCCGTGGTCGTCGGGCCGAGCTTGATCCCGACCGGGTTGCGGATCTTCGAGGCGAACTCGATGTGCGCGCCGTCCAGCTGGCGGGTGCGCTCACCGATCCACACCATGTGCCCGGAGACGTCGTACAGCTGCCCGGTGCGGGAGTCGACCCTGGTCAGCGCCGATTCGTAGTCGAGCAGCAGCGCCTCGTGCGAGGAGTAGAACTCGACGGTCTTGAACTCCTCCGGGTCGGTGCCGCAGGCCCGCATGAAGTTCAACGCGCTGTCGATCTCCCGCGCGAGCTGCTCGTAGCGCTGGCCCGACGGGGACGACTTCACGAAGTCCTGGTTCCAGGCGTGCACCTGGCGCAGGTCGGCGTAGCCGCCGGTGGTGAAGGCGCGGACCAGGTTGAGCGTGGAGGCGGACGCGTTGTACATCCGCTTCAGGCGCTCGGGGTCCGGGACGCGGGACTTCTCGTCGAAGGCGAAGCCGTTGACCGAGTCGCCGCGGTACGTCGGCAGGGTCACGCCGTCGCGGGTCTCGGTGCCCTTGGAACGCGGCTTGGAGTACTGGCCGGCGATCCGGCCGACCTTCACGACCGGCACGGAGGCGGCGTACGTCAGCACGGCGCCCATCTGGAGCAGCGTCTTGAGCTTGTTGCGAATGTGGTCGGCCGACACCGCGTCGAAGGCCTCGGCGCAGTCGCCGCCCTGGAGGAGGAACGCCTCTCCCTTGGCGACGGCCGCCATCCGGGCGCGCAGCTGGTCGCACTCGCCCGCGAAGACGAGCGGCGGATACGACTCGAGGTCCGCAACGACTGCGCGCAGAGCCTCGGTGTCGGGGTACTCGGGCTGCTGCGCCGCGGGCAGGTCTCGCCAGGTGTTGCCAGCGCTCGCGCTGGTCTTAGCGTTCACGGTCACGACGTCAACATTACGGGGTCGTGTCATGGCTCCAGCGCCATGCCCATCAAGTGAGACACCGGAAACACTCCCCGGACATGGGGTAATGTGCCGCCCATGTTCGCGCATTCGACCCAGAACTGGTGGTGGACCGCTCATCCGGCGGCCCACTGACTGCGCGTACGCAAGACTTCGCGAAGGCCGCCCGAGGGGCGGCCTTCGGCGTTTCCGGGGTCGTTCCTCACCGCATCGACAGAAGACGGACGAGGAACCATGGACCTGACCCGACTGCCCGACGACGACCGCCCGTTCGCCCTGCTCCGCCGCCGCACCCCCGGCCACGACGAGAACACCGTCGAGGTGTTCCTGGGCCCCGTCACGGCCTACGACCGCCTCGCCGACCTCCCCGACGAGGGCCTGGCGCTCGTGCCCTACCGCCAGATCCGCGAACGCGGCTTCGACGTACGGGACGACGGGACGCCGTTGGCGGTGCTGACCCCCGAGGAGTCGTACACCGTCCCGCTCGCCACGGCGCTACGGCAGCTGCCCGCCCACGACGTCCGGGTCGAGAACGGCGCCTTCGACGTGGCCGACGACGAATACGCGGAGATCGTCGGGCGTGTCCTGCACGAGGAGATCGGGAGCGGCGAGGGCGCGAACTTCGTGATCCGGCGGACGTACGAGGGCGGGATCCCGGGGTTCTCCCGCGCGGACGCCCTCGCCCTGTTCCGGCGGCTCCTGGAGGGCGAGCGCGGCGCGTACTGGACCTTCGTCGTCCACACCGGGGAGCGCACCCTGGTCGGCGCGAGCCCCGAGGTGCACGTCCGGATGTCCGGCGGGACCGTCGTCATGAACCCGATCAGCGGGACGTACCGCTATCCGGCCGAGGGCCCCACCCCGGAGCACCTGCTCGACTTCCTCGCCGACGGCAAGGAGATCGAGGAGCTGTCGATGGTCGTCGACGAGGAGCTCAAGATGATGTGCACGGTCGGCGACATGGGCGGGGTGGTGATCGGACCCCGGCTCAAGGAGATGGCCCACCTCGCGCACACCGAGTACGAGCTGCGCGGGAAGTCCTCGCTGGATGTCAGGGAGGTGCTCAAGGAGACCATGTTCGCGGCGACTGTCACCGGTTCGCCCGTGCAGAACGCCTGCCGGGTCATCGAACGGCACGAGGTCGGCGGGCGCGGCTACTACGCCGGTGCGCTCGCCCTGCTCGGCAGGGACTCCGGCGGCGCGCAGACCCTGGACTCCCCCATCCTCATCCGCACCGCGGACATCGACGCGGACGGCCGCCTCAAGGTGCCCGTCGGCGCGACCCTCGTGCGCGGCTCGGACCCGGTGAGCGAGGTCGCGGAGACCCACGCGAAGGCGGCGGGGGTGCTGGCGGCTCTCGGCGTACGACCGTCCCGGCCCCGTACGGAGGAGCACGCGCGCGTGAGTCTCGCCGACGATCCACGCGTGCGTGCCGCGCTGGACGGTCGCCGCACCCACCTGGCGCCGTTCTGGCTGCGGATGCAGGAGCTGTCGTACGACCTCGAAGGGCACGCCTTCGTGGTCGACGGGGAGGACACCTTCACCTCGATGCTCGCCCACGTGCTGCGGTCGAGCGGCCTGGAGGTGAGCGTGCGGCGCTACGACGAGCCCGGGCTGCGGGAGGCGGTGCTCGCGCACGAGGGGCCGGTCGTGCTCGGTCCCGGGCCCGGTGACCCGTCCGACCTGGACGATCCCAAGATGCGGTTCCTGCGGGAGCTGACCGCCGAGGTGCTCCGCGGGCACCGGCACGGAGTGCTGGGGGTCTGTCTGGGACACGAGCTGATCGCGGCCGAGCTGGGCCTGGAGATCGTACGGAAGGAAGTGCCCTACCAGGGCGCGCAGGTGACGATCGATCTGTTCGGGCGGCCGGAGACGGTCGGCTTCTACAACAGCTTCGTGGCACGCTGCGACGACGAGGAGCTCACCGAACTCGCCGCACACGGGGTCGAGTTGAGCCGGGCCGGCAACGGCGAGGTGCATGCCGTACGCGGGCCCGGGTTCGCCGGCGTGCAGTTCCACCCCGAGTCGGTCCTGACGCTGGACGGCGCCACGGTCGTACGGGAGCTGATCGGTCAGCTGCGGAACACGACCGTGTAGGCGCCCGTCCGCGTCAGCCGAAGAACACCCCCACCTCCTCGTACAGCTCGGGATCCACCGTCTTGAGCTTCGCCGTCGCCTCCGCGATGGGGACCCGCACGATGTCCGTGCCGCGCAGCGCGACCATCTTGCCGAAGTCTCCGTCGCGGACGGCGTCGATGGCGTGCAGGCCGAAGCGGGTGGCGAGCCAGCGGTCGAAGGCGCTGGGGGTGCCGCCGCGCTGGATGTGGCCGAGCACGGTCGTGCGGGCCTCCTTGCCGGTGCGCTTCTCGATCTGCTTGGCCAGCCACTCGCCGACGCCGGACAGGCGCACATGGCCGAAGGAGTCGAGCGACTCGTCCTTGAGGACCACGTCGCCGTCCTTCGGCATGGCGCCCTCGGCGACGACCACGATCGGGGCGTACGACGCCTTGAAGCGGGAGGTGATCCAGGCGCACACCTGGTCGACGTCGAAGCGCTGCTCGGGGATGAGGATGACGTTGGCGCCGCCCGCGAGGCCGGAGTGCAGGGCGATCCAGCCGGCGTGACGGCCCATCACCTCGCAGACCAGGACCCGCATATGGGACTCAGCGGTGGTGTGGAGGCGGTCGATGGCCTCGGTGGCGATGCCGACCGCGGTGTCGAAGCCGAAGGTGTAGTCGGTGGCGGAGAGGTCGTTGTCGATGGTCTTCGGTACGCCGACACAGGGCACGCCGTGCCGGTCGGACAGCTCGGCGGCCACGCCCAGGGTGTCCTCGCCGCCGATCGCGATGAGCGCCTCGACCTCCCGCGCGGCGAGGTTCTCCTTGATGCGCCGGATGCCGTCCTCCTGCTTGAGCGGGTTGGTGCGGGAGGAGCCGAGGATGGTGCCGCCGCGGGGCAGGATGCCGCGCACGGCCGGGATGTCGAGGGGGACGGCGGCGTCCTCCAGTGGACCCCGCCAGCCGTCCCGGAAGCCGGTGAAGTCATAGCCGTACTCCTGAACGCCCTTGCGGACGACGGCCCGGATGACGGCGTTGAGGCCGGGGCAGTCGCCGCCTCCGGTCAGTACTCCGACGCGCATGGACAGTTCCCTTCGCCGCAGGTGCCTGACGAAGGGTCAGTGTGACGCGCGCCTCACTCGTCGTCGAGGCCCCGTTCGATGGCGTACCGGACGAGCTCGACCCTGTTGTGGAGTTGAAGCTTTCCGAGGGTGTTCTGGACGTGGTTCTGGACCGTGCGGTGCGAGATGACCAGGCGTTCGGCGATCTGCTTGTAGCTCAGGCCCTTGGCGACCAGCCGCAGCACCTCGGTCTCGCGCTCGGTGAGCTGCGGGGCCTTGGGCTGGTCGGGGTCGGTGGTGGGCGCCGGGTCGGTGGCCAGGCGGCGGTACTCGCCGAGGACGAGTCCGGCGAGGCCGGGGGTGAAGACGGGGTCGCCGACGGCCGTACGGCGGACCGCGTCCAGGAGCTCCTCGGTGGACGCCGACTTCAGCAGATAGCCGGTCGCGCCGGACTTCACGGCCTCCAGGACGTCGGCGTGCTCACCGCTCGCGGAGAGGACCAGGACGCGCAGGGCCGGGTTGTGGCCGACGAGTTCCTTGCAGACCTGGACGCCGGGCTTCACCGGCAGGTTCAGGTCGAGGACCAGCACGTCGGGTCCGGCGGCCTTGGCCCGGCGTACGGCCTGGTCGCCGTCGCCCGCCGTGGCGACCACGTCGAAGCCGGACTCGGCGAGGTCGCGGGCGACCGCGTCGCGCCACATGGGGTGGTCGTCGACCACCATCACCTTGATCGCGCCCTGGTCACTCATCGCTGTCCTGCCTTCCCCCGGGAGACCTTCGGTACCTTCAGCTCGACCTCCGTGCCCTGACCGGGAGGCGAGATCAGCTCGGCGCTGCCGCCGAGGTCGCGCAGCCGGCCCCGGATCGACAGGGCCACCCCGAGCCGCCCCTCGCCCTCGGCCTGCGCGAGCCGCCCCTCGGGGATGCCGGGTCCGTCGTCCCGTACGGTCACGATCACCTCGTCGGGTTCGTCCTCGACGAGGATCCACGCACGCGCGTGCTCACCGGCGTGCCGGTTCACGTTGTCCAGGGCCGCACCGACAGCTGCGGCCAGCTCGCGCGCGGCCGGCGGGGGCAGCGGGACGGGGGCGCCGGGCTCGACCAGGGAGACCTTCGCGGAGGCGTAGGGGGCGAGCAGGGCGCGCAGGTCGAGCGGGCCGTCGTCGTCCGACTCGTCCGCCACGACGTGTACGACCGCCCCCTGGGCCGCGTCCGCCGACACCCGGGACACGGACGTCAGGCCGCCGGAGACCAGGGTGCGCAGCGCCACCTCCTGCTCGCCGGCCATGCGGCCCAGCTCGGCCGCCTCGCCGCCCATGACCGCGCCCCGGCGCTGCACCATGGCGAGCACCTGGAGGACGCTGTCGTGGATGTCCCGGGCCAGCCGCTCCCGCTCCCGGGTCGCCGCCTCGATCTCCAGGGCGCGGGCCAGGGTGCGCTCGGAGGCGCGGGCGACCTCGACGACGTAGCCGATGGCGATGGAGGCGACCCAGACGAGGATCACGTTGTGGACAGTGTCCCGGGCCGGGTGGCCGCGCTCGAACAGGTTGGCGGCGGCGACCGGCGTGGAGGCGAGCGCGGCCCAGCGCCAGCCGCCCTTGATGGCGAACGCCAGGACGGAACCGGCGGTCCATATCGACGGCAGGGTCGGCCCACCGGTGTCGATGTGGTGCTGGCTGACGACCAGCGGGGTCAGGACGATCCCGGTGAGCGCGATGGTGAGGTCCACGGCGAGGAAGCGCTTGGTGCAGGCCGCCGCGTTCTGGACGCGGGGCAGCGTGGCGAGCGTCCACACGCACAGGACGACGTAGTAGCCGATGGCGATGCCGGGCCGGTCGAACTGGTCGTACTCGGTGGCGAAGAGCCCCACCGCGTACAGCATGGTGAGCACCCGGTACCCGGTCAGGGCACGCCACAGCGGCTGCTCGACCGACATGCGCATGACGCGTTCCTGCTTGGCCATCTCCCCCACCCCCGGCTCGACTGCCGTGTCCCAGGATCCTAGGACGCCGGCTGCTGGGGCTTGTCCTTGTCGGCCTTCGCGACAGCGGCCTTGGCCGCCTTCTCGGCCTTGGCGGCCTCGGAGATCTGCCGCTTGGCCGCCGTCGCGTAGATGTCGACGTACTCCTGGCCGGAGAGCTTCATGATCTCGTACATGACCTCGTCGGTCACCGCGCGCAGCACGAAGCGGTCGTGCTCCATGCCCTGGTAGCGGCTGAAGTCCAGGGGCTCGCCGATGCGGATGCCCGGGCGCATCAGCTTGGGCATGACCTTGCCGGGCGGCTGGATCTTCTCGGTGTCGATCATGGCGACCGGGATGACCGGGGCGCCGCTGGCGAGCGCCACGCGCGCGAGGCCGCCCGGCTTGCCGCGGTAGAGGCGGCCGTCGGGCGAGCGGGTGCCCTCGGGGTAGATCCCGAACAGCTCGCCGCGCTCCAGGACGTCGAGGCCGCTCTTGACCGCGGCCTCGCCCGCGCCGCGCGCGCCGGAGCGGTCCACCGGGAGCTGGCCGACGCCCTTGAAGAAGGCGGCCGTGAGGCGGCCCTTCACACCGGGCGTGGTGAAGTACTCGGCCTTCGCGATGAAGGTGACCTTGCGGTCGAGGACCGCGGGCAGGAAGAAGGAGTCGGAGAAGGAGAGGTGGTTGCTCGCCAGGATGGCGGGGCCCTCGGCGGGAATGTTCTCGAGGCCTTCCACCCAGGGTCTGAAGGCGACCTTCAGCGGCCCTCCGATGGCGACCTTCATCGTGCCGTACAACAACCGAGTGCCTCCTGTGTCTGTCGATCAGACCTTAACCCGGAGCGCTGTCAAACAGCCCGACGGCCCTGGTCGGTGTCAGTGCGGTCGCGTACGGTGAACCCACCTGGACTTGCTCACGCTTCTTTCATGAACAGGAGACCTAGGTGCCGGTCCTCCCCGGAGCCGAGCCGTTCCGCCATGAGGGCGGGGAGGCCGGTGTCCTTCTCTGCCACGGCTTCACCGGTTCCCCCCAGTCGCTGCGTCCCTGGGCTCAGCACCTCGCCGAGCACGGCCTGACGGTCTCGCTGCCGCTGCTGCCCGGCCACGGCACCCGCTGGCAGGACATGGCACTCACCGGCTGGCAGGACTGGTACGCCGAGGTGGACCGCGAGCTGCGCGCCCTCAGCGAGCGCTGCACCTCCGTCTTCGTCGCCGGCCTCTCCATGGGCGGCACCCTCGCCCTCCGCCTGGCCGCCAAGCACGGGGACGCGATCAACGGCGTCGTGGTCGTCAACCCGGCCAACCGCATGCACGGCCTCGCGCCGTACGCCCTTCCGGTGGCCCGTCACTTCGTCCGTACGGCCCCCGGGATCGCCAGCGACATCAAGAAGGAGGGCAGTGTCGAGCTGGGGTACGACAAGGTGCCGCTGCACGCGGCGCACTCCCTGCGCACCTTCTTCCGGCAGGTCGACGGCGAGCTGCCGCAGGTCACCCAGCCGCTCCTCGTGCTGCGCAGCGCCCAGGACCATGTGGTCCCGGCGGCCGACTCCGCGCGCGTGCTGAGCCGGGTGTCCTCGACGGACGTAACTGAGATCGTGCTGGAACAGAGCTACCACGTGGCGACGTTGGACCATGACGCGGAGCGGATTTTCGACGAGAGCCTCGCGTTCATCGGCCGGCACACCACCGGCATCGGCAGTGAAGGGACGGCCGCCCGTGGCTGAGCACGACTCCGACCGCGAAGACCGCGAGGGCCACGAGCCGGAGGAGCAGGGCGTGCCGTTCGACGAGGAGGCCGCGTGGGCGGCCATCGTCGCGGGGTACGGCGAGGAGCCGAAGGATCCGCCGGGCACCAAGCCGTTCAAGTCGGTCGAGGACCTCGCGCTGCTGGAGGCCGAGACCAACGACGAACCGACGGCCACGGACACCGACCGGAAGACCGAGAAGGAGGACAAGCCGGCCAAGCCGCTGGGCGGTTCGGTCTCCTTCGCGCCCGGCGTCGGGCCGCGTGACTACAGCACCGCGGAGCCGTCCGAGGACGACTTCGAGGAGGACGACGAGGGGCACTTCGTGCCGCCGGAGCCGCCGCCGCTGCCCGCCGCCGACACCACCGCGAAGTTCGCCTGGCTGGGCGTGCTGGGCGGCCCGCTCCTGCTGCTGGTCGCGGTGCTGCTCGGCTGGGAGATGACGTGGTGGCTGACCACGGTCGGGATCGGCGGGTTCCTGGGCGGCTTCGTCACCCTGGTGACCCGGATGCGGGCGGACGACGAGGACGACGAGGACCCCGGGCGGGGCGCGGTCGTCTAACTGGCGGGGATTTCGAGGGTGGCCAGGACCGGAAGGTGGTCGGTGGCCGCCCTCAGGTCTGTCTCCGTGATGCCGGGGAGGTCGAGCGGGACCCCGCAGCCGAGCACCTCGATGCCCTTCGTGGCGAAGATCGCGTCGATCCGCTGGTGGGGCTCGGAGTGGGTCCAGGTGTGCTCGCCGCCGGTGGGCCTGGTCGCCCAGCAGTCCTGGAGGTTCGTCGCCAGGCGGGTGAAGGTGCGGCCGGTGGGACGGTCGTTCAGGTCGCCGCCCGCGACGGCGTGCTCCACGCCCATGCCGGCGAGGCGGTCGAGGAGCGCGCCTGCCTGGTCGTAGCGCTCGTCCTTCTGCAGGGAGAGGTGACAGCTCAGTACGCCGAGGCGGGCGCCGGCGATATCGACGACGGCCGTGGCGAAGCCCCTTCGGTGCTGGCCCGGGGTGAGAGGGAGGAGGACGTCCTCCGTACGTTCCACCGTGGCCCGCAGGTTGCAGAGGATGGCCGGTCCTGCCGCTGTGCCGCCGCCGGTGAGGATGACCAGGTTCGAGGCCGAGGCCAGCCTTGCGAGTTTCTTGCGCCAGCGGAAGAAGCGGGGGGCTTCCTGGACGAGGACCAGGTCAGGGGAGCAGGCCTTGATGACTCGGGCCAGGGCGTCTGTGTCGTCTCGCATGGAGCGGATGTTGTAGCTCAGGACTTTGACCGGAACCATGTGGATCAATCTACGCCCAAGGGGCAGGGCGCGAGGATCGTGGGCGACTGCCGGTTCGTCGTGGCTGGTCGCGCAGTTCCCCGCGCCCCTGAAAAATACGATCACCGTTACATGATCGGGTCTGGTTCTCTCGCCAGGTCGGCCGCTCCGACAAGCCCCGCCTCGTTGCCCAGTTGGGCCGCGATGACCTCCGCGACCGGGCGCCAGTTGCCGCCGACCAGCCAGCGCTTGTAGGACTTGCGGATCGGGTCCAGGACCAGTTCGCCCTCGTCGGAGAGGCCGCCGCCGACGATGAAGGCGGAGGGGTCGAAGAGGGAGGCGAGGTCGGCGAGGCCCGCGCCGGCCCAGCGGGCGAGTTCACGGTAGGAGTCGACGGCGACCGGGTCGCCCTGGCGGGCGGCCATGGAGATGTGCTTGCCCTCGATGCCGTCCGGGGAGCCGTCGCCGAGGCCCAGGAGGATCTCGGCGTTCTCCGGGGTCGCGTTGGCGCGCTGCTTGGCGTACCTCACCAGCGCCCGCCCCGACGCGTACTGCTCCCAGCAGCCCTGCGAGCCGCAGCCGCACAGGAGTCCGTCCGGGACCATGCGGATGTGGCCGAACTCCGCCGCGACGCCGAAGTGGCCGCGGCGCAGCTTGTCGCCGATGATGATGCCGCCGCCGAGGCCGGTGCCGAGCGTGATGCAGATGACGTTGCGGTGGCCCTTGCCCGCTCCGAACTTGTACTCGCCCCAGGCGGCCGCGTTGGCGTCGTTCTCCACGACGACCGGAAGGCCGACGCGGGTCTCGACCTTCTCCTTCAACGGCTCGTTGCGCCAGTGGATGTTGGGGGCGAAGTAGACCTCCGAGCGCTGGCGGTTGACGTATCCGGCGGCACCGATGCCCACGCCGACGATCTCGTGCCCGGCGCGCGCGCCCTCCACCGCCGAGGCGATGGCGTCCACGATTCCCTCGGCCGTGCCCGGAGTCGGCACCTTGTGGGTCGAGAGGATGTTGCCTTCCTCATCGACCACGCCGGCCGCGATCTTCGTGCCGCCGATGTCGACGCCGATGGTGAGTCCCATGAATCCCTCAGTTTCGGTCGAGCCCCGCTACGGCCAACCGTACCCGAGGCCCTGCCGTCAGGGGGTTTCAGTCCAAGTCGATGCGCTCGCCGGGACCGGGGTCCTCGCCCTTGTCGCGCAGGGTCTCGTCGCGGCGGCTCCAGCGCTGCTCCTGCGCCTGGACCGCGGAGCGGTACGCGGCGAGGAGTTCACCGCCCGCGGCGGCGAGGTGGTCGAAGACGTCGGGGTTGCGCTCGATGACCGGCTCGACCGCGGCCTTGGCCTGCTGGACGACCTGCTTGACCACCTGTTGCGCGGCCGGACCCGCGACGCCCCCGAGGAGCGGGGACTGGAGACCGGACAGCTTCTCCGCGACGTTGTCGACGAGTTTGCGCAGTTCCTCGGCGGCCGAGCCCGGGGGCGGGCCGTACTGGGCGCGGCGGCGGGCCTTCTCGGCCGCGAGGTCCTCAGCCGTGGCCGTCGCCCACGCGTCGGCGTCGGTCGCCCGTACCTCGTCCGGCGAGTCCGCGGCGTCGCGCGCCTCGCGGTCACCGGCGTCGGACGGGGGGAGCTCTTCGCTCATGACGGACTCCTGACTACGGTTCGTCTCTACGACGTTACCCGAACGGGCGCAGCCGGTTCACGGGGTGCGCGGCCACAGATCGGGGTCCGGCGCGAACCGGATCCGCAGCTCGCCCTCGCGCAGGGCGGCACCGGCGACGGTGCAGCGGCGCAGGGCGGAGGGCAGCGGGACGATCCGGCGGAACTGCCCGGCGGTGACGACGAGTTCGTCGCCGCGCCGGACCAGGTCGAGTTCCTCGCGTATCGCGCCGGGCAGCGGGAGGTGCCACACCAGGACGCCGTCGTCGGCGAGCTGGTCGGCGACGGGCCACGCGACGGCGGAGACCTCGGCGCCGGCCCCCGGGACGGCGAGGGCGGTGAGGTCGTCGGTGCCGCGCGGGTCGTGGCCGAGGTGCGGGACGGTCCGGACGTCGTACGGCTCCTGCCACTCCTCCAGGGCCTTGCGCTGCTGGGCGACGAGGCCGGCGGGCCAGTCCTCCGGTACGACGCGGTTGGCGACGAGGGTGTCCGGGCGCAGGCCCCGCAGGGCGAGGGCGAGGCTCGCGGACCGTACGGCGTCGGCACCGGCGGGGCCGGGTTCCGCGACCAGCCGTACGACGGTCCCCCGGTCGGCGAGCACGGCCTCGACCGCGCCGAGCTCGGTGTCCCAGCGGGCGGCCGTCTCGTACAGCCACTCCGAGGGCATGGGGACACCGGCCAGCCGTCCGAGCACGGGACGCAGACCGGCGGCGGCCTGGCGCTCCGTCGGGAGGAGCCGGCGCAGGTAGCGGCGCAGTTCCTCCGGGAGGGAGAGGAGGGCGAGGGCCTGCGGGACGGGCGGCAGATCGACGACGAGCAGCTCATGCCGTTCGGACAGCGCCGCGTCGCGCAGGGCCCGGAGCAAGGTGAGTTCCTCGGCGCCGGGGAGGGGGGTGACCTCCTCGGGGTCGAGCCGGGAGGCGCCGAGCAGGTCAAGGACGTTGGAGGCGCGTTCCTGGAACCCGGTGAGGTCGTCGCGGAATCCGGCGGTGGCGTCGGGGCGCCAGGCGGTGAGGTTCTCGGAGACCTGGGCGGGGGTCGCGCCTGTCGCCACGCCGAGGACGGTACCGAGGGTGTCGGTGCGGTCGGCGCTGGAGACCTGGGCGGGGGTCGCGCCTGTCGCCACGCCGAGGACGGTACCGAGGGTGTCGGTGCGGTCGGCGCTGAGGACGAGGGTGCGGGTCCCTGCTCGGGCGGCGGTGACCGCGGTGGCGGCGGCGACGGTGGTACGTCCACTGCCGCCGGGACCGGTGATCAGGATGGTGCGCATAGGGGTGAACCGTAACGGACGGCCAGTGCAGTCAGAGCATGCCCAGCTGTACCCACCCAGGGGCGCGGGGAACTGCGCGACCAGCCACAGCGCACCCGCACCCGAAATGCGACCCCTACTGCCCCGACTCCACCCGCTTCTTCAGTCCCGCCAGCGCCCGGTCGATGATGACCTTCTCCGCCTTGCGCTTGATCATCCCCAGCATCGGGATCTTGACGTCGACCGTCAGCAGGTAGGTGACCTCGGTCGACCCCGCGCCCGCCGGCTTCAGCACGTACGAGCCGTCGAGCTGCCGCAGCATCTGGGACTTGACCAGCGTCCAGGAGACCTCGTTGGACCCGGTCCACGTGTAGCCGAGAACCTGGTCGTCCTTGATCGCGCCCGCGTCCATGACGAGACGGACCTGCTCGGCGCGCCCCTGCGCGTCCGTCGCCAGCACCTCCGCCTGCTTCACCTCACCCGTCCAGTCCGGGTAGCGGGCGAAGTCGGCGATCACGGCCATGACGTCGGCCGGCGCAGCTTCGATCGTGATGCTCGAACTGGTGTGTTCCGCCATCGCCGTGGCTCCTCCAGATACGGTCCGCTGAGGAAGGGGGGTACGCACGTCTGTGCAGCGTGAAGGCTACCGCGCGCGGGGACTCACCATTCCAGCGCCCACGGCTTCCCGCTCCCCGCGAAGTGCCCCACGTTCACGCACTCGGTCGCCCCGATCCGCATCCGCCGGGCCAGCGGCTGATGGACGTGCCCGAACAGCGAGTACCGGGGCCGGGTGCGCCGGATCGCCGCCAGCAGCGCCCGGCTCCCCCGCTCGAACCGCCGCGCCACGGTGTCGTAGACCAGCTCCGGCACCTCCGGCGGGATGTGCGTGCACAGCACGTCCACCTCGCCGACGGCCTCGATCTTCGCCGCGTACTCCTCGTCGCTGATCTCGTACGGCGTCCGCATGGGGGTCCTCAGGCCACCGCCGACGAAGCCGAACGTCCACCCGCCGATCTCCACCCGCTCGCCGTCGAGCACGGTCGTACCGGGTCCGGCGTATTCCGGCCACAACGGCGGCATGTCGACATTGCCGTAGGTCGCGTACGTCGGTGTCGGGAACGCCGCGAACATCTCGGCGTACTGCTTGCGCACCGCTTTCTCGATCACCGAGGCCCGGTCGGCGCCGACCCCGCTCCACAGCCGGGCGCCGAGCTCGCGCGCCTCCTCGAAGCGGCGGGCGGTGCGCAGTTCCACGATCAGGTCGGCGTTCTCCACCCCGAACAGGTCGGGGAAGATGCCGCGCGAGTGGTCGGCGTAGTCGAGGAAGAGCACCAGGTCACCGAGGCAGATCAGGGCGTCGGCGCCTTCGCCGGCTCTGGCCAGGTCACGGGCGTTGCCGTGTACGTCACTGACCACATGAACGCGTGTCTTCCGGTTTCCGGCCGGTGTGGGTGCCATGACGATCAAGGGTAGGCCTGTGCGGCATACGTGAACAGTGGCGACCGGACCTGCGGTTACTGGCCAGTCAGTAAGCAGGTGGACTACTGTGCGCTGAAGAACCCCAATCCGTGTGACGCAGCGAACATCTCGCAGGGACCCCCTGTCGAAGAAGCCATACCGGCGGGTAACGTCCGGGCAGTCCAGTCGTGCTCAGGATTTCAACCACTGAATCTCTGAGTACCTGCCCGAGCCTTGGACCGCACCGTCGCATCACACAACGTCGTGGCGCCGGCGCCTTATTAGGAGCAGCAGTCTTGCGCGAGTTCAGCCTTCCGGCTTTGTACGAGGTCCCCGCGGACGGCAATCTCACCGACATCGTCCGGAGAAACGCCGCGCAGCATCCCGACGTCGCCGTCATCGCCCGCAAGGTGGGCGGTCAGTGGCAGGACGTGACGGCCACGACCTTCCTGGCCGAGGTGCACGCCGCCGCCAAGGGGCTCATCGCCTCCGGTGTCCAGCCGGGCGACCGGGTCGGCCTGATGTCGCGCACCCGCTACGAGTGGACGCTGCTCGACTTCGCGATCTGGAGCGCGGGCGCGGTCACCGTGCCGGTGTACGAGACCAGCTCGCCGGAGCAGGTCCAGTGGATCCTGTCCGACTCGGGCGCGACCGCCTGTGTCGTGGAGCTGGACGGACACACCGCGGCCGTCGAGTCGGTGCGCGAGCAGCTGCCCGCCCTGAAGCACGTGTGGCAGATCGAGGGCGGCGGGGTCGAGGAGCTGGGCCGCGCGGGCAAGGACATCAGCGACGCGGCCGTCGAGGAGCGCAGCTCGCTGGCGAAGGCCGACGACCCGGCGACCATCGTGTACACCAGCGGCACCACCGGCCGGCCCAAGGGCTGTGTGCTCACCCACCGCAGCTTCTTCGCCGAGTGCGGCAACATCGTGGAGCGGCTGCGTCCGCTGTTCCGCACGGGCGAGTGCTCGGTGCTGCTGTTCCTGCCGCTCGCTCACGTCTTCGGCCGGCTGGTGCAGATCGCGCCGATGATGGCGCCGATCAAGCTGGGCATGGTCCCGGACATCAAGCACCTCACCGACGAGCTGGCCTCCTTCCGGCCGACGCTGATCCTGGGCGTCCCGCGGGTCTTCGAGAAGGTCTACAACTCGGCGCGCGCCAAGGCGCAGGCGGACGGCAAGGGCAAGATCTTCGACAAGGCCGCCGACACGGCGATCGCGTACAGCAAGGCCCTGGACACCCCGTCGGGCCCGTCCCTCGGTCTGAAGATCAAGTACAAGACCTTCGACAAGCTCGTCTACAGCAAGCTGCGCGCGGTCCTCGGCGGCAAGGGCGAGTACGCCATCTCCGGCGGCGCCCCGCTCGGCGAGCGCCTGGGTCACTTCTTCCGCGGCATCGGCTTCACGGTCCTGGAGGGCTACGGCCTGACCGAGTCCTGTGCCGCGACGGCGTTCAACCCCTGGGACCGCACGAAGATCGGCACCGTCGGGCAGCCGCTGCCGGGCTCGGTGATCCGGATCGCGGACGACGGCGAGGTGCTGCTGCACGGCGAGCACCTGTTCAAGGGGTACTGGAACAACGAGGCCGCGACCGCCGAGGCGCTCACCGACGGCTGGTTCCACACCGGTGACATCGGCACCCTCGACGAGGACGGCTACCTCAGGATCACCGGCCGCAAGAAGGAGATCATCGTCACCGCGGGCGGCAAGAACGTCGCCCCGGCCGTGATCGAGGACCGTATCCGCGCGCACGCGCTGGTCGGTGAGTGCATGGTGGTGGGTGACGGGCGGCCGTTCGTGGGCGCGCTGATCACCATCGACGAGGAGTTCCTGGGCCGTTGGGCCGAGGAACACGGCAAGCCGGCGGGTGCCACCGCGGCGTCGCTGGCCGGGGACGCGGACCTGAACGCGGCGATCCAGGCCGCGGTCGACGACGGCAACGCCGCGGTGTCGAAAGCGGAATCGGTGCGGAAGTTCCGCATTCTGTCCTCCCAGTTCACGGAGGAGTCGGGCCACCTCACGCCGTCCCTGAAGCTCAAGCGCAACGTGGTGGCGAAGGACTACGCGGCCGAGATCGAGGCGATCTACGCGAAGTAGTACGCCTGCTGACGGGGCGTCATGGCGCGGTGTCCTCCACGAGGACCCGCGCCATCGTGCGTTCGGCGAGCGCCGTGATGGTGACGAACGGGTTCACCCCGATGTTGCCGGGGATCAGCGAGCCGTCGGTGACGTAGAGCTTCGAATAGCCCTTCACCCGGCCGTAGTTGTCGGTGGCCTTGCCCAGCACGCAGCCGCCCAGCGGGTGGTAGGTGAAGTCGTCGGCGAAGACCCGGCTCGGGGAGCCGAAGAGGTCGTAGCGGTAGATGGTCGAGTTGGCGGAGTTGATCCGGTCGAAGAGCTTCTTGGCCATGCCGGAGGAGACCGAGCTCTGCGCGCCGCTCCAGTCGAGCCCCAACCCCCCGCTGCCGTACGAGAACTTGGCGCGCTGCGGGTTCTTGGTGATCGCCAGATAGAGGCTCACCCAGTGTTCGAGGCCGGTGGGCAGAGGCGCTATCTCGGCGAAGACGGGGTTGTCGGTGTTGGCCCAGTCGTCGATGCCCATGACCGGCATGGTCGACTGGTTGGCTCCCACGGTGTCCCAGAGGTGGTTGGCCCGCCCGAGCATCACGTTGCCGTTGGGCCCCCAGCCGGCCCCGACGCTCGCGTCCAGCGCCGGGAGCGTGCCCGACTGCCGTGACCGCAGCAGGAGTTCACTGGTGCCGAGGCTGCCGCCGCCGAGGAACAGATAGGTGCAGCCGTACTGCTTGGTCTCGACGACCGCGCCGGTGTAGTCGATGCGTTCGGCGCTCAGCACCCAACTGCCGTCGCTCGCCCGGCTGATGCCGGTGACCTTCTCCATGGTGTGGATGGTGACGTTGCCGGTGCCGAGCGCGGAGGCGAGGTAGGTCTTGTCGAGGCTCTTCTTGCCGTAGTTGTTGCCGTAGATGACCTCCTGTCCGAGGGCGGACTTGGTGGCGGTGCCGGCGGCCTCGCGCTGCATGTAGCCGAAGTCGTAGACGCTGGGCACGAACGTGGTCTTCAGACCGGTGTTGGTGGCGTGCTTCCGGGAGATCCGGGTGAACCGGTACCACTCGGTCGACTCGAACCAGCTGGAGTCGACGGTGTTGACGCCGAGCATGGCGCGGGCGCGCGGGAAGTACGTGGAGTACATCTCCGTGGTGTCGACGCTCGGGAACTGCTCGGCGAACCAGGACTGGAGCGGGGTGACCGCCATCGAGCCGTTGACCAGGGAGCCGCCGCCGACGCCGCGGCCCACGAAGACGGACATGTTGTCGAAGTGCACCCGGTCCAGGACGCCGGGGTAGGGGCTGATGTCCTTGTTGACGACGTCCAGCCACAGGAAGCTGGCCAGCGGCGCCTCGGTGCGGGTGCGGAACCACATGGAACGCTGGTCGGGGTTGGCGGTGTTGCAGAAGACCTTGCCGTCGGGGCCGGTGGTGTTCCAGAGCCGGCCCATCTCCAGGACGAGGGTGCGGATGCCGGCCTGGCCGAGGCGCAGGGCGGCGACGGAGGCGCCGTAGCCGGAGCCGACGACGATGGCGGGTGCGGACTCGACCGCCGCGGGCTCGTCCGCCTGGGCCGACTGGAGCCCGACACGGGTGAAGCCGAGAGTGGCCGCCGTCTGGAGGGCGGCCATACCAAGGATCTGACGTCTCGTCAGCTGATGCTGCATCAGTTTTGCTGTCATGCGCGCAGCATCGGCGGATTATGCGCCTCCGGCTATAGCAACGTCTTCAACTTTTCTGCCAACAAATCCCACCGCCACTTCTCCTCGACCCACTCCCGTCCCCGCTCCCCCATGCGCCTCCGCAGTTCCGCGTCGCCGAGGAGGACGACGATCCGGTCGGCCGCCTCCTCCGGGGAGCCGCCCCGCACGACCCAGCCGGTCTCGCCGTCGAGCACGGCGTCGGGGGCGCCCCCGGAGTCACCCGCGACCACCGGGAGCCCGGTCGCCGAGGCCTCCAGATAGACGATCCCGAGCCCCTCGACGTCGAGTCCGCCCCGCCGGGTCCGGCACGGCATCGCGAAGACGTCCCCGGCGCCGTAGTGCGCGGGCAGTTCGGCCCAGGGAACGGCCCCGGTGAAGCGCACGGAGGCGGCGACCCCGGTCTCCCGGGCGAGCCCGCGCAGCTCCTTCTCGTAGGGCCCGCCGCCGACGATCAGCAGCACCGTGTCCGGCTCGGCGGCCAGGATGCGCGGCATGGCGAGGATGAGCGTGTCCTGTCCCTTGCGCGGCACGAGACGCGACACACAGACGACCACCGGCCGGTCCGTCAGCCCCAGCCGCGCCCGCACGGCGTCACCGCCGGACCCGGGGTGGAAGGTCTTCTCGTCGACCCCGGGCGGCAGTTGCACCATCCGCCCGGCGGCCGCGGGGCTCAGCGCGGAGGCGATCCGCGAGCGCGTGTACTCGCCGAGGTAGGTGAGGGTGTCCGTGGCCTCCCCGATCCGCCCCAACAGCTGGCGAGCGGCAGGCAGTTGGGCCCACCCGGCCTCGTGCCCGTGGGTGGTGGCCACCAGCCGCTCGGCGCCCGCCCGCCTGAGCGCCGGTGCCATCAGCCCGAGCGGCGCGGCCGCCCCGAACCACACCGACGTACAGCCGTGCTCCCGCAGCAGCCCGACGGCCCTCCGGGTCGCCCCGGGCGTCGGCAGCAGCATGGTCGTGGCATCGCGTACGACGGTGAAGGGCTGCTCGGCGTCGAAGGCGGCGGTGGCCTCCGCGCCCTCCCGCCCGCGCTTCCAGGTGGACGCATAGACGACCAGCCGCTCGGGGTCGAGCCGCAGCGCCATGTTGTGCAGGAACGCCTGGATGCCACCGGGGCGGGGCGGGAAGTCGTTCGTCACGATCAGGGTCTTGTGCATCGGCGCCGACACTACCGAAGTCCCACCTCACAGCCGCCCGTGACGGTGTTTGTGGCACCCTCACAGGGGAGCGGGACATCATGTTCCCCTCAAGGTCCGCAAGAGAACGACAGGGGATCACGTGGATACGAAGGCCGTGCGGCGGTCCCTGACCGGGCTGCTGCTGACCTGGGGCGTGACCAGGCTGTTGCTCCTGCTGTGGGTCTTCAAGGTGTACGTCTTCCCCGGCCCGGACGTCACCAGTGACGTGTCGGTCATCTACCAGGGCTGGTACGACGTCCTGCGCACCGGAACGTTCCCCCAAGACGATGTGACCTGGCAGTATCCGCCCGCTGCGGCCCTCGCGATCCTCTCCCCCGCGCTGCTGCCCTTCCTGGAGTACACGCAGGCCTTCTTCGTGATGGCCTTCGCCGCGGACCTGGTCGTCATCCTCCTGCTGCTGTACGCGGGGCTGCGTGACGGGCGCCGGCTGCGCGGGGCCTGGGTCTGGGTGGTGGGCGTACCTCTGCTCGGCCCGACCGTCTACTCGCGCTACGACGTGATGGTGACCGCGGTGGCGGTCGCGGCGGTGCTCGCGGCGGCCCGGCACCCCAAGGTGGCGGGGGCCCTGGTGGGCTTCGGGGCCATGCTGAAGGTGTGGCCGGCGCTGATCCTGGTCGGGATCCGCAGGCGGAGCGTCTGGGTCTCGGCGGCGGTGACGGTCGTGGTGGTGGCCGGGACGTTCTCCCTCGCGATGCCCGGGGCGTTCGCCTTCCTGACCTTCCAGCGGGACCGGGGCACCGAGGTGGAGTCACTGGGCTCACTGGTCTTCCACATCGCCCGGCACTACGGCTGGGACGGCACGGTGCTGCTCAACTACGGCTCGGTCGAGTTCATGGGCCCCTGGGTGAACATCGTCAGCACGGCCGCGCTCGCGCTGACCGGTATGGCCTTCGGACTCCTGCTGCTGTGGCGCCTGACGGCCACCCGCTTCCAGGCCCACACGACGGCCGACGCGGCCCTGGTCGCCGTACTCATGTTCACCACCACGAGCCGGGTGATCAGCCCGCAGTACATGGTGTGGCTGATCGGCCTGGCCGCCGCCGCCCTCTGCTTCCGGGCCAGCCGCATGGGCCTCCCGGCCGTCCTCGTCCTGGTGGCGAGCTTCGTGACGGTCCTGGAGTTCCCGATCTGGTTCGCCGAGGTCGTCGGCAGCACCCCCCTCGGCATCACCCTCCTGGTCATCCGCAACACCCTGCTGGTCCTGGCCACGGCAATCGGCATGCGCGAACTCTGGCGCGAAACGACCCCTGAACCGACCCCCGCGCCCCCGGTACCGGATCAGACCCCTGCCCCGACCCAGGAGGCTCCGGCCTCTTCCTGAATCCGGGCCGGGGCCGTCGACCTGCCGGCTCAGCCCAGCTGATCCCGCAGATACCCCCGCCACTCCGCCGTGAAGGTCTTCAGGTCGGTGTCGAGTACCTTTCGCAGGGCCTCCTCGACCGCGCCGGGGCGGGTCTTGTGGGCGCCGACCGAGCGGTAGAAGGCGTCGAGCTTCGTCTCGCTCCAGTGGTCCGCGATCATGCGGCAGGCCATCCAGCCGCCCTCGTAGGCCAGCGCGAGATCGGTGGCGCTGCCGGCGAAGCCGAACTGTTTGTCGGTCGGGAGGTGTTCCGGCAGGTCGCCTGCCGCGACGGCCTCGGAGAGTTCGGGGGCGGCCTCGGCGGGGGTGCGGGCGGTGCCTCGGTAGCCGACCCAGTCCGCGTAGCCCTCGGACAGCCACAGCGGGGTCGCGGCGGTGGTGTCGGTGCGGGTGGCGACATGGGTGGTCTCGTGGGTGAGCACGACCTGCTTGCCCAGGGCGCCGAGAAGGCCGTACGCGTCGGGGTTGACGATGATCCGGTCCGCGGGCGCCTGCGCCGGGGCGCCGGTCTCGCCGGTGGTGACGGCAGCGATCCCCCGGTACGAGGAGGCGGGCGAACCGAGCAGGCCCGCCATGCCGTCCAGCGACTTCGGCACCAGCACGACGACGTGCCGGGACCACTCGGTGCCCCAGGCGTCCGAGACCGCCGGAACCGCGCGGTCGGCCAGGTCCGCGAAGGAGTGCAGCCGCTCGCCGGACTGCCCGACCCCCAGGACGAGACTGTGCGCCCCGCGCACCACGGTCACGTCACCCTGGTCCCACAGCTGCTGCGGGGCCTTCTCCGCGGGCTTCTCGGCGACGACGTACCACTGGCCGGACGCGTCCAGGGACAGGTCCAGGGTGCGGGCGACGGTGACGGGGGCCTGGTCGTAGCCCTGGACCTGGTAGCGGAGTTCGGCGTCGGCGGTGGCCGTGGCGCCGTCCCGGTGCACGCCGGTGACCCGGTAGGACCAGGAGGCGAGCGGGACGGCGTCGAGGTCGTCCCACCAGCGCGCCGTACCGGTCTCGGCTACCGCCGCCCTGTCCCGGTCGAGGACCGCGGCGGCCCGCCGGTCCAGGACCCGCTGGACGTCGGCCTTCGCGGTGTCGGCCGCCGTCGGTCTCCCGCCGCAGCCCACCAGCGCGGCGAGCAGCAGGCACAGCACCACGACACCGTGCTTCGACGCCCGCCCACGACCAGCCATGTCTTCAGATCGTACGGGGTCACGGGCCCCCGGTCAGGGCCGCGTGACCGTCGCCCCCGGCATCATGCCCACCGGGTCGTAGCGCACCGGCGCCCCGGGGTAGGGGGCGTGGACGACCTGGCCGTTGCCGACGTACATGCCGACGTGGCTGGCGTCGCCCCGGTAGGTGACCAGGTCGCCCGGCTGGGCCTGGGAGAGCGGGACCTGGCGGCCGGCGTAGCGCTGGGCCTGCGAGGTGCGCGGCAGGGAGACCCCGGCCTGCGCGTACGACCACTGCATCAGGCCCGAGCAGTCGAAGCCGTTGGGACCGTTGGCGCCCCACACGTACGGCTTGCCGATCGCGGACCGGGCCGCGGCCACCGCGGCGGCGGCCCGGCCCGAGGGCGCCACCGCGCCGCTGAGGTCGGGCATCTCGGCGCGGCCCGAGCGGGAGGCCCGGTCGTAGGCGGCGCGTTCGTCGTCCGGCAGGGCGTTGAGCAGTTCGCGCGCCTTGGCGAGCTTGTGCTCGACGGTCCGCTTGTGGGAGGCGACGGCCTTGCGGCTCCGCTCCAGCTCGCCGAGCTTGCGGGCCGCCTCGGAGCGCTCCTGGGCGAGTTCGCGCATGGCCTCCTGGAGGTCCTTGAGCTCATCCGCCTGCTGGGCGTTGATCCGGTCGAGGACGGCGGCCTTGTCGAGGTAGTCGTCCGGGTCGTCGGAGAACAGCAGTGCGAGCGACGGGTCGAGGCCGCCGGACCGGTACTGGGCGCCGGCCAGCGAACCGAGCGTCTCCCGCATGGAGTTGATGCGCTCCTGCTGCCGGGCGATGTCGTCCTGTGCGCTGCCGACCTCCTCGCGCAGCGCGTCGGCGCTCTCGTCGGCCTTGTTGTAGGCCTCGGTGGCCTGCTCGGCCTGCTCGTAGAGACGGTCCACCTCGGCCCTGGTGTCGTCGGACGGGGCGGCGCTCGCCGGTACGGCGCCGAGCGCGGCGGCGGCCGCGGACAGCACGCACAGGGCGGCACCGGCGCCCCGGTTGAACCCGGACGTCTGGACAAGGCGGCGATGGGACCCCACGGGAAGCCGCGCTCCTTCCGCTGGCGGACAGAGACTTCCCCGGCGAGGGGGAAACGCGGCCGACAGTAGCCCCGGGACAGGGGCGTATCCAACGACCCCCGCGGACACACAACGTGACGCCCCGCCTATGACGCAGGTCATGGGCGGGGCGTGGAGTCAGTTGAAGTTGTCGTGATTCGCCCGTTCGGGCGGTGTGGCGCGGTGACTCAGATCCGCACGCCGAACTGGAACGGCATGTTGTTGATCGACTCGTAGCGCACGACGGTGCCGGTGCGGGGCGCGTGGATGACCTGGCCGTTGCCCGCGTACAGGGCGACGTGGTGGAGGTCGCCGTAGAAGATGACCAGGTCGCCGACCTTGAGGTCGCTCATGCTGTAGATCCGGGTACCGGCGTTGGCCTGGGCCTGCGAGGTGCGCGGGATGGTGATGCCGGCCTGCGCGTAGGCCCAGGAGGTCAGGCCCGAGCAGTCGTAGGAGGCGGTGCCGGTGGCGCCGTAGACATACGGCTTGCCGAGCTGGGTCTGGGCGGCGTTGAAGGCGGCCTGGGCCCGGGCGGAGGACGCCGGGGAGTCACCGAGGTCCACGCGCTCACTGGCGGAGCGGCTGGCGCGGGCGTCGGCGGCGGCGAGGGAGGCCTTCTCGGCGGCGGTCAGCGTGTTGAGGAGCTTCTGCGCCTCGGCGAGCTTGCCCTGAACGGCCTTCTTCTGCTTGGCCAGTTCGGTGCGGGTGCTCGAGAGGTCCTTGAGCTTCTCGGAGGCCTCGGCGCGGTCCTGGGCCAGCTCGCGCTGCTTCTCCTGGATCTTCTTCAGCGCCTCGACCTGCTGGGAGCTGAGCTGGTCCGCGGTGGAGGCCTTGTCCAGGTAGTCGTCGGGGTTCGACGACAGGAAGAGCTGGAGCGAGGAGTCTATGGAGCCGGTGCGGTACTGCGCGGCGGCCGCGAGGCCCATGGAGTCCCGGAGTTCGTTCAGGTCGTCCTGGCCGCGGGCCACGTCGTCCTGGATGGTGGAGATCTCCTTCTGGAGCTTCTCCTGCTTCTCCTTGGCGCCGTTGAGCTTCTCGGTGGCCTGCTCGGCCTGCTCGTAGAGCGCGTCGACCTTCGCCTTGACCTCGTCCTTGCTGGGCTTCTCGCTCGGCGCCGCGTTGGCGGCGTTGGCGCTGAGGGCTACGGCGGCAGCAGCTGCGGTGGTGAGCACGGTCACGCGCGTGCGGCTCGGCTGCTTGGGTCGACGGTGGGACGCCACGGAGGTGAACTCCTTCTTTTGAGTGATCACCCGCTCGGAGGTTCGAGCCAAGACCCTAGTGACCTTCCCGTGATCAGTTCAAATCCTCAGGAGCAAAATCTCGTCACGCCATGCATTCTTTACACACAACTCACATGCAGTGATGCTCACTTGACACTACGTTGCGTGACGATACGCCCAATTGGGACAATAAACCTGGGCTTTGATGTTTAGGACAGGCGCTTCAGAAGCACCGCGGAAGCGACCGGCCTGGCCCCCGCCTTGGCGATGCCGTCGGCGACCTCGCGGTCGGTCGAGGCGACGATGACGGGCCGGCCCGGAGGCTCCGCGCGCACCAGCCGCCGGATCAACTCGTCGGCGGTGACGCCCGGTTTGGAGAACAGGACCCTGACGCCACGCGGCGGCGCGAGCAGCACCGGCGCGGCGAGCTCGGCCCCGTCGAAGACACAGGTGACCTCGGCGCCGGTCTGCGCGGCGAGCTGGGAGAGCTGGCCGAGCAGCCGCAGGCGCTGCTTCTCCAGCGGCATCTGGGGATAGCCGGTCTTGGTGACGTTGTAGCCGTCGACCACCAAGTGCGCCTGAGGCAGGGCCAGCAGCTGGTCCAGGATCGCCGGGTCGTTCTCGGACAGGGCGCGCGCCGCGATGTCCTTCGGGGTCATGCGGCCCGGTTCGACCGCGTCGACGGTCTCGGCGGGCCGTACGGAGACAGGCGGCAACGCCAGCTCCCGGCGCAGCCCCTGGGCCGCGTCCAGCACGGTGTCGAGCAGCAGCCGCACCCGCATGTCCTCCACGCTGCGTCCCTCACGGGCCGCCCGGCGCGTGGCCTCCAGCGCGGCCTCCGCCTCCCCGAGACGCGCCTTCAGACGCCGGCTCTCGCTCTCGGCGGCGGACACCTGGGCCTGCCCCTCGGTGCGTACGGTGTCCATCTCGCCCTGGATCTTGCGCAGGGCCGCCTCGCCGCGCTTGACGTCACTGTGTGCCGCGCGCAGCTTGCGGTGAAGCGATTCGGCTTCCTTCTTGGCCGATTCCAGCTCGGTGCGCAACCGCTCGGTCTCGGTGCGCGTCTGGTCACGGGCGGCGGCGAGCTCCTCGCGCAGCCGCTCCAGCTCGGCGCGGCTCTCCTCGTCGGCCCGCTCGGCGTCCGCGCGCTGGGCCTCCTCGCCGGCCGCGGTGACCAGCTTGACCCAGCCGGTGGGCCGTAGCACATAGGCCGCGGCCGCCACATCGAGCGGGTCCGCGGCCGGGGGCGGTGCACCGGAGTCGAGGGCGCCGGCCAGCTCCGGCTGGACCTCTCTGAACTTCTCCCCGATCCGCTGCCGGAACAGCGGGTCGGTCTCCAGCGCGGCGGCCATCGCGTTGCCCGCGAACTTGGCCCGCCGGTTGGGGGCGAAGCGCGCGTACTGCCGCAGCTGGGCGGGGAGTTCGCCGACGGTCAGCCCGCCGAAGCCCTCCGAGACGATGTGCACGACCCGGCGCCGCACGCCGTCGGGCAGCGGACGGTCGAGCACCTCGGCGGCGCCGTCGCCCGGCCCCCCGCCTTGTGTCTCCACCATCCGTCACACCCCACTCACTGTGCGGGGCCGGCCCTGTCAGGAGCCGGCGCCCGGCCTGTCCACTAGTTCCACCTGGTCCACGGCGTTGCACCAGCGGCACCGCACCGACTCGATGGTCTCACTGACCACCTCGCGCTCCTCGACCTTGGGCTCTCCGGCCAGGTCGAGGTGGACGTACTCGACGACCTTCGACGAACGGGTCACGTCGAAGCGCGTGAGGTTGCCGCAGAGGGTGCAGCGCCACCGCGTCGAGGCGGTCGGCAGGGGAACCGTCATCGTGACTGTGCTCTTTCCTACTAGCCATTGTCAGTGACGCACCGGCGTCCCGATGCGTGTGGCTCGTAACCCTACGGCCTGGCGGGTACTCACCGCTCGGGCGTCCACGGCGGCGAGGCGGTCTACTACCTTGCATCCCGTTACGTCATGCTCTGTGTTCATGATCCGCAACTGGAAGGTGACGGTCGGTGGCGTGCGCGGGCCGGTCTGGGGGGCGGCACCGGTCACCTATGGGCTGATCGCCGTGTGCGGCCTGGTCTTCGTGGTCGGGCCCGCCTCGGGGCTCAATCCGGTGTACGGCCACGGTGACGCGCTGTCGGCTGCCCAGCAGGCCTACTTCCACCGCTGGGGCGTGGTTCCCGCCGAGCTGTTCGAGGGCTCCCCCGGTGCCGCCCTCACCCCGGCGACCGCGCTGTTCATCCACGGCAGCTGGGTGCACCTGCTGGGCAACATGCTCTTCCTCTATGTCTTCGGGGTGATGACCGAGGAACGGATGGGCCGGGTGCAGTTCCTCCTCTTCTACCTCTGCTGCGGCTACCTCGCCCTGCTGGGCTACGCGGCCGCCAACGCCGGCTCCGAGCAGTCCCTGGTCGGCGCCTCGGGGGCGATCTCCGCGGTCCTCGGAGCGTTCCTGTACCTGTTCCCCGGGGCCCGGGTCACCAGTCTCCTGCCGTTCCTCTTCTTCCTCCCGCTGCGCTTCCCGGCCTGGGTGGTCCTGCCCTTCTGGGCGGCCCTGCAATGGCTGGCCGCGGGACAGGCCGGCGAGGGCCCGGGGGTGGCCTACCTGGCCCACCTGGTGGGCTTCGGCCTGGGCCTGGTCTTCGCCTGGGTGCGTTTCGGCCGTACGACTAGAGTGAGGGCCGCCCCAGCTCCGGCCCCCGAGGGAGAGAACCAGCCGTGATCACCGCGATCGTCCTCATCAAGACCAGCGTGGACCGGATCCCCGAGATCGCGGAGCGGATCGCCGCGCTGGAGTCCGTGAGCGAGGTCTTCTCCGTCACGGGCACGTACGACCTGATCGCCATGGTCCGGGTCAAGCAGCACGAGGACCTCGCCGAGGTCATCCCCGGCAGCATCAGCAAGATCCCGGGCGTGGAGGGCACGGACACCCACGTGGCGTTCCGCACATACTCCCAGCACGACCTGGAGGCCGCGTTCGCGATCGGCCTCGACAGCTGACCGCTCCCGCCGGCTAGGAGTCCAGCGCCAGCACGGTGATGCCGTCGGCGGTCGCCACGTACACGCGGCCGCCCCTGACGACCGGGCTCTGGGTGCCGACGGACGCGCCGCCCTCGACCCGCTTCTGCCAGCTCTGCTCGCCCTTGCGGTCGACCCCGTAGAGCGTCGAGCCCCGGCGGACGAGGACGGTGTCGCCGGAGACCGTCGGGTCGCTGTACTGGCTGCCGTCGTCGGTGAACTGGAAGGACCACACGGTCGATCCGTCGGCGGGGGCCAGGGCGACCAGTTCGAAGTCGGACGCGGTGACGCCCATGCCGGCGAACGGCACACAGGTGAAGTAACGGCCGCCGTACACCTTGTTGTTGTCCGAGTCCCACAGCCGCTTGCCCGCGCGGCTGATGCCGTGCAGCATCCGCTCGCCGCCCGAGCCGACCATCAGCGTGCCGCCGACCAGCGCGGGCCGCCCGGCGTCGGCACCGGCCGGTGCCGCCCACAGCCGCTTGCCGGTCCTGGCGTCCAGGGCCTGCACCCGGTCCCCGAAGGTGCCGGCGTACACGACCCCGTCCGCCACCATGGGCTCCGAGGTCGGTGCCGCCCCGGTCGGCGTGGACCAGCGCACGCTGCCGTCGGGGGCGTAGGCCCGCACCCCGCCGGTGCCCGAGGAGTCCGCGTAGGACACCAGGATCAGCTCGCCCGCGGTCACCAGGAACTGACTGTTCGCCGCGAACGCCTTCGTCCAGCGGACCTTGCCGCCCGGGCCGAGCGCGCACAGCTCGGCGGCGCCCTCCCGGTCGTCCTCCAGCAGGCAGTACACGCCGTCGGCGGTGGCGAGCGGGGACATGACGGCGGCGCCCAGCGGGGCCTGCCACCGGAGCCGCCCGTTCAGGTCCAGGGCGTGCAGCGAGCCGTCCGTGCCGCCGACGTACACGCGGGTGCCGTCGGGCGAGACGGCGGCACAGGGCCCGCGCCGCCCGCCGAGCCCCTCCACCTCGTACTTCCAGCCCACCTCGGCCGCCGCGGACGTCCCGCTCGCGGCCGGGCCGCCCTGCACGGCACCCGAACCGGCGGAGGACGCGCCCGAGGAGTCCCGCAGCAGCCACCAGGCCAGGCCGCCGCCGGCCACCGCGCCCGCCCCGCCGACCCAGGCCGCCAGGATCCGTCGCCGCGAGGGCTGCGGAGCCGGGGCGGTGACGGTGGCCGCGGGCACGTCCGTGACGGTCATCGGCGCCACGTACTCCACCCCGCTGAGCCGTTCCTCCGACCCGTGTTCCGGCACCCAGCGCGCACCGCCGCCGACGGCCACGGTCGGCGTCCCGCCGGAGAACCACCCCGCCCGCAGCCCCTCACGGAGCGAACCCGTGGTGTGCCCCACGGCCGCGACCAGCTCGGCGGGCGTCGGCCGGGCGCCGGGGTCGTCCCGCAGACACGCCTCCACCAGCGGCAGTCGTTCCTCCGGTACGGCGGTGAGGTCGACGTCCCCGGTCAGGATCCGCAGCAGAACGACCGAATCCTGCCCCTCGCCGAAGGGCTCCTTGCCGCCGGACGCGTACGCGAGGACCGCGCCCAGCGAGAAGACGTCACTGGCGGGCACCACCTGGGCGCCGTTGCGGATCTGCTCGGGCGAGAGATAGCCGACCGACCCGACGACCACGCCGGTCCGGGTCAGGGCCGTGCCTTCGAGCGCCCGGACGATCCCGAAGTCGATGACCCGGGGTCCGTCCGGCGCGAGCAGGATGTTGGAGGGCTTGAGGTCGCGGTGGACCAGCCCCTTGGCGTGGATCGCGGCCAGCGCCTCGGCGAGCGCGGCCGCGAGCAGTCGTACGGCGTCCGCGGGCAGCGGTCCCCGGTCGAGCACCGCGTCCCGCAGGTTGGGCCCCTCGACGAACTCGGTGGCCATCCAGGGCCGCGCGGCCTCGGTGTCCGCGTCCACGACCCGGGCGGTGTACGTCCCCGCCCCGCCGACGGTCTGCGCGGCCCGCACCTCGTGCCGGAACCGGGCCCGGAAGGTGCGGTCCTCGGCGTGCTCGGCGCGTACGACCTTCACGGCCAGCCGCAGCCCGCCCCGCGCCTCGGCGAGGTACACCTCACCCATCCCGCCCGACCCGAGCCTGCCCAGGACCCCGTACGGCCCGATGGTCCGCGGGTCCGTCTCGCGCAGCTCCTGCACCCCGTGCTCCCCCTGCCTCCGTACGGCTGTGCTGAGGGGGAGCGTATACGCGCGCTGGACGTCAGTACGTCAGACGGCCGGGACGCAGCGGCCGTCCTCCGTGCGGTACGTCCACTTCGCGCCGTCCCTGACCAGTTCCTTCACGGCACGCACAAACCGCTCCACGTGCTCGTCCGGCGTGCCGGCGCCGAAGCTCACCCGGATCGCGTTCAGGGACTTCTCGCCGGGCGCGGCCTCGGGGGCGCCGCACTCGCCCTGGCTCTGCGGGTCGCTGCCCAGCAGGGTGCGGACGAGGGGGTGGGCGCAGAAGAGGCCGTCGCGGACGCCGATGCCGTACTCGGCGGAGAGGGCGGCGGCGAAGTGGGAGCTGTTCCAGCCCTCGACGACGAAGGAGATCACGCCGACGCGGGGGGCGTCGTCGCCGAAGAGGGAGAGCACGCGGACCTCGGGGACCTCGGCCAGGCCCGCCTTCACCTTTTCGATCAGGTACTGCTCGCGGGCGACCAGGGTGTCGAAGCCGGCCTCGGTGAGGGCCTTGCAGGCGGAGGCGATGGAGTAGGCGCCGATGACGTTGGGGGAACCGGCCTCGTGGCGGGCGGCGCTGTCGTGCCACTCCACGTCCACTCCCCCGTCCTCGCGGCGGGTGACCTTGCGGCTGGCGCCACCGCCCGCGAGGTAGGGGTCGGCCGCCTGGAGCCAGTCGGCGCGGCCGGCCAGGACTCCGGAGCCGAAGGGGGCGTAGAGCTTGTGACCGGAGAAGGCGATCCAGTCGACGTCGAGGTCCCGCACGGAGACCGGGTGGTGCGGGGCCAGCTGGGCCGCGTCCAGGACGATCCGGGCACCGTGCGCGTGGGCCGCCGCCGCCAGCTCGCGCACCGGCCACAGCTCGCCGGTGACGTTGGAGGCGCCGGTGACGCAGACCAGGGCCGGGCCCTGCGGGTCCCGGGCGGCGAGGGCCTTCTCCAGGGTCTCGACGGCCTGTCCCGGGGTGCGCGGGGCGTCGAGGTAGCTGACCCGGGCGTCCTTCCAGGGCAGCAGGCTCGCGTGGTGCTCGGTCTCGAAGACGAAGACCTGGCAGTCGGCGGGGAGGGCGGCGGCGAGGAGGTTGAGCGAGTCGGTCGTGGACCGGGTGAAGACCAGCTGGTCGTCGGCGCGGCAGTCCAGGAACTCGGTGACCGTCTTCCGGGCGTTCTCGAAGAGGTCGGTGGACAGCTGGGAGAGGTAGCCGGCCCCGCGGTGGACGCTGCCGTAGTAGGGCGCGTAGGCCGCCACGTCGTCCCAGACGCGCTGGAGGGCCGGGGCGCTGGCCGCGTAGTCGAGCGCCGCGTAGGTGACCTCGCCGCCGGTGACGAGCGGAACGGTGACATCTCGGCCCAGAACGGGCAGCTGGGCACAAATGGTCTGGACGGAGGCAGCGGTGGAGACAGACATGGGGGCTCCCGTGAGGCATGAAGAGAGAAAGGTGAGAGGGGTGTGCGGAGGCGGGGCTCGGCGCCCTATCGCATTCGCTTGCTCACGGAAGACTCCTCGAACGACCAGGATCCCTGGTTCGTGAGGGATCCGCGCTTGCCGCAGACCTCGCTGCCTACGGCCTGGTCTTCACCCGGGGCACCCCGCCACGGACGGAGGGTTGCCGGACAGTCGGCCGGGGCCTCATGACTGTCACTCATGACCTGGTACAGGAACGTACGTGAAGTGATCGCGGTCCCGCAACCCGTGTCCGGATTACGGGACCGCGCCTCGTCTCGCGCTACGCGTTGCTGGCGGCCACCCAGCGCTCCAGCGTCCGCTTCGCCGCCCCGGAGTCGATCGACTCCGCGGCCTTCGCCATCCCGGCCCGCAACTGCTCGGCCAGCGACCCGGTGGCGGGGTCCAGGGCCACCAGCGCCGCCGCCGAGTTCAGGAGTACGGCGTCACGGACCGGGCCCGTCTCGCCGTCCAGGAGACGGTGGGCGACCTCGGCGTTGTACGACGGGTCCGCGCCGCGCAGTGCCTCCACGGGGACCAGGTCGAGGCCGACGTCCCTGGGGTCGAAGGACTCCTCGGAGACCTTGCCGTCGCGGACGACCCAGACATGGGAGGTGGCCGTGGTCGTCAGCTCGTCCAGGCCGTCGTCGCCCCGGAAGACCAGGGAGGAGTTGCCGCGCTCGGCGAGCACGCCCGCGATCATCGGGGCGATACGCGGGTCCGCGACACCGACGGCCTGGGCCTTCACACGGGCCGGGTTGGTCAGCGGGCCGAGCGCGTTGAAGACCGTGCGGATGCCCAACTGGCCGCGGGCGGCGGCCACATGGCGCAGTGCCGGGTGGAACTTCACCGCGAAGCAGAAGGTGATGCCGGCCTCCTCCGCGACCTCGGCCACCCGCTGCGGGGTCAGGTCGAGGTTGACGCCGAGTCTCTCCAGGACGTCCGAGGAGCCGGACGCCGAGGAGGCGGCGCGGTTGCCGTGCTTGACGACCTTCGCGCCGGTGCCGGCCACGACGAGCGCCGACATCGTGGAGATGTTGACCGTCTTGGCGCCGTCGCCGCCGGTGCCGACGATGTCGACCGTGCGGCCGGACACCTCGATGGTGTTGGCGTGCTCGTACATCGCCCGCACCACACCGGTGATCTCCTCGACCGTCTCGCCCTTGGCCCGCAGCGCCACCACGAACCCGGCGATCTGCGCGTCCGTCGCCTCACCGCGCATGATCTGGTCCATCGCCCAGGCCGTCGCGTCCGCACTCTGGTCACGCCCGTACAACAGCGCGTTCAGCACCTCGGGCCAGGAACGGCCCGCCGCGATGTCGCCTCCAGCGGGGGTCACAGCGCTCATGGGGCCGCTCCAGAGTGTCGTACGAGAGCGAAACTCTCGTAGAAGGGTGTGCTCCCACCCTATCCAGCCCAGGGCACGGCAAAGGGCCCCGTCCGGTGTTCGGACGGGGCCGCAGCTGTCTCAGGGGCGCGGGGAACTGCGCGAAGACGCCCGCCCCCACCGAACCCGCACCCAGACCCGAACCCCACGCACGGCAAAGGGCCCGTCCGGCAAAGCGGACGGGCCCTTACTACCGCGCGTGGCGAGCGCAGCGACAAGGCAGCGATCAGTGGTGGCCGTGGCCGCTCGTGATCTCCTTGTACTCCTCGACGGTCGGCTTGGCGATCTGGGACTCCTCGCCGTAGTACGCCTCGCTCAGCTTGGCGCGCAGCTTCTCGGAGCCCTTCACCTTGCGCTCGACGCCGTTCTCGTCGACCGTGGCGCCGATCGCGGCCGGGGCGTACTGCTCGTGCGCCGTGAGCGTGTGCAGCTGCTCCTGGCTGAGCGGCTCGTGCACCTCGATGAACTCACCGTGCGGCAGGCGCTTGATGATGCCGGACTCGCGTCCGTGCAGCACCTTGTCCTTGTCGCGGCGCTGGAGGCCGAGGCAGATCCGCTTGGTGGCGATGAACGCGAGGACCGGGGCGACGAAGAACGCGACCCGGACGAACCAGGTGATGGCGTTGATCGACAGGTGGAAGTGGGTGGCCCAGAGGTCGTTTCCACCACCGATCAGCAGCACCATGTACCAGGTGATCCACGCGACACCGAACGCCGTACGCGTCGGGGCGTTGCGCGGCCGGTCCAGGATGTGGTGCTCGCTCTTGTCGCCGGTGACCCAGGACTCGATGAACGGGTAGACCGCGATCGCGACCAGGACCAGCGGGAAGATCACCAGCGGGATGAACACACCCAGGACGAGCGTGTGACCCCAGAAGTTGATCTCCCAGCCCGGCATGACACGGATCAGGCCCTCGGAGAAGCCCATGTACCAGTCCGGCTGGGCGCCCGTGGACACCTGGTCGGGACGGTAGGGGCCCATCGACCAGATCGGGTTGATGGAGGCGATCGCCGCGATGGCCGCGATGACACCGAAGACCAGGAAGAAGAAGCCTCCGGCCTTGGCCATGTAGACCGGCAGCAGCGGCATGCCGACGACGTTGTTGTTCGTCTTTCCGGGGCCCGCGAACTGCGTGTGCTTGTGGTAGAAGACCAGGATCAGGTGCGCCACCATCAGGCCGAGCATGATGCCCGGCAGCAGCAGGACGTGGATCGAGTAGAAGCGGGCCACGAAGTCGCCGCCCGGGAACTCTCCGCCGAACAGGAAGAACGACAGGTACGTGCCGACGATCGGCACGGACAGGATCGCGCCCTCCATGAAGCGGACACCGGTGCCGGAGAGCAGGTCGTCCGGGAGCGAGTAACCGGTGAAGCCGGTGAACATGCCGAGGACGAACAGCAGGAAGCCGAACAGCCAGTTGACCTCACGCGGCTTGCGGAACGCGCCCGTGAAGAACACCCGCATCATGTGCACGAACATGCCGGCGAGGAAGATCAGCGCCGCCCAGTGGTGGATCTGCCGGATCAGCAGACCACCGCGCACATCGAAGGAGATGTGCATGGTCGAGTTGAACGCCTCGGACATCAGCTGACCCTGAAGCGGGACGTAGCTGCCGTGGTACTCCACCTCGTTCATCGACGGGTGGAAGAACAGCGTCAGATACACACCCGTCAGGATGATGATGATGAAGCTGTACATGCACACTTCGCCCAGCATGAACGACCAGTGGTCGGGGAAGATCTTGCGCATGTTGGACTTGGCGAGGGAGTAGATCCCCAGCCGGCCGTCGGCCCAGTCGGCGACGCGCTCGCCGGCGGGGGCCTTGTCGCGCCGCTCGCTGTTGTTCGCGGCGCTCTCGTTGTTGCTCATCCGCGCTCCCAGAATGCAGGACCGACGGGCTCCTCGAAGTCGCCGAGCGCTTCGAGGTAGCCCTCGTCGTTCACGCCGATCCGCAGCTGCGGCAGGGCGTGGCCGGCGGGGCCGAAGATCACCCGGGCACCGTCGGAGAGGTCGAAGGTGGACTGGTGGCAGGGGCAGAGCACGTGGTGCGTCTGCTGTTCGTACAGGGAGATCGGGCAGCCCACGTGGGTGCAGATCTTCGAGTACGCGACGATTCCCTCGTGCGACCACTCGAGCTCGCGCTTGTCCTTGATGTTGTCCGGCTGGATGCGGACGATCATCAGGGCGGCCTTGGCGATCTCGGTCTGGAACTCCTCGTCGTGCTCCTCCAGGCCCTCGGGCTTGGCGAAGGTCAGCGAACCGACCGCGACGTCGGAGGGGCGCAGCGGCTCGTTGGTGTTCATGTTGACGAGCAGCTTGCCCTTGGACCACAGGGTGTGGCGGAGCTTGGTGCCGGGCAGCGGACCGAGGTCGCGCAGCAGCATGACACCGGAGAGCGGGAACAGGGCCAGCGCGCCGAACATGGTGTTGCGGAGCAGCTTGCGGCGGCCGAGCGCCGACTCCTTGGCACCCTGCTTGAAGTCCGCGTGGACCTTCGCGCGGACCTCGGGGGACGCCTCGATCGGGTGCCGCTCGTCGGCGATCTCCTCGTCGGACATCAGCGTGCGGGCCCAGTGGACCGCGCCCGCGCCGATCGCGAAGAGGGCGAGACCGAGGGTCAGGCCCAGCGCGAAGTTCAGCGCGTTGATGTGTCCGATCGGGAAGACGAAGATCGCCTTGTCGTGCGGGATCGCCACGTACGAGGTGATGAACCCGACCGTGGCCAGCATCGAGACCGTGAACAGCATGGCCACCGTGCGCTCGGACCGCCTGGCGGCCCGCTCGTCGATGTCCTGCACCCGGTGCTCGTGGGGCGGCAGACCGGGGTCGGCGAACGGGTTCTTGTCGTCCGCGACGCCTACCGCGCCGTGCGCGTCCTGCTCTGCGGGCAGGTTCTCTTCTGGAATGTCTTGGCTACTCATGACTTCTTGGCCTTTGCGGTCCGAGCGGCGACCCAGACGGCGACCGCGATCAGCGCGCCGAGGCCGAAGATCCAGGCGAACAGGCCCTCGGAGACCGGGCCGAGACCGCCCAGCTCAAGGCCGCCCGGGCTCTCGGTGTCGTCACCGTTGACCGCGTTCAGGTACGCGATGATGTCCTTCTTGTTCTGCTCCGACAGCGTGGTGTCGGGGAACGACGGCATGTTCTGCGGGCCGGTCTGCATGGCCTCGTAGATGTGCTTCGGGTCGACACCTTCGAGGGTCGGCGCGAACTTGCCGTGCGTCAGCGCGCCACCCTTGCCGGTGAAGTTGTGGCACTGCGCGCAGTTGGTGCGGAACAGCTCGCCGCCCTTGGCGATGTCGGCGCCGTCGGGGCCGTACTGCGCCTCGGTCGGGACCGTCGGTCCGGCGCCCAGCGAGGAGATGTACGCGGCCAGCTGGTCGATCTCGGCCTGCGTGTAGACGACCTTCTTGCGCGGGATCTGCGCGCCAGGCTGCTGGGCGGGCATACGGCCGGTGCCGACCTGGAAGTCGACGGCCGCGGCGCCCACGCCCACGAGGCTCGGTCCGTCGGAGGACCCCTGACCGCCGGTGCCGTGGCAACTGGCGCAGCCTACGGCGAAGAGCTTCTTGCCCTCGTCGATGGCGAGGGACTGGGCGGTTTCATCTGCCTGCGCCTTGCTCGCGGGCGCGAACACGGCGTACAGCCCCCCGGTGCATGCCAGCGCGAGGAGTAGGACGACGAGCGCCGCCAGCGGGTGGCGTCGTCGTGCGGAGAGCTTTTTCACGGATTACCCCGGTGTCAGGATCTTCTGCGTCGATGCTTGCGATGTCGGGAGCGGGCCCGGCTACTTGATCATGTAGATCGTGGCGAAGAGGCCGATCCAGACGACGTCGACGAAGTGCCAGTAATAGGACACGACGATCGCCGCGGTCGCCTGCTCGTGGGTGAACCTCTTGGCCGCGTAGGTACGCCCGAGAACGAACAGGAACGCGATGAGGCCGCCCGTCACGTGCATGCCGTGGAAGCCGGTGGTCAGGTAGAACACCGAACCGTACGGGTCGGAGGAGAGCGAGAGCCCGTCCTTCTTCACCAGCTCGGTGTACTCGTAGATCTGACCGCCGATGAAGATCGCGCCCATGATGAAGGTGATGATGAACCAGCCCCGGAGCTTCTTCACGTCACCGCGCTCGGCGGCGAAGACGCCGAGCTGGCAGGTGAGGGAGGAGAGCACCAGGATCGTGGTGTTCGTCGCCGAGAACGGGAAGTTCAGGCTGGACGCCATTTCCTTCCAGTGGTCGGGACCCGTCACCGATCGCAGGGTGAAGTACATCGCGAAGAGGGCCGCGAAGAACATCAGCTCGGAACTCAGCCAGATGATGGTTCCGACGCTGGTGAGGTTCGGTCGGTTGACCGACGGGTGCGCGTGCCCGGTTGTGTCTGTCGTTGCTGTCGCCACGACCGACATTATGTCGGTCGCTTATCCCGCCCTCACTCCGGGGGGTGCCGTTCGGAGTGTCTCCCTGCTCCATACCGGTGTTGACGTGGTGTTCAAGGGAGTAGCATCCGGGCCAACGGGCCTGTCCTTACGACGCTGACGTCACGGAGGAACAATGCAGCCGACCGCCACGGTGCTGGTCTACAGCGACGATTCCAACACCCGCGAGCAGGTGCGGCTCGCCGCCGGCCGGCGGCCGGCTCCCGATGTCCCGTTGGTCGAGTTTCTGGAGTGCGCCACGCCTGCGGCGGTGCTGAAGGAGCTGGACCGGGGCGGGATCGATGTCTGCGTCCTCGACGGCGAGGCCGTGCCCATGGGGGGCATGGGGATGTGCCGGCAGATCAAGGACGAGGTGTTCAACTGCCCGCCGGTGCTGCTGCTGATCGGGCGGCCGCAGGACGCGTGGCTGGCGACGTGGAGCCGGGCCGAGGCCGCGGTGACCCATCCGGTGGACCCGGTGGAGTTCGCCTCGGCGCTGGCCTCCTTGCTGCGGGATCGGAAGGCCCTGAGCGCCTAGGAGCACGGGGACTTCCGTCTTCGGGCGACCGCGGGCCCACGGAGTCACACTGCGGTGGGTCGCAGCCTTGCCGTCTGGTCCGCGCTCGGGACGTCCGGGGTGCCTGCCACCAGGGCGCTGCCGTCGCGCCATTTCTTCCAGTTGAGGTTCCAGTCACCGAAGCCGTTGCCGAAGGGCTCCATGGTGTCGCCGTACGAGTTGATGACCTTGACCACATCACCCTCGTGGACGGTGTCGAAGAACCACTCGGCGTTGGACGTACTCATGCCGGTGCAGCCGTGGCTGACGTTCTCGTAGCCCTGGGAGCCGGTGGACCAGGGGGCGGCGTGGACGTACTCGCCGCTCCAGGTGACGCGGGTGGCGTAGTAGACCGGGAGGTCGTACGACTCCGAGGAGCCCTCGGCGATCCCGATGCTGGTGCCGCGCATACGTACGAAGTACTCCTTGCCCAGTACGACCTTGACGCCGTTGCGGGTCTCGAAGCCGGGCTTGCCCGTGGTGACCGGTAGTTCGTTGATGACCTCGCCGTTCTTGTAGACGGTCATCGAGTGCGACGAGGCGTCCGTCACGGCGATGATGCGGTCGCCGGTGGTCAGTTTCACGGGCTTGGCCTTGCCGCCCCAGAGCCGGTCGCCGATCTTGACGCCCTCCAGGTCGCTGCGGACCTGGATCGTGGCGTGGGCGGGCCAGTACTCCTTGGGGCGGTAGTGCAGTTCCTTGTCGTCCACCCAGTGCCAGGCGCCCGGGACGGCCGGTGTGGAGTCGACGCGGAGGGCGCGCTCGACGATCGCCCGCTGGGCCTTGTCCTTGACGGGCCGGTCCAGTTCGGCGGTGACGGGCTGGCCGACGCCGTACGTGCCGGTCTTGGGGCCGAAGGTGACGTTCAGCCGCTTCTTGCCGAGCGGCCTGCTGGTGTCGAAGTCGACGACCTTGCGGCCGGGCGCCCCGTCCTCGTCCTCGGTGCTCACGCGGACCGTGTAGTGGGCGTTTGCGGCCAGCGGAGAGGTGCTGCGCCAGCGGGTGCCGTCGGTGGAGAGTTCGCCCGCCACATGGCGGCCCATGGCGTCCGTGGCCGTGACGTCCGTGATGCGGCCGTCGTCGTCCTCGGCGGTGACCTCAAGGGGCTTGTCCGGGTCGGCCTTCTTCCCGTCGCCCGTGGGGGTGTTGAAGGCGATCTGGTCGGCCGCGTCGAACGGAGTGGCCGACAGCGGGTTCCCGTCGGACCCGCAGGCGGTGGCGCTCACGCCGAGGGCGATCACCAGCAGGGCGCAGCTGACGACGGTGCGGGTACGCGGTACGTGGTTCATGACTTCACGCTAGGAAGCGCGGTCAACTCCGGCACGCCGGGTGACTCGTACGAGTGATCAGTGTTGCGGCAGAAGCAGGAGCCCGGACCCTCCTGACGGAGTGTCCGGGCTCCTTTGAGCTCAGCGCGTGCTACTGGGTGCGGTTCTCACCGTGGTAGTACTCGAAGACCCAGCCCCACAGGCCGATCATGATGACCGGCACCGAGAAGTACAGCAGCCACCAGCCGATCGCGACCGACAGGAAGGCCAGCGCGCCACCGAAGCCGAGGGCGAGCGGCTGCCAGCTGTGCGGGCTGAAGAACCCGACCTCGCCGGCGTCGTCCGCGACGTCGGCCTCCTTGTTGTCCTGCGCGCCGGCGTCCACCCGCTTGGCCGTGAAGCCCAGGTAGAAGCCGATCATGATGGACAGACCGAAGGCCAGGAAGAGCGCCGTGGTACCGGCCGGCTCCTTCGACCACACGCCATAGACGATCGCGATGGCGAGGATGAAGACGCTCAGCCAGATGAACATCCGTCCTTGGATCTTCACTTGCCGGCCTCCTTGCTGCCGGAGAGGGCCTTCTCACCGTGACCGGCGTTCTCGAGCTGGTCGAGGGCGGCGATCTCGGGGTGGTGCAGGTCGAAGGCCGGGGATTCGCTGCGGATCCGCGGCAGGGTGAGGAAGTTGTGGCGCGGCGGCGGGCAGGAGGTCGCCCACTCGAGCGAGCGGCCGTAGCCCCACGGGTCGTCGACCTCGACCTTCTTGCCGTACTTGGCCGTCTTCCACACGTTGTAGAGGAACGGCAGGATCGACAGGCCGAGCACGAAGGAGCTGATCGTCGAGATCGTGTTCAGGGCGGTGAAGCCGTCGGCCGCCAGGTAGTCGGCGTAACGACGGGGCATGCCCTCGGCACCCAGCCAGTGCTGGACCAGGAAGGTGCCGTGGAAGCCGATGAACAGCGTCCAGAAGGTGATCTTGCCGAGGCGCTCGTCGAGCATCTTGCCGGTCATCTTCGGCCACCAGAAGTGGAAGCCGGAGAACATCGCGAAGACGACGGTGCCGAAGACGACGTAGTGGAAGTGCGCCACCACGAAGTACGAGTCCGAGACGTGGAAGTCCATCGGGGGCGAGGCCAGGATGACACCGGTCAGACCACCGAAGGTGAAGGTGATCAGGAAGCCGGTGGCCCAGAGCATCGGGGTCTCGAAACTCAAGGACCCCTTCCACATCGTTCCGATCCAGTTGAAGAACTTCACGCCGGTCGGTACGGCGATGAGGAACGTCATGAAGGAGAAGAACGGCAGCAGCACACCGCCGGTGACGTACATGTGGTGGGCCCACACGGTCACGGAGAGGCCGGCGATGGAGATCGTCGCGGCGACCAGGCCCATGTAGCCGAACATCGGCTTGCGGGAGAAGACCGGGATGACCTCGGAGATGATGCCGAAGAACGGCAGGGCGATGATGTACACCTCTGGGTGGCCGAAGAACCAGAAGAGGTGTTGCCACAGCAACGCTCCGCCGTTGGCCGCGTCGAAGACATGTGCCCCGAACTTCCGATCCGCCTCCAGCGCGAAGAGCGCGGCCGCGAGGACGGGGAAGGCCAGCAGGACGAGGACGGCCGTCAGCAGCACGTTCCACACGAAGATCGGCATGCGGAACATCGTCATGCCGGGCGCGCGCATGCAGATGATCGTGGTGATGAAGTTGACCGCACCGAGGATGGTGCCGAAGCCGGAGAAGGCCAGGCCCATGATCCACAGGTCGGCGCCGATGCCCGGCGAGCGGACCGCGTCCGACAGCGGGGAGTAGGCGAACCAGCCGAAGTCGGCCGCGCCCTGCGGGGTGAGGAAGCCGCCGACCGCGATGGTCGAGCCGAACAGGTAGAGCCAGTAGGCGAACATGTTCAGCCGCGGGAACGCCACGTCGGGCGCGCCGATCTGCAGCGGCATGATCCAGTTCGTGAAACCGGCGAACAGCGGCGTCGCGAACATCAGCAGCATGATCGTGCCGTGCATCGTGAACGCCTGGTTGAACTGCTCGTTCGACATGATCTGCAGACCCGGGCGGGCGAGCTCGGCGCGCATGAAGAGCGCCATCACGCCACCGATGCAGAAGAACGCGAACGACGTGACCAGATAGAGCGTGCCGATGGTCTTGTGGTCAGTGGTGGTGAGCCACTTGATCACGGTGTTGCCGGGCTGCTTGCGCTTGACGGGCAACTCGTCCGCGTAGTGGGACTCCGCTGCCGCGGCACCCTGGGGTTCGTTGAGGATGCTCACAGGTTTGTCGTCTCCCGGTTCTTCTCGTGGGCGGTCTGCTCGATGCCCGCGGGAACGTAACCGGTCTGCCCCTTCTTCGCGAGGTCCTTGAGGTGCTGCTCGTAGCGCTCCGGGGAGACGACCTTCACGTTGAACAGCATCCGGGAGTGATCGACGCCGCAGAGCTCGGCGCACTTGCCCAGGAAGGTGCCCTCCTTGTTGGGGGTCACCTCGAAGGAGTTGGTGTGGCCCGGGATGACGTCCATCTTCATCAGGAACGGCACCACCCAGAAGGAGTGGATGACGTCACGCGAGGTGAGGACGAAGCGGACCGTCTTGCCCTTGGGGAGCCAGAGGGTCGGGCCGGGGTTGCCGGTCTGCGGGTTCTTCGTGGCCGGGGTCCCGAAGTCGTAGACACCGCCGGCGTTCGCCGGGAAGTCCTCCTTGAACCGGTTCGGAATCGCCGCCAGGTTCTTGTCGGTCTTCGCGTCACCCGTGGAGCCCGCGACGGGTTCCACGTAGTTGAAGGCCCAGCTCCACTGGTAACCCACCACGTTGACGGTGACGTCGGGCTGCTTCTTGAGGCTGAGCAGCTTCGACTCGTCGCGGGCCGTGAAGTAGAAGAGGACCGAGACGATGACGAGCGGAACCACCGTGTACAGCGCCTCGATGGGCATGTTGTACCGGGTCTGCGGAGGAACCTCGACCTTGGTGCGGCTGCGCCGGTGGAAGATGGTGCTCCACATGATCAGGCCCCACACCAGCACGCCGGTGGCCAGCGCGGCTGCCCAGGAACCCTGCCACAGGGAGAGGATCCTCGGAGCCTCTTCGGTGGTGGGGGTGGGCATACCAAGGCGGGGGAAGTCCTTGTATGTGCAACCGGTGGCGGTCGCCAGGACCAGGCCCGCGGTCATTGCCTGCAGCAGCTTCCGCCGCATCGGGCGCCGCGGCGAGCGGTCGGAGCCGTTGGGACTCACGTAGCGCCTTCCCGAGAGTCTCGCCCGCGCGTATTGGCTGCGGCCTGCCTTCTTCGGTGGTCGGTCGCCGCCCTGCGTCGGGCAGGGGTTTGGATGTTTATGCGGACCAAACCCTAGCCGACGCCCATCCGGGGGTCGCGAGGAGGGGGGCCTACCGAGTTGGGGGTTCGCTGGATTGGCGGGTGCGGGTCTGTTGTGGCTGGTCGCGCAGTTCCCCGCGCCCCTGGGGAGTTAGCGTTGGCGTGTGTCTTACTTTGACGCTGCCTCCAGTGCTCCGCTCCATCCCGTTGCCCGTCAGGCGCTGTTGGCCGCCCTTGACGAGGGGTGGGCTGATCCGTCCCGGCTCTATCGGGAAGGGCGGCGGGCTCGGATGCTGCTCGATGCGGCGCGTGAGGTGGCTGCCGAGGCCGTGGGGTGTCGTCCGGACGAGTTGGTGTTCACCTCGTCCGGGACGCGGGCCGTGCACAGCGGGATGGCGGGGGCCCTCGCCGGGCGGCGGCGCGTCGGGCGTCACCTGATCGTGTCAGCTGTCGAACACTCCTCGGTGCTCCATTCGGCGGAGTTGTTCGAGGTGACCGAGGTTCCGGTGGGTCGTACGGGAGCGGTGAGCCCGCAGGCGTACGTCGATGCTCTGCGGCCCGACACCGCGCTGGCGTGTCTCCAGTCGGCCAACCACGAGGTGGGGACCGTGCAGCCGGTGGCCGAGGTGGCCGCCGGGTGCCGGGAGGCCGGGGTGCCGTTGCTGGTGGACGCGGCGCAGTCGCTCGGGTGGGGGCCGGTCGAGGGTGAGTGGTCCCTATTGGCGGCCAGTGCGCACAAGTGGGGTGGGCCGTCGGGGGTCGGTCTGCTCGCCGTGCGGAAGGGTGTCCGGTTCTCGGCGCAAGGGCCCGCCGACGAGCGGGAGTCGGGGCGGGCGCCCGGGTTCGAGAACCTGCCGGCGATCGTCGCGGCGGCGGCCTCGCTGCGGGCCGTGCGGGCCGAGGCGGCGCAAGAGGCCGTACGACTGCGGGAGCTGACGGCACGGATCCGCGCGCGCGTGCCGCGGCTGGTCCCCGACGTGGACGTGGTCGGCGATCCCGAGCGACGGCTGCCGGGGATCGTCACCTTCTCCTGTCTCTATGTCGACGGAGAGACCCTGCTGCACGAGCTGGACCGGGCGGGTTTCTCCGTTTCCTCCGGATCGTCCTGCACGAGCAGCACCCTGACGCCGAGCCATGTGCTGAAGGCGATGGGGGTGCTGAGTGAGGGGAATGTGCGGGTGTCGTTGCCGTTCGGGGCGGCCTCCGGGGACGTCGACCGTTTCCTGGAGGTGCTGCCGGGGGCGGTGGCGGCGGTGCGGGAGCAGTTGGGCGCGCCGACGCCTTCCGCCGTCGTGCACGACGACTCCCTCGTCGTCGACGCCCTCGGCAAGCGCTGCCCGATCCCGGTCATCGAACTGGCGAAGGTGATCGGAGACGTGCCGATCGGCGGGACGGTCCGGGTCCTGTCCGACGACGAGGCGGCACGGCTGGACATCCCGGCGTGGTGCGAGATGCGGGAGCAGGAGTACGTGGGGGCGGAACCAGCTGAGCAGGGGACGGCCTATTTGGTACGCCGGACCAGTTGAAGCCCTTCAGGGGCGCGGGGAACTGCGCGACCAGCCCCCACGCACCCGCAGACGAAACTCAGCCCAGATGCCCCTGAACTTCCTCCGCCGCCGAATCCCCGTACGCCTTGGTGAACCGCTCCATGAAGTTCCCCTTCCGCAGCCGGTACTCCTGCGTCCCCACCGTCTCGATGACGAGAGTCGCCAGCATGCAGCCGACCTGAGCCGCCCGCTCCAGCGAGACACCCCAGGAGAGTCCCGACAGGAACCCCGCGCGGAACGCGTCGCCGACCCCCGTCGGGTCCGCCTTGCGCTCCTCCTCCGCGCAGCCGACGACGATCGGCTCCTCGCCGGCCCGCTCGATCCGCACGCCCTGCGCGCCGAGCGTGGTGACACGGTGGCCCACCCGGTCCAGGATCTCCGCGTCGGACCAGCCGGTCTTGGACTCGATGAGCCCCTTCTCGTACTCGTTGGAGAAGAGGTACGTCGCGCCTTCGAGGAGGATGCGGATCTCGTCGCCGTTCATACGGGCGATCTGCTGGGAGAAGTCCGCGGCGAACGGGATGCCGCGGGACCGGCACTCCTCGGTGTGGCGGAGCATCGCCTCGGGGTCGTCGGCGCCGATGAGGACGAGGTCCAGGCCGTCCACGCGGTCGGCGACCGTCTTGAGCTCGATCTGGCGGGCCTCGCTCATCGCGCCCGTGTAGAAGGAGCCGATCTGGTTGTGGTCGGCGTCGGTGGTGCACACGAAGCGGGCCGTGTGCAGGGTCTCGGAGATCCGGACGGACGCGGTGTCGACGCCGTGCCGGTCCAGCCAGGCGCGGTACTCGTCGAAGTCGAAGCCCGCGGCGCCGACGAGGATCGGGTTCGTGCCGAGCTGGCCCATGCCGAAGGCGATGTTGGCGCCGACGCCGCCCCGGCGGACGTCGAGGTTGTCGACCAGGAAGGAGAGCGAGACCGTGTGCAGCTGGTCCGCGACGAGCTGGTCGGCGAAGCGGCCGGGGAACGTCATGAGGTGGTCGGTGGCGATGGAGCCGGTGACTGCGATGCGCACGGCGAGGCTCTCCAGAGGAAGGGTGTATTGACGGTTAACGCTATCGGGTCCGTATAGAGGACTGCGAGGTGCTCCGGGGTGGTCGGCGGAGCGCGGAAGCAGGTAAAACTACCCGATAGTAGATCTTTCTTCGCGGGCTCCGGCGTGCATACGGTTCCGTCATGACGAACGTTGAGCTGTACGCCCCCGCCCCGGCCGACCTGGACGGCGACCTCGCCTCGCTGCGCGGCGACTGTGCCCGGATGGCTCCGCACTGGGCGGTTCCCGACCGGATCGCCGCCCTTCCGGTCTCGCCCTCGCTCATCCACGGTGTGACGGTTCCGGAGGGGTCCGCCCGGCTGCTGGAGGCCATGTCGGAGTACGGCGACTGAGTCAGGGCGCGTACGTCGGCGCGTTCGAGGGAACCGCGCGCTCCCCCGCTGCGTCCCATCGCCGTCCCCCGGAAAGGGGATGCGGGATACGACCCTTTTGCCGACCTTTTTGACAGGGCCGGGTCAGGGTCGAGGGACAGTTGCGCGGCAGAAGGAGCGATGCGGTGAACACCGAGCGACCCGACAACGACGAGGCCTCCGGCGGCGGGGACGGGAGCGCTGCGGAAGTTCCTGGGGCGGGGGGAGCGGGCGGCACCTCGAAGGAGGAGCACGCCGGTACTCGCCCTTCGGGGGCCGACGGCACGGAGGAGGGGCTTGCCGGGGAGGCTTCCGGTACTTCCGGTGCTCCCCGCACTTCCGGTGCTTCCGAGGGGGCGGAGGCGCCTGCCGGGGAAGTGACCGGCGCGGACGACTCCGTGGGCTCCTCCGACGAGGCCGCTGTCACCGAGCCGGAGGGTTCGGCGGACTCCGAAGAACCGGTCGAGCAGTCGGTCGAGAAGCCTCGCGAAGAGCCGGTCGAGCAGTCGGTCGACGCGTCGACCGCGGACGCCGGCACCGCCGCCGACCCGGACCAGCTCTCCTCGGACGCTCCCCCCGACCCCGACCCCGACTCCGAGGTCCCCCGCGACCCGGACTCCGGTGCTTCCCGTCCCGTCCGGCACCGCTCTCCCCTCGCCGTCGCCGCCGTAGCCGCGGCCGTGCTGCTGGTCGGGGGTGGCGGGGCGTACTTCGCCACCACCGCTTCCGGTGGGTCCGACGGGGACACGACGGCCGGGGCGTCCGGGGACGACACCCCGCCGTTGCTCGCGCTCGACGGGTACACCGAGAGCGGCGGGACGAACAACGGGATCGCGCCCGGGGAGCCGAATCCGTACGGCATGACCTATCGCGTGGCCGGTGATCTTCCGGCGGGGCCCGGGTCGGCGGCCGTGTACCGGGCTCAGGGGCCGGTCACCGAGGCCGAGGTGGCGCGGCTCGCCGGGGCGCTCGGGGTCACCGGGAAGCCGGTCGTGCAGGGGCAGGTCTGGCTGATCGGGGGCCAGGACGGTTCGGGGCCGAGGCTTCAGGTGAACCGGCAGGCGCCGGGGGCGTGGACCTTCCAGCGCTACTCCCCCGTCATCGACAACTGCCGGAGCGAGACCGTGTGCGCCGACAAGTCCGGCGCCTCCACCGACACCACCGGCGACCCGGTCAGCGAGGCGGTCGCGGAGAAGGCCGCCGCTCCGGTGCTGAAGGCGTTGGGCCAGGACGACGCGAAACTCGACGCGAGCCAGGTCATGGGCGCCGACCGGGTGGTGAACGCCGATCCGGTCGTGGGCGGTCTGCCCACCTACGGCTGGATGACCGGCATCACCGTGAACGGCCAGGGTGAAGTGGTCGGCGGCACCGGTCAGTTGAAGACGCCGGTGAAGAGCGACACGTACCCGGTGCTGAGCGCCGAGAAGACGCTCGGCCTGCTGAACAAGGCTCCCGGGACCGACCACCGCATGGGGATCGGCGGCTGCGCCACCCCCGTACCGCTGAAGGACCGGCTGGAGGCGCCCTGCGGGGAGTCGACGGCGAGCCCCGCGGCGAGCACGCTCACGGTCGAGAAGGCGGTGTTCGGGCTGGCGTCGCATCTGGTGGACGGGCGGCAGGCGCTCGTGCCGTCGTGGCTGTTCGAGGTGCGCGCGAGCGGTGGGCAGGACCCGTTCACGATGACGTATCCGGCGATCGACCCGAAGTATCTGGCCTCCTCGGCGACCGCCGCGCCCACCGAGGTGCCGACCGCGGGTCCCACGTCGCCCTCCGACGAGCCGACCTCCGCGCCCAAGACGCGGGACGTCAAGGTGGACGGCTACTCGGTCGACGGCGACGAGCTGACCGTGAGCTTCACGGGCGGGGTGTGCGGGGACTACGCGGCGTCGGCGAGCGAGAGTTCGGGTGAGGTGACGGTCAAGGTGACCGAGACGCCTTGGCGCGACAAGGTCTGCATCATGATCGCCAAGGAGATGCAGCAGACCGTGCCGCTGGACGGCCCGCTGGACGGCCGCAAGGTCGTGGGCTCGGACGGCAAGGAGATCCCGCTGAAGAAGGCGGGGGCACGGCTGCCGGAGACCTCCGGGGCCCGGTAGTCCCGGAGACGCGCGAAGGCGGCGGCCCTGTCGGAGGGGGCCGCCGCCTTCTGTCGCGCCGGTGGCGCCGCGGGCTCAGCTGAAGGAGTCGCCGCAGGCGCAGGAGCCGGTCGCGTTGGGGTTGTCGATCGTGAAGCCCTGCTTCTCGATGGTGTCGACGAAGTCGATGGACGCGCCGCCCAGGTAAGGGGCGCTCATGCGGTCGGTGACGACCTTGACGCCACCGAAGTCCTTGACGACGTCGCCGTCCAGCGAGCGCTCGTCGAAGAAGAGCTGGTAACGCAGGCCGGAGCAGCCACCGGGCTGAACGGCGACGCGCAGGGCCAGGTCGTCACGGCCTTCCTGGTCGAGCAGGGCCTTGACCTTCGACGCGGCGGCGTCGGACAGGATGATGCCGTCGGTGACGGTGCCGGTCTCGTCCGATACGGACATCTACATCTCTCCCGGGTTGTACGGAGACTGCTTGCCGACTGGTCCAACCGGCAAGGCCGCGGATTCATTCCGGGCCGGGCACCGGATTTCCGGCGCCTTCTTCATGCTCGCACATGCGGTCACCGTCCGAAAATGCCGCTTCGGGATTCACGTCACATCGACGCAATGACCATCGTCAAAGTGACGTGAACCGGGTTATGATAGATAACGTCAGTTCGACGAAAAGTAGAAAGGGTGCGTGTCGTGACCACCGCCCAGACCACGGAGCTCGACGTACAGCCGACTCCGCTCGCCCTGTTGCTGCTCGGCCGTGAGGCCGACCCGAAGAGCGAGCGGGGCGTCGAGTGCCCCGGCGACCTGCCCTCGCCCTCCGACCCCGACCTGGTCGAGCGCGCCCGCGCGGCCAAGGAGAAGCTCGGCGAGAAGGTGTTCGTCCTCGGCCACCACTACCAGCGTGACGAGGTCATCCAGTTCGCCGACGTCACGGGCGACTCCTTCAAGCTGGCCCGGGACGCGGCCGCGCGCCCGGAGGCCGAGTACATCGTGTTCTGCGGTGTGCACTTCATGGCCGAGTCGGCGGACATCCTCACCTCCGACGACCAGAAGGTGGTCCTCCCCGACCTCGCCGCCGGCTGCTCGATGGCCGACATGGCGACCGCCGAGCAGGTCGCCGAGTGCTGGGACGTGCTCACCGACGCCGGCATAGCCGAGCAGGTCGTGCCGGTGTCGTACATGAACTCCTCGGCGGACATCAAGGCGTTCACGGGCAAGCACGGCGGCCTGATCTGCACCTCGTCGAACGCCGAGCGGGCCCTGAACTGGGCTTTCGAACACGGCGAGAAGGTCCTCTTCCTCCCAGACCAGCACCTCGGCCGCAACACCGCGGTCCGGGATCTCGGCATGTCCCTGGAGGACTGTGTCGTCTACAACCCGCACAAGCCGAACGGCGGTCTGACCGCCGAGCAGCTGCGGGACGCCAAGATGATCCTGTGGCGCGGCCACTGCTCGGTGCACGGCCGCTTCTCGCTGGAGTCGGTCGAGGACGTCCGCGCCCGCATCCCCGGGGTGAACGTCCTGGTGCACCCCGAGTGCAAGCACGAGGTCGTCGCCGCCGCGGACCACGTCGGCTCGACCGAGTACATCATCAAGGCCCTGGAGGCGGCCCCGGCCGGCTCGAAGTGGGCGATCGGCACCGAGCTCAATCTCGTACGACGGCTCGCGAACCGTTTCGCCCCCGAGGGCAAGGAGATCGTCTTCCTCGACAAGACGGTCTGTTTCTGCTCGACCATGAACCGCATCGACCTGCCCCATCTGGTCTGGACCCTGGAGTCCCTGGCCGAGGGCAAGCTCGTCAACCGGATCGAGGTCGACAAGGAGACGGAGACCTTCGCGAAGCTGGCCCTGGAACGGATGCTGGCCCTGCCGTAGGCCCCGCGTGCCATCCGCTCACCCCGACACGGACTTCCGGTCGGGGTGGGCGGGGTCGAGGGTGAAGACATCTCCGGCCGGGGTGGTGACGACCAGGGCGCCCTTGTGGAGCAGCACCCTGGGCAGCGCCCGCTCGAAGCCGTCGACCCACCGGGCACGCTGCGAGGTCTCCCACAGCGAGGTGCCCTTCTTCGCGTCCAGGGCGGCGACCCGGCCGCCGGCGCTGGCCAGGTAGACCACGTGGGCGCGCGGGTCGTAGGTGGCCCTGCTCGGGTTCTCCAGGCTCGTCGAGGTCTGCCACAGCCGCTTGCCCGTCCGTACCGACACGGCGGTCACCTGACCGGAGGTGCCGACGAACCACAGCGTCCCGTCTCCGGCCGTCACGGCGCCCTCGTACTCCTTGGCCAGCGCCGTCGTGGTGGCGGCACCGGTGTCCGGGTCCACGAGCCGGATCCGGGAGTAGGGGCCGTCCTCGCCCGCGGTCACCTTGCCCGCCTCGTCCTCGGCTGGGTCGAGGTACAGCAGTCGGCCGTCGTACCGGCCGACGAGGGTGCCGTGGTCGGGCAGGGTCAGGCGCCGTGCCGAGCCGTCGGAGCGGTCGAAACTCACGAGCAGCATGGTCCTGCTCGGCGCCGCGTCCGGGACGCACCTCAGGTGGAGGTCCGCGCCGGAGTCCGCGGGCGCGCAGTGCAGCCCCGAGGGAAGCGGCGCCGTCCAGCGCTCGGCGCCGGTGCGGGCCGAACGTGCGGTCAGCGTGGAGCGAATGCTGTTCGGGAGCATCACGAGGTCGCCGGAGAGGTACGGGTAGCCGGCATCGGCGTCCACCGTGCGATGCCAGCGCCGCTTCCCGGTCTCCGTGTCGAGGGCGATCACCGATGTCGTGAGGTTCCCGCCCTCGGGCTGGTACTGCTGCCTGACCAGCATCGTGTCGTCCACGACCCCGAGCAGCGCGAAGGTGTAGGAGCTCTTGCGCGGGAGGGACGGCACCCCGTCGGCACGCCAGTCGATCCGCCCGGTGACCCCGTCGAGGCTCACCGGCATGACCCCGTCGCCCGTGCAGTAGACGGACCCCTCGTACATCTGGCACTCGGGGCCCGCGTCCGGCCCGCCCGCCCGAAGGGTGAGCCCGTCCTTCAGTCCGCTCGCGGCGGTGGCGTACACCGTCGTCCCCCACGGCTTCCACCCGCTCGGCAGCGCCGTCCACCGCCCGGTCGTCGGGGAGGAGGGCTTGCGGTCGGCGCTGTCCGCCTGGCCGGGGCCGAGGAGGAGGTAGGCGGTCAGGGCGAGGGCCAGGGTGACGATCGTGCCGGTGACCGCGAGGAGGGGGCGGGTGCGGGGGCGGGTGCGGTCGGGGGCTGTGGCTGCCGCTGGGTCCGCGGCGGACTTCGTGGGAGGAGGGGACGGCAGTTCGGCGTGGTGCAGGGGCATCGTCTCCTGGGCGCCGGAGGTCTCCGGCAGGGCCCGCGCGAACTCCCGGGAGAGTTCGTCGAGTCCGGGGCGGGCCGCGGCCTCCTTGACGAGGCAGCGCTCCAGGACGGCACGGAGCAGGTCGGGCACGCCGTCCAGGACCGGCTCGTCGTGGACCACGTGGTAGGCCGTCAGGTAGGGGCTCTCCGCGTCGAAGGGGCCCCGGCCGGTGGCGGCGTACACCACCAGCGCGGCCAGGGAGAAGACGTCCGACGCCGGGCCGACCTTGCGGGGGTCGGTGAGCTGTTCCGGGGACATGAAGGGCGGGGTGCCGATCATCTGGCCGGTCTCGGTGAGCGTCGGGTGGTCCTCCGCCGCGCGGGAGATGCCGAAGTCGATGACGCGCGGCCCGTCCTCGGCGGTCAGGACGTTGGCCGGCTTGAGGTCGCGGTGCACGACCCCGGCGCGGTGGATGTCCCGCAGCGCCTCCACCAGTCCCAGGACCAGTTGGCGCAGTTCGGCGCCGCGCACCGGGCCCCGCTCGCTCAGCCGCTCGGCGAGGGAGCGTCCGGGCACGTACTGGGTGGCCATCCAGGGCCGGGACGCCTCCGGGTCGGCGTCCACGACCGGCGCGGTGAAGGCGCCGCTCACCTTGCGGACGGCCTCGATCTCCTGCCGGAACCGGGTGCGGAAGACGGCGTCCGCCGCGTACTGGGCGTGGACGACCTTGACGGCGACCTCGCGCCCCGAGCGGGCCCGCCCCCGGTAGACGACCCCCATCCCTCCGGAGCCGAGCCGGTCCACCAGCTTGTACCCGCCGACCGACCTCGGGTCGTCCTTGTTCAGTGACACCGCCCGAATCCCTCTCCCCCGTGAAGCAGTTCGATCCCACAGGATACGTAAAGACAAGCCAAAACGGCCGGTTCCCGGACCGTTGTTCGATCCGGGAACCGGCCGCCGTGCGACGCGGGTGTCCGTGAGGGTGTCAGACGCCCGCCGGTTCCGGCTCCTCCTCGGTGGCCGGTACCGGCTGCGCGGGCATCCGGCCCCGCTTCGCCGCCTTCTTCTTCGCCCGGCGCTCCTTGCGGAGTTCGAGCGTCGTGTACAGCGTCGGGACCAGCAGCAGCGTCAGCAGGGTCGAGGTGATCAGACCGCCGATCACGACCACCGCGAGCGGCTGGGCGATGAATCCGCCCTCGCCGGTGACGCCCAGCGCCATCGGGAGGAGGGCGAAGATCGTCGCCAGGGCCGTCATCAGGATCGGGCGGAGGCGGTGCCGGCCGCCCTCGATCACGGCCTCGACGACGCCGTAGCCCTGCTTGCGGTACTGGTTGATCAGGTCGATCAGCACGATCGCGTTGGTCACCACGATGCCGATGAGCATCAGCATGCCGATCATCGCGGGGACGCCCATCGGGGTGCCGGTGGCGATCAGCAGGCCGATCGCGCCCGTCGCCGCGAAGGGGATCGAGACCAGCAGGATCAGTGGCTGAGCCAGTGACCGGAAGGTCGCGACCAGCAGCATGAAGACGATCGCGATCGCCGCCAGCATGGCCAGGCCCAGGTTCTTGAACGCCGAGTCCTGGTCCGAGGTGACCCCGCCGATCGAGGCCGTGGCGCCCTCCGGGAGCTTCAGGGCGTCCAGCTTGGACGTGAGGTCCGCGCTGACCGCGCCCGTGTTGTCGCCGGTCGGCTTGGCGGTGATCGTGGCGGCCCGCTGGCCGTCGATCCTCGTCATCGACACCGGGCCGTCCACCAGCTGCACGGTGGCGATGTCCCCCAGCTTCACCGGGCCGAGCCGCAGGTTCCTCAGCTCGTCCAGGGTCGCCGCCGGCTTCGCCGACGTGATGACGACGTCCCGCTCGGTGTCGTCCAGGATCGCCTTGCCGGCCGTCGTGCCCTTGACCGCCTGGGTCACCGCGGCGCCCAGCGTCTGGTCGTCGAAGCCCGCGGCCGCGGCCTTGTCGTTGGCCTTCACCGAGATGCGCGGCACGCTCTGCGCCAGGTCGCTGGTGACGTCCGTGACGTCGTCCAGCTCTGCCACCGTCTTTCGGACCTGCTCGGACGCCTCGCGCAGGACGCCCGCGTCGGCCGCCTTCACGACCACGCTGAGGTCCTGGCTGCCGAAGCCGTCACCGGCGGCGACGGTCGTGGTGCCGATGCCGTCGAGCTTCTTCAGGCCCGCCTCGATGGAGTCCTGGACCTCGTCGTACTTCACCGAGTCGTCAAGCATGACCTGGTAGGACGCCTGGTTGGTGTCCGTGCCGCCGCCGAAGGCCGCCATGAAGCCGGAGGAGCCGATGGTGACCTGGTAGTCCTTGACGCCCTTCGTCCCGGCGAGCAGTTGCTCGACCTTCTTCGCCTGTACGTCGGTCGCCGCCAGGCTGGTGCCGGGCTTCAACTCCTGCTTGACGGTGAGGACTTCCTGCTCGCCCTGGTCGAAGAAGTTCGTCTTCAGCAGCGGGGCCATGCCGAAGGTGCCGATCAGGATCACGGCGGCCAGCAGCACGCTGGTCAGCCGGCGCCTGGTCGCGAAGCGCAGGACGGGGACGTAGAAGCGCTGGAGCCTGCTCCTCGACTCCTTCTCCTCCGCGATCCGGCGGGCCTCGTCGGCGTCCTCGGGAGTGCCCTTCGGGGCGCGCAGGAACCAGTACGACAGCACCGGGACGACCGTCAGCGACACCAGCAGCGAGGCCAGCAGGGCCGCCGTGACCGTGAGGCTGAAGGCTCCGAAGAGCGCGCCCACCATGCCGCCGACCAGGCCGATCGGCAGGAACACGGCGACCGTGGTGAGGGTCGAGGAGGTGACCGCCCCGGCCACTTCACGGACGGCGTTGATGATCGCCGACTGGCGCTCCTCGCCGTAGCCGAGGTGCCGCTTGATGTTCTCCAGTACGACGATGGAGTCGTCGACGACCCGGCCGATGGCGATGGTCAGCGCGCCCAGCGTCAGCATGTTGAGGGACAGATCGCGGGTCCACAGGACGATCAGGGCGAGGACCACGGACAGCGGGATCGAGACCGCCGTCACCAGCGTCGAGCGCACCGACGCCAGGAAGACCAGGATCACCAGGACCGCGAAGAGCAGGCCGAGCGCGCCCTCGGTGGTCAGGCCGGAGATGGCCTTCGAGACCGCCGGGCCCTGGTCGCTGACGACCGTGATCGTGGCGCCGGAGCCCAAGTCCTTGCGCAGCTCGGACAGCTTGCCCTCGACCGCGTCCGAGATGGCGACCGCGCTGCCGTCGTGGTCCATGGTGACCGCGACGGAGAGGCTGGGCCTGCCGTCGGTGCGGGTGAGGGAGTCGGCCGGGGCCTGCTGCTGCTTCACGGTGGCCACGTCGGCGAGCCGGACCGGCTTGTCCGAGCCCTTGAGCATGAGGTTCTGGATCTGCTCCAACGACGTGAAGCCGCCGCCCACCTGGACGGTCCGGTTGGCGCCGCCCTCGTCGAAGGAGCCCGCCGGGGTGGTCGCGCCGCCCGCCTGGAGGGCCAGGGCGAGCGACTGGGTCGTCAGACCGGCCGCCGCGAGCTTCTTCTCGTCCGGGGTGACGGAGACCTGGAGGTCGCGGACACCGCTGACGGTCACCTGGCCGACGCCGTCGATGTTCTTCAGATCCGGTACGACGGTCCGGTCCAGCTGGTCCGCGAGGGCCTGCTGGTCCTTGTCCGAGGTGACGGCGAGGACGACCGTCGGCATGTCGTCCGTGGAGCCGGCCACGACCTGCGGGTCCACGTCCTGCGGCAACCGGGCCCGGTTCACGGCGAGTTGGACGTCGGCGACGAGCTGTTTGGTGTCGTTGCCGTAGTCGAAGGACGCCATGATGACGGCGTTGCCCTCACTGGCCGTGGAGGTGACGCCGGAGATGCCGTCGACGGCCTCGAGGTTGTTCTCGATGGGCTCGACGACCTGCTTCTCCACGACATCGGGCGCGGCACCCTGGTAGGGCGCGATCACCGACACCATCGGCAGTTCGATGGTGGGCAGGAGCTGCTGCTTCAGCTGCGGGATCGCGATCGCGCCGAACACGATCGCGATGATGGACATCAGGCCTATGAGGGCCCGTTGGGCGAGGCTGAATCGGGACAGCCAGGACATGGGTCAGGGTTCTCTCTTCTGGAGCGGCAGAAGTGGGCCCTTAAACCCTGTGGCATGCGGGTGAGGTGATCCGTAGCCCCCAGGACCATTTCCTTATACGGCGCCTACTCCGGGCGCAGTACGAGAGGGTTGAGCTCACTCCACCCTCGGACGTACCAGCCCCGACTCGTACGCGATCACCACGAGCTGTGCCCGGTCCCGTGCGCCCAGCTTGGCCATGGCCCGGTTGACGTGGGTCTTCACGGTGAGCGGGCTGACCTCCAGGCGCTCGGCGATCTCGTCGTTGGAGTGGCCGCCGGCGACCTGGACGAGGACCTCGCGCTCACGGTGGGTGAGGGCGGCGAGGCGCTCGGAGCGGACGGGGTCGTGCTCGTCGTCGGCGTCGCCCTGGGCGAGGAAGCGGGCGATCAGGCCCTTGGTGGCGGCCGGGGACAGCAGGGCCTCACCGCCGGCCGCGACCCGGATGGCGCTCAGCAGCTCCTCGGGTTCGCTGCCCTTGCCGAGGAAGCCGGAGGCGCCGGCCCGCAGGGACTGCACGACGTAGTCGTCGACCTCGAAGGTCGTCAGGATGACCACGCGGACATGGGCGAGGGAGGCGTCCTCGCTGATCATGCGGGTGGCCGCGAGACCGTCCGTGCCGGGCATCCGGATGTCCATGAGGACGACGTCGGCACGCTCCTCGCGGGTCAGCCGGACGGCCTCGGCGCCGTCGGACGCCTCGCCGACCACCTCCATGTCCGGCTCCGAGTCGACGAGCACGCGAAAGGCGCTGCGCAGGAGCGCCTGGTCGTCGGCGAGCAGGACACGGATCGTCATACGGGGTCCCCCGGTTCGTCCCTTGCGGCGGTGCGGGTCTTCACCGGCAGGATCGCATGGACGCGGAAACCGCCTCCGTAGCGGGGACCGGTGGTGAGGGTGCCGCGCAGGGCGGTGACGCGCTCGCGCATGCCGAGGAGTCCGTGGCCGCCGCCGCTGTCGGGGTCGTCGTCCTCCCCGGTGCCGTTGTCGAGGACGGTGATCTCCACGTTGGGTCCGACGCGTACGACGCTGACCTCGGCCTTCGCCTCCGTACCGGCGTGCTTCTGGACGTTGGTGAGGGCTTCCTGGATGACCCGGTAGGCGGCCAGGTCGACGGCGGCGGGGAGGGTGGTGCCGTGGTCGGCGCGGGCGACCTCGACGTGCTGGCCCGCGCTGCGGAAGGTGCCGACGAGTTCGTCGAGGCGAGCCAGGCCGGGGGCCGGTTCGGTGGGGGCCTCGGGGTCGCCGGACTGCCTCAACAGGCCGACGGTGGCGCGGAGTTCGTTGAGGGCGGAGCGGCTGGCCTCGCGGACGTGGGCGAGGGCCTCCTTGGCCTGGTCGGGGCGCTTGTCCATGACGTGCGCGGCGACTCCGGCCTGGACGTTGACCAGGGCGATGTGATGGGCGACGACGTCGTGCAGGTCGCGGGCGATCCGCAGGCGCTCCTCGGCGACCCTTCTCCGGGCCTCTTCCTCACGGGTGCGCTCGGCCTTCTCGGCGCGCTCCCTGATGGCCTGGACGAAGGCGCGGCGGCTGCGGACGGCGTCCCCGGCGGTGGCGCCGATGCCGGTCCAGGCGAAGATGCCGAGATTCTCCTGGGCGTACCAGGGCAGCGGGCCGGCGAGCATGGCGGCTCCGGTGAGCACGGTCATGGTGAGCAGGCCGACGCGCCAGGTGGTGGGGCGGTCGGTGGTGGAGGCGACGGTGAACAGGGCGATCACCGCGGACATGGCGACGGGGGCGCGGGGGTCGCCGGTGACGGACTCGATCAGGGAGACGGTGCCGGTGAGGGCCAGGACCGTGAGGGGGGCGCGGCGGCGGAAGACGAGCGCGGCGGCGCCGAGGGCCATGAGGACGAGGCTGAGGAGGGCCGGGGTGCGGATGCTCCAGCTGACGGCGTTGTTCTCATGGGGTTGTACGAAGGAGCCGGCCACCATGCAGGCGAGGACGCCCGCCGCGAGGACGGCGTCCAGGGCCAGGGGGTGCGCCTTGAGGTGGTGCCGGGCGCGGTCGGTGGTACGGCTCACGTGGGAACAGTAAGGGTCGAATGTCCGGGCCGGAACTGCTGGTAGCCGTACTTCGGGGCGGTCGCGGTCACCGGCTGATCGCCGTACGCCGAGGCGGCAGGGGCCGGCCGCCGGCAGCCGTACATCGCGACGGCCGACGTCACCCGACAGCAGCCGTACCTCGCGGCGGCCGACGTCACCCGACAGCAGCCGTGCTCGGCGGTGGCCGACCTCACCCCGGGATCAGGCCGTCGTCGCTCAGCAGGTCCCGGACCTCTTCCAGGGTCGCGTCCTCCGAGGGGAGGATCAGTTCCGACGGCTCCAGGGAGTCGTCGGGAAGGGGCTCGCCGAGTTCCCTGACGCGGGCGAGGAGGGCTTGGAGGGTGCGGCGGAAGCCCGGGCCGTCGCCGTTCTGAATCTCGGACAGCAGGTCGTCGTCCAGTTTGTTCAGGTCGGCGAGGTGGCCGTCGGCCAGCCTCACCTGACCCTCCCCCATGATCCGTACGATCATGTCGCCCTCCTCGGCGTGGGCCCTACTGCTTGTCGAAGCGTGGGGTGTCCTGCGGCTGCTGCTGGGACTGGCCCTGGCCGGTGCCGCCCTCGATCGCCTGCTGCGACGCCGAGGAACCTCCCGCCAGCTCCGCCTTCATGCGCTGAAGCTCCAGCTCTACATCCGTACCACCGGAGAGCCGGTCCAGCTCGGCCTGGATGTCGTCCTTGTGCATGCCGGACTGGTCGTCGAGGGCGCCCGAGGCGAGGAGTTCGTCGATGGCGCCCGCGCGGGCCTGGAGCTGGGCCGTCTTGTCCTCGGCGCGCTGAATCGCCAGGCCCACGTCGCCCATCTCCTCGGAGATGCCGGAGAAGGCCTCGCCGATCCGGGTCTGTGCCTGGGCCGCGGTGTAGGTGGCCTTGATGGTCTCCTTCTTGGTGCGGAAGGCGTCCACCTTGGCCTGGAGGCGCTGGGCCGCAAGGGTGAGCTTCTCCTCCTCGCCCTGGAGCGTGGAGTGCTGTGTCTCGAGGTCCGTCACCTGCTGCTGGAGCGCGGCCCGGCGGGAGAGGGCTTCGCGGGCCAGGTCCTCACGGCCGAGGGCGAGCGCCTTGCGGCCCTGGTCCTCCAGCTTCGAGGACTGCGACTGCAGCTGGTTGAGCTGGAGTTCCAGGCGCTTGCGGGAGGTGGCCACGTCGGCCACGCCCCGGCGCACCTTCTGGAGCAGTTCCAGCTGCTTCTGGTACGAGTAATCGAGGGTTTCGCGCGGGTCCTCGGCCCGGTCAAGGGCCTTGTTCGCCTTCGCGCGGAAGATCATCCCCATACGCTTCATGACACCGCTCATGGGCTTCGCGCGCCCCCTTCTGACGGACTTCCAGCTCCAGCTCTGCGACAGAACCCACAGTACGGGCCCTGCATCCATTGACGCACTGTTCGGGGACGGATGCGCTCATCCCCAAGGACGACTGACCAATCCCTTGCTCCGGCGTAAGGAGTAGGTGACCTTCAGGGTGAGCGACCCGTCACCGGACGTCCCCTCTGTCCCGTGTCTGTCCCCCTGCATGACGACTGGCGTTGCCGGATCGTTCCCCACCGGACTGGGGTCCAACCCCGGACACCCCTTACCCTTGGGTTTTGTGTTCCGTAGCCGTGCCACCAAGGAAGAGAAGGCCACCGGCGCCGACAAGGCGTCGCTGACCGACTCCAAGCAGCCCCGTGACCCGCAGGCCCCCAAGGGCAGGCCCACTCCCAAGCGCAGTGAGGCCCAGTCCCAGCGCCGCAGCGTCGCCAACACGCCGACGACGCGCAAGGAGGCCGCCAAGCGCCAGCGCGACGAGCGCCGCAGCGCGCTGGACCGCCAGCGCCAGGCGCTGGCCGGCGGCGACGAGCGGTACCTCCCCGCGCGCGACAAGGGCCCGGTCCGCAAGTTCGCCCGCGACTACATCGACTCGCGGTTCAACGTGGCGGAGTTCTTCCTGCCGATGGCCGTGGTCATCCTCGTGCTGAGCGTGGTGCAGGTGGCCTCGATGCAGAGCATCGCGCTGCTGCTGTGGCTCGTCGTGATCGTGCTCATCGTGCTCGACGCGGTCCTCACCGGTTTCCGGCTGCGCAAGCTGCTCGCCGAGCGCTTCCCGGACCAGGTCCGCAAGGGCGCGGTCGCCTACGCCCTCATGCGCTCCCTCCAGATGCGTCGCCTCCGGCTGCCGAAGCCGCAGGTCAAGCGCGGAGAGCGGCCCTGAGTACGACGTCTTTCTCCGGGGGTGCGGCAGATGCCTGGCTGGGACGGCTGGGCGGGCTGCGGAACGTCGTACGACAGGAGCTGGTGGCCCGGCAGCTCGACGAGCAGATAGTCGGGCGGTACCCGGTCGGACAGCGGCTGCGGGTGCTCGACGTGGGGATGGGCCAGGGCACGCAGGCGCTGCGGCTGGCCCGGGCCGGGCACCAGGTGACCGGTGTCGAGCAGGACCCCAGGATGATCTCCGCGGCCCGGGAGGCGCTCGCCGCCGAGCCGGAGGGCATCCGGGAGCGGGTGCGGCTGGTGCAGGGCGACGGCCGGGACACCGGGGTGCACTTCCTGCCGGGCAGCTTCGACGTGGTGCTGTGCCACGGGGTGCTCATGTACGTGCAGGAGCCCGACCCGCTGCTGGCGGGGCTGGCCCGGATGCTCGCGCCGGGCGGACTGCTGTCGCTGCTGGTGCGCAATGGCGACGCGCTGGCGATGCGGCCGGGCCTGGGCGGCGACTGGGACATGGCCCTGCCCGCCTTCGACGCCACCACGTACCGCAACCGGCTGGGGCTCGACGTGCGCGCCGACCGGCTGGACACGCTGACCGCGACGCTGGCCGGCATCGGGGCCCCGCTCCAGGCCTGGTACGGCGTGCGGGTGTTCACGGACACGGCGGTGGACGGGGCCGAGATCCCGGCGGACGTGGAGACGCTGCTGGCCTGCGAGGAGCGGGCGGGGCGGACCGATCCGTACCGGGGGGTCGCGGCGCTGCTGCATCTGTGCGGGGTGCGGGGCTGAGCCCGTTCGGGCGAACAGCGCACGCCCGGGCGTCCGCCCCGAAGTGAGACTCGGGGCATGACTGCTTCTCGTACCCGTGCTCTGCGGCTGCCGGTGGCGGCGCTCGCGTGTTCCGTCGTCCTGCTCTCCGGGTGTTCCGGCTCAGGTTCCGGTTCCTCCGGGCGGGAGGAGGGCTCGACCACGCAGGCCGCCGCGCCCGCCGCCGACAGCGACCTCCAGAGCGACTACCAGAAGGTGATCAGGGACGTCCTGCCGTCGGTCGTGCAGATCCAGGCCGGCGGTGACCTGGGGTCCGGGGTGGTGTACGACGACAAGGGGCACATCGTCACCAACGCGCATGTCGTCGGGGACGGGAAGGCCTTCAAGGTGACGACCGCGAACAGCGAGAACGAGCTGACCGCGACGCTCGTCTACTCCTACCCGGAGCAGGATCTCGCCGTCATCAAGCTGGACAAGGTGCCGGACGGGCTGAAGGCGGCGGCCTTCGGGGACTCCGCCAAGGTCGAGGTCGGGCAGATCGTCCTCGCGATGGGCTCGCCGCTCGGGCTGTCGTCCAGCGTGACGCAGGGCATCGTGTCGGCGACCGGACGGACCGTCAGCGAGGGCCGCAGCGGGGGCGGGACCGGGGCGACCATCGCCAACATGGTGCAGACGTCCGCGGCCATCAACCCGGGCAACAGCGGCGGTGCCCTCGTCGACCTCGACGGCCAGGTCATCGGCATCCCGACGCTCGCCGCGACCGACCCCAACTTCGGGGACAGCGCGGCGCCCGGCATCGGGTTCGCGATCCCCGCGTCGATGGTGAAGACGGTCGCCGATCAGATCATCGAGGACGGCAAGGTCACCGACTCGGGCCGGGCCGCGCTCGGCATCACCGCCCGGACGGTCGTCGACGACAGCTTCCAGGCCGCCGGGGTCGCGGTCGTCGAGGTCAAGAGCGGTGGGGCGGCGGACAAGGCCGGCATCGAGGCCGGGGACGTCATCACCAGGCTGGGCGGCACCGGGATCACGACCATCACCTCGCTCTCCGAGGCGCTGGCGGCGGACCGGCCGGGGCAGAAGACGTCCGTGACGTTCACGCGGGGCGGTACCTCGAAGTCCGTGGACGTGACGCTGGGCGAGCAGTAGGGGTGGTGGGCGAGGGCTCCTTGGTGGCCCTCGCCCAGCCCTGTCACGCTTCCTCTGCCGCCTTCAGGCTCATCGGGCCGTAGATCTCGGTGGCGTCCTCGAACAGGCGCACCTGCTCCGCGCCGCCGGCGAGAAGGGGCTTCCAGTACTCACCGAGCCAGGACTCGGCGTCTCCCTGGGTCGTGAACTCCTCCGGCTCGACCGCGGGCTCGGTCTCCGCACCGTCGGACTTCTCGAATCGCCAGGTCCATGTCGCCATGTGAGCCTCCCGTGTTTGAGCCGTTACGAAGAGCACCCTAAGCGGTGCGTCGCCGGGTGCGGGCCGGTGGGGGCTCGTCGCACGGCCCTCCGCGCCCCCGAAAAGCCGTTCCTGCGCGCGCATGATCAACAGCGACCGGTGAGAATTGTTCTGTGGAACTGACACTGCTCGGCACCGGCGCCCCGGCCGGCCTCCCCCGGCCCCTCTGCCCGTGCGCCGCCTGTGCCGTCGCGCTCGGTGCGGACTCCCGGGCCGCCACCTCCGTCCTCGTCGACGACACCCTGCTGCTCGACCTCACCCCCGGTGCCGTCTTCGCCGCCGCCCGGGCGGGGCATTCACTCGCAGGTGTAAGGCAGGTTCTGCTGTCGCATCCCCATGACGGGCCCCCCGTCGAGGTGCCGGCCGGGCTGCCGCAGCCGGGGCGGGTGCCGGACGGGCGGGAGTTGGCGCTGCTGACGGGACACCGGGTGCGGGCGGTGGCGATGGACGCGCCGGGGACCGGGTACGCCGTGACCGGGCCCGACGGGCAGCGGGTGCTGTATCTGCCGCCCGGGGGCGCGCCCGCCGGGCTGGAGGAGGGGGCCGTCGAGTCGTACGACATGGTGCTCGCCGATGTCGTACGGCGGCCGGACGCGCTGGCCCGGCTGCGGGCCGTGGGCGCGGTCGGGCCGACGACCGACGTCGTCGCCGTGCACCTCGATCACGACGTGCCTCCGGGTGCCGAGCTGCGGCGGAGGCTGGCCGCGGCGGGGGCGCGGGCCGTGGCCGACGGGACGAGTCTCGCCGTCGGGGCCTACGAGGACGTACCGGACGTGCCGCGGCGGACGCTGGTGCTGGGCGGGGCGCGGTCCGGGAAGTCGGTGGAGGCCGAGCGGCGCCTTGAGGCGTTCCCCGAGGTGCTGTACGTCGCCACCGGCGGGTCGCGGAACGGGGACACGGAGTGGGCCTCGCGGGTCTCCGCGCACCGGGAGCGGCGGCCGGGGTCGTGGCGTACGGCCGAGACGTGCGACCTGGTGCCGCTGCTGAAGGACGACGGGGCGCCGCTGCTGATCGACTGTCTGTCGCTGTGGCTGACGGACGCGATGGACGCCGTGGGGGCGTGGGACGACGCGGAGTGGGCCGACGGGGGCGAGCGTGAACTGCGGTCGCGGGTGCGGGAGTTGACGGAGGCGGTACGGGGTGCGCGGCGGACCGTGGTCGCCGTGTCCAACGAGGTGGGCTCGGGGATCGTGCCGGCCACCGCGTCCGGGCGCCGGTACCGGGACGAACTCGGGCGGCTGAACGCGGCGTTCGCGGGCGAGTGCGAGCAGGTGGTGCTGGTGGTGGCGGGGCAGGCGCTGGTGCTACGGGGCTGACGGGACTGACGGGGCTTTACGGGCGATCACCCGGTACGTCCGTGCGAAGCGGGTGCCGGCGACGAGGAGGGCCATGGTGTGGTCCAGCGTCCTCGCGGCGCCGCACAGGGCGGGCAGGGTGCGGGTCAGCCGGGTCGTCAGGCGGTCCGGGACATGGGCGGATCTGCGGGTCGTGGCGACGATCGCGCAGCCCTGGGACTCCAGTGCGGGGCGGGGGTCGTCCGGGGACTCCACGAGGAGGTGGCCACCGGGGCGCAGGACGGTGAGGGCGGCTCGGAGTTCCCCGGGGTCGGCGGGGCGGTTCAGGATGCTGACCACGTCGTAGCGGCCGCGCAGGCGGGACGTGATCTGCGGGTCCGTCAGACAGCCGACGTGGCCTTCCTCCAGGCGTTCGACCGCCTGGGCGTGCAGCACGCGGGGGGTGGGGTCGACGCCGTCGAAGGCCGTGTAGGGGAAGAGCGTGCGCGCCGCCTCCGGGAAGTCCGCGTCGCCCGTCGCCACGTCCAGCCAGCTCTCCGGCTCGGGGAGCAGCGGCAGCATCGCTCGGGCGGTGGAGCGAAGACGCCGTACGGAAGGGGCGGTCGGTGCGGGCATGGGCTCTCCCGGGGGCGCACGGCAATTGCCTACAAAACGGAACGTATGGGATCGCGATCTTGGGTGCAATGACGTCATGGCCCTGTGGCGCCCCCGTGTTCGATCAGGGCCGGTACTGTTCGGCGAATGAGCTCGCTTAATCTCGACGACTTCACCGATCTGATCGAGCGCCCCGACGGCGGGGTGCGCCGGGACGCCGAGGCGCACCGGGAGCGTCAGATCGTGCCGCCCGGGGCGCTGGGCCGCCTCGACGACCTGGGTGAGTGGCTGGCCGCCGCGCAGTCAGCCGTGCCGGTACGTCCGGTGGAACGGCCGCGGGTGATCCTCTTCGCCGGTGACCACGGGATCGCCGGTCAGGGTGTCTCGGGGCGGCCCGCGGGCACCGCCTCGGAGCTGGTGCGCGAGGTCCTGGAGGGCGGCCGTCCGGTGTCGATCCTCGCGCGCAGGCTGGGTGTGCCGGTGCGGGTCGTCGACATGGCGCTGGACTGCGATCCGGACGGGCTGCCGGAGGACGTCGTACGGCACCGGGTGCGGCGCGGCAGCGGTCGTATCGACGTCGAGGACGCGCTCACCCTGGAGGAGGCGGAGGCCGCCTTCCGGGCCGGGGTCGCGGTGGCCGACGAGGAGGCCGACTCCGGTACGGACCTCGTGGTGCTCGGCGATGTGAGCGTGGGCGGGACCACCGCGGCGGGCGTGCTGGTCGCCGCGCTGTGCGGGACCGACGCGTCCGTGGTGACCGGGCGGGGCGGGACCGGGATCGACGACCTGGCGTGGATGCGCAAGTGCGCGGCGATCCGGGACGCCCTGCGGCGGGCGCGGCCGGTGCTCGGGGACCAGTTGCAGCTGCTGGCGACGGTCGGCGGGGCCGATCTCGCGGCCATCACCGGGTTCCTGTTGCAGAGCGCGGTGCGCAAGCTGCCCGTGGTGCTGGACGGGGTCGTGGTCGCCGCCTGTGCGCTGGTGGGGCAGCGGATCGCGTTCCGGGCGCCGGACTGGTGGCTGGCCGGGCAGAACAGCGGGGAGCCGGGGCAGGCGAAGGCGCTGGACCGGATGGCCCTGGAGCCGCTGCTCGACCACGGGGTGACGGTCGGCGAGGCCGCGGGCGGGCTGCTGGCGCTGCCGCTCGTGCAGGCCGCGGCGGCGCTGGCCGCCGAACTGCCCGAGAAGCCGGAGGCTCCTTCCGAGGAGCCCGAGGCTCCTTCCGAGAAGCTTGAGGACGGGGAGCCCGAGAAGGAGGAGTAGCCGGGTTCGTCCGGTCGGGCACCGCCGGGAGGCGCCGCCGTGGCTGAATGCCGTGACGGCGGCGAACAAGGGCATGATCGCCCGTATGGAAGATGCCCTGAATGTCGGTGCCCGTCGGCCGTCCACCTCCGCCTCGCGGCGGGCCGCCGGGTTCGCGGTCTGGTACTTGCGGGTCGTCGCGTTCGTCAACTTCCTCAGTGCCGCGTGGGTGTCGCTGGGGCAGGACGTGCGGCGGCACAACCAGGAGGACTACTTCACGCCGTATCTGCTGACGGCGGGCTTCGCCTCCGGGGTGTTCACGGTCTTCCTCGCCATCACCATGCGGCGCCGCAAACGGGCCGCGTGGATCCTGAACCTGGTGGTGTCGGGGGCCTTCCTCGCGCTGTTCGTCCTGGCGATGGCGTTCCCGGAGATCCGGCGGTACGCGCAGAACTGGATCTCGCTGGGCCTCACCGCCGCGTTCGTCGCCTCGCTGCTGGTCGGGCGGCGCGAGTTCTACGCCAAGGGCGACCGGTCGAACCCGCGGCTCGCCGCCGCCGTGGCCGTCGGCGGACTGCTCGTGTGCTCCCTGCTCGCCGCGCTCCTGGTGACCGTCACCAACCAGGCGTCGAGGGCGTCGAGCTTCGGGCAGCGGTGGTGGTACGGCACGCTGCGGCTGGTCTCCGTGGCCGCCGACGACTCCCGCTTCGACGGGATCTCGACGCCGAACTGGGTCAACGTCGTCATCAACGTGCTCAGCACGATCCTGGTCCTGGCCGTCTTCTACGCCGCGTTCCGCTCCCGGCGTGCCGTCGACCCGCTCACCGAGGACGACGAGCGGCGCCTGCGGGAGCTGCTGGACAAGCACGGCGAGCGGGACTCGCTCGGGTACTTCGCGCTGCGCCGGGAGAAGAGCGTGGTGTGGTCGCCGACCAGGAAGGCGGCCGTGACCTACCGGGTCGTCGGCGGGGTGTCGCTGGCCTCCGGCGATCCGATCGGCGACCCGGAGGCGTGGCCGGGGGCGATCGAGCCGTGGCTCGCGGAGGCGCGGGCGCACGGGTGGCTGCCCGCGGTGATGGGCGCCGGCGAGGACGCGGGCACGGTGTACGCGCGGCACGGCCTGGACGCGCTGGAGCTGGGTGACGAGGCGATCGTCGAGGTCGCCGAGTTCACCCTGGAGGGACGGGCCATGCGGACCGTCCGGCAGGCCTACAACCGGGTCAAGCGGGCCGGGTACACCGTGCGGATCCGGCGCCACGAGGACATCCCCGCCGAGGAGATGGACGCGCTCGTACGGCGGGCCGACGACTGGCGCGACGGGGCGACCGAGCGCGGGTTCAGCATGGCGCTGGGGCGGCTCGGGGACCCGGAGGACGGCCGGTGCGTGGCGCTGGAGTGCAGCGATGCCGACGGTGAGCTGAAGGCGGTGCTGTCCTTCGTGCCGTGGGGGCCGCACGGGCTGTCCCTCGACCTGATGCGCCGGGACCGCGACTCCGACAACGGACTCATGGAGTTCATGGTCATCGAGCTGCTGAACCGGGCCCAGGAGATTCAGATCACCCAGGTCTCACTCAACTTCGCGATGTTCAGATCGGTCTTCGAACGTGGCGCACGTCTTGGCGCCGGACCGGTGCTGCGCCTGTGGCGGTCGCTGCTCAGCTTCTTCTCCCGCTGGTGGCAGATCGAGTCGCTGTACCGGGCCAACGCCAAGTACCGGCCCATCTGGGAGCCGCGGTTCCTGCTCTTCGAGAAGAGCGCGGACCTGCCCCGCATCGGGCTCGCCTCGGCCCGCGCGGAGGGGTTCCTGGAGGTGCCGGGCCTGCCGAGGTGGCTGCGGCGCCGGGAGCACCTGAGTACGCACAGATGAGGAACGCCGGATGAGGGCCGTGGGATGAAGGCTGTGGGATGAGGGCCGTGGGATGAAGACGCTCGCCCGCTGGGCCCGCGCGGAGTGGGGGCTGCTGTACGCCACCGTGCGCGAGCCGCTGCTGCGCGAGCGCTGGCGGGCGATCCCCATGACCGTCGGCGCGGTGTGTCTGACGGCGGCCCTGCACTTCGTGCACAACCAGTCGTGGGGCTACGACTTCGTCCAGGACGTCGGCGGGGTACGGGCCGCGGACCCGCTCTGGCTCGACCTGCTGCGCACCCCGCTCTCGCTGTTCGTGCCGGCCCTGGACCTGCCGGTGTGGGGCGCGCTGGTGCAGATCCTGTTCGTGTTCGGGATCGCCGAGCTGTGTCTGGGCCGGTGGCGCACCCTGGTCGTGGCGTACGCGGCCACCCTCGCCGGCACGCTGTACGCGCGCGTGGGCATCTGGCTGGGCCCCGACAGCCCGCTCGGCCTGCCCGCCTCGGACGCCCATGTCGTCGACACCGGCCCGTCGGCGGCCGTCGTGGGCCTCGCCGTCTTCCTCGGCTGGCGCTACGGCGCCCGGATCACCTCCGCCGTCGTGACAGCGGCGATGATCGTCGAGGTGCTCCTCAAGGGAAACCTCGCCGGCAAGGAGCACCTGGCGGCGATCGCCGCGGTACTGGCCCTGTGCGGCGCCTCGGCACTACGCCGACGACGCTCCAAGCACCGCGCGGAGAGAGGGTCAGGGCTACCGCCCGCCAGGCCGTGACACCGGGCGTCAGCGGCGGGCCGGCGAGGGCATCGAGGGCATCGAGGGCATCGAGGGCATCGAGTCGGGCCTACCCCCGCGACATCGCTACGGCACCGGCGGGACTGCCGCCCGGCAGACCGTGACACCCGGCGTCAGCGGCGAGCCGGCGACGGCGCCGAGTCGGGCCCACCCCGCGACATCGCCACGGCACCGGCCCTGCGCGGTGCACCCGCCACCCGCACTACGCCGACGACGCTCCAAACACCGCGCCGAGAAAGGGTCAGGGCTACCGCCCGCCAGGCCCTGACACCCGGCGTCAGCGGCGAGCCGGCGAGGGCATCGAGTCGGGCCCACCCCCGCGACATCGCCGCGGTACCGGCGAGGCCGCCGCCCGGTAGGCCCTGGCACAGGGCGTCAGCGGCGGGCCGGTGACGGTGTCGGGTCGGGCTTGCCTGCGATGAGGTCCTGGAATTTGCGGCGGGGGCCCGACCAGCGTCTGTCGCGGCGGTAGGTGCGCAGGAAGGCGCGGGCCCGGGCGCGGGGGCGGCGGCGGTAGAAGCGCCGGGCCCAGGGCGAGCCGGGGCGGGCCAGGCGGACGATGCCGATGAGGCCGACGAGGGGGACGATCACGCTGAAGATCGCCATCCGGGCCTTGCCCTTGCTCAGCACGACCAGCGCGAAGAGGAAGTTGACGACCACGGTGGTGATGAGGCCGCCGCGGTCGTTGCGCTCCTCCTGGCTCAGGTCGTTGACGCCGAACGGCGCGAACCCCGCGAGCACGAGACCCACCAGGGCCACGGTGAGGACGACGACCTCGACGCTCTTGCGGCCCTCCTCGGTCCAGTAGACGTCGTCGAGGTGCAGGATCAGCGCGAACTCGTCCAGCACCAGCCCCACGCCGATCCCGAACACCACCGCGCACACCGCCGCGCCGAACCCCTCCCGCCCGGTCCCGACCGCGCCGAAGCCGCCCACGACGGTGAGCACGACCCCGGGCACCACGTGGTGGATGTGCACCCCGCCGGAACTGACGTTCCCGAAGGGCCCCTTGCCCGCCCGGATGAGCCGGGTGATAACCCGCGTGATCAGGAAGGTGAGCACGAACGAGGTCAGGGCGAGGAGCAGCGGCAGCTTGCCCGGTTCGACGATGTTGCGTTGCAGCCAGTGGCCCATGCCCCCAGTGTCCCGGGCCCGGGGGCGGGCCGCCCGACGGTGACGGCGTCCGGGCTACCCTGCGGACGTGTCCATGACCCCGCCCCCGCTCGACGGCCTCCGCTTCGCCTTCGGCACGCTCAGCGTGCTCCCCGTGAAGGTGACCCGCTGGGACCGCGAGGCGGCCCGCGGCGGCATGCTGTGCGCTCCCCTGGTCGGCCTGGTGCTGGGCGGCTTCTCGGCCGCCGTGGGACTCCTGCTGCTGTTCCTGGGCACCTCGGAACTCCTCGCCGCGGTCGCCACGGTGGCCGTCCCCGCGGTCCTCACCCGGGGCCTGCACCTGGACGGCCTCGCCGACACCGCCGACGGCCTGGGCAGCGGCAAGCCCGCCGAGGACGCCCTGCGGATCATGAAGCAGTCGGACATCGGCCCGTTCGGCGTGCTCACCCTCGTCCTCGTCCTGCTCGCCCAGGTGGCCGCCCTGTCACAGGTGTACGGCGACTCGTGGACCCTGGGCGCGCTGGCGGCGGTGGTCTCGGCGACGACCGCGCGCCTCGCCCTGACCCTCGCGGCCCGCACCGGGGTCCCGGCCGCCCGCCCGGAGGGACTCGGCGCGGCGGTGGCGGGGGTCGTCCCGGTTCGGGGCGCGGTGCTGGTGGCCGCCGCCGTGACGCTGGGCGCGGCCGGAGCGGCGGCGCTCGTCGGGTCGTACGACGTCGTCCGCACGGTTCTGGCGGTCGCCGCCGCCGTCGGAACGGCCGAACTTCTGCTGCGGCACTGCACGCGCCGCTTCGGCGGAGTGACCGGGGACGTGTTCGGGGGGCTCGCGGAGACGGCGGCGACGACGGCCCTGGTGGTCCTCTCGATGAGCCTCTAGCAGGCCTCGCGCCAGACTCCCAGTTCGTACTTCTTCAGCATCGAACTCAGCTTCAGGGGACGGGAGTCCGCGCAGAATCGGCTGGTCGGCAGTTCGTACTCGACGTGGAACACGGCCTTGTCCGCCTTGATGAACGGCTCCATGTCCGCGCACTCGTCGTACTGCGCGCACTGCTCGTTGACCGCGAAGTCGAAGTCGCCGACCAGCTCGGGGATCTGGTCGAGGTCGTTCTTCAGGCCGACCGACATGCCCCGCTCGTGGGTCAGCCTCGCGATCAGCCGGTTGTAGCGGAGCTGGTCCGCGGCCGTCAGCTCGAAGCCCGTGCGGTTCTTGTAGCCGTCCATGTTGTCCGGCTCCACCGCGTCGAAGCCCTTCTCGCGGCACATGTCGAGACGGTCGGCCATCAGCGGCTCCAGCACGTCCGTGGCGCGGATGTCGAGCCAGCGCTCGCCGTCCCAGCCGTTGCCGCGTCCGATCACCGACTCGGGGAACTTCTTCGCGTCGGGCCGCCAGTCCTCCCACGCGCCGGTGGAGAGGTAGCAGATGACCTTGCGGCCCTCGGCGTGCAGGGCGGAGACCACCTTCTTGGACTGGTCGAAGCCGTCGATGTCGTAGACCGGCACGTCGACGGACGTGTCGACACGGCCGGTCAGCTGCCACTGCCAGGCGACGCCGGGGCGGGGCTGCCAACGGGCCGCGCCGGACCGGGAGTCGGAGGCGGTGTCGGCGCCGGTCGAGCAGCCCGTCGCGAGGAGCAGCAGGGTGACGAGGAGGAGAGGGCGTTTCAAGGGGTGGGCTCCAGGGCGTGCGGCGACGTGTCCCAAGGATGATCTCCCGACCCCGGTGCCGCACGGCGCACCGAGGCGTCATCGGTGGCCGCCCCGAGCGTAGGCTCGTCCCGGGTGGTCGCCGACAGGGGTGAAGGCCCCGATCGGGATCCCTTTCCGGACAGGAACTAGGGTCGGCCGTCGGGCCCGGTCGACCCACCCGCTCGACCTCAGCGAACTTCACATCGGAAGCGAGATTTCACCACCGTGACTGCTCTCACTCTCAGCACCGCCGCGGCGCCCGGCCTGCGGGCCGACGCGATCGTGATCGGTGTGGCCAAGGGCGCGAAAGGCCCGGTCGTCGCACCGGGCGCCGAGGCCGTGGACAAGGCCTACGACGGCCGGCTCGCCGGCGTCCTGGAAACCCTCGGTGCATCCGGCGCCGAGGCCGAGGTGACGAAGCTGCCCGCGCCCGCCGGCTTCAAGTCCCCGCTCGTGGTGGCGGTGGGCCTGGGCGCCGAGCCCGACAAGGACTCCTCCTTCGCCCCGGAGGCGCTGCGCAAGGCCGCCGGTGCCGCCGCCCGTGCCCTGGCCGGTACGAAGAAGGCCGCGTTCGCGCTGCCGCTGGGCGACGCCGCCGACGTGGGCGCGGTCGCCGAGGGCGTGCTGCTCGGGGCGTACTCCTTCGACACCTACAAGGACAGCGCGCCCTCGGGAGGCTCCGCCAAGGCCAAGAACGGCAAGGCGCCGCTCGCCGAGGGCGCGCTGCTCGGCGGGAAGCCCCGCGACGCCGCGCAGAAGGCCGCACTCGCCCGGGCCACCGCGGTTTCCGAGGAGCTCAACCGCGCGCGCGACCTCATCAACATGCCGCCGAACGACCTCGACCCCGAGGCCTTCGCCGCGATCGTGCAGACCGCGGGCAAGGAGCACGGCCTCAAGGTGCAGGTGCTCGACGTGAAGGCCCTGGAGAAGGGCGGCTACGGCGGCATCCTCGGCGTCGGCGCGGGGTCGGCGTCGGGGCCGCGGCTGGTGAAGCTGTCGTACACCTCGTCCAAGGCGAAGAAGCACCTCGCGCTGGTCGGCAAGGGGATCACCTACGACTCGGGCGGTATCTCGCTGAAGCCCGCGGGCCACAACGAGACGATGAAGTGCGACATGAGCGGGGCGGCGGCGGTGTTCGCGGCCGTGGTCGCGGCGGCGCGGCTGGGTCTCGAGGTCAACGTGACCGGCTGGCTGGCGCTGGCCGAGAACATGCCCTCCGGTTCGGCCACGCGCCCCGGTGACGTGCTGCGCATGTACAGCGGCAAGACGGTGGAGGTGCTCAACACCGACGCCGAGGGCCGTCTCGTGCTGGCGGACGCGCTGTGGGCCGCGTCGGCGGAGAAGCCGGACGCGATCGTGGACGTGGCGACGCTGACGGGCGCGATGATGCTGGCGCTCGGCAGCCGGACCTTCGGGATCATGGCCAACGACGACGCGTTCCGCACGGCGGTGTACGAGGCCGCGGAGGAGGTCGGGGAGCCTGCCTGGCCGATGCCGCTGCCCGAGCACCTGCGCAAGGGGATGGACTCCCCCACCGCCGACATCGCGAACATGGGTGAGCGGATGGGCGGCGGGCTGGTCGCCGGGCTCTTCCTGCGGGAGTTCGTGGGCGAGGGGATCACCTGGGCGCACCTCGACATCGCGGGACCGGCGTTCAACGACGGGGGGCCGTTCGGGTACACGCCCAAGGGCGGGACGGGGTCCGCGGTGCGTACGCTGGTGCGGCTGGCGGAGCTTGCGGCCTCGGGTGACCTGGGCTGATGTTCGCCTAGGAGCTCGATGCCCGAGGGGCGTGGGCGGCTGCGGGCCCGTTGTGGCTTGTCGTGCAGTTCCCCGCGCCCCTTGCGTGTCTCACCCCACCCCCCTTTCTCATGTGAGCGTGTGGTGTCTCACACCCCGGCCCGGCGTCTCGTTCACCTCCGACAAGTGCGAAGATGGGCTCGGCAGGACAGGGCCCCCACCACAGGGCCGAAGAAAGAGCGGCCGGACACCAGCCGCCGCGCGGTCACTGACGACCGGCGTACGGCGCACATGCATGGAGGACGTGACGTGGCGAACGACGCCAGCACCGTTTTCGACCTAGTGATCCTCGGCGGTGGTAGTGGCGGTTACGCCGCGGCCCTGCGCGGGGCGCAGCTGGGGCTTGACGTCGCCCTGATCGAGAAGGACAAGGTCGGCGGTACCTGCCTGCACCGAGGGTGCATCCCCACCAAGGCCCTGCTGCACGCGGGCGAGATCGCCGACCAGGCCCGCGAGAGCGAGCAGTTCGGTGTGAAGACCACCTTCGAGGGCATCGACGTCGCCGGGGTCCACAAGTACAAGGACGGCGTGATCGCCGGCCTGTACAAGGGCCTCCAGGGTCTTGTCGCCTCGCGCAAGGTGACGTACATCGAGGGTGAGGGGCGGCTCTCCTCCCCCACCTCCGTCGACGTGAACGGCCAGCGCATCCAGGGCCGCCACATCCTGCTGGCGACCGGCTCCGTGCCGAAGTCGCTGCCCGGCCTGGAGATCGACGGCAACCGGATCATCTCCTCGGACCACGCCCTCGTCCTGGACCGGGTCCCGAAGTCCGCGATCGTCCTCGGCGGCGGTGTCATCGGCGTCGAGTTCGCCTCCGCCTGGAAGTCCTTCGGGACCGACATCACCATCATCGAGGGCCTCAAGCACCTCGCCCCCCTCGAGGACGAGAACTCCTCCAAGCTTCTTGAGCGCGCGTTCCGCAAGCGCGGCATCAAGTTCAACCTGGGCACCTTCTTCTCGAAGGCCGAGTACACCCAGGACGGTGTCAAGGTCACCCTCGCCGACGGCAAGGAGTTCGAGGCCGAGCTGCTGCTGGTGGCCGTCGGCCGCGGGCCCGTCTCCGCCGGTCTCGGCTACGAGGAGCAGGGCGTCGCGATGGACCGCGGCTACGTCCTGGTCGACGAGTACATGCGCACCAACGTCCCGACCATCTCCGCCGTCGGCGACCTGGTCCCCACGCTCCAGCTCGCGCACGTCGGCTTCGCCGAGGGCATCCTGGTGGCGGAGCGTCTGGCCGGTCTGAAGACCGTTCCGATCGACTACGACGGCGTCCCGCGGGTGACCTACTGCCACCCCGAGGTCGCCTCCGTGGGCATCACCGAGGCCAAGGCCAAGGAGATCTACGGCGCGGACAAGGTCGTCGCTCTGAAGTACAACCTCGCGGGCAACGGCAAGAGCAAGATCCTGAACACCTCGGGCGAGATCAAGCTCGTCCAGGTCAAGGACGGTGCCGTGGTCGGCGTCCACATGGTCGGTGACCGCATGGGCGAGCAGGTCGGCGAAGCCCAGCTGATCTACAACTGGGAGGCGCTGCCCGCCGAGGTCGCGCAGCTCATCCACGCTCACCCGACGCAGAGCGAGGCGCTCGGCGAGGCGCACCTGGCGCTGGCCGGCAAGCCGCTCCACTCGCACGACTGACCCTCGGTCGACGAAGCGACTCCGCTCACAGCGACGACACAGACTTCCGCAATTCGTAAGGAGCAACCGAAACCATGGCGGTTTCCGTAACCCTTCCGGCGCTCGGCGAGAGCGTCACCGAGGGCACTGTCACCCGCTGGCTGAAGGCCGAGGGTGAGCGCGTAGAGGCCGACGAGCCGCTGCTCGAGGTGTCGACCGACAAGGTCGACACCGAGATCCCCTCCCCCGCCGCCGGCATCCTGGCCTCCATCAAGGTCGCCGAGGACGAGACCGTCGAGGTCGGCGCCGAGCTGGCCGTGATCGACGACGGCACCGGCGCTCCCGCCGCCGCCCCGGCCCCCGCGGCCGAGCCGGTCGCCGAGCCCGCCCCCGAGCCGGCCGCTGCCGCGCCGTCCACCGAGCAG
>NZ_JAAGLY010000800.1 GCF_010548375.1 Streptomyces sp. SID13726
CGGGGCGCGAGAAGTGCTCGGCGCCGAGGACCTGCACGGCGCGGCGCGCGGCGAGCGCAGTCCCGGGGGCGTTGGTCCCGACGCGCTCCTCGCGCCACACCGATCCCTCGACGAACCCGACGCGCTCGACGGCGTCCCGCAAGGAGCGGCTGCCCTCGACCCACAGGAGCCGGCCCGCGTCGTCGGACACGGCGACGGCCAGGCCGTCGTCCGCGGCGGCGTCGACGACGAGCTCGCGCACCACGGGCATGACCGCCGACAGCGGGTGGGCGTCGCGGTAGGCGACGAGGTCGTCGTGGGCGAGCCCGGATCCGGTGCGCGGGCCCTCGGGGTCGACGCCGCTGTGCACGGACCGGCGCCACGAGTCCGCCACCACGGGGTTGATGGCGGGCG
>NZ_JAAGLY010000801.1 GCF_010548375.1 Streptomyces sp. SID13726
CCACGAGGAACCGGTTGGCGGCCGTGCACGCCTGGCCCCCGTTGCGCATCTTGGCGACCATGGCGCCGTCGAGCGCGGAGTCCACGTCCGCGTCGCCGAGGACGACGAACGGCGCGTTGCCCCCGAGCTCCATCCCGCACTTTAGGACGCGATCCGCGGCGACGCGCAGCAGCCGCCGACCCACCTCGGTCGAGCCGGTGAACGACAGCATGCGCGTGCGAGGGTCGGACAGCATCGCCTCGACGACGGGGCCCGCGGTCGACGTCGTGACGACGTTGAGCACCCCTGGGGGCATCCCCGCCTGCTCCAGCAGCGCCGCCACGGCGTACGCCGTCAGGGGCGTCTCCGTCGCCGGCTTCAGCACCGCGGTGCACCCCGCTGCCAGGGCCGGTG
>NZ_JAAGLY010000802.1 GCF_010548375.1 Streptomyces sp. SID13726
GTGGCCGCGCAGGTTCCGGAGACCCAGGCGGGCGTCCGCGTGGTCGACCGGCGCTTCGTGCGCACCGCGCACGAGCGGGGGCTCCAGGTGCACGTGTGGACCGTGAACGAACCGCAACGCATGGAAGCGCTCCTGGACCTGGGCGTCGATGGCATCATGACCGACCGGATCGACATCTTGCGCACGGTGCTGGACCGGCGCGGGGCCTGGGCCTGACCGCCTCACCGGCCGCGCGCGGGCCCCGGCGGGCCGCAGCGGTACGGCATCAGCGAGGGGGCACCGGATGAGTGCGCGGACGACGGACACGACGGAGCCGGGGCCGGACGACGGAAGGGCGCGGACGGAGACCGCCGCCGGCCGCAAGCGCGAACAGCACGGCTGGTACTTCTACGA
>NZ_JAAGLY010000803.1 GCF_010548375.1 Streptomyces sp. SID13726
CGAACTGGGAGATGCCGAACTCGAGGTCGACGTTGATGTTGCCGAAGTGCTTGGTCCCCATGAAGCCGCCGGCGTAGTTGGACAGCAGGACGTAGAGCAGGTACCAGGCGATGAAGGCCACGGTGAGCGGGAAGGCGAAGGACCGGTCGGAACTGTGCAGTTCGGCGAATTCGGCGCTCTGCTGGACGGCTGAGAACTCTTCGGCCGTGGGGCTCGCCGCCGGCGTTCCCGCGCTGCCGTGCGGCGGCGCTGCTTCGGTGGTCACGGGGGGCTCTCCTTGTGACGCGGGTGCGGTGGGGACGACGGACAAAACAACCTCCGTGTGGGGGGGACGGTGGCGCTGATCCCCCCTTGTCAACGGCACGTACGGCGCGTCGGGACGGTTCAACACCC
>NZ_JAAGLY010000804.1 GCF_010548375.1 Streptomyces sp. SID13726
GAACGATTTTCGGACTGCGTTGAACGCTCCTTCGAGGGACTTTTTTGATCTTGCTGCACGACTAGGCTCGTCATCTCGCGCACAGGCCCGGAAATTTTCACAGGCGTTTCCGGAGCCCCTGCCGAGAGGTGTCGGCACCCCTGAGGGAGGTGCCTCGTCACGAGTGTTTCAGCTGGTCAGTCAGACAAGGAGGCGTGATGGGATTTTCCTACGGCAATGGTGTTCAGGCGAGCCAGATCCAGGGAGTGGCGTGGCAAAAGGCTCGGGCGAGTGATGCGTTCAACAACTGCGTGGAAATTGCACAGCTGGCCAGCGGTGAGGTCGCGGTGCGTAATTCACGCTTCCCTGATGGCCCGGCGTTGGTGTTTACGCAGTCCGAGATGCTGGCGTTCT
>NZ_JAAGLY010000805.1 GCF_010548375.1 Streptomyces sp. SID13726
ACCACCACGAACGGACGGCGCACCGTCGCCGTCTCCGCGCACAGCCGCGCCGCGGACCCGCAGACCGCGGCCCGCCAGGAGGACGCACTGCGCACCCTCATCGACCACGCCCTGTGCCGCTCCGCCTGAGGCGGCGATCACACAGCAGCCCCCGCACCCTGGGAGAGGAGTGCGGGGGCTGCCGGCGCTCGGCGCGGGGTGGGGGGATCAGCAGGCGCCGAGGTCCTTCCAGACGCCCCACTGGCCGCTCTGGGCGGGGTTCTCGCCCGTCGTCCACCACTTCGCCTGGTAGGTGCGGCCCTCGTGCGAGACGTTCGCACCGCCGAGGTACACCGACCCGGCCGCCCACGCCGGTGCGGTGCACTCGCCGGGCTCGGGGTCCGTGGGCTCCGG
>NZ_JAAGLY010000806.1 GCF_010548375.1 Streptomyces sp. SID13726
CGCGGTCGCGCCCTCGCTGTGGCGCAGCGTGTCGCCCACCTCCCAGCCGCGCTCGCGCGCGGTGCGCCGGTGCACGACGACGTCCCCCGCCTCGAGCGTCGCCGTCGGGTCTCCCGCGAGCGCCACGGGGTCCAGGGCGGTGTCGAAGAATCCGGCAGGTACGCCCGCGACGTCGGTCCCGCGGGCCTCGGCGGCACCCGACGCGTCGTCGGGCCCGGTGCCCGACCCGGACGTCTCGCTCCCGGAAGCGTCGACCGTCGCGACGGGCGCGAGGCCGAGGCGCACGGTGTCGACGACCGCGGCGCCGGGCGTCGCCGTCACGGCGTCGACCGCACCGTCGGGGACCACGAGGGTCGCGGAGTCGACGACGAGGTCGGCCCGCACCCCGTGCT
>NZ_JAAGLY010000807.1 GCF_010548375.1 Streptomyces sp. SID13726
GCGCGAGATCGGCATGGTCTTCCAGCGCTTCAACCTCTTCCCGCACATGACGGCCATAGAGAACGTCATGGAAGCCCCCGTCATGGTCAAGGGCGAGAGCAAGGCCGTGGCGCGCGAGCGCGCGGTGCGCCTCCTCGACCGCGTGGGCCTGGGCGACAAGGGCGGGAACTACCCCACCCAGCTCTCCGGCGGGCAGCAGCAGCGCGTGGCGATCGCCCGCGCGCTGGCCATGGAGCCGAAGCTGATGCTCTTCGACGAGCCCACCTCGGCGCTCGACCCGGAGCTCGTCGGCGACGTCCTCGACGTCATGCGGGACCTGGCCGAATCGGGCATGACCATGATCGTGGTGACCCACGAGATGGGCTTCGCCCGCGAGGTCGGCGACAACCTCG
>NZ_JAAGLY010000808.1 GCF_010548375.1 Streptomyces sp. SID13726
CCCCCTGGCCGAGGCGGTCACGGAACTGAAGACGGTCCCCGACGCCCGCATGTACGAGGCCGAATCGGTCTTCTGACCCACCCGCCCCCGGGCCCGGCGCCCCGCCCGGACGGGACCTCCGGCCCGCATCGCGCAGGCGAACGGCCCCGATCGCGTCCATGGCGGGACGCGGCCGGGGCCGTTCGCCTGCGCGGCGGTCCGCGTCCGCGGGAACCTAACGCGGCCCGGAGGCGTAGGTCCAGAAGTGGGTCACGATGTCGGCCAGGAACTGGCGGCCCGCGTCGCCCGTGCCGGCCTCGCCCGAGGCGCCGCCCCAGCTCAGGGTGGCCACCATCTTCGACTGGTACTCCCCGTGCAGCCGCTCCAGGACCGGCTCCAGGTGCTGCTTCGGC
>NZ_JAAGLY010000080.1 GCF_010548375.1 Streptomyces sp. SID13726
TCGGCGCCCTTGCCCACCGGCAGACCCGCCGAGGAGGCCTCGCCGTCCACCGTGCCCTTGGACGTCGTCGCCACCGTCCACAGCGTCCCCGTCGACGGGATCGCCGCGAAGACCGTCCCGTCCTGCGACACGGTCAGCGCGCCCTCGCCGCCGACCTCGGCCACGGGGTCGAGCTTCTCCGCGTCGAACGACGTCGCCCCGTCGAACGGCAGCACCCAGAGCAGGCCCTCTTCACCGTTGAGGATCGCCGTCGTCGCGCCACCCGTCGCCACCTGCGCCCCGGCCGGCAGACGGACCTGCCCGTCCAGCTTCAGGTGCGCGACGTTCACGGGAGACGCGGAGCTCGTCCCGGTGTCGTCCAGCAGCACACGGCCCGCGTCCTGCTGCACGTCGAACGACGCGCTGCCCGCGTTCAACGTCCCGTCCAACGCCTGGGACTCGTAGTTGAACCGCCCCAGCAACCCGGCCGACGACTTCGTCACCCACACGCCCGAGTCGTTCAGGTCCACGTCCGCCGTGGCCTCGCCCTCGTAGAACAGCGCCATCCCCACCAGCGCCGTCGAGAACACCGACACGGTGCTCACCGACGCGACGGTGCGGCGGTGCTCGTTCAGACGCGCCAGGAAACCCACAGGTCCTCCGAGGAGTTGGATCGGGAGACGACCGGTCCCCTTCTCCAGCCCCCTCGATCTCGCACATACGAGGCGGCCCCACCGATCGCGCAACCGAGGATAGCGGGAGAGCGGGTGAAAACCGACACCCGTCCGATGGGGAGCACTCCCCACCCCGCGCTCCGTCGAGACGCGGT
>NZ_JAAGLY010000809.1 GCF_010548375.1 Streptomyces sp. SID13726
CGTCGTCGGCGAGCTCGTGCTGTCCGGCCCGTCGCTCATGGCGGGCTACCTGCACCACCTCGCCGCCCCGGCGCGCGGCAGGGGAGCGCGGGTCGCGGAGCACCGCACCGGCGACCTCGCGCGGCTCGACGACGGGGGGAGGATCGTGCCCGTCGGCCGCACGCGGGACATGATCATCCGCGGGACGACCAACATCTACCCGGGCCTGTTCGAGCCGCGCGTCGCGGCGCTCGACGGCGTCGGCGAGGCGGTCCTCGTCGGCGTGCCGCAGGTGGACGGGGACGAGCGGGTCGCGCTCGTGGTCACCTCGTCGGTCGGCTCGACGGGCACCTCGACGGGCACCTCGACGGGCTCGGTGACGGGCTCGGTGACCGACGGCGCGCCGACCCGTC
>NZ_JAAGLY010000810.1 GCF_010548375.1 Streptomyces sp. SID13726
CGGACGCCGTGACGCCCGCGGCGCGACGCTCGGGGACGAGCACGCCGTGCGCCCCGAAAGCGCCCGCCGAGCGCAGCACGGCGCCGAGGTTGCGGGGGTCGGTCACGCCGTCGAGCGCGACGATCAGCGGCGGACGACCCGTCGCCTCGGCCGCGTCGAGCAGGTCGTCGACGTCGGCGTACTCGTACGGCGGCACCTTGATCGCGACGCCCTGGTGCACGGCGCCGTCGGTGAGGCGGTCGAGCTCCGGCTTGCCGACCTCGAGGAGGTCGTAGCCGCGGCCCGCGACGATGTCGACGATCTCACGCGTGCGGTCGTCGGCGTCGAGGCGCGACGCGAGGTAGACGACCTCGACGGGGATGCGCGCCCGCAGCGCCTCCAGCACGGAGTTG
>NZ_JAAGLY010000811.1 GCF_010548375.1 Streptomyces sp. SID13726
CCCCCATCACTCAGAGTGAGCGAAAGGGGCTCGTATGATCAGCGGTGCAGCGACCTGAGCGCCTTACCGACGAGTACGGCTCGGTCCGCCGCCGCCGGCAGGTGTTCCAGGCCGAAGCCGAGGAGCACCGTGTTACGCGTAGTCACCGAGGCGTAGGACTTGAACAGCTCGCCGGACCGGGCCCAATCGCCCGGAACCGCGGGACTTCCGGCAGGTGCGCCCTGGGCGGTCCAGGCTCCCAGGGAGGTCTCGAACCCCTCCACGGCCTGGTCGGCTCCCCCCACGGAGACGCGTGCGTCGTCCGCGAAGAGGCCGCGGCCGCCGGAGCCGCCGTCCGAAACGTAGGAGAGGAAGACCTCGACGGTCTTGCCCGCGTACGCGCTCAGGTCGAA
>NZ_JAAGLY010000812.1 GCF_010548375.1 Streptomyces sp. SID13726
AGACCGTGCTCAACAAGGCCTCGCTCATCGGGCGGGAGGCGAAGTACGCGCCGGACCGCCCCAAGATGGCGCGCGCGATCGAGAACCGGCTTGCGATCAACATGGCGCTCCAGATCGATGCGGCGGTCGCGTATGGCCTGAACAAGCCGGGAACCGAGCTGACGCGTGAGGACACGCAGAACCCTGATAACCCGTTCAACACCTATGTGCACAAGGGTCTCCCGCCAACTCCGATCGCGAGTCCGGGTGCCGAGTCGTTGGCCGCAGTCGTGAACCCCGAGCCGGGCGAGTGGATCTTCTGGACTGCCGTGAACCTCGAGACCGGCGAGACGAAGTTCGCGGTGACGTGGGACGACCACGAGGCGAACGTCGCCGAGCTTCGTCAGTGGCAG
>NZ_JAAGLY010000813.1 GCF_010548375.1 Streptomyces sp. SID13726
GGCCCGGGAGCTGGAAAGAGCTCAGCCTGCCGTCGGCGTGGTGCCCTTGCCCGCGGCCTTGCAGCCCACGAGCTCGATCATCGTGGCCCGGCCGGTGGTCTTCAGCGAGAGCATTTCGTCCACGCGCGTGTCCTTCTGTGCGAAGGTGAAGTCCGCACGGCCCACCTCGGCGTGCTCCTCGTTCTGGGAGCTCAGGGTGCAGACCCCGGTGACCCCGGCGTCCTTGCGCACCTCCAGCTGCACCTTCACCTCGGAGTCCGAGACCACCTGGAACTTGATCACCTGGGCGCTGACGCTCTGGCCCGCGACGTAGTCCCAGCCGATCCAGCCGACCACGCCCAGCAGCCCGACGCCCAGCACGGAACCGACGATCTTGAGCTTGCGGTCCGCAC
>NZ_JAAGLY010000814.1 GCF_010548375.1 Streptomyces sp. SID13726
CGTGCCAGTCTTGGAGGAATGCGACAGGTGTTCGAACCCCAGGACCGCGCCGACGCGAGGGCGGCGTCCCGGCGCGGCCCGACGACGTCCCTGCGGGGGCTCGTCGACCCCGCCGCCGCGCGGCGCGGGTTCGAGCTCGTGCGCGTCGATCCGGCGCCGGACCTCGCGGACCTGGTCGAGCGGCACTGGGTCGTTCCCTGGGACCTGCCGCCGGGGGAGTCGTTCACGCAGGTCGTGGTTCCGCACCCGGTCGCCAACGTGGTCGCCGAGGCGGCGGGGTACGTCGCGCACGGCATCCCGCCGGGTCTGTTCGAGCGCACCCTGGCCGGGTCGGGTGCCGTCGTGGGGACCAAGCTCCGGCCGGGCGCGTTCCGCGTGCTGCTGGGGCACGC
>NZ_JAAGLY010000815.1 GCF_010548375.1 Streptomyces sp. SID13726
GTGTACTTCAAGGGCGTCGGCCGGTGGGCCGGCCGCTTCGAGAGCGTCTGGGGCCACGGCGCCGACTCCGCGCCCCGCGTCCTTCAGGCGTACGAGGCCGCCGCCCGGCCGAGGATCGACGCCGGAACCTGGGACGAGCGCCGCATCGGCACAACGGTCGCCGGCTTGTAGAAGTCCTTCCACCGCCAAAGAGGCGGCCCACCTGACCGGTGGGCCGCCTCTTTCGTGTTCCGGGGCGCTGATTCCGCCCCCACCCCGCCTCAACTAGTGCACTAGATGTACTTTGGGTGATCGTCGGGTGGGAGATGCCCGCCCCTGCTCACCATGGGACCGCCGCATGCTGCTCGCTTTATCCCTGCTCACAGCCGGAATCCTGCTGCGCCAGGCCGACC
>NZ_JAAGLY010000816.1 GCF_010548375.1 Streptomyces sp. SID13726
CTCGCGGGAGTCGGGAGCGTCGGGCGCGAGGGGCTCGGGGGACGGCGTCGTCGTCATGGGCACAGGTCTACCGCGTCCCGCCGACACGCGTCACCCGTCACGCGTCACTCAGCACCCGGGCAACGAGGCACCCGGGCACCCGGCACCTGCGAGACTGGCCGCCCATGATCGCCACCGTCCTCGTCGCGCATCCCTGGCTGTCGCCGCTCGCCCTCCTCGTCCTCGTCGTCGTCGGACCGCTCGTGGGCGCGTGGCTGGCGGGCCGCCGGCCGCTGGCGTGGGTGCTGTTCGGCGTCTCCCTGCTCCCGGTGCTCCTGCTGACCCTCGTGCCGGTCGACCGCGAGCTTTTCGCGGTGTGCACCGTGAGCTGGTCGCTGCCGACCCCGGGTCGG
>NZ_JAAGLY010000817.1 GCF_010548375.1 Streptomyces sp. SID13726
CTCGCCCTCACCGATGCCGGCTTGACCGGCATGACGGAGCTGGCGCTTTCCGGGGAACAGGTGGACCTCCTCTTCTCCGAGGAGCGGCTCTACGTACCGGAGGCCGCGGAACTTCCCGTGCACACCGGTCTGGTCCTCCAGTCGGAGCGCGGCAAGGCACTGGGCCGGGTCACGGCCGACGGCAACGTGAAGCTCGTACGGGGCGACCGCGAGGCCTTCGGTCTGCACGGCCGCAGCGCCGAGCAGCGCATCGCCCTGGACCTCCTGCTCGACCCGGAGATCGGCATCAGCTCCATGGGCGGCCGGGCCGGCACCGGAAAGTCGGCGCTGGCGCTGTGCGCGGGCCTGGAGGCGGTGCTGGAGCGCAGCCAGCACCAGAAGGTGATGGTCTT
>NZ_JAAGLY010000818.1 GCF_010548375.1 Streptomyces sp. SID13726
CGAGGTCGCGGTCATCCTGATCGACACCACCGAGACGATCAGCGTCCAGGACCAGCGCATCATCACCATGGCCGTCGAGGCCGGGCGCGCGATCGTGATCGCGTACAACAAGTGGGACGAGCTCGACGAGGAGCGCCGCTACTACCTCGAGCGCGAGATCGAGACCGAGATGCAGCAGGTCGCCTGGGCGCCCCGGGTGAACGTCTCGGCGCTCACCGGCCGCCACATGGAGAAGCTGGTCCCGGCGATCGAGACGGCCCTCGCGGGCTGGGAGACGCGCGTCCCGACCGGCCGGCTGAACGCCTTCCTCGGCGAGGTCGTCGCGGCCCACCCGCACCCGATCCGCGGCGGCAAGCAGCCCCGCATCCTGTTCGGCACCCAGGCGGGGAGCA
>NZ_JAAGLY010000081.1 GCF_010548375.1 Streptomyces sp. SID13726
CTGGAGCAGAGTGGCGGCGTAGGTCGTGGCCAGGGCCTCGACCAGGGGCGCGGCGTCCGAGGAGGAGCCGCGGGCGAGGAAGCCGATGTTGACGGGCCAGGCGTCGAAGGCGTTGAAGGCGTGCTTGAGGGCCCACGGGGAGTTGACCCCGACGCCCCAGACCGGGCCGAACTCCTGGCCGATGATCGTGGTGACGCCCGCGGCGAGCGAGGCCTCCATGACGCGCGGGGACAGCAGGTGGACGTGGGTGTCGACGGCGCCGGCGGTGGCGATCAGGCCCTCGCCGGAGACGATGCTCGTGCCGGTGCCGACGACGACGTCCACCCCGTCGAGGGTGTCCGGGTTCCCGGCGCGGCCGATCGCGTGGATCCGGCCCTCGCGGATGCCGACGGAGACCTTGCGGATGCCGAGGACGGCGTCGATCACCAGCACGTTGCTGATGACGACGTCGCAGGTCTCGCGGACGGCGGCGGCCTTCAGGTGCAGCCCGTCGCGGGCGGTCTTGCCGAAGCCGGCCAGGAACTCGTCGCCCGGCTTCTGGGAGTCGGACTCGACCCGGACGGTGAGCCCGGAGTCCCCGAGCCGGACCCGGTCGCCGGCGCGGGGGCCGAAGACGGAGGCGTACTCGTGGGGGTCGATGTGCCGGCTGCCCGGCGCGCAGTGGTCGCTGTGCCTGGTCTGCCTGCTCACGCCCGCTCCCCCTCTGCCGCGTCGCCGACGTCGCCGGTTCCGGTCCCCAGGTAGCCGCAGGCGGCGGCGCGGCGCAGGGCCTCGTCCCTGGCCCCCGGGGCGTCCAGGGGGCCG
>NZ_JAAGLY010000819.1 GCF_010548375.1 Streptomyces sp. SID13726
GCCACTCGTCGAGCCAGCCGACGAGCTGCGTCGTGCTCGACGCGTAGACGATCGGGCCGAGCCCGACCCACGCGTGCGCCGCGCTGCACATCGCGCAGTGCTCGCCGGACGTGTAGACGGTCGCGGCGCGCCGCTCCTCGGGGGTCAGGTGCTCTGCGGCCCAGCGGGCGATCTCGAACTCCGGGTGCCGGGTCGCGTCGCCGTCCTTGACACGGTTGCGGTCCTCGAACCGCACGGCCCCGTCGCGGTCGACGAGCAGCGAGCCGAACGGCTCGTCGCCGTCGTCGAGCGCCTCGCGCGCGAGCTCGACGCAGCGGCGCAGGTGCACGAGGTCGTCCGGGGTGGGGAGGGTCTCGGGAGTCATGGCGCCCATCCTCGCCCGGTCAGCGCGC
>NZ_JAAGLY010000820.1 GCF_010548375.1 Streptomyces sp. SID13726
CGCGGAGCAGTTCACCGACGTGAGGATCGCGACGTAGCTGCGCGTGCCGGTGGTCCCATTCGCCCTCCGGTAGCCGCGGAACGTCGGGCGCGGTCCGGGGGGCGCGACGAGCGGTGTGCGCACGGTGGCGAGCTCGTGCTCGCGCTCCCCCGGTGCGTAGCCGAGGTTCTGCGTGTGCACGTGCTGGCCGGCGCAGACGTCGCGCGTCGCGACGCCGATCACCTGCCCGTACTTGTGCACGGGACCGCCCGCGGGGACGTCCCGCAGCGCGACCTTGTGCCCGCGCGGGACGGCGTCGAGCACGCCGACGACGCCGCCCGCGGGGAGGTCGACGGCGTCGCCCGGCGCGAGGTCGCGCGTCGCGACGGCGACGTCGTCCTCGGGCCGCAGG
>NZ_JAAGLY010000821.1 GCF_010548375.1 Streptomyces sp. SID13726
AGCCGATGATCCAGGCGGGCAGCTCGCCGATCGAGGAGTACGAGAAGGTGTACGCGGATCCGGCCACCGGGACGGTGGAGGCGAACTCGGCGTAACACAGGGCGGCCAGCGCGCACACGATGCCGGCGGCGACGAACGCGAGGGCCGTGGAGGGTCCGGCGGTCTCCTTGGCGACCTTGCCCGTGAGGACGAAGATGCCGGTGCCGATGATCACGCCGACGCCGAAGACGGTCAGGTCCCAGGAGGAGAGCGACTTCTTGAGCGCGTGTTCCGGCTCTTCCGTGTCGAGGATCGACTGTTCGACTGATTTCGTACGGAAGGTACCGTTCTGGTTCCTACTCACCGACGCACCTCCGCAGGGCAGACCGCATCGAAACGAAACGGGCCGGAA
>NZ_JAAGLY010000822.1 GCF_010548375.1 Streptomyces sp. SID13726
ACCATCTGCGCCACGCGCTCGCGCACCGGATCCTCGTGCAGATCGAGGAGTCCGGCGAGGCGCTCGACGAGCGGGCCTGGGACGCGCTCGCGCGCACCCGGCCTGTCCGGGACTACACCGCGGCGGTGTGGCCGAAGGTCACGCCGTCGGCGCTGCTGCACCGGCTCCTCGTCGACCCCGCGTTCCTCGCCGCGAGCGCCGACGGCGTCCTCACCGCCGCCGAGCAGGAGCTGCTGCGCCCGGCGCGACCTTCCCGGACGCCGGGCACGGCCCGCTGGACGCTGGCCGACCTCGTCCTGCTCGACGAGGTCGCGGACCTGCTGACCCGCGGCGCGTCGGTCGCGCACGTCGTGGTGGACGAGGCGCAGGACCTGTCGCCGATGATGCTGCG
>NZ_JAAGLY010000823.1 GCF_010548375.1 Streptomyces sp. SID13726
CGGTGCATGAGGCCCTTGGTGTACACGAGGTTCTCGGCCTGGATCGCGATGTCGACGGCGGTGCCGCCGATGCCCGCCGACGGCTGGTGCATCATGATCCGCGCGTGCGGCAGGGCGTACCGCTTGCCCGGCGTCCCCGCGCAGAGCAGGAACTGCCCCATGCTCGCGGCGAAGCCCATCGCGACGGTGGAGACGTCGTTCGGGATGAGCCGCATCGTGTCGTAGATCGCGAGCCCGGCGCTCACCGAGCCGCCGGGAGAGTTGACGTACAGCGCGACGTCCGCGCGCGGGTCCTCCGCCGAGAGCAGGAGGAGCTGCGCGCACAGACGGTTCGCGACGGCGTCGTCCACGGCCGTGCCGAGGACGACGATGCGCTGGTGGAGCAGCCGCG
>NZ_JAAGLY010000824.1 GCF_010548375.1 Streptomyces sp. SID13726
GGCCGCGTTGATGGGGTCGAAGCCCTCGAGGACGGTGATGGCGTGGGTGCTCGCCGGACTCTGCGCGCTGATGGCGAGAAACGGCTCGAAAGCCTCGGACAGTTCGAGTGAGTCGCGGCGCCTGTCGCGGATCTCGCGTTCGATCGGATGCAGCCGCTGTGCGAGTGCCACCGCCGGTGGAACCGGACGGAGGGAATTCACGTCATCAGGATCTGGCTGCAACAACGCCAGATCGAGCAGACAGGGTGCCGTTTTGACATCCCCACGTGCGATACGTCCCGTGCGCAGCGCGCTCGTGTAGAGCCGTGCCCCCTCGCCGCACAGCTCGGTGACCGAGTGGGGATGTGTCGCTTTTGTGCTGTTTGTGGTCAAATTTCCACCCCCCAGGGT
>NZ_JAAGLY010000825.1 GCF_010548375.1 Streptomyces sp. SID13726
TCCTCCACCACTCGCCGTCCCTGACGGCGCCGGACCCGGAGGCCTCGCTCGGCGAGCTGGGCGGCGCGATCGCCCGCCTGGGTGCGAGGATCGAGGAACTGGCGAGGGAGCAGAGGGCGCTCATCGACCGTCTGAACAGCCTGGCCCCGGGCGCTCAGGCGTGGCAGGCGGGCGGCCGCCCGTGAAACACGGCCATCTCTGCGAACAGACTCCCGACGTCGAGGGGGGACCCCTCGGGCAGCCGCCCTTCGGCTTCGACGTAGCCGCGGTGGAGATTGGGCAGAAGCCGCTCGGAATCGAGCAGTTCGGCGTACGGGCCGAGGCCGGTGGCCCGCGCCAGCTCCAGCGGGCTCACCCCGGCCGCGATGCTCTCCCGGGTTACGTCCTCGC
>NZ_JAAGLY010000826.1 GCF_010548375.1 Streptomyces sp. SID13726
CGGGCGCGTCCTCGATGCGGCGCCTGACGGACACCGCGCCGGCCCATGACATCTGTCATGCGAACCCATGAGGCCGCTCACTGCGGAGCCGGTGCACGGAACGCAAAGATCGAGTCATGACCGCCGTCACCGAGCAGCATGTGATCGAGATGGCCCGTGACCGCACTCGAACTCGCCGCGGGCGCCCTCGCGCCGGCCGCCGACCTACCGACAGGGAGCAGCCGATGATCCGCGTCCTGCTGGCCGACGACGAACCCCTCATCCGCGGCGCGTTCGCCGCACTGCTCTCCCTGGAGGCGGACCTGGAGATCGTGGCCGAGGCGGCCACCGGCCCCGACGCGATCGAGATGGCACTGCACCACAGGCCGGACGTCGCGGTACTCGACCTCC
>NZ_JAAGLY010000827.1 GCF_010548375.1 Streptomyces sp. SID13726
CGACGACGGCAACAGCCGCATCTCGTACGCCGACTACGCGATCGCCTTGGCCGACACGATCGAGAGCGGCACCGCGATCCGCCGCCGCATCACCGTGGCGTACTGAGCCATGAGCAACGACGCCGCCGGCCGCCAAACCCGATTCATCGTCCTGCTCGCAGCGCTCGTGGCCCTGGGACCACTGTCCATCGACGGCTACCTGCCCGGACTGCCGGCTCTCGCCGGCGACCTGCGCGCCAGCGCCGCGGCCACCCAGCTCACCATCACCGCCTGCCTGGCCGCGCTGGCCATCGGGCAGCTGATCGCCGGGCCGTTGAGCGACACCTACGGCCGGCGGCGTCCGTTGCTGGCGGGCCTCGCCCTCTACACGATCGCCAGCGCGCTCTGCGC
>NZ_JAAGLY010000828.1 GCF_010548375.1 Streptomyces sp. SID13726
GTCGAGCGTCCGTTGCGGCGCCGCTGGGAAGTCACGCCGGAGGTCACGGCCCTCCTGCCCGACGACGCACACCCCCTTCTCCGTGAGGGTGCGGCCGGCGCGGAGCAGAGCTGGGCCTCGGAGAAGGAGTTCAGAGCGGCGCTCGCCGACGTCGTCGCCGCGGCGTCGAAGCTCGACGTGACGATCGACGCGAAGACACAGCGTGCGATCCTCAAGGCAGCGGCCGTCCCCGACCCCGACGTCGACCCCGTGGTCGTCAAGGGCAGCCCGGCGCCCGACCCGGACCTGCGCGACTACGAGAACATCCCGCTCCCATCCGGGTACCTCGACATGACCGACGAGCAGCGTGCCAAGGCCCTGCGCGAGGCCGCGGAGAACCACCTGCGCGAC
>NZ_JAAGLY010000082.1 GCF_010548375.1 Streptomyces sp. SID13726
CAGTAAGGCGGGGGGTGGAGACGATGACTAAGGACGTGGAGAAGGTCCAGGAGGAGCGGCTCAACGGAGAGTCGTCTGGCTCCGGTGTCGTGGCCTGGATGATGCACCGGGTCAAGCCGTACACGCCGCCGTGGATCGTGACCGGCGGAATCGGCGTGGTCGGCACGATCGGCTCCCTGGCCTGGGAGGGGAACGCCTTCGCCGGAGTCGGCCTCACGCTCGCCTCCGTGGGCCTCACCGCCGGCACCTGGTTCATGGCCAAGCCGACCGGGCCCCAGCGCCGTATCCACTCCGCCGCGACGGTGGCCGCGGCGTCCGGCTGGCTCACGTGCGCCTCGCTCGCCGGGCCGTTCGTCGGGCCGCTGCCGCACCTCTACGCCATCGGCGGGGCGACGCTGGCCGCCTCCTGGAACATTCGCCAGGTGTTCCGCTGGAATCCGGACGCGGCCCCGGCCGGGAACTCCGCCGGCCTCCTGGACGCCATCGGCCTGTCGAAGCTGAAGCTGGGCAAGGCGAAGGTGACGGAGACGGGCCAGGTGCGCGTCCCCTTTGAGCTGGAGAAGGGCGCGACCTCGGACGAGCTCACGAAGGCGCTGCCGAACCTGGAGTCCGCGACGGACGTACGCCCCGGCGGCTTTCGCGTGGAGCGGGACCCGGATTCGCACCGCCACGGCGTACTCGTCGGAGTGCCCGTGGACCCGCTGTCCGGCACCACCTGGTACCCGGGCCCGTCCGCCCCCGGCGGCTCCATCACGGAGGCGCTCGTCATCGGCACCTACGACGACACGCTCCCCCTGGA
>NZ_JAAGLY010000829.1 GCF_010548375.1 Streptomyces sp. SID13726
CCACGAGACCACGGTCAACCTGATCGCGAACGGCATGCTCACCCTGCTGCGGCACCCGGCGGCTCTCGAACGGTTGCGCCGCGACCCCGGGTTCGCCGCCCCGCTGGTGGAGGAACTCCTGCGGTACGAACCCCCCGTGCAGCTGTTGCCGCAGCGCACGCCGCTCTCCCCCGTCGAGGTACGCGGCACCACCATCCCCCGGGGCGCCTCCATGTGGCTGGTGCTGGCCGCCGGCAACAGGGACCCGGAGCAGTTCGGCGACCCGGAGCGCTTCGACCCCGACCGCCGGGACCTGCGGCACCTCGGTCTGGGCAGCGGCATCCACAGCTGCTTCGGGGCGCCGCTGGCCCGGCTGGAGGCGCAGATCGCGCTGAGCCGGTTCGCGGCCCG
>NZ_JAAGLY010000830.1 GCF_010548375.1 Streptomyces sp. SID13726
CGAGCCAGCCGAGCGCCGAGCGGTCGACGGGCTCCGGGTGGCGTCCCTGGCTCACCTGCGGGAGCTGCTGCGGGTCGCCGAGCAGGAGGAGCCGGTGCGCGGCGCGCGACACCGCGACGGTGGTCGCGAGCGAGAGCTGGCCCGCCTCGTCGACGACGAGCAGGTCGAGCGTACCGGCCGGGAGCCGGTCCGCCGCGAAGTCCCAGGCGGTGCCGCCGACGACGCGCGGCCCCGGCTGCGTCGCGAACGCCGCGAGGTGGGTGCCGTCGAGCTCGTCGTACACGGCGGGCGGCGACGGGCCGTCCGCCGCGACCTTCTTCGCGACGACCTCGCGCGGGACGCCCGCCCCGAGCACGACCGCCCGCAGCATGTTCTCGACGACCGCGTGC
>NZ_JAAGLY010000831.1 GCF_010548375.1 Streptomyces sp. SID13726
TGCCGCGTACCTGGCGATCAGGAGGTCGTGTTCGTCGCGGATCTCCGCGAGGACCGTGCCGGTCTCCTCGGTCCCGTCGACGCCTCGGACGACGATGACGGGCGTCATCGCGGCGGCCGCGACCTCCAAGCCGACCGAACCGAGCATGAGGGCGTTGAACCCGCCCAGGCCGCGGTTGCCGACCACGACCGTGCCGTGGAGTCCGCCCGCCCGGTGCAGGCTGTCGACGGCGCCCGAGCGACTGAACTCGGTGGTCACGCTCAACCCGGGATACTCGGCCGATACGGCCCTCGCCGTGTCGTCCAGGAGCGCCCGACCGTTGACGCGGACCCGTTCGATGGTCTCCGCCGACAGGTACAAGGCCCTGCCGTCGGTGTCGGCCCCGTACA
>NZ_JAAGLY010000832.1 GCF_010548375.1 Streptomyces sp. SID13726
CCCTACGCTTCGACAGACCGGGTTCCACCCGCTTGATGGCGCTCGGCACCTCCAGTCGCTCGGTGCCTCCCCGCGGCTCGTCTGCCTGGTGGCCCATCACTCCGGCGCGGTCTACGAAGCCGAGCAACGTGGATTGACCGAAGAGCTCGCGGTCTATGACCGGGAGGACTCCCCGGTACTCGACGCCTTGATCTTTGCGGACATGACCACGGGCCCCGCCGGCCAGAGCTTCGACTTCGACGACCGGATCGACGAGATCCTCGTCCGGTACGAGCCCGGGAGTGAGGTTCATACCGCCATCTCGGCTGCGCGTCCGTACCTCGGCGGGGCGGTGCGTCGCACTCTGGAGCGTCTGGGCGGTCAGCCCAAGTAGGGCGTTGGTCGGCCTG
>NZ_JAAGLY010000833.1 GCF_010548375.1 Streptomyces sp. SID13726
GCGGGCGGACCACGCCTCGGCCTCCTGGGACCGCGCGGCCAGCTCCGCGACCTTCGCCTCGGCGTCGGCCCACGCCTCCTCGGTGGTGTCGCGCACGAACGTCGTGATCCGCAGCCCGAACTCGAGCGGAGCGTGCTCACGCCCCAATTCGGCGCTCAGGCGCTTCAGCCGGTCGATGCGCTCCGCGATCCCGTCGAGCGGCTCGCCCCAGAAGAGCTGCACGTCGACCTCGGTCGCTGCGACCCGCTCGGCCGCTTCCGACGCGCCGCCGAAGTAGATCCGCGGGTGGGCGCGGCCCGCGCGCGTCACGGGGCGCGGCCCCAGCCGTGACCCGGTCACCGAGAAGTGCTCCCCGGCGTACGGCACCTCCTCCTTCGTCCACAGACGGC
>NZ_JAAGLY010000834.1 GCF_010548375.1 Streptomyces sp. SID13726
AACATGTCCGTGTTCAACACCGAGTGGAACCGGATCGGCGACGACGCGGCCGCCGCGCAGGTGCGCACGGCCGTCGAGCACCTGCTCCGCGGCCCGGAGTCCACCCCGCTCGAGGACCGGCTGACGCAGCTGATCGACGACACCACGTCCCTCGGGATGAAGGGGTTCAAGGAGGCGCTGCTGACCAAGGTGCTGTGCATCGTCCACCCCGACGAGTACCTGACGATCCTCAAGTACACCGGCACGGCCGGGAAGGTCGAGGTCGCGCGCGCGATCTGGGGCGTCGAGCTGCCGGACCCGCACCGCGTCACGTGGACCATCGGTCGGCTCATCGTGTGGAGCAACACTCTCCTGCGGTGGCTCGTCGGCGACGGGTTCGAGAACCAGCA
>NZ_JAAGLY010000835.1 GCF_010548375.1 Streptomyces sp. SID13726
GGCTGCGCGACGGGGGCCGGATGGCGCGGGCGAGCGGCGTCGTCGTGGACCTCGAGCTCGCCGCCCTGGGAGCGGACCGCGACCCGCTGCTGACGGCGGCCTCCGCGCTCGGCGGGTCCGGCGGGGACGTTCCCCGGGAGGACGCCGGCGACCGCGCCGACGGGTGGGTGCTGTCGGGAGGCGAGGACCACGCGCTGCTCGCGGCGTTCCCCGCCGACGCCGACCTGCCCGACGGGTTCCGGGCGATCGGCACGGTCCGACGTGCGTGGTGCGACGATCCGGGTGTCCGGGTCGACGGCCGCGTCGCGCACCGCGCGACGGGCTGGGACCACTTCCGCGCCTGAGCGCGGCGATCAGCCCCGGCGGTAGCGGACGGCGGTGAGGTCCT
>NZ_JAAGLY010000836.1 GCF_010548375.1 Streptomyces sp. SID13726
TCGACGTCCTCGACGGGACGGTGCTCGCCGAGGGTGGACGCGCGGTACAGGGCGGTGACTTCGGCGACGTCGAGGCTGGCACCGACGACGGGCTCACACTTCCACATGCTGCTGCAGCTCCTTGCTCAGTTCGTCCAGTCGGGATTTGAGGTGCTCGCGGTTTCCGAGGAAGCGCCGCGGGTCCATGTGATCGGCGGTGACGTCCACACCGCGGGAGGCGAGGCCGTCGGCCAGTCCGGTGCCGCGCTCCCAGGCCTCGGTGGCGGCGGCCTGGACCAGCCGGTAGGCCTCCTCGCGGTCCCGGCCTCCGTCGACGAGGTCCAGGAACACCTCCGAGCTGTACACGAGGCCCCGGGTGGCGTCGATGTTGCGCGCCATGCGCTCGGGG
>NZ_JAAGLY010000837.1 GCF_010548375.1 Streptomyces sp. SID13726
CCTGCTGGGGGTTTCCCGGGGCCTGCGGATCGGCGTGGACGTGGAGCGGCTGGACCGGGGCGAGCGCGGACTGGACAGCATCATCGCGACGTTCTCCGGTGAGGAGCAGGACTGGATCGCCAGTGCCGCGCCCGGGCGGCCGCGGGACCGGCGTGCGCTGAGGCTGTGGACGCTGAAGGAGGCGTACTCGAAGGCGCGGGGGCTGGGGCTGGGGCTGCCGTTCGACTCGTTCGCGTTCGCCCTGGCCGAGGACCGGGGAGTGCTGTCGTTCCGGCCTCCGGCCGATGACTCGGCGGGGCGGTGGCGGTTCCTGGAGGTGGAGCCCGTACCGGAGGTACTGGCGGCGGTGGCGGTCGAGGTCGATCAGGAGCGCGTCCCGGCCGTCCAC
>NZ_JAAGLY010000838.1 GCF_010548375.1 Streptomyces sp. SID13726
CGGCGAAGCGACCCAGGTGGTGGAACCCCCACCGATGGGCGATCGCCGCCACGCCGGCCCCGCTCGCCGCGTCCCCCGCCACCAGGTCGGCGTGCGCGAGGTCGAGCCGTACACGGCGCAGGTAGGCGGTGGGCGTCGTACCGAGATGCCGGCGAAAGGCGTACTGGAGCGCTCTCGGGGTGACGCCGGCGGCCGCGGCCATCTCCACCAGGCCGATCTCCGCATCGGGCGCGGACTCGATGAAGGCCACGGCTCGCCGGACGGTATCCGGAGTCGCGTCGCGGGTGTCGGCGGGCGCGGGTGCGGGATGCGCGGTGTTCGGGAAGGTGGTCAGCACATGGGCGGCGATCATCCGGGCGGCGGCGTCGACCACGAGCGGTTCGCGGGC
>NZ_JAAGLY010000083.1 GCF_010548375.1 Streptomyces sp. SID13726
TAGACCCCGCACCCACGTGCTGAGGACCTCCACCCACGTGCCTAGGACCCCTACCTAGGCACTCCCGGTCCGAACCGGGGTCCTTCGGCCGCGGCCTAAGGACCCCCGTCCCGTACAGATGCGGCATGCGCCCGATGTGCCGGCACCCCCTGGGACGCGAATCTTGGATCACACCGACCGAGGGGCCGAGAAACGCGAACCGAGGAGTACGAGATGTTCGAGTACGAGATCGCCAACAGCCGCCGCGCCGACCTCATCCGCCAGGCCGACCGGTACCGCCTGGTCCAGGAGGCCAAGAAGGCGCGCCGCGCCTCCTCGCGCAGCCAGGAACCCGAACGGCAGGTGAGTGGCCAGCGAAGCCGCTTCACGCGCGCCGCGTGACCCGCGCAGCGAACCGCGTGGACTGACACGTGATGAGAAGCGCACCCCCGACCAGTGCCGCGGGCCAGGACTCCTGTGCGATGCTCGGCGACGTGGAGACCAGATCTGTCAGCCCGGTGTTCGTCGGCCGAGCCGACGAACTGGCCGTACTCACCGACGCACTGGCCCGAGCGGCGGGCGGGGAGCCGCAGGCGATGCTCATCGGCGGCGAGGCCGGGGTCGGAAAGACCCGCCTCACCGAGGAGTTCCTCTGCGAGTCGGCCCGCCGCGGCGCGGTGGTGGCCGTCGGAGGCTGTGTGGAGATCGGGGCGGAGGGCCTTCCCTTCGCCCCGTTCTCGACGGCCCTGCGCACCCTGCACCGGCAGCTCCCGGAGGAGTTGGCCGCCGCGTCGGTCGCGCCGGCCGCCCCGCCCGAGTT
>NZ_JAAGLY010000839.1 GCF_010548375.1 Streptomyces sp. SID13726
CGGTATCCGGCGGCCGCGGTGTCGGGTTCTGGTCCGGGTGGCGCTCGTGGCGTTCTACGGTGCGGGGGTGAGCAACGAGATGCGGCCGGCGGCCGTGGACGGGCTGTCTGTGGTCGACGAGGTCCTGGCCGCGGCCTTGACCGCGCAGGGCGTGGCGGGTGCACGGGCGCTGGATCTGCTGGAGGACGCGCGCCGGATCCTGGCCGGGGACTTTCTGCGCCGGCCGGCCGAGGTCGCGGAGTCGTGTCTGCGCGGTGCGGCGGACGCGCTGCTGGGCCTGCCGGGTGCTCCGGTCGTGGTGGGGCTGAAGTCGGCGGCCGCCGCGCTGCTGGAAGCGGTGGACACCCTGCCCGGCCCGGCCGCCACCCCGTCCCCCGCCGCGCACGCA
>NZ_JAAGLY010000840.1 GCF_010548375.1 Streptomyces sp. SID13726
TGCGGTCGCTGCTCGAGCTCGGCGACGACGGCGCCCGGGCCGCGGCCGTGAGCTCCGCCGTGCCCGCCGCCGAGCGCCGCGCCGCGCTCGAGGCCGCCGCCGCGGGCGAGCTCGAGTTCCTGTTCCTCTCGCCCGAGCAGCTCGCCAACGACGAGGTCCTCGACGCGGTCCGCGCGGCCCGGCCGAGCCTCGTCGCCGTCGACGAGGCGCACTGCGTCTCGACCTGGGGGCACGACTTCCGGCCCGAGTACCTCCGGGTGGGCGAGCGCCTCGACACCCTGGACCCCAGGCCGCCCGTGCTCGCGCTCACCGCGACGGCGTCCCCGCCCGTGCGCGAGGACGTCGCCGAGCGCCTGCACCTGCGCGACGCCGCGGTGATCGTCCGCGG
>NZ_JAAGLY010000841.1 GCF_010548375.1 Streptomyces sp. SID13726
GTGCTGGCGACGGACGCGTGGTGGGGGCGGGCGGTGCTGGAGGTCGAGCAGCCGTTCCACCCGTTGGGGCAGGCGGGTCCGCAGGCGGCGGAGGACGGGCTGGACCTGTCGCTGTTCGTGACGGGGACGCCGTCGTACGCGGAGGTGCTGGAGGCGCGCGCGGCCCGGGTCGCGATGGTGCGGGACTTCCTGGCAGGGGTCACGCCGGAGAAGCTGGTGGTGGTGCGGCGCAACCCGTGGTCGCCGCAGTACCCGGAGACGACGTTGTCGTGCGTGCACGTGATCCTCGAGGAGGAGTGGGAGCACCACCGTTTCGCGGTGCGCGACCTCGGTGCGATCGAGGGGTCGCCCGGTGCGTGATGGTTCCTACGGTCCGCCGTCGACGACG
>NZ_JAAGLY010000842.1 GCF_010548375.1 Streptomyces sp. SID13726
GGCGCAGCCCCAGCCGTTGCTCAGGACCAGCGGGGTGCCGGGCGCGGTGCCGCCCTGGGTGCCCAGGCAGTAGGTTCCGAAGGCGCCGACGGTGAAGGTGCCGCCGCCCGTGCGCTGGAAGGTGAAACGCTGGTGGAGCGCGTTCTTGCAGTCGAAGGTCTGGATGCACGCGCCCTCCTGGGGCGCTCCGCCGCCGCGGATGTCCAGGCACTTCCAGCTGACGGCGGCCCGCAGCTCGTAGATCGCCGCGTTGTGGAAGTTCGTCGTGTAGATGATTGCGGGATTCTCCGCCGCCTGCGCCGCAGACGTCGGCAGCAGCAGGGCCAGCAGCGCCATCAGGGCGGCCGCGAGGGCGTGCCGGCCCAAGCGGATTGACTTTCGGGCCACG
>NZ_JAAGLY010000843.1 GCF_010548375.1 Streptomyces sp. SID13726
GTGCTCGTGGACACCGACCGCCTTGAGCAGTGCTTCCCGGCGATCGACTACTTCGAGTCGCGCAACATCCCGTTCGTCGTCGGCGTGAACTGCTTCGACGGCGTGGCCAAGCACAAGCTCGAGGACGTGCGCGAGGCGCAGAAGATGGCCATGCAGGAAGACCGGATGCGCGAGCAGCAGCGCCGCAAGGGCGGGCGCGGCTGACCCTCGCTCCGGATGCCGCCTCCTCCGAACGGAGGGACAGTGGAGGACGTACGCCCTCTGGTGCGTCCCGATGTGTCCCGAGGAGGAGTGATCATGGCCAAGAAGGCTCGTGCCGGCACCTCACAGGCCGCGGAGCGCGAGCGGGAGCGGGCGAAGAACACGGCGGCCGAGGCACGCGCGAAGG
>NZ_JAAGLY010000844.1 GCF_010548375.1 Streptomyces sp. SID13726
TCCGCCGGGGCCGTTCGGTTGCGCTACGAGCTGTCGTACGGGCTGTCGTTAGAGGGCGACGCCCAGGAGTGCGTCGACCGCGCGGGAGACCACACCGGGCGCTCCCTCGTCCGTGCCGCCGGACAGGGCCTGCGAGGCGGCCCAGCGGTCCACCGCGGCGAGCGCGGCCGGTGCGTCCAGGTCGTTCGCGAGCGCCTCGCGGATCTCCTCGACGAGCGCCTCGGCCGGCGGCCCGTCGGGACGGGACACCGCCGCGCGCCAGCGGGCGAGGCGTTCGACGGCGTCGGCGAGCACGCCGTCCGTCCACTCCCAGTCGGCGCGGTAGTGGTGGGCGAGGAGCGAGAGCCGGATCGCGGCGGGGTCGACCCCGTCACGGCGCAGCTGGGA
>NZ_JAAGLY010000845.1 GCF_010548375.1 Streptomyces sp. SID13726
GGTCGCGTCCTCGTCGTCGCGCAGCTCGAGCGCGTTGCCCGCGGACTTGCTCATCTTGCGACCGTCCGTGCCGAGCACGGTGGGGGCGGGCGCGAGCAGCACGTCGGGCTCGGGGAAGTACGGCTGCGCGGCGGCGTAGCGCTGGTTGAAGCGGCGCGCGATCGTGCGCGTGAGCTCGACGTGCGGGAGCTGGTCCTGCCCGCCGGGCACGAGGTTGCCGTGGCAGAACAGGATGTCGGCGGCCTGGTGCACGGGGTAGGTGAACAGCAGGCCGCTCATGGGCCGCCCTTGCCGGGCCGCGGCGGCGACGGCCTCGGCCTTGACGGTCGGGTTGCGCTCGATCTCGGCCGTCGTGACGAGGCTGAGGAACGGCAGCAGGAGCTGGTT
>NZ_JAAGLY010000846.1 GCF_010548375.1 Streptomyces sp. SID13726
TGTGGATCGTGTCGCCGTCCCAGGCGCGCTTGTACGCCGCGCTCTGCTCGGCGGCGGCCGCGTCGGGAGCCGTGGCCGGGTCCGCGGCGGGTGAGCCCGACGCCCCCTCCGCCGCCGGACCCGAGCCGGAGCGCCCGGCGCGCGGCTTGTACGACATGTCGATGCCGAGGGGCTTGGACATCTCGCGGAGCTGCGCGACGACGTCCTGCCACTCGCGGATGCGCAGGAAGTTGAGGTACTCGGCCTTGCACAGGCGGCGGAAGGCCGACGACGAGAGCTCGTGCTGCTGCTCGCGGACGTACTCCCAGACGTTGAGGTAGGTGAGGAAGTCGGAGTGCGGGTCGGTGAAGCGCGCGTGCGCCTGGTCGGCCTGCGCGCGGACCTCGG
>NZ_JAAGLY010000847.1 GCF_010548375.1 Streptomyces sp. SID13726
GAGGGGGTTGACCTCGACGAGGTCGACGATGAGGCGCAGGGCCTCGGCGCCCATCCGGTGGATCGGCTGGTCGACGGTCGTCAGCGGCGGGGTGGTGAGCGCGGACTCGGGGACGTTGTCGAACCCGACGACGGAGACGTCGTCGGGCACGCGCAGGCCGAGCTCGGTGGCGACCTCCATGGTGCGGATGGCGGAGAGGTCGTTCGCGGCGAAGATCGCGGTGGGCCGCTCGGCGAGCGAGAGGAGCTCGTGCGCGGGGGAGTCGGCGAGGTCGGGGCGGTAGCCGCCGACGCGGACGAGGTCGGGGTCGAACGCGACGCCGGCCTCGGCGAGGGCCTCGCGGTACCCCTGCTCGCGCAGGCGAGCGGACTCGAGGTCGGGGCGGCC
>NZ_JAAGLY010000848.1 GCF_010548375.1 Streptomyces sp. SID13726
GACGCCGCCATCGGGCGGCTCCAGAAGGGCGTGGACACCAAGCAGATACGCCGCTTCACCGGCAACGACTACACGGCGGACCTCGACAAGGGCGACCTCGCCGCCTGCCTGGCCTGGGCCGGCGACGTCATCCAGCTCCAGGCCGGCAACCCGGACATCAAGTACGCGATCCCCGCGCCCGGCTACATCACCTCCAGCGACAACCTGCTGGTCCCCGCCCACGCCCGGCACAAGGCCAACGCCGAGAAGCTGATCGACTTCTACTACGAGCCGGCGAACGCCGCCCAGCTGGCCGCGTTCATCAGCTACGTCTGCCCGGTCGAAGGCGTCAAGGAAGACCTCGCGAAGATCGACCCCGCGCTCGCGGACAACCCCTTGATCATTCCC
>NZ_JAAGLY010000084.1 GCF_010548375.1 Streptomyces sp. SID13726
CCGGTTTCGCCACCCCCGACGACCGTGCCCTGCCGGTGAGCGCGTCCAGCCGGCAGACCGGTGACCTGGTGCGCGGTGCGTTCGACATGAAGGGCTCCGGCACGATCAGCGTGATCATGACGGGTACGGCGGACCGGCCGGCGCGGGAGGACTACGCCCGTCGGCTGTCCGCGCTCCCCCAGGTCGCCCGGGTCGCGGGGCCCGTCGGTGACGGCCCGGCCCAGCTCTCCGTGGTGCCGCTGGCCGACCCCGGGTCGCGCGCCGCCCAGCAGCTCGTACGCGAGATCCGCAGGACCCCCGCCCCGGCGGGCACCGGCGTCCTCGTCGGCGGAGCGAGCGCGGTGCTCGTCGACGCCAAGGCCACGGTGGGAGACCGGATTCCGCTGGCACTCACCCTGATCGCCCTCACCACCTTCGCGCTGCTGTTCGGCTTCACGCGCAGCCTGCTGCTGCCGCTCAAGGCGATCGCGCTGAACGCCCTGAGCCTCACGGCCGTCCTCGGAGCCATGGTGTGGATCTTCCAGACGGGCCATCTGAGCCACCTGCTCGGTTTCACCCCCGGACCGCTCAGCACGACCATGCCGGTCCTGCTGTTCTGCATCGTCTTCGGGCTCTCGGTGGACTACGAGGTCTTCGTCCTGGCCCGGATCAAGGAGGCGCACGACGCCGGGCAGGACACCGCCACGTCGATCGTCTCGGGCGTCGCCCGCACGGGCGGCATCGTGACCGCCGCCGGCGCCCTGCTCGCGTTCACCCTCCTGAGCTTCGGCACCTCCCGGGTCTCCCTCCTGCAGTT
>NZ_JAAGLY010000849.1 GCF_010548375.1 Streptomyces sp. SID13726
GCGGCGGGCACCGCCACGTGCAGGCGGTTCGCGAACAGCCCGCCGATCGCGGAGCTCACCGTCCCCACGCGGACGGCCCCCGTCGTCGCCCGGTCGGAGACGTGCCGCCGCGCGTCGTCGACGAGCGCCGACATCGCGGGCAGCACGACGCGCGCGTGCCGCAGCACGAGCTCACCGAGCTCGGTCGGGCGCGCGCCCAGGCGGTCGCGCGTGAACACGCACCCGCCCAGCGCGCGGTCGATCCGGTTGAGCTGGGCGGTGAGGGCGGGCTGCGCGAGACCGAGCGACGCCGCCGCCTTGGTCACGCTGCCCGACTCGGCCACCACCACGATCATGCGCAGGTGCCGCACCTCGAGGTCCATGCCACCCGAACGTATCGGTGCGGAC
>NZ_JAAGLY010000850.1 GCF_010548375.1 Streptomyces sp. SID13726
CGCTCGCGTTGCCGGACGGGCACGACCACGGATCAGGTCGCGCCGGACGGCGCACCGCACGGGACGAGGAGACGCGGATGCACGGCACCGCAGGTTGCGGGGTGGCCATGGCGGCCTGCTCGGGCGCCCTCCCCTCCCGCACCGTCACCCGCTGAGACCACCCTCCGGACGCCGACAGGGCGCCCGCCCCGTCGAGTGCTGGGTGTTCGTCGTCACGACGCGTTCCTGACGACACACCCCCCGCACCCAGCAGGTCTCTTGGCGACGGCGGTAGCGGGCATGCCGTCCTCCCCGCCTTCCCCGCCTCGGACGAGCGACGTCGTCGTGCGGCCACCGCGACCCCGCGTCGTCGTGAGCCGACCGCCTCCGGCGCCGCACGCCGTCGGG
>NZ_JAAGLY010000851.1 GCF_010548375.1 Streptomyces sp. SID13726
GACGGCGCTGGAGAGGTCGTCGAGCGCGGTCGAGTCCTCGAGCCGCCGTGCGAGGCGCAGGAGGACGGTGGTGCCGGCGTCGTCAGGGGTGGTGGTGCTGCGGGGCTCGGACATGGGCGCTCCTCGTGTCGTCGTGCTCCCGTTCTCGAAGCCCTGCGTCGACCGTAGGCACGTTCGACCCCGCTCGCGCGCGAGCGCACGAGACCCCGGACGCCGTCGCCGAGGAGCCCGGGCGACGGTCGCGCCGCGCGGGCCCGCCCCAGATGCGACCGGGTCCGGAGGGCTCCACGCTGGTGGGACGTTCGACGCGTCGAGAACGGGGCGCGTGCCGTGGGCCTCCCGCACGTCGCGCGGTGAGGGCCGACCCCCCCGAGGGAGAGACCATG
>NZ_JAAGLY010000852.1 GCF_010548375.1 Streptomyces sp. SID13726
AGCCGAGGTCGGTGAACTGCTGGAAGGTCCAGGGCAGTGCCATCCCGGCCGCCAGGACGACCAGGCCGGCGCCGAGCACGTGGCGGATCGCGAAGCGCTGCATCAGGCTCGGCGCCACCATGGAGGCACAGATGAGGGCGATCGGGGCCGGCAGCAGGCGCAGTCCGGCCTCCAGCGGGGTGTAGCCCTGGCCGTACTGGAACCACTGGGTGACGAGGAACAGGATCGCGCCCATGCCGACCATGGGCAGGAAGATCGCGGTGGCCGCGACGCTGAAGGCGGGCTTGGCGAACAGCCGCACCTGGAGCAGCGGGTTGTCCAGGCGGAGCTGGCGCCGGACGAAGACGGTCAGTGCCACGGCGGCCAGGAGCAGCAGGGCCCAGGGC
>NZ_JAAGLY010000853.1 GCF_010548375.1 Streptomyces sp. SID13726
CGTGGTGGCGGTGCCGACGCCCTCGGCCACACCTGCGCCGACGCCTCCAGTGTCGGTGACGACGAGGCCGTCGCGCACCACGAGCCGCCGCTGCGCGCGAGCCGCGATCTCCGGGGAGTGGGTGACGAGCACGACCGTCGTGCCGGTGCGGTGCAGGTCGGTGAGGAGCTCCAGCACGGACCCCGACGTCGCGGTGTCGAGGTTGCCGGTCGGCTCGTCGGCCACGATCGTCCCCGACCCGACCGAGAGCGCACGCGCGATCGCGACGCGCTGCCGCTGTCCGCCCGACAGGTCGCTGGCGCGGCGGTGCGCGGTCTCCGAGAGCCCGACGCGGTCGAGCGCCTCCAGCGCCCTGAGGCGACGCTCGTCCGCGGGCACGCCGGCGT
>NZ_JAAGLY010000854.1 GCF_010548375.1 Streptomyces sp. SID13726
GTCGGCGGCGAGCACGGCGACGTCTCCAACCTCACGCCGCCCGCGGCCGAGCCCCACGACCTCGAGCTCGCGCCCGCCCAGGTGCGCGCGATCGGCGACGCCGACCTCGTCGTCTACCTCTCGGGCTTCCAGCCCGCCGTCGACGAGGGCATCGAGCAGCGAGCCCCGGAGCACGTCGTGGACGCCGCCGAGTCCGCCGGGCTCGAGGAGCACCCGGGCGGCGAGGGCGAGCACGCCGACGAGAGCGCGGAGGAGCACGCCGAGCACGCGGACGATTCCGGCGACGGCCACGACCACGGCGCGACCGACCCGCACTTCTGGCTCGACCCGACGCGCCTCGCCGCCGTCGGCGACGCCGTCGCCGACGAGCTCTCCGCGATCGACCC
>NZ_JAAGLY010000855.1 GCF_010548375.1 Streptomyces sp. SID13726
CAGGCACCCGAACGCGACGAGCACCCAGATCATGAGCATGTTGTCGAGCAGGCCCGTGCGCGAGTGCACGATCGCCTCGCCGTCCACGGCCATGAGCGCGCCCGCGACGATCCCCATCGCGGTCGACGCGAACAGCCGTCGCGCGATCCGCGCCACGAGCACGACGGCGACCACCCCGACGACCGCGGACGCGATCCGCCACGTCCACGGGTTCTCGGCACCGCCGAAGAACCTCATGCCGAGGGCGATCATCCACTTGCCGAGCGGCGGGTGGACCACGTAGTCGGCCGTCGGGAGGAACGAGCTCACGTCCCCCGCCTCGAACGCCGGGTTGGGCTCCTCGGGCCAGTCGGCCTCGTACCCGACCTGGAGCAGCGTCCACGCCT
>NZ_JAAGLY010000856.1 GCF_010548375.1 Streptomyces sp. SID13726
ATGCCGACGACGGCGACGGGCGCGGCCACCGGCTGCCCGTCCCGCCCGGGGACCCCCTCGGTGTCCGGCCTCCGCCCGGGAGCCTGCGGCTCGGCCGTGGCGGACGGCTCCGGCCGGAGTTCCGGCAGTGCGAGGACGACGGGTCCCGTCCCGGTGGCGGCGCCGGTCAGCAGCGCGGCGACCTGGGCCCGGTCCAGATGGCCGTTCTTGAACCGGGTCAGGACTTCCTTCTCGTCCATCTGGACGTGCTCCTTCTGGGGGTATCCGGCAGTTCGGCTTCAGCCGCGACGGCCGAGCAGTACGAGGGCCTCGTCCACGGTGAGCCGGTCGTCACGGATCGCGTCCAGCAGGACGTCGAGGTCCCCGCCGGGAAGGCGCCGCACGGC
>NZ_JAAGLY010000857.1 GCF_010548375.1 Streptomyces sp. SID13726
CACTCCCGTCCTGCTTCCCGTCCTACTCCCTTCCCGCTTCCCGCCCTACTCCCTTCCCGCCCCCGCGTACTCAGCGCGGATCTGAGTACGCACACCCATGTCCTGACGGCGTGACGGGCGCCACACTCCGGAGCATGGCGACTCCACCACCACACGGCACACCCCTGCCGCCCGGCCACGAGCTGGCGCTCCTCGACCGGGAGCTGGCCCAACTCGACGCCCGGCGCGCGTACTTGCTGGCCCGGCGGGACTGGCTGCTGCGGCTGCTGCCGCCGGTGCCCGCGCCGCACGGCTGGGCGGGGCACGCGCCGGTTCCCCCCGCCCGCCCGAACGAGGCCTCGGGCCCCGGTGCTCAGAACGTGCTGCTCACCCTGGGCGCGGTGCTG
>NZ_JAAGLY010000858.1 GCF_010548375.1 Streptomyces sp. SID13726
ACCGACACCGTGACGTTCCTCGTGGGCGAGGGCAGGCGGGTCGTCGTCGACGCGGAGCACTTCTTCGACGGCTACCGGCACGACCCGGCGTTCACGCGGTCCGCCGTGCAGGCCGCGTTCGAGGCCGGGGCCGAGGTCGTGGCCCTCTGCGACACCAACGGCGGGATGCTGCCGACCTGGGTCGTCGAGGTCGTCGAGGAGCTGCGTGACGCCGTCGGGCTCCCGCACGGGCGCGACGCGCTCCCGGGCGACGCGCTGCTCGGCATGCACGCGCACAACGACTCCGGGTGCGCGGTGGCGAACACCCTCGCGGCCGTCGAGGCGGGTGCGGCCCACGTGCAGGGGACGGTCAACGGGTACGGGGAGCCCACCGGCAACCTCGACCT
>NZ_JAAGLY010000085.1 GCF_010548375.1 Streptomyces sp. SID13726
GACAAGGCCTGGTACCCCGCGGCCACGGACGTGAGCTACGACCTCCACTCCGGTGAGGTCCTCGCGATCGTCGGCGAGTCCGGCTCGGGCAAGTCCCAGTCGTCGCTCGCGTTGCTGGGCCTCCTCCCGCCGAACGGTCGCGCGCGCGGCTCCGCCAAGCTCGGCGACCGCGAGCTCATCGGCATGACGCACGGCTCGCTGCGGCACGTCCGCGGCAAGGAGATCTCCATGATCTTCCAGGAGCCGATGACGGCGCTGAACCCCGTGTACACGGTGGGCTTCCAGATCGTCGAGACCATCCGGACGCACTTCAACGTCGGTCCGGCCGACGCGAAGAAGCGCGCGATCGAGCTCCTGCGGCTCGTGGAGATCCCGGAGCCCGAGCGTCGCTTCGACGCCTACCCGCACCAGCTCTCCGGCGGCCAGCGCCAGCGCGCGATGATCGCCCAGGCCCTCGCGTGCGACCCCAAGCTGCTCGTCGCCGACGAGCCGACCACGGCGCTCGACGTCACGGTCCAGGCGGAGATCCTCAAGCTCCTGCGCGACCTGCGCTACCGCGTCGACGCGGCGATCATCCTCATCACGCACGACATGGGCGTGGTCGCGGACATGGCCGACTCGATCATGGTCATGAAGGACGGCCAGGTCGTCGAGCGCGGGACGTCGGCGGAGATCTTCGGCAACCCGCAGCACCCCTACACGGTGCGCCTCCTCGAGGCGGTCCCACACCTCGGTTCGAAGCGCGACGCGACCACGGTGACGGACCGCGTTCCGTCCGGTGCGGCGACG
>NZ_JAAGLY010000859.1 GCF_010548375.1 Streptomyces sp. SID13726
CCCGGCCCGAGGCTAGGGGGTGCGGAACAGGGGTGTCGTCATCCCTGGGGAGGAGTTTCGTCGTGATCTCTCCACCCGGAGGTCACCGACCGGTAACGGGTGGAGCGCGCCCTGAGAGGGCGACCGGGAGTGCGCGAGGGCGTGTCGAGGCGTATGAGGGCAGGGCAGAGCGGCGACGACGCCACGGAATGATCCCCCTCACCGGCCCGACGGCCGTCCCCCTGACGAGATGCGGGCGAGACTATACCGTGGCGCGGAGAAAAGACAGGGGTCCTGCGGGAGGACGTGGCGCGGCGCCCGGCCCGGCCCGGGGAGCCCCGGTCAGGCGCCCCGGACCGAGGCGCCCGGCGCCCCGGCTGGAGGAGTCAGACGACCGTGACCCCGAG
>NZ_JAAGLY010000860.1 GCF_010548375.1 Streptomyces sp. SID13726
AGTACGCCGAGGGCTACCCGGGCCGCCGCTACTACGGCGGCTGCGAGCAGGTCGACATCGCGGAGAACCTCGCGATCGCGCGCGCCAAGGAGCTGTTCGGCGCCGAGCACGCCAACGTCCAGCCGCACTCGGGCGCCACGGCCAACGCGGCCGTCCTCCACGCGCTCATCAACAAGGGCGACAAGATCCTCGGCCTCGAGCTGGCGCACGGCGGCCACCTCACCCACGGCATGAAGATCAACTTCTCCGGCAAGCTCTACAAGGTCGCGGCCTACCACGTCGACGAGAAGACCAGCGGCGTGGACATGGAGGCGGTCGAGCGCCTCGCCAGGGAGCACCGTCCGCAGCTGATCATCGCGGCCTGGTCGGCCTACCCCCGCCAGCTC
>NZ_JAAGLY010000861.1 GCF_010548375.1 Streptomyces sp. SID13726
CTACCCGCACGGCAGCGACTCCGAGGAGCCGTTCATCGACATCGGGTGGTGGGTCAACCAGGAACTGCTGCACCACGGTGCCGAGATCGGCCTGCTGCGCGACCTCTACCGCGCCCGGCACCACTGACCCCCGCCCCGGCCCATCCCGGACCGGGGCGGCGCTCAGCTTGCCGTTTAACCTCAGGCGGCGGTTCCGTTGCCGGCAGCCTGGCACCATCCGGTTCGCGCCAGGACACGCTCACGTCGCCTGGATCTGGCACGTTCGGTCACGGGCGAGCGTTTCCCTCGAAGTCACCCAGGTTGATCAGGCTCACTCGATGGTCCCAGGTATCCCACCTCACACACTTCTGAGCGCCCCAGTAGTAGTTGACGTAGCCCATGAGGT
>NZ_JAAGLY010000862.1 GCF_010548375.1 Streptomyces sp. SID13726
GTATGCAGCCCGTATGCAGCGCCTCTGCAGTCCGCGTGCCGCCCCTCTGCAGCCCATGTGACGCTCAACCGAGCGGCACGCGGGCGTCCAGGGTGTCGAGGATCCAGCCGACATCGGCCGCGTCGGGCAGCTGGAGGGCGATGAACAGGGACCGGGCCTGCTCCAGGTGGGCGCGCGCGGCGTCGGTCCGGCCGAGTCCGATCCCCGCCCGGCCGAGGACCGTCAGGGCGTGTGCCTTGTCGCGCAGCGCCCCGAGATCCTCGCAGCGCTCGACCGCGTCCGCGGCGTGCCGGGCGGCCTCGGCGTGCCGCCCGACCTGGCACAGGCTGTCGGCGAGCCGGTACCAGGCGTGCGCCTCGCGCTGCCGCAGCCCTGCCGTGCGGCA
>NZ_JAAGLY010000863.1 GCF_010548375.1 Streptomyces sp. SID13726
TCGACGGCACCGAGGACCGCAACGGGCGGCGCAACCACGACGAGATCCGATTCTGGGCGGACTACGTGACGCCCGGCAAGGCGTCGCGGTACGTCTACGACGACGCCGGCCGCCGCGGCGGGCTGCACCCGGGCGAGAGCTTCGTCGTCCTCGGCGACCAGAACGCCGACCCGCTCGACGGCGACTCGGTCGACGCGGCGATCGACCAGCTCCTCGACCACCGGCGCGTCCAGGACCCCGCTCCCCGCTCCGACGGCGCCGTCGAGGCGGCCGCGCTCCAGGGCGGTGCGAACGCCACCCACCGCGGCGACCCCGCGCTCGACATCGCCGACTTCGCGGACACCGCGCCGGGCAACCTGCGCGCGGACTACGTGCTGCCGTCGCG
>NZ_JAAGLY010000864.1 GCF_010548375.1 Streptomyces sp. SID13726
ACCGTACGGCCGGGGAGCGTGCCGCACGCGCTCGGCGCCGGGATCGGCTACGTGCCGGAGGACCGGCACCGGCAGGGGCTGGTGCTGGGCCGCAGCGTCGCGGAGAACGCGACGCTCACCGTCACGGACCAGCTCGGCCCGTACGGCACCGTGCTGCCCTCCCGCACCCGGGAGTTCGCGCAGTCGATGATCGACTCGCTGGACATCAAGACCTCGGGACCCGGCCAGTCGGTCTCCGACCTGTCCGGCGGCAACCAGCAGAAGGTCGTCATCGCGCGGGCACTGGCCCGCAAACCGCGGGTGCTGGTGGCGATCAGGCCGACCGCGGGCGTCGACGTCAAGTCCAAGGACTCCCTGCTCGGTGTGGTTCGGGATGTGGCGGACA
>NZ_JAAGLY010000865.1 GCF_010548375.1 Streptomyces sp. SID13726
TTCTTCACGAGGCCGTAGAGGCCGAACGAGGCCGCGAGCGCGAGCGCGATCCACGGCAGGCCGCCCGCGCCCGTGCTGATGACGACGACGGCGGCGACGCCGATGCCGACGGCCGCCCACTGCGCGGGGCGCAGCCGCTCGCGCAGCACGGCGACGGCGAGCAGGACCGTGACGAGCGGGTTGATGAAGTACCCGAGCGCGGCGTCGAGAACGTGGCCGCTGAGGACGCCGTACACGTAGACGGTCCAGTTGGTGACGATGAGGACGGCCGCGACGGCGAGCACGCCGAGCGTGCGCGGGGTGCGCAGCGCGGTGACGAACCCGCCGAGCTGGCGCGTCGCGGCGAGGAGCACGAGGCAGAAGAGCAGGCTCCACACGACCCGGT
>NZ_JAAGLY010000866.1 GCF_010548375.1 Streptomyces sp. SID13726
TTTCCTCGGCTCGCCCGAGGGGGCGCTGTGGTCGACGGTCTTCCTCATCGTCTGGCGCTTCGCCGGGTTCTACATGCTCCTGCTCATGGTGGGGCTGCAGGGGATCCCGCACGAGGTCTACGAGGCCGCGCGCATGGACGGCGCGAACCGCTGGCAGACGTTCGGGCGCGTGACGCTCCCGCTGCTGCGCCCGTCGCTCGCGCTGTGCACGATCATGTGCGTCACCGGCTCGCTCCTCGCGTTCGACCAGTTCTACATCCTCACCAAGGGCGGTCCGGACAACAGCACGATCACCGTGGTCCAGCTCATCTACAACATCGCCTTCCAGGGCCAGAACGACCTGGGCGTGGCCGCCGCGCTGTCGATCATCGTGCTCGCCGCCCTC
>NZ_JAAGLY010000867.1 GCF_010548375.1 Streptomyces sp. SID13726
CACCGTGGACGCCCTGCTGGCGCCCGGCGGCCGCCTGCTGAACCACCAGATCGCGCGCCCGCCGGAGCCGGACGAAGAGGCGCACCGGATCGACGAGTTCATCGACGCCTACGTCTTCCCCGACGGGGAACTCTCCCCGCTGGGCACGACCGTGGGCGAGCTGGAGCGGGCCGGTTTCGAGGTCCGCGACGTGGAGGCGCTGCGCGAGCACTACGCACTGACCCTGCGGGCGTGGGTGGCGCGGCTGGAGGACCGCTGGGAGGAGGCCGTACGGCTGACCTCGCCGGGGCGGGCCCGGGTCTGGCGGCTGTACATGGCGGCCTCGGCGCTGGGCTTCGAGCACGGCCGGCTCGGCGGCAACCAGGTCCTCGCGGTGAAGCCCGC
>NZ_JAAGLY010000868.1 GCF_010548375.1 Streptomyces sp. SID13726
TTTCCCGGCGTAGGGGTCACCATGCCCCCTCACCCCGCAGCGTGGCGTCGGCTCCGCCGTCGATGAAGACGATCTGACCGGTCACGTGGGTGTTCTCGGGCGAGGTGAGGAAGTCGAGCAGCGGGGCGATCTGTTCGGGGGCGGCGAGGGCGGCGTCGGCGATGGCCGGGTCATGGGGGTGGACCGCGGTGAGCGACGAGACGACGAGGGCGCGCGGGTCGGTACCGGCGGCGAGCAGGGGCCGCAGCCCTTCCGGCGTGGCCACCGCGCCGAAGTGGTTGACCTGGACGGTCAGCGGGTCGAAGAGGTGGACACCGGCGGAGGCGAGGTCGGCGCCGAGCACGGTGTGGCCCTGGGCGCGGAGGCGGGCGGCGGTGGCTTCGC
>NZ_JAAGLY010000086.1 GCF_010548375.1 Streptomyces sp. SID13726
CGACGACCGCGGTTTCCGTCGCGAAATGTCCTCTGCCTACCGCTCCGGCTGGCAGTTCATCGACCTCGCCACCGCCATCCCCCACCCTGGCGACTCGCTGATGGTCACCCTGTTCGGACAGCCCATCGTCATCACGCGCGAGGAGGACGAGGACGTCCGGGCGTACCGCTGCCTGCGCCGCCCCCGCGGCGCGCCGCAGCCCGTCCGCTGCGAGGTGCGCTACGGAATGGTCTTCGTCAACCTTGATCAGCGCGACCACCAGCTCTTCGAACCCGATATCACCACCGCCACCCCCCGCAGTGCCTGAAGCGATTCCCCCGTCGTCGCAGATCGCTCCAGGTGCTTCCCCCACACAACGGCGCCATCGTGGACCTGACCACGATGGCGCCGTTGTGATGTCCGCGTCCAGTGCTTGAACCGGACAAGGTGAAAACCGAACTGTTTCTCCTTCAGGCCCGGCCCATCGCCCGGTCGAGGGTGATCTCCAGGACGACCCGGTCCGGATTGGGCGACGGCGTCCGTCCGTACCGCTCCGCGTAGCGCGCGACCGCCTCGGCGACCGAGGCCTCGTCCGTACGGATCACCGCGTGCCCCTCCAGCGTCGCCCAGCGCCGCCCCGCCATCTGGCACACGGCGACGCGCGCGGGGCCGGACTGCGCGCCCTGCGCCGCCAGCACGTTGCGGATCTTCTTGCTGTTCTTGTTGCTGATCACCCGGGCCAGGCCGGCCTCCGGGTCGTACGTGACGCCCACCGGCACCACGTGCGGGGTCCCGTCGGGGCGCG
>NZ_JAAGLY010000869.1 GCF_010548375.1 Streptomyces sp. SID13726
AGGGTGCGGGTGGTGTCGTTGGTCATGACGGAGGCGAAGAGCACCTCGCCCCAGGCGGTCATGAAGGCGTACACGGCGACGGCGACGATGCCCGGGACGGCCGCCGGGACCACGACGCGCAGCAGCGCGCCGAGCGGTCCGCAGCCGTCGACGGTGGCCGCTTCGTCGAGATCGCGGGGCACCGAGTCGAAGTAGCCGATGAGCATCCAGATGGAGAAGGGGAGGGAGAAGGTCAGGTACGTGAGGATCAGCGCGCCGCGGGAGCCGTAGAGGGCGATGCCGGTGGCGTTGCCGATGTTCACGAAGATCAGGAACAGCGGGAGGAGGAAGAGGATCCCGGGGAACATCTGCGTGGAGAGGACGGTGACGGTGAACAGGCGCTTG
>NZ_JAAGLY010000870.1 GCF_010548375.1 Streptomyces sp. SID13726
AGTCCGACATCGCCGCCGTGGCCGCGCTCCCCGCGCAGGACCAGCAGGTCGGCGAGCTCATCGCCGAGGCGATGGACAAGGTCGGCAAGGACGGTGTCATCACCGTCGAGGAGTCCAACGCCTTCGGCCTGGAGCTGGAGTTCACCGAGGGCATGGCCTTCGACAAGGGCTACCTCTCGCCGTACATGGTCACCGACCAGGAGCGTATGGAGGCCGTCCTCGACGACCCGTACATCCTGATCAACCAGGGCAAGATCTCCTCCATCCAGGACCTCCTGCCGCTGCTCGAGAAGGTCATCCAGGCCGGCGCCTCGAAGCCGCTGCTGATCATCGCCGAGGACGTCGAGGGCGAGACGCTCTCCCCCCTGGTCGTCAACAAGATCC
>NZ_JAAGLY010000871.1 GCF_010548375.1 Streptomyces sp. SID13726
TACCTACGACGCCGTGAAGATCCGGGCCGCGGTCGCCGCGCAGTTCGGGCATGTGGGCGATGCCGTACGGGAGTTGGGCGAGGAACAGCTCGCGCGGCCCAGTGGGGTCGGGGAGTGGAGCGTCGCCGAACTCGCCGCGCACATCGCCTGGATCGCGCACTCGCTGGCCGCCGGGCTGGCCCGGCCCCCGGCCGCCGTACCGGAACTGACGGCCGTCGAGTGGCCCTTCGCGACCGCGTCGCTCGCCGGGAAGATCGCCGAGGCGGCCAAGGAGACCCTGGGCGGCGCCCCGCTGCCCGAGCTGTACGAGCGCGCCGGCGCCCGCATGGCCGAGGAGCTGGCCGCGAACCCGGGCGGCCGGGTGATGGACCTGTGGATCGGGGA
>NZ_JAAGLY010000872.1 GCF_010548375.1 Streptomyces sp. SID13726
GCGGAGGCTCCGGACCCGGCCGAGGAGCCGGCCGCGGACGCGACCTCGTCCAAGTAGTCCTGCGCGTCTTCGGGGTCGTAGAAGTACGCGTCGAAGTCGGCCGGGTTGTCGAAGCCGTTGGCGAAACGATCCGCCACCGGCTGGAGCTCCCCGGCCGCCCCGATCAGGTTCAGCACGTGCTCCGGCGGTACGCCCAGCATCGCGTTGGTCCACTGGGTCACCGGCTTGCCCGTCGTGAACCAGAACTTGTCGAAGGTGGCCTTCATCCACGCCTCGTCGAACGGCTTGTCCCCGTGCATCAGGATCGACGACAGGTAGGAGGCCGCGCACTTGGACGCCGAGTTCGAGCCCTGGCCGGTGATCGGGTCGTTCGCGACGACCACG
>NZ_JAAGLY010000873.1 GCF_010548375.1 Streptomyces sp. SID13726
CCCGCCACGGTCACCAGCCCCGGAGTTTCAGAAGGGGGCGGTCCAGCCGCTGTCGGACGTCCAGGTCAGGTAGCGGGCTTCCCCGCCGTCGCGGTCGGGATCGACCTGCCACAGCGCCTCGCACGCCTCCGGCGGGAGGGCGGCAGGGATCTCTACCGTCACCTCCGTTTCGGGATCCTCCACGACCAGCGTGATCTCACGGTCTGCGCGTGTGAGGCGTAGCTGCTGGAGCCATCCGTGGAGTCGTCGGCCGGCGGTGGCGGCGGACTCGACACTCGCCTCGGCCGCCATTTCGCCGAGCTTCGACACATATCCGTCCCCGAACTTGACCAGCAGGTAGGTCAGCGGGATCCCGATGGACAGGCTCCACGAGGTCAGGTCCCT
>NZ_JAAGLY010000874.1 GCF_010548375.1 Streptomyces sp. SID13726
CGGTGCGACCGCTGCGTACGCGACCCGGGTCTCGGCCGGTGGCGGGATCTGGGACTACGGCGTCACGAGCCTGACCGCGAGCTACAACTGGTCGGACTACTACCACTCCTCGCGCGTGCACGGATCGAGCGTGACGGGCGACTCGGGCCTCGCGCGCTCGCTGTGCCGTGGCGGCGGGAGCTGGGCGACCGCCCGCGCGTGGGACAGCAACCCGTTCCGCATCGACAAGGCGTACTGGCGCCACTGCTGAGCGCTGCGCCGAGCGAACCCGGTCCCGGTCGCGCACTCGGCGCGACCGGGACCGGACGGCTGCCCGAGCACGGCACGAGCTGAGGAGAGCATGGCGTGAGGAGTCGAGGGATCCGGCTCGCGTACGCGATCCTG
>NZ_JAAGLY010000875.1 GCF_010548375.1 Streptomyces sp. SID13726
ACGGGAGCCTTCACCGGCGTAACGCCGCTGACCGGAACCGTCGCGCCCGGAGGCTACTTCCTCGTGCAGGGCGGCTCCAACGGCTCGAACGGCGCGGAGCTGCCGACGCCGGACGCGACCGGGGGCCTCAACCCGTCGGGCACGACGGGCACCCTCGCGCTCGTGCGCTCCACCTCGGCGGTCACGCTGCCCGCGGGGAACGCCGCGGGTGCCGCGAACGTCGTGGACCTCGTCGGGTACGGGACGTCGAGCACGTTCGAGACCGCCATGAGCCCCGCGCCGTCGGCCAACAACGTGCCGGCGTCGATCAACCGCACCGGCTTCGCGGACACGGACGACAACAGCCAGGACTTCTCGCTCTCCAGCACCGTCACCCCGCAGAAC
>NZ_JAAGLY010000876.1 GCF_010548375.1 Streptomyces sp. SID13726
GACGTACGAGCATGATGCCGTCGGCCGCCTGATCCGGCGAACCAACGCGGTCGGCCAGAGCCTCAGCTTCGAGCGTGACGCGCTCGGCCGGGTGGTACGCCTGCTCCGACTCTCTTCGGCCGCCCGGCTTCGTCCACGGCACCGACCACAATCAGGGCCGCGGCCACATGCTCGCGCGGATGCTGGAGGCTCCGGCGACATTCTGGACAATCTCTTCACGATCACCCAGGACCGCACCAACTCCCCCGACATGCGGGATGACGAACAGAGGGTCTACAACGCGGTCCTCGGGGACTCGGCCAACAACGTCCCCGGGCAGACCGTCCAGTACAGCGTCTACCTTGACTACCCCGACAACAGAGCAGACTCCGTACCGAAGTGGAT
>NZ_JAAGLY010000877.1 GCF_010548375.1 Streptomyces sp. SID13726
GATCAAGCAGTTCCAAGTCACCTTCGACTGCGCCGAACCCGAGCGCCTCGCCCGCTTCTGGTGCGAGTTGCTGGGGTACGTCGTACCGCCGCCGCCGGAGGGCTTCGCCACATGGGACGAGTACAACGGCTCGCTGCCGCCCGAGAGTCAGGGCGCGGCCTTCGTCTGCATGGATCCCTCGGGTGCGGGTCCGCGCATGTACTTCCAGCGCGTTCCCGAAGGCAAGGTCGCCAAGAACCGCGTGCATCTCGATGTGCGGGTCGGCACCGGCCTCGTGGGTGACGAGCGCCTGGCCACACTCGAGGCCGAATGCGCACGGTTGATGGCGCTCGGCGCGAAACACGTGCTGACGCAGCGCGCCGATGGCGTCAACGAGTCGTGCAT
>NZ_JAAGLY010000878.1 GCF_010548375.1 Streptomyces sp. SID13726
TAGTCCTCGGGGGATCCTTCCTTCCCGCCGTAGACGACGTCCTCGAAGTACGCCAAGGCGTTCGGCCTGCTGCCGTCCGTGTCCGTCACCGCGTAGACCTCGGCGAGTTCACCGCTGGAGGTGGACTTGCCGTTCCACCGCCGGGCGCGGTCCGGGTCGGCCGCCAGCGCCGCGACCGTCCGGGCCAGGTACTGCGGGGACTCGGCGATGGCGAAGGTCGGTTCCAGGGCGATCGCGTCGCGCCAGTTGTACTCGGCGACGCCGAAGTGGGTGAGCATCTGTTCCGAGCGCAGGAATCCCGGCGTGACCGCGACCGCCGCGCCCCCGTACTCCGCCAGCTCCTGGCCCAGTCCGAACGCGAGGCGGATCGGGGCGTTCTTGGC
>NZ_JAAGLY010000087.1 GCF_010548375.1 Streptomyces sp. SID13726
TGATCGATCATTTGCTGCCGCGTTGGTCCCGACCTGCGGCCCGAAGGTCCCGCCACGCGCGGAGGCTCGACCGCCACACCCCCACTGACCTGCCGGTTTCCCCGGACCGAAAGGCCTTCGTTCGCTTGTGAATGGATTCACAAATATGTGGGAACGCCGGCGGGGCCGGATGGTCCGGCCCCGCCGGCGTTCGCGATGCCGGGCCCTTAGCTCGGGGCCTCCGCCCCCTTGCGGGCGTAGAACCACCAGGCCACCACCACGCAGCTGGCGTAGAAGCCCACGAAGCCCCACATCGCGCTGGTCACCGCGAAGTTGGCGAACATCGCCGGGATGAAGAAGAACCCGTACGCCGCGATCGCCGCCGTGAAACCGGTGACCGCGCCCGACGCGATCTCCGCCTGCTTCAGCGCGGCCGCGTACTGCGGGGTCCCCTCCGTCAGGCCCTTCAGGTGCTGGCTCCGGAAGATGACCGGTATCTGGCGGAACGTCGAGCCGTTGCCGATCCCCGAGAAGAAGAACGCCGACAGGAAGCAGAAGAAGAAGCCGTGGAAGGAGCCCTGGTCGGAGCCGGAGGGGAGGAAGGTGATCACCCCGATGATCGAGCCGGCCATGCCCGCGAACGACAGGATCGTCACCCGCGCGCCGCCCAGCTTGTCGGCGATCCAGCCGCCCGCCCAGCGGGCGAGGGCGCCCAGCGCCGGGCCCATCCAGGCGTACGTCGCCACCGGATACGCCGGGAAGGTCGTCTTGATGAGGAGCGGCAGGGCCGCCGCGAAACCG
>NZ_JAAGLY010000879.1 GCF_010548375.1 Streptomyces sp. SID13726
GTCGGCCTCACCCGGTACGTCAACCGCAACCACATCGCGCGCGCCGCGCTGGAGGCCACGGCCTTCCAGACGCGCGAGGTGCTCGACGCCATGAACGCCGACTCCGGCGTCGACCTCACCGAGCTGCGCGTCGACGGCGGCATGGTCGCCAACGAGCTGCTCATGCAGTTCCAGGCCGACCAGCTCGGCGTCGACGTCGTGCGCCCCAAGGTCGCGGAGACCACCGCGCTCGGCGCCGCCTACGCCGCCGGCATCGCCGTCGGGTTCTGGCAGGGCGAGCAGGACGTCATCGACAACTGGGCCGAGGACAAGCGGTGGAGCCCGTCGATGGACGACTCCGAGCGCGAGCGCCTCTACCGGAACTGGAAGAAGGCCGTGACGAA
>NZ_JAAGLY010000880.1 GCF_010548375.1 Streptomyces sp. SID13726
CCGTCGGGGAGGTAGCCGACGGGGGTGTTGTGCGGGGTGCCGGGGCGGGGGCCGGTTCGATCGGGGTGGGGTGGGTGTAGGCGAGGGTGCGGGTTCCGTCCGGCAGGGTCACCAGTCGGACATCCGCTCCGGCCGGTACGGCCGGGAGGAGCGCCCCCGATACGAGCGTCGTGGGCAGGTCGGGGGTGATCGGTTCCGGGTGGCGGATGGCGGGCTCGTACGGCATGGAGATGCCTCCCGAGGCATGGGGCGGGACCGCGCCATGGTGGGTGGCGCGGGCCCGGTGGGTGAGGTGTCAGGCAGAACTGTCAGGGGTGTCAGACGGCAGGTGTCAGGCCGCGTGACAGCGGGTTTACCTAGGGGTTTGGGTGTCACGGCGCCCT
>NZ_JAAGLY010000881.1 GCF_010548375.1 Streptomyces sp. SID13726
AGCTCTGCGCGCCGCGCGTCTCGGGCTGGGTCTCGGCCTGGCTGCTCACGTCCGCCACGGTATCGCAGGACCTCGCTGCCGCTCGTGCGCACGCGCCCGCGCGCCGCGTTCCCGGCGTCCGGTCGTCGGACGGCCGGCGAGCGGCCCGGTCAGCCCAGCGCGCGAGGGTGCGCGGCGGCGTACACCTCGCGCAGCGTGTCCGGCGTGACGAGGGTGTAGATCTGGGTCGTCGTCACCGACGCGTGCCCCAGGAGCTCCTGGACCACGCGCACGTCGGCGCCGCCCGCGAGGAGGTGCGTCGCGAACGAGTGCCGCAGCGTGTGCGGCGAGATCCGCTCCGGGTGGTCGATCCCTGCGCGCTCGGCGGCGTTGCGCAGCACGGC
>NZ_JAAGLY010000882.1 GCF_010548375.1 Streptomyces sp. SID13726
GCTCCAGCGTCGTCTCGCCGCGCAGAACCAGGCGGCGGTCCGCGCGGCGGTCAAGGGCGCGGTGGGCGCTGCTCTTCGCGAGGCGGCTTCGGGATCGGTTCCCGGGTCGGGTGCGTCGGTCTCTGGGTCGGGTTCGGCGGCGGAGGGGGCGTCGGTGCTCGGGCTACCATCCGCGCCGCTCGTTCCTCACGGCGCTCCCGCCAGGCCCGCCACGCCCTTCGCATCCGACGCCCCCTCCCCCGCCTCCGCGTCCGGCTCGCCGTCCGCCAGCGGTGGGGCCATCGGGGCCGACGGCGCCGTCTCACCCTCGGCGACCGGCTCGCCCGGGCGGCCGGCAGCCGCTGCCGCGCCCACGAGCGTGCTCATCACCGAGCAGAGCGGGC
>NZ_JAAGLY010000883.1 GCF_010548375.1 Streptomyces sp. SID13726
GTGGGGGGTCGCGCTCTACCGGACGGTGCGCGACGTCGTGCCCGCGTCGGACACCCAGCAGTCCGCCTACGACCGGTGGATGGACCAGACCGCGGCCCGCGAGGACGCCCGCCAGTCCCGCGTGCACGGCGCGGAGGGCCTGATCCCGCTGCCGCTGTGGCTCGTCCTCTTCGTCGTCTCCGCGACCGTCTTCGTCTTCCTGCTCTTCTTCGCCGACTCCGCGGAGCGTGCCGCGACGCAGGGCCTGCTCATGGGCAGCGTCACGCTCGTCATCACGCTCCTGCTGTGCCTGCTCGCGTTCTTCGACCACCCGCACGGGCACCAGGTCGGCAAGCTGCAGCCGACGGCGATGGAGCGCGCCCTCGTCCTCCTGGTGGGGGAGG
>NZ_JAAGLY010000884.1 GCF_010548375.1 Streptomyces sp. SID13726
GCACGGGTTCTGCCTGGGCGGCGGCATCGGCCTCGTCGGCAACGCCGACGCGATCGTGGCCAGCGAGGACGCGACCTTCGGGCTCCCCGAGCTCGACCGGGGCGCACTGGGAGCCGCCACCCACCTGGCCCGGCTCGTCCCGCAGCACCTGATGCGGACCCTCTACTACACCTCCCGCACGGCGACCGCCGCCGAACTGCACGCGCACGGCTCGGTGTGGAAGGTGGTCCCCCGGGGCGAACTGCGGGCGGCCGCCCTGGAGCTGGCCGCCGAGATCGCGAAGAAGGACGGCTACCTCATCCGGCTGGCCAAGGCCGCCATCAACGGCATCGACCCGGTGGACGTGCGCCGCAGATACCGCTTCGAGCAGGGCTTCACCTTCG
>NZ_JAAGLY010000885.1 GCF_010548375.1 Streptomyces sp. SID13726
TCATCGGCGCGCTCGCCGGGTACACCTCCGGCACCCCGCCGATCGCCGGTGTGCTGCTGACGCTCAACGAGCGCCCGACCGCGGACATCCTGACGCTGGCCTCGAAGCTCGCGCCGGGCACGCCGGTGGTCTCGGTGGCCGGCAACAGCTTCCCGACCGCCGCCGAACTCTTCTCGCTGCAGAGCCGGTTGAACTCCGCGACCCCGCGCAAGCTGGAGACCGCGCTCGGCCTGTTCGAGCGGCACGTGGACACCGCCGAGCTGCGCGGGCTGCTGTCGGTGGCCCGCTCCGAGCGGGTCACGCCGATGATGTTCGAGCACGAGCTGCTGGAGCGGGCCCGCGCCGAGCGCCGCCGCGTGGTGCCGCCCGAGGGCGGCGAGGAG
>NZ_JAAGLY010000886.1 GCF_010548375.1 Streptomyces sp. SID13726
GCGCGACCGGCCGCTACTCGGACAGCAGGCAGGGCGGGAGCCTGCACACGGACGCGGCGCACCGGCCGGGGCGGCTTCCGGACATTTTCACGCTGTTCTGCGTCCGGCAGGCCTCCAGCGGCGGGGCGCTCGTCACGGTGCACGTCAGCGATCTGCTGGAGATCCTCCGGGGCCATCCCGAGGAGCTCGCGGCGCTGCGGCTGCCGGTCCACTTCGACACCCGGGACGACACGCCGGGGGTGCCGCTCACTTCCGAGCGCCCCGTCCTGGAGTTCAAGGACGGCCGGGAGCGCATATACTACCTGCGGGACTACATCGAGATCGGGCACCGGCACGCGCACGTGCCGCCGCTGACGCCCGAGCAGGTCAAGGCACTGGACCT
>NZ_JAAGLY010000887.1 GCF_010548375.1 Streptomyces sp. SID13726
CTTCCCCACCAGCAGGTCCGCGATGCGCTGGACGCTCTGCCGCGTGATCCCCATGGTCCGGGCGATCCCCGCCACCGGCAGCGGCTCCCGGAGCACCGCTCCCAGCACCTGCCACCAGGCCGCGGTCAGTCCGGCCGGCCCGGCCAGCTCCTCGGAGAGCGCGAGGAACCGGCCGTTCAGGCCGAACACCCCCAGCGCGGTGCGGCTCAGCAGGTCCTGCCGGGCCCGTTCCGACGGTGCGGAGGCCTCAGGCATCGCCGCGCTCCGCCGCCGCCATCAGCACCGGGAACGCGCTCGCGTCCGAGTCGTGGAACAGCCGGTACCAGGCGTCGAGCACCTCCGGCCCGTAGACGTCCAGCCGGGCGAAGACCTCCCTGGCGAA
>NZ_JAAGLY010000888.1 GCF_010548375.1 Streptomyces sp. SID13726
TCCACGCGCACGGCCGTCGAGGGGACGGCACCGCGCTCCGCCGGGTCCTGGAGCGCGAGGATCGCGCCCCGGTAGCGCACCGTCGACGTCGACTCGTCCGCGATCCGCTCGAGCGTGCCCGCGGCCGCGGCCTCCTCGAGCGCCGCCACGACGCCGTCCAGCTCGGCGCCCTGGGGCGCCGTGCTCGACATCGGTACCTCGACCTCGCCCAGGCGCAGCACGACCGGCTCTCGGGCGAGCCGGCCGAGACCGCCGCCCTCGGCGATCGGGGCCACGGTCAGCGCCTCCACGGGCTGCGAGCCCTCCAGCACCGCGTCGCCCGCCTCGACCCGGTCCCCCAGGCCGACGAGGGGACCGGTGACCGCCGGCACGGCGTCGACGA
>NZ_JAAGLY010000088.1 GCF_010548375.1 Streptomyces sp. SID13726
CGCCGGCCTCCCCGTCCCAGGCGAGGACTTCGCCACCGAGGACCAGGCCGACCGGTGGCTGCGCAACCGCCGTGACGAGGCCGGGGAACGCGTCCTGGACCGGGGCGCCGCGGTGGGTCTGGAGCTGCACGCGCCCACCCGGACCGTCCAGAGTGAACACGAGCAACCGGTACCCGTCGAGCTTGGGTTATGCGCTGTTGGACAGTTCGCGTCTCGGCCTCGCGGCTACGCGTTCGCGGTGCCGCGTGCCGCCGCCGGGTCGGGGGAGTCGATGTCCTCCATGAAGCTCAGCATCCGGGCGTTGACCAGGTCGGGGTGGTCGATCTGCGGACCGTGGCCGGTCGCGGCGACGATCTCGGCACGGGCGCCGGGGATGAGGCGCGGTACGCGTTCCACCTGCCGCTTGGGGTGTACGAGCAGGCTGCGCTTGCCCATGATCAGGTAGAACGGCGTCCGGATGGAGCCCAGTTCCGCGTCCGACAGCGGCAACGGCGCCGGGCGGCGGATCCGAAAGGCCTTCACGCTCGCCTGGATCATCGCGCGGAGCTCGGGAACGACGATCACCGGCTGTTCCAGCCACTTGGCGAGACGGGGGCGCCACGCCTTGGGGGCGTAGGTGGCGAAGAGGCTGGCGAAGATCCAGACGAAGAAGCGCAGGCCGACCTTCTCCAGACCGCCCGGGTCGAGGGCGGTGACCGAAGCCAGGCGTTCGGGCCTGCGGTGGACCTGGTTGATGACCAGCCAGCCGCCGTACGAGGAGCCGACCAGGTGGACCT
>NZ_JAAGLY010000889.1 GCF_010548375.1 Streptomyces sp. SID13726
GGCGAACAGGTCGAGTGGTACGTGGAGGCCGCCTCGAACCCGGTCCTGGTCGACCACGCGGCGACGTACGAGGGGGACCGGCAGACCAGCGGCGACCAGCCGCTCTACCGGCTCGCCCGGATGGACCTCGCCGTCTTCGAGACCGAGGTCTGGGAACTCGTACAGGACCTCGAGGTCCTCCACGACCTGATGACGCAGCTCGGCGAGGCCGACGCGCGGCGGTACGAGATCCTGCGCGCGGTCGACGCGGCCCTCGACGCGGTGGACCTCGGCGACGTCCCCGGGACGGCCGCCGCCGCCCGCGCGCGCCTGACCGGAGTGCTCGCCGCGCCCGCCCGCGCCTCCGCCCACCGGATCAGCGCCGTCGGACACGCGCACATCG
>NZ_JAAGLY010000890.1 GCF_010548375.1 Streptomyces sp. SID13726
GTTCGTCCAGCAGGGCGCAGGCGAGCGCCTCGACGAGCGTCCGGTGTTCCCGCACCACGGACCGCAGCGGCGGGAGCACTGGCGGTGTCCGTACCGGTTGCGCGCCGGACCATCCCACGGCGGTGAACCAGGACAGCGGGCTGGTCTTCGTACTGGCACGCAGGGCGTGCCGCAGTACCGAGGGCTCCTCCTTGCGGGCCCTGCGCCCGCCTTCGTCCCGGGCGGCCCGGGACACCGCGCGCAACAGATCGGCACTGGTGAGCGCGACGGCCCGGGTGAAACCGGGGGAGCGGCACAGCTGCGCGAGGGCGGAACGCTCGGCGGCCAGGGCGCCCGGGACGGCCGCGACCAGGTCCGGATCGACGGCCAGTTCACGCTCGGT
>NZ_JAAGLY010000891.1 GCF_010548375.1 Streptomyces sp. SID13726
GCGTGCAAGACGCTGCTCAAGGACGTCAACCCGGACAAGCCCATCACGGTCGAGCCCATCAAGGGCCTGCCCGTGGTCAAGGACCTCGTCGTGGACATGGAGCCATTCTTCGCGTCCTACCGCGAGATCATGCCGTTCCTCATCACGTCCGGGAACGAGCCCAGCAAGGAGCGCCTCCAGTCCGCCGAGCAGCGCGAGCGCTTCGACGACACCACCAAGTGCATCCTGTGCGCGGCCTGCACGTCGTCGTGCCCGGTGTTCTGGACCGACGGCCAGTACTTCGGCCCCGCCGCGATCGTCAACGCGCACCGGTTCATCTTCGACAGCCGCGACGAGGGCGCCACCCAGCGCCTCGAGATCCTCAACGACAAGGAGGGCGTGT
>NZ_JAAGLY010000892.1 GCF_010548375.1 Streptomyces sp. SID13726
GCCACGTGCGGTTATCGGACGCCTCTTGCGGGCAGCGTCCGCCGGCGGGCCGTCTTCGCGCATGGCCGCCGACACGGCTGGCCCAGGCGGCCGTCGTCCCGCGCGCAGGGAGGTCCGAGCACCGCCACCCCTATGGCCATCGGCGCACAGCCGACCGCATCGGGCGTCACCGTCCCGATATCTGGGTATTGCGTCCTTCGCTGGATGGTTGTGCGGGAGTGACCGTTTCCAGCCTGGGCACGCGGGCGGGTCGAACTCCTCCCGCCGCCCAGCTGAGGCGAAGGGGGAGCGGATGAGCCCACGGTTTCCCGACCTGAAGGATCTCGGCCTGCTGAGCAGTGAGGAGTCGGGGGCGCTGCGATGCCTGAACCGCGCGCACGTA
>NZ_JAAGLY010000893.1 GCF_010548375.1 Streptomyces sp. SID13726
AGCGGGTGGATCGCCGCCTCCGTGCCGCCCGCGACGACCACGTCGGCGCGGCCGGTGCGGATCATCTCGACGGCGTAGCCGATGGCCTCGGCGCCCGAGGCGCACGCGCTGACCGGAGTGTGCACGCCCGCCTGGGCGTTGACCTCCAGGCCGACGTTGGCCGACGGGCCGTTCGGCATGAGCATGGGGACGGTGTGCGGGGAGACCCGGCGCACACCCTTTTCCTTCAGTACGTCGTACTGGTCGAGCAGGGTGGTGACGCCGCCGATGCCGGAGGCGATCACGGTGCCCAGGCGTTCGGGCATGATGGCCGCGTCCTCGCCCGCCGGGGCGGTGTAGCCGGCGTCGGCCCACGCCTCACGGTCGGCGAGGTCGGCCACCT
>NZ_JAAGLY010000894.1 GCF_010548375.1 Streptomyces sp. SID13726
GGGACCCGACGCGGACGGTGACGGTCCGCGCGGAGAGCTCCCGGGTCCGCCGCAACCTCGGCGGCGTGCTCGCCCACCGCCCGTACCGCTTCGCGCAGGACGTGGAGGTGGAGCTGATCCGCCCCTCGAACCCGGCCGCGCTGCTGCCGCACTCCACGGCTCCGGCGGTGATCAGGGCCCGGCTGGGCCGGGCGGGGGCCGGCGTGATTCCCTGACCTGCATGAGCACCCTCACACTCACCACGTGGTCCCTGGAAATGGCCTCGCCGCAGGATCTGGTCCGGGCGGCCGTCCCAGGGTCTGAGATCAGCGTCCGGCGGGCGGAGGTCCCCTCGCCGGAGTTCAGCCGCTTCCTGTACGCCTCGGTGGGCGGTGACATCCAC
>NZ_JAAGLY010000895.1 GCF_010548375.1 Streptomyces sp. SID13726
CGGCTTCGTCGCCGACCGCTGGGTCCCCGAGGTCGCGGAGTTCCAGGAGCTCGACCTCGTCCCGCTCGCCGACTGACCGCACTGCCGCCTGGTGCCTTCGCCGAGGTAGAACGTCACGTCGCGAGGTAGAGCTCTGCGCGTTCTACCTCGCGACCGGAGGCTCTACTTCGCGCAACCACACTCCGCGCGGCGCAGGATAGAAGGCGTGCACGACCGATGAGTTCTGCCGGCCCCGACGGTCGGTGGGTGGGTGGCCCGGGGAGCCGGGCGGCTCGTCGGCTCCGGCGAACGACCACCCGCGGAGGGGACATGACCGACACTGCACGCGGCGATCTCGCCGTCGCGGTGCGCGGCCTCGTCAAGCACTTCACGACCGGGAAGT
>NZ_JAAGLY010000896.1 GCF_010548375.1 Streptomyces sp. SID13726
TGCTCCGTGGCATCGATGTCAAGATCGGCGAGCGCAACCCGGCCGAGAAGGGGTTCGTCCCGCAGGCCAAGCGGTGGATCGTGGAGCAGACGAACGGGATCTTGATGTTCTACCGCCGTCTCGTGCGTGACTACGAACACCGGCTCGCCTCCTCCCGCTCGCGTGTGTTCTGGGCTATGACGTCGGTCATGGCCCGCCGCCTCACCGGCATCACCCTCCCCTCCTGGAGGGCCGCGTGAGTGACATCCCTCAGGTCGAGGCCGTACTGGCCTACGTCGAGGTCCGCGAGAACGAAGTCTGCGAGCAAGCCGGACGGCTTCGGGACCAGATCGCCGCACTCACCTCCCGTCTCCGCGAGTTCGACACCGAGAGCGAGAATCT
>NZ_JAAGLY010000897.1 GCF_010548375.1 Streptomyces sp. SID13726
GTCTAGTCCACAATTGCCCTATGCTTCCGCCCTCCCCGCACAGGAGGACGGATCGAGGTAAGCCGCGCGCTCTGCCCTGACCGCGCGGGCACCTCCCACCGGCCGCCGGGAACCGCACACCCGGTCGGCCGTAAGTACTCCGGGCTGCGGTGCCGGACGGGTTGAGGGTCCCGACCCGGCACCGTGGCCCAGAGGAATGCGACTCCCCGCGGCGCGATTCCCCGGGACCTTTCCCCCTCCCGCCGGCTACCGCGGCCAGGCCCCCATCGCCAGTTCCGCCACCGCTTCCAGTTCCTCCCGGCTCGCGCCGTCGCGCGACTGCTGGGACATCCCGATCAGCACCGCCAGCGCGTAGCGGGCCACCCCCCGCGCCTCCGTGCC
>NZ_JAAGLY010000898.1 GCF_010548375.1 Streptomyces sp. SID13726
CGGACACCGTCGCCGCGCCGAAGCCGGCGGCGAAGAGCAGTGCCACCCAGAGCAGGGCGACGAGGCCTCGGCGCCGGAAGGCGCCCCTGCCGAGTCGGTAGAGGAAGGTAGCCACGGAGGCGGTTCTCCCGTTCAGGTCGTGGTGGATCCGGGACGGATCAGGGCGTGGATAGCCGGCCCGACGACGAGAGCGGCGTGTCAGGAGCAGCAGGAACGAGTCGCGGGGACTCAGACGCCGAGGGCGGGGAAGACCACGGAGTCGATGAAGTCGGCAAGGAACGCCTGGTCCACGGACCGGTCCTCCATCAGCGGCAAGGCGATGAAGGCGCCGATCAGCATGTGCGGCACGAAACGGATCGCGGGAAAGTCCGGGGCGATCTC
>NZ_JAAGLY010000089.1 GCF_010548375.1 Streptomyces sp. SID13726
ACGCCGCGGCGAGGATCGCGTCGCCGCGCGCGTTGGCCGCCGCGCGCGCGTCGTAGCGCGTGGCCTCCCACAGGCGCTGCCCGACCTTGTACGACGGCGCCTGGCCCGGCCACCCGAGGTAGCGGTCGAGCTCGAAGCGCACGAACGAGTCCGGCATGTTGACGTTCGCGCGCAGGAACGTCAGGGCCTTGTCGGCGTCCCACGTCCCGCCGCTCCACCGCTCGGGCGCGGGCAGGCCGAGGTGCACGCCGATGTCGAGCACGACGCGCGCCGCGCGCATGCGCTGCGCGTCGAGCATGCCGAGGCGGTCGCCGTCGTCGTCGAGGAACCCGAGGTCCGCCATGAGACGCTCCGCGTACAGGGCCCAGCCCTCGCCGTGGCCCGACACCCAGCACGCGAGCCGGCGCCACGTGTTGAGCGTCGCGCGCGCGTACACGGCCTGGCCGCACTGCAGGTGGTGGCCGGGGACGCCCTCGTGGTAGACCGTCGTCTTCTCGCGCCACGTGTTGAACTCCGTGACGTCCGACGGCACCGACCACCACATGCGGCCGGGCCGGGAGAAGTCGTCGCTCGGCGGCGTGTAGTAGATCCCGCCCGTCTGGGTCGGCGCGATCATGCACTCGAGGTCGAGCACCGGCGTCGGGACGTCGAAGTGGACGCCGTTCAGCGCGGTGATCGCGGCGTCCGACGTCTCCTGCATCCAGGACCTCAGGGCGTCGGTGCCGTGCAGCGTGCGCGCCGGGTCGGCGTCGAGCGCGGCGACGGCGGCCTCGA
>NZ_JAAGLY010000008.1 GCF_010548375.1 Streptomyces sp. SID13726
GATCCCCTTGCGCTGATCCACCCACCAACAGCGGGGAGATATCTGGCCGCGGTTGGGGAAGAACTGCTGGCCGCCAGTGGGGAGAATTACTGGCCGCCTCCGGGGAGAACTGAGTGGCCGTTGACACTTCGGTCCACACCCTCATGCACGCCGATGGCCCGTAGGACCCGCCCGTCTTGGCTGGGATGTGGCTCGACTACTTCTGGCACTGAAGTCGCTCCACTGTCAGACCGGGGTGCGACGATACGCCTCGACGCCCTGCATACAGTCGAGGAGACAAGTTGTCAGCATTGCTCGCACCGGTACTTGGTGGGGTCGGGGTAACGGTTGCCGCCGTCTTCGGCCCGCTGGTAACGACGGCCGCCCAGAACCGCCGGGTTGCTCGCATGAACGCTGACCTCGCGAGCAACATTGAACTCCTCAAGCACCTCAGGGAGACACCTGACGGCTGGACGGAGGAAATTGATCTTCTAGAGACTCTCACCCGGCACCAGCTACTCGCCGCTGCTGCACGTCAATCTCGGGATCTGGTCAAGCAACGCAACTGGGGCAGCCTTGGTGCCGTGATCATCATTCTCTCAGTGACAGCCCCAATCCTCTGGGGACTTGCCGTCGTGGACACGTGGTGGTCGTGGACGATCTTCTCCGTCTTCCTCGGACTAGCCCTCATCCTGTCAGGAATTGGCATTTATCAGACATTCAACCCGCCAGAGGATGATCCAAGCACCCTCGCTGCAAGCGAGGAGTGACGTCGGTACGGGCACAGTGGTCTCCTCAGCCGTAAACACCCACCCCAAGCCCCTCTCGTTAGACGAAGCCACATGGGCCGACGACAGCTGTCACGGATGACGTTCCACCTGACTCAGGCCGGGTACCCGCACCGGGTCGCCCCGGCCTCCACAAGCCTGTTCAGTTCAATAGCTGGCACTCCGGTTAAAGCTGGTGACGTTGAGCTTGATGCCCTTCGCGCTCTTGAGCGTCGTGGGGAACTCGCCCCGAGCCGTCTGGCCGGGTTGCACGTTGGTCTCCCACTGCGAACCGTCATCCACACGAGTGCCGTCGACGTCGACCGCCTCCCAGTCCCAGGAGTAGTTGGACTTCTCGCTGCTGGTGTTCTTGATCGTCCAGACGAGCCAGATGTTGCTGAAGCCGGCTTGCGAGCGGTCGTCGAGCTGGAAGCTGATGAGGTCAGTCCGTTCCTCTGCGGGTTCCCGTTTCTGTCCCTGCCGCGTCTTCGCAGTGGGCGTCGCGCTGGGCGCAGAGGTGGTGCTCTCGTTCTTGTCCCCCGCCGCGATCACCAGCGCGATGATGACGATCACGACTACTGCGGCCAGGGCACCGGCACATCCCCAGAGACAGCCACGCCCCCGTCGCTTCTTCTGGGGTGGCCCAGGAGGCGATGTCCACTGCCCGGGAGGGGAAGAGGCCTGACCCAGACTTCCCCACCGCGGATTACCCCCAGGCGGCTCGCTCGCTGACATGGCGCCTCCTCGGTAGCGGATATCGCCACGCTAGGAAGCCATGAGGCCCGTCGCGAACCGAGAGCAGCCACTCAGGCGACAGCCGCCGAGCACGGGGCTCTCCTGGGGCTCGCAAACCCCTCAGACCCACTCCACCTCGGAATGGACGGCCATCGAGCCTCCAGGGGGCGGCAGAGGCGTTCTCGCCGCCTCCCGCACAATCGCCCGCCGCCCACTCTCCACACCGAGCGCCCTCAGGACAGCAGCCGTCTCCTCCTCGCTGCCGTCCCCGAGGGCACCCACAATGCGCCGCAACGCCTCACTCACCTCAGTGCGAGTGCCCACTCGAAGCCGGCGCCGGACCCGCGTTCTTGACCGCAAGAGGCAGCAACTTCTTCCCCGTAGGCCCGATCTGAATGGCCGTATCCATCTGCGGACAAACCCCGCAGTCAAAGCAAGGCGTCCACCGGCAGTCCTCGACCTCCGTCTCGTCGAGGGCGTCCTGCCAGTCCTCCCAGAGCCAGTCCTTGTCGAGGCCGGAGTCGAGGTGGTCCCAGGGGAGGACTTCCTCGTAGGTCTTCTCGCGGGTGGTGTACCAGTCGACGTCGACGCCGAAGGCGGGGAGGGTCTTGTCGGCGCAGGCCATCCAGCGGTCGTAGGAGAAGTGCTCGCGCCAGCCGTCGAAGCGGCCGCCGTCCTCGTAGACCGCGCGGATCACGGCGCCGATCCGGCGGTCGCCGCGGGACAGGAGGCCTTCCACGATGCCCGGCTTGCCGTCGTGGTAGCGGAAGCCGATCGAGCGGCCGTACTTCTTGTCGCCGCGGATCTTGTCGCGGAGCTTCTGGAGGCGGGCGTCCGTCTCCTCGGCGGAGAGCTGCGGGGCCCACTGGAAGGGGGTGTGGGGCTTGGGGACGAAGCCGCCGATCGAGACCGTGCAGCGGATGTCGTTCTGGCCGGAGACCTTGCGGCCCTCGGCGATCACCCGGGTCGCCATGTCGGCGATCTGGAGGACGTCCTCGTCGGCCTCCGTCGGCAGGCCGCACATGAAGTACAGCTTCACCTGGCGCCAGCCGTTGCCGTACGCCGTGGAAACCGTCCTGATCAGGTCCTCTTCCGAGACCATCTTGTTGATGACCTTGCGCATCCGCTCCGAGCCGCCCTCAGGAGCGAAGGTCAGGCCCGAGCGGCGGCCGTTGCGCGTCAGTTCGTTCGCCAGGTCCACGTTGAAGGCGTCCACGCGGGTCGACGGGAGGGACAGGCCGATCTTGTCCTCCTCGTACCGGTCCGCCAGGCCCTTCGCGATGTCGCCGATCTCCGAGTGGTCCGCCGAGGACAGGGAGAGAAGGCCCACCTCCTCGAAGCCCGTCGCCTTCAGGCCCTTCTCCACCATGTCGCCGATGCCCGTGATGGAGCGCTCGCGGACCGGGCGCGTGATCATGCCGGCCTGGCAGAAGCGGCAGCCGCGGGTGCAGCCGCGGAAGATCTCCACCGACATGCGCTCATGGACCGTCTCGGCCAGCGGGACCAGGGGCTGCTTGGGGTACGGCCACTCGTCCAGGTCCATGACGGTGTGCTTGGACACGCGCCACGGGACGCCCGACTTGTTGGGGACCACACGGGCGATACGGCCGTCCGGGAGGTACTCGACGTCGTAGAACGCCGGGATGTACACCGAACCGGTGCGAGCGAGGCGGAACAGGACCTCCTCGCGGCCGCCCGGCCTGCCCTCCGCCTTCCAGTCCCGGATGATCTTCGTCATGTCGAGCACGGCCTGCTCGCCGTCGCCGATGATCGCCGCGTCGATGAAGTCCGCGATCGGCTCGGGGTTGAAGGCCGCGTGGCCGCCGGCCAGCACGATCGGGTCGTCCAGGCCGCGGTCGCGGGACTCCAGCGGAATGCCCGCCAGGTCCAGCGCGGTGAGCATGTTGGTGTAGCCCAGCTCCGTGGAGAAGGACAGGCCGAACACGTCGAAGGCGCCCACCGGGCGGTGGCTGTCGACCGTGAACTGCGGGACGTCGTGCTCCCGCATCAGCGCCTCCAGGTCCGGCCACACGCTGTACGTGCGCTCGGCGAGGACACCCTCCTGTTCGTTCAGCACCTCGTAGAGGATCATGACGCCCTGGTTGGGCAGGCCCACCTCGTACGCGTCCGGGTACATCAGCGCCCAGCGGACGTCACACGACTCCCACGGCTTGACGGTGGAGTTGAGCTCACCGCCGACGTACTGGATCGGCTTCTGCACATGCGGGAGCAGAGCTTCGAGCTGCGGGAACACAGATTCCGCGGCCGCAGCGACTTCGGCAGGCATCTCGCGCACCTTCGTGGGCTGGACTGAACTGACAGGGGTGACCATCTAGCCTAACGCGATCGCGGCCGGCCCCCGTACGTCCGAGGGGTCAGAGGGCGGACACCTCGTCCTTGATCCCGTCCCAGAACCCGGGCAGCTCGGCCTCCACGGCCGCCGCCCGCCGCTCCTCACGCCCGTAGAGCAGCCCGTACGTGAACGCGCTCTCCCCCGCCGCGTGGGCGACCGCGGACAGCTCGCGCAGGATCTGCCGGGCCATCACGCTGTCCTGGTGCTCCCCGAGCAGGTTCTGGAGCGACTTCATGGCCTTGACCACGGCCTTCGCCGGCTTGCCGAGCACAGGCCCGGCCGCCTCCGCCGCGTACCGCGTCCGCTTGGTCTTCTTGCGGGCCTCGTGGATCGCCACGTCCCGGTCGGTGCCGGGCTCCAGCTCCAGCGCCTGTCCGACCAGGTCGGCGACCTTCCCGAAGTCCTTCGTCACGGCCTTGGCGATCACCTCGTCGGGCTTCTTCCCGGCGGCCTTCAGCAGCGGCGGGTCGGCGATCAGCGCGTCCAGGGTGTCGAGGAGGGTGAGATAGCGGTGGGAGTCCAGGACGCCGATCAGCCGCGCGCTCGCCCCGCCGGGCCGGGCCCCCGCCCAGACGTCCACGCGCTCGCCCACGGGCCCCGAGACCAGTGCCCCGGGCACCTCGTCGAGCGCCGCCGTCAGCCGTTCGTGCAGTACCTCGCGGTCCCGGTCCACGCCCAGCTCACCGGCGAGCCACTTCAGGTCGTCGCCGATCGGGTCGGTGACGGTCCGGTCCAGGACCTTGCCGTACGACTTGAAGGTGCTGCGCATCCGACGCGTGGCGACCCGCATGCTGTGCACCGAGTCCTCGGTGTCCTGGCGGACGGCCGGGTCCAGCTCGACCAGTGCGTCCCGCTGGGCCCGAACGTACGCCAGCACATGGTCACCGGCCGTCTCGGGGTCGTCCAGCGCGGCGGAGGAACGCTTCTTCTTGGATTCCGTCTCCGCCAGGGCCCGCGCCAGCTTCGAGGACGACCGCGACGGCCGTACGCCCACCTTCCGCAGCCGCTTCTCGACCTTGTCGAGGAAGGCCGGGTCGCCGTCGTCGGCGAGTTCCACCTCGATCTCGGTCCACTGGGCGTCGCCGGTGCCGCCGCTGAGCCGCTCGGCGTGCACGGCGTCCACGCTGACCTCGGCGAGCAGCCGGCCCTCCGCGTCGAGGAGGTCGCGCACATCGCGGTCCGAGCGCAGCCGGATCACGGGCAGCAGCTCGGTCCCCCGGACCCGGGAGCGGACCAGCGCGGCCAGTTCGTCGGGCAGGGTGTCGGACATCGGGGCCCGGATCTCGTCGCGTACGCCCGGCGAGACCGGGAACTTCAGATGCCAGCCCTCGTCCGATCCGCCAGTGCGACGGCGCAGGGTGATCGAGGACGCGGCGAGGCGTTGGTCGACGGTGTCGTAGTAGGTGGCGTCGAGCTGGGCCACGCCCTTGTCGACGACGGTCTCGACGCCGTTGACTCCGGTCAGGTCCGGCAGCCCGCTCTCGTCGGACTCGTACTTGCGCTCGATCTCCCGCTTTGTGTCCGCCATGACCTGAATCTAGTGGCCAGGAGCGGTTTACGGCAGAGGGCCACCGCCACCCGGCCCACCCCGCCCCCTCGCCCTACGCGGACATCGGCCGCTGCACCCGGATCGACTGCAACAGCCCGACCGCCACCCACACCGAGAACATCGACGATCCTCCGTACGACACGAACGGCAGCGGCAGACCGGTGACCGGCATGATCCCGAGGGTCATGCCGATGTTCTCGAAGGACTGGAAGGCGAACCACGCGACGATCCCGGCGGCGACGATCGTGCCGTACAGCTCGGTCGTCTCGCGGGCGATCCGGCAGGCCCGCCACAGCACGACCCCGAGCAGGACGATGATCAGGCCCGCGCCGACGAAGCCCAGTTCCTCACCGGCGACGGTGAAGACGAAGTCGGTCTGCTGCTCGGGGACGAACTGGCCGGTGGTCTGCGAGCCGTGGAAGAGGCCCGCGCCGGTCAGGCCGCCCGAACCGATCGCGATCCGGGCCTGGTTGGTGTTGTAGCCGACGCCCGCCGGGTCGAGGCTCGGGTTGGCGAAGGCGGCGAAGCGGGCGATCTGGTACTCGTCCAGGATGTGCAGCTGCCAGACCGCGATCGCGCCGGCCGCGCCCGCGCCGAGCAGGCCGAAGACCCAGCGGTTGGAGGCCCCGGAGGCCAGCAGCACGCCGAGCACGATGATGACCATGACCATGACCGACCCGAGGTCGGGCATGAGCATCACGATCAGCATCGGCACGGCGGCGAGGCCGAGCGCCTGGAGCACGGTGCGGTGGTCGGGGTAGGGCTTGTCGCCCGCGTCGACCCGGGCCGCCAGCAGCATCGCCATGCCCAGGATGATCGTGATCTTCACGAACTCCGAGGGCTGGAGCGAGAAGCCGCCGCCGAGCACGATCCAGGAGTGGGCGCCGTTGACCGTGGAGCCCAGCGGGGTGAGCACCATCAGGATCAGGAAGACCGAGGCGCCGTAGAGCAGGGGCACGGCGGTGCGCAGGGTGCGGTGGCCGACCCACACCACACCGATCATCAGGGCGAACCCGATGCCGGTGTTCATGAGGTGCCGGAGCAGGAAGTAGTACGGGTCGCCCTGGTTGATCTCGGTGCGGTTGCGGGTCGCCGAGAAGACCAGGACCGAGCCGATCATGGACAGGGCGAGGGCCGAGAACAGTATCGGCCAGTCGAGCCGGCGGGCGAGCGAGTCGCGGGCCAGCAGCCGGGTCCAGCCCGCGCGCTCGGGGCCGTACCCGGAGACCTGGAAGCTGTTCGCCCCGGTCATGTGAGCATCCTCCGGTTTCCGCGCTTGCGGCGGCGCCTGCGTGTGTCACGGTTCCCGGCCGTCGGCGTGTTCACGGTCGCCGCCTGCTGGGTCTCGTCCGGCTCGGGCGCGCCCTCCTGGCTCGCCCGCTGGTCCTTCGCCGGGTCCTTGGCGACCTTCGGGGACTTGATGGTCCCGTCCGTCTGGACCTTCGGCAGGCTCTTCTCGGGCGTCGGCAGCAGCGCGTTCTTCTTGTTGATGGTGCCGTCGTCGGAGACGCCGTACAGCGCGTCGTAGATGTTGCGGACGGCGGGGCCCGAGGCGCCGGAGCCGGTACCACCCTGGGAGATCGTCATGACGACGGTGTAGTCCTTGGTGTACGTGGCGAACCAGGACGTCGTCTGCTTGCCGTAGACCTCGGCGGTACCGGTCTTGGCGTGCATCGGGATCTTCGCCTGCGGCCAGCCGACCTGGGCGAAACGCCAGGCGGCGGTGCCCTCGGTGGCGACGCCCGCGAGGGCGGTGTCCATCTTCTTGAGCGTGGCCTGGCTTATCGGCAGCTTGCCGTGCGACTTGGGCTTGATCTCCTGGACGCTCTTGCCGTCGGCGCTCACGACGGCCTTGCCGACCGTCGGGTCGTGCAGCGTGCCGCCGTTGGCGATCGCCGCGTAGATCGTGGCCATCTGGATCGGGGTGACCATGGTGTCGCCCTGGCCGATGGAGTAGTTGATCTCGTCACCGGCGCGCATCTTGTTGCCTTCGAGGCAGTTCTCGTACTCGATCTTCTCGACGTACGAGCCGTCCTTCTTGCCGGACTTGCACCAGGCGTCCTTGTTGGCCGCCCAGTAGTCCTGCTTCCACTGGCGGTCGGGGATGCGCCCGCTGACCTCGTTGGGCAGGTCGATGCCGGTGGTCTTGCCGAGGCCGAACTGGTGGGCCGCCTTGAAGAAGTAGTCCTTGGGCTCACCCTTCTTCGGGTTGATCCCGCCGTCCTTCTGCCACTGCTGGTGGGCGAGGCCGTAGAAGACGGTGTCGCAGGAGACCTCAAGGGCCCGGCCGAGCGAGATGGGGCCGAAGTTCTCCGACTCGAAGTTCTTGAAGACCTGACCGCCGACCGAGTACGAACTCGTGCACGGATAGCGGCCGTCGAAGTCGTAGCCGGCCTCGACGGCGGCGGCCGTGGAGATCACCTTGAAGGTGGAGCCGGGTGCGGACAGGCCTTGGATGGCCCGGTTGAGCAGCGGGTAGTTGGAGGACTTGCCGGTGAGCTTGGCGTAGTCCTTGGCGGAGATGCCGCCGACCCAGGCGTTGGGGTCGTACGTCGGGTTGGACGCCATGGCGACGATGCGGCCGGTCTTGGCCTCCATGACGACGACCGCGCCGGAGTCCGCCTTGTACTTCTCGTTGGTGTTGCGGTCCCACTGCTTGCGGGCTTCCTTCATCGCGTCGTTCAGTTCGTACTCCGCGACGCGCTGGACGCGGGCGTCGATGCTGGTGACGAGATTGGCGCCGGGCTGGGCCTCGTCCGCCTCGGCCTGGCCGATGACGCGGCCGAGGTTGTCCACCTCGTAGCGGGTGACGCCGGCCTTGCCGCGCAGTTCCTTGTCGTACTCGCGCTCCAGGCCCGAGCGGCCGACCTGGTCGGAGCGCAGGTAGGGCGAGTCGGTGTCCTGGGCCTTGGTGATCTCGTCGTCGGTGACGGGCGAGAGGTAGCCGAGGACCTGGGCGGCGTTGGACTTGGCGGGGGCGGCGTAGCGGCGTACGGCCTCGGGCTCGGCGGTGATGCCGGGGAAGTCCTCGGCGCGCTCGCGGATCTGGAGGGCCTGCTTGGCGGTGGCCTCGTCGGTGATGGGGATCGGCTGGTACGGCGAGCCGTTCCAGCAGGGCTGGGGCGTCTTCGCGTCGCACAGCCGGACCTTTTGCGTCACCTCCTCGGGCTTCATCCCGAGGACGCCGGCCAGCTTGGTGAGGACGGCCTTGCCGTCGTCCTTCATCTTCAGCAGATCGGTGCGGGACGCGGAGACCACGAGCCGGGTCTCGTTGTCCGCGAGGGGCACTCCGCGCGCGTCCAGGATCGAGCCGCGCACGGCGGGCTCGACGACCTGCTGGACGTGGTTGCCCGAGGCCTCCTTGGCGTATTCGTCGCCCTCCCGGATCTGGAGGTACCAGAGGCGACCGCCGAGGGTGCCGAGGAGGGACAGGACGAGGATCTGGATCACGACGAGCCGGATCTGGACCCGTGGGGTCCGCCCGGTCTCGGGGATGTTGGTCACTGCGGTTGCCGCCCCCTCTCAGTGCGCCGACGTGTGTGCGCGTACGAATGATGAACGGCCGACCTGTGAAGCCGCGTTCCAGCTCAGCGCACTCGTTCGAGTGAAGTCCCGGGTGCTTCCGGGAACATGACCCGCCGTCACAGCCGCTTGACCCCCTTGACGCGGCCCACCCGGGCCGTGCGCGTCCGTGCCTTGGTCTTCAGGCTGCCGAGTCCGCCCCGCTGGCCGCCGATCTTGAGACCGGTGCCGGAGGAGAGCCAGCCCGAGGAGATGTCCGCCGACTTGGCCGCCGAACTGGTCTCGGCCAGCGGGTCGTTCTCGGCGCGGCGGGCGAGCGCCATGATGCCGGGGACGACGAACGGGGCGAGCAGCAGGTCGTACAGGGCGGCCGTGAACAGCAGGCTGCCGAGGCCGACATGGCGGGCGGCGGTGTCGCCGACGAGGGCGCCGACACCGGCGTACAGCAGGGTGGTGCCGACGGCGGCGGCCACCACGACGACCATCGGGCCGGTGGCCGACTTGAGTCTGCCGTTCTCCGGTTTGGCGAGCCCGGCGAGGTAGCCGATGACGCACAGCACCAGGGCGTAGCGGCCCGCCGCGTGGTCGGCGGCGGCGGCGAGGTCGGCGAGGAGACCGGCGCCGAAGCCGACGAGGGCGCCGCCGACATGGCCGTAGACCAGGGCGAGGCCGAGGACGGTCAGGAGCAGCAGGTCGGGGACGGCGCCCGGGAGGTGGAGGCGGGCGAGGACGCTCACCTGGAGGACCAGGGCGACGACGATCAGGGCCGACGAGAGCAGGATCCGGTTGACGCGCATCAGGTACAGCTCCTACTGCTCTTGCTGGAGGTCGCCGCCGACCGGCGCGTTCGCGGACGGGGTCACGGTGACCGTCACGGTCGGGGTGGGCGTCGGCCTGGGCTTGGCGGGTAGCACCGTGTCGCGCGGGTCCTTCTTCGGGGCCTCCACGACGACGCCGACGATGTCGAGCTTGGTGAAGCTGACGTACGGCGTGATGTAGAGGGTCTTGGTGAGGTCGCCGCCGGAGGGCTCGACGCGGGAGACCACGCCGACCGGGACGCCGGGCACGAAGGGCTTGTCGGCCTGCGAGCCGAAGGTGACCAGGCGGTCGCCCTTCTTCACGTCGGCCTTGCCGTTGAGGAGTTCGACGCGCAGCGGCTGGTCGCCCTGGCCGGAGGCGAAACCGAGCTCGTCGGTGGCCTCCATGCGGGTGCCGACGGTGAAGTCGGGGTCGTTGGCGAGGAGCACCGTGGCGGTGTGGGGGCCGACCGTGGTGACGCGGCCGACCAGTCCGTCGCCGTTGAGGACGGTCATGTCGCGCTTGATGCCGTCGTTGGCACCGACGTCGACGGTGATGGTCCAGGAGAAGCCCTGGGCCGCTCCTATGGCGATGACCTCGGCGCCCTTGATGCCGTACTGGCCCTCGCCGGCGATCTTCATCATCTTGTCGAGCTGTTTGAGGCGGCTGGTGTTGCGGTCGTCGCTGCCGAGTCTCGCCTTGAGGGCGGCGTTCTCCTTCTCCAGCTCCGCGAGCCGGTCGTGTCGCTCGCCGGAGTCGCGGATGGCCGACACGGCGTTGCCGACCGGGTTCACCGCGCTCGACACACCGTCCTCGACCGGGCCGAACACGGCGGCCGCGGCCTGGCGGGCACCGTCGACCGGCGAGTCCTCCCCGCCGCGGATGTCGACCGTGATCAGCGCGAACGCGACGGCGATCAGCAGCACCAGGAGCAGCCGGCTCTCTCGTGTGTCCCTCACGTGCGGCGGCCGTGCCCTTCTCATTGAAGTTGCGTTTGTGGGAGCTTATGCCTCTATATCAACGATCCGCCGTACGAGAGGAGATCATCTCGTACGGCGGAATCGAAGAGTTACGTCATCTGCGCGGCTGGGCGTCCAGCACCTGCTGGAGCGCCTCGAACTCCTCGACGCACTTGCCGGAGCCCAGCGCCACGCTGTCGAGCGGGTCCTCGGCGATGTGGATCGGCATGCCGGTCTCCCGGCGCAGCCGCTCGTCGAGGCCGCGGAGCAGAGCGCCGCCGCCGGTGAGGACGATGCCGCGGTCCATGATGTCGCCGGAGAGCTCCGGCGGGCACTTGTCGAGGGTCGTCTTGACGGCGTCGACGATGGCGTTGACGGGTTCCTCGATCGCCTTGCGGACTTCGGCGGCCGAGATGACGACGGTCTTGGGCAGCCCGGAGACGAGGTCCCGGCCGCGGATTTCGGTGTGTTCGTCAGCGTCGAGGTCGTACGCCGAACCGATCGTGATCTTGATCTGTTCGGCTGTCCGCTCACCCAGCAGAAGGGAGTACTCCTTCTTGATGTGCTGGATGATCGCGTTGTCCAGCTCGTCACCGGCGACCCGGATGGACTGGGCGGTGACGATGCCGCCGAGGGAGATGACCGCGACCTCCGTGGTGCCGCCGCCGATGTCCACCACCATGTTGCCCGTGGCCTCGTGGACCGGCAGGCCGGAGCCGATGGCGGCCGCCATGGGCTCCTCGATGATGTGCACCTGCCGGGCGCCGGCCTGGGACGACGCCTCGATGACGGCACGGCGCTCGACGCCGGTGATGCCCGAGGGGACACACACGACGACGCGCGGCCTGGCGAGATACCGCCGCTTGTGGATCTTCAGGATGAAGTAGCGGAGCATTCGCTCGGTGATCTCGAAGTCGGCGATCACGCCGTCCTTCAGCGGGCGTACGGCAACGATGTTGCCGGGCGTCCGCCCGATCATCTTCTTCGCTTCGGCGCCGACCGCGAGAATTCCACCGGTGTTGGTGTTGATCGCGACGACGGACGGCTCGTTGAGTACGATCCCGCGACCCCTGACGTACACCAGCGTGTTGGCGGTCCCGAGGTCGACAGCCATGTCACGGCCGATGAACGACATTGAGTTCCCCATCAGGATTCGTCTGGCCTTCCCGGGAGCTTTTGAGGGCTTTTCAGGTCGGCGAAGTGGGTGCTGTGACGTGAAGGCTTCCATCGTAGACGCGCCTGCACGAACACTGCGCGAGGGTCTTCGCCATTGTCAGCAGATGTAAAGCCGCCCCGCTTGTGGAGACGGTCCATCGGGGGCACTCGTTCCCCCGATCGGCACGCATATGCCGAGGGACGGCCGAAAATGATCGGCCGTCCCAGGTCAGGCGAGCAGGCGTTCTGACGACCCGTCAGAAAATGCCACGAAACCTACGCACGGAACCTATGCGCGACCCGGGAAGAAGATCTTCACCTCGCGCTCGGCGGACTCCTCGGAGTCGCTCGCGTGGATCAGGTTCTCCCGGACGATGACGCCGTAGTCGCCCCGGATGGAGCCGGGCGCGGCGGCGATCGGGTCGGTCGGTCCCGCGAGCGCGCGGACGCCCTCGATGACCCGCTCGCCCTCGACGATCAGCGCGACGACCGGACCGGACGCCATGAACTCCACCAGCGGCTCGTAGAAGGGCTTGCCCTTGTGCTCGCCGTAGTGCTGCTCCAGCGTCTCCTGGTCCAGGGTGCGCAGCTCCAGCGCGGTGATCCGCCAGCCCGCCTTGCGCTCGATACGGCTGATGATCTCGCCGGTCAGGCCACGACGGACGGCGTCGGGCTTGAGGAGGACGAGGGTGCGCTGGCTCACGAGGGGCTCCTTGCCTGCTGACATGTGCGGTGGGACGAGATTACAGGGCGTGTCGGTACGTTCGTCACACAGCGTCAGGTGTAGCAGGGCCTGCCTGGGCGGCTTGGCCTGCCTGGGCGGCCTGGCCTGCCTGGGCGGCTTGGGCGGCTTGGGCGGCGAATCTCGCCTTCGCCTCGTCGATCTTGCGGCCGTAGTGCACGGAGGCCCACCACAGCGCCGCGAAGACCGCACCCATGAAGAACATGGTCGGCACGACGAAGCCGGAGGCGATCAGGGCGATCTGGAGCGCCCAGCCGAGGGCGATGCCGCCGGGCCGGGTCACGACCCCGCACAGCGCGAGACAGAAGAACATGGCGATGCCGCTGACCGTCCACACCGTGGAGGTCGCCAGGTCGGGGTCCTTCATCGCGACCAGTCCGGCGAAGCCGATGACGAAGAACTCGCCGATCAGGGTCGATGCACAGAGCGTACGCATGGCGCGGCTCAGCCCCTTCCGAGCAGCAGCCGGGCCTCGCCGACCGTGATGACCGACCCGGTGACCAGCACTCCGCCGCCCGCGAACTCGCCGTCCTCCTCGGCCAGCGTGATCGCCTCCTCCAGCGCGTCCGGCAGCCGCGGCTCGACCTGCACCCGCTCCTCGCCGAACACCTCGACGGCGATCGCGGCGAGCTCGTCGGCGTCCATCGCGCGGTGGCTGGAGTTCTGGGTGATCACGACCTCGGCGAAGATCGGCTCGAAGGCCTCAAGCAGCCCCCGCACGTCCTTCTCGCCGCTCGCGCCCACCACACCGATCAGCCGGCTGAAGTCGAAGGCCTCGCCGACCGCCTCCGCGGTGGCACGGGCGCCTGCCGGGTTGTGGGCCGCGTCCAGGACGACGGTCGGGGACCGCCGTACGACTTCGAGGCGGCCCGGGGAGGTCACGGCGGCGAAGGCCTTGCGGACGGTGTCGATGTCCAGGCGGTCCGGGCGCTGGGCGCCGACGCCGAAGAACGCCTCGACGGCGGCGAGCGCCACGGCCGCGTTGTGCGCCTGGTACGGGCCGTGCAGCGGGAGGTACACCTCTTCGTACTCACCGCCGAGCCCGCGCAGGGTCAGCAGCTGGCCGCCGACGGCGACCTGGCGGGCGACGACCCCGAACTCCAGGCCCTCGCGCGCGACGGTGGCGTCCACCTCGACAGCCTTCTTCAGCAGCACCTGCGCCGCGTCCACCGGCTGCTGGGCCAGGATCACGGTCGCGTCCTGCTTGATGATCCCGGCCTTCTCGACCGCGATCTCGCCGGGGGTCCCGCCGAGCCGGTCGGTGTGGTCGAGGTCGATGGGGGTCACGACCGCGACATCGCCGTCGATGACGTTCGTGGCGTCCCAGGAGCCGCCCATGCCGACCTCCACGACGGCCACGTCGACGGGGGCGTCCGCGAAGGCGGCGTACGCCATGCCGGTCAGCACCTCGAAGAACGACAGCCGGTACTCCTGCTGGGCGTCGACCATCTCGATGTACGGCTTGATGTCGTCGTACGTCTCGATGAACCGCTCGGCGGAGATCGGCGCGCCGTCCAGGCTGATGCGCTCGGTGATCGACTGGACGTGGGGGCTGGTGTAGCGGCCGGTGCGCAGTTCGAAGGCGCCGAGGAGGGCCTCGATCATGCGGGCCGTGGAGGTCTTGCCGTTCGTTCCCGTGATGTGGATCGAGGGGTACGACCGCTGCGGATCGCCCAGGACGTCCATCAGCGCGGCGATGCGGCTGACGCTCGGCTCCAGCTTGGTCTCGCCCCACCTGGTCGCGAGGTCGGCCTCGACCGCGCGCAGGGCCTTGTCGACCTCGGGGTCGGCGGGGCGGGCGGGGACGTCTGCCTCCGGCGGGGTGCCCTGGGTGCGGAGGGTTCGGCTGCCGGCCTCGATGACCGCGAGGTCGGGGTCTCGGTCGGTTTCGGCGGCGACGATCTCGTCGAAGGGGTCGGTCTCACTCACGGGCCCAGTCTACGGACGGCGACTGACAGCGTGCCTTCGGAGTGGGGTGGCTGGTGCCGCCTGGCGGGCGCGGGGAGGTTTGTGGCTGGTCGCGCAGTTCCCCGCGCCCCTAAAAGCGCTACTGCTGAGGCAGACCCTCCAGCTGGGTCTGGATCCTCTCGATGTCCTCGTCCGCCTTCGCCAGGCGGCCGCGGATCTTGTCCACCACGTTGTCCGGGGCCTTCGCCAGGAACGCTTCGTTGCCGAGCTTCCCCGTCGCCTGGGCCTTCTCCTTCTCCGCCGCGGCGAGGTCCTTGGCCAGCCTCTTGCGCTCGGCGGCCACGTCGATCGTGCCGGAGAGGTCGAGGGCGACCGTGGCGCCGGCGACCGGGAGGGTGGCCGTGGCCGCGAAGGTGTCGCCCTCCGGCTGGAGGCGGAGGAGCTGGCGGACGGCGGCCTCGTGGGCGGCGAGGGCGGCGACGGCGAGGTCCAGGCGGGCCGGGACCTTCTGGCCGTCCTTGAGGCCCTGGTCCTTGCGGAACCGGCGGACCTCGGTGACGACCCGCTGGACCAGCGCGATCTCGTCCTCGGCGGCCTGGTCGCGGAAGCCGCTGTCCTTGGGCCAGTCACCGATGACCAGGGACTCGCCGCCGGTCAGGGTGGTCCACAGGGCGTCCGTGACGAACGGGATGACCGGGTGCAGGAGGCGCAGCGTCACGTCCAGGACCTCGCCGAGGACCCGGCCGGAGACCCTGGCCTGGTCGCCGCCCGCGAAGAACGTCGTCTTGGACAGCTCGACGTACCAGTCGAAGACCTCGTCCCACGCGAAGTGGTAGAGCGCGTCGGCGAGCTTCGCGAACTGGTAGTCGTCGTAGTACGCGTCGACCTGGGCGACCGTGGTGTTGAGGCGGGAGAGGATCCAGCGGTCGGTCGCCGACATCTCGGAGGCGTCCGGCAGCGGGCCCTCGACCGTGGCGCCGTTCATCAGGGCGAAGCGGGTGGCGTTCCAGATCTTGTTGGTGAAGTTCCGGGAGGCCTTGACCCAGTCCTCGCCGATCGGGACGTCCGCGCCCGGGTTGGCGCCGTTGGCGAGGGTGAAGCGGACGGCGTCCGAGCCGTAGGCGTCCATCCACACCAGCGGGTCGACCGCGTTGGGGTTCGACTTCGACATCTTCTTGCCGAACTCGTCACGGACCAGGCCGGTCAGCGCGATGGTGTGGAACGGGGCCTGGCCGTCCATGGCGTAGAGGCCGAACATCATCATCCGGGCGACCCAGAAGAAGATGATGTCGTGGCCGGTCAGCAGGACGTCGGTCGGGTAGAACTTCCGCAGGTCCTCGGTCTGTTCGGGCCAGCCGAGCGTGGAGAACGGCCACAGGCCGGAGGAGAACCAGGTGTCCAGGACGTCGGCGTCCTGGGTCCAGCCCGCACCCGTGGGCGGCTCCTCGTCGGGGCCGACGCAGACGACCTCGCCCTCGGGGCCGTACCAGATCGGGATGCGGTGGCCCCACCACAACTGCCGTGAGATGCACCAGTCGTGCATGTTGTCGACCCAGTCGAAGTAGCGCTTCGACATGTCCTCGGGGTGGATCTTGACCCGGCCGTCGCGGACCGCGTCACCGGCGGCCTTGGCGAGCGGGCCGACCTTGACCCACCACTGGAGGGACAGCCGCGGCTCGACCGTGGTCTTGCAGCGCGAGCAGTGGCCGACAGAGTGCATGTAGGGGCGCTTCTCGGCGACGATGCGGCCCTGCTCCTTGAGCGCGCCGACGACGGAGGAGCGGGCCTCGAAGCGGTCCAGGCCGAGGAACGGGCCGTGGACGGTGATCACGCCGTGCTCGTCCATGATCGTCAGGGACGGCAGGTCGTGGCGGCGGCCGATCTCGAAGTCGTTCGGGTCGTGCGCCGGGGTCACCTTGACCGCGCCGGTGCCGAACTCGGGGTCGACGTGGGTGTCGGCGACGACCGGGATGGTGCGGTCGGTCAGCGGCAGCTTGATCTGCTTGCCGATGAGGTGCTGGTACCGCTCGTCGTCGGGGTGGACGGCGACGGCGGTGTCACCGAGCATCGTCTCCGCGCGCGTGGTCGCGACGACGAGGCTGTCCTCGCCCTCGCCGTAGCGGATCGAGACCAACTCGCCCGCGTCCTCCTGGTATTCCACCTCGATGTCCGAGATGGCCGTCAGACAGCGCGGGCACCAGTTGATGATCCGCTCGGCGCGGTAGATCAGCTCGTCTTCGTAGAGCCGCTTGAAGATGGTGAGGACGGCCTTGGACAGGCCCTCGTCCATCGTGAAGCGCTCGCGGTCCCAGTCGACGCCGTCGCCGAGCCGGCGCATCTGGCCGAGGATCCGGCCGCCGTACTCCTCCTTCCACTGCCAGACGCGCTCGACGAACTCCTCGCGCCCCAGGTCGTGGCGGGACTTGCCCTCCTCGGCGAGCTGCTGCTCGACCTTGTTCTGGGTGGCGATGCCGGCGTGGTCCATGCCGGGCAGCCACAGCGACTCGTAGCCCTGCATGCGCTTGCGGCGGGTGAGGGCGTCCATGAGCGTGTGCTGGAAGGCGTGGCCCAGGTGGAGCGAGCCGGTGACGTTCGGCGGCGGGATGACGATGGTGTACGGGGGCTTCTCGCTCTTCGCGTCGGCGGCGAAGTAACCGCGCTCCACCCAGCGCTCGTACAGCGTCTCCTCTACCTCGGCCGGCGTGTACTGGGTCGGCAGTTCGGTGCTGGGCGCTGTGGGCTGCTGCTGAGCGTTCTCGGTCACGGGGTCAGTTTAGGGGTGTCGCGGCGGTGTCCCGAAACGCGTTTGTTCTGTAACGGTGGGGCCCCCGATGCCGTGCGGCGACTTGGCCTGGGCCAGGATGTCAGGAACACATAAGCATCTGGAGGGGAACCCAGAGATGAGCTACAACCAGCCGGGCCCGTACGGCGGGCAGCCCCAGCAGCCCGGGCAGCCGCCGCAGCCCGGGCCGTACGGCCAGCCGGGCCCCTACGGCCAGCCGCAGCAGCCCCCGCAAGCCCCGCAGCCCGGCTACGGCTACCCCCAGCAGACGCCGCCCACCCAGCCGCAGCCCGGCTACCCGCAGCAGCCCCCGCAGGGCCAGCCGCAGCCCGGTTACGGCTACCCGCAGCAGGGCGGCGTTCCTCCGCAGCAGCCGCCGTACGGCCAGCCGCAGGCTCCCTACGGCCAGCAGCCGCCGTACGGCCAGGCCCCCTACGGCGTTCCGCAGCCCCCGGCGCCGGGCGGCAACGGCAAGAAGATCGGCATCATCGTCGGCGCGGTGGCGGTCGTGGCCGCGATCGCGGTCGGCGCGTACCTCGTGATCGGCGGGGGCGGGAACGGCGGCGGCGGTTCGGACATCGCGGACGACGGGGCGCACACCCTGACCACGCCGGCCACGGTCCTCACCGACTACAAGAAGTCCGCCAGCGCCGACGGCGGCGGCTTCAGCGAGAACGACGTCAAGGACGCCGAGAAGCACGGCGTGAAGAACGCCCAGGACGTGAGCGCGACCTACCAGTCCGGCGCCGCGACCGACTACCTCGCCATGAAGATGGTCAACTTCATGGGCGTCTACGGCGACATCGACGACCCGGAGAAGGTCGTCGACGCCATGTTCGCGGAGATGAAGAAGAGCGCGGCCAGCGACGGCGAGGGCAAGGTCGTCGGCAGCCCGAAGGCGTACACCCCGGCCGGTCTCGACAGCGCGGTCCTCAAGTGCCAGGAGACGAAGGTCGACAGCGGCACCTCGACCGGCACTTCGGGCTCGATCAGCATGCCGGTGTGCATCTGGGGCGACCACAGCACGCTCGGGATCGTCATCCCCATCGACATGGCGGACGCCATGTCCGGCAAGGCGGCGGACCTTTCGAACGCGGCCGACATGACGGCCAAGCTGCGTACGGAAGTTCGCGTGAAGGCCTGACGCACGCAGTACGACGTCGAAGGGGCCCCGGTCACCGTGACCGGGGCCCCTTCGACGACAACTGCGGTGCGGTTACGCCGTCTTCTGCTCGCCCGGTCCCCGCCCGCGCGCGTCCCGCGGGATCAGGGTCGGGTTGACGTTGGAGTGGACGACGTCCGCGGTGATGACCACGCGGGCCACGTCCTTGCGGGACGGGATCTCGTACATGACGCCCTGGAGGACTTCCTCCATGATGGCGCGCAGGCCACGCGCACCGGTCTGGCGGAGGATGGCCTGGTCGGCGATGGCCTCCAGGGCCTCGCGCTCGAAGTCCAGCTCCACGCCGTCGAGTTCGAAGAGGCGCTGGTACTGCTTCACCAGCGCGTTGCGCGGCTCGACCAGGATCTGGAGGAGCGCCTCGCGGTCGAGGTTGTGGACCGAGGTGATGACGGGGAGGCGGCCGATGAACTCGGGGATCATGCCGAACTTCACCAGGTCCTCGGGCATGACGTCCTCGAACTGGTCCTTGGCCTCCAGCTCGCGCTTGGAGCGGATCGTCGCCCCGAAGCCGATGCCCTTGGCGCCCGCCCGGGACTCGATGAGCTTCTCCAGGCCCGCGAAGGCACCGCCCACGATGAACAGGACGTTCGTCGTGTCGATCTGGATGAACTCCTGGTGCGGGTGCTTGCGTCCGCCCTGCGGCGGCACGGAGGCGGTGGTGCCCTCCAGGATCTTCAGCAGCGCCTGCTGGACGCCCTCGCCGCTCACGTCCCGCGTGATGGAGGGGTTTTCACTCTTCCGCGCGACCTTGTCGATCTCGTCGATGTAGATGATCCCGGTCTCGGCCTTCTTGACGTCGTAGTCGGCCGCCTGGATCAGCTTCAGCAGGATGTTCTCGACGTCCTCGCCGACGTAACCCGCCTCGGTGAGCGCCGTCGCGTCGGCGATCGCGAACGGGACGTTCAGCATGCGGGCGAGGGTCTGGGCGAGGAGGGTCTTGCCGGAGCCCGTGGGGCCCAGCAGGAGGATGTTGGACTTCGCCAACTCGATCGCGTCGTCACGGCTGTTGCCGCCGCCGTTCTCGCCGGCCTGAACGCGCTTGTAGTGGTTGTACACCGCCACGGAGAGGGCCTTCTTGGCCGCGTCCTGGCCCACCACATAGCCCTCGAGGAACTCGAAGATCTCGCGGGGCTTGGGGAGTTCCTCCCAGCGCACCTCGCTCGTCTCGGCGAGCTCCTCCTCGATGATCTCGTTGCAGAGATCGATGCACTCGTCGCAGATGTACACACCAGGCCCTGCGATGAGCTTCTTGACCTGCTTCTGGCTCTTGCCGCAGAACGAGCACTTGAGCAGATCGCCGCCGTCACCGATGCGTGCCACGGTGTGCTTCCCCTTCGCCTGGGAGACGCCTAGGTCCAGCGGCTCCTGGTGCTGCCTTATGTCCGACGGTACCTTGCCGGGCCCCCCGTTCGGGCCCCCCTTGGCAGGGTTCACTTTGACGTGCACTGTGCCAAGGGGCGGCATATCCTACGGGGTCCGCCTAGCGGACGGCGGCGTTGTTCATCTTCCGGGTGGAGATGATCTGGTCGACCAGGCCGTACGACAGCGCGTCCTCGGCCGTGAGGATCTTGTCGCGCTCGATGTCCTCGCGGATCTTCTCGATCGGCGTGGTGGAGTGCTTGGCCAGCATCTCCTCCAGCTGCGAGCGCATCCGGAGGATCTCGTTGGCGGCGATCTCCAGGTCGGAGACCTGACCGCGGCCGGTCTCGCTGTACGGCTGGTGGATCAGCACGCGCGCGTTCGGCAGCGCCATGCGCTTGCCCGGCGTACCGGCGGCCAGCAGGACGGCGGCGGCCGAGGCCGCCTGGCCCATGCAGACCGTCTGGATGTCGGGCTTCACGAACTGCATGGTGTCGTAGATCGCGGTCAGCGCGGTGAAGGAGCCGCCGGGGCTGTTGATGTAGACCGAGATGTCCCGGTCGGGGTCCATCGACTCCAGGCACAGCAGCTGTGCCATGACGTCGTTGGCGGAGGCGTCGTCGATCTGCACGCCGAGGAAGATCACGCGCTCCTCGAAGAGCTTCGCGTACGGGTCGTACTCGCGGATGCCCTGCGAGGTGCGCTCGACGAAGCGGGGGATCACATAGCGGGACTCGGCACGCGGGCCGGTGTACTCGGCCTCGGTGCGGGCGTAGAGGCCGCTGCCGGGGAAGTCGTTCACTGTCTGTCTCCTAGGGGCTGTGGCGGTCGGCTGGGGGCTGTGCGGGGGCTTTCCTGGGCCCCGCATGGGGCTCAGGCCCCGGTGCCGCCGCCGCCCGGCATACCGGCGGCCGTCGGGATCACGTCGTCGATGAGGCCGTACTCCTTGGCCTCCAGCGCGTCGAACCAGCGGTCTCGGTCCGAGTCGCGGGTGATCTGCTCGATGCTCTGGCCCGTGTGCTGGGAGGTGAGCTCGGCCATGCGCTTCTTGGTGTGCAGCAGCCGCTCCGCGTGGATCTTGATGTCGGAGGCGGAGCCGGCCAGGCCGGCGGAGGGCTGGTGGATCAGGATCTCCGCGTTCGGCAGCGCGAAGCGCTTGCCGGGGGTGCCCGCGCTGAGCAGGAACTGGCCCATCGACGCGGCGAGGCCCATGGCGATGGTCACCACGTCGTTCTTGATGAACTGCATGGTGTCGTAGATCGCCATACCGGCCGTGATCGAACCGCCCGGGCTGTTGATGTACAGGTAAATGTCCTTGTCGGGGTCCGCGGCAAGGAGCAGCAGCTGTGCGGTGATCTTGTTCGCGATGTCGTCGTCGACCGGCTGGCCGAGGAAGATGATCCGCTCGCCAAGCAGCCGGTTGTAGACCTGGTCGCCGAGGCCACCACCGATGGAAGGCTCGCCGGCGGCGGAGGGCATCAGATTCGTCACGTATCCACCTGCTCGTCTTACGACGGCGCCGGGCCGTCTTACGTTTCCCTATCAAGGGACCCTAACGCGCTGGTCCCTTCGGGGAATCCCGGATAGAGCGCTGTTCGCCGGGGGCGTAGAGCCCTGGGGCGGGTAGGCCGACGGGCCCCGGGCGCAGTTGCTCCCGGGGCCCGTCGTACGACAGTCAAGACGCCGTGGGCGATCAGGCCCCGGTCTTGTCCTCAGCCTTGTCCTCGGCCTCGGCCGGGGTCTCCTCGGCGGCGGCCTCGACGGTCTCGGCCGTCTCGTCCTCGTCGTCGTCCAGGTCGATGACCTCGCCGTTGGTGTCCTTGACCGTGGCGGCCTCGACCACGACGGCCAGGGCCTTGCCGCGGGCGACCTCGCCGACGAGGAGCGGGACCTGGCCGCCCTCGACGACCGCCTGGGCGAACTGGTCGGGGGACATGCCGGAGGAGGCCGCACGCCGCATGAGGTGCTCGGTGAGCTCCTCCTGGTTGACGTTCAGCTTCTCGCGCTTGACGAGCTCGTCGAGGACGAACTGGGTCTTGATGCCCTTGACCGCGGCGTCCTTGGTCTCGGTGTCGAACTCCTCGGCCGTCTTGCCCTGGATCTCGAGGTACTTGTCGAGGTCGAGGCCCATCTGGCCGAGCTGGTGGTGCTCCAGGTTGTGCTTGCGGGTGTTGATCTCGTCCTCGAGCAGCTTCTCGGGGACGGGCACCTCGACAAGCTCCAGGAGCTTCTCCAGGACGCGCTCCTGGGCCTGGGTGGCCTGGTCGTACTGCTTCATGTTCTCGAGGCGCTTGCGGCTGTCCGCCCTCAGCTCGTCGAGGGTGTCGAACTCGGAGGCGAGCTGCGCGAACTCGTCGTCCAGCTCGGGCAGTTCGCGGGCGGCGACCTGGGTGACCTTGACGGCGACCTCGGCCTCCTTGCCGGCCGCGGAGCCGCCCTTGAGCTCGGAGGTGAAGGTGGTCTCGCCACCGGCCTCCAGGCCCTTCACGGCGTCGTCGATGCCGTCGAGGAGCTCGCCGGAGCCGATGGTGTAGGAGACACCGCTGGCGATGCCGTCCTCCAGGACCTCGCCGTCGACCTTGGCCTCCAGGTCGATGGTGACGACGTCGCCGTCCTCGGCGGCGCGCTCGACCGGGGAGGTCGAGGCGAAGCGCTCGCGGAGCTGCTCGACGGACTTGTCGATGTCCTCTTCGGAGACCTCGACGGCGTCGACCTCGACCTCGATGCCGGAGTAGTCCGGGATCTCGATGGCCGGGCGGACGTCGACCTCGGCGGTGAAGTTCAGCGTCTCGCCGTCCTTCAGCTCCGTGATGTCGACCTCGGGCTGGCCGAGGACGTCGATCTCGGCCTCGTTGACCGCCTCGGTGTAGAACTTCGGAAGCGCGTCGTTGACCGCCTCCTCCAGCACCGCACCGCGGCCGAACCGCTGGTCGATGACGCGGGCCGGGATCTTGCCCTTGCGGAAGCCCTTCACCGTGACCTGCTGGTTGATCTTCTTGTACGCCGCGTCGAGGCTGTCCTTGAGCTCCTCGAAGGGCACCTCGACAGTGAGCCGAACCCGAGTCGGGTTCAGGGTCTCCACGGCGCTCTTCACGGTTCGGTCTCCTTGTGGCTGACTTCTTGGGTTCTGCCGGGGCCAGAACGGCTCCGGCGGATTCGCCGCCCGGAGGACTTCGATGGAGAGACACACGGGCGTGCAGCTTGCATAGTAACGGCAGCGGCGACACGCCCCAAAGGCGATCACTGAAGCGATCACGGACGCGACCGCACAAGGCGATCGCGCAGGTGGTCGGGGTGGCGGGATTTGAACCCACGGCCTTCCGCTCCCAAAGCGGACGCGCTACCAAGCTGCGCCACACCCCGTCTGGTGCGACACGTAGGGTACATGCCCGCAGACAGCGGGGTTACCGCATTTCCCACCCACCGCGAACCGGCCCGCCCGAGCCGCCGGAGCCCGCTCACGAAAACAGGCGTGAACCCGACCCAACGCGCGGGGCGGATGCGCCGCGGGCGCCCCGCGGTACGGAACCTCGGCTCGGAGCCTCGGCACGGAAGGGGTGTGCGGCGGACCACGGGGACCCGGTACGATGACTGGCGTGCCGCTGGTCCTCGACCTGCGGCGCGTGCTGTGCGGGCGTAGCTCAATGGTAGAGCCCTAGTCTTCCAAACTAGCTACGCGGGTTCGATTCCCGTCGCCCGCTCTGAACAGGCCTCCGGCCCGGTCCCCCCGAGGGGATCGGGCCGGAGGCCTTTCGCGTGGTCCGGCGGGTGGCCCGGGCCTAGAACTGGATCGAGTTGATGGTGTCCGCTATCGAGTCCAGGAAGCGTTGGATGTCGTCGGCCATGCCGGTGGACGCGAGGAAGAAGCCGAAGAGCACCGCGACGACGGCGGGTCCGGCCTTGATGGAGCCTCCCCGCATCAACACCACGAGGATGATCCCCAACAGCAGCACCACTGACAGCGAAATGGCCACAACTGATCACACCCTCGGTCGGTCCGCTCTCCCGGCCCGGGGACGCAACCGCGCGCACCCCCGCCAGAACCATCGTGCCACCAACACGGCCCGCATATGCGGCGGGTGACCCAACGTTTGGCCAGGCCCATACCTGCGCCACCACCGGCCCCACACCCGCCCACTGAATTGTTTCAGTGGCCACACACCGCTTGCGCACATCACAGTCGCAGGGAATTCGAATTACCGGCACAGGCGTACGAGACTATTCGATATGCACCATTTAGTGGGGATTAATCTGGACAATACCGGGCAACTCAAGTCGACTCAGAAGTGAATAAGCAATGACTACCTGGGCGGTTTTACGGAAACACACAGCCACGGCTAGGGTGCCTCAGATGTTCCGAGCCGCCGCCGACGCAGTCCCCCGTCCGCGATCGCCCCACGCCCCGCCCGGCAAGCAGCGCGACGCCTTCTTCGACAACGCCAAGTACCTGGCGATCGTCCTGGTGGCCGTCGCCCACTCCTGGGAGCCCCTCAAGGGCGACAGCCGGATCCTGGAGGGCTTGTACACGGTGGTGTACGCGTTCCACATGCCGGCGTTCATCGTCATCTCCGGCTTCTTCTCGCGCAGCTTCGACATGCGCCCCGACCGGCTGAAGCGCCTGATCACCGGTGTCGCCGTGCCGTACGTCCTCTTCGAGACGGCGTACTCCCTGTTCCGGCGCTTCGCCGACCACGACCCCGGCGCCGAGATCAGCCTGCTGGACCCGTGGTTCCTGACCTGGTTCCTGGTCGCCCTGTTCATCTGGCGGCTGACCACCCCGATCTGGAAGCTGGTCCGCCGGCCTCTCCCGCTCGCCCTCGGCATCGCCATGCTGGCCTCCGTCACCCCCGAGATCGGCGACGACCTCGACCTCCAGCGGGTGCTCCAGTTCCTGCCGTACTTCGTGCTGGGCCTGATCCTGAAGCCCGAGCACTTCCGGCTGGTGCGCCGCCGCTCGATGCGGATCGCCGCGGTCCCGGTGTTCGCCGCCGCGCTCGCCGTCGGCTGGTGGGCGGTGCCGCGGATGGAGACCGGCTGGTTCTACCACCGTGACGCGGCCCAGGAGATGGGCGCGCCCTGGTGGACGGGCCCGGTCATGGTGCTGGCCCTGTTCGGCTGCTCCCTGCTCCTGACGGCCTGCTTCTTCGCCTGGGTGCCCGGCCGGCAGCTGTGGTTCACCACGCTCGGCGCGGGCACGCTGTACGGCTATCTGCTGCACGGCTTCCTGATCAAGGGCGGCGACTACTGGGGCTGGTTCGACCACGCCTGGCTGCGCCACCCGGCCGGCGAGATCTTCGTGAGCGTCCTCGCCGCGCTCGCCGTCACCCTGCTGTGCACCGCGCCGGTGCGCCGGGTCTTCCGGTTCGCGATGGAGCCTGACATGGACTGGGCGTTCAAGCGGGACTCCGCCGAGGTGGCCCGGGGGCGCGAGCAGAAGGCGGCTCCCCGCGAGAAGGTCGGCGTCTAGGGAGCCTGGTCGAGACCCCGGCCCAGACCGAGGAGCGCGCGCATCCCCGCGTACTTCTCGGTCAGTCGCCTCCGGGTCGCCTCGTCCAGGACCCCGAGCCGCGCCGGGTCCGCGTTGTGCGCCAGGTCGGCCTCCTTCACCAGCAGCGCGCCCGGGGTGGCGAGGATGCGCCCGGCGTACGCCTCGGGCGGCTCCCCGGCCCGCTTGGTGACGGCGAGCACGATGTCCTTGGTACGACGGCTCAGCGCGGCCTCCTCCAGCCACCGCGCGGAGAGCGCGTCGTCCTCGACGGAGTCGTGCAGCCAGGCCGCCGCGATCTGCTCCTCGTCGCCGCCCCGCGCGCGGACGCCCTCGGCGACGGCCTGAAGGTGCTCGGCGTACGGCCGTCCCGCCTTGTCGGTCTGGCCCTCGTGCGCGGCGCGGGCGAGGGTCTCGATCTCGGCCGGGGTCAAGTGGTCGGTCATCGCCCCAGTGTGTCGCTCCGCAGGGCGGCGCGGGCGGGGAGGGTGGCCGAGGTCAGGCCGAGCACGACGATCGCGCCGGCGAAGGCGCCGTAGACCAGCGGCGGGATGTAACGGCCCCTCCCCCGTCAGCCCCTTCATCACCTGTCGGCCGCGAGAGCTGGCCGGGACGGCGGTCGGGGCGGTGACCGGCCTGGGGGTCCTTCCAGGCCCTCACGGCACTGGGGGAGCATCGGGAGGACGGCGTTCTGCTCGGTCGTGAGGGCGGGAGCAGGTTGAACGCCGGACACGAAGCCGAGGGCGGGTGCGGCGTAGCGCGGTGTGCGATGGCGGGCGGGAGGGTCAGGTCGATACCGCGGAGGGCGTGGACGGCGGAGTTCCCCCGGCCGTAGCGCCGGGTGACCCCGTGCAGTTCTACGGCCCAGTCGGCTGGCGGATCGGACCGGGGGTAAACCCCACCCACCACTACCGCGGCACGGCCTGGGCCGTAGGGCCCTCGCGGGAGATCAGCAGTAGGGCGCGGTCATCGTTGACGTCCTTGGCGACCGCCTCGATCAGATGCCAGGCCGCCCCGTGGAAACCGCCGGCGACATACCGGTCGGCCTCACCGGTGAGGCGGTCGATGCCCTCCACTATGTCCCGGTCGGAGGTCTCCACGAGGCCGTCGGTGAACAGCATCAGGACGTCACCGGGCCGCAGCGAACCCTTGACCGGGTCGAACTGGGCGCCGTCGTACACCCCGAGGAGGGGACCCTCGGCCGCCTTCTCCTCCCAGCGCCCGCTGCCCGCGCTGAGCTGGAGGCCCGGCGGATGGCCCGCCGAGTACAGCTCGTAGTCGCCGGAGTCCAGGTCGAGGACCAGGTGGATCGAGGTCGCGAAGCCCTCGTCCCAGTCCTGGCGGAGGAGGTAGCCGTTCGCGGCGGTCAGGAAGGCGTGCGGGGGCAGGGAGCCCAGCAGCCCGCCGAACGCCCCCGACAGCAGCAGCGCACGCGACGCCGCGTCCATGCCCTTGCCGGAGACGTCGGTGAGGACGACCTCCAGGGTGCGGCCGCCGTTGGTCCGGGCCGCGACCACGAAGTCGCCCGAGAAGGACTGCCCGCCGGCCGGCCGCAGCGCCATCTCCCGGTGCCACCCCTGCGGCAGCTGGGGCAGCTTGCTCTGCACCCGGATGCGTTCGCGCAGGTCGAACAGCATGGTGCCGCCGCGCCGCCAGGGCACCCCGACCCGGCTGCGGAACTGGGCGATGAGCAGCCCGAAGAAGCCACAGGCGGCCACGACCAGGACCACGCCAGGGGTGACCCGGGACGGTCCCTCGGTGTACGGCCCGAGCTGCACCGACTCCACGATCAGCGCGGTCGCCGCCGCCGCGTACAGACCGAGCAGGCTCGCGGGCCGCAGCAGGAGCCCGCCCGCGACGATCGGCAGGACCAGCGCAGCCGGTGAGCACCACACGGAGTTCATCAGGGTGGTGGCCGCGATCAGCGGGACGGTGAGCAGCAGACCGGCCAGCGCGACCCAGTCCGAGCCGTCGCCCCGGAAGTAGTCCACGGCACTTCTGCGCAGGCCGGTGCGGACCCGGTGCCACTGCATCTTCAACCGGGCCGTGAACGTCTCGGCTTCCGCGCGCCGCTCTCGTCCTGCTGCCATTAGTTCGGGACCCTATCCATCGGACCAGCTGCTTGGCACGGGAGGTCCCACTTGTCCCCCGTCCGAGGTTCAACTTCACAGTGAACTTCACAGACAGCCGCTGTGCCGCCGCCAAGACGAAATTCCCTCGCTCGTCCCGCAATGCCCTGGTAGGCATGGTTCATGGGGACTGACTTGCGGGTGCTTCGGCAGGACGACTGGGACGAGTGGTACGACAACCTGATCCGCGCCTTCGGCGGGGTTCCGGAGTCGGCCGAGGAGCGTGAACTGTGGCGTGAACTCACCGAACGGGACCGTTCGATCGGGGCCTGGGACGGCGATCTGTGCGTGGGCACGGCGGGCGCGTTCGGCTTCCGGCTGACCGTGCCGGGCGGTGCCTCGGTGCCGGCGGCGGGCGTGACCATGGTGAGCGTGGCGGCCACGCACCGGCGGCGCGGGGTGCTGACGGCCATGATGCGGCGGCAGTTGGACGACGTCCGCTCCTGGGGCGAGCCGCTGGCCGTGCTGACCGCCTCGGAGCCGGTGATCTACGGCCGGTTCGGGTACGGCGTCGGCAGCTACCACCTCAACGCCGAGATCGACACGACCCGGGTCCGGCTGACCGTGCCGCCCGGCACCGACGACGTACGGCTGCGCTACGCGGCCCCCGCCGACGTGCTCGACGCGTGCGAGGCGGTCTACGCCGAACTGGTGCCGCGGCGGCCCGGGATGGTCGCCCGGATCCCCGGCTGGGAGCGGCTGTGGCTGCTCGACCCGGAGAGCGACCGGGACGGCGCGTCGCCGTTGCAGTGCGTGGTCGCGGAGCGGGACGGACAGGTCGTGGGGTTCGTGCGGTTCCGGGTCAAGGCGGACTGGGAGGCGGCCGGGCCCAAGGGCACGGTGGTCGTCTCCGACCTGGAGGCGCTGGACCCGGCCGGGCACGCGGCGCTCTGGCGGTTCCTCTTCGACCTCGACCTCACCTCCCGCATCTACGTCCGGCGGCGGGCTGTCGACGAGGCCTGGCAGTACCTGGTCTCCGACATCCGGCGCTGCGGACTGCTGGTGCGGGACTCGCTGCACGTACGGCTGGTGGACGTAGGGGCCGCGCTGGAGGCGCGCACCTACCAGGCGCCGGTGGACGTGGTGTTGGAGGTCGAGGACGCCTTCTGCCCCTGGAACTCGGGGCGTTGGCGGCTCAGCGGCGACGCCAAGGGTGCCACCTGTTCCCGTACGACGGACTCGGCCGATCTCGCCCTGTCCGTACGGGAGTTGGGGGCGGCCTATCTCGGCGGGGTGAGCCTGGCCTCGCTCGCGGGGGCGGGGCTGGTACGGGAGTCGCGGCAGGGCGCGCTGGCGGAGGCGTCGGTGGCGTTCGGTTCGCCGGTGCCGCCCTGGCTGCCGCACGGCTTCTAGACGCCGGGCCCGGCCTTCAGGTTCCAGACGCCGGGCCCTGTCCTCACGTTCCAGACGCCGGGCCCTGCCTTCAGGTTTTCTGGCAGGTGGGGCACCAGAAGAGGTTGCGGGCGGCGAGATCGGCGGTGCGGATCTCGCCGCCACAGAGGTGACAGGGCAGGTTGGCCCTGCGGTACACGTAGACCTCGCCGCCGTGGTCGTCCACGCGGGGTGGGCGGCCCATCGCCTCCGGGGTGTGTTCGGGGCGGACGGTGTCGATGCGGTTGTTCCTGACGCCCTCGCGCATGAGGTCGACGAGGTCGGTCCAGATCGCGTCCCACTCGGCGGGGGTGATGTCCTTGCCCGCGCGGTAGGGGTCGATGCGATGCCGGAAGAGGACCTCGGCGCGGTAGACGTTGCCCACGCCCGCGATGATCTTCTGGTCCATCAGGAGCGCGGCGATCGTCGTACGGCTGCGGGAGATCCTCCGGTACGCCGCCTGCGGGTCGGCGTCGGTGTCCGCGCGCAGGGGGTCGGGGCCGAGGCGGTCGTGTATCGACTGCTTCTCGGTGGGGGTGATCAGGGCGCAGGTCGTGGGGCCGCGGAGGTCGACGTAGGCCGTGCTGTTCGCGAGGCGGAGGCGGACCGTGTCGGTGGGCGGGGGCGCGGGGGTGGCGCCGAAGTTCACCTTGCCGAACAGGCCGAGGTGGATGTGGACCCAGTCGGTGTCACGGAACCCGAGGAAGAGGTGCTTGCCGTGGGCCTCGGTGCGGGTGAGTTCCGCGCCGGTGAGGAGTTCGGCGGCGTCGGAGAACTTGCCCTGGGGGCTGGTGACGCGGGGTTTCGTGCCCTGGAACTCGGCGCTGTAGTCCTGGGCCAGGCGGTGGATGGTGTGGCCCTCGGGCACGGTGGCTCCTTGTTCGTCTGCGGGGCGGAGTGGGGTGGGGTGGGGTGCGGGGCGGGTTTTCTCGCCCCCGCCGCCCCTACCCGTCCCGTCCTCCTGGGGCTCCGCCCCCGTGCCCCCGCTCCTCGAACGCCGGAGGGGCCAAATGCGGCAGGCTACTGCTGGGGGTGGTGCGCCGGGATGTCCGGCAGGTCGCCCGTCGTCTCGTAGGCCGACAGCATGTCGATGCGGCGCTGGTGGCGCTCGTCGCCGGAGAACGGGGTCGCGAGGAAGGTCTCGACGAACTTCGTCGCCTCCTCCGTGGAGTGCATGCGCGCACCCACCGCGACGACGTTGGCGTTGTTGTGCTGGCGGCCCAGCGACGCGGTCTCCTCGCTCCAGGCGAGGGCCGCGCGGACACCCTTGACCTTGTTCGCCGCGATCTGCTCGCCGTTGCCGGAGCCGCCGATCACGATGCCGAGGGCGTCAGGGTCGGCGGCGGTGCGCTCGGCGGCGCGGAGGCAGAACGGCGGGTAGTCGTCCTGGGCGTCGTAGATGTGGGGGCCGCAGTCGACCACGTCGTGACCGGCCGCCTTCAGCCAGTCGACGAGGTGGTTCTTGAGTTCGAAGCCCGCATGGTCGGAGCCGAGATACACGCGCATGGGATGAGTGTGACACGGCTGTTTCCGGGCAGCAGCCTCGGGTGTCGGCCAGGAAAAATGTGAACCAGACAATAGAAGCTCAAGGAAACCTCAAGTAACGATCTGGATTCAGAGGTTCACGATTTCCTTTACCTCCGATTCACTGGACCGGCCCGTACACCGCTCGTACGGGAACCCCCACACCCGGCGCAAAGGAATTCCCCGTATGACTGGTCTCCAGGCCGGACTCAAGAACCGTCACCTCTCGATGATCGCCATCGGCGGTGTCATCGGCGCGGGCCTCTTCGTGGGCTCCAGCTCCGGTATCGCCACCGCCGGACCCGGCATCCTGCTGTCGTACGCCCTCGTCGGCACGATGGTCGTGCTCGTGATGCGGATGCTCGGCGAGATGTCCGCCGCGAACCCGAGCTCGGGTTCGTTCTCCGCGCACGCCGACCGGGCGCTCGGGCGCTGGGCCGGCTTCTCCATCGGCTGGCTGTACTGGTTCTTCTGGGTCGTCGTGCTCGCCGTCGAGGCGACCGCCGGCGCCAAGATCCTCGAAGGGTGGATACCCGCCGTACCGCAGTGGGGGTGGGCGCTGATCGTGATGATCGTGCTGACCGCCACCAACCTGGTCTCGGTCGGCTCCTACGGCGAGTTCGAGTTCTGGTTCGCCGGGATCAAGGTCGTCGCCATCGGTGCCTTCATCGTCATCGGCGCGCTGGCGGTCTTCGGTGTGCTGCCGGGTGTCGACTCCGACAAGGCGGGCCTCGGCAACCTCACCGACCACGGCGGCTTCCTGCCGCACGGGGCCGGGGCGATCCTCACCGGCGTACTGCTCGTCGTCTTCTCCTTCATGGGCAGCGAGATCGTCACCCTCGCCGCCGGGGAGACCGCGAACCCGCGCAAGGCCGTCACCAAGGCCACCAACAGCGTGATCTGGCGGATCGCCGTCTTCTACCTCGGGTCGATCTTCGTCGTCGTGACCCTGCTGCCGTGGGACGACAAGTCCATCGCCGACAAGGGTTCCTACGTCGCCGCGCTGGACTCCCTCGGGATCGCGCACGCCGGTCAGATCATGAACTTCATCGTGCTGACCTCGGTGCTGTCCTGTCTCAACTCCGGTCTGTACACGGCCTCCCGGATGGCCTTCTCGCTCGGCGAGCGGGGCGACGCGCCGAAGGCGTTCGCGAAGGTCAACGGGCGGGGCGTGCCGATGGCCGCGATCCTCGCGTCGGTCGTCTTCGGCTTCGTCGCCGTCTTCTTCAACTACCTCTCCCCCGACAAGATCTTCCTGTTCCTCGTCAACTCCTCCGGTGCGGTGGCGTTGTTCGTGTGGCTGGTCATCTGTCTGTCGCAGCTGCGGATGCGGAAGATCATCCAGGCCGAGGCGCCGGAGAAGCTGGTCGTGAAGATGTGGCTGTACCCGTATCTGACCTGGGCGACGGCCGCGTTGATCGTGTTCGTGCTCGGGTACATGCTGACCGACACCGAGCACGACGGCCGGGAGACCGTGCTGCTGTCGCTGCTCGTCGCGGCGCTGGTGCTGGTCATCGCCGTGGTGAAGGACAGGGTCGGGGGCGGGCGTACGACGACGCCGGTCGCCGACGAGCCGACGGACAAGGTGTCCGTGAGCTGACCGGGTGTGCGGTGGGGCCCCGTGGCGCGTACGCGTGCCGCGGGGCCCTTCGCGTGTGCCGGTGTGTCACAGGGCCGTGAAGCTGTCCCTGACCTTCTCGTACGTCTCCACGGCCGTCCCCTCGGTGTCCGCCTGGTACCAGGTGCTGATCTCGTACGACATCTCGCCCTTGCGGAAGCCGAGGAGGCGGGCGTGCCAGGGTTCGCCCTGGGCGGTGACCGTGTACTCCCAGACGACGGCGGGCCGGCCGTGGAAGGTCGTCTCCTCCAGGCGGATCCGCTGGTACCCCTGCCCCTTGCTGGTGTTCTTCGCCTCCTCCTGCTCCCAGTTCTCCAGCAGGGTGGTGTTCTTGGTGGCCATGCTCGCCCTGCCCCAGATCTCCTGGGTGCCGTCGGGGGACGTGTAGCGCACGTAGGAGCCGCTGTAGACGGTCCGCTTCCAGCCTGCGGGCGGGATCCAGGAGAAGAGCCCGGATTCGGTGCGGGTGCCGGGGGGCCGTGAGGTGCCTTCGACTGTGGGGGACGGGGTGGTGGGGGTGGGTGTGGAGGAGACAGGCGTGGAGGGGGTCGGGGAGGTTACTGTGTCGTCGTGGCCGGGGGAGCCGGGGTTGAGGAGGAGGACGGCTGCGGTGATGGCGCCTGCGGTGGCTGTGGCTATGGCTGCGAGGAGGGCGGTGCGGCGGTTGCGGTGGCGGTTGCGGTTGCGTTGAGGGGTTGAGGGGGTGGTGGGGGTGCGGTGGGGGTGGGGGCCCAGGAGGGAGCTGGGGGTGGGGTCGGGGTCCGTGTTGGGGCCGGGGGGTTGTTCGGGGGTGGCTTCCGTGCGGATCAACGAGACGCCGGGGCGGGGGCGTTGGGGGTAGAGGGACTGCGGGGGCGCCGAGGCGGTGCGGGTGGGGACGTCTCGTGTCGGTGCGTCCGGTGCGGGGGTGTGTTCCGTGGGGGCGCCGGCCATGAACGAGTCCCGGGTGGGGGCGCTCGCGGTGGGAGTACTCGCGGTGGGGGCGGACGCCCGGAGAACGGCCCCCGCCGAATTCGCGGAGGGCGTCTCGGAACGGACCTCGGAGTGCTCCCCGGAGGCGGCTTCGGTGGAGGCGCTGGCGGGTTGGGAGGGTGGGGTGTGGGAGAGGTCGGGTGGGCCGAACGGCTGGGCTGGTGCGGGTGGTTCGGGGCTGTTGGAGGCGCGGGGTTTTGTGGGCGGCTTTCGGTGTGCCGGTGGTGCGGAGGCGATGTTTGAGGAATTTGAGGGATTTGAGGGACTGGAGTCGGTGGAGGAGAGATCGCCGGGGATGGCGTCGGTGGGAGGGGCGTGCGGGGTGGTGTCCGTGGGGCCGGTGTCTGAGGGATCGTGCGGGTGAGTGCCTGGCGGTTGATCGGCGACCGGGGTGCTTCGCGGGGGCTCGGCATCGCGGGTGATGTCTTGAGAGGCGGCGTCCGTGAGGCCGGCTGTCGAAGTGGCGTGCGGGGGCTGGGAAACGGAGGTTTCCTGCCGGGCAGACGCGGGGGCGTCTTGTAGTTGTTCGGAATCCGGCTTGCCTTGCAGGGGCTTGGTGGCTGGGGCGTCGTGGACGGCAGGGGCTGAGGGGTCGCGCCTATGAGTAGCCGGCGGTTGATCGGCGACCGGAGTGTCGGGCGGGGCGGTGTGCGGGGGGCCGGTGACGGGGGTGTCTTGCTCGGCGGGTACGGCGACGGCTGGCGGTCGCTCGGTGGTGCCGGGGGCGTCTTGTCGGGAGGTCGCGTCCGTGGGCTCGGCAACAGGGGTGCGGTGCCGGGCTGATGGGGGAGCAGCGGGCCGTTGCTCAGCACCGGAGGCGTCTTGCAGGGCCCCGCCCGGGGAACCCGACGCACCGCGCGCGGGCTCCGCAACAGGGGTGTCGTACCGGGCTGATGGGGCAGCAGCGGGCCGTTGCTCAGCACCGGAGGCGCCTTGCACGGCCCCGCCCGGGGAACCCGACGCACCGCGCGCGGGCTCGGCAACAGGAGTGTCGTGCCGGGCTGATGGGGCAGCAGCGGGCCGTTGCTCAGCACCGGAGGCGCCTTGCACGGCCCCGCCCGGGGAACCCGACGCACCGCGCGCGGGCTCGGCAACAGGAGTGTCGTGCCGGGCTGATGGGGCAGCAGCGGGCCGTTGCTCAGCACCGGAGGCGTCTTGCACGGCCGCGCCCGGGGAACCTGGAGTATCACGCCGGGGGTCAGCAACAGGGGTGTCGTACTCGGCAGATGCGGCGGCAGCAGGCAGCCGCTCGGCGTCGGGGGCACCTGGCACGGGCCCAGCGCCTCGGGCATCGCGCACAGCCGCGTCCCGGGAACCCGACGCGTCACCCACGGGCCCAACAGCAGAAACGTCGGACCCGGCCAACGCGGAGACACCGTGCACCCCCTCAGCGCCGGGGGCAATCGGCGCAGATCCAGCGCCTCGGGCATCGCGCACAGCCGCGTCCGTGGGATCTGAAGCAGCACGCCGGGGTTCTGCAACAGGGGGTTCGTACCCGGCAGATGCGGCAGCAGCAGGCGGCCGTTCAGCGCCTGGGGCGTCGTGCCCGGACGATGCGGAGACACCGTGCACCTGATCAGTGCCGGGGGTAGTCGGCTCAGGAGCAGTGCCCGGGGCATCGTGCACAGCCGCGTCCGCGGAACCCGAAGCACCACTCGCGGGCTCGGCAACAGACGCGTCGTGCCCAGCAGATGAGGAGGCACCCGGGATGTCCGACGAGGGCCCGGCGCCCGGCGTGCCCGGCACAGGCTCGGTGTCCGAACTGTCCCGCACGGGCCCCGAGTCCGGTGTGGTCGGAGCATCCTGCCCGGCGGTTGAGGCGGCTCGCGTGGGATCGGTGGCGGTCGGGGCGTCGTGCACGTACTCGCGCTGTGACTCCCGCTCGGGCCCCGTCGACTCGTCCGGTGCCTGCTCGGTGGCCGGTACTCGGGGATCTCGCGCCGCCCGTACGATCCGTGGCTCCAGGTAGGCCGGGGTCGGCAACTCCCTCGGCGCCCAGGGGAAAGCAGGCGTCTCCTCCCCCACAGCCGCGGAACGCCCAGCCGCACCCGAGCCGCCCTGCTCCCCCGCCGCCAGCCCTCCGGCCCCGCCCGCCGAGGCCCCCGACCCACCCGACGCAGCCTCCGCCGCATCTACCGAAGCGCCCGGCGACTGCTCCACTCCCGGCCCGTCCACCACAGGCTCATCCGGCGAACCACTCAGCCCACCGGACAAATCCTCCGCCGCACCAGACCTCCCAACCGGAACTACCGGGGCACCCGGCAGCCGCTCCACTCCCGGCCCGCCTGCCGCAGACCTGTCCGGCGACCCACTCAGCCCGTCCGACACAACCTCCGCCGCACCAGACCCCCCAACCGGGGCACCCGGTAGCAGCTCCGCCCCCGACCTGTCTATCGCAGGCCCGTCCGGCGACGCGCTCCGCTCACCCGGCCGAGCCTCCTCCGCACCAGGCTCACCGCTCGTACCTGCCGAACCACCCGGCCGTTCCTGAACTCCCCAACCGCCCGGTGCAATTGGCCTGCCCGGCCACCCCTCCGCTCCCGACCCCTCCGCCACAGGCCTCCCCGGAGAAGCCCCCAACTCCCCGGCCACATCTGCCGAGGCCCCCGAAAGTCCCTCTGCCCCCGGCTCACCCGACGCTCCGGGCTGATCTGCCATGTCCGCTTCCGACGCCCACGCAGGCCGTGGCCGCCCCGGCGAGCCCGGCATCTCCGAAACAGCCGGTCCCCCCACAGACCCCGGTGACTCCGTCAGCCCAGGCACCCTGGTCTGTTCCGGTTGCTCCGCCGGCCTCGGCGTATCCGTCCACCCCTCTTGCTCAGCCCACTCCTCTTGCTCAGCCCGCCCCGGCGTACCCCCCTGCCCCGACAACACCGCATCCCCCGACGCCCCCGCACCCCCACTCCCCCCAGAACCCCCAGAACCCTCAGCCCCCAATCCACCAACTACCGACTCGCTCTCCCCCCTGCCCCCACTCCCAGCAGCCCCACCCCAACCCCCACCGAACCCCCCCGCCCCCTCGCCCCCTCCCACCGGCAACGTAGGCAACGTAGGCCTCAGCACAGGGAACGCGATCGGATGAAGCGTCGTCTCCAGGTCCTCCAGCGCCGGCCGCACCGACGGTTCCTTCTCCAGGAGCGCGGCGAGTATGTCCGTCAACGGGCCCGCCGAGGCGGGGAGTTGTGGCTCCTCGTAGAGGACCGCGTGGAGGGTCGCGAGGGTGGTGTCGCGGGAGAAGGGGGAGCGGCCGGCCAGGGCCGCGCAGAGGGTCGCGCCGAGGGACCAGATGTCGGACGGGGGGCCCTGGGGGCGGCCGGAGATCCGTTCGGGGGCCATGTAGTCGGGGGAGCCGACGAGCATGCCGACCATGGTGAGCGCCTTGGCGTCCTGCATCGCCGCGATGCCGAAGTCGGTGAGGACGATCCGGCGGCCGGTGCGGGCGCCGGACTCCACCAGGACGTTGCCCGGTTTGATGTCCCGGTGCAGGACCCCCCGCGCGTGCACCTGGCGCAGCGCCTCCACCAGGCCGAGACCCAGCTGTGCCGTCTCGCGCGGGTTCAGGGGGCCGTCCTCCGCCATGATCCGCTCCAGGGAGCGGCCGGCGACCAACTCCATGACGATCCACAGGCGTTCACCCTCGTCCACGACGTCGTATATCCGTACGACGTTGGGGTGGTCGATCCGCGCCGTGGCCCTGGCCTCGCGCAAGGTGCGTTCACGGCGGGTACGGGTGTCCTCGGCGTCGAGGCCGTCGATCCGCATCTCCTTGACCGCGACCTGCCGGTCGAGCATTTCGTCGGCGGCTCGCCACACCCGCCCCATTCCCCCCTGGCCGATACTCTCGACCAGGCGATAACGTCCCGTCACCAGGAGCCCCGGAACTCCGCCGCCCCTCGGGTTTCCCGCGTTCCCCGTATTTCCCGCGTTCCCCGGCAATCCGCTGCACCCCCTCAACGATGCCCCGACTGGAACACAATGGTCACACTTCGCGCCGTACCAGCATAGTGCGGAGAAATCTTGTGGTACCTCTTCAAGTACTGCGAATTCAGGCGCAGCCAAGGGGGACGAACATGAGTTCTCGTCGTATGACGACCATCGCTGGATCGCTGGTCACGGCATCTTTCTCGACGGTGATGATCCTTTCCTTCACCGCGAGCGCGGACGACCAGGGGCCCGCAAGCAGCAAGGGGGGAAAGGCCGTCGACGCGGCACCGGCAGGCGTGAAGCTGACGACCACGCTGCCCGAGAAGATCTCCGTCGACAACAGCTCGCAGGAGACCGACCTCACCGCCGGCGTGAAGAATGACGGGAGCAAGGACAGCGGAAAGATCAGGCTCTTGGTCGTCGGGTTCGACGGCCTTACGGTCAAAAACGTTCAAGGCTGCTCTCCGATTGCGGAAAAGGATCTGCCGGAGGGCTCGAACAGCGGTTTTGCCTGCCCCATCGACAATCTCGCGGCCGGTCAGTCCAAGTCGTACGCCGTGGACGCGACATTCGATCTCAACAAGACCGGAAAGATCTGTCTGCCGGTGCAGACCAGCGACGGAAAGAAGACGTTCTGGCAGCAGGGCCCGGTTCCGTTCGGTACGACGAACCCGTCGCCGAACGCCCCGGCCACCCCGCTGCTGCTGGGCACCGACAACAAGCCCGTGGCACCGGGCGGCGACGCGCTGCCCAAGACCGGTGTCCTGCGTGACCTGCTGCCGCTCGGCGCCGCCGGCGGGACGCTGATCGCGGCGGGCGTCACCGGGGTGTGGTGGACGCGGCGACGGCCGCGGCAGGCAGAGGCCTGAGCCACGGAGGGCCCACGGTGAGCTGAGAGAACCGGAGGCTTAACCTGACGGAAGCTGTCAGGTTAAGCCTCCAGCATGGGGGCCATGAAGCACCTCCACGACCTCACCGACCTGCTCGTCCTACGTCCCGGTGACACCGGCTACGACGACGAACTCGCCGGTTTCCAGACCGGGTTCACCCAGCGCCCCGCCCTCGTGGTCGGCGCCCGCTCCGCCGAGGACGTGGTCGCGGCCGTACGTCACGCGGGCGACCGCGGGCTCGCGGTCGGCGTCCAGGCCACCGGGCACGGGCGGTCCGGCCGGACGGACGGCGGCCTCCTCATCAGCACCCGGCGCATGGACCGGGTGAGCATCGACCCGGTCGCCCGTACCGCCCGCGTCCAGGCGGGTGTCCGCTGGGTCCGGGTGGTGGAGGCCGCGGCACCGCACGGTCTCGCGCCCCTGAACGGCTCTGCGCCGGGTGTCGGTGCCGTGTCGTACACGCTCGGCGGTGGACTCGGCATCCTGGCAAGGGAGTTCGGGTACGCGGCCGACCATGTCCGCGGCCTCGACGTCGTCACCGCGGACGGCCGGCTCCGGCACGTGACCGAAGGGGACGAGCTGTACTGGGGTCTCCTCGGCGGCGGCCGTCACCTCGGTGTGGTCACCGAGCTGGAGATCGGGCTCGTCCCGGTGCGGACGCTCTACGGCGGTTCGCTCGCCCTCGACGGCCGCGAGGCCGACCCGGCGGCCGTACTGCGGACGTACGAGGAGTGGACCAGGACCGTCCCGGACACACTGACCTCGTCCCTGGCCGCCGTACCGTATCCGGACCTGCCGGCGCTGCCGCCGCACCTGCGCGGGCGGTACGTCGTCTCCGTACGGATCGCGTACACCGGCGCCGACGGCGAGCAACTGGTCGCGCCGCTCAGGGAGATGGGCCCGGTGCTCGCGGACTCGCTGCGGGTGATGCCGTACGCCGAGAGTCACACCGTCCACAGTGACCCCGACGTCCCGCACGCCTACTACGGGGACAGCGCGGTGCTGAGCGGGCTGGACGTCGACAGGGGCGGTGAGCTGCTCGCGCGGACCGGTCCGGGGGCCGGCGCCATGGTCGTCGTACAGGTGAATCATCTGGGCGGGGCGCTGGCGCGGCCGGCGCCGAACTCGGTGCCGTACCGCGAAGGGCGTTTCCTGGTACGGCTGTTGGCGATGGGCGGGCGGGAGGCGGCCCGGGAGCTGCTGGACCCGGCGTTCGCGCTGCTCGCGCCGCGCACCCTCGGCCGCAGCGTCAACTTCGCCTTCGGGGCCGGGGATCGGACCGAGGGGCTGTACGACGGGGAGACGCGGAAGAGGCTCGCCGAGCTGGAGTCGCGGTACGACCCGGCGAGCCTCTTCCGGAGGGGTGTCAGCGCTTGACGAGCTTCCAGGCGGTGGGCAGCACGCCCATCGCCAGGGCCGCCTTGAGGGCGTCGCCGATCAGGAACGGGGTGAGGCCGGCCGCGACCGCCGCGGAGAGGGACATGTCGGCGGCGTAGGCGAGGTAGGGGACGCCGACGGCGTAGATGATCGCCTCGCCGATCAGCATCGTGCCGGCCGTCCGCCACACGTTGCGGTCGGCGCCCCGGCGGGCCAGGGCGCCGACGGCGGCGGAGGCCAGGATCATGCCGAGGATGTAGCCGAAGGAGACGGAGAACCCGGCGGTGCCCTGGGCGAACCACGGGAGTCCCGCGAGGCCGGCCAGGGCGTACAGGGCGAGGGAGGCGACACCGCGGCGGGCGCCCAGGGTAGTGCCGACGAGCAGCGCGGCGAAGGTCTGGCCGGTCACCGGGACCGGGGAGCCCGGCACGGGGACGGCGATCTGGGCGGCGAGGCCGGTGAGGGCGGCGCCGCCGGCCACGAGCACGACGTCCCGGACGCGGGAGGCGGGGATCAGGTCGGCGAGGACCTGGCCGGTGCGGATGGGGGCGACGGCGGTGCTCATGGGGACTCCGCGGGTGTGAACGACAGGGGACACGGCGACGCTATCCCGGCGCCCTCGGGCCGATCACCGTCCACGCTCGACAAAGCCTCGAACGGCGGCTTGGTGGGCTCCGGACAAAGAGTGCGGGTTACACCGGGTTCGGCGTGACCCCTGTCACTGAGGTGAGGTGGTCCGGGATACAGGGGGCGTCAGGTGTCCCGCTGTGGGGAATCACCAATGAACCCTAGTGGTCTGGTCGGATTCACCGTTTCTGACCTACCCTTCGGGACATGGTCGCCCAGTCCCGGTACTTCTCCTCGCGTCGCCATGTCGATCTGCGCCGCGTGGGCACGGCCGTGTGTCGCCGTCCGGTGTGAGGCGGGCTCCGGCACGCCTCGCCTTCCGAGACGTGTCGGCCCCCGTTCCCGAGGACGGTCCTCCATGCCCCGTACCGCGACATCACCCAGCACCGCGGCATCCTCCCTCGCCCCCACTCCCGCCTCCCGGCGCCGGACCAGCGCCAGCGTCGTCCTGCGGTCCGTCCTGGAGCACGGACCGGTGGCGCGCAGCACCATCGCCCGGCTGACCGGACTGTCCCCGGCGTCGGTGACCGACTACTGCTCCCGGTTCACCGAACTCGGTCTGATCCGTGAGTCCGCCCTGCCCCAGCGGGCCCAGGGTGTGGGCCGACCCCATGTGCCCGTCGACCTGGACGACTCACGATTCGTCGTGGGCGGGGTCCATGTGGCCGTCCCCTATACGACGGTCGCGCTGCTCGATCTGCGCGGGCGGGTGGTGGACCGGCGGGAGCTGCGGCACGACGGCGCCGACGCGGCCGCGATCCTGACGCGGGCCGCCGACGGGCTCGCCGCCCTGCTGGCCCGCTCCCCGCGGCTGCGTGCCCTGGGGGTCGGATTCGCGGCCGGCGGCTGGGTGGACCGGGACTCCGGGACCGTCGTCGAGCACCCCCTGCTGGGCTGGTACGAGGTGCCGGTGCGGGAGTTGCTCGGCGCCCGTACCGGCCTGCCGGTCCATGTGGACGGGCACGCACGGGCGTTGGTCAACGCGGAGCGGCTGTTCGGGCGGGCCCGCGGCAGCCGGAGCGTGCTGCATCTGTTCGTCGGCAACGTGGTGGACTCGGCGTTCGCCACCCACGACGAGGTGCACCACGGGCCGCGTTCCCAGGCGGGCTCGATCGCCCATCTGCCGGTGCCGGGCGGCACCGAGCCCTGCGCGTGCGGGCGCACCGGCTGCCTCCAGGTCGAGCTGAGCGAACGGACGTTGTGCCGACGGGCCCGGCAGGCGGGGGTCATCGAGGGCGCGAACCCGATGCATGTGGTCGCGGCGGCGGCCGGGGGCGACCCGGAGGCGGTACGGCTGCTCGTGGAGCGGGCCGGTGCCGTCGGGCGGGCGGCCCGGCTGCTGCTGGACGTGCTGAACCCGGAGACGGTCGTGGTGACCGAGGTCGGCGTCATGCACCGCGAGGACTGCCTGGCCGCGCTGCGCGAGGGCGTCGGGGACGAACGCGCGGCAGCCGTACTGCCGTCGGGCTTCCCGGACTCCGTCCTGGCGGTCGCGGGCGGCTCGGTGGCGCTCGACGTGCTCTACCGGGACCCACTGGCCGCGTGACCTCAGGCCGCCGAAGGCATGACCGCGGGCCGCGTGACCTCAGGCCGCCGACCGCGTGACCTCACGCTATTTAATTCAGAAACTCCGAATGTTGACAGGGCCCACGCATGACCGCGACCATCCTTTCCATGAGCCCTCGCCTGCACTGTCGCGCCCTTTGTTGCTGACACGTTGCCCCGTGTGACGCGCTCATTTCTCCTGCGTGAATTCATTTCCGCGTGACTTTCTCCTGCACCGATTCAGGGAGTCCTCCCATGCCCTCTTCCCGCACGTCCGGCATCGACCGGCGGCTTTTCCTCACCTCGGTTCTCGGCGCCGCGGCCGGTGTCGCCGGCCTCAGCGGCTGCGCGGGCAGCAGCGCCGCCGCCGACACCGAGGACGCCCTGACCGCCCCGCTCGCGGCCAAGGTCCCGGCCGGTACCAGCCTGAAGATCTCCTCGTATTCCGGCACCCAGCAACTCCAGTTGAAACTCGGAAAGCTGGGCGAGCTACCGTTCAAGGTGACCAGCTGGGCCAATATCAGCGCCGGCCCCGATGTCATCAACGCCTTCCGCTCCGGCTCTCTCGACGTCGCCAACAACGCGGGAATCCCGCCGATCCAGGCGCACTTCCAGGGATTCGACGCGAGAATCGTCGCGATCAACATCACCCGGAAACCGAACTATCTCTTCGCCACCAAGCCGGGCAGCGACATCCGTACGGTCGGGGACTTCAAGGGGAAGAAGCTCGCCTTCTCGCAGGGCCAGGCCCAGGGGGTCGTGCTGCTGCGGGCGCTGAAGAAGGCCGGGCTCGCCTACGACGACGTGGACCTCGTCCCGCTCACCAGCAACCAGTTCTTCACGGCCCTTCAGTCCGGCCAGGTGGACGTGGCCCCGCTCGCCAACAGCCAGGCGCCCGCCTACCTCCAGCAGTACGAGGCCAAGGGCGCCCGCGCCATCACCACCGACGTGGTCGACCTGCTCAACCTGCTCTGGGCGCCGGCCTCCGTGCTGGGCGACCCCGCGAAGGCCGCCGCGGTCGCCGCGTACATCCCGTACTGGGCCAAGGGCCAGGTGTGGACGTACGAGAACCCCGACGCCTGGAACGAGGAGTTCTACGTCAAGACGCAGAACCTCAGCCTCGCCCAGGCGAAGGCGGTCACCGCGCTCGCCAACAAGCCGCTGTTCCCGCCGAGTTGGGACGAGGCGATCAAGTGGGAGCAGGAGACCGCGAATCTGCTCGCGGAGGGCGGCTTCGTGAAGAAGTTCGACGTCGGCGACCTCTTCGACCACCGCTTCGAGGGCATCGCGGCGAAGTCCGTGGCCGCGGAGTACCGGCGGTGAGCGCCGTGACCACGGCGGGAGCCGCCGTCGCGGTGGCCCCGGCCGAGGACGCGCCCCAGGTCCGCAGGCGCCGTCGGCTCTCCCCCGGCAAACGCCTGCCGGCGGCCCGGCTCGTCGGCCCGGTGCTCTTCCTCGCGCTGTGGGCCGCCGCCTCCGCCGCGGGTCAGCTCGACCCGGCCGCGATCCCGCCGCCGTGGACAGTGGTGCGGACCGGCGTCCATCTGTGGACCGACGGGACGCTGCCCACCGATGTGCTGACCTCGCTCCAGCGGGCCGCCTCGGGGTTCGCGATCGGCCTGGTCGCGGGTGTTCTGCTGGCCCTGGCGTCCGGGCTCAGCCGGGTCGGCGAAGCGCTGATCGACGGGACGGTGAACCTCAACCGGGCGATCCCGACCCTCGGTCTGATCCCGCTGTTCATCCTCTGGCTGGGCATCGGCGAGGCCTTCAAGGTCGCCATCATCGCGATCGTCGTCTACATCCCGATCTATCTGAACACCCATGCCGCGCTGGCCGGCATCGACCACCGCTTCGTCGAACTCGCCGAGGTGCAGGGGCTGTCGAGGTTCGCCTTCGTACGGCAGATCGTCATCCCCGGCGCGCTGCCCGGATTCTTCGTGGGACTCCGGCTCGGCGTCACCGGCTCCTGGCTGGGCCTGGTCGTCCTGGAGCAGATCAACGCCACCAGCGGACTCGGCTACATGATGTTCCAGGCCCAGAACTACGGCCAGAGCGATGTGATCCTCGTCGGTCTCGTCGTCTACGGCGTCTTCGGCCTGGTCTCCGACAGCGCGGTCCGTCTCGTCGAACGGAGGGTGCTGTCATGGCGCCGCACACTGAGCAGCTGACCCGGCCGGCCGTCCGACTGCGGGGCCTGACCCGGTCGTTCGACGGGCGTACGGTCCTCGACGGCATCGACCTCGACATCCCGGCCGGGCAGTTCGTGGCCCTGCTCGGGCACAGCGGCTCCGGCAAGAGCACCTTGCTGCGGGCGGTGGCGGGGTTGGACCACGAGGTCGTCGGGAGTGGTCGACTCAGCGCGCCGGAACGGGTGTCCGTGGTGTTCCAGGACTCGCGGCTGCTGCCCTGGCGGCGGGTGCTGGACAACGTGCTCCTCGGGACCGACGGGGAGGAGAGGGGGCGTCAGGCTCTCGCCGAGGTCGGGCTGAAAGGCCGTGAGCGGGCCTGGCCGAGCGAGCTGTCCGGCGGGGAGGCCCAGCGCGCCGCGCTCGCCCGCTCGCTGGTCCGCGAACCCGAACTCCTGCTGGCCGACGAGCCGTTCGGGGCCCTCGACGCCCTGACCCGCATCAGGATGCACGCGCTGCTGCGGGAGCTGTGGAAGCGCCACCAGCCGTCGGTGCTGCTCGTCACCCACGACGTGGACGAGGCGATCGTGCTCGCCGACCGCGTGCTCGTGCTCGAACAGGGCCGCATCGGCCTCGACCTGACCATCGACCGCCCGCACCCGCGCTCCTACCGGGACCCCCTGCTGGGCGAGTACCGCGAACGACTGCTGGCCGCACTCGGCGTCACGGAGGACCACGCATGACCGCAGGACAGCTCCACCTCAACGCCTTCCTCATGAACACCGGCCACCACGAAGCCTCCTGGCGGCTCCCCGAGAGCGACCCGTTCGCCCATGTCTCGCTCGACCACTACGTCCACCTCGCCCGGATCGCCGAGCGCGGCACCTTCGACTCGCTCTTCCTCGCCGACGGGCCGCAGTTGTGGAGCAACCTCGGTCAGCGGCCGGCCGGGGCGCTGGAGCCGCTCACGCTGCTGACCGCGCTGGCGACGGCCACCACGCACATCGGGCTGATCGCGACCGCGTCGACGTCCTACAACTCGCCCTACAACCTGGCCCGCAAGTTCGCCTCGCTGGACATCATCAGCGGGGGCCGGGCGGGCTGGAACATCGTCACCACCGCCGGTGCGGAGGCGGCCCGGAACTTCGGTCTGGAGCACGAGCCCGCGCACGCCGAACGGTACGCCAGGGCCGGGGAGTTCCTGGACGTGGCGCTCAAGCTCTGGGACAGCTGGGAGGACGACGCGATCGTCGGCGACAAGGCGGCCGGCGTCTGGGGCGACGACACGAAGATCCACCCGCCCCGGCACCGGGGGCCGTACTTCAGCGTCGAGGGCGCCCTCAACGTGCCCCGCACGCCCCAGGGTTACCCCCTGCTCGTGCAGGCGGGCTCCAGTGAGGACGGCAAGGAGTTCGCGTCCCGGTACGCCGAGGCGGTGTTCACCGCGCAGCAGACCATCGAGGACGCGCGGGCCTTCTACGCCGACCTCAAGTCCCGTACGGCGGCGGCCGGCCGGGACCCGGAGCACATCAAGGTGCTCCCCGGGATCGTCCCCGTCATCGGCGCCACCGAGGCCGAGGCGCTCGACAGGGAGCGGGAGCTGGAGGACCACATCGTGCACCGGCACGGCGTGGCCAACCTGGAGCGGCTGCTGCAACTCCCCCCGAACACACTGGAGTTGGACAGACAGCTGCCCGCCGACCTGCCGCCCGAGTCCGCCGTCGAGGGCGCCAAGAGCCGGTACACGCTCGTCGTGGAGCTGGCCCGGCGCGAGCGGCTCACCGTGCGGCAGCTGATCGGGCGGCTCGGCGGCGGGCGCGGCCATCTCACCTTCGCCGGGACGCCCGAGCAGGTCGCCGACGCCATCGAGACCTGGTTCACCCAGGGCGCCGCCGACGGCTTCAACATCATGCCCCCGGTGCTGCCGTCCGGCCTCGACGCCTTCGTCGACCACGTCGTCCCGATCCTGCGCGCCCGCGGTCTGCTCCGCACCGAGTACGGGCCCCGGCAGACCCTGCGGGAGCGATACGGCCTCCCCCGCCCCGCCAACCAGCACGTCCAGCCCGTCCCCGCGTAACACCTGGAAAGGACCCCACCCATGTCCGGTATCGAGATCCGCAAGGTCACCGCACGCATCGGCGCCCAGGTCTCCGGCGTCGACCTCGCCCGGCCGCTCGACCAGGAGACGGCCACCGCGCTGCGGGACGCCCTCAACGTCCACAAGGCGCTGGTCTTCAGCGAGGTGAACCTCGACGACGAGGGCCAGCAGGCCTTCGCCCGGCACTTCGGTGACCTCACCACCGCCCACCCGACCGTGTCCGCCGTGGACGGCGCCCCGAACGTCCTGCCCGTCGACAGCGAGGGCGGCCGGGCCGCCAACCACTGGCACACCGACGTCACCTTCGTCCTCAACCCGCCCCAGGCCAGCACCCTGCGCAGCCTGACGATCCCGCCGTACGGCGGCGAGACCCTGATCGCCAACTCGGCGGCCGCGTACCGGGATCTGCCGGAGCCGCTGCGGCGCCTCGCCGACGGGCTGTGGGCCGAGCACACCAACGACTACGACTACGCCGTACCGGAGGAGGCGGTGGACGAGGAACAGGCCGCCCGGCGCGCCCAGTTCACCTCGATCAAGTTCCGCACGGCCCACCCGGTGGTCCGGGTGCACCCGCTGACCGGTGAACGCGGGCTGTTCATCGGCGGGTTCGCGCAGCGGATCGTCGGGCTGTCGGCGGGCGAGTCCCGCAAACTGCTCGACATCCTCCAGTCGTACGTGACCCGGCCGGAGAACCTGCTGCGGCACCGCTGGTCGGAGAACCAGCTCGTCCTCTTCGACAACCGCATCACCCAGCACTACGCCGTCGACAACTACGACGGTCTGCCGCGCCGGCTGCACCGGGTGACCGTCGCCGGGGACGTCCCGGTGGGCATCGAGGGCAAGGAGAGCTACTCGATCGAGGGCGACGCCTCGCACTACACGGCCGTAGCGGCGTAGTCACCGCGGGTGCGCGACGCGTCCGCATAGTGGGCGGTCTCCTCTGTGACCTGGGGAGACCGCCCAGACTGTGGGCGTTTTTGCCCTCTCACGCCCTGGACGAACACGCCCATGCCCCACACCCCCGCCAAGGCTCCCCAGGAGTCCGGCGCCGCCCTGTCCCACGGCCTCAAGCAGCGCCATCTGTCGATGATCGCCCTCGGCGGGGTGATCGGCGCCGGCCTGTTCGTCGGCTCCGGCGCGGGGATCGCCGCCGCCGGCCCCTCGATCGTCCTCGCCTACGCGCTCTCCGGTCTCCTCGTGATGCTGGTGATGCGGATGCTCGGCGAGATGTCGGCGGCGTACCCGTCGTCGGGCTCCTTCTCCTCGCACGCCGAGCGGGCGATCGGCCCCTGGGCCGGGTTCACCGCGGGCTGGTCCTTCTGGGTGCTGCTCTGCACGGCCGTGGGCCTGGAGGGCATCGGCGCCGCGAAGATCGTGACCGGCTGGCTCCCGGGGACCCCCGAGTGGGCCTGGGTGGCCCTGTTCATGCTGGTCTTCTGCGGCACCAACCTGGCCGCGGTGAAGAACTTCGGCGAGTTCGAGTTCTGGTTCGCGGCCCTGAAGGTCGGCGCGATCGCACTGTTCCTGGTCCTGGGCGTGCTGGCCGTCGCCGGTGTCCTGCCCGGCACGGACTCGCCGGGCACCGCGCACCTCACCGACCTCTTCCCGGGCGGCGGCGAGGGCCTGGTCGTCGGCCTGCTCGCCTCGGTCTTCGCGTACGGCGGCCTGGAGACGGTCACCATCGCGGCGGCGGAGTCCGAGGACCCGGTGCGCGGGGTGGCGAGCGCGGTCCGCACGGCGATGTGGCGCATCGCGCTGTTCTACGTCGGCTCGATGGCGGTCATCGTCACCCTGGTCCCCTGGGACTCCGCGGAGATCGCCGAGAAGGGTCCGTACGTCGCCGCCCTGGACGCGCTCGGCATCCCGGGCGCGGGTCAGCTGATGAACGTGATCGTCCTGATCGCCCTGCTCTCCGCGATGAACGCCAACGTCTACGGTGCCTCGCGCATCACGTACTCGCTGGTGGAGCGGGGTCTCGGCCCGAAGGCGCTGGGCCGGGTCTCCTCCGGTGTCCCGCGCGTCGCCGTCCTCGCCTCCAGCGTCTTCGGCTTCCTCTGCGTGGTCCTCAGCTACTGGCGCCCCGACGACGTCTTCTCCTGGCTCCTCAACATGATCGGCGCGGTCATCCTCGTCGTCTGGATCATCGTCGCCGTCTCCCAGCTCCGGCTGCGCCGCGCCCTGGAACGCGAGGCCCCGGACCGCCTGACCGTCCGCATGTGGGCCTTCCCCCACCTGACCTGGGTCGCACTCGCGGGCATGGCCACGATCTTCGTCCTGATGGCCCGGGAGCCGGACACCCGGGTGCAGCTGTACGCGACGGGGGCGATGACGCTGGTGCTCGCGAGTGTGGGGTACGCACGACAGAAGCGGCTTCTTGTTGCTAGCGTGTAGTTGCAAGCCTTTTGCAATAAGAGGTCGGAGGGGACCTGCCCATGCCCGTCTACACGTTGCCCGAGCTGCCGTACGACTACTCCGCGCTCGCGCCCGTGATCAGCCCCGAGATCATCGAGCTGCACCACGACAAGCACCACGCGGCCTATGTGAAGGGCGCCAACGACACGCTGGAGCAGCTGGCGGAGGCGCGGGACAAGGAGTCGTGGGGCTCGATCAACGGGCTGGAGAAGAACCTGGGCTTCCACCTGTCCGGGCACATCCTGCACTCGATCTACTGGCACAACATGACCGGCGACGGCGGCGGGGAACCGCTCGCCCAGGACGGCGTGGGTGAGCTCGCGGACGCGATCACCGAGTCCTTCGGGTCGTTCGCCGGGTTCAAGGCGCAGCTCACCAAGGCCGCCGCGACCACCCAGGGCTCCGGCTGGGGCGTACTCGCCTACGAGCCGCTGAGCGGGCTGCTGATCGTCGAGCAGGTCTACGACCACCAGGGCAACGTCGGCCAGGGCTCGACCCCGATCCTGGTCTTCGACGCCTGGGAGCACGCCTTCTACCTCCAGTACAAGAACCAGAAGGTCGACTTCATCGACGCCATGTGGGCCGTCGTCAACTGGCAGGACGTGGCCCGTCGGTACGAGGCCGCCAAGTCCCGTGCGGACGTGCTGCTGCTGGCTCCCTGAGCGGTCCGCGCCACCCCGGCGTCCTGCCTCGTGATCGTCTTCTCACCCTTCACGCGGCAGGCGGAATGACGGAAGCCCCCGCGAGGACGTGACTCGCGGGGGCTTCCGGTGTGCCGTGCGGGCTCAGGCCTTGCGGCCGACACCGCCGTGCTGGCCGATCGGGGCCGGTGACGTGCCGGCGTCCGGGCGCCACAACGGGACGGAGACCACGCCCGGTTCCACCATCTCCAGGCCCTCGAAGAACGCCTCGATCCTGTCGACCGGACGCAGGAAGTACGGCACCGCGCCGGTTTCGTTGTAGGCGTCCTGGGCGTGCTCGTAGTCCGGGTCGGTGCCCCGGGAGCCGTCGTTGACACACAGGTAGCTGCCGGACGGGAGCCCCGCCACCAGGGCGCGGACCAGGTCACGGGCCAGGTCGTAGTCGGAGACATGGCCCAGGATGCCGCTCAGGATCAGCGCCGTGGGCCGGGTCAGGTCGAGGGTGCGGGAGGCCGCCTCCAGGATCTTGTCCGGCTCGTAGAGCGTCAGGTCCTCGTACGCCGTCTCGCCCTCCGGGGTCGAGGTGAGCAGGGCGCGGGCGTGGGCGAGGACCAACGGGTCGTTGTCGACGTAGACGATCCTCGATTCGGGGGCGATGCGCTGGGCGACCTCGTGGGTGTTGTCGACCGTGGGCAGCCCGGTGCCGACGTCCAGGAACTGGCGGACGCCCGCCTCCTCGACCAGGTACCGGATGCTGCGGCCGAGAAACGCCCGGCTGCTGCGGGCGATCGTGACGATGCCGGGGAAGACGGCGGTGTACGCGTCACCCGCTTCCTCGTCGACGGGGTAGTTGTCCTTGCCCCCGAGCCAGTAGTTCCAGATCCGGGCCGAATGCGGCACCGAGGTGTCGATCTCCGTCATGGTCCTATCGTGCTACGACCGGTCCGGCTCGCACGGCACATTGAGGGAGAGAAGTGCGGCTGATCCGTCCTCGGCGAGGCGGAGTTCGCTGATCGCGGCGTTCCGCAACCGCGGGAACACTCTCCGGTACTCCTTCGCCGGGATCTGAAGCAGGGAGCACAGCACCAGACGCAGCAGGGTGTTGTGCGCGACGACCAGGACCCGCTCGCCGGGGTGCGCGGCGGCGATCCGGCGCAGCGCCCTGGTGCCGCGGGCGGCGGCCGCCGTCGGGTCCTCCGCGCCGGGGAAGGGGTACGTCACCGGGTCCGCCAGGAACGCCTCGGCCGCGTCGGGGACTTCGGCCGCGAACTCCGCGAGGGTACGGCCCTCCACCACGCCGAAGTCGCACTCCCTGAGGTCGGGTTCGCGGTGCGGGGTGACGCCGAGGGCGTGCGCGGCCGGGTCGGCGTTGGCGACCGCGCGGGAGAGGGGGGACGTCCAAATCGCGTCGGGGCGGTGGGCGGCGGCCCATCTGCCGAGTGCCTGTGCCTGTTCTCGGCCCTCGTCGGTGAGGCCGATGTCGCTGATGCCCGCGTAGCGGTTCTCGGCGTGCCAGATGGTCTGGCCGTGGCGGGCCAGGAGGAGGGTGGTGCTCATGGCTTGGTCCCGTCGTCGAGTGCGGCGCCGTCGTGGCTGGTCGCGCAGTTCCCCGCGCCCCTGAGTGGGTTCAGGCGGCGGTACGCCTGCGTCGCGACCTGGGCTGGTAGCCAGCCTCGCTCGGTGAGTTCGTCGATGAGGCGGGCGTACGGGTCGGCGAAGAGGGTGGTGCGCTCCGGGTTCGGATGGAGCGTCGTGCGGATGCGGACCATGCGCTCGGCGAGGTCCGGCAAGGGGTCCCCGGTGACGCCGTGGGCCGCCAACGCGGCCATTCCCAGGGCCGGTTCGGGCTGTTCCGGGATTCGGGCGGGGCGGCCGAGGATGTCGGCGCGCAGTTGGTTCCAGTACGGGCTGCGGGCCGCGCCGCCGGTGAAGGTGAGGGGGCCGTCCAAGGGGGCGCCCAGGTAGTGCAGGTAGTCCAGGCACAGGCGTTCCGCGAATCCGACGCCTTGGATGAGCGCTGCCCAGTGGTCGGCCTCGTCGACGGGCGTGCCGAGGAGGAGAGCCGTGGCGTCCGGGGCGCGGAAGGGGAACCGTTCCCCTCGCGAGACCAGCGGGTAGGCGAGCGCGCCGGACGGCTCGAAGGCGGCCGCCCGCTCGTCCATGGCCGCGGGGTCGGCGCCCGCGGGCAGCGCCCCGGCACCCACGCTCGACGCCCCGCCGGGCAGCCAAGTCCCGCCCGGCGCACGGTGGTTGTAGACCACGCCGGTGGGGTCGCGGACCGGCTCGGGGGCGGCCCCCTTGAGCACGAGGGTGGTCCCCAGCACCGAGTTCCAGGAGCCGTGCCGCAGGGCGCCGGCCGCGATCTGGGCCGCGCAGCCGTCGGTCATGCCGGCGATCACGGGGGTCCCGGCGGGGATGCCGGTCGCCTCGGCGGCGGCCGGGCAGACCTCGCCGAGCCGGGTGCCGGGGAGGACCACCTCGGGGAGGTCCAGGGCGATGTCCGGCCAGGCGTCCCGCTGGAGGTCGTAGCCCGTCTTGAGGGCGTGGCTGGAGTCGGTGGGCACCGGCCGGCCGACCAGCCGGGCGGTGACGACGTCGGGCTGGTGGGTGACCCGGCCCCCGCCGTGGACGCCGACGAGCCACAGCGCCTTGGGCAGCGCCCACGTGTCCTGGACCGCGAGCCCCGCCTCCCGCAGCTCCGCCGCCGCACCGGCCGCGCGTCCGTCGTCGTACATGAGCGCGGGGCTCGTCGGCCGTCCCGCCGGGTCCGTCAGCAGGACCGTGCCGGAGGTCCCGCACACCGCGAGGCCGCCGACCCGTACGCCCGTCAGGGTGAAGAGCGCGGACCGGGACGCCGTACGGACCGCCTCCCACCACTCCCCCGGTTCCTGCTCGTGCCGCACCCCGTCACGCCGGCCGGCGAGCGGCGCGGAACCCCGGCCCCGCACGGTTCCGTCGGCCGTGACCGCCAGTACGCGCACACTCTGGGTGCCGAGGTCGATCCCCAGCCACACCGTCTCGTTCTCGTCAGTCATCTCTGTCATCGGGGCCTCCCACCCGCACGGGGTCTATGCGTACCCCGGACCCGCGGCTCAACATCGTGTCAGTGAAGCGACGACTCGGAGGTCGACGATGACCCAGAGGACCGAACCGGTACGTGTCGTGGCGGCCGGTGATCACTTCGTGCTGCCGGGGCTGATCGCCGGGGCCGTCGGGGCCGAGCTGGGCGGGATCGCCGTGGAGACACGGGAGTTGACGCTCGGCTGGCCCCTCGAACCCTTCGGGCCCGTGGCGGAGGTGACGGAGGCGAGCGACGCCGAGGACGAGCTGATCGAGGCGTTGGAGGGCGCCGAGGTGCTCGTCACCCAGATGGGCCCCGTCACCGAGCGGGTGCTGGACGCGGCCGACCGGCTGAAGCTCGTCGTGGTCTGCCGGGGCGGGCCGGTGAACGTGAACCTCGACGCGGCCAAGGCCCACGACGTCCGGGTGTGCTTCGCGCCCGGCCGCAACGCCGCCGCCACCGCCGAGTTCACCGTCGGCATGCTGCTGGCCGCCGTGCGCCGCATCCCGCAGGCCCACGATCTCCTTGCCGCACAGGGCAGTTGGGAGAGCGGCGCCGCCTACTACACGTACGAGCACAGCGGCCTCGAACTGGAGGACCTGCCCGTCGGACTCGTCGGCTACGGCGCCGTCGGCAGCCGGGTCGCCCGGGTGCTGTGCGCGTTCGGGGCGCAGGTCATGGTGTACGACCCCTATGTGCGCGGCGAGATCCACGGACTGCGCGTGAACTCCCTGGACCAGCTCCTGTCCCGCTCCCGGGTGATCACCCTGCACGCCCGCCTGACCGCCGAGACCCGCGGCCTGATCGGCGCCCGCGAGCTGGCCCTGCTGCCGGAGGGCTCGGTCGTGGTGAACGTGGCCCGCGGCCCGCTGGTCGACGAGTCCGCCCTGTGCGACGCCCTGGAGGCCGGCCGGCTGTCTGCCGCCGCCCTCGACACCTACGAGCACGAGCCGCTGCCCCCGGACTCCCGGCTGCGCGCCCTCGCCGACCGGGTCGTCCTCACCCCGCACCTCGGCGGGGCGAGCCGCGCGGTCGCCGAGAAGGCGGCGCGGATCGCGGCGGAGGAGGTGGGCCGCTGGGCACGGGGAGAGCGACTGGCGCACTGCCTGACCTGACCTAGAAGGGACCTCTTGATGTACGTCGGTATCGATGTGGGCACGTCCGTCGTCAAGGCCGCCGCCTTCGACGCCGAGGGCCGTCAACTGGCCGTCGAGTCCCGCCCGGTGGAGCTCTCCCTGCACGGCGGGTTCGTCGAGCAGGACATGGCGGAGGTCTACGGCTCCGTCGTGGACGTCCTCGGCAAGCTGACCGCGCGGGTGGACGGGCCGGTGGAGCTGGCCGGGCTGACCGGGCAGGGCGACGGGGTGTGGCTGGTCGACGCGGCGGGCCGGCCGGTGCGGACCGCGCTCTCCTGGATGGACGGGCGGGCCCACGAACTGCTCGACCAGTGGCTGGCGGACGGCACGTTCGAGACGGTGTTCCGGCGGACCGGCGGCGCGATGTTCCCCGGGTCGCCGGGGCCGTTGCTGGCGTGGCTGGACCGGTACGACCCGAAGTCCCTGGACGCCGCCACGGCCGCCGTGTACTGCAAGGACATGGTCTTCCAGCGGCTGACGGGCGCTGCGCGGGCGACGACCGACGTGTCGGACGCGTCCATGCCCTTCATGGACCCGCGGACCCGGACGTACGACAACCGGGTGGTGGAGCTGCTCGGGCTCACCCGTCGCCGGCGGCTGCTGCCACAGGTCGGCGACCCGATCGCCACGGGCGAGGCCCGGGAAGGGCTGCCGGCCGGGACCCGGATCTCGAACGGGCCGTACGACCTGCCGGCCTGTGCGCTGGGGGCGGGGGTCACCGAGCCGGGGGACGGGCTGCTCATCGTCGGGACGTGTCTGGCCGCGCTGGTCGCCACGACCGAGCTGGATCTGAGCGGTGAGCCCGCCGGGCTGTACATCTCGACCGATCGGCCGGGGCACCGGCTGCGGGCGATGCCGGCGATGGTCGGGACGGCCGCGCTGGACTGGGTGCTGTCGACGACCGGGGTCAGCCATGCCGAGGTGGACGGGCTGCTCTCCGAGACTCCGCCCGGGGCGCACGGGGTGCGGGTGCTGCCGTACTTCGCTCCCTCCGGGGAGCGGGCGCCCTTTGTCGAGCCTCATCTGCGGGCCGAGCTGACGGGGGTCTCGCTGGAGACGACCAAGGCGGATCTGATCCGGGCGACCTGTGAGGGGATCGGGTACGCGGCCCGGCACTGTCTGGAGGCGGCGGGGCTGACGGGCGCGCTCGCGGTGTGCGGCGGGGGGACCCGGAGTTCCGCGTGGATGCAGTTGCTCGCCGATGTGCTGGGGCGGCCGCTGCGGGTGGTGGAGGGGGAAGTGGGGGCTCGGGGGGCCGTGTTGGCTGCGGCCGAGCGATATGGGGTCGCGTTGGATACCACCCTCTGGACAGAGCCGACCGCGATCGTTGAGCCGGATCCGGGGCGTTCCGCGTATTACTCCAAGGGGTACGAGGAGCATTTGGGGCGGTTGGATGTGGCTCGGGGACGGGCCGGTCGTTAGCCGCGGCGCCGTCGTGGCCGGTCGCGCAGTTCCCCGCGCCCCTGGGTGGGGGTGGCACGGTGTTCATGCGGTGCTCGAACTGTGGTGGGACGCTCCAGGAGTTTCGGGCGCTCACCGGCGAGGAGCAGGCGTTCGTCCGGGAGCACAAGCCCAGGCATACCCGCCTGGGCTCGTACTTCCGGTGTGCGCGTGAAGGGTGTCTGCGGTATCAGCGGCTCGGGGATCAGAACGACGGAGGTTCCTTTCCCGAGCCGGAGAAGTGACTACAGGTTGCTGAAGTCCGGGCCCTTGGTGCGGGTGCGCTTGATCTCGTAGAAGCCCGGGACCGAGGCGACCGCCACGGTGCCGTCCCAGAGGCGGGCCGCCTCCTCGCCCTTGGGGGCCGGGGTGACGACCGGGCCGAAGAAGGCGATCTGCTCGCCGTCGGGACCGGGGACCGCGATGACCGGGGTGCCGACGTCCTGGCCGACCTTGTCGATGCCCTCCTTGTGGGAGGCGCGCAGCTGGGCGTCGAACTCGAAGTCCTTCTGGTCGAAGTACTCGATCAGGTCGGCGGGCAGGCCGACGTCCGCCAGGGCGCCCTCGACGGCCTCGCGGGTCGGGCCCTGGCCGTCGTTGTGGATGCGGGTGCCGAGGGCGGTGTACAGCGGGCCGAGGACGTCGGAGCCGTGCTTCTGCCAGGCCGCGGTGACCACCCGGATCGGCTGCCAGGCCTTGGTCTCCAGGAGCTCGCGGTACTCCTCGGGCAGCTCGTCGATCTTCGGCTCGTTCAGCACGGCCAGGCTCATGATGTGCCAGCGCACCTCGATGTCCCGGACCTTCTCCACCTCCAGGACCCAGCGGGAGGTCATCCAGGCCCAGGGGCACAGCGGGTCGAACCAGAAGTCGACGGGGGTCTTGGCGGCGGCGCTCTCGGACATGGGTCTCCTCAGGAAGCGTGCGATTGCCAGGAGAACATCGCCCGCACCCGCCCCATTCCCGGCTGACCGATGTCAGGGGCACATGGCAGGATCGGACCTGTCCACATGCTGAAACCCATCCGAGGGAGCATCGCCCGTGCCCGGTGAGACTCTGTCCCGTGACGAGGCCCGGGAGCGGGCCGCCCTGCTGTCCGTCGACGGGTACGACGTGTCCCTCGACCTGCGCTCGGCGGTCGGCGACCAGGCCGGGGACGGCCCGCGCACCTTCCGGTCCGTGACCACGATCCGCTTCCGGTGCAGCGAACCGGGGGCGTCGACCTTCGCGGACCTGATCGCCCCGAGCGTCACGGCGGTGTCGCTGAACGGCCGGGACCTCGACCCGGGCGCGGTCTTCGACGGCTCCCGGATCGCCCTGGAGGACCTGGCCGGCGACAACGAACTGGTCGTCGACGCCCAGTGCGCCTACTCCCGCACCGGCGAGGGCATGCACCGCTTCGTCGACCCGGAGGACGGCGAGGTCTACCTCTACACGCAGTACGAGCCGGCCGACTCCCGCCGCGTGTTCGCCAATTTCGAGCAGCCGGACCTCAAGGCGCCCTTCCGTTTCGAGGTGCGGGCGCCGGAGGGCTGGACGGTGTGGAGCAACGGCGTCGGCTCGTACACGGACGGCGTGTGGCGGTTCGCGGAGACGAAGGCGATCTCGACGTACATCACGTGTGTCACGGCGGGGCCGTACCACTACGTGACCGACTCGTACGAGCGCACCTTCGAGGACGGCACCCGGCTGGAGATCCCCCTCGGCGCCCTGTGCCGCAAGGGGCTCGCCCCCTACTTCGACTCCGACGACGTCTTCCTGGTCACCAAGCAGGGCCTGGACTTCTTCCACGACCACTTCGACTACCCGTACCCCTTCGGGAAGTACGACCAGGCGTTCGTGCCGGAGTACAACCTCGGCGCGATGGAGAACCCGGGTCTGGTGACCTTCCGCGAGGAGTTCATCTTCCGGGGCAAGGTGACGCAGGCGTCCTACGAGGGCCGGGCCAACGTCATCCTGCACGAGATGGCGCACATGTGGTTCGGCGACCTGGTCACCATGGTGTGGTGGGACGACCTGTGGCTGAAGGAGTCCTTCGCGGACTTCATGGGCACGTTCGCCAACGTCGGCGCGACCCGCTTCAAGGACGCCTGGATCACCTTCGCCAACCGCCGCAAGGCCTGGGCGTACCGCGCCGACCAGCTGCCCTCCACACACCCGATCACCGCCGACATCCGCGACCTCCAGGACGCCAAGCTCAACTTCGACGGCATCACGTACGCGAAGGGCGCCTCCGTGCTGAAGCAGCTCGTGGCGTACGTCGGCCAGGACGCGTTCCTGGAGGGCGCCCGGCGCTACTTCAAGCGGCACGCGTACGGCAACACCCGGCTCGGCGATCTGCTGTCGGTCCTGGAGGAGACCAGCGGGCGGGACATGGGCGCCTGGTCGCGGTCCTGGCTCCAGACGGCCGGGGTCAACTCCCTCACCCCGCAGGTGCTGTTGAGCGCCGAGGGGCGGGTCGACGAGCTGGCGGTCGTGCAGGAGGCGGCCGAGTCGCACCCGGAGCTGCGGCCGCACCGGATCGCGGTCGGCCTGTACCGCCGTACGCCCGAAGGCGCCCTGGAGCGGTACGCCCGCGCCGAGGTCGACGTGGACGGGCCGCGGACCCTCGTGGCGGAGCTGGCGGGTGCCGAGGCGCCGGCGCTGGTGCTGGTCAACGACGACGACCTGACGTACTGCAAGATCCGCTTCGACGCGGGCTCCCTGGAGACCCTGAAGTCGGGCCTCGGCGACCTCTCGGACCCGCTCGCCCGGGCGCTGTGCTGGTCGGCGCTGTGGAACATGACGCGGGACGCGCTGCTGCCGGCGCGGGACTTCGTGGACCTGGTGCTGAGGTTCGCGGGGCGCGAGTCGGACATCGGGGTGCTCCAGATGCTCCAGGCGTGGGCGAACTCCTCGCTGGTCAACTACGTGGCACCGCAGTGGCGTCCGACCGGCGGGCGGCTGCTGGCCGAGGGCGCGCTGCGGGAGCTGCGGGCCGCCGAGGCGGGCAGTGAGCACCAGCTGGCGTGGGCGCGGTTCTTCGCGTCGGTGTCCTCGGGGCCCGGGGAGCTGGCGCTGCTGCGGGGGCTGTGGGAGGGCACCGAGAAGATCGACGGTCTGGAGGTCGACCAGGAGCTGCGCTGGGCGTTCCTGGAGCCGCTGGCGGCGCACGGCGCGGTGGACGAGGCCGTGCTCGCCGCCGAGCTGGCCCGGGACGACACGGCGTCCGGCAAGCGGCACCAGGTCCGGTGTCTGGCCGCGCGGCCCTCGGAGGCGGTGAAGGCGCAGGCGTGGGCGCAGGTCGTGGAGTCGGACGCGCTGTCCAACGCGCTGGCCGAGGCCACGATCGCGGGGTTCAACCGGCCGTCCCAGCGGGAGCTGCTGGCGCCGTACACCGAGCGGTACTTCGCGGCGCTCGGGCGGGTGTGGCAGGACCGGTCGATCCAGATCGCGATGAACATCGTGTCGGGGCTGTTCCCCGCGCTCCAGGACTCGCGGGCCACGCTGGACGCGGCCGACGCGTGGCTCGCGGCGCACGAGGACGCGGCGCCCGCGCTGCGGCGGCTGGTGCTGGAGGGACGGGACGATCTGGCGCGGGCGCTGCGCGCCCAGGGAGCTTTGGCCAACGACTGAGCCCACGGTCACCGTTACGGAATCCGTTCTTTCACACCCGTAACCCCTGGGACGACCCGTTCGGACCAGGGGTTTTCGGTGGCCTATCGGCACCCGAACACCCGTCCTTTAGTGCCACCTTGTCCGCATTTGTCGACGGGCGTGTAACAGCGGTTAGAAGGCCGGCCGGCCGCGGGAATCTCGGCTGCATGAACCACAACACCCCGGTCCCCCCGCTCTCCCCCCGCCCCCTGCGTCACCTCGCCGAGGTGCACCGCCGTGTCGTGACGGCCGACCGGCTGCGCGCGCAGGGCGTCTCGGCCGCCGACGCGAACGAGCAGTGCCGGCCCGGCGGCCCCTGGCAGCAGATCCTCCCGGGCGTCTTCCTGCTCCACCCGGGCCCGCCGACCAGCGAGGAGCGGCTGCACGCGGTGCTGATGTACGCGGCACGGGAGCGCGGCACCGGGGTGCCCGCCCAGCCGGGCGCGGAGGAGCCGCACCGGCCGGTCTACACGGAGGCGATGATCACGGGGCTGGCCGCGCTGACCCTGCACGGCTTCAGCGCGACCCCGCCGCTGCTCTCCCTGGACCGCATCGACGTCCTGGTGCCGAGGCTGCGCCGGCTGCGCTCGACGGGCGGTGCGCGGATCGTCCGCACGTCGTCGCTCCCGGCCGCCGAGCAGGTCACCGGAGTCCCGGTCGCCCCGGTCCCGCGCGCCCTCGCCGACGCGGTCGCCGAGCTGACGGACGCGGGCGCGGTGCGCCGGCTGCTGACGGAGGCGGTGCGCGGCGGCCACTGCGAACCGGCCGCCGTGGTCCGGGAGCTGAACAACGCCAAGCTGCTGAGCCGCCCGCACGTGGTGGACGCGGTGGACTCCCTGCTCGCCGAGGGCCGGGCCATCGCGGAGGACCGCCTGTACCGCATGGTCCAGGAGCACGGCCTCCCCGACCCGGTGTGGAACGTCGACCTCAGGCTCCCGGGCGGGCCCCACCTGGGCGGCCTGGACGCCTACTGGCCCGAGCAGGCGGTCGCGGTGGAGCTGGACACCCGGGCGCCCCGCCAGGAAGAGGACGCGCTCTGGTCCGAGTACGCCCGCAAGCGCGAGCACCTGGAGCGGCTCGGCATCACGGTCGTCCACATCACCCCGCGCAAGCTCCGGGACTCGATGGAGCAGCAGGCCGCGGTGGTCCGTACGGCGCTCATGGCCTCCGGCGACCGAGATCCCGCCGCCTATGTCGTGGTGCTGCCCCGGTAGTGACGGACCGGGGCGGGGCCAGGGGGGAAGAGAAGGGGCCGCCGGGCCGGAGGGGGGTCCGGCGGCTCCTTCTCGTCCGGGTGTTAGACGTCGAACTCCGGGATCAGCCCGCCCACCAGGCGGATGCTGTTCAGCACGCTTTCGTGCGGAAGCGCTCCCACCTGCTGGAAGCACATCAGGCGGTCGACACCGAGGTCGGCGTAGGCGCGGAGCTTCTTGCGGCAGGTTTCGGGGCTGCCGACGATCAGGGAGTCCTGTGCGGAGAGGGCCTCGTAGACCTCGTCGTCGGGGACGGTCTCGCCCTGGAGGATGCGGCCGATGACCAGGGTGGCCGGGCTGGGACCGGCTCCCGAGGCCGCTTCCGCGCGGAGGAACTCGCCGGCCAGGCCGCCGCCCGACGGGTCGTCGCGGAGGGCCTGTTCGCGGGCCATCGTCTCCATGAAGGCGTCCGCCGCCTCGAAGAAGGTCAGGGCCCGGGCCGTGTACCAGGCGGCCGCCGCCGCGGCGCCGCCCCGCATCGCCTCCTCGTCGGTCTCCGCGCAGTGCACGAAGGTGAAGAAGGCGACCTGGTCGTTCACGAACGAGCCGACCGGGGACGCGCACTCCGCCGCCGCGGCCCGGTACAGCTTCACCAGGCGCTCCACCCGCTCCAGCGGCTCCCACAGGGTCATGCCGAGGACGCCCACGCCTCGGCGGCCGGCCTCCTCGAAGGACGCCGGGCTGGAGGCCGCCTGCCAGAGCGGGGGGTGCGGGTGCTGGTACGGAGAGGGGATCACCCGCACTCCGCCGCTCGCCGTGGTGTCGCCCGTCCACATCTTCGGTACGGCCTCGAAGGCGTCCTGGGTGCGGTCCCGCACCACGTCCGGGTCGACGCCGAACAGCCGCCACTCGGGCGGGACCGAGCGGGTCAGGCCTATCTCGGCCCGGCCGCCGCTCAACTGGTCCAGCATCGCCGCGCGTTCGGCGATCCGGATGGAGTGGTTGATCTCGCGCGGGGCGAGAACGGCCGCGTGGCCGAGGCGGATCCGGGACGTGCGCTGGGAGAGGGCGGCCAGGAACAGCTCCGGCGCCGAGGAGAGGCTGAACTCCTCGGCCCCGTGGTGCTCGACCTGCCACCAGCAGCCGTAGCCCGACGCGTCGGCGAGCTCCGCCTGCTCCAGCGCCTGGGCGATACGGACGTGTTCGTGGTCGTCGGCCCAGGGACGGGGGTCCTGGATCTCGTTGAAGATGTCGATCTTCACCGGCATGTGCTCCTAGTACAGGTCCGGCAGTGCCGGACGGGTCGTGCTCGCGGCGGCCCGGTCCAGCAGGGCCGCGTACGACGCGATCATTCGTGTACGGCTGAAACGTTCACGGCTCGCCGTAAGTGCCGGGGCGAGGTCGGCACGCGCGGCCACGGCCTCGGACCAGGCCGTGGCGACGGCCTCCGGGTCGGGCGCGGTGACCAGTCCGTGGCCTGCCACGATCGCCGCGCTGTCGCCCACGTCGGTGGCCACCGGGACCGCGCCGCACATCATGCCCTCGATCAGGCACAGCGGGGCCGCCTCGCCCCACGCGGAGGTGAGGGCGACGACGTCGGAGGCGGCGTAGACCGTCTCCATGTCACGGCGGACGCCCAGGAGGCGCAGTCCCCGGTCCGCCAGGGCCGGTGCGCCGTGGAACGCCGTCGCGATGTCCGCGGTGAGGCCGGGGTTCGCCGCCGTCATGCCCGCCCCGCACATCAGTACCTGGCCGTCGGGGACCCGGGCGAGCCAGGCGCGGGCGGCGGCGAGCAGCAGGGGGACGTTCTTCATGCCGTCGTAGCGGGCGGCGAAGACGACCACGGGGGCCGCGGGGTCGATGCCCAGCTCCGAGCGGAGCGCGAGGCGGCGGGCCGCGTCGGGGCGGAAGCGGAAGAGGTCGACGCCGTTGGGGACGACGTGCAGCAGGTCGGCCGGGACGCCGGCCGCCTGGTACGCGGCTCGCGTCGACTCGGCGCAGCAGACGCAGGCCACGACCGTGCCGTCGGCGATGGCGGCCTTCAGTTCGTCCAGGGCGCCGCCCTGGTTCTCCGGGTCGGAGCGGTGCAGACAGACCACGACCGGGCGGCGCGGCAGCCCCGCCTGGTTGAGCAGCGCGAGCGGCTGCTCCTTCAGGGCGAGGATGACGTCCGCACCGGCCGTCGCCCGGGCTGTTTCGGCCAGCTCAGGGCCGCTGAAGTCGGCCGAAACGCCGGTGGCGCCGAAGGTGCGGCCGAGGGAGGTGACGCCCACCCCGGCCGCGGTCAGCGCCCGGTAGCAGGCGTCGTCCGTCATCCGCTGCCGGGTCGCCTCCCGGTGGACCTCGCCGTACAGGCTCAGCACCTGGTGGTGCTGTCCGCCCTCCCGCAGGCCCAGAACGATGTCGCTGTGCACGATCCGGGCCCCACCGGAGAAGAAACCCTCGTAGACCGACAGCACTCGCAGTTCGTGTCCCGTACGCACACGACCACCCGCCTTGCACAAAAATCGAGCCATCCCCGTGAAGTGCGGGTTAGCCGATATGAGGCGGTACGGACATTACGTCGGCATGAACTGCGCACTTCGTGTCCGGGTCGGCGCGACTACCCGCCGCAGAACTCCGCCTCGACCACCGCGTCGGTGTCCCCGGACCAGTCGCCGTTGAAGTTGAAGGCGACGGAGTGCTTGCCGTCGGCGGTGGTCACGGCCACGGAGTTGGAGCCGTGGATGCCCCCGTCGTGGCCCCAGACGTGGACCCCGCAGCTGAGCTCGCGGTCGATGAGCCCGAGGCCGTAGCCGGCGTTCGGGATGCCCTCGACGGTCACCGTGGTCTTCATCTCCTTGAGCTGCTTCGGCGGGAGCAGCTTCCCCTTCAGCAGGGCGGAGTAGAAGCGGTCGAGGTCGGCCGAGTCGGAGATCATCTCGCCCGCCGAGGAAGCCAGCGAGGGGTTCAGTTTCGTGACGTCGTACGTCGGTCCCGTGGCCGTCTCCGCGAGCTTGGAGTAGGCCCGGCTGCTGGGCTGCGGGACGGTGACACGGGTGCCCGGGACCGAGGTGGCGGTCAGGTGCAGGGGCCCGATGATCCGGCGGCGGATCTGCTCGGCGTACGACTGCCCGGTGGCCTTCTGGATCACCATGCCGGCCAACACGTAGTTGGTGTTGGAGTAGTTCCAGGAGGTGCCCGGCGCGAAGTCCGGCTTGTGGGCCATGGCGATCGCGACGAGCTGCTCGGGGCTCTTTGTGTCGTAACGGTGCTCGAAGAAGCCGTCCTTGAGGAAGTAGGTGCGCGCGAACGTCTCGTCGGACGTGTAGTTGAAGATGCCGCTCGTGTGGTTGAGGAGCTGACGGAGCGTGATCCTGCCGCCGTCGTGGCCGTTGCCGTGCACCACGCCCGGCAGCCACTTCTCGACCTTGTCGTCGAGCGACAGCCGTCCCTCCGCCTCCAGTTGGAGCAGCACGGTGGAGACGAAGGTCTTGGTGATGGAGCCGACGCGGTAGCGGTCGTCCGCCGAACGCGGGGCGCCCGTGCGGAGGTTGCCCGTCCCGACGGTGGTCGACCAGGTGCTCCGGCCGTCCTTCGCCGTCAGCGTCACCCCGGGCACCCCGTCCCGCACGGCGGCCCGGACGGCCTGCCGGGTCGCCCCGTGGCCGTCGCCCGCGGGTGCCGCCGCCAGCGCCGGGGCGGCGAGCGCCGCCGTGAGCGCCACGGTCGTCGCCGCCACCACAGTCATACGTACGGTCATGTCTTCCCCCTGTCGTGGTCACGCTCGGCGAGCGTGATCGGCGGGAGAGACTCACCCCGGTCGGTGAAGGTTGAAGCGGACAAAAGGGGTTGAGCGGCTTTCAGCCCTTCTTGAGCACCAGCTCCGTGTTCTTGTCCCCCGCGCCACCGCCGAGCTTGGTGCTCGACCCCGGGGCGTTGTAGGCGAGTTCGCGGTAGAGGGCGGCGAGGCCGGTCTGGGAGAGGTCGCCGAAGTCGGTGCGGTGCGGGGCCGCGGACTCGACCAGGGTGGTGAAGACCGACAGCGTGCCGTCCTTGTTGTCCACCAGCTCGATGACCCGCGCCAGGTGCGGGAAGTCGATGTGCGAGGCGGTGGAGATCTCCCAGAACGAGCGGCCGTCGGGCGCCGAGTGCGGGGTGATCTCGTTGCGGTGGATGTGTCCGTTGACCCAGGCCAGGACGTTGCGGTGGCTGCCGAGGAGGGCGATGACCTCGTCGCCGCTGTGCCGGCGCTCGCCGGGGGCGGCCGGGTCGGGGCGGGTGTTGTCCATCGAGGTGCTGGTGTGGTGGCTGAAGATCACCGCGTACGAGTCCTTGTTCTCGCGCAGTGTCCGGTCCAGCCACTTCAGCTGGGCGGAGCCGATGGACCCCTGGTAGTGGCCGCCCGGGTCGGTGGTGTCGAGGCTGATGCCGATGACGTCGTCGGCGACGCGGAAGCTGTAGTACTGGGTGCCCGCTTCGAGGTTGGCCGTGGAGTAGCCGTGCCCGACCGGGCCCACGCCCCGGTGGGCGGGGTCGAGGTGGGCCTTGAGGTAGTCGCGGGCGGTGTAGGGGGCGCGCCGCTCGTCGGGGGTGACCGAGCGCATGTCCCGGGTGTGCGACTTGAGCAGGTCGCGGAAGGCGTGGCCCAGCGGGTCGGAGGCCTTCTGGACCATCTTCTGGAGCTTCCTGGACTCGGACGCGGACAGCGACATCAGCTTCTTGCCGCCGACGGCGTACTCGGCGAGCCAGGAGTCGCCGTGGCCGTAGCAGCCCAGCGGCAGGGTGTCGTGGTTGCCGACCGTGGAGTACCAGGGGATGTTGAGGCCGGGGCTGTTCACCTGCCGTACGGCGGCGGCGAGATAGCCCGGCAGGTGCGGGAAGCCGTACTGCTTGTCGGTGTCGCGGGCGGCCGAGTCGGCCTGCCAGTACAGCTTGAGACCGCTGTTCTGGACGCCCTCGTAGTGGCGCGGGTCACCGGAGTTGGGGGTGACCCGGCCGCCGCTCATGACGGTGAGGAACCAGTCCAGCTCGGTCTTGGAGTTGTTGTCCGTGTTGTCGCCGGTCGTCATGGCGAACTGGAGCGGGGCGCCGGTGACGGGGGCGCCGCGCAGCGCGTTGATCCGCTCGACGAGCGAGATCGCGCCGGGCACGGTCAGCGCCTCCTGCGGCCGCCAGGAGTGCACGTCGGCCGAGCGCACGTACTCCAGGCGCATCGGGTGCTGGACGTCCATCAGGTGCAGGTCGGTGAGCTGCACGAACGCGGCGAGCGAGGTGCGGCGGCCGGCCCGGCCGGTCTTCGGGGCGGCGAGCTCGGAGCGGACCTTGCGGCTCCAGCCGGCCCCGTCGGCGAGCCGCCGGTAGCCGGAGCCCGCGCGCGGGGCGGCGACGGAGGCCACGGTGGTGCCGCGGGTGTAAGGGGCGAGCGGGGCCTCGACCGGGGCCTTGCGTGACTGGGCCACGGGGGCCTCGGCGGCGGCCGGGGCAGCGGGGGCGGCGGCGGTCGCGGCCTCGCTGTCGGTGGGCCGCAGGGAGTAGCCGACACCCACGGAGACGGCGGCCGCTCCGGTGGCGGCGAGGACGGTACGACGGTGGACCCCCAGCGCGTTGCTGGCGACAGAGCGTATGCGCGACATGGCGCGATCTCCCCGAGTGCGAACTGCGTCGGCAGTGGTCGCGGACGCTCGCAGTCAGTCGCAGCCGCGAACAACCCGCTCGCTCTGGATGCTTGGCACCGGGGGTGACCTGCGCGTGAACGAGACGGCAACGCGCAACGCCGATTCCCGTACGTGGATCTTGGGCCACCCTGCGTGTCCATGACTGCTCGTCGAACGGCCGGGGACCGGTCACGCGCTGTTCATCTTCCGGGGTACGACAGCTATTCCCCGCCCTCCGTCCCGGGACGTCCGGTCACCGGCCGCTCGCGCCACAGCCGCAGTCCCTGGTCGACCAGGCGGACCCGGTTCAGCCCGGACACGGCGTCCAGGTCGTGCCACTGCGCCATGTCGGTGGAGCCGTTCACCTCGAAGCGCAGTTCGCCGCCGACAACCCGGGCCTCGTACACGATCCCCACCCCGTGCCGGCCGGCCTCGCGGCCGAAGCGGCGGCGGAACGTGAACAGCCGGGAGCACACGCCGAGCAGTCCGGTGACCTCGACGCGGTAGCCGGTCTCCTCCTCCACCTCCCGCAGCACGGTGTCGTACGGGTCCTCCCCGTACTCGGTGCCGCCGCCGGGCAGCGTCCACTCCGGCCGCCCCTGGTCGTCGGTCCAGCGGGCGAGCAGGACCTGCCCGTCCCGCACGCAGATCGCGTAGGCCGACAACCTCAGTCGCTTTCGCACCCGTTCGTCCCTTCTCTCCCCCACGGGCATCGCGGGTTTTCCCCACACGCCCATATCGATTCGGTCAACTCTCTCTAAACATCCTTCTCATAGGTAAAGCTGAGCGATCGTCCGGGAGCACATCCGGATCACCCTCAGCTTCTTTTCCCACAAGGGACGACAACAAGGGATGCCGATGACCCTCACCCCCCAGCGCGATCCCATATCGGGCGCGAGACGTGTCGCGCGCATAGCCGTGGCCGCAGGTCTGGTCGCCGCGCTCTCCGCGGCGGGGCCGATACCCATGGCCTTCTCCGCCGACGCGGGTGACACCCCCGCCGCCGACCCGGTCGTCAAGTCCGCCGACGACAAGCTCGGTTCGGACGACGCCGACGCCCTCGCCGCGGCCAAGGCCGACGGCGCCAAGAGCATCACCCTGATGGTGGCGACCGCCCCCGGCAAGACCGAGCAGGTCGCCGAGGAGCTGGACGCGGTCAAGGGCGGCTCCGTGGGCCGCACCTACGACAAGCTCGGCTACGTCCGCGCCACCGTCCCCACCGGGAAGGCCGACTCGGCCATCGCCGCCGCCGCGAAGCTGTCCTCCGTGCACGGCATCGACGTCAAGCAGGACATCCCGCTGGACGACCCGACGCCGAGCGCCGACACCGCGAAGGGTGCCGCGAAGAAGGGCACCGCGACCTACCCGGCGCCCGGCAAGAAGACTCCCGCCGAGAACCCGTACAACCCGTCCTTCGAAACGGGCGCCGTCGACTTCGTGAAGAAGAACCCGAAGGCGGACGGCCGGGGCATCACCATCGGCATCCTGGACTCCGGCGTCGACCTCGGTCACCCGGCCCTGCAGAAGACCACCACCGGTGAGCGGAAGATCGTCGACTGGGTGACGGCGACCGACCCCGTCTCCGACGGCGACGCCACCTGGCGGCGGATGAACACCCCGGTCTCCGGCCCGAGCTTCACCTTCGACGGCCGTACCTGGACGGCGCCCGCCGGGTCGTACCAGGTCAACCTGTTCCGTGAGGCCGCGACCGCGGGCGGCGACGCCAAGGGCGACGCGAACCGCGACGGCGACACCACCGACACCTGGGGCGTGCTGTACGACGCCGCCGCCGGGACCGTCCGGGTCGACCTGAACAACAACCAGGACTTCAGCGACGACACGCCGATGAAGCCCTACAAGGACGGCTACCAGATCGGCTACTTCGGTACCGACAACCCGTCGACCGACGTCGTCGAGCGCCAGCCGTTCGTCGTCGAGATCCGCAAGGACGTCGTCTACGACGCCGCGGGCAGCAAGGCCGACTACGTCAACATCGGCGTCATCGAGTCCGAGCACGGCACGCACGTGGCCGGCATCACCGCCGCCAACGGCCTGTTCGGCGGGAAGATGAACGGCGCGGCCCCGGGCGCGAAGCTCGTCTCCTCGCGCGCCTGCACCTGGACCGGCGGCTGCACCAACGTGGCGCTGACCGAGGGCATGATCGACCTCGTCGTCAACCGCGGGGTCGACATCGTCAACATGTCGATCGGCGGCCTGCCCGCGCTCAACGACGGCAACAACGCGCGCGCCGAGCTGTACACGCGCCTCATCGACACCTACGGCGTCCAGCTGGTCATCGCGGCCGGCAACGAAGGCCCCGGCGCCAACACCATCGGCGACCCGGGCCTGGCCGACAAGGTCATCTCGGTGGGCGCCGCCATCTCCAAGCAGACCTGGGCCTCCAACTACGGCTCGGTCGTGGAGAAGAAGTACGCGATGATGCCGTTCTCCTCGCGCGGTCCGCGTGAGGACGGCGGCTTCACGCCGACGCTGTCGGCCCCGGGTGCCGCGGTCAACACCACGCAGACCTGGCTGCCGGGCTCCCCGGTCGCCGAGGCGGGCTACTCGCTGCCGGCCGGCTACTCCATGCTCCAGGGCACCTCGATGGCCTCCCCGCAGGCCGCGGGCGCGTCCGCGCTGCTGCTGAGCGCGGCCAAGCAGAAGCACATCGCGCTGACGCCGGCCACCCTGCGCACCGCCCTGACCTCGACCGCCGACCACATCAAGGGTGTGCAGGCGTACGAGGAGGGCGCGGGCCTCATCGACATCGTGGACGCCTGGAAGGCCGTCAGGGACGGTGCCACCGCCCACGAGTACACCGTCAAGGCCCCGGTCGACACCGCGCTCGACCAGCTGCTGAAGACCCCGGGCTTCGGCACCGGTCTCTACGACCGCGAGGGCGGTCTGAAGGCCGGCCAGAAGAAGACGTACGACGTCACGATCACCCGTACGTCCGGCGCGGACAAGGCGATCCGCCACGAGCTGCGCTTCGCGAACAACGCCGGGAACACCTTCCGGATCGTCGGCTCCGACGAGGTTAAGCTGCCGCTGAACAAGCCGGTGACCGTCAAGGTCCAGGCCGCGCCGAAGTCCGCGGGCCTCAAGAGCGCGATCCTCGAGGTCGACGACCCGAGGACCGAGGGTCTCGACAAGCAGATCATGACCACGGTCGTCGTCTCGACGCCGGTGAAGTACACCTACAGCACGAAGAACACCGTGCAGCGCAACAGCACGCAGTCGTACTTCGTGACCGTGCCCGAGGGCGCCACGGCGTTCGAGGTCGCGATCGGCGGGCTCAAGGACAAGAGCCAGACGCGGTTCATCTCGATCCACCCGTACGGCGTCGCGGTCGAGGACACCGGCACCCCGTACTGCTACAGCAACTACCCGAACACCAACGGCTGCAAGCCCGACGCGCGTTCGTACCCGAACCCGCAGGCCGGTGTCTGGGAGATCGAGGTCGAGTCGCGCCGCACCTCGCCGCTGCTCGACAACCCGTACAAGCTGGACCTGGCCGTCTACGGTGCCGCCTTCGACCCGGAGACCGTGACCGTCCCCGAGGCCAAGGCCGGTGAGCCGGTCGCCGCCTCCTGGAAGGTGACGAACAAGCTCGCCGCGATCGACGGCAAGCTGGCCGGCGGCCCGCTCGGCTCGTCCAAGTCGGCCCGCCCGACGATCGCCGAGGGCGCCGTGCAGACCAGCACGGTCGAGGTGCCCGCGGGCGCCAACTCCCTCGACGTGGCCATCGGCAACGTCTCGGACCCGTCCGCCGACCTCGACCTGACGGTCTACGACTCCCAGGGCACCGTGGTCGGCCAGTCCGCCGACGGCGACTCCGAGGAGTCCGTCTCGGTCGCGAAGCCTGCCGCGGGCACCTACACCGTCGAGGTCGTGGGCTACTCGGTCCCGGCCGGCTCCACGGCGTACGACTACCAGGACGTGTTCTTCTCCAGCGCCCTGGGCACGGTCACCGTCCCGGACGCGCCGGTCAAGCTCGGCACGGGCGCCTCGACGACCGTCTCGGGCAGCGTCACCGCGCTGGCGGCCGCTCCGGAGGGCCGTGAGTTCTTCGGCCGGGTCAGCCTCGTCAACGCGCGCGGCACGGTCGCGGGCGTCGGCAGCGTGAAGATCGAGAAGGTCACGCCGTAGCACTGCTCCGTACGCTGTAGCACTTCTCCGCACGTCGTAACACTTCTCCGCACGCCGTAGCACTTCTCCGTACGGCGATCAAAGGGGCGGGCGTCCACCCGGGCGCCCGCCCTTCGCCGTGCCTCAGCAGGACAGCGTGCGGGACTCGGGCAGCGCGGCGGTGACCCAGGCCCGCTCCCGGGCGACCTCCTTCTCCCCGACGGCCCAGTGGTCGGGGTTCGGGGCGCCCCCGGACACGCCGAACAGGACGCGGGTGCCCTGGGCGAGGGGGGCGGGGAGGTCGTACTCGCCGATCACGTAGGTGAGGTGGTCGAGGTCACGGGTCTGCTTGAAGTAACGGCTCACGTGCACGGTGACCTGGAGTTCCCCGGTGGCCGGGAGCTTCTTCACGACGGTCACCTCGCCCTCGGCGACCGTGGTGGCGCAGGCCAGGTACACCGGGGTGCCGAAGCGGACGCCGGCGTCCGCCTTGGAGGCGCCCGAGTCGGCCGAGCTCAGGCGGTCCGAACCACTGTGCCCGACGAGCCAGCCGAGTCCGGTGACGACCGCGGCGACGGTGGCCACCGCGAGGGTGCCGAAGGCCAGGGCGCGGGTGCGGCGGCGGGCCCGGGAGGGTCGTAGCGGAACGGGGTCGGGGACCGGTGGCGCCGCGGTGAGCGTCTCGCCGAGGATCCCCAGCTGCTGCCTCAGCAGTGCGAGGTCGGCCTCGGCCGCCCGGTACTCGGCCATGAAGGCGCCGTCCGCGCGGGCCTGCTCGCCGGGTTCCTCGCCGGTGATCGCGGCCATGAGCGCGTCGGAGTCGTACGTCTCGTTCTCGGCGCTCATGTCACACCACCTCGTCCTCGTGCAGACGGGCGCGCAGGGCCCGGACCGCCGTGTGCAGCCGGCTCTTGACCGTGCCCTCCGGGACGCCCAGCTCCCGGGCGATCGAGCGCACCGGCAGATCGGCGAAGAACCGCAGCAGGAGGACCTGGCGCTGCTGGTCGGGCAGCTCGTCCAGGCCCTGGGCCACGGCGAGGGAGAGCACGCTGGTGTCCTCCCCGGAGGGGTGCTCGTGCTGCCTGAGCGAGGCGAGCCGCTCCCCCAGCCGGTCCTGGCGCTTCCTGGCCCGGTGCCAGTCCATGGCGAGGTTGGAGGCGACGACCGCGGCCCACGCGGACACGTCCCGCGGCGCCTCGTACCCCTTCGCCGCCCGCTCCAGCAACCGCAGGCGGACCTGCTGCACCCCGTCCGGCAGGTCCGCCTGCGGCACCCCGCCCAGCGCGAGCACGGCCCGCACCCGGCGTTCCTGTGCCGGGTCCAGAGGATCGGCGTCCTCCTGGACCCGGCGCGCCCTTCTGCGCAGCACAAGCCACCCCCCTCACCGCGTTTCCTCTACGACGCCGCTGCGGGCGGAAACGTTCGGCGGTTCCCCGGGAAAATCGCGCAGAGGTGTACGTCACACCCCCCAGCAGTCCATTCCTCGGGCATGGAGCGCAAAGAATTGGACAGGCGGACCCGGGTCGGCCGCATGATGGAAACGCCGCAGACGCACAGGAACACGTGAGGGAGTCACCGTGAGGGTCGGAATCGTCGGAGCCACCGGTCAGGTCGGCACGGTCATGCGCGGGATCCTCAAGGAGCGCGACTTCCCGGTGACGGAGCTGCGCCTGTTCGCCTCCGCGCGCTCGGCGGGCTCGGTCCTGGACGGCGTGACGGTGGAGGACGCGGCGACCGCCGACTACACCGGCCTGGACATCGTGCTGTTCTCCGCGGGCGGCGCGACCTCGAAGGCGCTGGCCGAGAAGGTCGCCTCGCAGGGCGCGGTCGTGATCGACAACTCCTCCGCCTGGCGCAAGGACCCCGAGGTCCCGCTGGTCGTCTCCGAGGTGAACCCGCACGCCATCGCGGACCGCCCCAAGGGCATCATCGCCAACCCGAACTGCACCACGATGGCCGCGATGCCGGTCCTGAAGGTGCTGGACACCGAAGCGGGCCTCCTGACGCTGATCGCCACCACCTACCAGGCGGTGTCCGGCTCCGGCCTCGCGGGCGTGGCGGAGCTGCACGGCCAGGTGCAGAAGGTCGCCGCCGACGCGGACAAGCTCACGCACGACGGTTCCGCGGTCGACTTCCCCGAGCCGCAGGTCTACAAGCGCCCCATCGCCTTCAACGTCCTGCCCTTCGCCGGCAACCTCGTCGAGGACGGCCTGAACGAGACCGACGAGGAGCAGAAGCTCCGCAACGAGTCCCGCAAGATCCTGGAGCTCCCCGAGCTGAAGGTCTCCGGCACCTGCGTCCGCGTCCCGGTCTTCTCCGGCCACTCCCTCCAGGTCAACGCCCGTTTCGCCCGCCCGATCACCCCGGAGCGCGCGACGGAGCTCCTCGCCGGCGCCCCCGGCGTCACCCTCTCGGACATCCCGACCCCCCTGGAGGCCGCCGGCCAGGACGCCTCCTTCGTCGGCCGCATCCGCGCCGACGAGACCGTCGACAACGGCCTCGCCCTCTTCATCTCCAACGACAACCTCCGCAAGGGCGCCGCGCTGAACGCGGTGCAGATCGCGGAGCTGGTGGCGGCGGAGCTCAAGGGCTAGGACGTGGCCGACCGCGTGGGAGCGGTGGGCGTCTTCGCGCGAAGGGTCCCGGGGACGCCGACGCGGTGAACCGGGGCCCCGCGAGCCCTACGGCCTGCGCACCTCGTAGAGGAAACAGCCGTACTCGACGGCCCGGACGTGGACGAGCACCACGGACGGGTCGTCGAAGGCGTTCCGGAGTGCTTCGTCGCCGACGGTCGCGGCCAGGTGTCCGCCCAGGATGTGCCCGTCGGCGGAGTAGCGGCGGACGGTCCGGTGGGCGTTGGCGAAGGGATAGCCGTCGCCCTCCTCCGGCCCCGCGCACTCCTCGGCGTGGATGAAGACGGGGCCCTGTTCGTCGTACGCCCCGGGCTCGGCACCGGTCTCGGCCGCCCAGCGGCGCAGGGGCGCGTAGGAGACGAGCGCGATCCGCTCCCCCGGCGCACTCCGGCGCAGACAACACCTCAGCGGCGCCCCGCCCTCGCCGTCGGTGACCGGGGCCAGGGGGCGTCCGGCGTCGTCGGCGGTGCGGAGTTCCTTGAGGACCGGGGGTGCGATGGGCCGTGCGGTGTAGGTCGTCATGGGACCAGGCTGGCGCGGTCTCGGGCTGAGTACTGGCGGGATTCGGACGTGGCTTCGGGGTTCTTGCCGTCCACCACGAACGCGAGGCCGAGCTACCAGGACTCGGCCTGCAAGAACAACGTGACCACCTCCACGCAGAACCAGACGATGAACACCAGACACGCAAGCCACAGCCCCCACAGGATCCAGCGGACCTCTCTTCGTATGCGCATGAGCGGATCATTCCCCCTCGCGGTCCTGGACCTGTCACCGGGCGTGGATCCTGGCGTCCAGGTGGAGCGCGCCGCTGTACGAAGGGGCCCCGGCAGATCGCTGTCGCGACCCTCCCGGCCCCTGTAACGTCACAGCGTCCTCGCGTTACGCAACTCCGGAGGCGCTCGTGGGTACCGATCTCTGTCCGGTGTGCGGGACGCGGCTCGCGGGGCGGGATGGGCGGACCGGTCGTAGTTCCGTGTACTGCTCCGCCGCCTGTCGGCAGAAGGCGTACCGGGAGCGGCATCGGCCGCAGGGCCGCACCGTGCAGGGGCTCATCGACGACATCGGGCGCCAGGCCGGGCTACTGGCGACGAGGCCTGTCGGCGCGCTCTACGACACCGTGAGCGAACTGTCCGTCTCCGTGGCCCGGTTGAGGCGGGTCGCGCGGGCGGTCCGGGACACCGGCGGGGATTCCGTCACGCCGGACAACGTGACGGAACCGGCCGGCGGCGAGCCCGACTTCGGCGCCCTCACCGAGCGGTACCGCCGAGAGATCCAGGTGCACTGCTACCGCATGACGGGCTCCTACGACGAGGCCGAGGACCTGGTCCAGGAGACGTTCCTGCGGGCCTGGCGGGCGTGGGGCGGGTTTCAGGGGCGGGCGAGCGCGCGGATCTGGCTGTACCGGATCGCCACCAACGCCTGTCTGGACCTGCTGCGGCGGACCGCGCGCCGGCCCCGGCGGTACGAGCCGGTGCCGGGGATGCGGCACGGGGACGGTGAACCGCCCGTCCGCGTCACCTGGTTGCAGCCCTACCCCGACGACGAGATGCCCCTAGCCGACGAGCATGAGCGGCCGGAGTCCGCCGCCGTGTCCCGCGAGACGCTGGAGCTGGTGCTCCTCGCCGCGATCCAGCACCTGCCCCCGCGCCAGCGGGCCGCCCTTGTCCTGCGGGACGCACTCGGACTGACCGCCGCCGAGACCGCCGAGGCCATGGACACCAGCGTGGCCTCGGTCAACAGCGCCCTCCAGCGGGCCCGGCCCGCCCTGCGCGAACAGCTGCCCCGGCAGCGCGCCGACTGGCGGACCACCGTGCCCACGGAGGGCCAACGGGCCGTACTGGACCGGTACATGGCCGCCGTCGGACACCTCGACCTCGACGCGACGGCCGCGCTGCTCGCCGAGGACGTCACGCTCACCATGCCGCCGAACCCGTTCTGGTTCACCGGCCGGGAGGCCTTCCTCGACTTCGTGCGGGCCGGCCTCGACCCCGCCGCCCCGACGTTCCTCGGCCACCGGCGCAGCGTGCCCACCCGCGCCAACGGCCAGCTGGCGGCCGCGAATTACGTCCGCCGACCGGGTACGAGCGTCTACCGGGCCCAGGTCCTGGACGTCCTGCGCTTCGACGACCACGACGACCGGATCGCCGAGATCACCTCCTTCGAACCGCACCTCTTCCCGGCGTTCGGGCTGCCCCTGCGGCTCTGACGACGGGCGGCCTCACCGGCACTTTCGTCAACGCTACGGGCGGGACGGCCCGCGCCCCCGCCACCAGGTCCGCAGCCACAGCGCGTGCAGACCGCCGAGCGTGACGACCACGGCGAGTCCGTCGAGCCGGTCCGAAGTCGCCCGCCCGGGGCCCAACTTGGCCACCGCCCGCGCGAGGAGCGTGATGTCCGCGGGCAGGGTGATGGCGGCGAAGAACGTGAGACACAGCGCGGTGCCCACGACGAGCACCACGCTGTACACGCGCACGGCCCGCCGTTCGTGCGCGGGCAGTTCGAGGCTGGGGTCCTCGGCGCCCGTACGACGGTCGGGGCGCCGCAGCAGTCGCCGGGCCCGGTAGCGCGTGTACGCCACCCCGTCCCCGAAGAGGTCGCGGCAGCGCGTGAGGTCCTGGAGGACGAAGTACAGGTCGGTGCGCATGAAGACCATGAGCTGGAAAGGGAGCGGGAGCAGCGCGAGCAGGGCCACGGCGGCGAGGACACGGCGGGGTGTGCCGGTGGTAGCGCCCGCGGCCAGCCCGGCCAGGGACGCGACCGTCACGTTGGTCGCGATACCGGCGAGATAGGCGGTCAACCGGTGGCGGCGCGGGGCGAGTTCGATACCGCTGATGTCCGTCTGCATCACCAGGAACTGCAACCGGGTGCCCAACCGCATCCGGCCCGCCACGCCCGTCGCGCGGGCGGTCAGCAGATGGGCGCACTCGTGGAGCAGCAGCAGGCCCCAACCGACGCCGGCGCCCAGGGCGATGACCGCGCTGCCGTGCGAACTCCACAGCAGCGTGCGGTAGTCGAGCGGGACGGGCGGCCGGGTGAGCAGGGTGAACGCGACCAGGAGGACGACCGCCACGGGGACCACGGAACTGAGCAGCCAACGCACATGACGGGGCCGTATCCGTGCCAACGTCGGTGCGGGCGGCGGCTCCTGGTCGACCGGACGCCCGTCGACCTCCGCGACGAACCCGAGTCCCAGCAGGGCCTCCACGAAGTCCGGTACGTCGATGTCGTCACCGGTGCCGACGCGCAGCCGTTCGCCGACCTCGGCCGGGGTGAGGCCCTGGCCGAGGAGGTCGAGGGCCTGCTTGCCGACCTCGGGCAGGGCGACGAAGCGGCCGGTCGCCATCCGGCCCACGATCCACTCGTCGCCGTCGGGGCGGGAGTCCAGGGCGTGCAGCCGTACCCGGTTCACCCGCGGTCCCCGCACGCCGGGCAGTCCAGGAGGCGCGGGGCGCGGTGGTGCACCTGGTCGCCGGGCAGCATCAGGTTCACCCCGAACCGGAAACCCGGCTCCAGCGCGGGCACCCCGGTCAGCAGGGCGAGCGCGGTGTGGGCCAGCAGTGCCCCGGACAGCCCGGCGGTCACGGCGCTCGCCGGGTTCCACGGCATCCGGGGCGAGGCCACCTCCGGGTCCTGCCCCGGCCCGAGCCGCAGATCCCGCCGGGCGATCTCCCCGGCCCGCAGACACTCCCAGCAGGCCCCCTGCCCGGGCACATACACCCCGGCGGTCACCAACGGCCCCCGGTAACCGGCGTCCACCCACGGCAACCCGGCGTCCAGACACACCCGGTTGGTCCACCGACGGAGGTCGTCGGGACGGTCGGCGCCCTGGGCGAGGAGGTCGTAGGCGGGCGCGGTTGCCGGGGTGCCCACCGGCCCAGAGTCACGCCCCGCCCCCAACCCCCGCACCAACTCCCCCAGATCCCCGACCCCCCGAACCTCCCTCCGTTCCCCCGTCACCGTCACATCCGAGTTCAGGCCGCGCAGAGTCCCCACCGCGCTCTCCACCTTCGGCCGCCCGATGTCCCGTTCGCGATACAGAGGCTGGCGGTTGAGGTTGGAGAGTTCGACCACGTCCGGGTCGACGCAGTGGACGTGGCCGATGCCCGAGGCGACCAGGGACTGGGCCGCGTGGCCGCCCGTGCCGCCGACGCCGATGAGGAGGACGCGGGCCTCGCGCAGGCGGAGTTGGGCGTCCCAGGGGCTGGTGCGGGGGGTGAGGTCCATCCAGCGGAGCAGCGGGACGCCGCGGCTGTAGCGGTCCTCCTCACGCGGCGGCACCGGCACCGCCGCGAGCGCGTCGTCCACGAATCCGGCGGCCAGCAGGTCCGCCATCGCCTGGTCGGCGTCCTCGGCGGGCAGGCCGGGGTGGCCGCGCAGGACCTCGGCGACCACCTCGGCCGGTCCCCGCGACCCGTCCATCGACTCGACCAGCGTCCACACCCAGCCCTGCGGGTCGGCGATCTCCGCGCCGATGCCGTGGACGACGCTGCCGATCCGGACGTTGCCGTCGACCGTGCGGTACGCGCGGTGCTCCGGCTTGATCCGGGGCCGCCGCAACGCCCCGACCGTCACTGCGGCCGCCTCCGTCATCAGGGCCCCCTACCCGTCCCACGTACACCTCCTTGACACTCTGACCCCCTCGGCACAGCCTTGACAAGAGCGGTCACCGATCGCTTCGGAAAGGTCAAATCCCGTACGAAGATGAGGAGTTGGTGTGCCCACCAAGATCGTGATCCGCCCGTTGGACAAGAAGGAGACCACCGGCGAGAGCGGCGGCAACGGCGGCAGCTGAGAGGACCTCACATGCCCATCAAGATCGTGATTCGCCCGCTGGACAAGAAGGAGACCACTGGGGACAGTAACTCCCAGGGTGCCTGAGCGGTCGATCAGCGTTCGGAGGGCCGGCGTGCGGACTTCGCTCTATCCGACAGTCGACGAGTTGGAGCGAAGGGCCCGCACGCTGGCCCGCGCGGCCCCCGGCAGGCTGCGGCTGAGGCAGGCCGGGGAGAGCAGGGCGGGCCGCCCGCTGTGGCTGCTGTCCGCGGGACACGGTGAGCGCCAGATCCTCACCGTCGCCGGGGCCCACGCCAACGAACCGGTGGGCGGCGCATCGGCCCTGCGGCTCGCCGCCCTCTTTGCCCGCAGGCCGGGACTGCTCGAACAGCTCGGCTGCACCTGGCACTTCCTGCTCTGCCTCGACCCGGACGGGGCCCGGCTCGCGCACGGCTGGCAACCGGAGGAACCGGCACCGTCGCTGACGGAGTGTCACCGTTTCTTCTACCGGCCCGCGTTCGCCCGCCAGCCGGAGTCCCTGCCCGCGCCGCCCGGCGCACCGCTGCCCGAGTCGGCCGCGCTCCTGCGGCTCCTGGACGAACTGCGGCCCGTCGCCCAGTTCACCCTGCACGGCATCGAGTTCGGCGGTGCCTTCATGATGATGACGCGGGAGGTGCCGGGCGCGGCCCGCGCCTTCCGGGAGACGGCGGCCCAACTGCGCGTCCCCGTCGACCTCCACCCCGTCGACGGCCCCGACTGGCGGCTCGACCCGCCCGGGGTCCTGCTGCTGCCCGACGGCCACGGCGCGGGCGAACGCGACCCGAGCGGATACGTCGCCGACAGCACCTGGTTCCACCCGCGCCGCCACGGCACCGCGACCGTGCTGATCGAGACCCCCGCCTGGGCCGTGCCCGCGATGAGCGACGCGCGGCCCGTCACCGACCCGTACGCCGAGATCGCCCGGATCGGCGAGGTGCTGCTGGGGCGGATCAGGGAGGTCACGGACGTACTCGGGGAACGGCCCGGCATCGTCGTACCGGAGGAACTGGCGCCGCTGCACGACGCGGCGCGGGAGCTGGTCGAGGTGGCGCCGTCGATCGTCGAGACCTGGGCCGGTGAGGAACCCGGCCGGTTCCGGGGGCACTTCGCGGCCCTCGGCATCTCGGCCCGCCGGATTCCGCTGCGGGTGGCGGCGATGACGGGCCGCGCCCTGGCCCGCGGCGCCCCCGAGACCGCCGAGATCCTCGGCAACCTGGTGCGCGAATGGAGCCAGGAGCTGGAGAAGACGTACGACCTGCGCTGGGTGCCGGTGTCCGCGCAGACCGGACTTCAGGTGCGCACGATGCTGAACACGGCGGCGCTGATGTGCGCGGAGGGCGGGTGACCGGGGCCACCCGCCCTCCGCTGCCGCCGGCCGCGCGGGGCGCGGCCGGGGTCGGCTACTGCGCCTGCGCGTCCGCCGCCTGGGCCTTCAGCGCGCGCTCCACGCCCGAGCGGGACTCGGAGACGAGGCGGCGCAGGGCCGCGTTCGGCTCGGCCGTGGTCAGCCAGGCGTCCGTGCGGTCCAGGGTGTCCTGGGAGACCTGGAGCGACGGGTAGAGGCCGACCGCGATCTGCTGGGCGATCTCGTGCGAGCGGGACTCCCAGATGTCCTTGACGACCTCGAAGTACCGTTCCGTGTACGGCGCGAGCAGCTCCCGCTGGTCGGTCTGGACGAAGCCGCCGATGACGGCCTCCTGGACGGCGTTCGGCAGCTTGTCGGACTCGACGACCTGCGCCCAGGCCTCCGCCTTGGCCTCCTCGGTCGGCCGGGACGCCCGGGCGGTCGCCGCGTGGCGCTCACCGGCGGCCGTCCTGTCCCGCTCGTACTCGCCGGCGATCTCCGACTCGTCGTAGCGGCCCACCGCGGCCAGCCGCTGTACGAACGCCCAGCGCAGCTCGGTGTCGACGGCCAGGCCCTCGACGGTCTGGGACCCGTCCAGCAGGCCCTCCAGGAGGTCCAGCTGCTCCGGCGTACGGGCCGTCGCCGCGAACGCCCGCGCCCACGCCAGCTGGTGGTCGCTGCCCGCCGCCGAGGACCGCAGATGGGCCAGCGTGGCGTCGGTCCAGCGGGTCAGCAGGGCCTCGCGGGCGGTGGGGGCGGCGTACAGCTCGATCGCCAGCTTCACCTGCCGGTGCAGCGACTGCACGACACCGATGTCGGACTCCTTGCCGATGCCGGACAGCACCAGGGACAGGTAGTCGCGGGTGGCCAGTTCGGCGTCACGCGTCATGTCCCAGGCCGACGCCCAGCACAGGGCGCGCGGCAGCGAGGACTCGAAGTCGCCGAGGTGCTCGGTGACGAAGGCCAGCGACTGCTCGTCGAGGCGGACCTTGGCGTACGACAGGTCGTCGTCGTTCAGGAGCACCACCGCGGGACGGCGCTTGCCGACCAGCTGCGGTACGGCCGTCAGCTCGCCGTCGACGTCCAGCTCCACGCGCTCGTCGCGCACCAACTTGCCGCTGTCGTCGTCGAGTTCGTACAGGCCGACCGCGATCCGGTGCGGGCGCAGCGTCGGCTCGCCCTTGGCGCCGGCGGGCAGGGCCGGGGCCTCCTGGCGGATCGCGAAGGAGGTGATGACACCCTCGGCGTCCGTCTCGATCTCCGGGCGCAGGATGTTGATGCCGGCGGTCTGGAGCCATTTCTCCGACCAGTTCTTCAGGTCGCGCCCGGAGGTCTCCTCCAGCGCGCCCAGCAGGTCGGACAGGCGGGTGTTGCCGAACGCGTGGCGCTTGAAGTACGCCTGCACGCCGCCGAAGAACTCGTCCATGCCGACGTAGGCGACGAGCTGCTTGAGGACGCTGGCGCCCTTGGCGTACGTGATGCCGTCGAAGTTGACGAGGACGTCGTCGAGGTCGTTGATCTCGGCCATGATCGGGTGGGTGGACGGCAGTTGGTCCTGCCGGTAGGCCCACGTCTTCATGGAGTTGGCGAAGGTCGTCCAGGAGTGCGGCCAGCGGGAGCCGGGGTGGTACGCCTGGCAGGCGATGGAGGTGTAGGTGGCGAACGACTCGTTCAGCCACAGGTCGTTCCACCACTCCATGGTCACGAGGTCGCCGAACCACATGTGGGCCAGCTCGTGCAGGATGGTCTCGGCGCGGACCTCGTACGCGGCGTCCGTCACCTTGGACCGGAAGACGTACTGGTCGCGGATGGTCACCGCGCCGGCGTTCTCCATCGCGCCCGCGTTGAACTCCGGGACGAACAGCTGGTCGTACTTCTTGAACGGGTACGCGTAGTCGAACTTCTCCTGGAACCACTCGAAGCCCTGCCGGGTCACCTCGAAGATGGCGTCCGAGTCGAGGTGTTCGGCGAGCGAGGGACGGCAGTAGATGCCCAGCGGCACGGACTGGCCGTCCTTCTCGTACACGCTGTGCACGGAGTGGTACGGGCCGACGATCAGCGCGGTGATGTACGACGAGATCCGCGGGGTCGGCTCGAAGGTCCAGACATCGTCCTTCGGTTCCGGCGTCGGGGAGTTCGAGATGACCGTCCAGCCGGTCGGCGCCTTCACGGTGAACTGGAAGGTGGCCTTCAGATCGGGCTGCTCGAAGGAGGCGAACACCCGGCGGGCGTCCGGCACCTCGAACTGGGTGTACAGGTACGCCTGCTCGTCCACCGGGTCGACGAAGCGGTGCAGGCCCTCACCGGTGTTGGTGTAGGCGGCGTCGGCGACGACCCGCAGGATGTTGCGGCCCTCCAGCAGACCGCGCAGCGCGATCCGGGAGTCCGCGAAGACCTCCGCGGGGTCCAGGGCGTCCCCGTTCAGCGTGACCTCGTGGACCGTGGGGGCCACCAGGTCGATGAAGGACTCGGCGCCTTTCCCGGCGACGTCGAAGCGCACCGTGGTCACGGACCGGTAGGTACCGCCCTCCTGCGCGCCGGAGAGGTCGAGATCGATCTCGTAGGACTCGACGCTCAGCAGCTTCGCGCGCTGCTGGGCCTCTTCGCGAGTCAGGTTTGTGCCAGGCACGCGGTCATCTCCTCGTTATGTGTAGGTTCGGCGGTTCGGTCATCCTTCCACGAACTCTCTCCGACGGTTCGAGGGATTACCCTGCGGGTTCGCGGGGGCGGTGCCCTGGCGACGCGTGCCGCGAGGCGGACGCCGTCACCGGGAACGCGTGCCGCGAGGCTCATGCCGTCACCGGGTTCGCACGTGGCGTCACAGTGACCGCTGCGGCACCGGTGCCGTCGGGCCCTCGGCCTCTTCACGCCGTACGACCGCGGCGGCGGGCCGGACCCCCCGTAGCCGCCCGGCCACCGCCCCCTTGCCGACCCGGCCCCCCGACAACTGCCCCACCACGGTCGCCCCGAAAGCCACCGCCATCCCCACCACCTGCACCGGCGTCAGCGCCTGGCCCAGCGCCGCCCAGCCCACGATCGCGGCGGTGAGCGGGGAGAGCGGGCCGAGGAAGGTGACCTGGGTGGCGGTGAGGCGGCCGATGCCGCGGAACCAGAGCCAGTACGCGACGGCCGTGTTGGCGAGCGCGAGGTAGAGGTAGCCGCCGATCGCGGGGCCGTCGAGGGCGGGTGGGGCGCCCTCGACGAGCAGGGCGAGGGGCGCTATGAGCAGGCTGCCGGCGGTGAGCTGCCAGGCGGTGAGGGCGAGCGGGCCGACTCCCTCGGGGCGGCCCCAGCGCTTGGTCAGCACGGTGCCCGCGGACATCGAGGCGGTGCCGGCGAGCGCGGCGAGCACGCCGAGAAGGTCGAGGGCGCCGGCCGCCTTGAGCACGACCAGGCTGACGCCGAAGGCGGCCGTGAGCCCGGTGAGCACGCTCCGGGTCGTGGGCCGCTGCCCCAGCAGCCCGGCCGACAGCGCCACGACGATCAGCGGTCCGACCGACCCGACCACCGCGGCCATGCCGCCCGGCAGCCGGTACGCCGACAGGAACAGCAGCGGGAAGAAGGCGCCGATGTTCAGCGCGCCCAGCACCGCGGCCTTCCCCCACCACACGCCCCGCGGCAGCACCCGGGCGAGCGCGAGCAGCACAAGCCCGGCGGGCAGGGCCCGCATCACGCCGGTGAACAGGGGCCGGTCCGCCGGGAGGAACTCGGTGGTGACGGCGTAGGTGGTGCCCCAGGAGACCGGGGCGAGGGCGGTGAGCAGAACGGTGGTGAGACGGCTCATGACCGAGCCCCTTCCGAGGGTGGGGTGGCTCCTCCAGCAGTGCCTTGCATGAAAGTAGCTTACCCCTAAGCTACTTTCCGTCAAGCCACTTGCTTGCGGGTGATCCTGGGAGCGCCGATACTCGGCACATGAGTGCAGAGCGCAAGGACGCCGTCGACGCGATCATCGACCAGTGGGCGGCCGCGCGGCCCGACCTCGACACCAAGGCCATGGAGGTCTTCGGGCGGATCTTCCGCCTCTCCCGCACCATGGGCGACCGCATGGAGAAGGCGTACGCCCCCTACGGCATCTCACGCGGCGAGTTCGACGTCCTGGCCACGCTGCGCCGGTCCGGCGAGACCCACACCCTCTCCCCCCGGCAGCTCTCGGCCACCCTGATGCTCACCACCGGCGGCATGACCGGCCGCCTCGACAAGCTCGAACGCGCCGGTCTCCTGCGCCGCTCCCCCGACCCCCACGACCGCCGCGGCCTCCAGGTCACGCTCACGGAGAAGGGCCTGACCGTCATCGACGAGGCGGTCGGCGCGGGCCTCGCCGTCCAGACCCGGTCCCTCGCCACCCTCGACGACGAACAGGCCGACCGCCTGGCCGACCTGCTGCGGGAGCTGCTGGCGGGGACGCCGGGGTCCGACTAGGGCCCTGCGTGCGCGGTCACCACGGGCGAGCGGGTCCGGCTCGCCCGCCTCGCCCGCCGCCCACGCCACGTACCCGTCGGGCCGCACCAGGACGGTCGTACGACGGTCTCCCGCCCGGCGCTCGGCGGCCGGCGGTGCTCCTGGAGGCCGTGGCGTGGCCGACGCCGACGCTCCAGCGGTGACTCACGGCGCCGAGCCCCTGACCCGGACAGGCCCCGCCGAGCCCCTGACCCACCCGGGCCCGGACATGCCGAAGGCGCCGGCCTTGCCCGCGTACGGCTGGCGCTCGTACGCGGGCGGGACCGGCGCCCCGGTGAAGTGCGGTCAGGCCTTGGAGGCGGCCTTGGGCTTGCTCTTGGGGGCGAGCACACGGTGCTCCGCCTTGGACTTGTCCAGGACCATCACCAGTCCGGCGATGACGCCGAACAGCACGAGCGGGGCCACGACGAAGAGACCCAGCGTGTCGATGACGCTCAGACCCGTGCCGGGGTCGTCGCCGTCGTCGCGGGTCAGCGCCGAGGCCGGAACCGACATGAGCAGCATCATCAGCGTCGTACCGGCAGCCAGGGCGCCGGCGCGCAGGGCGTTCTTCTTGTCCACGGGCCCAAAGTATCCAACGCCGGTTCGGCCCGCGCGCCCGGGGTGCCGTATGAGGCGCGAGGGGGCACATGCCGACTGGCGGCGACCACAGCCCACCAGGGGCGCGGGGCCGCGTCGATGTGCGGCTCCGCCGCGTGGGCGCGACCAGCCCCGCCCGCCCGCACCCGAAGTCGGACCGGCACCCCTACGGCGCCCGCAGCACCTCCACCAACGCATGCAGCCGAGGTGAGGACGCCAGATCCTCCAACGTCACCACCCGCCCCTCCCCGTCCGCGATCGGCAACCGCCAGTTCGGATACTGGTCCCACGTCCCCGGCAGGTTCTGCGGCCTCCGGTCCCCCACCGCGTCCGGCAGCCAGACCCCCACCATCCGGGCCGGGGTGTGCAGCAGGAACCGGTGCACGGCCTGGATCTGCGCCTCCTCCGAGGCGAGGTCCGCGCCACCCGCCGTACCGTGCAGCAGCCCCAGGCGGGCCAGCAGCTCCAGCCACTCCCCGGCGTCCGCCGCCGCCTCCGCCCGTTCCTCCTCCAGCGGCCGGGTCAACAGGCCCAGGCTGTCGCGGAGTTCGACGTGCTCCCCGGTGAGACGGGAGGCGGTCGGCGGCAGATCGTGGGTGGTCGCGGTCGCCAGACAGTCCGCACGCCACCGCTCCGGCGGCAACGGACGCCCGTCCCCCTCCCAGTCCCGCTCGAACCAGAGCACCGACGTGCCGAGCACCCCGCGCTCGCGCAGCACCTCGCGCACACCGGGCTCCACCGTCCCGAGATCCTCGCCGATGACGATCGCCCCGGCCCGCGAGGCCTCAAGCACCAGCACGGCGAGCATGGCCTCGGCGTCGTAGCGGACGTACGTCCCTTCCGTGGGCGGATGCCCCTGCGGGACCCACCACAGCCGGAACAGCCCCATGACGTGGTCGATGCGCAGCGCGCCGGCGTACCGGAACAGGGCGCGCAGCAGCTGCCGGTAGGGCGCGTACCCGGACTCCGCGAGCCGGTCGGGGCGCCACGGCGGCAACCCCCAGTCCTGGCCGCGGGCGTTGAAGGCGTCCGGGGGCGCTCCTACGGACATCCCGGCCGCGAAGTACGCCTGTTGGGCCCATGCGTCCGCGCCCTCGGGATGCACGCCGACCGCGAGGTCGTGGACGACGCCCACCGCCATGCCCGCTTCCCGCGCGACCCTTTGTGCGGCGCCGAGTTGGCTCTCGGTGAGCCAGGCGAGGCGGGAGTAGAAGTCGACGCGGTCCATCGACTCGCCGCGCGCACGGGCCGTTTCGGGCGAGCGCGGGTCACGCAGTGCGGCGGGCCAGCCGCGCCAGTCCGAGCCGTGCGTCTCGGCGAGCGCGTACCAGGTGGCGTGGTCCTCCAACGCCTCGCCGCCCTCGGCGAGATAGTCGGCGTAGGCGGCCCGGCGGCCCGGCCCGAGCTCCACCTCGCGGACGATCTCCAGCGCCTCCCGCTTCAGCTCCCAGACGGCGTCCCGGTCGATCAACGCGCCCTTCTCCAGCACCGCTTCACGCAGCCGCTCGGCCCGCTCGCGCAGGGTCCGCAGCCGGTCGGGGTCGGTGACATGGGCGTACTCGGGGATGTCCTCGATCCGCAGGTGCACCGGGTCGGGGAAGCGACGCGAGGAGGGCCGGTAGGGGGACGGGTCGGTGGGGGCGCCGGGCACGGCCGCGTGCAGCGGGTTGACCTGGACGAAGCCGGCGCCGAGGGCGCGTCCCGCCCAGGAGGCCAGTTCGGCGAGGTCACCGAGGTCGCCCATGCCCCAGGAGCGGTGCGAGAGCAGGGAGTAGAGCTGGACGAGGAGGCCGTACGACCGCCCCGGCGGGGGGGGCAGCCGGGGCGGGGCCACGATCAAGTGGGCGTCGGCGGTGCGGCCGTCGGGGGCGGTGGCGGTCAACCGATGGACGCCGGGCGGGAGTTGGTCGGCGGCGGCGCGGGTCTCGCCCTGTTCGGTCTCGATCCGCAGCCGGGTGCCCTCCGGCAGGGCCGCGGCGAAGGCGGGCGGGGCGCCGCTCCAGCACACCACCGTCGGCGGCAGCAGGCGTTCGCCCAGCTCGCGCTCGCGGGCCGCGAGGGCCGCGGCCGGGTCGCCCGCGTCGACGCCCAGCGCGGCCAGGGCCAGCGTGACGGCGGTGGCGGAGGCGGCGACCGTACGGTCCGGAGCGGGCTGGTAGGAGGTGGCGACGCCGTACGACTCGGCGAGCCGGGAGAGCTCCGGTCCGGGGGGCTCCGCCATCTAGGGCTCCAGGTGGGCGTGCGACTCACTGGTGAGGGGGGCGGCGTCGGCGAGCGGGGGTTCGCTGGTGAGGGGTTCGGCGTCGGGCAGGGGTGGTTCGCTGGTGAGCGGGGTCTCGGTGCAGGCGCCTTCCGCGCTGAAGACACAGAAGTGGTCAGCGGGCGCCTCGGGTTTGGACAGGGCCGAGAGCAGAAGATGTGCCGATGCGGCCACGGGGGCCTCCTTGTCGAGTTGGTCGAGTTGGTCGATCTGGTCTCGCTGGTCGAGTACGACGACGGGGGTTATCGCAGCCCTACCCAGTGAACGCGAGAGCAGACGTGCGGGCGAGAGAAGTCTCTTTCTCCAAGATCACTATTCACTCAGTACATGTACTTGATGCATAGTGGAGTCCATGAGCACCCGCCACATCCTGCTGGGGCTGCTCGCGGGAGGGCCGAGCCATGGCTACGACCTCAAGCGACGCCACGACGACCGTTTCCCGCAGGCCCGTCCGCTGGCCTACGGGCAGGTCTACACGACCCTGCAACGCCTGGTCAGGGACGGTCTCGCGGAGACCTGCGGCACCGACTCGGACGGCGGCCCGGAGCGCACGACGTACCGGTCGACGGAGGCGGGGACGCGGGAACTGGCCGCGTGGGCCGGGGAGATCGCCCCGCCGGCGCCCTTCGTGACGAACGAGATCTTCGCCAAGGTCGTCGTCTCGATCCTGGCCGGCGGTGACCCGGACGCGTATCTGCGGGCCCAGCGTGCCGCTCACATGGCGCGGATGCGGGAGCTCACGGCGGTCAAGACCGCGCCGGGGGCCGACCTCGCGACGGTGCTCTCGGCGGACTTCGCCCTCAACCACCTCGACGCCGACCTCCGCTGGATGACGACCACGGCGGCCCGGCTCACCACTCTGACCACGGAGGTCCACCCGGCATGACCGACAAGGGGGAACACACGGTGCCGCTTCTGGAGGGACGCGGCCTCGTGAAGGCGTACGGCAGGACGGAGGCCCTGCGGGGTGCCACGGTCGCCCTCATGGCGTACTACACGACCGGCGTCGACCTGACGGCGGTCGCGGTCCTCGTCGCCCTCGCGCTGGTCCTGACGGCGCTGGCCGTCGGCACCGTGGAGTCCCTGGCCACCCGGCGCCGGGGGCTGGCCGCGCAGGTCGCCGCCGGGGTGCCGTACCGGGTGCTGGCCAGGGCGCTGCTCCTGGAGACCGCGCTGCCGCTGGCCCCCGCGGGCGCGGTGGCGGGCGCCGGCGGCACCGCGATCGGGCTCTGGTACGCCTCGCTGGCCGCTCCGGACGCGGCGACGGGACCGCCGTACACCGCGCTCCTGGTGCCCGTGGCGGTCTACACGGCCTGCCTCCTGGCCGCAGCCGCCTCACTACCCCTGCTGCGCCGCTCGGCCCGCCCGGCGGAACTCAGGTACACGTAGAGGACACGACCACCCGCCCCACGCCCGCGACGACCCCCACGGCCTGCCCCCTGACCACAGCCGACCCACTGCCCCTCCTGCGCCGCTCGGCCCGCCCGGCGGAACTCAGATACACGTGAGGGCGTGGCGGTCCGGTCCCGGGGGCGCGGGCCTCCGGGGCCGGACGTGAGCCGAGTGCGGCAACACAAAGGCCCGGATCGTCGTCAGGCTGAGATGCCGTCGATCCGGGCCATGGCGTCCTCCGCGCCGTACGGCTGCAAGTAGGGCAGCCAGCGCGGGTCCCTATGCCCGGTGCCGATGATGCGCCAGGCCAGTCCGGTGGGTGGTGCGGGTTTGTGGCGCAGCCGCCAGCCGATCTCGAACAGATGTCGGTCGGCCTTCACGTGGTTGCAGCGGCGGCAGGACGCCACCACGTTGTCCCAGACGTGCTTGCCCCCGCGGCTGCGCGGAATGACATGGTCGACGCTGGTTGCGACGCCACCGCAGTACATGCACCGGCCCCCGTCGCGCGCGAAGAGCGCCCTGCGGGTGAGAGGCACGGGACCCCGGTAGGGAACCCTGACGAACCTTTTGAGCCGGACCACGCTGGGTGCGGGGACTGTGACGGTCGCGCTGTGCATGAAGGCGCCGGATTCTTCCAGGGAGACCGCTTTGTTCTCCAGGACGAGGACGAGCGCGCGGCGGAGCGGTACGACGCCGAGGGGCTCGTACGACGCGTTGAGTACCAGGACATGCGGCACGGATGCCTCCTTGGGCGTCGGCGGCGCGTGGCTCGCGCCGGGACGATCTGAGGTCAGTCTCCCCTCTTGGCCGGGAGAAACGCCACCATGTCCCGGTAACGGGCTGGGAGTGTTTTCGACCACACCTTTCTTCATCCCCAGGTGAGAGCTGTCTCTCCCTCGAACATTGCAACGATCCACACACGATGCACCGTTAGTGTGGTGAGCCTGCCTCACCGGTGACCTTTTCGTGACCTTGACCGCCGTGCCGGGAGGTGGAAGCAGCACCTGGAGGTACCTGCCGTGTCCTTGTCCGCCGTCCTACTGGCCGCCGGTTCGTCACCGACGCCGACTCCCTCGGAGTCGCCGTCCGCCGTGACGGTCCCGTCCCTCCAGGACGCCCAGGAGAGCGCGACGAACGCCGCGAGCTGGGTCGAGCAGAACTGGTCGACCTGGCTGGCGATCAGCCTGCGCGTCCTGCTCATCCTGGTGATCGCCGGGGTGCTGAGAATGGTCGTGCGGCGGGCCATCACCAAGCTGATAGACCGGATGAACCGCACCGCCCAGGCGGTCGACGGCACCGCGATCGGCGGTCTGCTCGTCAACAACGAGCGGCGCCGGCAGCGCTCGCAGGCGATCGGCTCGGTGCTGCGCTCGGTGGCGAGCTTCATCATCATGGGCACGGCCGCCCTGATGGTCCTCGGCGCCTTCGAGATCAACCTCGCCCCGCTGCTGGCCTCCGCCGGTGTCGCGGGCGTGGCGATCGGCTTCGGCGCCCGCAACCTGGTGACGGACTTCCTCTCCGGTGTCTTCATGATCCTGGAGGACCAGTACGGCGTCGGCGACACCATCGACGCGGGCGTGGCCTCCGGCGAGGTCATCGAGGTCGGCCTGCGCGTGACCAAGCTGCGCGGCGACAACGGCGAGATCTGGTACGTCCGCAACGGCGAGGTCAAGCGCATCGGCAACCTCTCCCAGGGCTGGGCGACGGCCGGCGTGGACGTGACCGTGCGGGCCTCCGAGGACCTCGACAAGGTGCGCCGGGTGCTGAACGAGGTCGCCGAGAAGATGAGCAAGGAAGAGCCCTGGAACGAACTGCTGTGGAGCCCGATCGAGGTCCTCGGCCTGGACAGCGTCCTGCTGGACTCCATGGTCGTGCGGGTCTCCGCGAAGACCATGCCCGGCAAGTCCCTCACCGTGGAGCGCGAACTGCGCTGGCGCGTCAAGCACGCCTTCGACGCGGCGGACATCCGCATCGTCGGCGGCGCGATCGTCCTCACGGCGGAGGAGGCCGCCGACCCGACCGCGGCGGTCGCGGCCCCGTCGGTCTTCTCCAACGCCGACTCCGCGCAGTCGGCGGCGGCCTCCCCGATCGCCTCGACTCCGGCGCAGCGTCCGGCGGCGAAGTAGGGCGGGCGGGAAGTGTCCGACGGCGCGGCAGCGCGGGCGGGAAGCGTCCGCGAACTCGCCTCCTTCACATGACCCCCGCATTCCGGCCATAAGAGTGATCGTTTAAGGTCACCTCCACGGCAGGCCCTTGTTCTGGAGCGCAACGCCCGGGGGCCCGCCGTGAAGGTGGGGAAACACATGAGGAAGCTCGCCATAGGCACCGCCGTGTCCGGCGCCCTGGCCCTGACCGGTCTGGTCGCGCCCGCCGCGTCGGCGGCCACCCCGGACCTGGTCTTCGCGAACGTCGTGGTGAACAAGGGCAAGGCCGTCGTCGTCGGCACCGCCGCCACGGTGAAGGTGCCGGTCACGTACACGCTGACACGGCCGTCCGACCTGAAGATCGACTACGTCAACAACTTCGCGGCGGTCTCCCTGTACCGCGGCTCGCTCAAGGCGCCCGGCAACGAGATCGAGGCCGAGGACGCGCCCACCTGCACCACCACCGCCACGACGGACACCACGGTGACCGAGGCGTGCACGGAGACGCTGCTGGTCGACCCGGAGATCTACCTGTACGGGGCCGCGGACGCCACCACCTGGAAGGCGGCCGGCTTCTACGGGAAGATCGACCAGGACAACGACGACTCCGACGGCCACGTCAGCCGCGGCTACGCCTACGACGCCTGGGGTCCGCTCGGCAGCGGTGTGCAGATCAAGCGCGCCGCCAAGGCCACCGCCGACGCCTCGCCCGAACCGGTGAAGAAGGGCAGGACCATCACGGTCACCGGCAAGCTGACCCGGGCGGACTGGGAGACGGGCAAGTACACCGGCTACGCCTCCCAGAAGGCCACCCTCCAGTTCCGGGCCAAGAGCGCCACCACGTACACCACCGTCAAGACGGTGACCTCGGGCTCCGGCGGCTCCCTGAAGGCGACCACGACCGCGTCCAAGGACGGCTACTACCGCTACGTCTTCGCGGGTACGGCCACGACCGGCGCCGCGACGGCCGCCGGGGACTACATCGACGTCCGGTAGCCCCACCCGCCCCCTCATCACCGCCCCCGCAGGTAACGACTCCGTTTCCTGCGGGGGCGGTTTGTTCATCCCCTCTTGACTCCCTGGTGGTCCATACCTATGTTCCCTACATCCGATAGGAAACCTTCCTAACAGTCTTCTTTCTCTAGAGTCGTCTTTTCCCTGTAGTCACGGAGAGGGGCACCCATGGCAGGCACACCACGCACACTGCGCGCCATGAACGACCGTGCCGCGCTCGACCTCCTGCTGGAGCACGGCCCCCTCTCCCGGACCCGGATCGGCAAGCTCACCGGGCTCTCCAAGCCGACCGCGTCCCAGCTCCTGGCCCGCCTGGAGGCGTCCGGGCTCGTCCTGGCCACCGGTACCAGCGAGGGCAGGCCGGGCCCCAACGCCCAGCTGTACGAGGTCGACCCGACCGCCGCGTACGCCGCCGGGCTCGACGTCACCCCCGAGCGCATCCTCGCCGCGGTCGCCGACATCACCGGCCGCACGGTGGGCTCGTACGAACTCCCGACCCCGGGACGGCGGCCCACCCAGCCCGTCGTCCGGCAAGTCACCGACGCCCTCGACGGCGCGGTGAAGGCGGCGGGGCTCGCCCGCGGCGACCTCCACCGGCTCGTCATCGGCACCCCCGGCGCGTTCGACCCCAACACGGGCCGGCTGCGCTACGCCTCCCACCTCCCGGGCTGGCACACCCCGGCCCTCCTCGACGAACTCGCCGCCTCCCTGCCGATGCCGGTCGAGTACGAGAACGACGTCAACCTCGTCGCCGTCGCCGAACAGCGGCTCGGAGCGGCCCGCGGCCACGAGGACTTCGTACTGCTGTGGAACGAGGGCGGTCTCGGCGCCGCCCTGGTCCTCGGCGGCCGACTGCACCGCGGCTGGACCGGCGGCGCGGGAGAGGTGGGCTTCCTGCCGGTTCCCGGAGCGCCGCTGGTACGGCAGGTGACCAAGGCCAACAGCGGTGGCTATCAGGAGCTCGCGGGCTCCCAGGCCATCCCCCGCCTCGCCCGCGAGCTCGGCATGGCGGACATCCCCCCGGGGCCGTACGCCGAGGCCGCCGCCGCCCTGGTCGAGCGTGCCGTCGGCGAGGACACCTCCCTCAACCGGCTGCTCCTGGAGACCTACGCCACCCGACTGGCCACCGGTCTCGCCTCCCTCGTCTCCGTCCTCGATCCCGAACTCGTCGTCCTCAGCGGTGCCTCGCTCACCGCCGGCGGCGACGTCCTGCTCGCCCTCGTCCAGGCCGAACTGGAGGAACTGGCCGCCTCCCGGCCCCGCCTGGTCGTCGGTGACGTCCGTGAACACCCCGTGCTGCGGGGCGCGTTGGAGAGCGCCCTGGCGGCCACCCGCGACGAGGTCTTCGACACCTCTCGCTGACCCCGTACTCCCCCACAGTCCTCATCTCACCGCCCGCCCCTGGGAGACCCCGTCATGCGCACAGCCATACCCTCGTCCGCCCGAAAAGCGGCCTTTGCCCTGACCGTGTCCGCCGTGCTCGTCACCACCGCCTGTACCGGCCAGGCCTCCTCCGGCGCCGACGACGACGCGTCGAAGGACACGACCATCAACTTCTGGCACGCCTGGAGCGCGGACTCCGAGGTGGCGGGAGTCAAGGCCCTGGTCGCCGGCTTCGAGAAGGCGCACCCCAACATCCACGTCAACGTCGTCGGCAACATGACGGACGACAAGATCAACCAGGCGCTGCGCACGGGCGGCGACAAGGCCCCGGACGTCATCTCGTCGTTCACCACGAACAACGTGGGCAAGTTCTGCTCCTCGGGCGCGCTGGTCGACCTCAACCCCTTCTTCAAGAAGTCGGGGATCGACCCGGACACCACCTTCCCGGCCGCGATGAACGAGTACACCCAGTTCGACGGCGACCGCTGTGCCGCGCCGCTCCTCGGCGACGCGTACGGGCTCTACTACAACAAGACGGCGTTCGAGAAGGCCGGGATCAAGAGCCCGCCCAAGACGTGGACCGAGTTCGAGGCCGACGCCAAGAAGCTGACGATCGCCCAGGGCGACTCGTACAAGCAGCTCGGGTTCATGCCGAACTACCACGGCTGGGAGACCACCACCGAGCACTACATGGGCCAGTTCTCGCCCACCTACTTCGACAAGGCCGGCAAGTCCACGGTCGCCACCGACCCGGCCGTCGCCGCCGCGTTCACCCTCCAGAAGAAGCTCGTCGACGACCTCGGCGGCTACCAGAAGCTGGAGAAGTACCGCGCGGGCCTCGGCGACGAGTGGGGCCCCAAGCACCCCTTCCAGACCGGCCAGGTCGCCATGCAGCTCGACGGTGAGTGGCGGCTCGGCATGGCCGTGGACGCCAAGCCCGGCTTCGACATCGGCGTGGCCCCGCTGCCCGTCGCCGACGACCAGGCGGACCAGTACGGCAAGGGCTACATCACCGGCACCATCGCCGGCATCGCCGCCAACAGCACCAAGCAGAACGCGGCCTGGGAGTTCCTGAAGTACATCACCACGGACACGGACGCGGTGGTCGGCTTCTCCAACGCCATCCACAACGTGCCCTCGACGCTCGCGGCCCTGAAGTCCCCGAAGCTGAAGTACGACCCGCGCTTCAAGACCTTCCTCGACATCGCCGCGAACCCGAACTCGACGACGGCCCCGTCCTCGATCAACGGCGGTGTGTACCTGACGACGATCCAGCAGCTCGGCTACGACTACGAGAGCGGCAAGGTCACCGACCTCAAGAAGGGCCTCGCCGCCGCGGCCAAGCAGATCGACACGGACATCGCGCAGGCGAAGTGACGATGAGCACCATCACTCTGGCGTCGAAGCGCCGCAAGTCGGCGCTTCGGAACCTCGCCTTCATGTCGCCCTGGTTGATCGGCTTCACGGTCTTCTTCGCGTACCCGCTGATCTCGACGGTCTACTTCTCGTTCATGCACTACGACGGCTTCAAGCCGCCGACCTGGAGCGGGACGAAGAACTGGACCTACGTCTTCGAGCACTACCCCTTCTTCTGGCCCGCCCTGCGCAACACCCTGTGGCTGGTCGTCGTGATGGTGTCCCTCCGGGTCGTCTTCGGACTCGGGATCGGACTGCTCATCACGAAGATCAAGACGGGTACGGGTGTCTTCCGGACGCTCTTCTACCTGCCGTACCTGGCCCCGCCGGTCGCCGCGACCATGGCGTTCGCGTTCCTGCTCAACCCCGGTACGGGACCGGTCAACTCGATCCTGGAGAAGGTCGGCATCCCGGCGCCGGGCTGGTTCAACGACCCCACCTGGTCCAAGCCGGCCCTCACCCTGCTCGCCCTGTGGGGCATCGGCGACCTGATGGTCATCTTCATGGCCGCGCTGCTCGACGTGCCCCAGGAGCAGTACGAGGCCGCCGAGTTGGACGGGGCGTCCGCGTGGCAGCGGTTCCGGTTCGTCACCCTTCCCAACATCTCGCCGATCGTGATGTTCGCCGTGGTCACCGGCGTGATCCAGACGATGCAGTACTACACACAGCCACTCATCGCGGGGAAGGTCGCCTCGGGCGTGATCCAGGGCGCGGGCACCCAGTTCGAGCCCGGCTACCCGGACAAGTCCACGCTGACCCTCCCCCAGCTCGTCTACAACCTCGGCTTCCAGCGCTTCGACTACGGCTCCGCGTGTGTCGTCGCCCTCGTCCTCTTCGCCCTGTCGATGGTGTTCACCGCGTTCCTGATGCGGCGCCGGGGCGGTCTCATCCAGGCAGGTGACTGACCATGACCCAAGTACTGGACCGGCCGGTGGAGTTGAAGACCCCGGCCTCCCCCGCCGAGCGCACCGCGCGGCGGAAGGCGTTGCTGGAGTGGGTCGCGATCCACTCCCTCGGCATCGCCGCCGCCCTGTTCTTCACGCTGCCCTTCGTGTTCGTGTTCCTGACCTCGCTGATGAGCGACAGCCAGGCCCTCAGCCGCGATCTCATCCCGCACACCTGGGAGTGGGGCAACTACCGGCGGGTCTTCGACACCCCGGGCTTTCTGACCTGGTGGCGCAACACGCTGGTCTACGCGGGACTGGGAACAGTCCTTACGGTCGTGTCGTCGATCCCGGTGGCGTACGCGCTCGCCAAGTTCCGCTTCCGGGGCCGCAATCTCTCCCTGATGCTGGTCATCTCGATGATGATGCTGCCGCCGCAGGTCGTCATCATCCCGATGTACCTGTTCTGGGCGAAGCAGTTGGACCTGTCGGGCACGCTGTGGCCGCTGATCATCCCGATGGCGTTCGGGGACGCCTTCTCGATCTTCCTGCTCCGGCAGTTCCTGATGACGATCCCCAACGAGTACGTGGACGCGGCGAAGGTCGACGGCTGCGGCGACTTCCGCACCCTCATCAGGGTCGTCATCCCCATGGCCAAGCCCGGCATCGCGGCCGTCGCCCTCTTCCAGTTCTTCTACGCCTGGAACGACTACTTCGGCCCGCAGATCTACGCCTCGGAGAACCAGAACGCCTGGACGCTCAGCTACGGCCTGGAGTCCTTCAAGGGCATGCACCACACCGACTGGAACCTCACCATGGCCGCGACCGTGCTGGTCATGGCCCCCGTGATCCTCGTGTTCTTCTTCGCGCAGAAGGCGTTCGTCGAGGGCGTCACGCTGACCGGAGTGAAGGGTTAACCGTTCATGAAACTCACCGTGGTCGGCGGAGGCTCGACCTACACCCCCGAACTCATCGACGGCTTCGCCCGGCTCAGGGACGCGCTGCCCATCGAGGAGCTGGTGCTCGTCGACCCGGCCGCCGAACGCCTGGAGCTGGTCGGCGGACTCGCCCGGCGCATCTTCGCCAAGCAGGGCCACGACGGCCGTGTCGTCACCACGTCCGACCTGGACGCGGGCGTGGACGGCGCCGACGCCGTGCTGCTCCAGCTGCGCGTCGGCGGTCAGGCCGCCCGGCAGCAGGACGAGACCTGGCCCCTGGAGTGCGGCTGCGTCGGCCAGGAGACGACCGGCGCGGGCGGCCTCGCCAAGGCGCTGCGCACGGTCCCGGTGGTCCTCGACATCGCCGAACGGGTCCGCAGGACCAACCCGGACGCCTGGATCATCGACTTCACCAACCCGGTCGGCATCGTCACCCGCGCTCTCCTCCAGGCCGGCCACAAGGCGGTCGGGCTGTGCAACGTGGCGATCGGCTTCCAGCGGAAGTTCGCCAAGCTGCTCGGCGTCACGCCTGCCGAGATCCACCTCGACCACGTGGGCCTCAACCACCTCACCTGGGAGACCGGCGTACGGCTCGGCGGCCCCGAGGGCGAGGACGTGCTGCCCAAGCTGCTCGGCGAGCACGGCGAGGCGATCGCCGGCGACCTGCGGCTGCCGCGCTCGCTCGTCGACCGGCTCGGCGTGGTCCCGTCGTACTACCTGCGCTACTTCTACGCCCACGACGAGGTCGTACGGGAGCTGGGCAGCAAGCCGTCCCGGGCCGCCGAAGTGGCCGAGATGGAACGGCAGTTGCTGGCGATGTACGCCGACCCGGCCCTGGACGAGAAGCCGGAGCTGCTCGCCAAGCGGGGCGGCGCCTACTACTCGGAGGCGGCGGTCGACCTGGCCGCCGGGCTGCTCGGGGGCGGGGGAAGCCCGTACCAGGTGGTCAACACCCTGAACCGGGGCACGCTGCCCTTCCTGCCCGACGACGCGGTGATCGAGGTACCGGCGGCGGTGGGTCCCAAGGGGCCGACCCCGCTGGCGGTGCCCGCCGTCGACCCGCTGTTCGCGGGACTGATGGCGAACGTCACGGCGTACGAGGACCTGGCACTGACGGCCGCCCTGCGCGGGGGCCGGGAGCGGGTCTTCAAGGCGCTGCTCGCCCATCCGCTCGTCGGCCAGTACGAGTACGCCGAGGGCCTCACCGACCGACTGATCGCACACAACCGGGAGCATCTCGCGTGGGCCTGACCGCATGCGTCCTCGCCGTCGACGCGGGCAACAGCAAGACCGACGTCGCGGTCGTGGCGGCGGACGGAAACGTCCTCGCCACGGCCCGCGGCGGCGGGTTCCGGCCGCCCGTGGTGGGTGTCGAGAAGGCGGTGGACACCGTCGCCGACGCGGTCGGGCGGGCCTTCGCCGCGGCCGGGGTGGACTCCGTCGAGCATGTCTCGGCCTGTCTCGCCAACGCCGACTTCCCGGTGGAGGAGGAGCAGTTGGCGGCCGCGCTGCACGCACGCGCGTGGGGCTCGGGCGTCGAGGTCCGCAACGACACCTTCGCCATCCTGCGCGCGGGCATCACCGAGCCGCGCGGGGTCGCCGTGGTGTGCGGCGCGGGCATCAACTGCGTCGGCATGCGCCCCGACGGCCGTACCGCCCGCTTCCCCGCGCTGGGGCGGATCTCCGGGGACTGGGGCGGCGGCTGGGGTCTCGCCGAGGAGGCGCTGTGGCACGCGGCCCGCGCGGAGGACGGGCGGGGCGTCGGCACCGACCTCGCGCGCGTGCTGCCCGCTCACTTCGGGCTGCCGTCCATGTACGCCCTCATCGAGGCCCTGCACCTGGAGGACATCGCCCCCGCCCGCCGCCATGAGCTGACCCCGGTGCTGTTCGCCACGGCCGCCGCCGGCGACCCGGTGGCCCGCTCGGTCGTCGACCGCCTCGCCGACGAGGTGGTGTCGATGGCGACGGTGGCCCTGACCCGCCTGGACCTCCTCGACGAGGAGACCCCGGTACTGCTCGGCGGCAGCGTCCTGGCCGCCCGCCACCCCCAACTGGACGACGGCGTACGGGAACTGCTCGCCGCCCGTGCCCCGAAGGCCGTACCCCAGGTGGTGAGCGCCAGCCCGGTGCTGGGCGCGGCCCTGCTCGGCCTGGACCGGGTCGGGGCGTCCCCCGAGGTGCAGGCACGCGTGCGCGCCTACTACGAGGCCTGAGCGAGCACCACGTCGACCAGCTCGGCCACCGCCGTGTCCGCCCCGACGTCGACGCGGGCCAGGCCGAGCCGGTCGACGTCCGCCACCATCAGCTCCTGGTACCGCACGCTCCGGTCCAGGAACTTGTCCATCAGGAACCGCTCCTCCCACGTCGCCTCGCCGTAACACCCGCCCGCCTGGATCCGAGCGCGCAGGACATCCTCGCCGGCGGTGAGCCAGACGGCGGCCGTGTGGGGCAGACCGAGGGCGGCGACCCGCTCCGGCCAGAGCGCGGAGCCCTCCGGGGGTAGGACGGGTTCGCCGAAGTGAGCCCTGTTCAACTGCACTGTGTGGACGGTCACGTCCAGCCACGTCCCGCACTCCGGCGTACGCCAGGGTCACTCAGCCCGTCCGGCGTTTGAGGACGAGGCCCCTTCAGGGCCGAAGCGGGGGTCCGGGACTGCCGCCCCCGGAAGGAACCGAACCGATTCCCACAGCGTATTCATGGGCAAGGGGTGGTGCGGGGAGGGCACGGCCGGGTGGGGATGCGCTGCGATCCGATCAAGATCCAGTGAAGCCCGGTGCGGATGTCGGTCCCGGCAGCGATACTTGCGGCGACGGATGACCATGGGGGAGGTCAAACAGTGACACACCCGCCGAAGAGCAGCGCGGCACCACCGGATCCCGGGGTGCCCACGATGCCGTCCGTGCCACGGCAGCCGGCCGGCCCGTCACCCGTCCCGCGGCCGCCCGCGCCCGCCCCGGTGGCCGAGGGGCCCGGCCGCCGCCGTACGGCCTTCGCCGAGGGCTTCGACCAGCTGCGCGCGGCCGCCACCACCGAACCGGGCCGGCTGCGCATCATCGGCGCGGCCCTCGCCCTGCTCGTCGTCCTGTTCGGCGCGGTGACCGCCTGGCAGACCAATGACCGGGCGGCCGCCGCGGACGACGTGCTGCACAAGAGCCAGCCGCTCAGCAGCGCCGCCGCCGACATCTACCGCTACCTGGCGGACGCCAACACCGCGGCCTCCAGCGGCTTCCTCGCCGGCGGCCAGGAGACGGCCGTCTCCCGGGACCGGTACGAGAAGGACATCGACCTGGCCGCGGCCGGTCTGGTCAAGGCCGCCTCGAACTCCGACCCGGACTCCCCCGCCGCGAAGACCGTGGCCGAGCTCAACACCCTGCTGCCGGAGTACAAGGGCCTGGTGGAGCGGGCCCGGACCTACAACCGCCAGGGCTTCCCGGTCGGCGGCGCGTATCTGCGCTACGCCAACGAGAAGATGCAGGAGGAGATGCTCCCGAAGGCGCAGAACCTCTACACCAGCGAGAACCAGCGGCTGCGCGCCGACTACGACGCCGCCACCCCCTACCCGTGGGCCGCGATCGGCCTCGGCGTGCTGGCGCTCGCCGGGCTCGCCTGGGCCCAGCACCGCAACTACCGGCGCACCAACCGGGTCCTCAACCACGGCCTGGTCGCGGCCACCGCGACGGCGACGGTGGTGCTGCTGTGGCTGGTCGTCGGCCACACCGTCGCGCGCGCGGGCCTCGACGACTCCTACGACCACGGCGTCCGCTCGCTCAACGTGCTGCACGACGCCCGCATCGCCTCCCTGAAGGCCCGCGGCAACGAGAACCTCACCCTGGTGGCCCGCGGCGCGGAGACCGTCACGGTCAAGGACGAGAAGACGGGCGAGGACGTCACCTACGACGCCTACGACCACGACTTCGACAAGGACATGGACACCCTCGGCAAGGGCCTGGCCGAGGCGTCGAGACTCGCCGACGACAGCACCGGCAAGAAGCCGGTCACCGCGGCCGAGGGCAACATGAAGGTGTGGAAGGAGCGCCACACCGCGGCCCGCGCCCAGGACGACAACGGCAACTACGAAGAGGCCCTGAACCGCGTCATCGGCGGCAAGGGCGCGACCGGCGAGTGCTTCGACAGCGTCGACACCAACCTCGCCAACGCGCTGAAGCACGAGGAGGCCGAGTTCAGGCAGGCGGCCGGCGACGGCCTGGGCGCGATGACCGGACTGTCCGTGGGCGCCGCCGTACTGGCCGTCCTGGGCGCGGCCGGCGCGGTCCTGGGCATCGGGCGCAGGCTGTCGGAGTACCGGTGAGAGGGGGAGCGGCGATGTCACTGCGAGCACGCCTGCGGGCCGGTCTGAGGGGCTGGGGCGGGGTGGGCGCGATGGCGGCCGTCTGCGCCCTGGCGCTCGCCTTCGCCCTGCTGCTGCCGCTGGCCAGGTCGCACGGCGACGACAGCGCCGGTGTCGGCGGGCCCGGACTGACCCGTGCCGAGCAGGCGGCGGACGACGACCCCTGCGCGAACCCGGCGATCAAGACGGCCCCGGAGAAGCAGACGCTGTCCCCGTCGGACGCGGACGGCACCACCATCGAGAAGATCAAGGCCCGCGAGGGCGAGAAGCGCAAGCTGATCGTCGGCGTCGACCAGAACAGCTACCGCTGGGGCTACCGCAACCCCAACGGCGGGGCCGACGCCGACCTGGAGGGCTTCGACATCGACCTGGTGCACCGGATCGCCCAGGACATCCTCGGCGACCCGAACGCCGTGCAGTTCAAGGCGATCCCCACCAACCAGCGCATCCCGGCGATCCAGCAGGGCCGGGTCGACATGGTCGTGCGCACCATGACCATCAACTGCTCCCGGCTGGCCGACGTGGCGTTCTCCGCGCCGTACTTCAAGACCGGCCAGCAGGTCCTCGCCCCCAAGTCCTCCGGCATCAAGGGCTACGACGGCACCCTGGCGAAGAAGCGGATCTGCGTGGCGGCGGGCTCGACCGCGCTGGCCAAGCTGGAGGAGGACCGCAGGACGGGCGAGCTGGTCCCGTCCGCCAGGATCGCCAAACCCGTGCCCAACCAGCTGGACTGTCTGGTCAGGCTCCAGCTCGGCGAGGTCGACGCCGTGGTCACCGACGGCGCCCTCGCCGCCAGCCAGGCCGCCCAGGACCCCACGGTCGAGCTGAAGGGCAACCCCTTCACCACCGAGTACTACGGCGTGGCGATGAAGAAGGACGCCGACGACCTGGTACGCCGGGTCAACCAGATTCTGGTGGACTACCGCAAGGACACCACCGACGGCTGGCAGGCGTCGTACGACAAGTGGCTGTCGGCCACACTGAACAAGGACTCGGCGAAGTCGGAGCCGCCGCCACCGGAGTACCTGCGCAAGAGCTGACGGACCGTGGACGGCCGCCGTCAACAACCGCTCGACAGCACACTGTTAACAAACCTTCGGCAGTGAGAGGTGATCGATGGGCGTCACGGGACCCCCCGGGCCGGTGATGGACCGGGACGAGGTGGACCGTGCGCTGGCGCGGCTCGGCGCGGAGCACGAGGCGATCGAGACCTCGCTCCTCGCCCTCCAGGACCACGCGGGCCGCAGGCTCCTGGAGGGCGCCTCGCTCACCGGTGTCACCCAGGAGCGCTGGGAGACCGCCGACGCCTCGATCACCCTGCTGTGGGCCTACTTCGACGCCTACACGGACGCGCTGCGCTCCGCCCGCGAGATCCGCTCCCGCCGCCGCTGGTCCAGCCGCGAGGACCTGGTGGAGCTGACCGAACTGCTGCGCGGCGACGCGGTCACGGTCGCGGGCTCGACGACCGCCGAGGCCAACGCGCCCACCCTGCACGGCGGTTCGGGCAAGCTCAGCGAGCGGTTCTCGCTGGTGACGCTCGTCGAGCGGATGAACGAGCTGTACGCGACGAGCCTGGACATGGTCGTCGCCGCCGACGCGGTGTGGTCGGCGCTGCCAGCGCGGATAGATTTACTGGCCGCCGAACTCCAGCGCACCCGGCAGCTCGCGCACTCCGTCGGCGTACGGCCCGGCGAGCACCCCTCCGGCGACGACCTGGAGCGCATCACCCGCACCCTGACCGCGCTGCGCGAGCAGGTGATCTCGGATCCGCTCGCCTTCTGGCGCCGCGCGCAGGGCAGTTCGGCGCCCGGCGGCGGAAAGCCCGACACCACGTCGTACGACCGTGAGGCGCGTGCCCTGGAGGACGTGCGCCGGGAGATCGACGCGGTGCTCACCGTCCGGCAGGACTCCGAGGCCCGGCTGGTCCGGCTGCGTGACGTGCTCTCCCGCGCGGACCGCACCCTCGCCGAGGCGCGCACCGCGCGCGGGGAGGTCCTCGCGAAGATCGCCGCCACCGAGGTGCCGGTGGTCAGCGGCCCGCCGACCGTCCTCCAGGAGCAGTTGGCGACGGCCGCCGAGTACCGCAGACACGCCCAGTGGCACCGTCTGTCCCCGCTCCTGGAGTCCCTGGAGCAGAAGGCGGAGGACGAACTGCTGCGTGCCCGCGAGTCGTTGACCGCGGTCACCCAGCCACTGGCGGTCCGCGCCGAACTGCGCGGCCGCCTCGACGCGTACAAGGCGAAGGTGGCCCGACACGGCCTGGCCGAGGACCCGTTCCTGATCGAGCGGTACGACGCGGCCCGGCGGATGCTGTGGAGCGCGCCCTGCGACCTGCGCGTCGCCGAACAGGCCGTGCTGCGCTACCAGCACGCGGCCGCCGAACTGCTGGGCGCCCCGCGGGTGCCGCAGGACCGTAGGGGGGAGTGACGTCATGAGCGAGGCACAGCAGTCCTGTCAGCGGCCCGACTGCGACGGCACGTACGAGGACATGGGCGGCGGGGAGCTGTACTGCGACACCTGCGGCCTCGCGCCGGTCGTCTCGGCCTCGGCCTCCGCCGCCGGGGGCGGCCGGGCCGGCTCCGCGCGCACCGGCGCGGCCGGCGGCGACTCGCAGGGCAGCGCGAGTTCACGCTCCACCGGCCGCGGTTCCTCGCGTACGTCCTCGCAGTCCGCGAAGTCCCGGCGCTCGGTCTCGGGACGGCTCTCGCGCTCCCTGTCCGGCCGGTCCACGAGCCGGTCGGTGTCGGTGCGCAGCTCCGGTTCCGCCGCCGGTTCGACCGGGCGCGGCCGGCTCGGCGCGGGGCTCGTCGAGGTGCCCGGGGTGCCGCGGCCCGACCCGCGCGAGATGGTGCTGGAGAACCCGGAGGTGCCCGAGCGCAAGCGGTTCTGCTCGCGCTCCGACTGCGGTGCCCCCGTGGGACGCGCGCGGGGGGACCACAAGGGGCGCACCGAGGGGTTCTGCACGAAGTGCGGCCACCCGTACTCGTTCGTACCGAAGCTGAAGTCCGGGGACATCGTGCACGGCCAGTACGAGGTCGCGGGCTGTCTCGCGCACGGCGGCCTGGGCTGGGTCTACCTCGCCGTGGACCGCGCGGTGTCCGACCGCTGGGTGGTCCTCAAGGGCCTGCTGGACACCGGCGACCAGGACGCGATGGCCGCCGCGATCTCCGAGCGGCGCTTCCTCGCGGAGATCGAGCACTCCAACATCGTGCGGATCTACAACTTCGTCGAGCACCTCGACCAGCGCACCGGCTCCCTCGACGGCTACATCGTCATGGAGTACGTCGGCGGCAAGTCGCTCAAGGAGATCGCCAACGGCCGCCGCTCGACCGCCGGCAAGCGGGACCCGCTGCCGGTGGAGCAGGCGTGCGCCTACGGCATCGAGGCCCTGGAGGCGCTCGGCCACCTGCACAGCCGCAACCTCCTGTACTGCGACTTCAAGGTCGACAACGCCATCCAGACCGAGGACCAGCTCAAGCTCATCGACATGGGCGCGGTGCGCAGGATGGACGACGAGGAGTCGGCCATCTACGGCACGGTGGGCTACCAGGCGCCCGAGGTCGCGGAGGTGGGCCCGTCGGTCGCCTCCGACCTGTACACGGTCGCCCGCACCCTGGCCGTGCTGACCTTCGACTTCCAGGGCTACACCAACGTCTTCGTCGACTCGCTGCCCGACCCCGACCACATCGAGGTCTTCCGGCAGTACGAGTCCTTCTACCGGCTGCTGGTCCGGGCGACCGACCCCGACCCGGCCCGCCGTTTCGCCTCCGCGCAGGAGATGTCGGAGCAGCTGACGGGCGTCCTGCGCGAGGTCGTGTCCCTCCAGACCGGCCGCGCCCGCCCGGCGCTCTCGACGCTGTTCGGCCCTGAAGTGCGGGTCACGGACACGGAGTTGTTCCCACGGCTGGACGGCGAGGTGTCACGGCTGGGGAGCCGGGTGCCCCCGCCGGGACGCCGGCCGCGCCGGGGCGGGACCGGCTCGCCGGCCCCGATCGGTTCCGTCGCCGCGAGCCCTGCCGCGGGTAGTGGCGCCCTCACCGCCCCGGTCCCTCCCGCCGCCCTCCCGGGCGGCCCCGGCGCGGCCCGGGGCTCCGACACCCTCGTCAAGTCGGCGGACACGTCCTCCGCCGCACTCGCCCTGCCCGTCCCCCACGTCGACCCCACCGACCCCAACGCCGGTTTCCTCGCCGGGCTCATGACCACCGCGCCCGCCGAACTGCTCGGCGCCCTCGCCGCCGCGCCGGCCGCGTCCGCGGAGACCCGGCTCCGGCAGGTGCGGGCCTGGCTGGAGAACGGCGACGCGCACACCGCCGACGAGTCGCTGCGGCACCTGGAGGAGGAGCGGCCCGACGACTGGCGGGTGGTCTGGTACCGGGGCGTCGCCGCCCTGGTGACCGGCGACCACGAGGCCGCCGCACTGGCCTTCGACGCGATCTACGACGCCTTCCCTGGCGAGCCCGCGCCCAAGCTCGCCCTCGGCGTGTGCGCGGAGGTGCTGGGCCAGCTCGACAACGCCGCCGAGTACTACCGGCTGGTCTGGTCGACCGACCCGAGCTATGTGAGCGCCGCGTTCGGCCTGGCCCGCGTGCAACTCGCGACCGGGGACCGCCGTAGCGCCGTGAAGACGCTGGAGTCGGTGCCGGAGTCCTCGATCCACTACACCGCCGCCCGGGTCGCCGCCGTCCGGGCGCGGCTGCGTCAACGCACCGCGACCGCGGCCGACGTACCCTTCCTGGACGACCTGACCGCCGCCGCCGGGCAGGTCGAGGCACTGGACGCGTACGGTCTTGACCCGGCGCGCCGCGAGCAGTTGTCGGCGGAGGTGCTGGGCTCGGCCCTGGACTGGATACTCTCCGGTGGCCAGGATTCCGTCACCCCCGCCGCCGGGGGACGGGCACTGCTCGGCAGCGGACTGGACGAGCGAGGACTGCGCTTCGGCCTGGAGCGTTCGTACCGCACGCTGGCCCGGCTCGCGCAGGGCGGCGAGGAGAGGATCGACCTGGTGGAACGAGCAAACCGTTACCGCCCCCGGACGTGGGTGTAGTTGATGTCGCAGATGCCCCAGCGGACTGCACTGTCGCGGTGCCCGAGCTGCGAGGAACCCCTCGAGTCGGGCGACCGTTTCTGCGGTGCGTGCGGATACGACCTGTCCGCCGTGCCGGCGCGGCCGGACGACAGCCCGACGATCGCCCTGAACGGCGCGCCGCCCGGCGGCCCCTGGCCGGAGGTCCCGCACGCCCCGGCCGAGGCCCACCGTCAGGTGGCCCCGCACGGCGCCGAGCCGGGCGGGCACGGACCGGCCCCGGCGGGACCGGTCGTCGGATCGCCGGTCTCCCCCGCCTCCGGGGTGCGCTTCGACCGGCCGCCGGAGCCCGACGAGTACGTGCTCCAGGCGCCCGACCCCCGGGTGGTCGCCGAACTGCCGCTCCCGGCCGAGGGCATCGCACCGCCGTCGGTCTGCGTGGCCTGCCGGGCGGGCCGGGTCGACGACGACGGCTACTGCGAGAACTGCGGCCACGCCCAGCCCCGCGAGCGCGACCACATGGAGCAGGAGACCGGCCCGATCGCCGCGGTCAGCGACCGCGGGCTGCGCCACCACCGCAACGAGGACGCCTTCACCCTCGGCAACACCCTGCTGCCCGACGGCTCGCCCGCGACCTTCGCGGTCGTCTGCGACGGCGTCTCCTCCGCGACCCGCCCCGACGACGCCTCGCTGGCCGCGTCCCGGGCCGCGGCCGACACCCTGCTGACGGCACTGCCCCAGGGCACCCACCCCCAGCAGGCCATGCACGAGGCGATCGTCGCCGCCTCCCGCGCGGTCAACTCCCTGGCCAACGAACCCGCTACGGCCCGTGAGCACCAGCCGCACCAGAACGCCCCGGCGTGCACGATCGTCGGCTCGGTGGTCACCCCGAGCCTGCTGATCGTCGGCTGGGTCGGCGACAGCCGCGTCTACTGGGTGCCCACGGACCGCAGTTCACCCCCGGCCCGGCTCACCGAGGACGACTCCTGGGCCGCGCAGATGGTCGCCGCGGGCCTGATGAACGAGGCCGAGGCGTACGCCGACGAGCGCGCCCACGCGATCACCGGCTGGCTCGGCGCGGACGCCTACGAACTCGACCCGCACACCGCTTCCTTCAAGCCGGACCGGCCTGGTGTGGTGGTGGTGTGCACGGACGGCCTGTGGAACTACGCGGAGGCGGCCGACGAGATGGCGGAGGCCCTGCCGGCCGACGCCGCCGTGCGCCCCCTGCACAGCGCCCGGGTCCTGGTCGGCCACGCCCTGGACGGCGGGGGCCACGACAACGTAACAGTGGCCGTCGTGCCGTTCCCGACCCCTCCGCAGGGGGCAGGATCGGCCTGAGGCCGGATGAGCGGGGATGCCTCGGCGGACCGGAGGGGACCGGTCCGCGATCAGTCGTCGCCTCACAACTGTGAGGTTTTCTAGGGGGATTTGAGTAGGCATGGCCAATTTCTCGAAGTCGAACGTGCCGCAGTTCTCGGTGGACGTCTATCAGAACGAGTACCTGCCGGAGGGCGGCCGCGAGGTCAACGCGATCGTCACGGTGACCGCGACCGGCGGCGGCACGATCGGAGCCGCGGTCGCCGCACCCCATCTCTACACCGCAGGCCAGGGGCCCTCCGCGGCCGTCGCGATCATGGTCGACTGCTCGGGCTCCATGGACTACCCGCCAACCAAGATGCGCAACGCCCGCGACGCCACGGCCGCCGCGATCGACACCCTGCGCGACGGCGTGCACTTCGCGGTGATCGACGGCACCCATGTGGCCAGGGAGGTGTACCCGGGCAGCGGCCGGCTCGCGGTGGCCGACGCCACCACCCGCGACCAGGCCAAGCAGGCCCTGCGCAGGCTCAAGGCCGGCGGCGGTACGGCCATCGGCACCTGGCTGCGCCTCGCCGACCGGCTGCTGTCCTCGGCGGACGTCGCCATCCGCCACGGCATCCTGCTCACCGACGGCCGCAACGAACACGAGTCGGCGCAGGACCTCAAGGCCTCCCTCGACGCCTGTGCCGGACGTTTCACCTGTGACGCGAGGGGCGTGGGCACCGACTGGGAAGTGAAAGAAGTCACAGGAATCGCCTCCGCCCTCCTCGGCACCGCCGACATCGTGGCCGACCCGGCCGCCCTCGCCGCGGACTTCACGCAGATGATGGAGGCGGCCATGGGCAAGGAGGTCGCGGACGTCGCCCTGCGGGTGTGGACCCCGGTCGGCACCACGATCAAGTTCGTCAAGCAGGTCGCGCCCACCGTCGAGGAGTTGACCGACCGCCGCACCGAGGCCGGTCCGCGCGCCGGGGACTACCCCACCGGCTCCTGGGGAGACGAGTCCCGTGACTACCACGTCTGCGTCGAGGTCCCGGCCGCCCACCTGGGCCAGGAGATGCTCGCCGCCCGGGTCTCCCTGGTCGTGCCCCAACCCGACGGCAGCACACCGAACTTGGGCGCGCAGGGCCTGGTGAGGGCCGTATGGACCGACGACATGGTCGCCTCGACGTCCATCAACCCTCAGGTCGCGCACTACACCGGCCAGGCCGAACTGGCACAAGCCATCCAACAAGGGCTCGATCTGCGCAAAGCGGGCGATTTCGATGGAGCAACGGCCAAACTAGGCCGAGCCGTTCAGCTCGCGAACGACTCGGGGAACGCGGATACTGCGAAACTGCTTTCGAAGGTGGTCGACGTGGTCGACGCCACGACAGGTACTGTGCGACTGAAGGCGAAGGTCGAGGAGGCCGACGAGATGACTCTCGAGACCCGGTCGACAAAGACTGTTCGTGTAAAGAAGTAGACCGCTACCGACGTAGCAGTTCCCTGATCCGAGAGGGGGAAGCGCCGACATGCCGACCTGCCCGAACGGACACCAGTCGGGTTCCGACGACTGGTGCGAGGTCTGCGGTCACCGCATGGCCGGTGCCGTGCCTCCGCCCCCTCCGCCGCCGCCCGGTCCGGGCGGGGGCGGCTACGGCTTCCCGCCGCCGGGTGGGCCCGGTGGCCCCGGCGGTCAGCCTGGTGGACGTTCGCATCTGTCCGCCGTGCCGGACCACGAGCCGGAGCTCTGCCCGCAGTGCCGCACGCCCCGTGAGGGCGGTGCGCCCTTCTGCGAGGAGTGCCGGTGGAACTTCCTCACGAACACGGCGACCTCGTACACCCCGACCGCCCCGCGCCCGCCGGCCTCCGCGGGCGGTCCGCCCTCGCACTTCCAGCAGCAGTCGGCCCCCGGCCCGACCTTCGGCGGCGCCGACTCGTACGAGTACCAGGGCTCACGCCCGTCCCAGGTGAACCGGCCCGCGGAACCGATCCCGTTCGGCTCGGAGCCGTCCCGTCCTTCGGGTCCGGGCGGGGCCGGCGGGCCCGGTGCCGGGCCGGGTGGACCTGGCGGTCCCGGTGGCCCCGGCGGCTTCCCGGGTGATCCGTCGCGGCCCGGCGGAGCCGGTGGTCCTGGCGGTCCTGGCGGTCCCGGCGGCGGTCCCGGCGGTCCTGGTGCACCCGGCTCCTCCGGCCCTTCCGGTTTCCCCGGCGACCCGTCCCGTCCCGGCGGCCCCGGTCCCTCCGGATTCCCGGGCGGCTCTGGCGGCCCCGGTGGTCCCAGTCCCTCCGGTTTCCCGGGCGACCCCTCGCGTCCCGGCGGCCCCGGTGGCCCCGGCGGTCCCGGCGGCCCCGGCGCTGGTGGCCCGCAGGGCTTCCCGGGCGACCCCGGACGCCCGGGCGCTCCTGGTGGTCCCGGTCCCTCCGGTTTCCCCGGTGACCCCTCGCGCCCCGGTGGTCCAGGCCCTTCCGGTTTCCCCGGCGACCCGTCCCGCCCCGGCGGCCCCGGAGCCTCCGGTCCCGGCGGACCGGGTGGCCCTGGTGGTCCCGGCGGACCAGGTGGCCCCGGCGGCTACGGCTACCCGCAGCCCGGCACTCCCCAGGCCCCCGGCGGTCCCGGTGGCTACGGCTACCCCCAGCCCGGCAACGCCCAGGCCCCCTCCAGCCCCGGCGCCCCGCAGAGCTTCGGCGGCCCCGGCAGCACCCAGCCCGGTCCGGGCGGACCCGGCGGCCCGGGCGGACCCGGCAACCCGCAGGGCTTCGGTGCCGACCCCTCCCGTCCCGTCCCGCCGCCTCCCGGCCCGACCCCGCCCGTGGGCCCCGGTGCCACGAGCGGCGCGCCGCAGGGCTTCCAGGCGCAGGGCGCCCCGGCCCCGCCCGCCTACCCGCAGGAGACCGGCCGGCCGCAGCAGGGCGGTCCGTCCTTCGGCGGCGGCGGTGACGACTGGGTCATCTCCCCGCCGTCGTCCACCGCACCCGGCAGCCCCGGTGGCGGTCCCGGCGGACCGGGCGGCCCCGGCGGCTACGGCTACCCCCAGCCCGGCAACACCCAGGCCCCGCCCGCTCCTCCCGGCCAGTCCTTCCACCAGGGACCGATGACCTGGACGGCGACGATCGGCCCGGACCGCGAGTACTTCATGGCGATGATGCAGCGCTCCGGCCCCGAGGCCGCCGGGCTGAACCTGCCCGCGTACTCCCCCGAGCAGCAGCGTCAGCTCACCGGCAACCAGGTCACCATCGGCCGCCGCAGGCACTCCACCGGCGACACCCCCGACGTGGACCTCTCGGTGCCGCCGGAGGACCCGGGCGTCTCGCACCAGCACGCGGTGCTGGTCCAGCAGCCGGACGGCTCCTGGGCGGTCGTCGACCAGAACTCGACGAACGGCACGACGGTGAACGGCGCCGAGGAGCCGATCACCCCGTTCGTACCGGTACCGCTCCAGGACGGCGACCGGGTGCACGTGGGCGCCTGGACGACGATCACGATCCGCCGGGGCTAGAAGCCAGGGGCTACGGGACGGACGGTCCGGGGCCGACGAGCCACGGTCCCGTCACCTCACCGGAGGGGCCACGCGTAAGGTCCCTCCGGTTCGTCCAGCCACGCCCACTCCCGCTCCCCCGCGACCGTGACGCCGTACCGCTCCCGGCTCGGCTCGCCCTCCCGCTCCCACAGCGCGTACGCCTCCGGCGGTTCGAGGCTGCCCCGGCTCAGGGCCAGCAGGAAGCGGAACAGTTCACTCTCCCGGGCCCGGCGCGGCACCCCGCCCAGCTCGACGGACCCGCTCTCGCAGCGCCCCGCGCCCCTCAGCGGCACGAAGTAGGCGGGCGTGTGCAGGAACCGTCCCTCCGCGTACCCGGCGTCCCGCACGGTCAGGGCGATCAGGCCGGTGGCGAGCGGGGTCAGGACGCGGGCGCCGGGACGGCACTGGGCGAGCCAGGCCGGCGGGATCGACGGCAGGGCGCAGGTCGCGATGATCCGGTCGAAGGGGGCCCGTTCGGGCACCCCGCGGGCGCCGTCGCCGGTGACGACGACCGGGTGGTACCCGGCGGCGGACAGGTGGCCGCGCGCCGCCTCGGTGATCTCCGGTTCCAGGTCGACGGTGGTGACGAGACCGCCGTCGCCGAGCCGGTGGGCGAGCAGCGCCGCGTTGTAGCCGGTGCCCGCGCCGATCTCCAGCACCCGGTCGCCGTCCCGCACCCGCAGCTCGGTCAGCATCATCGCCATCAGCGAGGGCTGGCTGCTGGAGGAGACCAGCTCGCCGTCGCGCAGCCGGGTGGCCAGCGGGGCGTCGGCGTAGGCGCCGCGCACCCACAGCTCCCGCACGCGCGGGTCGCCGCTCTCGCCCCAGCGCCGCTCGTAGCCGCCCCGGACGCCGACGTAGTAGTACGGCACGAACAGATGCCGCGGCACCGCCTCGAAGGCGGCCCGCCACACCGGGTCGGCGGCCCAGGCCCCGCTCGCGTCGATCTCCCGGACCAGCGCGGCCCGCGCCGAGACGGCGAGTTCGGCGAGGTCCCTGTCGAGAGCGTGGGCGCCCATACGTCCACTGTGCACCCTGTCGCGGGCAGGTCCTAAGCCTTGAGTCCTGGGCCCACCCGTCTGAGACCATGGGACATGTGAAAGAGATCCGGCGCGGCACGCTTCAGACGCAGACCTTCTACGAGCAGGTCGGCGGGGAGGAGACCTTCCGCCGCCTCGTCCACCGTTTCTACGAGGGAGTCGCCGAGGACCCACTGCTGCGTCCCATGTACCCGGAGGAGGACCTCGGCCCGGCCGAGGAGCGCCTCGTGCTGTTCCTGATGCAGTACTGGGGCGGCCCGACGACGTACAGCGACAACCGCGGCCACCCGCGTCTGCGGATGCGGCACGCCCCCTTCGTCGTGGACCGCGCGGCGCACGACGCCTGGCTGCGGCACATGCGGGACGCCGTGGACGAGCTGGGGCTGTCCGAGGAGCACGAGACGCAGCTGTGGAACTACCTGACGTACGCGGCCGCTTCGATGGTGAACACCGCCGACTGATCGTTGATCACGCCGACTGATCGCTGATCACTGAGTCCCGGATTCCGGTCGTACGGCGCCGGATTCCGGTCACAATCCGGTCAAGCCCGCGCTACAAGCGCTTACCCGGCACCGACCCTCTCTGACATCCTCGCCCGGAGGTCTGGACAACACGGCGGGGGGCCGGGTGACGGGGTTCGGGGGAATCGCACGTTTCGTGTTCCTGCGCGCGCGGGCGCACCGGCTGCTGCTCGCGGCCGCGCTGCTCACGGTCCTGCTGACCACCGCGGTGCTGGCCACGCTCACCGCCTACTCCGGCGCGATCGGGGACGCGGCCCTGCGCCACGCCCTCCAGGACCCCCGCAACGCCGCCGACACCGCGCTGGTCGTCAAGGCCGACGTACCCGAGGAGCGCCGGAGGGCCGCCGACACCGCCGTACGCAAGGTGGCGCGGCAGACCTTCGACGGGCTGCCGGTGACCGTGCGGACGCTGCTCCGGTCCGGCCCGTACGCGCTGCCGCGGTCGCTCCAGCCGGAGTCGGAGCGCTCCGGGGACCCGGATCTGACGCACTTCGCGGCGCTGGACCGGAGCCGGGTGCGGCTGGTCGAGGGGCGGCCGCCGCGGCCCGCGGACGGGCTGGTCGAGGTGGCGCTCCCGCAGTCCGCGGCCCGCGCCCTCGGTCTCGGCCCCGGCGACCGCCTCACCCTCGCCGACCGGCTGCGCGGCCCCGCCGTGCACATCACGGTGACCGGCCTCTACCGGCCCGTCCGCGCCGACGACCCGTACTGGCTCCTCGACGACCTGCACGGGCGGGGCGTCAACAAGCTCGATTTCACGACGTACGGCCCTCTGCTCGCCGATCCCGGCGTGCTGGCCGACGGCACGGTGAGCGTCGCGGCGTCGGGCTGGCTGGCGTCGGCCGACTTCGCGGCGGTGACGACCGCGCGCAGCGACGCGCTGCGGGAGGCGGCCCTGGCCGGGAACGCGGCGCTGCGCAAGGAGCCCTCCCTGGGCGGCGCGACGACGGCGTCGACCTCGCTGCCCGAGGTCCTCGACCACACCGACCGCTCCCTGCTCGTCTCCCGCTCCACCCTGCTGATCGTCGCCCTCCAGCTGGTGCTGCTCGCGGGCTGTGCCCTGCTGCTGGTGGCGGGGCTGCTGAGCAGTGAACGCACCGGTGAGAGCAGGCTGTTGCTGGCCCGCGGCGCCTCCCGGGCCCGGATCGCGGGCCTCGCCGCCCTGGAGGGCGTGCTGCTCGCGGTGCCCGCGCTGCTCTGCGCCCCGCTGCTCGCCGGTCCGCTGACCCGACTCCTCGCCGGGCGGGGGCCGTTGGCCCGGATCGGGCTGCGCCTGGAGGTGCCGTGGAGCGGGCGGCCCGGGGTGTGGCTGGTGGCCGCCGCGGTGGCGCTCGGGTGTGCGCTGGCGGTGACGCTGCCCGCGCTGACCTCCTCGTTCGCGCGCGGCCGGGCCCGTGCGCTGCCCGGAGCGGTGCGCGCGGGGGCGGATGTCGGGCTGCTGGCCGTGGCCGGGGTCGCCTACTGGCAGCTCGGCCGGCAGACCTCCGGTGCCATGACCGACGACTCCTCCGGCACCCTGGGCGTGGATCCGCTGCTGGTGGCGGCGCCCGCGCTCGCGCTGCTGGCCGGGACCGTGCTGACGCTGCGGCTGCTGCCGCCGCTGGCCCGGCTCGCCGAGCGCCGGGCGGCCGGCGGGCGCGGGCTGACCGCGGCGCTGGCGGGCTGGCAGATCGCCCGCCGCCCGATGCGCGGGGCGGGCCCGGTACTGCTGCTGGTCCTCGCGACGGCGCTGGGCATGCTGGCGATCGGACAGGGCGCCTCCTGGGACCGTTCGCAGTCCGACCAGGCGGACTTCCGGGCCGGGACGGCGGTGCGGGTGCTGGCCTCCGGCGAGTCCGGTCCCGGCCGGACCGAGGAGTACGCGGCCGTCCCCGGGGTACGGCGGGCCGCCACCGCCGTCCGCTCCGAACTCCCCTTGTCCGGCAGCCGGGTGGCGACCGTGCTGGCCCTGGACACCTCGCGCGCCGCGCCGCTGATCCGCTCCGACCTGCACTCCGGACCGCTCCTCCAGGGCCTGGGCCCCGAGGGCGCGACGGCGGGCGTGCCGGTGCCCGCGGACACCGCCCGGCTGCGGCTGACGACGGTGCTGCGCGGCCCGGTGCCGAGCACGACGGCCGAGGTCGCCGTCACCCTGGAGGACCGCTACGGCACTCCGTACCGCGTCCCGGCCGGCCAACTCCCCGCCGACGGACGGTCCCACGCCCTCGACGTCGAGGTGTCAGGCGGCCCGCTGACCCTCACCGCACTGGAGCTGGTCGTCCCGGTACCGGGCGGCGAGGCGGAGCAACACCACTTCACCGTAGCCGAGTTGACCGCCACGAGCACCGAAGGGGCGGTACGGCGGCTGCCGTTGCCCACGTCCTGGAAGGCCGGCTCGCAGAGCGACGGGCTGAACCTCGCGCCGGGCGACAAGAACAGACCCGCCAAGCCGCGCCTGAGTTCGGGCGCGGGGCGGGTGACGGTGGACTACGGCACCGGGTTCATCCCGTTCGACGACACCTGGAGCGTGGCCGCCCTGACGGTACGGATGCAGGTGCCGCAGCCCAGGACTCCCACGGTGGCGGCCGTCGCGACCGAGCGGTTCCTCACCTCGGCGGGCTCCTCCCTCGGGGAGACCGTGGACGTGCCGCTGGGCGGCGAGACCGTACCGGTGCGGATCGTGCGCTCGGTGAAGGAGCTGCCCACCGCCTCGGACGACGGCGGGGCCCTGCTGGTCGATCTGCGGTCCGTGAACCGGGTGTTGCAGGCGCGGTACGGGCGGGGCGTGGAGCCGACCGAGTGGTGGCTGTCCGTCCGGCCGGACGCCTCGGACCGGGTCGCGCGGGCGCTGCGGGCCAGGGCGGACGTGGACCCCGCGCAGGTGATCGTGCGGGACGAACTCGCCGGGCAGCTGCGCGACGACCCGTTCGGCGCCGGTCCCGAGGCCGCGTTCGCGGCGGCGGCCGGGGTGGCGGCGGCACTGGCCGCGGTCGGGTTCGCGGTGAGCGCGGCGGGGTCGCTGCGGGAGCGCGGCGCCGAGTTCGCCGTACTGCGCGCCCTCGGGGCCCCGCGCCGCCGGCTGGCCCGCGCGGTCGCCGTGGAGCAGAGCTTCCTGGTGGTGCTGGCGCTGCTGGTCGGCGCGCTGCTGGGCGCGGTCCTGACCCGTGCGGTGGTCCCGCTGATCGTGCTGACGGACGAGGCGGCCCGACCGGTCCCGCCGGTGCTGGTCCAACTCCCGCTCGCCCGGGCGGCCGTACTGCTGGCGGCGGTGGCCCTCGCCCCGCTCCTGGTCACGGCGGCGCTCGCGCTGCGACGGGCGGATCCGGCGCGGGCGCTGCGTGAAGGGGGTGAGTGAGGTGCGGGGTCTCTTCTCGCGTGGTGTGCGGGGGCTGTTCTCGCGTGGTGTGCGGGGGCTGTTCTCGCGTGGAGCGAGCCGGTCACCCTCCGGTGGAATGAGTGGGCTCCCCTCCGACGGAGTGAGTGGGCTCCCCTCCCGCGGAGCGAGCCGGTTCTTCTCGCGCGGGGCCGTGCGGGTGACCGCGCCCTGGGTCCGTACCCGGCTGCGGACCGCGCCCGGGACCGCGTGCGCGCTCGCGCTGCTGGTCGCGCTGACGGCGTGCCTCGCCGCCGCGTTCCCGCGGGCCGTCGACCGGTACGAGGACGCCGGGCTGCGCCGGGCCGCCGAGCAGGCCCGCCCCGACCGGACCGGCATCCTGGTGTACGCCCCGCCGCCGTCCCCGATGGAGCCGGCCCGGATGCGCGAGGACGGCCTCCGCCCCGACGCACTGGCCCGGCGGTACGCCGAGATCCGCGCCGAACTCCCGGACCCGCTCGTCCTGGACCGCGCCCAGTCGGCGTACGGCGTCCGCACCACCGTGAACATCGCGGTCCCCGACCCGTGGCTGCCGAGGCCGACCGGGAAGCCCGCGGAGGTGAACCTGATCGCCCAGAGCGGTCTCGCCGCCCACTCCTCCGTCGCCCGGGGCCGGTTGCCGCGCGCGGCCGGCCATGTCACCTCCGGCACCACGGAGGTGGAGGCCGCGGTCTCCGCCGAGACCGCCAAGTCCCTGCACATCAAGGTGGGTTCGGTCATCCACGCCCCCGCCGCGGGACGTACCCTCGCGGTCCGCGTCACGGGCATCGTCACCCCGCGCGACCCCGAGGGCGCCTACTGGTCCACCAAGTCCCTGCTGCGCACCCCGGCCCTGATCCGCGAGCCCGCGCCGTCCGTCGACATGTACTGGCTCGGCGCCCTCCTCCTCGCCCCCGAGGCCGCCCCGGTTCTGCTGGCCACCCCCGGAAACCCGGAACGCTACTGGCAGTTGGCCCCGTCCGAGCAGGCGCTGCGGGCCCGCGACACCCCGGCCCTGCGCTCCGCGCTCGCCTCCCTGGAGGCCGGCCCCGCGCTGCGGAAGGTGCGCCTGAAGATCGACGGCGAACCGACCGAGATGATGGTGTACGAGGGGCAGACCGACATCACCACCGACCTCGACGAGGTCCTCATCGCCTACGACCGGCTGCGCGAGGGGGTCGCCCCGCTCGTCGCGGTCGCCGCGTTCGGCACCGGCGCGGTGGCCGTCGTGGTCCTCCTGATGGCGGGCGGCCTCACCGCGGACCGCCGCCGCACCGAACTCGCCCTGCTGCGCGCCCGCGGCGCCTCCCTGCGCGGCCTCACCACCCGCCTGTTCACGGAGACGGCGGTCGTGGCCGTCCCCGCGGGCGCCCTGGGCCTGGCCGCCGCGCTGCTCACGGTCCCCGAGGGCCGCGCCGCCTACGCGGTCGCGGCCGCCGTGGCGGTCACCGCGGTCACCTGCGCGGCCCTCCCCCTCCGCGCCGCGGCCGCCCACCGGCGGGTCCGCGTCCACACCGGCCGCGAGGACGTCTCGTCCGTACGGCCGTCCCGGCGCCGTACGGTCGCCGAGCTGACGTTGCTGGTACTGGCGGCGGGGGCGGTGGAGACGCTACGGCGTCGCGGCACCTCCGGCTCCTCCGGTCAACTCGTCTCGCTGGCACCGGTGTTGGTGGGGGTGATCGCCGCGCTGGTCCTGGTCCGGCTCTACCCCCTCCCGCTGCGCGGCCTGGCCCGCCCCGCCGCCCGGCTGCGCGGTGCGGTGGCCCATCTGTCGCTGGCCAGGGCGGGCCGCACCTCGGCATCGGCGGTCCTGCCCCTGCTCGCCCTGCTGACCGCCCTGACGACGGCGGCCTTCGGCGGCTCGGTCCTCGCCGGTGTGCGCGAGGCCCGCGACCACGCGGCGCTCCTCGCGGTCGGCGCCGACGCCCGCGTGGAGACGGTGGCACCGCTCCCGTCGGACCTGCCGGACCGGCTGCGCCGTACGCCGGGGGTGAGCGCACTGTCGGAGGTGAGCGTGGCCTACGAGGCGAAGCCGGAGAGCGGGCCGCAGACGGTGCCGCTGGTCGGGGTGGACCCGGCGGACTACTCGGCGCTGGCGAGGGGGACGGGGCTGGGCGCGTTCCCGGAGGCCCGGCTCCGGGCATCCGGAAGCTCCGGTGACTCCGGTGACTCCGGTGACTCCGGTAACCCCAGTGACCCCGGTGACTCCGGTAGCTCCAGCGGCTCCGGGAAGCCCGTCCCGGCGCTCGCCTCCGAGGCCACCGCGCGGACGTACGGCACCCGCCCCTTCCCGGTGCTCCTCCCGGACGGCGACACCGTCACCGTCCGCATCACGGCGGTCCGCGACCGCACCCCCGCGGTGACCGGTTCGGACTTCCTGGTGGTGGACCGCGAGGCCCTGCCGAAATCGGCGTCCCGCACAACGGCGCTGCTGCTGACGGGAAGCGACCTGAGCGGCGCCGCCCTGCGCAAGGCGGCCCCGAAGGACGCGTCCGTGCATCTGCGCTCGGAGGAACGCGCGCGCTTCGTCGACTCCCCGCTCCAGTCCGGCGCGGAACGCGTCTATACGACGGCGGTGGCGGCCGGCACCGGCTACGCGGTCCTGGCGCTGCTCCTGTCCCTCCTCCGCGCGGCCCCCGAACGCACGGCGCTGCTGGCCCGCCTGCGCACCATGGGCCTCACCCGCTCCCAGTCCCGCCGCCTCCTGATCCTGGAGTCCCTGCCCCAGGCGGCCCTGGCCGCCCTGGGCGGTGTCCTCACGGGCTGGGCCACGATCCTGCTCCTCTCCCCGGGCATCGACCTGACGGCCATCGCGCTCCCGTCGGCCGGACCCTCCTCGTCCGGCACGGAGTTGCGCACGGACGCGCTGTCCCTGGCGATCCCGGCGGTGTCGGTCCTGCTGCTGGCGGTGGGGATGGGGGTCGGCCAGGCGTGGTGGTCGGGGAGACGGGGATCGGTGCGGGAGTTGAGGGCGGGGGACGCGAGATGAACGACCTCGGCAACTGTTCAGGAGACGTCCGATGACCACGAACCCGACCCTCACCGACCTCGCGCAGAAGGCCACCCAGGCCCGCAACAGCCCCACCTACGGCCATGACGCCCTGATCACCTGCGACCGGCTGGTCCGCATCTTCACCACGGACGGCGTCGAGGTCCAGGCCCTCCAGGGTCTCGACCTCCTCGTCCGCGAGGGCGAACTCCTCGCTCTCGTGGGCGCGTCCGGCAGCGGCAAGTCGACCCTGATGAACATCCTCGCGGGCCTGGACACCCCCACCGCGGGCGCGGCCAGGGTCGCGGGCCACGACCTGCTCACGATGACCGCGAAGGACCGTCTGTCCTACCGCCGCAGGACCGTCGGCTTCGTCTGGCAGCAGACCTCCCGCAACCTCCTGCCCTATCTCACCGCGGCCCAGAACATCACCCTCCCCCTCCAGCTCTCCGGCGCCCGCCGCGCATCCCGCCGCGCGGCCGGTGAACGCGCCCTGGAACTCCTGGAGTTGCTGGAGGTGGCGGACTGCCGGGACCGCCGCCCGCACCAGATGTCGGGCGGTCAGCAGCAACGCGTGGCGATAGCGGTCGCGTTGGCCAACGACCCCGCGGTCCTCCTGGCCGACGAGCCGACCGGCGAACTCGACTCCCACACCGCGGAACAGATCTTCGCCGCGTTCCGTACGGCCAACGAACGGCTCGGCACGACGATCGTCATCGTCACCCACGACCAGGCCGTGGCCGGCGAGGTCCGCCGCACGGTGGCCATCAGGGACGGCCGTACCTCCACCGAGGTCCTGCGCAGAAGCGAGGTGGACGCGACCACGGGCCACGAGACCCTCGTGGCCCGCGAGTACGCGATGCTGGACCGGGCGGGCCGCCTCCAGCTCCCGAAGGAGTACACGCAGGCCCTGGGCATGCGCGACCGGGTGGCGCTGGAACTGGAGCCGGACCACATCGGTGTCTGGCCGGACGACAGCACGCACCGCGACGGCCGGGAGTGATCAGCGCACGCTGACGCCCAGCAGGCCAAGTCCCCCCTGCCGTACGGCGATCGAGCCGTACGGCGTGCGCAGCCGCAGCCACGCTCCCGACGACAGGAGCGCCAACTCCCCGTCGGCCCGCAGGAATCCGAGCGACTGGGCGGCGTGCACGGCCCGCACGGGAAGTCCCGTGTCGCCCACGGTCCGGGACCAGATGTCCCGCCCGATCAGGTCGAGTGCGGCCCGGGTACGGCCCTCGGGCCCCAACTCCTCGGTACGGGACCGGAATTCACCGATCCCGGCCCGGACGAGCGCCCGCAGCGCGTCGACCGCGGGCAGCCCGGTGACCGCTCGCCAGCCGCCGCGCGGGGGCAGCACCCCGGCCCACGGCGGTCCGGTCACCGCTCCCGGGACCAGGGCGGTGACCGCGGCCTCATCGACGGACTCCAGCAACTCCCCCGCGGACACGGTCACATCGAGGCTGACGTCGAGTCCGTTCTCGTACGGCTTCGCCAGCCGTACCGCCCGGATCGCCAGTACCTCGAAGGACGGCGGGCGTCCGAAGACGGCGAGCGCGGTGCCGGTGGCCTGGAGGCGCACGGCGGCCGAGCGGTCGTAGTGGAGGAGCCGGGAGAGGAAGGCCGCGAGGTCCGCCGCCTCCCCCTCGTCGGCGAGGTGGAGCACCGTCATGCGGCGACGGCCTCCTCCTTGTTGTCACCGGGAGCCGGGTCGTCCGTGTACTCCTGGAGGAACTCGCGCTCCTCCGCGGTGATCCGGCGCGGCCGCTGGGCCTCGAAGTCGAACGGCACGACCACCGTCGAGGCCCGGACGTAGACGAGGTCGTCGTCCTTCACCTCGTAGGTGATGGTGAAGGACGCCGCCCTTATCTGCGAGACCCACAGCTCGATGTCGACCGGGTGGTGCCGGTGCACGAGCTGCCGCTTGTAGTCGATCTCATGGCGGGCCACCACGGACCCCTGCTGGAAGTCCTTCTCCGGGCGGAAGAGGAAGTCGATCCTGGCTTCCTCCAAGTACCGCACGAAGACGGCGTTGTTGACATGGCCGTAGGCGTCCATGTCCGACCAGCGCAGGGGACAACGGTAGATGTGCCGCAAGATCAGCCCCGGGTCAGCTTCTTGTAGGTGGCGCGGTGCGGACGCGCCGCGTCCGGGCCGAGCCGCTCGACCTTGTTCTTCTCGTACGACTCGAAGTTGCCCTCGAACCAGAACCACTTGGACTCGCCCTCGTAGGCGAGGATGTGCGTGGCGACCCGGTCCAGGAACCAGCGGTCGTGGGAGACGACCACGGCCGCACCCGGGAACTCAAGGAGCGCGTTCTCCAGCGAGCCGAGGGTCTCGACGTCGAGGTCGTTGGTCGGCTCGTCGAGGAGCAGCAGGTTGCCGCCCTGCTTGAGGGTGAGCGCGAGGTTGAGGCGGTTGCGCTCACCGCCGGAGAGCACACCGGCCGGCTTCTGCTGGTCCGGGCCCTTGAAGCCGAACGCGGACACGTACGCCCGGGACGGCATCTCGACCTGGCCGACGTTGATGTAGTCCAGCTCGTCGGAGACGACGGCCCACAGCGTCTTCTTCGGGTCGATGTTGGCGCGGCTCTGGTCGACGTAGGAGATCTTGACGGTCTCGCCGACCTTGATGGAGCCGGAGTCCGGCTCCTCCAGGCCCTGGATCATCTTGAAGAGGGTGGTCTTGCCGGCGCCGTTCGGGCCGATGACGCCGACGATGCCGTTGCGCGGCAGCGTGAAGCTGAGGTCGTCGATCAGGACCTTGTCGCCGAAGCCCTTGGTGAGGTTCCTGACCTCGACGACGATGCTGCCGAGCCGCGGGCCCGGCGGGATCTGGATCTCCTCGAAGTCCAGCTTCCGCATCTTGTCGGCCTCGGCCGCCATCTCCTCGTACCGGGCGAGACGGGCCTTGGACTTGGCCTGACGCCCCTTGGCGTTGGACCGCACCCACTCCAGCTCTTCCTTGAGCCGCTTGGCGCGCTTGGCGTCCTTCGCGCCCTCGACCTTGAGACGGGTCTGCTTGGTCTCCAGGTACTTGGAGTAGTTGCCCTCGTAGCCGTGCAGACGGCCGCGGTCGACCTCGCAGATCCAGCCCGCGACGTTGTCCAGGAAGTACCGGTCGTGGGTCACGGCCACGATGGTGCCCTCGTACTTGGCGAGGTGCTGCTCCAGCCAGTTCACCGACTCGGCGTCGAGGTGGTTGGTGGGCTCGTCGAGAAGCAGCAGGTCAGGGGCCTCAAGCAGCAGCTTGCAGAGCGCCACGCGCCGCTTCTCACCACCGGAGAGGTTGGTGACGGCCCAGTCGCCCGGGGGGCACCCGAGGGCGTCCATGGCCTGCTCCAGCTGGGCGTCGAGGTCCCACGCGTTGGCGTGGTCGAGCTCTTCCTGGAGCTTGCCCATCTCGTCGAGCAGCGCGTCGCTGTAGTCGGTGGCCATCAGCTCGGCGATCTCGTTGAACCGGTCGAGCTTGCCCTTGACCTCGGACACACCCTCCTGGACGTTCTCCAGGACGGTCTTCTCCTCGTTGAGCGGCGGCTCCTGCAGCAGGATCCCGACCGTGTACCCCGGCGACAGGAACGCGTCACCGTTCGACGGCTGCTCAAGGCCCGCCATGATCTTCAGAATGGTCGACTTACCGGCACCGTTCGGGCCGACCACACCGATCTTCGCGCCAGGCAGGAAGTTCAGCGAGACGTCGTCAAGGATGACCTTGTCGCCGATTGCCTTGCGCGTCTTGCGCATGGTGTAGATGTACTCAGCCAAGAGAAACCGTCCGGCAGCTTGAAATCTGGCAGTGGGCAGATACAACCCATCTTGCCTGAGGTCCACCCTTGGGTGGTAACCCGTTTGGTCGGGGGGCTGTGAGCTGGGGGTTTCGTCGGGCGTGGATACGGTCAGCCCGATTGATCCGGGCTCTGGTCCGGGCTGCGGGAGAAGGCCGTGTCGCCGGCCGTCGCCACGATCGCGTCCTTGACCAGCAGGACTCGGGGCGTGGAGTCCTGGGCCTTGTCGCCGGGGTCGTCGAGGGCGGGGGTGCGCCAGATCTCCGCTCCGGTGCGGGTGTCCAGGGCGAGGAGGCGGCCGAAGCGGTTGGAGAAGTAGACCCGCCCGTACTTCGCCGACACCACGGGCGCGGACAGGCTCTCCACGTCCGTCGCCTTCTGCCAGAGCTGCTTGCCGCTGGCCGCCGACACCGCGGTGACCGACCCGTTGGACCGCACGAAGTAGACGACGCCGTTCACGAGGGTGGCGGTGCCGGTCAGCGGGCGGGTCAGCGGGGTCCGCTCGATCTTGCCGGTCTTCGGGTCCACCCGCAGCAGCGCGTTGTACGGCCGCTCGTACCCGGACTCGTACACGTCCTTCGCGGTCTGCGGGGCCAGGAAGAGCGGCTGCCCGTCGACGGCGCCGAGCGCTTCCGCCTTCTTGGGCAGCGTGGCGGTCTCGGTCAGGCTGCCGGAGGTGAGCCTCATCAGGGCGACGGGCGCCTGACCGGCCTCGGTGCCGGCCGAGCACAGGGCGTAGGGGGCGCCTCCCAGGACCGACGTGGTGCAGTACTCGTCGAGCGCGGCCGCCTGCCACAGCTCCTTGCCGGAGTCGTCGTACGCGACGAAGGACGAGCGGTCGGGGGACATGGCCAGCAGTCCGCCGTCGAACGGGATCACCGGCGCGGCCTTGTTGATGTCACGCTGCCACCGCGTCTTCCCGGTCCCGGCGTCGAGGGCCACCAGGCGCCGGACCGTGTCGTCCGGGTCCTCGTACGTGTAGACCAGCCCGTCGCGGACGCCGATCGGCCGCACCCCCTGGGGCCGGGTGCCGGTGTGCCACAGAATGCGGCCGGTGGCGGCGTCGACCCTGGCGGCCGTGAATCCCGTACCGCCGCAGAACAGGGCGTCGCCCTGCGCCACGCATCCGAGGTCCTGGTAGTCGAGGGGAATGCCCTTCACGTCGGTGCGCAGGGCCGTGCGCCATTCGCGCCAGCCCGCGGGCAGGGACGCGGCGGGGGTGGTTCCGGTGGCGGTGCCGGTGGCGCCGGAGGCGGAGTTCGCGTCTCCGTTCGCCACGAATACGGCCGCCCCGACGCCGAGTCCTGTGACGGCCAGTACGGTGCCGAGACCGGCCAGCAGCATCCGGGCCCGGCGTCTGCGGCCGGCGCCGGCCGGGGTGCCCGCGGCGGTGGCGTCGGCGGTGCCGCCCGCCGAGGTGGGGACCGCGCCCGGGGAGGTGGGTGCCGCCCCCGCCGAGGTGGGCCGGGGCCGGCGCTTCACGGCGCCCACGGCTCTCGGGGCCGCGGTGACGTCGGACTCCGGCAGCGCCTGGAACGAGCGGTGCAGGTCCGCCAGTTCGGGACGCGCGGCCGGGTCCTTGTCGAGGCAGCTCCCGACGAGGCCCAGCAGCGCTTCGGGCACCCCGTCGAGGTCCGGGGACTCGTACATCACCTGGTAGCCGGTCATGTACGGGGTGTCTGCGTCGAACGGCCCGGTCCCCACGGCCGCGAACACCAGCAGCGACCCGAGCGAGAACACGTCCGAGGCGGGCGTGACGTCCCGGGGCGAGGCCAGCTGTTCCGGTGACATGAAGGGCGGGGTGCCGATCACGTTGCCGGTCATGGTCAGGCTCTGGTTGTCGGAGGCGCGCGAGATGCCGAAGTCGATGACGCGCGGCCCGTCCTCGGTCATCAGGACGTTGCTCGGCTTGAGATCCCGGTGCACCAGGCCCACGCGGTGGATGTCCCGCAGCGCCTCGGCGAGCCCGAGGCCGAGCGTGCGCAGCTCCCGCTGGCTCAACGGGCCGTTCTTCTCCACGACTTCGGAGAGGGTGAGCCCCGGCACGTACAGCGTCGCCATCCAGGGGCGCTCGGCGTCCGGATCGGCGTCCACGACCGGCGCGGTGAAGGCGCCGCTCACTCTGCGCGCCGCCGCGATCTCCTGCCGGAAGCGGGTACGGAACTCCTCCTGCTGCGCGTACGACCCGTGCACGAGCTTGACCGCGACCTGCCGCCCCGAGGCGGAGACCCCGAGATAGACGACTCCCATGCCGCCCGCCCCGAGTCTGCCGAGAAGGGTGTACCCGCCTATGGACTCCGGGTCCCCGGCGCTCAGCGGCGTCATCACCGATCATCCTTCCCAGCAGCGGCCTCCGTCACGATCATCAGACTAGGGCCTGCCACCCGGGAAGCGGAGCCGCACCTGGGATGAGCGGTGCGTGTGCGCCTCTGAGCAGGGGGAACCACGGAAATCATTGAGTCCCGGAGCCCTGAAGCCCTGGAGTGCCGGAGTCTCGGAGTGCCGGAGCCCTGGAGTCCCGGAGTGCCGGAGGAGCACCGCCCCACCTCACCAGCCGACTCCGACTCCGAATCCGCGCCCCCGTCGCGCCCTACTCCTCGGCACTACCCCGCACAGCCAGCCACACCGCAGCCCCCACGGCCACCGCCCCCACCGCCCCCGCGGACCGCATCAGCCCATGCGACGTCCGCCACGACAGCACCGACCACTTCGACTGCGCCGACAGCACCGAACCCGTGCTCAGCCAGGAGCCCGCCGAGACGAAGGACAGGGCCGAGCCGATCGAGCCGACCGAGAGCGCCGAGCCCACGGAGCCGATGGACAGCACCGAACCGACCGACCCGATCGAGAGCACCGAGTCGTGCGACCACAGGGACAGGATCGACTCCGAGGAGGTGTGCCGCCCCGGCGCCGCGGAGGACACGGAGGACGCGGAGGACACAGATGGCACGGATGACTTGGTCATGACGTCATTCTGCCCGGCACCACCCTGCCCCGCCCCGGTCAATCCCGGTCAGTCCCGCGTCGGGTTCTGCTTCCGCCCGGTGATGACCAGCGCCGCGCCGCCCACGACGACCAGCGCGATGGCCGTACCGGCGATCAGCGGGGTCGCGCTGGTACCGCCCGTCTCGGCGAGGTTCACGTCGGTGCTGGGAGCGGCCACCATGGCGGGACTTGGCTCGCTGAGCGTCTGGGTCGTGGCCCCCGTCTCACTGCTGCGGGTGCGGCAGTCGAGGACTCCGGTGAACCGCTTGGTGAGGCCGTCGGTGCCGTTGATCGTGAAGTCGTACGCCTGGTCCTCCTGGAGCGGGACCGTCACCGTGCGGGACTCGCCCGCCGCGATGATGTACTCGGTGCCCATCAGCTCGAAGGCGAACTCCTCGTCGCCCTGGTTGACCGCGGTGATGTCCAGGCCGCCCGCCGTGCAGTTCCGGACCGCTGACAGGGCCGGTACGGCGCCCTGCTTCGCCCAGGTCGCGCTCGCCGTCGCCGAGACCGTCGACTCGCTGGACCCGGCCAGGATCTGTGTCTGGCTCCGGCTCTCGGAGGCGAAGGCCCGGCCGACCGGCACGGTGGTCGAGGCCTGCACGGTGAGGTCGGCCGAGCCCGCCGCCGCGTCCTCGGGGACGTCGAAGTAGAGCTCGCTGCCGTTGACCGCGGAGGTCACCGGCTTGCCGTCCTTGCCGACGATCCGCACCCCGCTGGTGGCCGCGTCCGCGGGCGGTACGACCGTGGTGCCGGCCGCGTTGGTGTGCACCGTCACCGGGCCGAGCAGCTCGCCGGGGTGGCCGGAGACCGCAGGCGGGTCCAGCGTCAGCGAGGCCGCGGGCTCGACGACGGCACGGGCGCTCTTCTCCAGGTAGTCCGCGAGCTTCTCGGCCTGCGGGTCGACGGCGTCCACGTCCGCGGCGTCCGAGTAGCGCCAGATCGCGACCTGGGTACCGGCCGCCGCGTCCTGCTCGGTGAGCCCGGTGGCGCCGGCCTTGGCCGCCAGCGCGGCGAGATCGTTGACCTGCGGATAGGAGTTCTGCAGGATCCAACGGATCTTGCCCGCGCTCTTGTTGGCGCCCAGCGAGGTGCCGCTCCAGTCGGTCTCGTGGTACTTGGCGTCCTTCTGCGTCGGGTTGTAGAGGTCGACGCAGTACGTCTGGAGGGTGCCGCCGCCCTCGACGGACATCTCGAACAGCCCGGCGGACACCTGGAGATCGCCGTCGGTGTCGTGTATCACCGCGTCGCCGAAGGTCTTCAGGCCTCCTATGGTGGCCGTCGCCCCTCTCTGGTTCTGCGTCGTCGCGTCCGCGGCCGCCGGGCTCGCGGCGGCCACCGCCGCACCGGCGGCGAGCAGGCCGGAGACGAACGTCGCGGCCGCGAGGCGAGCCGCGCCCCGGCCGCGCGCGGACAGCGCAGAGAACGCAGAAAACACGGAATTCCCCTTCGAGCAGGACCCGTTGACGGGCGGGGTGGCGGTCCCACCAGCAGAATCAGCAGCCCCGAGAGCTGTGTTCGGCATCCTAGGGACGCGGCCGCACCCCTCTTCCCGGGGATGCGGTCGGAAGATCGATCCGACTCGGAATCGTTATCGCCGAGGACGTTCACCGGCAGGGCTTATCGACAAATCGACCGGTGTCGTCCGGAACGCATTCGCCGATAAGCCGTACTTCGGTCAGAGCCGTGCGCCCGTCGCGGTGTCACGTCACCGCGACGGGCTCCTGTTCGGTCACGCTCTCAGCCGGCGGGGTCTCCCAGGACGGCTCCGGCTGCGCCCCCGTGACGGTGGTCTCCGGCCGCTGGGTACGCCGGAAGGCCGAGGTGCCGCGGGCGAGGTCGTGGCCGATCGCCACCGCGTCGATGTCGGCCGAGGTCCAGGAGGGCTGCCCCTCGCGTACCTCCGAACGCACCTTCAGACGGCCCTGGACGACCACGGGATCGCCCACGTTGATCGACCCCGACACGTTCGTGGCGAGCTGCCGGTTGGCCCACACCGTGAAGAAGTTGGTGTGCCCGTCCGTCCATTCGTTCTTCTCGCGGTCCAGGTAGCGCGCGGTCGCCGCCAGCCGGAACCGCACCGACGCGCCCGTCGCCAGCTCGCGGTACACCGGCTGCGTCGCCACGTTGCCCACCGCGCAGATCATCGTCTCGTTCATCGCAGGTCACCCTCCCGGACATGCGTACGGGCCCGTCCCGTACGGCTGCTGCTGTCTGCGTGCCGACCGCGTCACCGCGATCGCCGCGAAGCCAGACTGCCTCCGTCGGGACGAGCCCGCCGAGCCCTGTGGACCGTCCACGGGTTGTGGACAACTCCGCCACCCGAACGAGGGACCCGGTGCCGGGCCACGCCCGTCACCCCACCCCGACGACCCTCCCGTACTGCTCCCGCACCTCCCGGTACCGCAGCAGCTCCGCCGCCACCGGATCCAGCACCCGGGCCCGCCCGCACCCGGCCGCCGCCTCCCGCAGCCGCCGTTCCGCGTCCACGCCGTAGCGCCGCGCGGGCCCCTTCGCCGCCATCCGGCAGCTCCACTCGACGAGCGGCCCGCCGATGATCCCGGCCACCATCAGCAGCACCGGGACCCCGAGGTTCGGCGCCATGAACCCGACGATCTGGCCCACCAGCCACAGCCCGCCGACGATCTGAAGCAGCGTCATGGACGCCTGGGCCAGCACGGCCGCGGGCCACCAGCCCGGCCGCGGCGGCTTGCCCGGCGGCAGCCCGGCCCGGGCCGTGAGCTCGTCCAGCGCCTCGGGAAGCCCCTGGGAGCCCCGTACGGCCGCCTCGCGCACCGCCTGCGCCCACGGCGCGGGCAGTCCCCCCGAGGCCCGGTCGGCGAGCGTGCGTACGGCCTGCTCGACGCGCTGCCGCGCGGTGGCCTCCTCGTCGGCCTGGGCGCGCAACGGCAGCCGCCCCGTGGCCGGTTCGCGCCGGTCCTCGTACCAGCGCCACCGCCGCAGCCAGGGCGTCCCGCACGCGCGGTTGGCGTTGCGCAGCCAGGCGCGCTGGGCCGCCTAACCGGCCGCGGTGGCGCCGACGGCGTCCGCGAGCCGGGCGGCGAAGTCGTCGCGGGCCCGCTCGCTGAGGCCGGTGCGCCGCCCGGTCGCGTACACGGGCCGCAGCCGCCACGCCGCCGCGTCCACGTCGGCCGAGATACGGCGGGCCGCGGCCCCGCGCTCGGCGACGAACTGCCCGAGCGACTCCCGCAGTTCACCGACCCCGTCCCCGGTGAGCGCCGACAGCGCGAGCACCGTGGCGCCCGGTTCGCCGTACTCCCCGAGCGCGATCCCGTCCTCGTCGAGCAGCCGCCGCAGGTCGTCGAGGACCTGCTCGGCGGCCTCCCCGGGCAGCCGGTCGATCTGGTTGAGGACGACGAACATGACCTCGGCGTGGCCCGCCATGGGCCGCAGATAGCGCTCGTGCAGGACGGCGTCGGCGTACTTCTCGGGGTCGACGACCCAGATGACGGCGTCGACGAGCGCCAGGACGCGGTCCACGTGCTCGCGGTGCTGGACGGCGGCGGAGTCGTGGTCGGGCAGGTCCACCAGGACGAGCCCGCGCAGCTGGGCCTCCGTCTCGGCGCTCTGCAGGGGCCGCCGTCGCAGCCGGGGCGGGATGCCGAGCCGCTCGATGAGACTCGCCGAGCCGTCGCTCCAGCTGCACGCGATCGGCGCGGCCGTGGTGGGCCGTCGTACGCCGGTCTCCGAGATGGCCACTCCGGCGAGCGCGTTGAACAGCTGCGACTTGCCGCTGCCCGTCGCGCCCGCGATGGCGACGACCGTGTGCTGCCCGGAGAGCCTGCGCCGCGCGGCCGCCTCGTCCAGGACCTGCCCGGCCTCGGCGAGCGTGCGGCTGTCGAGCCGGGTGCGCGAGAGCCCGATCAGCTCCCGCAGCGCGTCCAGACGGGAGCGCAGGGGGCCGTCGTACGCCAGCGGGGCGGCGGGAGGCGCGTTGTGCCCGCGGGCCTCCACGACGGCGGCCTGCTCGGTCTCGGCGGTCACCCGCCGCGCGATGAGCCCGTCGTCCCAGGAGTCCCCGTCGTCGCAGGAGTCGGCATCGGCGCGCTCCGAAGACGCCTCCACGCGCGCGTGCCCGCCCTCACCGCCGGAGTCCCCGTCGCTCCCGGAGGCCGTCTCCTCCCCCGCCCTGGGCTCCTCCGCCACCTCCTCCTGATCGGATACGGCGTCCCCGGCCTGCTCTGTGTGGTCCTGATCCGTGACGGCGGTCACCGGTCACCTCTCCTTCTGCAGTACGGACAGCGCGGCGATGAGTTCGGCCTGGGGTTCGGGGTGCACCTCGAGTGCGTCGAGCGGGGCGAGCCGGCGCTCGCGTTCGTGGTGCACGACCCGGTCGAGGTGGTCGGAGAGCAGCCGCCCGCCCCGGTCGCGCAGCCGCAGCGCGCCGTGGGCGCCGATCCGCTCGGCGAGCCCCTCACCGGCGACCCGCGCCCGGCGTCCGCCGAGCAGCGCGGTGGCGACGAGGGCGGCGATCGTCTCGGGGTCCGGCGCGGCACCGCGGTCGACGTCGCGGACCTCTTCCTCGGCGTACTCCTCCAGCTCGCGCCGCCAGCGCCGTACGGCCATCCCGATCCGGTGCTCGGCGCTCTCCAGGGTGGGATCGCGATCCGTCAGTTCCGGCGCGTCCGCCGCGGGTTCGCGCCGCCAGGCGTCGTCGATGCGCTCGTCGGCGGCGGTGACCGCGCACAGCAGGAGGGCGCCCAGGCTCTCCACCAGGGCGTCCAGGAGCTCCCCGGCGGTGCAGTCGAGGGGGAAGGCCCGCCAGCGCTTGAGAGCGTCACCGGCGAGCACGGCACCGGCCTGCAACCGGCCCCGCACGCGCGCGTACTCGCTGTCGTACGCCCCGTCGACGGCTGCGGTGAGGCGCAGCGCGGCCGCGTACTGGGCGGCGGCGGCACCGGCCAGCTCGGGCATCCGGGACTTGAGGGAGGCGAGGACGCCGTGGGCCGTACGGGCGACGGCGTACTGCCGGGCCGCGGGGTCCTGGGCCTGGTGGACGAGCCAGGTGCGCAGCGAGGCCACGGCGCTGGCCGGCAGCAGCCCGCCGCCCCAGGCCGACTCGGGCAGTTCGGGCACCGTGAACCGGGGCACCTCGCCGAGACCGGCTTTGGTGAGCAGGGCGCCGTACTGCCGTGAGACCTCGGAGACGACCTGGTGCGGCACCCGGTCGAGGACGGTCACCAGGGTGGCGTCGTACTCCTTGGCGGTGCGCAGGAGGTGCCAGGGGACGGCGTCGGCGTACCGGGCGGCCGTGGTGACCATGATCCAGACGTCGGCCGCGCAGATGAGCTCGGCGGCCAGGACGCGGTTGTCGGCGACGAGGGAGTCGATGTCGGGCGCGTCGAGGAGGGCGAGGCCGGGCGGGAGGGTGTCGGCGGTCTCGACGCGCAGCACGCGCGCGGGGTTCTCGCCGGGCAGCAGGAGTTCGTCGCCGGGCTCCTGGTGCGGCACCCACACGCGTGTGAGGTCGGGCAGTACGCGCATCCCGCTGAACCAGTGATGGTCCTCCGGATGGCAGACCAGTACCGGTGTCCGCGTGGTCGGCCGCAGTACGCCCGCCTCGCTCACCCGCCGTCCGACAAGGGAGTTGACGAGGGTCGACTTGCCGGCCCCGGTGGAACCGCCCACGACGGCCAGCAACGGCGCTTCGGGGTCTCTCAACCGGGGCACCAGATAGTCGTCGAGCTGCGCGAGGAGTTCGTCGCGGTTGGCACGCGCGCGTGGGGCCCCCGCCAGGGGCAGCGGGAAGCGTGCGGCGGCGACACGGTCGCGCAGGGCGGAGAGTGCGTCGAGCAGCTGAGGCCGTACGTCCAAGGTCACCACATGCGAAGAATGCCCAATTTTAGGGGAATTCTGAAGCATATGAGCATGTCTGCGCGCCGACTGGACACAAGGGGCGGAAGGGACGACTGGGGCACAGGCACAGTCCAGGCATAACGAGTGCACAACACCCGGTGCGCGAGCACCCAAAAGCGATGCACGATTCGTACCTGCCTGCGATTATCAGGACCGCTTCACCGAACCTCCACATCGAGCCACGGAGGCGAAGCAACAGGGACAAGGTGACGGGAGCCCTATCCTTGTCCCCGGCAACGTCACGGACCGCCCCACACCCGGGCACCCAAGACAGAGGCCACCACACCGGCCCCCGTAGCTCAGTGGATAGAGCAGGCGCCTTCTAAGCGCTTGGCCGCAGGTTCGAGTCCTGCCGGGGGCGCCACTGACGCCCTGTCAGTTCGGCGACGTTTTCGCAGGTCAGACCATGTCCGACTGATCGCTGAGGCGAATCGGACTCCTCCCCTCCACTGAGGGCGGAGTCCGGCTGACACCGGCCAAAACTGGGTTTCTACGGGTGTCCGTCCCACATACGTCCCACAAAATCGGGTGCCCGAGAGGGCACTCCGATCCCTCCCGACACATAGCGAAGCGGCCCCGGAGCCCGCTCTTCGCAGGCTTCCGAGGCCGCTCGTCACGCCGCAACCTTTGGTAGGTCTTGGACGCCTTCGATCCGTTTCAGGTAGTCGGCCAGCTGGCCGACGATGCAACGTGCATAGATGGCCAGCAGGACCGGCACGCTGTTGCCCGCCCATTCGGCAACCTGGGCCGGCGGGATGCCGCTGTTGAGCCAGGTCGTCAGGCATGTGTGGCGCAGGTCGTACACGCGCTTCCCCGTCGGCGTCTTGAATTCGTGCTCGGAGAGGATCTCCTTGCGCGCCTTGGCCCAGACGCGCCGGAACACGGAACCCGCGAGCATGTCCCCCTTCTCGCCAGGGAAGAGGAGACCCTCTGGCTTGAGGTCGTACTCCTTGATGATCTCTCGGAGGATCGCGACGAGGGAGGGGTGGATGGGGACGGTGCGCGTGTCTCCTTCGCCCCGGCCCTTGAGGTCTCGCTCCTCGTGGACCTCGCCGGTGTCCGTCCACTGGCTGCCGACTTCAGGCTGGGCCTCGTGTATGAGGAACTCGCCCCAGCCGGATTCCGGCAGCGTGGCGTCCCCGACTCGGAGGGCGACGGCTTCCTCGGGGCGTAGCCCCGCGTAGTACAGGGTTGCGAAGAAGGCTCGATAGAGGCGTCCGCGTCGGGGACGCTTGCCTATCCAGTCCAGCATCTTCGCGACCAGGTCGCGGTTCAGGAGGCAGCGCTTGTCGATGGCCTGGGCGACCTTCGGAGCGGTGCGCTCGCCCTTGCCCTTCGGGATCGGGTTGGCCTTCAGGTAGTTGTGCCTGATGGCGTAGCCCATGACCAGGTTCATGATCCGGTCGTTTCGGGTGACCGAGCTGGCGGCTGCCGCGGTGCCGTCCAGGAGGGTGCCGAGAGCCGTGACGACCTTGTCGACCGTCTCAGTCTTCTCCCAGGCACTCATCGGGAGTGCGTTGCGCTTGACCCAGTCGAGGATCGTCTGCACTTCGGCCGGCACCGGGTTCTCGGGGTCGGTGCGCCGATTGACGTTGAACGCGTACTCCCGTAGCGCTCTGCGGACCATCACGGGCTCGAAGTGCTTTGGCGGAGGTGTGCGCAGCAGGGCGACGGTAGCGGGCGTGAGCGCCTTGGCCATGTTCTTCCGGGTGTTTCCGGAAGCCCGGGGCCATTTCCAGTCGACGTACTCGACAGCGAAGTCGTACCAATTGGCCTCGGCTGCCTTGGACATCCAGGAAATGGGCCAACCCGTTTCGATGTCGAACGGCTCACGCTTCCTGTGCGCGGACATCAGCTTCGAGCGCTCGTCGTCGGCCACGGCGCTCTTCTTGTACGTCTTGCTGTGCTTCTTGTGGGCGACCTTCCATCGCACGGTGTAAGTGTTGCCCTTGGCCCGCTTGTTCGTCTCTATCGGGTAGAAACGAACGTCCAACGAGCTGGTGTCCATCAAGAAGGGTCCTCGTAATCCATAAGCCAGTTCTCGAAATCACTGCGCCGTACCCGAAGGGAGCCGTTGGGCAGTCGAATGCAGCGCGGCCCGCGCCCCTTCTGGCGCCATTCGTAGAAGGTCGATCGGGCGATCTGAAGCTCGTCGCAGACCTCGTCGACCGTCAGCTTCGGCCCAGGTCGAACCGCTACCGCCATGACCCCACCTCGCAGTCCCAGATGGGCAAGGAGCCAACGCCAAAGGAGGGCGGACATGCCCACCCGGGGCAAAATAGGGCAGGGGGTATCGCGGATCGGCACATAAGGCAGGGGTTCCTAGCGAAAAGGCGCGCGAGGCGACTGAGCGGAATCAGCAGCTGCGGTTCCCCGCCGGTTCGGCGGAGCGTCGCTTTCTTTCAGCGAGCAGGCGCTGTGTGTCAGGGCAGCAGTAGCCGACAGCCGCGCGTTTCCTCCTCACGTCTTTACGGCACGGTCAACTGCGTCCGCCACGGCTCCACCGCCAAGCACAGCCGGGTGCGAACACCATCAATGCTCTTCACGATCCCCGGTTTCGGTAACCGGGGATCGTGGCCTATAGTGCGCGCCGCACCGAAAAGTTACGTGGCCAGTCGGTAAGACCTGAGCACGGGGCACCCGTCGTCTGCGACCAGAATCAGGAACCCGCCCTCGGTGAGTCGGCTCAGGTTGCGAGCCGCCAAGCGCACGGGAATGCCAACAGCTCGGGCGATGCCACGAGTCACAGCACCAGGGTGCGCGGCCACGTACGCAAGGACTGTGAGGACTTGGCGGCACCCGCGCTGCAGCAGATCCTCACCGAACAGCCCGGCCGCACAGACGCAGAGGCACAGGGCTGTGGACAGAGAGGTGTAATCCGCTGCTGCCTGAGCGGTCCATGCGTTATCGGCGCCAAGCGCCAGGAGGATCGGTGCTGTGACGCGGACCGATCGCAGTGTGGGCTTTGGCAGGTGAGCCTCCTTGGTACCGACTGGGCCACTGAGACTAGGGCGGCAGGACCCGCTCCCCGACCGTCTCTGACCTGGCGTTTTCCGGGAGCTTGTACGTTGACATGGTTCCCGGAGTGGTTCCAGCACTGTGGGGCTTTTTCTCGTCTGCCGTCAGCTGAAGGACAGCACGTCGACGTCTCCACTACCCGACGGAAAGAAGACAACCAACGGCACTCTCGGCTCTGGCGGCAGCAGTCCGCTATATGCCAATTCCAGGTCGGCGTGAGGTCTCCGCAGACCAACATCTCCGTCGAACATCGGGGACTTGGAAGCCTGGACCACCAGATGGGTAAGGTCACGGCACCCGAGCCGGAAGGTAGTTTCATGCCCAACGACGTTGTGATTGCACAGACGACCAGCGACAACGAGGATCTGGCAAAGTCACTGGCCCGGGGTGCGGTCGAGAGCAAGCTGGCTGCCGGCGTTCACATCGATGCACCGATCACCGCCTACTACTGGTGGGAAGGCCAGATCGAGGCAGCACAAGAGTGGCGGATCTCGTACATGACCACGGTAGACCGTCTCGCCGCGCTGGAAGCCTGGGTGCACGAGAGGCACCCATATGACGTCCCCCAGTGGATCACGCTGCCCGTGACCGGGGGGTCGGAGACGTACCTCTCCTGGGTTGCCGAGGAAAGGGCATCAGGCTGAGAAGCCCTGAGCCCGCCGTATGGCTGCTGTCCACGTTTACCCGCATCGCCCATAGAGAGGCGCTCATGCTGCGAACTGCGCAAGGTGAAGCGCTAGTTCTTGCTCGCCCGCCGGGAGGGACGCAGCGATGACTGATGCGCGCTCCTTACCCATCGTGTTGGGTTTAGCCTGAGCCGCTACGGCGAATTGACGTGCCACGTAGACGCCTTGGTCGACGTCGCCGCCGCGCAGAAGAGCCGAAGCGAGATCGCCGAGAACCACGACCCCTCCGTCCGGAAGCTCCCCTCCGAGGCGGTCGAGTGCAGTGTCAGCTGTGGATGCGAGTTCGGGGCGCCCCAACTGGCCGTATACGGAGAGCATCAACGAGTCCATGCGGTGTGGGGTCACAAACCGGACCCATGCCTGCTCACTGGTGTGATCCGCGAAGTCGTAGACGAACCGCGCCTGCTCCAAAGCCCGGAGCGCCCCTGTCTCATCGCTGGCCTCAGCAGCTTCTTCGGCATGCCTGCCGAGGATCCAGGCGGCAGCCGTTGCGTTGCCATGGCCTCGCACGTCCCTGGCAGCCTGGGAGAGGAGTTCAGCCTTCGCTCGCGGAGTCGAATTGCCGTAGCTGGCGTAGGCCAAGGCCAGAGCTCGGAGTGGAGGGTGTCCAGCGGTCGACGCACACTGCGACGTGACCTTGTAATAGGCATCGGCTTTGTCATGCTCCCCCAGGTCCCATGCCACCCATCCGGCCAGGGCGGCGGTCTCCCCGGCCGCGATGGTGAGCGCGCGTTCGTGCTCGCCGGCGTGAGGTAAGGCTGCGGTGATCGCGTCAAGATGCGACTCGACCGTGTTCTGCAGCCGCCGGGCACTGAGGCCGAGTTCCTGAACGTGCAGATCAGCGGCCCGGTCGATGAGCGCGATGGCAGCGACCCTATCGATCTTGGCCCCCTTGCGGAGAGCGAATGCGAGGCGCCCCCAGGGCTCGGCAGCTGTGCTCACGCCGATCGCAGCGCCACCGAGCAACGTGCGGCGATTCACGACGTCCTGGTCCTCCCCCGCATTGGCATGCCCCTTTCTCTTCCGAGCGCGGGCCGCCCTGGCCTCCCGGTGCAGCTCCTCGAAGGGGACACCGCAGGCCACCGCAATATGGCCGATCGTGTGGCTGGTGGGAATAGTTTCAAAGTTCTCATAACGGCTGATCTCTCGGCGGGTCACGGTGTGGCGGCCGGAGACAACGTTGATCGCCTCTGCCTGCTCCTCCTGCGTCCTGCCCGCATCCTGCCGAAGCCGGAGGAGCAAGTCGGCGAACGGATCTGGCATGAGTCTGACCTCTGTCGGTGGGCGGAATCCAATCATGGCCTCAATTCCCCCTCCCGTTTCCCCCCTTGACAAACTTTTCCCCCTCCCACTCCCCCTGGTCCGAGGCTGGGACACACGGTGCGATGAACCCATGACGACGTTCCGCAGGGTGGCACCGCTCCCGCTCGCGAAGGGGACCAACCTGGCGGGCGGGACTTGGCCAAGGAGTAGGCGACCCTGCAGCGCAGCCAAGCCGTCGGGTCACGGCCGGCTCTCTACACACCGCCGGAGAGCGGGGCGCTGGCGCTGCCCAGCGTGGAAGCCGCTAATCGGTTCCGGGCATCCCAAGGAGGTGTGTTGATGACCTGCTCAGTACACGCCTGCTCGCGAGGCACGCTCAATGGGCGCCGCCTCGCGCGATTGGTCAACTCGGGCCCCAGCCATACTGCTGCCTCAGCGTTCGGCAGCGTCTCGCCAGTAGTCCGTCAGCATCTCGCTCGGCCAAGAGGGCTGAGTAATGGGACCCCGAGGAAGCATCTCCTCGAACACTGCCACCAGATCCACCACCTCCGTCCCCTCATCCGCGTCGAGATCGGTCACGTGCAGATCGCGCCCGTCAACGCGGAGAAGCCGAGGAAAGGAGGTCGCCAGCCGGGCGGGCCGGCGGTGGTTGTGGTGTACGAAGGTGCCGGTGGCCGGCCATGCCGGATTGTCCCGGGGACTGCGGGCGTGCAGGGCTACGTCATCAGGGGAACCGAAGTTGAAGAACCAGGTGACCTGGAGGTGCGAGAACTCCTCGATGCCCTGCAGGGTCTCCACGGGGTAGTCCGGCCGCATTCGAATAATCGATTCCACGCCGCCCTTGAAGTCGTCGAGCCGCCCGGTGTGGCCTCCAACCACGGTGGCGATCACAGGCATTTCGATGGACTGTGCGGACACGGCTTTCCCCTTCTCGGTTTCGAGCAGAGCGGGAGGCACGGCTGCACCGTGCTCGTCCTCGCCATCACGGTGCCGTCAGGCTACTCGTTCGAGTACGCCCTTAGCTCGCTCGTCGATCTCTGCTGCTGCATGGATTCCGCGGTTCCGGAAGGGAGACAGCACTCGGCGCATGTTCACGACGGCTTCACGTGCTCGTCCCGACTGGACGCCTTCCATGGCGTCCAGGGCTCGGGCCCACGTATGGCAGGCTGCCTCGACGTTGCCTTGCTTGGCCTGGACGGTGCCCATGTAGCCCAGTGTCACGGCGTGGGTCCGGCTGAACGTGTCGGCCTTCCTTGTCAGCACACTGTTGTTGAACTCACGGAGGGCTCCTTCGAGGTCGCCGAGTGTCCACAGGGTGCGTGCCGTCTCGTGAGCCAGCGACGCTTGTTGGAAGAACCAGACCCGGTGGGGATCTTCGTCACCGGGCTGTGCCGCAGCGAGGTCGTCCTCGGCACGGAGGAGGGCTGCGATCGCCTCGCGCTTCTGTCCGTCGGTCGCAAGACTGCGTGCCTGCACGACGCCCAGCAGCGCGCGCTCTCGGGGTGTGGCCAGGGTGTATCGCTTTCGGTCCACAGAAGCCGCCGAGAGTCTCACCCCTGCCCTGGGGTGGCCCAAGTCGGTTGCCTGATGGGCCATGGCGCGCAAAATGTGACCCGCCAACGGGGCTTCGTCGGCTTCGGCGGCGAGCTTCAGGGCCAGGGTGAAGTAACGGCGCGCTGCCTCGTGTTGAGAGGCGTCGAAGCTCATCCACGCGGCCACATACACGGCTTCGGAGGCGGCAGCGAGAAGGTCTCGACGTGTCTCTTCGCTCGTGAAGACCCCACCCACGTATCCGGCGACGTCATCGAGGATGTACTGCCGCAGAGCTGTACGGCCGTCCATCCCGCCATGTCGTTGGTCTCGCTTCGAGAAGAACTCGGTCATCTCGCGGACGGCAACGACTTCGCTAGCGCCGATCCGTCGGCTTGTTGCCGCTGCACGGGATCTGGCTCGCTGCGGGGCGTCGTCCCACCACTGCTGCCCGGGCAGCACCAGACCACCTACCGAGTAGGCGGCGCCGGCCAGCAGTTGGCGGCGTTCCAAGTCCACGTCGCTTCTCCCGAGATCAACCAGCGCGGTCAGCGTATCGACGCGCCACTCGGATGCTGGGTCGGGGTCGCCGGGCGATGCCGAAAGCCCAATTTCCGCCAAGGTGATCGGGCGTTGCAGCCGTCGAGACAACGTCTCACACAAGATACGGGGTGCCCTGCCGCTGGGACGGGTGCCAGAGATCCACATCGCGATATGCGAACGGCTCGTGGCCTCCAGTTCATCCGCACCGACCTCGGCGGCCACCCGGACTACCGCAGCGGCGAGTTTGGGCTGCGACCAGCCTGTCTCCGCGATCACGGCGGCCAGCTGTTCGTTCCTATGTGCCATCCGGCGCCCCCGTTCACAAGAGAACGATCTTTGACGGGTTTGACGGCATCGCGGACTGGCCGGGGATACCAACCCGTTGTCATTCGAGGTTCGCTCAAGGTCAACGAAACCACCATCTGCCTTTGCCCGGGAGGAAATCCGGTGAAGACCAGCCACACGTCTGGTGCCGACGCCAGGACCTATCCCGGCGCCTCGACTACCGGTACGGCGATCTTGGGGGCGCAAGAGGGCTGGGAGCCACCCTCCGCCCACGGACGCGTCGTCAGGAGCCGGGGATGAATCAGCCTCAAGTCTGTGACGACTACGCCGACACACCGGAGCACCAGAAGAGTCTGACGCTGACCGCTGATGAGCATGCCCCTCGGATGGCGCGCTCCTTCACCCGGGATGCGCTCAGCGCCTGGGGGCTGGACGATCTTCTGGACGATGCCGTGCTCATCGTCAGCGAACTCACCACCAACGCCGAGCTGTATGGCCGGACCTCCGAGGCTCTCAAGAAGCAGCGGCCCAAAGGACAGAGCGAGCGCGAGGAGGAGATCACGCTGACGCTCGTGGTCCAGGCGGATGTGGTGACGATCGAGGTGGAGGACAACTCGCCTCACCTCCCGGTTGAGCAGGCTGCCGACGAAGACGCGACCAACGGACGCGGACTCCACCTCGTGTCGGCGATGGCCGACAGCTGGACCACCTGCCCCACCGAGGACGGGACCGGCAAGCGGGTGCTCGCCTTCATCAAGCGCCCCGAGCCGACCCCCACCTCCTGAACGTCGCCATCCCCTCATTGGAGACCCTCGCCATGCCCCCTCAGTTACGCCCCCCTGCGTCGTCCCCCGCGACGGGGAGCAAGGCCGCCTCGGACTCCGAGGCACCGCGTAGCCTTCTCCTCGATTTGGACGGGGTGCTCGTCGACACCCTTCCCGTGATGGAGATCGCGTGGCACGCGGTGCAGGACGCTCACGGTCTTGACGTGCCGTTCGCGGAGTACCGGGAGCACCTCGGCCGCCCCTTCGACGTCATCATGGAATGTCTCGGCCTGGCCAACGCCGAGGCGATTCACCGGACATACACGGAAGCGTCAACGGTCGCGGCACACCTGGCCCGAGGGTTTGATGGCATCACGGACATGCTGGTCGCCGTCGCTGCCGCCGGCTGGTCGCTCGGGGTCGTTACGTCCAAGCCGTTGCTCCGGGCGAAGCCTCTTCTGGCGGAGCTGGGCTGTACTTTCGCCGCGGTCCGCGGGCCCGACGGCCAAGGGCGGGGCAAGCCGGCTCCGGATTGGATCCTGCTTGCCTTGGTCGACCTCGGCGCAGATCCTGCCAACGCGACCTATGTGGGCGATATGGCGGTCGATCAGGAAGCCGCCTGCCGAGCCGGCGTCCCCTACATCCACGCGGGATGGGGTTACGGCCGCCCCCTCGGTCCGTCCTCTGTCGTCGCCGACTCGCCCAGGGAACTGTTGCACCTCCTTGGCATCGTCACCCCTGCAGCCCCGTTCGTTGAAGGGGGGCTGCTGTGAGGGCAGTTGCGGGTGCGCTCGGGCTCGTCCGGACCGGCGCCGGAGACCAGCCGTTGTGGGCCTTGGTGGGAGAGGGCTCGCTCTCACCCCGTCGGACGGAGCAGATCTCCGTACGCGACCTGGAGGCTGTGCCGCTCGGATCGGGCGAGGTGGACGGGTATGTCGAGCGGATCATGTGCGCTCTGGAAGCGCACTGTGCGCATCTGTCGGCGACGCCGGGCGGCGCGGGATGGCTCTACGTGCAGCATGTTCCGGTCCGGCGTCTGGTGGCGCAGCTGGTGCGCAAGCTGATGGCGCTCAGTGCCTGGGAGCCGTTCGCGAAGGCCCCCGGGCCGATGGCCCTCGTGCCGTATCAGGGGCTCGTCGGCGTGCGGTCGAGTAGTTCGCGGGAGTACCAGTCCTACACCGTCAGTTGGTCCGGGGTGGCCTTCGTACTGGGTGCGCCGGCCCCGCACAACCCGCTGCGATCCGCACCGTTGCGCACCCTTCCCGCACCTCAGGTGGGCCACGGTGAACCGTCCGCTTCCGAGGCCCTGGGTGGTGACGTGGTGGCGGTGTCCTGGTCGTCTCGGCACGCGGCCACGTTGCTGCCCGTGCTTGACGCGCTCGCGCGGGACGGGCAGCGGAGCCTGCTGATCGATCTTGCCACCGACGCGGCGGAGCGGAGTCCGGCTCCAGATTCCGAGGCAGTGACGCTGTGCTCGCCGTCCCCTGACCTGTTCGGGCTCGGCGGTGCCATGGAAGGGCTGCGGTCGCAGGAGGACGGCGCCGTCGTTCGGGTGAAGGAGCACGCGATCCTGCTGAGCCGGCTGGCCCGGCTCCTTTCTGCGGTGCTGGAGACGAGCGGGGGCTGCACCCAGCCCTCGTGGCGCTCCGTCGTGGCAGCGGAAGCCTGGCTGGACGACGTCCTTGCCGCGGCCCGGCCGCACACGATGCTGGTCAGCAACGACACCAGCCCGCTGGGAGCACTCGCCGTGCACGCGGCCGAGCGGCACGGCATCACGACGGTGCACGTTCAGCACGGCGCGTGGACAGCCGAGTCGGCCGCGTGGCCCGCCCTGCACAGCCGTCACATCGTCGTCATGGGGGAACGCGACGTCTCCCTCGCGCACGCCTGGGCACAGCATCCCGACGCCGAGGTACACGTCCTGGGCCAGCCGCGCTTCGACGGCCTGGCCCATCTCGACCGCGAGGCCCAACGGCGCTATCTGGCAGACCTGATGGCGACGGCCACGGGCAGCGAGCCCATCCGGATCATCGTGTGGGCCTGCCAGCCCTTCGGCCCTGACCGCCTGCGCGCCCAGGCGGACCTGCTCATGGACGGGCTCCGTGACGCCGAGGGTGACTGGGGACTGGTCATCGCCCCTCACCCCGCACAGGGCACCGACACATTCTCCAGTCTGCCCCGGAACGACGACGGGCCGCTCGTGGCCGTGGCCGACCCGCACATCGGTGCACGGGGGTGCCTGGCCGCTGCCGATGCTCTGGCGAGCGCGTACTCGACCTGCGGCATCGAGGCGGCCCTCCTGAACGTACCGGTCCTCGAAATCGGTACACCCGGTGAGCGCACCCTCGGGCTCGCCGACCACAGCCTCGCCTCGCAATGCACCAGTGCCGACGAGGTCGCCAGCGCGCTTTCCCTGCTGGCCCGCACGGACCAGCCCCTGTCTCGGCCAGTGCCGGACGCGGTGTGCCGGTGGCGCGGCCACAGTGCCAGCGACATCGCGCAACTCATCCTCGGCCACGCCCACAGCTCTACGGAAGGCCCCAGTCCCGTCCACGACGATGTCCCGGGCGCTGATCATGCGCAGGCGCGGGGCGAAGGAGTCCGTACCCGATGACCCAGTTGACCGGCGACAGTGTGGCGGAACTCTTCGCCGGGGCCGTCACCCTGGCCAAGGCCGGGGAGAAGGTGGCCCCCCGCGGTATGGCCACCCACGAAGTCCTCGATGTCCACATGCGGTTGACGCAGCCCAGGGCCCGTCTGCTGCACGCGCCCCCGGCCCGGATCCTCAACCCGGCGTTCGCGGTGGCCGAGACCGTCTGGCACCTGTCCGGCTCGGACGACCCGTGGATCTTCGACTACAACGCCCGGCTGCGGCGGTACGCGGATGACGGCGTCCTGCGGGGCGCCTACGGGCCCCGGATGCGGAAGTGGGCAGGCACGGTGGACCAGCTCCACCGCGTCGTCGACCTCCTCAAGGAGGACGCCGACTCCCGCCGGGCTCTGGTCCAGCTGTACGACCCGGCCCTAGATTCCGCCGGGCACAAGGATGTGCCGTGCACGCTCGGCTTCGCCTTCCACCTGCGCGCCGGCCGCCTGCACATGACGACCACGATGCGCGGCCAGGACGTGTGGATCGGAATGCCCTACGACCTGTTCTTCTACACCGTCCTGCACGAGCTGGTGGCCGGATGGCTCGGCGCCGACCTCGGCGACTTCCACCATCACGTGGGGTCCCTGCACATCTACGACAACCACCTGGATGCCGCCGAACAGCTCACCTCGCTCGCCGCGAGCGAGATCATGTCCGACCTGACTACGCCATGGGACGGCTTCGACCAGCTGCTCCAGCACGTCCAGGACGGGGAACCGACAGGGCATCCGAGCTGGGACGAAATGGCTGAGACGATGCGCAGCTACCGGCTGTGGAAGACCGACATGTGTGAGGAGGCGTGGCGACAAGCTGATGCCGTGGGCGGCCCACTCGGTCGGGCGCTGAAGTCCTGGTACAGCGAGCTGGAACGCCGCGCCGGTTCCTGGTCGACTGCCAGCGCGGCAGCAGGGGCCAGGTGAGCTGCGCCATGGACCACACCCCGACCGTCATCCTCGGCCTGTGCTCCTACACCCATGACTCGTCCACCGCCCTGCTGGTCGACGGGGAGCTGGTCGGATTCGTCGAGGAAGAGCGGCTGTCCGAGGACAAACACACCAAGGCGTTCCCGCAGCACGCGGTCGACTGGCTGCTGAAGGAAGCCGGACTCACCCCCGGCGACGTGGACGCCGTCGCCTACAACTTCCATCCCGCCCACTACCTGGTCGAGTCCTCGGCGTCGCTGCGCCTGGCTCTGTCGGCGACGACCCGCGAGCGAACGTTGCCCAGGGCCCACGGGTTCGCCAAGGTCGGGCTGCGTACCCAGCGGCGCGTCGGCGCCCTGGGCCGGCTGTTCCCCTCCGCCCGCGTGGTGCCGGTCCTCCACCATCGGGCCCACCAGCTGGCGGCCTTCTCCTGGTCGGGGTGGACGGAGTCCGCGGTGCTGGTCGTGGACAGCCTCGGCGAACGGCAGACCACCACCATCGCCCACGGCCACAACGCGCTGCGCCCGCGCACCCGCACCCTGGAATCGCTCAACGACCCGGCCTCGCTGGGCTACGTGTACGGCGCGGTCACCGAGCATCTGGGATGGCGTCGCGGTGATGAGGAAGGCACCGTGATGGCGCTCGCCGCGCTCGGCGACCCGAAACGGTTCCGGCACCTGTTCGCGCGGGCCCTGCGCACCACGCAGAGCGGTTTCTACGTCGACCCCTCGTATTTCCCCCCGCGCACGCTGTCCTCCGGCTACCCGAGGACCTCGCGCCGTTTCCTCGCCGAGACGTGCCCTCCGCGCCAGTCGGCCGAGCCGGTCGTGGAGGTCCACCGGGACCTGGCCGCGGCACTTCAGGAGCGCACCGAGCAGGTCATGCTGCATTTGGCCCGCAGAGCGAGGTTGATCACAGGCTCGCGCCGTCTGTGCGCGGGTGGCGGGGTCGCCACGAACTGCGTGAGCATCGGCCGGATCATCGAGGCCGGCATCTTCGACGACGTCTTCGTACCGCCTGCCCCCGGTGACGCCGGCACGGCGGTCGGTGCTGCGGTCGCCGTGCACATCGACAGCGGTAGCCAGCGCCCCTTGTCGGGCATCGCACGAAGCTGCTACCTCGGCCCGTCCTTTGAGAACCTGCCCCTTGACCTCACCAGGTGGCCCGGGCTGCGGCAGAAGATGCTGGGGATCGAGAGCGCCGAGTTCCTCGCCGACCAGCTCGCCCACGGCATGATCGTCGGCCTGTTCCAAGGACGGGTGGAAGCCGGACCCCGGGCCCTGGGCAACCGCTCCATCCTCGCCTCGCCCCTGGAGCCGGGAGTGGTGGAACGGCTGAACGCGACTGTGAAGTACCGGGAGCCGTTCCGGCCCTTCGCTCCGATGGTCCTGGCCGAGCGCGCGGGGCAGTTCTTCACCCTCGGCCAGGAGGCGCCGTATATGTCGATGGCCTCCGGCGTCACGGACACCGCGCGCGAGCGGGTGCCGGCCATCGTCCACGCCAACGGCACCTCCCGTCTGCAGACCGTCACCGCCGCGCAGAACCCGTTCATGCACGCGGTGCTGACTGCCTTCGCCCGCCGTACAGGGGTCCCGGTGCTGATCAACACCTCGCTCAACGTCAAGGGCAAGCCGATCTGCGGGACACCGGCCATGGCCCTGGACTGCCTGACCGGCTCCGGCCTGGACGCCCTGCTGCTGGAAGGCCGGTGGATCACCAAATGAGGATCGGGTACAGCTTCTGGGGCTTCCTCGGTAACGGAATCACCGACACCCCCGACGGGGGGCGCAGCCACCGTCGCCCCTTCATCAACGCCCTTCGCGCCCGCGGGCACGAGATCGTCTTCCTCCAGGCCAACCGCGACCTGCTCGAAGCAGACGACGACCTCGGCGGCGCCTACGTCTTTGACGACGGCCTTCCGGAGATCGACGTCCTGTTCCTGGAGTGGCGCTGGCCGATCAGCGGGCGCAACACCAGCGTGTGCGGCACCGAGGGGCACACCTGCGACCTGCACCGTCAGGGCGAACTCCTCATGCACTACGCCGTGCAGCTCGGCATGCCGACCGTGATCTGGGACAAGGACAGGACACTGCGGATCGACAGTATCTGGCGCCGCGCTCCGCAGACCGCCGTGTGCGAAGCAGCCCTCGCCCCCTCGCCCGGGGCCCACCGCCTGCTCTTCCCCGTCGACGACCAGCTCCTGGCCCAGGCGGATCCGCACGCGCTCGCCACGGCACCCCGCGACCTCGACCTCAGCTACGTGGGCAACCAGTACGACCGCGACCACCATTTCGACCACTACTTCGCCCCGGCCGCCGCCCATCTCTCACACCAGGTCGGCGGCAAGTGGCCCCGGACCGAGCGCTGGCCGCACGTCCACTTCCTCGGCCGGATCCCCTTCCCACAAGCCCACGAGCTGTACAGCAGGTCCCTGGCCACCGTCCTCATGCTGCCCGAGCGGTACGCCGTCGTCGGGCAGATGACCCAGCGGATCTTCGAAGCGGTACTGGCCGGATGCCTGCCCCTGGCCCCGGCCGACATCCTCCGCGTCGAGCAGTTCGTGCCCGCCGACCTGATCGTGTCCTCCAGCCAGGAGGTGATCGAGCGCCTCGCCTTCCTCCGGCGGATCGCCGGCAGCCAGCAGCACGCAGATCTGATCGCGGCCTGTCTTAACCACCTGGACCTATTCCGCCTGAGCAGGCAGGTCGACGCCCTGGATACCGTGCTGAACACGATCGTCGCCCCCTCGACCGAGCGAGGAGCGGCATGATGCGACAGACCATCCGGGCCGCCGTGCCCGGGTCATCCGAACGCGTTCCGGCGGCCCGTCCGCTCGGGCGCCCGAGCGACTCTAGGCTGGAGCACCATGGAGAAGGTCGCCATCGTCGGCTGCGGAGGCAGCGGCAAGTCCTACCTGGCCCGCACACTGGGGAAGATCCTCGACGCCCCGGTGACGCACCTGGACGCCGCGTTCTACGACGACGAGTGGACCCCGCTGCCTACGGAGAAGTTCACCGAGCTGCAGCGGGAGCTGGTCGAGCAGCCGCGATGGGTGATCGACGGCAACTACAACTCGACGCTCCAGACCCGGCTCGAAGCCTGCGACACCGTGGTCCTGATGGACGTGTCCACGATCTCCGCGCTGTACGGGATCTTCTCCCGGCAGCTCCGGCACGGGGCCGGGCACAAGGGCAACGGGGTGCACAACCGCATCCACTGGGGTGTGATCCAGTACGTGGCGACGTACCGCCGCAAGATGCGCCCCCGCGTCATGGCCAAGATCGACCAGTTCGCCTCCGGTCGGGCCGACGTGGTGCTGCTGGCCAACCGGCGCCAGACGCGCCGCTGGCTGCACCAGGTGGCCGCCGAACACAGCTGAGCCCTCCGCGCCCGCGAGGGGAGGGCGCGGCATGACCGAGGCCAACCCCTTCCTCGATCCCGCGCGGCAGGCGGACCTCTACGGGGAACCCTCACGCCTGGCCGGACGGTCCAACGCCCTGATGCGGGCCAAGACCTCTGGCCGTCCCGTACCGGACACGATCGTCCAGCTGGTACGCGCCCACCACGGACGTGCCGACCGTCTCGGCATGGTCCTCGACGTCGGCTGCGGTCGCGGGACGAGCAGCAAGACCCTCGCCGAACTCCTGAGCCCGCGCCGGGTCGTCGGCCTCGACGCCTCCGCAGCCCTGATCGGGCAGGCCCGCGCACGCACGCGGCGCCTGCCCAGCGTGCAGGTGAGCTTCCTCCAGGGCGACTTCCACGAGCTGCCCCTACCCACCGCCTCGTGTGATCTGGCAGTCGCCGCGTTCTGCCTCTACCACTCCACCCGCCCGCACGCCGTGGTCGGGGAGATCAACCGTGTACTCGGCCCCGGCGGACTGGCCGTGCTGGTCACCAAGTCCCGCGACAGCTACCGCGAGTTGGACCAGCTAGTCGCCGCATCCGGCCTCGACCCGAGGGCCGAGCATCACGAGAGCCTGTACATCTCCGCGCACAGCGGCAACCTCGCCGACCTCGCCGCCACCGCGCTCGACGTGGTGAGCACCGAGGACGAGGAGCACCTGTTCACCTTCGACGGTCACGACCACGTCGCAGAGTACGTGGCCACCAACCCGAAGTACGACCTGGCACCCGGCCTGTACGGCAGCCCGCAAGCGGTGGCCGCCGTCCTGCACGAGTTCCTGCCGGACCGGCCGGTCACCACCCACTCCACCATCACCTACATCGTGGCCAAAGCGGCGGGAGGAGCGGCGTGACGAGGCATTTCACCAAGCAGTACACCGACTCCTCCCGGGTCGCCGCCGCCGTTCGCCACCACTGGTGGCTCACCGAGCACGCACCACCCCTGCATCTGCCGATGCTTCAGGTGATCCGGTCGAACAGCGTGACTTATCAGTGGGTCAAGGGGCGCCCGGCCCGACCGGAGGACCTGCCCCGCCTGGCACAACTTCTGGGCGACGCCCACGGCACCGCCTGGGCCAGCGACCTCCAGACAGCCGACCTGCACGTACCGCATCGCTTCGACGACGGAACCGAGTTCGCCGACTACCTCAGCCCGCGCACCGCCGCACTGCGCGTACGGCTGGAGCAGGGATATCTGCCCAACAAGGCCGCCCTGCACGCGATGCTGTCGCTGCTGGAGAAGACCGCAGAGGGACCGGCCGTCTTCTACAAGGACAGCAACCCCCGCAACGTCCTGATCGCCGAGACGGGCGTGCTGTTCACCATCGACACCGACGACCTCACCCTGGCCCCGGCGGCGTACGACCTGGCGAAGCTGGTCCTGACGCTGCAACTGACGTACGGGCCTCTGCGGCCGGCAGCCATCGATGCCGCCCTGGTCCTCTACAACGAGGCCGCCGCACGCCACGGCGTCACGCTCGCTGCCACGGACCGTGAGCGTCTGGACGACTTTCTCGCCCTGCACGCCGTCCTGACCGCCCCGTACGTGGGGCGCAACGGCTACCACTACGGCTGGCCCGCCGACTTCCCCCGACCCCGAGGCTGATCATGATCACCACCGAACTTGTCTTCGTCCGTCACGGCGAGGCCCAGTGCAATGTCGACGGTCTGGTCGGCGGGCCGCGGACCTGCACCGGACTGACCAACCGCGGATACGACCAGGTCGAGCGGGCCGCCTCCCGGCTCGCCGCCGAGCACCAGGAGCAGCCGTTCGACGCGCTCTACTGCGGACCACGCCTGCGCCTGATCCAGACCGGAGAGATCTTCAGTCAGGCCCTTCGCCTCCCGCTGACCATGGACGAGCGGCTCGACGGGCCTGTCCACGGCGATGCCGACGGCAGGCCCTGGCCGGAGGTGAAAACCGCCGCGGACGGCGGACCGCACGCCCACCCCGACACCCCCTGGGCGCTGGGATCCGACACGTGGAACGGGTATCTCGCCCGCGCCGCCGGTTTCCTGTCGCAGCTGATAGACGAACACGAGGGCGATCGCGTCCTGTTCGCCGCCCACGGCGAGACCGTGATCGCCGCCCACACTCTGCTCCTGGGCATCCCTCTCGGCGCTCCGGCGGGCTTCACCGTCACCCACGGCTCCCTCACCTGCTGGCAGCACCACCGCAACCGTCTGGACCAGACACGTTGGATCCTGGACCGGCACAACGACACCTCGCACCAACTCCTGGCGGCGGAGGCGGCTTCGTGATCACGGCGTCCGTCGATCCGCGCCTCGACCTGGCCCGTCACACGCTCGGCGCCGTCCGCGTCCTGCCCGATCCCGGCCTTCCGCCCCGGCTGCTCCAACTGATAGACGGCCGGGGACGACGGTACTTCGCCAAACAGCACGCCGACCGCACCCGGTACGCCCAGGAGGTCAAGGCGTACGGCTCCTGGGCACGCCACCTTGCCGGGCATGCACCGGAGTTGGTCGCCTGGCACGACAGTACGCACACGCTGCTGGTGACCGCACTGGACGGCACGCGGGCGGACGCCGTGGCCCCGGGCTCGCCCGACGAGGAACGCGCGCATCATGAGGCCGGCCGTATCCTGCGGCTGCTGCACCAGGCCACCCTCATCCCGCGCTCCGGAGCTGTCGGCCCCGAACTGGCGCACCGCCTCGCCCGCTGGATCGGCCGTGCCGAGCAGGCCGGCCTCATCACCGCCGACGAGCGCGGACTGCTGTCCACGCATCAAGAGGTTCTGGCGAACACGCTCATGGACAGCGCTGTGTGCCACCTCGACTACCAGCCCCGGAACTGGATCCTGGGCGAATCGTTCGGCCTGTACGACCTGGAGCACATGCGGCGCGACGCGCGGATCAGGGACTTCGCCCGCTTGGAGTTCCGCCGCTGGCAGGCAGTACCCCAGCTGCGGAACGCCTTCTACGCCGGATACGGCAGGCATCCCACCGACACCGAGCAGCGTCTCCTCGAATCCTTCGGAGCCATCGAGGCGATCACTGCCCTGGTCCGCGGACACGAGCAAGACGATCTCGCCCTCCTGGCGCACGGCCGCACCGTGCTGGCCCGGCTGCACTGACCCGTCAACACCACCGTTTCTGGAGACACCCGTGACACAGCAGCTGAGCTCGCCGCACACCCCCGTGCCCCGCCGAGCCGTCGTGACCGGCTCGGCCGGCTTCATCGGCTCCCACCTCGCGCACGCCCTCGTCCAGGCCGGGACCACCGTCATCGGGGTCGACCGCCGCGACCCGGTTATGGACCCCATTGCCGCGGCCAACCTCGGCCCTCTGCTGTCGATCCCGGGCTACGTACACATCACCGCCGACCTGGTCGGCTGCGCCATCGACCCCCTCCTGATCGACGCGGACGCCGTCTTCCACCTCGCCGGCATCCCCGGAGTGCGCCCCTCCTGGGGGCCGAAGTTCACCGACTACGTCGCCTCCAACATCCTTGCCACCAAACGGCTGTTGGACGCCGCCGCCCGCCTCCGCGTCCCCCGCCTGGTCGTCGCCTCCTCCTCCAGCGTCTACGGCACCACCGACGGCGGCCACAGCATCGAGACAGACCACCCGCACCCCGCATCGCCGTACGCCGTCACCAAACTCGCCGAGGAACAGCTCTGCCTCGCCCACGCCGCGCAGCCCCACAGCACCATCAGCGTCGTCGCCCTGCGCTACTTCACCGTCTACGGCCCCCGCCAGCGCACCGACATGTTCACTCACCGCGCCCTGCTGGCCGCGCTGACCGGACAGCCGCTGCGCCTGTACGGGGACGGCCACCAGCGCCGGGACTTCACCTACATCGACGACGCCGTCGCCGCGACCATCGCCGCGGCCACCACACCCGACGTCCAGGGAGTGATCAACGTGGGAGGCGGCTCCAACGCCTCCCTCCTCGAAGTCATCGGCATCGCGAACAGCCTGACCGGCCGCGACATCAACCTGCGCCACGAAAGCCCCCGCCACGGCGACGTCCTCATCACCCGCGCCCACCCCGGCCGCGCCCACGAGGTCCTGGGCTGGAAGCCCCAGGTCGACCTTCCCACCGGCATGCGCGCCCACATGGAATTCCTCGCCTCCGAACCCGCCGTGTACGGCCGAGCCGCCTAACCGGCGTTAGCCTGAAGGGAGTTGCTGTGGAGAGTCCTGAGCGAGCGCGGCTCGACGCCTTCTTCCGGCATGTCACCGAGAGGTTCCCCGCCGCCGGTCAGGTCACCTCGCTCATCGTCACGCACCTGCTCTCCGAGCGGCCGGCGTTCCTGCGCGCGATGGCAGCCGCCTCGACGATCGCCGCCGTGCTGCCCAAGCCCAAGTCCATCGACCAGCCCACGCTCGAAGCGGTCCAGGGTCTCTACCCCGTCCACGACCTCAGCCGGGAGCTGTTCGCCGACTCGACCCGTGCGCTGGACTACATCGAGGAGGCCGCGGCCGGGCAGGACCTCGTCCTGGCGGACATCGGAGGCTACTTCGCCCCCTCCCTCGGCACGCTCGTCGAGAAGTTCTCCGGCCGCATCCTGGGCGTGGTGGAGGACACGGAGAACGGGCACCAGCGGTACGCGGCACTCGACCAACTGGAGTGCCCTGTCATCTCGGTGGCCCGTTCACCGCTGAAGGACTGCGAGGACCATCTCGTGGGCCGGTCCATCGTCTTCTCCACCGACGCGCTGGTCCGTGCCCGCGGCGACATCCTGACCAGCCGCAACGCCTGCGTCCTGGGCTTCGGCAAGGTGGGCCGCTCCATCGCGCAGACCCTGCGCGGGCACGACCTGCGGGTCACCGTCTACGACAAGGACCCCATACGGCGCGTGCAGGCGCACTCGCACGGTTTCCGGACGACCGCGACCACCGCCGAGGCGGTCCGGGACGCCGAACTCGTCCTGTGCGCCACCGGGAACCTCGCCCTGCGCCAGCGCGACTTCGAGGCCCTGCGCAACGGCGCCTACCTCGCATCGGTGACCTCGTCGGAGGACGAGCTGGAACTCGCACCCCTCCACGAGCTCTACCAGCGCATCCCGGTGGGAGAGCAGCTGACGCGCTACGAGATCACCGGCCACTACTTCTACGTGCTCGCCGACGGCGGCGCCGTCAACTTCGTCCACGGAGCCGCTGTCGGCAGCTACATCCACCTCGTCCAGGCCGAGATCCTCGCCGCCACCGCCGCCCTCAGCCACGGCCATTTCCAGCCCGGCCTGCACACCATGCCCACCACCGACCGCCAGGCCATCGCCGGTATCTGGCTCGACCACTTCGACAGGTGAACCCCATGCCGCCGTCCCCCGACCACATCCGCGCCACCGCCCAGGCGTACCTCAGCCGCCACCCCGGTGAACAGTCGCTTCTCGACTCGCTGTTCACCGCTCTGGACGACACGCAGGATCCCACGCACCGCAGGACCTTCCCTGCTCACGTCACCTGCAGTGCCATCGTCCTCGACGCCACCGACCGCGTGCTCCACATCCATCACAACGCGACCGGCAAGTACCTCGCACCCGGCGGACACGTCGAGAAAGACGACCAGGACCTCGTCCACGCCGCCCTCCGCGAACTCCGCGAGGAGGCCGGGATCCCCCAAGCCGCGGTCACCCCGCTCCCCGGGTTCGAGGCGGTTCCGCTGGACATCGACGTGCACGGCATCGACGCCAACCCCGCCAAAGGCGAACCGGCACACCAGCACGTCGACTTCCGCTTCGTCTTCCGGCTTACCGCGCCACACGTGGTGACGCTCCAGACCGAGGAAGTCAGCGGCTACGACTGGCGGTCCTTCCAGGAGACCGCCGCCCCGACCGTACGCGCCAAGCTGGCGCTCCTTGCGCGCCCTGCGCGTTCCTGACACGCCGACCATCCGGGGGTTTGCCATGTCTGATGCTTCACCAGCACAATCGCGCACCGTACGCCGCCACGTAGCGGTCATCCCCTGTCGGTGGGGGGCCTCGCGCTTCCCCGGCAAGCCGCTGGCCCTGCTCGGGGACAAGCCTCTGCTGTGGCATGTGTACCAGCGCTGTCTGGAGGCCACGCGTCTGGACGGTGTGCTGGTCGCGACGGACGACGAACGCATTGAGGCCGCTTGCCACCGTCTGGGGATCGAGTGCATGCGCACCGGGGAGCACCTCACCGGCACCGACCGTGTCGCTGAGTGCGCCCAGCGCGTGCCCGCTGACGGCTATATCAACGTTCAGGGCGACGAGCCGTTCATCATGCCGGCTGCGATCGATGCCGTCTCGGAGGCGCTGCACCATCTCGCGGCCGGCACCCTTGCGGTCAACGCCTACACGGAACTGGGCGACGCCGGCGCCGTTCTGGACCACAACGTCGTGAAGGTCGTGGTGACAACAGGGGGAGACGCCCTGATGTTCTCGCGCCAGCCGATCCCCTATCCGCGAGCGGCCCGCCCAATGTATCTGCGGCAGCTGGGACTGTACGGCTTCACCGGTGAGGCTCTCCGGCAGTTTCGGCAGCTCTCACAGGGACCGCTGGAGCAAACCGAGGGCGTGGAGATGCTCCGCTTCATCGAGCACGGGCACGGCGTTCGGATGCTTCGGGTCGCAGATGCGGGCATAGCCGTTGACACGCCCGAGGATCTCGCACGGGCTCTCACCATCCTGCGCAGCCGTGCGCACGACCCTGATCCGGCCCCCAAGCTCGCCTCCCACCAGGTCACCGTGCAGCAGTAGGTGCATCCCGGTATTGATCACAGCCTGAATTGTCGAGGGACCACGGGACCGCCCGCCCTGCCGGGTTGACTCCACCCGGAGGAGAGCGAGAACCGCCCGGTCACCGGATGCCCCGCTCTCCGCGATGGCGAACTCAGGACCTCGACCAAGGCGATGGTTTCACCCTCGCGCAGTGAAAGGAAATTCATGCGTCACCCGACGCTCCTCGATGCCATCCTCGACAAGCGAGGGTGGCGGCGCTACGAGGTATTCGTGACGCAGCTTGCCAGTGCTGGAGCCAGGGCGGCCAAGCACTATGAGAATCCGCGCCTGGCCAGGGTGAAGAGTGTCACCAAGACCACGTACGGGCGGTGGTTGGCCGGTACGCAGGAACCGCGCGGTGACACGGCCACTGTCATGGAGTTCTGGTTCGGGCACAGCGTGAAGGAGCTTCTCGGTCCGGCACCGGAGCGGGAGTTGGTGCTCGCCAGAAGCCCCCATGACGCCTCCCTCGCTGCCGCGCACCGGCTGGACATCAGGTTCGACACCTCGTTCCTGTCCATCGCGGCACCTGCGCCAGGAGCTGGCGGGGTGTGGCACATGGACGGCCTGCGGATCCTGGATGGGACGTCTGTCGCGGTCCAAATGTACGAGGCAGCCCTCCAGCCCGGCTCGGTAGTGATTGGTGCAGAGGACCTTGAGCACCTGAGGTACTTCACTCGGTCCACGCGCCGGGCCTTGCTCCTTGGATCCCTCGGTGCCCAAGGAGCGGACGATCTCTATGCGTTGGATGCGGCGCACGCACGCCGTCAGCTTGCGATGCCTGTGCAGCGGCTACCGATTCCCATGCCGTACCGGCTCGATGAGTTGACCTACGCTCTGCTGTGGGCGTGCTTGAACCTGGACGACAGTCTCCTCGCGGATGACGGTGCTCTCTACCGCGAGCAGCAACGGCTCGACTTCCATCTTGAGCAAGGCCGCTCAGCTGCGGCCCGAACTGCCTATTCGGATCTTTCTCAGGTGGGATCCCTGTGGCTTGGGTCGCATGCCTGCGCTGCGTTCGTCGAGCGGCATCTGAATATCCGCGATGTAAGTCCTGTCATGTGGTCGCGGGCCCAATTCGGGGAACAAGCCGCAGGATGGCTCCTGTTCCGCGAGCGCCAGCGTGTTCTTCAGTTCATGCGTGACCGCTCCGCGGGACTCGAAGGCACACCAGGATGCGCGCTGTGCGTGCCCGAATCTGCCGTGCACGGCAGCGAGCCGTATGAACGGCTGCTGCTGCTTCTCATGGTCGCGTTGATGGAGTCGTACGGCCTGACCGTCTGGGTCTGCACACAAGAGGACTACGCTCGGCTCCCGGAATTCCACCTAACCTCGGACCGGCGGGTCATTGTGGCCGACTGGCTCGGCGCCGACGCCGTATGGAACGTGGAAAGCATCGAGGGCACGGCTGCGACCGACGCCTTCACCCAGGCGATCAAGCATGCCCAGACAGGCACTATCGCCGACGGGGCCACGCCCGCCGAGCGGATACACGCGTTCGCCGACTACCTCGGCCTCGGCCCGGACTGGACCCAATTGATCGAGCGCTGCCGCGAACTCGGTTCATGCGGCACCGCCGGCCTGCTGCGGGCACGAAGCCGCCTGATCCACACAGCGGAAATCGACCGGGTACTGCGCTTTATCGGAGAGTTCGACCTCACCTCCTGAAGCCCAAGCCCCACCAGGACCCACGGCACCACTCGGCACCACTCGGCACCACTCGGCACCAACAGAGCCAACGATGTGTACGGCGCCCCCTGCACCAGGAACAAGCGCGGCGTACTCCACATCGGTGAACCGCTCCGGGATCGGTGGAGCCTCCATCAGACCCGGAGCGGTTCACCGGTTGATCGTGCACTCTCGTCGCCGTCGTACGCAGCAGCTTGCTGACCGCCCCTCACCTGCACAGCCCTCGGTTGAATCTGCGCCCCGGAACAGGGATGTACGGACATCGGGCGCCTCGACGACAGCAGCGAAGCACAGAACACTCCGAGCAGGCCCAGCAATCAAGCGCCACCGCCGACACACGCCCTGCTCCCGTCCTCGCGGGAGTCACCCGGCCCGAAGGACACTTCCGCCCAGCCGGGTGAGCAACTCCGGCACCACATCCGCATCGTTGCCGTGTCGTCCCGGCCATCTCACTCTCATCCGACACGCCGATTTATTCGGAAAGCCCGAATCCGGCCCCGTCGGGCGTCCACGTGCACCTTGAAACGACTCATGAACGACTGCTCCAGGTGTAGCGACGACCGGTTGAATCGAGCAGGCTCTTCGTTACTCCTGATGCCGTTGGGAACAGGCTTTCCTGCGGGGCCATTTGGCTGTTGCCGAGGAGACATGTCGTTCGGGTCTCGGCGGCGTGGCGGCGTCCAAGTGTCGTCCGCCGGACCCTGCCCGGTCGGCACTTTGATGCCGTCAGCAAGTCCGGTGCACGGCAGAGAGCTTCCTCGGCATCGGGCTGGTCAGCAATGCGTCGGCACCGAGCCGGAGCTCAATCCATCCTGTCGTTTCGAGGACATCGATGTCTGCATTCACCTCGCCCGCTGCCGATTTGCCGGGCCCGGTACGCAAGGAAGTCCGGCACCGCCGGATTCGCAAGGATCCAGCCCCGGGAGCCCGGGAGCTGCGCCGTCGGTTGATCTGGCTGGCGATCGCTCCTACGGGCTCCGTGCTCCTGCTGACGGTGGTCGCCGGCCTGTACATCAGCGGGGAGCCCTCCTCCCCGCAGGCAGTCACCTTGGTGATCGCGGGACTCGCAGCAGCTAGCACCATCGCACTCGTGGCGGCTTGCTACCGCGCGTCCACCGTTGCCAGGGGAGTCGACGGAGAAACCCAGCTCGTCGCGGAGTGGCTGGAGTACCTGGACAAACAAGTAGCCGCAGGTGGCGAGGAGGCCCGCCTCGGGGCGGTCCGGTTGCAGAGGGGGCAGCGTCCCGTCGTGGCCGCTACCGTGTCTGCCATTGAGGGCGACCACCCGTTCGCCCAGCTGGCGCGTGACCTGCATGCCTACCGGGCAGTGGTGGGGGACGCCATGGCGCAGGCCGCGGGCCAGCGTGTGCAGGTCTTCGTCAACTTCTCCGATCGGCTCAAGAGCCTGGGCAACGCGGCACTGGCAAAGCTGGACGATGTGGAGCGGGACGTCGAGGAGCCCGACCATCTGGCAGCCCTGTACAGCGTGGATCACGACATCACCCGCATCAAGCGGGCAGCAGAGAGCATGGCGGTGATGGGCGGTGTGCCGTCGTCGCGTGCCGAGGGCCCTCAGTCCATCAAGGCCGTGCTCCGGCTGAGCATCCAGGAGATCCACGCCTACACGCGGGCCAAGGTGGTCACGGCTCCGGTCGCCCACCTTCCCGGCTATGCCGTGGCCTCGGTGACCCACCTGCTGGCCGAGCTGTTGGAGAACGCGACCGCCTTCTCCAATCCGTCCACCCGGGTGGACGTGAACGCCTCACTCGTTCCTTCCGGGCTGCTGGTCGAGATCGACGACAAGGGCGTGAGCATGGAGCCCGAGACGCTCACCGAGATGAACGCCTTGCTCGCCGACCACGAACACTCGGACGTCGGCGCGCAGTTGATCACGGCGGGCCAGAACGGACTGTTCGTCGTCGCATCCCTCGCCCGCCGCTACGGCGTCACCGTCCAGCTGCGGAAGAACATGTACGGCGGCATACAGGCAGCGGTAATCGTGCCACGCAAGCTCTTGGAGGACGGCCACCTGGAGGTCTCCGAGCTGCAGCGGCAAGCCTCTCGCACGCCGGTGCCCCGTAGCCCCGCATTCCGACCGCAAGCCACAGCGCCTGCTGGCCAGCACTCCACGGCCTCAGCCGGTCAGGACTCTGCCGCCCACCCGCCCACGTCGGCGGACCGGCCCGCCCGCCACGCACCTGGAGATGTGGTACCGGGTCCCGCGGAGACGGCCACCCTGTACCTCGTCGACAGCGGTACGCACAGCGGAGCCAGGGCGTTGCGTCCACTTCCCGTACGCCCCGACGATCTATCGGCCCCCGAGACGGCCGAACCGCCGGAACCCTCCCCAGCCGGCGCTGCGCGGCACGACGCGCCTCCGACCGAACACAACTGGCAGCTGGCCGCGCAATTCACGAGCGGATGGCACTCGGCGCCGGATGAAGGCGAGCAACCGGAACACCCTGCTCCCGCCAGCTGACCCCCCACCCTTTGATCCAAGGAGAAGATCACAGTGACCTCGGACACCTCGACCGACGGCAACGGCGGCCTGGACTGGCTGCTCTCCGACCTCGTCGACCGCGTGCCCTCGGCGACCGCCGCCACGGTGTCGTCCTCGGACGGCATGCTCAAGCACTACTACGGACTCGGCAAGGACGACTCGGACAGGCTGGGTGCGCTCGCAACCGGCGCCTTCTCACTCTGCGGCCAAGTGAATTCGCTCCTGCCGGATATCAAGGGCGGCATGGGAATCCAGGTGATCATGGAGACCGATGCCGGAATGATGTTCGCCGCGCGGGTAGGCGCCAACAGCGTGCTGGCGGTACTCGGCACGAAGGGCATCGACGTGAGCGTGGTCGGCTACGAGATGCGGATGCTGGCCACTCGGGCCGCGCCGATCCTGGCTACCCCGGTACGGACCGCCGTGGCCGGCTGATGCCGTCCCCCGAGCACGCTCCCCATCTCTCCGGCAGCGGTCCGCCCAGGCTGCGTCCGTACACCGTCAATGAAGGCCGCACCCGCCCACGCCTGGACCTGGAGCGCACCACGCTGGTCAAGGCGTGCCGCACCGCCCCGCATCCGCCCCAGGGGGCGCCGGAACGCTCGGACGCCTTCGCGCTGTGCCGGACCAAACTCACGATCACCGAGATCGCCGGACGGATGCGACTGCCGGTGCAGGCTGTCAAGGTCCTCGTCGCCGACCTGATCACCGAGAAGTTCCTGATGGAAATCCCGGCCCAACAAGCCGACGCCAAAGACCCGGACACCTTGAGGAGGGTCCTTGCAGGTCTCGAAGCCCTCTGACCAGCCGCTAAGCCAGTTGAAAGTCGTCATAGCCGGCGGTTTCGGCGCGGGCAAGACCACTCTCATCGGTACGACGAGCGAGATCGAGCCGATCTCGACCGATGAACAGCTGACCGAGGCCGCGATCGGCACGGACAAGATCGACGGCGTGGAGGCCAAAACCACCACCACGGTGGCCTTCGACTTCGGCCGCATCAGCCTCTATGACGACTTGGCCCTCTACCTCTTCGGCACCCCGGGCCAGGAGCGCTACCAGTTCATGTGGAACGACATCGTCGAAGGTGCCATAGGCGCTGTCGTCCTGGCCGACACCCGTCGCCTGGAGGACTGCTTCGACTCCATCAACTACTTCCTGAGGCTGGGTCTGCCCTTCATCGTCGCCGTCAACCTGTTCGAGGGCGCTGATCGCTACCCGCTCGATTGGGTTCACACGGCACTGCGCCTTCAGGCAGGCACACCCGTCGTCGGGTGCGACGCCCGTGACTCCCGTTCAGCCCGCCATGTGCTGATCACCCTGGTCAAGCACGCGCACACGATCGCCGTCCGCGCACGCCACTCACCTCCTTCCCTCGACCGGAGACAGCATGTCTGACCTCACGCGTACCCAGCGCACCCTGCACGCCCAGACTCCGCATCGGATGGCACGGCTGTACCAGCTCGCCCTCGCCGACCGTCCCGACGAGGAGTTCGACCGCTTCACCAAGAGCCTGGCCCGTGATTCAGGGATCCCCGGGGCGCTGGCGATGTCCAACGCGATTTCGGACCGGCAGTTCTTCACCGGCATACACCTGCCCACAGCAGACGAACTCGGCTCCGTCGCCGAGGCCGAGGCCCTGGCCGCCGCCGTGGGACGGGTCATGCCGCTGGAACACGGCTACTGCCCCGAGACGCTGGACCGGACGAAAGCCCTGATCCTTCCCGACGTCTGCATGAAGCCTGACTTCGCGGGCAACGATGTCGTCGACCTGGTCGGGATCCGCACGTACATGGGTATCCGGCTGATGGACAAGGAGATGGGGATCCCCCTCATGACGATCTGCGTCGTCGGCCGTGATCTCCGCCCGATGGAAGACGGCCGACGGATGCTCGCCTACATGAAGGAGCGCGGGGCGCAGGGCCAGTACCTCCTCGACCGGCGCATCGACGCGCTGTCCTGATTCACGAGGGCGCGGGGGCAGCGAACCGCTGGGACCACTGCGCTCCCGCTGTCGCACCCCGCGCCAGGCGTGCCAGCCGCAACCGCTGGACGTCAGAGGTCCCGGCCGGCGCGAAAATCGGCTGGGCATCGCGGAAGAACCGCTCCAGCGGCCGGTCGGTGAACAGCCCGCACGCGGCGTGCACCTCCATGGCCAACCGCGCTGACTTCACGCCGAGTTCGTAGTTCATCAGCTTCGCCGTCATCAGCGGACCGTCGCAGGCCAGGCCGCGATCCTGCATGTCGGCCGCTGCATAGGCGAGGGTCCCTGCCGTCTCCAGGTTGGCCACCATCTGCCCCAGCCGCTGCTCCACGGTACTCAGCTGGCTCAGGGGATGGCCGTAGCGCTCGATCTCGTCGGCGAAGCGCAGGCTCTCCTCGACAGTCGCCCGGTGCACACCGAGTGAAACTGCGGCCAGATTCGCCCTCCCGTACAGGACGCTGGAGGAGTCGGCCACGTCCTCGCCTTCGCCCGCCCTCCCCAGCAGGTTCTCCTCCGGCACCCAGACGTTCTCCATGACCACGGTGCCGAAGGAGAACCCGTTCAGCCCGAGGGCCGGCACCTGAGGGCGTAGGGAGACGCCGTCGCGCTCCTTCTCCACGAGGAACGCCGACAGGTCGCCTCGCCCCGAACCAGTTCGTACGACCACGCAGTGCAGGTCGCCGACGTGGCTGTTGCCCACGTGCGCCTTCTCCGCGTTCAGCAGCCACCCGCCCCGTCTCCGGCGGGCCCGCCCCTGGATTCCCGCGATCTGGCTGCCTGAGACCCGCTCGGTGACCGCGATCGTGGGAAGGCACTCTCCTCGGCAGATAGCCGGGAGCCAGCGGGCCTTCTGCTCTGCACTGCCGTAGTTGATGATCATGGCGACCGGGATCAGTGACGCCTGGACCGCGGCTCCCATCGCCCCGCAGGCACGGGCGAGTTCCTCGATGAGGATCGTCTTCGCGAGATAGCCCGCGCCCATCCCTCGGTAAGCCGGATCGACGGTCACGCCGATCCATCCTCGCCGGGCAGCCTCCCGGATCAGCTCGTCATCGACGCTCCGGGTCTGCTCCCACACAGGTATTCGAGGCAGCACTTCGGCCTCGGCGAAAGCCCGGACCTCAGCCCGCAGCTGATCGTGGCGCTCCGTGGTGACGCGACCGAACACCAACGCCCTCCCTCGACAGGCCCCGACGGCCGCAGCCCGCACGTACGACGGTGTACGTCGGCCACGGCCTCAGGGGGCCGACTACCGTTCCCACGATGCCCGCCGAACCGGCGACCGGCCCGGGCGGACACGGTCCACGCAGGTCGGCGCCGCTCATCCGGGCCCCGTTGGTGATACCGCGCTACCACCGTGACGATTTATCGCCTTCGTTGCACCACCATCGTTGAATCGTTCAAGTGTCGTTTCGCCCGGCGGGCGGATCTCGCTGCACTCCTGGCGAGGCGGAAAGTAGTGGTTTGTCAGGCTCTCCTGGGCAGCGTTTCGCTCAAACGACCGCCGAACGATCCCACTGCCGCGTAGCAGCGATCAGGACCTTCGGCCAGAGTTGTACCGCCCCGGGCAGCCACGTCAACGCCTCAGTCTTCAGACCGAGAAGTCGCCTCAAGCTGCCCTCAGCACCGGAGTAGCGCCGCTGCGATGGCACCGGCGAGGCGGGGGCCGCCGTCCAGCTTCACCGGATCGCGTTGGCAGGCGCTCCCCTGACATCGGCAACGCTGTTCGCCGCGCTCGCCCGGCAACTGCTCCGCCGCCATACAGCACCCCGCCGGAGCCGTCCGGCGCCAGGACCGCCAGTTCCGTCCGCGCCCCCCGTCGCGGGCGGAGCTGGCCCCCCTTTCCTCACGCATGCCGACTGACCGCACCGAGAGCGCCGACAGCAAACTCATGACCCTAGCCTGCGAACACCGCAACGACCTGCCTGCCGATCCGGCCGGCGCCACGACCGTGGCGACGCCCGCCGGTGCGCCGGTTCTCCTGAAGGAGGAGGACCTGACGATCCTGCGTCTGATCGCGGCCGGACAACGCCGCATCGACATCGCCGGAGCCACCTTCAACAGCGTCACTAAGATCGACACGCGAACGCGGCGACTGCGCCACGTGCTCGCGGCAGACAGCCGACAGCATCTCGCGGCTCTCGGCGCCGTGTACGGCCTGGTCACCTGCGAGCGCCTGCCCGGTGTGCCCGGCATTCCGCCTCACGTGTCCGAGGACGATCAGGCCGTCCTCGATCTGATCGTCGCCGGATTGAGTGCATCGCGCATCGCGGCCCGGCTCCACTGCGACGTCGACTCCGTGAACACCGCCATTGCGCGGCTCACCTTCGAGTTCGGCGCAGACAATCTGTGCCAACTTGCGGCTCACGCCGTACTGGTGGAGGCGGTGGCATGTCGTGCCGTCTCTCCGCGCTTCCCCGCCACAGCACTGTCCGGCCTGCCTCCGTTCCACGTGACGACTTCGGGCACCGGCGTCCTTCTGCACTCCACGCCGCCGCTGCCGTCGGCGGAATCCGCCCGCCGGAGCCCGGCCAGCAGCGTCCTAGCTGTCCGGGCACCCGACCCGACCGGAGCAGGCCGAGGCGAGGTGCGAGTTACGGGATCACGAGGGGGCCCGGCGCCGTTCCCGCCGGAGCTGGCCATCTGGGTCAACAATCTTGTGGGACTCCATCCGACTTGGGCGCTGCCCAACGACAGTTCCGGTGCCCGCTGTTGGCGGATGTCCTCGCCGGAAGGGATCGTCGAGTTGCGGGTTCCCCGGACCCACGGCGACCTCCATCGCGAGGTGTCCGCGCACCGGCACGCTATCGGCCGGCTGAGGGCCGGACAGGCACCACGCCTGCTCGGGTTCGACCCCGGGCTGCGAGCGCTACTGACGCGGCAGCCACGCGGCGAACGCGTGGATGACGCGCCCGACAGGGGCCTTCAGCTCAGCGAATCCGTGCAGGAGCAGGCTGGGCAGCTGCTGCGCATCCTTCACGAGAGCACACTCGGAGCCCGCGATCGGCATGCTCAGGCTGCCGAGAACACCCTGCGGTACGTCGACTACGTCGACCGTGTACTGGAACGGATCGATTTCCCGGTGCTGGCTGGGCACCGTGCGGGCATCCGGCACCGCCTGGCCGTCCTGCGCGAGGCGGTGCCACAGCTGCCGGTCGGCTTCTGCCACGGCTCGTACGGCGTCGGCGCCTGGCGGTGGCAGCGGGCGACACGGTCTCTGGCCCTGACCGGGTTCGAACGCTCGCACGTGATGGCCGCCGTGATCGACTTCGCCCGTCCGTCGCTGCTATGGGCTGACCACCCCACTCTGCAGGGCGCCTTCACCCGAGGGTACGGCCGGCCCTTGGAGGCGTTGGAAAGACGGCTGCTGGGCGACTTCGCCGTCCTGGCCGCCGCCGAGGACCTGTGGCACGCGAACCCGCAGGACGACGCCGAGACATACGCGCGTCTCGCAGGTGCCCTGCGTGCGGTGACAGGCCGCCTGTCTACCCCCGAGACCGTCGCCGCCGTTGACAGCAAGAAGGCTCCGACCGGATGAGGACTTGCGCTCAGCCTCCGTCATCGCCTGCCGGACCGTTCGCGTGCCGGTGTCGTGCTCATCCTCCGCGTCCCGATCTGGCCCGCCCGCACCCGACACACACCGTCTCATCCGCACCAGGAAGGACATCACGCTCCAATGCCCGATTCGACTCCGCTGCCGCCCCATCCCCTGGACGGCCTGCCGATCGCCGAGCCCGCCGAGTCCGCAAGTCTGCGCCTGCTCCTGGACCAGGCATTCGAGGATGCCGGCTTCGCGGCCCGTGTCGAGACCGGGGTCGGCGATGCCCTGGTGTCCGCCACCCTGCTCAGCACCAGGTTCCCCTTCGGCTCCTCAGCTCCCCTGGCAGCGGACTGGCTTGAACGGGAGGCCGTCGCTCCCGCCCATGCCCGGCTCGACGATGCGGACAACATCGTCTTCGACCTGTCCAGCGCCGCCGCCGTCCAGCGGCTGATCGCCGTACTGCTCCAACCACACATCCGCGCACAGACCACGGCCATCACCCTGCGCGAAATCCTGACCGGGCACGGCCTTGCCCACGCGGCCGACGTCCACGACGCCGATGTCGTCACCCTCACCCTGTGGAACTGCGCCGACCTGGACACCGCGGAACTCTTCGCCGGCCTGCTCGGCGCCATCGGCATCAGCGACGGCCTCGATCTGTCCCGCAACCGGCATCTTCGCCGCTTGGCCGACAGGCTGACCTGGCTCGCCATCGGTATCACCGGCTCCCCGGTCAAGGTCGAGGCGATACCCGGATGCACCCACGAACCCGACCAGGTGACCTTCGTGCTCACCGTCGGCCAGGCTCGCCTGCTGGCCCGGCGCCTCGATACGGCTCCTCCAGCCAACTCGCCGCCGCGCACTGCGGAAACGGGCTGACCGGGCACCGACGTGACAGAAACCGCTCCTCGAACTCGGCATACAGAGCACCCAGGAGCGGCGCAGCCGCGCGTGATCCGGCAGAAACCCGATGCATGAACCCGCACCCTCACCGCCTGGCCCACATGCCCCAGCTCATCCACCGCTCTGAGCGCGGGCAGAGGCCGCAGGCGCGAGAGGCTCACCCACGATCAAGGAGGAGACAGACATGGCGTTAGCCGCCGACAAGGACGAGCTGGTTGCAGCGGGATGGAACATCCAGCACAACGGCCGCGGGCGTACGGGAACGGAGGACCACCGTGATGCCGCCCGTACCCTCCTCGCGTCCTACAAGCCACACATTGTGTGGCGCCAGGAACTGACCGGTGCCTGGGAGAACGGCCGCAGCGAACTGCATGCCGAGGCGAACGCCCTCGGCGGGCTCATCCCCTACATGTCATCCCCGAAGGAGGGACGAAGCCGCAACCCGGTGGGCGTGATGGTCGACCCCGACGTCTTCCTCATCGACAACGATTTCGAGCACGAAGGGCCCTGGAAGTCCTTCCGCCACGTCAGGGTCCGTCTGCGACGGCACCGCACATCCAGGCCCTTCAACATCGCCTCAGGGCATCTGTGCCACTTCGATCCCGCGACCCGGGCGACGGAAGCCAGGAGGCTGACGGCTCTCGCCGACCACGGCCAGAGCGTGCTTATGGAGCTCGACGCCAACAGCTACCCCCACCACGACAGCGAAGCCGCCGCCCGCCACCCCCACCTGGACGGCTACGTCACCGCCCTGCCCGACTGGGAGCAGGTCGAAGACCGCGTGCACTATGAGCAGCGCACCATCGAGCGCGACGGCATCCGGGTCTCGGACACCGTGCCGGACGAGATCCTGACCGGCGGCAAGGAAGTCTTCACCGATCTCGCCCTGCACGCGGCCACCGCCCTACGTCAGCCCACGGCCCTGAGGCCGACGGCGAGTCTGCAGCGCACGGACCAGGGGCACGCACAGCGCATCGACATCGCCTACGGCACACCCGACCTCACCCCGGCCCTGAAAAGCGTCGAGATCGTGGCCACCTCCGAAGTATCCGAGATAACCGATCACGGCCTGGTCATCGTGCGGTTCGACCTTCCGACGTTCGGCACCATCCTGGCCGCGGCTCGCTGAACCAATCCCCTGCACCTCTGCACAGACGCCTGCCTACGCCCGGTACCTGCATGGCGGCGCCGGGCATCGCCGTAACTCTGTCCATCAGTGCCTTTGCTGGGCTCTGCCCAGTAGGGCGCCGAGCCGATACCAGCCGCACCCACACAGAAGGATCATCAGTGACCGGGTTGACCGACTCTGACACGCCTCGTCGTGCCGCCCCACATCGCCTTCCCTCGATGCGTCCGTATCAGGAGGAGGTGCACCACGCGATCGTCACCGGGCTGACGAAAGGGACTCGGGGACAGTTGCACGCGGCGTGCGGGTCCGGAAAGACCTTCATGGCGCTGCGCGCGGCGGAGGAACTGGTCCAGGGGGATGGACTGATCGTGGTGCTGGCTCCGTCTCTGGCTCTGGTTGCGCAGATTCTGCGTGAGTGGCAGGACGCCTGCATGGTCGAATTCCGTGCGATGGCAGTCTGCTCGGACGAGAAGGTCTCCGATGCCCCGGTACGGACCAAGGATTTCTGGGTGCCGGTCAGTACTGACCCGGACATGATCGCTTCCTGGCTGAGCGGTGGCGGACGCCGGGTGATCTTCGGGACCTACATGTCGGCCGCCCGGGTCGGTGAAGGTCTGCGGCAGCGGGGCATCGAGGTCGACCTGCTGGTCTGCGACGAGGGGCACCATCTGTTCGGCAAGCGCGATGCCACCCGTCGTCGGATCGTCACCGACGCGACGTTCCTGCCGCACCGGCGCCGACTGGTGATGACAGCGACGCCGGATGTGACGGGCGGCCAGGCGGAGGGGGCGTTGACCTGGAGGGACGAGGAGCTGTTCGGGCCGGTGCTGTTCCGGTACCCGTTCGCCCGCGGGATCGCCGAGGGGTACCTGAAGGACTATCGGCTGGTGGTGCTGGGCATCGGCGACGCCGAGGCACGCGCATTGCTGGCCGACACCGCATCCGACTACGTCGACGGTGAGATCGCTCTGCGAACCGTCGTCGCGCAGGCGGCACTGGCACACGCCCGTAGTTCGTACGGTACTGAGCGTGCCATCAGCTTCCACCCCCGGGTGCAGCAGGCCGCCGACTTCGCACGTACCCTTCCCGCCACCATCGCCCGCCTGCAAGCCGTCAAGCAGCCGACGGGCAGGGTGCACGCCACCCACATCAGCGGGGCGATGGACACCGCTCAGCGGGAGGAGATCATGGCGTGGCTGGCACAGCCGCCCGCCGGCGGTTGGACGGTCGTCTCCAACGCCCAGTGCCTGACCGAAGGCGTTGACGTTCCGGCGGTGGACACCATCGTGTTCACCCACCCGTCCCGGTCCGCGGCCAAGGTGGCCCAGGCCGTGGGCCGGGCCATGCGGCGAAGCCGTCACACTGCCTCCATCGCCACGATCATCGTGCCGGTCATCGTTCCGGACGAGACCGCAGAGGTCGACGGCGAACTCGACGCGGGTGATTTCGAAGCTCTCTTCGAGGTCGTACGTGCCCTCAGAGCCCACGACGACGTCCTGGCCGGTGAACTGGACCAGGAGCGCGTGAACCGGTCGCTGCGCGCGGCGGCCAGAAAGGACGCCGGGGACTCCGGACTGCCGGAGCCCGAGGCGCCCGGCGTACCGGAAAGGATCACGTTCCATCTGCCGGACGGCACATCCGACCGGATCCTCCACCAGCTGCGCCTGCTGACGGTACGCAACTCCACCTCTTCCTGGTGGGAGAGGTACGCGGACGCCGTTGCCTTCCACCGGGAGCACGGCCACCTGCGTGTGCCGGAGAATCACCCCGGCGCCAGTGGTCGCAGACTGGACTCATGGCTGGTGACCGTGCGCCGGCAACGGCGCACGGGCCGGGTGTCCCAGGACCGCATCGACGCCCTGGACCGCCTCGGCATGGAGTGGGATCCGATGGATGCCCGCCGGCAGCAGCTGCTCAGCGATGCCCGCGCCTACCACCGGGAAAACGGCAACCTCGACGTGCCCGACAGCCATGTCACCGCCGAGGGGCGGCCTTTGGGCCAGCAGTTCGGTTGGCTGCGTGCCTCCTACCGGGAAGGCCGCCTGCACCAGCCCCTCATCGACGCGCTGGACGACATGGGGATGCGATGGGACCCGCAGTCCGCAAGAAAACAGGAACTGCTCAAAGCCTGCGACCGCTACCACCAGCGCTTCGGAAACCTCGACGTGCCGGTCAAGTACGTCGACGACGAGGGCTACCGACTCGGCCAGACGCTCTCCTATGTTCGCTCCGTTGCCCAGGGCACCGTCAAAGACCGCCACGGAGTAGCGCGGACACTGGATGCCGACCACCGTGCTGAACTGGAAAGACGCGGAGTTGTCCTGGACCTTCGGGTCACCGCCATGGACCAGGACCTCAAAAGGGCCCTGGTGGAGAAGGTCCGAAGCGGCACGCAACTCCAAGATGCCCGTGAAGCGCTCGGCCTCAGCAGAACCGCCGTCACGACGGCACGGCAGAAGGACACTGCGTTCGACGCCCGCCTCAGGGACGCGCTCCAGGCACGCTTTCAAGCGCTGGACGCATCGGAGAAACAGGCCCTGCTTGACAAAGTCACCTCCGGAACCTCACTCCGACAAGCCTGCGCAATCCTTGACTTGTCCCGTTCCGCCATTACAACGGCGCGACAGAAAGACCCCGAGTTCGACACGATCCTGAGAGAGGCCATTCGGGAACAGAATCGCCCCTTGGCCGCGCCGATAAAGAAAGCCCTGGTCGATGCAGTCGCTTCCGGAACCTCAATCCGAAAATCCTGCGAAACTCTCGGAATCCATCCCAGCTCCGTGAGGAACGCGCGACGCGGCGACTGCGACTTCGAAAGAGACCTGGTCAACGTATCGGGCGGCCGGATACGCCCCATTGCGAGGCCGCTCACCAAATGACAGACAGCCAGGACCCCTCGATCAGGTGGCGACGCCGGGGACGGCTTGCCGTGATCAGCAAACCGACCCTCTCCCGCAACCCGGTCCAGTTGTCCAGGTCCTGTGGGGCCGTCGCGTTTCGCGGCGCGAGCGTACGTGTCCGCGGCGATTCGGCCACGGCCAAGACCCTCGCAGCAGCTCAATTCAGGGGTGCGCGATGTCCTCGCCTCACAACCGTGGGGCGAGGACGCGGCTCAAACACGCGTGTTCGAAAGCAGTGGTCGGCTCGTTGTCCCGGTCATCATCAGTCATCCCCAACCGGGCCTGAAGGCTGAGCTGTTGGTGATGCGTGCCGGTAGCCGTCGTCCGCGCCAGCCACCGGCGCACCCCCGTTCTGCCGTCCGGTCATCCTCAGGAGGAACTATGAACCCCGCCCTCGCCATCGCCCCTCCCCTCCCTGGAAAGCCCGGGGTCATCCGGGCGACTGCTGCTCGAACCCTTGTGCCGAGGTGTGACAGCGCCTCGGCCGGCATCGCGGATGTGTCACGCCCGGATCCGAGGTGGGGGGCATGAGTGCAGCCACTCCGATTCCTCCCGTGCCGGGGGGAAGGGCCCAGGGCATCGTCGACCCCGTGTCGGGCGACGCTGGCCCCGCTGGAGGCGCCGGCCGCGTGACCGATCTGTACACGAGTCCGGTGAACGTGATGGTTCTCCTGGTGCGCGACGACGGCCGCGTCCTGGCGGTGCGGCACAACGCGACGTCCAATACGTCGCCGAATCAAGTCACGGTCGTCGGCGGCAAGTTGGAGGCCGATGAGTTCGTACACGAGGGGGCGCTGCGTGAACTCGCCGAGGAAACCGGTGTCCACGTCGCGCCTGAGGACCTGGCGTTCTGCCAGCTGGTGCACTACGAAGGCCCGGACAGGGTGCGGGTGATCGGGACGGTGTTCACGGCACAGCGCTGGCAGGGCGAGGCTCACAACGCCGAGCCCGGCAAGCACAGCGCGGTCTTGTGGATCGATCCCGGAAGTCCGCCCCGAGACTGCCACCCCTACACCCGCAAGGTTCTGGAGAGTTTCACCGCCGGGCGGCTGTACAGCACCCTCACCGTGCCGGCGGTCAGGGGCACACCATGACACGGCCGACCGTGCCCACTCAGGGCTCACGACCCGCGACCGGCACCATGGGGAAGACGGTTGCGCCGCCTGCGCCCGCGGAAATCAAGTACACCGGGCAGTACTCGGTCAACCCCATGGACGGGGTGTCGCTCCGCGCCTTGTGCGCCCGGATCCCGTCGGTGCTGAAGAGGATCGCGGGCATGTCGTGGGCGGTCGACCGGACGGCGGTCGTCCTGCTGCTGGTCTGCCAGGTGACGGTCGGCCTGGCGGCAGCCGGACAGCTGACCGCCACGTCGAAGGTCATGCGCTCGCTCCTCGGGGACGGCACCGTTGAGGAGCGGCTGCACCAGGCGCTGCCGTCGCTGATCTTCGTCGCGGTGATGGCCGCCTTGTCGCGTACCGCGAGCGCGGTCTCGGCCTACGGAGACCGGCGGATCACCCCGAAGCTGACCACGGAGGCCGACACGGCGCTGGTCTCCTCGGTGTGCCGGGTGGAGGCCGCCACCTACAGCGAGGACGGGTTCCACGACCGTCAGGAAGCCGCCGAGATGGGCGTGATCCGCACCCACGTGATGGTGGCCGACGCCCAGCAGCTGATGTCCTCGCTGATCCAGCTGGTCACGGCGTGCGGGGTCCTGGCGGTGCTGGACTGGCGGCTGCTGCCGTTCCTGCTGCTCGCCGTGCTCCCGGCCGGCGTCGGCTCGGTGCTCACCGCGCGCGTGGACTACGACATCCACTACGCGAACATCGCCAACCGCAACGCCCGCGGGATGATGCGCTGGTGGGCGACGAGCCCGAAGTACGGGGACGAGGTCCGCGCCAACTCGATGTCCGGCTACCTGCTGTACTGGTACCGGACGCTGTCGCAGCAGGCGGACGACCGCTCGCTGGCCGCGGCGCCCCGGATCCTGCGGATCAACCTCGGGTCGGCGGCGTGCGGCGGGCTGTTCCTCGTGGCCACCTGGGGAGCGCTGTACTGGCTGGCGGCCACCGGCCAGATCGCGGTGGCGATCGCCGCGACCGCGGTCTTCGCCGTGCGCACCACCCTGGGCGCGCTGACCCAGCTGGTGCGCAGCGCAGCCGCGGTCTTCCACACCAGCCTCTACCTCGGCGACATGACCACCTTCCTCGACGAGGCGCAGGAACGGGCCCCGCACCGTGGCGAGTTGACGGTGCAGGCGCCCATCGAGGAAGTCCGCGTCCAGGGGGCGGTGTACCGCTACCCGGGCAAGGACAAGCCGGCCGTCGACGCGGTGTCGCTGACCCTCAAGCGCGGGCAGATCCTGGCACTGGTCGGGGTCAACGGCTCCGGCAAGACCACCCTGACCCGCCTGCTCGCCGGGATCCTCCTGGCCGACAAGGGCACCGTGACCTGGAACGGAACCGACCTCACCGAGGCGGACCCGGACACCGTGTGGGCGCTGACCGGTCTGGTGCCGCAGGTCTTCGCGCAGTGGCCGCTCCGATTGCGGGAGAACGTCAACCTCGGCCAGCCCCGTCCCGGCGGCGACGGGCCGGTGTGGGAGGCGATCGACGCCGTCGGACTGCGCGAGGCGGTCGAGGACCTGCCCGACCAGCTCGACACCCTCCTGGCCCGGGAGATCTTCAGCGGCGTGGAACTGTCCGGCGGACAGTGGCAGCGGGTGGCATGCGCCCGGGGTCTGCACCGGCTCCCGGAGCTGCTGATCATGGACGAGCCGACCTCCCAGGTCGATCCGGAAGGAGAGCACCGGGCGTTCGAGACGCTCAAAGCCATGGCGGCGGACCGCATCACGATCGTGGTGACGCACCGGCTAGAAAACACCCGGATCGCTGACGAGATCGTGGTGATGGAGGAAGGCCGGATCACCGAGCACGGCACCTACGAGGACCTCGCCGCCGGAGGCGGAACCTTCGCGCGGCTGCTCGCCCTGTCACAAGACCGCTGACCGCCCGGGTGCCGCCCCGACACGTGCCGGGGCGGCACCCGCCTCCATTCCGATCTCGGATTTCCCCCTTCCCGAAGGAACTGTGATGACGACCGAACGCCGTGGGCCCGAGACCGGGCAGCCCCAGCCGGGCTTCGCCATGTCGACACCGGCCGGGAGGACGAGGCGATGACGTCCGAGGAGACCAACACCGAGGCGTGGACCGCCTATGGCCACCACCACACCCAGCGCGGAACGCCCCTGCCCGACGTCGAGCGGATCGACTGGGGTCCCGGCGGCGCCGGTCCGGGGGATGCGATCCTCGGTGATCTCGACGGCCGGCGGGTGCTGGACCTGGGCTGCGGGCCTGCCCGGCACGCCGCCCATCTCGCCCGCGTCCACCGCGCGCTCGTGGACGCCGTGGACTCCTCACCCACACAGGTCGAGCGGGCCCACACTCGCTACGACCAGCTGCCCGGTCTGAACGTGCTGCTCGCGGACGCCGTCGATCACCTGCACGCCGCCGCACCGTACGACGTGATCTACTCCGTCCACTCCGTCCCCTACATCGACCCACACCGGCTGCTGCCCGCCCTGAGTACGGTGCTCAAGCCCGGCGGCAGGCTGTGCTTCACCGTTCTGCACACCAACTCCCATGGCAATGGCCCCTCTACCGCGCTCGTGGCGCGGCCGGAGACCCTGCGGCTGGCCGACGGCCCGGAACTGTCCGTCCAGATGTGGGTGCTCACGCCCGAACTGTGGGAGGACCTGCTGGTCCAGTACGGGCTGCGGGTGGAGAGCATCACGGTCCTCGACGCCCCGGAAGAGGACAACCACGCCTCCTACTGCCTCTTCCAGGTTCGCCGCCCCGTACGCGTCCCGTCCCGTCCGCGCACCACTCGGCCACCCGTGGCGCACGCGGCACTCGGCGTCGGCATCATCCTGTCCGGGCCGGACGGCGTACTGCTGGGCCGGCACGAGCGGCATACGGTCGAGTTGCCGGGCGGCACCGTGGAGCCCGGCGAATCACTGTCCGGGGCCGTCGTGCGCGAGCTCGCCGAGGAGACCGGTCTCACGGCCCTCCCGGCGGACGTGCGCCTGCTCGGCATGCTCGTCGACCGTGTCGGCGAGGTCGTCCGTGTCACCGTGGCCGCCGTCGTCACCAGCTGGCAGGGAACGCCCGCCGACCGGCCCGACGAGAGCGTGACCGGCTGGCGCTGGTGGCCTCTGGACGCCTTGCCGTCCGGGCTGTTCGAGTGCAGCGCCCAAGTCCTGGCCGCTTGGCGGCCCGACCTGCTCATCGACCACCCGCCCGCGCACTTCACCCCGTTTGCCGACACGGCGACCGCCCCGCGGAATGACCGCGGCCAACGGCAGCCCACCTCACGGTCCGTCCAGCACCCCGCACCACCGACGAACTAGGCCCGGGCCGCCTCCTGGACAAGCACCATCCCCGGCTCGCCCTCACCTGCAATCAGCAACCGCCCAGCCCTCCCTCGCCCCCCCGCCGGTGGCACGTCCTTGTGCGTCGCCGCCTGCGCGCCCTGTCCGGTATGCCTCTCGATGATTCGGAGCCCGTATGACCTCTCCACTGCCCAGTGACCCCGCGTCTCACGGCACCGGGATGCCGGCCGCCGCGTACGGAGCCTCCCGGGCCACCCTGTGGACCGGCGTGTCCGTGCTCATCACCGACACAGCCGGCCGCATCCTGCTTGAGCGCGTCGCGGCTTCTGCCCGGCGGCGCAGTGGACACCAAGGAAACCCCCACCTGGGCCACCGCTCGCGAGGTCCTGGAGGAACTCGGCGTCCACCTGCCGATCAGCCGGGCCCTGGCTGTGGACTGGGTCCCATCCACCGCCCCCGGCTTCGACCCCGCCGCATGCTTTCCCGGCGAGATCATCTACGTCTTCGACGGCGGCACATGGGACAGCGAACAGATCGCCGCGATCCGCCCGCGCCAAGGCGAGATCGAAGGGGTCGACTTCGTCGACCCCGCAGACCTCCCTGCTCTGATGGCGCCCGGGAACGCCCGCCGCGCCCTGGCCGCTCTCCACGCCCGCGACACCGACGGAGCGGTGGTGCTGGAAGACGGCTACCCGATCGGACCGCCGCCACCGGCTTCCTGCTGAATCTGCCAGGTCAACTCACCGACTGTGAAAGGACATTCGCGTTGCTGACGATAGGCAACTACAACGCCTTCAAGCTCCGCCTCGACGGCCGTGGCACCGACGCCTGGAAAGCCCGCGTCGCCGCAGTCCGCGAACTCGACCCGGACATTCTCGGGGTCCAGGAGATCGTGGTCGATGCCCCGAACACCCCGCGCAAGCAGTGGGATGCCGCGGCCGCCGATACGGTGGCAGCGTTCGCCGACGACTGCGGACTGACCGCCGGGATCACTCCCACCGACGGGTATCCGCACGGTGTGGCGATGGCCGCCGACGGCCACCCCCACCGAGCCTGGTACACGGCCGCGTTGTGGAAACCAGGTGCGGTCGGCTATGTCCCGGACAGCTACCGGCCGCTGGGGGTTCCGGATTTTTGGCACGGACTGACCACCATCGCCTTCGACGTCGGCTCCGGCGAACCCGTCGTCCTGGTCGTGTACCAAGGTGATCCCTTCCGACCGGACTGGCGTTTCCAGGAGGCGCTGCGGATCAAGGGCCTTCTGCGCCGCACCGGAGGCGTCAAGCCCGCCGTCGTGGTCGGTGATTTCAATTCCTTGTCCGCAGCCCGAGTTCCGGGCCCGGACGGGGCACTGGTCTTCTACGACGGCGAGGCGTACGCCGAGCAGGATCACGATGATCTCGAATACCAGGTGCAGGCCGGCACTATGGGCGGGGCGCAGCTGGCCGACCGGGGCCAGAGTGAAGTCCTGCTGCGCCGCGGGTACATGGTGGACGTGGCGGCCCATCTCGGCGCTCCGTGGCAGGCGACGACCGGGCACTGGGAGGACGGGAAGGGCGACCCCGACCCGTGGGGCCCGCGGAGGATCGACTTGATACTTGCTACCCGTCCCGTCGCTCCGGCCGTGACCGCGTACGGCGTCCTGGACAGCGAGACCGCGCTGGCCGGTTCGGACCACCGGATCATCTGGGCCACAGTAGATCCCGCACTGATCGCGGTTCAGGGGGGTGGCCGGTGAGACGGTTCCTGAGCCAGCAGCGGCTGTGGACGACGACGGGCGGGCCGGACGAGGACCGGGTCAAGCCGCATGTGCTGTGGCTGCCGTACGGCCAGCCGCAGGTGCTGGACTACTTCGCCCGGGTCCGTGATGTCCTGGCTCCCTACCGGGACATCATCACTCCCGTCGCCGAGCCCGACCTCCACATGACGGTCCAGAAGGTCGACTCCTGCGACCGTGACGGTCGGCGTGTCGACACCGCGCGCCTGCTGCGTGCCGCACCGGCCGTCCAGGAGGCACTGGCCACGGTGGCGCCGGTCAGGATCGAGCTCGGGCCGCCCCGCGCGTCCGGGTCCGCCGCCCTCACCGACGTGTGGCCCGAGGACGAGCTGCACCAGCTCTACCTCGCCGTACGGGCCGGGCTCGACTCCGCCGGACTGGCCCTGCCAGGGCCGGCTGACTGGTTTTGGGGTCACATGACTGGCGGTTACGGCCTCCAGGACACCGATACACCCGAGTTGGCGGCGCGTTCGGACCGCCTCGCCTCCGAACTCGGCCGCGCCCTTCGCCCCGGCGCCCGCGTCGCAGCCACCGTCTCCTCCCTCTGGCTGGTCTTGGAACGACAGGATCCCGACGCGAACCGCTACACGTTCGACCGTGTCCAGGAGATTCACCTCGGCCGCACCGCACCAGGAGAAGGATCATGAAGCAGTTCGTGCCGGCCTTCCAGGGCCAGGACTGGGAGTCGGGGGCCGGTGCGCTCCATCTCTATGTGCGGCCCGAGCCGGGGGACCGGGCGTTCCACGACCTGGCCGCGGCCTGCCGGAAGGCGATGAGCGGCTATCCGGTCTGGTGCGTTCCCGACGACCTCGTGCACATCACCGTCGAGATGGACGCCTCCGCCCCCCAGCGCCAATATCAGCTCCGCCGCGCACCCGCCTGATCACCGCGCTCAAGGGCGAACTCACACGCATCGAACCGTTCACCCTGTGGTGCGGCAGTCCGATTGCGAACCGCACCGGGGCCGTCCTCGACACACATCCCGACCAGGGCCTTGTGGCCCTGCAGAACCTGGTCCGTGCCGCGCTGTGGAAGGCCCGCGACACCTCGGCCATCGCCCACGAGGGAGGACGCGGGCACGCCTCTCTCGGCTACGCCTACGACAGTGCCGACTCCGACCCGCTCCAGAGCGCCCTGCGCCGGATCAGTCCCAGCCACGCTCCGCTGACCGTGTCTCGCATGCACCTCCTCGACGTGTGCTGGACCGCCCACCCACGAACGGACGGCGGCGTCCGGTGGGAGATGGACTGGGACCCCGTCGCTACTTTCCCACTTGGCACTACATGACTGGAGCCCCGCGGACGCCCACACGACGACGGGGAGGTGCCTGTTGCACGACCCGAGTCGCCTGGCATCGGGCCGGAAAATCCTGCACGACTGTCAGTGGCAACGGTCACACTTGATCCATGACGCTCCGCACCGCTTCGGCACCGCCGCTGCCGGTCCGCACCGGACCAGCAATCAACCCGATGATGCTGGCCCGGCCGATGCTTCTGCCAGTTCTCGACACCAACGTGCTGCTGACTCATGCCTGCTGGTTGGTCAAGAACGGGTACCAGCACGACAAGGTCACGGCACTGGCCGACAGCGGACGCACTACTCCGTACATCGCGGCGCACGTTCCCGCCGAGATCGACGAACACCTGGCCCGGTTGGCCGACGACTATCACGTGGCGGAGCGACACGTACGGCGTCTCCTCGGAGCCCAAATCCTTCCCGCTCTTCGGGTGGTCGACTTGGAGATTCGTGATCACTTGTCCCCGCAGACCCGGCGCATCCTGCATGTCGAGCGCGAAATGCCGAAAAGGTACGGCGATCCGGACGACGCCCCGACCATGGCACTCGCGGAGTTTCTGGGGCCGAGCGTCATCGTCACCGAGGACGGCGTCTTCGCCCGCTCAGGGTTCGCCGTCATCGAATGGGTCCCTGCCGTCCAGTCCCTGCTGCGTATGGCCGACCTGGAAGCCACCGCTGCGGACGCACTGTCCTTCATCGGACTGGCGCTGCGGTTGTTCGGCGCGGGCGCTCACCGCATGCTTGTCCTCGGCGGGCGCAACCCGCTGCTCGCGACCGCGTTCGTGGCCGGCTTGCTGGGGTGGTGCTACCACCGCGGTTACCTGCGCCGAGACAACTGGCGGCGGAGCCTGTCACGAGCAGGGGAAGCGGCAGCGCCGCTGCTGGAGATGATCGACAGTGCGACGGTCGAGCACCAGTCGCTCAGCGACGCGCTCCTGGTGGTTAATCCCCCGGCTTACCCCACCCGCGAGCAGTTGGCGGCCCAGTACCTTGCTCGCTGCGGCCGGTCGCTGACACCCAGCGAGCTACGTGACGCGCTCGCACGGCGCGGCCACTACATCTCCGCCGCGCAGTTGAAGCGGGACATGCTCGCCCACCGGGCGTTCGTCCGTGCCCCCGGCGACCTGTGGACTGTCGGCCGCCCAGTAGCGGGGTTCGGCGCATAGTACGCGGGACGGCGCGAACGGGCAGAAGCAGCTGTCCCCAACGACGCCGAGGACTTGATCGCTATCACCCAGACAGAGATCGAATCTCCCGAAAAGGCGGCTACCGGGCGGGATGTGGCGCACTATGGACTGCGGCTGAGGCCACCCGGCCGTCGCACCACAATGCTGCTGTGGCGACTCGCCGTCGCCCTCCTGGAGACTCCATTGCTACCCACTGCAGAACTTCTTGTCGGTATGTCACGACATCTGAGCGCCTACGGGGCCAGTCAGCCGAAGGCCGATCTGGCCCAGCTTGAGTTCGCGGGCCGGATCTTTGAACTCGCTCTCCGGCTGCGGGGTAGCGGTGTCAGCCCTGCGGAGCGTGTCGAGGCCCTTGGTATCAGTGCCGGCATCAGCAGGCGGGAGATCCGCAGGGAGTTCCTTCCCACGCTTGAGGTTCTGGGCCTGGTTGACCTAGAACGCGACCATGAGGGCACGATCAAGGCGGTGTCCGAGAAGATTCCGCCTATCGACGACCTGTACCAGCGTGCCGACAGCGTTCTCAGTAATGTCATGCCTGAACCGCTTGAGATGATGGTTCTCAGGATTCTCCGCATTACCACCATCATGCCGATCACCGTCTCGACGGCAAAGGAGGAGTGCGCGGCACTCGGACCTGAAGAACTCGCCGTACGGGCCATAGAGGATCTCGAATCGTTGCACCTCTGTACTCGTCAGCGAAGCGCCGACGGGGATGAGGTGCTCTTCAACCCCAATATCTGGGCAGTTGACAAAGATCATTCGCACGCTGCTCTGCAGGCTGAGGACGGGGCCGTACGGGCGGCACTGAGCGGTGTTCTGGAGGAGGTGGCTGCCACGGCTGGGATGCCCGAGGACGAGATCCAGTCCGGGGACCGGAAGTGGGTGGACTATGCCGTCTCCCAGGGTCTTCTTCTGCGGTCTATCGTCACTACGCTCGGAGGCCAGGAGCGAGCGTTCCTCTTCTCTCCGCACATGGGGCGATCTGTGTTCGATGCTCCGACGGGAGCCGACCCGTCCGGGCACGTGCGCCAACTCATCGGGTCCATGGTGTTCGCACGACGATTCGCCAGCAATCGACTGTTCGCTCCGACAGCCTTCCTGCGAACACTGGTACGCAACGGCGAGGCAGGAGACGCCTCCAACATCGGTACCGATTACTCCATGCTCGAAACCGCTGGCATCGTCCGCGTTGAGCCGGCGTACAGGTTCAAGAAGTTCGTCCTCTTGCAGGCAGATGTCGCCGAGGAAGCCATCACCTATCTTGAGGACAGCGCGGACGGAAACACCACGTCTGGTGCCCTCCAGGGTCAGCGCGGCTACCGCCACCCCGAAGCGGAACGCGCACGTCGCCTGGTCCAGTCGCCCAGGGAAGCCGCCCCCAGCCCCAGCGCTTCGCAAGATATTCTCGCCGCACTGCGACAGGAAATGGGGCGACGGCGCTTTGACCGGTAGGGCTGGAAAAGAGAAGGGCGACGAACTTGAACGGCGGTTCGCCCGAGCGGAGTTCGCAGATGGCGCACTCGTCCGTGTACGCCACCCTGTCACCCAGATTGTCGGAGGACGGCCGCGGACGGTGACGGACGTCGATGTGCTGTCGATCGATTTCGACTCAAGGCTCCGTCCCCACATCAGCATCAGCGAGTGCAAGTCCACCCGCGGACAGAGCGGGGAACAGGACCGCCTTCTGTGGCTGCGGGGGCTACAGGCGCTCGTTGGTGCCGACCGCGCGGCGCTCGTTCGCCAAACCGTCACTGAGGCCGGCCGCGGGGTAGCGCGACACATCGGCGTTGACCTGTTTGCCAGCTCCGAGCTGGAGCGTCGTGAGCAGGTCCTGGACCACGTACCACAGCACTTCGCCACCGTCGGGGAGACCGTCTTCAAGGAGGAGAGCGCTGCCGCGGATCAGCAGCTCAAGAAGATCGGAGACCTTCCGTCGGGGCTCATCTCTTTCCTCAGGCACGACGCGCTGCTGGCTGATCCTCACCGAGTCCTCGGAGCGCTGCTGACCCTGGACGAGGTGACGCGCACCGGGACAGTTCTTCCCAACCCCTTGGCCAAGCTGTTGGCAGGTCACCTTCTCCAAGCGCTGGTGTCTTCTGCCCTACGCGCCGGCGGCCGGACCGACACGGTGGGTTCCGAGGGAACGCGCCGAGAAATCGAGCAGGGGCTGAACACCGGCGATCCCCACGACCGCCAGATCCTGCGAGTCGCGGAGATGGCTGATGCCTTGCTCCGTGAGGAACTCGTCACCATTCACCAGGCGTACCGGTCGGCGGGCGCGCCCGCGATTGAGCGGCCTGTCCCCTCCGTCCGCGACGCGATGTCTCAGACACCAGCGTGGCTGGTCAACTTCATGGACCTCGCCGAACGGCTGCGCCGCCGAAGCCCCATCGCCCGTCAGCTGCCGCAGACCGTCGACCTGGCGGTATTCGATGCCCTACTGGGTGGCGACGCTTGGAAGGCGCCGGCGTTCGATCACCTCTTCGCACGCGAGCATCGACAGGCTCTGGGAATTGCCTTGGACTGCCTGTCGAAGGCGGTGCCAGAGCTGACGAAGCAACTGCTCCCAGTGAAGGACCTACCCTTCGACCGAGCCGCAACAGCCTCGCTAAGCCAGTCGAAGCACTATTGATCACGGACCGGGGCTGGACCAGACACCTGCCTGCCCCAGCCCCGGCCGTACTCTCATTGTCGGGGCGGCTGGTATACCCCACGCCAACATCAGCGAGGACCCGCACCCGGGCCCGGGGGCTCGACTCCTCCAGCGAACTGTCAGCGCGATACGGCATCATGGGCTGCTCGACACTGTGTTGTCGGCCGGGCCGTCCGGCTCCCATCCCCTTCCCATGGAGCATGCCCATGAGCCTCCACGGCGACCCCGGAAATGTCTCCCTGGTGCACTCCGCATTCGTCCGGGCGACCTCGGCTGCTGAGAAGGCAATGGGTGAACTCGCAGCTCAAGGACAGCAGTGGAAAGAGGAATACATCACGACCGAGTTCTGCAAGACCCTTGTTCCCGAGGTCAGGTACACGGAGTTCAACAGAACGCAGGAGGGCCGGGTCGGAGCCGATTACATCTGGTGGTGGGTCGACCGCAGCGGCCTGTGTTTCGGTTGCCTGGTTCAGGCAAAAGCCCTCAAGAAGCGCGGCACCAAGTGGAAGATCGGCTTCGATAACTTTAGCAAAACAGGCGATCAGATGGAACGTCTCTTCCGGGCCGCCGACATCTTCAGCATCCCGGCCGGCTACATGCTCTACGCAGGCGACCCGGCCTACCGCGCCGACATGAGATGTTCTTTCACACAGCACGACGACGTTCCGTGCCACCTTCGGGAGGGCGCCGGCGTAACACTCATCCCTGCCTTGGCAGTGCAACAGGACGTGCGAACAGAGGCCCTTCGCGCAACCGCTCCAGCCAGGAAGCTGCTCTTCCTCCCCGAGACCGATGCACTCGATGCGTTCCACCAGGCCATCCCGCTCATCCGTCTCACCCACCCGGATCCATGCATGAGCATCCTCAGCCATAGGGCACTGCGCTTCGATGGAAACCAACACGACCTTCGGCGCTTCCTCACTACCGACCAGATCGGAGCCGCTAAGGTCGCCCGACTGATCTTCGACGTGGTCGGGAAAATCGCCTTCGGACAGTACGAGACCATGACACGCCCGGCCGTGGCAGATCCAACTCCCGCAACAGTCTTTTCCTCATACCCCGGAGTACGAGGTCACTTCGGCACTCCCTATTTCCCACACGTCCTTCAAGGGCTGCGGACCCAGCTACCCGAATACGTCGAGCGGTGTCTGAACGGCAACGTCCCGCCGGAGGTAGCCGAACACGCTGACGGCATTGTGGTCGCTCCGCTGTAAGGGTGTCCGTGCTGGAGCGCCTGTGCCAGACGGGCGGGCTGACGCCCGTGCAAGTACACCGTGATGGTGGTTCCCGTCAGGGCTCCGCCGGGATCTTCCGTCTGGGCGCCTTGCCGGGAGCTGGCGTACCGCCGGGTAGCGAGGGTGCGTGAGCTTTGGGTTGCCGACCTAGCCAGAAGGCGGCGATGGATGGCTCGGCGGAGTTCATAGTGGATCCGTCGTGCGGGAGAAGTTCTGTGGGCGCGATGTAGCCGTCGCCGGGTTCGAGGCGGATACGCAGGCAGCGGAGGTGGTGGCCGACGGCGACGTAGCGGCGCACGTCGTCGGTGTGGGGGTAGTTGTGGTCCAGATCGTCGTAGAGGGCGCGGCAGATGTGCTGCACGTCGCGGTCGGCGATGAGCAGGTAGCGGATGCCGGGGCCGAGGTTGAGGCACAGTCGCCGGCGGCCGTGGTGACGGGTGGCGTACGGGAGCCGGTCGAAGTTGTCGACATGGAGGCCGATGCGGCGGCCGATGGTGGAGTCCTCGGTGGTGGTGGTCCAGTTACCGGGGCTCGCGGTGCAGCCCAGGAGGGTCGTGGGCCAGCCGCCGTTGAGGGGATCAAGGGTGGCGGCGGCTTCGAGGCGGCCGGCGAGGTCGTCGGGGTCGAGATTCGGGAGCTGCCGGTGGACGAGTTGGACCAGCGTCTGGTCCGGGGTTGTGTCGTCGGGGCGCAGATCTTCCGCCTCAACAGCTGTGAGGGGCTCCCAGTCGTCGCAGGGGATGAGGGCGCCGGTGTCATAGCCCGGCTCGCTGCTGGTGAGCCGGACGGAGGCGATGTCGCATCGTCGGCGGAGGTCGCTGACGGTCCCGAAGAGCAGTCGTGGTCCCATGGCCGTGCCTTCCGGAGGGAGGGGTGTGCGGCTACTGGTGGTCGAGGTCTTCGCCGTAGGTGACCTCCAGCTGGGTGGCGAGCGCCTCGGCCAGTTGCAGTGTCTGTGCCCGGTCGATGATCACGTGTTTGAGCGACGTGACGCCGGTCAGCCGGGACAGGTCGTTGCCCCGTAGGTCCAGGCCGCGATAGGTGCCGCCCGCGAATTCGGTCTGGCGCAAATCGCAGTCGTCGAGCAGGCAGTCGGCGAGGTCGGTCGCGGTGAGCGTCGCTTCCCGCAGGGAGCATGCGGAGAAGATCACCGGTCCGGCGGCGCGGACGCGGATGAGGGTGCTGTAGTCGAGCTTGCAGTTGTCGAAGAGGACGTCGTCGAGGGTGACGTCCTCCAGCGTGGCGCCCAGAAGTTTGCAGTCGCGGAAGACGACGCGGTTGAGTTTGCTGGTGGACCAGTGCAGGGAGGACAGGTCGCAGCCGGTGAACTCGACGGAGTTCACCCGTACTTCGTCCAGCCGGGCGCGCTGGGTGCGCAGACCGGTGACGCGGCCGTCCAGGAGGTGAGTGTCGGCCAGGTCGAGGGCGCGCAGGTCGGCGTCGGTGTACTGGAACTCGCTGAGGCGGCCCCGCCCGCCTTCGAGCGAGGTGACGTTGGAGAGGTACAGGCCGGGCTCGTCCAGGGTGGGGAGGGTGACGCTGGTACGGCGGATCGTGCGGGTGCTCATCAGGTGCCTTCCATCGCGCGGGGGCGGCTGCCGGTGGCGCGGGCGGCGACGGTGCGCCGCCCGCACCGCCGGGTCAGCTCTTCTTGCTCCAGTTGTCCCAGGTCGGTCGGTTGTCGAAGGGGGACGGGGTCTTCTGCCAGTTGTCCCAGGTGGGCCGGTTGTCCCAGGACGCTCCCACGGTGAAGGGCAGCGAGAGATCCGGGGTAGTGATCAAGTCCATCACGACGGGCGCGTCGGAGGTGGCCAGTTGGTCCAGGAGTGTCATGCGGCTGGCTCCGTTTCCTGTGTGGCGAGGGTGGACAGGGCGGTGATCAGGGCCTGCCGGGAGACCTGGCAGTAGTGGGTCTGGGTGGTGGCGAGGCTGCCGTTCTCGAAGTAGCGGTTGGCGGCCTGGGCGCCGCGGCAGTAGTCGAAGAACGCGCACGTGTTCCGGCAGCCCTCCAGGCCGGTGAGGAAGTCGCGCACGTAGCGCAACCGGTGGGCCTGGTCCAGGAGTTCGGGCAGGGGCCTGTGCAGGATGTTCCCGGCGAGGAAGTTGGCGTAGGCCGGTGCGGTGGTGTCGGCGAGTTCGGGCGAGAGCAGGACCACGTCGCCGTTGACGGACACGGTGGGGATGGGGTCGAGGCGGCGCTTGTCCCACTCGGCACGCCGCCCGGCGCGGATGAGGCGCAGGTACTCGGACAGGCGGTCGATCTCGCGTACCCGCAGCCGGTTGCCGGGGCGGCGGGTCCAGGTGATGGTGCGGCGCCAGAATTCCTCGGCCTGCTCGATGGTGGGCGGTTGACGTGCGGTGTTGACGCCTTCGATCTCCTCGATGTTGAAGCCTGCCTCGTGGCAGCCCAGGCCGGCGAGGAAGTCCAGCAGTTCCTCGGGCCGGGCGATGGTGTCGGTGCCGACGACGCAGATCACGGAGAACGGGACGCCGTGCTCGCGCAGGCGCTGGATGCCGCGCATGATCCGGTCGAAGGCGGGTTGGCCCTTCAGGTCGACGCGGTGGGTGTTCGCCCAGGGCGGTCCGTCGATGCTCACGCCCACCCGGACGTCGTACGCGGCCAGCAGCTCGCACCATCTGCCGGTGATCAGCGTGGCGTTGGTTTGCACGTAGTGCTGGACCCGCTCTGCACGGCGCAGGTCCTCGAAGAGCGCGAGCAGGGTGGTGAACTGCTGTCGGCCGGTGGCCAGGGGCTCCCCGCCGTGCCAGACGACACCGACCGGACCGCCGTGCTCGGCGAGATGGGCGACCGAGGAGGCCAGGGCCCTGGCGACCTCCAGGGGCATGGACCGCCGCAGCTTGCGCAGCGGCAGGTAGCAGTAGTCGCAGTCGAGATTGCACCAGGTCGTGGGCTGGACCACGACGGTCTGCGGGGCGGTGAACCACTCGCTGTAGCGGGAACGCCAGTCGGCGGTGCGGGCGCTCATCAAGGGCCTCTCCCTCGGCGACGGGGACACGGCCCGTCCCGGCAAGACCAGGGCGGGCCGTGTCCACCATCCGCCGGTGGATGACGTGCACCCGATGACATCTCGATGTCATCCGCGATGACGTGTCATCCGAGCGGCGATGACATGTCAGCCAACTCGGCTGAACGGCGGTGAAGTTCGCCTGTCTGCGGGTGGGCTATCGTGACGGGCGTGCCTCGCTCGATTCTGATCCATGACGGCCAGACCCCCCGCGACATGGGCCTGGTGTACATCTGCTCGGGCTACCTGGTCGAGCGCGGACGGGTGCTGCTCGTCCACCACAACCGCTTCGACAAATGGGTGCCGCCCGGCGGTCACATCGAGCCCGGCGAGTCCTTCGCCGACACCGCGGTCCGCGAGTTCAAGGAAGAGACCGGCCTGCTGGTCGAGGCGATCTCCAGCCAGCCCGCCATCCACCCGGCCGACGACAACGCCACCCCGGAACCCGTGCCGTTCTATGCGGACATCGAGCGCGAAGGCTTCGCTGTCCCGGCCCTGGCCCAGTTCTACTTCGTACGCCGCCAGGCCAGCGCCCAGGGCAAAGCGGTGGAGGCGCAGCTCAAGGAAGTCCACGGAGCCGACTGGTTCGCCTTGGACGACCTCGCCGAGTTGCGGACCTTCGAACAGGTCCGCTCGCTCGCCCGCTTCGCTCTGCTCAACTACCCCATCGCCTCCGAGCGCGCCGCGCTGTAGGCGTCTCACTGCACTTCGAGCCGGAGGACCGATCGCGTGGACCTGCGCCGGGAGCTGGAAGAGCTTGACGCTCTAGCGGGTGGTCTTACGCCACAGGACCGCGGACGCAGGTTCGAGAAGTGGCTGATCAAGCTGCTGTCCCGGGACAACCTCGCACCCCGCCCGGGCTTCCGGCTCGGGGGCGAGGAGGTGGATGGGTCCTTCCGGTACGGGGGCCGCTACTACCTCCTGGAAGCCAAGTGGTGGGCGGAGACCAGCACGGTGCCCGCGTCAGCGATCTACCAGTTCAAAGGGAAAGTAGACGGCAAACTCGTCGGTACCATCGGCGTGTTCATCTCCATGTCCGGCTACAGCGACGAGGCCGTCGACGCGCTGCGCGTCGGCAAGGATCTGAACGTCATCCTGTTCAACAGAAGCGACGTGGAGTACGCCGCTGACCGGTCCTTCGCCGAAGTACTCGAATTCAAACTCCGGGAAGCGGCCGAACTCGGCGAAGTCTTCGCCCCCTACAAGGCAGCCGTCGCCCCACCACTCACCGAGCCGAAGCCGCCGCTGACCATCGTCGTGGAGGGCCGGTCGGACACCGCCATCATCGGCGGCATCTCCGAGGCGCTACGCGCCAGAGGTGACACGGTGCGCCGCCTGAACTTCATCGAGGCAGACGGCGTCGAAGGTCTCGCACGGGTTGCGGCAATCGCGGCCCGGGTGAACCCCGGAACGATCCTCATCGTCGCCGACTCCGACGAAGTACGGACCACCATCCCCCGAGCCGAGCAACTCGACGGCCACGACCACGAGATCATCATCGTGGCCCCCCGGATCGAGAAGTGGCTGGGCATGGCCACTCCCTCCCGGTCACCGAAGCTCCCCTGGGCAGAGCTCGCTCGGCGCGCGACAGCAATCAACCTCGATGAGACGGCAGCCCGGGACGAGCAGTTCGCACGGCTGATCAAGTGGCTTACGTCCTAGAAGTACGGTCGGCGGACCAAAATACGAGGCCGCCGGGTCAACGCGGCTTCGCCGGGCCGGCCAGGCGGTAGCCGCTGGCACCCTCCACGGTGCCGGCGATCAGCAACCGCACCGGCACACCGCCGAACGCCGAGGACACGGCCTGATTGAGGCGCTGGATGTATTTGGGTACCGAGGACGGCGCGACGAACAAGGCGCCGGCGATCGCTTCGGTCGACAGCGCCCCGCCCGGAGCCGCGTGCACGGCTTTCACCAGATCGAACAGGCGCTCCGACAGCACACACGCGACCGCCGCATCACGGTCCTGCGCGGACAGCAGGAGCGTACGGTCGGCAGCGAGGACCGTACTGGTGATCCGAACCTCACCGCTCACGCCATCGGCAGGCTCGTCGTCGCGCAGACCGAGACGAGCAAGGCTCCGCTGGGCCTCCTGGTAGGCCGAGACGGTGTAGTACGCCGCACGGATCGTGGCCCGCTTCCCGGAGGCCCCGGGCTCGTTCCACATCCCGGCCTCGGCGTCCCACAGGTCGTTCATCAGCCGCCACGCTTTGGACAACCGCGCGTCACGCGGGCTGGCACCGGAGCGGATGGCGGCCTGGGTGCACAGTGCATACGCCATGTGCTCCCAGGCGGTGCCCTGCACGTCCATGTCGTCCTCGACGAAGGTCTCCCACCGGGGGTGGTTACGCAGGAGCCACTGCCCGGCCTCCGTGATGACCTCGGACAGCCGCTTCGCCTGTACCTGCCCGTGGACCCCGCCGGTCTCCTGGGGAACGTCCGCGTACGCGGGCTCGCCGGACGGGCCGTTGCCTTCCACGACGGCGCAGAACGCCAGCAGGCACAGCGCGGTCTTGCTCGGGCTCGGATCGGTGTCGACATAGGTACGCCAGCCCCAGGAACCACTGGGGCGACGGTGGTAGAGCAGGCCGCGCACCCCGTGAGTGATCAGCGGCTGGACCCGCTCCAGGAGGCTGCTGGTGTCAATTCCGTCGGCGAGCCGCAGCCCCGGCCCCAGCTCGTGCAGGGTGTCCCTCAGCTGTGCGAGAGCGTGGACGACGAGCGCGGTCTGGTGCAGCGACGTGTCGTCAAGGCCGAGTACCTCCGGCCATCCATGATCGACCTGGTTGTCTTCGAGCCAGCCCACGCACCAGGCGACGGTCTCGGCGACACCGTCGTGGTGGAAGAACCGCGGCTGCGACAGCAATCCGCCCAGTCCGAAGGCGACGAACCGGGTGTGCTCGCCTCGACCGCCCTTGGGACGCGGCCTGCAGTGGTCCGCGATCGCTGTGGTGAGAAAGCCCATCGCGTCGCGCACGGGCTGACCGGCAACACCAGCAGCTGTCAGAACGGGCAGCACCTCACTGGTGTTGACGATCGACGACACCGAGGTGAGCGTGAGCCCCCATCCTCCGTCATACCCCTGGTTGTGCAGCAAGGTACGGGCGGCCTGCCCGGCTCTCGCCTCAAACGACGAAAACCCCGCACGCGCCGCCTTCATACTTCCCCTCCACATCAGCAAGCCGGATCAACCAACAGGTCCGTACCCAACTCGCCGTGCAGAGAAGCCAGTTCGGGAGCCAGTCCAGTCACCTGATTGCCAGGTGAGCCCTGTAAGGCTCGTCGGTGGGCATCGTGGCGAACGAGGACGGCGTGGGCCCGCCACGAGCCGGAGTACGGCCGCCGCAAACTCGTGTTGCGCAGCTCCGTGCGGGACTCGGCGTCGCCGATGTTCAGATCGCTCATGCGCACCCCCGCCCGTAAGAGATCACCGCAGCCTCATGCGGGCACGGCGACAGGCCCCGGCGGATCCGGTTCCACTCGTCGTTCTGTCCGCCCTGCAGCCGGGCCGATTGGAATCGCGTCTGATGGACCCGGGTGAACCACCAGGGTTCGCGAGGAGTCCTTGCACCACCGGTCCCGGCGGGCCGACCGCTGCCGCCCTACGGGACCGATCCCCCCCAGGGGGCTGGCTGGCGCCGCGAAACCAGGGGCATGAGCACCGTCGAGAACCACCTGGCGGCCATGCGTCCGCCGGGCGTCACCGGCACGAGGCCGACGAGCGTCTGCCGGTCTTACGCGAGCACCGCGGCGGTGAAGCGGGACAGGTGCCGGGGGTCGGACTGCGCGTGGCAGTCCCTGTGGGTGACGTGGAGGTCGCCCTCCACGGATACGTCGGCGCCGGCGGGCAGTCCGGCGTGCGCGAGAGCGTTGCGCACCCGCTGGACCTCCAGCCGGCGGGTGGTGGTGTCATGGCCGTGGGTGCACACGAAGGCGACCGCCGGGCCATCGATGTGCAGCTCCCCGCCCTCACGGCTCCCGCAGGTGGTGCACGTGATGGACAGGATGGCAGCAGGGGAGACGACCCGGACACGGTGGCTGACCGAGACCGTCCACGTGCCGAGGGAAGGGTGGGGCGGCGACGCGTGCCGCAGGGCGGCCTCGGTAAGGCCGCTGATCACGTCGCGCAGCCGGCCCACGGCTGCCCACAGCGCCGGGGGGTGTCCCTCCGCCTCGTCGTCCGATGCCTCCGACCAGCAGCTCAGGTCGGCCCACAGGGGGTCCAGGGTGCCCGGTCCGTAGCCGCGGCCCAGGACACCGGCATCCGTGGCGGCCGCCTCGATCCGTCGGCTCAGGTCCCTCAGTTCCTGCGGCTGCTCGCCTTGGACGCTCAGCTCCTCGGCCACCGCCTCCGCCGAGAGGGATGCCGGGGACTGCTCGCGCTCGGCCGACCACATGAGCAGGAGGAAGGAGAGCGCCGTGAGGTCGAGGCTGGGGTGCTCCTGCCAGCTCGGGGCGAGAAGGTGAGCAGCGCGTTCCACGGCAGCCCGCCACAGGTCCGGCGCCGTGGAGGGCAGCAGGAGAGCCATCTCGTCCGGCAGTGTCCGAGGGGGCGGGACAACCGTCATGCGGTGACTCCAAGCTGGTCGGCTGAGGGGACAACGAGGTGCTGTACTCCACCGGTTCAACCGGTCAAGGCTACCGCGTGAACCTCTGCCCACAGGATGGTCCGGGAGATGACTCCGAGGGGACGGATACCCTCTGCGGCGAGCCCCGTCTCCTCGGCCAGTTCCCCCAGCGGCGCTGGGATCCGCTCGTTTCTTGGGGTGGGTTCATGGTGTGTAGGTATCCAGCATCTTGTTGAGCATGGTCTTCTCGGCTGCGGTGACCGTCAGCCGGTACGTGGACTTCACCGAGGTCCAGGCGCGTGCGTTGGTGCACCAGTAGGTCTGGGACGGCGGCTGCCATTCGTCCGGTCCCTGGTCTCCCTTGGCCCGGTTGGTGGCCGCAGAGACCGCGAGGAGCTGCGGGTGGTTGAGATCGTTGGCGAATTCTTTCCGCTTCCTCTGGTCCCAGGTGTTGGCGCCGGAGCGCCAGGCGTTGGCGAGCGGCACCAAGTGGTCGATGTCCATCTTCGAGGCGTCGGTGAACGTCTTGCCGTCGTACGCGCTCACCCACTTCCCGGAAGCGGCCCGGCATTCGTCGTCCTGGGTGACGACGGTGCCGTCCCTGCGCAGCACCAGTTCGCGGGTGTCGCAGTGCCGGCCCTGTTCGGCCCAGTGCGGGAACTTGTTAGCCGCGGTAATTGCGCGATGGCCGCCCCATGACCTGGGGCTATGCGGAGATCCCTGCTACGCCACCCAGCGGAACACCATCTCGGCAAAATAGCCAAACGTGCCGAGTTGATCAAGGAACACCAGGCCCGTCGAGGATGAACGTCGGGCTTGGTGCCTGTTTGGTATCGGAGTCTGCCCTTTCGCACCTGGGATTTGGGCGAGCTGGTGAGTAGAACGGGATAGTACGCCACTTCAAGGGAATGATCATGACTTTCATCAAGGATGAAAACGGTAAATCCGGACGCAGTTCTGTGGCCAAACAGCGCTCAGCGACCTCTGGCAGCGCTGCTGTTCAAAGGTTTCTCGGACTGCAGGGCAGTGCGGGGAACGCTGCTGTTGTTCAATTGCTCCGACAGGCAGGGCACCCCTGGGCCCAAGCCCGACATCAGCACGGCCCAGCCTGCGGGCATCATGAAGAGGGATCCCAGGTCCAGCGGTCCGCGCAGGACAAGGCCGTCGAGCGGATCCCCCCGGGTGAGGAGCATGCCCACGGGGCCGGCCACGGTCACGAGGCCGTAGTGGACGCCAGCCCGGCTGGCCAGAAAGCCTTGCTCGACGAGGCCATGGCGTCACCGAGCCGCTCGCTTCCCGGACCACTGCTCTCGGAGGCGACCCCGTTCTTCCAGAATCCGAACCTCGCCGCTGCTCAACTCCACGATAACCCGGTGGCCCAGCGAGCCACCGCGGCCCTGGGGGCCCAGGCCATGACGGTCGGCACGCACATCTTCGCGCCCCCGCAGGTCGTCGCGGACAAGAACGTCATGGGTCACGAGTTGAGCCATGTCAACGAGAACCTCAAGGGAATCCCCGAGACCGGTCACAGCAATGGTGCAGGAGTCACGATCACCGACCCCAACCAGAGCTCTGAACAGAAGGCGGACAAGGACGGGGCTGCCTTCGGAGCCGGTGCGGCGACCGCTCCGTCCCTCGTGGCTCAGGGCAGCGCGGTGAACGCGGCGGAGAAGCAGGGAATCCATGAGAAGCGGAGCGGCGGAGCGGTCCAGCGTGCCCCGGAAGACCAACGGAAAAGGTCTGCGACAGAGAGCGGCCAGCCGCCCTCGCAGCGCCCCAGAACGGAGGCGGGCGTGGAGGAGAGCAGTGAGTTTGGCGGCTCTTCCGGCGACGAAGCCTTGCACGCAATGATGGATGAAATGGAAAATCTGCATGCGGCATCGCAACAAGAACCACAAAAGCCACTCTCCGAGGAGCAAAGCCTCAATTTATTCACGAAGGAACTCATGAGCGCATTCCGGGGGAACGGCAAGTGGAAGGTGGAGAAAGGTGACCAGGGGTGGATAGCGAGAACGAAGGAGGAGGGTGTGTCGAAGGTGAGGAAGTATGATGAAGAGCCGGAGGTTGAGGGGCTCCGATGGATATCGAGTGTCATCAAGGCATACATGCACGGTTCGGACCCCGTGGAGGTGCAGGCGGCGATCGGGGAAGATGGCAAACTTGTGGTCGCGGCCAACAGTAGCGGTGCCAACAAGGCTCTCGTCGATCTGTTGCGCGAGCGTGAAAGTGCAGAGGAGCTCCTGCTTGAGATGGTGGGCGACAGGAGCAAGTTGGTCGCTTACAGGGGGAAGCCGGACATCTTCAATAGGGCGGATCGGCATTACGGTAAAGCTGAAGGAGTGTTCGCTGAGAGAGATGATTCCGACGGCGAGTTGGCCAGGCATCACATGATCCTCAGCGCGATCGGAAAAGGTCTGGCGGTAGCCGCCGAGGGTGGCTCGGATCTGCATGCGGAACTAAGGATCGTCAAGCGCGAGGGCGGCAAGGTGCCGCCCTACATGGGTGGTACCAAGCGGCCCTGCGCCTCCTGCTTCACCGAACTCTACCCCGGCGGGTCGGAAACAGTGCGCCCGGGGGTCTTCTACTTCTCTAAAGCGGTCTTTGCTGGAACGCAGGAGTACGCCAACAGGGCAGGGAAGGAAAAGGAGGCGGCAGCGGAACTGTTCACGAGAATAGACAAGAATGTCGCCAAGACGTATAAGTCGGCGACGCACAGGAAGAAATCGACGAACTCCAAAGTGGCACTTGCGTTGGGAACGGGATCGGAATCCGAAGGCCAGGCGTAGGGAATTCTGGCATGGAGAATTGTCAGCGTGAAAACCCCCGAAGTCGGAGCACTTGATCAGACGAAGACCGCCCTAGCGTCCGGTGAAAGAGCAGGTCAGACGGCGAAATCCTGCTGGAGTACCAGCCTCGCGCTTTCACGAAATGGGCTGCCCGACTAGTGATCGCGAAAGCAGAAAGTGCCGCTGAACAGCGAGAATAAGGATTGCTGAGGTCCTTGTTCTCGCCACCACCGGAGGCGCTTTCCAGGTCAGGGCTTCGGCATAGTCAGGCGACGTCCGGTTTGTGATCAAGTGAGGCCGAGAAGCGCGAGGGGGCGATGGGGGTCGCGGGCGTTCTGGCGAAGGCCAGCGGCGATGTTCTTCGTCCCGGCTGCTCGTAGGACTCCGATGGCAAGGTTGCGCCAGGTGGCCATGGCGCGGGGTGTGTTGCCGGTCCGCAGCTGCGAGGCATCCTCAGCGAAAGTGGTGTCCCGGACGTGGTGAAGGGCCTCGACCTGCCAGTGGTCTCTGATCAGCTTCGCGAGTTGGGCAGGGCTGGCCTGCTCGGGAGCAGGGCGGTGGACTCAGCAGGGGGAGGCCGCTGTGGCAGCGGGCCCGCCCACGCCGATCCCCCGGAACGGGGGGTGATCACATCGAGTGCGGGACAGGTCCCGGCATAGCCATGACCTCCATGACCGCCGGCGTCGAGATCACAACGGGCGGTCGCGTGCTCTGCGTCTTCGCTGAACACCCCCTCACCCAGACCCCGTTCAGCCCCGCAGCAGCGCACCGTATGGCAAGGGTCGGTTGGTTGTTGCCCTCCTTCCCCTGCCGCGGCAGGTCTGGATGGCCCGCCCCGTGCCGGGGCACACCCCCATGTACCGTCGGCGGCCTCCCGACGCCGCGGGCTCTGCTCCGGGCGCCAGCCTCGGTTCAGAAGGCCAGGGACCACCGCGGCGCGAGCAAAGCTCGCAGCGAATTGACCAGTGCGGGCCCCCACCGGAACTCACTGTGCCCGTAATCCCAGTTCTGGACGATCGGGGGCGGGGTGTCGTCATGGCGGAGCCTCTGCCAGCACACCGAGACCGGGTCCGTGGGGTCCTCAAGGTCATGCCCGAGCAGCTGAAGGCGTTGCTCCCACATCCGGACGATGTCCCACGGCCTCTGCGGGGCCATCAGGTCCTCGATCTGCTCGCTGGTCACCTCCCCGACGGCCAGGCCGTCTTGGGCAGCAACGAGGTAGATCCCGGTGGCCAGTGCCGCGGTCCCCTCGGCCAGCTGCATGCCGTCCCAGGTGATGTCCCGGCCGGTCCAGACCGGCTCGGTCACCGCGATCGCCCGATCCCACGCGGCGCACCACGTCTGCGGGCCCCCGGCGGCCTGCCACTGCCTGAGCTGTTCGATGATGAGGGTCGTCACGAGAGCCATTGTGCCGCCACACGCCGCACAGCCACTACAAACCCGTCCCCCCAAGTCCCAGCCAGGGCTCCCCAGCCGCGGGACGGGGCGTTGATCACTGCCCATTGGTCCGCGGTACGAGGGAGAAGCACGTATGGCCGATCGCCCGGACAACGACACCCGGAAGGGGAACCTCTGGGCGATGGCGACAACCGAACGCCCCCAAACGCCAGCTGTGGACCTGCGGCCGGACGAGGTCGCCCTCTCACCACCAGCCCAATCGGCCTCGTCGGCACCGCCCCCACCGCGCCATCCATACGGCGGCAGCCTGTTCAGGGAGAGCCGACCACCACCAGAGATCCGTCGCTCTCCCGCCGGGTCTCATGGACTCGCAGGGGCGGAGACGAATAGAGCAGCGCACCATCGACGTAGACGCGGTACTGATACGACGCAGCCCGTTCCAGGTCACGCCGCTGCTGCGGGTCGCCATCGGGCAGAACCAGCTCCACAAACCCGTACCCCTCGCGCAAGACGCCCCGCGAGACAACCGCCCCTGTGATGGTCATCACGAGCGCGTCAGCGATGATCTTGACCGTGTCGCCGCACATCGGGCGGCTGCCCGGAAAGTCGATCACGCCGAAACCTCCGACCGCTTCGCGGCACCGGCCCTCGCCGCCTCGCCCTCCGACGCGCCTATGCCCATCCGTGTCTCTCCCTTTGTCTGCCGGTGCCGCCCATCATCCCGGTCCTGCAGTGCTCTGTGCCACTCCTCTGCCCAGCAGCTGCCCCTGCTCGCCGGTCAAGCAGTAGGTGAGTTCGCGGGCGTCGGCCGCGGCAACATCCCCAAGGACCAGAACACCAGCGCGGGCGGCGGCCTGGGCCGGTGGACGGGAAAGGCGCGCGTCCTCGACGGAGACCCGTACTACGTGTTCATGCCCGGGTTCGAGGACTGCGACGTGGAGACCTTCTGCCAGGTATGTCCCTGACATCCTGAACGCGTGACGCGAGGCCCGGCATCCTCGTGGTGTCGGGCCCCACCCACGTCACCACGCCCTCGACGGCGCCGCCCACTCCGCCAGCCGGGCCGCCAGGACCGGCTCTTCGAGCACCTCGGCCCGCGGCAGGTCCACTCCGAACGCCGATTCCGCAAGGGCCAGAGCCCGCAGCTCAGGCCGGCCGGCAGCCACACCGTGCCCCCAGTGTGACCTGCCGTCCGACATGAGCAGACCCGCCTCCCGCATCGCCCCGCCGAGCCTGTCGGGATCCGCACCGGTGCACTCGTGCTCACGGCCCGGCTCGAACCGACACACGATCTGCCCGTCCTGCGCGTAGCCGAACGAGCAGTCCGCGTTCACCGTCCGCCACACATCGACCGCCTCGGTGCCCGCCGCCAGCCGCCGAACCGCGCCCAAGGAGTCCGGGCCGGCCGGGCCGCCCTCGACGAAGGCATATGCCCACCCTCGACTCGCTCCGGCACGCACCACCACATCGCCGGTGTCGTCAGCGAGATCGTTCGCCTCTTCCCGGGTCAGCACCTGATCAGGGTCCACATCCAGGCCAAGTCGCACCAGCAGGTCTGCCGGGCTCATGCCCCGCGCGAACAACACCCAGTACCCGAGATCCACATCCCTGGCCGTCGCCAGCCACTGAACGCCGTCCAACCTCTCCCCCTCGTCACGATGGCCCAGCGCGGGCAAGGACACGAGAACTGGCACCTGCAGTCAGCCTACGCAGACCACCAACGACTAAGCCCCCTCTTGCCCAAGATCCCAGACCACCCCGGTCAGACGTTCAGGCATCGGCCCGCACCGCCCGTCACAGTCATGGCGACGACCCCTATTTCTCATACGCGCATGACGCCGCGGGGCCGCTCATCCGAGGCAGCAAACAGCGACTCCAGCGATCGCCGTACGTAGATACCTGTCGCAACACGAAGCAATCAGCCTACGCAAACCGCCCTATGCACAGGAACCATGAACGCTCCACAGCCTGACAGGAAGTCAGGATTTCAAGTCAGTAACAGAAGCATGCGTTCACCGTGAAATCAAGAACAATATGAACGCATGTGAATTAGCAGCTCAGACCCGTGATCGATTTCAGAGGTGGGGGATTTGGCGCGTTTCTTCGCCACCTTCGAGTCCGTCACCAGGGAGCGCTTTTCAGCCTTGGTCTTGGCCGAACCTCACGTAGGGTCCGAGGCAGTCCCTGCGACCACCGCCGAGCTTTCCGGGTCCAGTTACTTGTTCGCGTTAGCGATGACACGTGTCGGTGAGGTGTAGTGCCTCCCGCGCAGCCGCTGCTCCACGGGGCGGTGCGGGTCACGCGGCGGGTGCTTGTCGCGTTCCGTGATCGCCTTCAGGCGTCTACCGCCGGGGACTTGAACGTCGTGGTCTCGTGGTGGCTTTTCGCCCGGGCCGGAGCTAGGGCCGTGGCCGCCCGGTATGAAGGGGATTGCTCACATGCCTCTGGGAAGGCACCTCGGTGGTGCTGGTGGATCTGGCAGGCGTGTGTCTGAGAGGGGGGACCGCCGACGTTGGGGACGGTGGCGCACGGCGAAGCGGCGGACAGTAGAACGCTCACTGCACAAGCGGTTGCGGAGGGAGTTGCGCAGTCTGGGCATTCACCCGCCGCTGGATGTCGGGGAGCTGGCCGCAGCTCTCGGTGAGAGGCGCGGGCGCCCGATCGTCCTGCGGCCGTTCCCGCTGGAGGTGCCGGGTCCGTCGGGGATGTGGATCGAGACGGCGCAGATGGATCTCATCTTCTACCAGCAGGAAACGACCCGGCTGCATCAGATCCAGATCATCCTTCATGAGGTCCTCCACATCGTGGTTGCGGAGTGGGAGGGAGAGACGGCGGAGGTGGTCTCGGGCGGCTCTCCTGGTGACTTCGCCCAGGAGTGGGCGAGCCTTATTCCGGCGGTCGATCCGAAGCTGATTCGGCGGGTCAGCAGGCGCTGTTCGTACGAGGACAAGCAGGAGTGCTCGGTGGAGCTCGCGGCGACGATCATCCTGGAGTGGTCCTCGGTGGTCGAGGCGCTCCCGCCTCTGTCACAGGACCCGGCGGTCCGCCGGGTTGAGGCGGCTCTGGGCGATCGGCGGGGGTGGCTGTAGGCCGTGGCGGCTTGCCTTCCCCTGTTCGTCACAGGCGCTGTCCTGTGGAGGTTGTTCCTGTGGTCGCGTGTCCCGCGTGATGCTCCGACCCGGTCGGTCGCTCTCGCCTTCGTGTGCCTGGGGCTGTCGGTGACCGTGGTCAGGCCGGTGAATTCCCAGGGAGTGGACTTCACGGCGGTGCACGATACCGGCCGGCTGGTCCAGAACCTGCTGCTGACGCTGGCCTGCTACTTCCTGATGTGCTTCTACCTGTATTCGGCTGACGGTCGCGCGGCCCGCCATCGCGCCCGGGTAGAGGCGGGCGTCGTGGCCCTAGTCGCGATGGCGGCCTCGGTGGCCACCCTGGCGGTGCCGCGCGGTGCACTGGCCGGGCCGTCCCGGCTGACGGACATGACGATCCCCGGGGTCGCTGTCTTCTACCTCTGCACCGGCTTCTACATGGCGTACGCGTTCGGGACGGCCGGACGGTGGTCAGCCCGCTATGCGGGGATGTCGCGCCGTCCTTATGCCACTGGGCTGTGGATCACCGCGGTCGGTCTCTGCTCGGTGGCCGTGGCCTGCGCCGTTCGCGCGGCCTTCACGGCCGCCCGCTGGAGCGGGGCCTTGGTGCCGGACCGGCTCACGGTCTGGTCGGCCGCCTTGTTGACGGTGTCGAGTCTGCTCTTCGTGGTGGGCATCGTGTATGCGGGCCTGCACACGAGGGTCGCTGCCGTGCGGTTGTGGCTGCGCCGGCGCCGGGACCACCGCCGACTGGCCCCGCTGTGGGAGCTGCTGGTCAGCCGTTGCCCTCAGATCCACCTCCAGCCCGCCTCCGGGACGCCGTGGGACCGGTGGCGGGCGCGCGGCGTGCACCGTCGCTACCACCGGCGGATCGTGGAGTGCCGGGATGGGCTGCTCGGCATCAGCCCCTACCTGGTCGGCGAGGGCGAGGAAGCGGACCTGCGCGAAGTGGAACCGGCGGAGCTGGCCAGACGGCTCCGCCGGGCCACCGCGCAATCCGGGCCGACCGGGCCGTCCGCGATGGCGGTGCCCCTGGTGATGAGGCGAGGTGGGGACCGGGCCGCGGATGTCGGCCAGCTGATCGCGGTCTCGGACGCACTGCGCGGGCTGGCGTAACCGTGCAGGAGACATAAGACGCGCGCCTACGCGGGAGAGGCGGGTTCATGCGCCCCTTGTGTCCGCCTCGCTGTTTCCCTGCAGGCGGACATGCATGTCCCTCACTGGCACCGCCGCCGAGTCCCGGCCAGCCGGGCGCACGGGTCGCGGCGAGGACGTTCAGCGTATCGAGGCAGCCGCACAGGATGTCGGGCGGGACGTCCCGGACGAGGGTCACTTCCTTTCCTCGGCCTCTTTCTGCGCCAGTTCCGCTGCCAGTTCGGTGACCAGCGCCATCATCCTGGGCGACATGCCCTGAGGGCCCAGGCCGCGAGCTTTCACCCGTCCGATGGCCCCTTGTCGGGCGGCGGCCAGCAGTTTCAGCCCCTCGTAGACCTGGGCGGCGACGGCCTCGTCCGACTGGAAGTACATCTCCGAGACGCCGACCACCTCGGCCAGCGCACTCAGTACGCCGGGAGCCGCTGTCTGCGTGGCACCGGTGCGCAGGTCCCTGAAGTCCTTCTCGGTGAGGATCTCCTTGCCGAGATGCCCGTTGACCTCGGTGGTGATCTCGGCGTCCGACGGGGGGCCGTGGGGTCCCGGATAGGAGCGCTCAAAGATGAAGTTGATCTTCTCCGCCAGCGTTTCCGGCGGCCTGCCCGGAGCCGCAGCAGGAGTGCCCTGCTCCACTCCCCCGCGCTTTTCGCCCTCCGCCGCGGCAATGGATCGCTCCTGGGCCCGCCGCAGCTCCGCCTCGCTCACGCCATACCGCGCCGCGAGGAGCGGGACGTAGTGGTCCTTGAGCCGGCGCTCGCCGCGTTCCGCCCCGGCGACCGGGCCGGCGCTCTTCGTTCCGATCACGGCCGGCGTCTGCGCGCGGTAGAGGCCGGCGTCGCAGCGCAGGTCGGTGAGATCGGGCAGCCCGGCTCGCGGAAACAGCTCGTCCACACCTCGCCGCAGTGCCGCCGCATACGCGGGCAGGGTCTCCGGATCGGGCGCGGAGTGGCCCGCCTCCCAGTTCGCCACCGCGGAGTTGGAGACGCCCAGCGCTGCCCCGACCTCGCTCTGGCGGAGGTCTGCGGCCCGCCGTGCCGCGCGAGCAAGCTCTCGGTCAAAGTGACGGGCAGGCACCAGACCTCACTTTTTCTCCAAATTGAAGTGAATGCATCTTCTTGACTTTTAGCTTACCTGGGAATAGTTTCAGCGTAGCGAAACCGGAGGGCTGGTGCACGCCGCTCCCCCTCCGGACGTGATCTCTGCGTCCGCCCAGGGTGGCGCAGAGGCCCACGCCGCACCCCCCGGAGGCCGATGACGCCTCGGCCGGGCTGCGGCGTCAGTCCCCTCCCCCACCGTGAGGAAGCCGACCATGCTCCAGCGCCTCTTACGCTGAGCGATCGGCACACCCGGTGCAGAAGTCGTCCAGGGCCGAGGTCCTCGACGAGTACAGAGGCTGAGAACCAGCTCCAGCTCTGGATCTTCGCGCGGGCCCGTGCGCATGTTCGTCGTCCCCCGCAGACGCAGGTGCCGCCGACCTCCGCTACGACTTGTAGAGAGTCCTTTAGCAAGGTCTGGATCTTGCCGCTGGGTCTGCATATGTTCGTCGTCCCTCGCCGGGCACCCGCCCGGCGGCAGACGCTGCCAGGAGGCACGTGCGCCCTATGCGATCCAGCCGGGTGAGATAGCCCCGGATACAGCGACGGCGCCCAAGGAGCTGTAACTCCCGGACGCCGGACGCCAGCTGGTACTCCTGCCCCGGCAAGGGCGGAGATTTACCCACCTTCACCGCACCGGCCCTTTCCACGGGGCACACCGGCGCGGGTTTCACCACGGAGGAGAGTCTTACATGCCGCCTGCCCTGCGCAAGGGGCCGGTGTTCCCGGCTCGCGCGGCAGCCGTCCTCGCTTCACCGCCCGACTCCCTGAGCATGCACCGGCCGCCCGACATCCTCGTGCTGGAGCCGGCCCTCTGCACCTGCCTCGACCGGGTGGTGGCCCGATGAGCCGGGACACCCGGGAATGGGCGTGGGAGCACAGCGCCAGCCGTGGCACCGCACGCCTGGTCCTGCTGTCGATCGCCGACCGGATCCCCGACGAGCAGTGCGTCGCCTGGGCGTCCCTCGCCTCGCTGATGCGGCGTACGAACGCCAGCCGCAACGCCGTACGCGGCGCCATCACGGCGCTGGCCGCGATCGGCGAGCTGGAGGTGCTCGACGGCCTCAACGGCCCGCAGCGCAGCACGGTCTACCGGCTGCCGCGCGCCGCCGCATGGCTGGCCAAGACCGCGGCGGCCCGCCAGGACGATCCCGACGCGTATATCGAGCCCCCGGCCGAGGACGATCCGGTGCCCACGCTGAACGTCGAGCGGCTGCGCAGGCACGGAATCTGGCCCCGCGCCGGGTCGGATTCCGACCCCCCTCGTCAGAATCTGACCGGGTCGGATTCTGCACCCCCTCGTCAGAACCTGACCCCTCCCCGGGTCGGCATCCGACCCCCCTCCGGGTCTGAACCTGACCCCCAGAACCGTAGTGAACCGAAGGTGAACCGTAAGGACAGCAGCAGTAGTGCTGCCAGGCTCACCTCCGCTACGGACTGGCAGGTCGACGACGCCAGCCTGTCCTGGGCCCAGCAGCAGGGACATCTCGCACGCCTCGGCGAGCAGGGCCTGCAGGCCGCCGACGCGAAGTGGCGCCACCACCGAGGCACCTGGAGTCCTCGCCCCGCCGCGACCTGGGCTGCCGACTGGCGGTCCTGGATCGCCCGCGAGCACAGCCCCACCCCCCAGCGCCCGAACCTCTACGCCCTGCCCGGCACTCCCGCGCCGCAGGCCGGCATGACCAAAGCCGACCTGCACATGGCCGCCCTGAAGGCCGCGCTCGACGAACCGACTGGAACGGAGTAACTCCCTTGGACCGCCGCGAAGTTGCTGCCGTACTCACCTACGTCGGCCGACTGGACCCGCGCACCATCCGCACCGACGCGGGCGAGGCCCGCGACCAGCTCGCCATGTGGCACGAGCTGCTCAACGACGTCCCCCTCGCCACCGGCCAGGGCTGGGATGTCCGCGAGACCGTCCGCAAGCTCATCGTGAAGTCGCCGTACCCGATCCTGCCGGCCGACGTGGCCCGCGACTGGCAGGGACACCGCCGTGACCGGCTGTCCTGGCACACCGACCCGACCCCCGTGGCCGACCCGGACAATCCGAAAGCCTGGAGGGCTGAGCTGCTCGCGGCGCGCGACGCCGTGGCTGCCGGGCAGGCCGCCCCGTCGGCCCACCGGGGAATCACTGCGGGGCGGCACCGGCCGGGGCTGAAGGACCGGCTGGCCGCCGTCGGCTCCTGTATCCCGCCCGCCGTGCGTGCTGAGCTGGCGCCGTACCGCCCGGCCCGCGCCGCCCGCGAAGCCGCTGTCGCCTCGGGAGGCCCCGATGTCCTCGGTGTGCCGTGCGAGTGGTGTCACGCCGCTGTTGGCGAGCCCTGCCGCCGCCGTCGCATCGCCCTCGACGGAACCGCCCGGGGCAGCGTACCGCGCGCCACAGCCCACCCCGGCCGCATCGATCGCGCCCAAGAGGTGCAGGCCCGGCAGACATCCGCCGCCTGACCGCCGCCCCCCTTCCCGCAGAAACGTTCCGCCCGCGGTACGGCCCCAGCCCGTGCCCCAAGCCCGCCTCGACGCCGACACGACGCGCCCCGCCCGCCACCGGTGCCTGGCGCCCCGCCTCAAGGCGACTTCCGGAGACTGTCTTGCGCCACATCACCACCAACAACACCCCCACCCCCACGATGAGGGGCATCGCCGACCACAGCTGGCAGGAACGCGGCCGGTGCCACGGCCTGCCGGCCAAGGAGATCGACGAGCTGTTCTTCCACGCGGCCCGCGACCGCGCGGCCATCGACGCGGCCAAGGCGATCTGCGGCAGCTGCCCGGTGAAGAAGGCGTGCTTCGACTACGCACTCGACAACGAGATCCGCCAGGGCCTGTGGGGCGGGCTCACCGAGGACGAACGCCGCCCCTGGCACGCACGGGTCAACAAGCGCCTGGACTACGCCCGTGTCAAGGCCGCCTTCGAAGGCCGCGACGTCCACCTCAGCGACGCCGAGCGCGAGGCCGTCACCCGCCACGCCTACGTCCGCGGCTGGAGCCCCGAGCGCCTCGCCTACGCCCTGCGGCTCGACAACCTCGACTGGGCGCGCGACCTGATGCGTAACGCCGCCCACGCCGTCGCCGACCGCGACCGCTACTGGGGCCAGGCCGAACCGGAAGAGGCCACCGCCGACGAGAACGCCAAGGCCGAAGACACCTCGGAAGAGGACACCGAGGACGCCACCTCCCCGGTGCAGGTGCCACGCCAGGCACAGACCCACGCCCTGATCGCCGCTCTGCGAAAGGCAGCATGACTCACCCCCTCGCCATGCCCTTCCTTCCCTCCGGCATCGAGCCCGTCCACCTCGTCACGGCCGTCGGCGCGCTCGCCCTGGTGCTGACCCGATGGTCGATCCGGCGCAACCGGACCCGGGCAGGCGGCCCCCGCGCATCCGCCCCCGCAGTCTGGGTCGCGGCCCTCGCCGCGCTCAACTGCACCGCCTACAGCGCCGACACCAGCTGGCGGTTCGCCGCTAACTACCTCGACATGGCCGGCACGGTGGAGCGGGCCATGATGTTCAGCGCGGCCGAACTGGCGCTGTTCGCGACCGCGCTGATGGCCCGGCAGAACCTGAAGACCCAGGGAGCACCCGGCCTCCCGGGCGGCCTGGTCTGGGTGATCACCGGGGTACAGGTCATCCCCGCCTACGCCGAGTCGGGCACCGTGGGCGGCACCGTGCGGGCCTTCGTCGGCCCGGTCATGGCCGCCGTGCTCTGGCACCTGGCCATGGGCATCGAACTGCGCCTGCACAAGCCGGACGCCGCCTCGCAAGGACTCATGGCCACGCTCGGACGCGAAGTGCGCGAGCGGCTCCTCTCCCGCCTGGGGATCGCCACCCGCAACCGCGATGCCGCGCAGATCACGAAGGACCGCGCGACCCTGCGGGCCGTGGCGCTCGCCTCCCGGCTGGCCTCGATGCCCGAAGCAGAACGTGAGAACGGCCGTGGCCGTCGGATCACACGTCGGCTCCAGTCCACGCTGACGCGATCCGGTGTCGGCACCGACCCGGTCCAGCGCCGTGCGCTTCTCGACCAGTTGGCCGCGCGCCGGCACGCCGCGGAACTCGCCAGAGTGGCCTTCGCTTCGCCCTGGATGCAGCCCGTGCTCGACCAGGACGCCGATCGCGGGGACCAGTCCCCCCTCCCCACGTTCATCACAACGTCGTCGGCGACCGGGACGCAGGCGGGCACGAGGGTGAGCGCGGTCCCCGGCGACGTTCCCCGACGTACCGAATCGAGAGGGGACTGGACAGAAGGGGACCGTACGGAGCCGGGGACGGGGCACGAGCCCGCCGGGGGCCGTCCCCAATCAGGCTCGGTGGGCAACGGGGACCGAGCCACCGAGTCCGGCTCGGGTCTGCCGCACACGGAGCACGAGGAGGCGGTCGGGGACCGGGAGACCACGCCCACCGGGACCGAAGAGCCCACCGATGACGCGAGCCGCAGTGCCGACCAAGTGCACGAAACCGCTGTTCAGGGAGGCGCAGACCCGTCCCCGGTCCCCGTCCCCACTGGAGGCGGGAACCGGGAACACCCAGATGCCGAAACGGGGACCGAGCCTCTCCGGGACCGTCCCCACGCGGTCCCCGCGGACGACGGGGACCGCGAACACCCCGACACCGAAACGGGGACCGAGCCTCACGGGGACCGTCCCCACGCCGTCCCCATACGGCGGGCCCCGAAGGCGAAGGCGTCCCCGAACCGGCCGCGCGGCGGTCAGTCCGCTCGGTCCCGGAAGCAGCCAACGCTGAGCGTCGAGGAGATGGTCGAGCGGGTCCGTCCCCATGTGGCCGCGCTGCTGGAGCGCGACGGCAACGAGTCCCTGACCCGGGTTCAGCTCCGGGAAATCCTGCGCGACCAGAAGATCCCGGGCGTCCGGAACGAGCGTCTGACGCTGGTGCTGCAACGGCTCCGCGATGAAACGGGCGACACGGCGGCACGGAGTACGGCTCGATGAAGCACTGCCAGCGCTTCGCGCACATCAAGTCCGACTTCGAGCAGGACATCCGCCTCCAGCGCAGTCATGCCGAGCGGTACCAGGGAACCGCGTCGGCGAAGACCAGCGCCAGGACAGCCGTCTCCCTGACGCGGAACATGGCGCGGGCCTTGAACCGGCACCTCGATCGCTGCCCCGAGTGCGGCTGAGTTCCCAAACCAGCAGGTCAAGCGCCTGTTTCCGTCCATCCTTCCGGTGGCCCGGCCTCTCCGGGCCACCGCCCCCGCTCTGGAGGAACCCGTCATGCCTACCCGCCACCCGCGTCCGCACGCGCCATCCTCCGCCGAGGCCGCCGCCTGGGCGGACGTGCTCGTGCGCCACCAGCTCCTGCACACCGCCGTGCTCGCACCGAACGGTCAGTGGCTCGTCCAGCACCGCGCCGACTCCCCCGTCCAACTCCTCGACGGCCCGACCGCCCTGGTCGATCTCGCCGCCGACATCCAGCACCGCATCCGCACCACGAGGAACCGCACCCGATGACCAACCCGATACCACCCGCCACTGCCGCGCACGGTGAGCCGGATATCAACTCCCCTTCAGCACGAGCAAGTTATCCGCCAAGACCGTCTTCCCCGTTGGGGAAGACGGCCTCGGCGCAGCCCGCCCCGGGGGTGTCGGGATCGGACCAGCACCGGGGGGCGCAGGTCCGGCAGGCGGCGACCGAGGGCAGATCGCAGCCGGAGAAGCCCTCCCCGCGCCGCACACGCCGCGCCCCGAAGAAGACCGCACGCAAGCGCTCGCCGAGATCCGGCAGCGACAAGCGCGTCCACGTGACCTACGTCCGCCTCAACGACCGTGAGAAAGCCGTCCTCACCGCAGCTGCCGCGGCGGCCCGAGCGAGTCTGCCCGCGTTCCTCGCCCGCAGCGGCCTCGTCGCCGCCCACGACCTCGACAACACCGCCGCCGCCATCGCCGGACGCCGGGAGACGGTCTCGGAGCTGTTCGCCGCCCGCCGCCACCTCAACCAGGTCGGCAACAACCTCAACCAGGTCGCCAAAGCCGTCAACTCCGGTGCGTGGCCCGCCGAGATGGACGCCGTCATCGCCGCCACCCACCGTGCCGTCCAGCGCGTCCAGGACGCCACCGACCAGCTCCTGCGGCAGAACTGAGACCCGACCGGCATGATCCCCAGGATCCACAAACGCGGCAAGCACACCATCGGCCTCCTGTACTACCTGTACGGGCCCGGCACCCACGAGGAGCACACCGACCCGCACCTGGTCGCCTCGTGGGACAACGGCGCTCCTGATCCCGGCCGCGACGACGCGGCCACGCTCGTACAGCTCCAGCGGCTGCTGGACCAGCCCGTCGAGAACATCGCCCCGAGCCGGCGGCCGAAGAAGCACGTCTGGCACCTGTCCGTACGCAACGCCGCCGAGGACCTCATCCTGACGGACGAGGAATGGGGCGACATCGCCCGGCGCATGGTCGCCGCCGCCGGCATCGACGACCCCGACGACGGCGCAGGCTGCCGCTGGGCGGCCGTCCGGCACGCCGACGATCACATCCACATCATCGCCACCCTCGTCCGCGAGGACGGCTACAAACCCGAACTCGACGGTGACGCCCTTCGCGTCCAAGCCGAAGCCCGTCTCCTGGAAGCCGAGTTGGGGCTGCGCCGCCTCAACCAGGGCGACGGCACCGCCGCCAAACGGCCCACCAGCGCCGAGCGGCACAAGGCCGAACGCCAGGGCAGGCAGCGCACCGCACGCGAGGAACTCCGCGAGAGCGTGCGCCGCGCGGTCGCCGGCGCGGACAGCGAGCAGGAGTTCTTCGACCGCCTCGCCGCCGCCGGCCTGCTGATCCGCCGGCGCACCGCACCCTCCGGCGACCTGCTCGGCTACACGGTCGCGCTGCCCGACGACCGCAACGCCGACCAGGAGCCGGTCTTCTTTTCCGGCTCCACCCTCGCGCCCGACCTCTCCCTGCCCCGTATCCGCGAACGGTTCTCAGCCAACGCCCCTGGACGCGACCGCGACACCGCCACGGACCGCACCTCCGGTACGGCACACATAAGTCCGTCGGCCGCCCGGCGCCGGGCGACGACGGCCATCTGGCAGGCCGTGCTCGTCCTCGACCAGGGCGACGACGGGCAGATCGCGGCGCACCTCGCCGCCGCTGGCGAGGTCCTCGACGCGCTCGCCAAGACCTCTGCCGCCCACACCCGCCGTGAACTCTCGGAGGCCGCCTTCGCGTTCGAGCGGGCCACCCGCTCCCACATCCGGGCCGAGCGGGGCCACCATCGCGCCCTGCGCCGCGCCGCCCGCGACCTCGTCCACGGCGGCCCCGCACTCGGCCGCGGAGAGGACAGCGCCACCACCGCCATGCTGATCGACATGGCGTTCTTCCTGGTCACCGCCGCCGCCCACTGGCACGCCAAGAAGCACCACGCCCAGCAGGCCGCCGCCGCCCGCCAGACCGCCGAACACCTGCGCACCGCCTACCGGTTGGCCGCGCCCCGGTATCTGGGCGTCCTGCACCGGCGCGGCCGACGCCTGTCCCAGCCCCTGCGGCGCAAGCACGCCGCCCACCTGCGCCAGGCGATACCGGAACTGGCCGAGCAGATCCTGGCCGAGCCCGGCTGGTACGCCCTGGCCGCCACCCTCACCGACGCCGAGCACGCCGGACACGACCCGGCCGCGCTCCTGACCGAGGCCGCCGCCCGTCGGGAGCTGGACACCGCCGACTCGATCAGCGACGTCCTCGTATGGCGGCTGCGGCGTATCGCCGACCTGCCCGCCGACGCCTCCGCCATGCCCCCGCACACCACCGCGGCGCCCACCACGACCCGCGGGACCGCACGGCGCACGGCGAAGGGGAAGGACCGTTCCGGCAAGACCCGCTGAATTCAACAATTCTAGAGTTGCAGCAGGTCAGGGACTTACGGCACTCTCCTCGTGCAGGCGAGACGACAGAGATGGAGACCACATGTTCCGACGCACTCGTGCGCAGCGAGACTTCCGTGAAGCCCAGCGTGCCGGCCAGGCGCTACTGGCGCTGCACACGGAGCTGCCGCTGCCCGACTCACCCGACCCGGCCGAGCCGGAGACCACGGTGGTGCCCGACTTCCTGCCCCCGGACTTCCGCGCTCCATCCCGCCAGGACGTCTCGGGCTTCATGATGCGCTGGGACATCCCGCTCGTCATCAACGGGGAAGTCCACCAGTGCCACTGCGGGGCGTACCGGAACTGGATCGTCTTCAACATGCGCGACGACTCGGTGTGGCTGCGCTGCCCGGCCGGCCACGAGGCTCCGGAGCCACGCCTGGACACCGCCTGGTACAACCGCAACTCCGGTCCGGTCGACCACTTCCATCCCACCCTCGAAGAGGGACTGCGCCACCTCGGCCACTGAACCCCGCGAAACCCCTTCCCCTGCCCCCGCGTTCGTCGGCGCCCGGAGAGCCGACCCGGTCAGACCGTCCGTCCCGCATCACGTAGGGGTTTCCGCATGCGCCTGTCCATCACGACCGCCCTCGGCCTGAGCGCCCTCACCGTCCTTGCCCTGGCCGGCTGCTCCGGCAGCACCGAGCCCGCCACCGCCTCCACCTCGTCGTCCACGCCTGCGGACCAGGGCGGCACCGTGGCGAAGGCGTCCGCGCCGCTGTCCTCAGCGGAGCTGAGTGAGCGGCTGCTGAGCGAGAGCGACCTGGGCGAGGGTTACACCCTCAAGCCGCAGCCCGCCGTCCGGCACGACGACGTCACCGTGATCGGCTGCCCGGCGCTGGCCAAGCTCGGCGGCGACACGGCCGCAGGCGGCAGCCTCAGCTTCCCCCGCAAGGCCAAGGTGTCCTTCACCTACGCCGGCAGCAGCTCCGAGCTGTCCGAGGAGCTCTACAGCGACACCGCAGCGAAGCTGTCCAAGGGCATCGGGACGGTCCTCGACGCGATGCTCTCCTGCCCCACCTACCAGATGGTGTCAGGCAGCACCGTCATCGACATGGGCACCACGAAGACGAGCGCCCCCAAGCTGGGCGACGAGCAGTGGAGCCAGCTGCTCACCTACGCCGCCGGCGAGCAGCGCAGCGTCGTCAAGCAGACGGCCATCCGCACCGGCAACATCCTGGTGATCGTCTCCGGGTCTCCGGCACTCGTCGACACCCACCTCACCGACGCCGTCCGCACGGCGCAAGTCCGCTGACGCACACCACTCCAGCACGCCCCGTCGTCCCCTGCCGGTCAGGGCACGACGGGCCTTCGTCGTCCGGCACTACCGTGTTGCCGGACACGTCACACCGCGCCGGCCATAGTGCATCCCAGCCTGCGCCATCAGCCATCCACACGTCGCCATACGAAACGAGGTCCGCCGCAGTGGTGAAGCGTCCCACGAAGACCCGCGGGTCGTTCGCGTTCGTCACCACACCGCGCTGTGAGGTCGTCTTGCAGCTGCGGGACAACAAGGCCGGCATTGCCTGGCCGGGATACTGGTCGCTTCCCGGCGGCGGGTCCGAGGCGGACGAGACCGCGCTCGAAACGGTCCTGCGGGAGTTGCTGGAGGAGACCGGCATCGTTCCGGAGACGATCGAGGAAGTGTTGGTCACTGCCTACGAGATGGGCAAGACGCCGCCTCATGTGTTCGCCGTGTCCTGGGATGACACCGAGGGCGAACTTGTCCTCGGTGAGGGACAAGACCTGCGGCTGTTCCCTCTCGACGCGCTTCCTGAGCCGATGCCGCCCCACGTCCGGCACTACATCGAACAGCTCGCACAGCGCCGACCGCCCCCGTACGCCTGACCCGCAGCACCCGCTGACCGGACACCTGGCGTCAGGGGACACGCCCTGACGCAACGGAAGCGGGCCCGCCCTCACCGTGGCAACGGTGAGGGCGGGCCCTGGTGTGGGTCACTGACGAACTCGGCGGATGGCCTGGCGCGTTCTAAGCACCCCGGCGCACGTGCCAGCGCACGAGGTCATGGCAACGCGGGCATGCCCACCTCCGGCAGGTGAGGCCGCTCGATGGCGAGCAGGCGGTCGTGATGGAGGCCCAGCTCCACGATCTCGTCGTCAGCCGGCACGTAAGCGAGGACCGTGAGCCACCGATAGCCCCGAGCAGGGTCGGTCACGGTCAGCACGTGATGCCGGTCCAGGCAGCCCGACACGGTATATACGTCACCGGCGTTGAGGTCGGCGGCACGCCCCTGAAAGGTCTCCAGTTCCCGGCGCTGGTGCCACCAGCGGGCCCGCGCCCTCATCCGGGCAAGCGCCGTCGCCCGTCGCTCGCACTCGGCCTTCCAGACACCCCGGCAGGGGGCGCACTCCACGGTGACATCGGGGTTCGGTGCGGAGAGCAGCGTGCCGCACAGGGCGGTGCCGGTGGCGGCGTTGCGTCGGTGTCCCGTGACGAGGTTGCTCCTGCCGCTGGGCGCCCACAGCACGTCCTCCTCGCGCGGGCACACCTCGTCGGCGGCACGCGTACCTCGCCCGCAAGACGATCGAAGCGGGTCAGAGCGGCGACCAGCGCCGTGCAGTTCGCACACTTCCGCCGCGCGGACGTCGGGCGGGGATCGAGCGATTTGCCGCAGTAGCCCATGAGGGGACCCGGGATCGGCCGGTGCGCCGTGGCCCCTTTGCCCGTCCCGACGGCAGGTAGGAAGTCCGGTTCGCCATTCGGATGCGGCAACGTGATCAGGATCAGAAAGGCGCGCGTACAGCTCTGGCACAAGGAGTGCGCCGTGTTCGCGCCGACCGGCACCGGGTCCGTCGAGTGGGTGGCGCACACCGTCAACGGCTCGGTGTCGAGCATCACGCCATAGTGCGCGGTCCCGTTGGTGAGCGAGATGGACAGCCGGATCAAGGGCAGGGGCAAGCAGACCTCCAAGGCCAGGGTTGGGACGGAGAGAGTGCGACGTGCCGTCAGTCGCGGCGTACGACGATGAGCCGCTCCTGGGCACCGTCGGGCAGAGTTCGCCGGGGAACGGGGACCGGGGAGGCGAGCGAGGCAGCGAAGGCCGCGACCATGTCGTGGGGGACGCTGGCGCTGAAGCTCGCACACCACAGGTACGGCGCTCCCAGGACGGGTTCCGCCCATGCCTGCCATCCCAGGAGGTCGTCCCGGGGATCGGCGTCATGGATGAGCGGCGGCAGCGTCTCCAACGAGATGCTGGCGGAGAAGCCGGGATCGGTAGCGGTCGTACGCGGGCGATCCACATCACGCAGCCAGCCGTGCGCGCTCAGCGCGGTGAGCACCGTCTCGGCGCTCTCGAACCCGATCTCGGGGGCCTCACGGGCATCGAGCGCGAACAGGAGGTCGGCGAGCGCCTCGTGCGGGACGCCTGCCGTGAAGTACGCGTTCCACTCGGTCATCGCCGAGGCGGTGTGCGGGCGGACCGACAGCTGCCAGGCCACCGGGAGCCCGCCCAACTCGAACGGGTAGGCGGCGAGGATCCATTCGGCGCCGCGCAGACCGTCCGGGCTCACATAGAGCAGGGTGTTGCGGGAGGTCGGCCACATGCGCCAGCCGAGCCCGCTGAGGGTGTCGCCGATCCGCTCGGCGAGGACGTCGTCATCGCCGGCCAGGTGGCGTGGGGTGACCCAGTACACCGGGTCCGGCAAGTGAGGTCGGGAAGGATCGATGGGGTGGTGCGGGTGCAGGGGCGCCTCCGTTGGTTCGCGAGTGGATCACTGGCCGGTGTGCGGCCCGGTCGCGCCACGGCGCCGGCGCGAGGGGCCTTCGGTCGGCGGCTGCCAGGTCAGAGCGACAGCCACGGCGGGCGGCAGGGGGCCGAACTGCTCGGCCTCCTCCGACTCGACGATGTAAACCGTCGGTCGGCCGTGCTCGTCCACCGCCGCCTGTACCCCGCCCAGGCGGTGGGCCATCGGGAAGAAGGGGTTGATAGCGAGGCGGACGGGGGTGGTGCGGTCGCAGGCAGACAGCAGGTCGAGCAGGTCACCGACGGTCATCTCGCGGGAGTGCGGGTCCAAGGGGTTCTCCATGCAGTAGCGGACGGGGCCGCGAGAGCAGAGGCAGGGCACGCGGCGTTTACGAGGGGCGGGGGACGCGGCAATCACAAGGGCTGGGAGGTGGCCAGGATCTGGGCCACGACTCCAGCGATGATCTCCGCCGGAGTCTCCGTACCAAAGGACATCCGGTACCCGGGGACACTCGCCGTGCCGGTGACGGCAATCACCCAACCTTCGCCGGTCACCCAGTCCTCGTCGGCGCCGCCGGGCCGGCCGTTGGGGAAGTAGCCAAGGTAGAACCGGCCGTTCCGCGAGCTGACGTGGACATCCGCCCGGTCGTCCACGATGTGAGTGAAGTCGGCCGCCGAGAACTGGTCGAGCGCCTGCATCGGCTGACCGGCACCGAGCTTCCAGGAACGGGGCCGCAGGGCCGCGACCGTTGTGGCTAATCCGGGTTGCGTCGTATCCAACGCCACAGCATAACCTCTCTGACCTGGGGTTTTACGGGAAGGTCGTTTAGGTTGACATGGTGTCGCGACGTCCACCAGTCCTTTCGGCCATTTCCCTGTCTGCCACAGGCGAACTGCTGTCCTTTGCCAACCAATCAAGTCGTTTGACATCGAACCAGCCGTGCAGGGTGAGCGGAGTACGCCGCCAACGTCAGACGGCGGTTCCGTTGCCCACAGAGCGTGCGCGGGGGTCCAGGGAGCGCCGGAACCGGTTTTGGAGGTAGGGCTCGGCGCTCTCAGAAGGGGTCGACACAGCCCGCGCAAGGCGCCGGAATTCCGCACCGGCGGGGTCAACGCCCGCACTACGATGCGCGGATGAACGAGCTGACGCCGTCCATACGACGCACCCTGTGCAAGCGCGGGCCGCTGCGTCGCGCGCTGCTGGATACTTCCGTGCTGACCACGGACATCATCGCGGCCACCCGTCGGCGGGACCCGTCGTCGTTCGTCGCCGGGGCTCGGGCGGGGACGGTGCGGTGTCTGATCCCTGTTCACGTGTGGGAGGAAGTGCCGCGGGTGCTGGCCGACCGGCACCAGGAGGGCGGGCGGTTCGACCTGGGGCGGGCACTGGCGCTGTGGCAGTCCCGATACGCGCCCGTCCTGTACGTCGTGGACACCGCCGGGCTGCCGATGACCCCGCAGGCTCAGGTTCTCGCCGGACGGGATGCCTCCGATGTGCCGATGCTGCTGTTGGCCGGGGTGATCGCCCCGGTGGTCATCATCGGGACCGATGCGGACCTGGTCGACAGTGGGCTCGCGGTCAAGGAGTGGCGGGAGCTGCGTTCGGCCCTGGGCGACGTGGGTGTGACGGAGGGCAAGATGATCGACCTGGAACGACAGGCCAGCGTCTTACTGAATATCACGGAGCACCTGGTGAAAGGGGTAATCCGGCAGAGCAGCCCGAAGCGTCTAGCAGCCGCGATGGTGGTGGCCGGGGCGGTGGGCGGGGCGTTGTACTGGCGGCAGCAGAAGCACCCACGAGTCCGCCCGCAGCGGCAGCCGGTGTGGCCGGTGATGCTGGAGCACGCCTCGACGCGGATGGCCGCCCACGCCGAGCGGCACACCCGCGGTGAAGACCGGTGGCGCCAGGCGGAGCTGGGGACGCCCGGCGACACGCTGCTGCATCGGGTCGCACGGACATTGGTCAGGTCGCCGGAACCTTTGACCCGTACGGCGATCGTGGAGCGACTGGGAGAGGCCGTCCCCGGTGCCGGGCACACCGAGCGGATGGCGGCTGTCCGGGCGGTGCTGACCGCCCACGCGATGTTCGTGGACGTCACGGGACGCGGGCACTGGCAGGTCGGCCGCCTCGGCAGCCGGTAGCCGGAGAGCTCACCTGGACCGTGCCCTCACTCAACCTCTGTTGAGAAACGCTCAACCTTGCGCCAGGTCATCACTCCTGTGACGCGGGGGTTGTCTCGCTCCTCCATGAGGCTCCGAGTTCCGCGAGCCGCGCTCGCAGTACGCCTCGCTGCTCCTCCAGGTCCTGCGAGCTGGGCGAGAGGACATAGACGTTGTCGCGGTACAGGCGAAACCCGATTCGCTCCCACCCTCGGGTGATCTTGGCGCTCACTCGATCCCACTCGGACCGATCCATCAAGCGGTGATGGCTGAGGTCGGTAACGCCGGGTGAGCACGCGACCGCCCGGCAGCCAGCCATGAGCCGGTGGATCGCCTCAATGGCGAGTACGGGGGCCAGGCCGTGGCCGCGCCATTGTGGCTCAAGGGTCACCCGGTTCATGACGAGCAGGGCGGAACCGACGTACTCCAGCCGCTCGCTGACCTCGCTCGTGAACGAGCCTGTCTCGGGATCGAGGAGGACCTGAGCGGTCTCATACAGATCCTCGGACTCCTCTTCCATGGCCCAGTAGGCATTCCGACCGCGGTCGAGGTGCACCCGGTAGAAGGTCATCTCCCCGACGGCGACATCCTCCGACGTGCACGACGAGCAGTCCGTGGTGGGGCAGGCGCTGCCCGCCGCCGCACCTTGAGCTCCGTCATGTGTACGTCGGCGGTGCAGGACGGCGACGTCCCACCGCTCCAGCGTGTCGGCCTGCGGGGTATCCCACAGTTCGTCGTCGAAGGAGATCCGTAGGTGGAGCTCGGTGGGATCGCCGGGCAGCGAGGAGGACTCGATCACTGCGGCAGCGTAGCGAGGCCCGTGCGGCACGCCTGTCCCTCGGCGAGACCGCAGGAGCCGCCGCCGGCGGGCATGCGCCAGGCGGCCTCAGACGGCGCGAGGCGAACGGGCGTACGCAGCCCGGCCGTTCACAACCGCCGCTCCTTTCGCCAGGTCGTCAACCGCAGTCAGTCGCGAGGCTCGTGCGAGTGGCGTGGCCTTCGCCCGCTTGCATTTCCCGCACAGAGAATCGAACATGTGTTCATGCACGTCGTTTCTGCTGGTGAGCGAGGGACCCCGGAGGCGCCGGGGGCCGTCTCCGACACGCTCTCCAGCCTGCTCCCGGGCGGGAAGCTGCCCCGCGGCGCGGTGGTGAGCGCTGGAGGCGATCTGCCTCTGCTGATCGCGCTGGCTGCCGAGGCCGCCGCCGACGGCGGCGCCTGGGCAGCGGTCGGTCTGCCGCAGCTCGGCGGGCTCGCGGCGGCGGATGCCGGTCTGGAGCTGGCGTGCGGGCTGGCCGTGCCCGAGCCGGGACGGCGGTGGCCCGAGGTGCTAGCGACGGTGTGCGAGGCGGCGCCGGTGGTCCTGCTCGGCCCCGTGGGACAGGTGGCCTGGCGTACCAGCCGCCGGATCGCAGCCCGCCTGCGGCGATCCGGCACGACGCTGCTGACCTGGCAGGACTGGCCGGAGGCGCAACTGCGGCTGCAGGTGATCAAGGCCCGCTGGGACGGACTCGGGGACGGATACGGCCTCCTCACCGGCCGCCGCGCCCATCTGACGGTTGCCGGCCGGGGTGCAGCGACGCAGCCGCGGCATGCCGAGGTGTGGCTGCCCGGGCCGGACGGCTCCGTACAGCTGATCACCGAACCCGCCGCCGTCGCCGGCGCGGATGTCGTACCGCTGCGTCCCGTCACCGCGGGGTGAACCGGACGTGCGTGCACTGGTGATCTGGGCGATGGACTGGCCCGTGGTGGCCGCGGGTGCGGATCACGACGAGCCCGTGGCGATCATCACGCGGGAGCGGGTGATGGCCTGTTCGAAGGAGGCTCGCCGACGGGGCGTGAAGCGTGGGATGCGGGTACGCCAGGCATCCGGACGCTGCCCCCAGTTGAAACTCCTCGACCGTGATCCAGAAGGGGAGGTGCGCGGGTTCGAGCCGGTGCTGCGGCTGTTGGAGAAACGTATCGCCCCGCACATGGAGGTCCTGCGGCCGGGCCTGGTCGCCCTGCCTGCCCGCGGGCCCGCCCGGTACTTCGGCGGCGAGAGCGCCCTGGCCGAGCAGATCACCACCGTGCTGACGGAGGCCGGGATCGAAGCGCGTACCGGGGCGGCCGACAGCGTGTTCGCCGCCGCCCTGGCGGTCCGCGCCCCTCAGGCCGGCCAGTTGGTGCCGGTCGGACGCACCGCGGCCTTTCTGGCCCCTTATCCGGTGGGGGTACTGGGCCGACCGCGGCTGTCCCAGCTGCTGCCCCGGCTGGGCATCACCACGCTGGGGGCATTCGCGGCGCTGCACGGCGAGCGGGTGCTGGCTCGGTTCGGGCAGGATGCCGCCGCGGCCCAGCGCACCGCCCAGGGGTTGGAGGCCCGGCCGCTCAACGTGTCCGGGGCGGAGCCGGACTACAGCGTGACGCGGGCGTTCGAGCCGGCCGAGGACAACCTTGAGCCGGTCGCGTTCATCGCCAAAGCGCTCGCCGAACAGCTCCACGCCGGCCTCGCGCGGGCCAGCGCAGTGGCCGCGAGGCTGCAGGTCGAGGTGGCGCTCGCGAACGGGCTGCGCCTGTCGCGGCTGTGGCGGCACGAGGGCCGACTCTCGGCGCTGGCGGTGGCCGAGCGGGTGCGCTGGCAGATCGCCGCCTGGGCCGAGACCGGGCAGCTCGACACTGCCGCGGCGGGGATCACCGCCCTGCGGCTGGTTCCGGAGGGACTGTCGGCAGCGACCGGCCGGCAGCCGCTGCTGTTCGGGCCGCGGATCGCGCCGCAGGAGCTGGAGCACACGGCGGGGCAGTTGCAGGCGATGCTCGGGCACCGCGCGGTGGTGCGCCAGGAACTCGCCGGGGGCCGTGGCCCGGGCGAGCGGGTCGTGGCCATCCCGTACGGCGACGCGCGCTCGCGCCCGTGGGTGGAGGGGACGTGGCCGGGGCGGCTGCCGGCCCCGCATCCGGCGGTCGTCTATCCCACCCCGCGCCCCGCCGATCTGCTCGCGGCGGACGGCAGCCCGGTCTCGGTGAGCGGACGCGCGCTGCTCTCCCGACCCCCGGCCGCGCTCTCCGTCGACGGCGCCGGGCCGGTCGCGGTGACCGGGTGGAGTGGACCGTGGCCGGTGCTGGAGGACTGGTGGATCCCCGCCCGGGCCCGCCGCCTGGCTCGGCTGCAGGTCGTGTGCGCGGACGGCCGCGCCTGGCTCCTGCACATCCGGGATGGCCGGTGGGCGGTCGAGGCCCTCTATGGCTGACCGCCACGGGAGAGTGCTCCGCTTCCCCCCTCCCCGCACCACCCCACCGGTCGGCGGCGGCTGGGCGGAGCTGCACGTGCACTCCGCCACCTCGTTTCTCTTTGGCGCCGACCACGTGGAGGCGCTGGTCGCCGAGGCCGGCCGCCTCGGCACCGAGGCCATCGCGATCACCGACACCAATGGCCTCTACGGCGCGAGGCGCCTGGCGGAGGCCGCCGGTGAGCACGGCGTCGGCACCGTCTACGGCGCCGAACTCACCCTCGACCAGGGCCTGGGGTCGATCGTGGTTCTCGCCCGCAGCCTGCTGGGCTTCACCCGTCTGTCCGCGGCGATCAGTGCCGGGCAGTTGGCCGGCGCCAAGAACGCCCCGGTCTACGACGTCGACGCGCTCTCGGCTGCCGCGCACGAGGGCGAGTGGGCGATCCTCACTGGCTGTCCCGCGGTCGGTACAGCGGCGTACGACACCCACGCCCTCCACACGCGGATGGACCGGCTGACCGAGCTCTTCGGTCGCACCCATCTGCACGCCGAACTCGTCGACCACCGCCTGCCGGAGGACGGCCCGCGCAACGCCGCCCTGCACGCGGCGGCGGAGCGGTGGCGACTGCCGGCGGTGGCCACCAACGCGGTCCGCTACGCCACCCCGCGTTCCGCGCGCCTGACCGCGGCGCTGACCGCGTTGCACCGCCGCGAGAACCTCGACACCGCCATCGGGGAACTGCCGCCGGCCCCGACGGCGCACCTGCGCAGCGCCGAGGAGATGCGCATCCTGATGGCCCGCTACCCGCAGGCCGTCGCCTCCGCCCTCGACCTCGCCCGCAGCAGCGTCATCGACCTGAACAAACTGCGCCCGCAGTTGCCCAACTTCGACGTGCCCGCCGGCCACACGCCCGACAGCTACCTGCGTCAGCTCGCCGAGGCCGGCTGCGCCCGCCGCTACGGTCCGCGCACCGACCCTTCTGCCGCGGCGGCGTGGAAACAGCTGAACTACGAGCTGTCCGTCATCTCAGACATGGGCATGCCAGGCTATTTCTTGATCTGCTGGGACATCACCCGGTACGCGGCCGAGCAGGGGATCTGGTGCCAGGGCCGCGGCAGCGCCGCGTCCTCGGTGGTCTGCTACGCCCTGGGCATCACGTCCGTCGACGCACTCAAACACGGCTTGCTCTTCGAACGATTCCTGCACGCAGAAAAGACCGACCCCGACATCGACATCGATTTCGAGAACGACCGCAGAGAGGAGGTCATCCAGTACCTCTACACCAAATACGGCAGGTCCCATTGCGCCCAGGTGGCGAACCTCATCACCTACCAGCCCCGGCTGAGTGTGCGCGATTCAGCCCGTGCGCTCGGCTACCCGATGGCACGGATCAGCGAGATGACCCGCCACATTCACCACGATCCCCCGGGCCCCGAGGCCGACATCCCCGACGATGTGCGATCCCTCGCCGAGCAACTGCACACACTGCCGCGGCATTTGGGCATCCACGTGGGAGGGATGGTGCTGACCCGTCAGCCGATCGGGGAAATCATGCCGGTCGAATGGGCCACACGAGAGGGTCGCTCAGTGCTGCAAGGCGACAAAGACGATGTGGCCGCCGCCCGACTTCTGAAAATCGACATCCTAGGGTTGGGCATGTTGGCCGCATTGCACACCGCGTGCGACCTGATCGCCGAACACCACGGAATCAGCGTGAATATGGCCTCGATCCCGCAGGACGACCCGGACGTGTATGCCATGATCGCCGCAGGCCGGACGATCGGTGTCTTCCAGGCAGAGTCGAGGGCGCAGGTCTCGACTCTGCCGCAACTGCAGCCGCACTGTTTCGATGACCTCGCGGTGGCCGCCTCGATCATCAGGCCGGGTCCCATTCAGGCGGGATCAAAGCACCCTTATTTGCGGCGGCGTGCCGGCCTGGAGCCGGTGACTTATCCACATCCGCTCGCCGAGCCGGCGCTGTCCAAAACGCTCGGGGTGCCTTTGTGGCAAGAGCAGGCCATGGCCCTGGCTATCGAATGCGCAGGTTTCACCCCCGGCGAGGCAGACCGCCTCCGTAAGGCGATGGCCGCCAAGAACTCCCCAGAAAGGGTGGCGCAGTTGCGCGGACGGCTACTTACCGGCATGGCCGGCAAGGGCATCGGTCGCGCCGCCTCCGAGCGCATCGTCGGTATGATAGAGGCGTTTTCGGATTATGGATTTCCGCAATCTCACGCTCAATCGATGGCGGGCATTATCTATGCCAGCGCCTGGGTCAAGCATCATTATCCGCATGCCATGCTGGCGGGGATTATGGCGCATCTCCCGATGGGTTTCTACGACTCCCAGACCCTCATCCAGGACGCCAAGCTGAATTGTATCGAGGTCCGCAGCGTCGACGTCCAGTGCTCCGGCGTGCACGCCACGCTCGAACCTCACACCGGTCAGCCGATGCGGCGGCCGGCGATCCGCCGAGGACTGACCTCGGTGACCGGGATCAGCGAGCTGATCGCCGAGCGGATCCTGACCGCGCGCGCCACCGCGGCCTTCCGCTCGGTGGCCGACGTCGCCCGCCGCACACGGCTGTCGGCGAAGCTGATGGAACAGCTGGCCACCGCCGGGGCCTTCGACGGGTTCGGCGCGGACCGGCGCACCGCGCTGTGGTCCGCCGGCACCTACACCGGCGAGATCCAAGACGTCCTTCCCGGACTGGGTGACCTGGCACCCGCACCGGAGCTTCCGGCCATGACCGCGGCCGAGACCACCGCCGCCGACCTCGACGCTTCCGGCGCCAGTGCTACCGCCCACCCGATACAGCACCTGCGCACCCGGCTGGCCTCACGCGGCGCCCTGCCCACACGCGCAGCCCGTGACCTGGCCGACCAGACTCGGGTCCAGGTCGGCGGACTGGCCAAGTACATCCAACGGCCCCCGACGGCCAAAGGGGTGGCGTTCGGCGCCCTGGAGGACGAGACCGGGATGATCAACCTGATTTTCTCGCCCCCCGTCTGGGACCGCACCCGCGAGGTCGTTCTCGGCGCCCCCGCAGTTGTGCTGGAGGGGCACATCGAGCGCGAGCGCGGCTCGGTCAACATGATCGTGCACCGCGCGCACGCCCTGGCCAGCCACCCACGCGCCCATCAACCCGGGCGATTCCGGTGACGATCCACGGAGAAGCAAGGGCTCAACCCGCCCTGGATCGTCAGACCAGGGCCTCATCATGGGGCTATGACCGTCCCCAGCCACGTCCAGGGGCTCGCCGACCACGTTCAGCGCCTGCTCGGCGGTGGTCCGTCTCCCCGGCCCGGCGGCTAGACCCACATGGGCGCTGTCATCTGCGACGTCAGCTTCCAGCCCCGGTGCAACTACGAGACGACCCTCCGACCGCGGCTTCTCCGGCTGCAATTGAACTGGCCGGATGCGAAAACGGTCCACGGCTTCCGGAACCGGCTCGACACGAACGACCTTGCCGTCGCCATGAAGTTCAACCACCCCCAGAAGGCCGCGACGGCCCACGCCATCACCGACCTCCTGGCTGCCAACGGGGTCGACACCCATGACGATCTCCACACATGGCTCGACCACCAGGCCAATCGCACCGCCCTGCGCACGGTGAAGGGGGTGGGGCCGAAGAGCATCGACTACATCGGCAACCTAGTCGGCCGTTCGCACGTCGCCGTCGACGTCCACCTGCGCGCCTTCGCCGCGGACGCCGGTGTGCCGGACCTCCACTACGAACAGCTCCGTGCCGTGTACGAGGAAACCGCCGCACTTCTCGGACACGACAAAGGTGGACTGGAGCACGCCGTCTGGCGGTACAAATCGGAGGCCGCGTAGCCACCGCCTTCGCCATGGCCTGCGGCTTCGAACTAGGCATCTGTCCAGTGGGATGCTGAGGTACGTCCTGAGTATGTCGATGAAGGTCAGCAACACCTGCCGGTGAGTCCCAACAGCAGTTGAGCGGGCTCCGTGCCGGAACGTCGGGCTCGACGCCGACCGAGTAGCTGCACCCTCGTACGGGAACGGGTGGACGCCGATGCGCTTGAGGACGCGCTCGTCGGCGCGCACTTTACAGTCGCCCCCGCGCGGTCGCCGACAACTGATCGTTCGCGAAACGGTCTTCGTTTTGGTGTAAAACCGCCACGAGGTCCCCTACGCCCGCCCCGTGCCTGACACTGCACGCGTGCACAACGCCATCGACACCATCACGCGCCACGGCGACACGATCCTGCAGGTCCTCGCGGCCTTCCTGATCGCCTTCCTGACGAACTCGCTGACCAACCGCTCCCGCGACCGGCAGGACCGCGCCGCCGAACTCGCCACTCTCCAGGCCCAGGTGGACGCCTTCATCACCGCGGCAGCCGCCGTCCGAGCCTCCACCTATATAAGCGAGACCGTCTGGGAGGGGCGCAAGGAGAGGTGGCGGGCGATCGGTGTCGTCGTTCTCGGGGCAGTCGGCGGGTGGGCCACCGCGGGGACGCAGGGGGTTCCTGAGAAGTTGCGCTACGCGGCAGGCATGCGTGATGCCGCACAGCTCATCAGCCGCGAGAACCACGCCCGCAAGATTGCCCTGGCCGCTCTGCAGGCCCCCATGGTCCAACTCGGCACAGCGGCGACTCCCTTGATGCGCCACCAAGACGAGCGCCTAGTCCAGGCCGTCGACGAGGTCATGGCCGCAGCCGGGGCAATCGACGACTCCGCCCGCTTCGAGCGCGCAATGACCGACTTCGGGCAGGCCGCCCGGACCGCGCTCCAGCCCTCGCCGTTGCTATGGAATCGGCTGCTGCGCCGCCGCACACAGTAAGACCCGGATGTCGACGGGGGATGCGACATCCGGGCTGGTGATCACCGTACTCGCCCGGGTCGTGCTGATGCGCGGATTCCGGGACGGTAAAGCGCTCTATCCGATTTGAGGAGAGAAGTTGGTGGTGACCAGGGTGGTCCAGGGATGAGGACTATTGTCCTCCGTATGAGTGAACAGGACGCGCAGGCGGTCGCACGTTGGATGCTCGCGCAGATCACGGACAGCCCGGAGCACGAGCTGTTCCAGTCGGACGCGGCCGACCATATCGCCGAACACTGGCCGGAGTTGACGTACGAGAACGAGAACGGCAACCCGGCGATCGATAAGAAGGTCCTCAAGATCTTCCGCAAGATCAGTGAGGGCACGGTCGTCTGGGAGCGGGGGGCCCGGTACTGGCGCCTGCGCAACGAGCACGATCCCGAGGGCAGGCGGCAGGCCGACTGACGCGGCCGTACACGACTAAGGCGGTCCCCGTTGGGGGCCGCCTTCCGGGATATCCGGTGCACAGGCAGCTCGCCTCCTGCCACCCTTGATCGGATTCGTTTCAAGGCGGGAGGACAGGCAGTGATCGTTCTGGATACGTGCATCCTTCGCAGCTGCGGACTCGAAAGCAGCAGTGCGGAGGTTCTGCGAGCCATCCGTACCGCAGGCGTGGAGGGCGTCTCCGTGCCCTGGATGGTCATGGAAGAGCTGTCCGCGCAGTACGCGGTCAAGTACCGTAAGCAGCACGAGGCCGCAGCTCAGGCACTCCAGTCCCTCGCCGCCGTGACGCCGTGGGGCCTGCCCGTACGGCTGCCGGAGATGGACCTGGAGCGCGTACGGGAGCACTGGCGTACGCAGTGGTCGCGTGTGGTCGATGTCGTCCCCACGAGCGGTGAGGCGCTGCGTCAGGCAGCGTTCCGGGAGGCCAACGCCCTCCCCCCGTGCCGAGACGACGGGAAGAAGACCGGGGCCCGGGACGCCGCGATCTGGCTGTCCGCCATCGAGTACGCGCAGGCCCACGAGGACGAGACGGTCTACTTCGTCAGCGAGAACACCCGCGACTTCGGTGACGGCACCAGCTACACGGGCGCCATGGCCGAGGACATCGCCGACCTCGGGGACAGGTTCGTCCACCTCACTGGGCTGAGTGAGGTCATCGGCCGGTTCACCGAACCGGCCGAGACCGACCCGGAGGTCATCCGGCAGCAGCTCAGCTCCCCGCAGGCCATCCAGACCATCAAGGAGGCGGCGGGCCGGCTCGGCGGGGCCGCCAGCATGGACATCGACGTCGTGGAAGCGCTCAAACTGCCCGGCTTCCGGTGCACGACGGGCAGTTCCCTCACGACGGTGGAGCAGGCGGTGGCACTTCGGTGGGCCGTGCCTGAGGTATCCGCTCAGATCGGCGAGATCACCGCGGCGCAGTCCTACCGCGTCGGCGAGCAGGTGTGGTGTGTCGCGACCGTACGATGGCTCATCGGCGGCCTCGCATTCTTGGAGGACCGGGTCGCCAAGGCCGCCTGTGCGTGGGAGACCCGGCTCCTGTTCGCCCCGAACAGCGACGACCCGCGCATGACCGTGCTGCGCAGTTCCCTGCTCCAGCCTCTGTCCGAGACCGAATTCGGCGAGATCAGCGACAACTTCCTCTGGGGGTACGTCGACCCCGGCACTCCACTCGCGGCCGACCTCAACAGGCGCCGGGCGGAAGGTCTTGCCGACACCATGACCAACCCGGAATCGAAGCTGTGGATGAAGCTCGTCGCAGCCGCGGTCCTGGCCATCAACTGGAAGGATCTTCCGACCCTGGTCCCCGATGTCCGGATGGGCGAGACACACGCCGGCTGAGACGGCGGCCGTCACCCCAGAGCGGGCCCGTGCGGGCTGCGTGTCCGCCCGGTGATGACGGCGTGTTGCTCTGCTACCGCTTGATGCGGCCCCGGATGGCCAGCAGGCCGAGACCGAGGAGCACTGGTTCCGCCAGGCGAGAGCCCATTTCGGTATAGGCGCCGACGGTTGTCAGGTCCTGACCTGCGGATCGGAAGATCACCGAATTGACGACCACCTGCAGAGACTTGTCGAACCGCTGGCCCGACAGACGCGCTGCGTACGGTCCCTCCGGGTTGACCGGGTCGGGGATGTCGGTGGTCATCGTGATCGTGTGGCCGGTGAGGGTGCCGGTACTCTCGGTCGTCGGGTCCTGTCGGGGCAGTCCCCACAGCATCATGACGAGCACGGTCGTGGCCATGGCCCCCAGCAGCCAGCCGAAGGCTCGGGAAGCGCGCATGCCGTAGCCGGACAGTGCCCAGTAGGCGGTCAACAGACTCCGCTCGCCGCGGGGGATGTCGTCGGCGTGGCGGCGCATCTCCATCTCGCCGTAGTAGAAGTCGGCGGCACCGGGCTCGTGTTTGTTGTCTTCGAGCGACTTGCGCAGCGCCCGGTACACCGGTGCCAGCTCGGCCGGCTCCAGCACATCCACCTGAGCAGGGGCGGGCGTCCACCCGCTGGCGTCCCGGGTGCGGCTGGCCCGCCAGTGGTGCTCTTCGGCCAGGACTCGGCGGGGCGTCCACCGCACCGGCCTCACACCCCGCCACCGCAGTCCCGGCGGGACCCTGTCCAGGCGGTATCGCCCTTCCAGCCGCACCTGGTCAAGATGGACCGCCCCGGCGAACAAGCAGGCTGAAAGATCCACGCCGTTCAGTACGAGATGCGCCGCGTCCACTCCCCGCAGCGAAACCACCTGCACACGGGAGTCAGCGAGACCGGGTTCGGCCATCTCCCTGCGCCCGAGAGCGAAGGGCCGGGGCAAGGCGGCGACGGTCAACGGGTACTCCACCACCGCGTCGCTCAGATCCACCGACGCGTACCTCAGCCGCAGCGTCGCCGACGACATCCACCGTGTCCGCCGGCAGCACACCGCACTGGCCGACGCCTCGATGATCACGGCGTTGTTGAACACCGCCTCCGAGAGATCCAGTGTCCCCGCACAAGTCAGCGGTCCCACATTCATGGCACGTTCGAACACGGTCTTGCGGAAAGTGATGTCGGTGCCGAACTGAGCCCCGCGGAACCAGACGTCACCACCGATCTCGGTATCGTCGAAGAAGGCACCGCCACCCACGTCGGCGCTCTCGAAGCGGACCTGGCCGCTGATCTTCGCCCCGTCGAAGACGGCTCCCTCGTTGATCGTCACATCGTCAAACAGGACGTCTCCGCCGATTCGTGTATCGCGGAATGCGACGCCGGCGCGATGAACGGTCGCTCCGGCGAATGAGACGTCGCCCTTCTCGATCTGTGCCTGATCGAAGTGCACGTCACCGTAGAACTCGGCCGTACCGAAATATGCGCCCTCCCGGATCTTCACAAGGTCGAACTGGCAGTCACCCCGGATCTCCGCCTCGGCGAACCAGGCTTCACCCGTGATCTCTGCGCTGGTGAAGTACGCAGCACCACCGATCTTGGCCTTCTGGAACGTCAGGTCGCCGTCGAAAGCCGCTCCTTGGAAAGAGGCGTCACCCCTGATCCTCACTCTCTGGAACAGGGCCCTGTCCTTGATCTTCGCCGTGCCGAACTCGGCGGCGCCTTCGATCTCGGCCCCGGTGAACACCACGGCGCCGCCGAACTCCGTCCCGGTGAACAAGGCATCGCCGCTGATCTTCGCCCGGCTGAAGTCGGCGTCGCCGTCGAACTGAGCCTCGCTGAACTGCGCCTGCCCAACCGCCGGTCGTCCTGTGGCGGGTGCGGTGACAGCGGCGAGGAGTGCGCTCAGCAGCTCTGCCGTAAAACGGGTGCCGCGGTGGTCAAGATCCACGCCGGGCTGAAGGCCGGCCAGGTAGGCCGAGCGGTCCGCGTCGGGCAGGTGCGCCAAGCAGCGGTCGTACGGCTCGACCTGACGACCGGTACAGCCGCCACGTGGGGAATCAGAGCTGGGGGCGCACCGAGGCCAGGAGGACGCCGCGTTCAGTGGTGAGGAAGCCGTCACGTTGCCCAGGACGGGCGACTGCGGCAGGTGGTTGCAGCCTTCAGCGCCTGCAGCGGGTCAGGGGATGCCGCGGTGCACGCTCGGAGCCCGCGCATACCCCTCGACGGGCCATCGGGTGACAGACGACGACAGCCGGGCCGGCTGTGTGATCACTACGCTCCACGTGCGCTGGCCTGGTGAAACGACAACGAGCCCGGGAACCGTTAGGGGATTCCCGGGCCTTGATATCAGGGTGTGTGCAGTCGTGTCAGTCTTCACAGGGCAACGTGGTCGCGTCTCTGCCGCTGCGGCGGGCGCGGGCGGCCACGATCGTTCCGATACCGCTGGCGACAAGGAGTCCTGCACCGCCGACGAGCCACGGGCTGGCATCGGCTCCAGTGTGCGCGAGGGAGCCGACCGCGGCCTTGGAGGTGGCTGCGTCGGACGCGTCGGCCGTCGGCGAAGAGCCGGCGCCCGTGGTCGAGGAGCCCGCCGCGCTGGCCGCCGTGCCGCCACTCGCCGTGTCGCCCGGCGCGGTCGCCGTGTTGGTCGGCTTCTTGGAGGGCGTGGGGGCAGGGGTCGTGCTGCTGGTCTTCTTGGCGTTGGTGATGGTCACGGTCACCGGGTCGTCCGGCTTGGCCTTGAACTTCTTCGCGGACGGGTAGATCTCGTAGCCGGCGGGCGCCTTCACCTGCTTGACCCAGAAGGTGCTGCCGGTGCGGGAGGTGATGGGCAGTGTGCCGCTGGCCGTTCCCTCGGAGCCGGTCGTCAGCGTCAGGATGGTCGTGTCGCCGCTGCCGATGTTGACCGTGGAGCCGGCCAGCAGCTTGCCGGTCTTGTCGTCCTTGGCCTCCAGCAGAAGTGAGGCGGACTTGAACGGGTCGACGATCGTCAGCGTGGTGTCGGCACCGGGAGTGACGATGACGTCCTGGTCGTCGACGACGTCGTGCAGCGGGCTGCCGGAAGCCGTCTGTTTGAGCCGGTAGATGCCCGGCGCGAGGTCGGAGAAGGCCAGCTTCCCCTGTGTGCCGGTCGTGCCTCGTCCGGCTTCCTGGCCGGCGGAGTCGAGCAGCAGGAACGCGGCGCCGGGGAGCACATCCCCGGCCGTGTCCTTCACGGTGATCTCGACGCCGCCCGCGTCAGGGGCCGGTGTTTGTGCGGGAGCGACGGAGGCTGAGGAGGTCGGCTCGGACGGCTGCGCCGTCGCGGACGGCGCCCAGCTGAGGGTGCCGGTTACCGCGGCGGCGACGGCAGCGGTTCGTACGGCGCCGCGGACGAAACGGGGATGCACGAGAAGAGGGGCTCCTTGATCAGGGGGCGGGGAGGGTCATCGGGTCCGGCCGGAGGCCGGGGCGGGAGGCGGCGGGGCCGCAAGTGTGTTGCCGGGCGCCTGCCGGGCTGTCGTGGTGGTGACGTAGAGGGCGCGGCGGGTGTGGACGGGGATGTCCTGGACGGTGCGGTGCAGTGGCTCGGTGGAGATCAGCGAGGCGGTGAGGGCTGCGGCGAGCCTGGTGGGTGTCCCGAAGGAGAGGAGGGCCGTCCAGTGGGGCTCGCTGGGGAATCCGCCCCAGGTCCGCCAGGCTGGTCTGTCGGCGCCGTTGGCGTACTGGTGGCGTACGCCGCCGAGTTCGTCCGGGGTGAGGAAAGTCTGTGTGCCGTCGGTCTTGACGTCGTGGCTCCAGCCGCGGGCGAGCAACGGTGCGTATGCCTGGTGCGGCGCCATCTCGTCCTGGAACAAGCGGTCTTGGCCGCTGTGCCGGTCTTCGAGGTAGAGGTCGAGCAGTTCGGTGTGGACGTCGTGGAGCAGTTCGACGGGGGTGGTGGCGTCAAAGGTGATCCACCAGGCTGGCGGGGTGAAGTCCGGCGGGGTGAACGGGGCTTGGTGTGCGGTGATGGTCCACGTGCCCTTGCCTCGCTTGTCGGGCTGGGGGGAGTAGGTGGTCTGCAGTCGTAGGCAGGGGCTGAGCGCGGCGGCAGTGCCGTCGTCGGTCTGGGCGAACAGCCAGCCCTCGTCGAAGGGAAAGGCCCACGCCGTGCGGGGGTCAAGGGCGCCGGGTCCGGCGAGGTGGCGGGGAAGTACCTGCACGGTTTGGGCCGGGTCGAGGTTCTCCAGGGGGTGGGTCATCACGGGCAGTGCTCCTGCGGGAAAGTACGGAACGCCGAATGCCGGGGCCGGTGGGTGGAGGGGCGGCTCAGCGGACGCGGGCGCCAACACGGGTGACAGGCGCGGCGGGAGAGGGGCGCGGGGCCCGGTCCGCGGTGCGGCTGGGCGCGGATGCGGTCCAGGCACCAGGGAACCAGACGGCGCTGTACTGCTCGATGGCATCGCGCAGGCCAGTGGTGACGGCGCCCTCCCACGGTGGCCGGCCTTGACGGTGGTACTTGCCGAACGTGCCGTACTCGCTGGCGTTGGGGCTGGTGTTGTTGGCTTCGTCACGGCGGTGAAAGGTGCCGTGGTCCACGAATGCGAGGGCCACGGCGTCGATCTCGCCGCGGTCCGGGTGGACGACCGCCAGGCGCAGCCCGCCGTAGGTGTCGGCGTAGATGGTGTGGCTGAAGTCGATCCGCAGCCGCAGGGGCGTGCCCGGAACCGGGGCAGCGTAGTAGGTGTTGCCGACGACGGTGTGGTCGTGGAAAGGGAGGCACAGTTCGGCGAAGAACTCGGGTGCCTGCAGGGACAAGGAGTCTCCGGTCGGGTTCGGGGCCGGTGTCAACGGCGGGGGCTGGGCAGGGCCGGGCGGCTGGTGGTGCTCCAGCGCGGGACGCTGGTCGTGGGCAGCGCGGCCGGGCGGCGGGAGGCAATGCGCTGTACGTCGAGCGGGGTCGGGGCCGGCGGGCGCGGCGGGAGGACGGGGGTGAGCTGTGCGGCTTTACGCAGCCCCGAGGGCATCGAGTCCCTCCAGCGGGGCAGGGGCGCCGGGTCGGACACGCTCCGGGTGATGGCCTTCACCAAGGGGATGGGGGTGTGGGTGGTGGCGGTGGCGTACCAGCGGGCGTAGCCGTTCTTCGGGCCGCCCCACAGGTGCCATCGGGCCCCAAGAGTGGTGAGTTCCTTCTCGGAATCGAGGTGGCCGGTGGTGTATTCGCAGGTGGCCATCCCGTCCGGGGCCTGCAGTTCCATCACGCCCCAGCGGGGGTGCTGGAACTGCCAGCCGTTCTTGATCAGCGGGACGACGGCGTCGAAGGCGCCGAGTTCAGGGTCTTTGAGATCGGGCTCGGCGAGGTAGGCGTCGGGGCCGGCGGTGTATGCCCGGGCGAGGGCGGTGGTGAAAGCGGTGACGAACTCGGTAGGGGCCGCGTCGTTGAAGGAGACGCCCCATACGGGCGGGCCGAAGCGGTCGCGGTAGGCGTTGATCCGCCACAGTCCGTCGTCCTCCCCCTCGGGCAGGAAGCCGAGTCGGACGCGGTGATCGGGAGAGATGGCGTAGGTGTTGTCGCAATCGTCGCTGCTGAAGTCGAAGCCGAGTGCTTGCAGCGGCTCCAGAGCGGGATCGACGGACCACGAGGTGCCGGCGAGGTAGCGAGGAAAGACGTAGACGTCGCCGTCGATCTCTTCAGTGTCGGGCACGAACATCCTGGGGTTGAGGCTGGGTAGTGGGCGGCGCGTGCCGGGGTCAGAATTCGGCGCGCCCCGCGAGCGCGGGCCACAACTGCCGTTCCAGATCGGTGAGTTGGCCGGTGTAGTGGTGGGTGCGCAGGCCCAGTGCGGCGGCGGCCCGACAGTTGTCCTCGCGGTCATCGACGAACACCACCCGCCCGGGGTCGAAGATGCCGGTGGCGGCCAGGGCATGTTCGTACGCCGCCGGATCCGGCTTGCACAGGCCCAGGCGCGCGGAATACAGAGCGTCATCCATCAGGTGGCGCCGCCAGTCGGTGGCATCCAGGACGTTGCTGAGGTGGGCCGGGGCGTTGGAGAGCAGCACCATGGGCAGCCCCGACGTGCGGGCGCGGTACAGGAGGTCGAGGACGTGGGGGTCGGTGCGGGTCCACATGGCGGTGTCGGCCGTGCGGAGTTCGCGCAGCAGGCGCGGTCCGGGGTGGGAGCCGAGCACCTTGGCCCAGTACGCGAGGTCGCTGAGCTGGCCGGCGTCGTACGGTTCGCGGGCGTTCCAGAAGGCGCGCTGGAGGGAGGCGAGGGCGGTGTCGGGCCAGCCGGCGAGCCGGGCGAGGTGCTGCCACTGACCGAGGGCCGGCTGGAAGCCGATGACGCCGTTGTAGTCGAGGATGACGGCGTCCACGCCGGTCGGGGAGACGGGGGTGCGGGTCAAGGGGTGGGTTTCTCCAGGGCTTTGGGGGCGAGGGCGGCGACGGCGACGGCGAGGAGGGCGGGCAGCAGCAGCGCGTGCGGGAGGGTGATGAGGGTGGCGAGGGCGCCGATGAGGGCGGGTCCGGTGAGCAGGCCGACGTAGCCGGTGACCGCGACGGTGGCGACCGCGCCCGGTCCGCCGGTTCCGGCGGCGGTGATCAGGCTGGGGATGGTCACGGACAAGCCCAGTCCGAAGGCCGCCCAGCCGAGCAGGGCGAAGGTGATGGTGGCGCCGGCCAGACCGGCGGTGAGGCCGAGCGCGGCCAGGGCGGCGCCGGTGCGTACGACGGCGACGGCGCCGAAGCGGGCGGTGAGCCGGTCTCCGGCGAGGCGGCCGGTGGCCATGGCGGCGCTGTAGGCGGCGTAGGCCGCGGCGCTGGTCGCCGCGGTCGCGCCGAGGTCGTGCAGGTGGACGGAGGCCCAGTCGGCGGCGGCCCCTTCACCGAGCAGGGTGGCCGCGGCGAGCGCGCCCAGCAGCCACAACCGGGGCCTCGACAAGCTCTCGCGCCGGTCCCGGACCGATGCCACAGGGTGGTGGACGGGTTCGGGTTCCGGGCTGGCGAGCGTGCGGGTGAGCCGGGTTGCTGCCGATGCCGCCGCGGCGGCGCCGGCCCCGACGGCGGCGAACAGGACGGTGTGCGAGCTGTGGGCGGTGATCGCGGCCAGGACGGCGCCGGCGAGGGCGCCGAGGCTGTATGCCGCGTGCAGTCCCGCCATGATGGGCCGGCCGTGCGCGTCCTGGCAGCGCACCGCTGCGGCATTGGCGGCGACGTCGACGACTCCGTGCGCGACGCCGAAGACGAACCCGGCGGCCAGGAGGCTCTCCAGGCTTCGGCACGCCCCGAGGACCGCGAGGCAGGCGGCAAGGCCGAGTGCCCCGAACGCCAGGAGCGCGGGGAGGCGGGCCGGGTGAGCGAGGCGTCCGCCCGTCTTCAGTCCGGCGACCATGCCGAGGGCGGCGGCCAGCAGGACCAGGGCGAGGGCGGCGGTGCTCACCTCGGCGGCCGACTGAACGGCGGGCATGCGAGCGCCCCAGACAGCCATCACCACGCCCAGGCCGGCGAAATACCCGGTCAACAGCCGTCGGCTGTAAGCCAGTTCGGGCGCCACGGTCGGGGTCACGCGCCGCTCTCCCCGATAGCCGGGACGGTCTGCTCGGCCGGAGTCACCTGGACGTCGAGGGCGCGGTACGCCTCCTGGGCGCGGGCCTGGACGATGGCGGTGGTCGGCCCGGTGGTAATCAGGTAGCCAATGCGGGCGGTGAACAGGTCGCCGCCGTCCTGGGGCAGCAGCAGCTTGTCGCCGGGCTGTCGCTGGAAGCGCACGCGTTCCACTCCCCCGACGGGCTTCGTGATGCGGCGGGCGGTGAGGGTGCCGGAGTAGGCGGGGTAGAGGAAGCGGATCGCGGCGGCCTGCCGGCGGGTGGGGGTGAGGTCGGGGGTGCGTCCGCAGGCGATGTCGGCGGCGGCGCGGGCGAGGTCGACGCCGGTGGCCAGATGGACGAGGTGGCTGATCATGTCGCCGGCGATCCGGGCGTTGACCTCGATGAGGCGGGCGCGGCCGTCGACCACGCGGAGTTCGACGTGGCTGACGCCGTCGGTTACGCCGAGGGCGTCGAGCGCGGCGAGGGCAGCCGGGGTCACGGTGGCACGGAGCGGGTCGTCCGCGTCGACCGCGTGAGCCAGCTCCTCGAAGTACGGCGCGCAGCCGACAGTCTTGCGGGTGACGGCGACGACGGTGCTCTGCCCCCGGTAGGTGACGCACTCGACGCTCATCTCGGGCCCGTCGAGGTATTCCTCGACCAGCACCTGGGTGCTCTCCACTCCCTGACCGGCGGTCTTGGCGGCGACGGCGTACGCGGCAGGCAGTTCGCCGGCGGTGTCGACGCGGATGACGCCCATGCTCGCGGCGTGCGCGGCGGGCTTGAGGACGACGGGGAAGCCGATGCGGCGGGCGGCTACGTGTGCCTCGTGCTCGGTGCGGACGCTGACGGAGGCGGCGGAGGGCACCCCGTGGCGGGCGAAGAGGGTGCGTGAGGTGTGCTTGTTGCGGCAGCCCTGAAGTGCCTCCGGGGCGGTGGTGGGCAGGTCGAGCTGGCGGGCGAGGCGGGCGACGGGGACGAGGTACCACTCGGTCAACGTCATCACCCCGGCCAGCCGATGCCGCTCGGCCAGCGCGCGCCCGGCTGCACTCAGCGCTGCCTGATCAGTCGGGTCGGCGACCTCGTAGTCGACGAGGAAGTCCTTCTCCCAGGTCGGCTCGGCACCGGAGATCAGGACGACGTCGTAGTGGACGGCGACGTTCTCCAGACAGGTGCCGCGGTACGCCTGGGCCTCCATGTCGGCGGCGGCCACGACCAGGACGACGGGGCGAGAGGACAACAAGGGCTCCAGACAGTGCGGTGGGGAGGGCGAGCTGAGGCAGGGAGCGGTGCACCGGGCTCAGAGGGTGCGGCGTCGGCGCAGCTCGAACGCGGACGCCCAGTCGGGGTGGTCCTCGATCAACTTGCGGGCGTACAGGGCGGTGAAGGAGTTGTTCAGTCCGCGCACGCCCGCGGGCAATTGCCAGCGCAGATCCTCGAAGAGCGCCTTCAGCCCGACGCGGGTGGCGCCGGCGGCGAGCCGGTCGGCCGTCAGACGCTCCAGCGCGCGGTAGACGTAGGGGTGCTCGGCGTCGAAGGCCCGGAAGCGGTCGGTCAGCGTCGGGCGGGAGCCCGCGCGCCACGGCGGTCGGAGCACCGGCAGGGCGCAGGAGGCGGTAAGGGCGTGGGACGTGGACATGGTGGCGGTCTCCGAGGGGGTCTGGAGGTGACCGTGCGGGTCAGGCGAAGGAGGTGCGCAGTGCGGGGGCGGTGCGCAGCCGGGCGAAGGCGGTGAACAGGCCAGCGGCCTGCAGTGCGGCGCACAGGGTGATCAGGTAGCCGAACTGGGCGGGCGGCACGGTGGCGACGAGGACACCGGCAAGGGGGAAGGGCAGCAGGAGGAGCAGGATGGTCAGCGACAGGGTGGCGCCGAACACGTCCGTGGGGATGAGGCGGGAGCGCACGGTGCGCAGCACGACCGTCATGCCGCCCTCACCGGCCATCAGGACGGCGATCAGGGCGAGATAGGTGCCATAGGTGTCGGCGAAGGAAATGGCCAGACACCCCAGGGCGGCGATCGTCGCGGACACGGCGCCGACGGACCAGAGACCGAATTGGTCGATCGCCCGGCGGCACACGATGATGGCGACGAGCGAGGCCACGGCGGCGACCGACCAGATCAGCCCCGCATCGGCCGTGGAGTGTCCGAGCTGTTGCACGATGATCACCGGGATGGCGGCCTGCAGGAGCCCGGTGGCCAGGTTGGACACGGTCAGCCCCGCAACCAGCCAGCCGAGGGCCGGCAGCGCCCGCAGGGTCGACCAGCCGGTGCGCAGCCCGCGTGCGGCCGGCCGCGGTGCGGCGGCCCGGTGGTCCTGGCGCGGGGCCAGCACGCTGGTGAGCAGGGAGAAGACGGCGACCACCGTCAGCATTCCGGCCGCGCCGGTCCACTCCAGCAGCAGCCCGGCGAGCGCGGGACCGGACAGGGTGGCGACCTGGTCGATGCCGAGCAGCGCCGACTGCACCCGGTGAGCGCGGGTGCCGGCCTCACGGCCGGCCACCCCGCCTGCGGTCTCGGCCGCGATGTACGAGCATTCGCTGAGGATTCCGGTGAGCGCGGCGAGGAACATGACGGTGACCGTCGCCCCGTATCCCGTTTCCTGTGTCGGCAGGATGAACGCGGCGGTCAAGGCGGCCAGGGCCCGGCCCGCGGAGGCCGTACGGAGTACGGCGGTGGTGCCGTGACGGTCGACGAGAGTACCGGCGACGGCGAACGTGCCCAGGCGGGGCACCCATTCCAGCACGAACGCGAGGCCGGTCAGTGCGGCGGAATGGGTGGTGGCCAGCACCAGCAGCGGGATGCCGTAGGTGGCCATGGCGAACGCGGCGGCGTCCGTGCTGCGCGGCAGGTAGATGCCGCGCAGCAGGCTGGGGACCGGTTGGCGGGCGTGCCGCGGTCCGACCTGGGATCTCACGCAGCGCGCCCCGATTCCTGCGCTGCCTCCAAGCAGGGGGCGGTGTCCCGGCGCAGCAGGCGGGGATGGGCCGTGAGCCACGCGGACAGTGCCGCCCGCGGAGTGGGCGGTTCGGGCGTCGCGCCGGTGTAGGGCGAACCGTCGTCCTCGGCCTGGAGGGCGTGTTGGACACGGGCGACGAAATCACTTACGGGGCTGGGGAGTTGCCGGGCGCGGGCCCAGCGTGCCGCGGTGTCGTAGAACTCGGCGAGGTCCTTGCCGCTCGCGGTGAGCTGGTAGCGGACGGTGGCGTGTCCGCCGGCGTGGACGAGGCCGAGGTCGCGTGCGGTGTCGATGGCGTGGCGTAGGTGTCCGAGGGGGAGGTCACCGAGGGCGCCTTGCAGGCTGCCACGCTTCTGGCTGATGGGGCCGTTGTCGTCGATCTCGGTGACCAGGCGGATCAGGCCCGGCAGGGTCAGCGCCCGGATCGCGCGGCGTTCGCGCACGATGTGGTCCGTCGGGGAGGCGGTCACCGGCGGGGGCCTCCTGCCGGGGTGATGGGGCGGGCGGGTATCTGGTGGGAGAAGAGGTCGCCGGGCTTCCACGCCGGGCCGGCAGCGGCAGGGATGGCCAGGGCCGGGCGGACCGACGGTGCGGCAGGAGCTGCGGGTGCCGGAAGGCGGGGCGGGGTGGTTGCCCACGGCCCGGAGGGGGTCTGGGACGGGGCGCCTCCGCGTCGGCGAAGCGGGTCGCTCTCGGCGGGCGGGCGGGCAGCCCAGGTCGTGATGGCCGCGAAGACGGGGGCGAGTTCCTGGCCGCTGACGGACAGCTGGAAGTCGCCGGTCCCGGTGGCCGTGACGAGGCCGTCGGCGGCCAGGCGGTCCAGGGGCTTGTAGACGGCGGTCAGTCCGTAGCCGGGCATGGCCTCGGCGGCCAGGGTCTTGGCGCTCGCCCGGCCCCGGGCCATAAGGGCTGCCAGGATCGGGGTGGCGTGGCGCGGGGCGATCAGGGCGATCGTGTCGTCGATGTTCTGGGCCGGGGGGATCTTCTCGGGCTCCATCGCGCCGGTGGCCTTGTTGGTGACGAGTTCCTTCTCCAGGTGGGTGTCGCCCCAGGCGGCGATCTGGGCCAGGACGGGCAGCAGGTCGGCGCCGCGGCCGGTGAGGCCGTAGGTGACGTGGCGCGGGCCGTATTCGGTGCGTTCGACCACGCCGGCACTGGTGAGGTGGCGCAGCCGGGGGTGGAGCTGCCCGTCGGCGAGCCACGGCAGCTTCGGCTTGATCTCGGCGTAGCGCAGCGGCTGGGAGGAGAGGGTCATCAGCACCCACACGCTCCAGCGCGGGGCGAGCAGATCCAGGGTCTTGGTGACCCCGGGAAGGTCGTTCGGGGTGGCGGGGGGCTGAGCGGGCGTGGCCACGGGTGGAGCTCCTCAAGCGGTACGGGGCAGATCAGCGGGTGTAGGACGTGGCGGGCGTCGGAGCAGCAGGTGCGGGCGGCAGCGGCGGTTGGGACTGCGGGGCCGGTGCGCGGCGTAGCCCTGCCAGGACGGTGCCGGTGCTCTTGGCGCAGGCGTCGCGGGTGGCGACGGACTCAGCGATGCGGCGGGCGCAGTCGAGAATGTGCCCGGCGGCGTGGCGGCCGATCTCCCTTTCAGGGGCCGTGAGTTCGCGCAGCCTCTCCCTTTGGAAGGCGATGTTGCGTTCGGCGAGGACCAGGTCGCTGTGGCCGCTCGTAAGCGCGGCGAGCAGGGTCGCGTCGGAAGTGCTGTCGGCGAGGGCTTCGAGTTCGGCCAGCGGCTGCCCGTACAGCGCCTCGATGCGCTCGGCGATGATCGCGGAGACGGTGTGGGGGGTGATGTCGGGCTGGGTCAATCGGCGGGCTTTCAGGGGCGGTTGGCCCGCACCGCCCCACCGCCGGGGGCGGGCGGAGCGGTGGCGGTGATCTTCGGCTGGGCGAACTGCACGGGTCGCCTTGCGCGCTGGCCAGGAGCGGGCATCGTGCGCAGGAGGTCGTCGAGGGCGGCGAGGTAGCCGTCACGGCTGGCCAGCGCCGCGTCCAGCCACTGGGCGTCCCACCGCAGAGCTTCGGCGGACAGCTCGCCCAGGTCCCGGTCGGGGGCCATGGCGGTGTGGACGCGGTCCCGGACGCGGATGACCACCTCCTCGGCGACCACGAGAAAGCTGCGCAGCTCCAGCGCGCGGTGGAGGGCTGCGCCGGCCTCGGAGCCCGCTGCCCGCGCATACAGTTCGGTGATGGAGGCGCCGAACGCCTCTTCCAGCGCGGTGTCGCGGCTGGAGGACTTGTCGGTGACGCTCATCGCGTCGCCCCTCGCGCCGGGATTCCCCGCGTGCCGGGCAGTGCGGGTCGGGAGGTGGGCAGCGCCGGAGCGCGGCGCGCGTCAGAATCCCCGCGACGCCAGCCGCCGGGTCCGAGCTTGCCCCAGGCGAGGGGGTCGAGGAGATGGTCCACGACCATCACGCGACCGTCCCGGACGGCGACCGCCGCGTTGACCTGATGTGCCAACTCCATGGTCACGTCGTCGAGTTCACCCGGCTGGGTGCCGAGCGCCTCGATGAGTGCGTCCTCCGCAGTATCGAGGGCGTCCTGGGATTCAGCGAGCAGGCCGTACCAGTGCACGACGCTGGTGGCATCGGGATGGGCCTGCGGTGCTGCCTCAACCGCCCGGCGCAGATCGGCGAGAGGCATCTGGAAGCGGTCCTCGATCCGCTCGGTGACGACGCCCATCACGTCCTGGTGGAATTCGGACACGAAAGGAGCTCCTTTCATTCGCGGATTCGGGGGCGGGAAAGGCCGCTCCGCCCGTCCCGTTCCTGTGCCGGCCTCGTGAACTCACGTGCCGGACCGGGGAATTGCCGGCGGGTCTGCTAGTCCAGGCACATGGCGGTGTCGCGGTAGACGTACTTTCCGGACACCCAGCCCTTGATGCCGGTGGTCCTGTCGGTGATGTAGTGCCAGTTCCCGCTGCTCTTGTGGACGGTGAACTTGTGGCTGCGGTAGAGCACGCCGAGCGCCGTGGACTTGGAAGACGCCTTCGAACGGATCGTCACCGCCTTGGCGTGCACCTGGTACGGGAGCGGCTTGGCCGCGCAGCTGCTGAGGGAGGGTGCGGCACTGGCGGTGGAGGTGGACACGAGCGGGAGAGCGAGCGCGCCGAGAACGGCAGCGGAGACGGCTATGCGGGTGGTGCGCATGAGGATGAGAACTCCACGAAGAATGGGGAAGGGAATACGGACAACAGGCCCGGGCTGACGCCGTGCGGACGAGAACAAGAGTCCGGAGAATCCCCGGTTTCGGTAACCGGGGATTGCGTGCTACATTCCGCGCCACTGCACCGAAGGCTGCTGGGATTTCAGCGTGCGGGGAAGTGCAGAGCGGGGCCGGTGAGCTGCGAATTCAGTGGCCCGGGCGGCGTGATGGAGCAGGACGCGCGGGCGGAGCGGGCACGCCGGCGGCGGTGGCCCGGCGGGCTGCCGGGGTGGCCGGTGGCAGCGGGATCGCCTCGCCGCTCCAGTGCGCCTCCCACCACCGGGTGGCGGCCTCGAACGTGGCGAAGCCGCCCTCGCGAAGGATGTGCGTCCGCGCCGTGAGGTCGGCCTCTTCGAGCAGGATCCGGAACGGCATCGGCGCCTTCTCGTCGAGGGCACGCAGCAGCACGGTGATCTCCATCGGCGTGGTGTCGTGCGTGTAGCTGGTCAGCAGGGCGAATTGGTCGCCGTCCCTGCGTAGTCGCCGCTCCAGGGCGCGGGTGGCCTGGTCGGCAGGTGCGGTGCCCATGCCGTCGGCGAGGAGGATCTCCTCCTCGGGGCAGCCCCGGGCGATCAGCCAGGACTGGGCCATCGCCGGCAGGGCGAAGGCGGCGTGGTCGAAGCGGAAGGTCCGCGCGCCGGTGTCACGCTGGAGGTAGAGGGCGACGAGCTGGGGCTCGCCCGGGATACCCCAGGTGACGGCACCGTTGTGCATCAGGTAGAAGCTGTGCTCGCCGTCCTCGGCGTGGTGCTCGACCAGGGCGGTGAGCTGGTCCTCCTCTATGCCGATGTGCTGCCAGAACTGGTCCTCGACGCGGTCGGTGGCGGCGCGGTAGCCGACCAGGCGGAAGTCCGGTGAATCGGTTGAGTCGGTGGGCATCGGTACTTTCGGTTCGGCGACGCCAACGGCGTCGCGGCAAAGGGAAGTTGGGCCGTTCAGCGACGCAGGCGCGCGGGAGTCGGCGAGGGCGGCGGCGTGGTGCCGGGCGGGCCGGCGGGGCGCGGGGCGGTGAGGGCGGCCCGGCCGGCATCGGTGAGCGTCACCGGCTGGCCGGCGTGCACCGGGTGGGAGGTGTCACGGTCCACGAAGCCCCTGGCCTCCAGGCGCTGCAACTGGGCGTAGGAGATGCAGGACCGCGAGCCTGTCGCCACGGCAAGCCGGTGCGTGATCAGGTTCTCGTGCAGCTTGGCGCCCTGGGCGATGGCGAGCAGGGCCGCGACGTCCTGCGCCGGTACCTGGCGTGGCACACGCGGTGGCGCGGCGGCTTCGACCGGCTCCAGAGCGGCGGCAGTCCTGACCTGCTGGGCGTCGCGCGCGTCGATGGCATCGGAGAGCTGGTCGACGGTGCGCTCGATCCGCGTGAACAGATCCCGGTCGACAGGGAATTCACCGGAGGCCAGGCGGGCGAGACGGGCGCGGTAGAAGGTGACGTCCCGCTCGGCCCTCACGAGGTCGCGGTGAGCGTCCGCCAAGGCCGCGTGCGGGGCACCGAGGAGACCCTCGTCGCGGTGCCGGCACAGCCTGTCGATGCTGCATCCTGCCGCCGTCTCGATCCGGAGGTCGAACACGGTGCGCGCGCTGCGGTCGGGCAAGGCCGCGGGAGGTGAGGTCATCGCGGAGCGGCCCGTGGGCATGAGTGCGTGTCCGGGGCATACCCGTGCAGGGCGACGCGTGCCTCGACACAGGGGCCGTCGCGGGTGAGCCGGGCAGGTCCCAGACGCTCCAGGAGCCGGAGCATCGGCGTGTTCGACCTGTGGGTGAACGCGGTGAGGGTGTGCGCCCCGTCGGCGCGGGCGATGAGGGCCGCCTGCCGGGCCATGACTGTGCCGATGCCGCGCCGCTGGTGGTCATCGGCGACCTGCAGTCCGAGATCGACGACGCCCGGCTGAGCGGTGACGGGCCCGACACAGACAAGGGCCAGGGGCTGCTCGTCGGTGTCGAGTCCGACCCAGCAGCGCGCCTGGGCGAGCAGCCGCGCCAGGTCACGGGGCGTAAGGCGGGTACGGCCCCAGCGGCGCAGCAGGTTCTGCGCGGAACACTGCGCGTGGAAGGCGGCGACCAGGTCCTCGTCCGCCGCCGTCACCTCTCGGGTGCGTGCGAGGACGGGGCAGGTCACCAGGAGCAGTCCGGGCGGGCGGCCTGCAGGTCGCTGCGCCGACAGGCGCGGTAGCGGCTGCCGGCGGCGGTGCGCGGCTTGCGGGACGTCATGCCGTGGGGGCGCAGGAGCATCGCGAGGCGGACCGGGGTGAGATCGGTGTAGCGCCAGCGCCCCTCGGCCTCCCCGGGCCGCGCGCGCAGGCGTGCGACCAGTTCAGCAGTGCTGATGCCCTGCGCCGAGCCGCGATCGTCGAAGATGTCGAAGTCCTCGGCGGCGGGGTCGACTTCAGGATCGGAGTCCGGCCCACCGTCGGGTTCCCCGTCGTCCTCCGGCTCGTCGTGGCTGGGCGGTTCGGGCTCGTATGCCGCCGCACAACAGCAGCCGTTGGACAGCAGTGTGCTCAACTCGGCCCCGGCCGCCATGCGTTCGATCAGCAGGTCGGTGAGCTGATCGAGCCGTTGGGTCGCGGTGACACCGGCGGGGCGTTCGGCACCAGCCAGGTCGGCGAGCCGGCGGTCGAGATGGATCTCGACGAACATCGCCACGAGGGTGCGGTGGTGCGGATTCTCGGCGGCCGGGGCCGGCGCCAGTACGGCGGCGACCTGGTCGTTCAGGCTGGGGAACTGCGTCAACGAACGGGGTCCTTCTGGGGCGGGGGCAGTGCCGGTTGGGGATGGCCCGGCAGCATGTAGGGCGGCGGTCCGGGCTTGGGGACGGGCGGGCGTACGCCGAGCTGCGGCGAGCGGGTGCGGGCCGCGTGGGTGCGCTCGCCCAGAGGCCATCGGGCGATGCCGAGGCGGGTCCGGGCGGTGTCGTAGACGTCGTGCGCCCCCCTCGGGCGTACCGCGACGACGTGGATCTCGGTGGTGTGCGTGGAGGTGGCGGGCGCCGGCCGCTGGGCGTAGACGATGCGCCACGCGTTGCGGTGATCGACGTAGACCTTGCGGCACCCGGCGAGATCACGGGTGAGTTTGGCGCCGAACAGGCGGGCGGCGACGATGTCCTGGAGCTGGGTGAGCGCCAGGTCGCGGATGTCCGAGGGGGCCTGGAGAAGGTCGGTCAGGGCGCGCGGGTCGAAGGAGAGCCCGAAGGCCGGCCGGTCACGGCCGCTCATCCGGCCCCCTGGAAGGCTCGCCGTTCTGCTCCGGTTCCTCCGGTACCGCAGCGGCGGTGGTCCGGCTGGAGGGCGGCGGGCCGGGCAGGAGGCGGTGGGCGGGCCGGGCCGGATCGGTCATGCACGCGGACAGCGGCCCGCCGGCGGCCCGGACGGCGGCCATGGCGTGCGTGAGGAAGTCCCGGTGCCACACGAACAGGCCGCTCAGTCCGGCTTCGGGATCCTTGTGCTGCTGGTAGGCCAGCCACAGTGCATGGAGCCAGGCGACGACGTCGGAGTGTTCCTGCCACTGCTCGCACCACGGGGCGGCGGTGGTGACCTCCGCCCCGTAGACGCGGACGAGGTAGTCGTCCACCCAGTCCGACAGCGCGTCGAGTTCGTCCTCGTACTCCTCGCCCTCCAGTTCCAGGATCGGGCGGGGCTCCGGCGGGGCCGCCTGCGGCGCCAAGCCCGCGAACCCCGGCATGCCGAAGGCACCGAACGGCATGTCCGGGGACATGGGTGCGGAGGCGAGGCTGTCGAGCTGGCGGGCCTGTTCCGCGGACTGCTCCATCAGTTTGCGCACGCTCGCCGAAACGCTCTCCAGGTCGGACTCCGGCAGCCGGACGGGCTCCGTCTCGCCGTCCTGCGGGGGGTTTATGTATTCAGGCACGAAAAAAGGGGCCTCCTTGAGCCGCAGCCATCGGGCTGAATTGCGACTCAAACCATCCGGAGAATACCCGGTTTCGGTAACCGGGACTTGGCTGCTATAACGCCAAGCGCGTCAACGGCCAGGGCGCGGCGGGCCACACCGCAGGCCGCCCGCACCGCACGACGGGGCTCAGGACGTGAGGGTCAAGTCCTCCTGGGACAGCACCTGTTGCACCGTCTGCAATAGCCGCTCATTGGCGATGTTCGCGTAGTGCTTGGTCTTCTCGACGCCGATGAAGTCGCGGCCCTCCAGCAGGGCCGCGACTCCCGTAGAGCCCGAGCCGCAGGTGAAGTCGAGCACCGTGCCGCCCGGCGGGGAGATCTGCACCAGCTCCCGCATGACCGAGATGGGCTTCTGCGTGATGTGCTGCCGGTTCTTGCCCGACGGCTGCGAGGCGCTGTAGAGGCCGGGCAGGTAGACCGGGTTGCGGGCGGCGTCGATCGGCCCGTTGGACGCCCAGACGATGAACTCGCAGTTCTGGGTGAAGCGCCCCTTCTGCGGCCTGGCCTGCGGCTTGTGCCAGGCGAGCACGCCACGCCAGAGCCAGCCGGCTGCCTGGATGGCGTCCGTGGTGATCGGCAGCTGCCGCCAGTCGGTGAACAGCAGCGCCGTGCCGCCGGTCTTGGTGAGCCGGTGCGCCTCGGTCATGATCTGGGTCAGCCAGAACCCGTAACTGCGCTGGTCCATGTTCTCGCCCGTGAAGTCCGGCAGCTCGTGCCCGGCGTCGGCGGAGGTGTACTTCTGCTTCGCACTGCGGGAGGTGCGTTCTTTGGCGGTGCGCCCGCCAGAGTTGTAGGGCGGGTCGGTGATGACGGCGTCGACGCAGTCGTCCGGAAGTTCGGCGAGGACGCCGAGCGCGTCGCCCTGATGTAGCGAAAAAGGCAAAGAGATACCCCAATTCGGGTCGGAGACTAAAAAGCGGTGCTCCAGGCCGCCCGGATAACCCGGCGGGACCGTATGCGGGCAGGAAGGCACCACGGGTCCGCGCAGCGGGCAGGGCGAGGGAGATGAGCCAAAACTGTAGGGCACGATCCCCGGTTGAGCGCCATCGCCGCCAAGAACCCCGAAACCAAGCCTTGATCACCAACGATTTCGGCAACCGGGGATCCGCCCTTACTGTTTTGGAACTGCCCGGCCTATCCAGCCGATGGCACATCGCCACCCCTGCCCGCGTGGAGGTATCCCCTCTGTCCCGCCACACCTGACCCGACGCCCCCGAACGGGTGCGAGCGGCAACTCGCACCTGCCCCCGGGTCCCGATTCACCCACCACCCGGCCGTCGCGCCCTTTCCTCAACGCCGCACGCGCCGCCGGGACTTCACCCAAGGACCTCGCCATGACACCGCTCTGCCCACACCTGCCCGCACACCGGTCCTCGGCCCGCAACCGCCAGCCGGGAGGCATCCCCGCTTGAAGGGCGTGGCCGCCGGCATCGGCGTCTTCGTCCTCTCCCCGCTTCTCCTCGCCGGGACGGCCATGGTGATGGCCACCAGCAGCGAGGCCGCCCAGAGCACCTACTCCTCTTTCGCCTGCGTGGGCGACGTCGACACCGGCACGGCCGTCGAGCAGGTCACCAAGATCCTCAACGGCGCCTCCGCCAAAGGCATGCAGGTCGAGGGCCTGTCCCTGCCTGAGGAGCAGATCCCCAACGCCCGTACGATCGTGGCCACCGGGATCAGCCTGCGCGTGCCGGCGAAGGGTCAGATCATTGCGCTCGCCACCGCGATGCAGGAGTCACGGCTGCAGAACCTCGGCTACGGCGACCGCGACTCGCTGGGTCTGTTCCAGCAGCGGCCGAGTCAGGGCTGGGGCACCGCCGCCCAGATCCGCGACCCCGTCTACGCGAGCGGCCGGTTCTACCGGGCGCTGCTGGAGGTGGGTGGCTGGCAGCAGCTGACCGTCACCCAGGCCGCACAGGCGGTCCAGCGCTCGGCCTACCCTGACGCCTATGCGCAGTGGGAGGAGCTGGCGACCGTCCTGCAGACGGCGATCGCCGCAACGTTCCCCAGCTCCGGCCAGGACACCAGCGAGACGGACACCGCCTCCAGCACCACGTCCTGCGCGGCCACCGGGGACGGCTCCGGGTACGGAACCATCCCGGAGGGGTCGGTGCCCAAGGGCTACTCGATTCCGAAGGCCGCCGATCCGACGGCGCGCAAGGCGATCGCCTGGGCGATGGCGCAGCTCGGCACGATGTACCAGTGGGGCGGCACCTGCACCGCGCCGCACGGCCCCGACCCGATGGGCCGCTGCGACTGCTCCTCGCTGACCCAACAGGCATACGCGCACGCCGGGATCACGCTGACCCGTACCACGTACACGCAGATCAACGAGGGCAAGTCCGTTTCCCCCAGGGCACTTGAGCCCGGGGACCTGATCTTCTCCCGCGGCAGTGCCACCCGCCCTGAACACGTCGGCATGTACATCGGCTCGGGACTCGCGATCGAGGCACCAAGGACCGGAAAGCCCGTTCGGATTACGCCTCTTGCGGACTGGGACATCCTCGCCGCCCGCCGGGTCATCTGACCCCGGCCGGGCGCGGCATCCCCGCGCACCGCCCCAGACCGGAACACCCCCTGGACCGCTTCCGCACTCTTCACGGACAGGCCCAGCAGGGCGGGCGTCCTGCCCAACACCCTCCCCGACACCACGGAGCACCTACCCGCCATCGCACACAGCGTGCTATCGCGGCAGCTTCTCCGGGCCTGGCCGTCGCCGCCGGTGGCCAGGCCAAGCGCCACCCGATCTCTGTGATTCCCGCGCGCCGGGCTTCGGTGCGCCCAAGGAGCTTCATTTGCACCTGCTCGACACCTGGCAGTACCTGGCCTACGACCCCGGTATCACGCCCTCCGGCGGCGGCCTGCCTGGCCTCGCCGTACTCAAGACCGTGGTCAACTCGATCAACCTGTTCGCGATCATCGCCGTGGTCGGCGCGCTCGCCGTCTCACTCGGGGTGTGGGCCTGGGGCCATCACTCCGGCGGGCACCAGGCCGAGGCCAACGGCAAGAAGGGCGCGGTCGTCTCGGCCGGCGCCGCCCTCGGTCTCGGGGCCGCCAACGGCATCATCGCCTTCTTCTCCGCCCTGGGCTCGCAGGTCCGCTGATGACCAGACACTTCCCCCGCCCGTCCGGCTTCGGCAGCACCTGGCCGTCCCGGCGGCGCATCACGGTCCTCGCGGCCGGCCTCGCCGTCCTGCTGGCCCTCACCACCGTCGTCGCCCTGCTCACCGGCCGCACCCCAGTCGGCGACAACCAGCCCGCCGAACCGGCCGCAGGATCAAGCAGCACCACCTCATCCACCGGACCGTCGGCGTCGGCCGGGACCGGTTCAGTCACGAGCCCCCCGCAGCTGGCAGACCCGGTCGCGTTCGCCAAGGCCGCCGCCACGATGCTGTGGTCGTACGACACCCGCACCACCAGCCGCGATCAGCAACTCGCCGGAATGCAGGCATGGTTGACGCCGGAGACCCGGTACGCCGACTGGGCATCGATCGCCGCGCAGGTACCGGATCCGGTGCTGTGGTCTCGGATGGCCGACCAGAACCAGTACGCCGCGACCACTGTCACAGAGGCCCACTACCCCTCGGCGTTCAAGGAAGCCCTGGCGGACGATCCCTCCGCGATCACGGAGGCGTACATCTACGCCGTGACCGTCACCGGCACCCAGCAGATCGCGTGGAAGCAGGGCGGCGCCGGCGCCGAGGACCGCTCACTGACCCTCGCCGTGCAGTGCCGCCCAAGCGCGGACTGCTCCCTGGTGTCCATCGCCCCGCGCGTCGTGCCCTGACACCTCAAGCCCACCTGAGAAAAGAGGATGACTCCCCTTGGGCTTCTGCGACCTCCCTCTCGCGGACAAACTCTGCGCCGTCGGCGACGCCGTGGACTTCGCCTCCGATCCCGGCACGGCCATCGGCAACTGGATGGCCAAGAGTTCCGGTGAACTCGCCGCCGCTGCCGTCGACTTGGCGGCCGAGGCGGTCGACACCACCACCAGCGTCGACCTGAACGCGGGCTGGTTCCGCGACAACTACGAGCTGATCCTGCCCATCGGCCTGGTCGTCCTGGTCGCCACCTTCTCCGCGCAGCTGGTGCGCGCCGCGATCCGCCGCGACGGCCAGGCCCTGACCCAGGCGTTCACCGGCACCGCCGTCGGAGTGCTGTTCGCGTTCACGGCGATCGCGTTCACCACCGTGGCCGTCGAAGTGGTCGACGCTCTCTCGGCCGGGCTGCTCAAGGCCGCCCACGTGGACATCGCCACCGCGGTGCGGCGTCTGGTCAAGGTCGGCCAACTCGCCTCCCTGTCCGGCCTGGGCTGGCTGGTCACCGTGGTCGCCGGGTTCGGCACCGCGCTCGCCGCGTTCCTGTACTGGGGCGTCATGATGCTGCGCAAGGTCGGCATCCTCATCATGGTCACCCTCGCGGTCTTCGCCGGAGCGGGTGGCGGCTGGGAGGTCGCCCGCCGGTGGCGTCAGGGCTGGATCGAGGGCACCGCCGCCCTCGTCGCCTCCAAGTTGCTGATGACCGTCATCTTCGTGCTCGGCCTCGCGGCTCAGGGCAAGACCGACGCCACGGGCGGCATCGCCGCGCTCGCCGACGTGCTGGCCGGCCTGGTCATCCTCGCTCTGGTGTTGTTGTGCCCGTACGCGACGTTCAAGTTCGTGCACTGGGCCGCCGCGCAGACCGATGCCGAGGCCCTGCACCGCTCCGCCGGAGCCGGTGCCCAGGTAGCCCGCCAGCACGCCGAGCGCGTCGGCCGCAAGGCCGCCGCCACCGCGGCCGGGGCCGGGGCCGGAAGTGCGGTGGGATCGGGCGGCGCCCCGCAGGGCCCGGAGACGGTCCCGGGCGCATTTCCCGGCGACATCGCCGCCCACCCCACGCCGGGCACCGGCCGCTCCATCACCCCGACCGCCGCGGTCGGCAGCGGCGCGGGAATCAAGAAGACGTTGGACAAGGCCGTCCGACCCCCGCCGACCAGTCCCCGGGACGACACCAGCGGTCAGATCGGCGGCGCCTCCGGACAGGGCAGCGGTCCCGGATCTCCGTCCAGCGGGAGCGGCTTCATGTCGCAGCCCGGCACCGGGACGTCGGCACCGCCGCCGCAGGGTGACCCGCCCGCTTCCGGCCCGGCCACCGCCGCCGAACCCGGAACGCCACCGCCACCGCCCACCGGTCCGTGACCTCCCCCGACTCCGGGGCGGCAGGCGCTGGGCACGTCGCCGCCGCGTGCCGCCCCGGCCACCACACCGCGCACCACCGGAACGGCCCTTGTCTGATCTCACCGTCGCACCGCTCACCGTCAAATTCCCGCACCGCTCCCGGCGCGGCATCCTGCTCGGCCTCTCCCTGCCCCAACTCGTCGCCGTTTCCAGCGCGATGGCACTGCTGCTGGTCGTGGTGATGTCCACCGGGCTGCTCGGCGCGATCGCCCTGACACCCCTGTGGGGCGCGGTCGCCGCGCTGGTCACGATCCGCCGGCACGGCCGCCCGCTGACCGACTGGGCGCCGATCGCCACCCGCTACCTCTGGCGACGGCGCAGCGGACAGATGCGGTGGCTGGCCCGGCCCGCCTCCCGGCCCCGCCAGGACGGCCTCCTGCACCTGCCCGGCACCGCCGCCTCATTGAAGGTGGTCACCCCGGGCGACTCCGCCAACGGCGCTGCCGCCGTGCACGACCCTCACCACCAGACCCTGACCGCCGTCGCCCGCATCTCCAGCCGCGCTTTCGCACTCCTCGACCCGGCGACGCAGAACCACCACGTCACCGGCTGGGGACGGGCCCTGGCCGGGATCGCCCGCCCCGGCCATGTCGCCACCGTGCAGGTCCTGGAGCGCACCGTCCCCGACAGCGGCGACACCCTCACCCGCCACTGGCACCGCCACGGCCATCCCGACGCCCAGCTCGCGGGGCAGGTCTACTCGGATCTGGTCGCCTCCGCCGGACCGGCCGCCGCCCCGCACGAGACATACCTCGCCATCAGCCTCGACCTCAAGGCCGCCAAGCGCCTGATCTCCCAGGCCGGCGGCGGCCTGCCCGGCGCGTTCACCGTCCTGCAGCAGACCACCGCCTCCATCGCGCAGGCCGCGCGCAGCGCCGGGCTGACGGTCACGGGCTGGCTCACCGCCCGCGAGATCGCCGCCGTCATCCGCACCGCCTACGATCCCGCCGCGCTCGGCCTGCTGCAGCAGTGGTCGCCGAACGGGCGGGCCGAGGCCGACCCGGCCGCCGCCGGCCCGGTGGTCCAGGTCGAGGAGTACGACCGGCTCGCCACCGACTCCGCCCGGCACGCCACCTACTGGGTCGAGGACTGGCCCCGCACCGAGACCTCGGCCGGTTTCCTGCACGGCCTGATGTTCACCGCCGGAGTCCGGCGCAGCCTCTCCCTGATCTACGTGCCGCGGGGGCTCGAGTCCGCGCTGCGCGACGTCCGGCGCGCGAAGGCGGCGATCATCGCGGACGCCAACGAACGGGCCCGGCGCGGGCAGGTCGACGCTGAGTCCGACTCCGTGGAGTACGCGGACGTCAAGACACGGGAGCTGCAGCTGATCGCGGGGCACGCCGATGTCGCGCTGACCGGGCTGCTCACCGTGTCCGCCGCGACCGACGCGGCGCTCGACGCCGCGTGCGCACAGATCGAGACCGCCGCCGCCGGCGCCCAGGTCGACCTGCGGCGCCTGTTCTTCCAGCAGCCCGAAGCCTTCGCCCTCGGCGCCCTCCCCCTCGCCCGCACCGCCCTGTGACCCCCACCCCGGCACCGCCGGAATCCTGCCGATCCGGCAGGAAGGACCTCTGCCCTCTGTGACCTCTGCTCTTCCCGCCGGTGACGCGTACCCGTACCTGCGGGCCGCCAGCGCCGGTATCCGCCACCACACCCGCGCCCTCGCCCCACGCACCCAGCACAGCGCTTCGCCTGCGGACCGCGTGCACCTCGACGTGCTCCACACGCACCTGACCGCGCTGCACCAGCTGCTCGACCGGCTCGCCGCGACCACCCGGCCCCCGCACCCCGCCGCCGGACGGCACCTCGCCACCGCGCACGCCCGGCTGTTCCAGACCGCCACCGCGGTGCACGACGCCTTCCACCTCCTGCCCGTCGCAGACGGACCCCCCACCGACACGGACTGCCACCCCGAACGGCTGCCCGAGGGACCTCCCGTCCTGACCATCTGCCAACGCCACCTCACCGCCGGCCACGCCGTGCGCCGTACGACCACCCCACGCGACCTGAACACCCCGCCGCCCGGCCACACCACCACCTGCGCCCAGTAACTCCCGCATCCCCGAAGGCCCTTACGTGCACCTCCCCAAGCGCACCACCTCCACCGCCGTCGTCCTCGCCACGCTCGCCACCGGCGCCGCCGCGCTCGCGGGCGCCTCCCCCGCCGCCGCGGCCGACTACCGGTGCAGCACCAGCAAGAAGAGCATCGACGACCCCTCCTACAACGGCCCGTGGGCCGACAACTGGAACGTCACGGTCCGCCAGTGCGCCCGGCGCTCCGGCTCCACCGTCTCCGCCTACGCCAAGATCAGCTGGGACGGGCCGGTCTACAGCCGTGCCGACGACCGCTCCCTCTTCGACGGCGCCTACTTCACCCTCCAGATCAAGAGGTCCGTCGCGGGCACCGACCCGGTCAAGAAGTCGGCGAAGTACCGCGGCATCGAGTCCCGTCTGGAGAACAGCACCTCCAGCGCCAACTACAACAACACCTACTCCACGCCCGTCCTCAGCTACAAGGCCGGCTCCGGCAAGCACCTCGCCGACGGCGAGCTGCACCTGGACTGGAACAACGACGGCCGTTCCTACCGGACGCACCTGTTCAGCGCCTCGCCCGCCGTCTGACCCCTGCGCTGCGTCCCACGCCGCCGTCCCGTGAAAGCCGCCCCGTCATGAGTCACCGGCCCGCGCGCCGCGCCAGCGCCAGCCCCTTGTTCACCCCGCACGACACCGATCGCGCCTCCCGCAAGGCCGCCCGCCGACAGCTCGCCGAGGCCACAGCCAAGGCCCGCGCCGAAGCAACCATCGATCGCGACGGCGCCGGCGCAGGGGAGCCGGGGATGCCGCTGCCGCTGTACACGCCCGCCGGGCGGCCCGGCCCGGCATCGGCCCGAGGCAACCGGCTCCGTCTGCCCGCCCACCGCATGACCACCGCCACCGCGAGCGGCGCGTACCCGTTCCTCGCCGAAGGCGGCCTCGGCGCCGAGGGCATCTACATCGGCAGCGACGTCCACGCCGAAGCCAGCTTCTGCTTCGACCCCTTCGCGCTGTACGGGAAGATCGAGGGGTTCACCAACCCCAACGTGCTGCTGGCCGGGGTGATCGGACAGGGCAAGTCGGCGCTCGCCAAGTCCTTCGCACTGCGCTCGATCGCCTTCGGATACCGGATCTACGTCCCCTGCGACCCGAAGGGCGAATGGACCCCGGTGGCCCGCGCGCTGGGCGGCACCTCCATCACGCTCGGGCCGGGCCTGCCGGGAAAGCTCAACCCGCTGGACGCCGCGCCGAGGCCCGCCAGCGTTCCGGAAGCGGACTGGGCGGGCGAGGTCCGCAAACGCCGTCTGCTGCTGCTCGGCTCACTGGCACGCACCGTCCTCGGCCGGGATCTGCAGCCCATGGAGCACACGGGCCTCGACGTCGCCCTGGACACCGTCGTCACCCGCGCCGCCGCCACCGGTCGCACCCCGCTGCTCGGAGACATCGCCGCCACCCTCAACAACCCCCATCAACTCGACGAGGCCGGCGGCCTCATGTCCGGCCGCCTCGGCGACGCCTCCTGCTACCTCGCCCACGCCATGCGCCGCCTCGTCCACGGCGACCTCGCCGGCATGTTCGACGCGCCCTCCACGGTCGCCTTCGACCCCACCTCGCCGATGCTGACGATCGACCTGTCCCAACTGGGCGGATCCGGCGACGACACCGCCCTCGTCCTCGCCATGACCTGCGCCTCCGCCTGGATGGAATCCGCACTGTCCGACCCGGACGGCGGCCGTCGCTGGATCGTCTACGACGAAGCCTGGCGCCTGATGCGCCACCCCGGCCTCCTGCGGCGCATGCAGTCCCAGTGGAAACTCAGCCGCGGCCTGGGCATCGCCAACCTCATGGTCATCCACCGGCTCTCCGACCTGCTCACCGCCGGCGACGCCGGATCCGCCGGCCGAGCCCTCGCCGAAGGTCTCCTCGCCGACTGCTCCACCCGCATCATCTACCGCCAGGAAACCGACCAACTCCAGGCCGCAGCAGCCCTGCTGGGCCTGACCACCGTGGAACGCGAAGCCATCGCCCACCTCAACCGCGGACGCGGCCTGTGGCGAGTCGCCGGACGGTCCTTCATCGTCCAGCACCACCTCCACCCCCACGAACTCAGCCTCTTCGACACCGACACCCGCATGCACTGAGAAATGGGACCGGTTCGCCGCGGGAAGGCCAAGGGCCCCGCCATCAGTCGAGACCGCCTGTCACCTCGACGTGTTCGACGAAGGCGGCCACGATTCGCGGCCGAGGAGCGTCGGGAACAGACACCGGAGGCATACCGGCCTCCAGACCCCACTCGGTGTTGACCATTACCCCCGTGCCGCTCGGCACCACGTTGTCCCGAAGCCATCGAACGAACGTGGCCGCCAAGTGGGCGTTGCTGTCCAGCACGGACACGCCCTCGGGTGACAGCAGAGCCATGCCCTCCAGCTGCTCGTCGTCGAGGGTAATGCCGAAATGCATCGACGATCCTTCGACCGACCCGTCGGTCCCGTCCCCGATACCGATGAACTCGTCGGAGTTACGCTCACGCAGCTTCGTCTCCAGGCCCTCGTACGTCAGCCCCCAGCTCTGCCCCTTCGGCGAGGTGAAGACGTACATCGTGCGCAGTTCTGCGATCTCTTCCGGTTCCATCGTGGCGGGGCGCTTCCTGTGCGGGGGGGTACTGGCGGGTCAGGGAACGTAGCGAGCGTGGCCTTGGACGCCATAAGCGGCCATCATGATGCGCCAGTACTGGACCGCCTCCTCGTTGTTGGTGACGGCTTCGACGCCGCGCATCTCCGTGTTCCGCAGATCCTGGAGCGCAGCCGCGTACTTGCGGAGCTCCCGTCGGTCCTTGTCGTAGAGGAAAGCAGTGCCAGCCGTGCCGAGCGGCCGGGAAACCTTGCACATCCGCTCCCGTCGCAGGCAGGCGCCGACGTCACGAGCTGCTCCGCCCACGTCCTCCCTCTCACCCGTTCACCGCACCGATCTGGAATCCGCCATCTCCCACCCCGACTTCGAGCTGTACGACAACGTCGGCCGCACCAGCGAACAGATCCGCGCCCACCGCACCGGGTCGGCCACCTCCGGCGATCTCCACCGGTGGGCCGAGCGCGACGCCGCCGCATTCCGCACCGCCCATCCACTGTCTGCCCCGTCCATGCCCGCCCCGGACCTGAGCCCCTACCGTGAGGCGCTCGGCGCAGCCGACAGCGCGGCCGAGTTCAGCGCCGCCCTCAACGCGCTCCTGGACGCGGTCGAGCCATTCCTCGCCGAGGTCATCGACCACCTGGCCCTCGCCGCTCGGTGGAAGAACCAAAACCGTGGCGCGGAACCCGGCTCGCCGCCATGGCTGCTGCGCGACGCGGCCAGCAGAATCTCCTCAGCCCTGGCCATGGCCGCCGAGGCCGACCTGACGATCCTCCGAGCGCACTACGATCCGCCGCCGGACCACTTCGGGCTCCTCAAGCAGCCACCTGTGCCTGGCGCGCCTGCGGCGCCGACTGGGCCACAGCACGGTTCGAGCGGACCACGACCCTGACTGGCTGGGGCGGTAGGCATTCCGTCTCCCTCACGGCCGCTTCTGATCCGGACGAACGGATGCTGCTGCACGATGTGGCCGACCGGCTCAACAACGTCGCCGACCAGCTCCCGCTGCCCGACCAGATCTGTCTGGATCCAGCGCTCAGCGAGATCCTGGACGACGAAGTCCGACACCTGGCCGCCTTGCTGGGCTTCCTGGCTGGCGAGAGCGCCTTTCGTCACCGGGCCACCGCCCGCTCCCCGGCCCGCCCGACAGCCACGGTGCAGCGAACGACCCTCGCGCTCGCGAGCGCCGCCGAACCCACTGGGCTCGCGCTCGCCGCTCTTGGTGCCGCCGTTCACCATCTCGGCCAGCTCGCCGACCTCACCCACCGAGTCCCCGGCCTTGCCCGTGACCGCACAATCATCATCGAGCACCAACGGCTCGTGGACCGCCTGGGCGACAGCCGCGTCCACCTCGCCCGCGCCGCAAAGCACCTACGTACCGCCGCCGACACCCGCATGCCGCCGGCCACGACTGCCGTGCCCTCTCCCGCGGCCACCACGGTCCCTCAAAAGCCTCACCCACGTCACCAGTTGAGGAACCGCCCTTGCACATAACGGAATTCACCCGAGCGCTCACCGACCGACTGCCCGGCTGGCAGCCCTCCCCGACCGCAGTGCCCATCGCCACCGACCCTGCCAGCGACCGGATCTGGGACAGCGGCCCTCTTCCGTACGCCGCGTTCGAAGCGGACAACATCCAGCGCAGCGTGCTCACCCACCACTGGGGCCTGCAGCTGTATGTCATGCCCCGACCCCACCGCCCCGGCGAGTACCTGATGCTGCCGATGCTGCCCGCCAACACCAGCCACCAGCACGTGACGGGCCTGCGAGCCCCGCGCGGTATCGCCGTCCCCGCCGCCCCCGTCCGCGCCGCGGCCCAATTGCACCGCCGGCTGCTGACCGACTATCGCCGCGCCGCGCCCACCGCGATCCGGCGCAGCAGCCCCGGACACCTCCAGGTCCACGTCACCCTCGACGAACACCGCCGTCCACGGATCCGCACCGGCTACCTCGGCGTGTTCATCGAACTCCTCCACCGCGGCGGGTTCCTGCTCGACCCGGCCACCGGCGAATGCCACCTCCCTGACTCCCTCACCGACAAGGCAGCCCGGCGCCAGCTGACCATCAGCGTGCACCGCCTCCGGCTGCAGGGCTTCCACATCACCATCCCCTCCGCCGACGGCCCGCGCACCTACCCACCCCACGCCCCCGCCTCACCGCGCAGGGGGCAACAGCGATGAACCCGACCGACGACCACTTCGTCCGCGACCGTCTCACCACCTGGCAGCGCCGCATCCAGACGACCTCCGCCGACCTGGCCCCGCCGCAGACCGGAAGCGCACAAGCCGCGCTCGCACCCGTACTGCACCAGCTGGTCAGCGTGTACAACCTGTCCTCCGGGCTCGTCGCGGATCTGCACCAGTCCGCCGACAGTCCCCTCGCGACAATCAGCGCGGGGCGCGAGTACCTGGGCCATCTGGCCGCCGCTCTCGCGCACATCAACCGCGCCGCGGCTCACCTGAGTACGACGGTGATCGGCCTCACCGACGCCCACCGGCACACGCCTCGCCCGGGCACCGCCGCCCCGGTCGAGAGCCAGCTGGCCGTCACGCTCGGCCATTCCGCCGCCCTGCGCAGCCTGCACCGAGCGCTGGAGGCCGTCACCAGCCCGCTGGCCGGGCCGGAGCAGAACTCAGGTCCCTCCTCGGCACCCGTCATCGGGGAGCACAGCCGGGCCGCGGACGCCAGCGGCACCCAGCCCACACGCCGGCGCTGAAGCCTGGGCGCCAACTGCCGCCACTCCCCCCCCTTAAAAATTCTTCTGTCCACCCGTTCCTTCATCGCCCGCCCCATCGACCTCAACGCCGGCTCCGGCTACACCGGCATCCACGTGCAGTTGGACGGGGTGCCCAGCCACCATCTGCCCCTGCTGCTGACCGCCTACCAATGGCGCTTCGCCCGCGATCTTCACGCCCTGCGGCACCACCTCATCGAGGACGTCGCCGTCGGCTGGGACGAGCTCGGCACCGATCTCCTCGACGGTGCCCCGCGCTCAGTCGTCCAGGCGTTGACCGGCGGTGAGCACTGGCCCAGCCGGACGCTGGACCACTTGATCGCTCCCGACAGCTCCCCTCCCGTGCGGATGACGGTCACGGAAACGACCGCCGATGCGCTGGGCATGCACTGGGGCTACATCCTGCATCCGACGGGAATCGAAGTGATCAGCCTCGTCCACCAGGACATCGGCCCCCTCGTGGACTGGAACACCGATCCGCGCAGCGTCTTCAGCGACGACCCCGTGCGCTGGCACACAGGCGCCCTGCCGCCCATCACCGCTCCCGCGCCGCCACGTAACTCCCCTGCGGCTGCGGCGAACAGCGCCGGACCACGGCGCGCCGTCCGCCGCTGACCCGAACTTCCGAAGGAATCCCCCTGTCCACGCTCCACCCGCCCCCGATCACGGTCGTCATCGCCACCCGCCTGCGCGAAGACCGGCTCGGCCACCTCACGGCCATGCACGCCAGCCTCACCCGGCAGTCCGTGCCCTGGGAAGCGCTGATCTCCCTGGACGGCGCCGACCCCGGCCAGCTGCCGGCCCCGCTCGCCGCCGACGCGCGCGTCCGCGTCCTGCCACTGCCCCACCCGGTGGGAGCGGCCTGCGCCCGCAACCTCGCCCTGAACGAGGTCCGCACCCCCTTCGTCAACTGGGCGGACGACGACGACCTGTTCACCGACGACGCGATGACCGTACGGCTGCGTGAGCTGGAGCGGACCGGCCTGGGCTGGTGCGCGGGATACAGCGAGGACCTCCACCCGGACGGCACCACCAGGCTGTGGCGGTGCCCGACCCCGCCCGGCCGGCACGCGGCCGGCGACGTGTGGACGTACTGGAAGGACCCGTCCGACACCATCCCGATCGGGCCGACCACCATCCTCGCGCGCACCGATCTGGTGCGGGCCGCCCCGATGGGGGGCCTGGTCCAGGGCGAGGACTACCTGACCGCGATCGGCGTCACCTGCCTCGCGCCCGGCGTCCTGGTGCCCGTGCCGGTCTACCGCTACCGCAAACACCCCGGCCAGATGACCCGCCAGGACACCTACGATGTCCTGGAGCCGGCAGCCCGTCGGCATGCGTGGAACTACGGGCGCAGCCTGCGAGCTGTCCTCTCCGTCCCAGCGACGAGCAGTGCGGCCGGGGTGGTGTGATGGTCTCCACCATCTCCCAGACCACGCTCGATCACCTGGCCCAGCGGCTGGACGAGATGGCCACCGAGTTCCCCACCCGGCCCGAGGCCGTCGACCCGGTCACGCTCGCCGACGACATCGCCACGCTCTGCCACCTTCTGCAACACGCCGTTGACCGCGCCCAGGAACGGTTCGCCGCCCCGGCCACGGTCCACGCACCAGAACGCCTCGTCATGGTCCGGCTCACCCGGGCCACCGCGAGCGTGGCACACGCTCTGGACACCCTGGCCTACGCCACGACCGGCTTCCAGCGCGAGGCCGTGCCGGAACTCGCCCACTCTCATCTGCGCAACGATCCCCAGGTTCTGCGGATGCTGACGGCCGAGAAGTACGTCGCGGCCCGTGCCCGGCTGCGCCATACCGCCGCCGACCTGCGCACCACGCCGCCCTCGGCCGGTCCCTCCGCGCCACGCGCGACCCGCCCACACGCCGCTGACCAGAAGAAGGGTCTCCCTTTCCTGTCCGACCATTTCCGCTTCGCTGCCCATCCCGAGCACGGCTACATCGCCGAGATCGGCTCCCAGATCACCGGCCACCTGGCCGACTGGCTCCTCACCCGCGAGCAGTTCGAGCCCATCCCCGACTCCCCGGGCCATTACCGGCTCCTGCAGCCCGCATACGACGGCCTGCGCCGCGCCCGCCAGGCCGCGCAAGACCTGCGCCGCCTCGGCTACCAGGTACACACCGACGCCACCCTCACCCCTGGCCGTTCACCGGGTCCGCCCCAACTAGGCGTGTACAACGGACTGTTGGAGAGCCGCGTCCGCGTCGCGCAGGCCGCGGCCACCCGTTCCCCGCAGCACCTCGCCGCCCCGGCCTCACCCCTCCCCACAGGTGTGCCGCAGGCCACCGCCGTGCCCGCGGGCGGCCGAGCCCGGTCGGCGGGAGGAGGGCGGGGCCGATGAGCGACGCAGCCATCCGCATCACCCGTGGCCCGGGCGGCGAGGTCGACGGCGCGGGCCGGGTCGACGCGTTCGCCGCGAGCATCCTGGCCCGTGCCGGATTCGATACCTATCCCATGCTGCGTGGCGTCTGGATCCGCCTGCCGTTCGACCTGGGCCGCCGGTGGGAGAACGAACACGCCACCTGGGCAGCCGAGATGCTCGCCGCCGCCCGCTACACCGTCGCCCTCGACCCCGACCTGCGCCCCACCCCGGACGCCACGTCAGCGCCGCCGCGCCGCGCGAAGACCGTCATGACCGCGCAGGCGCCGCCCGCCGACACCAGCCGGGGACCACGACGCTGACCCGGCACCCCACACCGACCAACTCACCGCCCCTGAAAGGCCCTTCATCCGTGCCCCGCCCCACCGTGCCTGCCTGGAACTGCCACAACGACGTCTGCCCGATCTGCACCGCGCCGCAGCGCGACGAAAAGACTCTGCTGCGCTGCGCCATCCTCACGCTGCTGGAACACGGCCGTTGGATGGCCTCCGACGACATCCCCCTGCGCGACGTCCTGTCCGCCGGAGGCAAGTACCTGAGCGGCTTTACCGACCCTGACGTCCCGGCCCCCGCCGCCGAGCACTGGTCCTGGCTGGAAGCCGAGCTGCGTCTGGCGGTCGCCCGCGCCGCTGGCCTGGACGCCGTCAGCACCCTCGACCCGCGCATCGACCGTCTCCTGGCTTCCGCTGCCCGCCGCACCTCGCGGCGCCAGATCGACCTCCTCGACCGCGCCGCGGCGCAGTTCACCGAACTCCACACACGCCCCCACGCCACCTGAATCCGGCAGCTCCCCTGCCCCCGCCCCGTCACCAGGAGATTCCCCCCTTACATGGCCGTTGTTGGTACACCCGGCTATCGGAACGCGCGGAAAGGCGAGTCAGGCAGCTGCGGGGCGGTGAGGCCCGCCCTGGGCATTGTCGGCGGTCATTGCCCGTCGTTCGTGGTCCAGCCACGCACCGTTGATGTGCTGGCAGCTCCGGGCCCGCCTCGCCTTCGCCCAACATCCCACCGCTTTCCCGCCCCCACCGATAGGAGATCCGCCGTGTCCGAAGCACCAGCAGAGCCGTTCATTCCGATCCGGCACACCATCACCGGCGAGATCACCACCACCGGCTACAACGCCGCCGCACGGCGCATCCTGCTCCAGGCCGGCTTCGAAGAGGCGCCAGGCTGCGCCTGCCGAGCGACGGAGCCCAGTACGCAGCAGACGCAGGGGCCCGCTCGGCAGCCAGCGAGCTGCTCGTCGCCGGCCATCGGGTGCACCTGGACCGATCCCTCGGCCGGCCGGTGAGCGCCGACGGTACGCCCCGGTCGGCCCCATCGCCGATGTCGGCCCAGTCCGTGATCCGCCCCGAGAGCGGCCGGCCTCTCCAGCACATCGCCAACCCCGCCCGCACCCGTACCTGTTGAAAGGGCCTCGTTTGACCACACCCGCAACGTCTGCCAGTCCAGCGCGTACCAAGGGCGGCGAACTACGGGCCAAGGTGGCCCGACTGCTGGCCGACCGGCCGGCGGACACGCTCACCATCGGGGACATGGCCAGGCAGCTGGGCCACTCCCACGGCGCCGTCCGCAACGCCGCCCTCACCCTGGTGCGGCGTGGTGAGGCCGACCAAGGCGGAAGGGGACAACCGGAGTTCCGCGCGAACGGGAAAACCGCCGCAGCCGCGCAGACCGCTGTGATCAGCCCGCCGGGCACCCACGCTCCCCGCGCCCAGGCGGCCACGGCCCGCACGACCATTCCCGCAGCAGCCACGCCCCGGCGGACCGGCCCGATCCGCCGCGCGGGGGGCCAGCTCTACCACCCCCGGGAGCTGGCCGATCTGCCCGACGTCGAGGCGTTGAACCGGCTGCGCGACGCCGACGTGCCGGTGCTGCTCTACGGCCCTCCGGGCACCGGCAAGACGAGTCTGGTCGAGGCGGCGTTCGAGGACCTGATCACCGTCGCCGGCGACGGCGACACCACGGTCGGCGACCTGATCGGCGAGTACACACAGGACGACGCGGGAGCCTACGTCTTCCAGTACGGTCCGCTGGTCACCGCGATGACCGAGGGCCGCGCCCTGCTGATCGACGATGCCACCCTGATCTCACCGAAGGTCCTGGCGGCGCTGTATCCCGCGATGGACGGGCGCAGGCAGATCCAGGTCAAGGCCCACAAGGGCGAGACCATCAAGGCCGAGCCGGGCTTCTACGTGGTGGCGGGCCACAATCCCGGCGCCCACGGGGCGGTGTTGACGGAGGCACTCGCGAGCCGGTTCAGCGTGCAGATCCAGATCGGCACGGACTACGACCTCGCCTTGGCGCTGCGGATCGATGCCCGGGTGGTCCGGGCCGCCCGACACCTCTCCCGCCAAGTCGAACTCGGCGAGCTGGGCTGGGCCCCCCAACTACGAGAGCTTCTCAGCTACCAGAAGACCGAGACCGTCCTCGGCACCAAAGCCGCGCTCGCGAACCTGGTCGGCATCGCTCCTGTGGAGGATCGCGACGCCGTCGCCGCTGCCGTCATCAAGGCTGCCGGCGTCAAGGAGGTCCGCCCCCTCACCCTCGGCAAGCAGCTTTCCGCCTCGGCCGTCCGGCAGCCCCCGGGCAGCACCGGCTCCGCACACCGGAGCCACTCGCGATGAGCGCCCACCACCACGTCCAGTCCCCCGCCACCGCACCGGACGACGACGCCGACCTCGCGCGATGGGACGACGACGGCGCCCCGCCCGCGCAACCCCGTTCCTCCCCGCACTTGTGGCTGCGCGTGGGAGCCGAACTCGGCGACCGGCTGGTCGCCCTCTCCGGCCGCCAAGACCTCCTCGTCACCTGCCGCCCCGGCACGCGCAGCGGCGCACCAGCCGCGTTCTTCCCCTCCCTGGGCGAAGTCGAGTTCGACGCCGCCCTGTTCGCCCCGCTCAAGCCCCACGAGATCCATCCGCAGATCGTGGGCGACGAGGAGCGGTATCCCGCCGCCTGGGGAGTGTTCGTCCACGAGGCCGCGCACGCGGCCCACTCCATCTGGACCGAGCCTGCCGGAGCGAACCCCCGTCTCGTCGAAGCCGCGCTCCTTCTGGAGGAGAGCCGTGTCGAAGGCGCACACCTGAACCGACGGCCCACAGACCGCACCTACCTGCGCACCAGTACCCGAACCCTGATCATGCCCGACATCGCCCACCCCACCTTGAAGGGCATCGAGCACGCCGCCGCCGCGGCGGCCCTGGTCCTCGGCCGCCGTGACGTCGGCATCCTGGACGCCGGCGAGACCCGGGCCGTCGCCGACCTGTGCGAAAAGGTGCTGGGCGCAAACCTGCTGGCCACACTCACCCGCATCTGGACCGCAGCCCACCAGTGCGCCGACCACGACGCCACCAGCATGCTCGTGCACGCGAAAGAATGGTGCGACGCTCTGGACATCGCGGCCCCCGCCCTGCCCGTGCCGGAGAACCTCAGCGATCTGCTGTCCGGCGCCGTGGGGGTCGTCATGGACAGCACGGCAGCCACCGACGCCGCCGACCTCGCGGCACAGGCCGCAGCGACCAACGCCATGGCCGCGCGGTCCAAAGCGCAGGCTCAGGACCGCGCCCAGCGGGCCGGCCACCAACGCAAAGCCGCCGCCACCGCCAAAGCGGTCTTCAACGCCCGCGGCACCCCCATCAACCCCGACGGCACACCCGCGCCCTACGGCAACCCTGTCACCGGCACCCGCAGGCCCACCGCCGCCGAGCAGAGTGCCGCCGCGCGCCTGAGCCGTGCCCTGCGTGCCGCCGCCTACCGCGAACGGACCGAGGAACGGACCACCAGCCCCACCCCGCCCGGCCGCCTCAACATGCGCGCGGCCCTCGCCCGCGACGCTCAGCGCGCGGCCGGATCGGTCCCCACCGCGGAACCGTTCACCCACACCCGTCGCCGCAACTCCCCCACCCCACCGCTGCGTGTGGGTATCGCCGTCGACGTCTCCGGCTCCATGCGCGCCGCCTGCGCGCCCGTCGCGTCCGCCGCCTGGATCGTGGCACGCGCAGCAGCCCTGACCGACCCCGACTCCCGTACCGCCACCATCGCCTACGACACGCGCCTGACCGCACTGACCCGACCCACCCACCGGGCACCAGAGCGCGTGACAACGTTCGATGCCAACGGCAGTAGTCACAACCTCGCCAACGCCCTGGACGCGCTCGACCACGGCCTCGAACTCAGCCGCCCCGGCACCGGCCGCCTCCTCGTGATCGTCACCGACGCCATCTACACCCCCGACGAAACCGCTCAAGCCGTCACCCGCGTCAAGCAGCTCACGACCGCCGGCTGCGCCGTACTCCAGCTCACCCTCACCGCGAAGTCCCACCACTTGCCGGGGACCACCTTGCTGCACCTGCCCCAGCCCTCCAGCGCTCCCGCCGCCATCGCCACGGCGGCCACAGACGCCATCCGCAGGACACGCTGAGACGACGCAGAAGACAGAAAGCAGAAACAACCACGTGGCAATCCGTAAGACCTGGACCATCGTCCACCGCTGTGGACACGAACGCGAACATGATCTGTCCGACCGTCCCGCCGACCGGCGTGCCTCTTTCGCCCGCTGGCTGCAGGAACGTGACTGCACCGACTGCTGGAAGAGCGCCCGAGACAACGACAGTGCCGGCAAGGAGGAGAGGCTGGCAGCCAAACGCGCCGAGGAACAGCAGGCCGCCACCGAGTGGGCCGCGCAGTTCGACATGCCGACACTCGAAGGACCCGAAAAGGCCCTCGCCTGGGCCGAACGCTCCCGCCACCAGCTCGTCACCGCCGCCTACACCGCGCTGGTGAGCGAGGGCAACTGGGACGAGGCCGACTGGGCCCTCCTGGAGGAGAAGATCCGCACCCTCACCCGGGCCGGGTGGTGGCTCGACCAGCGCGACGCCGAAGGCAGCGACCTGCCCGAACTCCTCGACGCCGCCACCAGCGACGACATCGCAACCGAGAACCCCTTCCGGTAGACGCGGGTGCTTATACCCCGCGATCCCCGGTTACCGAAACCGGGGATTCTCCGGAGTCTTGTTCCTCCCACCGCCTGCCAGCGCCCGCTCGTGGAAGGAACCCCTCTGCCGTGCCCGACGCCGTCTTTCCACCGCCGCATGCCCCCGGTGACATCGTCACCCCCCAACGGGACATCACCCACGCCCACTTCCGGCCCGGCGACCGGGTCGTCATCCTCAAGGGCACCTCCGGCAGCGACCTGTGGGGGGCCACCTACAAGGTCGTCACGCCCTCGTGGCACACCCCGACCGACGAGGACGGATGGCGGCTGTACGACCCGGCCGGCGGCGAACGCAGCTACGTCACCGCACACCCTCGCTACCTCGTGCATCTCTCCCGCCGCTGCCCGGACTGCCTCATCTACCAGCAGGCGCTGCGCAGTTACCTTCTGCCGCGCCTGGCGGGCGCCGCAGAGGATGTCGACTGCGGCTGGTACTCGCTCACCCCGCTCAACCAGGTGGTGCACGTCGCCGACGCGCGAGGCGGGCGATGACCCGCACCGTCGGCCCGGAGCGCACCGCGGCGCTCGCGCGTACGACGTCGATCTCCATCGAGACGATCGCCGGGACTCAGTGGCCCGTCCGTCTGGCCGAGGCGCTGGATGATCTGGACGCGACATGGCAGGAGTCGGCCGAGGTGTGCGCCGACGTCGCCTGGCAGGCCCGCGCGGCCGGGAACAGCGCGCTGGTTCTGCTCGCCCCCGGGGACGTCACCGACCCCGGCACCGGGCCGGGCCCGGCCGTCTCGCGGACGTACCGGCACCTCTACCTGAACGCGCTGCACTACGACTTCCGGTGCCGCTCCATCGAATCCCTGCTCAACCAGGTGCCGTTGAGCGTGCTGAACGCGGACCCGTACAGCTGGGCGCTGTATGCCTTCGCGCGCCTGGGCCAGTCCCGCTCGGACGGTCTGGCCGTGATGGAACAGGTCCTTGGCACCGCATCCGATCATCCCAAGACGCTGCACGTCCTGCTGCACGGGGTGTGGCTGGGCGGCCTGCTTCCCGGCCGCGCGGACACCCTCCTGGCTCTCGTGGACCGGCTGCCCGACGGCGGCGACGGTGATCCGATCGCGCTGTTCCACACCGCGTCGGCGCTGCGCGCACTGGGCTGCTACCACCAGGCGCACGCGGCCGTCGAGCGCGCGCTAGAACTCCTGCCGCCGGGCGATCTGGCCGTCCACGCCGACCTGGTGCGCGAACACATCCTGATCACCGCCGCGTACGACCTGACCCACCACATCCTTCAGCGACGGAGTCCCGACCCGAAGTGATCATCCGTATCCATCCGCGCGAGTTCACGCCCGCCGAACCGCTCGCCAAGGCCCTCGGCCGGGCGGTCAGTGACCAGGAGGGGCTGACCGAATACACCGTGGTCGCCCACTGGCCGGGGCTGGACTCCTGCACACCCGACGGCGAGCACAAGGCTTGGACCGCCGCCGAGTGGGGCGCGTATCTGGACGCCCCCAGCGTGCAGCACCCCGACGCGGCCAGCCCCGAGGACGACATCCTCTCCGTCTGGCACGCGGCGGTGTGCCTGCATCCCAGCGACCGCGTGCTCACCGGCCCCGAGTGGTCCGAGATCGCCCACCGGATCGCCCGCGTCGCGGGCATCCAGCGGCCGGGGGAGGACCGCGGCTGCCGCTGGATCGCCGTCCAGGCGCAGCCTGGCCGCCTTGACCTGCTCGCCAACCTCATCCGCCCGGACGGCATCTGGACCGCGCAGCATCCCCGGCTGCCCGCGCTCCTGTCGGCCGAGTGCCGGCGCATCGAGACCGCACTACAGCTGCGCTCTCCGCAGGGCGGCGGCCCGGATCGCGAGCAGGTGGCCGGGTTCCTGCACCGCGCTGCCGCTCTGGCCGACGCCGCCCCACCCGGCGCTGCCGACGCCACTACCCAACTCGCCGGGCTGCTGCGGCAGCTCGCCGACGAGCGCACCGGTTCGCTCGCCACCGTGCGCGGCCTTGTCGAGCACGCGGCCCACCGTCTCGACCGCCTGCCGCATGCCTACGGTCCGGCCGCCGGACACCAACTGGAGCTGATCGCCCGCCGCTTGTACGGCATCCAGCAGGACCTCGACACCGCCGCCCGCGCCCTGCCGCCGGGCGACGTCCCCGCGCCGTCGGCCGGCATGACCCGGGCTGAAGCGCACATGGCCGCCCTGCTCGGCGTCGCACCGCCGGCACCGCCTTCCACCCGGATGGCCACCAGCCTCGTCACCTCACCTGGCGCACCGGCCCCGACTGGCCCACAGCGCTGAACCCGACCCCTCCCTTTGCTTTCGAGGAGACCATGCACGACCCCACCCCCGACACCACGCTCGGCTCCTTCGCCGCCGTCCTCGCCGGCGAACTGCCGGGCGCCTGGACCAGCACCTATCACCCGGTCCCCGGCGGCGGGAGCGACCATGACGCCCTCACCGACCGGGTGTGGGACATGAACGACGTCGCCGATGCCCTGGCCCGTCACACCGTGGACCGCTGCGCCGTGCTGACCCGAGACGACGGCACCCAGTTGTTCGTCACCGGCCGACCCGGACCCGGCGAGGGATACCTGATCGCCGCCATGGCCCCCGCCGACACACCGGCCGAGGCGTTCCGTGGCGTCCGCGAGCCCGACGGCATCACGGTGGCCGCCGATCCGTTCAGCGCCGCCGAGGACATCCACTACGACCTGCTGCCCCGCTACGACAAGGCCCTCGCCCAGGTCCGCGCCAACGCCGCCCTCCTCCCCGCCTCATCGGCTGCCGAACCAGACCACGTGGTGATGACCTGGTCCGACGGCACGCTCGTCGTCGCCAGGCCCGACCACGACGACATCGCCCAGGCCCTGACCGACCACGGCTTCACCCTCGACGCACCACGGGGCCAATTCGTGCTCTCCGGTGACGACTCCGCACGCCAGGCCGCCTCCGTCCGAGCCGCCGGACAGCGCCTGTCCGAGCTGGGCGTCGGCGTCGTCCTGCGCAATCCGCCGGCCCGGCCCGCCCCGGGCACCACTACGGCAGCGCCTCCGAGCCCGCCGGTGACAGCCCCGCACCGCGCCCGCTGACCCGCTGCCCCGTACGTGGGAAACCGTGCCGACGACGAAGGAACCGACGTCGAGATCACATCCGGGCACTGACCGACACGGTCACGCAGACACCCCCACCGGCGAGCCCGGGGGACTGCTGGTCCTGCCCGACAGCCTCGGCTTCGAACGCAACACCCTGCAGACGGCCGGGCCCGCCCACTTCACCGGGGCTGACAAGCGGGAGCTTGCCTCCAGCGCCGTTCCCGCACTGCTCGTGGCCGGACACCTGGTCAACGTCACCGATACCGTCTGGAACCCCACCGCGGGCCGGAAGGCCGCCCAGGCGGTGCGCCGGCAGCCCAGCACCGCAGCGGTGCCCATGCCCCCCCCTGCCCCGCGCTCTCGCCGTACGCGCTGGCCACCGCGCCGGCCCCGCACGGGGCCGACCCCGCCCCCGTCTGGAGTCTTCCGTCACCCGAGAGACCGACCCCACGCCACCACCCATCGCTACCGACCGCATGCCCCGCCTGGCCACCGCCCTCTTCCGCCGCTACCTGCGCGCCGTCACCGCCGGCAGCCGAACCCGGCCCCACTTGCTGGCCGGCGGGCGTCCCGAGGCCGCCCTCTACGAAGCACGCCGACGGGACCTGTTCCTCCTCGGCGCCAGCCACCGCCCCCGCCACCACGACTGACCGCCCCACCAGGCAAGTTCAGGAGGCTCATGACCGACCTTCCGCCCTTCTACTCCCTGCGGCTCGCTGACGACATCGCCCTCCAACTCGGCCTGCTCACCCAGCTCTTGGCTGCGTCGTCGGAGCGGGAGGCCGCTCATGTCCTCAGTCGTGTCCTCGACTACGACGAGGGCCTGCTCGGACGAGTCACGGAACTGGTCGCCACCGGGTCACGCTTCGCCCAGGACCGCTCTCAGCGTGGCGTCCTGCCTCCCGAGGTGTGGCTGGCCCTGGGACGCGCTGCCAACGAACTGAACACCGTGGGCGCGGACTTGAGCGAGCACACCGGCACGATCAAGCAACTCACCGAGCCCGCCGCAACACCCCCCAGCCAGGCCACGAGGCCCGCCGGATCAGCGATGGTCGTCAGGCGGCACCGGTGAGACAGAACAAGCAGTGGGCCACCTCGGGCCCCGGTCAACAGGCGCAGCAGCACTACCTCGTCGAGCCCCGTCATCTCGCCGGCGGCGGCGACCTGCGCCACGTCACCGAGTATCTGCGCGCCTCGGGGTGGAAGGACAAGTCCAAGACCGGCGGCCCCCTGGTCTTCGACAGCCCGGACAAGTCCGTGCGCATCGGCTACGACCCGTACGCCCAGCCCGGCGGCTGGACCATCAGCGGCAAGCAGACCGCGCACCAGCAGGCATGGCACGCCACCTTCAGCCAGCACACGCCGGTCGAAATCGTCGCCGGTCTCACCGACACCCTGTCCACCGCACCCACGGCGCACGCCCCCAACGTGTGGCAGCCCCTGCTGCAGCGGGGCTGGAAAACCCAACAAGGCCAGCACTTCACCGCCCGCAGCCCGGACGACAACGCCTTCGTCCGCTTCCACCAGGCCAGCCCCGGCCAAGCCCACTGGTGGGCCGGCGCCCGCAACGAACACGGCCGCCTGTGGGAAGCAACGTTCACGGCGACCACTCCCCTGCAGCTGGTGCAGGCGTTCAGCGCGGCGCTCGCGGACCCGCAGCCGGTGATGCGCCCCCTCGGGCACATCCCGCCCTCGCAGCGGATCCGCACCACCTCCGTGTCCGTGTTGCCCTCCCAGCTCGCCGCCTGGCAGCAGGCCCGCACGGGCGCAGCCCGCGCCGCCGCCTGGGCCCGGTACGCCACCACCCGCCCACGGTCCGCCACCGCAGGCCCGTACACCGCGGCGGGCGGGCGCCGCCGTTGACGCACCGCCCCACCGCGACGCTTCCCCAATTCCTGTGAGAGCCAAGGATGTTCACCACCGACCTGGCCTGCGCCGACAGCATCACTGCGGAAGTTGTCCACAGCTCTGTCCACAGCCCCGACCCCGTCGGCGGGCCCTACTGCCCGGTCAACCTCCCGCCACTGACCTGTGAGGATCCTCCCGATCTCCTTCGACCATTCCGCTCACCGCGACTTCCTGCGCCACCTCGACGCGTTCCTCCGCGACAGCGAGCAGATCCTCACCGCGTGGGACGCCTACTCCGAGGAACACACCGACCTCGACGGCTGGCCCTACGACGATGACGCCTACGGTCTGCGCCAACGCCGGCGCGACGCCGACACCGCCGAGGCGTTCGAGACCGTACGTGCCGGCGCCCGTCACCTGCTGGCCACGGCCGACACGCAGCTGCCCCGCCTGCCGCCCGTCTCGGTCCAGGCCCACTGGGGCTACCGGCTCGGCGTCCTGCACAGCGCGCTCGACCGGCTCGACGCCCTGTACGAACAATGGCTAGCCACCCGTGACAGCCTCCCCCTCGGCGCCCGTCCCGGCACTCCCGCCTTCGACTCCGCGCTCGCCGAGCATCACGCCGAGTGCTGGAGCCATCTCGACGACTGGGCCACCCACGGCCACGTCCTCGGTGACATCAACACCGCCGCCCAGTACGCCCCGTCGCCCCTGGCACCACCACCCGCCACGATGGCCGTTCTCCCCGCACCCGGCCCGACCCACACCGTGCGCCGGTGAGCACGCCCTCCACTCCTCCCCTCTCGAACACCAAAGGTGACGGCACCTCGTTGAGTGAGCATCCCGCTCCTGTCCCCCATGTCCTGGTCTCCCCACGCCACCTCGCCGGTGCCGGCGACCGGAGCCTGGTCACCACGCACCTGCGCGATCACGGATGGCGTGAGGTGTCCACGCCCGCCGATCTGCGTACCGACCTCGAAAGCCCCGACGCCACCATGCGCCTGTGCCTGGAGCTGGATCCAGAACGGTCCTGGTGGACCGTGCTCGGCGCACCACACGACGGCGGCCTGTGGCACGCCACCTTCCAGGCCCGTACCCCCGCCGAGATGATCCTTGCCTTCGCCCAGGCCCTGACCCACCCCGACGAGGTGCCCGGCAGCGACCCCTTCCACGTGCTGCACGACGCCGGCTGGACCCGGCCCGTCGTCAACCGCCTCCACCAGCCTCACTACAAGCGGGAGTCACCGGAGGGGTACCTCGTCTGGGACCTGCGCCGCGACGAGGACGTCATCGGCTGGCACGTGCGCTCCCGCATCCACGGAACACCCATGTGGTCCGCGGCGCTCAGCACCCACACCCCGCTGCCGGCCGTCACCGCGTTCGCGGCGGCCCTGGCCGACTCCGAGCCGCTGCCCCGCGCACCCAGCTCCGTCCCGCTCGAAACCCTCAAGCTCATGTCCCGCAGATCGGCGGCCACCTCAACACCCCTCTCGGTGCTGCCGGTTGGGCAGCGCCCCTCCCCCGCGCTGCGCAACCGGTAGCCGCTGTGTCCCTGCCCCCTCGCAGTACTGGATCTTCGCCCTGTCCCACCCCGCCTCCAAGAGCACCGACGGCTACGACCTCGCCTTCAAACTCCTGATCGGCGCCCTGTGCGTCGCCGTTCCCCTGTCCCATCTCGCCTGGCTGGGCGGGAACATCGCCGCCTGGGCCACCGGCACCACCTCGGCGCCGTACCAGCCGGTCACCGCGCTGCTCCATCCCGAACAGCTCTGGCCCCACACGGGGGAAACACCCCTGCTGATCGGCGCGCGTATCAGCCCACTCGTCCTCGGACTCGCCGCCGCAGCCGCTCTCGTGTGGAGCCGGCACCAGAACCGAGGCGGAGGCCGGAAGAAGATCACGGGTATGGCCAAGGCCCGGGACATCGAGCCCCTGATGGCCAAGGCGATCACCGCCAAGGCTCGTTCCCTGCGCCCGAGCCTGAAGAACACCAAGCACCCGGCCGCCTGTGACACCGGCGTCCTCCTCGGCAACCTGCAGGGCACCCGTCACGAGGTCCGCATGGGCTACGAGGACGTGGCCGTCGCGATCATGGCTCCCCGGTCCGGCAAGACCACCAGCCTCGCGATCCCCTCCATCCTGGCAGCGCCCGGCCCGGTCGTTCTGACCTCCAACAAGGCCGCCGGCGACGCCTACACCGCGACGCTGGACGCCCGTGCAACGGTGGGACAGGTGTGGTCGATGGACCCCCAGCAGATCGCGCACGCCGAGCACCGGATGTGGTGGAATCCGCTGGCCGACGCCACCACCCTCGACGGCGCGGGCCGGCTCGCCGGTCACTTCCTGGCCGCCTCGGTGGACGCCTCCCAGCAGGGCGACTTCTGGTCCAAAGCCGGATCCAACATCCTCGCCCAGCTCTTCCTCGCCGCCGCCCTGGACGAGCGCCCCATCACCGACGTCATGCAGTGGCTCGCGTTCCCCGCCGACCGCACCCCGCTGGACATCCTGCGCGACCACCGCTTCACCGCTGTCGCCGCCCAGCTCAAGGGCACCGTCGAAGGACCACCCGAGACCAGGGACGGGATCTACGAGACCGCCCGCCAGTACGCGGCCGCCCTCCTGAACAGCGAGATCGCCCGCTGGGTCACCCCGCAGAACGACGTCCCCGAGTTCCGTCCCTCCTCGTTCGTCGCCTCCAGCGACACGCTCTACCTGCTGAGCAAGGACGGCGGCGGTGGAGCGTCCGCGTTGATCGCGGCGTGCGCGGACTCCGTGATGCGGGCGGCGACCGCCCGGGCCGAGCGCGTCGGCGGACGCCTCGATCCGCCGATGCTCGCGATCCTCGACGAGGCCGCCAACGTCTGCCGCATCAGTGATCTCCCCGACCTGTACAGCCACTTGGGCTCACGCGGGATCATCCCGATCACGATCCTGCAGTCCTACCGCCAAGGCCAGAAGGTGTGGGGCGACGCGGGCATGGACGCGATGTGGTCCGCGAGCACCGTCAAGGTCATCGGGTCCGGCATCGACGACCCCGACTTCGCCGACAAGCTCTCCCGCCTCATCGGCGACCACGACGTCGAGACCACCTCCACCTCGACCTCCGACTCGGGAAAATCGACGTCGGTGTCGACGCGGCAGGAGCGGATCCTGCCCGCGGACGCGATCCGCGCCCTGCCCAAGGGCACCGCCCTAGTCTTCGCCACCGGACTGCGCGCCGCCATGCTCGACCTGCGCCCCTGGTACGCGGAGCCCGGCGCCGACGATCTGGCCACCGCCTCCGCGCGGGCGTCGCAGGCGATCACCGCCCGCGCCGTGGCCAAGCACGCACCGACGCAGTCCGACTTCGGGAAGGCAGCGTGAGCGACGTCCGACTGCACCTGGTGCCGGTCCGCTCCCGGGACGCGAAGGACTTCGTACGCGCCTGGCACCGCCACCACCCGCCGCCCGCCGGGCAGATCTTCGCCGTCGGAGCCGCCGACGCGACCGGCACGCTGCACGCAGTGGCCATCATCGGCCGGCCGGTGGCCCGTCACCTCGACGACGACGCCACCCTCGAAGTCACCCGCACCGCCAGCGACGGCGCACGCAACGCGAACTCCTTGTTGTACGGGGCAGCCTGGCGCGCGGCCAAAGCCCTCGGACACCGGCGGTTGATCACCTACGCGCAGGACGGCGAGAGCGGCGCATCCCTACGCGGCGCGTGATGGCGCACCATCGCCGCCCGCCCCCGCGCCGACCGCGGCAACGACCACGTCGCCCGCTTCCTGTGGCAAGCCCCCACAACCCCCTGCCCGGAGACACCCTGCACACCTACGAACCCGCCGACCTCGACGACATGACCCAGCTCCACGCCGTAGACGCCGTGATCGCCGACCTGCGCGACCACCGCATCACCGTGGACCGCACCGGCCTGTTCAACGCCACCCGGCACATCGGCCTCCTGTGCCATCTGACCACCAGGATGGCCTCCGATGCCCAATACCAGATCAGCTCGACCGTCGACGGCGTCCTTCCGGCCGAGGACCTCGCCGCTGGCGCCGGCCACCTTGGGCGGGCCATCGCCCACTACACCCTGGCATTCGCCCCGCTCACCGCCCTTACCCAGCTGGGCACGCAGGCCGCACTCCAGCAGCAGGTCGACGCGATCGACCACCACAGCCAGCTGCGCGTCCACCTCGGCGATGCCGGGCGGGCCCTGGCCGCGGCCGTGGCGAAGGGCTCATCCGTACCGCGCCGCTCATGACCACGGCGCCCGCCGAATCGCTGCTGTTCGACGTGCCGCCACCGCTGACGCCCGTCGAACGGCTGCTCCACCTCGCCGGCCAGTACACCCGCCACAACGACGCGCTCGACCTCCTCCTACACACCACGGACCGCCTCGACCCGCAGGCGCATGTCGCATCCGCCGAGCGCCTGGCATCCGACACCCGCACCGTCATCAGAGCCATCCAGGAGGAACGGCTCTACAAGAGCACGGAGTTGACCGAGTGCGTGGTGCGACTGAAGCAGCTCGCTTTCCTCAGCACCGCGTCCGCCGACCAGGGCATCAAGGCGGCCCGTGAGCTGACCGCCCTGGCTCCCGAGGCCGCGGTCGGCTGCGCCGCGCACCTCGCGGTGGAAACCCGGCGACGGCGTCCACCGGTTGGCGTCGCACCGGGTGAACGGCTCACTGCCGCCCAGCGCGCCGCCCTGGTGCAGATCGCACGCGGTCACGTCGTCGTCAGCAGCTCTCTGGGGCGCCAGTTCGCACGGTCCCGCGAGCCCAAGGTCCTGATCAGCTCGTTGCGCGTCCTGGAATCCAACGGCCTCGCCGAACGGGTCCCCAACTCCGCTCCTGGTGCCTACACCAGCAGCCTGCCCCAGGACCGCGTGCACCTCACAGCTGCGGGCATCACTGCCCTCGCCTCCGCCATCGCACCACCCCCTGAGGGGCCCAGCGTCGCGCCCGGTACGACGCTCCGCCCGATGCCCGCCGCCCAGCAGGCCCCGGCCCGTAGCCGCTGAACCCTCGCCCTCGCCCAGGAGTCACCCCATCTCCACGCACCCGCCCGACCTGCACGACCACGTCCGCCAACTCCGTCAGCTGGCCCGGGACTTCGAATCCCTGCGCGCCCGCGTCCGCGACCACTCCCCCGCCCCGGGCGCCGATGCGCTGCGCCGTATCGGGCCGCTGCTGCTCGCCACCCAGGAGCTGACGGCCAGCGCGCTCGGGCAGTTGACGGCCCTCGACGACAGCGCATACACCCGTCTCGCTGGAAGCGGCGCCGGTCTGGAGCTGATGGCCTCGGTCGTCTCCAGTGCCTCTCGCGCCGGCAACGACCTCGCCGACGCTCTGTCCGCGAACGCGTACGAGGGCGGGCCGGTCGCCGGCTACCCGGCCGATGATGCCGCGTCGCGCACCGCGCGGCATGCCGCCGCGGTGCCGCGCATGGCCGGGCTCCTGGGCGATGCCGCGCACCGGCTCGACCTGAGCGCGACCGGGTGCCGCTACCTCGCCCACGGCATCGCCGAGGACCTCTCCTCCGTGCCGGACCGTACGGCGGCCTCCGCCGAGCAGAGGTCCGTGCCCGCACTCACGCTCACCCAGTACGACGCCCTCAAGTCCCTTGCGGACGGCGGACGGCTGTACGAGAGCGCGACCCGTGGGATGGGCGTCACCCGCGTCGCCACCGACAACGGCACCCGCATCTCGATCGCCACCTACCGGGCCCTGAACAACCGCGGACTCGTCACTGCCGACAACAGCACCTCGCTCTATCACGGACAGAAGATCACAGTGACCGAGCAGGGACGCCGTGCACTGGACGGGCCTCGCCCTCGTGCCCCGTTGGCGGCGGCAGCGGCCACCGCGGCGACGACCACGGCGGCGCAGGGGGTGCGCCGATGAGCCAGTACGCGCCCGACGACCGGGTCATGGTCTCCCCGCGCTACATGGCAGGCGCTGGCGACCGGATCGCCGACGTGATCGGCCCGCTGATCCACCTCTTCGGCTGGCACCCGCAGCACGACACCGCCACTGGGCACGTCAGGATCGACAGCCCCGACGGCAGCGTGTTCTGCGACTTCGATCCCCTCCACCCTCTCGGCCGATGGTGGACGATCGCCCACCACGAGCCCTACTGGGAAGTGCAGTTCAGCCAGCCGACGCCGATGGAGGCCATCGCCGCCGTCACCCAGGCTCTGCCGCAACTGCTCGGCGATGACCGGCATGCCGAGCGCATCCCGATCACGGACATGCCCCTGGACTCGCTCGCGGCGCTCAACGACTGGTCCGTCGAGGACGGCGTCCTGTCCTCGCCCGATTGGTACTGCCGGCTGCTCCACACACCCGACGAGGACATCACCTGGCGGGCCGAGCACGTCTTCTACGAAGACGAGCCGCTGGCGACCTTCACCCGCGATGCCCCCGAGGGCCTCGTCCGGAACTTCTTCGCCCACCTGGCCGCGCCCGCGGCAGTGGAACGGGCCTTCGCCGACATCCCCCTCATGACGCGGCACGGGCACGGCACCGTGATCACTCCGGTCCGCGGCTCCGCGATCACTCCGCACACCGATCACGCCCTCGCTCAGCTCGACCGCTCGTTCCGACGCCGCTGAGTCAACCCTCGCCCACGGAGCTGTCCCTGACCGAGAAGACCCTCTGCCTTGAACCTGCCGAGCAACTCACCGCCCTGGCCGCCGACTTCACCCGCTTCAACGACGCCCACCTGCCGCACGCGCTGAACCACCAGGAGCCCACCACCCTGCTCGGCGCCCAGACCCTGTCGGCCCAGGCACTGGCCCGGTCCGCGCTGACCATCGTGGACACGCTCAACGCCCAGCCGATATACCACAGCCCCGAGATCCGCGCGGTGTACGCACGCGTACGCCGACTCGCCCACCTCGCCACCGACGCGGCCGACCGTCTCATCGATGCCGTCGACATCCTCGACCGCACCCGCGCCGGGCTTCCCGTGGAAGTCGGTGACGGCCTGCGGGAGTCCTGCCCGAAAGCGAGGCCCGCCAGGAGGCCGGCGAAGGCTTCGCCCTCGTCGCCAGCCTCACCGCCCTGGGTTCCCCGGACGCCCTGTCCGCCGCCGAACTCTTCGTCGCCGAACGCCGCTACCGCGGCTTCGTACCCGAGTACCAGTCTCCTGCCCTCTCCCCTACTCAGAACAGCACGCTGCGCGCCGTGGCCCGCGGCGATGTCACGGTCACCGACGACAAGCCCTCCCTGCGCCGCGAGGACACCCGCGTCAGCATCACCACCATCCGCGCCCTGGAGAGCCGCGGCCTCGTGCTGCGCGAGGACTGCCCTCGCTGGTTCTGCGACGAGCGCGTCCACCTCACCGCGGCGGGGCGCCGCGACCTCGCCGCCTCGTTCGCACGGCCGCGCCCCACCGCGTGGACCACCGCCCGCCCCGCTCCGCCCCTGCCGACGGCCGCCGCGGCCCGCACTCCGGCTCACCGCCGCTGACCATCCCGTTCACCGCAAGGACGCCCCATTTCTGCCATCCCCGTATTCCGATCCATCTCACTCGGTGCCGGAGTTCAGTCCAGCGCCATGCTCGCCCTGTCAGCCAACGGGATTCTCCCCAAGGTCGACTACGCCATTTTCGCCGACACCGGATGGGAACCGAAGGCCGTCTACGCCCATCTCGACCGCCTGGAGAAGGAGATAGCACAACCGGCCGGGATACCCGTTCTGCGCGTCGCCTCCGGAAACATCCGCGACGACGCACTCGACCCGGAACACCGCTTCGCTTCCATGCCGCTCTACATCCTGAATCAGGACGGCAAACCTGGTATGAACAGGCGACAGTGCACCGGGGAATATAAAATCAAGCCGATCAAGAAGAAGGTTCGGGAGATTCTCGGATACCCCTATCCGTTGCGAATCCCGAAGGGTGTATTCGTCGAGCAGTGGGTCGGAATTTCCACCGATGAATTTCATCGAGCCAAGGACGCCGACGTCAATTACATGCGCAACCGGCACCCCCTCATCGACCTGAACTGGTCACGCACGGATTGCATCCAATACCTGACGTCCATCGGCCTGGCCGATACACCGAAATCGAGCTGCCTCGGATGCCCATTTCACGGGAACCAGCAGTGGCGGAACATCCGGGACACCAGTCCTCAGGAATGGCAGGACGTGGTGGCGTTCGACTCGGCCATCCGTCAGGGCAACGCCCGCGCCAACGCCTCCGGGAACCGTCTGCTCGGCCAGGCGTTCCTGCACCGCTCCCGTGTCCCGCTCGACCAGGCCCCCATCGACCACGTCACGGCCACCGAATGGGCGGCACGCCAGCAGGAACTCGACGCGCCGTCCTCCACGGTCGAGGAACTGGAGGAAGGCGTGGTCGACGGCTGCTCCCCCTGGGCCTGCCGGGGCGAGGTCGAGCCGGTCCAGGACGAGTTCGGACTGGCTTCTTGAGGCGGATCATCCTGGACCTGTTCGCCGGCCCCGGCGGCTGGAGCCACGCGCTCACCGTTCTCGGCACGCGGGATGTCGGTCTGGAGTGGGACGAGTGGGCGTGCAAGACCCGCGCCCAGGCAGGGCAGTTGACGATCCGCACCGACGTCGCCACCTACCCCGTGTGGATCTTCTCCGGCCGGGTCCTCGGACTGATCGCCTCCCCTCCGTGCCAGGCATGGAGCATGGCGGGCAAGCGCCTCGGTCTCGTCGACCAGCCCCTCGTGCACCAGGCCGTCGCCGACCTGGCCGCCGGCCGCGACACCCGCGAGCAGTTGCTCGGCGCGTGCGCGGACCAGCGCTCGCTCCTCGCCGCCGAACCCATGCGCTACCTGCACGCCCTCCACAGCGTGGGCGAGCCGGAGTGGGTGCTCATGGAGGAAGTCCCGGACGTCCTGCCGTTGTGGCGGCAGTACGCCGCCATCCTGCGCGCCTGGGGATTCTCCGTATGGACCGGCATCCTCAACGCCGCCGACTACGGCGTCCCTCAGACGAGGCGGCGGGCGATCCTGCTCGCCTCCCGCACCCGCACCGCGGCACCGCCGCCGCCCACCCACGCACCGGTGGCCGAACCGGAGTCGCTGTTCGGGCCCGGCCGCGCCCGCTGGGTGTCGATGGCCGAAGCCCTGGGCTGGGGCGCCACCGACCGTCCCGTGCCCACCGTGTGCGCGGGCGGCGGACCGGGAGGCGGACCCGAACCCTTCCCCTCCGGCTCCCGCAAGACCCTCTCCGACGCCCGCGCCCGCGGCACCTGGACGCCGCGCAGCGACACCCACCCCGACGAACACCTCCGCCGCGACAGCTCCGGCCCGGCCACAAGCCACGGCACTGACAAGAACCGCCCGACCCGGGATACGGCCCCCGCACGCACCCCAGATGCACTGCACTGGGCGTGGTCGCTGCGCAGCAACAACCAGGCCAACGCCACCGTCCGGAGGTCGTCCGAACCGGCCGGCACCCTGTTCTTCGGCCACCGGGCCAACGAATGCACCTGGGTCGCCGACACCACCGCCAGCAGCATGGACGGCGAGCAGCAGGTGCCGGATCCGATAAGGATCACCGCCCGCGAAGCGGGCATTCTGCAGAGTTTCCCTGCCAACTACCCCTGGCAGGGCAACAAGGGCCAGCAGTTCTCCCAGATCGGCAACGCCGTGCCCCCGCGCCTGGCAGCCCACCTGCTCGCCTCGCACCTCAACAAGCCCGTCAACCCCGACGACTTCGCCTTCGCCGCCTGATGCCCCACACCCCCGACACCCCTGACATCACCGAGGACGACGATCTGGACCGCGTACGGGCTGCTCTCCAGCCCGTGCACTACGCCGAACAGGCCCTCCTCGGAGCCCTCCTCCTCGACCCCCAGCGTCTGGCCGACACCACAACCCTGACCGCCGGCCACTTCGACAACCACAACCACGCCACCCTCTTCACCGCGATCCGCACCCTCCCCACACCGGACCCCGCCGACCATGCCAAAGACGCCGCATGGCTCACCAAGGTGCTGGAACACGCCCGGCCAAAGTCCCGCAGCCTGAGCTCCTCCTACCTCCACAGCCTCATCCAGTTCTGCCCGCAGCCCAAGCATGCCGCCGCGTACGCCCGAATGATCCGCGCTGACCACGCCCGCCGCACCCTGAGCCTGCACGCCGAACGCCTCGCACTCACCGCCACCGATCCCGCCGGGCCGGACACCACCGCCGCGACCCTCGCCCACGCCGACACCCTCGCCCGCCTCCTGGACGACCTCGCCGGCCAGTTCGCCCCGCACCCCGGCTCTCTTCCCCGCACCCCGCCCGCACCCACCGCCGCACGGCACGGCGGCGAGGAAGACCTCTACGAGGAACGCTGCCTGCTCGCCACCGCCACCGCCTATCCGGCCGAGGTCGCGCAGATGCGGTGGCTGGCGGCGGAGGACTTCATCTGGCCGCTGCACGCCACGCTCTGGCAGTGCATCACCGCCCTGGTCCACCGCGGCGATATGGTCGACCCCGTCACCGTCCTTAGCGAGGCCCAGCACCGCGGACTGATCACCGACACCCTCACCTCCCGCGACCTGATAGCTCTCATCTCCACACCCGCAGCATCCCCCGAATACTGGGGCGAGAACGTCCTTCGGCGTGCGCTGCTCGCCCGCGCCCACACGGTCGCGACACGGATCACCACGTACACCGACGACCTCGCCAACACCCCCCACCAGCTCATCACCGGCAGCCGCCGCGCCCTGGCCGACCTGAACTCCCTGCGCACCCGCTGGCACCACGCCACCTCCCCGGCTCTGGCGACCAGGTCCGCCCAGGCCAGCGCCACGGCCGCACCCCGGGCCGGCCCGCCACCGGCCACGACCCCGCCCGCCGTACGACTGTCCCGCTGACCCCGAACGAACCGGTACCCGGGCTTCTCCGGCCCGGGCATCGGAACGAGAGAGCACCCCAGGTCATGACACCGCCCACCACCGACGCACACGTCCGCCTCGACATCCACCCCTCCCACGCCAGCGCCGTGACCGCCACCCTCACCGGCACCCGCCACGATCTGGCCCACCCCGTGCTGACCGCGCACGGCTTCGAAGCCCTCGACGACCACACCCTGGTCATGGCCCGCATCGACCACGAGGAACCCACTGGGCCGACAGGGCCGCCCAGACCCTGACCGCCCACGGCATCACCACCCAGATCACCGACCGGCTCCGCGAAGCGATCGACGAGGAATGGACCTGGGCCAGCCACCCCATGCCCTGGAGCACCCGCGAGGAAATCCGGGAGATGTCCAACGAAGCCCAGAAGATCTACAACGACATCCGCTACGCGCGGCTCCTCATCCACGCCCACGCCGACGACGGCCACAGCACCGTCGCCGTCGGCACCCACCTCGACAGCGGCAAGAGCGTCTACCTCCACGGCGAAGACCACCTGCGGCAGATCGCCGACAGCTTCGACTCACCCGCCCAGGCCCTGACCGTCCTCGAACGGCTCCACGCCGCCACCATGCGTCCCGGCCCCGCCCTGACCGACACCGAACGCGAAGCCGCCCGAGCCCGCACCTCCCTCGGCACCCCACCCGCGCCCCCGCCCCCGAACCGGAGAGCGTGCCCGCCCACGCCGCCGATGCCCGCAACCACGAAGCCGCCTTCGACGGTTTCCTCACCGACAACGGCGACTGGGAGCGATACAACACCTGGGAGGACGGCACCAGTGTCGCGACCCACGAATCACTGACCCTGCGCATCCTCTTCGAACACGGAGCCGGCCCCCGCGACGCGCAGTGGACCATCGCCGCCTACGAGAGCCTGGTCAGCGAGCGCATGTGGCACATGGCCATCACACCCACCACCCCCCAACCCATCCTGCACACCCTGCTCACCGCCCTCAGCGACGCTCAAGCATGGGAGACCGCACTCGGAACCGCGGTCACCGACAAGACCGTCGCCCAGGCCACCCGACCCCTCACCGAAGCAGGATGGACACCCACCGTCGAGGGCAGCCGACTGCACTGGCAGCCCCAGACGGGCGACGCCGGCATACAGTTCGACGCCTTAGCCGCCAACGCACCCCACCAGCCCCTCGACACCTGGACCATCTGGCCGGCCCCAGCATCAACCAGCGCACCTGGGCCATCCGCGCCTCCGTCTACACTCCGGTGCGCGCCACCACCACGCCACCACGCTCGCAACGCCAGGCCGGCCGACCGCACTGACCTGTCAGCCCCCGCCCCGGTCCCGCGCTCGACACGGTCGCGATCCTCGGCCGCCAGGGAAGACGCTTGCCACCCCCCTACGTACGGCGGGGTGGACCGCATCATTATCTCGTTGCGATCCTCGGCTGCTCGGGAAGGGAACCATCACGGTGCCTCAGCCACCCAGCTTCCCGGCGTACATGTTGCTGCGCTCCTCGGTCGCCCAGGAGGACGACCGCTACCGTCATGCCATCGAGCATGCCCTGGCCGAGGGCCTTGTTGCGATCCTCGGTCGCCCTGGAGAGCGACCGCCACCGGCAAGGCCCGCAGTCCACCACGGAGGACCTTGACGTTGCGATCCTCGGTCGCCCGGAAGGGCGACCGCCGCCGTCTGCTGGTCACGGTACTGGACTGGGAGCACGCCGTTGCGATCCTCGGTCACCCCGGGGACGACCGTACGCCTGGTACAGCAGGTATTCGTTGCGATCCTCAGTCGCCCGGAGGGCAACCGCCACGGTGAAGCCGTGCTGCGCACGGCCGGTGTCGAAGTTGTTGCGATCCTTAGTCCCCGGAGAGCGACCGCCACACCCGGCTGCCGGACTCGCTGTGCACGCACACCCCGTTGTGATCCTCGGTCGCCCCGGGGCAACCGCCACGTGCGAGGCACCGTCACCCCGGAGGGCGACGCCACGCCAGGCGCAGGACGCGCAGCGGTCCCGGCTTTATGAGGTTGCGATCCTCGGTCAACCCGGAGAGCGACCGCCACCGTGTGGCTGCTGTCGTAGCGGTGGGTCCACTCGTCGTTGCGTTCCTCGGTCACCCCGGAGGGCGACCGCCACGAGCAGGGCTTTGGCCGTCTCCCGGCAGGAGCCATGGTTGCGATCCTCGGTCACCCCGGAGGCCGACCGCCACGCGTCACCTCGGTCAGCTTTGCCGTCGCCATCGTCAAGTTGCGATCCTCGGTCACCCCAGAGGGCGACCGCCACTGCCGTGGGGCGTGTGCCCCGAGCACGGCGGCACGCTGTTGCGATCCTCGGTCACCCCGGAGGGCGACCGCCACGCGCTGGCTGCCTCGCACTACGCCCTCGCGACCGCCGTTGCGATCCTCGGTCACCCCGGAGGGCGACCGCCACTCGCGGCGACCTGCTGGTGGCGCAGGGCGTGGAAGTTGCGATCCTCGGTCACCCCGGAGGGCGACCGCCACTTGATGGGCGGCAGACCGGCCGCCTCGCAGATCTTGACGTTGCGATCCTCGGTCACCCCGGAGGGCGACCGCCACCTGCCGGATCCGCAGCGGCGTCGCCTCGTCCGTGCCGTTGCGATCCTCGGTCACCCCGGAGGGCGACCGCCACGACGTACGCGCCGAAGGACTCCGTGGCCTCTTGGTGTTGCGATCCTCGGTCACCCCGGAGGGCGACCGCCACGCCGTGTCGACGTCACCATTCAGCTCGCACCCACAGGGTTGCGATCCTCGGTCACCCCGGAGGGCGACCGCCACGGTGCAGCGGCTGGCCCGCGCCCGCGCCGCCGGGGCCGAGGTTGCGATCCTCGGTCACCCCGGAGGGCGACGGGCCTTGTCGGCGGCGTCGCTGTAGTTGCGATCCCTCGGTCACCCCGGAGGGCGACCGCCACTAGTCCGGATCGATCACCGGGCGTGCGACCGCGTCGTTGCGATCCTCGGTCACCCCGGAGGGCGACCGCCACGTTCGGCCCGCTCACCCAGTCCGCCCGGGCGTTGCAGTTGCGATCCTCGGTCACCCCAGAGGGCGACCGCCACTATGCCGGACACGGTCAGGTGGTTCCGGGCTTGTTGTTGCGATCCTCGGTCACCCCGGAGGGCGACCGCCACGGGGGAGGACGGGCGCGTAGACGAGGTGACGACCTGGTTGCGATCCTCGGTCACCCCGGAGGGCGACCGCCACCCGCACACCGGATCGCGCCATGGCCGCCTCCTCTCCGTTGCGATCCTCGGTCACCCCGGAGGGCGACCGCCACCGCGGCAGGGCTCGGGGAGCTCCCGGTCGATCCCGAGTTGCGATCCTCGGTCACCCCGGAGGGCGACCGCCACGGACCTTGGCGTAGACGAGGAAGTCCTGATCGAGGTTGCGATCCTCGGTCACCCCGGAGGGCGACCGCCACCGCCCACGGCCTCGGCGGTGCAGCCGTAGCGGCAGGTGTTGCGATCCTCGGTCACCCCGGAGGGCGACCGCCACCCCGGCGGCAGGGCATTCCCAGACGACGCAAGAACGTTGCGATCCTCGGTCACCCCGGAGGGCGACCGCCACGGTGGCCTCCGGCGCTACCTGCGCCAGCACTCCCGCGTTGCGATCCTCGGTCACCCCGGAGGGCGACCGCCACTGCGGGGCGCGACCAAGAGCGAGAGCCGCTACCAGTTGCGATCCTCGGTCACCCCGGAGGGCGACCGCCACCACGCCGTCGGTGCTCGTTAACCGCCAGGACCCGACGTTGCGATCCTCGGTCACCCCGGAGGGCGACCGCCACCACCGCCGACACCACCGCCCCCCCAGCCGACCCGCAGTTGCGATCCTCGGTCACCCCGGAGGGCGACCGCCACAACGGAGGGCGCGGATGGACACGGAGCAGTACGAGATGTTGCGATCCTCGGTCACCCCGGAGGGCGACCGCCACGGCCTCGCCCGCCGTGCTGGCGGCGGCGGCCCCGCCGTTGCGATCCTCGGTCACCCCGGAGGGCGACCGCCACGACGGCCCGGACGTAAGGGACGAGGTCGGTCGCGGCGTTGCGATCCTCGGTCACCCCGGAGGGCGACCGCCACGGCGGCTCGGGCGCGCACACCCTCGCGATCACGAAGTTGCGATCCTCGGTCACCCCGGAGGGCGACCGCCACAGCCACCCCTCGCCCACGAGCGTTCCCGGGTTGAAGTTGCGATCCTCGGTCACCCCGGAGGGCGACCGCCACTCCCGGTGGGCTGGTCGTGCGAGAGCCCGGCCTCGGTGTTGCGATCCTCGGTCACCCCGGAGGGCGACCGCCACGTGGACGTCGCGCCGAGCGTGCTGCCCGCCCGCTGGGTTGCGATCCTCGGTCACCCCGGAGGGCGACCGCCACGCCCGCGACTCGGGGGCCAGCGACCAGCAGATGCGCGGTTGCGATCCTCGGTCACCCCGGAGGGCGACCGCCACACGACCGCGGCGATACCGGCGTAGGCCGAGAGGGAGTTGCGATCCTCGGTCACCCCGGAGGGCGACCGCCACGCGGGAAGCCGACGGGACTGGACATCATCGACGGGCAGTTGCGATCCTCGGTCACCCCGGAGGGCGACCGCCACTCCCGGGTTGGCCCGGTATTCGACGTGCGAGTACCGGTTGCGATCCTCGGTCACCCCGGAGGGCGACCGCCACTGTAGCCGGGCAGCACGTCGTACACGCCGCCCCGGGCGTTGCGATCCTCGGTCACCCCGGAGGGCGACCGCCACTTCGATGTTGCGCGTGCCGTTCGGGGCGACGGCGGCGTTGCGATCCTCGGTCACCCCGGAGGGCGACCGCCACGCGGCAGTAGAGGCGACGCAGCACGTACTGGAGTTGTTGCGATCCTCGGTCACCCCGGAGGGCGACCGCCACCGGCGGCAGCGAATACCTGGACGACGTGGCCGTGGTGTTGCGATCCTCGGTCACCCCGGAGGGCGACCGCCACGGAGATTCCTCGCGAATCGCCCGTACGAGGGGAGGGTTGCGATCCTTGGTCACCCCGGAGGGCGACCGCCACGTCGGTGAGGGCGGAGAGGCCGTCGCGTCCGTCGATGTTGCGATCCTCGGTCACCCCGGAGGGCGACCGCCACCACCGCATCGACGAATCCGCACGCCTCGATCTGAAGTTGCGATCCTCGGTCACCCCGGAGGGCGACCGCCACGATCAGCGAGGCCGTCGACGCGCAGGAGAAGTACGAGGTTGCGATCCTCGGTCACCCCGGAGGGCGACCGCCACCATCATGGCCCGCCTTCCCGAAACCGAACCAGGGGGTTGCGATCCTCGGTCACCCCGGAGGGCGACCGCCACGCTGGCTGGCCAGCTAGTTCACAGTAGCTTGTGGTTTTTGAAAGCCACCGGGGGGAGAAAAGTAGGGCACAAACGGGCGTTCTGCTTCGGTGTGGTCCGCGTGTCGCGTGTGCACTTGAGGTTCCGAAGCAGCAGCGAACGATCACAAGACGAGGTCTTCGCGGTGTGGCTGTACTTGGGCGATGCCAAGAGTCTGCACGCTGTCGAAGCCACCCTGGGGCAAGCGGTCCCGCGTCGTCGTGGAGTCGGTGCTGGGCGTGCCGCAGCAGGACGTTTCCCTGGACGGCTCCGTCGAGGCGGGCCATGTAACGGCCGCCTCTGGTCATCCAGGTGATGGGACGGTTGTCCTGGGCACAGCGGGTGATGAGTTCGGTGGAGAGGTTGATGTGCCCGTAGACGACGATGCCGTCGAGGCGGCGCAGAGGCAGGACCCGTCGCCCCGGGGTGTCGGGGAGTTGAACGCGGAGGGTGTCGTGTTCCAGGCGGAGATCGGCGCCTTGTGTCTGTACATACAGGGTGTTCAGGAGTTCGGTGGTCACGCGTCGCTGTCCTGGAGGTCGTCGAGGAGGTAGAGATCGGTGAGGGCCTGGCGGTAGCGGTGGGTGCCGGCGAGGAGTCGTGGCATACATCCGGTGGCCATGGAACAGCGTCGGCAGCGGCTGTCGGCGACGGGAGAAGGCAACCGGTCGGTGGTGAGCAAACTGCGTACCGCGTCGGTGAGTTCGAGGACACGGGATCGAAGTGCGTCGTCAACGGTCACTGAGTGGCGCCGGCGGTCGGCTGCGGAATAGATCGCGGCCTCGGGGACGGGACGGTGGAACATCTCCTCCAGGCAGATCGCCTGGGCCGCGGCCTGTACCTCGGCTGGGCCGCCCGGGTGGTAGCGGCCCGACTTGTGCTCCACGGGCAGGATACGGCCGTCGGCATGGACTTCGACGGTGTCACAGATGCCGGTCAGACCGTAGCCGTCGTGCCAGACGGGCAGCGCGTGGAGTGTGCGTACGTCACCTCGGCCCCGGTTGCCTGGGGTGTCGACACGCTGGTGGAGGAGGGTTCCCCGCACGGTGGCGGCGTCGTCGGTGAAGGCGTCTTCGAGGAGGATGAGCCCGCACTGTCGTGGGCAGTAGGCGTAGTGCTCCAGAGCGGAGAGGGAGACCTGGACGAGGTCTGCCTCTCCGCTCTGGGTCGCGGGTGCGGTCATCCGATCAGGGTCGTGAGGGTGATGCCCTCGGGCAGGTCGGCTTCCTGGACCTCGACTTGGTAGTCGGTGAAGGACCGGGCGGTTGCGTCGCCGGGGCCTTTGACGGTGATGCGGTCGAGGAGTTGGCGTGCGGGCGCGTTGCCGTACTTGTCGCCGTGGGTGAAGACATACAGGCCCCGCAGGTTGAGTTCGCCGCGGGCGGCGGCGCGGTCGTGGTCGAACATGAGGGCGAAGGCACGCCAGAACATGGCGAGGTCGTCGCTGGTGACACCGGTGCGGGCGGCGAGAGGCGCGCTGAAGTGGCCTTCGCCGCGGTAGAGGCCGTAGGGGACGATGTGCTTGGAGCCCATCTCGGTGTTCTTTCCGGCGTCCACGTCTTCCTGTTTGGTGGGGGTGACGCGGGTGATGCTGTATTCGAGCGGGGTGATGGGGTCGACGGAGCGGGAGAAGGTGAGCTGGACGGGTCCGCGGACGCGGCCGGCCTGGCGGTCCTTCTTGCCGGTGGTCATGACGGCGCCGAACATGCGGATGTCGAAGAAGGTCTGGCACATCCACTGCTGGGCGTCGAGCTGGCTGGCCTTCTCGCCGAGTGCGTCGGGGGCGTAGGCACGCTCGTGCTGGGCGTTGAGGGCGATGCCGGCCTCGACGTAGATGTCGTAGCCAGGTTTGTTGTCTTCCTCGTTGAGGAGAGAGACGGTGTTGCGGATCTTCCTTTTGAGGGCGACGTCGGTGATCAGTCCCTGGCCGGAGACGGGGTCGGTGCGGGGCATGCCGCCGGCGTCGGGGTCGCCGTTGGGGTTGCTGTCGCGTGCCTCGATCAGGTAAACGAAGTCGATCTTGCGGGTGGGGTCGTGGTGCGGCGCGGTCATGGAAGGGCACTCCTTGTCGTGGCGGGGGTTCAGGGCGGGTGGCGGGCTGTGTCCGTCGGCGGCGCCCGCGGCGTCGTGTGGGCGGCTAGGCCGTCGGCGGTTCGGGCTCCGGCTCGTCGGGTCCGCTGCCGGTGGCGGCGGCCTCCCGGGCCTTCTTGTGGGCGGCGCGGGCGGCGTTGTCGGCGGCGCGCTGCTGTTCGTAGCCGAGGACGAACCATGCCTGCTGGCGGGTGGGCAGCAGCAGGGGGATGCCGTCGTCGAGCTGGGCGAGGGCGGCGAATGCCTCGGCCAGGCGGGCGTCCAAGGCGTAGTAGGTTGCCCTTTTGTCCCGGCGCAGCCGTTTGAGGTGGGCATTGGCTCCAGTGCGCAGGGTGGTCAGCACGGCGGCGGGGGCGGTCATCGCGGTGCCGAAGTACTTGTCGCCGATGGTGGTGTTGATGTCTCCCAGAGCGGCGTACTGGATGGCTTCGAGGATGGCGAAGGTGCGGCCGCACAGGTAGCCGGGTTCCGTATTGGGCTCGTCGAGCTGGGGGGCGGGGCCGGTCACCTGGTGGTCCTTCCGGTTGGGGTGGAGTGCAAGGCGCAGCAAGGCGGTGCGGGGGTGGTCGACGCGGCGGTCGGCGCGGATGCGCTGCAGCAGGTGGGGCATCAGGCGAGCGGGCAGGGGGCCGCGGGTCAGGGCGGCGTGCAGCAGTTCCTGCTCCAGGCCCTTGGGGGCGCTGCGGGCGACGTAGCGTCCGGTTTTGCCGTCCCAGCGGCCGGCGGCCAGGACGAGGTGCCACAGCGGCAGGCGCCGGTAGGTGTTCTCCCAGCCGTCGTGGACCTGGTGGTGCGCGAACCAGGCGCCGAGGTGGTTGCGCAGGCGGCCGACGGGGATGTCGAGCCATTCGTGGATCACGGCGCGGGCGTTGTTCAGGCCGAGGGTGAGCGCGTAGTAGGCGCTGGGGTCCAGTCGTTCGGCGGCGACGGGGTCGGGGCATTCGTGCAGGGCGTCCAGCAGCTTGGCGACGCTCTCCTCGGTCGGGGTGTCCAGCGACTCGAAGAGATCGTCGGCCGGCTCCCTCGTCCACCACACGGTGACCGTGTCGGTGCCGCGGCGGCGGTGGGTGTCGGTGGCCAGCAGGAGGTTGAGCGCGGCCATGGCGCGGCTGCCGCAGCGCTCGCATACCGGGGTGTTGACCAGCTGAAGGGCTCCGCCGCGTCCCTGGGCGGCGGCGTTGATGCTGATCAGCTGGGAGTCGCGGCCCAGGCCGCTGGTGGGGATGGCCCCGGACTTGATGCTCTCGGGGATCGTGGCCAGCAGTTCGCCCTGCTCGCCGCAGACCAGGCACAGGCCCCTCGCCCCGTCGCCGGCCTTGCGGGCCCGGACGGTCGCCGCCCACGCGGCCTGCGCGGTGGGCAGCTGATGCAGCCAGGTTCCGTCGTGCCCCATGAGGGCGACGGTGTCGGCCGGGGCGATGCCGTCCAGGAGGTCGACGCGGGTCAGGCCGCCGCCGGTGACGAAGGCGTGCACGGCCTGGGCGTACGGGTCGCCTTCGGCGGTGCGGGTCCAGGCCAGCAGCAGCTCGGCGTACTCGCCCTGGCGGCGCACCGCCTCTGCCGCAGAGGTCTCGCTCACCGCGCCGTCCGGACCGGCTTTGGGCACCGCCAGGACGTACTGTGCAGTGTCGACCAGCAGGTTCGCAGGCGGCGTCTTGCCCGAGCGGTAGGCGTAGGGAGCATTGCTCGACAGCGGCTTGTCTTTCGAGCCCTTGGCCGGGCGGCGGTCATACAGCCGGGCGCCGACACCGTCGATGTCGATGCGCAGTGCCCACTGGATCTTCTTGGGCCGGTAGTAGGCCGCGGGGAGTGCGCCGTCGTCCTCGAAGCGTTCGGCGGCCTCGGTCAGGCGTTTCAGCAGCATCGGCGCCTCACCCCGCCTGAGCCCCGTCAGCACGCCAGCCGGAGCCGTCGGGCATGGCCACCTCGCCCGCCCCCAGTGGCCTGAGCGGCACCTTCAGTACGCCCTGGTGCAGCTGGGCATGGAACCAGCGGTACTGCTCGCCCCCAGTGGCGGGATAGACGATCGAGTGCAGCATGACGCCGAGATCCTCGTCCCGTGCGATGGGCACCGTGTCGGTCTGCGGTCCGAAGGAGGCGCTGAACTCGCGGCAGCCGAGGAACGGCTGGGCGAAGCAGGCGCCCTTGTCGACGCGCCGGCGCAGCTGCTCGCGGTACTTCTCCTCACGCTCGCACCTGCCCCGCCCGGTCAGGACGACCTGGGTGCGGATGCGGTAATGGACATCGCGCAGCAGCATGCTGTTGCGCTGGTCCCGGTCCGTTTCCACGTCGTAGCGGCGGCGCGGGTCCTTGCGCAGGGCGGCGACCTCCCCGGCCGTGATCACGGACTTGGCCTCGTTGCGGCGGATCGAGGTCCACTCGATCGGGGCGAGGACCTCGATCGCCCGCACCACGTACTGGAACTCCGGCTTCCAGAAGACAGCGCTGAGCACCCCTACCGCCGCGGACGGGCTCATCACCGGATACGAGACCCGCTCCACCTTCAGCTCGGGCCGCGTGAAGCAGGCCAGCGGGCCCGCCACCTCCACCACCAGATCGGGAAACGCCCAGCCGTCGTTGCCGCGTCGTGCAACTCGCTGCGATGCAGCGGCCGTTCGGGACGACATGTGCACATCACTCCTTTCTGTTCATACCAACTGCTCGCGAAATTCGCCGTGTTGCCACCCAGGAGGGCGACGTCAGCGGCTGCTCACCGTAGGGGAAGCCACTGACATCGCCCGCTGACCTGCTGGTTACCCGATGTGGAAGCGGAATCGAAGCCGGCCGTGACGGACTAAGACGATGACGACGATCACGACGACTCCTGCCACCGTGACGGGTGCCGGAGTCATTGAGGGGTCCAGGGACACGACGATCTCACTCTCTATTTCTTGGTCTTCGCCTGTATCGCTTAATGCTGACGAGAGTGACGGGCGGCTGCCGACGCTTGCGCAGAGATCCGACAGACCTACGCCCATCCCCGTACGGCGTCCCACAGCAACAAGCGGGGCCCGGGGACAAGCTCCCCAGGCCCCGCGTCAATGGCCAGACACAACAGCGCGAACACCAAGTTGCGATCCTCGGCCATGCCGGGAGCAATCTCCGATCGGCGAGGCCGCCGCACGGCTCAACAACGTGGGCCGTTGCGCCATGGTGGCACGGTTCAGCATGGAAACTTCGAGACAGGGACAAACTCCTCAGCAAACGAAGCTCCCGCGGTCCTCCACATCGTCCGGGTCCAGTCCGCGCCATTCGTGGTAGGCGCCGTGCCACCAGATCAAGTCTCCGGTGACCGGTGTGGCCAGGCCGGAGCGCAGGGCCGCCTCGGCCTCGTGGCGCGGCAGGGACGCGGTGTGCTGCTGGAGGGAGCGCAGGACCTCGGGCCCGCACGGGCGGCTGGGATCCAGCAGCCGGGCGACGGACGTCTCGATGGCCTCCCGGTCTGCCTTTCGGCGGATGACGATGACGGGCACGCTGTACCCGTCCTCGATCATCTGGAAGGCGCGGTCCACCTTCGGGAAGTCCAGACGGCGGCGCAGGTCCTCGATCTCCTCGCCCAGTCCCGGCTGGAGGGCGTAACGGACCGGGTAGTAGCGCTCCAGCGCGTCAAGATCGTCGGGGTAGGCGAGCTGCGGCCCGAAGAAGGTATCGCTGGCCTGGACGGCCGCCCGGTACTCGGTGCCCTGCGGCTGACCGCCGCCCTGGGGCCGGAAGATGACGACCGTGCCGCTGTCGAGGCGGCCGTCGCGGTTGCAGCGGCCGGCGGCCTGCTGCATCGACTCCGCCGGTGCCCACGCCCGGTACACGCGCGGGAAGTCCAGGTCGACCCCGGCCTCGATCAGATTGGTGGACACCACCTGCACCGGCAGATTGGCGGCGAGCAACTCCTTGACACGGGCGATGACTTCGCGGCGGTGTGCGCCCGTCATGCGGGTCGACAGGTGCAGCACCTCTCCCTCGGCCGTCATCGCGTCGAGGTGGCGGTGCAGGCGGGCGGTGTCCTTGGTGGTGGCGGCCACGGTCAGCACCTGCCGGTGCCCGGCGGCTTCGGCCGCGATGCTCTCCAGGGTGACGTCCTCGCCGGTGCGCCACTCGTAGCGGACACGGCGCAGCTGTTCGAACAGTGCGGCCGGGTCGTCCACGATCACCCGCCGCTCCAGCCCCTGCCACCGGGGCAGCTGCCAGAACGAGGGCTGGGTGGCCGAGACCAGCAGCACGGTGACGCCGAAGTGGTCGACCAGACCGCGTAGCACGCTCAGGATCGGGGTCAGCAGGCGGTCCGGCAGGGCCTGTACCTCGTCCAGCACGATCACCGACCCGGCCAGATTGTGCAGCCGTCGCATCGCCGAGGGCTTGTGCGAGAACAGCGACTCGAACAGGCGCACCGTGGTGGTCACCACGAACGGGGCATCCCAGTTCTCCGCCGCCAGCCGGGCCGCGTGCGCCCGCCGTTCCCACTGCGCCTGCTGCTCTGGTGACAGTCCGCCGAGCGGCGCCTCGGCGTCCAGGTCGACGGCGCTGTGGTGCTCCAGCACCACCGCCTCCTGTCCCGAGCCGGGCTCCGGGTCGAGGAGGTCGCGGTAGACGCCGGCGTTCTGCTCCGTGATCGAGATGTACGGCACGGCCAGCACCACCCGCCGCATCCCGTGCATGGCCGCGTGCCGCAGCGCGAAGCCCCCCGCGGCCAGTGTCTTGGCCCCGCCCGTGGGCACATGCAGCACATACGCCCCGGGCCGGCCCGACGCCGCCGCGCACGCCTGCTCGTACACCGCCTGCCGCACCCCGTCGACCGGGGACGGCTCCCGCCGCGCCAGCACCGCCGCCCGCCGCTTCTCGTACCGCTCCACCAGCACGCCCATGTCCGCGGGTGCACGCAGCCGCACCGCAGCGCCCTCGAAGTGCGCCGCGGTGTCCAGGAAGTCCGCATCCACCACGCAGCTGAACAGCATCCGCAGCAGCAGATCCAGCCCCAGCCGCCGCTCCGCCTTGGGCACGTCCCCAAGCCACGCCGGGATGCCCGGGCGCGGCTCGGGATGAATCTGCGGAACCGTCTGCTCCACCGCACGGACGGCTTCCTCGACAAGCTCGGCATGCTCCCCGCCGGGCTGTGCCTTGACCAGCTCGGTGCGCAGCTTGTCCATGTCCGGCAACCCGCCATGGTGACCGAAGACCACCGCACCGAACGCCAGCTGCGTATACCGGTCCGCGAGCAGCGTGCCGGCATGCTTGTGCGGCGCCCCGACCCGGCCACCACCACGGCGCTCCGCCTCCCGCAGCCTGTCCTGCCACAGACAACTGCCCTTGCCCACATCGTGGATCAACGCAAGGTAGGCGGCCAGCTCCCCCGCCCCGAAGACCTCACCGAACCGGCCGGCCAACTCCGCGGAACCACGCAGGTGCTCCTCCAGCGCATGCCGGTGCCCCGACACGGCACTGCGGCTGTGCGCGTAAAGCTGACCATTGGACACAAACACGGCGAACTCCCCAAGGCAGAGCGCATTTGCGGATCGGATCATGCGGGTCGGAAACGTACACGCCGCCACTGACACCGCCCTGCGGAAACCGCGCACCCGACCCACGTCCCACCCGGCAAGCGCCCACTTCAAAGGGCCGATGGGCAAACTCCCAGATCGGCAACGGCGGTTGTGGGCAGCTCAACACTGCTTCTTGAGGCGACACTGGCTATCCTCACGGAACCCGCGGCAGGGCGATCGTCCGCAGAGCCACCTATGACCGGCAGCGGTGGCAACGCGAATCCCGACCGCCGACTCGTGCATCACGCAGATGTCGGAAGCCGAAAAGGCACCGAAGCCCAGGAGTCGTCAGTCACCCCCGCCACCCCGTTTCGGGCACGTGGGGGCGGAAATATAGCGGCGGAGTCCCGGTTACCGAAACCGGGACTCCGCCGCACCATTAGTAGTCCACCGCCACGACTTGCCCATACGTCGAAAGAGACACCCGACGACCACAGACCCGATCCCTGACACTCACAGACGGAGCGCCGGCGAGCGATCAAGCCGCCGCGTAGCTCGCGCGGAACAGGTCCTGCGCTCGCTCCACGTCCCTCGCTGTGCGGAGCTGCACCTCCAGGTTACCCGTCCCGTGGTGCCCAAGACCAGATACGTCCCGCGTGAACCCCGGAATGAGGTCTACGTCCTGCGGATCGACCTTCAGGTAGACAAGGAGCTTGCTCCGCTGCGGCGGACACAGGCATGCGAAGTTCCGCAGCCGCTGGTACGCCCAGTACTGCTTGCGCTCGACCCGGTTCACGCTGTCTCCGAGCCCGAGCAGCGCCTCGTCGACCGCGCTTGCCAGCTCCGCCATCGATCCGCCATGGGCTGCTGCCCGGGCGACCGCCCGCCTACGCGACCGACGTGTTGCCTGCGTGCCGCCGCTGGCGGATGCCACGGTCTCAAGCCCGAGCAGGTCGCTGCCGAAGAGTCGGTAGCGGACCAGGTCAATCGACCTCCGGTGCTCGCGTACGGCGTGAACGTCGTAGCGCGTGAAGTCGCCGGCGACGCAGATCAGGCGCGGGCCGTTCCACAGCACTTGGGACGCGGCCGTCGCCCCGAGCCGGTCACGGACCAGGTGCTCGAACTCGGCGCGGTGATCCATCAGCCACGATAGGTAGTACAGGCCCTGGTTGATGACGCCGGCATCGACGCCTCGCTTGTACTCGACGATGACCGGCGAGCCATTCTCGTCCAGCCCGAGCGAGTCGATCCGACCTCGGTGGACCGGCCCGGTACAGTACTCGGTCGCCAGGAAACGGGCCCCAAGCACCGTCTCCATGTGCGCCTCGACGAGGCCCTGCACCTTCGCCTCGACCTCTGCAAGACGCGGGGCGACCTCGGTCACGCCGCTATCCGTCGTGTGGAACAGCTTCAGGCCCGACACCTTCCCCTCCTCGACTCGAAGATCGAGAACGTCGGGGAGGGGCAGGATTGTTTCCGCGAGGGGCTTCGAGCGAGTGAAGATGGCGTGAAAAGCTATATACGGGCAATCGGGGCACGCTGGCGTCCCACGCGTCCCAGGGATCACTTGATCCCACATACGTCCCACAGGTATCTGGGACGAGCGCCCGGAAGACTCCGTTTTCGCAGGTCAACCCCCGTAGCTCAGTGGATAGAGCAGGCGCCTTCTAAGCGCTTGGCCGCAGGTTCGAGTCCTGCCGGGGGCGCCACATCCTCTTCGACCTGGGGTCATGGGTCAGCAGGATCGTCGGGAGCCGCGTGACCAGCCCAGCGCTGGTACCCAGAACCGGGGAGCCCTTCCCGAGGCCGCCCGCGTCCGCCCCGGCCTACTCCCCCCGCAGATACGTCTCCAACTCCCCCGCCCCCACCAACAACGCCCGCCCCCGCGCCGCCAACCGCCCGTGCCAGTCGCGCAGTGCGGTCTCCAGTGGCTCCAGTCCCCCCGCCGCCCGCACCTGCGCGATAAGTGGCTCGATCTGATCCAGCAGATAGCCGCCGCGCCGGAGTTGGTGGGTGAGTTGGGCGTTTCGTACGGCGGTGTCGTCGTAGACGCGGTATCCGGTGTGGGGGTCTCGGTGCGGGTGGACGAGGCCGGCGTGCTCCCACTTGCGCAGGGTCGCGGGGCGGATGCCGAGGCGGGCGGCGAGGGGGCCGATGAACATGCCTTCGGTGACCCGCGGTTCGGGCGATTCGGCTGCGGTAAGGGGCTTCAGGTCGTGCAGGGCGCTCTCCACGGCCCTCAGGGTGCGCCGGTCTTGGAGGAGTTCGGCGTGGCTCTCGTCGATGAGGCGGAACGCCTCCTCCGCCGTGCCCTCGTTCACCGCCCGCATGATCGCCGTCGCCGTCCGGTGGCCGTGGCCCGGTACCAGGGCGAGGAAAGTGCGCAGGGCCTGGGCGTGCCGTGGGGTGTAGGTGCGGTAGCCGTGGGGGGTGCGGGCGGCGGGCGGGAGGATGCCGGCCTCCTCGTAGTTGCGGACCGCCTGCGTGGACAGACCGTGCCCGCGCGCCAGATCGACCGGCCTGAGCCGTTCACCGGTTTTAAGGTTACGTCCCATTTTCCAGCCGCCATCGCGTAAAAGTTTCCACCGAAAGTTCAACGATAGCGTTGAAGGCATGGCTTCCGAGACCTCCGCAACCTTCGACCCACCTGCGACCTTCGGCCCGCCCGGCGACTCCGACGCCTCCGACATCTCCGCCGTCGAAGCAGCCCCTCTCCTCCGCCTCCTCCCCACCCGCCCCCGCCTCCTCGCCCTCGGCGAACCCACCCACGGCGAGGACACCCTGCTCGGTCTGCGCAACGACCTCTTCGAGCAGCTCGCCAAGGAGGGCTACCGGACCCTCGCGGTCGAGAGCGACTGCCTGGCCGGGCTGATCGTGGACGCCTACGTCACCTCGGGCGAGGGCACCCTCGACGAGGTCATGGCGCGCGGCTTCAGCCATGAGTGGGGCGCCTTCGGGGGCAACCGCGAACTGGTGCGCCGGATGCGCGCGTACAACGAGGGCCGGCCCCCGTCCGAACACCTCCGCTTCGCCGGTTTCGACGGCCCCCTGGAGATCACCGCCGCCGCGAGCCCCCGCCAGGCCCTCACCGCACTCCACACCTACCTCGCCGCCCACATCCCGGCCGCCCTGCTCCCCTGCACCGCCGGGACACTGGACCGTCTCCTCGGCCCCGACGACCGCTGGACCGACCCCGCCGCGATGACGGACCCGACACGCTCCGTCGGCCGATCGACGGACGCCGATCAACTCCGCCTCCTCACCGACGAGTTGACCGCACTGCTCGACACCCAGACACCACACCTGATCACAGCGGACCCAGACAGGGGGAACCCGGACCGGAGCAACCTGGACCCAGGCACCCCCGACCCGCACGACTCCGACCGGCACACCCTCGACCACGCCTCCCTGTACAGCCGTACCGCCACCGGCCTGCTCCGCTACCACCACGCCATGGCCGACACCTCACCCGCCCGCATGACCCGCCTGGTCGCCGTGCGGGACCAGATGATGGCCCACAGCCTCCTCGCCCTCGCGGCCCGCGGCCCGGTCCTCGTGAGTGCCCACAACTCCCACCTCCAGCGCGAGAAGAGCACGATGCGACTGTGGGACGGTCCGGTCGAGTGGTGGAGCGCCGGCGCGCTGGTGAGCGCCCGGCTCGGCACGGACTACGCCTTCGTCGCCACGGCCCTCGGCACACTCCGGCACCGGGGAGTGGACGTACCCCCGCCGAACACCCTCGAAGGCCTCCTGTACGAACTCCCGCGCGACCAGTGCCTCATCAACCCCCGCCACCTGACCACCACCCACCTGCTCCCCCGCGAGTCCCCCTGGTACGGCTACGCCCCGCTCGACCCCGCCCACCTCCCCGGCATCGACGGGCTGGTCTTCGTCAAGGACGTGCCCGGGCCGTCCCGCGGCACCCCCGCGTAAAGTCGATCACCCGAACCGACCCCACCGGAGCTCACCGGGGCTCATCGAGGCTCACCGGAGGAAAGGACCGACATGCGTCTGCGTTGCGCCGTGCTCGACGACTTCCAGCAGGTGGCGACCGAGGTCGCCGACTGGTCACCGCTCGCGGACCGGGTCGAAGTCGTCTCCTACGACACCCACTTCGCCGACGAGGACACGCTGGCCGCCGCTCTCGCCGACGCCGACATCGTGGTCACCCTGCGCGAGCGGGTCCCCTTCCCCGCCTCCCTGATCGCCCGGCTGCCCCGGCTGAAGCTGCTCGTCGCCTCCGGGATGCGCAACTCCGTCATCGACTACGAGGCCGCCGAGGCGCACGGCGTCACCGTCTGCGGTACGGCGAGTTCGTCGACCCCTCCGGTCGAGCTGACCTGGGCGCTGCTCCTCGGCCTCGCCCGGGGGATCGTCGACGAGAGCAACGCCCTGCGCACGAACGGCCCTTGGCAGCACACCGTCGGCGCCGACCTGCACGACCGCACGCTCGGACTGCTCGGCCTCGGGAAGATCGGCAGCCGGGTGGCGCGGATCGGACTCGCCTTCGGCATGCGGGTCAGCGCCTGGAGCCAGCATCTCACCAAGGAGCGCGCCGACGAGGTGGGCGTCCAACTGGCCGCCTCCAAGGAGGAGTTGCTCGCCGACAGCGACTTCGTCTCCATCCACCTGGCCCTCGGCGACCGCACCCGCGGTCTGCTCGGCCCCGCCGAACTCGCCCTCCTCAAGCCCACTTCGTACCTGATCAACACCTCGCGCGCGGCGATCGTCGACCAGGACGCGCTCGTCGACGCCCTGCACGAGGGCCGGATCGCGGGCGCGGGCGTCGACGTCTTCGACACCGAGCCCCTCCCCGACGACCACCCGATGCGCACGGCCCCCCGACTGCTCGCCACCCCGCACCTCGGCTATGTCTCACGGGCCAACTACGCGACGTACTACGGCCACGCCGTCGAGAACATCCAGGCGTACCTGGCGGGTTCACCCGTACGACGGCTCCCCTGAGCCCTCGTCGGGAGACGGCCTGCGGTAGATCCCCTCGCTCCGGCGCAGATGGTGCAGGTCCACCAGATAGCGCCGGAGCGTCACATGGTCGATCTCGTCGCTCTCCTCGCACCAGGCCCGCAGCTTCTCGTTGACGACCCGCTCGGGGTACTCGACACCCGGTTCGAAGGTCTGCTCGGCGATGTGCTCCAGAACCAGCTTCTTACGGGCCCACCGAGCGGGCAGCCGCACCAGCCGCCCGTCCCGTACGAAGGTCCGCAGCAACGGTTCTCCCGAACCCGCACCCGAGACCGAGCCGCTCTCCTCAACACGCGCCCGCCCCCGCGCCCGCTCCCTGAACACCCCATACTCCACAACCAGCCCCCCACCATCCCCCTCACCCACCACACCCTCCCCACCCAGCCGATGCAACGCCACAGCCGTGTCCCGGGCGGACAGCCCGGACACCCGGGCGATCTCGGCGGGGGTACCCGCGCCCAGCGCGACGGCGGCGAAGGCCCGTACGCGGTTCTCCTCGGCGAACAGGCGGCTGGTCCGGTCGGTCGGTTCCGTGTCGGTTGCCATGCCCGGAAGCTAGTGGAGCCCTCTCGCCGGTCCGAGCGAATTTTCCGCGCACAAACGCGCGGAACCCGGTCCTCCTGTTCAAAAAGGGTGATCCCCACATGAACGCCGTTACCAGCAGTGAGCCTCCGCGTTGAAGGGGGAGTGCGACGGCGCGTCCTGCCGCCGCACCCACCGAGTCAAAAGGAGAACGTGATGTCTCGCATCGCGAAGGCAGCGGGTGTCGCCCTCGGCACCGGTGCCGTGGTCATCGGCGGCGCCGGCCTGGCGCTGGCGGACGCGGGCGCCCAGGGCGAGGCCGTCGGTTCGCCCGGCGTCCTGTCCGGCAACGTCGTCCAGGTCCCCGTCAACATCCCGGTCAACGTGTGCGGGAACACCGTCGACGTGATCGGCCTGCTGAACCCGGCCTTCGGCAACACCTGCGTCAACGACGGCGGCCACAAGGGTCACCCCGGCCCGGGTGGACACCACGGCGGCTACGGCTACGGCGGCTGACCGTCCGTACGCAGCACAAGAGCCCCGGCACCTCGAGCGCCGGGGCTCTTCCCGTGTCCGCGGAACCCGGACGTACCGACGAGTCCGTCAGACGTACCAGTGCATCCCTCAGGCGTACCGGTAGATCGCGCTGACATCCTCCAGCCGGCCCGGGGTCACGTCCCACGGCGGCAGCTTCTCGTCACGGGCCACGACCCGCTCGTGCTGCTCGTCGGCCGGTCCCGGCGGCGTGGCGGGCAGATAGCGGGCGCCCGCGTGCCGGCGCTGCCAGCGGTACCAGCACAGGTCGACGAAGGCGTGGTGCATCCAGAAGACCGGGTCGTTGACGGACGCGCCGCTCACCATGATCCCGCCGACCCAGCGGTGCACCCGGTTGTGGTTGCGCCAGGCGGCACTGCCCCGCCCGCTCCCCCACCCCTCCAGCCGGTTGCGGAACCCCCGGTTCACCGTGGAGTCCCAGGGCGAGACGTCGTAGACGGGGTCGGCGAGCGCCCCCTCCAGGTCGCCCTTGGTCGGCAGCGCGATGGGGTCGGCGGCCCGCCCGAGGTCCCGGGTGAGGAACTTCTCGTCGGTGATGTTCTCCTTGATCGTCCAGTTGCCCGTCGCGTAGGCGAACGGCCCGGTCGTCACCCGCCGGTCCGAGCGCCGCCCGTTGCCGCCGAGCAGGTCCGCGGTCCAGGGCGTGGAGGTCGCCGTACGGTCCCGGGTCCAGTCCCAGTACGGCACCGTCACCGACGAGTCGACCCGCCTGAGCGCCCGCTCCAGGTCCAGCAGGAACTGGCGGTGCCAGGGCAGGAAGGACGGCGCCATGTGGGCCGTACGCAGCCCGTCGTCGCCGTCGGAGACGTAGTACTCGATGTGTGTGCGCACGAACTCGTCGTACTCGCCCCGCCGTTTGACCTCCAGCATCGCCTTCACGAACCGCCGCTTCTCGGTGGCGGTCAGGGTGCTGACGTCCTTACGCGTATACGCCATGGTCTCCCCCCATGTGTGGTTGTTCTCCGTCCCGCAGCCGGCGCCCGGGCCCGAGTTCGTCGACGGCGGCGCGGGCGGCGTCGAGCGGTGTGGCGTACGACCGGTAGTGGTCGACCATGCTCAGCCAGCTGCCGTCGGCGCGGCGCATCAGATGCAGTGGCCGGCCGTCCACGGTGACGAGCCACCGGCCGTCGCCGAGGACGCGGCCCGCGGCGGCCGCGGAGGTCCTGATGCCGCGGATGTGCCGGCCCCGGTAGGTCTCGTCGAAGACGACGTCCGCGGGCGGTTCGGCCGCGCGCGGGGTGCGGGACACGGCGACGACCGGGGCGAACGCCGCGACCACGGCCACCGGGCCGAACAGCCCGAGCAGCACGTCCCGCCGGCTCACCCGGCCCGGCCCGCCTCTGCCGCGTCCCGCCCTCAGGGGCACCGCCCCCACGACCGCACCGCCGTCACTCACGACCATCGCTGCTCCTCCGGTTCGGGTTGTCCCTACCGGTAACCGCCGCACCCCCCGGTCGGTCACCGTCGAGGGGCCGGCGAGGTGAACCGGCGGGCGGCGCCGGGCAGACCGACGGGCCCGGGCAGGAGCGCCCGGGCCCGTCCGTGCGGTGGGTCCTACAGTCCCGCTCCGGTCACCAGGTCCGCGCCCGGGACCGTCTGGAGCACCGGGGCCAGGACGCCGACCTGGGGCAGCTTGGCGTCCGGGAGGCCGTAGTTGTCGGGGTTGGGCGCGGTGAGCGGGGCGTCCACGCTCAGGCCGGGGGCCAGCGTGCGCAGGTCGGAGGCCGGGGCGTCGACGCCGACGTGGTCGAATCCGTCGCCGAGGACGTGCGGCAGCGGGGCGCGCAGGCCCGCGCCGGGCAGCGCACCGCCGACCGGCACCTGCGGCAGCACCCGCTCGGGGATGAGCCGGCCCTCGACGTACTGCGGGCCCTCGGGCGCCCCGGGCGTCAGCAGCGGAAGCTCCGCGCCGAGCTTGGGCAGCTGCATGTTGAGGGAGTTCTCGACGCCCTCCAGCGGCACGGGGACCGGAACCGTGTCCACCGCGGCGGCGGGGGTCGCGGCGCCCACCGCGGCCGCTACGCCCGTGATGACGGCGGCAATGGTTCCTCGGGTGGTCGACTTCATCTCAGGTACGGTCCCTTTCAGGAATCAGGAGGCTCAACGTCCGTACCCCGTAACGATTCCGACCCCGGGACCAGTACAAGATTCCCCCGGCTGCCGCAGTAGTCGGACGTACGGCAATCGGGTGGTCCAGAAGTCACACCGGGCCCGGTCGCGTCGGGTGCGGGGACCCGGGGGCCGGGGCCCGGCGCTCCTCGTCGCCTCAGCCGCGCAGGCTGCGGGCCGGCAGCACGATGTGCGCCGCCGCGTTCAGCGTCTCGTCGGCGCCGGCGAAGGCGGCCAGCGCCTCCGGGTCGATCGGCTTGCCGGGCTCGGCCTCGGCCCAGGGGCGGGTGGTGAACACGAAGTAGGCGAAGCCCTGTTCCTCGATGGCGGCGAGCCACTCCGGCGGCGGCACGCACTGGGCGTTGAAGCCGGGCATGGTCACGACGGCGGTGCCGGACTGGATGAGCAGGCTGACCGGGATGCTGGGCCGGGCCTTGCCGTCGACGAGGTCGCCGCCGACCGGCAGGCCGTTGTTCTCCAGCAGTGCCTCGACGGCGGCCGTCGAGCCCTCGGGGCCGGTCGCGCCGTCCCCGAGGGAGTAGGCGAGGAGGTAGGGCATGTCCCCGTCGGGGCCTTCGCCGCTCCAGGCCATCACGACCAGCGTGCCCAGGTCGGGGGCGTTGAAGGGGCGGGTTTCGCTTGTGGTTGAGGTCACCGCGCGACCTTATCGACGCGCCGGAAGGCCTCCGGTCGCGTTCTCACCCGAAGGGACGAGCGCCGGGGCCCGCTCCACACGAACGAGGGACGCGCCGCGCACAGGCTGACAGGGCCGGTTCCCCACGACGTGGAACCGGCCCCGCGGCGGAAAGGAAGGCGGGTGGAGCGGTTTTCAGCTCTGCAGCGGAAGGCCGCCGAGCAGACCGCCCGAGTTGAGCGTGGTGGTCGCGCCCTTCACGGTGTTGAGCACGGAGTCCTTGTTCTCGGTGTCGAGCGCGTCCGTCTGGTGCTGGAGCGGCATCACGTCGGCGGGCTCGAGCCGGCCGCTGGTGAGCGTGTTCACGGCGCCGTTCAGGCTGGTGGGCGTGAGGTCGGCGGTGTTGTAGGCGAACGCGGGTGCGGCGGCACCGGCGAGGGCCAGGGAACCGGCGACTACGGCGGCAGCCTTCAGGGACTTCATCGTGTTCCTTTCTTTCGGCGACTCACGTCACCGGGGGAATTCGGACGCCGTGTCTAACGACCTCTGTCCGGCACGGAAACCCTTTGCGCCGTAATTGGGGTAATTGGCCTTTCATGAAAAAGCCGTCGGGCCGGCCTCGGGAAAGGCCGGCCCGACGGAATCACCAGGTTCTCAGGCCGCGTCTCAGGTCGCGGGAAGCAGACCCGAGGTCGGCAGCGAGCTGGTGGGCAGGGAGCTGGTCGGGAGCGAACTCGTGGGCAGTGAGCTCGTCGGCAGCGAGCTGGTCGGGAGCGAGCTCGTCGGCAGGCTCGGCAGACTCGGCAGGGCCGGCAGTCCGGGCAGGTTGGGCAGCGGCAGCTTCCCGCCCAGCAGCGTGGCGGCGAGGACGTTGACCAGTCCGGTCAGCACCCCCGTGACGGCCGGGACGACCTGCGTCGGGTCGCCGGAGGTGACCGCCTTGAGCAGGGTGTCGACCGCCTTCTGGAGGGAGGCGAGCGCGTCGGCGACGAGGTCGGAGGGGAGCTTGGCGGCGGCCTTGGAGTCGTCGGCGCTCTTGGTGAGGGACGGCAGCGTCGGCAGCGAACTCGTGGGCAGCGCGCCGGTCGGCAGCGAACTCGTCGGCAGCGCAGCGGTCGGTGCCTCCGGCAGCGTCGTGGCGGGCGGGGCGACCGGGGCCGCCGGAGCCGCCGCGCCGACCTTGGCGATGGCGTCCTTCACGGCGTCGCCGAGCTTGGTCGCCTCCTCCGGCGAGAGCTGGCCGTTGTCGGCCTTCAGCACGGCGCTGAGCAGGTCGGTGACCGGAGTGAGCACGGCACCGAGGTTGCCGAGGCCCTGGACCTGGGCGAGCAGCCCGTCCGCACCGGGGACGGGGGCCCGGGACGCCGCCTGGACGCGCTCGCGCGCCGTCTGGGTCTCGGCCGCCGCGGCGGCGGGTCCGGCGAGCCCCAGCAGGAGGGCGCCGCAGAGGGCGGAGGAGGCGATACGCCGGACGGGCAGACCACGCATGGGTGTTCCTTTCGATGCACGAGGATCTTGTGCCCACCGTGGAAGTGCCCACCGCGCTCTGCAACCGAGCGAGTACGGGACGCAATCGCGCCCGTGCCGTCAACTCCGCGTTCCCCCTGGTGAGGGCCGCGGCAGGGACGGCTCACCGCTTCGAACACCCGCTCCCCCGTTCGGGGCAAGGCGTCCCGGGGAACGAGAACCGGCCGGGCTCCCGTGATGGAGTCACGGGAGCCCGGCCGGCAAAGGGAATGACGCCGACGTCAGTCGTTGGCGCACTCGTTGCCGAACGAGGGGTTCAGCAGGCCGATCACGTTGACGGTGTTGCCGCAGACGTTGACCGGGACGTGGACCGGAACCTGGACGACGTTGCCCGACAGCACGCCCGGGGAGTGGGCGGCGGCGGCCTGGGCGCCACTGTCGGCGGCGGCGAGGCCGGCGCTACCCGCGACGGCGGCGGCCGCAACGGTGGTCAGGGCCAGGCCCTTCGCAATACGCGACATGGAGAGCTGCTCCTTGGGTTGACACAAACATCCGGGCGGGGATGCCCGGCGCTGTGTCAACGCGCGGCGCGCTCGGGGGTTGTGCCCCCAATGGAGTGATCTCACGGGAGCGGTCGCTTCACCATTCCGACACACTCGCCACCTTTAGCCTGATTAGTACGCATAGCGGCTAGTGTTGCGGACCTCCCGACGCACCCCTATAGGCATCACATCGCACTCATAGGGGCCGAACTTCCCGGAAGGGCAACGCCGGTCATGCGCAAATCCCCGGGTCCGCTGCTGCGCCGCACCCTGGCGGTCTCCCTGGCCCTGCTCGCCACAGCCGCCGCGCCGCCCGCCCCGGAGGCGGAGCGCGTCCCGTTCGCCGAGCGCCACCACGCCCTCCAGCACGGCGGTTTCGCCCGCGCGGCCAACACCTCCATCAGCTGCCGTACGACGACGGCGAACTGTCCGGCGGCCCGTGCCGGCCAGGCGGCCAACGGCGACTTCGACATGTTCTACGTCGACGTCGACAGCGACCCGAACACCTACAACTCCTCCCGCGCCGAGCTCCGGCTGCCGGAGGGCTCTCGGGTGACGTACGCGCGCCTGTACTGGGGCGGCAACCTCAAGGTCGGCGAGCAGAAGCCGCCGAAGGACAACGGGCGGGTGCTGTTCGCGGAGCCGGGCGGCCAGTACAAGGAGGTCCTCGCCGACACGCTCACGGGTCACCGGGTGGCGCGGGGCGCGGACGCCTTCCAGGCCTCGGCGGACGTCACGAAGCTGGTGCGGGAGAGCGGGGCGGGGCTCTACACGGTGGCTCAGGTCAACGTGGCGATGGGCAGGTCGGACGCCGGGGCCTGGGGCGGATGGACGCTCGTGGCGGCGTACGAGAACCCGGGCGAGCCCCTCAGGCACCTCGCGCTCTGGGACGGGTTCGACGCGCTCTCCCCCGAAAGCCATGAAATCCGGATGAGCGGGATGCCCTTCCCGAAGGGCGCGAGCGGCCGCGCGGGGCTCGTCGCGTACGACGGCGACCGGGGCCGCACGGGTGACTCGCTCACTCTTTCGACGGACCGCCGGGTGGGTGTCGCCCTCACCGACACCGCCAACCCCCGTACGGACGTACTGAATTCGACCATCGGTGAGCCCGGACCAGCGCCCTCGCGGCGTGTGCCCTCCTACTCGAACACCCTCGGCTACGACTCCGACGTGTTCGATCTCGGCAAGGCGCTCGCCTCCGGTGGTGACCAGCTGGCCTTCCGGCTCGTTTCCCAGCGCGACGCGGCGTGGGCCGGCGTGCTCTTCGCCGCCGTCGACGCCCGCAAGTGAGGCGCGTTCCCGCCCCTCTTGAGCACCACCCGTGAGCGAGGAAGACGCGCATGCACCAGTCAGCCACCGACCCTCGGCCACGGGTCCTGCACCTCACCCAGCCCGTGGACGGCGGGGTCGCCCGGGTGGTGACGGACCTGACGCGCGCCCAGCTCGCGGCGGGCCTGCACGTCACGGTCGGCTGCCCCGACGGACCGCTCACCCCGGTGCTCCGGGCGCTCGGCGCCGACGTACGGCACTGGCGGGCGACGCGCTCCCCCGGTCCGGCGCTCCTTCAGGAGGTACGGCAGCTCTCCCGGCTCGTCGACGCGGTGCGGCCCGACCTGGTGCACGCGCACAGCGCGAAGGCCGGGCTCGCGGGCCGGCTCGCGGTGCGGGGGCGGATCCCGACCGTGTTCCAGCCGCACGCCTGGTCCTTCGAGGCGGTCGGCGGGGTCACCTCGGCGCTCGCGCTGCGGTGGGAGCGGGAGGGGGCGCGCTGGGCGCACCGGGTGGTGTGCGTGAGCGAGGCGGAGCGCGCGACCGGCGTGCGCGCCGGGATCGCCGGCCGGTGGAGCGTGATCCCGAACGGCATCGAGCCCGAGCGCTTCCACCCCGCCGCCGTCGGCACCGTGCGCGCGACGCTGCTGCCCGACGTCGATCCGGCGGCCCCGCTCGTGATGTGCGTGGGGCGGCTGTGCCGGCAGAAGGGGCAGGACGTGCTGCTGCGGGCCTGGGAGGCCATCCTGGCGCGGGTGCCGGGGGCGCGGCTGGTGCTGGTGGGTGACGGTCCCGACGCCGAGGCGCTGCGGAGCAGGTCGCCGGAGTCCGTGGTGTTCGTGGGCGCCGTCCACGACACCGTCCCCTGGTACCAGGCCGCCGACCTGGTCGTCCTGCCCTCGCGCTGGGAGGGCATGGCGCTCGCGCCGCTGGAGGCGATGGCGTGCGGGCGGCCGGTGGTGCTGACGGACGTCGACGGCGCCCGGGAGAGCCTGCCGCCGGGTCTCGCACCGCGCTGCCTGGTGCCGCCGGGCAGTCCGGCGGGGCTCGCGCGCGCCGTCACCGAGCTGCTGCTCGACCCGCTCCTGCGCGAGTCCCTCGGCCACCAGGGGCGGCGGCACGTCCTGGCCACACACGACGTACGGCACACGGCCGGGGCGGTGGCGGACGTGTACCGCGAGCTCCTCGGCGGCGAGTTCGCAGGGCGCCTCGCGCCCACCGAGTACAGGGAGTCCATCCACTCGTGACCGCGGAAAGTACCGTCCCCTCGCCCGGCGGGCAGCCACGGGATCTGCGATTCTCGCCCGTCTCGGTCATGCCGCCGCGCGGCACCACCACCGGCTTCCGGTTCCCGCTGCGGCGGCCCCCGGCCCGGCCCGCCTCACCGGTGCCGCTGCTCGCGGCCGACGCGGTGGCCGCCCTCGTCGGCGCCTCCGCGATGGCCGAGGCGCTGCGCCATCCGATGCTCGCGGCGCTCCTGGTCGCCGCGTCGATACTGCTGCGCCCGCACCTGTCCGCACCCGTGCCGGGCATCCTCGACGAACTGCCCACAGTCTGCGGCCGGATCGCGGTCGCGTGGCTCGCGGTCGCCGCGCTCGTCGCGGCCTACGACCCCGAGCTGGCCCTCGGCCCCGGCACGCTCGCCGGCGGCTTCCTGATCCAGTCGGTGGTGGCCTGCGCGGGCCGCGGCACCGTGCACTGGCGGCGCCGCGCGGCCCGCCTGGCCCGGCCGCGCGCGGCCCTGGTGGTCGGCCCGGCCGGTACCGCGCAGCGCGTGGCCGCCGCCGTGCAGCGCCATCCGCGGTGCGGGGTACGGCCGGTGGGCATCGTCGCCGACCAGCCGGACGCCGCCGACGGACTGCCGGTGCTGACGACCGGCGAGGAGGTCGAGCGCGCCCTCATCCAGAACGGCGTACGGGACGTCCTCGCCGTCCATCCCTCCGTACGGTCCGAACAGGGGCCGCTGCTGCGGGCGTTGGCGGAGTCGGGCTGCGCGGTGTGGGAGGTGGACGCGGACTCGCCGTCGTACGAGACCCGTCACCAGCTCGCCGGATTCGCCTGCCGCCGCATCGACATGGGCGTACGGCGGCGCGGCAGTGCCGGCAAGCGGGCGCTGGACGTGCTGGTGTCCGGGTCGCTGCTGCTGCTGGTCGGTCCGCTCCTCGCGGTGTGCGCGGTGGTGCTCCGGCTGACCGGCGGGCGGGGTGTGGTGTTCCGTCAGGAGCGCATCGGCAAGGACGGCAAGCCGTTCACGCTGCTGAAGTTCCGCACCCACCGCCCGGTCGACGAGCACGAGGCCGCGACCCGGTGGAGCGTGGCCAACGAGATCCGGATGTCGTGGTTCTGCCGCTTCCTGCGCAAGACCTCGCTGGACGAACTGCTCCAGCTGTGGAACGTCTTCTGGGGCGACATGAGCCTGGTCGGCCCGCGGCCCGAACGCCCGTACTTCGTCGCGAAGTTCAGCCAGACCTACCCCGGCTACGCGGCCCGGCACCGGATGCGCACCGGCATCACCGGGCTCGCCCAGATCAACGGGCTGCGCGGCGACACCTCCATCGAGGACCGGGCCCGCTTCGACAACGCCTACATCGACAACTGGTCGCTGTGGCAGGACATCTGCATCCTGCTGCGCACCGCGGCCGCGCTCGTGCGTCCGACGGGGAGCTGAGCGGCCATGACCCACGTGTCCGACGAAGCGGCCGAGGCACCCCTGCTCCACGCGCCCGGCCAGGTGGCCGCGCGGCCCACGAGCCATGCGCGCTTCCTGCTGTCCCACGCCCGCGAACTGCCCCCGGTGCTCCCGGTGTTGGCCGTGATCGCGCTTCTCGCACTGCCCCTCGGGCCCGGCGGTGAGGGCGGGGCCGGTCCCGCCGACGCGGTGTCCGCGCTGGCGGTGCTGTACTGCGTGCTGCGGCTGCTGCGGGACCGGCGGCGCCCGCTGTCCGTCGCGGCCGTCGTGCTGCTCGGCCTGCCGGTGGCCGGCCTCGCGGTCGCGGCGATGGGCGCGTCCTCGCCGGGCGAGGGGCTCACCGGCATGGGCCGCTACCTCCAGATCTTCGTGCTGGTCCCGGCGGCCGTCCTGCTGCTGATCCGCGGCCGGGCCGACTTCCGGCTGCTGGCCTGGGCGTTCGTGGGGCTCGCGCTGTGGCAGGGGACGATCGGCGTCCACCAGTTCCTGACCGGGACCGGCGCCTCCTACCAGGGTGAGGAGATCCGCGCGGTCGGCACCTTCGGGGCGCAGGACGTGATGGGGATGGCGACCGTCGTGTCGTTCGGTCTGGTGTGCGCGGTGGGTCTCGCGCTGGGCCGGACTCCCGTACGGCAGCGGGCGGTTGCCGCCTGCTGCGCGCTCGCCCTGCTGGTGCCGCTGGCGTTGTCCTTCAGCCGGGGCGCGTGGATCGCCACGGCGCTGACGCTGGTCGTCCAGCTCCTGCTGGCCGGTCTCAGGCGGGCGTTGAAGGTGGGCGCCGTGGTCGCCGCGCTCGGGGTGATCCTGGTCGGCGGCTTCGGCGTCGGCTCGGCGATGCTCCAGGAGCGGGTCGACAGCATCACCCAGGTCACCGACGCACCCGACCAGTCCGTGACCGACCGGTACACCATGTGGGCGGCGGCGGTCGGCATGTGGCGCGAACACCCGCTGACCGGCGTGGGGTTGAAGGGCTTCCCCGAGCACCGGGACGCGCACGCCTCGCTGGCGCTGTCCGCGGGCAGCGACACGGAGGGCGCGGGCGCGGCCTTCCGCAAGCAGCCGCTGCTGTCGCCTCACAACATGTACCTGCTGATCCTCGCCGAACAGGGCCTGCTCGGGCTGCTGGCCCTCGCGGGCGGCTGGCTGGGCCTGCTGGTGTGCGGACTGCGCCGGCTGGTCCGGGTGCACCGCTCGGGCCCCGGCCTCGACTGCGCGCTGGTCGCCTGCGGCCTGCTGGTGTGGCAGCTGACCGACTTCGCGTACGCCGACATCGGCGGCCCCTCGACGGTCCTGACCGCGGTGTGCTTCGGCCTGGCGGCGTGGTGGGCGCTGGCCGGCCACGGGGGTGAGCAGGAGACCGGGGCACGGCAGCCCTCGACCGCTCGCGTCGAGAAGGCCGCGGCGCGGTGAGGGTGAGGCCAGGCGGGACGCGGGGACCTCGCGTCGGGACTCCGCGGGGCATCGGCCGGGCTCGACCGGCACCGGGCCCGGCGGGTGCGCCCCGGCCGGCGGTGGACGAGGCGTCCGGCGAGGTCGGCGCGGTCGCCACCGAAACCGAGACCGAGACCGAAACAGCCGACACCTCCACCGGCACCGTGGACCTGCCCCCCGTACCCCGCGCCGCCCCCGCCGAGCCCCCCGCCCCCGAACTCACCGCCGTCTCCCGCAAGTTCCTCGCCAAGGCCACCCTCGTCACCGCGGTCCTCTCCATCGCCGGTGCCCTCCTCGGACTGGTCCGGGACCAGGCCCTGGCCCGGCTCTTCGGGGCCGGCAGTGAGACGGACGCGTTCCTCGTCGCCTGGACCGTCCCGGAGTTCGCCTCCACGCTGCTGATCGAGGACGGGCTGGCGTTCGCGCTGATCCCGGCGTTCAGTCTGGCGCTGGCCAGGCGGGCGCAAGGGGCCCCGGGCGACCCGGTCCGCTCGCTGGTCGCGACCACCCTGCCCCGCCTCTCGCTCGCCTTCGTCGCCGTGTCCGCGCTGATCGTCGGCACCGCGCCCTACCTCGTCGAGGCCCTGGCGCCCGGCCTGCCCGACCCGTCGCTCGCCGTCGACTGCACCCGTCTGACCGCGCTGTGCGTCCTGGGCTTCGGGCTCACCGGGTACTTCAGCGCGGCCCTGCGCGCGCACCGCCGGTTCGTGGCGCCCGCGGCGATCTACGTGGCGTACAACACCGGCATCATCACGGCGATGTTCGTCCTGGGCGGGCACTGGGGCGTGCGGTCGGCGGCGGTCGGTGTCGCGGTCGGCAGCGGACTGATGGCACTCATCCAACTTCCTTCCTTCGTACGGCAGTTGCGCCGCAGGAAGGTCCAGCAGCCGACGCCCGTCGAGGACACCGGGCAGCGCGCGGTGTCCGTCGCCCTCGTCGCCACGGTCCTGCTCTTCGCCCTGTGCCGGCAGTCCCAGGTCCTCATCGAGCGATTCCTCGCCTCCCCGCTTCCCGCCGGCGCCATCTCGCACCTGAACTACGCGCAGAAGGTCGCCCAGATCCCGATGACCCTCTCGCTGATGCTCTGCACGGTCACCTTCCCGGTGGTCGCCCGGGCACTGGCCGACGGTGACGTCGAGCGGGCCCGCACCCGGGTCGAGCGGGACCTCGCGCTCGCCGCCTGTCTCGTGCTGCTGGGCGCCGCCACGGTGATCGCGTGCGCCCCGCAGATCGTCGAACTCCTCTTCCAGCGGGGCGCGTTCACCGCCCGGGACACCACGGCCACCGCCGACGTCATGCGGGTGTACGCCCTCGGACTGCTCGGCCAGACCCTGACCGGCTGCCTGGTCCGCTCCTACTTCTCCGCGGGCCGCCCCACCTGGTACCCGGTCTCCGCAATGGCCGCCGGGATCGTCGTGACCTCCTGGGTCGGCGCCTGGACGGTCGGCTCCTGGGGCGTCCTCGGGATCGCCGCCGCCAACGCCTCCGGCATCACCGCCACCGCCGCCCTGCTGCTGGTCGGCATGGGCCGCCGCAGCGTCCCGATCCGCACCCGCCGGGTGCTGCGCGAGCTGAGCAGGCCGGTCCGCGCGGCGGTGGTCGCGACCCTGGCCGGCGCCTTCGTCGCGAGCCGCGCCGACACCCCCCTGACCGGCCTGCTCACCGGCTCGGCCACGGTCCTCACCGCCTTCTCCCTTCTGGCCTGGGCCCTCGGCTCCCAGGGTTTCGCACCCGCACTCCAGTCCGTCCGCTCCGTCACACGAAGGCTGACTCATGGCCGCACCCCTTGAATCCACCCCGTGGATCGCGATGTACCACTCGGTGGGCGACTGCTCCGACGACCCCTACCGCATCACCGTCACCCCCGACCGCCTCGACCGCCAGCTGTCCTGGCTGAGCCGCCGCGGCCTGCGGGGCGTCCCGGTGTCCGAACTGCTCGCCGCGCCCAGCCGCACGGGGCTGGTCGGGCTGACCTTCGACGACGGGTACGCCGACTTCCTCGACCACGCCCTGCCCGTGCTGGAGCGCCACGGGTTCGGCGCCACGCTCTTCGTGCTGCCCGGCCGGCTCGGCGGCGACAACGCCTGGGACCCGCTGGGCCCGCGCAAGCCGCTGCTCACCGCCGACGGCATCCGCGCGGCCGCCCGGGCCGGTGTCGAGATCGGCTCGCACGGGCTGACCCACGTGGACCTGACGAAGGCGGACGACGTCCTGCTGCACAGCGAACTGACCGACAGCAGAAAGCTGTTGGAGGAGCTGACCGACACCCCCGTCACCGGCTTCTGCTACCCCTACGGCACGATCGACCGGCGTGCGGTGGACGCCGTCCGGGAAGCCGGATACGCCTACGCCTGCGCCATCGACCCCGGCGGGATCGACAGCCCGCTCGCCCTGCCCCGCGTCCACATCGGGCAGAACGACACCGCCGTACGCCTCTTCCTCAAGTACCGGCTGCACCGGCTGCGCCGCCGCCCCGTCGAGGGGATCTGAGGTGCGGGCCCTCCATGTCATCACCGGCCTCGGGGTCGGCGGTGCCGAGCAGCAACTGCGGTTGCTGATCAGGCACTTGCCGGTCGACTGCGAGGTCGTCACGCTGACCAACCCGGGCCCGGTGGCCGACGGGCTGGCCGCCGACGGCGTGCGGGTGACGCACCTCGGGATGGCCGGGAACCGGGACCTGGGCGCCCTGCCCCGGCTGGTCCGGCACATCCGGTCCGGCGGCTACGACCTCGTGCACACCCACCTCTACCGGGCCTGTGTCTACGGCCGCCTCGCCGCGCGTCTCGCGGGGGTCCGGGCGATCGTCGCCACCGAACACTCCCTCGGCGACTCGCAGATGGAGGGCCGCCGGCTCACCCAGGGGGTGCGCGGGCTCTACCTCGCCAGTGAGCGGCTGGGCCGGGCCACGGTCGCTGTCTCCCCCACGGTCGCCGACCGGCTGCGCCGCTGGGGCGTGCCCGCGCCCCGGATCGAGGTCGTCCCCAACGGCATCGACCTGGACCGCTTCCGCTTCGACCCGGCGAGCCGGCTGCGCACCCGCCAGCGGCTCGGCCTGCCGGAGACGGCGTACGTCCTCGGCGGCGTCGGACGCCTCGCGCCCGGCAAGCGGTTCGACGTGCTGATCCACGCGTTGGCCCGGCTCCCGGAGATCTGCTGGCTGCTGCTGGTCGGCGGCGGCCCCGAGGAGCATCTCCTGCGGCGCGCCGCGCGCGAGGCGGGGGTGGCCGACCGGGTGCTGTTCACCGGCGAGCGCCCCTACCTCCCGGACGGCTCCCCCGGCCCCGACCTGCCGTCGCTCACCTCCGCGATGGACCTGCTGGTCTCGCCCTCCCCCGAGGAGGCGTTCGGTCTCGCGGCCGTCGAGGCGCTCGCGGCCGGGCTGCCGGTGCTCTACGCCTCCTGCCCGGCGATCGAGGACCTGCCTCCGCAGGCCGCGGCCGGAGCCATCCAGGTCCGCTGCGATCCGGGCGCGTTCGCGCGTGCCGTCGCCGCGGCCCGCACCCGTGGCCCCGGCCCGCGCACCGCGCCCGACGCCGCGCACCACTACAGCATCACCCGCAGTGCCGCCCAGCTGATGGACGTCTACGCGGCCGCCGTGGCCGCCCCTTCCGTGTCCCCGTCACCCCAGGGAGCAAGTTCCCCATGACCTCCGCAACCGACAACAGCCCCCGCCGCCCCTCCCCGCTGGCCCGCGTCAAGTCCCTCCCGCCGTGGTCCCTTATCGCGGCCGGCGCCGTCGCCGGCGGACTCCTCGGCGGGGTCTACGGCCTCGCCCAGCCGCCCGTGTACACGGCCACGGCGTACGTCGTCGCCGTACCGACCGAGAAGTCGGACTCGGCGTCCGCGCTCGGTTTCGCGCAGGCCTACGGCCGGGTCGCCACCCAGGTCGCGGTGCTCGGGGACGCCCAGGTGTGGGCCGGGGTGCCGGTGAGGACGCTCAAGTCCAGTGTGCAGACGGCGACTTCGCCGGACGCCCCGATGGTCTCCATCACGGCCACCTCGGCCCGCCCCGACCTGGCCGCCGACATGGCCAACGCGGTCTCCCGCGCCCTGACCCGGCACGCGAACGACACCAAGAGCGCGACCAACGTCGAGCTCCAGCAGTTCGCCCGTGCCACCAAGCCCACCGAGCCGTCCTCGGCCTCCCCGGCGGTGACGGGCCTGGTCGGGGCGAGCGCGGGCGGGCTGCTCGGCGGCCTGGTGCTGCTGGCCCGGCCGCGACGCTCCGGCGCCGACCGGGACCGGGACCGGGGCCGCCCGGCGGCGGTACCGGCACCGGCCGTCGCCGCCGAAGCCCACGGACAGCTGTGACGTACACGACCCACCTCGTCACCGACGAGCGGACCTTCGCCGAACTGGGCCCCGAGTGGGCCGAGTTGTACCGCAGATGCGAGGCCGCGACCCCGTTCCAGAGCCATGCCTGGCTGCACTCCTGGTGGCTGTCGTACGGCAGGCCCGGGCGGCTCAGGCTGGTGCTGGTCCGGCACGAGGGCGAACTGGTCGCCGCCGCCCCGCTGATGCGGGTGGGCCGCCCGGTGCCGTCCCTCGTGCCGCTGGGCGGGGCGATCTCCGACTACGGGGACGTCCTGCTGGACGACGCACGCGGCGAGGAGGTGGTGGCCGCGCTCACCGAGGGCCTCGCGGCCGCCGCCCGCACCGCCCTGGTCGACTTCCGCGAGGTGCGCCCGGGCGGCGCGGCCGAGCGGATCTACGACCACTGGAGCGGGCCCCGGCGCCGGGTGGGCGACTCGGTCTGCCTGGAGCTGCCCGCCGTACCCATGGACGAACTGGTCGCGCGGCTGCCGTCGGCCAAGGCCCAGCAGCGGGTCCGCGCCAAGCTGCGCAAGCTGACCTCGCTCGGGGTCGAGCGGCATGTCGTGGAGCCGGACGAGGTGGACAAGGCGCTGCGTCGGCTCATCGAGCTGCACCAGCTCCAGTGGCAGGGGCGGAAGGTGACGTCGGAGCATCTGCGGCCGCGGTTCTGCGACCACCTGGTGCGTTCGGTCGGCCCGATGGTGCGCTCCGGGGACGCGGTGGTCACCGAGTTCCGGCTGGCGGACGACGTGGTGGCCGTCGATCTGACGCTGCTGTCGCGGCGGCTCGCGGGCGGCTATCTCTACGGCGCCCATCCGCGGCTGCGCGAGCGCAAGGCGGACGTGGCGGTGATGCTGCTCGACGCGTGCGCCGAGCACACCCGTGAGGGCGGGCGCGGCACGCTGAGCCTGCTGCGCGGCAACGAGCCGTACAAGCTGCACTGGCGGCCCGAACCCGTCGTCAACCAGCGGCTGTTGCTGGCCAGGAAGCACACGGCCCCGCTGCTGGGCGCGGTCGTCTGTGACGTGGCCGCGCGGCGGCGGGGCAAGGAGCTGCTGCTGCGCTGGAACGAGCGGAGGGAACATGCCGGTGGCGGCAGGTCCTGAGAGGGCCTGCCGCCACCGGCCGGCGCGGCTACCGGTTGCGGGAGAACCAGTCGAAGCGCAGACAGAGCTTCCCGCCGAGCCAGTACTCCACCCAGTCGCCCAGTTGCAGCGGCGAGCAGTCCGGCGGGGTCGTCGGCGTGGTGGGCGGCTTGGTGGGTTCGGTGGGCGGTGCGGTCGGCGGGGTCGTCGGCTCGGTGGGCTTGGTCGGCTCCGTGGTCGGCTCACCGGTGCGGCCGAAGAGCACGGACCGGTAGACCGCGGACGACTTGGGGTTGGACGAGCACTGCCACACCCCGTGCGGGCAGTAGTCGGTCAACGTGTTGTACAGCGGCTTGTGCTCGTCCATCCAGGCGAGCATGCGCTTCATGTACTCGGCGTTGTCGCCGTTGCGGAAAAGGCCCCATTCGGGATACGAGATGGGCTTTCCGTGCGCCTTGGCGAAATCGACGTGCTCCTGAAGGCCGTACGGCTCCTTGATCTGCTCGTCGAAGGTGAGCCCCGACGGCTGGTCGTAGGAATCCATTCCCACGATGTCGACGGTGTCGTCACCGGGATAGCACTGGGTCCACGGAACGGCGTCCCGGCCGCGGGTCGGGGTGAAGTCGAACTTGAACTTCTGGCCCGGCACCGACCGCATGGTGGTGACGATCCGGTTCCAGTACTTCTTCCAGGACTCCGGGTCAGGGCCGCAGCGGTGGGTGTACGTGGTGCCGTTCATCTCCCAGCCGAGCACGATCACCGTGTCCGGCACCTTCAGCTCGACCAGGTGCTCGGCGAGGGTGCGGTAGTGCTCGTCGAACTGGCCGGCCGCGCCCCGGCGCAGCAGCATCCGGACCTCGGCGTCGGAGACGTGCTCCTCGTTGCGCTCCAGCATCGGGACGTTGAGGACGAGCATCCGGTCCGCGCGTTCGTTGCGCCAGTCCGCCCAGATGTCCAGGAAACCGGGCCTGCCCTCGATGTTGCTCCAGCGGTCGCCGGGCAGATAGGTGTGGCCGACGCGCAGGTCGGCGTTGCCCAGCCAGGCGCTCAGCTCGGCCATCCGGGAGATCCCGCGGGCGCCGTAGTCGAGGTAGGCGCCGAAGGCCGGCACGTCCTTCGACGTCACGGGCTCGACCGGCTTCACGGGCTCCACCGGCGTCACCGGGGCCGGTGTGAGCGCGGGTTCGGCCGGCACGGCGGGGGCCTGCGGGGGCTCGGGGACGGGTGTGACGGCGGGAGTCGGAGCGGGAGGATCGCCGACCACCCCCACGGCGAAACCCGGACCCGACGCCAGGGCGGCCGACGCGGCCACTGTCACCGCGATGAACGCCAGCCGTCCGGTACGAGCCCGTCTCTGCTGTGAGTCCATTCCTGCTCCTTTCTCCACTCTCGCGATGTACGGAAAGTCTTTCGACTAACTGACACTCAGTCATATCAATATGAATTCCGCCACCGTGCTTACGGCTTTCGAGTGCTGCGATGGTCCGCACGAGTGAACCGACCCGAAGGAATAGCCCGTGTCGCTGTTCGACACCCGAGTCCCCGCCGTACTGCTGCGGATCGACCGGAATCCCTTTCACCACGGCACGCTGGGCGCCGTGCGTTCGCTCGGCAGGGCGGGCGTCGAGGTGCACGTGGTCGCCGACTGCGCGGGGAGTCCGGTCCGGGGCTCCCGCTTCGTACGGCAACTGCACCCCCCGCCGTCCCCGGGCGCGTCCCCCGGTGACATCGCGGCCGTGCTGCGCCGGGTCGCGGCCCGGATCCCGCACCCGGCCGTACTGGTCCCGATGGACGACGCGAGCGCCGTCGCGGTGGGCGTGCTGCGCGAGGAACTGGCCCCCACCTATCTACTGCCGCAGCAGCCCGGGGCACTGTCCGAGCGGGTGGCGGACAAGGCGGAACTGGCCGAGGTGTGCGCGGCGGTGGGCGTCCCGCACCCGGTGACGCTGGTCCCGGAGAGCGCCGACCAGGCGGCCGCGATGGCCTGGCGGCTGGGGCTGCCGGTGGTTGCCAAGTGGAGCCGCCCCTGGCTGCTGCCGGTGGACGGCGGGCTGCGCAGCACGGTCGTGGTGCGCTCCACCCAGCAGGCCCGCGAGCTGTATCTGCGCAGCGGGGAGGCGGGCAGCCGGCTGCTGCTCCAGGAGTTCCTGCCGCCGAACCCGGACGGCGACTGGTTCTTCCACGGGTACGCCGACCGCTCCGGGACCGTCCGCGCGGGCGGTCCCGGCGTCAAGGAGCTGTCCTGGCCGCGCGGCGCCGGTCTGACGGCGGTGGGGCACTGGCGGTCCGGCCCCCGGGTGACGGCGCTCGCCGAGCGGCTGGTCGACGCCCTGGGCTATCGCGGCATCCTCGACCTCGACTTCCGCCGCTGCGGCACGAGCGGCGACTACCACCTGCTGGACTTCAACCCGCGGCCCGGCGCCCAGTTCCGGCTCTTCACCGACTCCGCGGACCTGGACGTCGTACGCGCGCTGCACCTGGACCTGACCCACCGTCCGCTGCCGGACGGCGAGCCGCGGCCCGGGCGGGCGTTCGTGGTGGAGAACTACGCGCCGCTGACCGCGCTGCGCCGGGCGCCCGCCGGCCGCGAGCTGGCCTGGTACGCGGCGGATGACCGGGGCCCCGGCCGGGCGATGTGGGCGCTGTGGGCCCGCCATGTGACCCGGCGGCTGCTCGACCGGGCGCGCCGGGTCTTCGCGCGCCGCGGACGGCAGGAGCCGGCGCAGGTGATCCGGCAGGGCAGCGCACCCGTGGCGTCCCTGACCGACCTGACCGCGCAGACCGAGTTCTCCGACCTGACCTCACCGGCCGGTTTCTCCGACCTTCCCGGTGATGAGAAAGCGAGCAGTTGCTGATGTACGACCTGCTGGTGGTGGGCGTCGGCCCCTACGGACTGTCGATCGCGGCGCACGCGGCCGCCGCCGGGCTGCGTCTCGCGGTCTTCGGCCGGCCCATGGCGTCCTGGCGCGACCACATGCCCCGCGGGATGTTCCTGAAGTCGGAGCCGTGGGCGTCCAACCTCTCCTCCCCCGAGGGGGGTCGGACCCTGGAGCGGTACTGCGCGGGTCAGGGGGTCGCGGCCCGGCACGGGGAGCCGATCCCGGTGGAGATGTTCGCCGCGTACGGGCTGTGGTTCGCCCGCAACGCCGTGCCCGAGGTGGACGAGCGCACGGTGACCCGGGTGGCGGCCCGCTCGGGTGGCTTCGAGGTGGTCACCGAGGACGGCGAGGTCCTGCACTCGCGTACGGTCGCGCTGGCCGTCGGGGTCATGCCGTTCGTCGAAGTCCCGTCTGTCCTCGGCGACTTGGGCCCCGGGCTCGTCTCGCACAGCAGTCACCACAGCGCGCTCGACGGCTTCCGCGACAAGGATGTCACCGTGATCGGCGGCGGCCAGGCGGCCCTGGAGACGGCCGCCCTGCTCGCCGAACAGGGCACCCGGGCCCGGGTGCTGGCCCGCGCGGACCGGCTGTGCTGGAACGATGTCCCGCCGCCGTGGGAGCGCCCCTGGTGGCAGTCGGCCCGCTCCCCGCACAGCGGCCTCGGCTGCGGCTGGCGCAACTGGTTCTACGCCGAACGCCCCGGCCTCTTCCACCGCCTCCCGGAGACCACCCGGGCCCGGATCGCGGCCACGGCACTGGGGCCCGCGGGCGCCTGGTGGGTGCGGGACCGGGTGGAGGGGAACGTCGAGGTGCTGCTCGGCCGGGAGGTCACGGCGGCCCGGGAAGTGGCGGGTGGCGTACGCCTGGAGGTGACGGACCGCGCCGGAGCGGTGCGGCCCCTGGAGACCGAACACGTCATCACGGCAACGGGGTTCACCGCCGCCCGTGCCCGACTGGGACTCCTGGACGCCGAGTTGCGCGGTGCGCTGGCCGAGATGGCGGACGGTTCGCCGGAGATCGGGCGGGACTTCGAGTCGTCGTACCCCGGTCTCTTCCTGTCCGGCCTGATCACGGCCTCCGGCTACGGCCCGTCGATGCGCTTCGTGCACGGGGCGACGTACACGGCGGAGGCACTGGTGCGCGGAGTCCGGCGGCGGCTGCGGCTGCGGCAAGGGGTGCCCGCGGAGGGGGTCCTGGTGCCGGGGAGCCGGGCGGAGCGGGGAGTTGAGGTGCGGCGCTGAGGCCCAGGGGGCGCGGGTGCCGGACGGAAGTGTCCGGCACCCGGCGGCGGTGCTACCGGCGGGACGCGGCTCGGCCCCGGCGGTACAGGATCGCCCCGGCCGCGATCAGCGTGGCGCTCGCACCCGAGGCCGCCAGCATGGCCTCACCGCTGCTGCCGGTGTGCGGCAGTTGCGGCGGGGTGGTGGGCGGCGTGGTCGGGGGCGTCGTGGGAGGTGACGTGGGCGGACCCGTCGGGGGTGCCGTCGGAGGACCGGTCGGCGGAGCGGTCGGAGGCGACGTCGGCGGACCCGTCGGAGGCTTCGTCGGCGGAGTGGTCGGCGGCGTCGTGGGAGGTGACGTGGGCGGACCCGTCGGCGGCATCGTGGGCGGGGTCGTGGGCGGCGAAGTCGGGGGCTTCGTCGGCGGCGGCGTCGGGGGGCCCGTCGGCGGTGTGTGGGGCGGCGTCGTCGGCGGCGTGGTCGGCGGACCCGTCGGCGGCTTCGTCGGAGGCGTGTGGGGCGGCTTCGTCGGCGGGGTGTGCGGGGGCTTGGTCGGAGGCGTGTGCGGAGGCTTGGTCGGAGGCGTGTGCGGAGGCTTGGTCGGAGGCGTGTGCGGAGGCTTGGTCGGCGGGGTCGTCTCCTCGCCGCAGTCACCGCCGTAGCCGCCGTAACCGCCGTCGGACTCGCAGTCGTCGCCGCCGTAGCCACCGCCGTCGCCGTAGCCGTGTCCTCGGCCGCCGTAGGCGCCGTGGTGGCCGGGTGAGCCGTGGGAGCCGCCCTTGTGCGCGGCCGGGCCGTTCGCGCAGGAGTTGCCGAACGCCGGGTCGAGCGCGGCGATGACGTCCACGGAGTCACCGCAGGCGTTCACCGGGACCTCGAGCGGGGCCTGCACGCTGTTGCCGGAGAGCACGCCCGGCGAGTCCTTGGCCGTTCCGCCCGCGTGCGAGTCGGCGATCGCGGGACTGCCGCACAGGGACAGAATGCTCGTCGCGGCGGCGGCCGCGACCATTCCCTTACCCAGGGTCTGTCGCAATCTCGTTGTCTTCCTGCTGGTAGAAGTGGGAAAAGCCGGCCCCGAACGAATGGAAGACGTCCGAGGCCGGCCATGGCACAGCCGGGCGGCTGGTGCGCTATGTCGTCAGTCGTTGACGCAGGTGTTGCCGAACGCCGGGTTGAGCAGCCCGATGACGTTCACGGTGTTGCCGCACACGTTGACCGGCACGTGGACCGGGACCTGGACGACGTTGCCGGAGAGGACACCCGGGGAGCCGATGGCGGCACCCTCGGCACCAGCGTCGGCGAAGGCCGGGGCGGCCATGCCGAGGGCCATGATCGCGCCCGCGACGACAGCAGCGGTCTTCTTCATGAGCTTTCCCTTCTCTGCGGTCATGCCTCTGTGACGGTCGAAACCGAGCGAGCACAGTCGGAACGGCTCGCACCATGACCTGCAGGCTGTAGAACGAGAGATAGACAGCGAAGGAAACTACGGAACGTGTGTCGTCGGGTAATTCACTCGAACGCCTTTGGTGAAACGCTTCACCTGACTATTAACAAAGCGAATTGACGGTGCATCAGCAAAAAAATCGCCCGGGCAGAACGCCCGGGCGATTTTCACGACACGGTTCAGCTGCGGATCAGCTGCCGACCGCACCGTTGCCGGCCAGCACCGACAGGTCGTTCAGGAGGTGCGAGGCGGGCTCGTCACCCTTGGCCTGGGTGGAGTTCTCGGCGCACTGCTGGTTCTGCGGCGCGGAGAGGACCGGCACGTCCTGGAGGACGCCGACCGCGGCGACACCGACGAGACCCTGGGCGTTCGCCTTCACGGGCAGACCGACACAGAGCTTGTTGACCGAGTCCTGCACGAGCCCGGCCTGCGGGCTCATGTCGCCCTTGGTCACGGAGTTGCCGAACGCGCTCTGGGCACCGTTGCCGCTGGCCGAGGTCGTTCCGTCGTCGTTGCCGATGGCAAGCGCCTGCGGGGCCGCCGCCGCCGAGGCACCGACGACGGACGCGGCGACCGCCGCCACGGCCATTGCCTTCTTCAGCATTTCGCTTTCCTTTCCTGGAGCACGGGACGCGCTGTCCTGCCTCCGCATCAACCGGCGGCACGTCGATTGGTTTCGACCCGTCACCCGAACGGGCCGCACCCGGCGCGGAGTTAACAAAAGTCGCCTGTGGGCCATCGGAGTGAATGGCAGGAACCAAGCGGGCCGGGGGCAGTTGTCCAGAGCGCTCCGGTGGACGGGGTTTCTCCAGAAAGGGACTACTCAAGTGATCAAGAAGGTTTTGGCTTCGGCCGCTGTCGCCACGGCCGTCGTCGGTGCCGCCTCCCCCGCCATGGCCATCGGCAACGACCACGGCACCACGTCGGCCAGCGGCAACGGTGCTTCGCAGTCGTTCGGCAACTCGGCCACCTACGGCAACATGAGCCCGCAGATGGCGCTCATCCAGGGTTCGCTCAACAAGCCCTGCATCGGCCTGCCCGCGAAGGCGAACCTCCAGGGGATCGTCGGCCTCGCCGCCGTCGGTGTCCTCCAGGACGTCCCGGTCCTGTCGGCCCCGCAGAACCAGCAGTGTGTCGAGAACTCCACCCAGGCCAAGGGCGACGAGCCGCTGTCGCACATCCTGGACGACATCTCGGCCCTGTCCGGCAACGGCTCCGCCGGTAGCTGAGCTCTCGCTCACCGTGGGCCGATGAGCCCTGGGGCTGGTTTCTGAGCCCCCGTCAGCGGGCCGCCGTACCAACGGCGGCCCGCTCGCTTACGTTGCGTCGCGTGACGATGAAGAGAACCCTTTCCTCGGTCGTCCTGGCGACCTCCGCCCTGCTGCTCGCAGGCGCCGTCCTCCCCGGCGAGGCCGCTCCCGCCGCGCACGGCACGAACATCCTGCTGATGGGCACCGACGGCCGGGACACCATCTCCGCGGCCGAGAAGCGCGAGTTCCACGCGGGCGGCTTCGCCTGCGACTGCACGGACGTCCTGATGGTGGTCCATGTGTCGGCCCGCCGGGACCGGGTGAGCGTCGTCGGACTGCCGCGCGACTCCTACGCCGACCTCCCGGCCCACCGCGACGAGATCACCGGCAAGAAGCGCCCGGCCCGTCCCTCGAAGATCAACGGCGCGTACGCCGAGGGCGGTCCCCGGCTCACCGTGGCCACCGTCGAGTCCATGACCGGGCTGCGCGTCGACCACTACCTCCAGCTGGACTTCCGGCGCTTCATCGACGCCGTGAACGAGGTCGGCGGCGTCGAGGTGTGCACCGCGCGGCCCCTGAAGGACCGGGCCACCAAGCTCGATCTGAAGCCCGGCAAGCACCGGCTCGGCGGTGGACAGGCGCTCCAGTACGTCCGCTCCCGCAAGGTGGACCGGGCGGCCGACCTCGGGCGGATCCAGCGTCAGCAGCGGTTCCTCGTGCAGGCGTTGCGCGGGCTCCAGGCGAAGCACCTGCTGACCGACCCGGTGGCGACGGCCGGGCTGGCGCGCACCCTGCTCGGGTCCGGGCGGGGCGAGCAGGGCTTCACGGCCCGGGACCTGGTGGAGCTGGCGACCGCGCTGCACAAGGTGCCGGCGAGGAACACGGAGTTCGCGACGGTGCCGATGGCCGGGTTCAACCCGACCCGGCAGGACATCGGTTCGACGCTGGCCTGGGACCGGGCGAAGGCGGCCGCGATGTTCACGAAGCTGCGCGAGGACCGGCCGCTGCTCAGGCCGGGCGCGCATCCGAAGCCGTACGACCCGCCTCGGATGACCCGCGCGGTCACCGTGCGCGGGAGTGCCTACGCCTGCCGGTGAGGGGCGCTCGCGGGGACCGCGCACGCGCTGGGCCAATCGGGGCAAAGAGCGCAACCCCGGCGGGGGTTCGACCGTTGACGATCATGCAGCTCCTCCCCGGAGTCCGCTTTTCGAAGGGAATGAACATGAAGAAGCTGTGGGCAACCGCGGCTGTTGCCGCGTCCGTCGCCGGTGTCGCGGCCGCGGCCGCCCCCCAGGCGCTCGCCATCGGCAACGACAGCGGCACCACGTCCGCCAGTGGCAACGGCGCCTCGCAGGAGTTCGGCAACTCGGCCACGTTCGGCGACATGAGCCCGCAGCTCGGGCTGGTCCAGGGCTCGCTGAACAAGCCCTGTGTCGGTCTGCCGGCGAAGCTGAACCTCCAGGGCCTGGTCGGCGTCACCGCCGGCGGCGTCCTGCAGGACGTGCCGATCCTGTCGGCCCCGCAGAACCAGCAGTGTGTCGAGAACTCCACCCAGGCCAAGGGCGACGAGCCGCTGTCGCACATCCTGGACGACATCTCGGCCCTGTCCGGCAACGGCTCCGCCGGTAGCTGAGCCGCCCCGCTCCGCCGAAACGGCGGGTCACCGGTTCTCCGGTGACCCGCCGTTTCGCGTGCCGTCGGGGCTCACTTGCGGTAGATCGCCTCGATCTCCTGCGTGTACGCCGCCGTCACCGCGTGCCGCTTGACCTTCAGGGACGGCGTGAGCATGCCGTTGTCCTCGGTGAACTCCCCCTCGATCAGCCGGAAGGCACGGATCGACTCGGCGCGGGAGACGGCCGCGTTGGCGTGGTCGACGGCCTTCTGGATGTCGGCGCGGAGCCGTTCGTCGCGGGCGAGTTCGGCGTGCGGGGTGTCGGCGGGCAGCTTGCGGACGGACAGCCAGTGGGTCATCGCCTCGGGGTCGAGGGTGATCAGGGCGGCGACGAAGGGGCGGTTGTCGCCGACGACCAGGCACTGGCCGACCGGCGCCTGGCTGCGCAGCCGGTCCTCCAGGACCGCCGGGGAGACGTTCTTGCCGCCCGAGGTGACGAGGAGGTCCTTCTTGCGGCCGGTGATGGTGAGGTAGCCGTCCTCGTCGAGCGCGCCGAGGTCGCCGGTGGCGAACCAGTCGTCCCTCAGGACGGCGTCGGTGGCCTCCGGGTTGTTCCAGTAGGCGCCGAAGACGACCCCGCCCTTGATGAGGACCTCGCCGTCCTCGGCGATACGGATCGAGGTGCCGGGGATCGGCTGCCCGACCGTGCCGGGGCGGGGGCTCAGCGGCGGGACGATGGTGGCGGCGGCGCTGGTCTCGGTGAGGCCGTAGCCCTCGTAGATGATGATGCCGGCCGCGGAGAAGAACAGGTTGAGCTCGCGGTCCAGGGGTGAGCCGCCGCTGATGGCGTAGCGCATGCGGCCGCCGAGTTCCTTGCGGACCCTGCGGTACACGAGCAGGTCGTACAGGCCCCAGGCGGCGTAGAGGCCGGGGCCCGGGCCCTTGCCGCGGCCCAGGAACCTGTCGAGGTAGGCCTCGCCGAAGCGGACGCCGATGCGGTGGGCGCGGTCGAAGGAGGCGGCGCGGCCCATCTTCTCGGCGGTGGCGCGGCCGGTGGCGTGGATCTTCTCGAAGAGGTACGGGACGCCGACGAGGAAGGTCGGGCGGAACTCCTTGAGCGCGGGCCGCAGTTCGTCGGGGTTGATGCTCGGGCAGTGGCCGATCTCGATGCGGGCCATCAGACAGGCGATCTGGAGGGTGCGGCCCATGATGTGGGCGAGCGGGAGGAAGAGGAGCGTGGAGGCGGTCTGGTCGGTGACCTCCTTGAAGATGGGGTGCAGCAGTTCGACGGTGTTGGCGGCCTCGGCGTGCAGGTTGGCGTGGGTGAGGACGCAGCCCTTGGGGCGTCCGGTGGTGCCGGAGGTGTAGCAGATCGTGGCGATGGTGTCGGGGGTCAGGGCGGCGCGGCGCTTGGTGACCTCCTCGTCGGGGAGGTCGTGGCCGAGGGCGGTCAGTTCGTCGAGCGCCGCTGAGTCCAACTGCCAGATGCGGGGCTTGACTTGGTGGTGCGCGGTGCCGGTGGTGACCGTGGCCGCGTTCTCGACGTTCTCGGTCACCACGTGCCGGGCGCCCGAGTCGCGGACGATCCACTCGACCTGCTCGGCGGAGGAGGTGGCGTAGACCGGGACGGTCTGGGCGCCGGCCGCCCAGATGGCGAAGTCCAGGACCGTCCATTCGTAGCGGGTGCGGGACATCACGGCGACCCGGCCGCCCGGTTCGACCCCGGCGGCGATCAACCCCTTGGCCACGGCGGTGACTTCGCGGGCGAAGGCGGCGGCCGTGACGGGCCGCCAGGTCTCCTTCTCCTTGCGGTGCAGCACCACGGCGTCGGGGGTCTCGGCCGCGTTGGTGAAGGGGAGGTCGGCGATGCTGCCCGTGGTCGGGGGCGGGGCGAGGGGCGGTGTGCGGGCTTCCCGTACGACACCGCCCTCGTCCTTGACGACCTCGACCGTGGTCCGGCCCGCCAGGTGTTTCGCCCTCTTCAGATCCCTGCGTACGCCCATGGTGGCTCCCCGGTCCGCTCCGACTGGGTGGCTAACTTACTCGCAAGTAAGAAAAGGTCAATGGGTCCGGCGTCAGTCCGCGAGGTGCCGGGCCTCGCGGATGGTGGCGGCGAGTTCACGGACCGCGCTGTCCTCGGTGCTGTCGCCCAACTTGTCGGCCCAGTCGGCGAGTTCACCGAGGGAAGGGCGGCCCGGCAGCCGGTTGTCTGTGTAGCTGCCGCGCAGGGCGTCGGCGAAGTAGGCGGCCACCGCGTCGACCTGGAAGCGGGGGTTCGCCTGCCGCAGTGAGTCGTCGAAGGTCTCCAGTTCGGCCGACTTCTCGTGCGGGGCACGGGACTTGGGGTCCTGCCAGCGGACGGTCGCGGTGGCCAGGTGGCCTTCCGCGCCGGGCTTGGTGCGGACCGCGTAGAGGGCGGTGACGGTGTGGCCGGGGCCGACCTCGCCGCCGTCCACGCGGTCGTCGCGGAAGTCGTCGTCGGCGACGCGGCGGTCGTCGTAGCCGATGAGGCGGAACTGCCGGACGGTCTCCGGGTCGAAGGCGACCTGGGCCTTGGCGTCGCGGGCGGTGAGGTCGATGTTCTGCGGGAGTTGCTCGCAGAAGACCTTCTCGGCGTCCTCGGCGCCGGAGACGTACACCGTGTGGCCGTCGCCCTTGTCGGCGAGGCGTTCCATCAGGGCGTCGCCGTAGTCGCTGCCGACGCCGACGCCGAAGAGGGTGATGCCGTGTTCGCGGCGGGCGCCGTCGATGCGGTCGAGGATGGAGTCGGGGTCGGTGTCGCCGTCGTTGGCGAGGGCGTCGGAGATGAGCACGACCCGGTTGGTGGCGCCCTCGCGCAGGCCGTCGACGGCGGTCTCGTAGCCGGTCTCGACGCCCGCGCCGAGGTTCGTGGAGTACGTCGGCTCCAGGCCGTCGATCGCCCGGTGGACCTTGCCGCGGTGGCCGCCGAGGCGGGTCATCGGCAGGACTGTCTCGGCCTCGTCGCTGAAGGTGACGATGGCGACCGAGTCGTCGTCGCGCAGGCGTTCCGTCATGGTGTCGAGGGACCGCTGGGCGAGGTCGAGGCGGCCGGGTTCGGCCATGGAGCCGGAGATGTCGATGACGAAGGTCAGGGCGGCGGGCGGGCGTTCGTCCTCGTCGTCCGCCGCGTTCCTGGTGGCCAGGCCGACGCGGACCAGGGACCAGTCGTCCTGGTCGGTGCGGGCGCCGTCGACGGTGACCGTGAAGCCGTTGCCGTCGGGGCGGTCGTAGTCCTGGCGGAAGCTGTTGACGAACTCCTCGGGGCGGATCGTCGAGGGGTCGGGACGGCGGCCCTCGGCGAGGGTGCGGCGGGCGTAGCCGTAGGAGGCGGTGTCGACGTCGAGGGCGAAGGTGGAGAGGTAGTCGGGCGACGGGGTGGTGTAGTCGTCGCGGGACTCGTCGGAGTCCTGTTCGCCGCGGGGCTGGTCCGGGGCCGGGAAGGCCGAGCCGTACGAACCGCCCTTCGATCCGTCCGAGTTGCCCTTGCTTCCGTCCGCGCCCCCGGCACAGCCGGTGAGCAGCAGGCCGCCCGCCAGTGTGAGGGCGAGCATCACCTGTCGTGTTCGCTGTCGCTCCATCGTCCGTACCCCCTGGGGCTGTTGACGTCGGCTTCTGCGACTGTGACGGGCCAGGGGGCCGGAACGTGCGCTACGGAGCGTTGCGGAAGGGTATCGAAGGGGGCACGGAGGAGGGCTGTCGAGACCGGTAGGTGATCTTCCGTTGACCTACGAGACCACGTCCTTGCGGGCGAAACCCCGGAAGGCCAGGGCGAACAGCACCAGGGCCAGCGTTATCGAGAGGGAGGTGCCCTGGATCATGTCGGACCACTGCAACTTCGGCCGTACGGCGTCCAGCCAGGCGTACTGCCAGTGCGCGGGGAGGAAGTCGCGCCAGTCGCCGAGGGCCGTCACCTGGTCGAGCACATTGCCGACGATGGTCAGGCCGACCGCCCCGCCGACCGCGCCGAGCGGGGCGTCGGTGCGGGTGGAGAGCCAGAACGCCAGGGCCGCGGTGACCAGTTGGGAGACGAAGATGTACGCCACCGTGATCAGCAGGCGCTGGGCCGCCGTGCCCGCCGGCAGCTCGCCGCCGGTGGGGAGTTGCAGCGGGCCCCAGCCGTAGGCGACGGTGCCGACCGCGAGGGCGACCAGCGGGAGCAGGATCATCGCGGCGAGGCTCAGGGTGAGGCCGACGACGAGCTTCGACCACAGGAGCCGGGCCCTCGGTACCGGGGCCGCGAGCAGATAGCGCAGGGAGGACCAGCTGGCCTCCGAGGCGACCGTGTCCCCGCAGAACAGGGCCACCGGGATGATCAGCAGGAAGCCCGCGGAGGCGAAGAGGTTGACCGCCGCGAAGTTCGGCCCGGACAGGGTGGCCGTGTCCATCAGGCCGACCTGGTTGTTCTCCGAGCCCGGTCCGCCGCCCACCTGGAACGCGATCAGCAGGACGAAGGGCAGCGCGGCCAGGATGCCGTACATCACGAGGGTGCGGCGGCGCTTCAACTGCCGTGCCAGTTCCACCCGGAGGGGCAGGGTGCGGCCCGCGCGGTAGCCGTCGGCGACCTCCGCGCGCTCGGTCAGCGTGCCGCTCATGCGGAGTCTCCGATCAGGGTGAGGAAGGCGTCTTCGAGGCGGCGGTGGGGGCCCACCGACGTCACGGGGACCTCCAGGCGGACCAGTTCGGCGACCAGGTGCTGGGCGGAACCGTCGGCGTCGAGCCGTACCAGGATCCCGCCGTCGGCGGTGACCGCGGAGGCCACGCCGGGCAGGGTCGCGATCTTCTCGACGACGGGCTCCTCGACCGGTACGGCGGTGCCGACCAGGAGGGTGTCGCCGGAGCCGACGATCTCGGCGACCGGGCCCGCCTGGACCAACTGGCCGTGGTCCATGACCACGAGGTGGGTGCAGGACTGCTCGACCTCGGAGAGGAGGTGGCTGGAGACGATGACCGTGCGCCCGGCCGCCGCGTAGCGGATCATCACCTCGCGCATCTCGCGGATCTGCGGCGGGTCCAGGCCGTTGGTGGGTTCGTCGAGGATGAGCAGGTCCGGCAGGCCCAGCATGGCCTGGGCGATGGCCAGGCGCTGGCGCATGCCCTGGGAGTAGGTGCGCACCGCGCGGGCCAGGGCGTCGCCGAGACCGGCGATCTCCAGCGCCTCCTCCATGTGGGCGTCCTCGGGCGGACGGCCGGTGGCCTGCCAGTACAGCTCCAGGTTCTCCCGGCCCGACAGGTGCGGGAGGAAGCCCGCGCCCTCGACGAAGGCGCCGACCCGGGAGAGCACGGGGGCGCCGGGGGCGATGGCGTGGCCGAAGACGCGGATCTCGCCGCCGTCCGGCTTGATCAGGCCCATCAGCATGCGGAGCGTGGTGGTCTTGCCCGCGCCGTTCGGGCCCAGGAGACCGAGGACCTGGCCCTTCTCGACGCGGAACGACAGGTCGCGGACCGCGTATCGGTCGGCGGACTTGGCGTACCGCTTGCTCAAGTCGGTGATCTGGAGGGGGACTTCGGCCAGGGCCGGGTCGGGGGCCGAGGGGGCCGTCGTACGGCGGCGGCCGGTCAGCACGAGGCCCAGGGCGAGGACCGCGCCGGCCAGGGGCAGCCACCAGACCCACGCGGGCAGCGGGGCCGGGGTGTTCTTCTCGCTGAGGGCGGTGGGGACTTGGAGGTCGCCCTTCAGGGAGACGGTGTACGTCGCCGGGGTGGTCGGGGACGCGTAGCCGAGGTCCGTGGAGGCGAGGACCAGCTTGAGGCGGTGGCCGTCGTCGATCTCGTGGTCGATCGCCGGGAGGGTGATCGTGACGTCCTTGCCGGCTTTCGCGCCCTCGACCCTGATCGGCTCGACGAGTTGGGAGGGAAGGGTCTGCTGACCGTTCGGGCCCACGTCGTAGACCTTGGCGAAGAGGACGGCGTCGTCGCTGGTCGACTTCACGTGGACGGTGACGGTGGGTGAGCCGGTGATCTGGAGGTCGTCCCTGACCGGGGCGGACTCGAAGGCTGCGTACTGGCCCGGGAAGTCGAGGGAGACCCCGATGCCGAGGGAGGAGAGCTGGGAGAGGCCACCCGCGCTTCCGAGGCCGGGGAGGGCCGAGACGGCGGGCGGACTGGCCCCCGCCGGGTTGGTGAAGTCCTGTTCGCGGCCGGTGAGTTCGACCTTGTGCTCGTCGCTCTCCAGGCCGGGGTACTTGTCCGCGGTGACGCCGGTGAGGCGGGGTTCGCCGTCGCCCGAGCCGGTGCCGAGGGTGCGGGTGACGCGGAAGGCCGGGCCGGTGTCGGCGGTCTTGTCGTCCTTGAGGTAGCGGTCGAACCAGTCGGCCACACGGCCCTGGATGCGGCCCGTCTCCATGTCGCCGCCGTCATGGCCGCCCGCGATCCAGTCGACGTCGACGGGGGCGCCGTTGGCGCGGATCGCCTTCGCGGCGGCGTCGGCCTGGTTCAGCGGGAAGAGGGAGTCCGTCTGGCCCTGCATCAGAAGGGTCGGGACCTTGATGTCCTTCGCCACGGCGGACGGGGAACGCTCCTCCAGCATCTTCTCGGCCTGCGCGTCCGGGGTGCCGGACTCGGCCACGCGCTCGTACATCGCGCAGATCTGGGGCTCGAACTTGTCGCAGCCGCCCGCGGAGTTGACGAAGATGCCGGCCCAGAGCTTCTTGAAGACGCCGTTCGGGAACAGGGCGTCCGAGAGGTTCCAGTACGTGATCGCGGGGGCGATGGCGTCCACGCGGCTGTCGTGGCCCGCGGCGAGGAGGGAGATCGCGCCGCCGTAGCTCGCGCCGGTCACGCCGACCCGGGGGTCGCCGGGCTTGTCGAGCTGGACCTGGGGCTGCTCGGCGAGCCAGTCGATGAGCTTGGAGACGTCGGCGACCTCGCCCTCGGGGTCGTTGAGGCCGACCTTGCCGGTCGACCTGCCGAAGCCTCTCGCGGACCAGGTGAGGACCGCGTAGCCGTCTCTGGCCAGGTCCTCGGCCTGCTTGCGGACGTCGTTCTTGCTGCCGCCGAAGCCGTGGCCTATGAGGACCGCGGGGCGCCTTTCGGTGCCGGTGGTCGTGAAGTACGAGGTGTCTATGCGGACGCCGTCGATCGACATGATCTGGTCCGCGCGGTGCACCGGGGGTGGGTCGTCAGAGGCGGCGGCCGTCCATGTCCCGGCTGCGGCGAGCACGACGACGGAGGCCGCGGCGGCGATCCACCGTGGCCTCCGGAGGCGTCGAAGATCCATGATTCAACGGTACGGGGTGAAGCTGTCGTCTACTTGTCGACCGAGGGCTGAACTCGTCGCCATCCTGGGGGTGGAGGGGGCTGTGGGGCGTACAGCAGGTGCGGTACGGCTACGGGGGTGGTGCGTCCTCTTCATGGCCGTGTGCGGGTGCGTTGTGGCTGGTCGCGCCCACGCGGCGGAGCCGCAAATCGATACAGCCCCGCGCCCCTGAGTTCTCACACGTCCGGAATCGAGACGAGCCACCTTGTTTCCGCTCGCGGGCGGAGGTACAGGGCCCAGTACAGGGTGGCTGCTGCCGTTATCCCTCCCGTCCACAGCAGGTACTCCGGCTCCTGCTGGGACAGGACGTACGTCAGGACCGCGATCAGAAGGATCGGCATCGCGGGCCACAAAGGCATGCGCCAGGCCGGGGTGTGCTGGTGGTGGTTGCGGCGGGAGAGGAGGCCGGCGACCGCGACCAGGAGGTACATGCCCGTCACCGAGACGCCCGTCACGCCGTACAACGTGTCGAGGTTCACGAAACACAGGGCCGCGCCCGGGACTCCTACCGCCAGGGTGGCCACCCACGGGCTGCCGAAGCGGCCGAGCCGGGTGAAGGCGTGGTTGATCGGGGCGGGCCAGGCCTTGTCCCGCGCCGAGGCGAAGAGGACCCGGGAGTTCTGGATGACCATGACGATGCCCGCGTTGATGATCGCGAGGGCGACGCAGAGGCTGACGAAGGTGCCGACCGCGGAGTTGGACCAGGCCGTGACCATGGTGCTGATGTCGCCGCCGGTCAGTGCGGTCAGGTCGGAGGCGCCCATGGTGATCGCGGCGACCGGGACCAGGATGATCACGGTGGAGATGGCGAGGGTGGCCAGGACCGTGCGGGCCACGTTGCGGCGGGGGTTCTCCAGTTCCTCGGAGAGGTAGACGGCCGTCGAGAAGCCCTGGGTGACGAAGAGGGCGATGGCCAGACCGGAGACCACCAGCATGGCCGTCACCGTGTCCGTCTCGCCGTGCGCGCCCGCCACCTGCATGGAGAGGAGGCTGCCGGGGCCGCGTTCCGCGTGGGTGAAGCCCAGGAGTGCCACCACGGCCGCGGCGATCACCTCCAGGACCAGGAAGATGCCGGTGATCCAGGCGTTGGCGCGCAGGTCGAGGAGGCCGGCGAGGGTGGCCAGGAGCATGACTCCGGCGCCGGCCAGCGAGGAGTTCAGGTGGATGACCGGGGCCAGGTAGTCCGCCGTGCCCATCGCGATCACCGGCGGGACGATCATGACGACCAGGAGGGACAGCACGAAGACGAGCCAGCCCGCGAGTCGTCCGGCGAGCGTGGAGACCATCGCGTACTCGCCGCCCGCGCTGGGGATGAGGGTGCCCAGCTCCGAGTAGCAGAACGCCACGGCAATACAGAGCAGCGAGCCGATCGCGATCGTCAGGGCGGTGGCGGTGCCGAGCGTGCCGAAGAGGTCGGGGACGACCACGAAGAGGGTCGAGGCCGGGGTCACGCAGGACAGGGTGAGGAGGGTGCCGCCGACCACGCCGATGGAGCGCTTCAGCTGGGCGGGGCCGTGCTCCGGAGCCTGGGCGACGGCATTGTCGGCGGGGCGGAGGGTGTCGGTCATGGTGCTGCATGCAACCCTGACGAAACCAGCACGTCAATGGCCCTCCTGCTACGGATTTCGTGGCGAGAGGGCCATTGGATTGCCGTTTACGTCAGGAACCGGCTGTCACTGCCGCGCTTCGGTGCCCTGCGGGAACCGCAGGGCACCGGCGGAAAAAACCTCAGTGGTTGCGCGGGAAGCCCAGGTCGACGCCGGAGGGGCCGTCGGCCGGGTCGGGCCAGCGGGTGGTGACGACCTTGCCGCGGGTGTAGAAGTGCGTGCCGTCGTTGCCGTAGATGTGGTGGTCGCCGAAGAGGCTGTCCTTCCAGCCGCCGAAGCTGTGGTAGCCGACGGGGACCGGGATCGGGACGTTGACGCCGACCATGCCGGCCTCGACCTCCAGCTGGAAGCGGCGGGCGGCGCCGCCGTCCCGGGTGAAGATCGCGGTGCCGTTGCCGAACGGCGAGGCGTTGATCAGGGCGATGCCCTCGTCGTAGGTGTCGACGCGCAGGACTGTCAGGACCGGGCCGAAGATCTCGTCCTGGTACGCCTTCGCCGTGGTCGGGACCTTGTCGAGGAGCGAGATCCCGATCCAGTGACCGTCCTCGAAGCCCTCGACCGTGTAGCCGGAGCCGTCCAGGACGACCTCGCAGCCCTCGGCCGCCGCGCCCGTGACGTAGGACGCCACCTTGTCGCGGTGCACCTTCGTGATGAGCGGGCCCATCTCGGAGGTCGGGTCGTTGCCGGGGCCGATCTTGATCTTCTCGGCGCGCTCGCGGATCTTCTCGACGAGCTCGTCGCCGATCGAACCGACCGCGACGACAGCCGAGATGGCCATGCAGCGCTCGCCCGCCGAGCCGTAGGCCGCGGACACGGCCGCGTCCGCCGCCGCGTCCAGGTCGGCGTCCGGGAGGACCAGCATGTGGTTCTTGGCGCCGCCCAGGGCCTGCACGCGCTTGCCGTTGGCGGAGGCGGTGGTGTGGATGTAGCGGGCGATCGGGGTCGAGCCGACGAAGGAGACGGCCTTGACGTCCGGGTGCTCCAGGAGGCGGTCGACGGCCACCTTGTCACCGTGTACGACGTTGAAGACGCCGTCGGGCAGGCCCGCCTCGGCGAGCAGCTCGGCGATCTTCAGGGAGGCCGACGGGTCCTTCTCGGACGGCTTGAGCACGAAGGTGTTGCCGGTCGCGATGGCGATCGGGAACATCCACATCGGCACCATGGCCGGGAAGTTGAACGGCGTGATGCCCGCGACGACACCGAGCGGCTGGCGGATGGACGAGACGTCGACGCGGCTCGCCACCTCCGTCGACAGCTCGCCCTTCAGCTGCACGGTGATCCCGCACGCCAGGTCCACGATCTCCAGGCCGCGCGCGACCTCGCCGAGCGCGTCGCTGTGCACCTTGCCGTGCTCGGCGGTGATCAGCTCGGCGATCGCGTCCCGGTTCGCCTCAAGGAGGGCCCGGAACTTGAAGAGGATGGTGGTCCGCTTGGCGAGCGAGGAGGTGCCCCAGGTCTGGAACGCGTCCTTGGCGGCGGCTACCGCGGAGTCCACCTCCTCCACGGAGGCGAACGCGACCTTGGTGGTGACCGCGCCGGTGGCCGGGTCGGTGACCGGCCCGTAGTTCCCCGACGCGCCTTCGACGGTCTTGCCGCCGATCCAGTGGTTGACGATCTTCGTCATGACCGAGTACTCCTTCACAGATGGCGGCGTCGGGTAGAGACGTGCCGTTCGTACAGCTCACGGGCCTTCACCGCGGACGCGCGCGTCGCGGTCGCGGCCACAGGAACATCCCACCAGGCCTGCGCCGGAGGCGCGCCCGACACTGTGTCTGCCGTTTCGGTCTCGACGTAGACACATGTGGGAGTGTCGGATGCCCGCGCCTCTTCGAGTGCGGCGCGGAGGTCTCGTACGGTCTTCGCGCGCAGCACGCGCATACCGAGGCTGGCCACGTTGGCGGCCAGGTCGACGGGGAGCGGGGCGCCCGTGTAGGTGCCGTCGTCGGACTGGTAGCGGTAGGCGGTCCCGAACCGCTCGCCGCCGACCGTCTCGGAGAGGCCGCCGATGGAGGCGTAGCCGTGGTTCTGGATCAGGAGGAGCTTGATGGCGATGCCCTCCTGTACGGCCGTGACGATCTCCGTCGGCATCATCAGGTACGTGCCGTCGCCGACCAGCGCCCAGACGTTGCGGTCGGGGGCGGCCATCTTCACACCGATGGCGGCCGGGATCTCGTAGCCCATGCAGGAGTAGCCGTACTCCAGGTGGTACTGGTCCCTCGACCGGGCGCGCCACAGCTTGTGCAGGTCGCCGGGGAGGGAGCCGGCCGCGTTGATGACCACGTCGGACTCGTCGACGAGGGCGTCCAGCGCGCCGAGGACCTGGGGCTGGGTCGGCCTGATGTCGGGCTCGTCGGACTCGTAGCAGGCGTCGACGCGCTGCTCCCAGCGCTCCTTGTCCAGCGTGTACTCGTCGACGTACGCCCCGGGGACGCGGTGGGCGCGCAGGGCCTCGGTGAGTTCCTGGAGGGCGCCACGGGCGTCCGCGACCAGGGGCAGGCCGGCGAGCTTGTGGCCGTCGTAGGGCGCGATGTTGAGGTTGAGGAAGCGGACGCCCTCGCCGGCGAAGAGGGTGCCGGAGGCCGTCGTGAAGTCGGTGTACCGGGTGCCGACGCCGATCACCAGGTCGGCCTGGCGGGCGAGTTCGTTGGCGGTGGCGGTGCCGGTGTGGCCGACGCCGCCGACGTCCTGGGGGTGGTCGTGGCGCAGGGAGCCCTTGCCGGCCTGGGTGGAGGCGACGGGGATGCCGGTGGCGGCCGCGAACTCGGCCAAGGCCTCTTCGGCGCGGCTGTGGTGGACTCCGCCGCCGGCCACGACGACGGGGCGGCGGGCGGCGCGGATCGCCTGGACGGCCTCGGCGAGTTCGGCCGGGTCGGCGCCCGGACGCCGTACGGCCCAGGTGCGCTCGGCGAAGAACTCCTCGGGCCAGTCGTACGCCTCGGCCTGGACGTCCTGCGGGAGCGCCAGGGTCACGGCACCCGTCTCGACGGGGTCGGTGAGGACGCGCATCGCCTGGAGGGCGGCCGGGATCAGGGCTTCCGGTCGCGTCACGCGGTCGAAGTACTTGGACACCGGGCGGAGGCTGTCGTTGACGCTGATGTCGCCCGCGTACGGGACTTCGAGCTGCTGGAGGACCGGGTCGGCGACGCGGGTGGCGAAGATGTCGCCGGGCAGGAGCAGGACCGGGAGGTGGTTGATCGTGGCGAGGGCGGCGCCGGTGACCAGGTTGGTCGCGCCGGGGCCGATGGACGTCGTCACCGCGTGCGCGGAGAGGCGGTTCGACTGACGCGCGTAGCCCACGGCCGCGTGGACCATGGACTGCTCGTTGCGGCCCTGGTGGAAGGGCATGTCGTCGCCGTACTCGACGAGCGCCTGGCCGAGCCCGGCCACGTTGCCGTGGCCGAAGATTCCCCAGGTCGCGGCGATCGAGCGCTGCCGTACGCCGTCGCGTTCGGTGTACTGCGCGGCGAGGAAGCGGACCAGCGCTTGCGCGACGGTCAGGCGGATCGTCATCGGTACCCCTCGGTGTGGTCCGGGTGGAAGCAGATCCGCCACTCCCGTGTCTCACCCGGTCCCGCCATGACGTTCAGGTAGTACATGTCGTGGCCGGGCTGGGCGATGGACGGGCCGTGCCATCCGTCGGGGACGAGGACGGCGTCGCCGGAGCGGACCTCGGCGAGGACGTCGGAACCGCCCTCACGGGAGGGAGATACGCGCTGATAGCCGAAACCGTTCGGGCCGTCGATCTCGAAGTAGTAGATCTCCTCCAACTCGGCTTCCACGCCCGGCCGGTGCTCGTCGTGCTTGTGCGGCGGGTAGGAGGACCAGTTGCCGCCGGGGGTGATGACCTCGACGGCGATGAGCTTGTCGCAGTCGAAGGCGTCGGCGGAGGCGAAGTTGCGGACGTGCCGCAACTGGGTGCCGCTGCCGCGGTCTTCGACGGGGACCTCCGGCGCGGGGCCGTAGCGGGCGGGGAGTCGTCGCTCGCACTTCGCTCCTGCCAGGGCGAAGCGGCCTCCCGCGCCGGAGGCGATCGATGCCTGGGCGTCCCGGGGCACGTACGCGAAGTCCGAGACTCCGGCGAACACGCTTTCCCGACCCAGGAGTTGGAACTCTTCGGTACCTACGTGGACGGTACAGGCGCCCTCCAGCGGAAGCACGATCCACTCGCTGTCACCGGAGGTGAAGGTGTGGGTGCCGCCGGGGGCGAGCTCGACGATGCGCAGGCTGCTGTGGGCCCAGCCGGCCCGCTTGGGGTCGATGTCCACCGTGTACTGGGCGTTGGCGGAGGCACCCTTGGCGACGTACAGGTCGTTGCTCATGCGGCCCTCACAGCAGTCCGACGGCGGTGTCCACGGCGGCGGCCACGTCGCCGTCCGCCGGGTACAGCAGCGAGCGGCCGACCACCAGGCCGCGCACGGTGGGGAGTTGGAGGGCGCCGCGCCACTTCTCGTACGCGCCGTCCTGGTCGTCGCCGACCTCGCCGCCCAGCAGCACGGCGGGCAGCGTGGAGGCGGCCATGACCTCGCCCATGTCGTCCGGGTTGTCGCAGACCGGGACCTTGAGCCAGGTGTAGGCCGAACTGCCGCCCAGGCCCGAGGCGATGGCGATCGACTTGGTGACGGCCTCGGCGGAGAGGTCGTTCCTGACCTTGCCCTCGGTGGTGCGCGAGCTGATGAACGGCTCGACGAAGAGCGGGAGTCGGCGCGCGGCCATGTCGTCGATCGCGCGGGCCGTGGACTCCATCGTGGTGAGGGAGCCCGGGTCGTCGTAGTCGATGCGCAGCAGCAGCTTGCCCGCGTCGAAGCCGAGGCGCTCGATGTCCTCGGGGCGGTGTCCTGTGAAGCGGTCGTCCAGCTCGAAGCTCGCGCCCTGGAGGCCGCCGCGGTTCATGGAGCCCATGACGACCTTGCCGTCGAGGGCACCGAGCAGCAGCAGGTCGTCCAGGATGTCGGCGGTGGCGAGGACGCCGTCCACGCCGGGGCGGGACAGGGCGAGGACCAGGCGCTCCAGCAGGTCGGCGCGGTTGGCCATGGCCATGCGGTTGCCGCCGACGCCGAGCGCGCCCCGGGCGGGGTGGTCGGCGGCGACGATCATCAGCCGGCCGCTGTCGTTCAGCAGTGACCTGCGAGTACGGCGGGCGGCGGCCTCGGCGATCGCCTCGGGGCGTTCGGCGCGCAGGCGGACGAGTTCCGCGATGTCGACGCTCACTTGACCGCTCCCGCCGCGATCGCGCTCTCGATCTCGTCGGTCGTCGGCATGGCCGAGCTGCACTCCAGGCGGGAGGCGACGATGGCGCCGGCCGCGTTGGCGTGGCGCATGATCTTCTCCAGGTCCCAGCCTTCGAGGAGGCCGTGGACGAGGGAGCCGCCGAAGGCGTCACCGGCGCCGAGGCCGTTGAGGACGTTCACCGGCAGGGGCGGGACCTCGGCCTCGTTGCCCTTGCTGTCGACGGCGAGGACACCCTTGGGGCCCTGCTTGACGACCGCGAGTTCGACACCGGCGTCCAGCAGCGCCTGGGCCGCCTCGCGGGGCTTGCGCACCCCGGTGGCGACCTCGACCTCGTCGAGGTTGCCGACGGCGACGGTGGTGTGGCGCAGGGCCTCCTCGTAGAAGGGGCGGGCCGCGGCCGGGTCGCTCCAGAACATCGGGCGCCAGTCCAGGTCGAAGACCGTGGTGCCGGCCTTGGCCCGGTGGGCGAGGGCCGCAAGGGTCGCCGTACGGCTGGGCTCCTCGCTCAGGCCGGTGCCGGTGACCCAGAAGACGCTCGTCCCGTGGATCGCGTCGAGGTCCAGCTCGTGGGCGTCGATCTCCAGGTCCGGGGCCTTGGGCTGCCGGTAGAAGTACAGCGGGAAGTCGTCCGGCGGGAAGACCTCGCAGAAGGTCACCGGGGTCGGCAGGCCCGGGACCGGGGTCACCCAGCGGTCGTCCACGCCGAAGCCCTGGAGGGCCTCGTGCAGGTAGACGCCGAACGGGTCGTCCCCGGTGCGGGTGATCACCGCGGTCCGTCGTCCCAGGCGGGACGCGGCGACCGCGACGTTCGTCGCCGACCCTCCGAGGAACTTGCCGAAGGACGTCACCTGCGGCAGCGGGACACCGGTCTGGAGTGGATACAGGTCCACACCGATCCGCCCCATGGTGATCAGGTCGTACGCCATCGGCTTCCCTTCGTCACGGCTCTCCCGGCGTTTGTAGCCCCGTACGACGAGCCCTGTCAATGTTTTGTCCAGACATTCGGACGAGACCTTGACAGCGCTTGCTGTCCGAACGGAAGCTGACCGGCATGACAGCGCCCGCACCTCAGCCCTCACTGTCCCGCATCCGGATCGGGTCGGCTCCCGACTCCTGGGGTGTGTGGTTCCCCGACGACCCCCAGCAGGTCCCCTGGCAGCGGTTCCTCGACGAGGTCGCCGACTCCGGTTACGAGTGGATCGAGCTGGGGCCGTACGGGTACCTGCCGACCGATCCCGCGGTGCTCACCGAGGAGGTGGACCGGCGGGGCCTGAAGGTGTCGGCCGGCACCGTCTTCACCGGGCTGCACCACGGCGAGGCCGTCTGGGAGAAGACCTGGGCGCACGTCGCCGACAACGCGGTGCTCGCGCAGGCGATGGGCGCGAAGCACCTGGTCGTGATCCCGTCGTTCTGGCGGGACGACAAGACCGGCGAGGTGCTGGAGTCCGACACGCTCACGCCCGAGCAGTGGCGCAACCTCGGCTCGCTGACCGAGCGGCTCGGGCAGCGAGTGAAGGAGGAGTACGGCCTTCAGATCGTCGTCCACCCGCACGCCGACACCCACATCGACAGCGAGGAGAACGTGGTCCGGTTCCTGGACGCGACGGACTCCTCCCTCGTGTCACTGTGCCTGGACACCGGGCACTACGCGTACTGCGGCGGGGACAGCGTCAAGCTGATCGAGACGTACGGGTCCCGGATCGGGTACCTGCACCTGAAGCAGGTGGACCCGGAGATCCTGGCCGACGTGCGGGCCAAGGGGACGCCGTTCGGGCCCGCCGTGGCCCAGGGCGTGATGTGCGAGCCGCCGTCCGGTGTGCCGGCGCTGGGTCCCGTGCTGGAGGCCGCGCAGAAGCTGGACGTGGATCTGTTCGCGATCGTCGAGCAGGACATGTATCCGTGCGAGCCGGACAAGCCGTTGCCCATCGCTCAGCGGACTCGGGCGTTCCTGCGGTCCTGCGGGGCGTAGTTTTCCGGCCGCGGGGCAGGTGCCGCGGTCGCGGCGGGCCCCGCGGTCGCCGTTCGCGGCCACGCCGCCCTGTGGTGACGGCGGCGGCCGGGTGATCCCCGGCGGCCCCCTGTCAACGCGCCGCGCCCTCGCGCCCGCGTGCGCCTTTGCGTCACCTCTGTCACAAACTCCCCCTTCGTGTCACGCATGTCGCGCGTACGCGGGTTCCACGTCACACCCGGTGCACAGGCACTGACCGACGGTCACCGCGTGTCGTTGACGGGGCACAGGCTTTGTGATCGCCAGCGCAGCGCCCGGTACCCCCGACGGCCGTTCCCGGCCGGCGCCGCGGTGCGCGCGAGGAGGTGCACCACATGACCGACCGAAGGCTCTGGTCGTACAAGGAGATCGCGGCGCACATCCGTGTGCAGCCGGACACCGTGCGGTCGTACCGCAAGCACGGGCTGCTGCCACCGCCCGACCACGTCGAGGGCGGCAAGCCCTTCTGGTACGCGGACACCGTGCGGACCTGGGTCGCGTCCCGGCCGGGCAACCGGGGGCGAAGAGAGGACTGACGGCCGGTTCGTGTGACGGACCCGGGGGCCCGCGTGGCATGCGCGGGCCCTCGGAGCCGCAGTCGCCCCATGAGCGACCTCGCCGTCACCGGCCGGGCCACCGGTGAACTCGTCGGCGAGGCCGCCCGGCTGATCGTCGGGTACGGATGCGAGCGGCTCGGCCCGCACCGGATCGAGTCGGAGGTCCACGGCTTCAACTCCCGGGCCCTGCGGGTCCACGAGAAGGCCGGGTTCGTGGTCGGAGGGGTGCGGCGGGAGGCCGATCCGCGGGACGGTGTGTGGGTGGACCGGGTGGTGACGGGCCTCCTCGACCGCGACCGGGCCGCGCTCGGCTCCCCCGGCTCCCTCAGCCCCAGGGCTCGATGACGGTCACCCCCGCTCCGGGGGCCGTGCCCATCGCCGCGAGGGCATCCGGCACCGCGTCCAGCGAGATGGTGCTGGTCACCAGCTGGTCGGGGCGCAGCACGCCCGCCCGGACCAGCTCCAGCATCGGCGGGTAGGTGTGCGCGGCCATGCCGTGGCTGCCGAGCAGCTCCAGCTCCAGGGCGATGGCGCGGGCCATCGGGACCGGGGTGGTGCCGTCCGGCGAGGGCAGCAGGCCCACCTGGAGGTGACGGCCGCGCCGGCGCAGGGAGTGCACCGAGGCCGCGCAGGTCGCCGGGGAGCCGAGGGCGTCCAGGGAGAGGTGGGCGCCGCCGCCGGTCAGGTCGCGGATCGCCGCCGCGGTGTCCTGCGTGCCGGTCGCGTCCACGCACTCCGCCGCCCCGAACCTCCTCGCCAGTTCCAGGGCTTGGGGCGACACGTCCACGGCCACCACCCGGGCCCCGGCGGCCGCCGCGATCATCACCGCGGACAGGCCCACTCCGCCGCAGCCGTGCACCGCGACCCACTCCCCCGCGGCGGCCCTGCCCTGCTGGACCACCGCGCGGAACGCCGTGGCGAACCGGCAGCCCAGGGCCGCGGCCGTGCCGAAGGCCATGTCCTGCGGTACCGCCACCAGGTTCACGTCCGCGTGGTCCAGTGCGACGTACTGGGCGAACGAGCCCCAGTGGGTGAAGCCGGGCTGGGTCTGCCGCTCGCAGATCTGGTGGTCGCCGGCCTTGCAGGACGGGCAGGTGCCGCAGGCGCAGACGAAGGGGACGGTCACCCGGTCGCCGGGGTGCCAGTTCCGCACGCCGGGGCCGACTGTCTCGACCGTGCCGGCGAGTTCGTGGCCCGGCACGTGAGGGAGGGCGATGTCGGGGTCGTGGCCCTGCCAGCCGTGCCAGTCGCTTCGGCAGAGGCCGGTGGCTTCCACGCGGACGACGACTCCGTGGTCCGCGGGGTGGGGGTCGGGGACCTCGTGCACCTCCATCGGTTCGCCGTAGTGCTTGTACAGAACCGCTCGCATCTGCCGTCCCCTCGCCGTTTTCGTGTGCGGGTGCGTCGTGGCCGGTCGCGCGGTTCCCCGCGCCCCTGGGGAGTTCCACTTCCCCTTCGCTCCATCCGAACCGTTCATGCCCCTCGCGCACAACCCTCGGCGTCCCGGCGACTCCGTAGCCCGCCCAGCCCAGTACGGGCGTCCCGGGCCACTCCCGGGGCTTAGGGTTCCGGTAAATCCGCCCTGCACCAGTACGAGGGGATTTGCCGTGACCTACTCGCCGTCGCCGGGCACACCGCGGGCCCGCATCCCCGGACCGCAGAAGCCGCCGCCGACGTATCCGCAGATCCGCGCGGGACTGTGGCGGCACTGTCTGTTCGGCGGGCTCGCGCTGTGGATGCTGACCGCGGTCGTGACGTACGCGACGCGGAACACCACGCTGCTGCCGACGCTGATCCTGCTCGGCAGCTTCCTGGTGCCGGTGACCTTCGTGCTGTGGGCGTTCGAGCGGCACGGCCGTGATCTCGGGGTCAGCGTGATCCTCGGCTGCTTCCTGACCGGCGGCACGCTGGGGGTGCTGGGCGCGTCGGTGATGGAGTACTACCTGCTGCACCCGTCCCTGTGGATGTTCGTCGGCGTCGGCCTCATCGAGGAGGCCGTGAAGCTCGGCGCGCTGATGTTCGTGCTGCGAGGACAGCCACGGCTGCGCGGGACGCGGGCCGGCCTGGTGCTCGGCGCCACGGTCGGCTTCGGGTTCGCCGCCCTGGAGAGCGCCGGGTACGCCTTCAACGCGGCCGTCACCACGAAGGGCATCGATCTGCGGGCCCTGCTGGAGACGGAGATGCTGCGCGGGGTACTCGCCCCCTTCGGACACGGCCTGTGGACGGCGATCGTCGGCGGGGTCCTGCTGAGCCGCCGGCTGCCGAGCGGGCGGTTCCGGTTCACCGGCGCGGTCGTCGGAACGTATCTCGGCGTCTCGTTGCTGCACTCATTGTGGGACTCGACCCATGGGATCGCGCTCTGGCTGGTGGCACGGCTGGACAGCACGCGGCTGGACAAGGGGCTGTTCGCGCAGGGGTATCTGCCGGACCCCACCGACCAGCAGCAACACCTCTTCACGGTGATCTCCGTGGCGCTGATGGTGTTCGTCTCGTTGATCGGGGTCACGTGGGTGCGGTCGCTGGCCTGGCGGGACCCTTCTTGGAGAAATACCCCCTAGGGGTATAGGCTGTGCTCCATCAGCCCCACACGCCTCCATGAGGAGAACGACATGACTGCCCAGACCGACACCACGGGTTCCGTCACCGCTGTCTACAAGGTGAGCGGGATGAGCTGCGGGCACTGCGAAGGCGCCGTCTCCGGTGAGATCTCCGAGCTCGACGGGGTCAGCTCGGTGAAGGCGGTCGCTTCCAGCGGCGAGGTGACGGTGGTGTCCTCGGCGCCGCTGGACGAGGAGGCGGTACGCGCCGCTGTGGACGAGGCGGGGTTCGAGCTTGTCGGCAAGGCCTGAGAAACGCCTCATGAAGTGCCACAGCAGGTTGTCGGGCGACTGACGGCCCGCTGTGGCTCGTCGCGCCCACGCGGCGGAGCCGCATATCGGCACAGCCCCGCGCCCCTGATCACCTCGCCGGAGTTTGCACATGGCCTCCCTCATAGCTTCCGAAGTCGAGCTCGTCATCGGCGGGATGACCTGCGCCTCCTGCGCGGCCCGCGTCGAGAAGAAGCTCAATCGGATGGACGGGGTCAGCGCCACCGTCAACTACGCGACCGAGAAGGCCAGGGTCAGCTACCCCGCCGGGGTCGAGGTCGCCGATCTGATCGCGACCGTCGTGAAGACCGGGTACACGGCCGAGGAACCCGCGCCGCCCGTCGCGGAGGAGACACCGGCAGATCCCGAGCTGGACTCCCTGCGGCAGCGGCTCCTCGTCTCCGCCCTGCTGGCCGTCCCCGTGGTCCTGCTCTCCATGGTCCCCGCCCTCCAGTTCGACAACTGGCAGTGGCTCGCGCTCACGCTCGCCTCGCCCGTCGCCGTCTGGGGCGGATGGCCGTTCCACCGGGCCGCCTGGACGAACGCGAGGCACGCGGCGGCCACCATGGACACCCTCGTCTCCGTCGGGACCCTCGCCGCCTTCGGGTGGTCGCTGTGGGCGCTGTTCTTCGGGGACGCCGGGATGCCGGGCATGCGCGAGCGGTTCGAGTTCACCGTCGGCGGGATGGACGGCGCCTCCACGATCTACCTCGAAGTGGCCGCCGGGGTCGTCGCCTTCCTCCTGCTCGGCCGGTACCTGGAAGCCCGCGCCAAGCGCCGGGCGGGGGCCGCGCTCCGGGCGCTCATGGAGCTGGGCGCCAAGGACGTCTCCGTGCTGCGGGACGGGCGCGAGGTGCGGATTCCGGCCGACCGGCTGGCGGTCGGGGACCGGTTCGTCGTACGGCCCGGGGAGAAGATCGCGACCGACGGCACCGTCGTCGAGGGCGCCTCCGCGGTGGACGCGTCCCTGCTGACCGGCGAGTCGGTGCCGGTGGACGTCGGCGTCGGGGACACCGTCACCGGGGCGACCGTCAACGCCGGCGGGCGGATCGTCGTGGCGGCGACGCGGGTCGGGGCGGACACGCGGCTCGCGCGGATGGCGAAGCTGGTGGAGGACGCGCAGAACGGCAAGGCGGAGGTGCAGCGGCTGGCCGACCGGGTCTCCGCGGTCTTCGTGCCGGTGGTCATCGCCATCGCCGTGGCCACCTTCGGCGGGTGGCTCGGGGCGACGGGGGACACCGTCGCCGCCTTCACCGCGGCCGTCGCCGTGCTGATCATCGCGTGCCCGTGCGCGCTGGGGCTGGCCACACCGACCGCGCTCATGGTCGGCACCGGGCGCGGCGCGCAGCTCGGCATCCTCATCAAGGGGCCCGAGGTCCTGGAGTCCACGCGGCGCGTCGACACCGTCGTCCTGGACAAGACCGGCACGGTCACCACCGGCCGGATGACCCTCCAGGAGGTCTACGTCGTTGAGGGCGCCGACGAGAAGCAGGTGCTGCGGCTCGCGGGCGCCCTGGAGCACGCCTCCGAGCACCCCGTCGCGCGCGCCGTCGCGCTGGGCGCCGAGGAGCGGGTCGGGCCGCTGCCGGAGGCCGAGGAGTTCGCGAACGTCCCCGGGAAGGGCGTACGCGGGCGCGTGGAGGGCCATGAGGTGGCCGTCGGGCGGTTGTTCGAGGTGCTGCCCGCCGAGCTGGCCCGCGCGAAGCAGGAGGCCGAGCGAGGCGGTCGTACGGCTGTCGCCGTCGGGTGGGACGGGGTGGCGCGAGGCGTGCTCGCCGTCGCGGACTCGGTCAAGGAGACCAGCGCCGAGGCTGTGCGGTCGCTGCGGGCGCTGGGACTGACGCCGGTGCTGCTGACCGGGGACAACCGGGCGGTGGCCGAGTCCGTGGCCCGGGCCGTCGGCGTGGCCGAGGTGATCGCCGAGGTGCTGCCCGAGGAGAAGGTCGACGCCGTACGGCGGCTCCAGCGCGAGGGCCGGGTCGTCGCGATGGTCGGCGACGGCGTGAACGACGCGGCGGCGCTCGCCGCGGCCGATCTGGGGCTCGCGATGGGGACCGGGACCGACGCGGCGATCGAGGCGGGCGACCTGACGCTGGTGCGCGGGGATCTGCGGGTGGCCGCGGACGCGATCCGGCTCTCCCGGCGCACGCTCGCCACGATCCGGGGAAACCTCGTGTGGGCGTTCGGCTACAACGTGGCCGCGCTGCCGCTCGCCGCGGCCGGGTTGCTGAACCCGATGATCGCGGGGGCCGCGATGGCGTTCTCCTCGGTGTTCGTGGTGACCAACAGCCTGCGGCTACGAACCTTCCGTTGACGATTCGTTTTCCGGACCCCTCTGGAGTCCGGGGCCACGCTCACATAAGCTCTTCACAAGACTCGCGCATCGTCCTTACGCTTGGGTCCCGTTCGCTGTATCCGGGCTCTTGCGTATCTATCGGACATATGCAAGAGACGCAGATCACAGTGATGTGAACGTAACCATCGAAGGGGTTCGAAGGTCTAAGTTGGCGATGTCAGGAAGCGTCTTGGGGGGCGCTGACTGGCATCTGAGGATGTCTTGGGGGACTTCCTCAGAGATGCGTTGCCGGGGCACGCACTTCGGGAAGCTTTGAGCGGCCCTCCCGAGCGTGCGTTGTCCCGGCAGACCGCACACAGGAGTAGTACGAGGACTTTTGCTCGTTCTGCTCAACGGCAGTACAAGCAGTACAGAAGAAAGACAGCGATTCAGGCGCTGGTCTCTCAGACGCCCGGCCGGATCCCGTGGGGGGAATCCGCACCGGGACATGGGAAGGCGCCCTGGACGCCGGCCCGTGGGGGGACCGGCGCCAGGGCGCCTTTCGCTTCGCGGATTCAGCCGGGGGTTCGGGGGCTTGCCGGTTGACGGCGAGTGCGGGCCGGTGGGGGCGGGTCGCGCAGTTCCCCGCGCCCCTGGGTCGGCTCAGTCACCCGGCACCGAGAAGCCCCCTCCCTCAGCGCTGCTCCACCGGGACGAAGTCCCGCTCCACCACGCCCGTGTAGATCTGGCGCGGGCGGCCGATGCGGGAGCCCGGCTCCTTGATCATCTCGTGCCACTGGGCGATCCAGCCCGGGAGGCGGCCGAGGGCGAACAGGACCGTGAACATCTCGGTCGGGAAGCCCATGGCGCGGTAGATCAGGCCGGTGTAGAAGTCGACGTTCGGGTAGAGGCTGCGCGAGACGAAGTAGTCGTCGGAGAGCGCGTGCTCCTCCAGCTTGAGCGCGATGTCCAGCAGTTCGTCGGACTTGCCGAGCGCCGAGAGGACGTCGTGCGCCGCGGCCTTGATGATCTTCGCGCGCGGGTCGAAGTTCTTGTAGACCCGGTGGCCGAAGCCCATCAGACGGACGCCGTCCTCCTTGTTCTTCACCTTACGGATGAAGGAGTCGACGTCACCGCCGGAGGTCTGGATGCCCTCCAGCATCTCCAGGACGGACTGGTTGGCGCCGCCGTGCAGCGGGCCCCACAGGGCGTTGATGCCGGCCGAGATCGACGCGAACATGTTCGCCTGCGAGGAGCCGACGAGGCGGACCGTGGAGGTCGAACAGTTCTGCTCGTGGTCGGCGTGCAGGATGAGCAGCTTGTCGAGGGCGGCGACGACGACCGGGTCGAGGTCGTACTCCTGGGCCGGGACCGAGAAGGTCATCCGCAGGAAGTTCTCGACGTAACCGAGGTCGTTGCGCGGGTAGACGAACGGGTGGCCGATCGACTTCTTGTACGCGTACGCCGCGATCGTCGGAAGCTTGGCGAGCAGGCGGATCGTCGAGAGGTTGCGCTGCTTCTCGTCGAAGGGGTTGTGGCTGTCCTGGTAGAACGTGGACAGCGCGGAGACCACCGACGACAGCATGGCCATCGGGTGGGCGTCGCGCGGGAAGCCACGGTAGAAGTTCTTGACGTCCTCGTGCAGCAGGGTGTGCTGCGTGATTTCGTTCTTGAAGGTGGCCAGCTCGTCGACGGTCGGGAGCTCGCCGTTGATCAGCAGGTAGGCGACCTCCAGGAAAGTGGAGCGCTCCGCCAGCTGCTCGATCGGGTAGCCGCGGTACCGGAGAATGCCGGCCTCGCCGTCGAGATAGGTGATGGCGGATTTATAGGCCGCGGTGTTGCCGTAGCCGCTGTCCAGGGTGACCAGACCGGTCTGGGCGCGGAGCTTCCCGATGTCGAAGCCCTTGTCGCCGACGGTGCTGTCGATCACCGGGTAGGTGTACTCGCCATCGCCGTACCGCACTACTACAGAGTTGTCGCTCACGTCATCCCTCACCGACGTTGTGCCTCTTCTTCGAGGTTGCCCTGACTGTCTCTACCATCCCCCATTTGGCGCAGGAGAGTGCACTCGGGGTCGGCCGTTGGGCGTATCGGCGGCACTGAGTGCCGCCAACTAGCTCATCCTGCCCTCCCCCACCCCCTTCCGGAAGGCCTCTGTGACCCACATGACTCATTTGATCGATCATTTTTTGTGAAGCCTCACGGTTGACGCGCCTCACGGCCCCGAGAGCCGGAAGTCCAGTGCCGTGCAACGCCGTCCGGCGGACACCGTGCGCACCGCCTGGCCGATCGCCTTGCGCGAACCGACGAGGACGACCAGCTTCTTGGCCCGGGTGACCGCCGTATAGAGCAGATTCCGCTGAAGCATCATCCATGCGCTGGTGGTGACGGGGATCACGACGGCGGGATATTCACTCCCCTGTGAACGGTGGATGGTCACCGCGTACGCGTGTGCCAGCTCGTCCAGCTCGTCGAATTCGTACGGGACCTCCTCGTCCTCGTCCGTCAGCACCGTGAGGCGCTGGTCGACCGGATCGAGCGAGGTGACCACGCCCACGGTGCCGTTGAAGACGCCGTTGGCGCCCTTCTCGTAGTTGTTGCGGATCTGGGTGACCTTGTCGCCGACCCGGAAGACCCGGCCGCCGAACCGCTTCTCGGCGAGGTCGGGGCGGCCCGGGGTGATGGCCTGCTGGAGCAGGCCGTTGAGCGTGCCGGCGCCCGCGGGGCCCCGGTGCATGGGCGCGAGCACCTGGACGTCCCGGCGCGGGTCGAGCCCGAACTTGGCCGGAATCCGACGGGCCGCCACGTCCACGGTGAGCCGGCCGACCTCCTCGGTGTCGTCCTCGACGAAGAGGAAGAAGTCCTTCATGCCGTCGGTGACGGGGTGCTGCCCGGCGTTGATGCGGTGCGCGTTGGTGACGACACCGGACTGCTGGGCCTGCCGGAACACGCGCGTGAGGCGGACGGCGGGGACGGGTCCCCCTTCGGCGAGCAGATCCCTGAGCACCTCCCCCGCGCCGACGCTGGGCAGCTGGTCGACGTCCCCGACGAACAGCAGGTGGGCGCCCGGCGGCACCGCCTTGACCAGCTTGTTGGCGAGCAGCAGGTCCAGCATGGACGCCTCGTCGACGACCACCAGGTCGGCGTCGAGCGGGCGGTCCTTGTCGTAGGCCGCGTCGCCGCCGGGCTTGAGCTCCAGGAGGCGGTGGACGGTGGAGGCGTCGGCGCCGGTGAGTTCGGCGAGGCGCTTGGCGGCCCGCCCGGTCGGGGCCGCGAGGACGACCTTCGCCTTCTTGGCGCGGGCCAGCTCCACGATCGAGCGCACGGTGAAGGACTTGCCGCAGCCGGGGCCACCGGTGAGGACGGCAACCTTCTTGGTCAGCGCGAGCCGGACGGCGGCCTCCTGCTCGGGGGCCAGCTCCACGCCCGTACGGGACTTGAGCCAGCCGAGCGCCTTGTCCCAGGCCACGTCCCGGAAGCCCGGCATCCGGTCCTGGTCGGTGCGCAGGAGGCGCATCAGCTGGGCGGAGAGGGAGAGTTCGGCGCGGTGGAAGGGGACGAGGTAGACGGCGGTGACCTCGTGGCCGTCGGGGCCGGGGAGCTTCTCGCGTACGACCCCGGGCTCGCCCGACTCCTCGTCCGGCAGGGCGAGTTCGGCGAGGCACTCGATGACCAGGCCGGTGTCGACCTGGAGGAGCTTCACCGCGTCGGCGATCAGCTGTTCCTCGGGGAGATAGCAGTGGCCCTGGTCGGTGGACTGCGAGAGGGCGTACTGGAGGCCGGCCTTCACGCGCTCCGGGCTGTCGTGCGGGATGCCGACGGACTGGGCGATCTTGTCGGCGGTGAGGAAGCCGATGCCCCAGACGTCGGCGGCGAGCCGGTAGGGCTGGTTCTTGACGACCGAGATCGAGGCGTCGCCGTACTTCTTGTAGATGCGCACGGCGATCGACGTGGACACCTCGACGGTCTGGAGGAAGAGCATGACCTCCTTGATCGCCTTCTGCTCCTCCCAGGCGTCGGCGATCTTCTTGGTCCGCTTGGGCCCGAGCCCCGGGACCTCGATGAGCCGCTTCGGCTCCTCCTCGATGATCGTCAGGGTGTCGATGCCGAAGTGCTGGGTGATGCGGTCGGCGAAGACCGGGCCGATGCCCTTGACCAGGCCCGAGCCGAGATAGCGCCGGATGCCCTGGACGGTGGCCGGGAGCACGGTCGTGTAGTTCTCCACGGTGAACTGCTTGCCGTACTGCGGATGCGAGCCCCACCGGCCCTCCATCCGCAGGGACTCCCCCACCTGGGCGCCGAGCAGCGCGCCGACGACGGTGAGCAGGTCGCCGGCGCCCCGGCCGGTGTCGACCCGGGCGACCGTGTAGCCGTTCTCCTCGTTGGCGTACGTGATCCGCTCCAGCACGCCTTCGAGCACGGCGAGCCGCCGTTCGCCCGTGGAGTTCCCCGCCTGATCGGTCATGATCCGACGCTACCCCCGGGGTCTGACATCACGATCCGGTATCAGGGTCTTGCCTCTGGCCGTGTAATCGATTCCAATCCTCGGTACACGAAGTCGTGTAATCGATTCCACGAGGAGGTGGAGCGGCGATGGCGAGCATCAAGGACGTCGCTGCCGAGGCGGGGGTGTCCGTCGCCACGGTGTCGCGGGTCCTCAACGACCATCCGTCGGTCAGCGCGGACGCACGCACGCGTGTGCTGGCCGCCGTCGAGACGCTGGGCTACCGCCCGAACGCCGTCGCCCGCTCCCTGCGCACCGACCAGACCCACACCCTCGGCCTGGTCATCAGCGACGTCATGAACCCGTACTTCACCGAGCTGGCCCGCTCCGTCGAGGAGGAGGCCAGGGCGCTCGGCTACAGCGTGATCATCGGGAACGCCGACGAACGGCCCGACCTCCAGGACCACCACGTACGGAACCTGCTGGACCGCCGGATCGACGGACTGCTGGTCTCCCCCACCGACGGCGGCTCCCCGCTGATGCTGGACGCCGTGCGGGCGGGGACGCCGATGGTGTTCGTGGACCGGTGGATCCCGGGGGTGGCCGTGCCGGTGGTCAGGGCCGACGGGCGGGCCGCCGTACGGGATCTCGTGGCCCATCTGCACGGGCTCGGGCACCGCAGGCTCGCGATCATCGCCGGGCCCGCCGCCACCACGACCGGCCAGGAGCGCGTGGCCTCCTTCCGGGACGCCCTCGGGCAGTTCGGCCTCGAACTGCCCGACGCCTACATAGGGCAGGGCGACTTCCAGGCCGAGAGCGGACGGCGGGTCACCGAGGGCTTCCTCGACCTGCCCGAGCCGCCCGAGGTCGTCTTCGCGGCGGACAACCTGATGGCGCTCGGCGCCCTGGACGCCGTACGCGCGCGTGGGCTGCGGGTACCCGAGGACCTCGCGCTCGCCGCGTTCGACGACATCCCGTGGTTCGTGCACACCGATCCGCCGATCACCGCGATCGCCCAGCCCACGGGCGAGCTGGGCCGGGCCGCCGTGCGCGCGCTCGTCGACCGCATCGAGGGGCGGCCGCCCGAGTCGGTCACCCTGCCCGCCCGGCTCGTCGTACGGCGGTCGTGCGGCGAGAGCCCTGCCTCGGAGAACCCCACCCCCGTGAACCCCACCCCTGCGAACCCCACCCCTGTGCAAAGGAGCACGTCGTGAGCAACGAGGACGAGTTGCTGCGCATCGAGGGCATCCGGAAGTCCTTCCCCGGCGTGGTCGCGCTCGACGGCGTCGACTTCGATCTGCGCCGGGGCGAGGTGCATGTGCTGCTCGGCGAGAACGGCGCCGGCAAGAGCACGCTGATCAAGATGCTGTCGGGCGCCTACCACCCCGACGAGGGCCGGGTCCTGGTGGACGGCGAGGAGGTGCACATCCGCGGGGCGCAGGACGCCGAGCGGCTGGGCATCGCCACCATCTACCAGGAGTTCAACCTCGTCCCCGACCTGACGGTCGCCGAGAACATCTTCCTGGGCCGCCAGCCGCGCCGCCTCGGGATGATCGACCGGAAGACCATGGAGGCCGACGCCGAGGTGCTGCTCAAGCGCGTCGGCGTGAACGTGTCGCCACGCGCGCGTGTGCGGGAACTCGGCATCGCCCGGCTCCAGATGGTCGAGATCGCCAAGGCGCTCAGCCTGGACGCGCGCGTGCTGATCATGGACGAGCCGACCGCCGTGCTCACCTCCGAGGAGGTCGACAAGCTCTTCGCCATCGTGCGCACCCTGCGCGAGGAAGGCGTGGGGATCGTCTTCATCACGCACCACCTGGAGGAGATCGCGGCCCTGGGCGACCGGGTCACGGTGATCCGCGACGGCAGGTCCGTCGGACAGGTCCCGGCCAGCACGCCCGAGGACGAACTCGTACGCCTGATGGTGGGGCGGTCGATCGAGCAGCAGTACCCGAGGGAGCGCGGCGACACCGGGGCGGCCCTGCTCAAGGTCGAGGGCCTCACGCGCGACGGCGTCTTCCACGACATCAGCTTCGAGGTGCACGCCGGAGAAGTGGTCGGCATCGCCGGGCTGGTCGGGGCCGGTCGTACCGAGGTGGTGCGGGCCGTGTTCGGGGCGGACCCGTACGACAAGGGGGCCGTGAAGGTCTCCGGGGCCGCCCTGAAGGGGCATGACGTGGGCGCGGCCATGGCGGCCGGGATCGGGCTGATCCCCGAGGACCGCAAGGGGCAGGGCCTGGTGCTCGACCAGTCGGTCGAGGAGAACCTGGGCCTGGTGACCATGCGGTCCGCCACGCGCGCGGGGCTCGTCGACCTCAAGGGGCAGCGGGAGGCGGCCGAGCGGATCGCGCGGCAGCTGGGTGTGCGGATGGCCGGACTCCAGCAGCACGTCCGTACGTTGTCCGGCGGCAACCAGCAGAAGGTCGTCATCGGCAAGTGGCTGCTCGCCGACACCAAGGTGCTGATCCTCGACGAGCCCACGCGCGGGATCGACGTCGGCGCCAAGGTCGAGATCTACCAGCTCATCAACGAACTCACCGCGGCGGGCGCCGCCGTCCTCATGATCTCCAGCGATCTGCCCGAGGTGCTCGGCATGAGCGACCGGGTCCTGGTGATGGCCCAGGGCCGGATCGCCGGCGAACTCGACGCCGACGAGGCCACGCAGGACTCCGTGATGGCACTCGCCGTCAGCACGAACACCGTCAAGACCGAGAAGGAGGCCCCCCGTGGCCACTGACACGCTCAAGGGCGGGGCGAGCGCGGGTGGTCTGCGCCGTCTCCTGCTCGACAACGGCGCGCTGACCGCGCTGATCGTCCTCGTCGTCGCCATGTCGGCGCTGTCCGGCGACTTCCTGACCACCGACAACCTGCTCAACGTCGGCGTCCAGGCCGCCGTGACCGCGATCCTCGCCTTCGGCGTGACCTTCGTGATCGTCTCGGCGGGCATCGACCTGTCGGTCGGCTCGGTGGCGGCCCTGTCGGCCACCGTGCTCGCCTGGAGCGCGACACAGCACGGGGTGCCGGTCTTCATAGCGGTCGTCCTCGCCGTCGTCACCGGCATCGCGGCCGGACTCGTCAACGGCTTCCTGATCGCGTACGGCAAACTCCCGCCGTTCATCGCCACGCTGGCGATGCTCTCGGTGGCCCGCGGTCTGTCGCTGGTGATCTCCGAGGGCTCCCCGATCGCCTTCCCCGACTCGGTCTCGCACCTCGGTGACACGCTCGGCGGCTGGCTGCCGGTGCCCGTGCTCGTCATGGTCGTCATGGGGCTCCTCGCGGCCTTCGTGCTGGGACGGACGTACATCGGCCGCTCCATGTACGCGATCGGCGGCAACGAGGAGGCGGCCCGGCTCTCCGGCCTCCGGGTGAAGAAGCAGAAGCTCGCCATCTACGCGATGTCCGGTGTCTTCGCCGCCGTCGCGGGTGTGGTGCTCGCCGCCCGGCTCTCCTCGGCGCAGCCGCAGGCCGCCGACGGCTACGAGCTGGACGCCATCGCGGCGGTCGTGATCGGCGGTGCCTCGCTCGCGGGCGGCACCGGCAAGGCGTCCGGGACGCTGATCGGCGCGCTGATCCTCGCGGTGCTCAGGAACGGCCTCAACCTGCTGAACGTGTCCGCGTTCTGGCAGCAGGTCGTCATCGGTGTCGTCATCGCGCTCGCGGTGCTGCTCGACACCCTGCGCCGCAAGGCCGGGGCGACCCCGGTGAGCGGGGCCTCGCAGGGCGGCAAGGGGCGGCAGGCGGCGACGTACGGGCTCGCGGCCGTGGTGACCGTGGCGATCGTCGGCGCGACCTCGTTCCTGCACAACGGCTCGTCCTCGTCGGCGAACCCGAAGGTGGGCCTGTCGCTCTCCACCCTCAACAACCCCTTCTTCGTGCAGATCCGGGCCGGTGCCCAGGCCGAGGCGAAGAAGCTGGGCGTGGACCTGACCGTCACCGACGCCCAGAACGACGCCTCGCAGCAGGCCAACCAGCTCCAGAACTTCACCAGTTCGAACCTCGGCGCGATCATCGTCAACCCGGTGGACTCGGACGCGGCGAGCAACTCCGTGAAGGCGGCCGACAAGGCGAAGATCCCCGTCATCGCGGTGGACCGGGGCGTCAACAAGGCGTCCGTGGACGCCCTCGTGGCCTCCGACAACGTGGCCGGCGGTGAACTCGCCGCCAAGAGCATCGGCGAGAAGCTCGGCGGCAAGGGCAAGATCGTCATCCTCCAGGGCCAGGCGGGCACTTCGGCGGCGCGGGAACGCGCACAGGGATTCGCGCAGGGCCTCAAGGCCTACCCGGGCATCCAGGTGGTCGCCCAGCAGCCCGCCGACTTCGACCGCACCAAGGGCCTCGACGTGATGTCGAACCTGCTCCAGGCCCACCCGGACGTCCAGGGCGTCATCGCCGCCAACGACGAGATGGCGCTCGGCGCGATCAAGGCGCTGGGCTCCAAGGCCGGGAAGTCGGTCTCGGTGGTCGGCTTCGACGGCACGCCGGACGGGCTGACCGCGGTGAAGGACGGCACGCTGTACGCGTCGGTCGCGCAGCAGCCCTCGCAGCTGGGCAAAATCGCGGTGGACAACGCGCTGAAGGCCCTTGAGGGCAAGAAGGTCGAGGAGACCGTGAAGGTGCCGGTGAAGGTGGTCACGAAGGAGAACGTGGCCGGTTTCACGGGCTGACGACGGCACACGGGCGGGCAGTTGACCGACTGCCCGCCCCGAGTCACTGACTAGGGGAGTCACTTCATGTACGACTACGACCTGCTGGTCGTAGGGTCGGCCAACGCCGACCTGGTGATCGGTGTGGAACGGCGGCCGGGCGCCGGCGAGACCGTGCTCGGCTCGGACCTGGCCGTGCACCCCGGCGGCAAGGGCGCCAACCAGGCTGTCGCGGCGGCCCGGTTGGGCGCCCGTACGGCGTTGCTGGCGCGCGTCGGCGACGACGGCCACGGCAGGCTGCTGCTGGAGTCGCAGCGGGCGGCCGGGGTGGACACGGTGGGGGTGCTGGTGGGCGGGGCGCCGACGGGGGTCGCGCTGATCACCGTGGACCCGTCGGGGGACAACAGCATCGTGGTGTCGCCGGGCGCCAACGGGCGGCTCACCCCGGGTGACGTACGGGCCGCGGTCAGCCTCTTCCACGCCTCCCGGGTGGTCTCGGCGCAGCTGGAGATCCCGCTGGAGACGGTCGTGGAGGTCGTACGGAATCTCGCTCCCGGGAGCCGGTTCGTGCTGAATCCCTCGCCGCCGCAGCCGTTGCCCACCGAGGTGCTGGCCGCCTGCGACCCGCTGATCGTCAACGAGCACGAGGCGAAGGTGATCCTCGGGGACGCCTGTGTGAGCGACGCGCCGGAGGACTGGGCGCGGCTGCTGCTCGCGAAGGGGCCGAGGTCGGTGGTGGTGACGCTGGGTGCCGAGGGGTCGCTGGTGGCCTCCTCGTCCGGGGACGTGACCCGGGTGGCCTCGGTGAAGGTGGACGCCGTGGACACGACGGGGGCCGGGGACGCCTTCACGGCGGCGCTGGCGTTCCGGCTGGGGGCCGGGGCGTCCTTGGCCGACGCGGCTTCGTACGCGTCCCGGGTCGGGGCGGTCGCGGTGACCCGGGAGGGCGCGCAGGACTCCTTCCCGACCGCGGAGGAGGTCTCGGCGCCGTGAAGAGGTCCGGAATACTGAACCGTCATCTCTCGGGCGCGATAGCCGAGTTGGGCCACGGCGACGGGGTGCTGGTCTGCGACGCCGGCATGCCGATCCCGGCCGGGCCGCGCGTGGTCGACCTGGCCTTCCGGGCCGGGGTGCCGTCCTTCGCGGAGGTCCTGGACGGGCTCCTCGACGAGCTGGTCGTCGAGGGGGCCACGGCGGCGGCGGAGGTCCGCGACGCCAACCCGGCGGCCACCGCCCTCCTGGACGCCCGCTTCCCCGGACTGCACCTCGTCTCCCACGAGAAGCTCAAGGAGCTGTCGGCGGGGGCACGGCTCGTCGTCCGCACCGGCGAGGCACGGCCGTACGCGAACGTCCTGCTGCGCTGCGGGGTCTTCTTCTGATTCTTCCGGCCCTGATGCTTCGCTGATTCTTCCGGCATGTTTCGAGGGGCCCGGTCCGTCGACCGAGCCCCTCGGGTTTTCCCCTCCACGCCAGGACCCCTCGCGATCCCCCCAGATCCCCCTCCAAGAGTCCTGACACCGAGTACGACCGGTGGGGTGGGGGGAGGGTTGTACGGTTCCCCGGATTTTTTTGTCAGTGCCCGCCCCTACTGTTCCCCCATGACTCCTGAGGAGATGCGGAACAAGTTACGTCCCTTCCGGGACAAGGCGCTCGCGCGGGGGATTGCCGTCGGGGACGTGGAGCGGTGGATGGACACCGTGCGGCCGTGCGTGACGTTGGCGGAGGGTGGGGACGGGGAGGTCGTGGGGCGGTTCGGGGGGCCGTTGATGCTGCCTGTGGGGATGGCGCATCCCTTCCATCCCTTCGTCGCCGCCATCGATCTCGCGGCGCTGCCCGCCGGGGCGACGGATCTTCCGCTGCCGTCCGAGGGGCAGTTGCTGCTGTTCGCCTATCCGGAGAACTTCGGCGACGAGCACGACATGGGGAACGTGGTGTACGTCCCCGCGGGGACCGCCGTGGAGGAGCGGGACAAGGAGGGGTGGCACTGGTTCGACCTCGACGAGGAGTACCAGGAGGTCTTCGCGCAGTTTCCGCAGGAGGCCCTGAGGGCGACGGCCGACGTGTCGTTGCCGTACCACCACTGGGTCGAGATGTCCGAGGAGCCCCGCTGGGTGCCGATTCCCGGGCATCCGCGCTCCGAGGAGCTGGCCGCGGTGTGGATCGAGGCCCATGACGACATCGCCTCCCCCGGGCAGCTCCAGCTCGGCGGGTACGCCGATCAGGAGGCCGTCGACACGGACCCGGTCGCGTATGCCGCGTGGTGCGCGGCCAAGGAGGCGGCGGCGGGGCGTTGGGGCGGTGGTGAGCCGGTGTCGGGCGATCCCGCGGACTGGGTGCTGCTCGCCGACTGGAACCCCTGGATCGACGGCCTGGAGGGCGCCACCGTCCACTGGACGATCCAGCGCACCGACTTGACCGCCCGGCGCTTCGACCGCGCCTTCACCATGGTGTTCCGGAATCCCTGACCCGGTCCGGCAGGCAATTAAGAACAATCTCAGCCGGGACCAGGGGACAGCGCTCCCACAGAATCCATAGGATTCACGGCGACAGCCCCACCCCGGCTCCAACGGGGTGGGGCTGTCTCACACGGCTGTCAGCCGGCGGGCGTCAGCGTCACTTGACGGTGACGGAGACCGCCTTGGACACGGTGTTGCCGTCCTTGGCGCGCAGCACCTCGACGCCCTTCTTCTCCAGCTTCTCGGCGACCTTGAAGGCACCCTTGGCGACCTTGGCGGAGGCGGGCAGCGTGACCCACTTCGCGCCCTCCTTCACCTGGATGACGACCTTGCTGCCGTCCTTGATGCCGGCGGTCCTGCCGGTGAAGGTGACGGGGTCGCCGAGCTTGACGACGGGGGCGCTCGCCTTGAGGGTGATCGCCGCCTTGGGCGCCGGGGCGGCCTGCGGGGCGGCGACGGCGGCACCGGCGCCGGTCGCGACGAGAGCGGCGGACACTACGGAGACGGCGGCAATTCGCACGTTCACAGAGAACTCCTTGTTTTTTTACCGTTTCTTTTCCGCCGCAGGGTCGGAGGGAAATTCCGGAATCTCCCTCCGACCCTGCGGCGGACCTGATCGTACAGACATGACCAGGCAAGACACGGACCCCGCTGACCTCAAGAAACGTGAATTCTCAGCGAAACAACAGGAATCTCCGCGAACACACACGCCGTGATCTGCATTTATAGAAGAGAGCTGTGTAAAGGAAACCTTCACAATGCCGGGGCTGACGTGGCCGCAGACACTTCCCTTGCCCGCGTGAACCGACCGGGCAAATACTTGAGGCCACTCGGCGTGGCCGGAGGTGCGGTGTGTTGTCGTACGACTTCTTCCTCGCGCACGCGGGGCCGGACAGTTCTGTGGCCGAGCGGCTCTACGAGCAGTTGTCGGCCGAGACCCGGGTCTTCCTCGACAGCAGGAGTCTGCTGCCCGGGGACGACTGGAGCCTGGAACTCCCCAGGGCACAGCGTTTGTCACGCGTCACGGTGGTCCTGGTGTCAGCCGGGGTTGACACCGCGTTCTACCAGCGCGAGGAGATCGCGGCCGCGATCCAGTTGGCCCGCGAGGTGGGGACCGGGCATCGAGTGGTGCCGGTGTACCTGGAACCGCCGTCGGACAACGTTCCTTACGGGCTGCGTCTCAAGCATGGTCTGGTGGTCTCCGAGAGATGCTCCCTCAGCGAGGTCGCGGACCGACTGCTGGACCTGCACCGCAGGCTCGCCGCCGGGCCGCACATCGCTCCCGCGCCTTCGGCCGTCTCCGCTCCCCCGCCCGCGAGGTCCCGCGCGGAGCTGGTGGGCGACCTGTTCCACCGGGACCCCGTGGTGAGCGTCTCGGCAGCGGCACGGCTCTCGGGGACAGGGCCCATGGTCGTCGCCGACGTCATCGCCCACTTCGCCAGGGTGGCCGGGCGCTCCGAGATCGGCACCGTCGTCGCCTTCGCCGTCCGGACGCTACTGAGCCGTTTTCCCGAACAGTCGGCCCCGTTGATGGTCGAGCGCGTTCTCGACGCACACCGGGCGTGGCATGTCGCCGCCCCGCTCACCCAGTGCTTCTCCGCGCGGCATCGTTCGTTCGGCGCCGGAACGCTGGCACGGCACCTCCACGACTGGGAACCAGACGTCGTACGGCTGTCCATCGAATCCCTCGGATACATGGCGGACGAGACATGGGCGCACTCGATCGTCGATCTGCTGGAGCCGAGCGACGACTACCGCTTCGGGAAGTTCGCGTCCTACGCGGTGGCCGCATGCGCCAGGATGCTGGTCTTCCAGGAGACGTCCCATCAGTTCATGGAATCCTGGAGCCTGCCCGTCGCGTTCTCGGACGTGGAGCGCCTCCTCAGCGCGGTGAGCGAGACAAGCCGAGGCCGAGGCATCGTCCACGACTCCTTGCGGCCGGTTCTGGCCAAGTGCCAACCCCGGCACGCCGATTACCTGATCACGTCATGGCTGGTGTCGGACGACGAGACACGACGAGCCCTGGCCGCCTGGTCCCTCGGACAGATGAGGCTGCACCGGAGCCTGCCCCGTCTCACCGACCTCGTCAGGGACCCGGACGAGAGCGAGACTGTCGTGTCGGAGGCCGCCTACGCCCTCGCCAACATTGCGGGAGCCGACGCGGTCACGGTCCTGAACGAACTGCTGAGCGCGGTGGGAGACGACGACCGACGCGCGGGGACGGTCCGCGCGGCACTCGTCCGCTGTGTCCAGGACGCCCCTGACGACGACCGCTTCGCCCGATGCGTGGCCGGCCTCCTCGCCCGTCCTCCACAGGAGGTCTGCTTCGTGTACCGGGCCATCGGGGTGCGGCGGGACGATCGGTTCGCGGACGAACTCCACCGAGGGCTGAACAGCACCGAGTGGCAGGTCCGGGGCCAGTGTGCGCTCGCGCTCGCCCGTGTCGAGGGGGCCGGGGCCCAGATCGTCCTGCGACGGGCCTACGCCCAGGCAGGGGCCGCCCAGGAACGCGCCCTGTCGGCCCTCGCTCTGCTGTCGCTCGACCAGGAACCACCCGGGGACCCCGAACTGCGGCAGCTGCGCACCGACTTGGCGAGCGACTCCCCTCAGTACCTCCGCCTGGTCACGGACGACATCCTCCAGACCCTCTCGGCGTCCCGGCACCCGCGGGCCGCGGCCATCGCACAGGCGTGGACAGACGTCTACGCGGAGGGCGTGGACTACTGAACCGCTCCCACCCGCCCTCCGCGCATCGCCCGAGCCCGGCGCCTACAGGGTGTGGGCCACGAATCGCTCGGCCGTCTCCGCGAGGAGTTCGCGGCCGTCCCTGGCCCACAGGTCGTCGTTGAAGAGTTCGACCTCGATGGGGCCGGTGTAGCCGGCCGCCTCGACGTGGCGCTGCCACTCGCGCATGTCGATCGCGCCGTCGCCGATCTGGCCGCGGCCGTTGAGGACGCCCGCCGGGAGGGGGGTCGTCCAGTCGGCGAGCTGGAAGGTGTGGATACGGCCGCCCGCGCCCGCCCGGGCGATCTGCGCGGGCGCGTTGTCGTCCCACCAGATGTGGTACGTGTCCACGGTGACGCCGACCTGCTGGGCGGGGAAGCGTTCCGCGAGGTCGAGGGCCTGGGTGAGGGTGGAGACCACGCAGCGGTCCGAGGCGTACATGGGGTGCAGGGGCTCGATGGCGAGCCGGACCCCGCGCTCCTCGGCGTACGGGCCCAGCACGGACAGGGCGTCCGCGATGCGCTCGCGGGCGCCGTGCAGGTCCTTCGAGCCGGCCGGGAGGCCGCCGGAGACCAGGACCAGGGTGTCGGTGCCCAGCGTGGCCGCCTCGTCGACCGCGCGGCGGTTGTCGTCCAGGGCCGCCGTCCGCTCGTCCGGGTCGATCGCCGTGAAGAAGCCGCCGCGGCACAGCGTGGTGACCGCCAGGCCCGCGTCGCGGACCAGCTTGGCCGTCGCCTCGACGCCGTACGACTGGACGGGCTCGCGCCACAGGCCCACGCCCGGGATGCCCAACTCCAGGCACCCCTCGACCAGTTCAGGGATCGACAGCTGCTTGACCGTCATCTGGTTGATGGAGAAGCGGGACAGGTCGGTCACTGGGTCACCCCGTACAGGGACAGCAGGTTCTTCATGCGCTCCTCGGCGAGCTTCGGGTCCGGGAACAGGCCCAGGCCGTCGGCGAGTTCGTAGGCGCGCGCGAAGTGCGGGAGGGAGCGGGCCGACTGGAGGCCGCCGACCATCGTGAAGTGCGACTGGTGGCCGGCCAGCCAGGCGAGGAAGACCACGCCCGTCTTGTAGAAGCGGGTCGGCGCCTGGAAGAGATGGCGGGACAACTCGACCGTGGGATCGAGGAGTTCGCGGAACCCCTTGGCGTCACCCGTGTCCAGCACCCGGACCGCCTCGGCCGCGAGCGGGCCCAGCGGGTCGAAGATGCCGAGCAGGGCGTGGCTGAAGCCCTGGTCGTCGCCCGCGATCAGCTCGGGGTAGTTGAAGTCGTCGCCGGTGTAGCAGCGGACGCCCTGCGGGAGCCTGCGGCGGATGTCGATCTCGCGCTGGGCCTCCAGGAGCGAGACCTTGATGCCGTCGACCTTGTCCGGGTGGGCGGCGATGACCTCCAGGAAGGTGTCGGTCGCCGCGTCCAGGTCGGACGAGCCCCAGTAGCCCTCCAACGCCGGGTCGAACATCGGGCCCAGCCAGTGCAGGACGACCGGCTCGGTGGCCTGGCGCAGCAGGTGGCCGTAGACCTCCAGGTAGTCCTCGGGGCTCTTGGCGGCCGCCGCGAGGGCGCGGGAGGCCATGAGGATGGCCTGGGCGCCGGACTCCTCGACGAGGGCGAGCTGCTCCTCGTAGGCGGCCCGGACCTCCGCGAGGGTCGCCGGGCCGGTGAGCTGGTCGGTGCCGACACCGCAGGCGATGAGCCCGCCGACCGCCTTGGCCTCGGCGGCACTTCGGCGGATCAGCTCGGCCGCGCCCGCCCAGTCCAGGCCCATTCCGCGCTGGGCGGTGTCCATCGCCTCGGCGACCCCGAGTCCGTGCGACCACAGGTGGCGGCGGAAGGCGAGGGTGGCGTCCCAGTCGACGGCGGCCGGGGAGTCCGGCGTGGAGTCGGCGAACGGGTCGGCGACGACATGGGCGGCCGAGAAGACCGTACGGGAGGTGAAGGGCGAGCCGGTGGTGACGGCGAGGGGTTCGAGGCGGGGTTCGTACGCCTTGAATCCCCCGTCGCCGGTGGGGAGTTGGATCGTCACAGCGCGATCTCCGGTACGTCGAGACGGCGGCCCTCGGCCGAGGACTTCAGGCCCAGTTCGGCGAGCTGGACACCGCGGGCGCCGGCGAGGAGGTCCCACTGGTAGGGGGCGTCGGCGTAGACGTGCTTGAGGAAGAGCTCCCACTGGGCCTTGAAGCCGTTGTCGAACTCGGCGTTGTCGGGCACCTCCTGCCACTGGTCGCGGAAGACCTCGGTGGCGGGGATGTCCGGGTTCCAGACCGGCTTCGGGGTGGCCGAGCGGTGCTGGACACGGCAGTTGCGCAGGCCCGCGACCGCGGAGCCCTCGGTGCCGTCGACCTGGAACTCGACGAGCTCGTCGCGGTTGACGCGGACGGCCCAGGAGGAGTTGATCTGGGCGATGGCGCCGCCGTCCAGCTCGAAGATGCCGTAGGCGGCGTCGTCGGCGGTGGCGTCGTAGGGCTTGTCGTTCTCGTCCCAGCGCTGCGGGACATGGGTGGCGGTGAGGGCCTGGACGGACTTCACTCGGCCGAAGAGCTCGTGGAGCACGTACTCCCAGTGCGGGAACATGTCGACAACGATGCCACCGCCGTCCTCGGACCGGTAGTTCCAGCTCGGACGCTGGGCGGTCTGCCAGTCGCCCTCGAAGACCCAGTAGCCGAACTCGCCGCGGATCGAGAGGATGCGGCCGAAGAAGCCGCCGTCGATGAGGCGCTTCAGCTTGAGCAGGCCGGGGAGGAAGAGCTTGTCCTGGACGACGCCGTGCTTGATGCCGGCCGCGTTCGCGAGGCGGGCCAGCTCCAGGGCGCCCTCCAGGCCGGTGGCCGTGGGCTTCTCGGTGTAGATGTGCTTGCCGGCCGCGATCGCCTTCTTGATCGACTCCTCGCGCGCGGAGGTGACCTGGGCGTCGAAGTAGATCTCGACGGTCGGGTCGGCGAGGACGGCGTCCACGTCGGTCGAGATGTTGTCGAGGCGCAGACCGTGCTGCTCGGCGAGCGCCTTGAGGGCGTGCTCGCGGCGGCCGACGAGGATCGGCTCGGGCCACAGCACCGTGCCGTCGCCGAGGTCGAGACCGCCCTGCTCGCGGATCGCGAGGATGGAGCGGACCAGGTGCTGGCGGTAGCCCATGCGCCCTGTCACACCGTTCATGGCGATACGCACCGTCTTGCGTGTCACGTCATTCCCTTCGTAGGAGTCGTACGCGGTCGTGCGCGCCGCGCACGCTCCACTGATGAGCGTTACAGCAAGCGCTTTCTATCTAGGAAGAAGCTAGCCTCTGAGCAGCGGTCTGGACAAGAGCGCGAACGGTGTGAGTTGTTCGAGGGGGCGAACAACGGGGGTCGGGGGGCTTAAGGTCGGCTCGGAACCGGGCCCTGGGTGCCCGCGTGTACGACGGAGTACGACTGAGATGCGCCGAAGCGGGCTTGGGCCGCCGAGGCGCGCGACCGGAGGACGACGATGACGGTGACCCTGGCGGACGTGGCGGCCCGCGCCCAGGTCTCCCCCGCGACGGTGTCGCGCGTACTGAACGGGAACTACCCCGTGGCCGCGACCACGCGTGAGCGGGTGCTGCGGGCCGTGGACGAGCTGGACTACGTGCTGAACGGTCCCGCGAGCGCGCTCGCCGCCGCCACGTCCGACCTGGTCGGCATCCTCGTCAACGACATCGCCGACCCCTTCTTCGGGATCATGGCCGGAGCCATCCAGTCCGAGATCGGCGGTCCCGGCGGGCGTGCGGGGGGCGAGCGGCTGGGTGTGGTCTGCAACACGGGCGGGTCTCCGGAGCGCGAGCTGACGTATCTCACCCTGCTCCAGCGGCAGCGGGCGGCGGCCGTCGTCCTCACCGGTGGCGCGGTCGAGGACGCACCGCACCAGGCCGCGATGTCGGCGAAGCTGCGGAAGCTGGCGGACGCCGGGACACGGATCGTGCTGTGCGGGCGGCCGCCGGCGCCGGAGACGGGCGCCATCGCGCTGACCTTCGACAACCGCGGCGGCGGCAAGGAACTCACCGAGCACCTCATCGGACTCGGGCACCGGAAGCTCGGCTACATCGCGGGCCCGGAGGAGCGGACGACCACCCGGCACCGGTTGGAGGGGCACCGGGCGGCCCTCGACGCACACGGGATCACCGAGGACCCGCGCTGGACCGTCCATGGGCGCTACGACCGACGGTCCGGATACGAGGCCACGCTGGAGCTGCTCCGGCGGGACCCGTCCCTGACGGCCGTGGTCGCCGCGAACGACTCCGTCGCGCTCGGCGCCTGCGCGGCCCTGCGGGACTCCGGACTGCGCATCCCGGAGGACGTCTCCGTCGCCGGCTTCGACGACCTGCCCTTCAGCATCGACGCGGTACCCGCCCTGACGACCGTACGGCTGCCGCTGGCGGAGGCGGGCGCCCGGGCGGGACGGATCGCGATGGGACGCGAGGAGCCTCCGCCGGGGGGGATCGCGACGGTTCGGGGGGAGCTGATGGTGCGGGGGTCTTCGGGAGCGCCTCGGGTTTGACGGGGGTGGGGGGTGGGGGTGCGTGCGAGGGGCGGGGGCTGGTGCTGGGCCGGTGGGCTTGAGGACGGGGGCTGTCGTTGAGGGCGGAGCCTGTGAGCCGGGGGCCAGCGCTTGGGGCTGGGCCCGAGGACCGAGGGCTTGTGCTGGGGGCCGAACCCGAGGGCCCGGAGCCAGCGCCGGGGGGTGATCATGCGGACCGGGGCCACCGCCGACACCCGAGCGCAACGACCCGAGAACCACCATCCCCGGGGCCAGGCCCGATGGCCGGGAGCCGGTGCCAGAAGCCAGGCCCGAGGACCGGTGGCCGCCGCCGAGGACCGGTGGCCGCCGCCGAGGGCCGGGCCGCCGCCGACACCCGAGCCCGGCAGCCAAGGGCCACCGCCAGCGGGCGGACCCGCCGATCGGGGGCCCGGCGCCAAGAGCCTAGGCCGACGGCCGAGAGCCGCGCCCGACACCCGAACCCCCACCAGACACCCCACCCCCGGACCACCCCGGCCCAGGCGGCCCACCTCACCGCCGCCTGAATCGCAGCAGCGCCGCCTGTAGGGGTAGTTCGTGGCAGGACGCGAAGTCGAAGCCGGCTTCGGAGAGCAGGTGGCGGTAGTGGGATTCCGTGCGTTCGCGGCCGCCTACGTTGCACAGCATGTGGACGTCCCAGGCGACGGCGAGGGAGAGGCGGGTGTCGGAGGGGAGGAGGCGTTCGATGACGAGGAGTTCGGTGCCGGAGGCCATCGCTTCGGCGCACCGGCGCAGGATGGCCAGGCAGCGGGCGTCGTCCCAGTCGTGCAGGACGCGGGACAGGACGTACAGGTCGCCGCCGTCGGGGACCCCGGTCGTGAAGTCGCCCGCCACGAACCGGCAGCGGTCCGCCAGGCCGGCCGCGGCGAACGCCTTCTCCGCCGACTCCACCGCGTGCGGCTGCTCCAGCAGGACGCCCTGGAGGTGCGGGGCCGCGCGCAGCAGACGGCCGAGGAGTTCGCCGTTGCCGCCCGCGATGTCGACCACCACCTCGTGGGCGGCCAGGTCCACCAGCCCGGCCACGGGGGCGAACATCGGCGCGCTCGCCGCCATCGCCCGGTCGAAGAGGTCGGCGAGTTCCGGGTGGCGCGCGAAGTACGCGAAATGATGCTCGCCGAAGAGCCGCGCGAACGCCTCCTCCCCGGTCCGCACCGAGTGCAGCAGCCGCCCGAAGGAACGGTAGAACGGGCCGCCGTAGAGCAGCGCGAGCGGCTGGAAGGAGTCGTCGGTCCCGGTGCGCAGCGGTCCGCCCAGCTCCGTGAGGTGATACGAGCCGTCCGGGTCCGCCGCCACCAGGCCGAGCCCGGCGAGATAGCGCAGCAGCCGTCCGAGGCTGTCGGTGTGACAGCCGGTGAGCCCGGCGAGGAGCGTGAGGTCGGCGCCGGGGTGGGTGTCCAGGTGCCCGGCGAGCCGGATCGAGGCGGCCACACCGATCGCCTGGGTGGTCCAGGCGCCGGTCATCAGCTGGAGCAGCCGGTCCCGGGGATGGGCGCCGGGCATCTGCGGGTGCCCGTCGCCGGTCCTTCCCTCCCCCTCCGCCGAGCGGCGCAGGTGGGCGGCGAGGAGTTCGGGGTGGCGGCCGGGGACGTAGAGCTCGATGCGGTGGTCGCCGGTGCGGAAGTAGAGCACGGTGGAGTTCTCGTGCGGGTTGTGGCCGCCGCTGTCGGCGAGGCAGCCCGCCCGGTCGAGGAGCAGGGCCGTCAGTCCGTGCAGGAGCACGGGCGTGGGGTCCACGACCTCGAACGCGGTGTGCGCCTCGTGCCCGGCCGCGCGCTCGGCCGCCGCCACGGTCGCGAGGTCCGAGCCGGGCGGCACCTCCAGGGCGAAGATCTCGATCTCCCCGCACCCGCCCGGGGTGTCCGGCACCGACGCCCGCAGAATCCCGACCGGGAGGCTGCCCGCCGGCCGGCCGTAACGCTGGGCGAGCCGGCCGCGGACGACCACGCTCGGGGTCAACTCGGTTCCGCGCAGCCCCCGTTCGGCCAACTCCTCGCACAGTCCCGCGAGCGTCCGCGGGAAGACGAGCAGAGCGGTGTGGGCCAGCCGGATCCGGCCGCCGAGCTCCTGCCGCTCCTGTGCGGTGAGGGCGGGCAGCAGGACGTCGAGGGCGCTTGCCGTGTCGTTTCGGCGGACGAACTCGGCTGCCTGCTCGATGCGGTCGAGGTCCGCCGGGGGAAGGCAACGCTGCGACGCCGAGGCGATGGGCATGAAGATCCTCTGATGAATCGTGGGTGCGGGAGGTGGGGGACGTACGGGAAGAGGGGCGCTTGTGGGCGGCCTACGGCATACCTGGCTGGCGGCATACGTGGCTGACGGTCGGCACGGCGTATGGCGTACGGCCGCACGATCGTCGTCGGACAAGGACGCGAGGGTCCCTGACAGGCCCTAGACGCCTACGTAGTTGTCGGCGAAGGAGTGCTGCTGGACCGTCGACGTGCGCAGGCTCTCCAGGCGGGAGTCGCGCAGGGCGCGGAGGAAGCGGGACTCCTCGTCGTCCCCGGCGGGCGCGTGCAGCAGGCCGATCATCCAGTGGGAGAACTCCTGGGCCCGCCAGATCCTCGGCAGACAGGTGGCCGAGTAGCGGGCCAGCGGCTCCTCGTCGCCCTGGTGGAGCGCGGCGGCGAAGGCCCGGGCCAGGGTCTCGGCCGCCATGACGGCGAGGTTGGCGCCCTTGGCCGCCGAGGGGCTGATGAGGCCCGCCGCGTCACCGGCCAGGAACAGGCGGCCGTACTGCATGGGGTCCAGTACGTCGGACTCCAGGTCGACCACGGCACGCTCCAGGACGGGTCCGCGGCGCAGCGGGCCGAATCGTTCCGCCCGCATCCTGAGGTCGAGTTCGTCCCAGACGGCCGCGTCGGTCCAGGCGTCCGGGTCGGTGCCCGGTTCGCACTGGAGGTAGTAGCGGGTGACGGAGGGGGTGCGGGCCATGTGTCCCGCGAAGCCGCGGTCGTGCACCGCGTAGGTGACCGCGGGCAGGGCGGGCGGTGTCTCGACGAGCAGGGCGAGCCAGGACACCCCGTGCCGGCGCCGGTGCGAGCGCACCGCCCCGGCCGGGAGCTGTCGGCGGCACACCCCGTGCCGGCCGTCGCATCCGGCGACGTAGCGGCCCGTGAGGCGGTACGGCGTCCCGTCCGCGCGGTGTGCGACGAGCCAGGGCCGCTCGCCGTCCAGGCCGTCGAGGCCGCCCGTCTCGCTCACCGGTGTGTCGAACCGCAGGTCGCCGCCGCGGGCCAGGAACTCGGCGACCAGGTCGGTCACCAACTCCTGCTGCGGGTAGACGGTGTGGGCCTCTCCTCTGCCGAGGCCGTCGTACTGGAGGGCGAACTCGCCGCGCTCGGTGCGGAAGACGCAGGTGCCGTGCTGTCGGCCGCGGGCCCGGAGTCCGGTGCCGAGGCCGTTGTCGACGAGGACGCGGACCGTTTCGGCGGCCAGGAAGCCTGCTCTGGCGCGCTGTTCGACGTGTGCGCGGCTTTGCCGCTCCACGATCAGACAGTCGACACCGGCCGCCAGCAGCAGGTTGCCGAGCACCAGCCCGGCGGGGCCGGCACCGACGATCAGTACCGTCGCCCCGTCCGCGGAGGAGCGTTTTTCCACCTTGTTCTCCAGCTCTCTGATGATCAGTGACGATTCAAGCAGGATGTGGAGAACCGGTGAATGGGTGCCGTTGATCCGAATGGTGCACGGTGCGGGCCGGGTTGACGTGCCGCTCGCTCCCTACCTGGCGCGATGTCGATTTCGGCCTCTTGGCGCAAAAGTGCCGTTTCACCCGTTCGGGGAACCCGAGGCCTCTCTCGCCGCCCGCTCCACACGCCCGCGATGCCCCGCCCACCAATCCCCGTCCCCCGTCGGCAGGTTGTCGCCGGGCCCCCTCAAGCCGACCTCCCCGTCGACCAGTTCACGGACGATGTCGGCGTGGCCCGCGTGGCGGTGGGTCTCGCCGATCATGTGAACGACCAGGCGGTGCAGGGTGATCTCGCCGTACGGCTCGAAGGGGATCCGGCCGAGCGCGTCGAGCGGCAACGCCGAGATCGTCTCGTCGGCGTGGGCGCAGGCGCGGCGGTAGGTGTCCACGATCCGCTCGCGGGACTCCTCGGGGGTGGCCCACAGATCGGCGTTCGGTTCCTTCGTCGCGCCGGTGACCCACAACGGCGGGGCGTCCGGGAACGGCCTGCCGAAGGTCTCGCCGAAGTACAGCGCCTCCGCGCCGGTGAGGTGCTTGACCAGGCCCAGGAGGTTGGTGCCGGTCGGGGTCAGGGGGCGGCGGACGTCGTACTCCGACAAGCCCTCCAGCTTCAGGAGTACGGCGGCGCGGGCGTCCTGGAGATAGAAGCGGAGGTCGGCGCCGGGGTCGGTTCCAGTCATGGGCTCAGTCTGTCGGCGGAGGGATCTGTGTCCACCGAATTCGGGGGCACCGCGTCCCCGGGCGCCCGATGTCAGTGGGCCGTTCTATCGTCCCGGCATGGTGTTCTCGCTGCCCGATGGGCTGCCTTCGGGGCGGTTCGAGCGGTGGGGGTCGGTGGAGGTGTGGGTCTCCGGCGAACTCCCTGACGATGTGGATGAGTTGTGGGTCCGGCTGCTCGGGCGGGCCGGGGTCACCGGGCTTTATCCGCACCTGTGCCGGCCCGGGTCGCCGGTGCGGCCCGTGGATCCGGGGGCCGCCGACGCCGTAGACCTGGAAGGGGTGTTGGCCGCCGACTTCGCGGAGTACCGGCGGCGGCGGTTGCCGTTCTGGAGCGCACCCGCCTCCGTGGAGGTGCCGGAGGACGTCGAGCCCTGGCCGCACGATCCGGGGCCGCCGTTCACGCGCTGGCCGGGGCTCGCGCCCGCGGTCCCGGACTCCGGGGCCGGTCCGACGCCCGAGGAGGCCGCGGCGCGTACCGTCGCCGACCTGCTGTGCGCCGAGCCGTACGCCGCGTCGCTCGCCCTCGCCCTCGTCCCGGCCCGGCGCTCAGCCGACGTCCCGGCCGTGGCGGGCTGGTCGCGCGGTGGGCCGTTGCCGCTGCTGGGCGCCCTGTTGCGGAGCTGGGAGGAGCGGTTCGGGGCCCGGGTCGTGGCCGCGTACGGCGGTGAGCTGCATGTCTCCGTGGCCCGGCCGCCCCTCGACCCGGCCCACGCGGAACTGCTCGCGCTGGAGCACGTGCTGACCACCGCGGACAACATCGTGGACGATCCGCCGACCCCGTTCCTGGAGTACGCGAGGGAGCTTGTCGGGCGGACGGACTGGCGGTTCTGGTGGGACTAGGGACCAGAGAACCGGGCTCGCGAACCGGTCACCGGGCCCGCACCGATGAGTTCCGCACCCCGGCCCGGTCTGTACTGCCGTAATCACCCCAGTGGGAAACGACAAGGAACTGGAGTACATCCCATGCGCATCGTGGTCACCGAGTTCATCAGTCTCGACGGTGTCGTGCAGGCCCCGGGCGGGCCGCAGGAGGACACCGACGGTGGGTTCGCGCACGGCGGCTGGTCGCATCCGTACTTCGACCCGGAGCTGCTCGGCACGGCGTTCACGGAGGGCCTGGAGCGGGCCGAGGCGCTGCTGTACGGGCGGCGGACGTATCTCACGATGGCGGGGGCGTGGCCGGAACGCGCCGGGGACCCGTTCGCCGACCGGCTCAACTCCCTGAAGAAGTACGTCGTCACGGACACCCTCGGCGACGCCGAACTGACCTGGAACAACACCGAGCGCATCCCCGGCACCGACGCGGTCGCCCGTATCCGCGCGCTGCGGGACACCGAAGGCGGCGACCTCGCCATGATGGGCAGCCCCACCCTCGTGCGCACCCTCGTCGCCGAGGGCCTCGTCGACGAACTCCAGCTCGTGGTGATGCCGGTGCTCCTCGGCGGCGGCAAGTCGATCTTCCCGGAGGACGGCGCGAAGCGGCCCTTCGAGCTGGTATCGACGGCCGCCGGGAAGACAGGCGTGCAGGTGTGCGTGTACCGGCCGGCGGGGGCCTAGGGATCGGGGGCGGGCCCTGCGGTTAGTGTGCGCGGATGTCGTACCGACTCGATGCCGTCGTAGGTGACTTCGACCGCCTGCGCAGCTGGGCCGAGGAAGTGCCGGGGGCCGTGGTCGCGCCTCTCCGGCAGCGCCTGGGCCTGCTGCCCCTCTCCGACGCGCTCCACGCCGACCTGCCGAGCCTGCTGTGCGAGCTCTCGCGGAGTGGCCCTGTGGCCCATCTCCAAGCGGACTTCTGGGGCGGCGAGGGCGATCAGACCGCCGACCTGTGGCGGGCCGGTGCGCGGGAATGGGGGCCGGTGCAGACCTCGGACTTCCGTGGCCCGCGGGAGAGTTGGCCGATCAACGCGGCACTCGCTCGCCTCGGCGTGGCCCCGGCGGGCCCCGGCGCACCGGACCACCGCGACCTGTTCCTGGAGGTCGGCCTCGGCCACGGACGGGACGAGGAGGACTGGCACCGGGCCGCCCTCAATGCCTCCGCCGCGGCCGATTACGACGACTGGCACGCGGCCGACCAGGCCGAGCGCGAGTCCGAGGAGCGCGCCGCGGCCGAGCGAGCCGCCCATGAGCGGCTGCCCGGCGTCCCCGTCCCCCTCGACGGCAAGGAGATCATCACCCTGCTCGGCCTGCCCCAGGGACGCACGGTAGGAGCGGCCATCCGCCACCTCCAGCAACTCCACCTCGACCAGGGCCCCCAGTCCCGCGAGGAGGCCGAGGCGGCGCTGCGTGTGTGGGCGGCGGAGCGGGGGTTGCCGGTTACCGGGTGAGGTGGGTGAGGAAGGACGCCCAGGTGGTGGTGGACACGGTGAGGTGTTCGGCGTCGGGGGTCTTGGAGTCGCGGATGTGGATGGCGGAGGTGGTGGCCACCTCGACGCAATCACCGCCAGAGCTGTCGCTGTAGCTGCTCTTGTGCCAAGTCAGTTCAGTCATAGCTCACCTGCCAACTGCTCGATCAGGGCGACGGATTCCTCCGGCCGGAGGGCCTGACTTCTGATCATCGCATAGCGGCGAGCGAGCACACCGACGTCCGCCGGTTTGGATACGAGGGTGCTGTGGCCGTTGCCTTCCATGTACACGAGGGTGGTCTGTTCCGGCGTCTCGATCACCTTCATCGAGCCTTGCAGGCCCGCGTGCCCACCCCTGTCGGTCGGCATGACCTGGATGACGATGTTCGGGCGCTTGGCGCAGGCGAGGAGGTACTCGTACTGTGCGCGCATCACCTCCGGGCCGCCGACCGCGCGCCGGAGTGCCGACTCGTCGAGGATGACGTTGACGACGCACAGCGGCTTGCGGTCCAGCAGGGCCTTGCGCTCCATGCGGGCCAGCGTCAACCGCTCGATCTCGTCCTCGTCGAGAGGCGGGAATGCGCACTCCAGCACCGCCCTGGCGTACGGCTCGATCTGCACCAGGCCATCGATCACCTGCGTGCAGTACGAGGACACGCTCAACGCCTCCTGCTCCAGCTGCACGAACCCCTGGAAGTGCTCCGGATACCGCTCCAGCCGTAGGTACTTGGCGGCGGCCAGCACCAACCCGCCCGCCTCCAACGCCTTCTCGGCCGCCTCGATGAACTCGTCCGTCGCTGGCTTCGCGCAGGTCTCCACCGCGCTCACCGCCGCACCCGAGTACGCCATCAGGTCGCCCAACTCGCTCTGCGACAGCCCCCGCGCGGTACGCAGAAGCCGCAGTACCTCCGCGAAGTACTGCGCCGCGGGCGATGACGTGTTCTTCTTCGGCTGTCCCACCGCACCCCCTCGAATCGACCGCTCAACACCGCTCAACCCGACTCAACGCGCCCACAACCCCAGTCACCGTCAGCGACTGTCGACGCTGCGTCACTTCCGAAGGTAGCGATCAGGACCGACAGTCGTAACGTGAACACGGAAAGTCACTCCTGGCGCCGCTCCTTCATGCCGGTCGTCGAGAACATCCCCGAGGTCCGGCGCGGTGCCCAACTGGTCCTCGACTCCTGGTCGGTGCCCGAGGACGCGAGCGAGACGGTCGTACTGATCCTGTCGGAGCTGGCCGCGAACGCCGTACGGCATGCCCGGCGCCCGGGACGCACCTTCGACACGTCCCTGGCGTACGACGGCGGGAAGGCCGTGGAGATCGAGGTCGGCGACGGTTCCCCGCACCTCCCGGTGCTCAAGTCCTATGACCCGGAGGCCACTTCGGGGCGCGGCCTGATCCTGGTGGACGCGCTCGCGGACGCCTGGGAGGTGCGGCGGCGGGAGTTCGGGAAGGCCGTGTGGGTGCGTGTGCTGGTGTGAGACGTTCAGGGTTCAGGCCAGGAAGCTGCCGTACGGGCCGTTCCGGATGCCGTTCTTCTGCTGCTGGTCGAAGTGGCAGTTCGGGTAGTCGTAGAACGAGGCCGACATCGGTGTGCCGTCGGTGCGTGTGGAGTCGGGCAGGCCGAAGGCGTGGCCCAGTTCGTGCACCATGCCGCCGTACCAGCGGTTCATCGGGCTGTTGATCCCGGCCGCGCCGTCGGCGTCGTGGCCGCTGAGGATCACCCAGCCGCCCCCGCCACCGCCGCCGGAGACGCCGGCCTTCTCGGCGCTGACCTCGCCGACGCACAGCCAGCGCGAGTCCGGGGCGCGCAGGCCGAGTCTGGCCATGAGCTCCTGCTGCATGTTGAAGACCACCCACCAGTACGCGTCACCGCCGTTCGGCGTGTTCTCGTACCAGGAGCGCGGGTGGCTGCCCTGGACCACCTCGACGGCGGGGTTGTTCAGTGTGAACGTCACACCGAGTTCCTGGCGGTAGTAGCGCTGCGACTCCTGCATGACACTGGTGATGCCGTTGGGGTACCGGGAGTCGTTCGCCACGTCCGAGGGCCTGAGCCAGAACACTCGTACCGTCCCGGTCGGCGGGGCGGCGGCGGCCGCCTGGGCCGTGGCGGTGAACGCCCCGGAGCCGAGCGCCACGGCTCCTCCAGCCGCCGCGGCCAGTACCGCACGTCGTGTGAACCTGCATTCCTCCATCGGGGCCCTCCTCGGCCTTTCGGTTCGGTCTTCGGTTCGGTCTTTGGTCCGGCCTTCGGTTCAGTGCTTCGGTGTGGACATGACAAGCTTTTCTCGAACAGTGTGCGAGATACCGACCGTGTGGCGTAGACGACATCAAGCCGTAGTGGCCGCCCGCAACTCCGGGGTGCGCGCGCCGACATACCCCACCGCGGCCACGCACAGCAGTCCGCCCGTGATGAGCGCCGAGGCCCCCGAGCTCCAGCCGGCGACCAGGCCGCCGCGGAGGTTGCCGAGGTGCGGGCCCGCCTGGCCGACGATCGTCTCGGCGGCCGTGACCCGGCCGAGGAGGGCGTCGGGGGTGCGGGTCTGGACGATGGTGGTGCGGGAGAGAACGGCGATGGCGTCCGCCGCGCCGGCCAGCGCGAGGATGCCGAGGCCCAGCCAGGCGCTGGTGGTCAGGCCGAACAGGGCGAGGGCCGCGCCCCAGGTCGCCGAGGCGCACAGCATCACCGGGCCGGGGCGGGCCAGGCGGGTGACCGGTCCCGAGAAGACGGTCGCGGTGACCCCGCCGACCGCGAGCGCGGACAGGAACAGGCCGAGGGTGCGCGGGTCGCCGCCGAAGCGCTCCTCGTTGACCAGCGGGAACAGGCTCACCGGCATCGACAGGACGGTCGCGGCCAGGTCGGTCAGGAGCGCGCCGCGCACCACCCGGTGGCCGGTCAGGAACCGCAGCCCGTCCAGGACGCCGTGCACCCCGGGCCGGGACTTCTCCCCCTCGGGCGGCAGCGCGGGCAGACCGTAGGCGCCGTAGAACGACATCGCGAAGCTCAGGGTGTCCAGGAGGTAGCAGACGCCGATGCCCCACCAGCCGAGCACGACCCCGGCGACCGCCGGGCCGACCAGCATCATCGCCTGGCCGGTGACCTGCTGGAGCGCGAGACCGGACGCCACCTGCTCGCGGGGCAGCAGCCGCGGCACGAACACCCCCGCGGCCGGCGCGCCGAGCGCGGCGAACGACGTCTGCGCCGCGACCAGCAGCAGGACGACCGGCACCGGCGCGTGTCCCGCGAAGCCCTGCACGGTCAGCAGCAGGGCGCAGACCGCGGAGCCGACGGTGCCCGTCAGATACACCCGGCGCCGGTCGGCCCGGTCGACCCAGGCCCCCGCGAACAGGCTCACCCCGACCATGGGCACCGCCTGCGCGACACCGACCGCGCCGCTCCAGACCGTGCTGTGGGTCATGTCCCAGACCTGGTACATGACGGTGACCATGGTCATGAAGCTGCCCAATGTGGACACCGTGCGCCCGAACAACAGCCGCCGGAAGACGGGGGAGGTGCGCAGCGGCCGTACATCGAGGAACGTACGGCTGAGGCTCATGACACGGGGACCGGGGGCGGAGGCGGGGCGGGCTGATGCACCCGGGGACGTTAACCGGCCGTCGCGATTCGGGCCAGCGAATTAATCGCCGGCCCGCGCGGTTCGCCGTACGGTCAGGCGCTCTCGTTCAGCAGGCGCGCCAGGTGCTCGCGGCCCGCCCCCAGCAGCTCGGGCAGCGGGGCGGCGGCCTCGTACCAGCGCTTCTCGTACTCCCAGCAGAGCCAGCCGTCCCAGCCGTGGCGGGAGAGGACCTCCACGCACTCGGCGAGCGGCAGGACGCCGGCGCCGAGCCCGAGCGGGGTGGTGTCCTCGGCCGAGGCGATGTCCTTGACCTGCACGTATCCGAGGTGCGGGGCAAGGGCCGCGTAGGTCTCCAAGGGCTGCTCGCCACCGAGCCAGGTGTGCATGACGTCCCAGAGCGCCCCGACCTGGCGGTGACCGACCGGGCCGAGCACCCGGATCGCGTCGGCACCCGTGCGGTGCGAGTCGTGGGTCTCCAGGAGGATGCGTACGTCGAGGTCGCCGGCGTACTCCGCGGCCGTACCGAGCCGTCGCGCGGCCGTGGCGTCGGCCTCCTCGCGGGGCTGGTCGGAGGCGGCGCCGGGGAAGACCCGGATGTGGCCGGCGCCGAGGTCGCGGGCGAGGTCCAGGAGGCGGTGAATCTCCTCCACCACGGGCTCGTCGTCCCCGGGCGCGGCCACGCGCGCGTACCCGGCGAGACCGAGCACCTCCACGCCTGCCGCCTTGAACTCGGCGACCGCGTCGGCCCGTTCGGCGAGCCCGATCCCCGGGTGCACCGGCTCCTCCGGGTGCGCGCGCAGTTCTACGCCGTGATAGCCGTGCGTGGTCGCGAGCCGCAGCACGTCGGTGAGGGGGAGGCCGGGGACACCGAGGGTGGAGAACGCCAGTTTCATGGCCCTACTCTCACCCGGTGACGAGGGTGAGGTCCAGCCCGGTCACCGCGCTCACTCGGTGAGGTCGAGCCGCCAGTCCTGGCCGTTGAGATCCTGGCCGAAGGAGCGGTGGGGTTTCTCGGCGACGAGGACGAAGCCGTGGCGCTGGTAGACGCGGCGGGCGGCGGCGAGCACGTCGTTGGTCCACAGCACCAGGTCGCGGTAGCCGACCCCGCGGGCGAAGTCGACGACCGCGGTGACCAGCCGGTCCCCGATGCCGAGTCCGCGCGCGTCCGGCTCGACGAGGAGCAGCCGCAGCCGCGCGGTCGCGGGCGCGTCGTCCCGTACGCACATCACGCAGCCCACCGGCCGGCCGTCCAGCTCGGCGATCCACACCCGCTCCAGATGCGGGTCGTGGTCCTCCGCGAAGTCGGCGACGATCCTGGCGACCAGGCCCTCGTAGTCGGCGTTGAAGCCGTACTCGGCGGCGTACCGGGCCGCGTTCCTGGCCACGATCCAGCCGAGGTCGCCGGGGCCGGGCTCACGCAGCAGGACGTCCTCGCGGCGGGGCGGGCGGCCGTCGGACAGAAGAGTCCGGACGGTGTCCATCGCCTCGGTGAGCCGGGGCCGGTCGGCGGCCGGAACGGTGGCGAGCAGCGCCCCCACGGATTCGTCGGCCCGCTCGGCGAGCAGTGCGGCGGTCTCCCGGCCCCGCGCGGTGAGGGTCACCCGGCGCCGCCGCGGATCCTGCCGGGAGGCGGTGCGCTCGATCAGCCCGTCCTGCTCGAACTTGTTCAGGATCCGGCTCAAGTACCCGGCGTCCAGGGAAAGTTCGGTACGGAGGTCGGCGGCGTCGGTACGCGGGGAGTGCGCGAGCTCGTACAGCACGCGGGATTCGGTGAGGGTGTAGGGGGCGTAGAGCTGGCGGCTGTAGTCGAGGGCGCCGATGACGTTGGTGTAGAAGCGGTTGAAGGCGCGGATGTCCTGGACGGTCATGGTTGGTCGACCCCCGGATATGTTTGACTCAGTCAGAGGTATTGGTGGGGTGAGGATAGGTGGTGGGGGGCTGTCGGGGCTAGTCCTTTGGCGGGGGTGGGGGTGGGTGGGGTGGTTCTCCGGGGGGTGCGGGCGGGCGGGGCTGCTTCGGCGTGGCTTGGTGTGGGCGGGGCGCTTTGCTGAGGCTGGGTGGCGGGCAGGGGTGCTTCGCCGAGGCCCGGTGCGGGCGGGGAGGCTTCGCCGAGGCTCGCTGCGGCGGGGCGCTTCACCGCAGCTCCGTGCCGACGGGGACGCTTCGCCTGGGCTCGGTGCGGGCGGGGCCGCTTCGCCGTGGTTGCGTGGCGGACCGGGCACTTCACCACAGCTCCATGCCAGCGGGGACGCTTCGCTGAGACTTGGCTCGGCGGGGCGCGAAAACCGGGTGCCGGTGGGTGGGGCGTGGTGATAGACAGCCGGGCGTGGCGAAGACTCTGGAGTTTCCTGACCTGCTGCGGCTGATCGAGGAGCGGTCGGACGCGTTCCGGGCCGCGGTCGCTTCCGCGGCCGACCTCGGCGTACGGGTGCCGTCCTGTCCCGACTGGACGCTGTTCGACCTGGTCCAGCACCTGGGCGGGGTGCACCGCAGCTGGGCCGCCAACGTGGCCGCGGGCCCGGCCGACGGCCCCGCGCTCCAGCGCGGCACCACGTGGGAGGGCCCTCTGGCGGCACCCCGCGAGCGCGAGGCCCTGCTGACCTGGTCGGCCGAGTCGACCCAACTCCTCCTGAACGCCCTGCGCGAGGCCGGCCCCGACCGCGGCTGCTGGACCTGGTGGGGCGCGTCGGAGTCTCCGCAGACCTCCGGCGCCGTCGCCCGGCACCAGGTCCAGGAGGCGACCGTCCACACCTACGACGCCCAGCTCACCGTGGGCACCCCTTCCCCGCTGCCGACCGACGCGGCCTTCGACGGCGTCGACGAGTTCCTGACCACCTGCTGCGCCACGACCAGCCCCTGGCCGCACCCACCGGCCACGATCGACTTCCACGCCACCGAGGGCCGCTCTTGGCGGTTGTCCCTCTCCCCCACGGGGGCGGCGACTTCGACACCGACGCCTTCCACGCCGACCGCCTCTGCGCGGGGAGCGGCTGGGGAGTTGGTGCTGACGCTGTACGGGCGGATGTCAGTGGATTCCTTGGAGGTCAGCGGGGATCGGGGGGTGTTTGATCTGCTTGAGGCTTGGGAGCCGGAGGACTGAGACGGCGTGGCGGTGACGCCACAGCTCTGCCGGGGGCGTCATCCGCAGTGGCGATAGCTCCAGCGGCCTTCTGGAGCACTGTGGGGAGGGGTGCGGCGGACCGGCCGACCCTGTATTCGCAAATCGAGTCCGGCGAGCGGCTCGGCCGCCACCGCTGGTAGATCGAGCGATCGATCTACCAGCTGTTCGGCTACCAACGGCTCACCGTGCGATACGAACGGAAAGTGAGCTGCACCGGGCGGGTCCGGTGGCTCTACGGGGCGGCCTCGGCATTCACCTGGACCACTCGCGCCCCGGCGATCCCCAGTACCTCGACAATTCGGTGAGCGGCGGACGGGGAGAAGAGGCCGCTGGTCACACTCAGGCCGAATTGAGGCGTCGGAGGGTGCTCCACCTCGCGCAGCAGGAGGAACGCCTCCCCCTCTGCCGGGGAGAAGGCGAAGCAGAGCCACTCCGCGAGGCTGTCGCAGGCGGTCTCCGCCCGGCCCCAGCGCTCCTCCAGCGCCACACGGTCAATATCGACCTCGGCGAGCCACTTGACGTCGCGCGAACTGACATCCCCTTCAGGGATCCGCTTCAGCTCCGCAGGGTCCAACTCTCTCAGGTCCATCCCTACCGCACCTCTGTGACGATGACCGGAACGGAAGCCCACTCCTCGCCCTCCATCTCGGATTCCTTGACGCTATCCCCCCAGGAAGCGTATCCAGGCCTGATGTCGACCTTGGGCTTTACGGCGGTGAAGAACTCCAGGCTTCCCAGCTTGGCGCCCTTGGGGATGGCACCGACGTGCGCCTGGGTAGTCGCGACTCCGAGGGACTACCTCTGCCCTCGGAGCCCGACATATCTGGCTGCGGCCCAAAGCGCGGGCAGCCTGCGCTGTCTCGGCTGCGGCGAGCCCCGGACGTCGCTCTTACCCGCTCCCACCACCTATCTCCCGTAGAAGATCTTTGCACTCCGAGTGGCCTCGCACATGGCGGCAAACCCCACTCTCCGAATCGACGACAACTCCAGGGCTACCACCAAACCTTGGCCTGCAGCTCGGAGTTTTCGGATTCACGGTGATTTGAAACAGGTAGAGGCCGGACCCTGAGATACCTCGAAATTGAAGCCCCCACTGCAATTCATCATTTGAGGGAAGGTCGCGAGATGCGAATTCTTGCGCAGCAAATTCGGCAGCCTCCAAGTCAATCACGGTGCCGGAACACCGCCTCCCGTATGCATGAACTCCCAATGATCCCAGTTCATGTCGGCGTATCCTCCTGCCTGACCATCAACGAAGCCAAGTTGGTCGCCAATATATAATACCCGGCAGTACCCGGTCTTGGAAGGGCAGGCCTCAGAGATCGCCCCCCCGTGGGATTTTCAGCATCCACTCATAGCAGCACGGCCACCAACTTCAGAACTTGCGTGCGCTCAACCCAGTGAATGAGGCCATCCAGGACGGATCCGACGCCGAGATCACACCAGCCACACCAAGATCATAAAATCTAGAATTCGTTGCGGTAAACCAATTTGGCAGCCGTACGGCCGGGCAAGGTTCGGCAATCCAACCTGGCACTTCGCGCAGTTCATGTGTGAGTGCTCAGGACTCCCTTGACGCTCTTCCCTCAGGACCTGCGTGGGCGCGCTGGATGGACGGCCTTCGCCTTCGCGCACGATGCAGCAGACAACGTGAGGCGCCTTGCAGAAGATCCGGTGGGGCGCCTTCCCTTCGCTGCCCGGTGGCTACATCAGCCGTCGGCCGGGGTGGTTTTCCCGTCACCAGAGGGCCGGCCCGGCGAACCGGGTTGCGCGGAGACATCAAGGTCGGGTGCCAGTCGAGCAGGCTCATCTCGGCATCATCCGCCTCCAGGGAATACATCATCACGCTGCCCATGCTCATGATTTATTTGCGCTTGGACGTCAAGGACTCCGGCGTCTCGATGCTTCAGAAATCCTTGCCGTCGTAGACGTACGAACTCTGGACCCCCGGGACCCATTTCCCATCTTTCAGGCAGTCGCGAATTCCTTTTATATCGCCAGGCCGGACTGCTGGGGGGACGGGAACGCGGCGGGTGCTGGTACGGCCCACCCACGCGCGCAAACCCTCCAAGCAAGATCAATGATCAAGCACAGATCCTGGTCATGAGTTCCCGACGGCATCGTCGGAACTCATGACCGATCAAGGACAACCGAGTTCAAACTTCAAGATTACCCGGCGGTCCCGAACTCCCTCACGAAATCCTCGAGCAGTTGGATCATGTCTCTCTCCGACCAGTAAGGAGGCCCACCCCAGGGGCGATACAGAGACATCCCCTCCGCGAGAAATTCAAACACCTCGGAATCCATGAAATGCTCGACGGCAAATCCTTCCATGGACGTCACGTATTCCATTGATCGATCTTCGCCGGAAATAAATTTTCGAGCCATTTCGAGAATTTCTTCCAGAGGGTTCACGGAATATCAAAGCTCCTCGGGATCATTGCAGTGACTATGTGATTCGGATTACTCCCAGAGACAACCACAAAAGGCTTACCTGGCAGCTGTGTCGCCCGAACCTGGATCGTATCGCGGACCGGGTCATACTTTACCTTGTTGGCGTTGTTCAGGATGTAGTCAAGCGCATTCAGCGTTGTGGGGGGACGCCCCGGCCCACTACCGGCGACTCGTTCGGCAGCATGATTACTCAAAGTCCTGCCTTCCGGAGTGACCAGGTTGGGGAGGTGCAGGTTCTTCTCCTGCCTCAACGCCCAATTGGGGCTATAGGGAACCGGCAGGTTACTCGCCGCGCCGACAGCCTCATCGGCTCCCCTGAAGGTTACGGGAAGAACTTCGGCGTTCCCTTCAGGGAACCTTCCACCGAGAGCCAGCATGGGAGCAAGCGAACCGTTGTTCCACGCCGCCTGGTAGGTAACGGAGTTAGGGTCCGCTCCGGCAGCACTCGCCCATCCGTCGTAGGTCTCCTTCGTGCTCTCAGTGGCACTGCAGGAACCATCATCGAACCAACAGAATGGATTGGCGAGGTCACTTGCCTTGTCAAGACCGTAGGCTATGCCGCCCAAATGCCCCATAAGGTTGTCCCGGTTGTTGCTGCCTCTCTTCGCCTGGGCCGGGTCTGGCCCCTTCTTGAATTCAACACTCGCTGAGGAACGCCCCCCGTCGGTGCGGACGGCAAAGGTCATGGTGCCGCTTCCGGTACCGCCGCCCGGGGTGTGGTAAACAAAACTTTGAGTGTAGGTATGGGTGGAATGGTAGACCCAGGTCCCGCCCGGCCCCATTGAGAGGTGGTCCCGATAGGAGCCGCCATTGCCGTCGCTGCATCCCTGCTCGCATGCCGTGATTGGGCGGAGGCCGGTGGGATCAAACTTGGTGACGGGAGTGTTGTTGGAGTACGCGTACCCGTTGAGGGACTCGTGGTCCTCCGGGGCGAGAACTGGGTCAGCGGAGATAAACCGCCCGGTCACCGGGTCGTATTCTCGTGCGCCGATATGGGTGAGTCCAGTCTCGACGTCGGCTGGCTTACCCAAGAATCCCTTGTCGTCGGGCCAGGTCGACGGCGTCGCGCCACGCGCTTCGCCGAAGGGCTTGGTGTAACGGCGGGTGACAGCCTGGGTCGTAGCGTCCACAGTCATTGAGGCAGTGCCGTGGTGGTCGTCGACCATCCAGGACAAGCCGGTCTCAGTGCGGATGGCGGTGGCATCGCCGACCGGGTAGTAGCGCTGAGCGGTGAACTTCTTGGCGGCCGTGTCGTAGTGGAGTTCCTGACCAGCCAGGTACAGGACGGTCTCGCCGGGGCCACGACGGATCAGTAGTTCACCGTTGGCGTCGTAGACGTATTCGCTGGTCTTGGTGCCTCCGCCGCCACCGCCAGATCGGCCGCGTGCCGCCGTTCCAGCGGCTCCAGACGCACCAACCCGCCCTCCAGGACGGGCCCTTCCAACCGGAATCCCATGCCGTGCCTTCCCCTCGCAACGGCAGCAGTATGTGCGGCCACCGCGCCCGACGGGAAGCGGGTGGAGGGGGCGGCAGAGGGCAGCAGGGGGCGGCGAGCCGTCACAGGCCCTGTCTGAACTCCGCGAACGCCTCATGGAACCCCGGGAAGGTCTTCCGTACGCACCCCGGGTCGTCGAACGAGATTCCCGGTACCCGCAGGCCGGTGACCGCGAAGGACATGACCATGCGGTGGTCGCCGTAGGACTTGATCTCGGTGGGGGTCAGCGCCGGTGCCGGGTGGATCTCGATCCAGTCCGGGCCCGTGGCGACCTGGGCGCCCAGAGCGCGGAGGTTCTCCGCGCAGGCCTCCAGGCGGTCGCACTCCTTCACCCGGGTGTTGGCGACGTCCTCGATGCGGACGGGTGAGGTGGCGAACGGGGCGATGGCGGCCAGCGTCGGCATGGTGTCCGAGATGTCCCGCATGTTGACGGTGAGGCCGTGCAGCCGGGACGGGCCGCGGACCGTCGTGGCCTCGGCGCCGACGGACACCTCCGCGCCCATCCGCCGCAGTACGTCCACGAAGCCGAGGTCTCCCTGGAGCGCGCCCGTGCCCAGCCCCGGCACCGTCACCTCCGCGCCCGGCGTCAGGGCGGCCGCCGCGAAGAAGTAGCTCGCCGTGGACGCGTCCGGCTCGATCGCGTAGGTCGTGGCACGGTAGCCGCCCGGCGGGACCACGTAGACGTCGCCCTCCCGCGCCACCTCCACGCCGAACTCCCGCATCATCGCGACGGTGATCTCGACGTACGGCACCGAGACCAGGTCCGTGACCCGGATGCGCAGGCCCCTGCGGGTCAGGGGGCCCAGCAGCAGGAGCGCCGTCAGGTACTGGGAGGACTGGCCGGCGTCCAGCGTCACCTCGCCGCCCTCCACACCCGCCGCCGTCACCGTCAGCGGATGGTGGCCCTCCGCCTCCTCGTGCCGCAGGTCCACGCCGAGGTCGCGCAGGGCGCGGGACAGGGGGGCCAGGGGGCGCCTGCGCATCTGGGGCGAGGCGTCGAAGCGGTACGTGCCGTGGCCGGCCGCGGCCAGGGTGGGCAGGAAGCGGGCCGTCGTCGCGCCGTCCCGGCAGTACACGTCGGCCTCCGCGACCGCCGGTCCCTGCGGGCGGCCGTCCACCTGCCAGGTGTCCGGCGTACGGCCCACCCGGTACCCGAGCCGCACCAGGCCCTCGGCGAAGCCCTCCGTGTCGTCCGAGCGCAGGGGGCGTACGAGGGTGGTGACCCCGTCCGCGGCGGCGGCCAGGAAGAGGGCGCGGGCGGTGATGGACTTCGAGCCGGGCAGGGCGAGGGACCGCGGGGCGGGACGACTGTCGACGGGCATGCCCCGCATGATCGCCCCAGGGGCGCGTCGTATGCCGGGGCGTCCACGGGGTGGGACTCGGGGGGAGCCGTGCAGGGGAGGGGGCTCAGCCCCGGTTCACGACATCGGCCTCACACCGACCCCACCCCTCGATCACCCGGCCGCCGACCTCCGGCAACCATCCCAGGCCACCCACCCCCTCACCGACGCCCCCTCCACCCCCACCGATCATCCGGCAACGGCGACTTCCGATCCGTCTGCACCTGGATCTCCACATACGAGTCCGCGGCGCCGGACGTGCCGGGCCAGCAGGGTGAGGAGGCCGAGGGGCCGAAGGGCTCCCGGAAGGGCCCAAGAACCCGGCTCATCCGCCCCGTTGGTCCCGCCCTCACCAACTTCGGGAAATCGGGCCGGAGCCGGGAACCCCGCCCCGCCCCCGCTCGTCCAACCCGCAAGCTGCCGGAGAGTCACCACGGTACGGCGTCGGCCTCGCTGCTGGCTGCGAACGCTGACCAACCCTCTCCTCCGTACTGCGGCCGGCAGCACGCCGTCATCGGCGCGCCCCCCTCCAACAGCGCCGATGGCGGCCCCTTGTCCCCAGGCACACACGCTCCACCCCCACACGCTCATTCCCGCCCCCGCCCCACCCCCCGGGTTACTGTGCACTCCCTTGACTGGCAGAAACTTCCCGGTTATTGGTGACTTCTCGGAAGTTTCCTTCAGTGGATCACCTCCGGAAGGAGCGCACGTGCCCTCCAGACGTACCGTCCTCGCCGCCACCGCGGGGGTCACCGCGGCACTCGCCGTCGGCGGGACCGCACACGCGGACGACAAGAGGCTCCGGTCCCTCATCTCCCGTATGACGCTGCCGGAGAAGGTCGGCCAGCTGTTCGTGATGCGGGTCTACGGCCACTCCGCCACCGCCCCCGACCAGGCGGACATCGACGCCAACCTCCAGGAGATCGGCGTCCGTACGGCCGCCGAGATGATCGCGAAGTACCGGGTGGGCGGGATCATCTACTTCACCTGGGCCCACAACACCCGTGATCCGCACCAGATCGCCGACCTGTCCAACGGCATCCAGGCGGCCTCGCTGAAGCAGCCGCGCGGACTGCCCGTCGTCATCTCCACCGACCAGGAGCACGGCATCGTGTGCCGGGTCGGCGAGCCCGCCACCCTCTTCCCGGGCGCCATGGCGGTCGGCGCCGGTGGTTCGCCGAAGGACGCGCGCGCCCTCGGCCGGATCGCCGGGCAGGAGCTCAGGGCCGTCGGCATCCGGCAGAACTACTCCCCCGTGGCCGACGTCAACGTCAACCCGGCCAACCCCGTCATCGGCGTCCGCTCCTTCGGCTCCGAACCCCGGGCGGTCGCGGCCCGGGTGGCCGCCGAGGTCGCCGGTTACCAACGGGACGTGGCCGCGACCGCCAAGCACTTCCCCGGCCACGGCGACACCGCCGTCGACAGCCACTACGGCTTCCCGGTGATCACGCACAGCCGGGAGCTGTGGGAGAAGCTGGACGCCGTGCCGTTCCGGGCCGCGATCCGCGCCGGCATCGACTCGATCATGACCGCGCACATCCAGTTCCCGGCTCTGGACGCCTCGGGCGACCCGGCGACCCTCTCCCACCCGATCCTCACCGGCATCCTGCGCGGCGAACTCGGCTACGACGGGGTCGTGGTCACCGACTCGCTCGGCATGGAGGGCGTCCGCCAGAAGTACGGCGACGACCGCGTGCCCGTCCTCGCACTGAAGGCCGGTGTCGACCAGCTCCTCAACCCGCCCTCCCTGGACGTGGCGTGGAACGCGGTCCTGAAGGCCGTACAGGACGGGGAGCTGACCGAGGCACGGCTCGACGAGTCGATCCTGCGGATCCTGCGGCTCAAGGCCCGGCTGCGGCTGTTCGAGGAGCCGTACGTCAGCCGGGGCGGTGTCACCCGGACCGTGGGCACCCCGGCGCATCTCGCCGCGGCCGACCGGATCGCCGAGCGCACCACCACCCTGCTGGTCAACGAGGGCGGGCTGCTGCCCCTCGGCCGGCGCACCCACCGCAGGCTGCTGGTCGTGGGCGCCGACCCGGCCTCCCCGTCCGGTACGACGGGCCCGCCCACCGGCGTCCTCGCCGCCGCCCTGACCGAACTGGGCTTCACCGCCACCGCGTTGTCGACCGGTACGGCACCCTCGGCGGCCGTCGTCGCCCAGGCCGTCGCGGCGGCACGGGACGTGGACGCGGTGATCGTGGGGACGTACAACCTCACGGCGGCCCAGAAGTCGCTGGCCGAACAGCTCGTGGCGACCGGGAGGCCGGTGGTGGCCGTCGCGATCCGCAACCCCTACGACGTGGCCCAACTGCCCGCCGTCCCGGCGTACTTGGCGACCTACTCCTGGACCGACGTCGAACTGCGGGCCGCCGCCCGGGTGATCGCCGGGAGGGTGGCGCCGCGCGGGCGGCTGCCGGTGCCGGTGCAGCGGGCGGACGACCCGGCCGCGGTGCTGTACCCGGTCGGGCACGGGCTGTCGTACGACTGAGGGACCCACGGAGCGCACGGCGCGGGCCGTCGTACGGCTGACGGCCCGCGGAGCGTAGTTCGCGTACGTCACGCAACCCGGGCAGTGACCCCGAAAGGCGCAAAGGACCCCACATGTCTGGCGTGGCCCCGCCGCGACGGTCACGCTGGACGGGGGTAGTCCGGGGGGATCACGATGCGCGAGAAGTGTTCGGCGGGGGCGGTGTGCGCACTGCTGGCGCTGCTGGCCGCCCTGCTCACGGGGTGTACGGGGTCGGCGGCCGGCTCGGACGGCGGCGGGCGGGGCGGGGCGTCCGCCGGGGGTGTCTCGCCGTCGGCGACCCGGGCCTCCGGGTACGGCGCGGTGTTCCTCGCGGTCGACGAGTGCAGCTCCTTCGGCAAGGCCAGCTTCACCGAGGTGCCCTGCACCAGTGAGCGCGCGGCGGCCCGGGTCGTGGCCCGGCACGACGGCACCCCGGCCGACGGACCGCCCTGCCCCTCGACCACCGACTTCGTGCTGCACATCAGCGAGCAGAGCCAGATCTCCGACGAGGACGGCGACGGCGCGGTGCCACAGGGGTACGCCTGTATGCGCAACCTGGAGCCGCCGCATCCCGGAGACCCCGGGGGCGGGGGCGGACCGCGGACCATCGTCGGCGACTGCGTCTACAGCTCGGGCAGCGGCCAGGTCCGGGAGACCGCGTGCGACGGCAAGGGCGAGAGGAAACCCCAGTACCAGGTGGCCAAGGCGGTCGCCGAACGCTCCCGGTGCCCGCTGTCCACCGCCCTGTACGTCCAGCTCGGCGGCGCCCGACCGGTGGGCTGCGCCCGGCCGTTGTGATCCCGGCCGGGCGCAGCGGGCGGACTACGGACGCAGCGTGGGCTCCCGCTCCACGTCCCGCGTGTCCAGCCTGGTGTCGAACTTCGCGAGCGGCTTGGCCGCCTCGACCGCGGGGGCGGAGACGCCCGCCCAGTCGAGGATCCGCGCCGTGGCGAACGCCTTCTGGTCGGCGACCAGGCCGGCGACGTTCGCCCCGTGGTTCATGCCGGGCGCGGTGAAGACGTAACTGTCCTTCGCTCCCTTGTCGACCCGGAACCGCTCCGCGCCCCACGGGTCGTTCTGACCGTAGACGTAGAGCATGTGACGGGCGTTGTGCCGCACCCAGTCGTCGACGTCCCGCATCACGTACGGCTGGAACCTGGTCGGGATGTCACGCGGCACGAAGGTGCGCGGCGGCTGGTAGCCGTAGCGGACGTACTTCTTCTCGATGTGCGGGAAGTGGATCGTCGGCGCGCCGAGCTGGGTGGCCGCCTGGTAGTAGTACGGCGTGTACGGCGTGAGGCCCTGGTCGGTGTAGAACGAGAACCCGGAGATCGTGTCGATCGAGTTCCAGATCTGGTCGTCGGTCGCGGTCCTCGCGTTCGGCGGGATCAGCTCGTCCTCGGCGCAGTCGGCGGCCTGGGCGTACTGCCAGAAGCCCCAGACGTAGTCGAGTACGACGGCCTCGTACGCCTTGTCGAGGCTGCCGACGGTGTTGAAGGTGAAGCCCTCGGCGGCGGCGTACTGCGCGTACTTCTTCTCCAGCGGCCCGCGCCGGACCAGGGCCTCGCGCTGCACCGCGTTCAGCCGGTCGCGGCACTCCTTGGTGCCGACCTTGGTGAAGAACCGGTCGTAGGCCGAGTCCTCGTTGTTCACCACGTCGTTGGGGGCGACGTAGGCGACGACGCCGTCCATGTCGCGCGGGTAGAAGCGCTCGTAGTAGGTGGCGGTCATGCCGCCCTTGGAGCCGCCGGTGGCGAGCCAGTTCTTGCCGTAGACCTTCTTCAGCGCCTTGAAGATGCGGTGCTGGTCGCTGGCGGCCTGCCAGATGTCCAGCTTGCTCCAGTCGGCCGGGTCGGGCCGGGACGGGGTGAAGAAGCGGTACTCCATGGAGACCTGGTTGCCGTCCACGATCCGGGTGGGCTCGCTGCGGCTGGGGTTCGTGGAGACGTTGTAGCCGCCGGTGTAGAACACCGTCGGCCGGGAGACGTCCTTGTGCAGCACCGTGATCCGCTGCTGGAACGTGCCCTTGGACGGGTGCCGGTGGTCGACCGGCTGGGTGTAGTTCAGGACGAAGTAGCGGTAGCCGGTGTAAGGCTTCTCCTCCACCAGGCTCATCCCCGGGATGGCCAGCAGCCGGTCCTTGATGTCCACCGGCCCCGGCTCGGCGGCGGTCGCCGCCCCCGCCGTACTGACGGTGCCTATGAGCACCACCAGCGTGAGAAGCCATCTGAGCGCCTTGCGCATGCACCCTCCCCTGTGAGTACAGATGTGGCCCGGACGCTAGCGGCGCAAGTCCGGTCCGCACCAGGGGACATGGCGCTTCGATGGGGAAAACCCTGTGAGATGTCTGTGGTTCAGACCCTGATCCATCCCGCCGAGTCGTACTTGCCCCGGCCCACCTCGCCCTTGATCCAGACCTTGCGCTGGCCGGCGTGGACGGTGACCGGGCCGGCGCGGTACTTGAAGTCGCCTGCGTCCTCGACCGGGCGGAGTCCGTAGACGCGCAGGCTCACGCGCATGTGCTGGCGTACGCCGGGACGCTTGGGCAGGGTGATCGCGCACACGTATCCGTCCCGCTTGTAGACGTCCAGGGTGCCGGTGTCGAACGAGAACGACTTGACCTTGCGTCCCTCGCAGGACGAGTCCGCCGCCTGCGCGGGCCCCGGCATGGCCACCGCGAGCACCCCCGACGCCGTCACCAGGGCCAGACCCACCGCCAGCCGCCGTACCGCTCCACTCTTCACTGCCGCCCCTCCCGCAGCTCTTGTGCGTACGGTTGTACGGACGTCCGACATGTGTCGCAAGGTTGCACGACAGTCACCGGGACACGTCGACCGGCTCCCCCACGAAGGTCCGCCACAGTTCGGCGTATCTGCCGTCCAGGGCGAGGAGTTGATCGTGCGTACCGTCCTCGACGACCCGTCCGTGGTCCATCACCACGACCCGGTCGGCGCGGGCGGCCGTGGTGAGGCGGTGGGCGACCACGAGGGTGGTGCGGCGGCCCGCGAGGCGGTCGGTGGCCTGGTTGACCTGGGCCTCGGTGGCGAGGTCGAGGGCCGCTGTGGCCTCGTCCAGCAGGAGGATGTCGGGGTCGACGAGGTCCGCTCGGGCCAGGGCGATGAGCTGGCGCTGGCCCGCCGAGAGGTTGCGGCCGCGTTCGGCGACCTCGTGGAGGTAGCCGCCGTCGAGCGTGGCGATCATCTCGTGGGCGCCGACCACCAGGGCCGCCGCCTCGACCTCGGCGTCGGTGGCGGCCGGGCGGCCGTAGGCGATGGCGTCGCGGATCGTGCCCTGGAAGAGGTACGCCTCCTGCGGGACCACGCCGAGGCGGTGGCGGTAGGAGGTCAGGTCGAGGGCGCGCAGGTCGGTGCCGTCGACCGTGACCCGGCCGCCCGTCGGGTCGTAGAACCGGGCCACCAGCTTGACCAGGGTGGACTTTCCGGCGCCCGTCTCGCCGACGAACGCGACCGTCTGGCCCGGCGGGATGCTCAAGTCGACGCCGCCCAGGGCCTCTTCGTCGTCGCCGTACGCGAAGTGGACGTTCTCGAAGGCGACTTCGCCGCGCAGGGAGAGGACTTCGAGGGGCTCGTCCGCCGTCTTCGTGGACGTCGGCTCCTGGAGCAGTTCCTGGATGCGGCCGAGCGAGACGGTCGCCTGCTGGTAGCCGTCGAAGACCTGGGAGAGCTGCTGGACGGGGGCGAAGAACAGGTCGATGTAGAGCAGGTAGGCCACCAGGGCGCCGGTCGTCAGGGTCGCCGCGTCGACCCGGCCCGCGCCCGCGATCAGGACGGACGCGGCGGCCACGGAGGACAGCAGCTGGACGAAGGGGAAGTAGACCGAGATCAGCCACTGGCCCCGGATGCGCGCCTTGCGGTAGCTGTCGCTGCGCTCCGAGAAGCGCCTGCCGCCGTCGCGCTCACGCCGGAACGCCTGCACGATCCTGAGCCCGGACACCGACTCCTGGAGGTCGGCGTTGACCAACGCGACGCGCTCACGGGCGAGTTCGTACGCCTTCACGCTCGCCTTGCGGAAGAAGTACGTGGCGACGATCAGGGGAGGCAGCGTCGCGAAGACGACGAGCGCCAGCTGGAGGTCGATCACCAGCAGGGCGACCATGATGCCGAAGAAGGTGACGACCGAGACGAACGCGGTGACCAGGCCGGTCTGGAGGAAGGTCGAGAGGGCGTCGACGTCCGTCGTCATCCTCGTCATGATCCGGCCGGTCAACTCCCGTTCGTAGTAGTCGAGTCCGAGCCGCTGGAGCTGGGCGAAGATCTTCAGTCGCAGGGAGTACAGGACCCGTTCGCCGGTGCGTCCGGTCATCCGGGTCTCGCCGATCTGCGCGGCCCACTGGACCAGGACCGAGAGCAGGGCGAGCAGTGTCGCCGTCCAGATCGCGGCCATCGCCATCCGGGTCACGCCGTCGTCGATGCCGTGCCGGATCATCACCGGCAGGAGCAGGCCCATGCCGGCGTCCACCGCGACCAGGCCCAGGCTGACCAGCAGCGGGCGGCCGAAGCCGCGCAGCAGCCGCCGCAGTCCGTACGACTCCTCGGGTGTGACCGCGCGGCCCTCGTCGATGTCCGGGGTGTCCGTCGCCGGGGGCAACGCGTCGACCTCGGCGAGGAGTTCGGGGGTGGCGGGCGTGCCGGACAGGGCCGTGTCCTTGGGCTCCCGGTCGCCGGTCCACAGCCGGGGCGTCACCCCGCGCTCGGCGTCGAACTCGGCGTCCAGCTCGTCGCGTACGGAGGTGTCCTCCTGGACGGCGACCGGCTGGGCGTGGCCCGGGGAGACTCCGCCGAGGCCGTCGGGGTCGGTGAGGAGGCGGCGGTAGAGGGGCGACCTGCGCTGGAGTTCCTCGTGGGTGCCGACGTCGGCGAGGCGGCCGGCGTCCAGGACGGCGATGCGGTCGGCGAGGTTCAGGGTGGAGCGGCGGTGGGCGATGAGGAGGGTGGTGCGGCCCTCCATGACCTGTTTGAGGGCTTCGTGGATCTCGTGCTCGACCTGGGCGTCCACGGCGGAGGTGGCGTCGTCGAGGACGAGCAGGCGCGGGTCGGCGAGGATCGCGCGGGCGAGGGCGACGCGCTGGCGCTGGCCGCCGGAGAGGGTGAGGCCGTGTTCGCCGACCGTGGTGTCGTAGCCCTCGGGGAGCTCGGCGATGAACCGGTCGGCCTGGGCGGCGCGGGCGGCCTCCTCGATCTGCTCCTGGGTGGCGTCGGGGCGGCCGTACGCGATGTTGTTGCGGACCGTGTCCGAGAACAGGAACGAGTCCTCGGGGACCAGCCCGATCGCCGCGCGCAGCGAGTCCAGGGTGAGCTCGCGGACGTCGTGGCCGCCGATGAGGACGGCGCCGTGGGTGACGTCGTAGAAGCGCGGGAGGAGGAGGGAGACGGTGGACTTGCCCGAGCCGGAGGAACCGACGACCGCGAGGGTCTCGCCGGGGCGGATCTCGAAGCTGAGGCCGTCGAGAACGGGCCGCTCGTGGTCGTAGCCGAAGGAGACGTCGTCGAACTCGACCGTCGCGGGGGCGTCGGCGGGAAGCTCCTTGGTGCCCTCCTTCATGGTGGGCTCGGTGTCGATCAGCTCCAGGACGCGCTCGGTGCCCGCGCGGGCCTGCTGGCCGACCGTGAGGACCATGGCGAGCATCCGGACCGGGCCGACGAGCTGGGCGAGGTAGGTGGAGAAGGCGACGAAGGTGCCGAGCGTGATGTGGCCGCGGACGGCGAGCCAGCCGCCGAGGGCGAGCATCGCGACCTGGCCGAGGGCGGGGACGGCCTGGAGGGCGGGGGTGTAGCGGGCGTTGAAGCGGATGGTGCGCAGGCGGCCCGCGAAGAGCCTGCGCCCTACCTCCCTGAGCTTCCCGGTCTCCTGGTCCTCCTGGCCGAAGCCCTTCACCACGCGTACGCCGCTCACCGCGCCGTCGACCACGCCCGCGACGGCGGCGGCCTGGGCCTGGGCGTACCAGGTGGCGGGGTGCAGCTTGGAGCGCGAGCGCTTGGCGATCCACCACAGGGCCGGGGCGACCGCGAGGGCGACCAGGGTGAGCGGGATCGACAGCCAGGCCATCACGACCAGGGAGATCACGAAGAGGGCGAAGTTGCCGATCGTCATGGGCAGCATGAAGAGCAGGCCCTGGATCAGCTGGAGGTCGCTGGTGGCCCGGCCGACCACCTGGCCGGTGGACAGCTCGTCCTGGCGGCGGCCGTCGAGGCGGGTGATGGTGCCGAACATCTCCGTGCGGAGGTCGTGCTGGACGTCGAGGGCGAGGCGGCCGCCGTAGTAGCGGCGGATGTAGGTGAAGGCGTAGACGAGGACCGCGGCGGCGATCAGGGCGCCGGCCCAGGGGGCCATGTCGCGGGTGTGGTCGCCGATGACGTCGTCGATGATCACCTTGGTGATCAGGGGGACGATCGCCATGACGGCCATGCCGGCGAGGCTGGAGCCGAGGGCGAGTACGACGTCCTTCGGGTACCGCCAGGCGTACCCGGCCAGTCGTCGTGCCCATCCCCGTTGCGGATCCACGCGGGTGCCCTCCGGTTCGTCGTCCGTCCTGATCTACCGGAAGGCACCAACGCGAAATCAAGCGGATTTCATCCCTCCGCAACAAGGAGTGGCGAGAAAAGGGAGTGGTCAGACGCGGACGCGCAGGGAGTAGAACCGGGTGGTCTGCACCGCGTTCTGGTTGTCGTCGCTGACCAGCAGGACCTTCAGGCGGCCCTTGTCGTGTCCGGTGACGACCATGCCCTCGATGTTGTCGAGGAGCGGGTTCGGCTGGGGCTGCTTGGCGGTGGCGCCGAGGGTGGGGCAGGTGGCGATGTCCGTGAGCAGGGTCTTCTTGATCAGGCGTACGTCCGACTGGCCCGTGAGGTTCTCGACGCGGCGGGTGTCCGTGGCGTGGCGGGGGTCGGCCAGGTAGAGGCGGACGGTGTTGCCGACGCCGGAGGTGAAGCCGCGCTCCAGGACCAGGAGGCGGCCGTCGGGGAGGGCCTGCACCTCGGGGACGCCGAGGAAGGCGGCGTCGGTGCGGTAGGCGTACTGGGCGCCGAGCTTCCAGGTCTTTGCGTGCCGCGTCCAGGTCTGGAAGCGGACGGTCCCGGCCGTGTCGCCGGAGAGCGCGTACTCCATGGAGGCGAGGAGGGTGCGGCCGCCGTTCAGGAGGGTCAGGCCCTCGAAGGTCTGGTTCGAGGTGGCGCGACCGGCCGGGGCGACCAGGAGGGAGGCCGGGACGGGGAGCCGGTCGAGGATCCTGCCGCCGGGGCTGTACCGGCGGATCGACGGCTCGGTCTCCGAGGTGACCAGCCGGGTGCCGTCCTTGTCGATCGCCAGGCCCTCGGAGTCCAGCGCGGTGCCGTTCTCGTCGGCGAGCTGGACGACCTTCTTCGGCGCGAGGGTCCTCGCGTTCAGGTCGAAGAGGGAGGAGCGGTCGGAGAGGGCGGCGAGCGAGCCGTCCCGGTCCACGGCGAGCGCGGAGAAGTTGCCGACGAAGGTGCCGTCGAACGTCGTCTTGTCGAGCGCGTCCGAGAAACGGTCGAGGGAGACGGACGGGGAGCAGGCGTGCCCCACCGGCACCGAGGCGACGGCGGGCCCCGCCACGGTCAGACAGGTCGCCGCCGCCAGGGCCGCGGTGGTGGTCGCGAGTACGGTTCTCAGCTGCATGGACGTCACCGTAGGCCGGGTCGGTGACCTACGGGAGACCGCGCCGTGAAGGACAGGCCTCTCGTCCCGCACCGGGATTCCGTCACGGTCGCGGCCCACACCACGGGACGCACCACGGACGCACTACGGGACGCGTGCGTGACCTGCGCGAGACCGCGCCGTGAAGGACAGGCCTCTCGTCCCGCACGTCACTGTGGGAGGGCACGGTGACGTGCGGGAGTGCGGGAGGGGTTGGCGCACGCACAGTGGCGTGCGGGAGGGGTCGGCGCACGCACGGTGGCGGGCGGGAGGCCCGCAGGCGTCAGCTCGCCGCGAGGTCCTTGTGGATGGCCTTCGCGACGCCCTGGATGGTCGTGATGCCGTAGTTCATGGTGCTGTTGCCGTGGGTGAGCACCGTGATCATGTAGTCGTGGCCGCCGCCGGTGAAGGTGCCGACGCTGTGGACGCGCCAGCCGTGCGTGGAGCGCTGGAGCCAGCCGTTCTTGACGTGCCAGGAGACCCCGGACGGGCGGCCGTACGGCGTGCCCCAGCGCTGCGACGAGATGACCTGGCCCATCAACTTCAGGATGTAGGCACGGGAGTTGTCGCTCAGGACGGTGTTCTTCGCGGTGACCAGCTTGAGCAGCTTCTGCTCGTCGGTGACGGTGATCTGGGTCAGGCCCCAGTAGTTGTTCGCCCCCGGCTTGGTCTGGGTCATGCCGGCCGCCGCGAGGAAGCCCTTGATCTTGGTCATGCCCAGCTGACGCCACAGCTTGCTGGTCGCGTCGTTGTCCGACTTGGTGATCATGGCCTTGGCGAGATTGCTCTCGGTGGTGGTCAGATACCGGTTGTGCTTCTTCGCGTCCCACAGCAGCGTGGCGAGGACGGTCACCTTGACCACGCTCGCGGAGTCGTACGCGCTGGACGCGCGGAGCGTGCAGGTGGTCTTGGTCGTACGGTCGTAGAGGCCGACGGCGACCGTGCCGGAACGGTTGGAGAGCGCGGACGTGATGTCCCGCTTGAGCTTGTCGGCCAGGCCCGCCTTGGCGGACGTGCAGCTGACGGTCGGTGTCGTCGCCGCGACGGCGGGCGTGGCGGTGGCGACGCAGGCGGCCAGCGCACCGGCCGCGATCCATTTCGTGTGTCTGAATATCCCCCGTGTCATGCCCTGTTGACGCCCTGGTAGGTGCGAATGGTTGTACGCATGAGGAATGGTTGTGCGATTCGTTACCTGGCCCTTGGCGTTTTCACAGCAATACGCCAGGTACGGCACAGCCCCCACCCAAACCCGCTCCGCACCATGCCTGGGTGACATCTGCCACCGATCCCCACCCCCGCACCGAGACCGTGTCCGCCGACTGGGCACCGCCGACCCCACCCGCGCCGGCGCCACCGGACAGGGCGCCGCGCTGGTCGCTGCCCGCACTGCTCGCGATCCTGGCCCTGGCCGGCGTGCTGTACGGGTGGAACCTGTCCGGCAACAGCCTCAACAGCTTCTACAGCGCCGCGATCTACAGCGGCACGCAGAGCTGGAAGGCCTGGTTCTTCGGCTCGCTGGACGCGGGGAACTTCCTCACCGTCGACAAGCCGCCGTTCGCCCTGATGATCATGGGCCTGTCGTGCCGGGTATTCGGCTTCGGCACCTGGCAGATGATGGCGCCCGAGATCGGGGCCGCCCTCGGCACGATCTGGATCCTGCACACCTCCGTCAAGCGGTACTTCGGCCATGTGGCGGCGACCCTCGCCGCGCTGGTGCTCGCGCTCACCCCGATCACCGTCGCGATCAACCGCGACAACAACCCCGACACCATCCTGGTGTTGCTCATGGTGGGCGGCGCGGCCCTCGCCCTGCGCGCGGTGCGCACCGACAGGCTGCTCCCGCTGATCGGCTCCGCGGTCCTGTTCGGACTCGCCTTCAACACCAAGATGCTCCAGGGCTACATCGCCCTGCCGGCCGTCTTCGCCGTGTACGTCTACGCGTCGAGGCTCGGCTGGAAGAAGAAGGTCGTCAACCTGGCCCTCGCGGCGCTGGCGTTGGCGGTCTCCAGCTTCTGGTGGGCCACCGCGGTCTCGCTCGTCCCGGCCGACGACCGCCCCTACATCGGCGGTTCGACCGACGGCTCCGCCTGGAACCTGATCATGGGCTACAACGGCCTCGGCCGGGTCCTCGGCGGCGAGGGCAACGGCGGGGGCGGCGACGGTGGGGGCGGCACGTTCGCCGGTACCGCGGGCATCGGCCGGATGTTCAACGACGTCCTCGGCGGCCAGATCTCCTGGCTGATCCCCTTCGCCTTCCTCGCGTTCGTCGCCGGTCTGCTGCTGTGCGGGCGGGCCCCGCGCACCGACGCCACCCGCGCCGCGCTCATCATGTGGGGCGGCTGGCTGGTGCTGCACTACCTGACCTTCGCGATGGCCGAGGGCACCATGCACCCGTACTACACGACCGCGCTCGCCCCCGGCATCGCGGCGCTGACCGGCGCCGGTGGCGTCATGCTGTGGCGCGCCTTCCGCTCCGGTGACGCCCGCTGGTCCTGGGTGCTGCCGGCCGGCCTCGCGGTCACCGGCATCTGGGCGATCGTGCTGCTGCGCCGGGCCACGGGCTGGAACACCTGGCTGTGGCCGGCGGTCGGTGTCCTCATGGTCCTGGCGGTCGCGGGTCTGTTCGTCTTCCGTACGGCGGGCTCGGGGACGCGGCTCCGGCTGCTCGGGGTGTCCGTCGCGGCGGCGATCGTGGCGGCCCTCGCGGGTCCCACGGCGTACGCGGCCTCGCCGGCCTTCGGCACCTCCAGCGGCATGATGGGCGGCACGAACCCGACGGCGGGCCCCTCGACGGGCGGCGGCATGGGCGGCCCCGGGGGCGGTGGCGGCGGTGGCCGGGGCGGCTTCGGCGGCGGCGACGGCGGGCCGGGCAGTCAGCAGGGCGGTACGCAGGGCGGTACGCAGCAGGGCGGCCAGGCGAACGGGGAGTTCCCCGGCGGCGGAACCGGCAACGGCAACGGCCAGATGCAGCCCGGCGGCGGCAACGGTGAGCTGCCCCAGAGCGGCGGTACGGCACCCGGCGGTCAGCAGGGCGGCGAGCTTCCCGGTGGCGGCGAGATGCCGGGCGGCGGTACGGCTCCCGGCGGCACCGGCGCCATGAGCGGTGGCCCCGGCGGCGGTGGCGGCGGCATGGGCGGCAGCGTCGACAGCGCCCTGGTCTCCTACCTGGAGAAGCACCAGGACGGCGCCAAGTGGCTGCTCGCGGTGTCCAATTCGCAGAGCGCCGGCTCGCTGATCCTCAGCACCCACAAGCCCGTCATCTCCATGTGGGGCTTCACCGGCTCCGACAAGGCGATGACCCTCGCCAAGCTCAAGGAGCTGGTGAAGAAGGGCGAGTTGCACTACATCCAGCTCGGCGGCGGTGGCATGGGCGGCAACAGCAGCCTGAACACCGAGATCACCAACTGGGTGCAGAAGAACGGCACGGCGGTGAAGGAGAGCGACTACAGCACGGGCAGTTCCTCTTCGCAGAGCGGCCAGTCGGGCAGCACCTCGACGATCTACCGCCTGGACCCCTCGGACGTCAGCTGACAAAGAACTGACAAACAACCGGTCAACGGCCCCCGCCCACCCGGCGGGGGCCGTTTTCGCGTGTCAACTCGCGTAGACAAGGGGCGATTTGCCGTTTCACGACACCGAATGGACACGTGACATCCATTTACACGGCTGCATGCTCATGCCACGCTCCCATCTGCCGCCTCCATTCAACCCGCGTAGATGGGACCCCCTTTATGCTGGCGACACGCATACGCAGCTGGAAGTCGGTGGCGCTCACCACCGCCGCCGTGCTGGTCGGGCTCGCCGCCCCGGTCGTGACGACGACCCCGGCCGCCGCCACGACGACCGCGTACGACTCGACGTACTACAAGAACGCGATCGGCAAGACGGGGACGAGCCTCAAGTCGTCCCTGCACACGATCATCAGCGCCAACGTCACGAAGATCTCGTACTCCGCGGTCTGGAACGCCCTCATGGCCACCGACCAGGACCCGAACAACAGCAACAACGTGATCCTGCTGTACAGCGGCGTCTCCCGCGCCAAGTCCCTCAACGGCGGTGACGTCGGCGACTGGAACCGCGAGCACGTGTGGGCCAAGTCCCACGGCGACTTCGGCGAGTCGATCGGCCCCGGCACCGACCTGCACCACCTGCGCCCGGCCGACGTCCAGGTCAACAGCATCCGCGGCAACCTGGACTTCGACAACGGCGGCAGCGCCGTCACCAACGGCGGCGGCTCCACCGTCGACTCCGACTCCTTCGCCCCGCGCGCGGCGGACCGCGGCGACGTGGCCCGCATGATCCTCTACATGGCCGTCCGCTACGACGGCGGCGACGGCTTCGCCGACCTGGAGCCCAACGAGAAGGTCGGCAACGGCTCCAACCCCTACATCGGCAAGCTCTCCGTCCTGAAGACGTGGAACGAGGCGGACCCGCCCAGCGCCTTCGAGGAGAAGCGCAACCAGGTCATCTACGACACCTACCAGCACAACCGCAACCCGTTCATCGACCACCCGGAGTGGGTCGAGGCGATCTGGTAGGCGTCCCCGAACGACCCCGGCTACAGGTGCGTGGGCGCGAACATCCGCAGCACCGCCGGGAGTACGACCACCGAGGGCCCCGGTGAGCCGAGAGCCTTCGTGAGGTCGTCCGTGAGGGTCTCCGGGGTCGTGCGGACCCCGGGGACCCCGAACGACTCGGCCAGGGCCACGTAGTCCGGCCGGGTCAGTTCCGTCGCCGTGGCCTCGCCGAAGGCGTCCGTCATGTACTCGCGCAGGATGCCGTAGCCGCCGTCGTCGACGATCAGCCAGGTGACGTTGAGGTCGTACTGGCGGGCCGTGGCCAACTCGGCGATGGAGTACAGGGCTCCGCCGTCGCCGGAGACAGCGAGGACCGGGACGGAAGGGTCGGCCACCGCCGCGCCGAGCGCCGCCGGGAAGCCATAGCCGAGGCCACCGGCGCCCTGGGCCGAGTGCATGCGGTTGGGGCCCTTGGCGTCGAAGGCGGACCAGGCCCAGTAGGCGAGGATCGTCATGTCCCAGAAGGACGGGGATCCAGCGGGCAGCGCCCGGCGGATCGACGCCAACAGGTCCTGTTCCAGGGAGAGTTCCTGGGCTGCGATGCGTTCGCCGACCTTGGCGAGGACCGTGCGGACCCGCTCGGGAGCCTCCGCGTCCTGCCTCGGCGTCACCGTCTCCAGCAGCGCCTGCAACGCGAGCCGCGCGTCCGCGTGGATGCCCAGTGCCGGATGGTTGGACTCCAGCTTGCCGAGGTCCGCCTCGATCTGGATCACCCGGCCGCGCGGCTTGAACGTGTGGTAGTTCGAGGAGAGTTCGCCCAGCCCCGAGCCGACCACCAGGAGGACGTCGGCGTCCTCCAGGAAGTCCGTGGTGTGCCGGTCCTCGATCCAGGACTGGAGCGAGAGCGGGTGCGTCCAGGGGAAGGCCCCCTTGCCGCCGGGGGTCGAGACGACGGGCGCCTGAAGCGTCTCCGCCAGCTGCCGCAGCTTGCCGGAGGCGTCCGACCGTACGACTCCCCCGCCCGCGATGATCGCCGGGCGCTCGGCGCGGGAGAGCAAGTCGGCCGCCACCGCCGTGAGTTCGGGGCGCGGGGGCAGTTCCTCGGGGAAGGCGTCGCCGCCCGTCACCACCGGGATCAGGGTCGGGGCCAGCAGCACGTCCTGCGGGATCTCCACCCACACCGGGCCGTGGGGCGCCGTGAGGGCCGATTTCCAGGCCGCCTCGATCGCCGAGGGGATCTGGGACTGGGTACGGACCGTGTGGACCGACTTGACCACGCCCCTGAACGAGGCGGACTGGTCCGGGAGTTCGTGGAGATAGCCGTGACGGCCGCCGCCGAGACCGGCGGTCGGGATCTGGCTGCTGATCGCGAGGACGGGGGCGGAGGCTGCCGCCGCTTCCTGAAGGGCGGCCAGGGACGTCAGCGCCCCGGGCCCCGTCGACAGCAGCAGCGGCGCCGCCTCCCCCGTGATCCTGCCGTACGCGTCCGCCGCGAAGCCCGCGTTGTTCTCCACGCGCAGGCCGATGTACCGCAGGTCGGAGCGGCGCAGCGCGTCGAACATGCCGAGCGCGTGCTGGCCGGGCAGCCCGAAGACGGTCGTCGCGCCGAGCCCGGCCAGGGTCTCCACGACCAGGTCTCCGCCGTTGCGGCCGGGAGGTGGGTTCAGGGCCGCCGAGATCTGCGCCTCGGTCGGACGGAGCACCAGGTCGTGGTCGTGAGTCACTGCGCGCGGGCCTCTGCAATCTGGCGGGACATGATCGTGGTCAGTTCGTAGGCGGTGTGGGAGGCCGCCACCGAGGTGATCTCCGCGTGGTCGTACGCGGGGGCCACCTCGACGACGTCCGCCGACACCAGGTTGCACGATGCCAGACCGCGCAGGATCTCCAGCAGCTCGCGGGAGGTCATGCCGCCCGCCTCGGGGGTGCCGGTGCCGGGCGCGTGCGCCGGGTCCAGGCAGTCGATGTCGATGGAGATGTAGAGCGGCCGGTCGCCGACGCGCTGGCGCAGCTGGTCGGCGATCTCGTCCACGCCCCGCCGCATCACGTCCGCGGACGTCACGATCCCGAAGCCCAGCTTCTCGTCGTCGGTCAGGTCCTGCTTGCCGTACAGCGGACCGCGCGTGCCGACGTGGGAGAGCGCCGAGGTGTCGAGGATGCCCTCCTCCACCGCCCGCCGGAACGGCGTTCCGTGCGTGTACTCGGCGCCGAAGTAGGTGTCCCAGGTGTCGAGATGGGCGTCGAAGTGGAGCAGCGCGACCGGGCCGTGCTTCTTGGCGACGGACCTGAGCAGCGGCAGCGCGATGGTGTGGTCGCCGCCCAGGGTCATCAGCCGGGCGCCGGTGCCGAGGAGGTCGTCGGCCGCCGCCTCGACCGTCTCGACGGCCTCGTTGATGTTGAACGGGTTGACCGCGATGTCCCCGCCGTCCGCGACCTGCGCCAGCGCGAACGGGGACGCGTCCTGCGCCGGGTTGTACGGGCGCAGCAGCCGGGACGCCTCGCGGATCGCGTTGCCGCCGAAGCGGGCGCCCGGCCGGTAGGAGACACCCGAGTCGAACGGCACCCCGACCACGGCGACGTCGGCCCGGCCCACCTCGTCGAGGCGCGGCAGCCGGGCGAAGGTCGCGGGTCCGGCGTAGCGCGGGATGCGGGAGGAGTCGACGGGGCCGCGGGGGGTCTCGGGGGAGCTCATGGTCGTATGCCTTCCTTCTGTGCTGTGCGTTCGGTCTACCGGGGTGCCGGGACCGCTTCGAGGACCTCGCCGCGCCCGGCGAGCCGTTCCCGCCACGCCTCCAGCACGGCGGTGTCGGTCGCCGGGGTCGCCAGGGATACGGCGACGTAGACGACCAGGGAGGCCAACAGGCCGTAGTACACGGGCTCGTTGGCGAGGATGCCGTAGCCCGCCATCAGGCCGATCACGGCGAGTCCGCCGACGACCACAGAGGCGAGCGCGCCCTGGGCGGTGCCGCGCTTCCAGAGCAGTCCGCCGAGGATCGGGACGAGGAGTCCGCCGACCAGGAGGTTGTAGGCGACGGTGAGGGCCTCGACGACGTTGTTGAGGGCGATCGCCGTGCAGATCACGGCCACGCCCATGACGAGGATGAAGAGGCGGTTGCCCCGCACCTCGTCGTGGTCCCCTTCCGCGGGCCTGCCCCGCAGCCGGGACCAGATGTCGTTGTTGGCGACGGTCGCGCAGGCGATCAGGGCGCCGGAGGAGGTGGACATCACGGCGGCGAGGGCGGCGGCGAGCACCAATCCCCTTACTCCGACGGGGAGTTCGTCCTTGACGATGGTCGCGAAGGCGTCGTCGGCGTTGGCGAGGTTCGGGTAGAGGACCTTGGCGGCGGTGCCGATGACGGCGCCCGCGAGGGCGTAGACGAGGCAGTAGGTGCCCGCCACCGTGCCGCCCCACTTGGCGGTCCTGTCGCTGCCCGCGGTGAAGACGCGCTGCCAGATGTCCTGACCGATGAGCATGCCGAAGGTGTAGATCAGCACGTAGGTGAAGATCGTCTCGCCGCCGATGCCCAGCGGGTCGAAGTACTCGGTGGGCAGCTTGGCCCTCATCTCGCTGAAGCCGCCCGCCTTCACGACGGCGATGGGCAGCAGGAGGAGCAGTACGCCGATGGTCTTCACCACGAACTGCACCATGTCGGTGAGGGTGATGGACCACATGCCGCCGAGGGTGGAGTAGGCGACGACGATCGAGCCGCCCAGGATGATCGCGACGGTCCGGTTCATGTCGAACAGGACGTCGAAGATCGTGGCGTAGGCGATGGTCGAGGTGACCGCGAGCATCAGGGTGTACGCCCACATGACCAGGCCGGAGATCACGCCCGCGCGGCCGCCGTACCGGAGGTCGAGCATCTCGGAGACGGTGTAGACCTTGAGGCGGGCGATGCGGGCGGAGAAGAAGAGGGACAGGGCGAGGAGCCCGAGGCCGATGGTGAAGACCATCCAGGCGCCGGAGAGGCCGTACTGGTAGCCCAACCCGACGCCACCGATCGTGGAGGCGCCGCCGAGGACGATCGCGGCCATGGTGCCGGAGTACATGGCGGGCCCGAGACGCCGTCCGGCGACCAGGAACTCGCTCTTGGACCTGGCGCGGCGCATGCCCCACCAGCCCATGGCCAGCATGCCGGCCAGATAGACGACGATCACCGTGTAGTCGACGGCCATGTCGGAGCCCTCCTTCTGCCGGTCTGAGCCTGCCGGTCTGCGTCGACAGTAGGTGGCCGGAAAGCGGCTGCGAAGTGTACGTTTCATCCATTCGAGCGGTACTGGATGGAGGGAACGTCCACCATGCCGGACCCGGCAGTCCCACCCACCCCACCGGTCCCGCTGGCCGCGCTGCTGGCCCGCGAGGATCTGGCGCTACGGCAGATCGCGGGGCCCGTGGATCCCGCCACGGTGATCCACTGGGCGCACACCTCGGAGATGGCGGACCCGTACCCGTATCTGCTCGGCGGTGAGCTGCTGCTGACGGCCGGGGTGCACATTCCGGAGGCGGCGGGCTCGGGGACGTACTTCGACGACTACGTCTCCCGGATCGTCGCGGCGGGCGGGGCGGCCCTCGGCTTCGGGGTGGCGCCGGTGCACGACACCGTCCCGCGCGCCCTGGTCGCCGCCTGCGACGCCTACGGCCTGCCCCTGGTCGAGGTCCCGCCCGAGACCACCTTCTCCGGGGTGGCCCGCGCGGTCTGGCAGCTCATGGCCCAGGCCCGCCACACGGAACTCCGCCGCGTCTCCGAGGCCCAGCAGAGCCTGGCCGCGGCGGCGTCCCGCCCCGACCCGGTGCCGTCGGTGCTGCGGCAGCTGGCGCAGCGGGTCGGGGGGTGGGCGGTGCTGTACGGGCCGGACGGGACGGAGGTCGCGGGGGCCGGGCGGGTGCCGGAGCGGGCGCCGGCCCCGGGGGCCGGAAGGGGGCCCGGGGCCCGGGAAGTGCGAGAGGCGCTGGCGGAGCTGGCGCGGATCGTCCGGCCCACGGCTCCGGCCCCGTCCTCCGGACCCGCACCAGGCGCACCCGCCGGAAAGGCGGCCGGTACCGGTCCCCACGCGTCCGGAGACCGCGGGACCCCGGCCACCGCACCCGCACCCGCCTCGCCCGCCTCCCGCCCCGCCCCCACCTCCGCCACCGACACCGTCCGCGGCCTCCACCTCGCCGCCTACGCCCTCGGTGCCGGGCACGGCTTCGTGCTCGGGGTCGCCGCGCCCGGCCGTGACCCCGGCGATCACACCATCGCGTCCGTCGCCGCCGTACTGCTGTCGTTGCTCACCGGTGAGCATCAGAGCGGGTCGGGGGCGGCGCGGTCCTCGGCGCTGGTGCGGATGGCGCTGGGGGCACCGGCGGTGGACGTGGCTCCGCTGCTCGGCGGCGAACGGTGGGTCGTCGTGCATGCCCGCCCCGACACCGCCGCCGCTCCCGACCCGGTCGCCGCCTCCGCGCTGGGCGCCTCGCTCGGGTCGCCGCTCATCGACGTGGCGCGGGACGTCGTACGGGTGCTGCTGCCCGCCGACCGGGAACCGGCCCCGCAGCCGGGGTGGACGCT
>NZ_JAAGLY010000899.1 GCF_010548375.1 Streptomyces sp. SID13726
ACGAGATGCTCAACAACCGCGAGTTCGGCCTGCTCCACAACGCCGACTACGACCAGCGCATCCAGCCGCACGACGGCGCCCCCGGCCCCGACGACATGGACCAGCTGCTCAGCATGCGGCGCGGCTCCAAGTTCTTCCTCGAGCACCCCAAGGCCATCGCCGCCTTCGGCCGCGAGTGCAACAAGCGCGGGCTGGTCCCCGAGACGGTCGACGTCGCCGGCACCCGGATGACGACCTGGCGGGGCGTGCCGATCTTCCCGTGCAACAAGATCCCGATCAGCGACGCGCGGACGACGTCCATCCTCTGCATGCGCACCGGCGAGGACGTGTCCGGTGTCATCGGCCTCCACCAGGCCGGCATCCCGGACGAGATCGAGCCGA
>NZ_JAAGLY010000900.1 GCF_010548375.1 Streptomyces sp. SID13726
ACGAGGTGCGTGATGTAGGTGTGCCGCAGGCAGTGCAGGTCCAGCTCGCCCGGCAGCCCGGCGCGCTTGCGCACCGTGGCGAATACTTCGTCCAGGCGCCGCACCCCGATCCGGCCGCACCTCTCCGTCACCCACAACGCCGGATGCCGACCCGGAGAGAAGCCGGGCCTCACCTCGGCTACCCACTCCTCGATGAGGGGGACGATCCACTCGATCTCCGGGACAGTCAGCACCGTCCGTCGCTTCGGTGGGCTCCCCCGCGACGCCTTCCCGAACCGCACCTCCACCGCACCCACCCGTCCGTACTGCGGCGCCCGCGGATTCCGCCGCAGGTCGGCCAGATCCCGCATCGCCGTCTCCCGGCGCCGCGTCCCGTAGGCG
>NZ_JAAGLY010000901.1 GCF_010548375.1 Streptomyces sp. SID13726
CAGGAGGCCAACGTCCTGCTCGACGGAGACACCGCCGACGCGGCCGCCGTCGGTCTGACCCTCGAACCCGTCGGCGGCTCCCCGCAGCCCACCACCGCCCCCCTGCTCCTGATGGCCCTCCCCGCCTGAAGCCACGGCCCCGGCCCTCCACACGGTCGGGGCCGCCCCTCCGGTACGACAGCCGCACGGCCCCGGACGTGGCCGGCGGACCGAGCACCTCTCGTCCGACGGGCCCCGCGGTGTGGCGGTCCGGACGGGGTCGTAACCTGCGGTCATGAGCACCTCGCCGTCTCCCACCCCGTCCGAGGCCTTCGAGCTGCTGCTGGCCGGCAACCGCCGTTTCACCGCGGGGTCGTCCGAGCACCAGCACCAGGACGCCG
>NZ_JAAGLY010000902.1 GCF_010548375.1 Streptomyces sp. SID13726
CCGTCCCACCTGGGGGGGTTGTGGGGGTCAGGGCCGGTGACCGGTCAGCGACTGGTCAGACACCCGCGAGTTCGCGGGGGCGGATCTTGTACGTGCCGGGCTTCTTGGCGTTGAGGTCCTCCACAAGGCGGCCCTCGGCGCGCATGTCGCGGATCTGGTTCTTGATCCACGTGGTCTTGCGGCCGATCTCCTCCGAGTACGCGAGGAGGTCGGCGGGGGTGATCGTGGTGCGGCCCTGCGCGTGCCACTCGTCGAGCAGCACCTCCATCGCCTCCCGGGCGTCCTCCGGGCCGAGGTCCTGGCGGGTGTCTGCCGGGACGAGGGGCATGTCGTCGCCGTCCTGCGGCTCCTCCGGGTCCACGGTCGGGCCCAGGTCCTCG
>NZ_JAAGLY010000903.1 GCF_010548375.1 Streptomyces sp. SID13726
ACCGTCTGGAGCAGCACGGCAAGCTGCTGGACGCGGTCGGCCGCCTGGCGGCCAAGCGCGCGGAGCAGCAGGTGGAGTGGACCTGGTCGATGGTCCGTGAGGAGCTGCTGGAGCGGCTGCGCGCGAATCCGGCGGTCCGCGGCCTGGCCCCCGGCCTGGAAGCGGCGGTCCGGGCCGGCGCGGTGACCCCCACCTCGGCGGCGGACCGGATCCTCGCGGCGTTCACGGACAGGAACGGCCCCGCCGGGGTGTGAGGCACGTGGGGGGACACCCCCGGTACGGCGTGGGAGAGGTGCCGGGGGCAGCGCCCCCGGCACACCGGCCGGTCCGCCCGGGCTCAGGCAGTGACCAGCGCCGGCCCGGCCGAATCCACGCTGCGC
>NZ_JAAGLY010000904.1 GCF_010548375.1 Streptomyces sp. SID13726
TGCGGGGCGAAGGGGTCGGTGACCAGCCATTCCCACGGGTAGAGCTTGAAGCAGCTGCGGATGAAGCCGAGCCCCCGGTCGACGAACCGGCCCGACAGGCTGTCCCAGCCGATCTGCTCGACGGACAGCTCCACGGTCGCCAGGCCCGCCTGCTCGGCGGTCTCCTGGAGGTAGGCGACCGTCATCAGGTCCTCGCCGAGCTCGTCCGTCTCGGAGTGCGCGAAGTGGACCGGGCCGGGCGGCAGCAGTTCCGCCTGCCGGCGCCAGGCTTCGACGAGCCGCTCGTGGAGGGAGTTCCACTGGTCGGCGCCGGGGAAGCGCTCCTCCATCCAGAACCACTGCGGACTGGCCGCCTCCACGAGGGACGTGGGGGTGTCGGC
>NZ_JAAGLY010000905.1 GCF_010548375.1 Streptomyces sp. SID13726
CATCGGCTACGCGGTCGAGCAGACCGGCGGCCAGCTCGAGCAGCTCGGCGACGTGTTCGACAGCGCGCCGCAGGGCGTCGTCGTCGCGAAGGACGACACCGAGCTCGCCGCCGCGATCCAGGCGGCGCTGCAGTCGCTCATGGACAGCGGCCAGCTCGTCGAGATCCTCGGTGCGTGGGGCAGCGGCGACGCCGCGCTCGAGACCGCGGAGATCAACCCGTCCGTCGGCTGACGCCCCCGTCCAGCCACCCCGACCCAGCCTCCGTCGTGTCGCGGGCGCCCGTGCGGCGCCCGCGACCGGCACACTGGACGCCTGCGCGGACGACGTCGTCCGCGCGGCCCGGCTCGTGCCCCGAGCCCCGACCCCCCGAGGTGCACCA
>NZ_JAAGLY010000906.1 GCF_010548375.1 Streptomyces sp. SID13726
CGGTGGCGATCCCCAGGCGGGAGCCTTCGCGCGGGTCGAGGGCCGTGCGGACCGCGTCGCCGAGCACGGTGAAGGCGAGCACGGTGACGAAGAGCAGTCCGGCGGGGAGCAGGACGTAGGCGGGGTCGGCGCGGAACCAGGTCTGCGCGCCGGACAGCATCTGGCCCCACGAGGGGGTGGGCGGTTTCACGCCGACGCCGAGGAAGGACAGCGAGGCCTCGGCGACGATGTCGGCCGGGACCAGGATCGCGGAGTAGGTGATGAGGGGCGCGGCCAGTGCGGGCAGCAGCTCGCGGCGGGCGATCCGCGCGGTTCCGTTCCCGGAGAGCCGGGCGGCGGCGACGAAGTCCAGTTCGCGCAGGGCCAGGGTCTGGGCCCGG
>NZ_JAAGLY010000907.1 GCF_010548375.1 Streptomyces sp. SID13726
TGCTCGGCCTCATGGTCCTGTTCATCGCGGGCAACCTGCTGTCCGCCGTCGCGCCGACGTACGAGGTCATGCTCCTCGGCCGCGTCGTCGCGGCGCTGTGCCACGGCGCGTTCTTCGGGATCGGCGCCGTCGTGGCGGCCGGCCTCGTCGCGCCCGAGAAGCGCGCCGGCGCCATCTCGATCATGTTCGCCGGGCTGACCATCGCGAACGTGCTCGGCGTCCCGTTCGGCACGTTCCTCGGCCAGGCCGCCGGGTGGCGCGCGACGTTCTGGGCCATCACCGCCATCGGCGTCGTCGCGCTCGCCGGGATCGCGCTCCTCGTCCCGTCGCGCGTCGGGTCGCCCGACGGCGTCCCCGCACCCGACGGCAGCGCCTCGCCC
>NZ_JAAGLY010000908.1 GCF_010548375.1 Streptomyces sp. SID13726
CGCGCCGCCGCATCCCGCCGCCCCACCTCCAGCAGCTCGGGCGTGAGGTCGGAGGCGATCACGTCGCCGCCGGCCAGCGCGGCCGGGATGGCGGCGTTCCCCGACCCCGCGGCGATGTCGAGCACCCTGTCGCCGGGCTTCACCCCGCAAGCCTCGACCAGGACGGGCCCGAGGGCCCCGACGACCTCCTTGGCGACCGCCGGGTAGTCGCCGAGCGCCCACATGGTCCGGTGCTTCGCCTTGAGCGCGCGGTCAGCGTCGCGCGCGCCTGCCGTGTCGGTCATGCCGTCCGCCTCCTTCGCCTGGTGCCGAACCGACCCCGAGCCGAACCCCCGTACCGCACCCCCGTGCCGAGCCCCCGTGCCGAGCCCCCGTACCCG
>NZ_JAAGLY010000090.1 GCF_010548375.1 Streptomyces sp. SID13726
CCAGGGCCTCGACGCTCTGGCTGATCGCAGTGACGCGGGCGACCTCGGTCTGGTGGGCCAGCTGGGCCTCGGTGACGCGGGTCTGTCCCTCGACCATGGCGATGGCCACGGCGGTACGGCCCTCGGTCTCCGCCATCACGCGCTCGTGGCGGTGCTCGCGCTCCTGGCGGCGGTCGCCGCGCCACAGCGGGGCGCACACCGCGTAGACGGCGGCGGTGCCCAGCAGCCACATCAGGGTGCGCAGCGGCCAGTCGGGGGTCCAGGCAGCGATGCCGACCAGGGCGAGGGTGCCGGCGGCGGCGAACGCGGCCCGGGTGGTCTCCGGTTCGCCGTGCTGCTTGGACGCGGAGACGGTCCCGGCTGCTCCAGCGAGGGCGGCCAACAGTCCGCTGATCCACAGGGGCTGGGTGGAGCCATCGGGGAGCTGCTCGTGCCACGCCCACGCCAGTGCGGTCGCCGCGGTGGTGACCAGGGCCGGGGCGATGCGGCCGAAGTGCTCCCAGAGGATGCGGGCCGCGCTGCGGACGGGCGGCAGCGGCTCGGTGTTCGGAAGGTACGGGGCGGTGATCTGGTGCTCGCGGCTGATCAGGTAGTACGTCGGGTCGAACTTCGCGGGCTCGGTGCTCACGGGTCAGATCTCCATCTCGTGCTGGGGGGCGGGTTGGTTGGGCGAGGGCGCCGGAGCGGGTGGGGCGGGCTCCTTGTCGCTGGCCAGTTCCGGCTCGCGGTCGGCGTGCTGGATGCGCTGGCGGTCGGCGGCGATCGGCTGCA
>NZ_JAAGLY010000909.1 GCF_010548375.1 Streptomyces sp. SID13726
GTACGAGCCGGCGAGCAGCGCGCCCGTGAGCGCGGCGGCCTTGGCGAGGACGAACGTACGCGCGGCCCGGATCGCGTCGAGCGAGGGGCGCTTCCCGCGCTGGTAGGCGCGCACGGTCCACCCTGCCCAGAAGACCGCGGCCGCAAGCGCGACGACGGCCACGTCCACGACCCACGGCACCGCGGGCAAGAGGATGCCGCGGCCTCCGAGGAGCCGCACGACGAACCAGCCCACGACCACCGTGGCGACCGCCACGAGCAGCAGGGTGCGGACCGAGGTGCGCCGCATCAGCGCTGGGCGTCGTGCGCGGCGCCCGAGACCGGCCCGAACGGCGGCCACGGGTCGCTCGCCGGGGGCAGCGACGCGTCGGCGAACGTCCC
>NZ_JAAGLY010000910.1 GCF_010548375.1 Streptomyces sp. SID13726
CGGTATGACCGACCGGTCCTCGCGCCCACGTCACTGCCCGCGCCAAACCCCGACCCGCACCGAGCGGCGGATCATCAAGGTCCGCGTCCTGCGCCGGTGGGGACCGGCTCGCATCGCCTACCTCCTCGGGCTGAACCCCGCGACCGTCCATCGGGTCCTGACCCGCTACCGCCTGGCCCGTCTGACCCATCTGGACCGCGCCACCGGCCGCGTCATACGCCGCTACGAACGCGAGAAGCCCGGCGAGCTGGTGCACGTCGACATCAAGAAGCTCGGCAACATCCCCGACGGCGGAGGCCACAAGACCCTCGGACGCCAGGCCGGCCGCAAGAACCGCTCCGGAGTCGGTTACAGCTACCTCCACAACGCCGTCGACGACC
>NZ_JAAGLY010000911.1 GCF_010548375.1 Streptomyces sp. SID13726
ATCGAGTACGACCCCAACCGCACCGCGCGCATCGCGCTCCTGCACTACGCGGACGGCGAGAAGCGCTACATCATCGCGCCGGCGAAGCTCAAGCAGGGCGACGTCGTCGAGAACGGCGCGGGCGCGGACATCAAGCCCGGCAACAACCTGCCGCTGCGCAACATCCCGACCGGTACGGTCATCCACGCCATCGAGCTCAAGCCCGGTGGCGGCGCGAAGATCGCCCGCTCGGCCGGTGCGTCGGTGCAGCTCGTCGCCAAGGACGGGCCGTACGCGCAGCTGCGCATGCCCTCCGGCGAGATCCGCAACGTCGACCTGCGCTGCCGCGCGACGGTCGGCGAGGTGGGCAACGCCGAGCAGTCGAACATCAACTGGGGCAA
>NZ_JAAGLY010000912.1 GCF_010548375.1 Streptomyces sp. SID13726
GACCGTCGTCGTGCAGGGCGCGCCCGGCACCGGCAAGACCGCCGTCGGGCTGCACCGCGCCGCGTACCTGCTGTACTCCCACCGGGAGCGGGTGAGCCGCGCCGGCATGACCGTCGTGGGTCCCAACGCGAGCTTCCTGCGGTACATCCGCGACGTGCTGCCCGCCCTCGGCGAGGTCGACGCGACCCAGACCACCGTCGAGGAGATCGTCACGGCGCACGGCCGCCTGCGCGGGACGGAGCCCGCGGACGTCGCGCGACTCAAGGGCGACGGCCGCCTGGCCGAGGTGCTCCGCCGCGCGGTGTGGTCGCACCTCGTCGAGCCGTCCGAGGCGCTCGTGCTGCCCCGCGGCGCGCGCCGCTGGCGCGTCGCCACCCAC
>NZ_JAAGLY010000913.1 GCF_010548375.1 Streptomyces sp. SID13726
GTTCGCGGTCACGGCGGCCTGGATGGCGGCCGTGTCCTCGAGACCGTCGTCCGGCACCGCGCCGTACTCGGTGATCGACGTGCACTGCGCGGGCTTGGCCAGCGGAGGGGCGACCTGCTCGAGCTCGACGAGGTCGATGACGTAGAACGCGGCGTCGTCGCCCGCGTCGCGCTGGAGCCGGAAGACCGTCCCGGCCGGGAACGACCGCCCGAGCAGCGCGTGCGACTCGTCGAAGAGCCGGCGCGCGTCCCCGCCCGGGGTGTTGACCAGGCCCTCGGGCTGGTCGGTCGTGCCGTAGAGCCAGGCGTGCTTCGACGACAGCGTGAGCTTCTGCACGAACTGGCCGTCCGCGTAGAGGCTGATCGTCTTCTCCTGGCCT
>NZ_JAAGLY010000914.1 GCF_010548375.1 Streptomyces sp. SID13726
ATGCTCGGCCTGATCGCCGCGCAGGGGCTCGTCCTGGGGGAGCTGCCGCCCGGCAGCCACCCGACCCCGAGCCGCTTCGTGCAGCGCAACCGCGTCATCGCCGCGCTGACCCGCGCCACCGTGGTGGTCGAGGCGGCCCACCGCAGCGGCTCGCTGGTCACGGCCCGGCGGGCCCAGCGGCTCGGCCGGTTCACCATGGGCGTCCCCGGTCCGGCCACCAGCGGGCTCTCGGGCGGGGTGCATGAACTGCTGCGCGGCGAGGCCGTGCTCGTCACGGACGCAGCGGAAGTGGTCGAGCTCGTCGGCGGCATGGGTGAACTGGCTCCCGAGCGGCGCGGCCCCGTGCTCGCCCGGGACCTGCTGCGCCGGGACACCGCCC
>NZ_JAAGLY010000915.1 GCF_010548375.1 Streptomyces sp. SID13726
CGTGCACGCGACGCTCAAGCACTTCGTCGGGTACTCGGGCTCGCGGGCCGGTCGCAACCACGCCCCGGTGAGCGCCGGCCCGCGCGAGCTCGCCGACGTCTACCTCCCGCCGTTCGAGATGGCGGTGCGCGACGGTGGCGCCCGCTCGGTCATGGCGTCCTACGTCGACGTCGACGGCGTCCCGCTGCACGGCAGCACGGAGCACCTCACCGAGATCCTGCGCGAGCGGTGGGGGTTCGACGGCGTCGTCGTCGCCGACTACTTCGGCGTCGCGTTCCTCGAGGTCATGCACCGCGTCGCGGCCGACCGCGGGGAGGCCGCCGCGCAGGCGCTCCAGGCGGGCCTCGACGTCGAGCTCCCGACCGGCGACGCCCAGCTC
>NZ_JAAGLY010000916.1 GCF_010548375.1 Streptomyces sp. SID13726
CGTCCACGTCCTGTGCACCCTGGCCACGGCGGGGCCGGAGCCGGCGACGGCCGATCCGGCCGTCGTGGTGCTCGGCGTACGGGCCGACTTCACCGGCAGCTGCCTGGACCTGCCCGAACTGGCCGCCGCCTGCACCGACGGTCTGTTCGTCCTCCCCCCGATGTCCGTCGCCGAACTGCGCGAGTCGATCACCCGCCCGGCGGAGCTCGCCGGGCTCACCCTCGAACCGGGTCTGGTCCAACTGCTGCTGCGCGACGCCGGCTTGCGCGAGGAGCCCGCGGCGGTCGCCGCCACTGCCCCGGCGGCCGGGCCCGGTGACACGCCGTCGGGTGCGCTGCCGCTGGTGTCCCACCCGCTGATGGCCACCTGGCAGCGCCGC
>NZ_JAAGLY010000917.1 GCF_010548375.1 Streptomyces sp. SID13726
ACGCCGTCCAGGCCGCCGAGCCGCTCGCGCAGCGCCTCCTCGATCTGCCACTGCCCCAGCAGCAGCCCGTTGCCGCCGACGGGGGTGTCGTTGACGTGCGCTCCGTCGAAGTACTTGCGCAGGACCACCTCGTCCCGGCCGACGGCGCTGAGGGACTCGGCCACGCCGAGCTTCTCGAAGATCTCCACACTGCTCGGCCGGAGCCCCTTGCCGCGGGACTCGCGGTGCGGACCGGTGCGCTGGTCGATGACGCGGACGGCGGCTCCGCGCAGGGCGAGGTCGCAGGCCAGGGTGAGTCCGGTGGGGCCGGAGCCCACGATCAGTACGTCAGTCATCGGATGTCCTCTCGGGTCGATCTCCGGTCTCGTCGATGTCTCAA
>NZ_JAAGLY010000918.1 GCF_010548375.1 Streptomyces sp. SID13726
AGGAGGACAGGAACGCGATGCGCAGGGTCCGCACCGTCGCCTGCCGGTAGTCGTCGGTGATCTTGCGGATCGACTCGGCCTGGGCCTTGGCCCGCCCGAAGACCTTCAGCGTCGGCAGCCCTGCCACCACGTCCAGGAAGTGCCCCGAAAGCCGGGACAGCAGCCGCCACTGGCGATCCATCCGGGACTGGGTGGCCATGCCGATCAGCACCATGAACAGCGGGATGAGCGGCAGGGTGACCACGATGATGGCCGCCGACACCCAGTCCTCGGTGACGATCCGGGCGAGGACCGCCACCGGGACGACCACCGCGAGCCCCAGCTGGGGCAGGTAGCGGGAGAAGTAGTCGTCGAGGGCGTCCACGCCCCGGGTGGCCAG
>NZ_JAAGLY010000091.1 GCF_010548375.1 Streptomyces sp. SID13726
CCGAAGTGCAGCGAGGGCATCGCGGCGAACTGGTTGGCCATGGTGTCGGTGGCGGGCGCGGCACGATAGACCGAGGGCCCGTAGACCTGTGCGGTGTCCACGAGGTGCGCGGCGCCGAGCATCCGCGGCGGCGCGAGCGGGAAGGCGAGGTGCAGCGCGAGGGCGGCGCCGGTCAGGACGGCGAGCGCGCGCCGGGCCCACAGGTAGTGGCCGGGCCTGCGCACGTACAGCCAGATCAGGAAGAGGACGGTCGCCGGGAAGTGCACGGCCGCGTAGTAGGTGTTCGCCGTGTGCACGAGGGCGTCCCCGTTCAGGAGCAGCCGCTGGATCGCGCCCTCGCCCGGCAGGTGCAGGGTGCGCTCGGCGTCCCAGACCCGGCCGGCGTTGCGGAAGGCCTCTTCGGTGCGGTCCGTGGAGAGCATCCGGCCGGTCTTGTAGACGGCGAACAGGCCCGCGACGAGCAGCAGCTCGCGTATGAGTCGGCGCCTCGGACTCGCTGCCGGGCCGCCGGCCGGCCCTGCGGGTGTGGTGTGGGAGCTCATTTCCCCCGCTTCCTTTTCTCTGTGCTCGCGCGCCGCCTGTACGCGGACATCGACACGCCAGTGTATCGATACATTCGCGTATCGATACGCAGGTGTACCGATACGCTCGCGTTCCCGTACACTTTCCTCAGGAACCATCACCTGCGGAGCCCCCGAGGAGAGCCGCTCACCATGACGTCGACGCCGCCTGCCGCGCGCCGCTCCAAGATCACCCCGGAACGGGTGC
>NZ_JAAGLY010000919.1 GCF_010548375.1 Streptomyces sp. SID13726
CTTCGACAGCGGCGGCCGCTCGTACGGTCGGTGCCGCTCGCGCGCGACGACGGTCAGCCCGCCGTCGTAGCCCTCGCCGCGCAGCGTCTCGACGGCCTTCGCGGCGGCGAGCCCTCCTCCGACGACGACGTGACGTCCAGCGCTCATGACGACCTCCGCAGTGACTCGGGTGCCCGGGACTCGGGCGGACGGCCCCAGTCTGGCGCGTTCTCGTACACCGTGCGAGGTGCGGCAACGGCACGCACCGACGCCTCGCCGACGGGGGCGATCACACGTTTCGCGTGACGACCCCCGGCGCGTCCCCGGGCAGGCTTGTCCACGACAGCACCCGCCGTGCACCGCGCGGCGGCACCCGCGCGGAGGAGGTGCCGTGAGCATC
>NZ_JAAGLY010000920.1 GCF_010548375.1 Streptomyces sp. SID13726
CTCGAGCGCCACCTCGACGGGCTCGCGGCAGCGCTGGGCGCCGCCGACGACCCGGCGCTCGACGCGCGCGAGCGCCTGCACCGGGGGGCCGCGGCGTACGTGGCGTGGGGCCTGGACCATCCCGGTGCGTACCAGCTCCTCTTCGAGAGCATCGACTCGCTGGACCTCGAGGGCGGGCAGGACCTGCCCGGCGACCGGCTCGTCGAGGAGACCGCCCAGATCCTCGTCGACGGCGGCGCGGACCGGGAGAGCGCGCGGCGCGCGGCGACCCGGGTGTGGGTCGCGCTCCACGGCCTCGTCTCGCTCCGCCTGCACAAGCCCCACCAGCAGTGGCCCGGCGACCTCGCCGACGACCGCCGCGCTCTCGTGGACGCGGTCC
>NZ_JAAGLY010000921.1 GCF_010548375.1 Streptomyces sp. SID13726
GGCCGGCGGGTTCTTCGCCCCGCACGTGCGCGCGTACATGCGGCGCACGGGGGCACCCGACACGGTCGGCTCGCTCGTCGCGTACAAGGACCGCCGCAACGCGCTGAAGAACCCGTACGCGCACCTGCACGAGCACGACATCACCCTGGAGAAGGTCCAGGCCTCGCCGATGCTGTGGGACCCGATCCGCTACTCCGAGACGTGTCCCTCCTCGGACGGCGCCTGCGCGATGATCCTCACCGACCGGGCGGGCGCGGCCCGTTCGCCGCGGCCGCCGGCCTGGGTGCACGGCGGGGCGATGCGCCGCGAGCCGACGCGGTTCGCGGGCAAGGACTTCGTCTCGCCGCAGGCGGGCAAGGACTGCGCGGCCGACGTCTAC
>NZ_JAAGLY010000922.1 GCF_010548375.1 Streptomyces sp. SID13726
CAGATATGTTGATACCCCGTTCCCGGCCATCATGGCTCGGGGCGAGGTTCCTTTGAAGAAACACAACAGCGAGGACGCTGTGAACGACTGCCTTATTCCGGTGGTTGTTCCGCTCTCGTGATGTGTGCACCCGCGCTTTTAATTAGGCACAGTCGGGTAGACATTCACGGAGAGTTTGATCCTGGCTCAGGACGAACGCTGGCGGCGTGCTTAACACATGCAAGTCGAACGATGAACCACTTCGGTGGGGATTAGTGGCGAACGGGTGAGTAA
>NZ_JAAGLY010000923.1 GCF_010548375.1 Streptomyces sp. SID13726
CAGATATGTTGATACCCCGTTCCCGGCCATCATGGCTCGGGGCGAGGTTCCTTTGAAGAAACACAACAGCGAGGACGCTGTGAACGACTGCCTTATTCCGGTGGTTGTTCCGCTCTCGTGATGTGTGTACCCGATTACGGGTAAACATTCACGGAGAGTTTGATCCTGGCTCAGGACGAACGCTGGCGGCGTGCTTAACACATGCAAGTCGAACGATGAACCACTTCGGTGGGGATTAGTGGCGAACGGGTGAGTAACACGTGGGCA
>NZ_JAAGLY010000092.1 GCF_010548375.1 Streptomyces sp. SID13726
TACCTCGCGGCGAACGTCCTCGCGGGCGCGTGGATCGTCGTCGGCCCCCTGGCCACGTACATCGTGCGCAAGCCGGGGGTCGGCATCCTCGCCGAGACCCTCGCCGCGCTCGTCGAGGTCGTCTTCCTCGCCTCCCCCGCGGGGCCGCTGCTGCTCGTCGTGGGCCTGGTCCAAGGCGTCGGCGCCGAGCTGCCGTTCGCGCTCACGCGCTACCGCCGGTTCGGCTGGTGGGTGTTCGTCGCGTCGGGCGTGAGCACCGCGCTCGTCACGTTCGCGTTCAACGCCGTGCGCTTCGGCTGGCTCGGTCAGGACTACGCGATGCTCCGGCTCGGGATCCAGGTCGTGTCGTGCGTCGTGCTGTGCGGACTCGCGGCCCGCCTCCTCGGCGACGCGCTCGCCCGCACGGGCGCCCTCGACGCGTTCGCGATCGGGGCGGCCCGCCGTGGGTGAGGCGACCGCGCACGTGGCTCACGTGACCGCGCACGCGCGCGACGTTCCCGACGCTGTCACAGCCGCCGACGTGACCGTGCACCTCGGGCACCACGGCACCCGCATCCGCCGCAACGGTCTCCCAGTCGGCGCTCGACACGACGGCGCCGATCGGCGCCGCGGGGGCGGCTGCCCAGTCGAGGCGGAACAGCCACTCGTGGAAGGTGCTGCGGGCCGCGGCCAGCTGCTCGGTGGAGATCGGGCGCAGGGTGAGGGAGTCGGCGGTCAGGACCGGGCGGCCCGCCGCGTCCTGCACGGAGAGGGTGACTGCTCCGG
>NZ_JAAGLY010000093.1 GCF_010548375.1 Streptomyces sp. SID13726
CCAGGAGCTGGAGGACCGCTCCAAGGCGCACGAGCAGGCCATGCGGCCGACGAACACGGTCGAGGGCTACGCCGCCGACTGGAAGCAGTGGACCCAGTTCTGCGCGCTGCTCGAACTCCCGGTCACCGCCATCACCCCCGGCTCCCTGACCGCGTTCGTCGAGTGGCTGTGGTGGCAGCCCGGATGGAAGGAGGGCACCTACACCGCGCCCTCCACCATCGACCGCCGCCTGTCCGGCGTGGTCGTCACCGGCCGGGTCGAGCACGGCCTGCTGCTCGCCAAGACGGTCGCGACCCGCGCCCGCCGGGTCCTGCAGGCCAAGGTCCGCGAGATGGAGAAGACCGGCGAGGTCCGCGGCCGGGGCCCGGCCCCCGCGTTCACCGTCCCGCAGCTGCGCGCCGCCGTCGCCGCCGCCCCCGACAACCTGCTGGGACTGCGCAACCGGGCCATCGGCACACTCGCGTTCGCGCTCATGGCCCGCGAGCACGAGATCGCCTACCTGCGGCTGCGGGACCTGGTCGACCACGAGAACGGCCTGCTGGCCGACGTCCGGGTCTCCAAGACCAAGCCCCGCAAGGTCAAGGTCCCCCAGGGCTCCCGGCCCTCGACCTGCCCGGTCCGCACGTGGCGGGCCTGGAGGAACGCCGCCGGCCTCACCGACCCGGACGGGTTCGCCTTCCGCGCGCT
>NZ_JAAGLY010000094.1 GCF_010548375.1 Streptomyces sp. SID13726
GGACCGCGCCCTCTGCGTCGATGATCCAGTTGGCGATCTTGGCCGTCTTGCCCGCGCCCATCGGCGCGAGCATCAGGGAGCTTTCCTCGACGGACATGTAGAGGTGCAGCTTCGTCTTGCGGTCCTGCCCGAGGTAGACGCCGACCGCGTTGGTCGGGATCTTCCGGGCCGGGACGTCGGCGAGGCTGGGCCGCAGCGTCTTGCGCTTCGCGACCAGCTGACGGCGCCCGAGGTGCTTGCGGAGCTTGGCCTTGCTGGCGAAGCCGTCCGACTCGCGGGCGAAGTCGAAGTCGCCGCGCAGCTTCATGTATCCGGCGCCGGCCAGGCCCACGCCCAGGCCCACCGTCAGCAGCGGCTGGGCGGCGAAGAGGCCCGCGGCGCCGTCGGCCAGGCCGCCGAAGATGGTGCCCAGGATGTCGCTCGCGTCCGTGGCCTCGCCGGTCGTGGTCTCAGCCGCGAGGAAGGTCACGGGCGCGGCCAGCGCGGTGTAGCGCACCGTCGGTCGTGCGAGCAGGGGGGCGGAGAACAGCACGCTCTTGAGGGCGTCCCCCTCGACCGGCACCCACTGCTCGGGCTGGTCGATGGTCTCCCCGGCCGCCGGCCCGGCCGCGAGCCCGGTCCCGGGCCCCGCCTCACCCCCCGCCCCGACCCCCCGTAAACCGGTCTGCCGAGCGCGCCCCCGCCCCGTACACTGGGCCCAGCGAAAGGCATGGACGGGGACGAGTAGCGTCGGACGCAGCCAGGAGCGACCCGG
>NZ_JAAGLY010000095.1 GCF_010548375.1 Streptomyces sp. SID13726
AGCGGGACCTTGCCGAGGGTCTTGGCGAGCAGGCCGCCGACGGTGTCCACGTCGTCGTCGTCCAGGTCGAGCCCGAAGAGCTCGCCGAGCTCGTCCACGCCGAGGCGCGCGGGCACGCGCAGCACGCCCTCGCCGAGGTCCTCGACCTCGGGCTCGGGCCGGTCGTGCTCGTCGGTCAGCTCGCCGACGATCTCCTCGAGCGCGTCCTCGATCGTCACGAGGCCCGCGATCCCGCCGTACTCGTCGACGACCATCGCGATGTGCGACGACGACGCCTGCATCTCGCGCAGGAGGTCGTCGACGGGCTTGGACTCGGGCACGAAGATCGCGGCGCGCGCGACGTCGCCGACCGGCCGGGCGTCCGTCCCCGGGCCGCCCTGCAGCACGCGCACGACGTCCTTGAAGTAGGCGACGCCCACGAGATCGTCCGCGGACGTCCCCGTCACGGGGATGCGGGAGAAGCCCGAGCGCAGGAACAGGGACAGCGTCTTGCGCAGCGGCGTGTCCCGCGAGGTCGTGACCATGTCCGTGCGCGGCACCATGACCTCACGCGTGAGCGTGCTGCCCAGCTCGAAGACGGAGCGGATGAGCTCGCGCTCCTCCTCCTCGATGACGTCGGACTCGTTCACCCGGTCCACCATGTCCTGGCGCTCGCGCTCGTGCGCGGCCGAGTCGGGGGCGGGCGCGAGGCGCGTGAGCCAGCGGGTCGCGGCGACGATCCCCGTGAGCAGGCCCGAGAGCGCGAGCAG
>NZ_JAAGLY010000096.1 GCF_010548375.1 Streptomyces sp. SID13726
GCCGGCCTTGACGTGAAGCCGCAGGATCCGGGCGCCGTCGAGCCCGCGCAGCGTGCGCCGGAGCCCGACGGTGCGCAGCGCGACGGCCACGAGGTTGGACACGCTCATCGCGAGGCCGATCCCCACGACCCAGAGCTGGGGCGCCAGGGCCTGCGTCGCGAGCCACGACACGCCGACGAGCACGAGCGTGCCCGGGACCTGGATCCAGAAGACCGTCCGGCCGTCCTCGAACGCGTAGTAGACCCACTTCATGAGCACCATGCCGCCGAGCGGCACGAGCCCGAGCGCCATGGCCCGCAGCACCTCGGAGACGGCCTCGCCGGACGCGGCGTCGACGGAGGGGACGAGGAGCTTGGTGATCGGCAGGGCGAGGACGACCAGGACGACGGTCGCGAACACGGTGAAGACCCCGACGGTGCGCACGCCGCGCGAGAGGTCGTGCCGGACGCGCGCGAGGTCGCCCGCGTGAGCCGCGGCGCTCATGCCCGTGAAGAGCGCCGTCGCGATCGACACGGTCACGAGCGAGTGGGGCAGCAGATAGATCATGAGGGCCTGCGTGTAGGCCGCGTTCCCCGCGACGGCGAGCGCGCCGGAGAAGGCGTCCGGCGCGCCGGTGACGAGTCCCGTGACGGCGCCGAGGGTCCCGGGGTCGTCGCGGTAGGGCCCGAACGTCTGCGCGAGCGCCGCGCGCGGCGCCTCGCTCGCGAAGCGCGTGGTGAACAGGACGCCGACCTGCTCGAGGAG
>NZ_JAAGLY010000097.1 GCF_010548375.1 Streptomyces sp. SID13726
TCGTCGGCCGGGCCGTCACCGCCGCGCGCGTCCTCGGGGAGCTCGACGACGGGGCAGTCCTTCCACAGGCGCTCGAGCGCGTAGTAGACGCGGTCCTCGGAGTGCTGCACGTGCACGACGACGTCGCCGAAGTCGATAAGGACCCAGCGGGCCTCCTGCTTGCCCTCGCGGCGGATCGGCTTGGACCCCGCCTTGAACATCGCCTCCTCGACCGCGTCGACGATCGCCGAGACCTGGCGCTCGCTCGACCCGGACGCGATGAGGAACACGTCGGTGAGGACGAGCTGCTCGCTCACGTCGAGGGCGATGATCTCCTCGGCCTTGCGGTCGGACGCCGCCCGCGCCGCGATGACGGCGAGCTCTACGGCTCGTTCGGTGGCAGTCACGTGTCTCCGTTCGTGGTGCGGCCGCTCAGCGGCCGGTGTCGAGGGTGCCGGGGTCGTCCCACGTCGGCACGACGGTCGCCGAGGCGCTCGTGTCCTCGGTGGCGAGACCGGGGTCGTCGCGCGAGACGAGCGTCCACACGAGCAGGCCGAGGACGAACGCCACGGCGACGAGGATGAGGTAGTGCAGCCACGTGTACGAGGGGCCGCGCGGCTCGTCGTCGAGGTCGTCGTCCGCCTCGTCGTCGATCTCGTCGGCGCGGCCGCGCACCCGGGGGAAGAGGTCGTCGGACGGGCCGCCCGCGGCGGCGGGTGCAGCGGCCTCGGGCTCGCGCACGCCGCCGAACGGAGACGCGGGC
>NZ_JAAGLY010000098.1 GCF_010548375.1 Streptomyces sp. SID13726
CCCGCCGTGGGCGAAGAGCGGGTTGGGGTCCTCGGCGATGGAGAAGTACGGCACGAGCGCCTCGTAGAGGGCGCCGAGCCGCTCGGTCTCGGCCTCGCTGGGCCCGGTCTTCACCGGGGTCCGGTCGCGTCCCCGCCAGGCCGCCGCCGCCATCAGGGTGATCAGGGCGAGCAGCGGGCCGTACGGGACGAGCGCGACCACGAGGACGCAGGCGGCGCCCAGGAAGAGCGCGGGACCACGCTTGTCCTTGGGGGTGTCGGCCCATTTGCGCCGCCCGGCCGCGGCCAGGATGCGCAGGCCGCGCCCGATGACGAGGAGCGGATGGAGGACGTCCGTGGCGCTGTCGGCGGCCGTGCGAGCAAGGTCGCGGCCCCGTGCCAGCGACGTGGTGCCGTTGCCGAGGATGCGGGGGAGCGGGCGCCGGGCCACTGCTGTCTCCTGGGTGCGTGTGGGCGGGACGGGCGTCAGAACTTGATTCCGCCGAGCAGGCTCGCGAGGCTCTCGCCGCCGGCCTTTATGCTCGGCGCGATGGCGGTGCTCGCCATGTAGAAGCCGAACAGCGCCGCGACGAAGGCGTGCGACGCCTTGAGCCCGTCCTTCTTGAAGAAGAGGAAGGCGATGATGCCGAGCAGGACGACGCCTGAGATGGACAGGATCATGAGAAGTTCTCCTGGTGGGTGGGGACGGTCACCAACAGTTGTTCCAGGCTCACAGGAAGTATCAATGCGATAAAA
>NZ_JAAGLY010000099.1 GCF_010548375.1 Streptomyces sp. SID13726
CGTACGGGCGAGCAATGGGAACAAGCACTCGGCAGAGACCGAACCCGCCGTCAGACTCTGCAACTACCCCGACGTCTCCTACCAGCCGACCAGCCACCGCGGGCTCGACTTCATGAGGGCGACCGCCACCCGCGAGCAGGTCAGATCCTTCGCCCTTGAGGTCGGCGACACCGTCATGACCAAGGATTCGGAGACCGCCTCAGACATCGGTGTCTCGACCCACGTCGCCGAGACGGTCGACGACCTCGTCTGCGGCTATCACCTAGCCATCCTCCGGCCGGGCCCCGATGTGCACGCCAAGTACCTGACATGGGCGGTGCGCGCAGGGGCGGCGCGCCACCATCTCGCGACGAGCGCAACCGGCATGACCCGTATGGGGCTGACCTACGACGCCATCAACTCCACACCGATCCCCGACATTCCGTTCAGTGATCAGCAGCGGATCGCGGACTTCCTCGACGCCCAGGTCTTGCGTATCGACGCCGCGATCGCTTCCCGTCACAGGCAGCAGGTTCTTGTCGCCGAATCGGAGGCAAGCCGAGCGGCAGGAGCGTTCTCCCGCATCACCGGGCGCATTCGATTGAGCAGGTTGCTCAGAACGTCCGCAGTCGGCGTCGTCGTCAACCCCTCGAGCTACTTCGTCGACGACGGAGTTCCGTTTATCCACGGCTACAACATCCGCGACGGCTGGTTCTATCTTCGCGACCTCAAGCGCATGTCG
>NZ_JAAGLY010000009.1 GCF_010548375.1 Streptomyces sp. SID13726
GTAGACGACTGGGTTGATAGGCCGGATCTGGAAGCCCTGTAAGGGGTGGAGGTGACCGGTACTAATAGGCCGAGGGCTTGTCCATATTTGCTCGCGTCCACTGTGTTAGTTCTGAGGCAACGACCGTTGTCGGCTTTGAGCTGGAACGCATAACAAAAAAGTGTGCTTGTTCGCTCGAAACCATTAGGGTTTCGGTGGCCATAGCGTGAGGGAAACGCCCGGTTACATTCCGAACCCGGAAGCTAAGCCTTACAGCGCCGATGGTACTGCAGGGGGGACCCTGTGGGAGAGTAGGACGCCGCCGAACAATCTTTGGAGGACCCCTGGTCCCAGCGTTCAGCTGGGACCAGGGGTCCTTTTGTTTTTAGAATGCTTGCAGTACCGAAGACAGGAGTCACCATGTCCACCAACTCTCCCGACGACCGACCGGAGCGCGACCAGCGGCGACGGGACAGTGGTGACCGTGGCGATCGCGGCTACCGGGGCGATCGGGGCGGCTTCCGCCGCGACAACGACCGCCGCGACAACGACCGCGGTGGCAATGACCGTGGCGGTAGCGACCGTGGTGGCAACCGCGGTGGTGGGTACGTCCGTCGCGACAACGACCGCGGTGGCTACGAGCGTCGGGACGACCGGCGTGATGATCGCCGGGGCGACGACCGCGGGGACCGTGGTGGCTTCCGGCGTGACGACAACCGTGGCGGTGGCGGTGGCTACGGCCGGCGTGACGACCGCCGTGATGATCGGCGAGGCGACGACCGTGGGCCCCGTCCTGCATTCCGTCGGGACGACCGGCCGGCTGGGCCTCGCCGTGACGACCGTGACCGGGACCGTGGGTTCCGGCGTGACGGTGACCGGCCTGCCTTCCGGCGTGACGACCGGGGCGACCGTGGCGAGCGCAGGGGCGACGACCGTGGCGGTTTCCGGCGTGATGACAACCGTGGCGGTGGTGGTGGCGGTGGCTACGCACGTCGGGATGACCGGCGTGACGACCGGGGAGACCGCGGTGGTTTCCGTCGGGACAACGACCGTCGGGACAACGACCGGCGTGACGACAACCGTGGTGGCGGCGGTGGCTACGCACGGCGGGACGACCGGCCGGCCGGGCCTCGCCGTGACGACCGTGACCGGGACCGTGGGTTCCGGCGTGACGGTGACCGGCCCGCCTTCCGGCGTGACGACCGGGGCGACGACCGTGGCGGTTTCCGTCGCGATGACAACCGTGGCAGCTATGAGCGTCGGGACGACCGGCGTGACGATCGCCGGGGCGACGACCGCGGTGACCGTGGTGGCTTCCGGCGTGACAACGACCGGCGTGACGACAACCGCGGTGGCAACGACCGTGGCGGTTTCCGTCGGGACGACAACCGTGGTGGTGATCGCGGTGGTTTCCGGCGTGATGACAACCGTGGCGGTGGCGGCGGTTACGGCCAGCGTGACGACCGCGGTGGGCGCGGTGGCCCCCGCAGGGACGACCGCGGTGGGCGGCCCGGTGGGTTCCGTGGGCGGGACGACCGTGACCGTCGCGGAGGCGACGACCGTCGCGGTGGCGGGCGGTTCCGTGACGAGCGGGACCGGGAGCCGATCAAGCGGCTGCCGATCTCCGAGGACGTCACCGGCGAGGAGATCGACAAGGACGTACGGCAGGAGCTTCAGAGCCTGCCGAAGGGGCTTGCCGAGGATGTCGCCAAGAACCTGGTGATGGTGGCGCGGCTCATCGACGAGGACCCCGAGGGTGCTTACGGCTACTCCCGGGTGGCGCTGCGGCTGGCGTCGCGCGTGGCCGCCGTACGGGAGGCGGCCGGGTTCGCTGCGTACGCGACGCAGAAGTACAGCGAGGCGCTCGCCGAGTTCCGGGCCGCGCGGCGGATGACCGGGAACGTGGAGCTGTGGCCGGTCATGGCCGACTGCGAGCGTGGGCTCGGGCGGCCGGAGAAGGCGCTGGACATGGCCGGGGCGCCCGAGGTGCACAAGCTGGACAAGGCGGGGCAGGTCGAGATGCGGCTCGTCGCTGCCGGTGCCCGGCGTGATATGGGGCAGCTGGACGCGGCCATCGTGACGCTCCAGAGCCCCGAGCTGGCGTCCAGCTCCGTGCAACCGTGGACCGCGCGGCTGCGGTACGCCTACGCCGACGCGCTCCTTGCGGCCGGTCGGGAGGACGAGGCGCGGGAGTGGTTCGCCAAGGCTGTCGAGTCCGACAAGGACGGCAGCACCGACGCGTCCGACCGGCTCGCCGAGATGGACGGGGTCGAGTTCGTCGACGCGTTCGACGAGGCGGAGGACGAGAGCGAGGACGAGGCAGAGGTCGCGGACGACACCGAGGTCGTCGAGAAGGCCGTAGAGGATGAGGACGGCGAAGAGGGCGACCTCAAGGACTGACAGCGGTGAATGAAGGGGCGGAATCCCGGTGCTGGGATTCCGCCCCTTCGTGCGTCAGACGTCCAGTGCGCGCAGGACCAGGCCGGAGGCCGGTTTCGGGCCGAACGACGTCGACTTGCGGGGCATGGTGACGCCCTGGCGGGCCAGGTCGCGGACGACTTCCTCGCGGACCGGGTGCATGAGGACGGCGGTGCCGCCGTCGCGTTCCGCCTTCTCGACCGTGGCGGCCGTGTCGTGGATGTAGGCGATGCGGGCCGGGTCGTCCTCGGGGATGTGCCAGACGTGGTCGAGGAGGGTGGCGTGCAGGACCGTCGCGTCCAGGGTGCGCCAGGCGGCCGGGCGGTCGGCGGGGATCGTGCGGGACAGGAGGTCCGGGTCGGGGCGGTCCACGAGGTGGAAGGCGCCGTCGCCGGCGAGGAGGAAGGCGTTGCCCGCGCAGGCCGCGTCGGCGAGGGTCTCCAGGGCCTCGGCCAGGGGCACGTCGAGTCGGCGTACGCGGAAATGGCCGTCGAGGAGCGACAGAGACCGGGCTACCGGGACGCCGTGCAGCAGGCGGTGGATGGCTCGGACGCGGAGGGGGTAGCGGGCCGTGTCGACGAGGAGGACCAGGCCGTAGTCCCAGGGGCTGGGGGACGGGTGCTCCGCGCGTAGACGGCGGTACGTCGCCCAGCGGTGGTGGCCGTCGGCGATGAGGGCCTGGTGCTGGGCGAGGTCGGCCTGGATGTCGGCCACGTCGGCGGGGTCGGTGACGGCCCACAGGCGGTGGCTGTAGCCGTCCTCCGTGGTGGTGGAGAGCAGCGGTGGCCGCTCGGCGGTGCGCTCCACGAAGCCGGCCGTGGATCCGTTGCCGCGGTAGGTGAGGAGCAGGGGTTCCAGGTTCGCCGAGGTGGCGCGCATCAGGGCCGCACGGTCGGCGACCACATGAGGCATGACGTCCTCGTGGGGCAGGACCACACCTTCCGAGGGCTCCGAGAGGCGCAGGGTGCCGATGATTCCGCGCTGGAGGAGGCCGGCGTCGTCGTGCTGTTCGTAGACGTACAGGCCGGGCTCGGTGTCGGCGGCCAGGATGCCCTCGGACAGCCAGCCGCGCAGGGTGCGGGCCGCCTGTGCGTTGCGCTCGGCCGGGGTGGTGGCCTGGGGCAGGATCAGCCGGACGATGTTGTACGGGTCGTTGGACTGGAGCTGGTGCAGGCCGTCGGGGCGGACCACGACGTCGTACGGCGGGGATGTCACTGCGGCGAGGCTGCCGACCCGGTCGGGGTCGTAGCGCAGGCCTCGGAACGGGGTGAGTTCCAGGCCTCGGCGCGCCGTTGCTTCCGGGTGACCTGCTGTGTTCATCCCGGCATCGTACGGGTGTCAGTGGCATGGGGGATGATCGGGGGAAAGCCGTCGAACTAGGAGCGATGCGGAATGAGCCAGGGCGCAAGGACGAGGCCCGAGGGCAGTGGGCAGGCCCTGAGCGAGGCGTACGACACCGCGCTGCTCGACCTCGACGGGGTGGTGTACGCGGGCGGGAACGCCATCGCGCACGCGGTCGAGTCGCTGGCCACCGCGCGTGCGGGCGGCATGCATCTCGCGTACGTCACCAACAACGCGCTGCGTACGCCCGACACCGTGGCCGAGCACCTCACCGAGCTGGGGATACCGACGGGCGCCGATGACGTCATCACCTCCGCCCAGGCGGTTGCGCGGCTCATCAGCGAGCAGGTGCCGGAGGGTTCTCGGGTGCTGGTGATCGGCGGGGAGGGGCTGCGGGTCGCGCTGCGGGAGCGGGGACTGGAGCCCGTCGAGTCCGCCGACGACGATCCGGCCGCGGTGGTGCAGGGGTTCGGCGGTCCTGATCTGCCGTGGGGGCGGTTCGCGGAGGCTTCCTACGCCGTCGCGCGCGGGGTGCCGTGGTTCGCGTCCAACACCGATCTCACCATTCCGAGCGGGCGGGGGATCGCGCCGGGCAACGGCGCCGCGGTGGAGGTCGTGCGGATCGCGACCGGGGCCGAGCCGCAGGTCGCGGGCAAGCCGTTGCCGCCCATGCACCGGGAGACGATCCTGCGGACCGGTGCGAAGCGGCCGTTGGTGGTCGGGGACCGGCTGGACACGGACATCGAGGGCGCGTTCAACGGCGAGGTGGACTCGCTGCTCGTGCTCACCGGGGTCACCGACGGCGCCCAGCTGCTGGCCGCGCCGCCGCAGCACCGGCCGACCTTCGTGGACGCCGATCTGCGGGGCATGCTCACCGGGCAGCCCGAGGTCGTTGAGGCGGGAGACGGCTTCCGGTGCGGGGGGTGGACGGCGACGGCCGGGATGGAGCGGCTGGAAATCGACGGTGAGGGTGAGGCGCTGGACGGGCTGCGGGCGCTGTGCGCGGCTGCCTGGACGGCGGCCGGGGAGGGTGTGTGCGAGCTGGATGCGGGGAAGGCGCTGGCCAGGCTGGGGCTGTAGCCGGTGTTGTCGGTAGGCGCCGGGGCGGGTTTCTGTGAGTCCGAGTGCGTTCGGACCACCGAATCGTGGCCGATGGGCAGGGTAGGCTAACCTAACTGGGTGTTGGTCGACAGTCCCCCTGAACAGCGCGCGGAGACCGCCCCCGCGCCCCCAACCCGCCGGGCGATACGAGTCCTTGGGCTCCTCGTCTCCGTGGCCATCCTGGTGGCCGTCTCGGTGGCGAGTATCGCGATCGGCGCGAAGGGACTGTCCGTCGGCGAGGTCTGGCACGGTCTCTTCCACGACACGGGGACCTACGGCGACGTGGTCGTGGCCGACCGGCTGTCGCGGACGATCCTCGGACTGCTGGCCGGTGCCGCGCTCGGGCTGTCCGGAGCGGTGCTCCAGGCGCTCACCCGCAATCCGCTGGCCGACCCCGGGCTGCTCGGCATCAACGCCGGAGCGTCCGCCGCGGTCGTCACCGCGATCACCTTCTTCGGCGTCACCTCGCTCAGCGGCTATGTGTGGTTCGCCTTCGCCGGAGCCGCCGCGGTCGGCGCCCTGGTCTGGTTCCTCGGCGGCAGCCGGGGCGCCACCCCGGTACGGCTCGCGCTGGCCGGCACGGCGATCAGCGCGGCGCTGTACGGCTATCTCCAGGCCGTGATGATCACTGACGACCAGGCGCTCAACAAGATGCGCTTCTGGACGGTCGGTTCGCTGTCCTCGGCCAACAACTCGACCATCACACAGGTGCTGCCGTTCCTCGTGGCCGGCTCCCTGCTCGCCCTCGCGCTCGCCCGGCCGCTCAACGCGATGGAGATGGGCGACGACACCGCCAAGGCCCTCGGCGCCAACCTCAACCGCACCCGGGCGCTGGCCATGCTCTCCGCGACCGTGCTCTGCGGTGCCGCCACCGCCGCCTGCGGTCCGATCGTGTTCGTGGGCCTGATGGTCCCGCACATCGTGCGCTCCTTCACCGGCCCCGACCTGCGCTGGATCCTGCCGTACGCGACCATCCTGTCGCCCGTGCTGCTGCTGGGCTCCGACGTGATCGGCCGGGTCGTCGCGCGGCCCGCGGAGCTTCAGGTCGGGATCGTCACCGCGATCGTCGGCGGGCCGGTCTTCATCTTTCTCGTACGACGGCGGAGGACGGCTCAGCTGTGAGGACCAACCGTGCCATCAGGACCCCCGGAGGGCTCTCGCTCCGGCTGGACGTCCGGGCCGCTGTCGTCGTCGCCCTGGTGCTGCTCGCCGCGCTCACCGCGAGCGTCGTGCTGATCGGCACCGGCGACTTCCCGATCCCCGCCGGGGACGTGCTCAGGACGCTGCTCGGGAACGGCGACGCGGGGCAGGAGTTCATCGTCAACGAGCTGCGGCTGCCGCGGGTGCTCGTCGCGCTTCTCGTGGGTGCCTCGCTGGGGCTCGGGGGTGCGCTGTTCCAGGCCATCTCCCGCAATCCGCTGGGCAGTCCGGACGTGCTCGGGCTCTCGCAGGGGGCGACGGCCGGGGCGCTCACGATGATCGTGCTGTTCTCCGGCAGCTCGGCCCAGGTCACCACGGGCGCGCTCGTGGGCGGGCTGGTCACCGGGCTCGCCATCTATCTGCTCGCCTGGAAGCAGGGCGTGCACGGGTACCGGCTGGTCCTGGTCGGCATCGGGGTCTCCGCGGTCGTCACCGCGGTCAACGGCTATCTGCTGACCAGGTCCACGCTCACCGAGGCGGCCCAGGCCGTCGTCTGGATGACCGGTTCGCTCAGCGGCCGGGACTGGGACCAGGTCTGGCCGCTGCTGTGGCTGTGCGCGGTCCTCGTCCCGCTGGTCCTCGCCAACGCCCGCGGCCTGAGGATGATGGAGATGGGCGACGACGTCTCGAACGCCCTGGGTGTACGGGTGGAGCGGGTACGGCTGCTGCTGCTCGTCGCCGCCGTCCTGCTCACCGCCGCCGCCACCGCGGCCGCCGGCCCCGTCAGCTTCGTCGCGCTCACCGCACCCCAGCTGGCCCGCCGCCTCACCCGCTCGCCCGGCCCCAACCTGCTGCCGTCCCTGTGCATGGGCGCGGCCCTCCTGGTCACCGCCGACTGGGTCTCGCAGAAGGTCTTCGGCGCCGACCAGCTGCCCGTCGGCGTGGTCACCGGGGTCCTCGGCGGCGTCTACCTGCTCTGGCTCCTGGTCACCGAGCGCAGGGCGGGCCGGATATGAGCGCCGGGACCAGCCTCACCAGCGGACTGAACAACCCTAGGAGCACCGTGAACCGCCTGTCCGCCGACACCGTCACTCTCGCCTACGACCAGCGGGTCATCGCCGAGCAGCTGTCGGTGGAGATACCCGACAACTCCTTCACGGTGATCGTCGGTCCGAACGCGTGCGGCAAGTCCACGCTCCTGCGGGCCCTGTCGCGGATGCTCAAGCCCAGTCAGGGCAAGGTGCTGCTCGACGGGCAGGTCATCCAGTCGATGCCGGCGAAGAAGGTCGCCCGCACCCTGGGCCTGCTCCCGCAGTCGTCCATCGCGCCGGACGGGATCACCGTCGCCGACCTGGTCGGACGAGGCCGCTACCCGCACCAGGGCATCCTGCGCCAGTGGTCCACCGAGGACGAGCGGGTCGTCCAGGAGTCCATGCGGCAGACCGGGGTCGCCGAGCTCGCCGAGCGGTACGTCGACGAGCTGTCCGGCGGTCAGCGGCAGCGGGTCTGGATCGCCATGGCGCTCGCCCAGCAGACCCCGCTGCTGCTCCTCGACGAGCCGACGACCTACCTCGACATCCAGCACCAGATCGACGTCCTCGACCTCTGCGCCGAGCTGCACGAGGAGCAGGGCCGCACGCTGGTCGCCGTCCTGCACGACCTCAACCACGCGGCGCGGTACGCCACGCACCTGATCGCGCTGAAGAGCGGCAGCGTCGTCGCCGAGGGCGCCCCGAACGACATCGTCACGGCCGAGCTGGTCGAGGAGGTCTTCGGGCTGCGCTGCCAGGTCATCGAGGACCCGGAGACGGGGACGCCCCTGGTGGTGCCGGCCGCGCGCAAGGCACGTACGCGCGTGGAGGCCGGCAGCGGGGCCGTCGGCGCTACAGAAGCTTCCTGAGCTGGAACAGGTCCCTGAGGCCCGCCTCCAGCTTCACCCGGCCCGAGCCCCAGGCCTTGGCGAAGTTCAGCTCGCCGTTGACCAGGGCCACCAGGTCGTCGCCGGTCATGGTCAGCCTGATCTGGGCCTTCTCCTTCGGAGGGCCCTGGAGGGTGTCGTGCACCACGATCCGGCCGCCGGTCATCCGGCCGACGAAGGTGACGTCGAGATCGGTGACACGGCAGCTCACCGAGCGGTCCATCGACGCTGCCGCGGCGACGTCCCCTTCGGCGTTCCCCATGCTGTCGGAGAGCTTTTCGAGTGCGGCGCGGCACTCCTCGATCGTGGCCATCGCGATCGACGGTACCCCAGCGGTTCGGGGTAGCGTCTGGGCATGAGCGACGCCCTTCCAGAGCCTTCACAAGAGGTCGCGGCCGGACCCGAGCACGACCCGGCCGCCCCCGCGCCTCTGAACGTCCCTCGCACCGCCACCGGCAACGCCGAGGTCGACGCCCTGCTGGAGCGGCTGGGCGACGCCGACCACCTCGCCACGGACGGGCACGTCGAGGTGTACGAGGATGTGCACCGGGGGCTGCGCGACGCGCTCACCGCGCTCGACGCCCGCCCGGGACCTCCGGCGCCCTCACCGTCGTATGACCAGAGGGCGCCCTCACCCTCGTATGGCACTAGGAGCTGAACCGAACGTGGCAGGAGTCGCACGCCGTCGGCTGGACGCGGAGCTGGTCCGGCGGAAGCTGGCGCGCTCGCGTGAGCACGCCAGCCAGCTGATCGCGGCCGGGCGGGTCACCGTCGGCAGGACCGTCGCGACCAAGCCCGCCACCCAGGTGGAGACGGCGGCCGCGATCGTGGTGCAGGACGACGGCGGCGAACCCGACTACGTGTCCCGGGGCGGGCACAAGCTTGCGGGCGCGCTTCAGGTGTTCGGGCCGCGGGGGCTCGTCGTCGAGGGGCGGCGGGCGCTGGACGCCGGCGCGTCCACCGGCGGGTTCACCGATGTGCTGCTGCGGGCCGGGGTCGCGCACGTGGTCGCCGTCGACGTCGGGTACGGCCAACTCGCCTGGTCTCTCCAAAGCGATGAACGCGTCACCGTCAAGGACCGTACGAACGTACGCGAGTTGACGCTCGAAGCGATCGATGGGGAACCAGTGGATCTTGTCGTGGGGGATCTGTCCTTCATCCCGCTCGGACTGGTACTGCCCGCCCTGGTGCGGTGCGTGAAGCCGGACGCCGATCTGGTGATGATGGTGAAGCCGCAGTTTGAGGTGGGGAAGGAACGGCTCGGTAGTGGGGGAGTCGTACGGAGCACGCAGCTGCGGGCGGAGGCCGTGCGGGGAGTGGCCGCGAAGGCGGCGGAACTCGGGCTCGGGGTGAACGGGGTCACGGCCAGTCCGCTGCCCGGGCCCTCGGGCAATGTCGAATACTTTCTGTGGCTGCGTGCCGGGGCGCCCGCCCTGGACCCGGCCGATGTTGACCGTGCAGTGGCGGAGGGGCCGCGGTGACACCGAACCGATCTCGTACTGTTTTCCTGCTCGCGCACACGGGGCGGCCCGCCGCCATCCGCAGTGCCGAGCTCGTGGTGAAGGGGCTGCTGCACTCGGAGATCGGCGTGCGCGTCCTGGAGTACGAGGCCGCCGACCTGCCGCTGCCGCCCGAGGTGGAGCTCGTCAAGGAGGCGACCCCGCAGTGCCTCGAAGGGTGCGAGCTGCTCATCGTGCTCGGCGGTGACGGGACGCTGCTGCGGGGCGCGGAGTTCGCCCGGGCGTCCGGGGTGCCGATGCTCGGCGTCAACCTCGGCAGCGTCGGGTTCCTCGCGGAGGCCGAGCGGGACGATCTCGACAAGGTCGTCGACCGGGTGGTGACCAAGTCGTACGAGGTCGAGGAGCGGATGACGGTCGATGTCGTCGTTCACCGGAACGGGGACATCGTCCACACCGACTGGGCGCTGAACGAGGCGGCTGTTCAGAAGGCCGGGGCCGAGAAGCTGCTTGAGGTCGTGCTGGAGATCGACGGGCGGCCGGTGACGGGGTTCGGGTGTGACGGCATCGTGCTGTCCACGCCCACCGGGTCCACGGCGTACGCGTTCTCGGCGGGTGGGCCTGTGGTGTGGCCTGAGGTCGAGGCGTTGCTGATGGTGCCGATCTCCGCGCATGCGTTGTTCGCGAAGCCGTTGGTGACCTCGCCGAACTCTGTGCTGGCTGTGGAGTTGTTGCCTCACATTCCGCCGGGGGTGTTGTGGTGTGACGGGCGGCGGACGTTCGAGTTGCCGCCGGGGGCGCGGGTGGAGGTGCGGCGGGGGGCTGTGCCGGTGCGGTTGGCTCGGCTGCATCATGCGTCCTTCACTGACCGGCTTGTGGCGAAGTTTGCGTTGCCCGTATCAGGGTGGCGGGGGGCGCCTCACTAGCCAACCGTGGGGGGTGGTTGCGGAGCGTGGGGGGCTGACGGCCGGTGGGGGCTTGTCGCGCAGTTCCCCGCGCCCCTAAAGCCTGACACTCGCCCGAGTGACAAGGGCACCTCGCACTCGCCCGCCCCGACCTCGTAAGGTCTTCACCGTGCTGGAAGAGATGCGGATACGGTCGCTCGGAGTCATCGATGACGCTGTCGTCGAGTTGTCGCCCGGGTTCACGGCTGTCACCGGTGAGACGGGTGCGGGCAAGACCATGGTGGTCACCAGCCTGGGGCTGTTGCTCGGTGGGCGGGCCGACCCGGCGCTCGTGCGGATCGGGGCCGAGAAGGCGGTCGTGGAGGGGCGGATCAGTGTGTCCGCCGGGGACTCCGTCGTCGTACGGGCCGAGGAGGCCGGGGCGGAGATCGACGACGGGGCGCTGCTGATCAGCCGTACCGTTTCCGCCGAAGGGCGGTCCCGGGCGCATCTCGGGGGGCGGTCGGTGCCCGTCGGGGTGCTCGCCGAGCTCGCCGACGAGCTGGTGGCCGTCCACGGGCAGACCGATCAGCAGGGGCTGCTCAAGCTGAACCGGCAGCGGCAGGCGCTCGACCGGTACGCGGGTGACGCCGTAGCCGTGCCGCTGGCCAAGTACACCGAGGCGTACCGGCGGCTGCGGGCCGTCTCCGTCGAGCTGGACGAGATCGTCACGCGCGCGCGTGAGCGGGCCCAGGAAGCCGACATGCTGCGGTACGGGCTCGACGAGATCGCCGGTGTCGAGCCGCGGGCCGGTGAGGACGTCGAGCTGGCGGAGGAGGCCGAGCGGCTCGGGCACGCGGAGGCGCTGTCCTCCGCCGCCACGGCCGCGCACGCCGCTCTCGCCGGGAACCCCGAGGACCCGGAGGGGATCGACGCAGCGACGCTCGTGGCGGGCGCTCAGCGGGCCCTGGAGGCCGTGCGGTCGCATGACCCCGCTCTGGCCGCGCTCACCGACCGGATCGGGGAGATCGGGATCCTGCTGGGCGATGTGGCGGGGGAGTTGGCGGGGTACGCCGACGACCTGGACGCCGATCCGCTGCGGCTGGCGGCCGTCGAGGAGCGGCGGGCCGCGCTCACCGCGCTGACGCGGAAGTACGGCGACGACGTGGCCTCCGTGCTGGCCTGGGCCGAGCAGAGCGCCGCGCGGCTCACCCAGCTCGACGGCGACGACGAGCGGATCGACGAGCTGACCGCGGAGCGGGACGCCCTCCGGGCCGAACTGGGCGGGCTGGCGCAGGCGTTGACCGATGCGCGAACCGACGCCGCCGAGCGGTTCGCGGCGGCGGTGACGGCGGAGCTGGCCTCGCTGGCGATGCCCCACGCGCGCGTGTCCTTCGCCCTTCGGCAGACCGAGGACCCGGACGGCGTCGAGGTCGGCGGGCGCGCGGTCGCGTACGGGTCGGCCGGTGTCGACGAGGTCGAACTGCTGCTCGCCCCGCACCCCGGCGCGCCGGCCCGGCCCATCGCCAAGGGCGCGTCCGGCGGTGAGCTGTCGCGCGTGATGCTGGCCGTGGAGGTCGTGTTCGCCGGGACGGACCCGGTGCCGACGTATCTCTTCGACGAGGTCGACGCGGGTGTCGGCGGCAAGGCGGCCGTCGAGATCGGGCGGCGTCTGGCGCGGCTCGCGAAGACCGCGCAGGTCGTCGTCGTGACCCACCTTCCCCAGGTCGCGGCCTTCGCCGACCGGCAGTTGCTGGTCGAGAAGACCAACGACGGGTCGGTGACGCGGTCCGGTGTGAAGGTCCTCGAAGGCGAGGAGCGGGTACGGGAGTTGTCCCGGATGCTCGCCGGACAGGAGGACTCCGAGACGGCTCGGGCGCATGCGGAGGAGTTGCTGGCCACGGCACGGGCGGACGCGTGAGTCGTGTCTCGGCTCGCGGCGGGTGGGGGCTTGTCGCGCCCACCCGGCGGTAGTCGCACATCGATACGGCCCCGCGCCCCCCAAAGGCAGCTTGGACACCGCACCCTCACTCTTGTGAGTGACGCCGACTCGCCGCGCGCACCCTTCCCCCGTTCTTCGCATGCACGGAACACCCGTACGTCCTGGCATCCTTGGCCAAGAACCCATCACGCGTAGGAAGCGCGCGGTACACCCCTCCGCTCGGTACCTTCTGTACGTTTCCTCGTGACCGTCCGACCCGAACCAGGAGCCCCGGCCACGTGACCCCCGTGAGCAGCCACTCACCGCACGGCCAGTCGTCGCTGCGCACCGTGCAGGTGCTGGGCGGCGGCAATGCCGGCAGCAGCGCGCATGTGCGCTCCCTGACCTCGGGGCTCGTCGCGCGGGGCGTGCGGGTCACGGTGTGCGCCCCCGCCGAGGCGGATCGCACCTACGACTTCTCCGGGGCCGGTGCCGAACACGTGCACGTGCCACGCAGCAGCGACCCGACCTCCGTGGCCGTGCTCCGGGCTGCGTGCGCGGACGCGGATCTGGTGCACGCGCACGGGCTGCACGCGTCCTTCCGGGCCGTGCTCGCGCTCAGCGGACGGCGGACTCCGCTGGTCGTCACCTGGCACGACCGGGCGTATGCCGAGGGCGCGCGGGCTCATTTCGTGCGCCTTCTCGAGCGCCGGGTCGTCAAGGCCGCCGCCGTGGTGCTCGGTTCCACCTCGGCGCTCGTCGACCGGGCGCGCAGCACCGGCGCCCGGGACGCGCGGCTCGCCGCCGTCGCCCTGCCCGGGCCGCGCGGGGCCGTCGAACAGGAGGACCCCGACCGGCTACGGCCCAAGGTGCGCGCCGAACTCGGCGCCACCGGACGCCCGTTGCTGATGGCCGTCGGCTCCCTGGACAAGCACCGCGGCTACGAGACCCTGCTGGACGCCGCCCGCGCGTGGCGGCTGCTCGACCCCGTCCCGCTGGTCGTCATCGCGGGGGAGGGGCCGCTGCGGACGCTCCTTCAGGGCCGGATCGAGGACGAGGGGCTGCCGGTCCGGCTCATCGGGCGGCGCGACGACATCACCGAACTGCTCGCGGCGGCCGACCTCGCGCTGCTGCCCAGCCGTTGGGAGGCCCGGTCCGTGCTCGCCCAGGAGGCCTTCCACGCGCGCGTGCCGCTCGTCGCGACCGCGGTCGGCGGCATCCCCGAACTCGTCGGCGACGCGGCCGAACTCGTCCCGTACGGCGACCCGGGGGCGCTCGCCGAGGCCGTTGTACGACTGCTCGGCGACCCCGGACACCAGGAACTGCTCAGGGAGCGGGGGGTGCGACAGGCGGCCACCTGGCCGACGGAGGACGAGACGGTCGCGCAAGTGCTCAGCGTCTACGACGAGTTGACCCAGCACCGGCCGCTCATCTAGGGCACGTGTCTGCGGGCCCGCAGCGCCAGGCTCAACGCCAGTACCGTCTGCGGGTCGTCGAGGTCGGTGCCGAGCAACTCGCCGATGCGGGCGAGGCGGTTGTAGAGGGTCTGCCGGTTGAGGTGGAGTTCACGGGCTGTCTCCGCCTTGCGGCCCGCGTGCGCCAGATAGGTCTCCAGGGTGGGCAGCAGCGGCGGCTTGGAGCGGTCGTCGTGGGCGCGCAGCGGGCCGATCGCGCGGTCCACGAAGGCCGCGAGGTCGGGATGGTCGCGCAGCCGCCACAGCAGCAGGTCGATGTCGAGGCGGCGGGCGTCGTACCAGGGGCGGTCGGACAGGCCCTGGGCCGCGGTCGCCGTCTCGGCCGCGTGGCGCAGGCCCGCCGAGGCCGCCGTCCAGCTGCCCGCCACACCGACCACGACCACCGGCGGCTGGGCGCCCGGACGCTGCAGCCCGGCCCGCTCCACTCCGGCCCGCAGCGCCGCCGCGACCCGGTCCGCGACCGTGGGCCGCTCCGACTCCGAGCGCAGGCCGAGCAGCACCAGGACGCGGCCCTCGACGGGCCGTACGCCCAGCAGGACCGGTACGCCGACCGAGGCCAGCTCCTCGGAGACCGCCCGGGCCAGGACAGCCCAGCCGCCGCCCGAGGAGCCGAGGTGCATCACCACGGGCAGCAGCGGGCCGCCGCTCGGCTTGAAGCCCAGTACGCGCGCCTGTGCGGGCGCGTCCTCCGCGGTGATCCGGCCCTCGGCGAGGTCGGTGAGGAAGTCGCCGCGGCCGCGGGCGGCCAGCTCCTCCTCCTGGCGGGCCTGCATCAGGACCACGGCCAGGATGCCCGCGGCCCGCTCGGCCGCCATGCGGTGCACCGGCCCCAGCGGCGCCCGTACGGGAAGCAGGGCCAGCCGCGCCCGGACCGCACCGGCGCCGGGCCCGCCGCCCGGCACGTCCACGAGGACCGAGCCGGCCGGCGGGGTGTCCTTGTGCTGGCCGCGCAGGCCCTCCCAGACCTGGAGCGGGTCGGCGCCCTCGGGGCCCTCTCCGGCGGCGTACAGGAGCTGGCCGTCCGTCGTCTCCAGGAAGACCGGGTTGCCGCCGAAGTCGGCCAGGATGCCGAGCACCTGCGGGACCCCGCCGCCGCCCAGCAGGGCCTCGGTGCAGCGGCGGTGCACCTCCTCCGCGCGCTGGAGGAGCGCGTAGTGGCCGTTGACGATCTCGGTGTGGATCTCCTCGGTGACCGTCACGAACGGCACCTCGCGGTGCAGCTGGACCAGCGGCAGACCGGTCGCGCGGGCCGTGTCGACGAGGGCCGCGGGCAGCCGGGTGAAACGCGGGCCCAGCTCGACGACCAGGGCCGCGATCCCGCGCTCGGCCAGGGTGCGGACGAACGCCCGCTGCTCGGCCGGTCGGGTGCCGAGGCCGTAGCCGGTGGTCAGCAGCAGCTCGCCGCCCTTGAGCAGGGACGCGATGTTGGGGACCTCGCCCGCGTGCACCCAGCGCACGGTCCGGTGCAGCCGGTCCGCGCCCGCGAGGATCTCCGGGAGCCCGCTGCGCAGACCCGGCAGCTCCAGCGCCCGCTGCACGGTGATCCCGGCGCCCTGGGTGTCGAATCCGCTGTTCGTACCGCTGTCCATGAGCCGGACGCTACCCGAGGGACTTGAGCGTGGTCGCCGTGGTACGGGAGGACGACAGCCCGGTCGAGGAGCCGCTCCGGGTCGCGGTCCTCGCCGACCGGCTCGGATACCGGGAGGTGTGGGCGGGGGAGGGGCCGACCTGGGACCCGTTCGTGCTCGCCGCCCGGCTGCCCGCGGCCGTCGACCCGGACCTGCTGGCGTTCGCCCAGGTGCTGGGGAGCATCGCCGGGTATCTCACCGTGCCCGGCTACAGCGAGGTCTTCGTCGAGGCCGGGCTCGACGAGGTCGTCCTGGTGCCCGCCACCGCCGGTGACCCGGCGGGGGAAGGCACGCTCACCGCCCTCAGGCCGGGCTGATGTTGTGGTTGAAGCGGAACACGTTGTCCGGGTCGTACCGCCGTTTCACCTCGGCGAGCCGGCGGGTGTTCTCGGTGCCGACGCCCGCCACCACCCGGTCGGCGCCCTCGTCGCCGATGAAGTTGAGGTACACCGCGCCGGTGCTCCACGGCTGCGCGGCGGCGCGGACGTCCCGCACCCAGCGCTCGCACCGCTCGTCGTCGGCGGGGTCCTCCCACATAGCGAAGGGGTGCACTGCCCACGGCGCGTCCCGGTAGGGGACGGGGTACTCGTGCGGGCCCGCCGCGATCGCCCCGCCGAGCGGGAACAGCACATGGAGGGAGCCGGTCGGCACCGGCATGGTCTCCGCCCCGGCGCAGAAGGCGTCCAGGTAGTCGTCGGGGGCGCCGGTCAGGTACTCCGCCGACCAGAGTAGTTCCGCATCCCCGGCGGATCGTCGAGCATGCACTGGACATCGGCGTACGGCATCGCGCCGACGACCTCCGTCTCGTGCGGCAGCGCCAGCAGGGGCTCGGCCAGCTTGCGCATGTCCTCCTCGGTGCCGGCGTACGTCAGCAGCGCACCGCACAGCAGCGTGCCGACCAGGTGCGGTGGTACGAACTCCTCGGGCGGGCCGGTGAGATACAGCACACCGCCGCTCGCCTCGTCCGGCGCCACGGTGATCAACTCACGGTAGGTGCGGGCCACTTCGGGGCCGAACTCCGGCTGGTACAGCAGCAACGCGATGGAGAACTCGGGCAGTTCGTGGAGCTTCAGGGTCAGTGAGGTCGCGACGCCGAAGTTGCCTCCGCCGCCGTGCAGACCCCAGAACAGGTCGGGGTTGTCGTCGGCGCTCGCGTGGACCCGCTCACCGTCCGCGGTGACCAGGTCGGCGCCGAGGAGGTTGTCCACGGCCAGTCCGCACCAGCGGTCCAGCCAGCCCGAGCCGCCGCCCAGGACGAAGCCGCCGACCCCGGTGGTGGAGACCCGGCCGCCGGTGGTGGCGAGGGCGTGCGGCTGGCAGGCGCGGTCCAGGTCGCTCATGGTGGCGCCGCCCGCGACCCGTACCGCCCGGCCCTCGGGATCGACGGTGACCGCGCGCAGATGACGCAGGTCGACGACGAGCCCGCCGTCGTTCAGCGCCATGCCCGCCACGCTGTGCCCGCCGCCGCGCACCGCGATCGGCAGGTCCAGTTCACGGGCGAAGCGCACGGCCCGTACGACGTCGTCCTCGTTCACGCACTGCGCGATGGCCGCGGGCCTGCGGTCGATCATCGCGTTGAAGACGGTCCGGGCCTCGTCGTAGCCCGGGTCGTCCGGGGCGAGCACGTCGCCGACCAGATCCTCACGGAGCGCGGCGAGCGCCGCGCCCGCTTTCGACGGGGATGCCATGGGGCGCCCCCTTTCGTGCAGGGGCTGTTGGTTCCCAGCCTAGGCGGGCTTCGGCCGGCGGTCCTGTTCAGCCGCCGGCCGTCACCGCACGGAGCGGATCAACCGCCGTACGCGCCCGACGCCGTCAGCCGCAGGGCCGTGTCGATGAGCGGGACGTGACTGAAGGCCTGCGGGAAGTTGCCGACCTGGCGCTTGAGGCGCGGGTCCCACTCCTCGGCGAGCAGCCCGAGGTCGTTGCGCAGGGCCAGCAGCTTCTCGAACAGCTTGCGGGCCTCGTCGACCCGGCCGATCATCGCGAGGTCGTCCGCCATCCAGAACGAGCAGGCCAGGAAGGCCCCTTCGTCGCCGGGGAGGCCGTCGACGTTCTCGTCGCCGCTGGAGGTCGGGTAGCGCAGGATGAAGCCGTCCGGGGTGGACAGCTCGCGCTGGATCGCCTCGATGGTGCCGATCACGCGCTTGTCGTCGGGCGGCAGGAAACCCATCTGCGGGATCAGCAGCAGACTCGCGTCCAGCTCCTTCGAGCCGTACGACTGGGTGAAGGTGTTGCGCTCCTTGTCGTAGCCCTTCTCGCACACGTCCCGGTGGATGTCGTCGCGCAGATCGCGCCACTTCTCCAGCGGGCCGTCCGCGTCGCCGGACTCGATGAGCTTGATGGTGCGGTCGACGGCGACCCAGGCCATCACCTTGGAGTGCACGAAGTGGCGGCGCGGGCCGCGCACCTCCCAGATGCCCTCGTCCGGCTCGTTCCAGTGGTCCTCCAGGTAGCGGATCAGCTTGAGCTGGAGGATGGAGGCGTAGTCGTTGCGGGCGAGGCCCGTCATGTGGCCGAGGTGCAGGGCCTCGGTGACCTCGCCGTAGACGTCCAGCTGGAGCTGGTGCGCGGCGCCGTTGCCGACCCGGACCGGCGCGGAGTTCTCGTAGCCGGGCAGCCAGTCCAGCTCGGCCTCGCCCAGCTCCCGCTCGCCCGCGATGCCGTACATGATCTGGAGGTTCTCCGGATCACCGGCGACGGCTCGCAGCAGCCACTCGCGCCAGGCGCGGGCCTCCTCGCGGTAGCCGGTGCGCAGCAGCGAGGACAGGGTGATGGCCGCGTCGCGCAGCCAGGTGTAGCGGTAGTCCCAGTTGCGGACGCCGCCGATGTCCTCCGGGAGGGAGGTCGTGGGGGCCGCCACGATGCCGCCCGTGGGGGCGTACGTCAGCGCCTTGAGGGTGATCAGTGAGCGGATCACGGCCTCGCGGTAGGGGCCGTGGTACGTGCAGTGCTCGACCCACTCGCGCCAGAAGTCCTCGGTCGCCGTGAGGGACTGCTCCGGCTCCGGCAGCGGCGGCGGCTGCTTGTGCGAGGGCTCCCACGAGATGGTGAAGGCGATCCGGTCACCCGGGGCGACGGTGAAGTCGGAGTACGTCGTCAGGGACTTGCCGTACGTCTCGCAGTCCGTGTCGAACCACACCGAGTCCGGGCCGGCCACGGCGACCGTGCGGCCCTCGTGCTTGTGGACCCACGGGACGACACGGCCGTAGGAGAAACGCATCCGGAGGGCCGAGCGCATGGGCACGCGGCCCGAGACGCCCTCGACGATCCGGATGAGTTGCGGGGCGCCGTCACGCGGGGGCATGAAATCCGTCACCCGGACCGTGCCGCGCGGGGTGTCCCACTCGGATTCGAGGATCAGGGAGTCGCCGCGGTAGGTGCGCCGGGCCGCCGTCGGGGGCTCGGCGTCGGCCGCGTGCGCGGGGCCGAGCCGCCAGAACCCGTGTTCCTCTGTGCCGAGCAGACCGGCGAAGATGGCATGCGAGTCGAAGCGGGGCAGGCACAGCCAGTCCACTGTGCCGTCCCGGCAGACCAATGCCGCGGTCTGCATGTCTCCGATGAGTGCGTAGTCTTCGATGCGCCCGGCCACGTGCAACTCCAGTCGAACGGCCACGTCACCCCCTGAAGGAAAAAGGGGGCTGTCGCTTGGTGCGGTCAAGGGGGTCGTTGTAAAGCGTCGTTGAGCGGTGAAGCAAAACAGGCCTGCCGCTGTGAGGCAAAACGACAACTGCTGCTCAACGAACTGACGAGCTCTCGTTGTTCCGGGGCTTACGGGTGGGGGTGGTCCCGTGTTTCCGGTCGGGCTCGGCAGCGAGTGTCCGAGCAGGATACGACGCACGTAGATGATCTGTGTGCCGCTCCGGGCAACGCGGCTGGGCCGAACGGGTGAGCAACGGGTGAGGAACGGGTGTGCTCGTGCTGGTCCGTGTCGACTCGTGTGCGGAGCGTGGCCGGAAGCCATCTCGCCGCGGCGCTGATACCCTGGTAGCCCGTGGACCGGTGGGCACCTGACCCCCGAACCGCACCCCCAGAACGCGACCACGGGAGCCCCGTCTTGGCCATGCCGCCGAAATCTACGACGACCAAGCACATCTTCGTCACCGGGGGTGTCGCCTCCTCGCTCGGCAAGGGCCTGACGGCCTCCAGCCTCGGCATGCTGCTGAAGGCGCGGGGTCTGCGCGTCGTCATGCAGAAGCTCGACCCGTACCTGAACGTCGACCCGGGCACGATGAACCCCTTCCAGCACGGCGAGGTGTTCGTCACCAACGACGGCGCCGAGACCGACCTGGACATCGGCCACTACGAGCGTTTCCTCGACCGCGACCTCGACGGCTCCGCCAACGTCACCACCGGCCAGGTGTACAACACGGTGATCGCCAAGGAGCGGCGCGGCGAGTACCTCGGTGACACCGTGCAGGTCATCCCGCACATCACCAATGAGATCAAGCACCGCATCCGCCGCATGGCGACGGACGAGGTGGACGTCGTCATCACCGAGGTGGGCGGCACTGTCGGCGACATCGAGTCGCTGCCGTTCCTGGAGACGGTCCGCCAGGTCCGGCACGAGGTCGGCCGTGACAACGTCTTCGTCGTCCACATTTCCCTCCTGCCGTACATCGGACCGTCGGGTGAGCTGAAGACGAAGCCGACCCAGCACTCGGTTGCGGCCCTGAGGAACATCGGCATCCAGCCGGACGCGATCGTGCTGCGCTGCGACCGCGAGGTGCCGACCGCGATCAAGCGCAAGATCTCGCTGATGTGCGACGTCGACGAGGCCGCGGTGGTGGCCTGTCCCGACGCCCGCTCGATCTACGACATTCCGAAGACCGTGCACGGCGAGGGCCTGGACGCCTATGTCGTCCGCAAGCTGGACCTGCCCTTCCGGGACGTGGACTGGCGGACCTGGGACGACCTGCTCGACCGCGTCCACAACCCCGACCACGAGATCACCCTGGCCCTGGTCGGCAAGTACATCGACCTGCCCGACGCGTACCTCTCGGTCACCGAGGCGCTGCGCGCGGGCGGCTTCGCCAACAAGGCCCGCGTGAAGATCAAGTGGGTCACCTCCGACGACTGCAAGACCGCGGCCGGCGCGGCGGCGCAGCTCGGTGACGTGGACGGCATCTGCATCCCCGGCGGCTTCGGCGACCGCGGTGTGCTCGGCAAGGTCGGCGCGATCCAGTACGCCCGCGAGAACAAGATCCCGCTGCTCGGCCTGTGCCTGGGCCTCCAGTGCATCGTGATCGAGGCCGCGCGCCACCTGGCCGACATCCCGGACGCCAACTCCACCGAGTTCGACTCGGCGACCTCCCACCCGGTCATCTCCACCATGGCCGAGCAGCTCGACATCGTCGCCGGTGAGGGCGACATGGGCGGCACCATGCGGCTGGGCATGTACCCGGCCAAGCTCGCCGAGGGCTCCATCGTCCGTGAGGTGTACGACGGCAAGGAGTATGTCGAGGAGCGGCACCGTCACCGGTACGAGGTGAACAACGCCTACCGCGCCGAGCTGGAGAAGAAGGCGGGCATCCTGTTCTCCGGCACCTCGCCGGACGGAAAGCTCGTCGAGTACGTCGAATACCCGCGCGATGTCCACCCCTATCTGGTCGCCACGCAGGCCCACCCGGAGCTGCGCTCGCGTCCGACGCGTCCGCATCCGCTCTTCGCGGGCCTGGTGAAGGCCTCGGTCGAGCGGAAGACTTCGAAGTAACACAACAGTTGTACGGTGGCCGGGGCGCACGCATTCAAATGGCGGGCGCCCCGGCTTCTTTTGCGCACGTGGGGAAGGACAGGGCATGACGATCAAGGACACCCCGGAGGAGTGGGAGATCCGGGGGACTCGGACCCCCTTCGTGGGCAACAAGACCTCCGTCCGCACGGACGAGGTGGTCATGCCCGACGGCTCGGTGGTCCGCCGCGACTACCAGGTCCACCCGGGGTCCGTGGCCGTCCTCGCCCTCGACGACGAGGACCGGGTGCTGCTGATCCGGCAGTACCGGCATCCCGTACGGCAGAAGCTGTGGGAGATCCCTGCGGGGCTGCTGGACGTGCCCGGGGAGAACCCGCTGCACGCGGCCCAGCGGGAGCTGTACGAGGAGGCGCACGTCAAGGCGGAGGACTGGCGGGTGCTGACGGACATCTACACGACGCCGGGCGGCTGCGACGAGGCGATCCGGATCTTCCTGGCGCGGGGGCTGTCCGAGGCGCAGGAGGAGCGGTTCGCGGTCGAGGACGAGGAGATCGACCTCGAGTACGCGCGCGTGCCGGTGGGTGAGCTGGTGCGGGGGGTTCTCGCGGGGGAGCTTCACAACAACTGCCTGGTGGTGGGGGTGTTGTCGTTGGTCGCGGCGCGAGCCTCCGGCGGAGGGCTGGAGAAGTTGCGGCCGGCTGAGGCGGAGTGGCCTGCGCGGCCTTTCGAGGCTTGACGGTCTCGGGTCGCGCCGTTGTTCCAGCCGGTTCGTCGCGGGGTGCGGATCGGCATGGCCGGTCGCGCCCCGCGCGGCGGAGCCGCATGTCGACACAGCCCCGCGCCCCTGGCTGCACCACAGGACCGAAGTTCCTATGATCCGTTGATCCGATCGAGGGACTCCACCGTCGCGCTCCGCCAGGAACGTTGCACAGCGTGAACTAGGCTTTTGGTGCCCGAACCGGGGTCACCGGCGGGCTTTGCGCGTGCGGTGGACGGGAGTGTGGCCCGTGACGGATCAGGCGGTGTACTCGGGCGGCCTGCGGCTGTCGAGTGAGGGTCAGTTCCTGGGGCGGACGCGGGAGTTGAAGGAACTCCGGGCCGATATCGAGCGGGCCGGCCTGGACACGATCGCGGGCCGGAAGGCGCCACGCGCGCGCGTGCTGCTCATCGCGGGGCGCCCCGGGTCCGGCCGTACCGCGCTCGCCGAGGAACTCGTACGGCAGGTTGCGGAGCGTTACGACGGCGGGGTGCTGCGGGCCCGGCTCAGCGAGCCCGACGGCACGCCTGTGCCGGTCGAGCACACGGCCAGGGAACTGCTCGGCGCGCTCGACGTGCCGGCGCCCGCGGGGGCCGCCGAGGACGACCTGACCCATGCGCTGCGCGAGGCCCTCGCCGAGCGCCGGGCGCTGCTGCTGCTCGACGACGCGACGGCCGCGGAACAGGTGGACGCCCTGCTTCCGGACACCCCGGAGTGCCTGGTCGTGGCCGTTTCGGGAGGGCCGTTGACCGGGATCTCGGACGTCCGGCCGTGCACGCTCGGCGGTCTCGACACCAAGTCCGCCCTCGAACTGCTGTCCCGGCACACCGGCTCGGTCCGTATCACCGTCGACCCGCGCGCGGCCGAGGGACTCGTCGAGGAGTGCCAGGCGCACCCCGCCGCGCTGATGCTGGCCGGGGGCTGGCTCGCCGCCCGGCCGAAGGCCGCCGTCGCCGATCTGGCCAAGCATCTGCATGCGGAGGGTGACGAAGGGAGCCCGCTCAGCCGGGTCTTCAAGCTCGTCTACACCTCCCTGCCCACCCCCGCCGCCCGGATACTGCGACTGCTCTCCCTCGCCCCGGCCGGCCTCGTCGACCCGCACACCGCCTCCGCGCTCGCCGGCTGCTCGGTGGGCAGCGCCCGCTCCACCCTGGACGACTTCGTCGCCCTCGGGCTGCTGCACGCCGTGGCCTCGCCGCTGCCGCAGTACGAGGTGCCCGGCTGCCTCCAGCCCCTGCTCAAGGCCCTCGCCGACACCCAGGACCGCCCGGCCGAACTCCAGCTGGCCAGGGCCCGGATGCTGGAGCGGACCGTACGGCTGCTCCAGTCCTCCCGGGCCATCACCGAGACCGACAACCCCGACGCCCGCGAGAAGCTCCAGGGCATGCCGCGCTCCCTGCGCTTCCCGAGCCCCAGGGCCGCCGAGGACTGGCTGCGCGTCCGCAGGCCCGCCCTGCTCGCCGCCGCCCTCGCCGCGGTCGCCGACGGGCAGCTCGACACCCTGGCCAGGCGCCTGATGTCCCAGCTGGTGCGCACGATGGTGGCCCACTTCGGCACCCAGGCCGCGGCGCCCGACCTGTACGGCGTCCACGGCCTGGTCCTCGACGTGGCCGAGCGGCGCGGGCTGCCCCGCGAGAAGGCCGCCGCGCTGCTGAACCTGGCCGATCTGGACGCCCGGACCGGCCGCACCCAGGAGGCACTGGCCCGCTACCGGGCGGCCCTGGACGCCGGGCGGGAGGCGAACGACCCGTACGCGACCGTCCGCGCGATGGAATCCGTAGGCGGCGCGCATCTGGAGCTCGGGGACTACGACCGGGCCGCCGACTGGTTCGGCCGGGCCCTCGCCCAGCGCCTGGCCCGGGACGAGCGTGCGGAGGCCGCCCGGCTGTACGGTCGTATCGCCGCCGCGCACACCTACGCGGGCCGCTACGGCGAGGCGCTGCGCAACTGGCGGGCCGCCGTCGCGGGGCACCGCAAGAGCGGTGATGTCGCCGCGCACGCACGGGCGTTGAGCGAACTCGCCCGGGTCCAGGAGTACGCCGGACACCCCGAGGAATCGCTGCAGACCTGCCAGGAGGCCGTGGAGTGGGCGCGGCGCGCCGAGGACTCCCGGCTCCAGGCGGCGCTCCAGTTGCGGCTCGCGGACACCCTGGAACACCTGGGCGACCCCGCGGCCGCCCGGCTGCACCGCGGCGCCGCCGAGCGGCTGCTGGGCGAGGAGCTGTCCGGGGGCGATCCGGAGGAGGTCTCCAAGGAGACACCGGAAGCCGCTTCCGAGGAGACACCGGAAGCAGCTTCCGAGGAGGAGCCGGACGGGCTCTCGGAGGGCGAACAGGACGTGGTCTCGGAGGGCGAACCGGGTGTGGTTTCCGAAGGCGAGCCGGGCGCGCTTTCCGAGGGTGAACCGGGGGCGCAGCAGGCTGACGAGCCGAAACAAGACGCTGACGCCTGCGAAATCCGTAGTACATCCGCAGAAGATTGATGCAATGAAAGGCTAGACAGCGGGAACACCTTCATTAGACTGGCTCTGCCGCACCTTCTCCTGCGGTGTCTCCTGGTGTGCTCATGCATGCCTGGGTATGTGTTGTATTGCCCCACATCCACTGAGCCAAGGACCGTGATCCACGTGAAGGTCGGCATCCCCCGCGAGGTCAAGAACAACGAGTTCCGGGTGGCCATCACCCCGGCCGGTGTGCACGAGCTGGTGCGCCACGGCCACCAGGTCGTCATCGAGCGGGGCGCCGGGCTCGGCTCCTCGATCCCGGACGAGGAGTACGTCGCCGAGGGCGCGCAGATCCTCGGCACCGCCGACGAGGTGTGGGCCGCCGCCGACCTGCTGCTGAAGGTCAAGGAGCCCATCGCCGAGGAGTACCACCGCCTCCGCAAGGACCAGACGCTCTTCACGTACCTGCACCTGGCGGCCTCCAAGGAGTGCACCGACGCGCTCATCGAGTCCGGCACCACCGCGATCGCCTACGAGACCGTCGAGCTGCCCTCCCGCGCACTGCCGCTGCTCGCCCCGATGTCCGAGGTCGCGGGCCGGCTCGCCCCGCAGGTCGGCGCCTACCACCTGATGCGCTCGGTCGGCGGCCGCGGTGTCCTGCCCGGCGGTGTCCCCGGCACCCAGCCGGCGCGGGCCGTCGTCATCGGCGGCGGTGTCTCCGGCTGGAACGCCACGCAGATTGCCGTCGGCATGGGCTTCCACGTCACGCTGCTCGACCGCGACATCAACAAGCTCCGCGAGGCCGACAAGGTCTTCGGCACCAAGGTGCGGGCGATCATGTCCAACGCCTTCGAGCTGGAGAAGGCAGTCCTGGACGCCGACCTCGTCATCGGCGCGGTGCTGATCCCCGGCGCGAAGGCCCCGAAGCTGGTCACCAACGAGCTCGTCGCGCGGATGAAGCCCGGAAGTGTCCTTGTCGACATCGCGATCGACCAGGGCGGCTGCTTCGAGGACTCCCGTCCGACCACCCACGCCGAGCCGACCTTCCAGGTACACGACTCGGTCTTCTACTGCGTCGCCAACATGCCGGGCGCGGTGCCCAACACCTCGACCTACGCGCTCACCAACGCCACGCTGCCCTACATCGTCGAACTCGCCGACCGGGGCTGGGTGGAGGCGCTGCGCCGCGACCCCGCGCTCGCGAAGGGTCTCAACACCCATGACGGCAAAGTCGTTTACCGCGAGGTCGCCGAGGCGCACGGCCTGGAGCACGTGGAGCTGGAGACCCTGCTCGGCTGAGCCCCTGACCTCGCCGAACTGCTAAGTCACCTTTTCGTAAAGGCGATACGTCAACAAGGCGCGTCAACGACGCACATGCGGCCGGACCTTGCCCCACAAGGTCCGGCCGGATGTGTGTATGGTCACTTTGCGACTCTCGGTCAACTCACGTCGAACGTAACCCTTGAACCGATTCGTACACCGGCGAAACCTGCCGTGCGACTGCCGTACGCCCTTGACAGCGGGATGTTTCATTGCCGACACATCCTGCCGGGTCCGGCGGATTGTGTTGCTGTGAACACCCGACACGCCATAGAGTCGCCAACCGTCGGCATGGTGCCACGCTGACCTTGTCTAGAAGTTTCCTGGTCACCAAGGAGGTAAGACGACTTGTGAATGAGTCGACATTTTCTCCCGGGGGTGGTCAACCAGGAATGCCTGCCGAGGCCCAGGGCCACGCGGGGTTCGAGGCTGTCGGCTCCGTCGCGGTGCGCACCTTCGCAGCCCACCAGAGTCGTCCGCAGACCCTGCGGACAGCACACCAGAGCATGGATGGCCATCACGTGAACGCCATGGCCGGCGACGGAAGTGGCGCGCCCCACAACCACTTCGCCGACTACGACGAACTGCCCGAGGGGCACTTCTACGACCCCGACGCCGAGTACGAGCCGGATCCGGAGTACGCGGCCACGCTCGCGCCCGACGCGGCCCGCCAGCGCCGTGAGCGCGTGGGCCCGACCGGACGCCCGCTGCCGTACTTCCCGATCCCGGGCCCGCTGACCGACCACGGCCCCGCGAAGATCATCGCGATGTGCAACCAGAAGGGCGGCGTGGGCAAGACCACGTCGACCATCAACCTGGGTGCCGCGCTCGCGGAGTACGGCCGGCGCGTGCTGCTCGTGGACTTCGACCCGCAGGGCGCGCTGTCGGTGGGACTCGGTGTCAACCCGATGGAGCTCGACCTCACGGTCTACAACCTGCTCATGGAGCGGGGCATGGCGGCCGACGAGGTCCTGCTGAAGACCGCGGTCCCCAACATGGACCTGCTGCCGAGCAATATCGACTTGTCGGCGGCGGAGGTCCAGCTGGTCTCCGAGGTCGCCCGTGAGTCGACATTGCAGCGGGCTCTGAAGCCGCTCATGGCCGACTACGACTACATCGTGATCGACTGTCAGCCCTCGCTCGGCCTGCTCACGGTCAACGCTCTGACGGCCGCGCACAAGGTGATAGTGCCTCTGGAGTGCGAGTTCTTCGCCCTGCGTGGTGTCGCCCTGCTGACGGAGACCATCGAGAAGGTCCAGGAGAGGCTCAACCCGGAGCTGGAGCTCGACGGGATCCTGGCCACGATGTACGACTCGCGCACGGTCCACAGCCGCGAGGTGCTGGCCCGTGTGGTCGAGGCGTTCGACGACCACGTCTACCACACGGTCATCGGACGCACGGTCCGCTTCCCGGAGACCACGGTCGCCGGTGAGCCGATCACCACGTACGCCTCCAACTCCGTCGGTGCCGCCGCCTATCGCCAGCTCGCCAGGGAGGTGCTCGCCCGGTGTCACGCCGAGTGAGTCTGCCGGGGGCCGACGAACTGTTCCGTACGACAGGGGGGATGGCGCTCCAGGCGTCCACTCCCCGGCGGGGGGCCAACGGCGAGGCCCGGGTACCGGCTCCCGCGGGGGAGTCCGACGGGGCCGCGGCCGAGGACGCGCCGCACTCCGTGCCCGCGCAGGGCGGGGACGGCGACGGTGCCGAGCACGTGGCGGCCGACGCCGACGGCTCCGAGGAGGGCGAGTCCCGCAGCCGGGCCGCCGCGGCGGAGCGCTCCGGGCCACGTCAGGAGGCGCAGGAAGGTTCTGCCCAGGCCGCCGGCGCGCAGCCGCGCGGCAAGCGGGGGCGGTCGCCCTCGCGGCGGCCCAGCGGCCGGGAGCGACACGACGAGAAGATCACCGTCTACGTGTCCGCCGAGGAACTGATGGATCTGGAGCACGCGCGTCTCGTGCTCCGGGGTGAGCACGGGCTCGCGGTGGACCGGGGGCGGATCGTCCGCGAGGCGGTCGCCGTGGTGCTGGCGGATCTGGAGTCCCGCGGGGACGCGAGCATTCTCGTACGCCGGTTGCGTGGGCGGTAAGCGGTAGCCTGCGGGGGTTATGACCTCGAACGACGTTTCTTCCGGTGCCGGTTCCGGCGGGCGGCGACGTGCGCTGGGGCGGGGGCCGGGAGCTGTGCCGGTCGCGGAGGCCGAGCCCGAGGCCGAGGCCGAGGCCGGGCCTGAGGCCGGTGGGCGCGACGGCGGCGAGGTCGACAAAGAGCCCTCGGTCGTCGAACCCCGGGAAGAGGCCTCCGACGGTGTCTTCAAGGTGCGGCTCGCCAACTTCGAGGGCCCCTTCGACCTGCTGCTCCAGCTGATCTCCAAGCACAAGCTGGACGTCACCGAGGTCGCGCTCTCCAAGGTCACCGACGAGTTCATGGCGTACATCCGGGCCATGGGACCGGACTGGGACCTGGACGAGACGACCGAGTTCCTCGTCGTCGCCGCCACGCTGCTCGATCTCAAGGCCGCCCGGCTGCTGCCCGCCGCCGAGGTCGAGGACGAGGCCGATCTGGCTCTCCTCGAAGCGCGGGACCTGCTCTTCGCGCGGCTCCTCCAGTACCGCGCGTACAAGCAGATCGCCGACATCTTCAACCGGCGCCTCGACGAGGAGGCCCGGCGCTATCCCCGTACCGTCGGCCTGGAGCCGCATCACGCCGAGCTGCTGCCCGAGGTGGTCATCAGCATCGGGGCCGAGGGGTTCGCGAAGCTCGCCGTGAAGGCGATGCAGCCGAGGCCCAAGCCGCAGGTGTACGTCGACCACATCCACGCGCCGCTGGTGAGTGTCCAGGAGCAGGCCGGGATCGTGGTCGCGCGGCTCAGGGAACTCGGTGAGGCCAGCTTCCAGCTGCTGGTGGCGGACGCCGACGGCACCCTGACCGTCGTAGCCAGGTTTCTCGCGCTGCTGGAGCTGTACCGGGAGAAGGCCGTCGCGCTGGACCAGGAGACCGCCCTCGGGGAGCTGATCGTGCGGTGGACCGGCGGCGAGGGGGAGACCGAGCCGGTGGTGACCGACGAGTTCGACCGGCCGCCCGAGCCGCCCAAGGAGGAGAAGGCGTGAGTGAGGAGACCGACGAGGCCCCGGTGGGGCTGCTCGGCGTCGCCGACCTCGACCTGAAGCCGGCCCTGGAGGCCGTGCTCATGGTCGTGGACGAACCCGCGACCGAGGAGCACCTGTCGAAGATCCTGGAGCGGCCCAAGCGGCAGATCACCAAGGCGCTCAGGGAGCTGGCCGGCGAGTACGCGGCGCAGGGGCGCGGTTTCGAGCTGAGGCACGTCGCGAACGGGTGGCGGTTCTACAGCCGGGCCGCGTACGCACCGGCCGTGGAGCGGTTCGTCCTGGACGGGCAGCAGGCCCGGCTCACCCAGGCCGCGCTGGAGACGCTGGCCGTGGTCGCCTACCGCCAGCCGGTCAGCCGCAGCCGGGTCTCCGCGGTGCGCGGAGTGAACTGCGACGGTGTGATGCGCACCCTGCTCCAGCGGGGCCTGGTGGCGGAGGCGGGCACGGAACCCGAAACAGGTGCGATCCTGTACGTGACGACGAACTACTTCCTGGAGCGGATGGGCCTGCGCGGTCTGGACGAGCTCCCGGAGCTGGCGCCCTTCCTCCCGGAGGCGGAGGCGATCGAGGCCGAGACTCAGGAAGCCGTACCGTCGTTCGATCCGGACGCTCCGGATTCCGAGGAACCAGACGACGACTAGACGGAAATGTGATGCGAAGCAGCAGCGGCAGGAACAGCAGCGGAAACAACGGCGGGAGCCGTGGTGGCAACAGCGGCGGCCGCGGTGGGAACAGCGGTGGTCGCGGCGGGAGCACCGGAGGACGCGGGAACTTCCGCGGCGCCGGCAACGACCGCGACGACAAGCAGGGCGGCCGGCCGAAGAAGCCCCGCCCCGAGGAGCGCCGCTACGACGTGGGCCCCGGCGCCTCCCCGGAGGGCCCCAAGTCAGGGCGCGGCGCCTCGGCGCGCGGGGGAGCCAAGGGCGGCCCGAAGCAGTCCCCGGGCACCGGGCGGGGCCGTTGGGCGCCCGCGACCTCCCGTGAGTACGACGCCCGGGCCGAGGAGCGCAACCGGGAGCGGTACGCCGGCAAGAAGGACGTGAAGATCCCGAAGACCTTCCCGGGCGCCGAGCAGGAGGGCGAGCGGCTCCAGAAGATCCTCGCGCGCGCGGGCTACGGCTCGCGGCGGGCCTGCGAGGAGCTCATCGAGCAGGCGCGGGTCGAGGTCAACGGCGAGATCGTCCTGGAGCAGGGCAAGCGCGTCGACCCCGAACACGACGAGGTCAAGGTCGACGGCCTGACGGTGGCGACACAGTCGTACCAGTTCTTCTCGCTGAACAAGCCCGCCGGTGTCGTCTCCACCATGGAGGACAACGAGGGCCGGCAGTGCCTCGGCGACTACGTCACCAACCGGGAGACGCGGCTCTTCCACGTCGGTCGGCTCGACACCGAGACCGAGGGCGTCATCCTGCTCACCAATCATGGTGAGCTGGCGCACCGGCTGACGCACCCCAAGTACGGCGTGAAGAAGGTCTACCTCGCGCACATCGTGGGCCCGATCCCGCGCGACCTGGGCAAGCAGCTCAAGGACGGCATCCAGCTGGAGGACGGGTACGCGCGCGCGGACCACTTCCGGGTCGTCGAGCAGACCGGCAAGAACTACCTGGTCGAGGTGACCCTCCACGAGGGCCGCAAGCACATCGTCCGCCGCATGCTCGCCGAGGCCGGGTTCCCGGTCGACAAGCTGGTGCGGGTCGCCTTCGGCCCCATCACCCTGGGCGACCAGAAGTCGGGCTGGCTGCGCCGGCTGTCGAACACCGAGGTCGGCATGCTGATGAAGGAAGTCGATCTGTAGTCCTCCACGCACGCGTGCGGCCGGTTCCGGACATCTCCGGGGCCGGCCGATGCGTTTTCGCCCGCTCGCCGGTCTGTACACGTGACGGAAGGAGAGCGGGGATGACCGTGACGACGGCAGGACGTGCGGAGCGCGGGCGGCACGGCGGCTGCGAGGGCCGTGTGCGGCCCGGGGAGCCTCCGGCGCCGGGAGCGTCGGGAGGAGCGCCGGAGGCCGCCGAGGAGGCGCTCAGGGGCGCTGGGGCTGCTGCGGCGGCGGGAGCGTCGGGGGTGGCGGCATGAGCTCCGGGGAGCTGCTGGAGCGCTCGCTCGCCTACGCGCTGGGCAGCGTGGCGGGTGCGGAGGCCGTCAGTCTCCAACGGGGCACGCCGTGTGCCGCGTGGGACCTGGGGGAACTGCTCGGGCATCTCGACGACTCCCTGGACGCACTGTACGAGGGACTCACCGGCGGGCGGATCGGGCTGTTCCCGCACGCCGACCGGGTCTGCGGCTTCCGTACGCGCGCGTGTGCCGTGCTCGGCGCCTGGGCCGCCGGGCCCCCCGAGGACGTGCTGGTGGGCCAACGGCCGCTGGACGCGCGGGTGATGGCCGCCGTCGGTGCCGTCGAGATCACCGTGCACGGATGGGACGTGGCCCGGGCCTGCGGGCGGCGACGGCCCATCCCGGAGGGACTCGCGGCCGAACTGCTCTCCGTGGCCCGGTGCGTGGTGGGGGACGAGGACCGGGGCGTGCGGTTCGCCGACCCGGTCGAGGTGCCGTCCCGCGCGCGGCCCGAGGTGCGGTTGCTGGGTTTCCTGGGGCGCTGTCCGTAGGGGGCCGGTCGAAGTCTGAAGAGGGCTTGTCTAACATCACCACCCCTTTTATAGTCGTAGTGACTATTGGTCATGTCGACCATAAAGGGGGCGGGCGCGGGTGGACTACGACAAGTACGCCCACGAACCCTTCGCGGTCACCGTCGACCTCGCCGTCCTCACCCTCGCCGAGGGCGCCCTGCACGTGCTGCTCATAGAGCGGGGGCAGGAGCCGTACGCCGGACACCGCGCGCTGCCCGGCGGGTTCGTGCACCCGGACGAGTCGGCGGAGACCGCGGCCCGGCGCGAACTCGCCGAGGAGACCGGGCTGTCGGACGTCTCCGGGCTCCATCTCGAACAGCTGCGGACCTACAGCGAGCCCGGCCGCGACCCCCGGATGCGGGTCGTCTCCGTCGCCTTCGCCGCCCTGCTGCCCGACCCGCCCGAGCCGCACGGCGGGGGAGACGCGGCCGAGGCCCGCTGGATTCCGTACGACAGGACCGGACCGCTCGCCTTCGACCACGACCGGATCCTGGCCGACGCCCATGAACGCGTCGGTGCCAAGTTCGAGTACACCTGCCTCGCGACCGCCTTCTGCCCGCCCGAGTTCACCCTCGGCGAGCTCCAGCAGGTGTACGAGACCGTGTGGGGCACCGCCCTCGACCGGCCCAACTTCCGCCGCAAGGTGCTCGCCACGCCCGGCTTCGTCGAAGCCGTCCCCGGCGCCGCGCGCCTGACCGGCGGACGCGGCAAACCGGCCGCGCTGTACCGCGCGGGACCGGCCACCGCACTGCACCCCCCTCTCCTTCGACCGTCCCCGGAAGGACGCCCCGCATGACCACGATCCTCACCAAGCGCGCCGCCACCGGAGCGCTCGTCGGCCTCGCCCTCGGGGACGCGCTCGGCTTCCCGACCGAGTTCGACGACGTGCCGTCGATCCTCGCCAAGTGCGGGCCCTGGCGGGAGATGGAGCTGCGCACACCGGCCGTCGTCAGCGACGACACGCAGATGACGCTGGCGGTGGGGAGAGGGCTGCGGACGGCGATGGACCGGGGAGTGCTCGGGCCCGAGATGGCGGAGCCGGTGCGCCGGGAGTTCATCGCGTGGAACCGTTCCCCGGAGAACAACCGCGCCCCCGGCAACACCTGCCTCACGGCGTGCGATCTCCTGGAGCGGGAGGAACTGCCCTGGCAGGACGCCAGCCAGATCGGCTCCAAGGGCTGCGGCGCCAACATGCGGGTCGCGCCCGTCGGTCTCGTCCCCGGGCTGAGTGACGAACAGCGGGCGGGCGCCGCGCAGTTGCAGTCCGCGCTCACCCACGGGCACCCGACCGCGCTGGCCGCGTCCGACCTCACCGCGCGTGCCGTGCGGCTGCTCGCGCAGGGGGCCGAGCCGGGGGAACTGGTCGGGCTGCTGCGGTCGTACGCCGTGGTGAACCGGGGCCAGTACCACGAGCGTTGGCTCGGCGACCTGTGGACCCGCAGCCAGGACCCGACGGCCGGGCAGTTCATCGCGCGCGGCTGGGACGAGTGCATCGCGGTCCTCGACCGGCTCGACGCGGCCGTGCGCACCGCCTCGCCGGAAGAGGACCCGTGTCTGGCCACCGGTGCCGGCTGGATCGCCGAAGAGGCCCTGGCGACCGGGCTGTTGTGCTTCCTCCAGTTCCCGGACGAGCCGCTGACGGCCCTCAGGCGGGCCGCCTGCAGCTCCGGTGACTCCGACTCGATCGCCTGTCTGACGGGAGCCTTCGCGGGCGCCCGGCTGGGTGCGGACGCCTGGCCGGTGGAGTGGGCCGACCGGATCGAGTACGGCAGCGAGCTGGTGACGCTCGGGGCGCTCTGGGATGCCTAGGGCCTGCCTGATATGCCCTAGGCGAGCTGGATCGAGCCCCCGCTGACGGTGATCTGCTTCTCGGTGAGCGGCTTGGCGGCCGGTGGGTTGGCCACCGAGCCGTCCGTGATGTTGAACTTGCTGCCGTGGCAGGGGCAGTTGATGGTGCCGCCGGACACGCTGGTCACCTGACAGCCCTGGTGGGTGCAGATGTCCGAGAAGGCCTTGAACTCGCCCTCCTTCGGCTGGGTGACGACGACCTTCTCGTCCTTGAAGATCTTTCCGCCGCCGACCGGGATCTCGCTCGTCTTCGCCAGCTCGGTGCCGGCCGACGCCTCCACCGAGTCGGACCCGGAGTCGCTGTTCTCGTTGCCGTACTCGCCGCAGCCGACGGTCAGCGTGGCCGCGCCCGTCGCGAGAAGTACCGTGCGCCGCGTCGGGCTTTGCGTCATGTCGTCACTCCGAAGGTGCGGAAGAACCAGAGGGCCGAGGTCAGCCAGAGGACGGTGAGCGCCGTGAAGACGAGCCCGCCGACGATCGGCAGCAGCCAGCCGGGAAGTCGCTCCGAGCGGAGCAGCAGCATCTTGGCACTGAAGACACCGAAGAAGAAGCAACCGAAGAGCGAGTGCCACAGAACGCGTGATTCGTACGACTGGAAGCCCAGCGCATACAGACAGTGCACCGCGACCGGCACCGCGACGAGGAACGCGATGCGGCCGGACCAGCGGTGCAGGGTGGCCGACCAGCTGGGGCCCGGCAGCTTGCCGTAGACCATCAGGGCCGAGACGAGCTGCACCAGCGCGAAGAAGAACGCGACCGTGGCCAGCCAGGACTTCACCGCGCCCGTGCTGCTGAAGCCGGCCAGGTTGAAGGCCGTGCCCGTCGGGTCGTGGACCTTGCCGTAGGCGCCCAGGGCGACCGCCAGGGCGGCGGCGACCAGGGCGGGGATCAGATAGCGGGCCGGGCTCGGGCGGCGCTCGGGTTCGGGGGAGGGCCAGCTCTGGGTGGCGGCGTTCGGGTCGACGGTCATGATCGGCTCCCTCGGGCGGAGGTCAGGGGGTTACCGGGCGGGCCGTGAGCTGCTGTCCGTCGACCGTCACCGCACCGGTCGCCGGGTCGATCTCGGGTGCCGAGGAGGGCTTGCCGTCGCGGCGGAGGATGCCGACCTGGAGGCCGTCCGGCAGGACGATCCAGCCGCCCTCGATCTTCGCGCCGGCCACCTGGCTGTTCGCCCGGTACAGGCCGGACGGCTTCTTGGCCTTGTCGATGGTGAAGGCGTAGCTCCCGCTGCCGACATTGGCCTTGCCGCTGATCCGGCGGGTGTCCTTGACGATGGCGTCGAGGCTCGCGCCGCCCTTGCCGGTCAGCCGCATGCTGCCGTCGTCCTTCACGTCGCCCTTCAGCCACGACTCGATGTTGTGGCCGTCGCAGACGTACGCGATCGCCTTGTCGTCGCGGACGGTGATCGCCACCGCGGAGGAGTCGTCGTCGGTACGGCCCGTGTAGACGCCCTCGGGCACCGCGGTGCGGGACGGGGACGTGGACGGGGTCGGGCTCGGCGGCGCGGACGTCGGTGTCGGCGCGGCGCTCGGTGAGGACTTGGTGCTCGGCGACGGGCTCACCGACGCCGACGTGGGCTTCTCACCCGTCGTGGCGTTCAGCGAGAGCATGAACAAGCCGACCAACAGTCCCGCGAGCAGCGTGAGCAAGGGTCCGGAACGCTTCATGAAAGGGGCCTCCCCCGAGGCGAGTTTCCTGCCATGAGAGCGGACCCGTGGCTCCGAGTCCAGAGGCGCACGGGTGTGTTTTCACCCCAAGTAGCGGAACTGGGACATTCGGGTGACATTGGCATGGTCCGACTTCGGAAAGGCGGAACCATGGCGGGCAACGATCTCGGCACTCTGCTCGGGGGGCTTCTCGGGGGCGGTGGCTCCGGTGGCTCGGGGTCCGGCTCCGGCTCCGGCAACATCCTGGGCGCGCTGCTCGGCGCCCTCGGCGGGGCCCGGGGCAGTGGTGGCGGTGACTCGCTGGGCGGGCTGCTCGACCTGCTCGCCAAGTCCGGTCTCGCCGAGCAGAAGGACTCCTGGGTCGGCACCGGCGCCAACCGGTCCGTGACCGGCGCGCAGATCCAGCAGGCGCTGCCCGACGACACCCTCCAGCAGGTCGCCGAGCGGACCGGCGTCTCGCCGGACGAGGCCGCCTCCGAGCTGGCCCAGGTGCTGCCGGGTGCCGTCGACAAGCTGACCCCCGGCGGCCAGGTGCCCGCGTCCCTGGAGGAACTGGCCCGGCAGCAGTCCCTGTAGCCGGGCGGCCCTCCCCGTGGCCGGCCTGCGGCCCCGTGGCCGGGCGGGCGTCTCACGGGGCGGGCGGCGCGGTCCCTCTCCGTACCGGCTGACTAGGCTGGTCGTGCACAGAGCCGGGTTGTACATCAGCGAGGAGCGAAGCCGTGGCGGTACGAGCGGTCCGGGGCGCCGTCCAACTCGAACAGGACGAGGCCGGCCACATGGACGAGCAGGTCGGGGCGCTGCTCACCGCCATCATGGAGCGGAACGAACTGACCGCCGACGACCTGATCAGCATCTGGTTCACGGCCACGCCCGATCTGCACAGCGACTTCCCGGCGGCCGCCGCCCGAAAGCTCGGCATCGTCGACGTACCGCTGATCTGCGCCCAGGAACTCGACATCGCGGGCGCCATGCCCCGTGTGGTCCGGGTGCTCGCGCACATAGAGTCCGACCGGCCCCGCGCCGACATCGCGCACGTCTACCTCGGTGCCGCCGCCGCCCTGCGCAAGGACATCGCCCAGTGAGGACCGCGCTCGTCATCGGCACCGGGCTCATCGGCACCTCCGCCGCGCTCGCCCTGTCCCAGCGGGGTGTCACCGTGCACCTCGCCGACCACGACCCCGAGCAGGCCCGTACGGCCGCCGCGCTCGGCGCCGGCACGGACGAGGAGCCCGGCGGCCCCGTCGACCTGGCGATCGTCGCCGCGCCGCCCGCCCTTGTGGCCGCGGTGCTCGCCGACGCCATGCGGCGCGGGCTGGCCCGCGGGTACATCGACGTGGCCAGCGTGAAGGGCGGGCCGCGCCGGGAGCTGGAGGAGCTCGGGCTCGACCTGTCCTCCTACATCGGCACGCATCCCATGTCCGGGCGCGAGAAGTCCGGGCCGCTGGCCGGTACCGCGGATCTCTTCGAGGGCCGGCCCTGGGTGCTGACGCCCACCCGGGACACCGACACCGAGGTGCTGAACCTCGCGCTCGAACTGGTCTCGCACTGCCGCGCGGTGCCGGTGGTCATGGACGCCGACGCCCACGACCGGGCCGTGGCGCTCGTCTCGCACATGCCCCACCTGGTGTCCAGCATGGTCGCCGCGCGGCTGGAGAACGCCGAGGAGGCCGCCGTACGGCTGTGCGGGCAGGGCATCCGGGACGTGACCCGGATCGCCGCCTCCGATCCCCGGATGTGGATCGACATCCTCTCCGCGAACCCCGGGCCGGTCGCCGACCTGCTCGCGGACGTCTCCGCCGACCTCGACGAGACGGTCCGCGCGCTGCGCTCGCTGCAGTCCTCCGACGAGGAGAAGCGCCGGGAGGGCGTCGCCGGGGTCGAGGACGTGCTGCGGCGCGGCAATGCCGGGCAGGTCCGGGTCCCGGGCAAGCACGGGGCGGCCCCGCGGGCGTACGAGAGCGTCGTGGTGCTCATCAACGACCAGCCGGGCCAGCTCGCCCGCATCTTCGCGGACGCCGGGCAGGCGGGCGTCAACATCGAGGACGTACGCATCGAGCACGCGACCGGGCAGCAGGCGGGTCTCATGCAGCTGATGGTCGAGCCGCAGGCCGCGCCGGTGCTGTCGGCCGCGCTGCGGGAGCGGGGCTGGGACATCCGCCAGTAGGGGCCGTCGGCCGGGCCGGGAAGCGGGCGTCCGGACGAGTGATGTGCACCCAGTAACCTTGTGCGGGGCGCGGTCGCGCCCCCACACCACTCGCCAGACCGCACCCGAAAGGTGTCCCCCCGTGGAAAACGGCGTCGCCCAGCCCGTGATTGTCGCCATTGACGGCCCCTCCGGCACGGGCAAGTCGAGCACCTCCAAGGCTGTCGCCGCACAGCTGGGTCTGAGCTACCTGGACACCGGCGCCCAGTACCGGGCGATCACCTGGTGGATGGTGACCAACGGGATCGACATCGAGGACCCGACCGCGATCGCCGCGGTGGCCGGGAAGGCGGAGATCGTCTCCGGCACCGACCCGGAGAACCCGACGATCACGGTCGACGGCACGGATGTGGCCGGACCGATCCGGACCCAGGAGGTCACCTCCAAGGTCAGCGCCGTGAGCGCGGTGCCCGAGGTGCGGGCCCGGATCACCGAGTTGCAGCGCTCGCTGGCGGCCTCCGCGGAGCACGGCATCGTGGTCGAGGGACGGGACATCGGTACGACCGTGCTGCCCGACGCCGACCTCAAGGTCTTCCTCACCGCCTCGCCGGAGGCCCGCGCCGCCCGGCGCAGCGGTGAGCTCAAGGGCGCCGACGTGCAGGCCACCCGCGAGGCCCTGATCAAGCGGGACGCGGCCGACTCCAGCCGCAAGACCTCGCCGCTCGCCAAGGCGGACGACGCGGTCGAGGTGGACACCACCGAGCTGACCCTCACGCAGGTCATCGAGTGCGTCGTCACCCTCGTCGAGGAGAAGCGGGCCGGGAAGTGAGCGAGCTGCCTTCGGCGCGGGGTGCCGAGGTCGGGCGGCGCATCGGCGTCGGCCTGATGTACGGCCTGTGGAAGCCGCGGGTGCTGGGGTCCTGGAAGGTCCCGGCGACCGGGCCGGTGATCCTCGCGGTCAACCACAGCCACATCGTCGACGGCCCCATGGTCATGGGCGTGGCGCCCCGGCCGGCGCACTTCCTGATCAAGAAGGAGGCGTTCGTCGGGCCGCTGGACCCGTTCCTGACGGCCATCGGACAGGTCAAGGTCGACCGCTCGGTGGCCGACCGCGGGGCGATCACCCGGGCGCTCGACACCCTCTCCGCCGGCGGCGTCCTCGGGATCTTCCCCGAGGGCACCCGCGGTGAGGGCGACTTCGCCTCGCTGCGCGCGGGGCTCGCCTACTTCGCGGTCCGCGGCAACGCCCCGATCGTCCCGGTCGCCGTGCTGGGAAGCTCCGACAGGCCCGGACGGTTGATAAAGGCGCTGCCCCCGCTGCGCAGCCGCGTCGACGTCGTCTTCGGAGACCCCTTCGAGGCGGGCGACGGCAGCGGCCGGCGCACCCGCAAGGCGCTCGACGAGGCGACCGAGCGCATCCAGAAGCAGCTGAGCAGTCACCTGGAAAACGCCAGGCGCCTCACCGGGCGCTAGGCGACACTGAGTAGTGGATCAATCCGGCGAAAGGGCCGGGGGGTCCACCGATCACCACGATGAACGAGGTACGGACTTCATGAACGACCACATCCACTCCGAGGGCTCGGGCGAGGAGCACGACCACGGGGCGCTTGGCGATGCCGAGTACGCGGAGTTCATGGAGCTCGCCGCGGAAGAGGGCTTCGACGTCGAGGACGTCGAGGGGGCCATCGAGGCGGCCGGGCACGGTCCGCTGCCGGTGCTGGCCGTCGTCGGGCGCCCGAACGTCGGCAAGTCGACCCTGGTGAACCGCATCATCGGGCGCCGCGAGGCCGTCGTGGAGGACAAGCCCGGGGTCACCCGCGACCGCGTCACCTATGAGGCCGAGTGGTCGGGGCGCCGCTTCAAGGTCGTCGACACCGGCGGCTGGGAGCAGGACGTCCTCGGCATCGACGCCTCCGTGGCCGCGCAGGCCGAGTACGCGATCGAGGCCTCCGACGCCGTGGTGTTCGTCGTCGACGCCAAGGTCGGCGCCACCGACACCGACGAGGCGGTCGTACGACTGCTGCGCAAGGCCGGCAAGCCCGTGGTGCTGGCCGCCAACAAGGTGGACGGCCTGAGCGGCGAGTCCGACGCGGCGTACCTGTGGTCTCTGGGCCTGGGGGAGCCGCACCCGGTCTCCGCGCTGCACGGCCGGGGCACCGGCGACATGCTGGACGCCGTCCTGGAGGCGCTGCCGGAGGCGCCCGAGCAGACCTTCGGCGGGGCCGGGATCGGCGGTCCGCGCCGGATCGCGCTGATCGGCCGCCCGAACGTCGGCAAGTCCTCGCTGCTGAACAAGGTGGCCGGCGAGGAGCGGGTCGTCGTCAACGAGATGGCGGGCACCACCCGTGACCCGGTCGACGAGCTGATCGAACTCGGCGGTGTCACCTGGAAGTTCGTCGACACCGCGGGTATCCGCAAGCGGGTCCACCTCCAGCAGGGCGCCGACTACTACGCCTCGCTGCGCACCGCCGCCGCCGTCGAGAAGGCCGAGGTCGCGGTCATCCTGATCGACGGCTCCGAGTCCATCTCGGTGCAGGACCAGCGGATCGTCACCATGGCCGTCGACGCCGGCCGTGCGATCGTCGTCGCCTACAACAAGTGGGACACCCTCGACGAGGAGCGCCGCTACTACCTGGAGCGGGAGATCGAGACCGAGCTCGGCCAGGTCGCCTGGGCGCCGCGCGTGAACGTCTCGGCGAAGACCGGACGGCACATGGAGAAGCTCGTCCCGGCGATCGAGACGGCGCTGGCGGGCTGGGAGACGCGTGTCCCCACCGGCCGTCTGAACGCCTTCCTCGGTGAGCTGGTCGCCGCCCACCCGCACCCGATCCGGGGCGGCAAGCAGCCGCGCATCCTCTTCGGCACCCAGGCCGGCACCAAGCCGCCGCGGTTCGTGCTCTTCGCCTCCGGCTTCATCGAGGCGGGCTACCGGCGCTTCATCGAGCGCCGGCTGCGCGAGGAGTTCGGCTTCGAGGGCACCCCGATCCACATCTCGGTGCGGGTGCGCGAGAAGCGCGGCGCGAAGAAGAAGTGACGCACGCATGAGTGAGGGGGCGGTCCCGGCCGGGACCGCCCCCTCACTCATGTCTCAGATCCCTCTGCGGGGCCCGGGCGGCAGCGCCGCCGGGACGTGGTGCATCCCGGTGTGCTGCTGCCCGATGTGACCCACCCGCTGCCACTGCGACTGCTGGCGGGCGCTGAACGCCCCCGCGCTGTAGGCGCTGTACGAGCTGCTGAACGAGCCCGAGGCGTGCGGGATGTTCCCGAACGCGGTGAAGCCCAGCTCCTCCTCGCCGCTGCGGTCACCCGGCAGCGAACGGAAGGTCTTGACGTACTCGGAGTAGAGCGCGTCGTAGATCGGCGTGGCCGATGATGCGCCGGAAAACCGGCGCGGAGCGTCGTATGGGTGCACGTATGTCCAAACGACGGCGGGACTTCGGGGATGCGGGTGCGGTCTCCGGGGCACCCTCAGGTACCGGCGAGCGGCATGGCCGCGGCGACCAGCTTGCCGTTCGCCGCCGCCTTGTCGAGCGCGTCCCGCAGCAGGTCCTCGCGGGGCTGGCGGCCGATCGAGCCCACCGGTGCCGCGAACATCAGCACCTGCTGGTGCTTGTTGGCGGCGGCCCGCCAGCTCTCGGTGACCTGGAGCGGCTGGTGCGCCTGCCACCAGGCCACCGGCTGGCCGCCGTTCGCCGACGGCTGGAGCACCGCGTGCAGCTGGCCCACCGCGAGCAGCACCGACCAGCCGTGCAGCACGGACGGGACCGACTCGATGGCCGTCAGCGGCATGAACCCCTGCTCGATCAGCAGCGGGAGGAAGTCGTCGCCGAGTCCGGTCGCCCCGGGCCGCACGATCGGCCCGGTCGGCTCCACGACCAGCGCCGGGTGCAACTCCCCGGCGATCAGCACGAGTCCGCTGGTCACGCCGAGCACCGCCTGCTCGGGTACGACCTTGTCGGTGTCCAGGTCGACGGAGTCGCCGGTGATGGACTTGACCGCCCCCTGGAGCTGCTCCTCGGTGACCTGGACGACCTGGGAGGGCAGGCAGGTGGCGTGGGCGAAGGCCAGCACGGCGGTCTCGTCGCCGATGAACAGGACGGTGCTGGTGCGCTCCTGTTCGGAGTCGCCCTGGGTGCGGCAGGACGTGCAGTCGTAGCTGCCGGGGGCGTTCTCGCCGGCGAGCAGCCGGTCGGCTTCTTCGTCGCCGATCTCGGCACGTACCTCGTCGCTGACGTCGAGCATGCGCGGCACGGGTGACTCCCTCGGGATGTGGTGCTTGGCGGGGGCCGGGTGGCTCCCGGTCCGTGATCCGGGCGGGCCCCGGGCTCATGAAGAAGACAACGGGCGATCTGTGGCGGGAGTCACGCCTTACGGCGAACGGAATCGAACCATCGACAGCGCAGGGTCACAGCTCGTGCGGAATCCGGCACTCACTGTCAATTCCTAGGAAACCCAAGGAAGTTGGTTGCGTGAAGTGGGTCACAGGACCTCAAGGTGCCTGGTTGACAAATCAGGAAATCAGGGAATGAAGTGGGTGTCCGGAATTCGCCGATACCCGCGGTAACTGGCAACTGGCCTGGAGCGACCGGGAGTTGGTTGATACCGGACGGTCGGCCTCTCTACATTCCTCCGCCGTGTGCAACGAGCACCGCTCGGGAACGTCCGCCGGCCGCACGACGAAGCCAGCTCATCGCACCACCGCCGGCGGACGGGGTGGAGCGCGACCGCCCGGCCCCTGTGCCGGGAGCGCGCCCCGCCTTGGGGGACCCCGAGTGTTTCGAGAGGGAATTACATGTCCGAATGTGCCGATACCAAGCGCGACAGCGTTCGTAGGACCCGGACCACCGCGGCCCTCGCCGGGGCCGCCGTGCTCGCCCCGCTCGGACTGCTGGCCGCGGCCGGCAACTCCGCGGCGGCCGACGGCGGAGTGTGGGACCGCATCGCCCAGTGCGAGAGCGGCGGGAACTGGCACATCAACACAGGCAACAGCTACTACGGCGGACTCCAGTTCTCCGCCGGAACCTGGCGCGCGTACGGCGGCACGGCCTACGCGGCCACCGCCGACCAGGCCAGCAAGGCCCAGCAGATCGCCGTGGCCACCAAGGTCCAGAAGGCCCAGGGGTGGGGCGCCTGGCCGACCTGCTCGGCGCGCGCCGGGGCGTACGGCAGCGCGCCCGGCGGCTCCTCGGGCTCGGCCGCCGCGGCCCCCGGGACGAAGGCCGCCCCGTCCAAGCCGTCGAAGGCGCCGGCTCGTTCGGAGACCCACACCAACCGCAGCGCGTCCCGCGGCGACTACACCGTCCGCTCGGGCGACACGCTGAGCACGATCGCCGCCGGGCACGGGACGACCTGGCAGAAGGTGTACGCCGCCAACAAGGCCGTCATCGGCGCCGATCCCGATCTGATCGTGCCCGGGCAGAGCCTCGAACTCTGAGAGCTCCCCCCTGCCACGGGCACGGGGCCCCGCCTGGTCACTCCGACCGGGCGGGGCCCCTGGGGGTTCCCGGCCCGCCGGGCTCGTCCGGGCCGCGATCCGGCCGGAGTTCGGCCGCCTCGCCGCTGAACACGACCGCGCCGCGCCGCAGTTCGTACACGATCACCGGACGGCCGTGCAGCGCGGGCGGGAGCCGTTGCTCGGCCACGACCACACAGGCGTCCAGAGCCGCCAGGAGTTCGTACGTGCGGGCCGCGACCGCGGGGGACATGCCCTGAGCCGGTTCGTCGACCAGGACCACGCGCGCGCGTGCCAGCAGGGCACGGGAGATCGCGAGCATGCGCTGCTCGCCGCCGGAGAGGGTGCCGGCCCGGCGGGGGAGCAGTCCGGCCAGCCGCGGATAGGCGTCCAGGGCGGGAGCGGGGTCGGGGGCGGCGAGTTCGAGGTTCTCGCGGACGGTGAGCGAGCCGAACACCGCCTGCCGGTCGGGGACCAGGCACAGGCCACGCCGGGCCCGCTCGTACGCCGGCACCCGGGTCACGTCGGTGCCGTCCCACACCACGGCCCCCTGGGAGAGCGGCACTGTTCCGGCCAGGGCGCGCAAGGTCGTCGTACGTCCGGAGCCGTTGCGGCCCAGCAGGACGGTGAGGCCGGGGCCGACGGCGGCGAGGGTGATGCCGTGCAGGGCCTCCAGCGGGCCGTGGCGGACGCGGGCGTCACGCAGGGAGATCGCCGTCCGCGCCGTCATACGGCGGTCTCGCGGGCGTGCGGTGTGCCCAGTACGTGGGCCGGGGGGCCGGAGGCGATGACGCGGCCCACGGCCATGACGTGCACGACGTCCGCGAGGCCGGCGACCAGGTCGAGGTCGTGCTCGACCACGAGGAGGGCGGTGCCGTCCGCCGCCAGGGCCCTGAGGACGTGGGCCAGCGCAGTCACCTCCGCGGTGTCCAGACCCGCCGCCGGTTCGTCGAGGAGGAGGACGTCGGGGGCGCCGGCGAGGGCCCTCGCGAGCTCCACCCGGCGCAGGGTGCCGGTGGGGAGGCCGGCGGCGGGGGCGTCGCGCAGGGGGCCGTCCAGGGCGAACAGCCGCAGCGCGCGGTCCACCGCGGCGGGGTCCGCGGATCTGCCTTGTTCCGCGCCCACCCGGACGTTCTCGGCCACGGTGAGGGTGGGAAAGACGGCGAGCTGCTGGAAGGTGCGGGCGATTCCCAGGCGGGTGCGGGTGTGGGGGGCGAGGCGGGTGATGTCCCTTGTGCCGTAGCGGACTTGGCCCTGGGAGGGGCGGACGGTCCCGGCCAGGCAGTGGAACAGGGTGGACTTTCCCGCGCCGTTGGGGCCGATGACCGCGGTGATCTGACCTGGCCGGACGGTGAGGTCGACTCCGGCGAGGGCCGTGAAGCCGTCGTAGCGGGCGTGGAGGCCGTGGGCGGTGAGGACCGGGCGGGGCGTGGCCGGGACCGGCTGTCCGGTGCCGCCTCCAGCCGTACCGTGGCTTCCCGCGCCCGCCGCTGTGCCGCCCACAGGTGTCCCTGCCACCGTCGGTACCAGCCGCCGCCGTGCCGCGCGCCCCGCCTCCGTCAGTCTCGCCGGGTTCGCCGCCCGGCGCGGGCGCAGCCGGTCCCTCACCGCTCGCAGCGCTTCGTACGGTCCCCCGGGGAAGCGCCCCACCAGCACCGCCAGTACCCCGATCAGGGCCGCCGCCACCCCGCCCCGGGTCCCCGCGTCCAAGCCGACCAGCAGGGCCGCCGCGGCGAGGGCGCCCAGGGTGCTGTCGGCGCCCAGGACCACCACCGCGGCGAACCAGAGGAGGCTGCGGACGGGGTCGTAGGCCGAAGGGTCGAAGGCGTGCAGGCCCATGCCGAGGAGGCCGCCGCCCAGGGCCGCCAGGGCGGCGCCCGCCACGAAGGCCACGAGTTTGAGGGCGGGGACCGGGACGCCCGCCGCCGAGGCGCCGGACTCGTGGTCGCGCAGGGCGGCCAGCGCTCTGCCCGTGCGGCCCCTGCGCAGGGCGTGGGTCGCCAGGAGGGCGCAGAGGAGGAGCGCCAACTCCAGGGCGTAGTAGGCGCGGTCGCCCTCGAAGCCCTTCGGGCGGTTGAGGGACAGGCCCGATGTGGCGTAGGGCTGGGCGAAGACGAAGCGGCTCACGCCGACGCCGACCGCGAAGGTCGCGAGGGCCAGGGCCAGGCCCCGGCGGGTGATCGCCGGCCAGCCGGTGAGGAGGCCCAGAGGGGCCACCAGGAGCACCGCCACCACGAGCGCGGCCAGTTCCGGGAGGCGGGGCAGGCCGGGGAAGCGGCCCGCGGACAGGAGGGCGGTGAACAGGGCTCCGAGGCCCGCGTACGCCGCCTGGCCCAACGAGATCTGGCCGCCCCTGCCCGTCACGATCACCAGTGACAGCAGCACCACGCCCAGCGCCGGCACCTGCACCGAGGTGTGCAGGTCCGAACCCGCGAAGCCCAGCGGGAGCAGGAACAGGATCGCCGCCACGATCCACGCGCCCGGCGGCGTCGGCACGCGCGCGGTGGCCGGGCGCGGGAGCACGTCCCGGGTGCCGACGCCGGGGAGCGCCAGGGCCGCGAGGAGGAGGGCCACGACGAACAGGTTCGCGCCCACCGCCTGGAGCAACGGCTCGCCCCAGCCCGACGGGTGCAGCCTCGTCAGCTGGCTCTGGGCCACGCCGACGGCCAGCGCCGTCAGCACCGCCACCGGCAGGCTGCGCATCCGGGCGGCCACCGCCACCGCGACCACCTCCATCACCAGGAGGGGCAGGCCGTACGGGTCGAGGCGGACGTAAGGGGCCAGCAGGACGCCCGTCAGGCCCGCCGTGAACGACCCGAACGCCCACCCGGCCGCCGCCACCCGGTCGGCGTCGATACCGCCGAGCACGGCCAGCCGCCGGTCGTCCACGACGGCCCGCAGCTCCCGGCCGAAGCGGGTCCAGCGGATCACCGCGGCCACCCCGGCGGCCAGGACCAGGACGACCGCGAGCTGCCCCCACGGGTCCGCCCGCACCAGCTCCGGCGCGTCGTCGCGCGCGCCCTGGCCCCACACCAGCGCGGCCCCGCCCACCAGCAGCACGAAGACGCCGATGGAGGCCACGAGGGTCCGGACCGGATCGTCGCCGAGGACCGACAGCGGACGGAAGACGAGACGTTCCAGCACCACGCCCAGGCCCGGTGCGAGCACCAGGAGCGTGGCCGCCGCCCCGGCCCACAGCGGCCAGCCCCACTCGACCACGCACTGCCGCAGGGTGTACGCGCACACCATCGCGATCGCCCCGTGCGCGAAGTTCAGCACCCCGGTCGCGCGGTACGTCACGATCAGGCCGATCCCGGTGAGCGCGGCGGCGCTGCCGACCGAGAGACCGGCGAGGGTGAGGTCGTAGGTCAGCGAGGACATCAGTCGGTCTCTTCGACGGGCTCGCAGATCGGGCAGGGGCCCAGCTCGCCGCTCGCCAGGACCTTGGCGTCCACCGGGACCGCCTCCACCTTCCCGGAGACCAGCGGGCAGTCCGCGCGGTGCCAGAGCGTGCCGCCGGGCACCATCAGGAGGTCCCCGCTGACCGCCAGGGGCGCGGTGGCCGCCGTGCCGGAGTCCTCGGTCCCGGCGGGTTCCGCGGCGACCAGGAGGCCGTACAGCTCCTCCACGCGCGCGGCGGCGAGCGCGCCCCGGCCGTGGGTGAGCAGCACCGCTCCGGCGACGATCAGCGCGGCGCCGGGCACCGTGCAGGACGCGAGGTAGGGCAGCTGGCGTTCGGCCCAGTGCTCGCCGGAGACGCCGTACCAGCCGAGGACGCACAGCACCGCACCCGCGGCGAGCGCGGCCCAGCCGGCCCACAGGACGGGGTGCACGGTCCGCAGTCGGGCTGTCCGCATCTCTGGCTCCCACATGTCGCGTGCCTCGCCGCTGTCCATGTCAACCAATCGCTTGCACTATGCCTTCTGGAAGCTGACCCTGAAAGCACCGGGCGCACTTGGCCCGGACCGACACCCGGTGGTGAGCCAGATGGTTCTCGGGAGCGACCGCACGTGGGGGAACGGCAGCCGGGGGCTGGTGGCGGCGGTGTTCGCCCTCGCCGTGGCCCTCACGGCGTGCAGCGACGACAGCGGCGGCGGCAGCGAGAGCCCGCCGCCGACGCCTTCCGTGGAGCGGAGCACGCCTTCCGCGGCCCCGTCCTCCAGCGGGCCCGCCGACGCGGCCGCCGCCCGGCGGGAGGTCAAGGCGAACTGGGAGAAGTTCTTCGACCCGAAGACCTCCACCGAGGACAAGCAGGCGGTCCTGGAGAACGGCGACAGGATGGGCCCGGTGCTCCAGGCGTTCGGCGGTGACCAGCGCGGCGGGCAGGTGCAGGCGAACGTCACCGAGGTGGAGTTCACCGGGCCCACCGCGGCGAACGTGACGTACACCCTGATGCTGAACGGCGCCACCGCCCTGCCCGGCGCCTCCGGGACGGCCGTCGAGGAGGGCGGCACCTGGAAGGTGTCCGTCAACACCCTGTGCGCGCTGGTCCAGCTGAGCGGCAATGCCACGGCGTCGGCGCTCCCGGGCTGCTGAGGCCGCCGCCGCGGTCCTGCTGCTCACACTGGCCACGGCGTGCGGCAGCAGGCTCCCGGAGAGCGACTTCGAGCACCGGGAGCGGGCGACCCCCGCCCCGGACGCCACCCCGGTCCGCGTCGGGATCATCACCAGCGCCACCAGCCCCGTCGGCGGCAGCGCCTTCACCGGCCCGCGCGACGGCGCCAAGGCGTACTTCGAGCGCCTCAACGCGCGCGGGGGCCTCGCAGGACGCCGGATCGAGGTGCGCGAGTGCGACGACGGCGGCAGCGGGGTCGGCAACAACACCTGTGTGCACCGGCTGATCGACGAGGACAAGGTGGTCGCCCTGGTCGCGACCACCGCCCTCGACTACGCGGGCGCCGCCCGGGTCTCCCACGCGCGCGTGCCCGACATCGGCGGCCAGCCCATCGGCGCCGCCTACGACACCTGGCCGCACCTCTACGGCATCTACGGCAGCCTCGCGCCCCGCGACGGCACCACGGGCTGGGACGGGAAGCAGTACGGCGGCACCGAGGTCTACCGGTACTTCAAGCGTGAACACGGGGCGCGTACGGCCGCCGTCGTGTCGTACAACCAGGCCGCGTCCGCCGCCTACGCCCGGCTCGTCGAGCAGGGCCTGAAGGCGGAGGGCTACAAGGTCGTCACCGAGCAGGTCGACTTCGCGCTGCCCAACTTCCGTGCCGTGGCAGCCGACCTGAAGGAGCAGGGCGCCGACCTGGTCTTCGACGCCGTCGACGGCCATGGCAACGCGCGGCTGTGCGAGGCGATGGACGCGGCGGGGGTCGAGGTCACCGCGAAGGTCACCAACGTGCAGAACTGGACGTCCACCGTCCCCGACGACTACAAGGACGCCCCGCGCTGCCGCAACGCCCTGTGGGCGACCGGGTCCAGCCGGAACTTCGAGGACACCGGTAACGCGGCCGTACGGGAGTTCAGGGACGCCACCAACGGCCTCAGGACGCACTCCCAGTGGCAGCTGGAGGGCTGGGCGGCCGCGATGTGGTTCACGGACGCGGCGAAGTCCTGTGCGGGGCAGGGCATCACACGCGCGTGTGTCGACGCCTACATGAACCGCAGCCGGGGCTACACCGCGGGCGGACTCCTGGTCCCCGTCGCCTTCGAGCACCTGGCCGAGCCGCCCGCGTCCCGCCGGACCTGTCTGTCGGTGGCCCGCTGGGAGGACGGCCGGGGCTGGGTCTCGCAGGGCGACATGGACCGCACCTGCTTCGACGTTCCGCAACTGCCCTATCAGCAGTGAGTCACCGCCGACAGGCAACCAAGAGGGGCGTACGACGGTCTGACAGAACACCACCGCGCGCGTGGCCGACGAGGAGCCGGTGTTCACTTGTCCACGCGCACGCGTGGAGACGGCGTACGGCCCGGTCGGGGCCGGGCCGTACTGCACGCGGGACAACGACCTGTCGGTGTCCGTCAGTTCAGTGAGCCGAAGAACTCCCTGACGTCGGCGGCCAGCAGGTCCGGGGCCTCCGGGGCGGCGAAGTGGCCGCCGCGCTCGAACTCCGTCCAGCGCACCACGGTGTTGGCCTGTTCGGCCCAGCGCCGGATCGCCACGTCCTCGCCGAAGTTGGCCACCGCCGTCGGCACCCCGGAGCTCGACGTCGGGAACCAGTCCATGACATGGCTGTTCTCGTAGTACATGCGGGCCGCGGAACCGGCCGTGCCGGTCAGCCAGTACAGCATCACGTTGGTCAGCAGCGTGTCCCGGTCGATCGCGTCCTCCGGCAGCGCGGCCGAGGAGTGCGTCCACGCCTGGAACTTCTCCATGATCCAGGCGAGTTGACCGACAGGCGAGTCCGTGAGGCCGTAGGAGAGGGTCTGCGGGCGGGTCGACTGGAGGGCGTTGTAGCCGAAGCCGTCCGTGGTGAACTCGGCGATGCTCGCGAGGCTCGTCGTCTCGCGCTCGGTGAGCCCCTCGCGGGCCTCCTCGTCGACCGGGCCGAGCGGGATGAAGCCGACCGAGGCGGCGTTCACATGGACGCCGACGACGGACTCGGGGGCGATGCGGGCCAGCGCGGGGGAGACCAGCGCGCCGACGTCGCCGCCCTGGGCGCCGTAGCGCTCGTAGCCGAGCCTGCTCATCAGCTCCGCCCACGCGCGGGCGACCCGGTGGACGTTCCACCCCTTCTCACGGGTGGGGCCGGAGAAGCCGAAGCCCGGCAGGGACGGGATCACCAGGTGGGTCTGCCGTGGGTCAGGATCAGCGCGAGTTCGTTGGAGTCGGCCTCGTGCTTGCGTCAGTGGCAGACGTTCCGCCAGTACGGGGCGAGCTCGCGGAGATACGGCAGGGAGGTGTCGTATGTCCAGCCCGCGTCCGTCCGTTGCCGGGTGCGAGTACGTCGTGGCTGGTCGCGCAGTTCCCCGCGCCCCTAAAACAGGTGGGTGAGGCGGCGCGAGGAACTGCGCGACCAGCCCCCACCGGCCCGCACTCGCCCGGGAACGCTTGCGGACAGCTGCTGTCCGCAATGGCTGGCAGACTCGGAACCATGTTGGAGACCTCGGCACGACTCCTGCGCCTGCTCTCGCTCCTCCAGGCCCACCGCGACTGGTCCGGCGCCGATCTCGCCGACCGGCTCGGCGTCACCCCGCGCACCGTGCGCCGGGACGTGGACCGGCTGCGCGAGCTGGGCTACCCCGTCAACGCCAGCCCCGGCACCGGCGGCGGCTACCAGCTGGGCGCGGGCGCAGAGCTGCCCCCGCTGCTCCTGGACGACGACGAGGCCGTCGCGGTCGCCGTGGGGCTGCGCACCGCCGCCGGACAGGGCATCGAGGGCATCGGGGAGACCTCGGTGCGGGCCCTCGCCAAGCTGGAGCAGGTCCTGCCGGGCCGGCTGCGCCGCCGGGTGGGCGCCCTGAACGCCTTCACCGTGCCGATGCTGCGCGGCCCGCAACCGGGTGCCGTGGACCCGGCCGTCCTCACCGAGCTCGCCAACCTCTGCCGGGACGCCGAGCGGCTGCGCTTCGAGTACAGCGACCACGGGGGTGCCGCGAGCCGCCGTACCGTCGAACCGCACCGCCTGGTGTGCAGCGAGCGGCGCTGGTACCTGGTCGCCTGGGACGTCGACCGGGACGACTGGCGGACCTTCCGCGTCGACCGCGTCACCCCGAAGCCCCCGCACGGCCCCCGGTTCACGCCCCGCACCCCGCCTGCCGACGACCTCGCCGCGTACGTCTCGCGAGGCGTCTCCACGCGCGCGTACGCCTCACACGCGGTCGTACGGCTGCTGGTGTCCAAGGAGGAGGCCGCCGAGCGGATCTCGCCGAGCGCCGGGGTGCTGGAGGCGGAGGGGCCCGGCAGCTGCATCCTGCGCACCGGGGCGTCGAGCCTCGACGTGATGGTGATCCATGTGATGCTGACGGGCTTCGAGTTCGAGGTGCTGGAGCCGGCCGAGCTGACCGAGGCGATCAGGACGGCTCACGACCGGCTTGCTCGCTCGCTTGCTCGCTCTTCGGCTCGGGCTGGGGGGTCAGCGCCGCGTACTCCGGATGGTGCAGGTCGAACGCCGGGGACTCGGAGCGGATCCGGGGCAGCGTCGTGAAGTTGTGCCGTGGCGGCGGACACGAGGTCGCCCACTCCAGGGAGCGGCCGAAGCCCCACGGGTCGTCGACCTCGACCTTCACGCCGTACCTGGCGGTCTTCCAGACGTTGTAGAGGAACGGCAGCGTCGACATGCCGAGCAGGAACGCGCCGATCGTCGAGACCGTGTTGAGCGTGGTGAAGCCGTCCGCGGCGAGATAGTCCGCGTACCGGCGCGGCATGCCCTCCGCGCCCAGCCAGTGCTGCACCAGGAACGTGGTGTGGAAGCCGACGAACAGCGTCCAGAAGTGGATCTTGCCGAGCCGTTCGTCGAGCATCTTCCCGGTGAACTTGGGCCACCAGAAGTAGAAGCCGGCGAAGATCGCGAAGACGACCGTGCCGAACACGACGTAGTGGAAGTGCGCCACCACGAAGTAGGTGTCCGAGACATGGAAGTCCAGCGGCGGCGACGCCAGGATCACCCCGGTCAGGCCGCCGAACAGGAACGTCACCAGGAAGCCCGTCGCCCACAGCATCGGTGTCTCGAAGGAGAGCGAGCCCTTGAGCATGGTGCCGGTCCAGTTGAAGAACTTCACGCCCGTCGGGACGGCGATCAGGAAGCTCATGAACGAGAAGAACGGCAGCAGCACCGCGCCGGTGGTGAACATGTGGTGCGCCCACACCACCAGCGACAGACCGGTGATCGACATCGTCGCCCCGACCAGCGTCAGATAACCGAAGATCGGCTTGCGGCTGAAGACCGGGATGATCTCCGTGATGATCCCGAAGAACGGCAGCGCGATGATGTACACCTCGGGATGCCCGAAGAACCAGAACAGGTGCTGCCACAGGATCGCCCCGCCATTGGCCGCCTCGAACACCTGCGAGCCGAACCGCCGGTCCGCCTCCAGGACCAGCAGCGCGGCCGCCAGCACCGGGAACGCCAGCAGGATCAGGATCGACGTGAACAGGGTGTTCCAGGTGAAGATCGGCATCCGGAACATCGTCATGCCGGGTGCGCGCATGCCGATGATCGTGGTGATGAAGTTGACCGCGCCGAGGATCGTGCCGAAGCCCGCCAGCGCGAGGCCCATGATCCACAGGTCGGGGCCGACCCCGGGGGAGTGCTGCGCGCTGTTGAGCGGGGCGTAGGCGAACCAGCCGAAGGCGGCCGGCCCCGACGGCACGAGCAGCGAGCCGAGCACGATCAGTCCGCCGAACAGGAAGAACCAGTACGACAGCATGTTCAGCCGGGGGAACGCCACGTCGGGGGCGCCGATCTGGAGGGGCATCAGCTCGTTGGCGAAGCCCGCGAAGCTCGGGGTCGCGAAGAGCAGCAGCATGATCGTGCCGTGCATCGTGAAGAGCTGGTTGAACTGCTGGTTGTCCACGATCTGGAGCCCCGGCCGGGCCAGTTCGGCGCGCATCAGCAGCGCCATGACCCCGCCGACCAGGAAGAACAGGAACGACGTGATCAGATAGAGGTGACCGATCTTCTTGTGGTCGGTGGTGGTCAGCCAGTCGACGACCACCCGGCCGTGGCCCATGGTCCGCACGGGTCGTGCCGTCGCCTGCACGGTCTGCGTCCCCATCGCTCGCCCCTTCGCTCGGCTCACGCCATGATGCTCGCGCCGTCGTGCGCGGCGACAGGGGGCGTAAGGGGGTTCTGTGCTGGAACCGTGTATTTCTTATGCGGTGTCAGCTTCCGTGGCCCGGTCCGGAATCGGTGCTCAAAGGGGCCCGGGCAGCTTCTCGGACAAGCCTTCTCGCGGGTCATTCGGGGAAGTCGTACGACACGCGGGAATTGCGTTCGAATACCCGCACAAGGGCTAGGGAAACGCTCGTCCGTGTGACGGAGCGAGACGGAAACCCGGGCCGTGATCCTGTGACAGAAGCGTGACAGGAGGGGGACGGGGATCGGACTTCCGCGGCCGCGGGGCAGCGCCTAGCGTGGCGGTATGGCATCCATTCCGACACCGCCCGCCGAACCCTCGGACAACCCGGACAGCTACGTCGGCCTCGACTCGGAGGCCGCCGAGCGGCTCGCCCGTGAGCGGGGCTGGTCGACGGTCCGGTCGCTGCCGCCGGGGACGATCATCACCATGGAGTACCGCGCGGGCCGGCTGAACTTCGAGGTGAAGGACGGCCGGGTGGCGCGGGCCTGGAAGGGCTGAGTCACGACGAAGGCCCCGGTTCCCCTCGCGGGGAACCGGGGCCTTCGTGCGGGGTGGTTGTGCGTACCGGCCCCGCCGGGGTGGTCGTCAGCCGCCGGTCACCGGCCGGCTGGCCGGGGAGGGCGTGCCGCGCACGACGCGGTCCGACTGCGGCGGACGGCGGCTGCCGAGCGGGGTGACCGGGGTGCGCTCCGAGCGGGTGGTGTGCGGGCCCGGCGCCAGGTAGGCGGGCGGTCTGACGCCGTGCGCCGGGGTGATCTCGCGGGCCGCCGTCTCGTTCTGCGGGGCGGTGAGCGGCTTGAGCCGGGCCGGGGCGGGGGCCTTGACCGGGGTGACCGGAGCCGGCGCCCGTGCACCGCCGCGGGCCCGCCAGCGGTCGCGCAGGTCGAAGGCGTACGCCTCGGTGCGGGCGATCAGCGGCTCGAACCAGGGCAGCGCGAGCAGGATCAGCAGACCCGCGACCCAGCCCAGCAGGACATCGCTCAGCCAGTGCGTACCGAGGTAGACGGTGGCCATGCCGACGCCCAGGGAGGTCACCGCGGAGATCGCGGACAGCCAGCGGCGGGCCCACGGGGTGGAGGCCAGATACGCCAGGATTCCCCAGGTCACCACGGCGTTGGCGGTGTGGCCGCTGGGAAATATATCGCCGCCCAGACCCATCTCGTTCGAGCCGATGACGGTCGCGTAGTGCGGGCCCAGCCGCCCCATGCCGTACTTGGCGGCGCCGACCGTGATGTTCAGCAGGAGCAGGGACGTGCCCAGGGTGAGCAGGGGGCGCAGGGTGTGCTGGCGCCAGGAACGCCAGCCCAGCCAGGCCGCGACCATCACCGCGGTGGGGCCGCGCTGGCCGAGCACCACGTAGTAGTCGACGAACCAGTGGATCGAGGCCCACTGCTGGTAGGGCCGGAAGAACATGACCTGCCAGTCGAGGCGGACCAGCCATGAGGTGGTCACCACGAGCCACACGATCGCCAGATAGAAGGCCAGGGCGGCGACCACCAACACGGTCCGGTGCCGGCTCGTCCTCGGGACGCTCAGGTGGGCCGGTCGTTCCGGCTCACGGTCCAGCCTGGCGAACACCCGGTCCAGACGGGTGGGGTTTCGTTCGGTACGCACTCAATCGACGTTACAGCGAGTGAGCTCAGATCCCTGGCGAATCAGCGGCTTTGTGATGACGATGTGATGTGGGATTCCTCTCAGGGAGGGGTTTATTTCCAGGGATTCCGCAAAAGCGGGCGGCCGCGCCCTTCAATTCCTTTGATCATTCCGGGTTCCGGTTTTATGGCCCTTATGAATTCGTTCACCGAATCATGGGGTGGAATTCTCCGTACGCTCATCGACGCCCCGCGGTCGATCATGGCGGACCGGAGCCGTTCAGCCAGAAGGCGCCGTACAGGGCGGACGCGGTGGCGATCGACGTCAGGATCACCGCTGACCTGCGATTACTGCTGCGGGCGAGGGCCAGGGCGAGGGGGACCAACAGGGGGAAGGCGGGCATCAGCAGGCGCGGTTTCGAGCCGAAGTAGCTCGACGCGCACAGGGCGAGCGTCGTGACGACCCCCGCGTACACCAGGAGGGGCAGCGGCTGGCCCTGCCGCGCACAGGTGACGTACAGCCACACCACCAGCCCGACACCGACGATCAGTCCGACACCGGCCAGGGCCGCCGGGAACGACGTGAACTTGTCGCCGACAAAACGGGCGAAGGCATACCCGCCGTCGAACCCGTTCCGCCAGCCGGCCTGGACGTCGAGGTAGCCGAGGGGGCCCTTGCCGGTGCGGTGACCCACCCAGAGGACGTAGGCGGCGGTGCCGAGGGGGGCGAGGGCCAGGCCGACGGCGCGTCGAGCGGGGAGCGTTGTGGGGGAGTGTTCGGTGTCCTGGGCGCCGCTCGCCCCGGCCGCGCTCCGAGTTCGCACGAACGAGGCGGTCCCTCGCCGGTTTCGCGCGAACGCGGCGATCCCCGTCCGGCTTCGCGTGAACGCGGCGACCCCCGTCACCCACACCGCCGCCACCACCGCCAGCCCCACCGGGCGGGTCAGGCCCGCCAGGGAGGCCAGCAGTCCCGCCGTCACCCAGCGGTCGGTCAGGACCGCGTACAGGGACCAGGCGGCAAGGGCCGTGAACAGGGACTCGCTGTACGCCATCGACTGGACGATCCCGACCGGCAGGACGGCCCACAGCAGGACCGCGCAGACGCCCGCGCGGTGGCCGTACACATGGTCCGTCACCGCGAAGATCCCCCAGGCCGCCGTGAGCGAGGCCAGCAAGGAGACCACGAGCCCCGCGTCGGCGTACGACAGCGGGGTCGCCGCGGACATCAGCCGCTCCAGCCAGGGCAGGAGAGGGAAGAACGCCAGATTGGAGTGGACGTCGCCGTTGGGCAGCCGCACCTCGTAGCCGTAACCGAGTTCGGCGACCCGCGTGTACCAGAGGGAGTCCCAGCGTGCTGTCAGCAAGGTGTACGCGCTCTTGTCGCGCGCCGCGCTCCACAGGGCCAGCGTCACAAGGCCCAGGGCGCGGACGGCCGCATAGCCGAGCAGCGCCGGGGCGGCTCGGCGCAGGGCCGGTTCGGTGCGCGTCGCGAGATCGGTCACGGGGCCGATTATCGACCGCGCGCTGAACCGGCACGGCCGCCGGGGCGTGGGAGCAGGTGAGGGGAGTGGTGTACGCCACACGTGTTCTGTCCGAAGTCTGAGAGGTCCGCCACTGGGCCGCCACGCGAACTCGCGTACGCTGACGTGTCACCCGCCGTTCGCTGCGCGGGCCGGAGACCCCGCTCCTCTCCGGCCGAGATCATGGGGAGTCCCCACCCCATGTGCCCGCCGAACGCGAGGGAACATCTGGGAGGTACGTACATGTCCGGGACGACCACGGCCGCTGACGCGCTGCGCCGTCGGGCGGCCGGGGCCGGTGCCAACCGCTGGGTCGTCCTCGTCGTCCTCTGCGTCAGCCTGCTCCTGGTCGCCCTCGACGCGACGGTGCTGCACGTGGCGGTGCCCGCCGTCACCGAGGACCTCAGGCCCGGCGCGATAGAACTGCTCTGGATCGTCGACGTCTATCCGCTCGTCTGCGCCTCGCTGCTGATCCTCTTCGGCACCCTCGGCGACCGGGTCGGCCGCAGAAGGGTCCTCCTGCTCGGCTACGGCCTCTTCGGCGTCGCCTCCGGCCTCGCCGCGCTCGCGGACACCGCCCAGGTGCTGATCCTGGCCCGCGCCCTGCTCGGTGTCGGCGGCGCGATGATCATGCCCGCGACCCTCTCGATCCTCCGCCAGGTCTTCCCCGACCGGCGCGAGCGGGCGCTCGCCATCGGCATCTGGAGCGCGGTCGCCGCGGTCGGTGCCGCGGTCGGCCCGCTGCTCGGCGGCTTCCTCCTCGAACACTTCTGGTGGGGCTCGGTCTTCCTCGTCAACATCCCGTTGATGCTGGTCAGCCTGCCGATCGGCCGGCTGCTGCTGCCCGAGTCGAAGGGCAGCGGGGACGGCCCCTGGGACGTCGTCGGCGCGCTGACGGCCGCCGCCGGACTGTTCGCCCTCGTGCTCGGCGTGAAGCGGCTCGGCGGCGGCGAGCTGGACACGTTCACCGCGATCCCGCTGGTCGCGGGCGGGGTGCTGCTCGCCCTCTTCGTACGACGGCAGCGCCGCCTCACCCATCCCCTGGTCGACCTGCGGATGTTCGCGCGCCCCGCGTTCAGCACCTCGGTCGGCTGCATCGTGCTGGCGATGCTCGCCCTGGTCGGCCTCGAACTGATCGCCGCGCAGTATCTCCAGCTGGTCCTGGACCTGTCCCCGCTGGAGACCGGTCTACGACTGCTGCCGCTGACCATCGCCGCGATGGCGGCGGGGCTCGCCGGAGCGCGCCTGTTGCGGAGGTTCGGGCCGCGCCGGATGGTCAGCGCCGGGTTCTGCCTCACGGCCGTTGCCGTGCTGCTGCTCACCGCGATGGGCGACTCCGACAACACCGGGCTGCTGCTGTCCGGGTTCGTGCTGCTCGGGTTCGGCCTGGAGACCACGCTCTTCGGGGCGTACGAGTCGATGCTCAGCGAGGCCCCCCTGGAACAGGCGGGCGGGGCCGCGGCCATCGGCGAGACCTCGTACCAGCTCGGCGCGGGCATCGGCATCGCCCTGCTCGGCAGCGTGATGAACGCGGCCTACGCACCCGGTCTTTCGAGCGTCCCCGGTGTCCCCGAGTCGGCGTCCCGGTCGGCGGGCCACTCCCTGGGCGAGGCCTACGAGGTCGCCGGACACCTCGGCGGCTCCGCGGGCGTGGCCCTGCGCCGGGCCGCCCGCGACTCCTTCGTGCACGGACTGCACGTGACCTTGCTGGTGAGCGCGGGGTTGTTGCTGCTGGGCGCGGTGATGGCGCTGCGGCTGCCGCGGACCATGCAGTGCGGAGAGGCCCCGGCGGCCGTGGAGCTTCCGGCGCCCCGTGAGGTCGCGGAGTCCCGCGTCACGGCCTGACGGCGTCTGGCTGTGCGGGGGAGCGGGCGGTAACGTCGGCCACGGAAGCTTTAATTAGCGCTGCTAGTTTCGAGCCGCTCGTCTGTCGGAGGATGTGCCATGCCCCCGTTCGACCCCGCCGACCCCCTCGGCATCGACGACCTGCTGGAGCCGGAGGACCTGGCGATCCGCGACACCGTGCGGACCTGGGCCGCCGACCGCGTCCAGCCGTACGTCGCCGACTGGTACGAGAAGGGCGAGCTGCCGGGGATCAGGGAACTCGCCCGCGAACTCGGCGGGATCGGCGCCCTCGGGATGTCGCTCAGCGGATACGGCTGCGCCGGAGCCTCCGCCGTGCAGTACGGCCTCGCCTGCCTTGAGCTGGAGGCCGCCGACTCCGGCATCCGCTCCCTCGTCTCCGTGCAGGGCTCGCTCGCCATGTACGCCGTCCACCGGTTCGGCAGCGAGGAGCAGAAGCGGACCTGGCTGCCCCGCATGGCCGCCGGTGAGATCATCGGCTGCTTCGGGCTCACCGAACCCGACCACGGGTCTGACCCCGCCGGCATGCGGACGTACGCCAAGAAGGACGGCACCGACTGGGTCCTCAACGGGCGCAAGATGTGGATCACCAACGGGTCGGTCGCCGGGGTCGCCGTGGTGTGGGCGCAGACCGATGACGGGATCCGCGGATTCGTGGTGCCGACCGACGCGCCGGGCTTCTCGGCGCCCGAGATCAAGCACAAGTGGTCGCTGCGGGCCAGCGTCACCAGCGAGCTCGTCCTCGACGACGTACGGCTGCCCGCCGACGCCGTGCTGCCGGAGGTCGCGGGGCTCAAGGGGCCGCTGAGCTGTCTGACGCACGCCCGGTACGGGATCGTGTGGGGGGCGATGGGCGCGGCGCGGTCGTGTTTCGAGACCGCCGTCGACTACGCGAAGACGCGGGAGCAGTTCGGGCGGCCGATCGGGGGCTTCCAGCTCACCCAGGCCAAACTCGCCGACATGGCGGTCGAACTGCACAAGGGGATTCTGCTCGCCCACCATCTGGGGCGGCGCATGGACGCCGGCCGCCTGCGCCCCGAGCAGGTCAGCTTCGGCAAGCTCAACAACGTCCGCGAGGCGATCGAGATCTGCCGTACGGCGCGGACGATCCTCGGTGCCAACGGGATCTCCCTCGAATACCCCGTGATGCGGCACGCGACGAACCTCGAGTCGGTGCTCACCTACGAGGGCACCGTCGAGATGCACCAGCTGGTGCTGGGCAAGGCGCTCACCGGACTGGACGCGTTCCGGTAGAGCCTGCTGGGGGCAGGGCCGGCGAGCGGCCCTGCCTCAGCTCTGGTTGAAGAAGCCGTCCGTGCGGTGCTGTGCCGGGTCGCCGTTCACGATCTCCGTGTTGGCGGGGGTCAGCAGGAACACCCGGGTGGACACGCGCTCGATGGAACCGCGCAGTCCGAAGATCAGCCCGGCCGCGAAGTCGACGACGCGCTTGGCGTCACCGGCCTCCATCGCGGTGAGGTTCATGATGACGGGGACGCCGTCACGGAACAGTTCGCCGATGGCGCGGGCGTCCCGGAAGCTGTCCGGGGTGACCGTGCCGATCCGGCGGCCCTTCTCCTCGGCGACGTCCGAGGCCACCTTGACCCGCGGGTCGGTGACCCAGGCATCCCCGGGCTCGGTCCCTTCGGAGTATCCGTCGTCGTCGTAGTAACGCTCGTCATCGTTGTCGTCAACGAGGCCCAGCCAGGCACTCGCCTTGCGCACCGATCCCATGGACGCCTCCTCTCACAGCGGTCTCTCTTGCTTCTGTATCCCTATGGTCATCCATGATGCGGATCGCGCGCCAAGTGGATAGCCGCCGCGCGGGGGGTTTGTGACGGTACTGGTGCACAGCGAATACGTCGAGAGCCCAGGTACCCCAAGGGTCGCGTCCCATACGGCTGCTGACTGTGAGTGAAATATGATTCTTCACGGCGTACGGGTGAGGCGTGGGGCGTACGGGTGAAGGTGCGGCGGGTGCGATGCGATACCGGTTCTGACGGGGAGTCAGGCCGGCGGCGATTCCGGAAGACGCACCGCGGCGGGCTGAGCGGCGGGGGCTCCGGCGAATGGTGCAGCTGTTGTGGGGACGGGTGCGATTGCTGTGATTGCGGGTGCGACCGCTGAAGCGCCGGTGTGACTACAGCTCCGGAGGGGAGATCTCCGACTTCGTGATCGCCGAGCCTGTCGTGCCCCACTTCTTCAGGATCCTGGCGTAGGTGCCGTCCTTGAGCAGGGAGTTGACCGCCGCCTGGAACGCCGGCGTCAGTGCGGTGCCCTTCTTGAAGGCGAAGCCGACGTCCAGGCGGTGGTACTCGTTGAGGAACTTCACGCCCTGCTGGTGGGCCACGGCGTAGCGGAGGCCGTTGATCGTGGACATCACGATGTCGCTGCGGCCCTGCTGGAGCGAGGACCAGATGGCGCCCTGCTCGTTGTAGGTCTGGACCTCGTACGGCTTCTTGCCGGCGTCCGCGCAGAGGTGCTTGTTGTCCTCCAGGGTCGCCTCGAACGTCGTGCCCGCACCCGTCGCCACGTTCAGGCCGCACAGCTGGGACAGGTCGGTGACCTTGGTGAGTTTGCTGTCGTCACGGGTGGCGAAGCCCTGGCCGTCGTTGATGTACGTGACGAAGTCGATCGTCTTGCGGCGCTCGTCGGTCACACCGAAGTTGCCGACGCCGAGGTCGTACTTGCCGCTGTCGAGGGCGGGCAGGATCGCCTCGAAACTCGCCTGCTCGGTCTTCAGTTTGATGCCGAGCGTCTTGGCGACCGCGTTCGCGAAGTCGACGTCCTGTCCGGCAAGGGTCTTGCCGTCGTCCAGGATCGAGGTGCCCGGCGGCTGGCCGGAGACGCTGACCGCGAGGGTCAGGGTCCTGGTGCCGGAGGGCAGCAGCTCCGCCGCGGCCTCGTTCTTCCCGATCGCGGAGACGACGTCGGTGGTGGGGATCGCGTCGGACTTGGCGGAGGCGGTCACGGCTTCGTCCGTGCCGGAACCGCAGGCGGTCAGCAGCAGGGTTCCGGCGGTGATAGCGGCAAAGGGGATGAACAGTCTCTTTCGGGCATGCGTGCGTGTGCGCATGGTGCGGTGGTCTCCTGTGAGCAGGCAGCGCGGGGTGAGGGGAGGCGCGTGTGAAGGCAGAAAGAAGGGGAGAACGCGAAAAGGCGCCCTACGGGATCAGGGCGCGCAGTGGGTCAGCTCAACAGGAAGAGGACCACACGCGACCGAAGTCGATGTGGGAGCGCTTGACCAGCCACTGCTGTGGATGCATGGGGTAAGTGGAACAGGCATCCGGTGGGGCGTCAACCGACTTGAGACGTACGGCTCACAGTATGGACAGCCTTGACAGAGCCGGGAAACGCACCCGTACTCTCAGGAGGCGGCCCTGCTGAGGGGCTCGGCCGCATCCGTGTGAAGGCAACCGTCCGAGTTCGAACGACTCGATGCCACGGAGCCTTCCCATGTCCTCCGACACCCTCGCCAAAGCCCCCGCCGCACCGGACATACCGGAAGACGCGGACTCCCTGCACATCGTCCCGCAGCGCCGTCTCGGCCAGTGGACGGCCGCCGTCGCCGTCCTCGTGCTGCTGGGCCTCGCCCTCGACTCCGTACTGCGCAACCGAGCGTTCCAGTGGGACGTCGTCGCGGACTACTTCACCTCGGACGCGGTGCTGCGCGGACTGTGGCTCACGCTCTGGCTGACCGCGGTGGTCATGGCGCTCGGCTTCGTGCTGGGCGCCCTGCTCGCGGCCGCCCGGCTCTCCGCCAACCCCGTCCTCAGAAGCGTCAGTTGGGGATACGTCTGGCTGTTCCGGTCGATCCCGATCCTGGTGCAGCTGCTGCTCTGGTTCAACATCGGGGCGCTGTACCCGCAGATCCTCGGCGTACGGACGGTCGACCTGCTCGGCCCCGTCACCGTCGCGATCATCGGCCTCACCCTGCACGAGGCCGCGTACGCCGCCGAGGTGGTGCGCGGCGGGATCCTCTCCGTCGACCGCGGCCAGATCGAGGCCGCCCAGGCGCTCGGACTGAGCCGGTGGCGGCGCTGGTGGCGGATCGTGCTGCCGCAGGCCATGCGCTCCATCGTGCCGCCGGCCGGGAACATGCTGATCGGCACCCTCAAGGGCACCTCCATCGTCAGCGTGATCGCCGTGCAGGACCTGCTCTACTCCGTGCAACTCGTCTACCACCGCACCTACCAGGTCATCCCACTGCTGATGGTCGCCACCGTCTGGTACACCGTGGTCACCTCGGTGCTGAGCGTCGGCCAGTACTACGTGGAGAAGCACTACGCCCGCGGCTCGGAGCGCACCCGATGAGGCACTCCCTGGTCATCGTCGGAGCCGGGCCGCGGGGGACCGGCCTGATCGAGCGGATCGCCGCCAACGCCCCCGAGCTGTACGACGGTTCGGGCCTGGACGTGCATCTGGTGGACCCGCATCCACCGGGCGCCGGGCGCGTCTGGCGGGCGGACCAGTCGCCGCTGCTGCTGATGAACTCGCACGCCGAGGACGTCACCATGTTCACCGACGAGACCGTCGACATGGCCGGACCCGTGAACCCCGGCCCCACCCTGCACGAGTGGGCCGGCATCGACGGCCGCACCTTTGCCGACCGGCAGCTCCAGGGCGCCTACCTGCGCTGGGTGCACGAACAGGCGGTGGCCGCGCTGCCCGAGAGCGTCACCGTCCACCACCACCCACGCCGGGCCCTGCGGGTGAACGGGCCGCGCGAGGGCCGCCAGCAGGTCTGGCTGGAGGGCCGCCCGCGCCCGCTCCTCGCCGACCTGGTCGTCCTCAACCTGGGCCATCTGGACGCCGAACTCGACGACGAACAGCGCGACTTGGCGGCCTACGCGCGCACCCACGGCCTGGTCCATCTCCCGCCCGACTTCACCGCCGACAGCGACCTGTCCGCCCTCGCGCCCGGCGAACCGGTGCTGGTGCGCGGCTTCGGGCTCGCCTTCGTCGACCTGATGGTGCTGCTCACCGAGGGGCGGGGCGGACGGTACGACGGGGACACCTACCTCCCCTCGGGCCGGGAGCCGGTGCTGTACGTCGGATCGCGGCGCGGAATGCCGTACCACTCGAAGATCGGCTACGACTGGACCGGTGAGCGGCCCCCGCTGCCCCGCTTCCTGGGGCCGGCCCAGATCGACGAACTGCTGGCCCGTGCGGAGGGGTTCGACTTCCGGCGGGATGTCTGGCCGCTGGTGGAGAAGGAGCTCGGATTCGCCCACTACCACCGGCTGTTCACCGTGCACTCGGAGCGGACCGCGATGTCCTGGGCCGACTTCGAGGAGAAGTACGCGGTGGCGGACCCGGACGAGCGCGGGGTGCTGGTCGCCTCCGCCGTGCCCGACCCCGGTGACCGGCTCGACCTCGCCGCGCTCGACCGGCCGCTGGAGGGCGTGCGGTTCGGGTCGCACGAGGAGTTCCAGGACGGGCTGCGGGCGTACGTCGAGGTCGATCTGACACGCCATCATGATCCGTCGCACAGCCCGGACCTGGCGGTCTTCCTCGGACTGCTCTCCGTCTACGGGCAGTTGGTGCGGCTCGGGGACATCGGCGGGTGGTGGCACGGGTTCTTCAGCTACCTCGCCTCCGGGCCGCCCGGACCCCGGCTGCGGCAGCTGCTTGCGCTGTCCCGGGCCGGGGTGCTCAGGTTCGTCGGGGCGGACATGGAAGTCCGGGCCGCGGACGGGGTGTTCACGGCGTCGAGTCCGACCGTGCCGGGGTTCTCGGTCCAGGCGCGGGCGCTGGTCGAGGCGCGGCTGCCCGAGCCTACGGTCCGGCGGGCGCTCGATCCGCTGCTGCGCGAGCTGTACGCCGAGGGGGTCGCCGAGAGTCCGGACGGGCTGCTCCGGGTGGACCGGGCCGACGGGCGGGTCCTGGACCGGTCCGGGCGGCCGCACCCGCGGCGGTTCGCGCTCGGGCCGCACACCGATGGCCGTACCCCCGGCGCCTTCACCCGGCCGCGCACCGGCGGTCCCGCGTTCCGCCAGAACGACGCGACCGCGCGGGCCGCGCTGGTGTTCCTCGCCGGACTCGTCGGCCGTGCGGCCGCCTAAGACATATGGGAAACAGGGGAGTTCAGCGATGAGCGTCATGGTCGACATCAGGTCCGTGCACAAGAGCTTCGGCGGCCTGGAGGTGCTCAAGGGGATCGACCTCGCGGTGCGCGCCGGCGAGGTCACCGTCATCCTCGGCCCGTCCGGCTCCGGCAAGTCGACGCTGCTGCGGACCGTCAACCACCTGGAGAAGGTGGACAAGGGCGTGGTCAGCGTGGACGGGGTGCTGATCGGCTACCGGCGCTCCGGGGACAGGCTGTACGAGCTGCCCGAGCGAGAGGTGCTGAGACAGCGGACGCGGATCGGGTTCGTCTTCCAGAACTTCAACCTGTTCCCGCATCTGACCGTGCTGGACAACGTCGTCGAGGCGCCGGTGTCCGCGCTGAAGCGGCCGCGCAAGGAGGCCGTCGAGGCGGCGCGGCGGCTCCTGGACCGGGTGGGGCTCGCCGACAAGGCCGGCGCCTATCCCCGGCAGCTCTCCGGCGGGCAGCAGCAACGGGTCGCCATCGCGCGGGCGTTGGCGCTTGAACCCCGGCTGCTGCTGTTCGACGAACCGACCTCCGCGCTCGACCCCGAACTGGTCGGTGAGGTCCTCGACGTCATCAGGGACCTGGCCCACCAGGGCACCACGATGATCGTCGTCACCCATGAGATCGGCTTCGCGCGCGAGGTCGCCGACACCGTCGTGTTCATGGACGACGGCCGGATCGTCGAACAGGGCCCGCCCGCCGACGTACTGGACGATCCGCGGCACGAACGCACGCGGTCCTTTCTCTCGAAGGTGCTGTGATGCTGCATCTCGCCGCCGCTGTCGACCAGTTGTCCGCCTACGACGCCGCCTCCTACGTCGGCCTGGCCCGGCTCGCCGAGCGCGGCGGCCTCGACTTCGTGACCCTGGACGACTCCTTCGCCCGGCCAGGACCCGACGCGCTCGCCGTGCTGTCCCGGGTCGCGCCCGCCACCAGCAGGATCGGCCTGGTGCCCACCGTCACGACCACCCACACCGAGCCCTTCCACGTCCAGGCCGCCGTCGCCACCCTCGACTGGGTCAGCCGGGGCCGGGCCGGCTGGCGGCTCGACGTGTCGACCACCGAGGGCGAGGCCCGTCTCTTCGGGCGCCGGCACGCGGCACCGGCCGACGCCCTGTGGCAGGAGGCCGGTGAAGTCGCCGACGTGGCCGCGAGGTTGTGGGACAGCTGGGAGGACGACGCCGAGATCCGGGACGTGCCGACCGGCCGCTTCATCGACCGGGACAAGCTCCATCACGTCGACTTCCGGGGCACGTCCTTCTCCGTCAAGGGCCCCTCGATCGTGCCGCGTCCGCCCCAGGGGCACCCGGTGCGCGTGGTCGACGCCACCGACGGACAGGCCAGGCGGACCGCCGCCCGGTACGCCGACGTGGCCCTGGTGCGGGCCGTGAGCGCGGGCCAGACCGCCGCCGTACGGGATCAACTGAGGGCGGAGGCCGCCGGGTTCGGGCGGGACCCGGACGAACTGCGGGTGCTCGCGAGCCTGCTCGTCGACCTCGGTGACGGCGAGCACGCCGCCGAGCCGGGCCACGGCGGAGGCGGACCCCGGCAGACCGCGCAGGGGCCGGTGTACCGGGGCGGCCCCGTCGACCTCGCGGAACTGATCGCCACCTGGCACGGCGAGGGCGTCGTCGACGGCTTCCACCTCACGCCCGCCGAACCGCTCCGCGACCTGGAGCGGCTCGTCAACGGCACGGTGGCGCTGCTCCAGCACCGCGGACTGTTCCGCACCTTCTATCCGGGCAGTTCGCTCAGGGAGCACCTGGGCCTGGCCAGGCCCGCCAACCAGTACGCCCGGACCGGGGGAGTGTCATGAGCCGCAAGCAGATGCATCTGGCGGCCCACTTCCCGGGCGTCAACAACACCACCGTGTGGGCCGACCCCAAGTCGCGGTCCCAGATCGAGTTCTCGTCCTTCGAGCACCTGGCCCGCACCGCCGAGCGCGGACTCTTCGACTTCTTCTTCCTCGCCGAGGGGCTGCGGCTGCGCGAACACAAGGGCCGTATCCACGACTTGGACGTGGTCGGGCGGCCCGAGTCGATCACCGTGCTGAACGCGCTCGCCGCGGTCACCGAGCGGCTCGGGCTCGCGGCCACGGTCAACGCGACCTTCAACGAGCCGTACGAACTCGCCCGCAGGTTCGCCACGTTGGACCACCTCAGCGGCGGCCGGGCCGCCTGGAACGTGGTGACCTCCTCCGACGCCTTCACCGGGGAGAACTTCCGGCGCGGCGGCTTCCTGGACCGGGCCGACCGCTACACCCGTGCCGCCGAATTCCTGGAGACGGCCCGGGAGTTGTGGGACTCCTGGACACCGGACGGGATCTCGCGGCCGTTCGCGCACCGGGGGCGGCACTTCGACATCGCGGGTGAGTTCACCGTGCCGCGCTCACCGCAGGGGCACCCGGTCGTCATCCAGGCCGGGGACTCGGACGAGGGGAGGGAGTTCGCCGCCTCCACCGCCGACGTGATCTTCACCCGGCAGAGCTCGCTGGAGGACGGCCGCGCCTTCTACGCCGATGTGAAGCGGCGACTCGCCAAGTACGGCCGCGCCCATGGGGACTTGAAGATCATGCCCGGGGTGGGGGTCGTCCTCGGCGACACCGCCGCCGAGGCCCGGGAGAGGGCCGCCGAGATCCGCCGGCAGCAGACCTCCCCGCAGACCGCGCTGCTCACGCTGGAGCAGATCTGGGGAGTCGACCTGTCCTCCTACGACCCCGACGGACCCCTCCCCGACATCGATCCGGTCGTCGACCCCGCGCTCACCCAGGGCCGGACCCGGCGCCGTGACACGGTCGCCGTCGCCGAGAAGTGGCGGGCCCTGTCGAAGGAAAAGGGCCTGTCGATCCGGCAGACCGTGATCGAGGCGGGCGGGCGGCAGTTCTTCACCGGCACCCCGGAGGCGGTCGCCACCGAACTCGACGAGTTCGTGCGGCGCGAGGCCGCCGACGGCTTCATCCTCGTACCCCATCTCACCCCGGGCGGGCTCGACGAGTTCGTGGACCGGGTGGTCCCGCTGCTCCAGGAACGCGGCGCGTTCCGCACCGAGTACCGCGGCACCACCCTCCGTTCCCACCTGGGGCTCCCCGACCCCGTACAGAAAGGCTGACCCATGACCACGGACGCGACCGACGCGTGGAAGCAGTGGCACGAGCACCGGGTCGAGTCGGTGTCGGCGCCCTACGGGCCGCTCGCGCTGACCGGCACGCACTGGCCCGTGGACCACCCCGACGGGCGGCTTCCCGGACTCCCCGGCAGCTGGAGCCCGGCGGACGACGGTGTCGTACTCACCGCCGAGGAGGCGGACGGACTGACCGTCGACGGGCGGCCGTTCGGCGGCGAGGTCCGGCTGGCCGCCGACCCCGGGACGCCGGAGACGTCCCGAGTGGCCCTCGGGGAACGCCGGTTGGTGGTGCTGGTGCGCGAAGGCGTGTGGGGAGTACGGGACTTCGACCCCGGCTCCCCGGCCCGGCGGACCTTCGGCGGCATCAAGGCCACGCCCTACGACCCGCGCTGGTCGGTGCCGGGGCGCTTCACGCCGTACGACACACAGCGGACCGTCCGGGTGCCGACCGCGGACGGGGTCGAGCGCGGGCTCGGACTCGGCGGGGAGGTCGAGTTCGCGCTCGACGGGCGGGAGCTGACGCTGAAGGTCGCGGTCCAGGGCGACGGTTCGCTGTGGGCGGTTTTCGGCGACACGACGAGCGGCGACAGCAGTTACCGGTTCCGCTTCCTGTACCCGGCCGCGCCGGACGCCGAGGGCCGTACGACGGTCGACTTCAACCGCGCGCTGCTGCCGCCCTGCGCCTTCGCCGACCATTACATCTGCCCTTTCCCACCGCCCGGGAACACCCTCGGCGTCGCGGTCGCGGCGGGGGAGCGGGACGTGATCTGAAGGGCTGAGGTTCCCTCCCGAACGCAAAGGTGTTCCAAAGGCTGACGGCCGAAAGGCGCCCTTGCGCCTACCGGCCGTTCGGCCGAATACTCCCCCACAGCGCTTGTCAGGGGCACGGCGTGTTCGAAATCCGGACCCTGCCCGCCCCCGACTGCGCCTCACGGGCCCCGACCCCACGCGGGCCCCCGAATTCCCCTGGGAGGGAACGAAAAGTGAGGATCAAGCGCACCACACCCCGCAGCGGCATCACGAGACGCACCCGCCTCATCGCCGGTACCACCGGTCTCGTGGCCGCGGCCGCCATCGCGGTCCCCAGCGCAAACGCGACCGCCGCGACCCCGTTCAGCACCACCGAGCTCAAGAGCGCCAGCAACTCGGTGCTCAAGGCCGACATCCCCGGCACCGCCTGGGCCGTCGACAGCAAGACCAACCGTGTCGTCGTCACCGTCGACAGCACGGTCTCGCAGGCCGAGATCGCCAAGATCAAGGAGCAGGCGGGCAGCAACTCCGACGCGCTCACGATCAAGCGGACCCCGGGCAAGTTCAACAAGCTGATCTCCGGCGGCGACGCCATCTATGCGAGTAGCTGGCGCTGCTCCCTGGGCTTCAACGTCCGCAGCGGCAGCACGTACTACTTCCTGACCGCCGGTCACTGCACCGACGGCGCGGGCACCTGGTGGTCGAACTCCGGGCACACCACGACGCTCGGTTCGACGGCCGGGTCCAGCTTCCCGACCAACGACTACGGCATCGTCCGGTACTCCTCGAGCTACCCGGTCTCGTCGATCTCCGGCACCGTCGGCAGCGTCGACATCACCAGCGCCGCCACCCCGAGCGTGGGCACCACGGTCAACCGCCGCGGCTCCACCACCGGTATCCACAGCGGCCGGGTCACCGCGCTCAACGCGACCGTCAACTACGGTGGCGGCGATGTCGTCTACGGCATGATCCAGACCACCGTCTGCGCCGAGCCCGGCGACTCCGGCGGTCCGCTGTACGGCAGCAACGGTGTCGCCTACGGTCTGACCTCCGGCGGCAGCGGCAACTGCTCCTCCGGCGGTACGACCTTCTTCCAGCCGGTCACCGAGGCCCTGAGCGCCTATGGCGTGAGCGTCTTCTAGACCCCGCACCCCCTGTGCCGCAGCCGGCGCCCGGTGAGCCCCCGTACGCATCCGACGTACGGGGGCTCGTCGCCGGTCAGGGCGTGGCCCGCCCCGGGGCGGAGCACAGCCAGTCCAGTACGGCGGGCAGGGCCTCGATGGCTCCGAAGTGCCCGGCGTCCGGCTGGAGCACGGGCCGGACCCGCGGGATGCGGTCGGCGAGCCACTTGAAGTGGCCCACCGGGGAGATGGTGTCCAGGGCGCCGTGCCACAGCAGGACCGGCCGGGTGGCGGTGGCCGGGTCGAAGCCCCAGTCGCTCAGCAGGGCGAGCTCGTCGTCGAGCCAGCCGTACGCCGAACCGCCCAGCGCTTCGCGGTAGTTGCGCAGCAGCGTCGCGCCGACGACCGGGTCCGAGACGATCCGCCGGTCGGACGCGGTGAGCCCGTCGCGGAGGGAGACGAGCAGCTGCGCCGGGTCCCGGCGGATGTCGGCGGCGCGGGCGGCCAGGCGCTCGGCGAAGGCCAGCGGGTCGGTGAGGGCCCGGGTGTACTCCTGGACGTGGGACTCGGCCATGCCGTCGAACCAGCTCAGCTCCCGGGTGTCGGGCGGCGCGGGCGACGCGAGCGCCGCGGTCCGCCGGACCCGGGAGGGCAGCAGCGCGGCGCAGGCCAGGGCGTGCGGGGCACCGCCCGAGCGGCCGAGCACCGAGAAGCGGTCCAGCCCGAGCGCGTCGGCGACATCGGACACGTCGGCCGCCGCGTCGGCCACCCGGCGTCCCGGGCGGCGGTCCGAGTCGCCGTAGCCGGGACGGTCGTAGGCGATGAACCGGATGTCCCGCCGCGCGGCCAGGACCTCCTCGGGGACCCCGCCGAAGCGGCACCCCGGGGTGGTGTGCAGCAGGAACACCGGGGTGCCGTCCGGGTCGCCGTGCTCCTCGACCGTCAGCCGCCGGCCGTCCCGTGTGCGTATGCCATCGACCACCTGTGTCCTCCGTCTCCCCTTCGTGTACATCCCGGAGTTACCGTCGAAGTACACACCTTGAGCGCCTGGTTCGGACCCTGGGGGTCGCGATGGTCGAGGAGCTGGTGGCGGCGGGCGTGACGCTCGTGTCCGCCGGAGCGGTGTACGCGATGGCGGCAGCGCGGGTCGTCAAACAGTACGAACGGGGCGTGGTCTTCCGCCTCGGCAAGCTCCGGTCGGATGTGCGCGGACCGGGGTTCACCATGATCGTTCCGGGCATCGACAAGCTCCGGAAGGTCAACATGCAGATCGTGACCATGCCGGTGCCCGCGCAGGAGGGGATCACCCGGGACAACGTCACCGTGCGGGTGGACGCCGTCGTCTACTTCAGGGTGACCGGGCCGGCCGAGGCGGTCGTGCGGGTGGAGGACTACCGGTTCGCGGTCTCGCAGATGGCGCAGACCTCGCTGCGGTCCATCATCGGCAAGAGCGAGCTGGACGATCTGCTCTCCGACCGCGAAAAGCTCAACCAGGGGCTGGAGTTGATGATCGACAGCCCGGCGGTGGAGTGGGGGGTCACCATCGACCGCGTCGAGATCAAGGACGTCTCGCTGCCCGAGACCATGAAGCGGTCCATGGCCCGGCAGGCCGAGGCGGACCGGGAGCGGCGGGCGCGGGTCATCAACGCGGACGCGGAGCTCCAGGCGTCGAAGAAGCTCGCCGAGGCGGCCAAGGAGATGTCGGAGCAGCCCGCGGCGCTGCAACTGCGGTTGCTCCAGACGGTGGTGGCGGTGGCGGCGGAGAAGAACTCGACGCTGGTGTTGCCGTTTCCGGTGGAGTTGTTGCGGTTTCTGGAGAAGGCGCAGCAGGGGGTTGGGGCGGGGGTGGGGGCGGGGGCGGTTCAGCAGGCTGTTCAGCAGCCGGTGCCGCCACCTGTTCAGCAGCCGGTGCCGCAATCTGTTGAGCGGCCGGTGCAGCAGCCGGTGCAGCAGGCTGTTCAGCAACCGGTGCGGGAGCAACGGGCGTCTCTTGAGTCCCTGCCGGATCAGGGTTCCGGAGGGGCGAATTCAGGACAGGAGTAGACCTCACGGGTTGGTGAAGGGTTACTCGCTCGTAGTGTTTGCAGTGTGAATTTGCCTGGTGTGACTGTGCACGGTCAATCCAGAGGGGGAGTGCAACCGCGTTCTACGCGCGTCCTGAAGTCAACCTTGTGCGCCCCCTGTGGGGTTCGGAAGAGTGGGCCTCCGTCAACCAGCCTTCCGGTCCGTGAGGTCCCCACAATCTCCGGGCCGCCCCCCCACAGGAGGACGCGAGTTGAAGCATCGACGCATACCCAGGCGGCGGATCGTCGTGACAGGTGCGGGTGTTGCCGCGCTGGTCGCCGCGGGAGTCACCTTGCAGACTGCGAACGCCAGCGAGTCGCCGGCCTCGCCCGAGGTCAAGACCCTCTCGGCCCTCGCGGCCGGAAAGCTCGCCTCGACGCTCGGGGCGGATCTCGGCGCGGACGCGGCCGGGACGTTCTACGACGCGAAGACCAAGAGCCTTGTGGTGAACGTGCTCGACGAGGACGCGGCGCGGACCGTGTCGGCGGCCGGGGCCACGGCGAGAGTCGTCTCGCACTCGCTCGGTGAGCTGAAGAGCGCGCGGACGACGCTCACGGGTTCCGCGACGATTCCGGGGACTTCGTGGGTGACCGACCCGACCACCAACAAGGTGGTCGTCACCGCGGACCGTACGGTGTCGTCGGCCGAGTGGGCCAAGCTCGCGAAGGTGGTCGACGGGTTGGGGTCCGTGGCGGAACTCCAGCGGTCCCAGGGGGAGTTCAAGCCCTTCATCGCCGGGGGCGACGCGATTTCCGGGTCCGGGGGGCGGTGTTCGCTGGGGTTCAACGTGGTGAAGGGCGGGGAGCCGTACTTCCTCACGGCGGGGCACTGCACGGAGGCGATCTCCAGTTGGGCGGACTCCAGCGGGAAGGTGATCGGGACCAACTCCGTGTCGAGCTTCCCGGACAACGACTTCGGGCTCGTGAAGTACACGGCGGATGTCGAACATCCGAGTGAGGTGGATCTGTATGACGGGTCCGCCCAGGCGATCACGGGGGCGGCTTCGGCGACTGTCGGGCAGGCCGTGACGCGTAGTGGGTCCACGACTCAGGTGCACTCCGGGAAGGTCACCGGGCTGGATGCGACGGTGAACTATGGGAACGGGGATGTCGTGAACGGGTTGATCCAGACGGATGTGTGTGCGGAGCCGGGGGACAGTGGGGGGTCGTTGTTCTCCGGGAGCAGTGCGATTGGGTTGACGTCGGGGGGGAGTGGGGACTGTGCCTCGGGTGGGGAGACGTTCTTTCAGCCGGTGACTGAGGCGTTGTCGGCGACGGGGGCGTCGATCGGCTGATGGGTTTTTGGCCCCGTCCTCCTTTTGGGGGGACGGGGCTTTTGGTTGTGGGTTGTCGGTCGTGTGTCGGGTGCGGGTTCGGTGGGGGCGGGCGTTTTGCGCAGTTCCCCGCGCCCCTGAGATGCCTGCGGCGGCCCGTTGCGGTCCGGTGGGGGCTTGTGTAGCGCGTTGCGTTCGGTGGTGGGGTCGGGGCCGGGGTGGGGGGTATCCGTCCTCGGTCCGGCGGCTCGGTCCCTTGTAGAGGTGCTCGGTTATGGACGCCGGCCGCTGCGGGCGGACACCCCCCACCCCGTCCCCTTCGCACCGTCGGCGACTGACGGCCCGTCGTGGCGCGCGTTGGGCGCCGCGGTCGAGGGGGGTCGGGTATCGGCGCAGGGTGCCTGTAGCTCGTCAGGGGCGCGGGGAACTGCGCGACCAGCCACGACGCACCCGCACCCGCCAAACAACAGAACCCGGCACCCCCATAGGCGCCCGGCTCAAGCCCAGCGCAGCTGCCCGCGGGGAACTGCGCGACAAGCCACGACGAATCCGCACCCGCCAGACAACCGAACCCGGCACCCTCCTAGGCGCGCCCGGCGCTAAGTGGTCCGTTGGTGTGCTCGGAGGAACGTTCGTACTCCCTCTGTGAGGAGGGGCTGGATGCGGGGGTCCTCCGTGGCGTTGGCGGAGCCGTGGCGGTTGAGGGCTACGCCGAAGGTCAGGGCGATGAACTGGTCCGCGGCCAGGCGGGGGTCGGGGACGGTGAGGAGGCCGGCCTCGGCGAAGGCGGCGAGGCGTTCTGCGAGGGCTTCGTCCGGGGTGTCGGCCATGGAGTTCTCGCTCTGGTGGCCGGGGCGGGCCCGGACCAGGCGTTGCAGGGTGGCGTACTCCGCCGAGCCGAGCATGTCGGTCGCGATGCGCAGGGCGAACGTGGTGAGGACGTTCTCCAGGTCGGCGGTCTCGATGGGGTCGGTGAGGGTGTCGTCGAGGATGCGCCGGACCGTGGTGACCAGGGAGTGGCCCACGTCGTCCACGACCGCTTGCAGGAGGGTCTGTTTGTCGCCGAAGTAGTCGTAGACCGTCCGCTTGGAGACGCCGGCGCGGGCGGCGACCGCGTCGACGCTGGAGCGGTCGAAGCCGTCGGCGAGGAAGAGTTCGCGGGCCGCGGTGAGGATCGCGGCCCGCTTTGGTGTGGCTCCCTCGCGCAGGGGCTTCGTGGTCGGCATGGCCGTATCCTAACCTGAGTGCACTACACCGTGTAGTGTAGTTCGTGGGAGGGATGTTCATGACCGCAACGCTTGCTCCACCGGTCCGTGTCGGAAAGGCCGCTGTCGGGGCCCTCGGTCTGCTGGCCGCCTTCACCGGCGCCCTGGAGTCGGTGGTGACGCCGACGCTTCCGCTGTTGCAGCGGGAGTTATCGATGAGCCCCGCTCAAGGGGCTCTGCTCAGCATCACGATGCTCATCACCGGCGCTCTCGTGACGCCGGTCGCGGGCAACCTCGGTGACCGCCACGGCGGGAAACGCGTCATGGTCCGGCTGATGGCGGTGGTCTCGGCCGGTGGCCTGGTGTCCTCACTGGCGCCCAACCTGCCGGTGCTGCTGCTCGGCCAGGTGCTGGAGGGCGCCATGGTCGGGGCGATGCCGCTGTCGTTCATCCTGGTGCGCAAGCACCTCTCCGCGGGCGAGTCCCAGGTGGCCATCGGGGTGGTCAGCGGGTTGTTCGTGGGCGGTGGGATGCTGGGCACGCTGATGGCCGGGCCCATCGCCGAAGGGCTGTCCCGGCACTGGATGTTCGCCCTACCGACCCTCGCGATCGTCGGGGCGACCCTGCTCGTGCACCGGCTGCTGCCGGACGATCCGCCGGGGCGGCCGGACGCCAGGATCGACTGGCCAGGGCTGGTGCTCCTGAGTGGTGTTCTGCTGACGCTCATGTTCGGGCTGGCGGCGGCGCCCGAACTCGGCGGCCGGCCATTGCTGTTGGGCGCCTTCGTGGTGGTGCTGGCACTTCTCGTGGGTGGCTGGGTCCTCGTCGAGCGGCGGTCGGCCTCGCCGATGGTCGATCTCGGGGTGGTGGCCGAGCCCGCCGTGTGGAGTTCGTACGTCATCACGTTCGCCGTGTGTGCGGGCACCGCGGTGTCGATGTTCCTCGTTCCGCAGCTGTTCGCGGTGTCCGGTGACGGGTACGGCTTCGGGGCCGGGTCCACCGACATCGGGCGGTATCTGTTGCCCGGTGCCGTCGCGGGGGCGGTCAGCGGGCCGTTGGGCGGTGCGGCGGTTCGGCTCAAGTGCCGTGGTCGCGGCCGGGATCGGGATCATGACGGTCACCTTGACGGGCCTGGCGTTCGTGCACAGCGAGGTCTGGCATCTCGTCGTCGGCAAGGCGCTGGTCGCCCTGGCCAGTGGGGTCTGCGTCACGGCGATGGTCGTCAGGACCGCCACCTCCGTCGGGCACGGCGACACCGGCACCGCGACCAGCCTGGTTCTGGTCACCCGGGTGATCGGGTTCGCCGCGGGCGCCCAGGTCAGCGGGGCCTTTCTCGCCGCCGGGACCCGTCCCGGTGCGGAGGATCCGGACGAGTCCGCCTTCGTCACCGGCTTCGTCATCGCCGGCGCCGTCACCGCGCTGTCCCTGTTCGCCGTTCGCTTCCTGCGCAAAGGAGTCAAGCGATGACCCTCAACGGCCGGTCGAAGCGCCGCGAGGTCCTGATATCGGGGGCTAGCATCGCGGGTCCCGCTCTCGCCTTCTGGCTGAACCGTCACGGGTATGCGGTCACGGTGGTGGAGAAGGCCCACGCCCCGCGCAGCGGTGGCTACCCCATCGATGTGCGCGGTACCGCGCTGGAGGTCGTCCGGCGCATGGGCATCCTGCCCCGGCTGCGCGACGCCCGCGTCGACCTGCGCCGGTTCACCTTCCTCGACGGGGACGGCGGCACGGTGGCCTCGGTCGAGCCGCGCGGTGCGGAGGGGCCGGATGTGGAGGGGCGGGATGTGGAGGTGCCGCGCGGGGAGTTGACCGACGCCCTGTACTCGGTGGTCCGCGACGACGTGGAGTTCCTGTTCGACGACTCCGTCGACACCCTCGACCGGTCCGGTCACGGGGTCGACGTCACCTTCCGCGGAGGTGGCAGCCGTACGTTCGACATGGTGTTCGGCGCGGACGGTCTGCACTCCCGCACCAGGGAGCTGGTGTTCGGGCCCGAGGAGCGGTTCCACCGCTATCTCGGGTACTGCTTCGCCGGGTTCACCATGCGCAACACCCTCGGGCTCTCCCGTGAGATCGCGATGTGGAACGTCCCGGGCAGGGCGGCGGCTCTCTACGCCGTGGGGGACGGCGACGAGGTGCACGCCTTCCTGAACTTCGCCCGCCCGGAACCGTCGTTCGGCGCGTTCCGCGATCCGGAGGCCCAACGCGACCTGGTCGCCGGGGTGTTCGCCGGAGCGGGCTGGGAGGTGCCGGGCATGATCGCCGCGATGTACGAGGCCGACGACCTGTTCGTCGACGTGGTCAGCCAGATCAGGATGCCCCGCTGGTCCGACGACAGGGTCGCGCTGGTGGGCGACGCGGCGTACGCGCCCTCGTTCCTCACGGGGCAGGGCTCCAGCCTCGCGCTCGTCGGCGCGTACATGCTCGCCTGTTCCCTGGCCGGCCGGGACGCCGCCGAGGGCTTCGCCGCCTACGAGCGCGACACCCGCGGGTTCGTGACCGCGAACCAGGACCAGATCGGGGAGGGCGGCGCCACGCTCTTCCCCACCACCGCCGAGGCGCTGGAGCGGCGCAACGACATGCTGCGGAGTCTCGGCACCATGCCCGTGGGGGAGGGGCGGCCGGTCCACTCGGCTCTGACCCTGCCCGGGTTCGTGACTGTGGGGTGAGCGGCGGCCGGAGGGGGATCGCGTTGCGTAGGGGCCGGACGTCCGGGTGTTTTCGCAGGTGAGGGGCGTTTCGATGGTAGTCGTACAAGCGTTCGAGAATGGGGGTATGGTGGGGGTGCGGGAGTAGGGAACTGATGTTCGAGTGGGAGGTGTGGATGCCCGGCTTCACCCATCTGCACACCGTCTCCGGGTTCTCCCTGCGCTACGGCGCCTCCCACCCGGAGCACCTCGCCGAGCGCGCCGCCGAGCGGGGCATGGACGCCCTCGCCCTCACCGACCGGGACACCCTCGCGGGCACGGTCCGGTTCGCCAAGGCCTGCGCGAAGGCCGGGGTCCGGCCGCTGTTCGGGGTGGGCCTGGCGGTGGAGGAGGGCGACTCCGTACGACGAGGGCGGCGCCGTGCTCCGGTGCGCGGGGGTGCCTTTGTCGACGAGTCGGCCCCCCGGGTCACCTTCCTCGCCCGGGACGGCGCCCACGGCTGGGCCGACCTGTGCCGGATCGTCACGGCGGCGCACTCCGGCAAGGGCGCGGAGGGCGTGCCCCTGCTGTCCTGGAGCGAGAACCGGGGGGACGGGCTGACCGTGCTGCTCGGACCCGCCTCGGACGTCGGCCGCGCCCTCGCCGCCGGCCGGCCGGACCGGGCCGCCCGGCTGCTCGGCCCCTGGCGGGAGACCTACGGCGACGCCCTGCGCCTCGAAGCCGTCTGGCACGGGCGCAAGGGCACCGGACCCGGCTCGCTGCGACTGGCCGCCCGTACCGTCGGGTTCGCCGCCGAGCAGCGGATCCGGCCCGTGCTCAGCAACGCCGTCCGGTACGCCGATCCCGGCCTCGGTCCGGTCGCCGACGTGCTGGACTCCGCGCGCCGGCTCGTGCCCGTCGGCGCCCTCGGGGAACTGGACTCCGGCGAGGGCTGGCTCAAGGACGCGGGCGCCATGCTGGCCGCCGCCGAGCGGATCGTCGAGGCCGCGGGCTTCCGGCGGGACACCGCGCACCGGCTCCTCGAACAGACACGGATGACGGCCGCCGAGTGCCTGCTCGACCCCGAGGACGACCTCGGCATCGGCACCGTCCACTTTCCCGAGCCGCGTCTGGTCGGCGCGGGACGGCGTACCGCCCAGCGGGCACTGGCCTCCCGGGCGGCGGCCGGGATGGTGCTGAAGGGGTACGCGGAACGACGCGCCTACTGGGAGCGGATGCACCGGGAACTGGACATCATCGCCCACCACGGCTTCGCCTCCTACTTCCTGACGGTCGCTCAAGTCGTGGACGACGTACGGGACATGGGAATCCGGGTCGCGGCCCGTGGCTCCGGCGCGGGGTCGCTCGTCAACCATCTGCTCGGTATCGCCCACGCCGATCCGGTCGAACACGGGCTGCTGATGGAGCGGTTCCTGTCCACCCGGCGGCTGGTCCTGCCCGACATCGACATCGACGTGGAGTCCGCGCGCCGGCTGGAGGTCTACCGGGCGATCATCGGGCGGTTCGGCACCGAGCGGGTCGCCACCGTCGCGATGCCGGAGACGTACCGGGTGCGGCACGCGGTCCGGGACGTCGGCGCGGCCCTTTCCATGGACCCCGCCGACATCGACCGCATCGCCAAGTCCTTCCCGCACATCCGGGCCAGGGACGCCCGCGCGGCACTGGAGGAACTGCCCGAACTCAAGGAGCTGGCAGGGGAGAAGGAGCGGTACGGTCGGCTGTGGGAGCTGGTCGAGGCGCTCGACGCCCTGCCCCGCGGAGTCGCCATGCACCCGTGCGGGGTGCTGCTCTCCGACGCCTCCCTGCTCCGTCGTACGCCGGTCGTGCCGACCAGCGGCGAGGGGCTGCCCATGTCGCAGTTCGACAAGGAGGACGTGGAGGAGCTCGGGCTGCTCAAGCTCGATGTGCTCGGGGTGCGGATGCAGTCGGCGATGGCGCACGCGGTCGCGGAGGTCGAGCGGGCCACGGGGGCCGTGGTCGACCTGGACGGACTGCCGCCGGGTGACCCGGCGACGTATCGGCTCATCAGATCCGCCGAGACGCTGGGGTGCTTCCAGATCGAGTCGCCGGGGCAGCGGGACCTGGTGGGGCGGTTGCAGCCGGCCACTTTCCACGACCTCGTCGTCGACATCTCGCTCTTCCGGCCCGGGCCGGTCGCCGCCGACATGGTGCGGCCGTTCATCGAGGCGCGGCACGGGCGGGCGCCGATCAGGTATCCGCACCGGGATCTGGAGCGGCCGCTGAAGGAGACGTACGGGGTCGTCGTCTTCCACGAGCAGATCATCGACATCGTCGACATCATGACCGGCTGCGGGCGGAGCGAGGCCGACCGGGTGCGGCGCGGGCTGTCCGACCCGGAGTCGCAGGGGCGGATCCGGTTCTGGTTCGCCCAGCACGCGGCGGCGAAGGGGTATGACGCGGAAACGATTCAGCGGACCTGGGAGATCGTCGAGGCCTTCGGGTCCTACGGCTTCTGCAAGGCCCACGCGGTCGCCTTCGCCGTACCGACGTACCAGTCGGCGTGGCTCAAGGCGCACCACCCGGCCGCCTTCTACGCCGGGTTGCTCACGCACGACCCCGGGATGTACCCGAAGCGGCTGCTGCTGGCGGACGCGCGGCGGCGGGGCGTGCCGATCCTGCCGCTGGACGTGAACCGGTCCGCGGTCGCTCATCGGATCGAACTGGTGTCTGAATCTCCGGCGGTGTGGGGACTGCGGCTGGCCCTCTCCGACGTGCACGGTGTCAGCGAGGCCGAGGCGGCGCGGATCGCGGAGGGGCAGCCCTACGCCTCGCTGCTGGACTTCTGGGAGCGGGGCAGGCCGAGCCGGCCGCTGGCCCAAAGGCTCGCCCAGGTAGGGGCGTTGGACTCCTTCGGCGCCAACCGGCGGGATCTGCAACTGCATCTGACCGAGCTGCACCGCGGCGGGCGGGGCGCGGGCGGTGGCCAACTCCCGCTGGCCGGCGGGCGGGAGACCGCGCCGGCCGGGCTGCCGGACCTCTCCTCGGTGGAGCGGCTCAGCGCCGAGCTGGGGGTGCTGTCGATGGACGTCTCGCGCAATCTGATGGACGACCACCGGGAATTCCTGCGGGAGTTGGGCGTGGTCGGCGCGCGGCGGCTGCGGGAGGCGCGGCACGGGGAGGCGGTGCTGGTCGCGGGGGCCAAGGCGGCCACCCAGACCCCGCCGATCCGGTCCGGCAAGCGGGTCATCTTCACCACCCTGGACGACGGCACCGGCCTGGTCGACCTGGCCTTCTTCGACGACTCGCACGACGCCTGCGCGCACACCGTCTTCCACTCCTGGCTGCTGCTGGTGCGCGGGGTGGTGCAGCGGCGCGGCCCGCGCAGCCTCAGCGTGGTGGGCTCGGCCGCCTGGAACCTCGCCGAACTGGTCGAACTGCGGGACCGGGACGGCCTCGACGCGGTGGCGGCGCGGCTGGCGGAACCGGCGCCGGAGCGGGCCGGTGACGCGCCCGGTGATCCGACCGGCGGCCGGCGAATCCAAATGCCGACGGGATACGAAATGCATCCGTGGGCCGATCTGCGACCGGCGGGTCAAGAGCCTTCACAGGTACGGAAGTTGTGGCACCAGAGTCCGGGGAGTGCGGGATGACCATCCTCTGCGTACGTTTCCAGCAGCCGCCGACGCGGGAGGCGGCCCTGCCCGAACTGCTCGGCCTCCTGGAGGAGTTCACGCCGGTCGTCGAGGCGCTGCCGCCGGACGGGGCGCTGGCCGATCTGCGGGGCGCCGAACGGTACTTCAAGCGGGACGCCGTCGAGCTGGCCTCGGTGATCCGGGTCCGCGCCCTCGCCCTGCACGGGGTGGACTGCGCGATCGGCGCCGGGCCCGGACCGATGCTGGCCCGGATGGCGCTGAGGGACGCCCGGCCCGGGGTGACCTGCACGGTTCCCGAGGACGCGGCGGCCGACTTCCTCGCCGACCGGCCCGTCGCCACGCTCCCCGGCGTCGGCGCCGCGACCGCCCGCACCCTGTGCGAGTACGGCCTCGACACCCTGGGCCGGGTCGCCGCCGCACCCCTGTCCACGCTCCAGCGCCTGATCGGTGCGAAGGGCGGCCGTGAGCTGCGCGAGAAGGCCAGCGGGGTCGACCGCGGCCGGGTCGTCCCGAACGGCGTCTCGCGCTCGCTCGCCACCGAACGCCCCTTCACCCGCGACGAGTTGGACCCGGTCCTGCACCGCCGCGCGCTGCTCTCCGCGGCCGAGGAACTGGGCGCCCGGCTGCGCGCCCTCGACAAGGTCTGCCGCACCCTGACCCTCACCGTCCGCTACGCCGACCGCTCCGCGACCACCCGCAGTCGCACCCTCGGCGAACCCACCGCCCACTCGGCGGCCCTGACCAGGGCGGCCTACGGCATGTACGAGGCGCTGGGCCTCCAGCGGGCCCGGGTCCGCGCGCTGGTCCTGCGCGCCGAGGGCCTCGACTCCGCCGAACAGGCCTCCTGCCAGCTCGCCTTCGACCCGACCGACGAGAAGCTGCGCCGCATCGAGGAGGTCGCGGACCGCGCCCGCGCGAAGTTCGGACCGCTCGCGGTGCTGCCGGGGGCGCTGGCGGCGTAGGGCCTCCGGCGGATCAGACCGGCTGCACGGAACGGTGCTGATCAGTGTGGGTGAGCGGGGCTTGGTGCGGACGGCCGCGAGGCGGAGGGGACTGTGGCATCGGCCGCTCTGCGGCGGGGAAATGACGGGCCCCACCCGCGCGAGGTTGTCCAAGGCTGTGGGAGAGGGGGTCCCAAGCCCCATGATGCCGGCCTGATCCGCTGGACAGGCCCTGAAGGTCAGTTGGCCCACGGAGGAGTGATCCGGGTGCCGTCGGCCAGTGTCGCCTCCAGGCCGATGGAGGTGGTGACCCAGGTGAGCGCGGTGTGGTCGGCCGGGTTCTCCACGGACAGGGTCGCGCCGGGGTTGATGATCACCGTGTCACCCGCGGTGATCCGGTGCGTGGTGCCGTCGAGGGTGATCAGGAGTTCACCGACGAGCAGATGGAAGATCTCCTCGCGGTTGACGGTGTGAGCCGGTGCCTTCGTCCCCGCGGGGATCTCGCCGCGCCAGGCGCAGAGCTCCTTGGCGCCGGTCAGGGGAGTGGCGTACGAGACGAAGCGGGCGCCGTGGATCTCGTGGGTGACGGCTTCGGACGAGCGGACTACGGGCATGCGGAGACCTCCGACCAGATGGTCAAGTAGCTTGACTATATGCCTCTATGGTCAAGCTGCTTGACCAAATCGTCAAGGGTGTTTCAATGCCTCCGTGCAAAACTCCGAAGCCCTCGCCCTGACCGCCGCCCTGCTCGCCGCCGCCGGTGATCTCACGCAGCGCATCAACGACGGGGTCGTCGCCCGCGGGTTCGAGGGGCGGCCCGCCTACGGGTTCGCCTTCACGCGGCTCGCGCCCGACGGGGCCACGGTCACCGAGCTCGCGGTCCATCTGGGGGTCACCAAGCAGGCGGCGAGCCAGCTCGTCGAGGAGCTGGTCGGCAAGGGGTATGTCGAGCGGCGGCCGCACCCTCGTGACGCCCGGGCCCGGCTCGTGGTGCTGACCGAGCGGGGCTGGGCCTGCACCCGGGCGGCGGAGGAGGCCGCCGCGGAAGCCGTACGGGCGTGGGTCGATGTACTCGGTGAGAGTGAAGTGCGCGCGTTGTGCGACCGATTGGGGCGCATTGCTCCCTATGGTCCCATCAGGCCCGCCTGGTGACGGTTCATCAGTGGATGCATCCGACCCGGTTACCACTGGAAGTTTTTACTGACGCGTAACTTCACAAGTGCACTACTCGTCCGTAACTTTCGAATTGAACAGCATCCTTCGTGATCCGGATCACAGGGCGTAAGGCCATCGCAACTCCCTTGAGCCGCAAGGAGATCACACGATGCTGCCCTGGAAACGAGTGCTCAGACCCCTCGCCGCACTGCTCCTGACCGCCGCCGTCGCCCTCGCCGCCGCCGCCGGTGTCGCCCAGGCGGCCGCCGCCCCGAGCAGCGGCTGGAACGACTACTCCTGCAAACCCTCCGCCGCCCACCCCCGCCCCGTCGTCCTCGTGCACGGCACCTTCGCCAACTCCGTCGACAACTGGCTGGCCCTCGCCCCCTACCTGGAGGACCGCGACTACTGCGTCTTCTCCTTCGACTACGGCCAGCTGCCCGGAGTCTCCTTCATCTACGGCCTCGGCCCCATCGACAAGTCGGCCGAGCAGCTCGCGGCCTTCGTCGACAAGGTGCTCGCCGCCACCGGCGCCGCCGAGACCGACCTCGTCGGACACTCGCAGGGCGGCATGATGCCCCGCTACTACCTCAAGTTCCTCGGCGGAGCCGCCAAGGTGAACGCCCTCGTCGGCATCGCCCCCGACAACCACGGCACCACCCTGTCGGGCCTCACCAACCTGCTGCCGTACTTCCCCGGCATCGGGGACTTCCTCACCACCAACACCCCGGCCCTCGCCGACCAGGTCGTCGGCTCCGCGTTCCTCACCAAGCTGAACGCGGGCGGCGACACCGTCCCCGGCGTCAAGTACACGGTCCTCGCCACCAAGTACGACGAGGTCGTGACGCCGTACCAGAGCCAGTTCCTCAGCGGGTCCGGCGTACGCAACGTCCTGCTCCAGGACCTGTGCCCGCTCGACCTCTCCGAGCACGCGGCCATCGGGCTGTTCGACCGGATCGCCTTCCACGAGGTGGCCAACTCGCTCGACCCGGCGCACGCCACCCGCACCACCTGCGCGTCGGCGCTGAGTTGACCGCCGCCGGGGCCTGTCCGGCCTGAGCCGCCGGTCAGGCCCCGGAGTCCGGTCGGTCAACGGCCGTGCCGGCCGCCGCCGTTCGCCGCCCGCCTGCGCACCGAGCCGAACAGGATCGCCGCGCCGGCCGCGAGGGTGGCCGCGCCGCCCATCGCGAGATACGACGTACTGCTGTCGCCGCCCGTGTCGGCGAGGTTCTGCGAAGTGCCCGCCGCCTGCACGTCGTTGGCCGGGGCGCTCTCCGCAGGTGCGGCCACCGGCTCCGCCGACGTACTCGCGTCGTCGTCGCCGTGTCCGTGGTGCTCGATCGTCGACCTGTCGGCGCCGTCCTCGATCTGCGCCTCGGAGGGGGCGGAGGCGGTGGGCGCGGGGGTCGGGGCCGAACTCGCAGCTGTGGCAGTCGAGTTGCTGTCACCACCGCTGCCGCCGAAGGTCACGTCCGAGCAGGAGTAGAACGCCTCCGGGCTGTCCGAGCGCTGCCAGATCGCGTACAGGAGCTGCTTGCCGGAGCGCTCGGGGAGCGTGCCGGAGAACGTGTAGAAGCCGCCCGAGGCGACCGGGTCCGTGGCCGTCGCGACCGGGTTCGACAGGTCCAGGTCGTTCCAGGCGAGCGGCTGCGTGGGGTCGTAGCCCGGCTTGGTGAGGTAGACCTTGAAGGTGCCCTTGTGCGGGGCGGTCACGCGGTACTTGAAGGTGTACGACCCACCGCGCACGCTCGTCGCCGGCCAGTCGGCGCGGGCCAGGTCGAGCCCCTTGAACTCGTTGTTGTTCGCGCTGCACAGCCTGCCGTCCGGGATCAGCTCCTGGTGCCGTCCGCCCGCGTCGCCGATCCGGATGCCGTTCCAGTCGTAGAGCGCCTGGGTGCCGCCGGCCGCGACCGCCGCCTTGCACGCGTCCGACCTCGGGCTCTCGGGACCCTCCGCGTAGCACTGCGAGACCCGGCTGACCGGGTCGCCCATCGAGCCGTGCGCGGACGCGGGTGCGGCGGCCAGGGCGGTCAGGGCGAGCGGGGCCAGGCCGACGGCGGCCACGGTGGCGGCCTTGCGGCGTGCGGGCATGGGGGATCTCCTCGGAACCGGTGCTGACAGGGGTGCCGGAACCAAGAAACCGTGAAATCCCCAGCTTGTGACGGCCGCTGACGATCTTTATGGCTGTCTTAAGGGAGTGCTGAGACTGAGATCAGGTAGGTAGCGTGCGCGCATGACGAACGAGGAGATCCGACCGGCCGGACCGGCCGACGTGGCCGCCGTGAAGGCCGTGACCGACGCGGCCTACGCGCACTACATCGAGCGCCTCGGGCGAATGCCGCTGCCCATGGAGCGGGACCACACGGCGGAGGTGGCCGCGGGGCAGGTGTTCGTCACGGGGGATCCCGTGGCCGGGCTCGTGGTGGTGGAGGAACGCGAGGACCATCTGTACCTCGACAACATCGCCGTCCACCCGGACGCCCAAGGGCAGGGCGTGGGCGGACGGCTGCTGCGGTTCGTGGAGGCACACGCGCGTGCGCGGGGTCTGCCCGAGGTCAGGCTCTACACCAACGCGCTGATGTGGGAGAACCAGAAGATCTATCCGAAGTTCGGCTATGAGGTCGTGGAACGGCGAGTGGACGGGCCCTATGACCGCGTCCACTACCGCAAGCGACTGGTCTGACACGAGGCATGACCGGCGCCGTCAGCCGTCGGGCCACCATGTGCGCGCGATGTCCTTTCGGACCTCGGGTCGTCCCGCGGGGCGCTGGTCGGCCTCCTCGCGGATCCGGCGGGTGTCCGTCCTCTTCAGGGGCTTCTGCACGGTGGTACGGCGCATGGCTGCCTCCTTCGGTGCCTACCGAGTTCCCGCGTTCACACGGAGGTAGACCCTTTCGGGGAGGGTTCCTCATCGGTCACTGATCTGTCAGTGGCGGTTGTCACGATTCGACTGTCAGTGGCGGGTGTCACTCTTGGGCGCATGGCGGAGAACAGTGACGGAGTGGACTGGGACGCGGCGGCGGCCTCCTTCGACGAGGAGCCGGACCACGGGCTGCGGGACCCCGAGGTGCGCGGTGCCTGGGCCGCGCGGCTGCGGGAGTGGCTGCCGGAGCGAGGGGCCGACGTGCTCGACCTCGGGTGCGGGACCGGGAGCCTGTCGCTCCTCGCGGCCGAGCAGGGACATCGGGTGACCGGGGTGGATCTGTCACCGGCCATGGTGGAGCTGGCCCGCGCGAAGCTGGCCGGGCGTGACGCGGTGTTCCTGGTCGGTGACGCCGCGGTGCCGCCGGTGGGGGAGCAGCGGTTCGATGTGGTGCTGGGGCGGCATGTGCTGTGGGCTCTGCGGGATCCCGGGCGGGTGCTGCGGCGGTGGTGGGGGTTGTTGCGGCCGGGTGGGCGGATGGTGCTGGTGGAGGGGGTGTGGGGGGTCGTTGGGATATCGGCCGAGGTGGTTTCGGGGTTGGTGGAGCCGCTTGGGGGGCGAGTCGTCCTGGAGCGGCTGTCGGGGGATTCGTCGTTGTGGGGGAAGGACGTGGATGACGAGCGGTATGTGGTGGTGGTTCGGGGCGACTAGGAGCTCGGGAGCCAGGGCGGTGTGTCGGCTGCGGGTGCGTTGTGGCTGATCGCGCAGTTCCCCGCGCCCCTGGTGTGTGCCAGTTGCTCCAAGTCGTTCAGTGCTGTCATCGCCGACGCGGCTGCCACCGGGTCCGTTCTTCTCAAGCCGCTCTCCTCGAACTCGTCCTCGTCCAGGCGTAGGACGTCCTTGCCGTCGGCCGAGACCCAGAGGTCGAGGTCCAGGTCTTCCACGACTAGCTCGGTGCCGTTCAGGGTTGCCGGGCGGGTGATGTCGCAGTACCAGCCCTTCAGGGTGCCGGAGGCGGAGCGGACCTCCTTCACGGCGTACCAGCGGTCTCGCCAGTAGTGCTCGGTGAAGACGTCGCCCGGTTCGAAGCGGACGAAGCCGAAGTCGCGGACGCCCCGGCCGGCCCAGGGGGCGCGGACGGTGACGCGGGTGCCGTCGTCGGTGAGGAGTTCGGCCTCGTAACGGATCTTCGTGCGGCCCGCCTTGACCAGGACGACGTCCAGGAGGGGCCTCGGCTCAGGTGAGTTCGCGGACATGGCGTACCTCCGTGGCGCAGATGTCGTACCCGAACCACTTGTTGATCGCGAGCATGGGTTCGTTGTCCGTGTCGTTGCTCGTGAGGGCCTCGGTGTGGCCGGTGGCGCGGGCGCGGTGCAGGGAGTGGTTCTTGGCGAGCTTGGCGAGGCCCCGGCCGCGGAAGGCGCGGGCGGTTCCGGTCATGGCGGTGGCATAGCGGCCGGTGCCATCGGTGTGGGCGGCGCTGAAGGCGGCGGGGCGGCCGTCGACCAGGGCGATCGTGGTCAGGCCGAGGTGGAGGAGCGGGTGTTTCCAGTACTCCTCGATCCACACCTCGTAGTCCGTGAACTCGGTGTCCACGTCGCTCGGTTCGTCCCCCGCGGTCTCCGCGTCCAGCAGGAAGAAGGGGCGCGGGTCGTCCGCGAAGTCGGCGGCGGTGCGCAGCACGACGCCCGGGGGAGGGGTCTGGAGCGGGGGCAGTACGGCGGTCGCCAGGTCCAGCCGGAGGAAGTGCGCCGAGCGGCTGGCCCGGTAGCCGTGCCGCTCGGCGAACGCGCGGTTCTGCGGCTCGTCCAGGACCCAGGAGAACAACTTGGTCGCGCCGTGCGCCGCCAGGTGCTCCTCGGCGGTGCGGACCAGGAGCGTGCCGGCGCCGTGCCGGGTGCGGTCCGGGCGGACGTAGATGTTCAGGAAGCCCTGGCCCGGCTCCGGGCTGTCGTGCACGAGGCCGAGCTGGGCCGTGCCGACCACCTCGCCGTCCTCCTCCGCGACCAGGGAGCGGTAGTGGGCGTCCGGGTGGGTGTGGACCGTGCGGTGGAGGACTCCGGCCGCGGTCCACAGCATGTGGGGGATGGCGAGATGGCGGGCGTGGACGAAGCTCTCGACGTCCGCCGGGTCCTGGGGGCGCAGATCACGCACGATCACAGTCATGAAGGCGCACGCTACGTGGGAGGTGTGCGGGGGTGCCTCTCATTTTCCGGTGGGTGCGGGACAATCGGCTCGTGACCTTGAAGATCCACATCGACGACAGCGCACCGCCGTACGAGCAGGTGCGGGTGCAGATCTCCGAGCTGGCGCGGACGGGGGTGCTGCCGGTGGGGTACCGGCTGCCGACCGTGCGGGGGCTCGCGGAGTCGCTCGGGCTCGCCGCGAACACCGTCGCCAAGGCGTACCGGGCGCTGGAGGGCGACGGGGTGATCGAGACCCGGGGGCGCAACGGCACCTTCGTGGCCGCGGCGGGCTCCGCGGCGGAACGGGAGCTGGCGGCGGCCGCGCAGACGTACGTCGAGCGGGCCCGGCGGCTGGGGCTCACGGAGTCGGACGCGCTGGCCGCCGTACGGGACGCGCTGCGGGCGGCCTACGGACAGGGCTGATCAAGGTTCCCAATCGCCGGAGCCGCTGGAACGCGTCGCCGTACCAGCCGTACTAGAGGTACAGCCCCGCGTCCGCCCCAGCCCGCGGCTCCGGCAGTGCCGTCGGTGATGTCCCCCGGCGCAGTGCGTACAGCTCCGCCAGGGTCGCGCCCTCGCGGCCCACGCCCTCCTCGGTGCCGAGCCAGGTGACCGCCTCGCCGCGGGTCAGGGGGCCCACCTCGATCCGGGCCAGACAGCGGCCGGGGCGGACCACGGCGGGGTGGAGGCGCTCCAGGTCCTCGTTGGTGGTGACGCCCACCAGGACGTTGCGGCCCTGGCCGAGCAGGCCGTCGGTGAGGTTGAGCAGCCGGGACAGGGCCTGGCCCGCGGTGTGCTTGGCCTCGCCGCGGATCAGTTCGTCGCAGTCCTCCAGCAGGAGCAGCCGCCAGCGGCCCTTGCCCGTCGAGTCCTCCTCGCCGATCGCGATGTCCATCAGATAGCCGACGTCGGAGAAGAGACGCTCCGGGTCCAGGACGCAGTCGACCTGGCACCAGTCCCGCCAGGAGCGGGCGAGGGTGCGCAGGGCGGAGGTCTTGCCGGTGCCGGGCGGGCCGTGCAGCAGGAGCAGCCGGCCCGCGATGTCCTCCGGGGTCGTCTTCATCAGGTGGTCCATCGCGTCCGCGACCGGCGCCGTGTAGTTGTCCCGGACCTCGTCCCAGGTGCCCGCGGAGATCTGCCGGGTGGTGCGGTGCGGGCCGCGCCTGGGGGAGACGTACCAGAAGCCCATCGTCACGTTCTCCGGCTGGGGTTCGGGCTCGTCCGCCGCGCCGTCGGTGGCCTGGTCGAGGACCTTCTTCGCGAGTTCGGCGGTGGTCGCGGTGACGGTGACGTCGGCACCGCGGTTCCAGCGGGAGATCAGCAGGGTCCAGCCGTCGCCCTCGGCGAGGGTCGCGCTGCGGTCGTCGTCGCGCGCGACGCGCAGCACCTTCGCGCCCGCCGGCAGCAGGGTGGCCCCGGAGCGGACCCGGTCGATGTTGGCCGCGTGGGAGTACGGCTGCTCGCCCGTCGCGAAGCGGCCGAGGAACAGCGCGTCGACGACGTCGGACGGCGAGTCGCTGTCGTCGACGTTGAGCCGGATCGGCAGCGCGTCGTGAGGGTTGGCAGACATGGCGCCCATGATCCGGCACCGGCCCCCCGGACGCACCCGGTTTCCGTAGTGCGTCGGTTGTGTCGCGGGTGTCCCGTACTTCTGGTCTGTCCTTTACTTCCTGTTACCGAGATGTGTATCCACGGCATCTGCCCGCACACGCGTGTTCGCGGATACCGTTGCCCTCGATGGGACGTCATGGGTGGTATACGGGGGCACGGCGGTGGCGGCTCACCGCTCTGCTCGGTGTGGGCGCGGCGGCTCTGGCGCTGGCCGTGACCCTCCTCAACACACTTCCGGGCAGCGGCGCGAGCACCGACGGCACCTCCCGCAACGGCGACAGAGTGCACGGCAACCCGACGAGCACGCCGGACGCGGAGACCCCTGAGGTGGGCTGGGGATTCACCCATACCCAGTTCAGCGCCGACGAGGGCAGCTCCGAGGCGACCGAGCGGGTCGAACAGGAGATCAAGGACGCGGGCGGACTCCCGCAGAACCAGCACATCATGGGCTGGGGCGCCGACAACCCCGAGCCGGTCAAGGGACGTTACGACTTCGAGGACCTGGACCGGCGCGTCGACTTCATGCGCGCCTCCGGCTCCACCCCGGTCATCACCCTGTGCTGCGCGCCGGACTGGATGAAGGGCGGCAAGGCGGGCGTCGGCAACACCGACTGGAGCCAGGCGTCGCTGGAGACCGCCCCGCAGCCGGCGCACTTCAAGGACTACGCCGCGCTCGCCGCGACCGTCGCCAAGCGCTACCCGGACGTACGCCACTTCATCGTCTGGAACGAGTTCAAGGGCTTCTGGAACGATTCGAAGGCACGCTGGGACTACGAGGGCTACACCCAGCTGTACAACCTGGTCTACAAGGCGCTCAAGAAGGTCAACCCGAAGATCATGGTCGGCGGGCCCTATCTCGTGATGGACAGCGTCGACCCGCGCTCGCAGGACGCCTCCACCGCCCTCACGGGTGCCTGGGGGGCGATGGACCAGCGGATCGTCGACGCCTTCGACTACTGGAACAAGCACAAGGCCGGCGCCGACTTCGTGGTGGTGGACGGCTCCAGCTACACCAACGACGACGAGCTGCTGCCGAACGAGTTCGCGGCCACGGACAAGTTCACCGCGGTCAGCAGGTGGGTGCGGCAGCAGACCGGGAACCTCCCGCTGTGGTGGGCCGAGTACTACGTCGAGCCCGCCGACAGCCGGGACGAACGCGAGGGCTGGTCCGAGGACCGCCGGGTCGCCGTGCAGGCCGCCGGCATGATCGCGCTGGCCAAGGGCGGCACCACGTCCGCCTTCTACTGGAACCCGGAGAACGAGAAGGGCACCGCCTGCGCGGGCTGTCTGTGGACGCCGACCAGCGGTGCGAGCGGCGGTGCGAAGCTGCCGATGTTCGACCTCGTGAGCCGGTTCGGCAAGGCGTTCGCGCCCGGGAGCACGTACCAGGACGTCTCCGTCGCCGCCGACGACGTACCGAACGTCCGGGTCCTCGCCACGGACAGGACCGTCCTCGTGGTGAACACCCTGAACCGGCGGATCAGTGCCGAGGTCGACGGGAAGAAGTTCGACATGCAGGCGTACGAGGTCAAGTGGCTGAGCCGCTGAGTGGCTGAGCCGCTCAGCCACTGGACCACTTGGCCACTGAACCACTTGGCCACTGAGCCACTCAACCGCTGAACCACTCAGCCACTGGACCTCGTCGAGAAGAGCGCCTACTTCATCGTCAGGAACCGCTGGATCAGTGCCGCCAGGAACACCGCCAGCAGCGGCAGCGAGAACCAGAAGCTGCTCTGGAGCCACCGCAGCTGCCGCACCCCCGGCCGCACCGCGACCCGCACCACCTCACGGGCCGACAGCAGCAGGATCAGCGCCAGCGCGGCCAGCGCCCCCACCACCGACCAGGGCGTCCAGGTGATCTGCGGCCCGATCGGCCCGGGATCGGGCTTGGGGACCTTCCCCGCGGGCTGGTCCCGCAGGGCGTACATGGTCACGTCGGCGTTGGTGAAGACCCGCTTCAGCTCCTTGCGGTTGTCGAGGTTCTCCAGGAGCCGCGGCTCCCACGTCCTCGAATAGCCCACGTCGAGCCGCAGATAGGTGACCTGGCTGACGTTGACCATCAGATACGAGTTCGGCCCCGCGTCCTTGAGCGACTTGACCAGACTCGACACCAGCACCGGGTCGGTCGGCGCCAGCGTCGGCACGTACGACACCTTCTCCATGTCCTTCGCGCCCCACGGCATCGCCGGCGTCACGTTGTTCACCGTGTCGTTGGACAGCCACAGCACCCGGACCGTCGGATCGTCATGGGCGTACACGTAGTCCATCGCGGCGACCTCGCCGGGCCGGATCCGCTCGAACGGCTCGTTGCCCCAACGGGCCACCAGGAAGCCGCCGATGAGCAGCAGACCCGCCATGAGCGCGGCCACCGGAGCCAGGCTCACCCGGTCCTTGTCGCGCTCCTTCGCGGTGACGCCGGTGCGCGGGAAGAGCGCGAGACCGGCGAGCAGGCCCGCGCCCGGAAGGGCGAACATGAAGACGCGCAGCGCCATCTCGCCGCCGTACGACTGCATGCCGAAGCCGAGGAACGGCACGAAGGTGAGGATCAGCAGCGAGACTTCCCGGTACTTGTGCTCGCGCCGCCGCCACCAGCCGTAGCAGGCCAGGGCCATGACCGAACCGGCGAGCAGGACCCGTACGTACAGGACCAGCTTGTGGGTCGAACTGCCGCCCTCGATACGGCCGGAGACCGACGAGGACACATTGCTGCCGACGCCGCCGACCCCGCCGAACAGATCGTCGAAGTGGCCCGACCAGTAGGGCTCGGCCATGTAGCCGATCCACGCGGTCACGATGACGGCGAACAGGATGGGCAGGCCCCGCAGTTCGCTGCGGCCGAAGACCACGAGCGCGGCCAGCACACCGAGCATCACGAACGGCGTGAGCTGGTGCGCGGGCACGGTCGCCGCGAACAGACCGATCACCACCGCGAGCAGGACGGCCTGTTGACGCCGGTCGCTCGGTTCGACCTCCGCCTCGCCGGGTCGCCTTCTGGTCCAGATCACGCGCGGGGCGCGGAACCAGACCAGCAGGACCGCCACGAACACCAGGTAGAGGAGGTACGTGAAGCCCTGCGGGGAGAAGTAGTCCTGGCCGACCCAGCCGCTGAGCACGAAGATCCAGATGCCGGTCCACTTGGCCCGCCAGCTCGCCCGCATGTGCCGTACGAGCAAGAACATCGGTACCAGGTAGAGGAGTTGGATGCCGGTCGGCCACCAGCGGATGATCTCGGTGAAGTCCTTGACCCCGCAGGCCTGCGCCACGAAGGTGGCCGCCGCGAAGAAGCCCGGCCAGCTCCAGCGGGCGTCCAGGTCGGGCACCGCCGAGCCGGTCCGCTCGATGTAGTCGATGAACCCGAGGTGCTGCCAGGCCGTCGCGAACCGCGGCTCGGCCTCGATCACCGCGGGCAGCGCGTGCAGCGAGAACACCGTCGCCACCAGCGTGACGAGCAGCAGCGCCTTGTGCTCGCGGCCCAGCCACAGCAGCGAGGCGAAGACCACGACCAGCAGCGCCGCACCGATCAGCGTGGGCATCGGCAGGATCGAGATCAGCCCGAGCCCGCCCATCCGGTCCAGGTCGGACTCGCCCAGGCTCAGCGCCGGCACCCAGTACATGAGCAGCGCGACGGTCAGCAGACAGCCGAGGAACACGCCGAGCCAGGTCGGCTGGAGCCGCTCCCGCAGTGAGAGGGGCCGTGGCGGTTCGTCGGGCCGCGGCGCCTCCTCCGGCCCGGCGGGCTCCTCCGGTACGACGCTCTCCTCCCGTACGCCGGTCTCCTTGCCCGCGTCGAAGGCCACCTCGAACGGCGCGTCCACCTCGGTCTCGGACGGGCCGAGGGAGGACTCGGAGCCGGGCTCCCGCGCCTCCACGGGCAGCCCGAGTTCGGGAAGCCTCTTCAGGGCCCAGGTCGGCCGGTCGCGCTCCGGGCGTGGCACCGGGGTGCCGGTGGGCGGGGTGCCGGGGCCCGGGCGTACGTCGGGGCGGCGCTCCTGGTGGTCGAAGTCGACGTGGATGCCCAGGGCCAGGGTGTCCTGGTCGAGCGCCCAGCCGGGGCGGCGGGTGCGGCCGGTGACCGTGGTCTCGCGGGCCCCGAGGTCGGCGAGGTCGCCGTCGGGCGCCGCGGTCGCCGGGACCTCGGCGGGCGGCGCGTGCCGGATCGTCCGGTACAGCTTGGGCGCGGCGATCGCGACGATCACCGCGAGCGAGGAGATCTCGGCGACGCCCGCTCCGGTCAGCCCCATGCGGGGGAGCAGCAGCAGGGTCAGACTGAGCACCAGCACGCACAACAGGCCCTGGAGCCAGGCGAGTCCGGCGGTGCGGCTCTGCGCGCGCAGCACCGCGAAGTACGTCTCCATGACGACCCGGAGCACCGCGCCGACCGCGAACCAGCGCAGCAGCGGGGTGGCCGCTTCCGCGTAGCCCGCCCCGAAGACGCCGAGGATCCAGGGCGCCCCGACGAACAGGATCCCGGCCACCGGCAGCATGATCCGCGCCATCCGCTTGAGCGCGGCCCGGGTGTTGGCGGCCAGTCGGCCCGGGTCGTGCGAGCCCTCCACCGTGAGGGAGGCACCCATGTTGATGGCGAGCAGGTTGCAGGTGCCGCCGATCGTCGTGGTGATGTAGAAGTACGCGTTGTCCTCGGAGCTGACCTGGGAGGCGATGATCACCGGGATCAGATAGACCACGGCCAGCGAGAACAGCGAGCCGGTGTAGTCGCCGGCGAGGAAGCGCCCGATCTCCCTGACCGACGGAGGCTTGGCGTGGTCCTCGGTGGCCTTCACATGCCGGGGCACCAGACGGCGGAACACCAGCCAGCCCAGCGGCAGTACGGACATCGCGATGGCCGCGACCCAGGACACGAAGACCCCGGCCGTGGGGATCGCCACCGCGAAGGCGACCAGCAGCCCCAGCTTCACCGCGGAGAACACGGTGTTGCCGACCGGCACCCAGGGCGCGCTGCGCAGCCCGGTCAGCACACCGTCCTGGAGCGTGAGCACGTTCCAGGCGACGACGGCTGCGATGAACCCCAGGCCGTTGAGCGGGCCGTGCAGGAAGCGGTACGACGGCCCCCACACGTCCAGGGTCAGCAGGAAGACGACCGCGGCCACCGCCACGACCAGCGAACTGCCCGCGTACGTACGGAAGATGAGCCGCCCGGTGGCGCGTCCCGCCACCGGGATGAAGCGGGCCAGCGCCCCGGTCAGGGTGACCGCGGTCAGACCCGCGAGGAACTTCATCGCGGCGATGGCGGCGGAGCCCTGGCCGACCGCCGACTCGGAGTAGTAGCGGGCTGCCGCCAGCCAGAAGCCGAGGCCGAGCACCGCGGAGATACCGGTGTTGAGCATCAGGGCGTAGGCGTTGCGGAACAGCTGGTTGCCACCGCCCGCGCCCTTGCCGAGTCCGGGCAGCCGAAGACGGCGCCCCGACTGCTCGGGCGCCTCGGCGGCGGTCGACTCGGGCTCGGTCGTGGTCGTCGTGTCAGACACGGGAACGGGAGACCTTCCGGCGGACCTGTCGTGCTCTTCGGACCAACGCGTACCCCTTGGTGAGGGCACGGTCCCTGGCGAAGTCCCGGGCGATCGCCCGGCCCTGGACGAGCCGCTCGAACTCCTCGGCCGTGGTGGCGCGGCGCACGGTGAGCCGCGTCAGCGCGTAGGGGCCCTGCCGTCGGCGCGCCAGGCCGTTGTTCACGGCGAGCGCCTGGCCGTACCCCGTCTCACGCACCGCCTCGCGCACCCGGCGGCTGGAGTAGCCGTAGGGATACGCCAACGAGGCCGGTACAGTGCCGAGTTCGTCGGTGACGATCTCCTTGGAGTGGATCAGCTCATGACGCAGCGTGGCGTCGTCGAGCTGGTCGAGCTGCGGGTGCGTGTGGGTGTGGCCGCCGATCTCGACGTCGGCCGCGGCGAGTTCGCGGACCTGGTCCCAGTCCAGCATGGTGTCCAGGCCGCCGCCGGTGTCGTACGGCCCCCTGAGCCAGCCGGTGGAGACGAACACCGTGGCCGTGAAGCCGTGCTTGGCGAGCACGGGCAGCGCGTGGCGGTGGACGCCTTCGTAGCCGTCGTCGAAGGTGATCAGGACGGGCCGAGCGGGCAGCGGGCGCCCCTCGCGCCAACGGGCCGCGAGATCGGCGGTCCTGACCGGCGTGAGTCCCAACTCGCTGATGACGTCCATCTGCTGGGCGAAGGACTCGGGGGAGACCGACAGGACGCGGGTGGCGTCGTTCGGGTCGGTGGCCACCGCGTGGTACATGAGGATCGGTACGGGTGGCTCAGCCATCTCTCTCCCCCCGGATGTCCACGACCGTGAACGTGGCTCCGCCCCTGCGCGCCCGCACGGTCCCGACGACATACCCGCCGGCCGCCGTCAGCACCCCGGCGACGATCGCGCCCGCCCGGCCCGCGCCGCCCGGCCGGGACAGCGCCGCGTCCCGCAGCCCGCGCACCACGCCGGACGGCAGCACCCGTGTCGCGTACCGGCGCTCGGACTCAAGTCCCTTGTCCGCGCCGACACTTCGGGCCACCAGCGCCTTCGACAGGCCCTCGGCGTAGGCGCGCGTGCGGAAGTACCCGAAGTGCTCGCGCGCCTCGGGCACCCGGTGGTGGATCACCGCCCGGTCGTCGATCAGCAGGACCGCGTCCGGTCTGGCCCGGCTCAGCCGGATGCACAGCTCGGTCTCCTCGCAGCCCAGCGGCCGCTTGTCGCCGTCCCGTCCGATGCCGGTGGCGAAACCGCCGGCCGCGTCGAACGCCGTACGGCGGAAGGAGGCGTTGCCGCCCAGGACGTTGCGGACCCGGACCAGGCCGGCCGGGATGCCCTTGTAGGTGCAGCCCACCACCCAGTCGAACTCCTCGGGGAACCAGGCGGGTCGGCGTCCCGACGCCCAGATCGGCACCGTACGGCCGCCGACCGCCATGACCAGCGGATCGGCGTAGGCCGCGGCGAAGTGACGCAGCCAGTCGCGCTCGGCGACGGCGTCGTCGTCCAGGAAGGCGATCACCTCGCCGCGCGCGGCGGCGATCCCGGTGTTGCGGCCCGCGGACAGGCCGCGGGGGCCCGCGTTGGCGGACACGCGGACGTCCTCGGCCTCCTTGTACTCCTTGGCCAGCCGGTCCAGGAGCGCCGGGTTGTGGTCGACGACCAGCAGCGTCTCCAGGGCCGGGTACGACTGCGTGCGCACCGAGGAGACCGCCGCGAGGATGTCCTCCCAGCGGTCCTCGGTGTACACGCAGATCACGACGGAGACGTCGGGACCGCTCAAGACACCTCTCCCCGGCGCGAGTCGAGCAGCGGAGAGCGGTGGGTACGGCGGCGCAGCGCGCGCCGGTTGGACCGCTCCCCGAGGATCACGTTGAGCACCCGGAAGCCGTCCCGGACCGCCCGCAGGTTGCTGGCGCCGTGGATGCGGAGGTACTCGTAGCTCGGTATCTCCTGCACCTTGAGCCCCGCCTTGACCACCCGGATGTTCATCAGGGTCTCCACCTCGAAGCCGGTGCAGTCGAGGTCGATCTTGTCGAGGCAGTGCCGCCAGAAGGCGTTGTAGCCGTAGCACAGGTCCGTGTAGCGGGCGCCGAACTTGCGGTTGACGATGGTGCACAGCGCCCAGTTGCCGAGCTTGCGGATGAAGGTCATGTCGTCGGTGCCGCCGCCGTTGGCGAAGCGCGACCCCTTGGCGAAGTCCGCGCCCGAGACCAGGGCGGAGACATAGGAGACGATCTCGTTCCCGTCGGCCGAGCCGTCCGCGTCGATCATGACGACGATGTCACCGGTGCAGGCCTCGAACCCGGTGATCAGGGCGTCCCCCTTGCCCTTGCCGTGCTGCTTCACGACCTTCACCTCGGGCCACAGCTCACGGGCCACCGCGACGGTGTCGTCCGTGGAGTTGCCGTCCACCAGGACCACTTCGTGGATCCAGTCGGGCAGGGTCTTGAAGACGTACGGAAGGTTCTCCGCCTCGTTCATGGCGGGTATGACCACGCTCACCGGTGGCGCTATGGCCAGATGAGTGGAGATCGGTCGGTACTGGCCGGCTGTCGGCACATCCTGGCCCGTAGCCGCCGGGCGCAGAACTGAACTCATGAGTCTGGTTCCCTCTCGTCCGGTGGACCGCCCGCCCCTGTGGGCGGTCCGGTTTATTGCTCCGGTTCGAAAGGGGGGTTCTCACCCACGGCATGCCGGAAGGAATCTCCGTACGTGCCGGGTGAGCTGGCAAAGCTGGCCGACAGCCGTCGTGCTGTGCTTGTTTCTGAGAGACGACAGCCGGTCGCGCGGCACGACTCGGTCACATGTGCGGTCACCGAGCACGGCACCCCCCTACCGCGCCCCGCGTCCCCCCGTCGCGGTCCTTGAGCCCTCCCCTAGAGCCGCTCGATGACGGGACGATGCGGGTGTGATGTATGACGGTATTGACGATTGAACCCGTATGGCAAGACCTGGAACGAGGCCTCACGTTTTTGTTGGTTTGACCGTTACAGTCGCCCCTTCCCGCGCCGCCCGGCGCCGCCGGAGCAGTACCGGCAGCAGGATGAGGGCGCTGATCACGGCCATCGCCAGCACACCGCCGCGCGGTGACCAGCGGTGCGTGGCCAGCATGCCCTGGGCCACCAGCATGTTGAGGACGACCGAACCGGCCAGCGCGGTCAGCACCCGGGCGAACGGATCGAGGCCGCGCAGTGCGACGGCGATGCCGGTGGCGGGTGCCGCGAGCAGGAAGAAGAGCACGAGCGGCGCGCGCAGCGGCGAGTCCGAGCCGGTGAGCGCGAGCACTGCGCCGAGCGCCCCCACGGCGGTCGCGGCGCCGGCGAGCAGCGGAGTCAGCTCTCTGCCCGACGGTCTTGATGAGGTACGGATACGTGTGATCTGCATGGGCGACGTTTCCCCCCAGAAAGCGCCGGATGCCGGGCTTCAATGTCGCTCAGTGCCGAGGGGGGCGTCAAGACGGGGTGGCGGTCTGTACCCAGTGTTGGTATGTGCTTGAACAGGAGATTCCCCGGAGGCACGGAGCGCCTCCGGGGAATCGTCCGGCGGGAGTTACGGGACGAGCTTCAGGAGCTTGTTGGGCGAGCCGGTGCCGGGGCTGGTGACCACGTTGGACGTGGCACCGGCCACCAGGGCCGACGCGACCGTGGCCGGGGTGGCCGAGGTGTGGCTCGCGAGGTAGACCGCCGCGGCGCCCGCGACGTGCGGGGTCGCCATCGAGGTGCCGGAGAGCGTGGCGGTCGCGGTGTCACTGGTGTTGTAGCCCGCGATGATCGAGGAACCGGGGGCGAAGATGTCCAGGACCGAGCCGTAGTTCGAGTAACTGGCCCTGGCGTCCGTGCTGGTGGTCGCGCCGACCGTGATCGCCGTCGAGACCCGGGCCGGCGAGTACGAGGAGGCGTTGGCGGAGCTGTTGCCCGCCGCGACCGCGTAAGTGACGCCGCTCGCGATGGAGTTGGCGACCGCCGTGTCCAGCGAGGTGGAGGCGGAGCCGCCGAGTGACATGTTGGCGACCGCCGGGGTGGTGTGGTTCGCGGTGACCCAGTCGATCCCCGCGATGACCCCGGCCGTGGTGCCGGAACCGCTGTTGTCGAGCACCCGGACCGCCACGATGTTCGCCTTCTTGGCGACGCCGTAGGTGGTACCCGCGATCGTGGTGGCCACATGGGTGCCGTGGCCGTTGCCGTCGGAGGCGGTGGTGTCGCCGTCGACCGCGTCGTAGCCGTAGGAGGCACGGCCGGAGATCTGGGTGTGGGTGATGCGCACGCCGGTGTCGATGACGTACACGGTCACGCCGCCGCCCGCGGTGTCCGGGTAGGTGTAGGTCCCGGAGAGCGGAAGCGCGGACTGGTCGATGCGGTCCAGGCCCCAGGGGGCGCTGGACTGCGTGGTGTCGGCCAGCCTGACGACCTGGTTCTGCTCGACCGAGGCCACCGCCGGGTCGGCGGCGAGTCTCTTCGCCTCGGTCGCGGAGAGGGTGGCGGAGTAGCCGTTCAGCGCGGTGCCGAACGTCTTCCTCACCGTGCCGCCGTACTCCTTGACGAGGTTCTTGCCGTCACTGGAGGACGCCTTGAAGCCGGCGGCGCCCTTCTTGAGCGTGACGATGTAGCTGTCCTTGACCGCGGTGGGGGAGTCGGCGGCGAGGACCGTGCCCTCGGCCGGGGCGGCCTGGGCGGGCAGAGCGGTGAACCCGCCCACGAGAGCGGCGGTCGCCAGGCTGGTTATCGCGGCGAACCGGAACTTCTTGCTACGCAGTTGTGCCATTACGAGGGAGTCCTCCTCATGGGCGACGCGCGACTGGGTCGGAAGCGCGTCCGTGGGGGGTGCGCGCGAGCACGCGCACACGACCTGGAGCGTCGCGTTCCGCTCCGGGCTGGAGTAAAGAGTGGCCCAACTACTGGCGTAGAACAAGGGAGTTGAGCCCCTGTCAACAAATCTGTCATGTCCACGAAATCAACGGCAGTTTTGGCATGGACACTTCCCGTTGATACGTGTCATTGCTACGACGGATGTGGCAGAGATCCTGCTAAGGGAGGTTCCATGAGACGTTCCCGAATTGCCGCTTACGTCGGCTCGCTCCTCCTGGCCGTCGCCGCCGTCCTCACCGGGACGGGCGCCGCCCACGCGGCCGAAGGCCCCTACGTGGCCCTCGGAGACTCCTATTCCTCGGGGGTCGGCGCAGGCAGTTACCTCGGTTCCAGCGGTGACTGCAAGCGCAGCGCGAAGGCCTACCCCTACCTCTGGGCGGCCGCCAACTCACCCTCGTCGTTCGCGTTCACGGCTTGCTCGGGCGCTCGAACGGGTGATGTCCTGGCGAACCAGCTGACCCCGCTCAGCTCCGCCACCGCCCTGGTCTCGATCACCATCGGCGGCAACGACGCCGGGTTCTCCGACGTCATGACGACCTGTGTGCTCCAGTCCGACAGTTCTTGCCTGTCCCGGATCAACACCGCGAAGGCGTACGTCGACTCGACGCTGCCCGGCCGACTGGACGACGTCTACTCGGCGATCAGCACCCGGGCCCCGAACGCCCATGTGGTCGTCCTCGGCTACCCCCGCTTCTACCGGATCGGCACCACCTGCGTCGGCCTCTCCGAGACCAAGCGGAAGGCGATCAACTCGGCCGCCGACTACCTCGACACCGCCATCGCCAAGCGAGCCGCGGACCACGGCTTCGCCTGGGGCGACGTCCGCTCCACCTTCACCGGCCACGAGCTCTGCTCCGGCAGTGCCTGGCTGCACAGCCTCAACCTGCTCAACATCGGCGAGTCGTACCACCCGACGGCGGCCGGACAGTCCGGCGGCTATCTGCCGGTCATGAACAGCGCGGCCTGATCCCCCTCACGGGGACGCGGTGGGGGAGGCCTCGTCGGACTCGGACGGGGTCTCCGTCACACAGGTCAGCGTGAAGGGGACCGAGTTGGACTTCTCCGCCACGGGGTCGCGGACCTCCACGCTGATGGTGTCCTCGAAGGTCCCGCTGTCGTCCTGGGTGGTGATGAACCGGCGGTCCTGCTGGGTCCTGCCGCCGCCGGCCGGGAAGGTCAGCGTCTTCCAACTGCCGTTCACCGAGCCGTTCTCCGAGACCCAGCGATACGTCACCGTCGCCGGAAGGCTGCCGACCGTCAGGGTGGCCGTGAAGCCGGGGGCCTCGGACCTGTCCGGTGGACAGGTGCCGGAGTAGTCGGTGTTCGAACCCGTCAGGGAGACGTCCACGGACTGCCGCGGGGCCGCGCTCGTGGTGTTCTGGCTCTTGCTGGGCGGCGGATTCTCCTTCCCGGACTCGTCCTTGCCGGTCGCCGAGGGTGAACTCACCGCGGGTCCGGTGTCCTTGGCGGTCTCCCCGTCCTTGTCGCCGTTGTCACGGTTGAGCAGCGCGTACGTCAGCCCCGCGATGGCCAGCGCGAGCGCCAGCACACCCACGACCAGGACGACGGCCGCCCGGCGGTTGCGCTCCGGGGCCGGGGCCGTGGTGGTCGCCACGGGCGTGGAGGCCGGGGTGGGCGCGGGCGGATAGGGCGTCGGGTCCCGTGGATAGGGCGCCGGCTCCTGCGGGAAGGGCGCCGCCACCGTCGGGGCGTACGACGAGGACTGCACGGTGTCCGCGCGAGGCGTGCCCCCTGCCCCGATGATCCGCAGCTCCTGCTCGGCCCGGTCGGCGGACAGCCGCTCGGCCGGGTCCTTGCGCAGCAGCCCCTCGATCACCGGGGTGAGCGGACCCGCCCGGTACGGCGGCGGCAGCTCCTCGTCCACGATCGCGCGCAAGGTGCTCAGCGGGGTGTTCTGCCGGAACGGGGAGTTGCCCTCGACGGCCGCGTACAGCAGCACGCCCAGCGACCACAGATCGGACTCCGGGCCGGGCGTACGGCCCAACGCCCGCTCCGGGGCGAGGAATTCGGGCGAGCCGATGACCTCGCCGGTCATCGTGAGCGCCGAACTGCCCTCCACCTGGGCGATCCCGAAGTCGGTGAGGACCACACGGCCGTCGTTGGACAGCAGGACGTTGGCCGGCTTCACATCCCGGTGCAGCACCCCGGCCTCGTGCGCGGCCCGCAGCGCGGACAGCACCTCGGCACCGATGTGCGCGGTCCGCTGCGGGCTCAACGGGCCCTCCGCGTCCAGCAGTTCGGCCAGCGAGATACCGCGCACCAGCTCCATCACGACCCACGGGCGGCCGTCCTCGGCGGCCACGTCGTACACGGTCACCACGTTCCGGTTCGCCACCCGCGCCGCCGCCCAGGCCTCGCGTTCGAGGCGGGCGTACATCCGCTCGATCTCGTGCGTCGGCAGTCCGTGGGGCGCGCGCACCTCCTTGACGGCGACCTCGCGGTGCAGGACCTCGTCACGGGCGCGCCACACGGTTCCCATGCCGCCCTCGCCGAGCGGGGACAGGAGCCGGTAGCGGCCCGCGATCAGTCGCTCACTGCCCGGTTCTTCGGACACGGACGTCCCCCACTTCGCACTCCGCTCGACTTCGCATGATTTCCTCACAAAAGTAGCTCAGCCGAGTGCGGATGCCGCCCCCTTGAGTACCAATCCCGCCCCGAGGGCCACCACGACGAACGCCGACATCAGGGGCGCGGTCCTGCGCACCAGGGCGGTCATCGGGCTCGCCGCGAGACGGGGGCGGCGGTCCAGCACCCGTGTGACTCCGCTACCCAGCCTGACGACGGCGAAGCCGGCCGCGGTCAGGGTGAGGGCGAGTCCGACGCCGTACGCCACGACGAGCAGCAGACCGAACCAGGCCTGCCCGAGCGCGGCGGCGCCGACGAGCACGACGACGGCGGAGGGGCTGGGCACGAGGCCGCCGGCGAAGCCGAGCAGGATCGTGCCGCGGATGGTGGGGGCGACGGCGTGGGTGTGGGTGAAGCCGCCGTGGGTGTGTTCCAGGGTGTGGGGGTGAGCGTGGGGATGGGGATGGGGGTGGTCGTGGGTGTGGTCGTGCCCGTGGTCGTGATGGCGGGTGTGCGCGTGAGCGCGGGTCTTGGTGGCGGCCCGGGCCGGTTCCGCGTGGGCGGCCGCCAGGACCAGGGGGCGGTCCTCGGCCTCTTCGTGATCGTGGTCGTGGGTGTGGCCGCTGGGGCCGTGCGGGTGCGGGTGCGGGTGGGGGTGCGGATGCGAGTGGCCGTGGTCGTGATCGTGGCTGTGCGGATGGCCGCCGCTGTCACCGTGCCCGTGCCCGTGCCCGTGGCTGTGTCCGTGCCCGTGCTTCTGGTTGCGCAGCGCCCGGCGCAGCAGTGTCACGCCCGCCGCGGTCACCATCACGCCGCTCGCGATGCCCAGCCACGCGATCACCGAGGGTGCCGCCGCCGAGCCGGCCGTGACCAGGAGGCCCAGGGCGACCACGCCCAGGGTGTGGGTGACCGTGACGGAGGCGGCCAGCGGCAGGACGTCCTTCATCCGGGCCTTGCCGCCGCGCGCCGCCGCCACCGCGGCCATCAGGGTCTTGCCGTGGCCCGGGGCCAGCGCGTGCATGGCGCCCAGGACCACCGCGATGAGCAGGGCCAGCGCGGCGAACCCGACGCTGAGGTGCTGGCGGGCGACCAGGGAGTCCAGGGCGCGGGTCCAGCGGTCGGCGCCGCGGGGCAGCACCGAGGCGGCGGGCGCGTCCGACTGTTCCTCGGCGAGAGCGGGGCCGCCGGGCCGCACCCGCAGCGAGGCGGTCACCGTGTCGGCGGGGGAGGAGAGCAACTCCTGCGGATACCTGGTCAGTTCGTTCGAGATCGACTTCGTCGGTACGTCCGACTTCGCGAGCGTCGTCCGGTCGCCGCGCGCGGTGATCTCGCGCCAGCCGGGGCCGGTGTCGGTGCCCGCGCTGTGGAAGCCGAGGGCGACGGTGGCGTCCTCGGGCAGCGGGGCGGTCAGCCGGCACTGCACGCGCAGGGTGTCGAGCCCGGCCTGACCGGGACGCACCCGCGCCTCGCTGCTCCTGACCGTGAGGGCGACCGCACGGCCGTCCACGGTGACCTTGCCGCCCTCCGCCGCCTTCTGGCAGCGCTGCGCGGCCCACTCGGTCATGCCGAGCTTCTCGATGTCCGGCTTGGCCTGGGTGGCCGGGATCTCGGCGAGGTCCTCGACATGGTCGACGCGGAGCTGACCGGGGGCGGCGACGAGACCGTCGTAGCGGTTGACGGTGAAGTTGCCGAGAGGGTGGGCGCTCGCGCTGCTGGAAGGGAGCAGCGCGAGCGCACAAGCCGCCGTCAGGACGGCCGTGAGGGACGCGAACAGACGGCGGGGCTTCAACGGGCCATCTCCTTCAGTGCCTTGCGGGCCTCGCGGGCACCGAGCGGGGAGAAACCGGAGTTCAGCTTCAGGGCGGCGGTGAGGTGTGTCCGGGCCGCCTTCTCGTCTCCCGCGGCGCGCTCGATGATCCCGCGGTGGTAGAGGAAGGAGGCGTTGCGGTAGCCGGTGGCGGTGGCCTGCCGGGCGTACGGCAGGGCCTCCTTGTCCCGGCCGTTGACGTGCAGCGCCCACGCGAGGGCGTCCGCGGTGTGCACGGTGTGCCGGCGGGCCCACTCGGCGCGGGCGGCCTTCAGCGCGGAGGCCTTGTCGCCGTGGTCGGCGGCGGCGAGCGCGGTGTCCAGGTCGGCGTTGACGCCGTTGGCCCGGGCGAGCGCGATCCAGGCGTCGACCAGCGCGTACTGGTCCCTGGCCTTCGCCTTGTCGCCGTCGGCGCCGCGGTCCTCGTACAACTCGCCGAGCTCGACGAGCGGTTGGGGCAGCGGATACCGGGAGACGACGTTCTCCATGCCCTTGATCGCGGCCGCCCGGTCCCCGCTCGCGGCCTGCGCGCGGGCCCTGCCCTCCAGCGCCGGAAGGTAGGTGTCGTCGGCGGCGAGAGCGCGGGCGTAGTCGGTCAGGGCCGTGTCGTAGTCGCCCTGGTTCCAGGCGAGTTGGCCCAGAGCGGTGGCCACGTATGAGATGTCTCCCGGGGTGGTCGCGGTGGACAGGGCCTGCTCCAGGACGGTCCGGGCGGTGCGTACGTCGCCGCGGAGCTCGTGGACGTAGGCGTACCGGGTGAACACCGGGATGCCGGGCCGCCGTTCGTCCGCGAGGTCGGCCGCCTTCGACGCCTCGTCGTAGCGGCCGAGTTCGACGAGGGCGTCGATCCGGGAGGACAGGGCGCGGTCGTCGTAGGGGTTCTGCTTGAGGGTCTTGTCGGCGTACGTGAGGGCGTCCTTGAAGTCGTGCCGGGCCGCGGCCAGCGCGGCCAGACCGGCGAGCCCCTGCTCGTTGTCCGCCTTCAACTTCAGTGACTTCTCCAGGGCTTGCTGGGCCTGCGGATAGCGCGACGGGTCACCCTTGGTCCGCGCCTGCTCGACATAGGCGAGCCCGAGGGTCGCCCAGCTCCCGAAGTCCTTGGGCTGGCTGCGCAGATGAACCTGGATCGCCTTGATGCTCGCGTCCAGGTCCCCACTGGCCATGAGCCCGGGGGAGACCGCCGAGGACGAACTGGCGACGGTGGCGGTGCCGCCGTCCCGCAGCGCCCCGAAGGCGATCGACCCGCCGGTCAGCGCGACGGCCAACAGCGCCGCGCACCCGGCGAGTTGAGCGGCCCGCCACCGCCGCCCGGCCTCTCCGACCCGCCGCACGGCGGCGACCTTCTCCTCGTCGGGCTGAGCGGAGTCGGTCTGAGCGGATTCCGCCTGCGCGGAGTCGGCCTGAGTGGATTCGGCTTGAGCGGAATCGGTCTGAGCAGAGGGCTCCACGGTCTCCGACGATCCGTCGTGCTCGTTCTCGGCTGCGCTGTCGGTCGTAGACCCGGACATGCCCTCTCCTGTTTCGTCTCGTGTTTCGTCTCGTGATCGTGAACTGCGGCGCGGCCTGCACCGTGGGGGATGAGTACGCGCAGGCCGCGCCAGCAAGGGGGTGACTACGGGCGGTCGGCGGTGACTAGTACGCCCGTCGCCGCATCCGGCGCCACCACATCAGCGCCGCCCCGATCAGCACGATCCCGGCCGCACCCGCGCCCGCGGACCCGGCGATCAGCGTCATGTTGTTCGACCCGGACGCACCGGCCGGGGACAGCGCGTCGCCGAGCTGGTTGCGGACGTCGTTCCCGCCGCTCGTGCCCTTGGCCAGCGGTCCGCGGGACCCCTCGGTCGGCAGCGCGACGTACGGGAACGACTTCTCGAAGTCCTTGTCGTTCTTGTCGACCGCGTCACCCAGGTCGTTCTTCGAGCCGACCAGCTCGCCCTCGACGACCTGGAGCGAGGCGTCGATCACGTCGTCGGTGAGCCGACGCCCGTTCGGGAACCCGGCGTTGTCGCCATCAAGCACACCGAGCCGCTTCGGAGAATCGGTGGGCTTGATGGACGTGTTGAGGCGCAGCTCCTCCGCGGGCCGCACGTGCGGCGGCTGGTTCAGTCCCTTGACGCCCTTCAGGAACACGTCCACGAGGTCGTTGCGGGGCTCGGCCGGCGCCTTGATCTTGTAGATCGCCTCGATGAGCTTCGGCAGCTCGGGGTTGGTCACGTTCTTCAGGAACTGGGCGTCGTCCCACGGCGAGGACGCGTTGAACTTGTCCTTGTCCTTGAGCGGGTTGACGACCTCGTTGACCAACGGGTTGCCGAGGCGCGAGACCTGGGAGTAGTAGCCCTGCGCGTTCTTGCGCTGGGTCGTCGACCAGATGCCCACGATCGGCTGGTGCGAGGACTCGGTGATCATGTCCGTCGGCACCTGGAGGGCGATCGAGTTGACGTTGTAGCCCTTGAGCGTGTCGTTGCCGACCTCGGTGAGGTTCCCGCCGTACAGCAGGTCGAAGACGCGCAGGTCGGCGAAGAACGGGTCGTCGGCCTGGCCGGCGAAGGACGTCGAGTCGCCGGGAAGCTTGTAGACCGCCTGGTCGCGCAGCTTCTCGTAGTTCGGCATGGACGCCTTGCCGACGTTCGACGGGGCCACCGGGATGTCGTCGGCGACCTTCGTCTTGTACTGGACATTCTGGTTCTTCAGCTTGAAGAGCTCGATGTCGTACGTCTGCGTGACGTTGAGGTCCGGGTCGTCGAGGCTCTCGACCACGCCGGTGTTGTACAGGAACGACTTCTTGTTCTTGATGTGCGTCTTGAAGGTGAAGCGGTAGAGCAGGTCGCCCTGTCCGTCACCGTTGTTGTCGATGTGGAGGTCGTACTGCGCGTCCTCGGCGAACTGGTAGAAGTTCGGCCCGCCCCCGGGCTCCTCGAACGGGATCCAGTTGGCCACGATCGTCGTCGAGTCGGGCTTGTCGGGGCTGACGAACGCGTACACGTCCGTGTTGTCGTACTGCGGGTCGCCCGAGATGAGCGGGGCCTCCCGGTGACTGGAGGCGGAGGCCGCCCCCGGTTCCAGCGCGACGACGCCGGCGGCTGCGAGCCCCCCGGCGGCCAGCGCACCACATATGAGGGTCGCGAGACTCCTGCGTCCCGAGCCGCTCCTGGAGATAGGTGTCATGCCGTCCGTCCTCAGTCCAACTTGCCTGACGCTGGAGGATTCGGAGTGGGGGTCGGGCCGGATTGGTCGAATCTCAAAACTTCTTTTTCGCTGCTCGACCCGCGTTTTCGGCCCTCTGATCCGTATGAGCCTGTGCATCTCTGTGGCCAGGCGGAGGTGACACAGGCTCAGACCCCATCCGAAGGTGAGTTCGTTGCGAATACCTCATGGGACGGGACGGCCCAGGTGCGGCTTTGCGGGAGGGGGCGGCGAGTTGGAAGCGGACGAGCTTCTGGTGCTCGTGGCGGGTGGGGACCAGAAGGCATTCGAGGAGCTGTACGGGCTCGTGGCCGGGCCGGTGTTCGGTCTCGTACGGCGAGTGGTGCGCGATCCCGCGCAGTCGGAGGAGGTGTCCCAGGAAGTGCTGCTCGAACTCTGGCGGTCCGCCGCGCGGTTCGACCCACGCCGGGGCACCGCCCTGTCCTGGATCCTCACCCTCGCCCACCGGCGCGCCGTCGACCGGGTGCGCAGTGCCCGCGCGGCGGGTGAGCGGGAGCAGCGCGAGGCCCGCCGGGCCCACCACACCGCCTTCGACCAGGTGACCGAGGAGGTCGAGGCGGGCCTGGAACGGGAGTGGGTGCGCCGCTGCCTGGAACGCCTCACCGAGCTTCAGCGCCAGTCGGTGACGCTCGCCTACTACGACGGCTACACGTACCGTGAAGTGGCCGAGCGGCTCTCCCTGCCGCTGGGCACGGTGAAGACACGGATGCGCGACGGACTGACCCGGCTGCGCGAGTGCCTGGGAGGTGTCGCATGAGCCTGCGTGACCGGTTCCGCCGCGAGGACCTCCACTCCCTCGCGGCCCCTTATGCCCTGGACGCGCTGGAGCCCGCCGAGCGGGTCCGCTTCGAGCGGCATCTCAAGGACTGCGACAGCTGTGCAGCCGAGGTGCGGGCGCTGTCCGAGGACGCCATCCGGCTCGCCTGGTCCACGGTCGCCCCCGCGCCGCCCGCGATGCGCGACCGGGTGCTGGCCGCCGTACGCGCGACTCCGCAGGAGCCGTCCCCGCTGCGGGAGTCGAACTGGCAGCGGGAGCCCGCGCGGCAGCGCGAACCTGCCCGGCAGCGCGAGTCCGCCCGGCAGCGTGAGCCGGTCCGTGCCCGCAAGTCGCAGCTTCCGCCCCATGTGTGGGGTGCCCAGCCGCCGCCCAGGGTGCGGCAGCGGCGTCCGCTGTTCGTGCCCTTCGCGACGGCGACCGCCGCCGCGGCTCTCGTCGTCGCCTCCCTGTTCGCCGTCCAGGCCAACCGGACCCAGGACGAACTGGACGCGCAGAAGGCCCAGGCCAGTGAGATCGCCCACGTTCTCCAGGCCGCGGACGCGCTCGCGACCCGGGGACAGGACGCACAGGGCCGAAGTATCGGAGTGGTGGCCTCCGCATCGGAGGGGCGCGCGGTCGTCACCCTGAGCGGGTACAGCGCGCCCCCGAGCGGACGCGTGCGCCAACTGTGGCTCATGCGCCCCAACGAGCAACCGCGCTCCCTGGGGCTGTTCGCCTCCGACACGCCCTTGGTCGCGACCGGTCTCGACAAGTCCGCGACATCACTCGCTGTGACGGTCGAGCCGGATGGTGGCTCTCCGCAACCCACTACACAGCCGGTTGTCCAACTCGCCCTGAAATCGGTTGGATTCGGAGAGTAATCAAAGAGGGGTCGTCAACACCCTTACGGGGAAGGTGAATCCTGTGACGCCGATACACGTGTGCCCCAACGGGGCGATAGGGTTAACCTGCCCGGGCCGGGTGGACTCGTACGGGTGGGGAGTGACATGGAACAGATAACAGTGCGCAGGGCGAGGGTCCCTGCGATCACCTGCGGGAGCAGCGCGACCAGTTCGCGCCTCGACCGCCATCTCTCGGTGCTGTCGGGGCCGGCGGTCCCACAGCGTGAGACGGCGGAGGCGACATCGCTCATGCTGGAGCTGACCGCACGGGACACCACCAAGCAGGAGCGCAGCGACAGGGGTGCGCGGGTCCGCCGCGTCTCGCTGTTCGCGCCGCTGCGCCGACTGCGCCGTTCGCTGTTCGGCGGGCGCTGAGCCCTTGCCGCCCGGTGTCGTGCTGCGATCCGGTCCGTCATCCCCACGGCACGCGGCACGCGCCAGGTGAGTCGGCCGAGCGCGGGGCGTGATCCCCGGCTCGGCCTCCCCGTACGTCACACCTTCGTCATGCGCGCCTCCGAGGTCGGCCCGGACCCCGGCAGGGCCCGAACTCCCCTCCCGGCACCAGGGGTTCAGCCCTCTCCGCGCGCGTACCGGCGTACCGCGAGCGGCGCGAAGACCGCGAGCAGCACCGCGCACCACAGCAGTGACCCGGCGACCGGATGGGCCACCGGCCAGGCGGCCCCCTCCGGCACGGGCGCGTTCCCGAACAGATCCCGCAGGGCCGTGGTCACCGCGCTGATCGGGTTCCACTCGGCAAGGGTGCGCAGCCAGCCGGGCAGCCCCTCGGTCGGGATGTACGCGTTGGACAGCAGCGGCAGCATGAAGGTCGCGCCGCCCAGCTGACCCGAGGCCTCCTCGCTCCGGGTGAGCAGGCCGAGGAAGATCCCGATCCACGTCGTGGCGAACCGGAACAGCAGCAACAGCCCGACGGCGCCCGCCGCTTGGAGCGCGGACCCCTCGATCCGCCAGCCCACCGCGAGCCCCACCAGCAGGAACGGCACGGTGCCGATGGCGGTGACCGCCACGTCCGCCACTGACTGCCCCAACGGTACGGCGGACCGGCTGATCGGCAGGGTGCGCAGCCGGTCCGTCACACCCCGGTGGACGTCCTGGGCGGCCTGGAACATCCCGGTCATGATCCCGTTCGCCGCCGTCGCCACCAGCAGCCCCGGCACCAGGAAGGTCCGGTACACCTCGCCCGGCATCGCCAGCGCGCTGCCGAACACGTAGCCGAAGAACAGCAGCATGGTGATCGGCATGGTCTGGGTCAGGATCAGCAGCCCCGGGTTGTTCCGGACCCGCCGCAGCTGACGGCCCAGCATCGCGGTGCCGTCGTAGGCCAGTGTGCTCATGCCGCGACCTCCTCGGTCAGGCGCAGGAAGACGTCGTCGAGGGTCGGCGGCCGGATGCTCGCGTCGAGCAACGGCACGCCCGCCGCGTCCAGTTCACGCACCAGACGCGGCAGGGTGAGCGTGGTGTCCCGGGTGACCGCGCCGACCGCGTGCCGGTCGTGGTCGAACGACGGTTCCCCGCCCGTGAGTTGGTCGAGGACCCCGGCCGCCTTGCCGAGGACGTCCGGGTCCGCGACGACGATCTCGACATGCGCCCCGATGATCGCCTTGAGCTGGGACGGCGACCCCGTGTGCGCGACCCGCCCCTTGTCCACCAGGGCGATGTCATCGGCGAGTTGGTCGGCCTCCTCCAGGTACTGCGTGGTCAGCAGCACGGTCGTGCCGTCCGCGGTGAGACCGCGTACGGCGTCCCGGATCAGGTTGCGGCCGGCCGGGTCCAGGCCGGTCGTCGGCTCGTCCAGGAACAGGATCTCCGGGCGGCGGATCAGGCTCGCGGCGAGGTCCAGGCGGCGGCGCATCCCGCCCGACCAGGTGGACGCGGGACGGTCGGCGGCCTCGGTGAGACCGAAGCGCTCCAGCAGCTCGGCGGCCCGCTCGGCCGGTCCGCGCACCCGGTGCAGCCGGGCGAACAGGCGCAGGTTCTGCCGTCCGGTGAGGTCCCCGTCGACCGACGCGTACTGCCCGGTGACGGCGATGTCGCGGCGTACCGCCTCGGGCTCCCGGACGAGGTCGTGCCCGGCGACCCGCGCCGAGCCGGCGTCCGGCCGCAGCAGCGTGGTCAACAGCCGTACGGCCGTCGTCTTGCCGGCGCCGTTGGGGCCGAGGATGCCGCAGACCGTGCCCGGAGCGACCGCGAGATCGAGCCCGCGCAGGGCATGGACCTCCCCGAACCGCTTCTCCAGACCTTCACTAAGTACAGCGTACGTAGAAGTCATGGCGCGACCATAGCGCACTACGTACGCTGTACGTAACTAGGATGGTGGCCGAGGTGATGATCGATGGCGGGCAAGGCGGCCGTACCCGAAGTGATCTGGGCACGTCCCGAGCGGACCGGGCGTGGGCCGAAACCCGCGTTCACCAGGGCGGACATCGCGGCGGCGGCGGTGCGGCTGGCGGACGCGGGCGGTCTCGACGCGGTGTCGATGCGGCAGGTCGCGGCCGAACTCGGCTGCGGGACGATGTCGTTGTACAACTACGTCCCCCGCAAGGAGGACCTGTACGAGCTGATGGTGGACGCGGTCAGCGGGGAGCACGAACTCTTCGCGCCGACCGGTGACTGGCGGGTCGACATGCTGCGCAACGCGCGCCAGACCAAGGCGCTCATGCACCGGCACGCCTGGATGGTGCGGCTGATGTCGGGGGTCTACGGCTTCAGCCCCAACGCCCTGCGCTACCTGGAGCACTGCCTCGCCTGCCTCGACCCGCTGGACGCCCCCTCCGGCACGAAGATCGAGCTGGTCGCGATGCTGAACGGGTGTGTGACGACGTACGTCTCCAACGAGCTGTCGACGGCCGAGCGGGTGCGGTCGTTGCCGTGGTCGGAGGAGCAGGAGAACGCGGTGCGGATCGCGTATCTGGGCGGTCAGGTGGCGTCGGGGGCGTATCCGCGACTGGCGGCGTCGTTCATGGAGGACGCGGGGCCGATCGATCTGGACGCCGTGTTCGAGCGGATGCTCGGGCGGGTGCTGGACGGTTTCGAGCCCAGACCCTAGATCAGCGCCAACTGCCCCTCCGGCCCCTCCTCGTGCCCGTCCAGCACCGAGGCCGGCCGGTGTGCGGACTCCGGCGCCGGGAGCACACCCGCCGCGCGCAGGCCGGCCGTCGTGACCGGGGACGTCAACTCGTCCCGCAGGGGCCGCAGTTCCGCCAGCAGGGCCAGGACCGTGATCAGCTCCAGGAGTTCCGACGTCCACGTCTGCGGCCAGGTCGCCGGGCGGATCGCCGCCAGCGTGCCGGGCTCGGCGTCCGCGATCCGGCTCGTGAACCACTGCTCCAGCACCCGTACCCCGTCCGCCTCGAAGTCCCAGGCGGCGGGCGGCACCGGGGAGATACGGCCCTCGTCCAGCAGCAGGGCCTGCTCGTCGCGGTCGTAGTCCAGGGCCACGGGACGGGCGGGCAGGGGCGCGCGGACGTACGGGCGACGGCCTCCGGGCAGCTTCGGACGGTCGCCGTGCCGACGCATCAGCCAGAGCGCGCGGTGCCCCGACTCGACGCCCCGGGACCAGAGTTCGGGGTCCCCGGTGAGCGGGACGGTGAGGTCGGGGCGGGTCACGGCGAGGATCCAGGCGAGCACGTCCAGCGGCTCCACCGCGATCCCGAGCCGGGCCCTCAGGTGTTCCAGGAGCCCCGGCGCCAGATTCGGTTCCGTGCCGCCAGGGCGGCGGTACAGCGGGCGGACGCGGCGGGGGCGCAGCAGGGGGAGCAGGGAGGTCGCGAGGAGCTGGAGGCGGTCGGGGGAGTCCGTGGGCGTCTCCACCACGAACACCTGGTGCTCGTCCGCCACCCGCCACAACTCCGGCCGGGCCGCGTCGATCAGCCGGTGGTCCGGGATCAGCCACTGCTCGTCGAAGGGCGCGTGCAGCACCCGCACCGGCTCCGGACAGGGGCCGGAGGCGCGCGCGAGCCGCTCGGTGCCGCCCGGCTGCCCCGGCAGCTGCCCGACCGCCGACCGCAGGGTCCGCGAGCGCGTCGGCTCGAACAGGGCCTCCCGGTCGGGCCCCTCGGCCTTCAGCAGGGCGTCCCAACGGGCTTTCAGGGAGGCCGCGTCGGGCCCCGTCGGCCACCCCCGGCCGAGCCGCGGCGGTGCGACGGACCACGGCATGAGGTCCGCCAGCGGCGGAGCGTCGTCGTGCGTCACGCTGGGCATCGTACGACGTGTCGAGCGACCCGAAGGGGCGCGGGGAACGGCGCGATCGGCCCCCACCGGGCCCGCGGGCGTGTGACGTGCTTCCCCGCGGAGCACCTACGTGGCGTCCAGCGTCACCGTGAAGGAGAACCGGTCCCCCCGATAGTGGATCACCGCCGCGTCCAGCACCCGCCCGTCCGTGTCGTACGTGACCCCCGTGTAGTGCAGGATCGGGCTGAGCAGCGGGACCTGGAGCAGCCGGGCGGTCTCCGGATCGGCCAGCCGGGCCTCCACCGTGTCCGTGATGCGGCTGATGTCCGCCCCGACGACGTCCCGCAGCACCTTGGTCATCGGCCAGCGCACCAGGTCGGCGGGGTCGATGCGCGCGGCTACCTCGGGACGGACGTAGTTGCGGGCGTGGTTGGTCGGCTCGCCCGTCTTCTCCTCGCTGCGCAGGCGGTGGTACGACGCCACCTCGTCCGACTCCGGGAAGTACTCGGCGAGTTCGGGCGGCACGGGTGACTTGCCGTGCTCCAGCAGCTCGGTCGTCATGCCGGACTGCTGGGCCACGATCGCGTCCACCGAGCCGAGCAGCCGGACCGGGGCGCCCCTGAGCGCGTCCGGCTCGATGAAGGTGCCCCGGCGGCGGTGGCGGGTGATCAGCCCCTCGTCCTCCAGCTCCTTGAGCGCCTGCCGCATGGTCAGCACGCTCACCCCGTAGTGCCCGGCGAGCTGTTCCTCGGTGGGCAGGCGGAGCGGGTCCTGGGGGGAGCGGCCGAGTATCGAGGCGCGCAGGGACTGCGACACCTGGTACCAGAGCGGCAGCTTGCGGTTCAGGACGATCGAGTCCGGGGCGAAGGAGGTCACGGGCTATCCGTACCTTTCGCGCGGCGGTCAGTGCAACGGGCGGAAGTGGCGTTCCAGGCCCCGCCACACGTCGTCGTAGTGCCGCTGGAGGTGGTCCGCCTGGGCCGCGTGCGCGGTGAGCGTCACCGGCCACCGTGTCTCGAACATGAACGCGAGCCCGTCGTCGACCTTCTGCGGCTTCAGCTCGGCCGCGCTCGCCCGGTCGAACGTCTCCCGGTCCGGTCCGTGCGCCGACATCATGTTGTGCAGCGAGCCGCCGCCGGGCACGAAGCCCTCGGCCTTGGCGTCGTACGCCCCCTCGATCAGGCCCATGTACTCGCTCATCACGTTCCGGTGGAAGTACGGCGGCCGGAAGGTGTCCTCGCCGACCAGCCAGCGCGGCGCGAAGACCACGAAGTCGACACCGGCCAGGCCCGGGGTGTCCGACGGGGACGTCAGCACGGTGAAGACCGACGGGTCGGGATGGTCGTACGAGATGCTGCCGATGACGTTGAAGCGCCGCAGGTCGTAGACGTACGGCACATGGTTGCCGTGCCAGGCGACGACGTCGAGCGGGGAATGGTCGTAGGTCGCGGTCCAGAGGTTGCCGCAGAACTTGCTGACGACCTCGACCGGTCCCTCGACGTCCTCGTACGCGGCGACCGGGGCCCGGAAGTCGCGGGCGTTGGCCAGGCCGTTGGCGCCGATCGGGCCGAGGTCGGGGAGCTGGAAGGGGGCGCCGTAGTTCTCGCACACATAACCGCGGGCCGACTCGTCCAGCAGCTCCACACGGAAGCGGACCCCACGAGGGATCAGCGCGACATGTCCCGGCTCCACATGCAGCAGCCCGAACTCGGTGCGCAGCAGCAGTCCGCCGTGCTCCGGGACGATCAGCAGCTCGCCGTCGGCGTCGCTGAAGACGCGGTCCATGGAGTCGGTCGCGTGGTACAGGTGCACGGCCATGCCGGTGCGCTGGGTGACGTCGCCGTTGCCGCCGAGGGTCCACAGGCCGGCCAGGAAGTCGGTGCCCTCCGCGGGGTCCGGCAGCGGGTTCCAGCGCAGCCGGTTGGGGTCCGGGACCGACTCGGTGAAGGGGGCCGTACGGATCCAGCCATTGTGGGTGTGCGTGAACGCCGGGTGCGCGGCGGACGGGCGGATCCGGTAGAGCCAGGAGCGGCGGTTGTGGGCCCGAGGTTCGGTGAACGCCGTACCGCTGAGCTGCTCCGCGTACAGGCCCAGAGGGGCGCGCTGCGGGGCATTGCGGCCCTCCGGCAGGGCACCCGGTACGGCCTCCGAGGCGTGTTCGTTGCCGAAACCGGTGAGGTAGGTCAAGCCCTCGGCGGTCTTCCGCGGGTCCCCGCTCATGGTCGCTCCCTTGCGGTCCGATTCCTATGGAACACCATAGGAATGAGGTTTCGCGGGCGCAAGGGGCCGGCCCGTGGAACCGATTCCGCCGCCCTGACCTCCTCAGGGAGGAGGACGAGAACCAGACCCCAGGGGGATTCGCGGTGTCGGACCTGTGTTCTACGCTCCGGGTCATGTCGTGGACGCGGGGACTCCTTGCCGCGCTCGCGGTCTGTGTCGTGCTGGTGACCGGATCCGCGGGCTGTGGCACCAGTGGGGCACAGGAGCACAAGGAAGGGCAGTCGGTCTCACCGGTGGGCAAGGTCCTCGACGACACCGACCACGAGGGGCGGCACTACCGCGAGGTGGACAAGAAGAACGCCCCCGAGGTCGGCATAGAGGTGCAGCCCGACACGGACGAGGGCTGGTCCGTACGGCTGACCGTCGAGAACTTCGCCTTCTCGCCCGCCGGAGCCAAGGCCAAGGCGGTCTCCGGCCGCGGTGTCGCCGTCGTCTTCGTGGACGACAGCCCCGTCACCACCCTGCGCGCCCCCGCCTACCGCCTCGCGTCCGGCTACGTCCCGCAGGGCACCCACAAGGTCACCGCCCGCCTCTACGCCGACGACGGCACGGTCTGGGCCGTGGACGGCGACCCGGTGGAGAGCACGGCCGACGTCACGGCCTCGGAGCCGCAGGCGACGGGGAGTACGCGGGACGGGGCCCTTGGGACGCGGTCCGCGGGGAGTGCGGGCGGGATCTCGGGGGCGCGGTCCGCAGGGGGCGAGCGCGGGATCTCGGCAGCCCCGGCCGGCGTGAGCCCCGACGGAGCAAGCGCCGAGGGAGCGGGCGTCGAGGGAGCAAGCCCCCGCCACCCCGTCACGCACGCCCACCTCACGGCGAACCCCGGCGGTGGGCGATGAGCGTCACAGGCCCCCGGCCCGGTACCGGGTGGCGGGGTTCACCGGACCACGGCGGAAAGGCATCATGAAGCCCGTGCCCCAAGCGACCTCGCTTCGCCGCGCCCCCGTGCAGCGGCGCAGCGCCGAACGGCTGACCAGAATCCTCGACGCCTGCGCCGACCTCCTCGACGAGGTCGGCTACGACGACCTGAGCACCCGGGCCGTCGCCCTGCGCGCCGGTGTCCCCATCGGCTCGGTGTACCGCTTCTTCGGCAACAAGCGGCAGATGGCGGACGCCCTCGCCCAGCGCAACCTGGAGCGCTTCACCGACCGCGTCACCGGCCGCCTGGAGCAGACCGGCGAGGGCGGCTGGCGCACGGCCATGGACGTCGTCCTGGACGAGTACCTGGCCATGAAGCGCACCGCACCCGGCTTCTCCCTCGTCGACTTCGGCAACCAGATCCCGGTCGGCGCCCGCCACGCCGAGCCCAACCACCGCGTCGCCGACCGCCTCACCGAGCTGCTCTCCGGCTACCTCTCCCGGGAACCGGACGACGACCTCCGCCGCACCTTCCTCATCGCCGTCGAGACCGCCGACACCCTCGTCCACCTGGCCTTCCGGATGGCCCCCGAGGGCGACGAGCGGATCATCCAGGAGGCCCGGGAGATGCTGCGGGCGTATCTGGCCCGGGTGCTCGACTAGCGGCTCGCGGATTTCCGACCTCACCCCCTTGCGGGTCTCCCCTCCGTCCATACCGGTCGGTATGCTCACCCGGGACAGGCACCGCTGCCCCGGGAGGACCCGTGTCCCGCACCGCCCTGCGTATCTGCCCCCTGTGCGAGGCCACCTGCGGCCTGACGCTCACCGTCGAGGGGGTCCGGGTCACCGGTGCCCGCGGGGACCGTGACGACGTGTTCAGCAAGGGCTTCATCTGCCCGAAGGGGGCCTCCTTCGGGGCCGTCGACGGGGACCCCGACCGACTGCGCACCCCGCTCGTGCGCCGGGACGGCGAGCTGCGCGAGGCCACCTGGGAGGAGGCCTTCGACGCGGTCGCCGCCGGCCTCCGGGGCGTCGTGGACGGGTACGGCGCGAACTCCGTCGGGATCGTCCTCGGCAACCCCAACGTCCACACCGTGGCCGGCGCCCTCTACCCGCCCGTGCTGCTTGCCGGACTCGGCACCCGGAGCGTCTTCACCGCCTCCACGGTCGACCAGATGCCCAAGCACGTCTCCAGCGGACTGCTCTACGGCGACGCCAACGCGATCCCGGTCCCGGACCTGGACCATACCGACCACCTGCTGCTCCTCGGCGCCAACCCCCTCGAATCGAACGGGAGTCTGTGCACCGCCCCCGACTTCCCCGGCAAGCTCAAGGCGCTCAAGGCCCGCGGCGGCACCCTCACCGTCGTGGACCCCCGCCGCACCCGCACCGCCAAGCTCGCCGACCGGCACATCGCGATCCGGCCCGGCACCGACGCGCTGCTCCTCGCGGCGATGGCACACGTCCTCTTCGAGGAAGACCTCGTGGACACGGGCGAGTTGGCCCCGCATCTCCTCGGCCTCGACGAACTGCGGGCGGCCGTACGGGACTTCACCCCCGAGGCCGTAGCCGCGGCCTGCGATGTGGAGGCCGAGGCGACGCGCGCCCTCGCCCGCGAACTCGCCGCCGCCCCGACGGCCGCCGTATACGGCCGTATCGGCAGCTGCACGGTCCCGCACGGCACCCTCGCGAGCTGGCTCGTCGACGTGCTCAACATCCTCACCGGCAACCTCGACCGGCCCGGCGGCGCCCTCTTCCCGCAGGCGGCCACCGACCGGACACCCCGGCCCGCCGGACCCAGCCACGGGTTCTCCCTCGGGCGCTGGCACTCGCGGGTGAGCCGACACCCGGAGGCCAAGGGCGAGTTGCCGCTGTCCGCGCTCGCCGAGGAGATCGACACCGCGACCGCGGAGGGCGAGCCGATCCGGGCGCTCGTCGTGGCCGCGGCCAACCCCGTGCTCTCCGCCCCCGACGGCGACCGGCTCGACAAGGCCCTCGGCGCGCTCGACTTCATGGTCAGCGTCGACCCCTACCTCAACGAGACCTCGCGCCACGCCCACGTCGTGCTGCCGCCGCCCCCGCCCTCCCAGAGCCCGCACCACGACTTCGCGTTCAATACCCTCGCCGTCCGCAACCAGGTCCGCTTCAGCCGCCCCGCCGTCCCGCTGGAGCCCGGCCGGATGGCGGAGACGGAGATCTTCGCCCGGTTGATCCTCGCCGCGACCGGCATGCACGGCGCCGACCCGTCCGCGGTCGACGACCTGGTCATCGGCCAGACCCTCGGCAAGGCCGTCAAGGACGCCCACTCGCCCGTGCACGGCCGGGACGCCCAGGAACTGGCGGGCCTGCTCGCCGGCGACAGCGGTCCCGAGCGGCGGCTCGACATGATGCTGCGCCTCGGTCCCTACGGCGACGGCTTCGGCGTACGACCGGACGGGCTGAGCCTCACCGAGCTGCTCGCGCATCCGCACGGCATCGACCTCGGGCCGCTCAGGTCCCGGCTGCCGCAGCCCCTGAAGACCAGGAGCGGCAAGGTCGAACTGCTGCCGCAGCCGATCGCCGACGACCTGCCCCGGCTGCGCGAGGCCCTGCTGCGCGAGCCCGACGGACTCGTCCTGATCGGCCGCAGGCACCTGCGCTCCAACAACAGCTGGATGCACAACGTCCCCGCCCTCACCGGCGGCACCAACCGCTGCACCCTGCACATCCACCCCGAGGACGCGGACGGCCTCGGGCTCGTCGACGGGCAGCCGGTCGGGATCAAGGGCGCCGGGGGAGCGGTGACCGCCCCCGTGGAGATCACCGACACCGTGCGCCGGGGTGTGGTGAGCCTCCCGCACGGCTGGGGCCACGACCGCCCCGGCACCCGTATGCGACACGCGGCCCAGGACCCCGGTGTCAACGTGAACCAGCTGCTCGACGGCACCCTCCTGGACCCGCTGTCAGGCAACGCGGTACTCAACGGAGTGCCCGTCGAATTGATCGCAAGGCCGTGACCTGGAGTTTTGCGCTTATTGCTCGCACGTCAACGTCTTGTTAACGCCACTTGACGGGTCCTAACGTCATCGCACTGCCGACTCCGGTGGGAGTTCAAGGGCGAACGTTAGGTATCCACTCATGTTGACCATCCTCGGCTTCGCCATGATCGCGACCTTCCTGGTCCTGATCATGATGAAGAAGATGTCGCCGATCGCGGCGCTCGTACTGATCCCGGCGCTGTTCTGCGTCTTCGTCGGGAAGGGCGCCAAGCTCGGTGACTACGTCATCGAAGGCGTCACCAGCCTCGCCCCCACCGCGGCGATGCTCATGTTCGCGATCGTCTACTTCGGAGTGATGATCGACGTCGGCCTCTTCGACCCGATCGTCCGCGGAATCCTGAAGTTCGCGAAGGCCGACCCGATGCGGATCGTCGTCGGTACGGCGATCCTCGCGGCGATCGTCTCCCTGGACGGCGACGGCTCGACCACCTTCATGATCACCGTCTCGGCGATGTACCCGCTGTACAAGCGCCTGAAGATGAGCCTGGTCGTGATGACCGGTGTCGCCGCCATGGCCAACGGCGTGATGAACACGCTGCCCTGGGGCGGCCCGACGGCCCGCGCGGCCACCGCGCTGAAGCTCGACGCCAGCGACATCTTCGTCCCGATGATCCCGGCCCTCGCCGTCGGCCTGCTGGGCGTCTTCGTCCTCTCGTACGTCCTCGGCATGCGCGAGCGCAAGCGGCTGGGCGTGCTGACGCTGGGCGACGTCCTGGTCGAGGAGAAGGCCGAGGAGAAGGAGTCCGAGACGGTCCTGGTCGGCGCCGGGTCCGGTGCCTCCGGTACGGGCAGGGCCGCGACGGTCACCGGCGGTTCGGGCTCCGGCACCGACGCCGACGCCTCCGACGAGGAGGGCGACGAGAAGCGCTTCCAGGTCCTCGACCCGAACCGCCCCACCCTGCGCCCCAAGCTCTACTGGTTCAACGCGCTGCTCACGGTCGCCCTGCTGACCTGCATGATCATGGAGTGGCTGCCGATCCCGGTGCTGTTCCTGCTCGGCGCCGCGCTCGCGCTCACCGTGAACTTCCCGCACATCCCCGACCAGAAGGCCCGCCTCGCGGCCCACGCCGACAACGTCCTCAACGTCTCCGGCATGGTCTTCGCCGCCGCCGTCTTCACCGGCGTCCTCCAGGGCACCGGCATGGTCGACCACATGGCCCGCTGGATGGTGGACGTCATCCCCGAGGGCATGGGCCCGCACATGGCCCTGGTCACCGGTGTGCTGAGCCTTCCGCTGACCTACTTCATGTCGAACGACGGCTTCTACTTCGGCGTCCTCCCGGTCCTCGCCGAGGCCGGCGCGGCGCACGGCGTCACCCCGCTGGAGATGGCCCGCGCCTCGCTCGTCGGCCAGCCGCTGCACATGTCGAGCCCGCTCGTCCCGGCCGTGTACGTGCTGGTCGGCATGGCCAAGGTGGAGTTCGGCGACCACACGAAGTTCGTCGTCAAGTGGGCCGCGCTCACATGCCTGTTGATCCTCGGGGCAGGCATTCTCTTCGGGATCATCTGACCGACTCGATGGAGGACGACATCATGGCCCCCGGTGGGAACCGCGGCTGGCTGCTCCGCCTCGTCATCGCCTTCAGCTTCGCGCAGGGGGCGGTGTCGATGGCCCGGCCCGCCGTCTCCTACCGGGCCCTCGCGCTGGGCGCGGACGAGCGGGCGATCGGTGTCATCGCCGGTGTGTACGCGCTGCTGCCGCTCTTCGCCGCCGTACCGCTGGGCCGCCGTACGGACCACGGGCGCTGTGCCCCGCTGCTGCCGGTCGGCGTGGTCCTGATAGCGGGCGGCTGCGCGCTGAGCGGCATCGCGGGCTCCCTCTGGGCGATGGCGGTCTGGAGCGGGGTGATGGGCCTCGGCCACCTCTGCTTCGTCATCGGCGCCCAGTCGCTCGTCGCCCGCCAGTCCGCCCCGCACGAACAGGACCGCAACTTCGGCCACTTCACCATCGGCGCCTCCCTCGGCCAGCTGGTCGGCCCGGTCGCCGCGGGCGCGCTGATCGGCGGCCCCGACATGGCGGGCACCAGCGCGCTGGCCCTGCTCGTCGCGGGTGCGGGAGCGGCGGTCGCCTTCACCTCGCTGTGGCGGATCGAGCACCGCGACACCGCCGCCGACTCCCGTGCTGGGCAGGGCGAACGCGTCCCGGTGCGGCGCATCCTGCGGGCCCGTGGCGTGCCCGGGGGCATCTTCGTCAGCCTCTCGGTGCTCTCCGCCACCGACATCCTCACCGCCTACCTTCCGGTGGTCGGCGAGCACCGCGGCATCGCCCCGTCCGTGATCGGCCTGCTGCTGAGCCTGCGCGCGGCGGCGACGATCGCCTGCCGGCTGGTGCTGACTCCTCTGCTACGACTGCTGGGGCGCGCGTTGCTCCTCACCGTGACGTGTCTGCTGGCGGCGGTGCTCTGCGCGGGCATCGCGCTGCCGGTCCCGGTGTGGGCGCTGGCCGTGATCCTCGCCCTCCTCGGCTTCTGCCTCGGCGTCGGACAGCCGCTGTCCATGACGACGGTCGTCCAGGCCGCCCCCGACGCCGCGCGGTCCACCGCCCTCGCCCTGCGGCTGACCGGCAACCGCCTCGGCCAGGTCGCCGCACCGGCCACCGCGGGCCTGGTCGCCGGGGTCGCGGGGGTGGCGGCGCCCTTCGTGATGCTGGGCGCGCTGCTGCTGGTGTCGTCGGGGGTCGCGCTGCGGTCGGCGCCGAAGCGGTCCGAGGGGGCCGCCGAGGTGTCCCGGGGGCGGCGCCCGTTGAGCCGTAAGAGCGATGTCTGACGGTGTGTCGGGCGAAGGTCCCCCCATGCGGGGCCGCGATATGACATCGAGTCAGGTGAGATTTGTATGAAAATAACCTGATTTGGAGGGTCTCGTATGTCGACCTCGTCCCGTCCGTGCAGGGTCGCCGCCCTGACGGCACTCACCGCCGGTGCCGCGGTGCTCCTCGCCGCGCCGTCCGCTGTCGCCGCCCCCGGAGACCAAGGGGTGGTCAGGGTGCTACCGGCGGGCACGGGGGCCACCGGTCACCTCGGCCAGCCGAAGGTCTGCCGGTTCTACCTCGACGCCTCCCGCTTCGACGGTGCCACCGCCATCAACTGGACCGTCGCGCCGACGAACACGATGGCCGACTCCAAGGCCACGCTGACCGGAGTCGTGAACTTCGCGAACGGGGCCGGCGCCAGCGGGAACCTGGTCCTGCCCGCGGGGCAGTACCGGCTGACCTGGAAGGTCGCCGGGCCGCAGGGTGTGGTGGGCCGGCCCACGGTGTTCAAGCTCGACTGCAAGGACCGGACCGGACGAAGCGGACCCCACGGCGGTCCGCCGGCCGGCGGTGGCGGGCTCGCCCGCGAGGACGCGTTCACCCCGGTCGCGGGTGCCGCCGCGGTGGGTCTGGTGGCCGTCGGCGGGGTGACCTGGTTCCGGCTGCGTCGCCGTACGCATGGCGCCGCGTAGGCGTACCCGCAGGCCCTGGTACCGGACGCGCGCCTACCGCCTCACGAGAACGGCCGCGCTCGCCGTCTCCCTGGTGGTGTGCGCGGTCCACTGGACACAGGCCGACCAGCCCGGCGAAGCGACCCCCCTCGCCTCGCCGGGCGGCCCCGCCGCGCCCTCTCCCCGCACCGCCGTGCGACCTCCCACCGAGAACCGCCCCCCGACGGGAACGGGCCTGCACGGGGCGCGGACCAAGTGGGACGGGGCGGCCACCGGTGCCGGCGGGGCGCCGGGTGCGGGAGTGCCGAAGAGCGCTGTGTCCGGTGCGGCGAGGCCGGCGGGTTCCAAGGCGCGCCCAGGCGGACGTGGTTCGGCGACGGCCTGCGCGGGCACGGGTCGTGGCCGCCCCGGCAAGGCACCGGCGAGCAAGCCGCGCTCCCAGACGGCCGCACCCCGCAAGGGAGCCGCCGCGGGCCCGCGGGCCTCCTCGTCTCGCCCCGGTCCGGTCCCGCGGGCATCCTCACCCGGCGGCCGGGCAGGCGCACCGGCATCCGCATCGCGCCCGCACGTGGCCAGGGGCGCCGCCGCGTCCCGCGCCCACGCTGCCCGGCAAGCCTCCGCCCCCCACCCCCCCGCCCCCAAACCCGCCTCCGCCCCCCACTCCCGCCCGGCCACCGACAAGCCACGCACCCCGTCCACCCGCACCACCCCCGGCACAACACCCCCGCGGACCACCCGCACCGCCGCCCCCTGCCCCACCACGGCACGACCCGCACCCGGCGTCCACCGCTCACCGCAACCGCAGACGCAACCGCAGACGCACCCCCGCCCCCTGCCCCCCTCCCGCCCCACCCGTCTCCTCGTCCCCTACCTCGGCATCGACGCCCCCGTCATCAACCTCCGCCTCGACCGGAACCACCGCCTCCCCGCGCCGCCGGACGACGACGACAACCTCGCCGGGTGGTACGCGGACGGGCCGTCGCCGGGGCAGCCGGGGACCGCCGTCGCCGTCGGGCACCTGGACACCGACTCCGGGCCCGCCGTGTTCGCGGGACTCAGCGAGCTGAAGCGCGGGCGCCACATCGAGGTGCGGCGGGCGGACGGCCGTACCGCCGTGTACGCCGTCGACTCGCTCAGGTCGTTCGAGAAGGACCACTTCCCCAACCGGGAGGTCTACGGCGCCCGCGGCCGCCCCGAACTGCGGCTCATCACCTGCGGCGGCACCTACCACCGCAGGACCGGCTACTCGGGCAACCTCGTCGTCTTCGCCCACCTCGTCCAGGTGCGCCAACCCCACCGCGGGGCGGGCGCCGCGCACTGAATCGGGGCATCCGCTTTCTCACCAGCTGGACCGGAGCGTCCGGATCCCGCACACGTCTTCCCCGGGGCACGCACAATCCGTTAACTTCCGTGACTCACACGCCCCGTACGACCCGCACGTGGCGTCCGACCGCGGAGCGCCAGCGTTCGCCCAGTGAGCCCTCGGGGGCACTGCCATGACACGCGCCATCTCTCTGCACGACGTGAGCAAGTCCTACACGCGAGGAATCCGGGTGGTGGACCGGCTCTCGCTGGACATCGAGCCCGGCGAGTTCCTCGTGCTGCTCGGACCCTCCGGCTGCGGGAAGTCCACCGTGCTCAGGATGATCGCCGGACTGGAGGAGATCACCGAGGGCGAACTCAGGCTCGACGGCGAGTACGCCAACGACCTGCTCCCGGCCGAGCGCCGGATGGCGATGGTGTTCCAGAACTTCGCCCTGTACCCGAACATGACGGGCCGCGGGAACATCGGCTTCCCGCTGCGCATCGAGTCCCCCGACGAGGACCCGCGGGCCCGTGTGGACGCCACCGCCCGCATGCTCGGCATAGAGGACCTCCTCGACCGCTACCCGGCCCAGCTCTCCGGCGGCGAACGCCAGCGCGTGGCGATGGGCCGGGCCATCTCCCGCCACCCCTCCGCCTTCCTGATGGACGAGCCGCTGTCCAACCTCGACGCCAAGCTCCGCAACCATCTGCGCGCCGAAATCGCGGGCCTCACCCAGGAGTTGGGCGTCACCACGGTCTACGTCACCCACGACCAGGCCGAGGCCATGTCCCTCGGCGACCGGGTCGCCGTGCTGCGCGGGGGAGTCCTCCAGCAGGTCGGCACCCCACGCTCGGTGTACGCGCTGCCGCGCAACGTCTTCGTCGCCGCGTTCATCGGCACCCCGCGCATCAACCTCCTGCGCGGCCTGGTCCGGGCCCCGTTGGACGGCGCGATGACCATCAGCCTCGGCAAGCAGTACCTGCGGCTGCCCGAACCGCTGTCCCTGGACCACCAGTTGCTCCGTGTCCAGCAGGGCCGCGAGGTGATCGTGGGCCTGCGCTCGGAGGCGATCCGGATCGCCAAGCCGGCCTCGGCCCGCCCCGGCGAGATGCCGATCACCGGACTGGTGGAGCACGTGGAGTTCCAGGGCCACGAGGTCCTCGTCCACTTCAACACCGGCTCCCGCCCCGCCCTCGTCCCCGACCTGGAGGCCCCGCGCCCCCCCCCGCGCCCGGCCAGGCGCCGCCGCCGCGAGGGCACGGTCCTGGACCGGCTCAGGGACCGCGCGGTCTCCCTGCGGGCGGGCCCGGTCGTGGTCCTGGAGGACCCGCAGGACAGCGAGCCCGAGCCCGCCCCGCCCGACGGGCGGCTCCCCGGCGACCTCGTGGTCCGCACCACTCCGGACCTCGACCTGCGCCGCGGTATGCAGGTTCCGCTCCTCGTCTCCATCCCCCATCTCTTCGTCTTCGACCAGCACGGCGAGCGGATCTGCCCGTCCCCGGACCGGCTTCCGGATCTTGATGAGTGAACTGCCAGCGAGTCGACGGGACTTGAGGGCGCGCGCCCGCTAGGCATGTGCCATGGATCTGCATCTCACCCGTACCCGGGTCGCCCTCACCGCCGCCGCCCTGCTGCTGGCCGTCGCCGCCCCCACCGCCTACGCCAACCTCGCCGAGGCCGACTCCTCGGCGCCGCAGCGCGGGGCGCCGTACATCGAGACCCAGTTGTTCTTCGGCACCGAGCGCCCGGACGGCGGACCGGCCGTCACCGACAAGCAGTTCATGTCCTTCGTCGACAAGGAGGTCACGCCCGACTTCCCGGACGGCCTGACCGTGCAGAGCGGCCGCGGACAGTGGCGGGACGCGAGCGGGACGATCGAGAAGGAACGGTCGTACGAGCTGATCCTGCTGTACCCGGTGGGGCAGGCCAAGGCGAGCGACCGGAAGATCGAGGAGATCCGGCGGGCGTACGAGAAGGAGTTCGGGCAGGAGTCCGTGGGGAGGGTGGACGACAGCGCCCGAGTGGACTTCTGATCGGGGTGGACGGTCCCGGTCCGCTCTGGCGCGAGAAAACTATCGCCGCTAGTTTATGAGGCCGGACGACCCCTGTCACGGCCCAGCCCGGGAGGACGCACCATGAAGGCGCACGACGGCATGTACATCGACGGCGAGTGGCGCCCGGCCACCGGCCCGGACGTGATCGAGGTCGTGAACCCGGCCGACGGACAGGTCATCGGCCGGGTGCCGGCCGGCACCGCCGAGGACGTCGACATCGCCGTACGGGCCGCCCGTGCCGCCCTCCCGGCCTGGGCCGCGACCGCCCCCGCGGAACGGGCCGCCCGGCTCGCCGCCCTGCGGGACGCCCTCGCCGCCCGCAAGGACGAGATCGCCGAGACGGTCACCGCCGAACTCGGCGCGCCCCTGAAGCTCTCGCAGAACGTGCACGCCGGGCTACCGATCGCGGTCTGCGGCTCCTACGCCGAGCTCGCGGCGACGTACTCCTTCGAGGAGAGGGTCGGCAACTCCACCGTCCACCAGGAGCCGATCGGCGTGGTCGGCGCCATCACGCCCTGGAACTACCCGCTCCACCAGATCGTCGCCAAGGTCGCCCCGGCCCTCGCCGCGGGCTGCACGGTCGTCCTCAAGCCCGCCGAGGACACCCCGCTGGTCGCCCAGCTCTTTGCCGAGGCGGTCCACGAGGCGGGCGTACCGGCCGGCGTCCTCAACCTGGTCACCGGTCTCGGGCCGGTCGCCGGACAGGCCCTCGCCGAGCACCCCGGCGTCGACCTGGTCTCCTTCACCGGCTCCAGCGCGGTCGGCCGCCACATCGGCGCCACCGCCGGTGCCGCGCTGAAAAAGGTCGCCCTGGAGCTGGGCGGCAAGTCCGCCAACGTCATCCTGCCCAGCGCCGACCTCGCCAAGGCGGTCAACGTCGGCGTGGCCAACGTGATGTCCAACTCCGGCCAGACGTGCAGCGCCTGGACCCGCATGCTCGTCCACCGGGAGCGGTACGAGGAGGCCGTCGCCCTCGCCGCCGAGGCCGCCGCGAAGTACGGCGAGCGCATCGGACCCGTCGTGAACGCCAAGCAGCAGGCGCGGGTGCGCGGTTACATCGAGAAGGGGATCGCCGAAGGGGCCAGGCTGGTCGCGGGCGGGCCCGAATCCCCGCGCGAGCAGGGCTGTTTCGTCGCCCCGACCGTCTTCGCCGACGTCACGCCCGAGATGACGATCGCCCAGGAGGAGATCTTCGGTCCCGTCCTGTCCGTGCTGCGCTACGAGGACGAGGAGGACGCCCTGCGCATCGCCAACGGCACCGTCTACGGCCTCGCGGGCGCCGTGTGGGCCGGCGACGAGGCCGAGGCGGTGGCCTTCGCCCGACGGATGGACACCGGGCAGGTCGACATCAACGGCGGCCGCTTCAACCCCCTTGCCCCGTTCGGCGGTTACAAGCAGTCCGGGGTGGGCCGCGAACTCGGCTCGCACGGTCTCGCCGAGTACCTCCAGACCAAGTCCCTCCAGTTCTAGGAGCCTTCCCGTGGTTCGTGCCGCCGTACTTCCCGCCGTGGGCGCTCCCCTGGAGGTCACCGACATCGAGCTCCCGGACCCCGGCCCCGGCCGGGTCCGCGTCCGGCTCGCCGCCGCCGGGGTCTGCCACTCCGACCTGTCCCTGTCCGACGGCACCATGCGCGTCCCCGTCCCGGCCGTCCTCGGCCACGAGGGCGCGGGCACGGTGGTCGCCGTCGGGGAGGGCGTCACGGGCCTGGCGCCCGGTGCCGAGGTGGTCCTCAACTGGGCTCCCTCCTGCGGGAGTTGCCACGCCTGCTCGCTCGGCGAGGTCTGGCTGTGCGCCAACGCCCTGAACGGCGCCGCCGACGTCCACGCCCGCACCGCGGACGGCACCGACCTCCATCCCGGCCTGAACGTCGCCGCGTTCGCCGAGGAGACCGTCGTACCGGCCGCCTGTGTCCTGCCCCTGCCCGCGGGCGTCCCCCTCACCGACGCGGCCCTGCTGGGCTGCGCGGTCCTCACCGGCTACGGAGCCGTCCACCACTCGGCGCGGGTCCGCGAGGGCGAGACGGTCGCCGTGTACGGCGTCGGGGGAGTGGGCCTGGCCGCGCTCCAGGCCGCCCGGATCGCCGGTGCCTCACGGATCGTGGCGGTCGATGTCTCCCCGGAGAAGGAGGAGTTGGCGCGCGCGGCGGGAGCCACGGACTACGTCGTCGCCTCCGACACCACCGCCCGCGAGATCCGCGGCCTCACCGGCAGGCAGGGCGTCGACGTCGCCGTCGAGTGCGTGGGCCGCGCGTCGACCATCCGCGCCGCCTGGGACTCCACCCGCCGCGGCGGCCGTACGACGGTCGTCGGCATCGGCGGCAAGGACCAGCAGGTCACCTTCAACGCCCTGGAGATCTTCCACTGGGGCCGCACCCTCGCGGGCTGCGTCTACGGCAACTCCGATCCGGCCGAGGACCTGCCGGTGCTCGCCGAACACGTGCGGGCGGGCCGGCTCGACCTCGCCGCGCTGGTGACGGAACGCATCGGACTGGAGGGCATCCCGGCGGCCTTCGAGAACATGCTCGCGGGGAAGGGCGGCAGGGCGCTCGTGGTGTTCTAGGTCCCCCGGGCCGGTTGCCCGGGGCCCTTCGGGTGCTCCGGGCAACCTTCGCGCAAGACCGTTTACGGCATACCGTCCGGTCAGTATGCTCGCCGCCAACGTCCCCACGCACCCACCGGAGTGTGCACCGCATGGACACGGCCCCTTCCGCTCACCCCACCTCCGTGGACGCACCGGCGGCTCCCCACCGCCGCCGCGTCGCCACGGCCGCCGCCCTCGCCTCCGCCGTCGAGTGGTACGACTACTTCGTCTTCGGCATAGCCGCCGCCCTCGTCCTGGGCGACCTGTACTTCCCGGCGGGCAGCTCCACCGCCGGGGTCCTCGCCGCCTTCGCCACCTTCGCGGTCGGCTTCCTCGCCCGCCCCATCGGCGGCATCGTCGCCGGCCAACTCGGCGACAAGCGGGGCCGCAAGCCCATGCTGGTCCTCGCGCTCACCCTCATGGGCCTCGCCACCACCGGCATCGGCCTGCTGCCCACGTACGACACGATCGGAGTCGCCGCCCCGATCCTGCTCGTCCTCCTGCGCGTCGTGCAGGGCGTCGCCGTCGGCGCGCAGTGGGGCGGCGCGATGCTGCTGGCCACCGAGTACGCCCCCGAGGGCAAGCGCGGCCTCTACGGCAGCGTCGTCCAACTCGGCGTCCCCATCGGCGTGGTGACCGCCAACACCGTCTTCCTGCTCGCCGGGGCGTTCACCTCGGACAGCGCCTTCGCGGCCTGGGGCTGGCGGATCCCGTTCCTCATCGGCCTGTTCGTCCTCGTGCTCGCCTGGTACATCCACACCAAGGTCGAGGAGACCCCCGAATTCCTGCAGGCGGAGCGGGAGTTGGCCGACAAGGAGAAGACCGAGCAGAACTCCCCGCTGCGCACGGTCCTCCGCCACCACCTCGGCACGGTCCTGCTCGCGGGCGGCTCCTTCGCCGTGAACACCGCGACCTTCTACATCCTGATCACCGGGGTCCTCGACTACACGACCCGCGAACTCGACATGAAGAAGAGCGCGGTGCTCATGGTCTCGCTCTGCGTCAGCCTCACCCAGCTCGTCCTGATCCCGGCCGCCGCCGCGCTCTCCGACCGGGTCGGCCGCATCCGGGTCTACGCCATCGGCGCGGCCGGCATCGCCCTGTGGGCCGTACCGATGTTCCTGCTCATCGACACCGGATCGCTGCTCTGGCTGGCGGTCGGCACCTTCGTCGCCGGGTGCTTCCTCAGCATCATGTACGGCCCCCAGGCCGCCCTGTTCGCCGAGCTGTTCACACCGGAGATGCGCTACACCGGGGCTTCGCTCGGCTACCAGATCGCGGCCGTGCTCGGCGGTGGGCTCGCGCCCTTCCTGATGGTGCTGCTCCTGGAGGCCACGGGCACCTCGATGGCCGTGTCCGGGTACATCATCGGGCTCTCGGTGATCGCGCTGCTGTGCATCAAGGTGCTTGCGGGCAGGGCCCGTTCACGCGGGGTCTGAGGCCTTCTCGGGCCGCGGCTCCGGAGCTGTCACCGGGGCCGCGGCGCTCCGGCGCGTGCGGGAGCGGGACACCGCGACACCGGCCAGGCACAGCGCGCCGCCCGCGAGGGTGAGCAGGCCGGGGACCTCGCCGAGGAACAGCCAGGACATCAGGACGACCAGCGCGGGCACGGCGTAGGTCGTCGCGCCCATGCGGCTGGCGGTCGTACGGGCGAGGGCGTAGGCCCAGGTGGTGAACGCCAGGGCGGTCGGGAAGACGCCCAGATAGACCATGTTCAGCGTCGCCGAGACCGGGGCGTCGGCCGCCTCCGACACCAGCTGCCCGGCGAACGGCAGACAGACCACGGCGCCGGTGAGACAGCCGTACGTCGTCACCTGGAGCGGGGTCGCCGAGCCCAGCGCGGGCTTCTGGGCGACCACTCCGCCCGCGTAGGCGATCGCCGCGAGGAGGCACAGGACCACGCCGAGCACCGAGGAGCCGCCGTCGCCCGACATCGAGAGGCCCACGGTGACCGCGCCCGCGAAGGAGACCGCCATGCCGGCCAGCAGGCGGGGCGGCATCGCGTCCCCGAGCAGACGGGTGCCGAGCAGGGCGATCAGGAGGGGACCGACGTTCACGACCAGCGCTGCGGTGCCCGCGTCGACCTGCTGTTCGCCCCAGTTCAGGACGACCATGTAGAAGCCGAACCAGAGGACGCCGGAGACGGCGATGCCGCGCCAGGCCTCGCGCGGGGGGCGTCCTTCCCGCCGTATGAGACAGATCGCGGCCAGGGCCAGCGCGCCGGAGAGCAGCCTGCCGAGGGCCAGGGCGCCGGGGGAGTAGGCGGCGCCGGCGCTTCGGATGGAGACGAAGGCGGAGGCCCAGAGGACCACGGTGACGGTGGCTGCGCCGGCTGCCAGCAGTTCGGTGCGGCGGGGGTTCATCATGCTCCTGAGGCTAGGGAAGGTCGGGGGCGGAAGCTCGCGGATTTCGGACGGGTGCGTAGTGGCTGGTCGCGCCCACGCGGCGGAGCCGCATGTCGATACGGTCCCGCGCCCCCGAAGGGGCGCTCAGCGCAACGTCGGTCCAGGGATTCCCAGCAGCCCCTCCAGTGCCTCTTCGCCTGCGGGCGTCACCTTCACCGCTCGCTCAGAGCCGATGCGTACGCACCAGCCCGCGTCGAGGGCGTGGCGGCACAGGGCCGCTCCCGCGACCCCCGCCAGGTGCGGGCGGCGCTCCGTCCAGTCGAGACAGGCCCGGGCCAGCGGGCGGCGGCCCTTGCGGTCGAGGGAGATGCCCGTGGCCGCGAACCACGCCAGACCCGCGTCCGTCAGGGCGAACCCCGTGTCCTGGCGCAGGAGTTGACGGGACGTCAGAGCATCGGTGACCGCGATGCCCAACCTGCCCGCCAAGTGGTCGTAGCACGTACGGCCCCGGGCCATCGCGGAGCCCGCGCTCGACTCCCGCAGGTTCCGGGGGCGTTGGGCCCGGTCCGGGGTGAGCTGAGCCGCCAGGTCCTCGATCAGATGGGCCACCCGGGCGTCGGTCAGCCGGACATAGCGGTGACGGCCCTGGCGCTCCTCCGTCAGCAGCCCGCCCGCGACCAGCTTGCCCAGGTGCTCGCTCACGGTGGACGCGGCGACTCCCGCGTGGCGGGCCAGCTCGCCCGCCGTCCAGGCGCGGCCGTCGAGCAGGGCCAGGAGACAGGCGGCCCGGGTCTCGTCGGCGATCAGGGCGGCGAGCCTGGCCAGCTGACGTGCCTGCGGGTCCTCGGTCATGTGTCCCAGGATGGGGCAGGGACGGTTCGGCGCCCACCGAAGTATGGCTAGGCGAGGCTCCTGACCTGGTCGTACTGGAGTGCCAGCCCGTCCAGCAGGGCCCTGAGCCCCGTCTCGAACGCCCGCTCGTCGATCTTCTCCTGCTGCTCGGCGAGGAGGTGGGCCTGGCCGAGGTGCGGGTAGTCGGCCGGGTCGTAGGCGCTCGCGTCGTCCACGAAGCCGCCCGCGAAGGAGCCGAGCGCCGAGCCCATGATGAAGTACCGCATCAGCGCCCCGATGGACGTGGCCTGGGCCGGGGGCCAGCCCGCGTCGACCATCGCGCCGTAGACCGCGTCGGCGAGGCGCAGACCGGCGGGGCGGCGGCCGGGGCCCTGGGCGAGGACCGGGACGATGTTGGGGTGGTCGCGCAGGGCCGAGCGGTAGGAGACGGCCCAGTCGTGCAGGGCGGTGCGCCAGTCCCGGCCGCCCTCGAACATCGACAGGTCGACCTGGGCGCTCACCGAGTCGGCGACCGCCTCCAGGATCTCGTCCTTGGTGCGGAAGTGGTTGTACAGGGACGGTCCGCTGACCCCCAGCTGCGCGGCCAGCCGGCGCGTGGACAGGGCCGCCAGGCCTTCGGTGTCCACGAGCACGCGGGCCGTCTCGACGATCCGGTCGGTGCTGAGGAGGGGCTTGCGCGGTCGGGCCATGGCGCACATAGTAGGGCTGCGGAACATAAACTAGCAGTGCTAATTTAAGGCGCGGCTCTCAAGATGGGGTGATCTCGTGGTCGACCTGGGGCTCAGCGAGGAGCAGACCGCCGTCCGGCGGCTGGCGCGGGACTTCGTGGACCGTGAGATCGCTCCCCATGTCGTCGCCTGGGACCGCGCCGAGGAGGTCGACCGGTCGATCGTGAAGAAGCTCGGCGAGGTCGGGTTCCTCGGGCTGACGATCGACGAGGAGTACGGCGGCTCGGGCGGCGACCACCTCGCGTACTGCCTGGTCACCGAGGAGCTCGGGCGGGGTGACTCCTCCGTGCGCGGGATCGTCTCCGTCTCGCTCGGTCTGGTCGCCAAGACGATCGCCGGCCGGGGGAGCGAGGAGCAGAAGCGGCGGTGGCTGCCGGGGCTCACCTCCGGCGAGTACGTCGGCTGCTTCGGCCTCACAGAACCCGGTACCGGGTCCGACGCGGGCAACCTCGTCACGCGTGCGGTGCGGGAGGGCGACGAGTACGTCATCGACGGCACCAAGATGTTCATCACGAACGGGACCTGGGCCGACGTGGTGCTGCTGTTCGCCCGGTCCACGGACGCGCCGGGCCACAAGGGGGTCTCCGCCTTCCTGGTGCCGACCGACACCCCCGGCCTCACCCGCCGCACCGTCCACGGCAAGCTCGGCCTGCGCGGTCAGGCCACCGCCGAACTGGTCCTGGAGGGCGTGCGGGTGCCCGCCTCCGCGATGCTGGGCGAGGAGGGCAAGGGGTTCTCGGTGGCCATGTCCGCGCTGGCCAAGGGGCGGATGTCGGTGGCGGCGGGGTGTGTCGGCATCGCGCAGGCCGCGCTGGACGTGGCCGTCCGGTACGCCGGTGAGCGCGAGCAGTTCGGCAAGCCGATCGCGGGGCACCAGCTGGTCCAGGAGCTGATCAGCGACATCGCCGTCGACGTGGACGCGGCCCGGCTGCTGACCTGGCGGGTCGCGGATCTGATCGACCGCGGACTGCCCTTCGCCGTCGAGTCCTCGAAGGCGAAGCTGTTCGCGTCGGAGGCGGCCGTGCGCGCCGCGAACAACGCCCTTCAGGTGTTCGGCGGCTACGGCTACATCGACGAGTACCCGGCGGGCAAACTGCTGCGCGACGCACGGGTGATGACCCTGTACGAGGGCACGAGCCAGATCCAGAAGCTGGTCATCGGGCGGGCGCTGACGGGGGTCTCGGCGTTCTGAGTACCGTCTGAGTAGCTGAGCGGATGTGGCCGGAATCACCGTGGGCCGAGACTCTGGCCATGAGTGACACACCGGTCAAACAGCAGAACACGGCCGCCTTCTACGGACAGGCCGTCGTCTCCTTCGCCGTGGCCATGGCCGCCACCGCCGTCGGCATCTTCCGCCTGGACGCCGACGCCTGGGTGCGCGGCTTCCTCGCCATCGCCGTCCTGTACCTCGTGACCTCCGCCTTCACCCTGGCCAAGGTCATCCGGGACCGTCAGGAGGCCGGCCAGATCGTCAGCCGCGTCGACCAGGCCCGCCTGGAGAAGCTGCTGGCCGAGCATGACCCCTTCGAGAAGCTGTGAGCGCGTGCCCGCCCGGTGACGTACCTCCTGAGCGGCGACTCTAAGCGCTCGCTCAGGGTGGGCGGTATGGTGGTGCCTCTGACAGTGGAGAGGGGCGTGCGATGACTACGGCGGAGGAGACGGCCGGTGGCGACGCGGCGGCGTGGGGCGAGGTCACGCCCGACGCGGCGCGGCGGCTGCTCATCGCCGCGGTGGAGGCGTTCGCCGAGCGTGGGTACCACGCCACCACCACCCGGGACATCGCGGGCCGCGCGGGCATGAGCCCCGCAGCGCTGTACATCCACTACAAGACCAAGGAAGAGCTGCTCCACCGCATCAGCCGGATCGGCCACGCCAAGGCCCTGGAGATCCTCCAGGTCGCGGCCCGTCGCGAGGGCACCGCGACCGAGCGGCTCGCGGACGCCGTCAGCTCCTTCGTCCGCTGGCACGCGGGCGGCCGTACCACCGCCCGGGTCGTCCAGTACGAACTCGACTCCCTCGGCCCCGACGCCCGCGCCGAGATCCTCGACCTGCGCAGGCAGTGCGACGCCGAGGTGCGCGGGATCATCGAGGACGGCGTGGCCTCCGGCGAGTTCGACGTCCTCGACGTCAAGGGCACCACCCTCGCCGTCATGTCGCTCTGCATCGACGTGGCCCGCTGGTTCAACGTCGACGGCCCCTGGACGCCCGACGAGGTCGGCGCGCTCGACGCCGACCTCGTGCTGCGGATGGTGGGGGCGGCCAAGTAGCCGCTCAGAAGTAGTGGCGGGAGTTAGAGGTAGTAGCGGGAGACCGACTCCGCCACGCACACCGGCTTGTCCCCGCCCTCGCGCTCCACGCTGAAGGCGACGGTGACCTGGACACCGCCCTTCACATCGTCGACGGCGTTGATCGTGGCGGTGGCCCGCAGACGGGAGCCGACGGGTACCGGCGCGGGGAAACGCACCTTGTTCGTCCCGTAGTTGACGCCCATCTTCACGTTCTCGACCTTGATCAGCTGCGGCCCGAACAGCGGCAGCAGCGACAGGGTGAGATAGCCGTGCGCGATGGTCGTGCCGAAGGGCCCCGCGGCGGCCTTCTCCGGGTCGACGTGGATCCACTGGTGGTCGCCGGTGGCGTCCGCGAACAGGTCGATGCGCTTCTGGTCGACCTCCAGCCAGTCGGTGTACCCCAGCTGCTCGCCCACCGCCGCCTTCAGGTCGTCGGCGCCCGTGAAGATCCTCGGCTCTGCCATGTCCCGGCCTCCTCGCCATGTCATTTCTAAGCGACTGCTTAGCATGGTCGGCCGGGGACTCCCTGTCAACGGACCACGGGGGTGACGCCATGGGTAGGGTTCCAGGGGTGCCCCAGATTCCCGAGAAGATCCATGAGCTCACGGTCGGCCAGCTCTCCGCCCGCAGCGGCGCCGCCGTCTCCGCCCTGCACTTCTACGAGTCCAAGGGCCTGATCAGCAGCCGCCGCACCACGGGAAACCAGCGCCGCTACTCCCGGGACGCGCTGCGCCGGGTCGCGTTCGTCAGGGCCGCGCAGCGCGTCGGCATCCCGCTGGCCACGATCCGTGACGCCCTCTCCGAACTCCCCGAGGAACGCACCCCCACCCGCGAGGACTGGGCCCGGCTCTCCGAGGCGTGGCGCTCCGAACTCGACGAGCGCATCAAGCAGTTGAACCGCCTCCGTGACCATCTCACCGACTGCATCGGCTGCGGCTGCCTCTCCCTCGACACCTGTGTGCTGTCCAACCCGGACGACGTGTTCGGCGAACGCCTCACCGGTTCACGGCTGTTGGTGGAGCGCGCCGGCGATCGGCCGGACTCCGGACGCCGCGGCCACCGGCAGGAGACGACCGAGCGGCGCTGTTGAGTGAGGCGCGCCGAAACCGCTGGAGCCTCCTCCGCCCGCCTGGTAGCGTCGCGCTCTTCGGCCGGTGGCGACACCGCGCCCGGAGTCCTGACGGGATCAACTCCCATGACGTCACCCGCTCTTGACGCGGCCCTCGCGGACATCGAGACGGTCTTCAACGGTTGCTCCAGCCCCGGCGAGCGAGCCTGCGGAGTCTGCCACCTGCCCGAGGAGGCCGCGTATCTGCGCACGCCCCACGTCCGCGTCCCGGCGGACGTGCTGCGCATGTACACCTTTGAGGTCTCCGACCACTTCGACGACCAGGCCGCCACGATGCGCCGCCTGCTGCCGCAGGGCGCGCGGGCATTGGCCGACGGGAAGATGGAGCCGCTCGGGCTCGGCTTCCACGGGCTCGCCGTCGTCGACTGGCGTGCCTGGCCCGCCGAGCAGTCCGCCGCCGTGGAGGCGTTCGTGCTCGCCTGGTGGCAGGACATCCTCACGACGCCGAAACCGCCGTACTGGATCGTGGAGATCTTCGAGCTGTGCGCCTCCGTCCTTCGCTCGGTCATCCCGCTGCTCGACCGCTGGCACGCGAGTCCCGTCGCCGACGCGCACCTCGCCCGGTGCGTCGACTGGTGGCTGGAGAAGCTGCTCGTCGACGACTCGCCGTTCGGCTGGTTCCTCCATGGCGAGGAGGCCGCCGTGCCCGAGCTGCGGACCTGGCTCTCCCGCCACGCCCCCGACCGGCTGCGCGGCCAGGGCGAGCCGCACCTGGCGATGTGCGCCGAACTCCTCGGTCTGTCCTATGACGAGCGCTGGGCCCACGCGTACTGGGCCAGCGCCCCGGCCACCAACTGAGCGTTGGACAGCGCCCGTTGGCCGTCCGGCAGTACCAGCATGTCCTCCAGGCCCACCCGGGTCGCGAGCCCCAGGCGTCCCGCCAGCCGCAGCACCGGCCACGCGCCGCCGTCCTCGCCGTGCAGCAGCACGGGGCGGCCGTGTGCCGTGCCCAGGTCGGACAACAGCTCGCGCGCCGAGGTCTCCGCCGTCGCCGCGTCCGGGTCCGTCACCTCGGCCAGCACCCGCAGCACCCGAGGGCCCAGCGGCGACACCGCGAACCTCGCCGCCCCGTCGGTCCCCGACCAGACGCCGGCCTCCACGCCGACCCCCAGGTCGAGCAGCGCGGCGGCGAGTTCCTCCGCGCCCGGCTCATGCCAGTTCACCGAGGCGTGGTCGGGCAGCACGGTCCAGTCGCGGACACGGGCGAGCCGCTGGGCGGGATCGGGCTCGGCCCAGGCGCCGGTGGTCACGCCGACCGGGACGGGCACCCGGGCCCGGATCGCCTCCAGCGTCACCGCGACCACGCGCGGCGACAGGCTGTCCTGACCGCACGGCGTCTTGGGGTGGACATGGATGTCCGTCGCGCCCGCCGCGACGGCCTCGGCCGCCGACCGGGCCATCGCCTCGGGCGTGAGTGGCACCGCCACCCCGTCCGCGGCCCCGCGCGGGCCGTTGAGACACACCTGCACCATTCCTCGATGGTGCCAGGCGGCACCGGCAAACAGGGGGTGCGGCATCCCCGGCGCACCCCCGGCGCGCTCACGCTCTAGGCCGACACCAGCAACCGTCCACGCCTGGCGTCCGCCAGGGCTTCGGGAGTGAGCACGGGCCGCGGCACCAGGATTCCGCACTCCGCGCAGACCGGACCGGTCGAGGGCTCATGGTCCAGTTCGTACTTCCAGACGAGCCGCTCCCCGTCGCACGCCGGGCACACCGCGCCCGGCTCGCGCTCCAGCGCGGAGATCAGCCGACGCAGCACCTCGGCCAGCGATTCATCGGGGTGGACCCGGGGGTCGTCGCACCATGCGACACCGAAACCGCCCCAGGTCAGCCGGTGCCAGTCGTCCACACTGCCCGGCCTGCGCAACCCGTCGTGCTTCTCCTTCTTGCGTCGCTCGGCGAACTCGACCTCGTAGGCCAGCCAGACCGAACGCGCCTCCTCCAACTCCTCCAGTGCGGCCACGAGCCGCGCTGGGTCGGGGGAGCGGTCCTCCGGACCGAAACCCGCCCGGGAACTCAAGTGGTCCCAGGTTGCCCTGTGCCCGTAAGGAGCGAACCGCTCAAGGCACTTGCGCAGCGAGTAGCGCCGAAGCGCCAGATCGCACCGCGGGTCTCGCACCTGTCTCGCCAGACTCCGGAAACCGGCCATCGCCCTGCACCTCCGTCACACCTGCACCTGTACTTCGGTCACTTCGGCGTTGTCGTACGGGATTCGCACGACGTTGCCGAATAGACGTATCGACAAGCGATTTGGCTCCATCCGATTTCCGATGCCCCCCATAAGCCCGTGCACCCCTGCCAAAACTTGACGCATGTTCATCTTCAATCTCGGGGATACCGGCGGTAACGTCCCGGCACACCCCCCGTCGGTTGGAGCTGCCATGCCACGGCGTAACTCGCGCACCCTCCTTGACAGACTGAGAACTCCCGGCAGACTCTCCGGGTTCCTGAAGTCGGCATCCATATGCGTCCTGGTTGCAGGTCTTTTGTCCCCGCTCGCCCAGACCACCGCCACGGCGGCGGCCTCCAACGACTACTGCGGCGGACAGTGCTCCGACATCCTGCCGCCCGGTGAGAACGGCAACGCGACCCTCGCGCAGATCCTGCTCAACCAGGCCTTCGGCTCCCAGCCCGACCACGCCGAGGACCAGCTCGGCCCCTACGCCAACCTGGCCAAGGGCTACCCGACGCTCACCAACGCCACGATCAACACGTTCTTCAACGACGCGTCCTTCGGGGTCGCATCCGATCAAGTCGCCTCCACCCTGAACCCGGCCGGCCGCACCGACGTGACGATCGTCCGTGACAAGAAGACGGGCGTACCGCACATCACCGGTACCACCAGATACGGCACCGAGTTCGGGGCGGGCTATGCGGCCGCCCAGGACCGGCTGTGGCTGATGGACGTCTTCCGGCACGTAGGCCGCGGCCAGCTGACCAACTTCGCCGGCGGCGCCGCCTCCAACCAGGGCCTGGAGCAGCAGTTCTGGCGCAACGCGCCCTACAGCGAGGCCGACCTCCAGGCGCAGATCGACAACGCCGTCGCGAACGCCGGCGCCCGCGGCCAGCAGGCCCTCGCCGACGCCAACGCCTACATCGCCGGCATCAACTCCTACATCGACGCCTCCGACAGCGGCCGCTACTTCCCCGGCGAGTACGTCCTGACCGGCCACAAGGACTCGGTCACCAACGCCGGCACCATCGACCACTTCAAGCTCACCGACCTGGTCGCGCTGGCCTCCGTCATCGGCGCCCTCTTCGGCTCCGGGGGCGGCGGCGAGGTCAACAACGCGATCTCGCTGATGGCCGCCCAGGAGCAGTACGGCGTGACGAAGGGCACCGAGGTCTGGGAGTCCTTCCGCGAGCGCAACGACCCCGAGGCCGTCCTCACCGTCCACAACGGCGAGAGCTTCCCGTACGCCACCAAGCCCGCCGACGCGCAGGGCGAGGCGCTGCCCGACGCCGGTTCGGTGACCACCGAGCCCCTGGTCTACGACCCGTCGGGCACCGGAGCCGACCAGAGCGCGAGCGCGGCCTCCGCCACGGCGACCGCGAACGCCCTCAGCTCCGCCAAGCGCGGGATGTCCAACGCCCTCGTCGTCAGCGGCAAGTACACCGCCAGCGGCCACCCGGTCGCCGTCTTCGGACCCCAGACCGGCTACTTCGCCCCCCAGCTCCTCATGCTCCAGGAGATCCAGGGCCCCGGCATCAGCGCCCGCGGCGCCTCCTTCGCGGGCCTGAGCATGTACGTCGAACTCGGCCGCGGCCAGGACTACGCGTGGTCCGCCACGACCTCCGGCCAGGACATCATCGACAGCTACGCCGTCGAGCTGTGCCAGGACGACTACCACTACCTGTACCACGGCACCTGCACGGCCATGGACAAGATCGAGCAGAAGAACTCCTGGACCCCGACCACGGCCGACGGCACCGCCGCGGGGTCGTACACGATGAGGGTCTGGCGCACGAAGTACGGACCCGTCGAATACCGCGCGACCGTCGGCGGCAAGAAGGTCGCCTACACCACCCTGCGCTCCTCCTACATGCACGAGGCCGACTCGATTATCGGCTTCCAGATGCTGAACGACCCCGACTACGTCAAGAGCCCGCAGACCTTCCAGAGCGCGGTGCAGCACATCAACTACACCTTCAACTGGTTCTACGCCGACTCCACGCACACCGCGTACTACAACAGCGGCGACAACCCGGTGCGCGCGAGCGGAGTCGACGCGGAGTTCCCGGTGTGGGCGCAGTCGGCGTACGAGTGGAAGAACTGGGACCCGGCGACCAACACCGCCGACTACACCCCGGCCTCCGCGCACCCCAACTCCATCGACCAGGACTACTACATCTCCTGGAACAACAAACAGGCGCTCGACTACTCGACGGCGTCCTGGGGAGACGGTTCCGTGCACCGCGGCAACCTGCTTGAGGACCGGGTCAAGAAGCTGGTCGCCGCGGGCGGGGTCACCCGGGCCTCGCTGGTGAAGGCCATGGCCGACGCTTCTCTCACCGACCTGCGCGCGGAGGACGTCCTGCCGGACCTGCTCAAGGTGGTCAACAGCTCGACGGTCACCGACTCCACGGCAGCGGCGGCGGTCACCAAGCTCCAGACCTGGCTGACGAACGGCGGCAAGCGCACCGAGACCTCGGCGGGTTCGAAGAAGTACGCCGACGCCGATGCGATCCGCATCCTGGACGCGTGGTGGCCCCTGCTGGCCAAGGGCATCTTCGAACCGGGCCTCGGCACCGACCTGTACACCGCCCTCCAGGCCAACCTGTCCGTCGACGAGTCCCCTTCGGCGGCACACGGTCCCACCGGCGCCCACGCGGGCAGCTCCTTCCAGTACGGCTGGTGGAGCTATGTCGACAAGGACGTCCGCGCGGTCCTCGGGGAGAACGTGCAGGGGCCGCTGGCCAATGAGTACTGCGGCGGCGGCAGCCTCAGCGCCTGCCGGGACATCCTCATCAGCACTCTGAAGACCGCGGCCGGCAAGACGGCGGCCCAGGTCTACCCGGGCGACACCCTGTGCTCGGCGGGCGACCAGTGGTGCGCCGACTCGATCGTGCAGCGCACGCTCGGCGGCATCAAGCACTACAACATCAGCTGGCAGAACCGCCCGACCTTCCAGCAGGTGGTGGAGTTCACCTCGCACCGGTGAGCCGACAACGGCGGCGGGTCAGTGCACACGGCCCGCCGCCAGCACCAGTTGGGCCAGCTCGCGGTGGACGATGTCGCTGTGCGCCCCGGCGGGCGCCCCGCCACGTCTGACCACGGCGGCCGCGTCGACGTTCACACAGCCCTTCGCGGGAAGTCTCCTCAGGGCGTCGGCGAGCTTCAGGGACGGCGTGCCGGGCACCGCCTGCACGCCGTCGTGGCCCATCGCACCCCACTTGGCGCCCAGCACCTGCCCGACGCCGAACTCCGCGACCCCCTGGGCGTCGCCCGCCATGCGGGACGCCAGCGGATACATCGTGCCGAGGGCCTGGTCATGGCTGGAGTAGCAGCACACCAGCGGCCCGTCGATCCGGTTCTGCTGCCCCTGGAGCACGCCTCCCGCCCGGGCGTCGTGCGGCAGCCGGGTCGCGAACGCGTAGTGCGAGAAGGCCCCTTGGAGCAGCGTGACGGACTTGACCGTCCGCACCCCCTCCGGCAGCCCGCGCAGCGCGAACGACACCAGCCGCCCGCCGAAGCTGTGCCCCACGAGATGCACCCGCACCCCGGGCGCCGCCTTCGCGAGCTGCCCGATCACCCGGCCGAGCCCACGCTCACCGACCGTGCCCGCCCGCCGCTTCATCGCGTAGTACGTCCCCTGCCGCAGCAGTTCGTGCGCCCCGTCCCAGGGGTTGGGGATCGCGAACCCCTCGGCGCCGCCCGGCGATTCGAGACGCGCCAGCGCCCCCGCGAACTCCTCGCACAGCGCCGCCGTCGACCCGGCGAGGATCTCCGGCTCGTCCTGCGGCACCCCCTCCGCCAGCGTGTCCGCCGCGAACAGCGCCTGCGGCCCCGGCGGCACGACCTCCACCAGCAGCCGCACCAGCCGCCCGAACTCCTCCAACTCGGCTTCCTCCCGCGGCTGTTGGTCCAGTAGCCGGGCCAACTGGTCGACGACGGTGGCCCGGCCGGGGAAGGTCTCGAGCAGCGCGTGCCGGGTGTCCTTGTCCAGCGCCGGACGCGGCGGCAGCTCGGCGGCCACCGCCCGCGGGAAGTCCGGGATCGGTTCGTCGCAGAACCGCATCGACGGCCATACGACCCCCACGTACCCGAGCTTCGCCGTGGGCGCGAGCGCGGGGAACGGCTCGAAGAAGCGGCTGTAGAGCCGGGTCGCCCCCGAACGGTCGCTGTTCCAGCCGTGCGAGAAGACGACCAGGTCCTCGACGCCCCGCCCGGCCACCTGGGCGAGCAGCCGGTCCCGCCGACCGGGGTCAGGGTCCCCGTCCGCGTCGAACGTCAGCTCCCAGTACGGCGTCACGCTCATCGCCTGATCCGCCATGACAGGCCCCCTCGTCCCCCGTAGTGGTGCGCATCGTCCTACTGCGGGGCGAAGTTGGCCATACGTCATGGCTCATCCGTAGAGCAGGTAATTCTTTCGAATCCGCCGGAACGCCGACAGTTCGTCCCGCCAGCCGGCCACGACCTCGTCGGCGCTCGCACCGGCGTCGACCATCGTGCGGACCAGGGTCGAGCCGGTGAGCCTGTCGATCCAGTTGTCCGCGCGCCAACCGAAGCCGGACCAGGTCTTCCTGGCGGTCACGAGCAGGGCGACCCCGGTGCGGACCGGGTCGTACGCGGCCTTGTCGTGGACGTGGATCTGCACCCCGCCGACGGTCTTGCCCTGGAACTTGGAGAAGGTCGGCGCGAAGTAGGCCTCCCTGAAGTGCACGCCGGGCAGGCCGAGTTCGTTCGCGGCGGCGGCCCAGCGGGCGTCGATGCCCTCCGCGCCGAGCAGTTCGAAGGGGCGGGTGGTGCCGCGTCCCTCGGAGAGGTTCGTGCCCTCGAAGAGACAGGTGCCGGAGTACACGAGTGCCGTGTCGGGGGTCGGCATGTTCGGGCTTGGCGGGACCCAGGGCAGGTCCCAGGCGTCGTAGAACTCGGAGCGCTTCCAGCCCGTCATCAGGACCGTGTCCAGGGGGACGGGCGTGGTCAGGAACTCGCCGTTGAAGAGCCTGGCCAGTTCCGCGACGGTCATGCCGTGCGCCTGGGAGATCGGCTGCCTGCCCACGAAGGTCGCGAACTCCCTGTGCAGGACCGGGCCTTGGGCCGCGCGGCCGGTGACGGGGTTCGGGCGGTCCAGGACGACGAAGCGCTTGCCGGCGAGCTGGGCCGCCTCCATGCAGTCGTACAGGGTCCAGATGTAGGTGTAGAAGCGGGCGCCGACGTCCTGGATGTCGAAGACGACCGTGTCCACGGCGGAGGCGGTGAAGATGTCGGCGAGGGGCTGCCCGCTCTTCAGGTACGTGTCGTAGACGGGGAGGCCGGTGGCGGGGTCGTCGTAGCGGCCCTCGGAGCCGCCTGCCTGTGCGGTGCCCCGGAAGCCGTGTTCCGGGCCGAAGACGGCGGTCAGCTTCACGCGGGGGTCGGTGTGCATCACGTCGACGATGTGGCGGACGTCCCGGGTCACGCCGGTGGGGTTGGTGACGATGCCGATACGCTCGCCGCTGAGCTGGGCGTATCCGGATGCGGCGAGGTTCTCGAAACCGGTTCGCCTGCGGCTGGGCCGGGCGGCGGAGGCCGGTGGGGCCGAGGTGAGTGAGGCTGCTGCCGTGGTCGCTGCGAGGAGGGCTCGTCTGGATAGGCGCATGGGGGGCACGGTATTGCTCCCGCGGGGTGCGGGGAAGCTGCGGGTGATTCGTGGCTTGTCGCGCCCACGCGGCGGAGCCGCACATCGATACAGCCCCGCGCCCCTGACGGGGCGATCCGCTCACCCTTTCCTTGAACATACCGACCGGTTAGTCTGGCTGTGCAGTCGAGCCGTAGTCGAAGGAGACCGATGGTGGAAGCCCTGCACGACGCCGGAGTGGTTGTGACCGGAGCGGGAGGTGGCATCGGGGCCGCGCTCGCGCGGCGGTTTGCTGCGGAAGGGGCTCGGGTCGTCGTCAACGACCTCGATGCCGGGCGGGCGAAGGCCGTCGCCGAGGCGATCGGGGGGATCGCCGTCGCCGGGGATGCCTCCTCGGTGGTGTCCGATGCGCTCGACGCCCTCGGCGGGACCGTCGACGTCTACTGCGCCAACGCCGGTGTCGCCTTCGGAGGCGACTCGCTCGACGAGAGCGCCTGGGCCGCCTCTTGGGACGTCAACGTCATGGCTCATGTGCGGGCCGCGCACGCGCTGCTGCCCGCGTGGCTGGAGCGGGGGAGCGGGCGGTTCGTGTCGACCGTCTCCGCGGCCGGACTGCTGACCATGATTGGGGCCGCCCCCTACGCCGTCACCAAGCACGGGGCGCTCGCCTTCGCCGAGTACCTGTCGCTGACGTACCGGCACCGGGGGATCAAGGTGCACGCGATCTGTCCGCAGGGCGTGCGCACCGACATGCTCGCCGCGACCGGGAGCGCGGGGGACCTGGTGCTCAAGCCGACCGCCGTGGAGCCGGAGGACGTGGCCGAGGCGCTGTTCCGGGGGATGGCGGAGGACCGGTTCCTGATCCTGCCGCATCCGGAGGTCGCCGAGTACTACCAGGCGCGGGCCGCCCAGCCCGACCGGTGGCTCGCCGGGATGAACCACCTCCAGCAGAAGTGGGAGGACGTGCGATGACCGACTCCCTGTACGCGGCCAAGCCGTGGGTGGCGCTGCTCAGTGAGGCTCAGCGCGGTCCGATCGCGCCCGACGACTCCCTCGTGCACGCGCTGCGGCGGGCCGTCGGTGAGGCGCCCGAGCGGCCCTTCCTGGCCTACTTCGACAGGCGGCTCAGCTACCGCGAGGTCGACGAACTCAGCGACTCCGTCGCCGGACATCTCGCCGCGCGCGGCCTTGAGCGCGGGGACCGGGTGGCGGTCCTGCTGCAGAACTCCCCGCTCTTCGTGCTCGCGCTGCTCGGCGCCTGGAAGGCGGGCGCGACCGTCGTCCCCGTCAACCCCATGTACAAGTCGGGCGAGGTCGGGCATGTGCTGCGGGACGGCGAGGTGGCCGCGCTGATCTGTTCCGACCGGGCCTGGGAGTCGTATCTGCGCGAGACGGCGGCCGACTCACCGGTGCGGATCGCCCTCACCGGGTGCGAGTTGGATTTCCAGACCCACGGCGACGCGCGCGTGCTCACCTTCGAGCGGCTGCCGCGGGCCGAGGACGCCGACGACCTGGTCGCGGTCGCGCGTGCCGGGCACAAGGCGCCCGAGGGGCGGGACCCCGCACCCGCGGACATCGCGCTGATCAGCTACACCTCCGGCACCAGCGGTACCCCCAAGGGCGCCACCAACACGCACGGCAACATCATGTACAACGCCGAGCGGCAGCGGACCGGGCTCGGACTGCCCGAGGCGCCCGTGTACTTCGCGCTCGCGCCGCTGTTCCACATCACCGGGATGGTCTGCCAGCTCGGGGCGTGTCTGAACAGCGTGGGCACGCTCGTGCTGGCGTACCGCTTCGAGGCAGGCGTGGTACTGGCCGCGTTCGCCGAGCACCGGCCGCACTACACGGTCGGCCCCTCGACCGCCTTCATGGCGCTGGCCGCCCACCCGGACGTCACCCCCGAGCACTTCTCGTCCTTCGTCAACATCTCCTCCGGCGGGGCCCCGCTGCCGCCCGCCCTGGTCGAGAAGTTCCGGGCCGGCTTCGGGCCGTACATCCGCAACGGCTACGGGCTCACCGAGTGCAGCGCGCCCTGCGCCTCCGTGCCGCCCCAGCTGGAGGCGCCCGTCGACCCGGTGTCCGGGACGCTGGCGGTGGGCGTGCCGGGGCCCGAGACGGTCGTACGGATCGTGGACGACCAGGGCGCCGAGGTGCCCTTCGGGCAGCAGGGCGAGATCGTCGTACGGGGACCGCAGGTCGTGCCCGGATACTGGCGGCGGCCCGACGCGACCGCCGAGACCTTCCCGGACGGCGAGCTGCGCACGGGTGACATCGGGTTCATGGACCCGCAGGGCTGGCTGTACGTCGTGGACCGCAAGAAGGACATGATCAACGCGTCCGGCTTCAAGGTGTGGCCGCGCGAGGTCGAGGACGTGCTGTACACGCATCCCGCGGTGCGCGAGGCGGCCGTCGTCGGGGTGCCCGACGGGTACCGCGGGGAGACCGTCAAGGCGTACATCAGCCTCCGTCCGGGTGCCGAAACCGACCCCGACGCACTCGCCGCGTACTGCAAGGAGAGACTGGCCGCTTACAAATACCCGCGGCACGTGGAGATCCTGCCCGACTTGCCCAAGACGGCAAGTGGGAAGATCCTCCGTCGGGAACTGCGTTCCCGACCGCAAGGCAGCGAATGACCTCTCGGAAGGCAGGTGGCGGCACAGTGCCCAGGACGACGGACGGAGACGGTACGCCCGTCCCACAGCGGCTGCTGGCCGCCGCCACCCGGCTCTTCGCCGAGCAGGGCTACGACCGCACCTCCGTGCAGGAGATCGTCGAGGCGGCCGGCGTCACCAAGGGTGCGCTGTACCACTACTTCGGCTCCAAGGACGACCTCCTGCACGAGGTGTACGCGCGCGTGCTGCGCGTCCAGCAGGAGCGGCTCGACGCGCTCGCGAACGCCGACGAGCCGATCGAGAAGCGGCTGCGGGCGGCGGCCGCCGACGTCGTGGTCACCACGATCGAGAACCTCGACGACGCGATGATCTTCTTCCGGTCCATGCACCACCTGAGCCCGGAGAAGAACAAGCAGGTGCGCGCCGAGCGCCGCAAGTACCACGAGCGGTTCCGGGCGCTCATCGAGGAGGGGCAGTCCACGGGCGTCTTCTCCGCGGCGACCCCGGCCGACCTGGTGGTGGACTACCACTTCGGGTCCGTCCACCACCTGTCCACCTGGTACCGCCCGGACGGACCGATGAGCCCGCAGGAGGTGGCCGACCAGCTGGCCGACCTGCTGCTGCGGGCTCTGCGGCCGTAAGGGCCCCTACAGGTACTTCTTCAGCTCGCGCCGGGCCAGCGACCGCTGGTGCACCTCGTCCGGGCCGTCCGCGATCATCAGGGTGCGGGCGCCGGCGTAGAGCTCGGCCAGCGGGAAGTCCTGGCTGACACCGCCGGCGCCGTGCAACTGGATCGCCCGGTCGATGATGTCGACGACCGCGCGGGGCGTGGCGATCTTGATGGACTGGATCTCGGTGTGGGCGCCCCGGTTGCCGACCGTGTCCATCAGCCAGGCCGTCTTCAGGACCAGCAGCCGCAGCTGCTCGACGGTCACGCGCGCGTCGGCGATCCAGTTGTGCACCACGCCCTGCTGGGCCAGCGCCTTGCCGAAGGCGTCACGGGAGACGGCCCGCCTGCACATCAGCTCGATCGCCCGCTCGGCCATGCCGATCAGCCGCATGCAGTGGTGGATACGGCCCGGGCCGAGCCGGGCCTGGGCGATGGCGAAGCCGCCGCCCTCCTCGCCGATCAGGTTGGCGGCCGGTACGCGCGCGTGGTCGAAGATCACCTCGGCGTGGCCGCCGTGGTAGTGGTCCTCGTAGCCGAAGACCCGCATCGCGCGCTTGACGGTGACGCCCGGGGTGTCGCGGGGCACCAGGATCATGGACTGCTGGCGCCGGATGTCCGCGCCGTCCGGGTCCGTCTTGCCCATCACGATGAAGATCTTGCAGTCCGGGTTCATCGCCCCGGAGATGTACCACTTGCGGCCCGTGACGACGTATTCGTCGCCCTCCCGCTCGATGTACGTCGTGATGTTGGTGGCGTCCGAGGAGGCCACCTCCGGCTCGGTCATCGCGAACGCCGAGCGGATCTCACCGGCGAGCAGCGGCTCCAGCCACTGCTTCTTCTGCTGCTCGTCGCCGAACTGGCTCAGCACCTCCATGTTGCCGGTGTCCGGCGCCGAGCAGTTCAGCGCGGTGGGCGCGAGCTGCGGGGAGCGGCCGGTGATCTCGGCCAGGGGCGCGTACTGGAGGTTGGTGAGCCCGGCGCCGTACTCGGAGTCGGGCAGGAAGAGGTTCCACAGGCCCTGCCTGCGCGCCTCCGCCTTCAGCTCCTCCACCACGGCCGGGGTGTCCCACGGCGAGGCCAGCTCGGCGCGCTGCTCCTCCGCGACCGCCTCGGCGGGGTAGACGTGCTCGTCCATGAAGGCGAGCAGCCTGGAGCGCAGTTCCTCGGTGCGTGCGTCGAACGCGAAGTCCATGCGGATCAGCCTTCCTGGATGCCGTCTTGAAGAGTGGTCAGACCGTGCTGGATGAAGACCGGGACCAGGTCGCCGATGCGGTCGAAGCCGCGGCCCACCGTCTGGCCCAGGGTGTAGCGGTAGTGGATGCCCTCCAGGATCACGGCGAGCTTGAACCACGCGAACGCCGTGTACCAGGACACCGCCGACACGTCCCGCCCGGAGCGCTCGGCGTACCGCGCGACCAGTTCGGCCGGGTCCGGGTGGCCCGCCGCCTCGGCGGTCGTGGAGACCGGGGAGTCGGGTGTGCCGAGCGGCAGGCTGTACATCACCAGCAGGCCGAGGTCGGTGAGCGGGTCGCCGAGGGTCGACATCTCCCAGTCGAGGATCGCCTTGATGCAGTCGTCGTCGCCCATGAGGACGTTGTCGAGCCGGTAGTCGCCGTGCACGACGGTCGCGGCGGGGGACTGCGGCAGGCGGCGGCCGAGCGTCGCGTGCAGCTCGTCGATGCCGGCCAGGTCGCGGTTGCGGGAGGCGTCCAGCTGCTTGCCCCAGCGGCGCAGCTGGCGGTCCAGGAAGCCCTCGGGGCGCCCGAAGTCCGCGAGGCCCACCTCGGCGGGGTCCACGGCGTGCAGCTCGACGAGGGTGTCCACGAGGGCCAGCACGGCGTCCCGGGTGCGCTGCGCGCCGAGGGGGGCGAGCTGCTCGGCGGTGCGGTACGGGGTGCCCTCGACGAACTCCATGACGTAGAACGGCGCCCCGGGCGCCGCCTCGTTCTCGGGGTCCTCGCACAGCAGGACCGGCTTGGGCACCGGTACGTCCGTGGGGTGCAGGGCGCTGATCACCCGGTGCTCGCGCTTCATGTCGTGCGCGGTGGCCAGGACATGGCCGAGCGGGGGACGTCGTACGACCCACTTCGACGTGCCGTCCGACACCGCGTACGTGAGGTTCGACCGTCCGCCCTCGATCAGCCGGCCGGTCAGGGGGCCGTGCACCAGGCCGGGCCGCTCGCGGTCGAGCAGGCCGCGCAGCCGGTCGAGATCGAGTCCTGGCGGATGGTCGGGGCTCATCGGGGCTCCTTACGCGCGCGTGAACGGTTCCGACCATCATGCCGACTGGTCGGTATGTCGTCCAGAGGGGGGAGGGGAACGTGATCCGGCCCACGATAGGCCGACAGCTCCCCGCCGGGTGCGGCGGGGAGCTGTCGGTGGTGTTCTCGGTGCCTCTGACTCAGGCCGTCTCGGGCCCTCTCAGGCCCTCTCAGGTCAGTGGTCGTCCCAGTGGCCCTCGTGGGAGGCGTGCCGGTGGCCGTCGTGCAGGTAGTCGACGTGGTCGCCGTGCAGCACGCTCTCGTGTCCGCAGTCCTGGCCGTGCTGGTGCTCGTGCCCCTCGTGCGACACATGCCCACCGGGCTCGCACTCGTCCCAGTGCCCCTCGTGCGCGCGGTGCAGATGCCCGTCGTGCGCGTAGTCGACATGGTCCTCGTGCGGCACCTCGGTGTGACCGCAGTCCGGGCCGTGCGCGTGGGTGTGGGCGGCGTGTTCGTGGTGGAGGGTGGTCATGGGGCTCACCTTCGAAGCGACGGGTGGTGACGTCGGACAGGGTGCCATGGGTGGGGGATGTTTCGGGTGATTCGGGGCGTGTGGCGCGGAGGGGCGGGTGTCGTACGGAGGAGCGGGCGTGGTGCGGGGTGAGTGTCGGGGCTCCCTTTCTCGACGGTACGGCGGGGAGGCGTGGGGCGCTCGGCGGGGAGCGGCGGGGCCGGGGCGGCCGAGACGGCCGTCTCGCCGTTCGGCGAACCCGCCCCGGTGGCCGGCCGCTCTGGAAGGGTGAGCCGTATGGACGACGGAGCCAAGCATGTGAAGGGGTGCGTGGCAGCCCTCCTCGTACTGCTGCTCGTATCCGGCTGCAAGGGCAGATACCAGCAGCAGTACGAGGAGGGCTACAAAGCCGGCCGGCACGAATCGACCGTGTGCGCGGAGTACGAGACACCGGACGGACGGGAACCGTCCCGGCAGTGGAGGGAAGGCTGCGAGGACGCCGCGGCGGGGCGCCCGGCCGATCCGCCGAAGTCTCGGTGAGCGTGCCGGGCCCGTGCTGCCCCGGCGCGCAATCCGCTGGGCTTCTGCCCCTCCGGTCACCCGGTGTCGTCGCTCAGAACACCAGCGCCGTCCTGCACGCCGCCGTCGCTCAGAACACCAGCGCCGTCCCGCACACCGCCGTCGCTCAGAACACCAGCGCCGCCCCGCACACCGCCATCGCCACCGTGCACAGCACCGCGGCCGTGGCGTGTCTCGGAGTGAGGCGTGGGGGCGGGGTGGGGGAGGTCAGGGCCTGGATGCGGTGGTGGGCGAGGTAGAGGAACCCCAGCCAGAGGGCGCAGCACAGGGCGCAGCCGACCAGGGACGCGGGGGACGGGCCGCCGTGCAGGGCCGTCTTCACGGCGAGCACGGCGGAGATGGTGCCCGAGAGGGTCGTACGGCGCCACGCGAGCCGGGTGCGTTCGGGCTGGAGACCCGGGTCGCGCTCGGAGACCGCGTCCGCGCTCACCCTTCCCACCCGGCGAGCACCACGACGACCATCGCCACGGCCACCACCGCGACCACCACACCCAGCAGCGCCGGGAACCGTGACGTCGGCAGATCCTCGCCCCGCCGCATCGCCCGCTCGCACCGCACCCAGTGGTTGACCGCCCGCAACGAGCACAGCACCCCGGCCGCGAGCAGCGCGAGCGCCAGCCCGACCCGCCAGCCCCAGCGCAGGTCCGGCAGGAACTGGTCGACCGCGAAGCCGCCGCCGATCAGGGCGAGGGCGGTGCGCAGCCAGGCCAGGAAGGTGCGTTCGTTGGCCAGCGAGAACCGGTAGTCGGGGGTGCTGCCCTCCTGCCGGACCTCCTCGGGGGCGAACCAGACGCGGACGTTCCGTGCGAAATCGATCACGCGCACGAGCCTATCGGCCCGGCTGTCGAAGGGCGTTGTCAGTGCTGGCCGTTACGGTTTCGGGCATGGATGTTCCCACGTCACTGGCCGGGTACGCGATGCCCGGGCACGGCATCGCCCCGGCCGAGCGCCTGCTCGGCCTGCCCGGGTTCTGGCCCGCCTACCTCGGCGCGGTCCGGGGCGAGCCGGTCCCTGAGCCCGAGCTCTTCGGCGCGGACGCGGCGGACATGGACGCGGCGGCGGAGGCGCTGTGGGACGCGACATCGGTGTGGCCGGCGTACCGGATCCCGCTGCCCGAGGGGCGCGTGCTGTGGATCGTGCACCGCAACTTCCCTGACGACGCCGGCACGGACTACCTCCTGACCGACCAGGCCCTCTCCCGCGAGCGGCAACTGGCTTCGATCGACGGGCACTTCAGCGGCCCGGCCTTCTCCTGGCCCGACCTGCTCACCCTGGCCGACGAGGTCCCGGCGGACGGCGAGGGAGTGCGCGACCCGGACCTGCGGCTCCTCCTGCTGCTGCCTGCCTACGGCGACGCGGACACCCCGGTGGAGGAGGCGCTGGTACGGATCTCCACGGCCCTGGTCGGTGTCGGTGTGGCCCCGGACGCGGCGCCGGGCCTGGCGGAGCGGTTCCTCGACCACCCGCTGTGGGAGAGCCCGTACTGGAGCGCGCCGGGGAGCAGCCCGCTGAGCGGAGGCGGTGGCGACAGCTCGCTCGACCGCGGCAGCGGCGGCCTCCCCCGAATAATTCCGGCCCCCCTCACCCCCTCGACCGGTACGCCCTGAGCCGCTCGTACGCCTCCAGCCCGTCCGGCACCCACTCCCACTCCCCGAGCCGCAGCTCCACCTCGTCCTCGGTCAGGAAGTCGTGCCAGGCGACCTCCTCCACCTGAGGGCTCACCGGCAGCTCGCAGCGGACCTCGTAGACCGCGGACCACCAGCTGCGACCGGCACCGTCGTCGTAGAGGAACTTGAAGAGGAACTCCGGCCGGGGGAGCCCGGTCACCCCCAGCTCCTCCTCGGCCTCCCGCAGGGCGGCGTCGTCGTAGGACTCGCCCGCGCCGACCACTCCGCCCACGAACATGTCGTAGAGCGAGGGGAAGACCAGCTTGGTGGCGGTGCGGCGGTGGACGAAGAGGCGGCCCTCGGCATCCCTGGCCAGGATGAAGGCGCATCGGTGGCGCAGTCCCGCGGCGTAGGCCTCGCCGCGAGGGGACTGTGCGACGACGTCGTCGTTCTCGTCGACGATGTCGAGGATCTCGTCAGCAGCGCTCATGTCCCCATCCAAGCAGGGGTGCGCGTTCATGCCGGAGTCGGCAGCCGTACAGGGACGACCACCGGTCCCGTCGGCCCCTCCCTCAACTCGGCTGAAGATCCCGCGCAGGTTCCCGCGGAGCCGCCCCACAGGGCATCGCCGGGTGCATCCCCAGCAGCACGATGCCCGTGACGACCGCCGCGAGCCCCAGCGCCTCCCAGGTGAGCGCCGCGGTGTCGGTGCGCAGCCGGTCGCCCAGGAAGCCCACCCCGCAGATGATCCCGGCGAGCGGCTGGGCGGCGGTGAGGGCGGGCAGGGACATCCGCAGCGGCGCGGTCTCGAAGGCGCTCTGGACCAGGACCAGCCCCGTGACACCGAGGACGAGCACGCCGTAGGGCTGCCAGCCGGTCAGTACGGAGACGAGGCCGCCCTCGGAGAAACGCTGGCCGCTGACCCGGGTGAGGGCGTCCTGGACGCCGTAGAGGAGACCGGCCGCCAGCGCGAGCAGGACCGGGGCCGCGCTGAGCCGGGAGCGCTTGGCGTAGGTGGTGAGCAGCAGGGCGAGGCCGATCATGGCGCCGATGATCAGCCAGTGCCGGAACGGATCGGTGACCGCGGTGCCGCCGCGCGGCTCGCCCGCCACGATGAACGCCGTCACACCGCCCGCGAGCAGCGCGAGCCCCGCCCAGCCCTGCCGGCCCAGCGGCTGCTTGCTCTGCTTGCGGGAGAGGGCGAGGGCGAACAGGAGGTTGGTGGCGAGCAGCGGCTCGACCAGGGAGATCTCGCCCTGGCCCAGCGCGATGGCGCCCAGCACCATGCCGGCGACCATGAGTCCGATGCCGCCGAGCCAGCGCGGCACCTTCATCAGGTCGAGGAGCAGCCGGGGCGAGAGGAAGTCGCTGAGGGGGGCCTGCCGCGCCGCGTTCTGCTGGAGCACGAAGCCGAAGCCCAGGCAGCAGGCAGCGCTCACGGCGAGAGTCAGAACCAGAACCGACACGCTGCGTACCTCGATGTCCGGCCGGGACGGCGGGGGTGGTGGTATCAGTCGCCGACTGTAGCGTCCCGGCGCCCGGCCTGCCCCTGGGAGTACCCGCATTCGGGCCGTCGACTCGGTCACCGCACGGGCGGACCGTCCCGCCATGGTGGGGTCCGGGCGGGTGAGACGCCATGGCGTACGCCACAGGCGTGGGGCCTTGACCGGCTCCCATCAGCACCAGATCGTCACAAGTCCCCCTCAGGAATGGAGAGTTGACGCGTGTAATGCGCCTTCGACTCTTGACGTGAACCATTGGCGGGGGGTTGGCTGTGCGTGATCAGCCGGTGGCGGTGCGAATCAGCGCTCGGACCTGCCCGTATCGGTGATCGGCCTGCCCGCGTCTGCGGCCCAGGTGTCACCACCGCACCAGCCACCACGAACCACGTTCCGTGAGGAAAACCCACACGGTGTCCCCACCCCCGCCCCCCTTCGGCCGCAGTCGAAAACGCGCCGCGCAGGCCTTCGACGCGGCTCTCGACGACGCCGAACTCGTCGACGCGCGGGCCGCGTTGGCGCAGGGCAGATGGCAGGCGGCGCGGGCGCTGCTCACCCGGACGGGGGACGAGTGGGACCGCCGGGGCCACCGGGTCACGGTCCTGGCCGAGGAGTCCCACAGCGACGCCTGGGCCCGGGACTGGCTGGTCGCCGAGCCGGACTCCGCCGACGCCGCCGTACTGCTCGCGCTCGCCCTGGTCCAGCGCGTCCGGCAGGGCAAGGGCAAGCCGGACGCCGCCCGCGAGGCCTGCCGGACCGCGGCCCGGCGCGTGCCCGCCGACCCGACCCCGTGGCTCGGGCTGCTCCTGCTGGAGCGCGACCTCGGCGCGGCCGACGTGGTCGCGGAGGTCTTCGGCGAGGTCAGACAGCGCCACGCCGACCACCACCACGCCCACCATCTGATGGTCGCCCGGCTGGCCGAGCGGCGGGCCGAGGCGGGCCCCGACCCGCTGCACGAGGTCTACGACTTCGCCAACTGGGCCGCCGAGCAGGCCCCCGCCGACTCCCCGCTCGCGATTCTGCCGGTCATCGCGCACACCGAGCGCTACCGGGCCCTGGCCACCGCCGGGCACGAGCCCCGCGACCCCGCCGCCTCCGGGCACTGGACCGGACGCCGGGCCCGGCAGGTGATGAAGTCCGCCTTCGACTGGTGGCTGGAGTGGGAGCAGGAGGGCCACCCCCGCCGACTGGTCGACCTCAACTTCCTCGCCCACGCGAAGGTCTACGAGGGCCGCGGCGCCGAGGCCGCCGCCCTCTTCCACCGCATCGGCGAACGCCCCACCCCGGCCCCCTGGTCCTATCCGGACCGCGAGCCGTACTCCGCCTTCCGTGCCGCCCGCGACAGCGCGCTCGGCACGGTGTGACACCCCCGAACCCCAGAAGGACGGTCCCTCATGGCCACCGACAGTTCCAGTACGAGCAGCAGACCGGACATCAGTACGTTCAAGGGGCAGGACCGGGCCCTGCGGGCCGGCCGCCTCGGCACCGGAGGCCTGCTGCTCTCCGTCCTGGCGGCGACCGCCCCGCTCATGGTGGTCGCGGGTGTCATGCCCACCACATTCGCGGTAATGGGGATCGTCGGCCAGCCCCTGCTCTTCGTGGTCCTCGGCGTGGTCCTCGTCCTGTTCAGCGTCGGCTACGCCGAGATGAGCCGGCACGTCCACAACGCGGGCGCCTTCTACGCCTACATCTCCCGCGGCCTCGGCGGCACCGCCGGAGCGAGCGCGGCCCTCGTCGCCCTCGTCGCCTACAACGCCCTCCAGGTCGGCATCTACGGCATCTTCGGCTTCGAGGTCTCCGGGCTCTTCGCCACCTACGGCGACATGTCGGTGGCCTGGTGGATACCGGCGCTGGCGGCAGCCCTGGTCGTCGGCGCGCTCGGCTGGCTGAAGATCGACGTCAACGCGCGCGTGCTCGGCGTCCTGCTGGTCATCGAGGTCGCCCTGGTCGTCATCTTCGACATCGCCGCCGTCTCCGACCCGGCCGCCGAGGGCCTGTCCCTGCACGCCTTCAACCCGGACACCCTCACCGGCGCCGGCGTCGGCACCGCCCTGTGCTTCTGCATCGCCGCCTTCACCGGCTTCGAGCAGGCGCCCGTCTACGCCGAGGAGACCAGCCGCCCGCACGTGCTCGTGCCGCGCGTGATGTTCCTGGCCGTCGGCGGTGTCGCCGTGTTCTTCGCGCTCAGCAGCTGGGCCCTCACCGTCGCCACCGGACCCTCGGCCGTGGTCGGCGAGGCCCAGAAGCAGAGCGCGGGCCTGCTCTTCGGCCTCACCGAGGACCGCCTCGGCACCACCTTCACGGACGTGCTGCACTTCCTCTTCGTGACCGGCATGTTCGCGGCCCTGCTCAGCTTCCACAACGTCGTCGCCCGCTACGCCTTCGCCATGGGCCGCGAGGGCCTGCTGCCCGCCGCCTTCGGCCGCACCAACAGCTCCAGCGGCGCACCCGCCACCGGCTCGCTCCTCCAGACCGTCGTGTCCGTCGTGGTCATCGCCGTCTTCGCGATCACCGACGACAAGCCCACCGGCGACCCGACCGTGCCGGTGCTGCAACTGTTCACCTGGTTCGGCAACATCGGCTCGCTCGGCGTGATCGTGCTGATGGCGGCCGCCTCCGCCTCCGTGATCGTCTTCTTCGTGCGGCGCGGCGCCGCGGGCGCCCAGGCCTGGCGACTGGTCACCTCCGCCCTCGCGGGCATCGCCCTGCTGGTGATCGCCGCCTACACGGTCAAGGACTTCGACGTCCTGGTCGGCGCCGGACCCGGCTCCTCGCTCAGCTGGGTGCTGCCCGGCATCATCGGGCTCGCCCTGGTGGTGGGCCTGGTCCAGGGCCTGGTCCTGCGGTCCCGCAAGCCCGAGGCACACGCCCGGATCGGGCTCGGCAACGAGGCGTTCCAGCTGGACAAGGCGGCCGAAGAGGCGTCGTAGCCCTCTGAGAGCCGGGTGAGAACTGATTACGGAAGTCTGACGAGCACCCGCGATTCCTGGCCCCGCCGGGGTCGCGGGTGTTCGAATGGATACGTGAACTCCGAACAACCCGAGGAGCAGCGTGGCAAGCCGGTCGGCCGCCGTGTCCTCCTCGGCACCCTCGGCCTGGGCGCGCTCGGCGTGGTCGCCGCGCCCACCCTGCAACGCGGCCTGGAGGCCTTCCTCGGCAGCGCCGCCGACAAGGACCCCACCGGACTGACGGGCCTGCTCCCCAACGGCGGCGGCTTCCGCTACTACTCGGTGACCTCGTCCGTGCCGCACAAGAACGCCGGGAACTACCGCCTCAAGATCGACGGCCTGGTCTCCCGCCCGCGCACCTACACCCTGGCCGACCTGCGGGCCCTGCCCCAGACCCGGCTGGTCAAGGACGTCCAGTGCGTGACGGGCTGGCGGGTCCCGGACACCCCGTTCGAAGGCGTACGACTGTCCGCGCTGCTGGACGCCGCCGGGGTGACCGCCAAGGCCGGCGCCGTCCGCTTCACCTGCTTCGACGGGGCGTACACCGAGAGCCTCACCCTCGACCAGGCCCGCCGCTCGGACGTCCTGGTCGCCCTGCGCATGCAGGACAAGGACATCGGCCACTCCCACGGCGGCCCGGTCCGCCTCTACGTCGCCCCCATGTACTTCTACAAGTCCGCGAAGTGGCTGTCGGGCATCACCGTCACCGAGGACGTGGAGCCGGGCTACTGGGAGGACCGGGGCTACGACGTCGACGCCTGGGTGGGCCGCTCGAACGGACGGGACGATGAGCCTACGAACTGACGCCCCGTCCCGCACCGACGTCCGGCGCTTCGGCCGCTCCCAGAAGTGGGTGCACCGGGCCACGGCCGCCCTGATGGGCATCTGCGTGGTGACCGCCGCCTGTCTCTACGTCCCTCAGCTCGCCGAACTCGTCGGCCGCCGCGAGCTGGTGGTCCGGATCCACGAGTGGGCCGGTCTCGCCCTGCCGCTCCCGGTCCTCGCGGGCCTCGCCTCCCGTGCCTTCCGCGCCGACCTGGGCTTCCTGAACCGCTTCGGCCCGCACGACCGGGTCTGGCTGCGGGCCGCCCTGCGCCGCGACAAGCGCCGGGCGGTCCGGCCCGCGGGCAAGTTCAACGCGGGCCAGAAGGTCTACGCCGCCTGGATCGCCGGCGCGAGCCTCGTCATGCTCGGCACGGGCCTGCTGATGTGGTTCACCCACCTCACCCCCATCCAGTGGCGCACCAGCGCGACCTTCGTCCACGACTGGCTCGCCCTCACCATCGGCATCGTCCTCGGGGGCCACATCGGCATGGCACTGGGCGACCCGGAGGCACGGCGGGGGCTGCGGACGGGGTCGGTGAGCCGGGAGTGGGCCGAGCGGGAACACCCCTTGTGGCGCCCCTGACCCGGCCGACGAGCCGCCCCTGATCGCGTTCAGGGGCACTCCGCCGCCCGGCGCTCCCGCCCGCTGACGTACTCCACCCGCACCCTGGGGTCCTGCTCGCGCAGCACGTACAGGGTGCCGTCCCAGGGCGCCCAGTACCGGGGCACGAGGTAGAGGCGGTCACCGGAGACGTGGAACAGCCGCAGCCCGGCGTAGCGGAAGTGGTAGGGGCTGCCCTTCTGGTCGATGGCCGCGACACAGCTGCCGCCGCCGCGGATCAGGAGGTCCTGCGTGCTGAACACCACCACCGCGGGAAAGCCGTCGGTCACCGTGGCGGTCGTCTCGGCGGCCCGGCTCCGGCCGATGATCCCGGCGTAGGCGTACACCGCCCAGAACAGCGCGACGACCGCCACCAGCAGCGCCGGGCCCCAGATCAGCGCGGACCGCTGCCGGACCGCCCCGGCCGGTACGGGGCGTGGCGGCTCCGGCGGTTCAGGTGGCTCAGGCGGATCGGGCGGGGCCGCTGCGACGGGCTCCGGCCGGGTGCGGGCGTACGCGCTCAGCAGCACCCCGACGAGCGCCGCCAGCGGAATGAGCAGGTCGAACAGGGGGCCGGGGGACAGGTAGTACAGCGGCACGAGCAGCGGCGCCGGCAGCCAGGCGTGCCGCAGGAACCGCAGCGCCGTCGCGGCACGGGCCGGATCGCTCTGGACCTCGCGGTGCAGTACGGCGGCCACCATCGAGGCGGCGGCCAGCGCGAGCACCGGGAAGTACAGGGCGTCCACGCTGCGCAGCAGATAGTCGGAGGTCGACAGCCGGAAGAGGGTGTCCCGCAGGCCGAGCGCCCGGGTCTCGGCGTCCGTGCTCGCCCAGCCGAAGTAGAACAGCACGGCCGTGAACAGGGAGAGCAGCGAGCCCGCGGTGCCGACCAGCTCCAGCCAGGTCCGCGGCGGGGGCGGGGGAGGCGGAGCAGGCGGCGCAGCGGGTTCCGGGTCGGGCGGGGGTGACGGCGTGCCGGTCACGGCGAGGCGGAGGCGGCGGTCGTCGGGTTCGGGTCCTGGACGGTCACGGCGTTCCGCTTGGTGGTCCGGATGCCGTAGTCGATCGAGACGTCCACGGTCTTCGGGTAGGCGTCCAGCGGAGGCACCTCGGCGGTGAAGGAGAACCCGTCGCCCGACCGGGACACGATCTCGAACTCGCCGGTCGACGGCAGCCCGTCGACGAGGACCGTCGTGGAGATCAGGTCGTCCGCGCTGAAGTAGGCGCCGCTGACCGTGATGGTGATCGGCTCACCGGCCCCGCCCGCGGTCACCTCGGTGATCCGGAAGTCGCAGACGTCCGCGCCGCTGCCGTCCCCCGAACCGCGCAGCGTCACCTCGGCCGACGGATGCTCCCGGTGGAACCGCAGGACGTCACCGAGCACGGTGCGCGCGGCGCGGCCCTTGCAGGTGTCGAGCCTGCCCTCGGTGGCCGTGAAGTACCGGGCCGCCGCGTCCCAGTCGCCGCCCTGGCCCTGGAGCGCCCGGCACGCCTCGGCGAGTCCGCGCAGCACCTGCCACCGGGGTTCGTCCGGCTGCGCCTCGATGACCGCAAGGGTGCTGGTGCACTTCCGGGGCTTCTCCCCGAGGTCGTCGTAGACCTGCTCGGGGTCGGGCGACTGTTCGAGATTGGGCGAGTGGGGGCCCGGCCGGAGCCAGGAGGGCGGGGCCACGGGGCCCTTGCCTCCGCTGCCTCCGCCGCCCGAGCCGCCGGTGACGGTTCCTCCGGAGGCGCCGGACGCACCTGAACCGCTGGAGCCGCCCGAGCCGCCCGAGCCGCCTGACCCACTGGAACCACCGGTCCCGGTCGATCCACCGCTTCCGCTCCCGCCGGTGCCCTGGTCCGACGGGCGCCATGTCGGCATGCCCCCGCCCGAGCCGCCCGAGCCGTTCGATTCGCCCGAGCCACCGGAACCCCCAGAGGCACCGCCCCTGCCCCCACCCGACACCCCGCCGGAAGCGCTGTCCGAGATGCTGGGCCCACCCCCTCCGGACCTGTCCTCGCCACTCCCGCCGCCCCCGCCGCAAGCCGCCGCCGTCGCGACCGCCACCGTCCCGGCCAGAAGCAACCCCGTGATGCGTACTCCGAGTGAGACCGCCATGACGCCCCCGTCATCCCAAGTCCCTTTCATGATGGGGCTGTTCGGGCCGGACGGAAAGCGCCTTCGTGCAGGGTGCGCAGCCAGGGGCCAACCGACGTTCGAGTGACGGAAACACCTCGGCACCGGCGGCCGTGGAGCCGTCGGTGCCGAGGTGGGAAGGGGACCGGGTCGTCGTACCCCTAGATGATCAGCGAGAGGAGCAGGACCAGTCCGCCCGCGACCACCGAGATGATCGTCTCCATGACCGACCAGGTCTTGATGGTCTGGCCGACGTCCAGGCCGAAGTACTCCTTGACCAGCCAGAAGCCGGCGTCGTTGACATGGCTGAAGAAGAGCGAGCCGGCGCCGATGGCGAGGACGAGCAGGGCCGGCTCGCCGGTCGACATGCCCTCCGCGAGCGGGGCGACGAGGCCGGCGGCGGAGATCGTGGCCACCGTGGCCGAACCGGTCGCGAGCCGGATCGCCACCGCGATCAGCCAGGCCAGCAGGAGCGCCGGGATCGACCAGTCCTTGGAGATGTCCAGGACCATCTGACCCACACCGGAGTCGATCAGGGTCTGCTTGAAGCCGCCGCCCGCGCCGACGATCAGCAGGATGCCGGCGATCGGCGCGAGGCCCTTCTCGACGAGCGGGGAGAGCCGCTCCTTGCCGAAGCCCGCCGGGCGCAGCAGCGTGAAGATGCCCACGAGGACCGCGGCCAGCAGGGCGATCATCGGGGAGCCGACGACGTCGAAGACGCGCTGGGTGAGGTTCTCGGGGTCGTCGATCACGATGTCGACCAGCGCCTTGGAGAGCATCAGGACGACCGGCAGGAGGATCGTGGCCAGCGTGGGCCCGAAGCCGGGGCGCTTCTCCAGCTCCTCCGAGGCGCGCTGCGGGATCATCCGGTCCGGCGCCGGGACGTCCACCCAGCGGGCGGCGTACCGGGAGAACAGCGGACCGGCGATGATCACCGTCGGTATGGCGACCAGGACGCCGAGCGCGAGCGTCACGCCGAGGTTGGCCTGCACCGCGTCGATCGCGACCAGCGGGCCGGGGTGCGGCGGCACCAGGCCGTGCATCACCGACAGTCCGGCGAGGGCCGGGATGCCGATCCGCATCAGGGAGTAGTTGCCGCGCTTGGCGACCATCAGCACGACCGGGATCAGCAGGACGACGCCGACCTCGAAGAACAGTGGCAGGCCGATGACGGAGGCGATCAGGACCATCGCCCACGGCATCGAACGGCCGCCCGCCTTCTCCAGGATCGTGTCGACGATCTGGTCGGCGCCCCCGGAGTCGGCGAGCATCTTGCCGAGGATCGCGCCGAGGGCGATCAGCACACCGACACCGGCGACCGTGGTGCCGAGGCCGGTGGTGAAGCTGGCGATGGCCTTGTCGAGCGGCGCGCCCGCGACCGCGCCGAGCACGAGCGTGCCCAGGGTCAGCGACAGGAACGCGTGGAGCCTGAACTTGGTGATGAGCAGAACGATGACGGCGATGCCCGCCAGTACGGCGATGCCCAGCTGAGCGTGACCGGCCGAGGTGATCGGCTCCGGTGCGTCCGCTGCCAGCATCTCGACGCTGAGTCTGGTCACGGGGATTCCCTTGCAGGTACGGGGACTTCTACGGAACTTCTTCGGGAAAGGGGTGCTACGGGAGTTCGGTGAGCGCCTTCGCGGCCCGCCCGGTGATCTCCTCCGGGCCGCCGGAGACGTCGACCACGACCCCGGCCTCGTCCTCCTGGAGGGGCTGGAGCGCGGCGAACTGCGAGTCGAGCAGCGCGGTGGGCATGAAGTGGCCCTGCCGGTGCGCCATCCGGTCCTCGATGAGGGCGCGGTCGCCCGCGAGGTGCACGAAGACGACCCCGGGCGCCTCGGCCCGCAGCCGGTCGCGGTACGACCGCTTCAGCGCCGAGCAGCTGACCACCCCGCCGAGCCCCGCCCGCCCGTGCGCCCAGGAGCCGATGGCGTCGAGCCACGGCCACCGGTCCTCGTCGGTCAGCGGGGTGCCGGCCGACATCTTGGCGATGTTGGCCGGCGGGTGGAAGTCGTCGCCCTCGGCGTAGGGCACGCCGAGCCGGGCCGCGAGCAGGGGACCGATGGTGGTCTTCCCGGTGCCCGCGACGCCCATGACCACGACGACATGGGGGGTGTTCATCGCTGCCTCACTGTCTGCTGTCGTCCTCGACATCTGATGTCGACGCAACTGAAACCGATTAGGTACGACAAATTCAAGACCCTGTGACTAATAAGTCTGACTTTTTCTCGGTGTGACGTGCCCCGTACTCTGAGTGCATGAGCACATCGGGCCGGGGGCTGCACGGCCAGGTACTGGAAACCCTCGGCCCCGCGATCACCGCGGGCGAGTACCCGCCGGGCAGCGTTCTGCGCACCGACGAACTGGCCCAGCGTTTCGACGTCTCGCGCTCCGTCATGCGCGAGGCGGTCCGGGTGCTGGAGTCCATGCACCTGGTCGAGTCCCGCCGCCGCGTCGGCGTCACGGTTCGGCCCAGGGCGGAGTGGAACGTCTACGACCCGCAGGTCATCCGCTGGCGGCTGGCCGGCGCCGACCGGCCGCGGCAGCTGCGCTCACTGACCGTGCTGCGCTCGGCGATCGAGCCGGTGGCAGCCGGCCTCGCCGCGAAGAACGCGACCGCGGAGCAGTGCGCCGAACTCACCGAGTGCGCGCTCGGCATGGTCGCCAACTCCAAGGGCCACCGTCTGGAGGGCTACCTCCTCCACGACATCGCCTTCCACCGGGTGATCCTCAACGCCTCCGGCAACGACATGTTCGCCCGCCTCGGCGACGTAGTGGCCGAGGTCCTCACCGGCCGCACCCATCACGAGGTCATGTTCGAGGACCCCGACCCGGCCGCCGTCACCCTCCACGTCCGCCTCGCCGAGGCGATCCGCGCGGGCGACGCGTCCCACGCGGAGGAACTGACCCGCGAGATCACCGCCGGCGCGCTCCAGGAGCTGGACATCCTCGCGCCCTAGTCGAGGAACTCCCCGTCCAGATACGTCCAGACCCCGTCGACCCGCTCGAACCGGCTGCGCTCGTGCAGCGAACCGCCCTTGAACGACGCCCGGAACGTCACCGTGCCGGTGCTGTGGAACGCCGTGCCGTCGGCCGCTCCCAGGATCTCCAGGCCGGTCCAGCGCATGCCGGGTTCGAAGCCGACCCCCGGCGGCCGGGTCCGCGGGTGCCAGGTGCGCAGCAGATACGCCTCGTCGCGCTGCACGAAGGCGCAGTACCGCGAACGCATCAGCGCCTCGGCGGTCGGCGCCGCGGCCTCGCCCCGGTGGAAGCGGCCGCAGCAGGCGTCGTAGGTCTCCGCGAGACCGCAGGGGCAGGAGGAAGCGGCGGCGCGCGGCCGGGACTTCGAGGTGCGTCGGGACATGACGCCATTCTCCCGGAACGGCGCCCGTGCGAAGACCTACCCGGCGTTGGTCGGCGGATGCGAGGGCCGGGCCGGGATCAGCGTGGGCAGCGGCGGCAGCGCCGTGCCGTGCACCCACGCCTCGAACAGCCCGTCCAGAGACTCGTCGGCGTACCGGTTGACGTGGGCCGTCAGCGTCGCGGTGGTCACCGCCCCGCCCCGGTGCAGCCCGGCCCAGCCGCGCAGCATCCGGAAGAACCCCTCGTCGCCCATCGCACAGCGGATCGCGTGCACGGTGAGCCCGCCGCGCTCGTAGAGCCGGTCGTCGAACATCGACTTGCGGCCCGGGTCGGCCAGGCGCAGGTCCTGCGGCAGCGAGGACACCAACCGGTGTGCGGCGGCGGCCAGTTGATGGGCGGTGCGGCCGCCCGAGCGCTCCGACCACAGCCACTCGGCGTACTTGGCGAACCCTTCGTTCAGCCAGATGTGCCGCCAGTCCGCGATGGACACGCTGTTGCCGAACCACTGATGGGCCAGCTCGTGCGCCACCAGCCGCTCCGAACCCCGGGCCCCGTCCACGTGGTTGGCGCCGAACAGCGACAACCCCTGGGCCTCGACGGGCACATCGAGCTCCTCCTCCGTGACGAGGACCGCGTACTCGTCGAACGGATAGGGCCCGAACAGCTCCTGGAACAGCTCCATCATCTGTGGCTGCCGCGCGAAGTCCCTGGAGAACTCCGGCAGCAGCTGCGCCGGGATGTGCCCGTGCTGCGGCACCCCGCCCGGGCCCGGGTCGCCGAGCAGCACCGTCTGGTACTTGCCGATCGCCAGCCCGACCAGATAGCTGGACGTCGGCGCGGCCTGCTCGTACACCCAAGTCGTCGTCGAGGCACGGGTGGTGCGCGTCAGCAGCCGGCCGCCCGCCACCACCGCGTACGCCGACGGCGTGGTGATCGAGATCTGGTACGACGCCTTGTCCGCGGGCCGGTCGTTGCACGGGTACCAGGACGGCGCCCCGATCGGCTGGCTCGCCACCAGCGCCCCGTCCTCCAGCTCCTCCCAGCCGAGCCCGCCCCAAGGGCTGTTCACCGGCTTGGGGTTGCCCGACCAGTGCACCTCGACGGTGAACGCGGCCCCGGGCCGCACCGGCTTCGCGGGCCGCACCCGCAGCTTGCCGCCGCGGTGCGTGTAGTGCGCCTGCCGCCCGTCCACCCGCACCCGCCCGATCTTGAAGTCGGACAGGTTGAGCATGAACTCGGCGAGCGGCGAGCGCCCCGCTATCGCGTTGATCCTGCCGCTGCCCGCCAGCCGGTTCGGGCCCGGGCGGTAGTCCAGCGCGAGCTCGTACCGGTGCACCCGGTACCGGGCGTCACCGTGGTCCGGGAAGTACGGGTCCGAACCCGCCGCCTGCTGAACTGCCACTGCCGCTTCTGCTCCCTGCGCTGCGTTGCCACTTGGACCCGCCGGTGCACCGCTCACCGGATCCGAGTGGCCCGCGTTCAGGGCCGCCATGCCTCGATCGGGTTGCCGAGCCAGCGGGTGTCGTCCGGGACGGACTCCGCGGCCATGACGAGCGACGCGGGACCCAGGGTGGTGCGGGCCCCGATCGTGCTGCCGGGCAGCACGATCCCGCCAGGGCCCAGCGTGGCGCCCTCACGGAGAACAACAGTATCCGTCCGCAAGATCCGGTCGTGGAAGAGGTGGGTCTGGAGCACACAGCCCCGGTTCACGGTCGCCGCGTCCTCCAGCGTCACCAGATCGGTCTCCGGCAGCCAATAGCTCTCGACCCAGACGCCCTTGCCGATCTTCGCGCCGAGGCCCCTGAGCCACGCCGTCAGCACCGGCGTACCGGGCACGGAACCCGCCAGCCACGGCACCGCGAGCACCTCGACGAAGGTGTCCGCCAGTTCGTTGCGCCACACGAAGCCGCTCCACAGCGGGTGCTCCCCGCTGCGGTGCCGCCCCACGAGCAGCCACTTCGCGACCATCGACACCAGCCCGGCGGCCACCCCGGCCGCGAGCAGCACGACCCCGGCCAGCAGCCAGGCCCAGGCGCCCAGCACGCACAGCGCGGCCACCGTCAGCACGGCGAGACCCGCCGAGCAGAACACCGGCACGATCCGGCACAGCTCCACCAGGCCCCGCGCCCACAGCAGCCGCGCCGGCGGCTCGTAGGTCCGGCTCTGGTCGCTGTCGGCCGCGTTGCGCGGCAGCTTCACCGGCGGCAGCCCCAGATACGACGTGCCCTTCTTCGCCTTCTTCGGAGTGGCGGACAGCACGCCCACCAGCCCGCCGTCCGGCACGGTCCGCCCCGGCGCGGTCATCCCGGAGTTCCCGAGGAACGCCCGCCGCCCGATCTCCGCACGCCCTATCCGCACCCAGCCGCCACCGAGCTCGTACGGCGCGGTCAGCGTGTCGTCGGCCAGGAACGCGCCCTCGCCGACCGTCGTCAGGCTCGGCAGCGCCAGCACGGTCGACACCTCGGCACCGCGCCCGATCCGCATCCCGAGCAGCCGCAGCCACACCGGTGTGACCAGACCGGCGTACAGCGGGAACAGCGTCTCGCGCGAGCGGTCCATCAGCTGTGTCACGGTCCAGGCCTGCCACCCGATCCGGCTGTGCGTCGGATACGTCCCCTCGCGCAGCCCCACGCTCAGCAGCCGCACGGAGACCAGGAGCAGCAGCGCGTACGCCAGCCCGAAGGCGAGCGTGGCCGGGACCAGGGCCAGGAAGGCGCCGGCCAGCGGAGCGGACCCGGCGATGAAGGGCCGGGCCACCAGGAACGCGGCGCCGCCCGCCAGCACGGGGAGCGCGCTGAGCGCGAGTCCGGTGATGCCGTACATCACCCGCCAGTAGGTGCCCCGCACCGGCCGCTCCTTCGGCCAGTTCCGCTTGGCCTTGCCGAGCTTGACCGCGGGCGCGCCTGCCCAGCGCTGACCGGTCGGGATCTGCCCGGTGACCGCCGAACCCGGCGCCACCTCGGCCCGCTTGCCGACCCGGGCGCCGGGGAAGAGCATGCTGCGCGTGCCGACGACGGCGTGCGCGCCCACCTTGACCTGGCCGATCTCCAGCCGGTCCCCGTCCAGCCACCAGCCGGACAGGTCCACCTCGGACTCCACGGCTGCGCCCCGGCCCAGCTTGAGCATGCCGGTGACCGGCGGCAGGGAGTGCAGGTCGACGTCCTGGCCGATCTTGGCGCCCAGGGCACGCGCGTACCGCTCCAGCCAGGAGCCGGTCAGTGAGGTCGCCCCGGTGAACTCGGCGAGCCGCTCGGCCGTCCACAGCCGCAGATGGACGCTGCCACCGCGCGGGTGACGGCCCGGCTGGACACCGCGCAGCAGCAGCCGTGCCCCGCCGGCCGCCAGCGCGAGCCGTCCGGGCGGGCTGAACAGCAGCAGCGCCCCGGCCCCGACCAGCCACCACGAGGTGGACGGCAGCCAGGAGTACGGCAGGACGTTGCCGAGCGCGGCCAGAGGGACCAGCCAGCGCAGGCCCAGCAGTGTGAACAGCGGCAGCAGGACGAGGGTCTGGATCACCTGGGCCTTGACGGGCACGGGTGCGATCACCCGCTCGGCGCCGTCGTCCTGGACGGACTCCTCCAGGCGCCGGGCCAGCTTCCGCAGCGTGGGCTGCTGGTAGATGTCGAGGACGGCCGCGCTCGGGTAGCGGGTGCGCAGCCGGGTGGTCAACTGGGCGGCGGCCAGGCTGGAACCGCCTATGGCGAAGAAGTCGTCGCGGGCACTGGCGACCGGCATCCCGAGGACCTCGGCCCACTGCTCGGCGAGCCAGGCCTCGGTGCCGTACAACTGCTCCTTGGGGCCACCGGTCTCAAGACCCTCCAGGGGCCACGGCAGTGCGTTGCGGTCCACCTTGCCGGAGGTACGCGTCGGCAGGTCCTCGACCGGCGCGAGCAACGGCACGAGCGCGGCGGGCAGTTCGGCCCGCAGCTTCTCCACGGCCGTCGCCTGGTCCCAGCCGTCCTGCGTGACGACGTACCCGACCAGGAGCTGGTTGCCGCTGCGGGCGGTGCGCACGGCGGCGGCCGCTCCCGCGACCCCGGGCAGCGCCTGGAGAGCCGCGTCGACCTCACCCAGCTCGATCCGCCGGCCACCGAGCTTGATCTGCTCGTCGGCCCGCCCGAGGAAGATCAGGCCCTCGGGCTCCGCCTTCACGAGGTCACCGCTGCGGTACGCCCGCTCCCAGCCCAGCGACTTCAGCGGCGCGTACTTCTCCGCGTCCTTCTCGGCGTCCAGGTACCGGGCGAGCCCGACCCCGCCGATCACCAGCTGCCCGCTCGCGCCCATCGGCACCGGGTCGCCGGCCTCGTCCACGACGGCCAGCTCCCAGCCGTCCAGCGGCAGCCCGATCCGAATGGGCTCCGCACCGGACATGAGCGAGGCACACGCCACCACGGTCGCCTCGGTCGGCCCGTAGGTGTTCCACACCTCGCGCCCCTCGGTGACCAGCCGCTGCGCCAGCTCGGGCGGACATGCCTCACCGCCGAAGATCAGCAGGCGTACGTCGTTGAGGGTCTCGGGCTCCCACAGCGCGGCGAGCGTCGGCACCGTCGAGACGACGGTGATCTCCTGCTCGACCAGCCAGGGCCCGAGATCGGCACCGCTCCTGACCTGGGAGCGCGGTACCGGCACCAGACAGGCGCCGTAGCGCCAGGCCAGCCACATCTCCTCGCAGGAGGCGTCGAAGGCGACCGACAGCCCCGCCATGACCCGGTCACCGGGACCGATGGGGTCCTCGGTGAGGAACAGCGCGGCCTCGGCGTCCACGAAGGCGGCGGCGCTGCGGTGACTCACCGCGACACCCTTGGGCTTGCCGGTGGAGCCGGAGGTGAAGATGATCCACGCGTCGTGCTCGATGCCGGGCCGGGCGGCGGGGACCTCGGCGCGTCCGTTGACGGTCAGCTCGTGCCCGGCGCCGACCACGGCCCGGACCTCCGCCTCCCCGAACACCAGCTCGGCCCGCTCGTCGGGGTCCTCGGCGTCGACCGGGACATAGGCGGCACCGGCGGCGAGGACGGCCAGGATCGCGACGTAGAGGTCGTTGGTGCCGGACGGCACCCGCACGCCCACCCGGTCGCCGAGGCCGACCCCGGCCTCGCCCAGCCGCCGCCGCAGCCGCTCGACCTCGGCGGCCAGGGCGCGGTAGGTGAGCCGGGTGGTGCCGTCGTCCAGGGCGAGCTCGTCGGGGCAGGACCGCACGGAGGCGTCGAAGACGTCGACGAGCGTGCGGGGGGAGGCGGCGGAGCCCCCGGAGAATCGGGCGGTGTCGCCGAACTGTTCGCGGATCTCTGCGCTGAGCTCCTCGTTGAGCAGGCCGAGAGCGCTGCTCTCGTGTGTGGCTGCCATCGGTCCTCGCGTCTCGATCCCGGAAGCCTCCGGGGCGCTGGCGGGCCCGCAGGTCTGCCTGGGGTTGTCCGGCTCCAGCTCGTAACAAGCCCGAAATTTTAGTACGACGGTAGGTTCGGGCCACCGGAACGGCGACCCGGGAGGGCCGTCCGGGGGCCGCGGCGGGCCGAGTGCAAGCCTCTGACCTGGTGATCTTTACACCGAGCGAGAGATGCCCCACATACAGCGAACAAGGGGTCGAACACGACGAATCCCCCGGCCGCTGAGCGGCCGGGGGATTCGGCTGGTGTCCGAGGGGGGACTTGAACCCCCACGCCCGATAAAGGGCACTAGCACCTCAAGCTAGCGCGTCTGCCATTCCGCCACCCGGACAAGGTGTCTGTCGTGCGGGGTTTCCCTCGCGGCGACGAAGGAAACATTACCAGGCTTTCGAGGGGCCCCGATCACCCCCCGTCCCGGCCCCTGTCTCCGCGTGAACGCCTTGTGACGGGCCGGTCCCGGTCTTGGGGCGGACCCCGTGACGGAGAGAGGATGAGGGGAACCACCAGCAGTGACAGCGGGAGGAACAGCGTGAGCGACACGGACACGGCCAGGGGCGTCACCGGCGAGGACGAGGTCGTGGACCTCTGCCGCGAGCTGATCCAGATCGACACCAGCAACTACGGCGACCACTCGGGACCGGGGGAGCGCAAGGCGGCCGAGTACGTCGCGGAGAAGCTCGCCGAGGTGGGCCTCGAACCGAAGATCTTCGAGTCGCACCCCGGCCGCGCCTCCACCGTCGCCCGGATCGCAGGCGAGGACCCATCGAGGCCCGCCCTCCTGATCCACGGCCACACCGACGTCGTACCGGCCAACGCGCAGGACTGGACCCACCACCCGTTCTCCGGCGAGGTCGCCGACGGCTGTGTGTGGGGCCGGGGCGCCGTCGACATGAAGGACATGGACGCGATGACCCTGGCGGTCGTCCGCGACCGGCTGCGCAGCGGGCGCAAGCCGCCCCGGGACATCGTCCTCGCGTTCCTCGCCGACGAGGAGGCCGGCGGCAAGTTCGGCGCCCGGTACCTCGTCGACCACCACCCGGACCTCTTCGAGGGCGTCACCGAGGCCATCAGCGAGGTCGGCGGCTTCTCCTTCACGGTGAACGAGCAGCGCCGGCTCTACCTGATCCAGACGGCCGAGAAGGGCATCCACTGGATGAAGCTGACCGTGGCCGGCACCGCCGGGCACGGCTCGATGATCCACCGGGACAACGCCATCACCGAGCTGTCGGAGGCGGTCGCGCGGCTCGGGCGGCACAAGTTCCCGGTCCGGGTCACCAAGACCACCCGGGCCTTCCTCGACGAACTCGGCGACGCGCTCGGCACCGAGCTGGACCCGGAGAACATGGAGGGCACCCTCGCCAAGCTCGGCGGTATCGCCAAGCTCATCGGCGCGACCCTCAGCAACACCGCCAACCCCACCCAGCTCGGCGCCGGCTACAAGGTCAACGTCATCCCGGGCGAGGCCACCGCGCATGTCGACGGGCGCTTCCTGCCCGGCTTCGAGGAGGAGTTCCTCGCCGACATCGACAAGCTCCTCGGCCCCAAGGTCCGGCGCGAGGACGTGCACGCCGACAAGGCCGTGGAGACCGGCTTCGACGGGGCGCTCGTGGACGCCATGCAGTCCGCGCTGGTCGCCGAGGACCCGGCCGCCAAGGCGATCCCCTACATGCTCTCGGGCGGCACCGACGCCAAGTCCTTCGACGACCTCGGCATCCGCGGCTTCGGCTTCGCGCCGCTGAAGCTGCCCCCGGAGCTGGACTTCGCCGGGATGTTCCACGGCGTGGACGAGCGGGTGCCGGTCGACGGGCTGAAGTTCGGCGTGCGCGTTCTCGACCGCTTCATCGACGCGAGCTGAAGGCGCCGAACGGGTTGACGCGGTTATTCGGCCGCCCGTGCGAGATCGGTCGGGAAGGGTGAATGCGCTCATAAGCTCGTATCCCCATTACTCCCTCCTCGTTACAGGTGATGCGATCCGCTGCTTGGGATCGCATTGCCAACGAGGAGGAATAATGATCAAGAAGGTCGTCGCCGCTGCGGCTGCCACTGGTGGCCTGGTTCTCGCGGGCGCGGGCCTTGCCGTCGCCGACGCCGGTGCGCAGGGTGCCGCTGTGGGCTCCCCGGGCGTCCTGTCCGGCAACGTCGTCCAGGTTCCCGTTCACATCCCGGTGAACGTCTGCGGCAACACGGTCTCCGTGATCGGCGTGCTGAACCCCGCCTTCGGCAACACGTGCATCAACAAGTGACGTTGTGCCTCGCCCTTAGTTAGACAGGGCTGAGCCCGTCGGCCCCGGAGCGCGCGCCATGCGCTCCGGGGCCGACCGGCCTTTTCGAAAGGAAAAGAACCGCGTGGCAGCGGTATTTCGAGACAAGGTCGAAGGCAGGGATTCGGTACATGCGACAAGTCACCCGTAAGAGCCTGATGACAGTGGCGGCGGCGACCGGCGTGATCGCCGCCGCGGGAGGCGCCGCCCACGCCGACACGGGCGCGAGCGGATCGAGCACGAACTCACCCGGCGTGCTGTCGGGCAACACGGTGTCGGCGCCGGTGCACGCACCGGTGAACGCCTGCGGGAACACCGTGGACGTCGTCGGGGTCCTCAACCCGGCGATGGGCAACAGCTGCGGCAACCAGGGCGGCGGCAAGGGATCGGGCGGGCGCGGCGGCTCGGGCGGTCACGGAAGCCGTGGCGGACAGGGCGGCCACGGCGGGCACAGCGGTCACGGAGGCCACGGCGGTCACGGGGGCGCGGGCGGCTCAGGGGGCTCGCACTCCGGCGGACACACCGGCGGTTCACCCGGGGTGGGCTCCGGCAACCACGTCGAGGTGCCCATCGACGCTCCCGTGAACGTCTGCGGCAACAGCGTGGACCTCATCGGGGTCGGCAACAGCACCATGGGCAACGACTGCGGCAGCAACTCCGGCGGCGGGCACCACACCCCGCCCGGCGGTCACCGGACGCCGCCCGGATCGCCCGAGCAGCCCGGCAACCCGAGCGGTCCCGGCACCCCGGGCAACCCGGTGGAGCCCGGTCCCCCCGGCACCCCGACCACTCCGCCCGGCCCGGGCGCCCACACCCCGGGCACCGGCACGCACGGCAACCACCCGGGCACCCAGACCGTGACCCAGCCCATGGGCAACGCGGAACTCGCGCAGACCGGCAGCAACCTGCCGCTCGGCCTCGCGCTCCCCGTCGGCGCCGGGGCCCTGCTCGCGGGCGCGGTCCTCTACCGCAAGGCACGCGCCTCGGTCTAGGGCACGATCCGTGGTCGTGCTCCTAGGGCACACCGCGGGAAACGGAGCGGGCCCCGCCTCGGCGGGGCCCGCTCCGTTCGTCCTGTCTCACCACGTGGCACGCACCTGGCGGATGATCCGCCGGCGCAACCGCACCCTGCGGCTGCCGTCGCGCATGAGGCTCAGTCGGTCCAACTCCCAGTGTCCGTACTCGGCATGGTCCGTCAGCAGACGTGTGGCGTCCTTGCGGGAGACCCCCCGAGGTACGTACACGTCGACAAATTCGTATTCCGGCATCGCATCTATTGTGCGGGCCGGGGCCTCGTACGGATAGCGTCTGCACTATGTCTGATGCTGTGCAGCCCACCGCTGCCGAGGTACGTGCCGCCGCCGAGGCGGTCAAGACCGCGCTCGACCGCCACCTGGCCGCGGTCGAACGGAGGTCGGGGGAGGACGACCCCGCCGTCTACGAGGCCTTCAACGAACTGGCCGCGGCCGCCGAGGCGTACGACGAGCTGCTCTACGACCGCTACGACGAGGTCACCCCCTTCGAGATCCCCGGTGCGGAGGACGCACCGCCGTACACCGGCCCCGAGGAGCCGAACGCGCTGAGCGTGCTGATCCGCCGTGACTACGCGGTGGTGGAGCCGCAGCGGCTGCTGGCGCAGGCCGAGCGGATCGAGGCGGCCGAAGACGGTCTCGGCGCGGAGGCCTCCGGCACGGTGCACGGGGCGCTGGGCGTCCTCTTCGGCGAGTTCGAGCCCGACGAGATCGCCTCCCGGCACAAGGAGTTCGGCCTGGAGGAGGGCGACTCCACGCTGTGGGTGACCGCGGCGGACGAACCGGCCGAGCCGGGGGAGTGGCTGGAGGCGCCGTTCGAGGCGGTCGATCCGGAGCGGGTGGTGTGCCGGTTCGACGCGAGCGCGATGTTCGACGACGCCGACGAGGTCGATCTCGAGGACGAGGATCTGGAGCCGTTGGACCTGGACCGGCGCTGACGTTCCATGACGGCGGCCCCGGAGATCTTCTCCGGGGCCGCCGTCATGCGGGTCAGGTGGCCGTCGGTGTTCCGAGCAGCGTCGGGAGGCGTGTCGTGCGCGGCTTGGCCGGGATCTCGGCCACCGCCCTCGCCAGGGCCTGGTCCGCGCCGTGGACGACGGACAGGTGGCGGGACGCCGTGCCGAAGGCCGTGTAGACCCAGGGGCGGGTCAGGGCATGGGTGGCGTCGCCCGGCAGGACCGCCACCACCGCCGGCCAGCGGCCGCCCACCGCCTGGTGCGCGGTCAGGGCCCAGCCGTGCCGGACGGACTGCTCCACACGCTCCTTCGGTACGACGACGGGCTCGCCGGCGCAGGTCAGGTGCAGTCCCTCGGCGTCCGCCTTCACCACGCGGCCGGAGATCGTACGGCCCGGTGCGGGCGAGTACGCGACCCGGTCGCCGGGGTCGAAGCCGCCGAAGCGGCCGGGGCCGGGGTTGAGGCGCTCCTTCAGGGCGGCGTTGAGCGCGCGCGTGCCCGCGGCGCCGCCGTGGCCCGGGGTGATCACCTGGGTCTCCTCGGTGGGGACGCCGATCGCCCGCGGCACCGAGTCCGCGACCAGCTGCACGGTCCGGTGCACGGCCTCGCCCGCGTCCCGCACCGGCACGATCACGACCTCCTTGCCGGGCGCCTCGACCTGGTTCAGCTCCCCGATGCCGATCCCGGAGACCAGCTCGCCCAGCGGTCCGGGGTCCGGCCTGCGGGAGGCGACCTGCGGGCAGATCCGCGCGGCCAGGAGATCGGCGAACACCCGCCCGGCGCCCGCCGACCACAGCACCGCGGGATCCCCGCACAGCACCAGCCGCGCCCCGTCCGGCAGCGACTCCACCAGCAGCGCGGCCGTCTCGACGTCCAGCTGGGGCGCGTCGAGCACGACGAGCAGATCCAGGTCGAACGCCCCGTCGGCGTCCCGCCCGGGCCCCTCGGCACCGGTGAGAAGCCCGGCGACGGTGGCGACGGGACGGCCCGTGGACTCGGTGTGCGCTTCTCCGGGTGCCGTGCCGTCCTGCCCCACGCCCGGTCCGTCGCCGCCCGGCAGCGCTCCGAACCGGTCGCGTCCCAGCGGGCTGTGCGTGGCCGCCCACGCCCGCAGCCCCAGACCGCGCGCCGCGCCCAGCAGGGCCGCGGGCTCCGCGAGAGACGCCTCGCCACCGGTGTGCAGGGCCAGCCCCGCCCCGGCGACCGCGCGGATCAGCTCGCCGGCGGAGCCCTCGGCGGACGCCGCCGCGCCCTCCCAGTCCTCGGCCGAACCGCCCTCCTTGGGCACGGAGTTGATCAGCCGGGCCAGTCCGTCGGCGAGGCTCTCCTCCGCCAGGGCGTACCGCTCAAGACCCACCAGGATCCGGACCGGCCGCTCGGCCCCCTCCTCGTCGTCCTCCTCGGCAACCGGCGCACTCGGGTCGAGGGCGTCCTGGAAGACCAGCGCCTCACCCTCGGCGAGCGTGCTCTGTACGGCGGCCTCGGCGTCCGGCACGCCCCGCTGGGCCAGTGCCGCGGTGAGCGCCGGCATCTCCAGCGCGGTGTGCCCGGCGAGGGCCGCCTGCTCCAGCAGCCAGACGGTGACCGCCCGACCCCGCCGCTCGTCGTCCGGCGCGCACTCCGCGCCGAGCAGCGCCCGCGCGAACCCGTCGGCCTGCTCGGGCCGCACTCCGGAGATCCGCAGCAACTGCCAGGGGTCCGCCCGCAGTTCGTCGTCCGCGCCGTCCCCGAGCGCGGCGGCGACCTGCAGGGCGAGGGCCTCCGGCGCCCCGCCCTCGGCCAGCACGCGCCGTACGGCCTCCACGGTCCCCGGCGCGGGCCCGGCGCCCGGGCCGAGCACCCCGCCCGATCCGGCGGCCCCACCCGAACGGGCCACCTCCTCCGCCACGGGGCGTGGCCGCGGCACCGGCTCCTGAGCGGTCCGGCGAGGCGGCTCGGGCTCACTGAAGACAGTGGCCGAGGGCTTCTCGCCGCCCTCCACCGCACGGACGGCGGCGAGGAGTTCGGCCGCCTTGCCGCTCAGCTTGGCGCCGCCCACGACCGGCCCCGCCTTCTCGGCCTTCCGCCGCGCGATCCGCTCCCGCTCGACCCGCTGCGCCGCCAACTCGGCCTCGGCCTCGGACAACTTCGCGCTGTCGGAGCCCTCACCTGAATCGGAGCCCTCACCAGAAGCAGATTCGCCGGCAGGGGTTGCTTCCCCGCCGTCGCCCGCGTCGCCCCCATCGCCCCCGTCGCCCTCCGACCCCCCGGTCGCCCCACTCCCGGCGCCCCCGCTGTCCCCCTCCGGCGCGCCGTCCTCCGTCGCGGCGGCCCGCGTCTCCGGCTCGGTCTCCTCCGTGGGGTCCGGCTCCGTGCTCACAGCGTGCTCCAGTCGTGATCGGGATAGCGGTGCACGGGCGCCGACACATCGTCGAGCGCCCGGCAGATCTCGTCAGGAAGACTAAGGGCCTCCACTGACAATGCCGCCGTGAGCTGCTGCGAGTTGCGCGCGCCGACGATCGGGGCGGCCACTCCCGGCCGGTCCCTGACCCACGCGAGGGCCACCTGGAGCGGGGTGACGGCGAGCCCGTCGGCCGCCGTGGTCACCGCGTCCACGATGCTGCTCGCCATGTCGTCGAGGTAGGGCGCGACGAAGGGTGCCATGTGCTCCGAGGCACCCCGGGAGTCGGACGGCGTGGTGTTGCCCCGGTACTTGCCCGTCAGCACCCCGCGCCCCAGCGGGGACGAGGGCAGCAGCCCGATGCCCAGGTCCAGCGCGGCCGGCAGCACCTCGCGCTCGATCCCGCGCTGGAGCAGCGAGTACTCCAGCTGTGTCGCGGCCAGCCGGGTCCGCGTCCCGGGCGCCGCCAGCTGCCAGGTGCCCGCCTTGGCGAGCTGCCAGCCGCAGAAGTTGGAGACCCCGGCATAGCGCGCCCGCCCGCTGCTGACGGCCAGGTCGAGGGCCTGGAGCGTCTCCTCCAGGGGGGTCCAGGGGTCGTAGGAGTGGATGTGCCAGACGTCGACGTAGTCCGTGCCGAGCCGGGCCAGCGAGTCGTCCAGCGCGGAGAGCAGGTGTCCGCGCGAGCCGTCGACCCGGCGGTCCGGGTCGGCCACGCTGCCCGCCTTGGTGGAGATGACCAGGTCCCGGCGCGGGACCAGCCCTTCTATGAGGCGTCCGAGCAGGTACTCGGACTCTCCGTCGCCGTACACGTCCGCCGTGTCGACCAGCGTCCCGCCCGCCTCCCAGAACGTTTTCAGGAGGTCCGCCGCGTCGTGCTCGTCGGTGTCCCTGCCCCAGGTGAGGGTGCCGAGCCCGATGCGGGACACGCGCAGGCCGGTACGGCCGAGATGCCTCTGCTCCATGAACGCCGAGATTACTGGCCAGAACCTGTCGCGTGGGGGCCTGTGGACAACGGATTCCCACAGGTGCGCGGCGAATTGCCGTCCGGTCACCGGCCCGGGCCGTGACCTGCCCCGCCGCGCCCTGTCACGCTAAGGTCTGCCAGCAAGGGACGTTACTGATCGGTAAGGGGAATCGGCCATGCAGCTCGGGATCAACCTCGGCTACTGGGGCGCCGGAATGGACGCGGACAATCTCGCCGTCGCCCAGGAGGCCGACCGGCTCGGATACGCCGTCTGCTGGGCCGCCGAGGCCTACGGCTCGGACGCGGCCACCGTGCTCACCTGGGTCGCCGCCCAGACCGAGCGGATCGACGTCGGTTCGGCCATCTTCCAGATCCCGGCCCGCCAGCCGGCGATGACCGCGATGACCGCCGCGACCCTCGACTCGCTCTCCGGCGGCCGCTTCCGGCTCGGCCTCGGCGTCTCGGGGCCGCAGGTCTCCGAGGGCTGGTACGGCGTCAAGTTCGACAAGCCGCTGGCACGCACGCGTGAGTACGTCGAGATCGTACGGAAGGCCATGACACGCGAGCGCCTGTCGTACGAGGGCGAGCACTGGACGCTGCCGCTGCCCGACGGTCCCGGCAAGCCGCTCAAGCTGACCGTGCACCCGCAGCGCGAGCACATCCCGCTGTACATCGCCGCGATCGGCCCGAAGAACCTGGAGCAGACCGGCGAGATCGCCGACGGCGCCCTGCTGATCTTCCCCTCGGCCGAGCACCTGGAGGACACCGCGATCCGGCATCTGCGTGCCGGTCGCGAGAAGGCGGGCAAGACCCTCGACGGGTTCGACATCTGCCCGACCCTGCCGCTGGCCCTCGGCGAGGACAAGGACGTGACCACCCTCGCCGACACCTTCCGCCCCTACACCGCGCTCTACGTCGGCGGCATGGGCAGCCGCAAGCAGAACTTCTACAACCAGCTCGCCCGGCGCATGGGCTTCGAGGCGGCGGCCGCCGAGGTCCAGGACAAGTACCTGGCCGGCGACAAGGACGGCGCCGCGGCCGCCGTCCCGCACGACCTGATCGACAAGACGGCCCTGCTCGGCTCGGTGGACCGCATCGCGGACCGCATGAAGGAGTACGCCGCGGCCGGTGTCACGACCCTGACCCTGGCCCCCGCGGGCTTCACCCTCGACGAGCGCCTCGCCGCACTCCGCGCCGGCACCGAGGCGATGGAGCGCGCCGGGCTCGCGTAACGGCGACGGCGGCGCCCGGAAAAGCTCTACGGCCGTGGTGGGGGCTCGGGGGTCTTCCCCGCCACGGCCGTCACGTGATTCAACGCGCCCACGCGCGCGCGGTTACGCCCCGGACGTGACCCCGGTGGTCCTCCTTTTGGCGGAGTTGTCCGACACAGCTGTTGCAGTGCCCCTCGCGCCGCATTTGACTCTTTCTTTGCGGATTGCCGCGGAGTCCGGCAGAGAGGTGCCCACGATGCTTTCGGCCAAGAGTCTGTACCAGGAGATCCTCGACAACGACGAGTCCTTCCGGCTGTTCTGTTCCATCGCGGCCAGCGGGGAGTCGCAGGGCGGCTGGGAGAACGCCCGAATCGCCGCCCTGGTGCCGCGGAGCGAGCGCGACCTCGCCCCCAAGATCACCCGGCACGGCGCCGACGAGGACAAGCACGGGCGGATCTTCAACGCCCTGATGAAGAAGCGTCATCTCGAACCCGTCCCGGTTCCGCCGGAGACCGACTACACGATGCTCCTGGAGAAGCACGGCATCGGCCTCGCCCACGAGAAGCTCAAGAGCGACGAGCCGCTCACCGTGCGGGACATCGTCACCTACCTCGCCCACAGCCGGGTCACCGAGCAGCGCGCCTCCGAGCAGATGGAGCTCCTTCGCAAGCATTTCGCCGACCATCCCGACCTCGGCCGCGCGGTGAAGATGATCTCGAACGACGAGGACAACCACCTCGCCTACTGCCACGAGGAACTGCTGCGCTTCGCGTACGCGGGGCACGGCCGCGCCATCCAGGAGACGCTCAGGGAGTGCGCGCTGGCCGAGATCCGCGTCTACCGGGACGTCAGCCTCGCGGTGATGGCCCACATGGGACGCATCCTCGGCTGGCCGCGAGCGAAGTCGGCGGTCCTGGCCGCGGGCATCCACGGCGTCTACGCCTACGAGCGCGCCGCGGGCTGGCGCCGCATGGTCTCCCTCCGGATGCCGGAGCGCCGTGACGCCCTCGGCGGACCGGCCACCTCGGCCCCCGAGTTCGCGTGAGCCGCCTCTAGAGCCAGCCCCGGCGCTTGAACGTCCGGTACAGCAGTACCTCCAGGACGGCCATCAGCGCGATCACCGCCGGATACGACCACACCCAGTGCAACTCGGGCATGTGGTCGAAGTTCATGCCGTAGATCCCCGCGATCATCGTGGGGATCGCGGCCATGGCCGCCCACGCGGAGATCTTCCGCATGTCGTCGTTCTGCCGCACGCTCATCTGCGCGAGATGCGCCGACAGGACGTCCGACACCAGCCGGTCGAGCCCCTCCACCGACTCGTTCACGCGCGCGAGATGGTCGTTGACGTCCCGGAAGAAGGGCCGCGCCCGGTCGTTCACGAACGGCACGGTCCCGCCGAACGCCCCCACGCCCGCCAGCCGGGTCAGCGGCACCGCGAGCGGCCCGGTGGCCCGGCGGAACTCCAGGACCTGCCGCTTGAAGGTGTAGATCCGGGACGCGGTGTTCCGCGAACCGCCGCCGTCCGGCGAGAACACCTCCGCCTCCAGCTCCTCCAGGTCGGTCCCCAGCTCCGTCGCCACCTCCAGGTAGTGGTCCACGACGGCGTCGGCGACCGCGTACAGCACCGCGGTGGGCCCCTTGCCGAGCAGCTGGGGCTCGTGCTCCAGACGCTCCCGTACGGCCTTCAGGGGCGAGCCCACGCCATGACGGACCGTCACCACGAAGGCGTCGCCGAGGAAGAGCATGACCTCGCCGGTGGAGACGGAATCGCTCTCGGGCTCGTACCTGACCGGCTTGAGGACCACGAACAGCGAGTCGTCGTACACCTCCAGCTTGGGCCGCTGATGTGCCTTGAGGGCGTCCTCCACGGCCAGCGGATGCAGTCCGAACTCCCGGGTGACCAGGTCGAACTCCTTCTCTCTGGGCTCGTGCAGCCCGATCCAGACGAACCCGCCCGAGGCCCGCGCCGCGTCCAGCGCGTCCGACAGGTCCTCGGGGCCGTCCGTCCGGTGCCCGTCCCGGTAGATGCCGCAGTCGACGATCACGGAGCGTATTCTCCCGTCGCTCGAAGAACGTTGCATTCCGGTGTACGCCTACCCTGGGCGGCATGCCCACGCTGATCCTCGTCCGGCACGGACGATCCACCGCCAACACCGAGGGACTGCTCGCCGGGTGGACGCCCGGGGTCGCCCTGGACGAGCGCGGCGCCGCACAGGCCGCCGCGCTGCCCGGACGGCTCGACGGAGTACCGATCGCCGAGGTCGTCGCGAGCCCCCTCCAGCGCTGCCAGGAAACGATTCAGCCGCTGCTCGACGCCCGGCCGGGACTCTCCGCGCACGCCGAGGAGCGGATCGGGGAGTGCCACTACGGCGACTGGTCCGGCCGCAAGCTCGCCGAACTGATGGACGAGCCGCTCATGGAGGTCGTACAGGCGCATCCGTCGGCGGCGGCGTTCCCCGGCGGCGAGTCCATGCGGGCCATGCAGACGCGCGCGGCGGAGGCCGTACGCGAGTGGAACGCGCGCGTGGAGCGCGACCACGGCGCCGACGCCGTCTATCTGATGTGCTCGCACGGCGACATCATCAAGTCGCTCGTGGCCGACGCACTCGGACTTCATCTCGACCTCTTCCAGAGGATCTCCGTTGAACCGTGTTCCATCACCGTCATCCGTTACACCCGTCTGAGGCCGTTTCTCGTCCGCCTCGGTGACACCGGTGACTTCGCCTCCCTGGTGCCGCGCGAGGAGGCGCGGAGCGGTGACGCTCAGGTCGGTGGTGGTGCGGGCGCACCGTGATCGTCGGGCGCAGTAGGGTGAAGCGGTTCACACAAGCGCGTTCACGCATGGACGTTCCCGTACTCACGAATCCAATGGAGACAGGACGTGTCCCGTCAGGTGTTCCTCTATGACCCTCCGGACCGCTTCGTCGCGGGCACGGTCGGACTGCCCGGACGCCGTACGTTCTTCCTCCAGGCCACGGCCGGCCCCCGGGTGACCAGCGTGGCCCTGGAGAAGACGCAGGTCGCCGCCCTCGCCGAGCGGATGGACGAACTCCTCGACGAGGTCGTGCGCCGCAGCGGCGGCAGCGCCTCGGTCCCGGCGGTCCCGCCCACCGAGGTCTCCGACACCGCCCCCCTCGACACCCCCGTCGAGGAGGAGTTCCGGGTCGGCACCATGGCCCTCGCCTGGGACGGCGAGGAGCAGCGCATGATCGTCGAGGCGCAGGCCCTCGTCGAGCTGGAGGCCGACTCCGAGGAGGACCTCGCCGAGGCCGAGGAGAAGCTCCTCCAGGACGAGGAGAACGGACCCCCGATGCTGCGGGTCCGCCTCACCGGCGCGCAGGCCAGAGCCTTCGCCAAGCGTGCCCTGGACGTCGTCAACGCCGGGCGGCCGCCGTGCCCGCTGTGCAGCCTCCCGCTCGACCCGGAAGGACACGTATGTCCGCGCCAGAACGGATACCGCCGCGGAGCGTGACCACCGCGGAGCTGCTCACCCGGGGTGAGCTGACGGTACGCGGGCAGATCCGGGACGCCTCCAACGCGGTGCTCCAGTGCTCCGTCTCGTGCGACGGCCAGGAGGTTCTCTGCGTCTACAAGCCGGTCCGCGGCGAGAGACCCCTCTGGGACTTCCCCGACGGCACCCTCGCCCAGCGCGAGGTCGCCGCCTACGAGGTGTCCGAGGCGACCGGCTGGGGCCTGGTGCCGCCCACCGTGCTGCGGGACGGGCCCTACGGCGAGGGCATGTGCCAGCTGTGGATCGAGGGCGTCCCGGGCAGCGAGCTGCTCGCCCTGGTCGAGGCCGAGGAGCCCGAGCCGGGCTGGAGGGCCATCGGCTTCGCCGAGGTCGACGAGGGGCGTACCGCGCTCCTGGTGCACGCGGACGACGAGCGGCTGCGCAGGCTCGCCGTCCTCGACGCCGTGATCAACAACGCGGACCGCAAGGGCGGCCACCTGCTGCCCGCCGCCGAGGACCGCCTCTACGCCATCGACCACGGCGTGACCTTCAACACCGAGAACAAGCTGCGGACCCTGCTGTGGGGCTGGGCGGGGGAGCCCCTCACCGGCGAGGCCGTCGACGTGCTCAAAGGGCTCAAGGAGGCCCTGTCGGGCGAGCTGGCCGACCGGCTGGCCGACCTGATCACCCCCGCCGAGATCGACGCCACGCGCGCGCGTGTCGACGCCCTGCTGGACTCCGGGAAGCACCCGGAACCCGGCGGTGAGTGGCCGGCCATTCCCTGGCCGCCCGTCTAGCGGGACACTGCACACGGCACCGGACCGCGCAAGAAGGCCTTACCGGCCATCCGGCCCGGTCCGGTTCGTATACGGAACACCAGTCCGGTTAGGCTCATGACATGCATGCCTGGCCCGCTTCCGAGGTCCCCGCCCTGCCTGGTCAGGGCCGCGACCTGAGGATCCACGACACCGCGACCGACGGTCTTGTCACCCTCGACCCCGGTCCCGTCGCCCGTCTCTACGTCTGCGGCATCACGCCGTACGACGCCACCCACATGGGGCACGCGGCGACCTACAACGCGTTCGACCTCGTGCAGCGCGTGTGGCTCGACACCAAGCGCCAGGTCCACTACGTCCAGAACGTCACCGACATCGACGACCCGCTCCTGGAGCGCGCCGAGCGGGACAGCGTCGACTGGACCGCCCTCGCCGAGAAGGAGACGGCCCTCTTCCGCGAGGACATGACCGCCCTGCGGATGCTCCCCCCGCGGGACTACATCGGCGCGGTCGAGGCGATACCCGGGATCGTGCCGCTCGTCGAGCGGCTGCGGGACGCCGGTGCCGCCTACGAACTCGAGGGCGACACCTACTTCTCCGTCGAGTCCGACCCCAACTTCGGCAAGGTCTCGAACCTCGACGCGGCCGCCATGCGGCTGCTGTCCGCCGAGCGCGGCGGCGACCCGGACCGCCCGGGCAAGAAGAACCCGCTCGACCCGATGCTGTGGATGGCCGCCCGCGAGGGCGAGCCCAGCTGGGACGGCGCCTCGCTCGGCCGGGGACGCCCCGGCTGGCACATCGAGTGCGTCGCCATCGCCCTCGACCACCTGGGCATGACCTTCGACGTCCAGGGCGGCGGCTCCGACCTCGCCTTCCCGCACCACGAGATGGGCGCCTCCCACGCCCAGGCGCTCACCGGCGAGTTCCCCATGGCCAAGGCGTACGTCCACGCCGGCATGGTCGGCCTCGACGGCGAGAAGATGTCCAAGTCCAAGGGCAACCTGGTCTTCGTCTCCCAGCTGCGCCGCGACGGCGTCGACCCCGCAGCCATCCGGCTCGCCCTGCTCGCCCACCACTACCGGGCCGACTGGGAGTGGACCGACCAGGTCCTCCAGGACGCCGTGGACCGGCTCGGCCGCTGGCGTGCCGCCGTCTCCCGGCCCGACGGACCCTCCGCCGAGGCGCTCGTCGAGGAGATCCGCGAGGCCCTCTCGAACGACCTGGACGCCCCGGCCGCGCTGCTCGCCGTGGACCGCTGGGCCGCCGCACAGGAGGAGCACGGCGGCACCGACACGGGCGCGCCCGGCGTGGTGACGCGTGCGGTGGACGCGCTCCTCGGAGTCGCGCTGTGAGGCCGTAGGGAGTCGCAGGGAGCCCTGGGGAAAGTAGGAAGCCGTAGGGAGCCCTGGGGAAAGGGGCGTTTCCTCTCCGCGGAGGGAAGCGCCCCTTCGTCCTGCGGGTGCCGTGCGTCCTGGGGATGCCGCGCCGGCTGAGGGCGCCGCACGTCCTGGGAATGCCGTGCGGGGACCGTCAGCCCGCGACCACCAGGCCGACGATCTCGTCGTCCGAGAACCACACCCGGACGTCGGGCCGTCCGCTCGCGAAGGCCGCGTGCACCGCCTGCCGGATCTCGGGGGAGGGGTGGTTCAGGCTGCGCCACGCGCCGGACACGAACAGCCGCAGGCGTGGCGGGAGTTCACTCGGATACGGCAGCAACTCGTCCCAGTACCGCTCCGCCTGGCCCGAGCCGACCGCGTCCGGCAGCAGCCGGGTCACCGCGGCCCTGATGTCGGGCCTGTTGCCGATCCGCTGGGCGGCCGGACGGCCCGGCGCGTCCTGCTGCGGTGAGCCCGTCGCGCGCAGCACCGTACGCGCGCGTTCCGGGGTCATCGGCGGCTGGGCGGCAGCCTTGAGCATGCCCTGGAGCGCGGCCAGCGCGCCGACCACCTGCGCGGCGGCCGCGGAGGTCCCGGAGAACGTGTCCGTGTACCAGGCGATCTCCTCGGGCCCGCCCTGGAGATCGCCCGGCCGGTCCCAGGAGCCGCCGGTGGTGGTGACCTCGCGGCCCCAGCCCTGGGCGTCCACGCGGGCGCCGTGGTTGGAGAACGCGAGCCGGGAGCGGTCCGGGCCGTGGTCGCGGCCGTGGGTGCCGGGCGGCGGGGCGCCCGCGCCGACCAGGACCGCGCCGGAGGACGGGTGGGCGGGGTTGAACGGGTTGCGCCACCACTGAGGGAAGTCGTCGGGGCGGCGCTCGTAGACGGCGTCGTCGAGACACTCGCCGCCGTTGCCCCCGGCCGCCACGACCAGGACACCCCTGGCGGTCGCGAACCGTACGGCCGCGAAGTCGTCCGGCCACCACTCGACCGGGACGCAGCCGCGCTGGTCCTCGCGGACCTCGTGGCCGAACCGCGGTCCGGGGCGGTGCAGTCCGACCAGGACGACGTCACCGGGGCCCAGCCGGCCGGCCGCCGCGTGGATCGCCGCCGCCGTGCCGAGGCCCTGGAAGGACGCGGCCGCGGTCACCGCCTCCGGCACGATCCCGGTCACTCCCGGCCCGCCCGGGGCCCCGCCGAGCACGCCGAGCACCGCGGTGCCGTGGTTGCGCCAGGCCAGGTCGGCGAGCGGGGTGCCGACGACCACGCCGGCCGGCCCGGCGGCCAGGTCCTCGTGGCCCAGCTGCCAGGCGCCCTCGACGTCGATCACGGTCACCCCCCGACCCGTTCCGCCGGGACGCAGCCAGGCCCAGTGGGCGTCGACCCCCTCGGGCGCGGGGCGCAGATAGCCCTGCCGGCCGGTGAAGTCGGGCGTGAGCGGCGGGCCTTCCGTCGGCCCGGGCGCGCCCTCTTGCAGCCGAGGCGCGCCTTCTTGCGGTCCGGGCGCGCCCTCGTTGAGCCGGTGCTCGTCGTCGGCCACCGTCGCGGGGACGGCGGGCGGCTTGACGTACGCCGTGTCGACGCCCGGCAACACGGCGATCCCGGCCCGCAGTTCATCGGCCCGGTCCGCCCCGCCGCGCACCCGGTAGAAGCGCGCGAGATCGGGCGCGCCCTCGCCCACCGACCGCCGCACGCGCTCCTCGCCGCCGAACAGCGGCTCCAGGGAGAGCTGTTCGGCGTGGAGGTACAGGTCGAGGGCCGACACATCGGCACCGGCGGCCGAGCGGACCCCTTCGGCCCCGGCACGCAGCCGGGCCTCGGGGCGGGCGACGACGATCAGTTCGCGTTCGGCTCCCCGGTAGGTGAATCCCGCTCCGTCGGGGCCCGGGCCCCGCGGCGGCTGAACCGGCTCGGTCATCGGGTGCCGCTCCCCTCCCGTGCGGACGACGCGGGCGCTGCGGGTGCCTCCGTGCCTTCGGGGGACAACCAAGCACCACGGCGGCGGCCCGTCCAGACCGCGTTCGGGGGAGCGGCGGCGGAACGCTCCGACGGACAGGTGAGGGCGGTGCTCACGCACCGCCCTCATCCGCTCAATCCTCCGACGACGCGTCCCCGTCGTCCGGCTCCGGCTCAGGTTCCGCTTCCGGCCCCGTGTCGGTCTCCGGCCGCGGCGACCTGGGAGGCTTCGTACGACCACCTGGGCTGTCCCGCAGATAGGTCGAACTGTCGCTCCCGTCCGCGGTCGCGTGCCCGCCCGGCTGACCCGGCTGACCGCCGTCCCGGCGCCGCAGATACCGCTCGAACTCCCGGGCGATCGCCTCGCCCGAGGCCTCCGGCAGCTCCGCGGTGTCCCGGGCCTCCTCCAGCGTCTGGACGTACTCCGCGACCTCGGTGTCCTCGGCCGCCAGCTGGTCCACGCCGACCTGCCACGCGCGCGCGTCCTCGGCCAGCTCGCCCAGCGGGATCCGTACGTCGATCAGGTCCTCCAGACGGTTCAGGAGGGCCAGCGTCGCCTTCGGGTTCGGCGGCTGCGAGACGTAGTGCGGTACGGCCGCCCAGAGCGACACCGCGGGCACGCCCGCGTGGGTGCAGGCCTCCTGGAGGATGCCGACGATGCCCGTGGGGCCCTCGTACTTGGTCTCCTCCAGGTCCATCCGCTGGGCCAGGTCCGCGTCGGACGTGGTCCCGCTGATCGGCACCGGTCGGGTGTGCGGGGTGTCACCGAGCAGCGCGCCCAGGATCACCACCAGCTCCACGCCCAGTTCGTGGGCGAAGCCCAGCAGCTCGTTGCAGAACGAGCGCCACCGCATCGACGGTTCGATACCTCGGACGAGTACGAGATCGCGCGGCTTCTCACCGCCGACGCGGACCACCGACAACCTTGTCGTCGGCCACGTGATCTTGCGCACTCCGCCGTCCAGCCACACCGTGGGGCGGTTCACCTGGAAGTCGTAGTAGTCCTCGGCGTCGAGCGCCGCGAACACCTCGCCCTTCCACTCCCTGTCCAGATGCGCGACCGCGGTGGAGGCGGCGTCGCCGGCATCGTTCCAGCCCTCGAACGCGGCCACCATGACCGGGTCGATCAGCTCGGGAACCCCCTCGAGCTCGATCACCCAGGCCTCCTTCCGACGTGCCCTCGCTTAACGCACCAACCTTACGGCGTCCGACGGGGGCGCCCGCAGCCCCCTTGCACGGGGGAGTGAACGATCACTGCCCCGTTCGCCACCCTCGAACACCCCCCTTCAGAGGCTTGCGCGCAACCACTGTTCGACACTCGCGATGTGCACCGTCGCCCACGAACGCGCCGCCTCCCCGTCCCGGTCCCGCAGCGCCGCGAGGATCGCGCGGTGCTCGTGCAGGGTGCGGCTGACCGCGTCCTCCTGGGTCAGACCGCGCCAGATCCGGGCCCGGGTGGTGGGCCCGGAGAGGCCGTCCAGGAGGGAGCAGAGCACGGAGTTGCCGGAGCTCTGCACGATCCCGCGGTGGAAGTCGAGGTCGCAGGCGACCAGCTCCTCCACCGACGGACTGTCGCCGAGCTTGTCCAACTGGGCGCTCAGCGCGTCCAGTTGCTGCTCGCTGATCCGGGAGGCGGCCATCGCGGTGGCGGCCGGCTCCAGGATGCGGCGCACCGCGAGGAACTCCAGGACGGTGTCGTCGCGGTGGAAGTCCACGACGAAGCTCAGCGCCTCCAGCAGGAGTTGCGGGTCCAGGCTGGTCACGTACGTGCCGTCGCCCTGGCGGACGTCCAGGATCCGGATCAGCGACAGCGCCCGCACCGCCTCGCGCAGCGAGTTGCGCGAAAGTCCCAGCTCGGAGGCGAGTTCGCTCTCCTTGGGGAGCCGGTCGCCGGGGCGCAGAGCGCCGGAGACGATCATGTCCTTGATCTTCTCGATCGCCTCGTCGGTGACTGCCATGACCGGCCTCCCTGTCGCCTCATAGAGTGCGAGACGTCGTCTCTTCACATGCGAGACGTCGGATGTCTCAGCCCATTATGGGCATCTGCTCAGACGAGTGCTTCCAGATCCGCGATCACGGCCCCCTCGTCGAGCGTCCGCAGCTCACGGTCCCGCATCAGCACCCGCCCGTCCACGACCGTGTCCCGGACGTCCGCGGAGTGCGCCGCGTACGCCAGCGTCGACCACGGGTCGTGCAGCGGCCGCAGATGCGGGGCGTCCAGGTCCAGGACGATCAGATCGGCCCGCTTGCCCGCCTCCAGCGACCCCAGGTGCTCCGCCAGCCCCAGCGCCCGCGCGCCCTCGATCGTCGCCATGCGTACGGCGGTCTCGGCGCCGACCGCCGTGGGGTCACCGCCCGCCTTGTGCACGAGCGCCGCCTGCCGTACGGCCCCCAGCACGTCCAGCGAGTTGGAGCTGACGGCCCCGTCCGTGCCGAGCCCGACGGTCACCCCCGCGCTCAGCAGCCGCGGCACCGGCGCGATCCCGCAGCCCAGCTTGAGGTTGGAGACCGGACAGTGGGCGACCGAGGTGCCGGTGCGGGCCAGTGCCGCGATCTCCGGCCCGGTGAGGTCGACGGCGTGCGCGAGCAGCAGGTCGGGGCCGAGCAGCCCGAGCGAGTCGAGGAGCTGCACCGGCCGTTTCCCGTACCGCGTCTCCACGGTGGCGACCTCGGTGGCGTTCTCCGCCGCGTGGATGTGCAGCAGCGCCCCGAACTCGCGTGCCAGGGCGGCGATCCCGGTCAGCTGGTCGGGGGAGAGGGTGTACGCGGAGTGCGCGAAGACGACGGGACGGCGGCCGTGCCGGGCCTCGCCGCGTGCCTCCAGGTCGCGCCGGGCCCACGCGAGCCGCTCCTCGTACGCCCGCCCGTCGGGCGGTTCCGGTACGTCCATGAAGGTGGGGCCGGAGTGCAGCCGCCAGCCCGCCTCCCGGGCCGCCTGCTCGGCCGCCTCGTGGAACCAGTACATGTCGAGCGCCGAGGTCACCCCGGCCCGTACGCTCTCGGCGACCGCCAGCCGCACGGCCGCCGCCACGTTCTTCGGCGCCAACAGCTCGGCCTCGGCGGGCAGCACCCGCTCCAGGAACCCCTGGAGGGTCACGTCGTCGGCGCGGCCCCGCAGCAGGGTCATCGCGAGGTGGGTGTGGGTGTTGATCAGCCCCGGCAGGATCAGACAGCCCGAGGCGTCAATGGACTCTCCGGCTGTGAACCGAGTACACAGCTCTTCTGCCTGACCGACGGCCACTATCTCGCCCTCGTGAACAGCGACGGCACCGCTGTGAACCACGGTTCCGGCCTCGTCGACCGTCAGGACGGCACCGCCGTGCACCAACAGGTCGATGTTCACAGGGCGTCCCCCTCGGCGAGCAGCCGCAGCGCCTCCAGGGAGACCACCGCGCCCCGCTCGACACCGGCCGCCACGACGTCCCGGTGCGGGTCGTAGACGCTGGCGCCCTCGTCGTCCACCAGCTCGTCCGCGTTCGCCCCGTCCACCACCAGCACGCCACCCGCGACCAGCCCCCGCAGCGAGGCGGTGACCAGCAGCGCGGACAGCTCCATCTCGATCGCCGCGAGCCCGGCACCGTCGTAGGAGAACAGCGGGAGGAGCCCTGGCTGGAAGGCGGCCCGGGTCCAGACGATGCCCCGGTGGTGCGGTGCCCCGGTCTCGTGGGCCGCCCGCTGGAGCGCCAGGACCGCCTCGGGTGCCGAGACCGCCGGGTACTCGGGCGGCAGCAGCTGCTGGGTCACCCCGTCGTCCCGTACGGCCGCCTCGGCGATGACGAGATCGCCGTCGCCGATCCCGGGCTTCATCGCGCCCGCCGTACCGAACCGCAGGAGCGTGCGGACCCCCGCGTCCGCCAGCTCCTGGAACAGCAGGATCGCGCCCGGACCGCCCACGCCGTGCGAGGCGACGACGACCGGCACGCCCTTCCAACTCCCGCTGAACACCCGGTACTCGCGGTGGTACGACACCTCCACGGCACCGTCGAGCAGGGCGGCGACGGCGCCAGCGCGGGCCGGGTCGCCTACGACGACGGCGTGCTCCGGAAGGCCGGTGCGCGGTATGCGGGTGACGGGGAGGAGGTCTGGCTGGTCCTGGCTGGGCTGATCCTGGCTCATGAGGCGGCTCCGGACGGAGAAGGGGTACGGCGACGGCGGCGGGCCGTCGTGAGGAAGAGGGCGCCCAGCGTGACGACATAGGGCGCGGCGTCGGTCGCCTGCTGGGGCAGACCGAGGCCCTGGAGACGGAAGCCGGCCGCCTCGGCGAGGCCGAAGAGCAGCGCGGCGAGCAGGACGCCGACCGGGGCGGCACGGCCGAGCATGACCGCGACGACGGCGATCCAGCCACGGCCCGCCGTCATGTTCTCGGTGAACAAGGTGACGTTGCCGAGGGCGAGTTGGGCCCCGGCGAGCCCGCACAGGACTCCGGAGACCAGGATGGCCGCGTACTTGTACTTGGCCGGGCTCACCCCGAGCGTGGCCGCCGCGTCCGGTGCCTCGCCGACCCCGCGCAGCCGGAGCCCCCACACGTGCCGCGACAGCATCACCGCGGCCACGGCGACCGCCGCCCACGACAGATACGTGAGCGGGGTGAAGCCACCGACCAGAGGCAGCCCGGCCAGTGACGGATCGTCGAAAGTGCCCTGCACACCGAAGACCGTACGCAGGAGGAAGCCCGTCAGTCCGACGGCCAGGAGATTCATGGCCACGCCCAGAACCACCGCGTCCCCGCGCAGAGTTACCGTGCCGACGGCCAGGATCAGCGAGTACGCGGCCGCCGCGAGGGCCGCCGCCAGCACGCCGAGCCAGGCGCTGCCGGTGAACCAGCTGGTCGCGACCGACGTGAAACAGCCCATCAGCATCATGCCTTCGAGGCCGATGTTGAACACGCCCGCCCGTTCGCAGATCGCGCCGCCGAGCGCGGCCAGCAGGATCGGGGTCAGCGCACGCAGCGCCGACATCAGCAGATCGGAGTCGAAGAACATCACACCGCCTCCTTACGGCGGTTGAACCAGCGGCCGGGGAGACGCAGCCGGGCTGCGAGGAACACGATCACGATCGCCTGGAGCACCTGCGTCAGCTCGCGCGGTACCTCGGTCGTGCGCTCCATCGCGAGTCCGCCGACCTGGAGGACCGCGAAGAAGAACGCCGAGATCACCGTGCCGAGCGGGGCCGCCGTCGCCAGCAGCGCGGCCGTGAGCCCCGTCCAGGTGTAGCCGGGTGCCGTGAGCGAGCCGTCCACGAAGCGGTACGGGAAGCTCAACACCCCGATCGCGCCCACGAGTCCGGCGAGCGCACCCGAGATCGACATCAACTTCAGCGTCAGGCCCCGGCGTTCGACACCGGCGTACGCGGAGAAGCGCGCGTTGAGACCCGTCATGCGGATCTCGTACCCGAAGGCGGTGCGCCGGTCCGTGAACCAGTAGGCGGCCGCCGCGAGGACGACGAGGAGGAGGCCGACCGTGACCGTGGAGTCGCCGAACTCGTGAAGTGCCACCCCCTCGGGCATGGCCCGGGTCTGCGGCAGGCTGGAGCCGGGCTCCTTGAGCGGGTAGCGGGCCAGGTAGGAGGCCAGCGAGACCGCCGGGTAGCTGAGCAGCAGGCTGCTGACCAGGAGCGGGACGCCCAGGTGGTTCTCGCACAGGGCGGCCAGGGCGGCGTACACGGCTCCCGCCGCCATGCCGGCGACCAGGGCGAGGACGACGGTGAGGGGCGCGGGCAGCGGCGAGTACAGGCCGGTGACGGCGGCGGTGATCCCGCCGAGCACCATCTGCCCGTCGCCGCCGAGGTTGATCAGCCCGGCGCGCAGCGGGATCGCCAGCGCGAGCGCCATGCCGAGCACGCTCGTGCCCGTGGACAGCGTGGAGCCGATGCCGTCGGCGCCCAACGAGCCGGTGAGGACCGCCTGGTAGGCCGTGATCGGGTCCGCGCCGGTGCCGACGAGGAAGAGCGCGCCGATGACGACGCCCGCGAGCACGGAGAAGGTGATGGGGGAGCGCAGGGCTCCGGCTATTCGTTCGAGTCTCATGTCAGTCGGCGGCTTCCACTCGCTCGCTCGTGCCGCCCGCCATCGCGAGCCCCAACGTCCGTTCGTCCGCTGCGGACTTGTCGTAGGCCGCCGTGATCCGGCCCTCGTACATCACGAGGACCCGGTCCGCGAGCCCACGGATCTCGCTGAGTTCGGCCGAGACGAGGAGGACGGCGTGACCGGCGTCGCGGTAGGCGATCAGCTGGTCGTGGATGTTCTGGATCGCGCCGATGTCGACGCCGCGCGTGGGCTGCTCGACGAGCAACAGCGGGGCGTCATGGGCGAGTTCGCGGCCGATCAGCAGCTTCTGGAGGTTGCCGCCGGAGAGTGCGGAGGCCCGGGTGTCCGGGGTGGGCGCCTTGATGCCGAAGCGCTCGATCAGCCGCCGCGCGTGTGCCCGGACGGACGCCGGCGGCAGCAGGCCGCGGTGCGACAGGGACGTCCGGTGGTGTCCCATCGCGAGGTTGTCCGCCACGGACGCGGCAGGGGCCGTACCGACCGCGTGCCGGTCCTCGGGGACGTACGCCAGGCCCTTGAGACGGCGTTCGGTGGCCGAGGCGTGGGTGATGTCGTCGCCCTTGAGGGCCACACGGCCGGACGTCACCGGCCGGAGCCCGGCCAGCGCCTCGACCAGCTCGCTCTGTCCGTTGCCCGCGACGCCCGCGATGCCGACGATCTCGCCCGCGCGGACGGTGAGTTGGGCCTCGTGCACCCCGGGAGTCGCGAGACCGGACACCTCCAGCACCACGTCAGCCGGTGTCCCCGGCGCGTGGATGCGGTCCAGTTCGACCGCGCGGCCGGTCATCGCGGCGGCGATCTCGTCGGCCGAGGTCTCGGCGGTGACCAGGCGGGCCACGACCCGGCCGTCCCGCAGAACGGTGACGTTGTCGCTGCCCTCCAGCACCTCGCGCAGCTTGTGCGTGACGAGGATCACCGTACGGCCCTCCGCCGCCAGCGACTTGAGCACGGCGAAGAGGGCGTCGGCCTCGGAGGGCGTGAGCACCGCCGTCGGCTCGTCGAGGATCAGCGTGCGGGCACCGCGGTGCAGCAGCTTCAGGATCTCGACGCGCTGACGCAGGCCGACCGGCAGCTCGCCGACCCGGGCGTCCGGGTCCACCGCCAGGCCGTGCTCCTCGGCCAGCTCGCGCACCCGGAGGCGGGCCGCGGCCCGGTCCAGCAGGCCGAAGCGGCGCGGCTCGGCGGCGTAGACGACGTTCTCGGCGACCGTCAGCGAGTCGAACAGCTTGAAGCTCTGGTGGACCATGCCGAGCCCGGCGGCCATCGCGTCGGACGGGCTGCCGAAGGTGACGTCCCGCCCCTCGATACGGATCGTCCCGGCATCCGGGCGCTCCATGCCGTACAGGACCGACATGAGCGTGGACTTGCCCGCGCCGTTCTCGCCCATCAGCGCGTGGATCTCACCGCGGCGGACGGTCAGGTCGACGGAGTCGTTGGCGAGCGTGCCGGGGAACCGCTTGGTGATTCCCCGGAGCTCGACCGCGACGTCCGCGCTGTCCCGAGGTTCAGCTCGCGGCGGGGTCATCGACCGTCAGCTTCCCGGCGACGATCTGGTCGCGCAGTTCCTTGACCTTCGTCAGGACGTCCTTGTGGTCGGCGATCACGCACTTCGACGAGTCGACGCCGGCCTCCAGGCCGGTCAGGCTGATGCCGCCCTCCTTGAGGCCGTACGACACCGTCGTGCCCGTCGTGCCGGACAGCACCGACTCGACGCCCTTCTCCACGGCGATGTCCGTGCGCTTGATCACGTTGTCGACGACCGTGCCGGGCGCCGAGGGGCACTGGTTGACGTCGACGCCGTACGCGAACGCGCCCTTGGCCTTCGCGGCCTCGAAGACGCCGTAGTTGCCGGCCGCCGCGGCCGCCATGATCTGGTCGTAGCCCTTGGCCAGCAGGGTGTTCGCCTGCTCCTTGGCGCGCGCCGAGTCGTCGAAGGGGGACTGGCCGCCGACGAACCGCGTGGAGGTCTGCGTCTTGGCGGCGACCTTCTTGGCACCGGCCGCGAACGGGTCGCTGTAGCGGCGGAACTGGGGCGTGTCGAGGACGTCGACCGCGCCGACCTTGCCGGACTTGGACAGCAGGCCCGCCTCGGCGCCGGCGAGGTAGACACCCTCGTGCTCGCGGAAGACCGCGCAGCTGACGTTCTGATACGTCTTCGTGGTGCAGGCGTCGATGATCAGGAACTGCTGCTTCGGGTTCTTCTGCGCCTGCTGGGCGACGAGGTCGGCGAACTCGAAGCCGACCAGCACGATGACGTCCGGCTTGGCGTCCACCGCGGCCTGCACGTTCTGCTGCTGGGACGCGGTGTCCGTGGACTCGTAGACCTTCTGCGTGCCGTCGTGCTGCTTCGCCGCGTCCTTGATCCCGGTGACGGCGAGCTTCAGGAACTCGTTCTGGCCCACGGCGTCCGGGGTGACCAGGGTGAACGACTTGCCGCTGCCGCCGCTCGCGGAGTCGGAGGCGGTGTCGTTCTTGGCGGCGGCGTTGCAGGCGGTGGCCGCGGTGACCAGGAGTGCGGTGGCGGCGGCGACTTGGAGCGTACGGCGGTTTCTGCGGGACATCGGGGACCTTCCGGGATACGGCAGTGCGCGCTCCGACGGGAGCGCGTGAGGGTGGGCGGGAGCGCCGTGGGGGGAGAGGGACGGGTCAGCGTCGACAGCCGTCGCCCGCACACCGACCGAAGTCGAGGAAACGGCGCTTGGTCAGCAGCACGGGCTTCCTCCTTCGTCTCGGTCTGCGGACTGGTTGGTGGACAGTACCACCCGGTTCCAGACACCCGCTCGAATGTCTCGAACTATGGTTCTCCCAGGTCATGTACGGTGGCAAACACCACCGGAACATCAGGAGTGTCCCGAAATGTCCCAGGAATTGCGTGCCGTCGACTGGACCGGAGACGGCCTCGCCCTCATCGACCAGACGCTGCTGCCGCACCGCACCGAGACGATGGCTGTCCGCGATGTGGACACCCTGGTCGACGCGATCCAGCGCCTCGTGGTGCGCGGCGCGCCCGCGATCGGGGCGGCGGGCGGATACGGCGTGGCACTGGCTCTCGTACAGGGCGAGCGGGAGGGCTGGTCGGAGACCGAGGTGCGGGCGGCCGTCGCCCGCGTCCGGGAGGCCCGGCCCACCGCCGTCAACCTCATGGTGTGCGTGGACCGCGTGATGACCCGCTTCGGCGAAGGGCTCGACGCGGTGCTGGAAGAGGCCGCCACCGTCCAGCGCGAGGACGTCTCGGCGAACCGGGCGATGGGCGCCTTCGGTGCTGATTGGCTGCTCGAAAAGGTGGGCGCCGACCGGCCGTTGAGGATTCTGACGCACTGCAACACCGGCGCCCTCGCGACGGCCGGGTGGGGCACGGCCCTCGGTGTCATCCGTGAACTCCACGCGCGCGGACGCCTGGAGGTCGTCTACGCCGACGAGACGCGTCCCCTGCTCCAGGGATCCCGGCTCACCGCCTGGGAGTTGGTCCAGGAGGGCATCCCGCACTACGTCCAGGCCGACGGGGCGGCGGCGGGCACGATCCTGCGCGGCGAGGTCGACGCGGCGATCGTCGGCGCGGACCGCATCGCGGCCAACGGCGACACGGCGAACAAGGTCGGCACCGTGGGCGTCGCCCTCGCCTGCGCCGACGCCGGCATCCCCTTCCTGGTGGCGGCGCCCACGACCACGGTGGACCTCTCCACCGCGACCGGCGACGACATCCACATCGAACTCCGCGGTGAGGCCGAGGTGTTGGAGTGGGCCGGTGTCCGCACGGCTCCGGCGGAGTCCCGCGGCCACAACCCGGCGTTCGACGTGACACCGGGGCGGCTGGTGACCGGGCTGGTGACCGAGCGGGGTGTGCTGGAGGTCTCGGCGGGCGAACTGCCGGGCGACCGGCTGAAGTAGGCGCACAGGAACTTGCTGGAGCAGGCGCACTTGAACCTGCCGAAGCAGGCGCCCATGAAAAGCAGGCGCCCATGAAAAGAGGGGATCCCCTGTCCCGGGGATCCCCTCTTCCGCTGTCTCAGCGGCCCGCGAGCTCCAACTCCAGCAGCCACTCCACCACTTCGGTGTGATGCCGGGCCTGCCGCGGATCGGCGCCCCACACATAGAGCCCGTGCCCGGCGACGACCACGGCCGGCATCCCGGGGTTCCGCGCCTCCTCCAGCCGATCGCCCAGCACCTTCATGTCCTGGCTGTTGGCGATGACCGGCAGCGTCACCTCGACGTCGTGCGCGGGCTGGCCGACACCCTTGAGCATCTCCACGTCGCTGAAGACGATCCCGCCCGGCTCCCGCTTGCCCATGGCCACCGAGGCGACGGTGTGCACGTGGACCACGGCACCGGCCCCGGTGAGCGCGGCCACGCGCGCGTGCAGCTCGGCCTCGGCGGACGGCTTTCCGCCCCGCACGGCCGCGCCCTGTCCGTCGACCAACACCACGTCCGCGGGCGTCAGTTCACCCTTGTCGTGGCCGCTGGCGGTGACGGCGAGCAGCAGCGGCTCACGCGAGAGCACCACGGAGAGGTTCCCCGAGGTGCCCCGCATCCAGCCGAAGGAGGCGAAGCGGGCGGACTCGGCGGCGAGGACCGCCCCCGCCTCTTCCAGGTCGAGTGCGCTGATGTCGGCGGTCACGAAGTGCTCCTTGAAACGGTGATCTCGTCGAACGACCCCGCCGCAGCGTGGTTGCCGACGCCTTGCTGGAAATACGGCTCCCCGGGCCGCCGGATCCCGACGGCGTGCCAGCCCGCCTCGCGGGCCGCGTCCAGCTCACCGGGACGGTCGGAGAGGAACAGCAGCCGGTCCGGCGCGAGGCCGGTCGCCGAGGCGATCCGGCGGTACGACTCCGCCTCCTGCTTGGGCCCGGCGTTCTCGGTGTCGTAGAGACCGGAGACCAGTGAAGTCAGGTCGCCCTCGGGGCTGTTGGTGAACCACGCCCGCTGCGCCGCGACCGACCCCGACGAGTAGACGTACAGCCGTACGCCCGCCGCGTGCCAGGCGCGCAACTCCGGTACGACGTCGTCGTAGAAGTGCGAGACGAGGTCCCCGCGCGCGAAGCCCTCGGACCAGATGATCCCCTGGAGGGTCTTCAGCGGGGTTGCCTTGCGGTCCTCGTCGAGCCAGGTGTTGAGCGCCTTCTCGATGTCGGCGGCACCGGCGTCCGGGTCGCCGATCTCCTCGCGCACCTGCGCGACCGCACGCGCCACCTCGGGGTCCTCGGACCGCTCGGTGAGCAGCGCGGCGAACCGTGAGCGGGAGTACGGGTAGAGCACGTCGACGACGAACCCCGTGGCGCTCGTGGTGCCCTCGATGTCGAGCACCACGGCGTCCACGTCGTAGTGCACGCTCACGCGTGGTACCCGGCCGCGATCGTGTCGTAGTCCGGGAAGCGGGAGGCGATGGGGGAGCCGGTGAAGTTGCCGATCCAGCCGTCCTCCTCGTGGAAGAAGCGGATCGCGGTGAAGGACGGGCTGGTGCCCATGTCGAACCAGTGCGTGGTGCCCCGCGGCACGCCGAGCAGGTCGCCTTTCTCGCAGAAGACCGCGTGCACCTCGCCGTTCACGTGCAGATAGAAGATGCCGGACCCGGAGACGAAGAAGCGGACCTCGTCATCGTCGTCGTGGGTGTGCTCCTGGAGGAACTTCTCGCGGGCCGCCTTCGCCTTCGCGGGGAACTCCGGGTCGTCGCTGGGGTGCAGACCGAGGACGTCGACGGTGGTGAAGCCCTCCTCGGCGTTCAGCTTCTCGATCTCGGGGCCGTAGGCGGCGAAGACGGTCTCGCTGTCGGCGTCGAACGGGACGTCCTCACGGATCGGCCACTGCTCGTAGCGCACCCCGATCGGCTTGAGCGCCTCGGCGATCTCGGCGGGGTCCGAGGTGCGGCGGACCAGGGTCTCGGGGCCGGACTCGGACCAGGTGGTCAGCAGCGTCATGGGAACAACTCCAGGGCTCTGGAAGGAATGTCCGGATACCGAGACAAGCACCGGACGGGCGGGGAGGGAAGGAGGAGCGAGGCGGGCAGTTCGTCAGCCGCGACACAGCGCGCCGGGACAGCGGTGTACGCAGGGCATACACATCGCTTTCGCGCCAGGTGTCGTCATCAGGGCCTCACTGTGCCGGGTCGGGTGCCGGTCTTGTGATGGTAACCGGCGTCGTGACCTGCACCGGGTGTGACGAAGTCGTTGTCTCACCTGGTGAGAAAGCGGTTCCAAAACATTTGACGTCTGGCTGAAATCGTTCTCATGATCTGCGTATGAAGACGCTGCTGCTCGTGCGGCGGCTGTACGTGGACTTGCTCCGGTCGACCACGGCCAGCTGTCGCTGACCCCTCCCGGAGCATCCGTACGCCCGCCGACCGGCGTGCGCGGCGGCGCGTTCGTCTCTCCTGCTCCGGGCCCGGCACCCGTCTCTTCATCCCCTCTGCACCACCCCGCACCTGGAGCCCCTCATGTCCCGCACCCGTCTGCCCCTCGCCGCGCTGTCCCTCGCGTCCGTCTCGGCCCTCGTGCTCTCGGGCTGCTCGCAGTCCACGGACGCGTCGAAGAACACCGGCGACACCGCCGCCTCCGCCTCGGCCGCCACCGGCAAGAAGCCGGCCCCCTTCAGCGCGGGCGCGGTCAAGGTGGCCCTGGTCCGGCAGAGCGGCGCAGGTGACTACTTCGAGCAGTGGGGCAACGGCGCCAAGGCCCAGGCCAAGGCCCTCGGCATCGACCTGACGGTGTACGACGCCCAGGCCGACAACGCCAAGCAGGCCACCGACCTGTCCTCCGCGATCAACTCCGGAGCCAAGGCGATCATCATCGACCACGGCTTCCCGGCGACGATCCAGCCGGAGATCGACAAGGCCGTGAAGAAGGGCATCAAGGTCGTCGTCTACGACGTCGAGACCTCGACCAAGGGCGTGGTCAGCACCGAGCAGGACGACGCCAGCATGGCGCAGGCCGTCCTCGACGTGATGTCCAAGGACCTCGGCAAGAACGCCAAGGTCGGCTACGTCAACGTCGCCGGTTACGCCGCCCTCGACAAGCGCAACACCGTCTGGGCGAAGGAACTCGCCGCGCAGGGCTGGAAGCAGCAGTTCAAGGTCGGCAAGGTCACCGACTCCACGGCCACCGACAACGTTCCCCTGGTCTCCGCCGCGCTCACCCAGCACTCCGACGTGACCGGGATCTTCGCCCCCTACGACGAGCTGGCCAAGGGCACGGTCCTCGCCGTCCAGAACAAGAAGCTCCAGGACAAGGTGAAGGTCTTCGGCGCGGACGTCTCCAACGCCGACATCCAGCAGATGACCGCCGCCGACAGCCCGTGGGTCGCCACGGCGGGCACCGACCCGTCCGCGGTGGGCGCGGCCGTCGTCCGGACCACCGCGCTGGAGCTGGCCGGTCAGCTGAACAAGACCTCCGTCGAGTTCCCGGCCGTCGCCATCACCCAGGACTTCCTGCGCGAGAAGAAGATCGAGAACATGGACCAGCTGCGGGAGGCGCTGCCCGCGCTGAACCTGTCGCAGGTCTCGACCGCGGACTGGATCTCGAATGTCGCCCACTGAGACGCCTGCCGTAGGTCTCACCGACGTCAGCATGGCCTTCGGCGGCAAGACCGTCCTCGCCTCCGTCACCCTCGACATCGCCCCGGGCAGCGTGGTCGCGCTGCTCGGCGCGAACGGCGCCGGCAAGTCCACGCTGATCAAGATCCTGTCGGGCGTGCACACCGGCCACGGGGGAGAGGTGCGGGTCGCGGGGGAGCCCGCGGCTCTCCAGTCCCCGCTCGCCGCCCGGCAGTTGGGCATCCAGACCGTGCACCAGCGCATCGGCGAGGGGATCGTGCCGGGCCTCTCGGTCGCCGAGAACCTGGTCTTCGAGGAGCTGGCCCAGGCACGCGGCAACCCCTTCCTGAACGGACGCCGCGTCCTGGCACGGGCCCGCGAGATCCAGGCGGGCCTCGAACTCGGCTGGAGCGACACCGTCCTGAAGAAGGACGTCACCGAACTCGGCATCTCCGACCGCCAGTTGCTCATCCTCGCCCGCGCCCTGGCCACCCGCCCCCGGCTGCTGATCCTCGACGAGCCGACCTCCGCCCTGTCCGCCGCCGAGGCCGAACGCCTCTTCGCGCTGGTCGAGAGGATGCGCGACGACGGCATCGCGGTCCTCTACGTCTCCCACCGCCTCGGCGAGATCGACGCGCTCGCCGACCGCCTGGTCGTCCTGCGCGACGGCCTTCTCACCGAGGACCAGGCCAAGCCCTTCGACTGGGACAGCGCCCTGCGCGCGATGCTGGCCCAGGCCCAGGAGGCGACCACGGCCCGCCCGGTCGCTGCCGGGGACGGCGCCGGTGACGTGATCCTGTCCCTCAAGGGCGTCCGCCTCTTCGAGGGCCGCGCTCCCCTCGACCTCGACCTCCGCACCGGCGAAGTCACCGGTGCCGTGGGCCTGTTGGGCGCGGGCAAGACCGAGCTGGCCCGCGGCCTCTTCGGCGCCGAGCCCTTCGCCACCGGTTCCGTCGAGCTGGACGGCAGGCCGTACGCGCCGAGGCGGCCCTCCGACGCCATCCGCGGCGGCATCCACCTGGTCCCCGAGGACCGGCACGCCGACGCCCTGGTCCCCGGCTGGTCGCTGGCCCAGAACATCTCCCTGCCGTTCCTGAAGTCGCTGTCGAGGGCCGGGCTGGTCCAGCGTTCCAAGGAGGACGCCCTGGGCCGCGAGACCATCGAGGCCCTCGGAGTCGTGGCCCGCGACGAGCACAGCACCGTGGAGGAGCTGTCCGGCGGCAACCAGCAGAAGGTCGTCGTCGGCCGCTGGCTCGCCGAGACCCCCCGAGTCCTCATCCTGGACGAGCCGTTCCGAGGCGTGGACATCGGTGCCCGCCGGGACATCGGCCGCCGGGCCCGGGCCCTCGCCGCCGAGGGGGCCGCCGTGCTCGTCCTGTCCGCCGACGTCGACGAGGTCCTGGAGATCGCCGACCGCGTCGTCGTGCTCGCCGCCGGTGAGATCCACCTCGACGCCTACGGCGAGGACGCGGAACGCGACCGCGTCATCCAGACCATCTCGGCGTCGGTGTGACGCCCGCCGCTGCCGCCGCCGAAGGCCGAAGGAAGCACCCATGACCACGACCCAGAGCGCCCCGGCGAAGACGGCGATCCCGCCCACCGCCACCACGGCCGTCCGCGTCCAGAACGCCGTCATCAAGTACGGCTTCATCTTCGTCACGGTCGCGCTGTTCCTGTACTTCGCGCTGAGCGAGGGCTCCTTCCGCGAGTCGGCGACCCTCCTCGACACCCTGCGCTACGTCTCCGTAGCCGCGATCCTCGGCCTCGGCGTCACCCTCACCATGGCCGTCGGCGGGATGGACATGTCCGTCGGCGCGGTCGCGGGCCTCGGCGTCTCGGTCGCCGCCCAGACGATGGTCGTACAGAACCAGGTCGGCACGGTCGCGATCATCGCGGTCCTCGCGGCGGGCGCCCTCGCGGGCCTCCTCAACGCCCTGCTGATCGTCGTACTGAAGATCCCCGACATGCTCGCCACCCTCGGCACCATGTTCGTCATCCAGGGCGGCAAACTCATCCTGGTCGACGGCCAGTCGATCACCCCGGGCATGACCCTGGACGACGGCTCGACCGCGCCCGGCAAGTTCACCGCGGGCTTCCTGAAGATCGACCGCGGCACCGTCCTCGGCATCCCCATCTCGGTCCTCATCTTCGGCGGACTGACCCTCGCCGCCTGGGTGTTCCTCGCCCGCACCCGCTGGGGCCGGGTGCTCTACGCCATCGGCGCCAACCCCGAGGCCTCCCGGCTGGCCGGCATCCGCGTCGGCGCCTACCGGGCGCTCGCCTACGTCCTCTCCGGCGTCCTCGCCTCGATCGGCGGCCTGATCCTGGCGTCCCGCATCGGCCAGGGCGATGTGTCCGCCGGAACCTCCCAGTTGCTGGAAGCGGTCGCGGTCGCGCTGGTCGGCACCTCGGTCCTCGGCCGGGGCCGCCCGAACGTCTGGGGCACGGCACTCGGTGCGGTGCTCATCGGCATCATCACCACCGGCCTCACCATCAAGGGACTGCCGTACTACACCCAGGACGTCGTCGAGGGCGCGGTCCTCATCCTCGCCCTGGTCTTCAGCTTCACGTTGTCCAAGCGCCGCACCGCATAGGGGAGTTCACGATGGGTTACCGCATCCTGGAGACCGAGGACATCCCGGCGTACCTGCGCGAGCGCGGCCACTGGGACGGCACGGACGAGCCGGAGGTCCGCGAGGTCTCCGACGGCAACATGAACCGGGTCTTCCTCGCCTCCTCGGCCGACGGCACCCGCAGTCTCGCCGTGAAGCAGGCCCTGCCCTGGGTACGCGTGGCGGGCCCGTCCTGGCCGATGAACCCCGACCGCGCCGACGCCGAGGCCCGCGCCTACGAGCAGATCGCCAAGGTCGCCCCCGACAAGATCCCGGCCGTCCACGGCTACGACCCCGAGAACTACGCCCTCGTCATGGAGGACATGTCCGACCTGGAGGTCCTGCGCACCCTCCTGAACGAGGGAGCGTCGTACGGCCCCCGCACCTCGGCCCGCGTCGGCGAACTCGTCGCCCAACTCTCCTTCGCCACCAGTGACTTCGGCATGCCCTCCGCCGAGCGCAAGGCGCTCGTGGCCGCCTCGGTGAGCCCCGAGCTGTGCAAGATCACCGAGGACGTGGTGCTCTCCGAGCCGTACGTCGAGCACGAGCACAACCACTGGCACGAGGGCGTGGACGACCTGGCGCGGGCGTTCCGCGCGGACGCGGTGCTCCGCACCGAGGTCGCCGACCTCAGGCACCGGTTCATGACCAGCGCCCAGGCCCTCCTGCACGGCGACCTCCACACCGGCAGCATCATGGTCGGCGAGCGTGAAGGCGCCCATGTGGTGCGGGTGTTCGACCCTGAGTTCTCCTTCGTCGGCCCGATCGGCTTCGACCTCGGCCTGTACTGGGCCAACGCCCTGGTCTCGGAGGAGCGGGCGCGGGCCCTCGGCGGTCCGACCGACCACGCGGACCAACTCCGGCTGTCCTGGGAGGCGTTCGAGGGGGAGTTCCGCCGGTTGTGGCCGACCCGGGTGGACGCCTTCTTCGACGACGCCTACCTGGACCGCTTCCTCGGCCGTGTCTGGACCGAGTCCCTGGGCTACGCGGGCACCGAGATCATCCGCCGCATCATCGGCTTCGCCCACCTGACCGACCTCACGACCCTGCCGGACCCGGTACCGGCGTCCCGGCGGGCACTGCTGCTCGGCCGTGAACTCATCGTGCGCCGCGCGGAGTTGTCGTCACCGGACGCCGTGCGCGAGGTCGTCGCCTCACCGTTGTGAGCGGCGCGTCCCGACACGGGACGCGGCGGCCTGCCGGGGCACGGAGGGGTGGGTGCCGTCGTCCGTGCCGCGGTCCGCGAGATGGGCCTGGAGCCTGAGGTGCCGGAACTCGAAGTACGCCCCGGACCGGCGCAGCACCCCGCGCCGGTGGGCGTCCTCCAGGAACGCCATCAGCCGCCACGGCATCCGCCCCGTCGCCGCCAGCCACACCCGGGCCACCGCGAACCTCCCCCAGGCGCTCAGCGACAGCGCCGCCGTCCCCAGCGGCAGCCACAGCTGGGTCCCGACGTGGACCAGGCCGCCCCAGTCGCCGGGGACCGCCAGCACCGGCACACTCACGGCCGCCGCGATCAGGGCGACCAGACCGCTCCGGACGAGGGACGCCGTCCGGTCCGTCCGCAGCGAACCTCCCGGATCCGCCGCGCGCATCACGTCGGACGGCACGCTCAGCGCCCGGTAGACCCCGCACACACAGCCACCCACCACCCCGATCAGCACCCCGGCGGCCACGAACGGCGGCAGACACCGGGCGGCGACAGCCGTCACCGGCCCCTGGGTCAGCCAGGCCCGCGCCGCGCCCGGCAACACGGACCGCAAATTGGCGGCGTACGCCACAGTCACGTGTGTGTCGGCTCCGGACTCGGCGCCGGCCTTGGGCCCGGTCTCAGGACGGGGGCCGACCCCCGCCCCACCCCCACTCAGGGGCACCGTCAACCGAACGGCCACACCCCCCTCCCGCGCCACGAACTCCGTGCGCCGCGCGACGAACCCCACGCACCGCCGGTCGTGCAGCAACGGCAGCGTGCAGTCCGGAGGCCGCGTGCCCTCGGGGTAGGCGACGGGCCGCGCACTCCCGCCCGGCAGGAGCAGGGTGCCGCGCAGTGGTCGTACCGTGACCGCCGTGCGGACCCCGTCGTGGGCCGCGAAGTGCCAGCCGTCGCTCCACCGGCCGTCCAGGTCGGCCGCCGGACGGGCCTTCACGGCGGTCACCGCCACCGCGGCCAGCCCCGCAGTCGTGCAGGCCGTGACACCGACCAGCAGTGAGGCGGCCGTACCCCGGACCAGGCCCGCGGCGAACCGGCGGGCGATATGCCCGGCCCGGGACGCGCGCACGGTGTCCGGCCCGGCCCGCAGGACACCGCTCAGGGACAGCGCGCCGCCCGCCACCGCACAGGTCGTACCGATGATCACGACCCATGGATTGCCGGTCCGGCCCACCAGCACCGCCCCCACCCCGCCCACCAGCAGCGCGCCCCCGAAGACCCGGGCCACGGCCCGCCCGGCGCCCCCGTTCCAGGGCAGCCCCAACGGCACCGGCCGCCGCGGCAGCCCCGCGATGCCGAAGAACAGGGTGAACAGCAGCGAGAACAGACAGCCGCCCAGCAGATCGGGCAGCCAGCCGTCGGTCACCCCGCCGAAGCGGAAGCCGAACCGCAGGTCGTCGGCCCAGGCGAAGCAGGCCCACAGCGGCACGCTCACCGCCGCGGTGAGCCCGGTCAGCCGGAGCAGGGCGCGCGGGCCCGGCCGGGTCTCGTCGGCGGGCAGCAGACACGCCACCCCGAAGGCGAACCCCACGGTCTGCCCGGCCAACGAGGCCAGCACCGCCAGCAGGCTCTCCGTGCCCGCGAGTTCGGTCACCGCACCCACCAGGGTGACCGGCAGCAGCAGCGCGGACAGCAGGGCCAGGGAGAGCAGGCCCGGCGCGTACACCCCGAGGGCCCGCGGCAGCAGCGCGTCCAGCTCCCACCAGGCCAGCCGCCCGCGGCCCCGGCCGTGCAGCCCCCGGGCCAGCAGGGTGAGCCGGCGGACCGCGCCCTCGGCGGCCTCCGCTCCCGCCGATCCGTACGCGGCGGGCACGAACGCGCCCAGCAGATGCTCCTCGACGGCGTCCGGGCTCGGGAAGCGCGTCTCGTCGAGCAGCTCGGCCGGGTCGCGCGAGGTGTCGCCGTACACCGTGCGGGCCAGCGAGACCATGAGGGGCGTGGTCAGGGCGCGGGCCAGCGGATGCCCGGGCCGGTCGTCGAGCCGCCGCAGCACCGGCGTCCACGCGGTGACCGGCGAGCCGTCCGCCGAGCGCAGCGGGCGGGCCGTGCGCGCCAGGTGGGCACCGGCCTGTCCCAGGCCGAGCGGCAGCAGTTCGACCACCTCGGCGGCGGTGAGCACATCGCCCTCGCTGACGGCCGCCTCCCACGCCTCGCCCCGGCTGGTGAGCAGCAGCGGGAGGCCGTCGTCGAGTTCGGCGTTGAGCGCGCGGACCGCCTCGCCGTAGCAGGGCCGGGCCAGTTCGTCGAAGCCGTCGAGGACCGGCAGCACCAGCCCCGCGTCGAGCAGGGCCCGGGCGAGCGTGCACCGGGCCTGCTGCGCCGGGGCCGCCAGCGGCGGGTAGTCGGCGGCGAGCCGGTCCGCCAGCCAGGCCCGCAGCCCGGTCCGCGCGGGATCCCAGCCCGCCGCCGGGAAGAGCACCGGAACCGGCCCGCCGGGCCTGCGGGCCGCCAGCCTGCCGAGGACGAACCGCATCGCCAGCACGCTCTTGCCCGACCCCGGACCGCCCAGCACCACCAGCCGCCGGCCGGGCAGCGCGGCGAACGACCCGGCCATCTCCTCGACCCGGCAGTCACCCGGATCCTCGACCCGGCAGTCACGCGGAGCCGGTAGCCGCGCTCCCCGGCGGACGTTCTCCGGATGGTCGGCCAGCCACCGGTCGGCGGGCCGCCAGAGCACGTCGAGGGGCGCCGGGTCCTGCAACCGCCGTAACCGCGCCTCGGCGGACCACTGCTCCCGTACGGCGTCGGCGAGGGCGTCGGCCGCCAGCCGCCGTTGCTCGTCCGCCGACCGCGCGGTGGGCCCCGGGTCGCCCCGCAGGACATCGGCGACCAGCGCCACCACGGACACGAAGGCGCCGATGGCGGAGACCAGGACGCCCGCCGTGGCCGCGTCCCGCCACCAGAGCCGCAGCACGGCCGCGAGTGCCACGAGGGTGCCCCCGCAGACCAGCAGTCCGAGGCGTCGCCGGATCCGGACGCCGTGCCAACCGCCTCGCATATGCCAGCTCCCCATGACCGTGCCGCGTGGAAGCCTCCCGTTCTAGTGGCCGCCCCGACGGCGAACCGGCTGTTCGAAACACGTGTGAGGGAGCGCGCGGGAGTGTTCGAGGGGCGGGTGGGAGCGCAGCACGAAGGGGACGGCTCCCGCATCGGGAGCCGTCCCCTTCACGCCGTGGAAGGCGGTGTCACTTCTTGTCGAGCAGGTCCTGCACCTTCGCCCGGACGTCGTCCGTGGCCAGGCCCCGGATCGTCAGGGTCGTACGGCGGCGCAGCACGTCGTCCTGGGTCTCCGCCCACTCGTTGTCCCGGGCGTAGACGACCTGGGCCCAGATCTCCGGGGCGTCGGGGTGGACCCGCTCGCCCAGCTCCGGGTTCTCGTTCGCCAGACGGGCGATGTCGAAGGCCAGGGAGCCGTAGTGGGTGGCCAGGTGCTTGGCCGTGTCGGCGGCCATGCGCGGGCCCGGCGCCGGGTTGTCGACCAGCAGCCGGTGGGCGACCGCGCGCGGGTTGGCGACACCGGGGAGCGGGAGCTTCTTCGGCAGCGAGGAGATCGGCTCGAAGTCGTCGCCCAGCGGGGCGCCCGGCAGCGCCTCCAGCTTCTGCATGACCGTACGGCCGATGTGGCGGAAGGTCGTCCACTTGCCGCCCGCGACGGACAGCATGCCGCCACGGCCCTCCGTCACCACGGTCTCCCGCTTGGCCTTCGCGGTGTCGCCGGGACCGCCCGGCAGCACCCGCAGACCCGCGAAGGAGTACGTGATCAGGTCACGGGACAGCTGCTGGTCGCGGATCGAGAACGCGGCCTCGTCCAGGATCTGCGCGATGTCCTTCTCGTTGACCGACACGTCCGCCGGGTCGCCCTCGAACTCCTCGTCCGTGGTGCCCAGGAGCAGCATGTCCTCCCACGGCAGCGCGAACGTGATCCGGTACTTGTCGATCGGGGTCGCCAGCGCGGCCTTCCAGGGCGCGGTCCGCTTCAAGACCAGGTGCGCGCCCTTGGAGAGGCGGATGGAGGGAGCCGAGTTCGGGTCCTCCATCTTGCGCAGGTGGTCGACCCACGGGCCGGTCGCGTTGAGCACCAGACGGGCGTTGACGCCGAACTCGTCACCGCTCGTACGGTCCTTCAGGTCCGCGCCCGTGACCCGCCCCTTGGTGAACCGGAGCCCGGTCACCTCGGCGTGGTTGAGCACGACCGCGCCCGCCTCGACGGCCGCGCGGACCGTCATCAGCGCCATGCGCGCGTCGTTCATCTGGTCGTCGCCGTACACCGCGACGGCCTTGAGGTTCTGGGTGCGCAGCTCGGGCACGTCCTGCGCCGCCTTGGCGGGGGACAGGAGGTGGCCGACACCGTCACCGAACGCGGAGAGCGCGGAGTAGGCGAAGACGCCCGCCCCGAGCTTCGCCGCGCCGTGCGGCCCGCCCTTGTACACGGGGAGGTAGAACGTGAGCGGGTTCGCCAGGTGGGGAGCCACCTGGCGGGAGACCGCACGGCGCTCGAAGTGGTTCTCCGCCACCAGCTTCACCGCGCCGGTCTGCAAGTAGCGCAGACCGCCGTGGAGAAGCTTGGAGGAGGCGGAGGAGGTGGCGCCGGCGAAGTCGCCGGCGTCGACCAGGGCCACCCTGAGACCGGACTGCGCGGCGTGCCAGGCGGTGGAGATGCCCAGGATGCCGCCGCCGATCACGAGAAGGTCGTACGACGCCTTGGAGAGCTGCTCCCGGGTCTCGGCTCGGCTCGGGTTCGAGCCGGAGGCCGGGCGCGTGCCGAGGGCAGGCACGGACTGCAGGGTGGACTGGCTGGTCATTTCGGTTTCTTACTCCTCATCAGAGCGTGCGAGAGCCGTCAGGAGCTCTCGTCAGCTCTCCTCGTCCTCGAGCCAGCCCATGGTCCGCTCGACGGCCTTGAGCCAGCTCTTGTACTCACGGTCGCGGGCGTCCGCGTCCATGCGGGGGGTCCACTCGGCGGCCCGGCGCCAGTTGGCGCGCAGGTCGTCGGTGTTGGTCCAGAAGCCGACGGCGAGACCGGCGGCGTAGGCGGCGCCGAGGCAGGTCGTCTCGGCGACCATCGGACGGACCACGGGGGCGTCCAGGAAGTCCGAGAGGGTCTGCATCAGCAGGTTGTTGGAGGTCATGCCGCCGTCGACCTTGAGGGCCGCGAGCTCGACGCCCGAGTCCTTGGTCATGGCGTCCGTGATCTCACGGGTCTGCCAGGCGGTGGCCTCCAGAACGGCACGGGCCAGGTGCGCCTTGGTGACGTACCGGGTCAGACCGGCGATCACACCGCGGGCGTCGGAGCGCCAGTACGGGGCGAACAGACCGGAGAAGGCCGGCACGAAGTAGGCGCCGCCGTTGTCCTCGACCGAGAGCGCGAGCGTCTCGATCTCGGCGGCGGTGGAGATCAGGCCCATCTGGTCACGCATCCACTGCACCAGCGAACCGGTGACCGCGATGGAGCCCTCCAGCGCGTACACCGGGGCCTGGTCGCCGATGCGGTAGCCGACGGTGGTCAGCAGGCCGGAGTACGAGTTGATGATCTTCTCGCCGGTGTTCATCAGCATGAACGTGCCGGTGCCGTACGTCGACTTGGCCTCGCCCTCGGCGAAACAGGTCTGGCCGAACAGGGCCGCCTGCTGGTCACCGAGCGCGGAGGCGACCGGGATGCCGCCGAGCAGGTCGCCCAGGCTGCCGCCGGTGACCTCGCCGTAGACCTCGGCGGAGGAGCGGATCTCCGGGAGCATCGACAGCGGCACGCCGATGGACTCGGCGATCTTCTCGTCCCACTCCAGGGTGTGGAGGTTCATCAGCATGGTGCGGGAGGCGTTGGTGACGTCGGTGTAGTGCTTGCCGCCGTTGACACCGCCCGTCAGGTTCCAGATGACCCAGGTGTCCATGGTGCCGAAGAGGATGTCCCCGGCCTCGGCGCGCTCCCGCAGACCCTCGACGTTGTCGAGCAGCCAGCGGGCCTTCGGACCGGCGAAGTACGAGGCGAGCGGAAGGCCCGTCTCGCGGCGGAAGCGGTCCTGCCCGACGTTGCGGCCGAGCTCCTTGCACAGGGCGTCGGTGCGGGTGTCCTGCCACACGATGGCGTTGTGGACGGGCTCACCGGTGTTCTTGTCCCACAGCAGCGTGGTCTCACGCTGGTTGGTGATGCCGATGGCCTTGATGTCGTCACGGGTGATGCCGGCCTTCTGGATGGCCCCGGCGACGACTTCCTGGACGTTGGTCCAGATCTCGTTGGCGTTGTGCTCGACCCAGCCCGGCTTCGGGAAGATCTGCTCGTGCTCCTTCTGGTCGACCGAGACGATACGGCCGTCCTTGTCGAAGACGATGCAGCGGCTGGAGGTGGTGCCCTGGTCGATCGCGGCGATGAACGGGCCGGCGGTGTGGGCGTCGGTCACTGTGTGCTCCTGAGTTCCGTGAGTAAGGGACTGCCTGCTACTGCTCTACGACTGCTCTGCTGCGCGGCACTGCTCTGCGGCCGCTTCGGATGCTCTAAGCAAAAGCGATGTTGTAGATGCCCGCGGCGATCGCGGCGCCGATCAGGGGACCGACGACCGGAACCCAGGCGTAGCTCCAGTCGGAGCCGCCCTTGTTGGGCAGGGGCAGGAGGGCGTGCACGATACGCGGACCGAGGTCACGGGCCGGGTTGATCGCGTAGCCGGTCGGGCCGCCGAGGGACAGACCGATCGACACCACGACGAACGCGGTGATCAGGGCGCCCAGGGTGCCCAGGCCCTTGCCGTCGCCGTTCAGGCCCTGCGTGAGGACGGCGAGCACCAGCACGATGGTGCCGATGACCTCGGTGGCGACGTTCTGCCAGGGGACACGGATCTCGGGGCCGGTGGAGAAGATGCCCAGGACCGGGCCCGCGCCCTTCTCCTGCGCCTCGACGGCCTTGGCGGTGGTGGCCTGCGCGCCCGGAGCGCCGACGATCTCCTTGTCGGTCAGGTGCGCGTGGAACTGGCCGTAGTAGGCGACCCAGACCAGCGCCGCGCCGATCATGGCGCCGAGCAGCTGCCCGGCGAAGTAGATCGGGACGTCGCTCCAGGCGATGCCGTCCTTCTTGAGCGCGAGCGCCAGGGTCACGGCCGGGTTGAGGTGGGCACCGGAGAGCGGTGCCGAGATGTACACGGCCGTCATGACGGCGAAACCCCACCCGAAGGCGATGGCGAGCCAGCCGGCGTTGCGTGACTTCGAGGCCTTCAGCGTGACGGCGGCGCACACGCCACCGCCGAGCAGGATGAGTATGGCGGTACCGATGGTCTCGCCGATGAAGATGTCGGAGCTGGACACCCGCGACTCCTTTGTCCTTCGTCCAGGGGACCGAACCCCGGGTCCCTCCGGAGGTTCGAGCTGCCCTCGGGGTGAGAGCGATGCCGGCCCTTGGCGTTGTCACACTCTAGCGCGTATTGCCGGTAGGTGTTCGACAATGCCGACCGATGGACGGGAGTCTTGCTCCGGGGTTACGCGCACGTCAAGGGTTCTGTTGTCGAAAACACGATCGTTATTGACAGCTGTGAGTCAACGATCTTGAGTCGGCGATTTATGCCGTTGTGTCAGGGTACGACTGAGGGCCGGCACGTCACCCGACGTCCCGGCCCTTCTTACGGTCCTCCGAACCGGCCCTCAGGCGGCTCTCAGGCAGCCCTCAGAACCGCCCGGCGCCCAGATCCCGCGAGACCGCGCGGGCGCAGTCCCGCACCGCCGCGATCAGCTCGGGACGCAGCGCGCCCTCCTCGTCGGGCCGGCACAGCCGCTCCACCGCGCCGGTGATGCCGACGGCGCCGACCGGCATCCGCCGCCGGTCGTGGATGGGGGCGGCGATCGACGCCACGCCCTCCCAGGTCTCCTCGACGTCCGCCGCGTACCCACGCGCGCGCGTGATGTCGAGGATCTGCTCGAAGGGCTCCAGGTCGCACACGGTCCGGTCGGTGAACGCCTTGCGGTCGCTCTCCAGCGCCTCGCTGTGCGCCACCGGGTCGAACGCCGACAGCACCTTGCCCAGCGCCGTGCAGTGCAGCGGCTGCATGGCCCCGATCTCCAGCACCTGCCGGCTGTCGTCGGGCCGGAAGACGTGGTGCACGATCAGGACGCCCTGCTGGTGCAGGACGCCCAGATGGACGCTCTCGCCGCTGGAGCGGGCCAGGTCGTCGGTCCACACCAGCGCACGCGCGCGCAGCTCGTGCACGTCGAGATAGGTGGTGCCCAGGCGCAGCAGCTCGGCGCCCAGCTGATAGCGCCCCGAGGCCTCGTCCTGCTCCACGAACCCCTCCTGCTGGAGGGTGCGCAGGATGCCGTGCGCGGTGCCCTTGGCGAGGCCCAGGGACGAGGCGATGTCCGACAGGCCGAGTCTCCGCTCGCCGCCCCCGAGGAGCCGCAGCATCGCGGCCGCCCGTTCGAGCGACTGGATGTTCCGTGCCATCGCCGTCCTGCCTCCGTCCCCTTCGACAGCCGAGTGTTACGGCGTCGCTGCCACTGTTCGGCAATGCCGAACACTACCGGTCCATGCCGACCTCCCGCTAATGGTCGGCCGTCATCTGTTGCGTCACCGGTATCCCGCCGGTGGCCTGCCCGCCATCCTCGTCCGTCCCGTGGACGTGCCGACCATCCGGTGGCGGGCACGGCTACTCTGGCGTGGTGCGCCCAGCGTGGGACGTCTCGCGGGCGCCGTAAAGCCGACAGCCGTCGCAACTGAGGGAGCCCTTTCATGGCCTCGTCGCCACTGACCCCTTCCGCCGACAGCCGGACCCGTGTGTCCGCGCTCCGTGAGGCGCTCGCCACCAGAGTGGTGGTCGCCGACGGAGCGATGGGCACCATGCTGCAGGCGCAGGACCCCACGCTCGAGGACTTCGAGAATCTCGAGGGCTGCAACGAGATCCTGAACCTCACCCGCCCGGACATCGTCCGCTCGGTCCACGAGGAGTACTTCGACGCGGGCGTGGACTGCGTCGAGACGAACACCTTCGGCGCGAACCACGCCGCGCTCGCCGAGTACGACATCCCCGAGCGGGTCTACGAACTGTCCGAGGCGGGCGCCCGGATCGCCCGCGAGACCGCCGACGGGTACGCCGCCCGGGACGGCCGGCAGCGCTGGGTGCTCGGCTCCATCGGCCCCGGCACCAAGCTGCCCACCCTCGGCCACATCGGCTACACCACGATCCGCGACGCCTTCCAGCAGAACGCCGAGGGCCTGATCGCCGGCGGCGCCGACGCCCTGATCGTCGAGACCACCCAGGACCTGCTCCAGACCAAGGCCGCCGTGATCGGCGCCCAGCGCGCCCGCGAGGTCGCCGGTCTCGACGTCCCGGTCATCGTCTCCGTCACCGTCGAGACCACCGGCACCATGCTGCTGGGCTCCGAGATCGGCGCCGCGCTCACCGCGCTCGAACCGCTCGGCATCGACATGATCGGCATGAACTGCGCGACCGGCCCCGCCGAGATGAGCGAGCACCTGCGCTACCTCGCCCGGCACTCCCGCATCCCGCTCTCCTGCATGCCGAACGCGGGCCTTCCGGTCCTCGGCAAGAACGGCGCCAGCTACCCGCTCTCCGCGCCCGAACTGGCCGACGCCCACGAGACCTTCGTCCGCGACTACGGCCTCTCCCTGGTCGGCGGCTGCTGCGGCACCACCCCCGAGCACCTGCGCCAGCTGGTCGAGCGGGTCCGGGACGTCACCCCGACCCGGCGTGACCCCCGCCCCGAACCCGGCGCCGCCTCCCTCTACCAGACGGTCCCCTTCCGCCAGGACACCTCCTACCTGGCCATCGGCGAGCGCACCAACGCCAACGGCTCGAAGAAGTTCCGCGAGGCCATGCTGGAGGCCCGCTGGGACGACTGCGTGGAGATGGCCCGGGACCAGATCCGCGAGGGCGCCCACATGCTGGACCTCTGCGTGGACTACGTCGGCCGGGACGGCGTCGCCGACATGGAGGAGCTGGCCGGCCGCTTCGCCACCGCCTCCACCCTGCCGATCGTCCTCGACTCCACCGAGGTCCCGGTCATCCGGGCCGGGCTGGAGAAGCTCGGTGGCCGCGCGGTCATCAACTCCGTCAACTACGAGGACGGCGACGGCCCCGAGTCCCGCTTCGCGAAGGTCACCCAGCTCGCCCAGGAGCACGGCGCCGCGCTGATCGCGCTGACCATCGACGAGGAGGGCCAGGCCCGCACCCCGGAGACCAAGGTCGCCATCGCCGAGCGGCTGATCGAGGACCTCACCGGCAACTGGGGCATCCACGAGTCGGACATCCTCATCGACACCCTGACCTTCACGATCTGTACGGGCCAGGAGGAGTCCCGCAAGGACGGCATCGCCACCATCGAGGCGATCCGCGAACTCAAGCGCCGCCACCCGGACGTCCAGACCACGCTGGGCCTGTCCAACATCTCCTTCGGCCTCAACCCGGCCGCCCGCATCCTGCTCAACTCGGTCTTCCTCGACGAGTGCGTGAAGGCGGGCCTGGACTCGGCGATCGTGCACGCCTCGAAGATCCTGCCGATCGCGCGCTTCACCGAGGAAGAGGTCCAGACGGCCCTCGACCTCGTGTACGACCGCCGCGCCGAGGGCTACGACCCCCTCCAGAAGCTGATGGCCCTGTTCGAGGGCGCCACCGCCAAGTCCCTCAAGGCGGGCAAGGCCGAGGAGCTGGCCGCCCTCCCGCTGGACGAGCGCCTCAAGCGCCGCATCATCGACGGCGAGAAGAACGGCCTGGAGGCCGACCTCGACGCGGCCCTCCAGGACCGCCCCGCCCTCGACATCGTCAACGAGACCCTCCTGGACGGCATGAAGGTCGTCGGCGAACTCTTCGGCTCCGGCCAGATGCAGCTGCCGTTCGTCCTCCAGTCCGCCGAGGTCATGAAGTCCGCGGTGGCCTACCTGGAACCGCACATGGAGAAGACCGACGCCGACGGCAAGGGCACCATCGTGCTCGCCACCGTCCGCGGCGACGTCCACGACATCGGCAAGAACCTCGTCGACATCATCCTGTCCAACAACGGCTACAACGTGGTCAACCTCGGCATCAAGCAGCCGGTCTCCGCGATCCTGGACGCCGCCGCCGAGCACCGCGCCGACGTCATCGGCATGTCGGGCCTCCTGGTCAAGTCCACGGTGATCATGAAGGAGAACCTGGAGGAGCTCAACCAGCGCGGCCTCGCCGCCGACTTCCCGGTCATCCTCGGCGGAGCCGCACTGACCAGGGCGTACGTCGAACAGGATCTGCACGAGATCTACGAGGGCGAAGTCCGCTACGCCCGCGACGCGTTCGAGGGCCTGCGCCTCATGGACGCCCTCATCGGCGTCAAGCGCGGTGTGCCCGGCGCCAAGCTGCCCGAGCTGAAGCAGCGCCGGGTGCGCGCCGCCGCCGTACAGGTGGAGGAGGAGCGCCCCGAGGAGGGGCACGTCCGGTCCGACGTGGCCACCGACAACCCGGTGCCCGCCCCGCCGTTCTGGGACACCCGGGTCATCAAGGGCATCCAGCTCAAGGAGTACGCGTCCTGGCTCGACGAGGGCGCCCTCTTCAAGGGCCAGTGGGGGCTCAAGCAGGCCCGCACCGGCGAGGGGCCGACCTACGAGGAGCTCGTCGAGACCGACGGCCGGCCCCGGCTGCGCGGACTGCTCGACCAGCTCCAGACCGAGAACCTGCTCGAAGCGGCCGTCGTCTACGGCTACTTCCCCTGCGTGTCCAAGGACGACGACCTGATCATCCTGGACGACCAGGGCAACGAGCGCACCCGCTTCACCTTCCCGCGCCAGCGCCGCGGCCGCCGGCTCTGCCTCGCCGACTTCTTCCGTCCCGAGGAGTCCGGCCAGACCGACGTGGTCGGCCTCCAGGTCGTCACCGTCGGCTCCCGGATCGGCGAGCAGACCGCCAAGCTGTTCGAGGCCAACGCCTACCGGGACTACCTCGAACTGCACGGCCTGTCCGTCCAGTTGGCCGAGGCGCTCGCCGAGTACTGGCACGCGCGCGTGCGTTCGGAACTCGGGTTCGCCGGTGAGGACCCGAACGAGATCGAGGACATGTTCGCCCTGAAGTACCGGGGCGCCCGCTTCTCCCTCGGCTACGGCGCCTGCCCCAACCTGGAGGACCGCGCCAAGATCGCCGACCTGCTCCGGCCCGAGCGGATCGGCGTCCAGCTGAGCGAGGAGTTCCAGCTCCACCCCGAGCAGTCCACCGACGCGATCGTCATCCACCACCCGGAGGCGAAGTACTTCAACGCACGGTGACTCTGCTGTCGCTGAGCACACTGATCCGATAAGTCGTACACTGGTCGGTCCACTGGAGGCCGGTTCCCCGAGCGGGGGACCGGCCTGCTCGTCCCTCAAGGAGGTACGTGGATGACCAGCACGGTCCCCGCGCCCGTAACCCGTACGGCCGACGGCTCGGCACTCCAGGCCGTCCTCCTCGACATGGACGGCACCCTCGTGGACACCGAGGGCTTCTGGTGGGACGTCGAGGTCGAGATCTTCGCCGGCCTCGGCCACACCCTCGACGACTCCTGGCGCCATGTCGTGGTCGGCGGCCCCATGACCCGCAGCGCCGGCTTCCTCATCGAGGCCACCGGCGCCGACATCACCCTCGCCGAACTCACCGTCCTGCTCAACCAGGGCTTCGAGAACCGCATCAACCGCGCCCTGCCGCTGATGCCCGGCGCCACCCGGCTGCTGGCCGAACTCTCCGCCCACCGGATCCCCACGGCCCTGGTCTCCGCCTCGCACCGGCGCATCATCGACCGCGTCCTGGCCTCCCTCGGCCCCCAGCACTTCGCCCTCACCGTCGCAGGCGACGAAGTGCCGCGCACCAAGCCGCACCCCGACCCCTACCTGTTCGCCGCCGCCGGACTCGGCGCCGACCCGGCCAGGTGCGCGGTCGTCGAGGACACCGCGACCGGCGTCGCCGCCGCCGAGGCCGCGGGGTGCCACGTGGTGGCCGTGCCCTCCGTCGCCCCCATCGCCCCGGCCCCCGGACGCACCGTCGTGACCTCGCTCGAAGAGGTCGACCTGCCATTTCTGCGCGGCCTGATCGCCGTACGATGACGGAAATGCGTCGGGTGTTCACCCAGCGTGCCAGCGTGATAGCGGAGTAATTCCCCAGACGCCTGTCGGAGGAATTCGCAGCTCGCCGGATGGCCGAATTCCGGTGTGCCCGTGCCCTGTTATGGGTGTGACGTTCCCCACGCGACGGGGCCTCGACAGGCGGCCCGCGCTGTGCCGGAGCCCGCCTTCCGCCGGACGCGGGCGCACCCATGTGTCCCGATTGATGGACCCCTGCACTAATCCTTCCGCCGCCGGTCTTCCGGTGCGTCCACACCCGGTTCCGCTGTGTGATGGCGGCCCAACTCCGGTGACCGCGAGCCCTCGTGCAGGTGCGGACTAATCTCCTGGTGACAACATCGCCCTAACCCCGTGATCCGCCGCACCACCCATGCATGCCGGTTACACGGACCCGACAGCTCTGGAGAAACTCGAGCATGAACCGCAAGACTTTGGTGCTGCCGGCCGTCATAGGTCTGCTCGCGCCGGTGCTCGCCGCCTGCGGCGGGACCGACAGCGGCAGCGGCGGAGGCGACGCGATCGTCGTCGGCACCACGGACCGGTTCACCGCCACGAAGGACGCTCCCGCGCCGCTCGACCCCGCCTACGCCTACGACGTCGGCACCTGGAACGTCCTGCGCCAGACCGTGCAGACCCTGATGATCCAGCCCAAGGGCGAGGGCGCCCCCGTGCCCGAGGCCGCCCAGACCTGCGGCTTCAGCGACAGCGGCAACGAACGCTACGTCTGCACCCTGCGCGACGACCTGAAGTTCGCGAACGGCGACGCCATCACCGCGGCCGACGTGAAGTACTCCATCGACCGCGCCCGCGCCCTCAAGGCCGACTCCGGTGTCTTCGCCCTGCTCTCCACCATCGACACCGTCGAGACCAAGGGCGACCGCGAGGTCATCTTCCACCTCAAGAGCGCCGACGCCACCTTCCCGTACAAGCTGTCGACCCCGGTCGCCGGCATCGTCAACCCCGACGACTACGAGAAGGGCAAGCTCCGCGACGGCTTCGACGTCGACGGCTCCGGCCCCTACACCATGAAGGCCGACGTCAAGAACGACGTGCTCGAAGACGCCGTGTTCACCAAGAACCCCAACTACAAGGGGTCGTTGACGGTGAACAACGACAAGGTCGAACTGCGCTCCTTCTCCGACGCCGACGACATGGGCAGCGCCCTCGAGAAGGGCGACATCGACCTCACCACCCGCACCATGTCGCCCACCCAGATCAAGAAGCTCTCCGACGAGTCCGGCGGCGACGTCGACCTCGTCGAGATGGCCGGCCTCGAGATCCGCTACCTCGCCTTCAACACCGATGCCCCGAGCGTGAAGTCCCGCGCCGTGCGCCAGGCGATGGCCCAGCTCATCAACCGCAGCGAACTCGTCTCCAAGGTCTACGGCACCCAGGCCGAGCCGCTCTTCTCGCTGGTCCCGGCCACCATCACCGGCCACTCCAACGCCTTCTTCAACAAGTACGGCGACCCGAGCGTGACCAAGGCCAAGGCCCTGCTGACCCAGGCCGCCGTCACCACCCCGGTGAAGCTGACGCTGCACTACACGACCGACCACTACGGCTCGGCCACCAAGGAGGAGTTCGAGGACCTCCAGAAGCAGCTCAACAGCAGCGGCCTCTTCCAGGTCCGCATCGAGGGCACGCCCTGGGAGACCTTCCGCCCGGCGGAGCGGAAGGGCAAGTACGACGTCTACGGCATGGGCTGGTTCCCGGACTTCCCCGACGCCGACAACTACCTCGCCCCGTTCCTCGACAAGGACAACTTCCTCGGCTCGCCGTACGCCAACAGCGAGATCCGCAACACCCTGATCCCGGACTCCCGCCGCGAGGCCGACCGCATCGCCGCAGCCGGAAGCCTGACCGAGATCCAGGACATCGTCGCCGACGACGTGCCCGTGCTGCCGCTGTGGCAGGGCAAGCAGTACGTCGCCGCCCGCGACGACGTCACCGGCACCGCCTACGCGCTCAACTCCTCGGCGACGCTGCAGCTGTGGGAACTCGGTAAGGGTGTGAGCGGCTGACCGGCCGACGCATCCTTCGCCCCGGGCCGCGGCGGACGGGTCCGGGATTCCACAAGAATCGACGACAAGGCACTCGCACGTGAACAAGCGCATCCAGTGGCCGGTCCTGCCCCTCGTGGCAGGGCTGGCCTCCGGCCTGCTGACCGGTTGCGGCACGGAGTCGGGGGACTCCGGTTCGGGCGGCTCCTCCGTGGTCATGGGGATGTCCGACGACGTCCTCGCCACCGACCCCGCCTCGGGCTACGACCCCGGCTCCTGGCTGTTGTTCAACAACGTCTTCCAGTCGCTGCTCAGCTTCCCCAAGGGCGGCACGGAACCCGAGCCGGACGCCGCCGAGAGCTGCGACTTCACCGACGGCAGGACCCAGGTGTACGAGTGCACCCTCAAGGACGGCCTCAAGTTCAGCAACGGTGACTCGCTCACCTCAGAGGACGTCAAGTTCTCCTTCGACCGCATGCTGAAGATCAACGACGACGCCGGTCCCGCGATCATGTTCCCGATGCTCGACAAGGTCGAGACACCGGACGAGAAGACCGTCGTCTTCAAGCTGAACACCCCCGACGCCACCTTCCCGAGCAAGATCGCCTCCGGCGCCGGCTCGATCGTCGACCACACCCAGTACGACGCCGACGGCCTCCGCAAGGACGGCGGAGCGGTCGGCTCCGGGCCCTACAAGCTCGACTCGTTCGGCGACGACCAGGCCGTGTTCTCCGTCAACGAGAACTACAAGGGCACCGCCGAGACCCAGAACTCCGGCGTCACCCTCAAGTTCTTCCACGGCGACCAGGGCGCCCTGAAGACCGCCCTCACCGACAACAAGGTCGACATCGCCTACCGCGGCCTCACCGCGGGCGACATCACCGACATCGAGAACGCCTCGCCCGACTCCGGGGTCGAGGTCGTCGAGGGCACCAGCGCCGAGGTCCAGCACCTCGTCTTCAACATGGACGACCCGGTCACGGGCCAGATCGGCGTCCGCAAGGCGATCGCCTACCTGCTCGACCGCGACGCCCTCATCCACGACGTCTACCAGGGCACCGCCACCCCGCTCTACTCGATCGTCCCGGCCGGTATCGCGGGCCACAACACGGCCTTCTTCGACACCTACGGCGCTCGCCCCTCCAAGACCAAGGCCGCCGCCGCCCTCGCCGCCGACGGCATCACCGGCAAGGTGAAGCTCACCCTCTGGTCCACCCCGTCGCGCTACGGCCCGGCCACCGACCAGGAACTGAAGACGATCGCCAAGCAGCTCAACGCCAGCGGTCTCTTCGACGCCGACGTGAAGTCCGTGGCCTTCGACCAGTACGAGAAGGACATCGCCGCCGGCAAGTACGGCGTCTACGTCAAGGGCTGGGTGCCCGACTACCCGGACGCCGACAACTTCACGGCCCCCTTCTTCGGCAAGGGCAACGTCCTCAGCAACAACTACAGCAACGACAAGATCACCGGCACGCTCATCCCGCAGACCGCCGCCCAGCCCGACCGCGCCGCGACGGACGACCACTTCGGCACCCTCCAGGACATCGTCGCCGAGGACGTCCCCGTCCTCCCCGTCTGGCAGGCCAAGCAGTACGCCGTCGTCCGCGACGACGTCTACGGCCTCGAGTACTGCCTCGACGCCTCGACCGTGTTCCGGTTCTGGGAGCTCAGCAAGGGCTGATCCGGCCGCGGCACGGTCCCGCCGCCGCGCACACGAAGAGGGCGCCCCCTGTCAGGAACGGGGCGCCCTCTTCGCTCGTCACCGCCCGGCTACTGCGCGCCGGGCCGCACCAGACCGCTCTCGTACGCGTACACCGCGGCCTGCACCCGGTCCCGCAGCCCCAGCTTCGTCAGGACGTGACCCACATGCGTCTTCACGGTGGTCTCGCTGACGAACAGATCCGCGGCGATCTCCGCGTTGGACAGCCCGCGCGCCACCAGCTTCAGCACCTCGACCTCGCGGTCGGTGAGCGTGTGCAGGGTGTCCGGCACCGGCTCGTCACCGGACGGCAGATGCGTGGCGTACTTGTCGAGCAGCCGGCGCGTGATGCTCGGCGCCAGCATCGCCTCGCCCGCCGCCACCACCCGGATCGCCTGCACCAGTTCGTTGGCCGGGGCGTCCTTCAGCAGGAAGCCGCTGGCCCCTGCCCGCAGCGCCTCCACCACGTACTCGTCGAGGTCGAAGGTGGTCAGCACCAGCACCTTGGCCGGGCCGTCCCGCCCGGGCCCGGTGATCTGCCGGGTCGCCTCGACACCGTCCATCCGCGGCATACGGATGTCCATCAGGACCACGTCGGGCTGGAGCGCCCGTACCTGGTCGAGAGCCTGCAGGCCGTCTCCGGCCTCGCCCACGACCGCGATGTCCTGCTCGGCCTCCAGGATCATCCGGAAGCCGGTTCGCAGCAGCGGCTGGTCGTCGACCAGTAGGACGCGGATGGCCACGTAAGTCTCCTTCGCTAGTCCGGCCCCATTCTGCCCTGCGTACCGGCCGCGGACGTCACCGGCAGTGGGTAGGGCGGGGGAGTGCCGCCGAACTCCGGGCAGTGCTCCTGGTGGTCGCACCAGCCGCACAGCTTGGTGGGGCGGGGCCGCCAGTCGCCCGTCTCCGTGGCCTGCCGGATCGCCTCCCACAGCGCCAGCAGCTTGCGCTCGACCCGCTCCAGGTCGGCGAGGACCGGGTCGTACGTCAGGACGTCACCGCTGCCCAGGTAGACCAGCTGGAGGCGGCGCGGGATCACGTTCTTCAGCCGCCACACCACCAGGGCGTAGAACTTCATCTGGAACAGCGCGCCCTCGGCGTACTCCGGCCGCGGCGCCTTGCCCGTCTTGTAGTCGACGATCCGCACCTCACCGGTCGGCGCCACGTCGACCCGGTCGATGATCCCGCGCAGCCTGAGCCCCGAGTCCAGCTCCGTCTCCACGAACAGCTCCCGCTCGGCGGGCTCCAGACGCGTCGGGTCCTCCAGCGTGAACCACCGCTCGACCAGCCGCTCCGCCTCACCGAGCCAGCGCGTCAGCCGCTCGCCCTCCGGATCGTCGGCGAACAGCTCCACCACCTCGGGGCGGCTCTCCCTGAGCCGGTCCCACTGGCCCGGCACCAGCGACTTGGCCCTCGGCGCGGTCCGCTCACCGGCCGGCGCGTCGAAGAGCCGCTCCAGCACCGAGTGCACCAGCGTCCCCCTGGTCGCCGCCTCGCTCGGCTTCTCCGGCAGCCGGTCGATCACCCGGAACCGGTACAGCAGCGGGCACTGCATGAAGTCACTGGCACGGGAGGGGGAGAGGGAGGCGGGCGCGGCGGGCGTTATGCCGGCGGCCCGGGACGCCTTGTCGGTGCCGGGCACCGCATCCGCATCCGTGGCCGGGACAGGCCCCGTCTCGGCCTCGGTCGGTGCTGCCTCTGCCTCCGCCTCGGCCGCGACCGGCGCGTCCGCGTCGCTCTGTCCGGCCGCGATCGGTTCCCCGACCGGCCCGGGCCGCACCGCGACCGTGGGTTCCGCCGTCCCCGGGGCGTCGACCGCGGTCTCGGCCCCGCCCTCCGTACTCGTCTCCATGACCACAGACCATACGGCCCGCCACTGACAGTGACCCGCCCCCGGGCCTCCGGGCCTACGGGCGGTGGCGATGCGGGCGCACGGCTCGGGGGACGGAGATCCCCGCGGACGGGTCGAGCGCCCCGCCCCGGGGGTGCCCGGCACCCGGCCGACGGCCGTCGAGTCGCCGTAACCGCTGTGGCCCCTGAGGAAACACGGGGGGTGCCGGGGCGGAACGCGTCGCGACCGCCGCATACCATCGACCCGAGACCCTTCCGCACGGCAGGCGCGGAAGACGCTTCGAACGAGGGGACATCGTGGACGAGAGCGGCGGGAGCGGGCAGCCGCGATCCGGCACGGACAGGCCGGCCGAGCCCCACGCAGGGCCTCCGGCCCACACCACCGAACCCCACGACGGCGGGACCCGCACCGACACCGACAGCACACCGGCGGAGAGCGCCGAGCAGGGGACACCGGACCAGGCTCCGAGCGACGGCACCGAGTCCCCGGCGACGACCGGGCCCGCGCCCGAAGCCGACGGCGAGCGAGACACCGGGACCCGTCCGGCAGAGCCGACCCCCGCGGCCGACGAGAAGGACCCAGCGACCCCGCAGCCCCACACCGCACAGCCCGGACTCGGCAGCACCCCCGACGACCACCACCGCACCCTCGCCCACTCCGGCGCCCCCAAGAACCCCCCGCCGCCCCAACCCCCGCAGCCCCGAGGCGGACTGCTCATGGGCCGCCCCTTCGGCGTGCCGGTCTACGTCGCCCCGAGCTGGTTCCTGGTCGCCGCCCTCATCACCTGGGTCTTCGGCGGCCAGCTGGACCGCGTCCTGCCGGAACTCGGCGCGGCCCGCTACCTCGTCTCCCTCTTCTTCGCGGTCGCCTTCTACGCCTCCGTGCTCGTGCACGAACTGGCCCACACCGTCGCCGCACTCCGCTTCAAGCTCCCCGTCCGCCGCATCCAGCTCCAGTTCTTCGGCGGCGTCTCCGAGATCGAGAAGGAAGCCGAGACCCCCGGCCGCGAGTTCGTGCTGGCCTTCGTCGGCCCGCTGCTCTCCCTGGTCCTCGCCGGCGTCTTCTACCTCGCCATGCTGCCCGTCGAACCCGGCACGGTCCCCGGCGTCCTGCTCGCCGGCCTGATGATCTCCAACCTCATCGTCGCCGCCTTCAACCTCCTGCCCGGCCTCCCGCTCGACGGCGGCCGCATGCTCCGCGCGGTGGTCTGGAAGATCACCGGCAAGCCCATGACCGGCACCATCGCCGCCGCATGGGTCGGCCGCGCCCTTGCCGTCTCCGTCCTGATCGGCCTCCCGCTGCTCACCCAGTCCGGGGCACTCGGCTCCACCGCCGAGGACAACGTCGGCATGGACACCGTCATGGATGCCCTGCTCGCCGCGATCCTCGCCGCCATCATCTGGACCGGTGCCGGCAACAGCCTCCGCATGGCCCGGCTCAGGGAGCACCTGCCGGATCTGCGCGCCCGCACCCTCACCCGCCGTGCCGTCCCGGTCGAGACCGACACCCCCCTCTCCGAGGCCCTGCGCCGCGCCAACGACGCCGGCGCCCGCGCCCTGGTCGTCGTCGACGCCGAAGGCAGCCCGCTCTCCCTCGTCCGCGAGGCCGCCATCGTCGGCGTACCGGAACACCGCCGCCCCTGGGTCGCCGTCAGCGGCCTCGCCCAGGACCTCACCGACGGCATGCGCGTCTCCGCCGAACTCGCGGGCGAGGACCTCCTGGACGCTCTGCGGGCCACCCCGGCGACCGAGTACCTGGTCGTCGAGGAGACCGGCGAGATCTACGGCGTCCTGTCCGCGGCGGACGTCGAGCGGGCCTTCGTGAAGGCCATGGCCAGACCGTCCTAGTGGTCGGCGGCCCCTCCCGGGACCGGTAGGGTGTTCACATGTCCGAACCGACCGGTGCCGCCCGCAGGCGCGGGCCCTTCAAGGTCGGGGACCAGGTTCAGCTGACCGACCCCAAGGGCCGCCACTACACGTTCACGCTCGAAGAGGGAAAGAACTTCCACACCCACAAGGGTTCCTTCCCGCACGACGAGCTGATCGGCGCACCCGAGGGCAGCGTTGTCCGCACCACCGGTAACGTCGCCTACCTCGCGCTGCGCCCCCTGCTCCCCGACTACGTCCTGTCCATGCCCCGCGGCGCCGCCGTGGTCTACCCCAAGGACGCGGGGCAGATCCTCGCCTTCGCCGACATCTTCCCCGGCGCCCGCGTCGTGGAAGCGGGCGTCGGCTCCGGCTCGCTCAGCAGCTTCCTGCTGCGCGCCATCGGCGACCAGGGCATGCTGCACAGCTACGAGCGCCGCGAGGACTTCGCCGAGATCGCCCAGCAGAACGTGGAGCGCTACTTCGGCGGCCCGCACCCCGCCTGGCAGCTCACCGTCGGCGACCTCCAGGACAACCTGTCCGACACCGACGTCGACCGCGTCATCCTCGACATGCTCGCCCCCTGGGAGTGCCTGGAGGCCGTCTCCAAGGCGCTCGTCCCCGGCGGCATCCTGTGCTGCTACGTCGCCACCACCACGCAGCTCGCCAGGACCGTCGAGTCCATCCGCGAGATCGGCTCCTTCAACGAGCCGACCTCCTGGGAGTCGATGATCCGCAACTGGCACGTGGAGGGCCTGGCCGTCCGCCCGGACCACCGGATGATCGGCCACACCGGCTTCCTGCTCACCGCCCGCCGCCTCGCCGACGGCGTCGAGCCGCCCATGCGCAGGCGCCGCCCCGCGAAGGGCGCCTACGGCGAGGACTACACCGGTCCCAACGCCGACGGCGGCGGTCGCTGACCGCCGTACCCGATCAGTCAACGTGCGGGCGCCACGGCCGCGTTCCCGGAACCCCTCCGGAACTCGACCGCGGCGCCCTTCTGTTGGCACCGGGCCGCAAACCGGACATTCCCGACGGGGTACGTCCGTGACCTCGGACCCCGCCGTTCCCCCGACCTGTGACGTGTGGCACCATGCTGGCCACCCACCCCCACCGGCACAGCCCTCACAGGAGACGCTCCTAGTGCAGCAATCCGCCGTCCCGGAACTGGCACACACGCACACCCGTCCGATCCACTGGGTCGCCACCGCCACCGCCGTGGCGGGAGTCGTGGCCCTCTCGTCGGTACTCCAGCCCCATCCGGCGACCGCGGCCCAGGCGGCCGGCCCCGAAAGCAGAACCGCCCCCGCCGTGACGACGGCCCCGGACCCCGCGGACGTGCACTTCCCGCTCGACTGCGGCCCGGTGAAGGCGAAGATCCAGAAGCGGGTCTCCGGAGACCTCGACGGCGACGGACGGCCGGAAACAGTCGTAGTGGTGCACTGCGACGCCCCCATGGGCACCCCGCCCGACGCCATCTACGTCATCACGCGCGCGAAGGACTCGACACCGCGCGTGGTCGCCACCCTGCTGACCACCAAGACCCGCAACACCGTGACCGACTTCACGGTGAGCGACGGAGCCGTCCTCGCGACACTGCTCGGCTACTCGACGTCGGACGTGCCCAGTTGCTGCCCCGACGTCAAGGACAAGGCGAAGTGGCAGTGGAAGGACGGCACGTTCCTCCGCTCCACCCCGGCCGGTACGCACAGCGTCTGACCGAAGCGATCACATCTGTGCGTAAACGGACAGTAGTCACGCAGCGTGCATTTCCGGTCACTCCGCGTCGGGCCCGTAGACCTCTCGCCTGTCCGAAACTCGACGTACATGGATGCACTCGCCCGGACATTCCTTCACGGAGTCGACCACATCGGTGAGGAGCGGCAGCGGCACGGGCGTTGTGGCACCCGGGCCCTGGAGCAGCTCGTCGTCGGCGCCCTTCACATACGCCAGACCGTCGATGTCCAGCTCGAACACCTCCGGCGCGTACTGCGCGCAGATGCCGTCGCCGGTACAGAGGTCCTGGTCGATCCAGACCTCCAGCGCCTCGCCGCCGCCGCCCCCGGCCTCCTGCTGCACGATCGTCTCTCCTGCCGTTTACGCACCGAGCCGAACGGGAATCCGGCCAGCTCTGACGGGTGTTGAACACTTCGACCCTACCGTCGGCAGCTTTCCAATCATGTTCGGTGGGTATTCCCCTGGCGTGAGGGAGAGCGCAAGGGTGAAGATCGGACACACCTCGACAGTCTTTGTGATCTAGGGGTTTCAATCGACACCCACCCAGGTAGGGTCTGGAAGCGTCCAGCTCCCCTTGGAGGAGGTGAGGACCGTGGCAGCCCACGACGACGACATGAACCGCGGCATCCGCCCGGGACGAGGGTCCGACGACCCGGCCGGGCAGATTGCCTACCTTGAGCAGGAGATCGCCGTCCTGCGGCGCAAGCTCGCCGACTCTCCGCGACACACGAGGATTCTCGAAGAGCGGATCGTCGAGCTGCAGACCAACCTGGCCGGCGTGTCCGCCCAGAACGAGCGACTCGCCAACACACTCCGTGAGGCCCGCGACCAGATCGTGGCCCTCAAGGAAGAGGTCGACCGGCTCGCCCAGCCCCCGGCTGGCTTCGGAGTCTTCCTCACGGCGAACGAGGACGGCACAGCCGACATCTTCACCGGCGGCCGCAAACTGCGGGTGAACGTCAGCCCGAGCGTCGACCTCGAAGAGCTCAGGCGTGGCCAGGAAGTGATGCTCAACGAAGCTCTCAACGTGGTCGAGGCCATGGAGTACGAGAGCGTCGGCGACATCGTCACCCTCAAGGAGATCCTCGAGGACGGCGAGCGCGCCCTGGTGCAGGGGCACACCGACGAGGAGCGGGTGGTACGGCTCGCCGAACCACTCCTCGACGTCACCATCCGCCCCGGCGACGCCCTGCTCCTCGAACCGCGCTCCGGTTACGTCTACGAGGTCGTCCCCAAGAGCGAGGTCGAGGAACTCGTCCTCGAAGAGGTCCCCGACATCGGCTACGAGCAGATCGGCGGACTCGGCGGCCAGATCGAGGCCATCCGCGACGCGGTCGAGCTGCCGTACCTCTACCCGGACCTGTTCAAGGAGCACGAACTGCGGCCGCCCAAGGGCGTCCTGCTCTACGGACCCCCCGGATGCGGTAAGACGCTCATCGCCAAGGCCGTCGCCAACTCGCTGGCCAAGAAGGTCGCCGAAGTCACCGGCCAGGCCCAGGGCAAGAGCTTCTTCCTCAACATCAAGGGCCCCGAACTCCTCAACAAGTACGTCGGCGAGACCGAGCGGCAGATCCGCCTCGTCTTCCAGCGCGCCAGGGAGAAGGCCTCCGAGGGCACCCCCGTCATCGTCTTCTTCGACGAGATGGAATCCCTCTTCCGCACCCGCGGCTCCGGTGTCAGCTCGGACGTGGAGAACACCATCGTCCCGCAGCTGCTCGCCGAGATCGACGGTGTCGAAGGCCTCCAGAACGTGGTCGTGATCGGCGCCTCCAACCGCGAGGACATGATCGACCCCGCCATCCTGCGCCCCGGCCGGCTCGACGTGAAGATCAAGATCGAGCGTCCCGACGCCGAAGCGGCCAAGGACATCTTCGGCAAGTACCTCACCGAACGCCTCCCGCTGCACTCCGACGACCTCGGCGAGCACGGCGGCAGCAAGACCACCACCGTCCAGAGCATGATCCAGACGGCCGTGGAACACATGTACGCCGAATCCGAGGAAAACCGCTTCCTGGAAGTCACCTACGCCAACGGCGACAAGGAAGTCCTCTACTTCAAGGACTTCAACTCCGGCGCCATGATCGAGAACATCGTGGGCCGCGCCAAGAAAATGGCGATCAAGGACTTCCTCGACCACAACGCCAAGGGCCTCCGGGTCTCCCATCTCCTCCAGGCCTGCGTGGACGAGTTCAAGGAGAACGAAGACCTGCCCAACACCACCAACCCGGACGACTGGGCCCGCATCTCCGGAAAGAAGGGCGAACGGATCGTCTACATCCGTACCCTCATCACCGGAAAGCAGGGCGCCGACACCGGACGCTCCATCGACACGGTGGCGAACACCGGTCAGTACCTGTAAGAACCAGGGCGGCTGCGGGTGCCCTCACCGGGTACCCGCAGCCGACTGTTTTTCAGGCAACTAACCGGAACAAAGGCGAGCAAGGCAATGACGCAAATGATCTCCCCACCAGCGCAGAGCCGTTCTAGGCTCTTCGGTACCGCCGAGTCGCGCAGTGCGGGGACGGGCACCGCACACGCACCGGAGCGCCAGCGGTACTTGAGCGCCGCCCCCGACCGAGGGCGCCGCCGGGCAAGGAGGGCCGCATGACCGTACGGCGAGTAATGGGCATCGAGACGGAGTACGGGATCTCCGTCCCCGGCCACCCCAACGCCAATGCCATGCTCACCTCGTCCCAGATCGTCAACGCCTACGCGGCGGCGATGCACCGGGCCCGCCGGGCCCGCTGGGACTTCGAGGAGGAGAACCCGCTCCGGGACGCGCGGGGCTTCGACCTCGCCCGCGAAGCCGCCGACTCCAGCCAGCTCACCGACGAGGACATCGGCCTCGCCAACGTCATCCTCACCAACGGCGCACGGCTCTACGTCGACCACGCACACCCCGAATACAGCGCACCCGAGGTCACCAACCCGCGCGACGCCGTCCTCTGGGACAAGGCCGGCGAACGCATCATGGCCGAGGCCGCCGAACGAGCCGCACAGCTCCCCGGCGCCCAGCCCATCCACCTCTACAAGAACAACACCGACAACAAGGGCGCCTCCTACGGCACACACGAGAACTACCTGATGAAGCGGGAGACCCCCTTCTCGGACATCGTGCGCCACCTCACGCCCTTCTTCGTCTCCCGCCAGGTCGTCACCGGCGCCGGCCGCGTCGGCATCGGCCAGGACGGCCACGAACACGGCTTCCAGCTCAGCCAGCGCGCCGACTACTTCGAGGTCGAGGTCGGCCTGGAGACGACACTCAAGCGCCCGATCATCAACACCCGCGACGAACCCCACGCCGACGCCGAGAAGTACCGCCGCCTGCACGTGATCATCGGCGACGCGAACCTCTCCGAGATCTCGACATACCTCAAGCTGGGCACGACCGCCCTCGTCCTGTCCATGATCGAGGACGGCTTCATCGCCGTGGACCTGGCCGTGGACCAGCCCGTCCGCACCCTCCACCAGGTCTCCCACGACCCCACACTCCAGCGCCTCGTCACCCTCCGCAGCGGCCGCACACTCACCGCGGTACAGCTCCAGATGGAGTACTTCGAGCTCTCCCGCAAATACGTCGAGGAACGCTTCGGCGCCGATGCGGACGAACAGACCAAGGACGTCCTCGCCCGCTGGGAGGACACCCTCAACCGCCTGGAGAACGACCCCATGAGCCTCGCCGGCGAACTCGACTGGGTCGCCAAGCGAGAACTCATGGAGGGCTACCGGCGCCGCGACGGCCTCGACTGGGACGCCGCCAAGCTCCACCTCCTCGACCTCCAGTACGCCGACGTACGCGCCGAGAAGGGCCTCTACAACCGTCTCGTCGCCCGCGGCCGCATGAAGCGCCTCCTGGACGAGCAGGACGTCGAGAGGGCCTGTACCAAGCCGCCGGAGGACACCCGCGCGTACTTCCGCGGACGGTGCCTGGAGCAGTACGCCGACGACGTCGCCGCGGCCTCCTGGGACTCCGTGATCTTCGACCTGCCCGGGCGGGACTCCCTCCAGCGGGTCCCAACCCTCGAACCGCTTCGCGGAACGCGAAATCACGTCAAGGAGCTCCTTGACCGCTGTCGTACGGCAGAAGACCTGGTCAGGGTGCTGTCGGGCGGCTGAAGGGGTACCCGGGCCGGGTGCTCCCACAGGGTGGAAAACCTGGCCAGAGGGAATCATCGAGATGGCCCCCGTACGTTGTAGGAACTGCGGGGCCGATGTCAGTCCCTGCAAGTAGGGTCTGATCAAGAACGTCGAACCGAGCGGGGTGAGGGGTTATGGCGACCAAGGACACCGGCGGCGGACAGCAGAAGGCCACGCGCAACACCGAGGAGGTCGAGGAGCAGAGCGCGGAAGCGCAGGGTTCCGAGGACCTCAAGGAGCGCCACGAGAAGCTGAGCGACGACGTGGACTCCGTCCTGGACGAGATCGACGATGTCTTGGAGGAGAACGCGGAGGACTTCGTGCGGTCATTCGTTCAGAAAGGCGGCGAATAGCCTTCGAATCGAAGGCTACGGGGGTCGTTGAACTTGGCAAGCGAAGAGAACGGGAAGTGCTGCGTGCGGTGCGGCGAGACCAAGCCGTACGCAGCCTTCGCCCGCAGGCGGTCCAACCTGGATGGTCTGCAGCGGCACTGCCGGGACTGTGCATCGGACTATCACCGCGCGCGTCAGGAGAGTTTGGGGCGGAAGGTTCGCCCGAAAGCGGATGTCCCCGAGGGGCACAAGCTGTGCCTGAAGTGCGGCGAGGTCAAGCCGTGGAGCGAATGGCACCGCAACGCGACCGCCTCGGACGGGTTATCGACACGCTGCAAGGAGTGCCGGGCCGCCGAAGGCCGGGCGGGTCACCTGAAGCGCCACTACGGCCTCACCGAAGCCCAGCGTGACGAGATGGTCGCCTCTCAGATGGGGCTCTGCGTTATCTGCCTGACGGCTCCGGCCGTGCATGTGGATCACTGCCACAAGACGGGTAGGGTCCGAGGCGTACTGTGCTTCAACTGCAATTCGGCCATCGGCAAGTTGGGGGATGACCCCGACGCCGTCCGTCGGGCCGCCGCTTACCTGGAAGGAATCGCGTGGAAGCCAACACTCGTAGCACCGGGCGTCTACCAGCTGCCTTCCTGACGCCTGGGTCGTCGTCCTTCATGGACTTCTTGTCCGAGCATCAGCCGGAGATGCTGCCGGGGAACCGGCAACTGCCGCCCACGCAGGGCGTGATCGAGGCGCCGCACGGGACGACCATCGTGGCCGTCACGTTTCCCGGTGGTGTGGTGCTCGCGGGTGACCGCCGGGCGACCATGGGGAATGTCATCGCGCAGCGGGACATCGAGAAGGTGTTCCCGGCGGACGAGTACTCCGCGGTGGGCATCGCCGGCACCGCGGGTCTCGCCGTGGAGATGGTGAAGCTGTTCCAGCTGGAGCTGGAGCACTTCGAGAAGGTCGAGGGGGCGCAGCTCTCGCTGGAGGGCAAGGCGAACCGGCTGTCGACCATGATTCGTTCCAACCTCGGCATGGCCATGCAGGGGCTTGCGGTGGTGCCGCTCTTCGCGGGGTACGACGTCGATCGCGACCGGGGCCGGATCTTCTCGTACGACGTCACGGGCGGCCGTTCCGAGGAGCACAACTTCGCCGCCACCGGTTCGGGCTCGATCTTCGCGCGCGGGGCGATGAAGAAGCTGTTCCGCGGCGATCTGACGGAGGAGCAGGCCACCACGCTGGTGGTGCAGGCTCTGTACGACGCGGCTGACGACGACTCGGCGACCGGTGGTCCCGATGTCGCCCGCCGGATCTACCCGATCGTCACCGTGATCACCGAGGACGGTTTCCGTCGGCTCACCGAGGACGAGTCCTCCGAGATCGCCCGGTCGATCCTGGCGCGGCGGCTCGAGCAGCCCGACGGCCCGCGGGCCGCGCTGCTCTAGCCGACGGACCGGTTCTTACAGGGTGATCGCAGTGACTTCCACAGAAAGGGACGGATAACCGGTGTCGACGCCGTTCTATGTCTCCCCCCAGCAGGCCATGGCCGACCGGGCGGAGTACGCCCGCAAGGGCATCGCTCGTGGTCGCAGCCTGGTCGTGCTGCAGTATGCCGACGGCATCGTGTTCGTCGGCGAGAATCCGTCCCGTGCGCTGCACAAGTTCAGCGAGATCTACGACCGGATCGGCTTCGCGGCCGCCGGCAAGTACAACGAGTACGAGAATCTGCGGATCGGCGGTGTGCGCTATGCCGATCTGCGGGGTTACACCTACGACCGTGACGACGTGACCGCGCGTGGTCTCGCCAACGTGTACGCCCAGACGCTGGGCACGATCTTCTCCTCGGCGGCCGAGAAGCCGTACGAGGTGGAGCTGGTCGTGGCGGAGGTCGGTGAGACGCCGGACGGCGATCAGATCTATCGGCTGCCGCACGACGGTTCGATCGTGGACGAGCACGGTTCGGTGGCGGTGGGTGGTAACGCCGAGTTGATCAGCAGCTATCTGGACCAGCGTCACCAGGACGGCATGAGTCTGGCGGAGGCGCTGACGCTGGCGGTGCAGGCGTTGTCGCGTGAGACCAACGGGACGCAGCGGGAGATTCCCGCGGAGCGGCTGGAGGTCGCGGTGCTGGACCGTACGCGTCCGCAGCAGCGGAAGTTCAAGCGGATCGTGGGTCGTCAGCTGGACCGGCTGTTGGAGGCCGACGGGGCGTCCACCGAGGCGGAGAGCGCGGAGGAGGCGGAGGGCTCCGAGGAGGAGTAGTCCTGCCTGTTCCGTCCGTTTCGTGTCCCTTCTGTGCCCCGGCCGTTCTTCCGGCCGGGGCACAGGGCGTTCAGGGGGTGCTGGGTGGTGCCGTGGAGCCGCGTACGACGAGTTCGACGGGGATGTCTCCCGCGTCCGGTGTGCGGCCGTCCAGGACGGCGAGGAGGGCTTGCATGCCGCGTTCGCCGAAGAGTTCGGCGTCGAGTCGTACGGTCGTGAGTTCGGGGTCGATGGCGGTGGCGAGGGCGAGGTCGTCGAGGCCGGTGACGGAGATGTCGTCGGGGACGCGCAGGCCGAGTCGTCGTACGGCCTTGTAGGCACCGGCGGCGAGTTTGTCGTCGTCGCAGACGAGGGCGGTGGGGCGGGGGCCCGGGGTGGCGAGGGCGGCTTCGGCGGCGGTGAGGGCGCCGTCGATCGAGATGGGTGCGTGGGCGGTGCGGACGGTGGTGCCGGGCACCGCGCCGAGTTGTGCGGCGAGTTCGCGTGCGCGTACGTCGAAGGTCCAGGAGGGCACGTCGGCGGCGAGGTGCAGGAAGCTGCGGTGGCCGAGGCCGAGGAGGTGGGCGGCGACCTGGCGGACGCCGTCGGCGATGTCGAGGTTGACGGTGGCGCGGGCGAGGCTGCCGGAGGGGTCGCTGTCGAGCATGACGAGGGGGAGCTGGTCGCCGCGGATGGCGGTGAGGGCGTCGGCGGCCATGGAGGAGGCGATGACGCCGTCGAGGGCGGCCTGGGCGGAGGCGAAGGGGTCGCGGGCGGGGCCGATTCCCTCGGGGGAGGGGTAGAGGACGACGCCGAAGCCGTGGTCGGCGGCGACGCGTGCGGCGCCGGTGTAGACGCCGGCGAAGAACTCCGTGGTCAGGGCGGGGACGACGAGGAGGACGGTGCGGGTGTGGCCGAGGCGGAGGTTGCGGGCGGCGAGGTTGGGGCGGTAGCCGAGGTCGCGGGCGGCTTCGCGGACGCGTTCTGCGGTGGCTTCGGAGACTCTGCCGCGCCATTTGTCGCCCAGGACGAGTGAGACGGCGGCCTGGGAGACTCCGGCCGCCTGTGCGACGTCACGGCTGGTCGGTCGCGTGTTGCTGGGTGCCACCGTGGACCTGCTCTTTCGTCTGGACGTGTGAACAGCGCACATGGTACGTATGGGAGGCGAAGTTATACGTATGACTTGGAGGCGGGACATGGCCGCGGGATACCTGGAGATCCTCAGGGCACGGCACGCGGCCCGCCTGCTGACGGGCACGCTGGTGGGCCGGCTGCCCAACGCGACCGCGGCGATCGCCCTGGTGCTGTTCGTGCGGGCCGAGGGCGGCACGTACAGCCTGGCGGGCGCTCTCGCGGCGGTGTACGGCGTGGCGAACGCCGTCGGCCAGCCGGTGCTCGGGCGGCTGGTGGACCTGTACGGGCAGCCGCGCGTCCAGCTGCCCGCGGCCGTCCTGTCGGCGCTCGCCATGGCGGGCTTCGCCGTCTCCGGCACCGACCCGCTGGCGCTCGCCTACGCGTGCGTGGCGGCCGCCGGGCTGTTCACGCCGCCTCTGGAGGGCGGTCTGCGGGCCCTGTGGCCGTCGGTGCTGCGCCGCGAGGAGCAGGTGCACCGGGCGTACGCGATGGACGCGGTGGCGCAGGAAGTGATGTTCACGGTCGGCCCGTTGCTGGTGACGCTGTGCGTGTCGCTGTGGTCGGCCGGGGCGGCCCTGCTGGTGCTCAACGCGGTGGGGGTGCTGGGGGCGCTCTCCGTGGTCGTGTCGGCGCCCTCGCGCGCGTGGCGCTCCGCACCGCGTGAGGCGCACTGGCTGGGCGCGCTGCGCTCGCGCGGACTGCTGGCCCTGCTGGGCGCGTTCCTGTTCGTCGGCATCGCGCTGGGCTCCATCACGGTGGCCTCGGTGCCGTACGCCGACGAGCATGGCGGGGACGCGGTGTACGGCTGGCTGATGGCCGGGATCGGGCTGGGCGCCCTGGTGGGCGGGATGGCGTACGGGGCGCGGCAGTGGGCCGGTGAGCCGGCGCGGCGACTCCAGGTGCTGGTGGGCTTCCTGGCGGTGTGTTACCTGCCGCTCACGCTGATGCCGGGCGCGGTGGCGATGACGCTGCTGATGGTGCTCGCGGGGGTGTTCCTGGCGCCCGCCATCGCGTGTGCCTTCGTCCTCGTCGACCGGCACGCGCCGGCCGGGACGGTCACCGAGGCTTTCTCCTGGCTTGTGACGACGTTCACCGTGGGCGCGTCGGTCGGAACGGGGCTCGCGGGCCCGGTCGTCGAGCGGGGCGGGGCCCTGTGGGGCTTCGGCGTGCCGGGGGTCGCGGGGGGTGTGTCGCTGCTGGTTCTGCTGGTCACCGGGCGCGTCCTCACAGCTCCCGCGGGGCGGGCGGTGGTTGCGTCTTCATCGGAAAATGATCCAAACCGTGCGGCCGAACCCCGTTTCAGCTCGGGGGATCGGGCGTAATGTTCAGTCATGGACCGCCGCATTTTCGGGCTGGAGAACGAGTACGGCGTCACGTGTACGTTCAGGGGACAGCGGCGCCTGTCTCCCGACGAGGTGGCGCGGTACCTCTTCCGCCGTGTCGTGTCATGGGGCCGCAGCAGCAACGTCTTTCTGCGAAACGGCGCCCGCCTCTATCTCGATGTCGGGTCACATCCGGAATACGCGACTCCCGAATGTGACAACGTGACCGAACTGGTCACGCACGACAAAGCAGGCGAGCGCATTCTCGAAGGACTCCTGGTGGACGCCGAACGACGCCTGCACGAGGAAGGAATCGCGGGCGACGTCTACCTCTTCAAGAACAACACCGACTCGGCGGGCAACTCCTACGGCTGCCACGAGAACTATCTCGTCGCCCGCCACGGGGAGTTCTCCCGGCTCGCGGACATTCTCATTCCGTTCCTGGTCACCAGGCAGCTTCTCTGCGGTGCCGGCAAGGTGCTGCAGACCCCGCGGGGCGCGGTGTACTGCGTCAGCCAGCGGGCCGAGCACATCTGGGAGGGCGTCTCCTCGGCGACGACCCGCTCCCGGCCGATCATCAACACGCGCGACGAACCGCACGCCGACGCCGAGCGCTACCGCCGGCTGCACGTCATCGTGGGCGACTCGAACATGTCCGAGACGACCATGCTGCTCAAGGTCGGCGCGACCGACCTGGTGCTGCGCATGATCGAGGCGGGCACCGTGATGCGCGACCTGACCCTGGAGAACCCGATCCGGGCGATCCGCGAGGTCAGCCACGACATCACCGGCCGGCGCAAGGTGCGCCTGGCCAGCGGCCGGGAGGCCTCCGCCCTCGACGTGCAGCGCGAGTACTACGAGAAGGCCGTGGACTTCTGCGAGCGCCGGGGCATCCGCACCGGCACCGTCGAGCAGGTCCTGGAGCTGTGGGGCCGCACGCTGGACGCGATCGAGGCCGAGGACCTCGACCGTATCGGCACCGAGATCGACTGGGTCATGAAGTACAAGCTCATCGAGCGGTACCGGGCCAAGCACAACATGACCATGTCCCACCCGAGGGTCGCGCAGATAGACCTCGCGTATCACGACATCCACCGCCGTCGTGGTCTCTACTACCTTCTGGAGAGGAAGGGCCAAGCCGCCCGTATCTGCAACGACTTGAAGATCTTCGAGGGCAAGTCGGTTCCCCCGCAGACCACTCGGGCCCGGCTGCGCGGTGACTTCATCCGCAGGGCCCAGGAACAGCGCCGGGACTTCACCGTCGACTGGGTTCATCTGAAGCTCAACGACCAGGCGCAGCGCACGGTGTTGTGCAAGGACCCGTTCCGTTCGGTCGACGACCGGGTCGAGAAACTGATCGCCGGAATGTGATCGAAGCGTTCCGAATCACCGTCGGAACGCAACACGGGCGCCGTACGTTTCCCGTACGGCGCCCTTCTCACGCCGTAGAGTTGCGCGCACGCCATCAACAAGATCGACCGATTACGAGGCCCCCACCGTGCGCCGACGCTCCGTTCTCATCGCCGTTCCCGCAGGACTGGCCACACTCGCCGCATGCGGTGACGACAAGTCCGACTCGAGCAAGGCGAGCGACAGCGCGTCTCCGTCAGCCTCGGCGTCGGCCTCGCAGGCACCGCCGCCGAAGATCGTCGACGGTCCGCTGCCGGCGATCACCGCGGGCGCGAAGTTCGACGAGAAGCCGACCGTCGCCAAGGGCAGCGGCGACCCGTCCGACCAGCTCGCCGTCAAGACCCTCATCGCGGGCAACGGCACCACGGTCGTCGAGGGCGACTACGTCAAGGCCAACTACCTGGGTCAGATCTGGGCCACGGCGAAGGTCTTCGACAACTCCTACGACCGCAAGACGCCGCTGCTCATCCAGCTCGCGCAGAACACCATCATCGACGGCTGGCGGTACGCCCTGACGGGCAAGAAGGCCGGCAGCCGCGTGCAGTTCTCCGTCCCGCCCACCTGGGGGTACGGCAAGGAGGGCAACTCTCAGGCCGGCATCAAGGGCACCGACACCCTGGTGTTCGTCGTCGACCTCCAGGAGACCTTCAACGGCAAGAGCTCCGCCAAGGGCAAGGCCGTGGCCCAGGACGACGCGGCCCTGCCCAAGGTCGGCACCAACACCGACGGCAAGGCCCCCTCCATCGAGATCCCCAAGAAGGACGCGCCCACCAAGCTGGTGGCGGAGTACGTCCTCGAGGGCGACGGCGACGAGGTCGCGGCCGACAGCACCCTGCTCGTGCAGTACAAGGGCGTGGTGTGGGACACCGGCAAGGAGTTCGACTCGACGTACAGCAGGAAGCAGCTGGCGTCCTTCTCGCTCCAGCAGGTCGTCAAGGGCTGGGCGCAGGGCCTGACCGGCAAGAAGGTCGGCAGCCGGGTGCTGATCTCGATCCCGCCGAAGCTGGGCTACGGCGACAACCCGCCGGCCGGCAGCGGCATCGAGAAGGACTCCACGCTGGTCTTCACCGTGGACATCCTGGCGAAGATGTGACGCACGGGGGACATGCGCGAAGGTCCCCGCGACCGGGATGTAAGACTGGTCCCTGTTGCCTTTCCGTGAACAAGCAGGAGCGAGTGACGTGAGCATCGACAAGCCCGAGATCGACTTCCCTGAGGGCGCGCCCCCGGCGGACCTGGAGATCAAGGACATCTGGGAGGGCGACGGCGAGGTCGCGCAGGCCGGCCAGACCGTCACCGTCCACTACGTGGGCGTCTCCTTCAGCACCGGCGAGGAGTTCGACGCCAGCTGGAACCGTGGTCAGCCGTTCCGCTTCCCGCTGGGCGGCGGCCGGGTCATCAAGGGCTGGGACCAGGGTGTGCAGGGCATGAAGGTCGGCGGCCGTCGCCAGCTGACCATCCCCGCCCACCTCGCCTACGGCAACCAGAGCCCGACCCCGGCGATCAAGGCCGGCGAGACCCTGATCTTCGTGGTCGACCTCCTCGGCGTCTGATCGTCGTACCGGAGTCATAAAGGATCACGGTGCGGTCGGATCGTCGTACGACATCCGACCGGACCTGATCATCCGGGGTCCATGCCTGTCCGGGCATGGGCCCTCGGCTTTTGCCGCGCCACTTCGGGGCGGTACGGTCATCGTCCGTAAGCACCATAGGGAGGCGAAGGGCGTCGATGGCCATTGCCAAGGCCGAGCGGCTGATGAACCTGGCGCTGTGTCTGCTCGGGACGCGACGGCCGCTGAGCAAGCGGGAGCTCCGGGAGTCCATCGAGGCCTACCTGGAAGCGAATTCCGACGACTCCTTCAACCGGATGTTCGAGCGCGACAAGGACGATCTGCGCGAACTCGGGCTCGTGATCGAGACCGTTGAGAACCTCGACGGTGAAGTCGGCTATCTCGCCCGGCGGGACAGCAACCGGCTGCCGCCCATCACCCTCGACGCCGAGGAGGCCGCCGCCCTGGGCCTGGCCGCCAAGGTGTGGCAGCAGGCCAGGCTCGCCGGGGCCGCCAGCGGCGCGCTGCAGAAGCTGCGCGCGGCCGGGCTGCCCGAGGACGTCGACCCGTACGAGGCGCACGGCGCGCTGGAGCCGCGCATCCCGGTGCACGAGGCGTCGTTCGAGCCGCTGATGCTCGCGTGCCGCGACCGCCGTCCGGTCCTGTTCGACTACCGCAAGGCCACCGCCGCCCGGCCCGAGCCCCGCCATGTCGAGCCGTGGGCGCTGGAGTGCTGGCGCGGCCACTGGTACCTGGCCGGTTTCGACCGCGACCGGGGCGCCGAGCGGGTGTTCCGGCTGTCCCGGATCACCGGGAAGGTCCGCTCGCGCGGCACCCGCTTCACCGCGCCGGTCCCCGATGTCGTCACCGTCCGGGAGACCGTGGCGAGCTGGGCGGGGGAGACCGCCGACCGCAGCGCGCTGATCCGGCTGCGCACGGACGCCGGGTACCCCTTGCGGGCGAAGGCCACCTCGGTGCGGGAACTCGGGGACGGCTGGGACGAGTTGGAGATTCCGTACGGCCACGGGCTGGACGCCTGGCTGGTGGAGTTCGGTCCCGACGTGGTGGTCCTGGAGCCCGCCGAGCTGCGGGCCGACGTGGTGGACCGGCTGCGTGCCGTGGCCAAGGGCTGAGGGGGAACGGAAGAGAACGTGGCAGGCAAACCGGTCAGGCCCACGAACGCCATCGACCAGACCCGGCGGATGCTCTCGCTGGTGACCTATCTGAAGGAGCGGCCCGGCGCCCGGGTCGAGGACGTCGCCCGCGCCTTCGGGATCACCGAGGACGAACTGGTCTCCGACCTCGACGTGCTGCCCATGTGCGGCACCAGCTTCCGCGGCGGCGACCTGCTCGACATCGACACCGACGGCGAGCGGATCTGGTGGCACAACCCCGCCGCCCTCGGCGAGGAGACGGCCGAGCCGCTCAGGCTCGCCGCCGACGAGGCGACCGCGCTGCTGGTGGCCGCCCGCGCGGTGTCCACCCTGCCCGGCCTCAGGGAGAGCGACCGGCAGGCGCTGCTGCGGGCCACCGCCAAGGTGGAGACCGCGGCCGGTGAGACCGCCGGGGCCAGCGCCCGCCTCTCGGTGACCTTCGAGGCCGAGGGCGGGGTCTTCGCCGACGTCGACCGGGCCATCTCCGAGCGGCGCCGGCTGTGGATCCGCTACTACTCGCCCGCCCGCGACGAGGTCACCGAGCGCGAGATCGACCCCATCCGCCTGGTCAGCGTCGGCCACACCTATGTCGAGGCGTGGTGCCGCCGCTCCGAGGCGCGCCGCACCTTCCGGCTGGACCGGGTCGCCGAGATCAAGATCCTCGACGAGCCGGCCGCGCCGCCCGAGATCGAGCTCAGGGACCTGTCCGAAGGGCTCGTGCAGCCCGCCGCCGAGGACCCCGAGGTGGTCGTCGAGGTGGGTCCCGGCGGGCGCTGGGTCGCCGAGTACTACCCGCACGACAGTGCGGATGAGCTTTCCGACGGCGGTCTGCGTATTACCCTCCGCACCCCCGACCCGGCGTCGCTCAGGCGACTCGCGCTCCGGCTCGGCCGTGACGGCCGCATCGTCTCGCCGCGCGACCTCGCCGACAGCGCCCGCGAGGCGGCCCGCGAGGCGCTGGCCGCGTACGACGGGGTCGAGGCGCGGGACACCCCGGGGACAGGGGTGCAGGACGGTCGGTACGACAGGCAGGAGCAGGGGCTTTGAGCGAGTCGGCGACGTCTGGTGCGGGCATGTCGGTGGCCGCCGCCTTCGCGGGGATGAGGAGCGCGGCACCGGTGACGTTCAAGGCGGGCTGCCCTGACTGCCGGGAGCGGTTCGAGCTGGCCGCGAGCGCTCTGCGCCTGGCCATCGGCGCGACCAGCCGCACCACCTTCTACTCCTTCACCTGCCCCGAGTGCGGCGCGGCCGTCCGCAAGCCCGCGGGCGAGCGGATCGTGGAGCTGCTGACCGGCGGCGGGGTGCGGACACTGCGGCTGCACTCCACCCTCTAGGCTCGGTGCCATGTTCTGGCCGATGTTCGCGGTAGCTGTGGGTTTCGTGGGTCTCGCCGTCCTCGGCGTGCTGGCCGTCCGGGTCTTCCTGGAGGCTCAGCGCCTCGGACGGCAGGTCACGGACTCCGCGCGGCGCATCAACCGGGCCGCGGAGGACCTGGAGCGGGCGGCGGTGAGCACGGCGCGTTCTGTGGACTCACTGTGAGTACGGCTGAGAGTTGGGTGTGAGTCGAGCGCCGGATGCGTTTTGGGCCACTTCGCCCTGTCACCGGGGCGGGGTCGGCAGGTACTCTGCTGGTCGCGGACCGGATAACGAGGCCCGGCCGCGGTCCGGGAGTACGCACGGGGATTGCCACGCGTTCACCCCTGAGCGTTACGATCGCTGTCAGCACGGCTGATCGGACACTTGTCCGACCGGTCGGACAGCACCCCACAAGCCGCCTCGGTGAGAAGGTAAAGACTTATGTTCGGAAGGCTCGGCGCCCCCGAGATCATTCTCATCCTCGTCGTCATCATCCTGCTGTTCGGCGCGAAGAAGCTTCCCGACATGGCGCGCTCGCTCGGCAAGTCCGCTCGCATCCTCAAGAGCGAGGCCAAGGCGATGAAGGACGAGGGCAGCAGCACGGCCACCCCGGCCGGCCCCCCCAACAACGACGAGCAGACCCCGGCTCAGCAGCGCACCATCCAGGCCTCGCCCGGCGACGTGACCAGCTCGCGCCCGGTCTCCGAGCCGACGGACACGACCAAGCGCTGACGCGGGGCCGGTGACCTCCGGCCCGCCCGCACGAGATGGGAACGTGGGTTGCTGAAGTCTGCCCGCAAAGAGGAGAGGGATCCCGAGGGGCGGATGCCTCTCGCGGATCACCTTCGTGAGCTCCGCAACCGGCTCGCGAAGGCGATGCTGGCCATCATCGCCGTCACGGTGGTCGCCGCCTTCTTCTACAACGACATCATCAACTTGATCACCAAGCCGATCCTCGACTCGGTCGGCTGTGACAAGTCCTTCGCGGAACTGGCCAAGTCGACACAGTCGACCAAGCCGTGCGCCGAGATCACGATCAACGGTCTTCTCGCGCCCTTCACGCTGGCACTGAAGGTCTCGCTCATGGCCGGCGTCGTCGCGGCCTCGCCGGTCTGGCTCTACCAGCTGTGGGCCTTCGTCGCACCGGGCCTGCACCGGCACGAGAAGAAGTACGCCTACGCCTTCGTCGGCACCGGTGCCCCGCTCTTCATGGTCGGCGCCTACTTCGCCTACTCGGTCCTGCCCACCACGGCGAAGGTGCTCATCGGCTTCACCCCGGGCGGCACGTCCAACCTGCTGCCCCTGGACGACCTGCTCGACCTCGTCCTGCGCATGGTGCTGGTCTTCGGTCTCTCCTTCGAGCTGCCCCTGCTGCTGGTCTTCCTCAACCTCACCGGGCTGATCACCGGCAAGCGGATGCTCGGCTGGTGGCGCGGCATGATCATGGCGATCACGGTCTTCGCGGCCGTCGCCACCCCCAGCACCGACCCGCTGACGATGCTGGCGCTCGCCGCGCCGATCTGGGTGCTGTACTTCGGGGCGACCGCCTTCTCCCTGCTCAACGACCGGCGCAAGCGCCGCCGCGAGGCAGAGGGCCCCGACGACGACGAGGCCTCCGAACTCGACCTCACCCCCGAGGACATCGGCGACGTCGAGACCGTCTCCGCGAGCCGGGCCCTGCCCGAGCAGTCGGCCACGGACCGGGTCAACGGCTATGACGACGTGACCTGACGACCCGGGGACAGCTCATGAGGTCACTCCGGTGACCTCCGGGTTCACCCCCCTCGTCCACCCCACCGCGGGCCGCGGCCGGGGCGCCCCAGCGGCGCCGCCGGCCGCTTCCGCGTCACGGGCGGCGAAGGCCCGGTCCGCCGCTGCCGCCGGGCGCGCGGTGTGTCCGCCGGGCCGTGTCCGTCGTGGGTCCTTGATCCGTGCGGGGCCTTTGATCTGCGTAAAGACCAGGTTTCGCGGGGACCGATCCGGATAATGATCGTCCTGTTGTCAGTGGGGCCCGGTACGCTCGAAAGCACGATGACAGAGGACCTCTCACCGGCCGAGCGGTACGCGGCAGCCCGCCTGCGGGCAGCCGAGCAGGCCACCGCGCTCGCGGGCTTCCGCGAGATGTACGACTTCGGTCTCGACCCCTTCCAGATCGAGGCCTGTCAGGCTCTCGAAGCGGGGAAGGGCGTGCTGGTGGCCGCCCCCACCGGCTCCGGCAAGACGATCGTCGGCGAGTTCGCCGTCCACCTCGCCCTCAAGCAGGGCAAGAAGTGCTTCTACACGACACCCATCAAGGCGCTGTCGAACCAGAAGTACGCGGACCTGAGCCGCCGTTACGGCGCCGACAAGGTCGGCCTGCTCACCGGCGACAACAGCGTCAACTCCGACGCCCCCGTGGTCGTGATGACCACCGAGGTGCTGCGGAACATGCTGTACGCGGGCTCGCAGACCCTCCTGGGCCTCGGCTACGTGGTCATGGACGAGGTGCACTACCTCTCCGACCGCTTCAGAGGCGCCGTATGGGAAGAGGTGATCATCCACCTCCCCGAGTCGGTGACCCTGGTGTCCCTGTCGGCGACCGTGTCCAACGCCGAGGAGTTCGGCGACTGGCTCGACACCGTGCGCGGCCACACCGAGGTGATCGTCTCCGAGCACCGGCCCGTGCCGCTGTTCCAGCACGTGCTCGCCGGGCGCCGGATGTACGACCTGTTCGAGGAGGGCGAGGGCAGCAAGAAGGCCGTCAACCCCGACCTCGCGCGCCTCGCCCGCATGGAGGCCCAGCGGCCGTCGTACCAGGACCGCAGACGCGGCCGGGCGATGCGCGAGGCCGACCGGGAGCGCGAGCGCCGTCAGCGGTCCCGGGTGTGGACGCCGAGCCGGCCCGAGGTCATCGAGCGGCTCGACGCCGAGGGCCTGCTGCCCGCCATCACCTTCATCTTCAGCCGCGCCGCCTGCGAGGCGGCCGTACAGCAGTGCCTGTACGCCGGTCTTCGGCTCAACGACGACGAGGCGCGGGAGAAGGTGCGCGCGCTGGTCGAGGAGCGCACGGCGTCGATCCCGAACGAAGACCTCCATGTCCTCGGGTACTACGAATGGCTCGAGGGCCTGGAGCGCGGCATCGCGGCCCACCACGCGGGCATGCTGCCGACCTTCAAGGAGGTCGTCGAGGAGCTGTTCGTACGCGGTCTGGTCAAGGCCGTGTTCGCGACCGAGACCCTGGCGCTCGGCATCAACATGCCCGCGCGTTCGGTGGTGCTGGAGAAGCTCGTCAAGTGGAACGGCGAGCAGCACGCCGACATCACACCGGGCGAGTACACCCAGTTGACGGGCCGTGCGGGCCGGCGCGGCATCGACGTCGAGGGCCATGCCGTCGTGCTGTGGCAGCGCGGGAGCAGTCCCGAGCACCTGGCCGGGCTGGCGGGCACGCGTACGTACCCGCTGCGCTCCAGCTTCAAGCCGTCGTACAACATGGCGGTCAACCTCGTCGAGCAGTTCGGGCGGCACCGCTCGCGCGAACTCCTGGAGACGTCGTTCGCGCAGTTCCAGGCCGACAAGTCGGTCGTCGGGATCTCCCGGCAGGTGCAGCGCAACGAAGAGGGGCTCGACGGCTACAAGGCCTCCATGACCTGCCACCTCGGCGACTTCGAGGACTACGCGCGACTGCGCCGCGAACTCAAGGACCGCGAGACCGAGTTGGCCCGGCAGGGCGTGGCCCAGCGGCGGGCCGAGGCGGCCGTGGCGCTGGAGAAGCTCAAGCCGGGTGACGTCATCCATGTGCCGACGGGCAAGTACGCCGGTCTCGCACTGGTCCTCGACCCGGGACTGCCCGCCGGGCGGTCCAACGGCCACCGCGGCTTCGAGCAGCACGACGGGCCGCGCCCGCTGGTGCTGACCGCCGAGCGGCAGGTCAAGCGGCTCGCCTCGATGGACTTCCCGGTGCCGGTCGAGGCGTTGGAGCGGATGCGGATCCCCAAGTCCTTCAACCCGCGCTCCCCGCAGTCCCGTCGGGACCTCGCGTCCGCGCTGCGCACCAAGGCCGGGCACATTCCGCCGGAGCGGGCCCGCAAGAAGCGGTCGCAGGCCGCCGACGACCGGGAGATCGCCCGGCTGCGCACCGCGATCCGGGCGCATCCCTGCCATGGGTGCAACGACCGTGAGGACCACGCCCGTTGGGCCGAGCGTTACCACCGGCTGCTGCGGGACACCTCGCAGCTGGAGCGGCGCATCGAGGGGCGGACGAACACCATCGCCCGGACCTTCGACCGGATCGTCGCGCTGCTGACCGAGCTGGACTACCTGCGCGCCGACGAGGTCACCGAGCACGGCAAGCGGCTGGCGCGGCTGTACGGCGAACTCGATCTGCTGGCCAGTGAGTGCCTGCGCGCCGGGGTCTGGGAGGGGCTTTCCCCCGCCGAACTGGCCGCGTGTGTCTCCGCCCTGGTGTACGAGGCCCGGGTGGGCGACGACGCGATGGCGCCCAAGCTGCCGTCCGGCAAGGCCAAGGCGGCGCTCGGCGAGATGGTGCGGATCTGGGGGCGGCTGGACGCCCTTGAAGAGGACTTCCGTATCAACCAGACCGAGGGGGTCGGGCAGCGGGAGCCGGATCTCGGGTTCGCCTGGGCCGCGTACATGTGGGCCTCGGGGAAGGGACTCGACGAGGTGCTTCGGGAGGCGGAGATGCCGGCCGGGGACTTCGTGCGGTGGTGCAAGCAGGTGATCGATGTGCTGGGGCAGATCTCGGCGGCGGCTCCTGTGTCGGGGGGCGACGGGTCCTCCTCCGTCGCGAAGAACGCGCGCAAGGCTGTTGATCTGTTGCTGCGGGGGGTTGTGGCCTACTCGTCGGTGGGGTGACGGGTTCGGGGGCGGGTGCGGGCATGTGGGGGCTGGTCGCGCAGTTCCCCGCGCCCCTGAAGGCCTCGACTCGGGCTGTGTCCCAGGAAGTTCCGCCAGCTCCCGTGCGAGGTGATGTCCTCGGCGTTCGCCAGCGCGCCGGGTTCGCACAGGAAGCCTGGGGTTCGGGTTCCGTCCGCCAGTTCCACGCAGCCCAGTGTCATCGGGCGGGGGAGTGCCGTCAGGAGGCGGCCCAGGCCCTCCGCCGGGAGGCGCCACACCTCCACCTCGATCTCGGCGCCGCCCTCGCCCACGTGGACCAGGCCCGGCTTCGGCGGGGTCGTGTCCAGGGCGTGCAGGCGGTACACCGGGGCGGTGGTCGTCGTACGGTCCAGGCGGGCGCCCAGCGCCAGGAGTTGGGGGTTCAGGGGCTGGCCTGTCAGGTGGGCGCCGACCACCGCCAGGCGGGTCTCCGGCTGGAGCCTGGCCGCGATGCCCGCCAGGCGTGCGTCGGTGTGCGCCGGGCCGATCAGCATCACGCCGAAGGGGAGGCCGTCGACCTCGCCGGACGGGACCGCGACCGCAGCCAGGTCGAAGAGGTTCGTGGAGTTGGTGAAGCGGCCCAGGCGGGCGTTGGCGCCCAGGGGGTCGGCGGCCACCTCGGCGAGGGTGGGGTGGCCGGGAGCCGTGGGGAGGAGCAGGGCGTCCGCGTCGGAGAGCTCCGTGAGGGCTTTCGCGCGCAGGGCGGCCAGGCGGTCCATGTCCGCGTAGAGCTGGTGGGCCGGGAGATCGCGGGCCCGGGTGATGATGGCGGCGACCGTGGGGTCCAGAGTCGGGTCACCTTGCGCTGTCGCCTTGTCGATAAAGGCGCCCACCGCTGTGTAGCGCTCGGCCACGAACGCGCCCTCGTACAGCATCGCCGCCGCCTCGGTGAACGGCGTGAGGTCGAGGGCGCGGATCGACGCGCCTGCCGTGCGCAGCTGCTCCACGGCGACCTCGTAGGCATCCGCCCAGCCCTCGTCCAGTTCGCCGAGCTGCTCCCGCGGAGGGACCGCGATCCGCCACGGGCCGGGGCGGCGGCCGGGAAGGGGCGGCGGCGTGCCGGTGGCCATGTGGGACAGCGCCTGCTCGGCCTCCGGGAGGGTGCGGGCGAACACCGTCACGCAGTCGATCGAGGCGCAGGCCGGGACGACCCCGGCCGTCGGGACCAGGCCGCGGGTGGGCTTGAGGCCGACGATGCCGTTGAAGGCGGCCGGGACCCGGCCCGAGCCCGCCGTGTCGGTGCCGAGGGCGAAGTCGACGATGCCCAGGGCCACGGCGACCGCCGAGCCGGAGCTGGAGCCGCCGCTGATCCGCGCGGGGTCGTACGCGTTGCGGACCGCGCCGTGCGGGGAGCGGGTGCCGACCAGGCCCGTCGCGAACTGGTCCAGGTTCGTGGTGCCGAGCACGATCGCCCCGGCCGCGCGGAGCCCGGCGACGACCGGGGCGTCGGCCTCCGGCCGGTAGGCGTACGACGGACAGCCCGCCGTGGTGGGCAGGCCGGCCACGTCGATGTTGCCCTTGGCGGCGAACAGGCGGCCCGCGAGAGGCAGTTGCTCGCCCCGGGCGAGGCGTTCGTCGATCGCCTCCGCCTCCCGCTCGACCTCCTCCCTCGGGCGCAGGTCGATCCAGATCTCGGGCCGGTCCACGGCCTCGACACGGTCGTAGGCGGCGTGGACCCGGGAGAGGGTGGTGGACATGGCTCGCTCCTCTTTCACTGTGCGGGCGGGGCCAGGACGAGCAGGGCCGTCCCCGCCTCCACCTGGTCGCCGGGCCGGGCCAGGATCTCCGTGACCACGCCGTCCGCCGGCGCGTGCACCCTGGACTCCATCTTCATCGCTTCCAGGGCGAGGAGCGGCTGGCCGGCGCTCACCTCGTCGCCCGGCTCGACGTTCAACTGCCATACGGAGGCCGCGAACTCGGCCTCGATCAGCCGACCGCCCGGCGGCACCGTCACCTCGGCCGCCGTGACCGCTGGGGCGGTGGCCGCCTCGGCCCTCGCGAACTCGCCCGCCGCCTCCCAGGCGTCCCGCTCCGCCGCGAACGCCGTCTGCTGGCGTGCCCTGAACTCCCCGATGGAATCGGCGTGTTCGGCCAGGAATTCCTGGTACTCGGCGAGCGAGAAGGTGCCCTCCTCGATCCGCGGCACGAAGCGTCCGGACGTGATGTCGGCGCGCAGCTCCAGGAGTTCGTCCGCGGCCACCGGATACCACTTGATCCGGTCGAAGAAGCGCAGCAGCCACGGCGAGCCCGGCTCGAACGCGCCGCGCTGCTGCCAGGGCGACCACACCTGGGTCGTACGGCCCACGAACTGGTAGCCGCCGGGGCCCTCCATGCCGTAGACGCAGAGATACGCCCCGCCGATGCCGACCGAGTTCTCGGCGGTCCAGGTGCGTGCGGGGTTGTACTTCGTGGTCACCAGGCGGTGGCGCGGGTCGAGCGGGGTGGCCACGGGGGCGCCCAAGTAGACGTCTCCCAGGCCCAGTACGAGGTATTCCGCGTCGAAGACCGTGTCGTAGACGTCGGTCACCGACTCCAGGCCGTTGACGCGGCGGATGAACTCGATGTTCCACGGGCACCAGGGCGCGTCGTCGCGGACGCCCGCCATGTAGCGGGCGATCGCCTCCCGGGTGGCCGGGTCGTCCCAGGAGAGGGGGAGGTGGACCGTGCGGGAGGGGACGATTAGCTCGTCGGAGGGCGGGAGGGAGGCGGTGATCTCCCGTACCGCGCTGAGGAGTTCGGGCTGGGGGAGACGGTTCGGGTCCGTCTGGATCTGTAGGGAGCGGATGCCGGGGGTGAGGTCGGTGATGCCCTCCGGGCCGTGCTCGGCCACCGCCTCCATCAGCGCGTGGACCCGCATGCGGAGGGCCAGGTCCAGCTGCATGGGGCCGAATTCGACCAGCAGGTTGTCGTCGCCGCTGCGGCGGTAGGTCACGTCGCCGTCGCGGGCGAGGATGCCGCCGTCCACGATGGCGGGCCGCGCCGAGCCGTCCGTGGTCACCGGGACGAAGCGCACGGTGTCGCCCGGGCGCAGCTGCCCCAGTTTCCAGCGCTCGGTGCTGATCACGGTCGCCGGGCACACGAACCCGCCCAGCGAAGGGCCGTCCGGGCCCAGCAGCACCGGCATGTCGCCCGTGTAGTCGACGGCGCCGACCGAGTACGGGGTGTCGTGGATGTTGGACGGGTGCAGGCCCGCCTCGCCGCCGTCGGTGCGGGCCCAGCGGGGCTTGGGGCCGACCAGGCGGACGCCGGTGCGGGCCGAGTTGAAGTGGACCTTCCAGTCGGCGGCGTAGAAGTCGCGGATGTCGTCCTCGGTGAAGAACTCCGGGGCGGCGTGGGGGCCTTCGGCGGCGGCGATGTGCCAGGTGGAGGTGTATGAGGGGCGCTCCGGTACGGCCGTACCGTCGGCCTGGCCGCCCCCGTGCAGTACGTCCCCCGTCCGCAGCGCCCGTCCGCCGTGTCCGCCGAAACGGCCCAGCGTGAAGGTGCTCGCGCTGCCGAGGAAGGCCGGGACGTCGAGGCCGCCCGCGAACAGGACGTAGGTGCGCAGGCCGTGTTCGGTGGGGGCGCCGACCTCCAGGACCCCGCCCGAGGGGACGGTCACCGGCTCCCACTGCGGGACCGGTGCGCCGTCCACGGTGACCGGGGCCGGGGCGCCCGTCACACAGACGGTGGTGGGGTGGCTGAACCTCAACGACGGGCCCTGCAAGGTGCATTCGAGACCCGGGGCGCCCTCCGGATTGCCGAGGGCGGTGTTGCCGAGCCGGAAGGAGCGGTCGTCCATCGGGCCGCACGGGGGGACGCCGACCTGCCAGTAGCCGGTGCGCCCCGGCCAGTCCTGGACCGTGGTGAGGGTGCCGGAGGCGACCACCTCGACACGCGGGGTGGGGTCCTGGACCTCGGTCAGGGTCGCCGTGGAGTGGGCGGCCGTCCTGAAGTCGGTGTGCGTGAGCGCCGCCCGGACCAGGCCCAGGTTGGTCTCGATGCCGTCGACCCGGGTGCGTTCCAGGGCCTCGTCCAGCCGCTGGAGCGCGTGGGCGCGGTCGGAGCCGTACGCGATGATCTTCGCGAGCATCGGGTCGTACGACGTCGTCACCTCGGTGCCGGTCTCCACCCAGCTGTCGACCCGGACCCCGGTGGGGAACTCGACCCGGGTCAACAGGCCCGCGCTGGGCCGGTGTTCGCGTGAGGGGTCCTCGGCGTAGAGGCGGGCCTCGACGGCGTGGCCGTGCGGTGGGTCCGGCGGGCGGACGACGTCCCGTTCGCCCCGGGCCAGGCGGAGCATCCAGGCGACCAGGTCGACGCCGTAGATCTCCTCGGTGACCGGATGCTCCACCTGGAGGCGGGTGTTGACCTCCAGGAAGTAGGCCTCCTCGCGGGCGGCGTCGTACACGAACTCGACGGTCCCGGCGGAGCGGTAGCCGACCGACGCGCACAAGTCCCGGGCGCTGTCGGTGAGTCGGGTGCGGACATGGTCGGGGAGGCCGGGGGCCGGTGCCTCCTCCAGGACCTTCTGGTTGCGGCGCTGGAGGGAGCAGTCGCGGTCGCCGAAGGCGACGACCCGGCCCTCGCCGTCGCCGAAGACCTGCACCTCCACATGGCGGGCGTGCTCCACGAGCCGTTCCAGGAAGACACCGGCGGAGGAGAAGGAGGCGGCGGCGACGCGCTGCACCCGGTCCCAGGCGTCGGTCAGTTCGGCGGCGGAGCGGCAGGCCGACATGCCGATGCCGCCGCCACCGCCGGTCGCCTTGAGCATGACCGGATAGCCGATGGCCCCGGCTGCCTCCAGGGCCTCTTCGGGTGAAGCCAGCAGGCCGGTGCCCGGCGCCAGGGGCACTCCGGCCGCCTCCGCCGCCGCCCGTGCCGTGTGCTTCGCGCCGAACAGCTCCAGCTGTCCGGGCGTCGGGCCGACGAACACGATGCCCGCGTCCTCGCAGCGGCGGGCGAAGGCGGCGTCCTCGGACAGGAAGCCGTAGCCGGGGTGGATCGCGCCGGCGCCCGTGTCCTTCGCCGCCTTCAGCACCAGGTCGGCGTCGAGGTACGACTCCTTCGCGGGCGCCGGGCCGAGGCGTACGGCCCGGTCGGCGAGGCGGACATGGGGTGCGGAGCGGTCGGCGTCGGAGTACACCGAGACTGTTCTCAGGCCCAGTTGGCGGGCCGTGCGGAGGATGCGGACCGCTATCTCGCCCCGGTTGGCGACCAGGAGGGTGTCGAAGGTCATCCGGTGGCCCCGATCGTCATCTCCACGGCGGTCGGGTCGAAGCCGTTGCAAGGGTTGTTGATCTGGGGGCAGTTGGAGACCAGGACGAGGACGTCCCGCTCGGCGCGCAGGGTGAGGGAGAGGCCCGGGGCGGAGATGCCGTCGACGATGCCGAGGGTGCCGTCCTGCTCCACCGGGACGTTCATGTACCAGTTGATGTTGGAGACCAGGTCGCGCTTGCCGAGGCCGTACTTGGCGCCCTCCGCGAGGAAGTTGTCCACGCAGGCGTGCTGCGACCAGGTGTGATGGCCGTAGCGCAGGGTGTTGGACTCCTTGGAGCAGGCGCCGCCGACGGTGTCGTGGCGGCCCACGTCGTCGGCGGTGACCGTCATCAGCGGGGTGTGCTCGTTCGACATCAGCACACTGCCGGTGGTGAGGAAGATGCCGCCCTGCGCCTGGACGGTGTCGGGGGCGCTGTAGCGGACCGACGTGTCGTGGGCGTCGTAGACGAGGAAGTCGACGGCCTGGTTGCCGTGCAGGTCGGTGACGGTGAGCGAGTCGCCCTCGCGGACGACGGACGACCAGGCGGCGCGGGCCGGGACCACTGTCGTGCCGCGCGTGTCCTCGATCTTCATGCGCGTCCCTTCGAGGCGAGGAGTTCGGCGGTGTTGAGGAAGGCGCGGCGGCCTTCGGGGGTGGCGTCCCAGAGCGGGTCGCCGGGGCGGGTGGGGGCGACGCGCCAGGCGAGCACCTCCAGGGGTGTGCTCGTGTAGGCGGGGCGCGGGTCAGCGGGGTGCGGGACGTTCGCGATCAGTACGGTCACGTCCTGCTCGGCACGGAGGGTGACGGCGGCGCCGGGGCCTTCGGAGCCGGTGAAGTCGAGGGTGCCGTCCTCGCGGATCCTGACGCCCTGGAAGAAGGAGAGGGACGGGGGCAGGTCGCGGGGTTCGAGGCCGTTCTTCGCGGCGGCCAGCTTGAACAGTTCGCGGCCGGCGGGGGAGGGGCTCTGGGGGGTGCCGTCGCCGTAGCGGAGGGTGTTGCTGACCAGGGTGGAGGTGCCGCACAGGGTGTCGTGCCGGCCGGAGGTGTCCGCCACGACACTGGCCAGGACGCGGCCCTGGTCGGAGAGGAGGAGGTGGCCCTCGCCGAGGTAGGCGTTCCACTGGACCTTGACCGTGTCGGCGACGTTCAGGCGTTCCCAGGGGCGGTCCTGCGCGTACAGGAGGAGGTGGGCGCAGGCGTCTCCGCGCAGGTCGGTGAGGCGGAGTTCGGTGCCGCGGGCCAGGAGGCGGTGGGTGTAGTTGCCGCCCGCGACGGTCTCGGCCCACACCAGGTCGCCGGACCCGGGGGAGGGGGTCGGCCAGTCGGTGGCGGGGACCACGGGCATGGCCTCGGCGCGGGTGCCGTCCTGGGCCCTGGCGTGGTCTCGGGCTCCGTACGTGGTCTCTGTGGCCATCTCGGGACCTCCGGCTCCGGTGATTTCTGTCGCTCGACAGAAATTAGGGGCGGGGTTGGTCGGGGGGATTGCCCGGGTGTTGCCGGTCGGTTACTGGGGGCTCACGGGGGGTGTGGCGGGGTGCTGCTTCGGGGGCGGGGTGGTGGGGGTGATTGCGATCACTCTGGGTCCGGCGTGGTCTTTCGTGGGTTGGTCGGGATCGGGCTGGCTCGGTCGTGCTCTGTCGGGGGCGGTCGTAGGTGCCCTGGGCTGGTTGCGGTCGGTCCGGGCGAGTCGTGGTCTCCCCTTCCGGGAGGCCGTGGTTGTCCTGGGTTGGTTGCGGTCGTTCCCGGCGGGTCGTGGTCCGCCCTCTTCAGGGAGGTCGTGGTTGCCCTGGGCTGGTCGCGGCCTTCCCTGGTCGGTTGCGGTTGCCCTGGGCTGGTCGTGGTCGTTCCGGGCGAGTGGTGGCCCCCCAGGTTGGTCGTCGTCGCCCCGGTCTGGGCGTGGTCGTTCCGGGCGAGTGGTAGCCCCCGGGTCGGTCGTCGTTGCCCCGGTCTGGTCGTGGTCGTTCCAGGCGAGTCGCGGCCCCCAGGTTGGCCGCGGTCGCCCCGGGCTGGTCCGCGGTTGCCCCAGGCGAGTCGTGGCGCCCCAGGCTGGACGTGGTTGCCCCGGCCCGGCCGACGTCTCTCCAGGCAGGCCGCGGCCACCCCGGCGCTCAGGAAGATCACCCGCCCGCCGCCGAGATCCCCCGTGTGCGAGGATCGAACGCATGGGTACGACAGGTGGTGCGGCGGAGCCGGGGCGGCGGGTCGGCAGGCCTCGTGCCGCTCGGCGGCCGGACAGCGGGCTCGCGCCGCGGGCGGAACTCCTCGTCGCCGCGGCCGAGTTGTTCACCACCCTCGGATACGCCGCCACCAGCACCCGGGCCGTCGCCGAGCGGGCCGGTATGCGCCAGGCGTCCATGTACCACTACGTCTCCGGCAAGGAGGAACTGCTCGGCGAGCTGCTGGAGTCCACCGTCACCCCCTCGTTGGCGTACGCCCGTGAGCTGCTCGCCGACGACGCGGTACCGGCGCAGGCGCGGCTGTGGGAGCTGTGCCGCGCGGACGTGGAGGTGCTGTGCGGGGGGCCGTACAACCTCGGCGGGCTCTATCTGCTGCCCGAGGTGCGTACCGAGCGGTTCGCCGGGTTCCATGCCGTGCGCGCCGAACTCAAGGACGCCTACCGGCAGTTGATCGCCGCGACACCCGCCGGCGGCGCCCTCGCCAAGAGCGAGCTGGATCTCCGTACGGACCTGCTGTTCGGTCTGATCGAGGGCGTGATCCTCGTTCACCGCTCCGATCCCGAGCGCCCGGTCTCCGTGTTCGCGGAGGCGACCGCGGACGCCGCGCTGCGCATCGCGGGAGTCTGACCCCGCCCCTGCCCCGCCCCGGTCCGGCACCCGACCGGAACGCGATCTTCACCCGCCTCGGTGAGCCGCTCTCGAACGCCCGTACCCCGTAACTCACCGTGTGTGAATAGTTTCTCAGCGTTCAAATGGGCCGAGGGTACTCCAGTCCTGATGTCCGTTTCAGGTGCTTGCTGAATATGACACGGCGATGATCCGGTCGGACTAAGCTCGCCCGCAGCGCACCGAGTTGATGTGTATTCGTGCGCTTGTTCCCTATATGTGCGACTCCCCCGTCGATACGTCTCAGAGGGCCCTCATGGTGAGTGTTCAGTCCCCCCCAGGACGGCGTGAACTGCCGTATGCGCGCGTGCTGTTGCTCCCCGCCATAGTCATGGCCGCGGCGACCGGGGCCGCCGTCGCGGCAGTGCGGCAACCAGCCCGGACCGCCGTCGGTCTCTGCGGTGCCGTCGCCACGCTGCTGGTGATCGCGGTGGCGGCGGAGGCCGTTCGCCGCGGTCGCGAACTGCGCGACCAGCGCCTCGAACACGCCCGTCAGACCGCGCGTCTCCAGCAGCGCATCGCCGACCACGACCGGGAACTGACCCGGTTCGCCAAGGAGGTCGCGCCCACCGCGCTGGACCGGATGCGGCGCGGAAGTTCCCCCGGAGAGGTGATTCGCCGCCTCGGCGAGATCGACCCCGCGTGGGACGGCCTGCCCGAGTCACAGCTCAGCGTGCTCAAGACGGTGCTCAACATCGTCGACACCGAGGAGATCATGCGCGACGCCGCGCAGCGCTCCTTCGTGAACATCGCCCGCCGCGTGCAGGCCATCGTCCACCAACAGGCAAACGAACTCCGGGAGATGGAGGAGGACCACGGCCGCAACCCCGAGGTCTTCGACGACCTCCTGCGGATCGACCACGGCACCGCGCTGATCGGCCGGCTCGCCGACTCCATCTCCGTCCTCGGCGGCGGCCGCCCCGGCCGGCAGTGGCCCGAGCCCGTCGCGCTCTACAGCGTGCTGCGCGGCGCCATGTCCCGGATCCTGGAGTACCGGCGCATCGACCTGTCGTCGATCGCCAAGGTCAACGTCAAGGGCACCGCCGTCGAGCCGGTCATCCACGCCGCGGCCGAACTCCTCGACAACGCCACGCGCTACTCCCCGCCCCAGAGCAAGGTGCATGTCACCGCCACCGAGGTGCAGACCGGCGTCTGCATCGAGATCGAGGACGCCGGCGTCAGCCTCAGCGAGGAGGCTCGGCTGCGGGCCGAGGGCATGCTGGAGCGGGCCAAGGCGGGCGTCGACTTCCAGGACCTCGGCGAGTCGCCGCGCCTCGGCCTCGCCGTCGTGGGCCGGCTCTGCCAGGCGTACGACATGCAGGTCTCGCTGCGTGCCTCCGCGTACGGCGGCGTCCGCGCGATCCTCGTCGTGCCGAGCGACATGCTCACCGACGAGCCCGGCGTCGGACTCGCCCACGGCATCGGCGCCACCGCCGTGCCCAAGGCCGAACTGGGCGCGCTGCCCGGCCCCAAGCGCACCATCAAGAAGCGCCGCCCCACCAGCCCCAAGTTCACGACACCGGTGTCCATGGAGGACGACGTCCCCGAGGTCACCGAGTGGACGGCGGGCGGACTTCCGCAGCGCCGCAGCCGGGTCAAGACCTCGCTCACCCAGCGCTACGCCGAGCAGGCCGAGATCGAACGCGCCGAGCGGGAAGGCCGCCCGACCATCTGGTCGACGGCCCGGCGCGAACCCGAGCCCGAGCCGAAGCCGGACGACACCCCGCCGGGGCTGTGGGTCCAGGCGTTCATGGACGGCCTCAAGCGCCCCACCTCTTCCGCAGTCACCCAGCCGACCGACGAACCGGCCCGTACCGAGGCCGAAGACGAGGGGAACCTCAAGTGATCCAGCAGCGAGGCAACTTCGACTGGATGCTCCAGGACCTCGCCAAAGGCGTACCGGGCATCCAGATGATCGTGGTGCTCTCCGCCGACGGCCTGCGCATCGCCCGGCACGGCGGCGACCCGGACACCGCCGACCGCGTCGCCGCGGCCTGCGCGGGCCTGCAGAGCCTGGCGGGCGCCGTCGCCGGGGAGATCCCGGGCAGCGACGGCAAGATGAAGATGGTCCTCATCGAGATCCACGGGGGCTACTTCTACCTGATGGCCGCCGGGCCCAACGCCTATCTCGCGGTGCTCTCCGACATCATCACCGAACCCGGCCACATGAGCGCTCGCATGAGCGATCTGGTCGTCCGCATCGGCGCGCACCTCACCAGCCCGCCCAGGCGCAACGGGCAGACCGTATGACTCCTCCGCAACGCCGACGGCGCTTCCCCAAGGCCGGCCCCGAACCGGCCCCGCAACCCGAGCAGGAGGGCCAGGACCCACCCGAGGGACGGAAGAAGAACCCCGAGCGGCTGTACGTCATCACCGGACCCGACGGGGCTCAGCGCTCGGAACTCGACCTGGTCACGTTAATCGTGGCGCACGCCGACCCACCGCCCTCCGCCACGCCTGAGCAGGCGGCGCTGCTCAGGCTCTGCACGGCTCCCCTGTCCGTGGCCGAACTGTCCGCCTATCTCAGCCTGCCGTTCAGCGTGGTGACCGTCCTGCTCACCGAGCTGCTGACGGCCGAACTGGTGACGGCGCGCGCCCCTGTGATCCGCCAGGCGCTGGCCGACCGTTCCCTCCTCGAAGCGGTGATGCATGGACTTCAAAGGCTCTGACACCATTCCCGGTCCACGGACCGAGGACCACCTGCCCCACACCGCCGAGGCCGCGGTGAAGATCGTCATCGTCGGCGGCTTCGGCGTCGGCAAGACGACCATGGTCGGCTCGGTCAGCGAGATCAAACCGCTGACCACCGAGGAGACCATGACCCAGGCCGGCATCGGGGTCGACGACAACTACGGTTCCGAGACCAAGACGGCCACCACCGTGGCCATGGACTTCGGCCGCATCAGCATCACCGAGCAGCTGGTGCTCTATCTGTTCGGCACCCCCGGCCAGGAACGCTTCTGGTTCCTCTGGAACGGCCTGTTCGAAGGCGCGCTCGGCGCGGTGGTCCTGGTGGACACCCGCCGCCTCGAAGTCAGCTTCGACGTCATGGGCCGGCTGGAGGAGCGGGGCGTCCCCTTCGTCGTAGCCGTCAACACCTTCCCCGACGGCCCCCGCCACCCCGTCGAGGACCTGCGCACCGCGCTCGACCTCAGCCCGGACATCCCGATCGTCGAGTGCGACGCCCGCCGGCGGGCCTCCAGCCGGGATGTGCTGATGACGCTGTTGCAGTTCCTTCATTCGCTGGCGGTGGAGAAGGCTCCGGCGTGAGCCGTACGACGGCCGGCCGAGCGAAACGGCCCCGCCGACGGAAACGGCCCGCCGACCGAACCCGCCCACTTCCCCCGCACCAGATCGACCTCAGTTTTCGGAGCGACCATCGTGACGCCTGAACCGCACACCCCGGCCGGCACGTTCGACCCGACGGCCGCCCCGCCCGGCTGCCCCGCGCACGACCTCGGCCCCGGCGGGCTGCGACGGCTGTACGGCCCCTCAGCGGCGGACCTCGAAACCGTGTACGAGCAACTCCGCGCCGAGCACGGAAGCGTGGCCCCCGCCATGCTCCACGACGACGTGCCGATCTGGGTGGTGCTCGGCCACAGCGAGAGCATGCACATGCTGCGCAGCCCCTCGCACTACAGCCGCGACACCCGGCTGTGGAGCCCCATGCAGGACGGCACGGTCAAACCGGACCACCCGATGATGCCGCACCTCGCCTGGCAGCCGCTGTGCTCCCACGCGGAGGGCGACGAGCACCTGCGGCTGCGCGGCGCGGTCACCGGCGCCATCTCCACCATCAACCACCGCGGAATCCGCCGGCACATCAACCGCGCGACCCAGCACCTCGTCAACAAGTTCTGCGAGACGGGCGGCGCCGACCTGGTCAGCCAGTTCGCCGAGCGGCTGCCGATGATGGTCATGTGCGAGATCTTCGGCATGCCGGACGAGTACAACGACCGGCTGGTGGAGGCCGCCCGCGACCTGCCCAAGGGCACCGAGACGGCCATCGAGAGCAACGCGTACATCATGGACGTCCTCACGCGGCTCACCGTCCGCCGCCGGGCGGCACCCGAGGAGGACTTCACCAGCCACCTCATCAACCACCCCGCACGGCTCACCGACGAGGAGGTCAGCCAGCACCTGCGCCTGATCCTCATCGTCGCCTACGAGAGCACCGCCAACCTCCTCGCCAACGTGCTGCGGGTGGTGCTCACCGACCCCCGCTTCCGCGCCCAGCTCAACGGCGGCCAGATGACGGTGCCCCAGGCGGTCGAGCAGTCCATGTGGGACGAGCCGCCGTTCAGCGCCATCCTCGGCTACTTCGCCAAGCAGGACACGGAGTTGGGGGGCCAGCGCATCCGCAAGGGCGACGGACTCCTCATGGGGATCGCGCCGGGCAACGTCGACCCGCGGGTCCGCCCCGACACCAGGGCCAACATGCAGGGCAACCGCTCCCACCTCGCCTTCAGCGGCGGTCCCCACGAGTGCCCGGGCCAGGACATCGGCCGTGCCATCGCCGACGTAGGCGTCGACGCGCTGCTGACCCGTCTTCCCGACGCGGAACTCGCATGCGGGGAGGACGAGTTGGAGTGGCAGGAGACCATCTCCAACCGCCATCTGGTGGACCTGCCGGTGAAGTTCGCGCCCAAGCCCCAGCAGGACGTCATGGAGCGCCCCTCGCATCCGGTGCCGTCGCAGCGCGCCAACGACTGGAAGATCAGCACACCCCTCCCGGAGCCGGCCGCTCCGGCGCCCGTCGAACCGGAGCCCGCGCCGACGCCCGAACCGGCCGCCAGGCTCGGGGTGGTTCAGCGCCTCCTGCGCTGGTGGCGCGGTGACTGAGCGGACCGGCGGCGGGGCTAGGGCTGCCCGGCGGCCCACTCCTCGTACGACGACCAGGCCCGCAGCTTCCGCGAGCTGGTGAACCGGTGCTCGCGCCCCGTGACCGGATCGGTGAACTCCAGTACTCGCGCCAGCAGTTGGAGCGGACGCCGGAAGTCGCCGGCCGGCACGGGGTCGGCCACCACCGGGTACAGGGGATCGCCGAGGATCGGCACCCCGAGGGTGCTCATGTGCACCCTCAGCTGGTGGGTCTGCCCGGTGCTCGGTGTCAGCCGGTACCGGGCGCGCCCGTCGTGGTGCTCCAGCAGCTCGACCCGGCTGACGGCATTGGGCTCGCCCTCGATCTCGCGGGCCGCCAGGATTCCGCGCTCCTTGAGGATCCGGCTGCGCACGGTCCGCGGCAGGGCCAGGGCGGGGTCGTACGGGGCCACCGCCTCGTACTCCTTCGCCACCCGCCGGTCCCGGAACAGCGCCTGGTACGCGCCGCGTTCCTCGGGCCGCACGGTGAACAGCACCAGCCCGGCCGTGAGCCGGTCCAGCCGGTGCGCGGCGCCCAGCGCGGGGATGTCCAGCTCCCGGCGCAACCGGGCCAGAGCCGTCTCCACGACATGGCTGCCGCGCGGGGTGGTGGCCAGGAAGTGCGGCTTGTCGGCCACCACCACGTGCTCGTCCCGGTGGACGACGTCGATCGCGAACGGAACCCGCTCCTCGGCGCGCAGCTCCCGGTGGAACCACACGAACATCCCCGGCGCGTACGCCGTGTCGAACCGCACCGGACGCCCGGCGGCGTCCACGATCCGCCCCTCCTCCAGCATCCCGTCGATCACCTCGGCCCCGGCCGCGAGCCGAGCCACGAGGTGATCCCGCACGGTCGCCGAGGCGTCACCGAACGGCAGCCGCACCCGTACCGGATCGATCCCGTCGCGCTGGGGCAGGGGAGAAGGGGGAGGCGGGGTGCGTCGGCTCATCACGATCAAGCCTACGACGGGGAGGCCCGGGCCGGGTGCCCGGAGCCCGGTGCTCAGGGGATGGCCTCCGCTCCGTTCCTGCCGGAGAACAGCGTGTTCCGGTCCCGCGCGTCCGCCGCGCAGGCGAGCGCCAGCCGCTGGAGTTCCGTCACGTCGAAGTGGGCGTCCCAGCGGCCGCGCAGCCACCCGCGCACGATGGTCGAGCTGTCGGCGTACAGCCGGTCGAACTCCGGCCCGATGTCCACCGGACCCGCCTGGTCGGTGCAGTCGCACCCGCCCGCGGAGTAGTAGCGGGCCAGCCCCGGCGCGTACGTCCACTCCATGCTCGGGCGCAGCCGCCTGCGTACGACCGTCTCGGTGCCGTCGTGCACCCGCTCCCGGCCCCCTCGCGCGTACAGGCAGGTGCCCACCACGAAGCCCGCCACCACGCGCTGCCACTGCGCTCCGCCGACCGCGCAGGTGTGGCTCAGGCAGACCTCCAGGATGTCCCAGAGCTGTTCGATGTCGGGCAGGCGCAGGGCCAGGTTGTTGCGGTTGCCGTTGTCGGTGTCACGGCCCTGGTCGATCAGGTCGTGAGCGAGGACGGCGACCATCGTGGCCTCGTCCACGAGGTCCTGGTACCGCTCCGAGAGATCGTCCTGGACGGTGTATATGTGCACCCCGATGTCGGCGCCCCTGATCCGGATGTACTCCTCGGGGCTGAAGAGATCGGGCAGTTGGAGAATTCCGGTCAGGTTGTCGACGAGCTGGACGGCCCCGCACTCCACCTGCGCGGCGACCATCAGTTCGCCCTCGGGCCCGTGCAATCGGACGCATTCCCGGGAGGCGGCCACCGCGTCCCGGGCGAGCCGGCCGATCTCCGCCACCTTTGGTGTGGTCCCGGCGTAGTACTCGCTGATTCCGGCCAGAACTCCCCACAGGAAAGTGGTCCTCGCCTCGAGAGCGGAACTCGATTCCGGTGCGGTGCACAGAGCGGTGAAGAGCCCCGCCATCTCCATCGCGAACGAATAGTGGCCCTTGCCGCCCAGGGCCCGCCGGCACCACTGCTCGGCCCGGTCGACGGAGAGTTCGGCCCGGACCCCGATCAGCGGCGGGCTCTCCGCGCCCCGCATCAGCCGGTCGCACGCGAGGGTCAACAGCCCGCCCGTGTCCCTGCCCAGCAGGGTCTGCCAGTTCACCTTCGCCTGTTCGCGGCGGAGCAGGGCGCGCACGGCCTCGAGACCAGCGGACCGGACCGCGCCGAGATGCGAGCTGGGCGAACCCAGCACGGAGCGGCTGGCGTTGGTGGTCTCCGCCTTGATCGCATGGCAGAGCATTCCGGCCAATGCCATGGCATCGGGATCGGAGAGAAGGGAGTCGACCGAATTCCGCCACCGCGAAGGTTCGAGAATCGGTGCGACCTGACCAGGAGTTCCGGGACTCACGGCGCCCGGCAGGCTCGCCAGATCACTCATCCGACGCCCCCGTTTCCCGGAGCCCGCCTCCTCCTGTGCCCGTATGTTCGTGCATCGAGGCGTGCGACGAAAGTCGAGGAAAACGCCCCATCGCGTACGTCCACGCGTAAGGTATCGGGGACGAGGTTATGCGCATCGTGCTGATCTCCCGTCGCGTATTCAAGACCTGGTGACAGCAGTCCCTTTCAGGTCCTTCGGCTTGGGCAGAACACGGAACCGGTGCGTTCCCGGGGAGTTCGGGCAGTGGGTGGGCGCGTGCCCGATCAGAGGAACGGCCCGGGCGATCCGCCTGGAGCAGAGCGATTCATGATGCCCTCCGAGTGGCGGAGCCGACCAAGTCCATGAACTGCATGTGGTGTTCCGTACGCCGCGCCCGCAGCGTGGCTGAACTCGTGCACGAACCAGGCCTCGTCGACTGCGCGCCGGGCGGTGTCGTCGGCCGTGGCCTTCGGACGGCTGCCGGGCGGTGCGGAGGATCGGTGGCCACCACCACCCCGACAGCGTTGTCGGCGGCGAGGTCGTGGATCATCCCTACCTTCCAGTGCCACCGGGCGATTAGTCAACTGTGCAACGGGTCAGCGGTGGTGGGAGGCGCCGGTGCGGACGAGCGCGCGGGGCGCTCACGTTCTCGGTGAGGTCCCGGAGAGGCCGACGGGTGGGAGGCGGTCGCCGTTCCCGGGCGGATGGGCACCGGTGCACCACCACACCGACCGCGTCGGCGCGCTGCGCGGGGCACGGTCCGGACACGTACCGCCGGTCGTCGCAGGCATCCGGCCACCACCCTCACGGGCTCAGGTGCGACACCGCTCATGCCCGCAATCCACCCTGACAGCCCAGCACTTCGCACCTTGCGACGATTTCCGGCCGCGGGAAAGGGGGCGCAGCCCCGGCGCACGAAGCGGACCCCCAGGCCGCCGGATGCACGGCAGCGCGTTCCGGCCAGCCGGTGCGCTACGGGTACCACCCCCGACTGCGCCGGTCGGGAAGGGAGTGCGCCGCAGTGAGCCGTTCCTCAACGGCGGTCGGGGCGGGGCTTGTTGAGGGTGCCGCAATCCCTTGTCGGCCGACTGCCGCCCCGGACCGGACCCGGACCGGACCCGCCCTGCCCCGGACCGGACCAGCCTCGGACCGGACCCGCCCCGCGCCCCCAATCCGCGCCCCGCCCCCTAAGCAGCAGCCGTACGCCTCCGCACCGCCCTCCAAGCCACTCCCAGGATCAGGGTCGCCGCCAGGAACAGCACCGTGAACCACTGGAAGTACCAGTGCCCGCCCGCCGGGTCGTACACCTCTGCCCGCGGCCAGGCCAGGTTGACGGTCATGAAGAGGCCGTAGAGGAGGGCGAGGGCGTTGACCGGGATGCCCCAGCGGCCCAGGGAGAACAGGCGGGCGCCCTTCTCGTCCGTGCCGGTCGTGGTGAAGCCGCCCCTCACGCGGCGGATCAGCAGGGGGCCGGTGACCATCGCGTAGGCCAGGTACAGCATCACGATGCAGGTGGTGCCGATGGCCAGGAAGGCTTCAGGGGACGCGAAGTTGAGGAGGAGCAGGGCCGCCGCGAGGGTGCCGACGACCAGGGCGGGAGCGCTGGGCATGCCGGTGCGGGGGTTGACGTGGGCGAGCCGTTTCGCGAAGGGGAGCTGGCCGTCGCGGGCCATGGAGAAGAGCATGCGGCAGGCCGCCGTCTGGATGGCGAGGGTGGCCACCGCGATCGCGATCACCACGTCGGCCAGCAGGAGCTTGCCGACGCCGTCGCCCAGGCTGCTGGTGAGGACGTAGCTGAGGCCGTCCACCGCCAGCCTGCCGTCGGTGAGGCTGGGGGCCGCCAGGAGGCCGCCCAGGACGATCAGACCGCCGAGCAGGCCGGCCGTGGCCAGCGCGGTGAGGATCGTGCGGGGTGCCGTGCGGCGCGGGTCGCGGGTCTCCTCGCTCATCTCACCGGCGCTGTCGAAGCCGATCATCACGTAGGCCGCCGTGAAGGAGCCGACCAGCAGGGCGCCGAACAGGCCGGACTGGGCCGCGCCCTCGGTGTGGAAGGTGATGGTCGGAGTGCGCTCGGAGTGGGTCAGCAGCAGCACGACGATCAGGACCGCGCCGATGATCTCGGCGGTGACGCCGACCCGGTTGATCACGGACATCACGCGGTTGTCCACGACGTTCACGAGAGTCGTCAGGACCAGCAGGACCACGCCCAGGACCGCCGCGTTCGCCGCGCCGTCCGCCGAGGTGGGGGCCGGGTCGGTGCCGACCAGCTGGAAGCCGGACCAGATCGCCGGCAGGACCATCTGGAGGGCCAGCGCCGCCGCCGAGACGACCACGATCTGCCCGATCACCATGATCCAGCCGGCGAACCAGCCGAAGGTGAGGTTGGAGAGACGGGACGACCACTGGTAGATCGCGCCGGAGATCGGGTAGCGCGCCGCGAGTTCGGCGAAGCAGGCCGCCACCAGGAGCTGTCCGAGCAGCACCGCCGGCCAGGCCCAGAAGAAGACGGGGCCGCCGAACGCGTACCCGAAGGCGAAGAACTGGAAGACGGTCGTCAGGACCGAGATGAAGGAGAACCCGGCGGCGAAGGACGCGTACCGGCCCAGGCTGCGGTGCAGCTCCTGGCGGTAGCCGAACTCGGCGAGGGAGCGGTCGTCGGGGGAGTGCGGTGGATCGGGACGGACCTCGGTCGTCGTCACGGCGGGCACCTGCCTTCGGCGGCATGAGGGCGGAGGAGCGGAACAGCGGTGCGGGCGCAGAATTCCTGTCGGGCGACAGAAATTAGGGAGGCGCTGTTTCGGGTGCGTGACGCGGGCATGTCGAAGCCGCTCCTAAGTCCTCACGCCGTTGCGCGGATCCCCGATACGCGATACATCGTGTCTATTGACGGTCTGTCGCAACTCGCGATATGTTCGGCTACGGATATTCGGATGCGAGGTGAATCGGACATGCGGCGTCGCAAGCTCCGCAACCCCCTGGCGCTCGCCGTGCTCTCGGTGCTGTGGCAGAAGCCGATGCACCCCTACGAGATCGCTCAGACCCTGCGCCGCCAGGGCAAGGACTCCAGCACGAAGATCAACTACGGCTCGCTCTACACAGTCGTGCAGAGCCTCCAGAAGCACGGCTTCGTCGAGGTCACGGACGTGGAGCGGCAGGGCAACCGGCCCGAGCGGACCGTCTACGGCATCACCGAGGCGGGCCGCCAGGAGACCGTCGAGTGGATGTCGGACCTGGTCGCCTTCCCGGTCAAGGAGTTCCCGATCTTCGAGACCGCGCTCTCCCTGCTCGGCGTGCTGCACCCCGACGAGGTGGTGCCCTTGCTGGAGGAGCGGCTCGACGCCCTGGAGGTTCAACTCGCCAGCGGCCGGGGCGCGTTGGAGAAGCTCTACGAGACACTGCCCCGGCTCTTCCTCGTGGAGAACGAATACCAGCTCCACATGGTCGAGGCGGAGGCGGAGTGGGTCCGCGGCTTCCTCGACGAGCTCAGAAAGGGCACGCTGTCCGGCATCGAGGAGTGGAAGTCGTTCCACCCGTCGTGACCTGACCAAGAACAGGCCCCGGCACGGCTGTTGGAGCAGCCCGCCGGGGCCTCGAACCCCGAACTGAATCCGCCCTGAGGCACATCCAGGAGATCGAGGTGCGGCACACCCAGGATAACCGGGTGCTCCTCGGGCGGATCAGTCGTCATCCCTTCACCGATCCGCTCACCCAGGAGAGCAGCTGCCATGAGCACCCGTGCGCCCGCGATCGAGGCGCGTCAACTGATCAAGACCTACGGCGGTGAGGTCACCGCCCTCAACGGCATCGACGTCGTCGTCGAGCGGGGCAGCGTCTTCGGCCTCCTCGGCCCGAACGGCGCCGGCAAGTCCACCACCGTCAAGATCCTCACCACCCTGGCCCGCCCCGACTCCGGCACGGCCACCGTCGCGGGCCACGACGTGCTGGCCCACCCGGACCGGGTCCGCCGGGCCATCGGCGTGGTCGCCCAGGGCTCCGGCGCCGACCCGGTTGCCACCGGCCGCGAGAACCTCCGGCTCCAGGGCAGGCTCTACGGCTTGAAGGGCGCCGCACTCGAATCGCGGGTGGACGAACTGCTGGAGCGGTTCACGCTCACCGACGCGGCCCGGCGCCCGGTCAAGGGCTACTCCGGCGGAATGCGCCGCCGCCTCGATGTCGCCCTCGGTCTGGTGCACCGGCCCGAGGTGCTCTTCCTCGACGAGCCGACCACCGGCCTCGACCCCGAGGCCCGCAGCGCGATGTGGGACGAGATCGGCCGGCTCGCGGGGGAGGGGGGCCTGACGATCCTGCTCACCACGCACTACCTGGAGGAGGCCGACCGGCTCGCCGAACGGGTCGCCGTGGTCGACCGGGGGCGCGTCGTCGTCGAGGGCACCCCGGACGCGCTCAAGGGCGAACTGCGCGGTGACGCCGTGCACTTGGAGCTGCGCGAGGCACCCGGCGAGGCGGGCCGCACCCTCCTCACCGGCGCCCTGCGCGCGGTGCCCGGCGTCCACGAGGTGCTGGCCGACGGACACCGCGTCAGCGTCCGCGCCGACGACGGAGCCGCCGCCGTACCCGCACTGCTCGCCGCGCTGGAGCGGGCCGGGGTCAAGGTCGCCACCGCGACCGTCGCCCGCCCTTCCCTGGACGACGTCTACCTGCGCTACGCGGGCCGCCGTTACTCGGACGCCGAAGACCTGGTGGGTGCCCGATGAGCACCGCCGTCACCCAGACCTGGTACATGACGCAGCGTCAACTCATGGTGTTCGTCAGGCAGCCCGCCTACGCGATCATCACCCTGATCCAGCCGGTGATCTGGCTGTTCCTGTTCGGCAGCCTCTTCAAGAAGGTCGTCGAGCTGGGCGGCTTCGGCACCACCTCGTATCTCGACTACCTGGTGCCGGGCGTGGTCGTGATGAGCGCGCTCAGCTCCAACATGTGGGCGGGGATGGGCACGCTGGAGGAGATCCAGCGCGGCACCCTCGACCGCTTCCTGACCACACCGGTCAGCCGGGCCGCGCTGATGAACGGCAACGTCGTCAACAACGGCCTGGTCACCGCGTTCCAGTCGGTCGTCATCGTGCTGCTCGGGCTCCTTGGCGGCGCCGACTACCCGGGCGGTGTCACCGGGATCGTCGTCCTGGTGATCGCCTCGGTGCTGCTGGGCACGGTGTCCGGGGCGCTGTCCAACGCGCTCGGCATGCTGGTGCGCGAGCGGGAGTCGATCATCGGGATCAACACCTTCCTGCTGCTCCCGCTGACGTTCCTGTCCAGCGCCTTCATGGCGCCCTCGCAGATGCCCTCCTGGATGCGGCACATCGCCGACTTCAACCCGCTCAACTGGGCGATGGTGGCGGGCCGTTCGGCCCTGTCCGCCGACCCGGACCGGGGCGCGGTGCTGGGCCGCGGGGGAGCGCTGCTCAGCCTTGCGGTGGTGGCGGTGTGGCTGTCGATCCGGACGTTCAGGTCGTATCAGCGGTCGGTGTGACCTTCATGTCGTGTCGGCTGTCGATCCCGGTCTCCGGGTCGCCCCGGCGATCGGTGTGACCACGCGAAAGGGGCGGCACCCGGAAACCGCCGGAAGGTGCCGCCCCTTTCGTGAACAGATGCCTAAGCGGCCGGTGCCGCCCCTTCCTGCTCCGTCTCGATCCGCGCGTTCCAGTCCCGCTTGGAGGCCTGCCAGCCGTCCTCGTTGTGGCCGAGGCGCCAGTAGCCGGAGATCGACAGGTCCTCGCGCGGGACGCCGTGCTCGATCCGCAGCAGATGGCGCAGCTGCTTCACGAAGTGCGCCTCGCCGTGCACGAAGGCGTGCAGGCGGCCTTCCGGGAAGGACAGCGCGCGCACGGCCTCGACCAGCGGCTCCCCGACCGGCCGGGAGCCGCGGTGCAGCCAGACGACCTCCACGTCGGAGTCGATCTTCTGCTCCTCCTCGGGTCCTGAGACCTCGATGAAGGCGTGCGCCTTGGCGCCGTCGGGCAGCGACTCCAGGGAGCGGGCGATCGCGGGCAGCGCGCTCTCGTCGCCCACGAGGAGATGCCAGTCGGCCGTCAGGTCGGGGGCGTAGGCCCCGCCGGGACCCATGAAGCGCACCGTCTCACCGGGCTGCACCCGCACCGCCCAGGGGCCAGCGAGGCCCTCGTCGCCGTGGATCACGAAGTCCAGGGAGAGTTCGCGGTGTTCGGGGTCCCAGTGGCGCACGGTGTAGGTGCGGGTCACCGGCCACTGCTCGCGCGGGAACTCCTCGCGGATGCGCTGCATGTCGAAGGGCTCGGGGTAGGTGACACCCTCGGCCGGGAACAGGATCTTGACGTAATGGTCGGTGCAGGTGTCCGCCGTGAAGTCGGCGAGTCCGTCGCCGCCGAGCACCACGCGCTGCATGTGCGGGGTGAGGCGTTCGGTGCGGACGACCTGCGCGGAGTGGGGTTTCCGCGGCTTACGTCCCGGTCCTTCTGCCATGGCGGCCTCCCAGTTCCCTATGCTTAGGCTTACCTAAGTTAGCATCAACCCCCCGGTGATGACCCCCCTCACAAGTGGCCTGTCGACCCCTTGTGAAGAATTTTGCTTTCCGCTGGCGAGAATGCCGCTGGCTGAAAGAGAGAACAACGCTTACGGCGCGAGCGTGGTCAGCAGTCGCTGCAATGATCCGCCCAACCCCCACCGGGCTGCCAGCTTCTCCAGCTCGGCCGGGTCGCGCGGCGCCTTCGGAAGGGCCGTCCCGACCGGCGGCAGCGGGACGTCGTCGGCGACCTTGACCACCTTCGGCGCGACCGCGACGTACGGCCGCGACTCGTCCAGCCGCTTGCGCTGCGAGGGCGTCAGCTTCGCCTTCGGGTCGTCCACGGCGGCCATGATCCCGGCCAGGTCCCCGAACTCGGCCAGCAGCTTGGCCGCCGTCTTCTCGCCGATCCCGGGCACCCCCGGCAGGCCGTCGCTCGGGTCGCCGCGCAGCAGCGCCAGATCCGCGTACCCAGGGCCGTCGACGCCATACTTCTCGCGCAGCCACGCCTCGTCGGTCAGCTGGAGGGTGCCGACGCCCTTGAGGGGGTACAGCACCCGCACCCCACGCCCGTCGTCCACCAGCTGGTAGAGGTCGCGGTCGCCGGTGACGATGTCGACCGGGCCCGTCGCCCGCGCGGTGAACGTGCCGATCACGTCGTCCGCCTCGTACCCCGCCACGCCCACGCGCGCGATGCCGAGCGCGTCCAGGACGTCCTCGATGACCGGCACCTGCGGCGACAGCGTGTCCGGCACCTCCTCCTCGTCCGGGCCCGTCGCGCGCTCCTCGGCCACGCGGTGCGCCTTGTAGGAGGGGATGAGATCGACCCGCCACTGCGGCCGCCAGTCGGCGTCCATGCACGCCACGAGCAGGTCGGGTCGGTGGTCCTTGACCAGGCGGTCGATGAATTCGAGGAGGCCGCGCACGGCGTTCACCGGCGTGCCGTCGGGCGCCTTCACCGACTCCGGCACACCGAAGTAGGCACGGAAGTAGAGCGAGGCGGTGTCGAGGAGCATCAGTCGTCCGGTCACGCCTCGCATCATGCCGTACGACACCGACACCGGCCGTCCCCGCTTAACTCGTCCGGCGGGTGTGTGCGTCCTGTGAACTGGACCACCAGGGCGTTTGGCCGAAAGACATCGGGGCAGGCGCGGCCTCGGAGCGAGGCAGGTTGCATCTTCAACTGTTCGCGGCCCTTCGTCTCCCCCAGTGGTCGAAGAGACGAGAGGCACGCGTGTCATCAAGGCTTGAGGCAGAGCAGCTGTACAAGGTGTTCGGAAGACGCCCCCACCAGGCGGTCGAGCGGCTCCGCGAGGGCGCCGACCGGGAGGGACTGCGCGCCGACGGCACCACCGCCGCCGTGATCGACGCGTCCTTCACCGTGGACCCGGGCGAGATCTTCGTCGTCATGGGCCTGTCCGGCTCCGGCAAGTCCACGCTGCTGCGCATGCTCAACGGCCTCCTGGAGCCGACCGCGGGCCATGTCCGCTTCGACGGCCAGGACCTCACCGCGCTGACCGACCGCGAACTGCGCGCCGTACGCGCCGAGAAGATCAGCATGGTCTTCCAGCACTTCGCGCTCTTCCCGCACCGCAGCGTCCTGGAGAACGCCGCCTACGGCCTCGCCGTCCAGGGCGTCGGCAAGGCCGAGCGCACCGAACGGGCCACCGAGGCACTGGAGTTGTGCGGCCTCAAGGGCTGGGAGAAGTCCTGGCCCGACGAGCTGTCCGGCGGCATGCAGCAGCGCGTGGGCCTGGCCCGCGCCCTCGCCACCGACGCCGACCTGCTCCTCATGGACGAGTCCTTCAGCGCGCTCGACCCGCTGATCCGCCGGGACATGCAGGACCAGCTCCTCCAGCTCCAGAAGACCCTGAAGAAGACCATCGTCTTCATCACCCACGACCTCAACGAGGCCATGCGGCTCGGCGACCGCATCGCCGTCATGCGCGACGGCCGGATCGTCCAGATCGGCAGCGCCGAGGACATCCTGGTGCGGCCCGCCGACGACTACGTGGCCTCCTTCACCAAGGACGTCGACCGCTCCCGGGTGCTCACCGCGTCCGCCGTCATGGACACGGACGTCAGCGGTGCCGAGGCCGACTGCGGTTGCGCGGACGGCTGCGAGACCGCGACGCCCGACACGCCGTTCACCGAACTCTGCGCGATGAGCGCCCGTTCCAGCCACCCGGTGATCGTGCTCGACGGGAAGCGCAAGCTCGTCGGCGTGGTCCCGCAGGAGCGCCTGATCGGCTTCCTCGGCGACACGGAGTCCCCCCAGGAGGCCGCCCATGCCTAGGATCCCGCTCGGCGACTGGGTCAACGACACCGTCGACTGGCTGCTCGACCACGTGGCCTGGCTGTTCGACTTCTTCAAGACCGTCTTCACCGGCACCTACGACGGTATCGACGCCGTCCTCCAGGCGCCCCAACCCCTGCTCCTGGCAGGCATCTTCGCCGTCATCGCGTTCTGGCTGCGCGGCACCCTCGCCGGCCTGCTCACCTTCGCGGGATTCGCCTTCATCGACTCCCTCGAACTGTGGGAGAACGCGATGATCACCCTCTCGCTGGTCCTCGTGGCCACGATCATCGCGCTGGTGGTGGCCGTCCCGGTGGGCATCTGGGCGGCCCGCTCCGACCGCGTCAGCGGGATCGTGCGCCCCGTCCTGGACTTCATGCAGACGCTGCCCGCGATGATCTACCTCATCCCGGCGATCCTGTTCTTCGGCACCGGAGCCTCCGCCGGCATCGTCGCGACCCTGATCTTCGCGCTGGCCCCCGGCGTCCGCATGACCGAACTCGGCATCCGCCAGGTCGACAAGGAACTCGTCGAGGCGGCCGAGGCGTTCGGCACCACCCCGCGCGACACCCTTCTGCGCGTCCAGCTGCCCCTGGCCCTGCCCACCGTGATGGCCGGTGTCAACCAGGTCATCATGCTCGGCCTGTCCATGGCCGCGATCGCCGGCATGGTCGGCACCGGCGGCCTCGGCGGCGACGTCAACGAGGCCATCGGCCAGCTCAACGTGGGCCTCGGCTCCGAGGCCGGTGTCGCCATCGTGATCCTCGCGATCTACCTCGACCGCATGACCAGCGCGCTCGGCACCCAGGTCTCCCCGCTGGGCCGCCGCGCCGCCGCCAAGGCCCGTGCCGCACAGGGCGGTTCGAAGATCTGGTCGTACCGTCCGCGCCCCCAGTTCGCCGTGATCGGCGTCGTCGTGCTCGCTCTCGTCGCGGGCGGCGTGGGGGTCTTCGGCGGCAACTCCGGCGGGACCACGGCCGTCGCCGACAGCGAGAACGTCGGCCAGGGCAAGAAGATCAGCATCGGCTACATCCCCTGGGACGAGGGCGTCGCCTCCACCTTCCTGTGGAAGGAGGTCCTGGAGCAGCGCGGCTACCAGGTGGACGCCAAGCAGTTCGACGCCGGACCGCTGTACACCTCGCTCGCCCAGGGCACCGTCGACTTCCAGACCGACTCCTGGCTGCCGACCACCCACGCCCAGTACTGGAAGGAGTACGGCAGCAAGCTCGACGACCTCGGCGCCTGGTACGACAAGACGTCTCTCGAGCTGAGCGTCCCGTCGTACATGAAGGGCATCGACTCGCTGGCCGATCTCAAGGGCAGGGCCTCGGAGTTCGGCGGGAAGATCACCGGGATCGAGTCCAGCGCCGGTGAGATGGCACTGCTCAAGAGCAAGGTGCTCAAGGAGTACGGCCTCGACAAGGAGTACGAGGTCGTCGACAGCTCCACGCCCGCCATGCTGGCCGAGCTGAAGCGGGCGTACTCCCAGAAGGACCCGATCGTCGTGACGCTCTGGTCGCCGCACTGGGCGTACAACGACTACGACCTGAAGAAGCTCAAGGACCCCAAGGGGGCCTGGGGCGAGGGCGACGGGGTGCACACCCTGGCCCGCAAGGGGTTCGCGGACGACAACCCGGTCGTCGGGCGGTGGCTGAAGAACTTCGAGCTGGACGAGAAGCAGCTCACCAGCCTGGAGGCCGAGATCAACAAGGCCGGCAAGGGCGAGCAGCAGGACGCCGTCCGCAGCTGGCTCAAGCAGCAGCCCGGCCTGGTCGACAAACTGGCCCCCGTCCAGAAGAGCCAGGCCGCCGCCGAGACCGAGCGTCCGGTGAACGTGGCCTGGTTCCCCTGGGACGAGGACATCGCCGTCACGTATCTGTGGAAGAACGTCCTGGAGAAGCGCGGCTACCGGCTCAACCTCAAGCAGATGGACGTCGGCCCGGTCTACACCGGCCTCGCCTCCGGTGACCTGGACCTCAACTTCGACGCCTGGCTGCCGTACGCCCAGCAGAACTACTGGGACAAGAGCAAGGACAGACTCAAGGACCTCGGCACCTGGTACGAACCGACCTCGCTGGAGATCGCGGTGCCGTCGTACGTCAAGGGCGTCAGGACGTACGAGGACCTCAAGGGCAAGGCCGACCTCTTCGACGGGAAGATCATCGGCATCGAACCGGGCACCGGCGAGATGAACCTCCTCAAGAACAAGGTGCTGCCGGGCTACGGCCTCGACAAGGAGTACGAGGTCGTCGACGGCTCCACGCCCGCGATGCTGGCCGAGCTCAAGCGGGCGTACGCCAAGAAGCAGCCGGTCGCGGTCGTGCTGTGGTCGCCGCACTGGGCCTACAGCCAGTACGACCTCACCAAGCTGAAGGACGACAAGAAGTTCTTCGGCGAGGGCAACACCATCCGGACCATCTCCAACGAGGACTTCCCCTCCCGCTACCCGCAGCTCACCCGGTGGATCAAGGGCTTCCACATGAGCGAGGACGAGCTGGGCACGCTGGAGGGCGAGATCAACAAGTACGGCCAGGGGCACGAGGAGAAGGCGGTCGCCGCCTGGCTCGGGGAGCACCCGGAGATGGTGGGGCGGATGACAGGGTCATAACCGCTTCCGGACCACGGTAAGGATCCGGCCAACCACATAGAGCGACGTCATCACCCGAACTTCCGTGCCGACTAGGCCACTTGAGGAGTTCTCGGCGGCCGGCGGCGCATATTCCGGCCCCCCGGCGCTCCGCCGGGGGGCCGTCGCGCTGGCGCGAAGTGTGAGGTCCGGCAGCACGCTGTGTGACATCGATGTGACGGCCGCATGAAACGGTTTGCCGAACATGCGTAGGGTGCAGACAACTCATCAGGAGACCCGTCACAGGACCGACGAGCGTAGGAGGGAGCCGGAGCCATGGGTGACCACAAAGAACAGCCCCTTCGGGTCGGCGCGGCCGTGCGCCGCAGGCGCCGCGCGCTGGAACTCACCCTCGCCGTCGTGGCCGAGCGCAGCGGCCTCTCGGTCCCCTTCCTGAGCCAGATCGAGAACGAACGCGCCCGGCCCAGCCGCAGTTCCCTGGAGAAGGTCGCCGACGCCCTGCGCACCACGGCCGTCGAACTCCTCGCCGCCGCCGACCCGGCGTGCAGCGTGGACGTCGTGCACGCGGAGGCCGCGACCGAGCCCGGCTACGCACCCCGGGTGCGGTCCCTGGTGCGCGGTCACCACCAGATGCACGCCCAGGAGTTCACCGGCGACCATGACGCCGGGCGCGAATTCCAGTACCGCAACGACCAGTTGATGTACGTCGCCGACGGCGCGGTGGACGTCGAGGCGGAGGGCCGCGCCTACCGCCTCGGCCGCGGTGACACCCTGTACCTCACCGGCGGGGTGCGGCACCGCTGGCGGGCGACGGTGGCCGACACGCGCGTGGTCGTCGTCGCCGTGGCGGAGCACATCGAGGCCGTCCAGGACCGGCCCCGGCAGTGAGAGTCGTCTCCCTGGTCCCCTCGCTGACCGAGGCGATCGCCCGCTCGGCACCCGGCGCCCTGGTCGGCGCCACCGACTGGTGCACCCGTCCGGCCGACCTCGACGTCACCCGGATCGGCGGCACCAAGAACCCGAAGCTGGACCGGATCGTCGCCCTCGCCCCCGACCTGGTGATCGCCAACGAGGAGGAGAACCGGGAACCCGACCTGGCCGCCCTGCGCGAGGCGGGCCTGGAGGTCCTGGTCACCGAGGTCCGGGACGTCCCGCAGGCCTTCCGGGAACTGGACCGGGTCGTCGGGGCCTGCGGTGTCGTACGACCGCGCTGGCTGGACGAGGCCGAGGAGGCCTGGTCGGCGCCGGCGCCCCTGAGCCCTCGCGTGACGGCGGTCGTACCGATCTGGCGCCGGCCCTGGATGGTGCTGGGCCGGGACACCTTCGCGGGCGACGTGCTGTCCCGCCTCGGCGTGGACCACCTGTACACGGGCCACGAGGACCGCTACCCGCGCATCCCGCTCGACGAGCTGCGGGCGGTGGCCCCGGGTGTGGTCGTCCTGCCCGACGAGCCGTACCGCTTCACCCCGGACGACGGCCCGGAGGCCTTCCCGGGCCTGCCCTGCGCGCTCGTCAGCGGACGGCACCTGACGTGGTACGGGCCGTCGCTGGCCGAAGCACCACGGGCGCTGGGCGCGGCCCTGCGAGCAGCGCTCCGCTGACGAGGCCGCGCGCTGTGTGCAGGGCGGCCGTGAGCCAGGCGGCCACCAGGACGGCGTACAGCCCGACGGCGAGCCAGTCGTAGACCGCGAGCCCGGTGTGCCGGGCCAGCGCCTCCGAGCCGGTGACACAGGTGCCGACCGGGAAGGTGAACGCCCACCAGGTCATCGAGAACCCCATCCCGAGCCGCCTGGCCCGTACGACATGGGCGGTGGCGAGCCCGAGCCACAGCAGCGCGAACCCCATGACGGGGACGCCGTAGAGCACCGCGAGGACGCCGAAGCCCTGGCTGTAGGGGGCCGGTACGACCCCCGGGGCCACGTCCGCGAACTTGCCGACGGCGGTGGTGGACTGGCCCAGCGGACCGAGGACCAGGAACAGGGCCGGGGTGAGGGTAAGCGGCAGCGGGCCGCCGGTGACGAGCCGGGCGAAGACGAGCGGCAGCATCACCAGGGTCGCGAGCAGGCTGAGCCCGAACATCGCGAAGCACGCGAACAGCAGCGTCTCCCGGGCCTGCCCGGCCGGCAGATGCGGCACGAGCAGCGGGCCGAGCGCGGCGGACACCATGGGCGCGACGAGCGGCAGCAGCCACACGGGCGTGGCCTGCTGCGGCTCCGCCCTGTCTCCTACGGCCATGAGGTACGGGACGACCACGGCGGCCGCGAGCCCCACGACCGTACCGGCGCTGAACAGCACGGCGTCGAGGGCGACCGCGGCCGTCGTGCCGATCCAGTACCGGCCGACGGTGAGCGCGCCGCCGCCGACGGCCAGGAGCGCCATGGCGAGGCAGCCGTAGAAAGGCGCTGTGGCGGGGTCGCGGAGGTCGCCGCGGCCCTGGTCGGCGTGGTGGCGCCAGTGCAGGGCGCGGGCGCAGAGGAGGACGAGGAGCAGGGCGAGGGACAGCAGCCAGACGGCGGCGCAGATCGTGCGCAGGCCGGGGAGGTGCACGGGGAGCGCGACGCCGGCGGTGGCGACGATCGCGGTGCCCATGACGGCGGCGTACCAGTTCGGCCCGAGATGACGGACGGCGGTGACCATGTCTCCACGGTGTCGTGGCGGGAGGGCCGCGACCAGGGAGTATGACTCTATGAGGGCATAAGCTGGTCTTATGAGCGGTGTGGAGGAGCAAGGGGCGGCGGTGGGCGGCGGGCTGGCCCATCGGGTGCCGGACCTGGGGGCCCTCGAACTGCTGCTGGCGGTGGCCCGGTTGGGGAGCCTCGGCGGGGCGGCGCGGGAGCTGGGCATCACGCAGCCGGCCGCGAGCAGCCGTATCCGCTCCATGGAACGCCAGCTCGGCGTGGCCCTGGTCGACCGCTCGCCCCGCGGGTCCCGGCTCACGGACGCGGGCGCGCTGGTCACGGACTGGGCGCGGCGGATCGTGGAGGCGGCGGAGGCGTTCGACGCGGGGGCCCAGGCGCTGCGGGTCCGCCGGGACTCCCGGCTCCGGGTGGCGGCGAGCATGACGATCGCCGAGTACCTGCTGCCGGGCTGGCTGCTGGCGCTGCGCGCGGCCCGCCCGGACACGGCGGTGTCCCTCCAGGCCGGCAACTCGCAGACGGTGGCGGAGCGCCTGCTCTCCGACGAGGCGGACCTCGGCTTCGTGGAGGGCCTGACGGTCCCCACGGGCCTCGACTCGGTCGTCATCGCCCACGACCACCTGATCGTCGTGACGGCCCCGGGCCACCCCTGGGCCCGCCGCCGGCGTCCCCTGGCCGCCGCCGAACTCGCCACCACACCCCTGATCCTGCGCGAGAAGGGCTCCGGCACCCGCCAGGTCCTGGACGCGGCCCTGGGCGGCCTGGCCCGCCCCCTCATCGAACTCTCCTCCACCACAGCGGTGAAGGCCTCGGCGGTGAGCGGCGCGGGCCCCGCCGTCCTCAGCGAACTGGCGGTGGGGGAGGAGCTGGCGATGCGCCGCCTCGTGGCGGTCCCGGTGGCCGGGGTGTCACTGGCACGGGACCTGCGGGCGGTGTGGCCCACGGGGCATCGGCCGGTGGGACCGGCGAGAGACCTGTTGTCGCTGACCCGGTCCTAGGGCCGGGCGGCGGCCGAGACGAGGGCCCGCATCACTCGCAGGTCCGCGCCCATCTCCGGATGCCACTGGACGCCCAACGCCCAGTGCGCGCCGGTGAGTTCGACCGCCTCCACCGTGCCGTCCGGCGCGTGGGCGGAGGGGGCCAGGCCCTCTCCGAGGCGGTCCACCGCCTGGTGGTGGAAGGTCGGGACCAGGGTCTCCTCCGGGGCGATGTCGGCGTAGCGGGTGCCGGGGACCGGCTTGACCGGGTGGTGGCCGAAGACGCCCGGGGTGTCGGCGTGGCCGTCGATGTGCTGGACGAGGGTGCCGCCGAGGGCGACGTTCAGGAGCTGCATGCCCCGGCAGATGCCCAGCAGGGGGACGCCGGCAGCCGACGCGGCGTCGATCAGGGCCAGTTCCCAGGCGTCCCGGGCACGGGCGGGCGGGCCGGTGCGGGGGTCGGGCTCGGCGCCGTAGCGGATCGGCTCCACGTCCGGGCCGCCCGCGATCACCAGTCCGTCCAGGCGGGCCACGGTCGCCGCCGCGTGCTCAGGGGCGTCCGGCGGGAGCATCGCGGCCAGGGCGCCCGCCTGCTGGACCAGCCGGGGATAGCCCGCCGGGAGCAGCGCCGCCTCCAGCTCCCAGCGCCCCCAGCGCACCTCGGCCTCCAGATAGGTGCTGACCCCGATCAGCGGTCGTACGGTCGTCACTCGGTCCTCCCCGGCTTGCAATGGCCCATGCCCATACCTTTGCGCCCCGGGCCGTGCACAATCAAGGTCACGCCAGGAACCCGCGCAACAGCGCCGCCGTGCCCCCGCAGTGCTCGCGCATCATCTCCCGCGCCCCGTCCGCGTCCCCGTCGAGGACCGCCTCGACCAGCGCCGCGTGCTGGCGCTGGGAGTGCTCCAGGTTGCGGACCAGGAGCGGGATGCAGTCGAGGAGGTCGTTCACCGAGGCCCGTACCGCCGCGTACTGGGCGGTCAGGGTCGGTGAGCCGCACAGTTCCGCCAGGGTGAGGTGGAGCAGGGTGTCCAGGCGCCGGTAGTCCGCGAGCGGGGCCTCCTGCGTGGCCGCCAGTGCCTCGCGCAGCCGCTCCGCCTGCTCGCCGGAGAGGCCGTGCGTCGCGCACAGGCCCGCCGCGCCCACCTCCAGCACCTCCCGGAAGCGCAGCACGTCCTCGATGTCCACCTCCGTGACCCGGCGCCGCAGTTCGTCCTCGCCGCCCGCGTGCGCCTTGGGCAGGACGAAGGTCCCGCCGTACCGCCCGCGCCGCGACTCCACAAGCCCCTGGTCCTGGAGCACCTTCAGCACCTCGCGCAGCGTCACCCGGCTGATCCCGAGCCGCTCCGCCAGCTCCCGCTCGGCCGGCAGCCGCTCACCCCCCGGCACCAGCCCGAGCCGCACCACCTGGAGGATCTGCTCCAGCGCCTCCTCGAAGCCGTTGCCCGCCCTGACCGGCCGCAGCACCGGAGTCAGCCGGTCCTCCGGGCCGCCGTCAGCGTCGACCGACATATGGCCGAGCCCCCTTCCCAAGCAATGGTTCTGAGCAATACCTTATGGCTCCCGGCCCGGTCGGAAAAACGCGCAGCAGCCGAAGGAGCTCCCCCGTGGCAGACCGCACACCCCCGCTCAGTGTCGAGGAGCTGCACGCCCTCGTCGCGAGCGGTGAGATCGACACTGTCGTCCTGGCCTTCCCTGACATGCAAGGCCGGCTCCAGGGCAAGCGGTTCGCCGCCCGCTTCTTCCTCGACGAGGTACTCCACCACGGCACCGAGGGCTGCAACTACCTGCTCGCCGTCGACACCGAGATGAACACCGTCGACGGCTACGCGATGTCCTCCTGGGACCGCGGCTACGGCGACTTCGCCATGCACCCCGACCTCGCCACCCTGCGCCGCGTCCCCTGGAACGCCGGCACGGCCATGCTGATCGCCGACCTCGCCTGGGAGGACGGCTCCCCGGTGGTCGCCGCGCCCCGGCAGATCCTGCGCCGCCAGCTGGAGCGCCTCGCCGAGCACGGCTTCACCGCCCAGGTCGGCACCGAGCTGGAGTTCATCGTCTTCAAGGACAGCTACGAGCAGGCCTGGGACGCCAACTACCGGGGGCTCACGCCCGCCAACCAGTACAACATCGACTACTCGGTCCTCGGCACCGGCCGCATCGAGCCCCTGCTCCGCCGGATCCGCAACGAGATGGCCGCGGCCGGGCTCACCGTCGAGTCCGCCAAGGGCGAGTGCAACCCCGGCCAGCACGAGATCGCCTTCCGCTACGACGAGGCCCTCACCACCTGCGACCAGCACGCGATCTACAAGACCGGCGCCAAGGAGATCGCCTCCCAGGAAGGCGTCTCGCTCACCTTCATGGCCAAGTACAACGAGCGCGAGGGCAACTCCTGCCACATCCACCTCTCGCTCGCCGACGCCGCAGGCAACAACGCGATGGCGGGCCCGGACGGCATGTCCGACGTGATGCGGTACTTCCTCGCCGGACAGCTCGCGGCCCTGCGCGACTTCTCGCTGCTCTACGCCCCCAACATCAACTCCTACAAGCGGTTCCAGCCGGGCTCCTTCGCCCCCACCGCGGTCGCCTGGGGCCATGACAACCGCACCTGCGCGCTGCGGGTCGTCGGCCACGGCCGCTCGATGCGCTTCGAGAACCGGCTGCCCGGCGGGGACGTCAACCCGCACCTCGCGGTCGCCGGGCTGGTCGCGGCAGGGCTGTACGGCATCGAGCAGAAGCTGGAGCTGCCCGAGGTCTGCACCGGCAACGCCTACACCGCCGAGTACGCCCACGTCCCCACCACCCTGCGCGAGGCCGCCGAGCTGTGGGAGAACAGCCCGATCGCCAAGGCCGCCTTCGGCGACGAGGTCGTCGCGCACTACCGCAACATGGCCCGCGTCGAGCTGGACGCCTTCGACGCGGCGGTCACCGACTGGGAGCTGCGCCGCTCCTTCGAACGCCTGTGATCCCGAGTGTCCCCGAAAGGTTCTTCGTTGTCGTACGAGCATGAGCTGACCGTCCTCAACCCGGCCACCGAGGAGGTCGTCGCCACCGTCCCCGCAGCCACCGCCGCCGACGTGGACGCGGCGGTCGCCCGCGCGGCGAAGGCACAGGCCGGCTGGGCGGCCCTCGCCCCCGCCGACCGGGCCCGGCTGCTGCGCCGGTTCGCCGACGTCGTGGACCAACACGTCGAGGAACTGGCCCGGTTGGAGGTCAGGGAAGCCGGCCACCTCCTCGGCAACGCCCGCTGGGAGGCCGGCAACGTCCGTGATCTGCTGGCCTATGCGGCGGGGGGCGTGGAGCGGCTGAACGGCCGTCAGATCCCGGTCGCGGGCGGCCTCGACATCACCATCCTCGAACCGCTCGGCGTCGTCGGGATCATCGCGCCCTGGAACTTCCCGATGCCGATCGCCGCCTGGGGCACGGCCCCCGCGCTCGCAGCCGGCAACGCGGTGATCCTCAAGCCCGCCGAGACGACCCCGCTGACCGCCCTGCGGCTCGCCGAACTCGCCCTGGACGCAGGGCTGCCCGAGGGCCTGTTCCAGGTGCTGCCGGGCCACGGGCCGGTCGCGGGCACCGCCCTCGTCGAGCACCCCGGCGTGGCGAAGATCGTGTTCACCGGGTCCACCCGCACCGGCCGCGAGGTCATGGAGCGCTGCGCCCGCCAGGTCAAGCCGGTCACCCTCGAACTCGGCGGCAAGAGCCCCAACATCGTCTTCGCCGACGCCGACCTCACCAAGGCCCTCGACCCCTTCTCCTTCCTCGACAACTCCGGCCAGGACTGCTGCGCCCGCACCCGGATCCTCGTCCAGGAGTCGGTCTACGAGGAGGCGCACGCCTTTCTCGCAGAGGCGCTGTCCGCCGTCGTGGTCGGCGACCCGGCCGACGAGAAGACCCAGATGGGCCCGCTGATCTCCCGTCAGCAACTGGACCGGGTACGGCAGTTGGTGCCCGCCGACGCCCCCGGCCTGCGCGGCGGCGCTCCCGACGGGCCCGGCTTCTGGTTCGCGCCGACCGTGCTCACCGGCGAGGCGCCCGACTCCCCGGCGGCCTGCGAGGAGATCTTCGGCCCGGTCGCCGTCCTGCTGCCCTTCACCGACGAGGCGGACGCGATCCGGCTCGCCAACGACACCCCCTACGGCCTCTCCGGCTCCCTCTGGACCCGCGACCTGGGCCGCGCCCTGCGCGTCTCGCACGCCGTCCGGGCAGGCAACCTGTCCGTCAACTCCCACTCCAGCGTCCGCTATTGGACCCCCTTCGGCGGCTACAAGCAGTCCGGACTCGGCCGTGAACTCGGCCCGGACGCCCTGACCGCCTTCACCGAGACCAAGAACGTCTTCATCAGCACGGAAGGCCCCGCACAGTGACCTCTTCGACCCCTTCGACCGATCAGATCGTGTGCCGTCGCCTCGTCGGCCGTACGGCCGTCATCACCGGAGCCGGCAGCGGCATCGGTCTCGCCACCGCCCGCAGGCTCGCCTCCGAGGGCGCCAACGTGGTCTGCGCCGACGTGGACGAGACCCGCGGCAAGGCGGCCGGCGAGGAGGTCGGCGGCACCTTCGTGAAGGTGGACGTCACCGACGCCGAGCAGGTCGAAGCCCTGTTCAGGACGGCGTACGACACCTACGGCAGCGTCGACATCGCCTTCAACAACGCGGGCATCTCGCCCCCCGACGACGACTCCATCCTGGAGACCGGCCTGGAGGCCTGGAAGCGCGTCCAGGAGGTCAACCTGACCTCCGTGTACCTGTGCTGCAAGGCCGCGATCCCCTACATGCGGCAGCAGGGCAAGGGGTCCATCATCAACACGGCGTCCTTCGTGGCCCGGATGGGCGCGGCGACCTCGCAGATCTCCTACACCGCCTCCAAGGGTGGCGTACTGGCCATGTCCCGTGAGCTGGGCGTGCAGTTCGCCCGCGAGGGCATCCGCGTCAACGCCCTCTGCCCGGGCCCGGTCAACACCCCGCTGCTCCAGGAGCTGTTCGCCAAGGACCCCGAGCGGGCCGCGCGCCGCCTGGTCCACATCCCGGTGGGCCGGTTCGCCGAGGCCGAGGAGATCGCCGCCGCCGTCGCCTTCCTGGCCAGCGACGACTCCTCCTTTGTCAACGCCAGCGACTTCCTCGTCGACGGCGGGATCTCGGGGGCGTACGTCACACCGCTGTAGGTCTCGCCCTACAGTGCCGGAATGAGCAGGACGCTCCCGCCCGGCTGGTACCCGGACCCCGACGCTCCGCATCTGGAGCGCCGGTGGGACGGGACGGCCTGGACGGACGACCGGCGCGCCCCCGAGGCCCCCGGCCCGCCGCGAGCGGCCGACGGGGCCTCGGGGCGCGCCAAGGCAGTCGCGCTCGCGATCGCCGGGGCGGTCCTCGTCCCCGCGATCGTCACCGGGGCGTACGCGCTGGCCCGGGGCCACGGGGACGACGTGGTCGCGGACACCGCCCCGACCTTCGCCGCACCGCCGCCCACCCCGACCTTCGCGCCGCCCCCGCCCACCGCGACCTCCTCGGCCCCGACCCGCCTGGTCGACGAACTCGACGGCATCAGCCTGCCGTTGCCCGAGGGCTGGGTCCCGGCGAGATACGTCACCCGCGACAACCTCGTGATGACCAGGGAGGGCGGCGGCAGGGTCTTCGCCCGCACGGTGTCCGGGAAGCTCGCACAACCCCCGGACGCGCTCGCCGAGAAGGACATACCCCAGGCCGCCGACACGTCCTACGACGGCATCCGCGGCCACCATGTCGTCCGGTCGGAGCGGGTGAAGGTGGCCGGATGCGCCGGATACCTGGTGCGCTGGCGGGTCAGGACCGCCGAGGGGCCCGGAGGTTACGTCCAGTCGCTGGCGTTCGCCCGCGACGCCGACGAGCGGTCGCGCGGCACCGTCGTCGTCCGCTTCGCCTTCGACGCGGGCCCGGACGGCCCGCCGCTCGCCGACATGGACCGGATCACCCGGGGGATCCGGTCCCTGGACCGCTGACCTACAGGAACGTGTGGCCTTCCCCGCGGTACGTCGGGACGGTCGCCGTCACCGCGTCGCCCTCGATCAGGTGCAGCGTCTCGAACCGCTCGCACAGCTCACCGGCCTTGGCGTGCCGGAACCACACCTTGTCGCCGAGCAGCAGGTCGTCGGCGGGCGCCCCGAGCAGCGGGGTCTGCACCTCGCCGGGCCCCTCCTGCGGGTCGTACTTCAGCCCCTCCGGCAGATACGGCACCGGCAGCCGGTCGGGTCCGGCCGCGCCCGAGGCCGGATAGCCGCCGCCGAGGACGGTCACCACACCCACCCCCGGCCTGCGCACCACGGGCATGGCGAACAGGGCGGCCGGACGTCCGCTGAAGGACGTGTAGTTGTCGAACAGCCGCGGCACGTACAGCCCGGACCCGGCACCGATCTCCGTGACGACGGCCTCGGCCGCGGTGTGCTGCACACTGCCGGTGCCGCCGCCGTTGACGAACTCCAGGTCCGGCACGACGGCCCGCACCGCACGCACGACCGCGGCACGCCGCTCGGCGAGTTCCTTGCGGGCGGTGGCCTGCATCAGCCGTACGGCCCGGGAACGCAACGGCCGTCCGGCGACCGCGTCCCCGACGCCGGCGATGTGGCCCTCGTAGGCCATGATCCCCACGACCTTGAACCCGGGGCGCCTGGCCACCGCGCGCGCCATGTCGGCGACCTGCGCGGGGGAGTGCAGCGGCGAACGCCGGGCGCCGACACGGACCTTGCCGCCGAGGAGCTTCAGCGAGGTGTCCAACTCCAGGCAGACCCGGATGACTTCGGTGCCGCCCGCGCGGGACTCGTCGATGAAGGCGAGCTGCGAAGGGTCGTCGACCATCACCGTCACGGCGGCGGCGAGCTTGGGGTCGGCGGCCAGTTCGGCGTATCCGGCGCGGTCGGCGGAGGGATACGCGAGCAGGATGTCGTCGAAGCCGCTCCGGGCCAGCCACAGGGACTCGGCGAGCGTGAAGGACATGAGTCCCGCGAATCCGTCCCTGGCCAGGACGCGCTCCAGCAGCGCCCGGCACCGTACGGACTTGCTGGCGACACGGATCGGCTTCCCCGCCGCCCGGCGGACGAGATCGTCCGCGTTGGCGTCGAAGGCGTCCAGGTCCACGATCGCGAGGGGGGCGTCGAGATGGGCGGTGGCCCGGTCGTATCGGGCCCGGTCGGCGGAGCGCGCAGTCATGAACGCAGCCTGCCAGACAGGATTACCGCAGGGTAGGGGGACGTTCCGGGCAGATGCCCCCGGCCTGGTGGACTGGTTCCCGTTCGACCGGCGACAACCCGTAGAGTGACGCGCACGCACACAGGGCCGTTCGCCCCCGTCGCCGCCGCGCCGGGATGCCGGCCCCTCCGTGCGGGTATGCGTGCCCGGACGGCCGTCTTCCACGCCGGCGACACCGACGCGGGCCCGCGCACGACCGAACGGCCCGGACAGGAAACGGGGGGTGCATGAGCACGGAAGCACGCCGCGCCTCGATCCCTCCACGCCCCACGACCCCACCGAGACCGGCCCAGCCGCCGACGGTGGGGGAGGGGTCCGGGGAGTCCGAGAGGTCGGGGGCGCGGGTGGCCGAGGGGACGGGATCGCGGTCGCAGGAACAGACGGGGTCGGGTTCGGCCGACGAGCCGGGGCGACCGGTGACCGACCCGAACGGGCAGCGCCTTGGCGACGGGTCGGACGGATCAGTGGCTGGTGGGGCGGGTTCCCGAGCGGGTGGGTCTGACGGGACCGCTGGTCGGCGGGGGTTCGGCGAGCCGGGTGGCCGGGTGAGCGACGGCTCGCGCTGGCAGGCGTTCGGCGAGCGGAAGCGGCGGGAGACCGGCGAGCGGGCACGACAGGGTTTTGGCGGACCGGTTCCTCAGGTGTCCGGTGGGCCGGGGTCGCAGGAGTTCGGTGCGGCGGATCGGCCGGGACCCGGGGAGTCGGGTCGGTGGGATTCCGGTGGAGCGGGTCGGCCTGGAGCCGGTGAGTCGAGTCGGTGGACTTCGGGTGGGCTTGGTCGTACGGAGGCCGGTGGATCCGGGCAGCCGGGGCTCGGTGGGCCCGGGAGGCAGGAGCCTGGTGGAGCGGGTCGGCCAGGGGGCGATGGCCCGGCCGGGCAAGGGCCCGATGGATCGCGTCAGCCGAGGCCCGGTGGATCAGGCAGTCCGGAGCCCGCTGAAACGGGTCGGTCAGCGGCCGGTGGCCCAGGTCGGCCTGGGTCCGATGGATCCGGTCGACAAGGAGCCGATGGATCCGGTCGGCCGATGTTCGGCGGCTTCGACTGGCAAGGGCTCGACGAGAGCGGCGGGCAGATGTCCGGCGGCTCGGGCGGGCGGGAGTCCGGTGAGCCGGCGCGGCACGTGTCCGGCGACGCGGGTGAACGGACGTCCGGATGGCGGCCGTTCGGGAGCATGAGCACGGACCGGAGCCGGAGCATGAGCACGGACCGGAACCCGCGCACAGATCGCAGTACGAGTACGGACCGACGCGACGTCGGCACCACGGCACCCCGTGCTGCTGGTGACATGAACACGGAACGGGAGTCCGAGGTGTCGGGCGGGGAGCGGTCCCAGGGATCGAGTGCCGGGGGTCGGCCACCGATACGGACGACGGGCGGCGCGGGCGTCGGCCCCATGCCGCCGCACCGGGCCCCGGGCACGGACGGGCGCACGCTCCGGAACGACGGTCCGCGAGGCGCGGTTCCTCCCCGGAACGGCGACGGTCCGGCACCACGCACCGACACCACCCCCACCGCTCCACCCCCACCCCCGGCATCGGCCCGCTTCCCGGACACCGCGCCACCGGCCACGGCGAGCAAGGGCGCCGGCGCGGGCACGCCCACCACCCCAGCTCACCGCCCGCCGTCCCCGGAGGCGCCCAGGCGCCCGAGCACGCCGCCGTCCGTCAAGGGCACGGGAGCGGGCGCCAGCACTGGCGCGGGCACGCCCACCGCCCCCGCGCACCGCCCGCCGTCCCCGGACGCGCCCAGGCACCCGGACGCTCCCAGGCACCCGAGCGCGCCCCCGTCCGCCTCCGGTACCGCACCCACCGCCCCGAACCCGCGCACACCGGGCCCCGGCCCGATGCCGCCGCTGGCTAACCCGGGCAACGGGTCGTCCGGGAACCGTGGATCGGGCGCCGAGCCGCGCCCGGCGAACGGCGCCTCGTCCGGTACCTCCCCGCAGGGCTCCGTGCCCCGGGTCCCCGGTGCCGTGCCGCCTCCGCCGGGTTTTCGGCCCTCCTCGCCGCCCCGCCGTACCGGCGCCCCCGCCGAGACCGCCTCGGAGACGACCTTCCGGATGCGCCCGGTGCCGGCCACGGACCCCACCCCCGGGGACGGCCGTACGGGCTCGGCGGCGACGAACTCCGCCGCCACCGCCGTACCGCCGCGACCCGACGCGGGCCGTCCCGGAACCTCAACGGCGGACCGGCAGGCGGGCGTTCACCCCGGCCACCCGGCGCCTCCCACGGCAGATCCGCAGGCCGGCGCCCGGCCGGGTGCGTCCCCTCGGTCGAGCGCGCCCGCTCGCCCGGGCTTCCCGCCCCGCGAGTCCGCCGTCGGCGTGACCGCGCCCCCGCCCCCCGCCGAACCCCCGACACCCCCGGCGCCCACACCCCCCGCCCCGACCGACCCGCCCACCACCTCACGGCCCGGTACCTCCGCGCCCCTCTCGCCCGACCCCGCGCTGTCCTGGAGCGCCCCCACCGCGTCCCCGCGGCCCGTGGTGTCGTTCGGGGAGCCCGAGGTGGGGTACAGGGAGCGTTCGTGGCCGCGGATTCCCGCGCGGATCGCCGCCGTGGCCGGGAGCGTGGTGCTCGGGCTAGGGCTCATCGGCGGTGCCGTGACCGGGAGTTGGCTGATCGGTGACTCCGGGGACGAAGGCGGCGGCGACACCTTCGCCGAGGCCGGTGCGCTGTGGCACAGCGTCCCCGTGGACCAGCTGTTCCCGCCGACCGTGGACGGGCAGGGCGCCGGACCCGGTGGCGCCGACCGCACGTGGACGCGGATCGCCGTCGCCCCCGACAGCGGCTGCACGGACGCCTTCGACCCGCTGCTGCGCAAGGCCCTCGCCCCCGTCGGCTGCGACCGCCTCCTGCGCGCCACCTACACGGACGCCACCCAGAGCTACGTCACCACCATCGGCCTGATGTTCACCGACGCCGACGCCACCACCATGCGCAACCTCGACAACCGCTTCGGCAAAGAGGGCCTGGACACCCGCACCGACCTGATGCCCCTCCCGTACGCCGCGAAGAACACCCTCGCCGCGGACTTCGGGGCGAAGCAGCGGGCCTCCTGGACGATCTCCGTCCTCACCGACGCCCCCGTCGTCGCCTACGCCGTCTCCGGCTGGGCGGACGGCCGTACGGTCGACTCCCCGGTCCCCGCCGAGCAGGCCATGGTGTCCGGCGACACCTCACCCACCGCCCAGGCCGGCCTCGGCTACGAGGCCCGGGGACTCGCCGACCGCGTCGAGCGGGCCCTGCGCAAGACCGTCACCTCGCCCTCGGAGAAGTCCTCATGAGCACCACCACCCGCCGGGCAGGTCTCCTGAGCGTCCTCCTCGCCGCCTCCGTCGCCCTCGTCCCGGCCACCACCGCGCACGCCGACGCGATCCGCGCCAAGCAGTGGGCCCTGGACGCCATGCACACCCAGGAGGCGTGGCAGACCACGAAGGGCGCGGGCGTCACCGTCGCGGTCCTGGACACCGGTGTCGAGAACGACCACCCCGACCTCGTCGGCAACGTCCTCACCGGCAAGGACATGATCGGATTCGGCGCCGAGCGCGGCGACCGCTCCTGGGCCCGGCACGGCACCGCGATGGCCGGGATCATCGCGGGTCACGGCCATGGCGTGGGCAACGGCGACGGGGTCATGGGCATCGCCCCCGAGGCGAAGATCCTCCCCGTCCGCGTGATCCTGGAGGACGGCGACCCGGCCCGCACCAAGGCCCGCAACACCCGGGGCAACGCGCTCGCCGAGGGCATCCGCTGGGCCGCCGACCAGGGCGCCGACGTCATCAACCTCTCCCTCGGCGACGACTCCGCCTCCGCGCACCCCGAGGCCGGCGAGGACGACGCCGTCCAGTACGCCCTGAAGAAGGGCGCCGTCGTCGTGGCCTCGGCCGGCAACGGCGGTGCGAAGGGCGACCACATCTCCTACCCGGCCGCCTACCCGGGCGTCATCGCCGCCACCGCCGTCGACCGGTACGGCACCCGCGCCTCCTTCTCCACCCGCCGCTGGTACGCCACCGTGGCCGCCCCCGGCGACGACGTCGTGATCGCCGACCCCGACCACAAGTACTACGAGGGCTGGGGGACCAGCGCCGCCTCCGCGTTCGTCTCCGGCGCGGTCGCCCTCGTCAAGGCCGCCCACCCGGACCTGACGCCCGCGCAGATCAAGAAGCTCCTGGAGGACACGGCCCGCAACGCCCCCGCCGGCGGCCGCGACGACTCCCGCGGCTACGGCTTCGTCGACCCCGCCGCGGCCCTGAAGGAAGCGGCCCGCCTCAAGCCGGAGGGACTCCAGCCCGCCTCCTACGGCGAAAAGTACTTCGGCTCGGGCCCGGACGCCGCCAAGTCGGAGGACGACACGGCGAGTTGGGCGGCCCCCCTGGCGGGCGGCTTCGGCGTGGCCCTGCTGATCACCGCGGTGTTCCTGTGGCGAGGACGCCGGGGTCCGCGCCGGTCCTACGAGGGGTTCTGAACCAGGAGTACGACGTTCAGCGGGCGATCACGGCACTGGTAACGTCCGCCGAAGCGGAGGCGGACGCCGAGCCGGTCTCCCCGGTGAACACCGAGACCGCCGCCTTCGCCGCCGCCTCCACCAGCGAAACCCCCTCCGCCTGCGTGGAGTTGCCGTTGGACAGCACGGCCACCAGATACGCGTGCCCGGCCACCGTCACCCGCCCGATGCTGTTGATGTCCCACAGCCCGGTGGTACTGCGCGGCAACCAGCCGTTCTTCAGGGCGAACCCGGTCCCGTCGGCCGCCGCGGAGACCCCCCACCGCTGGTCGGCCTCTATCTGCCCCATCAGCCCCTGGATGTACGACCGCGACGCCTCGCTCAGTTCCGAGTCCTCCCCGAACACCTGCTGGAGCAAGGTGAGTTGATCGGCCGCCGTGGTCTGCGTCAGCCCCCACAGCGCCCCGTCACCGCCCTCGGTCCCGGTCAGCCCGAGCTTCGCGTTGGCCGCGTCGAGCCCCGAGGCCCGGCCGATGGCGTCCCACAGGGCGGACGCCGAGGTGTTGTCGCTGTTCTCGATCATCGTGGTGGCGTACGCCTTCTCCTGCGCGCTCAGCCGCGTCCCCGCCTCCTGGTGCTGGAGCAGCAGGGCCGCCAGGATGTCGACCTTCACGATGCTGGCCGTGTCGAAGGTGCCGTCGCCGTGGACCGCGCTGTCGTCCGACTCCAGGTCGAGGACGGCCGCGGACACCTTCTGGTCGCCCGTCACGCTCACCGACTTCATCGCGGTCGCGAGCTGCTTGTCGAGATCCACCACGGGCTTCGCCACGGCCGCCTCCTGAGTCGTGGTCGCCGACGAGGGCGAGCCCGACGGCGTCGTGGCCGACGATACGGCGCCGCCCCCGGAGTGCGCCTGCGCCTTCACGTACACCGTCCCCCCGGCCGAGGCGCCGACGACGGCGACGGCGGCGAGCGCGGTGTACAGCAAGGGCCTGCGGCGGGACCGGCGGGCACGGCGTCCGGCAGCTCTGGAAGACTCCATGTCCGCGATGGTCGGACCGGTGACTGTGCGGGCCGTTAGACGGACGTTAGATGTGTGTCAGCGAACCCTGAGAAACCCGTGAAAGCCGTCACGGCCGGGTTTCCGGGCCCGCACAACCGCAGCAGCAAGCCCCCGATAGGGTCGGTGACCGTGGCGAACAAGAACATTCCCGACCCCGGCTTCTCCGACGACGACGGCTCCGCCGACCCGCGGCTGAGCGCGGCGCTCACCGCCTGGGCCGAGGACCGCACCGCCGTGGCACCCGTCCTGGAGGCCCTGGGGGGCGCCCGGCTGCTGGTCCCGGTGGTGGCCGTGCTCGGCGAGGTCGAGGAGGACGAGAACGGACTGCGCCGCGAGAAGACCAGCGACATGGCGGTGCCGACCCTGAAGGCCGGATCCCGGACCGCCCTGCCGGCCTTCACCTCCACCGAGTCGCTGGCCCGCTGGGACCCGGAGGCCCGCCCCGTCGCCGTACCCCTGCACCAGGCGCTGCAGGCCGCCGCGCACGAGAAGGCCGACACCGTCGTACTGGATCTGGCCGGTCCGGTGCCCTTCGAGCTGACCGGCTCCGCGCTGCTCGCGCTCGCCGAGGGCCGCGCGAGCGTGGACCCGCTGGCCGATCCGGCCGTCGTCGGTGCCGTACGGGACGCCGTGGCCGCCGAGTCCGCGGTGCTGCGCGCCCACCTCGGTCCGGGACAGGCCGACGGCACCCTCGCGCTCGTACTGGATCCGGGGACCCCGCCCGAGGAGGCCGCACGTGCCGTCGCCGGGCGGCTGGCCGCCGACGAGACACTCAGGGCCCGCCTGGTGCGGGGCCTCGACCTGGCGGTCCTGCCGGCCGGGGCCACGCCTCCGGGCGAGCCCTTGTTCGTACGAGGATGAGCTAGCCGTAGACCGGTCCGGTGTACTTCTCACCGGGGCCCTGGCCCGGCTCGTCCGGGACCACGGACGCCTCGCGGAAGGCCAGCTGGAGGGATTTCAGACCGTCCCGCAGCGGGGACGCGTGGAAGGAGCTGATCTCGGTCACGGAGGCGTCCAGCAGACCGGCGAGGGCGGTGACCAGCTTGCGGGCCTCGTCCAGGTCCTTGTACTTGTCGCCCTCCTCGGTCAGACCGAGCTTCACCGCGGCGGCGCTCATCAGGTTGACGGCGACCGTCACGATCACCTCGACGGCGGGGACCTCGGCGATGTCGCGGGTCATCTCGTCGAAGCCGGGGGAGTCAGGGGACGCGGGAGGGGTGTCACTCATGCCCCACACGATAGGGCCCGGTGCAGGACGGTTAGCACCACCCCCGGGTAGCTGCTAACCTTGTGTGACGACCGGCTGGACATTCATGTGTCCGGCCCACAAGTGGAGGCTCCGATCTCCCACCTGACCGTCCTCCGGGGCGGCGGGTCACCCCGGTCAGGCGGTCACCATCGTTCCGTACGGACGATGGAGTCGCCCGAAAGCGCGCCCCGCGATCATCGCGGCGGTGCTCCGGTAGTGCCTTTGGAGCCCCGTCTGTGATCGTCCGGGGCATTTTTTGTGTCTCGGCGCGGTTAGGTCTGTCGAAAAGAGACAAACGCGGCTGTCCGCCAGACCGCCGTGTGGTGCTAACCGAGGAGGATCCATCAGCGCCGAGCCCCGCATCAACGACCGGATTCGCGTTCCCGAGGTGCGACTTGTCGGTCCCAGTGGCGAGCAGGTGGGCATCGTCCCCCTGGCCAAGGCACTGGAGCTTGCGCAGGAGTACGACCTGGACCTGGTCGAGGTCGCGGCGAACGCCCGTCCGCCCGTGTGCAAGCTCATGGACTACGGGAAGTTCAAGTACGAGTCGGCCATGAAGGCCCGTGAGGCGCGCAAGAACCAGGCGCACACGGTCATCAAGGAGATGAAGCTCCGGCCGAAGATCGACCCGCACGACTATGACACCAAGAAGGGTCACGTCGTCCGGTTCCTCAAGCAGGGCGACAAGGTCAAGATCACGATCATGTTCCGTGGTCGCGAGCAGTCCCGGCCGGAACTCGGCTACCGACTGCTGCAGCGTCTCGCGGAGGACGTCCAGGACCTCGGTTTCGTCGAGTCGAACCCGAAGCAGGACGGCCGGAACATGATCATGGTTCTCGGTCCGCACAAGAAGAAGACCGAGGCGATGGCCGAGGCCCGCCAGGCGCAGGAAGCCCGCAAGGCAGACGCGAAGGCCAACCCCGGCAAGTCGCAGAACGCCGCGGAGTCCGACCACGACGTGGACGACGCCGAGGCGCCTGCCGAGGCTCCGGCCGAGGCGTGATCCGGGGGGCGGAAGCCCCCGGAAGCAACACCCCGACAAGGAAGAGCGATGTTCCACTGTGCCCGGTTTCTTTAGGCCGGGCATCGGGAGCGTCCTTTACGAGGAGATAACGGCGCTATGCCGAAGAACAAGTCGCACAGCGGTGCCAGCAAGCGCTTCAAGATCACCGGCTCCGGCAAGGTGCTCCGTGAGCGCGCCGGCAAGCGCCACCTGCTCGAGCACAAGTCGTCCCGCGTGACGCGTCGCCTCACCGGCAACGCCGAGATGGCCCCGGGCGACGCCGCGAAGATCAAGAAGCTTCTCGGCAAGTGACGTCCGCGGCGCTCCGACCGAGCGCCGTACGTCTGGACCGGGACCCAATCGTTTCCGGGCCGTGTGAGTCCAACCACGGCCCCGCTACAAGGAGTTAACAAGTGGCACGCGTCAAGCGGGCAGTCAACGCCCACAAGAAGCGCCGGGCGATCCTCGAGGCGGCCTCCGGCTACCGCGGTCAGCGTTCGCGCCTGTACCGCAAGGCCAAGGAGCAGGTCACCCACTCGCTGGTCTACAACTACAACGACCGCAAGAAGCGCAAGGGTGACTTCCGTCAGCTGTGGATCCAGCGCATCAACGCCGCTGCCCGCGCCAACGGCATCACGTACAACCGCTTCATCCAGGGTCTGAAGGCCGCGAACATCGAGGTCGACCGCAAGATCCTGGCCGAGCTGGCCGTGAACGACGCCACCGCGTTCGCCGCGCTGGTCGAGGTCGCGCAGAAGGCTCTGCCGGACGACGTCAACGCCCCCAAGGCTGCGTGACATCGCACCTGGCCCAGGCCGACGTGACATGAGGGACCCGCAGGCTTCCGGGCTTGCGGGTCCTGCTGTGTAGTGATCGAAAGTGAGCGACATGCCCTCCGCCACCCCCGAGCTGATCTCCCCCCGTTCCCCGCGTGTCTCCGCCGCCCGGCGGCTCGCCAAGCGGAACTTCCGGGGGAAGGAGCGGCTGTTCCTCGCCGAGGGGCCGCAGGCCGTGCGGGAGGCGGCGGGGCACGACGGCACGCTGGTCGAGCTGTTCGCCACCGTCGAGGCCGCCGAGCGGTACGCCGACATCGTGGGCGAGGCCCGGGACGCCGGGGCCCGGACGCACCTCGCCTCCGAGGACGTCATCGCCGACATCTCGACGACCGTCACGCCCCAGGGGCTCGTCGGGATCTGCCGGTTCCTCGACACCCCCTTCGACGAGATCCTCGCCGCCCGGCCCCAGCTCGTCGCCGTGCTCGCCAACGTGCGGGACCCCGGGAACGCCGGCACCGTCCTGCGGTGCGCCGACGCCGCCGGTGCCGAGGCCGTCGTACTGACCGACGCGTCCGTCGATCTCTACAACCCCAAGGCCGTACGGGCCTCCGTGGGCTCCCTGTTCCATCTGCCGGTCGCCGTCGGCGTGCCCGTGGAGGATGCCGTCGAGGGGCTCAAGAAGGCCGGCGTGCGGATTCTCGCCGCCGACGGGGCCGGGACCGACGACCTCGACGACGAGCTGGACCAGGGCACCATGGGCGGACCGACCGCGTGGGTGTTCGGGAACGAGGCGTGGGGGCTCCCGGAGGAGACCCGCGCACTCGCGGACGCCGTCGTGCGCGTCCCGATCCACGGGAAGGCCGAGAGCCTGAACCTCGCCACCGCCGCCGCCGTATGTCTCTATGCGTCAGCCCGTGCACAGCGCGCCCCCGGAGGGTGCCGCTCCGTCACCGACAACCAGTAGGGTGACCAGCTCGGGGGCCCCTCAGACGCCTGAGAGGTGGGGTGCGGGGATGAGTGTCGGCACGAGGAGCGCGCAGGGCGTGCCCGGGACCGGTGCCGGTGGTGCGGCCGAGTTCGGCGTCGACCCCGACCAGCTGCCCGACGGTCTCGTCGTCGCGGACGAACAGGGCCGCGTGATCTGCTTCAACGCCGCCGCGGCCCGTATCACCGCCCTCCCCGCCGAGGACGCCCTCGGACAGCGGCTGGAGAAGGCCCTTCCATTAGAGGACCTGGAGGGCCGGCGCTGGTGGCAGCTGACCGATCCCTACGGCGGCCTCGCCATCCGCAGGCGCCAGCCCGAGCGGAACCTGCTGCTGCCGGGCGGCCGTGAGGTCCTGGTCTCCGCGCAGTACGTGCGCACCGAGCCCACCGGACCCGTCCACCGCGTCGTCGTCTCCCTGCGCGACACCGAGGCCCGCCGCCGCACCGAGCGCAGCCACGCCGAGCTGATCGCCACCGTGGCCCACGAGCTGCGCTCCCCGCTCACCTCCGTCAAGGGCTTCACCGCGACCCTCCTCGCCAAGTGGGAGAGGTTCACCGACGACCAGAAGCGGCTGATGCTGGAGACCGTCGACGCGGACGCCGACCGGGTCACCCGGCTCATCGCCGAGCTGCTCGACATCTCCCGCATCGACTCCGGGCGCCTGGAGGTCAGGCGCCAGCCCGTCGACATCGGCGCCGCCGTCGGACGCCACATACAGGCCTACGTCGCCGCCGGCCTCGCCGCCGACCGGTTCCTGCTCCGCCTGGAACAGCCGCTGCCCGCCCTGTGGGCCGACCCCGACAAGATCGACCAGGTGCTCAGCAACCTCATCGAAAATGCCGTGCGGCACGGCGAGGGAACCGTCACCATTGACATCACGTCCGCCGCGTCCCCCCGAGAGGGCGAGGACATCGGCACGTCGGTCACCGTGGGCGACGAGGGCGCCGGCATCCCGGAGGAGTCCATGAACCGCGTCTTCACCCGCTTCTGGCGGGGCAGCAAGCGCGGTGGCACCGGACTTGGGCTGTACATCGTCAAGGGCATCGTCGAAGCCCACGGCGGCACCATCACGGTCGGCCGCGCCCCCGGCGGCGGCGCCGAGTTCCGATTTATGTTGCCCGTGGCGGCCCCGGCGTATCTCGCCTAGCGGCCCACGGGCGCATTCGTACACCTCCACCCCGTTAGACTCGGCCTTTGGCACCTTCGTGTCCCATGGACGGCCCTCCAGCGAGTCGGTGACGGGGACCTTCAGCCAGCCAATCGGAAGCACGGGAAGAGATGTCGGCACCGAACAAGTCGTACGACCCAGTAGAGGTCGAGGCCCTGAAACCGGAAGAGATCGAGCGCATGCGGGACGAGGCGCTCGCCGCCTTCGCCGCAGCGAGCTCCCTCGACGCGCTCCAGGAGGCCAAGGTCGCCCACACCGGCGGCACCTCCCCGCTGGCCCTCGCCAACCGCGAGATCGGCGCCCTGCCCCCGCAGGCCAAGGCCGCCGCGGGCAAGCTCGTCGGCCAGGCCCGGGGCGCGGTGAACAAGGCCCTCGCCGGACGCCAGACCGAGCTGGAGGCCGAGCGCGACCAGCGCGTGCTGGTCGAGGAGGCGGTGGACGTCACACTGCCCTACGACCGGGTACCGGCCGGCGCCCGCCACCCGCTCACCACCCTCTCCGAGCGCATCGAGGACGTCTTCGTGGCCATGGGCTACGAGGTCGCCGAGGGCCCGCAGGTCGAGGCCGAGTGGTTCAACTTCGACGCGCTCAACATCGGCCCGGACCACCCGGCCCGCGGCGAGGCCGACACCTTCTTCGTGCAGGGCCCCCAGGGCGGCACCGAGTCCGGAGTCGTGCTGCGCACCCACACCTCGCCCGTGCAGATCCGCTCGCTGCTCTCCCGCGAGCTGCCGGTGTACGTGATCTGCCCCGGTGTCGTCTACCGCACCGACGAGCTGGACGCCACGCACACCCCGGTCTTCCGCCAGGTCGAGCTGCTGGCCGTCGACGAGGGTCTGACCATGGCCGACCTCAAGGGCACCCTGGACCACATGGTCCAGGCGCTGTTCGGCGAGGGCATGAAGACCCGGCTGCGGCCGAACTTCTTCCCCTTCACCGAGCCGTCCGCCGAGATGGACATGGTCTGCTACGTCTGCCGCGGCGAGTCCGTCGGCAACCCCGACCGCCCCTGCCGCACCTGCTCCTCCGAGGGCTGGATCGAGCTGGGCGGCTGCGGGATGGTCAACCCCAAGGTGCTCACCGCCTGTGGCGTGGACCCGGAGAAGTACAGCGGCTTCGCCTTCGGGTTCGGCATCGAGCGGATGCTGATGTTCCGCCACAACGTCGAGGACATGCGAGACATGGTCGAGGGTGACGTCCGGTTCACCCGGCCGTTCGGGATGGAGATCTGATGCGGGTCCCGCTTTCTTGGCTGCGGGAGTACGTCGACCTGCCGGCGACCGAAACCGGCCGTGACGTCCAGGCCAAGCTCGTTTCCGCGGGCCTTGAGGTCGAGACCGTCGAGCACCTCGGCGCCGACCTCAAGGGCCCCCTGGTCGTCGGCCAGGTCCTGACCATCGAGGAACTGACGGAGTTCAAGAAGCCGATCCGCTTCTGCACCGTCGACGTCGGCCAGGCCAACGGCACCGGCGAGCCCCAGGAGATCGTCTGCGGCGCCCGGAACTTCGCCGTCGGCGACAAGGTCGTCGTCGTCCTCCCGGGTGCCACCCTGCCCGGCGGGTTCTCGATCTCCGCGCGCAAGACGTACGGCAAGACCTCCCACGGCATGATCTGCTCCGGCGACGAGCTGGGCATGGGTGACGACGGCAGCCACGGCATCATCGTGCTGCCCCCGGAGACCGAGGTCGGCAAGGACGCCATCGAGCTGCTGGAACTGGTCGACGAGGTCCTGGACATCGCCGTCACCGCCAACCGCGGCGACTGCCTGTCCATCCGGGGCGTGGCCCGCGAGGCCGCCATCGCCTACGGCCTCCCGCTCAGCGACCCCGCGCTGCTCGACGTACCTGGCCCGAACGCCTACGGCTACCCGGTCCAGGTCTCCGACCCGCTCGGCTGCGACCGCTTCACCGCGCGCACGGTGACCGGCCTCAGCCCCGAGGCCCGCTCGCCGATCTGGCTCCAGCGCCGGCTCCAGAAGGTCGGCATGCGCCCGATCTCGCTCGCCGTCGACGTCACCAACTACGTGATGATGGAGCTGGGCCAGCCGCTGCACGCCTACGACCGCTCCCTGGTCCAGGGCACCATCGGCGTCCGCCGGGCCACCGAGGGCGAGCAGATCAAGACCCTCGACGGCGCCGAGCGCAAGCTGCACGCCGAGGACCTGGTCATCGTGGACGACCGCGGGCCGATCGGCCTCGCCGGCGTCATGGGCGGCGCCAACACCGAGATCGCCGACCACGTCGAGGGTGAGGGCACCACCGACGTCGTCATCGAGGCCGCGCACTTCGACGCGGTCGCCATCGCGCGTACGGCCCGTCGCCACAAGCTCTCCTCCGAGGCGTCCCGGCGCTTCGAGCGCGGTGTCGACCCGCAGGCCGCCGCCGCTGCCGCACAGCGCACGGTCGACCTGCTGGTCCTGCTCGCGGGCGGTACCGCGGAGGCCGGTGTCACCGAGGTCGTCGCCCCGTCGGCCCCGCACACCATCGCCGTCCCGGCGGACCACCCGGACAAGGTCGCGGGTGTCTCCTACGGCCGCGAGACCGTCGTACGGCGGCTCCAGGAGGTCGGCTGCGACGTGTACGGGCAGGACGAGCTGATCGTCACCGTGCCGTCCTGGCGTCCCGACCTCCAGGAGATCAACGACCTGGCCGAAGAGGTCATCCGCCTGGAGGGCTACGAGAACCTGCCCTCCACGCTGCCCAAGCCCCCCGCGGGCCGCGGCCTCACCCAGCGCCAGCGGCTGCACCGCCGGGTGGGCCGGGTGCTGGCCGGTGCCGGGTACGTCGAGGCGCCGAACTACCCGTTCGTCGGCGAGCAGGTCTTCGACCAGCTGCTGCTCGACGCGGACGACCCGAAGCGCCGGGTCGTGAAGCTCACCAACCCGCTGAGCGACGAGGAGCCCGCGCTCCGCACGTCGCTGCTGCCGGGCCTGTTCGGCGCGCTGCGGCGCAACGACGGGCGGGGCACGCACGATCTCGCGCTGTTCGAGACGGGGCTGGTCTTCCTGCCCCGCGCGGAGCAGCGGGTCGCCTCGGTGCTGCCGGTCGACCGGCGCCCCACGGACGAGGAGATCGCCGAGCTGGACGCCGCGCTGCCGGACCAGCCGCGCCATGTGGCCGTCGTGCTCGCCGGTGCGCGGGAGCAGGCCGGCTGGTGGGGCAAGGGCCGTCCGGCGGACTGGGCCGACGCGGTCGAGGCGGCCCGGGTCGTCGCCCGCGAGGCCGGGGTCGAACTGGTCGTGCGGGGCGGTCAGTACGGGCCGTGGCACCCGGGGCGCTGTGCCGAGTTCGTGGTCGGGGACACCGTCGTGGGACACGCCGGCGAGCTGCACCCGCGGGTCGTGAAGGCGTTCGGGCTGCCCGCCCGGACCTCGGCGATGGAGCTGGACCTGGACGCCCTGGAGGCGGCCGGTGACGACACCCCGCAGGCGCCGAGCATCTCCACGTTCCCGGTGGCCACGCAGGATGTCGCCCTGGTCGTGGACAAGTTCGTGCCGGCCACCGAGGTCGAGGCCGCGCTGCGTGAGGGTGCGGGTGAACTGCTTGAGGGGATCCGGCTGTTCGACGTGTATGAGAACGCCGAGCAGCTGGGGGACGGGCGGAAGTCGCTGGCGTACGCGCTTCGGTTCAGGGCCGGTGACCGGACGCTGACCGTGGACGAGGCTTCCGCGGCTCGGGATGCGGCGGTTGCCCTTGCGGGGGAGCGGACCGGGGCGGTGCTGAGGGCCTAGCCGCCCTGGGGCGTGCAGGGCGGCGCCCCGGCACCCCCCATATCTGGTCACCTCACTCGATAGGGTGAGTTCTTCTGGTGATCTGGTCCTTTCGGCCCATGCGCTCGACAGAATCGGACCGGCCTTTCGAGGTCGGTCCGATTGCGTGTGCAGGGCCTAGTTGGGGGGCCATCGGCATGATGCGCTTCAAGGCTGCGGTTCCCCGGGCGGGGGCGTTGCGGCGTGTGCTCTCGATGGGGCTGCCCACCATGTGGGGGGCTGTCGCGGTCACGTACAAGCTGACCTGTCCGCTGGCCCAGCAGGACGGACTCGGGGCGCGGGTCGTCACCAGCGCCGTGTTCTTCGCGGTCGGTACCGGGCTGATCGTCCATGTCCGGCGGGCGCTGCTGCGTGAGCTGCGGCAGGCCCGCCAGGTCGCGGGGGCCGCCCAGAGCGTGCTGCTACGGCCGCTGCCCCCGCGGATCGACGGACTCACCGTCGCCGCGGCCCAGTTGTCGGCCGACCGGGGCGCCACGATCGGCGGTGACCTGTACGAGGCGGTCGCCACCGAACACGGCGTGCGGGTCGTCATGGGGGACGTCAGGGGCCACGGTCTCGCCGCCATCGGCACGGCCGCCGCGGTCCTCGGCAGCTTCCGCGAGGCCGTCCACGACGAACCCGAACTCGGGGGCGTACTGCGCAGACTGGACCGCGCGCTCGCCCGCCACTTACGGGACCGCGCCGACCGGGACGGCACGGTCGCCGAGGACTTCGTCACCGTGCTGCTCATGGAGATCGGCCGGGACGGCGAGCTGCGCGCCCTCAACTGCGGTCATCCGTGGCCGTACTTGCTCAGTGGCTCAGTGGTCGAGCCACTCTCCTGCACGGACCCGTTACCGCCGCTCGGCCTCTTCCCGCTCCCGTGCGCGCTGCCGGTCCTGGAGTGCGGTCACCTGCTGCCGGGCGAAAGCCTGGTCCTGCACACGGACGGCGCGGAGGACGCGAGAGACGCGCTCGGCCGGTTCTTCTCCCTACGTGAAGCGCTGGGTGGTGCTGAGGGGGCTGCTCCTCAAGCTGTGCTGGGCGGGGTCTTCACGGCGCTTCTGGACCACGCGGGCGGTACCCCGAAGGACGACGTGGCTTTACTGGTCCTGAGAAACGACCGCCAACGACAGCCCACCCAAGGGGCGCGGGGAACCGCGCGACCAGCCACGACATACCCGCAGCCGACCACGCACCTCTGACCGGTTCAACCGCCGGCCAGGCCACCGCACTGTACGAGGGGGAGCCGGCGGCCCGGCCGGCCTCTTGCGAGGCATTTCAGTCAACCGGGGAGGGAACTCTCCGCAACAGTGCGCACACGCTGCGGATTCGAGCACTCCGTTCACACCCCGTGTGAAGGCGGACCCACTAATCTGACGGCACCGAGCCACCCGGGGGGCATCTATGCAGCCCAACACTCTGCTCGACGCGATCCTCGACGAAGCCGGGATCTCGCACGCGGGGCTTGCCGCACATGTGAACCAGGCCGGGAGGGCACGCGGTCTCGCGCTCAGGTACGAACACACCGCCGTGGCACGGTGGTTGAAGGGCCAGCGACCGCGCGGCCAAGTGCCCGACCTGATCTGCGAGGTGCTCGCCGGCCGCCTCCAACGCCCCGTCACCCTCGACGACATCGGCCTCGGGGTCCCCGGCGAGCCCTCCGCCCCGCACGGCACCTCCCTGTCCGGTTTCGTCGAGCGGGCCACCGCGCTGTGGCGCTCGGACGAACAGCAACGCCCGCACATCCTGGGCGCCCCCGCGGTCACCGGCACCCCGGCCGTCATGCCGGTGTGGGAGTGGGAGAACCCGCCCGAGGACGTCGACGTGTCCCGCGGCGGACGGCACCGGGTCACCTCGGCCGACATCGAGATGCTGCGCGCGGCGCGCACCCACTACGAGCAGATGTACCGCAAGGCCGGCGGCATCGCGACCCGCACCCGGATCGTCGGCTTCCTCAACGCCGAGGCCGCCCCGCTGCTGCGCGGCAGCTACACCGACGAGACGGGCCGTCAACTGCACCGGGCCACCGGCGGGTTGGTCGCGGTCGCCGGGATCTGCGCCTACGACTCCGACGCGCACGGCCTCGCGCAGCGCTACTTCCACCAGGCACTGCGGCTCGCCAAGGCCAGCGGGGACCGGGGGCTCGGCGCGTACGTCATAGCGCTGCTGGTCAACCAGTCGCTGTTCATGCGGGAGTACCGCCAGGCCGTCGCTTTCGCCGAGGCCGCGCTGCGGGCGGCGGGCAAGCACATCACCCCGGCGCTCGCCTGCGACCTCTACGCGATGCAGGCCAAGGCGTACGCCCACCTCGGCGACGGCACGACCGCGCTGTCCTGCATCCGGCGGGCCGAGCAGGCCGCCGAACGCATCCGGCGCGGATACGAGCCCGACGAGACCGGCTATGTCCAGCCGGGCCTCGTCAACGTCCAGGTGGCGGAGGCGCTTCTCAGCCTCGGCGAACTCGCGGCCGCCGCGGCGCACGCCGCAGCCGCCGTCGACAATCCGGCCCACGACCGGGGCCGGGTGCACCGGCTGGCGATGCTCAGCACCATCGAACTGCGCCAGGGCAACGCGGACAAAGCGGTGGCCACCGCCGTGCAGATGGCGGAACAGGCCCGGGGAATGGAGTCCCAGCGCCTGCGCGACAGACTCAGAGCGGTACGCGAACACCTGGTCCGGAGCGGCTGCGCGGGCACGGCCGAGGCAGCCGAACTGATCGACGGCGCACTGCGCGTGCCGCTGTAGGACGGCACGCGCCCGCCGACACTCCACAGTCCCTGCTGCGATATTGCCACTTACTCGACGGAAGGTGGCAGAACCGTGCAGTGGACGAAACAGAACGAACAAACTGTGTATGAAAACCGCTGGTTCAGCGTCAATCTCGCCGATGTCGAGCTGCCGGACGGCCGGCATCTCGACCACTTCCTGATCCGGCTGCGGCCCGTCGCCGTCGCCACGGTGGTGAACGAGGCCAACGAGGTCCTGCTGCTGTGGCGCCACCGCTTCATCACCGACAGCTGGGGCTGGGAGCTGGCCGCCGGGGTGGTCGAGGACGGCGAGGACATCGCCTTCGCGGCCGCCAGGGAGCTTGAGGAAGAGACCGGCTGGCGGCCGGGGCCGCTCCAGCACCTGATGAGCGTGGAGCCCTCCAACGGGCTCACCGACGCCGTGCACCACATCTACTGGGCCGACGAGGGCGAGTACATCGGGCACCCCGTGGACGACTTCGAGTCCGACCGCCGGGAATGGGTCCCCCTGAAGCTCGTTCCCGACATGGTCGCCCGTGGGGAGGTCCCGGCCGCCAACATGGCGGCCGCGTTACTGCTGTTGCACCATCTGAGGCTCGGTCAGGACACCTTGCCCTGATCCCCCACCCGCTCTGTCCCGGAGCCTCAGTGCCCCAGGGCCTGCCAGATCGCCACGATGAGCGCGCCCACGGCGGTGATCGCCGCGACCGCGGGGAGCGGCCAGCGGGCGTGCTCCAGGGCGATGATCCGCGCGCTCAGGTCGTCGATCTCCTTGTCCGTCTCCTCCGTACGATGACTGAGCAGGGCCAGTCCGCCCTCGACACGTGCGTACGCGACATCGAGGCGGCGTCGTAACTCTGCGAGTTCTCCATGGACCACGGGATGCTCCGGGTCGGCGGTCACGAGTCCGCTCCTTTCCGTAGTCGTCACATCCCTTGCATGCGCATGAAGAGTCAACTCGCCTGGTGGGCGCGTGGGGAGAGTGTGCGACGGGCATATGCGGGCCCGGCGCGCACACGGTGTGTGAATACGACGGGCCCGGCACTCCGAAAAGCGCCGGGCCCGTGGTCGTCGCACTGTGTAATCAGCACACTGGAACGGACACTGTGCAGGTCAGCCGTAGCTGTAGAAGCCCGAGCCGGACTTCCGGCCCAGCCGGCCCGCGTCGACCATGCGCTGGAGCAGCGGGGGAGCGGCGTACAGCGGCTCCTTGTACTCCTCGTACATCGAGAACGCGACCGAGGCGACCGTGTCCAGGCCGATCAGGTCCGACAGCTTCAGCGGGCCCATCGGGTGGGCGCAGCCGAGCTCCATGCCGTTGTCGATGTCCTCACGGCTCGCGATGCCCGACTCGAACATCCGGATCGCGGAGAGGAGATACGGGATCAGCAGCGCGTTGACCACGAACCCGGAGCGGTCCTGGGCGCGGATCGCGTGCTTGCCCAGCAGCTTCTCGGCGAAGGCCTGCGCGCGGGCCAGCGTGCCCTCGGAGGTGGTGAGCGCCGGGATCAGCTCGACGAGCTTCTGCACCGGGGCCGGGTTGAAGAAGTGGACGCCGACGACCTGGTCGGGCCGCGAGGTGGCGACCGCCAGCTTCACCAGCGGGATGGAGGAGGTGTTGGAGGCCAGGATCGCGTCCGGGCGGGTCACCACCTGGTCGAGCACCTGGAAGATCTCGGTCTTCACCTGCTCGCTCTCGACCACGGCCTCGATGACGAGGTCGCGGTCGGCGAACTCGCCGAGGTCGGTGGTGAAGGAGAGCCGGGCCTGCGTGGCCGCCAGCTCGTCCGCGCTGATCTTGCCGCGTTCGGCGGCCTTGGTCAGGGAGTTGAACAGCCGGGTGCGGCCGATCTCCAGGGCCTCGCCGGTGGTCTCGGCGACCCTCACGTCCAGACCGGCGCGGGCGCACACCTCGGCGATGCCCGCCCCCATCTGGCCGCAGCCCACCACTCCGACGCGTGCGATGTCTCCCGCCGGGAAGTCCGTCACTTCGTCCCTTTCGCTGGTCTTCGCCTCGTGGCAGGTTCGCCGTTGTACGGCCCCTGCTCCGTTCGTGCACGTTACTCCCAAGTATCGATGATCGATCGTCGGGGTGGGGCATCCGTCGGGCATCCTGGGGCGCGGAGACGATCCGTGACCGAGCGGATCCATGGTGTTGGGGGAGTGTGCACATGGGACGTCTGTCGCGCCGGGTCTTCGCGCTGGCCGCGCTGTCGACCCTGACCACCGCTTCGGGCGCGGCAGCCGAGCCGCGGCATCCGAGGCGGACGACCACCGAGATGCGGGGGGTGTGGCTGGCGACCGTGTCCAACCGCGACTGGCCCTCCAGGCCGGGGCTGACCGCCGCACAGCAGCGCGCGGAGCTGATCGGCCACCTCGACCGGGCGGCGGCGGACCGTCTGAACACGGTGTTCTTCCAGGTACGGCCCACCGCCGACGCCCTGTGGCCCTCGCCGTACGAGCCCTGGTCGCAGTACCTCACCGGCACCCAGGGCAAGAACCCCGGCTGGGACCCGCTGGGCACCGCCGTCACCGAGGCCCACAAGCGGGGCCTGGAGCTGCACGCCTGGTTCAACCCGTACCGCGTCGCCAACCACGCGGACCCGACGAAGCTGGTCGCCTCCCACCCCGCCCGCAGGCACCCGGACTGGGTGGTGCCGTACGGCGGGAAGCTCTACTACAACCCCGGAATGCCCGAGGTCCGCGCCTTCGTCGAGGCCGCGATCCTCGACGCGGTGCGCAAGTACCCCGTGGACGGCGTCCACTTCGACGACTACTTCTACCCCTACCCGGTGGCCGGCCAGACCTTCGACGACGACGCGGCCTACGACCGGCACGGCGGCGCCTTCCCCAACCGCGCCGACTGGCGGCGGGACAACATCGACCAGCTGGTCCGGGAGACCGCGGCCGGCGTGCGGCGGGTCCGTCCTGCCGCGCGGTTCGGTGTCAGCCCCTTCGGGGTGTGGCGCAACGCCGCCACCGACCCGCTCGGCTCGGACACGCGCGCGGGTGTGCAGTCGTACGACGACAACTTCGCGGACACCCGCAAGTGGGTGCGCGAGGGCTGGATCGACTACCTCGTGCCGCAGCTCTACTGGAACATCGGCTTCGCCGCCGCCGACTACGCCAAGCTCGTGCCGTGGTGGGCGAAGCAGGCGCAGGGGAGCAGGACGCGGCTGTACCTGGGCGAGGCCCTCTACAAGGCCGGGGACCCGGCACAGCCCGCGGCCTGGCAGGACCCCGCGGAGCTGTCCCGGCACCTCACGCTCGCACGCCGCCACCCACAGGTGGGCGGGCATGTCTTCTTCGCCGCGCGGGAGTTGGCGTCGGACCCGATCGGGGCGATGGCGCGGGTGGTCGCCGACCACTATCAGGAGCCGGCGCTGCCGCCGCGCTGAGTCACCGGCCGGTCTGCTGGAACCGGTGCCGGATCTCGGTGTCGGGGCCGGGTGAGCACACACCCTCGTGCCCGTCCTCGAAGCGGACGCGGTACGGGGGGTTGCCCTCCTGACCCATCACTTCGACGATCTCACCGACCTTGTCCTGCTGTCCGACCACCCTGCCGTGCTGCACAAGCTGGTCGCCCACGGTTGCACGCATCTGCGGTGCCTCCTCACCAAGTGCGGGAGCAGCGGTCCGTGGCCCCGATTTTACGGCGTGGGGGCGGGGTGGGAACCCGTACCGAGGGGTGGGAACCCGTGCCCGTGGGTGGGAACCCGAACCCACGGGTGGGAACCCGCACCGCTCAGCCCCTTGCCCGCTGGGTGACCGCGATGCACACGAGCACCGCCGCGGCCGTCAGCGGGGCGGCCACCGTCAGGTGCTCGCCGAGCAGGAGCACCGACCACACCAGTGTGAGCAGCGGCTGGGCCAGCTGCAACTGGCTGGCCTTGGGGATGCCGATCGCCGCCATGCCCCGGTACCAGACGACCAGGCCGAGGAACTGCGAGCCCACCGCCACCCACAGCAGCCCGGCGACGCTGTGCGCGGTCAGGTGCACGGGTTCGTACGACAGCGCGATCGCCGCCGCGGGCACGCTGAGCGGCAGGCACAGCACCAGCGCCCACGCGATGACCTGCCAGCCGGGCATCACCCGGGCCAGCCGCCCGCCCTCGGTGTAACCGGCCGCGCACACCAGCAGCGCGGCGAACAGATACAGGTCGGCGGTGGTCAGGGCGCCGCCGCTCTGCTGCACGGTGAAGGCCACCACCGCGGCCGCGCCCGCGAGGGCCGCCGTCCAGAAGGTGCGCGAGGGGCGGGTGCCCATGCGCAGGGCGGACAGCAGCGCGGTCGTCAGGGGGAGCAGCCCGACCACGACGGCGGCGTGCGCGGTGGTCGAGGTCTGGAGGGCGAGCGTGGTCAGCATCGGGAAGCCGACGACGACACCGGCGGCGACGACCGCGAGCCCCGCCCGGTCACGGCGCCCCGGCGGCGCAACGCGTAGCGCGAGCAGACACCCGCCCGCGACGATCGCCGCGAGGACACTGCGCACGGCGACGAGCGACCAGGGCCCGAAGCCCTCCAGCCCCCACGCGGTGGCGGGGAACGTCAGGGAGAAGGCGGCGACGCCCAGCGCGGCCTGCAGGGTGCCCAGGGACCTGGTGGGGGTGATGACCGCTATCCCGGTCGGCGCGGTAGCGCTACTCTCTACTTTCATGCAAGAGCGTAGCAGTGTGAGTGAACTGGCGGAACAGCTCCGGCGGGAGCTGGACCGCTACTCTCCGGGTGGAAAGCTCCCGTCGAGCCGGGCCCTCGTCGACCGGTTCCGGGTCAGCCCGGTCACCGTCTCCCGAGCCCTCGCCCAGCTCGCCGCCGAGGGACTGGTGGTCACCCGGCCCGGCGCCGGCGCCTTCCGCGCGAGGCCGCGCACCGCCACCGCGCCGGCCGGGGACACCTCCTGGCAGGAGGTCGCGCTGAGCGCGGACGGCGCCGCCGACCTCGTACCGCGCTCGGTGGACGCCTCCGGAGTCCTGGTCTCGCTGGCCGCCCCGCCGCCCGGGGTGATCGAGTTCAACGGCGGCTATCTGCACACCTCCCTCCAGCCGGAGCGCGCGATGTCCGCGGCCCTGGCCCGCGCAGGCCGCCGCCCCGGGGCGTGGGGACGCCCGCCCACCGAAGGGCTGCCGGAACTGCGCGAGTGGTTCGCGCGCACCATCGGCGGCGCGGTCACCGCGGCGGAGGTGCTGATCACGGCGGGCGGCCAGTCGGCGCTCACGACGGCGCTGCGGGCCCTGGCGCCGCCGGGCGCCCCCGTGCTCGTCGAATCCCCCACCTACCCGGGCATGCTGGCCATCGCCCGCTCGGCGGGACTGCGGCCGGTCCCCGTCCCGGTGGACCCGGACGGGGTGCGGCCGGACCTGCTCGCGGACGCGTTCCGGGCGACCGGTGCCCGGGTGTTCGTCTGCCAGCCGCTGTTCCAGAACCCCACCGGCGCGGTGCTCGCCCCGGAGCGCCGGGGCGAGGTGCTGCGGATCGCCCGCGAGGCCGGCGCGTTCGTCGTCGAGGACGATTTCGTACGCCGGCTCGTGCACGAGGACTCCGGCCCGCTGCCGCGTCCGCTGGCCGCCGACGACCCCGACGGGGTTGTCGTCCACGTGAGTTCACTGACCAAGGCGACCTCGCCCAGCTTCCGGGTGAGCGCCCTGGCCGCCCGGGGTCCGGTCCTCGAACGGCTGCGTGCGATCCAGATCGTCGACACCTTCTTCGTCCCCCGCCCCCTCCAGGAGGCCGCCCTGGAACTCGTCGGCTCCCCGGCCTGGCCCCGCCATCTCCGCACCGTCTCCGCGGAGTTGAAGACCCGCCGCGACACCATGACGACGGCCCTGCGCCTCGCCCTGCCCGAACTCTCCCTCCCGCACATCCCCTCGGGCGGCTACCACCTCTGGCTCCGCCTCCCCGACGGCACCGAGTCCGCCCTCACCTCGGCGGCCCTCCGCGCGGGCGTCGCGATCACCCCGGGCCGCCCCTACTTCAGCGCCGAACCCCCGGCGGGGCACCTGCGGTTGAGCTTCGCGGCGGTGGCGGGCCCGCAGGAGATCCAGGAGGGCGTACGACGGCTCCGCACGGCCTGCGCGGAGGTGCTCTGACCGCGCCGTGCCGCTCTTGGAGCCACGTGCCGTTCGCCGTCGCCGTCGCCGTCGCCGTCGCCGTCGCCGTCGCCGTCGTCCCGGTCACGTCCGAGGCACCCGCCGCCCGCCACCGGCAACGCCCGCCGCCCTCGGCCCGCCGCCTGCAACGCCCTCCGCCCGCCGCGAAAACCGCTCGACTCCGCCTCCCGTGACCTGCGAACGTCTCGCCATGACCGACACCCCGCCCCTCGCCGAGGGCTACGAGATCTCCACCGACCCCGACCGCCTCGACGTCGAGCGGGTGCATCGGTGGCTGTCCACCGACGCCTACTGGGCGACGGGGCGGTCGCGGGAGAAGCAGGACCGGGCGATCGCCGGGTCGCTCAACTTCGGCGTGTACGCGCTGGATTCGGGGGACCAGGTGGCCTACGCCCGGGTGATCACCGACCTGGCGAGCTTCGCGTGGCTGTGCGACGTGTACGTGGACCCCTCCGCACGGGGCGAGGGCATCGGCACCGCGTTGGTCGGGGCCGTGCGCGAGCACCTGCGGCCCTACGACGTCAGGCGCATCCTGCTCGCCACCCACGACGCCCACGGGGTCTACGAGAAGCTCGGGTTCGCGCCGCTGGCGAAGCCGGACCAGTGGATGGCGCTCCTCTTCGGGCAGTGAGTCCGCGCGCACCCTGGGTAACTCCCCGGTAACACCTCTTGACCTGCGCACTTTCGCGGCTCACGATCACCGCATGCAACTTCGGGTCACGTTCGTCGCCGCCGCGCGCAGCTCCTCGCTGCTCGCCGAGCGGTTTGAGGACGACCGTCCGCTCGACCAGGCGGGCTGGGACACGGCGCTGGCCGCGTCCCGCGAACTCCTGCCGCTCGCGGCGGCCGAACTGCGCTACTGCTCACCGACCCCGCGCAGCCGGGCCACGGGAGACGCCCTCGGTTACTCCCCGCTGGTCCAACTCGCCCTGCGCGACTGCGACATGGGCCGCTGGCGCGGGCTGACGCTGGGCGAGGCGATGGCCCGCGAACCGGAGTCCGTGGACGCCTGGCTCGCCGACCCGCGCGCCACCCCGCACGGCGGAGAGTCGCTGCTGACCTTCGTCTCCCGGGTGGGGGAGTGGCTCGACACCCGGCCGGTGGAGGACGGCGGCCGGGTCGTCGCCGTCGCGGAGCCCTCGGTGGTCAGGGCCGCCCTGGTGTACGCCCTGAAGGCGCCGCCGTCGACGTACTGGAACATCGATGTGCGCCCCCTGTCGGCGACCACGGTGACCGGCCGGGCCGGCCGCTGGAACCTGCGTTTCGAGAGCGTGTCGGCTCAGCCCACGCGCGCGTAGTCGGTCGTCAGGACGAGGTCCTTGGCCGGGCCGCCGACCCGCCACACCGTGCGCCAGTGGCCGGCGTCCAGGACGCTGAACTCGCCCCGGTAGAGGTCCGCCGCGCAGGGGTGGTCGGCGATGTGGTGCCCGGAGGTCAGATCCAGACCGTGGAAGGGCCGGCCGTCGGAGAAGCGGACGTCCACCGTGCCCGCGGCCCCGCCCGGCAGGAAGCGGAGCGTCCGCTCGGCGGGGCGTGGGACACCCCGCCAGACAAAGGTGCCGGACTCCTCGGACAGCAGTCCGCCGCCCTCCAGTTGGCCGAAAGTAGTGGTACCGGAGAAGCGGCCCTCGTCCGCGCTCGCCAGATCCCGCACGGTTCGCTCGGTCCGCCAGCTCCCGGTCAGATAGGTCAACGCGTCCGGCACTGGCCAGAACCCGCTCATCCGTCCCTCGCTTCCGACACTTTCGATACCGCGCGACCCGTTGACGCTCAGGAATCCCCCTCCCTATCTTGCCGTTCGAAGTGCTGATCAGTGTCTGATATCTCGAACGTCCATCTCGACAGAGCCGCGGAGCATCCATGTCACGCACCCGCTGGAGACTCGGTCTCAGCGCCACCGCCCTGCTGGTGGCGGCCGGAATGATTCCCGCCCCCGCCCACGCCGAGGACGTCACCGACTACGCGATCACCGTCGACCCGTCCGCCAAGGGCGCGAAGATCGACGACACGATGTACGGCGTCTTCTTCGAGGACATCAACCGGGCGGCCGACGGAGGTCTGTACGCCGAGCTCGTCCAGAACCGCTCCTTCGAGTACTCCACCGCCGACAACTCCTCGTACACCCCGCTGACCTCGTGGACGGTCTCCGGCACCGCCCAGGTGGTGAACGACGACGGGCGCCTGAACGAGCGCAACCGCAACTACCTCTCCCTGGCCGCCGGTTCGTCCGTGACGAACGCCGGATACAACACCGGCATCCATGTCGAGCAGGGTAAGAAGTACGACTTCTCGGTGTGGGCCCGCGCCGCCGCCGGCACCGAACTCGCCGTGTCCTTGCAGGACTCCGGCGGCACCCTCGCCACCGCCCGCAGGGTGGCCGTGAGGAAGAGCGGCTGGGCCCAGTACAAGGCGACCTTCACCGCGACCCGGACCAGCTCCGACGGCCGACTGACGGTGGCCTCCTCGGGCGCCGCCGCCCTCGACATGGTCTCCCTGTTCCCGCGTGACACCTACCGCGGTGAGTCCAACGGCCTGCGCAAGGACCTCGCCGAGAAGGTCGCCGCCCTGAAGCCGGGCTTCGTGCGCTTCCCGGGCGGCTGCCTGGTCAACACCGGCTCCATGGAGGACTACAGCGCGGCCTCCGGCTATCAGCGCAAGCGGTCCTACCAGTGGAAGGACACCATCGGCCCGGTCGAGCAGCGCGCCACCAACGCCAACTTCTGGGGCTACAACCAGAGTTACGGCCTCGGTTACTACGAGTACTTCCGGCTCTCCGAGGACATCGGCGCCATGCCGCTGCCCGTCGTCCCGGCCCTGGTCACCGGCTGCGGCCAGAACAAGGCGGTCGTCGACGAGGCACTGCTGAAGCGGCACATCCAGGACACCCTCGACCTCATCGAGTTCGCCAACGGCCCGGTGAGCTCGACCTGGGGCAAGAAGCGCGCCCAGATGGGCCACCCCAAGCCGTTCCGCCTCACCCACATCGAGGTCGGCAACGAGGAGAACCTGCCCGTCGAGTTCTTCGCCCGCTTCAAGGAGTTCCGCGCCGCCATCCAGGCGAAGTACCCGGACATCCAGGTGATCTCCAACTCCGGCCCGGACGACTCGGGTTCGACCTTCGACACGGCCTGGCAGCTCAACAAGGACGCCAAGGTCGACATGGTCGACGAGCACTACTACAACAGCCCGCAGTGGTTCCTCCAGAACAACGACCGCTACGACTCCTACGACCGCAGCGGGCCGAAGGTCTTCCTCGGCGAGTACGCCTCCCAGGGCAACACCTTCAAGAACGGCCTCACCGAGGCCGCGTTCATGACCGGCCTGGAACGCAACGCCGACGTCGTCAAACTCGCCTCCTACGCACCGCTGTTCGCCAACGAGGACTACGTCCAGTGGCGCCCCGACCTGGTCTGGTTCAACAACCACGCCTCCTGGAACTCCGCCAACTACGAGGTCCAGAAGCTGTTCATGAACAACGTCGGCGACCGCGTGGTGCCCTCCACAGCCACCGGCACGCCCTCGCTGCTCGCCCCGATCAGCGGCGCCGTGGGCCTGTCGACCTGGGCGACGACGGCTGCGTACGACGATGTAAAGGTCACCGGCGCCGACGGGAGCACACTGCTCACCGACGACTTCGGCGGCGGCGCCGGACAGTGGACCCACACCGGCGGCGGCAGCTGGAGCGTCCAGGACGGGCAGTACGTGCAGACGGACGTGAACGCCGAGAACACCATGGTCTCGGCGGGCGACCCGAGTTGGCACGACTACGACCTGCACGTGAAGGCCACCAAGAGGTCCGGCAAGGAGGGCTTCCTGATCGCCTTCGGCGTCAAGGACACCGGCAACTACTACTGGTGGAACCTGGGCGGCTGGAACAACACCCAGTCCGCCGTCGAACAGGCCGTGGACGGCGGCAAGTCGACGCTGATCTCCAAGGCCGGGTCGGTCGAGACGGGCCGTGCCTACGACGTCGACGTCAAGGTGCGGGGCCGCCAGGTCACCCTCTACCTCGACGGGCAGGAGTGGGGCAGCTTCAAGGACGACAAGCCGGCCGAGCCGTTCCGCCAGGTCGCCACCTTGGACAAGAAGACCGGTGACCTGATCGTCAAGGTCGTCAACGCCCAGGACTCGGCGGCCCGTACGGCCATCGACCTCGGTCGTGCCAAGGTCGCGTCCAAGGCCCGGGTGACCACGCTGGCGGCCGACCCGGACGCCGTGAACAGCGAGACGTCGACCGCGGTCGCCCCCGTGAAGTCCACCTTCGACGGGGTCGCCGGGAAGTTCTCGTACACCTTCCCGGCGAACTCGGTCACGTTCCTGAGGATCAAGCAGAGGTAGCGGTCGGGGCGGTGGGCTGCTGTCCGACGGGCAGCAGCCCCCGCTCGCCGAAGACCTTCTTCGCCACGCCCATGGCGTTCAGCGCCCTGGGGAAGCCGCAGTAGCCGGCCGACTGGAGCAGCGCCTCGGCGATCTGCTCCGGTGTCAGCCCCACGTTCAGGGCTGTGTGGACGTGCACCTCCAGCTGGGTCTCGCAGCCGCCGAGCGCGGTGAGCATGCCCAGCGTGACCAACTGGCGGTCCCGGGGCGCGAGTTGCGGCCGCGAGTAGATCTCGCCGAACCCCCACGCGACGAGCTGATGACCCATCTCCGGGCTGATGTCCGCGAGCGCGTCGAGAACCCGCTGCCCCACTTCGGGGTTGACGCTCCGCAGCATCTCCAGGCCCTGCGCGAAACGCTCCTCGCGAGTGGTGCTCCCGATCCCGATCCCGCTCTCACTTTCGCTCATGTCCGGTCCTCCGTCGTCGGCACTCTCCGTTGGCTGCCGCGTAGCCGGGAATTCACCTCACCGCCAACGCGGGTCGCACAACCAAGCGTATTCACCCCCCGTCTAATTCGGCGCAGTGACAACGCGCGGGGCTGACACCCCGGACGGGGGCTTGAAGTGACCAGTGAACGGGGCGCGGGACTGACCATCCCGCTCGAACCGAAGACCGCGGACGACCTCACAGGGGGCCGACCGCCCCTGCCCGCACCGGAATCGCCACCGGGACCGGGACAGGCCGCCCTGCTCGCGGCGGCCATCACCGTCCTCGTGCTCTGCGCGGCCGACGCCATCGCCCGCAGCTACCCCTTCGGGCCGCGCACCCGCAACGTCAACGACCTGGGCAACCAGTACGTCCCCCTCCACGCCCACCTCTGGGACCTGCTGCACGGCCAGGGCACCGGCGGACTCCTCGTCAACTGGCAGTCGGGATACGGCACCAGCTTCCTGCCCGACCTCGGCACCTATCTCACCAGCCCGTTCGCCCTGCTGGTGGCGGTGTTCCCCCGGGACCAGATCGACCTCGCGGTGTACGTGATCACCGTGCTGAAGATCGCGTGCGCCGGCGCGGCCATGGCCTGGCTGCTGCTCAGGCTGCGCCCCGGGCGCTGGTGGGCGGCGGGCCTGCTGGGATCGTCGTACGCCCTGTGCGGCTGGACCGTGGCGACGGCGTCGTACAACCTCATGTGGCTCGACGGGCTGATCGCCCTGCCGCTGCTGTGCCTGGTCGGCGAGTGGGTCCTGAACGGCAGGCGCCCGCTCCTCGGGGTGCTGGTCGTGACGGCCGCCTGGGTCGCCAACTTCTACACCGCGTACATGGCCACCCTCGCCGCCGCCCTCGTCCTCCTGCTGCGGTTGTGGCTCGCCGACCTGCCCCGGCGCCGGAGCCTCGCGACGGTGGGCCGGGCCGCGCTGACCTTCGGGCTCGGCATGGGGCTGGCCGCGCCCCTGGTCACGGTCGTGTACTTCGGCAGCGCGCACGCCTCCACGGGCCGGTTCACCCAGTTCGCCCCGGTGGGCACCGAGGACCTGCTGGCCCGGCTGCTGCCGACGACGTACAGCTTCGGCTCCCCGGCGCTCTTCGTCGGCACCGCGGCCCTGCTGCTCGCCCTCGCGCTGCCCTTCCACCGGGCCGCCCCGCGCAGGGTGCGCGCCGGATGGACGCTGCTGGTGGTCGCGGTGACCCTGTCGATGCAGTGGGGCCCGACCCATCTGATGTGGCACGCCTTCGCCGAACCGCAGGGCAGCTCGTACCGCCAGACCTTCGTGGTCTGCGCCCTCCTGGTCGTCGCGGCCTGGCACACGCTCTCCTACGGCCCCCTCGACCGGCGGGCCCTGGGCGCCGCCGCCGGGCTCCTCGCCCTGATCGCGCTCGTCGCGAGCCGCAGCGAGCTGGTCCGCTTCTTCGCCTGGCCGGTGTTCCTGCTCGCGGCCGCCGGCGCGCTGCTCGGGCTGATCCTCCTCGGCCGCCGGCGCCCCGTGCTGGGCATGGCCCCGGCCGCGCTCGCCGCCGTCCTGCTCGTCGGGGCGCAACTGGGCGAGGCCACCGCCACCGACGCCGTGGCCACCCGGATGCGGTTCGGGCACATGGACGACTACGCGCCCTGGGGCGACCGGCAGCAGCAACAGGCGGACGCGACGGCGCGGGCCGACGGCTGGCCCCGCTACCGCACCGACCCGGGCCGCGAACAGACCGTCGGCAACGACCCGTTGGAGGTCGGCGGCCAGGGCGCCCAGTACTACAGCAGCCACACCTCCGCCGTGCTCAGCACCACCCTCACCGCCCTCGGCTACGGCTGGACCTCGGGCGGCCGCAGCCTCCAGAGCCTGGACAACGCGGTGACCGACGCCATCTTCTCCACCGGCGCCCGGGTGCACTCCCCGCCGGACCCGCACCAGAACTGGTTCCCGCAGGACGGCACCGGGGTCACCGTGACCCGCGAGGACGTCCCGCCGCTGGTGACGGTACGGCCGTCCGCCGCGACCGGTTCCTACGGGCCCTCGCCCTTCCGCAACCAGGAACTCCTGCTCGGCGCCCGTGTCTACACCGTGCCCCGCATCACCGTCCTCAACGGCGCGGGCAGGCCCGCGGACCGCAGCACCGACCAGCGGCAGGGCGTCCGTACCGGCGGCAGGGGGACGATCACCGCCCAGTGCCGGGCGGGCAGCGAGGTCTACCTCTGGGCACCGCACTTCGCGGGCACCGCACGGCTCGCCGGGCCCACCGCACACGGCCTGACGGGACGCTTCCGGGCCGACTTCCACCCCCTCACCAAGATCGCCGCCATGCAGCGGCTCGGTACCGTCCCGGACTCCGGGCGCCTCACCATCGAGCTGTCCCCGGACCGGATGAGTGTCGTGCCGGACCAGGCGGTCGGCTGTCTGGACACCGGCCGACTGCACTCCGTCGTACGACAGCTCCGGGCCACCGGCGCCACAGAGGTGACCGTCTCCGACTCCGGCGGCACCATCCGGGCCGAGCTTCCGCCGGGCAGCAAGGGCGTCGCCGTCGTCGCCGCGCCCCGGATCGCGGGCTGGCGCTGCGCCGCCGGGGACGCGGACGCCGTACCCGCGAAGCAGTACCACGGCCTCATCGCCGTACCCCTCGACGGCACCTCGACCAGTGTCACCTGCGGTTTCCGTCCGCCCGGGCTGCGCCTGGGGGCGGCGGTCGGAGGCGGCGCGCTGCTTTCGCTGATCGGTATCGGTATGTTCGGGGTCATCCGCCGGAGGCGGTGGTGAGTATGCATGTGGTTGCATAAACGTGCATCGAAACGTATAGTCATGCCATCCAGGAGGAGGATGACATGGCGGTACGTGCGGCAGTGGCCGGGGCGAGCGGATACGCGGGCGGTGAGGTCCTGCGGCTGCTCCTGGCGCACCCCGAGGTCGAGATCGGTGCGCTGACCGGGAACTCCAACGCCGGACAGCGACTCGGCTCGCTCCAGCCGCACCTGCTGCCGCTGGCCGGCCGGGTGCTCCAGGAGACCACGGCCGACGTCCTCGCCGGACACGACGTCGTCTTCCTCGCCCTGCCCCACGGCCAGTCCGCAGCCGTCGCCGAGCAACTCGGCCCGGACGTCCTCGTCGTCGACATGGGCGCCGACTTCCGGCTGAAGGACGCGGCCGACTGGGAGCGGTTCTACGGCTCCGCACACGCCGGCACCTGGCCCTATGGCCTTCCCGAACTGCCGGGCGCCCGCGCCGCGTTGGAGGGGTCCAAGCGCATCGCGGTGCCCGGTTGCTACCCCACCGCCGTCACCCTCGCCCTCTTCCCGGCCTACGCCGCCGGCCTCGCCGGGTCCGAGGCCGTGATCGTCGCCGCCTCCGGCACCTCCGGCGCGGGCAAGGCGCCCAAGCCCAACCTGCTGGGCAGTGAGGTCATGGGCTCCATGTCGCCGTACGGCGTCGGCGGCGGCCACCGGCACACGCCCGAGATGATCCAGAACCTCAGCGGGGTGGCGGGGGAGCGAATCTCCGTTTCCTTCACCCCCACCCTCGCGCCGATGCCCCGCGGCATCCTCGCCACGTGCAGCGCCGCCGCCAAGCCGGGGGTGACCGCCGAGTCCGTCCGCGCCGCCTACGAGAAGGCCCTCGCCGACGAGCCCTTCGTGCACCTGCTGCCCGAGGGCCAGTGGCCCGCCACGGCGTCCGTCTACGGTTCGAACGGCGTTCAGGTGCAGGTCGCCCTCGACGAGTCCGTGGGCCGCATCATCGCGATCAGTGCCATCGACAACCTGACCAAGGGCACCGCGGGCGGTGCCGTCCAGAGCATGAACATCGCCCTCGGCCTCCCCGAGGAGCTCGGTCTTTCCACGATCGGAGTCGCACCGTGAGCGTCACGGCAGCCAAGGGATTCACAGCGGCCGGAGTCGCCGCCGGGATCAAGGAGAACGGCAACCCAGACCTGGCCCTCGTGGTCAACACCGGGCCCCGCCGCGCCGCCGCCGGCGTCTTCACCTCCAACCGCGTGAAGGCCGCGCCGGTGCTGTGGTCCGAGCAGGTGCTCAAGAGCGGTGAGCTGACCGCCGTCGTCCTGAACTCGGGCGGCGCCAACGCCTGCACCGGGCATAAGGGCTTCCAGGACACGCACGCGACCGCCGAGAAGGTCGCCGAATCCCTCAACACCGCGGGGTACGACGAGACCGGCGGCCACGCGCCCGGCATGGTCGCCGTCTGCTCGACCGGCCTGATCGGTGTCCTGCTCCCCATGGACAAGCTGCTGCGCGGCGTCGACAAGGCGGTCGCCCAGCTCAGCCCGCACGGCGGCGAGAAGGCCGCCATCGCCATCAAGACCACCGACTCCGTCCACAAGACGTCCGTCGTGACCAGGGACGGCTGGACCGTCGGAGGCATGGCCAAGGGCGCGGGCATGCTCGCCCCCGGCCTCGCCACCATGCTGGTCGTCCTCACCACTGACGCCGACCTCTCAAGTGACCTGCTGGACAGGGCACTTCGGGACGCGACCCGGACCACCTTCGACCGCGTCGACTCCGACGGCTGCATGTCCACCAACGACACCGTGCTGCTGCTCGCCTCCGGCGCCTCCGAAGTCACCCCGGAGTACGCGGAGTTCGCCGAGGCCGTACGGCAGGTCTGCGACGATCTCGGCCAGCAGCTGATCCGGGACGCCGAGGGTGCCAGCAAGGACATCAAGGTCGAAGTCGTCAACGCGGCCAGCGAGGACGACGCCGTCGAGGTGGGCCGCTCGATCGCCCGCAACAACCTCCTCAAGTGCGCCATCCACGGCGAGGACCCCAACTGGGGCCGCGTGCTCTCCGCGATCGGCACCACCAGGGCCGCCTTCGAGGCGGATCAGCTGAACGTCGCCATCAACGGCGTCTGGGTCTGCAAGAACGGCGGCGTCGGCGAGGACCGCGACAAGGTCGACATGCGCTACCGCGAGGTGCACATCGTCGCCGACCTCGCGGCGGGCACCGAGACCGCCACCATCTGGACCAACGACCTCACCGCCGACTACGTCCACGAGAACAGCGCCTACTCGTCATGAGCAACCCCACGCGGAAGCACACCGCGCTCCCCAAAGCCCAGATCCTCATCGAGGCGCTGCCCTGGCTGGTCCGCCACAACGGCAAAACCGTCGTCATCAAGTTCGGCGGCAACGCCATGATCGACGAGGACCTGAAGGCCGCCTTCGCGCAGGACGTCGTCTTCCTGCACCACGCCGGCCTCAAGCCGGTCGTCGTGCACGGCGGCGGCCCGCAGATCAGCGCCGCCCTCGACAAGCACGGCATCGTCAGCGAGTTCAAGGCCGGCCTGCGCGTCACCACCGAGGACGCCATGGACGTCGTACGGATGGTGCTCGCCGGGCAGGTGCAGCGTGAGCTGGTCAATCTGCTCAACGAACACGGGCCGCTCGCCGTCGGGTTGACCGGCGAGGACGCCCACACCATCACCGCCACCAAGCACCAGCCCGAGATCGACGGGGAGTTGGTCGACATCGGGCGGGTGGGCGAGATCACCGCGATCGACACGGGCGCGATCGAGGCACTGCTCGCCGACGGCCGTATCCCGGTCGTCTCGTCGATCGCCCGTAGCCAGGACGACGGACATGTCTACAACGTCAATGCTGATACGGCGGCTGCGGCACTCGCTGCTGCGCTGGGAGCGGAGACTCTCATGGTCCTCACGGACGTCGAGGGTCTCTATGAGGACTGGCCGCACAGCGACGAGGTGATCAGCCGCCTCACGGCTTCCCAACTGGAGAAGCTGCTGCCGGAGTTGAGCTCCGGCATGGTCCCGAAGATGGAGGGCTGTCTGCACGCCGTGCGCAACGGCGTGACCACGGCCAGGGTCATCGACGGGCGGGTCCAGCACTCGATCCTGCTGGAGATCTTCACCGACGAAGGCATCGGCACGATGGTCGTGCCCGACGGGCAGGAGGGGGCCGCGAAGTGACGGACAATCAGGAGCTGACCCAGCGGTGGCAGGGCTCGCTCATGAACAACTACGGCACCCCTCGGCTGCCGCTCGTCCGCGGCGAGGGCCTCAAGGTCTGGGACAGCGAGGGCAGGCAGTACCTCGACTTCGTCGGCGGCATCGCCACCAACGCGCTCGGCCACGCCCACCCGGCGATCGTCGAGGCCGTCAGCAAGCAGATCGCGTCCCTCGGGCACATCTCCAACTTCTTCATGGCGGAGCCGACCGTCACCCTCGCCGAACGGCTCCTGGAGCTGTTCGGCCGGGACGGCAAGGTCTTCTTCTGCAACTCCGGCGCCGAGGCCAACGAGGCCGCCTTCAAGATCGGCCGGCTGACCGGGCGCACCCACATGGTCGCCACCGAGGGCGGCTTCCACGGCCGGACCATGGGCGCCCTCGCGCTCACCGGCCAGCCCGGCAAGCAGACACCCTTCCTGCCGCTGCCCGGTGACGTGACGCATGTGCCGTACGGCGACGCGCAGGCACTGGCCGCCGCGGTCACCGAGGAGACCGCACTGGTCGTCATCGAGCCCGTGCAGGGCGAGAACGGCGTCGTGGTCCCGCCCGCCGGCTACCTCAAGGCGGCCCGGGCGATCACCGCGGCCACCGGGGCGCTGCTGGTCCTCGACGAGGTGCAGACCGGCATCGGCCGGACCGGGCAGTGGTTCGCCTACCAGGCCAGCGAGGGCGTCCTGCCGGACGTCGTCACCCTCGCCAAGCAGCTCGGCGGCGGACTGCCGCTCGGCGCGACCGTCGCGTTCGGCCGGGCCGCGGACCTGCTCCAGCCGGGACACCACGGGACGACCTTCGGCGGGAACCCGGTCGCGTGCGCCGCGGGACTCGCCGTCCTGGACACCATCGCGAGCGACGGGTTGCTGGAGAACGTCAAGCAGCAGAGCGAGAGGCTGCGGGACGGAATCGAGTCCTTGGGCAACCCCTTGATCTCGCATGTCCGGGGTGCCGGGCTCCTCCTGGGTATCGTGCTCACCGAGCCGCTCGCGCCGAAGGTGCAGCAGGCGGCTCAGGACGCCGGTTTCCTGGTGAACGCGCCCGCCCCCGATGTCGTACGGCTGATGCCGCCGCTGAATCTCGGCGACGACGAAGTGGACGCGCTTGTTCAGGCTCTCCCCGGCATCCTGGGTGCCGCCGAGGGAGACGGATGATCCGGAGATTGAGACGACGATGAGTCATGCGCAGGATCACGAGCACAACGGGGGCGCGGGGCCTGCCGTGCCGCAGACGCGGACCGCGCGGCACCGGCGGATCGTGGACATCCTCAACCGGCAACCGGTGCGGTCGCAGAGCCAGTTGGCGAAGCTGCTGTCCGACGACGGGCTGAGTGTCACGCAGGCGACGCTGTCCCGGGACCTCGACGAGCTGAACGCGGTGAAGATCCGCAACACCGACGGCGATCTGATCTACGCGGTGCCCAGTGAGGGGGGATTCCGTACTCCCCGGGCGCCGTTGGGCGAGTCGGCGAAGGAGGAGCGGATGCGGCGGCTCTCTCAGGAGCTGCTGATCTCCGCGGAGGCTTCGGCGAATCTCGTGGTCCTGCGTACGCCTCCGGGGGCGGCTCAGTTCCTCGCGTCGGCGATCGACCAGGCTGAACTGCACGACATTCTCGGGACGATCGCCGGTGACGACACGCTGATGCTGATCAGCCGGAACCCGACCGGGGGGCAGGCGCTGGCCGAGCACTTGTTGCGGTTGGCTCAGAACGGGCACTGAGGGCCGTGTGCGGGTGCGGGCCCGTGGGGGCTTGTCGCGCCCACGCGGCGGAGCCGCACATCGATACGGCCCCGCGCCCCTGAAGACCCTTACCCCAACCTGGCTGCCAAGCCCCCTGTGCACCTGACCTCGTCGCCCGCCGTGATCAGCAGTGCCTCCACGTCCGGCAGGCTCTCCAGCCAGGCCAAGCCCTCCCGCGAACCCATCGCGAAGGCCGCCGTCGCCCAGCAGTCGGCCCAGGTGATGGTCGGAGCCACCACCGTTACCGCCACCAGGTCCGTCACCGCGGAGCGGCCCGTGCGGGGGTCCACGATGTGGGCGCCCCGCTCGGCCGAGCCCGATGTGGCCACCGCCAGTTCCGACGCGCCCGGGGCGGAGACCACCGCCGCCAGGCCGCCGGGGCGCAGGGGGTCCGAGACGCCGACGCGCCAAGGGCGTTCGGGGCCCGGTACGCCCAGCAGTTGGACGTCTCCGCCGCCGTTGACGCTCACTCCCGTGGCGCCCGACTCAGCCATCCGACGGGCCGCACGTTCCACGGCCCAGCCCTTGACGATGCCCGTGGGGTCGAGGCGGCCCTCGTAGCGCAGGCTGAACCAGCCGTCGCTCAAGTGCTCGGCCTCGGCGCCCAGTTCGAGGACCTCGGCGACCTCGGGGTCGCAGTCGGCGACCGTCAGTTCGCCGCGGGCCAGGCGGGAGACCTGGCTGTCGTCGCGGTAGGTGCTGAACACCTCGTTCACGCGGTGCAGTCCTGCCACCGCCTCCCGCAGTGCCGTCTGAACGGCAATGGGTTCCCCGCCGCGGACGTCGAAGGAGAAGACTGTCCCCATGACCTCCTCCGCGTGACGTACCGCGGCGGGAGCTTGTGCCGGCTCGGCCACCGTGTCAGCCACCGGCCTGGTCCAGCGCGGACTGGAGCGACTTCTTGTAGCCCTCGCTGGTGTAGGTGGCCCCGGACACCGAGTCGATGTCCGCGCTGCCGGCCGCCACGGCCTCCTGGTTGAGCTTCGGGACGGACAGCGCCGTCTTCTGGTCGCTGGTCCCGCCCTTCGGCGCCTGGACCGCCTCGGCCTTGGTGATCTTGCCGCCGGCGACTGTGATCCGGACCTGGACCGGGCCGTACTGGGTCTGCGAGACCGCGCCGGTGACCGTCTTGGCCGCCGCCGCGCCACCGCCACCGCCGCCGCCCGCCGTCTGGGAGGGCTGCGCCGACGGCTGTGCCTGGGAGGCCGCCTCGTTCGCCTTGTCGATCGCCGACTGGAGCGACTTCTTGTAGCCCTCGCTGGTGTAGGTCGCCCCGGACACCGAGTCGATCTGCGGGCTCTGCTTGGTGACCACGGCCTGGTTGAGCTTCGGGACGGAGAGCGCGGTCTTCGCGTCGCTCTCGCCGCCCTTGGGCGCCTGGACCGCCTCGGACTTGGTGATCTGGTTGCCGCTGACGGTGATCCGGACCTGGACGGGGCCGTACTGGGTCTGGACCACGTCCCCGGTGACCGTGCCGCCGGCGGCCGCCCCGGTGCCGCCCTGGGCCGACTCCTGTGCCGCCGCGGTCTGTTGGGGGATGCCGCCCGCCTGGGCGGACGCCGGGTCCGAGGAGGGCTTCAGCGACAGGATCAGCACGACACCGGAGACGGTGGCGGCGGTCGCGAGCACGACTCGACGGACGGGGTGAGACTTCCTCATCGCTTCAACAGCTCCTGAATTCCCGTCGCTCACATCTCGAACGACTCGTGATGGATGCGGCGGGCGGGCACACCCGCGCCGCGCAGTGCTTCGTACACGGACTGCGCGAAGCCGTTGGGCCCGCACATGAACACGTCGTGCTTGTCGATGTCGGGGAGCTTGCGCTGGAGGGACTCCGCGGAGATGTCCGGGCGCTCCCCGTCCGGGCTGTTGACCGCGTACATCAACCGGGCGCCGCGCTCGTCCGCGATGGCGGCGAGCTCGTCCCACAGGGCCAGGTCCTGGGTGGTGTTGGCCCGGTACAGCAGCGTGATGTCACCAGCCGCGCCCGGCAGGGTCTCGAACAGGGCGCGCATCGGCGTGATGCCGACACCGCCGGCCACCAGCAGCACCTTGCCGCGGCTGCGGCGCTGGGCGGTCAGGGCGCCGTACGGCCCCTCGGCCCACACCTTGGTGCCGGGCACCAGCTCGCGCAGCCGTTCGCTGTGGTCGCCGATCGCCTTCACCGTGATCCGCAGCATGCCCGGTCGGGGCGCCGCGGACAGCGAGTACGGGTGGGAGGAGAACCGCATGCCGGGCGCGAGGAACCGCCAGCGGAAGAACTGGCCCGCCTCCGCGCCCATCCGGTGCAGCTTGCGCCCGCCGATCAGCACGGACACCACGCCCGGCGTCTCCTCGACGACCGCCTCGACATACATCCGGTGACGCAGGTTCAGCCGGATCGGGGTGAGGATCCGGTACCAGACCACCAGCGCGGTGACCGTGCCGTACAGCCCGTACCAGACGGTCTTGGCGACCGGCTCGACCGCGAAGTCGTTGCCGGTGGTCAGCTGGTGCCAGAAGGTCAGGAAGACCGCCGCGTACGTCAGAAGATGCACGTGGTACCAGGTGTCGTACGGAATCCGCTTCCGTACTCCGCCGATCGACATCAGCCCGATGAGGAACAGCAGACCGGTGCCGATGGCCGCCTTGCCCATGTCCGGCAGCTGGTTGATGGAGTCCATCGTCTGCTGGACGATGTCGCCGAGCCCCTTGCCGGCCTGGAGGGCGTAGCCCCACATGATCAGGAAGACGTGGGCGACGACCAGGCAGAGCGTGTAGCGACCGGTCATCGCGTGCCAGCGGGCCACCCGGTCCGAGCCCACCCGGCGTTCCAGCGCGGGCACCCGGGCCATCTGGAGCACCACGAGCGCCATCAGATACCCCGCCAGCAGACCGGTGATCCGGCCGGCGTTGAGGATCTTGCTGTTGTCGTCGGCCACGGACGGCGTGTTGTGCCACCACAGCCACAGCACACCGGCCGCGCCCGCCCATACGGCGAGCAGCAGGACGGTCGCCGGGGAACGGCGCGGGCGGATGCGGCGCATCGTCTGGCGGCGGGCGGCGCGCCCGCTTGCGAGCGTGGTGGTCACGTTTCCTCCGGGGACGGGGGCAAGGGGGGTGGCGTGGTCCCTTGGCCCTCAGATACGTGCCGCGACGCTCCTGTGTTCAGCCGCCTCCGGAGGCTCAGTAGCGCGTGATCGCCGTACGTCCGCCGGTGGTGCCGATCGCGATGTGCGGAGTCCGGCCGGGATCGGCCCACTTGACGATCCGCCGCATCGCGTCCACCGGCACCGACACACAGCCGGCGGTGGCACCCCGACCGTTGACGTGCAGGAAGATCCCGGCCCCGCGCTCGCGCACGGGCCGTTCGTAGTTGAACCCGACGACGAGCGCGTACGCGTACTGCGCCCGGTAGGTCACCAGGTGCTCCGCCTGCGCGGCCCGGCAGTGCGCGGGACGCGGCTCGACCCAACGGTTGTAGGACCGCGAGTCGTTGTCCTGGCACCACCACGAACTCCGCCGCACCGCACGGTACTTGTACGAGGTGCCGCCCGGGGCCGCCTTGATGCCGAAGGCGTACGGCAGCCCGTACAGCCCGGTGGGTGTCGTACTGGTCCCCTGCTTCCGCGAGGCCCCCTCGACCAGCCCCTTCGCCCCGAACCTGGCGGCGACGGAACCGGCCTCGACCCAGCGCCCGTCCCTGAGGTCCCACCAAGTGACGGTGCCCGAGGTCGAGTCGGTCCGCGGAGCCACGGCGGTGATCAGCTGGCCGCCGCCCCCGGTGTCGGCCATCCGGGCGGGCAGGGGCGCCTCGGCGGCGGGCGCGGCACCGGCCACCAGGGGCACGGTCATGTGTGGCGCGGTCACGAGCGGCGCGGTCACGAGAACGGCCGCAACGGCGGAGCGCATGCGCATGGCTCTGACCGTAGACGGACCCGGCGACGACGGCAGCCCGAACGGTCCGTCCGGGCTCGTGGCGATCGACGCAGAGGGTGTGAGGAAGGGGGGCCGTGCCTCGCTCTGCGAGGGCACGCCCGTGGCCGCCCCGGCCGGCGCTCACACGGGGCGGCCACAGCGCCTGTCACGTCACTGGGTGAGCGTGCAGGCGGCCAGGGAGTCGAGGCCCTGCGGCTTCTCCGCGGTACGGCCGATGGAGATGGCGATGCGGTCGATGGTCGACTTCCGCTTGTCGGCCAGCGGGCCGAGGATCGCGTTCTGGACGAAGTTCGGGCCACCCTGGCCGACGGTGTCGACCAGTCGCTTGTTCGCCTCGGCGAGCTGGGTGTTCAGCAGGGCGAGGTTGCGGTCGACCTCCGCCTGGGCGGTGGCCGGGATCGCGGGCAGCTGCGAGGCGACGTCCGGGCAGGAGATGGCTCCCGCACCGGTCGCCGCGCCCGCGTCGCCGGTGTCCCCGGCGTTCCCGGCGTTCCCGGTGTCCTCGGCGCCGGCCGCCTCGCTCGGCGTGGCCTCGGCACCGGCCTCAGCACCGGCCCCGGCTTCCGCACCGGCGTTCGCGCCCGCCTCTTCGCCCGCGCCCGCCTCCGCACCGGCGCCCGTGTCGGCCGCGCCGCCGGCGTTGAGGGTGCACGGCGCGAGGGCGTCCAGGCCCTGCGGCTTGTCGGCCGTGCGCCCGATCGCCGTGGCGATGCGGTTCACGGTGGCGACCCGCTTGTCCTCCAGAGGGCCGAGGATGGCGTTCTGGACGAAGTTGGGTCCGCCCTGGCCGACGGTGTCGACGAGCCGCTTGTTGGCCTCGTCGATCTGGGTCTGGAGCAGGGTGAGGTTGCGGTCGACCTCGGCCTGGGCGGTGGCCGGGATCGCGGGGAGCTGCGAGGCCACGTCCGGGCAGGAGATGCTGCCGGGGTCGGCCAGCGTGCGGGCGTTGGTGGTGCTGCTCTTGCTGGTCTCCCCGGCGAGGGCGGTACCGGCCACGATGGCCCCGGTCAGTGCCACGGCGGCGGCGCCACCGATGATCGCCACGCGGCGCTTGTTGTACTTAGGAAGAGCCCTGGACATGCGGATGCCTCACTCGGGTTCGGGAGTGGTCTTCGTTGACAAACGCGGCGCCTGCGTTCGGCGAGAGGTACGGGCAAGCGGTTTCCCGCGTTCAAAGGGAGCGCAAATTCTCCGTCTGCCGAAGCCCGAATTGACGAATCATGCAGAACTCTGCATAATCATGCATAACCTGGAGTGCAGCGGTGAGGAGCAACGCAAGTGAGCAGCAACAGCGGTGACGTCCGGCTCTGGGGCGGTCGTTTCGCCGACGGTCCCGCCGAGGCCCTGGCCAAGCTGTCCGCGTCCGTCCACTTCGACTGGCGGCTCGCCCCCTACGACATCGCCGGTTCGCGTGCCCACGCGCGCGTGCTGCACAAGGCGGGGCTGCTGACCGAGGACGAGCTCCAGCGGATGATCGCCGGACTCGACGAACTCGAGGCCGCGGTGGCATCCGGCGAGTTCGTGGGCACCATCGCCGACGAGGACGTCCACACCGCCCTGGAGCGCGGTCTCCTGGAGCGCCTCGGCCCGGACCTCGGCGGCAAGCTCCGCGCCGGCCGCTCCCGCAACGACCAGGTGGCGACCCTCTTCCGCATGTACCTCCGGGACCACGCCCGCACGGTCGGCGGCCTGATCGCCGAGCTCCAGGACGCCCTGATCGGCCTGGCGGAGGCCCACCCGGACGTGGCGATGCCCGGCCGCACCCACCTCCAGCACGCCCAGCCGGTCCTGTTCGCGCACCACGTCCTGGCCCACGTCCAGTCCCTGTCCCGGGACGCGGAGCGGCTGCGCCAGTGGGACGAGCGCACGGCCGTGTCGCCGTACGGCTCGGGTGCCCTGGCCGGTTCCTCCCTCGGCCTCGACCCGGAGGCGGTGGCGAAGGACCTCGGCTTCGAGCACGGAAGCGTCGGCAACTCCATCGACGGCACGGCCTCCCGTGACTTCGTCGCGGAGTTCGCCTTCATCACCGCGATGATCGGCGTGAACCTCTCCCGGATCGCCGAGGAGGTCATCATCTGGAACACGAAGGAGTTCTCCTTCGTGACCCTGCACGACGCGTTCTCCACGGGCTCGTCGATCATGCCCCAGAAGAAGAACCCGGACATCGCGGAGCTGGCGCGCGGCAAGAGCGGCCGCCTCATCGGCAACCTGACCGGCCTGATGGCGACCCTCAAGGCCCTCCCGCTGGCGTACAACCGTGACCTCCAGGAGGACAAGGAGCCGGTCTTCGACTCCATCGACCAGCTGGAGGTCCTGCTCCCCGCCTTCACCGGCATGATGGCCACCCTCACCGTCCACCGCGACCGCATGGAGGAACTGGCCCCGGCCGGCTTCTCCCTCGCCACCGACATCGCCGAGTGGCTGGTCAAGCAGGGCGTGCCCTTCCGCGTCGCCCACGAGGTCGCCGGCGAATGCGTCAAGGCGGCCGAGGCCGAGGGCAAGGAACTGGACGAACTGACGGACGACCAGTTCGCCAAGATCTCGGCCCACCTGACCCCGGAGGTCCGCACGGTCCTGAACGTCCCCGGCGCCCTGGCATCCCGCAACGGCAGGGGCGGCACGGCCCCGAGCGCGGTGGCCGTACAGCTGGCGGAAGTGAAGGCGGACCTGGCAGCTCAACACCGCTGGGCAGAACGCCGCTAGGGGCGCGGGGAACTGCGCGACAAGCCACGACGCACCCGCACCCGCCGACGCACCGCACAACCCACCCCCTGAAGCGAAGGGCATCCCGAGTTACGTTGTCGGCATGCCCTTCGCCCGCCTCACCACAGCGACCACCCCCACCGCCCACATCGGCCTAGGCCTCGCCGCGGTGGGCCGCCCCGGCTACATCAACCTCGGCCGAGACGAGGACCTGGGAGACGACCGGAGCGTCGAGACGCTACGAGCCCGCACCCACGAACTCCTCGACGCCGCCTACGCCCAAGGCGTCCGCTACTTCGACGTGGCCCGCTCCTACGGCCGCTCCGAGGAGTTCCTCGCCGACTGGCTCGACAGGAACCCCGGCCGAAACGACGTCGTCATCGGCAGCAAGTGGGGCTACACCTACACCGCCGGCTGGTCCACCGATGCTGAGAAGCACGAGGTCAAGGACCACAGCGTCCAGACGTACGACCGTCAGCGCGCCGAATCCGCGGAACTGCTGCGCGACCGCCTCGACCTCTACCAGATCCACTCGGTGACCCCGGACAGCCCCGCCCTCACCGACAAGGAACTCCACGCGAGGCTCGCGGAAGCGGCCGCCCAGGGCGTCACCGTCGGCTTCTCCACCAGTGGCCCCGCCCAGGCCGACGCCATCCGTGCCGCACTGGAGGTGACCGTCGACGGCGAGCCCGTCTTCCGTACCGTCCAGTCGACGTACAACGCCCTGGAGACCTCCGCGGGACCCGCTCTCGCCGAGGCCCACGACGCCGGTCTCACGGTGATCGTCAAGGAGGGCATGGCCAACGGCAGGCTCGCCGACGCGCACGCCCCGGACGCGCTGAAGGCCGTAGCGGCAGAGACGTCCCTCGGCTGTGACGCCGTGGCCCTCGCGCTCGTCCTCCGTCAGCCGTGGGTGGGAGTGGTCCTCTCCGGAGCCGCCACCACCAACCAGCTCGCCTCCAACCTGCACGCGGCCGTCGTGGACCTGACCGACGGGCACCTGTCCCGGCTCGCCGAACTGGCCGAGGAACCGCGGACGTACTGGCAGCGGCGCGGGCAGCTGCCCTGGCACTGACGGAGACCTCCGCCGAGCGGTCATAGATGAGACGCCCATGCTCATGGTGAGACATCAATGTCTCACATGGGTTATGGTTGTCTCATGGCTGTCGACCGTGACCAAGTGCTGCGCAGTGCCGCGGCCCTGCTGACCCGCAGATCCACCGCGACCATGGACGAGGTCGCGAAGGCCGCCGGGATCAGCAGGGCCACGCTGCACCGCCACTTCGCCGGGCGTGACGCGCTCGTCCGGGCGCTGGAGGCGCTCGGCATCGAGGAGTGCGAGGCCGCGCTCGCCGCCGCCCGGCTGGACGACGGGCCCGCGGGCGACGCCGTACGGCGTCTGGTGCGCGAGATCGAGCCCGCGGCCGGTCTCCTCGCCTTCCTCTACACCGAGAACCAGCTGTTCGAGGGCGAGGAGCTCAACGACGGCTGGAGCCGGATCGACGCGCGGATCTCCGCGCTGTTCCGGCGCGGACAGGACAGCGGCGAGTTCCGCATCGACCTGACGCCCGCCTGGCTCACCGAGGCCCTGTTCGGCCTGCTCGCCTCCGCCGCCTGGATGGTGCAGAGCGGCAAGGGCGCGCCCAAGGACTTCCACCACATGACCGTCGAGCTGCTGCTCGGCGGTGCTCTACGGAGAGAGGGATCATGACCAGCACCCTGCGGCCGGCGACCACGACCGAGGCGGTGAAGCGCCCCGGACGGTGGCTCGCGCTGTCCGTCCTCGTGCTCGCCGTGCTGCTGGTGGCCGTCGACGCGACCGTCCTCGGTCTCGCGACCCCGTACATCAGCGAGGACCTGAAGCCGACCGGCACCCAGCTCCTGTGGATCGGCGACGTCTACTCGTTCGTCATCGCGGGCCTGCTGGTGTCGATGGGCAGCCTCGGCGACCGCATCGGCCGCAAGCGGATCCTGCTCGTCGGCGCGACGGCTTTCGGGGCCGTCTCGGTCCTCAACGCCTATGCCACGTCACCGGAGTTGATGATCCTGGCCCGGGCCCTGCTCGGCGTCGCCGGTGCGACCCTGATGCCGGCCACCCTGGCCCTGATCCGCAACCTCTTCCACGACTCGCGCGAACGCAGCCTCGCCGTCGGCATCTGGGGCGCCACGGCCTCCGCGGGCACGGCGGTCGGTCCGATCGTCGGCGGGTTCCTGCTCGAACACTTCTGGTGGGGCTCGGTCTTCCTGATCAACCTGCCCGTGATGGCGGTCCTCGTCCTCGTCGGCATCAAGCTGCTGCCCGAGTCACGCACCCCGAACCCGGGCCCCTGGGACATGATCAGCGTCGTCCTGTCCCTGGTCGGCATGATCGGTGTGGTCTACGCCGTCAAGGAAGCCGCCTCGCACGGCATCACCTGGGAGCCGCTCGCCGTGGGCCTCTTGGGCGCGGCTGCCCTGTACGCTTTCGTGCGCCGCCAACTCACGCTCCCCGCACCCCTCCTGGACATGCGCCTCTTCCGCAACCGCGGCTTCAGCGGCGCCGTCCTCGCCGACCTCCTGACCATCCTCGGCCTCTCCGGCCTGGTCTTCTTCCTCTCTCAGTACCTTCAACTGGTCCAGGGCAGGCGCCCGTTGGAAGCGGGCCTGGCCGAACTCCCGGCGGCCGTGGGCGCGGTGGCGGCGGGCCTGGTCGCGGGCACGTTCGCCCGCCGCTACTCGGTACGCGCGGTCGTCTCCGGCGGCCTCGCGGCGATCGGCCTGGCCCTGGCCTCCCTGACCGTGATCGACCAGTCCACGGGCTACCCCCTGCTGGGCGCCGCCCTCCTGATGGTCGGCGTGGGCGCCGGCTTCTCCTTCACGGTGACGGCCGACGTGATCCTGTCCTCCGTACCGAAGGAGCAGGCGGGCTCGGCATCGGCGGTCTCGGAGACGGCGTACGAACTGGGCGCGGCCCTGGGCATCGCGGTCCTCGGCTCGATCGTGACGGGTGTGTACCGGGGCTTCGCGGCTCCCGCAGGTACCCCGGAGGGCGCACACGAGTCGCTGGGCGGTGCGGTGGAAGCAGCGTCCCGGATGCCGTCGAACACGGCTCAGGACCTACTGGCGTCAGCCCGGGAAGCCTTTGTGGACGGCCTGACCATCGCCGCGGGCGCGGGAGCAGCGGTCCTGCTCGCAACAGCGGTGGCAGCCTGGTTCATGCTGAAGAACCAACGGTTGGGTTCTTAGGGGCGCGGGGAACCGCGCGAGAAGCCCCCCGCACCCGCACCCGACGACGAACCGGCTACGCGGCCTTCGCCTTGGTCGCATACATGTCCACGTACTCCTGCCCGGACAACCGCATGACCTCGGTCATCACAGAGTCCGTGACAGCCCGCAGCACATACCGATCCCGGTCCATGCCGTCGTAGCGGGAGAACTCCATCGCCTCACCGAACCGAACCGTCACCCGCCCGGGCCGCGGCATCCCCGCCCCACCCGGCTGCAACTTGTCCGTACCGATCATGGCGAAGGGGACCACGGGCGCGCCCGTCATCAGGGTCAGGCGGGCGATGCCGGTCCGTCCCCGGTACAGCCGCCCGTCGGGCGACCGTGTGCCCTCGGGGTAGATCCCGAAGACCTTGCCCTCTTCGAGGACCCGCCGCCCGGTCATCAGCGCGGCCACACCACCACGGCCGCCGTCCCGGTCCACCGGGATCATGCCGACGCCGGTGAAGAACCAGGCCATGAGCCTGCCCTTGAGGCTCTGCCCGGTGACGTACTCGTCCTTGCCGATGAAGAACACCTGCCGGTCGCACACCAGCGGAAGGATCATCGAGTCGATGAAGGTCAGGTGGTTGCCGGCCAGGATGACCGGACCGTCGCCCGGGATGTGCTCCGCGCCCTCCACCTGTGGGCGGAACATCAGGCGCATGATCGGTCCGAGCACTGCCTTGATGAGCGCGAAGCGGGACAACGGGCCCTCCGGTGTCAAGAGAACGGCCAGGGAAACTGTATGAGTCTGTGCAGGTGAGGACATTACTCGCGCGCCGGGGGATCGTGCACATCGAGTACCCGGGGTTCACCGAGGTCTTACGCACTGTTGACGCTCGTTTACCTGCGGCGGGTCCGCGTCGCACCCCGGAAACCTGAGCGGAACGATGTGACAGACGCCTCGAAACAGCGCCTACCCCGGCTCATCGCCCCGAAGCCGACGAGTCGTCAGACATCTGTTCCCATACGACATCCCGCGTCACCCGCGTGTTCCGTCGGAGGTCTCCCGTCCGTCATGGACACGCACCTACGATCAGCCCGCATCGAAGAGGCGACGGCAGGAGAGGGGTCCACATGGGATCGCAGGACGAGCAGACGGACGGCACCGGACGACGGGCGCTCCTCGGAGCCGCGGTGTTCGGCGCCGGGGGAGCGGTCCTGGGCCTCTCCGGTACGGCGAGAGCGGCCGGGTCGGCGGGGCACGGACACGGCGGCGGGCTGAAGAGCCTGCCCGTGCCGACGATCATCGGCCACCGGGGTGCCAGCGGCTACCGCCCCGAGCACACCTTCGGCTCCTACCAGCTCGCCCTCGACCTGGGCGCCGACATCGTCGAGGCCGGTGACCTCGTCCCCACCAGGGACGGCCACATCGTCTGCCGGCACGAGCCGGAGATCGGCGGCACCACGGACGTCGCCGACCACAAGGAGTTCGCCGACCGTAAGAAGACCAAGCTGCTCGACGGGGTCTCCACCACCGGCTGGTTCACCGAGGACTTCACGCTCGCCGAGCTCAAGACGCTCCGCGCGATCGAGCGCATCCCGGCCAACCGCCCGCACAACACGCTCTACGACGGCCGCTGGGAGATCCCCACCTTCGAGGAGGTCCTGAAGTGGCAGGACGAGCAGACCCGCAAGCGCGGCAAGCAGGTCTGGATCTACCCCGAGACCAAGCACCCCACCTACTTCCGCAAGCTCGGCCTCGGCCTTGAGGAGCGGGTCGCGAAGCTGCTGCACAAGCACGGCAAGGACAAGCGGAACTCCCCGGTCATCCTCCAGTCCTTCGAGCCGACCAGCATCCAGCGCCTGAACAAGCTGGTCGACAACCCCCTGGTCGTGCTGCTGTCCGCCGCGAACACCCGCCCCTGGGACTTCGTCGAGACCGGCGACCCGCGCACCGTCGCCGACCTGATCACCCCCAAGGGCCTCAGGGAGATCGCCGGCTACGCCCAGGGCATCGGCCCGACGCTCGACCTGGTCATCACCAAGAAGGCCGACGGCAGCCTCGACAAGGAGACGACCCTGGTCGCCGACGCGCACAAGGTGGGCCTGATCCTCCACCCGTACACCATGCGCAACGAGAACCCCTTCCTGCCGCTGGAGTACCGCAAGGGCACGGACGCGGACGCCTACGGGGACGCCTTCGGCGCCTTCAAGAGGTACTTCGCCACCGGCATCGACGGCGTCTTCACCGACAACGCGGACACCGGCGTCCTCGCCCGCGCGGACTTCGCCAACGGCTGACCTGTCCGGCTCCGTCAACGGCTGAGCCGTCCGGCCCCGGATGGGGTGACTTCCGGCCGCCCGGGCAACCCAGAGCCCGGGCGGCCGTGTCGTAGCGCATATGACGCACGACTTGGTCACCACCCTGCGCCCGCTGCTCACCGCCGAGGCCTCCGCCGAGGCACATGCCACCGGTACGGAACCGGGCGACCTGGAACAGGCGGTCTGGCTCCGCCTCCTGGAGCACCTGGAGACCCAGGGCCCGCCGCTGGACCCGCCCGGCTGGCTCCGCCGCGCGGTCCGCTCCGAGTCCCGCCGCAGCCGTCGTACGACCCGACGCGAGCAGCCGTACGACACCGAGCCCGCGGCCGACGACGGCCGGACCCCCGAAGAGCTCACCCTGGCCGCGGCCCGCCGCCGGGCCCTGTACGACGCGGTGCGTCGGCTGCCCGGCCGCTGCCCCTCCCTCATGGCCGCCCTGCTCTCCCCGAGAGACCTCACGTACCGGGAGATCGCGGGTGAGTTGGGTATCTCACAGGGAAGTCTCGGTCCGGAACGCTCCAGATGTCTCGGTTGTCTTCGCAGATTGCTCACACCGGAGGTTGCGACACGCCGGGCGCGGGGATAGGAGTGGGGGACAACAGGCGATCAGGTGAGCGGGAGGCGTGCGCACATGGGCATGAGCGTGACCATCTCTGCGGCGGCCGAGCAGGACGCGGAGCAGATCTTCAGGCTGCAGTACCTGTGCTTCCAGAGTGAGGCGGCGCTGTACGGCAACTACCGCATCGATCCGCTCGTCCAGAGCCTGGACTCGGTCCGTGCGGAGGTGGCCTCGGACTGCGTCTTCGTCGCCCGCCTGGGCGAGGAGGTGGTTGGCTCGGTCCGCGGCCATGTCACCGAGGACGGCTCGGCCGCCATCGGCAAACTCTGCGTCCACCCCCGCCTCCAGGGCCACGGAATCGGCGCCCGTCTCCTCCGTGCGGCGGAATCCGCCCTCGCGGGAGAGCGCGGCGCCACCAGCTTCCGCCTCTTCACCGGCCACCGCAGCGAGGGCAACCTCCGCCTGTACCGCAAGGTCGGCTACCAGACGGTGGGTACCTCGGAGGGCGCGGACGGCGTCCCGATGATCGTCCTGGAGAAGCCGGCGGGCGCATACGCAGCCACGGCTTGATCACCCACCCAGGGGCGCGGGGAACTGCGCGACCAGCCAAATCCGGCCGGATGCCGCCCGGCAGACCTCAGGCGGCATCCCCGGTGGGCGCACCCTTCCGCAACCAGTAAATGGCGGAAAGCGGCAGCAGCACGGGAATGAACAGATACCCGATCCCGAAGTCCGACCACACTGTCGCGTCCGGGAACGCCGACGGCTCGACCAGCGTCCAGGTGCCCACCGTCAACACCCCCAGCAGCTCGACGACACAGCACACCAGCGCCGCCTTGCGCGCGGTCTCCCCGCCCCGCACCAGCGAGTACGTGATGAACCCGTAGACCACCCCCGCCACCGCGGACAGCGAATACGCGAGCGGCGCATGGTCGAACTCGGTGGAGATCTGCACGGCGGACCGCGACACCGCCCCCACCACCATCACGCCGTACAACCAGACGAGCAGCGTGCCCGGCCCACTGGTCAGCCGTCGCCGACCCGCCTCAGCTTCCCCAGATGTCATAGAGCCGCACCTCCAGAACGGCCAGCACCACACCGCCGGCGGCAACCGTCACCGATCCCCACCGCGTCCGCTCCGCGAGCGACATGAACCCCGCCGCCGGCACACACGCGAACGCCCCCAGCAGATAGGCGACGAAGATCGTCGTACCCTGCTCCGGCTTCTCGCCCCGCGCGAGCTGCACGATCCCGACCACCAGCTGCACCAGCGCCAGCACGGAGACGACGGCCATCCCGATGAAGTGCCAGTCCTTGGTCGGCTGGTCGCGGTAGGCCGCCCAGCCGCACCACGCGGCGAGCAGAAGCGCGGCGACGCCGGTCACCAGCGTCAGGGCATCAAACATGCGGCGAGCCTATTACGGCCCAAAAGGCCTGATGCCGCCGCCCCCACCCGGCACCGTAGGGTCGAAGCCATGAAGATCCATGCCGAAGCCCTCCTGTTCGACAACGACGGAACCCTCGTCTCCTCCCTCGAATCCGTCCACCGCTGCTGGACGCGCTGGGCCGAGGAGTACGGCATCACCGCCGAGGCCTTCGCGCGGGTCGAACTGCACGGCCGCCCCGCCGTCGAGATAGCCGCCGACCTGCTCCCCGCCGACGTCGTACCGGAGGCGGTCGCGAGGATCGAGCTGCTGGAGGTGGAGGACGTGCCCAACGGCGGTGTCCACCTGCTGCCCGGCACCAAGGCTCTCCTCGGCGCGCTGCCCGCCGACCGCTGGGCCGTGGTCACCTCCGCCACCCGCCGTCTCGCCGAGGCCCGCCTCGAAGCGGTCGGCATCCTGCCCAAGACGCTGATCGCCGCCGACGACGTCACCCGCGGCAAGCCCGACCCCGAGCCCTACCTCCTCGCGGCCAGGGAACTCGGTGTCGACCCGACCCGCTGTGTCGTCCTCGAGGACGCTCCCGCGGGTCTGCGCGCAGGTCGCGCCGCCGGTATGACCACCGTGGCCTTGACCACAACCCACCAGGCCCACGAGCTCGACGCCGATCTCGTCGTCGAGGACCTGTCGGCCCTGTCGGTGCTGGTCACCGACGGGGGAGTGGAGATCTCCGACCGCGCCTGACGGCCTGTCCACCGCTGTCCGTCATACGGACAGCGGTTCTTGGTCACTCCCATACTTCTGCTTTACTGATCGCATGACCACGACGAGCTGCCGCACCCTTGCGACCGAGGCGACCATGACGCCCGGTGCTCGTTGTATGTGTCGAATGTGCGCCTGCTAGAGGCCTTCGCACCCCCCTGGCACGTCCGTACGCGCTGAACGCCGTACGAGACCCCTGTGCCCGCGCACGACTTCCCTCCCGTACCAGGGCACACCCACGCCCGCGTACTCGACAGTGACGGAAACCCAGTGATCACGACAACAGGCCTGACCAAGGTCTACCGCTCGCGCGGCCGTGAGGTCACCGCCCTGGACGGCGTCGATCTCCATGTCCGCGAGGGCGAGGTGTACGGCGTCATCGGCCAGTCCGGTGCCGGCAAGTCCTCCCTCATCCGCTGCGTCAACCTGCTGGAGCGTCCCACCGCCGGCACGGTCACGGTCGCCGGACAGGACCTCACCGCCCTGGCCGGACGCGGACCGCGCGCGGGCCGGGAACTGCGGCGGGCGCGCAGCCGTATCGGCATGGTCTTCCAGCACTTCAACCTGCTGTCCACCCGGACCGTCCAGGACAACGTCGAGCTGCCCCTGGAGATCCTCGGGAAGTCCGGCAAGGAGCGCTCCCGCAAGGCGCTCGAACTGCTGGACCTGGTCGGACTCGCCGACAAGGCGGGCGCCTACCCGGCCCAGCTCTCCGGCGGCCAGAAGCAGCGCGTCGGCATCGCCCGCGCCCTGGCCGGCGACCCCAAGGTCCTGCTCTCCGACGAGGCCACCAGCGCCCTCGACCCGGAGACCACCCGCTCGATCCTCCAGCTGCTGCGCGACCTGAACCGGCAGCTGGGGCTCACCGTCCTGCTCATCACCCACGAGATGGACGTCGTGAAGTCGATCTGCGACTCGGCCGCCCTGATGGAGAACGGCCGCGTCGTCGAGTCCGGCACGGTCAGCGAACTGCTCGCCACCCCCGGCTCCGAGCTGGCCTCCGCCCTCTTCCCCGTCGGCGGCGAGGCCACCGGCGAGGACCGGACCGTCCTCGACGTCACCTTCCAGGGCGAGGCGGCCACCCAGCCGGTCATCTCCCAGCTGTCCCGCACCTACAACATCGACATCTCGATCCTCGGCGCGGCCATCGACACCGTCGGCGGCCTCCAGGTCGGCCGGATGCGCATCGAACTGCCCGGCCGCTACGAGGACAACGTCGTACCGGTCGGCTTCCTGCGCGAGCAGGGCCTCCAGATCGACGTCGTCGGTGAGCCCCAGCTGGTGAAGGAAGGTGCCAAGTGACCTGGTCCGAGATGCAGCCCCTGCTGGAGCAGGCGTGTTGGGACACCCTCTACATGGTGGGCTGGTCCACGGTCATCGCCGTCGTGGGCGGCCTTCCGCTCGGCGTCCTCCTCGTCCTCACCGACCGGGGCGGGCTCCTCCAGAACGTCGTCGCGAACAAGGTCATCGGGCAGGTCGTGAACGTCGCCCGCTCGATGCCGTTCATCATCCTGATGGTCGCGCTGATGGGCTTCACCCGCTCGATCACCGGCACGACCATCGGCCGCGAGGCCGCCATCGTGCCGCTCGCCATCGGGGCCATCCCGTTCTTCGCGCGCCTGGTCGAGACGGCTGTCCGGGAAGTGGACGGCGGGCTCGTGGAGGCCGTGCAGTCGATGGGCGGCAACACCTGGACCGTCGTCCGCAAGGTCCTCGTACCGGAGGCGCTGCCCTCGCTGATCGCCAGCACCACCACCACGATCGTCGCCCTCATCGGCTACTCCGCGATGGCAGGCACGGTCGGCGCGGGCGGCCTCGGCGACATCGCCATCCGTTACGGCTACCAGCGCTTCGAGACCCAGCTCATGTGGATCACCGTCGCGATCCTCGCCGTCGTCATCTCGCTCATCCAGTTCGCCGGCGACTACGCGGCCCGCTCGCTGCACAGCCGGGGCGGGACATCGGGCCCGGCGCCGAGACTGCGGCTGCTGAAGGCCGCGACGGCGGACACCAAGACCGTCTGAGACACCCCGCACACCCTTCGCGGGATCGCTGCACCCAAAAGGAAAGGCACTTTTCGTGCGTAACACCGCAAAGCTCACCACCGCCGTCCTCGCCGCCGGAGCCCTCACCTTCGGCCTCGGCGCCTGCGGTTCGTCCGGCTCGGACTCCGCCTCCGACACCAGCGGCCCGCTGGTCGTCGCCGCGAGCCCGACCCCGCACGCCGAGATCCTGAACTACATCAAGGAGAACCTGGCGAAGAAGGCCGGACTCGACCTGGAGGTCAAGGAGTTCACCGACTACGTCACGCCGAACACGGCGACGGAGGACGGCTCGGTCGACGCCAACTACTTCCAGAACCAGCCGTACCTCGACGACTTCAACAAGAAGAACGGCACCCACATCGTGCCCGTCGTCACGGTCCACCTGGAGCCGCTCGGCCTCTACTCCAACAAGGTCAAGAGCGCGGACGCCCTCAAGAGCGGTGCGACGATCGCCGTCCCGAACGACAGCGTCAACGAGGCCCGTGCCCTCAAGCTCCTCGACGCCAACGGGATCATCACCCTCAAGGACGGCGTGGGCAACGAGGCGACCCCCTCGGACATCGCGAAGAACCCGAAGAACCTCAAGTTCAAGGAGCTGGAGGCGGCCCAGACCCCGCGCTCCCTGGACGACGTCGACGCGGCCGTCATCAACGGCAACTACGCCATCGAGGCCGACCTCAAGCCCGCCGACGACGCCCTCGTGCTGGAGTCCGCCAAGGACAACCCGTACGGCAACTTCCTCGCGGTGAAGGACGGCAACGAGGACGACCCGCGGGTCGAGAAGCTCGCGAAGCTCCTCACCTCCGCCGAGGTCAAGAAGTTCATCGAGGACAAGTACGACGGCTCCGTCATCGCCTCCTTCTGAGAGACGTCCTTCTGAGACACGGCCACAGCGGACAGGGTCCGCTCCGTCACATGGAGTGGACCCTGTGGTGCGGTCGCGTGCCTCCATGCTGCATGCTGGGCAGTTCGCAGGCCCTGAAGGTTTCCGACGATTACGGAGCGGCGCATGACTGGCACCTTCCCCAACATCTCCATCAGCACGGAGCGGTTGGTGCTGCGTCCTCTCGATGAGGACGACGTGCCCGCGCTGGCCGAGATGATGAACGACGAGCAGGTCGGGGCCTGGACCGACGTCCCCCAGCCCTACACCGAGGAGCAGGCGCGCGGCTGGATCACCGAGTACGCGCCCACCGAACGCGAGGCGGGCCGCGGAATCGACCTCGCCGTCACCGAGTTCCTCACCCAGCGCCTGGTCGGCATCGTCCAGCTCGCCAGGACCAACTGGCACGTCCGGTCCACCGAGCTGTCGTACATCATCGCCCCCTGGGCCCGCGGCGAGGGGTACGCCTCCGAGGCGGCGCTCGCCACCGCGCAGTGGCTCTTCGGCGACCAGAAGCTCGAGCGCATCGAGTTGCGCACGGCGGCCGACAACACCGCGTCCCAGCAGGTCGCCCAGAAGATCGGCTGCATCAGCGAGGGCGTCCTGCGCAACGCCTGCATAGCGCACCATCGCACCGAGGACGGCACCTGGACCGACGTCCGCACCGACTTCATCGTGTGGAGCCTGCTGCCCGAGGACATCGAGGGTGCGGGCGAGCAGCTGGCCGACAGCGGTGACTTCACGACGTACTCGGACTGGAACTGACCGGATCCCGTCCCAGCCCGACGAAAGCGCTTCCCCGTCGTACCGGGTAACCTCCCGACGACCACCTGCGCACACTCCTGGAGACTGAGAGAAGATGGCCGACCGGGTCACGGTGATCGGCTGGGACGGCTCGCCGCTGACCGCCGCGGCACGCGCCGCCCTCGGCGCCGCCACGCTCGTGGCGGGCGCCGCGCACCACCTGGCACTCCCCGAGGTGCCGCCCGCCGCCGAGCGCATCCGCCTCGGCAGCGTCGCCCTCGCCGCCCGCCGCATCACCGGCCACCGCGGCACCGCGGTCGTGCTCGCCGACGGCGATCCCGGGTTCTTCGGAGTCGTACGGACCCTGCGCGCACCCGAGTTCGGCCTGGAGGTCGAGGTCGTCCCCGGGGTCTCCTCGGTCGCCGCCGCCTTCGCCCGCGCCGGTATGGCCTGGGACGACGCCCAGGTGGTCGTCGCACACCGGCGCACCCTGCGACGCGCGGTGAACGTGTGCCGGGCCCACACCAAGGTCGCCGTCCTCACCTCACCCGGCGCGGGCCCCGCCGAACTCGGCCTGCTGATGGAGGGCGTCCACCGCACCTTCGTCATCTGCGAGGAACTGGGCACCGACCGCGAGCAGGTCACCGTCGTCACCTCCGACAAGGCCGCCGACCACACCTGGCGCGACCCCAACCTCGTGATCGTCATCGGCGGAACCGCCACCGTGACGGACGGCGGCGGCTGGATCGCCGGCCGTGACCCGTCCGCGGCCCCGCGCGGCTGGACCCTGCCCGCCGAGGCGTACGGCGGTCTCATGGGCGAAGGCGAACTGGAACCGCTCCGCGCGGCCCAACTCGCCCGGCTCGGCCCGCGCGTCGGGGACCTGGTCTGGGACATCGGCTGCGGCAGCGGCGCCTTCGCCACCGAGGCCGCCCGGGCCGGGGCCGCCGTCATCGCCGTCGACCGCGATCTGCGGGCCTGCGAGCGCACCGAGGCCAACGCGCGCGCCTTCGGACTCCAGCTCCAGATCGTCCCCGGCATCGCCCCGCACGTCCTGGAGAACCTCCCCGAGCCCGACGTCGTCCGTGTCGGCGGCGGGGGCCTCGCCGTGGTCTCCGCGGTCGCGGACCGGCGTCCGCAGCGCATCGTCGCCCACGCGGCCACCCGTGACGAGGCCGAACTCCTCGGCCGGGACCTCACCGAGCACGGCTACCGGGTCGAGTGCGCCCTCCTCCAGTCCGTCGAACTCGACACCAGGGCCTGGACGGAGACGGAACGGAGTGTCGCGTTCCTGCTCAGCGGGGTTCTCCCGGACCGTACGGCCTGACCCTGTCGGCCCTCGGATCACCGTCCCGGTGATCCTGTTGTCGTACTGCTCGCGGTAGGCTGGCCGACCGTTGTACCGCACCGGGTGGACCGGCACTTCGTTCGTCAATGTCCGGAAAGCGCGCCCGTTTTGGGGCAGGTGTGGTACGGCGGAACCGGAGGACGCGCAACGTGGCGCAGTCCACAGCAGACCGTCGCGGATCAAGCTGTCGCGACGGCCGAACGGCCGGGACAATGCCAGTTAATGGCTTTGTCGTCTTTCTCGGCGGGCCGTTCGTGCCGCTGGGCACGCACGCTCGTTCTTCACTACGGGGGCGGTCGGTGCGCCGTCCCCGGTGAGCTGGTCGTAGAAGCACTAACCGATGGGCGAGGGGTACGCATGACCGACACCGGCCAGGTCCCGGGCGAGGGACTGCCGGAGAACGCAGGCATGGTGGAACAGCCGGGCGTCCCCGCGCCGGGTGCGTACACCTACCTCTCCGAGACCACCGCCGAGGACGAAGACCTGTTGCTGCTGCCGGGCGCCCAGAGCCCCTGGGGCAACGAGGTCGCCCCGCCCGCACCGGAGCCGGTCGTCGACGCCGTCCACGAGCCCGGCCCGCACGAGATGTCCGGGCGCGACAGCGGCGCGCACGACCTCAGCGCGGTCCGCACGGCCCGGGCCCCGTCGACGCCGATCCCGCCCATCACGCCCCGTCGGCCCCTGCACCTCGGCCCGCCGATCCCCGACGCCTCCGCGAGCCCGGTCCGCTCCCTCGCCGACCGCGGCCCCGCGGGCGCGCCGGTACGCCAGCCCGCCGTGGCCGCGCCGGGCACCGAGTACTTCGACGCCCCCCAGCCGCAGGGCGCGGTCCCGTGGGGCGCGCCCTCCCAGGCCGCCGTCCAGACGCCGGTGAGCACGGTGGCCCAGGCTGCCGAAACGGTTGTTCCGGCCCCGGAGCCGGTGGGCGCCGCGCAGGCCGCGGTGGCCCGGCTGGCGTCCGAGGCCGGCGCCGCGGGGTACGAGGTGCCGACGGAGGCGCCGGTGGCCGCCGAGGGGGCCTACGCCCCGGAGCCCGCCGAGGTGCCCGCTCCTGGAACCGGGCAGGTTCTGGAGGACGGGGGCGACTCGGGGGACGGGTCTGTGCCTGTCGCCGCCGTGGATCCGGCTGCCGAGCAGGGGTCGGTCGAGGGAGCCGACCTGGGCGCGGGGCAGGTGCCGGGGGACGGGTCCGTGCCGGACGCTGCCTTGGGTGAGGTGCCGGGGGAGGGCGTCGCGCTCGACGCGGCACAGGTCGTGGCGGACGCGGCACAGGTCGTGGCGGAGGACGCCGCCGAGGCCGCCGAAGCCGTGCCGGTGACCGAGGACGTACAGGCTGGAGACGTGGCCGAGGCCGCTCCCGCTGCGGAGGAGCCCCTGCCGGAGGCCGTGGCTGTCGAGGGGACGCCCGCTCCCGAGGCCGCTGTTCCGGATGCCGTTGCTCCCGAGGTCGTGGAGCCGGTCGCCGAGGCTGTCGTGCCAGAGGTGGAGATCGCCGGAGCCGAGTCGCCCACGGACGGCCAGGTCGCTGATGCCGAGGAGGCCCCGCAGGCCGCCGACGTGCCGGAAACGGTCGTTGTCGAGGACGCGGGCCTGTCTGCGGAGACGGACGCCGCTCAGGTGCTGGCCGCTGCTGAGGAACCCGTCGCCGCCGAGGAGACGGACGCGCTGCCCGAGTCCGAGGGCGCCGTCGCCACTCCGGAAGCCGCACCGCCGACCGAGGAAGCCGCGCCCCTCGCTGCGGAACTCGCCGGTCCGGAAGCCGCGCTCCCCGGTGAGATGCCCGTCGCCGAGTCCGCCCCGGATGCCCCCGAAGCCGTAGCCCTCCCGGAGGCGGTGGAGCCCGAGCAGGCCCCGCAGCCCACGGAGGTCCCCGCCGAGGACGCCGTCGCCGCCCCGCTTCCCGAGCCGCAGGCCGAGCAGCCGGTACCGGCCCCGGAGCAGGCCCAGGAGTCCGCCCCGGACACCCTGCCCGTAGCGGGCCCGCAGGACCCCCACCTCCTCCCGGCCCCGGACTCCGCCGAGCCCGTCGCCGCGGAGCCGGCCGCCGTCGACGTACAGCCGATGGACCCGGCCCCCGAAGCGCAGCCCCTGTCGGCCCCCACCGCACCGGAGGACGTCACGGCCATCCCGGACCAGGCGCCGCAGGGCCCGCAGCCGCTGCCCGCCGAACTTCCCGACGCCCAGCCGCAGTTCGCCGACGCCGCAGCCGCCGAGGTGCCCGTGGTGCTGCCCGCCGGGGTGCCCACCGAGCCTCAACCGGGCCAGCCGCTCGGCGAGTTCGTGCCCGTGGACGGTCAGGTGCCGACCACCCCGCACCTCGCGCCGACCCCGCCGCACCCCTTGCGGCTGCCCGTGGACGACGGACAGCAGCCGGTGGTCCCGGCCCCCCGCGAGGCCGACGCCGACGCCGAACTCGTACAGCAGGCCGACGACTTGGACACCAGAGCGGCCGATCAGGAAGACCAGGACGTCCAGCAGGTCCAGGGAGACCAGCACGTCCAGCAGGTCCAGGAAGAAGTGAGCACGGCCCCCGTGGAAGAAGCACGCCAGTCCACGGGTCCCGCCGCGCCCGCCTACGACGACGCCGAGCGCGAGGCCGTTCTCAAGGTCATGCGGGAGCGCCGGGACATCCGCAACGGCTTCCGCAGCGACCCGATCCCGCACGAGGTGCTGCTCCGGGTGCTGGAGGCCGCGCACACCGCGCCCTCCGTGGGCCACTCGCAGCCCTGGGACTTCGTCGTCATCCGCTCCGCCGAGACCCGCGGCGCGATGCACGAACTCGCCCAGCGCCAGCGCGACGCGTACGCCAAGTCGCTGCCCAAGGGCCGGGCCAAGCAGTTCAAGGAACTGAAGATCGAGGCCATCCTCGACACCCCGGTGAACATCGTCGTCACCGCCGATCCCACGCGCGGCGGCCGCCACACCCTCGGCCGGCACACCCAGCCGCAGATGGCCCCGTACTCCGCCGCGCTCGCCGTCGAGAACCTCTGGCTCGCCGCCCGCGCCGAAGGCCTGGGCGTCGGCTGGGTCAGCTTCTTCGACGAGCGCGAGATGGTCCGCGCGCTGGGGCTGCCCGAGCACCTCGAAGTCATCGCCTACCTGTGCGTCGGGTACGTCGACGAGTTCCCGGACGAGCCCGAGCTGATGCAGGCCGGCTGGTCCAAGCGGCGCCCGCTGTCGTGGGTCGTGCACGAGGAGACGTACGGCCGTCGCGCCCTGCCCGGCGAGGAGCCGCACGACCTGCTCGGCGAGACCGTCGCGCAGATCCGCCCGCTGGACGCCAAGGCGCTCGGCGAGGCCTGGGAGCGGCAGAAGCGGATGACGAAGCCGCCGGGTTCGCTCGGCATGCTGGAGATCATCTCCGCCCAGCTGTCCGGGCTTTCGCGGCAGTGCCCGCCGCCGATCCCGGAGCCCGCGGCCGTCGCGATCTTCGCCGGCGACCACGGTGTGCACGCCCAGGGCGTCACCCCCTGGCCGCAGGAGGTGACGGCCCAGATGGTCGCCAACTTCCTCGGCGGCGGCGCAGTTTGCAACGCCTTCGCCGGTCAGGTGGGCGCCGAGGTGTGCGTGGTGGACGTCGGCGTCGCGGCCGAACTCCCGGCCACGCCCGGGCTGTTGCCCCGCAAGATCCGGGCCGGCACGTCGGACATGACCACCGGTCCCGCGATGAGCCGCGAGGAGGCCAAGCAGGCCATCGAGGTGGGCATCGAGACGGCCCGCGACCTCGTCGCCGCCGGCAACAAGGCCCTCCTCACAGGTGAGATGGGCATCGCGAACACCACAGCGTCCGCCGCTCTGATCTCGGTCTTCACGGGCACCGACCCCGCCGAGGTCACCGGTCGCGGCACCGGCATCAACGACGAGACCCTCGCCCGCAAGACCGAGGTCGTCCGCCGCGCGATCGAGCTCCACAGCCCGGACCCGGCCGATCCCATCGGCGTACTGGCCGCCATCGGTGGCTTCGAACACGCCGCGATGGTGGGCCTGTTGCTGGGCGGAGCCTCCCTGCGCACCCCGGTCATCCTGGACGGCGTCAGCGCCGGTGCCGCCGCCCTGGTCGCCCGTGCCATCGCCCCCGAGGTCCTCGCGGCCTGCATCGCGGGCCACCGCAGCGCGGAACCCGGCCACGTGGCCGCCCTCAACAAACTCGGCCTGCGCCCCCTGGTCGACCTCGACCTCCGCCTGGGCGAGGGCACGGGCGCACTGCTGGCCCTTCCCCTGGTCCAGAGCACGGCCCGGGCGATGCACGAGGTGGCGACCTTCGACTCCGCAGGGGTCACCGAGAAGTAGCCGCGAGGAGGGGGCTCGGGGACGCCGTCCCCGAGCCCCCTCGCCTGTGTCGCCGTGTCCCTCTCCCGCCCGGGCGACGAAGCCCAGCCACCGGACACCCGCGCCGTCCTCCCCGCCCACCCCGTAAAATTCGCACGTCAGGGCCACTGCACTGCCGTAAAGAGGAGCCGCCCCTCATGGCCGAGAACCCCGCCTACCCCGTAGGCCTCCGCCTCACCGGCCGCAAGGTCGTCGTCCTCGGCGGCGGCCAGGTGGCCCAGCGCCGCCTCCCGGCCCTCATCGCGGCGGGCGCGGAGATCCTTCTCGTCTCCCCGGAGGTCACCCCCTCCGTCGAGGCGATGGCGGACGCGGGCGAGATCAGCTGGCAGCGGCGGCCGTACGAGGAGGGCGACCTCGAAGGCGCCTGGTACGCGCTGATCGCCACCGGTGACACGCAGGCGAACACCCTGGCCTCCGCCGAGGCCGAGCGACACCGCGTCTGGTGCGTCCGCTCCGACGACGCCGACGCGGCCACCGCCTGGACCCCGGCGACGGGCCACAGCGAGGGCGTCACCGTCGCCGTGCTCACCACGGACGCCAAGGGCCGCGACCCCCGCCACACCGCCGCCATCCGCGACGCGGTCGTCGAGGGCCTGCGCGACGGCACCCTGGTCGCCCCCCACCACCGCACCCGCACCCCCGGCGTCGCGCTTGTCGGCGGCGGCCCCGGCGACCCGGACCTGATCACCGTCCGCGGCCGCCGCCTCCTCGCCGAGGCCGACGTGGTCATCGCCGACCGCCTCGGCCCCCGCGACCTCCTCGCCGAACTCCCGCCGCACGTCGAGGTGATCGACGCGGCGAAGATCCCCTACGGCCGCTACATGGCCCAGGAGGCCATCAACAACGCCCTGATCGAGCACGCGAAGCAGGGCAAGTCGGTCGTACGGCTGAAGGGCGGGGACCCCTTCGTCTACGGCCGCGGCATGGAGGAGGTACAGGCGCTGGCCGACGTCGGCATCCCCTGCACCGTCGTCCCCGGCATCTCCAGCTCCATCTCGGTCCCGGGCGCGGCCGGCATCCCGGTCACCCACCGCGGGGTCGCCCATGAGTTCACCGTGGTCAGCGGGCATGTGGCCCCCGACGACGAGCGCTCCCTGGTCGACTGGCCCTCGCTCGCCAAGCTCACCGGCACGCTGGTGATCCTGATGGGCGTCGACAAGATCGGCCGGATCGCCGAGACGCTCGTCGCGCACGGCAAGTCCCCCGACCTGCCCGTCGCGCTGGTCCAGGAGGGCACCACCGCCGCCCAGCGCCGGGTCGACGCGACCCTGGCGACGGTCGCCGACGTGGTCCGCGCCGAGGGCGTGAAGCCCCCCGCGGTCATCGTCATCGGCGAGGTCGTCGCCGTAGGCCCGAAGACATTGGCGTAACCCGGGGTAACACACCCCTCCCAAGCCGTTGGCACCACACCCAGGACAAGGCAGTATCACCCTGTGGCCGATCTCATCACCGTCGATGACCCCGACGACCCGCGCCTGCACGACTACACGGGCCTGACCGACGTCGAACTGCGCCGCAAACGCGAACCCGCCGAGGGCCTGTTCATCGCCGAGGGCGAGAAAGTCATCCGGCGGGCCAAGGACGCGGGCTACGAGATGCGCTCCATGCTGCTGTCCGCCAAGTGGGTCGACGTCATGCGCGACGTCATCGACGAACTCCCCGCCCCGGTGTACGCCGTCAGCCCGGAACTCGCCGAACAGGTCACCGGCTACCACGTGCACCGCGGCGCCCTCGCCTCCATGCAGCGCAAACCGCTGCCCACGGCGGCCGAGCTGCTCCAGACCGCCCGCCGGGTCGTGGTCATGGAATCCGTGAACGACCACACCAACATCGGCGCGATCTTCCGCTCTGCGGCGGCCCTGGGCATGGACGCGGTCCTGCTGTCACCGGACTGCGCCGACCCGCTGTACCGCCGTAGCGTCAAGGTCTCGATGGGCGCGGTCTTCTCGGTGCCCTACGCCCGTCTCGACACCTGGCCCAAGGGCCTGGAGTCGGTCCGCGAGGCCGGCTTCACCCTCCTCGCCCTCACCCCCGACGCCAAGGCCAAGACCCTCGACGAGGCCGCCCCGCACAAGATGGACCGGGTCGCCCTGATGCTCGGCGCCGAGGGCGACGGCCTCACCACCCAGGCCTTGGTCGCCGCCGACGAATGGGTCCGCATCCCGATGGCCCACGGCGTCGACTCCCTGAACGTGGGCGCGGCGGCCGCGGTCGCCTTCTACGCGGTGGCGACGGGGCGACCGCAGGGCTGAACCCGGGGCGGGCCGTATGAGGGCGAGACCTTGGTCGACCCGCCAGGGGGAGACCTTGGCCGGGCCCGTAAGAGGGAGACCGGGGCCGGGCCCGTAGGTGGGAGGCCTCAGTCGGTGCCGTCGCCCGCCGACCGCTGCCGCGGCGCGTGGTCCGACGGCGTGTGCACCTGCCCGTGCCGCTGATCCCGTACGACGCCGCTGTCGCCGCCGAGTCCGCGCGACGGTCCCTCGCAGCCCTGGGCCGCGGCGATGCCGAGCGCCACCAGCAGGGTCACCACGACGAAGACGAACAGCCGCTGCCGGAGCAGCCGCGGATTCGCGGGACGGCGTCCGGTGCCGGTGTTCCTGGGGGCGGGGCGGCCGGTACCGCTGCGGGGCGCGGGTCGGCTGCCGCTGCCGGAACGGGTCGTGTTGCGGGTGCCCGGCGCGGAGCGGGGGCCGCCGGAACGGGGCGGGGGAGCACCGGTCCCGCGCGCGGGACCGCCGCCGGTGCGGGAGGGG